>CAVSDM010000001.1:0-18894 GCA_963726735.1 uncultured Acidobacteriota bacterium
TCGTGCTCCTTTCGCGGCTTCTTTCGCGAAGCTGGCCTTTACTTCGTCTTCTTGAGCTTGTCGGCCACGTCGTCGGCCATCTCGCGCGCGCTTGCGGTTGATGGTCGTGCCCTGTGGGTCGAGGGCGATGGCGCGCTCAAGAGCCTCCATCGCGGCCGGATACTCGCGCAGCTTCTGCATCACCTCGCCGAACTTGTAGTGCGCGAGCGCCGACTTCGCGTCGAGGTCAATCGCCTTGCGGTAGGACTGCGAGGCGCTCAAGGGCTGTTCGAGCCCGACGTAGCAGTCGCCGATCCCTACGTAGACCTCGGATCGAAGGTTTCGTCGCGGCCACGTCCTGAAACTCCTTGAGCGCCTGCGCCCAGCGCTTCCGCTTCTTCAGCTCGCGCGCCAAGGCGAGCCCCGTGTCGGCCGGGAGCTGCTGGCCGAAGCTCTTCGCGCGGTTGTAGAAGACCGCGGCCTCCTTCGTCTTGTTCTGCTTGGTGAGCGCGTCGCCATCCGCGGTAGGCGAGCGCCAGCTCCGAATTGAGGTTGACGGCCTGAGAGTAAGCCTTGAACGCCTCGGCCGGCTGGTCGGTGGCGAGGTAGGCGTTGCCGAGGCCGTAGTGCGCCAGCGCGAAGTCGGGCTGGGCGAGCGCCGCCTGCTTGAAGGCCACGAGCGCGTTGGCGAAGTCGCCGGCGAGGTAGGCGAGCTGCCCGTCGGAGGCGAGCACGCGCGCCTTGAGCTGCGTGTTGGCCGGGTCTTTTTCGAGGCGGCGTTCGTGCGCTCGCGCATCGCCCGCCACTCCTCGGCCTTCACCGCCTCGGTCTCCTTCACGTCGAGGAAGCGCTTGATGAGCGCGTCGGCGTCGGCCAGGGGGTCCGTCGGCTCCGGCTCCGGCGTCTCGGCGGGCGTGGGCGTCGGCTCCGGCGCGGCCTCGGCCTCCGCCTTCTTCGCGACGGCGGGCATGGCGAGGTTGAAGTTCACGTCGTTGGGGCCTCTCGAGCGGACTTCGACGCGCTGGCGCTGGATGCGGTAGCCGGGGCGGCTGGCGAGGAGGTTGTACGTCCCGCGCGGGAGCCGCTTCGTGAGCCTGCCGTCGGCGTCCGTCTTGCCAAGGCTCTGCGCGGAGGATGACGAGTTGCCCGCGACGATGAAGATTTCGGCCTCGGGGATGTCGGTCTTGAAGGTCACCTCGTAGGACGGCGCGGGGGGCCGGGGCGGCTTGGGCTGCGGCGCCTTGCGCCCGGGCGTCGCGGGCAGTTTGGGGTCGGCCTCGGTCGGGAGGACCTTCTTGCCCTCGACCTCGTCGGCGATGTTCGGCTTAGACCCCTGCTGCGCGGCCGCGTGCGCCGAGACCCCTGCGAAGAGCGCGAGCGCGGCGCAGGCGAGCGACGCGGCGCGCGCGCGCGGGCGTGACGACTGTTCTTTGTTTGCCCTTTTCATGAAACGACTCCGGGCGACGCCTGACGCCGCCGCCGCGCGGTGGGGCCGCCGCCCGCTCCTTTATCAAGTTTACCGCTCTCAGTCCTACTTCACGGCCCGCACCTTCGACGCGGCCTTATTCGCCAGCTCGCGCGCGCGCCCGCGGTCGATGAGCGCGCCGGCCGGGTCGAGCGCGAGCGCGCGCTCAAGGGACTCGGCCGCCGCCGCGTACTCGCGCTGCGCGTAGGCGAGTTCGCCGAACTTGTAGTGCGCGAGCGCCGACTTCGGGTCGAGTTCGAGCGCGCGCCGGTAGGCCGGGGCCGCGCTCAGGGGTTGTTCGAGCCCGACGTAGGCGTCGCCGATGCCGACGAAGACCTCGGCCGTGGGCGCCGCTTTCGACACTTCCAGCAGTTCCCTCAAAGCCTCCGCCCAGCGGCGCTCTTTGAGAAGGATGCGGGCGGCGACCTGTCTCGTGGCAGTCGAAGTATAGCCCAGGACGCGCGCCCGCTCGTAGCTGCGCAACGCCTCCTTGTTCTTGTTCTGGCGCGCGAGCACGTCGCCCGAGCCCTTGTAGGCTATCGCGAGCTGCGGGCTGATGGCCGCCGCCTGCTGGTAGGCGCGCGCGGCCTCGCCGAGCCGCCCCAGGCCGAGGTAGGCGTTGCCGAGCCCGTAGAAGGCGAGCGCCGACGAGGGCAGTTTGAGCGCCGCCGTGTTGAAGTCGATGATGGCGCGCGCGAAGTCGCGGCGCAGGAAGGCCAGTTGCCCGCGCGCGTAGAGCGCCTGCGCCTCAAGCTGCGGGTCGAGCGGGTTGGCGGCGAAGGCCGCGGCCGTCTCGGCCTGCGCCAACTGCCACTCGGCGACGGTCACCGCGTCGGTCTGCTTCGGGTCGAGGTGGCGCTTGAACACGTCGCCGGCCGTCAAGGGCGCGGCGACGTTCGAGCCGACGGGGGCGTTGGGAGATTCGGAGAGGTTAAAGATGAAAGTGGTGCTGCCCGGCCTTACGTCTATCTGCCGGCGCTCGACGCGCGAGCCGGGGCGGCTGGCCGTGACCGTGTGGAGCCCACGCGGCAGGCGCGCCACGAGCCGGCCGTCGGCCCCCGAGCGCCCGAGCTTCTGCATGGCCGTCGGGCTCTGGTTGAGATACACGTCCGCCTCCGCGAGCCCCGTGTAGAAGGTCACTTCGAGCGGCGCCGCCGTCGCGGCTGTCGCACCCGGGGGCGCGGGGCGCGGCGCGGGCGTGCGCTTACGGCGCGGCGCGGGACGCGGCTCGCTCGTCGGCTTCGGCGTCGCGCGCTCCTTCCTGCTGCCCTCGACATCGCCCGCGATGTTGGGCTTAGTCTGCGCGCGCGCCGCGTGGAAGGCGACGAGGCTGAGCAGGAGGAGCGTGACGAAAAGTGCGGGCAGTTTTAGAGGGCTCGGCCGCGTGCGTCCGTGCGGCGTCTGCGTGGGGGGGAGAATGCGAGACTCACAACTCTTGTCTTTCATCTTCAATAACTCGATTGTGTCAGGATGACGTTACAATAGAGTTATCCTCGCGCGGGGCCGGAAGGTTTCTTCGCGGCGCCGCGGCTTCAGGGCGCGTCGGGTCTGGCCGCGCCGTCCCCGCGGACGACGACGTAGCGGAAACCCAGACGCGCGGAGCCCTTGTCCTCCCGAAATTCGTAGCGAGCCGCGCCCGACACGAACGCGCGCGGCTCGGTCGCCGCGCCGCCGCGGATGACGCGCAATTTGGCGTCGCCCTCGGTCTTCGGCCGCCCCTCCTCGTCCGTCGCCTCGTCCTCGACCCACTCCCAGACGTTGCCGGCCATGTCGTGGGCGCCGACGGGCGAGCGCCCCGCGGGGTAGCTCTTGACGGCGCGCACGCGCCCGCCGGATTCGGTCGAGGCGGCGGCGCGCTCGTCCCACTCGTTGCCCCACGGGTACTTCAAATTCTGCGGGCCGCGCGCCGCCAGCTCCCACTCGGCCTCTACGGGCAGGCGGACGGTTACGCCGAGCTTGCCCGAGAGCCACTTGCAATAGTCGCCCGCCTCCTGCCACGTCACGCCCGAGACGGGTTCGAGCGCCGCGCCGGGCGGGAACTCGCCGTTCTTCCAGTGGGAGGGGGCGGGACGGCCGGTCGCCTTCAGGTACTCGCGGTACTGCTCGTTGGTCGTCTCGGTCTCTGCGACGAGGAAGGGCTTGACGACGACGCGGCGCAGCGGGAGCCCCGTGCCCTCGCCGCCGAGCGTGACCTCGCCGCCGGGGACGGGCAGTTCACCCGCGGGGGCCGTCGCCGCGGGCTCGCCCCTTGACCCGCCGGCCGGTGCCGCCGGTGTGGCCTCGGGCGTCGCGGGCGCGGGCTGACTCTGGCGCAGCTCGGCCGCGCGCTCTGTCTCCTCGCGCACGTGCGTGCCGAAGAGGAGCCAGCCGCCGTAGCCGAGCGCGACCGCCGCGACGAAGCAGACGAGCCCCGCGAGCGTGAGCGGCACCAGACGAGATTCGTCCGTGCCGCCTTTAAGGTTGGAATGTGGGCGAGGACGTTCGGGCATGGGAAACGCTCTGACCACCCGGGAAAGCTTCGCGGGGAAGCATCGCCCCACCGCGGACTGTTACTCGGCCGCGTCGCCTTCCGAAAAACGAAAAAAACAAATGTTCTGAAGTGTACTGAGGGGATTATAGACGCGCGGGGCGGGGCGGGCAACAGCGGGCCTTCGGCGCGCGGGGCGAACGGTCATTCCGACGAGCGGCGTTCGTGGAGGATGGCGCCGATCTCGTCGTTAATCTTCTGCTCGCGGCGAACGGATTCGCGCCGCTCGCGCTCGCGCCAGTTCTCTTTGTGCTTCTCGATGACGCGCACCTCGCGTGCGGCCTCGACGAGCGCGGCGCGCGACCTCTCGACCTCCGCCTCGCAACGCGCGACCGCGCCCTTCTGCTCCTCGGCCGCGGCGCGCAGAGTCTCCTCCTGCGCGCGCAGGTCCGCGAGGTGCGTGCGGTGCGCGAGCGCCTGCGAAGCGGCCGCCCCGCCCTTCATCGCCTCCAACATCTCGGCGCGCGCCGACGTTTGCCTCGCGCGACACTCCTCGACGGCGCCGCGGCGCCGCGCCAACTCCTCCTCGGCCTCCGCGAGCTGCGCCATGCGCGCGGCGAGAAGGCGCTCGGCCTCGCGCTTCGTCTGCTCGCGCGCGCCCAGCACCGGCTGGAGTCTGTACTTCTTCGTCGCCATCGCTCGGCATTATACTCTGCCGAACTCTGAAAGGGGATTGAAGGCGTGTTCGAGATCATCGACCTGAGTCAGGAAATATTCACGGGCATGGCGGTCTTCCCCGGGCTCCCCGAGGTGAAGGTCACCGTCCACCTGTCGCACGAAGAGCTGGAAGGCGTCAAAGACACCGGCGTGGTCTCGCCGGCCGTCAACCTTCTTGAGCTGGGCGAGCACACGGGCACGCACGTTGACGCCATCAGCCACATGGGCCGCCGACACCGCGCGCAGTCCATCGACACGATGCCCCTGACGAACTTCTACACCGAGGGCATCTGCCTCGACCTCTCGCACAAGGGTTTGATGGAGTTGATAGAGGTCGAAGACTTGGAGCGCGCCCTCGCGTGCGCCGGCCTTGAGATAAGGCGCGGCGACACGGTCCTGCTCTACACGGACCACTACCGGCGCGCGTACGAGACGGAGGACTGGCACCGCGGGCCGGGCGTCAGCGTCGCGGCGACGCGCTGGCTGGGCGGGCAAGGCATTGCGGCCTTCGGCGTGGAGCCGGCCGCGCCGGGCGTGCGCGGCGTCTCGAACAAGGAGGTCCACCACGTCTGCGGCGAGCTGAACTTCACGCACTACGAGAACATGTGCAACCTGCACCTGCTGGTCGGCCGGGGCCGCTTCCGCTTCGTCGGCCTTCCTTTAAAGATACGCGGCGGGACGGGCTCGCCCGTGCGCGCCGTCGCCGTCTTCGGGGGGTGAGTTTCGCGGGCGGCCGGACGCCGGCCCGGACGTGATATCATCCGCGGCGCTTACCCCGGCCTCCGGCGAGGAGAATCTTGAACGAGATACATTTAAGCGCCGAACTGGACTGGACGGTCGTCCCCGCCGCGAGCGCGGTCGTTAACTGCGTGGCCTACTCCGAGGGCCGCCGCGTCGCCGCCTTCGAGATGTGTGACATCGGCCGCGCCCTCGAAGAGCCCGGCCGGTTCGCCTGGATCGGGCTCCACGCCCCGAGCGCCGAGCTGCTGCGGCAGGTGCAGCAGGAGTTCCGGCTGCACGACCTCGCCGTCGAAGACGCTCTTCACGCGCACCAGCGCCCCAAGCTTGAGACCTACGGCGACTCGCTCTTCGTCGTGCTGCGCACCGCCCGCGTGAACGCCGAGCTGCGGCGGATCGAGTTCGGCGAGACGCACTTCTTCGTCGGCCAGAACTTCATCGTCTCGGTGCGGCACGGGCCTTCGCTCCCTTACGCGGGCGTGCGCGCGCGCTGCGAGACGACGCCGCAACTGCTGCGCAAGGGGCCGGGGTTCGCGCTCTACGCCCTGATGGACTCGATCGTGGACCAGTACTTTCCCGTCGTGGACGCGCTGGCCGAAGGGCTCGAAGGGCTCGAAGAGCAGATCTTCGGCGAGAAGTCCACGCGCGAGACGACGGCACAAATCTACCAGCTCAAGCGCCAACTGCTCGAAGTCAAGCGCGCCGTCTCGCCGCTCATCGACATCTGCAACCGCCTGACGCGCTTCGACCTCGAACTGATCCCGGAGGACACGCGTCCCTACTTCCGCGACGTGTACGACCACGTCATCCGCATCAACGAGATGCTCGATAACGCGAGCCAACTCCTGACGACCGCCCTCGAAGCCAACTTCTCGCTCATCTCCATCGCGCAGAACGAGGTGTCGAAGCGCTTCGCCGGGTGGGCCGCGATCATCGCCGTCCCGACGATGGTCGCGGGCATCTACGGGATGAACTTCAAGGCGATGCCCGAGCTGGAGTGGGAGTACGGCTACCCGGTCGTGCTCGGCGTGACCTTCGGCCTGGCGGCCCTCCTCTACCTCGTCTTCAAGCGCACCGGCTGGCTCTGAGCCGCGCCGGCGATGGATAAAGTTACACGCATCTGAACCCCGGCCGAACGCCGCGCGCATTTACGTTGACAGGCACGACGCCGCCTCATTAACATCGGCCGTCCCGTTCCGGTTTATCCACCCTCGCACCGTAGACGCTCGAAGGCTTCGCCCCGCACCTCTCTACCCGCCGCCGTCGGGCGGCCGAGCTTAACGTCTCTTCAAACGCAGACTGGAGAAACTATGCGTCCCCCTATCGACTTCAAACCTGCCGGGCGAATCTTCCGTGTCACACGCGGGCTGCTGCTCGTCCTGATGTTGGCGTCCGCGGCGGCGGCGGCGCAGACGCAGATCACGACGGGCGTCATCCAGGGGACGGTCGAGGACGAGGCGGGCGCGACCGTGCCCGGCGCTTCGGTCGAGGTGCGGAACGTCGGGACCAACCTGACCAGGACGCTCGCGACCGACGACGGCGGCCGCTTCGTCTTCCTGCAACTCCCGCCGGGCCGCTACACGCTCACCGCCTCGAAGCAGGGCTTCGCCACGCTCAAGCAGGAGGAGTTCACGCTCACCGTCGGGCAGGCCGCGAACCTCGACCTGCGGATGAAGGTCTCGGGCCTCAACGAGACGATCACGGTCTCGGCCGTGCAGCTCATCGACACCGCGAGCACGCAGACCACCACGACGCTCGACGAGCGCGCGGTCGGCAACCTGCCCGTGCTCGGGCGCAAGTTTGAAGACCTCCTGACGCTCACGCCCAACGTCTCCATCACGCAGGGGCCGGACGGCGACGAGATCAACTTCGCCGGCCAGCGCGGCGTCTTCAACAACATCAGCCTCGACGGCGGCGACTACATGAACGGCTTCTTCGGCGAGCAGGCGGGCGGCCAGCGCGCCGCCATCGACATCCCCTTAGACGCCGTCAAGGAGTTTCAGGTCGTCGCCACCGGCGCGACGGCCGAGTTCGGCCGCACGGCGGGCGGCGTCGTCAACGTCGTCACCAAGTCCGGCACCAACGAGTTCCACGGCTCGCTCTTCCACTTCCAGCGGCTCGAAGCGCTGACGGCGAACACGTCCGACGGGAGGTCTTTGACCGACTTCCACCGCGAGCAGTTCGGCGGCAATGCCGGCGGGCCGATCAAGAAGGACAAGGCGTTCTTCTTCGTCGCCTACGAGCAGATTTTCGAGAGCCTGACGCGCGCGAACCTGTCGGAGCAGGTCGGCGCCACGCCCTGCCCCGTCAGCGCGCCGACGATTGTCGCCAACGAGGCGCTCATCAACTCGAACACAGACTGCCAGCGGCTCGCGCTGCTCGGCTTCTTCCGCGCGTCGCGCGGCCAGGAGGAGGGGCTGCCCATCGAGCGCCCGATCCGCAACTCGGCCATCCTCGGCAAGTTCGACTTCGAGCTGACCCGGAACAACCACCTCACGCTCTCGCACAACTTCGACCACTCGAAGAACGAGAACCAGACCTTCGACGTGCCGACCTACGGCAACTCGGCCAACGGCACCGAAGGCCCCTCAAAGATTCACGCCTTCAACCTCAACCTGCTCTCGACCGTCTCGCCGACGAAGGTCAACGAGTTCCACTTCACCTACGGGCGCGAGGAGCGGCCGCGCGCGGCCACGCCGTCGAACATCCCCGCCGACACGGCGATGGGCGGCTTCTTCTCGACGACCGAGCCGACGTTCCGCTTCGGCAGCCCCTTCTTCCTCGGCCCCAACGTGGACGAGACCTTCTGGCGCGCGCAGTTCAAGAACAACTTCTCAATCGTCGCCGGCGACCACACGACGAAGTTCGGCGGCGAGTGGCTGCACAGCCGCAACTCGCAGGTCTTCCGGGGCTTCTTCCAGGGTCGCTACATCTTCGACAGCGTGACGGGCTTCCTCCGCTACGCCTCGCCCGCGAGCCTCGGCGCGGGCTTCGGCCCCGACGCCGGGCGCTGCCCCGACGGCACGTTCACCACCCTCGCGGCGCCCTCGTGCGCGGGCGCGGGCACGCCGCTCCTGCTCTTCCTACAGGGCGCGGGCCCCGACGGCCCCGCGACCGACGCCGCCGGCGCCTCCGACATCAAGAACGAAGACCTCGCCCTCTTCGCGCAGGACAAGTGGCAGGTGCGGCCCAACCTGACCTTGAGCTACGGCCTGCGCTGGGAGGCGCAGATCTTCCCCGAGCCGGAGGTTGACCCGGCGCAGACGGCCTACGGCATCTTCCTGGGCGACCCGCGCTTCCCCTCCGACGGCACGCTGCACAGCCCGAAGAAGCAGTTCCAGCCGCGCGTCGGCTTCGCGTGGGACGTGCGCAGCAACGGCAAGTCGGTGCTGCGCGCGAGCTACGGCATCTACTACGCGCGCCAGAACATGCTGTCGCAGGTCGGCTCGATCACGACGAACGGCGTCCAGCAGCAGACGATCGCGGGCGGCGCCTTCGCCAACCCGACCGTCCGCCCCGTGTGGCCGGGGCTGGTGACGCCGACCGCGAGTTCCTGCACCAACGGCAGCGTCACGAGCCCCTTCCCGTGCTTCTCGGGCGTGCGCGTCTTCAGCCGCGACTACGCCAACCCGCGCATCTACACCACCAACGTCGCCTACGAGCAGGAGCTGGCCCGAACGCTCTCGCTCTACTTCGACTTCACGCACGCGAAGGGCGTCCACCTGACGCGCTTCCTCGACTACGCCCGGGCGGGCTTCTTCGCCCCGTTCCTCGGCGAGACGCTGGTCACCAGCGCCAACGGCAAGTCGCTCTACCGCGCCTTCACGGCCGGGATGCGGAAGCGCTTCAGCCGCGGCTACCAGTTCGAGTTGAACTACACGTTCGCCAAAGACATGGACGACGACTCGAACGAGCGCGACCCGTTCACCGACCGCGCCGCGGACTTCTTCGACCTGAGCAAGGACTACGCGCTCTCGGACCGCGACATCCGCCACCGCTTCAACTTCTACTCGAACGTGGACGTGCCGGGCGGCTTCGAGCTGAACGCGCGCGTGCAGGCGCACACGGCGCAGCCCAAGTCCTCCGCCGGCTGCGCCACGCGCTGCTTCCCGCGCAACACCCTGCGCAAGAACAACGAGTTCTTCTCCTTCGACTGGCGCCTTCAGCGGCCCATCAAATTCGGCGAGCGCTACTCGCTCATCCCCATCGTCGAGATGTTCAATACCTTCAACGCCGACAACAACATCGACCCGACCATCGGGTCGCCGCTCTTCAACTTCGACGGCTTCCTGCGCCAGGGCGTCGGCGACCCGCGCCAGCTCCAACTCGCCCTCAAGTTCGTCTTCTGAACAGGAAGGCTTAACCACCGCAGACGGAGAGGCACAGCTATAAGCATTAAGCTGTGCCTCTCCGTCTGCGGTGGTTAAACCCCATCTCACAATAGCGGAGGTTCGGTGTGAGCGAAGTCGAAGCGGAGATAAGAGAGATCGTCAACCGGGAGACGCGCGCCTGGGACACGCAGGACGTGAGGCTCCTGCTGAGCGTCTTCCACCCGGACATGGTCTGGCCGTGGCCGCCGACCGCGCGTCATCACGACCCCGCCACTTGGGTCTTCTGGGCCGGCAGGTACGACGAAGACCGTTGGGGCCGGAACTGGCAGCAGCTCTTCGACACGCACGAGCTGGTCCACAACCGGCGCGAGATACGGAAGGTCGTCGTCACGGCAGAGCGGGACGGCGCCTTCGCCGTCGTGGACGTGGACACGCTCTGGCGCGACGCGTCGGGCCGCGAGCAGCACTGGAAGGGGAGGGCCTGCAAGGTCTACTCGAAGGTCGGCGGCGAGTGGAAGATGACGATGCACACGGGGCTGCTCGACTACCCCGGCTCATAGCCCGAGCGCGGCGCGCGGGTCTTTGAAGTGGCCCTCCAGCCGCTCGAAGAAGCGGCCGATGTGCAGGCCGTCCATCAGCGCGTGATGCACCTCGACGGAGACGGGCATCAGCACGCGCCCGCCCGCCTCGCGGTACTTGCCGAAGGCGATCTTGGGGATGCCGCTCTGCCGCCGCGAGTCGCGCGCGTGCGAGATGCTTGTGAACGAGACCCAGGGGATGACCGAGTGATAGATGAGGTCGTCGCGGTCGGCGCGCGCGTCGAGGGGCGGGGGCTCCGCACGCGCCCGCTCGACCGCCGCCCGTGCGCGCGCGTGGAAGCTCGCGAAGTCCTCTTCGTAGTCGAAGTAGACGAAGGTGAAGCTGTCGTCGGCGAGCAGGACGATGGCCCCCGCGTCCACGCGCTCGTGGACGAGCACGCGCTCGCCGCGCAGGCGGTAGCGGAAGGGCTCAAGCTCGTTGGCCGTCTTCGTCGAGAGGAAGTGGTACGTGACGAAGAGCGACAGCCCGCGCTCGCGCGCGAAAGCGAGCAGGGGCGTCACGTCCACGTCCGCGCAGATGTTGACGAAGGGGTCGTCGTAATCCTTGAAGAGTCGGAAGAGGTGGCGGCGGCTCCAAGCCTCTGTATCAAGGTACTCGGGCATGGGGCCATTATACTTCCTCAAGGCGCCTCCGTCTGTCGCGGCCGGGGGGCGAGTGAGCTATGCTGATTCTCAAAACAGATGGAGGGAAGGAATCGGATGTTCCGGAAGACTTACTATGCCACGCACCCCGGCTCGGTCGAGGGCGCGACGAACGAGGAGCTGCGAGACCGCTACCACATCCCCGAGCTGTTCGCCGAAGGGGAGCTGCGCCTGAACTACCTGCACTACGAGCGCTTCGTCATCGGCGGCGCCGCGCCCGCGGGCGAGCCCCTCTCGTTTCCCGTGCAGCAGGAGCCCGCGTCGGCGAAGGGCAGGCCGTTCCTTGAGCGGAGGGAGTTGGGCGCGGTCAACGTCGGCGCGGGAGCGGGAGGTGACGGTTGACGGCGAGCGGTACGAGCTACAGCCGAAGGACTGTCTGTACGTGCCGATGGGAAGTAGCGAAGTGACGTTCGAGTCGGCCGACGCCGCGAACCCCGCGCGCTTCTACCTCGCCTCGACGCCCGCGCACGCGCGCTTCGAGAGTCGTCCACATCTCCGTCGAGCAGGCCGTGCCGCTCAACCTCGGCTCGCAGGAGACCTCGAACGAGCGCACCATCTACCAGTACGTCGTGCCGGCCGTCTGCAAGTCTTCGCAACTGCTTCTCGGCGTCACGCTCCTCAAGCCCGGGAGCGTCTGGAACACCTGCCCGCCGCACCTGCACGACCGGCGCTCGGAGGTCTACTTCTACTTCGATCTGAAAGAGGGGCAGCGCGTGATGCACTTCATGGGCGAGCCGGAGCGGACGCGCCACCTCGTGCTCGGCGACTCGGAGGCCGTCGTCTCGCCGCCGTGGTCGATCCACATGGGCTGCGGCACTTCGAGCTATTCGTTCATCTGGGCGATGGGCGGCGAGAACCTCGACTACACGGACATGAACGTCCTCGACATCTGCCAGTTGAAGTGATGACTGTTGAGAGCCGCAGGGTTCAGGCGTCGGACGCGGGCGGACTCTGGTAGCTGGATGACAAAAGAGAAGGAACGGCCGCTCGCGGTGGGGCTGCGCGCGGCGCGCGCGAACTTCGTCCCGGCGCTGGTCATTCAGGCGGCCGTGGTGTCGGTCGTCCTCGCGTACTACTTCTGGGAGCCGGCGCGCGCGTGGCTGGCGCGACTGGCGGAGTTCAAGAGCGAGGGCGGTTACCTATTCTCGCTCGTCTCGGGCGCGTTGGCGGGCGGGCTGTTGCCGGAGCTGCTGACGGTCGCCGTCTTCCAGCGTTGGCGTGTGAGGCGCGAGAACTTGGGCAGCCTCGCGTTCGGCGCCTGCTTCTGGGGCCTGATGGGGATGGCGGTGGACGTGCTCTATCGCGCGCAGGCGTTCGCGTTCGGCGACGGGGTTGACTTCGCCACCGTGTTGAAGAAGGCCGCGTTCGACCAGTTCGTCTTCACGCCGTTTGTCACCATCCCGTTCACGGTCGTCGTCTTCGAGTGGAGGCACGCGGGCTACCGCTTCTCGGGGATGCCGCGCGTGCTGAGCCTCGACTTCTACATGCAGAAGATACTGCCCACGGTCGTCAGCGGCATAGGCTTCTGGCTGCCGGTCGTCCTCCTCGTCTACTCCCTGCCGCTGCCGTTACAGTTCCCGCTCTTCACGCTCGCGCTCACCCTCTGGGTCATGATCTTCACCTGGATCAGCCACGCCCACAAAGAGGCGCCGTGACGCACGCCAATGCTTCGTACGATCTCGATCTCTACGCGCAGCAGCTCCGGCCCGCGGCGTGCGAGGATGCTGAGCGAGGTATTGCCTTCGACGTTGAGCGTCCCTTCGCGTTCGTGCTCGCGGGCCGGGAGGAAGGCGTCGTACACGCGACTCTCGACGCCGTCCACGACGACCACGGACTTACCCGCGCGCCGCGCCGTGTAGACGACGTGACGGCCGTCGGGCGTGAAGTCGAGGTTGGCTACCGAGTCGTAGGCCGCGCCCGGCGCGGCGCCGTCCAACACGACGAACTCCTTCCCGCCCTTGCGACCGACATAGGCCATGCGCCCGCCCTCCTTGCTGAAGGCGAGCCGGCCGTCACGGCTCCAGACGACCTCGCCCTTCTCGCCGTCGGGCTCATACAACTTCCGACACCGTGCCGTCCACGACCATCACCCAGCCGCGACCGCGCTGCGCCTTGAAGACGAGGCGGCGGCCGTCGGGGCTGAACTCCACGTCTTTGACCTCGTCGTAAGCATAGGCGCGGCCGTCCACGACCACGGCCTCCTTGCCGCCTTCCTGTTTCCGCAGGCGAAAGTACATGCGCCTGCCGTCGGGGCCGAAGCGGATGCCGCTGGCGTCGGGCATGTGGTCATAGGAGGCGACCTCCTCGCCGTCGCGCACGAGGAAGGTCTTCCCGCGCGCCCGGTCGTAGGCGAGATAGAGGAGGTGCGAGCCGTCGGGCGTGAAGGTGACGCCCGTGACGTAGTCGTAGTCTGTCCCCTCCTTGCCGTCGGCGACGACGAAGAACTCGTCGTGAGTCGGGGCCGCCCGCGCGCGACGCGGCGTAGGCGTAGCGCTCCCGTCGGGGCTGAAGGGCGACGTCGCCGAGCCGAACTCGATGCTGGAATATTTCGGCCCCTCCTTGCCGTCGAAGACGACGAACGAGTCCTCGCCCCTGACGCGCAGGGTAGAGCGTGTGCGCGGCGCCGTGGCTCACGTAGATGGTCGCCGACGTAGTCGTAGGGCTCGCCGTCAACGCCGTCGAGCACCGCGAGCTGTTTGCCGCCGCGCTGTCCCTCGAAGATCACACAGCCGTCCGCCCGCGCGCGGCGCGGTGTGAAGGAATGTCCCTACCGCTTCGTCGAAAGGCCCGGCCTCCTTGCCCTTCCCACGCGACGAAGTGCTTGCCCTCGCGCACGACCTCCCGGGGCTCGCCGCGCCTCTTCGCCGAAGAACAGCTCGCGCCCCTTCAGGTCGTCGGCCGCGAACTCCCTGACCGTTGACGACGAAGAGTTGACGCGCCGTCGCGCACGGCGTCGAAGGCGACGACGAAGCCTCTTCTCTTGATAGTCCCTGAACGCCGGTGCGCTCACGCGTTCGTACGGGCCGCTCTCGACGCCGTCCACGACGGCGAAACGCTTCCCGCCGCGCTCGGCCGTGTAGGCGGAAGTGCTTCCCGTCGTCGCTGAAGTGCAGGCCGCCCGACCAGACGGAGTCGAAGAGCCGGCCCCTCCTGACCGTCCACGACGACGCGGCGCGGCCCGCGCGCGCGCGCGTTCGAGAGGTTCACGACGTAGGCCACGCGCCGCCCGTCGCGGCTGAAGGTGAAGGGGCTGCCGAGTCCCGCCTCGCTCAGAGGGTCGCTGGCGACGGCCGGGTAGGTCTTGCCCGCGACGCCGTCCACGTACGCGGCCTCGCCGCCCGCGACCTTCGCCACGTACGCGACGTGCCTGCGGTCGTGCGAGACGGTGCGCGTCCCCTTCAACTCGCCCGGCTGCGCGCGCCCGAGCGCGACCTCGCGCGTGGAGAGCCGCACGCCCGCGCGCCTGGCTTCAACCGTCGGCGCGCACAAAACGCAGAAGGCCGCCAACGAAGCGACGGCCAGAACGACGAGGACAAAAGTCAGCCTCTTCATGCTGCTTACGATGCCCGGGTCACCAGCGAAGCTTGGCCGGGAAGAATTCGGCGATGAGCTCTTCGTAGTAGGGCTTGAGCGCGGCCACGTCGGGGCGCTCGGCCGCTTTGGAGTAGAGGTCGTAGGGGTTGAAGGCGCGGACCCAGCGGAACAGCTCGCGGTCGTGGTCGTTCATCAGGTGCTGGTAGGCGCCCTCGCGGTGGGCGGCATAGAACGAGTGGTAGCGGATCATGTAGAGCGCCTCCTCGGGCAGGTAGTCCTTGACGACGTGGTACAGGTACTCGTCGTGGCCCCAGGAGAGGTGGACGCGGTCGAGCCCGCAGCCCTCCTCGTAGATGCCGCAGGGCGTCTGGTAGAGCGGGTTCTGACTGTCGGGGTTGTCGGCGAAGAACTCGGGGAAGACGATGTCTTGTCGAAGCGGCAGCCGACGGGGAAGGTGTCGCCGACGACGGCCCACTGCGGCTCGCCGAAGAGGCAGAGCACCTTGCCGAGGTCGTGGATCAGGCCGGTGAGGATGAACCAGCGCGGGTGGCCGTCGCGGCGCGGATCGCCTCGGCGGTCTGCAGTAGGTGCTCGATCTGCGACAGATCGGTGTCGGGGTCGCTGTCGTCGACGAGCGTGTTCAGGAACTCCATCGCCTCCCAGACGCCCATCTCGCGCCGGTCTGAGCGTGAGGTACTGCCGCTTCTTCTCCAGCACGAAGTCCAACGTCTGGTGCGTGTGGTTGAGCCGGTAGAACTCCTTCACGCACGCGCGCGCCTCCGCCGCGTAGTCCCGGAACTGCTCCGGCCGCTTGCCCCCGCCCGTGTGTGTAGAGACTGTCATAAACCCCCGAATAGAAGTAGCCAGTAGTCAGTAGAAGAACACTTCATTGCTCGAAACGCTGCGACTGTCATCTTCAACGCTCCACAACGCGGAGCCTACTGACCTACTGATACTGCTACTCACTCCTCAGTAGTTGAACTTGAGCGCGAACTGCATGACGCGCGGGTCGCCGGCGAGCGAGGAGATGCGGCCGGCGGCGGTGCCCGAGAGGTTCCGGTCGGGCAGGCCGAACTGCGGCGTGTTGAAGACGTTGAAGACCTCCCAGCGGAACTCCAGGCTGCGGTCTTCGCCGAAGTAGTCGAACGTGCGCACGAGCGACGCGTCGAAGTTCGAGAGGTTCGGGCCGCGCAGCGTGTTGCGTCCGCAGGTGCCGAGCCGCGCCGGGTTCGGCACGGCGTAGGCCGTCGTGTCGAACCAGCGGTCGATGTTGCGCTCGTCCGAAGAGAGCGAGCCGTCGCGCAGGCAGTCGGCGAAGGCGCCGACGAGCCCGCCGCCGCGCAGGCCGCCGAGCGCCGTGCTGTTGCCGTTGGCCGCGACGGTGAACGGCCGCCCCGAGCGCACGTTCGCGAGCCCGCTCAGGCGCCACCCGCCGAGGACGTGCGCGAGCGCGCCGTCGTGCAGGTAGCTGCGCCCCGTGCCGAAGGGCAGCTCCCAGATGTAGCTGCCGACGAAGCGGTGGCGCACGTCGAAGTCGCTCGGGCCGCGCCGCTCGCGCAGGTCGCGCGCGTTCTGCGTGAAGCTGCCCGTGCCGCCCGCCGCCAGATGCTCCTGCGCGTAGTCGATGGACTTCGAGTAGGTGTAGGCCGTGCGGAACGAGAAGCCGTGGCTGAAGCGCTTCTCGACCGTCAGCTCGCCGCCGTGGTAGTTCGAGTTGCCGCCGTTGTCGCGGTACTCGATGGGGCCGAGGCTCGGGTAGGGGATGACGCCCGTGCCGACGCCCGCCGCGTTGAAGAGCTGCTGGTTCAGGTTGCGCAGCACCGAGAGGTGCGTGCCCTTCGTCCCGACGTAGTCGGCCGTCGCGACGAGGTTGCCGGACAGCCGGCGCTGGACGCCGATGTTCCACTGGTCGATGCTCGGCATGACCGCCTCGGGGTTGATGGCGCGCAGGCGCACGAGCCGCGGGTCAACCGACGCGGGGTTGAGCGAGAGGTTGAAGCCGGTGCGCAGGCGGATGTTGTTGGCCGTCGCGTTGTTGTTGGCGGCCGTCACGTTGTTCTGGACGAGGTAGGGCAGGTTCAGCGCGAGCTGGTCTTCGCTGCCCGCGCGCTCGAAGAGCATGTAGAAGCGGCCGTAGCCCGCGCGCAGGACCGTCTCGTCGTCGAGCTGGTAGGCGAACCCGACGCGCGGCGCGAAGTTGTTCTTGTCGGGCTGGATCAGGCTCCGGCCGTAAGGCGAGTTCGCGGGCGTGAAGAGCTGCCCGTCACGGGGTCGAGGTTCGTCAGGCGGTCGCGCCCCTCGTACGGCCACGTCGCGTAGTCGTAGCGCAGGCCGAGATTCAGCGTGAGCTTCGGCGTCACCTTCCAGTCGTCCTGGAAGAAGCCGGAGAACATCTTCAGGCGCGAGTCGACGACCGCGGGGTTCGCGAGCTGCGCGCCCGAAGGGTAGCCGAGCAGGAAGTCGGCGAGGCCGATCCCCGTGCGGTTGCCGTCGAAGGTGAGCGTGCCGCGCAGGGAGGGCACGTCGAGATAGATGTTGCGCATCGGCCCGCGGACGTCGCCGCCGAACTTCAACTGGTGGGGGCCGTAGGAGAGGCTGACGTTGTCGGTCCACTGAAACTGGTTCGTGCGCTGCGACTTCGGCAGGAAGTCGGGCGAGCCCAGACGGTCGAAGCCCGACTGCCCGCCGGGCAGCGTCGTGCCGCCGCGCGCCGAGATGTCGATGCCCGGCAGGCCGCCGCTGTAGAGCGGCGAGTCGGGCACGCCGAGGATGCCCAGCTCGGCCAGAGTGTTCAGGCCGAACGGGTCCTGCAGTCGGCGAGCGAGTTGTTGCGGCCCCAGCCGAGCCGGAACTCGTTGATGAGCCGCGAGCTGATGACGCGCGTCCAGCCGATCGGCCGCCGACTGCCCTTCATGTTCAGCCGCCCGTTGGCCGAAGAGCCCGTGCCGTCCACGACGCCGCCGAAGATGCCGGGGACGTAGCGGAAGCGGTCGGAGAGTGTGTAGCGGACGAAGAAGCTGTTCTGCGCGCTCGTACTGCCAGTCGAAGCGCCCCGTGTAGCTGTCGGTGTCGTCCTCGATGCCCGGGATGCGGATGAAGTTGTTGACGTTGAGCGGGCCCGAGCCGGGGACGACGTTGGCGGCGGGCAGGAGCCGAGCACGCGCTGCGCGACGGGGTCGAGACACTGCGCGGGAATCTGGTTGTTCGTGAAGGAGCCTTTCGCGTTGAAGGCCGAAGGCACGAGCGGCGGCAGTCGCCGACGCGGTCGAAGAGCGTCGCGTAGGCGCCGCCGGGGATGCGGTTGGCGACGGCCGCCGCCGTCGAGAAGTCGCCGCGAATCTCGTTCGGCAGCGGCACGTTCCCAGCCGGGTCGTGCCCTTGCGGATGCGCGTGCCCTCGTAGTTGAAGAAGAAGAACGCCTTGTCTTTGACGACCGGGCCGCCGATATTGCCGCCGAACTGGTTCTGGATGTTCTGCGGCTTCTGCGCGCCGGCGCGGTTGTTGAAGAAGTTGTTGGCGTCGAAGACACGGTTCCGATGGAACTCGTAGAGCGTGCCGTGGAAGTCGTTGGAGCCCGACTTGGTGGCACGCTAACGAGCGCGCCGGGACTGCGGCCGTTCTCGGCATAGTAGGGGTTGGTGCTGACCTTGAACTCCTGAATCGAGTCGACGGAGGGCCGGGCGATCTGGGTCGTGAGCTCCTGCACGTTCGCGGAGATCGAGTTGTTGTCGACGCCGTCCAGCACGAAGTTGTTCTGGAGGGAGCGGACGCCGTGGACGTTCGCGCCGCCCGTGCGCCCGCCGGCGGTGCCGCCGCCCTCCTCCGTGTAGCGGTCAGCTTGCACGCCGGGGACGAGGCCGATGAGGTCGTCCCAGTTGCGCCCCGCGAGCGGCAGCTGCGCGACCAGCCGGCTCTCGATGACGCCGCCGGTCGTCGCCTCCTGCGTCGTCAGCAGCGACGCCGAGGTGACCGTCACGGTCTCGGTCACGGCGCCGACCTCGAGCGAGACGTCGAAGCGCGCCTTCTGTCCCACCTCGAGCTTGACGTCTTCGATGCACGACCCTCTTGAAGCCCTGGACGCTCGACCGTCACGGCGTACGTCCCGACCGGGAGGCTGGCGAAGGTGTAGTAACCGGAGCTGTCGGCCGTGGCGGTCGTCTCGACGTTGGTCGCCTTGTTCTTCAAGGTCACCGAGGCGTTGGGGACGACGGCGCCGGCCGTGTCCGTGACCAGACCCGTCACGCTCGCGCTGTTGACCTGCGCGAAGGCGTTGAAGGTCAGGCAGACGGAGAGGAGCAGCAGGCAGGCGATTGTGCGCGGGGCTCTTCGCAACATATTTTCTCCTGGTCGGGCCGGAGGGCCGCAAGGGGTAGAAAGTCGTCTTCGTCTTGTTCGTCTGAAAAGGTATGTCTCGGGCGGCTA
>CAVSDM010000002.1:0-21217 GCA_963726735.1 uncultured Acidobacteriota bacterium
AAAGCCATGTGTCCTTCAAGGCTTGCCGACGGGCTCAAGCCGGAAGTGGTAGTCGTGTCGGGTGGCGGGGATGCGGTACTGCTCGTGCGGGAGCGCGCCCCAACTGTCGTCGCCGCCGACGCCCCGCTGCCTGTAGTCGAGGTTGACCGTAATCTCCTTCGCCATCTGAATCTCGGCCGAGTGCTTCGCGCGCTCAAGCTCCGACATCCGGAACGGCCACGCGCTGAAGTTGATCGTTTGCGTCGGGAGTCCGACCGCGCGCAGCCCCGCGCCCGCGGCGTTCGTGAAGGTCACCCAGCGCACGTCCGTGCGGTTGCCGTTCTCCTGCGGCTCGACGTACGGCGTCCACAGCTCGTCCACGGTCGCGCGGTACAGCCCCACGGCCGCGCCCGACCTTCGATCCACGTACGTCTCGTGCGGCCCGTTCCCGTACCACTCGACGTGGCGGAACTCGCCGGGCAAGAGCACCTGCATCCCGAGACGCGGGACCTCGTTCACCTCGACGCTCGGCCTGAACGCGACCGCGAGGTCGATGCTCCCGTCGCCGTAGAACGAGAAGTTGGTCAGAACCCTCGAAGCCCCGGCCACGAGCGACACCTCCGTGATGACCTCGACCTCGCCCGGCCCCTTGCGCAGGACGTTGGAGCGCAGGACCTCGCGCACGGCGCCGCCCGCGCGCCAGACGCCGAGCCGCTTCGACATCTGGTTGCCGCGGTCGTTGTCGAGGGGCGCGCGCCAGAAGTTGTGCGCGAGCGGCCCCGCGATGAGCGGGCGGCCGTCGTACTCGTACGCTTCGAGCGCGCCGCTCTTCTTGCCGACGCGCGCGACGAAGCGCCGGCCGCGCAGCGTCACCGCGTCGTCCGTCTCGGAGACGTTCAACTCCTCTGCGCGCGACGCCGCGCGGTCGGGCGGCCCCTGTGCTAATTCGTGCCGGACGAGTTCCTGATCCCACGCGATGACGTGACCCTTCTTCGCCCAGGGCGTGTCGGCCGCGAGCGCGAACGTCACCTTGAGGTGATACTCGACGCCGGGCCTCGGCGCGGGCAGCCGCAGGGGCAGCGTCAGCTCCTCCGACTGACCGGCCGGCGTGCGCAGGCGCGGCAGGCTCCCGCGCCGGATAACCTTCCCGTCCTCCGTCAGCTCCCAGGTGCCTTCGGCGTACGAGAGGTCGCTGAAGAGGTGCTTGTTGCGCACGCGGATGCGGTTCGGCTCGCGCCCGGCCCGCTCGACCTTGATGAACTGGTAGACCTTCTTCACCTCTTCGAGTTCGGGCTGCACGCGCCGGTCGGCGAAGACGAGCCCGTCGCCGCCGTTGCCGTCGTTCGGCCGGTCGCCGTAGTCGCCGCCGTAGGCCCAGAGGTCGCGGCCGTCCGCGGTCTTCTTCCTGAAAGTCTGATCGACCCAGTCCCAGATGAAGCCGCCGTGGAAGTTGGCGCGCGACTCGAGCACCGTCCAATACTCCTGCAAGTTCCCGACGCTGTTGCCGAGCGCGTGCGCGTACTCGACGAGGTAGAAGGGTTTGCCCGCGCCCTTCTGCTCCCAGTACTTCACAAGGTTCTGCGGCTTCGTGTACATCGGGTTGAAGGCGTCGCTGTGGACGCTCGCGCCGCCCTCGTAGACGACGACGAGTTCCGGGTGGTTCTGCTTCACCCACGCGTACGCCGCCGCGAGGTTGCGCCCCCAGCCGGCCTCGTTCCCCAAAGAGAAGAGGAAAATGCTCGCGTGGTTCTTGTCGCGCTCGACCATGCGGCGGACGCGCTCGACGTGCGCGTCGGTGAAGTCCTCGCCGTCGGAGACACGCTGCCTGTCGTTCGCGCCGTAGCCGTGCGACTCGATGTTGGCCTCGTCCTGCACGTAGAGCCCGTACTCGTCGCACAGTTGATACCAGCGCTCGTCGTTCGGGTAGTGGCTCGTCCGCACGGCGTTGAGGTTGTAACGCTTCATCAGGAGCACGTCCTTCAACATCATCTCGCGCGTCGTGACCTGCCCGAGGTCGGGGTCGTGCTCGTGCCGGTTGACGCCTTTAATCATCACGGGGCGGCCGTTGACGAGAATCTGCCCGTTCTTAATCTCGCTACTGCGGAAGCCGAGCCGCCACGGGACGACTTCGAGCACGCGCCCTCTCGAATCCTTCAGGGTCAGGACGAGCGTGTAGAGGTTCGGCTCCTCGGCCGACCACTTCAGCGGGTCGATCACGTGCTGCGACAAATCGAGCGAGACCTCGTCGCCGCTCTCCGCCGTGCCTTCGCCCGACACAGGCGCGCCGACCGGACGGCCGCGCGCGTCGAAGAGCTTCGCCTGAAGCGTGAACTTCTCCGGCGCAACACTCGCGTTGCGTACTTTCGCGTTGACCGCGAGGCGTGCGTCCGCGTACCGCGCGTCGAGGTGCGTGCGCGCGTAGAAGTCCCGGAGGTGGACGGGCGCGCGCGACACCAGCTCCACGTCGCGGAAGATGCCCGAGAGGCGCCAGAAGTCCTGGTCTTCCAGATAGCTCCCGTCCGAGAAGCGATAGACCTCGACGGCCACTGTGTTCTCGCCCGGCCGGACGTAACGTGTGACGTTGAACTCCGCGGGCAGACGACTGTCCTCGCTGTAGCCGACCTTCTGCCCGTTGACCCACACGTAGCAGGCCGAGTTCACCCCGCGCAGCACGAGGAACGTCTCGCGTCCGCGCCAGCCTTCGGGGACGTTGAAGGCCCGCCGGTAGGAGCCGACCGGGTTGCGCTCGTCGTACGTCGTCCAGTCCTTCGGCGGCTCGCCCATGACCTTCGGCGCGTCGCGCTTGAACGGGTAGATGATGTTGAGAAAGACGGGCGTGCCGTAGCCCTCGAACTCCCAGTTCGCGGGAACCTTAATCTCCTTCCACGCCGACACGTCGAACTCCGGCCGGTAGAAATCGACCGGCCTGAGCGAAGGCTCCTTCACCCAGTTGAACTTCCAACGGCCGTTCAGAGACATCACGAACGGCGAGCCGGGGGCGGACGCCGCGCCCGGGGCGAACGCCAACACGCCGCGCCGCGCCGCGGCCTCGTCGGGGTATGGAACGAACGTGGCGTGCGCGGGCTCCTTGTTGAGGTTGAAGACGCGCGGGTTCTCCCAGTCGGGCGTGTCGGCCTGCCGCGCCTGCGACGGGGCGGACGAACAGGCGATTAGAAGAATGACGGCGAAGAAGAACCTTCTCATCGTTTGCCCCCCGGCCCGGCTTAAGCGGCGCGCCCGACCCACTCGCGGAAGTTTCGGTCGAAGAGGCGCGCGGCGTCGCGCTCGACCTCGGCGCGCGTGACGGCGCGGCCGCTCTCAAGCAGGCGCTCGTATGATGCGGCGAGCGCGTCGGCGACGCAGCGGCGCGAGTGCTTCCACTTGTAGACCAACTGTTCGAGCACGCGCGCGTCCGAGTGCTGCGGGATGAAGGAGGTGCCGAGCAGTTCGATGCGCTCCGTCGTCATCTCCTTCATGATCGAAGGGTTGTTGAGGAACCACCAGCAGCCGAACGGCATCAGGTTCCGGAACTTGCGCGCCGACACGCACAGCTCGTGCTGGTTCTCGCGCGACAGGAACGTCGAAAGGAAGCGCACCCCCGGGTTCCCCGCGCACAAACGCCCGACGGCCGACACGTCCGCCCGCCCCAGGCCGTCGCCCGCCGCCCGCAGCGCCGGGTTTATGCCGCGCCGCACGCCGACCATCAGCGCGAACGGGAGGGCGTGCGCCCGCGCCGTCGGCAGCACCACCTCGCGGATGACTCGGTCGCGCGCGTCGGCGG
Source organism: uncultured Acidobacteriota bacterium (assembly GCA_963726735.1). Taxonomy (GTDB): domain Bacteria; phylum Acidobacteriota; class Blastocatellia; order Pyrinomonadales; family Pyrinomonadaceae; genus QHXN01. The sequence goes on from CAVSDM010000002.1 coordinate 3,761, forward strand.
CCGGGTATTGAAAGTCGTCGGGCAGCGACACGGCCATGTAGAGCGGACGCATGCGCCCGATCCACGCGTCGAGGAAGCGCCGCACCTCCCTCACGGTCGCGCCGGACATCCCCCGGTCAACCTCGTACCCGCGCGCCGCGAGCGCTTCCGCGGAGTTCCCCCAGTCGTTGAGCAGCCCGTCCATCCGCAGCGCCGCGTGGAAGCGCCCGTCGACGTTAGCGCCGCCCTCCCAGACGCTCGCCTCACGCGCGTCGAAGGGGTCGTTGGTCATCGCCACGTCGCTCACGCCCGCCAGCTCAAAGACGCGTTCGAGGTGCGCGGCCGGGTCCTGCGCGCGGAAGAACTCGCGCGCCTCCGTCAGGTCGGGCGCGGCCGTGTCGAGGCCGAACGCGTCGAGTACGGTGACGACGCCGCGCGCCGCCTCCGACACAGGCGTGTTCTCCACGAAGAGCGTCCGCCACACGAGGTCGGCCTGCGCGGGCTGACTCATCCGCCAGAACTCCTCGTAACTCACGCGCGCGGAGCGGAAGGTCTCGGCGACGAGGTAGTGATACGTCAGAAGCTCGTCGATGCCCGACAGGCTCAGTTCGCCGAACTCCGGCGCGAAGAGGTGCGTGTGCATGTCGAAGACCGGCACGGCCCCGACGACCTCCGACACCTGCCTCCGCAGCTCTTCCCCGCCTCGAAGGCGCTCAGTCTCAATCACGCTGCTCGTCATCAATTTTCCTCGCGGCAATCTTTAAGTAGGAGTCGCGGCCTCATCATACCCGCTTACTTCCCTTCCTTCATAAGCTCTTGGTAGAAGCCCTGCAAGACGTAGAAAGCCTGCTTGCGCTCGCCGCGGTTCGAGATGAGCCCCTTGCGGTTGTAGAAGTCCTGTATGCGCGGCAGCGGCCGGCGCGGCGAGCGGAAGTCCGTGAGAATCCACGGCGACATCCCGCGCAAGGATGGTATCCGCCGCAGCATCGCAATCTGGTGCTCGTAGATGTCGCGCTGATACTCCTCCGTCCAGCGCTGCCCCTTGTCGCCGTGGTGGCCGTAGAGCGCGTCGCCGCCGAACTCGCTGATGACGAGCGGCTTGTTCAGCGTCACCTTCCACGTCAGGCGGTCGGCCTTCTCCGGCGGGCCGTCGTACCAGCCGACGTACTCGTTGCAGCCGAGCACGTCGAGATGCTCGCCCAGAGGGTCGTCAACCAACTGCGTGTTCGGGTCGCTGTAGCGACGCTCGTTGGCCGCCGTCAGAAGCCGCGTCGGGTCGAGCGCGCGCGCGTGTTCGATGAGACCGCGGAGGAATTTATTCCGCGGCTCGCTCACGGGCGTCTCGTTCGCCACCGACCAGAGGACGACCGAGGCGCGGTTGCGGTCGCGCGCGATCATCTCGCCGAGCTGCGCCTTCGCGTTCGCGTACGTCGAGGGGTCGTCCCAGAGAATCGTCCAGTAGACGGGCACCTCCGACCAGACCATGAGGCCCATCTCGTCTGCGACCCGCGTCATCTGCTCGTTGTGCGGGTAGTGCGCGAGCCGCACGAAGTTGCAGCCCAGCTCCTTCGCCCACGTCAGGAGCATCCGCGCGTCCGCGTCGTTCACGGCCCGCCCGCCGCGCAACGGCGACTCTTCATGGATGGAGATGCCGCGCAGGAAGACGGGCCGTCCGTTCAGGAGGATGTCGGTGCCGCGCGTCTCGATGCTGCGGAAGCCGACGCGCTCTGCGACCGCATCGGCGCCCGCGTTGACGACGACGCGGTAGAGCTTCGGGCTCTCCGGCGACCAGAGGTCGAGCCGCGCCTTGAAGCTGACCTGTGCGAGGCCGTCGGCGTCGGTCCTGAAGGTCTGCTTCAGTTTGGCTTCCGGTATCTCGACGGTGACGGTCTGGTTCGCGGCGCTCGTGCCGTCGAGCTTGACCCAGCCGGCGACCTCTTCGCGCGAGCCCTTCCTGAGTTGCACGAAGTAGTCGCGGACGAAAGTGTCGGGCACCTCGACGAGCGCGACCGGGCGCGTGAGGCCGCCGTAGTTCCACCAGTCTGTGTTGAGCGTCGGCACGGCGTCGCGCCGACGCTTGTTGTCCACCTTGACGACGAGGAAGTTGCCGCGCTCGCGGACGAGGTTCGTCACCTCAAACTCGAAGGGCGTGAAGCCGCCCTCGTGGCGGCCGAGCTTCTCGCCGTTGAGGTAGACGACGGCCTCGTAGTTGGCCCCGCCGAAGTGTACGAAGAGGCGCGTGCGCGGCCTCCTCGCGTAGTCGAAAGACTTCTTGTACCAGACCGTGCCCTCGTAGAAGAGCAGGCGCTCGTCCTGCGAGTTCCAGTCGCCGGGGACGTACATCTGCGGCGAGCCGTCGAAGTCGTACTCGACGAGGTCGCCCGGGTTTTTGGGCTTCGCGTCACGGAAGTAGCCGTTGGGGCTCTCCCTGTAGCGGTAGTCGTAGAAGCCGTTCTCGTACGGGTCGATGATGGTCTGCCAACGCCCGTCGAGGCTTAAAGTGTGACGGCCGCCGACGTTCGTCATCAGCGGCGACTGCGCCCGCGCGGACACGGTACAAAAAAGGAAGGCCGCGCAGAGCGCCGCGACTTTTATCTTCAAGTTGAGTGCCCTCCGAAGATTAAGAATCTGAAATTATCAAGGGCTAACGCCGCGGCTTCCACTCAAGGATTGAGACGGGCTGCGCGGGGATGTCCTCCGTCGTCTCGCCCTGCCCCTGCCCGACCCTCTGGACGAAGAGGTGCAGTTCCCTCCTCAGACGCCAGACCTCCGGGTCGTAGGTCGGCTCCCACATGCCGAACGGCTCTTCGTTTAGATCGCCGACGGCGCAGTCGCCGCGCGGGAGGCGCGCGCACGCCGCGACCGAGACGCGACCGCCGCGCTCCTCGTCTCGGAAGACCATGAAGACCCGCGGCCTCCCGCCTCTCTCATCGACGACGACCTGCGGGCGCGAGACGGGGATGCGGCGCGTGCCGCGGCCCGAGAGGCTAAAGGGCGTCGTGCGGCGCGTGACCTGAATCGTGCGCCAGCCGCGGCCGTCGTGGTAGACGAGATGGTACTGCGGCACACGCGTCCCCGCGGGTCGCCAGTAGGTGACGACGTATGGACGGCCGCGCGCGTCGGCGGTCATCGAGGTCTGGTTAATCAACTCGCTCCCCTGCGGGATGCGCCGGACGTACTCGGCCGACGCCGCCGTGATGGGCAGGCGATACGGCTCGCCCGTAGACTTCCGCCACGTGCGGCCGCCGTCCGGGGAGTTCGCGTAACAGAGGTCGTGGTTGCTCGCCACGTCGGGCGTCTCGCGCCAGACCCACGAGAGATGAATCGTGCCCCGTTCGTCAACGAACGCCTGCCAGTAGGCGTTGCGCTCGCCCTCGCCGTCGATGAGACTGTTCTGAAGCCGCCCCCAGAGTTTGCGCCGAGGCTCGTATTGATTGAGCACGAGGTCGCCGCCGCCCGAGGCCCCGTCGCGGTAGAGGAAGAGCAGACGGCCGCCGGGCAGTTTGTAGAACTCCGGGTAGGTGACGCGCCGCTCCTTCTCGCCGAGCATCGGCATCTCCGCGGAGAGTTCGAGCGAGCCGGGACGCAAGCCCCGGCAGTATTGCAGCGGCGAGTCGTGCTGGTTCCAGACGACGTGCAGAAAGCCTTCGCCGTCGAGCGCGATGCTGATCGACCTGTGCGCGTCCGACGCGTCGCCCGTGTGCTGCGTCCGGCGCACCTCCCATCGAGTCGTCCCGAGCCTGCGCTTCGCGAGCACCACATGCGCCTCCGCGTCGTAGAAGGCGACGTACTGCCAGCCCCGGTGGCTGACGACCGAGTTGCGGCGGAAGATGACGGCGTTGACCTGACTGCGCGCCCACCCCTCGCCGACGCGCACGAGCCGCGCCGGAGACTTCGCCGCCACCGCCGGACACGCCCCGACGACGAGCGCGCAGAAGAACGTTAACAGTCGAGTGCCCTTCATCACCCCCCCGACGCCCGACGTAGTATCATCCCGCGGTTCTCCGACTTCCCTCTGCGAGAGGCCCACATCATGCCACGTACGGTAAGCGCGTCGCTCGCCTGCGTCGCGCTGCTGCTCATCCCGACGACTTACGCGCAGGCGCAGCGACGCCGCGAGAGGGTTGCGCCGCGTGCCGAACGCGCCGCGGCGCTCAAGGCCCAACGCGTCTCGCTCGCCAACGGCAGGAGTTACAACCTGAATCTCCCCGAAGGCTTCGCCCTCTCGGTCGCGGCTGAAGGGCTGAAGCGCGTGCGCTTCATGTCGCTCGCCCCCGACGGGCGCGTCTTCGTCACAGACATGCACGACCTGACCGACAACCGGAAGGGCGCCGTCTACGTCCTCGACCAGTTCGACCGCGCGCACAAAAAATTCCTGAAGGTCACGCCCTACCTCACCAAACTGCGCAACCCGAACAGCGTCGCCTTCCACACGGACGAGCGGGGCCAAGACTGGTTCTACCTCGCGCTGACCGACCGGCTCGTGCGCTACCGCTACGTGAGCGGCGCCGACGCGCCCGAGGGCTCCCCGCAGGTGCTCGCGACCTTCCCCGATTACGGGCTCGACTACAAGTACGGCGGCTGGCACCTCACGCGCACGCTCGCCTTCGGCCCCGCAGGCAAGCTCTACGTCTCGGTCGGCAGCAGTTGCAACGCCTGCGTGGAGAAGGAGGACGTGCGCGCGACCGTCCTCGAGATGAACGCGGACGGCTCGGGCCGCCGCTTCTACGCGCGCGGCCTGCGCAACGCCGTCGGCCTGCGCTGGGTCAACGATAAACTCTTCGCGACCAACATGGCCGCCGACCATCTGGGTAAAGATAAACCGGCCGACACGATGTACGCGCTGCGCGACGGCACAAACTACGGCTGGCCCTACTGCTACCAGTCGGGCGCGCGCCTCTTCGCCGACTCGGAGTTCAACCCGCGCGGACGAAAGATGCGCTGCCGCGACGTGCCGGCCGCGCTCGCCGCCTTCGACGCGCACAGCGCGCCGCTCGGACTCGAACACTTCGGCGCGGGCGAGCCGGAGGAGTTGGCGGGCTCGTTCCTCGTCGCGCTGCACGGCTCGACGAACAAGCATCTCGGCCGCGGCTACAGCGTCGTGCGCGTGCCCGAGCGCGGCGGCGCGCCCTCCGATTTCATCACGGGCTTCCAGCAGGCGGGCAGAGTCTACGGCCGCCCCGCAGACATCTTCGGCTACGGCCCCGGCGCCTTCCTCTTAACCGACGACCACGCCGGCGTCGTCTACTATGTATATAAGAACAGTAAGCAGTAGGCGGATGGCAGTAGGCAGTCAAAGCCGCGTCAGCGGCGGTCGAATGTAGCCTGGCCTTTTAAGGCCGGGGCCGCCGATAGTTAACAGGTTATGCGTCGCGTCAGCGACGCATGAATCAACGCGCAATGTTCACGCGTCGCTGACGCGACGCGGCACCGTTTTGCTCAACCTCAACCCGGCCTTGAAAAGCCGGCTACATTCGACCGCCGCTGACGCGGCGTTAGACGCACACGCACGGCTCGTCCATTTCGACCATTGCCTACTGCCATCCGCCTACTGCCTACGGCTCTCCCGCCACTTGATGCGCGTGTAGGCGATGCGGAAGCCCTGCCGCTCGGCGTTGCGTTGCGAGGCGGAGCCGGGCAGCGCGCACATCATGGCGAGGTCGCAGCCGTGTTCCGCCGCGTAGGCGAGTCGCGCGTCGAGCAGCGCCAGTTGCGCGCCGCGCCTGCGCGCCTCGGGGACGGTGCTCGCGCCGGCCAAAAGCGCCACGCCCTCCCAGATGCTCAGGGCGCCGGCGGCGACCGCGCGCCCGTCCAGCTCGGCCAGGAACGAGAGCGCGTCGGCCCTCTTCGCACTGACACGCGAGAGCCCGAGCATGAAGTCCGAAAGCTCCTCGAACTCGCTCCAACCGCGCGCCGCCGTCTGCGCCCACAGCTCATGCTCTCCGGGCTCGACCACGCGCACGCTCACGCCCGAGTCGCGCGGCGCCGCCGTGCTCATGCTCATGGCAAGAGGACGGAACATGACGCTCGTGAACTCGAACGGCTCGTACCCGCGCCCGTTGAGCAGCATGAAAGTCGTCGGGTCGGCGAGCGGGCTGACCTCGTGGTAGACCGGCGCGGCGCGCTCCTCGAAGAACTCTTCAAGTCTCTTAAAGTCTGCGTCAGACGCCGCCTCGAAGAGGCCGAGGCCGAACGTCTGCGTCAGCGGCGATTCGGCGCCGTCGAACATCGCGTAACAGCCCGCGACATCAATCCAGCGCGCGCCGCTCGCGGGCTCCACGGCGGCGCGCGCCTCCACGAACTCCGCGTTGCCGCGCGCCTCGGCACGCTCCAGCCGCCGCGACAGGTTCAGGTCGGAGAAGATGAAGGGTACTTCGTCAGACATGTCTCAAACTCAAAAACCCGCGCCCGCGAGGCCGGCGACGACCGCCGCCAGCTCGGCGGGCTCGACCGGCTTGGCGACGTGGAGGTGGTAGCCTTCGGCGAGCGCACGCGCGCGGTCGGCGGGGCCGGCGTAGGCCGTCAGCGCCGCCGCGGGCGTCCGCCCCCCGCGCTCCTCCGGAAGCTCGCGCACCCTCCGAATCAGCTCGTAGCCGTCGCCGTCCGGCATCCCTATGTCGGAGAGCAGGACGTGCGGGCCGCCACGCCTGAAGCATCTCAAAGCCTCGAGCCGCCGACGCGGCCGTCAACACCTCGGCCCCGCGGCGCGACAGCAGCTCCGTCAGCAGACGCCGCGCGTCCGGCTCGTCGTCCACGACCAGGACCTTCAAGCCTTCGAGCGAGGGCGTCGATGACCGGCGGGCCGAAAGCCGTCGGGGCGCGGGGGCAGTTCCGCGCAGGCCACGGGTTGTCCGACGTCGCGGACGGCACGGAGCCGGGAGCCGACGGTGAAGGTCGAGCCGCGCCCCTCGCCCTCGCTCTCGGCCCCGACGCCGCCGCCGTGAAGCTCGACAGATGCCGGACGATGGCGAGCCCAAGTCCCAACCCGCTGTGGCGGCGCGTCGTGCCCATGTCGGCCTGCCGGAAGCGCTCGAAGACGTGCGGCAGGAACTCCGGCGGGGATGCCCTGCCCCGTGTCGCTGACGGCGACCTCCAACTCGCGAGCCCGCGCGGCGGACGCGCGCCTCGACGAGCCCGCCCGCGGGCGTGAACTTGACCGCGTTCGACAGGAGGTTCCAGACGACCTGTTGGAGGCGGCCGGGTCGCCGTTGACCGTCGCGTCGTCGGCGTCGAACTTCACTTCGAGCGTCAGACGCCCTTAGCCGCCGCCGCGGGGCGCACGACCGAGGCCGCGCCTCGACGACGGCGCGAGATTGACGGGCGACGACCTCGATGCGGAGTTGCCCGTGATGATGCGCGAGACGTCGAGCAGGTCGTCGATGAGCTGCGCCTGCGAGCGCGCGTTGCGGTAGATGGCACGTGAACGCGTCGGCCGCCTTCCCTCCGAGACCTGCCCGTCGGCGAGCATCTTGGACCAGCCGAGAATGGCGGTTAAAGGCGTCCTCAGCTCGTGTGAGAGCGTCGCGAGGAACTCGTCCTTAAGACGGTTGGCGGCCTCGGCCTCGGCGCGCGCGGCCTGTTCGCGCGCGAGCTCGAGCCGCGCCTCCTCGGCCCGCTTGCGCTCGGTGATGTCGCGCGAGATGCCGACGATCCCCGTGACGCGCCCCGCGCTCGTCGAAGACCGGGACCTTCGTCGTCGAGAGCCACGTCGTGCGAGCCGTCCGGGTAGGTCTCGCTTCTCCTCCTTATCGATGATGCGGGACGCCCGTGCGCATGACGCGCTGCTCGTCCTCGTAGGCGGCGCGCGCGTGCTCTTCGACGAAGAAGTCGAAGTCGGTCTTGCCGACGACCTCCTCGGGCGCTTTGCCGCCGCGGTAGGGCGCGTGGCTGTTGACGCGCGTGAAGCGGCCCTCGGTGTCCTTGAAGTAGATGGCGTCGGGGATGTTGTCCATCAGCGCGTGGAGCAGCGTGCTCTCGCGCCTCAGGGCCTCCTGCGCCGCCTTCTGCTCGGTGAAGTCGCGCATGACGACGACCGCGCCCAGCTTCTCGCCGCCGGGGCCGTAGATGGCGCCGCCGCTCGCGAGCACGGTGCGCGGCGCGTCGCCGCCCTTCGGCGCGACGACCATCTCGGCGTCGCGGACGCGCTCGCCCCGAAGGCGCGGTAGAGCGGCATCTCCTCCTTGCGCATCGCGCGTGCGGCCGTCGGGCAGATAGAGGTCGTAGTAGTCGGCCCAACTGTCGGCCGGTGATGGGCAGCTCGGCGAGGCCGTGCATGCTCGCGCGCGGCGTGGTTGAAGACGGTGAGGGCGCCCGCGGCGTCGCAGGCGACGATGGCGTCCTCGACGTTTTCGAGGAGCGCGTTTACGAAGCCCCGCTGCTTCTCGGGCGGAGGGCGTTCGGCCCCGTCTGGTTTCTCAGTCTGGAGGCATATGTTTGGTGGGCTGTGAGGCGGCCGCTTCGCCTAAGCTTAAACCCTCGGTCTCAAACTCGACGCCCCGGCCGCCGGCGATGGCGCCGACGACCAGGAACGGCTCTCGTCCTGTCGACACGGCGTCCGGCAGAGGGGCGTCCGCCGGCTCGTGAGACAGGTCTTGTTCGCACGCGAAGAAACGGACGAACGGCCGGCGCGCCCCGGTCGCGTGGTCGCGGACGGTGCCGCGCAGCGCCGGGTAGGCTGCTTCGAGCGCGTCGAGCACGGAGCGCTGCGTGGCGGCGCCCTCGACCTCCAACTCGACCTCGCCCGTCGACGCGCGCGAGCGTCCGCAGGGGCAGCGGCAGCAGGACGCGTATCACGGCAGCGCCTGCGCCTCGACGGAGAGCACTGCCGGCAAGATCGCGCACGATGGCGTCCCAATTGTCGCCCGCCGTCGCGCGACGCGTAGACCTGCCCGCCCGTCGTGCCGAAGTAGACGCCGCACGGGTCGAGCGTGTCCACGCGACATCGCGTCGCGCAGCACGTTCACGTAGCAGTTCTCCTGCGGGAGCCCGTTCGTCAGCGCCTCCCATTCGTCGCCGCCCGTGCGGCTGCGGTAGACGCGCAGTTTGCCGTCCGGCGGGTAGTGCTCGGCGTCGCTCTTGATGGGGACGACGTAGACGGTCTCGGGCTCGTGCGCGTGCACGTCGATGACGAAGCCGAAGTCGGTGGGGAGGTCGCCGCTCACCTCGCGCCAGTTGTCGCCGCCGTCGTCGCTGCGCATCACGTCCCAGTGCTTCTGCATGAAGAGCGCTCGCGGGGCGCGTCGGGTGCATGCGCGACGCGGTGGACGCAGTGGCCGATCTCGGCCGTCGGGTCGGGGATGTAGAGCGAGTGCAGCCCCTTGTTGATGGGCTTCCACGTCTTCCCGCCGTCGTCGGTGCGGAAGGCGCCCGCCGCCGAGATGGCGACGTAGATGCGCTCCCGGTTGACGTGGTCGAGGATGATCGTGTGCAGGCACATGCCGCCCGCGCCGGGCTGCCACTGCGCGCCGGTGCCGTGGCCGCGCAGCCCCGCCAGTTCGTGCCAGGAACGCCCGCCGTCGGTCGTGCGGAAGAGCGCCGCGTCCTCGACGCCCGCGTAGACGGTGTCGGGGTCGTCCGGCGAAGGCTCAAGGTGCCAGACGCGCTTGAACTCCCACGGCTTCTGCGTGCCGTCGTACCACTGGTGCGTGGTGAGCGGCGCGCCGGTCTCCTCGGAGGTGTCGTAGACGAACTTGTTGCTCTCGCCCTTCGGCATGCCCTCGGGCGTGGTGGTCGGCTCGCCCTCGGGCGTGCCGGGTTGGAACCACGTCTGGCCGCCGTCGTCCGAGCGCTGGATGATCTGGCCGAACCACGCGCTCGTCTGCGAGGCGTAAATCCGTTCGGGGTCGGCCGGCGAGCCCTTCAGGTGATAGACCTCCCAGCCCGCGAAGTGCGGGCCGGAGACTTCCCAACTCTCGCGCGCGGCGTCCGAGGTCAGGACGAAGGCGCCCTTGCGCGTGCCCACGAGTACCCGCACTCTGCCCAATCGTTAATCCCTTCCTGTACTTCGGGAATCTGACGGCTGGCCTCCGCCCCTTCGGGCCGGACGGACGATGAAAGATACGTTCACCGCGCGGCTTTTGTAAAGAGAGGCGTCGACGGGCGGGAACGTCGGGCGCCGATTCGTAGCGGCGGCGGTGCTCTTCGCGCATGGAGAGGTAGACGGGGTCGGAGAGCACGGCGTCAAGCAGCTCCTTAAAAATCCGCGCGCTCTCAAGCTTCGAGGCGTCGGGCTCGGGCGGGGCGACCCTGCGGCCGTGCGCGCCGCTTTGCCCCTTCTTGTCGGCGGGGACGGGGCCGACGTACTTCTGACCCGTGCGGTGGTTGGCGTAGCGCATCGAGCGCGTCCACCCCATCTGGATGTACTTGCGCGCCATGTCCATCCCGACGAAGTCGCCCGCGCGCTGATAAGCCTCGTAGAGTTCTTGAAGTTTCGCCGCCGACGCGCGCGCCACCTCCGGCGTCCGGAAGCGCCAGTGCGGCAGCAGCTCGCTCTTGTAAGGCTCGACGAGGAGCACGCCCTGCTCGCCGCGCCCGACCCGGTACAGCTCCGGGTGCGCGCGGAAGTCTGTGCGTTTGAAGTCGAGCGTGTAGTCGAATTTCAACTGGCCGCCGCGCCCGACGCCGACGGCAGCAGCGCGGCCTCGGGCGTTAAATGTTCCGGGTAGACCTTGACCGGCGTGAACTCGTCGAGCGCGTGAAGGAGTTCGGCCGCGGTCTGAAACCTCGCGCGCGGGTTGCGCGCGAGGCATCTGCTGACGACGTTGGTCAACGCCTCCGGCACACCGCGCGCCGAGAGCGCCGCGACGTTCGGACTCTCCGCGAGCTGCGGGTAACGCGCGGAGAGCGGCGCGCGCCAGTCCGTCTCGCCCGCGCGGAAGGGGCGCTCGCCCGCGAGCAACTCGAACAGCATCGCGCCGAGGCCGTACACGTCCGTCGCCGTCGAGAGCGGCGAGCGCGTGACCTGCTCGGGCGCGAGGTACTGCGGCGTGCCGCTGCGGTCGGGCGGGCAGCGGCGCCCGTCGCCCAGCTCCCACACGACGCCGAAGTCGAGCAGCACGGGGCGCCCTTCGCGCAGCGCGACGTTCGAGGGCTTCAGGTCGCGGTGAAGCAGCCCGCGCGCGTGCGCGTGCCCGACGGCCGCGCCGACGTGCTGGACGAGCCGGACGGCGCGCGCCACGTCGAACGCCCCCGACTCCCGCAACTCGTCGCGCAGCGTGCGCCCGCCCGCGTGTTCCAGCAGGAGGTACGGCAGCGGCGCGCGCATGTTCTCGCCGACCAGGCGCACGACGCCCGGGTGACACAGGCGCTTGAGCGCGTCGCACTCGGCGCGCAGGAGGCCGCGGTGCTTTTGGCTTTCGGCGTCGGCCGGGCGCAGGCGCTTGCAGACGAGCGGCGTCAGCAGCCCGTGATGCCAGACCGCGAGCACGTCGGCGCTCATCCCGCGCGAGATGCGGTAGGCGACGGTGAACTCGTCGATGCGCGTGCCCGGCCCCGGCTCCTCCGCCTGACTCTTTGAAGGCGCGGCCGTCACTTCAGCTCAAGCTTCTCGTTCTCGCCCAACTGCGCTGGCTCGCCCGTCACGAGCGACGAGACGAAGCCGACGGCGTGCGCCACCCACGACTGCGAACTGTCCCAGTACTCTGCGCGCTCGGCCGTCACCTTCAGGAGCGCGATGTCCGGCGTGTCCACCCCTTCCGGGAACCACGCCTTGAGCTGCGGCTTCCACAGCTCCTCGATCTTCGCGCGGTCGCGCACGACCTCGGCGTTACCGCTCAGCGAAGCGTAGAGCTGGTCGTCAATGTCGGCGAAGTTCGCGTTCACATTCGAGACGCGGTTCACCTCGTCAACCTTGTGCGACGAACCGTAGGTGAAGAACCAGAGGTCGCCGTCGAACTCCACGTCGCGGTTGTTCGACATCGGCCGGCTGTGCAAGCGCCGCGCTCGTCCACGGTCGTCAGCATGCAGATGTCCACCGCCTTGACTATCTCGCGCAGCTTCGCGAGCTTGTCGTCCTCAGTCACTGCCTTGCTCATCCCCCGAACCCTCCCCTTAGAATTTGAAGAGGGCGCGCCGCCCTCCGCGGAGTTGAAATGAGTTACTAAACTCCCCGCGGCCGCGGCGACGCGCCCCGACCCTTACTCCTTGTCCGAGTCCGAGCTGCCGCCCGCCTCTTCGCCGCCCTCTTCGTAGCCGGGCTCGCCCGGGCGCGGCGGGTGGCCGTCGCCGGTGGTCGAATGAGTGCTCTGCCCCTCGGAACCGCTCTGCGGGAACTGTCCTTCCTGCTCCTTGTTCTCTGCCATCTCTCTTCCCCCTTTTCAACTCTGCCTGTTGGTTGGTGCGGAGCCCTCGGCCCCGCGTTGAACGTCGGCCGTCGCGCCGACGACGCCCTGCGCGGCGAACCCGCGCCAGTGCTCTCCTTCGACGGCGAGCTTCAGCCAGCGGCTGTAGAGCTGCGGCTCGTCGCTCAGACCGCGCAGCAGCTCGCCCATCGTGACCCAACGCCACTCCGCGACCTCCGAAGGGTCGGGCGCGGGGTCGGCGTCGTGCGTGCCGACGAAAACGTGGTCGTACTCGTGCTCGACGAGCGCGCCGTCCAGCTCCGCCCGGTAGAGGAACTCGAACGCCTCGCGCAGCTCACAGTCGAAGCCCATCTCTTCGCGCAGGCGCCGCCGCGCGGCCGCCCGCGTCAACTCGCCGGGGCGCGGGTGGCCGCAGGCCGTGTTCGACCACAGGCCCGCCGAGTGGTACTTGCCGGCCGCGCGCCTCTGCAAGAGCAGGCGCCCGCCGCCGTCGAAGACGAAGACCGAGAAGGCGCGGTGCAGCGCGCCCGCGCGGTGGACCTCCATCTTCTCCCCGACGCCCAGCTCGCGGTCGGACGCGTCCACCAGAATCAGTTGCTCAGCCGCCATACACTCCCATTCTACTCGTTCGAGCGTCCGGAAACGTTCAGACACCTTTCCCGCGCTCTCACATTTTCGTGTCACCGTCGGCCCTGAACGTTTCGGACGTTTTAGACGATGCGGGCAAATCTGTCAAGTTGCAATTTTATGTCAGGCGTGACCCTTTGTGAACGACTTGAGCGTTTTTACTCTTTACATGAATGGCCTGTTCTGTTAAGGTGCCTGCCTGACGGTTCGGGGGAAAATGATTAAGGCGTCCAGAGGCAGGCGATTGACGAGCAAGGAGGCGGCGCGCGTGCTCGGCGTGAGCGAGGCGTCGGTCAAGCGCTGGGCCGACAGCGGGCTGCTCCCGATGGAGAAGACCGCGGGCGGCCACCGGCGCTTCCGCCCGGAGGACGTGGCCGCCGCCCGTCGCGCGGGGCCGACCGCGGCGGGGGAGGCGCCGCTTCCCTGGAAGCGACGTGCGCCCGCCGCGCGCGCGGCGCACACGCCGGAGCTTGCACCGGGGCGCGAGGCCGCGCTGGCCGAAGAGACCTTCCGGGCTCTTTTGGACGGGCGCGACGAGGAGCTTTCGGCGCTGCTCGTCAACCTGTACCTCGACGGCCACAGCGTCGGGCAGGTCGCCGACGGCTTCCTCTGCGTGGGGATGCGGAGGGTCGGCGACCTCTGGCACGCGGGCGAGATTTCGGTCGCGCAGGAGCACGTGGCGACGCGCACGGCCGTCGTCGCGCTGCAAACGCTTCAGGCGTCGCTACAGGGCGCGGCGGGCGGCGGCGAGGGGTTGCGCGCGCTCTGTTGCAGCGTCGAAGACGACTTCCACGAGCTGCCGCTGCGGCTCGCCGCGGTGACGCTGGAGGGCGCGGGGGTGGCCGTCTTCAACCTTGGGACGAGCACGCCCTTCTCGGCGCTGGCCGAGGCGGTGCACAGGTTCCGGCCCGAGCTGGTCTGCGTCTCTTCGACCGTGCTCTTGCGGCTCGACCGCGCGGTGTACGAGTACGCGGGCTTCAGCCATGCCGCGCGGCGCGCGGGGGCGGCGGTCGTGCTGGGCGGCGCGGGTTTCCGCGAGGAGGGCGTGCGCAAGCGCCTTCCGGCCGACCTCCACGCCGAGAGCTTCCGCCAACTGGAGGAGTTCGCGGGCACGCTGGCCGCCGTCGAATCTTGAACGTACAAAGGGGGTTTGAAAGTCATGTCTGAGCAGATCGCGAAAAGGTTCATCGAAGCGCTCGGGAAACTCGAAGCCGGGCGGGACGTGGAGGAGATCGTCCGACTCTTCGCGGCGGACGCGGAGGTCGGGAACGTCGTCTCGCCCGAGAAGTTTCGCGGGCCGGAGGGCGCGCGCGAGTTCTGGGGCGCGAAGTACCGCGACACGTTCGGCGAGGTGCGCTCGACCTTCCGCAACGTCTTCGCCGCGGGCGAGCGCGCCGCGCTCGAATGGACGACCGAAGGGACGGCGAACGACGGGACGCCCTTGAAGTACGACGGCGTCAGCATCCTCGAAACCGACGGCGAGCAGATCAGGCGCTTCTGCGCCTACTTCGACGCGGGCGCGCTGGGCCGGCAGTTGACGGGCAAGGCGCACGGGCAGGACGGGTGAAGTGATGAAGAAAAGAGTCGCGGCTGTTGGACTGCTGTTGTTCTTCGCGACGTTGATAGTGAAGGCCGAGCGGAAGGAGCGGGAGCCTTTGCGGGTCGTGCCGGCGGTTGACCTGCCGCGCTACATGGGGCTCTGGTACGAGGTGGCGCGTCTGCCGAACCGCTTCGAGGAGAAGTGCGCGGGCGACGTGACGGCCGAGTACACGCTCAAGCGCGCAGACCGCCTCAAGGTCGTCAACCGCTGCCGCAAGCGCGACGGGCGGATGACGGAGGCCGTGGGCGACGCGAAGCTCGCGGACAGGACGGGGCCGAACTCGCGGCTGAAGGTCAGGTTCGCCCCGGCCTTCCTCTCCTTCCTGCCCTTCGTCTGGGGCGACTACCAGATCATGGAGCTGGCGCCCGACTACTCTTACGCGGTCGTCGGAGACCCGAGCCGCAAGTACCTCTGGTTCCTCTCGCGCAATCCGCAGATGGACGAGGCCACGTATCTTCGCCTGACCGAAGCGGCCCGCTCGCAGGGCTTCGACGTGAGTAAGCTGATACGCACGAAGCATGGAAACTAATCAGGTCAGAACCAGTCGCGGTAGCGGGTGGCCTCTGGTCACCCGAGGGGGCCGTGTCACAACGGGCGACCCGCTACCGCGGGCGGTTCCGACCGTGATGGGCATGGACGAGTGGGCTCTTCGGGAGCGACGCGCGCGCGAGGGCGCGCTCCGTGCCCGCTCCGAAGGGGCCGCGTGGGGCGTGCTCAACCGCGAGGCGCGGCGCGTGATGCGCGCTTACACGACGAGTTTCTTCATCGTCAGCCGCTTCCTCCCGCGCGCCAAGCGCGAAGAGGTCGAGGCCGTCTACGCCGCCGTCCGCTACCCCGACGAGGTGGTGGACACCTTCCCGCTCGACGCCGCTGAGCGCCTGCGCCTGCTCGACCAATGGGGCGCGCACTACGAGGCCGGCATCGAATGCGCGTCCCTTCATGAAGCGTTGCGGCGCGGCGTGCCCGCGCACCTCGCGGGCTTCACGCGCGTCGTGCGCGAACGCGGCATCCCCGAAGGACATTACCGCGCCTTCCTCGGCGCGATGCGCCTGGACATCCGGCCGCGCCCGTTCAAGACGCTCAACGACCTCATCGGCTCTTACGTCTACGGCAGCGCCGTCGTCGTCGGCTACTTCCTGACGCACGTCTACGGCGCGCGCGATTCGCACAGCTTCGTGCGCGCGCTCGACTCGGCGCGCGACCTCGGCATCGCGCTGCAACTGACCAACTTCCTCCGCGACGTGGCCGAAGACCAGCGCCGCGGCCGCGTCTATCTTCCGACGGATGTGCTGCGCGCCGAGGGCATCGAAGAACTGGATGCCGACGACCCGGGACAGCAGAGCCGTCTCGCGCTCGTGCTCCGACATCTCGCCTCCGTCGCCGCCGGGCACTACGCGAGCGCCGAGCAGAACCTCGACGCCTTCGCGCCCGACTGCCGCCTGGCGATTCAAGCCTGCATAAAAGTTTACGGCCGCCTGAACGAGCGCATCGCCGCGAGCAGCCGCGGCGCCGCGCACCGCGAGAGCGTGCCGCTGCGCGAGAAGTTCGGCGTGCTTCCGCCTTCAAAGTACTGGCGCATCCCGCTCGCGTACCTCCTGAAATGAAGACGACGGACGACACGCGCGCGCTCATCGTCGGCGGCGGCCTCGGGGCGCTGAGCGCCGCGATACACCTGCGCGTCAAGGGCTTCCGCGTCACGCTGCTCGAAGGCGGCGCTCGCGTCGGCGGCCGCGCCAACCTCATCGAGCGCGACGGCTTCCGCTTCGACACGGGGCCTTCGCTCCTCAACTACCCCTGGGTCTTTGAGGAGCTGTTCGCCGCCGCCGGCCGTCGTTTGGAGGACTACGTGCGGCTGCTGCCCGTCGACCCCTCCATCACTTTCCGCTGGGCCGACGGCACGCGCTTCACGCTCTCCTCCGACCTGCAAAATTTCCTCGCCGAGTGCGAGCGCCTGGAGCCGGGCTGTGCGCCCTCGGTCTTCGGCTTCATGCGCGACGCGGGCGAGAAGTTCCGCATCGCCTTCGACAAGCTCGTCAGCCGCAACGTGGACAACCCCGCGAAGTGGCTCGGCGCGCTCACGCCGCGCGAGTTGTTGGGGACGGGGCTCTGGCGCTCCTTCGACGGAGAGCTGCGCCGCCACTTCAAGAGCCGCCACGTGCGCGAGGCGCTCGGCTCCTACGCGATGTACCTCGGCGGCTCGCCCTACGAACTGCCGGGCATGTTCACGATTCTCCCTTACGGCGAGATGGCCTACGGGCTCTGGCTCCCCGAGGGCGGCGTCTACGGCCTGGTCGAAGGCATCGAACGACTCGCGCGCGAGGTCGGCGTCGAGGTCCGCACGCGCTGCCGCGTGTCGAAGATATCGCGCGCGGCGGTCGCGTCCAAGGCGTACAGCTCGCCGACGGCACCGTCGAACGCGCGCGCGTAGTCGTCTCGAACGTGGACGTGCCGACGACGGACACGGAATGGTCGAGTCCGACAGGGCGTTCGCGCGCGCGCGCCAGGGCCGCGAAGACGAAGATGACGCCCGGCGTCGTCACCTTCTACTGGGGCGTCCGCGGGCGACGTCGAGGGCTTGGGCCACCACACCATCTTTCTCCCCGCAGACTACCGCGGGGCGTTCGACGATCTGTTGAAGCACGGACGCGTCCCGCGCGCGCTCCCCTTCTACGTGAGCGTCCCTTCGGCGACCGACCCGGGGCTCGCGCCCGAGGCTGCTCGGCCGTCTTCGTGCTCGCGCCGACGCCGACGCTCAGCCGCATGCCCGGCGCCGACTGGCAGGCGGAGGCTTTGAAGATAAAGGCGCGCGTGACGGAGACGCTGGCGCTCCACGGAATGCAACATCGACCCGGCGCGCGTCGTGTGCGAGGAGGTCTATACGCCCGTGGACTGGCAGCGGCGGTTCGGGCTGTACGACGGGTCGGCCTTCGGCGCGTCGCACACGATCTCGCA
>CAVSDM010000003.1:0-18649 GCA_963726735.1 uncultured Acidobacteriota bacterium
GCCTGCGCCGTGCGGTAGTGGTCTTCGCCGACGATGCGCGGGTCGAGGATGCGCGAGCAGGAAGTGAGCGGGTCAACCGCCGGGTAGATGCCCAGCTCGACGATCTGGCGCGAGAGCGCGGTGACGGCGTCGAGGTGCGCGAAGGTCGTCGCGGGCGCGGGGTCTGTGTAGTCGTCCGCGGGGACGTAGACGGCCTGAATCGAGGTGATGGAGCCGGTGCGCGTCGAGGTGATGCGCTCCTGTAACTCGCCCATCTCGGTCGCGAGGTTCGGCTGGTAGCCGACCGCCGAAGGCATGCGCCCGAGCAGCGCCGACACTTCCGAGCCCGCCTGCGTGAAGCGGAAGATGTTGTCCACGAAGAGGAGCACGTCGAGGCCCTGGTCGCGGAAGTACTCGGCGACCGTGAGGCCCGAGAGCGCGACGCGCAGGCGCGCGCCCGGCGGCTCGGTCATCTGCCCGTAGACGAGCGCGACCTTCGACTGGCCGATGGTGTCCATGTCCACCTTCGTCATGTCGAACTCGCCCGTGTCCTCGAAGTGCTTGTTGAACTCCTCGCCGTACTGGATGACCTGCGACTCGACCATCTCGCGCAGAAGGTCGTTGCCCTCGCGCGTGCGCTCGCCGACGCCCGCGAAGACCGAGAAGCCCGAGTGCTTCATGGCGACGTTGTTGATCAGCTCCATGATGAGCACGGTCTTGCCGACGCCCGCGCCGCCGAAGAGGCCGATCTTGCCGCCGCGCAGAAACGGCTGGATGAGATCGACGACCTTGATGCCGGTCTCGAACATCTCCATCTCGGTCGACTGCTCGTCGAGCGAGGGCGCGTGGCGGTGGATGGGGTAGCGCTCCGCGGAGTTGACCGGCCCGAGGTTGTCCACGGGCTGGCCGATGACGTTGAGGACGCGGCCCAGCGTCGTCTCGCCGACGGGGACGGTGATGCCGCCGCCGGTGTCGGTGGCGATCATGCCGCGCACGACGCCCTCGGTCGGCTGCATCGAGACGGTGCGGACGCGGCCTTCGCCGAGGTGCTGCTCGACCTCGCAGATGATGTCGATGGGGTCGGGCACGTCGAACCCTGCGGAGGTGACGCGCAGCGCCGTGTAGATGGGCGGCAGGTAGCCGTCGCCGAACTCCACGTCGAGGACGGGGCCGATGATCTGCACGACCCGGCCCGTCTGGCCGCTGCCGTTGCTGCTTGAGTGTGTGGGCATACCTTTAGTTAATGCTCCTCTTCGGCAAAGCTATAAGGCGAGAAAATCTCAGTAAATTTAAGGCGGAAGGTTAGCACACGCGCCCCTCGGAGGCAACGCGGGAGCGCCGCGCGGCGAATTGACCGGCGCGGGGAAGAGAAAGGGTAAGACGCTGCGACGGCGTCTCACCCTTCTTCTTTTCACGGCCGCGGCGCGCGCCTCATTCGGCGTCGTCGAAGCGTATCTTCATGCTGCGGAGCGTCCGGCGGTCTTCGTCGGTGAGTTCGAGTCGGGCCGAGTCTTCGCCCTCCTCGTCGGGCTCGGCCTCGTACTCGCGCAGGCCGATCTCCAGCCGGAGCGTCAGCTCCATCTCGTAGCCGGCCTCGCGCAGACGCTCGATGGCGGCGGCCACCTCCGAAGAGTTCTCGACCGCGGAGTTGATGGCCGCGCCCAACTCCTGCACGATCTCCTTCGCCTCGTCGTTGATTTCCAAATGCTTCTCGCGTCGAACGAATTTTAAGGGATAGCTCTCTGCCCGGAGATGCTACGCGGCGGGCGCGCGCAGGTCAACCGCGCACGCCCGCCGCATGATGAGAGTTCGTCGGAAACCGCTTTAGGAGCGGCCGTCGAAGTCCACGTGGGCCTCGACCGCGGCGTAGATGCGGAGGTACATCTTCGTCTCCTCGGGGATGAGCACGCGCCAGGCCGAGCCGCCCTGCGCGAGGTATTTCGGGAGCCGCATCGGGTTCGAGTTGTAGCCGGCCGCGAGCAGCTCCTCCCGCGTCGCCAAGCCCCCTTCGAGCGCCGCCGCGACCTCCTCCTGCTTCTTCAGGTAGTCCCACGTGTCCTGCATGTAGAGCAGCATCGCCTGCGTCGCGTTCGCGTGGTCGCGCATGCCCTCGACGAAGTCGGCCTTGAGGGCGGCCTTCGGGTGCTGCTCGCGGATGCCCTCGTAGGTCGGCGGGATCATCTGCACCATCCCGCCCGCGCCCGCCGAGCTGACCGAGTAGCGGTACGTGTCGCCCGCGTTCAGGGCGTAGAGCGTCCGTATCTCGTCGAAGAGCGCGGCCGAGTCCTCGGAGAGGAAGCGCTTGTGGTCGGTGTGCTCGACGTGACAGAGGCGTTCGGCCACGTCGATGAGCGCCGGGTCGATGGGCTCGCCGAGCCGAGCGAGCTTGCGCGCGGCCTCGTCGAGGCGCTCGCGGACGTACTCGCCGCCGGCGCGCACGACCTCCTGACCCTCGACGGCGGGGTGCGCCGAGGTGTAGTAGGCGACCTCTTTGAGCTTCCCGCCCTTCTCGACCGGGTAGCGCACGACGAGCGGCTGAAGCTCGCGGCCCTTCGCGTCCGTGACGCGCACGGCCGTGTTGACGTAGTTCGGGCGGACGATCGAGACCTTCAGCGGCTCGCCGTCGGAGGAGACGGCGGTGAACTGGCCGCCCTTCGTCAAAAATTCTTCCTTCGAGGCGCGCAGCGTCTGCACGTCGCCCGAGGGCGCGGCGACGGCGAGCGTCACTTCGTCGAGCGAGTCGGCGGGGAGCTTCTTCAGTTCGCGCTTGGCCTCGCTGATGCGCCCGCGCAGGCGTACGGTCGCGGGGCTCGAAGAGGGCTTGCGCAGGTAGTTCGCCTCGACGCGGGTCGCCGAAGGGCCGGCGAAGAACCCGAGGAAGGAGGAGAGCCCAGCGTAGCTCGGCCCCAGAAACACGAGTAGCGGGAGAACAGAAAAAAGCGTCTTTCTCATCGGCAAAAATCCCTTAATTGTTAGGAAGATTGTTTGACGCCGGAGTGCCCGAACCCCTTGTCCGTACCCGGAAACCTTGTTCGCCCGTTGCGCCCGCATTGCGCGTTCATTGCAACAGTCATCAGACGCGCCGCCAGGGCTCTCAGTTGTACCCCGCGGCCCGTTCAAGTTGGCGAAGCGTTAGCGCACACCGGGCGTTAAACGGGGTGGACAGAAACAGTCCGTTGCCGCCCCCAGGCGCCTGTGCTAGGCTTCAGAAAAGTGAGAAAAAATAGGCAGTAGGCAGATGGCAGCAGGCAGTTTGAAGCCGCGTCAGCGGCGTCCGAATGTAGCCCGGCCTTGAAAGGCCGGGAAAGATGTTGACCGACGTGCCGCGTCGCGTCAGCGACGCCTGAACGAGCTGCGTCGGCTCAGCCGTCGCTAACGCGACGCACGTTATTCAATACGCCGTTGACCCGGCCTTGAAAGGCCGGGCTAAACTCAGCCGCCGCTCCGCTGCGCTCTCAACTGCCTACGGCCATCTGCCTACTTGAGGGAATTTATGAGCACTAAGACGGACGCACCGCGCGAGCGGCGAGAGCACTTCGAGACCTCCTCGGGCATCCCGCTCCCGACCGACTTCAACCCGTCGAACACCGAGCCGCTCGATTACGACCGAGACCTCGGCGACCCCGGCGACTTCCCGTACACGCGCGGCGTCCGCCGCAACCTGTACCGCGGGCGCCTCTGGACGATGCGCCAGTACGCCGGTTACGCGACGGCCGAAGAGTCGAACGCGCGCTACAAGTTTCTGCTCTCGCAAGGGACGACCGGCCTCTCGGTCGCCTTCGATCTGCCGACGCAGATCGGGCTGGATTCGGACGACCCGCTCGCCGCGGGCGAGGTCGGAAAAGTCGGCGTCGCCATCGACTCGCTCGAAGACATGGAGCGGCTCTTCGACGGCATCCCTCTGGACTCCGTCTCGACCTCGATGACGATTAACGCGACGGCCGCCGTCCTCCTCTGTCTCTACATCGCCGTCGGGAAGAAGCAGGGAGTAACGGCCGACAAGCTTCAGGGCACCATCCAGAACGACATCCTCAAGGAGTACATCGCGCGCGGCACATACATCTATCCGCCCGCGCCTTCTTTAAGACTCGTCACCGACACCTTCGCCTACTGCGCCGCCGAGGTGCCGAACTGGAACACGATTTCAATCAGCGGCTACCACATCCGCGAGGCCGGCTCGACGGCCGTGCAGGAGGTGGCGTTTACGCTCGCGGACGCCATCGCGTACGTCGAGGCAGCGGTTGCCGCGGGCCTCAAGGTTGACGAGTTCGCCCCGCGCCTCTCCTTCTTCTTCAACGCGCACAACAACCTGCTCGAAGAGGTGGCGAAGTTCCGCGCGGCGCGGAGGCTCTGGGCGCGACTGATGCGCGAACGTTTCCACGCGCTCGACCCGCGCTCGCAGATGCTTCGGTTCCACACGCAGACGGCCGGCTCGACCCTCACCGCACAGCAGCCGGAGGTCAACGTCGTCCGCACGACCGTCCAGGCGCTCGCCGCCGTGCTCGGCGGCACGCAAAGTCTCCACACCAACGCGATGGACGAGGCGCTCTCGCTCCCGACCGAGGCGGCGGCGCGTTTGGCCCTGCGCACGCAGCAGGTCGTCGCACACGAGTCGGGCGTGGCCGACACCGTTGACCCGCTCGCGGGCTCTTACGCGGTCGAGCACCTGACGAACGAGGTCGAGCGGCTCGCGCTCGACTACATCCAGAAGATCGACGCGATGGGCGGCATGCTCCACGCCATCGAACTCGGCTACGTCCAGCGCGAGATACAGGAGGCCGCCTACCGCTACCAGCGCGCCGTCGAGTCTGAGGACGCCATCGTCGTCGGCGTCAACCGCTTCCGCTCGGAAGACGAGACGCCCGTCCCGACGATGCGCATCGACCCCTCGGTCGAACGCGCACAGGTCGAGCGCCTTCGCGCCCTCCGCTCCCGCCGCGACGCAGAGCAGACACAGGTCGCGCTCACCCTCCTCGAAGACGCCGCGCGCTCCGCCGACAACCTCCTCCCGCGCATACTCCAGTGCGTCGAATCGCTCGCCACCGTCGGCGAAATCTCTCACCGCCTCCGCCGCGTCTGGGGCGAGTACCGCGAGGCGGTGACGGTGTGAGGGCCGAGCGAGGGGAGTATGAGCCTTTCCGGTAAAGCTCGGCGGCTGCTCGCGGGGTGGGGCGGGTACGTGCTGTGCGCGGCGGGGTTCGCGCTGACGTTGGCGGCGTTCTACCCGGGGCTGATGTCGGACGACTCGTTCGACCAGTGGGACCAGGGGCACCGTTGGTGGTTCTACGACGTGCACCCGCCCTTGATGTCGGCGGTGTGGGGCCTGCTCGACCGCGTCGTCGAAGGGCCGGGGCTGATGCTCCTCCTTCACAACCTGCTCTTCTGGGGCGGTGCGGCCATGTTCTGGCGCGCGACGCGGGCGCGGGCGCCACTCGCGAGTCTGGCCTTCGCCGGCTTCGGACTGCTGCCGCAGGTGTGGGCCACGCTGCCGACGATCTGGAAGGACGTGGGGCTCGGCGCGTCGCTGCTGCTCGCCTCGGCGCTCGTCTACGCCGCCGCTAGACAGGAGGGGCGTGGGGCGAAGTTCTCCGGCGCGCTGCTGCTCGCCTCCGTCCCGCTGCTGTTCTACGGCTACGGCGTGCGGCTCAACGCGGCGCCGGCCGTCCTGCCGCTGGCGCTCTGGAGCGGGGCCATCGCGTGCCGGGGGCTGCCGGCGCCGCGGGGGCCGGGCCGCCGCCGGGTCCTGGCCGTGGCGGTGGGCCTCGTCTACTTCGCGTTGCTGACGGCGGCCGTGAGCGTCACCACCAGATTGCTCGTCAAGGGCAATACGGTCTACCCTCACCAGCAGATTTTCCTCTTCGACCTCACGGCCATCTCAGCCGGGACCGGGCGGCCGTATTACCCCGAATACCTCTCGCGCCAGGGGACATTCTCGCCCGCGGCCGCCGCCGGGAGGTTCGAGCCGTGTGGCGTCAACACGCTCATCTACGGCCACTCCGCGCCGATGCAGATTTCGCGCGACGCGGTTGAGGTCGCCTCGCTACGCGACGCCTGGCTGCGCGCCGTCCGCGAGAATCCGGCCGCATACCTCCGGCACCGCGCGCGCGTCTTCGCCTGCCTGACGGGCGTCGGTCGGGCGGACGTGATCCACTCCTTCCTGCCGGCAACGGGGATGAACAACCCGCCGCAGTTCCGCCGCCCCCTCAACGCGCTCACGCGCGCGCTCACGTCTTACTTCTTCCTCTTCAGTAACACGCCGTTCTTCCGCGGCTTCGTCTGGCTCATGGTCTGCGCGGCGGCCGCGTACGTCTCTTTGCGGCTCGGGGTCTCCGGCGAGGAGGCGCGCGCGGCCTTCGTGCTCTCTTCGAGCGGGCTGCTCTACGGGCTGGGCTACTTCTTCTACACGCCCTCCTCGGAGTTCAGATACCTCTGGTGGACCGTGCTAGCCGCGTGCGTCTCCGTGGTGCTGCTGGCCACGCACGCCTCCGCCCGGAGGGGCCGCGCACGCCCGACGAGGGCCGACCCGCGTCCCGCGTCGGAGGCGGCGGCCGCAGGCGCCGCAGAGACCTGAGCCTTCGACGCGCGCCGACGCGGAGCGGGCCTTGACCGTCCCACGCGGGCGTGCCTGTCTTGGCAGCGGCGGCGTTCGTCGTTTACTCTTAACGCCAGTGACGCACCTGCTCGAAGTCAGAGACCTGAGGACGCAGTTCCCGACGCGCGCCGGACTCGTGCGCGCGGTGGACGGCGTGAGCTTTCACGTGGGGGAGGGCGAGCTGCTGGGGCTCGTCGGCGAGTCGGGGTGCGGCAAGTCGATCACGGCGCTCTCCGTGATGAGGCTCGTCTCGGCGCCGGGGCGAATCGTGGGCGGGGAGATTCTCTTCGCGGGCGAGAACCTTCTGACGGCGTCGGAGGAGCGTCTGCGCGAGATTCGCGGCGACGACATCGCGATGATCTTTCAAGACCCGATGACCTCGCTCAACCCCGTCTACACGGTCGGCGAACAGATCGCCGAGGCGCTCAGGCTGCACCGTCAGATGAACCGCAAGCAGGCGCGCGAGGCGGCGGTCGAGGCGATGCGCGAGGTGTCGATACCCGACCCCGGCCGGCGCGCCGACGACTACCCGCACCAGCTCTCGGGCGGGATGCGCCAGCGCGTGATGATCGCGATGGCGCTCGCGTGCGACCCGCGCCTCCTCATCGCCGACGAGCCGACGACCGCGCTCGACGTGACCATCCAGGCGCAGATTCTTGAATTGATAGACGGGCTGCGCCGCACGCGCAACCTCGCCGTGCTGCTCATCACGCACGACCTCGGCGTCGTCGCCGAAGTCGCAGACCGCGTCGCCGTCATGTACACGGGCCGCATCGTCGAGCAGTCGCCGGTCGAAGAGCTGTTCGCGCGCCCCAAGCACCCTTACACCGAGGGCCTGCTGCGCTCCGTGCCGAAGCTCACCGAGGCGGGAGTTAAAAGGGCGGGCCGCCTCTCGACCATCGAGGGCACGGTGCCGAAGCCGACGAACCTGCCCGAGGGCTGTCACTTCGCGCCGCGCTGCCCGCATGTCATGCCGCGCTGCACGGAGGGCGACCTGCCGCTCTACCAGTTGGAGGGCGGCGTCTCTGTGCGCTGCGTGCTCTACGACCTGACGGCGGCGGTCGTGGCCGACACACAGATCAAACGCATGGCGGAAGGGGGCGCGCGTGGAAGCGACGACTAACGAGCGCGGCGAGACCGTCCCCCAGGCGGAGGCCGCGGCCGCGCGCGCGGAAGACGGCGCGCACGAAGAACTCGTGCGCGTGCGCGGCCTCTTCAAGCACTTCTCCATCGAGGGGAGCGACGACGTGGTGCGCGCGGTGGACGGCGTGACGTTCGACATCTACCGCGGCGAGACGTTGGGGCTGGTCGGCGAGTCGGGCTGCGGCAAGTCTACCGTGGGGCGCTGCCTGCTGCGTCTCATCGAGCCGACGCGCGGCGAAGTCGAGTTCGGGGGGCGCAACGTGCTCGCCACGTCGGGCGATGAGCTGCGCCGCCTGCGCCGCGAGATGCAGATTATCTTCCAGGACCCTTACGCGTCGCTCAACCCGCGCATGCGCGTGCGCGACATCGTCTCGGAGCCGCTGGTCATCCACCGGATAGGCGACAAGTCGGAGCGGCGCGAGCGCGTGGCCGAGCTGCTGCGCAAGGTCGGCTTAGACCCCGACTACATGAACCGCTACCCGCACGAGTTCTCCGGCGGACAGCGCCAGCGCATCGGCATCGCGCGGGCGCTCGCCTTGAACCCGAAGCTCGTCGTGGCCGACGAGCCGGTCTCGGCGCTCGACGTGAGCGTGCAGGCGCAGGTCGTCAACCTCCTGGAAGACCTGCAAGGCGAGTTCAATCTCACCTACCTCTTCATCTCGCACGGGCTCGCCGTGGTCGAGCACATCTCCGACCGCGTGGCCGTCATGTACCTCGGCCGCATCGTCGAAGTGGCCTCGGCCGAGGAGCTGTACGCCAACCCGCTCCACCCCTACACGCGCGCACTGCTCTCGGCCATCCCCGTCCCCGACCCCACGCGCAAGCGCGACCGGATTGTGTTGAAGGGCGACGTGCCCACGCCCATCAACCCGCCCTCCGGCTGCCGCTTCCACACGCGCTGCCCCGAAGCCATCCCCGACTGCGCCCGCATCGACCCGGACCTCCGCGAAGTCTCCCCCAACCACACGGTCGCCTGCATCCGCGTCCCCGGCTGGTTCGAGGCCGAGACCAAAGCGCAGTAGCCCTACACCAAACGCTTTCGGCCGATGGCCAACGAACGCGGCGGGCGGAAATTCACCACAGAATAGAAAAGGCAGAGTTCGCACTCTGCCCTCCTCGCTCACTCTTTAAACTTACTAACGCTTATGCCTTCCCGTTCCGGCCTTCGCCGACGTGACGCTCGACGATGTTGATGAGGGCGTCGAGGCGCTCGTCAGTGCGCCGTCCGCGTTCCTCCGATTCGCGCTGCCGCTCGGCGAGCGCTCGGATTGATTCACCGATGTCTTTTATCTCGGACGCCTGAATTTCCGCCACGGCCAGCAGGTTGGTGATGCTGCCCGCCGTGCGGTCAACCTTGTCGGCTATGCGGTCAACTTTATGCGATAGCGACGCTACCGTGTCCACAAGTCTGTCAAGCTTAGTGGCTGTTTGCGCCTGCTGCTCGACGATGAATGACATTGTCCTTTCCATCTCTTCTCCGGTCATTTCTGCCTGCCTTTCTTGCTCGCCTTAATAGAGGGTTTCTTCTTAGGCTTTGGCGGCAACCTGTTCGAGCGTCTGGGAGCGTCCCGGGTCGGTCGGGGGAATTATCGCAGAAAGCGCGGGGCGGTCAACCGCAGGGTTTGAAACCTTGCGGGGGGCGGGCGCGTAACAAAATTACTTTCGGCGCGCGTCCCGTGAGGGGTTAGAATGCGCCGCGTGGTCTCGCATCCCGTGTTGAAGTGAGGGCTCTCCCCGTGACAAGTAACACAAACCGCTTCGTCGTCCCCGGCGTCGTCTTCGTCGTCGGGCTACTGCTGGTCGCCGCCGCCTTCCTGAAGGTCGGGGTGAGCTACGGCACTGGGGCCGCGCTCTGCTTCCTCGGCCTCTTACTCTTCGGGCTGAGCTTCATCCCGCGCGCGCGCGCGGTCGAGGACGCGCCCGCGCCGATGCCCTTCCTCCAGAAGCTCGGGAACATCTTCTTCGAGCCGTCGGCGGTCTTCCGCAACCTGCGCGCGCACCCGAGCTGGTTCGGCGCGATTCTCATCGCCGCGCTGCTGAGCTTCGTCTACGTGACCGCCTTCACGCAGCGCCTGACGCCGGAGCGCATCGTCAGCTTCACGCTCGACAAGGTCGCCGAGAAGGGCTGGGTGCCGGCCGAGCAACTCGCGCCGATGAAGGCGCAGCAGATCGCCGACGCCAAGTCGCCCGCGAAGATCGCCGGCAACGCCGTCTCCACCTTCGTCGGGATGTTCGTCGTGATGAGCCTCATCGCCGGACTCTACATGCTGTTCGTGCTGCTCTTCGGCGGGCGGCTGGGCTTCTGGCAGGCGCTGTCGGCGGTGGCCTGGGCGGCGCTGCCCGTGGTAATCATCGGGAGAGTCCTGAGCCTCGTCCTGCTCTACATCAAAGACCCGGACGACATACACCCGCTGCTCGGGCAGGAGACGCTGGTGACGGACAACCTCGGCGCGCTGGTCAGGCCGGCCGACAGTCCCGTCCTCTTCTCCGTCCTGGCCAGCTTCGGCGTGCTCGCCTTCTACCAACTCTGGCTGACGGCCACCGGCCTGCGCCACACGAGCGACCGCTTGAGCAAAGGCTCCGCCTGGACGATAGCCCTCATCTTCTTCGGCTTCGTCCTCCTCCTCCGCGTCGCTTCGAGCGCGCTCTTCGGCAGCTTCATCTCGTGAAGTAAGGAGACAGTAGTCAGTAGCAAGACGAAGCGGCGCGTCCGACCTGAGGGTTAAGACGCGCCGCCTCTGCTTTTCTACTGTCTACTCCCGAACTACTCGTAGCGCAGGGCTTCGATGGGGTCGAGGCGGGCGGCCTTCCACGCGGGCCAGAGGCCGAAGACGAGGCCGATGCCGACCGAGGCGACGAAGCCCATGATGGGCGCCCAGAGCGGGACGTAGGAGGGCAGCAGCAGCCTCACCAGCAGCGTCAGCAGCCAGCCGATGGTCAGGCCGACGAGGCCGCCGAATCCGGTCAGCGTCGCCGCCTCGATGAGGAACTGCCAGAGGATGTCGGCGCGGCGCGCGCCCAGAGCCTTGCGGATGCCGATCTCGCGCGTCCGCTCCGTCACCGAGACCAGCATGATGTTCATCACGCCGATGCCGCCCACCATCAGGCCCACCGACGAGATGGCGACCATCGCGATGGCGACGCCGCCCGTGATGGCGCGGAACTGGTCGATGATGGAGTCGGCCGTCGCCATCCCGAAGTTGTTCGGCTTGCCGAAGGGCACCTGCCGCCGCACGCGCAGGAGGTCCGTGATCTGGTCCTTCGCCTTGTCGATTTCGCCGACCTTGGCGACGGCGAAGATGTAGATGTCGTCGGCGTTCGGCTTCAGCTTCTTCGCCACGTTGAAGGGGACGTAGATGCCGTTGTTGATGTCGTCGCTGCCCGAGCCGCCGAAGAGCTGCTCGCGCTGCTGGATGATGCCGATGACCTTGAAGTCCTGCCCGCCGATGTCGATGCTTTGGCCGACGGCCGACATGTTGGGGAAGAAGTCCTCGGCGACGCGGCTGCGGACGACGCAGACGCGCTGGTTCGTGTCGTTCTCGTACTGCGAGAAGAAGCGCCCCTCCGAGACCACGTCCGTGCCGGCGCGGATGTAGTCGGGCAGGGTCCCTTCGAGTCGCACCGCCTCCGAAGTCTTGCCCTCGGTCGAGACCTTGATCTTGCGGCCGAAGAAGTTGTTGGTGATGTCGAGGAAGGGGACGCCCAGCTCGACCGAGGGGAGCTGCGAGACGGCGAGGGCGTCGTCGTAAGTGAGATCCTTGCGCATCCGCTCCTCGCGCGACAGGCGCCCGACGCGGATGCCCGGGTCGAACTTCGCGATGAAGATCGAGCGGGTGCCGAACGACTCGATCTCCTTCTTCACCTGCTCGTCGATGCCGCTGATGATCGAGGCGATGAGCATGACGGTGATGACGCCGATCATCACGCCGATGACCGTCAGGAAAGAGCGCAGCTTGTTGGCCCGCAGGGTCTGCAAGGCCATCGCCAGGTTCTCGTAGATGTCGCTGCGTAGGATTCGCATAACCAACCACTACCCTCTACCGTCTTCACCTTCGAGTCGTTCGAGCACGCTCGGCTGCTCGCCCTCGAACCGCTGCCGTCGCTCCAGGTCTTCGTTGCTGAAGCGGACGGAGAGCTGGAGGTGGCCGCAGTGCGCGCAGCCGTGCGCGCGGACGGGGCGCGTGCCCACGCCGAAGATGCTCTTGAGCAGCGGCGTGTCGGCGAACTTGAAGTAGACGGTGCCGCCGCCGCTCGTCTCCATCAAATCGCCCTCTACCATGTTCTCCGCGCCGCACGCCAGGCACTTCATCTTCAGTCAGCCCTCAAAGCCTCAATCGGGTCTAAGCGCGCGGCCTTCCAGGCGGGGAAGAGGCCGGCGGCGACGCCGACCGCGCCGGAGACGGCGACGGCGATGAAGACCGCCCACGCCGAAAGGTACGTCGGGATGAGTATGGCCGAGACGACGCGGCCGAGCATCCAGGCGATGATGACGCCGGTCGCGCCGCCGATGGCCGAGAGCGTGACGGCCTCGACGAGGAACTGCTTCAGGATGTCGGCGCGGCGCGCGCCCAGAGCCTTGCGGATGCCGATCTCCTTCGTCCGCTCGGTCACCGAGACGAGCATGATGTTCATCACGACGATGCCGCCGACGACGAGCGCGATGGCCGGCACCGCGATGGCGACGATGAAGATGGTGCCGAAGAGCCGGTCGCGCAGCCCCGTGATGGAGTCGGGGGTGAAGATGCCGAAGTTGTCCTTCTCGCCCTTCTCCAACCCGCGCCGGATGCGCATCCACCCGCGCGCCTCCTCCACCGCGTCCTCGAACTGCTTGTCGTCGCGCGCCGTGCCCTGCATGTAGAGCGAGCGCCAGTTGATGAGCGCGCCGAAGTTGCGCCGGTAGGTCATCAGCGGCAGCGTGACGAAGGTGTCCTGCGGCATCCCGAAGACCGTGCCCTTCGCGGTGCGGACGCCGACCACGCGGTAGGGGAGCGAGTTGATGAAGATCTCGCCGCCGACGGGGTCGGCCCCGGGGAAGAGCTTCTCGGCCACGTCCGAGCCGATGAAGGCGACGCGCGAGCCCTCCCGGTTCTCGACCTCGGTGAAGTAGCGGCCGTCGGCCACGTCCACCTTCTCGATCTCGCCCAGCATCGGCTCCTTGCCGTCTATCGCCACCTCCTGAAGGATTTCGTTGCCGCGCTTGATCTGCGCGCGCTGCGGGCGGGCGCCGGCGGCGAACTTGTCGGAGAGGGTCAGGCGCGACTTCAGGAACTCGTAGTCTTCGAGGGTCAACTCCTTGTTGCGCCGCTGCGCGGCCGCGATGGAGTCGGTGTCCTTAAAGTCGTCCATGCTGAAGCGGCCGATGGTGTAGGACTTGGCGCCGATGTTGGCGATCTTCTCGTCGATGTAGGCGTTGAAGCCCTGGATGAGCGAGACGACGACGACGACGGCCGCCACGCCGATGATCATGCCGAGGAGCGTCAGCGCCGAGCGCAGCTTGTGCGCCCAGATGGCGGCGACGGCCAGTTTCAATGTCTCGATGAATTTCATGGTTCGCGTCTATTACGGCCGGGCCATCGCTTTGGTTGCACACCGCAGCCCCCGCGTTCGTCACCGGCGCCCAAAATCCTGTCGTTTGGAGAAAAGTTTACGCCTGTCGGCGTCAACCGTAAACCGTAAACCGTGACAAGTGAAAGACGGCCTCAACTCGTCAACGGTTACGGTTCACCGTTCCGGCATCTTCCCGTCACGGTTGACGGTTGACGGTTGAGGGCTCTTATTCGTAGCGCAGGGCTTCGATGGGGTCGAGGCGGGCGGCCTTCCACGCGGGCCAGAGGCCGAAGACGATGCCGACGCCGGCCGAGATGCCGACGCCGACGAGGATGGCCCAGACGGGGACGTAGGCCGGGAGCGGCGAGTAGGCGTTCATGAGGAGGCTCGCCGCCTCGCCCACGACGAGCCCGCCGACGCCGCCGAGGGCCGTCAGGACGACGGCCTCGATGAGGAACTGCCAGAGGATGTTGGCGCGCGTGGCGCCCACGGCCTTGCGGATGCCGATCTCCTTCGTCCGCTCCGTCACAGAGACGAGCATGATGTTCATCACGCCGATGCCGCCGATCATCAGCGCGACGAACGAGATGGCCGTCAGCACGAGCCACGTCGCGCCCGTCAACTGGTTGTAGAAGTCGAGCAGAGAGTCCTGCGACGAGACGCCGAAGTTGTTCGGCGCGGCGGCCGGGACCTGCCGGCGGCGGCGCAGCACGTCGGTGATCTCGTCCATCGCCGCGGGGACGTGCGCGCGCGTGTGCGGGCGGAGGATGATGAAGAAGACGACGAGCGGCGGCTCGATGTCGCGCCAGTACTTGTCGAAGGTCGGGAGCGGGATGAAGACCGAGTTGTCGCGCGACTGGCCGAAGAAGTTCCCCAGCGTCTCCATCACGCCGACGACGCGGAACGGCGTCCCTTCAATTTTTATCTCCTTCCCCAAAGGGTCTTCGTTGGGGAAGAGCGCGCGCACCACGTCCTGCGCCAGAATCGCGACGTTCTCGCGGCCCGCGAGGTCGCCCTCGGTAACGAAGCGGCCGCGCTCGACGTACTGCGAGAGCGTGTACTCGTACTCGGGCGTGACGCCGAAGAGGATGGGCGTGTCGGTCTCCTTGTCGGCGTAGCGTAAGGACGAGGCGATCTTGCGGCGGATGGGCGCGACCGAGTCGATTGAGTCGGCGGACTCCGTGCGGATGGCCTCGGCGTCCTCGACGGTGATGTCCTTGCGGTGCAGCTCCTCGCTGTTCGGCGGGCGGCCGAAGCTCGGGTCGAACTTCGAGACGAAGATGGTGTTCGAGCCTAAAGACTCGATCTGCTCGGCGAAAGCCTTATTCAAACCCTGAATGATCGACACCATGAACGTCAGCGTCACCACCCCGATGCCCACGCCGAGGATGGTCAGCGACGAGCGCAGCTTGTTCGCCCGCACCGTCGCCACGGCCATCGCCGCGGATTCTTTGATGTCGTCGAAAGACATGCGAGCCCTCAACTACTCCGCACGCAGCGCGTCAATCGGGTCTAACCTTGCCGCCTTCCACGCGGGCCAGAGGCCGCTGGCGATGCCGACGGCCGAAGAGACGGTGACGCCGAGGACGGCCGAGCCGACGCTGAAGAGCAGCGGGAAGCCCATCGCCGCGGCGAGCCCGAAGGCGAGGAGGAAGCCCGCGGCCACGCCCATCATCCCGCCGATGGAGGTGATGACCACCGACTCGATGAGGAACTGCAAGAGCACGTCGCGGCGCGAGGCGCCGACGGCCTTGCGCACGCCGATCTCGCGCGTGCGCTCGGTCACGCTCACCAGCATGATGTTCATCACGACGATGCCGCCGACGACGAGCGAGATGGCGGCCACGCCGATGGTGACGATGTAGATGTTGGCCGTCGCCGTCTTGTAGAGGTCGATGAAGACGGCCTGCGTCTCTAAGGCGAAGCCGTCCTCCTCGTCGTGGAAGGACTTGCCGCGCCGGTTGCGCATGACGTTGCGCACCTGGTCTTCGGCCGCCGCGAGCTGCGCGTCCGCGGGAACCTGCACGAAGACGACGAGCGAGACGTGCGCGCCGAACGCCTTCTTGAAGGTCGGGTAGGGAATCTGCACGAAGTTGTCGCGCGAGAAGCCGAAGATTTTCCCCAGGCGTTCGGTGACGCCGATGATCTCGTAGTGCGGCCCTCGACGCGCACCATGGCGGCCGACGGCCTGCTCGGGCGGCGCGCCGCCGAAGAGGTTGTCGATGATGTCGGGGCCGATGACGGCCACGTCCCGGCCCGCGGCCTCCTCCACGTCCGTCCACGCGCGCCCGGCGATAACGTCCGTGTCCTCGATGGCGTACATCGAGAGCGTCAGGCCGCGGAACGGCGAGCGCTTCTTTCGCGGCGAGGGCGATCGCAGCGGCTCCTCGGGACTCGGCCTGGCGATCGTCCGCGCCGTCGCCGAGTCGCACGCCGGAAACGTCACACTCGAGGAACCACTGGACGGAAGAGGCGCAAGATTCGTCGTGCGTCTCCCGGCGCAAGATTCGTTGCCGATTAGTGAAGACATGGCGCAAACCCGCTCAGCAAGCTGATGCGCCAAAAAAAAGCCCCCCGGCCGAGGCCGAGGGGCTAAACCGCAACTGGACGGATGTCCTATTCAGACACCGTGAAAAACCCCTAGATTGCGTCTTGTCGATTCAGCACGACCGTCAAAGCCAAGGTGTTTGCCGCACCTGGCGTCGACGTAAGGGGGTACAACATGGGCTGGCGTCAGTAAATATTCAGGCAATTCGAAGCGATTTCGAGACGAGCGTCTAACGGCGCTCGTTTCTCGTTAACGCTCAATCACCCGGATCGACAATTCCGTCGCACCGCTAAACCGAACATCCGTCCAGGCGGCTATAACTCGGGGCCTGGCGTAGGTCCTCGACTCGACGGTCGAACGCCAGCTCGCGTTCGAAGTCGGCCTCGTCCGAATGACGGAAAGCAACGCCGTGGTGTTCGATCATCTCGACGAAGACGTCGACCACCATCGGGTCGAGCTGAGTGCCGGACACTCGTCGCAGCTCGTCGAGCGCAGCCTGCGAGCTCACGGGGCTGCGATACGAGTCACGGGCCGTCATCACGTCGTAGGTGTCCGCCGCGGCGAGGATCCGCGAGCCCAGCGGGATCTGCTCGCCGCTCGAGCCCGTAGGGATACCCGCCCCCATCGACCCTCTCGTGGTGGCTGATGACGATGTCGGCGACGGGGCCGTAGCCCTCGATCCGCCGGACCAGCTTCGCGCCCTGCTCCGGATGCAGCCGGACGGTGACCCATTCCTCAGGCGTGAGCTTGCGGGCTGCGTTCAGGATCGAGTCCGGGAAGATGAACTTGCCGATGTCGTGGAACAGGCCGGCGGTGTGGATGAGCTCCTGCTCGCGCTCGGACAGCCCCAACATGCGAGCAACCTCGCGCGCGTAGCGCGCGACTGCCGCGGAGTGCCGAGCGGTCATCGCGTCCCGCATGGAAAGCGTCTGCATGACGGTGTTGATGAGCCCGACCTGAAGAGAGGCCAGCTCGCGCGTCCGCTGCTGGAGTTCCTCCCCTCGCTCAAAGGCCTGAATGCCCGCTTGAGCAGGTACTGGAAAACGAAGAGCACGACCGCAGGAAGGCCGACCGCACCCACGCCCAGCTGCTGGTAGCCGAACGCGATGCCTGCGGTGAGCAGGCCGGTCGCGAACTGGGACGGAAGGACGGTCAGGAAGACGGCCTTTACGGCTGCCCTGAGAATCGAACGACGATTCGCCGGAGCATGGCAGCGAGCCGGCGACCATCACGAAGTTCAGAAAGTTCGTAACCATGAATACAAGGAGAACGAGGCCGGCGAAGCCGAGCGCGTCTTCGGTGCCTGGTGGCGCCTCGCCGGCCCACCCCTCGACGATCAGCGAGCCGATGATCGGGAACCAGGCCCACACGGCGAGGTTGGTGAGGTTCCGGTGCCACGGGCGCCGGACCACAGCCGCGTCAATCAGCGTCGCGACGACGCCGATGACGCCGGCGGGCGCGGGACCCAGCAGTGCCATCGCGAGAACCAGGGCGAGGAACGAGCCGGAAATCCTGATGCCGCGGAACTCAATCGTGAGCGCATCGCTGCCGACCGCGAGCACCAGGAGGAGCAAGACAAGCTCGATCGGTGACCAATCCCGCACCTCGGAAGTAGCGATGACAACGACCACCGCGAGAACCAACATCGCGAGGTGAAAGCAAAGAGGTAGCGCTCGACGTCCTGTCACGGCTGCGCTTGTCATCGGTCGAGCCAACTCCGCTCTTTAGGCAGAACCGCCGGTTAGCGCCCTCTCAGGGGTCCAACATCTGTCTAGTGGAGACCC
The DNA here is from genome assembly GCA_963726735.1 of uncultured Acidobacteriota bacterium. Taxonomy (GTDB): domain Bacteria; phylum Acidobacteriota; class Blastocatellia; order Pyrinomonadales; family Pyrinomonadaceae; genus QHXN01. Next base: position 17,594 of record CAVSDM010000003.1, read on the forward strand.
CTAGAGCGTCCCTCACTACAGTGCAGGCTCGTGAAGCAGCGGATGCGCCCACTCGCCGTCCGCCCCTTCGGCCGGCTGCTGGCGTCGTACACCGTGAACGAGATCGGCGACAGCGTGGGCATCGTCGCGCTCGCGATCCTTGTCTACGACCGGACCGGCTCAGTCGCCTCGACGGCGGGGCTGTTTCTGGCGGGCAAGTTCCTCCCTGCCTTCATCGCGCCGTTCCTTACGGCGAAGCTCGATCGGCTCGCCGTCAGCCGTACCCTGCCGTGGCTTTACGTCGTCGAAGCCGCGGTCTTCGTCGCTCTCGCCGCCGTCTCGGAAGGCAGGTTCACGGTGCCCTTGGTTCTCCTCCTCGTGGTGGTCGATGGCGCGATCGCCGTTACTGCTCGTGGCCTGACGCGCGGAGCGATCGCGAGCATCCTGCAACCGAAGCAACTCCTCCGAGAGGGCAACGCGCTGTTGAACATCGCATTTGCCCTAGCGGTTGTCGGAGGTTCCGCACTCGGCGGGTCTCCTCGTCTCCGAGGTCGGGCTTGCCGTCGCGCTGCTCGCCGACGCCGCCTCTTTCCTGATCATCGCCGTGGTTCTTGCCTTCGCGCATGGTCTTCCGACACCGCGGCGTGACGCTGGTGAGACGACGCTGAGCCGTTTGCGCGGCGGCCTTGCCTTCGCCCGACGCAACTCGCGAGTCCGCCTGCTTCTCGGCGGTCAATCGCTCGCGGTCATTCTGTTCACGCTGATAATCCCCATCGAGGTCATCTACGAAGAGAAGTCTTGGTACCACGAGTGCGGGGTTTGGTTTCCTGCTTGCGAGTTGGGGTGCCGGCATCGTCGCTGGAAGCCTGCTCTACGCCGTCGTTCGCGAAACGCTTGCCGCGGCGCTCCATTCCGACTGCCGCCATTGGGGTGGCGTACCTTGGGATGGCGGGTGCAGACTCTGGCCGATTGCCTGTCTACTGTCAGTCCTCGGCGGCACCGGCAACGGGGTGCAGTTCGTCTCAGTCGTGACGGCGCTACAGGAAGCCACACCCTCGGACTACCAGGCGCGCGTCG
>CAVSDM010000004.1:0-19349 GCA_963726735.1 uncultured Acidobacteriota bacterium
GCATCGCGGATTTATCGTGAAAGTGTGGAGGCACCGCCGCGGGTCGGCCGCGTCGATGCCCTCCTCGCCGCGGTGACACGAAGTGCGTCCACACGGTTCGTATGCGAGTGCAGGCGATTTCCCGGTGGCCGCGGCGACCGGCGCTGGAGAGTGTAGGGAACTGCGGCCGCCGGGAACGTTCACCGCCTGAGTTTTCACCTCGGGTTCCGCCCCGTTTACTGAGGCTCGTGTCGGGAATGAAGGGATTCTCTCAATTCGCCTTTCGTCCCCGTTCCGTAACGGTCAACCCGTAAACTTCTTCACCACCTCTAGGAGACAAAACGATGAAAGTTAAGAGAATAGGTGTGTCGCTCTTGTGCGCGGTGACGTGCGCGTCATTCGCAGTCGCAGTCGGTCAGGCTAGTCAAGCGTCGATGCAGGGCCGTAAGGTCGAGCCGCAGGGTGTCGCGCGCCCCGTGAACCTGCAAAACATCCAGAGCCTCAGGCTCACCCGGGCGACTTCGCTGAAAGACGTTAAGAAAGTGCGGGGCGAGATGGAGAAGGGCTTCAACGCCTTTCTGGGCAACGACATCTCCTCCGCGGCGAGCGAGTCCACCTTCGTCAACACGAGCGTCTATAAGGATGTCATAGACAAGACGGTGTACAAGACGACCACCAGCGCGACCCTCATGTCCTCCCTGCCGGAGGCCGACCTGAAGGGACTGCGCGCCCTCATCACCGCCCGGTTCGACGAATCCATCCGCACTGGGAACCTCGGCGCCATCGGGGAAGGGCAGGTGAGCAAGTCGTTCTTCACGGGCAAGATCGCTGCCCCGACGGACACACGGAGCCTTCAGAGGTAGCGCGTGCCGATTGCTTCGAGTCCCGCCCGGGGAGACGGCAACGCACGGCCGCCCGCCGCCCGCCGCCCGTAACCCCCGGGCGGGATTTGAAACTGACGCACCCGCAAGCCATGACTACCGGGATGGCGACGACCGCCGGCAGTCCGCTTACGCCCCACTCTCAAGTCGAGAAACTTCTATGCACGGACATGTGCGCGGCCTGCTCTTCTTCAAAATCGCGGCGGTCTTCCACCTCGCGCTCGCCGTCTGCGGCGCGGCCAAGTACATGCCGCTCCCGGCCGGCAGTTGGGCTGAGCGGGCGGCGTCGTGCTACCAGTCTTACACCGGTACGGGAACCGGGTTCGGCTTCTTCGCCCCCGGCGTGGCCGCGCAGCGGCGCGTGGTCTGGCACGGCTATAACGAGCAGACGAAGGAGTGGCGGGTAGACACCGAGAGCGGGCCGAGCCTTGAGGCGGAGCTGCGGATCTCGGCAACCGCGGGGCTGTTTTCGCAGGAGGGGCCGCACGACATACTCGCCGCGTCGTGGGCGGCGTGGATGTTCGGCAAGCACCCGGACGTGTCGGTCTCGCTCGTCGAGGTGGAAGCGTACGCGGTGCCGAAGATGGGACAGTACCGCGCCGGAGCGCGTCCCCGTTGGGTGGTGGTCAACGCCTTCTCCTTCGTCACGAAGTAGTCAAAGGAGGTCCGAAACAGATGGCCGAAGAGACGCTTCCGCCCGGTCTGCTCTCACGCCTTCGGGGGGCGCTGAAGGCGGTGTGGGCGCTGACCGTCAGCGCAGGCCCGGAGAGTCCCGCCGGTCTGTCGCTGCTCAGGGTCGGCGTCTGCTGCATCCTCATTCTTCAGGCGGTCTCGCTGAAGGACTACCTCTACCCGCTGGTCGGTCGGCTGGGCATCATGCAGCCGGAGATAACGGAGCACCTGACTTCGAGCTACCTGCCGCGCATCGGGTTGGCGGTTCGCCTCGGCGAAACGTATGGCTTCGGCGAGGAGCAGGTCATCGCCGCACTCTTCACCGCCTACCTCTTCTCTCTCTGCCTGTTGGCGCTCGGGCTCCACACGAGGGGCGCGGCACTGTTGGCGTGGTTACTGCACCTCTCGTTCAACACCTCCGGCGTCACCTCCATCTACGGCGTCCACGAGTTCACGAACATCGCGCTCTTCTACTGCTGCGTGATGCCCGTCGGGGACGCGTTCTCGATTGACGCGTGGCGGCGGCCGGAGAAGGCCGCGGCGAGCATCTACTACTCAGTCTGCCGCCGCGTGCTGCAATGGCACATGTGCATCGTCTACTTCTCTTCGGGTGTCGAGAAGGCGCTGGGCGAGCAGTGGTGGAACGGCGAGGCGGTCTGGCGGGCGCTGATGCGCGAGGGCATCCCCGCGAGCTTCGCGTGGCTGGCGGAGGTGCCGCCGGCTGCGATGGCTTTGTGCTGGGGAACGATGCTGCTGGAGGCGGGCTACGTGTTCTTCATCTGGCCGCGGCGCACGCGCAAAATCGCGCTCGCACTCGTCACCCTCTTTCACGCGAGCATCGCATTCTTCCTCGGCCTCTGGTTCTTCTCCGGCAGCATGATTGTCCTCAACCTCGCGTCGTTCTACCCGTTCGCCGTCACGGAGACCGCCGCCGCGCCCGCGCCGCTGTGCCTGAAGCCCGCCGAGCTGTATGAACGCTGACGGCTGAACGCCGACGGTCAAGCGCTCTTGAGCGCGTCGAGCAGTTTGTCGTGGATGCCGCCGAAGCCGCCGTTGGACATGACGGCGACCACGTCGCCTTCGCTCAGGCGAGGCGCGAGGTGCTCGACGATGGCGTCCGCGCCGTCGAGGCAGAGGGCGGGGCGGTCGCGGCGGCGTCCGATGTCGGCGGTCAACTCGTCCGTGTCGAGGAGGCGGCCGTAGGCGCTGCCCTTCTCGCGCGCGAAGACGGAGGAGAGGACGACGTAGTCGGCGGGGTCGAAGGCCGCGGCGTAGTCCTCCTGGAAGACGGCGAGGCGCGAGGTGGCCGAGCGCGGCTCGAAGACGGCGACGAGGCGGCGCCCCTTGTACTTCTCGCCGAGCGCGCGCAGCGTCTCGCGCACCGCCGTCGGGTGGTGCGCGAAGTCGTCGATGACGGTGACGCCGCGCTCAAGCCCTCGCACCTGCATGCGGCGCTTGACGCTCTGGAAGGTCGAGAGCGCTTCGCGGATGGTCTCTCTCGAAACCCCCCACGCGTCGGCGGCGATGACGACCGAGAGGCAGTTGAGCACGTTGAAGTCGCCGATGAGCGGCGTCTCGAACTCGCCCCACGGCTCGCCCTCGCGCAGGACGCGGAAGCGCGTGAGCGCGCCCGAGTAGTCAACGTCCACGGCGCGCCAGCGCGCGTCCCCGCTCGTGCCGAACGTTTCGAGCTGCGTGTGGAGCCTCCCGCCGAACCCTTCGACGACCTCGCGCACGGCGGGGCTGTCCCAGCCGGCGATGAGGCGCCCGCGGCCGGGGACGAGGTTCATCAGGCGGCGGAAGGCGAGTTTGACGGCGTCGAGGTCTTTATAGATGTCGGCGTGGTCGAACTCGATGTTGCCGACGACGGCGATCTCGGGCAGGTAGTGCATGAACTTCGGCCCCTTGTCGAAGTAGGCCGTGTCGTACTCGTCGCCCTCGATGACGAAGTAGGGGCTTTCGGTGACGCGGAAACTCGCGCCGAAGTTCTGCACGACGCCGCCGACGAGGAACGAAGGGTTGAGGCCGCCGCGCTCCATGACCCACGTCGCGATGCTGGTGGTCGTCGTCTTGCCGTGCGTGCCGGCGACGACGAGCGAGCGGCGTCCGCGGATGAACTCCTCCTTGACGACCTCGGCCTGCGAGCGGTAGACGAGCCGCCGGTTCAGCGTCTCTTCCACTTCCGCGTTCCCGCGCGACAGCGCGTTGCCGACGACGACGCAGTCGGGCGCGGGCTCGGACAGGTGCCCGGGTTGATAGCCTTGCATGACGGGGATGCCTAAGCTTTCGAGCATCGTGGACATCGGCGGGTAGACGTTCTCGTCCGAGCCCGTCACCTTGTGGCCGCGCGCCTGCAACATCCCGGCGAGCGAGGCCATCGCCGTCCCGCAGATTCCGATCAGGTGATAGTGCATAGGTGAATGAGTGACGGGTGATGGGTGATGAGTGATAAGAGGCAACACCGGGCCCTGTATTTTCTTATCACTCATCACCCATCACTCATCACCTGCTACTGGAATTGTGAACGAGAACGTCGAGCCCTTGCCGACCTCGGAGCGGACTTCGATGTGGCCGCCGTGCAGCTCGACGAGCTGGCGCGTGATGTAGAGGCCGAGCCCCGTGCCCTTCTCGCTGCGCGTGGCGCGCGAGCGAGCCTGCGCGTACTTGTCGAAGATGTCGCGGAGGTCTTCGGGCGGGATGCCGACGCCGGTGTCGGCGACCGAGACGCGCACCTGCGCCCCCTCGGGCGCGGCGCTTAAGCTGACGCGGCCGCCGCGCGGCGTGAACTTCAGAGCGTTCGAGACGAGGTTGACGAGCACGCGGCGGAGCTTGGCGCGGTCGGCGCGCAGCGTGGGCATCTCCGCGGGCACGTCCACTTCGAGCGCGATCTCCTTCTCGGCCGCGAGCGGCTGCATCTGCTGGGACAACTCGTCGATGAGCCCGCGCAGCTCGATGGTCGAGAGGTCGAGGCGCATCGTGCCCGACTCCAGCTTCGAGGCGTCGAGCAGGTCGTTGACCAGCTCGATGAGGTTCTGCGTGTTGCGCTCCATCATCGTCACCATGTTCTTCTGCTCGGGCGTGATGTCGCCGAGGCGGCCCGAGGTGAAGAAGTTGATGACGCCGCTGATGACCGTCAGGGGCGAGCGCAGGTCGTGCGTGGTGAGCGCGAGGAACTCCTCCTTCATCGCGGAGACCTCGCGCAACTGCGCGTTGGCCTGGTTCAGCTCGCGGTTCGACTCTTCGAGTCTGGCGTTGAGCCGCTCCATCTGCTCGCGCTTCTCCTCCAACTCGCCCAACACCTGTACGAGGTCGCGGTTCTGCCGCGACAGCTCTTCGAGCGCCGAGTCGTCCTCCTCGGTGTTGACGAAGTCGCGCAGGAATTCGGCGCGCCCGCGGACGCGCTCGCCCTCGGCGGGCGGGAGCCACTTGACGACCGTGACGCGCGTGCCCTCGCCCCCCTTCGACTGGATGTCGAACTCGTCCATCAGGCGCCGGGTGCCGATGAGGCCGACGCCGAGGCCCGAGGGCGAGCGGTAGGTGCCGCGGGCGATGGAGCGGAGCCGGGCCTCGTCGATGCCGGGGCCGTCGTCGCGCGCGGTGATCTGGAGGCCGGCGGCCGCCGCGCCGCGCGTGGCGAGCGAGAGGGTGATGGCGCCCGCGCGCGCGTACTCGTAGATGTTGCGCGTCAGCTCCGAGACGGCCGTCGTGATCTTGATCTGGGTCGTCGAGTCGAAGCCCATCTCGCGCGCGAGGCGCCGGACGCGCTCGCGCACCTTGACGATGTCGGCCTCGCGCCGGACGTAGATGTCTCCGAGCCGTGTTGAGGTGATGCCCTGCATAGCTGGTAAATAGTAAATGGTAAATGGTCAATGGTAAATCGTGGAGGTGAAGTCGAGTTCAAGGGGGGGCGCAGTTGGCGCCGATGTCAGCCCGCCATTCGCTATTTACCATTGACCATTTACCTGTACACGAGGACGGTGGCGTCGTCGGAGGCGCGCGCGAAGTCGCGCAGGAGGGTCCCGGCGAGGAGCTGCGGGCTTCTGGAGGCGAGGCCGGGGTAGGCGGCGGCGTCCCAGGTCGCGCTGATGCCGTCGGAGGCGACGACGAGCGTGGTGCCCTCCTGCCAGCGGTGCGGCCAGACGCGCACCTGCGACAGACGCGCGCCGAGCGTGCCGTTCGAGGGGATGGGGCGCGCCGGCTCGGACGCGCCGAGCACGCGCACCTCGATGTTGCCGACGCCCGCGTAGTTGAAGGTCTCGCGCGCGTGGTTGATGACGACCGCGCCCATCACGGCGCCGCGCGTCGCGCGCAGGGCGTCGTGCACGCCGAGGATCAGCTCGTCGAGCGGCTCGCCCTCCCACTGCTCCAGGGTGTCGAGCGCGGCGACGGCCGCCTCGCGCGCGCCGTGCCCGTGCCCGAGCCCGTCCACGACCGCGAGCAGCGTCTCGCCGTCGTGCTCCTTGATGAAGTAGGCGTCGCCGTTGGTCTCCTCGCCCGGGCGCGGGCGGCTCCAACAGCCGACGCGGCGCGTCACGCGGCGGGCGCGCTCGCGCTGCTCCTCGGTCGTGACGGGCGCGACCCACTTGCGCCCGAGCAGCGCCGTGCCGTAGGTCGAACGGCGCGCGGTGGTGAGCCGGCGCGTCGTGCCCTTGACGTTCGAGTAGGCGTCGAACTCGTCGAGCAGCCGCCGCATGGCGCCGAAGCCCGTCCCCAGGCTCCCGCCCGAAGAGACGCCGTCGCGCAGCGCCCGCTCCAGGTCGTAGACGCCCGGCCCCTTGTCGAAGTAGAACAGCTCCAGCCCCGGCTCCTCGCCCAGCGTCTCGGCCCAGTGCAGGCAGCCGCCGCTCGTCGCGTAGCGCACGGCGTTGGTGCCGATCTCCTGCACGACGATGTCCAGCTCCGCCAGACGGTCTTCCGAGAACCCGAGCGCGGACGCGAAACGCCGCACGCCCCGCCGCGCCGCGCCGACGTGCGCCTCCTCCTTGATCTCCTGAGCGTGGAAGACTCTCATAAAAAGTGCCGGGTGTTAGATGTCAGACGTTAGTGCTGAAAGTGTCACTAACATCTGACATCTAACACCCGGCAGCCGTCACTTTACAGCCAGCGCACGACGGTCACGCGCGTGCCGACGCCGACCGTCGATTCGATCTCGAACACGTCAACCAGCCGTTTAGAGCCGGGGAGCCCTTTGCCGAGACCCCGCCCCGTCGAGAAGCCGTCGCGCATGGCGGCGTCGAGGTCGGGGATGCCGGGGCCCGTGTCCTCGAAGATGAGCCGGAGCCCGGCGCGCGCCTGCGGGGCGTCGAGCGTCTGCGCGATCATGCGGCCGCGGCGCGCGTACTTGACGACGTTGCGCGCCAGCTCCGACGTGACGGTGACGAGCCGCGTCTGGTCGATCAGGCGGAAGCCGAGCCCGGCGGCGAGGGCGCGCACCTCGCTGCGCGCGATGATGATGTCGTGCTCGCTCTCAAGGGCGATTGACCTGCTCTGCAAAGGCGCCTGCCCCTCCGCCGAACGGCGAGTCTTCGTCGTCCTCGTCGATGCCGAACTCGCTCCGCAGCAGCCGGATGCCCTCGTCCACGTTGAGCACCGTGTCCACGCCGCGCAGCTCCAGCCCCAGCTCGACGAGCGTGATGGCGACGGCCGGCTGCATCCCGACGACGACCGTGCGCGCGTCCATGATGCGCGCCATCGCCGCGATGTCCGAGAGCACGCGCCCGATGAAAGAGTCCACCATCTCCAAAAGCGAGATGTCGATGAGCACGCCGCGCGCGCCCGTCCGCTCCAACTCCGAGAGGATGCGCTCCTGGAGGTGCATCACCGTCTGGTCGTCCATGTCCACCTGAATCGGCACGATCAGAACCCGGCCGACCTTCAGGATGGGAATTCGCGTCTGTCCGTCCATTTACGCCTCTTGTTTCTTCTCTCCGCCCGTCGTGATGATCTGCTCGGTCTGCTTGACGGTCTTGTGGAGGCCGTCGCCGCCCGCGCCGTTCTGGAGCTTGGCGAGGGCGCGGGTGGCGACGACCGTGCGGCCGATCATCTCCAGCGCGAGCTTGATGCCGTCGGACATCTGGGCGCGGGTCGTGATCTGCGTGAGGTCGATGCCGAGCTGCACCATCGTCTGCGCAATCGCCGGGCTGACGCCGGTCAGGATGCAGCGGGCGCCCATCAGGCGCGCGGCCGTGACGGTCTTGATGAGGTGGTTGGCGACCAGCGTGTCCATCGTCCGCACGCCCGTGATGTCGAGGATGGCGATGGTCGAGCCGGTCTCGACCACCTTCTGCAAGAGCGCCTCCATCATCATCTGCGCGCGGCGCGAGTCGAGCGTGCCGATGATGGGGAGCGTCAGAATCTTGTCCCAGACCTTGATGACCGGGGTCGAGAGTTCCAGCATGTCGGCGCGCTGCTGGCGGATGATCTCCTCGCGCGAGCGGATGAAGTTCTCGACCATCACGAGGCCGAGCTTGTCAAGCAGCCGCGTGAAGTAGTTCATCTCCTGGATGAGCGCCGCGGCGTCGCCCTCCAACTCCTCGGCGAGGAGCGGGCTCACGACGTTGCGCAGGCTCAGGATGTAGGTCGCGTTCTCCAGCGGCGTGTAGCCCTTGACGGCGCGGAGGTGTGAGATTTCGTTGAGGTAGTGGCGCAGGTCGTCGAAGGCCCGGTGGTCGAAGTCCGCCCCGGCGGAGTCCTGCACGCCCTGCACGAGCATGTCGAGGACCTGCTGCGACTGCTGGCGCAGGTCCTTCTTCGAGATCAGCTCGTCGCGGAACTCGTCGTTCTCCAGACGCTCCTTGATCCAGAGGTTGAGAATCTCGTCGCGCCGGGCGGCGAGGATGTTCGCTATGCGCCGCTCGCCCGACCGCGCCGAATCGTTCTGGTCCGCCATGTAAAGTCCTCTGTGTGCGGGCGCGGCTGTCCGCGCGCGCGCGGTCTCACGGTAGAAGCCCCGGCGTGTAGTGCGCCGCCCGAGGCCCCCGGCGTGGAAGGGGGTCGGGCTCGGCGCGCTTCAGTTGGAAAGGGGCGTTTTTAAGTCGCACTTATCTTAGCACCCGGCGGGTCAAAAGCAACAACGCGCCCACGGGCGCTGTTGCCCGCGGCGCGTCGTCGCTCGAACGGCCGCACGGGGCGGCGCGCGGGGCGCTCAGGGGTCGATCTTCTGCATGACGATGATGGTCATCGGCGCGTCGCCGGACGTGCGCGTGTAAGAGACCCAGTAGCCGGCCTTCGGGAAGCGGATGAGCTTGGAGAAGGAGCCGTCCTGCTTGGCCTCGGGCTCTTCGCCGAGGACGGACTTGGCGGGGGGGGCGGCTTTGGAGCCGGAGTACGTGACGTAGAAGGCCGAGACCTTCTTGGTCGCGTCGTAATAGACCTGGCAGGACTCGTTGTCGCTGAAGGCGAAGACCTCCTGCTTGTCGTCCTTGTCGGTCGGGTTGCCGAGGAGCTTGCGGGCCTCTTCGGCCGCCATGCCGATGCGGACGCCCTTGTACTCGTAGAAGGGCGTCTGGTCTTTGGGCTGGTCGGCGGGAGCGGGCTTCTGCGCGAGCGCCGCCGGGAGGAGCGCGAGCGCGGCCAGCAGGAGGAGCGCGAATCGGACGGGCGCCGGGGTGCGCGTGCGTGCGTGGAGCATTGGGACAGTCCCTCCTCTAAAAAGGTGTGCGTTCCGAGACGATAGGAAAAGGACGCGGCCGGGCGGGTTCGGAGACGAGGGCTTCGTGTAAAGCTCTGCAACGGCCCAGCCTCGCTTGCCTGTGGCACGGGACGATATGCCAAACCCACGCACCAAGTCAACCTTATTTCGTACCGTTTTTCGGACGGTTTTCGGCCGGGACGAGGTTCGCACGCATGCGGACGACTTAGATTTGGAAGCCGCGGACGCGCTCGACCTTCTTCGGTTTGGAGGGCGGGGCGGCGAGGACGGCCGTATCCTGGTCGCGGTGCTCGCGCTCTTCGGGGGCGTGCCAGCGCGCCCATTCGGTGGGGGCGTCGAAGGTCTCGCCGCCGTGTCTGGTGATGCGTTCGCGGACGCGACACATGACGGGGGTGTTGACGCCGACGCCGGAGATGACCGCCTGCCCTTTAGTTAAAGCAGGGAGTTCGTCCAACAACTGTCGGCCGGCGCCTTCGACCGACTTGGCGACGGTGTCCTGATCGACGGGGTTGACGATGCGCATGATGACCTGCGTCATGCACTGCGAGAGCACGTCCTGGTCGAGCTTGCCCGGGCGCTGCGTGATGAGCCCGATGCCGACGCCGAACTTGCGACCCTCGGAGAGAATCTGCTTGAGGATGTTCGTCGAGACCACGGTCTGGCCCGCGGGCGCGAAGCGGTGCGCCTCTTCGAGGAGCGTGAAGACGGGGTAGGGGAGGTGCGTGTCGGTGCCGGCCTCCGACTCGCCGCGGACGGTCGCCATGCGCGCCTTGTTAACTCTCCTGAGCAGCGTGGCGACGACGACCTGCTGCTCGTTCTGCTCGATGTCGGAGAGTTGCAGGACGGTGCAGCGGCCGGGCTTGAACATCTCCGCGAGCGGGATGTGCTCGTGGTCGGAGAAGAGGGAGTTGGGCCGGTCGAAGCGCGAGTCGAGGCGCCACAGCAGACCTTCGATGGAACTCGCGTTGCCGGAGTCGCCGCGGTCGCTCCCCTCGTACTTCTGCGCCTTCACCTCGTCGCGCAAATCGTGATAGCCCCACAGCTCGCCGCGCCGCGTCGCCGTCAACTGGCGGAACGCCTGCGAGAGGAAGTGGAGCATCTTCTCCGAAGTCCCCTCGGGCAGAAGGTACTTCACGTCGGCCTCCGTGAGGGAGGAGAAGCGCACCTTGACGCGCTCGTGCGTGAAGACCCTGACCTCGGGCCGGTAGCCGTCGCTTTCGGCGCCGAAGCGCGGGTCTTCCTCGATGGAGCGCAGCGTGTCGTACTCGCCGTGCGGGTCTACGATGAGGACGGCGGCGCGGTTGTAAGGGCGCATCAGCTCCTCGACCAGCACGCCCGCCGTGTACGACTTGCCCGACCCCGTCGAGGCGAGGATGGCGAGGTGCGTCGAGACCACGTCCTTAATCGAGAGCACGACGGGCACCTCACCCGCCTCGCGCGTCAGCAAACTTCCGACGTGCGCGGAGCCCACCTCGCCCGCGCGCCGGGGCGAGAGGCACTGCGCCAGCGTCTCGGACGAGGCGAGGAAGACCGGGTCGCCGGGCCGCGGCGGGATGCGCGGGTTGACGAAGTCGCCCAAGCCGGGGTGGAAGTAGCCGATGGTCTCGACCGTGATCTCGTACAGCTCACAGCCCTCGCCGTCCAGGCCGATGAGCGACGAGACGACCGACGGCGGCGTCTCGGGGTCTGAGAGGAACGTGTCGGGCAGGTTGCGCACCAGCCGCCGCTCGGTCACGTTGCCGATGATGCGCCGCTCCGCCTGCCCGTCCCGCGCCGTGTAATAGACGAACTCGCCGATGCGCGCCCGCGCGTTGTCGGCCGTGATGAACAGGTACTCATGCGGCCGCTCGCCCGGCCCCTTCACCGTCCCCGTCAGGGCGTCTGTCTGGCTCTCTTCTTTCATCGGTTGGCGCTTCGGTCGATAAGCGTGAACGAAAAATCTCCGGCGTGAGTAAGGCGCGAGTATAGCACGCGCGGCGCGCGGCCGCCGCGCCCGCTCAGTGGTGCGCGGCCTTCTTGATGACGCCGCCGTGTACGTCGGTGAGGGGGTAGACGACGATGAAGGCCGAGGGGTCGAACTCTTCGACGAGGGTGCGGACGCGGCCGATCTCTAAGCGCGTCACGACGCAGAAGAGGATGTCCTGCTCGGAGTCCGACCAGCCGCGCCGCCCCTTGTAGACCGTGACCCCGCGCGCGAGGTCGCGGATGATCGCCTGCCTGATGCCCTCGCTCTGCTCGGAGACGACGACGACGGCCGTGTACTGCTCGATGCCGTGGAGCAGGAAGTCGATGGTCTTCGACGCGGCGAAGTAGGTGAGGATGGAGTAGAGCGCCGACTCGACGCCGAGGAAGAAGGCGGCGGCCGAGAAGATGAAGACGTTGAGGATGAGAATCACGTCGCCGACGCGGAGCAGGCTGCTGCGCTTGCTCACCAGCAGCGCCGCGACCTCCGTGCCGTCGAGGACGGCGCCGCCGCGGATGGCGAGGCCGATGCCGGCGCCGATGAAGAAGCCGCCGAAGACGGCCGTCAGGAGTTTGTCGGGCGTCACGTCGGGGAAGTGGACGAAGGCGAGGCAGAGCGCGAGGCCCGCGATGGCCGCCGCGCTCTTGGCGGCGAACCGTCCCCCGACCTGCTTGTAGCCGAGCGCGATGAAGGGGAGGTTGATGACGGGGATCAGGAGCGCCAGCGGCCACCCGAACACGTTCGAGATGAGCATCGAGACGCCGGTCACCCCGCCGTCGATGAAGTGGCTCGACAGCAGAAAACCTTTCAACCCGAACGCGGCTGAAAGGATGCCGAGCGCGATGAGCGCGAGGTCGATGGCCGCGTGTGTGTGACGCTTCATGCGTCCGAGGATAGACGCGCCGGGCCGTGCCGGGCAAACGCCGCTCAGCGCCCCCAGGTCTTTCGGATGGGGTGCGCCTCGGTGTTGAAGATGACTTTGTCGAAGTCGAGCGTGCGGGGCGGGGCGAAGAGGAGGTAGAAGTATTTGAAGGTCTCGGCGAAGAGGAAGCTCTCCATGTTGTCCTCCTTCTCCTTCGTCTCGACGCTCTTGAGCGCGGCGTAGGCCGTGTCGGTCTTGCAGTGGCGGACGAAGTCCTCGAACATCTCGGCGCCCTCGCGCAGGTAGCGCGCATCGCCGGTGAGGTGTTGGAGGTAGTAGGCCGACTCGACGATCTCCGGGCGCAGAGGGTAGCCGGCGCCCGTGACCTTCAACGTGCGATAGTCGAGGCGCTCGGGCTCGATGCCGTGGGCGCGCCACATCTTCATCGAGGATGCTTGCAGTCGTCGCGCGCGCTCCGTGTCGCCGGAGAGCGCGAGCACGGCCGGGAAGAAGGCGTCGAGCGCGCCGTAGCTGGTCGCGGTGCGGCGGCCGGTCTGCATGTCCGCGTGGCCGTACCAGAGTTCGCCCCTGGCGTCGTCGTCGGCGAGGTGCCGGTTGACGGCCGCGATTGATTCGAGCCACATCCGCCGGCAGTCCTCGTCGCGGAAGAGGAGCCAGCACTTGAGCAGGTATTCGTAGTAGGAATCAATCCCGCCGCTGAGGTGGCTGGTCTTGCCGACCCACTCGCCGGTCTCGACGTTGACGCGGCTGCCGACCAGACCAATCGAAGAGCGGCGTTTGTAAGTCTCGACGAGCGCGCGCTTCGCCTTGTCGTAGAAGACGGGTCTGCGCGTGAGCTTCGAGAGCGCGCCGAACTCTACGAGGAGCGTGCCCGACTCGGCCGGGTTCGTCACCTCGCCGCGCACCTTGCCGGTGCGCAGGTTGACGAAGCGGTAAGGGATGCCGGTGGGCGAGTCGAACGCCGGCAGGAGCCGGTTGCCGAGGTCTTCGGCGAGGCGCAGGAGCCGCCGGTCGCCCGTCAACTGGTAGGCCGAGAGGAGCCCGCCGAGGTGGCGAATGGTGATCTCGAAGTTCTGGACGAAGATGTCCCGGTCGAACGAAAGGTTCTTGACGACGAACTCGCGCGTGCGCCGCTCCTCTCCGCGGAAGCCCATGATGAAGAGCGTGTCGAGCGCGTCCACCTGCGTCATGTAGAGCGGCTCGCCGTACCAGTCGCGCGCCGTCTTCGACAAGGGCTTCAGCTCGTCGTGACCCCAGGCGTGACGCTCGTACCCGCGCCACGCGTGCAGGAACTCCGCGCGCACCCGCGCCGCCAACTCACGCCTGTCCACGCCCGCCCCGCCCCGCGCGCTCTGCGCCGCCGCGAGCGAGGCCGAGGGCAGAAGTAGGGCCGAGAGTGCGAGCAGAAACGTCGTCAGTCTTGTCATGCGGGCCTCCGTCAGAGAAGGCGGGCTTGCGCCTTAAGCGAAGAAGCGGCGGAGCGTTTCGACAACGTACTCCTGCTGCGCGGGCGCGAGTTCCGGGAACATGGGGAGCGCGAGCGTTTCGCGGGCGGCGCGCTCGGACTCGGGGAAGTCCCCCTCCTTGTAGCCCAGGTCGGCGAAGCAGGGTTGCAGGTGGAGCGGGACCGGGTAGTAGACCTTCGTGCCGACGCCGCTCTGCCTGAGGTGTTCGAGGAGCGGGTCGCGGCGTTCGGCGGGCACGCGGACGACGTACTGGTGGAAGATGTGGCGCGCGCCGTCGCGGACGTGCGGCGGCGTGACGAACTCCGCGAGCCCGGCGTCGTTGATCAATCGCGTGTACGTCTCGGCCCTCTCCCGCCGCGCGTCCGACCAGGCGTCGAGGTGCGGGAGCTTGACGCGGAGCACGGCGGCCTGGAAGGTGTCGAGGCGGCTGTTGAAGCCGACCTCGTCGTGGTGGTACTCGGTCGCGCCGCCGTGGACGCGCAGGCGACGCAGACGCTCGGCTATGTCAGTGTCGTTCGTCGTCACCAGCCCCGCCTCGCCCGCCGCGCCGAGGTTCTTCGTCGGGTAGAAGCTGAAGCAGCCCGCGTCCCCGAACGCGCCGGCCGAACGCCCCGCCGCGTCCGACGCGCCGATGGCCTGCGCCGCGTCTTCGATGACGCGCACGCCGCGCCTCCCGGCGACACGCAGAATCCCCTCCATCTCGGCCAACTGGCCGTAGAGGTGGACGGGGAGAAGCGCGCGCGTGCGTTCGTTGACGACTTCGTCGATGCGCGCCGGGTCGATGTTGTAGGTGCGCGGCTCGATGTCTACGAAGACGGGGCGCGCGCCCGTGCGCACGACCGCGCCGGCCGTGGCGAAGAAGGTGAAGGGCGTCGTGACGACCTCCGCGCCCGCGCCCGCGTCCGTAGCCAGCAGCGCCAGCAGCAGCGCGTCCGACCCCGACCCGCACCCGACCGCGTGGCTGGCTCCGGTGTAGCGCGCCAGCTCAGATTCGAGCAGCCGCACGTCCTCGCCGAGGATGAACTGCTGCGAGTCGAGCACGCGCCCCAGGGCCGCGTGCAGCTCCTCGCGCAGAGCCGAGTGCTGCTGCTTCAGGTCGAGCAGAGGTACTTGCATCTTCGCCGCGGTCGTGGTTGACATCACTCTTCAGCCTTGAAGTTTAATCCACCGTCCGCCGTCGTTGATCGACGCCTGGGCGGCTTCGAGGAGGCGGACGACGCGCAGGCCCGCGCGGCCGTCGGAGGCCGAGGGGCGCGCGTCGCGGATGGAGTCGAGGAACTCGGCGCAGACGTAGTGGAGCGCCTCGGTCGGGTCGAGCTTCGGCACCCACACGTCGCCCGTGCGGTAGCTGACGAGCGTCTTGTACGCCTCCTCCTCGTCGGCCGGGACGGCGTTGCGCGTGACGCCCTTGTCGTAGATGCGGACCTTCTCGGTCGGCTCGATGTCGTCGTAGACGATCATCTGTTTGCTCCCCGCGATGAGCGTGCGCCGAATCTTGACGGGCGAGAGCCAGTTGAAGTGGAAGTTGGCGATGAGCGAGTCGCCGAAGCGGAGCTGCACGTAGGCGATGTTCTCGATGCCGGGCTCGATGTGGCTGCTCCCCGTCGCCATCAAGGCCGTCGGCTCGCGCCCGACCACGTAGTCCATGATCGAGAAGTCGTGCGGCGCCAGGTCCCAGACGACGTTGATGTCGCGCTGGAAGAGCCCGAGGTTGACGCGCACCGAGTCGAAGTAGAGCAGGTCGCCCAACTCGCCCGCGGCCACCGTCTCCTTAATCTTGCGCACCGCCCCGGTGTAGATGAAGGTGTGGTCCACCATCAGCGTCAGGCCGCCCCGGTCGGCCAGCGCGATCAGCTCCTCGGCCTCGCGCGCGCGCGCGGTGAAGGGCTTTTCGACGAGGACGTGCTTGCCCGCCTCCAGCGCGCGGCGCGCGAAGTCGTAGTGCGTGGCGACGGGCGTGGCGATGACGACGGCGTCGAGGCGCGGGTCGGCGAGCAGCTCTTCGTAGTCCGAGGAGGCGCGGGCTACGGGGTAGCGCCGCGCGGTTTTCGAGAGGTGGCGCGCGTCCTTGTCGCAGACCCAGCGCAGCGCCGCCGACTCGTTCTCGGCGAAGTTGCGAATCAGGTTCGGCCCCCAGTAGCCGCAGCCGACGACACCGACGGAAATGGTCATAGCTTAAGAGCGCGAGCCCCCGCGGGCTCCCCGTACAATAAACGCGCGCGGGCGGCGGTTCAAACGGCGGCCGCCGCCGCGTCGGCGCAGAAGTCGGCGAGGGCGTCGGCGACGTACTTGAGCTGGTGCGCGTTCAGCTCCGCGAACATCGGGAGCGAGAGCACGCGCCGCGCTTGCGACTCGGCGTTGGGGAAGTCGCCTGCCTTGTGCCCGAGCGCCGCGTAGGCCGGTTGCAGGTGGACGGGCACGGGGTAGTGGATGCCGGTCTGCACGCCCGCCGCCGAGAGGTAGCGTTGCAAAGAGTCGCGCGCCTCCGTCTGGACGACAAAGAGGTGGTAGACGTGCTCGGCGTAGTCTGCCTCGTGTGGCAACGTGAGCGCGCCGGAGGCGTTGAGCGGCGCGAGCTGCTCGCGGTAGCTCGCGGCGTGTCTGCGGCGGAGCGCGTTCCAGTCGTCGAGGTACTTGAGCTTGACGTTCAGCACCGCGCCCTGGATGCCTTCGAGGCGCATGTTGTAGCCGACGATCTCGTGCTTATACTTCTGCTCGGAGCCGTGGTCGCGCAGCAGACGCAGGCGGCGCGCGACCTGCGCGTCGTTCGTGACGACCGCCCCGCCCTCGCCGTACGCGCCGAGGTTCTTGCCCGGGTAGAAGCTGAAGCAGCCGGCGCGCGCGAGCGGGCCGACGCGGCGGCCCTTGTAGCGCGCGCCGTGCGCCTGCGCCGCGTCCTCGACGACGAGGAGGTCGTGGCGGTTTGCCACTTCAAAAACGGCGTCGAGGTCGGCGGGCTGGCCGTAGAGGTGGACGGGGATAACGGCGCGCGTGCGCGGGGTGACGGCCGCCTCTATCTTGCCCGCGTCGATGTTAGAGGTGACGGGGTCGCAGTCCACGAAGACGGGCGTGGCGCCCGCGGTCGAGACGGCCTCGGCCGTGGCGAAGAAGGTGTTGGCCGGGACGATGACCTCGTCGCCTGCGCCGACGCCGCAGGCTTGCAGCGCGAGTTGAATCGCGGCCGTGCCGTTCGAGACGCCGACGCACTCCGCGGCGTCGACGTACTCCGCGAACGCGCGCTCGAACGCCTCGACCTCGCGGCCCAGAATGAAGGCCGACGTGTCGAGCACCCGCTGGACGGCCGCGTCAACCTCGGCCTTGATCGAAAGGTACTGCGCCTGTAGGTCTACGAATGGGACTGGCATATGTGAAAAAGTGATAAGTGACGAGTGACGAGTGATGAGAGGGGAGGATGGGCCTTGTCTCCCTCTCGTCACTCGTCACTCGTCACTTATCACTCTAAGAATTCTCGCCGGGTTGCCGGCGACGACGGCGCCGGGGGGGACGCTGCGGGTGACGACGGCGCCAGCGCCGACGACGGCGCGCTCGCCGATTTCGAGTCCGCAGAGGATGGTGGCGTTGCTGCCGATGGAGGCGCCGCGGCGGACGATGGTCGCTTCGAGCGTCCAGTCCTCTTCGGTCTGCGGCGTCCCGTCGGGGCGCGTGGCGCGCGGCAGGCGGTCGTTCGTGAACATCACGCCGTGGCCGACGAAGACCTCGTCTTCGAGCGTCACGCCCTCGCAGATGAAGGTGTGGCTCGAAATCTTGCAGCGCGCGCCGATGTTTGCGCCCTTCTGGACCTCGACGAAGGTGCCGATGCGCGTCTCGTCGCCGACGCGGCAGCCGTAGAGGTTGACGAAGGCGTAGAGCTTAACGTCGCGCCCGAGTTCCACGTCCGGGGCGACGCGGCAGAACTCGCCCGCCATCAACGCGCCCCGCCGTGGCCGTTCCCGTTGCCCCCGACGCCCGCGGCCTCCGCGCCCTCGGGCACGCCCTCCTCGTCGTTCGAGTAGTAGCCCGAGTAGTAGCCCGAGTAGTAGTAGTAGTCCGTCCCTTCGAGCTTCACGTTGTTCAAGACGATGCCGAAGAGGTGCGCGCCCACGTCCTGCAACTGCTGCTTGGCGCGGCGCACCACCGCCCGCGAAGAGCGGCCGCCGTGGACGACCAGCATCACGCCGTCCACCATCGTCGAGAGGATCGACGCGTCGGTGAACGAGATGGCCGGCGGCGAGTCGATGATGATGTGCGTGAAGTTCTCCGCGAGCACGTAGAGGAGCTTGCGCATCTCGTCCGACCCCAACAGCTCGGCCGCGTTGGGCGGCACCGGCCCCGAGGAGATGACCTTCAGGTTGGGCAGCTTGTCGTAGGTCTGCACCAGCTCCGAGATGTTCGACTCGCCGGACAGGTAGTTCGTCACGCCCTTCGAGTTCGGCAGGCCGAAGTGCGCGTGGATGCGCGGGCGGCGCAGGTCGCAGTCGAGCACGAGCACGTCGGCGCCGGTCTGCGCCAGCATCGTCGCGATGTTGACGGCCGTCGTCGTCTTGCCCTCCGACGGCTGGCTCGAAGTGACGAGCACGGTCTTGGGCGGCTGCCCGGCCGAGGAGAGCAGGAGCGACGTGCGCAGGTGGCGGTACGCCTCGGCCAGGGGCGAGCGCGCGTCGGAGACGAGGGCGAGCGCGGTGGTCGTGCCCGGCTCGGGCTCCGGCGCGTTGCGGCCGAGGAGCCGGCGCGTCTCGCGCGGCGCCGGGATGATCGCCAGCGTCGGCAGGTGCAGGTGGCGGTCAACGTCCTCGACCGACTTCAGCGTGTCGTCGAGGTAGTCGAGCAGGAAGGCCAGCCCGATGCCGACGCCGAACGAGAGCAGCAGCGCGACGATGATGTTGCGCATGCGCGGCGGGCCGATGGGCTCGCCGGGGACGCGCGCCTCCTCGACGGTCGAGACGTTGCCGGCCGTGCGGTCGCCGTTCGTCACCCGCAGCTCGTTCAGGCGCTGCTGGTAGAGGTTGAGGTTCTGGCGGTCGGTCTCGATGGCCTGGTCGAGGTCGGTGAGGCCGGTCGCGGCCAGCCCGACCGTGTTGGCCTGACTCCTCTCCGAGAAGTAGGACTTGCGCAGGTCGGCCTCCTTCTTCTTCGCCGCCTCGTAGTTGGTCTTCATGCCCATGAAGACCTCCTCGGGGGCCTTGTTGAGCTGCTCTTCGAGCTGCTTGACCTGCTCCTCGATCTGCTTGACCGCGGGCCACTCCCGCGTGTAGTTGACGAGCAGGGCCGCCTCCCGCTCCCTCAACTCGCTGATGCGCCCGCGCAGCTTCTGGATGTTGTCGTTCTTGACCACCTCGGGGATCGACCAGGGGCCCGACGTTTCGCGCGTCTTCATCGCCGCGAAGTAGGCCGCCTCGGCGTCCTTGCGCCGGGCCTCGGCGTCCTGCAACTGCGAGCTGTAGGTGCTCAGGCGCAGCGCGACGAAGTCGGCGCCCGGCTTGTCGCTGAGCGGGATGTCGTTCTGCCTTTTGAAGTTGATCCGCTTCTGCCTCGTTGGCCTGGATGCGCGACTGGAGTTCGATGATCTGGTCGGCCAGCACGCCCTCGGCCGTCTGCGAGCCGAGGGTCTCGGCCCGGATGTCGTTCTCGCGGAAGACGTTCGCCAGCGTGTTGGCCACGCTCGAAGCGATCTTGGGGTCGGTGTGGAGGAACCGGATGTTGACGAGGTTGGTGCGGTCCACGGGGTCGACGCTCAAATTCTCGCGCAGCGCGTCCTCGTAGGGTTCGAGCTTCTTCGCCTGCTCGGGCGTGAGGTTGTCGGCGCTCAGCTCGACCTCGTCGATGACGGGGACGGCCCCGGCCTCCAGTTGCTTCT
>CAVSDM010000005.1:0-6199 GCA_963726735.1 uncultured Acidobacteriota bacterium
CATTTAAGGTAACTCCCCTCAACTTCTATGTAGAGACAGTTTAACGACCGGAGAGCATAGCACAGGCGCTCGCGGCGGCGGCAGACGCGCGGCCCGCCGCCGCGTTCGGACGCCCGGCGGCGCTGTGCTATATTACCGCGCTTAAACGGAGCGGCCGGACGCGCGCCGCCGATGACCTTATGAGCAATACCGAGCAAGCGGCGGGCGCGAGCGAGCACCCGCTGGTCACCATCGTCACCCCGACCTACAACCAGGCGGCCTTCCTGCGCGAGACCCTCGACAGCGTGCTCGCACAGGACTATCCCCGCATTGAGCACATCGTCATCGACGACGGCTCGACCGACGAGACGCCGCGCGTGCTCGAAGAGTACGCGGGCCGCGTCGATTGGGAGCGGCACGCCAACATCGGGCAGACGCCCACCATCAACAAGGGCTGGCAGCGCTCGCGGGGCGAGATTCTGACCTGGCTCAACTCCGACGACACGCTGCTGCCCGGCGCCGTCACGAAGGCCGTCGAGTACCTCCGTAGTCACCCCGACTGCGGCATCGTCTTCGGCGACACGCTCTTCACCGAGCCGGACGGGTCGCCCATCGAGCGCAGCAAGGCGCGCACGGGGTTCGACTACCGCGAGTTCGTCCTCTCCTGCGAGAACCCCATCCCGCAGCCGTCGGCCTTCATCCGCCGCTCGGTCGTGGACGACGTGGGGCTCTTGGACCCGCACTACTACTACTTCATGGACTGGGACTTCTTCCTGCGCGCGGGCGTCCGCCACCCGATTGAGTACACGCCCGAGCTGCTCTCGACCTACCGCCTGCACCCGGAGTCGAAGACCGTGGCGCAGGCGGCGCGCGCCGCGCCCGAGTTGGAGGTGATGTACCGCAACTACTTCGCGCTGCCGGACGTGCCGGCCGACATCCGGCGCGATCAGGCGCGCGCGACGGCGAACATGTACTTCACGAGCGGCGGCTACTACATCAAGGGCGGCGACCGCGCGGGCGCCGCGCGCGCGGCCATGAAGGCGCTGCGCACGCACCCGGGCGCGCTCCTCGACCCCGGCATGCTGCACAAGTTCCTCTACTGCCTCTCCGGCGAGCGCCGCGCCTACCGGGAGGGGCGCGAACTCTACCGCCGCACGCGGTCCGCCCTCGCGAGGCACTGAGCGGCGCCGCCGCGAGCCATGACCGAGGGCAGCACCCCACTCCCGATCTCCCTGGTCGTCCCCCTGCGCAACGAGGAGGAGTCGCTCGGCCGGCTCGTCGCCTCCGTCCGCGGGCAGACGCGCCCGCCCGACGAGGTCGTCCTCGTGGACGGAGGCTCGACCGACCGCACGGTCGCGCTCGCGCGCGAGTTGACAACCGGCGACCCGCGCTTCCGCGTCGTCGAGGCGGGCGCGGCGACGCCCGGCCGCGGCCGCAACGTCGGCGCAGAGGCGGCGCGCAACCCCTGGATCGCCTTCACCGACGCCGGCATCACCCTCGACCCGGACTGGCTCGCGCGCCTCGCCGCCGTGGCCGAAGCAGACCCGTCGGCCGACCTCGTCTACGGCAACTTCGAGCCGGACACGAACACTTTCTTCGAGCGCTGTGCGGCCCTCGCCTACGTCCCGCCCCGTGCGGTGCGCGAGGGCGCGTCGATGCGCGGGCCGAGCATCGCTTCGGCGCTCGTGCGGCGGGAGGTCTGGCGGCGCGCGGGCGGCTTCCCGGACCTGCGCGCGGCCGAGGATTTAATCTTCATGGAGCGCGTCGAGGCGCTCGGCGCGCGGACGCGCTGGGCGCCCGAGGCCACCGCCCGCTGGCAGTTGCAGCCGACGCTCGCGCGTACCTTCCGCAAGTTCGCGCTCTACTCAAAGCACAACGTCTGGGCCGGGCGCCAGCGCTTCTGGCACTACGGCGTCGCGCGGCAGTACGCCGTCGCGCTCGCGTTCGTCGCGCTGGCCTTCGCGCACAGCCCGTGGTGGCTCGCCGTGCCCGCGGCGGGGCTCGGGGCGCGGGCCGCGCTCAGCGTCTGGCGGCGGCGCGAGGGGCGCGGAGTCGCGTGGGCGCTGAACCCTGCGCGGCTCGCGGGCGTCTGTCTGGTGCTGCTGGCAATCGATTCGGCGACGTTCGTCGGGTGGGCGCAGGCGCTGCTGGGAGCCCCGCCGCGGGCCGCGGACTCGACCCCTCTATGACTTGGGCCGGATGACTCTGGCGAGGGCGCGCAAGGGACGTTTGACCGGTTCGGGCAGGGCGCTGAGCCTCTTCTGGACCGGGCTGCGGTGCTTCATCATGAAGTGTGCCTTCTGGTCCGGGGTGACTTCCGGAGGCTCTTCGTTCCAGCGCTCGCGGTGCGATTCGCTCCACTGCGGGCGCGTGAGCAGGGACTGCGGTCGGCCCTTGACGCCGACGGCCGTCAGGCGGTCGGCCGGCGCGACGTGGACGGGGATGTGGCACTCGTAGGCGGTGGTGAATCCCGCGTCCTGCATGAGGTTGAAGAGCGAGGCGCGCGTGAGCCAGAAGCTCTTCGTGTTGCCGATGGCGAGCCAGTTCTTCTGCTCGACCTCTTCCGGCGTCGGCTCTCCGGCGTACTCGATGAAGTGCCAGCCCCAGTAGGTCTTGCCGTTGTGGACGAAGGACTCGTCGGGCTCGATGCCGATGTGCGTGTCGAGGATGGTGATGCCGGTGCAGGCGCGCGCCGCGTTCTCGACGAGGGTGAAAACGTCGGGCACGTCGAGGTGGTAGAGGATGCCCGAGGCCAGCACCACGTCGAAGGTGCCGTACTTCTCGACGGTGAAGTTGCGCACGTCGTCTCGGACGAACTCCAGTTTGTCGAGCCCGAGCACCTCTTTGGCGAACTGCGACTTGACGAGGTTGCCCTCGCGCAGCTCCAGCGAGACGACCTCGGCGCCGCGCTTGGCGAACTCCACGGCGAAGGCCCCTTCCAGGCTGCCGAGGTCGGCGACGCGCAGATTCTCGAACGATTCGCCGAAAAAGTCGGAGATGATCTGGGTGATGCGATGCGGGCGGCCGGAGCCGACGGGCGAGTCCTTCCCTATCGTATAAACGTCGCCGGCGAGTTGAAAATTATCCGCCGTCCACTCGCCGTGTTGCTGAATGATCTCCTGCCGTCTACGCTCGACCTGCTCGGTGCTCAACTGAAATCCTCCTGGTTAGATGGCGGGCGCCCCCGCGCGACTCGAACCGTCCGCCGCCGTTAAGTAAATTCCGTTTCTGTACTTATGAGAGTTTTGAAGGCGCCCCGTAATGTAGCCACCGCGGGCGAGTGATGTCAAGAAAGGGGCCGGCGGCGGGCGCGGTCAACGGCCCGGTCGCTTGACGCCCGCTTTCGCTTTCGACCATAGTAAGCCGCCCGCCCGTCGGCTCATTGCCGGGTAAAATTTCGAGTCGAGGCACGCCGAGTAAAGATGAGTAATACGACCGCGCCCTGCCCATGCCTATCCGTCGTCATCCCCGCGTATAACGAGGAGGCGACGCTCGCCGAAGTCGTGCGCAAGGTGCTGCGGCTGGAACACCTGTTAGAGATCGTCGTCGTGGACGACTGCTCCTCCGACCGCACGGGGACGGTCGCGCGCGCGCTGGCGGCGGAGGACGCGCGCGTGCGCGTGGCGCGTCACGAGCGCAACCAGGGGAAGACCGAGGCGCTCAAGACCGGGTTCGCGCAGACGACGGGCGAGATCGTCATCGTGCAGGACGCCGACCTCGAATACGACCCGACGGAGATTCCCGAAGTCATCCGGCCGATCCTTCAGGGCCACGCCGACGTGGTCTACGGCTCGCGCTTCCTCGTGCGGCGCGCGTCGCGCGTGCTCTACTTCTACCACTACCTCGCCAACAAGGGGCTGACCTTCTTCTCGAACCTCCTGACGAACATCAACCTGACGGACGTGGAGACCGGCTACAAGGCGTTCCGCGGCGACATCATCCGGCAGATGCTCATCACCTCCTCGGGTTTCGGCTTCGAGATAGAGGTCACGGCGAAGGTCGCCAAGCTCAAGTGCGCCGTCTACGAGGTGCCGATCAGCTACTACGGCCGCACCTACGACGAGGGGAAGAAGATCGGCTTCCTCGACGGCGTGGCCGCCGGCTGGTTCGTCCTCCGCTTCAACCTCTTCTGCGGAGTCGAAGCGTCGTTCCGGCGGATGCCGGAGCTGGGCGACCGCGCCGCGCACGCGCAGGCCGAGATGGCGGCGACGGCGAAGACGACCGAGGCCATCGAGGCGTGAGGGCCGTCGGGTCGGGCGGCGGGCGCGGCGTGGCGCTTTAACACGGACTGTCGAGATGCTCTTCTTCGCCGCCGCGTGGCTGCCGCTCCTTCTGGTCTGCTGGTTGTGCGGACGGGCCGTGCTGGAACGCGCGGCCGTCGCCGCAACGTTCGACCGCGCGGGCGACCGCCTCATCCTCTCCCTCTGGCTCGGCCTCGTCATCCTCGCGCAACTGCTCCTCGTGGCCTCGCACTTCGGGCCGCTCACGCCTTTGTGCGGCGCGGCGTTGGGGGCGGCCGTCGTCGGCCTCGCGCTCCTCGCGCGCGGCGTGCGGGCCGAGGCCGTCCGTCTGAAGGAGTTGACGCTACAGCGTCCGCGGCTCGTCCTCGGGCTGCTCGCGCTGACCTTAGGCGTCGCCGCTTTCGCCTCGCAGCCCATCACATACTTCGACACGGGCCTCTATCACTTTCAGAACATCAAGTGGCTGTCCGAGTACGGCGCCGTGGAGGGCGCCGGCATCATCCACGACCGTTTCGCCTTTACGCCCGCGTGGTTCGCGCTGGCGGCGCCGTTCGACGCCGGCCCCTTCGAGACGCGCGCGGCGGCCGTCGCCGACGGCTTCGCGCTGCTCGTCGCCTGTCTGCACGCGCTCGTTTGCGTGCGCCGGTGCGCGTCGGGCGAGGGGCGCGGCTCGGACTGGCTGGCGGCGCTCTCGTTCGCGGCGGTGCTGCCGCCGGCCCTCGTCTGGCGGATGCCGGCTTCGGCGAGCCCGGACATGCCGGGCTTCTTTCTGGCGGTGGCCGTCGTGTGGGCCGTCTGTTTGTTGGAAGAGGCGCGGGGCGGGGCGTCGGCGGGGGCGCGGCTGGTTCCGGTGCTGCTGGCCGCGGGCGCCGTGGGGGTGAAGCTGAACGCACTGCCGCTGCTGTTCGTGGCGTGCGTCTACTACGTCGCGGGCGGGGGACTCACGCTCAGGCGCGCGCTGTCGGCTTGTGGTGCCGTCGCACTCATGCTGCTGCCCGCTCTGGCGCACAGGGTCGTCGTGTCGGGCTGCCCGCTCTACCCGTCGAAGGCGCTGTGCCTCGATGTGCCGTGGTCGGTCGGTGTGCGGCAGGCCGAGTTGCACACGAGGGCCATCAGGGAGTGGGCGCGTTGGGAGGGCACGGGGCTGCCTTGGAAGGACGGCTGGGGCTGGGTCGTGCCGTGGGCGACGAAAGGGTTCACGTTTAAGAACTCGTTCGTCATCCCGCTCTGCCTGTTCGTCGCGGGCGCCGGGGCGTTCGCACGCGCGCGGACGCGCTGGCGCGCGACGGGCGCGTCGGCGTTGGCGGCGGGGTGCGCGGGGCTGCTCCTCTTCTTGCTTGTGCGGGGTGGGGAAGTGCTGATGGTCGCGTTGGCGTTGGCCGCGGCCGTCGTGGCTTGGAAGCGACGTGGCCGTGGACACGCGGGGAGGGGTTGGGTGCTCGCGGCCGGGCTCCTGGGCACGGCGCTCATTCTCTACGCGGCGCCGGCGCTCAGGTTCGGGCTCGGTTACACGGGAATCCTCTTCGGCTCGCTGTTCGTCCCCGCGGCGGTCGGGCTCGCCGGTGAAGCGGGCGCGTGGCGGCGGCGGGTGACACTGGCGACGCTGTTGACGGTCTGCGGCCTGCTCCTCTTTATGTTGACCTTTGCCCTCGAAGCGGGCACGCGTGTCGGGGCGGGCGTGGAGGGCCGCGGGCGGCGTCTGCTCGTGCCGCCGCCTCTGCCCGGGGTGGCGGCGACGGCGCGCGAGGTGAACGGGCTCAGGTATTTCGTCCCTTCGGCCGGCGAGCAGTGCTGGGCGGCGGAACTGCCCTGCGCCTCGTCAGAACTGCCGGGCGACGTGACGCTGCGCGACCGGGCGCGCGGGCCGGCGGCGGGCTTCGTCCACGCGGCG
This sequence comes from uncultured Acidobacteriota bacterium, assembly GCA_963726735.1. Classification (GTDB taxonomy): domain Bacteria; phylum Acidobacteriota; class Blastocatellia; order Pyrinomonadales; family Pyrinomonadaceae; genus QHXN01. The sequence goes on from CAVSDM010000005.1 coordinate 6,112, forward strand.
GGGGCGCCGCACAGATAGTCTCCGTTTGGAGGAGTGCGGGGCGGCCGTTTGTGTGACCCCGACGAGTTATGTACTCTTAAGTTTTCCG
>CAVSDM010000006.1:0-35339 GCA_963726735.1 uncultured Acidobacteriota bacterium
TGATGAGGTAAAGAGAGAATGAAGTCCCGATTCGCCCTCGTCATCCTTTTCGTAACCCTGTGTCCCGCTGGCGCCCGTGCGCTTGAGGCGCGGCCCCTGACCGTGGCCGTGCTCGACATGGGCGCCTCGACGGTGGCCGAGCGCGTGACCAGCGACTGACGAGGTGCTCGGGTCGGTCGTCCGGGAAGAGACGAAGCTCACCATCCTCGACCGCGGCCTGAGCCGCGCGGCGGCGCGCGGGGTCGGTTACGCGGGCTCGCTCAACCTGACGCTCGCGGAGGCGCGCGCGCTCGGCGCGGCCGTCGGCTGCGACTTCCTTATCACCGGCGACGCGCAGACCCTGCGCCGCTCCTCCTCCGAGCGCCCCGTCTACTACGAGTCCTACGCGACCCTCTTCTTCGTCAGCGCGCAGACCGGCCGCCTCATCTTCTGGCTCAGGCCCGCGGCCGAGGCCGACACGGCCGACGCGGCCGAAGCCGTCCTGCTCGACAGGCTCAGCGCAGCGACCATCGCCCCCTACGTCGGCATCGTCGCGGAGACGGCCGAGCGCGAGGAGCGCGAGCGCTTCTCTTCCGACGAGGGCGGGACGGCGGCCGTCATCGACCTCTCGACCGACGAGGGCGCGGCGTCGAATAAAGACCTGCGCGAGCCCGCGCCCTACCGGCGCCTGCGCCCGGCCTACACCGACGCGGCCTCGCGCGCGGAGGCCGAGGCGACCGTCGATGCTCTAGTCGGAATCGGCGCCGACGGCGAGGTCGCCGACGTGCGCGTCGTGCGCTGGGCCGGCTTCGGGCTCGACGAAGAGGTCGTCGCGACCGTCAGGCGAATGCACTTCCGCCCCGCGCAGCGCGACGGCGAGCCCGTACCCGTGCGCGTCCTCCTGCGTTATAACTTCCGCAAGCCGCCGAAGTCGTAATAGATTATTGGTCGAGGATAGAGGATGAGGAAGTTGACCACAGAGACACAGGGCCACGGCTTGAGGTCTTATAACTTCAGGCTGTGTCTCTGTGTCTCTGCGGCGAGCCTCTTATTCTCCGCGCTGCTGCTCGTCGCGCCCGCGGGCGGCGCGCGGCGCGCGGAGTACGCCTCGACGCCCGAGGGGCGCCTGCGCATCTTCGACGAGGTCTGGGAGCAGGTGAGCGAGCGCTACTTCGACCCGTCCTTCCACGGCGTGGACTGGCCGAGCCTGCGCGCGGAGCTGCGGCCACGCGCGGCCGAGGCGCGCGGCGAGGCCGAGCTGTACGTCGTGCTGCGGCGCCTGCTCGGGTCTCTGCGCGACCCGCACACGCGCGTCTACGCGCCCGGCGAGAGCACCGACTGGCGCGTACACCGCTACGTCTCAATCGGCGTCGCCGTGCGCGAACTCGACGGGCAGGTCGTCGTCACCGATGTCGAGCGCGACTCGCAGGCGCGGCGCGCGGGTCTGCGCGCGGGCGACGCCGTGCTCGCGCTCGACGGAGAGCCGGCCGCCGTGCTCGTCGGGCACAGGCTCGCCGAGCAGAGCGCCCCCGACTCGGCCGCGGCGCGGCTCGCGGCCGTCGCGCACCTCTTCGACGGCGCGCCCGGCTCACAGGTGCGCGTGACCTTCACGCGCGCGGGCGAGAAGAAGGAGCGCGAGGCCATCCTGCGGCGCGAGCCGCGGACGCGCCTGCCCTCTTTCGACGTTGAAGAGGAGGGGCACGGCGTGCGGCTCGTGCGCTTCAACATCTTCACGCCCGAGGTCGCGACGCAGTTCGCGCGCGCGCTCAAGGGCGAGTTGAGGGGGGCGCGCGCGCTCGTCATCGACCTGCGCGACAACGGCGGCGGCGAGACGCAGTCGATGGCCGACCTCGCCTCGACGCTTTTGCCCGCGGGCCTGAGCCTCGGGCGCTTCACCGACCGCACGGGCGCCGTCTGGCTTGAGCCTTACACGAGCAGGGCGCTGCTCTCGACGGCCGACTCGTTCGAGCGCTTCGGCCGCCCCGTCGTGCTCCTGACGGGGGCGCGCACGGCGAGCGCGGCCGAAGTCTTCGCCGCGAGCTTGCGCGAGACGAACCGCGCGTCCGTCATCGGCGAGGCGACGTGCGGGTGCGTCCTCGGCATCCGCCGCCGCCACCGGCTCCCCGACGGCGGCGTCCTCGACGTGAGCGAGATGGACTATCACACGGCCGCGGGCACGCGCCTCGAAGGCGCGGGCCTGCGCCCCGACGTGACGGTCGAGCCCACCCGCGAAGACCTCCGCCGCCGCCGCGACCGCGCCCTCGAACGCGCTCTGGAGATTTTGCAGGACGCGAGACAGAGGCAGTAGGCGGCCGAAATTCTTCCCGAAGCCACGTTTTTCAGTCAAAAAGAGTAAAGGTTCGGCCTCAGAGGGTGAAAGTAGGGTCTCGGAGACGGAACGTTCCGTCTCCGAGACCCGGTTTTCTATGTTGGAGATGGAAAGTTGGGTCTCCGAGAGTCAACGTTGACTCTCGGAGACGGAAATTTGGGTCTCTGAGACGGAAGTTTGAGACTCTGAGATGGAACTTTCGGCTTCGGGGACCCAAATTTCCGCTTCGGAAGGTGAAAATCGGGTCTTTGAGGGCGGACGTTGGGTTCCGGAGGCGGGGCGGCTACTGCCTACTTCTTCCCGTCGAGGTCGAGGAGGGCTTTGAGGGCGCGCTTGAGGGCGTCGTCGCCGCTCTGCTCAAGCTCTTCCAAATCCTCGGGCGTGGCCTTGCCGGCGCGTGCGTCGCTGACCTTCTGCCAGAGCGCTTCGCGCGCGCGGACGTACTCTTCGGGCAGCGCGCGGCCGCAGTAGTTACAGGCCGGGCTGCCCAAAGCGAGCAGCCGCCGCTTGCAGTGCGGGCAGAAGCGGAAGTCCGGCGCCTCGCGCGCGCCGGCCGCCGCCCCGCAGTTCTCGCACTTCGCCGCCCCCTCTTCGACGGCGCTCTGGCAATAGTCGCACCTCAAAGACATCCTTCGTCAGGCGGCCGTGCCGCAGTTGCCGCAGAACTTCGAGCCGGGCGGGAGCGGGTTGTTGCAGTTCTTGCAGGGCTTCGGCTCGACCGACTGGCCGCAGTTGTTACAGAACTTCGCGCCCGCCGTCACCTGCGCCTGACAGTTCGGGCACTCGACGCCCGCGGCGGCGGCTTGCGCCTGCGTGTTCGCGCCGCAGTTGTGGCAGAACTTCGCGCCCGCGGGGTTGGGCGACTGGCACTTCGGGCACGGCACCATCTGCGCGGCCGCGCCGCCTGCGCCGCCCTGCTGCCCGCCCTGCTGACCCTGCTGGCCCTGCCCGCCGCCGAAGGCGTTCGCCATCATCTGGCCGTAGCCGAAGCCCATCCCGAGCCCCATCCCCGTTCCGGCCGCGCCGCCCGGCTGCTTCGCCGCGTCGGGCATCGACTCGGCCGCCTTGTACTGCATGTAGCGACCCATGTCGCCCAGGGCCGACATCGAAGAGCGCTCGTCGATCTTCTTCTGCACCTCTTCGGGCGGCGTGATGGCGGAGACGAGCATGTCCACCAGCTCAAGCCCCTGCTTGCTGAAGTCCTCGGCCACGCGCGCCTTGACGCCCGCGGCCAGCTCGTCGTAGTAGGCGGGCAGGTCGAAGACCGTCTTCAGGTTCTCGCCGAGCAGGTCGTTGAGGCGCGAGACGACGATGTCGCGCAGGTAGTCGCCGAGCGTCTGCGTCGAGACCAGGCCGCGCGTGCCGACGATGGAGGCGACGAAGAGCTGCGGGTCCGCGACGCGGAACGAGTACTTGCCGAAGGCGCGCAGGCGCACCATGTACAGCTCCGTGTCGCGGAACGGGATCGGCTCCTTCGTGCCCCACTTCATGTCCTGGAAGGTGTGGCGCGCGACGAAGACGACCGCGGCCTGGAACGGCGACGTGCCGCCGAAGGGGAGCGAGAGCACCTTCGTCAGGAGCGGCACGTTCATCGTCGTCAGCGTGTGTCGCCCGGGGCCGAACGTGTCGAGCGCCTTGCCGTCGCGGAAGAAGACCGCCGACTGGTTCTCCTGCACGATGAGCTGCGCGCCCATCTTGATGTCGGCCGACCCCTGCGGCGGGAAGCGCGACACGATCTGCTGCCCCGTCTGGTCGAAAAACTGTATGACTTCGATTGCCATCTGGCTCTCCTCTTGGGTTACTTCTTCAACCTGATATTCCCGTTGACCACCTTGACGTTGAGCGGCGCGCCGCCGCCGCCGAGTTCCCCTTCGAGCCGCTGCCCCGGCCCGCGCTTCTCGGCCTTCAGGGGGAGCGAGCCGTCAACCTCGATGCGACCGTTCGTCGAATCGGCCGTCACGTCAACCGACGGCTCGCCGGACAGGGAGACTTCGAGGTCGCCGTTCACCACCGTAAACGCCTGCCGCTCGTCGTGGTCGCCCGCGTACGTGACGCTCGTCCGGCCGTTGGCGACCCGGCTCTGCACCGCGCCGCGCGTGGAGACGGTGACGCTGCCGTTCGTCACGTTCAAGTCCACGTCGCCGTCGAAATCGGTGACCTTGATGTCGCCCTTCTGCGCGGAGAGTTCGAGCTTGCGCAAGCCCTGCCGCGGCACCTTAATCTCGTAGGAGACGCTCACGGGCCCGCCCGGCACGGCGGCGCTGATGAGCGTGACGCCCCCGTCGGACTCGGCCGCGAGCACGCGGGTCGAAGCGCGCTCCTGCACGCTCCCGCCGTGCTTGACGATCTTGACGACGGCCTCGTCCGCGTCGTCGGAGCCGACGACCGTCACGCTCCCGTTGATGACCTGCGTCGCGAAGGAGGCGTCGGAGCCGAGCGCGAAGGTGCGCGTCAGGATCGTGTCGTCGCCCGAGACGACCGCGCCCGCCTCGTCGAGCGGCAGCGGTATGCCGTGCCCCTTCAACGCCTCCTGAATACGCTCCCCGAGGTCGGCCGGAATATCCGGCACGTCGGGAATCGTGGGGACGGCGGGCACAGCCGGCGGGGCCGGCGGGGCGGTCTTGACCACCCTGACGACGGTGCCGGTGCGCGTCGCGCGCAACCAGAATAAGCCCGCGACCGTGGCGAGCCCCGCGCCGAGCATGAAGACCGCCAGCAGCGCGAAGAGCCAGATGCCGCGGCGGCGCCGTGGCGCGGGCGGCGCCCCGACCGCGAGCGGCCGCGACCCGAACGGCTCGCCGACGAGCGCGGAGGTCTGCTGGCCCACGGGCGGGTGGTACTCGGTCGGGCGCTGGGCCGCGGCCCCTTCCGTGCGCGCGCCCGCGCCGAGCGGCGAGGTGCCCGCGGCGACCGGGGCCGCGACGCCGGACTGCGCGCCGCCGCCGAAGAGCTGTGTCGGCGCCTCGCCCCCGGCCGCCACGCCCACGGGCGCCCCGCACCGGCGGCAGTACTGCTGCCCCTCGTACAACTCCGTGCCGCAGTTTGGACAACTCTCACTCATAAATCAGTAGGCGGTAGGCAGATGGCGGTAGGCAGTACGCTCCGCGTTTCGGACTTTGCAGATTTAATCCGGAGTTCTCGGCAGCAGGGTTTTCAACTGCCTACTGCCATCTGCCTACTCCTCAAGAAAACATCGGCTGCCCCTGCGTGTCGTCGGGGCCGAAGGTTTCGATGGCGCGGTAGCGCTCGTCGAAGGTGCGGTTGAGGTCGTCCGCGGCGCGTTCGATCTCGGCGGCGGCGGCCTTGAGGCCGGCGGCGTCCGAGGACTTCGCGGACAGCTCGCGCGCCTGGCGCTCGAACGCCTCGACCTTCTCGACGAGCGAGAGGTCGAAGCGGTAGATGCGCTCCAACTGCGGCTCCTCGATCTTGACGGCGTCGAAGAAGCCGGCGTAGCCGTAACTCGCGAAGCGGACGCGGTTCTCGATCTGGTCGAGCTTCTTCAGCACGCGGTCCACGGGGCCGACCTCGAAGAGCCGGCCCGTTGACGAAAGGTCGCGCATCAGGTCGGTCAAAGGCTGCTTGGCCAGGCGCAGGCGCTCGGCCAGATGCTCGCGGTGCAGCTTATCCACGTCGCGGCGCCGCTCCTTGGCGACGTAGCCCGCGTAGCCCGGAATCTTGTCGCCCAAACGTTCAAGCCAGTTTCGCTGGTCGCTCATCTTTATCTCCAGAGGCGTCGGTGCCCAGGTCGTCGGTCTATGTACGTCGCGGCGCGCCGCGGGGTTCTTGGGGTCGATTCTAACACCGCGCGCGGCGCGGACAGTAGTTGCGCCGCCGACGCACCGCCTACTATTATACCCGCGTCAGCAAACTCCCAAGCCGCCGAACAACTTTCGATAAACCTATGAGCGCCGAAAACGAGACGCCGAACGCCGCGCCCGCGTCCGAGGGCAAGTACGTCTACTGCATCATCGAGACGAAGGAGCCGCGCGGTTTCGGCCCCATCGGCATCGGCGGCCGCGGCGACGAGGTCTACACCGTCCACCACGACGGGCTGGCCGCCGTCGTCTCGAACACGCCCATCCAGGTCTACGACCCGACGCGCGAGAACGTCTTCGCGCACGAGCAGGTCAACGAGACCGTCATGCGCGAGTTCACGGTGCTGCCGATGGCCTTCGGCGTGCTCTTCCGCACCGAGGACGACATCATGGAGCTGATGCGCGGCACCTACGACGCGCTCCGCGACGTGCTGGCGAAGATGGCCGGCAAGGTCGAGTTCGGCCTGAAGGTCAACTGGGACCGCGAGCGCGTCATCGGCGAACTCGAAGAGGAGAGCGAGGAGATCCGTAACCTCAAGGAGCAGATCACCTCACGCGGCGCGGGCTCGACCTACTTCGCGCGGATGCAGTTGGGCCGCCTCGTCGAGACGGCTTTGGCCGAGAAGTCGGACGCATACGTCCGCGAGGTCTACGACTACCTGCGCGACACGGCCGTCGCCTCGCGCGCCAACAAGCCCATCGGCGACAAGATGATTATGAACGCCGCCTTCCTCATCGAGCGCGACCGCGAGCAGGAGTTCGACGCCAAGGTCAAAGAGATCGCCGCCAAGTACGAGGGCAAGCTCTCCTTCAAGTACACAGGCCCCTGGCCGCCCTACAACTTCGTACACATCCGCCTGAAACTGGAGCGCGGCGAGGGCGCCGCCTGACGCGGGCGCCCGCCACCGACAAGAGAGCCGCACAGCCTTTGGAGGCTCACCCGATGGATGACGCGGAACGCCAACGCACGATGGACTTTATCCTGCAACAGCAGGCGCAGATTACCACCGGCATGCAGAGGTTTAAGGAGGGCATGCAGAGCTTAGAGGCAGCGGACGCTCGCGCCTCCAAGCGACTGGACCGTCTGGAGCGCACAGTAATTCTGATGGCGCAACAGTTCCGCCGCGAACGGCGCGACCTGCGCGAGCGCGTCGCCGCGCTTGTAGATGCACAGATGAGGACGGAGGAGGCCATGCGTTCACTATCGGCCACGACGGAGCGCAACAGCAACGACATCGCAACTTTGTCTAAGAATGCCAAGGACATGGGCGACGGCGGTGATGGCTCTTCCTGACTTTCGACTGACGAAACAACGAGCGGCCTCCTGACTCTCTATGTTCATACTCGACGACATCCTGCTCGCGCCGGTCAACGGCTTCAAGTTCATCATGCGGCAGATTCAGCAGTTGGCCGACAAGGAGCTGAACGACGAGTCGGTGATTAAGGAGCAGTTGCTCGAACTCCAGATGCGCTACGAGCTGGAGGAGATTTCCGACGAGGACTACGCCGAGGCCGAGCGCGAGCTGTTCGCGCGCCTGCGCACCATCAAGGAGCGGCAGCTCGAAGCCCTGGGTCAGGTGCACACGGCCGACACCTCCTCGATTGTCATCGAGGCCGGCGGCGACGACACTGGCGGCGACTTCTACGAGCCCGGCGGCGGGCGCTAAAACGTCGGGCGCGGGAGGCCGTAAGCGTTGGCGACAAAAGGCGGCGCGAAGAAGGCCCCGAACGCGCGCAAGCCCGGCCGCGTGAAGACCCGCGCCGCGCGGCTCCCCGCAGACTTCCCGGACACACGCTACCTCTTCTTCGGCGGCAAGGGCGGCACGGGCAAGACCACGGCCGCCGCCGCGACCGCGCTCGCGCTGCTCGACGCGGCCGGGGCCGGCGACAAACTCCTCCTCTTCTCGACCGACCCCGCGCACTCACTCTCCGACAGCCTCGACACTGAAATCGGCGACCGCACGGCCGAGGTCGCGCGCCGCGGCAGGGGCGACGACGCGCCGCGACTCTTCGCGCGCGAGATGGACGCCGCCGCCGCGCTCGACGCCTTCAAGGAGAGGCACCGCGCGGTGCTCGCCGAGATAGCCGACCGCGGCACCATCCTCGACGAGGCGGACATCAACGACCTGCTCGACCTCTCGCTCCCGGGCATGGACGAGGTGATGGCGCTCTTCGAGCTGAGCGAGGTCGAGCGCGCGGGCGACTTCGCGCGCGTCGTCGTGGACACGGCGCCGTCGGGTCACACGTCGCGGATGCTGCGGCTCCCCGATGTCTTCGCGCGCTGGGTCGGCGCGCTCGACGTGATGTCGGAGAAGCACCGCTACATGGTCGCGCATTTCGCGCGGCGTGGGCGCGTGCGTGAGGACGAGGTTGACTTGTTCCTGCGCGACCTCGCGGCGCGGGTCGCGGCGGTGCGCGCGATGCTCTTCGACCCGGCGCGCGCGAGCTTCGTCCTCGTCACGATCCCCGAAGCGATGGCCTTCGAGGAGACGGCGCGTTACTTCGACTCGCTCCGCGCGGAGGGCGCGCCCGTCACAGACCTCGTCGTCAACCGCGTCGAGCGCGCGCAACGCGCCTGCCCCTTCTGCCGCGCACGCGCGCGGATGCAATCGCGCTGGCTCGACGAACTCACACAGAAGTTCAAGACGTTGCGGCAGCACCGCGTCCCCCTCTTCTCTTCCGAGGTGCGCGGCGCCAAAGCCCTCCGCGAGTTCGCCGGTGTGTTGTGGCAAACGGCGGGGGAGAGTCAGTCGTTCAAGAAGGCGGAAGTCGGAAAGCGACTTGATGAAAGTCGTCGGGTCAGAACGGCGGCTTCAACTCAACCTTCATCCTTCCCCATCGAAGCGAAGCGGCTCGTCATCTTCGGGGGGAAGGGCGGCGTGGGGAAGACGACGGCGGCGGCCGCTTACGCGCTCGCGGTCGCGGAGGGCGACGCGGCGTCACGCGTGCTCGTCTTCTCGACCGACCCGGCGCATTCGCTGTCGGACAGTTTTAATGAGCAGGTCGGCGAGTTGAAGAAGGGCGTGGCGGGCGCGTCGAACCTCGACGCGATGGAGATCGACCCGGCCGCGCGGTTCGAGGAGTTGAAGGAACGCTACCGCCGCTGGACCGACGAGTTATTCGAGTCTCTGACGGGCGGCTCGCGTTGGGAGGTGCAGTTCGACCGCGAGGCGATGCGCGAGCTGGTCGCGCTCGCGCCGCCGGGGATAGACGAGATTGCCGCCCTCTCGACCGTCAGCGACCTCATCGACGAAGGGCGATACACGACCATCGTCTTAGACACGGCGCCGACGGGCCACCTGCTGCGTTTCCTCGAACTGCCCGAGGTGGCGCTCGCGTGGGTGCGGACTTTCATCAAGCTGCTCCTCAAATACAAGAACGTGGTACGCTGGGGCGGCGTGGCCGAGGAGCTGGTCGCGCTCTCGAAATCAATCAAGCGCGTCGCGGCGCTGCTGAACGACGCGGAGCACTGCGAGTTCGTCGGCGTCGCCATCCCCGAGCGGATGAGCCTCGAAGAGACGGCGCGTCTGGCCGCGCGGCTCGAAGCCTTGCGCGTGCCCCTCGGGCGTCTCGTCGTCAACAACGTGCTGCCGGAGGAGGCCGCGCGCGCGTGCGACTTCTGCGCGGCGCGGCGGCGCTCGCAGGCGCCGGTCGTCGAGGAGTTTAGAAAGAGATTCCCCGGCGTCGAACTCTTCCTCGCGCCCGAGCGCCCCGGCGAAGTCCGAGGCCGCGAGAGCCTGCTCGAACACTTCCGCGGCTGGGGAAGGGCTTAGGAATTTGAAAGTTCAAATTTGAAGTTCTGAAGTGATGAGCAAGAAGGCGACGCGAAAGAGTCAGGGCGAGGGCGACGAAGGGCGCGGCCTCTACGTCTACTGCGTCGGCGAAAGCGAGGCGCTGGCGGCGCTCTTCGGCGCGGAGTTGCCCGAGGCCATCGAGGACGATTACAAACTCGAAGCCGTCGAGGCCGCGGGGCTTTCGGCGGTCGTGAGCGCGGTGCCGCTCGACACTTACGGCGAGGGCGCGCTCTCGGAGCGTCTGTCGGACGCGGCGTGGACGGCGACGCGCGCGCTCAGGCACGAGCGCGTCGCCGAGCACTTCGCGCGCAGCACGGCCGTCGTGCCGCTGCGCTTCGGCGCCATCTACCTGCGACGCGACGGCGTCGCGGCGATGATCGAAGACCGTGCCGAGCAGTTCCGCGCGGTGCTCGCGCGTCTCGAAGGGCGCGAGGAGTGGGGACTGAACGTCTACGTCGAGCGCGCGCGTTTGCGCGAGGAGGTGACGGGCCTGAGCGCGCGGCTGCGCGAGATGGCCGAGCGCGCCGACGCCTCGACGCCGGGTCAGGCGTACCTTCTGCGCAAGAAGATCGAGGGCCTGCGCGATGAAGAGGTGCGTGTCGAGACGCGTCGCGTCGCGCGCGAAGTCGAAGAGACCTTGGGCGCGGCCTGCGACGGCGTCGCGCGCCTGCGCGTGCTCAAGGACGAGGCGAACGAGCAGGGCGAGCTGGCCGCGCGCCTCGCCTTCCTCGTCCCGCGCGCGGGCTTCGACTCGTTCCGCGCCGCCGCCGAACGGCTCGCCGACCGCTACACCGCGCTCGGCTTCCGCTTCGAGCTGACCGGCCCGTGGCCCGCTTACAACTTCGCCGCCGTAGAAGAAGAAAGTCAGGTGTAAGGGATGGCTCTGGATGAAGAGTTAGGACTGGACGAGGAGGCGGAGCTGTCGCTGTTGGAGACGCTCGACCACGTGCTCGACCGCGGGCTGGTCATCGCGGGCGAGGTGCGGATAGCGGTGGCGGACGTTGACCTCGTCTTCCTGGGTCTGAACGTGCTGCTCGGCTCGGTCGAGACCGTCGAGCGCGTCCTCGGCGAGCGCGAGCGGCGCGTGGAGCTTCTGAGCGTGCGCGCGCCGCGTGCGGGCGAGTGACGATGAGCCTCTACGTCTACTGCCTGGGGGACGACCTGAGCGGGGCCGCGCTCGAAGGGTTGTCGGGCGTCGGCGGCGCGCGCGTGCGCGTGCTGGCGCTGGGCGGTCTGGCGGCCGTGGTGAGCGAGCCGCGGGACGAGGACGTGGCCGCCGACGAGAAAAACCTTCTGGCGCACAACCGCGTGAACGCGGCGGCGCTCGCCGTCACGACGCCGCTCCCCTGCCGCTTCGGCACGCGTGCCGCGCCCGAAAGGCTCGCCGCTTACGTCTCGGCCAAAGGGGCGGCCATCGCGTCGGCGCTCGCGCGCGTGCGCGGCTGCGTCGAGATGAGCGTCAAGCTCATGTCGAAGGCAGAAGGCAAAGGACAAGAGGCGAAAGTTGAAAGTGAGGCGGAAGGGACGGTCGGCGCGGCGGGCGCGGGCACGGCGTTCCTTTTGAAGAAGCGGCGCGAGATTCTGGGCGAGGAGGGCGCGCGGCGTCGCGCCGAAGAGGCCGCGGCGTGGCTCGCGGCCGGCGTCGGCGAGTTGTCGCGCGAGGCGGATGCACGCTTGAGCCCTTCGGAAGCCATCTTCATCCGCGCCGCCCACCTCGTCGAACGCGAGCGGGTCGCGGAGTACCGCACGCGTCTGCGCGCCCTCGCCGCCGGGCGCCAGGACTTAAGGCTCCTCACGAGCGGCCCGTGGCCGCCCTACAGCTTCAGCGACATCGAATGAGCATGACGGGCGCGTCTGTTACAATGCGCTCAACAAATCAGTTGTGGACACTTTGCGCGCGGACAAGGTACTCTTGTGGAGCCTTCCCCCTTTGATTCCCCAGCCCCGGCCGAGCCGGAGGTAGAGACCGAACACCCGGCGGAGTTCGTCGCGGAACTCCGGCGCGTGGCCGACCGGCTGCCCGAGCGCATCAACATCAATGCCGAGGGGGTCGAGCAGGGGCTGGCGAAACTCGTCCTGACTTTGATTGAGTTGATCCGGCGGCTGCTCGAAAAACAGGCCGTGCGCCGGATGGAGGGCGGCGGCCTCTCGCCCGAGCAGGTCGAAGAGCTGGGGCTCGCGCTGATGAAGCTCGAAGAGAAGATGGCCGAGCTGAAGGAACACTTCGGCCTTGAGGACGAGGAACTCAACATCGACCTCGGGCCGATTGGGAAACTGATCTAGAACTGCCGACTGGAGAAACGTTCATTGTCTAGCGAGAGAACGAGCCTCATCACCTCGCGACCGCCGGGTCTGGTCGATGTCCTCGACCGGATTCTGGACAAGGGGCTGGTGATCGCCGGCGACATCAAGGTCTCACTGGCGAACGTCGAGCTGCTGACGCTTCCAGATACGACTGCTCGTCTGCTCCATCGATAAGGCCGAGCAGATCGGGCTCAACTGGTGGCGCTACGACACGAACTTGACGACGCGCGCGGCCGTCGCCGAGGCCGAGAACGTCGAACTGCGCGAGCGCGTCGCCGCGCTTGAACGCGAGATTCGGCAGTTGGACGAGGCGCCCGCGCGCGCCGCAGTCCCGGCGCGCGGCGGCGCGGCGAAGGGCTCGAAGTCCCGGCCGGCGGCGCGCAAGGGAAGAAAGTAGTGGATTGGTTCATTGACTCATCGACTCATTTGTTCATTGAATTAATGAGCCGATGAGTCGATGAACCAATCCCGTCAGTTTCAAAAATTGTCGGAAGAGAGGAAACGTTCACATGGCTGTTGAGAGGGCACCCGGCGGAACCAGCCTGATCGACGTGCTCGACCGCGTGCTGGACAAGGGCATCGTCATCGACGCCTGGGTCCGCATCTCGCTCGTCGGCATCGACCTGATTACGGTCGAGGCGCGCGTCGTCGTCGCCTCCATCGACACCTACCTCAAGTACGCCGAGGCGGTCGGCCTGACGCCCGCCGTCTCGCGCCCGGCCATGGGTCCCGGGGCCGAGCCGCTCGCCGAAGAGCCGCGCCGCCGCGTGACGGTAGACGTGGACAGGAGTTGAGGGGAAGTGGGCGGAAGGCGGATGGCAGTAGGCAGTTAAGAGCCCGGCGGCGAAAGCCGCGGTTAAATTTTCAACTCTCTTAACGCGGAGCGACTGCCTACGGCCATCCGCCTTCTGCCTACTGTTTTATGGAGCACCGCACGGCAGAGATCGCGCAGGCGTTCGAGGCCCCGGCCGAGGGGGCGCGGGGCTTGCTGTCGCTGCACCAGTACGAGCTGCTCTTCGAGATGACGACGCAGCTCTTGGCCGCGCAGAGTCTCGACGAGCAGACTTCGCTCGTGCTCGACACGCTGACGGCCGGACTCGGATACGCGAACGCGGCGCTCGCGCTCGTCGAGCGCCCCGCGGCGTCCTGCGCGTGCGCGGCGCGGCCGGGTTCGCGGACGACGAGGCGCTCGCGGGGCTCGAACTCCCACTCGACTCGAACGCGCCGCACGTGCGCGTCGTGCACGACGGCCGGCCCGCGTGGCTCGCGCGCGACGACGAGGCGGCCGCGGAGTTCCTGCGGCAGGTCGGGGCCGGGACGGACGTGCTGGCGCTCCCGCTCTTCGGCGGGCAGCTCCACACGGACCCGCGCGCCGAGCGCGAGACCACCGGCTCCCTGCGCGCCGACTCTCTGCGCGCCGAGGGCACGGAGCGCTTCTGGCTCCCGCAGTCGCTCTCGAACGGCGCGCTCTACGTCGGCGCGCGGCGCGAGGAGGTCGACGAGACGCGGCTCACGCTGCTCACGCGCTACGCCGAGCGCGTCGGCGCCATCCTCTCGAACACGGCCAACGTCGAGCGCCTCGGCGCCTCCGTGCGCAAGCTCCAGCGCGAGCGGCAGTGGGTCGAGTCGATCATGAAGTCGGTCGCCGACCCCATCGTCCTCACCAACATGGACAACGAAATCCTGTTGCAGAACCGCCGCGCCGAGGAGCTGTTCAGCGACCGGCGCGACGCGAGCGAGGGCAAGCGCCGGGCGCTGGAGATGAACGACCTGCTCTTCTCCGCCTACCTTTCGAGCGCCGCGGTCGCGTCCGAAGAGGTGGTGGGCCGCGACCTCATCCTCGTGGACCCCATCGAGGGCTCGGACATCCACTTCGAGGTCATCTCCACGCCGGCCCTCAACGCGCGCGGCGAGCGCATCGGCCTCGTCTCCATCTTCCGCGACGTGACCGACCTGCGCCGCGCGAACGAGGAACTGGCGCGCAACTTCGTCAAGTTGCAGCAGGCCGAGAGTGAGGCGCGGCGCGAGCGCGACCGCCTCGACCTGATCCTCGAAAACGTCGGCCAGCCCATCGCCGTCTGCGACACCTCCGGCAAGTTCATCCTCTTCAACCAGCGCGCGGAGCTGCTCTTCCAGGAGCGCGACGAGATGCCCTGGCCGGCGCTGCGCGCGGTGCGCAACAACTCGGTCAAGCTCACCTCGTTCATCTCCGGCCTCGCCTCCGGAGCCGAGTCCGGCCGGCAGGCCGAGATAGAACTGATCGACCCGCAGACGGCCAGCCGCCTCCCGATGGAGATCACTTCGGCCGAGGTCGCCGACGCGAAGGGTCAGGTGACGGCCGTCGTCTCCGTGCTCCACGACCTCTCCGAGATACGCGAGCTTGAAAGGCGCAGGGTCGAACAACAACTCTTCGAGTCCGAAAAGCTCGCCGCCGTAGGACGACTCGCCGCCTCCATCGCGCACGAGGTCAACAACCCCTTAGAGGCCATCAAGAACTCGCTCTACCTGCTCACGACGTGCCGGGACATGGAGAAGAACGCCAAGTTCCTCGAAGTCGCGCGCAAGGAGACCGAGCGCGTCTCGCACATCATCCGCCAGATGCTCGGGTTCGCGCGCCGCTCGGGCGAGGTCGAGTGGGTCGAGTCGAACCAGCTCATCGAGGAGACGCTCATCCTCGTCGAGAAGAAGATGAAGCAGGCGCGCGTCGAGATCGTCCGCCACTTCGACCCGCAACTCCCGAAGGTGCGCGCGCGCGCCGACCAGCTCCGCCAGGTCTTCCTCAACCTGCTCCTGAACGCGCAGCAGGCGATGGAGAAGGGCGGGCGCATCACCGTGCGCACGTCCGTCTACGAGCAGGCTTTGCAGCCGACCGTCTCGGTGCAGATCAGCGACACGGGGCGCGGCATCTCTGAGCCCGACCTCGCGCGCATCTTCGAGCCCTTCTTCTCGACGCGCGCGAAGGGGACGGGGCTCGGCCTGTGGGTCACGCAGGACATCGTGCGCCACCACGGCGGCCGGATCGAGGCGACGAGCGAGGAGGGCGCGGGCACGACCTTCAACGTCATCCTCCCCGTGGACTCGCCGACCCTTTCGGAGGCCGATGCCGGGAACAAGTTCTGAGAGAGCCGCGGCGGCCGACGGCCGTGCCGTCCCGCGACGTTCCCGCGTGCTCGTCGTGGACGACGAGGAGAACGTGCGCATCACGACCGCCGCCATCCTCGAACAGGAGGGCTACGACGTGGCGACCGCCTCCGACGGGCTCGAAGCGCTGGAGATGGCGGCGCGCGGCCACTACGACCTCGTGCTCACGGACCTCCGCATGGACGACATGGACGGGAGCACGCTGCTGCACGAGCTGCAACAGCGCCACCCTTCGGTCGTCACCATCGTGCTCACGGGCTACGCCTCCATCGAGTCGTCCATCGACGCGCTCCGGCAGGGCGTCTACGACTACCTCGTCAAGCCCTGCATGATCGAGGACCTGAAGCGCACCGTCCGGCGCGCGCTCGAACACCGCCAGCAGCGGCAGCAGATCACGGAGCTGTCGAGCCCGGTCGTCAAAATCTGGGACGGCGTGCTCTTGGTCCCGCTCGTCGGCACGCTCGACGACCAGCGCGCGTCGCAGATGTCTACGGCGCTGCTGGACGCCGTGCGCCGCGAGGCCGCGCAGGTGGTGCTGGTGGACATCACGGGGGCCGCGGTGGTTGACACCTACACGGCCGCGCACCTCATCAACACCGTCCGCTCGGTGCGCCTGCTGGGCGCCGCCACGGTCATCACGGGCGTCAGCGCGCACGTCGCCTCCGACCTCGTCAAGCTCGGCGTCGAGCTGGAAGACATCACGACGCGTCGTCGGCTGGCCGACGGCCTGCGGCTCGCCATAGAGCTGGTGCGACAGGGGCCGCAGGTCTGACCACGCACGGACTCCCGACGCCCGGCACCCGACCCCTTTATGACAGAGGAGACGACAACGCTCGACACGGCCGCGTCGCCCGCGCGGCTGCTGGTCGTGGACGACGAGGAGAACATCGTCCTCACGATCAGCGAGGTGCTGCGCCTCGAAGGCTACGTGGTGGACGTGGCCTCGAGCGGGCGCGCGGCCGTCCGGCTCCTCGACCGCGGCCCCGAGTACGACCTCGTCCTCACCGACCTGCACATGGACGAGGGCGACGGCCTCTCGTTGCTTCAAGAGGTGCGCGCGCGCACGCCGCTGACCATCGTCGTCGTCCTCACCGGCTTCGCCGCGGTCGAGTCGGCCATCGCCGCCCTGCGCCACGGCGCCTACGACTACCTCACCAAGCCCTGCATCATCGCGGAGCTGATCCACACGGTCGCGCGCGGCATCGAGCACCGCCGCCTGATGCTCGCCGAGCGCGAGGCGCGCGAGGGGGTCGAGGAGCTGAACCGCGAGCTGGAGCGCCGCGTCGAGGAGCGCACGGCCGAGCTGAGCCGCGTCAACCGCGAGCTGGTCGAGGCCAACCGGATGAAGGACATCTTCCTCGCGACGCTCTCGCACGAGCTGCGCACGCCGCTGACGCCCGTGCTCGGCTGGGTCAACCTCCTGCGCTCGGGCGCGGCCGCCGACACGCAGATGCTCGCGCAGGGGCTCGACGCCATCGAGCGCAACGCGCGACTACAGGCGCGGCTCGTGGACGACCTGCTCGACATCTCGCGCATCGTCTCGGGCAAGCTCCGCATCGAGTGGGAGCCCGTGGACCTCTGCGCCGTGGTGGGGCTCGCGACCGAGCCCGTCCGCGCCGACGCTTCGGCGCGCGAGATAGAACTCGCGGTCGAGCTGCCGCACTGCCCGCTCGTCGTGCAGGGCGCGCCGCTCAGGCTCCAGCAGGTCGTGTGGAATCTGCTCTCGAACTCGGTGAAGTTCACGCCGCGCGGCGGGCGCGTCCGGGTGCGCGTGTGGCGCGAGGGGGGCGAAGCGCGCGTCGAGGTGTCGGACACGGGCGTCGGCATCGCGACGGAGTTTCTGCCGCACGTCTTCGACCGCTTCCGGCAGGCCGACGGCTCGACGACGAGGCAGTACGGGGGCCTCGGCCTCGGGCTCGCCATCGTGCGCGCGCTGGCGGAGCTGCATAGTGGCTGGGTCGTCGCGGAGTCCGAGGGCGAGGGGCGCGGCGCGCGCTTCACCTTCGGCCTGCCCTGCGCCGTCGCCGCCGCGAAGGCGTTTGTGCCGGAGCCCGAGGCGGAGCCGGAAACGACCGAGGAGGTCGTGCCCGTACTCCTCGTGGACGACTCGGCCGAGACGCTCGAACTCCTTGAGACGCTCTTCACGCACAGGGGTTACGAGGTCTTCGGCGCGGGCTCGGCCGCGGAGGCCGTGCGCGCCGCGCGCGCGCGCCGGCCGGGGCTCATCATCTCCGACATCAGCATGCCGGGCACCGACGGCTACGCGCTCCTGGCCGAACTACGCCGCATGCCCGGCCTCGAAGCCGTCCCCGCTATCGCGCTGACCGGCCACGCCATGGACGAAGACCGCGCCCGCGCCCTCGCCGCCGGCTTCGCCGTCCACATTCCCAAACCCGTAGACCCCGACGAACTCCTCCGCGTCGTCCGCCGGTTAACGGCATAGTTCAAAGTTAAAAAGTTCAAGGTTCAAAGTTGACTCGGCTTCAACTTTGAACCTTGAACTTTTTAACTTTGAACCCGATTCACTGCACGCTGCCGACGACGGTGACGGTCTTCGACTCGTCGGACCTGTTCTGCTCGGCCAGTTCGCGTTCGAGGCGTCGCTCGGCGCCGGTCCTGGGCAGTTCGCGGACGGAGGCGGTGCCGGGCATCGAGACCTCGGCGAGGAAGTAGCGTTCGCCGTGCTGGCGGAAGACGAGCGCGGAGGCGCGGGGGTTGGCTTCGCCCGTGTGGGTCAGGACGACGGCGGTCGAGCGGCCGTCCTCGCTGCGGATGAGGAGCGCGGCCTCTGCGTCCGAACGGATGCGGCGGACGGTATAGCGACCGGCGGGCATCTGCTTCTCGCCCGCGACGAAGTCGAAGGGGATGCGGATCAGGTCGGTGCGCAGAATCTGCGCGTTGGCGGCGACGGCCAGCGCGAGCGTCGCGGCCAGCCCGAGAAGCGTTCTCGAAATTTGCTTTTTCATACATGCTCCCTTTAGTGTCGAAAGTCTTGAACGGGCCGGCGTGCGGCTCGTATAAAAAGCGTCACCCACGTTCGCGTGGAGTAACGCGGCGCGGGATCGGGGCGATCATCAAAAGCGGGTCAAAGCGCCCCAAAATAGTTTTCAAAGAGTTATCAAAGAACGTTCAAAAGCGGTTTATGAACAAGCAGGTAAAGCACTTATACGATTTCGACCGTTTCACGCTGGACGCCTCGGAGCGTCTGCTTCTGCGCGAAGGAAGACCCGTTCACCTGACCCCGAAGGAGTTCGAGACGCTGCTCGCGCTCGTCCGAGGGGCGGGACGCGTGATGCCGAAGGAGGAGTTGCTCAAGGAGATTTGGCCCGACACCTACGTCGGCGAAGCGACCCTCGCCCAGAACGTCTTCACGCTGCGCAAGGCGCTCGGCGAGCCCGAGGGCGGCGGGGCGTTCGTCGAGACCGTCCCGCGCCGCGGCTACTGCTTCGCCGTCGAGGTGAGTGAGCGCCGCGAGGGCGCGGAGGAGACGGTTAAAGGACCGGAAGAGTCGCACGCGCTCGCCGCCGCGCAGGTCGAAGATGAGAGTCGCTCGGTCGTCAACATCGAGGCCGGCCCCGCACACGAGACCGCGGCGCCGCACTTCCCTTCCTCGGCCGAAGCCCCTGACGCGCCGACCGACGCACACGCGCACGGGCAGCGCAACGGCCACGTCCCGACCGCGTCACCTTCATCAAACAACACGGGGGAAGCCTCCGCCCCTGCCCATGCGCCGGGCGGACACCCCGCCCTCGCGGCGGTGTTGATAGCGGCGGCCGTCTTCGTCTCGGTCGCGGCGCTCGTCTACTTCATCTATCGAACGTCTGTGCTCCCCGACGTGGAGCGCGCGCGGACGCCCGCGCCCGCGTCCTTCCCCACGATGAAGCTGACGCGGCTGCCCGTGACCGGCGCGGTGGGCGAGGCGGTCATCTCGCCGGACGGCAACTACCTCGCCTACGTCGCCAACGAGACCGGCCGCCAGGGGCAGGGCATCTGGGTCAGGCAGGTCGCGGCCGCGAGCAACACGCAGCAGATCGTCGCGCCGGCCGCGGGCGCCACCTACGGCGCGCTCGTCTTCTCGCCCGACAGCCAGCACCTCTACTACGGCGCGGCGCACGAAGGCCCGCAGCGGCCCGCGCTCTTCCGCGTCCCCGTGCTCGGCGGCCCGGCCGTGAAGGTCCTGAGCGACGGCTTCGGCAGCCCCGTCACCTTCTCGCCCGACGGCCGGCAGATGGCCTTCATCCGCGGCGATTTCGGGCGCGAGATGACGCTGCGCGTCGCCGACGCCGACGGCGCGAACGAGCGCGAGGTGCTGAAGCGCGACGCGCCCGACTTCTTCGGACAGCCCGCGTGGTCGCCCGACGGGAGGTCGGTCGCCTGCGTCTACGGCTCGACGGATAAGCTCGACGGGAGCACGCCCGCGCTCGGCGTCACGACCTTTCAAATCTCGGACGGCGCGGAGCGGCGCGTGACCGAGTCGCGCTGGACGGACGTGCGGCAGTTGTCGTGGCTGCCCGACGGCTCGGGGCTGGTGCTGAGCGCGAACGAGGGCGAGCTGAGCCCGGCGCAAATCTGGACGCTCTCGCTCCCGGCGGGCGAGGTCCGGCGTGTGACGAACGATCTGAACACGTACCTCGGCGCGAGCCTGACGGCCGACGGCTCGGCGCTCGTCACCGTGCAGACCGACCGCGTGCCGAACGTGTGGGTGGCGCCCGCGGGCGACGCGGCGCGCGCGCGGCAGATTACGACGGGCTCGGGGAAGTTCGACGGCTACTACGGGCTCTCTTGGGCGCCGGACGGGAGAGTAGTCTACGCGTCGCTGGCGGGCGGCGGGTGGGACATCTGGGTGATGAACGCGGACGGGTCGGGGCAGAGGCAGTTGACGGCCGGCGCGCGTTTGAACTACGGGCCGTCGGTCTCGCACGACGGCCGTTACGTCGTCTTCGTCTCGAACCGCGCGGGCGGCGCCTTCAACATCTGGCGGATGGACGCGGACGGGTCGAACCCTTTGCGGCTGACCTCGGGGCGCGGGGAGAACTTCCCGCACGTGACGCCGGACGGGCGCTGGGTCGTCTACGCGACGGTCGGCAGCGGTCAGGAGGCGGCGGTCTGGAAGGTTCCGATTGACGGGGGCGAGGCCGTGAAGCTGACGAACCGGCCGGCGTCGTGGCCGTTCGTCTCGCCCGACGGCAAGTCCTTCGTCTGCACGTACGGCAATTCGCCTTTCAACGTGAACCGCATCGCGGTCATCCCCATCGAGGGCGGCGAGCCGACGCGCGTCTACGACATCTCGCCCACGTTCCGCGCCAACACCGTCTGGCTGCCCGACAACCGCGGCATCGCCTACCTCGACGCGCGGACGGGGACGACCAACGTCTGGGTGCAGCCGCTCGCGGGCGGCAAGCCCGTGCAGTTGACGGACTTCGCCGCCGACCACGTCGCCTCCTTCGACTGGTCGCGCGACAACCGCCTCGTCGCCACCCGCAGCGTCGAGACCACGAGCGTCGTCCTCATCAAAGATTTTCGCTAGCGCTGCTCTTCGCCCGGCGCGCGAGTGCGACGGTGTGAACCAGCACGGCGGCGACGATGATCGTGCCGCCGAGCACGGCCCAGTTCGAGGGGCGCTCGCCGAGGAAGAGAAAGACCCAGACGGGGTTGAGCATCGGCTCGATGTAGCCGACGACGCCCGCGTCGAGCGAGCGCACGCCGCGCGCCATGCCCAGCGTGAAGAGCGTGTAGGCCAGCCCGATCTGCACGACGCCGAGGTAGAGGACGATCAACACGTCCCTCGTCGTCAAATCCCCCGCCACCCGCGCGAACGACGGCAGCGTGACGAGGCAGAGGAGCAGGTTCCCGTAGATGACCGACGAGGCGCGGTTGACGCGGCCCGCGCTCGGGTGTCTCAAAGAGAGCAGAAAGAGCGCGAAGCAGACGCCCGACGCGAGCGCCGTCAGGTTACCCTCAACGTCCTGCGGCCTGAGCTGCCCGACGAAGAAGAGCGACATCCCCACGACGCACGCCGCCACCACGAACACGTCCGCGCGCCGGAACCGCTCCTTGAAGAGCAGAGGCTCCAGCACCATCACGTAGACCGGCGCCGTGTATTGCAGGAAGATGGCGTTGGCCGCGGTCGTCAGCTTGTTCGCCATCACGAAGAGGAGCAGCAGCGCCGCGTAGAGGACGGACGAGACGAGCGTCAGGCCGTTCGCACCGAAGCCCTCGTGCCGCGTCAGCACGGCGACCGTGACGGCCGCCAGGAGCGAGCGCCCGAACGAGAGCTGGAAGGCGTCGAGTGGCGTCGCCTTGATGAAGAGCCCGCCCGTGCTCCACAGCAGCGCCCCCGCCAGCACGTAGAGAATCGGCGGAATCCCGCCCGCCGCCCCGCCCGTCGCCTCCCTCCCCGGACTCACCCTCACGCGCCCCCCGGCAGCTTTCCCGCCGCGTAGCCGGCCCAGGCCAACAACAGCCCGAGCAGGTTCGAGGCGACGACGTTGAGCCCGGCCAGCCCGACGAGCAGGATTCTCAGCACCGGCCAATTTAAGCATTAACGCGCCCGCTTTGAAAACCCGCGCGCGCCGGACAGCGGCGTGCTCCATGCAGCGCCGCGGTTCGTGCTAACATCTAAGTTGACGGCGCGCTGAAAGGGGGCGCGCCGGGAGTTTTCAACCCCCCTTCGGAGAAGGACTTTAGATGAAAGACTTTCAGTCGCGTAATCAGCGTTTCGAGCAGCAACCGGGCTGGCAACAGCAGCCGGGCGCGTGGGGCAGCTTCGGCGCAGAGTCGGCGGCGCGGGCGAGCGTGGAGGAGCGGATGGGCTTCATCCGCAAGGTCTACGCGCTCTTCTTCGCGGCGACGCTCTTCGCCATCGGCGGCGTCTGGCTCGGTCTGTCTTTCGAGCCGCTTTTGCAGTTCGCCTACGAGCACCCGTTCATCATGTTCTTCATCATGATCGGCGGCGTGCTGGGCGCACAGGCCGTGCGCCACGTGCCCGGCCTGAACCTCGCGGCGCTCTTCGGCTTCACGACGCTGACGGGCGTGGTCATCTCGCCGCTCATCCACTTCGTGCTGGCCTCTAACCCCGGCTCCATCCTGGCGGCGGGCGTGCTGACGGTCGGCATCTTCGGCGGCCTGACGGCCTACGTCTTCGTCTCGAAGAAGGACTTCAGCTTCATGCGCGGGATGCTGATGACGGGCCTGATCGTGGTGATCCTGGCGGGCGTCGTCAACATCTTCCTCGGCGCCTCGGCGCTCGGGTTCGCCGTGGCGGCCGCGACGCTGCTGCTCTTCTCGGGCTTCGTGCTCTACGACACGTCGAACATCATCCGGCGCTACCCGACGAACGAGTACGTCGCCGGCGCGCTCGACCTCTACCTCGACGCCTTCAACATCTTCCTCGCGCTCCTGCGCATCCTCAATTCCTCGCGGGATTAAGCAGTAACGGAGACACAGAGACGCGGCTTGAAGTTGATAAGACTTCAAGCCGCGTCTCTGCGTCTCCGCGGTTAAATTTAAAAGTCGAACTTGATCGCCAACTGCAACTGGCGCGGCGTCGCGAAGGTCGTCGTGCCGGAGGCGGGCGAGGAGAAGGTGCGCGGCGTGCCGAAGGCCGTGACGAAGGACGGCGCCGTCAGAGTGCCGCCGCCCGCCGTCGAGAAGTTGAAGGCCGTCGTGTTGACCGTCACCACGTTCGCGCGGTTGAAGAGGTTGAAGGCTTCGAGGATCAGGCGCAGCCGCACCGACTCGTTGAACGGGATGTTGCGCGTGACGCGCGCGTCCAGTTGGTAGACCGGGGGCGTCGTGAACTGGTTGCGCGCGGTGCCCGGCAGGCGGTCGTTCGAGCGGTTGCCGTCGTTGTTCGGGTCGTTGCCGACGAGCGCCGAGTAGGGCGAGCCCGACTGCATCTGGACTATCCCTGAGAGCGTGTAGTCGCTGAAGACGGCGCGCGCGACCGCGTTGTCGCTCCACTTGATGCGCCCGATCTCGTAGACGGGGCTGAAGACGAAGCGGTGGCGCAGGTCCGTGTCCGAGCGCGCGTAGTCGAGTCCCGGGTTGATCTGGTTCTCGACGATCTTCGCGTCGTCGGCGCCGACGACGACCGTCGTCTGGTCGGGCCGATCGTCGCGCGCCCTCGAATAGGTGTAGGCGGCGATGAACTGGAAGCCGCGCGTGAAGCGCTGGGTGGCCTGGAAGGCGAGCCCGTGGTAGAGCGAGCGCGAGGCGCTCTCGAAGACGCTGATGCGGTTGTAGGAGGAGCCCGTCGCGCGCGAGATGGGGCGCGCCGTCGGGAAGCGCGCGAAGCTGTAGACGGTGCCGTCCGGCCCCGTGGCGTTCAGCGCGACGGGCGCCGAGAGGTTCACGTCGCGCGTGCGCGTCAGGTGGACGCCCTTGTAGAAGAGGTACGTCGCCGAAAGGCTCAGGCCGCGCGCCAGCTCGCGCTCGACGCCGAGCCGCCCCTGCTCGACGTAGGGCTGCACGTAGTCGGCCGCGAAGTAGTAGAGGTTCGGGTTGGCCGAGCCGACCGCGGGCACCGCCGTCAGGATGTTCGGGTAGCTCAGGCCCAGCGTCGTCAACTGCGCGGCCGTCAGGTTCACGCCCGTCACGTTGATGCCGTTCTGCGAGTGCGCCGTGCCGAGCACGATGGCCGGCGTGCGCGCGTAGAAGAGGCCGAAGCCGCCGCGCACGACCGTCTTCTCGTCGGGCGCGTAGGAGAAGCCCGCGCGCGGCGCGAAGTTGTTCTTGTCGCGGGGGCAGTTGCCGGTGTTGACGCCGTTGTTGAGCAGCAGCGTGTCCGGATTCGTCACCGGCGGGCAGGCCAGCGCCTCGTAGTCGTAGCGCACGCCGAGGTTCAGGGTGAGCTTCGGCGTCACGCGCACGTCGTCCTGCGCGTAGAAGGCGTACTCGGAGAGGTCCGGCTCGGTCGTCCCGCCCGTCGTGTTCGCGCCGGCGAAGTTCTGCGTGTAGGCCGACGGCGCGTTGTTGGCGAAGGCCGTGTACGAGGGGAAAGTGTAGGAGCCGGAGAAGAGGCCGGGGAAGAAATTGAGGATGCGGTCGAAGTTGAAGTCGAGGCCGAACTTGTAGGTGCTCCGGCCCGAGACGAGCGAGACGTTGTCGATGAGCTGGAAGCGCTTGATGGTCGTCTCGCGCGGGCTGAAGTTGTTGCGGCCGATGGAGAGGTTTCCGGAGCCCGTGTTGATGACGGCCTCGGGCGTATCGACGTTGGCCTCGCCCGGCTCCTTGTCGCGCGCGACCTGAAAGCGGAACTCGTTGACGACCGTCTTGGTCAGGACCGACGAGAGGCTGCCGCTGAAGGTGTCGCTCTTGACGATGCTGTCGCCCGAATGCTCTTCGGCCGAGAGCGGGCCGTTGTTCTCGTTGTTCTGACCCGTGAAGCCCTGATGGTTGTAGCGCAGCGAGAGCTGGTTGCTCTGGTTCAGGGAGATGTCGGTCTTCGCCAGGAAGACATCCTGGTTGCGGCCGACCTGATACGTGTCGAGCTTCGGCAGCAAAGCGGCCTGCGCCGCCGCGGGCGCGGTCGAGAGGTTCGGCACGTCCAGGACCTGCGGGATGTCGGAGCGCTGGCCGTCGTAGGTGAAGAAGAAGAAAGCCTTGTTCCTGACGATGGGGCCGCCGACGCGCCCGCCGAACTGGTTGATGCGCGAGGCGGGGCGCTTGTTGGGCCGGCCGGCGCGGAACTGGTTGGCCTTCGTCACGGGGTCGTTGGCGTTCAGCGACTCGTCGCGCAGGTACTCGAAGAGCCCGCCGTGGAACTCGTTGGTGCCCGACTTCGTGACGACGTTGATGACGGCGCCGCCCGCGCGGCCGAACTCCGCCGAGAAGCCGTTCTGGTTGACCTGAAACTCCTGCACAGACTCTTCCGAGAACTGGTAGGGCGGGCGCACGCCGCCGCGCCCGAGCGCCTGCCCGAAGAAGGTGTTGTTGTTATCGACGCCGTCCACCTGAAGACTGTTTAGAGTGCCGCGCTGGCCGCCGACCGAGAGGTCGCCGCCGCGCGGGTCGCGGATGACGCCGGGCGAGAGCGTGGCGAAGTCCTGGAAGTTGCGGCCGTTGATGGGCAGGTTCTGGATGGAGCGCTCGTTGATGGTCGTCGAGACGGAGGTGCGCGTGGTCTCGACGGTCGGCGGCTCGGCCGTGATGAGCAACTGCTCGCTGACGCCGATGGTGAGCGTCAGGTCGAGCGCCGTCTTGCTGCCGACCGTCACCTGCACGGCGCTGGCCCCGGCCTTGTTGAAGTTCGTCGCCGCGGCCTCGACCGCGTACGTGCCGGGCGGGAGCAGGATGATGCGGTAGTTGCCGTCGGCGTCGGTGTCGGCGGTGCGCGCGAAGCCGGTCGCCTCGTTCCGGGCGGTGACGGTGGCGTTGGGGACGACCGCGCCGTTAGGGTCGAGCACGCGCCCCTCGATGTCGCCGGTCGTCGCCTGCGACTGCGCGCTGGCGTTAAAGGTCGAGAAGGCGAGGCACAGGCACAGCACGGCGAGCCGCGCGAGAACAGGGGGGACTCTCTTCGACATTGATTTCCTCTTTCGGGTTGACGTTCGCAGGATTTCCGGCACGAACCGACCGCGGGTGCGAAGCGAGATAGTAAGGCGGCCGCGCGGCGACGGTCAAGGCGGCCGTCTCCGCCCGTTTTCAAAAAAGGGTTGACGGCGAAATTGTATGGTGTATAGTAACAACATACAATTCAAGGGGCGGAGAGGGCGACCATGTTCATCACCATCGACGAAGCGGACTCGCGGCCCATCTACGTGCAGGTGGCCGAAGAGATCAAGGCGCTCATCGCGCGCGGCGAGCTGACCGAGGGCGCGCCGCTCCCGCCCGTGCGCCAGTTGGCCGCGGACCTCGGCGTCAACTTGAACACGGTGGCGACCGCCTACCGCGAGTTGCAGGGGGAGGGGTTGCTCTCCATCCGGCACGGGGCGGGCGCGGTCGTCGCGTCGCGCACGGCGCGCGACAAGAGCGAGGAGGAGTTGCGCAAGCCTTTGCGCGCCGCGCTGACGGGGCTGGTGCTGGCCGGGCTCCCGCGCGTGGAGATCATGAACCTGGTGCAGAGCGAGTTGCGTGCTCTGCTGAAAGGGGCGAAGTGACATGGGCGACGACAGGTCTGCCGCAATCGGGCTGCTCGCGGCTGAAGTTCTGGTGCTGGCGCTCTTCGTGTGGCTGCCGGTGATGCGGGGCGAGCGCGCCTTCTTCGGCGTGCGCGTGGACGCGGAGACGTACCGCGGCGCGGGGCGGAAGGCGCTGCGCCGTTACTGGCAGACGCTCTTCGGCGTCTTCGCGTTGACGGGCGCGCTCGGCTACTACGCTTCCGTGAGTTTAGGCAAGCCGGTCTTCTCGGCGCTGGCGACGCTGGGGACAACTGCCGCGGCGTTCCTCGTCTACGGCCTCTACGCGCGGCAGGTGCGGCCGTTCGCCGTGCCGGGCGGCACGACGCGCTTCGCCTCTTCGGTGCGGACGCGGCGTCTGGGCGACTACACGCGCCCGTGGGTCGAGGTCTGCGCGTTGGTGCTGACGTTCGCCGCGTTCGGCGTGCTCGCGTACTTCTACCCGCGTCTGCCGGAGATGCTGCCCACGCACTGGAACGCCTCGGGCGAGGCGGACGACTGGTCGCGCAAGAGTCTCTCGTCGGTCTTCTTCCTGCCCGCGCTCGGCGTCTACCTGCAAGTGGTCTTCTTCGTGCTCAAGCGCGACCTCGTGCAGGCGAAGATGACCCTGCCGGCGACGAACACGGAGGAGTACCTGCGCGGCAAGGAGCGGTTCCTGGCGGCGAACATGCACCTGATAGACCTCGTGCGCGCGCTGATTGCGGCGCTCTTCTTCGCCATCGCGATGCTGCTGCTCTGCACGACGATGCCGGAGTTCAAGCGCTACGAGACGGCGGCACACGTCGGCGTCCTTTCGACGGTCGGCGTGATGCTGGTCGGGATGGGCTACTTCCTCTGGCGGATGGTCTCCATCAACCACGGGTTGGACGAGTTGACGGGCGAGGAGTACGTGCAGAGGGCGACGGAGGAGGAGCACTGGCGGCACGGCGGGCTCACCTACTACAACCCGGACGACCCGGCGCTCGTCGTCGAGAAGGTCACGGGCATCGGCTACACGCTCAACCTCGCGCACAGGGCGGTGCGCTACCGTCTGGCGCTGATGGCCGGGATACCGCTCTTCGTCGTGTGGGCGCTCTTCAACCTGTGACCGTAGGCCGCGGGCGCGCGTCGAAGAGGCGGCGCAGTCCCGAAGTTTGCAGGAGGCTCATCACGCCCATGTAGCCGTAGCCGAAGCAGAAGAGCGACAGGAAAGGGATGGTGCCCCACATGCTCATGTGCGCCGCGTAGGCGATGGCGAGCAGGAAGTAGGCGGCGAACGCAAGCTCGAAGGCCGGGAGCCAGCCGCGCCCGCGCCTATACTTCTTCCGCTTCCAGGTGGCGTCGCCGCCGCCCTCGACCCTGTACTTCGGCGTGCGCACGAACTCGGTCTTGATGCGGAGCAGGGCTTCCAACACCGCGCGCGCGTTCGAGAAGGCCAGCCCGATGCCGAGGCCCATCACGAGCGGCAGGTGGAGGAGCCGCGTCCTCGCCTTCGAGCCGTCGAGGTACCAGATGGCCGTGCCGTAGAAGAGCACGACCGACGCGGTCGAGAAGAAGAGCAGCGGCAGGTCGAGCAGCATCAAATGCTGGAAGCCCTGGTTATACCTGACGAGTAGAAGGGGAAACTGCAACAGGCTCGTCAGAATCATCAGCGGATAACTGACGTTCCCCGTCAGACGGAAGAACATCTCAAGCTTCACGCGCGCGGGGAGGTTGGAACGAAGTATCCGCGGGTAGAGCTTGAGCGCGACCTCCGTCACGCCCTTCGCCCAACGGCGCTGCTGCGCCTTGAAGGCGTTGATCTCGACCGGCACCTCCGACGGCGCGTCCTCGTCCAAAAGATAGACGAAACGCCATCCCATCAACTGCGCGCGGAACGAGAGGTCTGTGTCCTCCGTCAGCGTGTCGTGCTGCCACCCGCCCGACAGCTCAATCGCCCGGCGCCGCCACAGGCCCGCCGTCCCGTTGAAGTTGAAGAAGCCGCCCGTGCGGTTCCTCACCGTCTGCTCGACGACGAAGTGTCCGTCGAGGAGGATGGTCTGCAAGCGCGTCAGAAGGTTGTAAGTGCCGTTGATGTGCGACCAACGCATCTGCGCGCAGCCGACGAGCGGGTCGGAGAAGAAGTGTACGAGCTTGCGCAGGCAGTCGGGGCGCGGCACGAAGTCGGCGTCGAAGATGGCGGCCAGCTCGCCCTTCGCCGTCCGCAGGCCGTTCTCCAGCGCGCCGGCCTTGAAGCCCGTGCGGTCTTCGCGGTGGATGTACGTGATGTCGAACCCTTGGGCGCGGTAGCGGGAGACTTCGCGCGCCGCCCGCTCGCGCGTCTCGTCGGTCGAGTCGTCGAGCACCTGAATCTCAAAGCGGTCGCGCGGGTAGTCTATCGCCGTCACGGCGGCGAGCAGGCGTTCGACGACGTAGACCTCGTTGAAGAGCGGGAGCTGCACGGTGACGTGGGGCAGCTCCGCTTCGGCGAAGAGTGCTTTCGGCCGCGGCTCGACCTTGCGGTAGCGCCAGAAGTCCACGACCTGCTTGATGCGGTAGGCGCCGTAGAGCGAGAGCAGGAAGAGGACGGCGAAGTAGACGGCGAGCACCGTCCAGTCGAAGGCGTCGAGCCGGTAGAGCGGGCTGATGTTCTCGGCCGTCTTGGCGACGGCCTCCTCGATGTACTGGTGAAAGAGCGGGTCCGAGGCGGGCGGCGACTGGCTGGCGAAAGCTGCGGTCATCTTCTCTGGTCTCTCGGCCGACACCGCGCGGCCCGGCGCGGCCCGCGCAAAAGAGCGAACGGCGCGCCCGAACCAGCCGCGCCGCCCGCTTGGATGCACGGATTGTAGCCGAAGGTGTGCCGGAATGAACAGTAGGCAACAGGCAGCGGGCAGTAGGCAGTCGCTCCGCGTCGAGTGAGTTGAGGGGTTAACCTCCGTCGGTCCTCGACCCAAAAGCTCTTAACTACCTACTGCCCGCTGCCTGCTGCCTACCGTCTTCTTCCCTTACGGGTTCTGGCCGTAGCCGCCGCCGGGCTGGCCGTAACCGCCGGGGCCGGGCTGACCGTAGCCGCCGGGGCCGCCGGCCTGGGGCGGCGGGGGCGGGGGCACGCCGGGGCCGCCCTTGCGCTTCTCGAAGATGGCGACGCCGAGCAGGCCGCCGACCGCCGAGAAGATAACCGCGATGACGCTGTAGAGTAGGCCGTTGAGGATGGCGCGGCCGAAGCCGAGACTGCCCGCCATCGCCTGCTGGAACTGCGCCGCCTGGCTCGGGTCGGCGTTCTGCATGAGGCCCCCCATCATCGACATCGTCGCCGCGCCGAAGATGAGCTGGAGCGGGATGCCGACGACGATGATGAGCACGGCGCCGATGGCGCCCGCGATGGCGCCGACGATGGCGCCATCGGCCGGCGTGACCGGGTTCGGCGACGCCTTGATGTACATGTTCGCGGCGATCAGCCCGCCGACGAGCGCCCAGATACAGCAGCAGGTCTGTACCAGCGGGAGCGCCGACAGGACGCCCAGGATCACGCCGCCGATCAGTGCCGGTTTAAGTTTGTCGTTCATGTCCGTCTACACCTTCAGTTGGGAGAATATTGGAAAGCCTCGGTCGGGAGTTTCGGTTGCGGCCGAACAGATACTGCCGCGACGTGAGCGCCAGGTCGACCGCGCCCGGCACGAAGTAGAAGGCCACGACGGCGCCCAGCAACGACGCCGTCAGGAAACGCGACGCGTGCGTGTTCTCCCACACACGGAAGAACCCGAGCGCGAAATCGACCGAGGTCGGCACGGCCGCCGCGATCAGCCACCCGCGCGCCGGCAAGTCCCTGCGCACGAGCGGCCGCGTGAGCGGGTACACGAGCGCGCCCAGAAGCGCCCCCGCGTAGAGCCCGGAGCAGCGCGCGCACACGGCCAGCTTGAAGCCCGCGAGGTGGAACGAGCGCTCGTCCATCTGGTGACACAGGAGCGCGAAAGCCCCGTAGACGCCCCCGGCCGCCGCCTGAAACCCGCCCGCCTTCAGCAGCGGCGCCCCGGCGATCAGCGCCACAAACAACGCCGCCAGTCCCGCCGCCGCCGCCCACCCCAACAGCGCGCGCCGCCACTTCCGCCCCGACTCTTCGTCGTGCGTCAACTGCGGGACGTACTCTGAGATCGCCTCCGGCATATTGGGAAGTGATAAGTGATGAGTGATAAGAAAGAGCGTTGAGTTCTTCTCCTCACTCATCACTCATCATTAAAATCTAATGACCGTGTCGGGGCCGCCCTCGACGTGAACGGTGTCGACGAAGCGTATGTGGCGCGACTCGGTCGTCATCACGAGCGAGTGCGTGCGGCGCCCCGAGCCGAAGAAGCGGACGCCGCGCAGGAGCGAGCCGTCGGTGACGCCCGTCGCGACGAAGATGATCTTCTTGCCCGGCGCGAGGTCGTTCGTGTCGTAGACCTTGTTCGGGTCGTTGATGCCCATCTCCTTCAGGCGCGCGAGCACCACCTCGGCGGGCGGCACCTTCGACTTGTCCACGTCGAGCCGCTCGGGGTCGTAGACGAGGCGCGCCTGAATCTCGCCGTTCAGACACTTCATCGCCGCGGCCGTCAGCACGCCCTCGGGCGCGCCGCCGATGCCCATCAGCGCGTGGATGTTCGTGCCCGCCACCGCCGCAGAGATGCCGGCGGAGAGGTCGCCGTCGCCGAGGAGGCGGATGCGCGCGCCCGCGGCGCGCACGTCGGCGATGAGCTTCTTGTGGCGCGAGCGGTCGAGGACCATGACGGTCAAATCTTCGATGTCGCGGCTGAGTTTGCGCGCGATGGCCTTGAGGTTGTCTTTGACCGCCGCGTCGATGTCGATGGCGCCGCGGCACGAGGGGCCGACGACGATCTTGTCCATGTAGATGTCGGGCGCGTTCAGCAACCCCCCGCGCTCGGAGGCGGCCAGCACGGCGATGGCGTTGTTGGCGCCGAGCGCGCAGAGGTTCGTGCCTTCGAGCGGGTCCACGGCGATGTCCACTTCGGGGTAGGCTTGCGGGTCAACGTCCCCGTGGAAGCCCTCGCCGACCTCCTCGCCGATGAAGAGCATCGGCGCTTCGTCGCGCTCGCCCTCGCCGATGACGATGCGGCCGCGCATCGGGACGCCGTCCATCTTCTCGCGCATCGCCTCGACGGCGACGTGGTCGGAGAACTTGCGGTCGCCCTGCCCCATCGTCCGCGCCGAGGCGATAGCCGCGGCCTCACACACGCTCAGGAAGTCGAGCGAGAGGTTGACGCTGTTCAGCTCCTGAGCCATCAGAATTAACTCCCGAAACTAAGGGTTTTAACCGCCGTGAAATGAACGCTTGGCGCTTGGAAAGGCACCTGAATACTACCAGAGAGCGCGGGGAATTGATAGAGCGCAGTTTTCAGTTTTCAGTTTTCAGCTAAGACGCCCTGGCCTTTCAACTGAAAACCGTCACTTGTTAATCTCGGGTCGCAAATTCAAGTTGCGAATCAGGCGGTGCAGATAATTCGGGTGGACGCCGAGGAGGCGCGCGGCCTCTGTGAAGCTGCCGGAGGACTGTTCGAGGGCGCGGAGGATGAGTTGGCGCTTGGCCTCGCGCAGCGCGTCGTGGTAGCGGGTGACGGGCGCAGCGGCGGACGGGTCGGGCGCGGACGGGTCGGGCGCGGCGTCGAGGACGGTCTCGGGCAGGTCTTCGGGCAGCACGCGGTCGGTCGAGCCGAGGACGACGGCGCGCTCGACGGCGTTCTCCAACTCGCGGATGTTGCCCGGCCAGTCGTAGCTCGTCAGACACTCGCGCGCCTCGGTCGAGAGCCCGGTCACGCGGCGCTTGAACTTCGCGGCGTACTTCGAGACGAAGTAGCTGGCGAGGAGCGGGATGTCCTCGCGCCGCTCGCGCAGCGGCGGCATCTCGAAGGAGACGACGTTGAGGCGGTAGTACAAGTCCTGCCGGAACTCGCCACGCCTGACCGCCTCCTCCAGGTCCCTGTTCGTCGCGGCGACGACGCGCACGTCCACGCGGATGGAGCGCGTGCCGCCGACGCGCTCGAACTCGCGCTCCTGTAGGACGCGCAGGAGCTTCGCCTGGAGCGTGGCCGGCATCTCGCCGACCTCGTCGAGGAAGAGCGTCCCGCCGTCGGCCACTTCGAGCTTGCCCTTCTTCTGGGCGACGGCGCCGGTAAACGCCCCGCGCTCGTGGCCGAACAGCTCCGACTCCAGCAGCGTCTCGGTCAGCGCCGCGCAGTTGATGGCGACGAAGGCGCGGACGCCTCTCGGGCTGTTCCGGTGGAGCGCGCGCGCCGCCAGCTCTTTGCCCGTGCCCGACTCGCCGCGCACCAGCACGGTCGTGTCGGCCGGCGCGACGCGCGCGATGAACTGGTAGACGCGCTTGACGGCCGCGCTCTCGCCGACCATGCCGTGCTCGACCGTCGCTTCGGCGCGCAGCAGGTCGTTCTCGCTCTCCAACTGCTCGACGTGGCGCGCGTTGTTGAGCGCGACCGCCGCGATGCTGCAAATGACCGTGACGAGTTGGAGGTGCCCCTCGTCGAAGTGCGTCGAGTGGTCCGCGGCCGTCAGGTAGACGGCGCCGAGCGCGCGTCCGTAGAGCATGAGCGGCGCGCACAGGAGCGAGCTGAGGCGCGCGGCCCTCAGACTTGCGACCGAGTCGAAGCCGCCCTCGATGAGGTCGCCCGCGAGCACGGCCGTCCCCTCCTCTAAAACCTGCCGGAGGATGGTGCGGCTCACCTCTATCGAGCGCGAGCCGTCCTCGGCGCGGTCGAGGCCGAACTCGGAGACGACGCGGCCGTCGTCGCCGACGAGCAGGATGGCGCCGCGCTCGGCGGGCACGGCCTCGAAGACGAGGCGGAGCAGCTCGCGCTGTAGCTCCGCGGTCTCGCGCACGGAGTTGACCGAGGTGCTGACGCGCACGAGCAGCGCGAGGTCGCGCGCGACGGCGGCGAACGTCTCCTCTTCGGCCGGCGCGTAGAGGTAGAGCGCCTCTTCCGCCTTCAGACGCACGGTCGAGTGCGCCTGCATGTCGCAGTCGCTGAGCGTGACGGGGTTCGAGGGGGCGTCCGGCGGCTCGCCCTCGCCGTCGAGAAAGATGAAGCACGACTCGCCGACCGTCACGCGGTCGCCGCCCGCGAGCGCGTGCTCGCGGACGGGGCGGCCGTTGACGAAGGTGCCGTTGAGACTTTCGAGGTCTGTGAGCAGGAGGCGGTCGTCCGCGCGCTCGACGCGGCAGTGGCGGCGCGAGAGCAGCGAGTCCGCGAGCCGCACGGCGTTCGTCGAGTCGCGCCCGACGGACAGCGCCTCCTCGCCCAGCTCGAAGGCCGAGCCCTTCAAAGGCCCCGCGATGAAGACGACTCTCGGGTTCATAACGCGGAGCGACAAATATCACTTCGCCGTGCAAAAGTCACTAGCCACGCCGCGCACGCCGCCGGGGACTAACCCTTCGGATAGTCGCCTATCTTTTCGGATAGCCAGCGCGCCCCGTGCGTGCCCCGGCGAACGGCACCCGTCGCGGGCGCGCTCACGCATTTAAACTCAAGCCGCACAAACGTTTCGCCGCGCGGACGCGGCCGAGTCGCCCTCTCCCGCGCGTCGCGGCACGCGGCTTGTTATTAGAGACCGGCGTCAAGCGGGGCGCGGTGGAAAATCTCTTCGGAGGTCGCTGCCAGCCACTCGCTTTGAAAATATTCGGGACCGAACGGGCGTCTCCCCGACGCCGTCGTTCCGAAATTGAAGCTCATCACCCGCCCAACTTTGAGCTTCAGCACGGGGCGGCGCACTACCCCTTCCAGTGCCGCCGCCCCGAAACATTTTGGCGAGCAGCCGGTAGCCGGTAGCCAGTGGCCAGTAGCAGACCCTTTATGAGACGGGCCGTCGGCCTCACCCCGCCAACGCCCGCCGAGCGGAACCTGCTGGCTACTGACTACTGTCTACCGGCTACTTTTTTTCGCCCCACGGTAATACCGCCCCCTTACCCGCGTCCACAAAGTTTGGCATGCACTAAGTGGAGAAGGGCCGCAACGACAACCGCGGCAAGGTCGTCATCTTCCTGCACGGCCACACCGACTCGTGGCGCTCGTTCGAGCGCAACCTGCCGCTGCTCGACAACAAGCTGCACGCCTACGCCATCGACCAGCGCGGCCACGGCGAGTCGTCGAAGCCGGCCTGCTGCTACCGCGCGCAGGACTTCTCCGACGACCTTGCCGCCTTCATGGACGCGCTCCGCATCCGCAAGGCGACCATCGTCGGCCACTCGATGG
Organism: uncultured Acidobacteriota bacterium; assembly: GCA_963726735.1. Lineage (GTDB taxonomy): Bacteria > Acidobacteriota > Blastocatellia > Pyrinomonadales > Pyrinomonadaceae > QHXN01. Next base: position 34,693 of record CAVSDM010000006.1, read on the forward strand.
GCAGCCTCAACGCGCACAAGTTCGCCATCGCCCACCCCGAACGCGTCGAGCGCCTCGTACTGGTGGGGAGCGCGACGACGCTCGCCGGCAACCCGAACGTCATCGGCCTCTACAACGACGCCGTCCAGTACATGGAAGACCCGCTCGTGCCCGACTGGGTCGAGTTCGTCTACGCCTTCCAGGCGAGCACCTTCGCGGGCGAGCGCGGCGCGCCGCCGTGGTTCCTCGACACGGCGGTCTCGGAGAGCCTGAAAGTCCCCGCCTACGTCTGGAAGCAGGCGCTCGAAGAGATGCTGATCGAGGACCACACCGCGCAGCTCACGCAGATCAAAGCGCCGACGCTCATCCTCTACGGCGACCACGACGGCATCTTCTTCCGCGAAGACCAGGACGCGCTCGACGCGCTCATCCCCGACTCGACGCTCAAGGTCTACTACCGCGACTCCACGGGCGGTCACCCCGGCCACACCGGCCACGGCCTCCACGTCGAATGGCCGCAGGAGTTCGTCCGCGACCTCGAAGCCTTCGCGAAGTGAAGCGGTAGTCGGCAGATTAAAAAAAGGCGGCGCGTCCCGGTCATCACCCGGGCGCGCCGCCTTCTCTTTTTACCGACCACTGGCTACTGGCTGCTGACTGCCGTCTGACGG
>CAVSDM010000007.1:0-2565087 GCA_963726735.1 uncultured Acidobacteriota bacterium
GCCGCCGCCCGCGCGGCCTTCAGGCTGTTGCCATATTCAAGCGTTACTGGTGCCCGATTCTCACTTGAGGAGCAGATGACATGAGCAAACAACCACGCCACCCGGAAGCAGAGGCGACAGACCCTATGGCGATTGCCGAAGCACCAATTCAGGAGGCGCTGAATAATCATGAAAATAGTGCGGATTTGTCCGATCTTGGCTTAACTAAGTTGCCGGAGTCCATCGCTCAACTATCGGAGATTCAGAGCCTTTCTCTAGATAACAATAAACTGACGACGCTGCCAGAGTCCGTTATTCAACTATCGCAACTTCAGACGCTGTTCTTCGGCGGCAATCAATTAACGACGCTACCTGAATCCATCGCCAAAATGTCACAGCTTCAGGTGCTGGCCCTTAACAGCAATCGGCTGACGACGCTGCCCGAATCCATCACCAAACTGTCGCAGCTTAGTTCACTATTTCTCTATCTCAACCGGCTGACGAAGGTGCCTGAATCCATCACCAAACTGTCGCAGCTTCGAGTGCTATCCCTTGGAGGTAATCAATTAGCGACGTTGCCTGAATCAATCTCCAAACTATCACAGCTTAAGACGCTGAACCTCTACGATAACGAGCTGACAGAGGTGCCTGAATCAATCTCCAAACTGTCGCAGCTTAGGACGCTGACCCTTAGCGGTAATAAACTGAAGGTGCTGCCCGACTTCTTAAAAAACCTCAAACAACTAGAGGAACTTTACTTGCATGAAAACGAGACGCTGGGTCTTCCAACGGAAGTGCTGGGTGCTGATTGGTTTGAGGCTTCTGGAAAAACATTCCCCCGCCAGCAAAATTCTCGAATACTACTTTCGCATGCGGGGCGGCGAGAAACATCCGCTCAACGAGGCGAAGCTCATCCTCGTCGGCCGCGGGGCGGTGGGTAAGACTTCAATCGTCAACCGGTTAATACACAGCAAGTTCAAGCTTGAAAAGAAGACCGAAGGCATCAAGATTACAGAGTGGCCGCTCACGGTCGGCGGAAAGAAAGAGGCATGCGCCTCAACGTGTGGGACTTCGGCGGGCAGGAGATTATGCACGCGACGCACCAGTTCTTCCTCACCGAGCGCAGCCTCTATCTGCTGGTGCTGAGCGGACGCGAGGGCGGCGAGGACGCGGATGCTGAATACTGGCTCAAGCTTATCCAGAGCTTCGGCGGCGACTCGCCGGTCGTCGTCGTGCTGAACAAGATCAAAGAGCACCCCTTCGACGTGAACCGCAGCGCGCTGCAAGCACAAGTACCCGTTCATCCGCGAGTTCGTCAAGACAGACTGCAAGGATGCGACCGGCATCGAAGAGTTGCGCCGCGTCGTCGAGCGCGAGACGGACAGGCTCGAACACCTGCGCGACGCTTTCCCGGCGAGTGGTTCTCGATCAAGGACAAGCTGGCGGGGATGGAGAAGAATTATCTGAGCTTTGAGGAGTCAGGAAGGAGTGCGCGAAGCTCGGGAGAGGACCCGAGGCGCAGGAGTCGTCTGGCTTTTCACCTGCACAACCTCGGCATCGCGCTCAACTACAAGGACGATCCACGGCTACAGGACACACACGTCCTCAACCCCAGTGGGTGACGAGCGGCATCTATAAGATTCTCAACGCGGACAGGCTGGCGCAGCAGAAGGGCGAGATTCGTCTCAAAGACCTGCCGCCATACTCGCAGAAGGAGTATCCCGCAGAAGATGCACGGCTTCCTGCTGGAGCTGATGAAGAAGTTCGAGCTGTGCTTCAGCCTCGAGGCGAGAGGGGCGTCTACCTCATACCGGAACTGCTCGACAAGCAGGAGCCGGAGGCGGCGCGAGGAGTTCGAGCCCGCGGAGTGTTTGAACTTTCAGTATCACTATCCCGTCCTGCCCGAAGGGCTTACTGCCGCGCTTCATCGTTCGCACGCACATCCTCGGCGACGAGAAGTCGCGCTGGCGCACGGGCGTCATCCTGGAGTTTGAAGACAATCGCGCGCTCGTCAAGGCCGACGTGCAGGAGAAGCGCGTCTTCATTAACGTCAAAGGCCCGGTCGCGGGCCGCCGCCGGTTGCTCGGCCTCATCCGCTCCGACTTCGACAGGATCCATCGCGGGAATAAGAACCTGAATCCGCTGGAGATGGTGCCTGTGCCAGACCAGCCGGATGCGCTCGTGCCGTACGAAGAATTGGCGTGATGGAGCAGCAGGGCGTAAAGACTTCCGAAGGTCGTGGGCGGCAAAGTCATCACGCTCGACGTGCAGCACACTGCTCAACGGCGTGGACTCAAAGGCGCGCGTCGCAAGGGAGCGTGCGCGTCGACCAGTTAAGACGGCCGCGAGCGTCTTCATCAGCTACTCGCACAGGGATGAGCGCCAGAAAAGCCATCTCGAAGTACACCTCAGCCGTTGGAGCGTGAAGACTCATCGAGACGTGGTACGACCGCGAGATAGTGGCGGGCGAGGAGTGGAAGAAGAAGATAAATGAAAACCTCGAAAGCGCGGACATCATCCTTTTGCTCGTTAGCGCCGACTTCCTCGCCTCGAACTACTGTTATGAGAAGGAGATGGGGCGTGCGCTCGAACGCATGAAGAGAAGAAGGCGAGCGTCATTCCCGTCATCATCCGCAACGTGAACTGGAGGTAATCGCCCCACTGTCGAAGCTGCAAGCCTTGCCCAAGAATGGCAGCCAGTCATGACGTGGGCCGAACAAGGATACGGCCTGGAGTAATGTCTCCGAGCGCATTCAGGAGGTCGCTCGAGACCTTACGCGGGGAAGGCTGGCAAGGCAGCATTAGAAAGGGACAGGGAGATCGTTGACCGTGTGCGGGGCGGTGTGGTAGTTTGCGCGACGCTCCCCGTGGTCGGACAGTTTGAGAGGCCCCTTCACTCACCACTTGCGCGCGCGCGGTGTCGGTGCGCGCGGTCAGTTTAAAAGCCCGCAGGGCTTTCCATTCCGCTCCCGGTTACCGACGGCGGCGCTGCCGCGTTGCCGCTCGGGACTGTCTCGCCGAAGGACAGAAGCCACCCGAAGACCTACCCTTTTCATGAGGAGACTCCGATGAACCTACCCGCTTTGCCCATGGCGCGCGCCTGCCGCTCTTCGCGCGCCTCGTCGCCGCAGTGACTTTCGCCGCCTGCTTCGTCGCGCTCGCGCCCGCGGCGCGCGCCGTCGAGATACAGGTCGAGATTCTGATCGACTCGCTGGCGCAGCCGCCCGCGCCGCTGTCGAACGTCTGCACGCTGCGCAAGGCCGTCAACAACGCCAACGACAACGACATCAGCTACCCGCAGTGTCAGGGGGGCGAGGCCAGCCCCGTCGTGGACAGCATCGTCTTCAACCTGCCGGGCACCATCACCTTCGCGCTCGCGGGCGCGAACGAAGAGGGCGGCGAGACCGGCGACCTCGACGTGACCGACAACCTCCTCATCACCGGCCACCCCGACGGCACGACCATCGACGCCGCCGACCTCGACCGCGTCTTCGACGTGCACCCGGGCGTCACGCTCACACTGCGCAACATCCACATCACGAACGGGCGCGGCCCCGGCGGCTACGGCGCCCTGAAGGTTGACGGCGGGACGCTCGTCCTTGAGAACTGCACCGTCTCGAACAGCTTCGCCTTCATGGGCGACGGCGGCGGCATCGGCGTGACCGGGGGCGGCGTGCTCAACCTGTCGAACACGACCGTCAGCGGCAACGTCGCAGAGCACCATCGCCGGCGCCATCGTCATCGACGGCGGCACGGCCAACATCACCAACTCGACCATCACCGGCAACTCCAGCCAGACGGGCCTCAGCGGCGGCCTGCGCAACGTCGGCACCGTCAACCTGCGCAGCAGCATCGTCGCGGGCAACACCAACGCCTCGATGGTCGGCGCCATCCCGAACCTCGACGGCGTGTATACGAGCCAGGGCTACAACGTCATCGGCGCCCTCGGCACCGCGGTGGGGAACCCGGTCTTCGTCGCGCAGCCCACCGACCAGACGAACGTCACGAACGCACAGCTCAACCTCGGCCCGCTCGCCGCCAACGGCGGCCCGACGCCGACGCACGCGCTCGGCGCCGGCAGCGTCGCGATTGATAAGGGCCATGCGAGCGGCGCGACGGCCGACCAGCGCGGCCTCACGCGGCCGTGCGACCTCGCCGCGGTCACGAACGCCGCGGGCGGCGACGGCGGCGACGCGGGCGCCTTCGAGGTGCAGGGCGCCTGCGTCAGCAATGTGCCCGCCGCGCCCGACGCCGTGGACGATAACGCCGCGGTCAACGAGGACAGCGGCGCGAACGTCATCAACGTCCTCGCCAACGACACGGACGCGAACGCCGACCCGCTCACCGTCATCGCCGTCACGCAGGGCGCGCACGGCTCCGTCTCCAACAACGGCAACTCCGTGAGCTATACCCCGAATGCCGACTACTTCGGGCCGGACTCGTTCACCTACACCATCACCGACGGCGTGACGGGGAACGATACTGCGACCGTCAACGTCTCCGTCGCCAACGTCAACGACGCGCCCGTGGCGAACAACGACAACTACAACATGAACCAGGACACGACGCTGACGGTGCTGCCCGCGACCGGCGTGCTCGCCAACGACACAGACATCGACGGCCCCGCGCAGACCGCCGTGCTCGACTCCGGCCCGGCGCACGCCGCCGCCTTCGGCTTCAACGCCGACGGCTCCTTCAGCTACACGCCCAACGCGGGCTTTACCGGCATCGACACGTTCGACTACCACGTCAACGACGGGGCGGACGACTCCAACACCGCCACCGTCACCATCAACGTCAACGACACGCAGGCGCCCGTCGTGGACTGTAGCGTGACGAAGGCGCTGCTCTGGCCGCCCAACTCCGACCTCGTCAACGTCGGCCTGTCCGTGACGGCGAGCGACAACGACGGCGAGGAGCCGACCGTCTCCATCGACGTGTTCAGCGACGAGGACGACGCGGAGCAGCGCGGGGGCATGTCGCCCGACGCGAAGGACGTGGCCTCCGGCACGCTGCGCCTGCGCGCCGAGCGCCGCGGTGATGCGGACGGCCGCGTCTACGTCATCCGCATCAAGGCCACCGACACGTCGAACAACACGAGCTACAGCTACTGCACCGTGGTCGTGCCGCACAGCCAGAGCAAGGCTTCCTTGAGCGCCGTCAACGCGCAGGCCGCCGCCGCGGTCGCGGCCTTCGTCGCGAACGGCAACAACCCGCCCGCCGGCTTCTTCCTCGTCGGCGACGGCCCCACGGTCGGGCCGAAGCAGTAGGGGGAAAGAGGGTGTGGGTGCACGGGTTTAGACGTTAGGGAGCACCGGCTATGTTTTCCCAACGCCGTCGCACCCTGTGTCACCGATTACCCCCCTTATAAGCCCCGGACGGTGACGCGGTGGCCGGAGACTTCGCCGTCAAACAAGGTGCGGGCGGACTCGCGGCGCAGGCGCTTCCAGAGGGAGCCGCGCTCGTAGTCGTCGAGGTCTTGCGGGATGAGGTCGAAGACGGCGCGCGAGGCGACGACGATGAGCTTGCGGCTTCGGGCGCGAGACGGCGACGGTGAGGCGGCGGGGTTCGAGCAGGAAGTCGCTCTCGCTGTCGGCGAACTCGCGGTCGGAGACGGTGGCCGAGACGATGATCAGTTCGCGCTCGCCGCCCTGAAAGCGCTCGACCGTGTCGATCGAATCGGCGAGCTGCGGCAGGCGCGCGCGCGAGCAGAGCCTTCTGCGCGCGATGCGGGACGACGACGCCGATGCCGCGTGCGGGCGTCAAGCCCTAACTCCTCGGAGGCCGCACGCGACCAGCTCTTCGACGAGCGTGGCCTCGAACTCGTTCGACTGCTGCGAGCCCTCCTCGTCGTGCTCGACGACGACGAGCGCATGCTCCGGCGCGAGCGCGGCGCGCGAGCCACTCTCGTCCAGAGCCTTCGCACACATCGAGACGCGTGCGGTTGGCGGAGCGGAAGTCGATGCCGTCGGCGGCGTAGACGTGGCGGCGCAGGAAGTCCGCGACCTCCTGCGGGGATGCGGAACGATTGGTCGAGCGCGACGCGCGGGAAGCCGAGAGCTTGCAGGTACTCGAAGATGGAGAGGTGAGACGCGCGCGCGTTTGAGGTCGCGCCGGCTCTCCTGTGTCCCACGCGTGCGCGAGGATGGGCGGCATCTGCCGGTGGTCGCCGACGGCGATGAACTGCCCGTCGTCGCGCAGGAAGGCCGCGGCCGTCAACGCCTCGGCCAGATCCCATCTGCGAAGCCTCGTCGACGACGACGAGGTCGAAGTGCTCGCCCGACCAGTCCACCGCGCGCCCCTTCGACGCGCCCTTCTTCACGAGATTGTAGAGCCCGCCCGGCGTGCCGCCGACGACGAGCAGCGGCTCCGTCAACAAGCATCTCCCACTGTTCGGGCGCCGTCAGCTCGTCGCCCCCGTCGGGCAGCACGCGCCCGACGCCCTCGGGCACGCGTCGCCCGCGTCGTTGCAGACCTTCACCAGCTTCAGGCGCGCACGAGCGGAGCGCAGAGCTGCGAGTCATGCTGCTCGCCGCTCGAGTTCGAGCAACTGGCGCGCGCGCTTGGCGACTGAGTCGAGCGCGACGGAGTGGCGGCGTGCGTCTTGGCGAGCGACGGCGACGCGGAAGGGGCGCGCGGGTGTCGCGAGCGCGAGCGCACGCGCGAGGATGGCGAAGCCGAGCGTGTGGCTCTTGCCCGTGCCGGGCGGGCCCTGCACGACGAGCACGCGTTCCTGCGAAGTGACCGCCGACGACCTCGCGTCTGCGCGCCGGTCAGTCCGTGCGGCGGCTGCGCGCGGGCGGCGAGCGCGCGCAATCTCCGTCGCGTCGCGCAGGCGTTCGGGCCGGACGGCGCGCGGGCGCTTCCCTTCCTCTGTGTCGCTCAGCCAGTGGTAGAGATGATTGTGTGCGGCGTTGCGGCAGGCTTCGAGGAACTTGTCGGAGTTGAGGTCGTCGGCCATCTCGTCGAGCGTGTAGAGCGCGCCCGCCTCGGGCTTGAAAAGCTGGTGCGTGTAGCGGAACGGCGAGTTCTTGAAGCTCATCGCCAGCAGGCGCAGGGCGGCCCCGCGCTCGTCCAACTCTTCGACGACGCGCGAGCCGCCCGCGCACGAGACTCCACCCCGTGAGCGCGCGCCCTTCCGCATCGACCAGCGGGTTGAGCACGACCCAGTCGCCCTCGCGCAAGCGCAGCGCCGGCGAGCTCCGGCGGCATGACGTCCGCGCTCGCCGCGCACGTCGAAGCGGAACTGCGCGCGTTCGACCCGCTCTTCGTCTTCTCGTAACGCTCGCAACGCAGGAGAGCCGTGCGGCCCGTCTCGGCGCGCTCGCGGGCGGGAGCGAGAGATGCAAGCAGCCTCTCCTGAGCGCCGCGTGGTGTTCGAGCAGGAGAAAGTCTTCGAGCGCGCGGCTGAGAGGGACATCTCGGCGTCTGCTTCGACGTCTCGCGTCGAGTCGTCGAGAGTCGAGCGGCTGCTTCTCGACCCGCCTGTTCTTGTACGAAAACTCTCCTCGACGTGCTGCAGCGCGCGGCAGCGCGCGCGCGCGAAGCGCGTATCTGTTCCGGCGTGACGCCGACGAAGCCGCGCACCTGCGAGCGCGCACGCTCCGCCGTCTCCGGCGACTCGAGCAGCCCCCACGCGGCGTACGCGTATTCGAGCGGAATCTCCGTCGCCGAAGCGCGCGGCCGATTCGACGCCACGAAGACTGCGGCGCGTCCTCGTCACCGTCGTCTCTCTCCGAGAGCGGCGCGAGTCGCCCGTCGCCGCGTCGCGCATGAAGGGGCGCCGGTTGTCGAAGATGCGCGCGCGGAAAGTGCGGCGGAAGTCCGTGTCGCCGTCCTGCCACTGGAAGCCCATCGCCGCGGCCACCTCGTAGAGGTTCTGGCAGACGGGCGCCGAGGTTCAGGCGCGCGCGCGACCTCGTCGGCGAGGAACGAGACCATCGCCTGCGTGAGCGCGGGCGAGGAAGTCAGCAGGTCGTGGAAGGCGGGGATCGCGCAGAGAGCGTCGAAGTGGCGCGCGAGCGCGTCGAGCAGCGCGCGCTGCCCGCGCCGGTCGAAGAGGTAGACGTGGAGCGGCGCGCGTCGGTCGCGCCGGCGGCGCGCGCGATCGCGGGCAGGAGCCACTGCGACCAACGGACGAGCAGCTCGCGCTCGGCGTCCGTGTCGGGCGGCGCGTCGCGTCATCTCGACGACTTCGGACTCGCCCGCCGGCCCGGCCACGCAGCGCGGCGAGCAGGTAGAGCCTGGTCCTCGAGGTAGTCGCGCTGCGCGTCGACGAAGACCCTGACGAGGTCCGGGATACTCGCCCGTCGTCCGGGAGCGAGCCGAAGTCCGCGCCGAGCGAGTAGCGCTTCGCCTCGACCGTGCGGTCGAGCTCGTGACGGCGGCGCGCGCGCGTTGCACGAGCACGGGCAGCCGGCTCGCCGAGCGGCCACCGCGCGCCGATGCGCGCCGCACGTCGGCCTCGCGCCCGCGGCGCGGCGCTCATGCCCCCTGCGCCGTACTCCATCAGCGACGCGAGGTCGCGCGCCGACGTGACGCCTTCGGCTCGCGAGCGCGCGCTTCTCCGTCGGCCGTGAGCAGCGGGACGAGCGAGAGGTCTTCGCGCTCGGCGCGTGTCGACGAAGCAGAGCGCGTTGTAGGGGCAGCCGTCGCACGCGGCGCCCAGGTGATAGCGCGCCGCGCAACGCCCGCGCGGACGGCGCGCGCCACGTCGGAATCGGGCGCGGCGACCAGCCGCTCGATCTCGTCGTCGTAGAGCGCGAGGTCGAAAGTCTCGCACGCGTCGTCCGCGGGACGTCCGTGTCGCGCGCGACGATGCCCCGCGCACGTCGCACGTCGCCGAGCCCGGCTGCGCCAAGCGTCTGTCGCGAGCAGCCGCGCGTAGAAAGCGACCTGCAAGCGGAAGCCGACCGTCTCGCGCGCGGCTCGCCTTGATGTCGACACGACGGCGTCGACGCTCCGTCGCGCGCCGGTCGCGCGACGACTTCGACGAGGTCGGCGCGCCCCTCGCACGCCCACGCGCCGATGCGTCCCTCGAGCTTCGGCTGGTAGTAGAAGACGCGGCCCGCCGGCTGCCGCGCCGGACCTCCGCGACGAAGTGCGCGGCGTCGGCGGTTCGTCAGGTCGAGGACCGACGCTCGCGAGCGGCGAGCTCGCGCGACCTGCTCGCGCTCGAACACCTGGCCCTCGCCCGAGAGCAGCGGCGAGAGCGGCTCGAAGCTCGAACCCGATAGCGCGGCGAGTAGCGCCTTCGCCTCCGAAGGGAAGAGCGAGAAGCGCAGGTACCGCTCGCAGCGGCCGCGCGCGACGTACTGCGCGAGCCGCTGCGCCGTGAGCGGGCGTTCGGTGTTGAAAGTCGGAGGGGTTTCGGAGGGGCGTTCAGACATTGCGGGGCGTGGCTGTGAGAGTTAGACGACTTCTTCTTGCGCGGCGCGACGACGGTGAGCGTGGCGACTTCGGTGCGCGTCTCGGCGGCGCGGACGGCTTCGCGGGCGGCGGCCGTGGCCTCTTCTCGGAGGAGAGGAACTCTTCGAGGCGGTCTTTGACGGCCGAGAAGGTGACCTTGCGCTCGAAGAGCGCGGCGAACCCTTCGGCGCCGAGCAGCGCCTCGGCCGCCGCGAGCTGCTCGGCGTCGTAGGCGGCCTTCGACGCGTAGCTGCAACGCACGCTCCCCGCGTCCGCGCGCAGCACGACCGCGTTCGAGACGCGCGGGCCGCGCCGACGAAGCGCGCTTCAACTGCTCTTTGATTTCGCCCGGCGCGCGTCTCAAGACGCTTCAGCTCCTCGTGCAGCGCGACGTACTCCGGCGACGAGCCGTTCGACCTCTTCGTCCGAGAGCGCCTCCGTGCCGTCGTCCGAGGCAGGGCGGCCGAAGCACTCGAAGCAGTTGAGGGCGCCCGTCGTCGTGGCGCGCGAGCGCCTCGTCCGCGGGACGAGCCCGCCGCAACCGGCGCAGGGCGTGTAGAACGCTGCGGCGCACGCGCGGCACAGCGCCGCGCCCGTGCGGTCGAGCGCCTGCCCGGCGGCGTCGAGGCGGGCAAGGCACTCGACGCAGAGCGCGCCGCGCGGCTCGACGGTCTCGGGGTGGAGGCTGTTCTCGGTCTGCATCGTGTCACTGGGGGGAGTCCTCTGGTCTTGTCGGAGTCGGGGCGGGAGTGGCGTGGGCCGGACGGCGACCGGCGGCCGATGCATCCGCCGCGAGAGTTTACAAGAATAACGGCGTCGTGCGCGCACGCGTTTCGGAAAGTGGCGGCGCGCTTCAGGCGGCGTCGATGCGCGCGGCGAGGATGAAGTCGCTCTCGCTCAGGCCGTCGATGGCGTGCGTGTAGATTTTGAGCCGCGCGTAGCCCCAGCCGAACTCGATGTCGGGATGATGCCCTCGCGCTTCGGCGACCGCGCCGACGCGGTTGACGAAGTCGAGCGCCGTCGGCGAAGTTCGTGAACTTGTAACTCCTTCGACAGGTGATGCTCTTCGACCACCCGCCAGCCCTCGAGCTGCGCGAGCAGCGGCTCTATCTCTTCAGCCTTCAGGCGCGGCACGCCGCCGTGACACGGCACGCAGTGTTTGCTCGCAAGACTCTCCATCGTCAGACACCTCCCAACGTCTGCTCGATCTTGCGAAAAAACGTGGTCGGCGTCAAAGCGCGTCAGCGGCGCGGCGGGTGGACGGCGCGCTCTTGCAGGAAGCGCAGCGCCTCCTCACTCACCTTCGGGTGTTCGTCGTTCGTCATCTCCCAGATGAGCTTGCGCGCGCGCCGCCGTGTCCCACGCTTCGAGCGTGCTCAGCACCACAGGCGCACGCCGTAGTAAGGGTCTGTGCGCAGCGACGACAGCAGGCGGCGCGCCTCCGTGTGCTTGTTCTTCGCGATGAGTGTGCGCCGCCACGGTGCGGAAGTCTTCGTCCGGGTCGGCGGCCGCCGCGCGCAGTCCCTCGAAGGCCGCGTCAGTGTCGAGCTTCGCGAAGCGCGTTGAGCGCCGTGTACCTGATGCTCGGGTTCTTACAGTTCCTCATCGCCTCCGACAGTGTACTTCACGCGCGCGCTCGTCTTTCAGGGAGGCGAGGCGCGTGGCCGGCTCGACCGAGGAGTCCTGGTTGCACGCGAGCATCGACGCGCCCAGCTCCTCGATGAGCTTCCCCGTGCGCTCGTCGCCGCCCTCGGTCACCGTGAACTCCGTCCTGAGGCGCAGTTCCGACGGCGGGCTTAGTCGTGCCGGGGAAGAGGCTGTAGCGCCGGCCGTAAGGGCCGACCCGCAGCGCCCCGGCGCACGTTGACCGTGTAGACGCCCGGCTTCTCGATCTTCGCCCAGTGCTGCACGCGTGATGCCGATGCCCGCGCTGCACGACCGACGTGCTGGCCCTCGGGCACGGCGCGGACGAAAGATGTTCGTGTAGGGGCGCCGCTGCCGCGCTCGCCCGGCGCGGGGCGCGGGAGCCGTGCGCCGTCGGGGCCGACGACGGTGACCTCGAAGTCGTCCGGCCAGCCCGCGCCGTCCTGCTCGCCGCTCAGCAGCAGTTCCAGGGCGATGTCGTAGCAGTTCTCGAAGTTGATGAGCGAGGAGTACCGGCTCGCCGAGGATGTAGGACGCGCGCAGCGAGCGGAGCGTCACCCCGAGCCGGTAGCCGTCAACCCAGTAGTCTTCGGCACGCGCGGGGGCGGGCGCATAGCAGCGCGGCGAGCGCCAGCGAGCGCGGCGCCACGCGAGGGAGCGCGGGTCCGCGCAGGGCTCTGGATGTAATCTCTTCGACGTGTAAGGGCTCCGCAGGACGTTTCGCGGCTTGGCAAAAGGCGCGTCGAGTCGGTAAGCTTACAGTCTAAAGTTCCACACACGCAATCATCTTCCGCTGAAGGAGGCGCCGAACAGACGTGGCCGCCATACTACCCTTTCCGCGCGCTGCGCCCGCCCAGGAGAAGGTCGGGCAGGTCGCCGCCGTCCCCTACGACGTGGTCAACACCGAGGAGGCGCGCGCGCTCGCCGCAGGACAACCCCTTGAGCTTCCTGCACGTCTCGCGCCCCGAGATCGATCTGCCCGAAGGCACGGACATCTACGCCGACGAGGTCTACGAGAAGGCGCGCGAGAACTTCGAGCGCTTCAAGACCGAAGGCACGCTCGTCGAGGAGGACGAGCCGAGCCTCTACATCTACCGGCTGCGTGATGGGCGAGCACACGCAGACGGGCGTCGCCGCCGCCTTCTCCGTGGACGAGTACGACAACGACCTCATCCGCAAGCACGAGCGCACGCGCCCCGACAAGGAGAACGACCGCACGCGCCACATCCTGACCCTGCGCGCGCAGACCGGCCCCGTCTTCCTCACCTACCGCGCCGACCGCCGCATCGACGCGCTCGTCGAGGCCGAGACTAAGGCAGAGCCGCTCTACGACTTCGAGGCCCCGGACGGCGTGCGCCACACGGTCTGGCGCGCGACCGCGCGCCGAACAGCTCGCGCGCTGCTTCGCCGAAGTCCCGCTGCTCTACATCGCCGACGGCCACCACCGCGCCGCCAGCGCCTCGCGCGCGCGCGCGGAGCTGCAGGCGACAGAACCCGGACCACACGGGCGAAGAGGAGTACAACCGCTTCCTCGCCGTCGTCTTCCCCGACGAGCAGATGCAGATTCTCCCCTACCACCGCGTCGTGAAGGATTTGAACGGGCGGAGCGAGGAGGAGTTCCTCGAAGCCGTCCGCGCGCGCTTCGACGTCACCGAAGACGCGAAGCGCGAGGGGCCGGGCAAGGCGGGCCACTGGCACATGTACCTCGGGGGCAAGTGGTACGGCCTGACCCTGCGCGGCGAGTCGGCGCGCACGCTCTCCGACGACCCGACCACGGCGCTCGACGTGAGCCTCTTGCAGAACAACCTGCTCGACCCCGTGCTCGGCGTCACAGACCCGCGCACCGACAAGCGCATAGACTTCGTCGGCGGCATCCGCGGCACGCCGGAGCTGGAGAGGCTCGTGGACTCCGGGCCGGCGCAGGTGGCCTTCGCGCTCTACGCGACCTCCATCGAAGACCTCCTGCGCGTCTCGGACGCCGGCGGCGTCATGCCGCCCAAGTCCACCTGGTTCGAGCCGAAGCTCCGCGACGCGATTTTGATTCATACGATTTGAGAGGTAGACAGTATGGCAGTAGCGCAACAGGCAGTCGAGCGCCGTTGAGGGTGCAGCGCTGATTTCGACTGAAGACGGTTTCTCTGAACAGTCTACTGCAACTGTCCGACTGAGGTACATTCATGCGCGTGCTGATTGCAGACAAGTTCGAACAGTCGGGGCAGGACGGGCTCGAAGCCGCGGGGTGCGAGTTCTCGTACCAGCCCGACGTGAAGGACGAGGCGCTGGTCGAGGCCATCCGCTCTTACGCGCCGGACGTGCTCGTCGTGCGCGGGACGAAGGTGACCGAGCCGATGCTCGACGCGGGCGCGCTGAAGCTCATCGTGCGCGCGGGCGCGGGCTACAACACCATCGACGTGGCGGCCGCCTCGCGCCGCGGCGTCTACGTCTCGAACTGCCCGGGCAAGAACTCGGTCGCGGTCGCGGAGCTGGCCCTCGCGCTCATCCTCGCCTTAGACCGCCGCGTCGCCGACAACGTCATCCAGCTCCGCGAAGGGAAGTGGAACAAGAAGGAGTTCTCGAAGGCGCGGGGCCTTCTGGGCCGCACGCTGGGACTGGTCGGCACGGGGCAGATCGGGCGCGAAGTGGTCACGCGCGCGCGCGCCTTCGGCCTGCACGTCATCGCGTGGAGCCGGAGCCTGACGGACGAGTCGGCGGCCGAGCTGGGCGTCGAGCGGCGCGAGCATCTGCTCGGACGTGGCGCGCGACTCCGACATCGTCAGCGTCCACGTCGCGCTTGACGCCCGAGACGCGCGGCTTCATCGGCGCAGACTTCTTCGGCGCGATGCGTGACGGCGCCTACTTCGTCAACACCGCGCGCGGCGAGGTCGTAGATCAGGACGCGCTCGCGCCGCGCGCTGCGCGAGAAGAACATCCGCGCCGGCCTCGACGTGTTCGCCAACGAGCCGACCGTGGCCGCGGGCGAGTTCGCCGACGACATCGCGCGCGAGCCGAACCTCTACGGCACGCACCACATCGGCGCCTCGACCGAGCAGGCGCAGGAGGCCATCGCCGCCGAGACCGTCCGCGTCATCCGCACCTTCAAGGAGACGGGGCGCGTCCCGAACGTCGTCAACCTCGCGCGCCGCACGCCCTCGACGCACACGCTCGTCGTGCGCCACCGCGACCGCCCCGGCGTGCTGGCCTCCGTCCTCGACCGCATCCGCGCCGAGTCGATCAACGTGCAGGAGATGGAGAACGTCATCTTCGAAGGCTCCGAGGCGGCCGTCGCCCGCATCAACCTCGAAGGCGCACTCGCGTCCGAACGTGCTCGAACGACTCAAAGCCGACAACGCCGACATCATCGAGCTGAGCTTGCTGGAGATCAGATAAGACGTGAACGGTGAATCGTAAATGGTGAATAGTTAGAACAGGTTCCGACCGTTCACCATTTACCATTCACCGCTTCACACGAACGGAGTGAGCAAATGACCGAGAGAATCTTTAACTTCAGCGCGGGGCCGGCGGTGCTGCCCGTGCCGGTGCTTGAGCGGGCGCGGGAGGAGATGTTGAGCCTGCCCGGCGTCGGGATGAGCGTGATGGAGATCAGCCACCGCTCGAAGCCTTTCCAGGCGATCATCGACGGGGCCGAAGGCGGGCTTGCGCGAACTGCTCGGGATACCCGAGGGCTACCGCGTGCTCTTCCTGCAGGGCGGCGCGAGCCTCCAGTTCTCGATGATCCCCATCAACTTCCTGGCGCCGGTGGCGAGCGCCGACTACGTCGTGACGGGGAGCTGGGGCCAGAAGGCTCTCAAGGAGGCGAAGCGCGTCGGCGCGACCAACGTCGCCGCCGACATGGCCGACAGCCACTACACGCGCGTCCCTTCGGCCGACGAGCTGAACCTCGACCCCGGCGCGGCCTACGTCCACTTCACCTCGAACGAGACCATCGAGGGCGTCGAGTGGAAGCACGACCCCGAAGTGGGCGCCGTGCCGCTCGTCTGCGACGCCTCTTCGAACATCTGCTCGCGCCCCGTGGACGTGTCGAAGTACGCGCTCATCTACGCGGGCGCGCAGAAGAACCTCGGCCCCTCGGGCGTGACGGTCGTCATCATCCGCGAAGAGATGCTGGAGAGAATCCCCTCCGGCCTCCACACGATGCTCGACTACCGCACGCACGTCGAGAACGACTCGCTCTACAACACGCCGAACACGTGGGGCATCTACATCCTCAACCTCGTCTGCGACTGGGCGCGCGAGCAGGGCGGCCTCGCCTCGATTCACCAGCGGAACGAGGAGAAGGCGCGGAAGATTTACGACCAGATCGACGCGACCGACTTCTACCGCGGCCACGCCGCCCGCGACGCGCGCTCGCTCATGAACGTCACCTTCCGCCTCCCCACCGAAGAGCTGGAGAAGAAGTTCGCGACCGAGGCCACCGCCGCCGGCCTCGACGGCCTCAAAGGCCACCGCTCCGTCGGCGGCATCCGCGCCTCCATCTACAACGCCTTCCCCCCCGCAGGCGTCGACGCCCTCACCCAATTCATGCGCGAATTCGAACGCACCAACGGCTAACACCCAGAAGGCGCGGCGAACACGAACGTTCCGCCGCGCCTTCCGCGACATCACGTCCCGCCGAAGCTCGGTTAATTTCCGCCGCAAGCCTCCCACGCCAACGAAGTCAGCTCTCGCATTCCGCGAGAATCTGGCGAGCCACTTCGAGGTATGGGTGACGCAGGGCAGGTGTAGATTTCGACGGCGCGCCGGGCATCCGGGAGGGCTTCCGGCTTCCGGCCTTGCCGGGCGAGGGCTATGGCAAGGCGGAGGCAGTTGCTGGCGATTAACTCCTGTGCGGCCGACTTTTTCAGACAAGAGTCAGGGCTTCGCGGGCCAAGGTTTCCGCGCCGGGCCAGTCCTCGCGGGCCAGCGCCACATCGGCCAGATTGCCGGTGATGCTGGCGACGCCTTCGCGATAATCGATGCCCGAGGCGATTCGCAGAGCCTCCTGGAAATCGCGCTCGGCGGCGTCCAGGTCGCTCGGAGAGTAGTTCGGCATCGGCGAGTGTGGTCTAGGCTGACAGCGACATCCTTCTTGCTTTCGGGCTCAAGGTGCGCCAAAGCTCCACGGCTTCGCGATAGGCCGCGATGGCGGCAGGATAATCTCCGGCTCAATTCGTGCCCGATGCCGCGCAAGCGGATGGCGTTGGCCCGTTCGCGGGCGCCGGCTTGGGCCTCACGCCAGTGGGCCTCGGCGCGGTCGGCGCAGGCAAGTACTTCCGCCGACTGCCCGCGCAGATATTGAACCCAGCCGGCTTGGTAGGCGCGCCAGCCGGCATTTAAGAAATCTTTGGCCGCCACGGCCTTTGCTTCGGCGTCCTGCGAGAGAGCGAGCCATTCATCCCAGCGGCCAGTGAAATTGAGAAAATCCCGCAATGCGTAGCACACGGTCTGGAGTCGGTCATTCGGCCCGGCGAGGAAACGCGGCAGGGCGGCGGCGACCGTGGGCCACGCGGCGTCGAGCACGGGGAAGTTGTCGAATTTCTTGTAGCCGTTCTCCACTACCAGCGCGTAGGCACGCTCTTCGAGTCGGTCGCCGGTCTCCGCGACGACCTCGGGCTTCCGCCGCCGCAGGAAGTCGGCGACCATCGGCACGAGGGCGAACGCCGTCTCCTCAGTATCCGGGACGACCAGCGAGCGGTTGGCGAGGCTGCGCAGGGCGGTCTCGGCCGTTTCCTCGTCGCAGCCCGCGACCGCGGCAACGTGCTCCACTTTCGCCGGCAGGGTGAAGTAGGTGAGCGCGCAGAGGACTTTGGTCTCGGCCTCGGTGAACTCGTTCACCAGGTCGCCGAAGACGAACTCAAGCGGGTCGTTGTCCGCCGGGCAGGAGCGGAGGAACTCCAGCGCGTCGGCGAGGGTGCGGCGGCTCCCGCGGCCGAGTTGCCCGGCCATCCAGCGCAGGAGCAGCGGGTTGCCGTTGGTCTGCTCGTAGAGGGCGATGCGCTCGGCCTCGCTGGACTTCGCGAGTAGCCTGCTGCGCGTCGCGAGGTCGGCAATCATCTCGAGCGCGGCGTCCTGGCTGAGTCTTTCGAGTATGGAAACCGTCACCAGACGTATCCGAAGAGGCCGCGGCTGGTGAGGATGGCCTTGCAGCCCAGCGGCAGGCGCTTGACGAAGGTGAAGAGTCTGTCGCGGTCGGTCTTGGGGAGCGATTCGAGGTTGTCGAGGATGAGCAGCGCCCGCTCGCCGCGGAGCGCTTCGTGCAGCAGCCGGATGCGTTGGTCTTCCGGGGCCTTCGTGATGTCTGCGCGGCCCAGCTCGCGTGAGAGTTCGTTGAGCATCTCAAGGAAGCCGGGCAGGATGAAGTCGCCCAACTCGCGCACGCCGTCGTCGTCAAGCTCGCGGTTCTTCGACGGAGACGAAGACGATGCGCTTGAACTGGTCGGGCGTGCAGTCGTAGGCGGCGCGGACGGCGAGGGAGGTCTTGCCCATGCCGCCCGGCCCGTCGATGAGCGCGCCCCACGTGCGGTTGTCGGGGTCGAGGGCTTCGCGGATTTGCGCGAGTTCCGCCTCGCGGCC
Organism: uncultured Acidobacteriota bacterium; assembly: GCA_963726735.1. GTDB lineage: Bacteria > Acidobacteriota > Blastocatellia > Pyrinomonadales > Pyrinomonadaceae > QHXN01. The sequence goes on from CAVSDM010000007.1 coordinate 17,602, forward strand.
GAAGAAGGGTTGGAGGCGCGGGAGGTTGTTGGGGATGGAGGTGTGCGCGGGGCGTGCGTCGGTCGCGGGGGCAACCGCGCGTTGCTGCCTGTTCATGAACTCATACAACGCTTGGAGGACGAGGCGGTGAAGCTCCTCCGCGGACTTGAACTCTTTGCGCCCGCGCCCGTCGGCGGCGCGCGCCTTGAACTTGCGTAGCTTCTCCTGCGCGAGCTCGTCGGGTTCGACATCGCCGACGGTGATGGCGTGCTTCTCGTGGGCGGTGAAGACGAGAATTTCTCGCAGCTCGCCCGCCGCCTTGCGCGCCACCGCGCGGTTGAACTCCATCTCGGTGATGGAGATGTCCTGTCCGCTGGGCACCCAGCCGTAGCGGAATGCATAGACGCCGATGTAGATGTCGGCCTGATCGACCATCTCCAACGAGGCGGTGATGCCGGTCGCGTCACGCGCGGGAAGTTGCTCCATTCTGATAGGGAAGAAGCTGCGTCGAGACACGCTTGCTGCACCCGCTCGCGGTGCTCCGGCAGGTCGAGCGCGGTGCTGCTGATCATGGCGTTGAGGTCACCGGGCCGTGACCCGGCGGGTGCGTCAACGGGAGTGGGGTCTGGAGGAGACATATCAATTCAACTCTGTGAGCATGCGTAAGGGTTGCGGACGCGGCCGCCGGCGGTGATTATCCACGGCGGGGGCGGAAGGGCCAATGTTTTTTGGCGGGGCGTGTGCTTGGCACGGGGGCGGGGGCGGTTTAAAGTAAGGGCGTGCTTGTAGAGTCTCCCGTTTCGCGCCGTGGGCGCTTTCCCTTTGAGATTAATGAGAACGAAAATACTGTTCCCCTTTGCACTCCTTGTTGGTCTGTCGGCCGCGGTGTTGTCTGCGGCGCAGAGCTCCTGCGAGCAAGCCTTCGCCCGTCGAGCTGCCTTCGGAGAAACATCTGCGGAACGTGCGGCAGTTGACCAACGGCGGGGAGAACGCGGAGGCGTACTTCTCGGGCGAGGGCGACGCGGCTCATCTTCCAGTCGAAGCGCGAAGGGGCGGCAGTGCGACCAGATTTACACGATGCGCGCCGACGGCTCGGACGTGCGTATGGTCTCGACGGGGAAGGGGCGGACGACCTGCTCGTACTTCTTCCCGCGGGGCGGTCGCATACTCTATCTCCTCAACGCATCTCGGCTTCGCGCGAAGTGCCCGCCGCCGCCCGACTACTCGCGCGGGTACGTGTGGGCCGTCTACCCGTGCTTACGACATCTTCACGGCGCGAGCCGGACGGGTCGGACGTGAGGCAGTTGACGAAGACCGCAGGGCTACGACGCGGAGGCGACGATGTCTCGCGGACGGCAAGAAGATCGTCTTCACCTCGATGCGCGACGGCGACCTCGACATCTACACGATGGACGCCGACGGGAAGAACGTGAAGCGGCTGACGAACGAGCTCGGGCTACGACGGCGGGCCGTTCTTCTCGCGCGACGGGAAGACGATCGTCTACCGCGCGAACCACCCGAAGACGCCCGAGCAGGTCGAGCGTTATAAAAAGCTCCTGGCCGAGAACCTCATCGAGCCGAACGCGCTCGAAATCTGGGTGATGAACGCGGACGGGACGGAACAAGCGGCAGGTGACGAGCCTCGGGGTCGCCAGCTTCGCGCCCTACTTCCTGCCCGACGGCAAGCGCATCATCTTCTCCTCGAACCACCCGAACATCCGCGGCCGCGACTTCAACCTCTTCGTCGTCAACGACGGACGGAACGGGGTTCGAGCAGGTGACCTTCAACGACACCTTCGACGGCTTCCCGATGTTCTCGCCCGACGGGCGCAGGCTCGTCTTCGCCTCGAACCGCAACGCCGCGCCGCGCGGCGACACCAACGTCTTCATCGCCGACTGGGTCGAGTAGGAGTTGAGGACGTTAGAGTTCATCGGGTCATTTCTTAATTGAATCAATGAACTCGACGAGTCAATGATTCAATCTCTTCAGCTAACGGAGTGAAACCATGCAGTACCAGAAAACTCTTCGACTCCTCCTCGCGCTCCTTCTACTCTCGCCGTCCGCGCTCGCGCAGAGTGCGGCGAAGCCGTCCGGCCGCCGGAGGTGGAGCGCCTGCGCGCGCACGTGACGTACCTCGCCTCGGACAAGCTGGAGGGGCGGCGCACGGGCACGCCGGGCGCGCAGGAGGCCGCGCGCTACGTCGCGCGCGAGTTCATGCGCTCGGCCTGCGGCCCGCGGGCAAACGCCGACGGACGAGCCTGACCGAGACCGAGTTACATGCAGGAGTTCCCGTACGTCGCGGGCGTCGAGCTGGGCAGGCGGCAACGCGTTGACGGCCACGCGGCGCGTGGAGCGGGGCCGCCGGGCGCGCCGATGGCGATTGACTTCAAAGTCGGCGAAGACTGGATGCCGCTCGGCTTCAGCTCTTCGCGGACGGTCGAAGGCGCCGTTCGTCTTCGTCGGCTACGGCATCACGGCCGCCGACCAGAACTACGACGACTACAAGGGCGCGGAGGTGAAAGACAAGGTCGCGGTCGCCTTCGCGGGCACGCCCGACGGCGACAACCCGCACGGCCGCTTCACGCGCGCGGGCGAGCTGCGCTTCAAGGCCGCGGCCGCGCGCGCCGCGGGGGCGAAGGCGCTCGTCGTCATCGCCGCGGATGAGAAGTTCAAAGACGACAGGCTCTCGCGCCTGCGCTTCGACAACGCGGGCGGCGACGCCGGGCTGCCCGTCGCCGTCATCTCGCGGCAGGCGGCGGCGAAGGTGCTCGGGCTGACGGCGGCCGCGCTGCTGCTCGCGGAGTTCGAGAAGTCCCTGCGCGAGCGGCGGTCGGCGGCGGCCCGCGTCGCGGTCGTGCGGGACGACGGAGTTGGGCAGAGGCGTCGTGCTCAACCTGACGACCGACGTGGTCCGGAAGAACGCGCCGGCCGCGAACGTCGTCGGCATCCTCGAAGGCTCCGACGCGAAGTTGAAGTGCGGAGGTCATCGTCATCGGCGCGCACTACGACCACCTGGGCCGCGGCGGCGAGGGGAGCGGGAGTCTCGCCGCGCGCGAGGGCGACGTGCATCACGGCGCGGACGACAACGCCTCGGGCACGGCCGGGCTGCTTGAGCTGGCGCGCCTCTTCGCGGCCGAGCGCGAGAAGCATGAGGCGCACCGTCGTCTTCATCGCCTTCGGCGGCGAGGAGGAGGGGCTCATCGGTTCGAGCCACTACGTGCAGAACCCCGCGCTGCCCCTTGGAGCAGACCGTGGCGATGCTCAACATGGACATGATCGGGCGGCTGCGAAGGACGGCGCGCTCAACGTCGGCGGCGTCGGCACGGCCAGCGAGCTGCGCGCGATGGTCGAGGAGGCGAACAGGGGCTACAAGGTCACGCTCCACCCCCCGGCCGGTGGCAGCGGGAGCACAGAAGGGGAGGGCAAAGAGGTTACCCTGAAGGTGCGCGAGGAGGGGAAGCCCGACCGCGAGGTCAAGGGGCGCGTGCCCGACCGCGACCCCATCGTCGTCACGGGCGCGAACGGGCGGACGGCCGTCACGGCCAGACCCGCCGAGCGCTTCGCGCTGCGCCTGAGCGAGGACGGCTTCGGCCCGAGCGACCACTCTTCGTTCTACGCGCGCCGCGTCCCCGTGCTCTTCTTCTTCACGGGCGCGCACGAGGACTACCACAAGCCTTCGGACACGGCCGACCGCATCAACTACGAGGGCGAGGCCCAGATACTCCAGCTCGTGCGCGACATCGTCCTGCGCTTGCAGGAGCGTGACGCGCGCCCGACCTACGCGGTCGCGAAGGCCGAGGCCAACACGCGCACGACCTTCCGCGTCTCGCTCGGCACCGTGCCCTCCTACGGCGAATCGACCGACGGCCTCAAGCTCGACGCCGTGCGCGAGGGCTCGCCCGCGCGGCCGCGGCGGGCTCTGAAGGCCGGGGACAAGATAGTCAAGCTGGCCGGCCGCGACATACGCAACGTCTACGACTACACGCAGGCGCTCTCCGAGATGAAGGCCGGCCAGGAGTACGAAGTCGAACTCCTCCGCGACGGCCAGCGCCTCACGCTCAAGATAACCGCCGGCGGAGAGAAAGTAGAGGAGAGCCGTAAAGCGTGAACCGTGAACCGTGACAAGAGGGAGCCAGTCTCCTCTCTTGTCACGGTTCACGGTTCTACGCTTTACGGCATTTTACTTACCAGCGCGGCTCGCGGTTCACGGCCGCCGCCGCCGTAGCCGCCCCGGTCACCGCCGCCGCCACGGCCCCCGCCGTAGCCGCCGCCGCCACCACGCTCGACGCGTGGCCGCGCCTCGTTGACGGTCAGGTTGCGGCCGCCGAACTCCTTGCCGTTGAACTGCTCGATGGCCGCGGCCGCGCCCTCGGCCGTCGCCATCTCGACGAAGCCGAAGCCGCGCGAGCGGCCCGTGTCGCGGTCTTCGACGACCGTAGCGTTCTCGACCTCGCCGGCCTGCGAGAAGATCTCGCGCAGCTCGTCGCCGGTCGTGCGGAAGTTAAGGTTCCCGACGTAAAGTCTCGTGCTCATCTCGATCCTTATCCTTTTCTTGAAGTGAAGCGCGGGCCGGGACTCGTCGCGTGCGTGAAGTCTGCTCGTGAGCGGGGAGCGGTACACTGCTTCGACCACTGCGGCGGCGAGGCGGCGACTTCCTTGACGGCCCGTTGCTCTGGCCGGAGGGCGAGAGCGGCTTCAAACCAACTGACCAACCTCACTCTCCTTCAGCCGAACACCGTCGCCTAACAGTCGCGGGCAGGCGCGGTCGCCTCCGACCGCGCGAGAGCAGGAGCCTGAATGCCCGAGAGTATGCCTAAAACCCCGCCCCGCGCGCAACAACTTTTCGCGCCAATCTTCCTTCTTGAAAAGGGCACGGCTTTAGAGGAGAATGGCGGCGCGTTCGAGTTGTGGAGGCGCCGCGCCGCGTGGACGGCGGCGGCGCTTCGGACCTGATGAGAACCTCTGTCCCTTTCGCGCCGCCGGCCGTCTCTTAACCCGCAATGATCGGCAAGAACATCTCGCGCTATCGCGTACTCGGCCAGGTCGGTGAGGGCGGGATGGGTGTCGTCTACGTGGCCGAGGACACGGTGCTCGGCCGCCGGGTCGCCGTCAAAATCCCGCACGCGGGCCGGAACGAGAGCCACTACCGCGCACGCTTCCTGCGCGAGGCCCGCGCCGTCTCGAAGCTCCGCCACCCGAACATCGCCGCCGTCCACGACTTCGGCGAGACCGAAGAGGGGCAGCCCTTCATCGTGATGGAGCTGGTCACGGGGCAGACGCTCGGCGAGTTGCTCGCGGGGTCGGGCATCAGCGTCGGGCGCGCCGTCGAGGTCACGGGCGAGGTGGCCCGGGCCCTTTCGGAGGCGCACCGCCTCGGCGTCGTCCACCGCGACGTTAAGCCCTCGAACGTCGTTATCGACGACTCCGGCGTGGTCAAAGTTCTCGACTTCGGCCTCGCCAAGCAGCTCCACGAGGAGGGCTCCAACGGCGGCCCCGACGCGCAGACGCTCCTGACGGCGCGCACGCGCTCGGACGTGGTCATCGGCACGCCGCTCTACCTCTCCCCCGAGCAGGCGCGCGGCGCGAAAGTGGACGGGCGCAGCGACCTCTTCGCGCTGGGGGCGCTGCTCTACGAATGCCTGACGGGGCGCCCGGCCTTCTCCGGCGCCAACGTCATCGAGATCGGCGCGCAGGTGCTCCACTTCGACCCGCCGCCGCCGTCGAAGCTCAACCCGCGCGTGCCCGCGGAACTCGACCGCCTCACGCTCAAGGCGCTGTCGAAGAAGCCCGAAGACCGCTTCCAGACGGCCGAGGAGTTCGCCGCCGAGCTGGCCCGCGTGCGCGCGCGCCTGCCCGACTCCGACACGGTGACGACGCGGCGGCTCGCGGGCGCCGACAACGGCCACCGTTCGAGCGCGCTCATCACGATGGCCGAGGGCCTGCGGCGCCCGAAGTTCTCGCCGCTCACGCTGCTGGCCTCGCTCGCCGGGCTCGGGCTCCTCATCTGGGGCGTGTGGTACCTGCGGCAGCCCTCGGCGCACGTGCCCGCGCCGGCCGTCGCCGAACTCTACGAACAGGGTGTGGAGGCGATGCGCGAGGCGTCGTACTACAAGGCTTCGGGGTTGCTCGCGCAGGCGGTCGAGAAGGACGACAAGTACGCGCTCGCGCACGCGCGGCTGGCCGAGACGCTGCTGGAGATGGACTTCCTCGACCGCGCCCAGGGCGCGATCCTCGCCGTCAGCACTCTCGTGCCCGACTTCTCGGTCTACCCGCGCGAGGACGCGCTCTACCTCGAAGCCGTCCGCGCAACGATCCTCCAGAACTACCCGGTCGCCATCCAGAGGTACGAGGAACTCGTCAAGCTCGACCCCGGCCGCCCGCAGGCGCACCTCGACCTTGGGCGCGCCTACGAGCGGAACAACATGTCCAAGGAGGCGCTCGCCAGCTACACCAAGGCGACCTCGCTCGACAACTCGTACGCGGCCGCCTTCCTCCGCCTCGGCTCGCTCCACGCCCGGCTGTCCAACCAGGCCGGCGCCGTCGCGTCCTTCGACAGCGCCCAGAACCTCTACGCGGCGAAGGGCAACCGCGAGGGCGAGGCCGCCGTGCGCTACCAGCGGGGCCGCTTCCTCCTCAACCTACTGAAGGTGCCCGACGCGCGCGCCGAATTCACGCAGGCGTTGGCGCTCGCGCGCGACTCGAACAACAAGTACCAGCAGGTGCAGACGCTGCTCCAACTCGCGCTGGCCACGGCCGACGGCGCCGAGGCCGAGAAGACCGCGCGCCAGGCGATTGACCTCGCGCAGGGGGCGGGCATGAACGACCAGCTCGCCAACGGCTACGTCACGCTCGGCAACATCCACTTCCGCAAGCTCAACGACCGCGAAGAGGCCGAGCGCGACTACAACCAGGCGCTCCAGATCGCGCGCAACAACAAAATACGGCGCTACGAGGCCATCGCCTACTTCAACCTGGCGAGCCTGCGCGAGCAGGAGCGCAAGTTCGACGAGGCGGACCAGCTCGCCGCGCGCGGGCGCGACTTCTTCCTCCAGGGCGGATACCGGAGGGAGGCCGACCAGTTCACGATGATGGCCGCCCGGGGTAAGAAGGGGCGGGGCGACTACGAGGGGGCGCTCAATATTTTCCTGGAGCTGCTGCGCTCGGCCGAGCAGTCGGGCGACACGGGGCAACTGGGCAACATGCACCGCGAGTGCGGCTCCGTGCGCTTCCTACAGGGAAAATACCCGGAGGCGCTCGCGAACTTCCGGGACAGCGCCAACTGCGCCACGACCATCGGCAACGCGAACCTCCGCAGCCACTCGCTCTACAGTCAGGCGAACATCCTGTGGATGCTGGGCCGCTACGAGGAGGCGGGCGCACTCTTCAGACAGTTGACGGGCTCCGACCCGCAGGCGCTCGACGTGACCAGGGATTTTTTCGCCTACGTCCGAAACGCCGAGGCCGAGATGGAGATCAGCCGACAGAATTACCCCGAGGCCATCGCCAAAGCCGAACACGCGCTCGCCACGCTGAAGGAGTGGAACGGTCAGGCCGAAGGGCTGCGCGCCTCGATCACCGACAACCTCGGGCTGGCCCAGGCCCTGAGCGGCGCCCGCGCCCGCGGCCGCGCGCTGTGCGAGGAGGCCGTGCGCATCGCCTCGGCCCGCGACGACTCCGCGACCCTCGCCTTCGCGCACTTCGCGCTCGCGCAGGTGTTGCTCGAAGCGGGCGACGCGGCGGGCGCGCGCGTCGCCGCGCTGAGCGCGCACGAGAGTTTCGTCCGCGCGCAGCGCGCCGACTTCGAGTGGCGCGCACTCGTCCTGGCGGGCAAGGCCAGCCGGCTCACCGGCGACCAGGTGTCGGCGCGGAGCTACTTCGACCGCGCCACCACAACCCTCGCGCAGTTCCAACAGAGTCTGGGGGCGGAGGCGCCAGGCTACCTCTCGCGTCCGGACATCCAGCGGCTCCGTAGCGATCTCGGCGTCTCCGTGGCAAGCGCCGCTCGCTGACGTTGCCCCAAATCCTCAACCCTTAAGGAGAACCGAAATGTCTCAGATACCAGACCCACCAATCGTCATCACCGGCGGCTCCGTCACCATCGACCTCGATGAGGAGGTCTTCACACCCAGCGGCAAGAACAAGCGCTCGAACTCCAACAAGAAGATTAGGAGCGTCGAGATCAGCCTCAACGGCGGCGCGCCGCAGGTCATACCCGTGCCCAACGGCAAGGTCACCGTCACGGTCCGCTACGGGAACGAAAAACCGTAACCGGCACCACCTCAACTCGGATGACGAGGCGGCGACCCGACACAGGGCCGCCGCCTCTCTTTAGCAGCAGGCGGTTCAAGAAAGAAGACGAAGCGTTCAAATACATCGGGGGCGGCGAGTTGTGAAACTCACCGCCCCCGATTCGTTTGAGCAGATAACGCAGGAGGCTTTTCTGCCTTCAACTGCCTACCGCCCTCTGCCTACTGCCTGCCGCCTCTCTCCTTCCACGCCGCCTCGGCCAGGCCCGCCAGCCACCAGAGGGTGCCGCGCGCGCCGAAGTGCTCGCGCACGCGCGCGAAGATGCGCGGGTAGAGCCGCGCCGTGCGCGCCAGCAGACGCCGGAGCGCGCCCGTCGTCATCCGCCCGCGGAAGACCTCGCGCCGCTCGCCCTCTTCCATCCCGCCGAGCGCGGCCGCCAGGGCGTTGAGCGTCTCGTTGACCGCGTGCGGCGCGCACTTCGCCGCCGGCCGCATGAACTCCGCCAGCCCGAGCGCCGCCGCGACGCGCGCCGACCCGCCGCCGCAGACCCCCGTGAGCGCGGCCGCGTCCAACGCGCCCGACGAGAGCGCCGCGTCAGTCTCGCGCGCCAGCCGCCGCAGCTCGCCCACGCCCGCGCACGCCCCGCGCCCCCCCGGCGCGAAGGCGCCGGCCCCGACCCCCGCGTCGCCGAGCAGCATCACCCGCTCGCAGGCCACGCGCCGCCGCGTGCGCCAGCCCTCGCGCGGCGCGTGCGCGTAGCCGAAGACGGGGCGCTCGACGCGCCAGCCCGCGCCCCTGCGTTTGTAGGTCGGCAGCGACTCGAAGTAGCGCTCGAAGAGCGCGAGCAGTGACTTGTCGGCCGGCGAGTCGGTCGTGTCGTGGAAGAAGAGGCGCGTCGCGTAGTCGCCGCGCGCGGGCGCGCCCGCGAAGCCCTCCCAGAGGAGTTGACGGTGCGCGCTCGCGTCCTCGGTGCTGACGAGGATTTCGCCCGAGCGGAAGTCGGCCTCGTCGCTCCGCTCGCCGCGCACGAAGCCGCGCGCGACCGTGCCGACCGAGGGCCGAACGCGCGCCGCCGCCCCGCGCCCCCCGTTCAACTGACGCGCCACCGGCGAGTCCGCCCCCGAAGCGTCCACGAACAGACGCGCCGCAAAGTACCGACGCGCCCCGCCCAAGCCTTCCGTCTCGATTGTCACGCGCGAGGACTCGACGTAGGCGCGCACGAAGCGCAAAGCCCTCTCGACGGCCGAGCCCTTCGACGCGAGTCGCGCCAGACGGCCCGCCGCGAGCGCGGTCAGGCGCTCGCCGTCCACGGCCACGTCGAGCGCGCCGGTCACCCACAGCGTCCCGGCCTTAACGCGCGACGCCGCGTCGTGGAACTTCACGAACCCGCCGCGGTAACGGTTCAGGACCGCGCCCCCGACCTCCTCGTGCGTGAAGACGGACGCCGACTCCAGCTCTTTCAGTTCGTCTTCCGAAAGGTTCCAGAGGCCGCCGGCCTCGTCCTCGGCGCGCGCGCCGCCGATGACGAGCACGCGCCTCTCGTGCCCGCACGCGAGCGCCGCCGCGTGCAGCAGCGCCGCCGCGCCGCCCGCGTAGATCACGTCGAACTCCGCCTCGGCCTTCGGCGCCGCCGCGGGCGGGGGGCCGAAGACGACCGCCTCCTCTTCGGCATACGCGCCGCCGCGCGTCTCCCAGTCGGCGCGCCAGTCGGTCTCAAGCTCCCAGATGCGCCGGAGCCACTCCTCGCGTTTGGGGAGCACGCCGAAGCTCGCGACCATCTCGGGGTAGTGCCGCCGGAAGTGTGCGAGGTCGGGCGCGAGCGCGGCGCGCGCCGTCGCCGTCGTCGGTACGGATTTTGTCGGGGCCGTGGCGACCATCTGGTAAAACTCCGCGGGCGCGTAATCCTTTAGACGCTCCCGCCCGGCGGTCTTCGCGCGTCACGGGGTGTGAATCGTTGTCAGGGGAGACTTGGGTTCGCCGGGCGAGTGTAGCCGAACGCCGCGCGCGCGGTCTAGCCCCGTGCGGCGCCGGGCGGATGTTGCGAGAAAAATGTTACCTCGCGGTCACACTTCGCCGCCCCTAGCGGCGCGAGCGCGAGATGAGCCCGATGACGGCGACGAAGAGCGCCGACCCGATGATGGCCCAGACGACCGGGAACGTCTGGCCCCCGACCCGCACGGGCAGCAGCTCCGGCATCCCCGCCTGCCGCGCGAGCCACATCCCGATCAGCGCGCCGATGAACCCGAGCGCGATGGAGACCAAACACCCGCCGCGCGAAAACCCGCCGATGGCCTGTCCTATCGCCCCGCACACGCCCGCGACGAGCAGCAGCAAGAGCAGATCGATGAGAGTCATTCCCGTTCTCCTGTCAGCTTTGAACTGTCTGCCGCGAGCATAGTTCAACCGGCGGCCGCGGGCAAAACCGGCCGGCTCGGCGCCGACGATTTTTCTGGAAGTCGTCCCCCCCACATCCACAAAACTTTTGCTTCCCAAGCACGCGCCGGAGCCTCTATACTTTCGTCAGAGTCGTCGGCGCCCGACGCGCCAACGCTTGAAAAGCGACACCGACAAAGGCCATCCGGCGCGAAAGCCCCGGAGCGCAAAGCCGTTGACCTAAACGCCCCGGAAGAGGGACGCGCACGGACGCAGCGGTCGCCGAAGTGATGCCGGAAAGAGAACAGAATTCGAGTGGCCGGCGGCGTTCGCCGCATACCGCGCGCCCCGGCCTCGCCGTTTTCAGGGCGCGGGAAAAACGTTGCGCGTGTACGACTTACGGGCGTCATTCTGAAGCCCTGCGGGAGTCGCGCGGAAGCAACTGCCGCCGCGCCCCGCACATCTTAGACTGGCACGTCGCGGCGATCATTTACCCCCACAGGTCACGCGGTCCGGCCGACTGAAACTCCCTAACTTAAACTGTTGACCCGGAACGAAATTTTAAGGAGATTTACCGACATGCGTAGACTGCTCATCGCCACGCTCCTCGTCGTCTCGGCCTTCGGCGCCGCCGCGGCCCAGAACAACGAAATCCCCAACATGGGTCGCGCGCCCAAGCAGGCGGACGGCGTCGGCCGCCTCGACCTCCGCGTCGTCGATCAGGACGGCAACCCCGTGCAGGGCGTCCGCGCCGACCTCAAGTCGAAGCGCGGCGGACGGCTTCCTCTGCGAGTCCTGGAACTGGACGGACGCGCGCGGCGTCTCCGTGCTCCCGCCGCTCCACATGGGCAAGCTCACGCTCAAGCTCTCGGCCAAGGGCTTCCAGACGCAGACGATTCAGGTCGACGCCGCCTCGCTCAACGAGCCCGTCCGCGTCACCCTCGTCAAGAAGTCGTAAGGGCTGACGGCCAAAGTTAAGAGATAAAGCAGAGCGCGGCTCTCATCAATCGTCGATGAGAGCCGCGCTCTGCTTTATCCGCCTGCTGTCCCTTAAAACCCTTTCGCCTTTCGCCACTCGCGCACCACGTCGGCGGCGGGCCGCTTGTTGCCGTCAACCTCGTAGTTGAGCCGGCGCATCTCCTCGGTCGAGATTGAACCGGCGAGCCGCTGTAAGACTTCGCGCGCCGCGGGGAGGCGTTCGAGCGCGTCGCGGCGCAGGAGCAGGACGGCCTCGTAGGGCGGGAAGTAGTGGCGGTCGTCTTCGAGCTGCGTGAGCCCGAGCGTGGCGATCATGCCGTCGGTCGAGTTGCCGGCGATGATGTCCACCTGCGCCTCGGCCAGCGCGCGGTAGGAGAGCGACAAGTCCATCTCGCGCGGCCGCCCGTCGAACCGCAGGCCGTACGCGCGCGCAAAACCCTCGTAGCCGTCGGCGCGCGACATGAAGTCCTGCCCGAAGCCCGCGCGCCATCCGCGGCGCGTGCGACGTTACGTCGGAAATGTTTTTGAGATTGAGCCGGCGCGCGTCGTCGCCGCGCACGAGGACGGCGAACGTGTCCTCGAAGCCGAGCGGCGGGCCGACCTCCACGTCGAAACGCGCGGCGTAGTCGGACTTGACCAGCTCGTAGACGGCGCGCGCGTCCGTCGCGGGCGGGTGCTTAAGGATCGACATGAGCGACGTGCCGGTGTACTCGGGGTACACGTCCACCTCGCCCGCGACCAGCGCGTCGTGCGCGAGGTTGCCGCCCAGCTCGTAACGCCGCTCCACCTTCAGCCCGCGCGCCTCCAAACCCTGCGCGTAGATTTCGGCGAGGATGACGGACTCTGTAAAGTCCTTCGACCCGACCCTCACGTCCGCCTTCGCCGACCGCTGCCACAGCGCGAACCCGACGCCCGCCAGCGATGACCACGACGAGCGCCGCCAACGCGACCCGCCGCGCGAACGCGCCTCCCTTCACACCGGCGCGCGCCGTGCGACGACGTGCCTTGAGGCGCGACTCGATGAGACCTATCCCGGCGTCGGCCGCGAGCGCGAGCAGCGCGGCGGGGACGGCGCCCGCGAGGATGAGCCGGTTGTCGTACTGCCTGAGGCCGCGGAAGATGAGCGTTCCCAAGCCGCCCGCGCCGATGGCCGCCGCGATGGTCGCCACGCCGACCGAGATGACGGTCGCAACCCTCACGCCCGCGAGGATGACGGGCGCGGCCAGCGGCAACTCGACCTGTCGGAGAATCTGCCGGTCGGTCATCCCCATCGCCACGGCCGCCTCGCGCACGCTGCGCTCGACGCCCTCGACGCCCGTCACGGTGTTGCGAATCACAGGCAGCAGCGCGTAGACGACGAGCGCGACGACTGCCGCGCGCCAGCCGATGCCGCCGACGTACTTGAGCGGGATGATGAAGCCGAAGAGCGCGAGGCTCGGCACGGTCTGCAAGATGTTGGCGACGGCGAGCACGGGCCGCTTCAGTGCCACCTTACGCGTGAGCAGGAGCCCGACGGGAATGCCGACCGCGACGGCTACAGCCGTCGAGACGGCGACGAGCAGCAGGTGCTCGCCCGTCAGCCCGAGCACCTCGCGCCAGTTCCGCATCATGAACTCAAACGCGTTCACGATTCGCCCTCCGCGCGTTCGCCGCCGGACGCGGCGGCGCGCACCTCGTCGGGCAGTTGTAAGGTCTCGCGGTAGGCGCGCGCGTACGGCTCGTCGGAGCGGAGGAACCGGTCGGGCGTGTCGAGGAGAAGGATGCGGCCGGCCTTCATCAGCGCGACGCGTGTGCCGAGCAGAAGCGCCTCGCGCACGTCGTGCGTGACGAAGATGACGGTCTTGTTAAGTCGCTGCTGAAGCGCTTTGAACTCGCGCTGAAGAGTGGCGCGCGTCAGCGGGTCGAGCGCGCCGAAGGGCTCGTCCAACAGAAGCAGCGGCGGGTCTGCGGCGAGCGCGCGCGCCACGCCGACGCGCTGGCGCTGGCCCCCGGAAAGCTCCGAAGGGAAACGTTCGCCGAAGCGTCCGGGGTCGAGTCCGACCAGGCTCAACAGCTCATCGACGCGCGCGTTCAAGCGCGTCTCGTCCCAGCCTTCGAGCGTGGGGACGAGCCCGACGTTTCTGCCGACGGTGAAGTGCGGGAAGAGCCCCGCGTCCTGGATGACGTAGCCCGTGCGCCTCCTCAGCTCGATGGCGTCCCACGCGCGCGTGTCTTTGCCTTCGACGAGGACTTCGCCCGCGGTCGGCTCCAGCAGGCGGTTGACGAGCCTGAGCGTCGTCGTCTTCCCGCACCCCGACTCGCCGAGCAGCACGAGCGTCTCGCCGCGACGGACTTCGAGGTCGAGCGCGTCGATGATGGGCGCGCTCACGCCCGGCGGCGCGTAGGTGACGCGGCGGAAGGCGACGACGTTGTTCTCCGCGGATGACATCGTTCGGGTTCAGGCGACGCGCAGGTGCTCGAAGACGCGCTCCAACGAGCCGTGCCAGGAGCCTTCGAAGTTGCGCAGGAGAATGTCGGCGGGGCAGACGCCTTCGCCGACGACTCGTTCGACGAGCACGTCGAGGTAGGCGGCCTCGTCGGGCGCGACGCGCTTCAAGCCCTCGACGGCGAGCCGCACGACCTCGCGCGCGAGGCGGAGCACGTCCACGCCCTCACACTTCGCGTTGAGGCCGTCGCGCGCGACGCGCTCGCGCAAGAGCACGGCGTCGGCGGCCTTCAGCTTCGGCGCGAGGCGGAGCGCTTCGTCGAGCGCCGCGTCGTCGTAGAGCAGCCCCTTCCAGAGCGCTTGCAGGGCGAGCGAGTATTCGAGATCGCACGCGTCGGCGCTGCGCAGCTCGACGTGCTGCTTGAGGCGCGCGTCCGTGAAGATGGTCGTCAGGTGGTCGGCCCAGTCGCCGAAGACCGGCGTGAGCCCGGCGCGCCCGCGCTCAAGGAACTCGCGGAAGGGAAGGCCCGCGACCGCGCCGATGTAGCGCCCGCCGCGCTGCGCGAAGATCATCGGCACGTCGAGCGCGTAACGGACGTAGTCTTCGGGTTGGAAGCCGTCGCGCAGCGCGGGCGGCGCGAGCCCGGAGCGGTCGGGGTCCGTGTCGAGCCACGCCGCGGCGCGCGTGGACTTCCAGCCCGAGGGGCGGCCCTGCTCGAAGGGCGAGTTGGCGAAGACGGCCGTCACGATGGGCGCGAGGCGGTTGCCGACGAGGAACTTCTTGCAGAGGTCTGCGGGCGGCCCGTAGTCGAGGTTCGCCTGCACGGTACAGGTGCGGCACATCATGTCCCACGCGCGCCGGCCGCGCGTGGCGAGGTAGGGGCGCATCACCTCGTAGCGCAGTTTCGGGAACCAGCGCTGCTCTTCGATGGAGCGCAGAGGGTCGAAGCCGACGGCGAGGAAGGCGAGGCGGTTGGCGTCGGCCACTTCGCGCAGGCGCGCGAGGTAACGTCGCAGCTCGCGCCCCACGTCCGAGAGGCGCTGCTGCGGCGCGCCCGAGAACTCGACCTGCCCGCCGGGCTCGACCGTCAGGCGGTTCATCTGCCCGTCGCCCGCCTCGACGACCGTGCCGCCTTCGTGCACGAGGTCGCGCGACGAAGGCGCGAAGCCCGCGAGCACGCTCTGCACCTGCGCGGCGTCGATGCGTTCGAGGCCGCGCGCGCGGTCGTAGCCGAACAGCTCCAGCTCCGCCCCGCACATCCACTCGCCGCGCGGCTTCTCGCCCCGCAGCAGGTTCTCGACGAAGAGCGGCGCCGACTCGCCCGTGACCGCGTCGGTCAACACGGGGAAGCCCTCGCCGCTCGTCCTTGTGTGCTGAGCCATTTTGGGTTCTTACGGAGGTCTGGTGATGTGACAAGCGCGGCGGAGTTACTTTCCTGCCTTAGTCTGCCCCGGGGTTCATAACGCGGCCCCCATCCATGTTCACCCTAGCCCTCCAGCTCTCTTAATCTCCGAAGAAGACCGGAAATAGCATTCCTCACTATTGCTTCGGCACAATGCGTTGCTTTCCTCCGTTTTTTGTCTATGTCTTGCTCTTCGTCTAACCGCATGATTTCCGTAAACTTCTCGATGTCTGCTTTAAGGTTATCTATATTGTAGTTTTCCTCGAAAAACTCCCAAAGGTCTTTACGTGTCCTCTCGTCACAGAAGCCGCGGTACACTTCTCTGCTCTTCTGTAGCTCCGAGTAGCTACGTAATAAGACTTCGCCGGAATGCTGCTCGCGGCCTTCCGCCACGGCTCGGATGATGTCCTCAAGAAGCTGGTGGATCACCCTGTACAGGACAGATTCCTGATGTGATTCGACCAATCTTTCTATCTTTTCATGTTCGAGCTTAATGCATTTCCGTGGGACAGGTATCCTCTTCAATTCTTCTTCCAGCGCAGGCCAGTGCTCTTCAAATTCTTCACGAAGCATGGGTTCAGAGAGCGGATGCTCCTGCACACCGTTGATAGACCGGACGAGTCCGAAAGTGCCCGCTTTATCAGTTGCGGCGGCCTGAAACTGACCTAAAGGCTCCGGCAAATCACCGCTCTTGATACCAAAAAGGTAGGGACAGACGTACTGTTTCTGATCGATTGATCGGGCCATCGAGAGCGCCCCGGCCTCGTAAAGCACCCACGACGAATCCAGATTTTCAGCCGACATACACAGCACCGCGAAGCGGGTCTGCTTCAGCCCCCTGGTCAGCTCGACCACCCAGTTCGAGCCTTTCTCCATCTCATACGACACCCACAGGTCTGCCGCCACGGCCTGGATAACTTTCGGAAGCCACCCGCGCAGAGCTTCGGCAACTTTTCTGCTACTGCTGCCCGACCAACTGATGAAGACCTTCATAGCACTATGCTCTTGCTCTAATTCCGGGTTAGACCGCCGCTGTGGACGCCCAAAGCTCTACAACAGTTGAAGAGAACCGGCCTGCTGTTTTCTCATCGCCCATCACTTATTTCGCGACGAAGAGGTTGCTGCTGAAGCGCCCGGCCGGGTCGAGCCAGGTGTGCTCGCGCGCGAAGCCCGTGTCGGCGGCGAGCGCGGAGAGTTCGTCGAGTGAATATTTGTAGGAGTTCTCGGTGTGTATGCGCTCGCCCGCGCGGAAGTGCAGGTCGAGCCCGAGCGCTTCGACGCGGACGTTCTGCGCGCGCGTGCTTTCGAGGTGCATCTCGACGCGGCCTTCGGTCTCGTCGTAGAGCGCGGCGTGGCGGAAGTCGCGCAGGGAGAAGTCTGCGCCCAACTCGCGGTTGATGCGCGCGAGGAGGTTGAGGTTGAAGGCGGCCGTGACGCCGAGCGGGTCGTCGTAGGCCGCTTCGAGCGTGGCCGCGTCCTTCTTCAAGTCCGCGCCGAGGAGCAGACGGTCCCCGGCGCGCAACGACGCGCGCACGCGCCGCAGGAAGTCGCGCGCCTCCGCGCGGTCGAAGTTGCCGATGTTCGAGCCGAGGAAGAGGACGAGCGCGCGCGCGTCTTCTTCAAAGTTCTCATTCAGCCGCGGGAGCGCCGTGTCGTAGTCGGCGGCGTAGGCCGTCACGCTCAGTCCCTCGTAGTCGCCGAGCAGGGCGCTAGCGCTCTCTTCGAGCGCGGCCGTCGAGATGTCCACGGGGACATACGTGAGTCGCGTCTGGGCGGCGAGCAGCGCGTCGATGAGGCGGCGCGTCTTCGCGGCGCTCCCCGACCCCAGCTCGAAGAGCGTGACGCGGCGCGCCCCGTCCCGCGCGCTCTCAACAATCTCGGCGGCGTGGCGCGCGAAGATGTCGGCCTCGGCGCGCGTGAGGTAATACTCCGGCACGTGGCAGATGGCGTCGAAGAGGCGCGAGCCTAAGGAGTCGTAGAAATATTTCGGCTGGAGGAACTTCCCCGGCGCGGTCAGGCCGCGCCTCACGTCCGCGGCGAAGTCGTCGGCGACCGCGGCCGTGAGCCTGTGGACGCGGAGCCGCTCGGCCTGCCCCTGGCTCGCCGGTTGAGACATCAGTCGGTTTCCTCTCGTTTGCTTGAGAAAGCTGCTGTATCATAAACCAAGTAGTCAGGAGACAGTAGTCAGTAGCCGGTGTAAAAACCTTCGTCGCTTGAACCCTGCGGTTCTCATCATCAACTTCTGTAAAGCGGAACCTGCTGACTACCGTCTACTTCCCTTATGAACGAACAGGCCGAACAGATCGCTCTGGAACTGACCGAGGCGCGCGCCGAGACGCTGCGCATCTTCGACCTCGCGGAAGAGGCCGAGCTGCACCGCAGCCCCGGCTTCGGCTACCGCCCCATCATCTGGCACCTCGCGCACATGGGCGTCTTCGAGGCGTACTGGCTCCTGCAAAAGCTCGGCGGCCAGGCCCCGCCCGACGAGCGCTACGAGCGCGTCTTCGACCCCATCCGCACGCCGCGCGAGGAGTCGAAGGACTTGCCCTCGCGGCGCGACATGGAAGGCTACCTGCGCCGCGTCCGCGGCGGCGTGCTCGAAGCGCTCGACCGCTTCGACTTCCGTCAGGCCGACCCTCTGAAGGCCGGCGGCTACATCTTCCAACTCGTCCTCGAACACGAGCGCCAGCACCAGGAGACGCTCTGCTACCTCTTCCAACTGCTCGACCCTTCGAAGAAGACGCGCCCCGACGTTCCCTCACACGTCGCGTTCGACGGAGCTACGGCCGCCGCGGGCGAAATGGTTTCGATACCCGCGGGCGCGTTCCTGTTCGGCGCGCCGTGGGACTCCTTCGCCTACGACAACGAGCGGCCGGCGCACGAGGTCACGGTCCCCGCGTTCCGCATCGCGCGCGCGCCCGTGACGAACGGCGAGTACGCGCGCTTCCTTGAAGAGGGCGGCTACGGGCGGCGCGAGTTCTGGAGCGAAGAGGGCTGGGCGTGTCTTGAGAAGGAGGGCTGGCAGTCTCCGCTCTACTGGCGGCGCGAGGGCTCCGGCTGGGTCGAGCGGCGCATGTTCGAGGAGGGTGAGTTAAGAGTTGACAACCCCGTAACGGGCGTCAGTTGGTTCGAGGCCGAGGCTTACGCGAGGTTCGCGGGCCGGCGCCTTCCGACCGAGTCCGAGTGGGAGCGGGCCGCCTCGTGGGACGAGTCGAATGGGCTCGAAGCGCCGCTACGCGTGGGGCGACGAAGAGCCCGACGACACGCGCGCCAACTTCGGCCGCCGCCGTCTGGGGCACGACGCCCGCCGGCTCTCACCCGCGCGGGCGCTTCCGCCACGGGCTGTCTCGACATGACCGGCAACGTCTGGGAGTGGACCTCCACGCCCTTCAAAGGCTTCCCGGGCTTCGAGCCCTTCCCCTATCCCGAATACTCTCAGCCGAGTGGTTCGACGGCGACCACCGCATCCTCAAGGGCGGCTCCTGGGCCACGAGCCCCTCGGTGCTGCGCACCTCCTTCCGCAACTTCTTCCGCCGCCCCTTCCGCCTCGCCTTCGCCGGCCTCCGCCTCGCCGCAGACGCCTGAGCGTCGCGGCGTCGGCGCACGGCGAACAGGCCGCCCTGCTCTGGAAAGGTGAGTGTATGGACTCCTGGCCGAACTACCCGACCGTCTACGAGATTAACGCGTGGGTCTGGCTGAGCGAGCTGAGCCGCGCGCACGGGCGGCCCGTGACGCTGGGCGACGTGCCGCAGGCCGAACTGGAGAGGTTGGCCGGGTACGCCTTCGACGCGCTCTGGCTGATGGGCGTGTGGGAGCGTAGCGGCGGCGCGCGCCGCATCTCGCGCACACACCCGGAGCTGCTCGAAGAGTACCGGCACACGCTGCCCGACTACACGGAGGCGGACGTGGTCGGCTCGCCTACGCCATCAGGGGCTACCGGGTGGAGGCGGCACTCGGTGGGGACGAGGGGCTGGCGCGGCTGCGCGAGCGGCTGCGCGAGCTGGGTCTGCGGCTGTTGCTCGACTTCGTCCCGAACCACATGGCGCTGACCACCCGTGGGTGACGGAGCATCCCGAGCGATCTGGTACGGGGCGACGACGCGAGCCTCGCGCGCGAGCCGCGAAACTATTACCGGCGCGGGCAGTGGCGTCTTCGCTCACGGCCGCGACCCGTACTTCGACGGCTGGCCCGACACGGTGCAACTCGACTACCGACGCGCCGAGACGAGGGCGGCCATGACCGACGCCCTCGTCTCCGTCGCCGCGAGGTGCGACGGCGCGCGCTGCGACATGGCGATGCTCGTCACGCGCGAAATCTTCCTGCGCACGTGGGGCGGCGAGTTCGAGCCTGAGGGGGCCGAGTTCTGGCCCGAAGCCGTCGCGCCGGGTCAAGGCCGAGTATCCCGGGTTCCTCCTGATGGCGGAGGTCTACTGGGACATGGAGTAAAGAGTCTGCATCAGCAGGGCATAGATTTAGTCAACGACAAGCGGCTAACGACCGCCTGCTCGGCGGCGACGCCGAGGGCGTGCGCGCACACCTGCGCGCAGACCTCGGTTATCAGGGGCGGCTCGTGCGCTTCGTCGAAAACCACGACGAGCGTCGCGCGCAGGCCGCCTTCGGGCCGGCGCGTGCCCGGCGGCCGCCGCGCTCACGCTCACACTGCCCGGACTGCGCCTGCTCCACGAGGGGCAGTTGGAGGGCTGGCGCACGAAACTCTCCGTGCATCTCGGGCGGCGGCCGCAGGAGCCGACCGACGAGGGCGTCCTCTCCCACTACCGGCGGCTGCTCGCGGCTCTCTCGCGGCCGGTCTTTCACGATGGGGAGTGGCGGCAGGTCGAGCCGCGCGCGGCGTGGGACGGCAACCCGAGCCACCTGCATTTCGTTGCGGGGCGCTGGGCGCTGGGCGCGGAGTTCCGACTGACGGTCGCCAACCTCTCTGACGGGCGCGCGCAGTGCTACCTGCCGCTGGGGCTGCCGGCGCTCGCGGGCCGCCCGTGGCTCCTGCGCGACCTCCTGAGTGAAGCGAGCTACGAGCGCGACGGCGACGGCCTGCTCTCGCCCGGCCTCTATCTGGATGTGCCCGCCTACGCCCATCACCTCTTTGAGCTTAAGCCCCTGTGAACGCAGGGGCGCGGCGGTCTATTCCCGTAAACATCTGGCGGCGGGCCGGCGTATTAGAGTCCGAGCGTGGTCACGCCTTTTGTCTCCAAACCCTCAAGCGGAAGTGTCTTTATGCGGACGATCTACACCTTCTACGCGGACGCCGCGCGCATCGCGCTCCAGTCCATCTTCGCGCACAAGCTGCGTGCGTTTCTGACTCTGATCGGCATCATCATCGGCGTGGCGTCGGTCGTGGTCGTGGGCGCGGCCATCTCCGGCCTCAACACGTACGTCGTGGACAAGATGTCGAAGATGCTCGGCACGAACCACTTCATGATCGCGCGCATCGCGAGCCACGGCGAACTCTCCGAGGAGGAGTTGGAGAAGATGAACCGCCGCAACAAGCGCCTGCGGTGGGCCGACATGGAGTGGCTGCAACAGTACTGCGAGTCCTGCGCGGCGGTCGGGGCCAACGCCGGGCGCGGGACGAAGTTCGAGCAGGACGGGCAGACTTTCTACGGCGGCATCATCTTCGGCGTCACCGCCAACATGGCCGAGATCGAGGACAAGACCATCGCCGAGGGGCGCTTCATCCAGCACGAGGAGGTCGCCAACTCCAAGCTGGTCGTCGTCCTCGGCGCCGACATCAAGGACAAGTTCTTCCCCGACACCGACCCCGTCGGGCAGGAGTTCAAGGTCGAGGGCCTGCCCATGCGCGTCATCGGCGTCGAGGAGCGGCGCGGCCCCATCTTCGGCGACCTCATCGACAAGCACGTCTACATCCCCCTGACGACCTACCAGAGGTTCTTCGGGCGCAACCTCGATCTACAGATTCACGGCAAGGGGCGCGAGCGCGGCGCGCTCCAGTACACCATCGAGGACGCGCGCAAGGCCCTGCGCGACTACCACAAGCTCATCGGCAGCGACGAGGACGACTTCGGCGTCGTCAACACCGAGACGTTGGGGAGCCAGATCGACCAGTTCACGGGCGCCATCGCGATGGTCGTCACGCCGATCACGCTCATCTCGCTCGTCGTCGGCGGCATCGTCGTCATGAACATCATGCTGGTGAGCGTGACGGAGCGCACCTTCGAGATTGGTCTTGCGAAAAGCTTTCGGCGCGCGGCGCAAGCAGGTGCTCTTGCAGTTCCTCATCGAGTCGTCGCTGCTCTGCGCCTTCGGCGGCATGCTCGGGCTGCTCGCGGCCGCCGGCATCTCGTGGGCGGTGACGGTGCTGACGCCCATCACGATGACGATCACCGTCGGCTACATCCTGCTCGCGCTCGGCGTCTCGGCCGGGGTCGGCATGGTGGCGGGCATCTACCCGGCGTTCAAGGCTTCGCGCCTCGACCCGATCATCGCGCTCACGCGGAACTAGAGGGGCGAAAGAGATGAGATTCAGGCTTCCCAAATTCATCCCGCGCGAGACGCTGTTGATGGCGCTCGACAGCGTGCTGGCGCACAAGTTCCGGAGCGCGTTGACCATGCTCGGCATCGTCATCGGCGTCTCGGTCGCCATCATCGTCGCCTCGATTCTGGCGGGCATGCGCCAGAACATCGTGAAGATCGTCGAGGAGTACGGCACGAACAACATCTACGCCTTCCACCTCACGACGGGGCCGCAGGTCGGCGAGCGCGACCAGTCCGAGCGCGCCCGCAAGCCGCTGACGCCCGAGGACGGCGAGGCCATCGCGTGGCAGGCGCCGGCCATCGATCAGGTCGCCGTCGAGGCGCCGAACATCGGCGGCTGGGGCAGCGGCTTCGACGACACCATCAGCGTCAACGGCAAGACCTACCGCCGCGGCAACACGCGCGCCGTCACGCCGAACATGGCCGAGATCGGCAACATCGGACTCAGGGAGGGGCGCTTCTTCAGCGAGCAGGAGGACCTCAACCGGCGCAACGTGATGGTCATCGGCGTCAACGCCGCCGAGGCGCTCTTCCCCGGCCAGGAGAGCGGCATCGTCGGCACGAAGGTCAAGATGGGCGGCTACATCTGGGAGATCGTCGGCGTGCTCGCCAAGCGCAAGGCCACCTTCTTCGGCGAGAACGAGGAGGACAACGCCGTCTTCGTCCCCTTCCGCACGGGGCGGCAGGTCGCGCCCGGCCGCAAGTTCGTCATCCTCATCATGCGCGCGCGCTCGGGGCAGTTGCAGGCGGCCGTCGATCAGGTCGAGGAGGTGCTGCGGGTGCGCCGGCAGGTGAAGTTCGGCGAGCCGAACAACTTCGACGTGAAGACGGCCGACGCCTTCATCACGCAGTTCGACAGCATCTTCGGCATGATCGGCGTCATCGCCATCGCCATCTCCTCGGTCGGCCTGATGGTCGGCGGCATCGGCGTGATGAACATCATGCTCGTCTCGGTGACGGAGCGGACGCAGGAGATCGGCGTGCGCAAGGCCATCGGCGCGCGCCGCCGCGACATCGTGCACCAGTTCCTGTTCGAGGCGATGACGCTCACCATGCTCGGCGGCGTCATCGGCGTCCTCTTCTCGGTCGGCGTCAGCCAACTCGTCATGCTCTTCGTCCCCTCGCTCCCGGCCTCCATCCCGGCGTGGGCCGTGACCTCGGGCCTCGCCGTCTCGGTCGGGGTCGGCCTCATCTTCGGCGTCTGGCCCGCGATGAAGGCATCGCGGCTCGACCCCATCGAGTGCCTGCGCTACGAGTAGCGGGGGGCTTACGGACTCGGCGCGGGCGGGCGGCACCTTCCGAAGGGGCGGCCCGCCTCTCTCCATTTTCCTGTAAACATTAGGCGGCAGGTCGGCGTATTAGAGTCCGAGCCGGGGCACGCCTTTGTCTCCAAATACACTGACGCGGAAGAGTCTTTATGAGGACGATTTATACTTTCTACGCCGACGCCGCGCGCATCGCCTTGCAGTCCATCTTCGCGCACAAGCTGCGCGCGTTTCTGACGCTGATCGGCATCATCATCGGCGTGGCGTCGGTGGTCGTGGTCGGCGCGGCCATCTCGGGGCTGAACACTTACGTCATGGACAAGGTGACCGCGATTCTCGGCACGAACCACTTCATGATCGCGCGCATGGCCTCGCACGGGAACGTCTCGGAGGAGGAGTGGGAGAAGCGGAACCGGCGCAACAAGCGGCTCGAACTCGAAGACTACGAGTGGGTGCGCGACCGCTGCGTCGCCTGCTCCGAGGTCGGCGCGCAGCACCAGCGGCAGGTCGATCTCTCGCACGAGGGCGAGAAGATGTACGGGACGCAGTTCGCCGGCTGCACCGCCAACATGGCCTCCATCGAGGAGAAGACCATCGCCGAGGGGCGCTTCTTCCTCCCGCAGGAGGTCGATACGGCCGCGATGGTCATCGTCATCGGCAACGACATCAAAGAGAAGTTCTTCCCGGGCGTCGAGGCCATCGGGCGGACGCTGAGCGTCCGCGGCATCCCGATGACGGTCATCGGCGTCGAGGAGAAGCGCGGCTCGATGTTCGGCAAGTCGCTCGACAACCAGGCGTACGTCCCGCTCACCACCTACCGGAAAATCTTCGGCGGCCGCCAGAGCCTCCAGATTCACGGGAAGGCGCAGACGCGCGAGCAGTTCCAACTGGCCATCGAGGACGCGCGGATGGCCCTGCGCGACAAGCACAAGCTGAAGGGGAGCGAGGAGGACGACTTCGGCCTCGTCAACACGGGCGAGATCGGCAACGAGGTCGACTCGTTCACGGGCGCCATCGCGATGGTCGTCACGCCGATCACGCTCATCTCGCTCGTCGTCGGCGGCATCGTCGTGATGAACATCATGCTCGTCTCCGTCACCGAGCGCACCTTCGAGATCGGCCTGCGCAAGGCCCTGGGCGCGACGCGCAAGCAGGTGCTCTTGCAGTTCCTCATCGAGTCTTCTTTCCTGACGACCTTCGGCGGGGTGCTGGGGCTGCTCCTCGCCTTCGGCATCGTGTGGCTCGTCTCGGCGACGACGCCGGTGACGATGACGGTCACGATCTTCTACGTCTTCCTGTCGCTCGGCGTCTCGGGCGGCATCGGCATCATCGCCGGCGTCTACCCGGCCTTCAGGGCTTCGCGCCTCGACCCCATCCTCGCGCTGGCGCGCAAGTGAAAAGGAGTGAATGGTGAATGGTCAATGGTGAATAGAAACTGCTTTCAAACCATTGACCATTGACCATTCACTATTTACCTATGAAGTTAAGAGTCCCCAAGTTCATGTCGTCGGAAATCCTGCGGATGTCGCTCGACAGCATCCGCGCGCACAAGCTGCGGAGCTTCCTCACGGTCTTCGGCATCGTCATCGGCGTCGTGGTCGTCATCGTCGTCGCGTCGCTCTTGACGGGCGTGCGCCAGTCGTTCGTCGATGTCATCGCCGAGTACGGCACGAACAACATCTACGCCTTCCACCTCTCGACCGGCTTCTCGAACGGGCCGAACCGCGAGGAGGAGCGCACGCGCAAGCCCTTCAAAGAGGAGGACGCCGAGGCCATCAAGCGCGGGGCGCCCGCGGCCGAGACGGTGGCGAGCGTGCTGCTCGTCGCGTGGTGGGACTCGACCATCCAGTACCAGGGCAAGAACCACCGGCGCGGCCAGTTGCAGGGCGTGACGGCCAACTACGCCGACGCCGCGAACCTCTCGGTCTCCGGCGGGCGTTTCATCACGGAGACGGACGACACGAACCGGCGCAACGTGATGGTCATCGGCGTCAACATCCTGGAGGCCATCTTCCCCGGCAAGTCGGCCGAGCAGGTCGTCGGCACCGAGGTCAAACTCGGCGGCCGCCCCTTCGAGGTCATCGGCGTTCTGGAGAAGCGCAAGAACGCCATCTTCGGCGAGAACGAGGAGGACAACGCCGTCTTCATCCCCTTCCGCACGGCGCGGCAGGTCTCGCCCGGCAGCGAGTACATCCTCATCATCATCCGCGCGCGCGAGGGCCTGTTCCGCGAGGCGCTCGACCAGACCGAGGAAGTCCTGCGCCGCCAGCGCAACGTGAAGTTCAACGAGCCGAACAATTTTGACCTCGGCACGGCCGACAAGTTCATCGGCCAGTTCGACAGCATCATGGGCATGATCGGACTGGTCGCCATCGCCATCTCTTCGGTCGGCCTGCTGGTGGGCGGCATCGGCGTGATGAACATCATGCTGGTCTCGGTGACGGAGCGGACGCAGGAGATCGGCGTGCGCAAGGCCATCGGCGCGCGCCGCCGCGACATCGTCCGCCAGTTCCTCTACGAGGCGATGACGCTCACCGCGCTCGGCGGCGTCGTCGGCGTCGTCATCGCCATCGTCATCAGCAAAATCCTCACCCTGCTGCTGCCCTCGCTCCCCGCCTCGGTCCCGCTCTGGGCCGTCATCGCCGGCCTCGCCGTCTCCATCTTCGTCGGCCTCGTCTTCGGCGTCTGGCCCGCGCGCAAAGCGTCCAGGTTAGACCCGATTGAGTGTTTGAGGTATGAGTGAGGAAGGGAAAGTAGCCAGTAGGAAAACAGAGGCGGCGCGCCTTAACCTTCGGGTCGGGCGCGCCGCTTAGTTCTTCTACTGGCTACTGGCTACTTCTTCTGTATCGCCCGCAACAACTCTTCACGGAAGTACCCCGCGGGGATGGTGCCCTGGCGCATGAAGAGGAGGTGGAACTCCTTGGGCGAGAACTTGTCGCCGAGGAGTTTCGACGCCTCGGCGCGCAGCGCGAAGATCTGGTCTTTGCCGAGGCGGTAGGTGATGGCCTGCGTGGGCCACTTCGAGTAGCGGAAGATGGCGCGCTCCGAGCCCTCGCAGCTCGCGCGCTTCGTGTCGGACTTCGACGCGTCGGCGCACTTGCCGGGCTGGAAGTCCACGACCTCCGAGAAGAGATCGACGGCCTCGTCGTAGGTCATCCGTCCCGTGTGGAGGCCGGTGTCGATGCGCACGCGCAGGTCGCGGTAGAGCTTGCCCTTGAGCTGGTAGAGCCGCTCCTCGGGCGTGTAGAAGCCTTCGGGCGCGCCCGGCTGCGGGCTCGGCCATCAAAGCCTCCGAGTAGAGCGCCCAACCTTCGGCGGCCATCGAGTCTTCCCACATCGAGCTTGAGTCTTCGACCGCGCCCGGCGTGAGCCAACGCACGCCCGTGATGTCGTTGCGGAACTGCGTCATCACCTTGTAGTGCCAGTCGTGCCCCGGAAAACCCTCGTGCGCCGAGAGGTCTGCGAGCGCCGCGCGGTTGTTCTCCTTCAGGACCGCCTGGTCGTCCTTGCCCGACGTGGTGACGTAGAAGCGGCCGACCCCGCTCTGCTTGAAGGGCGGCGCCGGGTAGTAGGCCGCGCCGTCGATGGAGGCGCGCAGGGGCGGCGGCGTCTCGACCACGTCGAGCTTGTAGTCGGCCGGCACGTCGAAGACGCCCGTCTTGCGCGCGTATTCGACGAGCTTGACGCCCGACTCCTTGTACCAGTTGACCATCTCGGCGTCGGTCTTCGGGTAGTCCTTGCCCAGCTCCTCGAAGACCGCCTGCACGGCCTGCGGCCCGTCCGCGGGGAGCTTCATCCCGCGCTTCTCGCCGATCTGGCGGGCGACATCGATCATCTGTCTGCGCGTCTCTTCGACGATGGGCCACGCCTCCTCGTAGAGCTTCGCGGCCGTCGTCTCCATGCGCAGGTTATTCTTTAAGGCCCAGTCGTACTCCTCCGCGCCGAAGGCGTAACGGTCTTGCACGAACTCTGGCTTCGGCGTCAGCCCGCTGTCAAGGCGCGTGTTCGGAGACGTGTTCGGGAGGAAGAAGGTCGTGCGGACGAACGCGGCGAAGTTCTTGTAAGCTTCGGACGCCTTCTGCGAAGCCTCGTCGAGCTGCTTGAGCATCTGGTCGCTGGCCTCGCCGACGGAGAGGCGCTCGCGCGCCGTCTCGGGGAGCTTCGTGGCGAAGTAGTCGGCGTTGGCGCCGGCCGTCGTCACGCCGTCGCGCAGAAGCATCCGGTGGTCGGCCGTGTTGCCGGACTTGACGCCCGCCTCCAACTGCTGCTGCGCCACCTGCAAGAAACGCGGGATGTCGGAGACTCTCTGCGTGACGAGCCGCCACTCCTCGGGCGTGCCGTAAGACTTCTCGCCGGTCTGCGTCATGCCCTGCAACTGCCAGTCGATGGCGCGGAAGGGCTCCGAGACGTAGGTGTCCACGGCGCGCTCCTGGTACTTGCGCGTCTGGTGCTGGCGCAGGAGGAAGGCGATCTGCGCGAGCGCCACGTCGCGGTCTATCTTGCGCGCCGGCGAGAGCGAGGCCGCGTCGATGCCCTGGAAGGCTTTTTGAGAGTCCGCGAGCCAGCGGTCCTCTTCGGCGAGCGCCGCGGCCGAGTGGTCGCGCAGACGACCGTCCACGTCCTTGAGCGAGGGGTCGAGCCCCGCGCCGCCGAGGTAGGTGTTGACCGTCGGGTTGCGGCGCAGGAACTCGACGACGTACTTGTCGTGTGTGGTCTTGAAGGCCGCGTCGCCGCTGCCGGCCGCCGCGCTCGGGGCCGGGGCGCTGTTCTGCGCAGGCTGCTGCTGCACGCACGCTCCGGTCAGGAGGGCGGCCACGAGCAGGAGGAGTGTTCTTCTCATCTCTTCTTCTCTCAGGTGTGGCTGATAAAGTCCGGGGAAAGTGTGTCGGCTTACGTACGAAGATTAACGCCGCGGGTGGTAAGAAGGCAAAAGGCGGGAGCAGTAGGCCGTAGGGGAAGCATGTAGATAGAACGCCGCGTCAGCGGCGCCTGAACGTTGCGGGGCGGCTCGGGCGTCGCTGACGCGACGCGGCGGCGTTTAATTTCGACGTTGACCCGGCCTTGAAAGGCCGGGCTAAACTCAGGCGCCGCTCCGCGGCGATTCCGAACTGCCTGCTGTCATCTGCCTGCTGCCTTCCTCCCCCGCTTGTTCGGCCTCTCGCCAATCCGCTACACTGGCCGCGATTTTCATCCCGTCCCGACGAGTGGAAAGCTTTCGATGAGCGAACTGAACGAGCGGCGCTGGGCCGTCTTGAGCGAGCGGGGGTGTGAGGACGCCGGACTCAGCTACGAAGAGGCTTCGGCAACGGTCGCGCGCCTGCGCGGCGAGCGCCTGAGCGGCCTCTGCGTCGTCACGGACGCGGCCGCCGCGCACGTGACGCGCGCGGTGAAGGCGGCGCCGAAGTCGGCGCCCGGCGGCAACTCGAAGCCGAAGCGGAGCCGTAAGAAGAGCACGACGTAAGAATCCAAGCCTTAACCACCGCAGACACGAGAGACACGGCTTGAGAAGGAATGTTGCCTGAAGCCATGTCTCTCGTGTCTGCGGTGGTTAATTTTTTGAACCGGAGAGGCGCGAGGCGATGACCTTGGCGGCGGTGGCGCCCGCGCCGGCCGCGCCGCTGACCGTGGGCGCGAGCGGGTTCGACACGTCGCCGACGGCGAAGACCATCTCGGCGCTCGTCTCCTGCTCGCCGGTCGTGACGACGTAGCCGCGCTCGTCCGTGTGCAACTGCCCGCGGAACAGCTCCGTGTTCGGCTCGACCCCGACGCGCACCAGCACCCCGCGCACGGCCATCCGCATCGGTTTGAGCGCGCCCGCGCGCAGCATCTCCACCGACTCCACCCGCTCGCCGCCGAAGATCGCGCGAAGCGTCGTCTCCGTGAAGACCGTGATGCGGTGGTCGCTCTTGATGCGTTCGGCGAACTCGGCGCGCGCCCGCAAACTCTTCCCGCGGTGGACGAGCGTGACGGTCGCGCAAGCGTCGGCGAGCAGCAGCGCGTTCTCCGCCGCGGCGTCGCCGCCGCCGACGACCAGCACGTCCTCGCCCTTCACTTCATCCCCGTCGAGCCGCCCCGATTCGAGCACGCCGCGCCCCTCGAACTCCGACTCGCCCGGAACGTTCAGGCGCCTGCGCCTGACGCCCGTCGCGATGACGAGGGCGATTGCCTGTAACTCCTCGCCGCTCCGCAGGCGCACACGCTTCGCCCTCAGGTCAACGCTCTCGATCTCGGCCTCGGTCCACAGGTCGAACTCTTTATCTTCAACCTGCGCGGCGAACAGGTCGCGCAACTCGCGCCCGTTCGCGGCGCGCACGCCGAGGTAGTTCTCAAGCGGATTGTAGACGCGCAGCAACTGCCCGCCGACTTCCGTCCCCTGTTCGATGACGAGCGTGTCCAACCCCAACTCGTCGCACCACAGCGCCGCCGAGAGTCCCGCCGGCCCCGCCCCGATGATGATTACGTCGTGCATACGATAAAGAAACTGCTTGAAGCGCCGGTCAGTCGAGACACGTCAGGACGGAAGCGGCCCCGTCTGTCTCTTGAGCGCGTCGCGCAACTCCGCGGCCACCTCGTCGGGCTCCAAGCGCGAGGCGGCCGGCGCGCCTCCGTGGTCGAAGAACTTGACCGCCGAGGTCAGCTCGCTCCGGTCGGCCTTCCAGACCCCGCGCCCTCGCTCCAGAACGTTCAGACGGCCGACGAGGCCCGAAAGGTTGCGGCGCGCGACGCGTGGGCGCGTGCGGGTCTCGGCCCACGAGTAGTATGCGTAGTCGATGCGGTAGGCCCACCCGTCGCCGTAAGGGGTGGCGACGAGGAGAAGGTCGCCGCGCGCGTTGTGCGCGAGGGCCGTGTAGGGTGCGCCGTGTCGCGCGGGGTCGAAGCCGTCGCCGCCGTAGAAGTCCCGCGCGAGTGTGACGACCGAGAGCTTCGACTCTACGTCCTCGACGACGCGCGAGCGCCCCGAGGCGAAGCTCTCCAACGTCCGCGCGATCCACGCCCAGCCCTCGCGCCACAGCGGCTCGTACTCCTCGGTGCGCGTCAGCACGCGCTCGACCTCCGGCAGGGCGAGCGCGTAAGCGCGCCTTTCGTCAACACGCTCGCCGCCCGCGAGGTGCTCGACGAGCGGCGAGTTGACGCCCGGCACGAAAGGGTTGTCGCCGCCCTGAAGCAGAACGGAGACGCGCACCGCGCGCTCGTCGGGGAACTCTGAGAAGTCGCCCGCCTCCGCCGCCGCGACCAACTCGTCCCGCAACCCCAGGGCGCGCTCGCCGTTCAGGACCGCCCAGACCGACAGCACGCCATCGGCGTCGAAGTGATTGTTGGTGACGACTTCGACGCCGCGCGCCCACTCCTCGCGCCGGGGCCACGCGGCGAAATTCAGTGCGATCTCCGTCGAGGTGTCCGCGCGCAACTCCTCGGGCGTCCTGTTGCCCTCCCAGTGCGAGAGGTGCAGCGCGTCGTCCACCGTCCCGTCCACCGACAGCAGCGGCGCGCCCCTCAGACCTTCGTGATAAAACTCGAACCTCATGGGTGAATCCTTTCACTCCGTGACGCCCTTGATGCGGACGTGCGGGCTGAGGCGCGTGACGACGAGCCCCTCGCGCACGTCGAAGCGGCAGGCGAGGGCCGTCTTGTCCTGCGCCTCCGTCTGGCCCTCCTCGCGGTACCAGAACTGGCAGTTGGTGCAGTCGCCGTTCCAGCAGAAGTCGCCGTAGGAGATGGTCTCGATGGAGAGGTACTGGAAGCAGCGCAGCAGGCGGTTGCGCTCGGGCACGCGGACCGGGCGGCCGAGGACTTCGATCTCGACCAGCCGCTCGTAGGGGGCGAACAGGTCGGGGTCGAAGGCGGGCTCGTCCGTGTGCTTCATCCTAAATCTTCGCGCGAGGAGAGGATGCCGGGCGGCACCATCAACGCGCCGGTCTCGGCGTCGATGAGGCCGTTGCGCTCGTCCTCGATGTTGGTGGCCTGCGTGTACACGTCGCCGGCGAAGGGGCGCGCCCGCAGCTCGCGCTTGAACTCGCGGATGGTCGCCGCCCGCTCACTCGACTCCGAAGGCCCGCCGTAGTCCGAGAAGCCGAAGCCGCCCCACTCGCTCACCACGAGCGGCACCTGCCCGCGGTAGAAGAACGGGTCGCCGACGACCAGAGGGTTGACGGCCACGCCCTCCATGTCGCCCCGCGCCAGGCGGTCGAGCAGCTCGCGCCAGCGTTCGAGGTCGGGCGTGTAGAGGTGCGCGGTCAGCAGGTCCGACTTCAGACGGCCCTCGCGCGAGACGTGGTGCCAGCCGTCGTTATCCACGACCAGAAACTGCGGGTGGTCGATCTGCATGTAGTGGTACGTGTCCACGATGTAGTCGCGCGTCTCGTGGTTGACCGCAATATCCTGTGCGCCCCAGTCCTCGTTGTAGAGGCTCCAGATGACGACCGACGGGTGCGCCTCGATGAGCGCGAGCATCCGTTCGAGTTCCGCGCGGTGGTTCTGGCGGCTGCGGCTGCTGGAGCTGTGCGGGCTCGGCACCTCGACCCAGAGCAGCATCCCCATCTCGTCGGCGAGGTTGTAGACGCGCGGGTCGATGCCGGCGATGTGGACGCGGACGAGGTTGCACCCGAGTTCCTTCATCGCGCGCATGTGGCGGCGCATCTGGTCGTAGGTCGAGACGCCCGGCTGGTAGAGGATGGCGTCGAGGTACGAGGGGTTGTTGTTGAGGTAGACGTAGCGGCCGCGCGCCTCTATCTTCCGCAGCCCGAAGAGCGTCTCGATCTGCGCCTCGTGCCCCCACTCGTCTTCGAGGCTGGCGACGAGCAGGTAGAGGTTGGGTTCGCCGGGCGACCACAGGCCCGCGCCCGGCACCTCGACGACGACGCGCTGCTGCCTCTCGCCGGCCAGCAGGCGCAGGGGGAAGATCTCCTCGGCGAGCGGCGAGGCTTCGCGCCCCCCGCGCTCGAAGACGCGCACGCGCAGAGTGTAGACGCCGGGGTCGTGGATGAGCGTCGTGAAGTTGAAGCGGACGAGTCGGTCTTCGACGACGCTCACGACGCCGACGCGCGAGCGCAGGCGGTTGCGCTCGACCGCTTCGAGCCAGACGCTTCGGACCGCGCCCGTGAAGGTCTGGTACCAGATGCCGCCGCGCTTGTAGACGTGCGACTGCTGCTTGCCGCGCGGGATCTCGGCGTCCATCGTGTCGCTGATGCGCACCGTAATGCGGTTGAAGAGGCGCAGGCCCTCTTCGGGCAGCTCGTAGGAGAAGGAGGTGTACTCGCCGTAGTGCGTCTTCTCGCCCTCGATGGTGCGCAGCGCGCGTCCGTTGAGCCAGACGCGCGTCTCGTAGCCGCAGGCGCCGAAGGTGATTTGCAGCATCGGCTGCGGGCCGGGGCCGTGGCGCTCGGGCAGAGGGAATTCGCGCTCGTACCAGGCGACGACCTTGTCCTGCCACGCGGCGGCCGGGGCGGGCTGCTGCTGCTGCTCCTTCGCCTCGCGCGCCTCAAGCATGTGCTCTTCGATGGAGCCGGGCCACTGCGCCGTGCGCTCGTACGTGTGGCCGAGGTACCAGCGCTCGCGCATCCCACGGTCTTCGGGGTCGAGCGCGAAGCGCCACTCGCCGTCGAGCAGCCAGTGGGAGTTGGGCCGCAGCACCGCGCGCGGCAGAGGGTTCTCGGTCAACTCGGCCGCGGTCGCCGCCGCGCCCTCATCCTCGCCGCGCGTGAAACTGAGGTCGGTGCCCACGTGCTCCATGCCTTCCATTCTAGCCCGGCGCGGCCCCGAGGTCTCAGGCGCCGTCGCCGAGCGTGTAGTCGAAGTGGTAGGCGTGGCCGCCGCCCGAGAAATCAAGCTCCATCCGGCCGGCGAGCCCCGCAAGCTCGTCGGTGCCGGAGTCGGGGACGACCGTGATTGAGAGGCGTTGCGCGCCGCGCTCCATCGTGCCGGTGTGCTGGAGGACGAAGGAGCCCTCGCGGCCGCCGAGCCTGCCCGTGACCAGCTCCATCGCGACGTAGCCGGCCGAACCTTCGGTCGCTGTGCGCACGGCCAGCATCTGCCCCTTGCTCGTCGCTTCGAGGTCGCCCGCGAAGCGCTTGTCGATGAGCATCCGGCCGACGCACGCGCCGCCCGCCTCGCCGTCCACCTGCGGGCTCAGCCGCACCTCGAATGTCCCGCTCGCGCGAGTCGTCATCAGATGCACCTTTCTCAAATCGGATGGGGAAGGATGAGGGTGTCGCGGTCGGCTATCCCTTCATCCTTCCGGGTACGCGGGCAGGCCGTCGATGCTGACCCGGTTCTTCTCGCGGCGGTAGTCGAGGATGCCGTCCTCGCCCTTGCTTAGAGTCCACTCGACGAGCCGTTGCCGCTCCTCCTTCAGGTCGTAGACGGGGACGGCGAAGCCGCAGGAGGTCTGCGCCGACTCGACTTCGAGGAGGACGATCTGCCGCTCGCCGGGGAGCGCGGGGAAGTGCGGTCGGAGTTCCGACCACTCCGCGTCGCCGGGGCGCACGACGCGGCCGCGCCCGTAGATGCGGAGGATGAGCGGCTGCGCCGAGAAGCTACAGAACATCACCGTCACCCGCCCGTTCTCCGAGAGGTGCGCGGCCGTCTCGTTGCCGCTCCCCGTCAGGTCGAGGTAGGCGACCCTCCGTCCTTCGTCGAGGCAGCGGAACGTGTCCATGCCCTTCGGCGAGAGGTTGATGCGCCCCTCCGCGGGCGCCGTCGCCGTGAAGAACATCTTCTGCTCGCCGATGAAGCGTCGGAGCTGCTCGTCCAGGTGCGTGTAGAACTTTGCCATCGTGCGAATCTCTCTTAAGGCTTACGGGGTGGGGGTGTCGCGGATGGTGACTTCGAGCGTGAAGGTCGTGTCGGTCGCCTCGTCCTCGGGCCAGACGCTGATCTCGTAGTTGCCGGTCTTGAGGAGCGTTCCCGACCAGTCGGTCGGGTTCTGGCCCACGTCCACCGGGTCCATGCCCGGCGCCCAGACGCCGAAGATGGCGTTCTTCTTCGCGGAGGTCAGATGTATCGTCAATATCTGCCCCGAGCGCGCGCGGAGCCGGTAGGTGATGGGGTCCATCCCGCCGCTCTCGCTCGGGCCGCCGGTCGTGCGCCCCTTGAGGATGACGGTCGTGCGCCCCTTCGGGAAGCGGATGTTGATGGTCTTGCCCCAGGCGGGGGCGGCCATAAGCAGGAGGGCGAGAATCACTGCCGATAGTTTTCTCATTGGGGTCTTCTCCTTCGGTTAAGAGTCGGGGCCGGTCGGAACCGCCGCGCATGATATCACGGACGGCCGCCGGAGCGTTCGATGCTTCTCAACGGCGGCGGGCGTGCGTTACACTTGGGGCAAAGGGAAAAGAGGAGGACGATTACTTTGGGACTCGTGATGTACGTCAAGCCGGGGTGCCCGTACTGCCAGCAGGCGCGGGACTACTACAAGTCGAAGGGCGTCGCGTGGACGGAGTACGACGCGCAGAACGACCGCGCGCGCCGCGCGGAGATGTTCGCCTATTCGGGCGGCGACCCGACCGTGCCCTGCATCGTTGAAGACGGCAACTACCTCCAGTCCGGCTTCGGCGACCCGCCGCGCGGTTGAACGGTGCACGACTAGCCGGGCCGTGTGCCGGGCGAAAGAATTTCAGATTTTTGATTTTAGGTGTTTGATTTGGGGCCGTCGGGGTCTACAATCCCCCGCACGGCCTCGGTGTTTCGATGCGGACAAATCGCAAACCAAAAATCCACAAACAGAGACCCTAACCTCCGATGGTTGGCAGGACGCTCCTCAATTACCGGATCACGGAGAAGCTCGGCGCGGGCGGGCAGGGGACGGTCTACAAGGCCGTGGACGAGCGGCTCGGCCGCACGGTCGTCATCAAAATCCTCTCGCCCGAACTGACCGCGCGCGAGGTCAACCTCAAGCGCTTCGAGCGCGAGGCGCAGCTCGCCTCCTCCCTCGACCACCCGAACATCTGCACCATCTACGGGCTGCACGAGGCCGAGGGGCTGCACTTCATCGCGATGCAGCTCATCGAGGGCAAGAACGTCCGCCAGCTCGTCAACGGCCGCCCGCTCTCACTCGAAAGCGCGCTCTCCATCGCCTATCAAGTCGCCGACGCCTTAACGGCCGCGCACTCCAAGGGCGTCATCCACCGCGACATCAAGGCCGGCAACGTGATGGTCACGCCGTCCGGCCTCGCCAAGGTTTTAGACTTCGGCCTCGCCAAGCTGCTCGACGACAACAAGCAGGGCAGCGACGTTCACCTGACCGAGATGGGCGTCCCTTACGGCACCGCCACGTACGCCGCGCCCGAGCAGGCCGCCGGCAAGAAGGTCGATCAC
The DNA here is from genome assembly GCA_963726735.1 of uncultured Acidobacteriota bacterium. GTDB lineage: Bacteria > Acidobacteriota > Blastocatellia > Pyrinomonadales > Pyrinomonadaceae > QHXN01. The sequence continues at coordinate 53,092 of CAVSDM010000007.1, forward strand.
CGCGCCGACATCTTCTCGACCGGAGTCCTCCTCTACGAGATGCTGGCGGGCATCTGGCCCTTCAAGGGGCAGACGACCGTCGAGGTGCGCTACGCCGTCCTGCACGACACGCCCGAACCCATCGAGGAGGTGCGCAAGGACGACCCGCCGCCCTCCATCCAGAGGATTCTCGACCGCTCGCTCGCCAAGAAACCGGAGGAGCGTTACCCGCTCGCCTCCGAGCTGCGCGACGACCTGCGCGCGGCGATGCGCGAGGCGGCCTCGGCCCGCGGCGACGACCCGCAGACGAGCGGCGTCCCTTCGGAGGTCGTCCCCTTCGCCGTCAGGCCGCGCCACGAGCCCGGCACGGCCGGCGGCCTCGGCGGGAGCCTGCGCCGCTGGTGGCGCGGACTCACCGGGTCGGAGAAGCAGGCCACTTCGCTCCCGCCCGGACGCCGCGGCGGCTCGACGCAGCCGGGCGGCGGCTCTGCCACAAACCCCTCCGGCGCCCCGCAGGCGCAGCAGCAGCACGTCAGCCAGTTCGAGCTTGAGAAGTCCATCGCCATCCTCCCCTTCCGCAACATGGCCTCCGACCCCGAGGTCGGCTTCTACGAGTTCTCGCTCGCCGACGCGGTCATCACGGAACTGGCGCGCAACCGCCAGCTCATCGTCCGCCCCTCCTCGATGATCGTGAAGTACCAGGGCAAGGACGTTGACCCGCGCGAGGTCGGGAAAGAGTTGAACGTGAGCGCCGTGCTCTCGGCCAACTTCCTGCGCGCGGGCGGGACGCTCCGGGTCAACGCGCAGCTCGTCGATGTCGTCACCGGCGACATGCTCTGGAGCGACCGCATCGACGCCACGGCCGAAGACCTCATCGCGCTCCAGGACATGATCGCGCACCGCATCAGCGAGGGGCTCAAGCTCGAACCGCACCTCTCGCAGTCGGCGCCGGCCGCGCCCGCGACGACCAACGCGCAGGCGTACGAAGAATATTTAAGAGGCCGCGCCTCCTTCGCCAGGTTCCTCTTCCACACGCTCGACCCCGAAGACTGCGACGAGGCCGTCGAGCACTTCCAGCACGCCGTCCGCCTCGACCACACCTTCGCGCTCGCGCACAGCGGGCTCGGCGCCTGCTTCGCCAACAAGGTGCTCAAGGGTCTGGGCGGGGCCGAAGACTACGAGCTGGCCGAGAACGCCTTCAGCCGCGCGCTCGACCTCGACCCGAACCTGGTCGAGGCGCGCATCCTGATGGTCTTCATCTACCTCTCGCGCGGCGAGAAGCGGAAGGCGCGCGCCGAGGTCGCGCGCCTCGCCAAGCAGGCGCCGAACGAGCCCGCCGTCTACTTCGTCAAAGGCGCGCTTCATCGCTTAGACGGCGAGTACGACCGCGCGCTGCGCGCCTTCGGCAAGCTCGCGCGCCTCGACCCCGCGGCGCGCGTCGTCGCCAGCTACAACCGCGCGCGCATCTTCATGTACCAGCACCGCCACGACGACGCGCTGCTCGAACTCGAACAGGGCGCGCGCGTCGAGCCGCACCATCCTCTGATAAGAACGTTTCAGGCGGTGGTGATCGGTCGCAGCGGCGACCGGGCCGAGGCCGTGCGCATCCTGCGCGAAGTCCTCGAAGAGCACCCGACGATGGACGGCATCCGCCCGCTCCTCGCGCAGCAGCTCATCAAGCAGGACGACGTGGCCGCCGCCCGCGGACAACTGACCGAACGCGTGCGCGAGGCGGCCGACGCCGACCACGACATCGCCTACTGGCTCGGCACCGCGCACGCCATGATGGGCGAGCGCGAAGAGGCGCTCCACTGGCTCGACCGCGCCATCGACCTCGGCAACGAGAACCGCACGTGGTTCGAGTCCGACCCCAACTGGGAGGCGTTCCGCGAAGACCCGCGCTTCGTCGCGCTCATGCGGCGCATCGAGGCCGCGCAGCTCCAGGCGCAGCCGCGCGACATCAGCCAGACCGAGGCCGGCGAGGGCGGAAGCTCCACGCACCCGGAAGCCTACGAGGAGTACCTGCACGGGCGCGACGCGAGCGGTAGATTCATCTATCACACGCTGGCGCGCGTGGACTCCGAGGAGGCCGTCGTCCACTTCAAGCGCGCCGTCGAGCTGGACCCGAACTTCGCGCTCGCGTGGGCCGCTCTGGGCGGCGCCTACGCCAACCGCGTCATCAAGGTCATCGGCGGCCCCGAGGACTACGGGCGCGCCGCCGAAGCACTCGAACGCGCGCTGGCGCTCAAGCCCGCACTGCTCGAAGCGCGTCTGCACATGGTCTTCGTCGAGATGGGGCGGGGCAACAAGGCGCGGGCGCGCGAGCTGGTCGCGCAGCTCGTGCGCGAGAACCCGAGCGACGTGGGCGCGCAGTTCGCCTACGCCACGGTCGCGCGCCTCGACGGGCGTTATCAGGATGCGCTCGACGCCTACGGCCGGATGCTCAAGATCAACCCGGCCGAGCGCGTCGTCGTCAGCTACAACCGCGCGCGCGTCTTCCTCTACCAGCACCGCCACGACGACGCCGAGGCCGAGCTGAACCTCGGCGCGCAGATGGAGCCGAACCACCCGTTCGTCAAATCCTTCAAGGCGATCATCTGCGCCTACCGCGGCGACCTCGAAGGCGCGATGCGGACGATGACCGAGGTCTTGCGCCGCAACCCGGACATGGACGGCGTGCGCCCGCTCTACGCGCAGTTCCTCATCCAGTGGGGCGACCTCGAACGTGCGCGGGCCGAACTGACCGAGGGCGCGCTGCGGGTCGCGCGCGCCAACTTCGACGTGGCCTTCTGGGTTGCCAGCGCCTACGCCATGCTCGGCGACGCCGACGCGGCTTTCGAGTGGCTCGGCCGCGCGATTGAGGTCGGCAACGAGAACCGGCGCTGGTTCGAGTCCGACCCGCACTGGGAGGCTCTGCACGAAGACCCGCGCTTCGGCGAGTTGATGAGCCGCATCGGCGACCCGCCCGGCATCGCCCAGGAAGCCCGACGGCAGTGAGGACGGAGAGTAGACAGTAGTCAGTAGCCGGTAGGGCTCGGCCTTGCCGACGTTAACGCTGACACCCTGACGATTCGTTGACGGTGGTTTTCCACTGACTACTGTCTACTCGCCCTTCTCTTTTCCCTTTACTCTTCAGCGGAGGATGCCTGTTTGAGCACCTTCGTCGTCGGCGACGTACACGGCCGCCGCAAACAGCTCGGCCAACTGCTCTCCCTGCTCCCGCGCGAGGCGGGACGGGACACGCTCGTCCTGCTCGGCGACCTCATCGACCGCGGCGAAGACATCGTCGGCACAGTTTCGGATGTTGTAGAGCTGCAACAGTCTTCGCCCGAAGGCTCGGTCATCACCCTGCGCGGCAACCACGAGCAGATGCTCCTCGACTTCATCGACGAGGGCGCGCCGCTCTGGCTCCACCCGGCCGTCGGCGGCCAGCACACCTTCGGACAGTACACGGGCTACAAGCTCAACGACGAGCTGCGCTCCTGGTGGGAGGAGGCGCAGCGGCGCCTGCTCGACGCGCTGCCGCCGGAACACCTCTCGTTCCTGCGCGCAACACAGCTCTTCCACGAGGACGAGCACGCCTTCTACGTCCACGCCGGGCTCGACGGCGAGAAGCACCCGCAGGAGACCGACGCGCGCCACCTCCTCTGGTCGCGCGACCCCGATTTCTACAAGCACTACTACGGCAAGCCCTGCGTCTTCGGCCACACGCCGACGCCGCTGCTGCCGCTGCTCGGGCGCCTCGGGCGCCACGGCATCTACGTCTCGCACAGCGCCATCGGCATCGACACCGGTTACGACCCGACCTGCCCGCTCACCTGTCTGCGACTCCCCGAGTTCGACCTCTACCAGACCTTCGCCGACGGCCGCACCGCGCACTTCCACATGACCAACTTCCTCCCCGAGCCCTTCCGCAAGTTCCAGCGTAACGGCCACCCGGCCTGATATACTCCCTCCAACATTCGACCACGGAGGACTTCTGACGATGCTTAACGAAGGCGACGCCGCGCCCGACTTCGAGTCGCGCGACGCGGACGGTAACCCCGTCAAACTCTCGGACCTGCGCGGCCGCAAGGTCGTGCTCTACTTCTACCCGAAGGACGACACGCCCGGCTGCACGAAGGAGGCTTGCTCGTTCCGCGACGGGTTCGAGGAGTTCAAGCGGCGCGGGATCGAGGTGCTCGGCGTCTCGACCGACGACGAGAAGTCGCACCGCAAGTTCGCGGAGAAGTTCAGTCTCCCCTTCAAGCTCCTCGCCGACACCGACCACAGCGTGGCCGACCTCTACGAGGTCTACGGCGAGAAGGAGTTTGCGGGGCGCAAGTACATGGGCGTCAGCCGCAAGACCTTCCTCATCGACGAGGAGGGGCGGCTGCGCAAGGTCTTCGACAAGGTCAAGGTGGACGAGCACGCCGACGAAGTGCTCAAAGCTTTCGCCTGAACTAAGAATTTTTCACCACAGAGACACAGCTTGAAGACATATGTCTTCAAGCTGTGTCTCTGTGTCTCTGTGGTTAATCCTTCCACTTAAAAAAATTCTTGACCGTCCTACGACAGAAGTAGTAGATTCAACCTCAAGCGTAGTAGGAGCGATTTTCGACGGAGGCGCGTGTGGCGAAAGAGGCGGACGTTAAGCTGACGAAGTTCGAGCTGGAGGTGATGGCCGCGCTGTGGGAGCTGGGGAGCGCGTCCGTGCGCGAGGTGCAGGAGCGTTTGCCCGAGGGGAAGCGCCCGGCCTACACGACCGTGCAGACCATCGTCTACCGGCTCGAAGAGAAGGGCGCGCTGCGGCGCGTGAAGAAGGTCGGCAACGCGCACGTCTTCGAGCCCGTGGTCACGCGGCGCGCGACCGTCCGGCGCCTCTTCGGCGAGTTGCTGGGCTTCTTCGGCGGCTCGCCGCGCACGCTGATGGCGCAGCTCGTCGAGGGCGGCCACCTGACTCTGGAAGACCTGCGCGAGGCCGAGGAGCTGTTGGAACGGGTCGAGTCCGACCGCGGCGCGACGGATGAGAGCGCCGCGGTCGAAAGTCCGCCGAAGGCGGCGGGCCGTAAAGCCGGCAGTAAAGGAAGGCGGCGGTGAACGCTCTACACGAAACGTTCGCGCGCGCGACCCATTGGCTGTGGCCGGCGGTCGCTAACCACACGTGGCAGGCGACGCTGTTTGCGGCGCTCGTCCTCGGCGCGACGCTGCTGCTCCGGCGCGGGGCTCCGGCGCGCGTGCGCTTCGCGTTGTGGCTCTTCGCGGCGGCGAAGTTCGCGCTGCCCGCGGCGCTCTTCGCGCTCCTCGGCGGGGCGTTGGACTTGCGACCGGTCGTGTCAACGTCCGAAGGGGCGGCGGCGCCGCTCGTCCTGAGAATCGCCGAGCCCGTCAGGATGCAGTCGGAGGCGGCGGACGCGTTCGTCTCAGTCACGTCAGTTGCGGGGGGGCACACGGAAATCTTCTGCCTGCTGACGCTCGCGTGGGCGGCGGGCGCGGGCGTGCTCTTCGGGGTCTGGCTGGTGCGGCGGCGCGAGTTCGTGCGCTCCGTGCGGAGGGCTTCGGAGGCGTGGTCGGGGCGCGAGTTCGAGGCGCTCGGGCGGGCGCGCGTGCGGCTCGGCCTCGACACGTTCGTGCTGCTCGTGCTCTCGGAGGAGGGGACGGAGCCGGGCGTGTGGCGCACGCGGCGGCCCGTGCTGGTGATGCCGCGCAGCGTGGCGGCGCAGTTGGATGACGAAGAGTTGGAGACGGTTCTGCTCCACGAGCTGGCGCACGTCGAGCGGCGCGACAACCTGTGGGGCAACTTCCAGACGGCGCTCGAATGCGTCTTCTGGTTCAACCCGTTGGTGTGGCTCGTCGGCCGCCGGATGCTCGCGGAGCGCGAGCGCGCGTGCGACGAGCGCGTGCTGGAAGCGGGCGGCGCGGCCGAGGCGTACGCGGCCGGCATTCTGAAGGTCGTGCGTTTCTGCTCGGGCTGGCGCGTGGCCGGCGTGTCGGGCGCCGCCTCGGGCTCAAACCTCAGAAGGAGAATTGAGATGATTATGCGTGGTGAGGGTGGGCGTCCTGGCGGGCGCGCGTGGCATCGGGCGCTGGTCTCGGGGGCGGCCGCGGCGGCGCTCCTGCTGACGGCGGGCGCGGGGGTCTTCAGCGGCGCGACCGCGGGGGCGCGCATGCTCGAAGGCGTTGACGGCGAGCCGCAGCGGACGAGCGCCGGCCGCGTCACGGTCATAGAGCGGCGCGGGGAAGGGCAGCAGCAGCAGCAGGGGCCGGCGGTCACCGAGGTCGAGCAGACGCCGGAGACGTTCGTCTACTTCGAGCAGAGGGCCGACGCGCCCGTCGCCATCACCGAGGCGCGGATGCGACAGATCACGCGCGAGCAGTTGAGCCGCGCGAACGAGGAGCGCGGCCAATCGTTCCAAGAGGAGAACGCGCAACTCTTCATCACGCTGCCCTCGGTCACGCTGTCGAACGTCTCGGGCAAGGCCGTGCGCGAGGTCGGGGTGGGTTTCACGACCGGGTCGCGCGCGAACGTCATCGCCGGCTACGCCGTCTCGATGGCGCCCGGCGAGTCGCAGACGATACGCTCCGACTGGCGCCGCCGCAACGTCATCATCCCCGGCAGCCTCGCCGACGTTAAGCTCAGCGTCGTCTGGGTCAGCTTCGCCGACGGCACGCAATGGGGCGGGCGTGCGCGCCCGCCGCACCCGCCCAACGCACCCAACGCACCCAATGCACCCAACGCGCCTGACGCGCCTGACGCGCCCGACCCCGGGCCGCAGGTCGTCGTGAGCGAGGAGGGGATGAACGTCACGGTCGTTTCGGGTCGCGCCTCGGGCGGCGGGGCCGGGGCGGGCAGCGGCGCGGGCGGCGGTTCGGGCGCGGGCGTCTCCGTCGGCGGCGGCAGTGGTTCGGGCGGCGGGACAAGCGACGGCGGGCTCGACGATCAGAAGCTTTCCGCGCCTCAGCCGGCGTACCCGCCGATAGCGAAGGCCGCGGGCGCGCAGGGTACGGTCCGGGTGCGGGTGACGGTCAACGAGGACGGTGATGTCGTCGCGGCCGAGGCCGTCTCGGGCCACCCTTTGCTCCAGACGGCGGCCGTGGACGCCGCCCGCGAGGCGAAGTTCAAGCCGACCGTCGTTGACGGCAAGCCGGTCAAAGTCTCCGGCGTCATCTCTTACAAATTCATGCTCAAGTAAGGCGACCGACGAAACAAGAGTTAACCACAGAGAGACGGAGGCACGGCTAAAACGGCAACATGCTTTTAGCCGTGCCTCCGTCTCTCTGTGGTTAACTCTTTTGGCGAGGATGTAGAATGCGTCCCCATGTCCACGCACAGAATCATGCTGCGCTCGCGTGAGCGCGAAGAGCTGGTCGAGTTCACAGAGGAGGTCGGCGAGATCGTGCGCGAGTCGAGGGTGCGCGAGGGCGCCTGCGTGCTCTTCGTGCGCCACACGACCGCCGGGCTGACGGTCAACGAGAACGCCGACCCCGACGTTCCGCGCGACATGCTCCACTGTTTGCGCACCCTCATCCCGCAGCACGGCATGGGCTTCCGACACGGCGAGCAGAACTCCGACGCGCACATCAAAGCCTCGCTCGTCGGCCCCGGCGTCACCGTCCCCTTCGCCGACGGCAAACTCCTCCTCGGCCGCTGGCAGGGCATCTTCCTCTGCGAGTTCGACGGCCCGCGCAGCCGCGAAGTCGTGATGACCATCATCGGATGATGAAGACTATCAGGGCAGCGCTTGTCGTCGTGCTCTTGACGGTCGTGTGCAACGGGCAGGACGACACGGCGAAGTTTCGTTACCGCGCGGCGCGCGCCATCCCCGCGGGGACGGTCCTGCACTACGTCAAGACCAACCTCGACGGCTCGCGCCCCGAATACGTCTCGCAGTTCGTCGCCTCGGGCGGCGTGTTGGAGTCGTTCAAGTTCCACCCGCAATCGCCGCCCGCCGGGCTCGTCATCGCGGAGATGGACTGGAAGTTCTTCGCGGCGAAGAGTCTCAAGTCGTGGCGCGTGTTAAGCAAAGATGAGCGGAAACTGTTCGGCACGCTCACGTTCGACGCGGCCGCGCGGCGGGCCGAAGTCTCGCTCCCGGCGGTGAGGAGCGCGGCCGAGACTTTCGACTTCAAACAGGTGCCGGTTCACCTCTACAACTTCGACTTCGGCAGCCTGAACTTCGCCTTCCCGCACCTCTCGGACCCTTCGGGGAGTTTCCGCATCGGCGTCGCCGACCCGACCTTCAAAGAGTCCGGGCCGCTCGTCGAGTACAAGGGCGGGGTGACGGTCTCTTACCTGAACGACGAGCGGCGCCACAACGTCGCCGTCAGGAAGTACCGCATCGACGGCGCGGGCTTGCAGCACCGCGGCGGCTTCATCTGGGTCAACCGGCGGCGCGGGTGGATCGAGGACATGGAGCTAGACCTGCCCGACAACCCCGACTGGACGAGCTTCAAGTTCAAGCTCCTGCGCGTCGAGCGGATGAGCCGCGCCCGTTGGGAGAAGTTCATCGAGTCGCAGCTCTGAACGAAGTCTGACGCGCCGCGCGTTCTTCTCACCCTGTTCTTCTCACCACGCGCGCGACCAGCGCGGCCCCTTGTGTTCATCGTCGCGCAGGCGCGTGTCGAGCCCGGCGCGCAGCTCCAGCAGTCGGCCCATGAGCCAGAGCAGGTCGGAGAGGCGGTTCAGGTACGGGACGACCTGCGGGTTGACCTCGGCGCCGGTCTCCGCGAGCCGCACGACGGCGCGCTCGGCGCGGCGGCAGACGGTGCGGGCCACGTCGTAGGCGGCGGCGGCGGCGTGTTCGCCGGGCAGAGACCAGTCGGAGAGGATGCCTTCGGTCGCTTCGACCCGCGTGACGTGCGCGGTGAGGGCTTCGACCATCTCGCGCGTGACGTAGGTCGTCGGAGACTCCGCGCCGCCCGCGGGGCTCGCGATGGCGCCGGCGACCGTGAACAACTCGCGCTGGATAGACTTCGTCAACTCGCGCACCTCCGCGTCCTCGCAGATCGAGCGCGCGAACCCCATCGACGCCCCCAGCTCGTCCACCGTCCCGTACGCCTCCACGCGCACGTCGGCCTTCGACACGCGCGCCCCGCCGATCAACCCCGTGTCGCCCTTGTCGCCGTGTTTCGTCGCAATACTCATCGCCTTACCTCTACTGAAATAGTTTCTCGGGATGGTTTAGATAGATTCGGAAGAAGTCTTCAAGGCTCTCCGCCAACCGCCGGGGCGGCTCGTCGCCGAAGTCGTCCACATAGACGGAAGACGTTTCGGCGTCTTCGTATCGTAGGCCATAGAAGTGTGAGTCGATTAGGAAGTCCATGAAGAAGAGGTGTGGGCGGGCGTGCTTTAAGTTCTCACCGACCACACGCTCCAGCGTCCACAGAGTCAGGCACTCGTCATCCATCTCGCCATCCTCCATGCCGCCCGTCGCGCAGTACAGGGCGACGAGGTCGCGCGCGAACGGCCGCTCGGTGCGCCGCAGCGCCTCGACCACCTCGCCCGCGCCGTGCGGCGGCAGCAGCCTGACGCCCGCGCGGCGCCACTTCCCGATCAGCCCGTCGATGTTCGTGAGCACGGCCATTGACCTCTATCTTACATCGCCGTGTAACGTTGCTGCCGACGCAGCAGCCACAGAAAGACCGGGCCGCCGGCGAGCGCCGTGATGGCGCCGACGGGCAACTCGCCCGCGCCGAGGACGGTGCGCGCGACGGCGTCGGCCAGCATCAGGAAGGCCGCGCCCAACACGAACGAGCAGGGCATCACCACGCGCACGTCCTCGCCGAAGAGCAGCCGCACCGCGTGCGGCACGATGAGCCCGACGAAGCCGATGGTGCCGCCGACCGCCACCGTCACGCCGACTATCAGAGACGACGCCACGTAGACGAGCCGCTCGCTGCGCCGGACGTTGACGCCGAGGCTCTGCGCCGTCTCCTCGTCCACGGCGAGCAGGTGCAGGTCGCGCGCCATCAGCAGGAGCAGCACCCAGCCGGGGACGAGGAACAGGAGCATCCGCCAGATGAGGTCGAAGCCGACCACGTCGAGGCTCCCGATGGTCCAGCGCAGTATTTGCAGCGCGCGCGAGTAGTCGGCGAAGTACTGGATGACGACGACGCCCGCCGCCGCCACCGTGTTCATCACCACGCCCGCCAGAAGCAGCGCCCCCGGCAGCACGGTCGCGCCCGTGCGCGCGAGCCGGTAGACGACGACCACGCTCAGGCACGCGCCCGCGAACGCCGCGACGAAGACGACGGGCAGCCCCGCGACCCTCGCCCCCATCCCGAAGGCGATCGCCACGCTCGCCCCCAGAGCGCCGCCGCCCGAGACGCCGAGCGTCAAAGGCTCGGCCAGAGGGTTGCGGAACATCGCCTGCAACGCCGCGCCGACGAGCCCCAGCGAAGCCCCCACCACGCCCGCCATCAACACGCGCGGCAGCCGCAGGCCGAAGAAGATGAGCCGCGCCCTCTCGTCCGTCCACAGGGCTGCGAAGTCGAGCCGCTGATACCCGACCCACAGCGCCAGGAGCGTCGAGGCGATGAGAACGAGCGACAGCCAGAGCAGCGCGCGTCGCAGACGCACCCCGGCCGATTTTTGATTGTTGATGTTAGATTTTTGATTTGAAGACAAATTGCCGACGCCTTCCGTCCGCTCCGATTCTAAATCGCGAATCAAAAATCTAACATCCTCAATCTGAAAATCTTCACAGTTCCGACCAGACGAACGTGCGGCCGAAGGCGCGGCGCGCGCGGACGTGCTCGTCGCCGTACACGTCCGCCAGCACCTCGTCGCGGAGCACTTCCGGGGGCGCGCCTTCGGCCGCCACTTGGCCGAGGCGCACGGCGTAGACGCGGTCGAAGTCCGGGTCCAGGAGCGTCAGGTCGTGCGTGACGACGAGCGCGGTCATGCCCTGCGAGTCGCGCAGACGGCGGAGGTGTCGGATGAGGCCGGCGCGGTGCTTGAGGTCGAGCGCCGCCGACGGCTCGTCGAGCAGAAGGCACTCCGGCTCCTGCGCCAGCGCGCGCGCGAGCGCGACGAGTTGGCGCTCGCCGCCCGAGAGTTCGGTGACGGGCCGCGCCTCAAGGTGCGCGGCGTCCACGGCCGCCAGCGCCGCGCGCGCCGCTTCGAGGTCGCCCGCCGTCTCGAAGCGGAAGCGCGTCGTGTAAGGGCTCCGGCCCGTCAAGACCACTTCGAGCGCGGTGAAGGGGAAGACGGTCGAGACGCCCTGCGGCACGTAGGCCACGCGCCGCGCGCGCTCCCTCGCGCCGACGCGCGCGAGCGGCACGCCGCCGAGTAAGACCTCACCCGCCGAAGGCTTGAGCAGTCCCGCGAGCAGTCGTATCAGCGTAGACTTGCCCGACCCGTTCGCCCCGACGATTGCCGACAGACGCCCGCGCTCGACCGCAAGGCTCGCGCCGCGCACGACCTCGTGCGCGCCCCCGGCGTACGCGAACCTCAGGTCGCGACCTTCGATCAGGGCGGCTCCGTCGTTCATCACTTCCTCTCGAACGCCTCGGGGTGAATCAGCTCGGCGAACCTGCGCGCGGAGTCGCCGACGAGCTGCGAGGGGTGGAGCACCGTCTGGTCGCGGACGGGGTAGACGCGCCCCTCGCGGACGGCGCGCAGCGTCGGCAGCTCACGCCAGACGGCGAGCGTGTCTTCGGCAAATCCGCCGGCCGGGTTCCCCATCATCAGGTCGAGCACCACGTCGGGGTCGAGCGCGACGACCGCCTCCTTCTGCAACTTGCCCCAGCCCTGGCGCGTGGGCGGCGAGACGGGCTCGCCCCCCGCGACGCGTATGAGCTGCGCGATGAAGCTGTCGCCGCCCGCCGTGTAGAGGTCGCGCAAAGTGCCCGGCACGCGGTCCACGACGCAGAGGACGCGGCGCTTCGGCAGACGCTCGGTCGAGAGGCGGATGGTCTCGACGCTCGCGCGCGTCTGCTCCAACAACTTGCGCGCGGCCTCCTCGTCGCCGGTCGCCTGGCCGACCAGCTCGATGGACTTGTAAGCGTCTTCGAGCGTCTGGCTGGGGACGGCGAGCGTCCGGATGCCGGCGGCCTCGACCTTGTCTTTGACGAACTGCGCCTGCGCGTCGGAGAAGACGACGAGGTCGGGGCGAAGCGACGCAATCTGCTCCATGTTCGGGTTGTTCCAGCCGCCGACGCGCGGGAGCTTCTCCACGCCCGGAGGGTAGGTGCAGTAGTCCGAGACGGCGACGACGCGCGAGAAGGCGCCGACGCCGTAGAGGATCTCGGTCGTGCTCGGCGTGAGCGAGATGATGCGCGCCGGCTTACCCGACGACGACGCGGGGACGACCGGCCCGGCGTTCCCGCAGGCCCCGCAGAGCAGGAGCAGGAGCGCGACCAACAGTGCGGCGGACTTAGCTCTCATCTCGTTCCCGAACACTCTTCATGAAATTCGGCGGAGCCCGACTCCGCGCCGTACGGGCAATGCCGGCAGCCGCTCTCGCAGCAGAAGCCGCGCCGCAGGTGGTAGCGGGCGGTGAAGACGACGTACGCGCCCTCGCGGTAGAAGTCTACGCCCTCGACGGGCGGCTGTCTCTCTTTCAAAGCTTCAGCGTCCGCCATCTTAAAAGTGGAGCGCGGCGCCGGCGCGCGCGTTGACGCCCGGCGTGCGGAAGCCGTTCTCGTAGTAGACGCGGTCGAAGACGTTCTCGATCTTGCCGAACAGGCGCAGGCGGCGCGCGTCGGAGAGCGGGAGCGTGTAGCTCGCCGTCACGTCGCCCTTGCGTAGCCCGCTGAAGCGGTAGGCGCGGCTCGTGAACGTCCGGTTGTCGAAGATGGGCGCGAGGTAGTCGGTCGATGCGACGAGGTCGAAGTTGACGGCGACGCGCGAGCCGAGGCGCGCGTTGGCGACGAGCGTGAACTGGTGCTCGGGTGTCGCGAACGCGCGGAGCACGCCCGCGACGACGGGGCGCCGCTGGTCGCTGTTGACGAAAGTGTAAGAGGCGAAGAGGTCGAGCCAGCGCGCGGGCGCGAACTCGCCGCTCAGCTCGGCGCCGCGCGAGAGCCCGCCGCCCGTGTTGAGGTAGCCGCTGAAGCGTCCGAAGGGGTCTGCGGGCGTATTGCCGAAGCCGACGACCTCTTGCAGGCGCGTGTAGAAGTACGAGGCCGAGAGCCGCACGTGGTTCGAGGCGAGCGTCTGATCGACGCCCGCGTCGAACCCTATCGAGCGCTCGGGCGCGAGGCGCGGGTCGCCGAGCGCGCTGAAGCCGAAGAAGGAGTCGAAGAAGGTGCCGAAGCGCTCGTAGAGCGAGGGCTTGCGGTAGCCGTTGCCGACGTGCCCGCGCAGCTTCGTGCCCGTCGCACGGAAGAGGTAGGCGACCGAGCCGTCGCCCGTGTACGCGTTCGGCGGCGAGTCGAACGTGAGGCCCGCGTAGGGCGCGCCCGCCGCGGGCGTGAAGCGCGGCGTGCCCAGGCTGAAGGTCTGCGCGCGGAAGGCCGCGGAGAGTTGGAGCCGGTTGTCGAGGAAGCGCAGTTGGTCCTGCACGAAGAACGTGTGGCCGCGCTCGTCCACGTCGGCCGCGGAGTTGCCGGCGGGCGTCACGTCGATGAGGCGCGTCGAGAAGGTCTCGCGCTCGAACTCGTACCCGGCGTTAATCAGGTTGTGGCGGCCGAGGCGGAAGTCCGTGCGCGCGCTGAGCGTGTGGACGGTGCCGTCGAAGTCGTTGACGGTCGAGCCCTGCGGCTCGAAGAAGAAGTCGGCGGGCGAGCCGGGGACGGCCGGGCCTTCGTTGAGCGAGCGGTGCGTCGAGAGGCCGTGGTAGGTGAAGGAGTAGCCGAACGCTTCCGAAGGGCGCTGCGCGAAGGTGACGGCGCCGGAGAAGAAGCGCGCCGCGCGCGAGAAGTCCGCGTCGTTGGCCGCGGGCAGGAAGTTGGCGCCGCCGAGGTTGAGTTGACTTAAAGCCGTGCCCGCTTCGTAACGGCGGAGTTCGTCGCGCGAGACGGGGCGCGCGTCGATCACGCCGGTCGCGGGCAGGGTGCCGACGGCCTGCGGCTCTTCGTTGAGCTGCGCGAAGGAGTCGGAGGCGTAGACGCGCGCCGAGAGCGTCGCGGTCGGCGTCAGGCGAAAGAGCGCGCGCCCCTGCGCGTTGGTCGAGCGCGCGGCGTCGTCGCCGTCAACGCCTTTCGAGACGTTGAGGTGCGAGACGCCCGCGCTGAAGACGAAACGCTCGGCCCCGCCCGCGGAGCCCGAAACTTGCGCGCGCCCGCGGGCGAAGCCTAAGCCCCCGCCTTCGGCGAAGAGCTGCCCGCGGAAGGGGCCGCCGCCCTCTTCGGTGACGACGTTGACGACGCCCCCCAGAGCGTTCGTGCCGTAGAGCGAGGAGCCGGAGCCGCGCAGGACTTCGACGCGGCCGGTGTCGGTGATTTGAATGTCGGAGAGGAGGCTCGTGGCGTCGGCCTCGGGCGCCGCGGGGTCTCGGAAGCGCAGGCCGTCGATGAGGACGGAGGTGTCCTGGTTGCGCAGGCCGCGCGTCTTGACGGAGACGAGCGAGCCGGGGCCGCCGAGCTGCTGCACGCGCAGGCCGGGCACGGTCGTCAGGGCGTCGGTCAAGGTCGCTTCGTCGCGCTCCTCGATCTCGCGGCCCGTGACGGTGGTGACGGCCTTCGAGACCTCGTCCACGGTCTGCGGCGTGTCGGCCGCCGTGACGACGACTTCGGCCGAGACGCCCGCGACCTCCAGACGCACGTCGAGCGTGGCGGCCGCCTCGCGCTCGACCGTCAAGCCTTGCGCCGCCGCGGGCGCGAAGCCGCGCGCCTCGACCTCTAAGATGTACTCGCCCGGCGCGAGGCGCTCGAAGCGGTAGGCGCCCGCGGCGTCGGTCGCGGTCGAGAGTCTCCCCGTCGTGCGCGCTCGCTCGTGGAGCGTGACGCGGGCGCCGGGCAGTCCCGCGCCCTGCGGGTCCGTGACGCGCCCCGAGAGGGTCGCGCCCTGCTGCTGCTGCTGCGCACGCGCGAGCGCGGGCAGGCAGGCCGCGACGAGCAGCGCGCAGACGATGACAAACGTGCGGTTCACAATCTCTCTCCTCATCTCGAAAACTCCTCTCGCGGCAACGGGAGGTGCCGCCACGCGCCGCGGGAGAGAGAAAGGGGACGGGGCCGGGCTCACCCCGGCAGGCCGAAAAGAGTCTCCGGGCCGACAAAAAGAAAAGCCCTCGGTCTTCCGAGTGGAAGACCGAGGGCTTGCCGGTTGAGACTCGCGCGAAGGCCGCCGGGCCTTTTCGTCCGCCGTCGTCCGTTCAACTCGAACGGCGGCGGCCCCGACTCGGCCCGCGCTTCACGCCCGACGCCACTCGCCCTTTCCCGGGGCGCTTGAGCGGTCGCCTCCGTCAGAAAGGCCGTGAACCGTAAACCGTAAACGGTGACAAGATAAAACACGACTTATCTTGTCACGGTTTACGGTTCACCGTTTACGACTCTTCACAGGCAAGGTTTCCTGACTCCCGGCTCGAACGCGCCGCACCCTTTCGGCCTTCCCCGAATGGTTCGAGTGACCTCCGACTTGCGGAAGAGGGTGCGGAACGAATCGCCGGTACACAGTGGCGGGAACCGTGCGGGCTTTACACCCGACTTCCCTTTGAACCTGCGACGGCCGGCCCAAAAGTTCGGGGCCGGAACAGCGATGAAACTTGAAGTTGAAAGAGCTGAAGCCCGGGCCCGTCCTTCTGCGGTCTGTCCCGGCTTTGAGGTGTGACACGCTAACACCGCGGCGTGGCGGGGTCAAGCCGGACGTTTCAGTCGTCCTTCCGTTCGGCGACGGCCTTGCGGAGCCTGCCGACCAGTTCGCGCGTGGGCGCGGAGTAGTCGCCGTCGGGGGCGAGGCGCAGGTACTCCTCGTACTCGGAGAGGGCGCGCGCGGGCTCGTTCAGCTTGAGGAGGAGGTTGCCGGCGAAGAGGTGGTTGTCGGCGAAGTCGGGCTTGAGTTGGAGGGCGCGGCCGATGTGCGGGGCGGCGCTGCGCGCGCGGTCGGTGTCGAGGTAGAGGCGGCCGAGCGCGAGGTGCGCCTGCCACGAAGCCTCTTCGAGCTTGAGCGCCGCGCCGAGCGACTCTTCGGCCGCGGCCGTCTTCTTCAGGCGGCGCCGCAGCTCGCCGAGCGAGACGAGCGCGGCGGCCGAGCGCGGGTCTATCTTCGCCGCGCGCTCCAAAGCGGCCGCGGCCTCTTCGAGGCGGCCGGCCTTCGTGTGCGCCGAGGCCAGCAGCATGTGCGCCGCGAAGAAGTCCGGGTAGATTTCGACCGCCCGGCGCAGGCGCGAGACGCCCTCCCCGTCCTTCCCCTTCGCGAGCGACGCGGCCGCGCGGTCGTACTCATTGCGCGCCCCCTCGGGCACGCGCGCGTCCACCGAAGAGGCGGGCATGGACCCGCCGCGCGCGGCCGCGGCGCAGACGGGCGAGGTCGTGTCGGGCGCCAGCTCCACGTCGAGGTAGGAGCGGAAGACGACGAGCAGCTCGACCTGACGCCGCTCGGGCCGGTGGCACTCGGCCGAGACGTTGACGACGTACTGCCCGCGCTGGAGCTGCGCGAAGCGGAAGCGCCCGCGGTTGTCGGTCGCCATCTGGTCGAGCTGGCCGCCGCCGATGCGCTCCAGCGAGACGCGCACGCCCTGCGCGGGCGTGAGCGCGCCGGCGAAGCGCACCTGACCCGTGATGTCGCCCAGGTTGGTCGCGGGGTTGTAGGTGTCGCGGTCGCGCTCGGAGGTCTGCGCGCGCGCGGCCGCCGCCGCCGTCAGCGCGGCGAGCGAGAAGGCGACGAGCGAGAAAAGGAAGCGCCGGAACATTTGGACGTGCCCTCCTCTGCTGTACGGGTTGAGCGCGCGGGGGTCGGTCGGGAAGGGGACGGCGACAATATCCACCCGCCGCGCCGGAAAGGCAAGGGGGGAGGGCTCCTTGCGAGAGCCCTCCCCCCTTCAGGAAGGGGCCCGCCCGCGGGCGGACCTCGTGGGCCGGGCTAGAAGCTGTACTTCAGCCCGAACTGGATGAGACGCGGCGGGACGGCCGTCGAGTTGATGAGCCCGAAGGTCGCCGGCGTGCCGATGTTGACCACCGACGGGAAGCGGAAGACCGGGTGGTTGAAGAGGTTGAAGAAGTCCGAGCGGAACTGGAACTGGTGGCGCTCGCCGATGTGGAAGCGCTTGATGAGCGAGAGGTCCCAGTTGGTCTGGCGCGGCCCGCGGAAGGCGTTGCGCGGCGTGTTGCCGAAGCCGGTCGCCCCGGCGTTGGCGGCGAAGCCGGCCGCGGGGATGATCGGCGCCGTCGTGAAGCAGGCCGGGTTGAGGTAGCGCGCGAGGCGCTGCTCAAGCGTGCCCTGCGTGTACGCCTCCTCGATGCTGGAGCAGGTGAACTGCGCGGTGCCCGCGGCCGTGCCGAAGATGCCGCCCGAGGTCGAGTCGGTCACGGAGAAGGGCAGGCCCTTCTGGTAGGTCGTGATGCCGCTCACCGTCCAGCCCTTGAAGAGCTGGTTGTCGAAGAAGCTGTCCTTCGGCACGGGGATGTCGTAGGAGTAGCTGACGATGAGGCGGTGCGGCCGGTCGAAGTCGCCGCGCGCGTAGTTCTGCCGCGGGTCCGACTGGTCGTTGAAGAGGTTCGCCCCGCCCTGCCCGACGCGCGTCACGTTGAACTCGTCGGTCGAGAGCGAGCCGCTGACGTTGTCGGTCGTGCGCGAGTAGGTGTAGGCGGCCTGGAAGTAGGCGCCTTGCAGGAACCGGCGCAGGACCGTCAGTTGGAGCGAGCCGTACTTGGCCTGCCCGATGTTGCCCGAGAAGCGCGCGCCGCGCTTGCGCGAGAGCCCGATGATCTGGTGGCGCAGCTCCTCGTTGTTCACCGTGTTGTTGGTGATGGTGTAGCTCGTGCCGTTGATGTCGCGCACCGTGAGCGGGTTCGCCGCGCTGACGACCGTGGCCTGGTACGGGTCCCAGATGCCGAGGCCGCCGATGTAGTGCGTCCCGACGTAGCCGATCTCGGCCGCCCAGCCCCTCCACAGCTCGCGCTGGAGCGTGATGTTCCACTGCTGCGTGTAGGGCGTGTAGGCGTCGAGCGGGGCCGAGGTGAACGACGCGAGGTTGATCGAGCAGTTGGTCGCGCCGGGGACGGAGAAGCCGGGGACGTTCGTCCCGGGGTAGTTGAGGCAGCGCTGCCCCTGCTCGTTGACGAAGATGGGGACGCTGTTCGGGTCGTTCGCGTTGAGCGTCGGCAGCCCCGTCGAAGCGTTGACCAGCCCGGCGAAGCGCGTGGCCTGCGGGATGTAGGCCGCGGCGACGATGGAGGGCGCCGGGATGCCGGCCAGCGGGTTGGCGAGTTGCAGCGCCGCCGGGTTGGCGCGGCTGTCGAGCGGCTGCACGGTGAACGGCGCGGCCAGAGAGTTCTGGAGGATGTTCTGGTTCGACAGGCGCTGGTAGTAGATGCCGAAGCCGCCGCGCAGGACGTTCTTCTGGTCGCCGCCGATGTCCCACGCGAAGCCGACGCGCGGCGCCCAGTTGTTGCCGTCGAAGCAGTCCTGGAGCGCGCAGTCGGGGACGCCCGGCGTGCCCTTGAAGCCGGCCAGGTCCACCTTCTCGGGGAAGAGGAAGGGGTTGAGGCCGCGCGCCGCGAGCGTCGGGTCGTAGATGCCCGCGCGGTAGAGCTTGTCGCGGCCGAAGCTCATCCCCTCCCAGCGCACGCCGATGTTGAAGGTGAGCCGCGGCGACCACTTGTAGTCGTCCTGGAAGAAGGCCGCGTAGTCGGTCGCGACGAAGTTGCGCGCCGGGTCGCCGAAGGCCGACTGGATGGCGGTGACGCGGCCGCGCAGGAAGTTCTGGAAGGCCGTGCAGTTGTTGGTGTCATTCCGGCAGGTGTTGAACGCCTGGTTCTGCGTCCCCGTCCCGCCGAAGGTCAGCGAGCCGCGCACCGAGAAGTTGTTGAAGCGGTTGAGCTGGTACTGGACGCCCTCGCCGCCGAAACGCATGCTGTGCTTGCCGCGGATCCACGAGAACGTCTGCACGAGGTTGTACTGGTTCGAGGTCGTGGCGCGGTCGTCGTTGACGCCCGTGCCGATGGAGAAGAGGCCGGTGACGGCCACGCGGTACATGCCCGGGAACTGCTCGGAGTTGCCGCGCACGGCGCCGATGTCGGCTAAGCTGATGGGGTCGGTCGGGAGCTGGGCGGCGACGTAGCGGCTGTAGCCGGCGCGCAGCTCGCTGATGAGCGAGGGCGTGAAGATGTGCGTGTAGTTGAGCGAGAGGAAGCGGTTCTGCTGCGTGTCCGTGCGCGGGAAGGTCAGGGTCGTGTCCGTGCCGTAGGGCTTGGCGATGGAGCCGTTGTCCCAGAACCAGCGCCCCGTGAACTTCTCGTTGCCGTTGCGCCACGAGCGGTCGTAGCTGATGGTGTACTGGTTGTCGGTCACGGGCGCGACGGCCGCGAACTGGCAGGTGAAGTTGCCGGGGTCGGTGGCGGTGGCGCCGTTGAGGGCGGTGCCGCAGGCGCTCTGCCCCCGGCGGGGGACGAGGTACGTGCCGCCGTAGCGCGCGTCCTGGAGGTTCAGGATGCGGACGGCCACGGGGTCGATCTGCGCCACGTTGAGGTTGAACTGCGCGGCCAGCAGCGCGGCCGAAGTGGTGCCGTCAACGTTGGTCGCGAAATTCTGCACGATGGGGTTCGTCGTCGAGCCGAGCGGATCGACGCCGTTGCGCGCGCGCACGCCCTGGTAGTTGAAGAACCAGAAGCCGCCCGCGCCGGGCACCGGCCCCGAGGCCGAGCCGCCGAAGACGTTCTGGAGGAACTTCGGCCGCTGCTTGCCGTCGCGGTTGAAGAAGAAGTCGTTGGCGTTGAGCGCGTCGTTGCGGTGCAGCCAGTAGAGGTCGGCGTGGAAGTCCTTCGAGCCGGTCTTGATGACGAGCCCGAGCGCGCCGCCGCCCTTGCCGCCCTGGGTCGCGTCGAAGAGCGAGGTCGCGACCTTGAACTCTTGCAGCACGTTCGGGTTCGGCAGCGGCACCGTGTCGAAGTGCGCGAGGTTGAAGTCGTTGACGTTGACGCCTTCGAGCGAGACGCTGTTGTTCGAGGTGCGCCCGCCGTTGACGTTCACGTCGGCCGTGCCGCGCCCCGCGGTGCGCACGTCCGTCGGCTCGGAGAGCGTGCCGGCCGAGAGCGAGAGCAGGAAGAGGACGTTGGGGTTGGCGAGCGGCAGGCGCTCCATCGTCTGCGCGCTGATGGCCTGGCCCGTGACGGGGCTGGTCGGGTTGATGAGCGACTCGGTCGCCTGCACCTCGACCGTCTCGGTGACGCCGCCGACGCTCAAGGTCACGTCCTGGCGCGCCGTCTCGGTGATGCGGACGACGGCGCCGTTGACGACCGTCTTCTTGAAGTTCTTGGCCGTCACCTCAAGGTCGTAGGTGCCGGGGGAAAGGAGATTGGCCGTGTAGCTGCCGTCGTCGCCGGTCGTCACGCGGCGCTCGGACTTGCCGGACGCCTGACTGATGATATCGACCGTGGCGCCGGGGACGACCGCGCCCTGCGGGTCTGTGACGACCCCCGTGATGCCGCCAGTCTGTGAGCCCTGGGCGAAGGCGGCGGCGCAGAAGAGCGCCAGGAGCAGCCCGCTCGCCAGTACGCGTAGAACGCTTCGCATGTCGTATCCTCCTGTTGCCGTGTGGTTGGGGAACTCTACGCAAGTCGCCGCATCTGGGCGGCGGCGACTGATAAAGACGGCCCGGGAAAATAAGAGACGGCCGCGGCGCGTCCTCAAGAAGGCACGCGCGCGGTCACACAAACGTATTCGTCTGAACCCAATGAAGGGCCGCCGAAGCGCTCGCGACCCGGAGAATGACTGCGAAGTAAGGCTGACTGAAAACCCTCTTGAGAGGGGGCGTCCATGCCGGGGGTCTCAGGCCCCCTTGTATGTTGCGTTAAAACTTAAGGCAACCGCCATGCCCGCTGGGAGCCGCGGGTTAAACCGCGCGCGGCGCACGGCTTAGGCATCCGGCCCCGGCCGCGGGTCTATGATTTTTTGGATGCCGCTTCAATTTTATGGAGGGGCGCGCGGATTTTTGCAGGCGCGCGCCCGCGTGCGGGGCGCCGCGGCGGCGGCCCCAACGGCGTGTGAGATACTCTCGTCGAATGCAGGCCGGAGCGGAGGGAGAGTGGGGGAGAGGGGACAGGTCTACGACCGTTTCGCGGACGTGTACGACCGCAACATGCGCCCGCTCGAACGTTGGGGGCTCGCGCGTCTGCGCGCACGCGCGCTCGCGGAGGTCGAGACGGCGCTGTCGGAGCGGGGCGGCGGCGGCCGTCTCCTTGAGGTCGGGGCGGGGACGGGCGGCAACTTCTCCTTCTACCCCGCGGGCGCGCGCGCGGCGTGCGTCGAGCCGAGCCGCGAGATGCTCGTGCGCGCTCTGCGTAAGCCGGAACGGCCCGCGGGCTCGCTCCTCGTGCGCGGGTTCGCCGAAGCGTTGCCGTTCGCCGACGCGACGTTCGACGCCGCCGTCGCCACGCTCGTCTTCTGCTCGGTCGAGTCGCCGGCCGATGGGCTCAGGGAGTTGCGGCGGGTCGTGCGTCCCGGCGGGCGCGTCGTGCTGCTCGAACACGTGCGGCCGCGCGGCGCGCTCGGCTACGCCTTCGACGCGCTGAGCCTCCTGACGGTCGCGCTCATGGACGACCACTTCAACCGCCGCACGCTCGACGAGGCGCGCCGCGCCGGGCTCGAAGTGTTGAAGGTGGAGAATTACCTGCTCGGCATCGTGCAACTCATCGTCTGCCGGGTTAGTTGAGAACGAAGGATGACAGACTCTCAAACTGATTCAAGGCCCCGTGTGCAGGTCGGGTGCCAGGGTTGGAACTACGAGGACTGGGTGACGCCGCCGGCCGCGGCGCGCCCCGTCTTCTACCCTAACGGCACGCGCGCCGAGCACATGCTCGAAGCCTACGCGCGCGCCTTCGACACCGTCGAGGTGGACTCGACCTTCTACGCCGCGCCCTCGGATTCGACCTACGACGCGTGGGCGCGGCGCGTGCCCGAAGGCTTCACCTTCGCGCTCAAGCTGCCGCAGAAGATCACGCACGAGGAGTCGCTGCGCGGCCGCGCGGCCGCCGACGCGCTCGAAGAGTTCTGCCGCGGCGCGCGGCGCCTGAAGGAGAAGCTCGCGGCCGTCCTCGTCCAACTGCCGCCGCAGTTCGAGGCCACGCGCGACAACCTGCGCGCGCTCGCGGAGTTCCTCCCGCTCTTGCCCCCGGACATACGCTTCGCCGTCGAGTTCCGCGACCCCTTCTGGTTCGAGGAGGAACTGCTCGTGCCGCTCTCGCTTCAGAAGAACGTCTCGCTCGCGCTCGTCGAAGGCCCGTGGGTCACGCGCGAGCGCGTCTGGCGCGCGGCCGCGACGCTCCTGGACAGCTCCGACCACGCCTACGTCCGCTGGATGGGCGCGCGCGACCTCACGCGCTTCGACGAGGTCGTTCGCCCCCGCGACCTGAATCTCGACAAGTGGGCCACGGCCATCGAACGACTCCGCGGGCGCGTCCCCGCGGTCTACGCCTACTTCAGCAACTTCTACGAAGGCCACGCCCCCGCCAGCGCCAACAAGCTCAAGCGCCTCCTCGGCGACGCAATCGTCGGCCCCGAGGATTTAGAGGACCAGCCGTCGCTCTTCTAAGCAAACGATGAATGCGGAATGATGAATGATGAATTAAAGACAGTTCATCACTCATCATTCATCATTTTGTGTTATCCTTCCCTCGCTAAATTGCCCCTAACAATCTGACGTACGGACCATCTCTGCCAGACGAGGGAGGAGAAGACTTTCATGCGCCTTGTGAACGGAACGAGAGGGGTTTTCGCGGCCGCGGCCGCCGCCTTCGCGCTCGCGGCCGCCGGCTGCCAGTCGGCGACCGAGACGAGCAACACGGCCGCGAACGCCAACGGCAACTCGACGGTCAACATCAACAGCAACTCGAACGCGAACATGACGCACATCGACCGTGACGACCAACACGGGGCAGACCATCCAGGCCAAAGAGCCCGACAAGTACACGGCCACGATGGTCGCCACGCTCGCCACCGCGGGCCAGCAGCAGCAGAAGGGGCAGGCCGAGATCAAGGTCGCGCGCAACGGCGCCGACCGCCGCTACTCGGTGACGGTGCCCGTCATCGGCGAGCTGGTCTTCCTCGACAAGGCCGACAAGCGCTACGTCATCATGCACGGCCGCAAGCAGTACGCCGAGCTGACGCAGGAGATGACGGGCGTCAACGTGGATCAGTTGCGCTCGATGACGCCGGGGCAACTCGTCGCCCTGGTCACGAAGCAGCAGGGCGTCACGCAGGTCGGCGAGGAGACCTTCAACGGCCGCCCGGCCATCAAGTACCGCGCCACCGGCGGCACGCAGACGCAGACCACCGCCGGGCAGGTGAAGGGCGAGACCTTCATCTACGTGGACAAGGAGACGGGGCTCCCGCTCCGCATCGAGGGCTTCGGCCAGTCCACGGGGAACGTCCAGGGCATCACGGGCGGCAACCTCGTCATCGAGACGCGCGACCTCAAGACCGATGTCAACCCGACCGACTTCGAGATACCGCAGGGCTACAAGCAGCTCTCGCCCGAGGAGGTCAAGCAACAGGTCGCACAGCTCGGGCAACTGCTTCAGGGCGTGATGGCCTTCATCAACGCGCAGCAGGCGGCGACGGCCCCGGCCGCGTCGCCCGCGCCGACGGCCACGCCCGGACGCTGAAGGGGGCACGGATGAAGTACCTTCTCACGCTCCTGCTCGGCGCGCTGCTGGGCGGCGCGGGCGCCTACTTCCTCTTCGTCGGGACGCCGCGCACGGGCACGCTGAAGGGTCAGCCCGTGCGCGCGCCCGACGCGGGCGGCCCTCCGCCGGGCACGGCCGTCGTCGAGCTGGACGAGCAGTTCTTCGGCGCGCTGCTCGACTCCATCTTCCGCGACCTGAATAAGCCGGCCTTCCCGCCCGCCGCGGCCGAGGGCTGCCAGAATCAGGTCGTCATCGAGCCCAACGCGGGCGACGTGAAGACGGGCGTGCTGATGCGCGACGGCAAGGTCATCGTGCCCCTCGCCTTCAGCGGCACGTACAACCTCCTGGGGAACTGCCAGAACCTGCGCGGCACGGCCGAGGCGGGGCTCAACTTCCGCTTCGCCCCCGAGGAGCAGACGCTCTACGGGCAACTGAACGTCGCGGGCGTCAACCTCGAAGGCATGTCGCCCGTCCTGAGCGGCTTCGTCACCGCCTTCGTCCAGGGCGCCATCAACCAGCGCGTCAACCCGCTGGTGCTGCTGCGCGGCCAGCAACTGACCCTCGCCATCCCCGTTCAGGCCGCCGGCGGGGCGCTCAACGCGCACGCCCGCGAAGTCCACCAGGAGGCCAAAGACGGCAAACTCCGCCTCCTCGTCACCTACGACTTCAAAGGCACGAAGGGCGCGCAGTAAGAGGGTTAAAGCCAGAAAAGGTAAAGGGCTGCATTTCCGGGGCGCCCCGGAAATGCAGCCCTTTATTTAGTTATTCACTGATGGGCGAGAGGCCCTCGATGGCGGGGCCGTTGAGGACGTGGCCGTCCGTGGGGTCGAAGCGGGAGCCGTGGCAGGGGCAGTCCCAGCTCCGCTCTTTGTCGTTGAAGTCGACGACGCAGCCGAGGTGGGTGCAGACGGCGGAGAACTCGTGGAGCGCGCCGGCGTCGTCGCGGAAGAGGGCGACTTTTGATAAGCCGCGGCGCATGATGGCGCCCGTGCCGGGGGCGACTTCGTCGGGCGCGGAGACCTCGCCGCCGGTCAGGTAGTCTACGAACTGCGCGGCGACGTTGAGGTTCTCGCGCGCGTACTCGCCGCCCGCGCGCAAGCTGAGGCGCGAGGGGTCATAAAGTGTCGCCCAGGCGTTGTCGCGGCCGAGGATTAAGTCTCGAATCAACATGCCGGCGATGGTGCCGTGCGTCATGCCGTTGCCGGAGTCTCCGGTGGCGACGTAGACGTTGTCGGCGTCGCCGGGGTTGCGGCCGATGAAGGCGAGTCCGTCCACGGGCTCCATCACCTGACCCGACCAGCGGTACTCGAACGCTTCGACCGAGGGGAAGCGCTCGCGCGTCCATCCCTCTAGACGGCGGAAGCGCTCGTCGAAGTCGTCGGCCTGACCCGTCTTGTGGTCTTCGCCGCCGACGATGAGCACGTCGGACGCTTCATCGACCGACTGCAAGCGCACGTAGTGGTAAGGGTCTTCCGTGTCCCACACGAGCATCCGCGGCACCGCACCCTTAGGCACACGCGCGCCGACGACGTAGGTGCGGTAGGGCGCCTGTTTGGTGTGGATGGAGACGAGGTCGTTGACGGGCGTGTTGGTGGCGACGACGACCGCGCCGGCCGTGACGACGTGGCCCTCGGCGGTGGTGACGCGGGCCGTCTCGCCGTCGCCCTCGATCTTGTCGGCGTGCGTGTGCGTGTGCAGGCGCCCGCCGAGACGCGTGAAGGCGCGCGCGAGGCCGTTCATGTATTTGAGGATGTGGAACTGCCCCTGATATGGGAAGTGGAGCGCGGCGCCGAAGTCGTAAGCCTCGTAAGGGAGGCGCTCGACGTACTTGATCTCCGTCAGGCCGCAGCGGTGCGCGGCGCGCAGCTCGTGGCCCAACTGTTCGGTGGACTGGCCCGGGCCGACGAAGAGATAGCCGTCCAGGCGCTCGAAGTCGCAGTCGATGCCTTCGCGCTCGATGATCTCTTCGATCTGGTCTACGGCCGCGGTGTGGCTCTCGGCGGCGAGACGCGCGCCGCGCTCGCCGTGCAGGCGCTCCAACTCGTAGTAGCGGTCGTCGAGCGCGTTGACGAGGTGCGCGGTCGTGCGCGCCGTCTCGCCGCCCGCGACCGGCCCGTCGTCCAGCACGACGACGGACTTACCCTCGCGCGCGAGCAGGTAGCCGACCGTCAGCCCCGCAATCCCCGCGCCCACGACGCACACGTCCGCGCTCGCCGCGTGGGCGAGCGGCCCGAACTCGGGCACGTCGCCCGTCGCCATCCACACCGAAGTCGTCCGCCCCGAATCACTCTCCATATAAACCCCCTGTGTTCTCTTGCAGTTGTTGGCTTTGAACAGAACTTAGCACCGGCCCGCCCCGCGCGTAAAGATAAAAGACGGAAGTGTAAACGAAGCGAGGCGCGACCCTCTTCGTCCATCGACGAAGAGGGTCGCGCCCCCTTGTTCTTCGTTTCCGCTCTTTTGTCTTAAGCGCTAGGCGCGCAGGCTGCGGCCGCGGAGCAGGCGGTAGCCCGCCAGCAGGACGAGCGCGCCGATGATGGCGAAGACCATACTCATGATGGTGCCGGGCTCGCTGATGTCGCCCGACGCCGTCCGGCCGTAGCCGAAGAGCGCGCGGCCGATGAAGCCGCCGATGATCGAGCCGGCGATGCCGAGCAGGATCGTCACGATGGCGCCGCCCGGGTCGCGCCCGGGCATGATGGCCTTCGCGATAATCCCCGCGATTAAACCGAAGACGATCCAACCGATAATCGCAAACATCTCTTTCTCCTCCGACAGTCAGATTTTCTCTTGCGCGGCCGCGACGCTTCAGGCCGAACGGGCGCGTACCGTTTTTATATGCGTTCGAGTGACGCCGGATTAAAGAAGCAAGCGCCGCGCCGTACTCTTCAGCGGCGCCGGAATCGTTATAACTTCAAGCGGTTGGCACCGACGCCGCCCGCCGCCCGCCACAAGGCCGGCGCGGAAACGATACACCGACCGGCTCAGTCGCCCCGGCCGCGGCGCTTGGAGGCCGCAGCCTTCTTCGTCGCGGCGGCGCGGTTCTTCGCCGCCCCCTTCTTCGTCGAGCGCTTGGCGGCGAGGGGCTTCGGCTCGGGCCTGCTCGCGTGTGCGGCGCGCAGGTAGGCGTCGAGGTCGAGGCCGAACAGCTCTTTGACCTTGGCGGAGATGGTCGGGAGGACGACCTCGGCGAAGCCGGAGAGTTCGGCGACGACGTGCTCGCCGGTGGTGACGGTCTTGCGGCGGCCGCGCGGGCGCGGCTCCTCCTTCTCGTCGAAGGCGCGCGCGATGCCGAAGCCGACGAGGATGCCGACGGAGACGGCGCCCGCGCCCCAGACCAGCGGGTTGCGCTCGAACTCGGTGCGCCAGTCGAGCACCTCGCTGACGCCCTCCTTGACGCTCTCGACCGTCTCGCGCACCTCGTCGTACTGGTGCGTGACGACCGACTTGATCTCGGCGACCGTCTCGCTGATCGACTCGCGCGCCTCCTCCATCTGCCGCCGCAGCTCCGCCTTGCTCTCGGACTCCACGGCGTCCCCCTGTTTCCTGCTCATGCGCCGCCCCCTCGCCTGTCTGGATGAGATAACTTTGGGGCTGAGTATAGCAACTTTCAAACGCGCGCGGCCCGGAGGAAAACTCTTTACAGCCCGCGGCCGCGGAAGTATCTTTGAGCCGGACGACTTCCCCTGGACATGCAGCCCGAAGGACGTGAGGGGCGGCGGTGCGCCGCACGGCCGCGACGGCTCCTTGAGATTTACGCCAACTCGCGGACAAACCCTTGCGCTAGTCTGGCGTTTAGACTGACGAAGGTTCTTCCAATGGCTACTGTCTACTGTCTACCAGAGGTCTTGCATGAGTAACGCGACGAAGCGGCCCGAGGTGGTCGTCATTACGGGCGCGAGCGCGGGCGTGGGGCGCGCGACCGTGAGAGAGTTCGCGCGGCGCGGGGCGCACGTCGCGCTGATTGCGCGCGGGCGCGACGGGCTCGAAGGGGCGCGGCGCGAGGTCGAGCGCCTGGGCGGGCGCGCGCTCGTGCTGCCGCTCGACGTGGCGGACCCGGACGCCGTCGAGCACGCGGCCGAAGTCACGGAGCGGGAGCTGGGGCCGATAGACGTGTGGGTCAACAACGCGATGCTCTCGGTCTTCTCGCCGGTCATCGAGACGAGGCCCGAGGAGTACAAACGCGTGACCGAGGTGACCTACCTCGGCTACGTCTACGGGACGCTCGCGGCGTTGAAGCGGATGTTGCCGCGCGACCGCGGATGCGTCGTGCAGGTCGGCTCGGCGCTCGCCTACCGCGGCATCCCCTTGCAGTCGGCCTACTGCGCGGCGAAGCACGCCGTGCAGGGCTTCATGGACTCGCTGCACGCCGAACTCATCCACGACGAGTCGAACGTGCGCGTGACGATGGTGCAGCTCCCCGCGGTCAACACGCCGCAGTTCTCGTGGGTCAAGTCGCGACTGCCGAACGAGCCGCAGCCGGTGGGGCCGATCTACCAGCCGGAGGTGGCGGCGCGCGCCGTCTACTGGGCGGCGCACAACGAGCGGCGCGAGCTTTACGTCGGCTGGCCGACGATCAAGGCCATCGCCGGCGACAAGCTGGCGCCGGAACTGGCCGACCGCTACGTCGCGCGCAACGCCTACGAGGAGCAGCAGACCGACGAACCCGTCGCGCCCGGCCGCCGAGACAACCTCTGGGAGCCCGTGCCCGGCGACCACGGCGCGCGCGGCCGCTTCGACGACCGCGCCTCCGACACGAGCGCGCAGCTCTGGGCGACGACGCACCGCGGCCTCTTCGCGCTCGCGGGCGTCGGCGCGCTCCTCGCCGCCGCGGCCACCAAGCTCCTGCTCGACGCGCGCGAGCGCCGCTTCGCCGACACACAGCTCGAACGCTTCCGCGAGAGCGGGGTGATGTAAAAAGCAGCAGGCAGACGGCGGCAGGCAGTACGCTCCGCGTCACGCACGTTGAAAGTTAATTCTCAATTCTCGACAGCGGCGCTTTCAACTGCCTGCTGCCCTCCGCCTGCTGCCTACTGACAAAGAGGAGGTGACGATGGCAACTAAGAAGAGCAGCGGGGGTGTGCTTGAGACGGCGCGCAATGTCTTGAGCGAGGTGGTGGACACGGCGGCGCGCGTCGTCGGGCAGGCGGGCGAGACGGCCGCCGGGCTCGCGAACTCCGCGATGGACACGGCCGCCGGGGCGGTGGCGAGCGTCAGCCCGACCGCGGCCGAGTTGGTGCGTCCCGAGCCCTCGACCAAGCGCTCGGTCAAAGAGGCCGCGCGCCGGAACGCGCAGTTCGCGCGCACGCAGGCCGAGGCCGCGCAGGACGCGGGCGGCGCCTTGACGGACGCCGCCGAAGACGTGGGCGAGGCCGCCGCCGACGCCGCGAGCCGAGTCCGGAAGTCCGCGGGCAAGGCCGCCCGTAAGGCGACGAAGCCCGCCCGCAAACTCGCGCGCAAGGCTTCCAAGTCCGCGGGCAAGGTCGCGCGCGCCGCCTCCAAGTCCGCGGCTAAGGTCGCGCGTAAGGCTTCAAAGTCCGTGGGTAAGGCCGCGCGCAAGGCGTCGAAGTCGGCGGCTAAGAAGGGCGGCGCGAAAATCTCGCAGAAGCGGGGAGCGAAGAGTGCGTCGAAGGGCTCCGCGAGCAAGAAGTCTGCTGCGGGCAGGAAAGGGCGCGGGCGCTGAGGCGGCGGCCCCCGCACGCGCGACGTGTGGGGACTTGTAATGCTCGGGGAGCTTTACTTGAAGAGGACGGGGCGCGCGCCGTTCGCCGTCTGCCTCGCGTCGGCGCTCAACGCCTTCGCGCGCCGCGCGCCCGATTCCTTTGCCTCTTCGACAAAGACAAATCTTTCCGCCCTCGATACGTGACGGCGGCATGACATACCGTCTGAAGCGCCCCGCCTCCTTCGCACACGTCATACGCTTTACCGGCCCCTGCACCTGAAGAGATGCCGACACACATCAGAATCGCACTCGCCTCCCTTCTGTTTCTGAACGTCATGGCGCAGAACGTTAAAGAAGTCCCGCGGCCGCGTGCGCGCGACATAGGGTTGCGGGTGGGCGTGCTGCCGGCGGGCAGGCTCGACGCCATCACGGACGTGGAGGGCGTGCGCGTGGGGCAGGTGACTTTGATCAAGGGCGAAGACGTGCGGACGGGGGTGACGGCCGTCGTGCCGCACGGGGGAAACCTGTTTCGGGAGAAGGTGCCGGCGGCGGTCTTCGTGGGGAACGGGTTCGGGAAGCTGTCGGGCTCGACGCAGGTCGAGGAGTTGGGCGAGCTTGAGACGCCGATCCTTCTGACGAACACGCTGGGCGTCCCGCGCGTGGCCGACGCGCTCATGGAGTGGACGCTCGGGCTCCCCGGCAACGAGGAGGTGCGGAGCGTCAACCCCCTCGTGGCCGAGACGAACGACGGGCAGCTCAACGACATCCGCGGCCGCCACGTCGGGCGCGAAGAGGTCTTCGCGGCTTTGAAGTCGGCGCGGGGCGGAGAGGTCGAGGAGGGCTCGGTCGGCGCGGGCACGGGCACCGTCGCCTTCGGCTTCAAGGGCGGCATCGGCACGGCCTCGCGCGTCGTGCCCGCGCGCTACGGCGGCTACACGGTCGGCGTGCTCGTGCAGACGAACTACGGCGGCGTGCTCACGATGAACGGCGCGCCGGTCGGGCGCGAGCTGGGCCGCTACTACCTCAAAGAAGAGCTTGAGCCCGCGCGCCGTGGCGAGCGCCGAGGCTCGGGGCCGTCCGTAGACGACGACCGCGCCAACGGCTCCTGTATCGTCGTCGTCGCGACGGACGCGCCGCTCGACGCGCGCAACCTGCGGCGCCTCGCCGCGCGCGCCATGCTGGGGCTCGCGCGCACCGGCTCGCCCGCGACCAACGGGAGCGGCGACTACGTCGTCGCCTTCAGCACCGCGCCGCAGAACCGTATCAAGCACGGCGAGACGGCGCTCCGCCGCGTCGAACTCCTGCCCAACGACTCGATGTCGCCGCTCTTCCTCGCCTGCGTCGAGGCGACCGAAGAGGCCGTCTACAACTCGCTTCTGCGTGCCACGACCGTCACGGGGCGCGGCGGCGCCCGCGTCGAGGCTTTGCCGATTGAGAGAACAATTGAGATTCTGAAGAAGTATAAAGCGATACAGGGAGGGCTCTGATGGCAGACGAGTCGGAGGAGAAGCGCGGGGCGGGCGGGACGCGGGGCGGCGTGGGCGAGTTCCTTCTCGGTCTGGGGATGAGCGTCGCCGGGGCCTACCTTTTGACGCAGCAGGTGACGGTGACGAGCGGGTACTGGACGCTGTGGGGCTACAACGCCTTCGGCCTCTCGCTGCTGCCGCTCCTCTTCGGCACGGGGCTGCTCTTCTTCAACGGCCGCTCAATCGTCGGCTGGCTGCTCACCTTCGCCGGCGTCGTCGTCATCTTCGTCGGCATCATCGCCAACCTCGGCGTCTACTTCCAATCGACCAGCCTCTTCAACACCCTCGTCATGCTCGTCCTGCTCGCCGGCGGCATCGGCCTCGTCGCCCGCAGCCTGCGCGCGCACGGGTAAGGATGAAAAGAGAACTCATGACCTTCAAAGCGAAAAGGGAACTCGCGGCGGTCGTCGCCGCCGCGCTGCTGCTTCTGGTCGTGTCGGCCGCCGCCGCGCCGCAGGAGGGGCCGCCGATACGCAACTTCCTCCGGGTCAACAAGGAGTTCTGCACGGGCGGCCAGCCGCGCACAGAGCACCTGGCGAAGCTGAAGGAGGAGGGCGTCAAAGCCATCATCAACCTGCGCCCGCCGGGCGAGCACCGCGCCGAGGAGGAGCGTGCGGAGGCGGAGCGTTTGGGCCTGCGCTACTTCACCATCCCCGTCGTCTACGGCGAGCCGAAGGAGGAGCAGGCCACCGAGTTCCTACGGCTTACGGACGACCCCGCGAACCGCCCCGCCTTCATCCACTGCGCGGGCGCCATCCGCGTCGGCGCCTTCTGGATGATTCGCCGCGTGCTGCGCGACGGCTGGACCATCGAAGAGGCCGAGAAGGAGGCCGAGAAGATCGGCCTGCGCGAAGCCCCACACCTCAACGAGTTCGCGCGCGCCTACATCGAGAAGCATCGGAAGAAGTAAGCAGTCGGCAGATGGCAGTAGGCAGTTGTCGAAATAAGATATGTGGCTGGAGCGCCGCGTCAGCGGCCGTTGAATGTAGCCCGGCCTTTTAAGGCCGGGAGAGCTGGCCATTAACAAGATGCCGCGTCGCGCGAGCGACGCCTGAAGCGCACCGATACGTTCAGGCGTCGCTCGCGCGACGCGGCGTTATTTTGCGCAACCTTGACCCGGCCTTAATAAGGCCGGGCTACATTCAACCGCTGCTGACGCGGCGTTTACCTGATTGCCTACTGCCATCCGCCTACTGCTCTTCACCCGACAACTTCTCTCTCTTGATGCCGTGCGGGTTGGTCGAGCGTTCGCCGCGTTTGCGCGTGGACTTGCGGCGTTGGCGCGGCGCGCCCGTGTGGTCTACGGAGCGGATGGGTTGGAGGTCTTCGGCGTCGCCGTCGGGGTCTACGAGGCGCGTCTCGATGTGCTCGTCGGCGATGGTCTCGTCGGTCATGACGGTCGGGTCTTCGGGGTGGTGGAGCCCCGCGACCTCGCCGTCGGCGTTGGTGACGACGACGGCCTGAACTTCGACTGATGAGTCGTCGTCGGCGACGGCCTCGGTCTCGTTTGATGAGTCGTCGGGCTGGCCGGCCAGGGCGCGCTGGCGGCGGAAGTGCTCGAAGATGTCTTCGGCGGTCTTGCGGCCGACGAAGGGCGAGAGCTGTTCGATTGTGGCCTCGGCGACCTTGCTGATGGAGCCGAGGTTGCGCAGCAGACGGTTCTTCCTCTTCTCGCCGACGCCGGGGATGGCCGTCAGCTCCGAGGTGAAGTCGCGCAGCTCGCGGCGCTTGCGGTGGTAGGTGACGGCCGTGCGGTGCGTCTCGTCGCGTATCAACTGGATGAGGCGCAGCACCGGCGAGTGCGAGTCGAGGTAGATGGGCGAGTCCTCGCTGCCTTTACGCAGGAGGTGCGAGACATCGTTGTGGCGGCGCGGCGGCTTGACGACGCCGATCATCGGAATCGCTTCGAGGTCAAGCTCCCTCATCGCCGACGCGGCGGCCGAGAGCTGCCCCTTGCCGCCGTCGATCATGACGAGGTCGGGCAGAGGGTTGCCCTCGTCCAACTGCCGCCGGTAGCGCCGGAAGACGGCCTCGCGCATCGAGGCCGGGTCGTTCGAGCCTTCGACGGTCTTGATCCTGAACTTGCGGTACTCCGCCCGGTTCATCTTCCCGTTCTCGCAGACGACCATCGCGGCGACGTTCTCCGAGCCCGAGATGTTCGACACGTCGAACGACTCGATGCGCGCGGGGAAGCGCGGCAGCTCCAAGACCTCCTGCAACTCTTCGAGCACGCGCTCCATGTCGGGCTTGAGCACGCGGAAGCGCTGCTCGAAGGCGATCTGCGCGTTCTTCTCGACCAGCTCGATCATCTCGCGCTTCTGCCCGCGCTGCGGGTCGAGGATGCGGACGCGCCGGCCTTTGCGTTCCGTCAGGGCCTTCTCCAACAGCTCGCGGTCTTCAAAGTCCACCGGCACGTGTATCTCGCGCGGCACGTAGTCGGTCGAGTAGTACTGCATCAGCACGTCGGAGAGGAACGAGGCCGCGTCGAACGTGTCGTCCTCCGCCAGGTCTTCCCAGAAGAACTCGCGGCGGCCGACGATCTTGCCCTCGCGCATGGTGAAGAGCTGTAGGGCGAGGCGCGCGCCCTCGCGGTGGAAGCCGAAGATGTCCACGTCGAGGTCCTGCGTGTGCGCCATCTTCTGCTGCTCGGAGACGGCGAGCACGGTCTTGCGCAGGTCGCGGTACTTCGCGGCCATCTCGAAGCGCATCTCGTCCGACGCCTGCTGCATCCGCCGCTCGTACTCGTCGGCCAGCTCCCGGTTCTTGCCTTCCAGAAACATCCGCACGTCGCGCACGGCCTCGCCGTACTCGTCGGGCTTGCACAGGTCTTTGACGCAGGGGCCGAGGCAGCGCTTGATGTGATATTCGAGGCAGGGGCGCGGGAGCCGCCCGTCGATGTCGATGTCGCAGGTGCGGAGCTGGAAGGTGCGGTTGATGAGGTCGATGGTGCGGCGCGCGAGCGCGGCCGGCAGGTACGGGCCGAAGTAGAGCGCGCCGTCGCGCTGTATCTTCCGCGTAATCATCACGCGCGGGAAGGCTTCCGAGATGGTGAGCTTGAGGTGCGGGTACTGCTTGTCGTCTTTGAGCAGCACGTTGTAGCGCGGCTTGTGCTGCTTGATGAGGTTCGACTCTAAGACGAGCGCTTCGACCTCCGTGTCGGTGACGATGAATTCGAGGTCGTCGATGCGCTTGACCAGCTCGCGCGTCTTGCGGTCGTGCCCGCGCCCCGACTGGAAGTAGGAGCGGACGCGGTTGCGCAGGTTCTTCGCCTTGCCGACGTAGATGATCTTGCCCCCGGCGTCCTTGTGCAGGTAGACGCCCGGGGCGGTGGGCAGATTCTTCAGTTTCTCTTCCAGGGTCAAGGGCATCACCCGCCGGCTCGTATGCTTAAGCTGTCCGTGTGCCGACAGTGTAGCGCACGCCGCGCGCGCGGGAAACGTGTGGCGCGCGCGCCGCCGGGGCTTCGGCCCGCGCGCCTGTTGTGTATAATCACGCCCCGTGCGATTCCCCTTCGAGCCCCCGCCCGCCAGAGAGTTCGACGCCGTCGGCTTCGGCCTCAACGCCGTGGACTACCTCGTCGTCGTCCCGCACTACCCCGCCTACGACACCAAAGTCCGTCTGGTCGAGCACGAGCGCGGCGCGGGCGGCGAGACCGCGAGCGCGATGACGGGCCTGAGAAGGCTCGGGATGCGCGCGGCCTACGCCGGCCGCTTCGGCTCGGACGACGCCGGCCGCTTCGGCTTCGACAGCTTACGCGCGGAGGGCGTGGACGTGGAGTTCGCCGAGGTCGTCGAGGGCGCCGCCAACCAGATCGCCTACATCCTCATCGACGAGCGCACCGGCGAGCGCACCGTCATCTGGGACAGGGACGCGCGCCTCTCCTACAAGGAAGAAGAGGCGCCGCGCGGTTTCGGCGCGAAGGGGCGCGTGCTCCACATGGACGGACACGACACGCGCGCGCGGGCCCGCGTCGCCCGCGAGGCGCGCGCGGCCGGCACCGTCGTCTCGCTCGACATCGACAACGTCTACGAAGGGCTCGAAGAGCTTCTGCCGCACGTGGACGTGCTCATCTCGTCGCACGAGTTCCCGGGCCGTCTGACGGGCATCGACGACGAACACGCGGCCTTAGTCGAGATGAAGTCGCGCCTGCGCCCCGACTCGGTCGTCGGCATGACGCTGGGCGAGCGCGGCGCGGTCGTCTACCACGGCGGCGTCTTCGTCGAGTCGCCGGCCTTCGCCGTGCCCGGCGGCTGCCACGACACGACCGGCGCGGGCGACGCCTTCCACGCCGGCTTCATCTACGGCATGCTGCGCGGCGAAGAGATCGAGGGCTGCCTGCGCACGGGCTGCGCCGTCGCCGCGCTCAAGTGCCGGGCGCTGGGCGCGCGGACGGCGCTGCCGACGGGGGCGGAACTCGAAGACCTGCTCGCGCACGGCCACCCGCTTCAGGGGCATTCATAAAAGCCAGTGGGCAGTAGGCAGATGGCAGTAAGCAGTAGGCAGTCGCCGCGTGAGCGGCGGATGAATGTAGCCCGGCCTTTCAAGGCCGGGTTGCGGTCGAGCACGACGCCGCGTCGCGTCAGCGACGCGTGAACGGGGCGGGTCGGTTCAGGCGTCGCTGACGCGACGCGGCACTCATAACGTGCGGCGGCCCCGGCCTTGAAAGGCCGGGCTACATTCATCCGCCGCTCACGCGGCGTTCGGCGCGCACGCGCTCTTTGATTTCAAACACTGCCTACTGCCTACTGCGGGGCTGTGATATATTTTGAAACCGGCGCCCGCCCCGGCGTCGTACAGCGTTGGCGGAAAGCTCGCGGAACAAAGGGAAGCCGTTGTAGCTCTTCCGCGCCCTCCCCGGTTCGTAAGGCTCGCGGAATCAGTCTCTTGATGGACACACGACGCATCCTCATCGTTGAAGGCAACGCCGAGTTGCGCAACGTCCTGGCCGAGGCGCTCGCAGGGCTCGGCCACGATGTCGTGACGGCCTCCGACCGCGCCGAGGCCGTCGAACGCGACGACCTCGAAGACTTCGACCTCATCATCTCCGACCTCGCAGAGTACTCCGACTCCGGCGTCCAGATCGTCTCCGAGCTTCAGCGCAAGCGCCTCTTCGTCCCCGTCGTCGTCTCCTCCGAGGAGACGCAGCACGCCGGCATCGTCAAGGCGTTCAAGCTCGGCGCCGCCAACTTCCTGCGCAAGCCCTACGACAAGGACGAGCTTTCGCAGATCGTCGAGAAGACGCTCGGCTACAAGCTGCGCTTCATCGAAGACCTGAAGGTGTTGCCTTACGTCCGCGAGCACATCGAGTTCGAGCTGCCGAGCGACATCTCTTTGATGAACGGCGTGCTCCACTACCTCATCGAGCGCGTCGCCGCGCTCGGCGTCATCAAGCCCGACCGCTCGAACCTCCTCATCGCCCTGGACGAGGCGTTCGTCAACGCCGTCAAGCACGGCAACAAGCACGACGTGGCGAAGCTCGTCCGCATCACCGCCGACCTCTCGGCGAAGGAGGCGCGCTTCACCATCGAGGACGAGGGCGAGGGCTTCAGCGTCGCAGACATCCCGGACCCGCGCGACCCCGAGAACCTCTTCAAGTCTTCGGGGCGCGGCGTGCTTCTCATCTACAACATCATGGATCAGGTCGAGTACAACGAGCGCGGCAACCGCCTGACGATGGTCAAGCGCCCCGACGCCTCGCTCGAACACGACCTCATCGAGTCGCTGACGCCGGACGAGAAGACGGCCGACAAGAGTTGAAGCCCCGCGCCCCGAAGACGCAGAACACGCCGCACGACCCGACACACACCTTGAACCCCAAGCTGCGCACGACGCTCCTGCTCATTCTCGTCTTCGCGGCCGCCTTCGTCGGCCTCCACATCACGCACGCGTCACTGCTCGGACTCCCGTACTACTGGGACGAGGCCGGCTACTTCATTCCGGCCGCGCGCGACATCTACGCGGACGGCTCCTTCATCCCGCACTCGACGCTCTCGAACGCGCACCCGCCGCTGGTGATGACGTGGATCGCGCTCGCGTGGAAGCTCTTCGGCTTCCACATCTGGGTGGCGCGGACGGCGATGCTCGCGGTGGCGGCGCTGGCGCTGGCGGGCGTCTTCGCGCTCGCGGCGCGCGTGGCGAACTGGCGCGTGGGCGTGGCGACCGTCGTCTGCACGGCGCTCTACCCCGTCTTCTTCGCGCAGAGCACGCTCGCGCACCTCGACATGATGGTCGCGGCGCTCACCCTCTGGGCGCTCGTCTTCTACCTACCGCGCGGTGCCATGTCATCGCAGGACGACGCAACGCCTCTGCAAGACGACGCAACGCCTTTGCGGGCCGGCGATCCGTCGTTGCGAGGCGCCGCAACGCCTTCGCAGGGCGACGCAACGTTATTGCGGGATGACGCAACGGCGTTGCGACGCGACGCAATGCCATTGCGAGGCGCCGCAACGCCGTTGCGGGGCAACACAATGGCGTTGCGCGTCGTTGCAGAGCCCTTGCACGACGACGCCGGAAGCGTGGTGATGACGGAAAACGCGCTGTTGCGCCGCGCTTTTTGCGTTTTTCTGCTCGCGCTGGCGGCGTTGGCGAAGGAGACGGCGGTGCTGGTGCCCGTCGTGCTGTGCGTTTGGGGGCTGCTGTGTTGGCTGTTGAGGAAGAAGGAGCGGCTGGCGTCGCTCGTCTGCGTCGAGCGGCGGCCGGCGTGGTGGTCTTTGATGTTGTTGGCGGCGTGCGTGCCGCTCGCGCTGTGGTTCGCGTACCACCGCGCGCGCACCGGGTACACGCTGGGGAACCCCGAGTACTTCCGCTACAACGTCGAGTCCACGCTCAACCTCGCGCGCATACTCGACACCGTCTGGCGGCGCTTCGGCCACGTCACGCTTCACATGAACCTCTGGGCGCTGACGCTCGCGGGACTGGCCGCCATGTTCCTCAAGCCGCGGCGCGACGGCGCGACGGAGCGCACGCGCATCGCCGTGCCGGTTCAAATCCTCTTCCTCGTGCTCATCCTCGCGCACGTCTTCGCGCTCTCGGTCGTGGGCGGGGCGGTGCTGGCGCGCTACATGCTGCCGGTGCTGCCGCTCGTCATCATGGTCTGGGTCTCGACGCTCTGGCGGCGCGTGCCCGCGTGGCCGCTCGCCGTCGCGCTCGTCTGCGCGGCCTTCGCGTACCGCACCGAGGTCAACCCCGCCTACAGCTTCCCCTGGGAGGAGAACCTCGCTTACCGCGACTTCGTCCTCCTCCACCGCGACGCCGCGCACTTCCTCGCGGACAGCTACCCCGAAGCGCGCGTGCTCACCTCCTGGCCCGCGACGGACGAGCTGCGCAACGTCTACTACGGCTACACGCCCCGCGCGCTCAACGTCGTCCCCGTCGAGAACTTCCTCCCCGCCGAACTCGAACGCGCCGCCGCCCGCCGGTCCGAATACGACGTGGCCTTCGTCTACTCCTCCCACGGCGGCCCCGAACTCGACGAAGCCGCGCGCCTCCTCGGCGGCCGCGTCGTCTTCCACGAAGAACGCAAAGGCCAGTGGGTCGCCGTTATCGAAAAGCAGACAGTAGACAGCAGACAGTAGTCGCTTCGCGTCACCCCGCCCGCGCTGATATTCTGACATCTCACCGAAGAGGGTTTTCTACTGACTACTGTCTACTGCTTTCCCCATGCCCTTCGAACTCTTTCTCGCGTTGAGGTACCTGCGCGCGCGGCGCGGGCGTCGCGTGGCGCGTTGGACTGCGGGCGCGGCCGTGGTCGGGATCGCGTGCGGGGTGGCGGCCCTCATCGTGGCGACGGCGCTGGCGAACGGCTTCCGCGACGAGCTGCGCGACAAAATCCTGCGGGGCACGGCGCACGTCACCCTGAGCCGCGTGGGGGGCGCCGGTGTAGAGGACGCGCGTGCGGCGGCCTTGCGTGCGCGAGCCGTCGAGGGCGTCGCCGACGCGCAGCCGACGACCTACGAGGGCGCGCTCCTCAATGGCGCGGACGGCGCGACCTACGCGCTCCTGCGCGGACTCGACGAAGGCTCGCCGCGCGCGCTCGAAGCCGTCCGCGCGACGCTGACGAGAGGCTCGCTTGAAGACCTCTTTAAGACTCCCGGCGTTGGGGACGAGCCCGTGCCCGTCGTGCTCGGCGAAGAGTTAGCGGCGCGCGCGGGGCTGACGATGGTCGGCGACGAGGGTCTTGTTTTGACGGCGGGCTCTGCCGCGTCGAAGTCGCCTTCGGGAGCGCCGGACGCGCTGCGCGTGCGCGTCGTCGGGCTGTTCCGCTCGGGGCTGTCCGAGTACGACTCGGCGTGGGCCTATCTCTCTTTAGAGTCGGTCGCGCGCGCCGGGGGCGGCCGGTCGCCTGCGTTCGCCGTCAGCGTCGAGGCGCAAAGACTTTGAGGAGTCGGGCGCGGTCGCGCGACGCGTGCGCGAGGCGCTGGGGCCGACGTGGGCGGCCGTGGACTGGCGCGAGGCGAACCGGCCGCTCTTCGAGGCGCTGGCGCTGGAGCGGAGGACGGTCGCGCTCATCATCATGCTCATCACCGTCGTCGCCGCGCTCAACATCACGACCACGCTCGCGCTCGTCGTCGTCGAGCGCCGCGCGGACATCGCCGTGCTCTCGACCGTCGGCGCGCGGGCTCCTTCCGTCACGCTGCTCTTCATGATCGAGGGCGCCGTCATCGGCGCCGTCGGCGCGCTCGCGGGCGTCGCGCTCGGCCTCGCGGCCTGCTGGGCGGCCGAACGCTTCCAGCTCGTGCGCCTCCCGCCCGATGTCTACTCTCTGAGCGCCGTGCCGCTCCACCCGCACGCCGCGGACGTGCTCGCGGCCGCGCTCGCGGCCTTCGCCGTCAGCCTGCTCGCCACGCTCTACCCCGCCTGGCAGGCCGCGCGCGTCCGCCCGGCCGAGGTCCTGAGGTACGAGTAGGAATTTCAAATTTGAGCTTTGAGATTTCAAATGGCTTTGAGCTTGTCGCCGAAGGCGTCCGCAAGTCTTTTCGGGAGCCGTCGGGCGGAGTGCTGGAGGTTCTGCGCGGCGTCTCTTTGCAATTAAGCGCGGGCGAGGCGGCGGCGGTCGTGGGCGCTTCGGGGTCCGGGAAGACGACGCTGCTGCACGTCCTGGGTGGGCTTGAGGCGGCGGACGCCGGGGGCGTGCGTCTGGGCGAGTTCGACGTGACGCGTGCGCCCCTCTCGGCGCTCGTGCGCTGGCGCGGGCGTGAGGTCGGGTTCGTCTTCCAGTCCCACCACCTGCTCGCGGACCTCTCGGCGGAGGAGAACGTCGCGCTGCCGCTGCTCGTCGCGCGCGCGGGCCGGCGCGAAGCCCTGACCCGCGCGCGCGCGTTGTTGGAGAAGGTCGGACTCGGGGCGCGCCTCAGGCACGCGGCCGGCGAACTCTCGGGCGGCGAGCAGCAGCGCGTGGCCGTCGCCCGCGCCCTCGTCGCGCGGCCCCGGCTCGTCCTCGCCGACGAGCCCACGGGCAACCTCGACGCGCGCACGGGCGCGGAGGTCGGCCAACTCCTCGTCTCCCTCTGCCGCGAGGCGCGCGCCTGCGCCCTCCTCGCCACGCACAACGAGAGCCTCGCGGGCCTCTGCGACCGCCGCCTCGTGCTGCGGGAAGGACGGCTTGAGGAATCCGGAGCCGGACGATAAAAAGCAGTTTGAGAGTAGTTTTGTATTGACTTCATAGTCCAGAATTCGGACGTTAGACTTTTAATCTGACATCCGCCCCCGCTTTCAGTTATAATGCGTCGCGGGCGCCCTGTCGGCGGTTCTCCCGAGTTTTAGACACGCCGGAAGCCCGAACGTCCTTATCTCTGCCGGTCGGAAAAAGCCTTTTATGTTTGAGCGATACACGGAAAAGGCGCGGAGAGTTATCTTCTTCGCACGGTACGAAGCCTCCCAGTTCGGCGCCCCCGCCATCGAGCCCGAGCACCTCCTGCTGGGCCTGATGCGCGAGGACAAGACGCTGACGGCGCGCTTCCTCGCGCGCGCGCAGACCTCTCTCGAAGCCATCCGCAAGGAGATCGAGGGACGCGCGCCCCTGCGCGAGAAGATTTCCACCTCGGTCGAGCTGCCGCTCGCGCCCGGAGACCAAGCGCGTGCTCGCCTTCGCGCACGAGGAGAGCGACCGCCTCCAGCACCGGCACATCGGGACGGAGCACCTTCTGCTCGGCCTCCTGCGCGAAGAGCGCTCGATGGCCGCCGAGATTCTCTACGAGCGCGGCCTGCGCCTGAACGCGGTGCGCGAGGAGGTCTCGCGCCAGTCGGGCAACGACCCGCGCGCGGCGCAGAAGAAGGAGACGCCGCACCTCGCCGAGTTCTCGCGCGACCTGACCGAAGACGCCGCCAACGACAAGCTCGACCCGCTCGTCGGCCGCGAGGCCGAGATCGAGCGCGTCGTCCAGATCCTCTGCCGCCGCACGAAGAACAACCCCGTGCTCATCGGCGAGCCCGGCGTCGGCAAGACCGCCATCGTCGAAGGTCTCGCGCAGCGCATCGTCCGCGGCGAGGTGCCCTCGTTCCTTAGAGAACAAGCGCATCCTCTCGCTCGACCTCTCGCTCATCGTCGCGGGCACGAAGTACCGCGGGCAGTTCGAGGAGC
This sequence comes from uncultured Acidobacteriota bacterium, assembly GCA_963726735.1. Classification (GTDB taxonomy): domain Bacteria; phylum Acidobacteriota; class Blastocatellia; order Pyrinomonadales; family Pyrinomonadaceae; genus QHXN01. The sequence goes on from CAVSDM010000007.1 coordinate 94,541, forward strand.
GCCTGAAGCAGATCATGCGCGAGCTGGTCGAGAACCCGCAGTACGTCGTCTTCATCGACGAGCTGCACACGCTCGTCGGCGCCGGCTCCGCCGAAGGGTCGCTCGACGCCGCGAACATCTTGAAGCCGGCGCTCTCGCGCGGAGAGATTCAGTGCATCGGCGCGACGACGCCCGCCGAGTTCCGCAAGTCGATCGAGAAGGACCGCTCGCTCGAACGGCGCTTCCAGGCCGTCAAGGTTCCGCCGCCGAGCGAGGAGGAGGCCGTCTCCATCCTCGACGGCGTGCGCGAGCGCTACGAGGCGTTCCATCAGGTGCGCTACACGGACGACGCCATCGAGGCCGCCGTCTACCAGTCGAACCGCTACATCCCCGACCGCTTCCTCCCCGACAAGGCCATCGACGTGATCGACGAGGCCGGCGCGCGCGTCAAGCTCCGCGCCCGCCGCGACGCGCCGCCGCGCGGCGACAACTTCTACGACGAGCGCGACCGCTCGACGGGCGCGGGCGGCTTCTACCGCCCGGCGCTCAACTCCTCGCCGCTCGCCGAAGAGGACGACCTCATCATGTCGGTCGAGGTCACGAAAGACGACATCGAGGACGTTATCGCGCGCTGGACGGGCATCCCCATCACCTCGCTCAAGGAGGAGGAGACGCAGAAGCTCCTGCGCATCGAGGAGGAGTTGAGGGGCCGCGTCATCGCGCAGCGCCCGGCCATCTCGGCGCTCGCGCGCTCCATCCGCCGCTCGCGCGCGGGGCTGAAGAACCCGAACCGCCCCGTCGGCTCGTTCCTCTTCTTAGGCCCGACGGGCGTCGGCAAGACCGAGGTCGCGCGCTCCTTCGCCGAGTTCCTCTTCGGCTCCGAGCGCTCGATGATCCGCTTCGACATGTCGGAGTTCATGGAGAAGCACTCGGTCTCGAAGCTCATCGGCTCGCCGCCGGGCTACGTCGGCCACGAGGAGGGCGGGCAGCTGACGGAGAGGATCAGGCGTTCGCCTTACGCGGTGCTCCTCTTCGACGAGATCGAGAAGGCGCACCCCGACATCTTCAACGTGCTGCTGCAAGTCTTCGAGGACGGCATCCTGACGGACGCGCTGGGCAACACGGTCGATTTCAAGAACGCCATCATCATCATGACCTCGAACATCGGGGCGCGCTACATCCAGAAGAAGGGCACGATGGGCTTCCAGTCCAGCCCCGACGCCTCGCGCGAGAAGATGGAAGAGATGGTGATGAACGCGGTGCGCCACACCTTCAACCCCGAGTTCATCAACCGCCTCGACGAGATCATCATCTTCGACCAGCTCCTCGACGACGAGCTGCTGGAGATCGTCGGCCTCCAGGTCGATCAGTTGAACAAGACGCTCTCGCGCCGCGGCCTCGAAGTCCGGCTCACGCGAAGAGGCCAAGCGCTGGATCGTCGAGAAGACCTGCGGCGACCGCTCCTACGGCGCGCGCCCGCTCCGCCGCGCGCTCCAGAAGTACGTCGAAGACCCGCTCTCCGAGGCGCTCATCCAGGGCTCGCTGGGCGGCGCCACGGTCGTCGAGGTCTTCCCCGAGGGCAACGAACTCTCTTACCGGCCCACCGGCGTCGAGGAGCCCGGCGACGCGCTGCTAATTCACTGAAACAGAAGCAGTGGCAGATAGTCGGCAGTGAAAACGATCCGGCGGGCGTCGCGGGTTGAAAATCCGGCCGCCTGCCGGAGTTTTTTACCGGCCCCTGGCTGCCGTCTCTCCGCCTACTCCCGGTTGGCTATTGGCCGCCCGGTCATTTATAATGCGCCACTTTGCGGGAGTCGTGCGGCTGGCAACGGTTGGGCGCGCGGGGTGAATCAAAGTTGGGCCTGTTCTAAACCCTGACGCCTGAGCCGGAGCCGCGCACGTCTGCGCCGTTCCGGGCGGAAAAAATTCTCGAAAAGATTTTTCCCTATTAAAGTCTCCCGAATTCATTCGACCGCAATTCAAGAGGCGAAAAACTAATTTTATGCGAATTCGCGCGCCCTGGACTCATCTCGTGGCGGCCTGCGTGGCCTGCCTCATGCTCCTCGAAATGGCGCTCCCCACGGCGAGCGCCAGCGCGCAGGAGCCGGCGCCCGCGACGCCGGCCCAAGCCGCAGCGCGTCCTCGTCGAGTCCGTCGAGGTCGAGGGCAACCGCCGCCTGCGCGACGAGGACATCCTCTACCACATCCAGACCCGCCCCGGCGATACCTACAACGAGGCGCAGATTCAGCGCGACTACCAGGCGCTCCTCAACCTGCCCTTCTTCGACAAGACCAAGGTCCGCGTCTCCACCACCGACGGCCCGCGCGGCGGCAAGGTCATCATCTTCGACGTGGTGGAGCTGCCCGTCATCCGCGAGCTGACCTTCAAGGGCCTCAAGAGCATCGGCGAGGCCGACGTGCTCAAGGAGTTCCGCGAGCAGCGCGTCGGCATCGCCCGCGAGCAGACCTTCGACCCCGTCAAGGTCAACAACGCCCGGCGCGTCATCAAGGAGCTGCTCTCCGCAGCACGGCCACCCGAACGCGGTCATCGACCCCGAGACCGAGGAGGTCTCGGCGACCTCCATCGCGCTCACCTTCAACGTGGACGAGGGCGACCGCGTCCGCGTCGTGGACATCCAGTTCGAGGGCAACCAGCACTTCTCCGACGGCGAGCTGCGCGGCGCCATGAAGCTCGTCAAGGAGGCGGGCCTGATGTCGCGCTTCCGCGGCCAGGACATCCTCCACCTGGAGAAGCTCGACTACGACCTGCGCAAGAACGTCGTCGATTACATGCGCGGGAAGGGCTATCTCGAAGCGCGCACGGGCGAGCCGCGGGTCGAGGGCCTCGGGCCGAAGCGCACGGGCTTCCCCATCCTGCCGCTCCCGATCATCTCGTCCACGGACGAGGGCCTGCGCGTCACCATCCCCGTCACCGAGGGCAAGCTCTACCGCCTCGGCGAGATCAAGATCGAGGGCAACTCCATCTACTCGGAGGAGCTGATCCGGCAGGTCATCGGCCTCCGGGCCGGGCGAGGTCGCCAACGGCTCGCGCATCGGCAAGGCCGTCTACGAGGATTTGAAGAACCTCTACGGCCGCTCGGGCTTCATCCAGTACGAGCCCGACATCACGCCCGAGTTCAAGCCCAACCCGCAGAAGCCCGACGAGGGCATCGCCGACTTCACCATCACCATCAACGAGGGCAAGCAGTTCACGCTCCGCCGCCTGGAGTTCCTCGGCAACACCTACACGCGCGACAACGTTCTGCGCCGCGAGGTGGCGGTCAACGAGGGCGACATCTTCGACCGGCAGTTGTGGGAGTTCTCGGTCCTCAAGCTCAACCAGCTCGGCTTCTTCGACCCCATCGACAAGGAGAAGGACGCGGAGCTGCGGCCCGACGAGGAGAAGGGCGAGGTCGATATCAACCTGCGCGTCTCGGAGCGCGGCCGCAACCAGATCGCGTTTAACGGCGGCGTCTCCGGCATCGGCGGCTCGTTCTTCGGGCTCGACTACTCGACGAACAACCTGCTCGGCCGCGGCGAATCGCTCTCGTTCCAGTTCGCCTTCGGCAACCGGCAGAAGTCGATCCTCTTCTCGTTCACCGAGCCCTACATCAAGGACCGCCCCATCTCGGTCGGCTTCTCGCTCTACACCCAGTCGCAGAAGTTCTTCGGCGAGGGCACGTTCCTCTCGCAGAACCAGCAGGCCATCGGCGGCGCCTTCGGCGACATCACGAGCTTCCTGACCGCCGACGAGGAGAACCTCTTCACGCAGAAGACGACGGGCGGGAGCATCTACGCGACCTCGCCGCTCTCCGAGTTCTGGCGCCCGCGCAGCCGCCGCTTCGTCGAAATCTCGCGCGCCTCGCGCATCGGCCTCTCGTACTCCTTCTCGCAGCTCCTCCATCGAGGAGCCGCCGATCAACGAGCAGAACAACCCGAACACCTTCATCCCCATCATCTTCGAGCAGTCCAACATCGCGACGAGCCGCATCACGCCCTCGTTCGTCTACGACACGCGCAACGGCACCATCGACCCGACGCAGGGCGTCTCAGGTCGCGGCCTCGCTCGCGGTCGCGGGCCTGCTCGGCGACGTGCGCACCATCCAGCCGACGCTCTCGTTCACGAGCTTCCGCGCCGTGCGCCGCAAGCGCTCGGAGAAGCCCGAGGTCTTCGGCTTCCGCATCGTCGCCGGCCACGTCCGCAGCTTCGGCATCACCTCGAAGATCGCCGAGGCGCAGACGAACTCGCTCTCCTTCATCAACGGCGTGCCCATCTACGAGCGCTTCTTCCTCGGCGACGAGTTCACCATCCGCGGCTACAACGTCCGCTCCATCGCGCCCATCGCGCCGCTCGACGTCTACGTCACGTCGCGCAACGTCTCGGTCTCGGGCACGCCGTCGGGCGACCTCGTCGACGTGGACGGGCTCCCCGACACGCTGCGGCAGCAGCTCGTCGCCATCGGCACGTTCACCGGCGCCGCGGGCGCGAACTCCGTGCAGATCGACCGCCAGTTCCGCTTCCTGGGCGGCGACACGCAGCTCCTGGGGAACTTCGAGTACCGCATCCCGATCTTCGGCCCCGTGGCGCTGGCGGCCTTCGCCGACATCGGCTCGGCCTTCAACCTCGCGACGGGCGCCGACCAGACCTTCTCGACCGAGTTCCTGGCCGACCAGCCGTTCCTGAACGCGGCCGGCGGCCTGAACGGGCTGGTCCGGCGCCGCTATCCCGCAGCTCGCCTGTCCTCCCAGTCCGAGCGGCGGCCTGCTCGTTCAGGGCGACCGCCTGATTACGAAGGAGGAGTTGGCGCGCGCTGACGCGCGTCGGCCCGCTCGACCCCATCACGACGCTGCCCTTCGGCGTGCAGCCCGTCTTCCTGCGCGGCGAGGCGCAGACGAACACGGTGGCGCGCCTCTCGCAGAGCCTTTTTTCAAAAATTGGCGACTACCGATCCAGCCTGGGGCTGGAGATGCGCATCCAAATGCCTGTGATCAACGTGCCGTTCCGCTTCATCTACGCCTATCAACCCGAACGCGCAAGAACACGCTTATTCAGGAGAAGAAGAGGGTCTTCCGGTTCAGCATCGGGCGCACTTTCTAACGTTAAGACGCACCGGACGGGGGCGGCGCGCCCCCGAGGTCATTCACCCCGCGGCCGCGCCCACAGTGTTCGCCCGCAACTTGAGTTTAAGGAGCAGTACAGGAAAGATCATGAAAGCGATTCGCACAACCCTTTTCGCCGCCGCCGCTCGCGGCCACGGCCGCGCTGACGGCCTCCGCCCAGACCCAGCCCGCCGCCCGCCCCGCAGCCCCCGCGGCGCAGACGCCGCGCCCTGCCGCGCCGACCGCCGCCCAGACGGCCGCCGCCATCGCCGAGGGCAAGTTCGCCATCATCGACACCGAGGCCTTCGGTGACCAGAAGGAGGGCATCAAGCGTCTGGTCGCCGCCTTCCAGACCGTCGAGCGCGAGTTCAAGCCGCGCCGCGACGAGATCACGACTCTCCGCACGCGCTACGAGGCGCTCGCCAAGGACATCGAGGCCACCAAGGCGGTCGCCGACCCGAAGGCGCTCCAGACCAAGGCCGACCAGGCGACGCAGCTTGAGACGCGAGATCAAGCGCAAGCAGGAGGACGGCCAGAAGGCGCTCGACAGAGCGCGTCCAGGAGCTGACCGGCCCGGTCTATCAGGACATCGGCAACGCGCTCGCAGGCTTACGCCAAGGCGCGCGGCCTCTCGGTCGTCTTCGACGTGAGCAAGATGCAGGGCGTCGTCATGGTCGTGGACGGCGGCATCGACATCACCAGCGCCTTCATCGCCGACTACAACCGCGCAACCCGGCCACCGCGGCCGCGGCCACGCCGGCCGGCACGGCCGTAAGAGTGCGTGAACCGTGAAGCGTAAACCGTGACGGGATAAGACAGCTCTATCTCGTCACGGTTTACGCTTTCCTTATCGGTCTTGATCTCGTTCACGGTTTACGGTTCACGTGTCTCCCTATGGAAACCGTTCTCGACACCCGCGCCATCCAGGAGATTCTGCCGCACCGCTACCCGTTCCTGCTCGTTGATCGCATCGTCGAGCTGACGCCGGGGGTGCGTATCGTCGGGGTCAAGCAGGTGACGATCAACGAGCACTTCTTCCAGGGGCACTTCCCCGGCGCGCCCGTCATGCCCGGCGTCCTCATCCTTGAGGCGATGGCGCAGGTCGGGGCGGTCTACGCGCTCCAGCAGTTGGAGGGGCGCGACGACAAAGCTCGTCCTCTTCAGCGGCATCGACAACGGCGCGCTTCCGCCGCCCCGTCGTGCCCGGCGACACGCTCGTCATCACCGTCACGCCCGTCCGCGTCGGCAACCGCGTCCAGAAGATGCACGGCGAGGCGCACGTCGAGGGCCAACTCGCCGCCGAGGCCGACATCATGAGCGTCGTCGCCGACCGAGGCTGGTAAAGTGTAAACGGTAGACAGTAGCCAGAAGTCAGAAGGCTCAGCTCTGCAAAGGTCTAATGAAGACGGCCGCAGGGTTCGCGCTAACGAAGTTCTTCTACTGCCTACCGCCTAATGTCTACTGCCTTCACTGCCTTCTAATGTCCGTCTTCGTCCACCCAACATCCGTCGTCAGCCCGCGCGCCGAACTCGGCGAGGGCGCGCACGTCGGGCCGTTCTGCACGGTCGGCGACGAGGTGCGCTCGGGCGCGCGCGTGCGCCTTGAGTCCCACGTCGTCGTGGACGGCCGCACCGAGATCGGCGACGACACGCACGTCTTCCCCTTCGCGTCCATCGGGCTTGAGCCGCAGGACTTGAAGTACCGCGGCGAGCCGGCCGAGACGCGCGTGGGCAGGCGCAACCGCATCCGCGAGTTCGTGACCGTCCACCGCGGGACGGAGGGCGGCGGGATGCTGACCTCCGTCGGCGACGACTGCCTCATCATGGCGCAGGCGCACGTCGCGCACGACTGCCGCGTCGGCAACCGCGTCATCATGGCGAACGCCGCGACGCTCGCCGGGCACGTCGAGGTGCAGGACGGCGCGAACGTCGGGGCCTACTCGGGCGTCCACCAGTTCTGCCGCGTCGGGCGCGAGGCGTACGTCGGCGGCTACTCGGTCGTCGTCAAGGACGCGCTCCCCTTCGCCCTCACCGTCGGCAACCACGCGAAGTGCTACGGCCTCAACACGGTCGGCATGAAGCGCCGCGGCTACCCGCAGGAGGCGGTCGAGGCCCTGCACCACGCCTTCCGCCTGCTCCTCTCCTCGAAACTGAACACCACGCAGGCGCTCTCGCGCATCCGCGAAGAGCTGCAAGGCTCCGCGGAAGTCGAAGAACTCCTCCGCTTCATCGAGACCTCGAAGCGCGGCGTCGTCAAATAGTAAATGGTGAAAGGTCAATCAGTGAATGGATGAAGGCGGATGCTCTTCTTCACTATCTGACCATTCACCATTCACCATTCACCAGCTTATGCGTTACGGACTGATAGCGGGCAACGGCAGGTTCCCCTTCCTCGTGCTGGAGGGCGCGCGGCGCGCGGGCGTGGAGGTGGCGGTCGCGGCCATCAGGGAGGAGACCGACCCGGAGATAGAGCGCGTGGCCGAGCGCGTGACGTGGGTCGGCATCGGCCAGTTGGGCCGCATGATCCGCTTCTTCAAGCGCGAGGGCGTGGAGAAGGCGATCATGGCCGGCCAGGTCAAGCACGTCCAGATTTTCAGCGGCGCGCTGCCCGACGTGCGGATGCTGAAGATGCTTCTGTCGCTCCCGCGCCGCAACACCGACGCCCTCATCGGCGGCGTCGCGGCGGAACTGGCGCGCGAAGGCATCGAGCTGATCGACTCGACCTACTTCCTCAAAGACCAACTGCCCGCCGAGGGCGTGCTCACGCGCCGCGCGCCCTCTACGGCCGAGCGCGCCGACATCGAGTACGGCCTCGAGGTCGCGCGCGAGATCGCGCGGCTCGACCTCGGCCAGACCATCGTCGTGCGCGCGCGCGCCTGCGTCGCCGTCGAGGCGATGGAGGGCACCGACGAGACGGTGCGCCGCGCCGGGCCGGCTCGCGCGGGGCCGCCTCACCGTCGTCAAGGTCGCCAAGCCGAACCAGGACATGCGCTTCGACGTGCCCGTCGTCGGCCTCCCCACCGTCGAGACGATGGCCGAGGCCGGCGCCACCTGCCTCTGTCTCACCGCCGGCAAGACGCTCATCTTCGACCGCGAAGAGATGCTCCGCCTCGCCGACCGCCACCGCATCGCGGTCGTCGCGGCGCCAGAGCAGTAGGCAGTCGAAGGCGCGAAGTCTATCCTGACGCATCCGTCTTAAAGACGGTCTGTATGCCTTACAAGAATCGGAGGCGGCGAGATTCGTTACTCGCCGCCTCCGATTCTTGTAGGACGTGTTCTTCTCTTAACTACCTACTGCCATCTGCCTACTGTCTACTCGCTCACGCCCGAGGCGGCCTGCTGTGAGGTGGCCTTGGGGTCGTAGGGCGTCTTGAGGTACTCCTTGGCGGCGCGCTGCGCGCCGTCGAAGTCGATGCCGGACTCGACGGCCTGCGTGTACTCGTGGACGGCGCGGGCGCGGTCGCCCATGCCGTCGTAGGCGTTGCCGCGCTTGATGCGCGCCCACGCCTCGATCCAGGAGGGGCGGAGGTTGCCGTCGAGCGCCGCGTCGGAAGTTGTCGAGCGCCTGCTGGTAGTTGCGCTGCTCCAGGAAGATGAGCCCGAGGTTGTAGTAGACCCACGAGTTCGACTTGTCGAGCTTGAGCGCCTCCTCCAACTGCCTCTGCGCTTCGAGGTACTGCCCCTCGCGGAACAGCTCAAGGCCGCGCCGCGCGACGATGGAGATGCGCAGCTCTTCGGAGGCCCGCAGCACCTTGTTGTTCGGATCGACGACGACCTCCAGCGGCTTGCCCTTGACCTCGAAGTCGAAGTCCTCGCTGCGGTCGGCGACGTAGACGACCGTGTTGGCGTCGTCGCCCTCGGCCCTCAGTTGCAGCTCGACCGGCATCCGCAGGTTCTCGACGTTCTGCTTGATGGTGCCGCGCGCGCGGAACTTCCCCGACCGCGTGCGGATGATCTGGTAGTCCACCGTGAACTCGGGGACGCCCGTGCCCTCGACCCAGCGCGCGAAGAAGAAGCGCATGTTCTCGCCGTTGACGGCCGTCGCCAGTTTCTCGAAGTCGTCGATGGAGGCGTTCTTGCCGCGGAACTCGCCCACGTAGCGCTTCAGCAGCTCGTCGAACTTCGACGGCCGGATCGTCTCGCGCAGCATCCTGAAGACCATCGCGCCCTTGTAGAAGACGACGGCCTGATACGCGGCCGACTGGTCGTCAAGCGTCGAGGGCGCGCGGGCGATGGACGCGGCCTGCTCGAACATGAGCGCGCGCTCAAGCATGTCGCGCTGCGCCGTGTCGAGCTGCCCGCCCGAGAGCTTGCCCTCGCGGAAGGCGAAGCTGCTCCACTCGGCCAACCCCTGCGAGAGCCACGCGTCGTCGAAGGACTTCAGGCCCACGGTCAGTCCCCACCACTGGTATGCGACCTCGCGCAGCAGGCGGTCGTCGAGCGAAGTCTGCCGGCCGGGCGTGAAGAAGCGGGGCGAGAGGAACTGGATGCCGGGCGCGGCGTAAGCGTCGAGGCTCGCGTCGTCGATCTGGACGACGCTGTAGCGCGTGCCGAAGGCCGGCTGCCCGTACTTCTGCGTGTAGAACTGCAACGCCTCGCCGACGAGCTGCGCGTAGGGCTCGATGAAGCCTTCGCTGCCGGGCTGGACGTAGAAGCTCAGGTCGTAGCCGCCGAGCTTGAGCGTGCGCGTGATGAAGCGCCCGACGGCGAAGCTGCCGACGAGCGACGGCTGGCGCGTGACGAAGCGGTAGCCGCGCAAGGCACCCGCCTGGCTCCCGGCGCGTGCGGGCGCGGTGCGCGACGCGCCCTCTCCGGCCGGCGGCAGGAACTGCGCGCCCGACGCCTGCGCGACCGGCTCGTCGCTCATCCCGGCGACGGTGTAGCCCTCGGGGACGCTGACGGTGATGTCGGAGGTGGCGCGGTCGGCGGCGTACTCGTGGAAGGGGAACCAGCGCCCCGCGTAGAGCAGGTACGACATGTCCGAGCCGATGTAGGCCAGACGCTTGGTCAGGAGCGGCCCGCCCTCGGGCGTGACGAGCGCGCCCGCCCAGCGGAACCGGAGCGTCTGCGGCTGGCCGGCGGGGACGACCTCGCCGAGGTCTACGCGGACGAAAGGCCCGATGGTCTCAAGGCCCGCCTGATCCTGCACGACGTTGGTCAGGACCTTCCCGTTGCGCTCGACCGACTCGACCTTGAGCGAGCCGTTCAGCTCGAAGACGACCGAGCGCGTGTTGTCGAGCGGGGTGAAGGTGACATCGGCCGTGGCGGTCAGGAGGTGCTGCGCGGGGTTCAGCTCGGCGATGATGCGGTAGTTGTTTACGTCGAAGCGCGCGCGCTGCCCCGGGGCGAGCGGCGTCTCGGCGACGGTCTGAACCGGCGCGGGCGTCGGGGCCGGGGTGGGCCTGGCCTGCGGGGTCGGCCTCCGCTGGGGGTTGCGCGCGGCCGGCTGCGCCGAGGCGAGCGCCGGCAACGACAGCAGCGCCAGTGTCAAAAGGGCGTAGTTAAAGAGTCTCTTCATCGTCTGATCTTCCTGCCGAATGTTTCGCCGATTGTGCCTTACGGAAACGATACGCCGGTCGGCCGTCTCTGACAACTTTTTACGCGCGTCCGCGGGGTGAAGCAGGCCAAAAACGGGCGGTTCTGTTATTACGACAAGCGTTTGGATGTTCCCTCCCGCCTCATCGTTGTACGCCCTCCGGCCGCCAAAAGGGGAGCGGGAAGCGCCCGGCCGGCGCCCGCTTGACAGGGCGCGGCGGCCGCCTCCATTCTTCGGTCATGAACTCCTACGGCGACCCCGCCATCCGCATCACGCTACTGCCGCGCGACACGAACCCGCAGGGCACCATCTTCGGCGGCATCATCCTCAGCTACATCGACATCGCCGGCGCGGTCGAGGCGCACCGCCGCACCGGCGTCGAGCGCTTCGTCACCGTCGCCATGCGCGAGGTCATCTTCCACCAGCCCGTCTTCGTCGGCGACCTCGTCAGCTTCTACTCGACAGACGCTCCGCATCGGCACCACCTCTATCACCGTCCGCGTCATCGTCGAGGCCGAGCGCTACGGCGGAACCTCCGAGCGCATCAAGGTCACCGAGGCCGAGGTCGTCTACGTCGCCGTGGATGCCAACCGCCGCAAGATGCGGATCAACAAGGAACTGGTCAAAGGGCTCGAAGACATCGAGCAGCACGAGACCTCTTGAAGAGGGGTAGGAGGCAGACCGGATGAGTGGCTTCAGTATCACCCCCGACAAACCGGAAGACATCCCCTTCGACAAGTCGCTCGGCGACAAGTCGCTCACCAAGCTCTTCGAGGGCAGGGCCGGTTACGACGGCGGGAAGGAACTCGACACGGGCGCGGGCACGCTCACCTTCTCCTTCGACGCCGAGGGCAACGCGCTCATCCACGTCTTCAACTCCGCCGACGACAGGGACGAGGACGGCGTGATCGGCGCGCCGCCGAAGCAGGAGAACGAGTGGCGGGTCAGGATGCCGCCGCAGATCATCTTCGACGCGAGTCGGGCGTGGCTCAGGTACCGCTTCAAGGCGGGCGTCAAGGGCTCGGTCGGGCTGAAGTTCCCCGTCGGCCCGCTCGGGCTCGACGCGAAGGTGGAGGGCGAGAAGGGCATCGTCTTCGCCGACTACCGCGTCCACACTCCGACAGAGAACGCGGTGGCGGCCGTCGTCTCCGACATCCCCAGAGTCCGCACCGCGCTCAACCCCGAAGACGCCTTCGAGCTGGGCGCGAACGAGGCGCTCTCCTATCAGGTCTACGGCGCCCTGACGGCCAGCGTGTCGCTGAGCTGGTCTGACATCTTCACGGCCGGCCTCGGCGCCCTGAGCAACGTGCTCAAGAGCGGCGAGGTCATCAAGCTCAAGATCGCGCCCTCCTTCAGCCTCGCTTTCAACGTCGGCGTGCGCGACGACTTCCGGGTCGTCTTCACGAAGGGCGACGCCGGGGGCGTGCGCGTCGCGGTGCTGAAGGCCAACACGCGGGAGGTGGGCGTGAAGGCGGGGCTGGAGGTGGGCGTCGAGTTCGCCGACCCCGAACAGGTGCAGGCGGCCCTGACGAGTTTCTGGGAGGGCATCACCGGCGAGACCGTCACGCGCATCAACAACCTCCTCGCGCGGCTGTCGAGCGCCGCCACGTTCCAGGACCTTTCGCCGACCTACCGGCCGCTGGCGGAGGCCCTCGTCAAACGGCTCGGCCTCGAAGACGTGGCGAAGACCCCGGCCCGTTTGAAGGAGGAGTGGGAGAGCCTTCGGCAGAAGGTCACCGACCGGTTCGCGGAGGCGGCGAAGGTGAAGGCCAGGCTCGGCTTCACCTACGAGTACCTGCGCGTGAGCACGGACGACACGCTGCTGCTGGCGCAACTGCCGGCGGCGGTCTTCCGCGAGCACCACGGGGAGCTGCTGGCGTGCGAATTGTCGGGCGTCCTCGCGTGGGTCGAGAAGAACCCTTCGGCGCTCGAAAGGTACCTGCGGCAGAAGACGCTGACGCGGACGCGTTCGTGGGGCTTCACGCTCGGCATCGAGCCGTGGGGCGTCAAGCTGAGCGGCAAGGACACCATCAAGCAGACGCGCGTCGTGCAGGAGACCATCGACAGGCACCAGCGGGTGGCCTACGACGGCATGCGCAGCTACGAGGGCGACTGGAACGGCGACGCCGTCAAGTGGACGGTGGACTTCAAGGCCGAGATGAAGAAGTTCTCGGCCGGCACGTCCCCGAACACCTGCGAGTTCTTCTACGGGCTGAGCCTGCGTTGGGACTGGGGCGAGAAGAGCCTCTCGGAGACGGAGCTGCGCAAGTACCTCGACAACGCCGCCATCTGGCGCGTCATCAGCCCCGGCGCCGTGGGCGACGCGCTGGCGCGGCTCTCGGACAAGTTGGGCCGGCAGGCCGATGTCGGACTCGAAGTCACCATCGACCACAACGCGCTGCGCTTCCTGCTGCCGCTGGCCGCGAACCCTTCGGAGAAGGTCGTGTGGGACGGCAACGACGCGAGCGGCGACCGGAAGATCGACGCGTTCGGCGTGAAGGCGCTGGCCGCGGCCATGCCTTATAACGAGAAGTTCGCCGGCCGCCGCCACGTCAACTTTCGCGAGCAGCTCTACGCCCCGCTGTGGACTTCGTACTTCAACGGCGACTCGCGCTCCGTCAACAATTACGCGCTGGACGCGTACGACCACATCGACCGGAACGGCTCGGGCGTGCCCGACTACAGGGAGCTGGCCGCACAGGAGAAGCAGGGCGAAGACTTCAAAGGCACGTTCGCCGCGATGATCGCGCTGCACCAGAACGGGCTCGGCACGCCGGGCGTCCACCGCAGTTGGAACCGCTTCGTCAAGGGGCTCAAGGAGATGGCCGACATCGTCAAGCTACAGAACTGCCGGCCCTACGAACAGATCGAGCGGGCCTTCAACGACATGTCGCAGTTCTTCGGGCAGTCGCTCTACGTGCGCGCGCTGGGCGTCTTCCTGATGGACTGCGCCATGCGCAACAACATGGTCGGCGACCCGGCCATCAAGCGCTCGCTGACCTTCACCTTCGGCGAGGACGAGGCCGTCTCGCTCGGCGAGGTGCGCTGACGGCCGCGCCCCCTTCAGGCGTCGTCGCCCGCGTCGCCGCGCGGCACCCAACGCCCGCGCCAGTCGTACTCTTCGAGGCCGCCGAAGTTCTTCTTGTAGTCGTAGGGCGAGGGCTCGCGGGAGGCGTAGCCGGGGTAGTAGTGGGGACACCCCAAGCGGCGCGAGCGCTCGACGGCGAGCAGGATGGTGTAGACGCCGAGGCTGCGGCGCGACTCCGACGGGTCGAACATCGAGTAGACGGAGGAGGTCGCCGCCCGCCCCACGTCGAGGAAGTGCGCGGCGACGAGGCGCCCCGCGGAGTAGACGCGGATGGTCTCGTTGCGGCAGGGCACCTCCGAGGGCGCGTGCGAGAGGAAGTCGTGGAGCGAGTCGGGCACGTCCGCGCGGAAGCGTCGGCGGTGCGCCTCGAACATCTCGAACGTCTCGGCGTCGAGCGCGGTCGGCCGCACCTCGACCCGCAGGTCGCGGTTGCGCGCGACGACGCGGCGCTGGCTGCGCGAAGGACGAAAGCGCGCCAGCTCCATGCGCAGCGGCGTGATGGTCAGACTCTTCCCGCCGTGCCGCCAACGCCGGTAGCGGAAGAAGATCGGCCCGAAGTGCCTCCACCCCTCCGCCCACAACTCGTCCATCCGCCCGCCGTCGGCGCCCCAGCAGAGGAAATACTCTTCTTCGGATTGGTTCATCGGTTCATCGGTTCATTGATTCATTTGAAGAACCGAGTCATTGTTTCAACGAACCAATGAACCGATGAATCAATTCAAGAGCGCCTGCACGCGGCGGAGCGCCTTCGCGGCCTGGTTGAAGCCGGGCTCCTCTTCGAGGGCGAGGCCGTAGTGGCGCGCGGCGTCGAGCGGGCGGTGGCGCTGCTCGTAGACGCGGCCGAGGTTGAAGTGCGGGAAGGCGTAGGACTCGTAGCGCGGGGCCGCGAGCGCGCGGCGGAACCAGCGCACGCACGTCCAGAGGTCGCCCTGCGCGATGAGGTAGCTGCCGATGTCGTTGTAGGGGTTGCCGAAGGTCGAGTCTACGCGGATGGCCGCGAGGCACTCGTCGATGGCCTCGGTGTAGCGGCCCTCGAAGCTGTAGACCCAGCCGAGGAAGGTGTGCGCCTCGGCCGTCGGGTAGGTCTCGATGGAGCGCCGGTAAAGCTCGACCGCCTCCTCGTACTTCTTCTCTACCTGCGCCTCGTAGGCGCGCCGGAACAGTTCGACCGCGCGCCGCCGCGGCCCGTCCGCCGGCGCCGTCGTATCCTCTTCGTCGTAGAACATAGAACTCACCGCCTGAACTTAAAACTTCAACTGCCGCCCGACGCGGCGGCCGCGGCCGGCGTCGGGGTGGGCGTCGGGGTCGGGGCGGCGCAGGGTTTGGCCTCGGCGGGAGTGTCGAGGCGCCGGATGCGGCCGTCGGTGCGCGGCGCGATGGTCTTCGCGTCTTCGATGGCCTTGCGCAGCACGCCCGAGTCGGTCAGCTTCGTCTTCAGGACGTTCGGCCGCCCCTTGAACATCGCGTACTGGTCGCCGCCGTCCGCGACGAAGCTCGTCGTGACGAGCGTATAAGTCCTCTTCAGGTCGAGCGGCTTGCCGCCCACCGTCACGTCCGAGACGCGCGCGCCCGCGGGCTTCGACGCGTCGAAGCTGAAACGCACGCCCGAGATTTGCGGGAAGCGGCCCGGCTCCGCGCCCGGCCCCGAGAGGCTCACGCCGTGTTCGAGCGCTTGCAGGAGCACGTCGCCCGGGAGTTCGATGACGGAGAGGTCGTTGCCGAAGGGGAGGATGGAGAGCACGTCGCGCACGGTCAGGCCGCCGGCGGGCAGCACGTCGTCGGCGCGAATCGAGCCGCCGTTGATGAGCCCCACGTCGGCGCCCGAGGCGCGGCGGAAGGCGTCGGCGATGAAGTCGGCGATGTTCGTCTCTTCGCTCCGGCTGGTCGCGCTGCGCGCGTCGAGCGGGACGGACGTTGTGCCGACCGAGGTGGACAACTCCGTCGTCAGCTTCGCGTACTTCGCGACGACGGGGGCGAAGGCCGGGTCGTCCTCGACGGTCGCGTCCACGGGGATGATCTCCCAGTCGATGGACTCGACCTTACCGGTCGCGGGGTTGATGTTGAGGTCGATGCGCCCCAGCTCGCGCGCGTCGGCCGTCAACTTGAAGATGGGGACGCCCGCGGACGAAGACTGGAGGAGCGTGTGCTCGTGGCCGCCGATGATGACATCGATCCCCGGCGCGCAACGCGCGAGCGCCTTGTCCTGCGCGAGCGAGAGGTGCGTTAAGGCGACGACGGCCTGCGCGCCCGCCGCGCGCATCTGCGGGATGATTGCGCGCGCCGTCTCGCACGGGTCGCGGAACTCGGTCGTCGGGCCGGGCTTCGAGGTCGTCTTCGTCTCGGGCAGCGTGAGCCCGAGGAGGCCGACCTTCACGCCGCCGAGTTCGCGCACGTCGAAGGGCGGCGTGTCGGCGAAGGGCTTCCCCGTCTTCGTGTCCACGACGTTGGCGCCGAGCCACTTGAACTTCGACTCCTTCATGCGCCTGACCAACTCCGCGTCGCCGTAGTCGAACTCGTGGTTGCCGAAGACCGAGTAGTCGAGCCCGACCTGATTCCACGCGTCGATCATCTGCGCGCCCTTGTAGGTGATCGACTCGACCGAGGGCGAGATGGTGTCGCCGGCGAGCAGGAAGAGCGCGTTGGGCGACTCCTGCATCACGCGCTTGCGGAGCGTCGAGACGCGCGCGAGGCCGCCGCGCGCGCCGCGGTCGGCGGGCGTGAAGCGGTACACGTCGTTGACCTGTAAGAGCGTGACGCGCACCGTGCAGGCGCGCGGCGGTTGCTGCCGCGCGAGCGGCGCGTGGGACGTGAAGAGCAGTGCGACGAAGACTGCGAGCGCGAGCCGGCGCGCGCGGGCGCGGATGAATGCCATCGGGTTGAAAGTCCCTTCCTTGAAAATGTTCGGGAGTTAATTGCCGCGGCGCCGTTCGCGCCGCAGTTAGGCCGTGCCGTTAGCCTGAATTATACACACCACCCGCCCCGCTGTGTTAAATTCCCGAGGCGCTTGTCATCCTCGCCGCCCGTTGATTCCGGCGGAGGTCTGTGTCCTCCGCCGCCGCGCTTTCCGCGAGGCCCGCTATGCTCTTGAAAGACGACTTCAGAACACGCTCCCTCTCGACGGCAGTCGCCCTCTGCCTCCTCTTCTCCGCCCACGCGCGCGCGCAGCAGACGGAGCCGGAGGAGGATGTCGTCCGCATCACTTCGGAGCTGGTGCAGACGGACGTGGCGGTCTTCGACAGGCGCGGGCGCTTCGTCGAAGACCTGCGGCCCGAACAGTTCGAGTTGCAGGTGAACGGCAGGCCGCAGGCCGTCGCCTTCTTCGAGCGCGTCAGGGCGGGCAGCCGCAGCGAAGCGGCGCAGTTGTCGGCCGCCCGGACGCGCGGCCTCGCCCCCGAGAAGACGGCCGGGCCGAACCTTCCCGCCGGCTCGGAGCCCGCGGGGCGGCTCATCTTCTTCTTCGTGGACGACCTGCATTTGAGCAACGCGAGCATCGGGCGGGCGCGCACGGCCTTGCAGCGCTACGTCGAACAGGCCATGAACCCGAACGACCAGGTGGCCGTCGTTTCGGCGAGCGGGCAGATCGGATTCCTGCAACAGTTGACCGACAACCCGTCGGTGCTGCGCGCGGCCATCGACCGCCTCGGCTACAAGGGGACGACGGACGCCTACGGCGGCAAGACGCAGATCACCGAGTACATGGCGAGTCAGGTGCTCGACTCGGGCAACCGCGAACTGTACGCGTACCTGTTGGAGTCCACCAAGCTCGAACAGCAGATGGGGCCGGGCAGCCGCCACGGCGACCACACGCTGGCGGCCTCCTACTCGGCCGCGCCGCACCTGCGCAACCGCCTGCGGCAGGTGCGCTCGCAGGGTCGGATGGCGACCGCCGGCACCCTCGACGCGCTCCGGGGCCTAATGCTCTCTTCGGCCGCGCTGCCGGGCCGCAAGCTCGTCTTCTTCCTCTCGGACGGCTTCCTCCTCAACGAGCGCAGCGCGGGCGCGAATAAGACGCTGCGCGCCGTCACGCAGACGGCCGCGCAGGCCGGCGTCGTGGTCTACACTCTGAACTTGCAGGAGACCAGCTTCGGCCCCGGTTCGAGCGTGGACGCCAGCACGAACGACTACATCGACCTCAGCGCGCGCCGGGCCGCGACCGCCTTCGGGGAGATGTCGGCCGTCAAGGAGCCGCTCCAGATCATCGCCGACCAGACCGGCGGGCGCGCCATCTTCAACTCCGACTCCATCGAAGAGTCTGTGCGGCAGGCCATCAGCGAGACCGCCGACTACTACCTGCTCGCGTGGCGCCCCGACTCGCCCGAGCTGCGCGAAGAAGGGGCGCGTCTGAAGGTCTCCGTCAAGGGGCATCCCGAATGGCGCGTGCGTCTGAGGGCCGCTTCGTTCAACGTCCCGGCCGCCGCCGTCGAACAGCCCGCGCAGCCGCCTGCGCGCACGCCGACGGCGCGGGCAGAAGCGACCGGGAGTGTCGTCAAGTCCAAAGGCGCGGGCGGCGCGGGCGATGTCGCGAAGGCCGCCGAGGTGAAGTCCGAAGGCGATGAAAAGTCTGACGACAGCGAACTGCTGGCGGCGCTCGGCGCGCTCTACCCGCGCAAGGGTCTGCCGGTCGCGCTCTCGGTCGGCTACCTCGACACCGGCGAGCAGGGGACCGTCCTGAACGTCTCGATGCAACTGGGCCGGGCGGCCTTCGACTTCGGTTCGACGGGCGCGAAGGTCAAGGCCCTCGTCGATGTCGCGGGCGCGGCCATCGACGACCGCGGGCGGTTCGGCAGCTTCAAGCAGTTGCTCACCGTCACGCCCGACGCGGCGGGCGGCGACGCCTCGCAACCCGTCATCTGGCACCAGCGCCTGCGACTCAAGCCGGGGCTCTATCAGGTGCGCGTCGCCCTGCGCGAACGCGCCACGGGCCGCGTCGGGAGCGCCATGCAGTGGGTCGAAATCCCGGACCTCTCGAAAGGCGACTTCGCGCTGAGCAGCATCTTCCTCGGCGAGCGCGACCCGCGGGAGGCCCCCGCCAGAGGGGAGTCGAGCGGGCCGCGCGCGGTCGCCGTAGACGTTGACCGACGCTTCGTGCGCGCCGAGCGTGCTGCGCTTCCAGACTTACGTCTACAACGCCGCGCGCGGGGCCGGCGGCGTGCAGCTTCAGGCGCAGGTCTTCCGCGGGCCGGCGCCGGTCATCAACACCCGGCCGTTCGAGGTGCCGGCCGCGGCCGACCCCGCGCGGATGCCCTTCTGGTCGGAGCTGGCGTTGGAGCAACTGCCGCCGGGACACTACGTCCTGCGGCTGACGGCCACCGACCGGACGACCAACCGTACGGCGGTCGAGCGGGTCGGCTTCTACGTGGACTGAGCGGGCCGCGCCGTCCCCTTTAACTTTGGTTCAACCTACAAGCGTGACGAACACGGGATGCAAAAAGTGACTTCAGGAATGAGCAGACAGACGAGCCTTTCAATCGAACTCGGCGCGGCGCCGCCCGCCACCAACGAGGCGGGCGGCGCGGTGGCCGTCGGCCTCTTCGCGGACGAGCCGCGCCTGCCCGAAGCCCTCGACGGCGACCTGCGCGAGCTGTGCGAGCGCGTCACGTCGGACGGCGAGTTCAAGGGTGAGGAGGAGACGACGCTCCTCATCCACGCGCCCGCGGGCGAAGTGCATAAGGGGGGCGGTGTGCGCCGCGTGCTCCTCGTCGGGCTCGGCGCGCGCGGAGACTTCGACGCGGGCGTGTTGCGGCGCGCGGCGGGCGCGGCCGTGCGCGCGGCGAAGTCGGCACGTACAAACACGCTGCACTTCATCGTCCCTTCGTCGTCGGATGTGCGCGCGCTCGCGGAGGGCGCGCACCTCGGTCTCTACGAGAACGGGTTCTATCAGCAGAAGGACGAGGACGAGTCGCCGCAACTCGAACGCCTGACGATTGTCGGCGCGGGCGAAGGGCTGGGCGAAGAGTTGGAGCGAGCGCGCGTCGTCGCGGAGTCGGTGAACTGGGCGCGCACGCTCGCGGACGAGCCGGGGCTCAGCTTACCGCCGCGCGAGTTCGCGCGCCGCGCCGCCGAGATGGCCGAAGAGTTCGGGCTCCGGGTCGAGTCGCTCGGCGTCGAAGAGATTCGCGCGAAAGGGATGGGCGGACTGCTCGGCGTCGGGCAGGGGTCGGAGGAGGAGCCCGCGCTCATCGTCCTGCGCTACGAGCCCGAGGGCGCAACCGAAGACGACGAGCTGTGGGCCTTCGTCGGCAAGGGCATCACGTTCGACACGGGCGGCATCTCCATCAAGCACGGGCTCGACATGTACGAGATGAAGTCCGACATGGCGGGCGGCGCCGCGGCGCTCGGGGCGCTGCGCGCGATAGCGCAACTCAAACCGAACCGGCGCGTCGCGGCCGTCGTGCCCGCGGCCGAGAACATGCCTTCGGGCAACTCCATCAAGCCCGGCGACATCGTCCGCACCTTCGCCGGCCCCAACATCGAGTGCGTGGACACGGACGCCGAAGGCCGCCTGGTCTTAGTTGACGGCATCGCCTACGCCAAGCACCTCGGCGCGACGCGCCTCGTTGACCTCGCGACGCTCACCGGCTCCATCATCATCGCGCTCGGCACGCACCGCGCCGGCCTCTTCTCGAACGACGACGCGTGGGCGAACGAAGTGCTCGGCGCCTCCTCACGCGCGGGCGAACCCGCGTGGCGCATGCCCGTCTCCGACGACTACAAGAAGCGCATCGAGAGCATGATCGCCGACTACAAGAACTACGGCGGCAGGCCGGACGCGACGGCCGCGGCCCTGCTGCTCTCGAAGTTCGCGGGCGAGACGCCGTGGGTGCATCTCGACATCGCCGGCACGGCCTGGTACGAATTCGCGACCCCTTACGCGCCGAAGGGCGCGAGCGGCGCGGGCGTCCGCATGCTGGTCGAACTGGTCTGCGGCGAAGTTTAAATGAAGCGTGCGGACGTGTGGATCGGCGGCGCGGCGGGCCTCGCGCTCGTCTACGCCTCGTGGGTCGGTTGGGCGCCGTTCGGGTGGAAGCCACCCGGCGTGACCGAGGCGCTCGGCTTCGTGACGGGCGCCCTCTGCGTCTACCTCGTCGTCAGAGAGAACGTCTGGAATTTCCCCGTCGGCATCGCCAACAGCGCCTTCTTCCTCGTCCTCTTCGCCGGAGCGCGGCTCTACGGCGACGCCGCGCTCCAGATCATCTACATCGCGCTCGGGTTTCAGGGCTGGTATTTGTGGCTGCGCGGCGGCGAGAACCGAACACCGCTTAAAGTCGAGCACGCGTCGCGTCGTCTGCTCGCCGTCGTGGCCGCGTTCGTCGTCGCCGGCACAATCGGGCTGACCTTCTTCTTCCGCTACATCAACGACTCCGCGCCCGAACTCGACGCCCTCACCACCGCGCTCAGCCTCGGCGCGCAGTACCTGCTCAACCGCAAGGCGGTCGAGAACTGGTGGCTGTGGATGACCGCGGACGTGATTTACATCTACCTCTACTTCCACAAAGAGCTGCATCTGACGGCCGTGCTCTACTTCGTCTTCCTCGGCCTGTGCGTCGCCGGCCTGCGGAGCTGGCTCAGGACGATGTCCGAAAGCAGGAAAGGGACGGGGGGCGACGCGGCGCCCTTGCTCGGAGCGGGAGGGGGCGCGGCGCGTGTCTAGGCGCGGGCTGATCGTCGGCAAGTTCTACCCGCCGCATCGCGGGCACAAGCACCTCATCGACACGGCGCGCGCGCAGGTGGATGAGTTGTTCGTCCTCTGCTGCGGCAGGGAAGGTGAAGTGCCGGAGGGCAGACTGCGCGCCGAGTGGCTGCAAGAGATTCACGCGGACGTGCGCGTCCTCTATCTCGACGACACGTTACGACGCGCAGGACTCGCGCGTGTGGGCAGAGAACTCGGTGCGCCTGCTGGGCCGCGCGCCCGACGTGGTCTTCACCTCCGAGGACTACGGCGACGAGTTCGCGCGGCACCTCGGCTGCCGGCACGTGCAGGTGGACAGGGCGCGCGCGTCCGTGCCCGTCTCGGGGACGCTCGTGCGCGCGGACCCGCTCGGGTGCTGGGAGTTTCTGGAGCCGCCCGTGCGCGGCTTCTACGCCGTGCGCGTCTGCGTCGTCGGCGCGGAGTCCACCGGGAAGACGACGCTCGCGCAAGACCTCGCGCGACACTTCGAGACCGTCTGGGTGCCCGAGTACGGGCGCGAGTATTCGGAGCGCAAGCTCGAACTGGAGGGCGGCTACGACTTCCGCCCCGCAGAGTTCGCGCACATCGCCGCGCGCCAGTGCGAGCTGGAGGACGAGGCCGCGCGTCGCGCCAACAAGATTCTGATCTGCGACACCGACGCCTTCGCGACGAGCGTCTGGCACCGCCGCTACATGGGCGCGCGCTCGCCCGAGGTCGAAGGGATTGCGATGCGCCACCGGCGACCCGACCTCTACCTTTTGACGGACATCGACACGCCCTTCGAGCAGGACGGCACGCGCGACGGCGAGCACGTGCGCGGGTGGATGCACGAGGTCTTCGTCGCAGAGCTGCGCGCCCGGGGGCGCCCCTACCGTTCTGTCTCGGGGGCGCGCGACGAGCGTCTGAGGCAGGCCGTCGGTTATATTGGAGACCTGCCGGCGGGGCTTAGAAGAGGTTAGAGACTTTGGCACTCGACGAGACGATCTTCCTGACGGGCTTCCCCGGCTTCATCGCCGGGCGGCTGGTCGAGCGCCTCGCGCTCGACGGCGCGCGGTTCCTGCTGCTCGTGCAGCCCGCGTTCGCCGAGCGCGCGCGCGCGGAGATCGCGCAACTGTCGGAGCAGACCGGCGCGCCCGCCGAACGCTTCCGCGTGTTGGAGGGCGACATCACGCGCGAAGATTTGGGCCTGTCCGCGCCAGACCTTGAAGCGGCGAGGGGCGAGACGACCGTGCTCTTCCACCTCGCGGCCGTCTACGACCTCGCCGTCGCGCGCGAGGTCGGCGATGCGCGTCAACGTCGAGGGCACGCGCAACGTCAACCGCTTCGCGCTTACGCTTCCCGCGCTCAAGCGCTACCACTACGTCTCGACCTGCTACGTGGCCGGGCGCCGCACGGGGCTCATCCTCGAATCGGAGCTGCGCCACGCGGCGGGCTTCCGCAACTTCTACGAGGAGACGAAGTACCTCGCCGAGCTGGAAGTGGAGGCGCTCAAGCGTGAGCTGCCCGTCACGATCCACCGCCCGTCGGTCGTCTGCGGCGACTCGCGCACGGGCGAGACGGCGAAGTACGACGGCGTCTACTACCTCATCAACTACCTGCGCATGTGGCCGGGCGCGCTCTCGCTCGCCAACATCGGCAACCGCGAGGTGCGGCTCAACGTCGTCCCCGTGGACTTCGTCGTCGAGGCGATGGCCGCGCTCGCCTCCGACGACGCGTCCGCGGGCGAGACCGTCCAGCTCGCGGACCCCGAGCCGCTCACGACCGAAGAGCTGTTCGACCTCATCTCGCGCAACCTCGCCGGCCGCGAGTCGCTCCTCACGCTCCCCGCGCCCGTCGTCCGCACGACGCTCAACCTCCCCCTCAACGAGATGGTGACGGGACTGCCCCGCGTCGGCGTCCCCTACTTCTTCCTCAAGCAGACCTACGACACCGCCCGCGCCACCGCGCTGCTCGCGCCCCGCGGCCTCCGCTGCCCGCGCTTCCCCGACTACGTCCACGCCCTCCTCGACTTCGTCGAGCGGAAGCCGAAAATTCAATAATAAGTTGAGAACGCCGCGGAGCGGCGTCAGTATGGGTCGCGGCTCAGCGCGCCGCCCGTGACGCTGACGAGGTAGAAGCCTGTGGTCGGGCGGCTGGCGAGATTGAACGTACCGCCGGCGGGCACCTTCCAGATTTTGTAGTTGGAGTAGGTGAGCGGCGTGCGCGGCTCGCAGACCTCCGGGAAGTGGTCGGCGAGGACGAAGTAGGCCGGGCCGTCGCCGATGACTTGCGCCAACCCGTTCTTATCGACGACGACCGAGGTCGCCTCGTTCACCGCCACCCCGAGCGCGCTCGACGCGCGGCCGTCCCTGATCTGGCGGGCGAGAAAGACCAGCGCCCGGCCCATGCGGTCGCGCGGGACGAGGTGCTGCTCGGTGATGACATCGCCCATGTGCGCCCAGTTGAAGAAGTCGTAGGTGAAAGTGATCTCGCGGCGGTAGGGGTCTAAGAGCGCCTGGCTCGAAGTGACACTCCCCGAGCAGGCGTCGTAGGTGAACTCGCCCTGGATGGCGAGCCCCGCGCTCGTCCCGCCGACGCCCCCGCCGCGCGCGTAGACCGTCTCGACCGCCGTCTCGACCCGCGTGCCTTTGAAGTTCTTCACGTAGTCGCACTGGTCGCCGCCGGCGAAGAAGACGACCTCGGCGTTGCGCACGGTCGTCTCGACGGCCGCCGTGTTCGCGTCCTTCGCGCTGGTGATGACGAGGGTCTCGACCGAGTCCACGCCGTTCATCGCGTAGATGTAGTCGTTGTAGCCGTTCGACCCCGTCGAGCGCAGGATGACCACGTCCACCTTCGTCGCGCACGAGGTGCAGCCGCGCACCCGGTCGATGATCCATTGGAGCGCCGCGTCCACGTCCGTGCCGCCGCCGCCGAAGTCGTGCGCCGGGCCGGCGAGCGCGGGCGCCACGTCCGCCGCGCTGCCCGTCAGGTACCTCGTCACTTTGGCCTGCGCCGCGGGCGCGGGCAGGAGCAGGAGCGCGAGCAGGAGCAGCGCGCCGCCGCCAACTTTCATCCTCGAACGTCCGTTCATGGTGAGCCTCCCTCGTCTGTCTGTGTGCGTGCCGAGCGGTAAGGTTTTGCAACGGGGCGCAAGGCGTTCTACCCGAAGCCGCGCGCGAAAGCAAGAACTTTCCGGCGGCGCTTGACAGATGCCCGAGTTAGAATTATTCTAATTCCACTTTCAACGGCGGGTAAAAATTATGGCGGGTAGGGGAGATCAGGGTGGCGCCCCGCGGGGGGCGTTGACGCCGCAGCGGCGGGCCGTGCTCCGTGTCATCACGGAGTCGGCGGAGCACCCGACGGCGAACGAGATTTTCGAGGCGGCCCGGCGCGAGCTGCCCTCGATCAGCTTCGCCACGGTCTACAACTCTTTGAAGTACCTCACGGGGGCGGGGCTCGTGCGCGAAATCCATTTCGGCAAGGGGTCGAGCCGCTACGACAGCGAGACGGCGCGCCACGACCACGCCGTCTGCTCGCGGTGCGGCAAGCTCGCCGACTTCGACCTCGCCGAGACGCCGCAGCTCATCCGCGCCGCCGCCCGCCGCTCGCGCTTCAAGCCCGAGTCGATCCACCTGACGCTCGTGGGCCTGTGCCCCGACTGTCAGGGTAAGGGCTGAGTGCGCGGCGCGAAAATTTTACGCGGGCGCGCCGGGGAGTTGTCGCGCGCCCGCACCGTAAGGCTCTTTTCAACATCAACGGAGGATTGAACAAGCATCATGGCAGAAGCAAAAGTGGGACAAGCGGCGCCGGACTTCAACATGCCGTCCACGAAGAACATCGAGAAACTGAACGAGAACGTCGAGCTGAACGACTACAAGGGGCGGTGGGTTGTGCTGCTCTTCTACCCGCTCGACTTCACCTTCGTCTGCCCGACGGAGCTGACGAGCTTCAGCGACCGCTACGACGATTTCGAGGGCATCGGCGCCGCCGTCATCGGCGTCTCGACCGACTCGGTCCACTCGCACCGCGCGTGGCTCAAGACCCCGCGCGACAAGGGCGGCGTCGAGGGCCTGCGCTACCCGCTCGCGTCCGACATCACGAAGTCGGTGGCGCGCGACTACGGCGTGCTCATCGAGGACAAGGGCGTCGCGCTGCGCGGCCTCTTCGTCATCGACCCCGAGGGGACGCTCCGCTACGCGGTCATCCACGACCTCAACGTCGGGCGCTCGGCCGACGAGACGCTGCGCGTCATTCAGGCGCTCCAGACCGGCGGCCTCTGCCAGGCCGACTGGCGTCCGGGTCAGGAGACGCTCAAGGTCGGTGAAGAGCGTAAACCGCGAACTGTGAACCGTGACAAGAGAGAGACTCTGTCTTCTCTTGTCACGGTTCACGGTTTACTTGTCACGAGGTATTCGTCATGCCAATGAGAATCGGGACGGAGATGCCTTCGCTGGAGGGGGCGACCGAGTGGTTCAACGCGACGGGCGCGGCCGCGGCCGAAGAGGCGAAGGGGCACCCCACGCTCGTACACTTCTGGTCGGTGAGCTGCGGGATGTGTAAGGAGAATCTGCCGCGCGTCGCGGAGTGGCGCGAGAGCAGGGCCGAGGACGGACTGCGCGTCGTCGCCATCCACATGCCGCGCTACGAGGCGGACACAGACGTGGAGGCCGTGCGCGAGGCCGTCGCCACGTACGGCATCACGGAGCCGTGCGCGGTGGACAACGGCCACACAGCTGCGCGACGCCTTCCAGAACGAGCACGGCTACGTGCCCGCCTACTACCTCTTCGACGCCGAGGGCAAGCTCCGCGGCTTCGCGGCCGGCGAGTTCGGCGTGAAGGTCATCGGCCCGGCGCTCGACCGCGTGCTCGCGGCGAACAAGACGGCCGCGGGTTAAGCGCGCTCAGAAGAACTTAACCACAGAGACACAGAGACACGGCTTGAAGCATTACGTCTTCAAGCCGTGTCTCTGTGTCTCTGATGAATTTTACATGAAGAGGCCGACGAGCTTGCGCGAGCAGCCAGAGGCTCGTGGCGACGGAGGCGACGAGGAGCACGAGCAGGCCGAGCACGATGACGCCGAGGAAGAGCCAGTCGCTTATGCGCCCGTGGCGCGCCTCCTCGGGCGTGACCGAGGCGCGGCGCTTGAGCAGCTCGACGTTCATCTGGTTCGACTTCCACGCCGCGTCGAAGAGGTCGCCGACGATGGGCACGGCGCCGAGCAGGTAGTCCACGGCGATGTTCGAGGCCATCCGCAGCAGCGTCGCCTTCGGCACCTGGTAGCGCACGCCCGCCGCGAGGATGTAGAGCGAGACGGCCGTCGTCGCGAAGTCGCCGACGCCGGGGATGAGCCCGACGAGCGCGTCGAGCCCGATGCGCCACCCCGTGCCCGGGATGCGGAAGAGCCCGTCCATCGCGCGGCTCAACTGGTCGAGGCTCCGCTCCACGTCCGCGCGCTCCTGCCGCTTGACCAACACCGCCCGCGCCCCGCGCTCCGCCAAGCTCTTACTCAAAGCCATCGGCAACTCCTCCTTCTTCAAACCGCCCCGCCGCAAGTTGACGCCGCCATTGTCGGCCGCGGCACACTCCGGCGGCAAATTAGATGCGCCCCCCGCCCCCACGGTAGTACGAAAAACCGGGGCCCGGCGACCGGAGAAATTGCCGCTCGTATTACTTCTCCCTGACTATCGCGACGGCGCGGAGCGGGCCGCCGCTGCCGCCCTTGATCTTCATGGGGAGGGCGACGACGTGGAAGCCTTTGAGGGGGAGTTGGTCGAGGTTGGCGAGGTTCTCGAAGGCGGGGACGTTGCGCTCGAAGAGGGCGCGGTGCGACTCGAAGAGCTTGGACTGGCCGTAGTCGATGCTCGGCGTGTCGAGCCCGACGGCCTTGACCGAGCGCTCGCGCACGAGCCAGCGCGCGGCGTCGGGGTGGAGGCCGGGGAAGTGCAGCTTGGCGACCGCGTCGGGGCCGCGCTCGTCCGTGCCCATGTAGCTGCGCCGGTCGGGCCAGCGCCGCCCGAAGCCCGTCCGCAGAAAGACGATCGCCCCTTCGGGCAGACGCCCGTGCTCGCGCTCCCACGCGGCGAAGTCTTCCGTCGAAACCTGATAGTCGGCGTCGCGCGCGCACTTCTCCGACACGTCCACGACGACGCCCGCGCCCAACAACTGTTCGAGCGGAATCTGGTCGGCCGTGTGGCGCCCCTCGGCGAAGTGGACGGGCGCGTCGAGGTGCGTGCCGCCGTGCTCGGCCGTCGAGAAGTTGTTGGCGGCGTAGTAGTACCCCGCGGCCGTCATGCCTTCCGCCACCTTCTCCAGCTTGAAGCCGTCGGCCGTCGGCCAGAAGACGGTCTGCTCGTCGTACGCGTGCGAGAGATCGACCAGACGCCCCGCGAACGGGTCGGCCTCCTTCGAGCTGCACGAAAGCGCCAGGGTCGAGACGAGACAGAGCGCGAAGAGTGCGGCACCGCGATTCATCGGCGTGAACCTCCGGGCGAGTCACAGGCGAAAGGCGGCCGGAGCATATCACATCTGTAAAGGGCCGGGCCGCGGCGAAAAAAAATCATGCGGGCGTGCCGGATTTCGCCGCGCGGCCCCGCGTTATATGTTGGGGCCGGAAGCGGCCCGTCAGTGAAGACAACGTCAGAGTTGAAAAGGAGAAGAAGATGATCACCCAACTGTCCATCCTGCTCGCGCTCATCGCCGTCCTCGCGGTCGGCTCGTCCGCCCCCGTCGGGACGACCAACAGCGCCAGCAAGGGCATCAACCCCGTTCAGCACAGCGAGTGAGTCGGGCCGCCGGCCGTCGTACGCTCAAAAAGAAGAGGGGCGAGCCTTCCGGAGGCTCGCCCCTCTTCGCGCGTCAGCGCCGCGCGCCCTCAGCGCCGGCCGAACACCCAGCGGCGCGCCGCCGCCAGGTCGTAGAAGAAGCCGACCTCGACCTCGGCCATGCCGGCGCGGCTCGTCACGGCCCGCGCCGCCTCGTCGGTCGCAGGGTCGGGGACGACGGCCGCCCAGCGGCAGTGCCCCAACTCCGGCTCGTGCTCGCGGATGAAGACGATCTGCTGCTCGACGAACTCGGCGTCCGGCGCCGCCGACCGTCGGCGGTCGCTGATGAAGTGGAAGCCGCTCTCGAAGGCCGAGTCGGAGAAGACGCGCAGCAGCGCGTCCCGCCACTCTTGGAAGGAGGGGTCGCCGACCGTCGTCAGGTAGACGACGCGCTCGGGTCTGTCGATGGTGTAGATGACGGGCATGGGCGTGACGGCGGCATCATATGCTGTTCCGCCCAAAAGTCAACGCCGCATCCATGAAAATCTTGACAGCCCGCGCCGCCGTGCCTAAGCTGGCCGCACTCCCAACAGAGACCAGACGGCCGGAAGGTATCGCGCGTGCCCAGCCGTATCTCGCCCGGCCTCCCCGATCATAAAAAAGGGACCGGCGGCGCCGTCGGGGCGTGAGTGCCCGCACATACAGGAGCCCGCGACGCTGTTGCTGTTCGGGACGGGCCTCGCCGGCAGCGCCGCGCGCGCCCGCCGCCGGCGCAAGGGTTGAAGGCGGAAGACTGTTCGCGCAACTTTACCAACTGAAAGGGGCGGGCGCGTGTCTTGAACACGCGCCCGCCCCTTCTGTCTGTCCGTGCGGTGCGGCGACTTCAGACGGCGCGCCGCGCCAGCCACTCCGCTTGCAGCATGGCGTAAGAGTACTCCGACCCCCACGCGCCCTTGAACCAGACGTTCTCGACGAAGTGGCCTTCGCGCCTCATCCCGAGCCTTTCGAGGAGCGCTACCGAACGCACGTTCTCGCAGTCGGCGACGGCCACCACGCGGTGCAGCCCCAGCACGCCGAAGGCGTAGCCGAGCACGCCTTCAGCCGCCTCGCGCGCCAGCCCGCGCCCCTGATGCGCGCGCGCGAAGGTGAAGCCCATCTCCGCCTGCTTCCCGTCGTCCGCCTTCACGCTCAGCGCGACGTGACCGACCATCTCCCCCGTCTCCTTCAACTCCGCCGCGAACGTGAACCACTGCCCCGGCGTCCCCGGCTCGACGCCCCTCTGCCGCTCGATGACCCCCCGCGCCTCCTCCTCCGTATAAGACTCCCAGGACTGATACCGCGCCACCAAAGGGTCGTTCAGGTACGCGAGAAAATGGCCGAGGTCTCCGTCGCCCGGGCGCCGGAGCACCAGCCTCGCGGTCTCAATCTTCGTGAAAGCCGTCGTGTCCATAAGGGTCGTTGGCGGCGCCGGCTCAGCTTAACAGAGCCGCGCGGGTTTTAAAGTTCGGCGGCGCGGCAACCGACGGCGCACGCACCTGAAGTTTTGACTATGAATGCTCGCGCATGCAAAATCCGAAGCGGCGCGCCGACCGTAACTTACCCGAACACCCTACACTAAGGCGCCGGCGCCGTTGAATGTCCAAAGAGATGAGTTCTCGTTTTCAGAAAACACTTCCGAGTGAAACCGCTGCCAGCTCCGCTAACCAGACGAATCATCCCATGCGCGAAACCAACGAGCCGGCGCAGCCGGTAGGGAACCCGAAGGCCGCGGACGGCTCGGGCCTGATTCACGGCCTGCTCGAACTCTCGGCCACCATCCTGTTCCCTTTTCTCTTCGTCTCCGCCCTGCTGCCGTCATACCGACGACTCTCCGAAGCCGAGTGCGAATGGCTGGCCCTCCCCGGCGCACTCATGGGGCTGGTCTTCGGCGACTTCGTCACGGGGCTGGTGCACTGGGCGGCCGACACCTACGGCGAGGAGCACACGCCCGTCATCGGGTACAGCCTCGTCAAGCCGTTCCGCGTCCACCACCTCCGCCCGCAGGAGATCTGCGAGCACGGCATCGTCGAGACCGTCGGCAATGCCTGCATCCTGGCGGCGCCCCTGCTCATTCTGTTCGTTGTCGTCATGACTTCCGGCGAGACCTCCGCCGCGACCGCCTTCGCCGTCTTCGCCGCGGCCGTGACCGTGGGCGTGACGGTCGCTACGAATCAGTTCCACAAGTGGGCGCACCAGCAGAGGCCGCCCCGCCCCGTCCGCCTGCTTCAGCGGGCGAGACTCATCCTCACCCCCGAGCACCACCGGACGCACCACACCTCGCCCTTCGAGTCGAGCTACGCGATCACCAACGGCTGGCTCAACCCTCTGCTCAACCGGACCCGCTTCTTCCGTGGGCTCGAAGGCGCGCTCCGCGCGTTCGGCATCAGGCCCTCCAGACAGAAGTAAGGGCGGCCGGGGGTCCTCGGCCGTCACCTGATGCGGGTCATCTGGCGCCAGAAGAAGCGGCCGAGGCGGGAGAAGGCGTTGCGGTCGCGGGCGGCCTGCTGCTGCTCGGGGGTGAAGCCGAGGGCGGCGAGGAGCTGCGGGTTGGGCGGGGCGATGTCTTCGTCGCCGTGGCGCTCGGAGAGCCAGCGGTTGAAGGTGCGCGTGAGCGCGCGTCGCTGCGGGACTTCCGCGACGGCGGCGAAGGCCGCGCGGAGGTCTTCCGTCTCGGCGACTTCCAGACGGTTCGCCTCGTAGTACCCGCGCAGCGCCTTGAAGAAACGCTCCTCGCCCAGAAGCCTCCGCAGCTCGACGAACATGAGCGCGCCCTTGCCGGCGACGACCGCCGCGTACTGGAACGAGTTGCGGTACTCGCGCGCGGGGCGGTCGGCCGTCACGTCCTCGCCGCCGAAGGTGCGGTAGACCTGGTAG
The DNA here is from genome assembly GCA_963726735.1 of uncultured Acidobacteriota bacterium. Lineage (GTDB taxonomy): Bacteria > Acidobacteriota > Blastocatellia > Pyrinomonadales > Pyrinomonadaceae > QHXN01. The sequence continues at coordinate 125,566 of CAVSDM010000007.1, forward strand.
ACGCCGCGCAACTGGTCGTCCTGCACCTGCTGCGCGGCGCCGGGGCCGCGCACGTCCTGCACGTAGAGCAGCGCGGAGAACTGCGCGAGCGCCTCGTGGAGCACGGGCTGGCGCGCGGGGTCGTTGCCGACCGCGCCGCCCCACCACTGCCGCGCCACGCCCTGCGCCGCGGCGAACTCCAGGTTGTCTTCGACGCTGGCGCGCTGCTCGCGCACCAGCTCCGGCAGCGCGCGCATCGCGGGCGAGTCGAAGTCCACGTAGAAGGCGCCGGCGATGACGGCGAGCCCCGCGAACTCGGCGCTGCCGAAGCCCGCGACCAGCGGCGCCTCGGTGACCGTGACGAGCTTGAGAGGCAGCGGGCCGAAACGCGCGGCGTAGGTGCGCGCCGCGTCGGCCGCGACATTGAGCACGCGCCGGCCGACCTTCTCGTGCTCGGGCGTGAAGACCGAGCGCAGGCGGACGCCGCCGGCCTCGCGCTCCTCCGCGCGCAGCGTGCGTCCCGCCACCAGCGCGAAGCCGCGCAGGTCTGCGCCCGCGAAGCTCAGACGGCGCTTGCGCCCGCCGCCCGACTCCTGCCCCTGCTCGCAGGAGGCGAAGAGGTTGACGCCTTCCGCCGCCTCGACCTCGACCTCGTAGTCGGCCACGTCCGTGAAGTAAGTCTCGCCGACGCTCGGCTCGACCCTGCGCTGCCAGTCGCCGCCCTCGCGCGCGGCGAGCACGGGGTGGAAGCCGCCCAAAAGCATCACGCCGCGCGAGACGAAGTTCGTGTCGCGCGCGCGCCGTATCTCGCGCGTGTCGCGCATGGCTGCGCCGACCTGCTGGACGACGTGGGCCGTGAGGCTCGTCTCGTCGGGGTCGAGTTCGGGGACCGTGCCTCTGAAGGCGAGTTCCACCTCGGCGGCGGAGCCGGGCGCGACCGCCTCGCGCAGTTGGACGCGGAGCGTGGCCCCCTCGTCCTCCGCGACGAAGGGGAGCGGTTGCCCGCCCTCACCCGCGCGCACCGCGGTCACTTCGAGCCGCGGCTCTTCGAGCGCGGCCACGTCTGCCGGGGCCGCGGGCGCGCCGGGCCGCTCGTCTTCGGCGCGCAGGTTGGGGTAGAGGTGGAAGTAGACGACGGACGCGGGGCGGTCGTCGCGGTTCACCCAGCGCACGCGCTCGCGACCCGCGTAAGTGCGCGCGTCGAAGTCCAGCTCAAGCGTGATGCGGTAGAGCGTGCGCGGCGGCGGCTCGTTCTTCGCCTGCCTGTCCGGCTCGCCCTGTCGCGCGCGCGCGCCGGGGATTAAAGGAGGGCAGAGCAGGGCGAGTGACAGCAGCACGAACGCCCACCCGTGACCGCGAACGCCCGTTAATGAAAACCCGCCGTGCTTCATCTAAAGCCTCAGAGCCTTTCAGCGCCCGCGCTCGGTGATGGTGACGGAGCGGATGCGGTCGCCGCGCACGATGCGGTCCACCACGTCCATCCCTTCGACGACGCGGCCGAAGACCGTGTAGCCGCCGTCGAGGTGCGGCTGCGGCGAGTGCGTGACGAACCACTGCGAGCCGCCCGTGTCCTTGCCCGAGAGCGCCATGCCGACCGCGCCGCGGTTGTAGGGCACCTCGTTGACCTCGCAGCGTATCTGGTAGCCGGGGCCGCCGTTGCCGTCGCCGCGCGGGTCGCCGCCCTGCACGACGAAGTTGGGGACGACGCGGTGGAAGAGGACGTTGTTGAAGTAGTTCTTCCGCGCCAGCCCCACGAAGTTATCGACCGTGAGCGGGGCCTCTTCCGGCAACAGCTCCATCGTGAACGAGCCCTTGTCGGTCGCGACCAAGGCGCGCACGCTCTTGCCGACGCGGGCCAGCGCCCGCTCGTAGTCCTCGCGGTGGTTGCGCGTGTTGACGGTCTCGACGCGGCGCCGGGTCGCCGGGCCGCCCGCGCGCTCGCGCAGAATGTCGGCCGCGCGGCGGCGCACGAGGTAGTCGGTCGTCTCCAGCGCGGACTTGATGGCCGGCTCGACCTCCGCCCCCTGCTGCTTGGCGAGCGCGCCCAGCATGGAGAGCGCCGCGTCGTCCGTCTCGTCCTGCAAGGCGCGCGGCAGGGCGTCGGCGAGCGCGCGCGCGGTCTCGGCCTCGGGCGGCAGTTCCGAGAGGATGTCGGCGGCCGTGGCGCGCGCGATGACATCCTGATTGCCGAGCGCCGCGCGCGCGACCGCCGCGAGGTCGGGCGGCTTGAAGGCCGCGAGCGCGCGCAGCAAATCCGGGAGCGAAGAGGGCGGCGTGGACGGGCTCTGCACGAGCGCGCGCAGGGCTATCTGCGCGTCGGCCTGAAGGCTGACGACGCTGTTGCCGACCTGCGCGCTCGTCACGCCGGCCATCTCGCCGAGCCCTTGAGCCAGCGCCGAAACTTTCTGCCACGTCACGCCGGCCGCGCCGCGCCGTGAAGCCTGCGCGACGAAGTCCGCGACGCCCTTGTCGCGCAGGTACTGCGTCGGCGCGATGCGCGCCAGCGCCGTCTCAATCTCGGGCGCGACCACCCCGCCCTCGCGCGCCGCGCGCAAAAGCGTCAGCGAACGTTCGTCGTTCGAGTTCGCCAGCACGCGTCCCATCGCGGTCGCGACTTCCAAAAGCTCGTTGACCTCGGGCGGGTTCGGGGCGCCGCCCACGCGCGCCGACTTGTAGGCGGCGAACAGCTCGCCGCCGCGCCGTGATGAGCGCGTCGGCGGCGCGCGGCTCCTTGATCTGCGCGAGCGAGCGGACGGCGCTCACGCGCACGCGCGCGTCGGCGTCTGTCGCGACGTGCTGCGCGAGCACCTCGAAGGACGCCGCGTCCTCGGCCGCGCCGAGCGCGCGCGCGGCGTTGGCCCGCGCCACCGCGTCCGTGTCCGTCGCCAGCATCGCGCGCAGTCGTTCGAGCGACTCCTTCGCGCGCATCCGTCCGAGCGCGTTGGCCGCGTCGGCGCGCGCGCGCGCGTCCGACGACGAGAGGAAGAGCGCGACCGTGCGCGCACCATTCTCCGGGCGCGCGCGCAACAACGCCGTCAGGCCGAGCAGGACGAGCGCGCGGTTCGGCTTGGTCAGTCTCTGCTCGGCGGTGAGCGCCGTCGTGATGGCGTCGCCGATCCGCTTCTTCGCGTCGGCGCGTGCTTCGGGGAGCGCCGCGGCTATCTTGCCGAGCGCCTCCACGGCGCGCGCGCGCACCTCCGGAGACTTCGAGACCCGCAGCGCTTCCGTGAGCGCGCCCGACGCGGGCTCGGCCTCGATCTCGCCGAGCGCGAAGGCCGCGGCCGCGCGCACCGAGTCGTCGCGGTCGCCGTAGAGCATCGCGCCGAGCGGCCCGACCGCGCCCTCGTCACCGATGCGCCCGGCCGCGAGCGCCGCGCGCGCCCGCACCGAAGGGCTCGCGTCCGTGAGCAGCTTCGACAGGTCGGAATCCTCCCAGCGGCGCTCGTCCTCCGCCTGCACGATCTGCAACAGCGTCTCCTGGGGCACGCGCGCGCTCGTCCGACTCCTCGTGGGAGTCGGCTTCTCCTTGGCCTTCGACTGCGGCGCGGGCTTCCGAGCGTTGCCCCTCTGCGCCTGCGCCGCCGACGCGCACGCGAGCAGCGCGCAGAGTGAAAGCAAAGCGGCCCGCGCGCGCGGGCAGACCTTATCGTAAGCAAAGGGTGTGTTCGGCATGGGGCTCAACGGAGACGAAGGACAGTTTCAAGGGGAAGACCGACACTATGCTAAGAAGGCAAAAGGCAAAAGTAAAGCGAGAAGCGTGAACCGTAAACCGTGACGAGATAAAGAACAGCTCTTACTTGTCACGGTTTACGGTTCACGCTTCTCGCTTTCCTCACAGCCTTCCGTAGAAGAGCTTCGTGTCGTAGGCGACGACGACGCGGCCGTCGCGCTCGTGGCGTTGGAAGAGGGATTCAAGCTCGCGCATCAACGGGCCGAAGTTCGGGTGGCCGGGCTCGGGCACGTAGGAGGAGGAGGTGAGGCGGCCGCGCAGGCCGTCGAAGTCGAAGACCTGCTCGTTGTCGAAGGTCTGCGCGCGGATTTCGCTCGGGCCGTAGAGCGCCGCGAGCATCGACGCCTCGGCGTACTTGACGCTCACCTCCTTGTAGTCCGTGCCGTATTCGAGGAGCAGGCGCTCGTACTCTTCGAGGAAGGGCGTGCCCGCCGTGCGCCGGTCGTTCCAGACGAGGACGACCCAGCCGCCGGGCCGGAGGATGCGCAGAAATTCGCGGCGCGCGCGCGGCGGGTCGAACCAGTGGAACGCCTGGCCGGCGGTGACGAAGTCAACGCTCCTGTCGTCGAGCGTCGTCTCCTCCGCGCGGCCGTCGAGGCTGACGAAGTTCGCGTACGAGGCCAGCAGGCTCTCGCCCGCCTCGCGCATCTCGCGGTTCGGCTCGACGCCGTAGACGCGGTTCCCGTTCTTCAGGAGCAGTTCGGACAGAATCCCCGTCCCCGACCCCACGTCGGCCACGACCGAGGTCGAGTCGAGCCCGCACTCCTCTTCGAGCAGGCGCAGGACGGCCGGCGGGTAGCCGGGCCTGTATTTGACGTAGTCGGCGACGCGCGTCGAGAAGCGGCCGGTGGGGTCGTTCGTCATCGGGAAAATCTCACTTAAAACAAGGGCTTTCTCATATTTAGCAACCGCACGGTTGACAAAAGGAGTGCCCCAAAAGTAGCATGAAAGTCTTGTGGTAGCCACCCTTAAAATCGGGCTCGGGGCGTCGCGCGAGGAGATCGTGCAGCAGTTGCGCGCGCGCGGCGGCACGAGCGCCGACGAGTTGGCCGAGGCGCTCGGCGTGACGAAGCAGGGCGTGCGCAAGCACCTCGACGTGCTGGAACGCGAGGGCTACGTCGAGCACGCCACGGCGCGCGGCGACCGCGGGCGACCCGCGCACGTCTTCCGCCTGACGCCGAAGGCCGAGGAGCTGTTCCCGAAGCGCTACGACCTCTTCGCGAAGTCGGTGCTCAGGCAGATCGGCGAGGTCTGGGGCGAGCGGGGCTTGAACACGGTCTTCTGCGGCTGCGCGACGGAGATGGTGGCGGGCTTGAAGCCGCAGCTCGAAGGGTTGAATTTTGACGCGCGCATGCGTCGTCTGACGGAGCTTCTGCGCGAGACGGGGTACGAGGCAGAGGCCGAGCGCCTGAACGACGGCTCGTACCTTCTGACCGAGTGGAACTGCCCGCAGGCCGAGCTGGCGCGCGAGTACCGGCAGCTCTGCGACCAGGAGCTGTTTGTCTACCGCGAGCTGCTGGGGACGGAAGTCTTCCGCGAGTCGCGCATCGCCGGCGGCGCCTCGCGCTGCGCGTACAGGGTTATGAGACCGAAGAAGGCGTGAATCGAGAATGGCACAAGTGACAGAGGCAGACGTTTACGGGGCGCTGGCGCAGGTGAAAGACCCTGACCTGCACAAGGACATTGTGCGCCTCGGGTTTATTAAAGATTTGAAGATCGAGGGCGGCGCGGTCAGTTTCCGCGTCGTGCTGACGACGCCCGCGTGCCCCGTGCGCGAGCAGTTGCAGGAGCAGTCGCGCGCGGTGGTGGCTGAACTTCCCGGCGTCACTTCGGTGAGCGTGACGATGGACGCGGAGGTGCCGAAGGGCCGAGGGCTTGGCGAGAAGTTGACGGTGCCGGGCGTGCGCAACATCGTGGCGGTCAGCTCGGGCAAGGGCGGCGTGGGCAAGTCCACCGTGGCGGTCAACCTCGCCGTGAGCCTCGCGCGCGACGGGGCGCGGGTCGGGCTGCTGGATGCGGACGTGTACGGGCCGAACGTGCCTCTGATGCTCGGCGTCGCGGACGTGCGCCCCACCATCAACGGCAACAAGCTGGTGCCGCTCGAAGCGCACGGCGTGCGTCTGATGTCGATGGCCGTGCTGAAGCCGGGCGACGAGCCGATGATCGTGCGCGGGCCGATTCTCCACGGGCTCGTCCGGCAGTTCTTGCAGGACGTGGAGTGGGGCGAGCTGGATTACCTGATCGTGGACATGCCGCCGGGGACGGGCGACGTGCAGCTCTCGCTCGCACAGCTCGTGCCCGTGCAGGGCGCGGTGCTGGTGACGACGCCGCAGGAGGTTGCGCTGGCCGACGTGCGGCGCGCGCTGCGCATGTTCGAGACGGTGAACGTGCCCGTGCTCGGCGTGGTCGAGAACATGAGCTACTTCATCGCGCCCGACACCGGCACGCGCTACAACATCTTCGGCGAGGGCGGCGGGCTGAGACTTTCTGAAGAGTACGGCGTGCCTTATCTGGGCGCGGTGCCTTTGGGCATGGGCGTGCGCGAGGGCGGCGACTCGGGCGTCCCCATCGTCGTCGGCGACCCCGCGTCGCCGCAGGCCGAGGCGTTCCGCCGCGTGGCCGAAGAGGTCGCCCGGCAGATTTCGATAGAGGCGATGAAGCCCGAGCTTGTCGTCCTCGGCAAGAAGGCGTAGGAGGCGGTTAGCGTTTGGCTTTTAGCTGTTAGCTTCTTCGTTGAACGCCGAAGGCTAAGAGCTAATAGCCAAAAGCTAACCGCTCAGAATCACAACTCGGAAGTAATAATTAAGGAGACAGAGATGTCAGCAACAGAGACACAGATTCCGACGATGACGCTCGGCGTTACAGAGCCGGCCGCCGTGGAGATCAGGAAGTTCCTGGCGAGCGAAGAGGGCCTGCCCGAGACGGCGGGACTCCGCGTGCGCGTGGTGCCGGGCGGCTGCTCGGGCTTTTCGTACAGCCTCAACATCGAGGAGGAGTCGAAGGCCAACGACCACATCATCGAGTCGAACGGCGTCCGCATGTTCGTCGATATGTTCAGCGCGCAGTACCTGAACGGCGTCCAGATCGACTACGTGACGAACGTGATGGGCTCGGGCTTCACCTTCAACAACCCGAACGCGACGGGCGGCTGCGGCTGCGGCTCGTCCTTCACGGCCTAGTCAGATTTTCTGACAACACATACGGCGCGGCCCGCGGGCCGGTGGCTTGTCGAGTCTTTTCCTAAGGACAACCCGGCACGCCTCCCGGCCCGCGCGGGCCGCGCCGTCACTTTTTACGACTCACACCACAGGAGCCACAAGGATATGCCCAAGGTAACGGCGGAGACCGCGGAGGGGACGCGGGAGATCGAGGCGGAGGCGGGCCGCAAGCTCGTGCTCGCGCTTGAGGACAGCGGCATAGACATTCTGCACCGCTGCGGCGGGAAGGCGAAGTGTACGACCTGCCGCGTCGAGGTGTCGGAGGGCGACCCCGGCGAGATGCAGGAGGCCGAGCGCAACCGCCTCGCGGCCGAGACGGGCCTCGCCGAGAACGTCCGACTCTCGTGCCAGGTGCACGTGCAGGGCGACCTGCACGTCCGCGTCCTCGACCAGGCGAGCGTGCGCGGCCTCGACGCCGGCCCGCGCCCCACGGAAGATTAGGGCCGTAAGCTAAAGAATGAACTCCGAAGGCGGAAGGACGAGTGACGAAGGGACGGCCGGACAGCGGCCCCTTCATCCATCGTCCTTCCGCCTTCTTTCGGACCGGCGCGCGGGGGTTCTGTGCGTCGCGCTGCTCGCGCTGATGGGGGCGCAGATGCTCTCTGTCATCCGGCAGAAGAGCATCACGGTGGACGAGTGGGTCTTGATACCCGCGGGCTTCTACCACCTGACCGAGGGCGACTTCCGCCCCGTCCACGAGCACCCGCCGGTGGCGAAAATTCTGGGGGCGGCGCCGCTCGTCGCGCTGGGCGCGGAGGCGCCGGCCATCGAAGCGGGGGCGCACGACTACGGATACTTCCTCGGCAAGTTCGATGAGTTCTGGCGGATGAACGCGGGGCGCCTGGACTACCTCTGCTTCTGGGCGCGCGCGCCCGCGGTCGCGCTGACGCTCGTGTTGGGCGCGCTCGTCTTCATCTTCGCCCGCCGCCAATGGGGCGCGCGCGCGGCGCTCTTCGCCGTCGCGCTCTACGCGTTAGAGCCGACGGTGCTCGCGCACGGCCGCGTCGTGCAGACGGACGTGCCGTCGGCGCTCGCGCTCCTCCTCTTCGCGTTCGCGCTCCAGGCGTATCTGAAGGCCCCGAGCGTCGTGCGTGCGTCGTGCGTCGGCGCCGCGGCGGGCTTCGCGGCGGTGACGAAGTTCTCGATGGTCGCGCTCGGGCCGGTGCTCTGCGTGGCGTTCGCGGCGCTGTTCGTGTTCGCGCCGCGCAAGGGGGTGAGGCGCGGGCGCGTCGCGGGGCAGGCGGCCGCGGGGGCGCTCGCGGCCGTGCTGGCCGTCAACGCCGGCTACTTCTTCCGACACGCGCCGCCCGAGTCGTTCGAGGACGCGCTCGCGCGCTCCGTGTTAACAATCGACGTGGGGCCGGGGGCGCTCCGCTCCGCGCTCGGGGCGGGATATCAACTCCTTCAGACGGTCTTCCCGGCGGACTTCATCTCGGGCGTGGGGTGGCAACTCGGCCACGCGAAGTGGGGGCACGCGGCGGGGATTTTGGGCGACTACAGCCATCACGGCTGGTGGTACTACTTCCCTCTGGCCTTCGCCCTGAAGACGCCGCTGCCCGTCCTGCTGCTCACGCTCGCGGGGCTGGCGTGGGGGCTGGCGAGGCTGCGGCGCGCGCGCGAGGGGCGCGTGCTCGTGCTGCTCGTCCCCGTAGCGCTCTTCACGCTGCTGCTGACGCTCTCGACCATCAACATCGGCGTGCGCTACTACCTGCCGGCCTACCCCTTCTTCTTCATCCTCGCGGGCGCGATGCTGGACGACGTGCTGCGAAGCAGTTCCGTGCGGAGTCGGGTGCTGGCCGCGGCGCTCGCCGTCGTCTCTCGGCCTGGGCCGGCGTCGAGGCCGCGCGCGCCTACCCCGACCACATGTCTTACATGAACCAGCTCGCGTCGGGGGCGCCGCGCTGGTGGTACCTCTCCGACTCGAACGTCGAGTGGGGCGACGACGTGCGCGGCCTCGCGCTATACTTGCGCGGCCGCGGCGAGACGCGCGTCGGCGGGGCGCTGCTGGGCTGGCAGTTGTTGGAACTTTACGGCATCGAGCAGACGGCCATCTTCGTGCCGCCGGGGGAGCCCGTGGAGCAGACGCGCTACGTCGCCATCGGCGCGAGCCTGCTGAACGGCTCGACCGTGCCCGGGGAGTTCGAGGAGGGCTGGGAACTGACCGAGTACGAGCGCGTCAACTACTTCGACGACTACCGCCGCCGCACGCCCGAGAAGATCTTCGGCGGGTCGATCTATCTGTACAGGGTGAGGGAGTGAAGGCCGCCGTCGAAGCGAGGGAGATGAACAACGAACGCACGCTCATCGTCGTCCCGACCTACAACGAGCGCGAGAACGTCGGGCGGCTCGTCGGGGAGTTGTTGGCGGTCGCGCCTGAGGCGGACGTGTGTCTGCTCGACGACGCGTCGCCCGACGGGACGGCCGAGTGCGCCGAAGAGTTGTTCGGCTCGGACCCGCGCTTCTCCGTGCTGCGGCGCACGGGCGCGCGCGGCTACGGGCGCAGCCTCGTGGACGGCTACCGCCGAGGCTTGGAGGGCGGCTACGCGCGGCTCGTGCAACTCGACGCCGACTTCTCGCACGACCCGCGCCGCATCCCCGCGCTCGTCGAGGCTTCCGGCCGCGCGGATGTCGTCATCGGCTCGCGCTACTGCGAGGGCGGCGGCGTCGAGAACTGGCCGCTGCGCCGGCGGCTCTTGAGCCGCTTCGCCAACGCCTACGTGGCGCGCATCACGGGCCTGCGCGTGCGCGACACGACGAGCGGCTTCCGCTGCTACACGCGCCGGGCGCTGCGCTCGCTGCTCGAAGGGCGCATCGCGGGCGAGGGCTACGCCTTCCTCGTCGAGGCCACCTACCGCGCGCGCCGCGCCGGCCTGCGCATCAGCGAGGTGCCCATCACCTTCACCGACCGCCGCGAGGGCCAGTCGAAGATGTCGCGCAAAGTCATCCTCGAATCCATCCTCATGCCCTGGCGCCTGCGACTCGGGAGGAACGGCGAAGGCGGAAGGATGGAGGACAAGGGGATTGATTCATTGGTTCAGTGAAGTCATCGGTCCATCGGCTCATTTTTGAATGAGCCGATGGACAAATGAATCAATCTAACTTCTCCCTTGACTCTCCTGCGCGTTTAGCGTAGAAGCCTGACGTTCTACTACCCTTTCGGCGGAGTTCCTGCCATGAAGAGATTGCTCGCGCTGTCCGCGCTGCTCCTTGCGGCGTCGGCCTGCACTACAAACACAAACACGAACACGGGGGCGGGGAACACCAACGCCAACGCGAACGCCAACACGGCCGCCGCCAGCCCGACCCCCGCGGCCGGCCCGACGCAGGCCGACCTCGAAGCTAAAGAGCGGCAGGTTTACGACGCCATCAAGGCCAAGAACTGGGACGCCTTCGGCGCGCTGCTGACCGACGACTTCACCCTCGTCGTCGCCGACGGCATACATAACAGGGCGCAGACGCTCGAAACCATCAAGAAGTACGACCTGACGGAATACACCATCTCGGACGTGCGCCTCGTCAAGGTGAACGCCGAGCTTGCCGTCGTCACCTACACCATGAACGAGAAGAGCAGCTACGACGGCAAGCCGGTCCCGGCCAAGCCGTACCGCTCTTCGTCCGCGTGGGTGAGCCGCGGCGGCAAGTGGCTGAACGCATATCACCAGGAGTCGGACGTGATTGAGATGCCGTCGGACTCGCCGACGCCTGTAGCCGCGGCGAGCCCGACCGCGTCGCCCGCGACGGCCGCGTCGCCCGCGGCGAGCCCGGCCGCCATCGCCTCCGCCACCGACGCGGAGAGGGCCTTCTGGGAGGCCATCAAGGCGAAGAACGCCGACGCCTTCGCGAGCCTCCTGCTGCCCGACGCGCTCGAAGTCGAGCCGGAGGGCGTCATGGACAAGGCCACCGCGGTCAAGATGATGACGGGAGCCGACGCCGCCTCCGCCGCCTCGAAGTGGACGCTCTCGGACTTCAAGGAGACCAGGCTCGACGCCGAGGCCACGCTCCTTACCTACAAGGGCAAGGGGCCGGACGGTAAAGGCAAGATGGTCGAGGCGTATCACGGCACGCTCTGGACCAACCGCGGCGGCCAGTGGAAGGCCGCCTTCCACCACGGCACCTACGCCGCGAAGGGCGGGATGTGAAGGAAGTAGACAGTAGACAGTAGTCAGCAGAAGAACGCGGAAGAGATAAGGAGCGCACGCCTCTCATCAACGATTGATGAGAGGCGTGCGCTCCTTCGTCCCTTTCCTACTGACTGCTGACTACTGTCTACTTCCTTTCACCCCCACACGCCCGGAATCTTCTCTTCGCAGGCGGGGCAGAGGCCGTCGGCGGCGAGTTTCATCTGAAGGATGCGGTAGCCGTAGCGCTCGACGAGCAGCTCGCCGCAGGCGGGACAGTAGGTGTTCTCCCAGCGGCCGACGCGGCCGGGCAGGTTGCCCGCGTAGACGAACTTCAGCCCCGCCTCGCGCCCGATCTCGCACGCGCGCACGAGCTGCGCGGCCGTCGTGTTCGCGTTCTCCGTCATCCGGTAGTCCTGGTGGAACGCCGTCACGTGCCAGGGGATGTCGGGCGAGACCGACGCGAGAAAGTCGGCCGCGCTGCTCAGCTCATCCCTCCGAGTCGTTGAAGCCCGGCACGACGAGCGTCACGACCTCCTCCCAGAACCCGCGCTCGTGCACCATCCGCACGGTGTCGAGGATGTTGCCGACCACGCCGCCCAACTGCCTGTACGCGCGGTCGCTCATCGACTTCAGGTCGATCTTGTAACAGTCCGTCAGACGGCCGCAGGTAGTCCAACACCTGCGGCGTCGCGTTCCCGTTCGAGATGAAGGCCGTCCTGAACCCCGCGGCCTTCGCCCGCTCAAAGACCTCCGCCGCCCACTCCGCCGTAATCAGAGGCTCGTTGTAACTCGACCCCACCACCCGCGCCCCGCACTCGCGCGCCATCTCAACCAACCTCTCCGCCGACACGCCCCGCGGCGCCGTCCCCGCCGAGTCATCGCGCAACGCTTGCGAGGTCAACCAATTCTGGCAGTAGTTGCAGTGCAGGTCGCAGCCGAGCATGCCGAAGGTGAGGGTGTCGGAGCCGGGGAGGAGGTGGAAGAAGGGCTTCTTTTCGGTGGGGTCGCAGGCGAGGGCGGCGACGTAGCCCGCGGGGACGAGCAGGCGCCCGCGCTCGTTGAAGCGCACCTTGCAGATGCCGCGCTTGCCCTCGCGGACGAGGCAGCGGTGGCCGCAGGCGTAGCAGCGCAGGTCGCCGCCGCCGAGGCGCTCGGTCAGCTCCTCGGCCGCTTCGCGCGTCAGCTCGTCCAGCACCTCCGCGAGGCTCGCGGAGCGCGCGCCCAAAGGCATCTCTCGACCTCCTGTTGGCGGCGTGCGGGGGAGTCTGTTTATACTCGGGGGCGACTTGGTGCGGCCCTTATTCTAACTCTTCTTGGAAAGGTTCGGCAGCCGGATGATCATCGAGCAGATAACTCTCACGGCCTTCCAGCAGCACACGCGCGTCGTGGCCTGCGAGCGGACGCGGCGCGCCGTCTGCATCGACCCGGGCGAGGCGACGGACGAGATCGCCAAAGTCTTAGAGAGGTCGGGTCTGGAGTTGCAGGCCATCGCGCTGACGCACGCGCACCTGGACCACGTCGGCGGCGTCTCGGCCCTCAAGCGCGAGAGGCCCGGGGCCGAAGTCATCCTGCACGAGGCGGACGAGCCGCTCTACTTCGCGCTGCCGCGCCAGCCCGAACTGCTCGGCGTCCCGCGCGAACAGTGGCGCCGCCTCGGCTTCGAGTACGAGCCGCCGCCGCCAATCGAGCGACACTGGCAGGACGGCGAAATTTATAAGTTCGGTGAGTTGGAGTTCAAGGTGCTCCACTGCCCCGGCCACACGCCCGGCCACGTCGTGCTGTTCGAGCCGAACGAGCGCAAGGTCTTCGTCGGCGACTGCCTGTTCGCGGGGTCTGTGGGTAGGACTGACCTGCCGGGCGGTTCGACGCGGCAGTTGCTGGACTCGATCCACGAAAAGATTCTGACGCTCGGCGACGACGTAACCGTCTACTCCGGCCACGGCCCCGAGACGACCGTCGGCCGCGAGCGCCGCACGAACCCTTTCCTGACGGGAAGATACCTGTAGGCGTGATAAGTGATGGTTGATAAGTGATAAGAAAGAAAGTCTGAAGCTTTTTCTTATCACTTATCAACTCATCACTTATCGCTTTCCTGCGGTTTGTGGAGGCGCTCGTTCTTGAGCTTCTCCCACTTGTCTTTGTGGTCGCCGGTGAGGTCGCTGGGGAGTGTCTCAACGGGGATGCCGGCCTCGGCGCAGAACGCGCGCCAGAGGAGGAAGCGGGAGTCGAACTGCCCCGTCCCTTCAGGAATTTCGTTCACGGCCTTCGGTTTCTCGTCCGCCACTTCCGACTCGCTCCTTCGGGTCAACGTTTGCCGGACAGTGTAGCAAAAAGAGTAGACAGTAGACAGTAGCCGGTAGGAAAACGAAGCGGCGCGCAGGTTCTTCTACTGACTACCGGCCACAGTCTGGTGTCTACTCTTTTTATCCCTTTGAAGCGCCGAGCAGGAAGATGTCGCCCCGGGGTGCGGGGACGCCGCCTTCGCGTTCGAGCGTGACGGCGAAGGTGGGGGCGGTGTGGTTGGGCGGGAGGCGGTCGCTCATGCGCGCGCGCCCCTGCGCGTCCGTCTTGAAGGTGCCGCCGGGCAGAGGCTTGTCGTCGGCGATGAGCCAGAGCTGGTAGGCGTGGCCTTCGGGGCAGGGCGGGAGCCCCGTCGCCACGACGACGGCGCGCCCCGTCGAGCGGTCGTAGGCGAGCATGGCGTGCGCCTGCGGCGCGGGCGTCTTACCCGAAAGCTCCGCGACGCGCACGGCGGGCGAAGAGAGCAGCTCTTCCACGTCGCGCGCGCTGGCGAGCTGTTCGCGCTGGCCGGCGATCTCGCCCTGCGCCTCGCGCAGACGGTTGGAGAGGCTCGCCACCTCTGCGCTCAAAGCCTGGCTCCGGTTCCAGAGCGTGAGGCTCGTCAGGCCGAGCAGCACGACGGCCGACGCGAACGCGGCCGCGCCGAAGCCGAGCGCCGGTCGCCACGCCAGAAGCTGCCAGAGGCTCAGGTCGCGCAGGAGCGTGCGCAGGTCGCGCGAGGCGGCCGGAGCCGGCGCGCGCCCCTTCGCCTCCGAAGGGTCAACGGCGTTCAGGGGGGATACGACTTCCGAAGGGTCTACGGCGCGGACGCGCGCGAGGACGTTTGCGCGCAGAGCGGGCGAGGGCTGGACGGGCGCGACCGTGTAGAGGAGCGACGCGGCGGCGTCCGACATCTCGCGCAGCTCCTCGCGGCACTCGGCGCAGGACGGCAGGTGCTCCTCCAGCCGCGCGCGCTCTTCCATGTCGAGCGCGCCCACGGCTTCGAGCGCCAGCAACTGTTTGTAGTCTTCGTGCCGCATCTAAAGTTCAAACGACCGCGCGTCCGCCCTGCTTGGATGCCGCGACAGCCGCCGGCCGCGTTCTGATATACGTCCGTAAATTCCCTTTGGACTTTTCAGGCGAACTGCCTGCCGAGCTTCGCGCGCAGGGAGTCGCTCAGTTTCTTGAGGCCCGTGCGCGTGCGCGTCTTGACGGTGCCGAGCGGCTGGTTCTTCGCCGCCGCGATCTCCGACTGCGACATGCCGTCGAGGTACGCGAGCACGAGCACCTGCCTCTGCTCCTCGGGCAGCTCGGCGAGCGCCGCGCGGACGGCCTCGGCGCGCTCGGAGCGGATGGCCTCCTCGTCGGCCCAGCCCCGCGACTCGGCCGCGGGCGGCAGCCCGTCCTCGACCGAGCGCTGCGCCGCGCGCTCGCGCGAATCCACGGCGCGCAGGCGGTCGATGGCGCGGCTGCGCGCGAGCGTCGCCAGCCAGGTGAAGGCGCGGCCGCGGGCGGGGTCGAACGAGCGCGCCTGCTGCCAGACTTGCAGGAAGACCTCCTGCAAAACGTCCTCCGCCTCCGGGCGGCTGCGTAATATACGGAGCATGAGTCCCAGGAGGATGTGTGCGTAGCGGTCGTAGACGCGCGCGAACGCCGCCTCGTCTCCGCGGGCCACCGCGCGCAGCAACTCCGCGTCGAGTTCGTCTTGTTCGGGACGGGCCGTCAAACCCTTGCGCCTCCGCTCACCGTCTGGGCGCGTTTCGTGAGAGAAAGTAAATAAGCTCACATCTGCACTACGTGTTCAAAGTCGCTTGAGGATTTGTTTTAGCACACGAAAGAACGATTTGCCACCCAAAACCGCTCAAAACGCTCGCGCCCTCCGTCCAATCCGTCCAATCCGTTCCAAGTCCCGCGCCCGAAGCCTCTGCTTGAAACGTTCAAGCCTCGACGACGAAGCGGCCGGCTTATCTCTTGAATGAGATAAGCCGGCCGCTTCGTCGTCGATTCGGCCTGAGGGTCGAAAGCCCTTACGCGACGGTGATCTCTTCCGAGAGGTACACGTCCTGGATGGCGTTGAGGAGCTGGGCGCCCTCCTCCATCGGGCGCTGGAACGCCTTGCGGCCCGAGATGAGGCCCATGCCGCCGCCGCGCTTGTTGATGACGGCGGTGCGGACGGCCTCGGCCAAGTCGCTCGCGCCCTTCGACTCGCCGCCCGAGTTGATGAGCCCGCGCGCCCCATGAAGCAGTTCGCCACCTGGTAGCGGACGAGGTCGATGGGGTTGTCGCTGGTGAGGTCGGTGTAAATCTTCGGGTTGGTCTTGCCGTAGGCGCTCTCGACGTTGAGCAGGTTGTAGCCGCCGTTCCGCTCGGGCAGCTTCTGCTTGATGATGTCGGCCTCGATGGTGACGCCGAGGTGGTTGGCCTGACCCGTGAGGTCGGCCGCCGTGTGCATGTCGCCCTCTTTGGTCTTGAACTTCGGGTTGCGCAGGTAGCACCACAGGATCGTCGCCAGCCCCAGCTCGTGCGCCATCGCGAACGCCTTGGCGATCTCGACGATCTGGCGGCCCGACTCGTCGGAGCCGAAGTAGATGGTCGCGCCGATGGCGGTCGCGCCCATCTCGTGCGACTGCTTGACGGTGCCGAAGAGGATCTGGTCGAACTTGTTCGGGTAGGTCAGCAGCTCGTTGTGGTTGATCTTGACGATGAAGGGAATCTTGTGCGCGTACTTGCGCGCGACGATGCCGAGCACGCCGAAGGTGGAGGCGACGGCGTTGCAGCCGCCCTCGATGGCGAGCTTGACGATGTTCTCGGGGTCGAAGTAGATCGGGGTTGGGCGCGAAGGACGCGCCGGCCGAGTGCTCGATGCCCTGATCGACGGGGAGGATGGAGAGGTAGCCGGTGCCGCCGAGGCGGCCGTGGTCGAAGAGCGACTGGAGCGAGCGCAAGACCTGCGGGTTGCGGTCGGAGAGGGCGAAGACGCGGTCAACGAAGTCGGGGCCGGGCGTCTGCAAAGAGTCGCGGGAGATCTTCGGCGAGTTGAATTCGAGAAGGGCGCGCCCGTCTTCGCCGAGGAGTTCTTCGATGCGGGAGAGGGCCGAGCCCTCGCGTTTGAGTTCGGTGGCCATGAGTTTAAATCCTCCAGATAAAGTTTCCGTGCGAGCGGGCTGTTGGGATTGCTGTCAGGCGCGGATTATAACACGCGGGCCGCGCCGGGGCGGAAGCGGCGGGCAGTCGAATTTGTGCGCGTGTTGAGAGGGATGCGGGTTGAATTTCAACACCGCAGACACCGGAGACACGGCTGGTTGCGTTAACGCAACCAGCCGTGTCTCCGGTGGGGAATGTCTTCCGTTTATGACGTTGAGCCGGAGTGCGGCTCGATGGACTCGTAGTGTTCGGGGGAGACGATGAGGAGGAGGGCGCCGCCGTCCGAGGCCAGCTCCTCGTGGACGCTGCCCGGCATCGAGCAGTTGAAGTCGCCCGCCGTCATCCCGACCGCCCCGGAGCGCACGTCGCCTTCGAGGACGAGGCACTGCTCGACGCCGAGGTGCCGGTGTGAGCGTATGCGCGAGCCCGGCTCCATCCGCACGAGCGTCGTGATGGTGCCGCGCTCGCGGTCGGAGAAGAGTAGTTTGAACGAGACGCCCGCGTCGTCGGTCGGCCGCCAACGCCCCTCGCCCGCGCGCACGACGAGGAAGCCGGGCGCGATGTCCTGCGGCGGGTTCGGCCCGCCGCCCTCTCCCGCGACGAGCGCGAGCAGGCGCGCGCGCACGCCCGCCGGCGGCTCGGCCTCGGGCGCGGCCAGCCCCAGGTCCCCCGTGACCGCTTCCAGCTCGCGCAGCTCCGCCGCGCACGCCGCGCAGCCCGCGACCAGGTGCTCCTCGAACTCGCGCGCCTCGTCCCCTTCGAGCGCGCCCAGTGCGTAGAGCGCGGCCCGCCCGGCCGCCTCTTCGTCAACGGTCGTGTGACTCATAACATCCCTTCCCATGCCGGTTTGAGCATCTCGCGCAGGCGCATCATCCCCAACCGCGTGCGCGTCTTGACGGTGCCGAGCGGTAGCTTCCGCGCGGCGGCGATCTCGCTGTGGCTCATCCCGCCGTAATAAGCCAGCTCGATCACGTCGCGCTGCTCGGGCGCGAGCGCGTCCAGCGCGGCGCGGACGACCGCCCCCACCTCGCCCGCCAGCACGCCGTCCTCGACCGAGTCGCCGCGCGCGGCGCGCGTGGCCTCTTCGAGCGGGACGGTCAACTGTTGTTCCTGCCTGCCCCTTCGCAGGCGGTCGATGGCGCGGCTGCGCGCGATGGTCGTCAGCCAGGCCAGAGGCCGCCCGCGCTCGGCGCTGTAGCTCTCGGCCTGACGCCAGACCTGCGCGTACACGTCGAGCAGCACCTCCTCGGCCGACGAATGGTCGGCGAGGATGCGCAGCAGGAGCCCGTAGAGCGTCCGGCTGGTCGCGTCGTAGAGCGAGGCGAGCGCCTGGTCGTCCCCTTCGGCGACGCCTTTGATCATCTGGGCCTGCAACGACTCGGAATCGGTCGGCGGCCTGAACGGGGGTGATGACACGTTTGACACCTCTCCCCTAAAGATTTACGTAATCTTTACCACCGGCGGATTCATTTGGGAAGGGAAGACAGCAGGCAGCAGGCAGACGGCAGTCGGCAGTTGAAAACCTTATCAACGGAGACTCGGGGTTCAATCTTTCAACGTCCGAAACGCGGAGCGACTGCCGACTGCCTGCTGCCTGCTGCCTACTGTTTCAGTTGAAAGCTGGCGGGGACGAACTCCAGCGCGACGAGGGCGCCGTCGGTTTTGGCGCGCGCGTCCGCCGAGGGGCGGTAGGTGACGACGGAGGGCGTCTCGGCCTTGCGCGCGCCGCAGGTGAGTTGACTCTCGGCCTCCTGGTTGAAGTTGACGAGGTGGAGGCCGCCGAAGCCCGCCGACGTGAGGCGCAGCGTGCGGTCGCCCACCTTGAGGACGAAGACCAGCCCCTTCGGGCCGCACTCGATCTGCGTGAGCGCCGCGCGGACGCGCGTCTCGCCGGCCTGCGGTTTGCGCAGCGCGTCGTTGATGGCCTCCGCGAGCGCCTCGGCCACCCGCTCGTCGTCGGACTTGCGCGGCGCGGCCGGCGTCCGCTCGGCTGACCCCTTCTCCTCTTCGCGCACGACCAGCCGCGGCTCGCCGCCCCCGCCGCGCTCGTAAGCCTCCTGCGCCGCCTTGTACTTCTTGAGCTGCTCCTCGTAGCTGTTGATCGAGGCGAGCACGGACTGCGCCGTCGCGCGCAAGGACGGGTCGGCGCCCTCGCGCGCGAGCAGCTCGGCCGTCCGCCGCGCCTCCTCGATCTTGTCCTGGCGCAGGTAGAGCTGCGCGAGCACGAGCGCGTAGTACTGGTTGCCGGGCGCGAGCGCGACCGCCTGACGGATGAGTTGCACGCCCTCGGCGATGTTCTCGCCGGTGACGAGGTTGACCCACGCGAGCAGGTGGTAGCTCTCGGGGAAGTCCGGGCGCAGGCTGATGGCCTTGCGCAGCGACGCGCGCATCTCCCGGGCGCGGTCGGCCGGGTAGCCCCCCCCATGTAACCGCCCTCGCCCATGCCGGCGCGGCTGAGCGCGTAGGCGTAGTAGTAGTGCGCGAGGTAGTTGCCGGCGCCCGCGGCCGCGGCCTCGCGCAGGTGGACGACGGCCTCCGCGTCGCGCTTCTGCCGGAACCGCGCCATGCCGAGCGAGGTGCGCGCCATCACGTTCGCCGGGTCGAGTTCGAGCGCGTGCTGGAGGCGCGCGGCCGCGTCGTCGGGGCGGTTGATGTGGAGCAGCAGGTCGCCGAGGTAGGCGTCGGCCTGCGCCTCCGTGAGCGGCGCGGCCGTCATCTGCGAGTCGAATTCGAGCCTGCGCTCGAAGGTCGCGACCTTGCCGACGAAGGAGTAGGCCGAGACGTACTTCTGCAACTCCTTCTCCATCGCGGCCGGGTCGCTCTGGAAGGCGCGCCGGAACGCCTCGGCGGTCGACACGCCCTTCTTCGCCAGCGCGAGGTACTCGCCGAGCTGCGGCAGACGCTTCCCGTCGTTGCCGAGGATCAGGTAGTGGACGAGCGCCCACGACTGCGCGTAGAAGAGGCTCCGGACGTTATGCTTGTTGCGTTGGAGCGAGTACTGCGTGACCTCGAAGAGCTGCGAGAGCGGGATGAGCTTCTGGTCGCGCAGCAGGCGGAGGTGGTAGTCGATGAGGCGGCCGAGGTAGACCTTGCGGTCGTCCTCGATGGCGAAGGTGCTGTAGTACTCGGCCAGCCCCTCGTTGAACCACGCCGGCGCCTCGCCCGCCCCCAGAGAGTTGTTGACGAGCAGGTGCGTGTACTCGTGGTAGATGGTGCCGTAAGGGTTCTCGGCGCCGCTGCCGCGGTCGGGCGTGAGCGTGATGTAGTTCACGTCGTCGCCGGGCTGGAAGTAGCCCGCGACCTCCGAGACCTTGCCGTCCACCACGGGCTTGAAGGGCTTGTAGGCGCCGTCGCTCTTGAAGACGACGACCGTCGTCGGCACCGGCGTGTTGAACTTGACGTTGGTGAATAGCTTCGTGAAGACCTCTCGGAACTGTTCGAGCCGCGTGGCGACCTGCCGAATCTCCTTCTCCGAGGCGTTGCCGACGAGGAGGAAGTTCTGCGAGCGCACGCTCGTCCAGGTCTCTTTGGCGGCCGCCGCCTGCGCCGCGAACAGCAGGACGAGCGCGGCGACGAGGGAGCGTGTGTGGCGAGTCTTCATTGCTTTACTTCAGTGGATGCACAGGGAGACGCGAGGGTCGCGAGTTTCATCGAGATCGCTCCGTCGTTTGGCGCGGGGAAGCGTAACGGGAACGGCGGGATTATAAGTTCCGCCCCGCCCTACTTCGAGAAGCGCGCCCGCCAAAGCGAGAGCCCCCGACCGACGTGGCCGGGGGCTCTCTAACTTGCTCGACGGCGTCTCGGTTGAAGCCGCCTCTTATTAAATCGCCGCGCTCACTTCAGACGGCGCAGCAGCGCCCACCCCGCGGGGAGCGCCGCGGCCGCGAGCGCGACCTTCAACACGTCGCCCGGCAGGAACGGCGCGACGCCGAGCCAGAACGCCTCCGAAGGCGTCCTGAACATCAGCGCGAGCCACGCCCAACCGCCCGCGAGGATGACGAACGAGCCGAGCGCCATCGCCGCCGCGGCCGTCGCGAAGCGCCTGTCCCAGCCGCGCTCCGCCAGAAGACCCGTGACGTAAGCCGCCGCCGGGAAGGCGAGCAGGTAACCGGCCGTCGCGCCCGAGAAGTGCCCGATGCCGCCCGCGCCCCCGCGGAAGAACGGCAGCCCCGCCGCCCCTTCCAGGAGGTACGCGAACATCGCCAGCGCCGCCGAGGCGCGGCCCCAGCAGCGCCCCCGTCAGGAGCACCGCGAACGTCTGCCCCGTCAAAGGCACGGGCGTAAACGGCAACGGCACCACGACCTGCGCCGCCGCCGCCGTCAGAAGGCTGAAGCCCACGACGACCAGCGCCGAACGCGTCCAGTCCGACGGCGCGACGAACCCGCCCACCAGCGTCTCCGCTTTCGCGTAGCTGTTCACAGTTCCAATCCTCCTCGGCCTCTTTAACGAGTCGTGTCGCGCTGTGACGCCGGCCGCGCCGAAGTCGGAAGTGCGCGCCTTGCCTTCGAGCTGACGACCCGAGAGCCCTTCCTTGTCGGTCCCCATCTCGCGCGTGCTCGGGCCGCTGCCGCTGCGGATGCGCATGCCGTAGAACGAGCGGTAGACGAAGTAGGCCGAGACGAGGAAGAAGACGGCGGCCAGCGCGTAGTTGAGCGTGAGGTCGCCGCGGCTGCGGGAGACCGACAGCGCCAGCTCGACGGCGAGCAGCCCGAAGAGCGTCGTGAACTTGATGACCGGGTTCATCGCCACCGACGAGGTGTCCTTGAACGGGTCGCCCACGGTGTCGCCCACCACGCACGCGTCGTGCAGGGGGCTCCCCTTCTCCTTCAGCTCGACCTCGACGATCTTCTTCGCGTTGTCCCACGCGCCGCCCGCGTTGGCCATGAAGATGGCCTGGTACAACCCGAAGAGCGCGATGGAGATCAGGTAGCCGATGAAGAAGTACGGGTCCACGAAGGCGAACGCGAGCGAGGCGAAGAAGACCGTGAGGAAGATGTTGAACATCCCCTTCTGCGCGTACTGCGTGCAGATTTCGACGACCTTCTTCGAGTCCTCGACCGAAGCCTTCTCGATCTCGGCGCCGAGCTTGATGTTCGACTTGATGAACTCGACGGCGCGGTAGGCGCCCGTCGTCACGGCCTGCATGGACGCGCCCGTGAACCAGTAGATGATCGCGCCGCCCGTGATGAGCCCGAGCAGGAAGAGCGGGTTCAGCAGCGAGAGGTTCTCGTAGAAGGTCGCGAGCCCCTGCGCTTCGGTGAGCGAGGCGCGGGTCGCGCCCGCGAGCGCCTCGCCGCGCAAGACCTGGATGATCGAGAAGATCATCGTCGTCGAGCCGACCACGGCCGTGCCGATGAGCACCGGCTTGGCCGTCGCCTTGAAGGTGTTGCCCGCGCCGTCGTTCTCTTCGAGGAGGTGCTTGGCGCGCTCGAAGTTGGCCGTGACGCCGTAGTCGCGCTTGACCTCCTCCTCGATGTTCGGCACCTGCTCGATGAGCGACAGCTCGTAGACCGACTGCGCGTTGTCGGTGACGGGGCCGTAGGAGTCAACGGCGATCGTCACCGGCCCCATGCCGAGGAAGCCGAAGGCGACGAGGCCGAAGGCGAAGACCGCGGGCGCGGCCATCAGCCCGGCCAAGCCCTGCGTGCTGAAGACGTAGGCGATGGCCATCAGGGCCGTGATGGCGAGGCCGATCCAGTAGGCCGAGAAGTTGCCCGCGACGAGCCCCGACAGGATGTTCAGAGAGGCGCCGCCCTCGCGCGAGGAGATGACGACCTCCTTGACGTGGGCCGACTCGGTCGAGGTGAAGACCTTGACCAGCTCGGGGATGATCGCGCCCGCGAGCGTGCCGCAGGTGATGATGGTCGAGAGCTTCCACCAGAGCGAGCCGTCGCCGAGGTTCGGAATCATCAGGTACGAGACGACGTAGGTCAGCACGACCGAGAGGATCGAAGTCACCCAGACGAGCGACGTGAGCGGCGCCTCGAAGTTCATCGTGGCGGCGTTCTGGTAGCGCGACTTGGCCACCGCCTCGTTGAGGAAGTAGGCCGCGGCCGACGCCACGATCATCATCACGCGCATCACGAAAATCCAGACGAGCAGCTGCACCTGCACGGCCGCCGACGGCACCGCCAGCAGGATGAAGGTGATGAGCGCCACGCCCGTCACGCCGTAGGTCTCGAAGCCGTCGGCCGAAGGGCCGACCGAGTCGCCCGCGTTGTCGCCCGTGCAGTCGGCGATGACGCCGGGGTTGCGCGCGTCGTCCTCCTTGATGCCGAAGACGATCTTCATCAGGTCGGAGCCGATGTCGGCGATCTTCGTGAAGATGCCGCCCGCGATGCGCAGCGCCGCCGCGCCTAAGGACTCGCCGATGGCGAAGCCGATGAAGCAGGGGCCGGCGTAGTCGCGCGGGATGAAGAGCAGGATGCAGAGCATGATGAGCAGCTCGACCGAGATGAGCATCATGCCGATGGACATGCCCGCCTTCAAAGGAATCGCGTAGATGGGGTACGGCTTGCCGCCCAAGCTCGCGAAGGCCGTGCGCGAGTTGGCGAAGGTGTTGACGCGGATGCCGAACCACGCGACGCCGTAGCTGCCCGCGATGCCGATGAGGCTGAAGAGCAGGATGACGACGACCTTGAAGGCCGGGAAGCC
This sequence comes from uncultured Acidobacteriota bacterium, assembly GCA_963726735.1. Taxonomy (GTDB): domain Bacteria; phylum Acidobacteriota; class Blastocatellia; order Pyrinomonadales; family Pyrinomonadaceae; genus QHXN01. The sequence goes on from CAVSDM010000007.1 coordinate 148,693, forward strand.
GTGCGTGACGGTCCCGTTGTCGTTGACCGTCTCGGCGAGGAAGCCGAAGTAGAGGCCGGCGATGGCTCCGATGAAGAGCCACAGGATCATGATGAACTTGCCCTGCGTGACGAGGTAGGTCTTGCAGGTCTCGTAGATCAGCTCGCTGATTTCGCGCATCGAGCGGTGGACGGGCAGGTTCTTCAACTGCGTGAAGATGGCGAGGCCGAAGGCCAGGCCCAGCACGCACACGACCAGCCCGACGAGCAGCAGCGTGTGGCCGTCGACGCCGAGGAAGCTCTGCGTGGAGAGGTCGGGCAGCAGCAGGTTGGCCTCGCCGCCGGGGCGGTGGCCGGTCTGCGCGCCGCTGCCGGCGCCCGCGCCGGACGACGGCTGCGCCATGACGGAGGTCGCCAGCGTCGCCAGCGCGAAGAGAACGGTGAACAAGCGGAGCAGACCCTCCCGGTTACTCGGCGATAACATCTTAGACAAGTTGAACGATTCCTTTCCTGTTGTTCGTCTGAAAAGTGGCGAGTGAAAAGCCCCCGGGGGCGGAGGCCGGCCGTGCGGCACGCGCGCGCGTTTGACTTCCCCGACAGTCGCACGAGAGGACGCGCCCCTACTGTCCGCACAGACCCGTTTCTTTGGTCTCGCTAAAAGAGGGGCATTATCCCTGATTACCGCCGAAAATTCAAAGCACCGGAGGCGGCGCGGCGCGTCTTCTGGACAAGGATTTGAAACCGACGTACCCTCGCCGTGCCATTCTCATAAACCTGTTCGGGCTTACCTGATGAGCGACATCTTCCTCAGCTACGTTCTGGACGACCTGGATAAGGCAGAGAAATTGCGTCACGCCTTTGAGCGGCAAGGTTGGACAGTCTGTTGGAACCCGTTCGGCGCCTTCACCGGCCTGCACGCCGAGGTGGTAGACGGGGAGCTTAAGAAAGCAAAAGTTATCGTTGCGTTCTGGTCGCGGCGCGCGGCGCGCAGGTCGTCCTTCGTACGCGAGACGCTCCATCGCATAAGTTCGGCCCCCCCCGTCCTTGTGCTGCTCGACAAGGCCAAACGGCCTTTGCACCTCGCAGCATTTGACCTTTCAGAGTGGGATGGCGACCTGTTACACACCGGGCTGGCGGGTCTCCTGAGTTACGTCCGCGGCATCATCGCCGCGGCGGCGCCCCCGGCCGGGCCGCCCGCCTCTTTTGAAGAACTCTCACCGTCGGAGATTAAGGAGAACGCCAGGCTGGGGATAAAGGAGAGCGTGGCGGCGCAGTCGGAGGGCGCCGCGCGATTCAGGGGCGTCTTCATCAGCTACAGGCGCAACGACGCGGCGGCTTATGCGGGAAGGCTGTACGACCGTCTCGCTGCGCGGTTTGGCAGAGAGCAGGTCTTTCTCGACACGGCGAACGTGAGTTGGGGCGAGGACTTCGTGGAGGCCATCACGGCGGCGGCGGAGTCGTGCGCGGTGATGATCGCCCTCGTCAGCCCGCGCTGGTCGAGGGGCGGGCACGCAGATGTGGACGATTACGTCCGGCTCGAAGTGGCGAAGGCACTTGAGCGCAAGATTCGGGTGATACCGATTCTGATTCAGGGCGCGTCGATGCCCGCGCCGAAAGAGCTGCCGGAAGACCTCAGACCGTTCGTCCGTTGCAACGCCTTCCCCTTCATCGACACGCGCTGGGAGCGCGATGTCGAAGACCTCATCAAGTCTCTGGAAGCCCTTCTATAACAAACTCCGTCATTCGAGCCCGGCGGCCGTGTGCGCGGGCGTGAGCGTGTCCTTGCGTCGGTCGCCGCGCAGCTTGAGGAGCGCGGTGACCGCGAGGTAGAGCGCGAGCAGGACGAGCGCGGCCGCGGCGACGGCGTTGATGAGCTCGATGTCGAAGCCCTTCGTCACGCGCAGGTTCCCGACGACCATCGCGGAGAGCGCCCAGAGCGTGATGACGAGCACGAAGAGCATCGGGACGAGCGTGTAGGCGATGCGCCGCCGCGCCTGGTAGAGCCACGCCGTGATGGTCAGAAGCGTCAGCGCCGCGAGCAGTTGGTTCGACGCGCCGAAGAGCGTCCAGAACTTCGACCACGAGTTCGGCGGCGCGAACGCGATGAAGTAGACGGGCAGCGCGATGGTCAGGAACGTCCCGGCGAGCGCGCCCGCACGGCTCTTCCAGCCGAACAGCTCCTGCACGATGTAGCGGCCGAGCCGCGTGCACACGTCGAGCGTGTCGAAGACGAAGGTCGAGAAGGCCATCGCGCCGAAGGTCGTCGCCACCGCGCGGTTCTCCTCGCCGACGAACGGCAGCAGCGTCAGAAACTTCCCGATGCCGTTGCCGTAGATGGTGCCCGCCGCCGTGTTCGGCTTTATCTCCGACGGCGCGAGGATCATGATCGTCACGAGCGCGATGAGCGCGACGAACCCCTCGGCCAGCATCGCGCCGTAGCCCACCGGCATTGATGTGCGACTCGCGGTCCACCTGCTTCGAGGTCGTGCCCGAGCAGACCAGCCCGTGGAAGCCCGAGCACGCGCCGCACGCGATGGTCACGAAGAGGAAGGGGAAGAGCGAGCCCGTCAGCCCCGGCACCGTCCAGCCCTTGAAGGCCGGCTGCTGAATCTCGTAGCCGCCGAAGAAGACGCCGACGACGCCGAGCGCGATGGCCGCGTAGAGGATGAACCCGCCGAGATAGCCGCGCGGCTGCAGCAGCGTCCAGACGGGCACGACCGACGCGACGCAGCAGTAGGCGAGGATGAGCAGTCCCCAACCCTTGTGCGACAGCACGAACGTGTTCGACATCAGCGTCCCCGCCCACGAGAGCGCGAAGGCCGCCGGCACGAAGATGACGGTGACGAGCCAGAGCGGCGGGTTGAAGAACTTCTGCACGAGCCCGAGCACGATCGAGAGCAGCGAGGTAGAGCACGCTCGCCGCCGCGACCGCGCCGCCGGGGTTGAAGGCGACCGCGCTCGCCCTCAGCTCCTCGGAGCCGGCGACGAAGGTGCCGGCCGTGATGTCTGCGAAGGCGACGATGACGTAGATGAGCGCGATCCAGATGAACGCCATCATCGCGCGCCCGGCCTTCGAGCCCAGATGCTCGCGCGTGATCTCGGCGACCGAGGTCGCGCCGTGGCGGACGGAGGCGGCTAAGGAGGCGAAGTCGTGCACCGCGCCGATGAGGACGACGCCGAAGCCTATCCACAGAAGGCACGGCAGCCACCCGAACGCCTGGCACGCGAGGATGGGGCCGGCGATCGGCCCGGCCGCCGCTATCGCCGAGAAGTGCTGGCCGAAGAGGTAGAACGGGCGCGTCGGGACGAAGTCCACGCCGTCGTTGACCTCGTGCGCGGGCGTGCGGCGCGAGTCGTCTAGGTTGAACTGCCGCGCGACCCAGCCGCCGTAGAGGTGGTACGCGGCGACGAGCACCAGCAGGAATCCGATGGCGAGCAGCGTCAGGCTCAAGGCAGGAACCTCCGTCCGAACCCCCGGCGGGGCAAGAGCGCGGAGATTATAAACACGAAGCCCCGCGCGCGGAAATTTTCTCGCCTCCGGCTGATCCTTCGGCCCGCGCGGCCCCGCGTATTGGGTGTGGGCGGGCGGCGACGGCGCCGCCCCTTGAGTTGGCCCGCGCCGGGGGAGGCGGGCTTGAGGCCATCATACATAGAGAGCGGCGGCCGTTCGGCCGCCACGATTGATACAAGGAGAAGTGTTATGAAGAAGATACAGCGCGTCGCCCTCGGCCTCGCCCTGCTCGCCGCGCTCGCGGGCGGCGCGGCGGGCGCTTCGGCCAAGACCGTCGGCAAGCAGCGCGCCCTGAGCGGCGTCATCCAGAGCATCGACCTGCGGACTCGCACCGTCGAGGTGCGCGAGCAGGAGACGGGACGCGTCGTCACGGTGCGCGTGCCCGACGGCGCGCTCGTCCGCACCAACAGCACCAACCAGCCCCTCGTGCAGATCGAGCGGCTGCTCCCCGGCATGACGCTGAGCGCCGTCGTCCGGTAGGCGCGCCCGCGGGCCGCAGTTAAACGAAGGGCGGGAGGATGACTTGAACCTCCCGCCCTTCGTCCGTCTCGCCTTAGCCCGGGAAAGATTCGTCGATGCGTATGTCGCGGCGGGCCAGCTCTTTGACGAAGGCGTCGGGCGGGATGCAGCGCTCCTGCGGGACGGCGCCGCTTGCGGGTCGTCTCGCCGCGCGCCATCATCTGGGCGACGATGGAGGCGGGGAAGGCCGTCGTGCGCTGCATGGCGGAGAGGCCCGTGCGCGAATCGAAGCGGTCGATGATGTCGTAGCGCAGGCGCCGCGCGCCGCCCGCAAGCTCGCCGACGAATTCGAGGCGGATGAAGACGAGGTCGGGCTCGTCGGCGGGCAGGTGCCGGTTGAGCAGCTCGCCGAGCAGCCGCCGCGGCGCGACGGGCACGCCGCCGACTTCGACCGCGTCGCTCGCACGCGAGGCCGAGGTCGATGAGGAGCTTGAAGCGTTCGCAGTGGCCGGGGTAGCGGATGGTCTTGTAGTCGAGTTCTTTGAACCGTGCCGAGAAACGTCTCGGGCAGAGTCGAGGTGCCGCCCGAGGTCTGGAACGCCTCCATCCGCCCGTAGGGCTCGGGGAAGTCGAGCGACTCAAGCTCGGTCATCGACTCGACCTCGACCAACTCTCCGCCGCGTATGACGCGCGCGCGCTCGACGTACTCGTTGATGAGCCCTTCGACGGAGAAGACGATCTGGTAGTCGAGCGGCGGCCTCGGGTTTTGCGGCAGGCCGCCGACGCGTATGTGAATCTCGTCGAGCCTGCGCGAAGCGCGCGGCCCCGTGCGCGGCGAGCACCGAGACCATGCCGGGCGCGAGGCCGCAGTCGGGGATGATGTTGACGCCCGCCGCGCGCGCCTCCTCGTCCAAGCGCGAGTTCCGCGTCCACGACCGTGTTGTTGCCGCCGAGGTCGCAGAAGTGCGTCCGCGCCTCGACGGCCGCGCGCGCGAGTTGCAGGTTGTGGAAGTAGGTGACGCAGCTCAGCGCCGCGTCGTGTCCGCGCATCAGCTCGACGACGCGCGCGCGGTCTTCCACGTCAACCTGCGCGGCCCGCACGCGCCCGTCGCGCAAGGTCTCCGCCACGGCGCGCGCGCGACCTTCGTCCACGTCCGCGACCGTGACGAGCTCCACGCCCTCGGAGTTGTGCGCGAGGTCGTAGGCCGCGCCGAGCCCCATCCGCCCGGCGCCGAGCACGAGCACTCTCATCCGCGTCCCTCCCGGCACACGTCCATCAGCCGTTGTTTGACTCGTCGCCCCGCCGCGCGCGAGGAGCCGAGGAGCGAGCCGGCGAGCCCGAGGACGAGCCCGACGGCGATGAGTATCAGTCCGTAGAGCGCGCGCCCGTGCCGTTCGGCGCCGGAGTCGGAGGCGGTGCTCAACAGCTCTCCGGGGCCGAGGTCGTGCGGGATGGCGAAGAGCCCGACGGCGAGCAGAAGGAAGCCGAGCGCCGCGACCTTGAGCGTGAGCGGCGTGCGCGCGGGCCGCCCGAGCGACTGCCCGACGCCGCTGCGCGTGTAGCCGTAGGCGAAGTAGATGGCGAGCCCGAGCGCGAGCCAGCCGATGAAGCGCCACCAGGAGCCGCCCGGCAGGTAGTACATCAGGAAGACGCAGGAGGCCACGCCGAGCATCGGCAGCGGCCCAGGCCCCGCCGGGCACGCGGAACGGCCGCGGCCGCTCGGGGTCTTTCATCCTCAGGATCGGGATGCCGATGCAGACGAGCACGAAGGCGAAGAGCGTCCCGATGTTCGTCGAGGCTGACCATCTCGTCCACGTTGGCGAAGGCGGCGATGCCGCCGACGATCACGCCCGTCAGGATCGTCGTCACGTGCGGCGTCTTGAACTTCGGGTGGACGCTCGCGAAGACGGGCGGGAGCAGCCCGTCGCTCGCCATCGAGAAGAAGATGCGCGGCTGCCCGAGCTGGAAGACCAGGAGCACCGCCGTGTGCGCGATGACCGAGCCGAGCGCGACCACCGTGTTCTGCCACTTCGCCTGCGGCGCGACCGTTTCGAGCGCCATCGTCAGCGCCTCGCCCTGCTGCGCCGGAGTCCACTGGATCAGTTGCGTGTAGGGGACGATGCCGGTGAAGACGGCGGAGACGACGACGTAGAAGACCGTGCAGATGATGAGCGACGCGATGATGCCGATGGGCAGGTCGCGCGCCGGGTTCTTGGTCTCCTCGGCCACGGTGGAGACGGCGTCGAACCCGATGAAGGCGAAGAAGACGACCGCCGCGCCCGTAAACGTCCCCGTCCAACCCATCGGCTGGAAGGGCTTCCAGTTCTCCGCCATCGTCGCGGGCGAGACGTAGTAGAGCGCCACCGTGATGAAGAACAGCAGCACCAGAATCTTGATCGCCACCATGACGGCGTTAAAGCCCGCCGACTCGCGGATGCCCCACACCAGGACGGCGGTGATGAGCGCGACGATGCCGAAGGCGAGGACGTTGAAGACGATGGGGATGCCGGCGATGTGCGGCGCGGCGGCCAGCACTTCCGCGCTCGCGCCCCGGTAGTTCGTCGCCAGCCAGTCAGGGAAGCCGATGCCGAGGTTTCTTAATAGTCGGTTGAAGAACTCCGCCCAACTGATGGCGACGGCGACGTTGCCGATGGCGTACTCGATGATTAAGTCCCAGCCGATGATCCACGCCACCAGCTCGCCCATCGTCGCGTAAGAGTAGGTGTAGGCCGAACCGCTGATGGGCACCATCGAGGCCAGCTCCGCGTAGCAGAGCGCCGTGAAGCCGCAGACGACCGCCGTGATGGCGAACGAGAGCATGAGCGAAGGCCCCGCGCCCGCGCGACCCTCGGCCCCGGCGGCGGCGGTGCCGACGGTGGCGAAGATGCCCGCGCCGATGATCGCGCCGATGCCTAAGAGCGTGACGTTGAAGGCGCCCAGCGTCCGCTTCAGGGAGAACTGCGGCCCTCCGGCCGCGGCCAGGATGTCGTCGAGATTTTTGGTGCGGAAGAGTCCTCGAAGCAAGGTCTTGCCTCCAGCCCGACAGAATTAGAATTGCGCTTGTTGACTTTGGGGCGTGCCGCCTTCACCCGCGGCCGGCTTGGACGGCCGGAGTGTTACACAGCCGCGCGCGGCAAGGCAATAGGAAAGAGTGGACGGTAGGCAGTAGAAACGATTTCGGCGGGCGTCGGGTGTCTAACCCGCAACGCCCGCCGAGCTTTCCTGCTGGCTACTGACTACTGGCTACTGGCTACTTACTGCTCCCCTCCGTCGGCAGCCCCGCGTTCTTCCACGCGCCCATGCCGCCGAGGAGGGCGGCGGTGTTTTCGATCTTCTGCTGCTTGAGTGTGAGCGCCGCACCGGCGCTGGTGTGCTCGGCCGGTCAAGTGCAGTAGAAGACGAGCGTCTTGTCCTTCGGGAACTCGCCCGCGCGGTTCGACACCTCGTCGTAGGGCATCGAGAGCGCGCCCTTGATGTGCTCGGCGTCGTAGGCCATCTTGGCGCGCGTGTCGTAGACGACGGTGTCGCCGTCCTCCAGCATCGCCTGCAACTCCGCGGGCGACACGCGGCGCACGCCGTCGGCGTGGACTTCGGTCGTCGCCGTGCGCGCGCTCGACTGCCCGCCGGGCTGCGGCGTGCCCGACTGCGCGGCGGCCTTCTGCGCGCCCGCGTTCATGTTCACCGCCGTATCGCTCGCCTTGCACGCGCCGAGCAGCGCGGCGGCGGCGGCCGCGACCGCCAGCACCAGCGGAATGAAAACTCTTCTCCTCATCGTCAACTCCCCGAAAAAGTGTTTAAGCCGACGGCCCGCGGGCCGACCCTCCGACCCGGATAGCATCGCACAGAAGGCTTCCCCGCGGCCAGCCCGCGCGCCGAAAGGCTTCCCCGATTGGCACCAAGTGTGCTATAGATGCGCAAATTTTAAAGTCAGAACGGGACGAGCCCCCGGGGCCGAAGACGGGAGTGTTGAGGATGAGAGACACCGTACGGGGAAGACTATTCTCAAAAAAGGTGGCGCGTGCTCTCTGCGCTCTGCTCGCGGCGGGGCTGCTGCTGCTCGGCGCGTGCCTGCCGAAGTCGGGCACCAGCACGCGTAAGGGCGGGGCGCGCGTCATCACGCTCTACGGCTTCTCGGTGATGAAGGAGGTGATGGACAAGGCGGTGCTCCCCGGCTTCACCGAGAAATGGAAGCGCGAGCAGGGCGAGGACGTGCGCTTCGTCGCCTCCTACGCCGGCTCCGAGACGATCACGAACCAGATACTTCAGGGCGTCGCCGCCGACGTGGGCATCTTCTCCATCGAGCGCGACGTGCAGCGCCTCGTCGAGAAGCAGTTGGTCAAGGCCGACTGGAAGGCTTCGGCCCCCCAGGGAGGCCTCGTCAACAAGACGCCCTTCGTCATCCTCGTCCGCAAGGGGAACGCGAAGGGCATCCGCGACTTCTCAGACCTCGCCAGGCCCGGCGTCAAGCTCATCCACCCCGACCCGGACAGCTCGGGCGGCGCGATGTGGTCGATCCTCGCCATCTACGGCTCGGAGCTGAAGAGGTCGCAGGCCGAGTCGGGCACGGCCGACCGGGCGCGCGCGCTCAATCTTTTAAAGTCGGTCTGGAAGAACGTCATCTCGACGCCCGGCTCGGCGCGCGAGGCGCGCACGCAGTTCGAGACCGGCTACGGCGACGTGCTCATCACGTACGAGCTGGAAGGGCTTTTGATGAAGCAGGCGAACGCGCCCTTCGAGATCGTCGTCCCGCGCTCGACCATCCTCAGCGAGCACCCGGCCGTCCTCATCGACAAGAACGTCACCGAAGACGAGCGCCCGCTCCTCGACGCCTTCATGCAATACCTCTGGAGCGACGAGGCGCAGCAGGCGTTCGTCAAGTACCACTTCCGCTCCGTCACCAACGAGGCTTTCAACGACGCCAACCAGGAGTTCGCGCGCGTCGAGCTGCCCTTCACCGTCGGCGAACTCTTCGGCGGCTGGGAGCGCGCCTACCCCGACGTGATCGACGGCATCTGGCGCAAGCAGGTCAAGCAGAAGTGAGGGGCTTATGAGCGCAGCGATTTCGGCGATGCGACACGTGCGTGGGTTCGACCCGGCGAAGCCGTTCGGGCTCGGGATGGTCGTCCTGTTGATGCTGCCGCTGATCCTGCTGCCGCTGGCGTCCATCTTCATCTTCGGGACGAGCAGCGGCCTGCGGAGCTTCTGGGGGGCGCTCACGGCGCCGGACGCGGTCTTCGCGCTGAAGCTCTCGGTGGTGACGAGTTTTTACGCGACCGTCTTCAACGTCGTCTTCGGGCTGCTGGCGGCCTACGTGCTGTCGCGCTACACGTTCTTCGGGCGGACGGCCATCATCGTCACCATCTCTCTGCCGACCGCCATCCCGACGGCGGTCGCGGGCTTCGCGCTGCTGCTCCTGTGGGGGAAGTACGGGATGATCGGGCGGTACATCTCGGAAGACCACCAGTTGATGTTCACGCCGTACGCCATCATCCTCGCCAACATCTTCGTCACCTTCCCGCTCGCCTTCGGCGTGCTGATGTCGGTCTTCGAGACGATGGACAAGTCCCTCGAAGAAGCCTCGGCCACCATCGGCGCGACGCGCTGGCAGACCTTCTGGCACGTGACGCTTCCCTCCCTGCGCGGCGCCATCGTGACGGGCTCTTTATTAACGTTCGCGCGCGCCATCGGCGAGTTCGGCTCGACGATCCTGGTCTCGGGCAACCTCGCCGGGAGCACGCAGACCGCCCCGCTCTACATCTTCGCCAAGTTCAACGAGGGGCAGGTCGAGGCGGCCAACGCCGTCGCCGTCGTGCTCGCGCTCTTCTCCTTCGCCATCTTCAGCGTCCTCTTCTTCGCGCGCGACTGGCTCGAAGTCAAGTGAAGCCGAGTGAGGTGAACCCGTCATGCTCCCCGAGAAGGTCACCGACGATTCCGACACGACTCCCGACGCCGGGCGCGACGGGACGCGCGCCGCGCCCGCCCCTTCGGACGCGCCGGCGGCGAGCGTGCGCGGTCTGAGCAAGAGCTTCAAGGGCGTGCGCGTGCTCGAAGACGTGAGCTTCGACGTGGCCGAGGGCGAGGCGCTCGTCCTGCTGGGCGCTTCGGGTTCGGGGAAGACCACCATCCTGCGCGTCATCGCGGGGCTTGAGCGGCCCGATTCGGGGAGCGTCCACCTCCACGGCCGCGACGTGACGGAGCTGCCGGCGCGCGAGCGCGGCGTCGGCGTCATCTTCCAGAGCTACGCGCTCTTCCCGCGCATGACCGTCGAGGAGAACGTCGGCTACGGCCTGCGCATCCGCGGGCGCAGGCGGCGCGAGCGGAGGGAGAAGGTCGAGAGCCTTCTGGAACTCGTCCACCTCACGGACCAGCGCAAGAAGCTGCCGTCACAACTCTCGGGCGGGCAGCAGCAGCGCGTGGCCATCGCGCGCACGCTCGCCTACGAGCCGCAGATGCTCCTCTTCGACGAGCCCTTCGGCGCGCTCGACGCGCAGATACGCGTGCGCCTGAGGCGCGAGATACGGGCGCTGCTCCGCGACGTGAACGTGCCGGCCCTCTTCATCACGCACGACCAGGAGGAGGCGCTCGAACTCGGCGACCGCATCGCCGTCCTCCATTCGGGACACCTCGAACAGATCGGCACGCCCGAGGAGGTCTACAACCGGCCCGAGACCGAGTACGTGGCGACGTTCCTCGGCGCGGCCAACCTCCTCTTGGGCGTCGTCGCGCGCGGCAACCGCGTCGAGCTGGGCACGGTCGCGGTCGAGGCCGGGGCCGAGGCCGCGCGCTTCCAGGTGGGTCAGTCGGTCAAGCTCGTCTTCCGCCCCGAGGACGTGCGGCTGAGCAGAACGGGCGAGCCGCTGCCGGCCGACTGCAACCCGCTCGCCAACGGCGTCGTCGAGGAGAAGCACTTCGTCGGCGCCTACGAACGCCTGACCGTCCGCCTCGACCTCGTCGCGCGCGCGCCTCGGCCGGGCGAGCCGCCGCTCTACGAAATCTCCGAGACGCCCGAGCGCCGCCTCGGCGTCCCCGTCATCGTCACGCGCACCAAGTCCGAGGCGGTCGCCGCCCCCCTGCGCGTCGGCGACCGCGTCACCCTCTGCCTCACGACCTTCCGCGTCCTGCCCAACTTCCCCCTCGCCTCCGAGCGCGCCGGGCGGGTCCACTGAGTGATTCGCCGGGTCATTTGTCCATTGATTCATTGAAGAAATAAACAAATGGACAAATGACCCGACGAATCAATGCATCAATCTATACGGCTTTCCGCCGGAGCAACCCCGCGTGCTATCATCGCCTCAAACTTGCGAGCCAGAATCGGGTGGGCGTTAGAGTAGGCGTTTAGGATGTCAGGAGTGAGCGCTCTCGCCTTCGGCCGGTATGTCCGCCGCGCGTCCCCGGTGAAAATTCGTGAAGGTCTTATGAAGTCAAACATGCTCAGACGCAATCTCTCTGTCTTCGCGCTCGCGGCGTCGCTGCTCTGCGGCGCGTTCGCGCCGGCCGCGGCGCTCCCGCAGCGCAACGCGGCTCGACCCGCGCGTCCCGCGCCGCAGAAGCCCGCGCCGGCCCCCGGGCCGCTCGCCGAGGCCCCGCCCGTCGTCAACAAGGTGCTCGCGAACGGGCTCGAAGTCATCGTCCTCGAAGACCACTCGGTGCCGCTCGTCACGGTCGAGCTGGCCGTGCGCAACGGCTCGTTCACCGAGCCGCCCGAGCTGAACGGCCTCTCGCACCTCTTCGAGCACATGTTCTTCAAGACGAGCCCGACGCGCGGCCGCCTGACCGAGTACATGCGCAACATCGACGCGCTCGGCATCGTCTACAACGGCGAGACGCACGAGGAGGTCGTCAACTACTACTTCACGACGACGACGCCGAACTTCCCCGTCGCCATGCAGTACATGCGCGACCAGGCCGTCTACCCCGCCTTCGGCGAGGAGTACCTCGCGCGCCTGCGCGCCGCGAGCCCGCAGGCCGCCGACATCATCCGCAACGAGGTCGAGCAGCAGTTCGCGCAGGAGCGCGAGGTTGTCGTCGGCGAACTCGACCGCCACGAGTCGAACCCCTACGGCGAGCTGGGCGTGCAGATGAACCGCCGCCTCTTCTACAAGTACCCGAGCCGCAAGGACCCGGGCGGCAGCCGCCAGACCGTGCGCGCCGCGACGACCGAGATCATGCGCACCATCCAGTCGCGCTACTACGTGCCGAACAACTCGGCCATCGTCGTCACCGGCGACGTGACGCCCGCCGAAGCGTTCCGCGTCGTCGAGGAGCTGTTCGGCGAGTGGAAGCGGCGCGAGAAGAACCCGTTCGACGACTTCCCGCTCGTCGAGCACCCGCCGCTCGCCAGGAGCGAGGCCGCCCTCATCAGCAAGCCCGTCTCGAACGTCGTCATCGAACTCGGCTGGCACGGCCCTTCGGTCGGCAAGGACGACGCGGCCACCTACGCGGCCGACGTTTTCTCCTTCATCCTGCGCCAGCCCGACTCGCGCTTCCAGCGCGCGCTGACCGACTCGGGGCTCGCCGCGGCGGCCGGCTTCGGCTACTACACGCAGCGCAACACGGGGCCGATCACGCTCATCCTTCAGACGACGCCCGACAAGGCGAAGGCCGCCACGGCCGCCGCCTACAACGAGATCGCGCACTTCAACGACCCCGGCTACTTCAGCGACGAGGAGTTGGAGAGCGCCAAGGCCCTGCTCGAAGCCGACGACCTCTACTCGCGCGAGAAGCTCTCGGACTACTCGCACACGATTAGCTTCTGGTGGGCCTCGACGGGTCTCGACTACTACCGCGGCTACCTCAAGCGCCTGCGCGCCACCTCGCGCGCCGACATCAACCGGTACCTGACGACCTACGTGCAGGGCAAGCCGCACGTCGGACTCGCGCTGATGTCGGACGAGTCGCTGAAGGTCTCCGGCCTCACCGAGGCCGACCTGCTCGGCGAGCCCGCGCCGAAGGCGGCCACCGCCACCGCCGGCAAGTGAAGGGTTCTCAGCCCCGGACTAAGTTTCCAATAGGGACGTGAAATGAAGACGACTTTCCTGCAAATCCGCAACGCGGCCGCGGTGTGGGCGCTGGCCCTCACCTTCCTGCTCCTGACGGCCTCCGCCCCTGCGCTGGCGCAGGCGGGCGGGGCGGGCAACACCGGCCCCGGGCAGACGGGCGGGGCCGGTTCGACCGGCCCCGCGCCGTCGAAGGAGGCGGCCGACACGCTGCGGCTCGTCACCGAGTTCGAGGTCAACGGGCTCAGAGTTCTGGTCAAGCGGCGCGAGGGGAGCCAGTCGGTCGTCGCCGGGCTCTTCCTGCGCGGCGGCGCGCGCAACGTGACGGCCGAGAACGCGGGCGTCGAGGCGCTCATGCTGGACGTGGCGACCGAGGCCAGCCAGAAGTTCCCGCTCGCGGTCATGCGCCGGGAGCTGTCGCGCACGGGCACGAGTTTGAGCTACGGCATCAACTACGACTACTCGGTCCTGTCGCTCGCCAGCACCCGCCGATACTTCGACCGCTCGTGGGAGATCTTCACCGACTCGGCGCTCAGCCCGAGCTTCAGGCCCGAAGACTTCGAGCGCGTCAAGAGCCGCACGCTCATCGGGCTCTCGGACAACGAGGACACGCCCGACTCGTTCCTACAGGAGTTGCAGTCGCGCGTGGCCTACGCCGGTCACCCGTACCTCAACCACCCGCGCGGCACGGTGACCTCCGTCACGGGGCTCACGCTCGAACAGGTGCGCGCCTACCACCAGCGGATGTTGCAGACCTCGCGGATGCTGCTCGTCGTCGTCGGCGACGTTGACCCGCAGGAGATTCGCCGGAAGGCCGAGGCGTCGTTCGGGAAGCTCCCGAAGGGCGACTACAAGTCGGAGCCGCTGCCCCAGCTCTCCTTCCGCACGCCGACCGTGGCCGTCACCGAGCGCGCGCTCCCGACCAACTACGTGCAGGGCCTCTTCGCCGCGCCGCCGCTCACCTCCGACGACATCTACCCGATGCGCGTCGCGTCGAGCATCCTCCAGGGCCGCGTTTACTCGGAGGTGCGCGTGCGCCGCAACCTCTCCTACGCGCCCGACGCCTTCCTCTGGAGTCAGGGCGCCAACGCCGGCGGCATCTACGTCACCTCGGTTGACGCGAACACGGCCGTGCGCGTGATGCTCGACGAGATTCGCCGCCTCCAGACGCAGGAGATCAGCCCCGACGAGATCAAGGCCACGGCGCAGCAGTTCCTGACGCGCTACTACATGGGGCAGGAGACGAACGCCGCGCAGGCCGGCGAGCTGGCGCAGTACGAGCTGATCGGCGGCGGCTGGCGCAACTCGGCCGTCTTCATCGAGCGCCTCCGCGCCGTCACGCCCTCGGACGTGAAGCGCGCCGCCAACACCTACATGCGCAACCTACAGTTCGTCGTCATCGGCGACCCACGCCAGATCGACAAGGGCGTCTTCGCCCCGCCCGCGGGGGAGTGAGAAGGAAGTAGACAGTAGTCGGTAGAAAGACAGGCGGCGCGCTCGGCTTATAACCGGGACGCGCCGCCTATGTTTTCCTGCCGACTACTGTCTACTGTCTACTTCTTCACCGTCCAATCTCGCGCAGCAGCTTTTGATGGAGCGTGGCGTCGAGCGGCTTGAGGAGGTTGGCCTGCGCCAACGCCTCGGCGCGTTCGCCGAGTTCGAGGTGGACGGCGCCGAGGTTGTAGTGGCCTTCGGCCAACTCGGGCCGCAGGCCGACGGCGCGCTTGATAGGCGTCGAGCGCCTTGTAGTAGTTGCCGGCGTAGTAGTATGCGTCGCCGAGCTTGTTCAGAGCCTCGTAGGAGTTGGGCCTCAGCTTCAGCGCCTGCTCGAAGGCGCGGATGGCGTCCTGGTTCTTGCCCTGCTTGACCTTGCAGAAGCCGACCTGAATCCACGCGTCGGCGCGCTGCGGGTTCTTGTTCACCGCCGTCTCGAAGTAGCCGAGCGCGCTGTCGTAGTTCCCAAGCCAGAGCGAGTTGAGCCCGTTCCGATACCACCAGTCGGAGATGGCGTCGGGCCTCTGCTCGTCGCCGGCCTTGCGCGCCAGTTCCTCGAAGCTGACGAGGTGGTCGGCCGCCTTGAGCGCGGCGAAGCGCGGCGCGCCGAGCGCGAGGTTGATGTTCTGCCCGTTCATCACGCGGATGGTGACGACGCCGACCACCTGCCCGCTGCATGTTGAAGACCGGGCTGCCGGAATTGCCGTGCGAGATGGGCGCCGTGATCTGCACGATGCGGCCGAGGCCCGGCACCTCGCGCACGGCCGAGACGATGCCGTCGGCGACCGACCCTTCGAGCCGCAGGGGGTTGCCGATGACGAAGACGCGCTCGCCCTCCTCGGGGACGGCCGTCGTCATCTCGACCACGCTCGCGCGCTCCGCAGGCATCTCGACGCCGAGCACGCCGAGGTCGCCGTCCTCGTCCACGCTCGTCAACCCCGAGACCTGATAGGTCTTGCCCTTGCCCTCGAACGTGCGGATCTCGACGTGGTGCGCGCCCTCGACGACGTGGAGGTTTGTCAGGACCTGGCCGGGGCGTATGAAGAAGCCGCTGCCCGTGAGCGCGATCTCGCCCTTCGCGTTGTAGGTGATGACGGAGACGACCGAGGGCTTGACGCGGCGGATGAGTTCGGGGAGCGACTCACTTTCGGCGCGCGCCGTCGCGGCGGCAAAGAAGAGAAGGGCGACGAGCGCCAGCCACGGGGGAAGCTTGCGATTCAACATCACGGGGGCTTTCTTCTCAAAAAAGGAGTTCGGAGTCCGGGGATTTCAGAGGCTCCGTCGGGGAGTGGTTCAACGCGGGAAGCCTAACTGCTCTCGGCCGCGCCTTGCGACGGCGGCGTCCGGCCATTATGCCGGGATTCGCGCAGATGTCAATCGCTTTTGTCAAAACTGTGTCAAGCGCGGTTTTGTAAGCCATTCTTCTTCCGTTATAAGCTGGTCGCAGATGCTACATCGCCAGTCGTTTTTTCGGACGCGCTGTTCAAAACGCCATGCGCGCGACTCTTCTTCTGCGATCAAATCGTCCTTAACTCTTCCCACGATGCGAACCACTCCTTCCAGATTTAGAAGGGCGGAATCATGTTCGACATTCGTGGGGTCGTCAAAGGGATAATTCCCAAAAATTTAAACGCCCGGCGGCTCGTTTCGTGAGCCGCCGGGCGAAAAGATGCGGTACAAATTTGTGTCCGCTCGTGCCTTTTTCAGTACGCGCACAGCTCCGTGACGGCGCGGTACACGTCGTCCACCTGCGGGAGGATGTGGTCTTCGAGCTGCGGGGCGTAGGCGACGAAGGTGTCGAGCGCGGCGACGCGGCGGACGGGCGCGTCGAGGTGCTCGAACAGCTCCTCGGAGACGCGCGCGGCGATCTCGGCGCCGAAGCCGTGCGTGCGCGTGTCCTCGTGCGCGACGACGAGCCGGTTGGTCTTCCGCACGCTCGCGGCAATCGCCTCCCAGTCGTAGGGCGCGAGCGTGCGCAGGTCGATGACCTCGACGCTGATGCCCTGCTGCTGCTCGGCCTGCTTGGCGGCGACGAGCGAGCGTTGGACGAGCGCGCCGTAGGTGACGACCGTCACGTCGCTCCCCTCGCGCACCGTCTTCGCCTTGCCGAAGGGAATCAGAAACCCGTCGGGCGGGTACTGCGACTTGTTGTACGCCTGCCGGTAGAGGTGCTTGTGTTCGAGGAAGAGCACGGGGTCGTCGCAGCGGATGGCCGTGCGCAGCAGGCCGTTGGCGTCGAGCGCGTTCGAGGGGTAGACGACGCGCAGGCCCGGGATGTGCGTGAACAGCGTGTCGCCCGACTGCGAGTGGTAGACGGCGCCGCCCTTCAGATACCCGCCGACGGGGCAGCGGATGACGACGGGGCACTTCCACTCGCCGCCCGAGCGCCAGCGCATCAGCGCCAGCTCGTTCCGAATCTGGTGGTAGGCGGGCCAGATGTAGTCGAAGAACTGTATCTCGACGACGGGCTTCAGGCCGCGCGTCGCCATCCCGATGGCGCGGCCGACGATGTTGGCCTCGGCGAGCGGCGAGTTGAAGACGCGCGCGCGCGCCGAACTTGCGCTGGAGGTTGGCCGTGACCTTGAAGACGCCGCCCTTGCCCTTGACCTTGTCGAGGTGCTGCTCGCGCGACACGTCGGCCACGTCCTCGCCGAAGACGACGATGCGCGTGTCGCGCTCCATCTCCTCGTGCAGGCAGCGGTTGATGAGATCGACCATCGTGCCGGCGTTCCCCGAAAGCTCCGCGCCCTCCTCGTTGTCGAACTCTTTCGAGGTCGGGTCAACGTCGGGCGAGTAGACGTGCTGCGTGGCCGTGTCGGGCGCGGGCTGCGGGCTCGCGAGCGCGGCGTCGGCCGCCTCGCTGACCTCGCGGTCAATCTCGTCCTTGAGCTTCTGCAACTCGTCCTGCGTGACGAAGCCCTCTTCGACGAGCAGCGCGCCGAAGCGCTTGACGGGGTCGCGCTCGGCGTCCGTCGTGCGCTCCTCGTCCGGCCGGTAGAGCTTCTCGTCGTCCGAGAGCGAGTGCGAGTAGGGGCGGATGACCTTCGCGTGGACGAGCGCCGGGCCTTTGCGCTGGCGGCAGTACTCGACGGCGCGCTTCAAAGCCTCCAGAGACTCGACCGGGTCGGTGCCGTCGCAGCGTTCGATAAGCAGGTCGGGGAAGCCTTCGACCAGGCGGGACACGTCGCCGCCCGCGGTCTGCACCTCGACGGGGACGCTGATGGCGTAGCCGTTGTCTTCGATGAGGAAGACGACGGGCAGCTTCAGGTTGCTCGCCGTGTTCAGGGCCTCCCAGAACTCGCCCTCGCTCGTCGTGCCGTCGCCGGCCGAGCAGTAGACGACCTCGTCGCCCTTGAAGCCGACGACGTGCTTCCTTGATCTCCTCGCTCAAGCGCGCCGCGGTAACTCGCCTCGGCGCTGCCGACCGCGTGGAGGAACTGCGTGCCCGTGGGCGAAGATGACGAGACGATGTTGAATTTCGTGTGCCCCCAGTGCGAAGGCATCTGGCGGCCGTGCGAGCTGGGGTCGGCCTCGGCGCCGACCGCCGCGAGCAGCATCTCCAAGGGGCGTCACGCCGAGTTGCAGACACAGCGCGCGGTCGCGGTAGTAGGGGAAGAACCAGTCGTAACCGGACTTGAACGCCAGCCCCGCGGCCGTGAGCACGGCCTCGTGCCCCGCGCCCGAAATCTGGAAGAAGATTTTGTTCTGCCCCTTGAGCTGAATCTCCTTGTCGTCGATGCGCCGCGACAAATACATCGTCCGGTAGATGCCCACCATCTCCTCGCGGCCCAACCCCCGGTACTCCCGCGCCTTAACCTCGGTCGCCATAGTTAATGCCCTCTATAAAAATTAACGTGCGCTAATCCTCTTCGAACTCGGTCTCGACGGCGAAGCGGTAGTCCTGCGCCATCGAGGGGTGGCCGTGGGCCTGCGCGACCTCGGCGCCGCGCTCGTAGGCGCGGCGCGCGGCGTCGCGGTTGCCGAGCTTGAGGTAGGCCGCGGCCAGCATGCCGTAGGCGTTGCCCTCGTCGTCGGCGCGCTGGAGGTAGTCGGAGAGCACCTCGACCATGTCGTCGAAGCGCCCGGCCTTCTCGTACTCCTTGGCCAGCCCGAACATGACCGCCGTGTTGTCGGGGTCGCCTTCGAGCATCAGCGGAAGATGTCATGCGGAAGCCATGTCTATGCGTGAAGCGGCCATTACTTACCTATGATGAGCTTGGCGATGGTCTGCAACTGCATGTTGGACGTGCCCTCGTAGATGGCGCCGATCTTGGAGTCGCGCCAGAGCTTCTCGACGGGGTAGTCCTTGACGAAGCCGTAGCCGCCGTAGAGTTCGATGGCTTTGGACGAGACACGCTCGGCGACGCGCGAGGAGTAGAGCTTGGCCATCGCCGCCTCCTTGACGAAGGGGAGGCCCGCGTCCTTCATCCGCGCGGCGTTGTAGACCATCAGGCGCGCGGCCTCCACCTCGGTCGCCATCTCGGCCAGTTGGAACTGGACGCCCTGGAACTGGTTGATGGGCTGCTTGAACTGCGTGCGCTCGGCCGTGTAGCGCAGGGCGTGCTCCAACGCGCCGCGGGCGAGGCCGATCATCTGCGCGCCGATGCCGATGCGCCCCTCGTTCAAAGTCTCGATGGAGACCTTGTAGCCCTTGCCGACCTCGCCGAGCACGTTCTCCTTCGGCACCTTGCAGCCGTCGAGAATGATCTCGGTAGTGGAGGACGCGCGGATGCCGAGCTTGTTCTCCTTCTTGCCGACGGAGAAACCCTCGAACCCCTTCTCGACGATGAAGGCCGTGATGCCGCGGTAGCCGGCCTCGGGGTTGGCGTTGGCGAAGACGATGAAGATGCCGGCCTCGTTGCCGTTCGTGATCCAGAGCTTCTGGCCGGTCAGCTCGTAGTGGTCGCCCTTGTCCACCGCGCGCGTCTGCATGGCGAAGGCGTCGGAGCCGGAGCCCGGCCTCACTCAAGGCGTAGGCGCCGACCGTGTCCGAGGCGAGGCGCGGCAGGTACTTCTTCTTCTGCTCGGGCGAGGCGTAGCGGATGAAGGCGTTGTTGACGAGCGTGTTCTGCACGTCCATCAGGACGCCGACCGAGGGGTCCACGCGCGACAGCTCCTCGACGCCGATGATGGCCATGAAGAACGAGGCGCCCGTGCCGCCGTGCTCCTCGGGCGTCTCGACGCCCATCAGCCCGAGGTCGAAGAGCTGTTTGAGGACTTCGGGCGCCATCTTCGCGTGCTCGTCCATCTCCTCGACGCGCGGGCGTATCTCGCCCTCGGCGAACTCGCGCACGGAGGCGCGGAACATCTGCTCGTCCTCCGTGTAAGCGGTCAGCGGGCCGCTCACGTAAGCTTCGGTTGCTGCTTGACTCATGGCTTAATTCTCACAGGATGAAGAATGATTTTGTAACGTCGTAGCATCGCTCAGACGCGCGCCTCCGGTCAACCGGCCAGGCGGGGGCGGGGCGGCGCTGATGCTCCCCCGCGGGCGTGCGGGGCGAGTCGGGTCAGGGGCAGCGGACGGGTATGACGACCCTGACGTTGCCTTCTCTGCCGGGGGTGCTTTCTCTGACGAGGTTGTAGGTTTGGCGGGTGCGCGGCAGCAGCGTGCGTTTGCCCCCGCCCTCGAAGACGCCCTCGACCGACACCTGCATGTACCACTTGGTATACCCGCGGCCGTAGCCGGGAGGCTCCCCTCCGTAGCCCCACGCTGCGGGCGCGAACGCGGGGCGAGTTTTAAGCAGTTCCCCCTGAGCCTCACGCCCGGAACCCAGCGCCACGGAGAGCTGCAACTGCCCGCACTTCTCGACCGGCAACGGCCGGCTCAGGTTGACGGTCACCGCGTTCCTGTCCCCGCCGCTCCATTGCTCTCCCAGCCCCGCCGTCACGCCCCCGCCGGCACCGCTGCCCGGGTCCCGCACGGTTACCCTCACCGCGTCGCCGGCCGACTTTGTACTGTCCACGGTGTAGAAGACTACATTGAGCGCGACCAGCGCGGGCTGGGCAACCTTGTCGTTCGGTGGCGGCGGCGGGGAGGCTTCGGCGCAGCGTACCGTGAACGGCACCCGGTCGGAGGTGAGTTTCTGGGGGGAGAGGATTTCGAGCACCTTCCAGCCGCTGAAGCTGCCGCCGTCGCGGGCGCTCTCGTTCATCGGACGGGTCACCGTGCGCGTCCCCGGCCCGTCGAAGCGCAACGTCTCTTCGGCCGTGGCGGCGCCGTCGCTCCTGACAAAGCGGTAGGTGACCGTGCCGCTCCCGCTGGCGGTGATCGAGCCCGTGAAGGTTATCTTGCCCGGGCACGGCCCCACGTATTGTTGCGTGTCGGCCCGCAGCGTCGCGCCGGTCACCCTCAGCCCCCCGGGCGGGCCGATAGAGAGCCGAAGCTCATGGGAGGTTTGCGCACCCTTCGTGTCGGAGACCGTCAGCCTGACTGTTATTTCGCGAACGTTGCCGGAGTACACCGCCGTATTTAACGTCATCTGACGCCCGTCGGAGGAAACTGTTATGCCGGATCGGGTGCCGAACGGAGACCAGACGATAGGTGTAACTGACCAGTCGAACCGCAGCTTGTCGCCGTCCTCGCGGTCGGAAGCCACGGCCACTAACGTCACAGTCTCACCGTAGGTTATCTCGGATGCATCGGGGGTTATCGACACGATAACCGGGGGCGAGTTGGGGCGCGACGGATTATCGTTCGAGTTGCGGGTTGAATTGCCGTTCGAGTTGGTATTTCTGTTTCTGTTCGCGTTCGCGTTCGCGTTCGCGTTCGTATTCGCGTTGGCGTTGGTATTAGCGTTGTAGTTCGTGTTGCCGGAGTTGGCGTTACTGATGTTCGCGTTGGAGGTATTCGCGTTGATGACGTTGGCGTTCGAGTTCAGGTTCGAGTTGGTGGTCCCGCCCGGGTCGATGTCCGCGTCCGGCTTGTACTTGAAGAGGCCCGACCGGACGGCGAGCAGCAGGGCGCAGGCCGCGAGGAGGGCGAGGAGGAAGCGGCCGAGCGTGCGCGTGCCGAGGAAGGGCAGGCCCTGACGGAAGAAGTGCTTGCGCATGCCCCGCGGCAGGAGCAGGTTGAGCAGAGGGTTCGGCAGCCGTTGGAGGTAGCGCACCAGCGTCCGGTCGTGGAGTATCTGCGCGGGGCGCACGCGGGGCAGCGTCGAGCGCAGCCGTTCGAGGCTCTCCGCGTCCTTCAGCAGGAGCCAGCGCTGGACGGCCAGCTCCAACTCCCGGCGCTCGGCGGCGACGGTCCCCGCGGGCGGCCGCCCCGCTTCGAGGAAGCCGACGACCGCCGCGCGCGCCTCCGACAGCAGGCGGGGCTCCTCGCGGCTCAGACCTTCCAGCAACTCCCAGCGCAGGTCGTCCGGCAACGCGCCCTTGCGGAACCAGGGCAGACGCGCCAGCCGCAGCATGCTCTCCTCGCCGAAGACGCCGTCGCCCAGCGCCGCGAGCGAGCCGAGGCGCAGCGTCAGCTCCCACTGCAAGTCCGGGTAGACGGCGCAGGCCGAGAGCCAGCGGAACGCGCCCGCGCCGAGGTGCGCGCGCAGCTCCGCGGCCGTCGCGTGCGCGTCCCCCCGCGCGGGCGGCGGCGGCGCCGAGCCGTTCCGCGGCCAGAGCGGGAGGTTGCTCATCACGGGCGAATCCAGCCGCGCGGCCAGCGTCGAGAGCCCCTCGGGCGTCGCCGGCACGACCGCGAAGAGGTCGGAGAGCGCCGCCTCGCGCAGACCCCAACGCGCCGCGGGCGTGAGCAGCGCGCGCTCCGGCCACTCGGAGAAGAGGCCGGAGGCCCAGCCCGCGACCCGCCCCGTCCCCGCGTCGAGCAGCAGCTCGCCGTCGCCGAAGATGAGCAGGCGGTGTCCCGCGAAGCGGGCCTGCATCTCCGCGAGCCGCACGCACGGCCCGCCCGCCTCCTCGCAGCAGACGCGCGGGTCGCCGTCGTAGTAGAGGCGCGTGACGAAGAGCCCCTCGCGTTCGAGCGCGGCCGCCAGCTCGCCGAAGAGACGCGCCTGGTGGTCGCGCGGCGAGGCGCGGTCGATGAGCGCGAGGTATTCGGGAACCTTGCTGTCCGGCTTGTAGCGGAAGTCCGGGAAGCCGAGCGCGGCGATCGTGGCCCTGACCGTGGCGGGGACATCGAGCCGTTGGTACTCGCCGATCTGCCTGCGCCGCAGGGCGCGCGCCGCCGCGTGGAACTCGACCGAATCGTAGAGGGGCTGCGGCGGGGCCTCGACCGACAGCGGCCAACGGGCCGGGGGGCGCAGCGGCGGGTGTCGCCCCAGCACGAGCCTGCGCCGCGCGTAGCGGTAGAACTCGACGAGCAGGAGGAGCACGAACGGCACGAGCGCGGCCCACAAGTAGTAGCGCGCGGGCGCCCCCGCCTGCGTGGCAACCGTCTCGTCAGTCGTGAGCCCTCCGCCGCCCGCGTTCCCGTTCGTGTTGCCGTTGGTATTCTCGTTAGTGTTGCCGCTCGTGTTCTCGTTAATGTTCCCGTTCTGGCTTTGGTTCGCGTTGCGTGCCGCGCCTGGGTCCTCGTTCGACCCCGTGTTCGCGTTCACCCCGGCCGCGCCGCCCGCGCCGTTCAAGTTGTCGTTCGTGTTCGAGTGCTCGCCGAGGTTTGCGTTCCGGCCGGCGTTCGTGTTGGCGGCGTCGGAGTTGGTGAACAGTTGCCAGAAGTCGCCGAAGTCGCCGAGCGTCAACAGGCCGACGACGGCGAGCGCGGTGAGGAGCGCGAGGCTCAAGCCGACGACGGCGAGCGAGCTGAAGCGTCTCGGCCGGGGCCGCGGCGGCGTCTTCGTCTGCGCATCAGCGACCGGCGGACGCCGGACGCCGACGCGTTCGACGTACGAGTCGAAGAGTGCGTAGAAGAGGTCCTGCTGCTCGCGGCTCCTGGCGAAGATCGGGCAGAGCAGCCGCTTCAGCCGCTCGCCGTCAACCCCTTCGGCCGCCTCGGCCGGCGGAACGTGGGCGCGCGCGTACTGCTCAACGAGCGCCTGCGCGCGGACGTACTGATCCACGCCGACCTCGAAGCCCTGGTCGCGCAGGTGCAGGAGGAAGTCGGGGGGGACGGCCGCGCCGCCCGCCCCGTCCGGGGCCGGCCGTGTCATGCGGAATCCTGTCGCCGCGGCGGGCTCAGCAGATCCAGATCCTCCTTGTACTTGAGGAGGATGGGGTAGGTCGCCGCCAGCCTGCCGGCGTCGTTCGGGTTGCCGGGGTCGATCTCCTGCTTCGCCAGGACGTGGAGCCAGGAGAGCAGCTCGGCCGTCGCGGGGCCGCGCCGCAGACGCTTGTCGTCGCGGATGCCGAGGAAGTGTTTGAGCGCGTTGTCGAGCGCGGCCGGCGCGAGCCCGTGCGAGGGCCCGAGGCGGCTGTCAACGATTCTTTTGAGCTGGCCTTCGTCGGGGAAGTGGATGTGGTAGAAGACGCAGCGCCGCAGCAGCGGCTCGGGCAGGTTCTTCTCGGCGTTGCTCGTGAGGATGACGACGGGGCGGCGCGCGTGCGGGGCCTCGAAGGTGTGCCCCGTCTCCCGGACCGTGAAGGTCATGGTCTCGATCTCGTGGAGCACGTCGTTGGGCAGGTCGCGCGGCGCCTTGTCGATCTCGTCGATGAGGACGACCGAGCGCCTGGGGCGTTCGCCGCCGCGGTGCTCGGCGGGCACGTAGTCCGGCTTCCCGTCCGCGGGCGGCGTGCGCGCCAGCAGGATCGCGAGCCCGAGCGCCTCGTAGGTGATGTAGTCCTCGACGTTCAGGCGCGCCGCCCCGCCGTCAGGCCCCCGGCCCTCCTTCTGGAACTGCGCGTCGTGGAAGTGCGCGAGCGAGTCGTAGCGGTAGAAGAGGTCGCGCGCCGTCGAGGTGGTCTTGGTGTTGAAGGCGAGCGGGGCGCCGAGCCCCAGCTCGTGGGCGACGCTGCGGGCGAGTTGCGTCTTGCCCGTGCCGGGGTCTCCGGTCACGAGCAGCGGCTGGCCGAGCACCAGCGCGACGTTGACGGCGTCGCGCAGGCCCGGCTCGGCGATGTAGCCGTCGGGGCGGTCGGCCCCGACGAACTGTTCGTAGCCGGGCAGCACGTGTTTGCGTTGGGCGAGGGTCGTCCCGTCGCCCGCGTAGAAGAGGAAGTCGTTCTCGCTCATTTGGCCCCCGGCGTGTGGCTGATGGAGTTCTGGTGGAGACGCGTCAGGTGCGGCTCCACGTCACGCATACTTTTGCAGGCGACGGGCCGTTTCCGCTCGTCGGTCAGAATTTCGGCGGCCTTCGCCTCCCACTCCGCCTCGCCGCCGCGGGGGTAGTTCTCCCTGAACCAGTCCCACAGGTGCTCCTTCTTCACGCACTCCAGCTCCGGGAGCAGCGCGCAGGGGCAGCGCACGGCGCCCCGCACGGGCGCGCGCGCGCGCGACGCGCAGATCTCCCGGACGGCGCGCTCGACGCGCTGCTTGAGCCCCAGCGGGTTCCAGCGCCGCAGCCGGCGCCAGAGGCGCGGGCCCGCGGGCGTCTCCGGGTAGACGACGTTGATGAAGACGAAGCACTGCGGGAGGACGGAGGTGCCCTTGACCTCGTCCCAGAATTCCAGGTAGGAGCGGATCAGGTCGGGGGTCGCCCCGTCCCATTCGCGCGCCTGTATCTCGTGCTGGAAGAGGACGACGGAATTGCGCGACCCGACGAGCAGCCCGCGCAGCGCCTGAGGCGTGTACTCGGCGTCGTCCCTGTACGGCCACTTCGAGTCGAGCTGTTCAAAGACGGAGGACTTGAGCAGCGTCAGCCGCGCCTCGGGCTGGTCGGGGTGCGGCCAATCGGCCTCGAACAGCCCGACCTTCGCGTCCTCGGGCTTCGAGCGCGTCTCGGCGTACTCCTGAATCCGCGTGCGGCCGAGCCGCTGGACGAAGCTCCAGTGGTTCTCGCGCTCGGCGCCGTGCACGAAGTAGAACTGCGGGAAGTTGGGCCGGGTCTCCGAGCCGGAGCGGAGGAACATGAGGTAGGTCGCCTCCTGGTGCTGCCGGTCGCACTTGTAGGGGATGTAGGAGGCCGGGTTGGGCGGCTGCTCCTGCTCCTGCGCCTCTTCCTTCGCCTCCGCCTTCTTCTGCTCCCAGTTCCGGATGGCCGTGACGACGAGCCGCGCCAACTCCTGCGGCGTGGAGAACGATTCCTTAACGGTCCTCTCCGTGCGAACCCGCTCGCGGAACGCCAGCTGCCGCTGCCGCCGCCCCTCCGGCTCCACGAGGTTGGCCGCGAGGGGGAATTCCTCCGGCGTGACGAACATCAGCGGCGCGATCTTATTGTCGAGCGCCGCCTCGTACTCGATCTCCGTGAAGGACATCGGGCTGTCGGGCGGGTTGCTGCCGTAGAGCGGCCCGACGATGCCGACCAGGAGGTCGCACTTGATGACCTCCTGCACGCAGGTCTCGGCCGGCGTGTCCGGGCGCGCGTCGAAGCTCTCCATGCGGACGCACTTGTAGTCGCTCAGCTCGTCGATGGCTTTGTGGACGGCCTCGCGGTAGTCCCTGAGGTCTCTGGCCGTCGAGCTGAGAAAGACTTTGGTGACGGGGCTGGGCATCGCGTTCGGGTGCGGCGACTGTAAGAGTTAAAGAGGCGGTCGGGGTTCGGGAGCGTAAAGGGCCCGCCGGTCGTTCGAGCAATCCGCGGGCGTCTGGTTCACCCCGGCCAGTAAGATGTGCGGAGAGGATAGCAGAACGGGGCCCGCCGGTCATCACTTTTTGCCGCGCCCCTAAGCGCCCGCGTCGCCGAGGATGCCCGTGGAGCGCAGCTCGTCGTGGCCGGGGATGTCGGCCGCCTCGACGGCGGAGAGGATTTCGCGGTCCACCTTCGGGAGCGCGACGAGGCGGTTGGCCTGCTTGCTGAGCGTGGCCTCGAAGAGGTTGCGCGCCGCCCGCGCGTTGCCGAACGTCTCGTCGCGCGAGGCGCAGAGCACGCCGAAGATTGAGGCGAGTTCCTGCTCGGCGCCCTCCGTCAGTTTGAAGTCGGCCTTTTGGCAGAAGGTCTTGAAGATTTTGACGAGCTGTTCGACGCCGTAGTCGTCGAACTGTATGTGCTTGTTGAAGCGCGAGCGCAGTCCCGGGTTCGAGTCGAGGAACTCCTGCATGCGCCCCGTGTAGCCGGCGACGATGACGACGAGGTCGTCCCGGTGGTCCTCCATCATCTTGAGCAGCGTCTCGACGGCCTCCTGCCCGAAGTCGTTCTCGCCGCCCGAACTCAAAGTATAAGCCTCGTCGATGAAGAGGACGCCGCCGAGCGCCTTCGTCGTCACGTCGCGCACCTTCATCGCCGTCTGGCCGACGTAGCCGGCGACGAGGTCGGCGCGGTCGGTCTCGACGAGGTGCCCGCGCCGCAGCACGCCGAGCGTCCGGTAAATCTGCGCGACGAGGCGCGCGACCGTCGTCTTGCCCGTGCCCGGGTTGCCGTAGAAGACGAGGTGGCGCGCGGCCGGAAAGCTCTTCAGCCCCTGCTCCTCGCGCAGCCGCTGCACCTTGAGGAAGTTGATGAGCTGGCGCACGTCCGCCTTCACGCGGTCGAGCCCGACGAGCGCGTCCAACTCCGCCAGAAGCTCTTCGAGCGGGCGCTGCGGCGGCGGCAACTCCTCTTCGGCCGCCTCGGGCACATCGGGTCTGGGCGCGGCGTCTGCCTGATTCTTCGAGGGCGCGTCGCGGCGCGCCGCCGGGGGCGAATCTTGAGGGCCGCCGGGGTAGAGCGTCTGCTTGAACTCTTTGAGCGCGGCGGCCTCCGCGGGCGTGACCGCGCCGTCGAACTTGATGACGAGGTTGGCGAAGTGGAAGAGCGCCTGCCGCGCGCGGTCGGCGAAGTTGGTGCCGTGGCGCGAGTCGTAGGTCTCAAGGTAGGAGACGCTGACCGGCGTGCGGTCGAGCCGCTTGAGCAGGTGCGGCGGCAGGTCGGTGGAGTCGCGTAGGGGGAACGTGTCGGGCGCAGGGCTGAGGTCGAACTGGCGGCAGACCTCCTCGTAGTAACGCTGCTTCGTCGCCTCCGAGGTCTCGCGCAGGTCGATGAAGCGTTGCGCCGTCAGCTTCAAATGGTTGTCGAGCACCGACCGCGCGTCCGGCGCGCCCGCGCCGCGCCAGACCATGCGGATGCTCTCGCCGAGCGGCGCGACCAGCCCCTCCAGCGTCCGCCGCACCGCCCCAGCCCCTCCAGCGTCCGCCGCACCGCCGCCGCCAGCCTCCTGTTCTCCTCGTCCGACAGCACGCGCCTTACGCCTCCCCCGTTCCTTCCCGCTTCACGGGCGCGCGATTATAACACCGGACTCGCACCGGAGACCTTGAACGATGATGCGCTCTGAGATGAGGTTCAGGATGGTCTTCTTCGCCGTTCGTAACAGCCGTTGCACCA
Source organism: uncultured Acidobacteriota bacterium (assembly GCA_963726735.1). GTDB lineage: Bacteria > Acidobacteriota > Blastocatellia > Pyrinomonadales > Pyrinomonadaceae > QHXN01. Next base: position 176,469 of record CAVSDM010000007.1, read on the forward strand.
GAGCTGGAGTCCGTTCCAACGCTTGCTGTGGCGGCTGAACGCGCCGGCGGGGAGGAAGGCTTTGCAGTTCCTACACCAAGCCGTTCCTTCGGGGCCGATTTTGCGTAGCTTCGCGCCGCCGCCCTCATATCGATGGTTGCGGTTACATCGAAGATGCGAAAAAGCTATGTTATCAAGAGACCAGTAAAGCTTGACGCTGACGCCTTCCCAAGGCTGCTTGTGTTCAATGCTCAATTCGTCTGGCGTCTCAATCTCATTTGAGCACTTGAAGCAGACGTTCTCGCCATGCTTTTTCAGGACGTTGAAGAGAACCATCTTGCGCAGACGGTTGGCAGCCGTGCCATGAGGCATGCCCAAAAAGGCACTCTTGCGAGCACCGCTTTTAGAAAGCTGCTTGGCCATAATTGTTGATATTAGGCGGGTTATAGCGCATACGGGGCTCGAACCCGTGGTCTCCGCCTTGAGAGGGCGGCGTGTTAACCAACTACACCAATGCGCCAAAAACAGGGCGATTATAAAGGCGCGGCGGCGCGGATGGCAAGCGCGGGCGGCGCCTCTTTCGGCGGGTGGCGGGGGCGGTGTTATACTCCGGTCGGCGGGCCTCTCCGAGGTCTCGCGCGCCTTTGAAAACGCTTCTCCCGGCTGAAAGTCTTCAGAGAGTCGGACACTTCTTAAATGGTACAAGACCTCTTCGTCGAATCGAACGACGCCGCGCACGAACCCACCAGCGACAAGCATTTAGCAGCGGACTTTCCCTTAGGCATCGAAGGCTTCACCTACGGCGACCTGCACCGGCCCGCACGGCTGCGCGCGCTGGCCGAGGCGTTCTACGCGGAGGTCGAAGGCGCGGACGCGGGGCTGCACGCGCGGCTCGCGGAGTACGTCGCGGCGCGCGGCGAGAATCTGAAGGGGACGCGAGCCGAGTCGGAGCTTCTGATCGAGGCGGCGCCGCACCTGTCGCGGTTCGTCGCGCGGCTGTTCAGAATTGAAGAAGAGAGGGAGCGACTGGCGGAGAGCATCAGGGCGCAGGAGCCGGTCTTCCAGTTCAAGCAGTTCGTGCAGCGGCGCGCGACGAAGAGTTTTCCGGCGGAGCGTGCCGCGGCCGTGGACCTGGAGGCGGCGGACGCGGCGCTCGAACGCTTACGGCACGCGGCGTTCGCGGACACGCTCGCGGACGACCGCGAGTTGGGCGTGGCGCGGATGGCGGTGCGCCTGTTGGAGTGGGAGAAGAACTATCCGAAGGAGGGCGTGCGGCAGGAGGAGGTCTGGTCGGACGAGCGCGCGCGTGTGGCGGCGGCGGCCGCGGCGCGTCTGAAGGGGACCGAAGTCGAGGCGTTGCTCGCGGCGTGGCGGACGGAGACGGTCGAAAGTGTTGGGGACGAAACCCGGGCCTTCGTGCGCGCGTCGCTGAGGCTCCTCGAAGCGTGGTCGGCGGCGCACGCGTCGAGGCCGGAGGCGCGCGAGCGTGTGAAGGGCTGGGTAAGTTTCCGCTTCCCGCACCCGCTCGACTACGAGCATCTGGTGCAGATCGAGCGGCCGCGAGCCGGAGCTGCCCGAGCTGATGCTCGGCCCGGAGAAGAACCTGCGCCGCCGCGACGGCTTCAAGCTGACCGACACGCGTTACACGCCGCGCGAGGTGCTGAGCGAGATCCACTACTGCGTCTCTGCCACGAGCGCGACAAGGACTCCTGCTCGAAGGGCTTCGCGACAAGGACGGCGACGGTCGCTCGACCAACCCGCTCGGCATCCCGCTGGCCGGCTGCCCGCTCGACGAGAAGATCTCCGAGATGCACGTCGCTGCGCAAGCGACGGCGACGCCGATCGGCGCGCTGGCGCATCGTCATGCATCGACAACCCGATGTGCCCGGGCACCGGCCACCGCATCTGCAACGACTGCATGAAGGCCTGCATCTACCAGAAGCAGGAGCCGGTCAACATCCCGCAGATCGAGACCGGCGTGCTGACCGACGTGCTCGAGCTGCCGTGGGGCGTCGAGATCTACGGGCTGCTGACGCGCTGGAACCCGCTGAACGTCCAGCGCCCGTACGCGCTGCCGTACAACGGCAAGAACGTGCTGGTCGTCGGCCTCGGGCCCGGCCGGCTACACGCTGGCGCACTACCTGCTGAACGAGGGCTTCGGCGTCGTCGGCATCGACGGCCTGAAGATCGAGCCGCTCGCCGACGACCTGACCGGCGGCGGCGGTCGCCGCGTCCCGCGCCGATCCGCGACGTGGAGCGAGATCTACGGCGAGCTCGACGAGCGCGTGCTCGAGGGCTTCGGCGGCGTGTCCGAGTACGGCATCACCGTGCGCTGGGACAAGAACTTCCTGACGCTGCTCCACCTGACGCTGGCGCGGCGCGAACGCTTGCGCATCTACGGCGGCGTCCGCTTCGGCGGCACGCTGCCGATCGACGACGCGTGGGAGCTCGGGCTTCGACCACGTCGCGATCGCGGCCGGCGCGGGCCGGCCGACGATCATCGACATGAAGAACAACCTGATCCGCGGCATCCGCAAGGCCAGCGACTTCCTGATGGCGCTGCAGCTCACCGGCGCGTTCAAGCGCGACGCGCTGCCGAACCTGCAGGTGCGGCTGCCGGCGGTCGTCATCGGCGGCGGCCTGACCGGCCATCGACACGGCGACCGAGCTGATCGCCTACTACCCGCTGCAGGTCGAGAAGATGCTCGAGCGCTACGAGGCGCTCGTCGCCGAGCTCGGCGAGGACGAGGTCTGCGCGGCATGTTCGACGCCGAGGAGCGCGACATCCTCGACGAGTTCCTCGCGCACGGCCGCGCGGTGCGGGCCGAGCGCGCGCGCGCGGCCGCGGCGGGCGAGGCGCCCGACTTCGTGCCGCTGGTGCGCGCGTGGGGCGGCGTCACGCTCGCCTACCGCAAGCGCCTGAACGATTCGCCGGCCTACCGCCTGAACCACGAGGAGGTCGTCAAGGCGCTCGAGGAAGGCATCCGCTTCACCGAGAACCTGATCCCGGTCGAAGCGGTCCCGGACGAGCACGGCGCGGTCGCGGCGATGATCTTCAACGCGTGACGCGCGACCCGGCACGGGCAAGTGGCACGCAACTGGAGGACACGCTGCGCTCCGGCGCGGACGGTCTGCGTCGCCGCCGGCACGAGCCCCGAACATCACCTACGAGAAGGAGCACCGGGCACGTTCGAGCTCGACGACGGAAGAAGTTCTTCCAGCCGCACAAGGTCGAGCGGGACGGCGACGGCGACGTTCCGACTCGTCCCCGCGGCGAAGCCGACGGCTTCTTCACGTCGTACGACGACGGCGGCCGGTTCGTCACCTACTACGGCGACAACCACCCGCGCTACGCCGGCAACGTCGTCAAGGCGATGGCGTCGGCGAAGGACGGCTATCCGCACGTCGTCGCGCTGTTCGCCGACGAGCTGGCCGCGCTCGAGCGAGCGGAGCAGCCCGCGCGCGACGCAGCGTCGGGCGACTGTTGGCGACGCTCGACGACGAGCTGGTCGCGCGCGTCGAGCGCGTCGAGCGCCTGACGCCGACGATCGTCGAGGTGATCGTCGCGCGCCGAGCCGGCGCGGCATTTCCACCCGGGCCAGTTCTACCGCCTGCAGAACTTCGAGACCGACGCGCCGGCCATCGACGGCACGCGGCTGCTGATGGAAGGGATCGCGCTGACCGGCGCGTGGGTCGACAAGGAGGACGGGCTGCTAGTCTCGATCGCGCTCGAGATGGGCGCGTCGTCGCGCCTGTGCGCGCTCTTGAGGCCCGGGCGAGCCGGTCGTCGTGATGGGGCCGACCGGCACGCCGACCGAGATTCCCGAGGGCGAGACCGTGCTGCTCGCCGGCGGCGGCCTCGGCAACGCCGTGCTGTTCTCGATCGCGAAGGCGCTGAAGGCGGCGGGCAACCGCGTGATCTACTTCGCCGGCTACAAGAACGGCGAGGACCTCTTCAAGCGCGAGGAGATCGAGGCGGCGACCGACCAGGTGATCTGGTCCACCGACACGGGCGTCGAGATCGAGCCGCGCCGGCCGCAGGACGCGCACTTCCGCGGCAACATCGTCCAGGCGATGGTCGCCTACGCGGAAGGGCGAGCTCGGCGAGCCGCTGGTGCCGCTGCGCGACGGTCGACCGCATCATCGCGATCGGCTCCGACCGCATGATGGCCGCGGTGCAAGGCCGCGCGCCACGGCGTGCTCGCAGCCGCATCTGAAGCCGGAGCACGTCGGCATCGGCAGCATCAACTCGCCGATGCAGTGCATGATGAAGGAGGTCTGCGCGCAGTGCCTGCAGAGCACGTCGACCCGGAGACCGGCGCGAAGAGTTCATCTTCTCCTGCTTCAACCAGGACCAGGAGCTCGACCGCGTCGACTTCGCGAACCTGGACGCGCGGCTGCGCGCAGAACACCGTGCAGGAGAAGCTGTCGAACCTGTGGCTCGACAGCCTGCTCCGCGCCGGCGCGTGAAGGCGGCTTTACTCGTCGCGCTGCTTCGACAGCGAACGCTCTGAAGTGAGGCGGCGGTAGGCTTCGTCGCGGGTGAGGCCGAGTTCGCGCGCGGCACGTTTGAGGGCGGCGCGCTGGTCGAGACCTTCGGCCTCGAAGGCGGCGACCATCTCCGCGACGCTCGAAGTTGTCCGAGCCCCTTCAGGCACACCTTCGTCAATCACATCGCGGTCGATGACGAGCACCATCTCGCCGCGCGCGGCGCCCTCGGGCGCGAAGCGCGCGGCGAGTTCGCTGAGACGGCCGCGCACAATCTCTTCGTGCAGCTTCGTCAGCTCGCGCGCGACCGCGGCCGCGCGCTCGCCGAGGACTTCGAGCGCGTCGGCGAGCGCGTGCGCGAGGCGGTGCGGCGTCTCGTAGAAGACGAGCGTGGCGCGCAAGGTTCGGACCGAGGCGAGTTTCTCGCGGCGCGCGTGGCTGCGCGCGGGGAGGAAGCCCCCGAAGTAGAACTCGTCGGTCGGCAGCCCCGAGGCCGTGAGCGCCGCGACGAAGGCCGTCGGGCCGGGGACGGGCACGACGCGTAAATTTCGCTCCACGCACGCGCGCACGAGGCGGTAGCCCGGGTCGTTGACGCCCGGCGTGCCCGCGTCCGAGACGAGCGCCACCGTCTGCCCCCCTCCATTAAACCCGCCAGTTCGTCGGCGCGCTCGCGCTCGTTGTGCTCGTGGTAGCTCACGGTGCGCGCGCGCAGCCCGAAGTGTTCGAGCAGCGAGCGGGTCCGCCGCGTGTCCTCGCACGCGACCACGTCCGCCTCGCCCAGCACGCGCAGCGCGCGCCGCGTCACGTCCTCCAGATTCCCGATGGGCGTGGCGACGAGGTAGAGCGTCCCGCGGGTTTGCGACATGGGGGAGAGGATACAGCAGACGGTAGACGGTAGTCAGTAGCCAGTAGAAAACTAAGCGGCGCGTCTGACCAGGGCCGGACGCGCCGCGTTTTAATCTACCGACTACTGACTACCGTCTACTCGCTTACTCCCACCGGCGGTTGTTGCCGCGCCGGTCGTTGTTGCCGTTCCAGATGTTGTAGCCGCGGTCGTCGTTGAAGCGGAGGTTGTAGATGTTGGCGACGGCGCGCAGGTCGCTGCGGAGTTGGTTCCAGCCGTTGACGGCGCGCGAGTCGAGGCGGCTGCGGCCGAGCGCGCGGCTGAGCTGCGAAGCCTGCTGGAGCAGGCGGCTCGCCTCGTCGCGGCTGCGGTAGAGTTCGGTGTTGTCGCCGGCCACATTGCGGAAGCGGCTGGCGGCGTTGCGGAAGTCGCGCGCCTCGTCGTTGATGCGGTCTTCGCGGTTCGTGCCGTTGATGCGGCTGTGGTCGAGCATGCGGTCGATGTCGCGCTCGAGGTCGCGGCTGCGGTCGTCGATGCGGCGCGCGAGGTCGCGCAGTTGGCGGCGCTCGTAGTCGCTCGTGCGCCCGTCCCGGCCGTAGCGGTCGTCGTCGCGGTCGCGGCGGTTGCGGCCGTAGTCGTCGTCGCGCCGGCGCTCCTGCTCGGCGCGGTCGCGGATGCGGTCCCAAATGTTCTGGGCGCTGGCGGACGCGGGCGCGAGGAAGGTTGCGAGCGCGACGGCGGCGAAGGTCAGAACGGTGAAACGTCGGTTGGTCATCTCTTCGGTCTCCTCCCAAATCCACTGCCGCGTCCGAACGGGGAAACCGCGTCCCGCGGCAATCATTCCGCCGCACGGCTCGGCAACCGCCGTGCCGTCGGCGAGCGAGAGGAGGGTTACAAGCGGGACCGCTTGAAAACAGTGCTCTTGCGTCAGGGTGACGCGGTGGAGTCCCGACGATAAACGGAGCGCGAGGATGAAAGTCGCCGTCCCAAAACGTGCAGGCCGCGCCGCAAATCGTGAGTAGCAGGCGGACCGCCTACTTTATCTCAAGCAGTCGAGAGAGGTGGCGGCGGAGGTGTGCGGGTTGGAGTTCGGTGCGGGCGCCGGTCTTGTCGATGACGAACCAGAGGGCCTCGGTCTGTGCGCCGGGGACGAGGAGGAGTTCTTCGCCGGCGCGCGCGTCGCCGAAGTGGCCGATGGCGGCCGAGGCGAGTCCCCCGCCGCGGACGATGCCGTCGCGCGGCGCGCGCGGCCAGCCGGCCTCGACGGTGAGCGCGCGCACGCCGCGCCGCAGTTCGAGCCGCGTGCCGACCATCGTCGAGTTGCCGACGCGGAAGCGGTGCGCGTCCGTGCGCGCGAGCGTGAGCCCCGCGCCCGCGCGGTTCAGCTCGCCCGCGGCCGCCGTGAAGGTTTCGAGCAGCCACTCGACCGCGCGCGTGCGCGCCGCGTCGTTGACGGCCTTGAGGTCGAGGTAGTCGAGCACGTCGCCGCGGCCGCCGCCGTGCGCGCGCTCGCGCGCCTCGCGCATCCTCTGTTCGTAGTCTTCGTCGAAGCCGCCCAAAGCCGTGCCGCCTTCGTGAGTGAATGTTCGCCCGCGCCGCCGGAGTGCGCGGGCTCGGGCGGCGATGTTATCATGCCCGCTCAAAAGTCGTTAAAACCCGACGGACGCGCACGTCTCCCCGACCTGCTTTACGTGAGGTTCTGAAGCACCCGACACCGAACAGATGAGACTGACCAACACCCTTCGCCGAACTGTGACCGCGCTCCTCCTGCTCGCGCTGCTCGCGCCGCTCGCCGCCGTGCCCGCGCACGCCCGGCAGCGACGCAACGAGGCAGCACGCGCGGCCAACGCCGCCCCCCAGCCGAGGCGCGCGCGTCTCGTGCTGCTCATCGCCGTAGACCAGTTTCGTTACGACTACCTCGAACGCTTCGGCGACCTGTTCGGCGCGGGCGGCCTGCGCCGCCTGACGCGCGACGGCGCCTCTTGGGCCGAGTGCGACTACGACCACGTGCCGACCGAGACGGCGCCGGGGCACGCGACGATGTTGACGGGCGCGTGGCCTTCGGAGACGGGCATCATCGCCAACCTGTGGTACGACCGCGCGGAGGGCAAGTCGGTCGAGAACGTGCGCGACGACTCGGTGCGCCTGCTCGGCGGCGCCGAAGGGCGAGCAGCCTTCGAGCCCGCGCAACCTTCTGGCCTCGACGCTCGGCGACCAGTTGAAGTTGGCGACCGCGGGCCGCGCGCGCGTCGTCGGCGTCTCGTCGAAGAACCGCGCGGCCATCCTGCCCGCAGGCCGCATGGCCGACGCGGCCTACTGGTACAGCACGCAGACCGGCACGTTCGTCTCTTCCACTTACTACTTCGACAAGTTGCCCGACTGGGCCGCGCGCTTCAACGCCGCGCGCCCCGCCGACAAATTCTTCGGCGCGAAGTGGGAGCGCCTGCTCCCCGCGGCCGAATACGAGCGCCGCGCCGGCCGCGACGACGCGCCGTGGGAGAAGGGGACTGACAACCGCGCTTACGTCTTCCCGTACGTCGTGGACGGCGGGCTGAAGGCGCCGGGCCCGGCCTTCTACGGCGCGCTCGACTACTCGCCCTACTCGAACGACCTCGTGCTCGCGTTCGCCGAGGCCGCGCTGGTTAACGAGAAACTCGGGGCGGACGAGGACACGGACGTGCTCACGGTCAGCTTCTCGGCCAACGACATCGTCGGCCACCGCTACGGCCCCTACAGCCAGGAGGCGATGGACATGACGCTGCGCGTGGATCGACAGATCGCGCGCCTCCTGGAGATCGTGGACGCGCGCGTCGGTCTCTCGAATACGGTCGTCGCCTTCACGGCCGACCACGGCGTCGCGCCTTCGCCCGAGCAGGCCGCCGCGGAGGGGCTGCCGGGCGGGCGCGTCAACCCTTCGGACATCCTGACGGCCGTGCGCAACCGGCTCCGCGCGCGGTGCGGGTAAGCCGGGCGACAAGGACACGACGGCCGACTACATCCAGACCTTCTCGAACTATCAGATCTACTTCAACCGCGCGGCGCTGGAGCGCGACGGCGTGAGCGCGGAGGAGATCGAGCGCGTCGCGGGCGAGGCGGTGCTCACCGTGCCCGGCATGTCGCGCTACTTCACGCGGACGCAGCTCCTCGCGGGCGCGGTCTCGCCCGCCGACGCGGTCGCGCGCCGCGTGCTGCACGGCTACAACCAGAAGCGCAGCGGCGACGTGGTCGTCATTCAGGAGGCGTTACAAGTACATCTCCAGCGGCACGAGCGGGGCCACGCACGGCGCGCCCTACACGTACGACACGCACGTGCCGCTCGTCATCATGGGCGGCGGCCTCGCGCCCGGGCGCTACCTTCAGCCCGCGACGCCCGCCGACATCGCCCCCACGCTCGCGCGCATCCTGAACGTCGAGCCGCCGAGCAACGCCACGGGTCGCGTGCTGGGCGAAGCTTTCAAGTGAGGATTTATGAAACGTACTCTGACCGGCTTCACCCTCGCGGCCTGCCTGTTGACGACGGCCGCCCTGTCCGACTCCTACGCGCAGAAAAAGCCCGCGGCGCAGCCGAAGCTGGGTCAAGCCGCCGCGGCGGCGAAGCCCGCGGACGAGGAGGCTCTGAAGGCGGAGCTGGCCGAGGTCTTGAAGCTGGACGCGGCGACGCGCGTGGAGCGCCTGACGGCCTTCGTCAAGGCGAACCCCGACTCGCCGCAGACGCTCAGGGCGCAGGAGCTTCTGGCGAGCGCGCGCGCCGCGCTCGGCGACGAGAAGCTCCGGGCCGGCGACCACTCCGCGGGGATAGAACTCTTCCGCGCGGCCGTCGCGGAGGCGCCCGCCACGATGTCCGACAAGCTCTTCGTGGAGGTCATCGCGCAACTGCCGGCGAACCTCTACATGCTCGGCGACCGCGGGCGCGGGGCTCGAACTGGCGCGCGCGGTCGAGGCGCGCGCCGAAGGGAACGCGACGCGCCTGCTCTCGGTCGCCTCCTTCTACTTCGGCATCGAGCGGCCCGAAGAGGGCGCGCGCCTCGCGCAGGCGGCCGTCCGGCTGAAGCCCGAGATGTCGGCCGCACACCAGGCGCTCGGCGTGGCGCACCGCTTCTCGCTCCGGCTCGACGAGGCCGCCGCGGAGTTCGCGCGCGCCGCGGAACTCGACCCGCAGAGCGTCTCGTCGCGCCGCACGCTGGCCGAGCTGAAGCGTGCGACGGGCAAGGCGGACGAGGCCGCCGCGCTCTACCGTGAGCTGCTCGCGGCCAACGCGCAGGACGTGAACGCGCGCGCGGGGCTCGTGCTCTCGCTCTTCGACGCGGGGCGGCGCGAGGAGGCCGAGCGCGAGTTGCAGCCGGCGCTGACGGGCGAGGCGCGCGACCTGCCGCTGCTGGTCGGCGCCTCCTACTGGTACTCGGCGCACGGCGAGGGCGCGCGCGCGTTGGAGCTGGCCGAGAAGGCCGTCGCCTTCGAGTCGCGCTTCGGCTGGGCGTGGACGCGCGTCGCGCAGGGGCGCGCGCTGCTCGTGCTCAAGCGTCCGCTCGAAGCGGAGCGCGCCTTCCGGACCGCGCGCCGCTTCGGCAACTTCGCCACGCTCGACTACGAGCTGGCCGCGGCGCTCGCGGCCGCCGGCCTCTACGACGAGGCGGCCGACCAGCTCGCGCGTTCGTTCACGCTGCGCGACGGCAAGCTCGTCGCGCGGCTCGCCGGCCGCGTCGAGTCGAGCGCCGATAGACTTCAACGAGTTGCTCGCGCCCGAGCGGCGCGCGAGCCTCGCGCAGTTCGAGGGGGCCGCGACGGCCGAGGAGGCGCGGACGTTGAAGGCGCTGCTCGCGCTCAACTACGCGACGGCGCCCAACGCTTCGGACGAGCGCGCCGCCGCCGAGGCCGCGCGCGAGTTCGGCGCGGGCGACGACGTGATGCGCGCCTACCGCAACGTCTACGCCGCGAACCGGCTCGAACAAATCGGCGCGGCGCACACGGAGGCGCTGGCGCGCGCCGAGGCGGCCATCGGCGGCGTCGAGTCGGCGCTCGGGCTCGCGCACGCGCCCGTCGCGCTCTTCGCGGAGACGCCGGAGCTGAAGGAGCTGCGCAAGCAGGTCGTCGAGCAGGACGCGCCGCTCAACATGATGGGCGTTGACCGCGACACGCTCTCAAGGGTCTTGCGCGGGAGGATCGAGGGGCTCGCGGGGTGGGCGCTCTACAATCAGGGGCAGACGGCCGAGGCCGCCGTGCGTCTGCGGCGCGCGGTGAGCGTGCTGCCCGAGGGCTCCGCGTGGTGGCGCACGGCCGAGTGGCGTCTGGGCGTGGCGCTCGAAGCGAGCGGCAACTCGCGCGACGCGCTGGCCGCGTACGTCACGAGCTACCGCCTGCTGCCCGACCCGAAGCGCCTGCCCGTCATCGAGGCGCTCTACAAGAAGCTCAACAACGGCTCGCTCAAAGGCATCGAAAAGCTGATCGGGCCGCCGCTCAGCAACGCGGCAGTCGAGACGCCGCGACGTCCCGCGGAGGCGACGGCGCCGACACAACCCGCCTCCAACGACGCGGCCGCGCCTCCCGCCGCCACAGGCACGACGACGACGACGACGACGCCTGCGGCGGAGCCGACGCCGGCCGCGACGCCCGAACCGACCCCGGCGCCGAGCCCCGCCGCGCCGCCCGCGAGCGAAGCGACGCCCGCCCCTTCGCCCGAGCCCGCTTCAACCACTTCGACGCCGGAGCCCGTCAAGGGACGAGACCGCGAAGCCCGCGCCTTCGCCCGCGCCCGAGTCGGCGACTCCCGCACCGTGCGGCCAGGCGGCAAGTGCATGCTGACGCTCGGCGAGACCTCGCTCAACCTCAAGAGCAACGGCGGCCGGGCCGCCGTCTGGGTGGGCATCCTGGGCTACACGGGCACGACCCCGCCCCGCATCGAGCCCTCGACCCCGAACTGGGCCGACATCGCCATCCTCCCGAACCGCACAAGCCCGAAGACGGCAACGGCGCGCGCTTCCTCATCACCCCCACCAGCGGCAAGACCGGCGCCTTCCTCGTCACCTTCAAATCCCCCTGCGGCAAGGGCGAGGTGACGGTCAACGTTCAATAGAAAGTGAAGTACGGTGAGTAGTAAAGACTGAGTGAATGAGTGAAGACTGAGTCTCTTCACTCAGTCCATCAGTCCATCTGCTTTTACAGATGCGCCGCGAGGCGTGCGGCGATGACTTGCTTGGGCTGCGCGCCGACGATGCGTTCGACGGGCTGGCCGCCCTTGTAGACGAAGAGGGTCGGGATGGACTGGATGCGTAGGGCGGCGGAGGTGCGCGGGTTGTCGTCCACGTTGAGCTTGGCGACGCGGTAGAGGCCGGCCGACTCGGCGGCCAGCTCTTCGAGCGCGGGCGCGATGACCCGGCACGGGCCGCACCACGGCGCCCAGCAGTCGAGCAGCACGGGTCGCGCCGCCGAGGCTTCCAACACCTCGCGCGCGAACGTCGCGTCCGTCACCGTCACGGTCTTCCCTTCATCGTTCGTCGAACTCCGCGCCCGCGTCCCTCGCCGTCTCGACAGCTTCCCCCATCGACCTGAAGTCCCGCGCCGCAACGGCCGCACACCGGCTGCTTGCCGACGAAGGTCACGCGCTCGTCCACGCGGTTCTTCGCGCCGCACTTCGCACACGCCACAATTGCCATCGACTTGCCCTCCCGGTCCCGCCATCGAACTCTGTTTAGGTGAAAGTTTGACACACTCCAAACGCCGTTGGAAGCGGGCGGGAACCGGCGCGCGCCGAAGGGTGTCTATGCGTCAACGGACGGGGAGGCGCGCATGGTCGGACTGTCGGAGTACGTCCCCATTGACTTCATCAGCGTAAGCGTCCTCGGCGCGCTGTTGCTGAGGCGGCTCGTGCGGATGGACGGGCACCACTGGACGCGCGTCGTGATACTCACCTGCCTCCTCTGGGTGCCCGTCTTCTTCCTGTTCATGCTCAGTTTGGATCCGCTGTTCCCGCCGCATCAACAGTCCTGCGTGCCGACGGACGAAGGGCGCCAAGTCTTCTGCATCTCGGAGTATTGAGCCCCGGGTCGGCGTTCGCGCGCCCCGCCCGTTTCGTTGTAAGATTCCTTCGTTAACTTCTCCCGCACAACCCGGTCTGACGAAGGAAGTGTTAAGCAGGATGCGACACACTCGCGCGAGGTCGTTCGCCTTCACGGCGTGCCTCTTTCTGTTCTTACTAAACGTCGCGCGGGCGCAGACGCCCGACCCGCGCGCGCGCGCCGTCCCGGCGGACGCGCCCGAAATTTCGTACACGGTCTCGATGCCGCGGCCGCACACGCACCTCTTCAACGTGGAGGCGCGGCTCAACTACCGCGGGGCCGCGCCCGCCGCGCTCGACCTCCGCATGCCGGTCTGGACGCCCGGCTCCTACCTCGTCCGCGAGTTCGAGCGGCACGTGCAGGACTTCGAGGCGCGCGACGCCGCGTCGGGCCGCGCGCTCAACTGGACGAAGACGAACAAGAACACCTGGCGCGTCGAGGCGGCGGGCGCGCGCGACGTGCGCGTGCGCTACGCGCTCTACGCCAACGAGCTGGGCGTGCGCACGAGCGAGCTGAACGACCGCCACGCCTTCTGGAACAACGCCAACCTCCTCGTCTACCCCGACGGGATGCTCGGCGCGCCCTCGACCATCAAGGTCGAGCCCTTCGGCGACTGGAAGGTCGCGACGGGCCTGCCCGCCGTCCCCGGCGCGCCGAACACCTTCCGCGCCGAAGACTTCGACGTGCTCTACGACTCGCCCTTCCTCGTCAGCAACTTCCGCGTCCTCCCGTTCGAGGTGAAGGGCGTGCCCCACCGCGTCGTCATCGACGGCGAGGGCAGCTACGACGCGGAGCGGATGCGGCGCGACTCGCAGCGCATCGTCGAGGCCGCGTCCGAGATGATGGGCGACCTGCCCTACCGCGACTACACCATCATGCTGCTGCTCGCCGCGGCGCGCGGCGGCGGGCTCGAACACCTCAACTCGACGGCGCTCATCCTCCCGCGCTTCGCCTTCAACACGGAGGCGGACTGGCGGAGCTTCGACACGCTCGTCTCGCACGAGGTCTTCCACGTCTGGAACGTCAAGCGCATCCGCCCCGACGTGCTCGGCCCCTTCGACTACACGCAGGAGAACTACACGCGCCTGCTCTGGGTCGCCGAAGGGGTGACCAGCTACTACGAGACGCTGCTCGTCCGCCGCGCGGGGCTCATGAACGACCGGCAGTACCTGCGGGTGTTGGCGGAGGAGATACAGAAGTTGCAGCAGACGCCCGGCCGTCGCGCGCAGAGCCTTGAGGAGGCGAGCTTCGACGCGTGGGTCAAGCAGTACCGGCCGGACGAGAACACGGTCAACTCCTCGGTCTCCTACTACGACAAGGGCGCCATCGTCGCGCTGCTGCTCGACCTCGAAATCCGCCGGCGCTCGAACGGCGCGCGCTCGCTCGACGACGTGATGCGCGCGCTCTACACGGACTTCTTCAAGCAGAACCGTAACTACACGCCCGCCGACTTTCAGCGCGCGGCCGAGCGCGCGGCGGGCGCCGGGCTCGAAGAGTTCTTCCGCCGCTACGTCCGCGGCCGTGAGGAGCTGGACTACGACGCGGCGCTCGCGTGGGCGGGGCTGCGGCTCGACACCGCGAGCGACGCGGCGGGCCGCGCCGCGCCCGCGTTGGCCGACCTCGGCGCGGCGCTCGAAGAGAAGGACGGGCGTCTGACGGTCAAGAACGTGCCCGCGGGCACGGCCGCTTACGAGCAGGGGCTCTCGTTCGCCGACCAGATCGTCGCCGCCGACGGCTACCGCGCCACGCTCACGTTCCTCAACGAACGCATCGCCGACAAGCGCCCCGGCGAACAGCTCACGCTCACCGTCTTCCGCGGCGACGAGCTGCGCACGCTCAACATCAAACTCGGCGCGCGCTCGGCCGCCACCTACCGCATCGTCCCCGCGGCCTCCGCCGACGAGCGGCAGCGCCGCAACTACCAGGCATGGCTCGGCGCCCCCTTCCCGAAATGATGAACGATGAATGATGAGTGATGAATAGTTCGACGGTGTTATATTCATCACTCATCATTCGTCGTTCATCATTTGAATCTTATGACGTTGGAGTTCGAGGGCAGGGTCGCGCTGGTGACGGGCGGGGCGTCGGGGATCGGGCAGGCGTGCGCGTGGGAGCTGGCGCGCGCGGGCGCGGACATCTCCGTCGTGGACGCGGCGGCGGAGGCGCGGCTCGCGCAGGTCGAGAATTTGTTGAAGGCCGCGGGCGGGCGCGTGGTATCTTTCCGCGCGGACGTGCGCGAGCACGCGCGCGCCGCGCAGGTCTTTGAGGAGACGTTGCAGCGTCTGGGGCGACTCGACATCCTCGTCAACGCCGCGGGCACGACCGCGGACGCGCCGCTGTGGGAGATGTCGGAGGAGCAGTGGCAGGTCGTCCTCGACACGAACCTCAAGGGCGCGTTCAGCTACACGCAGGCGGCGGCGCGTCACTTCCGGCGCGCGCGCGGCGGGAGGGTCGTCAACGTCGCCTCCATCGAGGCCGGGCGCGGCCGCTTCGGGCTGGCGAACTACGCGGCGTCGAAGGCGGGGCTCGTGGCGCTGACGCGCTCGGCCGCGGCCGAGCTGGGCCGCTACGGCGTCTGCGTCAACGCCGTCTCGCCGGGCTTCATCCGCACGCCGCTGGTCGAGCGGCTCCCCGAGGCGGTCAGGGAGCGCGCCGCGCGCGAGTCGGCCCTCGGCCGCATGGGCGAGCCCGAGGACGTGGCGCACGCCGTCCTCTTCCTCTGCTCCGAGCGCGCGCGCCACATCACGGGCGCCGTCCTGAACGTTGACGGCGGACAGTCGCTTTAAGAATCTCAAAGTCGGAAGCTCAAATTTCTGAACCGGAAGGAGCGGGATGAGGAGACTGTGTGCTTTGTTCTTCGTGTTGGCGTTCGGCGCGGCCGGTGCGGCGGCGCCGGTGCGGCAGGTTCACTGGCAGTGGTCCGAGGCGCCGAGCGTGCGCATCGGCGTGCGCGACAAGAACGACGACCTCCACGGCTTCGAGGCGAACTTCGTCGTGACGGCCGCGCGGACGGGCAAGCAGTGGCGCAAGAGCGTGAAGGTCGAGGGCGACAACTTCGGCTACCTCAACTTCCCCGACGACTTCGCCGCCTTCGACTGGGCCACGCACGCGCCGCGCTTCGACTGGACGTGTACGGTGGGGGGCAAGGTCGTCGTCAAGGGCAAGTTCATGCTCGCCACGACGGACGAGATCGAGTCGGAGGAGAAGCGCGCGCCGAAGCGCGTGCGTAAGGGGCGTTGATGCAAGACGTGCTCGAAGACTTCGCGCGGACGGTGGAGGAGGCGTCGGCGCGTCTGCTGTCGTTGACGGACGCGGAGGTCTCTTCGCGGCGGGGCGAAGGGGGCTGGTCTGCGAAGGAGACGCTCGGCCACCTCATCGACTCGGCGGCGAACAACCACCAGCGCTTCGTCCGCGCGCAGTTCAAAGAAGACCTCGTCTTCCCCGGCTACGCGCAGGACGAGTGGGTGCGCGCGCAAGGCTACGACGCAGAGCCCTGGCCGCTCGTCGTCAACCTCTGGAAGTTCTACAACCTGCACCTCGCGCACGTCTGCGGGCGCGGCGCCGGAGGCGGAGCGCCTGCGCCCGCGGCGCGAGCATAACCTGCACGAGATCGGCTTCGCGCCCGTCAACGCCGACGAGCCCGCCACGCTCGAACACCTGATGCGCGACTACGTAGACCACCTCAAGCACCACCTGCGGCAGATATTCGAGAGCAGTAGGCAGATGGCAGATGGCAGTAGGCAGACGGCAGTAGGCAGTTGAAAACGCCGCGGAGCGGCGTTTGAGTTTAGCCCGGCCTTGAAAGGCCGGGTAAGGTAAAGGCGAATCCCGCTGCGTCGCGTCAGCGACGCCTGAACCGGTTCGCACCCTTCAAGCGTCGCTGACGCGACGCGGCGGCGTTTAATTTCGACGCAGCCCCGGCCTTGAAAGGCCGGGCTACATTCATGGGCCGCTGACGCGGCGACTGCCTACTGCCTACTCTCTTATTTGAGGAGCGAGCCCCGCATGGCGACAGTCGAGAAGTCAGTCGCTGAAGCCGCCTTGACGGAAGGGCGGGGGCGTCTGCTGCGCGTGCTCGGGGTGCTGTTCGGGATGGCGGTGACCGTGGGGATAACCATCGGCATGGGCATCCTGCGGACGCCGGGCGAGGTGGCGGCTGCAACTGCCGAACCGCTGGCTCTTCCTCGGCGCGTGGCTTTTGGGCGGGGTCTACGCGCTGTTCGGGGCGGTGTCGGTGGCCGAGCTGGGGACGATGATTCCGCGCTCGGGCGGCTTCTACGTCTTCGCGCGGAGGGCGCTCGGCGAGTACCCGGGCTTCGTCGTCGGTTGGAGCGACTGGCTCTCGACGTGCGGCACGGTCGCGGCCGTGGCGCTGGTGATAGGCGAGTACGCGGGGCTTTTGGTGCCTGCGCTCGCGGGGCGCGGGCTCGCGGTCGCTTCGGGCGTGACCGTCGCCTTCGCGCTGCTTCAGTGGCGCGGCGTGCGCTGGGGCAGTTGGTCGCAGGAGTTGACGAGCCTTCTGAAGACGCTCGCCTTCGCCGCGCTCATCGCGGCCTGCTTCGTCTACGGCGGGCGCGGGGCGGCGGCGGCGGTTCAGCCGGCGCGAGCGTTGTCCGTGCCAACGGGGCTCGGGCTGTTGACGGCCGTGGTGCTCGCGCTGCAAGGGATCATCTACACGTACGACGGCTGGTACAGTACGGTCTACTTCGGCGAGGAGGTGCGCGACACGGCGCGCAGCGTCCCGCGCGCGATGGTCGGGAGCGTGCTGCTCGTCATCGTCGTCTACCTCCTCTTCAACGCGGCCCTGCTCTACGTGCTTCCCTTAGAGCAACTCGCGGGGCAGAAGCTCGCGGCGGGCGCGGCGGCCGAGGCCATCTTCGGGCCGCGCGGCGCGACGGTCATCGGCGTAGTGGCGATAGTCTCTCTGCTCGCGTCGGTGAACGGGAACACTCTGACGGCGCCGCGCGTCGTCTACGCGATGAGCCGCGACCGTCTCTTCTGGCGCGCGGCCTCGCGCGTCAACCGGGGCGGGACGCCGACGCGCTCGCTCGCGCTCTCGACGGCGGCGGCCGTGTTGCTCATCGTCTTCAGCGGCACCTTCGCGAAGCTGCTCGCGGCGCTCGCCTTCTTCTTCGTGACGGACCTCGCGCTCGTCTTCATCTCCATCTTCGTGCTGCGGCGGCGCGAGCCCGACACGGCGCGGCCCTATCGCGCGTGGGGGTACCCCTGGACGACGGCCTCCGCGCTCGCGGTCTCGGTCGCCTTCCTCGCCGGGGCCGTGTGGAGCGACACAGAGAACAGCCTCTACGCGCTCGGGCTGCTCGCGCTGAGTCTCCCCGTCTACCTCGCCGTGAGGCTCGCGCGGGGCAGGGGCGACGGGCGGGAAGTGGTAAGATAAAGGCTCCACCACTTCCACGGCCTGCTCGCCGAGTTTATGAGAAAGTGATGAGTGATGAATGATGAATTAAGAACCCTCTTGAATTCATCACTCATCCTTCCGCATTCATCATCCCTTTATGACGCTTATGCCCGACTTATATCAGCACATACGTTTCCGCGTGGAGGAGCGGGTCGCGCGCGTGACGTTCGCGCGGCCGCCGCTGAACATCTTCACCATCGCGATGATGCGCGAGGTGGACGCGGCGCTGACGGAGTGCATGGGGATGCGCGACGTGGTGGCCGTCGTCTTCGACGCGGTCGAGGGCTCGCGCGCCTTCAGCGCGGGCGTCTCGGTCGAGGAGCACCAGCCGGAGACGGTCTACCAGATGCTCGAATCCTTCCACAACGTCTTCCGCACACTGGAGCAGATGTCGAAGCCCGCGCTCGCCGTGGTGGACGGCGCGGCCTTGGGCGGCGGGTGCGAGCTGGTCGCCGGGTGCGACATCGTCGTCGCCGCGTCGCGCGCGCGGTTCGGCCAGCCGGAGATCAAGCTCGGCGTCTTCCCGCCCGTCGCGGCCGTGCTCCTGCCGCGCATCATGGGCGAGCGGCGCGCGCGCGAGCTGCTCCTGACGGGCGAAATCTTCGACGCGCAGGAGGCGCAGCGCACGGGGCTCGTCAGCTACGTCGTCGAGGCCGAGCAGTTGGAGTCGAAGCTGCAAGAGATTCTGGCGCGCCTGCGCGAGCTGTCCGCGCCGGCCCTTGAGATGGCGCGCCGCGCGTTGGACGCCGCGCGCGGCCGCCCGTTCCTCGCGGCGCTCGAACGCACCGAGGACATCTACCTCAACGAGCTGATGAAGACCGAGGACGCGCAGGAGGGCGTCCAAGCCTTCATGGAGAAGCGCAAGCCCGAGTGGCGCAACAAGTGAGCCGCCGGCCCGCCATCCCTTTGTGGCGGAGCGGGCCCCGAGTCCGAATAATAAAAATCTTGCTCCCGTTGGCGCGTAGGCGTATAAGTCGGCTGTCGCACGCAAATCATTGCCCCGGCCTCTCAATTCTTCATGGGCTCCGCCAGGCTCACCAGCCTCTTGAAATGAGAGACGCCATGAACGCTCACAGTTCGCGCTCGACGTTCAGCCGCCGGAACTTCGTCCCTTTAACTGCCTTCTTCCTGTTGGCGCTTGTCTTCGTCTTCGGCATCTCGGCGGGCACGGCACAGTCCGACGAGCAGGAGGAGCGGGAGGTGGTGGAGAAAATCCCGAGGCACCTGCCGATCAAGGTGAAGGTGAAGAAGCCGGAGAAGCTGAAGGACGCGCAGAACGAGGACTGGCTCGGGGAGGTCGAGCTGGAAGTCACCAACACGGGGACGAAGCCGATCTATTACTTGTACATCTCCCTTCACCTGCCGGACGTGTTCGCGCCGACCGGCCACCCCTTCGCCCTCGGGTTCAAGTACGGGCGCACCGCTCTAATCGACTTAGACGAGCCCGTGCGGCCTGACGACGTGCCGCTCCCGCCCGGCGGGGTCGTCGTCCTCAAGGTGCCTGCGGAGCAGCCGGTGCTTTGGAGGCGCGGCAGGGCGAAGGGCGACAGGCCCAACCCGAAAAAAATTGAACTCATTTTTCGCAACTTAAACTTCGGCGACGGCACAGGGTTCATAGGCAGCACGGGGAAGCCGTTACCGGAGGGTAAAAGAGCGGGGTGCTAATGCCACCTGCCCGGGAGGCGACGGCGACGCCGTGGGGGCGGCATCCGCAGCATCCCCTCCGCGGAGTTATTTCCCGGACGTGGCCGCCCTCACAACTTACCTCCCGCCGTCGGACTGCACGCCGTCGCAGGAGGAGCCCAACCCCTGCTGCACGCCGGAGACCTACAAGCTTTTCCCTTTAAGACACAGTTCTGCCGTTGGAACTGCGAGCCCGGCCGGTGCGCGACGGGAACGACATTCACCAACGGCTGCGTTAGCGCGGTTGACCAGGGTATGTACACTTGCGAAGAACCGTACGTGGCGACTTTCACGGAAGGATTCGGCACGCTCTGCTGCCCGCTCCCGCCTCCTCCGTGTCAACCCTCCGGTGCTCCTCCGAACGCAAACTGTGTGTGGGAGGGTGAGCCCAAATGTGACTGGAAGTGTGGCTTATGTGAGGCCGGGGGTGGGTATGACATGGAGAACGGTTGTACCCCCGTGTTGATTGACGCGTTAGGTGATGGTCTCGGTCTTACGGACGCGGCGGGCGGCGTGGACTTTGACTTGAGCGCGACCGGGCGCCCGATAAGACTGTCGTGGACGGCCGCGGGCTCTGATGACGTGTGGCTCGCGCTCGACCGTAACGGCAACGGGGCCGTCGATAACGGTGCGGAGCTGTTCGGCAACTTTACGCCGCAGCCCGCCCCGCCCGCCGGCCAGTTCCGAAATGGGTTTCTGGCGCTCGCCGAATTTGATAAGCCTCAGAACGGCGGCAACGGCGACGGGCTCATGACGAAGCAGGACGCCATCTTCCAGAGCCTGCGGCTGTGGCGGGACACGAACCACGACGGCGTCTCCGAGGCCGTCGAACTGCACACGCTCAAGCGCCTCGGCCTGAAGTCCATCGACCTCGATTACAAGCAGTCGCGGCGCACGGACGAGCACGGCAACCGCTTCCGCTACCGCGCGAAGGTCAGGGACACGCGCGACGCGCAACTCGGCCGCTGGGCCTGGGACGTATTCCTCGTCCGCGCGCCGTAAGCACGGAGGCGAAGGCCCCGAACGGCTGGGGCGCACGCGGCCCGTAAGACCCGCGTGCGCCCCTCGCGTTGCAGTCCCTTTGACACCGCCGCGCGGGCGTCCCTATCATCGTGCGCAAGTCGAGATTCAGATGGCGGCCGGGAAGGAAGCGATGGGCGGGGGCTTTGGGAGAAGGAGGGGCAGTTGGCGCGCGGCGGCGGCGCTGCTGCTGGCGGCGCTGCTGCTGGCGGCGCCGGCGTGCCGGAGCCTCAAGGAGACGGCGGGGCTCTCCGTCGTGCCGAAGAGCCTGCGCGACGTGCCCGCCGAGCGGCTCGCCTTCCGCTTCGAGCCGGACGTGGCCGAGGAGAAGCTGCCCGAGTACCTGCGCCGCGACGAGGTGGACGAGCCGCTCGCCACCATCCGCGCCGCCTTCGAGACTGAGCGGCCCGACGACGCACTCATCCGCACCGTCCCCGACCCTTCGGGGATGAGGGCGCTCGCGCTCTACGGCACGAGCGCGACCGACACGGACTTCCGCATCGACCTCTACAACTCCACGGGCCAGTTCATCCGCAACGTCCTGCCGGCCGACCTGACGGGCGTCTTCCCCGAAGAGGTCGAGTGGTCGCCCGACGGCAGCAAAATCCTCTTCAGCGGCGTGCGCACGCAGACGCCGCAGGCCACGCCGGAACCCCTGAACGCGGCGCCCGTGCCGCCCGACCTCTCGCAGCCGCCCGCGCCGCGGGCACGCACCGACGCGGAGCCCGGGCCGACGGCCGCGCCCATCATCCCCTCGGCGCAGACCTTCCGCACCGAGCAGGTCTACGTCGGCGACCGCGACGGCTACAACCTGCGCCCCCTCACCGCGCGCGAAGGGCTCATCTACTTCAAGCTCGTCTGGTCGCCCGACGGGCAGGCCGTCGCCGCGCTCGCCTGCAAGGAGGACGAGTGGGCGGCGCAGCGGCGCGAAGGCTTCCCGCACGCGGGACGGCCGCGCCTCATCACGCTCGAAGGCCAGGAGCGTCTGCTCGACGACCGCGCGACGCCGGTCGAGCCCGCCTGGTCGCCCGACGGGTCGAAGCTGGCGACGGCGTTCGAGTACGACGTGGCGGTCTACGACGCGGGCGGCGCGCAGCCGTCCGGCGCCGGGCTCTCCGCTGCGCGAGCCCCTGCGCGCCGCCTCCGCCGAATACGACGCGCGCGTCTTCAAGAAGGGCGAGCCCGCCGCGCCGCAGCCGCAACCAGCACAGCCGCCGAGCGAGACCGTGCTCATCTCGATGAACCCCCTCGTCCGGCTCGAATGGGTCGAGCCCGAGACGGTCTACGCGCAGACGGCCTTCGTGCACATCTACCACGACGAGCCGGTCTTCAAGTACCCGCGCTGGCACGTCCTGCACGTCTCGCCGCAGGCGGCCGTGCTCGGCCGGCTCCGGCCTCCCGCAGACAAGAGGAGGAGCCCCTTTATGGACTTCCGCAGCGTCCCCGAAATCTACGAACACATCGACGAGCACGCGCGCGCGCCTGCTCGCCGCCGTCGAGGGTTTGAGCGAGGAGCAGCACGGCTTCAGCCCCGCGCCCGAACGCTGGTCCGTCGCAGCAGCTAGTCGAGCACCTCTCCATCGTCGAGGGCAACGTCGCCAGGCTGCTCGACAAGCTGCTGGGCAAGGCCGAGGAGTCGGGCGCCGCGTCGTCGGCCGAGCGCGGCGCCTTCGAGCCCGTCTCCATCGAGGAGTTCGTCGAGCGCAGCCGCAGCGTCAAGTTCGAAGCGCCCGAGCGCATCCGCCCGACGGGGACGCTCCCGCTCGCCGACTCGCTCGCGCGCCTGCGCGAGTCGCGCGCCGCGCTCCACACCCTGCGCCCCCGCGTCGAGCGCGCCGACGGCCGCGCCATCCGCTTCCCGCACCCCGCCTGGGGCCCCCTCGACCTCTACCAATGGCTCCTCCTCGTCGGCGTCCACGAAGACCGCCACCTCTCCCAGATCGAAGCCCTCAAAGAGACGATGAAGTAGGAACGGTTGCGACGTACCGGGGCGGTCTTTATAATCATCCGGCATCACATAACTCAGCGCCCCTGTAGCTCAACGGTTAGAGCAGCAGACTCATAATCTGTGGGTTGTAAGTTCGAATCTTACCGGGGGCATACCTTCTCTCGCCGCCACGGGAGACATCCGGAGACACCCGTGGCTGAAACATTCACCACCTCAAAGCGGTGTGCGCTCTGCGACGAGGTAAAATCTCTTGAAGCATTCACCGTCCGGAGCAAGAATAAGGACGGGCACACTTCGCGCTGCCGAGCCTGCGTGAACGCGACGAATAAGCGTCGTTACACAGATCGTTTAGAGCATTACCGGGAAAAGTTGAGGGGTCTCAATAAGAGGCTGAAAGACGAAAAGGCTGAGAAAGTCTTTAACTACCTTAGTGAACATCCGTGCGTCGATTGCGGCGAGTCTGATCCCGTAGTGCTTGAGTTTGACCACCGCGACCACACCTCCAAAAGATTCGCTATTGCCCAGATGATAGAACGGCGGTACTCCTGGCGAACAATCGAGGCTGAAATCGAAAAGTGTGACGTTCGCTGTGCGAACTGTCACCGCCGCAAGACTTCGAGGGAATTCGGGCACCGAAGGAGTCTGCTGCAAAGTCGCGCAGCCGCAAGTGCCGAGAACGGACGGGAATATTTCCGCGTAACAGAGGCAGGTTGATATGGAGAGGACAGTCGGCGTCGGCATCGTCGGGACGGGGTTCGCGCGGACGACGCAGTTGCCCGCGTGGGCTTGCGTGGCGGGCGCGCGTCTGGTGGCGGTGGCGAGCGGGCGTCGGGAGAACGCGGAGGCGGTCGCGCGCGAGTTCGGGATACCGTCCGTGGCGTCGGACTGGCGTGAGGTGGTGGCGCATCCGGACGTGGATTTGGTGAGCATCGTGACGCCGCCCGTGACGCACGCGGAGATGGCCGTGGGGGCGCTCGCGGCGGGGAAGGCCGTGCTGTGCGAGAAGCCGATGGCGATGGACGCCGTGGAGACGGCGCGGATGTGCGAGGCGGCGCGGGCGGCGGGAACGCTGGCGCTCATCGACCATGAATTAAGATTTCTGCCGGCGCGGCGGCGGATGCGTGAGTTGATTCAGGGCGGCGAGCTGGGGCGCGTGCGCCACGCGAAGTTTCTGTTCCGGGGCGGCTCGCGCGCGTCCGGCCGACACGCCCTGGAGCTGGTGGTCGGACGAGCGCGCGGGCGGCGGGGCGTTGGGGGCCATCGGGTCGCACGCGTTGGACGCTCTGCACTGGCTGCTGGCGACGCGCGTGTCGCACGTCTCGGCGTCGCTCGCGGCGCACGTCGCGGAGCGGCGCGACCCCGCGTCGGGCGAGTTGAGGCGCGTGACGGCCGACGACGAGGCTTCCCTGCTGGTCAACTTCGAGGACGGCGGCGCGGCCGAGCGCGCGACCGGCGTCGTCTCCGTCTCGCTGGCGGAGC
This sequence comes from uncultured Acidobacteriota bacterium, assembly GCA_963726735.1. Lineage (GTDB taxonomy): Bacteria > Acidobacteriota > Blastocatellia > Pyrinomonadales > Pyrinomonadaceae > QHXN01. The sequence goes on from CAVSDM010000007.1 coordinate 200,381, forward strand.
CGGGCGCGCCCGAGCATACAATCGAGGTCTTCGGCACCGACGGCTCCGTACGCATCGACGGCGCGGGCCGTCTCTGGCGCGCGCGCGTGGGCGAGAGCGCGTGGCAGAGGGTCGGGACGGAAGAGGCGCCGCTGGCCGAGGGCTTGCGCGACAACGGAGTGGTCGCGCGGCTTCACCGTCTTCGCGCGCGAGATCATCGACGCGCTCGGTGAAGGACGCACGCACGTCGAGGGCGCGGCCACCTTCGACGACGGACACCGCACGCAACTCGTCCTCGACGCCGCGCGCGCCGCCCACGCCTCCGGCTGCCGTGTGACGGTGGGAGCGTAGGCGGTAGGCAGAGGGCAGTAGGCAGTCCGCGGTAGTTGAAATAAAGAGCGCGTGTGCGTCGAGCGCCGCGTCAGCGGCGGCATGAGTTTAGCCCGAGCTTTCAAGGCCGGGGCAGCGTCGAATCGAACGCCGGGCGTCGCGTCAGCGACGCATGAGACGGCGCGGCACGTTCAGCCGTCGCTGACGCGACGCGGCACGCCGGCCGTCATCCTTCCCGGCCTTGAAAGGCCGGGCTACATTCGACCGCCGCTGACGCGGCGTTTTCAACTGCCATCTGCCTACTGCCGTCTGCCTGCTGCTCATGAAGAGAAAGCTTCCCGCCGTCCTCATCCTGCTCGCCGTCGTGGGCGTGCTGGCGTTCTTTACGGTGGCGCCGGTGGTGGCGGAGTGGCTGTTCAACGGGACGCGCGTGCGCGGGCCGTACCGCGCGTCGGAGCGCGGGCGCGCGCTCCACGCGCGACTGCTCGTGGCGGACATGCACGCCGACACGCTCCTGTGGGACCGGGACGTGCTCGCGCGCTCGGAGCGCGGACACGTGGACGTGCCGAGGCTCGCGGAGGGCGGCGTCGCGCTCCAGTTCTTCACCGTCGTCAGTCACACGCCCTACGCCCCCAAGTACGACACCAACCCCGAGGGACTCGACGGCGTGACGGCCATCGCCGTCGCGGGGCGCTGGCCGCTCGCGCGCGGTGCGGAGCATGCGCCAGCGCGCGCTCTATCAGGCGCGCAAGCTGCACGAGGCGGCCGGGCGTTCGGGCGGGCGCCTCGTCGTCATCCGGACGGCCGACGACCTCGCGCGCTTCGCCGAGCGGCGCCGGGGCGACCCGCAGTTGGTCGCGGGCCTGCTCGGGCTGGAGGGCGCGTACCCGCTCGAAGGCGACGTGAATAACGTGGACGTGCTCTTCGACGCGGGCTTCCGCATGCTGGCGCCGGCGCACTTCTACGACAACGAGTGGGGCGGCTCGGCGCACGGGGTGGGCAAGGGCGGCTTGACGGAGAAGGGGCGCGAGATGGTGCGCCGGGCGGAGGCGCGCGGGATGCTCGTCGATCTGGCGCACGCCTCCGAGCAGACGTTCGACGACGTGTTCGCGGTCTCGACTCGCCCCCTGGTCGTCTCGCACACGGGCGTGCGCGGGACGTGCGACAACAACCGGAACCTGAGCGACGAGCAGTTGCGTAAGATAGCCTCGAAGGGCGGCGTCATCGGCATCGGCTTCTGGGAGACGGCCACGTGCGGCGGGGACGCGCGCGCGGTGGCACGCGCGATACGACACGCGGCGAACGTCGTCGGGGTCGGGCACGTCGCGCTCGGGTCGGACTTCGACGGCGCGGTCACCGAGCCTTTCGACACGACGGGCGTCGTCCTCATCACCGACGCCTTACTCGCAGAGGGCTTCAACGAAGAAGAGATAGGCGCGATCATGGGCGGGAACGTCTTCCGCCTGCTGGCGGAGACGCTGCCGCGCTGAAGGGGAAGAGGGGAGATCGAATTGAGTAAGTGGGGACACCTTTTCAAGGACGGCGAGTTCGCGCGCCGCGAACGCATCGTGGCGGGGCTCACGCTCGAACAGGTGACGCGCCGGCCGTCGGCGCAGTCGCACACCATCTACGAAGAGCTCTGGCACACGAACCGCTGGCAGTCGATCATGGTCAACCGCGACGAGGCCCTGTACGAAGAGTGGCAGAAGGGGCGCGTCTACCCCGACGCGCCGCCCGCGAGCGAGGCCGAGTGGGAGGCGCTCGTCGCGGAGTTCCTCGCGGGCATAGAGAAGGCGCTGTGGTGGACCGAGTCGCCCGAGCGCCTGAACCACGAGACCGACCCCGGCCACACGATGGCGGACGCGCTCATCAGCCTCGCCGCACACACCGCGCACCACCTCGGCAAGATCGTCGCCCTCCGGCAGTTCATGGACGCATGGGAGCCGGAGGTGAAGGATTGATTCGTCGGCCCATTGATTCAATGAATCAATGGGCCGACGAATCAATGAACCAATTACGGAGATGTCATGGACGAGATCATCTACTCTTCGGCGTCCGAGATGGCGCGCGCGATACGGGGCGGCGAGGTCTCTTCGGCCGAGGTCGTCGAGGCGCATCTGGCGCGCATCGAGGAGGTGAACCCGACGCTCAACGCGGTCGTTCACCTGACGGCCGACGCCGCCCGCAAACGCGCGCGCGCGGCCGACGAGGCGCGCGCGCGCGGCGAGGTGTGGGGGCCTCTGCACGGCGTCCCCGTCACCATCAAGGACGCGTTCGAGACCGAAGGGGTCGTCTCGGCGGGCGGCACGCGGGGGCGCGCCGCGTACGTGCCCGAACGGGACGCGGCCGGCGTCGCGCGCCTGAAGGCGGCCGGCGCCGTCGTCCTCGGCAAGACCAACGTCCCCGAAATCTCGCTCGCGTTCGAGAGCGACAACCTCGTCTACGGCCGCACGCACAACCCTTATGATTTGACGCGCACGCCCGGCGGCAGCAGCGGCGGCGAGGGCGCGGCCGTCGCTTCGGGGATGTCGCCGCTCGGCCTCGGCAGCGACGCGGGCGGGAGCATCCGCGTGCCCGCGCACTTCTGCGGCATCGCGGGGCTCAAGCCGACTTCGGGGCGCACGCCGCGCACGGGACACTTCCCGCCGATGGGCGGCCTGCTCGACTCCATCTGGCAGATCGGCCCGCTCGCGCGCCGCGTCGAAGACCTCGCGCTCGCGCTCCCCATCCTCTGCGGCGCCGACTGGCGCGACCCGACCGTCGCACCCGTCCCGCTCGGCGACCATGCGCGGGTTGACCTGAAGGGATTGCGCGTCGCCTTCCACACGGACAACGGCATCGTCGCGCCGACCGACGACATTGCCGCGGTCGTGCGCGACGCGGCGCGCGTGCTCGCGGACGCGGGGGCTTTGGTCGTGGAGGCGCGGCCGCCCGTGCCTTCGGACGCTTACGGGCTGCTGCTCGGGCTCTACGCGGCGGACTCGGGCGCGGGGCTGCGGATGCTGCTGTTGATGTCGGGCACTAGTGAGACGAGTCCTTTGATGACGCGCCTGCTCGGCATCCTCGGGTCGAAGAGTCTGACGGCGGGCGAGGTGACGATGCTCGTCTACCAGCTCGACGCGTGGCGCTCCGAGATGCTCTCGTTCATGCGCGACTACGACCTCATCGTCTGCCCGCCCTGCGCGCGCGCGGCGATGCCGCACGGGACGACGTTCGACGAGCAGAACCAGCTCTTCTTCAGCTACACGATGCTCTACAACATGACGGGCTGGCCGGGCGCGGTCGTGCGCGCCGGCACCTCCCCCGAAGGTCTGCCGCTCGGCGCACAACTCGTCGCGCGGCCCTGGCGCGAGGACGTGGCATTGGCCGCCGCCCTCGAAGTCGAACGCGCCCTCGGCGGCTGGCAGCGGCCGCCGCTTTAACTTCAATGGCAGACCTGTACGTAGCGGAGTCGGGGATTCACGGGGCGGGCGTGTTCGCGGCGCGGGAGTTCGCGGCGGGCGAGACGGTGCTCGTGTTGGACGACTCGCGCGTGGTGGACGAGGGGCACCCTCTGCGGGAGCCCGCGCTGCCGCGCTCCGTCGCGGCGGGCTCAGAGCCAGTGGTACTCCGAAACGTCTGACATGTCCTGTAGCAGGTCCGTGTAGTCCAGCCGCAACTCTTTGAGCGCGCCCTCGCCGTGCCCGCCGTACTTCTTCTTAGAGCGCACGGTGTGACCCTTAACGAACCTCCCGCGGCGCACGTCGAGAGGGTATTGCTCGACCTCGAACTGGTGCGCGCCGTAGTGCGCCTCGCAGTCGGGGTCCCAGACGGGCGACCAGACGGCGACGCCCGCGCCGCGCCCGCCGCCGAGGTCGCCCACGTGTATCCCGCCCTGGTTGTTCGTGGACAGCGGCTCGCGCGTCAAGACCTTCAGACGCCCGCCGACCTCGCCGATGAGCGACGCGTAGAAGCCGTGGCCCGTCGCGCCGGGCCTGACGGCGACGGCGAGGATGAGCGGCTGCGGCAGCCCCAAGTCTCTGAGGACTCTGAACCGCAGGAACGCCGTCACGAACTTCTCTTGCTCGGCGTTGGGCTGTGCGTCGGTGGGGGCGTGGAAGGTGTAGAGCCGCGCGTCGGTCTCGCCGTCCAGAACCTCTATCCGCATCGGCTCGTCGTAGTTCTCGACCGCGCGGACTTGCACCAGCCCGGCCTTCGGAAACTTGACCCACAACTGTTGCGAGACTCTCGGGCCGGCGTCCTTCGCCGTGTCCGCGATGGAGAGCGTCGCCGAGGCGGCGAGCCACGAGACGGCGGGGGGCGTGCATGTCGGCATAGGCGACGGCGCGGCCTCAGTGCGCGCGGGGCGCAGGCTGAGCGCCGCCGCGCCGACGGAGAAGGCCAGCAGCCCCGCCCTCACGCGTGTCGTGTGGCGTCGCATCTTCTTCTACTCCTTCCACGTTTGCGGATGATGCTCCTTCGGCGCGCGCGTGCGGCAGGGAGTGAGCCACGTTGGCATGGTGTGGGTGCCCCCGTGTTATGCTGCGGTCACGGATGAAAGAGAAAGGGCAGAGGCGCGTGCGCGTGGGCGTGGACACGGGCGGGACGTTCACGGACTTCGTCTACCACGCGGGCGGGCGGGCGCGCATCTTCAAGGTGCCTTCGACGCCGGACGACCCTTCGCGCGCCATCGCCGAGGGCCTGCGGCGCGCGGCGCGCGAGGCGGGCGTGTCGCTCGCGCGAAGTCGAGGTCGTACACGGGACGACCGTAGGGACGAACGCGCTGCTCGAACGCAAGGGCGCGCGCACGGCGCTCGTGACGACCGAAGGGTTCGAGGACGTGCTCGTCATCGGGCGGCAGGCGCGCGGGAGCCTGTACGACCTCGGACTGGACGCGCCCCGCGCCGCTCGTCGAGGACGCCCTGCGCTTCGGCGTGCGCGAGCGCGTGGCGGCCGACGGCTCCGTCGTCGAAGAGTTGGGGACGGAAGAGATAGTTTCGCTCGTTAAGAAGTTGAAGCGCGCGCGGCCGGAGTCGGTGGCGGTCTGCCTGCTCTTCTCGTTCGTGCGTCCCGAGCACGAGCGGCGCATCGAGAGGGCTTTACAAGACGGCGCTCGAAGGCGTGCCGCTCTCGGTCTCGCACCGAATCCTCCCGGAGTACCGCGAGTTCGAGCGCACCTCGACGGTCGCCATCAACGCCTACCTGCAACCCCTGATGGGCTCGTACCTCGGCCGCCTCGGCGCGCACGTATCAGCGAAGCGTCTGCGCGTGATGCAGTCGTCGGGCGGGAGCATCTCGGCGCGCGCGGCGGCCGACGAGCCGGTGCGGACGATTCTGTCGGGGCCGGCGGGCGGCGTCGTCGGCGCGGCCCGCGCGGCGCGCGCGGCCGGGCTTCGAGGACATCGTCACGTTCGACATGGGCGGCACTTCGACCGACGTGGCGCTCGTGCGCGGGCGGGCGTCTGCGCCTGACGAACGAGGCGAGCGTGGCGGGGCTGCCCGTGGCCGTGCCCGTGCTCGACATACACACGGTGGGCGCGGGCGGCGGGTCGATTGCGCGCGTGGACGCGGGCGGAAGTCTGCGCGTCGGGCCGGAGTCGGCGGGGGCCGTGCCGGGGCCCGCGTGCTACGGACGTTCGGAGCTGCCGACGGTGACGGACGCGAATCTCGTTCTCGGAAGGTTCGGCGGCGCGGACTTACTCGGCGGAGAGTTTGAGTTGGATGAGAGTCGCGCGGTCGGGGCGCTCGCGACGCTCGCGCGCGGGATGTCGCGCGGCGGGCGGGCGCGCGGTGTCGGCCGTGGAGGCCGCGCTCGGGGTCGTGCGCGTGGTCAACGCGGGGATGGAGCGCGCGCTGCGCGCCGTCTCGGTCGAGCGGGGTTTCGACCCGAGCGGGCTGCACGCTCGTCACGTTCGGCGGCGCGGGCGGCCTGCACGCGGCGGAGCTGGCGCGCGCGCTGCGCGTCCCGCGCGTGCTCGTGCCGCGCGCGCCGGGCGCGCTCTCGGCTCTGGGCTGTCTGCGCGCGGACGTGGTGAAGAGTTTGAGTCGCACGCTCATGCTCGAAGTCGGAGGCGATGCGCCGTCGCAGGCCGCGCGCGTCGAGCGCGCCTTCAGCGAGATGGAGCGCGGGGCCCGCGCCGCCCTCAAGCGCGAGGGCTTCGACGACGAGCGGCAGAGGCACGAGCGGACCGTCGCGGCGCGCTACGCGGGGCAGTCCTTCGAGCTTGAGATTGCCTGGGACGGCGGGCGCCGTCTGGTCGAGCGTTTCCACCGCGAGCACGAGGCGCGTTACGGCTACGCGCAGTCGGCCGACTCGGTCGAGGTGGTGAGCGCGCGCCTGCGCTCCGCGGGGCTGGTCGAAGAGCTGAAGGACGAGCGGCCGCGCCGCGCGAAGTCTGAGAGCTTAAACGTCAAGCCGCACCGCACCGCGCGCGTCCACTTCGACGAGGGCGCGCGCGAGGTGGCCGTCTACCGGCGCGAGGAGTTGCCCGCGGGCGCGCGGCTCAAGACGCCGTGCGTCGTCACCGAGTATTCTTCGACCACGCTGGTCCCCGCGGACACGCGCGCCTTCATGGATCGGCTCGGGAATCTCGTCATCGAATTATGAAGAAGCGCTTCGACCCGACGACGCTGGAAATCTACCGCGCGCTCTACACGTCGGTCGCGGAGGAGATGGGGCTGACGCTCCGGCGCACGGCGCACTCGCCGAACATCAAGGAGCGGCGCGACTACTCCTGCGCCGTCTTCGACCGCGCGGGCCTCGGTCATCGCGCAGGGCGACCACATGCCCGTCCATCTCGGCTCGATGCCGTTGGCCGTCGCCGCCGCGCTCCGCGAGACGACCGTCGGCCCCGGCGATGTCGTCGTCCTCAACGACCCCTTCGCCGGCGGCACGCACCTGCCGGACGTGACGCTCGTCTCCGGCGTCTTCCTCGAAGCGAAGTTGGAGAGCAAGGCCGCCTTCTACGTGGCCAACCGCGCGCACCACGCGGACATCGGGGGCGCGACGCCGGGGTCGATGGGGATGGCGACGGACGTCTACGGCGAGGGCTTGAGGATTCCGCCCGTCAAGTTGGTCATCGGCGGGCGCGTCAACGAGGACGTGATGCGCCTGCTGATGGCGAACGTGCGGGTCGAGCGCGAGCGGCGCGCGGACTTCGAGGCGCAGATAGGTTCGTTGAAGACGGGTACGGCGCGGCTGCTTGAGATAGTCGGGCGCGCGGGCAGGGAGGAGGCGGCCGAGTACGCGCGCCACCTGATCGAATACTCCGCGCGCATGATGCGCGCGACGCATGCGCGGCGTCCCCGACGGCGTGTACGAGGCCGAGGACGCGCTCGACTCGGACGGAGTCGAAAACGTCGAAGTGACTCTGCGCGTGCGCGTCGAGGTGCGGGGCGAGCGCGCCGTCGTCGATTTCACGGGGAGCGCGCCGCAGGTCGCGGGGCCGGTCAACGCCGTCGAGGCCATCACGGTCTCGGCCGTGGCCTACGTCTTCCGCTGCCTCGTCGGCGCCGAGGAGGTGCCCGCGAGCGCGGGACTGACGGAGCCCATCGAGGTCATCGCGCCCGCGGGCACAATCGTCAACGCCGCGCACCCGGCGCCGGTCGCGGGCGGGAACGTCGAGACCTCGCAGCGCATCGTGGACGTGCTCTTCAAGGCATTGGCTCAAGCACTGCCCGGCCGCGTCCCGGCGGCGAGTCAGGGGTCGATGAACAACCTGACGGTCGGCGGCACAGACCCGCGCACGGGGCGCGAGTTCGCCTACTACGAGACGGTGGCGGGCGGCATGGGCGCGCGCCCCGCGGCCGACGGCGTCTCGGGCGTTCACACGCACATGACCAACAGCCTGAACACGCCGGCCGAGGCCCTGGAGTACGCGTACCCTCTGCGCGTGCGCGCCTACCGTCTGCGCCGCGGCTCGGGCGGGCGGGGCCGCCACCGCGGCGGCGACGGCGTGGTCAGAGAGATCGAGACGCTCGTCGCCGCGCGCATGTCGCTCCTCGCGGACCGGCGCGCCCGCGGCCCCTACGGGCTCGACGGCGGTGAAGACGGCCTTCCGGGACGCGACTCAGTCGTCCGCGGGACGCGAACCACGAAGCTCGACGCCAAGGGCTCGCGCGACCTCAAGCCCGGCGACCGCATCCGCATCGAGACCCCGGGCGGCGGCGGACACGGGCGCGCGGATGAGGGTTGACATCCGGTACGTCCCCGCATAATCTTTCCGCCGTTCGCAGAGCCGCCCGGGCCTCCGTCGCCCGGCACGTCCTTGAACGCAGCCCGTCGCCGCCGTCACCGCTTCCGGCCGTCACACCCGGCGGCCCGCGCGCCGGGCTTCAAACACAAGTCAAACTCCCCGCGGCGTCCCGCCGCCGCCCCTCTCTGCCCCGGAGGTCTCCTTCATGAAGTTGCCCAAGATCGAAGAGCACGTCGATGTCGAGCCGTCCCACGCCGGGTCGCAAGCGGAGGTGGAGCGAGAGAGGAGGTGGAACGTCCGCCTCTCCAACGCGGGCGCATACCTCACCCTCTTCCTGCTCTGCGTCATCGCCCTCTCGGCCTGGCAGGGCGACACGGCGACGACGAAGTACGCCGCCATCGCGCTCGGGGTCGTCGTCTTTCTGATGTTGTGCGCCTTCAACCCGAAGTTCAGATTCGCCCCGAAGCTGCATTACATCGGCGGCTGGATTCCTTTCAGCCTGCTGGCGGCGGGGGCGTGGCTCTACTGGGGCGGCAGCTATAACTACAGGCTCGACTGCCTCCTGCTGGGCGTCTATTTCGTGGCCGCGATCCTGTTCGTCCCGGAGATGCGGCGGTGGCTGTCGGCGCTCCGCTTCCTGCTGTTCGTCTACGTGCTGGGCGTGATCCGGCGCGTCCCGAAGCTGCGGCAGCGGCTGTCGGCGCTACCCCCCATCGAACCCCACCCGCTGCGGGGAATGCTCGGGTTGCAGTTCGCCGTCATCTTCCTCTTTAGCTTCTGGTTGATAGCCTCGGGGTTCGACTTTGTCACCGCGAGCCCGCCGCTGCCGCGCGACCCCGGCCGCTTCCGCACGCTGCGCGACGACTGGCGCTACCGCGACCTGAAGGTCGGCATGGCGCTCTCGGGCGGCGGGTACCGCGCGGCCCTGATGCACGCCGGGACGCTCGACGCCTTCGAGCGGCTGCGCGTGCCGGTGACGCACGTCACCTCGGTCTCGGGCGGCTCGATCATCGGCGCCTTCTACGCGGCGGGCGGGACGCCCGAAGTGTTCCGCCGGGCCGTGGCCGAAGGCCGCTTCAACCTCACGCGCGAGATGACGAACTTCTTCAACGCCGTGCGCATCATCACGCCGGCGCAAATCCCCTGGACGAAGACCAAGCTGCTCTGGTTCAGTGAGTTCGCGCGCACGGACGTGCAGGCGAACCTGCTCGACAACGTGCTGCTCGACGAGACCACCTTCGCCGCGCTGGAACACGAGGGCGCGCCCCGCCTCATGGTCTGCGCCACGGACCTCTACAGCGGCGCTTCCATCGGCATGAGCAAACAGGGCGTGCTCCGCCGCTTCATGATTAAGCCGGGCGAGAAGGACGCTTACGTCAACGTCAACGAGCCGGAGGAGAACTGCACGTTCGTCGAGCGCGACGACGGCTACCCCTTCAACGCGCGGCTGTCGGAAGTGGTCGCCGCCTCGGGCGCGTTCCCCGGCGCCTTCAACGCCGTCAGGGGGCAGCTCATGCTCGACGGCGGCCCGCAGCGGCAGCCCGTGCTGCTCGCCGACGGTGGGCTCTCCGACAACTCGGCGCTGACCGTGATGGCGTTCGCCGACGCGCGCGCGGGCTGGCACCTTGATGTCGCCGTCTCCTCCGACGCCAGCGCGCTCTTCAACAAGCGCGAAGAGATCATGGCCTTCGCCGAGGTGTCGCGCGCCGTAGACATCGTCTACGCCAACGTCGGCGTGCGCCGCGAGCTGAGCAAGTCGTATCCGAGTAACAAGACGCAACTGCTGCTCACGCCCGGCAAGTACACGGACCTCGGCGGCGAGCGGTCCGGGCGGCTCGGGCCGGCGGTCGAGGAGGCCGTCGCACGCCTGGACGGGCCGGCGCTCGGCGTCGCGTGCGACCTCCTGAGCGAGTCGGGCGCGCGCGGCGAGATTGAGACGCTCAGGGGCGCGGCGCTCGCCGGCGACACGGCGGCGCGCCGGAGGCTGGCCGAGCTGTTGCGCGACGAACTCGACGCGTCGCTCAACGCCTTCGCCGTCGCCCCGACGCTCGAAGACCACTTCGATGGCGAGACTACGGGTCGGCTCTACCGGCTCGGCCAACTGCTGGTCGTCCTCGAATGGGGGCACATCAGGGACGCGCTGGAGATGAAGTTGCGCGAGAAGGCGGCCGCGGCCGCGGGCGAGGTCGCGCGCCGCGCTGCGCCGCCGGCCGACGCGGGCGCGCGCCGCACGCAGTAGTAGCGCCGCCCCTCGTCACTTCTTTCTATTTCTTTCTCACACCTTCCGATTTAGAATGTCGGCCGCTCCTGTCCGATTCCCGGGGCCGAGGGCGTATGACACTCGAAGCGGGGACGCGCGTCGGCAAGTACGAGATCAGGCAACTGCTCGGCGCGGGCGGGATGGGCGAGGTCTATCTGGCGCAGGACGCGGAGCTGCGCCGCCCCGTCGCGCTCAAATTTCTGCCCGCCGAAGTCGCCGCCGACCCGCGCCGCCTTGAGCGCTTCGGGCGCGAGGCGCTGGCCGCCTCGGCCCTCAACCACCCGAACATCGTCACGGTCTACGACATCGGCCAGACGCGCGACGGCCGGCGCTTCATCGCCACGGAATTCGTGGACGGCGCGACGCTGCGCGAGCGCCAGAAGACGCACCGCCTGAGGCTCACCGACACGCTCGACATCGTCGCGCAGGCCGCCGCCGCGCTCGTCGAGGCGCACGGGCAGGGCATCGTCCACCGCGACATCAAGCCCGAGAACGTGATGGTCAGGCGCGACGGCTACGTCAAGGTGCTCGACTTCGGGCTCGCGAAGCTGACGGGCGGCCCCGCCGCGGGCGGCGTGGACACGGAGGCGGCGACGCGCGCGCTCGCGCCGACCGGCGCGGGCACCGTGCTCGGCACCGTCTCCTACATGTCGCCGGAGCAGTCGCGCGGCGAAGAGGTGGACGCGCGGACGGACGTGTGGAGTCTGGGAGTGGTGCTCTACGAGCTGCTGACCGGGCACCTGCCCTTCCGCGGCAAGTCCGCGAGCCACATCATCGTCGCCATCCAGGACGCGGAGCCGCCGCCGCTCTCGGCCCACCTCCCCGAAGTGCCCGACCTGCTTCAGGAGGTCGTCTCCGACGCGCTCGCCAAAGACCGCGAGGCGCGTTTGACGACCCGGCAGATGCTCGCCAAGCTCCAACGGCTCAAGCGGCGCGTGGACGCGGGCGAGCACCTCGACCACTCCGTCCCGCCCGTCGCGACGAGCCCGGGCCTCGAAGGCAACGGCGGCCATCCCGCCACCTTCTCGCAGGCGGGGCCGACCGCGTCCGGCGCGCACGCGACCCGCGTGGGCCTGACCGCGACGCAGCCCACCTTGCCCGGCGTCGGCGCGCACGCGGGCGCGCGTCGCGTGTGGCTCTTCGCGGGGCTCGGCGCCGTCGCGTTCGCGGCCCTCCTGCTCGCGGGGCTCGGCTTCGTCGTCTACAGGTACGCGCGGAGCAGTCAGGCGCCGCCGCCGCCCGACGCGCGCGCGTCGATGAAGATCAAGTCGCTGACCGACTCGGGGCGCGCGAGCGAGGCGGTCATCTCGCCGGACGGGCGCCTCGTCTACGCGTCGCGCGCGGGCGGCTACTTCGACATCTGGTTGATGAACGCCGACGGGGGCGCGCCGAGGCAACTGACCTCCGGCACCGACGCCAACAACTTCCCCTCGGTCTCGCCCGACGGCCGCTACGTCGTCTTCGAGACCAACCGCGGCGTCGGCTGGAGCCTCTGGCGCATGAACCTCGACGGCGGCGCGCAGAAGGAGTTGACGCGCAACACGGGCCAGTTCAGCCGCCCGCAGGTCTCGGCCGACGGCCGCCGGGTCTACTACGCGGGGCCGGACCTTTCCGGCCGGCTGGTGACGTGGCGCGTCAACCTCGACGGCGGCGAGCCCGAGCAGTTGACGCGGAAGGAGACGGGCGCCGCCAGACTCTCGCCCGACGGCCAACTCCTGCTCTACTACCACCGCGAGCGCCCCGAGGCGCCCGCCCGGATCGAGGTCGCGCCGGCCGCGGGCGGCGAGCCCGTCCGCGCGCTCGACTCGCCCAGGGACACGCGCGACGCCGACTGGGCGCCGGACGGCCGCGCGCTCGTCGTCGTGAAGGACGTGGAGAACGTCTCGAACCTCTGGACGCTGCCGCTCGAAGGCGGGAGGCCGCGGCAGTTGACCGACTGGAAGTCCGACCGGATTTTCTGGTACGCGTGGTCGCGCGACGGCCGCCAGCTCGCCGTCGCGCGCGGCGACACCTTCTACGACGTGATGCTCATCAAGGACTTCCGCTGAGTCTGTAAAGGGGCGAGGCAAAGTGAAGCGGCCCGTACATCGGTGGTAGAATCTCGACCATGCGCGTCACCATCGGGCAGATCAATACGACGAACGGGGACTACGAGGGGAACACGGAGCGCATCCTGCGCGCCATCGAGCAGGCGAGGGAAGAGAAGTCAGACCTCATCGTCTTCCCGGAGGTCGTGCGTGCAGGGTTACACGTCGCTCGACTGGTTTTTAGACCGCGACATCGTCGAATCCTCTTTAAAGCCGCTTGAGAGAATCATCCCGGCGACGAAGGGGCTGACGGCGGTCGTGGGCACCGTGCGGCCGACGGGCGCGTTGCACGGGCGCAAGCTCTTCAACTCGGCGGCCGTCATCCGCGACGGCGAGCTGCTGGGCTTCGCCGACAAGACCCTGCTGCCCGAGTACGACGTGTTCGACGACCCGCGTTACTTCCAGTCGGGCGAGCAGCGGCGACTCTTCGAGGTGGGGAAGGAGAGGCTGGGCGTCGTCGTCTGCGAGGACTTCTGGAACGACAAGACGTTCTGGAAGGAGCGGCTCTACGCGCACGACCCGACCGACGAGGTGATCGAGCTGGGCGCGACCGTCATCGTCTCGCCCAACGCGTCGCCCTTCAACAAGGGGAAGATGGGGGAGCGGTGCAAGATGGTCTCGCACCGCTCGAAGGCTGTCGGGGCTGCCGGTGGTTTACGTCAACCTCGTCGGCGGCAACGACGGCATCCTCTTCGACGGCGCGTCGCTCGTCACCGACTGCCGCGGCGAGACGATCCTGCAAGCGCCGCCCTTCGAGGAGTTCGTCGCCACCGTCGACGCTCGACTGCGGCGTGCGCGACGAGCGCTGCCTGCCCGGCGACGACATGGAGACGATCAGGCAAGCGCTCGTCTTAGGCATCCGCGACTACGCGCGCAAGAACGGGTTCAAGCGCGCCGTGCTCGGACTCTCGGGCGGGATAGATTCGGCCGTCGTCGCCGCGCTCGCGTGCGAGAGCCTGGGGGCCGAGAACGTCCTCGGCGTGATGATGCCGTCGCCCTTCTCTTCGCGCGGGAGCGTCGAGGACTCCGTCGCGTTCGGCAAGCAACTTCGGCATGCCCGTCGTCGAGCACCCCATCAGTTCGGCCTTCGAGGTGTCTGACGAAGGAGATGGGGTTGACGCAAGCCCTCGCGCGGCGGCGAGAGTCTGGCGGCCGAGAACTTGCAATCGCGTCTGCGCGGCAACATCCTGATGACCGTCTCGAACGCCGAAGGGCGTCTGCTGCTCTCGACGGGCAACAAGTCGGAACTCGCGCTCGGCTACTGCACGCTCTACGGCGACACGAACGGCGGGCTCGCCGTCATCGGCGACGTGCTCAAGACGGAGGTCTACGACCTCGCGCGCCACATCAACCGCGGGGGCGAGCTGATCCCCGCCGCCATCATCGACAAGCGGCCGTCGGCCGAGCTCGCGCCCGACCAGTTCGACGACCAGTCGTCTGCCGCCCTACGACCGGCTCGACCCCATCCTGCGGCTCTACTTCGAGCGGAAGTATGCGCCCGAACAGATCGTCGCCGAGGGGCACGACCGCGCGCTCGTCTACGACATCCTCAACCGCGTCGAGTCGCCGGCCAACGAGTTCAAGCGGCGCCAGCTCCCGCCGACGCTCATCATCTCGCGCAACGCCATCGGCATCGGCCGCCGCCGCCCGGTCACGCACCGCTACAAGCGCCGCCCGCCCGAGGCGGCCGTCACCTCGCGCCCGCCCGACCCCACCGACGAGGGCCGCGCCCGCGAAGCGAAAAAGCAGTAGCAGATGGCAGATGGCAGTAGGCAGTGAGGAGTGAGCCCCGGAGGGGCGTCGGAAATTAGCCGGGGGTGAGTCCGAGACGCGAGCCGTCAGGCGATGCGTCGAAGCGAGCCCCCGGAATAGGTACAATAAGATTATCGGAGCCCCGGAGGGGCGAAGGAACGTGCGTCCCGTCCTTCGCCCCTCCGGGGCTCTCGTTGTTTTTATGAACGTGCAACCGGGGGCTCGCGTCGGCGCTGTCGCGCCTTTGGCTCACCCCCGGCTAATTTCCGACGCCCCTCCGGGGCTCAAACCTGACCGCCGCCTTCTCACCTTAACTGCCTACTGCCATCTGCCTGACTGCCTGCTGCTCTCGCCTACTGCTCTCGAAAATTGTCTATCCGCGGCGCGCGGGGCGTGATATAAAGACGCCGCTCCGCCGGGGCGTCCGGCGGCCGCACGACCTCGCCTCCTTCTCACGCAGACCTTCAGACGAACGAGGACACTATGCCCACCTACCCCATCCTGCTCGCCCACGGTGTCGCGCGCTTCGACTTCCTCCGTAAGAACTTCGTCAACCGCCTGGGCCTTCCGGCCGAACAGCTCGGCGACGGCGGCCACTACTTCCGGAACATCCGCAGCCACCTGTCGAAGAACGGGTTCCCGAACGTCCACCACACGGATGTCGAGTTCGCCGGGGGCGTCGGCGTGCGGGCCGCCGACCTGAAGCGGGAGGTCGAGCGCGTCCTGGCCGTCTCGAAGCCGCACAAGAAGGTGCACATCGTCGGCCACAGCATGGGCGGGCTCGACGCGCGCCACATGATCGTCGATCAAGGGATGGCGGGGAGCGTGTGCAGCCTGACGACCATCGGTACGCCGCACAAGGGCTCAAGCTTCGCCGACTGGGGCAGCGAACACCGCGGCGAAGCGGTCGTCAGCGGGCTCCACGAAGTGATCGACCTCGACGGCTTTCTGGACCTGAAGACCGGCGTGTGCGCCGCCTTCAACGAGAGGGCGGAGGCGGCCGAGGCCGACAACGAAGTCTTCTACCAGACCTACGCGTGCTGGGAGGAGGACCCCAAGCGCGTCTTCGGACTGCTTCAGCCCTCCTGGAAAGAGATTAAGAAGAGGGAAGAGGGGCACAACGACGGCCTCGTGTCGGTCACGTCGCAGCGCTGGACCCGGCGGCTCCAGCACGGCGCACGCGCGAAGGAGGTCGGGCAGCACGACTTCCCCGTCCTTGGCGACCACCTCAACGAGGTCGGCTGGTGGGACGTGCGGCAACTCTCCGGCAAGCTGAAGCTCTCCGCGCTGCGCAACCCGATTGCCTTCTTCAAGAGCCTCTTCAACGACCGGGGCGAGTACGAGAACCAGATCAAGGCCACCTACCTCAAGATCGCGCGAGACCTGGAACGGCGCTTCCCCGTCTGAAGCCCTGCGCGCCCGCGCAGTTCCGTAAATGCTCCGGCCCTCCGAAACAGTTCACCGCAGAGACACAGCTTAAGAACACGGCTTCAGGTTTTTAGCCGCGCCTCTGTGTCTCCGCGGTGAACTGCCGCCGTATAAAACCGCGCCCGCAAGTTCCCCGAGTCCCGCGCGTTCACCCTTCGTAACACGAAAGCGCGAGGCGGCCGTCGGCCCCGGAACGGCCGCACGCGCGTGCCCCGAGACGTTTCAAAAACTGTTCAGACTTTCGAGGAGGCAAACGATGACTCTCATTCCGGGTTCGAGAACTTTGGCGGCGGCGCTCTGCGCGCTCGCACTCCTGCTGGCGGCGCTGGCGCTGCCCGCCGGCCCTCAGCTCGCGCGCGCGAAGGCGCACGGGGGCGTTAAGGGGCACGGGGGCGTTCAGGAACTGCGACCGCTCGCGCCGGTCTCCTACAAGAACCTGACCATCTTCCCCGTGATGGGCCGCGACCTACAGGGCTCCGACGCCTACATCACGCTCGACGAGGGCACGAAGGCCGGGACGGTCGTCATCACCGAGCGCGGCGGCGGCCAGTCGGCGCAGGCCCCGCTCCGGCACCCGCGCTCGGCCAGCGCGCAGCGGCAGAACATCGCCTACACCGGCGGCGGCGCCTCTGTGAACGAACTGGCGCTCGTCAACCGCTCGGGCAAGAAGCTCCTGCTGCTGGCGGGCGAGGTCGTCGTCGGCGGCAAGCAGGACCGCATCGTGCAGGAGGACCGGCTCATCCCGCCCGTCAGCATCCCCGTCGCCTTGAACGTCTTCTGCGTCGAGCACGGGCGCTGGACGCCGCGCAACGCCGGCTACAGCTCGGGCGGCGGTTCGGGGCGCGCGCCGGTCGCCTCCGTGCCCGACGACGGGAAGTTCTCAAGCCTCGGCGCGGTCGCGCACCCGAAGCTGCGCGCCGCGGCGCAGGACAAGAAGGTGCAGGGCGAGGTCTGGAAGGAGGTCAGCGAGAACAACGTGAAGCTCGGCACGGCCAACTGCGACCGACACCTATCAGGAGGTCTACAAGAGCGGGCGCGTCGGCGCGCAGATGGATGACTACGTGCGGGCGCTGGAGCGCGAGGTCTTGCGGCCGGGCGTCGTCGGCGTCGTCATCGCGCGCAACGGCAAGGTCGTCTGGGCGGACGTCTTCGCCAGCCAACGCCTCTTCGCCTCCTACTGGCCGAAGCTGCTGAAGTCCTACGTCGTGGACGCGCTCGGCGACAACACCAGCGACGCCCGCCCGTCGAGCGCGGACGCCATCCGCTACCTGAACACACACGACGGCACGGTCTCGACGACCGCGCAGGAGGGCGTCTACCAGCTCTTCAAGATCGAGCACCCCGCCTACGCCATCTTCGACCTGCGCGACGCCTCGGTCGCCCCGCCGCTGCGCGTGCACTGGAACAAGATGAACAGGTGAAGGAAGTAGTAGGCAGTAGGCAGATGGCAGTAAGCAGTTGAACACGCCGCGGAGCGGCGGCTGAGTGTGGCCCGGCCTTTCAAGGCCGGGGCAGGTTGAGCAACAAGACGCCGCGTCGCGCCAGCGACGCCTGAAGTGACCCGCACGTTCAGGCGTCGCTGACGCGACGCGGCACGCATCACATTCGGCGCCCCCGACCTTGAAAGGCCGGGCTACACTTAGCCGCCGCTGACGCGGCGTCACCCGAGCCCTCTTCAGGTAAGCCCCAACTCCCCGCCGCCGAACTGCCTACTGCCATCTGCCTACTGCTTTATCACGTCGCGGGCGCGTTCGAGGAGGTCGCGGCGGTCGGTGATGAAGTGGAGGCGGGCGGGCGCGTCGCCGCCGGTGAGGTGTTCGACGAGCTGTTCGAGCACGTCGAAGCGGTCGCGGTCGGTGATGCCCTGCGCGTCGAGGTGGCCGCCGCGGCGCATGCGGCCGACGAGGTCGGGCAGCGTCAAACGCCCCTCGAAGGTGCGCCCGCCGTGGCGGTGCGAGCGGCTGACGAGGTATTGCACCAGCAGCACGTCGTTGTAGAGCGCGGGCGCGAGGAAGAGGCGGGCGCCGTCGCGCTCCCAACCCTCCTCGATGCGCTGCGAGCGGCGCACGATGCGCGCGCCGTCGAAGGCCGCGGCCCAGTCCGCCTTGGGCTCGCGCCGCTCAAGGTATGTGCGCGCGGCCGCGAGCATCCACGCCGCGTCCGTCTCGAAGTCGAGCGCCTGCCCGAGACGTTCGAGCCACTCGAAGAAGACCTGCTTCGCCGTTCGCTTCTCTTCGTTGACGAGAAACTGTTCGTCCTTCGTCGGAAGTTTTTTGACGAGCGCACGGCGCGCGGCGTCGGAAGCCTTGCCGCCCTCGACGCGGTAGACGCCGAGCCGCGCGTGCCAGCGCTTCGGCGCGTCGCAGTAGGGGCAGCGCGGGTTCTTCTCTTCGGACGGTTTAAAGAAAGGCCGTTGCGGTTCGCGCGAGGTGAGTTCCTCCACGGTCGGCGCGTAACGCCTTATCTCGTTGTACGCGGTGCGCGGCGCGAGCCCCATCTGATTCGTGAAGAGCTTGAAGATGCAAGACAGGCACAGCGTCACCTCGTGCCGCGTCACAGACCCCGCCGGGAACTCCCCGAAGTCCAGCACGTCCTTCGGCGCTTTTACCTTCGTCGCCTTCGCCGGTTGAGCCTTCGCCCCGGACTTCTTAGTCGGCTTCGGCTTCGACGGAGCGGCCTGCTTCGATTTCGACGGCGGAGCCTTAACCTTTTTGGCGGCGGACTTCGCCTTCTTCGCGGCGGCCTTCCGTGTGCTCTTGGCGGCGGCCATCAGTTAACCGATGGAGACGAGCGCGGGCGCGTCCTCCGGCTCGGCGTGGCCGAGCGCGGCGTCGAGTTCGGCCTCGACGTTGCCGCGGGCGGCGCGCAGGTTGCGGAAGTCGAAGAGCGAGGGGTCTAAGAGGTGCGAGGGGATGGCGTTGGTAAGCGCCGTCAGCATCGAGGCGCGGACGTGCGGAATCTCGCGCTCCAGCTCTTCGACGAGCCGCTTGACGCGCGCGCGCTTCAGGTTCGTCTGCGAGCCGCAGAGGTCGCACGGGATGATGGGGAAGCCCTTCTCGGCGGCGTACTCGCTGATGTCCGACTCGCGGCAGTAGGCGAGCGGGCGGATGACCGTGTTGCGGCCGTCGTCGGAGCGCAGCACGGGCGGCATCGCCTTGAGCTGCCCGACGAAGAGGAGGTTGAGGAGGAACGTCGCCGTGATGTCGTCGGCGTGGTGGCCGAGCGCGATCTTCGTGCAGCCCTCCTCGACCGCCGTGTTGTAGAGGATGCCGCGGCGCAGGCGCGAGCAGACCGAGCAGAAGGTCTTGCCCTCGGGCACGAGCCGCTTGACGACCGAGTAGGTGTCGCGCTCGACGATGCGGAACGGCACGCCGCGCTCCGCGAGATAGTTCGGCAGCACGTCGGCGGGGAAGTTGGGCTGCTTCTGGTCGAGGTTGACGGCGAGCAGCTCGAACCGGACGGGCGCGCGCTTCTGCACGTCGAGCAGCAGGTCGAGCATCGTGTAGCTGTCCTTGCCGCCCGAGAGGCAGACCATCACGCGGTCGCCGTCCGCGATCATCCCGAAGTCCTTGACCGCCTCGCCCATCTGGCGTAGCAGCTTCGTCTTGACCTTGCTTTCGACGAACATCCCTTACGACTCCAAACGCCTTCTCAGTTTGTCGAGCCGGGCGACCGCCTCGTCCGCCTCCTGCGCGCCCCACCCCGTCCGCTCGCGCACGAGCGCGGCGGCCTCCTCGCTCCGCCCCGCTTCGAGCAGGTGCAGAATCTCGCGCCCCAGCCCCACGTCCAGGCGGCGGGCCGGGGCGTCGAGCGAACTCTTCAAGAGGGGGAGCGACCGCGGCTGCGTCAGCATCGGCTCGCCGCGCCGCCTCGACCTCAGGAGCGCGAACGCGCCGGCCGCCAACAGGACGACCCCAACGATCAGAAGGATTCTCAGGCCCGGCACGTTCAAATGTTTTAAGCCATCCCCACGCCCGATGCAACCGACGTGGAGTCGTTGTAAGATGGCGCCATGCTTTGTGCGAAGGGGACGCGGGCGGCCGCCTGCTCGGCGGCGCTACTCATGTTGTTCGGCGCGGCGTCGGCGGTCGGCGACGCGTCGGCGCAACGCAGGCGCGGGGCGAAGAGGAGGGCTGCGGCGGTGCGTGCCGAAGAGGGTCGTGTGGCGGAAGGCTTGTGGGGCGGCGCGCGCCTGCGCCTGAGCGTGACCGGCGAAGGCGCACAGCTTGAGTTCGACTGCGCGCACGGCGCGGTCAGTGTCCCCTTCCGTATCGACGCCGAGGGGCGCTTCGACCTGCCGGGCACGTACACGCGCGAAGGCCCCGGCCCCATCCGCATCGGCCGGGAGCCCACGGCGCGGCCCGCGCGCTACGCCGGCCGCGTCGAGGGCGCGCGCATGACCCTGAGCGTGAGGCTCGAAGGCGCCGACAAGCCGCTCGGCGAATACACCCTCAAGCGCGGCGCCGCGGGGCGGATCGTGAAGTGCCGCTGACCCGGCGTCCCTGTAAATTTCTGCGCGCAGAACTACGCGGCCCGGTAGTAATTCGCATTGACAGGCGGCGTGAACTGTAGATAATCAAGCAGTAACCGCGGACGCCAAGAGTCTCTCCAACAGGTCGAGACTTTCGCCCTACATTTACAGCGCAACAGTTAGGACCTACTTTTCGCCTCGGGAAGACCGCACGAGTCTCTGCGCTCGCCCGGAGGCGTCGCCAAAGGTCTCCGCTCGCATCGCCCGCTCCAAGGAACAGAGAAACATGAAAAATATAGCCCCCGCGCCCCGCACGGACAGGTCGGCCGTACGCCTGCGCCTGTACGCCGTGGCCGCGCTCTGCGTCGTCCTTCTGACGTTCGCCCTCGTCACCTCGTCCGCGCAACGTCGTACGACCGTCCGCGTGCCGAAGGGTGCTCCCGAAGCCGCCGAGCCCCGCCGCGAGCGCGAGCGCGAGAGCCCGCGCGAGCGGGCCGAGGAGCTTCGCCGCGAAGACGCGATGGCGCGCGCACGCGGCCGCGCCATGTCCGCCCTCCTGCGGAAGGCGCGCCCGCAGAACGGCGTCCTCAAGCAGGAGGTCGGCACGCCCACGGAGGGCGCGCGCGGCGTCACGATGACGACGGACGCGATCATGGCGTCGCAGCCCGAGGGGGCTCCCCCGCGCGAGCGGCCGCTGCGCCCCGAGCGCGAGATACCGGGCCGCAAGTATCTCCCGCAGGACCCGAACGCGAAGGCCGTGGCGCGCACGCCCGCCAACACCACGCGCGCCGCCGCCATCGCGGGCGACACCGTGGGCACCGACGCGCCGCAGACCACCAGCACCAACTTCACCGGCGCGACGCTCGCCGACACCGGCGCCTTCCCGCCCGACTCGATGGGCGCGGTCGGCCCCACGCAGTTCGTCGTCTTCGTCAACGGGCGCCTCCGCACCTTCAACAAGACGACGGGCGCGGCCGACGGCGTTATCAACGCCGACCCGGACGTCTTCTTCGCGTCGGTGATGACGCCCGTCTCCGGCGGCTCGCTCAACATCAACTTCACGAGCGACCCGATGGTGCGCTATGACCGCCCGACCGGGCGCTGGTTCCTGACCATCATCGACATCCCGAGCCTCAACGACATTGGTGACACGCCGAACCGCTACCTCATCGCCGTCTCCGACGCGGCCAGCAACGGCGTCATCAGCGGGGGCACGGTCTGGACGTTCTACTTCGTCCAGCAGAACACGGTCGGCGGCGGTGACACGGACGAGTTCCTCGACTACCCTTCGCTCGGCATCGACAACAACGCGCTCTACGTCGGCGGCAACATGTTCGGGGCGACCTCGGGCGCCTTCATCGGCTGCTCGGCCTTCGTCATCCGCAAGAGTTCGGTCTTAGGCGGCGGCCCCGTCGTCACCACCGCCTTCCGCGGGCTCATCCCCGACCCCAACACGACGGACGGGATGCTCAGCCCGCGCGGCGTGGACAACTTCGACCCGGCGGCGACCGAAGGCTATTTCATCGGCGTCAGCAACGCCGCCTTCGGGCGGCTCATCATGCGCCGCATCAGCGACCCGGGCGGGACGCCGGCCATCTCCGCCGACATCCTTATCACCGTCTCGGCCACGTCTTTCCCCATCACGGTTGACCACCTCGGCGACACGGGCGGCACCAACGGCAACCTCGACGCGCTCGACGACCGGCTCTTCTCCGCGCTCATCCGCGGCGGCCGTCTGTGGACGGCGCATAGCATGGCCGTCACCGCGGCGGGCGTCGCCTCGAACTCCAACGCGCAGCGGCGCAACGGCGTCCGCTGGTACGAGTTGATCGTGCCGCCGACGACGGGGACGCCGACGGTCAACCAGTCGGGCACCGTCTTCGACACCGCGGCCACCGTCGCCCTCGCGCGCCAGTACTGGATTCCGACCGTCGGACTCTCGGGCCAGGGGCACGCCGCGCTCGGCTACAGCACGGCGGGCACGCCCTTCCGCGCCGACGCCGCCACCAACGGCCGCCTGCGCGGCGACACGCTCGGCACGACGCAGGCCGTCAACATCTACACGGCGAGCAGCACGGCCTACAACCCGCCCTCTGACCCGGGCGGCCCCGCCGGGCGCAGGTGGGGCGACTACTCGTTCGTCTCGCTCGACCCGCTCGACGACCAGACGATGTGGACGATTCAGGAGTTCTGTAGCTCGACCAACAACTACGGCGTGCGCGTCGTCAGGCTCAACGCGCCGCCGCCGGCCTCGCCCAACTCGGCGAGCCCCGTGAGCGTCCCCGCCGGTCAGTCGTCGGTCTCGGTCACCATCACGGGCACGTCCGCCTCGGGCTCCGAGTTCTACGACCCGGGCGCGGACCTCGCGCCCCCGGCGCTCCCGTTCAACCACATCTCGGCGACGGTCTCGGGCGGCGTGACGGTCAACAGCGTCACCTACGACTCACCGACTCAGGTCACGCTCAACCTCAACACGACGGCCGCGCCCAACGGCCCGAAGAACGTCACCATCACCAACCCCGACGGCCAGAGCACGACGAGCAACAACGTCATCTTCGTCGGCGCGGCGCCGCCGAGGCCCGTCCTCATCACCGAGTTCCGCCTCCAGGGGACGGCGGGCGGCAACGACGAGTTCATCGAGCTTTACAACAACACCAACTCGCCCATCACCGTCGCCGACACCAACGGCGGCACGGGCTACGCCGTCGTCGGCACGAACACGACGGGCGCCTTCTCGACGCGCTGCACGGTGCCCAACGGCACGGTCATCCCGGCGCGCGGCCACTTCCTCTGCACGAACAACGGCGCGGCGGGCTACAGCCTCGGCGGCTACGCCGCGGGCGACGTGAACTACGCGACCGGCGTCGTGGCGGGCGGCGGCATCGCCGTCTTCAGCACGACCACCGCGGCGGCGTGGGGCACGAGCACGCGCTACGACGCCGTGGGCTTCTCGGGCATCACGGGGACGACGCTCTTCACCGAGGGGACGGCGCTCCTGCCCGCGGGCGGCATCGCCGTCAACGGCGAGTACAGCTTCGCGCGCCGCGGGGTGAACGCGATGGGCGGACTGCCGCAGGACACCGACAGCAACCAGGCCGACTTCGAGTTCGTCTCGACGACGGGCGGGACGTTCAGCGGCCGCGTCTCGGTGCTCGGCTCGCCCGGCCCCGAGAACCTCGCGTCGCCGACCATCCGCAACTCGCTCCAGAACGGCCTGCTCGACCCGATGCTGTCGGCCTCGCAGGCGCCTAACCGCGAGCGCGACACGACGCCGAACGTCTGCAACGGCGGCGTCGCGCCGTCGAACTGCACGCTCGGCACGATGACCGTCCGCCGCTCGGTCACCAACAACACGGCGACGACCATCACGCGCCTGCGGTTCCGCGTCTACGTCATCACGACGCTCAACTCGCCGACGGTCGTCTCAAGCCAGGCGCAGCTCCGCGTGCTCAACTCGGGCAGTTCGGTCGTCACGGTCAACGGCAGCCCCGTGACCGTCGAGGGCACGACCGTCGAGACGCCGCCGGCGCAAGCCCTCGGCGGCGGCCTCAACTCAAGCACCGGCCGCAGCCTCGTCGCCGGGACGATCATCAACACGCCCATCGCGCCCGGCCAGACCGTCAACGTCCAATGGGTCCTCGGCGTTCAGGTGACGGGGAACTACCAGTACTTCGTCAACATCGAGGCCCTGCCGTAAGGCAGTAGGCAGATGGCAGCAGGCAGTTAGCCGGTTGCGCAGGCAGCCAAACGAAACGGGGGCGGCGAGATTAACAACTCGCCGCCCCCGTTTCTTTCAACACTCTTCTTGTTCTTAACTGCCTACTGCCTACTCCCCAGATGCTTCCGCAAGAACTCTGTCGTGCGGCGCCAGGCGTCGGCGGCCGCGTCGGCGTCGTAGACCTCCGGGCGCGTGTCGTTGAAGAAGGCGTGGTCGGTGTCGGGGTAGATGTGCGTCTCGACGGACCTGGCGTGCTCGCGCAACTTCTCTTCGAGGGCGCGGACGGCCGCGGGCGGGACGGACTTATCCTTCTCCGCGAAGAGGCCGAGGACGGGCGCGCGCAAGGAGTCGAAGTCGGGCTCGACCTTCGGGTGGATGCCGTAGAAGACGACGCACGCCCCGACCCGCTCGTTCTTCGACGCGGCGTAGAGCGAGAGCGCGCCGCCCATGCAGAAGCCGACCGTGCCGACCGACGGCCCTTCGGTCGCCTCGTGACCCAGAAGGTACTCGACGGCGCCGCGCAGGTCCTTCTCGGTCTGCGCGATGTTGAGCGCCATCATCAGTTTGCCGGCCTCGTCGGGCGAGCGCGCCACGTCGCCGTGGTAGAGGTCGGGCGCGAGCGCGACGAAGCCCGCGGCGGCGAAGCGGTCGGCCACGTCCTTGATGTGCGGCACCAGCCCCCACCACTCCTGTAAGACGACGACGCCGGGGCCGCGCCCCGACTCCGGCAGCGACAGGTAGCCGCCCGCGCGCCCGCCGTTGCTCTGAAACTCGATCATCTGACCGGACATCTCGTTTGAGTCCCTCCTGAAAAGTTCCGCGCGAGTTCGGGGAACCCTGCGGCGCCCCGGCGCGAATAGTCTACGGTTTTGGCCTGCGGTTTCGGCAGCCGTTTTATCGGCGCGCGCCGCGGAAGTCAAGGGCGCCCCCGCTGCGGATTGACGCGGGCGGCGCCGGCCGGAATAATGTCGCCCGCGAAACCTTAACGCCGGCGCGGCCCCGTGAGCGGCCGCGCGGCCTTCCCCGGCTCCGCCTTCAACCCTTAGCCAGCACCCCGCCGAGTTCGAGAACCCACGCGCGGCGTGCCCTCACGCGATATCAGGAGTTTTATGAAGATGTCACTCAGGAACAAGTTCGCCGCCTTCGCCCTCGCGCTCCCGCTCCTCCTGCTCGCGACCCTGTCGGCGGCCTCGGCCGCCGGCGGCGAGATCAGTGGCACCGTCACCGACCCGAAGGGCGCGGTCGTCGTCGGCGCCGCCGTCACCGTCTACCCCGAGGGCGGCGGCCAGCCGGTCGCCACCGTCAGGACGGACGCGCAGGGGCAGTACAAGGTCCCGAGCGTCCCGCCCGGCTCCTACACCGTGGGCGTCGTCGCCGAAGGCTTCGGCCCCTCGATGTCGGAGAGGCAGACAATCGCCGAGGGGAAGGCGACGAGGCTCGACTTCAAACTCGAAGTCGCCTCGGTCGAGACCTCGGTGACGGTGACGGCCTCGGGCGCGAAGCCCAACTCCGACCCGACGTACGTGGCGCTGCGCAAGCAGGGCGACGCGCAGGACTTCGCGGGCGAGTACGCGCGGGTCACGAACCTCGTCCTCAAGCGCGACGCGGCCTCCTTCACGCTCGCCGCGGGCGAACTCTACTTCCTGCCGCCGGTCGAGGGGCGCGTCACCGGCGCCGTCTTCGTCGGCGAGGGCACGATGGCTTTGACGCCGCCCGTCGAGTACGAGCGTCGGAGCCTCGCCCTCTTCACCGGCGAGCCCTCCATCACCGAGCAGTTCACGAAGCTGACGCTCCGCTTCACCGACAAGACCTACGAGGAGGTCAAGGCGTCGCCGCAGGCGAAGCTCTCGACGAACGGCCCGCAGGCGGCGCGCGCGAAGGGCATTTACGGCGACAACCTCGACCTCCTGCGCCGGCGGCTGCGCACGAACATGGAGTTGCGCGCGCTCGTTGACCTTTACACGCCCGAGCGCCCCGGCTTCTTCGTCGCCTTCGTCGGCGGCAGGCGGTTCGAGAAGCTCGTCTTCCAGATGGACCCGCTCGGCATCCCCGAGGTCTCACCCGAGGAGGTCATGCTCTCCAGCTACGGCGAGAGCGACGGCGGCTACTGGACGGCCTTCCACCTCGCGGACGAGTACAGGACGGGGAAGGGCAACAGCGACGAGGACCACCGCGTCTTCGACATCACGCACCACGAGATCAGCGGGGCCATCAAGGGCACGCAGCTCTCCGCCTCCGACACCCTCAGCTTCCGCCCGCTCATCGACGGCTCGCGCGTCCTGCCCTTCGATCTCTACGGCCCGCTGCGCGTGGCGCGCGTCCGCGACGAGCAGGGGCGCGATCTACAGTTCATCCAGGAGAAGAAGGAGCGCGACACGGACTTCGCCGTCATCTGGCCCGAGCCTCTTGAGGCGGGCAAGGGCTACCAGGTGACGGTCGAGTACCGGGGCGGCGAGGCGCTGGAAGAGTTCAACAACGGCAACTACCTGCTCGTCCCGCGCTCGACCTGGTACCCCAACAACGGCGGCACGCAGTTCGGCGACCGCGCCACCTTCGACGTGACCTTCCACTACCCGAAGGAGTTGACGCTCGTCGGGACGGGCGCGCCCGAGGGCGTGCCGGCCGTCGAGAGCGGCCGCGCCGTGGCGAAGTGGTCGAGCGGGAAGACGGAGCTGGCCGTGGCGGGCTTCAACTACGGCCTCTTCAAGTCGAAGACGCTGCTCGATAACGGCGCGGGCGGCTCCGGCTATCAGCTCGAATACTACGCCAACGAGCTGCCGCCGGGGCCGAGCGGCGGCCCCGTCCTGGGGCGGGCCTACACCGGGCTGGCCGCCGACAAGGCGCTCGCCCACACGCAGAACTCGATGCGCATCTTCAACGCCTTCTTCGGCAGGCTCCCTTACGCGCGCGTCGCTGTGACGCAGCAGCCGGCCGCCAGCTTCGGCCAGGCGTGGCCGACGCTCATCTACATGCCGTACACGGCCTTCCAGGACGCGACGCAGCGCTGGCTCTCGTCCGGCAACTCGCGCTACGCCACGGACGATTTCTTCAAGTACGTCGGGCCGCACGAGGTCGCGCACCAGTGGTGGGGACACCTCGTCGGCTGGAAGTCTTACCGCGACCAGTGGATGAGCGAGGGCTTCGCCGAGTTCTCCGCCTCGCTCTACGCGCAGGCCACCGCCGGCAACGACGAGTTCATCGACTTCTGGGAGGAGCAGCGCCAGCTCATCACGGACGCGCGCCCGGCGACGAAGGACCGCAGGCCCTACACGGTCGGCCCCGTCACCCAGGGGTACCGGCTCAATAACGGGAAGACCGGCCGCGTCGCGCGCTTCATGATCTACCCGAAGGGCGCCTACGTCCTGCACATGTTGCGGATGATGATGTACGACCGCAAGACCGTGGACGAGCGCTTCTCGGCGATGATGAAGGACTTCATCAAGACGAACTACAACAAGGACGTTTCGA
Source organism: uncultured Acidobacteriota bacterium (assembly GCA_963726735.1). Taxonomy (GTDB): domain Bacteria; phylum Acidobacteriota; class Blastocatellia; order Pyrinomonadales; family Pyrinomonadaceae; genus QHXN01. The sequence goes on from CAVSDM010000007.1 coordinate 228,048, forward strand.
CCGAGGACTTCAAGCGCACCGTCGAGCGCCACATGACGCGCGAGATGAACGTGTTGGGCGACGGCAAGATGGACTGGTTCTTCGACGCCTACGTCTACGGCGTCGAGATGCCGAGCTACCGTCTGGAGTACAGCATCAGCGGCAACGCCATCGCGGGGCGCATCACGCAGTCGGGCGTCTCGGAGAACTTCCACATGATCGTCCCCATCTACGCCGACTTCGGCAAGGGCTGGCAGCGCCTCGGCGCGGCGACCATGCACGGCAACCAGACGACCGACCTCGGCCGCCTCGAACTGCCGCAGCAGCCCAAGCGCCTCGCCATCGCCGCCTACAAAGACATCCTCGCCCTCAACATCGAGAACAAGAAGCTGTAGGCGGATGGCAGTAGACAGTCGTCAGTCGTCAGTAGAAAGACAGAGGCGGCGCGCCTCAGCCATCAGGCCGGGCGCGCCGCTTCGTCTTCCTACTGGCTACTGACTAAACTGTCTACTATCTTTACTATTCCCCGCGATTCCCTTATCATCGGCCCGCTCTCGGAGAGTTTTTGAAGGTCTGTTCAAAAGCCCGGCGGTGGAGCCGCCGACGGCCTCTCCTGACCCGACTCCTTTTCTAGCAACGGCGGCGCGCGCTAAGGGGGCCCCCGAGTCCCGGCGGGACGCGTCCCACATCAACCGAGCGAGTTCTCAAACCTGGGAGAATCCGAAATGTTTAGACAGGGCAGAAATCCGAAGGACACGCACACCGCAGACGACACGGCCGACCACACGCCGCAGAGCCCCACGGCCTCCTCCGGCGCGGGCTCCGGCTACGGCTCCGCCCCCGCCTCGAACGCGGCCGCCACCCCGACCGAAGCCTACCAGCAGTCGGTCTACACGCAGACCACCTCGCGCGCCGTCACCGAGAGCGAGTCGCTCGCGCGCGACATCAAAGAGGGGACGCTCACAGGCTTCGTCGGCAACGGCACGACGCTGACGGGCGAGGCCAACTTCAAGGGCATGCTGCGCGTGGACGGCGGGCTCTCGGGCCGCGTCTCCTCGGCCGACGGCACGCTCATCGTCTCGACCAACGGGCGCGTGGACGCCAACGTCGAGGTCGCGGTCGCGCAGATCTTCGGCACGGTCAACGGCGACATCATCGCCTCGAAGCGCATCGAGATGGGGCGCGTCGCCAAGGTCACCGGCAACATCCAGACGCCGGCCCTCGTCATCGAGAACGGCGCCCTCTTCGAGGGGAGCTGCCGCATGGTGCAGCTCAAGGAGCAGGCCGAGTCGGCCGCCTCTTCCACTTCCTCCTCCTCGGCGGCGGCGGGCTCCTCCTCTTCGTCCTCCTCGACGCCCAAGTCCGGCGCAAGCTCAAGCTCCTCCAAGCCGTCTTCCGCCTCCGCGTCCGCGGGCGGCTCCTCCGCGTCCGGCGCCTCCGACGTGAAGGACGCGACCGACGTGGCGAGCTAAGGCGTTAACCACGGAGACGAAAGAGACGCGGCCCGTTGAGTAGCACTCAACGGGCCGCGTCTCTTTCGTCTCCGTGGTCTCTGAAAACGCTTCAGGGCGCGGGCGTGAAGCCCGTGAGCGGGTTGCCGTAGAAGGCGTCGGCCCTCCACGCCGCCTTGTCCCACACGCCGTCCTGGTCGCCGATGATGGTGACGGGGACGATGAGGCGTTCGGTGCCGAGCTTATTGGAGGTGGCGAGGCTGTTGTCGAGCTTGCCGCCGGCCGGGACGTTGAACTTGACCGAGCGCGCCAGCTTGTTGTTCCACAGCACCTTCAACTCGTACTCGCCCGGGTTCTTGTCGAGCTGGTAGAGCGCCCCGAACATGCCGGGCTCCTCGCCGGACCTGTCCCACCCGCGCACGTTGTTGAAGGTGCAGCGCACCCGCGACCACTTCGCCTTCTGCGGCGCGTCCTTCTCGTCCACGAAATTCGTGGTGTTGTTATCCACGTCCGACTCGCAACTGGCCTTGCCGACCTGCTGGCCGTCGTACATGATTCGGCCCACCTCCGCGCCCTTGTAGAAGAGGTGCGGGTCTAAATTATAGGCGTCGCCGCGCACCCAGAAGGCGACGTTGAGGAGGGGCCTCTCCCAGCCCTTCAGGTCATCCTGCGTGTAGTAGACGTAGCCGATGGGCAGGTTCCAGTCGTGGTCCACGTAGTAGACGAAGTGGTTGGCGAACTTGCCGGTCTTGATCTCGTTGGAATGCACCTTCGCGACCTTGGCCTTGCCGTTGAAGAGGGTCGTGTCGCTGCCGGCCAGCTCGTTCCGCATCTTGATGGCGAAGCTGTAGGGACCGGTGTAGGTCGTCCCCTTCTCCTCGGGGACGCCGTCGCGGCCGCCGCACGTGGTCTTCCACCAGCGGTCGGCCGGCGTCTCCTCGGTGCGGCAATCGAACCTGACGGCCGGCGCGCCCGGCACGGTGTACTCGACGTAGAGCTGGCCGCCGCTCGGGATGGGTCCGTTGACGCGGTAGGTGATGAGCGGCGCCCAACTCCAGGTGTCGAAGTTGCCCTTGAAGGAACTGAAGGTGAAGGCCGTCAGTTGCACCGAGTCTTTGGCGATGGTCGGCCCGCCCTGCGCCGGGGCGGCGGCCGCCGCGGCGGGGGCGGGCGCGGACGCAGACGCCGGCTGCGCGGCCGGCTGGGCGTCGCCGTTCGTGGCCGCCGGCTGGACGGCCGGCGTCGGGGTCGCCTTCGGCCGGGATATCTTGGGAATCTTGGGGAACTGGGCCGCCGCCGCCGTGTGTAGGCCGAACCCCGCGAGGGCTAAGAACGCCAGGGTTAGCAATGAACTGCCCTTCATACTTGAGTATCTCCTTTCCGTCTGCCCGCTCTCTGTTTGGATGACCCGCCGGGAATGCTTGTGGCGGCGGCAGTATCCGACCCGCGCCCGCCGCTGTCAATGTCTAAGCGGCGAGAGTTGCGGCCCGGGGCGGCGGTGGGTCGCCTTGAGTTTGCCGCGCGGGTGTGTAGAATGAGTTTGAAAGCAAGACCGCCTCGGGACTTCCCCGTCACGGAAATTCTAAAACCTGATGAAGTCACTTCCGGCAATCTCCATCCCGACCCATCCCACAGATAAAGGACTACCGAGAAGAGTATGAGCGCCATCATCGAGAACCCGCCCGCCGACGCGCGGGAGAGAGACGTTGAAGAGCTTGAGACCGTGACCATCCGCTTCGCCGGCGACTCCGGCGACGGCATGCAGCTCACGGGCACGCAGTTCACCAACACCTCGGCCATCTTCGGGAACGACATCTCGACGCTGCCCGACTTCCCCGCCGAGATTCGCGCCCCCGCCGGCAGCCTGCCCGGCGTCTCCGGCTTCCAGCTCAACTTCTCCAGCCAGCGACATACGCACGCCCGGCGACCAGCCGAACGTGCTGGTGGCGATGAACCCCGCGGCGCTCAAGGTGAACCTCGCCGACCTCGAAGAGGGCGGCACGCTCCTCGTCAACACCGACGAGTTCAACAAGGAGAACCTCAAGAAGGCCAACTACGCGTCGAACCCGCTCGAAGACGAGACGCTCAAGGGCTACCGCGTCCACCGGCTCCCGATCACGACGGTCAACATCCGCGCGCTGCAAGAGGCCGGCGTCAAGCTCTCGCGCAAGGAGATGGACCGCTGCAAGAACTTCTTCGCGCTCGGCATCCTCTACTGGCTCTATGACCGCCCGATGGAGCCGACGCTCGAATGGATTCGCACGAAGTTCAAGAAGAACGAGGAGGTCATGCGCGCCAACGAGGTCGCGCTCAAGACCGGCTACAACTTCGCCGACACGACCGAGGTCTTCACCACGCACTACAAGGTGAAGAAGGCCGCGACCGCGCCCGGCAAGTACCGCAAGATTACGGGCAACGAGGCGACCGCCATCGGCTTCGTCACCGCCGCCGAGCTGGCCGGCCGCCCGCTCTTCTACGGCTCCTACCCCATCACGCCGGCCTCCGACATCCTGCACGAGCTGGCGCGCCACAAGAACTTCGGCGTCAAGACCTTTCAGGCCGAGGACGAGATCGCCGCGGTCTGCGCCGCCATCGGCGCGAGCTTCACCGGCCACGTCGGCTTGACGGGAACCAGCGGGCCGGGCGTCGCCTTGAAGCAGGAGGCCATCGGGCTCGCGGTGATGACGGAGCTGCCGCTCGTCATCATCAACGTGCAGCGCGGCGGCCCCTCGACGGGGCTGCCGACGAAGACCGAGCAGGCCGACCTCTTCCAGGCCGTCTGGGGCCGCAACGGCGAGTGCCCGGCCATCGTCGTCGCGCCCGCCACCCCGGCCGAGTGCTTCTCGATGGCGATTGAGGCCGTCCGCCTCGCCTACCGCTACATGACGCCGGTCTTCTACCTCTCGGACGGCTACCTCGCCAACGGCGCCGAGCCGTGGCTCGTCCCCGAGATCGAAGACCTGCCGAAGATCGAGGTCGAGTTCGCCACCGACCCCGCGAACTTCATGCCCTACGCCCGCGACGAGGAGACGCTCGCGCGGCCCTACGCGCTGCCCGGCACGCCCGGCCTCGAACACCGCATCGGCGGCATCGAGAAGCAGCACCTCACGGGCAACGTCAACTACGACCCCGAGAACCACCACTTCATGGTCCTCATGCGCCAGGCCAAGGTTGACCGCGCCGCGCAGGACGTGCCCCCCGTCGAGGTCTACGGCGACCCTTCGGGCAAGGTGCTCGTCCTCGGTTGGGGCTCGACCTACGGCTCCATCACCTCGGCCGTCGAGAAGCTGCGGGCGGAAGGGAAGTCGGTCTCGTCGGCGCACATACGCCACCTCAACCCCTTCCCGTCGAACCTCGGCGACGTGCTCCGCAGCTTCGAGCGCGTCATCGTCCCCGAGATGAACCTCGGCCAGCTCTGCACCATGATCCGCGCCAAGTACCTCGTGGACGCCGTCGCCTTCTCCAAGGTCAAGGGGCGCCCCTTCCAGATTCGCGAGATCATCAAGAAGGTCGAGGAGTACCTGTAACGGCCGGGCTTCACGGAAGCATTCGAGAGGAATCAAAGATGAGCACGAACGGAAACGGCAGCAACGGCAACGAAGTGTTGAAGACGGCCGTGCACGAGGCGGGGGTGAAGGGCATCGGCGGCAACGTCAGCGGCGGCGGGCCGTCGCCCGAGAGCGAGCCGGGTTCGGTGACGGCCGGGCAAGCCCGCGCCGCCGCCGGGCAAGCTGACCAAGGCCGACTTCTCCTCCGACCAGGAGGTGCGCTGGTGCCCGGGCTGCGGCGACTACGCCATCCTCAACAGCATCCAGAAGGTGATGCCCGACCTCGGCATCCCGCGCGAGAAGATCGTCTTCGTCTCGTGGGATCGGCTGCTCCAGCCGCTTCCCCTACTACATGAACACCTACGGCTTCCACACGATCCACGGGCGCGCGCCGGCGGTGGCGACCGGCATCAAGGCGTCGAACCCCGAACTCTCGCGTGTGGGTCGTGACGGGCGACGGCGACGGGCTCTCCATCGGCGGCAACCACTTCATGCACGCGCATCCGCCGCAACCTCGACCTCAACATCATCCTCTTCAACAACCGCATCTACGGCCTGACGAAGGGGCAGTACTCGCCGACCTCGGAGTTCGGCAAGAAGACGAAGTCCACGCCGATGGGCGTCATCGACTACCCCGTCACGCCGCTCTCGCTGGCCATCGCGTCGGAGGCGACCTTCGTCGCGCGCGCCATCGACATCGACGTGAAGCACCTCTCGGCGATGGTCGAGTCGGCGGCCAGGCACAAGGGCGTCAGCTTCGTCGAGGTCTACCAGAACTGCAACATCTTCAACGACGGCGCCTTCGACTCGTTCACCGAGCGCACGGTCAGGCCCGAGCGCGTGCTCTACCTCGAACACGGCAAGCCGATGGTCTTCGGCAAGAACCGCGACCGCGGCATCCGCATGAACGGCACGCGCCCCGAGGTCATCGAGCTGGGAAGCGAGACCGGTCTGAACGAGAACGACTGCCTCGTCCACGACGTACACATCGAAGACCCTTCGGTCGCCTTCATGCTCGGGCGCATGGAGCACCCCGAGTTCCCGCAGCCGGTCGGCATCTTCCGCGACGTGCAGCGCGAGACCTACGAAGACCTCCTCGCCCACCAGATCGAGGAGTCGGTCGCCCGCCAGGGCCGCGGCCAGCTCCACAAGCTCATCCACAGCGGCGACATGTGGGTGGTAGAATAATTTCTGCGTCGGTTTGCTTGCCGCGCGCCCCGAGCCCCGCGGGCGCGCGGCAAATGGCTCTCCCACCCACTGAAAGGAAGAGCGTCATGAGTAGGAAGTTCTACGCCCGCCCCGCGGCGGCGCTGGCCTTCGTGTTCGTCCTTGCGGCCGCGGCCGCGGCCCAGACCCCCACGCCGCCGCCGCCGCCGCAGCAGTCGCCCTTCGGCTTCCGCCAGGGGCAGTCCGTCTACATCGTCGCCTTCACGCGCGCCATCATCACCGTCGGCACCGACTCCGAAGGGAACGGCGGCTACCCCAAAGACTTCTTCGACTTCCAGCTCGACGCCGAGAAGAAGGTGCGCACCGAGATCGAGAAGTGGCGATTCTTCCGCGTCGCCGACAAGCCGAGCGACGCCGACTTCGTCTTCCTCGTCAGTTACCACTACAGCACGATGGAGGCGCTCGCCCTCCCCTTCGACGCCTACGAGCGGCACTTCAAGGAGAAGTTCGACCTCGACGCGCTGCGCGACGCCGCCTACGGGCGCGCCATCTCCGGCCCGCTCAAGCTCCCGACCCTCAGCCGCCTCTCCAGCCGCCTCATCAAAGACTTCCGCGAGAAGAACCCGGGCGCCGCCGCGAAGGGGCGCTGAGCAGGAAGAGGGCAGTAGACAGTAGACAGTGGTCAGTAGCCGGTAGGAAAAACAGGCGGCGCGTCCGAAGCATTCGGGTCGGGCGCGCCGCCTCTCTTTCCTACCGGCTACTGTCTACTGACTACTGTCTACTGCTTTTCCCCCATCCGCTTTTGACAAAGCGCGCCGCGGGTCTTAGTTTGAACGTACAGTCATCAACACTTTCATGTAAGGAGATTCGGTCCCGCAGTCACATGGCAAAATCCGGTCATAAGGGAATCAGTCGCATCGACAGCGAGCAGAAGAAGATGCACGGCTGGTACGTGCGCGTGAGGTTCAACAACGAGACGCGGTCGAAGTTCGTCACCGACCGCCAGCACGGGGACAAGGAGGCGGCGCTCAAGGCGGCCGTCGAGTGCCGCGACGAGATGGAGCGCAATCTGGGCAAGCCGCGCACCGACTGGGTCGTGGTCGGCAGCAACCCGCGTAACAGCGTCGGCGTCGCCGGCGTGCGCCGCGCGGTCAAGAAGTACAAGGGCAAGGACGGCAAGGTCTACGAGAACGAGGTCTACGAGGTCTCGTGGAACGCCGGCCGCGAGAAGAAGGGGCGCACGAGCGTCTCGATCCGCAAGTACGGCGAGGCGCGCGCCTTCCGCATGGCCTGCGCCATCCGCCGCGAGAAGGAGCGGCAGATGTACGGCGAGCCCGTCGCGGCCAAGTGGGCCGGCGCGCTCTCGAAAGTCTGCGCCGCCTGACAACCCTTTGCCGCGCCCCGGCGCGGGGCAGAGGTCGCGCGACCCGAAGAGGCGCCCCGCCGGCTCTAGACCGCGCGGGGCGCCTCTTTTTTAAACCCCGCGGAGGCCGGTCGATGTATCATGCCCTGGTTCAAAGCGCCGGACGCGAGGCCCGCCGCCGACTGAGCTGACATGCCGCAACAGACAGGCGACTGTTACATAGATGTCTGGCGCGACGCGGACTTCCGCGGCGAGACGATACGCATCTACGGCCCGGCCGAATACGCCTCGCTCGACATGGCGCAAGGCGACTGGGGCGACGACATCGGCAGCCTCCGCGTCGGCCCCAACGCCTTCGTCCTCGCCTACCACCGCCGCGACTTCCGCGACGAGCCCGTCACCTTCGGCCCCAACGACGAAGTCGCCGACCTCAGTCACTTCAAGTTCGACGACGACATCGAATCGCTCATGGTCATCGACTCCCTCAAAATCTTCGACCGCCTCGCCTACAACGCCGCCCCCGAAGCCCCCGCCGCGGAAGCCGGGAGCGGCGGCAGACCCCGCCCCAACCCCAACAAGGGCAAACGCTGGAAGGGCAGAAAGCATTAGACGACATACCTGAATATGGGATTCGCAGGAACGAGAGAGAGTTACCGCGAGGGCGCCGTCGGGGCGTTGATGGACGAGTATGAGCGGGCGGTGTGGGAGCTGCGGCGGCTGGTCGAGGCGTTGGGGGAGGAGGACGTGTTGCGGGTCGTCGATTCGCGGACGGAGGACGAGGACTGCCGGTCGGTGCAGACCATCATGACCCACGTGGTGTTCGCCGGCTACGGTTACGCCGACCTCTTGAGAAAGGTGTTCGCCATGCCTTCGACGCGGCCGCCGCGGGCGCTGCTTTCGCACGAGGAGTTGCCGGGGCGGCTCGACGCCGTGCTCGCGTACACCGCCGAGACTCTGGAGGGCCGCTGGCGGATGACGCACGAAGAGTTGACGGGCGCGTTCATCGACACCGGTTGGGGCGTGAGGTACGACGTGGAGCAGTTACTTGAGCACGCCGTCGTCCACGTCCTGCGCCACCGGCGGCAGATAGAGAAGTTCATCCGGCACGGCCTAATCCCCACGCCGCAAGGCTTCGAGTGATGCTCAACATACGCAGGGCCACGCAGGAGGATAAGGAGGCCATCTGCCACGTCCACGGCAGGGCCATCAGGGGGACGTGCGCCGGCCATTACTCGCGGGAGGTGGTCGAGACGTGGGCGGGGCGTCTGCGGCCCGAGAAGTACGCGGAGGCCATCGACCGGTACGAGTTCTTCGTCGCCGAAGAGGGCGGCGTGGTCGTCGGCTTCGGCGAGCTGGGCCAGGAGGCCGGGGCGATTCAGGGGCTCTACGTCAGCCCCGAAGTGAAGGGGCGCGGGGTCGGTTGGAGACTTCTGTGTACGCTCGAAGAGCGGGCGCGCGCTTACGGGCTGCGGTCGCTGCGCCTCACGTCGTCGCTCAACGCCGTCCCCTTCTACGAGCGCGCGGGCTTCGAGGCCGTCGAGGAGTTGACGGAGGCCATCGGCCCCGGCGTCGAGAGGGCGAGCGTCAGAATGTTTAAGGAGCTGGTGAGTTAACGATGGACATCGTCTGGGAAGAGTTGTTGTCGGGGCTGCCGGACGCGCGGCGCCTGACGCACGTGTTGATACGTCTGCTGGCGGCGACGGTCCTCGGCGCCGTCATCGGCTTTCAGCGCGAGCGGGCGGGGAAGCCCGCGGGGTTGCGGACGCACATGCTGGTGACGCTCGGCACGGCCGTCTTCGTGCTCGCGTGCTCGGGCGTCGGGATGTCTTCGGACGGGCTGTCGCGCGTCATACAGGGCATCGTCACGGGGATAGGCTTCATCGGCGCCGGCTCCATCCTCAAGCTCGACCGCGAGCGCGACATACAGGGCCTGACGACGGCCGCGGGCGTCTGGATGACCGCGGCCGTCGGCGTCGCCGTCGGGCTGGGGAGCCTCGGCGTGGCGCTGCTGAGCACCGTCTTCACGCTCGTCATCCTCTCCTTCACCAAACGTTACGAGCCGCGCGAAGGCCGCGCGCGCGCCGCGCGCGTCGAACGCGCGGACGATTGACGCCGGTTCCCCGCCCGCCGCTTTCCGCATATAATCTGCGCCGCTCGAACGCCCTCGGCGAACAATCCCACAGCCGCCTCCGCGGCGGCGCGAAGGAGCACCGAATGTTGAGGAGGAAGTCCCTCGTCCTGTCGTTCACGGTCGGCGCGGACGGGAAGATGGCCGATAACGGCGTCGTCGCGCAGAACAAGATCGGCGGCATCCGCATGCTCGTCCCCGTCAAGGTCGTCGGCGCGGGCGACGGCCAGTGGGACGCGAACGCCTGGAAGGCCGGCGCCTTCTACGGCAACACGCTCGCGGGATTCACGGCCGTCCCTTAAAGGGTCATCGCGGCAGGACTCTCAACGCGGAGACACGGCTTGAAGCGGGCCGTGTCTCCGCGTTTACGGTCGCCCCGCGCCGTCTACGGTTTTATACTTCCGGCCTAAACTTTCGGCGTCCGGCGGCCGTAAACAGGTGAGTATCGACCGGCCGCACACCGGCGCCATCTTTCAAGTTGACACGGCAGGAGAATCGGAAACATGCACGTCTGGAGACGTTCGCTCAACCTCGCGCTGTCGGCCGCGATGTTCTTCTCGACCGCGACCGCGCTCGCGCCGCGCTCTCAGGCACAGGAGGCCGCGAAGGCTCAGACGGCCGCGGCGCCCGCAGACCTCGACGCGAAGCTCGCCGCCATCGAGAAGGCGGTCGAGGAGAGGCGCGTGGCGAACGGCATCCCCGGCCTCTCGCTCGTCATCGTCAAGGACGACAAGGTCATCTACCTGAAGGGCCTCGGCCACAAGGACTTCGAGCGCAAGGTGCCGGTGACGCCCGACACGCTCTTCGCCATCGGTTCGTCCTCGAAGGCGTTCACGGCGATACTCGTCGCGCTGGCGGCCGACGAGGGCAAGCTCTCGCTCGACGACGCGCCGAAGAAGTTCCTGCCCTACTTCAAACTGCAAGACCCCGAGGCCGACGCGAAGATCACGCTCCGCGACCTGCTCTCGCACAGCTCGGGCCTGAACCGCACCGACCTCGCGTGGATCTCGGGCACGCTCAACCGCGAGGAGGTCATCCGCGTCGCCGCGCAGGCCAAGCCCACGGCGAAGCTGCGCGAGAAGTTCCAGTACCAGAACGTCATGTACGCCGCCGCGGGCGAGATCGTCGGCCGCGTCGAGAACTCCACCTGGGAGAAGTTAATCGCCGAGCGCATCTTCAAGCCGCTCGGGATGAAGGACTCCGACACCTCCGTCGCCGAGATGCGGAAGGCGCGCGACTATTCCTTCGGCTACGTCTACGAGGAGGGGACGAAGGAGACGCGGCGCGTGCCCACGCGCGACCTGCCCGCCATCGCGCCGGCCGGCGCCATCAACTCCAGCGCGCGCGACATGGCGCAGTGGCTCCGCCTGATGCTCGGCGGCGGCGTGTTCGAGGGCAAGCGGCTCGTCTCCGAGAAGAGCTTCGCCGAGCTGGTCAAGCCGCAGATGAAGATTCAGGGGCCGGTCAGCTACGGTCTGGGCTGGTTCCTGCGCGACTGGAAGGGGCATCAGGTCGTCGAGCACGGCGGCAACATCGACGGCTTCAACGCGCAGGTGGCGCTGATGCCCGACCAGCGGCTCGGCTTCGTGATGCTGACGAACGTCTCGGCCTCGCCGCTCCCGGCCTCCGCGATGAACGTGGTCTGGTCGAACCTCGTCGGCGACCCCGACGCGCCGAAGCCGCCCGCCGCGGCCGTCGCCGCCGCCGACCCGGCCGCGAAGATCGAGAACGAGGTCGGCGAGTACCTGCTCGATGTCGCCAGCATGAAGTTCACGGTCGCGGTCAGGGAGGGGAAGCTCACGGTGAGCGTGGCGGGGCAGCCGACCTACACGCTGGAGCCGGAGGGCGGGCGCCGCTACAGGCTCGCGGAGCTGGGCGGCTTCCACCTGACCTTCCGCCCGGCGAAGGAGAACCCGCAGGAGACCGAGGTCTACCTCGAACAGCCGCAGGGCAATTACGTCCTGAAGAAGGTGAAGGCGGCGGACGCGACGACCGCCGCGTCGGCCGAGTACGCCGGGCCGCTCAAAGAGGTCGTCGGGACATACGAGCCGCGGCAGGGAAGCCGCCCCGCGGTCACGGTCGAGGTCAGGGACGGCAAAGTGGCGCTCGTCGTCCCGGGGCAGAACCCGTACCCGCTCGTCGAGCGTGAGAAGGACGTGCTCGGCGCGTCGAACCTGCCCGACTCCTACAGCATCATCGTCCGCCGCGACGAGGCGGGTAAGGTCTTGGGCCTGACGCTCAAGCAGCCCGGCGCGGAGAGCCTGTGGGATCGCGTCGCCGAATTCAAGTCGCCGATGACCGTGGACGAGCTGATGCGGAAGGTGGTCGCGGCCGCGGGCGGCGAGGCGGCGCTGCGCAGGCACAGGACGCTGCGCGTCGTGGCCGACGTTGAGCTTCTGCACCAGGGCATCAACGGCGAGGCGGTCATCTACGCGCGCGCGCCGAACTCTTACGGGCAGGAGGTGACGCTCAAAGCGCTGGGGAAGAAGATCGGGTTCTTCCGCGAGTACTTCGACGGCACGGCCGCCGCCGACGAAGGCAGCTTCATGCCCCACAACCCGAAGACGGGCAAGGAGCTGGACGAGGTGCGCATCAACTCGGACTTCTACGCGCCGCTGAACTGGAAGACGCTCTTCCAAAAGGCCGAGATCAAGAAGATGTCGAAGGTCGAGGGCGAGGACGCGTACGTCGTCGTCTTCACGCCCGAGAAGGGGAGCCCGGTCACGCAGTACGTCTCGGCGAAGACCTTCCTCCCGCTTAGGACGGACACGATCGCGACGAGCGACACGGTCTCGTTGGCGGTGACCGAGACCTTCTCGGACTACCGCAGCGTGGACGGCGTGATGATCGCGTTCAAGCGGGTCACGAACTCGCAGGCGATGGGCGACACGGTGCTCAAAGTACGCGAGGCCAAATTCGACGTGAACGTGCCCGATGAGGCTTTTCGGCCCAAAAACGGCGGGAAGTGAAGAAAGTCGGCCTGTCTCGAACTCGTCATGCGAGCGCAATGTGTTTGCAACCAAAGGGGTCGCGCCCGGGCCTACTATGTACTCACCTAACGGGCGTTCCTTCTGAGAACGAGTGAAACTTTGGGGCAGGCCACGCGAGTGGCCACGGGGTCGGGCTTGGGGGAGTCCGACCCCATCTTTTTTTGCAGGCCGTCAGAAACGGAGAGCCCCGGAGGGTGAAGCAGGTTGTTACACGTGCTTCGCCCTCCGGGGCTCTCTTTCAATCGGGCGTGCTTAGCTCGTCGCCGACCAGGAGCAATTCGAGTTTACCCACTTCTCGCACTCGCGCTTGCTGTCGGGGCCGTAGACCTGCCTGTAGATGGCCGGGTAGATCTCGCCGAACTCGATTACCTTGCAGCCTTCGTACTTCCCGGCGCCTTCCAGCGTCGTCGAAATGACGATGTGGCCCCTCAACCTTTCTTCGGGGTTGTCGGACTTGTCGGTCATGAGGTTTCTCCTTCCGATGCCTGGGTGTTGGTCAGGTTCCCCCTTGCTCGTTGAAACTATTACTTCCGGCCTTTGCGCGCGGACTTGGTCGCAGACCTTTGGCGCGCCTTGAACTCGGCCTCGCCGCCGGACTCGCCCTGCTTGACGCCGACGGGGACGGCCGCCGCGACCGAGGGCGAGACGGAGCGCGGTGACTTGCCGCTCGTGCCCTTGCGCTGGCCGGCGTCGTCCGCGTGGAACTTGCCGGCGGTCTTGCGTCGCCCGGTGAGCGCGGGCGTCGCGCGTTGCGCCTCGTCCGTTCCGGACGGCTTGCTGCGCTCGTCGCCCATCTGTTGCCCGCGCCGCTTCTCGGGCACGCCCGCCTTCGCCTGCGTCTTCCTGCTCGTCGCCATTCTCTCTGATCCCCCTCGTGTCCAGTGAAAGCCTTCTTAACGCTCACGCGCGCGGACGGGCTCGGGCTCCGTCGGCGCAGACTTCTGCGCGCCCGTGCGCGACTCCTCCGCCTGCGGGTCCGCGGGCGGCGGCGGCTGGGCCACGAGCTTTTCGAGCGTCTGCTCCAGCGCCTCGCCGATGCGCGAGACGTAGACGATCTCAAGCTCCTTGCGCACGTCGTCGGGGATGTCCTCGGTGTCGGGCTCGTTGCGCGCGGGGAGTACGACGCGGCGCAGGCCGGCGCGGTGCGCGGCCAGCACCTTCTCCTTGACGCCGCCGACGGGGAAGACCAGACCCGAGAGCGTAATCTCGCCCGTCATCGCCGTGTCGTTGCGCACGCGGCGGCCGGTCATCAGCGACGCGAAGGCCGAGGTGATGGCGACGCCCGCCGAGGGGCCGTCCTTCGGGATGGCGCCCGCCGGGACGTGGACGTGGACGCCGTAGTTCTTGAACATCTGCGGCTCGATGCCGAACTCCGAGGCGTGCGACCAGAGGTACGAGCGCGCCGCGCGCGCCGACTCCTGCATCACCTCGCCGAGCTGACCCGTGAGTTGCAGGCCGGAGCTGCCCGGCAGAAGCGTCGCCTCGATGAAGAGCAACTGCCCGCCGGTCTCCGTCCAGGCCATGCCCGTCGCGACGCCGGCCGGCAGCTCCTTGCGCGCCTCCTCCGGGTAGAAGCGCGGCGCGCCGAGCAACTCCTTCAGGTCGTCGGCATCGACGACGACCTGCTCCGCCTGACCCTCGCGCGATGCGCAGCGCGGCCTTGCGCGCGACGCGCCCGACGGTGCGCTCCAACTGGCGCACGCCCGCCTCGCGCGTGTAGCGCGCGGCGATGAGCGCGAGCGCCGCGTCGGTGATCTCGAACTGTCCCTCCTGAAGGCCGTTCTCGCGCGTCTGGCGCGGGACGAGGTACTGCCGCGCGATGTGCAGCTTCTCCTGCTCGCTGTAGCCGACGAGCCCGATGATCTCCATGCGGTCGCGCAGCGGGCCGGGGATGGGCGCGAGCTGGTTCGCCGTCGCGATGAAGAAGACCTTCGAGAGGTCGAACGGCAAATCCAGATAGTGGTCGCGGAAGGTGTGGTTCTGCTGCGGGTCTAGAATCTCCAGCAGCGCCGAGGCCGGGTCGCCGCGGAAGTCGTTGCCGAGCTTGTCGATCTCGTCGAGCATCATCACGGGGTTGTTGACGCCCGCGCGGCGCAGGGCCTGGATGATGCGGCCCGGCATCGCGCCGATGTAGGTGCGCCGGTGTCCGCGCAGCTCGGCCTCGTCGCGCACGCCGCCCAGAGACAGGCGCTCGAACTGGCGGCCGAGCGCGCGCGCGATCGACATGCCCAGAGAAGTCTTGCCGACGCCCGGCGGGCCGACGAAGCAGAGGATCGGGCTCTTCGAGTCGCGGCGGAGTTTGACGACGGCGAGGAATTCGAGGATGCGCTCCTTGATGTCCTCAAGGCCGTAGTGGTCTTCGTCGAGGATGCGCCGCGCCTCGTTGAGGTCGAGCTTGTCCTCGGAAGATTTGTTCCACGGCAGCTCGAGTGATGAACTCCAGCCAGGTGCGGATGACGTGGTAGTCGGGCGCGGCCTGCGGCAGACGTTCGAGGCGGCGCAGCTCGCGCTCGGCCTCCTTGCGCACCTCTTCGGGCAGGTCGGCGGCGCCGAGCCGCTCGCGCAGCATCTCGGCCTCGGCCTCCTCGCCGTTCTCGTCCTCGCCCAGCTCCTTCTGGATGGCCTTCATCTGCTGGCGCAGGAAGTAGTCGCGCTGCGCCTTCGTCATCTCGCCCTGCGCCTCGGCCGCGATCTTCGTGCGCAGCTCCATGATCTCGATCTCGTGCGCGAGCCGGCCGTAGGCGATCTGCAAGAGTTCGTCCACGGTGTCGGCTTCGAGCATCTGCTGCTCCTGCTCGACGCCGAGGTTGAGGATGGAGCCGAGGAAGTATGCGAGCTGCACGGGGTCGTTGGCCGAGAGCACGGCGTTGCGCACCTCGGGCGGGACTTCGGGGAGCATCGCGAGCGCGCGCTGGACGAGCGACTGCACGTTGCGCGTCAGGGCCTCGACCGCGTCCGCGTCGCGCACCGTCGGCGCGGGGATGATGCGCACGCGCGCGCGGACGTGCGGGTCGGTCTGCGTCCACTTGACGACGCGCACGCGCTCGGTGCCGTGGACGATGAGTTGGAGCCCCTCGGGCGTGCGCATCATGCGCTTGACCATGACGAGCGTGCCCGCCTCGTAGAGGTCTGCGGGGGGCGTGGCCTCGTTCTCGGACGAGGTGCGGCCGTCGCGCACGGTGATGCAGGCGAGCAGCTTCTCTTCGGTCGCGAGCGCGGCCTCGACCGCCGCGACCGAGCGCGGCCTTCCGGCGGCGAGCGGGATGACGGTGCCCGGGAACATCGTCGTCTGCTGAAGGGGCAGCACGGCGATCTCGAAGACTTCGGCGGTCGTGCCCGCCTCCTCCGCGCCTTCGGGCGCCAGGGAGGCGCCGCCCGTGCCCGCCTCCTTCGACTCGTCGAGCGCCGCCTGCGGCGTGGTCTCCGGCGCGCCGGGGACGGCCGCGGCGCCCGCCTGCTCCTGTTCGCTTCTCGGGGTCTTGTCAGCCATAAAGGGTGATCGTCCTCTTCAAGTGTGCAGGGGAGAGTGCTCGCGTCTCGCTGTTTCAGTCGCACTCGGCGGGGCTGCGTATGTACAGGATGAGGAGGCCGTCGCGGTAGCGGCGCTCGACGAGTGCGCCCTCGACGGGGCACGGGAAGCGGATCGTCTTCTCGAAGCGGCTGTAGGTGATTTCGAGCTGGTGGTACGAGACCGTCTCGGTCAGCATCTCGTCGCGGCGCGTGCCGGCCACGCGCAGCGTGTCGCCGTTGATCTCGACCTCCAGCTCGTCGGGCGCGACGCCCGCCAGCTCCAGCTTCACCACCCACCCGCCGCCCGTCTGGTAGACATCGGCGGCCGGGTACCAGAAGTTCTCCGAACACCGCAGGCCGCTCGTCTTCGGCATCATCCGCAGGTAACGCTCGATTGATCGCGCCATAAGAACGTGAACCGTGAACCGTGACGAAAAGGTGAACCGCGAACCGTGAACCTTGACGAGAGCGGAGACGCTTTCACTCGTCAACGTTCACGGCCTCACGATTCACGCGAAGATTCTGTTCCAGAACGACGAGCCGCTCGAAATCTCTTCGAGGGCTTCGCCGAGTTCGCGGTCGGCCTCTGTTTCGAGCGCGATGTCGGCCATCGAGATGATGCCGCGCAGGTTGCCCTCGCGGTCCACGACGGGGAGGCGGCGCACCTGCTTGTCGCCCATCTTGCGGATGGCCTCGATGACGCGGTCGTTGGGGCGGACGGCGTGCAGCTCCTTCGTCATCACGCTCTCGGCCGTCACCGCGCGCGCGTCCTGGCCTTCGGCCAGGGCGCGGATGACGATGTCGCGGTCGGTGATGAGTCCGACGAGGCGCCCGTTGGCCTGCGCGCGCGCGGGCACGCGCTGGACTTCGGTGACGGAGTCCGACGTGGTCTCGCCCGGCTCGACGACGGGGATGACGCCCGTGTCCTCGTCGCGCATCATGCGCGCGACCTCTTCGAGCGTGGTCGTACGCGAGGCGACCGTCACGTCGCGCGTCATGATGTCGCGGCAGCGCAGGTGCGAGCGCGTCGCCCCGCGGCGCCGGCCGCGCCCGTACTCTTCGCGCGGCGGGGGCGGCGGCGGCGGCTCGGGCGGACGGCCGTACTCGCGCTCTCCGCGGCCCGCGTCGCGCGGCGCGTCGTAATAGTCGTCGCGGTAGAAGTCGCCGCGCCCGTAGGCGCGCTCGTCGTATTCGCCGCGCACGCCCCACGGGCGCCCGCCGCGCGGCCCGCGCTCATCGTCGTATTCGTATCCTGGCCGCGGCGGCCCGCCGAGACCCGGCCCCACAGGCCCGCGCCGCGGGCGCGGCTCGCCCTCGTAAAAATCGTCGTCCCAGTCTCCGCGGTGTCTCGACATCGAAAGCCTCCGTTATCCCCGAAGACGACGCCCGCCCCCGCACCGCACACGTCTGCGCGGGCCGGGTCTCACGTCGGATGTAAGTCAAGGGAACTTGAGGCCGATTATACTCGCTTCGTTCGAGATTGCCAGCGGGAGAAAATGAGGAATGATGAATGCGGAATCATGAATTAAGAACCGTCTTCAATTCATCACTCATCATTTCTTTCACTGCCTCGTCTCGACCTCGGCGACGAGCTGCACCTGTGCGCGGATTTCGAGGGAGCCGGGTTCGACGGGCGTGGGCGTGGCCGCTTGCGAAGTGACCGCCGCGCGGCTGAACCCGACCATGTCGGCGGGGACGGGCGGGCGGAAGGCGCCGGCCTCCTGCACCTCGACGACGCGGACGACGCTGCCGCCGAGCGTCGTGGCGACGGCGCGCGCCTTCGAGAGCGCCGCGCGCGTGGCCTCGGAGAGCGCGCGCTGGCGCGCCTGCACGTCGTTGCGCAGCGTGAAGGAGAGGCCGTCCACGCTGTTGGCGCCCGCGCGCGAGGCGGCGTCGATGACGGCGCCCACGCGGTTCAACTCGCCCGTCGTCACGTTGACGGCGTTGCGCGCGAGGTAGCTCGTGATGGTCGGCGGCGCGCCCTCCTTGTAAGCGTACTGCGGCTGGAGGCTGTAGCCGCTCGTTTTGACTTCGGCGCCGGTCCCCGCGGCCGCGCGGACGGCGCGCACGACCGCGTCCGTCTTCGAGGCGTTCTCGGCCTGCGCCTCCGACGCGCTCGCGTTCTGCGTGACGACGGCCACGGTCAAGACGGCGGTGTCGGGCTCGGCCTGCACAATCGATTCGCCCGTGACGACGACGCGCACGACGCTCGCTCGCGCGCCCGTGCCGGCGACGGCCTGACCGCCCGTGTTCTGCGGGGCGTTCCCTTGCGGGGCGTTGCCCTGCGAGCCGCCGTTGCGCGAGGCCGCCCGCGCGCGCATCGTACGCGCCTGGAAGGGGACGCCCTCCATGTGGATCGACATCACGTCTTCGCGTACGCGTCCGGTCGCCTCGACCGCGGCGCCCTCGCGGAACCAGGACTGGCGCCGGAACTCGCCCGCGTTCGTCAAAAGGTACTTCCCGTAGTCGGCGACGACGAGCCACCCGCCCGCCTCGACCGTCGGCGTGAGTCTCCCCACGACCGTCAGCTCCTTCGACTCCTGCGCCGCGCGGGCGCCCTGCGCCGCACACAAAAGCAAGAGCGCGACCGCCGCCGCGCGCGCGATTAACAGACTCCTCCGCATGTTTGCTGTGCCCCTTTCTGCCTTTAAGGATTATAGCCCCGAGGAGATGATTCTAGTCGAAAACGGGAGAGGCTTCTACACGTAGAGGAACGCGGGAGGCTTGAGAACTTGTGGGGCGGATTGGTGCGCGCCGGGGCGTTTTGTTACGATGCCGTTAAGTTATGCAGCCGCCGGGAAGAAGATTCGCGAACCCTAAAAGCCCTTCGCGCGAGGGCAGGCTCGTCACGGTCGGGCGGGTCGAGGACGTGCCCGAGGGGCGCGGCGCCACGGTCGAGCTGCACGGCGGCAAGGAACTCGCGCTCTACCACATCGACGGACGCTTCCACGCCATCGAGAACTTCTGCCCGCACAAGGGCGCGCCCCTCGCCGACGGCAACCTCGCGGGGCACGCGGTCGAATGCGACTGGCACGGCTGGCGCTTCGACGTGCGCTCCGGCGCCTGCCTCAACCGCCCCTCCGAACCCGTCGAGACCTACGAGGTCGTCATCGAAGACGGGTGGATCAAGATAAGAGTTTAGGGAAATGAAGAATGCGGAATGATGAAGTAAGACCTCTCTTCAATTCATCATTCCGCATTCCTCATTAGCTTTTCACCCGTCGTTGCCGATGGCCTCGACGGGGCAGGCGAGGAGCGCCTCTTCGCAGAGGGTGCGTTCGGCGTCGGACTGCGGCTGTTTGAAGACGAAGGAGTAGCCGGGCGCGTCGGCGCGCGTGAAGTTGTCGGGTGAGGTGTCGCGGCACACGTCGCAGTCGATGCAGTTCGTGTCTACGTAATAAGTGCCCGGCACGTTCTCGGGCACGCGGTCGTTCGGGTCAGCCATAGTTTGGTGAATAGTAAATGGTGAATAGTAGATGGACTGAATCAGTCGCCGTTTACTATTCACCATCTACCATTTACTTGATAGCGAGCATCCGGTCGAGCGCGACGCGCGCCCAACGCGCCGTCTCCTCGGGGACGGTAATCTGGTTGACGACGCGGCCCTGCGTGAGCGATTCGAGCACCCATGCGAGGTTCTGCGGCGCGATGCGGTACATCGTGGCGCACATGCAGAGGTCGGGCGCGAGCAGGCGGATGTCCTTGTCCGGGTGCTGCTTCGCCAGGCGCTGCACGAGGTTGACCTCGGTGCCGACGGCCCAGGCCGAGCCGGCGGGCGACTCCTCGATGACCTTGATGATGTACTCGGTCGAGCCGTTGAGGTCGGACATCTCGACGACCTCGCGCTCGCACTCGGGGTGGACGAGCACCTTGATGCCCGGCACCTCCTTGCGAATCGTCTCGACGTGCCAGGGGCGGAAGCGCCCGTGCACCGAGCAGTGGCCCTTCCAGAGGAGCAGCCGCGCCTTGCGCAACTGCTCCGGCGTGTTGCCGCCCAGCTCCTTGTTCGGGTCCCACAGCGCCATCTCGTCGAGCGGGATGCCGAACTTGACGCCGGTGTTGCGACCCAGATGCTGGTCGGGGAAGAAGAAGAGCTTGTCGGCCTCCTTCAGATACTTGTCGAAGAGCGGGACGGCGTTCGAAGAGGTGCAGACCACGCCGTCGTGCTCGCCGCAGAAAGCCTTGATGGACGCCGACGAGTTCATGTAGGTGACGGGCGCGACCTTGAACTCGTCAAGAATCCCGAGCGAGCCCAACTGCTCCCAGGCGTCCTCGACCTGCTCGGCCGTCGCCATGTCGGCCATCGAGCAGCCCGCGCCGAGGTCGGGCAGAATCACCTTCTGGTCGCCGGGCTTGAGGATGTCGGCCGACTCGGCCATGAAGTGGACGCCGCAGAAGACGACGTAGTCGGCCTCGGGGCGCTCGGCCGCGAGCTTGGCGAGCTTGAAGGAGTCGCCCGTGAAGTCGGCGTGGCAGACCACGTCGTCGCGCTGGTAGTGGTGGCCGAGGATGACGAGGCGCGAGCCCAGGGTCCTGCGCGCCGCCTCGATGCGTTCGTACAGCTCGGCCTCCGACATCCCGAAGTAGTCTTCGAGCGCGGCCGCCGCAACCTTCGTCCCGACTTCCAGAGTCTCAAACGCCGTGGTCATCTTCCTTGAACCCTCCGAGCGTCACCGGCGGCAGGGACGCCGCCGGCGCGAAACGCGAAATATAAGCCTTCAGGCAACAACCCGCAAGCGCCGACGCAGACTGTCAAACGCCGGAAATTAGATGCGGGCGGCGCCCCGATAGTTCATACAAAAGCCGTAAACCGTGACAAGATTAAAGCCGGTCTTCTCTTGTCACGGTTTACGGCTTACGGTTCACGGCCTTTACGGGTGCGTCATCTCCTCGGGCTTGACGTACTCGTCGAACTGCTCGGCGGTGAGCAGGCCCAGCTCGACGGCCGACTCGCGCAGGTTGATGCCCTGCTTGTGCGCGTGCTTGGCGATCTTCGCCGCGTTGTCGTAGCCGATGTGCGGGTTGAGGGCCGTGACCAGCATGAGCGACTTCTGCAAATTCTCGTCGATGCGCGCGCGGTTCAGCTCCAACCCGCTGATGCAGAAGTCCACAAAGGCGCGGCACGCGTCCTTGAGCAGCCTGATCGAGTGGAGCAGGTTGTGAATCATCACGGGGTTGAAGACGTTCAGCTCGAAGTTGCCCTGCGAGCCGGCGAAGCCGATGGCCGCGTCGTTGCCCATCACCTGGACGGCGACCATCGTCAGAGCCTCCGACTGCGTCGGGTTCACCTTCCCCGGCATGATCGAAGAGCCCGGCTCGTTCTCGGGCAGCACCAACTCGCCGATGCCGGCGCGCGGCCCCGACCCCAGCCAGCGCACGTCGTTCGCGATCTTCATCAGCGAAGCGGCCAGAGTCTTCAGCGCGCCGCTCGCGAAGACTATCTCGTCGTGCGCGGAGAGGGCCGCGAACTTGTTCGGGTGCGACTTGAACGGCAGCCCCGTCAGCTCCGCGATCTTCGCCGCCGCGCGTTCCGCGAACTCCGGGTGCGAGTTCAGCCCCGTGCCCACGGCCGTCCCGCCGATGGCGAGGTCGTAGAGACCGGGCAGCACCGCTTCCAACCTTTCAACGTCGCGCTCAAGCAGCGAAGCCCAACCGCCGAACTCCTGCCCCACGGTCAGGGGCGTCGCGTCCTGCAAGTGCGTCCGTCCGATCTTGACCACGTCGGCGAATTCCCGCGCCTTGGCCTCAATCGCATCGCGCAGGCGCCGCACCTCGGGGATGAGCTTCTGCGTCTGCTCGGCCGCCGCGATGTGCATCGCCGTCGGGAACGTGTCGTTCGACGACTGCGACATGTTCACGTCGTCGTTCGGGTGGACGGGCTTCTTGCTCCCCAACTCGCCGCCCGCCAGCTCAATCGCGCGGTTCGAGATGACCTCGTTCGTGTTCATGTTCGTCTGCGTGCCGCTGCCCGTCTGCCACACGCGCAGGGGGAAGTGCTCGTCCAGCTTCCCTTCGATCACTTCGTCCGCGGCCCGCTCGATCAGACGCGCCTTCTCCGGCTTGAGCTTCCCCAGCTCCTCGTTCACCAGCGCCGCCGCTTTTTTGAGCAGGCCCAACGCCCGCACCATCTCCCGCGGCATCACGTCGAACCCGATATCGAAGTGGTGCAGCGAACGCTCCGTCTGCGCCCCCCAATACCTGTCCGCACGCACCTCGACCTCGCCCATCGAGTCCGACTCGACTCGCGTCTCAGCCTTCTGTCCCGTCGCCTCTTTCGTCATAGGAGGGTTCATCCTTCGGCAATGAATGTAAGAGAGCTTTTACGTCCATAATTTTACACCCGCCGCGCGCCACACGTCAGCGCGAAACGCGGACGCCCGGGCGCCCCGTCAAAGACTAATCCGGCTCATCACGGGCCGTGTCCGCCCCGACACAAGACTGTTCACAGCGCGGCACGGCGCGGGTAGATTGACGCTCCGAACGTCTCCCCGCGGCGAAGAACGTGCGCCGAACGCCTCGGCCGAAACCCTCGCCCGCGGGGTTCCGATTCGCGCGCGCTCGCGCGAGCAACCCCTGCCTTATTCTGCAAAGGAGGACACTAATGTTGAGAAAGAAACTGATGTTGCTGCTCCTGCTGTTGACGCTGCTGGTCTCCGTCTCGACGGCCGAAAGGGTGAGCGCCTGTTCGGGCGACGACTGCGGCTGCGGCTACGCGGCGCAGGCGTGCGACGAGGGCTGCCCGACTGAGCCGGGCCAGGCCCGGAACCAGTGCATAGTCGCGTGCGCGCGCGCGCAAGTGCGGTGCGGGATCGCGTGTTGCTCCTACGTCGGCGGCCCCCGCGTCTTTTAACGGCGGCGCTTCGGCGGCGGGTCGGAGGCCCGGGCGTTTCGAGCAACGTGTCTCCGACCCGCGCGGCCTGACGAGGACGAAGGGAGCGATTCAACCCATGCAGAACAGGACGCGGAAGATCGAGGCGCTCGTCAACGTCGCCATCGTGTTGACGGCCGTTGCCGTCTGCGCGGTGCTCGCCAGACAGTATCTCTTTGCGAACGAGGCGGGGCGTCTGCGCGGGCCGGAGGTCGGTTCGCGGGTCGAGGTTGCGGGCGTGGACTTGAACGGGGAAGGGAGGGCGCTGCTGCTCGTCTTGCAGAAGGGTTGCCACTTCTGCACCGAGAGCGCGCCGTTCTACCGGAGGCTCGCGGGCGAGGCGGCGGCGCGCGGCGGGCGCGTGAAGCTCTACGCCGTCCTGCCGCACGAAGCGGAGGAGGGGCGGCGCTATCTCGAAGAACTCGGCGTACGCGTCGAGCGTGTCGCGCAGGCGCGTCCCCGCTCTCTGCAAGTGTCGGGCACGCCCACGCTCATCATGCTCGAACGCGGCACGGTCTCCGACGTGTGGGTCGGCGCGCTGCCCCCCGAACGCGAGGCCGAAGTCCTGGCTCGGCTCTGACAAGCCGAACTGTAGACGCGGAGGCCGCGCGACGTACCCCGCGCGCGCGGCCTCGCGGCACAGCCCGCGTGAGGCGCGGGCGTGCCCGAGGGTGCGTCGCCCTTTTACGCGCCCCCGTTACTGACCGCCGACTAAAATGCCCATGTGAGACTCCTGTGGTATATTCCCGCCGTTCTTTGATAAGGCAACGGGTCTGATGCAAAGCGTAGCTCACCCTCAGAAGAGATGAGCATCGCCGTTGAGCAAGGAAGGTTCCTACTCACGGCGACAGATAAGCGCAATCAGATTTTAGACGCAATTGCGTCTAAAAGCAAGCAGGACTTCGCGGTGAATCCGTCAGGGGGTGACTCCTGATGGGTTCGAGGGCGCGCCCGAAACCTGGAAGGCTGGCGGAAAAGCTTTTGCAGATCCGCCTCTCGCTTGACCTCTCGCAAGACGGGATGCTCGCGCAGTTGGAACTGGGCGAGAGCCACTTCCGCAGCGCCGTTTCGGGTTATGAGTTGGGGACGCGAGAGCCGCCGCTGCCAATACTGCTCAAGTATGCGCGCCTCGCCGGGGTGTGCGTGGAAGTGCTGATTGACGACGAACTTGATCTGCCTGCCAGGCTTCCGGCCAAGCCCCGGCACAAGGTTTAAAGCGGAATGGGCAGGGCCGCACGTCTGAGGTCTGAGCGCCTTGCGGAGAAACTGCGCGCCGTCCGCGTAGCGTTGGGTCTTTCTCAGAACGAGCTGATAAAGCACCTCGGGCTTGAGGACTTGATTTATCAGAGTAACGTCTCCGGCTACGAGTTGGGCGAGCGCGAACCGCCTCTACCTATTCTCCTGAAGTACGCGGAGGCCGCGGGCGTCTGCCTCGACGTACTCGCCAACGACGACCTCGACCTGCCCGCCAAACTCCCGGCCCGCCCCAGGCACAAAATTTAAGCAGAGCCATACACGGCGAGGCGCCTACACAACAGGCACACGAAGGGGCGCCGGATTCGCGCCCCCTCGTGTGCCTCGCGTTGACGTGTCGCCGCGTGCGATCTACTTGTCCTCGCCTCCCGGCTTCTTGCGTTGCGGAGCCTTGCGCTCCGAAGCCTTCTTCAGCGAGAGCGCCTGCACCTCGTTCGAGTTCCTTCCGAACTGCGCCGTCACCTGATCCTTCGCCCCGAGCATCAGGTTATGAAACTCCCACGCGGCCGCGACCGAGTTGTCGCGCGCCGTCGCCAGATTCGCCTCCGCCTGCGCCTCCGCCATCCGCGTGCTCTGCATCTTCGCGTGCGCCGCACTGATCGCCGCCAGAGTGTACGCCTCATTAGCCGGCGCATACCCCGCCATCGTCTGCAAAGCCGCGAACGCATCCGCGTCCACGTCCAGCACCGCGGGCGTCAAACGTCTCGACTCGTTAGCCATGTTGTCGCTCCTTTTGTGAGAAAAGAGAATTGTCAGTGAGGTTGGCGGCAGCATCTTACGCTCACCCCAAATCCCTTGCAACAACAAAATTCACCGCCCCCGCAACACCCCCACCGCCCCCGCGACGCCCCACAAAAGCGCTGTCAGACATCACAGAGCCTCTGTCACGCCTCGCAATGCGACTGCGAGCCGTCGCAACGCCATTGTCACGCGTCGCAATGCGACTGCGACACCTCACCATGCCATTGTCACGCGTCGCAGTCGCATTGCGACGCGTGACAATGGCATGGTGAGGCGTGACAACGCCACTGTCACGCGCCACAACGCCATTGCGGGGCGACGCAATCGAACTGCGCCGCCCCGCAATCACACTTCACTGTCTCACAACGCGACTGCGCCGCCCCGCAACGCCATTTTCTCACCCCAAAATGCCATTCCCACACCCCCAAACACCATCCCCACCGCCGGAAACGCCTTATTTCCGCCCGCAAATCCCCACCTCACCTCAAGAATCCTCACCCTCCACCCTCGCCAGACTCTCCCGCACAATCTTCGCATTTGGCGAGCCGAGCCTCTCAAGGATACCCAGCGCCTTCCGAAATAGTCGCGCCGACTCCTCCTTATCACCCGTCTCCTCCGCGAGCTTGCCCAACTCATGTAAGCTAATTGCAATACCTTGTTGCTCGCCGAGTTTAAGCCTTATCGCCAAACTCTCTTCATGCTTAACTTTGGCCTCTTCAAAGTCGCCGAGAAGTGAATGGATGATTCCCAGTTGACTGGTGGTGTTGGCGATGCCTCTCTGGTTGCCGAGCCGCTTCTTAATCTCCAGGCTTTCCTCGTAGAGGCGGCGCGCCTCCTCCTTATCACCTGCGTCCTCCGCGAGCCTGCCCAACTGGTGGAGGGTGCTGGCGATGCCGCTCTGGTTGCCGAGCCGCTTGTTAATCTCCAGGCTCTCGCCGTAGAGGCGGCGCGCCTCCTCCTTATCACCCGCGTCCTGCGCGAGCATGCCCAACTGGTGGAGGGTGCTGGCGACGCCGCTCTGGTTGCCGAGCCGCTTCTTGATCTCCAAGCTCTCGCCGTAGAGGCGGCGCGCCTCCTCCTTATCACCCGCGTCCTGCGCGAGCATGCCCAACTGGTGGAGGGTGCTGGCGACGCCGCTCTGATTGCCGAGCCGCTTCTTGATCTCCAGGCTCTCGCCGTAGAGGCGGCGCGCTTCGGTAAGCTCTCCACGGTTTCCGTACATCACGGCTATGTTGTGAGAGAGAACCGCAATTCCCGCCTCATCCTTTGCAGAGTGAGCTGCATGAAGTGCCAGCTCGCCAAGTCTCACGGTCTCATCCCAGTAGCCGCGCACGCTCAGCATACCGGACACAGGAGTTGCCAAGGCGTATGCTATTAGCATGACGCTATCCCACTCGCCGGAGGCGTATGCCGTCTCCGTCGCACCCAGCAGGTTCTCCTTCTCCACTTCCAGCGCGTCGTAGTTCTCGGGCGTCGGCTCACGGCGCTCTACGGCGTAGCGGAAGAAGTAGGCGACGAAGCGGCGGCGGAACTCGTCGTCGCGCGGGTCTTTCGACCGCCGGGCGGCGGCGAGCGTGCGCGTCAAGCCTTCGACGGTGAGGCGGCGGTTGCCGTCTACTCCCTTGACCAGCCACAACCGACGGAGGTTCGCGACCGCCTCGCGCACACGCCCCGCATCGTTGAACCCCGCCACCGCCGCGAGCGCGTCCGGCGTGGCGCTCGGCGCGAACAGCGAGAGAGCGAGCAGCGCGTCGCGGCCGTCTTCTCCCAGCAGCGGCAACTCGAAAGAGCGGTCGAAGATGCGTTCGGCGGCGTCGCCCTCGCCGTGCTGCAACTCTTCCAGCACCGCGCCCGGCTCCTGCGCCAAATCTATCTGCCCTACGACCCACTGCATGACATAGGGGTTGGCCTCGGCCGTCGCGTAGACGCGCTCGCGCACTTCGGGGGTGAAGAGCTGCGGGTCTTGCGTCTGCGCGGTCAGCTTCTCTAAGAACTCCGCGGCCTCTGCGCGCGACATGGCGGAGACGGGGACGAAGACGGTGTCGGGGACGCGTGGGCGGGAGGTGAAGAGGGTGGAGCACTGCGTCCGCTTGAACCAAGCCTCGACGCGCGCCCGCTCCGCCTCCGCGACCGTCTCGTAGTTGTCGAGCACGACCAGCGCCCCTACGGCCAACGCGCGCACCTGCTCCTCCTTCTCGGCGGGCGCGAGCGTGCGCAGATCGGCGCTCCCGAGCTGCGTGGCGATGTCGTCGAGCAGCGAGAGGAGCGTGAAGTCCGCGCGGCCGTCGGCGTTGCTCCAGACGACGCGATTCCCGTACGGCTCCTGCAACGAGCGCGCGGCCTCGGCCGCGAGCGTCGTCTTGCCGATGCCGCCCGGCCCTGAGAGCGTGACGAGCTGCGTGCGCCCCGGCGCGAGTTCTCCCTTCAGCCGCGCGACGATGTCACGCCCCTGCGGGTCGCGCCGCGAGACGAAGCCGATGACCGGCGGGCGCGGGATTAGGCAGGGCGGCAGCATACCTTTAGGCGCCTCGCCGCGCTCACCGCGCGGGAGCGGCCCGCCTTTGACGACCGCAAGAAGTTCTCGGTAACCCCTCTCGAAATGCGCGTCATCCTCGAAGTTGATGGCCCGGATACCTCGCAGGAGTGCGGGCAATTTGTCGGGGAGTCGCCGGTAGAGGGGGATTAAGCGGCGCGCGTGTTCTTCGATGTCGATGTGCGCGGTGACGAGTCGTTCTATCTTCACCCACTCCGACTGCATCGCCTCGGGCGTGACGATGAGGCCGACCTTGCGGCTTTGGGGCAACGCCTCTTCAAGGCCCTCCGTGATGTACTCGCCGGGCGGGATGTCCCACGGCGCGAAGAAGACCTTGAGCTTACGTCCCGCATAGTCCTCCTGCTCAAGACGCGTGGCCAGTTGTTCCGCCCATGCCTCGTCTGCGCGGTTGTAGCTAATGAAGAGGTCGTATTTGTAATCTTGTTTGTCGGTCATAGGATGAGGTGGTGTCGGCAGCTACTATTTGGGCGGCGACTTCTTGTCGATGAGGTCGGAGAGGAGTTGGACGTAGTTGTCGGCTTTCAGTTGTCGGAGTTGGGCGAGGTGTGCGAGGGCGGCGTCGCGTTGTCCCAGAGACGCGCGGGCGAGGCCGGCGTGGTAGTGTGCGGCGGGGGAGTCGGGGGCGAGTTGGAGGGCGCGGTCGGCCGCGGCGGCGGCCTCTTCGTACCTGTTCAGGCCGTGGAGGGCTTCGGCGAGCCCTTCGTGGGCGTAGGGGTTGGCCGGCTCGCGCGCGGCGGCGAGGCGGAGGTGTCGGGCGGCCTCTTCAAAGCGGCGCGCGGTGTTGCAGACGAGGCCGAGGCGCAGGAGCGCGGGCACGTAGCCGGGGTCGATCTGGAGCATCCCGCGGTAGGACTCTTCGGCCTCCTTCAGGCGGCCGGCCCTGAAGTGCGCGTCGCCCGAAGTGTAGTAGGCGCGCACGGCCGCACGGAGCGCCGCGTCGGCCTCGCGCTCGCGGCCGAGCTTGAGTTGGACGAGCGCGAGGTTGAAGTGGGCCTGCCCGTAGTCGGGGTCTATCGCGGCGGCGCGTTGGAAGGAGGCGGCGGCCTCCTCGAAGCGCGCGGCGGCGAAGTGCGCGCTCCCGAGGTTGTTGTGCGCGGCGGCGAGGTTCGGGTAAGCGCGTAGCGCCTCGTTGTACTCTTTGACGGCCTGCTCGATCTTCCCCTTCTCGAAGTGGCCCAAGCCCCGCTCGTTGTGCGCGAGCGCCTTCCGCTCCTCGGGCGAGACGGCGCGCACGACGCCCGCCTTCGCCCCGGCCCGGCTGGCGTCGGAAGGGAAGTTGGTGTTGGTCTTGCCGTCCTCGAAGCGTCGGCGCTGCGCCTCCTCGACCGCGCGGCTCGACATCTCCATGCGCTGCTGCATCAGCGTGCGGAATGCCTGCGAAGAGTCCGACTGTGCGTGCGCCTGCGGTATGCCTGGAAGGGCGAGCACGGCGAGTGTTAGAAGCGCGTAAGTGACCTGACGGCGTGCGTGGCTCTCGTGCGTCATGTGTTGCTCCTCTTAAGACTCGCCCTCGACGGGCGCGCCCGCTTCCTTCCAGGCCCTCCAGCCGCCGGCCAACGAGTAGACGTTGGTGTAGCCCATGCGCTGGAGGTTGTCGGCCGCCAGCGCCGAGCGGTAGCCGCCGCCGCAGTAGAGGATGAGTTCCGCGGAGTGTTCGGGGACCGCGGTCTCGATGTCGCGCTCGATGACGCCGCGCCCCATGTGCTCGGCGCCGGCGGCGTGGCCGCGCTGCCACTCGTTGTCCTCGCGCACGTCGATGAGGAGCGCGCCGTGCTTCAACCTGTCCAGAGCCTGTTCGACGCTGACCTCGCGGACGCGCGACCGGGCGTCGTCCGTCAGCTTTAGGAATCCTTCGGTGTGCTTCATCGGTGCGGCGCGGCCTCCTAAGGGTTTGACTTTCGTTTCGGCGGTTTGCTACATCATAGCGCTTCTCAGTTTCCCTGTGGAGTGTGTTGATGCGTAGAAGGTTGACATCCACTTTGATCGCGCTCGCATGCGGGCTCGCACTCGCGGGCTGTAGCTGGTCCTACACGGGCACCGGAAACTCCGGCGGCATCGGCGCGGGGGCGGGCGGCGTCCGTATAGGCGGCGGGGCCGAGCCGGCGGACGCGCTCGTCAAGTCGCTCAACTCTTTCACGGACGAGCTGCTCGCGAAAGTCGAGAAGGCCGGGGAGACGAAGGCCGGCGTGGCCGAGGCGCAGGCGCTCCTCAACGCGCGCACGGAAGAGCTGGCCGGGGGCATCGCCGAGATCAAGCAAGGCGCGCAGGACGCCGAGTCGAAGGCGAAGTTGCTCGAAGCCGAAGTGGAGAACACAGACCGCGTCCACCGCCTCCAGCTCAAATACTCCGACGAGACGGCGCGCGACCCCGACCTGAAGGCGCGGCTCGAACGGCTCATCAACGACTACGACGCGCTCTTCCGCTGACGCCGACCCCTTTTGGAGTAAACGGCCGCGGGCGTCTATAATGCCTTTTGAAAAACTTCCAGCGTAAATCGTGAACTGTAAACCGTGACAAGATGAGGCCGGGTTTTATCTTGTCACGGTTTACGATTCACGGTTGACGGCTTCCCGAGGAGAAACAGATTTGTCTACGGAACAGTTCGACGTGACGGTGATCGGGTCGGGGCCGGGCGGTTACGTGGCCGCGATACGCGGGGCGCAGTTGGGGCTCAAGGTGGCGCTCGTCGAGAAGGACAAGCGCCTCGGCGGGACGTGTACGCTGCGCGGCTGCATCCCGACCAAGCAGCTCCTGATGTCGGCGCACCACTACGAGCTGGCGCACAAGGGGCTCGCCGACTTCGGCGTGCAGGTCTCGGACGTGCGGCTCGCCTTCGACGACGTGCAGAAGCGCAAGCAGAAGGTCGTCATGAAGAACTCGAAGGGCATCGAGTTCCTGATGAAGAAGAACACGATCACGGTCTTCAAGGGCACGGGCAAGCTCGCGCTCCCCGGCAAGGTCGAGGTGACGGGCGAGGACGGCAAGGCGCAGGCCATCGACACGAAGAACATCATCATCGCCACCGGCTCGGTCGTCCGCCCCATCCCCGGCTTCGAGACCGACGGCGAGCGCGTCGTCAACTCCGACCACATCCTCGAACTGGAGAAGGTCCCGAAGTCGCTCATCGTCATGGGCTCGGGCGCGGTCGGGACGGAGTTCGCCTCCGTCTACTCGCGCTTCGGCTCGGAGACGACGCTCGTCGAACTGCTGCCGCGCATCATGCCGCTCGAAGACGAGGAGATCTCCAAAGACGCTTGAGAAGTCGTTCCGCAAGCGCGGCATGAAGTGCCTGCCGGGGACGAAGCTCGAGAAGGTCGAGAAGACCGAGGCGGGCGTCCGCGTGACGGGCAAGGACGCGAAGGGCGGCGACGTGTCGCTCGAAGCGGAGATGCTTCTCGTCGCCGTCGGGCGCATGCCTTACCTCGAAGGCTTGGGGCTTGAAGGGACGAAGATCAAGGTCGAGCGCGGGACGATTCAGGTGGACGAGTTCTGCCGCACGGGCGAGCCGAACGTCTACGCCATCGGCGACGTGATTCCGACGCCGTGGCTCGCGCACCTCGCGTCGAAGGAGGGCATCCTCGCCGTCGAGCAGATCGCGGGGCAGAAGCCGCAGCCCATCAACCTGCGCCACGTGCCTTCGTGCACCTACTGCGACCCGGAGGTCGCCTCCGTCGGTCTGACCGAGGCGAAGGCGAAGGAGCTGGGCTACGACGTGAAGGCGGCCAAGTTCCCCTTCAGCGCCTCGGGCAAGGCGCGCATCCTCGGCGAGGAGGAGGGCTTCGTCAAGGTCGTCAGCGAGACGAAGTACGACGAGCTTCTCGGCGTCCACATCGTCGGCCCGCACGCGACCGAGATCATCCACGAGGCCATCGTCGCGCTCCACCTCGAATCGACCGCCGACGAACTGGGCCGCGTCATCCACGCGCACCCGACCGTCTCCGAGGCCGTCATGGAGGCCGCCGAAGGCATCCACGGCCTGACGATCCATTTCTAACCCGCTCTATGAAAAACACCCCCACGACGAGAGACCGCCCCGCGCGGCGGCAAGGCTAAGACGAAACAGACGCAGGGCTCCGAACGGCGAGCGCGGGCGCGGCCGAGCCCTTCGTCTACCTCCCGCCGCCGAGCGCGGAGGCCCTGTCGGTCGCAGACCCCTTGAACGAGCAGGGCGAGGTCATCTGCACGGACGAGACGACGCTCGAACGACGAGCAGTTGCTCGAACTCTACCGCTGGCTCCAGCTCACGCGCCTCGTCGAGGAGCGGCTCGTCAACCTCTACCGGCAGACGAAGGTCGTCGGCGGCGTCTTCCGCTCGCTGGGGCAGGAGGCGACCGCGGTCGGGACGGCCTACGCGCTCGCGCCGCAGGACTTCATCTCGCCCCTCATCCGAGACCTCGGCGCCGTGCTGGTCAAAGGCATCCGGCCGCGCGAAATCTTCGCGCAGTACATGGCGAAGGCGTGGGGGCCTTCGGAGGGGCGCGACTTAAACATCCACTTCGGCGACATCGAGAAGGGCTTCATCGGCCCCATCTCGCACCTCGGCGACATGATTCCGGTGATGACCGGCATCGTGCTCGCCGCGCGGATGCAGCAGAAGGACACGGTCGCGGTCGCCTACATCGGCGACGGCGGGATGAGCACGGGCGCCTTCCACGAGGGGCTCAACTTCGCCGCCGTCCAGAAGCTCCCGCTCATCGTCGTCGCCGAGCACAACTGGTACGCCTACTCCACGCCGACCTCGAAGCAGACGGCCGTCGCCAACCTCGCCGACAAGGCCGCCGGCTACGGCATCCCCGGCTACGTCGTGGACGGCAACGACGTGATCGCGTGCTACGAGGTCATGAGGCGCGCGGCCGAGTTCGCGCGCGGCGGCGGCGGCGCCGTGATCGTCGAGGCCAAGACCTACCGCCGCAAGGGTCACGCCGAGCACGACGACCAGCGCTACATCCCCGCGGGCGAGATCGAACACTGGGAGAAGCGCGACCCGCTCGACCGCTTCCAGCGCCACTTGCTCTCCAAAGGCGTCGCCACGCAGGAGAAGCTCGAAGAGATAACGGCCGACGTGCGCCGCGAGATCGAAGAGGACTCGGCCTGGGCCGAATCCTCCCCCATGCCCGACGCCGAGAAGGCCGCCTACAACGTCTTCGACAACACCATCGTCCCGCCCGCCTTCCGCCCGAAGGTTCTGGAAAACTAAAAGCAGATGTCAACGGCAACCAAGAAAGAGCACAAGTCGAACCGGCCGGAGCGCGGCGGGGTGGTGACGTTCGTCGAGGCCATCCGGCAGGGCCTTTGGGAGGAGATGGAGCGCGACCCCAGCGTCTTCCTCATCGGCGAGGACGTGGGCGCGTACGGCGGCGCGTTCAAGGTGACGGACGGGCTGCTCGGCGAGTTCGGCGAGGGGCGCGTCATCGACACGCCCATCTCGGAGGCGGCCATCGTCGGCGCGGCGTGCGGCGCGGCGCTGATGGGGATGCGGCCCGTCGCCGAGTTCCAGTTCATCGACTTCATCTCGCCCGGCTTCGACATGCTGACGAACTACGCCGCGAAGTGCCGCTACCGCTGGGGCGCGGGGCTCGCGGCCGTCTTCCGCGGGCCGTGCGGCGCGGGCGTCCACTCCGGCCCGTTCCACTCTCTGAACGCCGAGGCGTTCTTCCTCAACACCGCGGGCCTGAAGATGGTCGAGCCCTCGACGGCCTACGACGCGAAGGGGCTCATCAAGGCCGCCATCCGCGACCCCGACCCCGTCCTCTTCTTCGAGCACAAGAAGCTCTACCGCCTGCCGCGCCTGCGCGAGGAGCTTCCCGAGGAGGACTACACGGTCGAGATCGGCAAGGCGCGCGTGCGGCGCGAGGGGCGCGACCTCTCCATCATCACCTTCGGCGCGCAGGTCTTGACGGCGCTTAGACGCCGCGGAGGAGTTGGAGAAGGAAGGGTTGGACGTTGAGGTCATAGACCTGCGGACGCTGGCGCCGATGGACAGGGAGGCGATACTCGCGACGGCGAAGAAGACGAGCAAGGTCTTGATCCTGCACGAGGCTTCGCGCACGGGCGGCATCGGCGGCGAGATCGCCGCGACCATCGCGGGCGAGGCGTTCGAGTGGCTCGACGCGCCGGTCGTGCGCGTGGCGGCGACCGACACGCCCGTGCCCTATTCGCCGCCGCTCGAAGAGTACCACCTGCCGCAGGTCAAAGACGTGTTAGAGGCCGCGCGCAAGCTGGCCGCTTATTGAGGAGCGTAGCTGTAAGCTTTAGTTTGATAGCAGCCGTGAGCGAGCTTAACTGCTCACAGCTCACTGCGACTGAAAGGAGCGAACATGCCGAAGTTTCTCATCGAGCGCGAAATCCCCGGCGCGGGCGACCTGAAGCCGGAGGAGTTGCAGGCCATCTCGCAGAAGTCGTGCGGCGTGCTGCGGGAGATGGGGCCGCAGATTCAGTGGGTCGAGAGTTACGTCACGGGCGACAAGGTCTACTGCGTCTACATCGCCCCGGACGAGGCGGCCGTGCGGGAGCACGCACAGCGCGGCGGCTTCCCCGCCAACCGCGTCTCCGAGATCAAGGGCATGATCGACCCGACGACGGCGGAGTGAGAAGCAGTAGTCAGTAGACAGTAGTCAGTAGTCGGCAGGCGCTCCGCGCTCAGGCGCTGACTGCGGTAAGAAGGTTCTTCTACTGTCTACTCACTACTGTCTACTGACTACTTTTTTAGGAGCGTTTATGGCAACGGAAGTGGTGATGCCGCAGATGGGCGAGTCCATCGCGGAGGGGACGATTACGCGGTGGCTGAAGAAGGTCGGCGAGCAGCGTCGAGCGCGACGAGCCGCTGTTCGAGATTTCGACCGACAAGGTTGACGCGGAGATTCCAAGCCCTGCGGCCGGGACGCTGACGCAAGTCCTCTTCAAGGAGGGCGACACGGTCGAGGTCAACAAGGTCGTCGCCTACATCGGCGACGGCCGGCGAGGCTTCGGCCGCCCCGGCCGAAGCGCCGCCCGCCGAGGCCCCGAAGCAGGAGGCCGCTGCCGCTTCGGCCGCGCCCGCGAGTCAGGCCGCCGCCTCCGCGCCGCCCCCGCCGCAGCCGCCCGCGCCGCAGCAGCGCGCCGCCACAGCCGCCACGCGCCGTCTGCGCCGCGCCGCCGCCTCCGCAGCCCGCCGCCCGCGCCGCCGAGCTCCGCGCGCAGCCTTCGGCGCGGCGCCCGAGCGACGGCCGCAGCGCCGAGAGCACGGCCGAGGAGCTGCGCCGCACGCGTTCGAGCCCGCTGGTGCGCAAGATCGCCGCCGAGCACAACATCGACATCTCGCGGCTCGAAGGCACGGGCGCGAGCGGCCGCGTCACGAAGAACGACATCCTCAGCTTCATCGAGTCGGGCGCGGCGCTCTCGCCGCAGCAGGCGGCCGTCCGCGCCGCCGCAGGCCGAGCGCCCGGCCGCGGCCGACGCCCCGAGCCGCGCCGGCCGCCGCCCCCCGCCCAGCCCGGCGAGGGCGACCGCGTCGAGCCGATGTCGGTCATGCGCAAGAAGATCGCCGAGCACATGACGATGTCGCAGCGCACTCAGCGCGCACGTCGCCACCGTCTACGAGATCGACATGACGCGCGTCCACCGCCTGCGCGAGCAGAAGAAGTCCGAGTTCCAGCAGCGCGTCGGGACGAAGCTCTCCTACATGCCCTTCATCTTCCAGGCCATCACGCAGGCCATCCGGAAGTTCCCCGTCTTCAACTCGCAGGTCGCGGGCGACCAGATCATCTACAAGCGCGACATCAACCTCGGCATGGCCGTCGCGCTCGACTGGGGCCTGATCGTCCCCGTCATCAAGCGCGCCGACGACCTCTCCATCGCGGGGCTCGCCAAGGCCGCCAACGACCTCGCCGAACGCGCGCGCGCCAAGCAGCTCAAGCCCGACGAGGTGGCGGGCGGCACCTTCACCGTCACCAACCCCGGCGTCTTCGGCGGCCTCTTCGGCACGCCCATCATCAACCAGCCGCAGGTCGCCATCCTCGGCGTCGGCACCATCGAGAAGCGCGCCAAGGTCATCACCACCGAGGAGGGCGACGACGTGATCGCCATTCGCCACATGGCCTACTTCGCGCTCTCCTTCGACCACCGCATCATCGACGGCGCCGACGCCGAGCGCTTCCTCTCCTACGTCAAGGAGATTCTCGAAGCGGGCCAGTTCACCGTCTGAAGCGGGGGGCGTGACCGTCCCGCCGCGGCCGAC
This sequence comes from uncultured Acidobacteriota bacterium, assembly GCA_963726735.1. Classification (GTDB taxonomy): domain Bacteria; phylum Acidobacteriota; class Blastocatellia; order Pyrinomonadales; family Pyrinomonadaceae; genus QHXN01. The sequence goes on from CAVSDM010000007.1 coordinate 263,816, forward strand.
TCGAAGAGGCGGCGTGCGACCCCGCGCGGGGTCGCACGCCGCCTCTGCTTTGCAGTCCCGGACGACGCCTGCGCGTCTACCTGATGCAGGACTGTGTGACGGTGCCGGGGATCGGGTTGGTGTCGGTCTCGTTGTTGCAGAAGGTGACTATCGTCCCGTTGTTCGAGAAGTTCGTGCCGTTCTGCGTGATGAGTGAGCGGCCGAGCCGGACGGTGGTGCCGGTGCCGACGAAGAGCCCGAAGCCGTTGTGGTTCAGCTCCGAGTTATCGACGGTGGCGGAGTTGGCCGCGTTGTTGTTGAGGCTCAGGCCCGCGCCGCCGTTGAAGGCGAGGTTCGAGTTGCGGACGGTGGCGAAGGCGCGCGCGTCGAGGAAGATGCCGTCCGAGCTGTTGTTCTCGATGTTGCAATTCTGGACGTTGACGGTGACGTTGCCGGTCGTCGTCGTGGCCGAGATGCCGACGCGGTTCCTGAAGATGTTCGTGTTCTTCACGTTCAGGTTACTGCCGGAGACGCTCAGCGCCACCTTGATGCCGTTGCCGTCGGGCGCGCCCGCGTTGCTGCCGAAGATCGAGCAGTTCTCGACGTTGAGCGTCTTGCCCGCGAGGAATCTGATGCCGTTGACGCCGTTCGCCGCCCCGTTGAACGAGAGGTTGCGCAGCGTGACGACGATGGTGTTGGGCGTGGCCGTCGCGCCGTCGTTGACGGTGACGCCGGTGGACAGGCTGTGGAGGATAGAGGCGAAGGTGCCGGCGCCGTCGATGGTGAGGCTCTTCGTGATGGTGACGGAGCCCGCGGGCGTCGGGTCGATGACGTTGATCTCGCCGTTGGCGGCCGTCCGCGAGATGGCGCCGGCGAAGGTCTTGCAAGGCGCGGTGCGGCTGCACGGGTTCACGTCGTCGCCGACGCCCGAGACCCACGTCCGGGTCGCCTGCGCCCGGGCCGCCGCCGAGAGTGACAGGATGAATAGGGCACAGGTCAGGACTTTAACGGTCGTGGACAAGATTTTCATTAAGAGTTCTCCTCACCGAAGTCGGTTCTTATCTCGGGGCGTTGCGCGCGGCGTGGTCGCCTGCGGCAAGGCCGTTGTTTGCGGGCCGCGGGGGTCGGCCTGAGTTACGGCTGGACGAGAATGTCGCCCGCCGCGTCCGACGCCTCGGCGAAGGCGTAGGCCGGGAGCGCGAAGGTCTTGACGCCGATGGTGTCGTCCCCGGGCATCGCTCTCCCCGCGTCGTCTTTCAACTCGGCGTCCGTCGCCCACCAGGTCGCGCCCGCGCCGGGGTCCCTCTCCCACTCGGCATCCGAGGGCGTCCAACTCTTCTCCGTCGGCAGGTAGACGCCCCACGTCAGCCTGTCCGGCTCCTTCGAGTTGTCGCCGTTGTCCTCGACCGCGAGCAGCACGCGGCGGCCGACGAGCGACGCGATGCTCGCGTCCGTCACCTTCCCGCAGACGACCGCCCGGTGGCCGCTCACCAGCAGGCCGTCCACCTCCGCCTTGAGGTAGTAGCCCTTGTGCGTCTCCGACGGGGCGCCGGCCGTGTCGAGGTCCGTGTACGTGACCTCGGCCTCGTCGCTGAAGAAGAGGCTGCCGGTCGCGCCGCCGCCCCCGAGCGCCTCGGCGTCGAACTTCACGTACTTGACGTAGCGATCCCCCGCCGTGAACTGATAGCTGCCGCTGGCCGACGGCCCGGCCGCGCGCGCGGCGAAGGCGCGCGGCGCCGCGGCCAGATTCGACAAGAGCAGCGCCGAAGTTAAAGCGAAGCGTACGATCCTCATTGATAAAGCTCCTTCTACTTGTTGCGAGCGCGCGCGGAGGGTTGGGAGCCCCCGCCGTAAGTGTGGCTGTCTGTCGCCGGAGACCGTTCTGCCCGAACGGTGACGGGAACATACCCCTTGCGCGCGGGGAAATCTTTAGGGCGTTCTGAATTTCTCCTGAAAGACTTGTGAAGGCGTTGGGCGAAAAGACTTGTGAAGGCGTTGGGCGACGGCGACGACGCCGGCTCTCATTCAATAAATGTTATTGAATAAGAAAGTGGCATCCATAAAAGCCAAGTTCGGTCGGGTGCGCGCGCGACGGTAGCTTCTTAACCTCACGGCCTTTCACAACTTACGCGGCGGGGCGGCGAGGCGGCATGGCCGTTGCCCAAGTCTTCGTGCGGCCGCACTCTCCCCAAACGAGTCGGCGCCGAGAACGCTTGAGCCTGACCTCAAGGCGCCGAGGTGCCCCCGGATGCTTGGCGACACGGCGGGCCAGGGCCGCGCCCGTCGCCGTCGAACCCAACGCGTAAGGAGTCGATATGGCAAGGATAAAATTCAAAGTCATGGCGCTGGCCGCGCTGCTGCTCGCCCTGAGCGCGACGGCCTTCGCGCAGCTTGAGACCGGGCAGATCACGGGGCGGGTCACGGACCCGAACGGCGCGGTCGTGCCCGGCGCGGCCGTCGCCGTCAAGTCGGTCGAGACCGGCGCCGAGCGCGCCGCGACCTCCGACGCGGAGGGCTCGTACACGGTGACGAACCTCCAGCCCGGCCTCTACGACGTGACCGTGCAGGCGCAGAGTTTCGCCAAGTCCACGCAACGCGTGCAGGTCACGGTCGGCGCCAAGGCATCCCTGGACACGCAGCTCTCCGTGACGGCAATCGCGGGTGAGACCGTGGACGTGATCGCGGGCTCGGGCGTCGAGGTCAACACGCAGAATCAGGAACTCTCGACCGTCGTCTCGGGCGAGCAGATTCGCGAGCTGCCGACCATCACGCGCAACCCTTACAACCTCGTCCAGCTCTCGGGCAACGCGCAGACCGACGACCCCTCGACCTCGCAGAACGACACGGCGGGGACTTCGACCTACCGCGGCGCGGGCGCGTCGCTCAACGGCCAGCGCGCCGCCTCGACCAACATCCTGCTCGACGGCGCCGACAACAACAACAACTACACGGCGACCGTGGGCCAGCTCATCCCGCTCGACTCGGTGCAGGAGTTCCGGGTCGTGACCTCGAACTTCTCGGCCGAGTACGGGCGCGCCTCGGGCGGCATCGTCAACGTGGCGACGCGCGCAGGGCAGCAACGACTTCCACGGCACGGCCTACGCCTTCAACCGCATCTCGCGCCTGGCCTCGAACGGCTTCGACAACAACGCCAAGGATTTGGAGCGCGGCGTCTTCGCGCGCAACCAGTTCGGCTACTCGCTCGGCGGCCGCGTCGTCCGCGACAAGCTCTTCTTCTTCAACTCGACCGAGTGGATTCGCGTGCGCAGCCAGGGGCCGGTGACGGCCTACGTGCCGACGCCGCAGCTCATCGCGGCTGTCGGCCGCCAGCACGCGCGCGCTTCTTCGCCAACTACCAGCTCGCCGCCACCCCGACGGGGCGCGTGAGCACGGCCGGCGAACTGGGCATCGCGGGCGTGCCCGGCCTCGACGCCCGCCTTCATGGAGGTGGCCTACAGCCTCCCGACCGACCTCGGCGGCGGCTTCCCGCAGAACGACCTCCAGACCGTCACGCGCGTCGATTGGAACTGGAGCCCACGCACGCAGGTCTACGGCCGCTACGCGCTTGCAGGACACGACGCTCTTCGAGGGCACGAACGGCCAACAGCCCGTACCAGGGCTTCAACACCGGCTCGTTCGCCTTCAACCAGAACGCGCTCCTCTCGCTGACGCACACCTTCTCGCAGAACGTCGTCTCGCAGTCGAAGTTCGCCTTCAACCGCGTCAACACGGGCTCGCCGCTCGGCGAGAACCCGGCGGGGCCGACGCTCTACCTCGCCACCGCGCGGCAGGCCATCAACAGCGTGCTGGTCGCGCTCCCGGGCTACCTGCCGTTCAACCCCGGCAGCGCCATCCCCGCGGCCGGGCCGACCAACCAGTTCCAGTTCTATCAGGACCTCAACTACCAGGCGGGGAGCCACCAGTTCCGTTTCGGCGGCTCCTACTTCCACATCCAGCAGAACCGCACCTTCGGCGCCTTCCAGAACTCCGTGCAGACGCTCGGGACGGGCGTCGCCTCGGGCGCGAACAACCTCATCGCCGGTCAGCTGCATCAAGTTCCAGGTGGCCGTTGACCCGCGCGGGGCGCTTCCCCGGCGACCTCGTCACGACGCCCCTCAGCGAGCCGAGCTTCACCGCTACAACCGCTACGACGAGTGGGCGGTCTACTTCAACGACGCGTGGCGCGTCCGCCCGGGCCTGACGCTCAACCTCGGCCTGCGCTACGAGTACTACGGCGTGCAGCACAACAAGCGACCCGTCGCTCGACTCGAACTTCTACTTCGGCTCAGGGCTCGACGCTCCAGGAGCGCATCCGCAACGGCAGCGTGCAGGTCGCGCCGAACAGCCCGGTCGGCGGCCTCTGGCTGCCCGACAAGAACAACTTCGCGCCGCGCGTCGGCTTCGCGTGGGACGTGACCGGCGACGGCCGCACCTCTCTGCGCGGCGGCTACGGCGTCTCCTACGAGCGCAACTTCGGCAACGTCACCTTCAACGTCATCCAGAACCCGCCGGGCCAGTCGGTGGTGACGGTCAACGGCCGGCGACCCCGGCTTCCCGACCATCCCGCGTCTCGGCCAACAACCTCGGGCCGCTGGCCGGCAGCGGCGCGACCATCCGCATCCCCGACCTCGGGGCTGCGCCACGTCCGCGAAGACATCCGCAACGCCTACGCGCACTTCTGGAGCGGCGCGTTCGAGCGCGAGCTGGGGCAGCGGGACGGTCGCCTCCATCGAGTATTCGGGTTCGGCCGGCCGCTCGCTCTACTCGCTTGAGAACATCAACCGCGCGGGCTTCGGCCCCGTCTACCTCGGGAGCAACACGGCGACGCCCACGGGCGGCAGCTCCAACCGGCTCAACGGCCAGTACACGGACATCAACACGCGCGGCAACAACGGCTACTCGGACTACAACGCGCTGATCTTCGGCATGGAGAGCAACAACTTCCGCAGCACGGGGCTCCAGTTCACGGCGCGCTACACGCTGTCGTCGGCGAAGGACAATTTAAGCTCGACCTTCAGCGACGCCAACGGCAACTACAACCTCGGCCTGCTCGACCCGTTCGACCCGTCGCTCGACTACGGCTACGCCGACTTCGACGCGCGCCACCGCTTCACGTCGAGCTTCACCTACGAAGTCCCGTACTTCGACCGGCTCGACAGCAAGCTCGCCCGGCACCTGCTCGGCGGCATCACGGTGACGGGCATCTTCAACGCGCGCACCGGCAACCCGTTCACGGTCTGGGACTGCTCGACGGGCGTGGCCGGCACCTGCCACCGCTTCATCCCCGGGGGGACGCTCTCCTTCTCGGGCTCCGGCAACCCTTCGGCGACGCCGGGCGTGGCGAACTCGTTCGACTACATCAACCTGCCCGCGTCCGTCCAGTTCAACAACCCGGTCGCGGGCAACGGCGCGGTCGGGCCGTTCCCGGCCGAGATGACGCGGCGCAACGCCTTCCGCGGCCCCGGCTACTGGAACATGGACGCCGGGCTCTACAAGCGGATCAAGTTCAACGAGAAGTACAGCATGCAACTGCGGTTTGAAGCCTTCAACATCTTCAACCACTCGAACCTGTTCATCGTCAACGCAACCTCGACGCCAGCGGCACGAACACCATCACCGCGCAGCGCGGGGTCTTCCCGAGCGGCAACCTTGAGCGGCGCAACGTGCAGCTCGCGGCCAAGTTCATCTTCTGACTTTCGGGCGCTTCGGAAAGTCACTGGCAAGGGGAGCCCACGCGGGTGGCTCCCCTCCTTTTTATCTTCGGGGCGAACAGGAAGGAGGCGAGGAGGGAAGAGATGGGCGGCAGCATTCTCATCCGTCTCTGGCCGGCGGTGCTGTTGAGCTCGGACTCTGCGCCGTCGCGGCCCGCGCGCAGACGAACGACGGGCTGCCCGACCCCGGCGACCTCGGGACGGGCGGGCGCCACGTGATACAGGGGCGGCTCTACCTGCCGTCGGGGCGTAAGCTCGACCGGCGCCTGCGCGTGCGGCTGTCGGGCGTGGGCGGCGGCGAGAACACGACGCTCTCGGACGACAACGGCGCCTTCACTTTTCGCCGGCTGACGGCCGGCACATACACTTTGACGGTCGAGGGCGGGCGCGAGTTCGAGACGGCGACCGAGACGGTGGACGTGTTCGACGGGACGCGCCGGCGACCGACCAGCAGGTCTACACCGTCCAGATTCGCCTCGAAGAGAAGCGCGCCGCGTCCGAGCCCGCGCGGCCGGGCGTCGTCAGCGCTGCGGAGGCCGTGCCCGCGGAGGCGCGCGCGCGTTACACGAAGGCGCTCGAAGCGTCCGCGGCCGGAGACCACAAGCGTGCGGTCAAGGAGTTGAAGGCCGCGATCGAAATTCACCCGCGGTTCCCGCTCGCCCTGAACGAGCTGGGCGCGCAGCAGATGAGGCTCGGGCAGCTCGACGAGGCGGCCGAAGCGTTCGACTCCGCCGTCAAGCTCGCGCCCGACGAGCCCGTGCTCCGCATCAACTACGGGATACTGCTCGTCCGCCGGAAGAAGTACGCCGAGGCCGAGACGCAGCTCGCGCGTGCCGTCGCGCTCGACGAGAGGAACGCCGCCGCGCGTCTACACCGCGGCCACGCGCTCATCCGCCTGGGTCGCGGCGCGGAGGCGGAGGCGGAGCTGCTGCTCGCCGTCAAACTCGGCGGCCCCGCCGTGGCGCTCGCGCACCGCTACCTCGGCGCGCTCTACGTCGAGCGCGGCGACGACGCGCGCGCAATCGCCGAACTGGAAGAGTACCTGCGCCTCGCCCCCGACGCCGCCGACGCCGCGCAGGTCCGCGCCGTCCTCGCGGGACTCAAGCCCGCGAAAAAGAATTAACCACCGCGGGCACGGAGGCACAGCTAAATTGTCTTAGCTGTGCCTCCGTGCCCGCGGTGGTTAATTCTTACCTGGTACGTAGACTCTCGACGAGCTGCTTGTATTCGGCCTCGCTTCGCAGCGCGTCGAGCGCGGGCTCACGCTCAAGCGCGTCCGCGTCTTTGAAGCCCAGCTCGAACGCCTTGCGGAGCGTGGCGAGCGACCTCTTCCGGTCGGAGTTCGAGGCGTGCGCGACGGCCAGCTCGTAGAGGATTTGCGGGTTGCGGGGCGCGACCTCAGCGGCGATCTCCAAAGCCGCGACGACCTCCGACGGGCGCGCGCGTTGCCAGCGAAGGTTCGCGGCCGTCTCGTAGAACCGGGCCATCACCTGATTGAGTGCGCGCCGCGCCACGCGCCGCTCGCCCGAGTCGGCCTCGGCCTTCGCCTTCACGCGCAGCCCTTCGACGAGGGCGCGAAAATCGGCCGCCGCCTTGACTCTCACCTCGAACTCGCCGCGGCGCATCTCGGCCAGCTCGAAGAGTTGCGCGACGAGTCGTTGCTGCCGGTCCAACTGCCCGGCCTCGTCCCTGAGCGCGGCCTTCACCTCCTTTGACGCGCCGAGCGCGGCGGTACGGCCGTCCGCCGACGCCGTGTCGCGCAGGCCCCGGAAGTCCGCCGCCAGCGTCTCGTAAGCCCTGTAGGCCGCGTCCGACTTCGATTCCTCTTCGAGCCTGCGCGCCTCGGCCAGTCTTCGTTCCCACACTCCGGCCGCGAAGGCTTCGTCTTTCGGGCGCAGCCCCGACTTGATGGCTTGAAGCTCCATCCACTCGATGGCCGCCGCGACCAGTTCGGGAGTCGGCCACGCGTGCCCGCCGTCGAAGCTCTCGAAGCGGTGCGTCGCGCCGAGCCGCGCGAGCGTGGCGTCGAGCGTCTTCATCTCGGGGAAGTTGTAATCGTCCGTGCCCGCGGCGCCGAAGAGCGCGAAGGTGACGGGCGCGGCCGGTCTGCGCTCGGGCGGGTAGCCCGCGCCGACGGCGATGACGCCCGCGAGACAGTGGCGGCAGAGGAAGTCGATCAGTATCGACTGCCGCGCGCCGCCCGAGAAACCGGTCGCATAGACCCTCCGCCCGTCCACGGGGATGCGCGCCTGCGTGTCCTCGAACATCGCGTAGGCGGCCTTCACCGAATCGTTGACGGGGCCGTTGCGCGAGTTGTTCGACCCGACGACGACCCAGCCGAAACGCTCGGCGGCTTCGCTGAAGAGCTTGACGGGCACGGCGCCGCGCGCCAGAGGGTCGAAGCAGTAGAGGACGGGCCAGCGGCGCGCGTTCGTGTAGTTCGAGGGCAGGTAGAGCGCGTAGGTCTGCGAAGGGTCTTTGAGCGTCGCGATTGTCTCGACGACGCGGCCGCGCGGGAGTTCCTCTGCCGGTGTGGATGGACGGACGGCCGTCGGCGGAGGGGTTTGAGCGGCGGCCGGCGGCCGTGGGGTTAGGGGCGCGGAGCGGGCCGGCGCGACGCCGCAGACGACCGAGCATGCGACGAGCGCCACGCTCCGCTTGATGAAGTTCGGAAGGTTCTGCCTCACCCCGGCCACAGCTTCATTCGCTTCAATCGCGGGCCGTGCGGTTGGCGAATCCCCTGACCGCCTTCAGCAGCTCGATGCCGGCCTCCCACGTCAGACCCCCCGCGCCGAGCGTGACGTGTGGCAGCGAGGCCAGCCCCGCGGGCAGCTCGGCCGGCGCGTCGAGCAGCAGCAGGACGCGCCGCTCGTAGAGCACGGAGGCGGCGCCGATCTCGACGAGCGAGCGCTGCGAGACGGCCGGCGCGCCCGACTCGTCCGGCCGGCAGTCCTCTGCCGAGAGCAGCACGAGCGCCGCGTCACAGCGCCGCATCACCTCGGCGGCCTCGTCCGCGACGAGCACCGCCACGCCGCCGCGCGGGGCGCGCTCGGAGGCGTGGCTCTTGATGCCGGCCAGCTCGAAGACCGTCTGTATCTGCGCGACGACGTGCGCCGGCTGCGCGCCGTACGAGATGAAGAGGCACGTCCCCGCCGGAGTGTCGCCGAACTCCTCTTCGTCGCGGGTTGACTCGTCGTCCTCGGCGCGCGCGCGCGGGTTGACGCGCTCCGCGCCGCGCCGCTCGACGTAATCGTCGAGCCCCTCGCGCTCGACCCGCATGCGTGCGGGCTGGCCCCGCTTGCCGATGGTCACCGTGCCCAGCTCCGCGGCCTGACAGAGGTGGAAGAAGCAGATGACGCCCTCCTCCGCGCCCTTCGGCCCGGCCTCCGCGAGCAGCGCCCCGAACTCCTCCCTGAGGTACGACGCCACGTCCGAGTAGGTGACGAGGTCGAGCCCCTGCCGGTGTATCCACGCGAGCGCCGCGCGGTAGAGCGGGCTCCGGTCGAGCAGCGCGCGGTAGGCGCGCGTCTCCGGTTCGAGCGTGCGCGCGAACTCCCGCCCGCGCCGCGTCAGGAGCAGACGCTCGCCGCGACGCGCGACGACGCCCCACGCCTCGTAGGCCGCGACCTTGCGCGGCTCGAATACGCGCCGCCTGGCGTCGGCCAGCGCCTCGACGACGGAGACGCCGGTCGGCTTTCGCTTCAGATACTGCACGGCCTCGCGCAGGTCGCCGGGCGTCGCCAGCACGGGCAGCGCGGCCTCCTGCGGTTCCTCCTCCGACGGCGTCAGCAGTCGCAACGCCCTCGGATAGTCTTCCGCCGTCCCGCGCCCCACGTCGGGGCGGGTGTGTTCCCTCTGACTCGTCGGTGCTGACAGGCTCGGCATCTATACCCCTTTGCGGCCGACTGCTGACGGGTGAGGAGTCGAAGCCGGCCGAACCCTTACACGTTATGTTACGTCAAGCTTAGACACTTTGATGCGAGTTGTCCGGGCGCGGAAAACTTTGTGATGAACGGGACGCGCGGAGTGATGAAATGGATTGCGGCGCGGTCTGTCGGCCGGTGCGGCCGGGTGTGTGTCCGCTCCGGACACATGCAAAAATTTTGCACGCCGTGCGAGGTGTGAAGGCTTGAAGTGAACGAGGGGCGTTGCGCTGAAATCTCAAATTTGAGATTTCAGCGCAACGCCCCCTCGTCTTTATGTCTCCGCGTTAATTTATGTCTCCGCGTTAACGACGGCCGTTCAGTGCTTCCCTCTACCCTTGCCGCCGCCGCCTTGCCCCTGACCCTTACCGCCGCCGCCGCCACCCGGCGGGCCGCCCTGTTGCTTACGCGACTGTCCCGGAGGGGCCTGCGCGGCCGGGCGCTGCTGTTGGGGCTGCGGGCGCTCGGCGCGTCGCTGTTGCTGTTGCGACTGGCGCGCGCGCATCATCTCCTGCTGCTGCTGCGCCCTCTGCGCGCGCTGCTGCTCGTGCTGCTGCTGCGCGGCCTGACGCTGCGCCTGGCGCTGACCCTCGGCCTGACGCTGCGCCTCGAAGCGCCGCTGCCGTTGCTGCTCGTTCCCGCGCTGACGCTCGAAGGCCGCCTGAGCCTGCTGCGCCTGTCTCTGCTGCGCGGCGCGCTCGCCCCACGCGCGCTCCGCGGCGCGGCCCGAGACCCTCTCGCCCTCGGCGCGTTCCGGGCGCACGGGCTGTGTGAACGAGTCGCGTCCGCGCGCGGCGCGCTGCTCGGCCCTCGCATCACGCTTGTGGTCGCGCCCGCGTCCGCGGACCTCCTCGAAGCGGCGGGCGGGCGCGGACGCCTGCGCGGGCTCCTGCCGCTCGTCTTTAAACTTCAGCTTCTCGCGCCTCTGCTTCTCGGGGACGGACTCGACGCGGAACCTGCGCGCGAGGTCGTCCCGTCCGCCCCTGAACCTCGGCGGCGGCGCACTGGCGTAGACACGCGTGTCGTCGAGCTTCCTGGCGAGGCCCGGCGGCAGCTTGAAGCCGCGGCGCGCGTTGGCCCGCGTCAGAGACATCTGCCGCAGCATCGCGTGCGAGAGCGGGTCGCCCAACGGACGCACGCCGTCGAAAGCCCTCGGGTCGAAGCGCTCGACTCTGTCGCCGTCGAGGGGCCGTCCGAAGTCTTCAAGCGAGACGACCGTCACGCCACCCGGCGCGCCGAGGTTGACGACGCGCTCGGGCGCGACGTGGTTCCCGCCGTTGTAGTGCGGCTGCCAGTCCGCGTCGTAGAAGGCCGGCGCGTACTGCTCGCCCGGCGCGAGCGGCACCCAACCGATCTGCTCCGCCCCCGTCGCGGGCAGGAAGGCCACGAGCGCGGGCGCGTAAGCGGGCTGCGTGTCGGCGGCGTCGGGCACCCAGTACCAGCGTTCGTCCGCGTTCACCCAGCGGCCGTAGTGGTAGGGCGCGTAACCCCAAGGCTCGTTCGAGACCCACGTCAGCCCGTACGAATCGTCGAGCATCCAGTCGCCGTCGCGGTAGGGCGCCCACCCCTGCTCGACGCGCGGGCTCCACGCGTAGCCGTAGTCGTTCAGGTTCTGCCAGTCGCCGTAGCGGTCGAGGTCGTGCGCGCCCGGCACCGACGACGGCACGTAGCGGTAGCTCTGGTAACGTTCGTAAGGGTCGTAGTAGTCGGGGTCGTTCAGGTACGCGTTGTAGTCCGCGTAACGGCCGTCGTAATCGTCCGGGTAGCGGTAGCCGTAGTAGTCGTCAACCAACCCGCCCGCGTAGTCCGGGCTCAGGCGCGAGAGCGCGACCTGCGCCGCCGTCTGACCGAGCAGCGTCAACATCTCGCCCTTGCCGATCTGCCCGCTGCCCGCGAGGCCGACGACCTGCGCGAGCCCGCTCAGCACCGAGACGGACGCGGAGCCGTCGTCGTTGTAACCGACCTGGTAGAGCCCCGGCTCCTGAAAGTCAACGGCGCCGTAGGGCGTGGCGACCTCGAACAGCTCGCCGTCCGCCAGCTCGCCGATGTCGAAGATGGCCGAGCCCTCGCGCAGCGCCAACTGCGTGCGCCGGTCGGAGAGCGAGACCACGTCGAGCGAGGAGTCGGGATAGACGGTGGCGAACTGACGCCCCGTGAAGGCGAGCGAGGCGTTCGAGTCGTCACGCGCGTAGAGCCGGTCGCCCGTGGTGAGCGGCGTGTTCGGCGTCAGCTCGACCCAGTTGGCCTCGTCGCCCGCGTCGGCGTTGAGGTCGCGGCTCAGGCCCACCTCGCCGTCCACGCGTTCGACGCGCGCGGCGCGGGGCGCGGAGAGCGCCTCGGCCTTCGGCTCGTGCCTCATCCAGAGCGCGGCGGCGACCCCGCCGAGCGCGGCGCAGACGAGAAAGACTATCGTCAGGTGAGGCCAGAGCTTGATGCTGTTAGGTCGAGCGTTCACGTTCATTACATCTCCATTGCAGTAAGAGTTATACCCACTCATCCTTCGCAATGGCCGTGCCGCCGGGCCTCGCTCGACGGGACATTTGCCTTAAGTCCGCAGGCAGTCGAGTTAAACGAAACGGTCTTGCGCTGCCGCGCGCGCGCGTGTAATGAAACGGTTCCGCCGGCACTATATCGTGTCCGGGTGCCACGATACGGTCGGCCGCGCGCCCCGGAGCCCTCGAAAATGTTGCGGAGTCGTAGCGATTGGATGATAAATCGCTCTGGCGCAACCAATTTCGCCCCTCGTTTAGTCAAACCGCTTGACTGCTTTCAAAGGTTCGCTCAGAATCCGGCCTATTCGGGAAAGATTCGGAGAGAAGAACCTCGCAAGGCAGGCACACTCGGAGGGACTAACCCAGGCGCTCCGGCCGCCCGAGGAGTTTGGGCGCTGACCGAAAAGGTCAGAGTGCGGCGCGGGCGTTCGCCAGGGGCTCGGAGGCGGCGGCCGCGGGGCGCGCGAAGTTACCCGACGGACTTTCGCACGAACGGAGAAGGATAAAGATGAGCAACGTTTCGAAGAGGGTTAGATTGATCGCACTTACTTTCGCGCTCGCGTTGGCGGCGGCGCCCGCCGCGCTCGCGCAGGGCGACACGGGCGGCGGCAACACGCGCACCGTCGCCTCGGGCCAGAAGATGAAGATCAAGGGCGTGGTGACCAGCCGCCAGCCCGACAGCTTCGTTGTCCAGGACGCCAACGGCGTCTCGACGACCGTCACGCTGACGAACGCCACGAGCGTCAAGACCTCGGGCGGCTTCCTGCGCGGCGGCACGAACTACGGCGTGACCGCCATCCTGCGCGGCCTCAACCTCGAAGTCGAGGGGCGCGGCGACGGCACCAACCTCGTCGCCGAGAAGATTCGCTTCAAGGACTCTGACCTGCGCACGGCGCGCACGGTCGAGGCCAACGTGACGCCCGTCGAGAACCGCGTCGGCGCGGCCGAAGGGCGCATCGGTCAGGTGGAGCAGAACGCGCAACGGCTGTCGGGACAGTTGGACGAGTTGGCCGCGGTCTCGAACGCCGCCCGCGGCGGCGCGAAGGCCGCGCAGGAGACGGCCGACATGGCGGTGGCCGGCGTCAACGCGACCAACGACCGCATCTCTGCGCTCGACGACTATCAGGTGCAGAACAACACGAGCATCCTCTTCCGCGTCGGGAGCGCCGTGCTCTCGGCCGACAGCAAGTCGAAGCTCGACCAGATCGCGCAGCAGGCTCTTCAGGCCAAGGGCTACGTGCTTGAGGTGAGCGGCTTCGCCAGCGCCGACGGCTCGACGGAGGCTAACCGCCGCCTGTCGCAACGCCGCGCCGACGCCGTCATCCGCTACCTCGTCGAGAATCACAACATCCCGTTGCGCCGCATCGTCACGCCTTACGGCTACGGCGAGGCGCAGCCCGTGGCCGACAACACCTCGCGCGAGGGGCGCGAGCAGAACCGCCGCGTCGAGGTCAAGGTGCTCATCAACCGCGGGCTCATCCAGGGCGGCCCGAACATGGCCCGCCCGACCGAGAACCCCGGCGGCAACTAACCCGCTGGGTCTAACGTCGAAGGCGGAAGGACGAAGGATGAAGGTGAGGCTCAACTGCCTTCACCCCATCCTTTATCCTTCCGCCTTCATCCTTTCCAACCACGGAGGAGGCACACAGTGTTTCGGTTACCCGACGCGGCGAGAAGGTTTCTGCTGGGGTTGACGCTGGCGGCGGTCGTGCTCACCGTCATCGCGGCGGCGGGCGCGCAGACCCGCGGGACGAACGCGAACGCGAGGCCGCGGCCGACCCCCGTCACCGTCCCGCGCCTCCCGCAGCGCGCGACGCCGACCCCGACGCCGGCCATCATCAACGTGCCCACGTCGCAGGACGACGCGCCGCCCCCGCCGCCGCCGCCCACGCCGACCCCGAAGCCGCGGCCCACGCCCACGCCGAAGCCCGTCGATGAGGCCATCGACGAGTCGGAGGTGGTGCGCGTCACCTCGAACCTCGTGGTCGTGCCCGTCGCCGTCACGGACGCGGGCGGCAACGCCGTGCAGGGTTTGAAGAGGGAGGACTTTCAACTCGAAGAGGAGGGGCGCGCGCAGGAGCTTCAGGCCGTCGGCACGGCCGACGAGGTGCCGCTCGACATCGCCGTCCTCTTCGACGTCTCGTCGAGCAGCGTCAGGGAGCGCTTCGACTTCGAGAAGCGCGCCGCCGCGAACTTCCTCAAGTCGGTCCTCAAGCCCGGCGACCGCGCGGCCGTCTTCGCCATCGAGGACAAGCCGCGGCTCGTGCAGAAGCTGGCCGCGGCCGACGTGGCGGCCGGCAGCCTGCTGAACATCCCGCCGCCGCCCGAGCGGCGCTTACGGCCTTCTTCGACACCGTGCGTCGGCCGCGAACTACCTCGACAAGAACGCGCCGGGCCGTCACCGCCGCGTCATCGTCGCGCTCACGGACGGCGACGACACGGCGCGCATCGTGGGCAGCCTCGCTCGTGGACAGCCGAGGCGAGAAGCAGCTCGACCTCATTCGCAAGTCGCAGCAGGAGGTCCTGCGCGAGGTGCAGCGCGCCGACACCGTCTTCTACTCGATCAACCCGAGCGGCAACACGATGCACCTCAACGTCCGCACCGCGCGCGCGCAGGAGGGGATGGAGTTGCTCGCCGAGCTCGACCGGCGGCAGCGCCTTCGTCCCCGAGTTCGAGGACCGGCTCGACGCCATCTTCCGCCAAGTCGCCGCCGAACTGCGCGCGCAGTACCTGCTCCAGTACCTCTCGAACAATCAGGCCGCCGCGGGGAAGTTCCTCCGCATCAAGGTCTCGACCCCCGCCCGCCCCGAAACGCGCATCCGCGCCCGGCAGGGCTATTTTAAGAAGGGCTAATAAGCAGATGTCAGTGAGCCCCGGAGGGGCTCGGGAGATTAGCCGGGGGTGAGCCGAAGTCTCGAACGAAGTGAGTGACGACGCGAGCCCCTGGTTTCGCGTTATAAAAACAACCGGAGCCCCGGAGGGGCGAAAGACGTGTCACACGTCTTTCGCCCCTCCGGGGCTCTTAAATTTTATTGTTGCGTGTCCCGGGGGCTCGCTTCGACGTTCGCCTGACGGCTCGCGTCTCAAGCTTACCCCCGGCTAATTTCCCACGCCCCTCCGGGGCTCACTGACATCTGCCTACTGCATTTCCAGCAGCACGTCGGTCAACTTGTTCGCGACTTCGAGGAGGGCGCGGCCGGCCTGGTCGAAGCGGTTGGCGTTGGCCAGTTGGGCGGCCTGCTCGGCGCTGGCCGAGACGCCTTGCAGCGTCTGGTACTGAGTCCGCAGGCCCGCCTCGAAGCGGAAGCGGCTCTCCAACTGGTCGAGGCGGTCGCGCATGTCGCCGATGCTGCGGATGAGCCCGGTCTTCGCCTGGTTCGTCGCGTCGGCCGAGCCCGTCTGCGAGCCCGTCAACTCTAAATCCTTCGACAGCCTCCCGTAGAGGTAGAGGAAGCGCGTCAGGTCCTTCGACAGCCCCGCGAGTTCGAGCCGCTGCGCGTTGAAGCGCGTCTGGTCGAGGCGCGAGCTGGCGGTCGAGGGCGTGCGCCGCCTCTGCGGCGTGCTGCGGCGGGTACGCGTCTGCGCCGTGGCGTCCGTCCCCGCGCAGATGGTTAAGAGCAGGCACACGGCCGCTTTGGCGATGAGCGGTTTCACGGTTGCTTCCTCCGTCGGTTGATGGATTTGAGTCAAGCTTCTCGGCGTCGGGCGCGCGACCGTCAAGGCCGCGCGCGGTCTGCTACAATGTGGCCGAAGGGGAAGAGTAACAGTTCTGCACACTGCGATGCACGCGAGACGACTGAGAGTTCGCCGCCTGGGGCGTCTGGAGTACGGCGAGGCGTTCCGCGTCCAGAAGGAGACCGAGGCGTCGGTGCGCGAACGGCGCGCGCCCGACACGCTGCTCCTCGTCGAGCACCCGCACGTCCTGACGGTCGGCCGCCGCGCCACGCCCTCGCTGATCCTCGCCAGCCCCGAGGCGCTCGCCGCGCGCGGCGTCGAGGTCTTCGAGACGAACCGCGGCGGCAAGATGACCTACCACGGGCTCGGCCAGCTCGTCGGATACCCGATCATAAATCTGAGCCCCGACCGCGAGGACGTGCACAAGTACGTCCGCGACCTCGAAGAGGTCTTGATCCGCGCGATGTCGGATTTCCGTATCGAGGCTTTCCGTGTCGAAGGACTGACGGGCGTCCACACCGCGCGCGGCAAGGTCGCCGCCATCGGCGTCCACATCGCGCGCTGGGTCACGACGCACGGCTTCGCCCTGAACGTCAACACGGACCTCTCCTACTTCAACCTCATCGTCGCCTGCGAGGGCGAGCCCGTCACCTCGATGAGGGAGCTGCTCGGCCGCGAGATCCCGCTCGGGCGAAGTGGAAGCCCGCGTCGTCGCGCACTTCGCGGAGGTGTTCGAGGCGACGCCGGAGGAGGCGGAACAACGTACGGAGAGGGTCGGAGCATGAGTTGGGAAGAGATCGTCGTGGGCGCGGCCGTCGTCCTCGTCTTCGTCCTCGCGTTTTGGAGGGTCGTCTTACAGCTTCGCATCGTGAGGCTTTTCCTGCGCCGCATCTTCGGCCGCGACGGATAACTACCTGATGCTGACACTCGACTTCATCCGCCAGGCCGCCGCGCGCGTGCGGCCGTTCGTCCACCGCACGCCCGTCACCACCTCGCGCACGTTCGACGAGGCCGCCGGGCGCCGCGTCTTCTTCAAGTGCGAGAACTTCCAGCGCGCCGGCGCCTTCAAGATGCGCGGCGCGACGAACAGGATTCAGTCGCTCTCGCAAGCGGAGCGCGCGCGCGGCGTCGTCGCCTTCTCTTCGGGGAACCACGCGCAGGCCGTGGCGCTCGCCGCGCGCGACGCCGCCGTGCGCGCCGTCATCGTGATGCCGACCGACGCGCCGCGCACCAAGCTCGACGCCACGCGCGGCTACGGCGCCGAGGTCGTCACCTTCGACCGCCAGCGCGAAGACCGCGAGGAGGTCGCGCGGCGCATCTCCGAACAGGAGGGGCTGGTCGTCGTCCCGCCCTACGACGACTACCACGTCGCGGCGGGGCAGGGGACTTGCGCGCTTGAGTTGTTCGAGGACGTGCCCGACCTCGAAGCGCTGCTCACGCCCTGCGGCGGCGGCGGGCTCTTCGCCGGCGCGTCCACGGCGGCGAAGTCACTCAAGCCCGTCCGTGCGCTGCTTCCCCGTCGAGTCCGAACTCTCCGACGACACGCGCCAGTCGTTCGTCAAAGGCGAGCGCGTCAAGATTCCGCCGCCCGCCACGGTCGCCGACGGCATGCGCACGCAGACGCCGGGCGCGCTCACGTTCCCCGTGCTGCAACGCAACGCCGAGGACGTGCTCACGGTCTCGGAGGACGAGATCGTCGAGGCGATGCGCTTCCTACTCTTCCGCCTGAAGATTCTGGTCGAGCCGACCGGCGCGGTCGCCGCCGCCGCCGCGCTCTTCCGCAAGCTCCCCGCCGATGTCGGCAGCGTCGGCGTCGTCATCTCCGGCGGGAACGTAGACGCGGACGCGCTCGCGCGCTTCGTCCACCCGACAACGGCCTGAGCGGGTGCGGCCGCGCCGCGCCGGGTGTTAAAATGGCGGCAAAGAAACGGAGCTAAAAATATTGAGCCGCGAACTGAGAGTTCTTAACAACCCCCCGACGACACGTCCGCCCAAGGGGCCGAAGCCCGAGTGGCTGAAGATACGACTCGGCGACCCTGCGAACCAGAACTACGTCCTGAAGCTCATCGAGAACCTGAACCTCCACACGGTCTGCCAGGAGGCGCGCTGCCCGAACATCTTCGAGTGCTGGACGGACCGGACGGCGACCTTCATGATCGGCGGCGACATCTGCACGCGCCACTGCGGCTTCTGCGCCGTCTCGAAGGGCGCGGGCATTGCGCTCGACCCCGAGGAGCCGCGCCACGTCGCCGAGGCGGTGCAGACGCTCGACCTCGCCCACGCCGTCATCACCTCGGTCAACCGCGACGACCTCGCCGACGGCGGCGCCGCACACTGGGCCGAGACCATCCGACAGGTGCGCCGGCTCAACCCCGGCTGCCGCGTCGAGGTGCTCATCCCCGACTTCAACGGCGACGAGGCCGCCCTCAACGCCGTGCTCGACGCGGAGCCCGACGTGCTCAACCACAACACGGAGACCATCGCGCGTCTCTACAAGCGCGTGCGCCCCGATGCGAACTACCGGCAGACCTTGACGCTCTTGAGCCGCGCCGCCGCGCGCCGCGACCGCGAAGCGCGCGGGATGCTGACGAAGAGCGGCATCATGGTGGGCCTCGGCGAGACGTTCGACGAGGTGGTCGAGCTGATGCGCGATTTGCGCTCCGTCTCGTGCGACATCATGACCATCGGCCAGTACCTACAGCCGCACGCGCGCCGGCTGCCCGTCGAGCGCTACGTCACGCCCGAGGAGTTCGCGCGCTGGCGCGAGGTCGGGCTGGAACTCGGGCTTCAAGCACGTCGAGTCGAGCCCGCTCACGCGCTCCTCCTACCACGCGCGCCAGCAGACCGACGGCGCCGGCCCGAGCGAGGCTGGTTAACCACCGCAGGCACAAAGGCACAGCTTAAAAGCAACAGGTCAACAAGCCGTGCCTCTGTGCCTGCGGTGGTTAATATCTTTGCGACTGAGAATCCAAAATCGAAAACCATGAAAGCCGTCGTCTTCCACGAGCACGGGGGGCCGGAAGTCCTCCGCTACGAAGAGCGCCCGGAGCCGCGGATACGCGCCGACGAGGTGCTGGTCGAAGTGCGCGCGTGCGCGCTCAACCATCTGGACGTGTGGGCGCGCGGAGGGTTGCCGGGGATAGAGATTCCGCTGCCGCACATACTCGGGTAACGACGTGGCGGGCGTCGTGCGCGAGGCGGGTGAACTCGTCTACTGGGTGAAGCCGGGCGACGAAGTTCTCTTGCAGCCCGGCGTCTCCTGCGGCCACTGCCGCGACTGTCTGGGCGGCGCGGACAACATGTGCACGCGCTACGACATCATCGGCTACCGCCGCGACGGCGGCTACGCCGAGCTGGTCGCCGCGCCCGGCGTGAACGTCGTCCCGAAGCCGAAAGATTTGAGTTGGGCGGAGGCGGCGGCGCTCCCGCTCGTGCTCGTCACGGCGTGGCACATGCTCGTCACGCGCGCGCGCGTCGAGCCGGGCGAGGACGTGCTCGTCCACGCCGCGGGGAGCGGCGTCGGCTCAATCGGGATACAGATCGCGAAGCTGCGGGGCGCGCGCGTCATCGCCACCGCGGGCTCGGAGGAGAAGCGCGAGAGTGCGCGCGCGTTCGGCGCGCGACGAGGTCGTTGACTACACGCGCGAGGACTGGCCGAAGGAGGTCAGGCGTCTGACGAGCAAGCAGGGCGTGGACGTGGTCTTCGAGCACACGGGCGCGGAGACGTGGCCCGGTTCGGTCTCGTCGTATGAAGCGGGACGGGCGGCTCGTGACCTGCGGCGCGACGAGCGGCTTCGACGCGCGCACGGACCTGCGGCAGGTCTTCTACCGACACCTCAACCTGCTCGGGTCGTTTATGGGCTCGAAGGCCGAACTGCTCGACGCCATGAAGTTCGTCGAGCGCGGACAGATTCGCGCCGTCATCGACCGCACCCTCCCCCTCGCCGAAGCCCGCCGCGCCCACGAGCTGATGCAAGACCGCGCGCAGTTCGGTAAATTCGTGTTGGAAGTCTGAAAGTGACGTGAACCGTGACGGTGACGGGGAGAACTGGCTCCTTCCTGTCACGGTTCACGGTTCACGGTTTACGTCTTTTACTGTTGGCGCTGCTGGCGGAGTTCTTCGCGGCGATGGCGGAGCTGCTCGCGGCGCGTCTTGCGCTCGGCCTTGAGCTGTTCGAGCCGCGTGCGCTGCTCGGCCGTGAGAGCGGCGCGGACGTTTTCGCGCGTGCGCTGGTGTGCGGCGCGCAGCTCATCGCGGAGTTGTTTGGCGCGCGCCTGCTGCGCCTCGTTGAGCTGGCCGCCGGACTGCCTGCGCTCGCGGAGTAACTGTCGCAACTCCTCGCGCTGCGCCTGCGTGGACTGGCGCGCGGCCTCACGTTGCGCGCGCATCTGCAGCGACCTGCTGCTCGCTCAGGTTCAGTTGTCGCATCGCGCGCAGGCCGTCGCGGCGCATCCTCATCCGCGAGCGCATACGCCGCAGGCCCCTGTGTCTCTTCTCAAGTCGCTCGCCCTGTGTCGTCGCGGGCGACTGCCCCTGCGGCTGCGGCTGCGACGGCGCCGCCTCCTGCGCGACCGCCGCGAGAGACGCCGCCAGCGTCAGCAGGGCGGCCGTGAGTGCTCTTTTCATCGTCTTAAAACTCCTTACCGAAAGATGACTGCCGGACTTTAAGACGCGCGCCCTTTCCCCGCGGCCGAGAAAAAAGTAAAATACGCGCGCGATGAAACTCCTAAATCAGATCGACTCGCCCGCAGACTTGCGCCGTCTGCGCCCCGAACAGTTGCAGCCGGTCGCCGACGAGGTGCGCCAGTACATCCTTGAGACGATGTCGCGCGTGGGCGGCCACACGGGCGCGTCTCTGGGCGCGGTCGAGCTGGCCGTCGCCCTCCACTACGCCTTCGACACGCCGCGCGACCGACTCGTCTGGGACGTGGGGCACCAGGCGTACGCGCACAAGATTCTGACGGGCCGGCGCGAGCTGCTGCCGACGATGAAGCAGTACGGCGGCATCTCCGGGCTTCCTCCGGCGCGACGAGTCGGAGTACGACACGTTCGGCGCGGGCCACGCCTCGACCTCGCTCTCGGCCGCGCTCGGCATGGCGGTGGCGCGCGACCAGCGCGGCGAAGACCACCACGTCGTCGCCGTCATCGGCGACTCGTCCTCGCGGGCGGCATGGCGATGGAGGCGGTCAACCAGTCGGGCCACCTGAAGACGCGCCTCATCGTGCTCCTCAACGACAACGAGATGTCGATTGCGCCCGCGGTCGGCGCGCTGACCGGCTACCTGAACCGCATCCGCGAGGCGCAGGGCTACCACCGCTTCAAGGACGAGGTGGGCGACCTCCTGCACGACATCCCCTCGTTCGGCGAGCGGCTCTACAACGCGGCGAAGACCGTGAAGGACGCCATCGCGGCGGCCGTGCTGCCCGGCGCGCTCGTCAACGAGCTGGGCTTCAAGTACATCGGCTACGTGGACGGCCACAACCCGCGGGCGCTCGTGCGCGCGCTCGAAGAGGCGAAGCAGGTCAAGGACTCGCCCGTCATCGTCCACGCGCTCACGCAGAAGGGGAAGGGCTACCCGGCGCGCGAGAAGAACTACTACGCGTGGCACGCCACCGGCCCGTTCGACCTCAAGACCGGCACGGCCGTCAAGGTCTTCGGCCCTCGCGCGCCGCAGTACACGGCCGTCTTCGGGCAGACGATCTGCGAGCTGATGGAGCGCGACCCGAAGGTCGTCGCGCTCACGGCCGCGATGCCCGACGGGACGGGCGATGGACAAAGTCCTCGAGAAGTTCCCCGAGCGCGCCTACGACGTAGGCATCGCCGAGCAGCACTGCGTCACCTTCGCCGCCGGCATGTCCACCGAGGGCTTGAAGCCCGTCTGCGCCATCTACTCGACGTTCCTGCAGCGCGCCTTCGACCAGATCGTCCACGACGTGTGCTTGCAGAACCTCAACGTCAAGTTCTGCATGGATCGCGCCGGCATCGTCGGCGGCGACGGCCCGACGCACCACGGCCTCCTCGACATCGCCTACCTGCGCGGCGTGCCGAACATGGTCGTGATGGCGCCGAAGGACGAGGGCGAGATGCGCGACATGCTCTACACGATGGTGGAGCACGAGGGCCCGGCCGCGATGCGCTACCCGCGCGGCAACGGCGTCGGCGCCGACCTGAAGCGCGAGGCGCGGCTGCTGGAGATCGGCAAGGCCGAGATTCTGCGCGACGGCGGCGAGGTGGCGATTGTCGCGTACGGCTCGATGGTCCACCCGGCGGCCGCGGCCGCCGAGCATCTGGCGAAGGACGGCATCGAGGCGACGGTCGTCAACGCGCGCTTCGTCAAGCCGCTCGACGCGGGGCTCCTGCTCGCGCTCGCGCGCACGAAGCGGCTCATCGTCACGGTCGAGGAGGCTTATCTGGCGGGCGGCTTCGGCTCGGCCGTCGCGGAGTTGCTCGAAGAGAACGGGCTGCTCGACGCCGTCCGCCTCGTCCGCATGGGCGTCCCCGACCGCATCGTCACGCACGGCGACCCGAAGCTCCTGCTCGCCAAGTACGGCCTCGACGCCGACGGCATCTACAACCGCACGCGCGAGGCGTGGGAAGTCCTCGAAGAGCGCCGCGCCGGCCGGTGCGAAGGCGGAAGCCCGACCGTAAGGGAGGACGTAGGTTTTACAAAGGAAGGCGGGATGATGAGAAGCAGCGGCCTCTCATCATCCCGCCTTCTGCGTCTGCCCGGCGCCCTCACTCACGGCCGGGCCGTGGCTACCTCTTCACTTCCGGCTCTGCCTGCTCCTGGTTGTACTTCCTGACCAGCTCCTGGTACTTCTGCGCGATGAGGAGTGTGCGGGAGATGTCTTCGTCTTCGAGGTGCGGGTAGCGTTGGTAGGTCTTGGCGATGGCCGCGTTGAGGAGGTGTTCGGCGTCTTTGTAGCGCTGGGACTCGACGGCGACGGCCATGTCGCGGATGGCCTGCGCGAGCAGCGCGATGGTGAAGTTCTTGCCGACCTCCGGGTCGCGCAGCATGTCGCCCGCGCCGCCGATTGAGAGCGAACGCCTCCTCGCTCTTCGTGACCCGCCGCTTCTGCTCGAGGTCGTAGTAGCTGAAGTTCACCGCTGACGGACTGGCGCGCGGCGTCCAACCCGCGCGGCCTGACCTTGAAGCGCAGCAGCACGACCTGCGTCAGACCCTGATTCATGTTGTCGAGCTTGATCTTCAAGCCGCCCGCGACGCGCTCGGGCTCGTAGCCGTAGACCTGCGCCAGTTCAAGGCCGGGGCCGTACTCGAATCTCTAAGTTGGGCTCGGAGGCGACGGGCGCGACGAGGCTCTGCACCTCCTTGAGGAAGACCTTGTCGATGTCCTGCGCGTCGGCGACGAAGTGGAAGAGTCCGCGCCCGCTCTTGGCGAGGTCGCGCAGAAGGTCTTTGTTGAGGTCGAGCCCGACGCCGATGGTCGAGAGGTCCACGCCGCGGTCGTTGAAGGAGAGCGACTCGCGCGCGATCTGCGCCGGGTCGGTCACGCCCTGGTTGGCGATGCCGTCGGTGAGGAGCACGACGCGGTTCGTCCCCTCGCGCTTGAACTGCTTGAGCGCCTCCTTGTAGCCGAGCACGAGGCCGGCGTGGATGTTCGTCGAGCTGCCGGGCTGTAATCGAGCGGATGAGGCGGCGCACCTCTTCGCGGTCGCCGACCTCGCGCGCGGGGCGCAGCACCTCGGCCTCGGAGTCGAAGACGACGATGGAGAGCATGTCGGTCTCGCGGAGCTGGTTGACGAGGGTGAGCAGCGCCTCCTTCACCCGCGAGAGCTTGTCCGCGTCGGCCATCGAGCCGCTCTTGTCGATGACGAGCGCGAGGTTGACGGGCGGCAGTTGGCTGCGGTCGGAGGCGAGCGCGGTGCTGAAGCCGATCTGCAAGACGGCCTCGGGGGCCGCGCTTGAGACGCGGTCGTTGCCCCAGCGCACGTCGAGCAGGACGGCCTCGCCCGCCTTGGGGCGCCCGATCTGGTGGCGGTGGTAGTTGACGAACTCCTCGACGGCGACCGACGCGCGAGGCGGGGATGAGCCCCATCTCCGACAGGTAGCGCGTGCGCGCCGCGGCCGCGGTCGAGGCGCCCTCCTGCGCGCTGCGCGGGCAGGGCGCAGAGGGTGAGGAGGAAGCAGGAAAGCAAGAAGCTGAAGGTTAAGCGCGAAGGCGCGCTCGGTTCTGTGGGCATACGTCCTCCGAAAGGTTGGCCCGGTCAATCGTCCGGGGAGACAGAGTCTGACGGCCCGTCACCTGCGAGGGGAACGTCCTGTCGTGCCGCTTGGCTTCAGAGATGTGAGTTCGGCGCCGAGGGATGCCCGGTTAATTTCACTTGCCCGGGCGCCCGTCGGGCAGCCCCTCGATGAGGTGGTCGCCGGCGAGCCAGAGGCTCCACGAGTGGTGGTAGAAGGCGACGGGGAAGAGGAGCGCGACGGCGAAGAGGAGCCCGAGCAGCAGCCGGTCGCGGCCGGGGAAGAGCGAGCAGGCAGAGGCCGGCCGCGGTCATGACGGCCGCCTCGGTCGTCACCACGTTGAGCATGATGGCGCCGACGAAGAAGCCCTCCTCGCGCTGGAAGACGGCGCCGCAGACGGGGCAGTGGTGCCGTACGCGGAAGGGCGACTGGAAGACCGAGCGCTGGCCGCACGCGGGGCAGCGGAGCCGCGCGCCCCGCGCGAGCGTCTTGACAATCGAACGGTCAGCCTTACCCAAGCTCTTCCTCCGCTAACGCGTCGTTCATGCCGTATAATACGCCTCATCTTTACAAAATAACTCGTGAGGAGTACGCCCGCGGCGTCAGATGGCCGAAGACCTTTCCCGTTACCACGCGCCCATCACCAGACTCTTCCACGCGCCCGCCGCGCGCGCGGAGTGGGAGCGTTACGCGCTGACGGACGAGCAGGTCGCGTTCTACGAGGAGCACGGTTACCTGGCCGGCGTGAGGGTGTTCGACGAGACGCAGGTCGAGTGGCTGCGCGCGGAGCTGTCGGAGTTGATGAGCCCCGCACACGCGGCGCGCGAACTCTGGTACGAGTTCCACGCGAACGAATCGCGCGACCCTTCGCGCGTCCTCTTCCACGCGCTGGGGGCTTGGCGGATCGCGCCGGGCTTTCACGACCTCCTGTGGAACCCGCGCTTCACCGTCCCCGCGTCGCAGCTCCTCGGCGGCGCGGTGCGTTTCTGGCACGACCAGTTGTTCTGCAAGCCCGCGCGCCACGGCGGGGTCGTCGCGTGGCACCAGGACTACTCCTACTGGACGCGCACGACGCCGCTCGCGCACCTGACGGCTGGGCGGGCCTCGACGACTCGACGCGCGAGAACGGCTGCGTCCACTACGTCCCGGGCAGCCACCGCTGGCCCGACCTCCCCGTCACGGGACTAGCCGGCGACATGGACGCGATACGGTCCGTGCTGACGGACGAGCAGAGGCGTCAGTTCAAACCCGTGGCGATTGAGCTGAAGGCGGGCGAGGCTTCGTTCCACCACCCGCGCATGATCCACGGCTCCTACGCCAACTCGACCGCGCGCCCGCGCCGCGCGACGGTCGTCAACGTCTTCCGCGACGGCGTCCGCTCCAACTCCGACGCGCCCCTGCTCGCAGGCGTCCCCGCCATCCCCGAAGGCCAAACGATCTCCGGCCGCTTCTTCCCGCTGCTCTTCCCCGGCCTCTAACCGACTTTGTTTCTGACTCGAATCAACCCGCCTCAATTTTCCTCGAAGAGTTAAGTCCCGCGCTCAAGCGGCTCAAGTTTTTCTCAAGCGCCCTTAAGTTGTTGAAAATGAAGGCGCTTAAAAATTCTTCCGCCGGGCCGAAAAATTTTCTCCGCGCTCAAGTTTCGCTCAATCGGTCTTGGCTATCTTGTCCACGCTGACGACGACGCCACGCGCCGGCTCGGGACGAGCCTCAGAAGTCAGCCGCACCGATTCCAGAACTTCGAGACCCGACTCCAAGGAGAAAATTGAAATCCATGCTCAGAAAAATCTCTGCCGCGTTCTCAAGCCGTCGTACTGCTCGTCGTCCTCGCCGCCAACGTCTCGGCCGCCACGCTCGGGCCGTCGCTCCGTTCGAAGTTCAGCGGCCTCGCCGCCGACGCGAAGGTCGGCACCGTCATCATCTCTTTCAACACGGCGCAGGGCCTCCAGCCCGCGCACCTCGACGCGCTGCGCGCGCTCGGCATCACGAAGGGGCTCACGCTCAACCGGCTCGGCATGGTGGCGGCGGTCGCCACGGCCGGGCAGGTGCGCGCGCTGGCCGCGAACCCTTCGGTGCGCTCCGTCTGGTCCAACGACCGCCTCCGCTACTTCGACAAGGAGGCGCGCACGCTGACGGGCGTCGAGCGCCTGAAGAACGACCGCCTGTTCATCGACGCGGCAACGGCGGGCTGCCCGTCTCGGGCAAGGGCGACTTCTCGGTCGTCATCAACGACTCCGGCATCGACGCCACGCACCCCGACCTCCAGTTGGGCAAGAACGTCATCCAGAACGTCTTCATCGCGACCGGCACCGACACGCTCTCCGGCTTCACGACGCTCCAGGCTCTGGAGAACCTGCCGAACACCGACCTCAACGTCGGCCACGGCACGCACTGCGCCGGCATCGTCGGCGGCACGGGGCAGCAGTCGGGCGGGCTCTACGCGGGCGTCGCGCCGGGCGCGAGGCTCATCGGCACGGGCTCGGGCGCCGTGCTCTTCGTCCTGAACGCGCTCGGCGGCTTCGAGTGGTCGTTTGACGAACCAGTCGCTCTACGGCATCCGCGTCATCTCGAACTCGTTCGGCGGCTCGGGCGCCTTCGACCCCGACGACCCCGTCGACATCGCCGCGAAGGTCGCGCACGACAGCAACATCATCGTCGTCTTCGCCGCCGGCAACTCCGGCCCCGGCCGCGACACGCACAACCCTTACGGCAAGGCGCCGTGGGTCATCTCGGTCGCGGCGGGCACGAAGGAGGGCGGGCTCGCCAGCTTCTCCTCGCGCGGCATCCCGAAGGACGAGCGCCTGGCCGACGCGGACCCGAACAACGACTACGACGCGCCGACCATCACCGCGCCGGGCACGGGGCGCGAGTTCGAGTCGAACGCCGCGAAGTTCTCGGCCGCCTACGTCTCGACCCGCTCGAAGACGAACATCTTCGCCAACGGCCTCGACCGACGACCTCGAACTCTCGCCCGCCTACATCCCCTTCTACACGCAGATTTCCGGCACCTCGATGGCGACGCCGCACGTCGCGGGCGTGGTCGCGCTGATGCTCGACGCCGACCCGACGCTCACGCCCGACGAGGTGAAGCAGATTCTCGACGCAGACCGCCTCGCGCATGCCCGGCCGCGACGAGTGGGAAGTCGGCGCGGGCTACGTCAACGCCTACGCCGCCGTCGATAAGGTCTTCAACCGCTCGAAGAACTACGGCACGAACTTCTCGCACGCCTTCAACGCGCGATTACACGGTCAGCGGCCCCGCGGCCGAGCAGGTTCACATCGACTACAGCCCGGCGGGCCTGCCCGGCGCCGGCTCGCAGAACTCGCACAGCTTCAACGTCGAGGCCGGGCATGAGCGTGCTCGACGTGTTCGCGACCTTCGACACGGCGCTGGAGGACGGCGACGGCAACACCATCGGCCTCCTCCTGACCGACCCGAACGGCGTCAAGTACAGCTCCGGCGTCGCGCTGCCCGTCCTCGACGCGCCGAGCCGCGAGGTGGTGGTCAAGAACCCGGCCGCGGGCCAGTGGCTCCTCGAAGTCCGCGGCGTGCGCGGACTGGCGGCGGTGCCGGACGCTTCGCTCCCGACCTCGGGCGCGGCGGCGCCGGGGCCGGTCGAGATCAAGATCACGCAGCAGCTCTTCACGCTCGAACCCATCGGCGACATCCAGGGCCACGCCGCGCAGGCGCAGATCGAGACCGTGCTCAAGAACCGCCAGATGGACACCTTCGCCGACGGCAGCTTCCGCCCCGACGCGAACGTCACGCGCGAAGACTTCGCGCGCCTCCTCTACCTGAACACGCCGCTGCGCCAGTCGCCTTCGGCGACGCCGAAGTACACGGACGTTTCGGCGGAACTCGCGCCCATCGCCGAGGCGGTGACGGCCAACGGCTCGACGCTGCGCGACTGGAACTTCGCGCCGGCCGGCATGGTCGCGGGCGGCCGGCTCGACCTTCAACCCGCAGGGCGACGTGACACGGCTCGACATGGCGGTCGCGCTCGTCCGCGCGCTCGGCCTCGACGCCGAGGCGAAGGCGAAGGCCGGCTCGATCGTCACGGCGAGCTACAACGGCCAGTCGCGTCGCGCTCGCCGACAACGCCGAGATTCCCTCGGCGATGCGCGGCTACGTGCAGATCGCGCTCGACAAGGGGCTGCTGCAAGCCTTCTTCACCTTGAGCAGGGGCCGTTCGACTTCCAGCCGACCCTGAAGGCGCGCGTGAAGGCGAACGACGCGACGACGCGCGCCTTCATGGCCTACGCGCTCGACAACTTCCGCCAGCGCTTCGTGGCGGGCAACTAGACCTCGCCGCAATCTCGCCGCGCCGGCCGAAGTCGGGACGGAGGGCGCGGCGAGTCGAGCGGCCCGGAGGGTGACTCGCTTGGCAGAGACGGGCCACCCTCCGGGCCGCAACCCGGAAAACTTTCACGCCACGCGCGGCCGCGCGGCCGAAGGCTCACGGAAGCGATAAAGAGGAAAAGACCATGACGACGTTGAGAAACACATTTCTGGTGGCGTTGGTTCTCGCCCTCGCCCTCGGCCTCGCGAGCGTGCCTTCGGGGAGCGGCGGCGCGAACGTCTCGGCGGCCCCGGCCGTGAAGATCGACCCGCAGCTCACGCGTCTGCTCACACAGCGCGCGACCGTCCCGGCCATCATCACCTACAAGCAGAAGCCGGGCGCGGCCGAGTTCTCGCGCCTCCAGCTCGCGGGCATCACGAAGGGCTTCGCCACGCGCGAGCTGCCGATGGTCATCGCCGACCTGAGCGCCTTGCAGCTCGCGGCCGTCAGCCGCCAGCCCGGCGTCGTCTCCATCTACTCGAACCGTCTGATGAAGACCTTCACCAACGCGAGCCGCACCTTCATCGGCGTCCCGCAGATGACGGCCGACACGCAGGTGACGAAGAACAACACGAGTCGAACCCCGGCTCTCCCCGTCACGGGTAAGGGCGTCGGCATCGGCTACATCGACACCGGCATCGACGCGACGCACAAGGATTTGACCTACGGCAAGAAGACCGTGCAGAACGTCATCCAGCCGCTCTCGGAGACGGTGGTCGGCGACGGCGGTCTCGTCGTCGGCGTCGGCGTCTCCATCGGCGACATCCTCAACTCGACCGGCTTCGTCCCGCCCATCTACTTCGAGAACCAGCCGTTGAGCGACCTCGAATCCGGCCACGGCACGCACGGCGCGGCCGTCGCCGCCGGGACGGGCGAGCAGTCGGGCGGCTTCTACGGCGGCGTGGCGCGCGGCGCGCAGTCTCATCGGCGTCAACTCCGGCAACGAGCTGGGCCTGCCCACCGTCGCCATCATCGGCGCCTACGACTACCTGCTCGCGAACCAGTACGCGTACAACATCCGCGTCATCAACAACTCATGGGGCGATGGCTTGAGCGCCGAGGGGCTCGACCCGAACAATCCCGTCAACGTCGCGACGCGCATCTCGCACGACCGCAACATCACGGTCGTCTTCGCCGCGGGCAACTCGGGCGACACGCCGACCTCCATCAACCCTTACTCGACGATGCCTTGGACGATCTCGGTCGCGGCGGGCCTCAAGCAGGGTTTGGGGAGCCCCGCGGACTTCAGCTCGCGCGGCGTCGATAACGGCACGGGGACGGACGTGTGCGGGGATGCCGGCGGACACGACGCTCACGCCGAACCTCCGGCCCGACATCACGGCGCCCGGCGTAGACATCAAGAGCGCGCGCCTGCGCGGCGCGGGCCTGACGAACACTCTGGGGACGGTGCCCGTCGTCGGGAACGATTTGACGACCATCCCGCCGGCCTTCCTCCCGTACTACACGACCTCGCAGGGGACGAGCTTCGCGTGCCCGCACGTCTCGGGCGTCGTCGCGCTGATGCTCGAAGCGAACCCGCTGCTCACGCCGGACGACGTGGTGACGATACTGCAGGCAGACGGCGAACCCGATGCCGTTCGACGAGCGCGTCGTCGGCGCCGGCTACGTGGACGCGCACAACGCGGTGCGCGCGGCGATGGGGCTGACGAGCGTCCCGCACCCGTTCGACCTGATTCCCGACGCGGGCGGCCCCGAGGTTATCGACCCCGCGGGCGACGCCTTCGGCACGGGCGCGCAGGACATACAGTCGGTGGACTTCGCCTACGACGCGGCCCGCCAGCAGATCGTCTACACGCTGACGCTGGCGAACGGCGCCGAGCGCTTGCAGAACAACGCGTGGACGGTCAGCTCGGCCTTCAACGGCGTGACGGTCTTCGTCTCGGCCCAGGTCTCGGAGACGGGCGAGGTCGTCTACGAGTACGGCCACTACGAGACCTTCCGAACGGGACGAACAATCAGGTCGGCGACGGCGCGCCCGAGTCGGGCGAGGTCGTCGGCAACCAGATCGTGATTCGCGTCCCGCGTCGCCAACATCAACGCCATCGCGGGGACGAACGTCGTCGGCACCACTTCGACGGGGACGGGCGCGAGCGCGCAGATACTCGTCGGCGCCTCGGCCACGGGCGGGCTGCTGCTCAACTCCGACACGGCGTCGGGCTCCGACTTCGTCGTGCAGTAACAAGGCTTGCCGCGGGGGGGCAAGCCGCGCCGGACGAGTCCCGCGGTCCGGGGCGCGGTTCGGGCGAAGTCCTCTCGGGGGAACAGGACTTCGCCCGAACCGCCGACGGAAAAGCGGATGCCAAAGGAGCGCGAGCGTCCCGAAGGAGCGCAGGCAGGATGCCTGCGCCCTTCGGGTTGCGATTTGAAATGCGTGTCACGTACAACCCGCTGCTCGGCACGGCGACGGTCGAGCGTTTGAAGTGAGGCGTGTGTAATGAGCTTCGGGACGATGGCGGGCGACCTGCGCTCGGCTTAGAGGTTTTACAGGTCTCAGTTGAGAGGAGGTGGGGCTACCGGCGGTGTCGTGGCTCACCCACCCCGCCGGACGGGGCGCGTGTCGTGCGGGTCAGCACACGCGCCTCGGTTACTTTTTAGGCTGGTCGGGCGGAGGCTTCTGGCAGAGCGCGACCGTTGCGCGGCGGACGCGGACGGGGCTCTTCGGCTTCTCGCCGTCCAGCTCCCCGGCGGCGATCTTGTCCACGACCTCCATCCCCGCGCGGACGCGGCCGAAGGCGGCGAAGGTGCCGTCGAGGTGCGGGGCGTCGTTTAGCAGGATGAAGAAGTGCGTGGTGGCGGCGTTCGCTTCCGCGGGGCGCGCGAGCGAGACGACGCCGCGCAGGTGCTTGACCGGGTTCGGCTCGTCGGGCACCTTGCGCGAGGCGCGGCGGATCAGCTCATTTGTGAGAGTCTCGCGCGTCGCCACGTTCCCGCCCTGCACGACGAAGTCCTTCACGATGCGGCTGAAGGTCGTCGTGTCGAACGCGCCGGTCGAGACGAGGTTGAGGAAGTTGCGCGCCGACTCCGGCGCGGCCTCCGACAGCACCTCGATCTGGATGTCGCCCGCCTCCGTCTCCAGCGTCACGCAGCGCCCGGCCATCTGCTCCGGCGTCATCTTGTCGAACGGCTCGGCCGCTTCCGCCTCGCCCGCCGGCCGCGCGTTCTTCTTCACGGCCGGCGGCTCGGGCTTCTGCTCCGGCGTCGGCTGAGGCTGCTGCGCAAACGCCGAACAGGCAAGAAGGCACAGAGTGGCCGCTTGAGATCAACGCTCTCAGTTTCATCACTCTAAAGACAATTAACGTGGATGGACAGGATGTGCCGGGATAAAGCAATAATTCGAAGTCATTACCCTGTCCATCCTGTCCATCCCCGTTAATTCATTCCGACTTTAAGAAGGCCCGGCGCGCGGACTTGAGCGACTCTTCGCGCTTGGCCTTGAACTCGGTGCCGGGCTTCCACTCGGGGAACTTGTCGCCCTGCGCGATGCGGTAGCCGACGGTGAGGAGGAACTGCGCGTCCTCGACGGCGCCGGAGAGGTCCCAGTCGGGCTTAACCTCGTCCGAGGGCTTGTGGTAGTCGTTGTTCGTCGTACTCCGTCGCGCTTCTTCTTGGCGAAGTCGGGCGTCCTTGCCGATGAAATCGCTGCCCGTGTCGGCGTAGAAGGCGGGCACGCCCATCTTGGCGAACTCGAAGTGGTCGGAGCGGTAGTAGAAGCCCTTCTCGGTCTCGGGGTCGGGCGTGACGGTGCGCCCCTGCGCCGTCAGCGACTTCGCGCGCGATGTCGTCGACGGTGGTGTTGCCCTCGCCGATGAAGACGATGTCCTTCGTGCGCCCCCACTGGTTCGACGCCGTCGATGTTGATGTTGGCGAGCGTCTTCGCCGGCGGGTAGAGCGGGTGCTCCGCGTAATACTTCGCGCCGAGCAGGCCCTTCTCCTCGGCCGTCACCATCAGGAAGACGATGCGTGCGCTTGGGCGGCGTCGGGCAGTTTCGTGAACGCCTCGGCGAGTCTCGAGCACCTGCGCGACGCCCGACGCGTTGTCGATGGCGCCGTTGTAGATGCCGTCGCCCTGCGCCTTGTCGTCCTTGCCCGAGGTGGTCCCAGTGCGCGCGTGTAGACGACGTACTCGTTCTTCAAGGTCGGGTCGGAGCCTTCGAGCTTCGCCAGCGACGTTCTGCGAGTCGATGGTGCGCAGCGTGTTCTTGATGTGGAACGTCGCCTTCGCGTTCAAGGGCGACGGGCTTGAACTCCTTCGTCGTCGCGGCCTTCTGCAGCGCGTCGAAGTCCTGACCCGCGGCGGCGAACAGCTCCTTCGCGCGGTCTAAAGTTATCCACGACTCGACGCCGACGCGGCCCGCGTTCTTGTCGGGCGAGACGATGTCGAAGTTCTCGCGCCCCCAGCTCCCCGAGACGACCTCGAACGGGATAGCCCGCGGGGCCCGTCTCGTGGACGATGATGGCGGCGGCCGCGCCGCTTGCGCGAAGCCTCCTCGTACTTGTACGTCCAGCGGCCGTAGTAGGTCATGGCCTTGCCCTTGAAAGTGTTCGGGTCGAGCTCCGCGGGGTTCGACGGCGAGGGCACGGCCGGGTCGTTGATGAGCATGACGATGGTCTTGCCCTTCACGTCCACGCCCTTGTAGTCGTCCCAGCCGTACTCGGGCGCCGTCGACGCCGTAGCCGACGAAGACGATGTCGGAGTTATCGACGTTCACCTGCGGCTCGTAGCGGCGCGAGACGGCGACGTAGTCCTTCAGGTTCTCAAGCTTGATCTCCTTGTCGCCGGCCTTGAGCGACGCCTCGGGCTGCGCGCGTGAAGCCCGCGAGCGGGACCTTCTGCACGAACGTGCCGTCGGGGTTGCCGGGCTTGAGGCCCAGCTTCTGGAACTGCTCGGTGATGTACTTGACCGTCAGCTCCTCGCCCTTCGTGCCGGGGCCGCGCCCCTCGTACTCGTCGGACGAGAGCGCCTTGATGTGGCGCAGGATGTCGTCGGCGTTGACCGAGTCGAGCGCGGGCTTGAGTTCCGCCGGGATTCCCGCGGCGGCGGCGGCGGCGGGCGTCGGCGTGGTCGCGGCCGTGTTGTTCGACGGCGCGGTGTTCGTACACGCGCCCGCGCACGCAACCATGGCGGCGAGCGCGGAGGCGGCAAAGAAGCGTCTGTTCATCGTCCGTATTGCCTCACTTTAGAAGAGAAGTGTGTGCTGCCGAAAGTTACGCCGCGCCCCGCTTTGAAGTCAAACGCGTTGGGGCCTGGAGCCGGCCGCGCCGTTTGGACTTCCGTCCAACCCGGCGTACGCCCCCAACCGTTACAACCGGCCGCGCGTGAGTTACAATCTCGCCCGTCCGGGCGGGAGTCGCCGCGCCGGGAGACTTATCTTCAAACGAGTCCGGCGGCCGCACGTCCCCGGCGCCGCCGACACCCGCTCTGGTAAGAAGGAAAATGAAGTCCCCTAAACTTCTTCGCCGCCTCACGACGCACGCCTGCGTCGTAGTGCTCCTCTTGAACTTCGCGCCCGCGGGCGCCGCGCAGCGTACGCGCCGCGGGCGGGCGAAGCCGCGCACGCAGACGCCGGCGCCCGCCGCGCGGGCGCCGAGAGTCACGCCCACGCCCGAGGCCGCGCCGGCGCGCGCGCCGCAGCCGCCGCCGCGCCGAGCCCGACCTCTCCGTCGAAGAGATGCTGGCCGCCGACAGCTTACACCGCCTACATCGAGGTGCGCAGGGTCGGGACGCTCGCGCGCGCCGAGGAGGTGAAGTCGGCCGTCGCCTCGCTCCGCCTGATCGGCGGCGACGAGGCGAAGCCGGTCGTAGACCTCTACGGCTTCCTCTCCGACAACGCCGAGGCGCTCGGCGAGTCGCGCGTCGTCGTGGCCTTCATGCCCGCGCGCGCCGAGGTGCCGCAGGCGCTGATGGCCGTCGAGCTGGAGTCGTCGGAGGCGGCCGTCGCCTTCGAGCCGAAGCTGCGCCGGATGCTCGGCGCGCAGGTGTCGCAGGTCAAGAAGGCCGTCGGGAGCGCCGCGCCCGAGCCCGTCGTCGTCCCCGAACCGGAAGCGAACGAGCGCACGCGCGCGGCAAGGCCCGCGGCGGCCGACTTCGCGCTGCGGCGCGTGGGGCGCTGGCTGCTCGCCGCCGACTCGCCCTTCACGCTCAAGCGCCTGCGCGGCGAGGAGGACCGGCCGCGGCTCTCCGACAGCCCTCGCTTCCAATCGGTGCGCGCGCGCTTCGCGTCCGACTCGCTCTTCGTCTACGTCGATACGAACGTCGCGCAGCAGGGTTGGGCGCTACAGATGCAGAGGGCGTCCGAGTCACGCCGTGAAGCGACTCGACGCAGCCCACGGGCACGACCTCGACGGAGGTCAACGTGGGCGTGACCGGCGTCGAAGTTGACGGCCACGCAGGGCGCCGTCGCCCGAAGCGCAGCCCGAACCGACGGGACAACCGATCGAGGCCGAGACCGCCCCCGAGATGAGCGCCGAAGAGCGCGCGGCAGTCGAGGAGGAGGCGAGAGCGGCCGCGGCGGCCGACGCGGCAGTCGAGGCGGAGACGCTCACGCCCCCGCCTCCTCCGTCCGAGGAGGAGGCGGCCGTGCGGGGCATGGATCGCGTGCTGCGCGGCCTGTGGGGCGGGGTGCCGCGCATCCCGGGCGCGGTCGCGCTCGGCGCACGCCTCGACGGCGGCGCGCTGGCCGTCCGTCTCGCCGTCGAGAACACGCCCGACGGCCTCATCTCCATCATCCCCTTCCTGCCGAACATCGTCTCCGGCGCCGCCCGTCACGGCCGAGACGGCCTCGGTCGCGCCGGCCGACGCCGAGCTGTTCGTCGCCGGCTCGCTCGACTGGACGCAGATCTACAACCAGACGCTCGGCGCGGCCTCCGTCAACCCGGCGGGGCTTTTGAGCGGGGGCACCATCACCGAGATCGCCGGCGAGGCGGAGGCCGAGCGGCAGCCGAGCGCTGAACGAGACCATCGCCGCCGTCGAGAAGCTCTTCGGCTTCAAGTTCAAGGAGGACTTGCTGCCCGCGCTCGGCAACGAGGTGGCCATCAGCCTGCCGCTCGGCGCGGGCGACTTCGGGCTCGCGGGCATGGGCCGCGGCCGAGGAGAAGAAGGAGGAGCGCGAGGCCGAGCCCGGCTTTCTCTTCATCGCCGCGCTCAACAACCCCGAACGCGTGCGTGAGATTCTGCCGCGCGTGCTCGTCGTCTTCGGCTTCGCCTCGCTCAGCACCCCGCAGCGCGCCGAGAAGCGCAAGGGCTTCGACATCAACGTCCTCGGCGCGGGCTCCGGGTTCTCCTACACGATCATCAACAACTTCCTCGTCGCCGGCGAGCTGAGGGCCGTGCGCCACTGCGTGGACTCGTTCGACGCGCGGCAGACGCTCGCCTCCACGAACACCTACCGCGACGCCGTCGCGTGGCAGGCCAGGCAGAAGCTCGTCCACCTCTACCTCTCCGACACCGTCCTCAGGAACACGTTCGAGGAGACGAGGAAGCGCTCGGGCGGGAGCACCGACGCCGTCGTGCGCGCGCTGCTCGCGCAGTTGGAGGCGGCCGAGACCGCCCCCGCCTCCTACGAGGCGACCAACGAGGGCGACGTTGTCATGCACGAGGTGCGGCTCCCCGTCTCGCTCGTGCGCACCTACGCGCTCACCATCGCGGTCGCGGCCAAAGACTCGCAGGTCCTCATGAACGAGACTATGGCCGTCTACGCGCTCAACCGCATCGCGGCGGCGCAGTCGGCCTACAAGGACGACCGGAAGAAGGGGCGCTACGCCACGCTCGAAGAGCTGATCGCGGAGGAGCTGCTGGAGCAGACCTTCCTTGAGAACATGGAGTACAAGTTCGAGCTGGAGGTCGCGGTCGAGAAGTTCGAGGTCTCGGCCACGCCCAAGACCTACGGCAAGAGCGGCCGCCGCTCCTTCTTCATCGACAACACCGGCACCGTCCGCGGCGCCGACCACAGGGGCGAGCCCGCCAACACCGACGACCCGGCCGTCGAACAATAAGTATGAAGAGTCTGCAAGAACTCTACGCGCCGGGGAGCGCGTGCTTCGGGTGCGGGCCGGCGAACGAACGCGGCCTCCACGTGCGCAGCTTCCCCTCTGGCGAGGGCGAAGAGGTCGTGTCCGAGTGGAGGCCCGAGCCGCAGTACGAGGCGTTCCCCGGCGTGCTCAACGGCGGCATCGTCGGGGCGCTGCTCGACTGCCACTCGAACTGGGCCGCCGCCTACCACCTCATGCGCCGCGCGGGGGCCGAGCGCCCGCCCTGCACCGTCACGGCCGACTACTCGATCAAGCTCCTGCGTCCGACGCCCACCGACGGCCCGCTGCGCCTCTCGGCCCGCGTGGTCGACTCGACCGACGAACGCGCCGTCGTCGAGGCCGAACTCTCCGCTCAGGGGAAGACCTGCGCCACCTGCCGCGGCACCTTCGTCGCCGTCCGCCCCGGCCACCCCGCCTACCACCGCTGGTAAGAGTTAACCGCAGCTATTCTTTCACTTAGAACGCTTGTTCGACTAAGTACGAAGATTTTCGTTGACAGTACGAACTTCTTCGTAGTAGGGTGCTTTCCGACTTGAGTCTGCGGTGAGGTATTGCGCAATGCCTGAAACGGAACTGCCGCGCCCGACGGACGCGGAACTGGAAATCCTCAAGGTGCTCTGGCGGCGCGGCCCCAGCACCGTGCGGGAAGTCTTCGAGACATTCGGCGAGAGCAAGACGACGGGCTACACGACCGTCCTCAAGCTGATGCAGATCATGGCGGACAAGGGCTTGGTCGTGAGGGACGAGAGCGAGCGGGCGCACCGGTACGAGCCGGCCGCGCCCGAGGACGAGACGCAGCGGCGGCTCGTCGGCGACCTTCTGCGGAAGGCGTTCGACGGGTCGGCTGAGAAGCTCGTCATGCAGGCGCTCTCGACCGAGCGCGCCTCGGCCGAGGAGCTGTCGGAGATTCGGCGGATGCTCGACGAGCTGGAGAGGGGGGAGCGTTGACGGACGACACTGTCTTGATACTCAAGCCCCTGCTCGACGCCGCCGGGTGGGCGCTCGTCCACTCGCTGTGGCAGGGGGCGCTCGTCGCCGCCGTCTACGCCTGCTTCGCGGCGCTCGTGCCGCGGCGGGCGGCCAACGTCCGCTACGCGGGCGGGGTGGCGGCGCTCGCTGCTTCTGCTCCTGCTGCCTGTGCTGACGGCGGGGCTCTCCCCGCACGCGCGGCGCGACCTCTTCGCGCGCGAGTCCGTCCCGCCGGAGGGGGCGTGGGCGGACCCGGGCGGCGGGTCGGCGCGTGCGCCGCGGGCGGGCAAGGGGCCCGCGGCGCACGCGCCGGACGGCTCGGCGGCGGCGTCGGTTCCGACGGCGGCGGCGTGGCGGGCTCGGGCGGAGGAGCGTCTGACGGCGCTGCTGCCGTGGCTCGTCTGCGCGTGGCTGTCGGGCGTGCTCGTGCTCGCGTCTCGCATGGTCGGCGCGTGGCTGCTGGTGCTCAGGCTTAAGCGGAGCGCAGTGGCGGTGCCCGAATGTTTCGAGGAACTTCTCGCGCGCGTGTCGGGGCGTCTGCGCGTCAGGCGCGCGGTCGCGCCTGTGCCGCTCGGCGCTCGTCGAAGTGCCGACGGTCGTCGGACACCTGAGGCCGGTCATACTGATCCCGGCGGGCGCCCTCTTCGGGCTCACGCCGCAGCAGTTGGAGGCCGTGCTCGCGCACGAGCTGGCGCACGTCCGCCGCTACGACTACGCGGTGAACCTGCTTCAGACGGCGGTCGAGACGCTTCTGTTCTACCACCCGGCGGCGTGGTGGCTCTCGGGGCGCGTCCGCGCCGAGCGAGAGCACGCCTGCGACGACGCGGCGGTGGAGGCGACGGGCGACGCGCTCAGTTATGCGCGCGCGCTCGCCGCGCTCGAACAACTGCGCGCGGACGCGAGCCCCCCGGCGGCGCTGGCCTTAGCAGCCAACGGAGGTTCACTCATGCAGCGCATACAGAGACTCGTCAACGCGGACGCGCACACGCGCGCGCGCCGTCCCTACGCGGCTCTGGCCCTGGCCTTCGCACTTCTCTGCGGGGCGCTCGGCGCGCAGCGCACGCTCACGCGCGCCGAGGCCAACACGCACGGCGCCGCGCCCGCCGCCGCCGCCGCCGCGCCGCCGCGGCGCGAGGTCGCGGTGACCTTCGTCAACTTCCCCGGGCACATCCTACGACGCGGCGCATCGTCGCGAACCAGATGCGCAGGCTGCTGCGCTCGCTCAAGGCGAACGACGTGCGCGCGGTCGGCTTCGTCAACGAGGCGTCGCTCTACCGCGACGGCGCCGAGCACGAGGCGCGCGTCGCGGCGCTGCGCGACTGGCTCGCCGCCGGCCACGAGCTGGGCAACGAGACCGCGCACCACACGAGCCTGTATAACACTTCGGTCGAGGAGTTCCAGGCCGAGGTCGTGCGCGGCGACCAACTGCTGTCGAAGCTGGCCGCGGAGCGCGGGGGCAAGGTTCGATACTTCAGCTACCCGTACCTGAACACGGGCTCGACGCCGGAGGCGAAGTCGGCGGTCGAGAAGTTCCTGCGAGGGCGCGGCTACCGCATCCACCCCGTCACCGTGGACAACATGGACTGGCTCTTCAACCGCGCGTACGCCGACGCGCTCACGCGCGAGGACGAGGCGGGGGCCGCCTCGCTGCGCGCCGACTACGTCGCGTACATGGAGCGCATGTTCGAGTTCTACGAGGGCTACTCGCGCGAGGTCGTCGGGCGCGAGATACCGCAGGTCCTGATGCTGACGGCGGGCGTCCTGAACGCGCACTGTTTCGAAGACCTCGCGGCGATGATGAAGCGGCGCGGCTACTCGTTCGTCACCCTCGACCAGGCGACGCGCGACGAAGCCTATCAGCTTCCGGACACCTACACGGGCGCGAGCGGCGACTCGTGGATCGCGCGCTGGGCCGTGACGAAGGGGATGGAGTACAGGAAGACGGACGAGGCCGAGCTGCCCGACTCGATGAAGCGTTACAGAGACGAGCACCGGCACGAGTGGCAGGGGAAGGCGAAGGAGTAAACGGGCCTTCGGCGGGCTGACCGCGCCGCTGCGTCATGACGCAACGCCATTGTGAGGCGCCGCAGACGCATTGCGGCGCCTCACAATGGCGTTGTCATGCTTGACAGTCGTGCTGTTTCACATCGCAATGGCGTTGTCATGCCTGACAATCGCGTTGCGCCGCCTCACAGCGGCGTTGCGTGGCTTCGCAATACGCTTGCGAAGCCACGCAACGCCGTTGTGAGGCGGCGCAACAACGTCGCCGCCCCGTGTTTTAGCGCTCGATGATCTCAATGCGGATGTTGTGGTCGTCGGGGACGTTGACGACGGCCTTGCCGCCGTGTTGCAGGCGGCCGAAGAGAATCTCCTCGGCGAGCGGCGCCTTGATCTTCTCCTGTATGAGGCGCGCCATGGGGCGGGCGCCCATCTGCTTGTCGTAGCCGTGCTCGGCGAGCCAGCGGCGGGCGCGTTCGGTGAGGCGCAGCTCGACACCCTTCTCGACCAGCTGCGCGCGCACCTCGGCGACGAACTTGTCCACGACGCGCTCGATGGTCTCGAACGTGAGCGGCGCGAAGGCGATCCACGCGTCGAGCCGGTTGCGGAACTCGGGGCTGAAGGTGCGCTCGATGGCGCCGCGCCCCTGCCCCTGCGACAGACCCTCCTGCCCCTTCCCGAACCCGATCTTCGCGTCCGACATCTCGCGCGCGCCGGCGTTGGTCGTCATGATGAGGATGACGTTGTGGAAGTCCGCCTTCTTCCCGTTGTTGTCGGTGAGCGTCGCGTGGTCCATCACCTGCAAGAGGATGTTGAAGAGGTTCGGGTGCGCCTTCTCGATCTCGTCGAGGACGACGACGGCGTACGGCGTCTTGTTGACGGCGTCGGTCAAGAGCCCGCCCTGGTCGAAGCCGACGTAGCCGGGCGGCGCGCCGATGAGGCGCGAGACCGTGTGCGGCTCGGCGTACTCCGACATGTCGAAGCGGATGAACTCGACGCCGAGCGTGAGCGCGAGCTGCTTGGCCAGCTCCGTCTTGCCGACGCCCGTCGGGCCGGAGAAGAGGAACGAGCCGATGGGCTTCTCGGGGTGGCCGAGGCCCGAGCGCGAGAGCTTGATGGCGTTGACGAGCTGCGAGATGGCGTGGTCCTGGCCGTAGATGACGCCTTTGAGCGCCGCGTCGAGGTCCTGCAGTCGGTCCTTCTCGGAGCCGGCGATGGTGCGCGGCGGAATCTTCGCCATGCGCGCGACGACGGTCTCGATCTCGTGGACGCCGATCTCGGCGGGGCGCTCGGCGGCGGGCATCAGCTTGACCATCGCGCCGACCTCGTCGATCACGTCGATGGCCTTGTCGGGGAGGAAGCGGTCGTGGATGTGCTTGGCCGCGAGTTCCGCCGCGGCGCGCAGGGCGTCCGAAGCGTAGGCGACGCCGTGCGCCTCCTCGTAGAGCTTCTTCAACCCTTCGAGAATCTTGACCGTGTCTTCGAGCGAGGGCTCCGCAGACCTCTATCTTCTGGAAGCGCCGCGCCAGCGCGCGGTCGCGCTCGAACGCGGCCTTGTATTCCGGATAGGTCGTCGAGCCGATGCAGCGCATCTCGCCGGAGGCGAGCACCGGCTTGATGATGTTCGAGGCGTCCATCGAGCCGCCGGAGACGGCGCCCGCGCCGACGATGGTGTGGATCTCGTCGATGAAGAGGATGACGTTCTCCTTCTTCTTGAGCGCGCCGATGACGGCCTTGAGCCGCTGCTCGAACTCGCCGCGGTACTTCGTGCCCGCGAGGAGCGCGCCCATGTCGAGCGAGAAGACCTCGGCGCCCTTGAGCGGGTCGGGCACCTCGCCCTGCTGAATCTTGAGGGCGAGCCCCTCGGCGATGGCGGTCTTGCCGACGCCGGGGTCGCCGACGTAGATGGGGTTGTTCTTGCGCCGCCGGCAGAGGACTTGAATCGTGCGCGCGACCTCCGCCTCGCGGCCGATGAGCGGGTCGATCTTCCCCTCGGCGGCGCGCGCGACGAGGTCGGTGGCGAAGGCTTTCAAGGGGTCGCGCGCGGCCTGCTCCGACTCGTAGTCCTCGCCCTCGCCCTCGGCCGCGAAGCCGTCCGGCCCCGCCCCCTCGACCTTCGAGATGCCGTGCGCGAGGTAGTTGAGGATGTCGAGCCGCGTGATGCCCTGCTTCTTGAGCATGTAGACGGCGTGCGAGTTGGGCGACTGGAAGAGCGCGGCCAGCACGTTGCCGCCGTCCACCTCCTTCTGCCCCGACCCTTCGGCCTGCAAGACCGCGTACTCGACGACGCGCTGGAAGGCGGCCGTGTACTCGGGGAGCGTGTCGGAGGAGGCGGGGACGCTCTCCATCTTCTCGTCGAAGAGCTTCTCCAACTCCCTCGTCAGAGCGTCCGCGTCGCCGCCGCAGTGGCGGACGACCCGCGCCGCCGTGCCCTCGTGCAGCAGCGCGTAGAGGAGGTGTTCGAGCGTCACGTACTCGTGCCGCCGCTTGAT
Organism: uncultured Acidobacteriota bacterium; assembly: GCA_963726735.1. Lineage (GTDB taxonomy): Bacteria > Acidobacteriota > Blastocatellia > Pyrinomonadales > Pyrinomonadaceae > QHXN01. Next base: position 305,651 of record CAVSDM010000007.1, read on the forward strand.
CGCCTCCATCGCGGCGAAATTCAGGGTCTCTTGTAGCTCTTTGGTAATCATCTAAAGCAGTGAATAGTAAATGGTCAGTCGTTAGATGCGGCGCTTGATGAATCGTGGCTCGGGACAGTTCACAATTTACCATTCACTATTCACCATTGACTATTCACCCCTCCCCCGGTTCTTCCTCGGCGGTGCAGAGCAGCGGGAACTCGCGCTCGCGCGCCATCTGCGTCACCCGCTCGACCTTCATCTCGGCGATCTCGAAGGTGTAGATGCCCGCGACGCCGACGCCCTGCGTGTGCACGGCCCACATGACGCGGAAGGCGTCCGCCTCCGACTTGCCGAAGACCTGCACGAGGACTTCGACGACGAACTCCATCGTCGTGAAGTCGTCGTTGTGCAGCAGGACGCGGAAGAGCGGCGGCTTCTTCAGCCTCTCCCGGCTCTCGGCGGCGACCTCCTCCTCGAATCCGTACTCGCGCTCCGGCATGGGGAGATTTTAAGGCGTGAACTGTGAACCGTAAACCGAAACGGGAGCGTAAACCGTGAACCGTGAACCGCGACGAGATTAAAACCTGTCCTTTCTCGTCGCGGTTTACGGTTCGCGGCTCACGTCTTTATCATGGGAGGCATGGCCGAGAGCCGTTTCCCAGACCCGAGCGAGGCCACGGCGGACGGCGTCGTCGCCGTCGGCGGCCGCCCCGAGCCCGCGCTGCTCGAAGAGGCGTACGCGCGCGGCATCTTCCCCTGGCCGGTGGACGGCTACCCTCTGCTCTGGTTCAGCCCGCCGGAGCGCGGCGTGCTCTTCTTCGAGGAGCTGCACGTGCCGCGCAGCCTCGCGCGCGAGCGGAAGCGCACGCGGCTCCACTTCACCATCGACCGCGCCTTCGAGCGCGTCATCCGCGCCTGCGCCGCGGTGGAGCGCGCGCACGAAACGGGCACGTGGATCAAGCCCTGGATGGTGCGCGGCTACTGCGAGTTTCACCGGCTGGGCGGCGCGCACAGCGTCGAGGCGTGGGAGGGGGACGAGCTGGTCGGCGGGCTCTACGGCGTGGACGCGGGCGGCGCCTTCGCGGGCGAGAGCATGTTCCGACTCCGCCCCAACGCCTCGAAGCTCGCGCTGCTCTTTCTAATCGAACACCTCCGCGCGCGCGGCCTCGGCTGGCTCGACATACAGGTCATGACCCCGCACATGGAGGCCCTCGGCGCCCGCCTCGTCCCGCGCGAAGAGTTCCTCCGGCTCCTGGCGCGCACGCAGGCGCGCGGCCTCAAACTGTTCTGAGACTTTCGTCGGCGTCACGGCTCAACTCGCGCAAAAGCTGCGCGGTCGAGGCGGCGCGGGCGGCCCACCATTCGGCGATGGGGCCGTGCGCGGCGCGGCGTCGGAGGTGGAGTGCGCGCCAGTCTTCGGCCTCGCGCGCGAGCCAGTTGAGCGTGCCCGCGGCGTCCTGGCCGACGAGCGAGCGCAGCGCGAAGAGGCGTTCGCCGGCGCGGACGCCCGTGCCGAGTTCTCGCGCGGCGCGTGCGAGGTCGTCGCGCACGAGGACGAGGCCGGAGCGCGCGGGCGCGAGCAGCGTCTTCAAAAACTCTTCCGGCGCCCCCTCGCGCGGGTCCGCGAGCGCGGGCGCCTCGCGCAGGTGCAGCGGCAGCTCGGACTGCGCCCCCAACTCCACGGCCTCCGCGTCGAGCGCCGCCCCGAGCGTCTCGGCCCAGCGCCGGTAGAAGCGCGGCGCGACCCGCCCGACCTTATCCAGATAGACGGGGAGCCAGCACAAAAGGTGCTCCCACAGCAGCGCCCGCCGCGCCCGCCGCAGCGACTCACGCCGCCGCGCGTCCCCGACTTCCGCCTCCGCGAGCCCCGCGTACGCCCCGAGCAGCAGCGCCAGATGGTCGGGCTCCGCCGGCACCTCGTGCCCCAACGCCGCCATAAACCCCGCCACGCGGTCGCGCGCCTCGCCCCCCAACATCCCCTCCGCCCCGACATACACGGACGCGTAAGGGTAGAGCTGGAACACGAACAACTCCGTGTACGCGCTCGCCTCCGGCAACTCACCCAACCCCAGAGCCTCCGCCACGCGCGCCGCGCCCGGCCGGTCGGGCGGCTCGACTAACACGGCGAGTGCACGGAAGAGTTCCATCTAAGAATGATGAACGACGAGTGGTGAGTGATGAATTAAGACCCGGCCCCCGCCGTCACCTTCATCTTTCATCATTCCGCATTCGACACTTCGGGAAGTTTGTAGAACTCGCGCGCGGGTTTTAAGGGGCGGAGGAGCCAGTAGGGGCGGCGCGTGCCGTCGGGGGAGTGTTTGTCGGCGGGGCGCGTGAACTGGAGCCAGGTGCGGTAGACGGCGCGCGACTTCTCCGTATCGACGTGGATGTCGCCGGGGCGGTCCGATGCTTCGGCCTTGCGGACGCGGACGGCCTGGTGCCAGCAGTGCATGCCGGAGACGGGGTCGGGGTGGACGGGGAAGGTGAGGTTCTGGTGGACGCCCACGTCCGCCCACCAGATGCGCGCGGTGTCCGGGTCTGCGGAAGCATAAGGCGCGGTGCCGCGCTCGCGCCGGATTTCCCACTCGGTGCCTTGATGGTCGAGCGAGACGGTCTGCATCAACTGTCGCTGGCCTTCGCCCTCGTGCGCGAGCTTCCAGCGCCCCATGTGGTGGCTGCACGCGACCACGTCGGGGCGGATGCCTTCGGTGACCCAGGCGCGCAGGACGAAGTGGCCGGTCTCGGTCTCGACGCGGACGGCGTCGCCGGTCTTCACCTTGAGCTGCGCCGCGTGGCGCGGGTGAATCCAGAGCGGGTTGGTGTGCGCGATCTCGTCGAGCCACTTGGCGTTGGCCGAGCGCGTGTGAATCTGCACGGGCAGGCGGAAGGTCGAGATGAGCACGGTCTGGTCCGGGTTGAGGTTGTCGGGGTGGACGTGGCTCTTGATGTAGTGGGGCACGGCGTACTCGTGCCAGCCCCAGTCGGCCAGCGTCTTCGAGTAGAACTCCAGACGGCCCGAAGGCGTCGGGAAGCCGCGTAAGACGCGGCCGTCCACCTCGACGCCGGCGAAGCGTCGCCCCTCGGCGTCCGCGTCGGGCGCGGGGACGGGGACGATGTTGAATGAGGCGGGCTTCGGCGTGCGCGTGTAGACGCGGCCGAAGCGGTCTGTGCGCGCGTCGTCCAGCTCCTCCTCCGGAACCTCCTGCTCGTAGAGCGCGCCCGTCTTGCGGCCGATCTCGAACGCGCCGTAGCGGCGCATGAACTGGAGCGGCGTCAAGCCTTCCGCGGCCGCGCGCTCGGGCAGGCCCGGGACGGAGTGCTCAAAGATGTGGCCGTAATACTCGTCAACGCCGAGCCGCTCGCCGGGCCGCTCCTGCGACTCGGCGAACTGGCGTATGCCCAGCGAGCCGTCGGGGTCGATGCGCCACGTCAGCTCAAGCCAGAACTCGTTCTCCTCCCAGACCTCGCCGGGGTTGACCTCGCGCGTGTCCTTGACCTCTTCGCCCAGCCGCTCACGCGCGGCGCGCAGCACGGGCTGGCGGAAGCCGAGCCACTGCGCGTCGTGCGTCTCGTAGGAGTGTATGTCGTGGCGCTCGGAGCCGTGCCCCATCGGCAGAACGTAGTCGGCGAAGTAGGCCGACTCGTTCCAGGTCGGGGTGAGTGCGACGTAACGGCCGATTAACTCCTCGTCCTGCAAGACCTCGATCCAGGAGAAGCCGTCGGGGTTCGTCCAGACCGGGTTGTAGACGCGCGTGAAGTAAGTATCGACTTTACCGCGGCCGTCCTTCAAAAAGTGCGGCAGCAGAAACGACAGCTCGTTCATCGCGAGCGGGTACTCGCGCGGCCACGTCAGCTCGTTCCAGCGCGGCGGGTGCGGCGGCGTGTAGATGGGGCGGGGGACGAACTTGTTCCACGCGTTCGGGAAGACGCCGCCCTCGGTGGCGACCGCGCCGAGCAGGGCGTTGACGAGGAAGAGCGTGCGCGCCACCTGCCACCCGCCGCTGTTGCCCGCGGCGGCCGAGCGCCAGTTGTGGCTTGAGAAGCGCGTGCCCGCCGTCGAAACGATCTGCGCGACCTCCTTCAACTGCCGCGCGTCCACGCCCGACTCGCGCGCCGCGTACTCGAAGGTGAACCCGGCGTAGAGACCTTTCAGCACCTCCTCGAACCCCTCGAAGCTCGTCTCAAGCTCCGGGTGCTCGACCGCCATGTACTCCTCCCAGTTCCACCAGCGGCGGACGAACTCGCGGTCGTAGAGGCCGTTCTGAATCAGGTGATTCGCCACCGCGAGCATGATCGCCGCTTCGGAGCCGGGGTAAGGCGAGACCCACACGTCGGCGTGCGTCGCCGTGTGCGACAGGCGCGTGTCGAAGACGATGAGCTTCGCCCCGCGCTGCTTCGCCTCCATCACGCGCTGCGCGTGCGGGTTGAAGTAGTGGCCCGCTTCGAGGTGCGCGCTGATGAGAAGTATCACGTCGGCGTTCGCGTGATCCGGCGAAGGGCGGTCGAGCCCCATCCAGAACTGGTAGCCCGCGCGCGCCGACGAAGAGCAGATGTTCGTGTGCGAGTTGTGCCCGTCCACGCCCCACGCGGCGAGGATGCGCTCGGTGAACCCGTCCTCGCCCGGGCGCCCGACGTGGTACATCACCTCGTTGTGCCGGTCCTCAAGAATGGCCTTCCGGATGCGCGCGGCGAGGTCGTCGAGCGCCTCGTCCCAACTGACCTGCACCCACTTGCCCTCGCCGCGTTTGCCCGCGCGCTTGAGCGGGTAGAGAATCCGGTCGGGGTCGGTGACTTGATTCAACGTCGCCGGCCCCTTCGCGCAGTTGCGCCCGCGACTCCCCGGGTGCTCGGGGTTGCCCTCGAACTTCCGCACGCCGAACGTCTCCTTATCGACGTACGCCAAAAGCCCGCACGCCGACTCGCAGTTGAAGCACGTCGTCGGCACCAGCATGTAACGCCGCTCGACCCGCTCGGGCCAAGCCTTCGACTCCAACTCCACCCAGTCGTCCCAACGCTCCCGCGGCGGGAACGCCGCCAGATGCACGCGGCTCGGCCCCGGGTAGAAAGTCTCGCCGCGCGCCTCCGTCTCCTTGCGCGCCGCGCTCACGCGCTCGTTCAGCTCTTTGAGGTTCATGCAGTCACTTCCGTATTTCGAGCGAGCTTAGAAGCTCTTCGTAGAGGCGCAGGTCGGGTTGGAACTGTTCGGGGCGCAGCCGTTCGAGCTTGCGCCGGACGCGCTCGACGTAGGCGGCGTAGCGCTGCCTCGCGGGCCGGCCGCCGATTTCGCGCGGGAGCACGTAGCCCTCGTGTGTGCCGGCGTCGCGTTTCGGGGCGATGACGGGGGCGCCGACGGGGAAGTCGGCCGAGACGTAGAAGCGGCCGTCGTCAGTGAGCCCGCGGAAGGAGTAGGAGGCGTGCTGGCTGTTGATCAGCTCGTAGTCCTGCTGCGACTGCGTGAGGAAGGCGACGCCGGAGCCGCCGCGGAAGCGCAGGTACTTGACGTGCGCGTGGAAGACCTCCGTCGCGTCGGGGAAGGGGAGCGTGGGGACGTTGCCCTTGAGCGCGACGGGGCGGCGGCGGATGAGTCGGCGCAACTCGTTCAGCGTGCGCTCGGCCTCTTTGACGTGACGGGGCGCGACCGAGAAGGCTTTCAGATACTCTTCCACCGAAGAGACGCGCAGGGCGGGCTCGAAGGAGTCGGCGGGCGCGTCGGGCATGCCGACGAGGGTGAAGGCGACGTGCGCGGGGTAGACGCCGTCGGGCTTGTCGTCCGCACTCTCAAGCGGCGCGGCGGGGGCGGTTTTGGCCGTGGCCTCGCGCGCGAGCGTCACGTCGAAGGTGATGCGCACGCCGTCGTGCGTCGCCGTCCTCTTCGCGGGCACGGCGAGCGCCGCGCAGGTGACGGCGAAGATGAAGAGCAGCGGGACGGCCGTCGCCGCCGCGTGTGTTCGACGAGTGGTTCGTGCGCGGGTTTTCAACGCGGCTCCTTCTTGCCCGCGGCGAGCAGGGCGACGGACTTCTCGATGCGGCGCTCGCGGGTCTCGGGCTTCTTGGCCTCTTCGATGTGCTCGACGTGCTCGCGGCGGTGCGTGTAGCTGAGCTTGTCCCAGACGGCCCGCGCCTCCTTATTGCCACGGAGGGCGCGCGCGAAGTCGGCGGGCGGGTCGATGGTGCGCGGCTCGTCGTCGCGCTCCATGTGGACGGGGACGGTCTCGCCGCCCCGTACGCCCGCGGCCGCGCGCAGGTGGCGGTTGACGACCATGAAGTGGCATCGCCGCCCATCTGGAAGAGCGAGCCGCGGAAGGGCGCGCCGTTGAGCGTGCCGCGCACGGGGACGCGCCCGCGCTTGCCGAAAGTCTTCTCCACGTCGAACGAGACGCTGATGGCGCAGACGCTGCCCTCGCCGCGCTCGACCAGCGCGCGGAAGCGCTTGACGGGCGACTTCGCAGACGCCCCGCCCGCCGCCTCGGCCGTAGACTTCTCGGCCGTCTTCTTCGTTGCCATACGTCTCTCCTTTCAAGAGGCGCGGCCCGTGTCTCCCCTTGTCGTGAACGTATGCGGCCGGCTTAGGCGAGCGGCACGGACTGGCCCGACTGGACGTATGCGTGCTCGTGCAGCGCCAGCCCGACGAGCGCGAGCGGGACGGCGGCGAGCCCGAGCCACGGCGCGAAGACCGCGAGCAGCGTCAGCACGACGCCCGCCCAGAAGAAGGCCGCGAAGCGCCCCCGCGTCATCTCCCACACGGCGACGCGCGCGTGCGCCGTCGGGTGCGTCAAGGTCACCTCGCCCCAGACCATCAGCAGATGGATAAGACTCGTCGCGCCGAGCAGCCATGCGAGCGGAGTCGTCGCCGCGGGCTCCAGCCAGAAGGCGAACGGGAGCAGCGCCGCCGAGCCGAGCAGCAAAGACTGCACCAGCAGGTGCGGCGGCAGCAGAGGGTTCTGCCACAAGTCGCGCGCCTTCGCCTGCGCGAAGAGGTAGGCCGTGTAGACGGCGGTCATCACGCCGAGTGGCACGCCCGCTACTAAAAGCAGCACCGGGAGGGCCGCGTTGTCTGCGAGGCTCGCGACGAAATGGAGCGCAAGAACCAACGTATAGCCGGCGATGATGAACGCGCCCTTGACGAGCCAACTCCGCCACTGCGGGCGCGTGAAGATCATGTAGAAACGCGCAGGGTGCTCCAAGTCCCAGATGAGCAGTCCGCCCGTGACGGCCAGGAATACGCCGGACAGGACGGGCGCGACCCACAGCCACAGGAAGCCGCCTGAGTGGAGATTCCACGGCGCATAATGTTGCCAGTCCGCACCGGAGGCGGAGATCGCGAGCGTGAAACTGTAGAGGTGTAGTAGCGCCGCGACGAGGTACGCGCCCGCGGCGATGCCCTTCGTCCAAGTGTAGAGGCTCACGCGCCAGTCCCAAGGGAGCGAGTGCGGGATGTCGTAGGCTAAGAGCGCCGCGGCCGAAGAGTTCGCGAAGGAGGGGTTGCCGGAGTTGACCGTGTCGGCGCCCGTCTTCTGCTCGCTCCACATGAAGAGATTACCGTCCGGCCTCCTCGCGGCCAGAGGGTCGAGCGTCGCCTGGTGCGCGCCCTTGTAGAAGACTTTCGGGAGCGTCTCCTTCTCGGGCCGCCGCACCTCCGTCGCCTCGCGCCCGACGTAGTGTGCGATGAGCGAGTCGGGGTCGTTCATGTCGCCGACGATGATGGCCTCGACGGGGCAGACGACGACGCACGCGGGCTCCAACCCCGAGTCGATGCGGTGCGCGCAGAAGTTGCACTTCTCGGCCGAGTGGTCTTCCGGGTTGATGAAGATGGCGTCGTAGGGGCAGGCGGCCATGCACGCCTTGCAGCCGATGCAGATGCGCTTGTCGAAATCGACGATGCCGTCCGGGCGCTGGAACATGGCCGAGGTCGGGCAGGCCGCGACGCACGGCGCGTGCGCGCACTGGTTGCAGCGCGTCACCTGGTGCGCGCGCCGCGCCTGCGGCCACTGGCCTACGTCCACGTGCTTGACGTAGGTGCGCGTCACGCCCAGCGGCACGAGGTTCTCGGACTTGCAGGCCGTCGTGCAGGCGTGGCAGCCGATGCAACGCGTCTGGTCGAGTACCTTGCCCCACTTCGCACGCGTCTGCGCCTCAGGTTGCATCGAGTCTCCCTCGTCCGCCCCCTCGGGCGGTTCTTTTTTGGCGTTCGTTTGAAGTATGCTTTTGCGGCCCGGCCGCCAACGCTTCTACACTTTAAGGCGAGTCAAAGTCAATCGCGCCGCCCGCGGCTTCAGCTTCTGAAAACCGGAGGGGGAGGGAAGAGAGATGAGAATGTTCTGCACGGCCGTCGTCCTGCTCGCGCTCGCCGCGCTGTCGGCGCCCGACGCTCGCGCGCAGGTGCGCGAGCGCGAGATGGAGCGCATCAACTGGATGGAGTTCAAAGAGACCGTGCCGTCGAAGGTGCAGACCGTGCTCCTGCCGACGGGGACTCTGGAGCCGCACGGCGTCGTCAACAACGGCGCAGACATCACCGCGCCGCTCGCGATGGCGCGCAAGATCGCCCCGCGCGTCAACGCCATGATCGCGCCCGCGCTCCCCTACGGCATCACCGGCAGCATGGAGGCGTACCCCGGCGCGTTCCAGATTACCGAGTCTGCCTACCGCCCCTTCGTCAAACAAATCCTCGAAGGGTTGGCGAAGAACGGCTTCCGCAACATCATCATCCTCAACGGGCACGGCGGGCCGCAGACGGCCGTGCTCAACGCGGTCGCGGCCGAGGTCGCCACCGAGCGCCGGGTGCGCACGCTCGTCGTCAACTGGTGGTCGTTCGCCTCCGACGTGACCAAAGAGGTCTTCGGCGAGGACGGCGGCCACGCCGGCTGGAACGAGACCGCCTACGTGCAGGCGGCCGACCCCACGCTCGTTCACCCCGAACGCTACAAGGCAGACATGGCGACCGCCTACCCCGCGGCGGGCACCTGGTCGGCCACGCCCTTCCCCTCATCAATCGGCCTCTACCAGCCCGGACAGGGCTACCCCAAGTTCGACCAGAAGAAGGCCGACGAGTACTTCAACAAGGTCAACGACAAGGTCACGAACCTCGTCAACGACGTCGTGCGCAAGTGGGACATGGCGGGACTGTGAAAGGGAAGTAGGCAGATGGCAGTAGGCAGTTCGGCGGTCGGGAGTCTAGATTTGCCTGAAATGAGCGCGGGTTAACGCCGCGTCAGCGGCGCCTGAATTTAGCCCGGCCTTTCAAGGCCGGGTTGGATGTGCGAGATTGCGCCGCGTCGCGTCAGCGACGCCTGAACGTTGCGTGTTGATTCAGGCGTCGCTGACGCGACGCAGAACTTATTAACCATCGACTGTCCCGGCCTTGAAAGGCCGGGCTACATTCAAACGCCGCTGACGCGGCGACTGCCATCTGCCATCTGCCTACTGTTCTTCAAATGATCAAGCTCTTCAAAAAGCGCGTCGAGTGGAAGCCGCCGTCGGGGTTGTTCGAGCCGTCGGCGCGGGACGCGTTCCGCGTGCTGGGGCTGGGGGCCGGGGCGGCGCAGGGTGAAGTGTTCGACGCGGCATCCTCTTTACGCCTCGCGCTGAAGGTCGGCGTGCGGAAGACGTTCGACGGGGAGGCGGCGTGGCTGGGCGAGGTCGCGCGCAAGGAGTCGGACGTGCGCGACGCGGTCGGCCGCCTCTCCGAGCCCAGGCAACGCGCGCGCGAGCGCCTCTACTGGTTCCAACTGCCCGCGCCGCCCGCCGAGGTCTCGAACGCGGCGGAACTCACGGCCGCCGTCGAAGAACTGCTCAAGCGCGTCCCCGTCCGACCTTTCAACGCAGACGAAGAGACAGGCGTGCGGCTGGCGGACGTGGAGGCGGCGGCGCTGCACGACGCGGCGCTGCTCGCGCTGGCGGGGCTGGTGCGGCTCGACCCGGCGCTGCGCGAGGCGGAAGCGTGGGCGCGCGCGTTGCGTCTGTGGCGGCGGCTGTTCGGGTGCGAGGAGTTCTGGTCGCTGCTCGTGGCCCTGGATTTGAAGGGCGACTACGAGCAGCCGGTCACGTTCGGCGAGGTGTCGGAGCTGCGGCGGGCCGCGCCGCGCGTCGTCTACGCACACGCCGCCGGGCGCGCGCGCGACGCCGTCGTGCGCGGCGAGCTGCGCGAGGCCGCGCGCGTGTTGGAGCTTCTGCGCGGCGCGGAACTGCCCGCGACCCTTTTGCGCGAGTACGAAGAGGAGACGGTCGGCCCCGCCGAGGACAAGCTCACGGAAGAGCTGGACGGGGCATTCACGTGGGTCAGCCTGGGCTTAGAACCCAGGCCCGCGGCCGAGCGTCGCAACCACTGCAACGACGCGTGGCGCAGGTTCGAGCTGGTGCGGCCGCGCCTCGCGGACTTCGCGCGGCTGGCCGGCCCCGACTCCTTCCACGCCCGGCGCATCTTCGAGCACGCGTCGTCGAAGCTCTTCAAGCTGGCCGTCTCGTTCGAGGAGTGCGGGCAGACGCAGGAGGCGCTCTTCGTCTGCCTCAAGGCGCGCGCGCTCGCGCCGCCCGAGTCGGAAGAGCTGGCCGACATCGACGCGAAACTCTCCGCGCTCGGCGCGGCGGTGGAGTCGCGCGCAAGGAGTCAGGGCGAGTACGAGGCGGCGCTCGCGCGCGAGCTTGAGGACGCGCGCGCGTCGCGCAAGCTCTTCCGCGACGACCCGAAGGGCGGGAAGACGCTCGACAGCTACACGCGGAAGCGCGACGTGCCGGGGTGCCTGACGAGCGTGGCCTTCTGGTTCCTGATGGTCGGGGTCGGCGTCGGGCTGAAGGTCAGCGGCGTCATCAGCTCGCGCCCGACGCGCACGCCCCTCGAAGCGCTGCCGGCGTTGAGAGTGACGCCGAACCTGGATTTCAACGTGAACCTGAACTACAACATAACCCCGCTCAACCTGCCGCCCCCTTTAACCGCTCCGACGCCGCGCGGCAGGAGGAAGCGTCGGGCGCAGGGCAACGCCAACGCGACGCCCCCGCCTCCGCCGACCACGATTGAGCGCGCGACGCCCGCGCGCGAATGAAAGGGTCTTCACGCCGGGCGTCGATTCTTGTATGTTGAGTTTGATGACGGACGAACTACCTCAGACGCTGAACGTGTCGCTCGCCTCGCTGGCCGAGCTGGCCGTCGAGTGGTGGCGGCTCGAACGCTGGGCGGGCGGCTCCGACGACTCTTCGCCGCAGGCGCGCCACGCCGCGCGACGGCTGGGCCGCTTCCTCTCCGAGCACGGCCTCGAAGTCCTCGACGTGACGGGTCGGCCTTACGAGCCCGGCCTCGCCGTCGAAGTCATCGACGCCTTCGAGGACCCGCGTCTGCCCGCCGGCTCGCAGGTCGTAGACGAGACGGTCGCGCCCGTCGTCCTCTACCGCGGCGCCGTCGTCCGCCACGGCCAGGTCGTTATCAGAAGAAACTAAGTTGCGCGCTTTTCACCCTTCATAAATTTATGGGTCAGTACATCGACTTCGGCATCGACCTCGGCACCACCAACTCGTGCATCGCGCGGGCGGCGGGCGGCGAGGTCACGGTCATACAGAACAACGACCAGATGAACGTGACGCCTTCGGTGCTGCGCGTGCTGAAGTCCGGGAGCCTTCTGGCCGGGCGGCGCGCGTTGGGCGCGCTGGCCGAAGACCCGGACAACGTGGCGCAGGAGGTCAAGCGTTTGATGGGGCAGCGCTACGCGAAGTCCTTTCCCGCGTCGGGCCGCTCGATGTCGCCGGAGGAGATTTCGGCCGAGGTCTTGAAGTCGCTCCTCGCCGACGCGCGGCGGCGGACGAATGAAGAGGTGCGCGCGGCCGTAGTCACGGTGCCCGCGGCCTTCACGGCCTTGCAGTGCGAGGCGACGGCGCGCGCGGCGCAGCTCGCGGGACTCGAAGAGTACCCGCTGTTGCAGGAGCCCATCGCGGCGGCCGTCGCCTACGGGGCCGCGCCCGGCGTGCGCGACCAGCGCTGGCTCGTCTTCGACCTCGGCGGCGGCACGCTCGACGTGGCCGTCGTCTCGACGCGCGACGGGCGCCTGAACGTCCTCGAACACCGCGGCGACAACCACCTCGGCGGCAAGGACATCGACCGCGCGCTCGTCGATAACGTGCTCGTGCCCTTCCTCGCCGCGCAGTTCGCGCTGCCGCGCGCCGACGCGGAACCGGCGGAGCTGGCGCGCCTGCTCCGCAAACTGACGCTCCTCGCCGAGTACGCGAAGGTCGAGCTGACGACCGCGGACGAGACAATCGTCAGCCTCCTCGACCTCGGCGAAGACCGGGACGGAAAACTCATCGAAGCGGAGATGCCTTTGACGCGCGCGCGACTCGAAAGTGAGTTGGAGCCGCTCGTCGCGCGCTGCCTGCGCCTCGCCGACGAGGCGCTCGCGGGCGCGCGCGTGAAGGGGTTGGACTTAGACCGCGTGCTGCTCGTCGGCGGGCCGACGCAGATGCCGCGCGTGCGCGAGGCGCTGTCGGCGCACCTCGGCGCGCCCATCGATTCCACGCTCGACCCGATGACGGTGGTCGCGCGCGGCGCGGCCGTCTACGCCTCGACCGTCGAGCGCCGCGCCGCGCAGTCGGCCGGGGTCAGGGAAGAGACGAAGGGCGCGGGGTTGGCGGTGCGACTCGCCTACGACCCCCTGACCGCGGAGCCGCGAGCCCGGGTCGCGGGCAAGCTCTCAGGGAGGGGCAGCGACGCGACTCTCGAAGTCAAGATTGATGCGGAGGGTGGGCTGTGGACGAGCGGCTGGCTCCCGGCGCGCGAGGGCTTCTTCGAGGCGGCGCTCGTGTTGCAGGAGGGGCGGCTCAACCGCTTTCTCCTGAGCGTACGCGACGCGAAGGGGCGCGCGCTCGAAGTCGCGCCGAACGAGTTTCAGATACGGCACGGGCTCGCGCTCGACGCGCCGCCGCTGCCGCACACCATCTCGGTCGAGGTCGCGCACGCGGACGGGCGCGAAGAGCTGAGCCCGGTCTTCCCGCGCCGCACGCTGCTGCCCGCCGAGCGCACGGTCACATACCGCGCCGCCCACACGCTGCGGCCGAGCGAGCCCGACACGTCACTCGCGGTGAAGCTCTGGGAGGGCGAGGCGCTCACAGACCCGCAGGCCAACAACTGGGTCGGCAACTTCCACGTCCGCAGCGAGGCCGTCCGTCGTCCCGTCCCGGAGGGGACCGAGGTGCAGCTCCACATCAAGATTGACGCCTCGCGCCTCATCACCGTTGACGTGTTCATCCCGTATCTCAACGAGCACTTCACCGACCGCGTCTTCATCCCGAAGGACGAGGAGCCCGACTACCTCGAACTGCTGAAGGGCGCGCACCTCGAAATCGAGAACTGCCTCGCGCGGCTCGAACGCGTCGAGGAGCAGTTGATGCTCTCGGGCGCGACGGCCGAAGACTTCGACTTTCCCGAGGTCGTCTACGACGACGGCTTCGCGCCGTTGATTGAAGAGAAGGACGCGTGGGGCGGCACGGCCGCAGACCCGCGGCGCGCGGAGGTCGAGCGCCTGCGGCGCGAGCTTGAGGACTTCGACATCGAGCTGGGCGCCCTTCAGGCGACCGGCGACGCCGAGGACCAGGACCGCGCCGCGCGCGTCGTCGAACGCCTGCGCCAGGCGCGCGCGCGCGTCGCGGAGCTTGAGCGGCGCGCGGGGCTGACGCCCGCCGGCTCGGGCGTGATCGACGCGAACACCCTCGCCGAGTCGGTCGCCGAGACCGTGGGCGAGCACGGCACCGACGCGCAGCGCGAGCGGCTGGCGGCGCTCAGGCGCGAGCTGTCGGAGTCGGCGGCGCGCGGCGACACGCGCGGCGTGAAGAAGGCGGCCGCGGCCCTGCGCGCGCTGCGCACGCAGGTGCTCTACGCGCAGGACTGGTTCTGGGAGGACTGGTTCCAGTACCTCGCGCGCCCCGGCCGCCAGTTCGTCAACACGGAGGAGGCCGCGCGCTGGGTCGCGCAGGGTCAGGAGGCGCTACAGGCCGGCGACCGCAAGCAGCTCGAACGCGCCGTGAGCTGGCTCTGGTCGCTGCTGCCGCCCGACGAGCAGTCCGCGCGGAAGGAGCGCGCGGTCAAACCGGGGTTAAAGCAGTAGGCAATCGCCGCGTCAGCGGCGCCTACCTACTGCCTTTCCCCTTTCCCTTCCGCCTTTGGTAGTATCTCTCCAAACTCTCTCGCATCAACATGAAGGAGGACGGGCGCAGGGCCTCGGCCGCCGTGCGCGTTTGAAGAGATGTTTATTAAAGGGATGACTCGAACCGTCGTCATGCTCGTCGCGCTGGTACTGCTGCTGACGCCCGCGGCCGCGGGGCAGAAGAAGGCGAAGAAGAAGAAGGTGGCGCCGAAGGGGACGCCCGTGCTCTGGCGCGAGCGCAACCCGGCGCGGCTCGACCTCGCCGCGGGGCCGGGCGGCGCTGCGATGCGCCCCGTCACGCGGGGCCTGCGCTTCCTGAAGGAGGAGAAGGGCGGCTGGTCGAAGAAGTACCGCGTGCGCGATGCGCGCGGCCGCGAGTGGGTCGCCAAGCTCGGCAAGGAGGCGCAGTCGGAGACCGCCGCCTCGCGTCTCATCTGGGCCGCGGGCTACGAGACCGAGATCACCTACCTCGTCCCGCGCGTGACCATCCCCGGCAAGGGCACGTTCACCAACGTGCGCTTCGAGGCGCGCCCCGACAACGTTAAGCGGTACGGCGAGTGGAGCTGGGCGCAGAACCCCTTCTCGGGCACGCGCGAGCTGGACGGGCTCAAAGTCCTGATGGTGCTCGTCAACAACTGGGACTTGAAGGACGAGAACAACGTCATCCTCCACACGCCCGGGTCGGACGAGGTGCGCTACGGCATCAGCGACCTCGGCGCGACCTTCGGCAAGACGGGCGGCCTCGGCCCCCTCTGGCGCCTGACGCGCAGCCGCAACAATCCGGAGGATTACGCCGACTCGAAGTTCATCGACAAGGTCGAGGACGGCTACGTCAACTTCCACTTTACGGGCGTGAACAAGGGGGCCGTCGAGAAGGTCAAGGTCGCGCACGCGCGCTGGATCGGCGAGCAGCTCTCCGACATCACCGACGGCCAGCTCACCTCCCTCTTCCGCGCCGCCAACTACACGCCGCAGGAGACGCGCCTCCTCACACGCGCCGTCCGCGCGCGCATCGAAGAGCTGACCAGCTTGCCGCAGGGCAGCGGGCGGTAGGGGGCAGGTAGGGATAGGAGCAAACTTTTCATGTCTGTCAGCGCGGTCGAAGTGAAGCGGGGGCGCGTGTGCGTGGTCGGGTGCGGGCACGTCGGGACGACGAGCGCGTACGCGCTGATGCTCGGAGGCTCCGCGCGCGAGGTCGTGCTGCTCGACGTGGACGCGCGGCGCGCCGAGGGCGAGGCGATGGATTTGGAGCAGGCGGCGGCGCTCGGGCGCCCCGTCGAAGTGCGCGCGGGCGATTGGGATGACGCGGCGCGCGCGGGGGTCGTCGTCATCGCGGCGGGCGTCGGCGGGCGCCCGGGCGAGTCCCGCTTAGACCTCCTCGGGCGCAACGTCGTCGTCATCCGCGACGTGATGCAGAACCTTCTGAGCAGGGACTTCGGCGGCATCGTCCTGATGACGACGAACCCCGTGGACGTGCTCGCGCAGTTCGCGCAGGAGTTCTCGGGGCTGCCCGTGGGGCGCGTCATCGGCTCGGGGACGGTGCTCGACTCGGCGCGCCTGCGCGCGATGCTCGGCCGGCACCTGGGGGTCGAGCCGCGGTCGATTCACGCGCACGTCGTCGGCGAGCACGGCGACTCCGAGATCGCCGCGTGGTCTTCGGCGCGCGTGGCGGGCCTCCCCGTCCGCGAGTTCTGCGAGGGCGCAGGGTTGGAGTGCCCGGACTTCGACGAGTTGCTCCGGCGCGTGCGCCGCGCCGCGCCCGACATCATCGAGCGCAAGGGCTACACCTCCTACGCCATCGCCTCGTGCGTGGCGCGCATCTGCGAGGCCGTCCTGCGCGACGAGCGCTCGGTGCTGCCCGTCTCGACGCGCCTCACGGGGCAGTACGGCATCGACGGCGTCTACCTGAGCCTCCCCTGCGTCGTCGGACGCCGTGGCGTCGAGCGCGTCATCG
Source organism: uncultured Acidobacteriota bacterium (assembly GCA_963726735.1). Lineage (GTDB taxonomy): Bacteria > Acidobacteriota > Blastocatellia > Pyrinomonadales > Pyrinomonadaceae > QHXN01. Next base: position 321,707 of record CAVSDM010000007.1, read on the forward strand.
AAATCCCCCTCGACGACGGCGAGCGCGACGGCCTCCGCGCCTCCGCCGACATCCTCCGCCGCACGGTGGAGAGTATAAAAGTCAGTAGCCAGTAAGCCATTAGAAAAAGTTCGGCGGGCGTTGCGGTTTGAAACCCGACGCCCGCCGAACTTATCTTCCCTACTGACTGCTTGTCTATCGTCTACTTCTTTCAGCCTACTTCTCCTCGGCGCAGTCCTCGGCCTGCCAACCCCCGAGGGTGTATTCGTTCCTGAGGCTCCGGCAGCCGCGTCTCAGGTCCGCCAGAGGTTAGCAAAGATTTCAACTTCCTGAGCCGTCCGTGCTAAATTCCGTCTGCGAACCTGCCCAATCTTTCATGCCGGATGTTTTCAGCGGGAGGAAGTTTATGAACAGTCTCTTAACACGCGCGTGCGCCGTCGCGCTGGCGCTCTCGGCCGTCGCCGCCGTCCGTGCGCAGTCGCCCCGCGCGCGCTTCAGCGTCCAGGAGATGCTCAAGATTCAGCGCGTCGCCGACCCGCAGCTCTCGCCCGACGGGCGCTGGGTCGCGTACCAGATCACGGTCCCGGACGTGGCCGCCAACCGCAACCGCACGCACCTCTTCGTCGTCGCGGCCGCGGGCGGCGAGCCGAAGCAGTTGACGAGCGGGGCCGCCTCTGCGACCTCGCCCCGCTGGTCGCCCGACGGCCGGCGGCTCGCCTTCACGACGGGCGGGCAGGTCTGGACGATGAGCCCCGACGGCTCCGACCGCAGGCAGGTGACGAACATCTCGACCGGAGCCGGCGACCCCCTCTGGTCGCCCGACGGCAAGTGGATCGCCTTCGCCTCGGAGGTCTACCCGGACTGCGCCGACGACGCGTGCAACAAGCGGCGCGACGAGGAGGCCGAGAAGAACCCGGTCAAGCCGCACGTCACCACGCGCCTCTTCGTGCGCCACTGGACGGACTGGAAGGGGGCGAAGCGCGCGCACGTCTTCGTCGCCCCGGCCGAAGGGGGCGTCGCGCGCGACCTCACGCCCGGCGACTGGGACGCGCCGCCCTTCTCCCTGGGCGACCCGCTGGACTACGCCTTCTCGCCCGACTCGAAGGAGTTGGCCTTCGCGCGCAACACCGACCCCCTGGAGGCGACCTCGACCAACGCGGATGTCTTCGTCGTCGCGGTCGCGGGCGGCGAGCCGAAGCGAATCACGGGGGACAATAAGGGCGCGGACAAGACGCCGCGCTACTCCCCGGACGGCCGTTACCTCGCCTACCGCTCGCAGGCCACGCCGATGTTCGAGAGCGACCGCTGGCGCCTGATGCTCTACGACCGGCAGACCCAACAGACGCGCGAGCTGCTGCCGAAGTACGACGCGTACGTGGACGACTTCACCTTCGCGCCCGACGGCAAGTCGGTCTACTTCGCCTCGGGCGAGCGCGGCGAGCAGCCGCTCTTCAACGCGTCTCTGGCCGACGGCTCGATGCGAAAGCTCCTGAGCGGCTTCAACGGTGACGTGCAGGTCTCGGCGGACAACCGCCTCCTCGTCTTCACGCGTTCGACCGCGGCCGGGCCGACCGAGATTTACACGGCGCGCATGGACGGCGTCGCGCCCTTGAACGGCTCGAACAACCAGGCGGCCGCTCTGACGCACCACAACGACACCTTCATGCAGCAGTTCTCGCTCCGCCCCGCGGAGGAGCTGACGTGGGCGGGCGCGGGCGGGACGAAGGTCTCGGGCTGGCTCGTCAGGCCGCCGGACTTCGACGCGTCGAAGAAGTACCCGCTCGTCGTGCTGATCCACGGCGGGCCGCAGGGGGCGTGGGGTAACAGTTGGAGCTACCGCTGGAACCCGCAGATTTACGCGGCGGCCGGCTACGTCGCCTTCCTGCCGAACCCGCGCGGCTCGACCGGCTACGGCCAGAAGTTCACCGACGAAATCTCCGGCGACTGGGGCGGCAAGGTCTACGAAGACCTGATGAACGGCGTCGCGACGGTCGCCGCGATGCCGTACGTCGATAAGAACAACGTGGCCGCGGCCGGCGCCTCCTACGGCGGCTACATGGTCGAGTGGATTCTCGGGCACAACGACCACCCGGCCGTGAAGTTCAAGACGCTCGTCGCGCACGCCGGCATCTTCAACCTTGAGAGCATGTACGGCGTGACCGAGGAGCTGTGGTTCCCCGAGTGGGAGTTCAAGGGCACGCCCTGGGACGCGCCCGAGCTGTACGCGAAGTGGTCGCCGCACCGCTTCGCCAAGAACTTCAAGACGCCGACGCTCGTCACGCACGGCGAGCTGGACTTCCGCGTCCCCGTCGATCAGGGCCTCCAGCTCTTCACCTATTTGCAGAGTCAGGGCGTCGAGTCGAAGCTCCTCGTCTTCCCGGACGAGGGACACTGGATTCTGAAGCCCGGCAACTCGCAGTTCTGGTACACGACCGTCCTCGAATGGCTCGACTCGCACCTGAAGCAGAAGGGGAGTTGAGGCGCGGCCCCGTCATGCGTAAAGCGATCCGACTGACACTCGCCTGCGCGCTGCTCGCCTGCGCGCAGGCCGCCGCCGCCGGCAAGACGCCCGCGCCGCTCGCGCGCTCGCGCCAGCTAATCGTGGTGACGACGCGCGGCTGGGACGACGTGCCCGGCACTCTGCGCCGCTTCGAGCGGAAGGGGACGAGGGGCGCCTGGGCTCAGGTCGGCCGCGAAGTGCCCGTGGCCGTCGGCAGGAACGGGCTCGGGTGGGGCTCCGGCGTCGTCGATGCGGGCGGGGCGGCAGGGGCCTACGAAGAAAGAGGGTGACGGCAAGGCTCCGGCGGGCGTCTTCGCACTGGGCCCGGCCTTCGGCTTCGCGTCTTTACGCGAGGCCGCATGGCTGCGCGTGCCTTACGTCCCGCTGACGCCGACGGTCGAGTGCGTGGACGACACGGCCTCGCGTCACTACAACCTGATCGTGGACAGGCTCGCGGTCGGCGACTTTGACTGGAACAGCTCGGAGCAGATGCGCTCGGTCGAAGGCTACCGTTGGGGGCTCGTCGTCAGGCACAACTCCGCGCCGCCCGTCGCGGGGCGCGGCTCCTGCATCTTCCTGCACATCTGGGCCGGCCCCGGAAGAGGCACCGCCGGCTGCACGGCGTTGGAGCAGGAGCGACTGACAGAACTGCTCCGCTGGCTCGACCCGCAGCGGCTCCCTCTGCTCGTGCAACTTCCCGAGTCTGAGTACGCGCGCCTGCGCGCGGAGTGGCGCCTGCCGGCGCTCGCACTCGACAAGTAGACGCCGCCGCCCGGCGGGGGCCGAAGGATTGCCAGGCCCCTCCGCCGGACGGCGTGCGAACGGGCCGTCAGGCACCCGCCAGTGCCCGACGGCCCCGCGCAGCGGCCCGTCCCGACAGACCGGCCGCACGCGCCGGGGCGGTGCTTCCCTGCGCCGCCCCGGTTTTCAAACTCTCTTCAGACCGAAACCCCCTCAAAGCCCTCCGACCCGACCCTCCTCTCAACGAAAGCGGAACGCGCGGCGAACGCCTCAACCCTGTTTGGGTGTGCGCGCGAGCAGGCGCGCGACCGTTTCGGCGAGCGCGGGCATCTCCTCGGGCTTGCGTAGGAAGGCGCTGGCGCCCGCGCGTCTGGCCTCTCGGGCGGCGCCGCCGCTGGCCGAGAGCACGATGATGGGGACGTGCTGGCGGTGCGGCAGTTCGCGCGCGCGGGCAGACCAGTTCCAGCCCGTCCGCGCCCGGCAGTTGCTTGTCGATGATGAGAAGGTCGTAATGTTCGGGCCCCTCTATCTCGCCGAGCGCCGAAGGGCCGTCCGCGTAGGTCGAGACGCGCCAGCCCTCGCCCCGCAGCGCCTCGCGCACGGCCGCGGCGACGAGCGCGTCGTCCTCCGCGTGGAGTATGCGCACGACGCGCGTCGGCGCCGCTTCATGAGGCTCGCGGAACATGAGGCTGCTGCGTCGCGGCTCGGCCGGCGTGCGCAGAGGGAGCAGGCGCAGTGCGTCGCTTAACCGAAAAGTAACCTCCTCGACCATAGCAAGACGTAATAGGGCCACAGCTTTTAGATCATTATCTTCATCAGATAAGCGACTTATGGCTTGGTGAAGAATCACTCTTGCTTCATCAAAAGCTCCCTCACGCCAGTAGCAGTAACCGAGTTCAGTTTGTTCCTCTGCAATCTTCTTCTCATCCCTAAAAGCCTCGAATTTATTAATGCTTACACTGAGGAGATTCTTTGCCGCTTCCTGAGACCCTTCTATTTGCTTAACGCTGCCAATCCATCCCGTCAAAGCGCCGCTGCGAAGTAATACTTCCGCCGCTATGGCGGAACTTAGTCCCTCTAATACTGGAGGTTGCCCGACTTGAGACCATAGTTCGCCCATAGCTTTGCGCGCGGATTCGTAGTTGCCAGTGTCTTCAAAGGATTTGGCTAATTGGCAGCGAAGCCGCGCGCGTTCTTCGTGCGTTAGGCTCGGGGCAGCTATCTGATGCATTAAGTCATTTACAGATGTCATGTGAGGCGCGCCTTTCTATGTACCCGATTAGGAGGAACATCGGCATTTTCCTTGTGGCGCATCCTGTTACAGCCCGATGTTAAGATGCGCTGTCGCAACTCTTCAATGACGGCACAGTAGGATTCACCCGTACTGCCCGTCAAAACAAATAACTTCACAAGTCAGGAGAAACCTATGAAACCCGTACGGTATTTCTTTGCAACATCTGTGTTGGCCTCTGCGCTTTCTATATCAGCGTTTGCAGGAACCATACACACAGGAGCGCCGCAGCCTGAGCCGACGCCGACGCCGGCAGGGGGTGAAATGTCAACGAACTTCTACGGCGACATACACACCACGAACAGCGACGAGGCGGCCGGGGGTGAGTTGGTGGCGGCGGACGTGCTGAGTCTGGTGCAGGTCGTGTTGTCATTGCTGTGACGCCTTGTCAAACCCTCGGCGCGCGGGGCGCGGAGGGGGTAGGGGCGGGGGAGACTTCTACCGTCCGTCGGGCCGGCGTGATGCTCTAGTCACGCGGGCTGCGGGGGTACTCGCCCCTACGTTCAAAAAGTGCCGCGTTACTGCCGCTGTCGCCGCCGGTTAAAAGCAGGCGTCGGCGGCGCAGTATGCGTGTGTCTAGATCGAGCTACGGTCGGACGCCGGTTAGCCGGTGGTGCGAGAAGCCGACGAGGAGGCGTCCAAGGGCTAGAGAGTAAGCTTCGCAACGCGCCCTCGCAACAGAAATATCCGCCGCCTGAAAAGAGCGTTGAGCGTATTTACTGGCTTTATGTTTTACTGCAAAATTTGCAGCAAAACAGCCGCCTCTGAACTCACACTTTGCCGGCGCCGAAAGCGCGGCTCACTCCAAACCGGAGACCTGCGACGGCGGAGATAAACAAGGAGACACGGGGATGCGGCTTAAAGCTGCCAGAGCCGTATCCCCGTGTCTGCGTCTTTAATCGCCTCCCGCCAAATCCGCGCACGGCCTTTGAGCAAATCTGAAAAACGAACTACTATGGTAGTCCTGAAACCCTAAGAGATAACCCGGACGTAAACCCACTTTGGAGGGGAAGGATTTGCCATGAGCGCGACGAGCGACAGCAGCAGCAAAGAGACCCTGACCATCACCGACAACCGCACAGGTAAACAGTACGAGTTGCCCATCACGGACGGCACCATCCGCGCGATGGACCTGCGCCAGATCAAGACCGAGAACGCAGAGGACTTCGGGCTGATGACCTACGACCCGGCGTTCATGAACACGGCCTCGTGCAAGAGCACGATCACCTACATCGACGGCGACCGCGGCGTCCTCGAATACCGCGGCTACCCCATCGAGCAGTTGGCCGAGCAGAGCAGCTACCTTGAGGTCGCCTACTTACTCCTGCACGGCGAGCTGCCGACGGCCGAGGAGTTGAAGCAGTGGACGTGGGACATCACGCACCACACCTTCATCAACGAGAACATCCGCAAGGTCTTAGACGGCTTCCACCACAGCGCGCACCCGATGGGGATGTTCGAGGCGATGGTCGCCGCGCTCTCGACCTTCTACCCCGAGTCGAAGAACATCCGCGACGAGGCGTGCCGCCGCAAGCAGATTCACCGGCTCATCGCGAAGGTGCCGACCATCGCCGCCTTCGCCTACCGCCACCGCGTCGGCCTGCCCATCTCGTACCCGGACAACGACCTCTCGTACGAGGGCAACTTCCTCAACATGATGTTCAAGACGACGGAGCTGAAGTACCGGCCGAACCCCGTGCTGGAGAAGGCGCTCTCCGTCCTCTACATCCTGCACGCCGACCACGAGCAGAACTGCTCGACCAACACGATGCGCAGCATCGGCTCGGCCGAGACCGACCCGTACTCGGCCCTGGCCGGCGCCGCGGCCGCGCTCTACGGCCCGCTCCACGGCGGCGCGAACGAGGCGGTCCTGCGGATGCTCAACGAGATCGGCTCGGTCGAACGCGTGCCCGAGTACGTCAAGCGCGTCAAGGCCGGCGAGTTCCGCCTGATGGGCTTCGGCCACCGCGTCTACAAGAACTACGACCCGCGCGCGCGCATCATCAAGCAGATCGCCTACGAGGTCTTCGAGGTGACGGGGCGCGACCCGCTCTTAGACCTCGCGCTCGAACTCGAACGCATCGCGCTCGAAGACGAGTACTTCGTCAAGCGCCGGCTCTACCCGAACGTGGACTTCTACTCGGGGATCATCTACCGCGCCATGCGCTTCCCCGTGGACATGTTCCCGGTGATGTTCGCCATCCCGCGCACCTCGGGCTGGCTCGCGCAGTGGGTCGAGCTGCTCAACGACCCCGAGCAGAAGATCGCGCGGCCGCGCCAGATCTATCTCGGCGCGCGCACGCGCGACTACGTGCCGATGGAGAAGCGTGACGGGGCGGCGGCCGGCCAGGCCGCGGGGGGGTGAAGGATGAACATGTCAGAACTGCCGGACATCGAGGTCGTGAGCGCGAAGGTTCACGAGGCTTGGATGGAGTCGAAGCGCGCGAAGGGCGTCACCTCGCGCAAGAGCGAGACGGGCGAGGAGTTGATGGTGCCTTACGACCAGCTCTCCGACGCCGCCAAGGAGCTAGACCGCGGCTCGGTCCGCGCCGTCTACGAAGCCATCCGGGCCACCGCGGAGAGGTAGACGGTAGTCAGTAGCCAGTAGAAGTACGAAGCGGCGCGCTTCAGCCTTCGGGCCGGGCGCGCCGCTTCGTATTCCTACCGGCCACAGTACGCTTCCGAACTGCCCGACCACGCCCGCGCACGTTAAAATCCACGCTTCCCTGTCGGCAAATTTATTCGGGCAGAGCCCCTGTGGCGGGCACTCGCCGGGGCGTGCTTGACGGTGCGCCGAAGCGAGACGTTATGATTGCGGGACACATTCGACAAGCTGTTTATCTAGCGTCGCTGTAAGTGACTTCGGCCCGCGTGTGCGGGCGGGGTCGCTTCGTTGTTAGAGAGTTCACGCGGGTCAGGAAAACAGAGAGCATCGTGCAGGCGCGCATCCCCGTCTCGACTTACAGGCTACAGTTCAACCGCGAGTTCACGTTCGCGGAGGCGCGTGCGCTCGCCGACTACTTGCAAGAGCTGGGCGTCACCGATTACTACTCTTCGCCCGTCCTGAAGGCGCGGCCCGGGAGCATGCACGGCTACGACATCGTGGACCACGCGCAGGTCAACCCGGAGGCGGGCGGCGAGGAGCAGTTGTCGGAGCTGCTGCGCACCCTGCGCGAGCAGGGGATGGGCTTCATCATGGACGTGGTGCCCAACCACATGTCCATCGCCGGGGGCGAGAATCGCTGGTGGCAGGACGTTTTGGAGAACGGCCCCGGCTCCCTCTTCGCGCGCCACTTCGACATCGACTGGAGCCCGCCGAACCCTGCGCTCAAGAACCGCGTGCTGCTGCCCATCCTCGGCGACCAGTTCGGCCGCGTGCTCGAACGCCAGGAGCTGCGCGTCACGTACCGCGACGGCGGCTTCTTCCTCAACTACTGGGAGACGCAACTGCCGGTCGCCGCGCGCACCTCGACGCTCGTGCTGCGGCTCGCGCTCGAAGCGGCGCGCGTGCGGCTCGCGGAGTCGGACCCGAACGCGCTCGAATTGGAGAGCATCATCACCGCGCTCGAACACCTGCCGCCGCGCACCGAGACCGACCCGGACGCCCTGCGCGAGCGTCGGCGCGAGAAGGACGTGGTGCGCCGCCGCCTCTCGACGCTCGTCAAGGAGAGCAACGAGATACGCGCGGCCGTCCACGACGCTCTGGCGAGGCTGAACGGGACGGAGGGTAAGCCCGAGACGTTCGACACGCTCGAAGAACTCGTCAGCCAACAAGCCTACCGCCTGAGCTTCTGGCGCGTGGCCGCCGACGAGATCAACTACCGGCGCTTCTTCGACGTGAACGAGCTGGCCGCGCTCCGCGTCGAGGAGCGGCCGGTCTTTGCGGCCGCGCACGAAGTCGTCCTCCGCCTCGTCCGGCAGGGACTCGTCACGGGCCTGCGCGTCGATCACGTGGACGGGCTGCTCGACCCGCTCAAGTACCTCTCGAACCTACAGCGCGAGGCGGAGGGTCGTCACCCCGAGACGCACCCGTTCTACGTCGTCGTCGAGAAGATTCTCGGGCACGACGAGCTGCTCCGGCGCGAGTGGCCGGTGCGGGGGACGACCGGCTACGAGTTCATGAATCTTTTGAACGGCGTCTTCGTGGACGCCGCGAACGGGCAGGCTTTGCGCGAGCTGTACGCGGAGTTCACGGGCGCGCGCGTGCGCTTCGCAGACCTGCTCTACAAGTGCAAGCGTCTGATACTCAAGGCCGCGATGTCTTCGGAGTTGTACGTACTTTCAAGAAGACTCACGCGCATCGCCGAGCGGAGCCGTTACACGCGCGACTTCACGCAGAACAGTCTGCACCACGCGCTGACCGAGACAATCGCCTGCTTCCCCGTCTACCGCACGTACATCCGCCGCACGCAGGCGACCGTGAGCCCCGACGACCGGCTCAACGTCAACGCCGCCGTGCGCGAGGCCAAGCGGCGCAACGCGGCGGAGGACACTTCGGTCTTCGACTTCATCGCCTCGCTGCTCCTGCTCAAAGACCCGAAGGGCGTCACCGCCGACGAGCGCGCCGAGCGGCGCGACTTCGCGCTCCGCTTCCAGCAGTTGACGAGCCCCGTGACGGCGAAGGGGCTTGAGGACACGGCCTTCTACCGCTTCTACCCGCTCGCCTCTCTGAACGAGGTCGGCGGCGAGCCCGCGCTCATCGGCGTCTCGCTCGAACGCTTCCACGAGCGCAACCGCGACCGGCAGGAGACGTGGCCGCACGCGCTCTCGGCCACCTCGACGCACGACACCAAGCGCGGCGAGGACACGCGCGAGCGCATCAACGTCCTCTCCGAGATTCCCGAGGAGTGGAACCGCGCGCTCCACCGCTGGCGCGAGATGAACCGCGGGCGGAAGGCTTCGGTCGAGGGCGCCGCGGCGCCGGACGCGAACGAGGAGTATCTGGTCTACCAGACGCTCGTCGGCACGTGGCCGCTCGAAGGTTTGACGGACGAGAACCGCGGGGACTACACGCGCCGTTTGCAGGAGTACATGCGAAAGGCTTTGAAGGAGGCGAAGCTCCACACGAGCTGGATCAACCCGAACGAGGAGTACGAGCGCGCCGTCGCGGACTTCGTCGCCGCGCTCCTCGACACTTCGGTCAGCGGCGACTTCATCCGCGACTTCGAGGAGTTCCAGAGACTCCCGGCGCGCGCGGGGCTCCTCAACTCGCTCTCGCAAACGCTGCTCAAGACGACCGCGCCGGGCGTGCCCGACTTCTACCAGGGGACGGAGCTGTGGGCGTTCACGCTCGTAGACCCGGACAACCGCCGCCCGGTCGATTACGAACTGCGCCGACAGCTGCTCGCCTCGCTCCGCGACGCGGGCGAGGGCGACGTGTCCGAGTTCGCCGGGGCTTTGCTCGAACAGCCCGAGGACGGCCGCGTCAAGTTGTACGTGACGGCGCGCGCGCTCAACTTCCGGCGCGAGCGCGCGGCGCTCTTCGCGCGCGGCGAATACCTGCCGCTACGTGCCGAAGGGCGACGCGCCACGGGCGTCGTCTCGTTCGCGCGCGCTCTCGAAGGGGAGGCGGCCGTCGTCGTCGCCTCGCGCTTCCACACGCGGCTCGGCGTCGGGCGCGAGGGCCCTCTGAGTCTGAAGCGGGAGGCGTGGGGCGACACGACGCTCCGCCTCGAAGGCGTCGAGGGCGGGCGCTACCGAGACGTTTTGAACGGGCGCGAGTACGAAGCGCGGGACGGCGCGCTGCAAGTCGGAGAGATTCTGTCGCCGCTGCCCGTGGCGTTGTTGACGCGCGTGTCGAGTGAAGTGTGATTGACAAGGGGGCATGGATGACGACGGTGGTGAGGGAAGTTGAAAGCGTTGCGGCGCCCGCGTGGGAGCTGCGCTTCGGCGCGCGGCCGCAGGGGGACGGGAGCACGGTGTTCCGCGTGTGGGCGCCGCGTGCGGAGAGCCTTGCGGTGAAGGTGTTGGGCGACGAGCCGCGCACGTTCCCTCTGGAGTCGGCGGGCGAAGGGGTCTTCGAGGCGCGTGTGCCGGGAGTCTCCGCGGGCGCGGACTACTTCTACGTCGTGAACGGGAACGAGCGGCCCGACCCCGTGTCGCGCTCCCAGCCCGCGGGCGTGCACGGCCCCTCGCGCGTCGTCGAGACGGGGGCGTTCGCGTGGACGGATGAAGGTTGGAAGGGGCTCGCGCTCAAGGAGTACGTCGTCTACGAGCTGCACACGGGCACGTTCACGCCGGAGGGCACGTTCGAGTCCGTCACGCGGAAACTGGCGCACCTGAAGTCGCTCGGCGTGACGGCCGTCGAGCTGATGCCCGTCGCGGAGTTCCCCGGCGCGCGCAACTGGGGCTACGACGGCGCGCACCTCTACGCGCCGCAGTCCACGTACGGCGGCCCCGAAGGGCTGAAGGGGTTGATCGACGCGTGCCACCGCGAGGGGCTGGCCTTCGTGCTGGATGTCGTCTACAACCACCTCGGGCCCGAAGGCAACTACGCGGGCGAGTACATGCCGCTCTACAGCGAGGCGCACCGGTCGCCGTGGGGCGCGGGGCTCAACTTCGACGGCGAAGGTTCGGAGGGCGTGCGGCGCTTCTTCGTCGAGAACGCGCTCTACTGGCTGACCGAGTACCACGTGGACGCGCTCCGGCTCGACGCCGTCCACGCCATCGTGGACACGAGCGGGAAGCACCTGCTCAGAGAACTCGCCGAAGAGTTCCACGCGCAGGCCCGCGCGCTCGGGCGCACGGCCCACCTCATCGCCGAGAGCGACCTCAACGACGTGCGCGTCCTCGAACGGGGAGCGGAAGGGTACGGCATCGACGCGCAGTGGAGCGACGACTTTCACCACTCACTTCACGCGATTCTGACCGGGGCCGACCGCGGTTACTTCATGGACTTCGGGCGCGTGGGTGATTTGGCGAAGGCGATTGCGGAGGGCTTCGTCTACTGCGGCCAGCACTCGCGGTTCCGCGGTAAGTGTCACGGCACGCCGTCGGCCGAGAGGCCGGGCGAGCAGTTCGTCGTCTGCATCCAGAACCACGACCAGATCGCGAACGGCTACTGGGGCGACCGCCTGTCGCGCGTCGCCGAGCCGGCGCGGCAAAGGCTCGCGGCGTCGATACTTTTGTGCGGCGCCCCGAACGTGCCGATGCTCTTCATGGGCGAGGAGTGGGGCGAGCGCGCGCCCTTCCTCTATTTCACGAGCCACACCGACCCGGCGCTCGGGCGCGCCGTGCGCGAAGGGAGGATGGAGGAGTACGACTCCCTCGTCCGCGCGGAGGGCGAGACGGAATCGACCATCGGCGGCTTCTCCGACCCGCAGTCCGAAATCACCTTCGTGCGGTCGAAGCTCAACTGGGAGTCTCTGAACAAGCCGCCGCACGCGGGGATGCTCGCCTTCTACCGCGACCTTCTGTCACTGCGCCGCGCGCACGCCGCCCTGTCCGACTGCGACAAGCAGCGCACGCGCGTCCGCTTTGAAGAGTCGCAACGCTGGCTCGCCGTCGAGCGCGGCGACGCGACGGGCGCGCGTGCTATCCTTCTCTGCAACCTCTCACACGAAGAACGGCGCGTGCCCGCGGCGGAAGGCCGCTGGCGCCTCGCGCTCTGGAGCGGCGACGCGCGCTACGGCGGCGACACTTCACCGAACCCGCCACCGGAGCGCATCGACAATGAGCAGGCAGTCGAACTCGCGGCCTGGGGCGTAGCGCTCTACGTAAGTGAAGCGCCCGCGTAAAACGCCACGGGGCGGCGGAGTGAATTTAGCCCGGCCTTTCAAGGCCGGGGCCATTGAACGTTAATGAGTGTCGCGTCAGCGACGCCTGAACCGAGCCGCACTGGTTCAGGCGTCGCTGACGCGACGCGGCGGCACTCTTCTCGATCCACACCCGGCCTTGAAGGGCCGGGCTAAATTCAAGCGCCGCTTCGGCGGCGCATTACTTCTTTCAGGAGCATTGAATGAAAGTCTGGCCCGGGCAGCCCTACCCGCTGGGCGCGACGTGGGACGGCGCGGGCGTCAACTTCGCGCTCTTCTCCGAGCACGCGACGGCGGTCGAACTCTGCCTGTTCGACGCGGAAGACCCCACGCGCGAGGCGGAGCGCGTTCTGCTCACCGAGCGCACAGACCTCGTCTGGCACGCGTACCTGCCGGAGGCGCGGCCCGGTCAGCTCTACGGCTACCGCGTCCACGGCCCCTACGAGCCGCAGGCCGGCCACCGCTTCAACCCGCGCAAACTCCTCATCGACCCTTACACGAAGGCCCTCGCCAGCACCGTCGCGTGGGACGACTCGGTCTTCGGCTACACCCTCGGCAGCCCCGACGCCGACCTCTCCTTCGACGAGCGCGACAGCGCGCCCTACATCCCGAAGTGCGTCGTCGTCGATCCCGCCTTCAGTTGGGGCGAGGACACGCGCCCGCGCACGCCCTGGCACAAGACGCTCATCTACGAGCTGCACGTCAAGGGCTTCACCAAGCGCCACCCGGAGGTGCCCGAGGAGCTGCGCGGCACCTACGCGGGCCTCGCGCACCCGGCCGCCGTCGAGTACCTGCACTCGCTCGGCGTGACGGCCGTCGAGCTGATGCCCGTCCACCAGTTCGTCTCCGACAAGTTCATACAGGACCGCGGACTGACGAACTACTGGGGCTACAACTCCGTCGGCTTCTTCGCGCCCGACGTGCGCTACTCCTCTTCGGGGACGCTCGGGCAGCAGGTCTCCGAGTTCAAGACGATGGTCAAGACCCTCCACCGCGAAGGCATCGAGGTCATTCTTGATGTCGTCTACAACCACACGGGCGAGGGGAGCCACCTCGGGCCGACGCTCGGCTTCCGCGGCATCGACAACGCCGCCTACTACCGACTCGTCCACAGCCAGCCGCGCTACTACATGGACTTCACCGGCTGCGGCAACACGCTCAACATGGTTCACCCGCGCACGCTCCAACTCATGATGGACTCTCTGCGCTACTGGGTTTTGGAGATGCACGTGGACGGCTTCCGCTTCGACCTCGCCTCCGCGCTCGCGCGCGAGTTGCACGACGTGGACCGCCTCGGCTCGTTCTTCGACATCATCCATCAAGACCCGGTGCTCTCGCAGGTGAAGCTCATCGCAGAGCCCTGGGATTTGGGCGAGGGCGGGTATCAGGTCGGCAACTTCCCCGTGCTGTGGGCGGAGTGGAACGGCGTGTACAGGGACAACGTGCGTAGTTTCTGGCGCGGCGACCCGGGGCAGCTCGACGACCTCGCTTTTCGCTTAACGGGGAGTAGCGATTTGTACGAGCGGAGCGGGCGGCGACCTTACGCCAGCATCAACTTCGTGACCGCGCACGACGGCTTCACCCTGCGCGACCTCGTCAGCTACAACGAGAAGCACAACGAGGCCAACCAGGAGGGCAACCGCGACGGCCACGACCACAACATCAGTTGGAACTGTAGCGTCGAAGGCGAGAGCGACGACCCGGAGATAGGCGCCCTGCGCGCGCGCCAGCAGCGCAACTTCCTCGCGACCCTGTTGCTCTCGCAGGGCGTGCCGATGCTCGTCGCGGGCGACGAGACGGGCCGCACGCAGGGCGGCAACAACAACGCGTGGTGTCAGGACAACGAGATTTCGTGGGTGGACTGGGAGTGGGACGAGCAGGGGCGCGACCTGCTTGAGTTCACGCGCCAGCTCATCAGGCTCTTCCACCAGCACCCCGTCCTGCGCCGCCGGAAGTTCTTCCAGGGGCGGCCCGTCCGCGGCGCGGAGATCAAGGACATCTCCTGGTTCCGCCCCGACGGGCAGGAGATGACGGACAACGACTGGCGCAACGAGCAGGCGCGCTCCCTCGCCGTGCGCCTCGCGGGCGACGCCATCGACGAGGTTGACGAGCGCGGGCGACGCGTGACGGACGACACGCTGCTGCATCCTGCTCAACGCGCACCACCGCGGCGTCTCGTTCACGCTGCCCGCGCACCGCCCCGGCGACAGTTGGGAGCAGTTGCTCGACACGCGCGAGAGCTTCGGCCGCCGCAAGACCCGCCGCACCACGCGCGGCGGCGGCACCTACCGCATCGAGGCGCGCTCGCTCGCGCTCTTCCGCCTGGAGCCGGGCGGCGACGGCCCGCACGAACCGGAGCCGAGGGAGGACGAACGGGTCGCGCCCGTCATCCCCGAGTCGCCGGCCGTCTACGACGAGGAGCCGCCGGTCGAGTCGGTCTACTGCGAGAACGCCGGCACCATCGTCCCGCTCGACGCGGGCTTCTGCCGCGCGTGCAGCCGCCAGGTCTCGGAGGGCGACGGCGTCCACCGCCCCGTCACCCCCGACCTGCTCAAGCCGCTCGACTACGCCACGACCGAACTCCCCGAGACCGAGGCGCAGGGCGAAGAAGCGCAGGTCGAAGAGGTACAGGCCGAGGGCGGCGAAGACGGGGAAAATAAGGAGGGAGCTTAAGCGGCTCCGCTCGTGTAAACGGCCGGCGTGATTTAAAGGAATCAGACGCGTAGGCCGCCGCGTCAGCGGCGCCTTAGTTCTTCTTCACCCAGAATGTGTCGCGCATCGTGTATGAAGAGGTCGAGCGCGAGGAGGTGTCCACGAGGCGCGGCGAGATGAAGTCGGTGTGCGGCTGCGTGTCGAGGCTGTTGCGCGGGTGGCGCTGGAGCTGGCCGCCGCGCACCTCCGCGCGGTAGGTCTTGAAGGGCTTGCCGTTGACCTTCGCCACGACCGTGTACTCGCCGTCCGTCTTCGTCAAATCGGCCAGCGTCATCCAGCGGATGGGCTTCACCCCGGCCGACTCGAACTCCAGGTAGAAAAACTGCCAATCGGTCTGTGTGACCACGACCGGGCTCCGCGTCGCCCCGATCTCCTGCCCGCCGCGCATGATGTGGACCGTGACCGGCGACCGCTGCGGGCTGCCGGCCGGAAGCTCCCGCAGGCTCGTCCACCAGTTGAAGTCGAGGTGGCTGTCGGGCGCGTCGGTGCGCGAGGAGAAGTACGCGAGGTCGCGCCAGGGCCCTTCGCGGACGAACGTCGTGCGCGGGTTGAAGGGGTCGTTGCTCGACTCGCTGCTTCATCGAGAAGGGCAGGGTCGTGACGGGCTTTCCGTCGATCTGCACCGCCAGCACGTAGTCGCCCGGCTCGCCGATGTTGGCGAGGCCGGGGACGCCGTCCGGCAGGTACATCCCGAACATCGTGTAGCTGGCGAGCGGCGACTCCAGGCGCAGGGGGACACTCGCCACCGCCGCGCCGCTCGCGCGCGTGATGACGAAGGTCGCTTTTTTGGAGCCGGCCGGCGGGAAGACGACCTCCAACCCCTCGACCAGAAAGTTGCCCTGCTCCTCGTAGAAGCGCAACTGCATGAACGACTGGAATTCGATGGCGGGCTGGTAGTTTTGCGCCGCGGCGGTGAGAACCGCCGCCAGGGTGATGCAGACAACGAGGGCCGCTCTTTTCATGTCTCACCTCGAAGGGCTTTCGGAATAACGGTCTCAAAGCTGCGAGGAGTCGGACGCTTACTTCTGACGCGCGCGGGCCGTGTTTAGTCTGAAATATCACAGCCCGCGCGTCAGCGCCAGCCGCTTTCCGGGAGAGTTGGTCCGAGAGGCCAGTGGCGCGGCAACTCGCGGATGACGCGGCAGGGGTTGCCGGCGGCGAGGACGCGCGGGGGGATGTCGCGCGTGACGACGCTGCCGGCGCCGACGGTGCTGCCCGCGCCGACGGTCACGCCGGGGCAGATGATGGCCCCGCCGCCGACCCACACGTCGTCGCCGATGTGGACGGGCGAGGCCATCTCAAGAAGCGCCCTCCGCGCCTCGGGGTTGAGCGGGTGGTGCGCGGTGTATATCTGCACCTTCGGCCCGAGCATGACGTTGTGGCCGAGCGTGACGGCGTTGCAGTCGAGGATGACGCAGTCGTAGTTGACGAAGAGGTTGTCGCCCGCGCGGATGTGCGCGCCGTAGTCGCAGAAGAAGGGCTGCTTCACCTCGCAGTTCGCGCCGGCCGCGCCGAAGAGCTGCCGGATAAGCTCGCGCCGCTCCTCGAAGGCCGCGGGCGGCGACGCGTTGAAGGCGTGAAGGAGCGTCTGCGCCCTCATGTTCAGCGCGGCGAGTTCGGGGCCGGCGGCGACGTAGGGCTCGCCGGCCAGCATCTTCTCTCGCTCAGACTTCATCGAGACCTCAGGGCAGGCGGCCGTAGATGTTCGTCATCTCGCGGAGCCTCTGCGCGAGTTCGGCGGTGAGCGTGTCGGCGGTGTAGCGCCAGTCCCAGTTGCCTTCGGTGCTGGCGGGCGTGTTCATGCGCGCCGCCGAGCCGAGGCCGAGCACGTCCTGAAGCTGCGCGACACTGAGGGCGGCGACCGACATCTGCGCGGCGCGGATGAAGTCCCAGTTGATCTCCGCGCCGTCGGTGCCGAGGTACTTCAGACAGAGGTCGCGCTCGCGCCGCTCCCACTCGGGGGCGTCGGCGCGGGCGCGCTGTCGGAGCCAGCCGACGACGGTGTCGTTGTCGTGCGTCCCCGTGTAGGCGACGGTGTTGCGCGTGAACTCGTGCGGGAGGTGCGTGTCGTGCGGGTCGCCGCCGAAGGCGAACTGGAGGACGCGCATGCCGGGGAAGTCGAACTCGTCGCGGAGTTGATGCACGTCGGGCGTGATGGTGCCGAGGTCTTCGGCGACGATGGGGAGGTCTTCGCCGAGCGCGTCCTTCAACGCGTTGAAGACCTCGCGCCCCGGCGCCTCGACCCAGCGGCCGTGCTCGGCCGTCTCGTGCCCGGCCGGCACCTCCCAGAAGGCCGCAAACCCGCGGAAGTGGTCGAGCCGCACCACGTCCACGATCTTCAAAGTCTCGCGCACGCGCGCGACCCACCACGCGAAGCCGTCCGCGCGCATCCGCTCCCAGTCGTAGATGGGGTTGCCCCACAACTGCCCCGTCGCGCTGAAGGCGTCGGGCGGCACGCCCGCGACGGCCGAAGGCTTCCCGTCCTCTTTGAGCTTGAACAGCTCGGGCTTCGACCACACGTCGGCCGAGTTGTGCGCGACGAAGATGGGCATGTCGCCGACGACGCGCACGCCGCGCTCGTTTGCATACTTCTTCAGCTTGAGCCACTGGTGGAAGAAGACGTACTGCGCGAACTTGTGCGCCTCGACGCGGGAGGCTTTCGACCGGCGCGCCGCCTCGACCGCCGCCGGCTCGCGCCGCGCGAGTCCCGCCGCCCATGTGTTCCACGGCTCGCCCTCGTGCTCGTCCTTCAGCGCCGCGAACAGCGCCCAGTCGTCGAGCCACGTCGCGGCGAACCCCTCGAACCCTTCGTAGTCGCGCCGCAGGGCTTCGTCCTCTTCGAGCTTACGCGTGAAGTTTCGGAAAGCCCTCTCCAGGAGCCCGCGCTTGTACTCGATGACCTTGCCGTAATCGACGCGCTCGGCGGGGAGGTCGGGCGCTTCCGCAATGTCCGAAGGCGCGAGCAGCCCCGACTCGACGAGTTTCTCGGGGCTCACGAGGTTCGTGTTGCCGGCGAAGGCCGAGAACGAAGAGTACGGCGAGTCGCCGTAGCCGGTCGGCCCGAGCGGCATGATCTGCCAGTACGTCTGCCCGGCGGACGCGAGCCAGTCCACGAACCTGTAAGCCTCACCACCCAGATCGCCCACGCCGAAGCGCCCCGGCAGACTCGTCGGGTGGAGCAGAATCCCGCTTGATCTTGTCAGTCTCATTTTTTACTCAGCGCTTTCGTCGGTCAGAATCCAGCACCTCAAAACCTCCGCGACGCTCCACGCCTGCGCGACGCAGCCGCGCGCGTGGAAGGGCTCGACGGCGTCGAAGACTTCGCTGATGGAGCCGACGCAGGCTTCGTCGAGGTGCGGCAGAAATCCTTCGAGCATCCCGCGCGCGCCGGCGCGGTCGTCGGGGTGGACTTTGAGCCAGGCGTCGATGAAGGGGCCGATGAGCCAGCCCCAGACCGTGCCCTGATGATACGCGGCGTCGCGCGTCTTGAGGTCGCCGTGGTAGGTCGGCTTGAAGTCGAAGTGGTCGGGCGAGAGCGAGCGCAGGCCGACCGGCGTCAGGAGCTTCTCCTTCACGACGTTCAAGACCGGCTCCCAGCGCTCGCGCTCCAAGACCGCGTGCGCGAGCGAGAAGGCGAGCAGTTGGTTCGGCCGGCACGCCTGGTCGTTCGCGCCGTTCAGTTCCCAACTCTCGACCACGTCGAAGAGGTGTTGGCCTTCTTCATACCAGAAGCGCTCGTTGAAGGAGCGGCGGCAGCGTTCGGCGTGCCCCTTCAACTCGTCCGCCTGCGCGGACTGGCCGGCCGCGCGCGTCCAGCCTTCCAACAGACGCAGCGCGTTGTACCAGAGCGCGTTGATCTCGACGGCCTTGCCACGCCGCGGCGTGACGACCCAGCCGTCGCACTTCGCGTCCATCCACGTCAACTGGTAGCCCTCCTCGCCCTGCACGAGCAGGCCGTCCCGTTGGTCAACCTTGATGCCGAAGCGCGTGCCCTGCAAGTGATCGCCTGACGACCTCCTGCATCTTCGGCAGGAGCACTTCGAGCGTGACCGCGTCGTCGGTCGTCTTCAGGTAACGGTCGAGCGCGTGGAAGAACCAGAGCGTGGCGTCGGCCGTGTGATAGAGCCCCTCGTTCGCGCCGTCGGGGAACATGTTCGGGATGAGGCCGTCGCGGATGTACTGGCCGAAGGTGCGCAGAATCCAGCCCGCCTCCCGATGTCTCCCGGTCGTGCAGGTCAGACCTTCGAGGCTGATCATCGTGTCGCGGCCCCAGTCGGTGAACCAGTGATAACCGGCGATGACCGAGCGCACCTCTTCGCCCGCGGCGTGCGCGCGCGCGGCGTCCTCCTGGCGGCCCGAGGGCGTGATGACGAACTGGTCGGCGGCGAGGACGAGTTCGGCCGCGACGCCTTCGCGCGCCGCCGCCGCGGCCGTGGCGAGGAGGCGTTCGCGCCGCTCGCCCTCCGCGTCCTGCGCCGTCTCGGGCGAGAGCGCGCGTATCAGCTCCCAGCTCTCGGTCGAGCCGACGAGCGTCGCCGCCACGTCGCGCGTCACGTCCACGCTGAAGTAGCCGGGGCTCCACAACTCGCCCGTGTGGTCGTAGCCGCGCCGCTCCTCGGTCCTGAAGTGCACGTCCTGTATCTTGTTGCCGTCGAGCGCGAACGTCGCGCGCAGGCCGTAAATCTTCAGGCGCAGCGGTGGATACTTGTGCCCCGTCGAGACCTCCAGACGGTCTTCGGTCGAGGTGACGGTGTAGGGCTCGTTGGCCGACGCGTGGACCTGCTCTTCGTACGGGCGGAACTGGAGCGCGGGGCGGAGCTTCAGGCGCAGCGGCCCTTCGCCCGCGACGAGTCTGTAGGTGACGTGGACGGTGTTCTGGCTGTGCACCATCAGGACGCGCTTCTCGACGACGTGGCCGCCCAGCTCGTAGCGCCAGACGGGCAAGCCCGCTTCGAGCCGGAACTCGCGCAGGTACTTCGCGCCCGGCCATTCGAGCTGCCCGCCCGCGCGCTCCTGCCCGCCGATCTGCTGGCGCTCGCCCGCGGGCAGCCGCACCCACTCCGAGAGGTGGTTGAACATCACCGTCCGCCCGAGCGGGGTGGGCAGCGCCGCGACGAGCAGTCCGTGATACCGGCGCGTCGGCACGCCCGCCAACGTCCCCGACGCGAAGCCGCCCAGCCCGTTCGTCACCAGCCACTCGCGCCCGAGCATCAGCTCCGCGTCGTGCGTGTCCTCTTCACTGAAAGTTAACTTGCGAACCGGTTCCTTCATCCTTCCCGACACCCTTCTGCTCGTTATCCAAAAACAACCCTCAAGCCTGGACCGTCGTTGCTCCAACCATTCCGCCGCGGAGCGTCATCGCCCCGACCATCCCGCCGCAGAGCGTCAACGCTCCGATCACCCCGCCGCGGAGCGGCGTTTGAATTTAGCCCGGCCTTTCAAGGCCGGGAACATCGGGCAACGTGCGGCGCGTCGCGTCAGCGACGCCTGAGGCGTTCAAGCGTCGCTGACGCGACGCGGCATCTTCGCCCACGCTGACCGGGCG
This sequence comes from uncultured Acidobacteriota bacterium, assembly GCA_963726735.1. Taxonomy (GTDB): domain Bacteria; phylum Acidobacteriota; class Blastocatellia; order Pyrinomonadales; family Pyrinomonadaceae; genus QHXN01. The sequence continues at coordinate 342,229 of CAVSDM010000007.1, forward strand.
TTGAAACGCCCGGCTAAATTCAAACGCCGCTCCGCGGCGGCCTTATTCAGACGCCGCTCCGTGGCGGCTTTATCCAGACGCCGTTCCGCGGCGGCTTTGCGCTTTACAGGCGTTCTCGGCCTTCCGCTTCCCACTCGCGCAGAGTCTCTTCGCGCACCTCCGCCTCTTCACTCGGGCCGCCCGAGCCGCGCGCGGGGTCGCCGACCTCTTCGGGGTCGGCGGGTGCGAGCGCGACCGCCGACTCGCCGGGGAGGTCCAGTTGTTCTTCGTCTCAAGCGGCGGCGTCCCCGTCCCGCCGTAGGCGTAATCTTCGCTCGACCAGACGGCGCGCCAGACCTTCCCCGCGGGCGGCGCGAGCAGAGGCTCGGGCGCGGGGTTGAGGCTCAGGTCCGCGCCGAAGTTGACGACGAGCAGGCGGTCGTCCGACCTCGACGCCGAAGTAGCGCAGGACGAAAGCCTCGGGGCCGAGCACGGCGCCGTCGAGCGCGCGCGGCTCCTGCGCGTTGAAGACCGCGTCTTCGCGTCGGAGCCGTAGAAGGTCGCGGTGCAGTTCGTAGACCTCTCGATGACGTTCGCGCTCCGCGTGGTCGAGCTTGCAGCGCTCGAAGGTCGCGGGCGCGGCGGGGTCGGGGAGCTTCGAGCGCGTCTCGCGCGTGGCGATGCTGCGGAACTGCGCGAGGAACTCGGCGCGGCCGCGCCTGACCTTCCCGGCCAACTCGGGCCCGTGGTCGGCGAAGTAGTGGAACGGCGCGGACGCCGCGAACTCCTGGCCCATGAAGAGCATCGGCGTCGAGGGCACGAGCAGCAGCAGCGCCGTCATCGCGCGCAGGCGGCCGGGGCTCGTCTGTCGGTGCGCGCGCAGGCCGCGCGCGGAGTTGGCTATCTGGTCGTGGTTCTGTATGAAGCCGACGAACGCGTGCGGCCGCGATACGCAAGGCCGGCGTGCCGCGCCGGTCGCGCTGCCACTTGTAGCGCTGGCCCTGGTAGAGGAAGCCGTACTTGGCGGCGGAGACGAACTCCTGCGGCGTGCCTTTATAGTCGGAGTAGTAAGCCTCGCTCCGGCCCGTGAGCGCGACCATCGCCGCGTGATGAAAGTCGTCGTTCCAGAGGCCGTCGAGCCCGTAGCCGAGAATCATCCGCGCGTCCTGCGGCTCGTTCTCGCCGACGATGATGGTCGCGCGCCCCCGCGCGGCGCCGCGCACCTCGCGCGTCAGCGCCGCGAGAAAGTGCTCGTCAGAGTCGTCCGTGATGCTCTGCGTGGCGTCGAGGCGGAGGCCGTCGAAGTGGAACTCCTCGACCCAGTAGCGCGCGTTCGAGAGGAAGAACTCGCGGACGGGCGCGGAGTGCCGGCCGTCGAAGTTGATGGCGGCGCCCCACTCGGTCTTGTGCCGTTCGGTGAAGTAGTGCTCCGAGAACTGCGCGAGGTAGTTGCCGTCCGGCCCGAGGTGGTTGTAGACCACGTCGAGGATGACGGCGACGTTCTGCTTATGAGCTTCGTTGACGAAGCGGCGCAGGTCGTCGGGCTCGCCGTAGAGCCGCGTCGGCGCGAAGAGGCAGACGCCGTCGTAGCCCCAGCCGAAGCGACCCGGGAAATCGGCCACCGGCATCAGCTCGACGCACGTCACGCCCAAGCTCGCAAGCTCTTTCAGCTGCGCCGTCGCCGCCGCGAGCGTCCCTTCGCGCGTGAAGGCGCCGACGTGCAACTCGTAGACGACCTGCCCCTTGAGCGACGCGCCCTTCCACTGCGCGTCGGCCCAGCGGAACGCCGTCGGGTCTACGACGCGCGAGTGGCCGTGCGGCCCTTCGGGTTGAAAGCGGGACGCGGGGTCTGGGTATAAGTAATCTTCGCCGTCGAGCCGGAAGCGGTAGAGCGCGCCCTCCGTCGCACCTTCGGCGAGGCCGGAGAAGTAACCGCCCTCCTCCTCTTCGAGCGCGAGAGGCACGCGGTCGCGCTCGCCCTCGAAGACGACCTCGACCCGGCGCCTGCGCGGCGCCCACACGCGGAAATGCACGCCGCCCCCCGGCCGCGCCTCAGCCCCGACGGGCAGTCTCCTCGCCAGTTTCGTCGCCTCCATCCGCTTAATAATTTCCGGACTGTTGATTTCTCGAACCAATTCTAAACGCGCCGCGCGAAAAAAGGCGAATACTCGCGTGCCGGCCTCGCGTAAGTGTCGCGTTTGTCTGACAAACTCTTGGTGCGGCGCGCGCGCCCTGCTTGCCAAAGCGCGGCGGCTTCGGTTACGAACACTTTCATGCAGAGGCTTCCCGTGGACGAGATTCTGCCCGCGGCCGTCGAGACGTTGCGGCGCGGGCGGAGCCTCGTCGTGGAGGCCCCGCCCGGCGCGGGGAAGACGACGCGTCTGCCCGCCGCGCTGCTTGGACGCGGGCGTCGCGGGCGACGGCGACGTGCTGGTGCTTGAGCCGCGGCGGCTGGCGGCGCGCATGGCCGCGCGCCGCGTGGCCGAAGAGCGCGGCGAGCGTCTGGGCGAGACGGTCGGCTATCAGGTCAGGTTCGAGGAGGTCGCGGGCCGCGCCACGCGCCTGCGTTTCTTGACCGAGGGCGTGTTGACGCAGAAGGCTACTCGCCGACCCTCAGTTGAAGGGCGTCGGGTGCGTCGTCCTCGACGAGTTTCACGAGCGACACTTGCAGGCCGACCTCGCGCTCGCGCTGCTCAGAAGGCTTCAGCGTGAGTTCGAGGCCCGACCTCAAACTCGTCGCCATGTCCGCGACGCTCGACGCCGCGCCCGTCGCGCGCTACCTGGACGACTGCGCGGTGCTGCGTTCCGAAGGGCAGACGTTACGACGTGTCCGTCGAACACCTCGCGCGGCACGACGAGCGGCCTTTGGAAGTTCAGGTCGAGGCGGCGGTGCGGCGGCTCGTCGCGGAAGGGTTGGACGGGCACGTGCTCGTCTTCCTGCCGGGCGCGGCGTCGATCCGTAAAGCGCAGAGCGAGTGCGAGCGCGTCGCCGCCGAGAACGGACTGCTCGTCCTGCCGCTGCACGGCGAGCTGCCCGCGGCCGAGCAGGACGCGGCCGTGCGGCCCACGGAGCGGCGGAAGCTGATTCTTTCGACCAACGTCGCCGAGACTTCGGTGACGATTGAGGGCGTGGCGGCCGTCGTCGATTCGGGGCTCGCGCGCGTGGCGACGCACTCGCCGTGGTCTGGGCTGCCGCGGCTGCTGGTCTCGCGCGTGAGCCGTGCGAGCGCCGTGCAGCGCGCGGGGCGCGCGGGGCGCACGCGCGCGGGTCGCTGCCTGCGCCTCTACACGGCGCAGGACTTCGGCGCGCGGCCCCGGAGCACGAGACGCCGGAGGTGCGCCGGCTCGACCTCGCGGAGCCTGTGCTTGAGCTGCGCGCGGCGGGCGTGGGCGACCTGCGTGAGTTCGAGTGGTTCGAGGCGCCGCAGCCCGAGGCGCTCGAAGCCGCCGAAGTCCTGCTGCGCAGGCTCGGCGCGATTGACGCGCAGGGGGGCGTTGAGCGACGTGGGGCGCTCGATGCTGCGGCTGCCTCTGCATCCGCGCCTCGCGCGCATCGTCGTCGAGGCCGAGTCGCGCGGCGTCGCGCGCGAGGCTGCGACGGTCGCCGCGCTCATCAGCGAGCGCGACATACGCGCCGGCCGCGTCCGGTTAGCCGGTCGTCAGAGTGTGCGTGAGCGCGAAGGCCCGCGCGCGAAACGCGTCGCACAGACGCACGGCTCCTCAGACCTGCTCGAACTGCTCGACCTCTTCACACGAGGCCGAGGCACAGGGCTTCGCCGCGGAACGGCTGCGCGCGCTCGACCTCGAACCGAATGCCGTGCGCGCCGTCGAGCGCGTGAGCAGGCAGTTGCGGCGACTGCTGCGCGTCAACAGTTCGAGAGCCGAAGGCGTCGGACTGTCCGACGAGAAGGAGACGGGGCTTCTCGTCTCCATCCTCGCGGGCTACCCCGACCGCGTCGCGCGCCGACGCGCGAACAGGTCGGGCGAGAGCGGCTCGGCGGAGCTGCTTCTGTCGGGCGGGGGCACGGCCGAGCTTGCGCCGGAGAGCGTCGTGCGCGCGGCCGAGTTCCTCGTCGCCGTGGACGCCGAGGAGCGTGGCGAGGCGTGCGCGTACGCCGACGCGCGCGGCGAAGACCGTCGTGCGGCTCGCGAGCAAGGTCGAGCCCGACTGGCTGCTCGACCTCTTCCCCGAAGCCCTCGCCGAGAAGACCGAGGCGCGCTGGAACGCGCAGGGCGAGCGCGTCGAGCTGCTGCGCCGTTTGACTTATGACCAACTCGTCATTGACGAATGGCGCGCGCCGCGGGTCGAAGGCGAGGAGGTGACGCGCGCGCTCGCAGAGGCCGCGCTGAACGTCGGGCCGCACGCCTTCGCAGACCTCGAAGAGGTCGAACGCTTCGTCGCGCGCGTCGAGTTCGTGGCGCGCACGTTCCCCGAAGCGGGGCTCCCTCCGTTGGACGACGAGGACGTGCGTCAGGCGCTCGCGGAGTTGTGCGAGGGCCGCCGCAGCTTCGCGGAGCTGAGGGACGCGGCGCGCGGCGGCGGGCTCGTCGAAGCCCTGCGGCGGAGGCTTTCGCCCGCGCAGTCGCGCCTGCTCGCGCAGATGGCGCCGGAGCGCGTCCCTCTCGCGCGCGGGCGGCAGGCGCGCGTCCGTTACGAGCGCGGCCAGGCGCCTTCGGTCGCCTCGCGCCTGCAAGACTTCTTCGGGATGCGCGAGGGGCCGCGCGTCGCGGCGGGCCGGGTCGCGCTGGTGCTGCAACTGCTCGCGCCGAGCCAGCGCCCCGTGCAGGTGACGACAGACCTCGCCGGTTTCTGGTCACGCCACTACCCTTCGGTGCGGCGCGAGCTGGGTCGGCGCTACCCGCGCCACGCGTGGCCCGAAGACCCTTTGCAAGGTTAGTGGCAACTTGCGCCGGGCGCGCTCACGAAATTTTACAAAGAGGATGTGGTAGATTAAAGAGTGTGTGAAGTATAATTCGGGGTACAGTCAAATATCCCCTTTGGAGAATGAAAGAGACAATGCCAGAGTTACGCGGTAAGCAGGCGACCGAGGATGTCAAGGAAGAGTGGAAGCGCGCTTACGAGATATACCAACAGGCCCCCGGCGTCCCGCACAACAAGAAGCTCGACCGCACGGAGCGCATCAACTTCGTGGCCGACAAGATGCGTCTGACCCGTAAGCAGGCCAAGCGGCGCGTGAAGAATTTCGAGGCGTGGCAACGCAACATCAAGAAGGGACTCATCACGCCTTAAGCGCCACCCAGGCCGCCCTGGTTTGAAGGGAACCGGACGGCCCCGCCCCGCCTGAAAGTCACGGACACAACGGCAACCCTGATCGCCACGAGCCGGCCGCACTCTGCCCGCCTCGCGCGACGAGGGGCGTGGTGTGCTGATATAGTGACGAGTGATGAGTGATGAGAGAAGCCCACTCAGGTTTCTTCTCATCACTCATCACTCGTCACTGCATCACTTATCACTTTCTGGCCATGAGCGCTCATCTTCAAACCACTCCTGCGAACGAGAAGGCGCCGGACGCGGCGGTCGAGGCCGAGCGCCTGGCGGCGCTGCTCGAAGAGCGGCGCGCGGAGCTGTCGGCGTTGCAGGAGGAGTTCCGCGAGTTCAAGGAGCGTTACGCGCGGACGGTCGGCGGCCGTCTGGCCGAGCTGGCCGAGGTCGAGGCCGAGATACGGCGCGCCGAGGCGCGGCTCGCGGGGCTCGAAGAGGACGAAGCGGACGGAAGAGGAGGGCCGCCCCGACTTCGAGGGGACGGCGCCCTCGGCCGCGCCGGGCAAGGGCGGACTGCGCAAGCTCTTCTGGTCGGTCGCGCGCATGTTCCACCCCGACCACGCGGCCGACGAAGAGGAGGCGCGCCGCCGCCACTCCATCATGGCCGAGGCCAGCCGCGCCTACCGCGACGGCGACGTGGAGAGTCTCTCGACGCTCCTCGACGACGAGCAGCTCCAGTCCTACTGCGCGTCGGGCGCACGCGAAGAAGTGCCCGAGGACGCGGCCGCGCGGCTCGTCTATTTGAAGGAGGAGCTGATCACCATCGAGTTCGGCATCAAGCGGCTCAAGCAGGACAGGCTCTACCACCTCATGCTCTCGGCGGCCGAGGAGGCGCGCCACGGGCGCGACGCACTCGCGCAGCAGGCGGCCACCCTCACGCGCAAGATTGCCAAGGCGCGCAACCGCCTCGCACATCTCTCTTAAAGAATGAAGGTCGTCATCACGGGCGCGGGCGGACTGGTCGGCGGGTGCCTCGCGCGCCGCCTCGGGCGTGAGCATGAAGTGCTCGCGCCCCGCCGCGCCGAGCTGGACGTGACGGACGCGGACGGCCGTCAGTCGCTTTATCAAAGAGGAGCGACCGCAGCTCGTCATCAACTGCGCCGTGCTCGGCGTGGACGAGTGCGAGCGCGACCCCGAGGCCGCGCGCGCCGTCAACGCCGAGGCGCCGCGCGCTCTGGCCGCGGCCGCGGCGGAGGTCGGCGCGGAGTTCCTGCACTTCAGCACCAACTACGTCTTCGACGGCGAGGGCCGAGAGCCTTACGACGAGCGCGACGAGCCGCGCCCCGTCAACGTCTACGGCGGACGAAGGAGGAGGGCGAGCGCGCGGCGCTTCGAGGCCAACCCGCGCAGCTACGTCGTGCGCACCTCCTGGGTCTTCGGGGCGGGCAAGGAGAGCTTCCTCTCGACGGCGCACACGCGAGCTGGCGGCGGGCCGCCGCGTCCGCGCCATCAGCGACACGTGGGCGAGCGTGACCTACGTCGAAGACCTCGCCGCGCGCGTCGAAGAGATTCTCAGCGCGGGCCGGCACGGCCTCTACCACGTCGTCAACGAGGGCGTCTGCACCTACGAGGATTTCGCGCGTGAGGCGGCGCGCCTCGCCGGGCTCGATGAAGAAGAGGCCGCGCGTCTCGTCGAGACCGTCACCGAATCCCAGGTCCGACGCCCCGCACGGCGCCCGCGCTACACCCCGCTCCGCTGCACGACATCGGCGGAACTCGGACTCCCGCCCCTGCGCCACTGGCGCGAAGCGCTGGCCGACATACGTCTCGCAGACATAGCGAGTTCAGGCTTACCGCTCCAACTCTTCTTCGGCTTTACTGATGAACTTGAGTGCGGCGTGCAGGTTGGCCTGTGCGGTGCGTGTGGCGTCGTCGGCGCGCAGGCCCATGCGCGGGAGTTCGCCGCGCGGGGTGAAGGAGCTGGCGTCGATGACGAGCGCGAGTGCGGGCGCGGCTTTGAGCTGCCAGTAGAGGCCGTCGCGGAAGGCGTCGCGCGCCTCGCACAGCAGTTGGTGCGTGCGGTCGCGCGGCAGCGAGGCGAGCACGCGGTCAACCGCGTTCGAGCCTGCCGGCGAGATCGGACGCGGGGCCGCGCGCCGTCGCTCGATGCAGAGGCGCCGAGGCGACGAGTTCTTTAAGAGACCGGAGCGCGTCCGCCGCCAGCGCGCGGTCGGTGTCGCGCTCGGCGCGTATGAGCGAGACGGCGTCGAGCGTCGCCGCGCCGCGTTCGCCGCGCGCGTAGAGCAACTCCGCCTCCGCCCGCCGCGCGTGCAGCACGCGCCTTCGCGCGCAGGAAGGCCGCGCGGTCCGCCGCACGCGTCTCGAAACAGAGGCGCGCGTACGACTCGCGCAGCTCGCGCGAGCAGTCGGGCGCGCCGCCGCCCTGTCGCGCCGCGCGCAGCGACGATTCGTAGAGGACGACGGCCGTCGTCAGCTCCGTCTTCAAACCGCCTTCGCGCAGCGCCGAGACCTTCGAGAAGAGGCCGGGGTAGAGCTTGCGCGCGGCCTTGACGAAGGCGCCGGTCGCCGTCGCGGAAGCCTCTTCCAGCCGCCGCAGCTTCGAGAGGACGGCCTCCGCCCTCTTCAAATCCTTCTTCGACTCTTTGACTTCGGGCGCGGCGTGCGCGGCCCCTCCGCCCGCAAAGACGAGTAGGCTAAAGAATGTGAGTGAGAACGCTCTCCGGGGCATGCGCAGAGTAAAGGGCAAATAGGCCGCGACTTCCTCGAATCACGCCGGATTAACTGTCAGCAAAGTTTATAAGTGTTGGCACGCGGCGGCCGAAGGCGGCGGTCGTAGTAAGCAGGATAGATGCGAACGGCGCGTCGTCAACGAGGGCTCATTTAAGCATGAGCCTTCACCGACGACGCGCCGCGAATGTTTCAAGAGGTTGTTTGTCGTGGCTAACGGATGAACGGGGCGCGGGTAGCTGGCCGTGCGTCCCGTGTCGTTCAAGTCCTGCATCTTCCAGACGCTGGGCACGCCGCGGTGGAGCAGACGCCCTTCGCGGTCAACCCAGTACTCGGCGATGCCGAACGTCTCCCACGCGTGCGGCGTGTAGAGGCTGCAACCGTCGTGGTAGATCGTGCTGACGACGAACTCCCTGCCGTCGGGCAGCGCGTAGACGCCCAGCTCTCTCAGCCTCGGTTTCGGTTTTTTGGCTACTCTCTGAGCCGCGATTGCTTGAACCATTTACTACCTCCCTCAAGAAAGAGAACGTACACGTGGCCCTGAAGGGGGAACTCGGAGCAATCACGCAAATCAAATAAGTTTGCCGGGGTGAAAAGTTGACGCGATGATAGCATCAAAGTCGGCCACTTGGAAGAAGAATTTTTCGACCCACTTAGTTCATAACTTAAACAATAACAGTACGTTACCTGACATTGCCAAGGTAATCGGTTCACCGTTGGGGCCTCACAGCGTGAGCTCGCGAGACGGCGCCCGTTCCCGACCGGACGCGCCATCTGGCACCATGCTTGCAGCCGCTTTGCGGCTGAAAAGCGGCGGCAATAAAATGTGCGGAAAAGCAGCGGGGGCGCGTGCGTCGCGCGTACTGTTTCGGCGGCGCGCGCGTACCCTATCTGAACAAACGCGAAGGCAGGAGGGCTTCTAACTTGCAGGTCGAACGAGATGCGCGGCGGCGCGAACGAAACCGACTGGCGCGAGAACCTGATTACGACCGACGACGGTCTGAGGGAACTGCTCGCCGAGACGCGGCGCGTCGCCGTGCTCGGCATCAAGACCGAGCGGCAGGCTTACCAGCCGGCCTTCTACGTCCCGCAGTACCTCGCGGGCGCCGGGCTCGAAGTCGTCCCCGTCCCCGTCTACTACCCGGAGGTGACGGAGATACTCGGGCAGAAGGTCTACCGCAAGGTCGCGGACGTGCCCGGCCCCATCGACATGGTCAACGTCTTCCGGCGCTCCGAAGACATCCCGCCGCACGTCGAAGACATACTCGCCGCGAAACCGAAGTCGGTCTGGTTCCAGTCCGGCATCCGCAACGACCGCGGCGGCCGAGCAGTTCGCGCGCGCGGGCATCAAGGTCGTGCAGGACCTCTGCCTCATGGTCGAGCACCGCGCGCTCGGGCGCAGGCGCTAAGGCTTTTAAACACAGTCTCAAGGGGGGAAGTCGATGGGTGTGAAGTTGAAGAAGTTGAGCGAGCAGGTGGTCGTCATCACCGGCGCGTCGTAGCGGCATCGGGCTGGTGACGGCGCGCGAGGCGGCGCGGCGCGGCGCGAAGCTCGTGCTGGTCGCGCGCGCCGAGGACGCGCTGCGGCGACTGGCCGAGGAGATCAGGCGCGGCGGGCGGCGAGGCCATCTACGTCGTGGCCGACGTGGGGCGCGAGGAGGACGTGCGGCGCGTGGCCGAGGAGGCGCTCGCGCGCTTCGGGCGCATCGACACGTGGGTCAACAACGCGGGCGTCTCGATCTACGGGAGGATTCTCGACACGCCGTTCGAGGACATGCGCCGGCTCTACGAGACGAACTTCTGGGGCGTCGTCTACGGCTCGGTCGTCGCGGCCGAAATCCTGCGCCAGCGCGGCGGCGCGCTCATCAACGTCGGCTCGACCGTGAGCGACCGCGCCATCCCCATCCAGGGCGTCTACAGCTCCTCGAAGCACGCGGTCAAGGGTTTCACCGACGCGCTCCGGATGGAGCTTGAGGAGGAGGGCGCGCCCGTCTCCGTCACGCTCATCAAGCCCGCGGCCATCGACACGCCGTACACGAAGCACGCGAAGAACCTGCTGGAGAAGGAGCCGGCCGTGCCGCCGCCGGTCTACGCGCCCGAGGTCGTGGCCGAGGCCATCCTCCACTGCGCCGAGACGCCCGAGCGCGACGTGTTCGCGGGCGGCGGCGGCAAGGCGCTGTCGCTGATGGAGAAGTACATGCCGCGGCTCGGCGACAAGGTGATGGAGCACTTCATCTTCGACGCGCAGAAGCAGGACGAGCCCGCGCGGCCGCGCGGCGACGGCGGACTCTACGAAGCGTCGGGCGAGCTGAAGGAGCGCTCGGGCGACCCGATGTACGTCTCGGAGTCGAGCCTCTACACGAAGGCTTCGCTCCACCCCGTCCTGACGGGCGCGCTCTTCGCCGGCGCCGGCCTCGCCGCCGTCGCCCTGCTCACGCGCCCGCGCCGCCCGAACGGCAACGGCCGACAACGCCGCACGCGCAAGCGAAGCAGGGCGCGTGGCCTTCCGCCGCGGGCCTTCCCGCCGAAGGGTGAAGACGGGTTAAGGGTTGAGTTGTGAAGCGGGACGCGCCGACGGACGGGAAACGTCGGCGCGTCTCTCTTTCTCCGCGCCACAACAAAGAGACACTTCTTCGGCAGAGCTTCGCGCTGTGCGCGCCCGGACGTATAATCTTAGTCGAGCTATAAGCTTCCCAGGCTTCGATGCATCGGAGGCGTTCGGGTTCTAAGGATGAGCGTGACTTTCGTTGACGTGCTGCTGGTGCTGGTCGTGCTGTTCGGGGTGTGGCAGGGCTGGCACCGCGGGTCTTCTGCTGGGGCTGCTCGACCTCGTGCGTTGGGTCGGGGGGCTGCTGTTCGCGCTGCGGTTCTACCAGCCGGTGGCGCGTTGGATTGGGCCGCGCGTGAGCTGGGACGAGGCCTGGGACGAGCCGGCGGCGTTCCTGTTGACGGCGGTCGTGGCGGGGCTCGTCATACAGCTCGTGGGCGAGGCGCTGCTGCGGGCGCGTGTCGGAGGCGACGCACCGCGGGACTGTGAACCGGACGCTCGGGATGATACCGGGGCTGGCGGGCGGGCTCATCTCGGCGGCCATCCTCGCGTCGCTGCTGTTGGCCGCGCCGCTGCCCGAGGCCGCGCGCGAGTCCGCGCGCCAGAGCGCCTTCGCCGACCGGCTCACCTCTTACACCAACCGTTTCGAAGACCAGCTCGCGCCCGTCTTCAACGAGGCCATCCAGCGGACGCTCAACCGCCTCACCATCCGGCCGGAGTCGAACGAGCGCGTCGAGCTGGGCTTCAAGGTCGAGTCCGTCCGCCCGCGCCCCGACCTCGAAGCGCAGATGCTCGAACTGGTCAACGCCGAGCGCGAGGCCGCGGGGCTGGGGCGGCTCGCGCCCGACCCGGAGCTGACCGAGGTCGCGCGCGCGCACTCGGCCGACATGTTCGCGCGCGGCTACTTCGCGCACGTCTCGCCGGACGGGCTCGACCCCTTCGACCGCATGAAGCGCGCGGGCGTCAACTTCCGCGCGGCGGGCGAGAACCTCGCGCTCGCGCCGACCGTGCGGGTCGCGCACACGGGGCTGATGAACTCGCCCGGCCACCGCGCCAACATCCTCCGGCCCGCCTTCGGCCGCCTCGGGCTCGGCATCGTGGACGGCGGCTACCGCGGCATCATGGTCTCGCAGGAGTTCCGCAACTGAGACGCCGACGGCCCCGTAGTTGAGACCACACGGTTCAGCGTCGAAGACGCGTGGGCGGGCCGACGCCTCGACGAGTTTCTGGCCGGGCGGCTGTCGGGCCTGAGCCGCATGCACATCGCGGGGCTCCTCGCGCGCGGCGCGTGCAGGGTCAACGGCGAGGCGGCGCACGCGGGGCGGCGTGTGCGCGCGGGCGAGCTGGTCGAAGTGGAGTCGGCGGGCGGCGTGCCGAACTCGATGACGCCGGAGCCTGTGCCGCTCGAAGTCGTCTATGAGGACGAGCACCTGATCGTCGTCGTCAAGCCTTCGGGCGTGCTCGTCCACCCGACGCTCGGCGTCAAGCGCGGCACGCTCGCCAACGCGCTCGCGTACCACCTCAACCGTGAGCTGTTTGATGAGAGTCGCTCAGACGGAAGTCCGATTCCGTCGGGCGCGGCTTTCATCCGTCCCGGCATCGTTCACCGGCTCGACCGCGACACGTCGGGCCTCATGGTCGTCGCGAAGACGCAGGGCGCGCTCAGCCGTCTGACGCAGCACTTCCAGCGACGCCTCGTCGAGAAGCGTTACGTGGCGGTCGTGGGCGGGCTCCTCGAAGAGGACGAGTTGAACATCGACGCGCCCGTCGGCCGCGATCGAAGGCGCGCGGCCGCCGTGGGGAGTTATGGAGTCGGGCAAGCCGGCCGAGACGCGCCTGCGCGTGGTGGAGCGGGCTGCGCGGCGCACGCTCGTCGGGCTGGAGCCTTTGACGGGGCGCACGAATCAGTTGCGCATACACTGCGCGCACGTGGGGCACGCCATCGTCGGCGACGTGCTCTACGCGGGCGAGCCGCACGCGCGGCTCTGCCTGCACGCGGCGCGGCTCGCGTTCCGCCATCCGGCGACGAACGAGTGGGTCGAATTCGCCTCCGAAGACGCCGCCCGAGCTACTATCAGCGCTCGTTTGAGACGACAATTGGCAGGAATTTCGGGAGAAAATTCGTGCAAATTTTTCGGCGGAAATTTTTTTAACTTAACTGTTGATTCCGGGCGCGGAAAGATTTATATTTTGCCCACTTCGGGCATGCGGTGAATCCAAATGCCTAGACGGTTGCTGGGGTGAGGACAGTGACCGTTGCCATGAGTGGGCGCTGACGGGTCCCAAAACTTCGCGGCGCCCGCTTTATTTTTGCCCGCTTTATCTCATTCCTTTCTCAATATTTTTACCCGCCCTCTCTCATCCTGGTCTGTCCTTTCCGGCCCGCTTCATTTTGGCGGTCTGTCCGCGTAAACGTGTCGGTCGGCGGGCGGCGCTGGTTGGTGCGGCAACATACAAGCCGTTCGAGAGCTTATAAACCCCCTCGCGACGCCCCTCTCTGCACACGCCGAGACTTACGTCTCGCGCCCGCGTGCTGTATATTCAAGTCATCCCCTGAACAACTTTCCCCAAACGAACGACGGGCACGGCGGACGTGTGCCGACCGGGCGGGGGCTTTTCCTGTAACCGGTTGATGTGGATGGCCGTCTTCAAATTGAAGTCGCAAACGGGGCGGCGCGAGCCGCGCCGAGACGGACGACGAGACCGACGTTTGAGGTCGAACTTGAAAGTGGTCAGTGAACGAAATGAAAAAGCTTTTCCTCTTCTTAACAATCTCGCTATTCGTGCTTCGCGACGGCGGGCGCGCAGACGCCGCCGGCCGCCGAAGCAGCAGGTGCTCGGCGAGATAACGGCCGTCGATGCTTCGGCGCACACGGTCACGGTGCGCTCGGACGCGGGCGAGACCGTGACGCTCTCGACGACCGAGCAGACGACCTACACGCGCATGCCGCCGGGCGTGACCGACCTCAAGCAGGGGACGCGCGTCACGTTCGCGGAGGTGCGCGTCGGCGACCGCGTGCTCGCGCCGGGCGTCGCGGGTTCGGGCGGCACGGCCGCGCGCCTCATCCTGATGGCGCGACCCGGCGGCAGCGGCGGGCAGAACACCGCGGGGCGCAGGCTCACGGGCCGCGTCGTGTCGGTGGACGCGGCGAAGAAACTCTTCGTCGTGCAGGCGCGCGGGCGCGAGGGGCAGGAGTCTGTGACGGTTGACGCTTCGGCGGCGCGCGCACTGCGCTACGCGCCCGACTCGATGCGGCCGGCCGACGCCGTGGCGGGCTCGCTCGCGGACGTGCGCGTCGGCGAGAACATCCGCGCGACGGGCGAACGCTCGGCCGACGGCGCGACCTTCAAGGCCGAAGAGGTTCTGACGGGCTCGTTCGCGCGTTTTGTCGGCACGGTCGCGAGCGCGGACGCGCAGCGGGGCGAACTAATCGTCAAGACGGAAGACGGCAAGAGCGTCAACCTCTCCTTCGGCGCGCGCTCCTCCTTGCGCCGCATCACGCCGGAGTTCGAGCAGGCGTTGGCGAAGCAGCGCGCCGAGGCCGAACAGAGGCGCGAGCAGCGTCGCGCTGAGCGCCAGCAGCAGGGCGGACAGGCGGGTCAGGGCGGACAGGCCCAGGGTGAAGGCGGACGCCGCGGACGCGGCGAAGGGCAGGGGCGCGGCGAGGGCGGCGGTCAGCGTCGCGGCGGCTTCGGCAGCCCGGGCGGCGGCGGCAACCAGATGTTCGACAGCCTGCCCGCGGTGACGCTGGCCGAGTTGAAGAAGGGCGACGCGGTCGTCGTCACCGTCACGCCGGGCGCCGACGCCTCGCACGCGACCGTCGTCTCTCTGTTCACGGGCCCGGCCGAGACCATCCGCACCATGCAGCAGTTCCAGCGCGGCGGCGACGGCCAGCGCGGCCCGAACAGCCCGGGCCTCCCCGGCGACGTTCTCGGCGGCGGCCAGGGCCCCACGCGCGAGCCGCCCCGTTAGAGGGCGTCCGCCAAACTCAGGACCGTGACCTGATAGGTAAGCGGTTTTCGGCTCACGGGTCATTCTTAATTAACAAGGTACGGGTGGAGGGTGATGAGACATTTGAGGAGGGGGGCGCTGAAGGGCTCGGCCCTGTGCGCGGCGGTTCTGTTCTTTAGCGTGGGCGCGGTCGTGGCGCAGCAGTCGCTGGGGACTCTGCGGGGGAACGTGAAGGACGAGCTGGGCGGCGTCATCATCGGCGCGACCGTGACCGTGGCAGACTCGGCGGGCGTCGAGAAGACGGCCGAGACGGACGAGCAGGGCAACTACTCTTTCGCGGGGCTCGCGCCCGGCCGCTACACGGTGCGCATCAACCAGGGCGGGTTCGCGGCGTACGAGAACCTCGGCGTCGAGGTGCAGGCCGGACGCGCGGCCCCGCTCGACATCATCCTGACCGTCGCCATCGAGCAGGAGGAGGTGACGGTCACGGCCGAGGCGCCCGTCGATACCGAGGCCGAGTCGCAGGCCGGCGCCGTCGTGCTGCGCGGCGACGACCTCGACGCACTGCCCGACGACCCCGAAGACCTGTCGGAAGCCTTGCAGGCGCTCGCCGGCCCGGGCGCGGGCTCAAGCGAGGACGGCGCGCAGATTTACGTGGACGGCTTCACGGGCGGGCGCCTGCCGCCGAAGGAGTCGATCCGCGAGATACGCGTTAACCGCAACCCCTTCTCGGCCGAGTACGACCGGCTCGGCTACGGCCGCGTCGAGATCTTCACGAAGCCCGGCACGGACAAGTACCGCGGGCAGGCGTTCTTCAACTTCAACGACGAGTCGCTGAACGCGCGCTCGCCCTTCGCCACGTCGCGCGCGCCCTACCAGTCGCGCCGCTACGGCGGCAACATCTCGGGGCCGCTCTCTTCCAAGCGCGCCTCCTTCTTCCTCGACTTCGAGCGGCGCGAGACGGATGACAACAACGACGTGCGCGCCGTCGTCCTCGACGCGGGCCTGAACCCCTTAAGCTTCAACCAGGCGGTGCTGACTCCCGACCGCCGCACGACCTTCAGCCCGCGGCTCGACTACCAGATCAACCCGACGAACACGCTCGTCGCGCGCTACACCTACGAGCAGGGCACCCGCCTGAACGAGGGCGTCTTCGACTTCAACCTGCCGACGCGCGCCTACGACGTGGAGAACACGCAGCACACGGTGCAGCTCACCGAGACGGCCGTCATCAACCAGAAGGTCATCAACGAGACGCGCTTCCAGTTCGAGCGCGACCGGCGGCGGCAGGAGGGCGGCAACAACCTCCCCGTCATCCGCGTGCTCGAATCCTTCACCGGCGGCGGCGCGCAGAACGCGCTCTCGTCGAACGACCAGGATCGGTTCGAGCTACAGAACTACACCTCGTGGACGTTGGGCGGCCACTCGCTGAAGGCGGGCGCGCGGCTGCGCGCCGACCGTCTGACCGACGTGTCGCAGCAGAACTTCGCCGGCACCTTCACCTTCTCGGGCGGCAGCGCGCCGCAACTCGACGCCGCGGGCAACGTCGTCAGGGACGCATCCGGCAACCCCGTCCTCGTGCAGGTCACGAGCCTCGAACGTTTCCGCCGCACGCTCCTCTTCTCCGGGCTGGGGAACGAAGAGGTGCGCGCGCGCGGCGGCGGGCCGACGCAGTTCTCCGTCTCGGGCGGCGACCCGGAGGCGTCGGTCACCTACTGGGACTTCAGCCCGTTCATACAGGACGATTGGCGCGTCCGGCCGAACCTGACGCTGTCGGCGGGCCTGCGCTACGAGCGGCAGAACCTCATCGAAGGTGACCTCGACTTCGCGCCGCGCGTCGCCTTCGCGTGGGCTCCCGCCGCCGAGCCGCGCAACCAGAAGACGGTCATCCGCGGCGGCTTCGGCATCTTCTTCCAGCGCGTGAGCGAGAACCTCTACTTGCAGGCCGCGCGCTTCAACGGGACGAACCAGCAGCAGTTCGTCGTCACCGACACCGCGTCGCCGTTCCTCAACCTGTCCACGTTCGACCTCGACACGTCGGACGGCGTGCTGACGCCGACGGTCCTGAACGTGCCGACGCCGGCGCAGCTCACGGCCTTCCAGGTGCGGCAGACCGTGCGGCAGCTCGCGCCCGACATCCGCGCGCCCTACACGATGCAGACGGCCTTCAGCGTCGAGCAGCAGTTGCCCCACCGCGTCACGCTCTCGGTGAGCTACATCGGCGCGCGCACGCTCCACGCCCTGCGCTCGCGCAACGTCAACGCACCGTTCGTAGACCCTTCGACGGGACGCCTCCCGCGCGACGCCGCGGGCAACGCCGTCACCGTGCGCCCGAACCCTGCGCTCGGCAACGTCTTCCAGTTCGAGTCGAGCGGCGTCTTCAAACAGCACCAGCTCGTCGTCAACGTCAACAACCGCTTCAGCCGCAAGTTCACGCTCTTCGGCAACTACACCCTGAACTTCTCGCGGAGCGATACGGACTACGCCTCGAACTTCCCCGTCAACCAGTACGACCTGAGCGGCGAGTACGGCGACTCCGCTCAGGACCAGCGCCACCGCGTCTTCATCGGCGGCTCCATCAACGCGCTGCCGTGGGGCCTGCGTTTGAACCCGACGCTGGTCGCGAACTCGGGTCGCCCCTTCAACATCACGGTCGGGCGCGATCTGAACGGCGACACGCTCTTCACGGAGCGGCCCGCGTTCGCCACGGACCTTTCGCGCGCGAGCGTGCGCCGGACGGCCTTCGGCGACTTCGACCTCGACCCGCAGCCCGGCCAGGTAATCATCCCGCGCAACTACGGGCGCGGCCCCGGCTTCTACTCCGTCAACATGCGCTTGAGTAAGACCATCGGCTTCGGCGAAGTGGCCGCGGCCGGCGCGGGGCAGGGCCGGGGCGGACGCGGTGGCGGCGGCGGAGGTCGCGGCGGTGGCGGCCGTGGTGGCGGAGGTCGCGGCGGCGGAGGTCGCGGCGGCGGTGGCGGCGAGAGCCTCGGCGGCGAGGGCACGGAGCACCGCTACAACCTGACGCTCTCGGTCAACGTGCAGAACCTCTTGAACCATGCGAGTCTGGGCGTGCCGGTGGGCAACCTCAACTCGCCCTTCTTCGGGCAGGCGGTCAACGGCGGCGGCCGCTTCGGCTTCGGCGGCGGCGGGGGGCAGAACGGCGGCGCGCGCCGCGTAGACCTGCAACTCCGCTTCAGTTTTTAAGGATTGAACTTTGACCGCAGAGACACACGAAGAGACGGCTGGTTGACGTGACTCGACAGGCCGGCTCTTCGTGTGTCTCTGTGGTTAAATACCTTTATGAGCTTGAAGCAAAACGTCTTCATCCTGATAAGCGCCTGCCTCGCGCTCTCGGCCGGGGGCTGCGCTTCAAGGGCGCAGAAGCCCGCGCCGAAGGGGGGCGTCACGCCGCGCGTGCTCTACGAGCGCAACTGCGCCGTCTGTCACGGCCCGCGCGGCGAGGGCACGCAGCTCGGCACGATGAAGACCCCGCCGCTGAACTCGGGCGCCGCGCTGACCGACCCGGACGAGCGGTTCTTCCAACAGATCTCCGACGGCGGCAACGGCATGCCCCCCTTCAGGCACACGCTCGACGACAAGCAGATCGAAGACCTCGTCCGCTTCGTGCGCGAAGAGATACAAAAGAAGTAGACAGTAGTCAGTAGCCAGTATGAATACGAAGCGGCGCGTCCGGCCTGAAGGCTAAGACGCGCCGCTCGTTTCTTTCTACTGGCTACTGACTACTGTCTACTTCTTTCTTTCCGCAGGCAGGACGACCTCGAAGAGCGGCGCGGGCGACTTCTCGCTCGTGGCGAGGAGGGCGGCGCCGTCGAGGCGGTAGGCGACCGACTCGCCCTGTAGGCGCGGGCCGAGTGAGAGGGCGGTGGGCGTCTGGCGCCAGACCTCGTCGAAGCCCGCGGCGCCCGCGGGGAGCGTCAGCTCGTAGCCCTGCGCGTAGTCGCAGAGCGCGACGCGGCGGCCGTCGGGCGAGATGTCCGCGCCGGTGATGAGCGTGCCGAAGAAGTCCGGGCCGCGCAGCGTCGCGACCTTCTCCAAAGTGTTGACGACCTTCGGGTCGAAAGGGGCGGCGAGCTTGTAGACGCCCGCGCTGGAGTTCGCCTTCGTCACGACGTAGATGTCGCCCGTCGAGGGGTGTACGGCGAGCGCCTCGGCGTTGTGCGCGCCGTCGGGGTACTTGAGGCGTATGGCCTCGGCCGGCTGGGTCGCGCGCGCCTCCTTCGGCGGGTCCGCGGTCGCGTTAAGCTCGGGCTCGGGGAAGCGGTAGAGGACGACGAAGTCGCGGTCGCGGCCGTTGTCGCCGATGTCGGCGGCGTAGAGGTAGCTCTCCCCCCGGGCGGGGCCGGGGCCGGCGGCGATGTCCTCCCAGTCGATGGCGTTCGCGCCCTCGACGCGGAACGTGCCGCGCGAGCGCCCCGCGCGGTCGAAGGCGTAGACGAAGGGGCCGTCGCCGGAGTCGTTGTGCGTCCAGAAGAGGCCGGGCGTGCGGCGCGAGGCGACGAGGCCGCTGCTCTCTTTGACGCGCCGGTCTTCGAGCGCGGCGAGCTGCGCGGGCTCGGCGGCGGCGAGGGGCAGGGGCTTGGAGACGGAGGCGGCCGCGTCACCCTTGCGCGTCTCGGTCGCAATCCCGCGCAGGCGCGTCGCCTCCGACTTGCCGCAGGACGGAGCGAGCGCCGCGAGCAGCAGCGTCGTTAAAAGTAAGGCTCTCTTCTTCATCGGCCCCTTCCGTGCGCGTTCCTTTAAACGCGCGGATAGAGTATCATCTTCGCACCGCAGACAACTTTACGCGACGCGCGGCCCGAGAGTTCGCGCGCCCGCGTGACGGAGCCACCTTCCTTCAGAGTGAAAAAATATATGCGACTTAAAAACGTCGGACTACTTCTGTGCGCACTACTGCTCCTCGGCCCGCAGGCTGCGTGGGCCCAGCAGAAACTCCTGACCGTCGAAGACATCTACGACCCCGCGAAGAAGGTCAACTTCTCGGGCGCCGCGGTCTCGGGGCTCGAATGGTTGAAGGACGGCGAGCACTACCTGCACAGCCGTAAGGCCGAGGGCGGCAACGCCCTCATGCGCGTCAACGCGCGCACGGGCGCGGCCGAGCCCTTCTTCGACGCCGCGCGGATGGAGGCGGCGCTCGCGAAGATTCAGGGCGTGAGCGCGGCGGAGGCGAAGACGCTCGCGCGCCAGTCGTCCTACAAGTTGAACCCCGCGCAGACGGCCGCGCTGCTGAACGTGTCGAACGACCTCGTCTACTACGAGCTGAACTCCGACGCCGCCGTGCGTCTGACGATGAGCGCCGAAGAGGAGGCCGAGGAGGACTTCAGCCCCGACGGCCGCTCGGTGAGTTTCGTCCGCGGGAACGACCTCTACGTCGTCGATGTCAGGACGCGCGCCGAGCGGCGTTTGACGAAGACGGGCGACGAGAAGACCCTGAACGGCATCCTCGACTGGGTCTACGAAGAGGAGTTGTACGGGCGCGGAAACCGCCGCGGCTACTGGTGGTCGCCCGACTCGGCGCGCATCGTCTTCCTCAACACCGACGAGCGGCCCGTCAAAAACTTTCCCGTCGTCGATCACATCCCGCGCCAGCAGGTTCTGGAGAACACGCCCTACCCGCTCGCGGGCGAACCGAACCCGCTCGTGCGCCTCGGCGTCGTCGAGGCGGCGGCGGGCGAGCCGCGCTGGGTCGAAGCGGCCGGCTACGAGCCGACCGATTTTCTCGTCGTGCGCGTTTCGTGGTCGCCGGACTCGCGCCGCGTCGTCTGGCAGGGGCAGAACCGCGAGCAGACCTACCTCGACCTGAACGCGTCCGACCCCTCGACGGGCAAGACGACGCGCCTCTTTCGCGAGACGACGAAGGCGTGGGTCGAGGCGTTCGACGACAACCCGCGCTGGCTCAAGGACGGCTCCTTCATCTGGCGCAGCGAGCGCACCGGCTGGTCGCACCTCTACGGCTACGCGGCGGACGGCAAACTCGTCAGACCGATCACGAGCGGCCCGTGGGAGGTGCGAGGCATCGACGCCGTGGACGAAGACCGCGGGCTCGTCTACTTCCACGGCACCGAGCACAGCCACGTCGCCGAGCACGTCTACCGCGTGCGCCTCGACGGCGCCGGCCTCAAGCGCCTGTCGCGAGTCAGAGGGCAGCCACAGTGCCTCCTTCAACCCGACGGCCACGCTCTACGTGGACAAGTGGAGCGACATCAACACCCCGACGCAGGTGCGCCTGCACTCCTCCGACGGCGCGCAGGTGCGCGTGATTGAAGAGAACAGGGTGGCCGCCCTCGCCGAGTACAGACTGGGCAAGGCCGAGCTGATGCGCGTGAAGACGCGCGACGGGTTCGAGCTGGAGGCGTTGATGATTCGTCCGCCGGACTTCGACCCGTCGAAGAAGTACCCGGTCATGCAGTACACGTACTCGGGGCCGCACGCGCCGCAGGTGAAGAACTCCTGGGGCGGCCCGACTTACATGTGGCACCAGTTGCTCGCGCAGAAGGGCTACATCATCTGGGTTCTCGACAACCGCTCGTCGAGCGGCAAGGGGGCCGAGTCGGCGTGGGTCTCTTACAAGAAGTTCGGGCCGCTTGAGCTGCGCGACCTGGAGGACGGGCTCGCGTACCTGAAGACGCTGCCTTACGTGGACGGCGCGCGCGTGGGGCTGTGGGGCTGGAGCTTCGGCGGGTACATGACGACCTACGCGCTGACGCGCAGCAAGCAGTGGAAGATCGGGATCGCGGGCGGCACCGTCGCCGACTGGGCCAACTACGACTCCATCTACACGGAGCGCTACATGCTGACGCCCGAGCACAACCCCGAAGGCTACAAGGCGGGCTCGCCGCTCGCGGGGGCGGCGAACCTCTCGGGCAAGATACTGCTCCTCCACGGGGCGATTGACGACAACGTCCACATGGCGAACACCATCCAGCTCGTCTACGAGTTCCAGAAGGCCGGGCACCAGTTTGACCTGATGCTCTACCCCAAGTCGCGCCACGGCGTCACCAACCCGCTGCTCCTCAAACACATGCGCCAGAAGATGACCGACTTCATCACGGCGAACCTGTGAGGGAGAAGTAGTCAGTAGGAAAACAGAGGCGGCGCGCTCGGGGTATAAACCGAGCGCGCCGCTTAGCTCTTCTACTCTCTACGGGCTACTGCTTTCCGCCTTCACACTCCCGGCATGGCCTTCTTGAGCGGCTTGAGCAGGAGCAGCAGCACGCCGGCCATGACGAGGGCGCAGGCGCTCAGGAAGATCCAGAAGGTCGAGTGGAGCCAGTCGTCCCAGAGCTGGCCGATCTGCGTCAGCTTGTTGCCGATGGCCGTGGCGACGAACCAGCCGCCCATCATCAGCCCGCGCATCCGGACGGGCGCGACCTTCGAGACCAGCGACAACCCCATCGGCGACAGCATCAGCTCGCCGAGCGTGAGCACGGCGTAGGCGCCGAGCAGCCACAGCGGCGACATCTTGTAGTCGTACGGGCCCGCGCCCGCCGCGAGCGACGCCTCGCCCGTCCGGGCGGCGATGAAGAGGACGAAGAAGGCGAGCGCCGTCATCACCATGCCGATGACCATCTTGGTCGGCGTCGAGGGCTCTAAGCCCTTCCGGTCGAGCCAGCCCCAGAACCAGACGAGCGGGAAGGTGAGGACGAGCACCCAGCCCGGGTTGATCGAGTTCGAGATGATGCCGGAGACCTTCCAGTCGGTGTTCTCGTCGCCCCAGTAGGTGATGGTCGTCGAGTTCTGGTGGAAGACCATCCAGAAGACGATGACGATGAGGAAGATGACGATGAGCGCGCCGACGCGCTTCCAGTCGGGCACGGCGTCGATGGCGCTCTGATGGCTGACGGCTGGCGGGCGGCGCGTCCACCGCGACCGCCGCGGCGTTGGCCGTCTCACTCGCGCCCCGGCTGCCGGGCCGGTCGGCCATCTCCACGTGCCGCTTCATCCGCCACAGGATGAGCACGGAGAGGAGCATGCCGCCCGCGGCGACGGCGAAGGCCGGGTGGTAGCCGAAGCTGCGACTGCACGAGCTCCATCACGATCGGCGCGAGGAAGGCGCCGACGTTGATGCCCATGTAGAAGATGCTGTAGGCGCGATCCTTGAGGTGGCTGCCCTCGGGGTAGAGGTTGCCGACCATCGCCGAGACGTTCGGCTTGAAGAAGCCGTTGCCGATGACGAGGCAGGCGAGCGCGGCGTAGACGGCCGTCAGCGTCGGGATCGAGAGCAGGAGGTGGCCGGCCATGAAGAAGAGCCCGCCGATCATGACGGACTTCCGGTAGCCGAGCTTCTTGTCCGCGATCCAGCCGCCGACGAGCGGGCTCGCGTAGACGAACATCAGGTAGTTCGAGACGAGCGCCTGCGTGTCGTCCACCGACCAGCGGAAGCCCTGCCCCGTCGTGTCGCGCATGTAGAGCGCGAACATCGCGAGCATCGAGTAGAAGCTGAAGCGCTCCCACATCTCCGTCGCGAACAGGACGTAGAGTCCCTTCGGGTGCTTGTCCGTGGCGCCGGCGTGGTCGCGGGCGACGGCTGCGGAGTTGGCCATAAGTGTGTCGGCTCCTTTGTTGCCGCAAGGCGGGCGGGGGCGAGCCCCGCCCGGCATCTGCCCCTGCGCTGTCGGCCGTTAAGCCCGCGCGCTGCTCAGGTCCGGGTCGATCTCCTCGGTGCGCGCGGGGTGCTGGTCAACCCGCTTCAGCATCTTGCGGATCGGTATCGCCAGCAGCCCGAGCACGACCGCCGCGCCGAAGAGGGACGCCGTCGTCATGGTGAAGAGCCCCGGCATCTGTTCGAGCTTTTGCGGGTCGACGTGTCCGCCGACGAGCCCGGCGATGAGGTTGCCGAGCGACGAGGCCAGGAACCAGATGCCCATCATCTGCCCGACGTAACGGCGCGGGCTGAGCTTCGTCATCGAGGAGAGCCCGACCGGGCTCAGGCACAGCTCGCCGATGGTCTGGAAGAAGTAGCTCCCGACCAGCCACCACGCGGCCACCTTGACGGCGCCGCCGCTGCCCACGACGAGGTTCGCGGCCGGGATCATCATGAAGGAACCCGACCCCCGCGAAGGCGAGCCCGAGCGCGAACTTCGCCGGGCTCGAAAGGTCGCGGCCGCGCGCGCCGAGCTTCGTCCAGAGCGCCGCGAAGACCGGCGCGAGCAGGATGATGAAGAACGAGTTGATCGACTGGAACCACGTCGCCGGCACCTCGAAGCTGCCGATGCTGGCGCTCCGTGAAATCCTTGGCGAAGAGGTTGAGCGAGGTCGGCGCCTGCTCGAACGCCGACCAGAAGATGGCCGCGAAGACGAAGAGCACGGCGATGACGAGCACGCGCTTCTTCTCGTCGCCGTCGAGCCCGCCCGCGAGGAAGACGTAGCCGAAGAAGAGCACGGCCAGACCCGACCAGCACGTAGGTCATGTACTTAGCCGATGGCCTGCGCGTCGAGCGTGATGACGCCGAGCGCCGCCAGCGCGATAACGAGCGCGAGGAGGGCGACGCCCGCGCCGAGCATCAGCTTGATCTGCTTCTCCTTGCGCGCCTGCACGGCCGGGTCGGGGTCGCGCGTCGGGCGCGTGCCGATGTCGCCGAGCGTCTTGCCCGCGCGCAGCGCGAAGAACGTCAGGCCGAAGAGCATGCCGACGCCCGCCGCGCCGAAGCCCCAGTGCCACCCGATGGTCTCGCCGAGGAAGCCGCGTCACGAGCTGGCCGGCGAAGGCGCCGAGGTTGATGCCCATGTAGAAGATCGAGAAGCCGGCGTCGCGCCGCGCCCCGCCTTCGGGGTAGAGGTCGCCGACGATGGCCGAGATGTTCGGCTTCAAGAGCCCCGTGCCGAAGACGATCAGGATCAGCCCGAGGAAGAACGGGAGCCGACTGTTCGCGAAGGACGAGACCCCGATGGAGATGTGGCCGGCCGAGATGCAGATGGCGCCGTAGAGGATGGCGCGCCGCAGGCCGAGCAGACGGTCGGCGATCCAGCCGCCGGGCAGCGACGCGAGGTAGACGCTCGCGCCGTAGATGCCGACGATGGCCGACGCCTCGGCGCGCTCGAAGCCGAAGCCGCCGTCCGCCAGCGCCGCCGCCATGAAGAGGACGAGGAGCGGGCGCAGCCCGTAGTAGGAGAAGCGCTCCCACATCTCCGTGAAGAAGAGCGTGGGGAGCCCGCGGGGGTGTCCCCCGAAGCCCGAAGTGTCCGAGGTCTTCGTATGACTGACGCCTGTGTGGTCGATGGGTGCGCTCATGTTGATTAATCCTCCGAGACTTTCGTCTGGCAGAACTTTCCGGGGGCGTGTGTCAGGCTTTACCCCGATATGATACATGGATGAGGGGCGAAGGCAAGGGAGTTGCAGATAAAAGTCGGCCGCGGGCGGGCGGCAGTCGGCAGTACGCTCCGCGTCGAGGGCGCTGAGGATAACAGCCGGAGGGTTCGAGCGATGAAGGGTTTTCTACTGACTACTGACTACTGTCTACTGTCTACTGTATAATTCCGCCGCTCAATAAACTCGCGAAGGGAATCAGAGACGACATGACGACGACCGAAGGCGGCGCGAACGCCGCGCGCGTGGCCGACATCCAGGCGGCGCTCCGCGAGGCGGGGCTCGACGGCTGGCTCTTCTACGACTTCCGCCAGAGCGACCCGCTCGCCTACCGCATCCTGAAGCTCGACCCCAACCAGTTCTCCACCCGCCGCTGGTTCTACTTCGTCCCGGCCGAGGGCGAGCCGACGCGCATCAACCACGCCATCGAGCAGGGCAAGCTCGACCTGCTGCCCGGCCGCCGCCTCGTCTACAGCGGCTGGACCGTGCTGCACGAGCACCTGCGCGACACGCTCTCGAACGCGAAGACGCAGGGCCGCGCGCCGCGCATCGCCATGCAGTACTCGCCCGAGAACTCGATCCCCTACATCTCGCGCGTGGACGCCGGCACGATCGAGCTGGTGCGCTCGCTCGGCGCCGAGCCCGTCACGAGCGCCGACCTCGTCCAACTCTTCGAGGCCGTGTGGACGCAGGAGCAGTACCTCTCGCACGTCACGGCCGCCGACAACATCCACAACATCATCCAGGAGGCTTTCGCCGAGGTCGGGCGCCAGCATCAAGGCCGACGAGCCCGTCACCGAGTACGACATCCAGCAGTTCATGGTGCGCCGCTTCGAGGAGCTGAACATGACCTGCAACGACGACCACCCCATCGTCTCGGTCAACGCCAACGCCGCCAGCCCGCACTACCAGCCGTACGGCGTCGAAGTTCTCGCCCATCAAGCGCGGCGACTTCCTGCTCTTAGACGTGTGGGCGAAGCTGAAAGAGCCCGGGCGCCGTCTACGCCGACCAGACGTGGACGGGCTTCGTCGGCGACGACCCGTCGGACGAGCACGTCAAGGTCTTCACCGTCGTCCGCGACGCGCGCGACGCCGCCATCGAGTTCGTCCGCGAGTCGGTCGCGGCGGGGCGCGAGATTAAAGGGGCGGAGGTGGACGACGTGTCGCGCGGCGTCATCGAGCGCGCCGGCTACGGCCAGTACTTCACGCACCGCACGGGCCACTCCATCGGCGAGGAGGTTCACGGCAACGGCGCGCACATCGACAACCTTGAGACGAAGGATTCGCGCAAGATCATCCCGCGCACCTGCTTCTCCATCGAGCCCGGCATCTACCTGCCCGGCAACTTCGGCGTCCGCTCCGAGATCGACCTCTACGTCGGCGACGGCCGAATCGAGGTGACGGGGCAGCCCATCCAGAGCGACCTCGTCCTGGTGCTGAAGGACTAGCCGACAAGGATGGGCAAGAAGAGACACACACCGGACCTGCACCGCATCGCGCGCGAGGCCGTCGCCGACGCCGGCTTCGCGCCGGACTTCCCCGCGGAGGTCGCGCGCGAGCTTGAAGGCTTGGAGGGGGTTGAGGCGCGCGCGGCCGAAGGCGCCGCCGTTAAAGACCTGCGCGGCCTGCTCTGGTCTTCCATCGACAACAAGGAGTCGCGCGACCTCGATCAGGTCGAGTACGTCGAGCGCGACGCCGAAGGCTACCGCGTGCTCGTCGGCATCGCGGACGTGGACGCCTACGTCGGGAAGGACTCGGCCGTTGACCGCCACGCGGCGCTCAACACCGTCTCCGTCTACACGCCCGCGAAGGTCTTCCCGATGCTCCCCACTGCGCCTCTCGACCGACCTCACCTCGCTCGTCGAGGGCGCGGACCGCCTCGCCGTCGTCATGGAACTCTGCGTGTCGGAGGGCGGCGAGGTGCGCTGCGAGTCGGCCTACCGCGCGCTCGTGCACAACCGCGCGAAGATGGACTACGACTCGGCGGGCGCCTGGCTCGAAGGGCGCGGCGCCGCGCCCGAGGTCTTCAGGAAGGTCGAAGGGCTCGAAGCGCAGGTCAGGCTTCAGGACGAGGTGGCGCGCGCGCTGCACGAGCTGCGGAGGCGCTGCGGCGCGCTGGAGCTTGAGCGCGAAGAGCTGGTGCCCGTCCTCGACGAGCAGGGGCGCGTCGTGCGTCTGGATGACCGGCGGCACAACCGCGCGCAGACCATCATCGAGAGCCTGATGGTCGCCGCCAATACCTCGATGGCCGAGCTGCTCGAAGCGAAGGGCGTGCCCTCGCTCCGCCGCGTCGTGCGCGCGCCCGAGCGCTGGCCGCTGCTGATCGAAAAGGCCGCCTCCTACGGCGAGACTCTGCCCGACGAGCCCGACCCGCGCGCCCTCTCCGACTTCATGTCGAAGCGCCGCGCGGCAGACCCCGCCGGTTACGCGGAACTCTCGCTCGCAGTCCTGAAGATGATGGGGCCGGGCGACTATCTCGTCGAAGAGCCCGGGCTCGAACAGGAGGGGCACTTCGGCCTCGCCGTCCACGACTACACGCACTCGACCGCGCCCAACCGGCGCTTCCCGGACCTCGTCACGCAGCGCTGCCTGAAGTCGGCCGCCGCCGGCGCGCCCGCGCCCTACACGCGCGAGGAGCTTGAAGACGATCGCCGCCCGCTGCAACCTGATGGAGTCGGCCGCGCGCAAGGTCGAGCGGCGGATGCGCAAGGTCGCCGCCGCCGCGATGCTCTCGGCGCACGTCGGCGAGACGTTCGACGCCGTCGTCACCGGCGTCAAGCCTAAGGGGACTTTCGCGCGCCTCCTGCGCCCGCCCGCCGACGGCAGAGTTGTCAAAGGCTTCCGCGGCCTCGACGTGGGCGACCGCGTCCGCGTCCGCCTGCTCTCCACCAACCCCGACCGCGGCTTCATAGACTTCGCGCGGGCCTGAATCAGTTGACGAAGGATAGAATGTTCGGCGCGCCCTCGGTCTCGGCGCGTTGGAGCATGTCTGCGATGTGCTCGTGGAGGCCGGACTGCGCGGCCTTCTTCGCCGTCCAGCCGTTGCGCGCCCGCGCGTAGACGTTGGCGCCGTACTGGAGCAGCAGCGCGACGACCAGCGCGTGCCCCCTGTGGGCCGCGAACATCAGGGCCGTGTCGCCGTCCACGTCCCTCGCGTTCACGTCCGCGCCGCGCTCCAGGAAGATTGATGACGGCCGCCGTGTCGCCCCTGAAGGCCGCCAGCATCAGCGGCGTCCTGCCCTTCACACTCTCGTTCGCCTCGTAATTCATCTCGCTGTAGAAACCCCCTTCCTTGATGGTCACGAACACAGAATACGCGGGCAGACTTGAGGAATCCTTGAGCGGGGTTAAACACTCTGGCGAAAGTGTCCTCGAAGCGGTTGAACTTTCACAAAAGTTTTGCTAATTTTTCTCAAAACGGAACGTCGGACGTTCCCCCCGCCTCCCGACGGAGAGTACGAAGGATTACAGTTGACAGGAGTTTTACCTTGAGCGAAGTGCCCCGCATCCTTTTCGTAGACGACCACGAGGACACGCGCTATCTCATCACGCACCTGCTCGGCGGGCAGGGTTATGAGGTGGAGGCGGCGAAGTCTGTTGAGGAGGGGCTTCAGCTCGCGCGCGCGGGGAGTTTCGACCTCTACCTGCTCGACAGCCGCTTCGCCGACGGCTCGGGCACGGAGCTGTGCGAGGGCATCCGCGAGTTCGACAAGACGACCCCCATCGTCTTCTACTCCGGCGACCACCCCTCGCGCCTGAAGAAGGCGCTCGACTGCGACGCACAGGGCTTCGTCCTCAAGCCCGGCCTCGACGCCCTCCCGCGCGTAGCTCGAACAGCGCGCTCGCCGCCGCGGTCTGAGTTCCTAAAAAATTTAACCACAGAGAGACAGAGGCGCGGCTTGAAGTTGATAAGACTTCAAGCCGCGCCTCTCTGTCTCTGTGGTTGAAGTTAACGAGACGAGTGGACGTGGCAGCCGCGGCCGGGCGCGTCAGCTCGTCGGCGACCTCCTTCGCGCCGTAGACCTTGCGGAGGGCTTCGAGCATGCCGCGCGAGTCCACCGAGACGGCGCGGTTGACCGCCTCGTCGTAGTAGAAGTTGCCGACGAGCGACTGGATGTTGCCGTCGAAGATGAGGCCGAGCAGCTCCATCTCGCGGTTGAAGGTCGGCGAGCCCGAGTTGCCGCCGATGATGTCGTTGGTCGTGACGAAGTTGAAGGGCACCTTCATGTCAACTGCCGACTTCTTCTCGGCCCAGCGCGGCGCGAGGTTGTAAGGGAACTTGTTCCCGTGCTCGGCCGAGCGCTCGTAGAGCCCCGAGAAGTACGTGAAGGGCTTGACGGTCTTGCCGTTCTCCTTGTAGCCCTTCACCGCGCCGTACGAGAGGCGCGGCGTAAACGTCGCGTCCGGGTAGATGCCCGTCCCCTCCTTCTCGAAGAGCGCGCGCGCGATGCGGCCGTAGGCCGCGCGCTCGACGCCGACGACCTCCTCCTCGTAGCGCCGCCGGTACTGCCGCGCCTCGGCGTCCACGTCGCGCGCCAGCACGATCAGGGGGTCGTCCGAGGCATCGACGGCCTTCTTCCCGCCGGCCGCAAGCTCCTTCCGGTAGGCCACGTCGTTGAGCTTCGTGCCCGAGATAAGTTCGGCGGCGCGCGCCTCGGGCGTCTTGCCCTTGAGCACCTTGCGCGTGAGCGCGTGGTCGGCGCCGAGCGCGTCGCGCAGGAGCGCGAGCGAGGCCGCGAGCTTCACCTGCTCGAAGTCTTCGTAGACGGGCGCCTCCGAGTAGAGCGAGGCTTCGAGCGCGGCGCGGCGCGCGTCGGCGTACTCGGGCAGGCGCTGCGGCGTCGGGCTTCGCCGACTCTTCCGCGAGGCGGACGAGCGTGCGCGCGTGGTTGAAGAGGACGGTGTTGAAGGCGGTGTTGGCGTAGCCGGCGAGCGTTGCTGCCGCCGAGCAGACGCCGCTCGCGGTCGTAGGCCGCGAGCGACTTGCGCGACTTCGCGATGGCGTCCCACGCGCCGACGTACTCGTTGCGCGAGCGCGACGACTCGGCGAAGGCGCGCAGCGCCGGCTCCGTCGCCGCGCTTGCGCGCGAGCAGCTCCTTGTCGCGCAGGCCCTCGATCTGGCCCTTGAAGACCTTGATGAAGTTCTCGGCGTAGTTCAGCTCGTTCTGGCCGCGCCGCGTCTGCTCCTCGCCCCCGGCCATGTACTTCTTCAGCGAGTCGCGGCGGCTCTCAAGGATGCGGACGGTGAGCGGCATCTCCGCGTCGCGCAGGTATTCGAGGTGCGCGACCGTGTTGAGCCGCTGCGTCGTGCCGGGGCTGCCCGAGACGAAGGTCAGCTCGCCCTCCTGCGGCCCCTTCTTCGACCACTTGAAATAGTTGTCGGGGCGCGAGCGGCGCGCCGTTTTCGTAGACGCGCACGAGCGCCATGTCGAGGTCGTAGCGCGGGAAGTTGAAGTTGTCGGGGTCGCCGCCGAAGAAGGCGGCCTGAAACTCCGGCGCGAAGACGAGGCGCACGTCCGTGTGTTGCTTGTAGTAGTAGAGGTTGTAGACGCCGCCCTGATAGAGCGTGACCACGTCGGCGCGCATCCCCGAAGCCTTCGCGGCCTCGGCCTGGATGCGGCCGATCTCGGCCATGCGCGCGGCGCCCGCCTCCGTGTCGCTCATGCCCGGTTTGGCCGCGCCGTTGACGCGCGCCGTCACGTCCTCGATGCGGACGAGCTGGTCGAGCGCGAGCCCGGGAACCTTCAACTCCTCGGCGCGCGTGTGCGCGACGAAGCCGGTCTTGGCGAGGTCGCGCTCGGCGGTCGAAAGCTCGCCGACGATGTCCTCGACGATGTGGTAGTTGGTGAGCACGAGCCCTTCGGCGCGAGACGAAGGAGCCGGTGCCGTTCGGGAAGCGCACCGTCGCCGACTGGACGCGCCGCACCCAGTCGTCCGTGACCTCGAAGCCGTAGCGCCGCTTGATCTCGGCGCGCGGCAGGTTGTTGAAGGCCCACATGCCCTCGTCGGCGAGCGCCGCCGGGGCGAGCGTCGCGGCCAGCAGGAGCGCGGCCAGCGCCGCGCGCAAGTGTCTCGTCAGCTTCAAAATCATGATTCCTCTCGGTTGGTTTGTGCGCCGCACAGATTATACTCCGTTCGGGTCTTGACGCTTTAACGAAGAAAGAGTCCGAACAAAATGTTCCTCTTTAAGAAGCTCATCGCGCCGTTTCTGATGCCCGTCCCTTTCTGCCTCGCGCTGGTGCTTGCGGGGCTCGCGCTGCTCTGGCTGACGCGGCGGCAGAGGGCGGGGAAGTGTCTGGCGACGCTGGGGGCGTCGGCGCTGCTCGCTGCTCGGCTACGGGGCCGTGTCGGGCCGCCTGCTGGCGACGCTCGAACGGCGGCACGCGCCCGTGGCGGACGTGTCGGCGGCGGCGGGGCGCGTGCGCTGGGTGGTGGTGCTCGGCGGCGGCAGCTCGGCCGACGAGGGGCTGCCCGCCGTCATGCGTCTGTCCGAAGGGAGCCTGGCGCGGCTCGTCGAGGGCGTCAGGCTCCAGCGGCAGTTGCCGGAGAGCCGCCTGCTGCTCTCGGGCGGGAGCGTCTTCGGCTCCGCCCCGGACGCCGAGACGATGCGCGCGCTCGCCGTCGGGCTGGGCGTAGACCCCGCGACGCTCGAACTCGACGCCGTCTCGCCCGACACCGAGACGCAGGCCGAGGTCGTCCGCGCGCGTCTAGGGACGGAGGAGTTCTACCTCGTCACCTCCGCCTCGCACATGCCGCGCTCGCTGGCGCTCTTCCGCAAGGCGGGCACCAACCCGCTCCCGGCGCCCACGCACTTCCTCACGCAGACCGACCGCGGCCTCTCCCCCGGCGACTTCTTCCCCTCCGCCGGCGGCCTCCGCCGCGCCGAAGCCGTCACCTACGAATACCTCGGCCTCGCCTGGGCGAAGGTGCGGGGGAAGATTTGAAGAGCAGATGGCAGATGGCAGTTTGAAGCCGCGTCAGCGGCGGCTGAGTTTAGCCCGGCCTTTCAAGGCCGGGTTGAGGTCGAGGCAAAAAAGCCGCGTCGCGTCAGCGACGCCTGAACCTGTGCGGCCCGTTCAGGCGTCGCTGACACGACGCGGCACTCTTCGCCGTCGGCGTCCCCGGCCTTGAAAGGCCGGGCTACATTCAACCGCCGCTGACGCGGCGCCTGTCTACTGCCTTCTGCCTACGCTTTACTCATAGCGCAGCGCCTCAATCGGGTCGAGGGCGGCGGCCTTGCGCGCGGGGTAGTAGCCGAAGAAGATGCCGACCGCGGCGGAGAAGAGGACCGAGCCGACGATGGAGGCCGTCGAGACGAGCGTCGGCCAGCCGAGGAGCAGCGGCACGCCGACCGACGCGGCGACGCCCAGCACGATGCCCGTCGCCCCGCCCGTCAGGCTGAGCACGATGGACTCGATGAGGAACTGCGTCCGCACGGCCGACGAGCGCGCGCCGATGGCCATGCGGATGCCGATCTCGCGCGTCCGCTCGGTCACCGACACCAGCATGATGTTCATGATGCCGATGCCGCCGACGAGGAGCGAGACGCCCGCGATGCTCGCCAGCAGCATCGTCATCACGTTGTTCGTCTCGTTCGCGGCCTCGGCCACGTCCGACATGTTGCGGACGGTGAAGTCGTCCGCCGCGCCCTGCGCGAGCTTGTGGCGCTGGCGCAGCAGGTCGCGCGATCTGCGACTGCGCCGTGTAGGTCGCGTCCTGCGAGACGGCCGAGACGTACGCGACCTGCACGCGCGTGTTGCCCAGAAGCTTCTTCTGCACCGACGTGTAGGGCGCGAACGCCGCGTCGTCCTGGTCGCGCCCCTGCGGGTCCTGCCCCTTGCGCGCCATCACGCCGACGACGCGGAAGGGCAGGTTCGAGACGCGCATGCGTCTGGCCGACCGCGTCCTGGCCCGCGAAGAGGTTGTCGGCGATGGTCTGGCCGATGACGACGACGCGCGCGGCCGAGCGCACGTCCGCGTCGGTGAAGAAGGCGCCGCTCCGGACGTTCCACTTGCGGATCTCGGGGAACTGCTCGGAGACGCCCTGCATCTGCGTGCTCCAGTTCTGGTTGCCGGAGACGAGCTGCGCGCGCGAGTTGACGACCGGCGAGACGAGCGCGACGCTCGGCACCTCGCGGCGGATGGCTTCGAGGTCTTCGACGGTGAGCGGGCTGTTCGTGTTCGAGTCGCCCGCGCCGCCGCGGACGCCGCCGACGTTCTGCGCGCCCGCCGAGACGAAGAGCAGGTTGGTGCCCATGCTCTCGATCTGCGCCTGCACGGTGGCCTGCGCGCCCTGCCCGATGCTGACCATCACGATGACGGCCGAGACGCCGATGATGATGCCGAGCATGGTCAGCGCCGCGCGCGACTTGTTGCGCGCCAGCGCGCGGAAGGCGATGCGGATAATCATTAGGACGTTCATGACTCTTCTTAACCTCGTCCGTTCGTCGAAGGCGGTTAACCACAGAGACACAGAGTGCTCGGCGGTCGTCAGCACAGAGGGTTTATGAAGGATGAAACTCCGCGCCGCCGCCGTCTCCCCTGTGTCTGTGTGGTTAGCCGTCCTCAACTTCACACCTCAAGCCGACACAGCTCAGTCTTCTTCCTCGACCTCGTCGTCAACGGCCGGCAGGTTCCGCAGCTCCTCGGCCGCGTCGCGCGGGGCGGTGACGCGGTAGTCCTTCTGGATGCGCCCGTCCTTGAAGACGACGACGCGGTCGGCGTAGGCCGCGATGTCCGGCTCGTGCGTGACGAGGACGAGCGTGATGCGCGCGCTCGCGGTTGAGGCGCTGGAAGATGTCCATCACCTCGACCGAGGTGCGCGAGTCGAGCGCGCCCGTCGGCTCGTCGGCGAGGATGAGCTTCGGGTCGTTGACGAGCGCGCGCGCAATCGCCACGCGCTGCTGCTGCCCGCCCGAGAGCTGGTTCGGGTGGTTCTGCTCGCGGCCCGCGAGCCCCACCGCGTGCAGCGCTTCCGTCGCGCGGCGGTGGCGCTCGGCCGGCTCGACGCCCGCGTAGAGCATCGGCAGCTCGACGTTCTCCAGCGCCGACGTGCGCGAGAGCAGGTTGAAGCCCTGGAAGACGAAGCCGAGCTTGCGCAGGCGGATGTCGGCGCGCTCGTCCTTCGAGAGCTTGGACACGTCCTCGCCGTCGAGCGCGTAGGAGCCGCGCGTGGGGCTGTCGAGGCAGCCGATGATGTTCATCGTCGTCGATTTGCCCGAGCCCGACGCGCCCATGATGGCGACGAACTCGCCCTCGTTGATGTCGAGCGAGACGCCGCGCAGCGCGTGCACCTCCACGTCGCCCATCGAGTAGGTCTTGTGGATGGCTTCGAGCCGTATGACCTCGGGCGCCTCCGCCGCGGGCGTGAGCAGAACCCTGTGCGCCCCGTTGTCGAACACGCCAACTTCAAGTGCCGTCTGCATGACTTAACCTCACCCCTTACTCTGAACTTACCGCGTTCTGCCGCCGCCGCCCCGTCCGGCCCGCACCGCCCGTGCGCGGAGCGCCGCCGAAGCCGGGGGCCGTCGATTGGCCGCCGCTCTGCGTGCTCGACGAAGCGGAGGCGGTGACGTTCTGGCCGGTGACGATCACGTCGCCCTCGCGCAGCTCGCCTTCGACCACCTCGGTCGCGGAGCCGTCGCTCAGGCCGACCTTGATGCGCCGCGGCTCGGGCTTGCCGTCCGCGCCCAGAACCCACACGCGCCTCGTCTGACCCGGCAGCACCGGCTCCGTCGCGCGCGCGAACTGTCCGCGTGCGCCGCCCTGCTGCTGCGCGTTCTGGCCGTCCGGCTGCGGAGTCGCGGCCGCGTCGTTCGCGTTGCCCGCGCTCGCGGCGCTGACCCGACGTTGCGGCGCGCGCCGTTGTTATTGCCCGAGCGTGACTGCGTCGCGTCGGTCGTCTGCGGCGTGAACCGCAGCGCCGAGTTCGGCACCTTGAGCACGTCGTTGCGCTCGTCGATGGTGACGGTCAGGTCGGCCGTCATGCCGGGCTTGAGCTTCTGCTCGGGGTTCGACACGTCGATGACCACGTTGTAGGTGACGACGTTCTGCACGTTCTGCGGGTTCAGCCGCATCTGCTGAATCGTCCCCTTGAACTCCTCGCTCGGAAAAGCGTCCACCGTGAAGGAGACCGACTTCGCCTGCTCGACGAGGCCGATGTCGGCCTGGTCGATGTTGGCGATGACCTGCATCTGCGTCAGGTCCTGCGCGATGGTGAAGAGCGTCGGCGCCGAAAGCGACGCGGCCACGGTCTGCCCGACGTTCACGTCGCGCGAGACGACGACGCCGTCGATGGGCGACGTGATGGTCGTGTGCTGCAAGTTGATCTCGGCGAGCTGGAGCGCGGCGCGCGCCTGCTCGACCTGCGCCGCGGCGTTCTGCACCTGCGCCTGCGCGCCCGCGACCGAGCCCTGCGACTGCTGCGCCGCGGCCTGCGCCTGCTCGATGGCGGCGGCGGCCTGCGTCTGGCCCGCGGTGGCCTGCGACTGCGCGCTCACCTGCGCCATCCGCAACTGCGCGACCGCCTGGTTGTAGCGCGCCTCGGCCGTCTTGTAAGAGGTCTGCGCCGTCAGGTACTCGCGCTGCGAGATGACGCCGCTCTGGAGCAGCGACTGCTCCTGTTTGAGGACGCTCTGGGCGTCGTCGAGCTGCGCCTTGAGCACGGCGACGTTGGCCTCCGCGGCGGAGACGCCGGCCTGCTGGTTCTGCGTCGTGGAACCGGCGGCCGCGGCCTTCGCCCGCGCGTCGATGATGCCCGCGCGCGACTGCGCGACGCCGGCCTGCGACTGCCCGACGGCGGCGCGCGCCTGCTGAAGCTGCGCCTGCGCCTGCGCGAGGTTCGCACGCGCCTGCTGCACCTGCGCCTGCGTGACCGAGGGGTCGAGCTGCGCGAGCAACTGCCCCTTCTTCACCGTCGAGTTGAAGTCGGCGTAGAGCGCCGAGATGGTGCCCGAAGCCTGGCTGCCGACCTGCACGGTCGTCACGGCCTGGAGCGTGCCCGTCGCCGTCACGGTGTTGCGCAACGTTGCCGCGCTCGACCTTCGCCGTCATGTACTCGGCGGCGTTCGCGCCGTCGCCCCAGTACCAGAAGCCGCCCAGCGCGACGAGCGCGACCACGAGGCCCACGAACGCCAGCCGCCTCTTCTTATTCAGAAATGATTTCACTCGCTGCATCTTCTTTTCCCCTGCCGGCGCCTCTCACTCGAGCGCCTTAAATACTTCGGAACAATAAGGGCGCGAAATCCCGCCCATTAAGCTAGACACCGGCCCACGCCGTCCGGTTACAGGCGGGCGCGCGGTTATTCCGGGCGTACGGGATTCGCCCGCGCGCGCGGGTGTAACGGATTTGACGGGCGCGGTGTCTTACCCTACAGAGGCCGTTTGAACGGGTATCGGCCAACCAGGATTCAGGAAGAAAAAGGGGGAGGAGCTATGAAGAAGATTTTCGGACTGTTGATGAGCATCGTGCTGTTGGCCGGCGCGGCTTTGCCGGCGGCGGCGCAGACGCGGGGCGGCACGTACGCCACGCGCGCGGCGCAGCAGAGGGCTTACGAGCGGCAGCAGAGGCAGTATGAGCGGCAGCGCCGTGAGCAGTACAACGACCGTTACGACGACCGCTCGTTCATCGACGAGCACCGCGACAAGGTGACGGTCGCGGGCGGCACGGCCGCGGGCGCGTTGGTCGGCGCTCTGGCCGGCGGCAAGAAGGGCGCGGTCATCGGCGCGCTCGTCGGCGCGGGCGCCTCGGCGCTCTACACCTACAAGCTGCGCGACAAGACGGACGACCGCTGGCGCCGTTAATAAATAATGCGGCACGCGCCGCGCGCGGGGTGTAACCGGGGCGCGCGGCGCGGTGTCTTGCTTCACAGACCCTCTCCCTCAGGGTAGAAAACAAGGTAGACTAGGAGCATCGAGGAATCATGAAGAAACTTGGAAGGATTCATAAGTTGGGCCTGGCCGGTCTCTCGGCGCTGGCCCTCGCGGCCCCCGTCGCGCTGGCGCAGACCGCCGGCAGCGAGCAGTCGGGTCAGACGCAGCGCGCCGAGCGCGGCGGCAAGGGCGGGCACCGCGGCCACCGCGGCGGTGGTAAGCACGGGCGCGGCGGTCGCTTCGGCGGCGGGTTCCGCGGCGTCGAGCTGACCGACGCGCAGAAGGCGAGCATGAAGCAGCTCCGCGAAGCCTTCGGCGAGCGCACGAAGTCGCTGCGCGAGCAGCTCCACGCCAAGCGGCAGGAGCTTCGTCAGGCCGAGTCGGGCGCGACCTTCAACGAACAGCTCGCCGCCCAGAAGCTCGCGGAGGCTTCGACGCTCCAGGCCAGACTGATGGCCGAAGAGTTCAAGCTCCGCCAGGACTCGCTCGCGCTGCTCACGCCCGAGCAGAAGGCGCAGCTCGAACAACGCCGCCAGCAGCGCGAGCAGCGCCGCGAGCAGTGGAAGGCGCAGCGCAAACAGGCGGCGCCCCAGCAGTAACCTTCAACCGGGCCACGGCGGGCTCGTCCCCGACGGACGAGTCCGCCGCCCGCAAACGTAGAGGGACGGGGACCGAAACTGCCGCAGGAGCTTGAACAGGCGCCCGACACGGAGCTTGCGCGTCTGGCGCGCGAAGGCGACGAGTCCGCCTTCGGCGAGATCGTGCGGCGCCACAGCCCGCGCGTCTTCCGCACCGCCTCGCGCTTCTTCCGGCGGCGCGAGCAGGTCGAAGAGGCCGCGCAGGAAGTTTTTTTGAAAGCGTTCACCCAGCTCGACACCTACGAGGGGCGCGGCTCCTTCGAGGGCTGGCTGACGCGCATCACGACCAACACCTGCCTCAACCTCGTGCGCAGCGCCCGCCGGAGGCCGGAGCTGACGGCCTCAGACCTTTCGGAAGACGAGGGCGCGTGGCTCGAACACAACATGGCCGGCGAGTCCGTCGCGCGGCAGCAGTCGTTCGAGCGCGGCGTGGTCGCGGCCGACCTCGCGGAGAAGGTTCTGGGTACGATGTCGGAGGACGACCGCGTCGTCCTCATGTTGATGGACGGCGAGGAGGCTTCGGTCAAAGAGGTCGCGGAGGCGACGGGCTGGTCGGAGTCGAACGTCAAGGTCAAGGCGATGCGCGCGCGCCGAAGGATGCGCGAGGCGGTCGAGAAGCTTTTAGGGATTTGAGATTTCAACTTTCATATCTGGAATGGCATAGGTGAAGCGATGAGGGACGAACACATCAAGAGGCTGTTGGACGAGGCGCCGCTCTCGCAGCTCGGCAAGGCCGAGCTGGCGGCCGTCCGCGCGCACGCCGAAACCTGCGACGAGTGCGGCCGGGCCTTCGAGGCCGCGCGGGCCTCGTCGCTGATGTTGCGGGCGCGCACGCAGGAAGCCTTCGAGCCCTCGCCCTTCTTCCAGACGCGCGTGCTGGCCGCCCTGCGCGAGCGGCGCGCGGCCGAGGAGGAGCGTTGGACGCTGGCGCGCCTCTGGAAGTCGGCGGGCCTGCTCGTCTCCTCGATGGCGGCGACGACGGCGGCGCTGGCCGTCTTCACCTTCGTCGCCCCGTCAGAGCAGGCGACGGCGCAGGAGCTGGCCTCGGGGACTTACTCGGCCGAGTCCGTGATCCTGGGCGACGCAGGCCGACGAGCAGATGACGTACGACCAGGTGATCACGTCCCTCTACGGGGCCGAGGACGAGGCGACTGAGAGGTGACTATGGACAGGGCGGGAAAGAATCAGCTGGCTCGTGCGCGTGGCGGCGCTCGTCATCTTCATCCTCGGGTTCGCGGCGGGCGCGCTCGCGCCGTCGGCCTACCGCGCGTGGGTGCGCGATGGCGGCGGCCGGCAGGGGCGCCTCGATAAGCTGAGCGAAGACCTCAAGCTGACGCCCGAGCAGAAGGAGCAGATGCGGCAGATATTCGGCGAGACGCGCACGCGGCTCGAAGCGCTGCGCAAAGAGTCGGAGCCGCGCTTCGTCGAGATACGCAGGGACGCCGACGAGCGCATGAAGCAGGTGCTCACCCCCGAGCAGTGGGAGGAGTTCCGCAAGTCTCGCGAAGAGGGGCGCGGCCGCCGCGGCGGGGGCAGAGGCGGGGGCCGCGGTGGCGGCGACGACTCGCCGCGCGAACGTTAACCGGAACACATCAGAGACCGCGGGCGCCTCACGCCTTGCCCGCGACGAACTTCAAGCGCCACGCCGTTCATGCAGTAGCGCCAGCCCCGTCGGCTCCGGCCCGTCGTCGAAGACGTGGCCGATGTGCGCGTCGCAGCGCGCGCAGAGAACCTCGGTGCGAACATCCGACAGACTCCGGTCTTCCTCCTCGCGCACGTGCCGCTTCGTCGATGGGCTGCCAGAAGCTCGGCCAGCCCGTGTGCGAGTCGTACTTCGCCTTCGAGCTGAAGAGCGGCAGGTCGCAGCAGACGCAGAGGTACGTGCCGCGCGCGTAGTGCTTGTCGAGCGGGCTCGAACCCGGCGCCTCCGTGCCCTTGCGCCGCGTCACCTCGTACTGCTCGGGCGTGAGCAGCCGCCGCCACTCTTCGTCCGACCTGACGACCCGGCCGATGCCTTTCGGCCCCTTGTCGGCAGCCGCGGCCGCCCGCGCGTCGAGCGCCGCGAAGGCGCCGAGCGCCAGCGCCGACGTGAGAAAGCTTCGCCTGTTCATGGTGTGAACCTCATTAGGCAAAGCAGGATGGCAGTAGGCGGTAGAAAGCCCTGCCGTCGAGGAGTACGAATGAAATCTTCAACCTCCTCAACGCGGAGCCCACCGCCTACTGCCATCCGCCTGCTGCCTATTTCTTTTGCTTAGTTGGGCATGACGACCGTGTCGATGACGTGGATGACGCCGTTCGACTGGTAGACGTCCGCGATGGTGACGTTCGACGTGCCGCCCTTCTCGTCGGTGAGCGAGATGCCGTTCATGCCGTTCATGCGGGCGGTGAGCGTGCCGCCGCTCACGGTCTTGAGCGACGCCTGGCCGCCGCCCTTCTTGATGAGCGTCCATCAGCTTCTTCGCGTCGTACTTGCCGGCGACGACGTGGTAGGTCAGGATTTTCGTCAGCATCGCCTTGTTCTCGGGCTTGACGAGCATCTCGACCGTGCCGGCGGGCAGCTTGTCGAAGGCGGCGTTTGTCGGCGCGAAGACCGTGAACGGGCCCTTGCCCTGGAGCGTCTCGACCAGCCCCGCGGCCTTCACCGCCGCGACGAGCGTCGTGTGGTCGGCCGAGTTCATCGCGTTCTCGACGATGTTCTTCGTCTTGTACATCGGCGCGCCGCCGACCATCGGGTTCTCGTTGCTGTGGCCGCCCATCATCTGCGCCGAAGCGCCCACCGCCAGCGGCATCGCGACCGCGGCCACCAACATCAGTGCGAACAGAGTTCTCCTCATCTTCATTCCCCCCATAAGTTGTTTATTCTCCGTAACTTGCACGATATACGGGGCGCGTGCGGCGGGCGGTTTTAGGGGCGAGGGAAAATTTTTACTTCAATAAGGTCTTCAACACTCAACGGCCGTTGCTCCCGCGCGGCCACACTTCATAGAATGAGAAACATGAACGTTAAAGTCTGCGCACTCCTGCTCGCCTACGCGCTTCTGCCCGCCGCGGCGCCGCGCGTCTCTGCCGCCGTCGCGGCGCCGCAACTCGCGCCCGTTTCCTACGCGGGGGCTTACCGCTACGAGACCTACCGCCCGGGTAGGGAGGGCTACGACAACACCCTCGAAGTCGAAGACAGGGGCGGCGGGCGGCTCCACGTCGCGCTCGACGGCACCTACCGGAGCGAGCAGACCGGCGCGGAACGCAAGGGCGCGCCCCTCGCCGCCGCGGGGCTGCGTCAGGTGAGGTACGACAAACTGTCTGACTTCGTGAACGACCACCAGAAGAACAGGACGGGCACGCGCTTCGTCATCACGTCGGTGCCCGCCGAGAAGGTGAAGCTCGTCAAGCCGGCCGGCGCGGGTCACCGGGGGATGTTCTACCTGATGTCGGACGAGAACGACGGCGACACCTCGACGAGCTTCTACACGACGGCCGGGCTCGTCAAGAACCTGCGCGCGAGCGCGGGGGCCGCGGCCGCCACGCTGCGCGTCACCGCCGTGCTGGTCGAGTTCCTCGGCGAGTTCGACGTGTACCGCTCCTCCTTCGTCACGAAGGTCGAAGGGTTCGGCGAGGACGGCTTGCTCCTCTGGGTCGCCACGGGGCCCGAGCCGGTTAAGGTCAAGATGCGGCAGTAGCGCGGTGCCCTCTCGCATCTACTGCGGGCGGGGCGTGCGAACCATCGTGTCGAAGAGGTGTTCGAGTATCGCGATCGCCGTCGTCGCAGAGGCCGGTGTGGACGGGGGACGTTTGAATGATGGTGCTGCGCGGGGCGACGAGCCAGTGGAAGCGCGAGCGCTGCGGGAGCAGGCCGATGGGGCCGCCCTGCGCGCCGCCCGCGCAGATGCGTTGGATGGCGGCGAGGTGTCGCTCGACGGTCTCGCGGTCGAAGCCGGGGTCGAGGGCGGCGAGGCGCGCGGCGTCCAGCTCGACGCGCGCCTTGAGGTAGTTCTTCTCGGGACAGGAGACGATGACGCCGGCGTTGACGAACTCGCCGCGCTCGACGCGCGGGACGACGCGGACGACGGCGTAGTCAAACGGACACAGCTCGGGCATCGGCCGCCTCCTTGACGAAGTCGCGCGGCGCCGCAAGGCGCGTGAGCAGGTATTCGGCGTAGGCGGCGCGGTGAGCTTCGGGGTCGGCGAAGCGCGCCTCCGACGTGAGCCACTCGTCGGGGACGAACGACAACAGCTCTTTGATCGACGCCGGCGTCACGAGCGCCGAGAGCCGCGCGTCCGCCTCTTCGATCTCCGAGGCGGAGGGGAGCAGGACGTGGTCCTTGACCTGCTTGAAGGGGGCGCGGCTGCGTTCGAGGTAGTTGTCCCAGGCGTGGTGGAAGTAGAGCGCGGCGCCGTGGTCGATGAGCCAGAGGCGCCGGTGCCACATGAGCATGTTGGTGTTGCGCGCCGTGCGGTCCACGTTCGTCACGTAGGCGTCGAACCAGACGACGGCCGAGGCGAGCGCGGGCTCGACCCGCTCGGCCGCGGGGTCGAAGGCGATGGAGCCGGGCAGGTAGTCGAGCGCGAGGTTGAGGCCGGCGCTCGCGCGTATCAAGTCCTGTATCTCCGGGTCGGGCTCCGTGCGCGCCAGCGTCGCGTCCACCTCGACGAAGACGATCTCGGGCACGGGCAGTCCCAGGTGCGCGCGCCAGCTCGCCCGCCAGCAGCTCCGCGATCAGCGCCTTCGCCCCCTGTCCCGCGCCGCGGAACTTCAGGACGTAGAGCCCGTCGTCGTCGGCCTCGACGATGGCCGGCAGGCTCCCGCCCTCGCGCAGCGGCGTCACGTAACGCGTCGCCCTCACAGTCCTCGGTGCCATTACTTTAAGAATACATCTTTATAAACCTTCAAGTAAGCGCGCGACGGTCGCGGGGTCGGCCTCGGGCGTGGCCCCCTCCTGCGTGGCGAGCCAGGCGCCGACGCGGTTGGCGATCTCGTTACAGAGCGGGAGCGGGGCGCCGCGGCGCAGGCAGTGTGCGAGCGCGGCGGCGAAGGCGTCGCCGCAGCCGATGGTGTCGGCCACGCGCTCGGCCCGGTGCCCCGGGTGCTCGTCCGCTTCGTCGCGCGCGACGAGCAGGCTCCCCGCAGCGCCGCGCGTGACGGCCACCAGACGCAGGCCGAAGCGGTCGAGCAGCGCGCGCGCCGTCTCAAGCTCGCCCGAGGCGCGTAAGGTCGAGCATCGAGCCCGCGGCCGAAAGCTCTTCGGCGTTGAGCTTGACGACGTTCGAGAGCCGGAGCGAGCGCGCGAGCATCTCGGGGGTGAAGAAGGAGTGGCGCAGGTTCACGTCGAAGAGGCGGAGCGCGTCGGCGCGCGTCGCCCCGAGAAAGCGCTTGATGGTTTCGCGCGCCTCGGGGCGGCGCTGGCCGAGCGTGCCGAAGCAGACGACCGCCGCGCGCGCGGCCAACTCCTCCCACCCCGGCGTCCACTCCAGATAGTCCCACGCCGAGTTCTCGTTGACGTTGAACTGCGGCTCGCCGCCCGCGCCGATGCGGACGCCGACGGTGCCGGTCGGGTGCGCGTCGTCGGCCTGCAAGTAGCGCGTCGAGAGCCCGCGCGCGTTCCAGCCTCTCCGCGGCCTCGCGCCCGAGCGCGTCGCGGCCGACGCGGCTGGCGACGGCCGCCTCGTCGCCGAGCAGCCGCGAGACGTACGCGAAGTTCGACGGCGCGCCGCCCAGCCGACGCCCTTCGGGAAACATGTCCCAGATCAGCTCGCCGAGCCCGACGACGAGTCGGTCGCCCGTGTCTGTTGAAGTCTCCATGCGGGTCAGCGCTTCTCTTCTTCGGCCTCGGCGACGAAGCGGTAGCCGACGCCGCGGACGGTGAGGAGGTGGCGCGGGCGCGAGGGCTCGTCCTCGATGTACTTGCGCAGCCGCACGATGAAGTTGTCGATGGCGCGCGTGTCCGTGTCCTCCCGCAAGCCCCAGACCTCTTCGAGCAGGGACTTGCGCGAGACGACGCTGGCCCGGCGCGGCGGACGAGGTGGCGCAGCAGGTCGCGCCTCCATCAGCGTCAGGCGCAGCGTGCGCTCCCGGGTGCGCAGTTCGAGCGCGGAGAAGTCGATGGTCTTCCCGTCGAAGGCGAACGTGTCGGCCCCGGCGCCGCGCGCGTCAACTTCGACCTCGGGGGCGGCGCAGCCTCTTCCGGCTTCGACGCCCCGCGGTCGAGGTGGAGCCAGTCGCGGCGGCGCAGCAGCGCGTTGATGCGCGCGATGAGGACGGCCAGCTCGAAGGGCTTCGGCAGGTAGTCGTCGGCGCCCGACTCGAAGCCGCGCAGCACGTCCTCGGG
Organism: uncultured Acidobacteriota bacterium; assembly: GCA_963726735.1. GTDB lineage: Bacteria > Acidobacteriota > Blastocatellia > Pyrinomonadales > Pyrinomonadaceae > QHXN01. The sequence goes on from CAVSDM010000007.1 coordinate 385,840, forward strand.
CCGGCCCCGCGCGGTGAGCATGAGCACGGGGACGAACGAGCCCGCGCGCCGCAGCTCCGCGGCCACCGTGGAAGCCGTCCGTGCCGGGCAGCATCACGTCGAGCACGACCACGTCGAAGGCGGCGCCCTCGGCGAGCAGGAGCGCGAGCGCCGCCTCGCCGTCGGCGGCCGTCTCGACCTCGTAGCCTTCGGCCTCAAGGTTGAAGCGGAGGCCGTCGGCGAGGTGCTTCTCGTCTTCGACGATTAAGAACCGTGCTCAAATTACTTCAAGCCCTCGGGAGTCGGATGGTGAAGGTGCTGCCGCGCCCGAGCCCTTCGCTCTCGGCGTAGACGCGCCCGCCGTGGCGCTCGACGATGGAGCGCACGATGAAGAGGCCGAGGCCCGTCCCCTTGAAGCGCGCCATGAAGTGGCCGGGCACGCGGTAGAAGCGCTTGAAGATGCGCTTGAGCTGGTTGCGGTGGATGCCGATGCCGCTGTCTGTCACGCGCACGGCCAGACGTGCGCTCGTCGAGCGGCGCGACTTCGACCTCGACGCTCACGCCCTTGTCGGAATACTTGACGGCGTTGTCGAGCAGGTTCGAGACGGCCGCGCGCAGCTCGTCGCGGTCGCCGGTGACGCCCGCGCCCGCGGCCTCGGCCGCCTCGACGTAGCGGATGGCGTCGGCGTCGAGGCCGTGGCGCACGCGCGCCAGCTCCAGACACTCGCGCACGAGCTGGCCGAGGTCGATGATCGAGAGGTTGAGGGCGCGCTTCTTCTGCGCGCCGCGGCCGGCGTGCAGGACCTGCTCGACGGTGTGGAGGAGGCGGTCGCCGTCGGCGAGCATGATGTCGTAGAACTCCTGCCGGCGCTCCTCGGACACGTCGCGCGACTTGAGGGTTTCGAGGTAGAGGCGGATCGAGGCGAGCGGCGTCTTCAGCTCGTGCGTGACGGCGTTGATGAAGGCGTCGTGCTGCTCGTTGCGGCGAATCTCGCGGACGAGGAAGGTCGTGTTGAGGACGAGCCCCGTGATGATGAGGCCGAAGAAGACGATGCCGAGGACGAGGAGCGCCACCTCGCGCCAGTTCAGCAGAATCCAGCCGACGTTCAGGGCGAGCGCGAGGACGACGAGGCAGATGCCGAACGTCAGGAAGAAGACGACAGACTTGCGGCGGCCGCCGATGCGCATGCAGTCATTTTAAAGTAGGGGCGGCGACAAAGAGCGAAAGGCGAACGGCCGCGGGACGTTGCGGTCATGAAGCGTCACACCCCGCGGCCTTCGCCCTTGAACTCCGATCGCGCTTCGCCTACGCGGCGTGCTTCAGCGGCTCGGCCTCGCGCGCGCGGCTCGGCCGGCGCCTGTTTGATGAGCTTGATCTCTTTGGCGAGCCCGAGCAGTTGGAGGGTGCGGATGCCCCACCAGTTCACGTCCACCTCGTACCACGCGAGGCCGTGGCGCGCGGCCGTCGGGTGCGCGTGGTGGTTGTTGTGCCAGCCCTCGCCGAAGGTGAGGAGCGCCACCCACCAGAGGTTCGTCGAGTCGTCCGTCGTCTCGAACCGCCGCGAGCCCCACAGGTGCGTCGCCGAGTTGACCAGCCACGTCGCGTGCAGGCCGACGGCGACGCGCAGGAAGACGCCCCACAGCATCAGCGTCCAGCCGCCGAGCGCGAAGCAGCGTCACGCCGAGCACGACCTGCGGCACCCAGTAGAAGCGGTTGAGGAAGACGTGGAAGCGGTCGCGCATCAGGTCGGGCGCGTAGCGCCACATGACGGCGTCGCCGTGCTGCTGCGCCGTGCCCGTCAGAATCCAGCCCATGTGCGCCCACCACGTCCCGTCGCGCGGCGTGTGCGGGTCGCCCGGCGCGTCGGTGTGCGCGTGGTGGATGCGGTGCGTGACCACCCAGTCGATGGCGCCGCCTTCGAGCGTGAGCGTGCCGCACACGCGTCAGGAAGTACTCGACCCACTTCGGCGTCTTGTAGCCCCGGTGCGTCAGCAGGCGGTGGAAGCCCATGCCGATGCCGAGGCTCCCCGAGACCCACCACAGCACGACGGACACGATGACCGCCGTCCAACTGAAGGTGAAGAGCGCCGCTATCGCGCCGCGCGTGGAAGACGACCATCGCGATGGTCGTCGACCAGTTGATGCCCGTGCGACTCTGCATGACTTCTGCTTTTTCGCTCATTATCACCTCTGTAGCCAAAGTAGGCCCCCTCGAAATTGTGACTGCTTCACACTTGATGCGAGGGATGCGCACAGCCTAACAGCTCACGCCCGGGCCGTTTGTAATAGTTGTGTAATTCCTGATAAAGACCCGAAAGGGCGAAGGCGCCGCGGGAGGAGTCCCGCGGCGCCTTCGCCGTGTCCGAACTGTCCGCCGTCCACTGGCCGACCCTCTGCCGGTACTCGATTGACTCAAGTCGCAGCGGTCGAGCGCTAGTGGAGCCGCGCGCTAGTGGAGCGCCGAGTTCTTCCCCGGCAGCAGGCGCTCCAGGACACCTTCGAGTTCGCCGGCCTCGAAGGGTTTCACAAGGTAGTCGCTGAAGCCGGCCTCGCGCGCCTTGAGGCGCCAGTACTCTGTGTTGTCGCCCGTGACGGCGACGATGGGCACGGCGCGCAGCCCCAGATCGCCGCGGATGGCCTGCGCCGCCGCGACGCCGTCCATCCCGCCGGGCATCTTCAAGTCCATCAGGATGAGGTCGGGGACGACGCGGCGGGCCTCCGCGACGGCCTGCTCGCCGCCGTCGGCCTCGGCCACGCGGTAGCCCCGCCGCGTGAGCAGGACGCCGATCAGATCTCGCACGTCCGCCAGGTTGTCCACCACCAGGACGGTCCGAGGGGGGTTACTGTTCGCTCCGTGTTGACTCGACATCTTCCACCTCCTTCTCGTCTCTTATCCGTGGCCTTAGCCTTTCTGTTGCGGCGGGGTTCGGGTGCCGCCGGCCGTGCTCACTCGGTGTTGGGGTTGCTCTCCTTCCTGACTTCGACGCTCTCCGGTTTCTGCGCGCCGGGGATTTCGATCTCCGACGGCGCCTCGCCCCTCAGTTTCTCCTCCGGGCTCAGGTCTTCAAATTTAATCTCCTCGTCAATCGCAGACATGAAAGAGACCCCCTTTCTCGCTAAACGTCACCTCTTAACCGACCGCTGTGTAAAGAAGCGCCGGGCCTTCACAGCCCGGCGCTTCCGTTTACCCGGACACTCTCGGGAGTGTCGCCTTCAAGTTCGACGAAGGATAGCCGCAGTCCCGCCGCCTTTGGTTGCGGACGTGTTGCAGCCCCATGAAGACTGCCCGCTTATGCCCGCGCGCGCCGCAACAAACTTATCGGATTAATACACGGAAATGGACTCGCCCTTCGTGCGTTGCCGAAAGCGCGCGCGCGTCGTAAACTCCGCTTTCAAGTGAGAAGCAACGCCCCGTTAGACGTGGCGCCCGAAGTCTCAGCGCGCATACAAATCAAATCCACTTAGAGGTTCTGTTATGAAACAGACGGCTACTCCTGTCCGTCGCGTTGACGGCGTCAATCTTCCTCCAACTCGCGCCGCAGAGCGCTTACGCGCAGCGGCGGCGCGCGACCGGCGAGGCGCCGACGGCGGCCGCGGGGTTCGACCGCGCGCGCTACCAGATCGCGCACAAGAAGTTCGTGCTCGACAACGGCCTGACGCTCCTCGTCCACGAAGACCACAGCGTCCCCGTCGTCGCCGTCAACCTCTGGTACCACGTCGGCTCGCGCAACGAGAAGCCGGGCAAGACCGGGTTCGCGCACCTCTTCGAGCACTTCTTCTTCAACGGCTCGGAGAACTACCCGCACGGCTTCCGCGAGGCGATGGACGACCTCGGCGCCAACAACCGCAACGGGACGACCGACTCCGACCGCACCAACTTCTTCGAGGACGTGCCCGTCTCGGCGCTCGAACGCACGCTCTACCTTGAGGCCGACCGCATGGGCTTCCTCGAAGCGCGCATCTCGAAGGAGATGCTTGAGCGCGAGCGCGGCGTCGTGCAGAACGAGAAGCGGCAGGGCGAGAACGCGCCCTACGGCCGCGTCTTCCTGGAGGTCGCGCCGAAGCTCTACCCCTCGTCGCACCCGTACTCCTGGACGACCATCGGCTCGATGGAGGACCTGAACGCCGCCTCGCTCGAAGACGTGAAGGAGTGGTACCGGACCTACTACGGCCCGAACAACGCGGTCATCTCGCTCGCGGGCGACATCACGCCGGAGCGCGCTCTGGAGCTGGTGCAGAAATACTTCGGCGGCATCCAGCCGGGGCCGCCGCTCCCGCGCACGAAGGAGTGGATCCCGCGGCTCGAACGCAACATCCGCGACGAGATGCACGACCGCGTGCCGCAGGCGCGCATCTACCGCATCTACCACGCGCCCGCGTGGCGCGACGCGGAGTCCGAGCACCTCTCGCTCTTCGCCGAGGTGCTCTCGGGGTCGAAGAGTTCAAGGCTCGACCGCCGTCTCGTCTACGAGAAGGGGCTGGCGACGGCCGTCGGCGCCGCCATGAACAAGAGCGAGCTGGGCAGCCTGATGTTCGTCACCGTCACCGTCAAGCAGGGCGCCGACCCGGCCGAGGCCGAGCGCGAGATGGACTCGGTGATGAACGAGCTGCTCGACAAGGGGCCGACCGCCGACGAGTTGCAGCGCGCGCGCAGCCGCACGCTGGCCGACTTCCTGCGCGGCATCGAGCGGCTCGGCGGCTTCGGCGGGCGCTCCGACGTTCTGGCCGAGAGCATGACCTACGGCGGCAAGCCCGACGCCTATCTCGACTCGCTTGAGGCGATGTCGAAGGCCACGCCCGCGGAGGTGCGCGCGGCGGGTCAGAAGTGGCTGCGCGCGAACAGCTACACGATGCTCGTCAAGCCTTTCCCCAAGCTCGCGGCCGGGAAGGCCCAGGTTGACCGCAAGGTTCTGCCCGCGCTCGGCGGCGCGCCCGAGGTGAAGTTCCCCGAGGTGCAGCGCGCGACCCTGAAGAACGGCCTGAACGTGATTCTGCTCGAACGCCACTCCGCCCCCATCGTCAACGTGACGTTGGCGGTGGACGCGGGCTTCGCGTCCGACACGCCCGAGCGCGCGGGCGCCGCGTCGCTCGCCGTCGATCTGATGGACGAGGGCACGAAGACGCGCGACGCCTTCAAGATTGTTGACGAACTCGACTCGCTCGGCGCGCGCTTGCAGACCTTCAGCCAGCTCGACCTCTCCTTCGTCAAGGTGCGCGCGACCTCCGAGAATCTGCGCCCGACGCTCAACGTCCTCGCCGACGTGGTGCTCAACCCCTCGTTCCCCGACGACCAGTTCCGCATCCAGAAGGAGCGCCGGCTCGCGCAGATCGGGCAGGAGAAGGCGCAGGCGGCCGCGGCGGCGCTGCGCGTCCTGCCCGGCATCCTCTACGGCGCGTCGCACGCCTACGGCAAGCCGACTTCCGGCTCCGGCACCGAGCGCTCGGTCGAGCCCATCACGCGCGAAGACCTCGCGCGCTGGCACGCGCAGTGGTTCAAGCCGGGCAGCGCGACGGTCATCGTCACCGGCGACACGACGATGCCGAAGGTGATGCCCGCGCTCGAAGAGGCGTTCGGCGCGTGGCCGGCGGGCAAGGCGCCCGCGAAGAACATCGCGTCGGCGGCGCGCACGGCCGGCGGCCGCGTCTACCTCATCGACAAGCCCGACGCGCCGCAGTCCACCATCATCGCCGCGCACCTCTCGGAGCCCGGCGGCAAGGAGGGCGAGCAGGCCATCGAGACCGTCATGCGCAACTTCGGCGGGATGGCCACGTCGAGACTCAACCGGAACCTCCGGCTCGACAAGCACTGGAGCTACGGCACGCAGGGGGCCATCTTCGACGCGCGCGGCCAGCGCCCCTTCATCGTCATCGCGCCCGTGCAGACCGACAAGACGAAGGAGTCGATGCAGGAGGTGGCGAAGGAGATCAAGGGCTTGGCGGGCGAGCGCCCCGTCGCGGGCGAGGAGTTCGCGAGCATCATGCGCAACATGACGCTGCGGTTGCCCGCGCGCTTCGATACGCTCGACGCGCTGGAAGGCGCGGCCGTGCGGATGATCAACTACAACCTGCCGGCCGACTACTGGGCGCGCTACGCCGCGGACGTGCGCGGCCTGACCGAGGCGCAGCTCAACGACGCGGCGAAGAAGTTCGTCCGCCCCGGCGAGGTCATCTGGATCGTCGTCGGCGACCTCCGCAAAGTTGAGAAGGGCGTCCGCGAACTCGGCTTCGGCGAGGTCATCCGCCTCAACGCCGACGGCGAGCCGTCGGGGCAGTAACGAATTATTAAACGGGAGTAGGACGTAAGCGCCCCCGTTTAAGCCATCAGCGCACGTGCTGATGGCTTAAACGGGGGCGCTTACGTCGTACGCAGTCCGTCTTAGACCCTAACCCCGTGAGGTTAGGGCATAAGCTCGCTATCTTAGACCTTAACCTCACGGGGTTAGGGCATAAGCTCGCGGTCTTAGGGTCTAACCTCGCCATCCTACGCTCTAACCTCAGTGCGCCGGGTGCAGCGAGCCGACGAGCGACGTGTCAGCGTGTAGGGCATTTGACGCGCGGTCGGTTCTGGCGTACAAAGTTTGCATACTTACCCCGTAGACCACGGCCCTCCCCCTTGAGCGAGCGAAGGGTGTCCCCGCCCGTTGGAACAATCCCGATGAGCCCGACATGTAGACTGCTCTGCCTGCTGCTGTCCGCCTGTCTTCTCTCCCTGCCGGCCGCGTCGTGCCGGCGCGGGCCGAAGACGAAACTCGAAGCCGTAGACACCATCGTGCGCGAGCGGGACGTGCCGCCGCCGGCCGAGCCCGTCAGCCGCGACCTCGCGCAGATACGCGAGCGGGGCGAGCTGACCGTGCTCGCGCCTTACAACTCGACGACCTACTTCGTCTACCGCGGCGAGCCGTTCGGCTACGAGTACGAACTGCTGCGCGCCTTCGCCGAAGCCGAAGGGCTCCGGCTCAAGATGGTCGTCGTCACGGACCCGAAGAGCCTGCTCCCGCTCCTCAACGCGGGCGAGGGCGACCTGGCCGCGTCGCGCCTCATCCCCACCCCCGAGGCGCAGGCGCAGGCGACGTTCACGCGCGCCCTCTACCAGACCGAGCCCGCGCTCGTGCAGCAGGCCGAAGCCCCCGCCGCCGCGTCGAAGGTCGCGGAGCAGGCGTTGGAGCCCGGCCCGGCCGACCCTTCGCCCGAGGTGGACATCCCGGCGCGGGTCATCACGGCCCCGGCGCAACTCGCGGGCAAGCGCGTAGACGTGCCGGAGCAGTCGCCCTACAAGCGCACGCTCGTCGAGCTGTCGGACGAAATCTCGGGCGAGATACACGTCGTCGAGCTGGGCGAGGTGCAGGACGAGGCGCTGGCGCAGAAGATCGCGCGCGGCGAGGTCGAGTTCACCGTCATGCAGGCGAACCTCGCGGCGCTCAAGGAGGCCGAGTTCAGCAACCTCAAGGTGCGCCCCGTCGTCGGGCGCAAGCACGGCGTGGCGTGGGCCGTCAGGAAGAACTCGCCGGCGCTGCTGTCGGAGCTGAACCGCTGGATCGAGGACAGGCAGAACGAAGGGCTCTTGGCGCGCCTCTACCAAAAATACTTCGTGGACATGAAGGGTCACATCGAGCGCGCGACGAGCGACTTCCTGACCTCTTCGACGGGCAAGCTCTGCCCCTACGACGAACTGCTCAAGCGGCACGCGCCCTCGATTAACTGGGACTGGCGTCTGCTCGCCTCGCAGATGTACCAGGAGTCGCGGTTCAAGCCCGACGCGAAGTCTTGGGCGGGCGCACAGGGCTTGCTCCAACTCATGCCGGGGACGGCGCGGCAGGTCGGCGTGCGCGACTCGTTCGACCCGGAGGATAACGTCGGCGGCGCGGTCAGGTATCTGAAGTGGCTCGACGAATTCTGGGACGAGCGCGTCGTGGACGAGGGCGAGCGCCTGAAGTTCATCCTCGCCTCCTACAACACCGGCCCAGGCCACGTCGAGGACGCGCAACGCCTGGCGTCGAAGTACGGCGGCGACCCGCTCCGCTGGGACGACGTTTCATACTGGCTCCTGCAAAAGTCCACGCAGAAATATTCCACGGACGAGGTCGTCAAGTTCGGCTTCTGCCGCGGCCTGGAGCCGGTCAACTACGTCGATCACATCCTCCGCCGCTACGCACGCTACAAAGAGTTCGTCGTCGCCCGGCGCCCCGCGCGCAAGACCGGCGGCTGACACGCCGCGGAGCGGCGGGATGAATTTAGCCCGGCCTTTCAAGGCCGGGGCCGCGTTGATGACCACACGCCGCGTCGCTGACGCGACGCGGCGTTCGTTTGCCCAATCTCAACCCGGCCTTGAAAGGCCGGGCTAAATTCAAGCGCCGCTCCGCGGCGTGTGCGCACGCGCGTCCGCCGGATATCTCTCACGAGCGTCCGTCAGATGTCTCTGTGGTAAACTCCTTCCCACTCACGCAGCTTCAATCTTCAAGGAGTCGCCTTTGCTCAGTAGAACCGCGCTCGTCTTTGCCGTCGTCTTCGCCGTCAGTTTCTCCGCGTGTGCGGACAGGGCCGAGACCTCTGCGCAGAAGCCCGCGACGGCGAGCACGCCCGCCGCGACGGGCACGCCCGCGCCGCCGAGGGGCGTAACGAACGCGGACCTCATCGCACGTCTGAACGCTATCTGCGAGCGCGCGGGCGGGCGGTGCGGCGTCGCCGTGACGCACGTCGAGACGGGGGAGAGCGCGTCCGTCGGAGGCGCGACGCCGCTGCCGCTCTACAGCGTCTTCAAGCTGCCGCTCGCGGTCGCGGTGCTGAAGGAGGTGGAGGAGGGTCGTTTACAACTCGACCAGAAGGTGCGCGTCGAGCCGGCGGAGACCGTGCCGGGCACGGCGGAGAACAGCGCCCTGTGGCGCGCGCCGTCCCAGCGGCCGCTGCGCGAGCTGTTGGAGTACTCTATCGCGCGCAGCGACAACACCTCCACCGACAAGATGCTCGGACTCGTCGGCGGCCCCGAGGCCGTCACGCGCCGCATGCGCGCCCTCGGCCTCGGCCACATCGAAGTCCGCTCCACGGTGAAAGATTTTTTGAAGAGCAGGGACGCGCACCCGAACACGGGCACGCCCGAAGACCTCGCGCGCCTGCTCGTGCTGCTTCAGAAGGGCGAGGCACTCGCGCCGCCGCAGACCGAGGTGCTGCTCGGCATCATGTCGCGCACCGTCACGGGCGACCGGCGTCTGCGCGCGGGCGTGCCGGCGGGGACGCCCGTCGCGGACAAGACCGGCTCCGGCCCCTCGACGACGAACGACGTGGGCGTCATCACGCTGCCCGGCGACCGCGGCCGCCTCGCGCTCGCCGTGCTGCTCGACGGCTCGAAGCTTTCGGGCGAGAAGCTGGAAGACCTCATCGCCGAAGTCGCGCGCGCCGCTTACGACGCGCACGTCATGGGAAAGTAAGGATGACGCCTACGCCGAAAGGTCTGGTTCAAGTATGACGAGACAGGACCCAGCCCCGCACATCCGCCGCGCTTCAATCGAGGACGCGAAGTTGTTGGCAGACCTCGGGGCGCGGACGTTCGACGAAACGTTCTCGAAAGAGAACTCGCCCGAAGACATGGCTGCATACCTCGCGGCCTCGTTCAGCGTCGGGCGGCTGACGGAGGAGTTGACCGACCCGCTCTCCGTCTTTTTCGTCGCCGAAGTTGAAGGCAGTGCCGCCGGGTACGCGAAGCTTCATTCGGGCGAAGTGTCGGCCGGCGTCGAGGGGCCGAGGCCGATTGAACTCGTGCGCCTCTACGTCTCGCAGGACTGGCTCGGGCGCGGGGTCGGCCCGGCGTTGATGCGGCGGTGCATCGAAGAGGCGCGCGAGCTGGGGTTTCAGACCATCTGGCTCGGGGTCTGGGAGCGCAACCGACGGGCACAGGCGTTCTATCGGAAGTGGGATTTCTACGAAGTCGGCGAGCACATCTTCCAACTCGGCTCCGACCCGCAAAGAGACGTTGTGATGCAGCGGGCCATCTGACCGATGAGGGATGACGTTTTGAGACGGCCGCTGCCGACCGTGGACGGCGTGGCGCCGAGCCGGCAGACGCTGCCCGCCGCGGGACGCTGGCCGACGGTGCTCGACTTTCTGTCTGAGCGACACTCGTCCGTCGGTGCAGAGACCTGGGCCGCGCGGATGCGCGAGGGGCGCGTGGTTGACGAGGCCGGCCGAAGGCTCACGCCCGCGAGCCCTTACCGCGCGGGCGCCTGCGTCTACTACTACCGCGAGCCTGAGGTTGAGACTCACGTTCCTTTCGAGGAGAGCATTCTTCATCTTGACGAGCACGTCCTCGTGGCCGACAAGCCGCACTTCCTCGCGGTCGTGCCCGCGGGGCGCTTCCTGCGCGAGACGCTGCTCGTGCGCTTGAAGCAGAGGACGAGTCTCGACACGCTCGTTCCCGTCCATCGCATCGACCGCGAGACCGCAGGGCTGGTCGTCTTCTCCGTCAACCCCTCGACGCGCGGCGCCTACGCCTCGCTCTTCCAGCGGCGCGAGGTCTCGAAGGTCTACGAGGCGCTATCAAGCGCGCGGCCCGCGCGCGACTTCCCACACGTGCGCCGCAGCCGCATCGTCGCGGGCGAGCCCTTCTTCCGCATGAAGGAGGAGGAGGGCGAGCCGAACTCGGAGACGCGCGTGGACCTGCTTCGGCGCCTCGGCGACGGAGGGACGCTCTACGAGGCGCGACCCCTGACGGGGCGCAAGCATCAGGTGCGCGTACACCTCGCGGCGCTCGGCCTGCCGATTCTGAACGACCGGCTCTACCCCGCAGCGCTGCCCGACGCCCCGGAAGACTTCAACGCGCCGCTCAAACTGCTCGCGCGCTCCGTCGCCTTCCGCGATCCCCTGACAGGCCGCGAGCGTTACTTCGAGAGCGGGAGAGAACTGTAGGCCGTTTGAGAAAAGAGGACGCGGACATTAAAGTTCAAACCTTGCCGACGAAGATGACAGTGAAGGGCTCGTCCGTGCCGCGCGTGTCGGCGGCGCAGGCGCGTCGGCTCCTGATGGGGGCGCAGGGGCTCCTCGCGGACCCCGGACGCGCGGCGACGCCGGCCGCCCTGTTCGACCTCGTTAGGCGGATGGGCTTCGTGCAGCTCGACTCGATCAACTACGTCGAGCGCGCGCACCACCTGACGCTCTCAAGCCGGCTTCAACGGTACAAGCGAGAGCACCTCGCGCGCCTGTTGGAGCGCGACCAGAGACTCTTCGAGCACTGGACGCACGACGCCTCGGCCGTCCCCACCGAGTGGTTCGCCCACTGGAAGCCGCGCTTCGTGCGCTCGGCCGCGCGCATCCGCGCGAGCGGCTGGTGGCAGGAGCGCATGGGCAATGAGGCCGACCGCTATCATCGACGCCGTGCGCGCGCGCATCGTGCGTGAGGGGCCGCTGCGTTCGCAGGACTTCGAGCACGAGCGCGGGCAGTCGTCGGCGTGGTGGGGCTGGAAGCCGCAGAAGGCCGCGCTCGAATACCTCTGGCACACGGGCGAGCTGCTGGTCGTGCGGCGCGAGCAGTTTCAGAAGGTCTACGACCTGACCGAGCGCGTCTTTCCGGAACTCCACCGCGCGCCCGCGCCGGCCGAAGAGGAGCATACGGAGTGGGCCTGCTCGAACGCGCTTGAGCGGCTGGTCGTCGCGACGCCGAAGGAGCTGGCCGAGTTCTGGGCGTCGATTGACCCCGCGCGCGCGAAGGGGTGGTGCGAGCGCGCCGTGCTCGAAGGGAGGGCCGTGCCGGTGCTCGTCGAGCCGCTCATCGAGGGCGAGTCGAAGTCGCGGCCGGCCTACGCGCTGCCGGACTGGGAGCGGCGTCTGAAGCGGCAGCCGGAGCCGCCGCAGATGACAAGGCTGCTCAGCCCCTTCGACCCCGTGCTGCGCGACCGCGCGCGCGCGCTGCGGCTGTTCGGCTTCGACTACCGCTTCGAGGCGTTCGTGCCCGAGCCGCAGCGCCGGTTTGGCTACTACGTCCTGCCCGTGCTCGAAGGCGAGCGCCTCGTCGGCCGCGTAGACCCGCGGTTCCACCGCGACGAGGGGCTGCTCAAAGTCCGACGCGTCTACTGGGAGCCGGGCGTGCGCGCGACCCGCGAGCGGGTGAAGGGTTTGAAGGAGGCCGCCGCGCGGCTGGCGAATTTTATCGGGGCCGAAGGCGTCGAATGGACAAGCGTCTGACATGCGAGAGATGAAGCACGAAGAGACCTCTTACCCGAGGGAGAAGATCAGAGTCCTGCTGCTGGAGAACGTGAGCGGGACGGCGGCGGGCGCCTTCACGCGGGGCGGCTACGCGAACGTCGAGCGGCTGACGCGCGCGCTTGCGAGGACGAGCTGGCCGAGGCCGTGCGCGGCGTGCACATCCTCGGCATCCGCTCGAAGACGAAGGTGACCGGGAGCGTGCTGGCGGCGGCCGACCGTCTGCTGGCCGTCGGCGCCTTCTGCATCGGCGTCAACCAGGTCGATCTGCGCGCGGCGACGGACGCGGGCGTGGCCGTCTTCAACGCGCCCTACTCGAACACGCGCTCGGTGGCGGAGCTGGTCATCGGGCTGTGCGTGATGCTCATCCGCCGCATCCCCGACAAGAACGCGGCGGCGCACCGCGGCGTCTGGCTCAAGGAGGCGAAGGGCAGCTACGAGCTGCGCGGGAAGACTCTGGGCGTGGTCGGCTACGGCAACATCGGCTCGCAGGTCTCGGTGCTGGCCGAGGCCCTGGGGATGAAGGTCGTCTATCTACGACGTGGTGCCGAAGCTCCCGCACGGCAACGCGCGGCAGGCGCGCGACCTCGCGGAACTGCTCGCGGAGTCGAACGTCGTCACGCTCCACGTCCCCGGCGGCGCATCGCACGCGCAACCTGATGAGCGCGGAGATGCTCGCGCAGATGCGCGAGGGCGCGATGCTCATCAACTACAGCCGCGGCGACGTGGTTGACCTCGACGCTTTGAGGAGACACGATCGAGAAGCGGGCGACTGGCGGGCGCGGCCGTGGACGTGTTCCCCGAAGAGCCGGAGAAGAGCGGCGACCCTTTCGTCACGGTCCTGCAGAACCTGCCGAACGTGATTCTGACGCCGCACGTCGGCGGCTCGACCGAGGAGGCGCAGGAGTCAATCGGCGTGGACGTGTCCTCGAAGCTGATTCAGTATCTGGAGTACGGGACTTCGAGCGGCTCGCACACGGTGCCGGCCGTCTCGCCTCCCGCCGCAGGAGGGCACGCACCGCGTCCTGCACATCCACCGCAACGTCCCGGGCGTGCTGGCCGAGATCAACTCAAGGCTCTCGGCGCGCGGCGTCAACATCCTCGGCCAATACCTGAAGACGAACGACCGCGTCGGCTACGTCATCCTCGACGTGGACACGACCATCTCGCGCGAGGCCGTCAGTATTCTGCGGGAAGCTAAAGAGACTCTGAAGACGAGGGCCGTCTACTAGAGCAGCAGCGTCTCGACGCGGTGGGCGTGAACCATGTCGTCGCAGGGCGACCAGGCGAAGACGGTGAAGCGGCCGTCCTGCGAGGCCACGAGCGCGAGCGCGTTGCGCTGGTCCTGCGCGAACTGCGCCGCCGAGAGGTGGCGCGTCCCGCCCAGCTCGGCCGGGTCCACGATCGCCGGCTCGGAGCCCGCGACCGGCTCGGTGAGGGTGACGCGCTCGACCTCCGCGCCGCTCCTGCTCTGGACGATCTTCGCGCCGAAGGCGAGCAGCTCCGAGCGGTCGTTGACGATGGCCGCGCCGTCCACGGCCGTCATCCCGGCGACGGCGTCCACGGCCCTGCGCAGGTCATCCTCCCACTCGTCGTCCCGCCCGGCCTCGTCGCGCGCCAGAAGCTCCTGCAACTCTGAGAACGGCGGCTCCAACGCGTACGGCGCGGGCCACAGGACGGAATCGCGCCAGGCGTCCGAGCCCGCGGGCACGACGAGCAGCGTGCCGCCGCGCCCGTGCGCGCGCATCGAGACGGCGAGCTGCACGAGCACGTCCACCTGATCGGCGGGCGAGGCCGGGGCGCCGAAGCCGAGCAGCGACGTGACCATGCCGGGGCAGTCGGGTTGCGTGGCGCCGCGCTCGTCCACCACCTTCACCTCGTCGCCACGGAGCACGACGATGTTGGCGAACTTGCTGGCGTCGCTGCCGCGCCGGTACTTGACGACGAGCAGGCCGGGCTCGACGACTTCGAGCACGAAGCAGAGGCGCGGGATGGCGCGCGTCGTGCCCCAGACGCAGAGGTTCTCGCCGTCCGAGCGCCAGACGCCGAGGTGGATGCCGGGGCGCTCGACGGCCGGCGCGAGCTTCGCCAGAGCGCCCGGGGTGAGCGGGAGCGTGCGCGCGAACAGGAGCGGCCGCTCGGTCTGTTCGGGCGGAAGGTAGGCGAGCGAAATCTTGGGCGGGCGGCCCTCCTCGCGGCGCAAGGAAGCCCAGAAGGCTTCGTTGATGACGGCCTCGACCGCGGCGGCGTCGGGCGTGGGCGCGAGCCCTGCTTTGCCGGCCGCGCGCGCGGCCTCGGCGCGGCGCGTGAGGTGACGGACGACCGTCTCGGCCACCTCATGCGCCGCCGGGTAGGCCGGCCCTTTTCGCGTCTGGACTTCCACGCTCATCGTCTGCACTTCCGCGCTCATCCGAGGGCTCACTTCACGTCGAGCAGTTCGAGGTCGAAGAGGAGCGTCGAGTTGGGCGGGATGCCGGGTCGCCCCGCCGCGCCGTAGCCGAGCGCGGGCGGGATGACGAGCTTGCGCCTCCCGCCGACCTTCATCGTCGCTAAGCCCTCGTCCCAGCCCTTTATCATCGGGGTCTGACGGAAGGCGAACGAGTAGGGCTCGCCCTTGTCACGCGAGCTGTCGAACTGCGTCCCGTCGGTGAGCGTGCCCGTGTAGTGGACGACCGCCGTCTGGCCCGCGCGCGGGCTCGCGCCCGTGCCGACGACGAGGTCCGTGTACTTGAGGCCCGAAGGGGTCGTCACCTCCGCGCCCGCGCCCCCCGGGAGCCCCGGCACGAAGAGGTAGGCCGCCGCGCCCGCCAGGAGCGCGACGATGATGACGGCCGCGACGACGCGCGTCCGCTTCTGATGGGCGTGGCGCGCCTGCGCCCTCTCCTGCGCGGCCGCGCTGGTGCCGCGCGTGTGCGTCCTGCGGGCGGTCTGCCGCTTGCGACTCTGAGGCAACTGCTCGTCTCCTGTCGTCGGTGTGGTCTGAAGAGTTGTCGGCGGCCACGAGCGCGGCCGCGTGCGGGCGTAGCATAAGCGAAATAGGCCCGAACCCTCAACCGCCGAACCGCTCAACCGCCGAGGGCGTCCGTCTTCGTGTCCCAGAAGGTCGGCCCCGCGGGGCGCAGCTCGCGCTCGGCGGCGAGGGCGACGAAGCCCATCGTGTAGCGCGCGTTGACTTCGAGCAGAGGGTGCAGGCCCCCCGCGTGCTCCAACGCGTCGAAGCCCGCGGGGCCGACGTACCCTTCGGCGCGCAGACGCGCGCAGACGACCGAGGCCGCCGCTTCAAGCTCTCGCATGCGCCGGGGCTCGGGCGGCCGCCCGAGGACGTAGCCCACGCCCGTACCCGCGCCGTTGGTCCGCAAGTCGCTCACGCCGAGCAGACGGTGCGCGCCGTCCTCCGCGACCTCGACGACGACGCCGTACTCGCGCTTCACTTCGAGCCACGGCTGGAAGACGAGCGGCTCACCGCGCGCGAGACGTTTGAAGGCCCACGCGCCCTGCGCCCCCTCGACGCGCGGGCCGCGCCCCAACACGCGCTCGCGCGCCGCGAAGCCGTAAGGACTCTTGACGACCCACTTGTCCTCGGCGCCGGGGCAGGCGTGCGCCGCCGCCTCAATCAACTCTTCGGGCGTGTGAGCCACGCGCGCGCCGGGCAGCGCCCATCCCATCTCGACTTCGAGCGCGTGGCTCCACAGCTTCGAGTTGACGCGCGCGACCACGTCGAAGTCCAACGGTCTTACGTCAGAACCCGCGCGCAGTCCCTCCCCCGCGGCCGCCCGCGTCCATCCCCACGGCGTGAAGAGGCGCCCCGCCTGAGGCGTGCGACCCGAAGCGGCCGCGCGCGGCGAGACGAGTTCGACTTCACGAGCCCGCGCCTCTTCGACGAGAGCGTTCGTCCACGGCACCTCGTACAGCAACGCGTCGCCGGGGCGCGCGAGGCGCAGCAGGTGCGGGGCGAGCCGACGGTTGAGCGCGTCGAACGCCTGCGTGCGGCGGTAGGGGCGCGCGGGCGGCGCGGCCGACGCGTGCGCCAGCTCGACCTCGAAGTCCGCGTTCATGTGCCACAGTCTCTGTTTCACGCCGGTTGGTTTAGTATACAGGCGATGCATGTGTGGAGGCTGGAGCTTGAGTACGAGGGGACGCGCTACGCGGGCTGGCAGTCGCAGCCGCACGCGCGCACCGTGCAGGGCGAGTTGTCGAAGGCCGCGGAGCAGTTCCTCGGCGTGCGCGTCGAGGTCGGGGGCTCGGGCCGCACGGACGCGGGCGTCCACGCGCTCCGGCAGGTCGCGCACCTGAAGTCGAAGCAGTCAGGGCGCGTGCCCGACGCCGTGCAGTTGAAGACGGGCCTGAACAAGCTCCTGCCGCCCGACGTGAACGTCCTGCGCGTGGCGCCCGCGCGCCCGAACTTCCACGCGCGGCACGACGCCGTGCGCCGCTTCTACGTCTACCAGATCGCGACGCGGCGGACGGCGTTCGGCAAGCCCTTCGTCTGGTGGGTGCGCGACCGGCTGGACGTGAAGTCGATGGAGGCCGCGTGCCGCTTCATCGAAGGCCGACACGACTTCAGCTCGTTCTGCGAGAGCCCCGAGCAGCAACGCTCCACGCTGGTCGAGGTGGGGCGCGCGGAACTCCGCGCCGAGGGCGGGCTCGTCCTCTTCCGCGTCGGCGCGAGCCACTTCCTCTGGAAGATGGTGCGGCGCCTCGTGGGCGCGCTCGTCGAGGTCGGGCGCGGGAACCTCACGGCGGAAGAGTTCGGCGGGCTCTTAGAGAGATACTCCAACGCGCCGGCCGCGTGGACGGCGCCGCCGTCGGGGCTCTTCCTCGAACACGTCCTCTACGAGGGCGACCCGCCGCCGGGGCCGCCGCGCCCGGCCTTCCCGCTGACCGCCGACTGAAGGGACTACTTCCGGCGCTTGAAGTAGAGGCAGGTGGTGTTGCCGTCCTGCGTCGCGGCCGAAAGCTCCCAGCCGTCTTCGCCGAGCTTGTTGAGGTCGGGCCGCCCGCAGGCCGAGTGGTACTCCCAGCGCGTCCGACCCTCCTGCGCCCGGCGCGCGAACCCGACACACAACAGCGAGCCGACCAGCACGGCGGCGAGTGCGATTCTGTTTCTCATGCGCCGCAGCATAATTGACAACGGCGCCCGCGGGGTAGTAGAAAACCGCTGCCCCCGAATCAGTTTCTAATTCAACGTCTCGACACAGAAGCCCCGAATCTCACTTCGCTGTCAACGTGCGCGGGCGGCGTGCTCGGCCGCCGGGAGAGACCATGAACATTCAAACGGGACGCGGAGGAAGCGCGCGCCACACGGCCGCGGCCATCGCGCTGCTGCTCGTGGCGCTGTGTGCGCCCGCCGCGCTGCGCGCGCAGACGCGCACGGAGTACCGGGCCTTCTGGGTTGACACCTTCAACACGAATCTCAACAACCACAACGACGTGTTGACGGTCGTCAATAACGCGAAGGCCGCGAAGGCCAACGCGCTCTTCGTGCAGGTGCGCAGGCGCGGCGACTCGTGGTACTTGAACTCGCTCGAACCGTCGGGCGACCGCACGCCGATTCAGGCGGGCTTCGACCCCCTGCAAGACGTGATCGACACGGCGCACGCGGAGGGTTTGGAGGTCCACGCCTTCGTCATCATGGCGGCCGTCTGGGGGCGCGCGCCGAACCTCTTCCCGCCCGAGAATCCGAACCACGTCTTCAACCAGCACGGCGGCTTCGACGCCTCGACGAACAGCATCACGACGGGGCCGAACAACTGGCTCACGCGGACGCTTCTGCCCGACGCCCCCGCGACGCCCGGCATCACCTACCAGGGGCACCGCTTCGGCAGCGACTTCTGGGTGGACTTCGGCCACCCCGACGCGGCGAAGTACACGGCCGAAGTGGTCAGGCATCTCGTCGTCAACTACGACATCGACGGCCTGCACCTCGACCGCATACGCTACCCCGAATTCAGCGTCGCCGCGGGGCAGCCCGCGCAGACGCCCGCGAACGGGACGAACGTCGGCTACAACCCGACGAGCGTCGAGCGCTTCCAGCGCGCCAACGGCATCACGGTCGGGAGCCCTCCGCCCGCGACGAACAACCCGCAGTGGAACCAGTGGCGGCGCGATCAGGTGACGAACGTCGTCCGCCGCGTCTACCTGGAAGCGCTCGCCGTCAAGCCGCAGCTCAAGGTCTCGGCCGCGCTCATCGCCTTCGGCGGCATCGCGAACACGAACGACGCGACGTGGAACTCGGCCGAGGCGTTCTGGCGCGTCTACCAGGACTGGCGCGCGTGGACGCAGGAGGGCATCCTCGACCTCGCCATCCCGATGGTCTACAAGGCCGAGCACACGCCCGCGCAGGTCACGCAGTACAGCCAGTGGGACGCCTGGTTGCGCACGCACCTCTACGACCGCGCGGGGCTCACGGGGCAGGGCGCCGCCAACAACGCTATTGAAGGGACGCTCCGCCAGACGCGCCGTACGCTCACGCCCGCGGGCGGGACGCCCTTAAGCGGCATCATCTTCTTCTCGATGGCGACGAGCAACATCGCCGTCACGAACAACCCGTTCGCGCTGCCCGCGCCCGTCACCACGCCCGCGCGACCCTTCGCGGAGTTCGCCTCGGGGTTGACGACGGGCAAGTCCGTCAACGGCGCCACGCTCTACGAGCCGGCGGGGCAGACGCCCATCTTCGCCGACCCCGCGAACATCCCGACCTTCTCCTGGAAACTCGCGCCGTCGAAGGGACACGCGAAGGGCGAGGCTTTCGACTCCGATGAGCAGCCGCTCGACACGGCGGCTGTCCAGATAGAGAACCTCGACACGCACGCGACGCGCGCGACGAAGACCGACGGGAACGGCTTCTTCGGCGCCGTTGACCTTGAGCCCGGCCCGTACCGCGCGCAGGCGGGCGCGTCCTACTTCTGCTTCAACGTCGTGCCCGGCCTCGTCGCCGACGCCGTCCTCGACACGCTCGCGCCCGTGACCGTGGCCGCGCCCGTGCCGTCGGCACCCGACGGCCAGAACGGTTGGTACGTGTCGAACGTCTCGATAACCCTCGACGCCTCGGACAACTGTGCGGGCGTCTCTGCGACGGAGTATTCGGTTGACGGCGGCCAGACGTGGCAGCCGTACGCGGGCGCCTTCAGCCTGACGGATGACGGCACGCACGTCGTCCTCTACCGCTCCACGGACGCCGCGGGCAACGCGGAGACGGCGCAGAGCCTCGTCGTCAAGATAGACAAGACCGCGCCGACTTTAAGTTTGAGCGCGACGCCGAACGTCATCTGGCCGGCCAACAATCAGCCGTTCGACGTGAGCGTCGAAGGCACGGGCGCGGACGCCGTCTCGGGCCTCGCCTCGGTCACGTACGTCGTGACGGACGAGTACGGCGCGCCGCTCTCAATCGACCCGCGCACGCTCTCCGGCAACTCCGCCGCGTGGGCCGAAGCGCTCACGGTCGAGGCGAGCCGCCGCGGCAACGACCGCGACGGCCGTCTCTACCGCGTGACGGCTACGCTCACAGACCGGGCCGGCAACACCGCGACCGCCCACACAGACATCGTCGTCCCGCACGACCGCCGGCCGCGCTAGACGGACTCAACCACCGCGGACACAGAGACACGGCTTGAAGTCATACTGCTTCAAGCCGTGTTTCTGTGTTTTATGCCCGCGTTACTTCCGCCGGTTGAATCCTTCCCGGTGGGCGGATAAGATGCCGCGCCGTTCACAAGTTTCAGAGAGCAGGAGACCACGGATGTCAGCACAGACCGCGCAACCTTCCCCCGAACATTTCTTTCAGCTCGCCAACGCCTACCAGAGCACGGCCGCGCTCAAGGCCGCCGTCGAGCTTGAAATCTTCACCGCCGTCGCCGAAGGCGAACGTGACGCGCAGTCGATAGCCGAACGCTGCGGCGCCTCGGAGCGCGGCGTGCGCATACTCTGCGACTACCTCGTCGTCGCCGGTCTGCTGACGAAGGAGGGAGGGGCTTACGGGCTGACGGGGGACTCGGCCGTCTTTCTCGACCGGCGCTCGCCCGCCTACATGGGCAGCTCGCTGGAGTTCCTGCTCGCGCCGACGCTCACGTCCAACTTTGAAGACCTCGCGGGCGTCGTGCGCAGGGGCGGGACGCTCAGCGACGGGGGCGGGACGGTCGCGTTCGAGAATCCGCTGTGGGTGAAGTTCGCGCGCGCGATGGTGCCGATGGCCGCGCCGGTGGCCGACGCGCTGCCGCCGCTGGCGGGCGCCGGCGCGGGCCGGCAGAGGGTGCTCGACATCGCCGCCGGCCACGGCCTCTACGGGCTGGCCTTCGCCCGCCACAACCCGGAGGCCGAGGTCGTCGCGCTCGACTGGCCCGCCGTGCTCGAAGTGGCGAAGGAGAACGCGCGGGGCGCGGGCGTCGCCGCCGAACGCTTCTCGACCATCGAGGGCGACGCCTTCACGGCGGAGTACGGCGAGGGCTACGACGTGATTCTGCTGACGAACTTCCTGCACCACTTCGACCCGCCGACCTGCGAAGAGCTTCTGCGCAAAGTCCGCGCGGCGCTCGCCCCCGAAGGCGTGGCCCTCACGCTCGAATTCGTGCCGAACGAGGACAGGGTGACGCCCCCCGTCGCCGCCGCCTTCAGCCTCACGATGCTCGCCAGCACGAACGGCGGCGACGCTTACACCTACCCCGAACTCGAACGCATGTTCGCCAACGCGGGCTTCTCAAGCAGCGAAGCCCGCCCGCTGCCCGCCTCGCCGCAGCAGGCGATTGTGTCGCGGAAATGAGCGTGAGCCTTTCCGCCCGTCCCTTGCGCGTTAGTGTGTGGGCGCGAGTCCGTGCCCGAACATTTTCAAGGACGGAGAAACGGATGAGGTTCTTAACGCTCGCACTTCTCGCTCTGCTGCTCCTGACCCCGCGCGGGCCGGCCGCCGCGCAATCGCCGGTGCTCGCCGGGGGCGAGCCGCCGCTGACGGCGGCGACCGTGGACGACGGGGCCGAGTTCTTCGGCTGGCTCTTCGAGACGCGCTTCACGCCCGCCGAGCGGCGCGAGCTGGAGCGCGTCCTCGTCGCGACGTGGCGCGCGAACGACCGGAAGGAGATCGAGGCCGCCCGGCAGTTCGGCGCGTTGAACGTCAAGCTGCTCACGGTCTCGAAGGAGAAGCACGCGGAGTTGCGCGCGGCCGTGCTGCCCGACGTGCTGAAGAGCGCGCGGGCCGAGGCGACCGACTTCTCGCGCCTGCTCCTGAGCGTCTACGATTCCCGCGCCGGCGTCGAAGCGGCCGCGCAGGACGAGCCCGCGGCGTCGGGGGGCGACGCCGCGGCGCTCGCCGGGTCGTGGCGTTCGTCGGAGTTGGGGATGATCAGCTACCAGAACACCATCACCGGCGCACAGCGTCCGGGGCGCGGGACGACGATGCAGTACAAGTTCCTGCCGGGCGGCCGCTTCGAGTATAACGGCTACCTGGAGACGACGATGTACAACTGCACGACGACGCTCTTCAACCCGGTCGCCGGCACCTACAGCGTCGCGGGCAACCGCCTGACCATCGTGCCGAAGACCAGCAAGTGGCAGCAGACCAACAACTGCGCGTCGAGCATGAACAAGACGCAGCCGGGCAAGCTCGACCCGGAGACCTACACCTTCCGCTTCTCGAACGAGCAGGGCAGCCGGCGCCTGTGCCTGACCTCCTCGAAGGGCAACGAGGTCTGCTACCGCGCGGAGTAGATGGAGAGAAAAGGTGTGCTTCCAAGCGCCGCGGAGCGGCGGGGTGAATTTAGCCCGGCCTTTCAAGGCCGGGTAAGCTGACGATAAATAAGACGCCGCGTCGCGTCAGCGACGCCTGAACTTGCGGGTAGGTTCAGGCGTCGCTGACGCGACGCGGCATGTTCCGTTCAACCCCGACCCGGCCTTGAAAGGCCGGGCTACATTGAGTCGCCGCTCCGCGGCGACGTACGGTTACGGAGGCAAAGGACGTGACCCGTAGCGGACTATTTAAACTGCTTCTCACGGCGATTTTCTGTTGCTTACCAACGGCGGGACAAGCGCAGGAAGCGGCAAAGACGGTCAAGACGTTCAAGCTCGGCGGGACGGACGTGAAGGTGAACGTGTACGAGCGGGCGGGCGCCGCCGTCACGCTCTTCGCGCCGCACCACAACGAGCAGGGGGCGCTCAGGGCCGCGCGCGCGGCGGTCGCCGCGCGCGGCGGCCGCTTCGTCGAGGTCGAGGCGCTCGACGAGGCGGGCGCGCCCGCGCGACGCCTGCGCTTCCGCGTCGGACCCAAAGGGTACAGCGTTGACCCGAACCGCATCTACACCGCCAACGGCCGCAAGTGCCTCAATCTGCCGCCCGACGCAGAGGCCGCGGTCAAAGCCTTCGCCGACGAACTGCTCGCGCTCCTCTTCGCGCCCGGCGGCGCCTCCTTGCGCGAGGGCGAGTCGCTCTTCGTCGCCGTCCACAACAACGGCGACGTGGAGAAGAGCGCGGTGACGGAGCGCGACTCGGACCTGAGCGCCGTCGCCTTCGTCCGACCCTTACGCTCGCGCGAGACCTTCCGCGGCGCGTTCGAGGAGTCGGCCGCGGGCGTCTACCTCTCGAACGTCGAAGAGGACGAAGACAACTTCATCATCGTCACCGAGCCGCGCCTGCTCGGCCCGTTCGCCGCGCGCGGCTTCAACGTCATCGTGCAGAAGGCGGCGCCGCAACTGCGCGCGCCCGGCTGCTCCCTCGACGACGGCTCGCTCTCCGTCCACGCCGCCTTCAACAACATCCCTTACGTCAACCTCGAAGCGGACATAGTCGGCGGCGCCGCGCGCCAGCGGCAGATGCTCGAAGCCGTCTACGACTTCATCAAGACGAGACAGTAAGGGCCGGTTTACTGCGATCAGGGCAGCACCACCCGCCACCGCGGGCGGTGCTGCCCTTTTTACATGGCCGACGTGTGATCCGTTTGCCGCGCGGCGCACGCGTTACGAGTGAGGCCGTAGGGGAATCGCCCCGGCGGCCGAGGTCGAAGGCCATGAGAGCAGCGCTTAGCAGAAGGGCCACGGGGCACGTCATCTTCAGGGTCGCAGTCGCGGCCCTGTTGGCGGTGTTCGTGGGCGGGCGCGCTCTCGCGGCCGACGACGGCGGCAACGACGGCGAGGCTACTAATCCCGCACCCTCGCGGGGGATTACCAACATGAAAGTTGCTAACTTCGACGAGGCGCTTTCGACGGCGCTCGCGCGGCGCGGGGCTGCGGCGCGCGCCACCTGCGACGGGCGCGACCCCGTGGCGCGCCGCATCCTGAACGAGTACGGCGCGGTCTTCTTCGCTTCGGGCGGGGCGCTGCCGCCACCCGTCTGCATCTTCAACGGGGCGGAGGAGGTCGAGACGTTCCAGCGCGCGGCGCGGGTCGAAGCGCAGGAGATGGGCGGGGTCCTGATCGAGCTACAGCCGTCCGCCATGCGCGCCCTGCTCGCCGCGCGCGAGGAGGCGAGGGGCCTCGGGCTCGACATCACGCCGCGCGACGGCTCGGAGTCGGCGCGCCGCGGCTACGCCGACACGGTGCGGCTCTGGAACTCGCGCCTGCTGCCCGCGCTCGAATACTGGCGCGCGCAGGGGCGCCTCTCCGACGCGGAGGCCGCGCGCGTGCGTGCGATGCCCGTGCGCGAGCAGGTCGGCGCGGTGCTCGAACTCGAACGCGGCGGCGTCTACTTCAGCAAGGACTTCTCGAAGTCGATTCTCTATTCGGTCGCGGCGCCCGGCGCTTCGCAGCACCTCTCGCTGCTGGCCTTCGACGCGGCCGAGTACTCGGACGTGCGCGTGCGGGGCGTGCTCGCGCGCCACGGCTGGTTCCGCACCGTGCGGAGCGACGGCCCGCACTTCACCTACCTCGGCCTCGCCGAAAGCAGACTGTCCGCGCACGGGCTGAAGAAGATTAAGACCGCGGACGGCGAGTTCTGGGTGCCCAACAGCACTGATGCCCCCGTCGGTTTGCAGACCGACCTGGCCCGGAAGAATTAACCACAGGGACACGAGGGACACGGCGCGGGCCACAGCTTTGAATTGAGCTGTGGCCCGCGCCGTGTCTCTCGTGTCTCTGTGGTTAATCCCCGTATCCGTTATACTCTCGGGCGAGTGCGGGACGAACACCCAACGGCAGTAAGCGAAGCCTCGACGGAGACCGACTCCGTGACGGCGGAGCCTCGGCTCATCCGCGGCGTGGGGCTGGCGGGGGCGACGACGCTGAACATGATCGACATGATCGGCGTCGGGCCTTTCATCACCATCCCGCTCATCGTGGCGGCGATGGGCGGGCCGCAGGCGATGATCGGGTGGATCGTGGGCGCCGTACTCGTCGTCTGCGACGGGCTGGTGTGGGCCGAGCTGGGCGCGGCCATGCCGGGGACGGGCGGGACGTACCGTTACCTCGGCGAGATGTACGGGCGCGGGCGTCTGGGGCGGCTGATGTCGTTCCTCTTCATCTGGCAGTTGACGTTCAGCGCGCCGCTCTCCATCGCCTCGGGCTGCATCGGGTTCGCGATGTACGCGGCCTACGCCTTCCCCGCGCTCGACACACAGCTCGCCGCGCGCGAGCTGCACGTCCCGCTCTCCTTCCTCGGCGACATCAACCTGAGCGTGGCCGTCACCCTCGGCACCTTCGTCGCCGTCGGGACGTGCGCGGTCGCCGTCGTCCTGCTCTACCGCAAGATCACGATCATCGAGCGTCTGTCGAACCTGCTCTGGGTCGGCGTGATGCTGACGATTGTGTGGATCGTCGCGTCGGGGCTCTGGCACTTCGACTCCCGGCTCGCCTTCGACTTCCCGCCGGGCGCGTTCACGCTCCGTCCCGAATTCTTTTATGGACTGGGCTCGGCGCTCCTCATCGCGGTCTACGACTACTGGGGCTACTACAACGTCTGTTTCCTCGGCGGCGAGGTGCGCGACCCCGGCCGCACCATCCCGCGCGCGGTGCTGCTGTCGATAGCGCTGGTCGCTTTGATCTACATCGTGATGAACGTTTCCATCCTCGGCGTCATCCCGTGGCGCGAGTTCGAGGCGACGGCCAACTCCGACGCGCGGCGCTACGTCATCTCTTCGTTCATGGAGCGGCTCTACGGGCGCGGGGCGGGGCTGGTGGCGACGGGACTCATCATGTGGACGGCGTTCGCGTCGGTCTTCTCGCTGCTGCTGGGCTACTCGCGCGTGCCGTTCGCGGCGGCGTCGGACGGGAACTACTTCCGCGCGTTCGCGCGCGTCCACCCGCGCCACCGTTTCCCGTACGTCTCGCTGCTCGTGCTCGGGGGCTTGGCGGCCCTGTTCTGCTTCTTCAGGCTGGCGGACGTGATCGCGGCGCTGGTCGTGATAAGAATCATCGTGCAGTTCCTCGCGCAGACGGTGGGCGTCATCGTGCTGCGCCGGCGCCGGCCCGACATGCCGAGGCCGTTCCGCATGTGGCTCTACCCTTTGCCCGCGGTGCTGGCGTTCGTGGGGTTCGTCTACGTGCTCCTGATGCGGCCAAACTTTCAGAAGGAGGTGCGCCTCGGCTTGGTGGTCATCGCGGCCGGGCTCGCCGTCTACCTGTTGAGGGCGCGCGTGCGCGGCGAGTGGCCGTTCGGCGGCGAGTCCGGAGGCGAACAGGTTTAGGTGTTCTTACCGTCGAGGAGGGATGTTTTGAAGAGTAATCTGTTGAGGGCGACGAACTGTCTGTTGACGGCCGCGCTGCTGGCCGTCTCGCTCGCGCCGCGCGCGCGCGGGGACGAGGGGATGTGGACTTTCGACAACGCGCCGCTGAAGCTCTGGAAGGAGCGCCACGGGTTCGAGCCTTCGGCGGCGTGGCTCGAACGGCTACGGCTGGCGTCGGTGCGCCTAGCCGAGGTGGGGACGACGACGGGCGGCGGCAGCGGCTCGTTCGTCTCCGCGGAAGGGCTCGTGGCGACGAACCAGCACGTCGGCGCGGGCCAGATAGGGAAGCTCTCGACGCCCGAGCGCGACTTCACGAAGAACGGCTTCTACGCGCGCACGCGGGCGGAGGAGTTGAAGTGCCCCGACTACGAGGTGAGCGTGCTCGTCTCTTACGAGGACGTGACGGCGCGCGTGCAGGGCGCGGTGAAGAAGGGGGCGACGGCGGCCGAGGCCAACGCGCAGCGGGAGGCGGAGAGCGCCTTGATAGAGAAGGAGTCGGCGCAGAAGACCTCCTTGGGCGGCAACGTCGTCAAGCTCTACAGCGGCGGCGAGTACTGGCTCTACCGCTACAAGCGTTACACCGACGTGCGCCTCGTCTTCGCGCCCGAGGAGCAGGCGGCCTTCTTCGGCGGCGACTACGACAACTTCACCTACCCGCGTTACGCGCTCGACGTGACTTTCTTCCGCGTCTACGAGAACGGGCAGCCCGCGCGCACGGAGAACTTTCTGAAGTGGTCGAAGGCCGGGCCGAAGGAGGGCGAGTTCGTCGTCGCCTCGGGCTTCCCCGGCTCGACCGACCGCCTGTTGACGGTCGCGCAGCTCAGGTATCAGCGCGACACCGGCAACCCTTTGCAGATGCGCGTGTGGCGCTCGCGCCGCGACGCGCTCGAACGCTTCGCCGCGCGCGGCCCCGAGCAGGCGCGGCGCGCGCAGTCGGCGAAGCGCTCTCTGGAGAACTCCATCAAGCGGCTCACGAGTCAGCAGGAGGGGCTGAGCACGCCGCGCTCCTTCGCGCGCAAGGAGGCCGAGGAGAAGGCCCTGCGCGAAGCGGTCGCCGCCCGGCCCGAGCTACAGCGCGAGTACGCGGGCGCGTGGGACGAGATCGAGGCCGCCTACCGCGACTACCCGGCGACGGCGAAGCGCGTCGCGTTTACGACGCTCGTCCCTTCGCGCCTCGGCACCATCGCCTCGAACCTCGTCCGCCGCGCCGAGGAGACGCGCAAGCCCGACGCGCAGCGCTACGCGGAGTTCCGCGAAGGGCGGCTCGCGTCGCTCGCCGCGAGCACCCTCTCGCCCGCGCCCGTCTACGCCGACATGGAGGAGGCGGTGCTGGCCGCGTGGTTCGCCGAGGCGCGCGACGCGCTCGGCCCCGACGACCCGTTCGTGCGCGCCGCGCTCAACGGCTCGACGCCCGAAGAGTCCGCCCGCAAACTGATCGCGGGGACGAAGCTCGCCGACGTACAAGTCCGCCGCGCGCTCCTCGAAGGCGGCGCGGAAGCGGTCGCGAAGTCCGACGACCCGCTCATCGTCTTAGCGCGGCAGATGGAGCCCGTCTACCGCGAGCTGCGCGCGTGGGAGGAGGGGCACGTCAAGGGCGTGGAGGCTTCGGCGGGGCAGCGGCTCGCGCTCGCGCGCTTCGGCGCCTACGGTAAGTCCACGTACCCGGACGCGACCTCGACGCTGCGCGTGACCTACGGGACGGTCAGGGGCTACGAGGAGGACACGACGCTCGTCCCCTTCAAGACGACCTTCTACGGACTCTACGACCGCGCCGAAGGCTTCGGCGGGAAGGCGCCCTACGACCTTCCCCAACGCTTCCGCGAAGGGAAGTCGAAGCTTGAGCTTTCGACCCCGTTCAACTTCGTCTACACGGCCGACACCATCGGCGGCATGTCCGGCAGCCCCATCGTCAACCGCGACGCGGAGGTCGTCGGCCTCAACTTCGACAGCAACATCCAGAAGCTCCCCAACCGCTACTGGTACGTTGACGAAGCGGACGGCGGCCGCGCCGTCGCCGTCCACTCCGCCGCCGTCCTCGAAGCCCTCCGCAAACTCTACGACGCGAGCCCCCTCGCCGAAGAGCTGACGCGGCGGCCTTAGAATCTCTTCGTCGCGGCGTCGCTCCAGGCGGAGATGACGGCCGTGGTTTCGAGCGTGCCGGTGTTCTCAATTCGGAGTTTCCAGACGCCGGCCGTGACGTTCCTGTCTACGAAGATGGTGCGGAAGAAGCCGCGCGACTCGGGCGAGTCGGCGAGGTTCTGTCCGCGCGTCGCGCCGCGTTCGTCGGCGAGCGTGGCCGAGACGAGCGCGCCGGACATGAAGGTGACGCCGAAGTTCGCGACCCCCGCCGCGACGGGAATCTCCAACTCCAGGACCTGCTTCGGCGCGAGCCTCAACTCTTTGGCGAACGAGGGGCGGAACTCATCGACGACCGCGTCTACCCGGAAGCCGTTGCGCGAAACGTACGACGCGTTGACGAAGTCCGGCGTCGCGGCCCCGTCAGTGTTCCGGTTGACCTGTCCGGGGAACTGTCGAAGTTGCGGAGCCTCGGGGCGCTCGGGCGTGTGGTCGCCGTTGGGGCCGACGGCGAGGCGCGGCTTGACGAAGCCGGAGAAGTCGGCCGTGCCCGTCAGGTCCGTATGGACGTTCTTCGAGAGCGCGTGGTCGCGAATCGTCCAGACGGCCGACTCGACGGGGACGACGCCGTCGTTCCACGTCACGGTCTTGCACATCACGGGCAGGGGGTTGCCGGCGAGCACCGAGAACTTCACGCCCTTGCGGTTCGTGTTGACGCGGTTGAACTCGGCGACGACCGAGGGCTTGAGCTGGCGGACGGCCTCGACGTTCTTACCCAACACCTCGAACGTGGAGTCCATCACGTCGGCGCAGGGGCTCCCCATGTTCGGCGTGCCGAGCATGACGAGGTGCGACACTTGCGGCCGCCCGTCCGCGCTCTCGGGCATGAAGTTGTGTATGTAGTGGCGCGTGATCAAGCCGCCCATCGAGTGCGCGACGACATCGACGTGCCAGGCGTTGCGCTCCTCCTGCGCGTAGCGGATGTACTTGCCGACCTGCTGCGAGTTCTCGAAGATGCCGTTCGTCGGCCCCGTCGAGAGGAACTCGCCGCCCGTGTTCATCGAGCCCTTCTCGGCCCGCTCGCCGACGGGGAACGCCTTCCAGTCGTAACTATGCGAGGTCGTCAGGATGTTCTGCCACGACTCCCACGCGCGCCAGTTGCTCCAGAGGCCGTGGACTAAGACGACGGGCTTGGGCGCCACCTTCAGGTTCTTCGTCAGCTCGTCGGTCTTCCGGCCGTTCTCCTCCAACTCGACCTTGATGCGCTGCACGAGCCGGGGCCGCCCGTCGTCGTACCACGCGTAACCCGAAGAGTCCCAGGCCAGCTCGACCTCGCGCTCCTCGCCGGGGTCGAGGCGGACGGAGACGACCGAATCCTTGAGCGGCGCGTCGGCGCGCGCGCCGTCCCACTTGTCGCCCTTGTAGGTCTCCTTGAACTTCACGTCGGCCGACTTCGTCTCGCCCGAGGCGTTGAAGACCTTCGCCTTGAGCTTGACGATGTTGCCGTCGGTGGTCCCGGTCTGCTCCGCGATCTCCTGCCAGTCGTTCAGGTCGGGGAAGCGCGGGTGCTCGAACTTGAGGTCGATGAGCCGGAGCGGCGCGCCGCACTTTTGCAGGCTCCACGTGATCGTCTCGGTGACGTTCTGCCACGTCTTCGAGTAGCTGCCGCTCAGGCGGTTGGGGTCGTTGGGTTCGATGCGGTGCGTGCCGTCGCTCGTGAGCGAGTTGCCGTCGATGGCCGTCTCGGTGGGCGGCATCGACAGGTTCTTGCCCTCCTTCGGCACGCACTGGCCGCTGAAGGTCGAGGTCTGCGTGCCGGTCGTCCGGCCCTTGATCTGCGGCACGGCGACGCTGACGGTGTAGGTGCCGTCGGTGTTGACGCCGACGTTGACGTTCGCTTCGAGGCCGTTGGCGTTGCCGGACGTTTCGGTCTTCGAGGTGGAGGTGCCGGTCATCACCTGCCACGTCTTGCCGCGGTCGCAGGAGTTGCGCTCGCGCGCGTTGACCGTCTCGTTCGAGGTGAAGGAGTGGTTGACGCGCGCGCGCCCGACGCTCGAACCGTTGCGCTCGGGCGCCTCGGCGACCGCGACCGACGCGCGGTACTCGTAACGCATCTGCCACTCGGTCGTATCCTCGCCGCGGCCCGAGACGCGCGGAACGGTCTTGTTGTTCGACTGCCCTTGCGTCCGCGTGTAGGTGATGACGCCCGTCCACGCGCCCGTGCAGGCGGCGGCCCGCTTCGGCTGAGCGGCGGCGGTCTGCGTCGGGGTCCTGGCGGTCGTGCGGCGCGTCTGCGCGGGCACGGCGCCGGCGGCAATGCACACGAGAAGGGCGGCGGACAGGAGCTGTCTGATTCTGCGGGTGAACACGGGCGAGCCTCCTTGCTTGTTCCACGTCTCGGACGGACGGCCGAAAGAAACTCCGGCCTCAGTCCTTAACGCGCAAAAGAGGCGCGCAGGGTATCAAGCATTAACCGCAGAGACACGGAGGCACGGCTTGGAGTCTTAAGACTCCAAGCCGTGCCTCCGTGTCTCTGCGGCTAATCTGTCGTTCAGTTGACGGCCGACACGTCGGCGGGGTCGTCGGCGGCCGCGTCCTCCTGCTGCTGCGCGAGGTGCTGGCTGCGGAGCTGCTCGACGAGGCGGGAGAGGTCTACGAGCTGGTCTTCCGTCAGGTCGTGGAAGACGACGCCGAAGCCGACGCGCTCCATGTGATACTTGACCCGGCCGCTCAGGCGGAGCCAGCAGTTCTCGGGCGTCCAGACGCGGACGTGGAGGCTCTGGCCCTCGATGACGATGGCCTTCGTCTTCACGAAACACTCCTTGAGGCCGATGCTCGTGATGGTGCCGCTGCGCGGCGTGTCGGGCGTCGGCCCGAAGGCGCAGGAGAGTTCGGAGAGGACGCGCGTCTTTTTGCTCACATCGTTCATGGTGGTGTGGCCCTTGGGTCCTTTCAGTCGCCGGAGACCATGCGGAGGGACTTAACAGTCGTGTTGGGAATGGGGGGCGCGGGCGCCTCCTCGGGCATGTGTACCTTCCGCACCTTCTCGTTGGTCTCGACGATGATCTTCTCGGCGTCCGACGGGCTCGACGGCCGCGAGAAGTAGTAGCCCTGCCCGTACTCGCACTTGAGGTCGCGCAGAAGTTTCAACTGGTCCTTGGTCTCGACGCCCTCGGCCACCACGTCCATCCCCAGGACCTGCGCCAGCATGATGATGGTGCGGACGATCTCGACGTTCTCGGCGTTGCTCGCCATGCGCGTAACGAACGAGCGGTCGATCTTCAAAGTATCAATCGGGAAGCGGTGGAGGTAGCTGAGAGAGGAGTAGCCCGTCCCGAAGTCGTCGATGGCGAGCTGCACGCCGAGGTCGCGCAGGTGGCGCAGCATCTCGGTCGCCGTGTCGATGTTCTCCATGACGGCGCCCTCGGTGATTTCGAGCTTGAGCTGACGCGGGTTGAGTCCGGTCTTCCGCAGCACGCCGTCCACCTGCGACATGAGCTGCGTGTGGTTGAACTGCTTGGCCGAGAGGTTGACGCTCATGAAGAAGGGCGACGCCTGCGGGTACTTCTCCTGCCACTCGTGCATCTGGCGGCACGCCTCTTCGAGCGCCCACTCGCCGAGCTGGATGATCTGGCCCGTCTCCTCCGCGATGGGGATGAAGTCGAGCGGCGAGACGAGGCCGCGCTCCGGGTGGTGCCAGCGCACGAGCGCCTCGAAGCCGCAGAGCTTGAAGTTGTCGAGCGAGACGATGGGCTGATAGAGCAGATAGAACTGCTCCTTCTCCAAAGCCTTCCGCAAGTCGGTCTCGATCTGCAAGAGGTTGACGGCCGACGCGTGCATGGTGTGGTCGAAGACGACGTGGCGCGCCTTGCCCAGAGACTTCGCGCGGTACATCGCCGTGTCGGCGTCGCGCAGGATGTCCTCGGGGTCGGAGTAGGCGCCGGTGCCGATGGCCACGCCGATGCTCATCGTCGTGAAGACCTCGCGCCCCGTCAGGATGATAGCGGCCGAAATCTCCTGCTGGATGCGCTCGGCCACGGCGACGGCCTCGTGGTCGGTCGCCAGGTCGTCGAGCAGGATGGTGAACTCGTCGCCGCCGACGCGCGCGACCGTGTCGCCCTGCCGCAGGCAGCTCTCCAGGCGTCGGGCCACTTCGACCAGCAGTTGGTCGCCCGCGACGTGGCCCAGAGAGTCGTTGATGACCTTGAAGCGGTCGAGGTCGCAGAAGAGGACGGCGAAGCGGCGCGAGGCGTGGCGCTTGGCGCGCGCGATGGTGAGCTTGACGTGGTCGGCGAAGAGAGCGCGGTTGGGCAGTCCCGTAAGGGGATCGTGGAAGGCGTCGTGTCGGAGTTGCTCCTCCGACTGTTTGCGCTCGGTGATGTCTTGCAGTTGGAGGATGAGGTAGGTGTCGTCGTCGCGCGTATCCTGAAAGCGCGCGACGTTCCAGAGCGCCCAGACCTGCTCGCCGCCGCGCCGCTGGTGGCGCACCTCCATCTGTAGGAAGTCGGAGCGGCGCTTGAGCATACTCTTCAGCCCCGCAACCGCCGTCACGAAGTCGTCCTTGTGCGTGACCGCCTTCAGGCTCGAATACATCAACTCCGACTCCGCGTAGCCGAGGAAGTCGCAGAGCGAGCGGTTGACCCAGAGCAGGTTGCCCTTCGCCGAGAGGATCGCCATCCCGATGGCCGCGTGCTCGAAGGCCGCGCCGAAGGCGTGCGTGGACGAGAACTGTTCGCGCCCGCGGTGTCCGGGCCACGCGCGCTCGGCCGACGGGCGGCTGCGGTGCGCCTGGTAGAGCGCGTCGGCCGCGGCCGCCGCCGAGGCCACCGCGAGGAACGCGTCGAGCGCGAAGCCCGCCGGCACCTGCGCGGCCAGCACGGCGAGCGAGGAGGTGACGAGGTAGGCCGTGAAAGTCCACGCGAGCGCGTCGAGGAACGCGCGCGCCGTGGAGCGCCCCGGCCCGCCGCGGCCGTAGGCCGCCACTTGCGCCGACCCCGAAGCGGACTGTAAGAGGGAGAAGATGAGGGCCGCCAGCACCGCGACGAGCGCCGGCGCGCCCGGTGCGACGAAGCCGACCAAGCGCGCGGCCCACCCTGCTAAAAGGGTCACGACGGCCGCGGGCGCCGAGTCGTGCAGGAGCGAGGCGCCGCGGTGCGAGAGCCGGAGCGAAGAGACGACGGCCGCGGCGGCCGCGAGCGGCACGGCCGCCCCGAAGCCGTAGAGCAGACCCGCCAGCAGCACGAAGGCCGACGAGAGCGGGACGACGCTCGCCGCGCGCGGGACTTTGACGTAGACGCCCGTGCCGAGCGTCAGCGCGCAGAAGGCGAGCATGAGGTAGCGCGCGTCCCAGAGCAGGCGCACCAAGGAGGGGAGCGAGACGGCCAGCGCGGCCACCCCGAGGGCGGCGGCGGCGAGCGCGTAGACGCGGGCCGGGCGCTTCGTGTATGTCAGGATCATCGGAGGGGCATCCCTGTATCTTCCGCGGCGAATTGCGGGCGGGGGCTGTTCATTGAAGGGCGAGGTGGAAGGAGTGCTGCGCTCTCATGTCAAAGGTTAAAGCTTCACGCCCCGCCGAGGCGCGGGGAGGGAGAACCACGGATTCTTAAGCAAAGCTCGTTCCCCCGTCGAACATTCCGGGGGTTTCGGCGGCGTGCGCGGAATGTGCGGGCTCGAAGAGCGGCGTCGGGCCGCGCGGCGTCGGCCGCGCGACTTAGTGACAAATAGCGGCAGCCCGCGGGTGACAAACCGCGTCACAGGCACGCGCCGCGTCACCCGCGTGGCGGCGCCGAAGGTGGAAAAGCGCGTCGCCTGCCGTTGTGGGTGAAAATTTTTTCGGGGTGGGGCGGGGCATGAAACTTGTAACCGTCAGTGTGGAAGTGTAGACGCGCGAGTGCGCCTCGCATCGCTCGCAAACCATTTTTGATTCTCCCTCAGAGAACATTTGGAGTTGCCATGATCCAAGACGACATGCCCGCCCCGGCCGTCGTGAACGAAGACCCGCTCGTCGTGGACGCAGACCCGATCATCGCAGACCCGGTCCTCGTTGACGAAAACCCGGTCTTCGTGCTCGAAGAGACGGCCGTCATCGAGTACGTGCCGCCTTCGACCCCCGTCTCTGTCCCCACCCCGAAGCCCGCCAAATCCGCGGTGCCCGCGCCGCGCCGCGCCGCCACGCCCGACCCGTTCGCCGTCGGCGTCCGCGTGCTGAAGATGGCGCCCGCCTGGCTGCTTTTCACTGCCGTCTGCTGCTCTGTGCTCGTCCTGTTGCTCGGCTGGGTCAGGTCGAGCGGCGACGCCTCGGCCGTCACTCTCGCCGCCAAACGTAACGACGCGCGCGCCGCCAGGAGCGCCCCCGCGGCCGACGAAACGAACGCGAAGGCTGAGGCCGGCGCGCCCGTAAATGCTTCTGCCGCAGTCGCTTCCGGCCCGAAGTCCACGGCCGCAAACGACGCTCCCGCACAGGTTGCCGCCGCCGCGCCCGCCTCGACTCCCGAGCCGGCCCCACAGCCCGCGCCGGCCGCCGCGCCGAAGGCGGATGAGAAGGCTCGGGTCGAAACTCCCGCGCCGGCCGCCGACGTGGAAGGGAATTTCACGGCGCAGGTCGGCTCTCACAGCGACCAGTCCGAGGCGAATGCGCAGGTCTCCCGTCTGAGGGCCGCAGGTTTTGACGCGCGCTCGGTCGCGGCCGAACTGCCCGGGCGCGGCGTCTGGTACAGGGTGCAGGTCGGGCGCTTCGCCGACCGCGGCGAGGCCGCGAAGACGGTCGCCGACCTGCGCGCGAAGGGTGCGGCCGCCGGCGCCCTCGTCGTTCCCGTCCAGAAGTAGAACATTTACAAGGGTTTAGAGCCCGAGGGTGGAGATGGCCACGGTTCTGCCACACCAAGTGCTGAGCGACGCGGCTTTTTCTGAAACGGCCTCGTCGCACTTCAAAATCGTCGAGAGTTACGCGCGCTTCTTCGCGCGGCCGGAGGTGCGTCTGCGCTTCCTCAACAAGACGCTCGCGCTCCAGGCGGAGCGCGCCGCGAAGTTGGAGGAGACGCTCGGCCGCTGGGCCTTTCTGAGGAAGTACGGGTTCTTTGAAAAGCTCCTGAATTTTTCGCTCTACGCGCTGATCTTCCGCGAGGTCAGCCACCTCCTGCCGTCGGACTCGGGCGGGAAGCGGGGCCTGCTCGGCCTACACAAGCAGGCGCCGCTCTCGTCGCGTATCTTCTTCCGCTGCTATCAGTTCCGCCGCCCGCTCTACGCCGTGTCGGCCGTCCTCTTCATCGGTCTCTGCTTCGTCGCTTATCGCGGCGCGGCGTGGACGGCGGGGCGCGCCAACGACTACCTCGCCGGCCGTTACAAGAGCGTCGAACGCATCTATTCCGGGGAGAAGGACGCGACCGCGACCGCGGGGCTCGCCGGACACCTGCCCTCCTACCAGCCCGAGAAGGTCTGGCTGGTCGAGCAGGGGGCGGACTTCGAGCGCTACAGCAACGGCGCGCGCATCATCAACAGTTTCGAGACCGAGAACCGCCCGCGCCGCTTCCTGACCTTCAAACCGGGCGGGACGGAGGCGGGCGGAGAGGCGCAGTCGGCGCCGGTCGGCATCGTCTACCACACCTCGGAGAGCGTCCTGCTCCCGTTCGTTGCGGGCAACAGCGACTCCATCGAGTTCCGCTCGAAAAACCTGCTCGCATACGTCCGCGAGAAGAAGTCTTACAACTACGTCATCGACCGTTTCGGCCAGGTCTACCGGGTCGTGCGCGACGAGGACGCGGCCTTTCACGCCGGAAATTCGGTCTGGTCCGACGGGCGCGTCGTCTACACGGGCCTCAACGAGAGCTTCCTCGGCGTCTGCTTCGAGACGAAGGCCGACGTGGCCGAGGGCGGCGAGCAGTTGACCGAGGCGCAGGTGCTCGCCGGGAGGCTCTTAACCCAGGTTTTACGCAGCCGTTACCAGATCGACGACGCCAACGTCACAACGCACGGGCTCGTCTCGGTCAACCCCTCGAACGGCCGCATCGCCTTCCACCACGACTGGGCGCGCGGCTTCCCGTTCGAGGCGATGGGGCTCTCGGACAAGTACGCGGTCGCGCCCGCCAGCGTCGCGGAACTCGGCTTCGGGTACGACCCGGAGCTGGTCGCGCTGCTCGGCGGCCGTATGTGGCCGGGCGTCACCGCGGGTGAAGAGGCGTTCGCGCGCCGCGCGCAGACACAGGGCGCGGAGGCGGATGAGCTGCGCGGGCGGATGCAGAGGGTCTACCGCGAGCGGATGGAGGCGCAGCGCGCGGTGCTGCGTGCGGAGAAGTTCGAGTCAAGGGACGCCTCGACGGCCGAGGCCGGCCCCGAGTCCTGACAGCCACCCGACACACCGACACATTTTCTGGAAGTCGCCCGACCCGATTTCTGGAAGTGGCTCTTCCCGATTCCAGTAAAGGCACACGCCTTGCAAGCCTGGTGTACGACCTCGGGCGGACTCGCCGCCCCAGCGGTTCCGCCGACAGTCTGCTCTGTAGACCGTCCCTAAATAAAAAAATTAAAACCCACCGAGGAGATGAAAATGGAAGAGAAGAATCAGGCCCCCACAGGCTCGAAGAGTGAAGCAGCAGCGGAAGTGAAGACCGGCCCCGTCGGGCTCGATATCGGTACGAGCCGCATCGTCGTCGCCGACGGCCCCGACGGCGAGCGGCGCCGTTCGCAGCTCAACGCCTTCGTCCCCGTCCCCGTCTCCGAGATGGCCGAGAACATGCTCAAGCAGCGCGGGATGGTCTACGAGAAGAACTGCAAGAGCCTCTACGTCTACGGCAACGACTCCGACTTCTTCGCCAGCTTCCTCGACACGGACGCGCGGCGCCCGATGAGCGAGGGGCTCATCAACCCGAAGGAGGAGAACAGCCAGCACATGATCCAGCGCATCATCCAGATGATGGTGCCGCGCGCGAAGAAGAACGAAGTGCTCTGCTTCAGCGTCCCCGGCCGGGGCGAGGGCGTCGGCGGCAACCTCGTCTACCACGAGGCCGTGCTGAAGAACTTCCTCCAGTCGCTCGGCTACAACGCCAGGGCGCTCAACGAGGGTCAGGCCGTCGTCTTCTCCGAGTTGCAGGACGAGAACTTCACCGGCATCGGCGTCAGCTTCGGCGGCGGGATGTGCAACGTCTCGGTCTCGTTCATGTCGATGCCGATGATCACCTTCAGCGTGCCGAAGGGCGGCGACTACATCGACCGCAACGTCGCCGAGGTGATGGGCGAGAACAACACGACGAAGGTGCGACTCTTCAAGGAGGAGAAGCTCGACCTCTCGCGCCCGCCGAAGGACGAGATGACCGGCGCGCTCCACATCTTCTACGAGGACCTGATGCGCACGCTCATCGACCGCCTGCGCTCGGAGTTCGCCAAGTCAGGCCAGTTGCCGAAGGTTGACCGCCCGATGACGGTCGTGCTCGCGGGCGGGACGGCCCGGCCGACCGGCTTCCACCAGAAGTTCGAACAGCTCCTGCGCGCCGAGGGCGACTTCCCCGTCACGCTCTCCGAGGTGCGCATGGCCTCCGACCCGCTGACGGCGACCGCCCGCGGTTGCTACATCGCGGCGCTCTCCGAGACGAAGTAACCGCGCGCCAACTCCGACCTCGCTTCCGTCCTCGGTGCGGCCCCCGCCGCACCGGGGACACACGTGTACGCTGCCGGCCCCGTGCCCCCGGAGCCTCCCCCAAACGATGTGAGCGACACAACCGCCGACAACGAGTTCGTAGTCGAGATCGACCTGGGAGATCTCGACTGGACGACGCCCGCGCGCTGGGAAGACTCCCCGGGCCGCACCCCCGCGCCCGAACCCGAATTCGAGTCCAACACGACGCCCGCGCCGCCGGCCGACGCGCCGCCCGCGCCCGCGCCGCACACGCCGCGGGCATTCACACCGCCCGCGCCGGAGCCGGCCCCGCCTCCGCAGCCGGCCCCCGCGCAGCCGGCGCACGACCTCCCCCGCGCCTTCGCCGAGATCGTCTCGGGCAGGGTGCCCGTCAACCTGCGCGAGCTGGTCAGCTCGATCATGGGGGGGCTGCTCAAGACGCTCGACACGCTCTCCGTCATCGAGCGCGCGCTGACGCAGCCGCGCGCCGTGCGCACGGGGCATCTCTTCGAGGAGGTCGGGCGCAGAGCGCCTCGCTGCTCTCGCAGGTGACCGAGGCCGTCTCGGGCGGCACGCGCCTCCCGAGCAGGGTTCACGACGTGCTCGACGGGATGCGCTTCGTCCTCGGGCACGAGCTGACGAAGGTCTTCCGCCACGAGTTCCCCGGCCTCACCGACGAGACGCACCCCTACAAGCGTGCCGACCTCAGCCGCGCCTGGGGCCTGCTCCACAACTGCCTCCAGCAGACGACCATCACGCTCGCGCAGTCGTTCGCGCCGGGCGTCACGGGCGAACACCTGTTCGAAGACTACCGGAGTAAGGTCGAGAACTCGTTCACGCTCTACCGCGAGCTGCACTCGCTCTTACAGAAGGTCTCGGCCGCCGAAGGGTCGAGCGGCATCCTGCTCAAGCACTCGCTCGTCCGCCACCTCGAACACTTCCGCGAGGAGACGATGCACTTCCTCATGTACAAGGACTGGGGCGAGTTCGGCCGCTACGTGGACGACGTGAAGCGCGCCTTCGAGGAGATGGAGGAGTTCGACTCGTTCCTCCACGAGTTCTCGCAATACCTGCGCACGCTCATCCACCACGTCGGCATGCGCGAGGCGCTGCGCGGCGTACAGGCGCACTCGGACGAGCCCGTGTGGGAGTAGGAGGAGCCATGTCAACAGCCGCCGACACCGCCGCCGCCACAGACGCGCCCGTCCAGGCCCGCAACGCCGACGCCCTCGGCCCCGACACCGCGATCGTGTCCGTGGACGAGATCGAGCCCATCGAGCGCCGCCAGCACGAGCGCGTCCAGATCTATCTGCGCGTGCGCTGGGAGGGGCTCTTCGGCTGCCACGAGGGGACGCTCAGCGACATCAGCGCCGGCGGCTGCTTCATCCTCACCGAGAATCAGTCGGCCCTGCGCGAGCTGATACGGCTGGAGGTCGAGCTGCACGACGGCGAGTGGGTCAAGGTCTGGGGCGAGGTGACGAACCAGTTCCCCGGCGTCGGCTTCGGCGTCCGCTACACCGAGGTCGAAGACGAGGACGAGAACAAGTTCTCGCTCTCGCTCGCGCAGACGAAGTCGATCCGCGCGGGGGTCACCGCGCTGAAGAAGCTCAGCCGCTCTTTCGTCAACGAAGAGGGCGAAGACCTGCCGCCCGAGCGCGTGGACCGGCAGGAGTACAAGCGGAAGGTGATGCTCGCGCTCGCGAAGGTGAACCGGACGCTGCTCGACCTGCCGGAGTGCCCGAAGAAGACGGCGCTGCGGCTCTCCGTCCAGACTTACGCCGACCTCTACCGCGTCTGGGCGGCGATGGCGGCGGGCGCGGCCGGCAACCCGAAGGAGTGGGCCACCTCCTACAAGTGTCTCAAGGAGAAGTACGGCGCGCCCGCGCACGTCCTCCAGTGCTTCCGCGACGGCGACCCCTTGCACGCCCTCTCCTTCCTCCGCCAGAAGGCGCACATCTACCTGACCTTCGTCTCTTAGTCGCAACCCTTTTCCGAAGGAGAGGGGCGGGCTCCGCGTGGAGCCCGCCCCTCTCTTTTGTTATAATCGCCGCGCGCTGATAAACGTCTTGCCTCTCCTTGGCAGCGACCGATACGACACGGCACGCCGGCCCCTCGGCCGAAGCATCCGTCACTTCCTGAAAATCATCTGACAGGCACGCGATGTTTTTTCGTGGGCGGCGGGCCGGGGGCGTTCAGCAGTCCGGCCGGGGCCGCCCCTTTGTTAGAGAAGTTCCCCCTTGACACCCGAACGCTGGAAGCAGATTGAGGGCGTCTTCGACGACGCCGTCGAACTCGCCCCCGCCGAGCGCGACGCCTACCTCGCCGCCGCGTGCGGCGGGGACGCGGAGCTGCGCCGGCAGGTCGAGCTGCTCATCCGCTCGCACGACGACGCCGGCTCCTTCATCGAGGAGCCCGCGGTCGCCGGCCGCATCACAGACCCGGGGCGGCTCGACGACGACGCGCCCTTCATCGGCCGG
Source organism: uncultured Acidobacteriota bacterium (assembly GCA_963726735.1). GTDB lineage: Bacteria > Acidobacteriota > Blastocatellia > Pyrinomonadales > Pyrinomonadaceae > QHXN01. The sequence continues at coordinate 425,802 of CAVSDM010000007.1, forward strand.
CGCATCGGCTCGTACCGCATCGTGCGCGAGCTGGGCCGCGGCGGGATGGGCGCCGTCTACCTCGCGGTGCGCGCCGACGACGAGTTCCAGAAGCGCGTCGCCATCAAGCTCGTCAAGCGCGGGATGGACACCGACTTCATCCTCCGCCGCTTCCGGCAGGAGCGGCAGATCCTCGCCTCGCTCGAACACCAGAACATCGCGCGCCTCCTCGACGGCGGGACGACCGACGACGGCCTGCCCTACTTCGTCATGGACTACATCGAGGGGCTGCCCGTCAACCAGTTCTGCGACGCGCACAAGCTCTCGACGCCCGAGCGGCTGCGGCTCTTCATGAAGGTCTGCGCGGCCGTCGCCTACGCGCACCACAACCTCGTCATCCACCGCGACCTCAAGCCCTCCAACGTCCTCGTGATGGCCGACGGCACGCCGAAGCTTCTGGACTTCGGCATCGCCAAGCTGCTCAACCCCGAGATGGGCGGGCGCGCGCTCGACCCGACGACGCTCGCGATGCGCCTGATGACGCCCGAGTACGCTTCCCCCGAGCAGGTGCGCGGCGAGACGGTGACGATGGTCTCGGACGTGTATAGCCTGGGCGTCCTCCTCTACGACCTGCTCACGGGCCACCGCCCATACACCCTGCGCAGCCGCTCGCCCGAGGAGATCGCGCGCGTCATCTGCGAGCAGGAGCCCGAGCGCCCGAGCGTCGCCGTCAACTTAATCGAAGTCATCCCCTCGTACGGCCGCGAGCCTCTGGAGATCACGCCCGACTCCGTCAGCCGCGTGCGCGACGGGAGCCTTGAGAAGCTGCGCCGGCAACTGTCGGGCAGCATCGACAACATCGTCCTCAAGTCGCTCCGCAAGGAGCCGCAGCGCCGCTACCAGTCGGTCGAAGAGTTCGCGCGCGACATCGAGCACTACCTCGAAGGCCGCCCCGTCGGCGCGCCCGCCTACTTCCCCGTCACGGCCGAGACGCGCGTCGGCGAGACGGAGCCGACGACCGGCGCGAAGTCCATCGCCGTGCTCCCCTTCAAGACTTTGAGCCACGAGGAGAACCGCGACGAGTTTCTCGGGATGGGGATGGCCGACGCCATCATCACGAAGCTCTCGAACATCGGCGGCATCGTCGTCCGGCCCACCAGCTCCGTCATCAAGTATTTCGACGGCGAGCAGAGCGCGGCGCTCGCCGGCCACGAGCTGGACGTTTCCTACGTGCTCGACGGGCGCATCCAGCGCGGCGGCGAGCGCGTGCGCGTCACCGTCCAACTCGTCCGCACGCGCGACGGTTCGCCGCTCTGGGCCGGCAAGTTCGACGAGAAGTTCACGGACTTCTTCGCCGTCGAAGACGCGGTCTCGGAGAAGGTGGCGCAGGCGCTGGTTCCGCAACTGATGGATGACGGGTTGGAGCGCGAACTCGGCACGGCGCCGGACGCCGCGCCCGCGCGCGAGCCCGGCGCCACGACCGGCGACCCTCTGAAGTCGCGCACGACGGGCGATCCTTTGAAGCCGCGCACGATGCCCGCGCAGGGCATCCACACCACGCCGAACACGGGGCCGCGCCTCACCGACGACGAGGAGGCGCACCAGCTCTACGTGGCGGGGCGCTACTTCGCCACGCGCCGCACGGCCGACGGGCTCAGGCAGGCGGTCGAGCGCCTTGAGCGCGCCGTCGAGCGCGACCCGAAGTTCGCGTCCGCGTGGTCGGAGCTGGCCGACTGCTACGCGCTGATGAACTGGTACGTCGAGCCGCCGCCCGCCGGGGCTTGGGAGAAGGCGGTCGCGGCGGCGCTCCGCGCGGTCGAGGCGGACGACACGCTCGCCGAAGCGCACGCCTCGCTCGGCTTCGTCAAGCTCTACTACGAGCGCGACTGGGAGGGCGCCGAGAGGGAACTCTCGCGCGCCGTCGAATTGAAACCGGAGAGCGCGGTCGCGCGACGCTGGCACGCCTTCAACCTGTCGGCGATGGGCTGGCACGACGAGGCCGTCGCGGAGATAGAGCGGGCGCGCGAGGTGGCGCCGCGCTCGCCCGTGGTGGCGACCGGCGTCGCCAACGTCCTCTTCCTCGCGGGCCGCTTCGACGAGGCCATCGAGCAGTGCCAGCGCGCTCTGGAACTCGACCCCGGGTCGATGTCTACGCACATCGTCCTGCGCTGGTGCTACGAGCGGAAGGGGATGTGCGAAGAGGCTCTGGCCGTCTACGAGCAGGAGCGCGCGTTCGCGGGCGACTCGCCGACGACCTGCGCCAAGTACGCGCACGTGCTGGCCTCGTGCGGGCGCGTCGAGGAAGGGCGCGCGGAGCTTGAAAAGATAACCTCGAAGGGCGCGGCGCGCGGGGCTCTGGCTTACGAGGTGGCGGTCGTCTACTCGCTGCTCGGCGACGACGAACGCGCGCTCGAATGGCTCGGGCGCGCGGCCCGTGAGCACGCCGTCGGGCTCGCCTTCGTCCGCGTAGACCCGCGGCTCGACGGCCTGCGCGACGACGCGCGCTTCGCGGAACTGCTCCGCCGCGTCGGCTCGTGGGAGGCGCCGCACACGACCGAGACGGGCGCCGCCCCGGCCGTCCACACGTCTGCGCCCACGCACTCGACGAAGGTCTTGCCCGTTATCACGAAGGTTGATGAGAGTGACGCGGTCGCACGTCGCGAAGTGCTCGCGCGTGGCGAAGCGTCGCCGAAGCGTCGGGGCCTGCTGCCGCTCGCGGTCGCGCTCGTCGCGGTGTTGGCGGTCGGGTCCGGCGTCTGGTACTTCGGCCGCAGGAGTGAGGGGCGGCCGGCCTTCCAGAACGCGTCGGTGTCGAAGGTGACGGCCGCCGGGAACGTGCGGCGCGCGGCGCTGTCGCCCGACGGGAAGCTCGTGGCTTACGTCATCGACGAGGCGGGCAAGCAGGGCTTGTGGGTGCGTCAGGTGGCGGTCTCGAACAGCTTCCGGCTGGTGCCGCCGTCTGACGTTTACTACCGCGCCATCGCCTTCTCGCGCGACGGCACATACATCTATTACACCGTGGCGTCGAAGGAGGGCGGGGGCTTCGACCTCTATCAGGTGCCCGCGCTCGGCGGCACCATGCGCCCCGTGCGGCGGGGCGTGGGCGGCGGCGTCGGCGTCTCGCCCGACGGGAAGCGTCTCGCCTTCATCTTGACGGACGCGCGGGCCGCGCGCGAGACCCTCTACGTCGCGAACGAGGACGGGACGAACGAGCGCGCCGTCACGACGCGCGACTACCCCGAGCACTTCTCGGCGGCGGTCGCGCCCGTCTTCTCGCCCGACGGCGAGCGTCTCGCCTTCGCCGTCGAGACCTCGGACGCGAACGGCTTCTACCTGAAGGCGTTGGAGGCGTCGGTCGAGGGCGGCGCGCTCAGGGAACTCGCGCCGGGCAAGCGTTGGAGCGACGTGGGGCAGTTGGCGTGGCTCGCCGACGGCTCGGGGCTCCTGCTCTCGGGGATGGACGAGACCATCTCGATGCGTCAACTGTGGCGCGTCGCTTACCCCGCGGGCGCGGCCTCGCGCGTGACGAACGACCTGACCGACTACGGCGACCTGAGCCTCTCGTCCGACGAGCACATGCTCGCGGGCGTGCAGAGCCAGACGCTCACCACCATCTTCCTCGCGCCGGCCAACGATTACGCGCGCACGCAGCAGATAACTTCGGGCGCGGGTCGCTACGTCGATCTGTCGTGGACGCCGGAGGGGCGCGTGCTCTTCGCGTCGGACGCTTCGGGGAACTCCGACATCTGGGAGATGGGCGCGGACGGGAGCGGGCAGGTGCAGTTGACCGCCGGGGCGGGCCGCAACTACGCGCCGGTCGCTTCGCCCGACGGGCGTTACGTCCTCTTCCACTCGAACCGCTCGGGGACGTGGCAGATCTGGCGCATGGACCGGGACGGCAGCAACCCCGTGCGCCTGACGCAGGGCGCGGAGAACAGCAACTGGCCGCAGGTGACGCGCGACGGCCGCTGGGTCGTCTACGAGCACGCGGGCGAGGGCTCGCGGACGAGCCTCTGGCGCGTGCCCATCGAGGGCGGCACGCCGGAGCGTCTGACGAAAGACCTCTCGATGCGGCCGTCGGTCTCGCCCGACGGGCGTTCGGTCGCCTACTGGCACAAGGAGGAGAAGCCGGGCGCGCCGTGGAGCATCGCCCTGATCCCCGCCGGGGGCGGCGAGCCGCGCGTCTACGAGGTGCCGCAGAACGGGGCCAACGGGATGTCCTCCATCCACTGGACGACCGACGCGCGCGCCTTCATCTACACGGACTACCGCGACGGCGTCACGAATCTTCGTCTGCAACCGCTCGAAGGCGGCGAGGCGCGGCAGATCACCAACTACGCGCGCGAAATCTTCTACTCCTTCGACATCGCGCGCGACGGCCGCCTCCTCCTCGCCAACGGCCTAACCACGAGCGACGTTGTCCTCTTCAAAGACCCTCTCTAAGTCAGCAGGCACAGACGTTAACAACGCCCGCGGCCGGAAATGGCCGCGGGCGTTGTTAACGTCTGTGGCGCCGGTCACGTCTTTAACACGCGAAAGGCAAAGCTCCCGGGGCTCTTCCCACCGGCTCAAACAGACGGAGAGAGAGGGAACGGTTATGAACCTATCCGGATTCGTGTTGACGTGCTTCGCGCTCACGCTCTTATTGCTCACGCCCGCCTCGGCCGGCGGGCAGGACGCGACCCCGCCGCGGCCGCCGGGCCTCGAAAAGTACGAGGCCGAGGCCGCCGACTCGGTGGAGATCACCATCGACGACAAGATTCTGCGGCTGGCGGCCGGCGCGCTCTCCGACCGGAGGCCCGACGAGAGGGCCGTCAAGGCGCTGGTCGCGGGGCTCAAGGGCGTCTACGTCCGCGCCTTCAAGTTCGACCGCGAGGGCGTCTATCAGCCGGCGGAGGTCGAGGCTTTGCGTAACAGGTTTCGCTCCCCCGAGTGGTCGAGGGTCGTCGGGGTGCGCAGCCGGAAATACGACCACGGCAACGTCGATGTCTTCCTCTCGACCGCGGGCGCGCAGATCAAGGGGATCGCCGTGGTCGTCGCCTCGCCGCGCGAGCTGGTCTACGTCCACGTCGCCGGGGACATCGACCTTGAGCGGCTGCGCGATCTGGAGGGGCGCTTCAACGTGCCGCGACTCGAACTCTACAGGGAAGGGAAGGAGTGAACCGACATGAACCGAGCGAGGTCCTACGCAGTCCCGGCGGCCCTCCTGCTGGCCTTCTTCCTGTCCGCCCCGGCGACCGCCCGGGCGGACGACTTCGACACCGTCGTCAAGAACGTGCGCGCGGCGTGCGGCGGTAAAAAGGTGCGCATCCCGTTCCTCGGGCTCGCCGGTTTCGCGACTAGGCTCGTGCGACCGGCCGGCGTGAAGAGTTTCAAGCTGGTCGTCTTTGAAGACCTGACGCGGGCGGGAGACGTGTCGGGGCTCGGCGCGGTCATCGGGCAGTCGCTCGGGCCGGAGTGGCGGCCGCTCGTGCGCGTCCGCTCCGGGCGCGGGGCCGGGCAGACTCACGTCTACGTCCGTGAAGCCGGCGACAACCTGAAGGTGATGATCGTCACGCTCGACGGCCAACAGGCGACCGTCATCCGCGCGAAGGTGAACCCGGAGGCGCTGGCGCGATTCGCCCGCGACCCGAAGATACTGGGCGTCTCTCTAAAGTGAGTTAAGGTAAGAAAGCATTAACCACCGAGACACAGAGGCACAGCTTATAGATCTGTCTTTAATGCCGTGCCTCGTGGCTATGGCGCGCAAGGTCGTCATCGTCCACGAGACGCAGGAGGTGAACGAGCTGGCCGTGGAGAACGTCTCCCGCACGGAGGAGGTCTTCATACAGGCGGGCGACATCGTCAAGGGCGGGCAGCAGGATCGCGTGCTGGCCGTCGATCTCGATCGTCCCCGCGCGCTCGGGGCGCATCCCCGTGGACGCCTTCTGCGTCGAGCACGGGCGCTGGACGGCGCGGGGCGAAGAGCCGAGAGCGGCCTTCACCATCTCGGAGCAGATCGGCGCCCAAAGAGTTGAAGATGGCGGCCAGAGCAGGCGCGCTCGCAGGCGGAGGTGTGGGAGAAGGTGGACGAGGCGCAGGAGAAGCTGAGCGCGAGCACGAACGCCGACGTGTCGTGCGGGTGCGTCGGAGTCGAGCCTCCAGTTGACCCTTGAGAACGAGAGGGTGCGGAAGAGACGCCGACGCGTACATCAAGGCGCTGTCGGCCATCGTCGAAGGGAAGCAGGACGTGATCGGCTGCGCCTTCGCCGTCAACGGCCGTGTGAGCAGCGGGTGGTTAACTCTTTTCCACTTAATTCCTGAAACCCCGGAGGACTTTTCTGTCACAAACTCCCGAGCCGCGGTGTTTCCTGTTCGCAAGCGCCGCTGAAAATTCTACCCGGGAGATGTTGTGATGAAGATTAATCTACGGATTTGGACGCGCACCGCCCTCGCGCTGGCCCTCCTCGTTCTGGCCGCCGGCTCGCAGGCCGCGCTCGCGCAGGACACGCTGAACGGCACCTGGACGGGCTCGCTCGGGGGCGAGAAGTTCGGCCCGAAGTTCGGCAGGAAGTCCGAGAAGGCCGACGAGCCCGAATGGCAGAAGGATGAGGCGAAGATGCGAGGGCCTCCACCTCTCGCTCGAACGCCGCACCGAGCGCGGCGGGCGGAACCAGATGGGGCAGACCTTCGACTTCGCGGAGTTGCAGGGCCTCACGCGCGAGCAGGCGCAGGGCAGCGGCCCCGTCCGGTTCGCGCTCGTGCGCGAGGCGGGCCGGGTCGATCTGGAGGGCAGCTTCCAGAACGGGAAGGGCTCGGGCACCTACACCTTCACGCCCGACCGCGGCTTCGTCTCGGCGATGAAGGGGCGCGGGTTCGACTTCGAGAAGAAGGAGTCGCGGCACGAGCACGGCGAGCCCGAGAACAGGGTCTTCGCCGCCGCGATGCTGAACGTGACGACGGCGCTCGCCGACGACCTGCTCTCGGCCGACTTCGGCAAGCTCGACGTGGACGACCTCTTCAAGGCGGCCATCTTCAAGGTCGATTCCAAATTCATGCGCGAGATGAAGGCGAGCGGCTTCCCCGGCATGCGCATGGAGGAGCTGGTCAAGGCGCGCATCTTCAAGATCGACGCCGACTTCGTCCGCGAGGCCGCCCGCCTCGGCTTCGACAAGGAGCCGTTCGAGAGCCTCGTCAAGATGCGCATCTTCAAGGTCACGCCCGAGTTCGTCGCCGAAGTCCGCGGCGAGGGCATTAACGTCATCGACATCGAAGACCTCGTCAAGATGCGCATCTTCAACATCGACGCCGACTTCATCCGCCGCGCGCGCGCCGAAGGCGTCCCCCTCGAAGTCGAGGCGCTGGTGCAGGAGCGCATCGGCGTCGGCGCCCGCCGCCGCCGCGCGCGCGTCCAGTAGACTTTAACCACCGGAGACACAGAGACACGGCTTGAAGACATTATGTCTTCAAGCCGTGTCTCTGTGTCTCTGTGGTTAACTTTCGATAGTGCTTCGCGGTCGCGTCCGCGTAGGCCGCGGCGATCCCGGCGCCGAGGACGTAGCTGTCGAAGATGTCGCGGCGCACGCGCGAGTCGCCGACGAAGAGCTTGCGGTACTCGTCGAGGTTGACCGACTTTCCTCACCTGCTCAATCGTCTCGCCGCGCGCGACGGCCGCCGCGACCTGCTGCTTCATCGAGGCGAAGAGGCGCGACATGAGTCTGACGTACGCGTCGTCGCGCAGCACCGGCCCGTGGCCGGGGACGATCATCGTGTGTTTGAGCGCGAGCAGTTTGTCGAGCGTCTCGCCCCAGTCGCCGGGGTGCGACTGCGGGTTGCCGACGTAGGGGACGGGGTGGATGACGAGGTCGCCCGCGATGACGATGCCCTCGACGGGGAGGTGGACGACGAGGTCGCCGCTCGTGTGGCCGCGCCCGAGGTAGAGGATGTCGATAACGCGCGCGCCGCGGTGGAGCGTGAGGCGTTCGCGGAGCGTGACGGTCGGGAGGACGACCGTCGGCCGTCGGGTTCTCGGCCATGTAGCGCTCGGCGATCTGGATGTCGCTTGTGAGGACGGCCCGCTCCTCCTCGTCCAGAGGCCCGCCGAAGACGCTCTCGTTCTTCTCAAGCCGACGCTTGAGCGCACCGATGAAGCCGGGGTAGCCGCCCGGCGACATCGCCATCCGTCGGTTGTTCAATCCGGTCGTCGGCAGGTACTCGCGCGTCTTCTCGTGCGCGATGAAGTCGGCGCCGGGGAAGGCGTCGCGGTAGGCGACGTTCCCCATGATGTGGTCGTCGTGCCAGTGCGTGTTGATGACGTAGCGGACGGGCTTGTCCGTCAACTTGCGCAGCGCCGCCAACTCTTCCCGAGCCGTGCCGGGCGTGAGCGTGGCATCGACGACGACCACATCCTCTTCGTTGATGATGAAGACGCTGTTGGCGTTGACGGTCAGCCCCGGGGGCTCCGTGCGGCGCGCGAGGTAGACGCCCTCGGCCAGCTTGACCATCTCGAAGCTGCCCGCCTGTCCGAAGGCCGCGAGCGGCGCGGCGGCGAAGAGTATCAGAAGGCAGAGTCGGGCCAGAAACATTTTCGCGGACTCCTTCTCACAGGGGCTTAAAAGGCTTGAGGTCGTGAACCTTTACGGCGCGCGCGCGGGTTAAGTTTCGGCGCGTCCGTCCGCGTCCCGCCGGTTGGAATATGCCCGAAAAAGCCGTACTTTGAGTCGCCGTGTCTCTGTGTCTTCGTCGCTCTAAAGCTTACCGGATGACGGCTTCGAGCAGCGCGCGCGGGGCGCGCAGGAACGTGCGGACGACTGCGGGGTCGAACTGCGTCCCGGCGCAGCGCTCCAACTCGGCGGACGCCTCTTCGTACCCGACGGCCGGGCCGTAGGCCCGCTCGCTCGTCATCGCGTCGAAGGCGTCGGCCACCGCGACCACGCGCGCGTTGAAGTCTATCCGCTCGCCGCTCAAGCCCGCGGGGTAGCCGCGGCCGTCCCAGCGCTCGTGGTGCTCGGCCGCCACGCGGCAGACGCCCTCCGACGCGGCGACGCCGATCAGCATGCGCGCGCCGTCGAACGGGTGCTGCCGCACGGCCGCCCACTCCGCCTCCGTCAGCCTCCCCTCCTTGTGCAGCACCCCGCCGGGGATGAATATCTTGCCGAGGTCGTGAACCAGCGCGCCCAGGCTGAGGACGCGCAGGCCTCGCGTGTGTGGAGACGCCGCAGGCGCGCCCGAGCAGCAGGCTCAGGCGGACGGTGCGCAGCGAGTGTCGGTACGTGTAAGGGTCGTGCGAGCGCAGGGCCGACAGGAGTGACCTGACCGTCGGCACTTCGACGTGGCGGAGGGCGTCGGCCCGACCCGGCGCGGGGCGGGCGTTTAGACCTTGCATGATTTCCCCCTGGACAGTTGCGTATGCCCGCATCGGGGGAAGCGCGGACAGGCGCGTGCGCAAAAAGCCTATGAGGTGAAGGGCAAGAAGGGTCTTGGGGCCTGTCGGGACTGTTAGTAAAGCACTAAAGCGTACGGATTTCCAGCTCCATGCCGAAATTTCGGCCTAAGGCCGGAAAAGGCCGAGAAATGGCGCGTGCAGGTATGCGGTCGAGAAGTCCGGGCCGCGGCCGAGGTGTCGTTTGGCGGTGGCGGCCGGGTCGAAGAACCATTCGCCGCGCGGGCGCCCGCGCTCGGAGCGGTCGAACCAGCCCCACGGCGGGCGCGCGGCGTTCGGCGCTCCGAAGGCGCCGAGGAAGGAGGCGCCCAACCTTCCCATCTTCTTCGTTCGCTTGGAACGCCGCTTCGCCCCCGACCGCCTCGAACGAGCGCGCGCCGTAGTCGGCCACCTCGCCGAAGGTCTCTTTGGAGCCCGTGAGGGCGCGCCGCCAGAGCGTGTCGTAGAGCGGCACGAGTTCGTAGCCGACCGACTCCTGCTCACGCCCCGCGGCCTCGGGGTCTTCGGCGCGGCCTTTGAAGGTGTAGACGAGCGTGCCGCGGCGCGCCTCCTGTTTGTCGCCGCCGTCGTAAGCGAGGACGCCGTGCCCCTTCGCCTCGACGAAGAGCAGAGGGCTCTGGCCTTCGAGCCGTACACGCGCGAAGGATGGCGGGCGCGCTCGCCCCCTCGGGCGCGTACTTGAGGAAGCGGTCGTGGGCGAGGGTCTCGACGAGGATGACGCGCGCGCGGGCGGGGTCTTCGCCCTCCTTCTCGGCGACGACGAGGCAGCCCTCCATGTCGTTCTCGTGCGCGAGCACGGCCTCGCTTGAGAGCCCCGTCGGGTCGTATTTGCCGCCGCGCCGGACGCCCTCGCGGATGGCGCCGGAGAGGAGCGGCCCCGTCATGCTCCCGCCCTTGTAGTCGCGCGGGTGGAAGACGGCGTAGTGCGCGTAGAAGTGTGTCGCGGTCTCGCTCGCGGCGAAGTAGACGTAGGCGCGGAGGCGGAAGCGCGGGTCGTCGGCGTTCTTCCAGTTGTTGTCGCCGCGCCAGTCGCCGTCGAAGTCGAAGTTGGTGAGGTAGTCGGCGCGCGGGTGGTCGCCGAGCGCCTGCCGGAAGACGGGCGCGAAGCGTTCGGCGACCTGCCGCTCGCGCGCCGCGCCCGCCCGCGCACTCTTCTGCTGCTGCGCGTGCGCGGCCGTCTGCATGCAAGCGAGAAGCGCGACGAGCGTTATCAAGGGGGAGAGTGCGTGGCATGTTCGTGTAACTTACACGAAGCCTTTAAGAATTTGAAAGGTCAAATCTGAATTCTCTTGCCGACGGCGGCGCGCGGCGGGCAATATACGCACTGCTCCGGTGCGTTACATTTTAAAAGGTGGGGATGCTTATGAAGAGATGCTTGACGGCGTTGCTGCTCCTCCTGCTGGCGGCGACGGCGTCGGCCGCGCGTGCAGAGGGGGAGGGCGAGGAGAAGAAGGTCACACTGCGCGGGCACGAGCTGGCGCTGCCCGAGCCGGTCAGGTTCGAGGTCGGTACGGATAAGCTTAAGGCGTCGAGCGACGCGTCGCTGCGGCTGCTGGCCGACTACCTGAAGGCGAAGAAGGTCATCACGCTCGTCCGCGTCGAGGGTCACACGGCCGCGGGCGGGGCGGGCGCGCAGGCGTTGAGCGAGCGGCGCGCGCTCGCCGTGGCGCGGAGGCTCGCGGAGTTGGGCGTGGACTGCAAGCGTCTGGTCGCGGTCGGCTTCGGCGACACCAAGCCGCTCGAAGCGGGCGGCGCCGGGGCGAACGAGCGCGTCACGTTCTTCAACGCGGCGCTCGGCGGCCGGCTCATCGGCGGGATGCCTGCGGACGGCGGCGGCAAGGCCGCGGGCGAAGTATGCAAGGAGTAAACAGGGGCGGACGCCCCGCCGGTTCCCGGATGCGAAGAGTATTTTTGAGGAGCCTGACGCCGTCACTGCTGCTTACTACTCTGCGCGTGGCCGTGCGCCGCGCAGAACCAGGACTACCTGCCGCTGACGCGGGCCGAGACGGACCGACGCTTTCCCGTCAAACTCCTCGGCGAGACGGGCGGTGGGCGCCCCGGCCACTTCGGCACGGGGAGCGACGGCGCCGCGGCGCCCGCGGGGATGAGCGTCGGCCCTTCCGGCTCCACGTTCGAGATGGATGAGGAGGGCCGGGCCGTCATCAAGGGTAAGGACCGAGGCGGCGCCGCGTGGCGCGTGCGGCTCGGCAACCTCTCCGGGTACGGCTCGCACCTCTACACGGCCGACCTCGACCGCGACAGGGTGCAAGACCTCGTCATCGTCTCGCCGACGGGCGGCAACGGGCTCGCGCCGCCGACCAGTCTCTTCGCGCTCACCTTCGACGAGAAGGGAAGGCCCGTGCCGTTCGAGGCCGACGGTTACTTCGAGGAGGACGCGCGGGGCCTCTTCGACCTCCTGGACATCGACCGCGACGGCCGCGCCGAACTGCTCTACATGAACTTCGACGACGGCTACTGGGTGACGACTCTCTACGAGGCCGAGGGCGGCCGCTGGCGCCGCGTCGAGGGCGCGCACGGGCGCCGTACCTATCCGCTCTACACGAGGTTCACGAACCGACCCAACCGCCGTCCGACCGTGCCCGCGCCCGGCCGCAAGCCTTTCACGCCCGACCTGTCGAACGCCGCGCCCGCCGCGCGCGGCACGCTCGCCTCCTACGAGTGGGCGGACATAAGCCAGTCGGAGAACATCAAGCTCTCCATCGACACAGATGGCGGGCGGGTCGCGTGCAGCCCCGTCGCCTGGTTCGGCTCGTTCGGCGTGGTGGCCGACTCGGCGGAAGGGCGCGAGGTCATCACCGTCTACGGCAACGAGGAGGCGGCGAAGGCGTCGCTGGAAGCGGCCGTGAAGGCGAAGTCGGCGGTCACGCTCTACGGCCGCCGCTCGGCCGAGGGGTGCAGTCCGGAGTGGGTCTGGCTGCGCCGTTAGATACGCTCTTCAACTTCAACCGTGTCGGAGACGCTTAATGAAAAGATGCTTGACGGTGTTGCTGTTCGTCGTGCTGGCGGCGGGCGGGGCCGCGGCGCAGACGCGCGGCGGTTGGCTGCGCGGGGAGTGGGCGGGGACGGCCTTCCAGACCGACAGCGAGAGCACCTGGGCGATGGTGTTGAGCTTCGGGCGCGGCCGCTACACGGTCGAGTACCCGTCGCTCGAATGCGCCGCGCGCTGGCGGCTTCTGAGCGTGACGCGCGCGCGCGCCGTCTTCCGCGAGACGGTCACGAAGGGCGCGGAGAAGTGCGCGCCGGACGGCCGCGTCGTCATCGAACGTCTGAACGCGCGGCAACTCGCCTACCGTTACTCTTACAAGGGGTCGAAGGAGTTCGTCGCCTCGGCCATCCTCAACCGGAGGCGCAGTTGAACGGCATGAAACGATTACCGAAACGCGTCCCCGTGTTGTTCGTGCTGGCGTTCGTCGCGCTGCTCGGCGGGCACTGTGTGGCCGCGGCGCAGACGGCGCGCGTCGGCCGCGAGTTCGACGTAAAGGTCGGGCGGGTCGTGACGCTGGACGGCGGGAGCCTGCGCGTGAGGCTCGTGCGGGTGGCGTCGGACTCGCGCTGTCCCGTCGATGTCGATTGCGTGTGGGCCGGCAACGCCGAGTTGCTGTTCGAGGTCGGCGCGAGGGGTTGGAGGAAGAGGGCGACTCTCAGGCTCAACACGAACGCGAGCCCCGAGCGCCCGGGCGAGGGCCGGTACGGGCGCTACACCTTGAAACTCGTGGGGCTCGCGCCGCAGCCGCGCAGCACGCGCAAGATTCCGGCGGGCCGATACACGGCGACCCTGCTGGTCTCGAAAGAGTGACCGGCAGGGTCGCCGGTTAAGGGTTAAGTTTTGAGGGCGCCCGGCTTCAGTCGAGAAGGCCGGGCGCTACTGTCTCACGCTCTACTGGAATGACACGTCGTCGATGCGGAACGACGTGGGCAGCGTGATGTCGTTGGTGCCGCGGAACTGTATACGGACGGTCTGTCCCGCGAAGCTGCTCAGGTTGTACGGCCCGCTCAGCACGTAGACGCCGGCCGTGCCGCTGTTCTGGTTGCTGAAGGTCGCGAGCGTGGCGAGGAGCGTCCCCGAAGTGCTGCGCACCTCGATGAAGAGCCGGTCGAAGACGGCCGCGCCCGCCGCCTCGCTCGTCGTGATGTTGAGCCAGAAGTAGAGGTTCGAGCACCCGCCGCTCGGGACCGTCACCGTCTGGTAGAGCGTCCCCGTAGAGCTGTTGACGCCGTTGATAATCATGTAGGCCACGCCGCCGTGCGGGAACGTGCCCGTGCTGCGCGTGACCGAACCCGAGACGACCCAGGGCGTCGTGCCCGTCTCGAAGCCGGGGTTGACGATGCAGGTTGGAGCAGCCGCCGCCGCCCGTGCCCGGCCTGCGTGACGGTGAAGGTCTGACCCGCGATGGTCAGCGTGCCCGTGCGCGCGGTCGTGTTCGGGTTCGAGGCGACCGAGTAAGAGACCGTCCCGTTGCCCGCTGCCGCTCGCGCCGGAGGTGATGGTGATGAAGGTGGCGTTGCTCGAAGCCGTCCAGGCGCAACCCGCGCCGGCCGTCACGGTGACGGTGCCGGTGCCGCCCGCCGCCGCGAAGAGCGCGCTGGTCGGGCTGATCGAGAAGGTGCAGGTGCCGCCGCAGTCGCCGGGCAGGTCGGTGGCCGCGGTGTGCGTCGTGCCGTCGTTGCCGACCGCCGAGACGCCCATGCCGTGGCGCGCGAAGACCGTCCAGATGGCGCAGCGGTTGGCGCCGCCGTTCAGGTTCTGGTCGGCCTGAAGGATGCCGTCGCGCGCGTTCAGGAACGACGGGCGGTTGGGCGTGAACTTCATGCCGTTCAGGACGAGCAGGTCGGTCGATGGCCGCGCCGAGCTGCGTCCGCAAGTCCCAGAGCGTCGCCGCCCAGACCTCGCCGTCGCCGTGCACCGCGCAGCTCGGCACGCACACGTCCGCGTAAGAGTTGTGGACGGCGTTGGCCGGGACGGTGTAGGCCGCGCGGCGGATGCCGTTCGGGTTGCCGGTCGAGTATTCGCCGACCGCGCCGTCGCCGTTGAGGGTGATGGCCCAGTAGTCACGACCAGCCCTCGCCCATCGCGCCCGACTGCGTGCCCGAGAGCGCCGTCGAGCCGTTGCCGATCAGACGGTTCGAGATGCCGTGGCCGTACTCGTGGAAGACCACGTCGCCGTCCACCGAGCTGTCGCGGTCGGGGTTGGGCGAGGTGAAGATGTACTGCTGCATGCGCGGGCTTTGGCCGTCGGGCGGCGTGGCGAAGTTGGCGTTGTTCGTGCCCGAGCCGTCCTGCGCCTCGGCGCGCACGGAGTCGTTGCCCGTGCCGCCGCGCCCGTAGTTGTTCGTCTGGAAGTTGCGCGCCGTCTCCGTGAAGCCGAGGCCGTAGGAGAAGTCGTGCATGATGTTGTTGTAGTAGAAGAGGTTCGTCACCACGGCCGCCTGATTCGTGGCAACGGTCGGCGAGACGGTCGTGTCGAAGGTGAAGGTGAAGTTCTGGTTGGCGGCGGAGGCGTGGCCGCTCGAGAGCCCGTTGCCGCTGGTCGTGTCCGGCGCGTTGTTGGCGTCGCGGTCGAGGTAGGCTTCGACGTTGTTGCCGGTCGTCACGGTCGAGGTGCCCATCCAGCCGGCGGCCGTGTTGATGGTCGTGTCGCCGACGAAGGAGACGAGCTGGCGCGCGCCCTTGTCCGGCGCCTCGGTGTAGACCGTGCCCTGCGCCTGGTGGACGTAGAGGTTGTGGCGCAGGAGCAGTTCGCCCGTGTGCGCGTCAACCAGAAGCTCGTACCACTCTTCGGGGCCGACCTCGGCGTAGACGTGCCACGCGAGGAGCGCCGCGTTGCCGACGCGCACCACGTTCAGCTCCGAGAGCACGTCCTCAAGGTTCGGGCTGAGCGGGTTGGCGAAGGCCGAGTCGTCGCCCTTCGACGCGCGGGCGCGGGTCTCGGCGAAGGACGGGCGCGACCTGCCGGCCGGCGTGCTCGAAGGCTTTGGCGATGCCCTCGGCCTCGGTCAGCGTGGGCTCGACCTTGGGGCGCGGCCCGCCGTTGACGACGAAGCCCTGGCGGACGTTGAGGACTTCGCCGTCGCGGTTGACGACGACCTTCACTTCGCCCTCGAAGACCTTCACGCCGCCGACAGTCTGCGCGTAGTCGAGGAAGGTCGTGCCCCGGTCGTTGTCCTCGCGTTGGAGCTTGAGCGTGTTCACGTCCGCGTTCGACAGCCCGAAGAGCGCGGCGCGGCCGCGCAGGAAGTTGCGCGCGATGTTGTCGGGCACGTCCGCCTGCGGCGCGGAGAGCGTCGCGCCTTCGACGAAGAGGTTCTTCAGCGCGCCCGCCTCGTTGACCTCGGCGCGCAGTTTACCCGCGCGCTCGGCGCCGAGCCCCGCGCGGAAGTTTTCGACGGCCGAGGCGCGCGCGCGAATCTGTGTGTCGCCTTGTGCGGCGGCGCGCTGCCGCCCGGCGTTAGAGTTGAGTTCGACCTCCGCGAACTCGCCGCGGCCGGCGAGGCGGATGTCGAAGTTCGGGAGCGGGGCCGGCGCCGCGGCCGCGCCGCCGCCGGGACGTGTGGCGGGGCGTTGAGGATTCGCCGCGTCCGACTTGGTCGAAAAGGCCGCGGGCGTCGCCAAAAGGGCGGCGGCCAGCAAGGCTATGAGCAGGCTTTTGCGCATGTGTCTCCCTCCAAAGTCTGTCCAGGTGAAAATGGATTGACCGCAATCGCCTGTCGGCCGAGCGCGGTGGCAGCACGCCGCTCACACAACCAGGTGACGCCGTCGATTCTTTTTCTGCGTGATGAGAGTAGCCCCCGCCTGCTATCGGGTCAGGACGAGGCCGCGCATGAGGGGGCGCGCAAAGCTACTTTAACTTGGGGCCTTCGAGACATTGGCTCGCGGCGTTCGGCGCCGCTGTTGTTGTTGAAAGGGGCAACAGCCTAGCAGACTCCACCTCGAACTGGCAAACAGGAAAGCCCAAAGCCTTCCCTTAAGGCCACTGGATGACCTTCTTCGATTTGGCGGAAGGGGGCGGGGAGGAGACCGGGAGGGTGCGCGCGGGCGTTGCGGGCGGCGGTTGCTCGGCGGTCGTCAGGCGCGGGCGGGACGGCGCGCTCCGTGGCGGCGCGGGCTTCGGGGCGGGCGTCGTCTCTTTGGGGTCGGCGACGGTGCGTGCGGAGCGTTCGGCGCGCGGTGCGCTCGGCGTGCGTGTGTGCGGTTCCGTCTTCGACGCGGGCGCGACCTCGTCCGAACGCTCGGCCTTTGTGACCTCGCGCGGCTTATCGGCCCTGACGGGCTCGTTCGACGGCTCGACGTTCCTCTCCGCTTCCAACTGTTCGGCGACGGGCGCGGGCGGAAGGCTCGGGGCTTCGGCGGCGGACGGCGCTAACGCTTGCGCCTCCGGGGCGCGCTGCGCGGACCAGATGAGGTAGGTGCCGGAGGCCAGCCCCGCCGCGACCGACAGGACGATGACGGACGCCGTGACGAGCCATGAAGGGCGCTCGCGCCGCGCCCGTCTGGCGCGCGAGGGGACGAGCGTCTCATCCTCTTCATTCAGACGCGCGCGGTGTGCTTCGCGCGCCCAAAAGGCTTCGGCCGGCTTGCCCACGTCCGCGGCGTCAACCGGCATGAGGGGAGCGGGGGCCTGGCCCAACTCGGACAGCGGGACGACCGCGTTGAAAGTGCCTTCCGAGGGGAAGAAGGGCAATGGCTCGGCGTCGTTCGGCCTGTCCTGCCCGCGGCCGTCGGGCGTCGAAGCGTTGTTCATTCGTGGTCTCCTTCAAACCCGAACCGACAAGGGTGAGTTCTCAACGTAGCACCTCCAGACGGTCGCCCGGCTGAGGACGGGGTCGGGCGTCTTGCCCGACCTGATCTGTGCGAGCACATAACGCGTGGTCGAGAGTCGTCCGTCCGGCGCCTGTCGCGTGAGCGTGGCGACCGCGCCGCCCGGACTCGTCACGCCGCCTGCCGCGAAGAGCGCCTGCGTAAGCGTGAGCCCGGCGTTGAACTGCCTCTGCCCTGGCTCGCGCACGGCGCCCGCCACGTAGACGAACTGCGGAGCGCGCGCGCGCAGAGTGACCACGTCGCCCTGACGCACGAGCGTCTTCAACGCTTCCGAGTCCGAGAGGTCAACGGCCGTCTCGGTGCCGGTCGCGCGCGCGACGACGACGGCTTGGCCCGCGCCCGCGAGCGGCTGCGCGTGCGCGACGATGACGTAGAGCGGCACGCCCTCGCGCTGAAGGATTTTCGTCCCGCCGTCCTTCACCATCCCTCCGACGATGATCGCGTGGCTCCTGTACTCGCTGACGCCGACGGCGACCTCGGCGCCCGCGCCCGTCGCGCGCACGCCGAGCGCCGAGCCGAGTCGCGCGGCGACCTCCTCCGGCGTCAGACCCGCCACCGTGAGCGGCTCCTTCAGCGCGGGATGGTCGAGCAGTCCCGTCGGCGTGACCTCGTAGACGGTCGCGCGCCGCGCGCCCCCGCCGGGCAGACGTATGTCGAGCACGTCGCCGGGGCCGACGCGATAGACGGCCGTCGGGTCGGGGTCGGTCGTGTTGGTTCTGGCGGCGACGGCGGCGGGGGCGGGCCTCGGCGACGCCGCCGTCGTGTCGGCCGGGGCGGGTGTCGTCTCGCGCAGCTTCGCGTAAGCGCGGCCGAGCTTCTGGTAGGTCTCGGCGTCGTCGGGGGCGAGGCGCGCGGCCTGCTCGTAGGCGTCTACGGAGTCGCCCCAGTTTTCGAGCGCGGCGTAGGCGTCGCCGAGCGCGCGGTACGCGGCCCGGTTGCGCCGTTCGAGCGCGACTGCCTGCCGGAAGGCCGCGACCGCCTCGCGGTGTCGGCCCGCGCGCGCCTCGCGCACGCCGAGGTCGTAGGGCGACTCTGTTTCCGCAGGAGGAGCAGACCGCGCTGGATTGGCAGGCGCGGGCGACACAGGAGATGCGTTCGCCGTCGGCACGCCATCGGCCGGGGCGGTGTTTGCTGAAGGCGTCGGGGACGGAAGTGACGGACGTGTCGGAGTCGCGGCGACTCGCTCGGGCGTCGTGGCGGCGACTCGCTCGGGGAGGTTGTCGCCCAGGTTAACGGCGCGCATCGCTTCAAGGACGCTGCCGCTGGCGCGCGGCGCCGGGGCCGCCTTCGCGAAGGGGCGCGGCGGGCGCGCGGCGTAGTCTGGACGCAGACGCAGCGCACGGTCGAAGGCTTCGCGCGCCTCGCCTTCTTCCCCGAGCGCGCGTTGCGCCTCGCCGAGGTGGTAGTAGGGCTCGGCCCACTTCGGATAAATCTTGATCGCGCGCCGGAAGGCCGAGGCCGCCTGCACGTGCTGGCCGCGCATCCCGAGCGCAACGCCGAGGTTGTTGAGCGCCTCGACATCTTCTTTGTTGAGACTGACGGCCTTGTAGTAGGCGTTGACGGCGTCGGCCCAGCGCCCCATCTCGGCGTAGACGTTGCCGAGGCCGTAGAAGGCGTTGCCGTTCGAGGGGTCGAGCGCGACGGCCTGCTCGAAGGCGCGCGCGGCCTCGGCCAGACGGCCTTCGAGCGCAAACCTCGCGCCGTCGCGCGCGTAGACCTCGGCGCCCGCCTGCGGCGCGAACGCGGCGCCGCGCGCCTCCGGAGCGTTGAAGACGGCCGCACACGCGATGAGGCCGAGCAGGAGCAGCATCTTCTTCATAAGGCAGTCGTCTCCCCACGCGCAGGGGCGCGGCGTGAAGTCAGTCTGTAAGGGGAAGTGTGAAAGGCCGGACTCGCGCGCCGATGCGTGGGCGCGGCGGTGCGGGAGGGCGCGCAGGCACTCCTCCGCGTGTGTGCGATGACGGGGCGAGGGTGTTGCATCCGTTCGCTCGCGCGTGTGCGTCGGCTGACTTCTGTTGTAGGGGTCGTTCCCGTCCACGTGGGAGAGTGAATGACGGTGGCCGGATTATATTTCAGCGGCGACGCGTTGTCCAAAGCAGTAGGCAGATGGCAGATGGCAGTAGGCAGTTGTTTGGATAAATGGGGCTACATTCAACCGCCGCTCCGCGGCAACTGTCTGCTGCCTTGAATTAGCACTACCCTAATTCGGGGCGTTGGTATAAATTGCTGTCCCGTCGAGTGACCGCGGCCGACCTTTCAGTCAGGAACCTTCGAGTGGAAAACATAGAGCGCACGCAGTTCGTGGTCTTGACCGGCCACACTCGAGGAGCAGCCCCTGCCCGACCTCATCCGCCGCCTGCGCGTGCAGCGCAAGTCCGGCCGCTTACAGGTCGAGTACGCGGACGGCCCCGGCTCCTTCTTCTTCGAGGACGGGCAGATGGTGGACGCGCGTCTGGGCGAGCTGCGCGGGCGTCGAGGCGCTCTACGCGGCGCTCGCGCTCGAAGGCGGCTCGTTCAACTTCAACCCGCTGGTGCGCCCGCCCGAGCGCAACATCGACCGGCAGGGTCAGCAGTTCATACGCGACCTCGTCGAGGCGCCGCGGCGCGAGGGGCTGACCGAGGTCCGCGTGGCGGGCGGCGCGCTACCCGTGACGCGCGAACACGCTTCTCTGCCGGAGCGGGCGCCGCTCCAGCTCGGCCCCGGCGCGGAGGAGTTGCTGGCGCCGCTCGAAGACCGTCTCGTGGCCGTCGAGGGCGCCATCGCCCGGACCGCGCGGCGCTTCTCGCGCGAGCGTCTGGTCTACGCCGTCGTCATCGGATTTCTGGTCGGCCTGAGTCTGGTCACGACCCTCCACGTCCTCTACGGCCCCTTCTTCGGGCAGCGCGCGGAGCCTCTGGCCGACAGCCCCGAGCCGGCCGTCAAAGAGCAGACCGCCGCCGCGCCGCCCGCGCCGAACGCGAACACGAACGCCGAAGCGGCCGGACCCGCGCCGCCCGTGCCCTCGGCCGCCGCGGTCGTCGGCTCGCGCAGGTTCGACGGCGTCCCGGCGCCCCGGCGCGAGTACGTCGTCGAAGTCCTCGTCGAAGTGAAGGAGGGGCGCGTCACCGACGCGCGCGTCTGGAACCCGCGCCCCGGCGCCGCGCCCTTCGAGGCGGTCGCACTCCGCATGGCCCGCGAGCGCAGCTACCCGGCGAGCTTCACCGGCGGCGAGCGCGTGAAGGTAAGAGTCAAGCCGTAGGGCAGAGGGCAGTAGGCAGAGGGCAGTAGGCAGTCGCCGCGGCGCGGCGCATGAGTTTAGCCCGGCCTTTCAAGGCCGGGAACGACGTACATTAAGAAGGTGCCGCGTCGCGTCAGCGACGCCTGAGCCGGCCGACACGTTCCGGCGTCGCTGACGCGACGCGGCGGTTACGACTCAACGCTGACCCGGCCTTGAAAGGCCGGGCTAAATTCGACCGCCGCTCCGCGGCCTCTTCCGACTGCCAACTGCCGACTGCCTACTGCCTACTGAAACATGCTTTTCATCCAGAGCACCAGTCTCGCGCTCACGCTCGGCGAAGGCGAGCGGCTCCGCCTGCTCGACGCGCTGGCCGGGAAGGGGCTCAAGCCGCTCCTGCGCTCGACGCGGCGGCAACTCTTCGGCGCGCTCGCCGCGCGCCGGGATGAAGCCGCGGAACTGGAACGGGCGTGCGCGGAGCGAGCGGGTGCGGCCGGCAAGGGCGCCTACACGCCGGGCGAGCTTTTCGGCGGCGGCGACTGCCTGCTCGCGCTCGTCTTCGGCGCACAGGGCGGCGAGACGGCGGCGAGCGTCGTCTACGACCTCAACACCGCGGAGCCGCTCGCACGCCTGGAGCGCTTCTGCCGCGACGTGGACGAGGCGCTGGGCGCCTTCAGAAGTGAGACGGAGTCGGCCCCGGAGTCGCCGTCGCTGCTGCCTCTGTGGCGGCCGCGCGCGCGCGGCGCCGGGCACGGGCTCGCGCGCTTCACGGCCATCCAGCCGGAAGAGTTCGTCCGCGCCGCGGCGGCAATGCGCGGCGGGCGCGAACTCGCGCGCGCGTCCGAGATGTTGGAGGGGCGCGACGTGCGCGACTTCCTCAAGCGCATCGAGGAGCTGCGGCGCGAGGGCTACACGCCGCGGCGCATGCTGGCCGAGGCGGGCGCGCGCGGGAACGTCTCGGTCGAGAGGATGCTTGAGGCGGGTCTGTTGGAGCGCGAGCTGCGCGTGAGCTGCCGCAAGCACGGGCACGCGCTCTTCGATTTGCCGTCGCCCGACTCGCTCGCCGCCGTCACCATCAGCCGCGCCAAGTGCAGCCTCTGCGCCGCGCCCGTCGCCGACGAGGTCGTCGAAGAGACATACAGCCCTTCGCGGCTCGCCGTCGCGCTGCTCGCCGACGGCGGCTGGCTGGCCAACCGCGTCTACCGCATCGTCCGCTCGCTCGGCGTCCCCGAGAGCGACATCTCGACGGGGCCGCCCACGCCGCACGGCGAGTCGTACCTCGCGGCGGAAGTCTGCGGCAGCTCCTTCATCGTCGTCTCGCGCGACGGCGACCTGACGCCGACCTTCGCGCGCCGCGCCGCCGAACTCGTGGAGGAGACCGAGGCGACGCACCTCGTCGCCGTCGTCACCGGCTCGGCCGAGGACGAGGGGCGGATGCGCCTCCTTGAGTTCGCCTGGCGGCGCGCGCGCGGCGGGCGCGACCTCGACGCGACCATCGTCGAAGGGCTCGACGCGGCGCGCGCCGAAGTAGAGCGGGCGTTCTCGCGCGCGGCCCGCCGCGAGCTATCGCGCGCACTGTTCCCGCTCGACGCGGCGCTCGGCTTTACGGCCGCGGGCTTCGTGCTCGAATGGTTCCGCGCGGCCCGGCCGCACGCCGGCCGCGACAGTCTGTCCAAGTTGAGTGCATAACTATGGAGATCGCCATCGTCACCTTCGACGACTTCACCGACCTCGACCTCTTCATCCTGTGGGACCTGCTCAAACGCGTCGAAGTGGACGGCTGGCGCGTCAGGTTCCTCGGCGAGGCCGCCAGCCACACGTCGAGCACCGGCGTCGAGGTGAAGATGCACGGCCGTCTGGAAGAGGCCAACGCGTCGGACGCCGTGCTTTTCTGTAGCGGCCGGGGCTCGCGTCTGAAGGCGCGCGACGAAAAATTCCTGAGCGCCTTCCGGCTCGACGAGTCGCGTCAACTCCTGGGCGCGATAGACTCGGGCGCGCTGCTCCTCGGCGCGCTCGGCCTGCTCAAAGGGAGGCGGGCCACGACCTACCCTTCGGCGGAGCTGAAGAGCCTGCTCGAAGGCATGGGGGCGGAGGTCGTGTGGGAGTCGTTCGTGCGCGAGGGCAACGTGGCGACGGCGGCGCAGTGCCTCGCGGGGCAGCACCTCGCGGGCTGGGTCATCGAGACGCTGGCCGGCCCCGCGCAGAAGGAGAAGGCTCTGAAGTCGGTCGCGCCGCTCGACACTTTGAGCGTCGAGTTATGAAGGCGGGCGGGCGATGTCCTGCAAGATAGAGCACGTCGAGACGGAGACGTGGCACCGCGTCATCGAAGACCTTGAGGCCGAAGGGTTCGAGGAGGTCTATCGTTACGGCGGGATGGACGCAGGGATAGACTACGGCCGTTTCGACCTGAAGAACCGCGACGGCGAACTCGTCGTCTTCGAGTGGGACAACTGGTCCGAGGGCGAGATTCGGGGCGAGCCCGCACGGCTCGAAGCGCTCCGCGAAAAGTACCGGCTCCACGAGCTTGTAGTCGAATAGGAATTAAACACAGAGACACGGAGACGCGGCTTGCTGCCTCATGACTTCAAAGCTGCGCCTCTGTGTCTCTGCGGTTAACGGCTCTCGTTGATACCAGCTACAGGGACGGGAATTATGTCAGTCAAAAATTTTCATCCGCAGTTCATGCAGGTCGGGGTGCTCACGGCGGCGCTCCAGGAGTTGACGCCGCGCGAGGTGCGCGACCGCGACCCCGACCGCGCGATTGAAGAGTGGCTGGAGTTCGCCGGCCAGCTCGGCGTCGATAACATACAGCTCTCGGCCGCGCTCCACCCTTCGGAGGCGGACGTGCCGGCCGAGGCGCTGCTCGACCCCGTCGCCAACACGCTCGATCTGCGCGAGCCCTTTAACGACGCGCGCGCGCGCCGCGTGCGCGCGGCGATGGCCGCCACGAAGGTCGGGCTCTCCGACCTCGCGTACTTCGACAACCTGCTCCACCACAACCCTTCGGTCAGGAGGAGGAAGCACGAGTTCATGCTCCGCGTCCTGGACGCGGCGGCGCTCCTGGGCGTCGGCGCGGTCTGCGGCTTCGTCGGCCGCAACCTGCGGCTCGGGATGGACGAGAACCTCATCGACTTCGAGGAGCATTTCGTCCCGCTTCTGCGCGAGGCGAAGGTGCGCGGCCTCGTCTACCGCGTCGAGCAGTGCCCGATGCCCGGCTGGGCGGTCGGCGACAGTTTTCACAACAACATCGCCTACACGCCCGGCACCTGGATCGCGCTCCACCACATCTGCGAGCGCCACGGCGTCGGCGACCAGTTCCGCATCCACTACGACCCTTCGCACGCAATCTTGATGGGGCAGGACACGCGCTCCATCTTTCAATACCTGAAGGAGGCGGGCTACAACTTCATCATCGGCGGCTTCCACGTGAAGGGGCAGGTGATTAACTCGAAGGGGGTCGCGGCGTGGGGCTACGGCGGGCAGACGGTGAACCGCGGCGACTGGATCGGCGGGCTCCCTTCCGAAGACGCGGCCGACCAGGCGAACGCGTGGAAGAAGCAGACCGTGCTCGCCGAGCACGAGCTGCCCGGCACCGCGCGCCACGACCCGCTCGCGTACCTACAGAACCGGAGCGTGGACTGGCTCGACCACCAACTCGCCGCGCGCGAGCTGTTAGAACTCGACATCCCGAACACGCACCTCGTCGTCGAGCACGAATACCCGAAGGCGCGCGTACAGGATAAGGAGAAGCTGCGGCCCATCCTGCAAGGCTCCGTCGCCTTCACGCGCAAGATCGACGAGGCCGCCGCGTGCATGTACGCGCTCCAGCACGAGGTGCTGGCCTCGCAGGGCATCCCCGTCCAGGGCGTCGGCCGCGAGCCCTACCGCTCCTGACCTGAAAGCGGCTGCGGATTCACGCGGGCTGACGCGAGTCGGAAAAGAATTTAACAAGCCTTATACTCCGCGGAGGGAAGGCTGCTATTTATGGAAAACACCATCCGGAAACCGAGACTCACCATCGAACTCTTGCAGCAGGAAGCTCGCGCGTATGCCGACACTGAGTCAACATTTCCCGAGCCGTCCCTGTATGGCGTGACAGATGGTAAGGCAATCGGCACTTACGTAGAGCACAAGTTCAAGGCTTTTTTAGCAGGCAAATATGAGTTTGTATCGGGCAGTTCAGCAGCGGGCATTGACTTACCGGAGTTGGGCGTAGACATAAAGGTGACGAGCATCACGCAGCCACAATCTTCCTGCCCCTTCAAAGCTGCTCGTCAAAAAATCTTCGGCTTAGGGTATTCGCTCCTCGTTTTCGTGTATGAAAAGCACGACGACCCGGCAGCTCAGACCGGTACGCTCAATGTCCTGCACACGATCTTCGTAGAGAAAGAGCGCACCGGCGACTACCAGACCGCCAGCGGGCTTTTGCGGATATTGGCGAACAACGCCAACGAGGACGACCTTATAGCCTTCATGTTTGAGCGGAATCTGCCGCTTGATGAGATCGAGGCGGCGAACATAGCGAAGGAACTGCTAGGTCGGAAACCTCTCATCGAAGGCTACCTCACCATTTCCAACGCCCTACAGTGGCGACTCCAGTACTCACGAGTTATTGCGCAGGCCGGACGGGTAAGCGGAATTATTCGCGTTCGGTAAGATAGCTGGAATATGGTAAAGACCAAAGAAAAAGCAGAGTTCGGAGACTTCCAGACCCCCGAAGCCCTCGCCGCGCAAATATGCGCCCTGCTTGAAAGGCTCGATTGCAAACCCGCGTCACTCATCGAGCCGACTTGTGGGGAAGGTAATCTTCTGTTTGCCGCGCTCAAGCAGCTTACGACCGTGCGCCGCGCCATAGGACTGGATGTTTCCCCCAATTACGTCGCGGCGGCACAACGCCGGTCAGCGCAGGAAGCGACCGGCAGCGCAGACGTTAGAATAAGGCAGGGCAATTTCTTCGATACTGAGTGGGATTCACTGGTGGAGTCCCTGCCCAGCCCATTGCTTGTGATAGGGAATCCCCCTTGGGTTACTAATGCAGAATTGAGTTCGCTCGGAAGCGCAAATGTTCCAGAGAAAACAAACTTTCAAAAGCATAGCGGTCTTGACGCGATCACCGGCAAAAGTAATTTCGATATTTCGGAATGGATACTCATTCGGATTTTGCATTGGCTCGATGGCAAAGACGCGACGTTCGCCATGCTTTGCAAAACGTCCGTTGCGCGCAAAGCACTTTCTTACGCGTGGAAACATGAGATCACGATTGCTCAGTCGGCCATTTACCGCATTAACGCACTGGAACACTTCGACGCTTCAGTGGATGCGTGCCTCCTGGTCTGCGGATTCGCGCCGGTGACTCGGAGTTTCGATACGCCCGTTTTTAATAGCTTGACGGCAGTAGAGCCAGAGCAAACTATTGGGTACCGCGACGACGAAGTTATTGCTTCGGTTGAAAGCTACAATCTCTGGAAGCATCTCCGCGGCTTCGAAAATCATAGATGGCGATCAGGCATAAAACACGATTGCTCGAAAGTGATGGAGCTGACAAAAGAGGGCGACCTATACCGCAATGGACTCAGCGCGCTCGTAAGCCTGGAGCCGGATTATCTTTTTCCGATGATGAAAAGTTCCGAGATTGCCAGTGATGCGGAGCTGACGCCGAAACGCTGGATGCTCGTTCCGCAGCGATCCGTGCGGGAAGATACTTTGCAGATCAGGGATGTGGCTCCCAGGACGTGGAGATACCTAAAAACTTACGGGCATCTGCTCGACAAGCGCGGAAGCTCGATTTACAGGAATCGCCCTCGATTCTCTGTGTTCGGCATCGGCGAATATTCTTTCGCAGAGTGGAAAGTTGCCATATCAGGCTTTTATAAGAGGCTGAATTTCAAGGTCATTGGGAGCTATGAAGGAAAGCCCATCGTGCTTGATGACACGTGCTATTTTATCCCTTGTGAGACTAAGCGGGAGGCGGAGCATATTGCTTCGATATTGAACTCCTCCGAGGCTAAAGCGTTCTTCGAATCTTTCGTATTCTGGGACTCGAAAAGGCCGATTACCGTTGATCTGTTGCGACGTATAGACCTCGACATCTTAGAGCGTGAGGTCGGACAAGAAGCATTGATAACGGTGCAAAGATAATGCGCCCCTTTTAATTAACATCCGCGCCCGTCGGCGTGAATCCGCGGCTCCTCTCACTCGTGCCGGAGCGCGGTCATCGGGTCGACCCGCGTCGCGCGTCGCGCCGGCAGGTAGCAGGCGACGAGCGCCACGGCCGCCAGCAGCAGCGAGACGCCCGCGAAGACCGACGGGTCGAAGGCGCTGACGCCGTAGAGCAGGCTCTCCAGCACGCGCGTCAGCGCGAACGCCCCCGCCAACCCCGCCCCGAGCCCCAGAAGCACCGGCCGCATCCCCTGACCGACCACGAGCCGCAGCACGTCGCCGCCGCGCGCCCCGAGCGCGATGCGGATGCCCAGCTCGTGCGTCCGCCGCGCCACCGAGTTTGAGATGACCCCGTAGACCCCGAGCGCCGCGAGCCCCAGCGCCGCGAACGCGAAGACGGTGAGCAGCAGCGCGCTGAAGCGCTGCGGGCTGAGCGAGTCGGAGACGTACTGCCCCATCTCCTTGACGTTCGCCAGCGGCACCTCCCTGTCCAGCGCCGATAGTTCCTCGCGGATGGCGCCCGTCAGCGCCGCCGGGTCGCCGCCCGCGCGCACCGCCAGAGACATGTGGTGATAAGGGTCGTCGAGGTAGGAGACGTATATCTGCGGGAAGGGCGCACGGTCGGGCGTCACGTACCTCGTGTCGGAGACGACGCCGACTATCTCGCGGGGCCGCTCCGGGGTGCTGTCGAGGACGAGCTGTTTGCCCAGAGGGTCTTCGCCGGGGAAGACCTTGCGCGCGAGCGTCTCGTTGATGAGCGCGACGGCCGGCGCCCCGGCCGTGTCCCGCTCGGTCAGGCCGCGCCCACGCAGCAGGCGCACGCCGAAGGTCTTGAAGTAGCCCGCGCTGACGCGGTGGTAGATCGAGCCGTACCTGTCGCTCCCGTCCGGCGCGGGCTCCCTCCCGCCGACCCTGAACTGCGCGCCGTGCTCCTCGCCGCTCAAGGGGACGCTCTGCGACACGGCGGCCGACGAGACGCCCGGCAGCGCCTCGACGCGCGTTAGGAGCTGGCGGTAGAACTCGACGCGCTTCTCCCCGGAGTTGTAGCGGTAGGGGAGCGAGATGTCGGCCGCGACGACCCGCTCGGGGTCGAAGCCCAGCTCGACCTCGGTCAGTCGGATGAAGCTCTTGACCAGGAGCCCCGCGCCGACGAGCAGCACGAGCGAGAGCGCGACCTCCGCCGCCACCAGCACGCCGCGCGCGAGACTCCTGCGCCCGCCGCCCGCGGGCCGCGACCCCGCCTTGAGCGCGTCGGTCAGCTCCACCTTCGACGCCTGGAGCGCAGGCACCAGCCCGAAGGCGAGCCCCGTCAGCGTCGAGACGAGCAGCGTGAAGCCGAGCACGCGCATGTCCAGACCGGCCTCCTCCGCGCGCGGCAGACTCGCAGGACTGATCGAGACGAGCAGGCCGACGCCCCACTTCGCCAGCAGAAGCCCCGCCGCCCCGCCGGCCAGCGAGAGCGTCAGGCTCTCCGTCAACATCTGCCGGACGAGACGCAGCCGCCCCGCCCCGAGCGCCGCGCGGACGGCCATCTCCTTCCGACGGCCCGCGGCCTGCCCCAGCAGAAGGTTCGCGACGTTGGCGCACGCGATGAGCAGCGTGAAGCCGACGGCCCCGAGCAGCATCAGCAGCGCCGTGCGCGCGCCGCCCGTGATGAGCCCCGCCAGCGGGTAGACGGTCGCGCCGCGCCCGGCGTTATCGTCCGGGTACTGCGCCGTGAGTCTCGCCCCGACGGCGTTCATCTCCGCGCGCGCCTGTTCGGCCGTCACGCCGGGCCGCAGCCGCGCGATCACCGTCAGGTAACGCCCGCGCCGGTTGACCCTCTGCGTGTCGCTGAGGCCCATCGCCCTGTAGACTTCGTACCGCCGCGGCGAGATGATGAAGTCCGGCGGGAGCACGCCGACGACGGGGTATGCGCGGCCGTTCAGCCTGACGGTCTTCCCGACGACGTTCGGGTCTCCGCCGAAGCGGCGCTGCCAGAGGCCGTGGCTCAGCAGCACCGCGCGCCCGGCTTCGGACAGCCCCTCATCCGGCAGGAAGGTGCGCCCGAGGAGGGGCCGGGCGCCGAGCGCGCGGAAGAGGCTCGGCGTCGCGTTCGCCGCCGAGACGCGCTCGGGGCGCGAGTCGTCCTCCGAGATGTTGTAGAAGTCTTCGGTGTAGGCGCCCATCTCCTCGAAGGAGCGGGTCTGCTCGCGCCAGTCGAGGTAGTTGGCCGGCGAGACGATGACGCGCGCCGCCTCCGACTTCGCCGAGCACTCCCACAGCGTCAGGAGCCGCTCCGGCTCTGCGAAGGGCAAGGGGCGGAAGACCACCGCGTTCGTGATGCTGAAGAGCGCCGTGTTGGCGCCGACGCCGAGGGCGAGCGTGAAGACGGCGACGAGGCTGAAGACCGGGTTCCGCCGCAGCACGCGCAGGCCGAAGACGATGTCCTGCCGCAGGTCTTCGAGGGGCCGCACGCCGCGCGCCTCGCGGCACCGCTCCTGCGACTGCGTGACCCCGCCGAAGTCGCGCAGCGCCGCCCGCCGCGCCTCTTCGCGCGTCATCCCGGCGGCGACGTACTCCGCCGTCTGCCGCTCCAGGTGGTAGCGCAACTCCGCGTCGAGTTCCCTGTCCAGCTCGCCCCTGTTGAGCAACGCCCGCAAACGTCTCCACAACCTTCCGAACATCAACGCACCCTTTCCCTTCCGTCCCTTCATGCGACCGTCACTCGTAGCGCAGCGCGATCAGAGGGTCCACCTTCGACGCGCGCCGCGCCGGCAGGTAGCACGCGACGAGCGCGACGAGCAGGAGCAGCAGCGTGATGAAGACGTACGTCGGCGCGTCGGTCGCGCTCACGCCGAAGAGGAGGCTCGACATCAGGCGCGTCAGCGCGAGCGACGCGAGCACGCCCGCCGCGACGCCGCCGAGCGCCAGCGCCATCCCCTGCGAGATGACGAGCCGGTGCACGTCCCGGCGCTGCGCCCCGAGCGCCATGCGGATGCCAATCTCTCGCGCGCGCTGCGCCACCATGTACGAGAGCACGCCGTAGAGCCCGACCGCGCCGAGCACGAGCGCGACGAAGGCGAAGACGCCCGCCAGCGTCATGCTGAAGCGGCGCGGCGCCACCGTCCGCTCGACGAGCGAGGCCAGCGTCTGCACGTTGCCGAGCGGCTGGTCGCGGTCAAGCGACCGAACCTCTTTACGTATCGGCTCGACCAGTTGCGTCGGCTCGATTGAGGTCTTCACGACGAAGTCCGTCGCGCGCGTGTAGTCGGCCGCCATCTCCCCCCGAATCTGCGCCCAGGGCCGGTAGATGCCGGGCCGCCCCTCTTCGTCGAGCCCGTTCTGCCGCACGTGGCCGACGACCCCGACGATCTCGCACCAGGGCTCGCCCTCGCCGCCGAAGCGCAGCCGTCGGCCGAGCGCGTCGCGCGGCGCTGCGCCGGGGAAGTTCCTGCGGACGAACTCCTCATCGACGAGCGCGACGGGGGGCGAGTCGGCCGCGTCGTGCTCTTCGATGTAGCGGCCGGCGCGCAGGCCGATGCCGAGCGTCCGGTGAAACTCCGCGCTCACCCACTGCGCGTACGCGTCCGGCCAGTCGGAGGGTTGCCGCGGCTCGGGCCGTCCTTCGAGCCAGTAGCCTTTCTCGCTCACGCGGCCGAACGGGAAGCCCGTTGACAGGCTCACCTGTTGCACGCCGGGCAGCGCCTCGACGCGACGCTTGGCCTCTTTGAGGAAGGACACGGCCTGCCCCGCGTCGGCGTACTTTGCGTCGGGCAGGCGCAGGCGCAGCGTCAGCACTTCGCGCGCCTCGAAGCCCGGCTCGACCCGCATCAGTTGCCAGAAGCTTCGGAGCAGCAGCCCCGCCCCCACCAGCAGCACCAGCGACAGCGCGACCTCCGTCACGACCAGCCCCGAGCGCAGCCCGCGCCCGCCCGCCCCGCCGCCCGCCCCGCCGCCCTTCATCGCGTCGTTCAGCTCGGCCTTCGAGGTTTGCAGCGCGGGGACGACGCCGAAAGCGACGCCGGTCAAAAGCGTCAGCGCGAACGTGAAGCCGAGCGCGCGCCCGTCGAGCGAGATGCCCTCCGCGCGCGGCAGCACGTCGGGCGCGAGCCTGAGCAGCGCGCCGACGCCCCACCACGCGAAGAGCAGCCCCAACGCCCCGCCGCCCGCGGCGAGCAGCAGACTCTCCGTCAGCAGTTGGCGCACGACGCGCCCGCGCCCCGCGCCGAGCGCGACCCGCAGCGCGATCTCCTTCCGCCGCGTGGCGCGCGCGCACGAGTAGCAGGTTGGCGACGTTCGCGCACGCGATAGCCAGCACCGCGCCGACCGCCGCCATCAACATCAACAGCGCCGGGCGCGCGTCGCCGACGTAGTCGTCGAGGAACGAACTCAAACGCACGCCGGTGCCGCGGTTGGATTCGGGGAACTGCGCGGCCAGTCGCGTCGCCAGCGCGTCCATCTGCGCGCGCGCCTGCTCAAGGCCGACGCCCGGCCTGAGGCGCGCCGTGACCATCATCGCGTGCGAGTGCCGGTCGTGCATGAACGGCTGATCGGAGAGCCTGCCGAGCGGGATGAAGAAATCGTTGTTGAGACTGTTCTCGCCGTAGAAGTCGAACTGCGGCGGCATGACGCCCGCGACCGTCCAGCTCTCGCCGTTGAAGAGCGCGGCGCGGCCGATTACTTCGGGGTCGCCCCCGTAGCGCCGCAGCCAGAGCCCGTGGCTGATGACGAAGAGGCGCTCGCCCCCCGGCCTGTCCTCCTCCTCCGTGAAGAAGCGCCCGGCCGCGGGCCGCACGCCGAGCGTCCGGAAGAAACTGGCCGTCACGTGGCGGCCCATGACGCGCTCGGGCTCGCCGTCGCCCGTCAAGACGCCGCCCGCGGGCATGCGCGCCGCCATCTCCTCGAAGACGCTCTGGCCCGCGCGCCAGTCGAGATAGTCCGGGAAGGCGACGGCCGTCTCGCGGCCCGACTCCGCCGTCCCGTTGAGCGCGACCAGACGCTCCGGGTCTCGGGAAGGGGAGCGACTTCAGCAGCACGCCGTTGACGACCGAGAAGATCGCCGCGTTCGCGCCGATGCCTAAGGCGAGCGTCACGACCGCGACCAGCGTGAAGGCCGGCCGCTTCCCGTACGTCCGCAGGCCGTAGCGCACGTCCTGCCAAAGGTCTTCGACGAGCCTCACGCCACGCGCCTCCCGGCACTCCTCTTT
The DNA here is from genome assembly GCA_963726735.1 of uncultured Acidobacteriota bacterium. Classification (GTDB taxonomy): domain Bacteria; phylum Acidobacteriota; class Blastocatellia; order Pyrinomonadales; family Pyrinomonadaceae; genus QHXN01. The sequence goes on from CAVSDM010000007.1 coordinate 457,602, forward strand.
CGCCCGCGTGACCCCGTCGAAGCCGCGCAGCGCCGCGAGCCGCGCCTCCTCCGGCCCCATGCCGTCCGCCGCGTGCAGCTCCGCCTCGCGTTCGAGGTGGTAGCGCAACTCCTCGTCCAGCTCGCGGTCGAGCGCGCCCCTTCTGAGCAGCGCCCGCAAACGTCTCCAAAGCCTGCCCGGCATCCGGCCCCCCCTTTCAAGCGTCGCGCAGGATGGCGTCCACCGCCGCCGTGAAGCGCTCCCAGGTCTCGCGCTCCGCCTCCAACTGCTTCCGGCCGGCCGCGGTCAGGCGGTAGAACTTCGCCTGCCGGTTGTTCTCCGACGCCGCCCACTCGGCCCGGACGAGCCCGCGCTCCTCCAGACGGTGCAGCGCCGGGTAGAGCGCGCCCGGCGTGACGCTCAGCACGTCGCCGGAGACGACGCGGATGCGCTGCATGATGTCCCAGCCGTTCAGCGCCCCCGAACGGAGCAGGCGCAGCACCAGCAGCTCCAGCGCCCCCTGCTGTAACAGGTCTGTTCTCTTGTTGAGTCCCATCACTCTCCTCTCGGCCGCCGATAGGAGCCGCAGTATAGTCGCTGACCTATCGGCCGTCAATAGGAAGTTCGGCGGGGCGTGAGTGACGACCCGCTTGTCGGCGCCGCGCGCGGCCGGGGTAGAATCGTGGCGAGATTGGCGCCCCCCTTCTCACGCCCCAAACCCAAAGACGGTAACGCCCCAAATCTTGAAGCGATGCTGGAGGTCTCTCTGTATGTTCCGTCGGAACGTGGCGGCGTTGTTCTGTCTGGTGCTGTGCGCGGGCGCCGTCCCCGCGCGTTTCGCCTGCGCGCAGACGGGCGCGGCGCCCCTGCTCATCGCGGAGGAGGGGACGGACGCGGCCGTCGCCGTCGAGCCGGTGACGCGCGCGCGCGACCCGTTCACCGTCACGCAGGCGCCCGCCTTCAGCGCCGACGCGCGGACGCGCGTGATGCTGTTTGCGCAGAACGTGCAGCTCCTGCCCGGCGAGACGGTCGCCGCCTTGACGGCCGCGGCCGAGGACGCGGCGCACAACGTCTACCCCCTGACGGTCGAGCGCGTAGACCCCGTGCCCGGCTTCGAGTGGATGAGCGCGGTCGTCGTCCGTTTGAACGACCAGATGTCGAACTCGACGGGCGAAGTGTTCGTCGGCGTCACGCTGCGCGGGGTCGCGAGCAACCGCGTGCGCTTCCGCGTGGGTACGCAGCCGCAGCCCGACCTCGGCGCGGGCGCGAGCCTCAACGGCAAGCGACTCTTCCCCGCGGACAACGCGTGGAATCAGGATGTCTCGGGCGAGCCCGTCGACCCGAACTCCGCGAACCTCATCGCGAGCATGGGGCTCGGCACCTCGCTCCACCCGGACTTCGGCACGGTCTGGAACGGCGCGCCGAACGGCATCCCATACGTCGTCGTCTCGGGCGCGCAGACCGAAGTGCCGATCACCTTCACCGCCTACGGCGACGAGAGCGACCCCGGCCCTTACCCCGTCCCTTCCGACGCGCCCATCGAGGGCGGCCCGATCGGGGACGGGCGACCGGCACGTCATCGTCATCGACCGCGACAACTGGAAGCTCTACGAGCTCTACCGGGCCTTCCCCAACGGCGCGGGCTGGAACGCGGAGAGCGGCGCCGTCTACGACTTGAACTCCAACGCGCTCAGGCCCGCCGGCTGGACTTCGGCCGACGCCGCGGGTCTGCCCATCTTCCCCGGCCTCGTCCGCTACGACGAGGTCTTCGGACGCCGTGAGATCACGCACGCGCTGCGCTTCACGGCGTCGCGCACGCGCCGCGCGTACGTCGCGCCCGCGCGCCACTTCGCCAGCAGCAACACCGACCCGAACCTCCCGCCGATGGGGATGCGCGTGCGGCTGAAGGCTTCGGTAGACATCTCGGGTTACTCGCCCGCGATGCAGGTCATCCTGCGCGCGCTGAAGAGGTACGGGATGATTCTGGCCGACAACGGGAGCAACTGGTACGTGAGCGGCGCGCCCGACCCGCGCTGGAACGACTCGGAGCTGAACACGCTGAAGGGGCTCAAGGGCTCGGACTTCGAGGTGGTGAAGATGGGGACGGTCGTGACGCAGTGACCCTCGGCCTTCGGGCCGGGACTAGATTTAGGGAAGAGTTTCATAGAGAATGTCGCGCGCTTCCTTTTGGATTGGATGAAGCCCGCGCATAAATCGCCGCGGAGCGGCGCCTGAGTTTAGCCCGGCCTTTCAAGGCCGGGTTATGGCAGAAGCATAGGGCCGCGTCGCGTCAGCGACGCCTGAACATGCCGCGGCGTCTCAGGCGTCGCTGACGCGACGCCTCACTCATGACATGCGTCGTCCCCGGCCTTGAAAGGCCGGGCTACACTCAGGCGCCGCTCCGCGGCGGATTTGCGCATAGCCTTCAACTGAATAAGCTCTGTCATCCGTCGGGCAGGGAAGACTAAAAACACTGCGACAAGAGAGCGTCAATTACGAGCCGCCGGGCCCGGAGCTTGCGGGCGGTTGGGCGGGGCTGCTGCGCGCCTTCGGCCCCGGCGCCATCATCGCGTCGGTCACGGTCGGGACGGGCGAGACCGTCTTTGCGCCGCGCGTAGGCGCCGCGTTCGGCTACGCGCTGTTGTGGGTCGTCTTGCTGGCGGTCTTCTTCAAGGCCGTGCAGGTCTACGCGGGCGCGCGCTACCTCGTGCTGACGGGCGAGCACCCTCTGCGCGCGTGGTCGCGCATCCCGGGGCCGCGCGCGTGGGCGGCGAAGCTCATCGGCCTCGTCTCGGTCGCGGCCTTCCCGATGTGGATCGCGGCGCTCTCGGACGCGCTCGGCAGCCTGTGCATCTGGATCACCGGGATCGGCGAAGGGAAGAGCTGGGGCCGACCCGTGTGGGGCGCGGCCGTCATCTTAACGGCTACTTGCCTAAGCTTCATACAGACGTACGGCGTGGTCGAGCGCGTCTCGACGTTGATACTCTGTCTGAAGGTGGGGCTCATCTTCGTCGCGGTGCTGATTGTTAAGCCCGACTGGGCTTCGGCCCTGTGGGGCTTTGTCGTGCCTCGCATTCCCGAATACCCGGCGTGGGTGTTGAACGACTACCCGGACTTCAGAGGGCGGACGGTCTTTCTTGAGATGGCCGTGCTGCTCGGCGCGGTCGGCGGCGGCGTGCAGGACTACGTGGGCTACGTCGGCTTCCTGCGCGAGAAGCGTTGGGGCGCGGCGGGGCAGACGTTGACGGCGAGCCCGGGCCGGCTAAGTCAAGACCCTTCGGTCATCGGGCGCGGGCTTGAGTTGGTTGAAGGCTCCGGCGTTCGACACGATTGTCTCGTTCGGGAGCGTCCTGCTCATCACCGGCTGCTTCATGATTCTCGGCGCGGCGGTGCTCCACCCGCGGGGCCTGGTGCCGACCGACTCAGACCTCTACAGCCAGCAGTCGCAGTTCCTCGGCGTGATTCACCCGAGCCTCATCAACGTCTACAAGGCGGGCGTCTTCTTCGCCATCCTCGGCGCCATCTACGGCGCGTTCCCGCTCTACGCGCGCACGACCTACGAGACGGCCGCGGCCGTGTGGCCCGCGCGCGCGTGGGACTTCAAACGCCTGCGGACGTGGGTCATCCTCTACAGCGCTCTGGGCGGACTCCTGCTCATCCTGACGGGCTTCAAGACGGTCGTCATCGCGCGCGTCGTCGCGCCCTTCGCGGGCGTGCTGGGGTGCGGGCTCTGGTGTCTGGCGATGGTCTGGGTCGAGCGGACGCAACTCCCCGCGGCCTATCGCATGAGCCGCTGGCTGTTCGTCGCGACCGTCGCGGCGGGCGTCATCATGACGGCCGTCGGGTGTTACGTCACCGTCCTCGGTTGGCTGTGAAGGCCCGCGCCTTGAAAGGGGAGACTGTGAGACTCGCCGGACGCGTCCTGCTGCTTCTACTCCCGACACTCCTCCTCGTCTTCGCGGTCGCGGCGACGAGGGGACGGGCCGCGGGCTCCGTCGGCCGCCGCGGAGGCGCGCGTCGAAGAGCTTCTGTCGCGCATGACGCTCGAAGAGAAGCTGTCGCTGCTCGCGGGCACGGGGTTCGACACGCTGCCCGTCCCGCGGCTCGACATCCCCGCGCTGCACATGACCGACGGGCCGGCCGGCATCCGCACCGGCCCCGCCACCTCGTTCCCGGCGGGCGTCGCGCTCGCCGCGAGCTTCGACCCCGCGTTGGTCGAGCGGGTCGCGGCGGCGATTGCGCGCGAGGCGAAGGCACAGGGCAAGAACGTCCTGCTCGCCCCCTGCGTCAACATCCAGCGCGCGCCGCACGCGGGGCGCAACTTCGAGAGCTTCGGCGAAGACCCCTTCCTCGCCGCGCGCATGGCGGTCGCCTACACGCGCGGCGTGCAGTCCGAAAATGTGATGGCCTCCGTCAAGCACTACGCCGCCAACAACCAGGAGCGCGAGCGCCACACCATCGACGTGCGCGTGGACGAGCGCACGCTCCACGAACTCTACCTCCCGGCCTTCAAGGCCGCGGTGCAGGAGGGCGGCGCGTGGTCGGTCATGGCCGCCTACAATCAGGTCAACGGCGCCTTCGCGAGCGAGAACAGTTATCTGCTCGACGAAGTCTTGAAGAAGCGCTGGGGCTTCCGCGGTCTCGTCATGTCCGACTGGGGCGCGGTCAAGTCAACCGTCCCGACCCTGCGCAACGGGCTCGATCTGGAGATGCCGACCGGCGTCTTCCTCAACCCCGCCGAGGTGAAGAAGGCGCTCGACCACGGGCGCGGTCACAGAGGCGCAGATAGACGACAAGGTGCGTCGAACCCTGCGCGCGATGGTCTCGCTGGGGCTGCTCGAACGCGCCGTGCCCGCGGGCGGCGAGAGTGACACGCCCGCGCACCGAAGGCTCACGCGGGAAGCGGCGCGCGAAGGGGTCGTGCTGCTGAAGAACGAGCGGGCCTTGTTGCCGCTCGACGCGAACAGGCTGCGCTCCGTCGCCGTCATCGGCCCGAACGCGGCGGTCGCGCGGCTCGGCGGCGGCGGGAGCGCGAGGGTCGTTCCGCCTTACTCCGTCAGTCCGCTCGAAGGGATCAGGAAGAGGTTGGGCGACAGAGTTCGCGTCGAGCACGCGCCGGGCGTGGTGGCGCTCGAAGACACGGAGCCCGTCCCGGCCGAGAACCTGCGCACGCCCGACGGGAAGTCGCAGGGGCTTTTCGGCGAGTACTTCACGAACGTCGAGCTGGAAGGCTCGCCCGCCATCCGCCGCGTCGATGCGCAGGTCGATTTCCGCTGGGCTACGGGCTCGCCCGCGCCCGACTTCCCCGCCGACCGCTTCTCGACGCGCTGGACCGGCAGCCTCGTCGCGACCCAGAGTGGCCGTTACGCGCTCAGCCTCAGCAGCAACGACGGCGGGCGGTCTGTATCTTGATGACAAGCTCGTCGTAGACCTCTGGGCCGACCACGCGACGGTCACGGGCGCCGCGGCCGTCGAGCTGAAGGCCGGCGAGCCGCGACGGCTGCGCGTCGAGCACTACGAGAGCATCGGGCACGCCGACGTGCGCCTCGGCTGGCGGCGGATAGAGGAGGGGACTTTGCGCGCCGCGGTCGAAGCGGCGAAGCGCGCGGACGTGGCCGTCGTCTTCGCGGGATTGTCGGAGGCGACCGAGACCGAAGCGCTCGACCGGCCCGACCTCAACCTGCCCGAAGGACAGGACGAGTTGATCGACGCGGTCGTCCGTGCCAACCCGCGCACTGTCGTCGTGCTCAACTCGGGCGGGCCGCTCATTCCGCGCGGCTGGCTCGAAGCGGTGCCCGCGCTCGTGCAGGCTTTCTACCTCGGGCAGGAGGGCGGCAACGCCCTCGCCGAAATTCTCTTCGGCGACGCCTCGCCCTCGGGCAGACTCCCCGCGAGCTGGCCCCGGCGCTGGGAGGACTCGCACGCCTACGGCCGCTACCCGGGGAGCGGCGGTGTGGTCAGCTACGACGAAGGGCTGCTCGTCGGCTACCGCTGGTTCGACTCGAAGAAGTATCGCGCCGCTCTTCGCCTTCGGCCACGGCCTCTCCTACACGAGCTTCAAGTACGAGGGCCTGAAGCTGACGCGGGGCCGCACGCCCGACGGCCCCTCCGTGACGGTCGAGTTCGAGGTCAGCAACGCCGGCCGGCGCGACGGCGCGGAGGTCGCGCAAATCTACGTGCGCGACGAGACGTGGAGCCTGCCGCGTCCGCTCAAGGAGTTGAAGGGCTTTACTAAAGTCTTCCTGAAGGCCGGCGAGAAGAGGCGGCTCAAGGTCACTCTGCCCGCGGGCGCCTTCTCCTTCTACGACCCGGCGCGGGGCGGCTGGGTCGTAGAGGCGGGAGACTTCAACGTCACGGTCGGCGCCTCCTCGCGCGACATCCGTCTGGGAGGGAACGTCAGACTGGAGCAGACTTCTTTGCTGAAGTGATCGGGCGGGCGCCGCGCAGACCTTCGAGCTGTCCGGCAACGCAGGCGAGCGCGAAGCGGGCGCGGCCCTGCAAGCTCCGGACGACGACCTTCAAAGGCAGCTCGAAGAGCGTGGAGTAGAGCGCGTAGAAGAGCGCCTCGAACCAGCGCCCGTGTTTGCGCGCGACGTAGAGGCGGTTGCGCTGCATCAGTCGGCCGATGCGAGGGGTGAACGTCTCGGCCGCGCCCTCGTGTCTGAAGACGACGCGGCGGTCAACCAACGCCCGCAGACCTCGCTCCCTGAGCTGGAAGCCTAAATCGACCTCGTCGAAATACATGAAGAGGTTCTCGTCCATCCGCACCCCGGCCGCGAGCGTTGCCCGCGTCAGAAGCAGCAGCGCGCCGTGAACGCAGAAGACCTCGCGCGTCGTCTGTGTCTCCGTGGGCGGCGCCGACTCCCAGGAGAGGCGCGAGAACCACTTCGAGTAGACGCCGCCGGCCGAGGCGCGCTCCCGTCCGGTCGGGACGTTGAACTCGACGCCGCCGACGACGCCCGCGTCGGGGCGCGCGGCGGCGGTCTCCAACAGGTACTCTAAGGCGCGCGGCTCGACCTCAACGTCGTGGGTGGCGAAGAGCAGACAGTCGTAGCTTTTCGGCGCGCGCGAGGTCGAGCGCGAAGTTGACCCCGCCCGTGTAGCCGCGGTTCTCCGGCAGCCTCCTGACCTCAAGCCCCTCGAACTCGCGCGCCGCGCGCTCCGTGGAACTCTCGTCCGAGGCGTTGTCGAGCAGCAGCAGACGGAAGTCGGGGCGGGTCTGTTGCCGTAGGCTCCGGAGCGTGGCGGCGGTCGTCTCCGGCAAATTGTAGGCGAGCACCGCGACCAGCACGCGCGGCGAAGGGGACGCGCGCCGTGCGCCCCCCTCCGGCTCAGCTTCGCGCGGTCTTCGCATCGCCCCGGACGTTCAGGCTCCTTTGGTCTTGAAGGCGGCCTCGAAGAGCGCGCTCACCTCCGCGAGCCGCTTGTCCCAGTCGCCGTGCGCCGCCGCCTCGCGCCGCCGCGCCGAGTCCTGCTCGCCCGACTGCGAGAGCGCCGACTCGACCGCGCGCAGGAAGTTCTCGGGCGCCTCGTCGGAGATGGTCAGCACGCCGTGCTGTTCGTCGAAGTGTCGGACGGCCGGCAGGTTCGTCGAGACGACGGGCTTGCCGACGGCGAGGTATTCGTTGAGCTTGGTCGGGACGACCGTCGCCGTGTAGGAGTTGAGGCGGTAGGGGATGATGCAGACATCGAACTCGCGTATGAAGTCGGCGAGGCTCCGGTGCGGCTGCTGCCCGATGAAGTGGACGTTGGGCAGGTCGTCGAGCCCTTTGAGCGGCGCCTCGCCCGGCCCCACGAAGACCCACGACCACTCGGGCCGACGCCGCACGGACTCGCCGACCAGCTCGCCGTTGATGTGGTTCGAGATGGCGCCGATGTAGCCGATCAGCGGGTGCGACAGTCGCCGCACGCGCTCGACGCTCTCGCGCACCTCGGGGTCGAGTGTGCGCGTGCGCGCCGTCCCCGTTGGCCTCCGGGGTGAAGGCGTCGAGGTTGACGCTCGGCGGGAAGACGTGCACGTTGTCGCCCATCTCCGAGGGCAGTTGCGCAAGCTCCTTGCTGTTGGCGAGCACGAGGTCGCTCGCCTCGATCATCGCGCGCTCGCTCAGGCGCAGCTCCTCGGCGTGCGGGGTCAGGGCGGCGAGGTTGTCGATGCGGTAGTAGACGACGACGCTCCGCGGGGTGCGGAGCTGCCCGACGAGGTCGAGCGCGGTGTCGGTCGGCAGGTAGGTCAGGACGAGCGCGTCGCGCATCCCGAGGCGGCGCGCGGCGCGCACCACGCGCGGCAGCAGCAGGCGCGCGTTGACGCCGCGGCTCGCGCCGAAGGGCGGCAGGACGAGCGGCGAGCAGACGTAGAGGTTCCTCGCGACCTGCCGGACGCCCTGCGTCCGCAGCGCCTGCGACCAGTTGAGCAGCCGCTTCCAGACGCGCCCGGCGTCCTTCAGCCCCGGCGAGCGGATGCCCATGTTCTCGACGAAGAGGACGCGGTTGCCCGCCGCCGCCAGTCGCGAACACATCTCCTGGGAGTTCTGCCAGTTGAAGTCCCACTCGATGCCGGAGACACAGATGATGTTCCTGTTCCGAAGCATTCGTTAACAATAAAGTAACACGCCTAACCCGCCGCCGCGCGTTCCGCACGCGGCCGGCGCGTGTGTCTTCATAACGTCGGCACTCTACCGGAGCACGCCGACGCCCGAGAGGCGCTCGACGAGGAACGTGCGGTTGAAATCCGCTTCGTCGAAGAGGAGTTGCCCCGACTCCTCCTGCACGAAGCGGTGGCCGGCGCGGACGGAGTCGTAGTGGCGGTGCCAGCCCCGCGCGCGTTCCAGAGGGTTCCAGCGCGCCTTGCGCTCGCGGAAGACCTTGCGCTCGCCGTGCTGCTGCGACCGGACGGGGTAGTGCTTGAGGAGGAACTTGAAGGGGTAGACGCGCTGCCCCTCACTCGGAGTTCAACGGCAGGCACGACGCCGTCTGCTGGCGCGGCTCTCTTTCGCAGGGGTTGGCGGCGCTGCTGGCCCGTCGTTGACGCGTGTGGAAGATGAATATGAAGAGACTTTACCTCGCGTGTGTGTTGTCGCTCCTCGTCGCGGCCTCTGCGCGCGCGCGGGAGCCGGACGAGCGGCAGCCGCTTCGACTCACGGCCGAGATCGTCGGGAGCCGCTACTGCGCCGGCGAACGGCTGAACATCCTTCAGCTCAGCGTCCGTCTGCGCTACCGTAACGTCGGGGGCGGGAAGGTCATCGTCTACCGCGGCAAGAACCTCTTCTACCAGACGAAGATTCGCGGCGGGGCGGGGAAGCCTTACGAGGTTCTGGTCACCAGCTCGCGCTTCAACGACGCGGAGGCGGAGGCGCTGGGCGGGCGCAGGCCCGGCGACGCCTTCGTCACTCTGCGGCCGGGCGGGGAGTACGAGACCGTCATCACGGTCGGCGTCGGCGTCGCGCGCGGCGCGGGCGAGAGGGTCGCGCACACGATAGCCGAGGGCGCGCACACCCTACAGGTCATCACCTCCTCCTGGTACGAGTCGCGCAGGCTCGCCGAGCAGTTGCGCGAACGCTGGCGCGGCTCGGGTCTTTTGTGGATAGACCCAATCGCCGCGCAGCCGCTAAACTTCGACGCCGGGCTCGAAGCCCCGGCGCCGACCTGCCGCTGAAGCCTGACGACGGACGGAGTTTCTCTTGGAGATTAAAGTAGACGACCTGAGCGGCCCGGAGGTGCACGAGCTTCTGCGCGAGCACCTGCGGAGCATGCACCTGCACTCGCCGCCCGAGAGCGTGCACGCGCTCGACCTCGAAGGCTTGCGCCGGCCGGAGATAACCTTCTGGACGGTCTGGGAGGGCGGCGAACTGCTCGGGTGCGGCGCGCTCAAAGAACTCGACCCCGGCCACGCAGAGATCAAATCCATGCGCACCGCCGCGGCCCACCTCCGAAAGGGGGTCGCCGCACGCCTCCTCCGGCACATACTCGAAGAGGCCGCGCGCCGCGGCTACGCGCGTTTGAGTCTGGAGACGGGCTCGGCTGAAGCCTTCGACCCCGCGCGCCAGCTCTACGCACGCTTCGGCTTCGACTACTGCGGCCCGTTCGCAGACTACGTCGAAGACCCTTACAGCGTCTTTATGACTAAAGTGCTGTAGCGCATATACCGAGTTCCGCGGGCCGTGTAGAATGGCGCAGGTTTAGTAACGGGGGGAGACAAGCCGGGTGAACAAACTATTCGCGGCGGCCGTGTTGATGGCGGCCGTCGCCAACACGGCCGCCGCCCAGGCGACCGACCCACCGGCGACCGACTCACAGGCGACCGGTGGCAGAACTTACCGCATCAAGCTCCTTCCGCTATCCCCCCCGAAAATCACGCACGACCCGCAGATGGGCGCCGCGAACGCCGACAAGCCGCCGCCGCCGCCCGCGCCGCCCGTGGAGGCGGCCGAGACGGACCGGGAGCGCACACACTTTCGCTGGGGCGACGCCTTCAAACAGTCCCTGCTCTTCCTCTCCGTCCAGCACGGCTACGCCTTCACCCAGCCGAAGACCCGGAGCGCCCTGCGCGGCCCCTTCCTGAAAGACTACTTCCGCTCGGTCCGCTCGCTCCACGGGTGGGCGGACGGCGGACGCTTCTTCACCAACTACGTCGCCCACCCGATGCAGGGCTCGCTGCTCGGGTTCATACAGGTGCAGAACGACCCCAAGGGCTCGCGCCGGAGAATCGGCGACCCCGGCTACTGGCGCAGCCGCATGAAGGCGCTCGCGTGGTCGGCCGCCTGGAGCACGCAGTTCGAGATCGGCCCCATCAGCCAGGCGTCCATCGGCAACGTCGGCCTCCACGGCAAGCAGACCTACGTGGACATCGTCATGACCCCGACGGCCGGCCTCGGCCTGCTCGTGGCCGAAGACGTTCTGGACAGATACGTCATCGAGAGGATAGAGCGGCGCACCAACAATAAGTACGCGAGAATCTTCAGCCGGATGGCCTTCAACCCCACCCGCACCGCCGCCAACCTCCTCCGCTTCAAGAAGCCCTGGCACCGCGACGCCGGTCTGCGGTAGCGGCCGGCCCGCCGGACGGAATTAAGTTTGACCACGCGCCGGGGCAATGTTACATTTCGCCGCACTCTCAGTACCCGGACACCACGGGGCATCTCCTCCCGCCGCCAGTAAGAGGGGAGACACTGAACCCGACCGCCACTTTCAAAGAAGGATTCAGAAGCACCGGCGCTCCGTCCTCGCGGAACCGGTCGTAAAAGCCTTTGACAGACACGGACTCCCGACTCCCGCGCCTGCGGATGACCTCGACCTGAATGCGGAAGCTCGACCGCCTGGGCTGGGCGGCAGGACTCACATTCAGGAGCTACGGCGTGCGCTTCGGCGTGCGCGCGGACGACCCGCGCTCGCTCGAACGCCTCGCCGAACTCCTCCCGCCCGGCACGCGGCCGGCGCCCGCGGGAATCGTCGAGCGGCTCTACTCGATCCGCACGGGCGCGGGCGGTGTGGAGCGGCGCGGGCTCCGACGCTTCGGGCTCCTGTACGCCGACCACGTGCGTATCGCGCGCACCGTTGACCCGTTGGAGCTGTTCGAGCGCTTCGAGTCGGACCTGCAACTGACCGTGGCCGAGGCCGCGCGCCGCCGCGTCTTCGTCCACGCGGGCGTCGTCGGCTGGGAGGGGCGAGCCATCCTCATCCCCGGCCGCAGCTTCTCCGGGAAGACGACGCTCGTGGCCGAGTTGGTCAGGGCGGGCGCCACCTACTACTCGGACGAGTTCGCCGTCCTCGACGCGCGAGGGCGCGTCCACCCCTACCCGAAGCCTCTGGGCGTGCGCGGCGAAGGCTTCAGGCAGCGCAAAGTCTCGGTCGATGAGTTAGGGGGGCGCGCGGCGACCGGAGCCCTGCCCGTCGGCCTCGTCGTCGTCAGCGAGTTCAGAGCGGGCGCGCGCTTCCGACCGCGCGCTCTCACGCCGGGCCAGGGCTCGCTCGCGCTCCTCGCCAACACAGTGCCCGCGCGGCGAAGGCCCTTGGAAGTGCTTGAGACTTTAGAAATGGTCATCCGCACGGCGAACGTCCTGCGCGGCTCGCGCGGCGAGGCCGCCGCGGCGGCGGCGTGGATTCTGGAAAGGGCCTCTTGAGCGCCCTTGAGACTCTGAAAGGCAGTCAGCGACAAACCGGAGAACCTATGGCAGAGAGAACAGCCCCGGCCAAACCCAGGGCGCGCGCCGAAGGCGTCGTCGTGCGCGACCTGCCCGACGAGTTGCTCGTCTACGACCTGAAGACACACAGGGCCGTCTGTCTCAACAGCACCGCCGCCGCGGTCTGGCGCCTCTGCGACGGCCGCCGCACCGCCGACGACATCCGGCGCACGCTTGAGAAGTCGGCCGGCGGTGCGGTCCCCGAAGAGCTCGTCTGGCTCGCCCTCGAACAACTCGGCCGTGACAAACTGCTCGACGCGCGCCCGACACGTCCCGCCGAGCTGGCCGGCCTTTCACGCCGCGAGATGATGCGCCGCGTCGGCCTCGCCGCCGCCGTCGCGCTCCCCGCCGTCGCTTCGATAGTCGCGCCGACGCGCGCTCAGGCGGCGAGCTGCCTCCCGACGGGCTCGTCCTGCAACGACGGCGCGGAGTGTTGCAGCACGGTCTGTGACAATAACCAGTGTGTGTAGGAAGGCTGCGCGGGGCGACGGTCTTCCGCGTTTGAAGCGTCCTCTGAAGCGTCCCCGAAAGGTGTCGAGGAGAGGTTGTTGTCGGATAGCTTGAACATCTCGCGGGGAAGTCTGGTTGCTGCCGCGCTCGCGGGCGCATGGCGACGCGAGCCCCTCGCTGCTTCGCTCTCCGAAGACGAGTTGAGGCTCGTGGCACCGCTGCTCGACGCCTCGGGTGCAGGCGCGCTCGCGTGGTGGAAACTCTGTCGGTCGCCGCTCGTCGAGACCGACGCCGCACGAGGCTTCCGACAGTCCTACCGCTTGCAGACCTTGAGGGCGGCCGTGCGCGAAGGGGAGCTGAAAAGTCTATTCGCGCTGCTCGACGCGGCGTGTGTCGAGGCGCTGCTCGTTAAAGGCTGGGCCGCGGGGCGCGCGTACACGGAGCAGGGCTTGCGGCCCACGGGCGACATAGACCTCTACGTGCGGCCGGGAGAGTACCGTCGGGCAAAGGACGTGCTGGCGAGCCCCGAAGGCAGACGCTTCTGGGTCGATCTACACGAAGGGTTCGGCGAGTTGAGCGATACGGGCGCCGAAGCGCTCTCTGCGCGCTCAAGGGTCTTGCAACTGGGCGGCGCGCGTGTGCGCGTGCTCTGCGAGGAGGACCACCTGCGGCTCCTCTGCTTCCACCTGCTCCGGCACGGTGCGTGGAGGCCGCTCTGGCTCTGCGACGTGGCCGCGGCCTTCGAGTTGCGCGCCGAGGACTTCGATTGGGGGCGTCTGCTCGGTCGTAGCCGCCGCGGCGCGAACTGGGTTTTGAGCACTCTGGGGCTCGCGCACATCCTGCTCGGCGCGAATGTGGAGGGCACGCCGGCCGAGGGCGCGGCCGGGGGCCTGCCGCGCTGGCTCGTCCCCGCGGTCCTCGCGCGCTGGGCGCGACCCTTCGCTACGGAGCAGGCGCCGCTCAAGCACCACGCGCCGATGCGCGCCTACCTGCGAAGGCCGCGCGGGCTCCTGAAGGATTTGCGCAATCGCTGGCCCGGCCCCGTCGAAGCGACCGTCGCCGTTCGCGGACGCTTCGGACGGCTCCCGCGCTGGCCGTACCAGTTGGCCTACTGCTTCACACGCGCCGCCGATTTCCTCAAAGGCACGAGCGACGCCGCGGCCAGTTGAGCGTGCCCGCGCCGCCCGCGCGCCGCCCGAAAGTTCTGTAGCTCTTTACACTTTGCCTGCATTTGTGGCCGTAACAAGCCTGTGCGCGCTCGCCGCAAACGTATGCGGTCTCACATAGAACTGATGTGGAATCGCTAAAAATTAATTTGAGCCCGCACAAAGTTTATGTGACACCACATTGAACTTATGTGAGACCGCACAAAAGGATGTCGGACGCGCTAAAGGTTTGAGCGGGAACGCATGATTAATAAGTGACCACGCAAGAATAATAAGCGGCCCCGCTGAAAGAATCAGCGGGACTGAAAAATGAGCATGGGCGGGTGAGTTCTTTGCCAGTGTAAAGGTCTGATTTTGAGAACGCCTTTATAAAAAAGGCTGAGATGGGTGCCTCGCAAGGTGCGAATATTTCCGTCTCGGGATGTGCGGCATTCCTCAAACGGTGTCGCGGTTCTCAACTCGGAGCGCACGCCCCAACGCCCTTTCGGCGGCGCGCCCAACTTCCTCACTCAAGGTTAATTCCCTTGAGTTGAAGCGCAAAGGAGATTAGGCAATGGCAAGTAGAGGTCAGTCACTCGATAGCGTCATTGAAGGGGCAGAGAAAGTCATCCGCATATGGGAGGCCAATCCGACGTTCTCGCTCGGCGAAATCACTCTGGCCAAATTGAAAGACATGCTCGAAGAACTAAAGACCTTGCGGACGCGGCGGGACAATTTACGCGCTGAACTAAGCGCGGTCACGAACGATCTGGACGACAAGCGCACCGAAGTCAACGGGACGGTGTCGCGCGCGGTGAGCGGCGTACGCGCCGTCTTCGGCCCAAACTCGAATCAGTACGAAGGCGTCGGCGGCACGCGCACCGACGACCGCAAGAAGCCTAAATCGAAGAAGGGCGGCGGCTCCTAAAGCACACGCCCTAACCAACGCGGGGCGGTAAACTTTCCGCCCCGCACAACCACAACCCGAACCACCGTCGCGGCTCTTGCCCCGCACTCTCTAACAAGGCCACGACCCCACAAGCACACGCGGCCCCGTGCCGACACGAACCGCAGTTCCGATTGAACACGTTCTGAGAGTCGAGCGGAGGACTTATGAGAAAAGCAGGCTTCCTTCTGGCGGCGGTATTTTGTATCGCGTTTATGAGCGCCTCAGCGAAGGCGCAAGTGCCGACCCTTTATTATGACTTCGAGAATAACGCGACCCGCACGACCTTTGAGAATCTCGTTGAGCAGGCCATTAACAGCGGGAGCGGTGCAGTAACGAGGGCAGGGAATACAACTACCATCACAAACGTGGCCGGGGCCGGAACATTTAACGGCGGCGCCGCTAACGGGCAAGCTGCAACATCTACTAGTTGGGACTCATCGACCACAGACCCCGGCGCAGCGGCGACAAACTATTACCAATTTATAGTCAACACAACAGGCTTTTCACAACTCTCGGTATCTTTCGACAATCAAGCATCAAATACCGGCCCGGCGCGTGTAGGAATCCTTTACAGCACAAACGGAACAACCTTTACAGCGACTACTACTACGCTGACCGGTAACAATGCTTTTTCACTTGCGTCTTTTGACCTGAGCGGTATTAGTGCCATCGATAATCAATCGTCTGTCACTATCAGATTGTATGCCTTCGCCGGCTCTGCTGCTGATCGCACGAGCCGCGGTGCATTTGCTGGCGGCGGTACATTCCGAATAGATAATCTTACTGTCTCAGCCAAAATCGCTACAGCTACAAAGACTTTGCTGAACTACCCTGCTATCGGCCTAAGCATCAGGTCTGGCACTACGTTCACTCCGACATATTCCAATTTTGACGTTAATGGTTCAGGCATCACCGTCTCTTTAGCCAGTACCCTCGTACTTAACGGCACAGGTACTATTACCAACGGCACATTAGCTACAGGCGCGAACACCCTCACAATCAATACCCCCGGAACTCTAGCCGTCACAGATTCTCTCCAAATCGACCAGGGAGGATTTGCGGGCGGTACCGGAACATATTCCTATAACTCCCTCACCGGCACACTCGTCTTCAATAACAGCGCCGGCTCGTACGGAGTTAATAACGACCCCTACTGGCCGACGGCCAACGGGCCGCAGAACGTGAACGTGAAGGGCGCGGGCGGCATCACTTTGAACGTCGCGCGCACGGTCGGGCTGTTCTTCCAGTACGCGGCGGGCGTCACCAACGCCGGCAACCTGACCTTGAACGGCACCTCGCAGGTCAACATGGGCGGCTTCACCTCGGGCTCGCCCACCTACGGCGTGACTTCGCTTCTCAGGTACAACACGGGCGGCCCCTACGGTCGCAACGGCGAGTGGCTGCCGGGCGCGACGAGCGGCGCGGGCTACCCCAACAACGTGCAACTCGCCAATAACACGACGCTCGACCTGCCCAACGGCTCGAACACTTCGCCCTTCCAGATGGCGGGCACGCTCACAATCAACGCGGGCTCGGCACTCTCCCTGAGCCCTCTGACGCAGCCGCTCGTCGTCCTCGGCTCCGTCAGCATCGACGGCGCGCTCACGCTCTCGACCGCCGCGGGCGGCGACATCAGGGTCGGCGGCACCTGGACGAGGGCGGGAACGTTCACGCCCAACGGCCGCGCCGTCACCTTCAACGGGGCGGGCACGCAGACCGTCGCGCGCGCCGTCGCCGGGAGCGAAGTGTTCGATTATCTCGTGATCGACAAGGCGAGCGGTAACCTGACCCTCAGCAGCAGTCCGGCGACCGGCGTGCTCATGAACGGCTCGGCGGGCAACGTGCTACAGATTCTCAACTCGGGCGGGCTCGACCTGAACGGCCGGTCGCTCGTCCTACAGAACAACGGCGGCAACGTCCTCGTCAGCGGCGGCGTCAGAACCGTCACAGGGGCCGCCGGCAGCAACTTCACCTTCACGGGGACGAAGAGCATTACCGGCGCCGGCGGCGGCACGCTCGTCTTCGACACCAACGTCAACGTCTCTCTCCAGAACAGCGTTGACTTCGGCGCGTCCCTCTCCACGGTCAACGGCACGCTCGGCGTTAACAGCGGCGGCTCGGTCAACACGAACCCGCCGGCCTACGGGACAAGCTCGACGCTCGTCTACGACTGCGCCTGCGTCTACGCACGCGGCGCCGAGTGGAGCGCGACGAGCGGGCCGGGCTACCCGAACGACGTGCAGGTCAACACCAGCACGGACGTTAACATCGGCAGCAGTTCTCCCGGCACGGCGCGGCAGATCGCCGGCAGCCTCGACGCCAGGAGCGGCGGCCGCTTCCTCATGGACTTCCCCGGCAACGCGATGACGGCCGCGCTCACCGTCCTGAAGAACGTCCTCGTCGAGAGCGGCGGGAGCCTCCACCTCTCCACCGCGGTCGGCGGCGACCTCAAGGTGCAGGGTAACTTCACCAACAACGGGACGTTCACGCCGAACAGCCGCGCCGTCTTCTTCGAGGGGGGCGCGACGCAGAGCGTCAACGCTGCGTCCGGCTCGCTCAACCTGCCCTACGTCCGCATCGACAAGACCGGCGGCACGGTGCAACTGGGGAACACGGACGTGACGACGCTCGGGCCTGCGGGCGGCAACTCCATCCAGTTCAACGGCGCGAACAGCACGCTCACGCTCAACACACGTACGCTCACGCTCGGCTCGACCGTCGGCGCGGCCCCCGCGGGCTCGGGGCTGGTCGGCGACACGTCTGCCAGCCTCTCCTTGCAGGACGGCGGCGCGACCGGCGCTATGGGCACGGTCGTCTTCCTGAGCGGCGGGCAGACGCTCGGCAACCTGACCCTCAACCGCACGGGCGCGTCGGGCTCGGCCACGCTCGGCTCGAACCTGACCTTGCAGGGCGCGCTCGCGCTGACGGCGGGTGTCCTCAACACGGGCTCGTTCGTTCTCACACACAACGGCACGTCAACGGGCAACGGCGACGTGGTCGGCAACGTCCGCCGCACCGACCTCGGGCTGACCGCGCGCAGCTTCGGCAACCCGAACAACCAGATCAGCTTTACGACCGGCACCGCGCCGACCGAGATCACCGTCAACCTCGTCAAGAGCGTCCCGACCGGAGTAGGCTTCGGCTACCCCGGCGCGGTGCAGCGCACATACACCATCACGCCCACGGGCGGGAGCGGCTACACGGCGACGCTCAGGCTGCACTACCTCGACGCGGAACTGAACGGGAACACCGAGCTGCTTCTCGACTTCTGGCGCTTCAACGGCACGGTCTGGCAGAGAGTCTTGAAGACGCCCGTCGTGGGACAGGATTTGACCAACAACTGGATCGAGTCGAACCTCGTCACGCAGTTCTCGCCGTGGACGCTGGCGCAGGGCAACGCGCTGACCGACTCGCGCCTCTCCGAGTTCAAGGCGACGCAGTCCGACGCGGCCACAGTGCTCTCCTGGAAGACCGGGTACGAGGTGGACAACCTCGGGTTCAACCTCTACCGAGAGGTCGGCGGCCGGCGCGCGCTCGTTAATCCGTCGCTCATCGCGGGGTCGGCGCTCGTCGCGGGGCCGAACATAGCGTTGACGGCCGGCAACTCCTACACCTGGACGGACTCGGCGGTCGTCGGCGCGCGCTACTACCTCGAAGAGATAGATCTCGCCGGCAAGAGCAAGACCTACGGGCCTTACACCCCCGCGCGGGCCGTCGTGCGCGGGGCGAAGGGCGTACGCTCGCCCGTCCTCTCGGAGTTGACCGGCGACGCGTCGCCGCCGGACGCGCAACGCCAAGCGTCTCGTGCGGACGCGGGCGGACTGTCCACGCCCCCCCCCCGCGGCGCAGGAGCGGCAGCGCTGGCTCGCCTCGCAGCCGTCGTTGAAGATCGCTGTGCGCGCCGCGGGCTGGTACCGCGTCACGCGCGAACAGCTCACGGCCGCCGGCCTGAGCGTCGCGGCCGACCCGGCGCGCTTGCAGTTGTACGCGGGCGGCGTCGAGGTGCCCATCCGCGTGGGCGAAGACGGCTCGGTCGAGTTCTACGGTCAGGGGCTCGACGTGCAGTCCACCGACACGCGCGTCTACTGGCTCGTCGAGGGCGAGGGCGCGGGGCTGCGCACGAACTCGGGCGGCGACGACACTGAGGAGCCGGGCGTCGTCATCGAGCGGGACCGCAGACGGACGCCCGGCACGCCGATCATCAACATCGTGCCCGTCGAGCCGCCGGACGGCCCCGGGTATTTCAGTTACACCGTCGAGCGGCGCGAACGCACGGTCTACTTCTCCGGGCTCCAGAACGGCGAGGCCGAGAATTTCTTCGGCAAGGTCGTCAACGCGACGCCCGGCTCGCAGACGTTGACGGTGCGCAACCTCCTCCAGTTGGACGCGCAGACCGCGACGCTCGAAGTCGCGCTGCAAGGGCTGACCGCGGGCGAGCACCATGTCGCCGTGAGCTTCAACGGGGCGCGCCTCGGCACGCTCGACTTCGCGGGGCAGACGAACAAGTCCGCCGCCTTCACGGTCGAGGGCTACATGCTGCGCGAGGGCGACAACCAGGTGCAGCTCGTCGCGACGGGCTCCGGCGACGTGACCCTCACCGACCGCCTGCGCCTGACCTATCTGCACAGCATGAACGCGGACGACAATCGTCTCCGCTTCAACGCGCCCGCCGGCCCCGTCCGCCTCGGCGGGTTCAGCTCGCCCGACGTGCGCGTCTTGGACGTGACCGATCCGGCCGCGCCCTTCGAGGTGCCGACCGGCGGCGAGGCCGTGCCCGACGAGCAGGGCGGCTTCAGCGTCCACTTCAACGTCAAGGGCACGGGCGGCGAGCGCGAGCTGTTCGCGTTCACCGACACGCAGGTCTCGCAGCCCGCGTCCGTGGTGGCGAACAGCCCCTCGGCGTGGTCTACGGGCGCGGGGCAGCAGGCCGACATGGTCGTCATCACGCACGGCAGCTTCGCGCAGCAGGTCGCCCCGCTCGTCGCGCAGCGCGAGGCCGAGGGCCTGCACGTGAAAGTTCTGGACGTGGAAGACCTCTTCGACGAGTTCTCCTACGGCGCGCACACGCCGCAGGCCGTGCGCGACTTCCTCGCGTGGACGAAGGCGAACTGGGAGAAGGCGCCGGCCTACGTGCTGCTGGTCGGCGACGGCAGTTACGACCCGCGCGACTACCTGGCCCGCGGGCGCTACGACCTCGTGCCCTCGAAGCTCGTGGACGCGGGCGCGATGGAGACGGCGTCGGACGACTGGTTCGCCGACTTCGACGACGACGGCATCGCGGACCTCGCCGTCGGCCGCCTGCCCGTCAGGACGCCGGCCGAGGCTTCGACCGTCGTGGGCAAGATCGTCTCGCGCACCTTCGACCCGTCGCAGACCTCCGCCCTGTTGGTGGCCGACCGCGACGGCCCGGACGGCTACAACTTCGAGTCTGCGACCGACGGGGTGCAGGCGCTTCTGCCCGCCGGGGCCAGCGTCGCGCGCGTCAACCGGCGCGCGCAGGACGCTGCGACCGTGCGCAGCCAGATCGTCTCGGGCGTCAACGCCGGCCCGCTCGTCGTCAACTGGATGGGGCACGGCTCCATCGACGTGTGGACCGGCGACGGGTTGCTGCGCGGGGCGGACGCGCCGGCGCTCCAGAACGGGAGCCGTCTGCCGCTCTTCGTGTTGATGACCTGCCTCAACGGCTACTACGAGGGGACGGGGCTCGACAGCCTCGCCGAGTCGGTCCTGAAGGCCGAGCAGGGCGGCGCCTACGCCGTCTGGGCCTCGTCGGGCATGACCGAGCCGAACGCGCAGTCGGAGGCCAACCGCGAGTTGTACCGCATCATCTTCGCGGAGGGCGGGACGGTCAGGCTCGGCGACGCCGTGAGGCGCGCCAAGGCGGCGACCGCCGACAGGGACGTGCGGCGGACGTGGGTCTTCTTCGGCGACCCGTCGAGCAGGCTCCGCTGACAGAAGGGCGCGGTCCCCGCGCGTTCAAAGTGGCCCCGCGCCGTACTCAACTTACGGCGCGGGGCCTTCTCATTCGGCCGTCGAGTACCCGACGACTCTCGACAGTATTTACTGTTGACAACAATCTCTGTCCGCCTTATCATCCGCGGCATGAGGGAGTGGCTGGAGGCGGCGCGGCGGGGGAAGTACGTGGGCGTGGCGGGCCTGGCGGAGGAGGCGGCGCGCATCCTGGCCGAGAGCGGGACGGCGCGGCAGGGGCGCGGCACCGTGACGGAGCTGCCCGACGAGCGGACGGTGAGGTATTACCTCGCCGAAGGACTCATCCCCCCGGCGGAGGAGAAGCAGGGGACGGCGTCGGTCTTCGGGTTCCGGCACCTGCTTCAACTCCTGGTCGTGAAGAAGTTGCAGGCCGAGGGCCTACCCATCCGCGCCATCCGGGAGCTGGTCACGGGAAAGACCGAGCGGCAGTTGGAGCGGCTGCTCGGCGTCGAGCAGGGGCAGGCGTCGGGGTCGGCCGCGAGGGGAGAGGCGCTCGGCTATCTGGAGTCGCTCCTGCGGAAGAGCCCTTCGGCCCCACCCGCGAGTGCTGCGCCGCCGCAGGCGCGGCAAACGTCCCCGTCGGCGCCCCTGGCGTCGCCTTCCGCGGCGGCGCGCGAGACCTGGGCGAGGGTGGAGCTTGAGCCCGGGCTCGAACTACACGTCAGCGATTCGTATCACGCTTCGCAGAACGAGGGGGCGCTCAGGCGCCTGTCGCAAACCTTTCTGAACGTCTTGAGGGCGCACGGCGCGAGGGGGTCGGGGCGCGGAAGGAAGTAGGGTCATGACGCAAGAGCAGTTGAAAGTCGAAGTCCTGACGGAGCGCGCGCGTCTCGCCGCGGGGCGGGAGCAGACCGTGGACGTGCTGGTGCGGATCACCCCGCCCGAGTTGGTGGGCGACGGCCAGTCGGCGCGGCGGCGGCTCAACCTCTCGGTCGTGCTCGACCGCTCCGGCTCGATGCAGGGGGCGAAGATGGAGCGCGCGCGGGAGGCCGCGAGCTACTGCGTGGAGCAGTTGCTCTCCGTCGATCGGATGAGCGTGGTCATCTTCGACGATGTCGTCGAAGTGCTCATCCCGAGCCAGCCGGTCGAGGACAAGCAAGGGCTCAAGCGTCTGCTCTCACGCGTCGGGGCGCGCAACTCGACGGCGCTGCACGAGGCTTGGGTGCGCGGCGGCATGCAGGTCTCAGAGCACCTCGACGATGCGTTCGTGAACCGCGTGCTCCTCATCACCGACGGGCTCGCCAACGTGGGCCTGACGAGCACCGACGAGATCGTCTCGCAGGCGAAGGGGCTCTTCGAGCGCGGCGTCGGCACCTCGACCGTAGGCATTGGCGAGGACTTCAACGAAGACCTGCTCATCCCGATGGCGCGTGCGGGCGGCGGCAACGCGTGGCACGTCGCCGAGGCCGCGGACATGCAGCGAATCTTCGCCGTCGAGTTGGAGGGGCTGCTCGCGCAGTTCGCGCGCGAAGTCTCGCTCGGGCTCGTCCCGTCCGACGGCGTGCGCGTGACCGACGTGCTCAACGACTTCGAGTTGACCGAGACCGGGCGCTATCGTCTGCCCGACTTGCAGGCGGGCTCGCCCTTAGACATCGTGCTGCGGCTCCAACTCCCGGCGCGCGCGGCCGGTGAGCGGATGCGCATACTCGACCTGCGCGTCGGCTACACGCCGCGGGAGGCGCGCGACGCCGAAGTCCTGAAGCAGGCTTTCGAGGTCGAGTTCGCAGAGGCGGGAGAGGTCGAGGCGCTGGCCTTGAACGACGAGGTGACGAAGGCCGTCCGGCTCCTGATGAACGCGCGTGCGCGGCGCGAGGCGGTGTCGCACATGGATCGGGGCGACTACGCGGCCGCTTCCCAGGTCCTCGGGAGCGCGCGCGCGGCGACGATGGCCTACTGCGCCTCGCGGCCCGACGACGCGGAGGCCGCGGCCGAGTCGGAGGAGTTGTTGAGCGTCACGGGCTCGCTCGCCGACCGCGGGCGCGACAAGATGAGCCGCAAGCTCCTCGAATACTCTTCGCTCCTGCGCCGGACGGGCAGGAAGCGCTAAACCTTGAAACACTGGCGCGCCGGGGTGTGGGCCGCGAGCCCTCACTCCGGCGCGCCGTTTCGCTCCATCAACCTGTCCAGGTAGTCGCGCAGCCCCTCGTCGTCCAGTTGAGCCGACGTGATGCAGCCCGCCCTCGCCTCCGCCTCGCCCCTCCCGACCCCTTCGGAGCGCTCGGCCAGCAGGCGGACCACGACCTCCTTCAAACGTCCCAGGTCGAGCGGCTTCGACAGGAATTCGTCGCAGCCGGCCGCCAGCGCCGCGTCCCGGTGCAGGGCCGCGTCGTGCGCGGTGCAGGCGACGATGGGCACGTGGCACATCGCCCCCACTTCGCGCATCCTGAAGGCCGCGGAGAGCCCGTCGCACCCGGGCAGCGAAAGGTCCAGCAGCACGAGGTCCGGGCAGCGCTGCCTGACCGCCTCGACGGCCTCCCTGCCGTCCGAGAGTTCGACGACCTCGTAACCCTCTCTCCGCAGTTCGAGGGCGATTATCTGGCGCGTGTCGTCGAAGTCTTCCACGACCATGACGGACTGCTTATCGACTCGGGACTGGCGAGGCATGTGTGGACCCTCAAGGCTGAATTTTCGGCCAACGAAGCGGCGAGGCTCACGAATCAATCGACGCGGCGAGTCTAAACCGGTCTATTTACACGGGTCAAGAGTTTTTGCAAAAAATGTTGCACTTGGTCCCGACGAGTATGAGGTGAGAGACGATTCGGGTCGGCGTGCGAATTGGCGTGGCGTGTGCGGTCTTCAGGAACCCGTCTGCTGACGCTTCTGCGTCGCCTGCTGCGCCGCCTGGCTCCGGGCTATGGCCTTCAGAGAGGTGTTGACCTCCTTCAGCTCGGAGACGATCTCCGCGAGCGCCCGCGCTATCTCCGCGAGGTGCGTTTCACCCTCGTCCGGCGCGGCGCGGCGTCCCGTCCGGCTGCCCTCCTCTTCATTCGTGCGCATAAGTTCCAGGCGCCCCCGCGCCGAAAAAGGAAGGCGGGTCGCCTCCCCCAAAGCGACCCGCCTGACCCATTTAAGTAGCCCGACTCGTTCCCCCAAACTCGTCGGACGTTGCGCATTAAACTCGCGTCCGGTCACGAATCTTTAACGAGGGTCTGTAGAAAAATCTTCGCCCGCCTGTTTCAGAGTTCCTTTCACGCGTCGTCAACGATTACCGCCGCCGCCGATGCTCCTCAGCTCGGCGCGCAGACGCTCTATCTCGGAGAGCTTCTCACGGATGACCCACAGCAGCTCCGCCTGCGCCTTCACCCCCTCTTCGAGCAGGAACCCGGCCGCGTCCGCAGGGTTGTCGTAGCGGCCGGCCTGGAGGAGCAACTCCAAAGCCTCCTGCGCCTCCGCAGAGACCTTGACGCTGACGACCTGTTCGCCCCCTGAAGTGGTGGCCTGCCGGAGCCTCTGCCCGAGCGAGGTGAGCGCCTTCGGGAGTTTGAACCCGTGCTCATGCTCCTCCTCCCTCGGCGGCGGCGTCGTCGGCTCCCCCTCCGGCTCGGCCGGGGGGAACTCGCGCGTCGGCGGCGGGCTCAGTCTGCCCATCTCGGTCTGCTCTTCGTCGGCGGGGGCAGGCGCCCCGCATGAGAAGCAGAACCTGAAGGTCTCTTCGTTCTCCGACTCTCCACAGCTCACGCACGTCCACATACTGATTCTCCATCGGCCCGATATTTACTCAGGGAGTTGAGACTTTAGGCGCGCGGTTTCGCGCCTGTCAAGAGGCCCGCAGGCACGCCGGCCGCCGTCGGCGTCGGCCGCCGCGGTCGCCGTCCGAATATGATAAAACCTTGACACGGCCGATTCAGCGACGGCAAGAAACCGGCCGAAACTTGTCAGCCTCAACTATTAAGACTCGGGCTGAACGTTCTTGAGGACTGTCATAGATGAAGAGAAATCGAATCGGCCTCGCCCTGACCCTTCTGCTCGCGGTCGCCGGGCCGGCCTGCGGCCAGAGCACGCGCGGGCCTGAAAAGCCTTCCGACGCGAACGCCGCTCCGGCGGCTTCAAATTCTGCCTGCACGCCGCTCGAAACGAGGGCGCCGAACGCCCCGAGCCAGAAG
The DNA here is from genome assembly GCA_963726735.1 of uncultured Acidobacteriota bacterium. Taxonomy (GTDB): domain Bacteria; phylum Acidobacteriota; class Blastocatellia; order Pyrinomonadales; family Pyrinomonadaceae; genus QHXN01. The sequence goes on from CAVSDM010000007.1 coordinate 482,395, forward strand.
CCGGCCTTCCCAGGGCAGACGCGCACCTGCGGGGTGAAGTCCGACGCGGCTTTCGACGTGACGGTGCTGGCGAAAGGCTTGGAGCGGCCCTGGGCGGTCGAGCCTTTGCCGGGCGGCGACCTTCTCGTCACGGAGAAGGCTGGGCGGCTCCGCATCGTTTCGGCGAAGGGAGAGGTCGGCCCGCCCGTCGGCGGTCTGCTCCCCGTGGGCTCCGGCGGCGTGTCGGCGGCGAGTGGGCAAGGGGGCCTTCCGCCGGTGGACGCACGCGGTCAGGGCGGGCTGCTCGATGTCGCCCTGAGCCCCGACTTCGCACGCGACCGAACCATCTACTGGAGCTTCACGGAGCCGCGCGAGGGCGGCAACGGGACGAGCGTCGCGCGCGGCGTTCTGACCGAAGACCGGCGTAATGTGGAGCAGGTGCGCGTCATCTTCCGGGCCATGCCGACCTACCCGAACGGCCTGCACTTCGGCTCGCGCCTCGCCTTCGGGCCGGACGGCAAGCTCTACGTCACGCTCGGCGACCGGTTCGACAAGGAGGTGACCCGCCCGCAGGCGCAACAGTTGAACAGCCACCTCGGGAAGATTATCCGCCTCAACCCGGACGGCTCTGTGCCCGCCGACAACCCGTTCGTCAAACAGCAGGGCGCCCTGCCCGAAATCTGGACGCTCGGCCACCGCAACGTGCAGGCTTCGACCTTCGACGAACGCGGGAGGCTCTGGACAATCGAGCACGGGGCGCAGGGCGGCGACGAGTTGAACCTCGTCGGGCGGGGTCAGAACTACGGCTGGCCGATCATCTCTTACGGCGAGGAGTATTCGGGCCAGCCGATTCCCGGCGACATCACGGCGCGCGAGGGCTTGGAACAGCCGGTCTATTACTGGGACCCGGTCATCGCGCCCTCGGGCGCGCAGTACTACACGGGCACGGCCCTCCCCGCGTGGCGCGGGAGCCTCTTCGTCGGCTCTCTGGTGCAGAAGCTGCTCGTGCGGCTCATCATCAAAGATAATCGCGTGGTGGGGGAAGAGCACCTGTTGGCCGACCGCAACCAGCGCGTCCGCGACGTGCGCCAGGGGCCGGACGGGACGCTCTACGTCGTCACGGACGAGGCGAACGGGGAACTCTGGAAACTTACCCCTCGACGGTAGAAGAAGAATTTAACGCGGAGAGACGGAGGCACGGCTTGAAGTTATAAGACTTCAAGCCGTGCCTCCGTCTCTCCGCGGTTAAATCTCTAAGGGCGCTCCGCCTTGTCCCGCGGGTAGCGTTGCAGCATCCCTTCCTCACGCATGAGTTGTTCGATGCCGGGGATGTCCATCGGAACGAAGGTGGTGAGGACTTCGGCCTTACGTTCGCCGATGACGATCACGTCTTCGAGCCTGATGTAGACCTTCTCCTCCGGCACGCGCAGCGCCGGCTCGATGGTGAAGACCATGCCCGCCCTGAGCGGGCCGCAGTCGCGCCCTACGTCGTGCGTCGCCATCCCGACCCAGTGGCCGAGCGAGGCGCAAGGGGCGTCGGCCGACTTCTCAAAGCTCTCGACGAACTCGCGCGCGCCGGCCGCGTAGATGGGCTTGGAGAACTTCGTGCGCCCGAGCACCCGCCTCATGTCGGCGGCCGCCTCCTTCATGATGGTCGCGGCCGTCTCGCCGGGCCGGATGTGGGAGAGGATGGCGCGATAGCACTCAAGGTAGAAGCCGTATAACTCACGCTGCCAGCCGCTGAACTTGCCGTTCACGGGCCACATGCGCGTCACGTCGCTCATGTAGTAGCCGTAGTCGGGCGCGTAGTCCATCAGCAGCAGTTCGCCGTCGCGCATCACGCGCTTGCCCGCGTTGTAGTGCGGGAAGACGGCGTTCGGGCCGCTCGCGACGAGCGAGTAGTAGGCGTCGCCCTGCGCCCCGTGGCGGTAATAGACGTACTTCGCCAGGGCGTCCAACTCATACTCGGTCAGCCCCGGCACGGTCGAGCGCATCGCCTCCAACAGCGCGAGCCCGGAGAGGCGCGTGGCCTTGCTTATCAGCTCTATCTCGCGCGGGCTCTTGATGAGGCGCATCTGGTCGAGCACGGGCGTCAGGTCGCGCGCCTCGAACTGCGGGAAGCGCGCGCGCAGCGTCTCGACCAGACGCGTCTCGCGCGAGGCCGTCCCGTCCCACGGGTCCGAAGAGTAGTCGGCGACGGCGCGCACCGCCAGGTCGCGGCTCATCGCCATTCCTTCGGCCGGGCTGAACGGCGTCCAGACGACGCGCGTCTGCGAGCGCTGCGCGTGGCGGCCGAGGTGCTCGCCGAGCAACTCCACGCCGTAGACGGCCTCCACCCCCGACAGGCGCTTGATGAGTTCGGCGTCCTCGGCCGCGAGGAGTTTCCCCTCGCTCCGCTCGCGCCCCTCGTTGCGGTGCGGCAGGTAGAGCGTGGCGGTGCGCTGCGCGCCGCTCAGCAGAAGGTACGCGTGCGGCACCTCGATCCCGCAGAGGTAGTAGAACTCGTTCGACTGCCGGAAGCGCGTGTAGCCCGCCGGGCCGGCCGCGCCCTGCACGAGCGCGAAGCCTTCGCCGACGGCGTCGTAGACCTTCGCGCGGCGCGCGGCGAACTCCTGCGGGGGGAAGTCCGGGGTGAAGAGGGGAATGTCCTCCTGCGCCGACGACCGTGTGGTCGCGAGCGTAAGCAGGCAGACGGCGGCGAGGAGGAGCAGGCGGGGTCGGCGGAATGCGTTCATGTCGTTTCTTCCCGGGCGTGGCGCCCTCATTATTTGTGCGCGTTCTTTGTGCGACGGGGTTAACGGGTGTTGACCAGGGGCAGCTCGACGGAACTGGCCCGGCCGGGCTCGTGGTAGATACGCTGCGTCGCCTTGCGGTAGTCCGCCGGCTTGGCCCAGAAGATGTTCGGGACGAAGGTCTGCGGGTTGCGGTCGTAGAGCGGGAACCAGCTCGACTGCACCTGCACCATGATGCGGTGGCCGGGCAGGAACATGTGGTTCGCCGTGGGCAGCGCGAAGCGGTAGAGGAGCGGCCGGTCGGACTCTATAGCCTTCGCCGTCTCAAGGCTCTCGCGGTAGCGGCCGCGGAAGATGTCGGCCGAGACCATCAACTGGTAGCCGCCCATCTCGGGCTGCCCCGCGACCTCGTCCGGGTAGAGGTCGATGACTTTCACGACCCAGTCCGAGTCGGTGCCGGAAGTCGAGGCGAAGAGGTTGACCATCGGCTCGCCGCTGATCTTCACGGGCGCGGTCAGCACGTCCGACGTGAAGGTGAGCACGTCCGGCCGACCCGATGCCTCGCGCTGGTCGTCCACGAGCCACTGCCGCCAGGTGCTGTCGTCGATGGGGCGCGCGCGGTATGGAACTGGCTTCGAGGGGTCGGAGACGTACTCCTCAAACGCGGCGCCGGATTTGGGCGCGTCGAAGCCGAGTCGCAGACCGGCCGAGAGGTAGAGCGGCGTGGGCTTCGGCGCGCAGCCGCGTTCGCAGCCCGAGGGCCAGGACTTCAGGCGCAGCCAGCGGTTCGTCCCCGTCTCGAAGGCCGTGACGGGGGCGACCTCCGCTTTGGGCGCGCCGTCCTTGAGGTACTGGTCGAGGAAGGGGCGCAGCACCTCCCGGCGGAAAGTGAGCGACGTGTCGCTGCCGAACCTGACGGCGCCGAGCGCGGAGCCCTCCCTGATCGCCTGCCCGTGGTACCAGGGGCCTAAGACGAGAAAGACGCGGTCGTTGCCTGTGTCCTTCGGCTCGATGGCCTTGTAGACGGCGATGTCGCCGTAGATGTCCTCCTGGTCCCAGAGGCTGTGGACGAGCATCACGGGCACCTTCAAGGGCTGTGCGGCGAGAATCCTGTCCACGGCCTGATCCTGCCAGAAAGCGTCGTAGGCCGGGTGCTCCAGGAGCTTGCGCCAGAACCCCAACTGCTCCATCCCGCGCCGACGGCCCAGCTCGCCCGCCGAGCCCGACTGCATGAAGGTGTCGTAGGGGTCGAGGTGGCTCGTCCACCACTTGATCTCGTTTTTGCGCGTGGCCTCCTGGTCGTAGATGTAGGACATGCCCTGCTGTCGGAACGCGCCGTTGTGGAACCAGTCGTCGCCGCGCCAGCCGTCCACCATCGGGTTCATCGGCACCGACACCTTGAGCGCCGGGTGCGGGTTCACGAGCGCCATCAGCGGCAGGAACCCGTCGTACGAGATCCCGATGATGCCGACGCGGCCGTTCGACTCCGGCGTGTTCTTCACGAGCCAGTCGATGGTGTCGTAGGTGTCGGTCGAGTGGTCAACGGCCGTGGGGTTCTGCGGCCCGCGCAGGGGGCGGTTCATCACGTAGTCGCCCTCGGAGCCGTACTTGCCGCGCACGTCCTGCACGACGCGGATGTAGCCGCCCTCGACGATCACGTCCGTCGCGTTGTCGTAGCCCTGTAGGATGGGGCCGAGGTGCGAACTCTCGGCGTGGCTCGTCAGCGCCGAAGCGTCGTAGGGCGTGCGCGTCAGAAGTATCGGCGCGCCCTTCGCCCCCCGGGGCACGAGGATGACCGTGTGAAGTTTGACGCCGTCCCGCATCGGGATCATCACCTCGCGGCGCGTGTACTCGAACCCCTCGTTCGTCGGCGTGAACTTGGTCGGCGTCTCGCTCGGCAACTCGCCCGCGCGCGACGGCGTCTGCGCGGAAGAGGTGGCGGCCGGGGCGAGCGCCAGGAGCGCGCAGGCGAACAGCAGCATTAATCTCTGACGTGTCATCCTGATTTTCCCCTCGGGCGTCTAACGGGTGTGGGCTGTATCAGTATCAGAGTCGCCGGCGCGAGCGCAACTGTGTTCGGCGGCACGGCGGGCCGAAGCTTTAAAGTTGTGAGGCTCGTCGGTCGGCGCCCGTCCTGTTTTTGCAGAGGAGGCTTGTCTAAGGAGCCTTTGAGGACGGTAATTATTTCACTGCCCGCGAATTTTATGACGCCTTTTGTCTGCATTTATTGGTGTGGTGTGTACTTTTGTAGGCAGTTCGCCGGGGCTTTCTATATGATTGTGCCCGGTCTTGCGCGGCGGGTTTTATGCTCAGCTATCGGAGAGACTGACGCTCCCTCTTTATACATACAATTTGACAACCGCGAACATTTTGTTAGAATCCCCACGCCTTTGACATACTTCTTCAGTTCGGCAGGAGGCTCGGAAGAGCCTTCAGGCAGTTCATAGGCGCAGGTTTTCTTCAAAAAAAACTGGACGGCCGGACAGCTTATACCCTGTCAATCTTAAAAAATTACCGACCCGCCTCTCCCTGAGGGTAGTTTTTTAGTACCTCACAAGACAGAGAACCGGCCCGCCAGCCCTTACATAAACTTCAGAGGGTAAGAATCTATTCGCCCTTTGTGTGTTACGTCACTGCCGTCCGGCGCCGCTTTCACAGACGAAGCGAGAGGCTGTCAGCCAGGATCACTGTCTGAAGAACTGTTCCCTTTAGAAGCAGCCGCCCGGCGGTTCTGTACAAAAAGCCGCACGCGTGTTCGTGTTTCGCGGCGCCGCCCCGGGCTTTAAAGCCCAAACCTCCGGAACTCGGTGGAAACAACCTCCCAAGGCGCGATAGCCCTCCTGGCGCTCAGCCACTCGCCCGTCGAGCAGGCGCTCTACGAGGCGCTGCGCGCCGCCGTGTGCGGCGAGAATCGGTCCTGCGTCGGGAGCCTGAGCCTGCGCCGGCTGCTGGAACTGACCGGGCTGGGGAGCTACACGACGCTCCGGCGCGCGCGCGCGGGGCTTGTCGCGAAACTCTCGATCGACTGCAAACGCTCGGCCTCCGACGACGGCGGCGAGGAGGGGGCGGGGAGCAGCTACCTCGTCTACGGCCCCGAGGAGATTTTCGAGCGCCGCCGCGCCGCGGGCATTGAGCCCTACCCGAAGGAGTACCGCAGCCACGCGCGCGGCGAGGGCTTCGTGCCCGCCTTAGAGCGCGTCGTCAATGGTTACGACCTCAGCCGCCGCGAGGCGCAGGTCGCGCTCTGCTGCGCCGAGGGGCTCACCAACGCCGAGATCGGCGACCGCCTCTGCATCACCGAGCAGACCGTCAAGTTCCACATGCGCCACCTCTTCATCAAGCTCGGCGTCCGCCGCCGCGCGGAGCTGATCTCGCGGCTCCTGCGCCAGGAGGACCGCGTCGGCGTCGGGAACGGCGGAGCGAGTCGCCACGCCGACCCCTTCGAGGCGCACGGCCCCTGAAGCACCGGGGGCCGTGCGCGAAAATTTAAGTGCCTCACACGAGGCTTCCCCCCGCGGGGGGTACGACGTGACGGGTCAGTAGCTCTGCGGGGCGAAACACTTAAGGACACGTGGCAGCAGAGGTGTATCAACCGGGAGCCGTTCAGACGATGAGCAGCGCGAAGAAGAAGGTCGAGAAGAAGAAGCGGCGCACGGCGCAGGTCGTCTGCCGCGACGGCAAGCAGTTCTGGACGACGCAGGCGCAGTTCTGGCAATGGGTGCGCGACGGCGTCGTCGTCAAGACCGGCGACAAGCCCCTCGCCGGCTCTTTCGTCCACGAGGCCGAAGAGCTGAACGTCATCCTCGGCAACACCGTCCTCAACCTCTCGCGCCCGAACCACCTGCGCGAGGCGATGCTCTCGCGCCGCGTCGGCCTCGCGTCGAAGTGAATTTTTCAAGTGAGTCGTAAAGAGATGAAACACGACCTTCTTGTCAGGGCGCGCCGCTACGGTCTGGCCGCCGCGCTGTGTGTCGTCGGCGGACTGGCGGCGGCGGCGCGGCAGCAACCGCAGTTTTCGGCCGAGCAGTACCGCATCGGCGCGCGCGACGTGCTGACCATACGCGTCACCGCGCCCGACATCGTCCCGCAGTTCTCGGCCGAGGCGCTCGAAGTCAACGAGTGCGGCATGATTCCGCTGCTCTCCGTCCAGAACGAGGAGCAGAACGAGGTGCGCGCCGCCGGGCGGACGACGAACGAGCTTCAGGACTTCCTGCGCCAGTTCTACATCAAGTACAAGCGCAACCCGCAGGTGGTCGTGAAGGTCAGGGAGTACAACTCGCAGCCCGTCGCCATCAACGGCGCCGTGGCGCGTCCGGGTCAGTTCCAACTGCGACGCCCCGTCCGGCTCCTCGAACTCGTGCAGTTCTACGCCGGCGGCGCGACCGAGCGCTCCGGCGGCCGCATCCAGATCGCGCGTATGCCCGCGCTCGGCTCGTGCGAGGCGAAGCCCGCGCAGCCCACACCGTCCGCACAGTCCGCACAGCTCGCACAGACGGTGACGCCGATTGGCGACGCCGACGCGCCGTCCTTCCTCACCTTCAAACTCGAAGAGACTTTGAAGGGCGAGGAGCGCGCGAACCCTCTCCTCCAGCCGGGCGACGTGATTACGCTGCCGGAGGCGAAGGAGGCGTACGTCGTCGGCAACGTCCTGCGCCCCGGCCCCATCTCCCTGAGAGACGACCATCTGACCGTCTCGCGCGCGGTCGCGATGGTCGGCGGCACGATGCCCGACACGAAGCAGGAGAAGGTGCGCATCGTCCGGCAGGAGGCCAACGGCGGCAGCCGCGAGTTCTTCGTAGACCTCAACGCCATCAAGAAGCATCAGGCCGAGGACGTGGCGCTGCTGCCCAACGACATCGTCGAGGTGCCCGTCGCCGGAGGCCGCCGCGTCCTGCGCAGCCTCGTCGGCGCCTTCGTCCCGTCGGTCGGCCAACTGCCCGTGCAGGTCATCCGCTGAAGCAGAGTTCAGGCGAGTCCCCACCCCGCAGGAAGCGAGTAAGTGCCATGAAGGATATCAACGGGCAGCCCTTCGCGCTCCCCGAGCCCAAAGACCTCGACCGCCCGCAAGCACCGCACGTCCCCGCGGCGCTCCCCCCTTACGCCGGCTACGGCGCCTACGGCGACGCCGAGGGGTCGGAGGAGAATCACTTCCGCGAGTACCTGCGCGCCGTGCGCAAGCACCTGTGGATGATCTTCGGGCTGACGCTGCTCGTCACGGCGGCGGCGGCCGTCTACATTGCGCAGAAGCCCGACATCTACACGGCCGGCGCGCGCGTACAGGTTGACCTCGAAACCAACCCCATGAGCGGCGCGACGAAGGCCGGCACGGTCGTCATCAACAGCGCGACGACCGACCCGGCCTACTTCAACACGCAGCTCCAGAACCTGACGAGCGCGGGGTTGCTGCGCCGCGTCGTCAAGACGCTCGACCTCGAACACAGTCAGGCGTTCCTCCGGCCCGCCGCGGCGCAGAACCGCACGGTCTGGCAGAACCTCCGGCGCATGGCGCGGCTCGAAAGCAGGTCGTCGGACGAGCAGAAGGGCCGGGAGCCGTACGAGCTGCCGCTCACCGGCGCGGTCGCGCCCGCCACCGCGCGCGAAGACCTGGCGGAGGCCAAGCGGCTCGACCCCTTCGTCCGCATGTTGCAGGGCGGCCTCAAGGTCGAGCCCGTCAAGGAGACGCGCACCAGCTCTTACAGCAAGGACACGCGCCTCATCGACATCCGCTACACGCACGGCGACCCGCAGGTCGCGGCCAAGATCGTCAACGCCATCGCCGACGCCTTCGTCCTCTCGAACCTGGAGAAGAAGACCGAGACGAACGCCACGGCCGGCGACTTCCTCCAGAAGCGCGTGGCCGAGTTGCAGGCCGACATCCGCGGCGACGAGGAGCGTCTGGTCAACTACGCCAAGACTCACCAGATTCTCTCGCTCGACGGCAGCCAGAACACCGTCGTCGAGCGGCTCGCCGGGCTCAACCAACAACTGCTTCAGGCGGAGAACGAGCGCAAGGACGCCGAGGCCGCCTACCGCGCGGCGCAGGCGCCGGGCGCGGCCGGCGCGCTGGCCGAGAAGGAGAGCAAGGCGAAGGATGACATCGAGGGGAAGCTGGCGTCGCTCAGGGAGCGGCGCTCGCAACTCCTCGTCAACAACACCGAGGAGTGGCCCGAGGTCAAGGAGATCAACCAGCAGATCGCCACGCTCGAAAGGCAGTTGTGCGGACGTGAAGACGCGCGCGACCGTGGTGGTGACGACCAACCTTGAGACGCGCTACCGGCAGGCGCTCGACCGCGAGCGCGCCCTGCGCACAGACTTCCAGCGCCAGCAGGGCGAGACGCTGACGCAGAACGAAGCGGCCATCAACTACCGCATCATCCAGCAGGAGATCGAGACCAACAAGCAACTGCTCGACGGACTGCTGCAACGTTCGAAGGAGAACGACGTGGTGCTCGCCGGCACGCCGAACAACATCTACGTCGCCGACTACGCCATCGTCCCCGACTCCCCCGTCGGGCCGCAGCGTCTGCGGAGCGTGATGCTGGCGCTGCTGCTCTCGCTCGCGGGCGGCGTCGGCCTCTCCATCTTCCTCGAATACATGAACGACTCGGTGCGCTCGACCGAGGACGTTGACCGCTGGCTGCGGCTGCCCTCGATGGGCGTCATCCCGGCGGTCGGCGGCTTCGCGAAGCGGCGGCTGCTGCCCTCGCGCTCGCTCGCGCGCCGCGCCTCGCAGCCCGGCGCCGACTCGCCCGAACTGCTCGTCAACGCCGAGACGCGCTCGCCGCTCGCCGAAGCCTACAGGCACCTGCGGACTTCCGTGCTGCTCTCGACGCCGGGGCACGCGCCAAAGTCGCTGCTCGTCACCTCCAGCGCCCCGGCCGAGGGGAAGACGACGACGGCCGTCAACACGGCCCTCTCGCTCGCGCAGACGGGCGCCAGCGTCCTCGTCATCGACGCCGACATGCGCCGGCCGCGCCTGCACACCATCTTCGAGCTGCCGAACACGCGCGGCCTGAGCACGGTGCTCTCGAACGACATGAGCGAGGCCGAGATGCTCTCGCTCATCTACCAGCACGAGGGGACGGGCCTCAACGTCCTGACCTCGGGCGCCATCCCGCCGAACCCGGCCGAGCTGATCGGCTCCGAGCAGATGCGCCGGCTCGTCCGCACGCTCGAAGGCACGTTCACGCACGTCATCATCGACACGCCGCCCGTCGGCACGTTCACCGACGGCGTGCTCGCCTCGACGCTCGTGGACGGCGTGCTACTCGTCGTCCACAGCGGCAAGACCTCGCGCGGGGTCGTGCGCCGCACGCGAGCAACTGCTTCAGGACGTGGGCGCGAAGGTCTTCGGCGTCATCCTCAACAACGTCAACCTGCGCGAGCACGACTACTACTACTACCGCGGCTACTACTCGCACTCCTACTACAGCGCCGACGCGGCCGCGGGCGAGCAGTCGGCCGCGAGCTGAAGGGCGCCCGCGCGCCCCGCGTCGGAGATCGGATGAAGCTCGCATTCCTCAGCGCCAACGGCTCGATGGGCGGCGCGGAGCGGAGCCTGTCCGACGTGCTGGCCTCCCTGCGCGCCGCGCGTCCGCTCTGGGAGTTGAGCCTCGTCGTCCCGAGCGCGGGCAGTCTCGCGGAGAGTGCGGCGCGATTGGGAGTCAACGTCTCTGTCATCGAATTCCCGTGCGGGCTCGCGCGGCTCGGCGACGCGGGGGCGGGCGGGCCCGCGGGCCGCCGCGTGAGTAGGACGAGACTCTTACTCGACCTCGCGTCGGCGGCGCCCGGCGTGTTGCTTTACTTGGGCAGGCTGCGGCGCGAGCTGCGACGCATCGCGCCGGATGTTATTCACGCCAACGGACTCAAACCACAACTGCTCTCCGCCCTGTCACAGACACGGGGGCGGCCGCCGGTCGTCTGGCACGTCCACGACTACGTGGGCACGCGCCCCGTAGCGGCCCGGCTCATCAAGCGTTGCGCGCCGCGCTGTGCGGCGGCGGTCGTGAACTCGCGGAGCGTGGCCGCGGACCTGCGCGCGGTCTGCGGCGACGGCTTAAGGACGCACCTGCTCTACAACGCCGTAGACCTCGACAACTTCTCGCCCGCGGGGCTCCGGCTCGACCTCGACTCGCTCTCGGGTCTGCCGCCGGCCGAGCCCGGCACCGTCCGCGTCGGGCTGCTGGCGACGATGGCGCGCTGGAAGGGGCACGAGACTTTTCTGAAGTCGCTCTCGATGCTCCCGCCGGACGCGCGCGTGCGCGGCTACGTCATCGGCGGCGCGGTCTACCAGACGCGCGGGAGCCAGACGGGCGCCGCGGAGTTGCGCGCTTCGGCGGCGCGCCTCGGGCTCGAAGGGCGCGTCGGCTTCACCGGCTTCGTCGAAGACGCGGCGTCCGCCATCCGCGCGCTCGACGTTCTGGTCCACGCCAGCACGGAGCCCGAGCCCTTCGGCCTTGCGATTGTCGAAGGGATGGCCTGCGGGCGTTCGGTCGTGGCGAGTCGCGCGGGCGGCGCCGCGGAGATTCTGGAAGGCTGCGGGGCGGCGCTCGTCGGCCACGCGCCGGGCGACGCCGACGACCTGTCAATACAGATAGGACGACTGGCCGGGAGCGCCGAGTTGCGCGCGCGGCTCGGGCGCGCGGGCCGGCTCGTCGCGGAACAACGCTTCGACCGCGCGCGCCTCGCCGAAGTGCTCGCGGGCGTCTACACGGAGGCGGCCCGAAGCGCGGCCCCCTGATGCGAGTCCTACACGTCCACAGCGGGAACCTCTACGGCGGCGTCGAGACGATGCTCTCGACGCTCGCGCGCCGGCGCGACCTGTGCCCCGCGATGGAGCCGCACTTCGCGCTCTGCTTCGAGGGGCTTTTGAGTGAAGAACTCGCGGCCACGGGCGCGCGCGTGCATCGCCTCCCCGGCGTGCGTATCAGCCGCCCGGCCGCCGTCCTGCGCGCGCGGCGCGCGCTCGCCGCGCTGCTCCGCGATGAACGGTTCGACGTTGTCATCTGCCACTCCTCCTGGTCGCACGCGATCTTCGGGAAGGTCGTCCGCGCGGCCTCACTCCCTTTGGTCTTCTGGGCTCACGACGCCGCGGACGGCACACACTGGCTCGAACGCTGGGCGCGCCGCACGCCGCCCGACCTCGCCGTCTGCAACAGCGTCTACACGGCCCGCGCTCTTCGCTCCTTCTTCCCGCGCGCGCGCGCCGAGGTCGTCTACTGCCCCCTCGACCTGCCCGACCTCGCCCCCTACCGCACGCCCGAATCCCGCGCCGCCGTCCGCGCCGAACTCGACACGCCCGCGGACGCCGCCGTCATCATTCAGGTGAGCCGCATGGAAGCCTGGAAGGGACACGGGGCGCACCTCGACGCGCTCAAGGAGTTGGAGGGGGCGGGCGATTGGGTCTGCTGGTTTGTGGGCGGCGCGCAGCGTCCGGCCGAAGTCAAATACCTGCGAACCCTGGTGAGTCGCGCCGAGCGGCTCGGCATCGCCGAGCGTTTGCGCTTCGTGGGTCAGCGCGCGGACGTGCCGCGGCTGCTCGCCGCCGCCGACATCTTCTGCCAGCCAAACACGGAGCCCGAGCCGTTCGGCCTCGTCTTCACCGAAGCCCTGCGGTCGCGCCTGCCCGTGGTGGCGACCGACCTGGGCGGCGCGCGCGAGATCGTCGAGGAGGACTGTGGCCTGCTCGTGCCCGGCGGCGACGCGGCCGCACTGAGCGGCGCACTGCGCGCGTTGGTCGAGAACCCGACGCTGCGCACACGACTCGGCGAGCGCGGGCCGGGTCGTGCCCGAAGGCTGTGCGACCCGGTCATGCAGCTCGCACGCCTGCACGAAGTCCTGGGAGGCTGTGTGGGAAAGGTTAGGGCGACGACGTGAGCGCCGCGGCCGGCGTCGAACATTTCGAGGAGTCCGCGCGATTGAGCCGCGGGCAGAGCGACCGCGCCATCTACGAGACCGTCGTGGCCGCGCTCGCGCGCCGCGAGGCCGTCGGGGAGTTGCTCGTAGACGTGGGATGCGGCGGCGGCCGTCTCTGGCAATACCTGCGCGGGCGCTACGCGCGCTGCGTGGGCGTTGACCTCATCCGCTACGAGGGGCTGAGCGACGCAGTAGAGTTCAAACGCGCGGAGTTGAATCGCGAGCCCGTCCCGCTGCCGGATGCCTGCGCCGACGCGGTCGTCGCGGTCGAGACGATAGAGCACCTCGAAAACCCGCGCGCCTTCGTCCGCGAGCTGGCGCGGCTCGTCCGGCCGGGCGGGTGGGTCGTCGTGACGACGCCCAACCAGCAGAGCTTTCTCAGCCTGCTGACGCTCGTCGTCAAGGGGCGCTTCTCCGCCTTCCAGGATGCCAACTACCCGGCGCACCTGACGGCGCTGCTCAACGTAGACCTCCGGCGCATCGCCGCCGAGTGCGGCCTCGATGAGGTGGAGGTTGTCTACACCGGGAACGGCCGCATCGTCCTCACCCCTTTCCACTACCCGCGGGCTTTGGCGAAGCTGGCCCCGCAGTTGTGCTCGGACAACCTCGTCCTCCTCGGGAGGCGGCGTGCGTGAGTAGGGTCGAAGCGGTGGGGAGTAGCAGATGCTTTCGATAGGGCTGTGCCTGCTCGCCTTCATGTTCAGTTACGTGGCCGGGCGGCGCTCGCTGGTCGTCGGGCTGGCGACCGTCTTCACCGTCGGCTACTTCTACGGGATACTCCGGGCCAACGTCCCCGAGCCGTCCTCGCACTTCATCTTCGACGCAGCGGTGGCCGGGCTCTATCTAACACAGCTCTGGCGCCGGGCGCCGGCCGGGGAGCGGCAGTCGCAGCAGTTGCTGCGCCTCTGGGTGGGGCTGCTCGTCGCGTGGCCCGCGCTGCTCTTCTTCGTGCCCGTGCAGAGTTACCCCGTGCAGTTCGTCGGCCTGCGCGGCAACGTCTTCCTGCTCCCCTTCCTGCTGCTCGGCGGCCGGCTCAGGGACGATGATGTCTACAAGCTGGCGCTCTGGTTCGGCGTGCTCAACATCATCGCCGCGGCCTTCGCCGGCGCAGAGTTCTTCCTGGGCGTGGAGAGCTTCTACCCGCGCAACGAGGTGACAGACCTCATTTACAAGAGCATCGTTGACGAGGACTTTGCCAACCCCGACCGCAGCACGGCGCTGCGTATCCCCGCGACCTTCACCGGCGCGCACGCCTACGCCGGGATGATGGTGATGACGCTCGCCTCCATCGTCGGCGCGTGGGCGCTGCGGCGGGAGCGCAGCCGCTGGGAGCGCCGCCTGCTCTACGCGGCCATGGCCGTCTCGGCCGTCGGCGTCTTCGCGGCCGCGGCGCGGACGCCGGTCATCATCCTCGCGCTGATGCTGTTGACCTTCTTCCTGACCATCCGGCTCAAGGCGCAGGGATGGGTCTTCCTCCTCGTCATGTTCGCGGGCGTCGGCTGGATCGTCTCCAGCGAGGCGCGGCTCCAGCGCTTCATGACGCTTCAGGACGTAGAGTTCGTCGGCGAACGCGTCTCGTGGAGTGTGAACGACAACTTCACGCAGATTCTGACCGAGTACCCGCTCGGCAACGGCCTCGGCGGGGGCGGGACGAGCATGCCGTACTTTCTGGCGAGCGAGGTCAGCCCGCCGACCACTTACATGGAGAATGAGTACGCGCGTATCGTGCTGGAGCAGGGCGTGCTCGGCCTTTGCCTGTGGGTCGCCTTCATCGTGTGGCTCTTCACGCGGCGCAACGTCCGGCGCTCCGACCCCTGGTACGTCGGGCGTCGGCTGACGTGGGTGGCGTGCGCGGCCTTCTTCGCCACGGGCATGATCGGTAAGGGGCTGCTCACCTCAATCCCCGGCACGGCGCTGATCCTGCTCGGCGCGGGGTGGATCGCGGTCAGGCGCACGCGTTGGCAGGCCGAGGGGCGCGACGAGGCTGTGGGCGGCGACCCCCCGGTGCTCGCGGGGCATCATGTTTGAGGAGCTGGTGGGCGAGACTCCGGGTCATTACCCCGCGGCCGTCGCCGACTCGCGGGCCGGCGGCGTCGGGGGGCGGGGGCGCGACGGCCGTCCCGGAGGCGGGCGCGACCCGTGGCTCATCGTGGCCGGCGGCTTCCACTCGCGCGGCGGGATGGACAAGGCCAACGCCGCCCTCGCCTCGTACCTGCTGGAGCGGGGGCACGCCGTACATTTCGTCGGGCACGCGGTGGCGTCGGAGTTGTCGGCGCACCCGCGCGCAACCGTTCACCTCGCCCCGTTGTCCGCCGGCTCTATCCTGCTGGGCGAACGCCACCTCTCAAGCCTGGGCCGTCGGGTCGCGCGCGAGGTGAGGGCGAGGTGGCCGCGCGCGCGCGTGGTCGCGAACGGCGGCAACTGCGTCTCGCCGGACGTTAACTGGGTTCACGCGGTACACCACGCGTGGCCGCCGGCGGACGAAGGCGCGCCGCCGTGGTTCCGCGCCAAGAGCCGTCTCTGGCACTTGCGCGCGCGCCGGCGAGAGCGCGCGTCGCTCTCGGCCGCGCGCGTCGTCATCGCCAACTCCGAGCGCACGCGGCGCGACCTCGTCGAGCTTATCGGCGTCGAGCCCGGGCGCGTGCATACTGTCTACCTCGGGGGCGACGCGGGGCCGGCCTCGCCGCGCGAGCGCGCCGAGGCGCGCCGTTGGCTCGGCGTCGAAGACGGCCGGCCAATCGTCGTCTTCGCGGGCGCGCTCGGCCACGACCATAACAAGGGCTTCGACACGCTCTGGCGCGCCTGGCGCGCGTTGTCGGCGCACGAGGGGTGGGACGCTCTGCTGCTCGTGGCGGGCGGCGGGCGCGGCCTCGAACGCTGGCGCGCGCGGGTCGCCGAAGCGGGGCTCTCCGAAGGCGCACGGTTCCTCGGCTTCAGCGAGCGGCTGGCCGAGGTCTTCGCGGCGAGCGACCTGCTCGTCAGCCCCGTCCGTTACGAGGCGTACGGGCTGAACGTCCACGAGGCCGTGTGCCGCGGCCTCCCCGCGATGGTCAGCCGCAGCGCGGGCGTCGCCGAACGTTACCCCGCCGCGCTCTCCGAGATGCTGCTGCCCGACCCGGAGGACGCCGCCGACCTCGCCGCGCGGCTCCTGCGCTGGCGGAGCCTGATGCAGAGTTGGAAGGAGGGCTTCGAGCCTTTCGCCGCGCAGCTCGGCCGCCGCGCCTGGGCGGACGTGGCCGCCGACATCGTCGCGCTGGCCGAAGAGATGACCGGGCACCTATGAGCAGGACGAGAAAGTTTATCGGCGGCATCGGCTTCGGCTACGTCGGGCAGTTGCTGACCACGCTGATCGGGCTGTGGATGACGCCGTTTCTGTTGAGGCGGGTCGGGCAGCACGACTACGGCCTGTGGATCGTCGGCGCGCAGGTCACGGCCTACCTGATGCTGTTGGACCTGGGCGTGGTGGCGCTGCTGCCGCGCGAGGCCGCGGCGGCCGCGGGGCGGCAAGGGGCAACGGCGGGGACGACGGACGAACTGCCGCGTGTGGTGGGGCGGACGGCGCGGCTCGTCTTATGGCAGACGCCATTGGTCGCCGCCGCCGCGCTCGTCACGTGGCTCTTCTTCGTGCCGGCCGAGTGGGGGGCGCTCCGCCCCGTGCTCGGCATCGTGCTCGCGTGCGTCGTCGTGACGTTCCCGCTGCGCGTTCTTCATGCGACGCTCCACGGGTTGCAGGACATGCAGTTTCTCGCGCAGACGCAAATCGTCGCGTGGCTCGTGGGCGTGTCGCTCACAATCGCGCTCGTGGCGCGCGGCGCGGGGCTCTACGCGCTGGCCGTCGGGTGGCTCGCGACGCAACTGCTCGTGCTGCCCGCGCACCTCTTCCGCCTCCGACAACATTTCCCCGGCACGTTCCCGGCGCGTCTGCCGCGCCTGCCGTGGGCGGAGGCGCGGCGGCAGCTCGCGCGCGGCGGGTGGACGAGCGTCAATCAGGTGGCCGCGACCCTCCTCTTCGGCACGGACGTGTTGATGATCGGGAAGCTTCTGGGGCCGGCGGCCGTCGTCCCATACGCCTGCACGCTCAAGCTGGCGGGCGTGCTCTCGAACCAGCCGCAGATGCTTTTGCAGATTGCCATCCCCGCGCTGAGCGAGCTGCGCGCGGGGGCGCCGCGTGAGCACGTCGCGCGCGTTTGCACGGCCCTCGGGCAACTGATGCTGCTGGTGAGCGGCGGGGTTGTGTGCGTGGTGCTGGCGGTTAACCGCGGGTTCGTCGAGTGGTGGGTCGGGGCGGGGCAGTACGCGGGAGACGCGCTGACGCTCCTCGTCCTGCTCAGCATGGTCTTGCGCCACTGCAACCTCGTCGTCGGCTACATCCTCTTCGCCTTCGGCGGGCACGACCGGCGGCTCGCCCTGACGGCTCTTGCCGACGGCCTGGTCACGGTCGCGGCGCTCTTCGCGCTGACGCGCTGGTTCGGGCCGACGGGGGCCGGGGCGGGGCTCCTGGCCGGCGTGTGTGCGGTGAGCCTCCCGGCGAACCTGTTGGCGCTCGCGCGCGCGGGCACTGTGACCCCGGGCGGGCTCGCGCGGGCGCTCGCCCCCTGGTTCTGGCGCTTCCTCTTGCTGGCCGGGCTGACGGCGCTTCTCGCGCTCAACTTCACGCCGGCGAAGTTTTACCAGCTCGCCGCGGTGAGCCTTTTGACGGCCGGCATCTACGCCGCGGTAATGTTGCCGGTGGCGCTGCGCGAGCCGCTCGGCGGTTACCTGCGGCCGAGGCTTGAGCCGCTCGCGCTGCGACTCCGACGCGCCGCGCGCACGTCCAACGCGGCCTGAGGTCTTGATGACGACGAACGACGCCGGCTCCACAGTCTCCGTGGTCGTGCTCAGCTACGACCGCCCCGCGCTGCTCCGCGAGGCGCTCGACTCCATCGCCGCGCAGTCGCACGCGCCGCTTGAGATCATCGTCGTCGATAACCGCAGCCCCTCCAGCGGGGAAGTGGCGCGCGTGGCCGCGGGGCGCGCGCGCCTCCGGCTCGTGCAGAACCCACGCAACCTCGGCTTCGCCGCCGGGATGAATCGGGGAATCGCCGAGGCCGCGGGCGCATACGTCTACCTCACCGAAGACGACATCGTGCTCGACCGCGACTGCATCCGCCACCTCGTCGATTACGGGGAACGCGCGCCGGGGTTCAGTCTCCTCTCGCCGTTGATGTACAACAGGGCCTTGGGGACGATCCGCTTCGCCGGGGCCGAGGTCACGCTCGGGGGCGTCTACCGCAAGAAGGTGCATGGGGAGGGCGAGGCCGACCGCGGGCAATTCCGCGAGCCATTCGACGTTACGAATGTGGACGGAGCCGTCATCTTCGCGCGGACGAAGTTCCTCAAGCGTCTCGGCGGCTTCCGCGAAGAGTTCTTCATGTATGGCGAGGCGGTCGAGTTGTGCGCGCGCGTGTCGAAGGCGGGGGGCCGGATGACGCTCGTGCCGCGGGCGAAGGTCCATCACTTCGAGCCGCCGCCGGGCGCGAACACCTCGGCGGAGTTTGCCTTTCACCGGCTGAAGAACTTCTTCTCGCTCTACCTGCTCCACGCGCGGGCGCGCCATCTCCCGGAGTTCTTCTGCCGATACGCCTTGCTCGGTCTGCCGCGCGCCGCGGGTAACGGGAGCCTGCGCCCCTTCCTGCGGGCGCTCTGTTGGACCGCGCGGCGGGCGCCGTCGCTCCTGCGCGAGCGGTCCGGCGCCCCCGCTCTGCGTCGCGTCCCGGAGGGCGAGAGGCTCTCCCTTCGATAACGAGTAGCGTAAGACAGTTCGGGGGCGGAGGCGGTAATCTCGACATGTTCATGCTCGATCAGGACAGGCTGGCGCGACTGAGCGCGGAGCATCGGGGCGCTTACTCTTCCGCCGCCCCCTTCCCGCACGTCGTCGTCGATGACTTCCTTCCGGCGGAGACGCTCCGACCTGTCGCCGACTCTTTCCCCAAGCCGGGGGAGGTTGAATGGCAGGCGTTCGACAACCCGCGCCAGAAAAAACTGGCCTTCGACGACGAGCGGCGGATCGAGGCGGGCGCGCTCTGGCTCCTGTACCAACTGAACTCCGCGAGGTTCGTGGAGTTTCTGGAACGCCTGACGGGCATCGAGGGGCTGATCCCGGACCCGTATTTCGTCGGCGGCGGGCTGCATCAAATCGAGCGCGGCGGGTTTCTCAAGATACACGCGGACTTCAACCGGCACCCTAAATTCAAACTCGACCGGAGGCTCAATCTGCTCCTCTTCCTGAACGAGAACTGGAAGGAGGAGTACGGGGGGCACCTCGAACTCTGGGACGCGGAGATGACGCGCTGCGTCCGGCGCATCCTCCCGACCTTTAACCGCTGCGTCATCTTCAGCACGACGGACTCCTCCTTCCACGGTCACCCGGAGCCGCTCGCCTGCCCGCAGGGGACGACGCGAAAATCGCTCGCGCTCTACTACTACAGCAACGGGCGGCCGGGCGCAGAGGCGTCCGCCGACCACGGGACGCTGGTGCGGCCGCGGCCGGGCGAGGTCATCCACGGGCTGAACGGGCGCACGATGACGTACTCCCTGAAATCCGTCCTCCGACGCCTCGTCCCGCCCATCGTCGCCGACATCGGCGGGCGCCTGAAAAGGAAGCCGTAAGTTTGAGATGACAGTCTCCGAGTGGGTCTTCTTCAAGTACTACGCGGCGCGGACGCTGGGCAGGATGGTCCGCTGGCTGTCGAACTGGCGCGAGGTCTGGTCGGCTTACCGCGCCGGCCTCCCGCCGCCGCCGCTGCGATTCCGCGAAGGTTTTACGCTCCACCATGGGCGGCTCGACAGCCCCGTCTCGCTCCTGCGCGAAGTTTTCGGGGAGCGCCACTACCGGCGTCACATCGAAAGACCTCTGGACGGGGTGCTGATCGACATCGGCGCGAACATCGGGGCCGTCACGCTCGACTGGGCGAGCCGTTCGTCGCGCCTCCACATCCACGCCTACGAGCCGAACCCGGCGACCAACCGGGTGCTGCGACACAACGTCGAGGTCAACGGGTTGACGGACAGGGTGACCGTACATCACGAGGCGGTCGGCCGCGAGTCCGGCCAACTGCGGCTGTGGACGAACGTGCACAGCATGGCCACCACCGCCTACAGCGATGCGCCGCCGGCGCCCGAAGCCGTCGCCACGTACGTTCCGCTCGTTGACTTGAACGAGGTCGTCAGGCGGACGGGCGGCCGCCCGATAGCCCTGTTGAAGATTGACACCGAGGGCGGGGAGGCCGACGCTCTCGAAGGCGCGACCCCGGCGACGCTCGGCACCCTGCGGCAGGTCGTCCTCGAATACCACGATAAGCTCTGCCCGAACGCTTCGGGGCGGTGCCGGAAGGTCCTGGAACAGGCGGGCTTTTGCTGTCTCGTGCGCCCGATGAACGCGCACCACGGGTTGATCTATGCGCGCCGTGAGAGGGAGCGGCCGGCGGCGGCGGGGCGCCGGGCGTGAGGGTTAAAGACGAATGATTCCTTTTCTGAAAAGCCTCATCCTCGACCCCTATCCGCTCCGCACCGTCGCGCTGAGGTTCGCGCGAAAATTCAAGCTCGGGAGCTACCTCTCTCGCCTTGAGAACGGGCTCGTCGAGCGCCCACATTACGGCTACTGCGTGTATCAGGGCGCGTCGCTGGCGAAGAAGCTCGGCCACCGGCGCGTCAGCGTGATCGAGTTCGGGGTGGCCGGAGGAAAGGGGTTGCTCAATCTCGAATACCACGCGGCGGAGGCGTCGCGCGCCCTCGGAATCGAGATTGACATTTACGGCTTCGACACGGGCAAGGGTCTGCCCGCCCCGGTCGATTACAGGGACCTGCCGTATCACTGGCAGGAAGGCTTCTTCGCGATGGACGCGGAGCGACTACGCTCAAGGCTGAAGAAGGCGCGGCTGGTGCTGGGAGACATCCGGGAGACGGCGCGTAGTTTCTGCGCGGAGTACGACCCGGCCCCGGTCGCCGCCGTCATGCACGACTTCGATTACTACACTTCAACCGCCGCCGCGCTCGGAATGTTCGACGCCCCCGAGAGGTATTTTCTGCCGCGCGTGTTCTGCTACTTCGACGACATCATCGGCAGCGAGACCGAGCTGTACAGCGACTACACCGGAGAGCGGCTCGCCATCCGGGAATTCAACCAGACGCACCGGACCAAGAAGATCGCCGCCCCCTACCATTTGCTGACGCGACGAATCCGGGAGGCGTGGCACCACCAGATTTTCATCTACCACGACTTCGCGCACAGCCGCTACAACGATTTCGTGAGCGGCGCGACCCAGCAACTCCCTCTGCCCTAACACCGGGCGCAACGCACCGCCCGTCGGACGACCCGGCGCCGGGCACAGTCAGCGAATGGATTTAAATAGATCGACGGCTTTTGTTTACGGGACGAGCGCAGGCTGCGGTGGCCTCGGACTCCAGGCGGCCACGGCGCTCACGGCGCTGGCCGCCGGCGGCCCCCGCGTACACGCATTCGGGCCGGGGCGCGTCAGCCGCTGGCCCCTCCCCGGCGCCGAGCCGGAGGTCATCTGGCATGAGTCGCCGCGCTTCATCCCCGAATGGGCCTTTCGCTACACGTGGTGGCGCTGGTACCAGGGGCACTATCAGCTTGAGTGCGACCGCCGCCTCGGGGCGTGGGCGGGGGCCGAGGTCGAGCGCTTGAGGCCGCAGCGCTGCTACGTCTTCACACAGGTCGGGCTGGAGACGCTACGCTGGGCGCGCGCGCACGGCGTCCGGGCCGTCCTCGACAACCCGAACGGGCACATACGCCACTACCGTGAGGTCTTTCAGGAGGAGTCGCGCCGCTGGTGCGGGACGGCGCACATCGGGCACCCGACCGAGGCCGCGGTCGAGCGGGTGGAGGAGGAGTACGAACTGGCCAGCAGCATCCGAGTCTCCTCCGGGTGGGCGAAGCGGTCGATGATTTCGCGCGGGGTGCCGGCCGAAAAAATTCAAGTCATCGCGCAGCCGCTAAACCTCTCTCGGTTTACCGCGGGCCCCGGGCTGAAATCTGCGGACGGACCGCTGCGCGTGTGCTACGTCGGCAGCCTGAATCTGGCGAAAGGCTTCCATTACTTGCTGCGCGCACTCCGGGCGTTCGGCGCCGGGGCCACCCTGGAGATCGTCGGCGCGACGGGCAGCCGCCCGAGCAGGCTCCTCTTCGAGAGGGAAAGTCGCGGCTTAAGTGTGCAGGCGGCGCCGGGCGATCCCCTCCCTGCCTACAGGCGTGCGGAAGTGTTCGTCTTCCCGAGTCTGCACGACGGCTTCGGATTCGCCCCCGCCGAGGCGATGGCCTGCGGCCTGCCCGTCGTCATCACCGGGGAGAGCGGCGCGGCGGACTGGGTGCGGGACGGTCAGGCGGGATGGGTCGTCGCGCCGCGCGAGGTCGGCGCGCTCACCGAGGTGCTGAAGGAGGCGGCACGCCGCCGCGCCGAGCTTCCGCACCTCGGCGCGCGCGCGCGCGCCGAAGTAGAGAGGCGCGGGGGGCTCGCGGGACTCGAAGAGTTGCACAAGTGGTTCTACAACGGCGATGGAGGCGCTCTCTCCGGCGCACTGCTTCAAACACGTCTGTGAGATTTCGAGAATGGGCCTGATTCAAGAGACGGCACGCATGGCGGCGGGGATTGTCGGCCGCGAGTCACGGCTGGTGCGGAGAATGCGCCCGGCTTACGAGTCGTTTCTGGATTGGTCGAGCGGGGGGCGAGGCATCGCGTGGCCGATCAACGACGTTACGTACCGGGTTGACCCGCGCCATCGCCACCGTTTAGGGCAGAGCTACGATGCCTCCGTCGCGGAGTTCCTCCGTGAGCGGGTCAAGCCCGGCGCGGTGTGTCTCGACGTGGGGGCGAACGTCGGCGTCTACGTCCTACAGTTCGCGCACTGGTCAGCCCCTTCGGGGCGGGTCATCGCTTTCGAGCCTAATCCCGGGGCGCGGACCGTCCTCGAAAGGCACATACGGCTCAACCGCCTCGCGGGCAGGGTCACGGTCGTCCCGGCCGCTGTGACGGCGAGCGCCGGGAACGCGACCCTCTATGCGGCAGACGCCGACGGCATGAGCCGTCTCAACGAACCTAACCGCGCCATAGCGCAGCGCGTTCGGGAAATCACGGTCGAGACGCTAACGCTGGACGGATACTGCGAGAGCGAAGGCGTGTCGCCGGACTGGCTCTTTATCGACATCGAGGGCTTTGAAATCGCCGCGCTCGAAGGGGCGCGGAACCTCATCGAAGCCAGAGGCCGGGGGATGGGGATGATCGTTGAGATGCACCCGAACATCTGGTCTTCGGCTGAGACGGATCGCGCACAACTTGAGCGCCTGTTGGGTGAGTTGGGGCTCGACCCCGTGCCCCTCACGGGGCAGACGGACGCGCTGGGCGAGCACGGGATCGTCCACCTCTCACGGCGCTAGTGCTTATTAACGGCGGCAACGATTAAAGGGATGGACTGGCACCTCATCACGTGCGAGTACCCGCCGCGGGTCGGGGGCGTCGCAGACCACACGCGCCTCATCGCGGAGGGGCTCGCGGCCGACGGCGACCGCGTGCATGTGTGGTGCCCGGCGGCAGAGGGCGTGGCGCCGGAGCCGGCCGCCGGCGTCTCCGTCCGGCGCGAGCTGGGCCGTTTCCGCCCGTCGGACTTGCGACGCGCGGGGCGCGCGCTCGACGAGTGCGCCGCGCCGCGCCGACTGCTTTTGCAGTGGGTGCCGCACGGGTACGGCTACCGCTCGATGAACGTGTGGCTCTGCCTCTGGCTGTGGCGGCGCGCGCGCCTTTGCGGCGACGACCTCACGGTCATCGTCCACGAACCCTTCCTCGCCTTCGGGGAGGGGACGCGGCGGCAGGACGCGGTGGCGCTCGTGCACCGACTGATGACGACGGTCCTGCTGTCGGCGGCGCGCCTCGTCTGGACGACGATACCGAAGTGGGAGGGGTGCTGGCGGCCCTACGCGCTCGGCCGCCGTGTGCCGTTCGGCTGGCTCCCCGTCCCGAGCACCACGCCCGCCGTTGCGACCGCGGAAGAGGCCGCCGCGACCCGCGCCCGCTACGCCCCCGCGGGCGTGCCGCTCGTCGGCCACTTCGGGACTTACGGCGAACTCATCGCGGGGACGCTCAGGGAACTTCTGCCGCGACTGCTCTCTGACGAAGAACCGCGTTGCGCGGTGCTCCTGTTGGGACGCGGGAGCGAAGCGATGCGCGCGGAGTTGTTACGCACGCGTCCGGAACTGGCGGGACGCATTCACGCCGCGGGCACGCTCCCGCCTGAAGAAGTCTCGCGCCACCTCGCGGCCTGCGACCTGCTGGTGCAGCCGTACCCCGACGGCGTCAGCACCCGCCGCACGAGCATCATGGCCGGCCTCGCGCACGGCCTCCCGGTCTTGACGACGCAGGGCGCGTTGACCGAGTCGCTCTGGGAAGAGGGCGGCGCCGTCGCGCTGGCCGCGGCGGGTAATGACGACGCGCTGCTCGACGAAGCGCGGAGACTGTTGGCCTCATCAGGCGCGCGCGCGCGGCTCGGCGCCGCCGGTCACAAACTCTACGGCGAGCGCTTCGACCTGTCGCACATCATCGCTGCACTCAGGCGCGCGGACGAAGAGCGAGCAGACGGCGCGTCCGCCGTCGGCGCCGGGGCGGAGGCTTAACACACTTGCGCATCGCCGTCGTCAACTGGAGTCGGAGGAGGGTCGGCGGCACCGAGTCTTACCTCGGCAGCATCATCCCCGGGCTCGTGCGACGCGGCCACTCGGTCTCGCTCTGGCACGAGATAGACCGGCCCGCCAACCGGGAACCCATCGAACTCCCGCCGGGCGTGCCCTCGTGGTGCGTCGAACGGCTCGGGCGCGGCCGGGCGCTCGCGGCGCTCCGGGGGTGGGGGCCGGAACTCATCTACACGCACAGCCTCCTGACGCCCAGCCTCGAAGCCGAGACGCTGCGGATCGCCCCCGCGGTCTTCTTCGCGCACGCCTACTACGGCACGTGCATCAGCGGGACGAAGACCTTCCAGCGGCCCGACGTGCGGCCCTGCGACCGCCGCTTCGGCCCCGCGTGCCTCGCGCACTACTACCCGCACAGGTGTGGCGGGCTGAACCCCCTGACGATGCTGCGGCTCTACCGCCTACAGTCGCGCCGGCTCGAACTGCTGCGCCGGTACCGCGCCGTCCTGACTCACTCGCTGCACATGCACGAAGAGTACGTCAAACACGGCCTGCCGCCCGAGAACGTCCACTACCTCTCTTACTACGCGCACAGCGTTTCGCCGCACTACCGCGAAGCGCGGCGCGAGGCGTCAACGTCCGAGCCCGCGGCAGGGCGCGGCGGGGGGGGCGGAAACCCCTACACGCATCTGCTCTTCGCGGGCCGCATGGAGACGCTGAAGGGCGGCCACCTCTTCATCGAGTCGCTGGGGGAGGTGAGGGCGGGACTCTCTTCGCCGCTGCTCATCACCTTCGCGGGCGACGGGCCGGAGCGTGCCCGCTGGGAACGTCTGGCGGCCGCGGCCATGCGGCGCATAGACGACATACGCATCGAGTTTACGGGCTGGGTGCGGCGTGAAGAGTTGGAAGACCTTTACAGGGAGTGCGACCTGCTCGTCTTCCCGAGCGTGTGGCCGGAGCCCTTCGGGCTGGCGGGGCCGGAGGCGGGGCTGCACGGCATCCCCGTGGCCGCCTTCGACGTGGGGGGCGTGCCCGAGTGGCTGGTTGACGGCGTCAACGGCTACCTCGCCCCGGGCGACCCGCCCACGGCGCGCGGCCTCGCCGGGGCCATCATCAAGTGCCTTCGTGACGAGGACTCGCACAGGGCCTTGCGGCGCGGGGCCGTCGAGACGGCGCAGCAGTTCAGCCTCGACAACCACCTGAACGCGTTGACCAAAGTCTTCGAACAGATCGCGGGCGGTCCGCCCCGACCCGCCGGCGCAGTCCCCGCCGCGGGAGGGCGTCTCGTGCGGGAGGGGCTTTGATCTACGGCGCCGTCAACCTGCCGGTCGCGGCACGCGTGCCCGAGGCGGCACGCCGCGTCCTCGACCTCGGCTGCGGCAGCGGCGCGCTCGGCGCGCACCTCAAGCGGCGCCCCGGCCGCGAGGTCGTGGGCGTCACCTTCTCGGAGGAGGAGGCGCGCGAGGCGCGCTCCCGTCTGGACGAAGTGCTGGTCTGCGACCTCGAAGAGTTCGACGCCGCGGGCCTCGGGCGGTTCGACTGCGTGGTCTGTAGTCACGTCCTCGAACACCTGACGAAGCCCGAAGACCTGCTGCGGCGTCTGCGCGGGAGCCTGACGGCGGACGGCGTGCTCGTCGTCGCGCTGCCGAACGCGCTCCACTGGCGCCAGCGCTTCGAGTTCCTGCGCGGCAGGTTCGAGTACGGCGACGGCGGCCTGATGGACCGCACGCACTACCGTTTCTACGACTGGCGGACGGCGCGCGCGCTGCTCAAGGACTGCGGCTACGCCGAGGCGACGCGCGAGGCGGACGGCGGCTTCCCGCTCTCGCGCTTCGTCCCCGTGCTCGGCCGCGCGCTCGACCGCGCGGCGCTCCGCCTCGGACCCGGACTCTTCGGCGTGCAATTCATCATGGTCAGCCGGAGCGCGCAGACGACTTGAGCGACACACTCGTCAGCATCGCCATCCCGACGCTCGAACGACTCCACTACCTGAAGGAGGCGGTGGCGAGCGCGCGCGCGCAAGACCACACGCGCGTCGAGATTCTCGTCGGCGACGACGGGCGCGACGAAGCCCTCCGCGGATGGTGTCTGAGCCAGGCCGCGGCCGACGGGCGCGTCCGTTACATGCGCCACGAGCGGCGGCTCGGCCTCGCCGGCAACTGGAACGCGCTGGCCGACGCGGCGCGCGGCGAATACCTCTCCATCATCGGAGACGACGACCGCCTCCTTCCACAATTCATCGACACCCTGTTGCGCGCGGCGGCGCCGCGGACGAGCGTCGTCTTCGCCAACCACTACCTCATCGACGGGCAAGGTCGCAGGCTCGAAGCCGAGAGCCTTGAGTGCACGCGCACCTACGCGCGCGACCTGCTGCCCGCAGGCCCCGTTGAAGACTCCGCCGCCGTCGCGTGGCGCAACTCCGTCCCCGTCTGCGCGTCGCTCATCCGCACCGAGGACGTGCGCCGGTTGCGCTTTAAGGAAGACTTGAACACCCCCGAGATTGAGTTCTTCATTCGACTCGCGGGCGCGGGGCGCGCCTTCGCCTTCGTCTCCGAATACCTTGCCGAGTACCGCACGCACCCACACTCGGCCACCGCCGCCGGCCTGCGCAGCGAGAGGCTCGCGCCCTACCTCATGCGCCTCCCCGCGCCCGCCGGGGCCGAAGGCTACAAGCGGCAGTTCCTGGCCCCCCTGCTCGCCGACGCCGTCGGCCGCTCCCTGCAACGCGGCGACCGCGAGGCGGCGCGCGGCTTCCTCCGCAGCAACTATTACCCCTGGCCCCGACTCGCGGGAAACGGTGGGGGCGTGCTCAAAGACCTCCTGCGGGGCGGCGTGCAAGGCGTCTGCGCGTGGCTGCCCCCGTCGATTGGGTGTCCCGCCTATCGCGCCCTGCGGCGCGTAAAGGCGGAGGTGTTGGGGTGAAGGGACTGCGGCTCTTATTCGTCGTCGAGAGCGGCTCGGACGTGCGGCTGGTCGAGGGACTGGCCGAGCGCTTGTGCCTCTCCGTGCTCGCGCGGCGGATTGAGGGCGGCGTCGAGATCAGTCAGGAGACCGGGGCGGAGTTCGCTTTGAAGACCGGGCCGGCGGCGCGCCCGCGTTTCGCGCGCGCGGCGTTCGCGGAGGTGTGGCGGCGGCGCGCGGAGTTGGACGCCGTCGTCGTGCAGGGCTACGGCGCGGCGGCGCTCGCCGCGAACGCCGCGTGCAGGCTGGCAGGGCTTCCGTCCTTCATGCTCGTGTGCAGCCCCGCCGAGCGCTATTACCTCTGCCGGCGCGAACACGCCGAGCCGGGGAAGCCCTTCCGCCGCCGCGAGCTGTTGGCCCTCCGCGCGCTCGCGCGCCTCAACGCCGTCGTCGGCTCGCACTACCTCGTGCTGAGCGAGCACCTCGCGGAGGTCGTGCGCGGGCACGGCGGGCGGCGACCGGTCACGGTCGTCCCCGTCTACGGCGTGGACACCGAGGTCTTCTCGCCCGCGCGCGAGCCGAAGGGCGACGCGCGAGAGCGCATGGGATTGCCGCCCGGCGGCCCGATCATCTTCTACAGCAGCCGCGTCGCGCCCGAGAAGGACGCCGGGACGCTGCTCGCGGCCTTCCGCATGTTGCTGGCGGAAGGCCGCGACCTCTGGCTGCTGCACCGCAGCGGCGGGCACCGCGCGTTCATGGAGGAGGCGTGCCGGTTCGGCGTAGGGGCTCGCGTCATCGCGACCGATGCCGTGCATCCGCACGGCGGGCTGGCCGACGACTACCGCGCCTCCGACCTCTGCGTGCAGGCCAGCCGCGAAGAGGGGCTCGGCTTCTCGCCGCTCGAAGCGCTCGCGTGCGGCGTCCCGGTCGTCGCGGCGGCGGTCGGCGGCCTGTGCGAAACTATCGCGCACGGCGAGACCGGTTGGAGCTACCCCGCGGGCGACGCCGCGGCGCTCGTGCGCTGCATCGGGGAGGCGCTCGACGACCCGGCGGAGTCCGCGCGCCGCGCCGCGCGGGGGCAAGAGCTTGTGCGCGAGCGTTACGACCGCCGTGCCGTCTTCGCACGGCTCGAAGAGGTCGTGAGGGCGCGGATGAGTAAGCGAGACGAAGAAGAAGCGCCGGGACCGAGTGGGCGACCCGACGGGGACCGACAGCGAAGGCCGCCGCGCGAAGAAGTAGATTCTCTGTGAGTCGGCTGATGACTAACCCGGACAGTCTCGGAACGCCGCGCGCCACACGTACCCGTCGGCGCGTAGCAGAGGCCACGCGCAGGACGCGCGTCGCGGTGGTGTGCGACCTGCGGGAGGAGAACTGGCACAGCATGGACCTTGTGGCCGACGCGCTCATCGAGGGGCTGGGGGCGGGGCACGCCGGGCAGTTCTCGACCGCGCGCGTCTGCCCGCCGATGCAGAGATGGTTGAGCGCGGCGGGCGCGGGCGCAGGGCGGAGCTTTAACGCCGACCGCCTCTTCAACCGCTTCTGGAGCTACCCGCGCCACGTCGCGCGCCGCCGCGCCGAGTTCGACATCTTTCACGTGATCGACCACAGCTACGCGCAGCTCGTCCACCACCTGCCGGCCGAACGCACGGTCGTCACCTGCCACGACCTCGACACGTTCCGCTGCCTGCTCGACCCCGAGGCCGAGCCGCGCTCGCGCGCCTTCCGCGCGATGACGCGCCGCGTGCTCGGCGGGTTGCGGAAGGCCGCGCGCGTGACCTGTGACAGCGGCCAGACGCGCCAACAGTTGCTCGCGCACGGCATCGTGCCGCCGGAGCGCGTCGAGGTCGTGCATAACGGGGTCGCGACGGCCTACGCGCCCGCGGCCGACGCGGCGGCCGACGAAGAGGCGGAGAGACTGTTGGGGCCGCCTTCGTCGGACGACGCGCCGGAGCTGTTGCACGTCGGGAGCACGGTCGCGCGCAAGCGCGTGGACGTGCTGCTGCGCGTCTTCGCAGGGGTGCGGCGCGAGTTTAAGGGCGCGCGGTTGGTGCGCGTCGGCGGGGAGTTCAACCGGGAACAGCTCGGGCTCGTCGAAGAGCTGCGTCTGAAAGATTCAATCGTCGTCCTGCCGTTCCTCAAAGAGCGTGTGCTGGCGGCCGTCTACAGGCGCGCGGCGCTGCTGCTCCAGCCTTCGGAGCGCGAAGGGTTCGGGCTCCCCGTGGCGGAGGCTTTGGCTTCGGGGCTGGCGGTGCTGGCGAGCGACCTGCCCGTGCTGCGCGAGGTCGGCGGGCGTGCGACGACCTACCGCGCGGCCGGCGACGTGGGGGCTTGGACCGAGGCGGCCATCGCCTTGTTGCAGGAGAGGCGCGAAGACCCCGCGCGCCGGGCGGCTCGCCGCGCCGAAGGGCTCGCGCACGCGCTCCGGTTCAGTTGGGAAGAGTACGCGCGCCGGATGGCCTCGATCTACAGAGAACTGTCGTAGCCCGCGCAGAGTTTGACAGTGGCCGGCACGTCTAATAGGATAACGGCCGCTTTCAAATTGGTTCCATCGTCCCTACGTTCCAATCGTACAGACACTCCGTGCGGAACCTGTAAATTCTGTCCCTTTGCTCCAACGCCATCCCGAGTCCGTCCCTCGCGTCACGCGGCGGCGCCCGCGCGCGCTCGGCCAGCCGCTTGCCCCATCACCTGTTCACAGAAAGGATCCACCCCGTATGAAACTGAACTTTCAGCGAGCCTCCGCTCATCCCGTTCACAGACCGGGCTCTCACACCGCGCGCCGCAAGATGGCCGCCGCCCTCTGCTTGACGTTGGCGCTCGGCGCGTTGGTCTTCAGCGGCCGCGCGTTCGCCGCTTCGACGCTCTACGTCAATCCCGACGGCGTGTGCGGCGGCAACAGCCCCTGCTTCACGACCATTCAGGCCGCCATCAACGCCGCCGCGCCCGGCGACACCATCCAGGTCGCCGCGGCCACATACGCGGAGCAGATCAACGTTAACAAGGCGTTGACGCTTCTAGGGCCGAACGCCAACATCAACCCGAACACGGGCGTGCGCGTCGCCGAGGCCGTCATCATCCCGACCGCGAGCAACCCGCTCGACCCCGGCTTCGCGGGGCCGATCGTCGTCACCTTCTCCGCGAGCGGCGTCACCTTCCGCGGCTTCACCGTGGACGGCGACAACCCTTCGCTCACCTCCGGCGTCGTCTTCAACGGCTCGGACGTAGACGCCGAGTTCGGCATCTACGGCGACGGGTCGGCCAACCTCGACGCCGTCGTCGAGCACAACATCGTCAAGAACATCGGCGAGATGGCCGTCTGGCTCAACACCTTCGGCATCGGCGGCGCGCGCAACGCCAACAGCCGCATGAACGCCAACAAGGTGGACAACGTCCTCGGCGCGTTCGGCCAGGCGCTGCGCATCTCCGACGACGCGTGGGCGGACATGACGAACAACGTCGTGACGCGCTCGCGCATCGGCATCGTCATCGAGAACTTCAGCGGGAACGTGACCACGCACCCGGCCTCGCAGATCGCCGACAACACCATCTCGTCGTTCCGCATCGGCATCCGCCACAACCTGCACTACGTCTACACCAGCCCCGGCTTCACCATCACGCGCAACAACGTGCACGGCCTACGTGCAGTCGCCGATGCCGCCGCAGGTCACGGCGCCGACCGCCTATCAGGGCATCCGCGTCGAGTCGGTCCAGCAGACCGTGGCCGTGGACGTGGTTGACAACAACGTCAACGCCAACCGCGCCGCGCTCCAGCCCGCCGGCTACACGCGCATCGAGGGCTTGAACGTCACGAACTCCTCGGCCACGTCGCCCAACATTCGCTTCAGGCTCAACCACGTCACGGACGGCATCCGCGGCGTCTTCCACGAGACGCCGGCCATGCCGACCCTCACCTGCAACAACATCACCGGCAACCTGACCGGCATCGTCATCGACTCCGCTGCGACGGGCGGCATGATCGCCAACAACAACAACATCGTCGGCAACCCGACCATCGGCGTGCAGAACAACTCGGGCACGCATCGGTCAACGCGCAGTCGAACTGGTGGGGCGCGGCCAACGGCCCCGGCCCCGTCGGCCCCGGCAGCGGCGACAAGGTCAGCACCAACGTTGATTTCTCCAACTGGCTGACGAGCGAGTCCAACTGCGCCGCCGCCGTGCGCGACCAACGTCGCGCTCGCTTCCTACGGCGCGACCGCCACGGCCTCTTCGACCGTCAACGCCAACTTCCCGGCCTGCGGGCGTCATCGACGGCGAGCACAACGGCAACGACTGGGGCGCGGGCGGCGGCTGGAACGACGGCACGCGCAGCGTCTTCCCCGACAACATCCAGGTCAACTTCAACGTCGTGCAGTCCATCGACGCGATTGACGTCTACACCTTGAAGAACAGCCCAACAACGGCTCGACGGTCGGCGACTTCACGCCTGCCACCTGCTACGGCATCACGGACTTCGACGTGCAGTACTGGAACGGCGCGGCGTGGGTGACGTGCCGGGCGGCAGCGTCACCGGCAACAACTCGCGTCAAGCGCCGCGTTCAGCTTCCCACGCCCATCACGACCGACAGGATCCGCGTCGTCGTCAACGCCTCGGCCGACAACCTCTACAGCCGCGTCGTCGAGATCGAGGCGTTCAGTTGCGCGCCCGTCGTCGTCCCGACGCCGACGCCGACGCCCACCCCGACGCCGACGCCGACGCCGACGCCGACGCCCTGCACCAATCCGAGCAATAACGTGGCGCGCGCCGCCAACGGCTCAACGGCCGTCGCCTCCTCGACCGCCAACGCGAGCTTCCCGGCCAGCGGCGTCATCGACGGCGAGCACAACGGCAACAACTGGGGCGCGGGCGGCGGCTGGAACGACGGCACGCGCAACGTCTTCCCCGACAACATCCAGGTCAACTTCAACGCCACCCAGACGATCAACGCGAGATCGATGTCTACACGTTGAAGAACAGCCCAACAACGGCGCAGTCGGTCAACGACACGACGCCCGCCACCAGCTACGGCATCACGGACTTCAACGTCCAGTACTGGACGGGCGCGGCGTGGGTGGACGTTCCCGGCGGCGCGGTGACGGACAACACGCTGGCGAAGCGCAAGTTCATCTTCGCGCCCATCACGACCGACAGAATCAGGGTCGTCGTCAATGCTCGGCGAACGACAACACCTACAGCCGCGTCGTCGAGATCGAAGCGTTCAGTTGCAACCCCGTCGCCGCGCGCTGCGTCAACCCGGGCGGCACGGGCGGCTGCTTCGCCACGATTCAGGGCGCGGTCAACGCCTCGAACCCCGGCGACCAGATCAACGTCCAGCCCGGCACCTACGACGAGGACGTGAACGTCAACAAGGACAACCTGAAGGTCATCGGCGCGGGCGCGGGCTCGACCAACATCCGCGGCCCGATCGGCGGCCCCGGCACGACCGTGCAGATCAGCGCCAACAACGTGACCGTGGCCGGCTTCACCATCACGCGCCTCGGCAACAACACGACCGACTGGAACAATCCCGGGCTCAACTCGGCGGGCGTCGCCATTCAGGGGCAGGCCATCACCGGCGCGCTCATCCGCGACAACATCATCACCGGCAACCGCACCGGCATCGACATCAACAACAGCAACGGCCACACCGTCCGCAACAACGTCATCGACTTCAACCGCACCGGGCTGATCTTCCGCAACCAGACCGACAACCAGACGGTGGTGGAGAACTTCATCACCAACAACTGGACGGTCGGCGTGCTCTTCCTCGACGCCAGCGGCGGCACGCAACGTCGCCCGTCCAGACGGCGCTGCACTCGACCTTCAGCAACAACAACATCAGCGCCAACTGGTACGGCCAGATCGTCGACCGCCAGTCGGGCGGCTCGCTGCCCGCGCCGGGCACGACCAACTACAAGAACTTCAGCGGCAACTGGTTCGGCACGACCTCGCCGGTCGTCACCACCGCCAACAGCGCCGAGCCCGGCTACGCCGCGCAGATTCCCGTCGCCTACGGCGGCACGGCGACGCCTCCGGGCGGTCAGCCCGACATCGCCGGCCCCGCTTCGGCCAACTTCCAGTACACGCCGTTCCTCCTGAGCGGCACGGACACCAACGTCGAGACCACGCCCGGTCGCGGCACCTACGGCTTCCAGGGCGTGCCGAACACCGTCGTCGTCTCGCCCGCCAACCAGAACGGCTGGGTCTTCTTCGACGACCTGCCGGGCACGGGCACCGGCTCGGGCGGTTTCGAGGCCGGCCCCGCGACGCCGCCGCTCGGCACGGGCAGCGCCTTCCTGACGGTTGACGCGCAGGGCCGCCACGCGTTCGCCACCGCCGGCTACGGCGGGACGCGCATGGACGACCTGCTCGCGACTGCTCTACAGCAGCTATCAGGACAACAACTCGAACACGGTCGTCGCGCGCTTCGCTCCAGTTCGACATCGACTACGACCTCAACGACGCGGCAACCGCTTTCGCAGGGCCGGCTCGTCTTCGAGCCGTACCTGTCGCCGGCGCAGGGCGCCGTGCAGCAGAACGTCTGGCAGAACTGGGACGCGCGGGCCGGGAAGTGGTACGGGACGCGCACGACGGTGACGGTCAACAACGTCGCCGGCGTGGCGCAGCCCTGCCAGCCCGCCACGCCCTGCACCTGGCAGCAGGTGCTCGCGCTCTTCCCGAACGCGGGCGTTCGCAACACCCCGGCCAGCGGCCATCATGTTCAAGGTCGGCGGCCCGTGGGCGCCCGGCTTCGACGGCAACGTCGATGACTTGAGGCTCCGCCACAACGGGGCGCTCGTCACCTACAACTTCGAGAACGTGCCGTAAGCTGCGGCGCATGTTTCGATCACTCGCGTCGGCCGCCGGCTCTTTCCTGCCGGCGGCCGACGCGAGTTATATCCTTCAAGTCCCGTCTTCGGCTTTAGCTTTTTCATGGAAAAGGAGTGTTCACTTTAAGGGTAGGGTGATAGAATCTCGCCCCAACAGCGAAGACAAGTCGGAGCCAAAGCAGTTCTCGTGCCCTTTGGTTCGACGATTTACTACCACCGCCCGTAGTTCCCAAGAGCATTACCAACGACCCGAAACGATTGACTCCGGCCGCGAGCCGGGGCAAATAAGGAGGCTCCCCCCAATGATGAAGCGCCGCCCCCGCGTCGAAGACCCTTCCGCCACCAACCATAAACAGTCTTCCTCGAAAAGAGTGCGTGGACGGTTGGCCTTCTTTCTGGCCCTGCTGGCGCTGGCCGCGTTGGCCCTCTGGACGCCTTTATCTTCCGGGAGCGGGACTCGTCCGGCCGAGCCCCAGAGCAACGGGCAGGAGAAGTCCGCCAAGCCGGCTCCCTCTAAAAGCCAGAAGAAGTCAACGGCGCCTGCCATCCGGAAGCGCACCTAAAGCGTTGCCGAGCCTGACGACGGACAGAGGGTTCTACCTGCCCGGCGAGGAGATTACTCTGACCGGGACGAACTGGTCTCCGGGCGAGACCGTGACCATCATCATCAGCGAAGGCGCGGAGGCGAAGAAGGGGGTGACGCTGGAGGCGACCGCGGACGAGGACGGCGCCTTTACGGTCACGAGTCCGATGCCGGAAATCAGGGCGGCCATCGGCGAGGTGCGGGCCGCGAAGACCGTCCGCGCGACGACCGGAGCGCCCCCGGAGGAGAGCGGCGGGGCCTTCACCGCCTCCGCGGTCGGCTCCATTTCGAGGGCGAGGGCGAGGGCGCAATTCTCCGCCGGCGAGGCCGACCGCGACGGCGAGCGGCTGCTGGAACAGGAAGCCTTCTGGCTTCACCGCCGAACCTACCCGACCGGCCGGTTCAACCCCGAGTGGGTGCGCCGTGCGGCCGAGCAGGACTCCCGCGTCAGGCGCAACATCCCGGGGGGCGCAAGCTCAGCAAACAGAGTCTGCAACTCTCGCCGATGGCGCTCAACGCCAACGGCTTCACCGCGCTCGGCCCTCAGCCGGAGCGCGATGACCGGCTGCTCCGGCTGCTTCGACTACACGACGACCGCCGGCCGCATCAACGCCATCGCGATCGACCCGGTCACCCCGACCATCGTCGCCTACACCGCGAGCGTCGGCGGCGGCGTCTGGAAGACCACGAACTGCTGTAGCGGCTCGACCACCTGGAGCGCCGTCACCGACGACGCGGCGATCTCGACCACCAGCATCGACACCATCGTCATCGACCCGAACAATCACAACACGGTCTACGCCGGCACCGGCGACCTCAACTACGGCTCCTTCTCGATGGGCAGTCAGGGCATCCTGAAATCGACCGACGCCGGGCGCCACCTGGACGGTGCTGGGCGCCGACGTCTTCGGCGCCGCGCTCCCCGTGCCCGCTCGGCCAGTTCCCGCAGTATCAGGCGGTCGGCAAGGTGCGCGTTGACCCCAACGACAGCAACAAGGTCGTGGCCGGCACGAAGACCGGCCTCTACCTCTCCTACGACGGCGGCGAGAACTGGACTGGCCCTGCACGACCAACAGCTTCAGCACGCAGCGGCAGGACATCACCGGCCTTGAGCTGACCAACATGGCGGCGGCACCACCCGCATCATCGCGGCGCTCGGCGTCCGCGGCTTCGCCACCACCGTCCAGTACAACCTCGACCAGAACGGCGCCAACGGCCTCTACAAGGCCAACATGCCCGCGAGCGGCTGCCCGTCCTTCACTTCCATCGCGAGCAACGCCAACGGCTTCGTCTACGGCGCGGTGCGACCAGCACGTACGCGACCATGGCCAACATGAACGCGGGCAGCGGCACGCCCTACGGCGGCACGACGACGCGGGAACCAGCTCGGCCGCATCGACATCGCCGTCGCGCCGAGCGACCCGAACTACATCTACGCGCAGGTGCAGTCCATCGCCCCCAACAACAACAGCGGCTGCGGCAACGCCGCCGGCTGCCAGCTCGGCGTCTGGGCCTCGACCAACGGCGGCACCACCTGGAGCTACATGACCGGCTCGGCGGGCGCGCTGCTCGCCGCCTGCGCCAACTCGGGCCCGGGCGTGGGCGCGGCCGGGAGCGGCGACTACCCGCAGAACTGGTACGACCAGGCCGTCGCGGTTGACCCCAACAACCCCGACCGCATCTTCGTCAGTACCTTCGACATGTGGCTGGCGACCCGCACGGGGACGACCTTCTACAACGTGACGTGCGGCTACACGGCCCGAGCCCCAAGCCCGTCCACGTCGACCAGCACGCGCTGGCCTTCCTCCCCGGCTCTTCGAGCAGCTCCTGCTGGGCAACGACGGCGGCGTCCACGGCACCACGAACGCCAACGCGGCCGCGCCGGCCACAGCGCGGCCCACGTGGTTCAACATGGACACCGGCTTCAACACCATCGAGTTCTACTCGGGCGACATCAGCGGCAACTTCGCCACCTCGCCGAACCCCTCGGCCAACGGCGGCGCGCAGGACAACGGGTCCATGTCGGTCATGTTCTCGGGCAGCCCGACCGGGCCTGTCGCAGTGGCAGATGGGCCTGGGCGGCGACGGCTTCTACGCCCGCATCGACCCCGTCGGCACGGGCCCCGTCAACTCGCAGGGATTGATCACCATGACGGGCACCGGCATCCCCGTGGTCGAACGAGACGTTCGTCATCGGCTCGCAGACCTTCACGTGGAAGGCCACACGCGCCGGCACCGGCGACGTGGCCATCGGAACCAGCACCGGGACTTCGCGTAACAACATCCTCACGGCCGTCAACGCCGACCTCGCGGGCGTCGTCACCGCCACCAGCTCCGGCGGGGCTTCGGCCCTCATCACGGCCAGCACGGCCGGCGCCGCGGGCGACTCGCTCACCTTCACCGAGGCGAGCACGAACATGTCGATGAACGGGACGGGGACGCTCGGCGCGACGACCCTCGGGGCCGGGAGCCTGCGCTACTGGCAGGGCAACAACAGCGGCGGCTCAGCCGCTGCATCACCAACTGCACCAAGTCCGGCGCCACCTGGACGACTCAGGACGCGGCGGCTGGACGGGCGACCAGCAGTCGTTCATCCTGCCGTTCGAGATCTTCAAGGGCGACCCCTCCAACCCGGCCAACGACTGCGGCGCGGCCGGCGCGACCACGGGCTGCGGCCACCTCGTCGCCGGCACCGTCCGGGTCTGGGAGACGATTACGGCGCCACCAACACCGGCACGACCACGAACACCTGGTACGTCAACAGCCCGGCCAACCTGACCAAGGGGACGCTGGGCAACCGCTCCTTCATCAACCAGCTCGCCTTCGAGCCGAAAGACCAGACCGTGGTCATCGTCGGCACCAACGACGGCAACGTCCAGATCGGGCGCAACATGGGCACCGGCTCGAACCAGTCCATCTGGGTCAACGTGACGGACAGCAACACCGTCCTGCCTAACCGTCCCGTCCTCGATGTGACCTTCGACCCGACGACGACGAGCGCGCCCATCGCCTACGCCGCGGTCGGCGGCTTCAACGACAACACGCCCTCGACGCCGGGCCACGTCTTGAGGGTCGTCTGCACGACCAACTGCGCCACGTTCACGTGGACGGACAAGAGCGGCAACCTGCCGGACATCCCCGTGGACTCGATCATCGCCAACCCGAACTTCCCGTCGCAGGTCTTCGCGGGCACCGACTTCGGGCTCTACTACACGGACGACATCACGGCGGCCTCGCCCGATCTGGTACCGCTTCAACGCGGGGCTGCCCAACGTGATGATCTGGGACATGCAGATCGACCGCGGGGCCACGACCCTCTCGCTCTGGACGCGCAGCCGCGGCGCATACGTCTGGCCGCTGCCGCAGGGGCCGCTGAACCCGCTCGGGACGAGCCTCGCGGTCGCCGCCGCGACGGGCAGCTACGGCGGGACGACGAACCTCTCGGCCACGCTGACCTCGGGCGGCAATCCCGTCGCCGGCAAGAGCGTCAGCTTCACGCTGAACGGCAACAGCGCCGGCAGCGCGAACACCGACGCCTCCGGCGTGGCGACCGTTTCGAACGTCAGTCTGGCCGGCATCAACGCCGGGACTTACCCGACGGGCGTCGCGGCGAGCTTCGCCGGCGACGCGGTCTACGCGGCCGCGGGCGGCACCAACTCGCTGACCGTCAACCCGGCCAACCAGACGATTACCGTCAACACACACGCCCCGGCGAGCGCCATGCACGGCACGACGTTCGTCGTCGCCGCGACCGCCAGTTCGGGGTTGCCGGTCGCCTACAGCAGCTCCGGCTCGTGCACCAACAGCGGGGCGACCTACACGATGACCGCCGCCACCGGCACCTGCTCGGTGATGTACGACCAGGCGGGGAACAGTAACTACAACGCGGCGCCGCAGGTGATCGAAGTGGTGGCGGCGCAGGAGTGCACCAGTGCGGTTAACGTGGCCCGCGCCTCCTACGGCGCGACCGCGACGGCCTCCTCGACTTACAGCACGGCCTTCCCCGCGAGCGGCGTTATCGACGGCGAGCACAACGGGAACAACTGGGGCACGGGCGGCGGCTGGAACGACGGCACGCGCTCGGTCTTCCCCGACACGGTTGAGATCAACCTCGGCGTCGCGCAGTCGCTCATCGGCATCGACGTGTACACGCTGAAGAACCAGCCGAACAACGGGCAGGCGGTGACGGACACGACGACGGCCACCAGTTACGGCGTCAAGGACTTCGACGTGCAGTACTGGACGGGCTCCGCCTGGGCGAATGTCCCCGGCGGCTCAGTGACCAATAACACGCTGGCGAAACGGAAGTTCGTCTTCGCGCCGGTGACGACCGACAGGATCCGTGTCGTCGTCAACTCGTCGAACGACGGACTCTTCAGTCGCGTCGTCGAGGTGGAGGCGTTCAGTTGCGCGGCGGTTGTCGTCCCGACGCCGACGCCTTCGCCGACACCCTGCGCCACCAACATCGCCACCGCCGCCAACGGCTCGACCGCGGTCGCCACTTCGACCTCAGCGCGCCCTTCCCGGCGAGCGGCGTCATCAACGGCGAGCACAACGGGAACGACTGGGGCACGGGCGGCGGCTGGAACGACGGCACGCGCGGAGTCTTCCCCGACAACGTGCAGGTCAACTTCAACGGCATGCAGACGATTAACTCAATCGCCGTCTACACGTTGAAGAACAGCCCGAACAACGGCCAACCGGTCAACGACACGACGACGGCCAACAGTTACGGCGTCAAGGACTTTGACGTGCAGTACTGGACGGGTGCGGCGTGGGCGACCGTGCCCGGCGGCTCTGTGACCAATAACACGCTCGCCAAGCGCCAGTTCATCTTCGCGCCGGTGACGACCGACAAGATTCGCGTGGTCGTCAACTCGTCGAACGACGGACTCTTCAGCCGCATCGTCGAGGTGGAGGCGTTCAGTTGCGGCCCCGTCGCCGCCGCATACTACTTCAGCCCGGGCGGTGACGGCAGCGGCGCGCGGGGCGGCTTCGCCGGAAAGCTGGACGCGTTCGCCATCCGCCGGAACGACGACCTCTTCGCCTACGGCTTCGGGAGGACGCCGTAAGCTCCCGGGGTTAAGGCGACACATGCGCATCGGCCGCCTGTCTTTCCCGACGGCGGCCGATGCCTTTTCTTCAACCGACACAAAGATGCAGGCCGTAGCCAACCCGACCGACGCGCGCCGCACGGGTCACGCCGCCGCAGCGGCGCCGCGACGCCTGCGCGTGCTACAGGTCGGCAAGTTCTACCCGCCGCACAGGGGCGGGATGGAGTCGCACCTGCAAGCGCTCTGCGGGCAGTTGCGCGCGCAGGTCAACGTCGAGGTCTTAGTCTCGAGCGACGACCGCCGCACGGTCGAAGAGCGTCTGGACTCGTTGAAGGTGACGAGGGTCGGGACGCTCTTCGACTTCGCGGCGGCGCCCGTCTGCCCCGGCCTCGTCCGCCGCATCCGCGAGTCGCGCGCCGACATCGTGCATCTACACTGGCCGCACCCGACGGCCCTGCTCGCGTATCTGGCGAGCGGGCACGCCGGCCGCCTCGTCCTCACCTACCACAGCGACGTGGTGCGCCAGAGAATTCTGGGCGGCATGTTCTGGCCCGTGCTGCGGCGCGTGCTCGAACGCGCCGACGCCGTCATCGCGGCCTCGCCCAACTACGTCGAGTCGTCGCCCGTGCTTCAGAAGTTTAAGCAGAAGTGTCGCGTGATACCGTTCGGCGTC
The DNA here is from genome assembly GCA_963726735.1 of uncultured Acidobacteriota bacterium. Lineage (GTDB taxonomy): Bacteria > Acidobacteriota > Blastocatellia > Pyrinomonadales > Pyrinomonadaceae > QHXN01. Next base: position 522,734 of record CAVSDM010000007.1, read on the forward strand.
CCGCTCGAAGAGTTCGACCGCGCAGACCCCGCCGAGGTGGAGAAGATTCGCGCGAGGTTCGGCCCGCGCATCGTGCTCGGCGTCGGCCGCCTCATCTACTACAAGGGCTTCGAGCACCTCGTCCGCGCGATGAAGGAGGTGGACGGACATCTCGTCATCATCGGCGAAGGCCCGCTGCGCGGCGCGCTGGAGCGGGAGGCCGAGAGGGCGGGCGTCGGGCGGCCGCGTCACCCTCCTCGGCCACGTCGAGGATGTGGTGCCGTACTACCACGCGGCCGACGTGTTCGCGCTCCCCTCGGTCGCGCGCAGCGAGGCGTTCGGCATCGTGCAGCTCGAAGCGATGGCCTGCCGCAAGCCCGTCGTCAACACGCGGCTCGACTCCGGCGTGACGTACGTCTCGGTGGACGGCGTGACGGGGCTGACCGTCCCGCCCGCCGACGCGGGAGCGCTCGCCGCCGCGCTCAGCCAGTTGCTCGGGGACGCCGCGCTCGCCGCGCGCCTGGGTTGCGCCGCGCGCCTGCGCGTCGAGCGCGAGTTCGACCTCGAAGTAATGGGCCGCCGCACGCCGGCAGCTCTACGAAGAGATCATGTTGAGTCCCGAACCCCGATGAACACGTACCTGACACTGTTCGCGATAGCGCTTACCTCGTCGCTCGTCCTGACGCCGCTGCTGCGTCGCGCGGCGCAGCGCCTCGGGTGGGTGGACACGCCCACGGACGCGCGGCGCGTGCACAAGCTGCCCGTGCCGCGCGTGGGCGGCGTCGCCATCTACTGCTCGGTCGGGCTGGCGCTGGCCGCTCTGCCGTTCGTGGACAACCGCGTGACGGAGTTGCTCGGGCTCAGCCGTCAGGAGGCGATAGCGGTGCTGGTCTCTTCGACGTTCGTCTTCGCCTTCGGCCTCTTCGACGACCTCAAGGGCGGCGTTAAGGCCAAGTGGAAGTTTCTGGCGCAGGGGTTGGCGGCGCTCCTCCTCTTCGCGCTGGGCGCGCGCATCCCGGCGGTCACGGTCCCGCTCGTCGGCTCGTTCGAGATACCGACCGTCCTGAGCCTGCTCTTCACGCTCGTCTGGGTCATCGGCATCAGCAACGCCTTCAACCTCATCGACGGGCTCGACGGGCTGGCGACGGGCGCGGCGCTCTTCGCCTCGCTGGTGATGGTGGCCACGTCGCTCGTCACGAACCGGCCGCTGGTGACGGTCGTCTCGCTCGCGCTCGTCGGGGCGCTGACCGGCTTCCTGCGCTACAACTTCAACCCGGCCTCCATCTTTCTCGGCGACTCGGGCTCGCTCTTCACGGGCTTCCTGCTCGCGGCGCTCTCCATCACCGGCACGCAGAAGGCTTCGACCGCGGTCGCCGTCGCGATACCGTTAATGGCCTTCGCGCTGCCCGTCATCGACACGGGCTTCGCCATCGCGCGCCGCTTCATCTCGGGGCAGCCCATGTTCGAGGGCGACCGCGAGCACATCCACCACAAGCTGCTTGAGCGCGGCTGGTCGCAGCGGCGCGTCGTCTTCGCGCTCTACGGCGTCTGCGCGCTCTTCGCGCTGGTCGCGATGCTGTTTACGAGCGACGGCGGCGAGGGGAAGCTGACGGGCCTCCTCCTCCTCGTGACCGGCGCCGTCATCGTGCTCGTCGCCGGGCGCCTCCGCTACCACGAGGCCGACGAGGTGCGGGCGGGCCTGCGGCGCAACTTCGCCGAGCGCCGCACGCGCGCCGCCAACCACGTTCGCGTCCGCCGCGCGAGCCGCTCGCTCTCGCACGCCGACACGCTCGGCGACCTGCTCGCGGCCGTGCGCGAGGTGTTGGAGCTGGGCGAGTTCGTCTACGCGACCGTGCAGCTCGGGCGCGGCGGCGACTTCGAGCTGGGCCGCGCGGCGCTCGCGCGCGAGGCGGGCGACCGCCGGCTCGAAGGGGCGGAGGAGCGCGGGGGGCTCGTCTGTTGGGAGTGGGGGCGGGGCGACGCGCGCGGGGGCGACATCCTCGACTCGCACCTCTTCTGGACGCTGCGGATGCCGCTCTCGACTTCGGCGGCCGGGTGGGGCTACATCACGCTCTACCGCGAGTTCGGCGGCGAGGGGCTGCTGCTCGACGTGAACTACCTGAGCAACCTCTTCCAGAAGGAGATGGCGCTCGCGGCCGAGCGCGTCTTCACCAAGGCGGCCGCCGAAGAGCCGCTGGGGAAGGCCGTGGCCGCTGTGCTAAGCTAAGGCGCCGCCACGGCGCTCAGGCACCACCCGCGCCGGCGGCCCGTCGATTGATGATAACGACGCTGTCATCAATCCTCATTCCTGTAAGAACTATCGCGAACGATTGAGAGGAATTCCGCTCCGATGTCTAAGCGCGCATTGATCACCGGCATCACCGGGCAGGACGGCTCGTACCTGACCGAGTTGCTGCTTGAGAAGGGCTACGAGGTCTACGGCATCATCCGCCGCTCTTCGTCATTCAACACCGACCGCATCGACCACCTCTATCAAGACCCGCACGAGCCGGGGACGCGCCTGCGTCTCGTCTACGGCGACCTCAACGACTCGAGCTCGCTCAACACGCTCATCCGGCAGATACGCCCCGACGAGATCTACAACCTCGGCGCGCAGAGCCACGTCCGCGTCAGCTTCGACGTGCCCGAGTACACGGGCGAGGTCACAGGCATCGGCACCGTCCGCCTGCTCGAAGCCATCCGCGAGGCCGGCATCAACCCCAAGTTCTACCAGGCGTCCTCGTCCGAGCTGTACGGCAAGGTCGTCGAGACGCCGCAGAGGGAGACGACGCCCTTCTACCCGCGCAGCCCTTACGCCTGCGCCAAGGCGTACGCCTACTGGATCACGGTCAACTACCGCGAGTCCTACGGCATGTTCGCGTGCAACGGCATCCTCTTCAACCACGAGTCGGAGCGGCGCGGCGAGACCTTCGTCACACGGAAGATCACGCGCGCGGCCACGCGCATCAAGCTCGGGCTTCAGCAGAAGCTCTACCTGGGGAACCTCGACGCGCAGCGCGACTGGGGCTACGCGCGCGACTACGTCGAGGCGATGTGGCTGATGATGCAGGTGGACGAGCCGGACGACTACGTCATCGCGACCGGCGAGACGCACTCCGTCCGCGAGTTCCTCGAAGAGGCGTTCGGCTACCTCGGCCTCGACTGGGAGAAGTACGTCGAGATCGACCCGCGCTACTTCCGTCCCGCCGAAGTGGACCTCCTGCTCGGCGACCCCACGAAGGCCCGCACCATCCTCGGCTGGGAGCCGAAGGTGAGCTTCAAGGAGCTGGTCAAGATCATGGTTGACGGCGACATGAAGCTGGCCGAACGCGAGCAGCGCGCGCACCAGCACGAGGGCGCGCTGGCCACGACAAGCGGCTGGGGCGTTAACTAGGGAGGAGGCGCGGTTCGACTTCCGCGCCCGACCCGGTAAGCGCGGGCCGCGCCCGGTAATAGTACTCAAGCGAGGGGCGGCGTTCAGGAGGGAAGCCGGTGCTTCTTTCCCGAACGCCGCCCCTAAACTTATGCACGCTTGCCCCTGACGACCCCATGCGCCTGTGGCGAGGAAAGTGTAAGGTAAGCGCGTAGTCAACATCCGGCGGGGATGGCCTCGGTGCTCGGTGTCAGGGGAAAGGATGATGAAGATAAGAAGGGCCGTCATCACGGCGGCGGCGAGGAATCAGCGGACGATACCGCTTCAGATGATGGTCGATAGGGACGGGCGTCAGAAGCCCGTCATCAACATCATCATCGAAGAGACGCTGAGCGCCGGGGTGGAGGACATAGGCATCGTCATCTGTCCGGAGGACGAGGAGGCGTACAGGGGGGCGGCCGGCGAGCACTCGGGCCGCCTCAGTTTCTTCCACCAGTGCGAGCCGCTCGGCTACGGACACGCCGTCTACTGCGCGCGGGAGTTCGTCGGGGACGAGTCCTTCCTTCACCTCATCAGCGACCACGTCTACGTCAGCAGCGGCCCCGTGGGCTGCGCGCGGCAGTTGGTCGAAGTGGCGCGGGCACGCTCCTGCTCGGTCTCGGGTGTGCAGGCCACGCGGGAGAATCTCCTCCCGTACTTCGGCGCGGTCGGAGGCCGGAGGGTCGCGGGGACGAAGGACCTCTACCAGATCGAGCAGGTGGTCGAGAAGCCCACGCCCACGGAGGCCGAGCAAAGCTTAGCCGTGCCGGGTTTGCGCGCGGGACATTACCTCTGCTTCTTCGGCATGCACGTGCTCACGCCCGCCGTGATGGAGATTCTGGAGCGGCACGTGGCGGCGGCAGAAGGGGCGGGCGGCTCAGTCCTGCTCTCGCCCGTCCTCGACGAGCTGGCGCGGCGTGAGCAGTACCTCGCGCTCGAAGCGCGTGGGCGGCGGTACCCCGTCGATGTCCGGTACGGACTTCTGTACGCGCAACTGGCGATGGCTTTATCGGGGCGCGACCGCGAAGAGGTGCTGGCGGGAGTCTGTGAGCTTCTGGCGCAGCGCGAGTCGGCGAGGACGGACGAGGGCTGAAGCGATGGAGAGTTTAATCCACGTCATCACCTCGGCCGACCCGCGTGTGCGTAACAGGTCGCTCGACGAGCACTGCCGCGAGGCTTCGCTCTCAGACCTGTTGGGGCAGTGCGAAGAACTCGAATCGTTTCGACGCACGAGCGGAAACCTTCTGGAGCGTGTGCGGGCCTGCTTCTTCCTCTACGCGCTTCACCGGTTCCAACTGCCCGCGAAACCCGGGCTCCCGGCCGGGGGGCGCATACCTTACGAGGGATACCTTCACCTCCTGGGTCGGCGCTTCGAGGAGGCCGTAGACCGGTTCCTGAGCGCGCAGATTGAAGACGGGCCGAGCGACGCGCTGTCGAGCGCGCTGGCCGCCACCTACCACAAGCTCGCGTTCCAGAACCTCGCCGATCAGGTGCGCCGGAGCGTCCGCTCCGCCCGCGGCAACCAGTGGATGTTCCGCGTGGGGCACCCGCTCGACCAGGCCCTGCGCGTTCGACAGGAGATGCTGCGGCGGCCCTCCGCGGACGCCCCGTTCCCCGTCCTTCGGGAGGCGACCCCGGTCCGCATGGACCTCACGCACAGCGCGTGGAGCGACATCTTTTTTCTGGGGATGGACTTCCCCGAAGGCGCGCGCGTCCTGAACGTCTCAATCGACCTCGGCGTGCGCGGGCGCGACCCCGCGCCCCGGCCGCCCGTCGAGACGTATCTGCGCGTCATCGACGAGCCCGTGCTGAGGCTCGCGAGCGTTGACCTTTCGACGACGACCGAGGTGGTCGAGCTTGACGAGGTCTTCGACTTCGCGCGTGACTACCTCGGGCTCTTAAAGGCGGCCCTCATCGCCTCGGGGCTGGTGCCGCCGGGGCTCGAAGGGTCCGGGCAGAGTCTTGCAAGACCTGCTCGCACGTCTGGTCGGCCCCGGCCTCGGGATAGAGCTGGTGAGCAACGTCAACGGCATCCCGAAGGGGTCGCGCCTCGCCGTCTCGACCAACCTCCTCGCCTCGCTCATCAGTGTCTGCATGCGCGCGACCGGCCAGATTCGCAACGTCGAAGGGCCGCTCGCCGAAGCAGACCGGCGGCTGGTCGCGGCGCGGGCCATCCTCGGCGAGTGGCTCGCGGGTTCGGGCGGCGGCTGGCAGGACTCGGGCGGCGTCTGGCCCGGCATCAAGGTCATCGAAGGGCAGGAGGCGACGGAGGGCGACCCCGAGTTCGGAAGCACACGCGGGCGCCTGCTCCCGACCCACCGCATCCTCGATTTAGAGGCCGTCCCCGTAGAGAGCCGTCGGCGGTTGCAGGACGGCCTCGTGCTGGTGCACGGCGGGATGGCGCAGAACGTCGGGCCGGTACTGGAGATGGTCACGGAGAAGCACCTGCTGCGCTCGAAGCCCGAATGGGAGGCGCGGTTGGAGGCGGGTAAGATTCTCGACGAGATAGTCAGCGCACCTCGGCCGTGGCGACATAGCCGCCATCGGCGCGGCCACGACCCGGAACTTCTTCGGCCCTTTGCAGACGATCATCCCGTGGGTCAGCAACCTCTACACGGAGAGCCTCATCGCGGAGGTGCGCGCGCGGTTCGGGGAGGACTTCCTCGGGTTCTGGATGCTCGGCGGGATGTCCGGCGGGGGGATGGGCTTCGTCTTCGAGCCCCGACGCAAGGCGGAGGCGCAGGAGCAGTTGCAAGAGATCATGTCGCGGACGAAGAGGCGACTTGAGAACGCCCTGCCGTTCGCGATGGAGCCGGTCGTCTACGACTTCCAGATCAACGAGCGCGGCACGATCGGCCGAGTTGATGCCGTCGGAGTCGGCGCTGCTGCCGCAAGGGTACTACCTGATGATCGCCCCGCACCCCGTCAGGCTCAAGCCCCATGAGCTGACCGCCTCGCGCCGCGCAGACCTCGACGCCTTCGCCGCCGCCAGCCGCGCGCGGCCGGAGCTGAACGGCGTGGTGCAGGCGCTCTTCGACCGGCTCCTGCCACGCACAAGGCGCGAGGAGGGGAGCGGGCGTGGATTGCCTGAGCTGCTCGAAGAGTACGGGTTCGACCGCGTGCAGCACGAGCAGATTCGCGCGAACCTGAAGAGCGGCCGCATCGGTCTGGCCCAGAACCGTCTGCCCATCAACACGGAGATAAGCGATGTCGAACCGGGCGACGTACACGACGCCCTGCACGGCCTGACACCCGAGATGCGCCGGCTCGGAGAGGACGCACTGGCCGCGGGGCGCGTGGGCGTTGTGTCGATGGCGGGCGGCGTCGGGAGCCGCTGGACGCAGGGGGCGGGCGTGGTCAAGGCGCTCCACCCCTTCGCCAAGTTGGGCGGGCGGCACCGCACTTTCGTGGAGGTGCATCTGGCCAAGAGCCGGCGGACGGGGCGCGCGTACGGCCGGACGCTGCCGCACATCTTCACGACGAGCTACCTCACGCACAAGCCTATCGAAGACTATCTTGAGGCGGAGCAGGGATACGGCTACGGCGGCCCTCTGATTCTCTCGCCGGGGCGGTCGATTGGGCTGCGCCTTGTGCCGACGGTCCGCGACCTGCGCTTCTCGTGGGAGGAGACGGCGCATCAGGTGCTCGACGAACGCGCACAGAAGATGCGCGTCAGTTTGCAGGCCGCCTTACTCGACTGGGCGCACGGCCGCGGGGAGGCGAGCGACTACACAGACAACGTGCCCAGCCAATGCCTGCACCCCGTCGGCCACTGGTACGAGATACCCAACATGCTGAAGAACGGCACGCTGGGGCGGCTGCTCGAAGAGAGGCCGGAGCTTGAGTATTTGATGGTCCACAACATAGACACCGTCGGCGCCGACGTGGACCCCGCGCTGCTCGGGCTGCACATCGACAGGGGCGCGGCGATGACCTTCGAGGTCATCCCGCGGCGGGTCGAAGACCGCGGCGGCGGGCTCGCGCGGGTTGACGGGCGGCCCCGGCTCGTCGAGGGACTGGCCATGCCGCGGGAGGAGAAGGAGTTCGAGTTCTCCTACTACAACTCTCTGACGACGTGGGTGAGCATCGACCCGCTGCTCGCCGTCTTCGGCCTGACGCGCGACACGCTGCGAGACGAGGCGTCGGTGGCGGAGGCCGTCCGGGCGGTCGGCAACCGCATGCCCACCTACGTCACGCTGAAGGACGTTAAGAGGCGTTGGGGCTACGGGCAGGAGGATGTCTTCCCCGTCGCGCAGTTCGAGAAACTGTGGGGCGACATGACGGCGCTCTCCGACCTCAAGTGTGAGTTCGCGGTCGTGGGCCGGATGCGTGGGCAGCAACTCAAGGAGCAGTCGCAGCTCGACGGCTGGCTGCGCGACGGCTCCGCCGCCTACGTGGAATCACTCTGCGAGTGGGAGTGACGGGGAGAAGAATCTGCTCCCGAAGTTGGCGGCGGAGCAGGTCTCGGTGGCAGAATTAAGAGGGGCCGGCTCGTGACGGCGCGGCGGGCGCGGGGCGCGACCATGAAGGGGAGTGAAAGGCGGGCGGCGGGGTGAATGAAGAGCAGCGTGAGTTCGTCAAGATCGGGTTCGTCTTCTCGGCGGCCCTCGCCATCCTGTGCTGGCCCGTCGCGCAGGAGCCGCTGCGGTGGGAGATATTCTCGGCCATAGGCGTCTACCCGCTGGGGGTCGGCCTCCTCTTCTGGCCGGCGGTCGGCTACCTGCTCGCGGGCGCGCGTTCGGACTTCGGATGGAGCGCGTGCCTCGGCGCCATCGCCTTCTACAACTACTGGGTGGCCGAGCAGCTGACGGCCCCCGTTGACGGCGCGCCCGCCCTGATCGAACGGCTCTGGGGCAGCAACAAGTTGGGCCTCGCGGCCGTGGCCGCGCTCTACGTCGGCGGCCAACTGGCGATGATGCTCCCGAAGTTGCTGGGAGCGCCGCCGCCGCCGCCGCGGCGGGGCGCCCGCCTGCTGACGAGGCCGCCCGCCCGCAGCACACTCAGTCAAGCTGTTGCGGGTCGGCGCAGAGCAACTCCTGCGCGGCGATAGCCTGAAGGCTCGTCAGGACGCGCGTGCCCCTCGTCGTTTTGGTCGGCGCGTCGGCCGGCACCACGCCGAGGCAGAAGCGCACGCGGCCGAGCGGGTCGGGCACGGGCACGTTCGGGTAGTAGCGCCCGTAAGGGTGTTGGCGGGACTTGGGCGCGCGGACGCGCACCGACTCTTTCGCGGTCTTGCCGGGCGCGAGTTCGGAGACGCCGGGGTAGATGGCGGCCGTCGGGCCGGGGCCGGTGTGGCCGGGCGGGAGCGTGTAGCCGCGCTGCGTGAGGTTGACGGTGCCGTCCGCCTGCGGCTCGACGTAGACGCGGCCGGGGCCGAGGCCGAAGCTCGTGTCGCCGCGGTTGAGCAGCAGGACGGGGCGCGGGCCGCGGTTCGTGACGCTGTACTCGACGACGATGTCGCCCCCGGCTTCGCGGCGGGCGTTGGCCTTTAAGTCGAGTTGCGGGTTCGGCGCGGCGGCGTCGGCCCCGGCGGGACCCGGCGCGGTGTTGTTCATGGCCCTGACCTCGCTCTGATTGCCGTTCGCTTGCCGCGGGCCGCCGGACGAGCAGGCGCCGTCGGCCACCAGCCCGAGCGGCACGACGGCTGCCCACACAGTAGCCCAGACCGTCGCAAGAGTTCGCACAGCTTTTACCCCTCCCGGTTAAAAACAATCCGCCATAAAAGATGTCCGCCCGGCGGGCGGCGCGTTGCCCCACGCCGTCGGCGGACATCTTCCTTCCGTTCTTCTCGCGCAGTCAAACGTCTGCGCGCCGTCTCTCAGGAGTCGCCGTACGTCGGCCGCGCCTGCCGATTCATCTCTTCGCGCAGGCCGTTCTCGGTCAGCGGGCGCGGGTTGTTGCGCGAGTCGGGCGTCGAAGGGTCGAAGTCGTTGTCGAAGGTGACGCCGCTGTTCGGCAGGCCCACCGCCTGCCGCTCGTTGTTGTTGACGGCGCCGCTGTCCGGGCCGGTGCCGGTGTAGGTGCCGTCCTGGAAGGTGCCGGTCACGATGTTGTAGGAGTGCGACATCTCGTGGTAGAGGACGACGACCGGGTCGAAATACTTCCAGCGGTCGGACGCCACGTTCGGGTCGGGGTCGTAAATCTGGTTGAGCCGCGTGTTGTAGGAGATGGTCGCGTTGTCGGAGGCGCCGGGGTTGCCGCTCGCGTCGAGGAACGGGTGCGGCCCGCCCGTGGTGCGGCGCGACCAGTCGGCGAAGCCGTTGTCCTCTTCGGTCAGTTCCTGAATGGTGACGGTGTTGCCGTCCCTGAAGAGCTGGCCGATGAACGGCAGGTCGCGGAGCGGCGAGCGGCTCCGGTCGTAGGCGCTGTCGAAGGCGTCGAGCATCTGACGGCCGTCGGGCGAGGAGCGCAGGAACTCTATGTCCTGCTCGACGCGCTCGACGAACTCCGGCGAGCCGACGATCCGCAGCGCGCGGCTGCCGGGCGTCCCCGTCAACTCGACGTTGACGACGTTCGTGCCCCGCGCGACCGTGTCTTCGCCCTGCTGCGCGTAGGCTATGTCGCGCGCCGTGTTTCTCCTGTCGCCGACGGCGCCGCCGTAAATCCGGTCACGGCCGCCGCCCGCGTATAAGCGGTCGTTGCCCGCGCCGCCTTCGAGCAGGTCGTCGTCGAGGCCGCCCGAAAGAACGTCGCGCCCGGCCGCGCCGCGCAGGTGGTCTTTGCCGCGCCCGCCTTCGAGGTAGTCGTCGCCGGTGCCGCCCTCGACGAGGTCGTCGCCGTCGCCGCCGTAGACGGTGTCGTGGCCGGACTCCCCGTAGAGCCGGTCGTTGCCGCGCGAGCCGTTGATGTAATCGCGCCCGGCGCCCGCGTGGATGGTGTCGTCGCCTTCGCCGCCCTCGATCCGGTCGTCGCCCGCGCCGGTGCGTATGAAGTCGTTGCCCGCGCCGCCCTCCACCGTCAGGTTGATGCGCACGCCGCTGCCCACGTCGAGGCGGTCGTTGCCTTCGCCGAGGCGAATCTTGAGATTGTTCGGGTCGTCGCGTGAGAGCTGGTACTGCGTGCCGTCCACGGTCGCGAGCCCGCCGCCCGTCGCGTTGTCGTGCGAGAGGAGCACGGTGTGCCGCTCGCCGTTGACGTTGATGACGGTCGCGCCGGTCTTGGGGTCGCGCGTGACCCTCACCTGATCGTCGCCGCCGCCCGTGTCGAAGACGATCCGGTCGATGGGCGGGTCGCTCGGGTCGGACGCGGGCGTCGACTCAAGCCTGATCGTGACCTCGACTGTCTGGACGAGGACGGTCCCGGCGGCGTTCGGCGCCGTAGGCGTTAGTCGGCTGCTGCGGCGCCGCCGAGGGCAGGACGCAGAGGCTGGCCCCGAGCCGCGCGAGCCGCAGGTCGCGCTCGGCGCCCGCGGGCGCAGTCGTGAAGGACGCCGGGTTAGTGCCGTCTTCGGCGTTGTTCGAGGCGACCACGGCGCGGTCTACCAGAAGGCGCGCGGCCCCCTCCTCGACGGGCTGGTTCGTGACCGCGCCCGCGTTCCTCAACGTCTCTCGCGCGACGTTAAGCCCGTCCTGCACAGCGTCCGCCGCCGCGTTCAAGATTCGCCCGCCCACCTCGGCTAAGCCCATCACCGACACCCCCTGCGATAGATTATCTCTTCTCAAGAAGTTATCGTCGGAACCGGGGAGGAGTTTCCTCCGGCACGCGATTATCTTTACAAAGCGGCTTAGCCGAACTTCTCCTTGAGCCGCGCGGCGTGGCGGCGGCTGACCGTGAGGGGCTCGTCGCGCCCGCGCAGGAAGAGCTGCTGCGAGCGTTTGAACCAGCTCTCCACGCGCTCCACGTATTCGAGGTTGACGATGCAGTTGCGGTGCACGCGCGCGAAGAACTTTTCGGGCAGACGCGCCTCCCACTCGCGCAGGGGCTTCTCGACCAGATACTTCTGACCCTCGGCCGTGAAGACCTCGGTGTAGTCGCCCGCCGCGACGACGTGTGTGACGCGGTCGATCTTGAGGAAGACGGAGCGTTCGCCGAGTTCGAGGTAGACGCGGTCGTCGATGGCGAGCGGCCGTGGGCTCGCCGCCGCGGGGAGCGTCTCGCCCGCGAGGAGCTTGTCGATGGCCCTCCTCAAACGCGCGGGGTTGACGGGCTTGAGCAAGTAGTCGAGCGCGTTGACCTCGAAGGCGCGGATGGCGTAGGCGTCGAAGGCCGTGACGAAGATTGTGCGGAACTCCGCGGCCCCGGCCTTCTCTAAAAGGTCGAAGCCGGTCTCGCCCGCCAGTTGGATGTCGAGGAAGACGAGGTCGGGGCGCTCGCCTTCAATCAACGCCAGCGCCGCCGCGACCGAGTCGGCCTCGCCGACGACCGAGACCTCCGGGTGTGCGGCGAGCAGCGAGCGCAACTCCCTGCGCGCCAAACGCTCGTCGTCCACGATTAAGGCTTCCAGCCTCAAATGAGTGTGACGCGGGCGCGCACCCACCCGCCCTCCTCGAAGAGTTCCAGCCTCCCGCGCCCGCCGTAGACCTTCAACAGGCGCTCGCGCGTGTTCCTCAACCCCACCCCCATCCCTCGGCCGTCCCCCGCAAGGCTCCCCGTGTTCGCCACCTCAAGCACGAGCGTGCCGTCCTTAACCTCTGCCGAGACGCACACGCGCAAGGGGCGCGTCGGGCTCTTGAGCCCGTGCTTGATGGCGTTCTCGACCAGAGGGTTGAGCAGGAACGAGGGCGTGGGCAGAACTTCGGCCGCTTCGTCGATGCGGAACTCCACTTCGAGCCGCTCCTCGAAACGCGTCTTCTCGATGGCGAGGTAGTTCCGGACGGCCTCGACCTCCTCGCCGAGCGCGACTTCGGCCGCGCCGTGGTGGAGCAGAGAGTAGCGCAGGAACTCGGAGAGCTGCGTCACCATCCGCCGGGCGCGTCCGGCGTCCTCGTCGATGGAGGCGCGAATCGAGTTGAGCGAGTTGAAGAGGAAGTGCGGGTTGATCTGGTAGCGGAGCATCTCCAACTGCGCGCGGTCGGCCAGCACGGCCGCGGCCAAAGCCTTCTCGCGCTCGGCCTGCCACTGGCGCCAGTACTTGACGCCGAAATAGAGCGCGCTCCACGCCGTCAAGGTCAGCCCGTAGTCCAGAGAGTTGCGCGGGATGCGCGGCAGGTTGTCGGCGAAGACAAAGGCCGGACTCCTCAACGCCGCCGCCCACATCTCCGCGAGCGTCCACGCGAGGCCGAAGACGACCGAGCAGCCGAGCACCAGCGCGACGACCTGCTGTATCGGCAGGTCGGTCCCGAAGCGCCGGTAGACCTGTCGCATCAGACAGGTCAGGCAGAAGCCTATCACCGTCCGTATGAGCTTGATGACGAACAGGCCGTAGAGCGTGCCCGGCGCCGCGACCGTCAGGAACGTGACGTAGATCATCAGCAGATACAGAGCCCACCCGGCGAGCTGCACCTGCCAGAAGCCCGGGAAGCGTCTGAAGGGCCACGCGGGGGCGGCCGTTACCGACTCACGCCCCGCCGCATCGCCCGACGGCCTCTTCGTCAGAACCTGCTCCATTCACTTCTCCCGGCGCCGCCTCGGCAGCTTAAACCCTCCAGACGGGAGAGCCAAGTCACTTCCCCGCGGCCGCCTTCGGCTCGAAATGGAAGCTCTTGTTGACTATCTTCCATTCGCCGCCGATCTTGAGCAGCGTCATGTAGTCCACGAACCGGCCCGAAGGGTAGTCGAGGATGATCTTGCCCACGGCCGCGTTCCCCGCCACGTCCAACGACTCGATCCAACGCTTGCGCTTCTCCTCGTCCGGCGCGGGCTTACCCTGCATCCCCGCGATGTATTCGGCGAAGCTGCGCGTCGTGTACTTGCCGTCGCGCATGAAGATGAGGCTGCCCTCGGTGTGGAACGCCTTCCGCATGAACTCCGGGTCGCCCGTCGCGTGCCCCCGCAGGTAGTTTTCCAAAGGCACGCGCGCCGCGGCCTTCTCAGCCTCGGCGGTCTGCGCCGAAGCGGCGGCGGCCGACACGGTCAACACGACGACGGTCAAGAGTAGATGTTTGATCTTCATGTTTGTTCCTCGTAACTCCTTAAACTTTGCTCCAACCTCCGCCTCCTCCGAACGGCGGCAGGATAGAACGGGCGGGGCGCGCCTACACACAAAAATCTGTGAGCGGTCGGGCGGAGAGAATATCCCGGCCGGTTGGCCCTACTTTCGGCCGTTTACGACGTTCCCGAGGGAGACCCCTTCACCGCCGAACGGCCCCTGACGGGAAAGTCCCTCCCTTTCGCAAAAACTATTGCATTCTCCGCCGGACGGGGTTAATCTCCCGTCTGCGGGCGCCGCCTCCGCATTCCGCCGCCCGCAAGACACACTACTACCTAGCCGCCACTAGGCAGCGCGTTCCCGGTCGGACGGGCGTATAACGTTAGAAGAGCGACGGCAGAACCGCGAGCATTTCCAGCGCGATCTGTGTCAAGCCGCTCGACGCGTCGTTCTGCATGTAACCGTTCTGCATGTAGCCGTTCGCACTCGTCTCTTGGGATGTGCCTATCGGCTCCTGTACGGAGTTCGCCGGCTGTGATGGCGGCGGAGGTTGGGGTGATCCAGTCTGCATGTAGCCGGCTTGGGCCGAGCAGGCCAAAAGCAGAATCAACGCAGAGACTCGGATGGGTTTAAGCATCTCTTTACACCTTTCGTTTTATGAGGGTTAACCAGAATCGCCGCCGAAACTGTTTGGGCTCCGACGGCCTTGCTGCGTATGGCCGAAAAATCGTGATACGCAGAGAAGGGATGGCCTCACATGACTTTAGCAGATGAGCGACTAAAGGAACTAGATAACCTTCTGCTGACTGAGGATGAACGTGTCCTACTGCGCTGCCGGGTGGCGGCGGACCTCATCCACAGGGGGCAGTACGAGGCTGCACGGGAGGCGCTGGGCGAGGTATGGCCGGGCGTTGGGCAGAGACCGGAGGTGGGGAATTTGCCGCCCGCCGTGGCGGCCGAAGTATTGCTCCAATGCGGGACGCTCACGGGCTGGCTCGGCAGCGGCCGCAACGTCTCAGGCGCACAGGACCAAGCCAAAGACATGCTCTCTGAGGCGGAGTGGAAGTTCCATTCTGAGGGGATACTCACGAAGGCCTCGGAGGCTCAGTACGAACTCGGCATGTGCTACTGGCGGCTCGGTGCGCATGACGAGGCCCGCGTGGTGTTGAAGGAGGCGCTGAAGCCTTTGGCCGACGCAGATGTGGAACTGAAGGCCAAAATCCACATCAGGCGCACGCTCGTCGAGATCAGCGAGAACAGGTACCACGACGTACTAGCCATCCTGAAGGAAGCCGAGCCGGTCTTTGAATCCGCTAACGATGCCGTAAGGGGTAAGTGGCACGGCCAGAAAGCCTTGGCCTTGGACATGTTAGCGACCGCCGAAGAGCGGACTGACCTCTTTGACAGCGCGGTCATTGAATATACCGCCGCGATATACCACTTCGAGCTGGCAAGGCATGAGAGGTATTGCGCTAGAGAACTGAACAACCTTGCCATGCTGTTCTGTAAGCTCGGGCGGTATGACGAGGCGCATGAGCAGCTAGACCGCGCGGGGTTCATCTTCACCAAGCTGAAAGACCCGGGCGACCTCGCGCAGGTGGATGAGACGCGGGCGCGGGTGTTGGTGGCGGAGCGGAAGTATAGGGAGGCTAGTCGCGTCCTCGCCAGCGCTATTCAGATTTTCGAGCAGGGCGGTGAGTCGGCTCTGCTGGCGGATGCTCTGACGTTACAGGGAGTAGTGTGGGCTCGGCGCGGGGCTTACGAGGAGTCCGTCGTGGTCATGCGACGTGCGGCGGAGATGGGAGAGAGGTTGGGGGCTCAGAGCACGGCGGGGCGGGCTTTGCTGACGTTTGTGGAGGAGCATGGGGAGCGGCGTGCGATTCCGGCGGAGGAGGTGTACGAGGCGTATCTGCGGGCGGACAGGTTGCTTGTAGGGACGCAGGACGCGGAGGACGTGGGGCGGCTGCGTGCGTGTTCACAGGCGGTGATGCGGCGGCTGGCGGGCGTGCAGATTCACGATAAGAACTTCTCGTTCTACGGGGCGATACACGAGTTGGAGGCGAAGTTGATAGAGCAGGCTTTGGAGGAGGCGGGCGGAAGCGTCGTGCATGCCTCGCGGCTGTTGGGTTTGAAGCACCAGACGTTCACCTCGATGTTGCAGTTACGGCACCAGAAGCTCCTGTCGAAGCGGACGCCCCGCGAGAGGCGGCTGAAGAGCATCATTAAGAAGGACGCGTAGAAACTTTATAACCTGGAACCTCACCTCACGGCCGGTTTAGCCTTTCGGACTCTCAAAACCTTCCAGAACCTTTCACGCCGGCGGGGCCTTCAGTTCTCGCGCCCCGGCTCGCCCTCTTCGACCATGCCGACCTTGCCGGGGAAGCGTCTGTAGTCTAAGTGGCGGACGTTCATACTGATAAATTTTTTGGCGGGTGGCGTTTCGGGGCGGACTGGCGTAAATTCGTCGGCCGTTATGAGAAACAGAATCATCCTGACGATGTTTGTGGTCGCGGTCGCGGCCTTGTGTTCCGCACACGGCGTTTCCAACAACATGTCGGTTCGCGGCGCGGCGACAAACGCAGCCCCGGTCGCGGCCTGCGACGTGGATGCTTACGTCGTAGACCCGGACCCGAAGGGGTTGAACGTCCGCGACGCTCCGGGCGTGGGCGGCAAGGTCGTCGCGAACATCCCTTTGGACGGGGACGGGACGGTCGTACACATCGTCGCGTCGGACCCGAGCGGCTGGGTGCAGATCAACCGCGCGGAGACGATAGGCGGGGCGGTCGTTTTCGACAAGAAGGGGTGGGTCTCCGGCAACATGCTCGGGCTCGCGACGCGTGGTTACGACGGCAAGGGCGTTAAGCTTTACGCCCGCGCGCGCGCGCGGAAGGCCACGGGAAAACTCCCGTCCGAGGCCGAGGTGAAGGTCGCCGGGTGCGAAGGGGACTGGATGCGAGTCAAATACAAGAAGATGAGCGGCTGGCTCGACCCCGCGGACCAGTGCCCCAGCCCGGTCACTACCTGCAACTGACGCGCGGCGGCAGATGAGACTCCTTTGAGATTCCTGCGGACACCTTCGGCGGCGGCCGTGCCGCGATGTGACGCCGCGCCTGCTTGCGGGATGAATGGAAGCCGCCTCTTATTAAGCCTGTCTGGTTTATGTGTAAG
The DNA here is from genome assembly GCA_963726735.1 of uncultured Acidobacteriota bacterium. Taxonomy (GTDB): domain Bacteria; phylum Acidobacteriota; class Blastocatellia; order Pyrinomonadales; family Pyrinomonadaceae; genus QHXN01. The sequence continues at coordinate 539,320 of CAVSDM010000007.1, forward strand.
GCGAAGCGCTTCTAATTCAACACGCCGCGCGGCGCGGGCGTCGAGGAGGTGTCGGTGTTAGACAAAGAGGTTCTGACGGCTTGGTCGGACGAGGCGGCGCGCGACGACGACCCGGTGCTGGCGGCGCTCCTGCTGCAACTGGCCGCGCTCCGCGGACGCTCCGACCACTGGAGCATCGAGATGCTCAAGCGCATCGCCGACCTCAAGGTCAACGAGGCCGCGGCGGCGGTCACAAGGTCGGGCGGTGAAGACTGGCCCGAGTTCCTCGACCTGTAAAATCAGGCGCCCGCCGCCCGGGCACTTTGAAGGCGGGGCGGCGGGCCGAAAGTCTCAACGCGCGGGCTTCACCTCCGTGTTCTGGAAGGCCGCGATCTTCCACGCGCCCGACTCCTTCGTCATCAAAAGTGTGATGATCGCCTCCATGGTCTGCGTCTCCGCGCCGCGCGGAACCTTGTTGGTGCCCGTGACGTGGACGACAGCCACGTCCGAGCGGAGCATCCTCACCTGCTTGACCGAGAGGCTGAGCGTGGACTCCTTGTAGAAGGTGTCGAAGATGCGCTGATGACTCTGCGCGATTGCCTCCTGCCCCTTGATGTACATCCCGTTGATGACCACGTAGTCGGCGTCGGCCGCGAAGGGCCTGGCGAACTGCGCGCCGCTCTTCGCGTTCCAGCCGGCCTCCAACTGCCGCACGTTCTCGCGTATCGCAGCCTCGTCCGCGCCATCCGCCAACGCGGCCGGCGCCGCCGCGTAGAGCGCGCAGGCGGCGAGCGCCGCGAGCGCGAACGTGAGTCGTCTTAAAGTGTTGTCGCTTCTCATAAACTTCCTTCCCCTCCGAGTGAATTTCCTTCCCGCCTAGTAAAGCGATGAAATCGACTCGAAGTCGCCACCGGCCGAAAATTTTTTTGAGCGCCCCTCAGAACAGGACGAAGAGGTCTGCGCGAAGTCTGTAGACAAGCCGTGAAGAAAAACGTTAAGAAGTGACGGGCGTGTTTCTGAAGTACGTTTGAGGAGGGGCAGCAGATGAGCGACGGCGCGCGAGACTGGCCGCACCCGTGGGACCCGGAGCCGCGCTGGCCGGCCTTCGTCGCCGTCCTCTCGGTCGGCGGCATCTACGCCGCGCTGCCGCGCTACCTCGTGCTCGGCCCGCGCTGGCTCTTCCCCGGCCTCGTCCTCGGGCTCCTCGTCCCCACCGCCGTCACACACATCCGCGGGCACCACGTCCTCAACCGCTTCTTCGGCTTCACGGTCAACGGCGCCGTGACCGCGAGCCTCGTCGCCTCGGTCGTGCTGCTCATCGAGGAGCTGCCCGCGCACAGGGAGTCGCCGACCAAGCTCCTGCTCTCGGCCGGCTCCCTGTGGGTCTCGAACATCCTCGTCTTCGCCCTCTGGTACTGGCGCCTCGACGCCGGCGGCCCCCACGGCCGCGACTCGCGGCCCGGCCACCCCGACGGCGCCTTCCTCTTCCCGCAGATGACGTTGGAGCCCCGGCCGGGCACCGACTCCGACCCCGCCTGCTGGTCGCCCAACTTCTTCGACTATCTCTTCCTCGCCTTCAACACGAGCACCGCGTTCTCGCCGACGGACGCGCCCGTGCTTGAGCGCTGGGCCAAAGGGCTTATGATGCTCCAGTCGCTCATCTCACTCACCGTGCTCGCGCTCCTCGCCGCGCGCGCCGTCAACATCCTCTAGCGGCCTCGTCCGCGTTCTTCGACAGGAGCAGCCACACGTGTGAGCGAGCCGACCAACCCTTGAATGTTCTGGCCCAACTGCTTTATCCGGTAGAGCCGTTCGGCCCCGCCCTCCTCACGCTGTTCCGGCGGGCACGGCAGGTGCTTCTCCACCCGGGAGATGCGGTAGCCGAGCCCGCGCGCCGCGCCGAAGGCGTAAGGGCGCCACCCCCACCCGACGCCGTCTTCCGCGCCGCCGAGATGAGGGACGAGCGCGCGGTTGAGTAAGAAGGGGCCGTACGTGAAGTCGGCTTCGACACCCAATACCTCCGCGCAGCAGCGGTTGATGGTCGTCTCTGTGTGACGCTGAAACTCCGGGAACGTCTGGAAACTCTCGGCCGAGCGCGACGCCAGCACCACGCCCACGTCCCTTTCCGCCGGCGCCTCCGAGATGAACGCTCGCAGGTTGTCGCGGAAGAAGTCCCTCTTGTCCGGCTCTGTGTAGAGGATGAAACGGGCGTGCGTCTCGTCGGCCGCCGCCCCGATGCTCGAACGGGCCTGCGGCCAGGCGCCGGGCGCGCCCGCCTCCAATACGCGGAAGCGTGGGAGTGCGCGGAGAAAGTCGAGGAACGGCCCGCCCGACCCGCCGTCGGTGACGAAGACGGGCGCGCCCAAGGCAGCCAGCAAGGGCAGAGACTCGCGCAGCAGACGCTCCTCCGCGGCGTCGCGCGCCCACGTCATCGTCGCCACCGCGACTTCGCTGTAGTCCATCAACTCGCGCCCCCTCTCCAAAGGAGCGTACGCCGCACGCGGAGTCGTTTGCAAACAAAGGCTCGCTGCCGCTTCTACAGGGGCGCGAAGGCTGCGCCTGCTGCCAAATAAGTTGCATTATCGGCGGGGCGGGGTTAATCTCGCGTCTGCGGGCGCGCCTCCGCATTCCGCCCCGCAAGTTACACAAAAGCCTAGCCGCCACCAGGCAGCCTGTCCGCGGCAGGACTGGCAAGTGATTTAGAACAGCGCCGGCAGGACCGCGAGCAGGTCGAAAGTGATCTCCCTCAGCCTCTCCGACCAGCCAGACTCGGCCGTCGTCTCCGCGCCGGTAGACTCTGATACGTCCGCCGTCAACCGCACGGGGCTCTCCAGCAGGGGCGTCGGCTCGGGGCGCGGGTTGTGTATTACTCCTGCCGAAATCGGGCAGCAGAAGGCCAAAACCAGCACGGCAGCGCTAAGTGTTCTACGCATTGTCTTTCCCTCGTTGACAGCGGAGATGGTCGGGTGGTCTGTAACACCCGCCTTGTGCAGGGTGGGAAGCTCTTTCAAGCCCGCCGAAAAATCGGCGACCCTAACCAAGCGCTTACCTAACATGACTTTAGCAGAATTGGGCCTGCGGGAACCAGTGGGAGCTTGAACAGTTTGTAGGCGTGCGCAGGCATCCGCAGAGGCAGCTTAGAAGCATCGTATAAGCGTTTTAAGGGGCGACGCGGCACGGCTAAGCCCGCGCGGAGGGAGGGTTATAAATCTGTTGCAATATAGTTGGCGCGGCGGTATCTTCGGGTGTGAAGTCGCCTCTACTTTTCGGCTCTCCCGTCAGGCACACGAATACCGAACCGCCGAAGGCAGTTTGCCGGCGGACTAATTGCGTCAGGGCTTAAAGCAGCGCTAACACGGTGTCGAGAAGGGACAAGGCCGCCATCGTGAAGCCGTCGGCCGACGGGTCAGAAGTCTCGTCTCCGTTCCCGTCGTCGGCGGGCTGATTAATTGGCGACATGATCGCGTTGGGCGGAGTTGGAAGCTTTACCGGGGCGGGCGGATTTAAAATGTCCCCCGCCGGGGTCGTGACGCACAACATGCACAGCAGCACGGAAGCACAGATACTCTTTCGCATGATTCTTTCCTTTATGGAGTCTGAAGACAGACTGACCGACATACTTCGCCGCTCGGGTGACGGTCTTGTTCGTGTCCGCCAGAAAAATGGCGGACACAAGAGAAAGGCTTGCCTCACATGAATTTAGCAGATGACCTTCTGAAGGAACTAGGCGACGCTACACTCTCGCGCGACGACCGCGCCCTGTTGCGCTGCCGTGCGGCCGAGGATTTCATCGGTAAGGGGCAGTATGAGGCCGCGCGCGAGGCTTTAGACGACCTGTGGCAGGGCACGGGCAGCCGCCCCAACCTCGAAGGGCTGGGGGAGAGGGCCGTCGCCGAAGTGTTGTTGCAGGCCGGGGCTCTTTCGGGCTGGATAGGTTCGAGTAAACAGTCGCCGGGCGCGCAGGCATACGCGAAAGACCTCATCAGCGAAAGCGCGTCCCGCTTCAAAGCGCTCGGGGAGATGGAGCGTGTGGGCGCCGCGCACAGCGAACTGGCGCTCTGTTACTGGCGCGAAGGGGCTTACGACGAGGCGCGCGTGCTCCTGACGCACGCGCTCGGCGACCTGACGGATGCGACACAGCGGGCCAAAGTCCTGTTGCGGCTCACCTCGGTCGAGTGCGTGGCGGGCCGCTACAGCGTCGCCCTCGACATCCTGAAGGAGAACGAACGCCTCTTCGACGAGCGGATGGGCCACGCGCTGCTGGGGAGCTTTCACAACCATCTGGCCGTCGTGCTGAAAGAGTTGGGCGCCACGCAGGGTCGGGCCGATCACCTGGACAGGGCCATCATCGAGTACACGGCGGCCATCTACCATCAGGAGCGGGCGGGGCACGAGCGCTACGCCGCGACGAACGAGAACAACCTCGCCAACCTGCTCCGCAGGTCCGGGCGTTACCGTCAGGCGCACGAACACCTGGACCGCGCGGCGACGGTGATGGCGAGGTTGAAAGACGCCGGCCTGCTCGCGCAGATAGACGACACGCGCGCCCGCGTGCTGATCGACGAGAAGCGATACGCCGAAGCGGAGAGGGCCATCGCGCGCGCCGTCCAGGCGTTGGAGGTCGGCGGCGGGGCCGTCTACCTGGCCGAAGCGCTGACGACGCAGGGCGTGGCGTGGGCGAGGCTCGGTAAGCAGGACGAATCGGTCGGCGTCCTGCGCCGCGCCTGGAGGGTGGCCGAAGAGGCGGGCGCGCTGAGCAGCGCCGGGCTCGCGGCGCTGACGTTGATCGAGGAGCACGGCACGGGGGGCGCCCTCAAGCCGGAGGAGCTTCACGACTGCTACCTGCGCGCCGACGAACTGCTCAAAGAGACGCAGCACGCGGAGAGCGTGGCGCGGCTGCGCGCCTGCGCGCTGGTCGTCATGCGGCGGCTGGCGGGCGCGCGGCTCGGCGACAAGAACTTCACGCTGTTCGGCGCGGTGCACGAGCTTGAAGCGAGGCTCATCTCGCGGGCGCTGGACGAGGCGGGCGGGAGCGTGACGCGCGCGGCGAAGACGCTCGGCCTCCGCCACCAGACGTTCCTCTCGATGCTGAACACGAGGCACCAGACTCTGCTGGATAAGCGGACGCCGGCCGAGAAGCGGCGCAGGAGCATCATCAAAATCAGCCGGGACGAACGCCGCCCCCTCAGGTAAAAGTTTCAACCCTCAACAGTCTACGCGAGGCGCCGGGCCGCGGCCCGGGCCTCGCGTACGTGTGCGCGCCGCGCTTGTCGCTTCCCGCCGCTTGGGGCAACATACGGCGGCCGGCGGGAAACTTTTTAAGAAGCGCGGGCGGGAGGTCGGGCGGGTGATTAAGGTCGAGAACCTTGTGAAGCGGTTCGGCGAGCTGACGGCCGTGGACGACGTGTCGTTCGAGGTGCGTCGCGGCGAGGTCTTCGCCTTCCTCGGGCCGAACGGGGCGGGGAAGACGACGACGATCAAGATGCTGACGACCCTGCTCCGGCCGACGAGCGGCCGCGTGGAGTTGGACGGGCTCGACCCCGTGTCGAAGCGCGACGAGGTGCGGAAGCGTTTCGGCGTCGTCTTTCAAGACCCGAGCCTCGACCAGGACTTGACGGCGTGGGAGAACATGGAGATTCACGGCGTGCTCTACGGCGTGCCGCGCAGGGTCAGGCGCGAGCGGGCCGAGGCGTTGCTGAAACTGTTCGAGCTGTGGGAGCGGCGCGACTCGCTGGTGAAGACCTTCTCGGGCGGGATGCGCCGTCGTTTAGAGATCGCGCGCGGCCTGCTGCACACGCCGAAGGTGCTCTTCCTTGACGAGCCGACGCTGGGGCTCGACCCGCAGAGCCGCAACCAGATGTGGACGCACGTGAAGAAGCTGAACGAGTCTGATGAGGTCACGGTCTTCCTCACGACGCATTACATGGACGAGGCGGAACGCGTGGCCGACCGCATCGCCGTCATCGACCACGGGCGCATCGTCGCGACGGGGTCGCCCGCGGAGCTGAAGGAGCGGACGCAGACCGACTCGCTCGAAGGCGCGTTCCTCGCGCTGACGGGGACGACGATTCGCGATGAGGCGGCGAGCGCGGCCGACGGGATGCGGCAGATGGCGCGGATGTGGAGTAACAAGGGAAGATGAGAGTCGTCTACATCCTCTGGCTGCGCGAGGTGAAGAAGTACCTGCGCTCGCGCACGCAGATCGTGGCGTCTTTGGGGTCGCCCATCATGTACCTCGGCGTGCTCGGCTTCGGGCTCGGCCCCGTCTTCCAGCGCGCGGGCGAGGGGAGTTACTTGCAGTTCATGGCGCCGGGCGTGATCGGGATGACGGTGCTCTTCTCGTCGATGTTCTCGGGGATAGCGCTTTTGTGGGACAGGCAGTTCGGGTTTTTGAAGGAGACGCTGGTGGCGCCCGTCCCGCGCCTCTGGATCATGGCGGGCCGGACGCTCGGCGGCGCGACGGTGGCGACGGTGCAGGGGCTGCTCATCTTCCTCGTCAGTCTCGTCGCGGGCTTTCGCCCCGTGAGCCTGTGGGCGTTGCCCTCGGCGCTGGCGGTTCTGGTCCTGACGGCGGTCGTCTTCGCGGCGCTGGGGACGGCCATCGGCTCGACGCTGAAGGACATGCAGGGCTTTCAGCTCGTGATGAACTTCATGGTGATGCCGATCTTCTTCCTCTCGGGCGCGCTCTACCCGCTGGCGAATCTGCCGAAGGCGCTCGCCATCCTCACGCGCGTGGACCCGCTCACCTACGGCGTGGACGGCGTGCGCGGCGCCCTGACCGGCGTGACGCACTTCGGCATCGCGACGGACGCGGCGGCGCTCGCGGGCGTCGCGGTGCTGCTGCTCGGCGTGGGGGCGTGGCGCTTCTCGAAGATTGAGATATAAAAGCGGTCTCGACACAAAGGGGGCTCAAGACGTTGGCTGAATACTCGGACGCGTTCGTCTTCTTCGGGGCGACGGGCGACCTCGCCTACAAGCAGATCTTTCCGGCGCTCCAGGCGCTGACGAAGCGCAACAAGTTGGACATGCCGGTCGTCGGCGTGGCGAAGTCGGGGTGGACGCTGGAGCAGTTGAAGGAGCGCGCGCGCGCCTCGCTTGCGGAGCGCGGCGGCGTGGACGAGGAGGCGTTCGCGAAACTCCTCTCAAACCTCAGGTACGTGGACGGCGACTACCGCGACCCGGCGACCTTCGAGCAGTTGCGGAAAGAGCTGGGCGACGCGAAGCGGCCGCTTCACTACCTCGCCATCCCGCCGAGCATGTTCACCGTGGTCGCCGAGGGGCTCGCCAAGTCGGGCGCGGCCGAGGGCTCGCGTATCGTCGTCGAGAAGCCTTTCGGGCGCGACCTCGAATCGGCTCAGGAACTCGACCGCTGCATCCACGACTTCTTCCCCGAGCCGTCGGTCTACCGCATCGACCACTACCTCGGCAAGGAGCCCGTCCAGAACCTCCTCTACTTCCGCTTCGCCAACTCGTTCTTCGAGCCGGTCTGGAACTGCCACTACGTCGAGAGCGTGCAGATCACGATGGCCGAGGCGTTCGGCGTCGAAGGGCGCGGCAAGTTCTACGACGAGGTCGGCGCCATCCGCGACGTGGTGCAGAACCACTTACTGCAAGTCGCGGTGCTCCTCGCGATGGAGCCGCCGTCGTCTTACGAGACCGAGGCCGTGCGCGACTGCAAGATCGCGGCGCTGCGCGCGATGCGCCCGATGGATAAGCAGTCGGTCGTGCGCGGGCAGTTCCGCGGCTACCGCGACGAGCCGGGCGTCGCGCACCGCTCGCAGGTCGAGACCTTCGCCGCCTTGCGCCTGCACGTGGACAACTGGCGCTGGTCGGGCGTGCCCTTCGTCATCCGCGCGGGCAAGCGGATGCCGGTGTCGGCGACCGAAGTGCTCGTGACGATGAAGCGGCCGCCGATGTCGATGTTCGGCGAGGTCATCTCGCCGCACTCGAACTACTTCCGCTTTCGTTTGAGCCCGGAGATCGTCATCAGCTTAGGTGCGCGCACGAAGGTCGAGGGCGAGCCGATGGCCGGCGAAGACATCGAACTCGTCGCGCACGAAGACCCGGGCGACGACACGCCGCCCTACGAGCGCCTGCTGCGCGACGCGATGAAGGGCGACTCCTCGCTCTTCACGCGCGAGGACGCGGTCGAGGCTTCGTGGCGCGTCGTGGACCCCGTGCTCGGCGACGCCACGCCCGTCCACGAGTACGAGCCCGGCACCTGGGGGCCGCGCGAGGCCGACGAGCTGACCGCCGACATCGGCGGCTGGCACGACCCCACCCACAGTCACAGGTAACCCGGCGCCGCCCCGAACTTAACTTTCAGGAGGTCAGTGATGGCGATTGAAAAGGACGTGGAGAAGTCTTACTCGAACAAGGGCGTGGTCGCGAAGCTGCGGCGCCTGGCCGACGCTTTGGAAGCGGGACAGACTTTCGAGATACAGGTCGCGGGCGAGCGCGTTCGCGTCCCGCCGCACGCGACGGTCGAGTTCGAGTACCAACGCGAAGGCGACGACGAAGAGCTTGAGATCGAGTTGAAGTGGACGCGGCGTTAGGGGGCGAGACGTGTGCGGGACGACGAGAGGGCGGGGCTTTATGTCCCGCCCTCTTCGTCGAGTTGAATGAAGCGGAACCTGTCGGCCGCCTCTTGCGTTTCGCAGGGGGAGGTGAAACGGCTGATGAAAAAACCGGCGAATGATTCTGCCTCGTCGAGGCCAACAGTCTTTCTGTTAAGAGCGTGCGTGCTGGTGCTCTTCTGTCTGTCGTTGACGGGCTCGGCTAATGCTCAGGCGAAGAATGACGCGAAGGGGTCGGGTGAGTTGTTAGAGCGCATCACGGCGCTCGACGCGGCGATGTTCGACGCGTACAACCGCTGCGACATCGATAAGGTCGGGACGTTCTTTACGGAAGACCTTGAGTTCTACCACGAGAAGGGCGGGTTGACGCTGACGCGCGACGCCACGCTGGCGATCATGAGGAAGAACCTGTGCCCGGGGGGCGGCTACCACTTGAGGAGGGAGCTTGTGCAGGGGAGCATGGAGGTACGGCCGATCAACAACTACGGCGCCGTCGAGACCGGCGAGCACCGCTTCTACCTGTCGCAGAAGGGGGAGAAGGAGGCGCTCGACGGTATCTGCAAGTTCGTCATGATCTGGCGCAGGACGGGCGACGAGTGGCGGGTCGCGCGCGTCATCAGCTACGGCTGCCGCGCGCCCGAGTGACGGACGGGTTTCAGCCCGCCGCGGCCGGCGCGCGCAGGCGGGCCATCACGTATGAGTCCACGTAGCGGCCGTCGCGGTAGGCGTGCTGGCGCAAAAGCCCCTCGCGCTCGAAGCCGAAGCGCTCGTAGAGGCGGACGGCCGGTTCGTTGTCCGTGTAGACTTCGAGTTCCAGCCGCGTGAGGTTGAGCCAGTTGTCCGCGAGGTCTACGCCGGCACGCATCAACGCGCCGCCGACGCCCTTGCCGTGCCACGCGTCGTGCACCGTCAACCCGATGCTCGCGGCGTGATGCCTGCGCGGCCTGGTGAAGGCGTGGAGGCTGAACATCCCCACGACCTTGTCGCCGACGACGGCGACGAGGTTGTGGGTTCCGTCGCCGTCGTCGGCCACCCGCCGCCGCCACATCTCGCGCGAAGGGTAGGGCAACTGTAGCGTGTTCGCGTAGAGCTTCGGGCTGGTGAACATCTCGTAGAGCGCCGAGTCGTCGTCGGGCTCCGCGCGCCTTATCGTCAGACCTTCAACCTGCATCGACTGCACTCCTTCCGGCGCTCATTGTATCGCCCTCCCCCCGTCGGCTCCACACTTTCTTCGCACCCGGCCGAGGTGACGTGTTGTAGAATGCGCCGCGGCATGGGAGCTTCCACGAGCAGAAACGTCGGCGCGAGTCCGGCCGCGGGGCCGTCGTCTGCGGCGGCGGCGGCGCGTGCGATTTCGGCCGTCGTCTTCTACTCGCTGCTCGCGCTGCTGCCGCTCGCCGCCGCCCCCTACGGCTCGGTCGAGCCGTGGTGGACGGGACTGTTCGACGCCGTCGTGTTCGGGCTCGCGGCGCTCTGGGCAATCGAGGGCGCGCTGGCCGGGCGTTGGCTGACGCGCGCGCACGCGCTCCTGCTGCCGTGCCTCGCGCTCGCGGCGCTCGCCGTGCTTCAGTCGGCGCCGCTGCCCTTCGTCGGCCGTATCAGCTTCGACCCTTACGAGTCGCGCGTCTTCGCGCTGAGACTCTTCGCGTTCACGCTCTACGCGGCGATGCTTTTGCGCTACGCCTCGACGGAGCGGCGCGTGCGCGCGCTCGCCGCGACGGTCGTCTGCGTGGGTGCGGCCAGCGCGCTCTTCGGCATCTTCCGTCAGGCGTCGCAGCGCGAGCCGTTGGGGTTCATCCTGCCGCTCTTACAGAAGGGCGAGGGCTACGCGCAGTTCGTCAGCAAGAATCACTTCGCGTACCTCGCGGAGATGGCGCTCGGCCTCGCGGCCGGGTTGGCCGTCGGGCGCGGCGCGGCGCGTGGGAAGCTGCTGCTCTGCGCGGCGGCGGCCGTGCCGCTGTGGGCTTCGCTCGCGCTGTCGAACTCGCGGGGCGGAGTCTTCGCGATGCTCTGCCAGATGCTCTTCCTCGCCGCGACCTTCGGCGCGACGCGCGACGCCGAACGCAGAGACAGGGGCGGAGGCTCCGCGGCGTTGAGACTCGCGCGCTCCGCGGGCGCGCGCGTCACTCTGGCGGCGGCGCTGCTCCTCGCGGTCGTGGTCGGGACGGCGTGGCTGGGCGGAGACCCTCTGGCCGGGCGCATGGGGGCCGTGGGCGAAGAGGTCACGGCGGCCGACGCGGCGCGTGTGGGGCGCGCGGGCATCTGGGCGGACACGTGGCGGCTGGCCGCGGAGCACCCGCTCGCGGGCGTGGGGCTCGGCGGTTACTGGATCGCGATCAGGAAGACGCACGGCGGCTCCGGCGTGATGGTGCCGCGGCAGGCGCACAACGACTATCTGGAACTGTTCGCGTCGGCCGGCGTCGTCGGGGCGCTGCTGCTCGCGGCGTTCCTGTTCCTCTTCGTCAGGCGCGCGCGCGTGCGCCTGCGGGCGGGGACGACGTTTATGCGTGCGGCCTGCCTCGGCGCGCTCGCCGGGCTCTTCGGCGTCGCCGTCCACAGCCTCGTCGATTTCGGGCTGCACGTCACGGCGAACGCCTTAGTCTGCGCCGCGCTCGTGGCCCTGGCCGCGGCCGACGCACCGGAGGGGGTGCAAAAAACTAGCCGTCGAGAGTATTGACGCTCGTCGAGGCGCGCGGATACACTGCGCATGGACTGGAGCAGGCCGCGACCCCGCGACGAGCGCGCCGCACACCCGAGAGGTTTCCGATGACAATCTTAAAGAGCAGGGCGACGAAGGCCGGCGCACTCGCGCTCGCGGCGGTCTTGCAGGTCTACGCCGCGGGCGGCTTCGCGCTCGCCGCGCCGGAAGTCGCGGGCCCGAACGCCGCGCCCGTGGCCGGACGGCAGACGCAGGGGCGTCTGACCACCGCGGGCGACAGCCCCGTCAGCGTCAACGGTAACAGCGCGAAGACCGGCGAGACCATCTTCTCCGGACAGCAGATTCAGACGCCCGCGGGGACGAGCGCGACGGTGCAACTCCCCGGACTCGGGAGCGTCGAGATCAGGCCGGGCTCGAACGTGACCCTGACCTTCGGCGAGGGCAGGATCGCCGTCGTCGTCTTGAGCGGCTGCGTCCGACTCTCGGCCGCCGCGGGTGTGACTGGCACGGTTCAGTCGAAGGGTAAGACGCACACGACTGACTCGGACGACCGCGTCATCGAAATCTGCGACGACGCGGCCGGCGCCGTCCCCGCCGACCCTTCGAGCGCGACCGCCGGCGGATTGGGTACGGGCTCGGCGACCGGGCTGACGGCGGCGGTCGTCGGCGCCTTCGCCATCATCTCCCACGAGTTGATCAGCGACAGCGACAACCCGGGGCCGCCGCCCAACTGCACGCCGATACCCGGCACGACGAGCCCGCTCACACCGCCCAGCGGCTGCACCCCTTGAGTGTCGATGTCCCGAACGGACGGGCCGACGGCCCCATCTCCTACAAGTGCCCCCGGGACTCTCGGGGGCACAAATTTTTTCGGAGGCTTCGGCCGCGCGACCTGATGCGCAACCCTTCCCTCTAACGATTCGTGAAGCACGAGCGACGAAGAACCTTTGACGCGACGCGCGCACAGCCCTCGCCCGCGCGACTGTTGTTGACAGCCGCCGTGGTCTTCGTCGCGTGCTGGGCGGCGTGGGCTTCGCTGCGCGTGGGGGCGGCGCGCTTCTTCGCCGAACACGCGCTGCGTACGCGCGCGACGCGGGAGGCGGAACTGGCCGCGTCGCTCGCACCCGCCGACCCGGACACGCATTTCGCGCGCGCGTGGCTGCTCTCGAACGCGGGCGACACGGGCGGCGCGGTTCGCGCGTACGAGCGCGCGCTCGCGCTGCGGCCCCTCGACTACGTCATCTGGGTCGAGCTGGGGAAGACGCGGGAGGCGACGGGCGACACGGAGGGCGCGCTCGAAGCGTTCCGACGGGCGGCGTCGCTCGCGCCCTTCTACGCGGAGCCGCGCTGGCAGTTGGGGAACGCGCTGCTGCGCGCGGGCGCGCGCGCGGAGGCCGTCGCGGAGTTGAGGCGCGCGGCCGGGAGCGACCCGCGTCTCTACCCGAACCTCGTCCGGACGCTCTGGCACGCTTCGGGGCGCGACCCGCGTGCGCTCGTGCGCGACGCCGGTCCGCGCACGCCCGACGAGGCGCTCGCGCTCGCACGGTTCTTAATCAAAGAGGGCGAGCCGGCCGCGGGGCTCGAACTCCTGCGCGGGTCGGGCGCGCCGCTCGCGGAGGAGGCACGCGGGACGCTCGTCGCGGACTTGATCGCGGCGGAGCGTTTCGCGGAAGCTTACGGAGTCTGGTCTGAGGGGCGAGGCTCGACGGGTTCGCTCGTGGGCGGCGGGTTCGAGGAGGAGGCGCGCTCCGACGAACAGGGCTTCGGGTGGCGCTTCGCTTTGGGCGGGCAGAATGTGAGACTCTCGCTCGACGCGCGAGTCGCCGCGCGAGGGCGCGCGCAGCCTGAAGGTCGAGTACGCGGGCAACTCCGAGCCCTCGCAGTCCGCCGTCTCGCGCCTCGTCGCGGTCGAGCCGGGCGCGCGCTACCGCCTCACGTTCGCGGCGCGCACGAAGGAAGTGGTGACGGGCGGGCCGCCGTTCGTCAAGATCGTCTCGGCGGCGAAGACGGGCGAGACGCTGGCGGAGGCGGCGCCGCTCGCGGCGTCTACGGACGGCTGGCAGGAGTCGGCGCTTGAGTTCACGGCGCCGGCGGCGGGCGCGGTGCGTGTCGCGCTCCGTCGGAAGCCCTGCGCGACTTCGCCGTGCCCGGCCTTCGGCGCGCGTGTGGCTCGACGCTTTCGAGCTGAGAAGACTCGGACCATAGTTAAACGGCAGGAGGGACGTTGGGAGAGATGGGAGAGGGGTTAAAGGCGGTCTTCATCGCGGGGGGCGCGGGGACGCGCCTGTGGCCTCTGTCGCGCGCGGGCAGGCCGAAGCAGTTCCACGCGCTGGCGGGCGAGTCCTCTTTGATGAGGCAGACGGTCGAGCGCGTGCTGCCGGTCATCCCGGCGCGGGACGTGTGGGTCGTCACCGGCGCGCGCTACGTCGAGCAGACGCGCGCGGAGCTGCCCGAGGTGCCGCCGCGGTCAGATAGTCGGCGAGCCGTTCCCGTTGGGGACGAACCTCGCCGTGGGTCTGGGCGCGCTCCACGTCGCGCGGCGCGACCCGGAGGCCGTCATCTTCGTCGGCTGGGCCGACTCATACTTCCGCGACGGCGAAGAGTTCCGCCGCGCGCTGCTCGCAGTCGGCGCAAGTCGCGCGCGAGGCGGCGGGCGTCATCGTCGGCGTGCGCCCCACGCACCCGGCCACGGGCTACGGCTACATCCGCGCGGGCGAGCCTTTAGAAGGACATGAAGGCGCGTACCGTATCGCGGGCTTCGAGGAGAAGCCGGACGAGGCGCGCGCGCGCACCTTCCTCGACGCGGGCTCTTACTACTGGAATCCGGGGATGAGCGCGTGGGTCGCCTCGCGCCTGCTGGAACTCATACGGCTCCATAAGCCCGAGCACCACGCGGCATTAATGAAGTTAGAGCCCGCCTTAGGCACTCCGCGCGAGGGCGAAGCGATGGAGGAGGCTTTCGCCGGGCTCGACCGCGAGCCCATCGACACGGCGGTCTTCGAGAAAGCCTCCGGGCTCGCCACGGTCGTCACCGACCCGGGGTGGAGCGACGTGGGGACGTGGGCCGCCGTCTACGAGCTCGGCGCCGAGGGCGAGGCGGCGAACGCCACACACGGCGAGGTCGTCGCGCTCGACACGAGAGGCTGTCTCGTCCACGCCGCCGCGGGGCGTCCCGTCTTCACGCTCGGCGTCGATGATCTGGTTATCGTCGATGCCGGCGACTGCCTCCTCGTCACCCGCCGCGACCAGGCCGAGCGCCTCAAGGAGTTGCACACGCTCGCCAAAGAGTCCGGGCACGGGAACCTGCTCTAAAAGAAGTTAACCACGGAGAGACGGAGACGCGGCCGTTTGAGAATCAACTCAAACGGCCGCGTCTCCGTCTCTCCGTGGTTAATGCCGGTTCAGTTGACCAGCTCGAAGTCTATCCACTGGGTGGCGACGGCGTGCGACTTGCCGGCGAGGCCGTCGGTCACGACCACTTGCAGGACGTACTCGCCCGGTTCGAGCGCCGCGCCGAGTTGGAGGCGGCCCGCGGCCTCGACGCGCGCGGGCCCCGACGGCTGCCCGGGGTCGAACGGCTGCGGCTGGCCCGCGTAGACCTGCCGCCCCTCGCGGAAGAGCCGCGCCTGGATCGTCAGTCGCAAACGCCCCGTCGCCCGCTCGGGCTTCGCGTGGTAGATGACGAAGCCGTAGTCGAGCAGCGCCCCGCGGCGGAACCGGCGCGTCGCCGGGTCGGCCTGCTCTTCGGTGACTGCCGCCGGCCTGGCCTGCGGCGCTGACTCCGGCGGCGCGGCGACGACGAGCCCGGAGAGCGTGAGCCGCTTCTTGACTGAGGTCCGGCACCTCGACGTACTGGCTGGCCGAGCCCGTCCGCTCGGTCGCCGCGTCCCTGACGGCGACGCGGAGCTGGTAGGCGCCCGGCTTCCTCACGGGGACGTTGAGGTCGTAGACCATGCCCTCCCGCCGGAAGCGTTCGAGCGAGTCGGCGGGGACGCGGATGGTCTCGATGCGGTTGAGCTGGTCGACGACGCGGCCGTCCTCGCCGAAGGTGACGGCGATGATGTCGAGCTGGGTCTGCTCCCGGCCGTCGGGCAGTCGCTCGAAGGTGAGCGTACGCGGGTCGATGAGGAGCATGGAGCGGACGGACGCGGCGCCGCCCGGCGCGTCGATGAAGAAGGAGGTCAGACGGAGGCTGACGCCGGCCGCGCCGAAGGGCGAGACGAGCGCGGCCATCAACTGCCCGGCGCGCGTCTGCGGTACGGGCCGCGCCTCCCGCTCCGGGAGGCCGATGTAGCCCGTGCGCGAGCGCACGCGGAGGCCGGAGCGGCCCTTCACCCTGACCTCGACGCGGTTCAGACGCGGGCGCCCGGTGACGGAGTCGAAGGCCGCGTCGTCCGGCCGATAGCCGATGAGGTAGTAGCCGCTCATGTCGTCGAGCGCGCGGCGGATGCCGCGGTTGAGGTCATTCCCGTTGACGAGCGACGTGCCGCCCGTCGCGTCGGCGAGCAGGCTGAGCCCGCCCTGCGACGCGTAGAGATAGCCGCTGCGCGCGCTCAGGAGTTCCCCGCTCCTGTGCGTCGGGATGCCCGGCGGGCCACCGACCGTCCCGCCGGGGCCTGAGCCGTCCGGCGCCCGCGGGCTGCCGGCCGTGTTGTCGGAGGCGAAGGGGCCGAGGGGCTGGAGGCCGCGCGCGTCGATGGTGTAGAAGACGACGGAGGCGCGGTTGGCGAGGTCGATGAGGCGGTCGAGGGCGGTGATGTAGCGCGGCGCGTCGCCCCTTGAGTTGCGCAGCGGGAAGCCGTCGGAGAAGAGGACGACGGCCTTGCGGCCGGGCATCTCGCGCAGCCCGCCCACGACTAAGGAGAGCGCGCCCATCGTGCCGACGGTGAAGCGCTCCTGCCGGTACTCGTCGAAGTCCCTGGAACCCGTGCGGTCGGCGTCAACGCCGCCGCCGGACGCTCCGCCCGCGGCGGTCGCGTCGAGCGGCGAGTCGAAGACGGAGGCCCCGGTCCCACGCCGCGGCGACCAGCGCACGCGCTCGATGGCGCGGGAGAGCGCCTGCCGGTCGTTGGTGAACTGTTGGAGCGCGCCCGCGCCGGCGCTGGTGCGGACGATGGTGACGAGGTCGCCCGGCTCTATCTGCTCGTTCACGTACTTCCTGATCGCCTGCCGCGTGAAGTGCATGCTCTCGGCCGACATCCCGAGGTCGTCCACGACGAGCGCGAAGGTGCGCCTGACTTGCTCTGGGCGCAGGCGGGCGGGCGGCACGGGCGGGCCGGCGTCGGCCCGGCGGTCGCGCGGCCGTGCGGGCTCCGGCGCGGTCGCGGACGCCGGCTGCGCGACCCGGACGTAGGAGAAGTTCGTCACCTGCCGCGGCTTGCCGTTCTCAACTATCTCGAACTCTTCGGCCGAGAGGTCCGTCACCTGCCGGCCGTCGCGGTCGGTGACGACGGCGTCCACCTGCACGAGGTTGGTCGTGATGCGCACCACCTCGTCGTCGTCGTCAACTTGTTCCTGCCCCGGCGTCGTTTGCGGCGCGGGCGTCTGCTGTGCGGGCGTCGTCTGCTGCGGTGGCGGCGTGCGCGCGACGGCGGTCGCGAGCAGCGCGGCGAGCAGGAGCGGTAGCAGAGGCGTAGTTCGTTTGCGCATCGGAGGTTCCTTTAGTCTGCGCGGGCGAAGGGGCGTGTCCGGGAGAGTTTCTGAACACGGCGGCGAGGGTAACACGTCTACCTGAAAAAGGGTGAGCCCGTGAGGCATTAACCACGGAGACGCGGCTTGAAGACTTACTGTCTTCAAGCCGCGTCTCCGTGTCTCTTGTGGTTGATTCTTGTGTTAGCGCGTCGGCGCCTGCGCGCGCGGGCGGACGGGGAGGAAGATGCTGTCGCCGCCGCGGTTGACGAGCAGGAGCGCGGGGCGCGTGCCCCCGACCTTGAGCGCCGCCTGCAACTCCGCCACGGTGCGGACGGGCTGACGGTTCACCTCCTCGATCACGTCGCCCGGCTGGAGGCCGGACTCGGCCCCCGCCCCGCTCTGCGCTACGTCGGTGACGACGAGACCGGCGCCCGCGTTCTTCAGGTTGAAGCGCTGGACGAGCGCGGGGCTGAACGGCTGGACGGTCAGCCCGAGTCCGCCGACATCTTCGTGCGCCGGGCCTTCGCCCGCTTCGCGCTCGCCGCGCGAAGCGGCGGCCGGCAGCTCGCCGAGCGTAACGCGGAGCTGCTGCTCGCGACCGTCGCGCGAGACGGTGAGCGTCGCGTCGTTGTCGGGACGCGTGCGCGCGACGGCGTTGCGCAGCGTGTTGTTGTCGGTGACGGGCGTGCCGTTGAAGGCCGTGATGATGTCGCCGCGCTTGAGGCCCGCGCGGTCGGCCGGGCCGCCGGCCTGCACGCCGCTGACGATGGCGCCGCGCACCTGCCCGAGCCCGAGGCTCGCCGCGAGGTCGGCCGTCACGTTCTGGATGTTGACGCCGAGCATGCCGCGGCGCACGCGGCCCGTCTGAATCAACTGCCCCATCACGTCCTTCGCCATGTTGGAAGGGATGGCGAAGCCGATGCCGATGTTGCCGCCCGTCGGCGAGAAGATCTGCGAGTTGATGCCGATCAGCTCGCCCGCGCTGTTGACGAGCGCGCCGCCCGAGTTGCCGCGGTTGATGGCCGCGTCGGTCTGGATGAAGTCCTCGAAGCTCCCGTCGGAGAGGCCCGTCGTGCGCCCCTTGGCCGAGATGATGCCCGAGGTCACGGTCTGGCCGATGCCTAAGGGGTTCCCGACCGCGAGCGCCACGTCGCCGACGCGCGCCTTGTCGGAATCGCCGAGCGGCAGGACGGGCAGCCCCGCCGCCTCGACCTTGAGCACGGCGAGGTCGGAGGGCTGGTCAGTGCCGACCACTTTCGCGACGAACGTCCGGCCGTCGTTCAGCTCGACGCGAATCTCCTGTGCGCCGTCTACGACGTGGTGGTTCGTCAGGATGTAGCCGTCGGCGCTGACGATGACGCCCGAGCCGAGGCCGCGCTCGACGCGCTCCTCCGAGCGCGGCGCCTGCTGGCGGAAGCGCTCGCCGAACAGCTCGCGCAGCGCCGGGTCGTCCATGAAGGGGTACTGCTGCGCCTCGCGCGTGCGGCGCGACGCGCGGACGGTGACGACCGCCGGCGTGACGCGCGTGAGCACGTCGGCGTAGGAGCCCTGCGGCGCCTGCGCGACTACCGCGGGCGCGTCAACCGCCGCCGTAGTTTCGGCCGCCACGACGCCCCCGAAGGCCGCGGCGGAAACCATCAAAGCGGTCGAAAGCAGGAGCCTGCCGGCCCGCCCGTTTGAGTTCAAGAGGTCTCGATAATTCATATAAACCCGAGTCTCCTTACGTCGGAATTAGACTGGAATTTTGATGAATTAACGGAGCGCCGGGTTTACCCGCGGGCGTTGCTGAGGAGGTTGTCTGCGGAAAGTGCTCTTAAAAAGGGAAGCCCAGCCGGGGCGCTTTGTCGGGTGGTGAGCCGGTTGCCGGTTTTGGTCGGTCGGTCAGCAACAGGTCGTGGCGGGTTGGCCGCCGGCTCACTCGCGCCCCAGGCTGGGATATCAATCCAGGGGACTGTAAAGTAGCACGCACCCCTCTGCCTGTCATCGTAATGAAGATGGTGTCTCTACTCCAACTTTAGTTGGAGCCGGGGGGCGCGTCCGGCAGGCGCACGAGTCCGCGGCGGATGGCCGTCGTGGCGGCCTGCGTGCGGTCGGCGACGCCCAGCTTGCTGAGGAGGTTGTTGACGTGGCTCTTGACGGTGGCTTCGCTGATGTCGAGCGCGGCGGCGATCTCCTTGTTGCTCCGGCCGAAGACGATCTGCTCTAAGACTTCCAATTCGCGCCCCGTCAAATCCGACCCGCCGACGCGGCCCGCCAGACGCTCGGCCACGACGCCGGGGATGCGCCGCCCGCCCGCGTGGACGGTGCGGATGGCGTCCTCCAACTCCTCGAAGAACATGTCCTTGAGCAGGTAGCCTTGCGCGCCGGCCTGGAGCGAGCGGTAGATGTCTTCGTCGCCGTCGAAGGTCGTCAGCACGATGACGCGCGCGGCGGGGAACTCGCGCCGGATGGCGGCGATGGCTTCGACGCCGGTCAACAGAGGCATCCGCAGGTCCGTGAGCAGCACGTCGGGCCGGAGCTTCCGGTAAAGCTCGACCGCCTGACGGCCGTCCGTGCCCTCGGCGATGACCTCCATGTCGGCGACGGTGTTGATGAGTGCGACGAAGCCCTGCCGCACCACCGCCTGGTCGTCCACCACGACTATGCGAATCTTCTCTTTGCTCATCGCTTCTACCTTATACGCTCAAGCCTCAATCGGCACGCGCACCGACACCTCGCGTCCCGCGGCCCGGCTCGCTCTTAAGCGTGGCGGTGCCTCCCATCTGCTCGGCGCGCTCGCGCATGCCGACGAGGCCGAAGTGTCCGCCCTTGCCCCCGTCGTAGGACTCGGCGTCGAAGCCGCGCCCGTCGTCTTTGACTTCCAGGCGCACCTCGCGCGCGCCGAAGTCGAGGCTGACCGTGACGGTCTTCGCCTGCGCGTGGCGGACGGCGTTGCCGACGGCCTCCTGCCCGATGCGCAGGAGGTTGTTCTCGACCTGCGGCGCGAGCGGGCGGAACGTGCCGCCGACGTAGAACTGCGTCTGCACGCCGCTCTCGGCCGTCAGGCGCCGCGTCATCTCGGCGAGCGCCGCCGGCAGGTCGCGCTCGTCCAGGGATTGAGACCTCAAGTCCCAGACGTAGCGGCGCGCCTCGGCGACGCTGCTGCGGACGAGGGCGCGGGCGCGGTCGAGGTGCTTGCGCGCCGCGTCGGGCGCCGAGGCCATCATGCGCGCGACGATCTCCAACTGCACGGAGATGCCGAGTATCTCCTGCGCGAGGTTGTCGTGTATCTCGCGCGCGATGCGGTTGCGCTCCTGTAGCACCGCGCCGTAGCGCGCGCGCACCTGCCTGAGCCGCAGCGCGTAGAGCTGCCACGCGACGAGTCCCGAGGCCACGAAGACGAGCGCGTAGAACCAGTAGGTGCGATAGAAGTGCGGCCTGAGCCGGAAGCCGAACGTGGCGGGCCGGCTCGACCAGACGCCGTCGTTGTTGCAGGCGATGACCTTAAAGTTGTAATCGCCCGGCCCCAGGTTCGTGTAATAGGCCACGCGCCGGTCGCCGCCGTCAACCCAATCCCGGTCGAAGCCTTCGAGCCTGTAGCGATAGCGCACCTTCTCCGGCGCGACGAAGCTCAGGCCCGCGTAGTAGAAGTCGAAGCGACTTTTGCCGGGCGGCAGGCTCAGGTCGCGCGCCGCCGCCACCGCCTCGCCGTCCACGCGCACCTGCTCGACGACCGTGGGCGGCGGCTGCGTGTTGGCGGGCATGTGCTCGGGGTCGATGGTGGCGACGCCCTTGATGGTCGAGAACCAGAGGCGGCCCGCGTGGTCGCGCCACGCGGACGGGTGGCCGCCGCCGCTGCACTCGCGCGTGCGCATGCCGTCGGCCGTCCCGTAGAGTACGGGTTCGAGCGCGCGCCTGCGCCCGGCGGCGAACTCTTCCAGCTCCGACTTGCCCAGACTGAAGACGCCCTTGTTGCAGCTCATCCAGAGACGGCCGCGCCCGTCTTCGAGCACGCGGTAGATGGTGTCGTTCGGCAACCCGTCGCGCGTGGTGAAGGAGGTGAAGCGGCCGTCCTTAAAAAGGTTCAGCCCGCCGCCGTTGGTGCCGATCCAGAGTTGCCCCCCGGCGTCGCCGTGGATAGAGATGACGACGTTGTCGGAGAGCCCTTCGCGCGTCGTGTAGGTCTTGAAGCGGCCGCCCTCGAAACGACTGAGGCCGCCGAGCGTGCCGACCCACAGGACTCCGCCCGCGTCCTCGTAGATGGTGCCGACGAAGTTGTCGGGCAGTCCTTCGTTGGTCGTGTATGTCTCGAACTCCTCGCCCTTCAGGCGCGCGAGCCCGCCGCGCGTCCCGACCCAGAGCGCGCCCGCGCGGTCGGCGTAGATGGAGCGGACGAAGTCGTTCGGCAACCCTTCCGCCGAAGTGTAAGTCGTAAACTTCCCGTCGCGCAGGCGGCTCAGACCGTCGGGCGTGCCGACCCACAGCGCGCCGTCGGCGCCTTCGGCGAGCGACAGCACGATGTTGCTCGCGAGCCCCTCCTCCGTCGTGTAGTTTTGGACGCGCCCGTCCTTCAAGAGACTCAGGCCGCCGCCGTAAGTCCCGACCCAGACGCCGCCCTGCCGGTCTTCGTAGATGGACTTGACGAGGTCGCTCGGCAAGCCTTCGCGCGTCGTGTAGGTCGTGAACTTCCTGTCCTTGAGCTGCGTCAAGCCCGCGGACTCCGTGCCGACCCAGAGGCTCCCTTCGGCGTCCTCGAAGAGCGAGAGGATGATGCCGTCGGAGAGCCCGTCGTCCTCGCCCTTAAACGTCTCGAAGCGTCCGCCGCGCCAGCGCGCCAGTCCCCCGGCCGTGCCGACCCACATGCTCCCGCCGGCGCCCGCACGCAGCGCCGTGATGCGGGCGTTCGGCAGGCCGTCGGCGGTGGTGAAAGTCCGGGGCCGCCCGTCGCGCAGGCACGAGAGCCCGTCGGCCGTGCCGAGCCACAGGCACCCGTCGCCGCCGAGCGCGATGGCCGTGACGGCGCGGGTCGGGCCTTCGCCCGTCGTCTCGGTGGTGAACGCGCCTTCGTGGAAGCGGCTTAGCCCCTCGTCCGTGCCGACCCAGAGGCTCCCCTCCGCGTCCTGCGCGACGGCGAGGACGCCGCCCCCCTCAAGCCCCTCCTTCTTCGTGAAGTTCGTAAACTTCCCGTCGAGGTAACGGCTCAGCCCCGCCGAGGTCGCGAACCAGATGGTGCCCGAGCGGTCTTCGTAGGCGTTCGCCACGTCGTCGCTCGCCAGCCCTTCGGCGGTCGTGAACGTCCGCCACTCGCCGCCGGAGAGACGCGCGACGCCGGCCGCGGTGCAGACCCAGAGGTCGCCGGCCTTGCCCGTCACGAGCAGCGCGCGCACGTCGTTGCTGCGGAGCGCGGGCGTGTTCTGCCGGTCGAAGATTCTGAAGGAGAGGCCGTCGAAGCGCGCGAGCCCCTCTTCGGTCGCGACCCAGACGTAGCCGTCCCGCGTCTGCGTGATGGAGTGGACGGTGTTCTGCGGCAGGCCGCTGTCGGTCTGCCACGCGCGGCGCGCGAACTCGGCGGCCGCGCGCTCGGGGTCGAGCCCGCCCGCGCTCCCCGCGCAGAGGAGCAGCACGGGGATGAGCAACTTGAGTGGGAGTGCGCTACACTTGCTGCGGCGGGACGTTAGGCGCATCGTTGACGAAGGGCTCGGACGTTCTCGGCCCGCTCTCGGACTTTGGGCCGGATTATAACGGAAGACGACTCCCGTCGCATTCATCACGCAAGCTAAGCCGTAAGCATCCGTCGGAGGGGAAGGATGAGGAACGCGAAACTGTTCACGGCCGTCGCGGCGTTAAGCGTCGCGGCCGGGCTGGCGACGGCGGCGCCCCCGCGCGCGCGCTGGCGCGCGGCCACGCCCGACGAACTGCGCCGCGTCATCCCCGCGCGCGCGCCCGTCATCAAGGAGAACATCGAGACCGAGTTTCGCACCGCGTCGGGCGTCATCGACAACCGCGGCCGCTTCATCGCGGGCGTGGTGATGATCACGGCCGGCTACTCGGCCGAAGGCAAGTACTCGCACTTCTTCCTGACGCAGGCGCCGCTGCGCGTCGGCGAACTGGAGCTTCCGGCCGGGCCGTACGTCTTCGGCTACACGCGCGCCTCCGACGACTCGATCCGCGTCAGCTTCTACCGCGCCGCGACCGGCGACCCCGTCGGCGACGCGGAGGCGCGCCGCAGCACGCGCAAGGGCGGCGGCGTCCGCTCGCTCCTCATCAACCCTCCCGCCGCCGGCCGCGCCCACATCCAGATCGGCCGCTTCCTCCTCGAATACCGCGTGGCGGATTAGAACAGCAAGTGATGAGTGATGAGCGATGAATTGAAGAGAGTTCTTAATTCATCACTCATCACTCATCACTCATCATTTCCTTATGACTGACTCCGGGCTTAAGCGGCAGATCGGGCTCGCGACGGCGGCGGCCGTCGTCGTGGGCGAGGTCGTGGGCGTCGGCATCTTCCTGACGCCGGCTTCGATGGCGAAGTCTCTGGGGTCGCCGCTGCTGTTGCTGGCGGTGTGGCTGCTGTCGGGGCTGATGGCGCTCTCGGGCGCGCTCTGTTACGGCGAGCTGGCGGCGCGGTTCCCGGCGGCGGGCGGCGGCTACGTCTACCTGCGCGAGGCTTACGGGGCGCCGCTCGCCTTCCTCTACGGCTGGATGGTCTTCCTCGTGCTCGACCCGGGGTTGACGGCGGCGCTCGCCGTCGGCGCGGCCTCCTACGTGGGCTACGCCGCCGGACTTCAGCCCGCGGGGGTGAAGGCCCTGGCCGTGGCGAGCGTGCTCGCGCTGGCGGCGGTCAACGCGGGCGGCGTGAGGCTGGGCGGATGGGTCGTGCGCTGGCTGACGTTGGTCAAGCTCGCGCTGCTACTCTTCATACTGTTATGGGGCTTCGGGCGCGGCTTGGGTGACTGGTCGCACTTCGCGCCGTTCGTCGAGCGTCGCGCCGGTTCGCCCGCGCTCGGCGGGGCTTTGGCGGGCGGGCTCGTCTCGGCCTTCTTCTCGTTCGGCGGCTGGTGGGACTTGAGCAAGCTCGGCGGAGAGGTGCGCGACCCCCGACGGACGCTGCCGCTCGCGCTCGCGCTCGGGGTGCTGGTCGTCACCGCGGTCTACGTCCTGACGAGTGCGGCCTTCGTCTACCTCGTCGCGCCGGAGCGTGTCACTTCGGGCGAGGCGTTCGCGGCGCAGGCGGGCGAGGTGCTCTTCGGGCCGGCGGGCGCGCTCTTCTTCACGTGCGTCGTGGTAGTCGCGGTGCTGGGGAGCCTCGCGGCTTACACGATGTCGGCGCCGCGCGTCTACTTCGCGATGGCGCGCGACGGCCTGTTCCTGACGGCGGCGGCGCGGCTCCATCCGCGCACGGGCGCGCCCGTGCGCGCCATCCTGATGCAGGCCGCGCTGGCCTGCGCGCTCGTGCTGCTCGGCACCTTCGACGAGATAGTCTCTTACTTCCTCTTCGTCGTCGTCCTCTTCATCACGCTGACCGTGGCCGGGCTCTTCCGGCTGCGGCGCGGGCGAGCGCCGTCCGAGTACCTGACGCCGCTCTACCCGCTGACGCCCGCCGTCTACATAGCCCTGAGCGCGGGGCTCCTCTGCCTGCTCGCGTTGGGGAGCCCGCGCCAGGCGCTCGCGGGGACGGGGGTAGTGCTGTCGGGGCTGCCCGTCTATTATCTTCTCTTCCGCCGGCGCGCGGCGGGGTCGAAGCAGGAGGAGCTTTAAGAGATGACCTGGATCAAGACTGTCCCTTTTGAAGAGGCGGACGAACGCCTGCGTCAGGCGATGGAGGCGCAGCGCGGGCTCTACCCCGCGGAGTACGCCGTGCCCGTCCACCCGACGCCCGACGGCGCGTCTTCGGGCATCGTCTCCTCGCACAGCTTCATCCCCGAGGCGCTCTACCACGCCTTCGCGACCTTCGGCGTGCTGATGTCTGAGGAGTTGCCGCTCACGCGCGCGCGCCACGAGATGATCGCCACGGTCGTCTCGGCCGTGAACCGGTGCCACTATTGAATCGAGTCTCACGCAGAGTTTCTGCGTCGCGTCACGCTCGATGAAGAACTGGTCCGGGCGCTGCGAGAGGACTACACCGCCGCGCCCGTCTCGGCGGAAGACCGTCTCATGCTCGACTACGTCGCGCAGCTCACGCGCGACGCCACACGCATCACCCCCGAACACCACGCGCGCCTGCGCGGCGCGGGCTTCGACGACCGCGCGATACTGCAAATCACCCTCATCGCCTCCTGGTTCAACTACATCAACCGCGTCGCCGACGCGCTCGGCGTCGGGCGAGAGTAACTCAGCTCGTCCGCGCCGAGGCCGAAGAGGCGCAGGGCGGCGAGCGACATGCCGAGCGTGAGGGCGAGGCCGCTTCCGATGACGGCCGCCTCGACGCCGCCGATGCGTCCGACGGGGAAGAGCAGGGCGCCGAGCGCGACGAGCAGCGCGGCCGCGGGCGACGCGGCGCGCGCGCGCCAGAGCGCGTAGGCCAGGACGAGGAATCCCGCGGGGAAGGCGAGGCCGGGCAGCGGGTATAAGATTACGTAAGCGCCCACGCCGCTCTTCATCATCGACGCTTCGACGGCGCGCTCGGCCGCCTCGCCGAGGGCCGCGGCGTTGAAGGACTGGATGATGGCGTTCGCCGTGACGATGCCGGAGCCCGCGAGGCAGCCCACGACGGCCAGCGCGCCGCCCAGAAGTCCCGCGCCGTCCGCGCGCCCCCGCGTGAGGCCGACCATGCCGAGCGCCGCGCCCACGAAGAACGCGAACGAGAGCTTGAACATGACGAGCCAAACCCACTCCATGCCGGCCCAGTAACGCAAGGCGTCGCCCGCCAGCATCAGCGCGGGCGCCGTGAACAGGCACGCGGCCGCGCCCCTCCGCTTGACCTCATCGGCCGTTTCCACTCTCATTTTTTCTCTCCTCATTTCTGTTTTGAACGGCGCCTTCACTTACGGCCGGGCTTCCGCCTGAAGCGTCACGCTTGCGCGAGTCAGGTCGGTCGCGGCGAGCGCGGCCGGCGAGTAGCTGAAGGCGAAGACGCACACGAGCGCCGTCATGTAGCAGGCGAGCGTCGCGGCGAGCAGGGTCCCGGTCTCGGCCCGGTTCTTCGCGTCTGCGGTCTGTCTCATCGTCTCTCCCTCCTTCAACTGTGGAAGCGACGCCGGGCGCGGAAAGTGTCCACCCCGCGCGAAAATATTTTTCGGCGCGGAGAAATTCGTCTGAGGCGTTGCCGCGACGGGTGATAAAATCCGCGCCGCAGTTCGTCACTAAAGACCCGCGGAAGCCGAAGCCCCGACCCGATGGAGACCCTCTCGCCGCAGGAGATCACGAGGCTGCTCGCCGACTGGAACGCGGGCGACCGGGGAGCGCTCGAACGGCTCGCGCCGCTCGTCTACGCGGAGCTGCGCCGCATCGCGCGCCGGCAGATGGGCGGCGAGCGCGAGGGGCACACGCTCCAGGCGACGGCGCTCGTCAACGAGGCTTACCTGCGGCTCGCGGGCGGCGGGGGGCTCGCGCTGCAAGACCGCGCGCACTTCTACGCCGTCTGCGCGCAGGTGATGCGCCACGTCCTCGTCGATCACGCGCGCGCGCACGCACGCGACAAGCGCGGCGGCGGGGCCCCGCACGTCCCTCTGGACGAGGCGGCGAACGCCGCCGGCCGCGGGCTCGGCGGAGTTGCTCGCGCTCGACGAGGCGCTGCGCGGCCTTGAAGAGGTTGACCCGCAGAAGGCGAGGGTCGTGGCTCTACGCTACTTCGCGGGCTTGGGCATCGAGGAGACGGCGGAGGTCTTGGAGATATCGCCGACGACCGTCCGGCGCGAGTGGAGACGCGCGAAGGCTTGGCTCTACCGCGCGATTGCCGAGGGGAGTGCGGATGAAGTCTGAGCGCTGGCGTCAGGTGGACGAGCTGTTCGAGCAGGCGTTGGAGCGCGAGCCCGCGGCGCGCGCGCGCTTCCTCGACGCGGCCTGCGCCGCAGACCCTTCGCTCCGCCGCGAGGTCGAAGAGATGCTGCGCTTCGACGAGCGCGCCGAGGACTTCATCGAGACGCCCGTCTTCGGCGTCGCCGCCGCGCTCATCGGCGCGCGACAGGTCTCGGCCGCGCGCGCCTCCGACGACCCGCTTCGCGCAGAGGTCCGCGCGCGCCTTCGACTCCTCCGCCGCCGACGAGTCCAGATTCATCCCCGGCGACGTGCTCGCCGGCCGCTACCGCGTCGTCGGCCTGCTCGGCCGCGGCGGGATGGGCGAGGTCTTCCGCGCCGACGACCTCAAGCTCAAGCAGCCCGTCGCGCTCAAGTTTCTGCCCGAGGCGCTGTCGAACGACGGCGCTTCGCTCGCGCGCTTCTACCAGGAGGTGAGCGTCGCGCGTCAGGTCTCGCACCGCCACGTCTGCCGCGTCTACGACGTGGCCGAGGCCGAGGGCTCGCACTTCATCTCGATGGAGTACGTGCAGCGGCGAGACGCTCTCTTCGCTCCTCAAGCGCATCGGCCGCCTGCCCGAGGACAAGGCCGTCGAGACGGCGCGGCAGCTCTGCGCGGGGCTCGCGGCCGTCCACGACGCGGGCGTGCTCCACCGCGACCTCAAGCCCGCCAACGTCATGCTCGACGAGCGCGGCGACGTGCGCATCACGGACTTCGGCATCGCGGCGCTCGCCGGGGACGTGCGCGGCGCGGAGGCCCTGGCCGGCACGCCCGCCTACATGTCGCCCGAGCAGTTGAAGGGTGAGGAGCTGACGGCGCGCAGCGACCTCTACTCGCTCGGGCTCGTCCTCTACGAGCTGTTCACGGGCAAGCGCGCCTTCGAGGCTTCGTCACTTCCCGAGTTACTTCGTCTGAGGCGGAGCGGCACGCAGCCCTCTTCGCCTTCGAGCCACGTCAAAGACCTCGACCCCGCGGTCGAGCGCGCCATCTTCCGCTGCCTCGAACGCGACCCCGACCGGCGCCCCGCCAACGCGTTGCAGGTCGCGGCGGCGCTGCCCGGCGGAGACCCGCTCGCCGCCGCGCTCGCCGCCGGCGAGACGCCCTCGCCCGAGATGGTCGCGGCCGCGCCGAAGGAGGGCGCGCTCAGGCCCGCGGTCGCCGTCGCGCTCCTCGCCTCGCTGCTCGTGCTGCTGGGGGTCGTCTGCGTCCTCTCGAAAGACGTGGCGCTGTACCGGCAAGTCCCTCTGGACAAGTCGCCCGAAGTCCTGCGCGACCGCGCGTCAGAACTCGTGAAGAGGCTCGGCTACGACGCCCCGCCCGCCGACAGCGCCTACGGCATGGGCAGCGACCGAGGGTATTTGAACTACGTGAAGAGTACGGACCCTTCCGTCACGCGTTGGGAGAAGTTGAAGAGCGGGCAGCCCGCCGCGATCTACTTCTGGTACAGGCAGAGCCCGTACCCGTTCGACGCGTCGAGAGGCGGGGTGGAGGAGGGCTCGCCCGCACTCGACCTTCCGGGGATGGCGGGCCTGACGCTCGACACGCGCGGGCGCCTGCGCTCGTTCTACGCCGTGCCCCCGCAGGTGAGCCCCCCGGCGGGGGACGGGCCGGCGCCCGACTGGGGCGCCCTGTTCGCCGAGAGCGGCCTCGAACAGGAGCGCTTCCGACCCGCGCCTTCCACCTGGACGCCCCCTTACGAGTCCACGGCCCGCGCCGCGTGGGATGGCTCTTACCCGGGCCTGCCGGACTTCAAGGTGCACGTCGAGGCGGCGGCGTACGGCGGCAGGCCCATCTACTTCGAGATCATCGACGCCTGGGACGTGCCGTTCGAGCAGCGACCGTCTTTGTCGCGCTTCACGGAGCGCGCCCTGCTCGTTCTGCTCCTGACGGTCTTCGTGACGGTGATGGTCGGCAGCGCCTTCCTCGCGTGGAGGAACCTGCGTCTGGGTCGCGGCGACCGCAAAGGCGCGTTCCGGCTGGCCGCCTTCCTCTTCGCCGTGCTCTTCCTCCGCTGGCTGTTCGCGGGCCATCACGTGCCGGCCGAGGATGAAGTCCTCAACTTCCTCGACAGCGTGCAGCGGACGCTCTTCTGGTCGTTCTTCCTGTGGGTCGTCTACGTCGCGTTCGAGCCTTTCGTCAGGCGGCGCTGGCCGTGGCGCATCATCTCCTGGAGCCGCCTCCTGGCCGGCGGCTTCCGCGACCCGCTCGTCGGGCGCGACATACTCATCGGCGCGGTCTTCGGCGTCGCCATCATCCTGTGCAACTTCTACCTCGCCGACCTCGTCCCGCGGTGGCTCGGCTACCCGCCCGACATTCCGTGGTTCGACTCCCCGGCGACGCGGCTGCTCGGGGTTCGTTCCGCGAGCGGAATCTTTCAACAGGTCTTCGGCGCCCTTCTCCAGTCGTTCATCCTGCTCTTCTTTCTGCTCCTCCTCTACATCGTCCTGCGTCACGAGCGTCTTGCCGCGGTCACCCTCTGGCTGATAAGCGCTCTGGCCCTGAGCCTGACACACGAGAATTTTGCCGGCGTGCCGTTCGCCTGCCTCGGCTCGTTCCTGACCGTGTGGACCCTGTACCGTTACGGGCTGCTGGCGCTCATCTCGGCGCTCTTCTTTCTGCATCTGAACATCTTTTTCCCGATCACGTCAGAGTTCACGGCGTGGTACGCGGGCGATTTTGTGCTGGCGCTCGTCGTCTCGCTCGCGCTCGCCGTCTACGGCTTCCGCGTCTCGCTCGGCGGGCGCGCGCTCTTCCGCGGGGGACTGCTGGAGGATTAGTGTTTATGAGGGACGGGGCGGAACCGTCGGGGAAGACTTCGGGGACGGCCGGCACACGCCGCCGTTCGGAGGGCGTCACGCTCGCGGTGGCGGTCGCGTTCGCCGTGACGCTCGGCGTCGCCGTCGGCATCTGGATCAACGCGCGCCTGACCGCGGCCTCGTCGGCCGGCGCGCCCCGCCCGGCCCGCGTACTGCCCGACGCGCACGCCGCCGCGACCCCCGCGCCCGCTGCGCAGCCGTCACCCTGCGACGGCTGCGAAACCGCTCCGGCGGGTGAGGCGACGCCGGCGAGCGTTCCTGACGACAAGGAGGATGAGGAGCGACGGGGAGCAGAACCCCTGGCGCCGGCGGGCGTCGCGCGCCCGCCGGCGCCGGACGCACCGGCCGAGCCGGGCCGCCCCGACGAAGTCTCTGACGCGGGTGCCGAAGCACGCGGCGCGACGGACTCCGGGGCCGTCGCCGCGACCAGCCCTGACCCCTCGCGCCCCGTGGCGTGGGAGGTCGGCCCGTTGCCGAGGCCGGGCGCGCGCGCCGCCGCGCGTGCGAACGTGGAACGCGGCGCGGCGCAGTCCGGCGAAGGGGCGGCGGGCGGAGGGGCGCAGGCGCGTCCCGGGCCTTGCGCGCTCTACGTGAGTGCGAACTCGCTCAGCGTCCGCGTCGGCGGGGCGGCCCCGCTCATCCTCGGCGGGCCGGGCGTGGGGGTGCGCGTCAACGTGAGCACGCCCGACTGGTCTGCGCTCGCGGTCATCTATGAAGGTCCGGCCGGGCGCAACGGCTGGTTGCGATACTCCGTGCGGTCGGTCAGCCGCAAGCCCGGCCTCTACACCGTGCGCGTCTCCTCGCCCTGCGGCTCGCAGGCCGTCTCCGTGACGGTTAAGTGAGAGCGAGCAGGCAGCAGGCAGATGGCAGTAGGCAGTTGAAAGGCAGGAAGGCGGTGGGCAGGGTTGAGCCCCGGAGGGGCGTCGGAAATTAGCCGGGGGTGAGTTAGAGGCGCGAGCCGCAGGCGAAGCGTCGAAACAAGCCCCCGGTACAGGCAAGATAAAATTGTCAGAGCCCCGGAGGGGCGACAGACGATGGGCACAAGAGTCGTCGTGCCCATCGTCTGTCGCCCCTCCGGGGCTCTGACAATTTTTATGAACGCGAAACTCGCGTCGGCGCTCGCTGTCGCTCACGCCTTGGGCTCACCCCCGGCTAATTTCCGACGCCCCTGCCGGGGCTCAACCTCTTAACTGCCATCTGCCTACTGTCTACTTGTTCAGTCCTGCTCATCTTCTCCCGACGCCCCGCGCGCGGGCGCGGCTTCCGTAGCGCGCCCCGCGCCGAGCGAGTCGTAGTTGAGCGCGGCGTTGAAGAGGAGGAAGAAGGCGCCCTGCGTCTGGTGCCGCCACATCGGGTTGGTGGCGAAGAGCAGGATGTGGCCCCGTCCGACGGGCACGTCCACGACGGCCGGCGCGTTCGCAAGCTCCGACCCGCCCGCGAGCATCCCGCTCACCAGAAGGTTCTTCTCGTCCGACGCGAAGCGCAGCACGACGCGCGGCCGCTGCGAGGGCGGCACGAAGAAGGGACTGCGCTGCTGCTGCCGCTGCTCGTCCGTGAGCGTCGGCTCCTCGCCGGGGCGCGCGGGCGGTCGCCGCGGCGCGGGCGAAGCCTGCGGCATCGCCTGCACCACGTCCGGGTCGTTCAAAGTGCCGCGCCCCGAAGGTCTGCCCGGCGCGCCGCCCCCGCCCGGCCCCCCTTCGCCGCCGCCCCCGCCACCGCCGCCCGCGGCGACCTGAAAGACCGGCGACTGGTTGAAGTAGACGGGCAGCGTCTCGCCGTAGCCGTACGCGACGGGGCTCCTGCGGTCGGCGAAGGTCGCGTTGTAGATGGAGCCGCGCGCCTGCAACTGCGGCGTGTCGCGCACCGCGACGCCCGAGACCAGGCCGTAGTCGATGGGGATGCGCGTGTTGCTCGTCACCGCGACGAAGAGCCCGCCCTCCTCCACGAACCTTTGCAGGTTGTTAAGTCCCACCAGTCCCATCCCGCCGCGCATGTCGTCGGTCTGGTCGGGCGAGGTGCCGAAGTTGGGCGTCAGTTCCGACTGCTTCCAGGGAACAGGGTCGCCGCGCATCGGCAACCCCTGCACGACCTGCTGCGCCGAGCCACCGACCGGCGGATAGATAATCACGTCGAAGCGCTCGCGCAGGTTCGGCGTGTTACGCAGGACGTGGTCGGAGATGTACGTGTAGGGAATCTTGTAACGGTCGAACTCGATGCGATACCAGCCCTCGTTCTGCGTGTTGATCCAACTGTGGACGATGGCGATGCGCGGCACGCTCATCTCGTGCGTCTTGACCGCAGGAGGTTGCGCGAACGCATGTGCCGTCAGACCCAACTCCGTCACGGCCGCCTCCAACCTCTGGCGTAAGTCGGACGGGTTGCCGTCGCCCTTGATGACGAAGGAGCCGGCGTTGAACTGGCGGTCGCCGATCTTGAAGGCTTCTTCGGCGGCGCTCATCTTCACGTCACTTAAACGGAAGCGGAGCGTGGCGAGCGTGTTGTCCGTGTTGTGGTTGATGACGAAGACGGGGCCGGAACCCACGACGCGCCCGCGCACCGCGGCGTCCGCGGTCAGCAGGGTCATCGGCGCTTGCAGCACCGAACGGTCTGTTACGCGCACGGTCTTGATGTTGCGCATCGCGCCGAGCGTCCAGCCGGTGTCGTCGTAGGGGCGCGGGTCGGCGACGTTGTAGAACTGCGTGTCGAGCAGCATGTCGGCCATGCGCGAGTAGGGCTGATCCATCCGCACGACGTAGGAGCCGGCCGCGAACTTCTGCTCGCCGACGGAGATTTCGTTCTTCGCCGTGTGCACCTCGACGCCCATCAGGCGCAGGAGGTTGACGGCGTCGGCGGCCTCGACGGGGCGCGGGTCGTCCGCCGGCAGGACGTACGCGGCCGGGCCTTCGTTCGACGCCTTCGCCACCGCGCGCTTACCCTTCAGGTAAAAATTCTGTAGGAAGCGCTCCTTGTTGTTCGAGACGAAGTGCATCGCGAAGAGCAGCGCCGACTGCTGCATGTTGACGTTGTTCCGGAGCGACCACTTCACGCGCGGCAGCGGCGGGTTCGGCCGGTACCAGTCGCGCTGCGCCTGCGCCGTCACCGTCCGGTCGAGCGTGTCGGCGCCGCGCGTTGCCGAACGTCTCGTAGAAGCGCCCGATGGCGTTGTGGCCGTTGGCGACGTAGAACATGTAGTTCGGCGCCCAGCCGTCGTAGAAGCCGTGCGTCCACACGCCGGGCACGCCGCGCTTCGTCATCTCCTCGATCTCGTGGTAGGCGAGGATCTGCCACTCGTCCACGACAATCGGGTCGAGCCAAGCGTTGTACGGCCCCGTCCCCGTCGAGGTGTAGAGGAAGGGCACCGACTCGTGCAGGTCGTGCAGCACCGCCGGGTGCCATTCGAGGAAGGTCTTCATCATGTTGCGCGTGAGCGCGAGCGCCATCCCGAGGCCGTCGCGGTTGTTGTCGTGCGCGACGTACTTGCCCCAGTAGACGAGCGGCGGCGCGGCCTTCGTCGGGTTGGCCGTGCGGTAGTTGTAGAGGTCAACCATCTTGTCGCGGCCGTCAACTTCGAGCGCGGGCGTGATGAGGACGACGACGTTCTTTCTGATGTCGCGGATGAACGGCGACTCTTCGACGGCGAGCCGGTAGGCCAGCTCCATCAGCATCTCGGGCGAGCCGGTCTCGGGCGAGTGGATGGAGCCCGAGGCCCAGTAGAAGACCTTGCCCTCGCCGACGAGTCTTTGCGCCTCGGCGTCCGAGAGCCCGCGCGGGTCGGCGAGGCGCGCGGTGATCTCTTTGTAGCGGTTGAGGCGCGCGATTGATCGCCTCGTCGCCGACGGCGACCAGAATCTGCTCGCGCCCCTCCTCACTCTTCTCCGGTGCGCTGAAGACCTTCACGCGCGGGCTCGTCCGCTCAAGCTCCCTGTAATAACGATGGAGGTCTTTCGTGTGCGTGAGCTTGCCCGGCGTGCCGACGACGTAGCCGAGCACCTTGTCGGGCGAGGGCACGCGCGTCGGAGGCGGGCAGGTGGTCTACGAGTTCGGTCAGGAAAAACTTCTCGGTCGTGTACTCTTTAATCTTCGCCGCGTAGTCGGCGTCGGCCTTCTGTTGCGCGAACGTCTGCAGGGCGAAAGCGCAGCCGAGGACGAGCGCGAGGGCGCAGAAGAGTGGGTGGCGGGCGGGCTTGCCTCCGAGGGTCATGGTCTCCTCCGTATGCTGTCTGCGGTGTGTTCGGGCGTGCGCCACGCATGTTACGTGGGCGCGCCGTCCGAGTAAAGCGCGGCCGGGGCGGGACGCTCGCGGCGCCCCGAAGAGCGGTGTTACAATCACCGCCCTTGCCATGAGCGCGCCCGGTAACGAGAAGAACAACGGCATCAACGACCTGATGGTCGCGTCCTCGCGCGGCGACCTGGCGCGCGTCGAGGCGCTGCTGCGCGAGGGCGTGGACCTGAACGCGTGCGACGCCTTCGGCCAGACGGCGCTGATGTACGCCGCCAGCGCCGGCCACCAGTCGGTCGCCGAAGAGTTGATCGACGCCGGCGCCGACGTGGGGGCGCGCAACCGCAACAACAAGTCGGCCGCCGACCTGGCCGACGCGCGCGGGCACGCCGCGCTCGGCCGCGCTGCTCAAGCACGCGCGACTCTTCCTCGCGGCGCGCGACGGCGACCTCGACAAGCTCAACGAGCTGCTGGACTCGGGCGTCGACCCGAACGTGCTGCTGCGCGACGAGTGGACGGCGCTGATGATCGCCGCGCTCAACAACCACCCGCAGGTCGTGGCCGCGCTGCTGCGGCGCGGCGCCTACGCGGACGCGCAGAACGCCACGGGGTGGACGGCGCTGATGATCGCCGAGCGCAAGGGGCACGCGGAGGTCGCGCGCCTGCTCAGGTACGGACGGGTCGAGAAGCCGCTCCCGTCGCTCATCACCTCCGGGGCCGCGGGCGGCGGCGAGAAAGATCGACCTCGCGGAATTCCCCGAACAGAGTCTGCCCGACGTGCCGGCCGACGCGCCCGAAGAGACTAAGGAATAGGCGTCCGCGCTCCGAAAGATGAAGAGAGACCTCGGGAACATTCTCGCCCTCGCCGCGGCGCTCCTGTGCTGCGGCGGCGTCGCGTCGGTCGCGTCGGTCGCGTCGGTCGCGTCGGTCA
The DNA here is from genome assembly GCA_963726735.1 of uncultured Acidobacteriota bacterium. GTDB lineage: Bacteria > Acidobacteriota > Blastocatellia > Pyrinomonadales > Pyrinomonadaceae > QHXN01. The sequence goes on from CAVSDM010000007.1 coordinate 574,065, forward strand.
CAGCGGCGGCGCAGGACGAGCCGTGCCGTCTGGAGCGCGCCGTCGCGCCCGACTACGGCGGCGTGATGCTCGGCATGAAGGCGGAAGAGCTGGCGCGGATGTTCCCCGGCTCGGAGGATTTGCAGAAGGGGGCGCAGGGCGCGGGCGACCCGTCGAAGCCCTTCGTCGCGTCGCTCGGCGGTCTGGAGCTGGGCGTGCGCAGGGAGCAGTTCGGCGACGTGAACGAGCTTCTGCTCACCTTCATCGGGGGCACGCTCCACCGCATCGACGTGCGTTACCGGCAGCCCGTGCCCTGGCGCGAGGTGACGGAGTTCTCCGCGCAGGCGTCGCGGCGGCTCGCCGTCCCCGGCGACTCGTGGGGCGAGCCCGCGGCGGACGCCGGGAAGCAGTCGCGCGTGCTCGACTGCCGCGGCTTCAGCGTCGTCGTGCGCATCGACAGGGGCGGCCCGAGCACGCTCAGCATCGTGGACACGGCGGCGGCCAAACAGGACGCGGCGGGCTCGACGCCTGCGAAGACAGAGACGCCGCCCGCGAAACGTAAGCCGCGCAAGGGTCGCGGCGGGAAAGGAAAGACGGGTTGAAAGAGAAAGTAGTCAAGACGGAAGAGGAGTGGCGGCGGCAGCTCACGCCGGAGCAGTACCGCGTCGCGCGGCAGAAGGGCACCGAGCGGCCGTTCACGGGCGAGTACCACCGGAACAAGGACGCGGGGACTTACCTCTGCGCGGCCTGCGGCGCGGAGCTGTTCACGTCGGACGCGAAGTTCGACTCGGGCTGCGGCTGGCCCAGCTTCTACGAGCCGAAGGAGGGCGACAACGTCCGCACGCAGGTTGACACGAGCCACGGCATGGTGCGCACCGAAGTCCTGTGCGGAACCTGCGACTCGCACCTCGGCCACGTCTTCGACGACGGCCCGCGCCCGACGGGGCTGCGCTACTGCATCAACTCGGTCGTGCTCAAGTTGAAGAAGCCGGGCGAAGAGTCGCCGGAAGAGTCTTCATGAAAGTCAGGCTTGCGACCTTCGTGCTGCTCTTCGCGCTCGCGCACCTCTCCGGCGCGGGGCCCGCGCGGGCGCAGGTCGCGTTGAAGCCGCTGGCCGCGCGGCTCGGCCACCCGGCGGACGCGAAGCTCCTGATCGTCCACGCCGACGACCTCGGCGCGGCGCACTCGGTCAATGCCGCGACGTTCAAGGCGTTCGAGACCGGGCTCGTCAACTCGGCCAGCATCATGGTGCCGTGCCCCTGGCTGCCGGAGGTCGCGGCCTACGCGCGGCAACACCCGGACGCGGACCTCGGCCTGCACCTGACGCTTACGAGCGAGTGGAAGACCTACCGCTGGGGCGGCGTCCTCTCTAAAGAGCGCGCGCCCACGCTCTACGCTTCGGACGGCTACCTCTATCCGACCGAGGACGTGGCCGCCCGGGCGCATCGACGTGCGCGAGGCCGAGGCCGAGATTCGCGCGCAGATCGAGCGCGCGCGCGCCTTCGGCATCAACCCGACGCACCTCGACTCGCACATGCGCACGCTCTACACGACGCGCCCGCTCTTCGAGATGTTCCTGCGCGTGGGGCGCGACGAGCGTCTGCCCGTGATGGTCTCGCGCGAGTGGTTCGCGCAGGCGCCCTTCCTCCCCGCCGCGCTCGGCCCCGACGGTCTGGCCGTCGATTACATCGTCAGCGCAGACCCCTCGGTTCGTCCCGAGCGCTGGGCCGGGTTCTATGCGGACGTGGTCAAGAACCTGAAGCCGGGGGTGACGGAGCTGATCATCCACCTCGCCTACGACGACGAGGAGATGCGCGCGGTCGCGCTCGACCACCCCGACTGGGGCGCGGCGTGGCGCCAGCGCGACTTCGACTTCGTCACGAGCGACGACGTTCCGCAGGCTGCTCAAGGAGCACAACGTCAAACTCGTCACCTGGCGCGAGATCGGCAGGCTGCTCGCGAAGAAGTAGGCCGGGGCGGACACTCATCTAATGGCGGAAGAGAAGAAGAAGAAAAGGTTTTCGCCGTCGCAGGCGTGGCGCGACGCGAGGGAGCTGGTGTGGGCTCACCGCTCGCGCCTCGCGTTGGGGATGGCGCTGATGCTCGTGAACCGGCTGGTGGGTTTGGTGCTGCCGGCCAGCTCGAAGTACCTGGTCGACGAGGTCATCATCAAGCATCGCGCCGAGCTGCTCTCGACCATCGCGATCGCGGCGGGCGCGGCGACCGTCGTACAGGCCGTCACGTCGTTCGCGATCTCGCAGGTCTTGGGCGTCGCCGCGCAGCGCGCCATCACCGAGATGCGCAAGAGCGTGCAGGCGCACGTCGCGCGCCTCCCCATCCGCTTCTTCGACTCGACGCAGACCGGCGTCCTCATCTCGCGCGTGATGATCGGACGCCGAGGGCATCCGCAACCTCGTCGGGACGGGGCTCGTGCAGTTGATCGGCGGGGTCGTCACCTCGATGATCGCGCTCTGCGTGCTCTTCTATTTGAACTGGCGTCTGACCCTGATTACGCTCGTCGCGCTCGGGCTCTTCGGTGCGGTGATGTCGCTGGCCTTCACGCGGCTGCGGCCGCTCTTCCGCGAGCGCGGGCAGATTCACGCCGAGGTGACGGGGCGTCTGACCGAATCTCTGGGCGGCATCCGCATCGTCAAGGCTTACTCGGCCGAGCGGCGCGAGACTCTGACGTTCGCGCGCGGCGCGCACCGCCTGTTCCGCAACGTGGCGCGCTCGATGACGGGCGTCTCGGGCGTGACGGCCTTCTCGACCGTCATCGTCGGCGGCATCGGCTGTATCCTCATGCTCGTCGGCGGCCGCGCCGTGCTCGCCGGTCAGATGACGCTCGGCGACTTCTTCATGTACATCTTCTTCACCGCGCTCGTCGCCGCGCCGCTCGTCGAGATCGCCGCCATCGGGACGCAGATCACGGAAGCCTTCGCCGGCCTCGACCGCATCCGCGAGATCAAGCGGATGGCGACCGAGGACGAGGGCGAGGAGGGGCGCGCGCCCCTGGACGAGGTCGCGGGCGAGATCGCTTTCGAGGACGTGACCTTCGAGTACGAGGAGGGCGCGCCCGTCCTGCGCGGCGTCTCCTTCCGCGCGCCGGCCGGGACGACGACCGCGCTCGTCGGCTCCAGCGGCTCGGGGAAAAGCACGCTCATCGGCCTGGTGATGGCCTTCAACCGCCCGCTCGTGGGGCGCGTGCTGGTTGACGGGCGCGACCTGTCGTCCGTCCGGCTCAGGGACTACCGCGAGCAGCTCGGCGCAGTCCTTCAGGACAACTTCCTCTTCGACGGCGCCATCGCCGACAACATCGCCTTCTCGAACCCGCACGCGACCCGCGCCGAGGTGGAGGCCGCCGCGCGCGTCGCGCACTGCGACGAGTTCGTCACGGGCTTTCGCCGAAGGCTACGACACCGTCGTCGGCGAGCGCGGCGTGAAGCTCTCGGGCGGGCAGCGGCAGCGCGTCGCCATCGCGCGCGCCATCCTCGCCGAGCCGAAGATTCTGATTCTCGACGAGGCCACGTCGAGCCTCGACAGCGAGAGCGAGGCGCTGATTCAGGACGGCCTGCAAACGCTCCGGCGCGGGCGCACGACCTTCGTCATCGCGCACCGGCTCTCGACCATCCGCAGCGCCGACCAGATACTCGTCCTCGAAGAGGGGCAGATCGTCGAGCGCGGCACGCACGAGGAGCTGCTCGCCGCGAACGGGCGCTACCGACAGCTCTACGACAAGCAGTACCGCTTCGAGCGCAACCAGTTCATCAACCCCGGCGAAGACTTCACGCCCGAACCGCCGAAGGCCGTCTCCGCGCCCCCCGTGCCGACCAACCTTTAAGGAGAGACGAACGTGGACGAAAGCCCCCAGACTTACGAGAGCCACACGCGCTGGCACGCGCCCTTCCATTTCTTTCTGACGCCCGTGCTGTTGACGAACGTCGTCATCGCCATCGTCCAGCTCGTGCGCGACCCTACTTTGGACAGGGGTTGGTGGCTGGTCGTCTCGCTGGCGCTGGTGGTGATAGGCGCGCTCGTCCGGACGTACCCTTTGAAGGCGCAGGACAGAATCATCCGGCTCGAAGAGAGTCTGCGTTACTACCAGCTCCTGCCCGAAGAGCTGGCCGCGCGCGCCGCGTCGCTCACGCCCGCGCAGACCGTCGCGCTGCGCTTCGCTTCGGACGAGGAGCTGGAAGGGCTCGTCCGCGAGGTGCTCGAGGGAAAGTTGACGAAGCCCGACGAGATCAAGCGCGCCGTCAAGCACTGGCGCCCCGACACGCTGAGGGTCTGAGAAGGGAAGCGGCGCGGATGCTTGTCGGGAAAGTTAAAGAGGTCTGGCGGTACCCTCTGAAGTCGATGGCGGGCGAGCGGCTCGCGGCGGCGGGCGTCGGGGCGCGCGGGCTGTACGGCGACCGCGGGTGGGCGCTGCGCGACGAGGAGGCGGGCGAGATTCGCGGCGCGAAGATAAGCCCGGCGCTCATGCTCTGCGCCGCGCGTTATAGAGCAGAACCGGCGGCCGAGGGCGCGCCGCCGCACGCGGACATTACACTCCCCGACGGCACCGTGACCGCGACCGACGATTCCGCAGTCAACGAGCGTCTGTCGGAACTGTGCGGGCGCAGGGTCACGCTCTGGCCGCTGCGGCCCGCGAGCGACCGCGCGCACTACCGGCGCGCGATGCCGGCCGCGCGGGTCGTCGGCTTCCTGAGCCGCTCGCGCAACTTCCGGCGGCTCGCGCTCGGCGCGATGCGGCTCGCGGGCAAAGATAAAGAACTGCGCGAGGACTTCGGCCGCGAGCCCGGCGAGCCTCTGCCCGACCTCTCCGACCTCCCCGCCGAAATCTTCGAGTTCACCTCGCCGCCCGGCACATACTTCGACGCCTTCCCCGTCCACCTCCTGACGACCGCCTCGCTCGCGGCGCTCGCGCGCCACGCGCCCGACGCGGCCTGGGACGCGCGCCGCTTCCGCCCGAACTTTCTCGTCGAAACGACGGAGGGCGTCGAAGGCTTGGTCGAATCCGGCTGGGGCGGCCGAAGCCTGCGCGTCGGCCCGCTCCGTCTCAGGTGCGAGATGTCCACGCCGCGTTGCAGCATGACCATCCAGGCGCAGGCGGGGCTCGCCAAAGACCCGCGCGTGCTGCGCACGATAGTCAAAGAGGCGGGACAGAGCCTCGGCCTCTACGCCAACGTCGAATCCGCCGGGCGCGTCTCGGTCGGCGACGAGGTGGAGCTACTCTGAGCCGCTTTCAGGCGTCTAAGGGTGATGAGACAACTGAGCGACATTCCTTTCTCCGTCCTCGACCTCGCGCCCGTGCCCGAGGGCTCAGGCGTGGCCGACTCTTTCCACAACACGCTCGGACTGGCGCGGCACGCGGAGGCGCTCGGCTACCTGCGCTTCTGGCTGGCCGAGCACCACAACATGACTGGCATCGCCAGCTCCGCGACCGCCGTGCTCGTCGGCCACGTCGCCGGGGGGACGAAGACGATCCGCGTCGGCTCGGGCGGCGTGATGCTGCCGAACCACTCGCCGCTCGTCGTCGCCGAGCAGTTCGGCACGCTCGCGGCGCTCTACCCCGGCCGCATCGACCTCGGGCTGGGACGCGCGCCCGGCACCGACCAGCTCACGATGCGCGCGCTGCGGCGTAACTTCGCGGCCGCCAACGAAGACTTCCCGCGCGACGTGGTCGAGCTACGCACGTACTTCGCGCCGGCCCGGCCGGGGCAGTTGGTGCGCGCCGTGCCCGGCGAAGGGTTGAACGTGCCTCTGTGGCTGCTCGGGTCGAGCCTCTACAGCGCGCGGCTCGCGGCCGAGCTGGGGCTGCCCTTCGGCTTCGCCTCGCACTTCGCCCCCGACTACCTCCTGCACGCGCTCGAAGTCTACCGCGAAGGCTTCCGCCCTTCCGAACAGTTGCAGGAGCCGTACGCCGTGGCCTGCCTCAACGTCTTCGCGGCCGAGACGGACGGGGAGGCGCGACGCCTGTTCACGTCCCTCCAACAGGCTTTCGTCAACCTGCGCCGCGGCCACCCCGGCAAACTCCCGCCGCCGATTGAGACGCTCGAAGGCTTCGCGTCGGACATTGAGCTGGCCGGCGTCGAACACGCGCTCCGCTACTCGGTCGTCGGCTCCCGCGAGACCGTCCGGCGCGGCCTCGAAGCGTTCGCGGACTTGACCCGCGCCGACGAGCTGATGCTGACCGGGCAAATCTACGACCACGCGGCGCGCCTGCGCTCCTTCGAGATCGTCGCCGAAGTGCGCGCGCGCGCCTCCGCCAACGTGTCGTGAGGCGCGCGCCACACTCCCGCGAAGACAGCGGCGCCCAAAGCGGGTAGAATACGAAGCACCGTCAACACAACATCCGTACAAACATACGGTAGACACGCCCGCCGACGAGCGGGCTGAACTTTTTGAGGGAATCAGACCATGATTAAGACCAACGGATACGCCGCGCCGACCGCGGCCGCGGCGCTTGAGCCCTTCTCGTTCGACCGGCGCGACGTAGGCGCGCGCGACGTGCTCATCGACATCCAGTACTGCGGCGTCTGCCACTCCGACATCCACCAGGTGCGCGACGAGTGGGGCGGCTCCATCTACCCGATGGTGCCCGGCCACGAGATCGTCGGCCGCGTCGCGCGCGTCGGCGCCGAGGTGTCGAAGTTCAAGGAGGGCGACCTCGCGGGCGTCGGCTGCTTCGTCGACTCGTGCCGCACGTGCCGCAACTGCCGCGACGGCGAGGAGCAGTACTGCGAGAACCACCTCGTCGCGACCTACAACGGCACGGAGAAGGACGAGAAGACGCCGACCTACGGCGGCTACTCGACGAAGATCGTCATCGACGAAGACTACGCGCTGCGCATCCCCGAAGGGCTGCCGCTCGGCGAACGCCGCGCCGCTGCTCTGCGCGGGCATCACGACCTACTCGCCGCTGCGCCGCTTCAAGGTGAGCGAAGGGCAGAAGGTCGGCGTCGTCGGCCTCGGCGGGCTCGGGCCACATGGGCGTGAAGCTCGCCGCCTCGATGGGCGCGCGCGTGACGGTCTTCAGCACGTCGCCCGGCAAGGAGCAGGACGCGCGGCGCCTGGGCGCGCACGACTTCGTCGTCACGCGCGAGCCGAGGCTGGTCGAAGCGCTCGCGGGCCAGTTCGACTTCGTGCTCGACACCGTCTCGGCGCCGCACGACATCAACCTGTACCTGGGCCTCCTGCGGCGCGAGGGCGCGCTCGTGCTCGTCGGCGCGCCGGAGAAGCCTCTGGAGACCGCCGCCTTCTCGCTCATCACCAACGGCCGCTCGCTCGCCGGCTCCATGATCGGCGGCATCCGCGAGACGCAGGAGATGCTCGACTACTGCGCCGAGCAGGGCATCGCCTCCGACATCGAGCTGATCCCGATTCAGAAGATCAACGAGGCCTACGAGCGCACGGTCAAAGGCGACGTGCGCTACCGCTTCGTCATCGACATCGCCTCGCTCAACAAGGAAGTAGGCAGTAGCCAGTAGCCAGTAGTCAGTGGAAAAAAGAGGCGGCGCGTCCGAAGCCTTCGGACCGGGCGCGCCGCTTTGTCCTCCTACCGGCTACTGACTGCTGTCTACTCTTATGACGCGACGACGTAGCTCTGTAAGTCGGAGACGGCCGCGAGCAGCTCGCGCGGGGTTGAAGGGCTTGGCGATGTGGAGCTGGTAGCCGGCGGCCAGCGCCCGGCCGCGGTCTTCGTCGCGCGCGTAGGCCGTGAGCGCGGCGGCGGGCGTCGCCCCCCGCGCTCGGGCGGGAGCGCGCGCACCTGTTTGATGAGGGCGTAGCCGTCCTCGCCCGGCATGCCGATGTCGCTCATCAGGATGTGCGGCCGCCACGTCTTCAGCGTCTCCAGCGCCTCGCCCGCCGACGCGCAGGCCGTCACCTCCGCGCCCGACTGCGCGATGACCGTGCTGATGAGGCGGCGCGTGTCCTGCTCGTCGTCCACGACGAGCACGCGGACGCCCGCCAGCCCCTCGGGCCCGGCTCAGACTCAGAGCGCTCTCCGCCGACTCTCGGTCTGGCACGAGCACGGCGCGGCGGCCGCGTGCGCGAGCGGGAAGGTGACGGAGAAGGTCGAGCCCTGAGTCCTCGCCCGCGCTCTCGGCCGTCGACCTCGCCGCCGTGCAGCTCCGCGAGGTGGCGGACGATGGCGAGCCCGAGCCCGAGCCCGCCGTGCTGTGCGCGTCGTCGCGCTGTCGGCCTGACGGAAGCGGTCGAAGACGTGCGGCAGGAACTCCGCGGGGATGCCGCGCCCCGTGTCGCTCACCGAGAACTTCACGCCGCGCGCCCTCGCGCGCGAGGCTGACGCGGACGCTGCCGCCCTCGGGCGTGAACTTCACCGCGTTCGACAGAAGGTTCCACGCGCACCTGTTGCAGGCGCGCCGGGTCGCCCGAGACGGTCTTGCCGCCGCGGCTCGCACTCGTACGTGAGCTGGATGCCCTTGGCGTTGGCCGCGGGCCGCACGACCTCGATGGAGTCCGAGACGACCTCGTCGAGCTCGACCTCGCGCGTCTCGAGCAGGAGCTTGCCCGAGATGATGCGCGAGAGGTCGAGCAGGTCGTCGATGAGTCTGCGACTGCACCTTCGCGTTGCGCTCGATGGTCTCCAAAGCCTGCGCCTGCACCTCGCCGCTGCACCTGCGCCCGCGCGCATCAGGTTCGTCCAGCCGATGATGGAGGTGAGCGGCGTGCGCAGCTCGTGCGAGAGCGTCGAGAGGAACTCGTCCTTCAGGCGGTTCGCGGCCTCGGCCTCGGCGCGCGCGGCCGTGCTCGCGCAGGAGCAATCTTCTCGCGCTCGGCCTCGCTCGCTTCAGCTCGCGCAGGTAGCGCGAAAGCTCTTCGACGTGCGCCTCGGAGTGCTCGATGTTCTTCAGGTAGGTCAGGTACGTGAAGTAGATGATGGCGATGATCGGGAGCGTCGCCAGCACCGCGTAGAAGCCGACCGACTGGACGAGCCGCGCCGTCACCCCGGCGGTCGAAGCGCCCGCGAGGTAGGTCACCGAAGTCCAGAGGTAGTAGGTCTTCCACGTCGGCCAGAAGCGCTCGCCGAGCTTCAAAGACTTCTCGACGGCGATGAGGCCGGTGTTGGCCGCGTACTGCACGAGCGCCATGACGAAGACGGCGAGCGAGCGCCGTGCGGCGAGTAGTCGTTGTGCGCCACGTCGGCCGCGCCGAAGAGCGCGAGCAGCGCCGTCGCCGTCAGGAAGGTCGAGAGCGCGAGCACGGCCGCGTTGAAGAGGATGGTGATGGGCTTGCGGCTGATGCGCAAAGAGGCGTAGACGCCTTCGAGCGCCGAGAGCATGACGGCCGCCGGCCCGCCGTAGAGCAGCAGCGTGAGGAAGACGAGCGTGTCCGAGACCGTGATGCGCCCGCTCACGCGCGGGATGCGCACCGCCCCGTGCGAGCCGACGCAGACCAGCACCCCCAGCAGCAGGAAGCGCAGGTCGAGCCGCCCCAGCGGCAGCGACGCGGCGGAGAAGATGATCGCCCCCGAGCCCAGCGCGATGACGGCCCACATGAACGGCCGCGCGGGATTTCTTCTGTCCTCCACAGCTCCTCCTGAGTTGTTGTGCTGTTGTTGCGTCGGTCGGCGCGCGCGCGGACTCGCGCGCGCCTCGTACGGGGAGAGAGGCGCCTTGTGAAGTCTTTCGAACTGTGAGGTATTTGCAAGCCCTGACCGGTGAGGCCGGCCAACCCTTCGTCGGGACTCAGTAGTCGAGGCAGTCCACGCCGTCGTCGGCCGCGGCGGCCATCGCCTCGGTCGCGTCGCCGGCCACGCGGGCCGACTGCGCCTGCATGAAGAGGTCGCCCGTGATGACGCCGTCGCCGGTAATCACCCCGTCGCCCGTGATGACGCCGTCGCTCAGCAAGCTCGCCGTCGTGCAGCCGCGTGCTCCCTTCGAGCAGCAGCTCCGACGAGGCGAGGAAGAACATGCCGTCGCCCGTGATGACGCCGTCGCTCGTCATGATCTGGTCGCCCGTGATGACGCCGTCCGTAGCATCATCGTCCGGTCGCCGGTGATGACGCCGTCGCCGGTTATAACTCCGTCGCCCGTGATGACGTCCGAGCGATGGCCGTAGATTTTCTGATAACTTCGTGATGAGTTCGAGGCCCGTCACGTAGTTGTGGTTGAGCATGAGGCCGCGCGACCAGGTGAACGTGTGGCCCGCGATGGTCGTCTGCGGCGCGGGCGGCGCGTCCACGAGCAGCGGGTCGCCGAGCGGCGTTGGAGCGAGAGGTCTGTGCGGACGAGCCTCGCGAGACGCGACGGCGCCTTCGACGTTGAACTGGCCCGCGCCCTGCTCGAAGAAGTTGAAGCCCGCGAGCGGCTGCGCCGTGTACATCAGAAGCGCCTTGACGATGTTCGGCGTCAGCGTCGGGTTGGCCTGAAGCATCAGCGCCGCCGCGCCCGCCGCGACGGGCGTCGCCATCGAAGTGCCGTTCAGGTACATCTGCTTGCGGCTATCGACGTGGCTCACGCCCGCGTCCAACTCCGGGTGCTGCGTGACGAGGTGGTTGTCCACGGCCTCGGCGTTGACGATCTTGTTGCCGGGCGCGACCACGTCGGGCTTGATGAGGTTGTCGTAGTGGCGCACGCCGTAGGCGTCCGTGCGGTAGCTGCGCGTCGGCCCGCGCGAGCTGTAGGTGGCGACCCGTCGTCACCGCGCGCGTCCGTGCCGAAGGTGTTCGCCGCGCCGACCGTCAGCGCCGAAGGCTCGTTGCCCGGCGAGTGGATGTGGCCGTAAACCTTGTTGCCCGCGGAGTCCTTCCCGTTGTTGCCCGCCGCGGCGACGACGACGATGCCCGCATCAACGAGCCTGCGCACGGCCTGACACGCGGGGTCGTCGCGGTAGGACTCGATGGCCGGCATCCCCAGACTGAGGTTGACGACGCGGATGTTGTAGCGCGCGCGGTTGGTCAGCACCCAGTCGAGCGCGCGCAGCAAGATAGGCCGTCGTCCCGGCCCCCTGCGAGTTGAGCACGCGCAGGTTGACGATGTTGGCGTTCGGCGCGATGCCGATGTAGTCGGCGTTCGCGATGCGGCCGTTGCCGGCGGCGATGGAGGCGACGTGCGTTCCGTGCCCGTAAGGGTCGTCGGTGCGACCCTCGCCCGTGAAGTCCACGCTCGCGACGACGCGCAGGCCGTTGCTCTTGTCGAGGAAGGCACGGTGCGCCTGTGTCGATGCCGGAGTCGAGGACGGCGATGCCTATCCCCGTGCCGTCGAGCCCGCGAGGCGTTCGGCCACGCGGTCGCGCGCACGGCGTCGGCGCCCGTGGTCGCGGAGACGTGGCCGAGCGTGCGCAACTCTTTGTTGATGGAGACGTAGGTCACGTCCGTGCGCTGCGCGAGCGCCGCCGCCGCGCCCGCCGGCAGGTTGACCGCGCGGAAGTCGAAGTTCCGAAACTGTCTCACGTCGCTCGCCCCGTTCAGGAGCAGCGCCATGTCCAACTCGCCCGACCAGCCCACGCGCGGGCGGACGATGACGCGGACGCGTTCGGCGCCCTGACCGTTGTTGATCTTTCGGATGATCTCGGCCGAGACTTTGCGGCCGGCGTTGAGATTTTGGCTCAGAATTTCGTCCAGAGTCTGGTCGAGACTGTCCAACAACTGCGCGCGCGAGGGCGGCGCCAGCGGCAGGGACACCGTGACGCGAGAGTCAGCACGAGTGAGAGCCAGACGGCGGTACGACGCATGAACTTCATTCCTTGGGACAGGTAGACAGAGGCCGTGGCGGGCCTGCCGAAAACAACTATCAGCCTGAGGATTGGCCTAACGGGTCGTCTTGGTCGGGGCTCAAGCGACTGGGGCAAAAAAACACGCTCCGCCCAGAATGGGGGTTCTGGTGGAGCGGATTTTAACAAATGGTTCTAAATTGTCAACACACGGTTCAACAATTTTAACTATCTAATTGACCGTAAAAGTTCGGTACAAGTCTTTAAGAGACTTTGAGTTAGAATATCTACAGACAGACGTGTGTTAAACGCTTCGACGGATGAAAATATCGTCACATCTCAGACGGCATAATGCGCGGAGCGGCCGGTTTGCAAGGAGGGCTTGATGTCACCCGGAAAACTCGCGCGTGCGCTGGCGCTCGCAACGCTTCTCTGCGGCGGCTGTCTGGTCGAGCCGTCGCCGAATGCGCCTGCGGCGAACTCTGGCGCGGCCGGGAATGAGAACCGCGCGGGCGTCGAGGCAAGCCCGAGCCCCAGCGAGCCGGCCGACGCCCGAGGGCGGCCCGAGCCCCGAGGCGCCCGCCGGTCTGAACGGCCGTGGACGAGGCGGGCGGTAAGCTCGGAGGTTACGTGCGCGCGGCGGCCGCGGACCTCGCGCCGGAGCAGCGTGAGGCGCTCGGGCGCATCGAGACGGACGGCGCGGAGGATGCTTGCGCTGCGCGGCTACCTGCGCGCGGGGCGCGACGCGGCGTCGCGTTGGGCCTGGTCGCGCGAGCGCATCGAGAGTTACGAGAAGTCGCCCGAGTACGCGGCGGCGCTGGCCGAGATCGAGAAGGTCCGGCGCGAGTTCGAGGGCGCGAACCCGGGCTACACGCTGCGCGTCAACACGCAGGTGCGGAGCCTGGACGAGCAGTTGAAGAAGTGGAACGAGAACGACTCGGTCGCGCGCGCGGGCGAGGAGCTGCTGGCGCGCGCGCGTGAAGAGTTGGCCGGGTCGTCTTACGCGGATGCTCCGGCGGCGGCGGACGTGCAGAGGTTCGAGCGGTTCCTGCGCGGCACGACGACGCGCGTGACGCCGACGCTGGCCGTGCCCGGGCTCTCGCCGCACGGGCAGTCGCGCGCCTTCGACTTTCAGGTGATGCGCGGCTCGCAGTTGATCGCCGGCCCAACGGGCGCGGGCGCGTGGGACACAGAGGGCTGGACCGAGAAGGTGCGCGCGGCGGTCACGCGCGCGAGCACGAAGTTTACGGGGCCGCTCGCGTCGCCGCGCGAGCCCTGGCACTACGACTACCGGCCTTAAAGAATGTGCGGTCGGACGAGGTTGAATCGTTTGAGACGCGTCAAGGTCGCGGGCCTGACACTTTTAATACTCTTCATGTTGGCGGCCGTCGTGTCGGCGCTCCTGCCGGTGGGAGCCTGCCCGGCCGGGGGCGCAGCGCTTACGCCGGGCAAGCGAGAGTTCATGCGTTTGAAGAACCGCGACGCGGCGCCGTCACCGCGGGACTTCGACGTTAACGTTTCGCTCGAAGCATTATTGCGGTCGGGCGAAGACCGCGGGCGCTGGGCGGAGTCGCGCGCGGGGAGGGTCGAGGGTTACGTCGTCGAGGTCGTCGAGGGCGGAATCGAGGCGGCCAACTGCTTCTCGTACCGCGAGCGTGACCTGCACATACACGTCGCCGCGCGCGCGGACGCGCCGCGGACGCAGTGGGTCGTCGTGGAGGTCACGCCGCGCGCGAGGCGGAGTGCGTCGGAGTCGGGGCGGGACTGGTCGGCGGCCGCGCTCGGGGCTGAGTTGGTCGGGCGGCGCTGCCGCTTCGAGGGCTGGCTGCTCTTCGACCGCGAGCACGCGGACGAGTCGGAGAACACGGCGCCGGGCGCGCGCGGCAACTGGCGCGCGACCGCTTGGGAGCTGCACCCGGTCACGTCGATAGAGGTTCTGAAATGAGTTTGAGGGCTTAAGGGTAGCGGACGACCGCCGGGCCGGTTACGGGCAGAGGGATGCGCTCGGTCTCGCCGGGGACGTGTGCGAAGCGGCCTGCTTGCCAGTCCTCTTTGGCCTGCTCGATGCGCTCGGGCGAGCTTGAGACGAAGTTCCACCAGATGTGGCGCTGGCCTTCGAGCGGCGCGCCGCCGAGCAGCATGAGCCGCGCGGCCTTGCCCGACGCGCCGCGCACAGAGACCTCCGCGCCGGGTCTTAACAGACAGCAGTTGACCGGCCACGTACACTTCGCGCTCGGGCGGGACCTCGATTGAGCCTTCGACGACGTAGACGGCGCGCTCCTCGTGCTCGACCGGTAAGGGAAGCACGGCGCCGGGCGCGAGCGTCGCGTCGGCGTAGAACATCTCCGAGAGCGTGCGGACGGGCGAGCGCGCGCCGTAGAGCGAGCCGGCGATGAGGCGCACGCGCTTGCCCTCGCCCTCGACGACGGGCAGCTCCGAGGCTTCGTGATGAGCGAACGCGGGTCCGGACTCCTCGTCCTTCGAGCGGCAGCGCAACCCAGGACTGGATGCCGAACAGCCCGGACTCCCGCTGCCTTAACTCAGACGGCGTCCGTTCGGAGTGCGCGATGCCGCCGCCGGCGGTCATCCAGTTGACTTCGCCGGGACGGATCGGCTGGACGGTGCCGAGGCTGTCGCGGTGGAGGAGCTCGCCCTCGAAGAGGTAGGTGACGGTGGCGAGCCCGATGTGCGGGTGCGGGGCCACGTCGAGCCCGCGGCCGGCGCCGAGAATCTCCGGCCCCATCTGGTCGAGGAAGATGAAGGGGCCGACCATGCGCCGCTTGACCGAGGGGAGCACGCGCCGGACTTTGAAGCCCTCGACGAGTTCGCGCGCGCGCGTGACGACGACCGCCTCGACGATGCCTTTGCCTCCGTCAACGGGAAGCGCTGTCGAATCCGAGTCCATCGAAGCCTCCGGAACCGCTTGAAACGAAGAGTCGCGGAAATGTGATGATGCCACCCTCACCACGGGCGTTGCAATCGGCTCCGCCGCACGTGTGCGCGCAAGGTTACCCACGGTAGATTTCGATAGTGACGGCCGACCACTTCACCGACAAAGGCTCTTCAGAATCATCCGGGCGGCCGGGGCGGGCGCTGGCGCTCAAGTGGCACCTCGTGCTGCTCGTCGCGGGGGCGCTGCTGCCGCTCGCCGGGTTCGCGGCCGTGGTCGTCTACCGCCTGGCGGAGAGCGAGCGCGCCGCGAACGACCGCCGCCTGCTCCGCTCGGCGCAGGACTTGTCCCACGCGCTCGACCGCGAACTACAGTCCACCATCAGAACTTTGAGCGCCCTCGCCGAGTCCGAGGAGCTTGACGGCGAAGACCTGCGGGCTTTCTATGCCAAGTCGAAGCGCGTGCTCAAGACGCAGCCGGCGTGGCGGGACTTGATCCTGCTGACGCCGGACGGGCAACAGGTATCGAACACAAACATGGAGTGGGGCGCGCCCTTGCCGACCGTGCTTGAGGCGGACAGCCTGCGGCGCGCCGTCGAGCAGCGGCAATCGGCGGTCGGCGCCCTCACCGCCGGGAAGCTGCGACCGGGGTTCATCTTCTCGGTGCGCGTGCCCGTGCTGCGCGGCGGCGAGGTGCGTTACGTGTTGTCGGCCGCCATCACGCCGGACGCGCTCGCGGGCGTGGTGGGCTTACGCGGCCAGGCGAACGAGGAGCGGGCGCGGGTGGTCGTGGACACGCAGGGGACTATCGTCGCGCGCAGCTACCAACCGGAGCAGTTCGTCGGCACGCGCGTCAAAGATTCGTTCCTACAGCGCATGCGCGAGTCGGACGAGGGGCTGTTTCACGACGTGGCGCGGGACGGGACGAAGGTCTACGTCGCCTACAGTCACGAGCCTTCGTCGGGCTGGACGACGGCGGTCGTGGTGCCCGCCGAGGTGGCCGAGTCATCGGCGCGCAGCAAGACCCTCGCCGTCCTCGGCATAGGGTTCGCGCTGCTCGCGCTGAGCACGTTCGGCGCCTTCGTCATCTCGCGCCACGTGCGGCGCGGGCTGCTGGCCGCGGCCGAGGCGGCCGAGACGATGTCGCGCGGGCGCCGGCCGCAGGCGCTCACGTCGAGCGTCAAGGAGGTGGCGCAGTTGGGGCGCGCGCTGAACGATTCGGCCGCGCTGCTCGCGCAGCACGAGCAGGAGCGCGACGAGCAACTGGCGCGCGCCACGGCCGCGCGCGCCGAGGCCGAAACGGCCCGCCGCGCGCAGGAAGGGCTGCTCCGGGACCTGCGCGAGAGCGAGGCGCGCCTGCAACTCGTCGCCGACCACGCGCCCGTCCTCATCACCTACTGCGGCGCCGACCGCCGTTACAGGTTCGTCAACGAGCCCTACGCCGAGCGCTTCCGGATGCGACCCGTCGGAGCTGGTCGGCCGCTCCGTCGAGGAGGTCGTGGGGCCGGAGGCTTACGCCGCCATCGAGCCTTACATGGAGGCGGTGCTCGGCGGCGAGCGCCTGGAGTTCGAGACCGAAATCCCTTACGCGCAGCTCGGCCCACGCCACATGTGGGTCGCCTACGCGCCGGAGTTCGACGCCGAAGGGGGCGTGACCGGCTTCGTCAGCGCCATTCTCGACATCACCGAGCGCAAGCGGGCGGAGGCGGCGCTGCGCGAGTCGGAGGAGCGCTTCGCCAAAGCCTTCGAGTCGAGCCCGCTCGCGCTCACCATCACCTCTTTGAAGACGGGACGCCTGCTCGAAGTCAACGAGACCTTCGCGCGGCTGTCGGGCTACACGCGCGAGGAGGCGGTCGGCCGCACGACGCTGGAGCTGGGCCTGTGGGCCGAGCCCGCCGACCGCGAGGCGGAGCTGGCCACGGTCGCGCAGCACGGCCGCATACGCGACGTGGAGTACCGCTTCCGCATGAAGGACGGCAGGGGGTTGACGGGGATGCTCTCGGCCGAGCAGATCGAGATCGCCGGCGAGCCCTGCGCGCTGACGGTCATCGAGGACGTGACCGAGCGCAAGCGCGCCGAGGCCGAGCGCGACCAGATGTTGGAGCGCGAGAAGACGCTGCGCGCCGAGGCCGAGAAGGCGAACCGCTTGAAGGACGAGTTCCTCGCGACCGTCTCGCACGAGCTGCGCACGCCTCTGACGGCGATCCTCGGCTGGTCGCACATGCTCGAAACGGGCGGCATCGACGAGAAGACCGCGCGCCACGCCGTCGCCGTCATCCAGCGCAACGCGCTCCAGCAGCGGCAGATCGTCGAAGACATCCTCGACGTGTCGCGCGTCATCACGGGCAAGCTGCGGCTTGAGTCGGGGCGGGTGGAGCTGACGCCCGTCGTGCAGGCGGCGCTCGACACCATCGCGCCGGCGGCCGAGGCCAAGGGCCTGAGACTGCGCTCCTCGCTCGACCCGGAGGCCGTCGGTCACGGGCGACGCGTCGCGGCTCCAGCAGGTCGTGTGGAACCTGCTCGCCAACGCCGTCAAGTTCACGCCCGCGGGCGGCGAGGTGCGCGCCAGCGTCGAGCGGCTCCTCACGCACGTCCGCATCGAGGTGAGCGACACGGGGCAGGGCATCCTGCCCGAGTTCCTGCCCTACGCCTTCGACCGCTTCCGGCAGGCCGACATGGGCACGACCCGGCAGCACGGCGGGCTCGGCCTCGGCCTCGCCATCGTCCGCCATCTGGTCGAGGCGCACGGCGGGAGCGTCCACGCCTACAGCGCGGGCGAGGGGCTGGGCGCGACCTTCACCGTAGACCTGCCGCTGCCCGCCGAAGCCGAAACGCCCGCGCCGCGCGCCGAAGCCCGCCGCCGCGCAGGCGCAAGGGACGGGGACGCCCGGCGATACTCAAGCGCCGCCCGCGGCCCGTGAGGGCGCGGAAGAGTCTCTGCCGCCGCTCGTCGGCATGCGCGTCCTCGCCGTGGACGACGACCGGGACACGCTGGAGATGCTCTCGCTCTTCCTGCGGCGCGCGGGCGCGGAGGTCACGTCCGCCGCTTCGGCCGCCGCGGCGCTCGAAGCCCTGGAGCGCTTCCGCCCGGACGTGCTCGTGGCCGACATCGGGATGCCCGAGGTGGACGGCTACGAGCTGCTGCGCCGCGTCCGCGCGCTCGGCGCCGGAGCGCGGGGGCCTGACGCCCGCCGTCGCCCTCACGGCCTACGCCGGCGAAGCCGACCGCGCGCGCGCCCTCCGCTCCGGCTTCCAGGCGCACCTCCCCAAGCCCGTCGAGCCCGACGCCCTCATCAGCACCGTCACCACCCTCGCCGGCACCGCCGCCCCGACCGAGTCCTGAACAGACCACGCCCTCAGTCGTCGTTATCAATCAGTTAAAAGGGAATGTCGAAGGGGAGTTGTCTTCCCCTTCCTTCGCGTTGAATCGAGTGAGTATGCCCAAGGTCGGACTCGAACCGACAAGCTCTTGCGAGCGGCAGATTTTGAGTCGCCCTAACGGCCAATCTACCCCTCATTTCTCAGTAAAATTAAACTTGAAACTGACCTTCTGACCCGATTCAACCTTGTGTGTGTTATTCAATGTGTTGTTAACACATTCAAGGTTGCCAGAGGAGAAGGCAGCCGTGAAATCACGTTCAGGTTATGTTTTCCAAGACAAAAAAGGGAATTGGTTCGCTCGCGTCACCTACACAGACCGTAATGGCAAGCGCAAGAACGTTCAGCGCAAAGTGGAGAACAAATCGAAGGGTGACGAGTTGCTAAAAAAGCTTGTTAGTTCCATTGATAGTGATAAAGGTGCTTCTCTTGAAACTGAAAAGCTCACTTTCAAAGACCTCGCAGAGTTCTACAAAAAGCATTACCTGAAGGAGGCAGAGTATGTAAACGGTAGGAAGGTTTCTGGCTTGCGCTCAGTTAGAAATGTTCGTGGCTATGTAACCGTGCTTAGGGAGTATTTCGGTACGCAAAAACTAAGAGGCATTACTTACGAAGATTTAGTCACGTTCCGCAACGCTCGCTTAAAGACTTCAACTCACCAAAGTGAGCAAAGAAGTATTTCTACCGTGAATAGAGAGATGGCCTACTTGCGTCGTTTGCTAAATATCGCTGAGCGTAACGAGTGGATAAATAAAAATCCTTTCAAGCGCGGAGACTCGTTAATTCATGTAGTAGATGAAAGAAAAAGGGAGCGCATTCTCACACGAGAAGAGGAATCTAAACTCTTAGCCCAATGTACTGGACGACGCAAACACCTAAAACCTCTTATTATCGCCGGACTAGATACGGGTTGCCGATTAGGTGAACTTCTCAAACTGCGTTTCAGGGATGTAGATTTTGTAGATAACTTAATCACCATCCAAGCATTTAACACCAAGACTATGCGTGAGAGGCAAATCAGTATGACACTTAGGCTAAAAGAGGAATTGGAAACATTGTTCGCCAAAACTCATGACTTAGACGCCTTGGTGTTCGGCATTAGCTGTCAAGTAAGAAACGGTTTCAAGAGTGCTTGTGCTGATGCTGGAATTAAAGGGGCTACCTTCTATACTCTTCGGCACACGGCAGCAACAAGATTAGTTTCTTTGCATATTCCGCTGGCAGAAGTCGGTAAGGTTTTAGGCCATACTACCCCTAACACGACTTACCGATATTATCTTAATCCAAACATGGAAACGATAAAGCGTGCAGCGGCAGCGTTAGATTCTTTCAACGCAGAACAGCAACCAGCACAAGAAACAGTCTCGGAAGCGTCGAGGATGGTTAACTAAAACCATCTTCCTTTCTAAAAACTTCTACTTTAAACTTCGGCTCGTTATTGCATTTAGCATTAATGGGCCGATTTCTTTTGTTCAGGGCTATGGTTTGAAGGGGGCATTGTGAAGAAAGGGAGAGACACATATGACGATGAGAGGATTGTTATAAAGTCATCTTTTGAGATGTCTGAATTGTCAGATGACAATGAAGTACAGTTCTCCATTTACCACGATAAGAGAAAAGTGCTAGCTGTAAACATTCAGTTAGATTCTGTTAGTGCTGTTATCAGGGGAATATTGTCTGAGTGCATCACTGGAAAATATACATATAAAGAATTCGATGCTGACCCAAGTAAAGGTGGAGATGTTCTTGAGGAAAAAACAATTGATATCCAAGAAGGATTAAAGAATCAACAAATACAACAACTCTTCGATTTGTGGTTGTTGGATTCGGTCTTGTATGTGCTCAAACATTTACTACCCGGTATATCTAAGATTCTTGGCGACCTTGAGTATGAGGCAGCTGTAGATTGGGTGAAGAACGCGCAGGGTAGAATTAATGAAGGCGGATACAGAATAGAGAACAAGATAGTTAAGATTTCAGCCGCAGAGATTCAATACGAAGCTCTCCCTAATAAGGTACTCGTAGAAGAATACAGCCGACGCGACATAGAACTGCTTAAAAAGCGACTTAGTGTAAGAGGGCGAGGTGGCAGTGAAGGATGGTGGAATGAAGAAAGACGAGCAGAATTTTTAGAGCTATATGACGATGTTCTTAAAAAAGTTAAAGCTAAGAGCCCAAATTTACCTGCACACATTCAAGCAAAGTTCTCGCTTCGTGGTGAGAAGCCAAGCGATATTGCATGCGAATATGCGGCAGAGCTATTCGGCATAACCCATAGTGTCTACCTGCCCCGCGTCCTTACCCAAGCTAGAGAGGAGCGAAAACGCAGGACATTGAAAGCCGACGAATGAATGTCCACCGAAATCGCCCTACCCTCAAAGCCTCTTTTTCACACTCTCCTGACATAGCCCCTCCCTTCCTGTACCCTTCGCCACGCTGTGACTTCGCATGCCACGGCAAAAGGAAAAGACCCAGGTACTAGCTGGGTCTTGACACAACCACATACAGCTTACAGGGAGTAAACCGCTATGCCTACAGTATACCCATTTCAGTGGGGGAAAAAAGCACAATCTTCTGCGCCAAAACCCGCTGGAAAGCCTACGACTTCTTCAAACCGAAATCTCTTAGAAGAGTTTGTTAGCCCAACAATCAGCAAATACTATCCCGCTCTTCTCAAGACTGTACACACATGTTTATCCGTATGTGTAACTCTTTCCTTAAAGGACAAAGCAAAGCCTCTTTCTTTAATTCTCGAAACACCTTCTGGGTACGGCAAGACGGCTGTTTTGCAGATGTTCTTTGAGCCACCGAATTCAGACCCGAAAGCAGTGTGGTTGTTAAAGGAAGACATATACCGAAGTGACAAATTCACTCCCAAATCCTTTGTCACTCACGCTGCTAATGTGAAGAAGTCTGATCTTAAGAATATTGACCTGCTACCGAAGTTGAAGTTGAAAGTTCTGATAACCAAGGAGCTTGCGCCAATACTCAGAGGGCGAGAGACAGAGATGCAGGAGAACTTCTCTATCTTAATTTCTGTGCTCGACGGAAAGGGCTTTACTTCAGATTCTGGCTCGCAAGGAACTAGAGGATATAAGGAAGCAATAGTCTTCAACTGGCTTGGAGCAACAACCCCTCTCCCGGCGAAGACGCATAGATTGATGTCGCAACTCGGTACTAGGCTTCTGTTCTATGAAGTGCCAGTTTCCGAGCCTACTGATGAAGAGCTTCTGCTCTATGCTAAGAAGAATGATGCGGGAGCGGCGGAACTTGCATGCAATATAGCTGTGAATGAGTTCTTAGTTGAGTTCTTCAGTAAGCATCCAAAAGGCTCTATAGATCAAGATTCTATAATCTTCACAGATGACTTGTTGAAGCGATTGTTGAAGTGGGCAAAGTTCCTAACCAAAGCTCGGTCTCAGGTAAAGTACGACAAGGCCGAAAACGAATGGGAGCCAATAGCAGCACTCCCGGCGGAAGGGGCTTGGAAGGTGATTAACTATTTCAAGGAACTGGCGATGGGACATTGCTTGATTCATGGAAGGAGAGAGATCGAAGATTCGGATTTAGAATTAGTGGCGCATGTTGCCCTTTCCTCTGTTCCAGGCCATTTGAGGAATGTAGTGAAGCAACTTAGGGTACAGGACAAATTAACTTCCACTCTTGGAGAGAAACTATGTGCTGTAAGTCGCCCGACGATTAGGAAGTATTTTCGAGAATTAGAGATTCTTGGAATAGTAATCCTGAAGGAAGGCGACGACCACGCTAACACACCGCATGAGGTGACGCTGACGGCTGAATACGAGTGGCTCAGAGCCTAGCCGCTGTAAGCTACCTGTACCTGTGTCGAGCTATCTCTTTCTATTACCCTGAAAGTAAAGTGTAGTGTGGGTTGGAGAAGGGGAAGAGGAATATATGGGATGGCCCTCACAGGTACGGGTGGCTTACAGGGGAAGAGGGGATGGGTAGTGCCACACTCGTTGCTTTAATAGGGGTGGATGGGGAAGTCTTATGGCCGAATAGCTTCGTAAGTCTAGTAGTACATTGCTCTTACACGCCAATCTCTTTTGCTTAGTAGATTACTGACAAGTTAACTGTGATTCATGTTATAGAAACTCGCCTTGCCTCACATTCAAAATAGCAACTAGAAAAGCCTTGTCCAGTGAGGAATTCTGGCTTATATAAACGAGGGGCTGGAGGTTATCAACAGGAGAATATAACTGTGACCCAGAAAATAGTTGACGGAAAAGTTTACGATACAAAAAAGGCCAAGCAGGTGGCATACACTACCCCCCATACTCTATTTCGTACTAAGAAGGGATCATGGTTTTTATGTAATAATTTTTTCAGGGATATCACACCGCTTAGCGATGAAGGTGCGTATGAATGGTTGTACGAAAATTCTGAAGGAGACGCAATTAAGAAGTATTTTCCAGGTAGGGTTGAAGATGCGTAAATCATGTATACCCTAACCCCACTTATCCACAGGTATAATTCAGATTATGGATACTACTCTGATCGGCATAATCAGTACCACAATAGTAGCGGTCGTTAGCATTGTCCTGACTCACTACTTTTCATTGAAGAGAGAAAGAGATCAATGGCAGCGCCAGCAGGAGGCAGAGCAAGAAAAGGTTAATAGGGAAGAGCGCAAAGTGGAGCAGGAGCGACTTCGCCAAGAAAAGGGGCGAGTCCATGAAATTTATCTAAACAGCATTCAATGTTTAGCCGCACTATCAGCTTACGAAAATACCAAAGAAAATGAAGAAGAAAGATTTCAAATAACTGGCGAAGGGAGGGCGCAACTTATAAAGGAAGCTCACAGGTGGTTAGCTTTACTTGCATTGCGTCATCATACTAGGGATGACTCTTTTCAAAATAGCCTAGAAGCCTTTACGAAATTTCCAGATGGATATCGCAATGCTTGGGAATTGAAAGAAGAAGTGGTTAACCTTTACCAAGCTGATAAAGAAATAGCGGCTCAAGCAAAAGGGAAAAGCAAGAAACCTGAAGAAAAAGAAATTGGAGGAATTACAATTAGATTTAATATTGATGAGGACTTTCGACGGGAACAGTTAGTGGATAGCGTTATACTGCCAGCGTCCTATACATTTAGTTACAATATTTCAAAACTAACAACTACCCAACGAAAAAAGTTGGTTGATAGTTACTTCGAGCTTCTCAAAAAGATACCAGAAGAGGTTCATCTTCCTATTCCTGCCTACCACGAGCGCGATAAACATATTAAGTTAACCCATAGATACTGGCAGGCAAGATTAAACCCTAACACCACCTCTCCTGAAGATGTCTTGAAAGCATGGGAGAAAGCATTTGAAGAGGCTCTGAGTGAAGCACAAGCTAAACTACCAAAGCAGGACGATAAGTAGGCGGAACCGTAGTTAAAGTTTACTTCCAGAATCGGCCAGAAGTTTGGAGACCCGAATGACCACTACTGATGTCCTCGCAGTTATAGGAGCAGTTACAGGAATTATAGGCACAATCGCTGGCTTGGGTGCTTTAGGATGGGACTATTATAAGTGGCGATACTCCGAAAGGGTTCAGCTTAAAGTAACCGCCATGCCTAATTTTGTGAACGCACAGGACAGAAGGAAGGAAATGATCTGGGTAACGGTCACAAATATTGGCAAGATTCCTACAACGATAAAACTCTTATCTCTTCATGGCTTTAATTCAAAGCACGACATGAAGAAGCGCAATGGTGAGAAACCAGGAATAGTTACTCAAGGTCTTTACGGGCAACTACCAGCCAAGTTAAATCCTGGGGACGATTGGGGAGGAGGTATAGACCAATATGGCGAAGGCATAGAAGAGTATTTTAAGTTCAAATATTTCATTGTTCAGGTGGAAGATTCTATGTCTATTGGTATGCCTTTCCGCGCCGAAGTGGATAAGACGCAAATAAAGCGATTACCTGCTAAAAAACATTGATTGAAGTATAGCTTCTTTTTATTGCCAAGTCTGATTTTTCGGATTATCGTTTTAGCACTTTTCTCAGCTAACGGTAGCTTTCGTTAGCCTCACCTTATCATGTCAATGGAGAATAAGAGTTATGAGCGACACCCAGAGTTATACGGAATCTCTGCTGGACATTGTTAAAGGGATTAGCGCACAAACAATCATGCTTCCAGAATTTCAGCGTGATTTTCGTTGGGAAATGGAGCAAACCTATGACCTTTTCGATTCTTTAATCCGTGACATTTTTATAGGAACAATCATATATGGAAAGCCAGCTTTTGCGCTGACACTGCGTGAAGTAGACCGACGGCCACGCAAAGGTAGAGGAAGTAATGCGCCTTTAAAAACCTATAATTATTCTGCAACCGATATTACTAGAGAGACGCAAGCCAACAATTTACGTGTCGTTCTCGATGGACAACAACGACTCACATCTATTTATCGAGCTATCGTTGGATTAGATTCTGTCTATTTCATTCTCAAGGATGGATTGGACGCCGATAACATCAAAGACCTTTCGTTAGAAGAAATGCTATCCGAGATGGCAGGTGATGAAAGTTCGACAGAGATAGTCGTAAAACTGTCCGATGCATATGAGGCAGAAGTAAAGGGGCATGATGACAGTGATCTTGATGAACGTTTTATGTCGTCAAGATACGCTAGACATAATTTCCGCGCTTTTGATGAAGCACAGCAAAAGGCAACACAGAAGATTTACCGACGTGCTTTAAGAAAAATTATTGATTTATATAAACAGCAAAAGATGGTTTCCTATTATCTGCTTGATATGAGCTTAGAAAAATTTTGCGTGTTCTTCGAGCGTAGTAATAGCCGAGGGATACAGCTTAATTTTACTGATATTCTGGCAGCAAAACTTTACAGGGGCTTTAACCTCCGCAAGAAGATTGAAGAATTTGAAAGCCAAAGTAAATTAAGACTTAACCGTGAGATAATTGTTCGTGCTATCGCATACATCTCTGGCGTAGAACGCGGTGGCACTATCTCCATTGATCGTAAATCTATATTGGAAAATTTAGAAGCAAGTGATTTTCAGAACCATTGGGATTCTGTCTGTTCTCTCTACACTGAAAGCTTAAATTACCTCACAAGTCAAACCTTCATCTTGTCTCAAGATTGGATGCCATTCGAGAACATGATAATCCCTCTTATGATGTTTCGTAGGCAGATAAGGGGATTTGACCAAATAAATGAGGAGCAGAGAGAATTTCTTGAATACTGGTACTGGGCTTCTATATTTGCCAACCGTTATAGCATGGCCTCAAATGAAGTAATAACGATGGACAGTACAGCGTTAGTTCAAGTCGCAAAAGGTGAGCAGATAACCGCGCGAACGTTTTTTACACGGTTACGTTCTTTAGTTACTGAGCCGGATGATCTGTTCAGTTATACAAAGAAGTCTAGTTCTATCTACAGGGGGATATTAAATTTACTTGGCTATGGAGCCAAGGGTCTCAAAGATTGGAACAGCACGCAAAAGATAGATATAACCATGCGTTTGGAAGATCATCATATTTATCCGCGGGCTTACATTAATAGTGCTCCTAGCCTCGATGTAGACCAAGGCGAGGCTGAACAGCTTGTTGATTGTGTAGTAAATCGCACCCTCATACCCAAATTGCTAAATATACAAGTCGGCAAAAAAGCCCCTCAAGTATACCTGTCGGAATTGCAGCTAAAGGTCAATCCCCAGCTTAGTACATGCTTGAAAGGGCATTTGATGGATGAGGAAATGATAACCGATCCAACATGGAATGAATGTTTCAAGTTATTTCTTGAAGAACGATCTAGAAAAATATTCGACCTAATTCACCGTTACGCCATTTCACCTGCTGGCGAGATGTCAGGTCGTTATAGTGTCCAATCTGATGATTCAGATGATGATGGGGGAGGTAATAAAGAAAGGCTGAAAGATATGCTAATGGATGGAAGAGTGAAAATCGGCGATTCAGTATTTGTGCGTAAACAGCCTGATAAGTTAGCTACTATCATTGATAGTGAAACCGTAGAATTCGAGGGTGAAAAAATGGCTATTAATACTTGGGCTCTAAGCATGACTGAATGGCGCTCAATTAGCATATACGATGCAGTAATATTAGAGAGAACCGGTCAGCCTCTAAAAAGCTTGCGGAGGGAAGTTAATACCGTACCTGCCTCTTAAAATCTAAATGCACTGCTGCACGCTCCTACCCCGAAATATTGCTGCGGAATAACTCTTCTGTGAATCCCAACCTTTCAAGAATCTCATTCTGAGATAAACCTAAATCCAGACGAATTTTTAAGAGCTTTTCCGCTAGACGATAAGTTTTTGTTCGAGAAGATTTCTTCATCGGGAGCGGCCTCCCGAAAAGAAATCAACCTCGACATCTATTTGCTTGCTGGATACAATGGTATCCAGCTTGGCCTTGCAAATTTGTTTCGCTAGGAGCTTCTTTAAATGCTCCTTAGCGGCGCAGATCATCCACTCAGATGAGGCGCTTTACCCATATCCAACAAAGTAACAATGACTACCGACTAGGTTACAACTATACGTAAGTAAATCAGAAATGAATATAGATAACTATCAAGAAGATGCTGGCAGATTGCTATTTACTAAGTCAGGTATAACGCCATACTTAATCATTTTCTCTCTAGCTTTTGGTTTGCTCTTAGTGGCCGCGGCATTATTCATTATTATTGTTCTCAAGGCTTGGGATAAGACCCTGAGTTGGATATTACTGTTCATCGGATGTTTAGTGCTGATTCCCTTTATATCAGGCTGCATGAAACAAATAGACTGTTATCAGCGCGGCATCATTATTCGTAGGTGGTGGAAGCAGGATTTCATCTCATTTAAAGATATATGCGCCGTTAGGTATTATGCGCTTACACAGTATTCGAGTGGGCTAAATTCAGGCACCGCGTGTGTACTAGAGATAGTCCCATTACATAGTAAGACTATTAAGTTTGATGTGTTTGGAACAGAGAAGGACAGTCAACGGGTGTGGGAACTCGTGCATATTATAAAAAACATAAATCCTTCAGTTGAACTTGTACAGTACTGATGTCTATTAGCCTATCTACAAAAAATTAAAAATTATTTTCAGGAAACAAAATGCTCAATTAGCAAATCACTCCTCAACCCTTTCTGACAACTAACCCTAGCTTCACGCCTCAAAATTTCTATCTCTATTTCTCCTTCTTCGGCCTACCAACTTTTCTATCCTCCACCAGCTTCAAATCAGCTTCTTTAATCATATAGTCTCGCCCGAACTTCTGAGCGGGGAGCCGTCCACTTTGGATAAGTAACTGCACCATCCTAATTTTCACGCCCAGCTTTTGGGCTACTTCTTTTGTAGTTAAGAACTCCATAAGAAGCTTATAAGTCATGTGGTAAAACTGCGTCAAGGCGTAGAATTATCTTGAAAAAGACTTCGTTTAGGCGTAATATTAGGTCAGTGTGTTGTTGAGTGTGTTAACGCTCAGCTTTTGAAAATTAACAGTTCAGAAGGACAGTAGAAAAGTTCTATTTTCTGAGGAGTGAGTATGCCCAAGGTCGGACTCGAACCGACAAGCTCTTGCGAGCGGCAGATTTTGAGTCTGCTGTGTTTACCAATTTCACCACTCGGGCTCGGAAAGATTTTATCACAAAATTTGGCGGTCTCTTAAGTTCGGCGTAAGCTGCGAGGGGCGGCGCGGCGCCGACGAACGCTGAGGGATAATCGCTTGTCTAAAATCCCCGGGCGGGGTTAATATAAATCGCCTCTTCGGCGTTACCGCCATGCGTTGGGGCGTGGCGGTAACGCATACTCTCCCAGCTCAAAGTTTCACCCGAAGGTTCCCCGTAGAGCGCGGAGACGTACGTCTATGTCTAAGACTCTGGGCACAAGGGCGCGCATCCTCGTCGCCGACGACGAGCCTGAGATCAGGCACGTCCTGTCCGACCTGCTGAGCCCCGCTCTACGATTGCGACGGCGGTCGGGTCGGCCGAGGAGGCGTTGGAGCTGCTGCAGCAGCGGCGGCTACGACCTCGTCATCAGCGACATCATGATGGGCGGCATGAGCGGGCTCGAGCTGATCCCGCACGTCAGGAGCTTTCGCCCGACACGGTCGTCATCATGATCAGCGGCGTCCAGACGGTCGAGAGCGCCATCAACGCCCTGCGCGCCGGCGCCTTCGACTACGTGATGAAGCCGTTCGACCTGCACCACGTCGAGGCGGCCGTGAGCCGCGCGCTCGAACACCACTTCCTGCGCGTCGAGAAGCGGCGCTACGAGACCTACCTCGAAGAGATGGTCGCGCAGCGGACGGAGGAGCTGGACGGGGCGCTGCACTCGCTCGGCGACGCCTACCGCACGACGCTCAAGGCGCTCACGGCGGCGCTGGAGACGCGCGACTCCGAGACGCACGGTCATTCGGAGCGCGTCGTCAACTTCAGCCTGCGGCTCGGTCAGCGAGTTGGGGCTGGACGCCGAGCAGATGCGCTCGCTTGAGTTCGGCTCGCTCCTCCACGACATCGGCAAGATCGGCGTCCCCGACGCGATACTCCGCAAGCCCGCCAAGTTGACCGAAGAGGAGTGGGTGCGGATGCGCGAGCACCCGCTGCACGGCCAGAAGATTCTGCGCGGGATAGAGTTCCTCGAAGGCGCGGCGCGCGTCGTCGCGCAGCACCACGAGAAGTGGGACGGCACGCGGCTACCCGCTCGGACTTCGGGGCGAGCAGATAGACTTGAACGCGCGCATCTTCGCCGTCGCCGACGCCTTCGACGCCATCACGAGCGACCGCGTCTACCGCGCGCGGCCGCCCCTACGAGGAGGCGCTCGCCGAACTCGACGAATACGCCGGCCGCCAGTTCGACCCGCGCGTCGTCGAGGCCTTCCGCCGCGTCCCGCGCGAGGAGTGGGACGAGATACGCCGCCTCTCGCTCGACCGCGCGCGAGCGCATCGCCACCGCCCGCCGCGTCGAGCAGGTCGCACAGCACCTCTACACCGGCACGAACGCGAGGGTGGTGAATCTGAAAAGCAGTAGACAGTAGGTCAGTAACTCAGAAGGCACCGAGTAGATAAAACGAGCGGCCTTCATCATCGCGCTAAGGCCCTCATCGATCAACCGATGAGGGCCGCGCTGCTTCCTCCTTATCTGCCTATCTGCCTACTGACTACTTCTTCACTTCAGGCTGACGCATAGTGCCGACGACGTAGCCGGTGCGCGCGCGCAGCGTGAGGCCCTGGCGGCGTGCGCCGACGTGGATGCGGCGGTACTCGGTCGGCGCGGCCTTGCGCAGCGGCCGCTTGGGGCTGTAGGTGACGACGTACTGCGAGTCTATCTCGCGCGCGACGGCGGCGGCCTCGACGGACATCCCCTCCTCCGAGTCGGGTTGCCGCAGGCGCCCGCCCGTCTCCTCGGTCAGAGTCTTGAGGCGCGCCTCGCCGCGCTGCATCTCGCGCTCGGCCTCCTTGCGGCGGCGGCGCAGCGCCGGGTCGAAGGTGATGCCGGAGTTCACGTCGTGCGGGTTGATGCCGGGGCCGCGCATGCCGGGCGGGCGCGTCGGGTCGATGCCGACGGTCGCCTGGTCGGCGCGCGCCTGCGTCGCGCCGGGCTTCTCGGGCGGAGTTCTTCCACCACGGCTGCTTCATCCCCTCGCGCGCGACCTCCGTGTAGCTGATGACGTGCAGCGTCGTCTGCGAGGCGATGAGGCGCCGCTTGGCGTCCTCGTAATCCTTCGAGCCCGCCGTGTCGATGCCGTCGGTGATGATGACGAGGTGGCGGTTGCCGACGGGCCGCTCCGAGAGCAGCTCGACGGCGCGCTTGATCCCGCGCGAGAGGTTCGAGCCCTCGCCCGAGACGAGCTTCGACCGCACGGTGCGCGCCGCTTCGACTTTGTCGCCCGTCCAGCCTTGCAGCGTGTCCACCTTGCCGTTGAACTGGACGACGGCGAGGCCGTCTCCCTCGCGCAGGTTGCGGATGACGGAGAGCGCCACGGCGCTCGTCGTGTTGGCGCGCACGATGGGGTCGAGGTCCCAGCCGGTGCCGAGCAGGAGCACGACGCTCGCGGGCGTGCGGCGCACGCTCTTGACCTGCTGCGGCACGTCGTCCTCGACGACGAGCACGTCGTCGGCGGCGAGCGTGGACGTCGAAGTTCCCCTTCTCGTCGAAGGCGAAGACGGGGATGCGCACCTCCTCGATGAAGATGCTCTCGGTCTCCTCCTCGTCGGGCTTCGGCGTCGGGCGCGGGCGCACCCCGCTCTGCGCGCACAGGGGCGCGGCGAGCAGGAGCACGAAGAGCGCGCTCACCGTCAGGTTCGGCAGGCGGCGAAAGAACATTATGCCTCCTCGGCGTTACGGTAAATTGGTACCCGCCGGTTCTGATGCTCCGCGAACCCCCGTGCGTTCGCCCGCACCGAGCGCGCGCACGGCCTCGACCATCCTCCGGACGCGCGCGGGCTCGACCGTGTTCGACCAGAGGCCGCCCTCTTTGAAGTAGGAGCCGACGATAAAGCCGTCGGCCGCTTCGTAGAACTCCGCGACGTTCTCAGGGCGTCACGCCCGAGCCGAGGAGCACGGGGATGCGGCAGTGCGACTTCGCCTCCCTCACGTCCGCGGCGCGCGGCGGCTCGCCCGTGGCGGTGCCCGTGACGATGACCGCGTCGCCGCGCATGAACTCGACGGTGGCGCACGTCTCGCCCAGAGAAACATCGGCCGTGATGGCGTGCGCCGAGTGCTTCTTCTTCACGTCGGCCCAGACGCGCACGCCGTCGGCGCCGATCTTTCTTCGGAAGCGCAGAAGCTCCGCGGCCGAGGACTGGATGAGTCCTTCGTCGGCGACGTGCGCGAACGCGTACGCCTCGACGCGCACGTAGTCGAGCCCGGCGGCGTGCGCGACCGCCAACGCCTCGACGTTCGCCCCGGCCAGAATCTGCACGCCGACGGGCAGCCGCGCCTCCGACTTCACCGCGCGCGCGACGACCGCCATCGCCGCGACGACCTCCGGCCCGACCGGCCGCGCAGGTAAGGCACGTCGTGCATGTTCTCGACCATCAGCCCGTCCACGCCGCCGTCGCGGTAGAGCGGCGGCCTCGCGCACGGCCGCGCTCCACCAACTCATCTACGCCGAGCGCGAGCGCGGGCGTGCCCGGCAGCGCGCCGACGTGGATGACGCCGACGACGGGCTTCGGATTGTTGAAGAGGTCTCCGCTCATCCTCGTCTTCCGCGCCTGCGCCTGCACGGCGGTGATGGCGACGGCGTCCACGATGTCCTCGGCCTTGCAGCCGCGGGAGAGGTCGTTGGCGGGCCTGTCGAGCCCTTGCAGGATGGGGCCGATGGCGGTCGCGCCGGCGAGCCGCTCGGTCAGCTTGTAGGCGATGTTGCCCGCCTGTAGGTCCGGGAAGATGAGCACGTTGGCGCGGCCCGCGACGCTTGAGCCGGGCGCCTTCGACTCGCCGACCTTAGGGATGAGCGCGGCGTCGGCCTGAAGCTCGCCGTCTATCTCAAGCTCGGGCTGGCGCGCGCGCACGGTGCGCGTCGCCTCGACGACCTTATCGACGAGCTTGTGCTTGGCGCTGCCCTTGGTCGAGAAGGAGAGCATGGCGACGCGCGGCTCGGCTTCGAGGAGCGCGCGGCAGGAGTCGGCCGAGGCGATGGCGATCTCGGCCAGCTCGGCGGCCGAGGGCTCGATGACGACGCCGCAGTCGGCGTAGATGAGCGCGCCGTTCGCGCCGAACGCGGGGTCGGGCAGCACCATCACGAAGAAGCTGCTGACGATCTTGAAGCCCTGCCGGATGCCGATGCAGTGGAGCGCGGCGCGGACGGTGTGCGCGGTCGTGTTGGTCGCGCCCGCCACCGAGCCGTCGGCCTTGCCCTCGCGCACGAGCAGGTTGCCGTAGTAGAGCGGGTCGCGCACGGCGATGCGCGCCTCGTCGGGCATCATGCCCTTCGCCTTGCGCAGCTCGTGGTAGAAGGCGGCGACGCGCTCGAAGTCCGGGGCGCGCGTGTGGTCGAGGACGTCCACGCCGCCGAGGTCCGCGCCGGCCGCGCGCGCGTGTGCGCGAACCTTCTCCTCGTCGCCGAGCACGGTGACGCGCGCGATGACGTCGCGCGCGACGATTGAGGCGGCGACGACCGTGCGCGGGTCTTCGCCCTCCGGCAGGACGATGTGCTGCGGGTCTGCGCGCGGCGCGCTCTCTGATGCGTTCGAGTATCGACATAGAAGCGTCAGCAGTTAGAAGAAGAATGACAGGGGTGGATAGGATGTGCAGGATGAAGCATTGCGGCCTTCGACTTGAAATCTCAAACTCCGTTCATCCTGTCCATCTCCGGTCTAACTTGTCTGAGTTGGGCGGCTGTCAATTTAGCACGGGCCGTCCGCGCGTGGGAAACGCGAGGCTGGCGGCGTGCGGTCAGCCGTTGAACGAGTCGTCAACGAGACTCTCGGCGGCGGCGGCGAGGCGGCGGACGACCTCGGGGTCGTGCGTCTTGAGGGCGGAGAGGATGCGCTCTTCGGGGACGGCGCGGGCGTCGAAGCCCTCCTCGTCGAGGCCGACGAGCGCGACGCTCAGCGCGGGCGAATGGGCGACGACGAACCACTCGCGCGCGAGGCGCGACGCAGCCGCGAGCCCGATGACGCGCATGTTGGGGTGGCGCGGCGGCTTCCAGTCCGGCTCGCCGAAGACGTAGACGCGCTCCGACACGTCGGCGATGCGCATGTAGCGGTCAACGACCGGCTCCATCCTTGAGAGCCGCTCGAAGCCCGCGTAGAGGCGCCCGCCGCGGTGCGTGCGCAGCAGGACGGCGTTCTCGATGAGCAGGCGACAGGTATTCGAGGGCGGGCACCTGCGCGCGAAAGCGGAAGGTCGCGCGCTCGTCGAAGTCGCGCCGCGAGACGTGCGTGACCGTGCCGAGGTCTTCGACCTTCTCGCCGGCGGAGGCCACCGCCTGGTCGAACATCGAAAACTCTCTCATGGCAGGGTGCGGGCGCTTTACGGGGCAGCAGCGCGCCGAGCCCTTTGTATTAACTCAACTCTTCGCCCGCGTCGCGGATTTATCGTGAAAGTGTGGAGGCCGTGAGCGCGTCGAGCAGTTTGTCGTGGATGCCGCCGAAGCCGCCGTTGGACATGACGGCGACCACGTCGCCTTCGCGCAGGTCGGGCGCGAGGTGCTCGACGATTGCGTCCGCGCCGTCGAGGCAGAGGGCGGGGCGGTCGCGGCGGGCGGCGATGTCGGCGGTCAGTTCGTCCGTGTCGAGGAGCGCGCCGTAGGCGCTGCCCTTCTCGCGCGCGAAGACGGAGGAGAGGACGACGTAGTCGGCGCGGTCGAAGGCCGCGGCGTAGTCCTCCTGGAAGACGGCGAGGCGCGAGGTGGCCGAGCGCGGCTCGAAGACGGCGACGAGGCGGCGCCCGCTGTACTTCTCGCGCGAGCGCGCGCAGCGTCTCGCGCACGGCCGTCGGGTGGTGCGCGAAGTCGTCGATGACGGTGACGCCGCGCTCCTCGCCGCGCACCTGCATGCGGCGCTTGACGCTCTGGAAGGTGGCGAGCGCCTCCTGAATCTTCTCGCTGCGGGATGCCCCACGCGTCGGCGGCGATGATGACGGAGAGGCAGTTGCGCACGTTGAAGTCGCCGATGAGCGGCGTCTCGAACTCGCCCCACGGCTCGCCCTCGCGCAGGACGCGGAAGCGCGTGAGCGCGCCCGAGTAGTCGATGTCCCGCGCGCGCCAGCGCGCGTCC
Organism: uncultured Acidobacteriota bacterium; assembly: GCA_963726735.1. Classification (GTDB taxonomy): domain Bacteria; phylum Acidobacteriota; class Blastocatellia; order Pyrinomonadales; family Pyrinomonadaceae; genus QHXN01. The sequence continues at coordinate 607,685 of CAVSDM010000007.1, forward strand.
TCGCACGTGCCGAAGGTTTCGAGCTGCGTGTGCAGCCTCCCGCCGAATCTCGGCGACGACCTCGCGCACGGCGGGGCTGTCCCAGCCGGCGATGAGGCGCCCCGTCCGGGGACGAGGTTCATCAGGCGGCGGAAGGCGAGCTTGACGGCGTCGAGGTCTTTGTAGATGTCGGCGTGGTCGAACTCGATGTTGCCGACGACGGCGATCTCGGGCAGGTAGTGCATGAACTTCGGCCCCTTGTCGAAGTAGGCCGTGTCGTACTCGTCGCCCTCGATGATGAAATAGTCGCTGTCGGTGACGCGGAAGCTCGCGCCGAAGTTCTGCACGACGCCGCCGACGAGGAACGAGGGATTGAGGCCGCCGCGCTCCATGACCCACGTCGCGATGCTGGTCGTCGTCGTCTTGCCGTGCGTGCCGGCGACGACGAGCGAGCGCCGCCCGCGGATGAACTCCTCTTTGACGACCTCGGCCTGCGAGCGGTAGACGAGCCGCCGGTTCAGAGTCTCTTCCACCTCCGCGTTGCCGCGCGAGATCGCGTTGCCGACGACGACGCAGTCGGGCGCGGGCTCGAGGTGCTCCGGCCTGTACCCCTGCATGACCTGGATCCCAAGCCTTCGAGCATCGTGGACATCGGCGGGTAGACGTTCTCGTCCGAGCCCGTGACGCTGTGGCCGCGCGCCTGCAGCATCCCGGCGAGCGACGCCATCGCCGTCCCGCAGATTCCGATCAGGTGATAGTGCATAAGGCGTCAATGTCAAGTGATGAGTGATGAGTGACAGGTTACATTGGGTCGCAAGTGTAAGGTCAGGCAGCGTGTCTTCAATCATCGACTACGATTCACGATTTACGTCATTCACGCTGCTGTTGGGATCGTGAAAGAGAACGTCGAGCCTTGGCCGACTTCGGACTGGACGTTGATCTTGCCGCCGTGCAGTTCGACGAGCTGGCGCGTGATGTAGAGGCCGAGGCCGGTGCCCTTCTCGCTGCGCGTGGCGCGCGAGCGCGCCTGCGCGTACTTGTCGAAGATGTCGCGCGAGGTCTTCGGGCGCGATGCCGACGCCGGTGTCTGTGACCGAGACGCGCACCTGCGCGCCTCGGCGCGCGGCGCTCAAGCAGACGCGCCCGCCCTTCGGCGTGAACTTCAAGGCGTTCGAGAGGAGGTTGACGAGGACGCGGCGGAGCTTGGCGCGGTCGGCGCGCAGCGTGCGGCAGCTCTGCGGGCACGTCCTCTTCGAGCGCGATCTCCTTCTCGGCGGCGAGCGGCTGCATCTGCTCGCGCAGCTCGTCGATGAGCCCGCGCAGCTCGATGGTCGCGAGGTCGAGGCGCATCGTGCCCGATTCGAGCTTGGAGGCGTCGAGCAGGTCGTTGACGAGCTCGATGAGGTTCTGCGTGTTGCGCTCCATCATCGCGACCATGTTCTTCTGCTCGGGCGTGATGTCGCCGAGGCGGCCCGAGGTGAAGAAGTTGATGACGCCGCTGATGACCGTCAGGGGCGAGCGCAGGTCGTGCGTGGTGAGCGCGAGGAACTCCTCCTTCATCGCGGAGACCTCGCGCAGCTGCGCGTTGGCCTCGTTCAGCTCGCGGTTCGACTCTTCGAGCTTGCGTGTTGAGCCGTTCCAGCTGTTCGCGCTTCTCTTCCAGCTCGCCCAGGACCTGCACGAGGTCGCGGTTCTGCCGCGACAGCTCTTCGAGCGCGGAGTCGTCCTCCTCCGTGTTGACGAAGTCGCGCAGGAAGTCGGCGCGCGCCCGGACGGCCTCGGCCTCGGCGGGCGGGAGCCACTTGACGACGGAGACGCGCGTGCCCTCGCCCTCCTTCGACTGGATGTCGAACTCGTCCATCAGGCGGCGCGTGCCGATGAGGCCGACGCCGAGGCCCGAGGGCGAGCGGTAGGTGCCGCGCACGATGGAGCGCAGCTTGGCCTCGTCGATGCCGGGGCCGTCGTCGCGCGCGGTGATCTGAAGGCCGGCCGCCGCCGCGCCGCGCGTGGCGAGCGAGAGGGTGATCGCGCCCGCGCGCGCGTACTCGTAGATGTTGCGCGTGAGTTCGGAGACGGCGGTCGTGATCTTGATCTGCGTCGTCGAGTCGAAGCCCATCTCGCGCGCGAGACGCCGCACGCGCTCGCGCACCTTGACGATGTCGGCCTCGCGCCGCACGTAGATGTCGCCGAGCCGTGTCGTGGTGATGCCTTGCATAACGGTGAAGCGTAAACCGTGAATCGTAAACGGTGAACTGTAAAAGTGCTGTGGTGAATCGTCGCTCGCTCTCGAGTCTAACTCAGGTCGAGAGGTAGCGGCAGGCCGCCGCGTCCGGCCCTTGCACCATTTACGATTCACCATTCACGCCTTTTACTGGTAGACGAGGACGGTGGCGTCGTCGGAGTTGCGCGCGAAGTCGCGCAGGAGGACTCCCGCGAGCAGTTGCGGGCTTTTGCGACAGGCCGGGGTAGCGGCCGATGTCCCACGTCGCGCTGATGCCGTCGGAAGCGAGCACGAGCGTGGTGCCCTCCGCCCAGCGGTGCGGCCAGACGCGCACCTTCTACAGGCGCGCGCCGAGCGTGCCGTTCGAGGGGATGGGGCGCGCCGGGTTCGGACGAGCCGAGCACGCGCACCTCGATGTTGCCCACGCCCGCGTAAGTGAAAGACTCGCGCGCGTGGTCGAGCATGACCGCGCCCATCACCGCGCCGCGCGTCGCGCGCAGAGCCCCGTGCATGGAGAGGAAGAACTCTCGAGCGGCTCGCCGTGCCAGTGCTCCGAGCATGTCGAGCGCGGCGCGCGCCGCCTCCTGCGCGCCGTGCCCGTGGCCGAGCCCGTCCACGACGGCGAGCAGCGTCTCGCCGTCGTGCTCCGTGATGAAGTAAGCGTCGCCGTTCAATCCTCGCCCGGGCGCGGGCGGCTCCAGACAGCCGATGCGGCGCGCCCGGCGCGCGCGTCCGCTGCTCCTCGGTCGTCGCGGGCGCGACCCACTTGCGCCCGAGCAGCGCCGTGCCGTAGGTCGTGCGGCGCGCGGCGGTGAGCCGGCGCGTCGTGCCCTTACGGTCGAGAAGGCGTCGAACTCGTCGAGCAGGCGGCGCATCGCGCCGAAGCCCGTGCCCGAGACTCCCGCCCGTAGAGACGCCGTCGCGCAGCGCGCGCTCGAGGTCGTAGATGCCCGGCCCCTTGTCGGTGTAGAAAAGTTCAAGGCCCGGCTCCTCGCCGAGCGCTCGCGACCAGTGCAGGCAGCCGCCGCCCGTCGCGTAGCGCACGGCGTTCGTGCCATCTCCTGCACGACGATGTCGATTTCCGCCAACCGTCGTCCGGAAGCCGAGCGCGACGCGAAGCGCCGCACGCCCGCCGCGCCGCGCCCACCTGCGCCTCGTCCTTGATCTCCTGAGCTGGAAGAGTCTCATAAAAAAGTGCGGGTCGTTGGGGTCAGACGTTAGTGCGAAAGTGTTCACTAACTCTGACATCTAACACCCGCACCGTTCCTTTACAGCCAGCGCACGACCGTGACGCGCGTGCCGCGCCGACCTCGGACTCGATCTCGAATACGTCCACGAGCCGCTTCGAGCCGGGGAGCCCTTTGCCGAGGCCGCGCCCCGTGGAGAAGCCGTCGCGCATGGCGGCGGCGATGTCGGGGATGCCGGGGCCTGCGTCCTCGAAGATGAGCCGGAGCCCGGCGCGCCCCTGCGCGCCGTCGAGCGGCTGCGCGATCATCCGGCCGCGGCTGCGCGTACTTGACGATGTTGCGCGCGAGCTCGGACGTGACGGTGGCGAGACGCGTCTGGTCGATGAGGCGGAAGCCGAGCGCGACGGCGATGGAGCGCACCTCGCCGCGCGCGACGACGATGTCGTGCTCGCTCTCAAGGGCGATTGATCTGCTCTGCAAACGCGCCCCACTCCCCGTACGGCCGCCACTCGTCCTCTTCGTCCTCGTCGATGCCGAACTCGCTCGCGCAGGAGCTTGATGCCTTCGTCCACGTTGAGCACGGTGTCCACGCCGCGCAGCTCCAGCCCCAGCTCGACGAGCGTGATGGCGACCGCCGGCTGCATCCCGACGACGACCGTGCGCGCGTCCATGATGCGCGCCATCGCCGCGATGTCCGAGAGCACGCGCCCGATGAAGGAATCGACCATCTCAAGCAGCGAGATGTCGATGAGCACGCCGCGCGCGCCCGTGCGTTCGAGCTCCGAGAGGATGCGCTCCTGCAAGTGGATGACCGTCTGGTCGTCCATGTCCACCTGAATCGGCACGATCAGGACGCGGCCGACCTTCAGGATGGGAATGCGTTGCTGTCCGTCCATCTGTTTTCGAGTGATAGCGGTGAGTGATGAGTGATAAGAAAGGCAAGAAGCTTTCTTCTTATCACTCATCACTCACCGCTCATCACTTACTCCTTCCTGTTTCTTCTCGCCGCCGCCCGTGATGATCTGCTCGGCCTGTTTGACGGTCTGCGTGTGCGCCGTCGCCGTTGCCGCCGTTCTGTAGGCGCGCGAGCGCCTTGGTGGGGACGACCGTGCGGCCGATCATCTCCAGCGCGAGCTTGATGCCGTCGGACATCTGCGCGCGCGTGGTGATCTGCGTGAGGTCGATGCCGAGCTGGACCATCGTCTGCGCGATGGCGGGACTGACGCCCGTCAGGATGCAGCGCGCGCCCATCAGGCGCGCGGCCGTGACGGTCTTGATCAGGTGGTTGGCGACGAGCGTGTCCATCGTGCGCACGCCCGTGATGTCGAGTATGGCGATGGTCGAGCCGGTCTCGACGACCTTCTGCAAGAGCGCCTCCATCATCATCTGCGCGCGGCGCGAGTCGAGCGTGCCGATGATGGGGAGCGTCAGAATCTTGTCCCAGACCTTTATGACCGGGGTCGAGAGTTCAAGCATGTCGGCGCGCTGCTGGCGGATGATCTCCTCGCGCGAGCGTATGAAGTTCTCGACCATCACGAGCCCCATCTTGTCTAGGAGGCGCGTGAAGTAGTTCATCTCGCGTATGAGGCCCTCGGCGTTCGCCCTCCAACTCTTCGGCGAGCAGCGGGCTGACGACGTTTCGCAGGGAGAGGATGTAGGTGGCGTTCTCAAGGGGCGTGTAGCCCTTGACGGCGCGCATGTGCGAAATCTCGTTGAGGTAGTGAGCGCAGGTCGTCGAAGGCCGGGTGGTCGAAGTCCGAGCCGGCGGAGTCGCGCACGCCCTGCACGAGCATGTCCAGCACCTGCTGCGACTGCTGGCGGAGGTCTTTCTTCGAGATCAGCTCGTCGCGGAACTCGTCGGCCTCAAGGCGCTCCTTTATCCAGAGGTTGAGAATCTCGTCGCGGCGGTCTGCGAGGAGCGTCGCGATGCGACGCTCTTCCGCCCGCTGCTGAAGAGTTCTGATCCGCCATCTAAAGTCTCCTGTGTTCGGGCGCGGGCGTCCGCGCGCGCTCGGTCTAGCGGTCAGGCCCCGGCGTGTAGTGCGCCGCTCGAGGCCCGCCGTGTGTGCGAGGGGGTCGACGCGGCGCGCTTCTATTGAAAGGGGCGTTTTTAAGACGCGCCTATCTTAGCACCCGGCGGGTCAAAAGCAACAACGCGCCGGCGCGCGTGTCGGCCCGCGGGCGCTTCGTCGCTCGCGGCGGAGCGAACGTGGCGCGCGCGCTTCGCCGCGCTCAGGGGTCGATCTTCTGCATCGTGATGAGGGTCATCGGCGCGTCGCCCGCCGTGCGCATTACGAGACCCAGTAGCCGACCTTCGGGAAGCGCACATCTTGTAGAGCCGAGCCGTCCTGCTTGAGCCTCGGCCTCATGCCGAGGACGTTCTTGGGCTCGGGACGGCCTTGCCGCTGAAGGTACGTAATCTTGACGGCGTAGACCTTCTTGGCGTCGTCGTAGTAGACCTCGCAGTCTCTCTGTCGTTGAGGGCGTAGTAGTCCTGCTTGTCGCCCTTGTCGGTCGGGTTGCCGAGATTTTTGCGCGCCTCGTCGGCCGTCATGCCGATCTTGACGCCCTTGTACTCGTGGAAGGGCGGCTCGTCCCTGGGCATCTTGGCGGGGGCGGGCGCGGGCGCTGCTTCCGCGCGTCTGCGCGGGCGCCGTCGGCAGGAGCGGAGCGCGTCAAGCAGGAGGAGCGCGGAAGCGGAGAGCGCCGGGCGGGCGCGAGCGGCGTGGGGCATTGGGAAATCCCTCTTCTAGAAAGGTGTGCGTCCCGAAGTGTAGGAAAAGGACAGGGACGGGAGGGTACGGGAACGGCGGCTCCGTTGAAGCTCTACGACGGCCCGGCCTCGCTTGCCTGTGGCGCGGAAGCGTATGCCAAAATCCGCCAACCAAGTCAATCTCATTTCGTGGATTTCGGACGCCCGGGCGTCGGCGCATGAACTTCCGCCGGATGGCGAGAGCCAGCAGCGCCGCCTGCACGGGGCCGAGAATCATCCCCAATATCCCGACGGCTGGGCGGCATCCGTCGCCGGCCGCGCTCGGGCTGCCGTAAATGTCATCACGCCTATAGCTATACGTCAGCACCCGCGGCCAGATGCAGTGGCCGTCCCACCACATCCCGCTCTCGCCTCCGCCGCCTACCTGCTCACTCGACACCCTCGGCTCCCAACGCACGAACCCGACCTGCGTATACAACGCCGCCGCCAACTAACCACACCCCAATCAACACCACGAACGCCCGCCACACGCTTTTCTTCCATACCCGCTCGCCAGCCAGTACCACCAACTCAAACGACCAAGCGTACTAAGCTGTGCCACCTCTCCAACCGCCGCGCCTCCATCACCATGTAACGGAACCTCGATGCCTCTTCATAGCGGTGATTCTCCTCCGCATTGACCGCAAGGTTCCAGTAAGGCTATCGCCAGCAAGCGATACGCTTGAATTCTTGTTTTTTTGTCCCACCTATCTCTCCTGTCATGTCTACTCAATAGACGATCAAGCGGACTGTTCAAATAACTTTCAACTTCTCGCTTGGTGTTAATATTTACGCCAGTTCCAATCACACATTAATGAACTACGGGGGGGGGGGGGGGGGGGGGGGGGGGGGGGGGGGGGGGGGGGGGGGGGGGGGGGGGGGGGGGGGGGGGGAAAAAAAAAAAAAAAAAAAAAAAAAAAAAAAAAAAAAAAAAAAAAAAAAAAAAAAAAAAAAAAAAAAAAAAAAAAAAAAAAAAAAAAAAAAAAAAAAAAAAAAAAAAAAAAAAAAAAAAAAAAAAAAAAAAAAAAAAAAAAAAAAAAAAAAAAAAAAAAAAAAAAAAAAAAAAAAAAAAAAAAAAAAAAAAAAAAAAAAAAAAAAAAAAAAAAAAAAAAAAAAAAAAAAAAAAAAAAAAAAAAAAAAAAAAAAAAAAAAAAAAAAAAAAAAAAAAAAAAAAAAAAAAAAAAAAAAAAAAAAAAAAAAAAAAAAAAAAAAAAAAAAAAAAAAAAAAAAAAAAAAAAAAAAAAAAAAAAAAAAAAAAAAAAAAAAAAAAAAAAAAAAAAAAAAAAAAAAAAAAAAAAAAAAAAAAAAAAAAAAAAAAAAAAAAAAAAATAACTCTTTGCCGATCCTCAAATTTGGAAGCCGCGGAATCTTCTCGATCTTCTTCGTTTGGGGTCCGGGGCGACGAGCACGGCGTTGTCCTGCTCGCGATGCTCGCGCTCTTCGGGTGTGCCACGCGCCCACTCGTCGGGGGCGTCGAAGGTTTCGCCGCCGTGACGCGTGATGCGCTCGCGGACGCGGCACATGACGGGCGTGTTGACGCCGACGCCGCTGATGACGGCCTGTCCTTTGGTCAGCGCAGGCAACTCGTCCAGAGTTGACGGCCCGCGCCTTCGACCGACTTCGCCACCGTGTCTTGGTCAATCGGGATTGACGATGCGCATGATGATCTGCGTCATGCACTGCGAGAGCACGTCTTGATCGAGTTTGCCGGGCCGCTGCGTGATCAGGCCGATGCCGACGCCGAACTTGCGTCCCTCCGAGAGAATCTGCTTGAGAATGTTGGTCGAGACGACCGTCTGCCCGGCGGGCGCGAAGCGGTGCGCCTCTTCGAGCAGGGTGAAGACGGGATAGGGCAGATGGCTGTCGGTCGCCGGCTTCTGCCTCGCCGCGAACGGTCGCCATGCGCGCCTTGTTGACGCGGCGCAGCAGCGTGGCGACGACCACCTGCTGCTCGTTCTGCTCGATGTCCGAGAGTTGCAGGACGGTGCAGCGACCGGGTTGAAACAGTCTCGCGAGAGGGATGTGCTCGTTGTCGGAGAAGATCGAGTCGGGACGGTCGAAGCGCGAATCGAGACGCCACAGCAAGCCCATCGATCGAGCTGGCGTTGCCGCCGAGCCGCCGCGCGTCCTCGCCCTCGTACTTCTCAGCCGTCACGGCGTCGCGCAGATCGTGATAGCCCCACATCTCGCGCCGCCGCGCTCGCCCGCCGTCAGCTTGCGGTAAGCCTGCGAGAGAAAGTGCAGCATCTTGTCCGACGTGCCTTCGGGCAGCAGATACTTGATGTCGGCTTCGGTCAGCGAAGAGAAGCGCACCTTGACGCGGTCGTGCGTGAAGATTTTGACTTCGGGCTGGTAGCCGTCGCGCGCTCGTGGAAACGCGGGTCGTCTTCAATCGAGCGCAGCGTGTCGTACTCGCCGTGCGGATCAACGATCAGCACGGCCGCGCGGTTGTGCGGGATCATCAACTCTTCGACGAGCACGCCCGCCGTGTACGACTTGCCCGCGCCCGTCGAAGCGAGGATGGCGAGATGCGTCGAGACGACATCCTTGATCGAGAGCACGACGGGCACCTCGCCCGCGTTCCGCGTCAGCAGACTCCCGACGTGCGCCGAGCCCGACATCGCCCACGCGTCGCGGGCAGAGCACGCCGCGAGAGCGTCTCCGACGAGGCGAGGAAGACGGGGTCGCCCGGTTGCGGCGGGATGCGCGGGTTGACGAAGTCGCCGAGCGCGCGGCTGAAGTAGCCGATGGTCTCGACCGTGATCTCGTACAACTCGCAGCCGTCGCCGTCCAGGCCAATGAGCGAGGAGACGATCGCGGGCGGCGTCTCCGGGTCGGACAAAAAAGCGTCGGGCAGGTTACGCACGAGTTTGCGCGCGGTGATGTTGCCGAAAATGTGCCGCTCCTCCTGCGCCGTCGCGCGCTGTGTAATAGACAAACTCCCCGATGCGCGCCCGCCCGTTGTCCGCCGTGATGAACAGATACTCATGCGGCCGCTCGCCCGGCCCCTTGACCGTGCCCGTGAGCGCGTCTGTCTGCTTCTTTTTTTTTTTTCTTCTTTCATCGTGTCCCGCGCTCCGGTCGATAAGGGTGAACGTGACCCCGCCGCCAGAGTAAATGGCTCCCGGCGGGACTATGACATGCGCGCCGCCCGGCGATTCAGTGGTGCGCGGCCTTCTTGATGACGCCGCCGTGGACATCGGTGAGGGGGTAGACGACGATGAAGGCCGAGGGGTCGAACTCTTCGACGAGGGCGCGGACGCGGCCGATCTCCAGGCGCGTCACGACGCAGAAGAGGATGTCCTGCTCGGCGTCCGGTCAGCCCGCCGCCCCTTGTAGACCGTCACGCCGCGCGCCGAGGTCGCCGATGATCGCCTGCCGGATCGCCTCGCTCTGCTCGGAGACGATGACGATCGGCCGTGTATTCCTCGATGCCGTGGAGCAGGAAGTCGAGCGGTCTTCGACGCGGCGAAGTAGGTGAGGATCGAGTAGAGCGCGGACTCGACGCCGAGGAAGAAGGCGGCCGCAGGAAGATGAAGACGTTGAGGATGAGGATGACGTCGCCGACGCGCAGCAGGCTGCTGCGCTTGCTGATCGAGCAGCGCGGCGATCTCGGTTCCGTCGAGGACCGCGCCGCCGCGGATGGCCAGCCCGATGCCCGCGCCGATGAAGAAGCCGCCGAAGACGGCCGTCAGGAGCTTGTCGGGCGTGACGTCGGGGAAGTGGACGAAGGCGAGGCAGAGCGAGAGCCCGCGATCGCGAGCGCGCTCTGAGCGCGAACGCGCGCGCCGATCTGCCGGTAGCCGAGCGCGATGAACGGCAGGTTGATGACGGGCATCAGGAGCGCCAGCGGCACTCGGCACCTTGGCGAGCAGCATCGAGACGCCGGTGACGCCGCCGTCGATGAAGTGGCTCGACAGCAGAAACCCTTCCAACCCGAACGCGGCCGAGAGGATGCCGAGCGCGATGAACGCGAGGTCGATGGCCGCATGCGTGTGGCGCTTCATACATCGAAGATAGACGCGCCGGGCGGGGGCGGGCAAATGCGGAGGCAGATGGGCAGTAGGAAGAAGACCGGCGTGCAGTGGGTTGAAGGACGAAAAGGTGCCGCGCTCGGCGTCTAAACTGCCCGCTGCCATCTGTCTCTGGCCTACTTCTCTCTCCATGTCTTCGTATCGGGTGCGCTTCGGTGTTGAAAATGATGCGGTCGAAGTCCAGTGTCGTTCGGCGGGGCGAAGAGGAGATAGAAGTATTTGAAGGTCTCGGCGAAGAGGAAGCTCTCCATGTTGTCCTGCTTCTCCTTCGTCTCGACGCTCTTGAGCGCGGCGTAGGCCGTGTCGGTCTTGCAGTGTTTGACGAAGTCCTCGAAGATTCGGCGCCCATGCGCAGGTAGCGCGGGTCGCCGGTGAGGCGTTGGAGGTAGTAGGTGGACTCGACGATCTCGGGGCGGAGCAGGTAGCCGGCGGCCTCGACTTCATGGTGCGGTAGTTCAACTGCTCGGGCTCGATGCCGAAGGTCGTCCACATCTTGAAGGAGGAGTCTTGCAGGCGCCGCGCGCGTTCGAGGTCGCCGGAGAGCGCAAGCACGGCGGGGAAGAAGGCATCGAGCGCGCCATAGCTGGTCGCGGTGCGGCCGCCCAGACGCATGTCCACGTGGCCGTACCAGAGCTCGCCGTTCACTTCGTCGGCCAAGTGTCTGTTGACGGCGGCAATCGATTCGAGCCACATCCGGCGGCAGTCCTCGTCGCCGAAGAGGCGCCAGCACTTGAGCAGGTATTCGTAGTAGGAGTCGATGCCTCCGCTGATGTGGCTCGTCCGGCCCACCCACTCGCCGGTCTCGACGTTGATGCGGCTGCCCACCAGTCCAATCTCGAGCGGCGCTTGAACGTCTCGACCAGCGCGCGCTTCGCCTTGTCGTAGAAGACGGGCTTGCCGGTGAGCTTCGAGAGCGCGCCGAACTCGACGAGGAGCGTGCCGGCCTCCGCCGGGTTCGTCACCTCTTCACGCACTTTGCCGGTGCGCAGGTTGACGAAGCGATAGGGGATGCCCGTCGGCGAGTTGAACGCGGGGAGGAGTCGGGTGCCGAGGTCTTCGGCGAGGCGCAGGAGCCGGCGGTCGCCCGTCAACTGGTAGGCCGAGAGGAGCCCGCCGAGGTGGCGGATGGTGATCTCGAAGTTCTGGACGTAGAGGTCTCGGTCGAACGAGAGGTGCTTGACGACGAACTCGCGCGTGCGCCGCTCCTCCTCGCGAAAGCCCATGATGAAGAGCGTGTCGAGCGCGTCCACCTGCGTCATGTAGAGCGGCTCGCCGTACCAGTCGCGCGCCGTCTTCGACAGCGGCCTCAGCTCGTCGTGCCCCCACGCGTAACGCTCGTACCCGCGCCACGCATGCAGAAACTCCGCGCGCACGCGCGCCGCCATCTCGCGCCTGTCCACACGGGCCGCGCGCTGAGTCGTGGCGAAAGATAAGGAAGGTATGAGCAGGGTCGAGAGCGCGAGGAGAAACGTCGTCAGCCTTGTCATGAGTTCAGAGCTTGCTCCTGACGCGGGCGGCGATCTCGCGGCCGCCCGCTTCGAGTTGTAGCGAGGGGATGGGCGCGAGCGCCTGCGGGGTAGGCGCATGATGCCGCGCGGGTCGGCGAACTCTTTCTGCTCGCTCGGGTAGACGCGCCCCTCGGTCAGGATCTCGGCCGACTAGGGTTTGTAGACCACGTAGTCGATGTACTCGACCGTCTCGTCCGAGAGGCCGACCATCTCTATGCTGTAGCCGAACCAGAGCACGTAGGCGCCTGCTCGCTCAACGCGCGCGCGGCGGCCTCCTTGCGCGTCTGCTTGCCGCCGTTCAGGACGCCGAGCAGGAGCCCGCGGCGCTCGTTCAGCGCGTCCGTGATGGCCTTCACCGTGAGGCTCACGTTTTTGGAGTAGAACTCTTTTCTGCCCTTGCTGATGTCGTGGCCGCAGATGACGAGGGACGAGATGCGCGGCGCGGGCCGGTCGGGCCGCACCGGCTCGGACGGGGCCGGCGTGGGCTTGGCCTTGCGGCCCGACTGCGCCGCGGCGCGTCGGCAGCAGGAGAGCGCCAGGACGCAGGAGCAGAGAGACGTTGAGCTTCCTTAACGAGAGCGGCGGGACGAGTCCTGCAAGTGGCATGGGGCACCTCCGCGAACCGCGCGGGACTTAATGCCTCACATCATAATCCTCGTTCGTCCTTAGGCCACGCCTCTCGCCGCGCGCTTACGCGAAGAAGCGGCGGAGCGTCTCGACGACGTACTCCTGCTGCGCGCGCGTCAGCTCCGGGAACATCGGGAGCGCGAGCGTCTCGCGGGCGGCGCGCTCGGACTCGGGGAAGTCGCCCTCGCTTGTAGCCTAAGTCGGCGAAGCAGGGTTGCAGATGGAGCGGGACGGGGTAGTAGACCTTCGTGCCGACGCCGTCCGCTTGAGGTGTTCGAGCAGCGCGTCGCGGCGCGCTGCGGGCACGCGGACGACGTACTGGTGGAAGATGTGGCGCGCGCCGTCGCGGACGTGCGGCGGCGTGACGAACTCTGTGAGTCCCTGCTTCTGCGAGCAGGCGCGTGTAGGTCTCGGCCCGCTCCCGGCGCGCGTCCGACCAAGCGTCGAGGTGCGGGAGCTTGACGCGGAGCACGGCGGCCTGGAAGGTGTCGAGGCGGCTGTTGAAGCCGACCTCGTCGTGGTGGTACTCGGTCGCGCCGCCGTGGACGCGCAGGCGGCGCAGGCGCTCTGCCGTGCGCGTCGTCGTTCGTCGTCACGCAGCCCCGCCTCGCCCGCTGCGCCGAGGTTCTTCGTCGGGTAGAAGCTGAAGCAGCCCGCGTCCCCGATCGCGCCGGCCGCACGCCCCGCCGTCTTCGGCGCCGATGGCCTGCGCCGCGTCTTCGATGACGCGCACCCCGCGCCTCTCGGCGACACTCAGCAGATCGCGTCCATCTCGGCCCACTGGCCGTAGAGGTGGACGGGGATGACGGCGCGCGTCCGTTCGTCGATGACTTCGTCGACGCGCGCCGGGTCGAGGTTGTAGGTGCGCGGCTCGATGTCCACGAAGACGGGGCGCGCGCCCGCGCGCACGACCGCGCCCGCGGTGGCGAAGAAGGTGAAGGGCGTCGTGACGACCTCCGCGCCCGCGCCCACGTCGAGCGCCAGCAGCGCCAGCAGCAGCGCGTCCGAGCCCGACCCGCACCCGACCGCGTGGCGCGCCCGCGTGTAGCGCGCCAGCTCCGTCTCGAGCAGCCGCACGTCCTCGCCGAGGATGAACTGCTGCGAGTCGAGCACGCGCTCCAACGCCGCGCGCAACTCCTCGCGCAGAGCCGCGTGCTGCTGCTTCAGGTCGAGCAGAGGTACTTGCATTTTCGCGCGGTCGTAGACATGCTCAGTGACGAGAATTAGTGAAGAGGGATGGACAGGAGGAAGGATAGCGCTTTAATTTCATCTTATCACTTATCACTCATCCTCATCATTCTTAAAGTTTAATCCAGCGGCCGCCGTCTTTGATCGACGCCTGGGCGGCTTCGAGGAGGCGGACGACGCGCAGGCCCGCGCGGCCGTCGGAGGCCGAGGGGCGCGCGTCGCGGATGGAGTCGAGGAACTCGGCGCAGACGTAGTGGAGCGCCTCGGTCGGGTCGAGCTTCGGCACCCACACGTCGCCGGTGCGGTAGCTGACGAGCGTCTTGTACGCCTCCTCCTCGTCGGTCGGGTCGGCGTTGCGCGTGACGCCCTTGTCGTAGATGCGAATCTTCTCGGTCGGCTCGATGTCGTCGTAGACGATCATCTGTTTGCTTCCCGCGATGAGCGTGCGCCGAATCTTGACGGGCGAGAGCCAGTTGAAGTGGAAGTTGGCGATGAGCGAGTCGCCGAAACGGAGCTGCACGTAGGCGATGTTCTCGATGCCGGGCTCGATGTGGCTGCTCCCCGTCGCCATCAGCGCCGTCGGCTCGCGCCCGACGACGTAGTCCATGATGGAGAAGTCGTGCGGCGCCAGGTCCCAGACGACGTTGATGTCGCGCTGGAAGAGCCCGAGGTTGACGCGCACCGAGTCGAAGTAGAGCAGGTCGCCCAGCTCGCCCGCGTCCACCGTCTCCTTAATCTTGCTGACCGCGCCCGTGTAGATGAAGGTGTGGTCAACCATCAGCGTCGAGGCCGCGCGCGCTCGGCCAGCGCGATCAGCTCTTCGGCCTCGCGCGCGCTCGCGGTGAAGGGCTTTTCGACGAGGACGTGCTTGCCCGCTTCCAGCGCGCGGCGCGCGAAGTCGTAGTGCGTGGCGACGGGCGTGGCGATGACGACGGCGTCGAGGCGCGGGTCGGCGAGCAGCTCTTCGTAGTCCGAGGAGGCGCGGGCGACGGGGTAGCGCCGCGCGACCTTCGAGAGGTGGCGCGCGTCCTTGTCACAGACCCAGCGCAACACCGCCCCCTCGTTCTCGGCGAAGTTGCGAATCAGGTTCGGCCCCCAGTAGCCGCAGCCGACGACACCGACGGAAATGGTCATGGCTGTAAGAGCGGAGCCCCCGCGGGCTCCCGATACAATAAACGTGCGCGGGCGGGGGTTCAACCGGCGGCGGCCGCCGTGTCGGCGCAGAAGTCGGCGAGGGCGTCGGCGACGTACTTGAGCTGGTGCTCGGTCAGCTCCGCGAACATCGGGAGCGAGAGCACGCGCCTCGCTTGCGACTCGGCGTCGGGGAAGTCGCCTTCCTTGTGCCCGAGCGCGGCGTAGGCGGGTTGCAGGTGGACGGGCACGGGGTAGTGGATGCCGGTCTGCACGCCCGCCGCCGAGAGGTAGCGTTGGAGACGCGTCGCGCGCGTCCGTCTGGACGACGAAGAGGTGGTAGACGTGCTCGGCGTAGTCGGCCTCTTGCGGGAACGTGAGCGCGCCGGAGGCGGCGAGCGGCGCGAGCAGCTCGCGGTAGCGCGCGGCGTGCTCGCGGCGGAGCGCGTTCCAGTCGTCGAGGTACTTGAGCTTGACGTTCAGCACCGCGCCCTGGATGCCTTCGAGGCGCAAGTTGTAGCCGACGATCTCGTGCTTGTACTTCTGCTCGGAGCCGTGGTCGCGCAGCATCCGCAGGCGGCGCGCGACCTCCGCGTCGTTCGTGACGACCGCGCCGCCCTCGCCGTACGCGCCGAGGTTCTTGCCCGGGTAGAAGCTGAAGCAGCCCGCGCGCCCGAGCGCGCCGACGCGTCGGCCCTTGTAGCGCGCGCCGTGCGCCTGCGCCGCGTCCTCGATGACGAGGAGGTCGTGACGCTCGGCGACTTCAAACACGGCGTCGAGGTCGGCGGGCTGGCCGTAGAGGTGGACGGGGATGACGGCGCGCGTGCGCTGCGTGATCGACCGCCTCAATCTGCCCGCGTCGATGTTATAGGTGACGGGGTCGCAGTCCACGAAGACGGGCGTGGCGCCCGCGGTCGAGACGGCCTCGGCCGTGGCGAAGAAGGTGTTGGCCGGGACGATGACCTCGTCGCCCGCGCCGACGCCGCAGGCTTGCAGCGCGAGCTGGATCGCCGCCGTGCCGTTCGAGACGCCGACGCACTCGCGCGGCGCCGACGTACTCGGCGAACGCGCGCTCGAACGCCTCGACCTCGCGACCCAGAATGAAGGCCGACGTGTCGAGCACCCGCTGGACGGCCGCGTCAACCTCGGCCTTGATCGAACGGTACTGCGCCTGTAGGTCTACGAATGGAACTGGCATATGTGAAAAAGGTGATAAGTGACGAGTGACGAGTGATGAGCAGAGGAGGATGGGCCTTGTCTATCCCTCTCGTCACTCGTCACTCGTCACTTATCACTCTTAATTATTCTCGCCGGGTTGCCGGCGACGACGGCGCCGGGGGGGACGCTGCGGGTGACGACCGCGCCGGCGCCGACGACGGCGCGCTCGCCGATTTCGAGTGCCGCAGAGGATGGTGGCGTTGCTGCCGATGGAGGCGCCGCGGCGGACGACGGTCGCGTTCGAGCGTCCAGTCCTCTTCGGTCTGCGGCGTGCCGTCGGGGCGCGTGGCGCGCGGGCAGGCGGTCGTTCGTGAACATCACGCCGTGGCCGACGAAGACCTCGTCTTCGAGCGTCACGCCCTCGCAGATGAAGGTGTGGCTCGAAATCTTGCAGCGCGCGCCGACGCTGCGCGCCCTTCTGGATCTCGACGAAGGTGCCGATGCGCGTCTCGTCGCCGACGCGGCAGCCGTAGAGGTTGACGAAGGCGTAGATTTTAACGTCGCGCCCGAGTTCCACGTCCGGGGCGACGCGGCAGAACTCGCCCGCCATCAACGCGCCCCGCCGCCGCCGTTGCCGTTGCCCCCGCGCCCGCGGCCTCCGCGCCCTCGGGCACGGCCTCCTCGTCGTTCGAGTAGTAGCCCGAGTAGTAGCCCGAGTAGTAGTAGTAGTCCGTCCCTTCGAGCTTCACGTTGTTCAGGACGATGCCGAAGAGGTGCGCGCCCACGTCCTGCAACTGCTGCTTGGCGCGGCGCACCACCGCCCGCGAAGAGCGGCCGCCGTGGACGACCAGCATCACGCCGTCCACCATCGTCGAGAGGATCGACGCGTCGGTGAACGAGATGGCCGGCGGCGAGTCGATGATGATGTGCGTGAAGTTCTCCGCGAGCACGTAGAGGAGCTTGCGCATCTCGTCCGACCCGAGCAGCTCGGCCGCGTTGGGCGGCACCGGCCCCGAGGAGATGACCTTCAGGTTGGGCAGCTTGTCGTAGGTCTGCACCAGCTCCGAGATGTTCGACTCGCCCGACAGGTAGTTCGTCACGCCCTTCGTGTTCGGCAGGCCGAAGTGCGCGTGGATGCGCGGGCGGCGCAGGTCGCAGTCGAGCACGAGCACGTCGGCGCCGGTCTGCGCGAGCATCGTCGCGATGTTGACGGCCGTCGTCGTCTTGCCCTCCGACGGCTGGCTCGAAGTGACGAGCACGGTCTTGGGCGGCTGCCCGGCCGAGGAGAGCAGGAGCGACGTGCGCAGGTGGCGGTACGCCTCGGCGACGGGCGAGCGCACGTCGGAGACGAGGGCGAGCGCGGTGGTCGTGCCCGGCTCGGGCTCCGGCGCGTTGCGGCCGAGGAGCCGGCGCGTCTCGCGCGGCGCCGGGATGATCGCCAGCGTCGGCAGGTGCAGGTGGCGGTCAACGTCCTCGACCGACTTCAGCGTGTCGTCGAGGTAGTCGAGCAGGAAGGCCAGACCGATGCCGACGCCGAACGAGAGCAGCAGCGCGACGATGATGTTGCGCATGCGCGGCGGGCCGATGGGCTCGCCCGGGACGCGCGCCTCCTCGACGGTCGAGACGTTGCCGGCCGTGCGGTCGCCGTTCGTCACCCGCAGCTCGTTCAGGCGCTGCTGGTAGAGGTTGAGGTTCTGGCGGTCGGTCTCGATGGCCTGGTTGAGGTCGGTGAGGCCGGTCGCGGCCAGCCCGACGTGTTGGCCTGACTCCTCTCCGAGAAGTAGGACTTGCGCAGGTCGGCCTCCTTCTTCTTCGCCGCCTCGTAGTTGGTCTTCATGCCGATGAAGACCTCCTCGGGGGCCTTGTTGAGCTGCTCTTCGAGCTGCTTGACCTGCTCCTCGATCTTCTTGACCGCGGGCCACTCCCGCGTGTAGTTGACGAGCAGGGCGGCCTCCCTGCTCCTTCAACTCGCTGATGCGCCCGCGCAGCTTCTGGATGTTGTCGTTCTTGACCACCTCGGGGATCGACCAGACGCCCGACGTCTCGCGCGTCTTCATCGCCGCGAAGTAGGCCGCCTCGGCGTCCTTGCGCCGGGCCTCGGCGTCCTGCAACTGCGAGCTGTAGGTGCTCAGGCGCAGCGCGACGAAGTCGGCGCCCTGCTTGTCGCTGAGCGGGATGTCGTTCTGCCTCTTGTAGTTGATCCGCTTCGCCTCGTTGGCCTGGATGCGCGACTGGAGCTCGATGATCTGGTTGGCCAGCACGTCCTCGGCCTTCTGCGAGCCGGAGGTCTCGGCCCGGATGTCGTTCTCGCGGAAGACGTTCGCCAGCGTGTTGGCGACGCTCGAAGCGATCTTGCGGGTCGGTGTGGAGGAACCGGATGTTGACGAGGTTGGTGCGGTCCACGGGGTCGACGCTCAGGTTCTCGCGCAGCGCGTCCTCGTAGGGTTCAAGCTTCTTCGCCTGCTCGGGCGTGAGGTTGTCGGCGCTCAGCTCGACCTCGTCGATGACGGGGACGGCCCCGGCCTCCAGTTGCTTCTCGGCCTCGGCCGGCGGCTTGGCGCCCGAGAAGACGCGGCGCAGGCCGGCGATGATGCCGGTGCCGCGGTGCGCGGGGCTCAGGAAGTTGGGGTTGTTCTGGAGGTCGAGCCGCATGATGACCTGGCGCGCCAGCTTCTGCGTCTTGAGCTTCTGGAGCTGCGTGTTCCAGTAGTTCGGGTCGTTGCCGCGGATCAGGACGGACTCGCCGCCGCGGTTGGTCGAGACGATGCTGCGCGGCTTCTGCTCGATCTGAATCTGGGTGGCTGCCTCGTAGATCGACGGCGTCCGGTACATCTGGATGGCGACGAGCGAGGTGACGACGATCGACCAGGCTGAGGATGAGCCACTTGCGCTTAAGCACGACGGCGAGGTACTCGCGCAGGTGCGCCGGCTCGGTGGCCGAGACGGCGGCGGCGGGCGCGACGACGGGCGCCGCCGCGAGGTCGCGCAGCGGGCGGTCGAGCGTCTCCGACGTGAGCGGCAGTAGGCGGTTCTCTTGCGACATCATAATCCTAAATCTCTCTACAAGGTTTCCAGGGGCTTTGGAGACCGCAACCCCAACGCAGCGGGTGATTTCCGGCCGCGCAATCATACCAGAGACCCGCGCGGAGGCAAAAGCAGTAGGCGGTGGGCGGACGGCAGTCGGCGGCCGCCCGGCGTTGATGGACGTTGAAAGGTTGAACTCACAACTTTCGACCGCGGAGCTTTCGACTGCCGACCGTCGTCCGCCTACTGCCGGCTGTATTCCGCGAGCGCCTCGCGCCAGTCGCGCAGGGGCCGGAGGCCGAGGGCTTCTGAGATGAGGCAGCGCAGGCGTGAGTTGCGTGGGCGCGGGGCGGGGCGGTGCAGCGAGTCGGTCGCGACGGGCTCGATCCGCGCGTCCCGGAGGCCGGCGGCCGCGGCGGCCTCGCGCGCGAAGCTCTCGTAGCTGGCGCCCTCGCCGCCGTTGACGACGTGGTAGATGCCCGGCAGGTCCAGCTCGGCCAGCTCGCGCAGTCGCGCGGCGAGGTCGGGCGCGTAGGTCGGCGTGCCGTAGGAGTCCGAGATGGCGCGCAGCGTCTCGCCGCGGCGCGCGCGCTCGACGACCGTCGCCAGGAAGTTCCGGCCGCCCTTCCCGAAGACCCAGCCCGTGCGCACGACCGAGGTGCGTGCGCTCGCGGCCTGCGCGCGCCGCTCGCCTTCGAGCTTCGCCGCGCCGTAGGCGCTCAAGGGGTGCGGGTCGTCGCGCTGCGTGTAGAAGTGGTTCTCCCTGCGCCCGTCGAAGACGTAGTCGGTCGAGACGGTGACGAAGGAGGCGGACGCGAGCCGCGCGGCCGTCGCCAGCGCCTCGACGCCCTGCGAGTTGACGAGGAAGGCGCGTTGCGGGTCAAGCTCGCACCCGTCCACGTCCGTCCAGGCGGCGCAGTTGATGGCCGCGTCGGGGCGCAGGCTCTTGAAGGTCTCGCGCACGGCGCGCTCGTCCGTGATGTCGAGCCCCTCTCGGTCGAAGGCCAGCACCTCGTCGCCCCGCGCGAGGCAGTGTTCTTTAAGCGCGGCGCCGACCAGGCCGGCCGCGCCGGTGATTAAGAGTTTCATAAATAAAGCGGACGGTAGACAGTAGTCAGTTAGGAGAACCTTCGCAGTCTGTTTGTCGGCGTGTCAAGTTCACCCGACGCGGGGCGGAGCCCTACCGGCTACCGTCTACTTCATCCCCGTACTGCTTCTGCGTAATAGTCTCTGTAAGCGCCGCTCCTGCGCCCGCTCGACCCACTCCGCGTTCTCCTCGTACCAGCGGATGGTCTTCCGCAGTCCCGACTCCCAGGTCTCCCGCGGCCGCCAGCCCAACTCGGTCTCGGCCTTCGACGGGTCGATGGCGTAGCGGCGGTCGTGGCCGGGCCGGTCCTTGACGAACTTGAGGAGCGAACGCGGCTTGCCCAGGAGGTCGAGCACCGACTCTGCGACCTCGATGTTCCGCCGCTCGTTGCGCGCGCCGACGTTGTAGACCTCGCCCGCGCTCCCCTCCGACATCGCGGCCAGCACCGCGCGGCAGTGGTCTTCGACATAAATCCAATCCCTCACGTTGCGGCCGTCGCCGTAGACCGGGATGGGCTCGTCGTTCGAGGCGTTGGCGAGCAGCAGCGGCAGGAACTTCTCCGGGAACTGGCGCGGGCCGTAGTTGTTGCCGCAGCGTGTGACGACCGTGTCGAGCCCGTGCGTGTGGTGCGCCGCGCGGACGAGGTGTTCGGCCGCGGCCTTCGAGGCCGAGTACGGGCTGTTGGGCTCGAACGGCGAATCCTCGGTGAAGAAGGCGTCGTCTCGCTCGGGCAGGCTCCCCATCACCTCGTCGGTCGAGACCTGCACGAAGCGACCGACGCGGCGCTCGCGCGCGGCGTCCAACAGGACTTGCGTGCCTAGGACGTTGGTGCGGACGAACTCGGCGGCCGAGAGGATGCTGCGGTCAACGTGCTACTCGGCGGCGAAGTTGACGAGGAAGTCGCGTCCCTTCCTCCAGCGACGAGAGGACGGCCGCGGGGTCGCAGATGTCGCCGCGGACGAAGCGGTGGCGGTCGAGTCGTCAACGCCCTTCAGGTTGTCGAGGTTGCCGGCGTAGGTCAGCGCGTCGAAGTTCGTGACGCGGCACGTCGGGCAACTCCTCCAGCACGAGCCGGACGAAGCAGGAGCCGATGAAGCCCGCCCCGCCCGTCACGAAGATGTCCCGCAAGCTCTCAGTCAAACGCATCACCTCACTCCGTTTTTAAGTACGCGGCCGACTCCGGACGGCATGCCGGAGAACCGGCACGCGGCCCCGATTTTTTTTGCTATAACCATTGACAAGTCGGCGAATTTAGCATAAACCCTTCACCGCTTCTATCAGCAGGACATTTCAGGTCGCAAACCTCGCCGTCGTTTTCGCCCTGCCCGGCTCCCCCGACGAAGGCTTTCCCTTGCTCCATCCTTAAGCCAGCTCAAGGCGGCCAGGGCGCCGTCAAAAGCTCTACCCGGATTTGCCCGAACACAGGCAAGGAGAATAAAAGATGGTTATGATCAGAACCAGCCTGAGGGCCTTTGCCCTCCTGACGTTCACCCTCGCCCTGGCGGCCGCCGCACAGGCCCAGACGCGCACCTGGGTCGAAGGCGCCGCCGGCGACGACGCCTTCCCTTGCAGCCGCACCGCCCCGTGCCGGACCTTCTCAAGGGCGCACTCCGTGACCTCCGCCAACGGCGAGATCAACGCCGTCAGCCCCGGCAGTTACGGCGCCGTCACCGTCACGAAGAGCATCACCATCGACGGCGGCGTCGGCGCGATCGCCGCCATCACGAACACCGCCACCAACGGCGTCAACATCAACGACAGCGGGTCGAACACCATCGTCGTCACCCTGCGCAACCTCACGATCAACGGGATGGCTTCGGGCGGCACCAACGGCATCAACTTCGTCTCGGGCAAGACGCTCAACGTCGATCACTGCAAGATCGCGCGGAACACGGGGGCGAGCCCGAACGGCGGCGGCATCCGCGTCTCGACGACGGCCTCGGGCGGGACCGTCAACGTCATCGACTCGATGCTCTTCAACAACCGCGTCGGCATCACGGCGACGACGACGACCGGCAACGTCACCGTCAACGTCCTGCGCAGCGTCATCACGCACAACACGTCCGACGGGGTCTTCCTCGACGCGCGCGCCTTCGGCAGCATCAAGGAGTCCAAGCTCGCCTTCAACGGCGGCGCCGGCGTGAGCCTCAACACCTCGGCGGCCAACTCCGCCACCGTCCTCGACAGCGAGATTCACCACAACGCCTTCGGCGTCTTCGTCGGGTCGGGGACGACGCTCCGGCTCGGCCACTCGGGCATCAACCAGAACTCGACGAACTTCACGAACAACGGGACCATCGTGAGCTTCTGCGACAACCGGAGCGAGACCAACCCGTTCCCCGGCACCGTCGCGGCCAACTGCCTGAAGTAGCGGCCACGGACAGAGCCAGAAAGGAGATTTCGTTATGACGACACAGCACCTCCGCACCGCCCTGAGGGCCGTCGCCCTCGCCGCCTTCGTCCTCACCGTCTCTTCCGCGGCCCGCGCGCAGTCCACGCGCACGTGGGTCGCTTCCTTCGGCGACGACATCGACCCGTGCAGCCGCACCGCGCCGTGCCGGACCTTCTCCGGCGCCATCAACAAGACCGCGGCCGGCGGCGAGATCGACGCCATCGACCCGCACGGCTACGGCGCCGTCACCATCACGAAGAACCTCACCATCGACGGCAGCGGCACGCTCGCCGGCATCCTGAACTCAAGCGTCACCGGCGTCAACATCAACGACAGCTTGACGGGCACGCCGAACACCATCGTCGTCACGCTGCGCAACCTCGACATTAACGGCGCGGGCACCGGCACCAACGGCATCAGCTTCAGCGCGGGCAAGACGCTCAACATCGACCACTGCCAGATCGCCGGCAACACGGCGGCCAGCCCGAACGGCGTCGGCATTAAGGTCGTGCTGGGCGCCGCCGGCTCGCTCAACGTGATCGACTCGCGCATCTTCAACAACCGCGCCGGCATCACGGCGATCTCTTCGCCCGGCGTCTTCAAGGTCAACGTCTACCGCAGCGTCATCACGCACAACACGTCCGACGGGGTCTTCCTCGGCTTCGGCGCGCAGGGCACCGTCAACGACTCGAAGCTCGCCTTCAACGGCGGGGCGGGCCTGAGCCTCAACCCCAACGCCTTCAACACCGCCCTCGTCCTCGACAGCGAGCTGCACCACAACAACATCGGCCTCTTCGTCGGGACGGGCACGACGCTCAAGCTCGGCGGCTCGGGCGTCAACCAGAACGCGACGAACTTCTCGAACAGCGGGACCATCGTGAGCTTCTGCGACAACAGCACCGAGACGGCCACGATCCCCGGCGCCGTCACGACGAGCTGCCTGCAATAAACGCTTCCGGCCCGCGCGGGCGGCCGACACCGCCCGCGCGTCCGCCGCCTCCGCGCCGCCTACTCGTTGCCGGCGGCGTTTTTTAAGTACGCGTTAGCTCCCGACCGGCATGTCGGAAAACCGGCAAGCGGCCGAGAATTTTTTTTGAGATAAGCCATTGACAAGTCGGCGAATTTAGCATACAACCTCTCCCCGCTTCTATCGGTTGGATGTACGAATTCTTGCAACCTCGCGGTCGTATAGCCCTGGCGGCTCTCCCGACGTAGCTTTCCATCGCTCCATCCTTAGACAGGCGTGTGACACTTCGGCGCCGCGCACAATCATTCAGCCCTACCCAACACAAATTACGGAGACTACAGAAATGCTTAACATCAGAACCGGCTTGAGGGCTTTCGCCGTCTGCGCTTTCATCTTCGCCGTCTCGTCGGCCGCGCAGGCGCAGGCGACGCGCACGTGGGTCTCGGGCGTCGGCGACGACGCCTTCCCTTGCAGCCGCACCGCCCCGTGTAAGACCTTCGCCGGCGCCATCTCGAAGACGGCCACCAGCGGCATCATCAACGCGCTCGACCCGGGCGGCTACGGCTCGGTGACGATCACGAAGCACATCACCATCGACGGCGGCGGCCAGATGTCCGCCATCACCAACAGCCTGACCACCGGCATCACCGTCAACGACAGCCTGTCGGCGACGCCGAACACGGCGGTCGTCAACATCCGCAACATCACGATTGACGCCCCGGCCAACGGCACCAACGGCATCAACTTCTTCGCCGGCAAGACGCTCAACGTCGAGAACTGCACGATCACCGGCAACACCGCCGCCGCGACGAACGGCGCGGGCATCAGGTTCTCGCACACGGTCTCGGGCGCGAACCTCAACGTGAAGAACACGAACATCTTCAAGAACCGCGTCGGCATCTTCGCCACGACCACGGTCGGCAACGTCACGATCAACGTCAACAACTGCAACATCGAGAACAACAGCTCGGACGGCATCTTCCTCGACAACAACGCCTTCGCCACCGTCCGCAACTCGAACCTCTCCTTCAACGGCGGCGCGGGCCTGAGCCTCGACAACCT
Source organism: uncultured Acidobacteriota bacterium (assembly GCA_963726735.1). Lineage (GTDB taxonomy): Bacteria > Acidobacteriota > Blastocatellia > Pyrinomonadales > Pyrinomonadaceae > QHXN01. The sequence continues at coordinate 632,002 of CAVSDM010000007.1, forward strand.
CGGCGGCGAACTCGGCCACCGTCGACACGACCGAGCTGAACCACAACAACATCGGCCTCTTCGTCGGGACGGGCACGACCGTCCGGCTCGGCAGTTCCATCATCACGCAGAACGGCACGAACTTCTCGAACAACGGGACCATCGTCTCGTTCTGCGACAACAAGACCGACACCACGCCGATCCCCGGCGCGGTGACGACGAACTGCCTGAAGTAGACGCTTCCGGCGGCGCGGGGAGGGCGGCCGACACCGCCCGCCGCGCCGCGCCCCGCCCCGGCTTCGGGGCATTGACAGCCCGTTTCTCTCAGCCACGGGGCGACGTGCGGCGGTCGGCGCCGCCACCCCGCCGCCCCTGGACAAGTTAAGAACCCTCTTTTAAGGAGATTCCGCCATGACACACCGCTCCGTTCTCAGAACGCTCGCCCTCGTCGCTTTCATCTTCGCCGTCTCGTCGGCCGCGCAGGCGCAGGCGACGCGCACGTGGGTCTCGGGCGTCGGCGACGACGTGAACCCGTGCAGCCGCACCGCGCCCTGCAAGACCTTCGCCGGCGCCATCTCGAAGACCGCCGCCGGCGGCGAGATCGACGCGCTCGACCCGGGCGGGTTCGGCGCCGTCACCATCACGAAGTCCATGACCATCGACGGCACGACCGGGCAGGGCTTCGGCTCGATCCTCGCCAGCGGCACCAACGGCGTCAACGTCAACGACAGCGCGACGGGCACGCCGAACACGATCACCGTCACGCTGCGCAACCTCTCGATCAACGGCGCGGGCACCACGCTCGGCACGAACGGCATCAACTTCACGTCCGGCCGGAGGCTCAACGTCGAGGGCTGCCAGATCTTCAACTTCTCGACTACGGGCATCAGGGTCGCGCAGACCGTCGCCACCAACAATACCGGCACCTTCATCAGCGTGACCAACACGAACATCTACAACACCGTGCGCGGCATCGACCTGTCGAACACGGTCACCTTCGTGTCGGCCGTCGTGAACAACTCCACCATCGCGAACATGACCGACGGCGTGCGGATTCAGACGAACGGGCACATCACGCTGAACAACTCCTCGGTCACCTTCTGCACCGGCGGCGGCGTCAACATGTCGGTCGGAGCGGGCACCACCGCCAACATCATCAACACCGTCGTCAGCCACAACGGGACGGGCCTGATCAACAACGCGGCCGCCTCCAACCTCGGCGGCGCGACTTTCGTCGAGAACGGAACGGCCATTTCGATGACCGTCAACAACGCGGTCAAGACGTACGGCACCAACAACATCACCGGCACGATCTCGGGCGGCTCGATGCAGTTGACGCCCGCGCAGTAGGGCGCGCGCGCCTCTGCTGCGCGACCGCCCGCCCCCGACACAGGGGCGGGCGGTCGCGCAGCATTGCTCGCACCTCGTGGCGGGTCACAACGCGGGCGTCGGCAATCAGTGCGTTTCACCCCTTCGACCCCGCCAGCCGCCACCTCGGGCAACTCAGTACAGGAATAATCGGAGGACTACCCATGCGCCCCGCCAGTGATCACCAGACCGCAGACCGCCGTCCCGACAAGCTACAAATATCTTCCGCGCGAAGGCGCACGCCCCTCGGGCTCTCGGCCCGCCGGGGCCGCGCCGCGCGCGCCGCCGCCCTCCTCGCGCTCTTCACCGCCATCGTTACGGTTTTCCATTCCTCTGTCTCGTACGCGTGGCCGGCCGGCCGGAGCGCGGCGGCGTACACCGCCCCCGCCGCCGCGCGCGACTTCGTCGCCCCCGGCCTCTTTTCGGCCGCGCTCTTCCAACTGCCGCCGGCGTTCGAGTCCATCGAGACCTACGCCGACGACTGCACGACGCCCAAGACGGCTTTCACCCTGGGCGAGACCATGTGCGTGAAGGCCAGCGTGCCCTTCGCCTTCCTCGTGGGCCGGCGCAGCATTAACGTCATCGGGCCGGCGAACGTCGTGAGGGCCTCGGCCGTCGTGTCGAACTCGTCGCAGACGCAGACCCTGATGTTCACCATCCCGGGGGACGCCCAGAGCATCATCGGCAACGAGACGTTCGACAACCGCGGCACCTGGCGCGCCGACCTCTCGACGCTGAGCAGCTCGCGCCGCGCCTCCGCCGACTTCGACGTTGCCTCGGCGGTCGCGGCGGAAGCGGCGGCCGACCTCCAGATCGTCTCGGTCGCCGATAGCGACGCCGTCTCGTCCGGGGGCTCGCTGTCGGTCTCGGTCTACGTCCTGAACGTGGGGCCCAACTCGGCGGAGGACGTGGTGGTCACCCCGCCCGCCGGCGCCGGGCTTGCGCTCCAGAGCTTCTCGCCCGTGAGCGGCACCGACTGCGGCGCCACGTGCTCGGTCGCGAGCCTGGCGCCGCACGGCGTGGCCCAGTTTACGGCCCTCTACAACGTGACGGGCGCGGCGGGCTCGACGGTCCTCGCGAGGTCTGCGGTGACGAGTGACACGACCGACCCGCGGCCGACCTTCGATTACGTCGTCGATGACCAGAACCCCGCGCCGCCCGCCAACACCAACGTCTCCTCGCTCAGTCTGATCGTCAGCTCGCCCGACCCGAACTCGGTCTGCACGCTCTCGTGCCCGGCCAATGTGGTCGCGACGGCGAACACGACCGTCGGCGGCCAGAACGGGGCGTTCGTGAATTACGGCGCGGCCTCCGTGGAAGGTGAGTGCGGCGTCATCACTAACAGCCCGACCTCGGGCTCGTTCTTCGCCGTCGGCACGCACACAGTCACCTCGTCCGCGACGGGGGACAGTTGCACCTTCACCGTCAAGGTGCTCGACACGCCCGCGCCGACCATCTCCTGCCCGGCGGACAAGACCGTCAGCGACGCCAACGATTCCGGCGACGAGACGGTGGCCGTGGGCACGCCCACCTTCACCGCCTCGGGCGGCGGGAGCGTCGTGGGCGCGCGCAGCGACAGTTCGGCGGCCGAGCCGAAGGCGCTGACCGACCCGTACCCGGTCGGGCTCACGACCGTCATCTGGACGGTCACCGACGCGGACGGCCGCACGGCGAGCTGCACGCAGAGGGTCTTCGTCAGTTCCAGCTCGTGCGGCACCGACACGGAGGACCCGACGATCACGGCCCCGGACGACGTTACCGTCGGCACGGGCGCGGCCAACCCCGGCTGCACGGTCACGCTCGATGGCGACGAACTGGGGCAGCCCGACGCCAACGACAACTGCTCGGTGAGCGTCACGATCTCGGGCGCGCCCGCGGGCAATAACTTCGCCCCCGGGACCTACACGCTGACCTACACGGCCACCGACGGGGCGGGCCGGACCGCCTCGGACACGCAGGTCGTGACGGTGGTTGACAACACGGCGCCCATCATCGCGGCGCCGGCTAACGCCACCTACACCTGCCCGAGCGAGGTGCCCGCGGCCAACGCGAATCAGGCGCGCGGCCCCGTCGTCGGCCCCGACGGCCAGTTCGTGCGCGACGTTGACGGCGAACTCGTCTTCAGCGGCCCGCCGTTCGAGAACTGCGGGACGGTGAACGTGTCGGTGAGCGATACCAACAACGGCGGCGCCGGTTCGGCCTCGAACCCGCGCGTCATCACGCGCACGTTCACGGCGACCGACTCGGCGGGCAACTCGGCCTCGGCCGTCCAGACCATCACGGTCGCCGACGGCACGGCCCCGACCATCGCGGCTCCGGCCGACAAGGTGCTCTACACCGGCGCGGGCGCCACGTCGTGCGGGGTCACGATCAGCGACCTCGACGGCACGCTCGGCACGGCGACGGCCGCGGACAACTGCGGGGGCGTGACCGTGACCCGCGGGGGTGGCAACACCTTCCCGGTGGGTGAGACTATCGTCACCTACACGGCGACGGACGCCGCCGGCAACACGGCCGCGGCCACGCAGAAGGTGACGGTGATCGACAACACGCCGCCGGCGATCAGTTGCCCGATCAACATCAACGTCGGCTTCAATCCCGCGGTGAACGGGGCGGTCGTCAACTACGCGGCGCCGGTCGGCTCAGACAATTGTGCTGGCGCGACGACCGCGCAGACGACCGGCCTGCCGAGCGGCGCGACGTTCCCGCTGGGTACGACCACCAACACCTTTACGGTGACCGATGCGGCCGGGAATACCTCGTCGTGTAGCTTCAAGGTCACCGTGGCGCTCACGTCAATCGTCGGCGTAGACGGCGTGTCGGTCAGCGGTTCGAGTTACATCGACAGCTACGACTCGAACGGCGGGTATCCGGCGACGAAGGGCAGCTTGGCCAGCGTCGTGAGCAACGGCACGAGCACCCTCATCGGCAGCGGTAAGGTGTGGGGCAGCGTCCGCTCGACGCAGGCCGGCATCGTCATGTCGGGCGCGAGCCAGATCACGGGCAACGCCACCGCCGGGACTACGGTCGCCAAGTCCGGCAGTGCAACCGTGGGCGGGACGATAACCAACAACTCGCCGGCCCCGTCCGTGACGTTGCCCGCGGTGCCGTCGTGCGGGCCGCCGTACAGCTCGAACGCTGGCATCGGTGGCAGCTACTCCTACAACGCAAGCACCGGTGACCTGACGTTGAGCGGCATCAACGTCGCCACGCTGGCGAGCGGCACCTACTGCTTCCGCAACGTGACCGTGGGCAACAGCGCGCAGCTCAATGTCAGCGGGCCGGTCGTCATCAAGTTGACGGGCACGTTGAACGTCGGCGGCGCGGCGCACGTCAACAACACGACCAGCATCCCGGGTAATCTCCGGATTCTGTCGAGCTACAGCGGGAGCAACGGCGTGGCCTTCGGCAACTCCGGCAACTCTCGCCTGCTGGTCTACGCCCCGCAGACGGGCATCACCATCTCGGGGGCCGGCCCGTTGTTCGGCACGGCCGTGGGTAAAACGATCACGATCTCTAACAGCGGGGCGATTCACTACGACATCCGGCTGTTGAGCGTCTGGCCCGATTTGTGGCCTTTGATTGTCGGCCCTTGAGCCCCCGCCGGTAGAGTCCGCGGGAGTTTCACCAACCGTCGCGCCCGCCCCGGCGCCGCGTGCCCGGGGAGGGTCAATCACCCGAAGCCCCCGCCGGCCCCTCGAATTTGAGAGGGCCGGCGGGGGCTTCGACCCTTTCAGCCGCCCGCAGTCTCGTGCGACGCGGGCGTGTGCGCTTTCGGTGGAACCCGGAGGCCGCCGCGGCGCGTCTGCCGCAGTCCCTCCGGGGCGGGGTCGCTTGACGAACGTGTCGGGCCTGTTTAGACTGCAAGTCCCTCTCAGACAACAAAATTACAGCACAATTGAGGTCTGAGAGCGGGTCGGCTCCGCCCCCGGGCGCGGCCGGCCGGAATATACTTTCGATGGGGACTACCACCAGCAACGACGCGGGCGCGATGGAGGTCATGCCTCCCGCGGCCGGCGTCCCGGCGCCAAGCGGAACGACCCCGACGGTGGCGACGGGGCGCGCCCCCCGCACCCTCCCGGACGAGCCGCTCGTCACCATCCAACCCGGCAAATCCTGGGCGGCGCTCGACCTCGGCGAGCTGTGGGCCTACCGCGAGCTGCTCTACTTCCTCGTCTGGCGCGACGTGAAGGTGCGTTACAAGCAGGCGGCGCTCGGGCTGGCGTGGGTGGTGATGCAGCCGCTGCTGACGACGCTCATCCTGACCGTCTTCCTCGGGATGCTGGCGCGCGTGCCCTCGGACGACGTGCCCTACATGCTCTTCGTCTTCGTGGGGCTGCTGCCCTGGTCCTTCTTCTCTTCGGCGGTCACGAACGGCAGCAACAGCCTGGTCGGCAGCGCGCACCTCATCACCAAGGTCTACTTCCCGCGCGCGATCATCCCGTCGGCGGCCGTCGGCGCGCGCCTCGTGGACTTCGCCGTCTCGGTCGTCATCCTGGCGGGGCTGATGGCCTTCTACCGCGTCAGCCCGACCGCCTCGCTGCTGGCGCTGCCCGTCCTGACGGCGCTCGTGGCGCTGCTGGCGCTGGCCTGCGTCATGATCTCGGCGGCGGTCAACGTCAAGTACAGGGACGTGGGCGCGGTGATGCCCGTCGTCGTGCAGCTCTGGATGTACGTCTCGCCGGTCCTCTACCCGTCGAAGCTCGTGCCCGAGGGCTGGCGCTGGGCCTACTCGCTCAACCCGATGGTCGGGATCGTCGAGAACTTCCGCGCGGCCGTCTTCGGCCGCCCCTTCGACTGGGGCGCCCTTTCCATCTCCGCCGCCTACACGGTCGTGCTGCTCGTCTGCGCGTCCTACGTCTTCCGGCGGGTCGAGCGCGAGTTCGCCGACGTTATTTGATTTGAGAAGCCCCATGAAGCCGATTATCAGGGCCGAGGGCCTGGCCAAGAAGTACGTCATCGGTGCGAGCCGCGAGTCCTACCCGACCCTGCGCGACGCGCTGACGAGCGCCGTCCGCTCCCCGCTCCGGCGGCTGCGCCGCGGCGCCGGCGGCGAGGAGGTCTGGGCGCTGAAGGACGTGGGCTTCGAGATCGGGCCGGGCGAGGTCGTCGGCCTCATCGGGCGCAACGGCGCGGGCAAGAGCACGCTCCTCAAGATGCTCTCGCGCATCACCGAGCCCACGCGCGGCCGCGTCGAACTCTACGGCCGGGTCGGAAGTCTGCTCGAAGTCGGCACGGGTTTTCACCCGGAGCTTTCGGGGCGCGAGAACGTCTTCCTCAACGGCGCCATCCTCGGGATGGCGAAGGCCGAGATCGAACGCAAGTTCGACGAGATCGTCGCCTTCGCCGAGATCGAGAAGTTCATCGACACGCCCGTCAAGCGCTACTCGTCGGGGATGTACCTGCGCCTCGGCTTCGCCGTGGCCGCGCACTTAGAGCCGGACATTCTGCTGGTGGACGAGGTGCTCGCCGTCGGCGACGCCGCGCTTCCAGAAGAAGTGTCTCAACAAGATGGAGGACGTGGGGCACGAGGGGCGCACGGTGCTCTTCGTCTCGCACAACATGCCCGCGGTCACGCGCCTGTGCCCGCGCACCATCCTGCTCAACGACGGGCGCGTGCTCGGCGACGGCCCTTCGCACGAGGTCGTGGGCGCCTACCTCAACTCGGGGCTCGGGACGACGGCCGCGCGCGAGTGGCCGGAGCCGGAGTCGGCGCCGGGCAACGAGGTGGCGCGGCTGCGCGCCGTGCGTGTGCGGGACGAGGGGGGCGCGTCTGCGACGCCGCCGACATCCGCCGCCCCGTCAGGCTCGAAATCGAGTTCGAGGTGCGCCAGCCCGGCCACCTGCTCGCGCCGAACTTTCACGTCTTTAACGAGGAGGGCATCAACGTCTTCATCTCGAACGACCTCGACCCCGAGTGGCGCAGCCGCCCCCGGCCCGTCGGCCTCTACACGAGTACGATGTGGGTCCCGGGGAACTTCCTCGCCGAGGGGACGATGATCGTCGGGGCCGCGCTCAGCACGCTCGACCCGGTCGTCGTCCACTTCTACGAGCGGGACGCGGTCGCCTTCCAGGTCATCGACAGCCTCGACGGCGACTCGGTGCGGGGCGATTACGCCGGGCCTTACCCCGGCGTGGTGCGCCCGGCGATGCGCTGGACGACGGAGTACGCGCCCGCCGGCGGGGCCGGCGCGCGGACGGAGGCGAGAAGCGCGTGAAGGTCGTCATCCTGGCCGGGGGGCTCGGCACCCGGCTGGCCGAAGAGACCGAGGTCAAGCCGAAGCCGATGGTCGAGATCGGCGGCCGGCCGATCCTCTGGCACATCATGAAGCACTACGCCCACTACGGCTTCAACGAGTTCGTCGTCGCGCTCGGCTACAAGGGCGAGGTCATCAAGCGCTACTTCCTCGACTACTACAGCCTCAACGGCAGCATGACCATCGACCTCGCCGCGGGCGAGGTCGAAGCACGCACGAGCGCGAGTGCGAAGACTGGGTCGTCCACCTCGAGAACACGGGGCAGAGCACGCATGACCGGCGGGCGCGTGCGGCGGCTGCAACCGTGGCTCGGGGACGGCGACCTTCATGGTCACCTACGGCGACGGCGTGGCGAACATCGACCTGCGGGCGCTGCTCGATTTCCACCGCGCGCACGGGCGCATCGCGACGGTGACCGCCGTGCGCCCGCCGGCGCGCTTCGGCGGGCTCGTCTTCGACGGCGACTCGTGGTCGCGCAGTTCACCGAGAAGCCGCAGATCGGCGAAGGCTGGATCAACGGCGGCTTCCTCGTCTTCGAGCCGGCGCATCTTCGACTACCTCGAGGGCGACCAGACCAGCCTCGAAGCCGACGCGCTGGAGCGGCTCGCCGCCGACAGGCAGCTGGCGGCCTATCCGCCACGAGGGCTTCTGGCAGTGCATGGACACGCTGCGCGACAAGCACCTGCTCGAAAGTCTCTGGCGCGAGCGGCGAGCCGCCATGGAAAGTTTGGGAGTAGGACTGCTGTTCTGAATGATTACGCCCTTTATGGCGACTGGATTACGAGTTCTGGCTCGACCGGCCGACGTTCGTGACCGGCGCGACCGGGCTGGTCGGCGGCTGGCTCGTGCGGCGCCTGCTCGACGCGGGCGCGGACGTGGTCTGCCTGGTGCGCGACTGGGTGCCGCAGAGCGAGCTGGTCGCAGTCCGGCCTGATCGAGCGGGTCAAGGTCGTGCGCGGCGACGTGCGCGACCAGGCGCTGCTGGAGCGCGCGCTCGGCGAGTACGAGATCGACACCGTCATCCACCTGGCCGCGCAGACGATCGTCGGCATCGCCAACCGCAACCCGGTCTCGACCTTCGAGGCGAACATCGCCGGCACCTGGGCGCTGCTCGAAGCCTGCCGCCGCAGCCCGCTCGTCAAGCAGATCGTCGTCGCCTCTTCGGACAAGGCCTACGGCGACCACGAAGTGCTGCCCTACGACGAGGAGACGCCGCTCGACGGGCGCCACCCGTACGACGTGAGCAAGTCGTGCGCCGACCTGATCGCGCAGTCCTACGCGCACACCTACGGGCTGCCCGTGGCCGTCACGCGCTGCGGCAACTTCTACGGCGGCGGCGACCTGAACTGGAACCGCATCGTGCCCGGCACGATCCGCTCGGTGCTGCGCGGGCAGCGCCCGGTCATCCGCTCCGACGGCCAGTACGTGCGCGACTACTTCTACGTCGAGGACGGCGCGGCGGCGTACATGATGCTGGCCGAAGCGCTGGCCGCGCGACCCCGGAGCTGCGCGGCGAGGCGTTCAACTTCTCGAACGAGATTCAGGTGACGGTGCTCGGAGCTGGTCGAACGCCTGCTGAAGCTGATGGGCTCTGACCTCGAGCCCGACATCCGCAACGAAGCCTCGAACGAGATCCGTCACCAGTACCTGAGCGCCGCGAAGGCCCGGCGCGTGCTCGGCTGGCAGCCGCTCTTCACGCTCGACGAGGGCCTCGGCCGCACGGTCGAGTGGTACAGGGACTTCCTCGGTACTGCCGCATGAGCCAACAACCGACGCACGCGTGCCGCTCCTGCGGCGCGGCCGGACTCGCCCCCGTCCTCGCCTGGGGCGGACGCCGCTCGCCAACGCCCTGCTCACCGAGGAGCAGGCGGGCGCGACGGAAGAGACCTACCCGCTCGAACTCGTCTTCTGCCCGGCCTGCACGCTCGTGCAGATCACCGAGACGGTGCCGCCCGAAGAGCTGTTCCGCGACTACCTCTACTTCTCGTCCTTCTCCGACACGATGCTGCGCCACGCCGAGGCGCTGGTCGGCCGACTGATCGAGCGAGCGGGCTCTGGGCGCCGACTCGCTCGTCGTCGAGGTCGCCAGCAACGACGGCTACCTGCTCCAGTACTACAAGCGCGCGGGCGTCCCCGTGCTCGGCATCGAGCCGGCGCGCAACGTCGCCCGCGTCGCCGTCGAGGAGCGCGGCATCCGCACCGTCACGCGAGTTCTTCGGCGAGGAGCTGGGCCGCGAGCTGGCCGCGCGCGGCGAGCGCGCCGACGTGATGCACGCCAACAACGTGCTGGCGCACGTCGCCGACCTGAACGGCTTCGTCCGCGGCGTGCGCCACTTCCTGAAAGAGGACGGCGTCGTCGTCATCGAGGCGCCTTACGTCAAGGACCTCGTCGACCACTGCGAGTTCGACACCATCTACCACGAGCACCTCTGCTACTTCTCGCTCACGGCGCTCGCGGCCCTCTTCCGCCGCCACGAGCTGGAGGTGGCGGACGTCGAGCGCGTCCCGATCCACGGCGGCAGCCTCCGCGTCCGCGTCCAGCACGCCGGCGCGTGCGCGCCGCACGAGGAGGTCGCGCGCCTGCTCGAAGAGGAGCGCGCGTGGGGCGTCGGGGAGGTCGGCTTCTACCGCGACTTCGCCGCGCGCGTCGAGCAGTTGAAGGAGAGTCTGCGCGGGCTGCTCTCGGACCTGAAGGGCCGGGGCGCGCGCGTCGCGGCCTACGGCGCGGCGGCCAAGGGCAGCACGCTCCTCAACTACTTCGGCATCGGGCGCGAGACCATCGACTTCGTCGTCGACCGCAGCACGGACAAGCAGGGGCGCCTGATGCCGGGCGCGCGCATCCCCGTCGTCGAGCCCGGCCGGCTCGTCGCCGAGCAACCAGACTACGTGCTGCTGCTGACCTGGAACTTCGCCGACGAGATATTAGAGCAGCAGGCCGAGTACCGCCGCAGGGGCGGTCGCTTCATCATCCCCGTACCGGAGGTGAGGGTGGTATAAGGACGACAGACGACGGACGGTGGACGATGCTCTATCGTCCGTCGTCCGTCGTCCGTCGTCCGTCGCCCAGCAATGCGATTCATCGAGACTAAACTGCGTGGGGCATTCATCATCGAGGCGGAGCGGCTCGTGGACGAGCGCGGATTCTTCGCCCGCACCTGGGCGCGCGCCGACTTCGAGGAGCGGGGCCTGAGCCCGGACCTCGTCCAGTGCAACCTCTCCTTCAACGCGAGGCGCGGGACGCTGCGCGGGATGCACTATCAGGCCGCGCCGCACGCGCAGGCGAAGCTCGTCCGCTGCACGAGGGGGGCCGTCTTCGACTGCATCATCGACCTGCGCGAGGGCTCCGAGACGTTCACGCAGTGGGTCGGGGTGGAGCTGTCGGCCGAGAACTACACGCAGCTCTACGTGCCCGAGGGCTTCGCCCACGGGTTCCAGACGCTCGTGGACGGGGCGGAGGTCTTCTACCAGATGTCGAGCCCTTACGTCCCCGAGAGCGCGCGCGGCGTGCGCTGGGACGACCCCGCCTTCGGGATAGTCTGGCCCGAGGCGGCCGAACGCGTCATCAACGAGAGGGATCGGACCTACCCGGACTTCCGCCCCTGAAGGGGCCGCGCGGCGGCGATGAAGAGGGTTCTACTCACGGGCGCGGGCGGCTTCGTCGGCCGCCGATGTCTCGCCCCGCTGGCGGAGGCGGGCTACGAGGTGCACGCCGTCGGCCGCCGGCCCGGGGCGCACGCCTCCGCGGACGCGCCGAGCATCCGCCGGCATGCGGTAGACCTGCTCGACGCGCGGGGCGTCGCGGCGCTCGTGGCCGAGGTCGAGCCGACGCACCTGCTGCACCTCGCATGGTACACGGAGCACGGGAAGTTCTGGGCGGCCGTCGAGAATTTGAGCTGGGTCGGCGCGAGCCTCAAGCTCTTCGAGGCGTTCGCCGCCGCCGGCGGCCGGCGCATCGTCGCGGCCGGGACCTGCGTCGAGTACGCGCCCGAGGCGGACGCGCCCTGCTCCGAAGCTTCGACGCCGCTCGCGCCCGCGACGCTGTACGGCGCCTGCAAGCACGCGACGCGCGTCGTGCTCGAAGCCTTCGCGCGGCAGGCGGGCTTGAGCGCCGCGTGGGGGCGACTCTTCTTCCCGTATGGGCCGGGCGAGCCGCCGGGCAGGCTCGTCCCCTCGGTCGCGCGCTCTCTCCTCGCGGGCGAGCCCGCGCTCTGCACGCACGGCCGGCAGGTGCGCGACTTCGTCCACGTCGAGGACGCGGCCGACGCCTTCGTCGCGCTGCTCGACTCGGGGGTCGAGGGCGCGGTCAACGTCGGCTCGGGCCGACCCGTCGCGCTCCGCGAGGTGGTCGAGCGTGTGGCGGCGCACGCGGGGCGGCCGGACCTCGTACGTCTCGGCGCCCGCCCGGCGCCCGCGGGCGAGCCGCCCTCGCTCTACGCCGACGCGCGCCGTCTGCGCGAGGAGGTCGGCTGGGCGCCGCGTTACGATTTAGATGAAGGTCTCGCCGCAACGGTCGAATGGTTAAGGGAAACGATGAGTGATGAATGATGAATTAAGAACTCTCTTCAATTCATCATTCATCATTCATCATTCGATTTGGAGGGTTGATGGACGACTCCGAGGAGTTTGAGAGAAGGAACCGCGAGGTCGTCGGCCGGATGGCGGCCGACGAAGGGATGCGCGGGCAGACGCGCGAGTGGATGGCCGCCGCCACGCGCTACGAGTACTCGTACCATTTCACGTGGCTGGGCCGTCCCATCATCCAGTTCCCGCAGGACATCGTCGCCACGCAGGAGATCATCTGGCGCGTCCGCCCCGACCTCATCGTCGAGACCGGGGTCGCGCGCGGCGGCTCGCTCATCTTCTCCGCGTCGATGCTCGAACTCCTCGGCGGCGACGGGCTGGTCGTCGGCATAGACATCGACATCCGCGAGCACAACCGCGTCGAGATCGAGCGCCACCCGATGGCCAAACGGATCAGGATGATCCAGGGCTCGTCCGTGGACGAGTCGGTCGTGCGCGAGGTCGGGACTTACGCCGAGGGGCGGCGGACGGTGCTCGTGATGCTCGACTCGAACCACACGCACGAGCACGTGCTGCGCGAACTGGAACTCTACTCGCCGCTGGTCACGCCGGGCAGCTACCTCATCGTCTACGACACGTTGGTCGAGCAGATGCCGGAGGACATGTACCCGAACCGGCCGTGGGGGCGCGGCGACAACCCTCTGACGGCCGTGCGCGAGTTCCTCGCGCACAACGCCGACTTCGAGGTGGACAGGGAGGTCGAGCAGCGGCTCCTCATCACCGTCGCCCCGGACGGTTACCTGCGCCGCCGCGCGGAGTGAGAATGGACACCTACCGGAGCACAGTCGTCGTCATCCCGACGCGCAACCGCGCGGAGCTTGCGGCCAACGCCGTTCGCTCGGCGCTCGCGCAGGGCGGCCGCGCGCCGGCCGGCGTGCTCGTCTCCGACAATTCGAGCGACGAGGCCGAGGCCGCGCGCCTCGAAGCCTTCTGCGGGGCTCTGGGCGACGCGCGCGTCAGTTACGTGCGGCCGCCGGAGCCGCTGCCGATGTCGCCGCACTGGGACTGGGCCGCGGGGCGCGCGCTCGAACTCTTCGACGCGAGTCACGTCACGTTCCTGACCGACCGCATGATTCTGCGCGGCGGCGCGTTGGAGAGTCTGGCCGCCGTCTCGACGCTCTACCCGGAGAAGGTCGTCAGCTACACGCACGACCGGGTGGCCGACGACGGGACGCCCGTGCGCCTCCACCAGAACGCTTGGTCGGGGAAGCTCTACGAGGCCGAGTCGGCGCGACTGCTCGGCGAAGTCGCGCGGTCTCTGCCGTGCGAGGTGCTGCCGCGGCTGCTCAACTGCCACGTGCCGCGCGGGCTGCTCCTGAGACTGCGCGCGCGCTACGGCGGCGTGTGCGGCTCCATCGCGCCCGACTTCAGCTTCTGCTTCCGCGCGCTCGCCGAGGAGGAGTCCGTGCTCTTCCTCGACGAGGCGCTCATCTTTCACTACGCGCTCGAACGCAGCAACGGCGCGAGCTTCGTGCGCGGCGAGGTGACGCGCGACAGCGCCGACTTCATGAAGGGCTTGCGGGCCGGCGGCGACTACTTCGCGGCGCCCGTCCCCGGCATCCTCACCGTACACAACGCCATCATCCACGAGTACTGCTTCGCCAGCGGCGAGGCGGGCGGCGCGAAGTTCCCGCCCGTGGACGAAGAGCGGTACCTGCTGGCCATCGAGAGCGAGCTGGGTCAGATAGTCAACCCGGAGGCGCGGCGCGCGGTCGAGGAGCAGCTCGCCGCCGGCCGCCGCGCGCGGGGCCAGACGGACGCGCGACGGGAAGAGACTGCCGCGCGGGACGAGGCGGCCGCACGGGACGTGGCGCTGTGGCGCAAGCTCATCTCGCCTGCGCGCGTCTGGGGCCGCGTGTCGCGCTCTCTGGCCGGGCGGCGCAACGACGTGCCGGACGCGGCGGAGCGCGGGGCCGGGCCGACGTTCAACGAAGTCGGGGAGGCGCTCGAATACGCGCGCAACGCCCGCGGGCCGAAGGTCGCGGAGAGCACGTTTACGGAAGCGCTCGGTCTGCGGGAGGTCGCGGCGTCGCGGCCGGAAGGCGTGGCGGCGTCGTCGTCCGCCGCCGGAGGCGCGGGCTGATGGCCTTAAGCTCGTCCGTCAGGGCTCTCATCGACAGGGCGCTCGCCTCCGTCAACGCGCGCCTCGACAGCATGGAGGCGCGCTCGGGCGCGCTCGAACGCCGGCTCGAACTGTTGCAGGCGGCGGTCGGGAGCGTCGCGGCGCGGCAGTCGGGCGCGGGCACAAGCGGCGGCGCCGGGCCGCTCGCGCCCCACGAGTTCCGCGCCTTCTCGCAGTGGGGCGAGGACGGCATCATCCAGTGGTTAGTCCGCGAGACGGGCGCCGCGCCGAAGGTCTTCGTCGAGTTCGGCGTCGAGGACTACCGCGAGGCCAACACGCGCTTCCTCGCCGAGCACGACAACTGGACGGGGCTCGTCATCGACGGCGGCCGCGCGAACATCGAGAGCGTGCGGCGCAGCGACATCTGCTGGCGGCAGAACCTGCGGGCGGTCGAGGCGTTCGTCACGCGCGACAACATCAACGCCCTCATCTCGGGGCAGGGCATCGGGGGCGAGATCGGCCTGCTCTCCGTGGACATCGACGGCAACGACTACTGGGTCTGGAAGGTTATCGACGTGGTGTCGCCCGCGGTCGTCGTCGTCGAGTACAACCACCGGTTCGGCCGCGACCTCAGTGTGACCATCCCCTACGACGAGGAGTTTCGGAGGGGCGGCCGTTACCCGGTCTACTACTTCGGCGCGTCGCTCCGCGCGCTCTGCCGGCTCGGCGCGCGCAAGGGCTACGCCTTCGTCGGGTGCAACGGCAACGGCGTCAACGCCTTCTTCGTGCGCCGCGACAGGCTGACGCCCAACTTACGCGAGCTGACGCCGGAGGAGGGGTACGTCGCGGGCTCGTTCACCGAGTCGCGCGACGCGCGCGGCCTCTTCGTGCCCGCCGACGCGGAGCGCGAGCGGCTTGAGCTTCTGCGGCTGCCCCTGTTGGCCGTGGACGAGACGGGCGAGACGGAGGAGGCGAGTTGAAGAAGGCGCCTATCACAGGCATCACGGGGCAGGAAGGCTCTTACCTGGCCGAGCACCTGCTCGCGGAAGGTTACGAGGTGCACGGGCTGGGGCGCCTGTTCCTCTGCGTCAGGGATGCGGGCGGGGCCGACCGGTGACCGAGGGGGGCGCCGCGGGGGCCGCCGCGCCCTTCCGTCCGCGGCGGCCGCAGCCCGCGCGAGCCTTAGATTATGAAACTGAAGACAGTGGCGAAGAGCTTCATCGACCGGGCCGTCAGGCCCTGGGGGATGCGGCTCGCCTATATGCACGCCCTGGAGCGCTTGGAGCAGCCCGAGATGCGGCGCGACTGGCTGAGCAGTCTGCCGGTCAGGACGGTGCTCGACATCGGGGCCAACGCGGGACAGTTCGCGTGCGAGATCCGGGCCCTACTGCCAGGGGCGCTCATCTACTCGTTCGAGCCGCTGGGCGACGAGTACGCGGCGCTCGTCTCACGGATGAGGGGCGACGGCCGCTTCCGCGCCTTCAACTTCGCGCTGGGGGCGGGAGAGGGGCGAACGTTGATCCACCGCTCCGGCTTCTCGCAGTCCTCCTCGCTGCGGCCGATGCTGGAGCTGCACCGGGCGGCCTGGCCGCACACGGCCGGGGCCGCCGCCGAGGAGATTGAGGTCAGGCGGCTCGACTCGCTCGGCGTTGACTACGAGCCGGAGCTGCTCGTCAAGATCGACGTGCAGGGTTTCGAGGACAAGGTGATCGAGGGCGGGCGCGCCACCATCGGGCGCGCCGCCTACCTCATCGTCGAGGTCTCGTTCGCGCCGCTCTACGAAGGCCAGCCCCTGTTCGAGGACATCTACCGGCTCCTCGGCGGGATGGACTTCGAGTACCGCGGCAACCTGGGGCAGATTCCCGACCCGCGCGACGGCCGGCCGCTACAGGCCGACGCCTTCTTCGTCCGGGGCGAGGCGGGCGGGTGGCGGGCGTCAGCCCGCGGCAAGGAGACGGAGGCAGGATTATGAAGAGAGCCCTCATCACCGGCATCACGGGGCAGGACGGCAGCTACCTGGCCGAGCACCTGCTCGCGGAGGGTTACGAGGTGCACGGGCTCGTCCGCCGCGTGGCGCTCGAAGACCCCGAGCGGCGGTTCAACCGCATCAGCGCACCTGCTCGAACGGGTCACGCTCCACGCCGCGAGTCTGGAGTCTTACCCCTCCATCTTCAGCGTCGTCAGCCGCGTCGAGTTTGACGAGTGCTACCACCTCGCCGCGCAGTCGTTCGTCGCCGAAAGTTTCGCCGACGGCTTCTCGACGATGAACACGAACATCAACGGCACGCACTACATGCTGGCGGCCCTGAGGGAGTTGCGCCAGCAGTGCCGCTTCTACTTCGCGGGCTCGTCCGAGATGTTCGGCAAGGTGCGCGAGACGCCGCAGAAGGAGACGACGCCCTTCCACCCGCGCTCGCCTTACGGCATCAGCAAGGTCGCGGGCTTCGAGCTGACGCGCAACTACCGCGAGGCGTACGGGATGTTCTGCGCCTCGGGCATCCTCTTCAACCACGAGGGGCCGCGGCGCGGCTTCGAGTTCGTGACGCGCAAGATCACCTCGACGGTGGCGAGGATCAAGCTCGGGCTCGCGTCGGAGCTGCGTCTGGGCAACCTCGACGCGCGGCGCGACTGGGGGCACTCGCGGGACTACGTGCGTGCGATGCACCTGATACTTCAGCACGCGGAGCCGGACGATTTCGTGGTGGCGACGGGCGAGAGCCACTCGGTGAGAGAGTTCTGCGAGCTGGCCTTCGCGGAGGTCGGGCTCGACTACCGCGAGTACGTGCGCATGGACGAGCGGTTCCAGCGGCCGGCCGAGGTGGACCTGCTCATCGGCGACGCCGCGAAGGCCCGCCGCGTGCTCGGCTGGGAGCCCAGCCACACGTTCAACGAACTGGTTAGCGAGATGGTTCAGTCCGACATGGAGGCGGTAGCTAAAAGGAGTAGACAGTAGGCAGATGGCAGCAGGTAGTCGCCGCGTCAGCGGCGCTTGAGTTTAGCCCGGCCTTTCAAGGCCGGGTGTGCGTCGAATCGAAGACGGCCGCGTCGCGTCAGCGACGCCTGAAGGGGGCCGTGTTAACTCAGGCGTCGCTGACGCGACGCGGCACGCCGGCCGTCATCTGTCCCGGCCTTGAAAGGCCGGGCTACATTCAACCGCCGCTGACGCGGCTCTCTTAAACTGCCTGCTGCCTACTGCCTACTATTCCCTTCATGCGCATCCTCTACGACGGGCAGGTATACGAGTGGCAGGCCGCCGGGGGCATTAACCGCTACTTCGCGAACATCATCGGCGGGCTGCCGGGCGACTACGAGCCCGCGCTGCTGGTCGGGCAGAGGCACGCCGTCAACTTCCCCTCACATAAGAACCTGAGGGTCTACGAGTACGGCGGGCGCCTGCCGCGGGTCGAGCGCGTCTCCTACCGCCTCGGCCTCTACTCCGTGCGGCTCAGGGACCGCCTGCTGGACGAGTTCTGCGCGCGCGGCCGCTTCGACATCTTCCACCCGACCTACTACAGCCTCCTGACGGGGCGGCGCCTCGGCTCGTACCGCGCGCCGGTGGTGCTCACGGTCTGGGACATGATCGACGAGGTCTTCCCCGCAGAGCAGGACCCGACGGGCGAGCACGCCGAGTGGAAGCGCGCCGCCGTGCGGGCGGCCGCGCGGGTCATCTGCATCTCCGAGCACACGAAGAAGGAGCTGCTCGAACGCTACCCGGTGCCCGAGGAGAGGGTCTCGGTCATCCACCTCGCCTCGGAGATCGACGAGTCGCTCTCGCACGGGCCGGAGCCTACACCTGAGCGCCCGTACTTCCTCTACGTCGGCAGCCGCGCGGCCTACAAGAACTTCGGAGGGCTGCTGCGCGCCTTCGCGCGAGTGGTCGCGTCGCGGCCGGGGCTCGCGCTCTGCGTCGTCGGCGGCCCCTTCAGCGAAGAGGAGCAGCGCCTCATCGTCGAGCTGGGGCTCGAAGGGCGCGTGGAGCACTACGGCCACGCGGGCGACCGCCAGCTCGCCAAGCTCTACCGGCGCAGCCTCGCGCTGGTCTACCCGTCGCTCTACGAGGGCTTCGGCATCCCGCCGCTCGAAGCGATGGCGTGCGGGACGGCGGCCGTCGTGGCGAACACGACGAGCCTCCCGGAGGTCGTGGGCGACGCCGGGCTGTTGTTTGACCCGCGCCGAGAGGATGAGCTAGAAAGTATGCTGCTGCTGCTGACCGACGACACGGCCGCGCGCGAGGAGTTGATCCGGAAGGGGAGGCTGAGGGCGCAGCATTTCGGCTGGCAACAGACCGTGGCGCGGACGCTGGAGGTCTACCGCTCGGCCGCCCTATGAGAGTCCTGATCATCTCGGCGACGTTCCCGCCGGTCAAGTCCGGGGGCGCCAACTACGCCTTCCACTTCTCCCAGCACCTCAAGGCGCGCGGCGCGGAGGTGCACGTCCTCACCTCGCGCGTCGAGGGCGTGCAGGCGCCGGAGGGGGTGAGCGTCCACCCGCTGATGCGCGACTGGTCGTGGCGCGAGTTGCCGAAGCTCCTGCGGCTCGCGCGCCGCCTCAGGCCGGATGTCGTCAACCTGCACTTCCACGGCCTGATCTACGGCAACCACCCGATGATCACCTTCGCGCTCACGGCGCTCAAGCGGCTCGTCCCGGGCGCGCGGGCCGTCACGCTCATCGAGTGGCCGACAGGCATCGAGCTGGACTTGAGCCGGCGGGCGGCGAGCGTCGCCTACAGGGCCGCGGCGCACGCGTTCGGCCCGCGCGAACTGGACCGGGGCTACGGCACCATCCTGCGCGACAGCGACGGCGTCATCCTGCTCAGCGACAGCCACCTCGCGCCCCTCGAAGCACATTCCGCGGGCGTCGCCGCGAAGTGCGTGATGATCCCGCCGCCGCCGCTGCTGAAGATAGCCCCGGAGGCGGGCGGGGCCACGCGCCGCCGCGGACGTGATTCGCTCGGCGTCGCCGACGGAGAGTTCCTGCTCATCTACTTCGGCTTCATCTACCCGAACAAGGGGCTGGAGACGCTCCTGGCCGCGGTCGCGGCGCTCGCGGCGCACGGGCGCGCGGCGCGGCTGCTCGTCGTGGGCGGCACCAACGAGGTGCTTCTGAAGGAGGCGGGGCGCCCGCTCTACGCGGAGGAACTGCGCGAGCTGGCGGGCCGGCTCGGCGTCGCCGAACGGGTGACGTGGATGGGCTACCTCCCTTTAGAAACGGACGACGCGTCCGTCTACTTCCGGAGCGCGGACGCCTGCGTGCTGCCCTTCGACGCGGGCATCCACCTCAACAACAGCACCTTCTCGGTGGCGGCCACGCACGGGGTGCCCATCGTCACGACCCGCCCCGAGGTGCTCGACCCCGGCATCCGCGACGGCGAGAACGTCCTCCTCTGCCCGCCGCGGGAGCCGGAGGCGTTGGCGGCCGCGGTCGAGACGCTGATGGACGACGAGGGGCTGCGGCGGAGACTCGGGCGCGGCGCGCTGGAACTGGCACGCGCGCGCCTCTCCTGGGAGCGAGTGATGGATCAGACCCTGGAAATCTTCGAGGGGCGCGGGCCGTCGCCCGCCGGCGTGGCCGTTTGAGGGTCGGCATCTACAACGAGCCGGTCGGTCACGGCGTCGGCGGGTCGGAGACGCTGGTGGCGCTGCTGGCGGAGTCGCTCTCGCGGGAGCACACCGTCGAGATCGTCCATCACATCGAGGGGCTCTCGACCGAAAAGGTGGCCGCGGCCTCCGGCGCGGACCTCTCGCGCGTGAGCGCGCGCTTCGTCGAGCGCGACCACGAGCCGGCGCCGTACCGCACGAACCCGCGGGAGCGCTTCCGCGCGGCGCACGCCTGGCACGCCGCGCTCAGCTCCCCCTACGACCTCTTCGTCGCGACCCTCCACGACCTCCCGCCCTTCTGCCACGCGCGGCGCGGGGCGCTGGTCGTGCTCTTCCCGACGGCGACCGCGCCGCACCTGCTGGAACTGCCGTCGGAGTTTCGCGGCCGCGGCGCCCTCCGGCGCGGGGCGGAGCGCGCCTACCAGCGGTTCGAGTGGCGGCGCCGGCTGGCGGGCTATCAGGTGGCGACCTCCATCTCGGACTTCACGCGGCGCTGGACGCGCAGGCGCTGGGAGGTCGAGAGCGAAGTCGTCTTCCCGCCGGTGGACACGCGCTTCAACGTCGTGCCCAAGGAGCGGCTCATCCTGAGCGTCGGCCGCTTCGCGCTGCGCGGCGAGGGGCACACGAAGAACCAGCCCGAGATGCTCGCCGCCTACCGCGAGCTGGAGGCCGCCCTGCCGGGCTGGGCGTACCGGACGGTCGGGGGCCTGCGCGACACGGAGGCGCACCGCGCCTTCTTCGCCTCGCTCGAAGAGCGGGCGGCCCTCTGCCGCAACGCGCGCGTGCGCGCCGATCTCAAGCGCGAAGAGCTGAGGGGGCTCTACGAGCGCGCGGGCATCTTCTGGCACGCCGCCGGCTTCGGCGAGGACAAGGAAAGCCGCCCCGAGCTGGCCGAGCACTTCGGCATCTCGACCGTCGAGGCGATGGCCGCCGGCTGCGTCCCGGTCGTCATCAACAAGGGCGGTCAGCCGGAACTGGTGCGCCACGGGGTAGACGGCTTCCTCTGGGAGACGCTCGCAGAGTTGAAGGCGCACACGCTCGCGCTCGCGACGGACGACGGCCTGCGCGCGCGCATGTCGGAGTCGGCGCGCGAACGCTCCCGACTCTTCAGCAAGGAGGCGTGCGTCGGCCGCTACTCGGAACTGCTGCGCCCCCTGTTGAGTTGACGACCCGGTCGGTCGCGGCGGCGGCTTAAGTTATGGACATCTCCATCGCCATCTGCACCTACAACCACCGCGAGAGCCTGCGCCTGACGCTCGACGCGGTCGGGCGCGCGCGCGTCCCCCGCGGGTTGAGGTGTGAGCTGGTAGTCATCGACAACGCCTCGGACGACGGGACGGCGGAGCTGATTAAGACGTACAGGCTCGACAATGATGTCCCCGTCGTCTACCTGTTCGAGCCGCGGCAGGGGCAGTGCTTCGCGCGCAACACGGGGCTCGCGGCGGCCCGCGGCCGCTTCATCCTGTTCACGGACGACGACGTGCGCCCGCCCGCGGACTGGGTCGAGGGGATGTGCGCGCCGCTGCTTGCGGGCTCAGCACACGCCGTCGCGGGCGGTGTGCGCATCGCGCCGCATCTCGTGCGGCCGTGGATGGGCTGGCGGCAGAGGGCCTGGCTCGCGTCCACCGACAGCATCGACGCGCGCGAGCCCGACCGCATGGTCGGCGCCAACATGGCCTTCTCGAAGGAGGTGCTTCGGAAGGTGCCCGCCTTCGACACGGAGCTGGGGCCGGGCGCGGCGGGCTTCTACGACGAGACACTGTTCACGTTCCAGCTCCGCGAGGCGGGCTTCCGCGTCGCCTCGGCGCTCGACGTAACGGTCGAGCACCACTTCGACGAGTCGAGGCTGTTGCGCTCCTCCTTCCTCGACTCGGCGCGCAAGCTGGGTCGCTCGCGCGCCTACTTCTCGCACCACTGGGAGCACAGGGAGTTACCCAGCCCGCGGGGCCAACTCGCGCTGGCCCGGCTCCGCTTGGCAAAATGGCGCGCGACACATTGGCGCGAGTGGCGGGGCGCGGAGGGGATCTCGGATTGGGAGATGGCCCTGCTCGAAGAGTCCCACTTTCTCCGGCAATACCTGTCGGAGCGAGCGTGCCCGCGCAAATACGCGCGGCGCGGGCTGGTCAAGATAGGGCACGCGCCCGCGGGGGGCGCCTGAGGCGTATGTCACAGCTCGTCAGCATCATCATGCCGGCCTACAACGCCGAGCGCTACGTCGCCGACGCGATCCGCTCGGTGCTCGCGCAGACTTACCGTGACTGGGAGCTGGTCGTCGTGGACGACGGCTCGAAGGACGGGACGGGGGCGGTCGTGCGCGCTCTCGCCGCGCGCGACGCGCGCATCCGCTACGTCGCGCGCGAGAACGGCGGGCAGGCCGCCGCGCGCAACACGGGCATCCGCGCCTCGCGCGGCACCCTCGTCGCGTTCCTCGACGCCGACGACCTGTGGGTCGAAGCGAAGCTTGAGCTTCAGCTCAGGGCGCTCGCGGAGACCGGGGCCGACGTGCTCTCCAGCAACGGGTTCGTCTTCGAGGACGACGACACGTCCGTCGAGGCGTACGAGCTGTCCACGACCCCGGGGCGGACTGAAGGGGCCGAGATGTTCCGGCTCCTCTACGCCTTCAACCGGATTCAGATACAGTCGGTGCTGGTGCGCAGGGAGCTGCTTGAGAAGGTCGGGCTCTTCGACGAAGACCGGCGCTACCAGAACTGCGAGGACTACGACCTGTGGCTCAGCCTCGCCGCGGCCGGCGCGCTCTTCTACGGCATGGAGGAGCAGCTCATCAAGTACCGGCGCCATTCCGCGGCCTCGACTCATCGTCTGAGTAACGTGCTGCGCCCGATGGTGGAGGTGAAGAAGAAGCACGGGCGCGCCGAAGTCCTCGGCGAGAAGGAGGTGCGAACGCGCGTCCGCGACCTCTACCGGAGCCTCGTCGAGGCGCTCGTCAGGGAGAATAAACTGGCCGAGGCCGCGCGGTCTCTGGAAGAGTTCGCCGCGTGGGAGGCGAACGTCGTGACCCGCGCGCAGGGGCTCGTCCTGAAGCTCTGGCCGCGGGCGTTCAACTTCATCAGCAGGGAGTGCCTGTTCAGGATTGAATGGCACGTCAACAGGGTCCGGGGTCGCTGAGCGGATAAATGCACATCGTCGTCGTCGATTCAACCATCACCACCCCGCCGACGGGCGGCGCGCACACCTTCGTCGTCGAGCTGACGTGCGCCCTCGTCCGGCGCGGCGAGCGCGTCACGCTCGTCACGGAGCCCGGCCCCGAACGTTCGCTCGTGGACGCGATGCGGGACGCGGGCGTCGAGATTCGCGAGGACGTGTGGCGCGCGGTGGACTTGCCGGAGGAGCGCGCCGAGCGTCTGGCCGCGTGGGTCAACGGACAGGGCGCGGGCGTGTACCTCGTCTCGGTCTCGCCGGACGCGGGGTGGCTGGCGCTGCCGCTACTTGGACGCGCGGCACGGCGACCGTCGCGGTCGTCCACAGCGACGGCCCGGCCTTCTACGAGCCGCTGCGCCACTACCAGTCCTTCATCGACTGCGCCGTGGGCGTCAGCCGCGAGACGGTCCGCAAAATCGTCTCCTACTGCGGCGTGGAGGCCGGGCGCGCGCGCCAGATACCGTACGGCGTCTCCTCCATCACGCGCGAGGAGTTGGAGGCGCGCGCCGACGCCACCGCGCGGGGCCGCGCCCCTCTACGCGCGGGGTACGTCGGCAGGCTCGTCCACAGTCAGAAGCGCGTGCTCGACCTCGTCCCGCTGGCCGCGGAGATGCGTGCGGCGCGGTCTGAACTTCGAGCTGCACCTCGTCGGGGACGGCCCCGAGCGCGCGCCGCTGGAGGAGGGCTTCCGGGCGGCCGGGGTGGATGAACGTGTGAAGTTCTGGGGCTGGCTCTCGTCGGCCGAGGTGAAGGGGCGTCTGCGGGAGCTGGACGTGCTGCTGCTCGTGTCGGACGTGGAGGGGTTGCCGTTGGCGATGCTCGAAGCGATGGGTCACGGCGTGGTGCCGGTCGTCACGCGCATCGACAGCGGCAACGCGGAGCTGGTGCGAGAGGGCGTCAACGGCTTTCTGGAAGGCGTGGGCGACTTCGCGGCCTTCACCGAACGTCTGCTGACGCTCGAAGCCGACCGCGGGCGACTGGCCGGGATGAGCCGTGCGGCGTGGGAGACGGGGCAGGACTACAGCGTCGAGCGGATGACCGAACGCTACGCGGCGGCCTTCGCACGAAAGCGTCGGCGCCGCACCGGCGCGGCGCGGTAAAGGGTTCCCCGTGATGCGCTCGTGCGTGTCGCGCTACCCCTTCTGGCTGCGGAAGATCAAGCGGCGCGTGCTGGTCGCCGCCGGCCGCGGGAGCTACTGAGGCCGACAAGAGATGAAGCTGAGAGACATAAGCGCACTCGCCTACCGAGGGCTCATCATGGCGCGCCACCCCGAGGCCATCGGGCTCCGGCGGCGCGGCATCGACTACGAACACTACCGCAACCTGCGCCGGCCGTGGCTGCTCGACGCGGGGATCAAGACCATCCTCGACATCGGCGCGAACACGGGGCAGTTCGCGCGGCTCGCGCGCGAGGTCTTCCCCGGCGCCGCCATCTACTCGTTCGAGCCGCTGCCCGACTGCTTCGAGACTTTGAAGACGGCGCTGCCCGCGGGCTCGGACTTTCATCCCATCAACTGCGCGCTCGGGCGCGAAGAGGGGACGCTCGAATTCCGCCGGGCGCGGCACACGCCGTCCTCCTCGTTCCTGAAGATGACGAAGCTGCACGAGGAGTCTTTCCCCGAGAGCACGGGCGGGCAGGAGGAGCAACCTCTGAGCGTCGCGGTGCGGACGCTCGACGCGGTGGCGGCGGAGCTGCCGCTGCGCGAGAACGATCCTTTTGAAGATCGACGTGCAGGGCTACGAGGCGAACGTTCTGGCGGGGGGCGCGGAGACGGTGAAGCGGGCGGCGGCGGTCATCATGGAGACCTCGTTCCGCAGGCTCTACGAGGGGCAGCCGCTCTTCGACGAAATCTACGCGACGATGCGCGGCCTCGGGTTCGACTTTCAGGGGAACATGGAGCAGATGGTCAGCCCCGCGGACGGCCGCGTCGTGCAGGCCGACAGCATCTTCGTCCGCGCGCGAGAGCGCTTAGAGGAAGTTAAGTAGTAACGAGCAGCGCGGCACTCATCAATCGTCTGATGAGGGCCGCGCTGTCGTACGTTCTCACTTTTGTCTTCTCACCCGGCCGAGACGTGCGCGCGTTCCTGCGTCGCCGCGACGATCTCTTCCATGATCTTGCGCATGTCGTAAGCGTACTCCCAGTCGGGGTAGTCCTGGCGGAAGCGGCGCACGTCGCGAAATCCACCAGATGTGGTCGCCGGAGCGCGCCTCGTCGGAGAGCGTGTAGTTCAGCTCGCGCCCGCACAACTCTTCCGCCATCCGGATGGCTTCGAGCATCGAGCAGTTGCTGTGGCGCGAGCCGCCCATGTTGTAGACCGCCCCGCCCTCGCGCGGGTTCTGGAAGAAGTGCCAGAAGGCGTTGACCAGATCGTACGAGTGGATGTTGTCGCGCACCTGCTTGCCCTTGTAGCCGTAGATGGTGTACGGCCGGCCCGTGACGACGCACTTCACGAGGTAGGCGAGGAAGCCGTGCAGCTCCGCGCCCGAGTGCGCCGGCCCGGTCAGGCATCCGCCGCGGAACGTCGCCGTCTTCATCCCGAAGTAGCGCCCGTACTCCTGCGCCAGCACGTCGGCCGCGACCTTCGACGCGCCGAAGAGGCTGTGCTTCGACTGGTCGATGCTCATCGTCTCGTCGATGCCGTGCTCGGCGAACGGGTGCGCGGGCTCGACCTCCCAGCGCGTCTCCGTCTCGACGAGCGGCAGCGCGTTCGGCGTGTCGCCGTAGACCTTGTTCGTCGAGGTGAAGATGAAGACGGCGTCGGGGCAGTGCTTGCGCGCCGGCTTCGAGCATGACGAGCGTGCCGTTGGCGTTGACGGTGAAGTCGGTGAAGGGCTCGCGCGCGGCCCAGTCGTGCGACGGCTGCGCGGCGGTGTGGACGACGAGCGAGACGTCGCGGCCGTACCGCTCGAAAATCTTGCCCGATGGCGTCGGCGTCGCGCACGTCCACGGCGTGGTGCTCGAAGTTCTTGAGCGCGCTCTGCAACTGGCGCGTGTTCCAGTCGGTCGAGGCATCTTCGCCGAAGAAGTAGCGGCGCATGTCGTTGTCGATGCCGACGACGTGCGAGGCCGCGCGCGTCGAGGAACTTGGCCGTCTCGCTCCCGATGAGCCCCGACGAGCCGGTGACGATTGCAACAGACATTCAGATAAATCCCCTCAACTTCTATGTAGAGACAGTTTGGCGACCGGAGAGCATAGCACACGCGCCCGAGCCGGCGGCAAACCGCCCGCGCGGCGCCCTTTGCCGATTCCCGCCCCGGATGCTAATTTAGCCGGGACTTACACACATCACACACGAAAGACGAGACTTTCGCGCCCGCCTTGCCCCCTCAGTCCAGGGCCTTCACCAGCCGGCAGGAATCATTATGCGAAACCTAGTCCACAGGGTTACCCGGAAGCTCAGGACCACCCTCGGCGGCAGCCAGCCGCCGCCGTCGTTAATCGACATCTCCGACGACTATGTCAAATGGCTCTGCTTTGCCAACGCCGGGATGCTCCAGAGGGGGAACCTCTACTGCTTCGACTACGCGCTCGGGCATCTGCCGAGCAGCGCGCCGCTCATCGAGGTCGGCTCCTTCTGCGGACTCTCCACCAACCTGCTCACCTACTACAAGCAGAAGCACGGCGTGACGAACCCGCTCTTCTCGTGCGACCGCTGGCTCTTCGAGGGCGCGACGGACTCCTCGAAGATCGGCGACTCGCGCCTCACGCACGCCGAGTACCGCGCCTTCGTCCGTGAGACGTACATCCGGAACATCAGCACGTTCAGCCGCGACGACCCACCCTTCACCATCGAGATGTTCTCCGACGAGTTTTTCGAGGCGTGGCGGGGGGGCGCGGAGGCATCGGACGTTCTGGGCCGTCCGGTCAAGCTCGGCGGCCCCATCAGCTTCTGCTTCATCGACGGCAACCACACGTACGAGTACGCCAAGCGCGACTTTGAGCACGCGGACGAGTTTCTGGAGCGCGGGGGCTTCATCCTCTTCGACGACTCGTCCGACGGCTCCGGGTGGGAAGTCTGCGAGGTCGTCAAAGAGGTCGCGGCTCTGGACAGGTACGAGCTGGTGATTAAGAACCCCAACTATTTCTTCCGGAAGAGGTAGCCGTCGCCCCCGCCGGCCGTTCGGACGCCCCGCGGCGCTATGCTATATTACGGCGCTTAAACGACCGCGGCCGGAAACGCGCCGTCGATGACCTTATGAGCAATACCGAACAAGCGGCGGGCGCGAGCGAGCACCCGCTGGTCACCATCGTCACCCCGACCTACAACCAGGCGGCCTTCCTGCGCGAGACCCTCGACAGCGTGCTCGCACAGGACTATCCCCGCATCGAGCACATCGTCATCGACGACGGCTCGACCGACGAGACGCCGCGCGTGCTCGAAGAGTACACGGGCCGGGTCGAGTGGGAGCGGCACGCCAACATGGGGCAGACGCCCACCATCAACAAGGGCTGGCAGCGCTCGCGGGCGAGATTCTGACCTGGCTCAACTCCGACGACACGCTGCTGCCCGGCGCCGTCACGAAGGCCGTCGAGTATCTGCAGGCTCACCCCGACTGCGGCATCGTCTTCGGCGACACGCTCTTCACCGAGCCGGACGGCTCGCCCATCGAGCGCAGCAAGGCGCGCACAGGGTTCGACTACCGCGAGTTCGTCCTCGTCTGCGAAAACCCCATCCCGCAGCCGTCGGCCTTCATCCGCCGCTCGGTCGTGGACGACGTGGGGCTCTTAGACCCGCACTACTACTACTTCATGGACTGGGACTTCTTCCTGCGCGCGGGCGTCCGCCACCGCATCGAGTACACGCCCGAGCTGCTCTCGACCTACCGCCTGCACCCGGAGTCGAAGACCGTGGCGCAGGCGGCGCGCGCCGCGCCCGAGCTGGAGGTGATGTACCGCAACTACTTCGCGCTCGCCGGACGTGCCGGCCGAAATCCGGCGCGAGAAGGCGCGCGCGACGGCGAACATGTACTTCACGAGCGGCGGCTACTACATCAAGGGCGGCGACCGCGCGGGCGCCGCGCGCGCGGCTTTGAAGGCGCTGCGCACGCACCCGGGCGCGCTCCTCGACCCGGCATGCTGCACAAGTTCCTCTACTGCCTCTCCGGCGAGCGCCGCGCCTACCGGGAGGGGCGCGAACTCTACCGCCGCACGCGGGCCGCCTTCGCGAGGCACTAAGCGGGCCGCGTGCCATGACCGAGGGCAGCAACCCACTCTCAGATCTCCCTGGTCGTTCCCCTGCGCAACGAGGAGGAGTCGCTCGGCCGCGCTCGTCGCCTCCGTCCGCGGGCAGACGCGTCCGCCCGACGAGGTCGTGCTCGTGGACGGCGGCTCGACCGACCGCACGGTCGCGCTCGCGCGCGAGTTGACCGCGGGCGACCCGCGGTTCCGCGTCGTCGAGGCGGGCGCAGGCGACGCCCGGCCGCGGCCGCAACGTCGGCGCCGAGGCGGCGCGCAACCCCTGGATCGCCTTCACCGACGCCGGCATCACCCTCGACCCGGACTGGCTCGCACGCCTCGCCGACGTGGCTGAAGACGACCCGGCGGCCGACATCGTCTACGGCAACTTCGAGCCGGACACGCAGACCTTTTTCGAGCGCTGCGCGGCCCTGCCTACGTGTCCGCCGAGGCGCGCACGCGCGAGGGCGCGTCGATGCGCGGGCCGAGCATCGCCTCGGCGCTCGATGCGGCGGGAGGTCTGGCGGCGCGCGGGCGGCTTCCCGGACTGCGCGCGGCCGAAGACTTGATCTTCATGGAGCGCGTCGAGGCGTCGGCGCGCGGACGCGCTGGGCGCCGCGAGGCGACCGTCCGCTGGCAGTTGCAGCCGACGCTCGCGCGCACGTTCCGCAAGTTCGCGCTCTACTCAAAGCACAACGTCTGGGCCGGGCGCCAGCGCTTCTGGCACTACGGCGTCGCGCGGCAGTACGCCCTCGCGCTCCCGTTCGTCGTGCTCGCCATCGCTGCACAGCGCGTGGTGGCTCGTCGTGCCCGCGGCGGGGCTCGCGGCGCGAGCCGCGCTCAGCGTCTGGCGACGGCGCGAGGGGCGCGGCCTCGTGTGGGCGCTGAACCCGGTGCGGCTCGCGGGCGTCTGTCTGGTGCTGCTGGCGGTCGATTTGGCGACGTTCGTCGGGTGGGCGCAGGCGCTTCTGGTCGCGCCGCCCCGAGGGGCACCGTCGCTTGACGCCCGCTTTCGCTTTCGACCATAGTAAGCCGCCCGCCCGTGGGCTCCCCGCCGGGTAACAATTCAGTTTGAAGCACGCCGAGTAAAGATGAGTAAGACGACCGCGCCCAGCCCATACCTGTCCGTCGTCATCCCCGCGTACAACGAGGAGGCGACGCTCGCCGAAGTCGTGCGCAAGGTGCTGCGGCTGGAACATCTGCTGGAGATCGTCGTCGTGGATGACTGCTCCTCCGACCGCACGGGGGCCGTGGCGCGCGCGCTGGCCGCGGAGGACGCGCGGGTGCGCGTGGCACGACATGAAAGGAACAGGGGGAAGACCGAGGCGCTCAAGACCGGCTTCGCGCAGACGACCGGCGAGATCGTCATCGTGCAGGACGCCGACCTCGAATACGACCCCTCCGAAATCCCCGAAATCATCAGGCCGATCCTCCGGGGCCGGGCCGACGTGGTCTACGGCTCGCGCTTCCTCGTGCGGCGCGCGACGCGCGTGCTCTACTTCTATCACTACCTCGCCAACAAGGGGCTGACCTTCTTCTCGAACCTCCTGACCAACATCAACCTGACGGACGTGGAGACCGGTTACAAGGCATTCCGCGGCGACATCATCCGGCAGATGAACATCACCTCCACCGGCTTCGGCTTCGAGATCGAGGTGACGGCGAAGGTCGCGAAGCTCGAAGTGCGCAGTCTACGAGGTGCCGATCAGCTACTACGGCCGCACCTACGACGAGGGGAAGAAGATCGGGTTCACGGACGGTCTGGCCGCCGCGTGGTTCATCCTCCACTTCAACCTCTTCTGCGGGCGGGCCGCGTCGTTCCGGCGGCTGCCGGAGCTGGGCAGCCGGCACACGTCCGCGCAGGTCGAGGCGCCGGAAACAGCGGCGACGGCGAAGACGACCGAGGCCATCGAGGCGTGAGGGCCATCGGGATGGGTGGCGGACGCGGCGCGCTGCTGTAGCACGGACTGTCGAGACTGGAACGCGCGGCCGTCGCCAAAACGTTCGAGCGCGCGGGCGACCGTCTTCTCATCTCCCTCCGGCTCGGCCTCGTCATACTTGCACAACTGCTCCTGACTGCTTCGCCCTTCGTGTCGCTCACGCCGCTCTGCGGCGCCGCCGTTTGTGTGACCCCGACGAGTTCTGTACTCTTAAGTTTTCGGATGCCGACGCGAACCCTCTATCTCTGCTATTTCGGTCTGCGCGAGCCGCTCGTGCAGACGCAGGTCTTGCCGTACCTGCGCAAGCTCGCCGAGGCGGGCGTGGGCGTGAGCCTGCTCACCTTCGAGCCCAGATTGAAAGAGCGTTGGACGACCGAGGAGCTTGAGGCCGAGCGGGCGCGTCTGGAGGGTGAGGGGATTCGCTGGCACTGGCGCGCGTATCACAAGCGACCCTCTCTGCCCGCGACGCTCTACGACGTGGCCGTCGGGGCGCGTCTGGCCGCAAAGATGTTGAGGCGCGGCGAGACGGACGTGCTGCACGCGCGCGGCCACGTCGCGGCGCTGATGGCCGCGCTCGCCAAGCGGCGCGCGGGCGGCCGCATCCTCTTCGACATCCGCGGCTTCATGCCCGAGGAGTACACCGACGCCGGCGTCTGGCCCGAGGGCGGCACGCTCTACCGCGGCGTCAAGCGGGTCGAGCGCTTCCTCTTCAAATCGGCCGACGCCTTCGTCGTGCTCACCGAGAAGGCGCGCGAGATACTCTTCCCCGGCCGCACGGAGACTGACGAAAAAGGACGGCCCGTCGAGGTCATCCCGTGCTGCGTTGACTTCAAACGCTTCCGCGCCGCCGACGTGACGCCGCGCGAGGAGCTGCGCCGCGAGCTGGGGCTCGAAGGGCGACGGGTCGTCGTCTACGTCGGCTCGTTCGGCGGCTGGTACATGGCCGAGGAGACGGCGCGCCTGATGGCTCTGGCTTACAAAGAAGACCCGAAGAGCTACGCGCTCGTCCTCACGCAGACGCCGCCCGAAGAGATCGAGACGCGGCTGCGCGAGCTGGGCGTGCCCGCGGACTCCTTCCACGTCGGACGCGTCGCGCCCGCCGACGTGCCGAAGTATTTGAAAGCCTCGGACATCGCCGTCTCCTTCATCCGCGCCTGCTACTCGAAGCTCTCGTCTTCGCCGACGAAGATCGCCGAGTACCTCGCCGCCGGGCTGCCCGTCGTCTGCAACGCCGGCGTCGGCGACGTGGACGAAGTGATCGAGGGCGACCGCGTCGGCGTCGTGCTGCGAGAGTTCGACGACGAGAGTTTTACGCGCGCGCTCCGCGAGGTCGAAGCGTTGCGCGCGGAAGGCGAACTTGGCCGAGCGCGCGCGGGCGAGCGCCGAGCGCCGCTTCGACATCGAGCGCGTCGGCGGCGCAAAGTACCGCCGCCTCTACGCGCGGCTCGCCGCGCCCGCGAGCCCCGGCGGGAGCCCGGCCGAACGTGGCGGCGCGACTGTGGCGCGCGAGCGGGGAAGCGAGATAAGCTTTCAGACGATGGAAGTCCTGACACTGATCCCCAACCGGTACGGCTTCGCGCCCGGGCAGCGCGGCAGCATCGAGCTGTGGGAGAAGGTGCTCGCGCCCGAAGGCATCCGCCTCCACTGGGCGCCGTTCGAGTCGGAGCGGCTGCGCGAAATCCTCTACACGCCCGGCCGCACCTTCGAGAAGGCCGCCGAGATGGCGCGCGGCTACGTCGAGCGCGTGAAGCTGCTCAAACGTCTGGACGACTACGACGCCGTCTTCGTCTACCGCGAGGCGGCGCTCCTAGGCCCCGCGTTTCTGGAGAAGAGAATCGCGCGCCGCAAGCCGATCATCTATCAGCTCGACGACCCGCTCTACGTCCCATACCGCAGTCCGTCGAACGGCTATCTCTCGTACCTCAAATTCTTCGGCAAGATCGCCGACATCATCCGCCTGAGCAAGGTCGTCATCGTCAACTCCTCGCACATCCGCGAGTTCGCCGCGCAGCACAACCGGAACATCTGGCAGGTGCCGTCGATTGTTGACACCGAGCGTTACGTCTACCGGCCCGAGCCCGAGCACCTTGAGCGCGTCACGGTCGGCTGGAGCGGGAGCCCGACGACCGTCGGCAACATCCGCGTCGTCGCCGACGCGCTGCGCGAGTTGCAGCACGAAGGTTGACTGCGGCGTTCACCTCATCGGCGGGACGGAGTTCGACCTGCCGGGCGTCGAGTACACGGCGCAGAAGTGGAGCGCCGAGACCGAGGTCGAAGACCTGCGGCGGATGCAGGTCGGCATGATCCCCGTGCCCGTCAACGAGTGGAACAAGCGCAAGTTCTTCATGAAGACGGCGCAGTACATGGCCCTCGGGATTCCGCCCGTCTGCACGCCGATGGGCTCGAACCCCGAGGTCATCGAGCACGGGCGGACGGGCTTCCTCGCCGGCACGGACGCGGAGTGGGTCGAGCATCTCTCGCTGCTCGTCCGCGACGGCCGAACCTGCGGCGCGAGATGGCCGCGCGCGCCGCGCGCGTCGCCCGCGAGCGCTTCAGCCTCGAAGCCAACGCGCCCAAGGTCGTCGAAGCCTTCCGCGCGGCGCTCAACTGAAAGGTAAGATGTCCCGACGCCGAAGCAGCAAACTACGCCTGGCGACGCTGGCCGCCATCGCCCTGCTCCCGGGCTTCCTGAAGCGGCCGCTCTACCGCGGGCTGTTCGGCTACCGCATCGGGCGGCGCGTCCGTCTGGGCTTCAGCCTCATCGACGCGCGCGAGTGCGAGATCGCCGACGACGTGTGCGTCGGCCACCTGAACGCGATCATCGGGGTGGGGAAGTTGACCGTCGGCGACCACGCGAACATCGGGTTCCTCAACGTCATCCGCGGCGGCGACGAGGTCTCCATCGGCCGTTACGCGGAGATACTCCGCATGAACGAGATCAACTCCATCCCCGACCCGCTCGTCGTCAACCCCATCGACCCGCGCTTCTCCCTGGGCGCCGGCGCCGTCGTGACCGCCGGCCACAAGATAGACTTCACCGACCGCGTCTCCATCGGCCGGCGCTCCATCCTGGGCGGGCGCAACTCCTCGCCTGTGGACGCACAACCGGCAGCGGACGCGCCCCGATCGAGATCGGCGAGCTGACCTACGTCGGGTCTGAGATTCGCGTCGCGCCGGGGGGCGTGATACCATCCCGCTGCATCGTCGGCATCGGCTCGGTCGTGACGAAACGCATCGAGGGCGAGTACCAACTCATCGCGGGCGTGCCCGCGCGCGCCGTCAAGCCGCTCTCGGAGGAGGACCGCTTCCTCGTCGAGCACAAGACGCGCCCCGACCTGCCGGACGATCTGTGAAGGACCGTTCCCCGTCGCGTCCGTCCTCCGAAAGCCCTGTGGGCGGCCGCGTCTCCCCGAGGCCCTGAAAGTTCACTAAAGTCACATGAACGCACTTCTAGTTTTACTGGCGCTCGCGCTGGCCGTGGGCGTCGCGTTGATGTTCCCCGCGGAGGGCCCGTCGGCGGTGGTCCTGTGCGCCGCGCTCTCGGCGGTGGTGGTCGCCATCGTCAGCCGCCACAAGACGCACGCGCGCTTCCTCCTCCAGGTCTTCGCCGCGCGCGTTGCTCATCCGCGTCGCCATCGGCGCGCTCATCTACTACTTCCGCCTCCAGGAGTTCTTCGGCGGCGACGCCTTCACCTACGACTACCACGGCTCCCTCTACAGAGCCTTCTGGACGGGCCAGTTGAGCTACGGCTTCTACGACCGCCTGCTCGGGGTCTACGTCTACCGCAACTGGGGGATGGGCTACACGGTGGGCGCCATCTACATGCTGGTCGGGCGGAACATGCTGGCGGTGCAGTTCTTCAACGCGGTGGTGGGGGCGGCGACGGCGCCGGTCATCTTCCTCTGCGCGCGGCAGATCTTCCAGAACCTCCGCGTCGCCAAGGTCGCGACCCTGTTCGTCGCGTTCTTCCCGAGCCTCGTGCTCTGGTCTTCGCAGGGGTTGAAGGACGGGCCGATAGTCGCGCTGCTGGCGCTCTGCGATGCTGGCGACGCTCAAGCTCGGCGAGCGGTTGAGCACGAAGTACGTGGCGGTGCTGGTGTTCGCGCTGTACGGGCTGCTGTGCTTCAGGTTCTACATCTTCTACATGACGGCGGCGGCCGTGTGCGGCGCCTTCGTCATCGGGATGCGGCCGCAGACGACGCGGAACCTGATGCGGCAGTTCGCCGTCGTGCTGGTGGTGGGGGTCGGGCTCACGTACCTCGGCGTGCTCCGCACGGCGGGCAACCAGTTCGACACCTTCGGCGACCTGGACATGGTGCAGCGCAGCCGCGCCGACCTCGTGCGCTCGGCCAACACGGGCTTCGGCGAAGACGTGGATGTCTCGACCGCGACCGGCGCCCTGAGCGCCGTGCCGCTCGGGCTGGCCTACCTGCTGCTCGCGCCGTTCCCGTGGCAACTCGCCAGTTTGCGGCAGTCGCATCACACTCCCCGAGATGATCGTCTGGTGGGTATCGTTCCCGCTGCTCATCATCGGCATCTGGTTTACGCTCAAACACAGGCTGAGGCAGGCGCTGCCGATCCTGCTGTTCACGACGATGCTGACGCTGGCCTACTCGATCTTTCAGGGGAACGTGGGGACGGCGTACCGGCAGCGGTCGCAGATTCTGGTCTTCTACTTCATCTTCGTCGCCGTCGGCGCCGTGCTCTTTAAGGAGCGGCAGGAGGAGAAGCAGCAGCAGCGCCTTCTGAAGAGGCAGGCGGCGGCCGACGCCATCCGGGTCGGCCGCCCGCCCGTGCGCCCGCCCCTGGCGCCGCCGCTCGACATGACCCGCCCGCGCGTAGCGCAGACGTCCCCGGCGGACGTGCTGACGCTGAAGGCGGGCGCGACGTAGCGCGCGGCGGTACGCGCTTGCGGAGTGTTCGGCTTTGCTGAATACTAGCCGGTTACTGTCGAGCTGATTTTGAACAAGGCGCGGGTTTTATGAACGCTCTACTCGCCGCACTTGCGGTACTCCTCGCGGGCGCGGTCTCACTCACCATCCCCGGCGGCGCGGCCGCCGTGCTGCTCTGCGCCGTCTGCGCGTACGTCGTCGGCCTGCTCCTGACGCGAGGCGAGTTCGAGCAGCGCTCCTTCCTCCTGAAAGTCTTCGTCGGCGGCCTGCTGGTGCGGATGGCGGTGGGCGCCCTCATCAACGGCTTCCAGGCTTCAGGAGTTCTTCGGCGGCGACGCCTTCACCTACGACTACTACGGGATGGCGGTGCTCGACGCGTACCGTTACAAGAAGGGCGTCCTCGACAACGACGTGCAGATATGGGTCTCGGGGAGCGGCTGGGGCATGCTCTACCTCGTCGCGGCCATCTACGCGGTGGTCGGGCGGAACATGCTGGCGGTGCAGTTCTTCAACGCGGTGGTCGGGGCGGCGACGGCGCCGATCATCTTCCTCTGCGCGCGGCAGATCTTCCAGAACGTGCGGGTGGCGAAGGTCGCGGCGGTCTCCGTCGCGTTCTACCCGAGCCTCGTGCTCTGGTCTTCGCAGGGGTTGAAGGACGGGCCCATCGTCTTCATCCTCGCGCTGACGATGCTGGCGACGCTCAAGCTCGGCGAGCGGATGAGCGTGAAGTACATGGTGATGCTCGGGCTCTCGCTCTTCACGGTGCTGACCCTGCGTTTCTACATCTTCTACATGCTCGCGGCGGCGGCGGTCGGGGCGTTCCTCATCGGGATGCGGCCGCAGACCTCGCAGAGCCTCGTGCGGCAGCTCGCCGTCGTGCTGGCGCTCGGGCTCGGGCTGACCTACTTCGGCGTGGTGCGCATGGCCGGCGCGACGTTCGAGCAGTACGGGAGCCTTGAGATGGTGCAGCGCAGCCGCGCCGACCTCGTGCGCTCGGCCAACACGGGCTTCGGCGGCGACGTGGACGTGTCCACGACCGCGGGCGCGCTGAGCGCCATGCCGCTCGGGCTGGCCTACCTGCTGTTCGCGCCGTTCCCGTGGCAGCTCGCGAGTCTGCGGCAGTCCATCACGCTGCCCGAGATGATCGTCTGGTGGGCCGCGTTCCCGCTGCTCATCATGGGCATCTGGTTCACGCTCAAATACAGGCTGAGGCAGGCGCTGCCGATCCTGCTGTTCACGACGATGCTGACGCTGGCCTACTCGATCTTTCAGGGGAACGTGGGGACGGCGTACCGGCAGCGGTCGCAGATTCTGGTCTTCTACTTCATCTTCGTCGCCGTCGGCGCCGTGCTGCTCATGGAGCGGCGGGAGGACAGGAAGCGCGCAGGAGCGTCTGCGGCGGCAGGCGGCGGCCGACGCCATCAAGGGGCGGCACGTCTACGCGCGCTGGAAGGCGAAGCGCGGGCAGGAGCTGGAGCGCATCGCAGAGGACATCGCCGGGAGGATCGACTTCTGAGCGGCGGCGGCGCGGCACCCGCTTGCGGCGCGCGCGCCTTTGCTGAATACTACTCGACTGGTCAGGTGACCACGCAGAAGAGATGAACGCCCTACTTGCCGCTCTCACGGTCGCTGCTCGCGGCCGCGGTCGCGCTCGCCATCCCGGGCGGGGCGGCGGCGCTGCTGCTCTGCGCGCCGCTGCGCGCTCGCCGCGGGGCTCCTGCTGACGCGCGGCGCGGGCGAACAGCGTTCGTTCCTCCTGAAGGTCTTCGTCGGGGGGCTCCTGCTGCGGATGGCGGTCGGGGTCGATCATCAACGCCTTCCAGTCTGCAAGAGTTCTTCGGCGGCGACGCGCTCACCTACGACTGGCTCGGCGAACACCTGATGCAGTCGTGGCGCGGCGACCTGCCGATGATGCCCGAGATGAAGCAGTGGGCGCTGGCGGGCGGCTGGGGCATGGTCTACCTCGTCGCGGCCATCTACGCGGTGGTCGGGCGGAACATGCTGGCGGTGCAGTTCTTCAACGCGGTGGTCGGGGCGGCGACGGCGCCGATCATCTTCCTCTGCGCGCGGCAGATCTTCCAGAACGTGCGGGTGGCGAAGGTCGCGGCGGCTTCCGTCGCGTTCTTCCCGAGCCTCGTGCTCTGGTCTTCGCAGGGGTTGAAGGACGGGCCGATAGTCTTCGCTGCTGGCGCTCTGCCATGCTGGCGACGCTCAAGCTCGGCGAGCGGTTGAACGGCGCGTTACGTCATCACGCTGCTGCTCGTCGATGTTCGCCATCCTCAGCCTGCGGTTCTACATCTTCTACATGGTGGCGGCGGCGGTGGCCGGGGCGTTCCTCATCGGGATGCGGCCGCTGACGACGCAGAGCCTCGCGCGCCAGGTCGCCATCGTCTTCGTACTGGGGATCGGGCTCACGTACCTCGGCGTGCTCCGCACGGCGGGCGCGCAGTTCGAGGTGTTCGGTAATCTGGAGGGCGTGCAGCGCAGCCGCTCCGACCTCGCGCGCTCGGCCAACAGCGGCTTCGGGGCCGACGTGGACGTGTCCACGGCCGCGGGCGCGCTGAGCGCCATGCCGCTGGGGATGTCGTACCTGCTGTTCGCGCCGTTCCCGTGGCAGCTCGCGAGCTTGCGGCAGTGCATCACGCTGCCCGAGATGATCGTCTGGTGGGCCGCGTTCCCGCTGCTCGTCGCTCGGCGTCTGG
Source organism: uncultured Acidobacteriota bacterium (assembly GCA_963726735.1). Taxonomy (GTDB): domain Bacteria; phylum Acidobacteriota; class Blastocatellia; order Pyrinomonadales; family Pyrinomonadaceae; genus QHXN01. The sequence continues at coordinate 669,718 of CAVSDM010000007.1, forward strand.
TTCACGTTGAGTTATCGGCTGAGGCAGGCGCTGCCGATACTGCTGTTCACGACGATGCTGACGCTGGCCTACTCGATCTTCCAGGGGAACGTGGGGACGGCGTACCGGCAGCGGTCGCAGATTCTGGTCTTCTACTTCATCTTCGTCGCCGTCGGCGCCGTCCTGCTCAAGGAGCGGCAGGAGGAGGGGCAGCGGCAGTTGATCGAGCAGAAGCAGGCAAGGGCCGAGGCGCGCGCGGGAGAGCACGGGGCGGCGCCGCTACGCGCGCTGGGACGCGGAGCGCGGGCAGGAGTTGGAGCAGGTCGCCCAGGACATCGCGGGGAGGATTAACTTTTAATGTGCGGCATCGTCGGCATGGTCAACCTCGACGGGCGCGCGGCCGAGGCCGCGCTGCTCGAACGCATGAACCAGGCCATCTTCCACCGCGGGCCGGACGAGGACGGCGTCTACCTCAAGGCGCCACGTCGGCCTGGCCATGCGCCGCCTCGCCATCATCGACCTCAAGGGCGGCCAGCAGCCCATCGCCGACGAAGAGGGCACGGCCTGGATCGTCTACAACGGCGAGGTCTACAACTACCGCGAGGTCAAGCGCGAACTCGAAGCGCGCGGCCACCGCTTCCACACCGACTGCGACACGGAGGTCGTCCTCCACGCCTACCTCGAGTACGGCGAAGACTGCCCGAAGCACCTGCGCGGCATGTTCGCCTTCGCCATCTGGGACGAGCGCAAGCAAGAGCTGTTTCTCGCGCGCGACCGCGTCGGCAAGAAGCCTCTGCTCTACGCGAAGACGCGGGACGCGTTCGTCTTCGGCTCGGAGTTCTCGGCGCTGCTGCTCCACCCGTCGGTCAGCCGCGAGATCGACCGCGCGGCGCTCGACGACTACCTCTCCTTCATGTGCGTGCCCGCGCCGCACACGGCCTACCGCGACATACGCAAGCTCGAACCGGGCCACTCGCTCACGCTCAACGCCGGCGGGCGAGATGAAGACGCGGCGCTACTGGGAGCCCGACTTCTCGAAGAAGATCAAGGTGACCGAGGAGGAGGCGGGCGAGCGCGCTCTGGAACTCCTGCGCGAGGCCGTGCGCGTGCGCCTGATGTCGGAGGTGCCTCTCGGCGCCTTCCTCTCGGGCGGCATCGATTCGAGCGCGGTCGTGGCGCTGATGGCCGAGGAGAGCTCCACGCCCGTCAAGACCTTCTCCATCGGCTTCGAGGAGCAGGACTTCTCCGAGCTGCACCACGCGCGCCGCGTCGCCGAGCGCGTCGGCGCCGAGCACCACGAGTTCGTCGTCCGCCCCGACGCGATGGAGGTGCTGCCCACGCTCGTCGAGCACTACGGCGAGCCCTACGCCGACTCGTCCGCCATCCCGACCTACTACGTCTCGCGCGAGACGCGCCAGCACGTCACCGTGGCCCTGAACGGCGACGGCGGCGACGAGTGCTTCGCCGGCTACGAGCGCTACGCCGCGATGCGCCTCTCCGAGCGTTACCGCAAGCTCCCCGGCGTGCTGCGCGAGCGCGTCATCCGCCAGGCGGTCGAGCTGCTCCCCATCTCGGAGACCAAGCCGTCGCCCGCGCGCAGGGTGCGCCGGTTCCTGCGCGCGGCCAGCCTGCCGCCCGTCGAACGCTACCTGCAATGGGTCAGCATCACGCAGCGCGACACGAAGGACGAGCTCTACACCGACGAGTTCAGGCAGGAGGTGGGCGGCCGCGACGCGGGCGCGTGGCTGCGGCCGTGGTTCACGCGCGCCAACGGGGCGGGCGTGGTGGACGCGTCGCTCCTGGCCGACACGATGACGTACCTGCCGAACGACCTGCTCGTCAAGGTGGACATCGCCAGCATGGCCAACTCGCTGGAGGCGCGCTCGCCGTTCCTCGACCACCACGTCATCGAGTTCGCCGCCTCGCTTGCCCGAGAACCTGAAGCTGCGCGGCCTGACGACGAAGTACATCCTGAAGAAGACGCTCCAGAAGCTCCTGCCGTCGGAGAACCTGACGCGCCGCAAGATGGGCTTCGGCGTCCCCATCGGCCACTGGTTCCGCGGCCAGATGCAGCCGTTCCTGCGCGAGAACCTGCTCTCGGAGCGGGCCGCGGCGCCGCGGGCTCTTCCGCCCCGACGGCCGTCCGCCGGATGGTCGAGCTGCACACGCGCGGCGAGCGCGACTACACGCACCAGCTCTGGACGCTCCTGATGCTCGAACTCTGGTTCCAGCGATTCATCGACTGAAGTCTCGCGTCCGGCAAAATCTCACAAAGGAAGAGGGGGGAGTTACATTGAAAGGTATCGTACTGGCCGGGGGACTCGCGACGCGGCTGCGCCCGCTGACGGCCGTCACGAACAAGCATCTGCTGCCGGTCTACGACAAGCCGATGGTCTACTACCCCATCCAGACGCTCGTCAACGCCGGCATCCGCGACATCATGATCGTCACGGGCGGCAACTCCGCGGGCGACTTCCTCAAGCTCCTCAAGAACGGGAAGGAGTTCGGCCTCGCGCCACCTCAACTACACCTACCAGGAGGGCGAGGGCGGCATCGCCGCGGCGCTCGACCTGTGCGAGGCGTTCGCCGACGGCGAGCCGATCTGCGTCGTCCTGGGCGACAACATCATCGAGCGCAACATCTGCAAGGCCGTGCGCGCCTACCGCCATCAGGGCGGCGGCGCCAAGATACTTCTCAAGCAGGTTCACGACCCGCAGCGCTTCGGCGTCCCCGAGCTGAGCGGCCGCCGCGTCGTGCGCATCGAGGAGAAGCCGAAGCAGCCGAAGTCGGACTACGCGGTCATCGGCATCTACATGTACGACGCCGGACGTCTTCCGAGATCATCAAGACGCTGAAGCCCTCGGGGCGCGGCGAGCTTGAGATCACCGACGTTAACAACGCCTACATCGACCGCGGCGAGATGACGTGGGACGAGCTCGACGGCTGGTGGACCGACGCCGGCACCTTCGAGTCGCTGCTGCGCGCCTCGAACCTCGTCGCCGAGACGGGTGCGAACAGGAGCTCGACGAGGGCGCGGCGCCGCCAGTGCGAAGCTCTCAGCGCCAACAACGCGGCCGAGGCGGCTACGCTGACCGCCTGCTTCTGCATGAAAGTCGTTCGCATCATCGCGCGGCTGAACGTGGGGGGGCCGGCGCGGCACGTGGCGTGGCTGGAGGCGGGGTTGCGCGGGCGGGGCGTGGAGTCGCTGCTGGTGGCGGGCGTGGTGCCGCCGGGCGAGGACGACATGGGCTACTTCGCCGAATCGCTTGGGCGTCAGGCCGCACGTCATCCCCGAGATGAGCCGCGAGGTCTCGCCGAAGGACGTGGTGACGGTCTGGAAGCTCTACCGGCTCTTCCTGCGCGAGCGCCCCGGACGTGGTGCACACGCACACGGCGAAGGCGGGCACGGTGGGGCGCGCGGCCGGGCTGCTCTACAAGTGGCTGACGCCCTCGGCGCTCATCGGAAGGCCGCGCCGCGTGCCGCTTCGTCCACACGTACCACGGGCACATCTTCCACAGCTACTACGGCCGCTGGAAGACGCGCCTCTTCCTCGCCGTCGAGCAGCTGCTGGCGCGGCTCGCCACCGACCGCATCGTCGTCATCAGCCCGCAGCAGCTCGAAGAGATTCACGGCCGCTTCCGCGTCGGGCGACGCGGGCAGTTCGAGGTCATCCCGCTCGGACTCGACACGCGCGCCTTCGACGACTGGCCGCGCGCGGCGCCACGTCCTGCGGCAGGAGTGGGGCGCGCGCGACGCGGACATGCTCGTCGGCATCGTCGGACGTTTGACCGAGATCAAGAACCACCGGCTCTTCCTCGAAGCCGCCGCGCTCTTCAAGAAGCGGCGCGCGTCCGAGGAAGAGTCCGGGCCTGAAGCCGGAGGGCGCGGGGCGCGTGCGCTTCGTCGTCATCGGCGACGGCCACCTGCGCGCGGAGTTGGAAGGGCACGCGCGGGCGCTCGGGCTCCTGGATGATGTAAAATTCGCGGGGCTCAGGGACGACCCCGAAAACTTCTACCCGGCGCTCGACGTGGTGGCGCTCACCTCGCGCAACGAGGGGACGCCCCTGACGCTCATCGAGGCGATGGCGAACGCGCGCGCCTGCGTCGCGACGGCCGTCGGCGGCGTCGTCGACCTGCTCGGCGGCGTCGCCGCAGACGAGTTGCGGCGCGCCGCACCCGTGGCAGGTCTGCGAGCGCGGCATGCAGGTGAGGCCCGGCGACGCCGGAGGCTTTCGCCGACGCGCTCGCGCACCTCGTCGGCGACCCGGCGCTGCGACAGCGCTTGGGCGGGCGCGGCCGCGAGTACGTCGAGCGCAATTATTCGGTCGAGCGTCTGGTCGCCGACGTGCGGCGGCTCTACGGGCGTCTGGCGGGCGGCGCCGACGAAGCGGCGGCCGAGGCGTCGGCGCTGCTCGAAGTTCTGAAGGAGGGACAGAATAGTTTGCGAGTTCTAATCACGGGCGGGGCGGGCTTCATCGGCTCGCACCTCTCCGACCTGTACATCGCGCGCGGCGACGAGGTCTTCTGCATCGACGACCTCTCGACGGGCTCATTCGAAAACATCGCGCACCTCAAGGGCAACCCGCGTTCCACTACACCATCGACTCGGTGCACAACGTGCCGGTCATGGCCGAGCTGGTCGACCAGTGCGACGTGGTCTTCCACCTCGCGGCGGCCGTCGGCGTCAAGCTGATCGTCGAGAGCCCGGTCCGGACCATCGAGACGAACGTGCGCGGCACCGAGGTCGTGCTCGCGCAGGCGAACAAGAAGAAGAAGAAGGTGCTCGTCGCCTCGACCTCCGAGGTCTACGGGCTCTCGTCGGAGGTGCCGTTCCGCGAGGACGGCAACCTCGTGATGGGCGCGACGACGAAGGGGCGTTGGAGCTACGCCTGCTCGAAGGCCATCGACGAGTTCCTGGCTCTGGCCTACTGGCGCGAGAAGAAGCTGCCGACGGTCGTCGTGCGGCTCTTCAACACCGTCGGGCCGCGGCAGACCGGCCAGTACGGGATGGTCATCCCGACCTTCGTCAAGCAGGCGCTCGTCGGGCCGGCCGATCACGGTCTACGGCGACGGCGAGCCAGACGCGCTGCTTCGGCTACGTCGGCGACGTGGTCGGCGCGCTCGTCGAGCTGATGGACACGGAGGAGTCGGTGGGCGAGGTCTTCAACATCGGCTCGACCGAGGAGGTCTCGATCATGCGAGCTGGCCGAGCGGGTGAAGGAGCTGACCGGGTCGAAGTCGGAGATCGTCACGCGTCCCGTACGACGAGGCGTACGAGGAGGGGTTCGAGGACATGCCGCGGCGCGTGCCCGACATCTCGAAGGTCGGCGCGCTCGACGGGCTTCAAGCCGACCGTGAGCGCTCGACGAGATTCTGCAGTCCGTCATCGAGTACTACAGCGGGCGGCAGGACGGCGCGGCCGCGTGACGGAAGTCTCCCGGGTGGCTTGATTTCTCGGCGCACATTTAATAGGTTCTTAGGTTCGACAGCACGCCCGAAGTCTCGTTGCCCGGAACCGTAGTAGGTAATGCCCTTCAGCATTAGCAACCTCCTGCCGGCCGCGGCGGCGCTCGCCCTCTCGCTCGCGCTCACGCCGCTGGTGCGCGCCTTCGCGCGCCGCTTCGGCATCGTCGCGCGGCCGCGCAGCGACCGCTGTCACAAGCGGCCGACGGCGATGCTGGGCGGCGTCGCCATCTACCTCTCGGTGCTCGTCGGCCTACCTGCTCTTCGTCCCGCACACGCGCGAGGGCTGGGTCGTGATGGGCGCGAGCACGGCGCTCTTCGTCGTCGGGCTGGTCGACGACTTCCTCCACATCAAGCCCTACCAGAAACTGATCGGGCAGGTGTTGGGCGCGAGCGCGGTCGTCTACTTCGGGCTGCTGCTGCCGTGGGGCTGGGCGCGCGTCGGTCGCGATGGCGGTGACCATCTTCTGGCTCATCGGCATCACGAACGCCATCAACCTGCTCGACAACATGGACGGGCTGGCGGCGGGCATCTCGGCCATCGCGGCCGGCTTCCTCGCGGCCAACTTCGCCGGCAACGGGCAGACGACCGAGGCCGTGATGCTCGCGGTCTTCGCCGCGGCGCTCGTCGGCTTCCTCGTCTACAACTCGAACCCGGCGTCGATCTTCATGGGCGACTGCGGGTCGATGTTCGTCGGCTTCTTCCTCGCCAGCTCGGCGCTGCTCTCGGCGGCGGGCGACCGCGGCCGCAGCTTCCTCGTCGTCATCGCCGTCCCCGTGCTCATCCTCTTCATCCCGATCTTCGACACGACGCTCGTCACGGTCGTGCGCAAGCTCTCGGGGCGCGCGGCGTCGCAGGGCGGGCGCGACCACACGTCGCACCGGCTGGTCGCGCTCGGGCCTGTCGGAGCGGCGCGCCGTGTGGATGCTCTACGGGTTCGCGGGCTCGTCGGGGCTGCTGGCGATGCTCGTGCGGCAGTTCGAGTACCACACGGGCATCGCGATGGTGCTCGGGCTTCGCGGTCGTGCTGACGCTCGTCGGCGTCTACCTCGCGGGCGTCAAGGTCTACGACGAGGCCGAGGTGCAGGCCGCGCGCGAGAAGCCGCTCGTCTCGTTCCTCGTCGACCTCTCGTACAAGCGGCGCATCTTCGAGGTGCTGCTCGACGTGCTGCTCGTCATCCTGGCCTACTACTTCTCCTACGTCCTGCTCTTCGGCTCCGACCTCGGCGCGGAGGTGTGGCTGCTCTTCCTCTCGACGGTGCCCGTGCTCATCTTCGTGAAGATGGCGGCGCTCCTCGTCGGCGGGCGTCTACCGCGGCCTCTGGCGCTACATCAGCCTCGACAACCTGATCGTCTACGCGAAGGCGGTCGGCGGCCGGGTCGGTCGTGAGCGTGCTGGTGCTGCTCTTCGCCTTCCGCTTCGAGGGCTTCTCGCGCGCCGTCTTCGTCCTCGACGCGATGATCTTCTTCCTGATGCTGGCCGGGAGCCGCGTCGCGTTCCGCCTGTTCCGGCAGCTGCTGCCGGCGCCGTCGGCGGGCGGCCGCCGCGTGCTCATCTACGGCGCGGGCGACGCGGGCGAACTGCTCCTGCGCGAGATGCGCAACAACCTGCGGCTCCAGTACACGCCCGTCGGCTTCGTGGACGACGACCCGTTCAAGAAGGGCAAGGTGATCCACGGCCTGCGCGTCTTCGGCGGCAACGGCCACCTGCGCCGCATCTGCGCCGAGCAGCAGGTCGAGGAGGTGCTCATCTCAAGCTCCACGCATCGCCGAAGACCGCATCGCCGAGATTCGCCGCGACTGCGAGGACGCGCAGGTCACGCTCCGGCGGATGCGGATCGAGATCGAACTCGTCGGGGACGAGTTTTAAGCAGTTTTCAGATGTCAGAGTTTGCGATTTAAAGAAAGCTTCGTGGCTCCCTTCAAATCGCAAATCTGAAATCTGACAACTGGAACAGTTCGCTTTATGGCAGAACAGATAGCTCTCATCAACCTACGCCCCGTGTGGGCGCGCGCTGCCCCTCGTGCTGCTGGCCTCGCGGCGCTCTACTGCGGCTGTGGTACGGGGTGCGTTGGGGCATGGGGAACACGATGGCGGAGACGGCGCCGGCCTCTTACGCGACCGACCCGACGGCGGCCTTCGAGTCGGCCGAGGCCGCGGCGCGGCTCGCGCCCCGCGACCCGTTCACGCACCTGATGCTGGCGCGTCTCGACCAGGTCAGCTTCGACCCGACGGCCGTGCCGCGCGCGCTTGACGGAGTACGAGCGGGCGGCCGCGCTCGCGCCGAACGACTACATGGTCTGGATGGAGGCTGGGCCGCGCGCGCGCGCGCCCTCGGCGACACGGAGGGCGGGGTGGCCGCGCTGCGCCGCGCCGCCGAACTCGCGCCCAACTACACGTATCCGCGCTGGCACCTCGGCAACGCACTGCTGCGCGCCGGCCGCACCGAAGAGGCTTTCGCGGAGCTGCGGCGCGCGGCCGACGCTCGACCCGACGCTGCGCCCGCAGGTCTTCAACCTCGCGTGGCAGGTCTACGGCCCCGACCTCGCGCGCGTCGTGGACGCGGTGGGGAAGACGGCCGAGTCGCGCGGGCAACTGGTCGGCGTCCTCGCCGGGCGCGGCAACCTCGAAGACGCGCAGGGCGTCTGGGCCGGGCTCGGGCCGGAGGAGCAGCCGCAAGCAGGGCGGGGGCGGCCGACGTGCTCGCGCGCGCACTCTACGCGAAGGGGCGGTACCGGCGCGCGCTCGCAGTCCTCGCGGAGGGCGGGCTACGGCGGAGCTGGCCGTGGGGCAGTTCCACGAACGGCGGCTTCGAGTCGGACGATCGCGCCGCGCGGCCGCGCAGCTCTTCGGCTGGAACGTGACGCAGGGCGGCGGGCAGGTCGTCATCGACGCGCGCGACGGCGCACGGCGGCCGGCGCTCGCTGCGCGTCGCCTTCAACGCGTCGGGTCAGGTGGACTTCCGCAACGTCTGGCAGACAGTCGCCGTCGAGCCCGGCGCGCGCTACCGCCTGAGCTTCTTCGTGAAGACCGAAGAGCTGAGGAGCGCGGCCACGCTCTCGTTGGTGGTCTCGGAGCCGGCCGCGGCCGGACACGCCGCTCGCGGTCTCGGCGCCCGTCGCGCAGGGGACGCAGGACTGGCAGCCGGTCTCCTTCGAGTTCACGGCGGGGCCGAAGACGGAGGCCGTGCTCGTGCGCCTCGACGCGCGCCTTCTGCGCGGAGGGCGTCTGCCCCATCTACGGAAAAATCTGGTATGACGACTTCAACCTCGAACGCGCAGGCGGGCGTGCGACACGCGCGCTGACCTCGCGACGGCGCCGCCGCCGCCGCCGCCGCCGCCGCCGTCCCGGCCCCGCCGGGCGCGGCGCGCGACCGCCGCCGCGCGCGAGCTGCCCCGCACGGTCTGGAGCCGCTTCATCATCCTCATGCTCTGCCTCGCGGTCGTGACGACGACGCTCGCCTTCGGCACCGTCCACGCGTGGGCGCTCGCGGCGTTCCAGTTGAGCGCGGCCATCGTCTTCGCGCTCTGGATGCTGGACGCGTGGCGCACGCGCGTGCTGAGCGTGAGTCGCAACTCTTTGCAGCTCCCGCTCCTCGGCCTCTTCGCCGTCGGGCTCTTTCAAGCTGCGGCGCGGGGCTCTCGTTCGACCCGCAGGCGACGCGCGTCTCGCTCGTGCAGCTCGCGGGGCTCCTCGTCTACTTCGCCGCGGCGCTCGCCTTCGTGGACAGCCCGCGCCGGCTGAAGCTGCTGGCGCGGCTCGTCGTCATCTTCGGCTTCCTGCTCGCCGTCTACGGGCTGATGCAGCACTTCCTCAACCCGCGCACCATCTTCTGGGTGAGGGAGCCGAAGCAGGCCGAGCCGTTCGGCCCGTACGTCAACCGCCACCACTTCGCGGGCTACATGGAGCTGGTGCTGGCGATGCCGCTCGGGCTCATGTTCGCGGGCGCGGTCGCGCGCGAGCGGATGCTGCTCTACGCCTTCGCCTCGGCGATGATGGCCATCTCGCTCGTGATGACGAACTCGCGCGGCGGCCTCATCAGCATGGTCTGCGAGATTCTGTTCCTCGCCGCCGTCTCGTCGCTGGCGCCGCGGGCGCAAGCGCGAGGGCGAGGCGCTGAGCGGCGGCGAGCGCCTGCGCGCGGCCGCCGCCCGCATCGGGCTCGGCTTCGCGATGGTCGTCGCCGTCTTCGTCGGCGTGCTCTACTTCGGCGGCGACGGCGCGCTCTCGCGGCATGCTCGGCACCGTCAACAGCGCCGACCCGACGACGGGCCGCGCGCACTTCTGGAGCGGCACGCTCCAGATCATCCGCGACCACCCGTGGCTCGGGACGGGGCTCGGCTCCTTCGGGTCGGCCTACACGCGCTACGACACGGGCAACGGCACGTACCGTCTGGAGCAGGCGCACAACGACTACTTGCAGATACTCTCCGACGCGGGCGTGGTCGGCGGGCTTGCTCGGGCTCGTCTTCGTCGTCCTGCTCTTCCGCACGGCGCTCAAGCGGATGCAGTCGCAGCGACCGCTTCCGGCGCGGGGTCGTGCTCGGCGCCCTGGCCGGCTGCGCGGGCGTGCTCGTCCACAGCTTCTTCGACTTCACGCTGCACACGACGGCCAACGCGCTCATGTTCCTGTTGCTGGCCGCGCTCGCCACGGCCGACGGCCGCGTCGAGGAGCCGGACGAGGGCGCGGGCCGACACCGCCGCCGCCGCGGGCGACGACGCCGCCACGAGGGCGCGGACGCGCGCGAAGACGACGCGGTCTACGGCGGCGCCGAGCCGGAAAAAGAGGGCGCGGCCGCCTGAGAATCACTGTTACAATGCCGGGACGGCGACAAACCCCGGCGACTAAAATTTTCAAGCTGGAGAAAAGATGCGGATTCTTGTGACCGGCGGGGCGGGCTTCATCGGCTCGCACCTTTGCGAGAGGCTTCTGGCCGAGGGGCACGATGTCATCTGCCTCGACAACTTCTTCACGGGGCGGCGCGAGAACGTCTACCACCTGATGGACTCGAAGCGCTTCGACCTCGTGCGCCACGACATCATCGAGCCGGTGCTGCTCGAAGTCGATCAGATTTACAACCTCGCCTGCCCGGCCTCGCCCGTCCACTACCAGTACAACCCCGTCAAGACGGTCAAGACCAACGTCCTCGGCACCATCAACATGCTCGGCCTCGCCAAGCGCGTCCGCGCCCGCATCCTGCAAGCCTCGACCTCGGAGGTCTACGGCGACCCGGAAGTCCATCCGCAGACCGAGGACTACTGGGGCAACGTCAACTGCATCGGCCTCCGCTCATGTTACGACGAAGGGAAGCGGCTCGCCGAGACGTTGATGATGGACTACCACCGGCAGAACCGCGTGGACACGCGCATCATCCGCATCTTCAACACGTACGGCCCGCGCATGCGCGACGACGACGGGCGCGTGGTGTCGAACTTCATCGTGCAGGCGCTGCGCGGCGAGGAGCTGACTATCTACGGGACGGGCGAGCAGACGCGCTCGTTTCTGCTACGTGGACGATCTGGTCGAGGGCATGATTCGCCTGATGAACGTCGAGGAGAGCGCCGCCGTGGGCGAGGACGTACACCAGCCGGTCAACGTCGGCAACCCGGGCGAGTTCACGATGAAGCAGCTCGCCGAGGAGGTGGGCCGCGCCGCCGGGCGTTGAAGTCAGAGTCGCTCCCGCCCGCTGCCGCAGGACGACCCGCGCCAGCGCCGGCCCGACATCACGCGCGCGCAGAAGCTCCTCGGCTGGGAGCCGACCATCCCGCTCAGAGACGGCCTCAAGCGCACGGTCGAATACTTCGCGGAGAAGAATCAAAAAACAGTGACGAGTGACACGCATAACGGGAACGTGCCGGCGAGCGTGCCGGGGATGTGTCTGGAGGCGCTGGCGCGGCACGCGAAGGCGGACGCGCTGAGCCTGAAGAAGGGCGGGCAGTGGCTCCACATCCCGGGCGAGGCGATCATCCAGCGCGTGCGCGCCGTGGCGTTGGGGCTCTCGGCGCTCGGGGTGAAGAAGGGCGACCGCGTCGCGCTCCTGTCGGAGAACCGCCCCGACTGGTCGGTCGTGGACATCGCCATCCTCAGCCTCGGCGCCGTCAACGTCCCCATCTACACGACGCAGGCGCCCGAGCAGGTGCGCTACATCCTCGAAGACTCGGGCGCGCGCGTCCTCTTCGTCTCGGGCAAGAAGGTCTTCCGCCACGCGCGCCCCGGCATCGAGCCGGTCGAGACGCTGGAGCGCGTCGTCTTCTTCGACACCGACGCGGCCGCGGGCGTCGAGGGCGCGCTCACGCTCTTCGAGCTTGAGCAGACGGGCGCGCAGCTCGACGAGGCCGAGCCCGAAGTCTTCAGCCGCGCCCTGAACGCCGTCGGCGCCGGCAGACCTCGCGACCATCATCTACACCTCGGGGACGACGGGCGAGCCGAAGGGCGTGATGCTGACGCACGGCACCTTCGTCTCGAACGTGCTGGCCATCTCAAGCTCGCTCCCGATCCTTTCGACGGACGTGGCGCTCTCGGTCCTGCCGCTCTCGCACATCTTCGAGCGCGTCGGTCTTCTACGTCTTCTGCTGCAACGGCGTCTCGGTCGCCTACGCGCCTTCGTTCGACGTGGTCGGCGAGTACCTGCGCGAGGTGCGCCCGACCATCATGACGGCCGTGCCCCGCCTCTTCGAGAAGGTCTTCCACAAGATCGTCAAGAAGGGGACGGCCGAGGGCGGCTGGAAGGCGAAGCTCTTCAACTGGTCGCTGCACGTCGGCCAGCGCTACGCGGAGCTGAAGGACAAGGGCGAACAGGTGCCGCCGCTCCTGGAGATTCAGCAGGAGGTCGCGTCGCGGCTCGTCTTCAAGAAGTGGCGCGAGGGCGTGGGCGGGCGCCTGCGCTTCTTCGTCTCGGGCGGCGCGCCGCTCTCGCCCGCGCTCTCCTACGCCTTCCTCGGCGCGGGCGTCGTCATCCTGCAAGGCTACGGGATGACCGAGACCTGCGTCGTCTCGGCCAACCGCCCCGAGGACAACCGCGTCGGCTCGGTGGGCCTGCCGTTCCCCGGCATCGAACTGAAGACCGACACGGACGGCGAGATACTCGTGCGCGGGCCGAACCTGATGGGCGGCTACTACGGCCACGAGGCGGAGACGGCCGCCGTCTTCACCGAGGACGGCTGGTTCAGGACGGGCGACGTGGGGAGGATAGACGAGGCCGGGCACGGCTCTACATCACCGACCGGAAGAAGGAGCTGTTCAAGCTCTCGAACGGCAAGTACGTCGCGCCGCAGTTGGTCGAGAGTTTGATTAAGGAGAGCCAGTACGTCAGCCAGGTGGTCGTCGTCGGCGCGGGGCGCAAGCAGCCCGCCGCGCTCATCGTGCCCGACTGGGAGGCGCTCGCCTCCGCGCTGCCCACGCCGCAGGCCGAAGAGCACACGCTGCGCGTCGCGTGGAGCCGGAACCCGGCGGCCGTCAAGCTCGTCCAGTCCGAGGTGGCCGAGCTGACCCGCCCGCTCCACGACTACGAGCGCGTCCGCCGCGTCGCGCTCCTCCCCGACGAGTTCTCCATCGACGGCGGCGAACTCACCCCCACCCTCAAGGTCAAACGCCGCGTCATCGACGAGAAGTACAGCGGCCTCATCGAGGAGCTGTACGACGGGGGGTGAAGAGGCGAGTAGACAGTAGTCAGTAGAAAAAACGAGGCGGCGCGTCTCAGTCTTCAGACCGAGCGCGCCGCTTACGTCTTTCTACTGACTACTGTCTACTGGCTACTGCTCACTGCTCACAGTCTCCGGCGTCAGGCGCTCGATCTCCATGAGCGACTCGGCGAAGCGCGCGCGGTTGTAGGAGGGCTCGGCGAGGATGTCTTCGGCGAGCCGGCGCAGGGGCTCGGGCATCGCGAGGGCGGCGAAGGGGAGAGCGGCCGCCGGCGGCGCGTGGCGGGAGAGCAACTGCACCTCCGCGCCGCAAAAGTCACAGGACTCGACGTGCTCCGCGACGCGCCCCCCGCGGCGCGCGCCCGCCGAGAAGTTGAGCAGCGTCTCGGTGCGCGGGCAGGTCCGAAGCTTACGGAACCAGGCTGTCATTGAAGAAGGCATGAGTGCTCCTCGCAGTCTCTCGGTTTCTGGCCGCCCGCCGGCCGGGGGGTGTGGCGGGCTGGCCGCGCGAGCGAAGCGCCGAACAGGATAGTGCGGGGCGCGAGGCGGGCTTAGCCTTCACCGGCCGAGCGTCTCCTTGACCGTGGCCGGCCGTCGAGGGCCTCTTTTCTGGGCGCTTCTCTCTTGCACCGAACTTAAAGTACCAATCCCGCCACTCTTCCAAACTTTCGTCCCGCGCCGGGGCGCCTCCGGCGGCCCGTTTCTCCCTGATTTTTCAACGCCTTGGCCGCGTTGTAAAAAGGTGTTGCTCAATCACGGGATTGCTGTTACCATCTCAAATGTGTTCGGGGCGACTGTCCCGAACCCCCTTCACGGTGGCCGCGCCATTCCCCTTTGCGGCCGAACCGGCGGGCTTCCCTGCAAGGTCAATCATTCAAACCAAAGAGCCAGCGGAGCGCAGATGTCCCCCCGGATACTTTCGTCTCGCCTCCGGCCGAAAGAGTGCAATGGCCCGAGGAGCAAAGAGACGCCCCGGCGTTAACCCTACGCCCTTCGCCCATCCTCCTCAGCGGACGTATCTAGAGACCTCCGGCCTTGCTCCCAACCGTCCAGAACCGGTAACATGGCTGCCACATCTGCCGATCAAGATCACCACTTGAAAGACCCCATGACGAGCGGAACGCAAGAGACATCCCCGACCCCGCAAGGGCACGGGCGCGCCCAACGGCGCAGGAGCGCCCGCCGCGCCACGCCGGCGCGTGGGTCGAGACGCTGCGGCGCTCGGACGTTTCGCGCCTCTGGACGGAGCTGCAACGCCTCGTCGTCAACCACCCGCTCGTGCGCGCCTCCTACAGCGCCGGCCTCCTCGTCGAGGAGGGCGACCGCGGCAGCGCCTACCTCGACCTGACGCAGGAACTCTTCGTCACGCTCCTCTCGAAGTCGCGCTTCCAGCACTACCTCGACTCGGAGATGACCGACGCGGAGATCGAGTGCGAGGTCAGCCAGATCGAGCTGACGAACCTCCTGACGGCCGAGCTGCGCAAGCGCCACCCGGAGATCTTACCGGCTCGCGCGCCGCATCTCGACCATCATCCAGTCCTCCGCCAACTTCCGCCGCGTCGACTGCGGGCGCGGGCGAGGACGAGCCGCACCGGCGTCTGGTTGACCGCGTCTACGGGCTCAGGGAGTGGCGCGCGGACAAGCCGCGCCGGGCGCAGGCCGAACTCGAAGAGCGCGTCCAGATGATTCCCGTGCGCCAGCGCGACACGCGCATGGTCGGCTGCACGGGCGACGCGCAGATCATCATCAGCAACTCCGACCTCGAAGACCTCATCGTCTCGGTCCTGGAAGCCTGCGACTCGCCGGTGGACGTGCGCACGCTGCGCAGCCTCGTCATGTCGCGCCTGCCCGTGATGGACATCTACCTCGTGCCCATCGGCGGCGGCGACGACGAGGAGGGGCGCGCCTTCGAGCCCGTGGACGGACGCGAGAACCCCGAGCAGTCTCTGCTCCGGCGCGAGTCCGAGGACGAGGCGGCCAACTTCGTCGACGAGTTCCTGCGGGGCCTGCACGCGGCCGTGCGCGGCAAGTCGAAGCAGTACGACCGCATGCTCGGCGTGCTGTGGTATTGTTACCTGAGCCCGGCGCACATCACGCAGCTCGAGGCCGCCGCGCGTCTGAACGTCTCCGACTCGCTCGTCTCCGACTACCGCCGCCGCATCGAGCAGCAGTTGCGCGCGCTCTCGCTGACCGGCATCGAGGAGGCGCGACGTTTCGAGACGGCCCTGCGCGAGCGCGTGCGCGCGCTCGGCCGCCGTCGAGGAGAGCGTGACGGTCTGAGAGACGGCCACGACTTCTGTTGAACCCGTCGCGCCCCGGCCCCCCAGAGAGGGTCGGCGGCGCTTCGAGTATGGCGCGCACGGAGGCGGGATTGCCCCCTGCCTCCGTGCGGCCGTTTTACCGACGCCGACTCGGCGCGGCCGAGGGCCAACGCTTGCCGCCGACCTCCACCAAAGAGCCGCTCGACTACGAGCCCGTCCTCCCGTTGGGCCGCGGGCACGACCGCCGCGGCTTCGAGGATGAGGGCGAACGAGTCGCCGCTTCGATGCGGCCGACGCCGACTGGTCGGGCGGGCCGCGCGAGGCCGCGCGCACGGAGGCCCGCGGTGAGGGCTCGGGAGGCGTCGAGCCTTCACAAAGAGCGGGCGCGCGCGCCGTGCTGCGCAGGGCGCACGGGCTCACCTACGCGGGGCTCATGCTCTTCACGTTCGTCCTCTTCTACCGCCCATACGAGTACATCCCGCTGCCCATGACGCTCGCCTTCTGGCTGGCGACGCTGACGCTCGTCGTCTACTTCCCGGCGCAGCTCGGCGCGGAAGGGAACCTGACGGCGCGGCCGCGCGAGGTCAACCTCGTGCTCCTCTTCTGTCTCGCCGGGCTGGTCTCGGTGCCCTTCGCGAAGGAGAGCATGGCCGAGGCGTGGGCCAGCTTCAGCAACATCTTCATCCGCGCCATCCTCATCTTCGTCGTCATCGTCAACGTCGTGCGCACGGAGCGGCGCCTGCGCTGGCTGCTGCTGCTCGCGCTCGGGTCGGGCGTCGCGATGGCGGTCGGGGCCTTGAGCGACTTCGCCGCGGGGCGCCTGACGGTCGAGGGCTATCGCGTCGAGGGCCGCATCGGCGGCATCTTCGAGAACCCGAACGAGATGGCGCTCCACTTCGTCACGCTGATGCCCGTCGCGGCGGCGCTCGCGCTCGGCTCGCGGGGCTTTCTGAAGAAGGCGATCTACGGCGCGGCGGCGGCGTTGATGGTGGCGGGGACGGTCGTGACCTACTCGCGCGGCGGCTTCCTCGCGATGGCGGTAGTCTTCTTCGTGCTGGCGTGGGTGCTCGGCCGCAAGAACCGTTTCGCGGTCGTCGCGGTGGCGCTCCTCTTGACGGTCCTGCTGCTCGTCGTCGCGCCGGGCGGGTACGGCGCGCGCATCCTTTCCATCTACGACCACCGGCTCGACGCGTTCGGCTCGGCCGATGCGCGCCAGCAGTTGTTGATAAGTTCCATCGTCGTCGCGCTCCGCAACCCGCTCTTCGGCGTCGGGATGGGCAACTTCGTCTTCGTCTCGCCGCGCAGCATGGAGGCGCACAACGCCTACACGCAGGTCGCGTCCGAGATGGGCGCGTTCGGCTTCGCCGTCTACGTGCTCTACGTCGTGTCGCCGCTGCGGCGCCTGCTCGCCGTCGCGCGCGAGACGTTCGAGGAGCGGCGCAAGTCGCGCTTCTACTACCTCGCCGTCGGACTGGCGGTGAGCCTCGTCGGCTACATGGTGGCGAGCTTCTTCGGCTCGTTCGCGTACTACTGGAACGTCTACTACCTCGTCGGCTACGCCGTCTGCCTGCGCCGCCTCTACGAGGCCGAGCAGGCGAAGACGGCCGCGCCGGCGGCGTCGGACTTGTGATGTTGGAGACGGCGGCGAAGACTCTCTTCTGGCTGGCGGCGGCGGCGCTCGCGTACGCGTACGTCGGCTACCCCGTGCTCGTCTGGCTGGTGAGCCGCCTGCGTCCGCGCGCGGTGCGGCGCGCGGAGTTCGAGCCCGTCGTCAGCGTCGTCATCACGGCCTACAACGAGGAGCGCGACCTCGCGTCGAAGCTCGATAACACGCTCGCGCTCGACTACCCGGAGGGGAAGCTCGAAGTCATCGTCGCCTCGGACTGTTCGTCGGACCGCACGGACGAGATCGCGCGCTCCTTCGCCGCGCGCGGCGTGCGCCTGCACCGGCAGGCCGAGCGCCTGGGGAAGACCGCCGCGCAGAACGCGGCCGTCGAACTCGCGCGCGGCGAGGTCATCCTCTTCTCCGACGCGACAACTCTTTACCGGCCCGACGTGCTGCGCGCGATGCTCCCGAACTTCGCAGACCCTTCGGTCGGCTGCGTCGCCGGCAAGCTCATCTACGTGGACCCGGCCGCGACCTCGGTCGGGCAGGGCGCGAAGTCCTACTGGGGCTACGAGACTTTTCTGAAGACGCACGAGAGCCGCGCCTGCTCGCTCATCGGCGCGTCGGGGTGCCTGTACGCCGTCAGGCGCTCGGCCTACGTGCCGCTCTACCACGAGGCTTGCAGCGACTTCATCATCGCGACGAAGATGGTCGAGCAGGGCCTGCGCGCCGTCTACGAGCCGCGGGCCGTCTGCACCGAGGAGACGAACCGGCAGGCGGACAAGGAACTGCGGATGCGCGTGCGCGTCATCGCGCAGACCTACACGGACCTCTGGCGCCACCGGCGGCTTCTGAACCCGCTGCGCGGAGGCTTCTACGCGGTCGAGCTGCTCTCGCATAAAGTCATGCGCTACCTCGTGCCGCTCTTCCTGCTCGTCGTCCTCGTCTCGTCGGGCGCGCTCGCGCCGCGCTCGCTCTTCTTCGCGCTGCTGTTCGCGGGGCAGGCCGCGTTCTACGCGGCGGCGCTCGCGGGCTGGCTCCTGGAGCGCGCGGGCGCGCGGGTGCGTGTGCTCTCGCTGCCGCACTACTTCGTGCTGGCGAACCTTGCGGCCGTCATCGCCTTCTACAAGTTCGCGCGCGGCGAGCGCTACGCGCGCTGGGAGCCGATACGCGAGCCGGCCGCGCCGGTCTGAGCCGCGCGGGATGCGGAAGGACTGAGGCGCGGAAGTTACTCGATGAGTTCACTCATGCTATCCACCCTCAAGCGTAAGGCGCGGCGGTCGAAGTCGGCCGTCATCGCCTACAAGATATTCGACAGTTGGCGCCGCCGCCGCCGACACGCGCACGGCGACATCCTCTACACGGGCGGCGCGACGCAGCTCGGCAGGCCGCTGGAGTCGCGCGTCGCGCGCGTCTTCGCGCAGTTCGACGACTACGTCGCTTACGGCGGCCTCTCGCCGGAATGGCTCGCGGGCCGGCGCGTGCTCGAAGTGGGTTTCGGCGACAACGTCGGCGTGGCGCTCCTGTTCCTCGCGGCCGGCGCCGACACGGCCGTCTGCCTCGACCGCTTCTACTGCCCGCGCGACGATGCGCAGCAGCGGCAGATCTATCTGGGGGTGCGCGCGCGCCTCGGAAGCGAAGAGGAGCGCCGCCGCTTCGACGACGCCATCGACCTGAGCGAAGGCGTTAAGACGAACCCCGAGCGCGTGCGCGAGCTGTACGGCGCGAGCGTCGAAGATTCAAATGAGTTGCTCGACGGCGAGCCGTTCGACCTCGCCGTCTCGAACGCGGCCGTCCAGGAGATATACGACCCGACGCCGACCTTCGAGGCGCTCGGCCGCGTGCTCAAGCCCGGCGGCCTCTCGATCCACAAGATAGACCTCAGCGACTACGGCGTCTTCAGCGGGGCGGGCTTAAACCCGCTCACCTTCCTCACCATCGGCGAGCCGGTCTACCGCCTGATGGCGGCGGGCGAGTGCGTCGTCAATCGCCGGATGGTCGGCTATTACCGCGACCTGATGCGGCGGCTCGGCTACGACGCGAAGTTCTACGTCACGGACGTGATCGGCCGCGGGCGGCGCGGCGACCTGCGCGGGCGGCGCGAGCGTCCCGAAGCGGGCGTTGACTACACGGAGGAGACGCTGGCGCTCGTGCGCGAGATACGCCCGCGCCTCATCGAGAGATATCGCGGGCTGCCCGACGAAGACCTGCTCGTCGCGGGCACCTTCATGGTAGCGCGCAAGCCGTCGGAAGGCGAAAGGGCTTAAGGAAGAGCATGTGCGGCATCGCTGGATTCGTGGGCGAGACCGGGTTCGGGCTCGAAGAGCGGCGCGAGGTTCTGGGGCGCATGCTGCGCTCCATCTTCCACCGCGGGCCGGACGAGGACGGCGCGCTCGTCGAGGGCGAGGCCGCCATCGGCATGCGCCGCCTCTCGATCATCGACCTCGCGGGCGGCCACCAGCCGCTCTCGGGCTGCGACCCGCGCCTGCAAATAGTCTTCAACGGCGAGATATACAACTTCCGCGAGCTGAAGAGCGACCTCGAAGCACGCGGCCACCGCTTCCACACCAACTCCGACACCGAGGCCATCGTCCACGCTTACGAGGAGTACGGCCCCGCTTGCGTCGAGCGCCTGCGCGGCATGTTCGGCTTCGCGCTCTGGGACGCGCGCTCGGGCTCGCTCTTCGTCGCGCGCGACCGCGTCGGCAAGAAGCCGCTCTACTACGCGCGCACGCGGCGCGGCGCGCTCGTCTTCGGCTCCGAGCTGAAGTGTCTGCTCGCGCACCCGGAGGTCGAACGCGAGCCGAGCCCCGAGGCGCTCGACGCGTACCTGACCTGGGGCTACGTGCCCGACCCGCTCTCCGTCTTCCGCGGCGTCGAGAAACTACCGCCCGGTCATCACCTGACGTTCAAAGATGGCGAGTTGAAGATTGAAGGGTACTGGGACTTCCCGCAGGAGGAGGGCGGCTCGCTGCGCGAGGAGGACTACCTCGAAGAGCTGCGTGAGCTGCTCGACGAAGCGGTGCGGGTCCGGCTCGTGGCCGACGTGCCGCTCGGCGCCTTCCTCTCGGGCGGGGTCGATTCGAGCGCGGTCGTCGGGCTGATGGCGCGCAACAGCGAACGCCCCGTCAAGACCTTCTCCATCGGCTTCAACGAGGACAGCTACGACGAGCTGAAGTACGCGCGCCTCGCCGCGCAACACTTCCGCACCGACCACCACGAGTTCGTCGTCACGCCCGACATCTGCTCCGTGGTGGACGAGCTGGCGTGGCACTTCGACGAGCCCTTCGCCGACTCTTCCGCCATCCCGACCTACGTCGTCTCGAAGCTGGCGCGCGCGCACGTCAAGGTCGTGCTCTCGGGCGACGGCGGCGACGAGCTGTTCGCGGGCTACACGCGCTACGTCATCGACCGGCGCCGCGGCGGCTTCGAGCGCCTGCCGCGCTTCGTGCGCGAGGGGCTCATGCAGCCGGCCGCGCGCCTGATGCCGCACGGCGCGCGCGGGCGCAACTTCATCCACGACGTGGCCTACGACGCGCTCGAACGCTACCTCGAATCGGTCTCGGTCTTCACGCGCCTGATGAAGGGCGAACTCTACACGGGCGAGTTCCGGCGGCTCGCCGGCGACGAGTCGCGCCCCACCGCGGCCTTCCGCGCCGTGGCCGACGCCGCGCCTTCCGGCGACGCGCTCAACCGCCTGCTCTACCTCGACAGCAAGACCTACCTGCCCGGCGACATCCTCGTCAAGGTTGACCGCATGAGCATGGCCGCGAGCCTTGAGGCGCGCACGCCGCTGCTCGACCACAAACTCATCGAGTTCGTCGGCCGCATCCCCTCGTCCTTGAAGATGAAGGGGTTCGTGACGAAACACATCTTCAAGACGGCGGTGCGCGACCTCGTCCCCGCGGAAATCCTCGACCGCGAGAAGCAGGGCTTCGGCGTCCCCATCGAGCAGTGGATCAACCGCCAGCTCCGCGACCGCGTGCGCGGCACGCTCACCGAGCCGCGCACGCTCCAGCGCGGCGTGACCGACCCGGCCTACGTCGCCGTCATGCTCGACGAGCACGAGCGCGGCCGGCGCGACCACTCGGCGCGGCTGTGGACGCTCTTCATGCTTGAGCTGTGGCACCGTTCGTTCGTGGACGACGGCGGCGCCGCGTCGCTCGCACGCGCGGCGGAGGCGGGGGCCGTCGCGGTGTGAAGCACAGCGTCCTTCACCTCATCAACAGCTTCGAGCAGGGCGGCACCGAGCGCCAGACCTTGCAGCTCGCGCGGCTGCTCAAAGAGAGCGGACGCTTTCAAGTTAAGCTCGCCTGTCTCAACTCGCACGGCGTCCTGCGCGCCGAGGCCGAGGCGCTCGGCCTCGGACGAATCGAACAGTACAAGCTGACGAGCTTCCACGACGCGAACTTCATCGCGCAGGTGCGCCGGCTCGCGCGCGACCTGAGCGCAGACAGTATCTCCGTCGTCCACTCGCACGACTTCTACACGAACGTCTTCGGCATGGCGGCGGCGCGGCTCGCGCGCGTGCCGGCGCGCGTCGCGTCGAAGCGCGACATCGCCGGCTTCCGCACGCCCGCGCAGAACTTCGTCGAGCGCTGCTCCTTCCGCCTCGCGCGCCGCGTCGTCGTCAACTCCGAGGCGGTGCGCGCCTTCCTCGTCGGCTCGGGCGTGCCGACGAAAAAGATCGTGACGCTCTACAACGGCCTCGACCCCGCGCGCGTCGAGCCGCCAGCGAACTTTAACGAAGATGAAGTGCGCGACGCGCTCGGGCTTCCTCTCGAAAGACCGCTCGTCACCATCGTCGCCAACCTGCAACACGAGGTGAAGGACCACCGCACGTTCCTGCGCGCGTCGCGTCTCGTGAAGGAGAGCGTCGGGGACGCGGCCTTCGTGCTCGCGGGCGAGGGCGATTTGACGGAGTCTCTGCGCGCCTACGCCGCAGAGCTGGGGCTCGCGGGCGACGTATTCTTCACGGGGCGCTGCACGCGCGTGGCCGAACTGCTCGCCGTCTCGGACGTGTGCGTGCTCAGCTCGAAGGCCGAGGGCTTCTCGAACTCGATCCTCGAATACATGGCGGCGGCGCGGCCGGTCGTGGTGACGGACGTGGGCGGCGCGCGCGAGGCGGTCGAGGAGGGCGGGAGCGGCTTCGTCGTCGCGCCGGGCGACGACCGCGCGCTGGGAGAGCGCGTCGCGCTGCTCCTCTCCGACCCCGAACGCGCGCGGCGGATGGGCGCGCGCGGACGCCGCGTCGTCGAGGAGCGTTTCTCCTGCGCCGCGCAGCTCGCGGGCGTCGAGGGGCTGTACGATGAACTGCTCGCGGGGCGGGCGTTCTGAAGATAAAACTGTGAAGCGTTCCGGGGTTTTGAAGCGGCGCGTGTTATTCGCCGCCGCGGGTCTCGCGGCGTGGTCGCTCGGGGCGTGGGCGGCGGCCGGTTGGCTGGTCGTGCGCGAAGAGTTACCGCGGGCCGACGCGCTGGCCGTGCTCGCCGGCTCGGCGACCTACGTCGAGCGCGCGCGGCGCGCGGCCGAACTCTACCGGGAGGGGCGCGCGCCGCGTGTCGTCCTGACCGACGACGGGCAGAGCGGCGGCTACTCGGCGGCCGACGACCGCAACCCGCGTTTCGTCGAGCGAGCCGCGCGCGAGCTGCAAGCCGCGGGCGTCCCGGCCGAAGCCGTCGAGGTCGTGCCGCAGACGGTCGCGAGCACCTTCGACGAGGCCGCGCGCCTGCGCGCGCACGTCGAAGGCCGCGGCTACCGTTCGCTCGTCGTCGTCACCTCGGCCTACCAGTCGCGGCGCGCGCTGTGGACGCTCCGGCGCGTCTTCGAGGGCAGCGCCGTCCGCGTCGGCGTCGAGCCGGTCGAGACGGGGCGGCAGACGCCGCGCCCCTTCGCGTGGTGGCTTTACCCGCTCGGCTGGCGGCTCGTCCCCGGCGAGTACGTGAAGCTCGTCTACTACCGCCTGTTCTACTAAAACAAAAAGGCCCGGCGCGAGTCACATACGCGCCGGGCCTTCCCGCCTGCCATCTCGGCTCGAACTTACCCCTTCGACTTTCGTCTCCGCTTACGCGCGGCGGCCGCTCCGGCGAGCCCCGTGCCGAGCAGCACGAGTGTGGCCGGCTCGGGCGTGGTCGCGTCCGCGAAGCTGTAACGGAGGGTGGCTATCTCGAACTGTTGGGTCGTGCGGCTGTAGAACATGTCGATGATGACGAGGCCGGAACCGAAGACCTGCCCGCTGAAAACGTCCGGGCTGAAGACTCCCGTCTGAAAATTGAGGGACGAGAAGCCGACGGTGCCGGTCATCGTGAAGGCCGTCGAGAGGGTGAAGACCTGCGCGGGGTCTTGCGGCGCGTCGGCCGGGATGGTGATGCTGTTCGTGGCGAAGAGAAGGGAGGTGTTGGTGAACCAGCCGGGGGAGTAGGTCTGCCCCCCGGCCTCCAGGCGGCCCCCCGGGCTGGCCGTGCTGAGGGTCTCGGTCACGCTGATGCTGAACGTGTCGCCGCGCTTGCAGGGGAAGGAGCATGTCATCGAGGGGTTCCGCCGCCCGCCGTCGCTCTCGCCCGCGCGCGCCAGAAAGCCGTTCCCCTGAAGGTTAGCGTTCCAACTGATGAACCGCGGGACGTTGCGGAAGGGGTTAATCAAGTTGTAGGTGCCGCTGGTGATGTGGACGGGGTCGGCGTGGGCCTCGCGGGCCGCGGCCGGGACGAGGAGCAGGCAGAGCGTGAAGAGGGTTATTCGGAGCTTCATGTTTACGGGGCCTTCCTTAGGAGTCGGACGTGGTATGTTGGAATAGCGGGCGTGCCCGTGTCAATGAATTTATATGTCTAATTGCATCCGCCTCCCGCAATTTATCGTCCGGCGGCTCGTCCCCGGCGAGTACGCGAAGCTCGTCTATTACCGCCTGCGCTACTGAGGAGAACCGGACCCGAATGCATCTGCTCTATTTCGCGCCCAGGGAGTGCTGGCCGCCGAACACCGGAGCGAAGCTGCGGAACTACCATCTGGCCCGCGTCCTCGCGCGCGGCGCGCGCGTCACCTATCTCGCCTTCTCGGACGAGGCGGCGCGGAGTGACGGAGCCGCCGCCGCAAGCGCGAAAGGGCGCGGGTCGGCCGGCGCCGGGGGGAATCTGCCGGAGGGCGAGCCGGCGCGCTGGTGCGAGCGCTACGTCGTCCTGCCGCAGGAGCGCGGCTACACGCCGCTGAAACTGGCGCGCGGCGCGCTGGGGCGCACACCCGTCACCGTCCTCAACTACACCAGCCGCGCGATGGCCGCGGAACTTCAACGACTTCTCGCCGCCGAGGACTTTGACGTGGTGCAGGTCGAGAGCATTCACCTCGCCGCGTACCTGCCGCTCATCCGCGCGGCCCGGAGCAGCCCCGTGCTGGTCTGCGACTGGCACAACATCGAATCCGACCTGATGCGGCAGTACGGCGGTCGCGCGCCGAACCCTCTGCGCCGTGCCTACGCGCACAGGACGGCGTCGCAGCTCCGCGCGCTGGAGCGCCGCACGGCGCGCGAGGCGGACGCGAACGTCATGGTGAGCGAACCCGACCGCGTGCGGCTGCTCGCCCTCGCGCCCGGCGCGCGCGCACACGTCGTCGAGAACGGCGTTGACGTTAGCTACTTCTCAGACGAACAGATGGAGGCGGCTTACGAAGACTGGCGCGGACGACAGACCGGCGCCGCCGCCCCCGCCCACGCGGCCGCCGCGGCGCGCCGCCGCCGTGTCCTCTTCGTCGGCTCGATGGACTATCACGCCAACGTTGACGGGGCCGTGAGCTTCGCGCGCAACGTGTGGCCGCGCGTCTTCGAGCTGCTGCCCGACGCGTTGCTGACGATAGTCGGGCGTAACCCTACGCCCGAAGTCCGTGCGCTGGCGGGCCTGCCCGGCGTCGAGGTGACGGGGACGGTCGATGACGTGCGACCGTACTACCGCGAGGCCCTGGCGTCGGTGGTCCCTTTGAACGTCGGCGGCGGGAGTCGTCTGAAAATCTACGAGACGATGGCGGCGGGCGTCCCCGTCGTCTCGACGCGCCTCGGTGCGGAGGGCGTGGACGCGCGCGAAGGCGAAAGCATCATCTTTGCCGAGACGGCCGAAGAGTTCTGCCGCGCGCTGCGAGACCTGGACGGCGCCGGCCGGAAGTGGCAGGAGATGGCCGCGGCCGGACGGCGGCTCGTCTCCGAGAGGTACGACTGGGCCATCCTCGGCGAACAGCTCGCCGGCATCCATCAGGACTTGTTGCGGGAGAGAGGCGGGCGGCGCTAGGCGGGCGCGGCGGCCAAAGGGGCGTCGCGCCCGACGCCGTCGAGGCCGGTGTAGATTTCGAGCACGGAGCGCGCATACGCCTCCGGCGAGAAGCGCACGGCGGCCAGCTCCGCGGCCTTCGCGGCCAGCCCGCGCGCGAGCGGCGCGTCGGACAGGATGCGCGCGACCGCCGCCGCCAACGCTTGCTCGTCGCGCGGGGCGACGAGCAGCGCGCTCTCCTCGTGCTCGACGATCTCGGGCACGCCGCCGACCGCCGTCGCCACGACGGGCAGCCCGGCCGCCATCGCTTCGAGCAGAACGTTCGGCGAACCCTCGCTGTAAGACGGCAGGACCAGCACGTCGGCCAGCGCGTAGAACGGACGCACGTCCGCGTGGTGACCGGCGAAGACGACCCGTTCGGAGAGGCCGCGCGCGCGCGCATCCTCCTCCAGACGTGTGCGCTCCGGCCCGTCGCCGACGAGCACGAGCCTGAAGCTCAAGTCCGGCGCGAGGCTTCGCAGATGCCCCAGCGCGGCGACGAGGTCGGCGTGCCCCTTCTCCTGCGAAAGCCTCCCCACGGAGAGGATGACGCGCTCGCCTTCGCCCAGACCGAGCTTGACGCTGAGCGCGCGCGCCGCGTCTTCGCCCGTCGCCGCCGCGGGCGCGACCGAGTTGTGAAGGACGGAAATCCTCTCGCGCCGCACGCCGCCGCGCGCCAGACGCTCGGCGAAGGGGCCGCAGACCGTGACGACGCGCGCCGCCGAAGGCAGCGACAAACGGTCGAGCTGATTGTAGAGACGCATCTTCGCGTCCGGCGTCGTGTAGCCGTGGTGGAACGCGATCCACGGGTAGCGTCGCCCGAGGCCCGAGAGCCGCAGCAGGAGGTGCGACTTGACGCTGTGCGTCTGCAACACGTCGGGCGCGCACCGCTCGACGACGCTCCGCAGTCCTTCAAAGATGCGCGGGTCGAAGCGGAAACGTTCGGGGATGATCTCGACCTCGACGCCCGCGGCGCGCGCCGCGTTGACGAACGCGTTCGGCGCGGCCGAAGCGTTCGCGCCGCGCACGAACGTGACGACGGTGGTCTCGACGCGCGGCAGCCCGAGCGGCTCGGTGAACTCGCGCGAGCGCACGCGCCGCGCGAAGCCGAGCAGGTTCTTGGCCGGCCCCGTCACGGTCGTCGCCTCCATCACCGAGAGCAGCTTGATCGTTCGGGTCATCGTACGTGCGGGCTCAACGGCGCTTCTCAAAGAAGAGGATGTTGCCGAAGGCCAGTCCGGGCGACTTGACGCGCCCGAACCAGAAGTTGTTGAAGCCGTGGACGAGCCGCTTGAGCGCGGGCGCCGAGAAGATCGTGTAAGCCTCGGAGAACTGTCCCGCGACGCGGCGCGTGAGCGCGACCCCGTGGCCCTCGAAGCTTTTGACGAGCCAAGACATGTTCGCCTGCCGCGTGACGAGCGCGCCGCCGCCGCGCTCCTTCCAGAATTCGATGCCCGCGGGCGTCTCCTTCACCTCGGCCTTCTCCCGGCCGAGCGCGCCCTTCAGGAGGCGCAGCGACGAGGCTTCGAGCGAGTTCATGTTGCCCTCGCTGATGACGAGGCGGCCGCCCGGCTTGAGCACGCGCGACAACTCCGAGACGGCGCGCGCCACGTCGGGGACGTGCATCAGCACGCCCCAGCAGAGCACGTAGTCGAAGCTCGCGTCGGGGAACGAGAGGCGCGTCAGGTCTTCGCGCTGGAGCGTGATGCGTTCGTCGAGCCCCGACTCCTTCAGGTGCGCGCGCGCCATCTCCAGCGCGCTCTCCGAGAAGTCCACGGCGCGCACACGGAAGCCGCGGCGCGCGAGCCGGACGGTGTGCGCGCAACTGCCGCAGCCCGCGTCGAGGAAGGTCGCGCCCGCGGGCGGCGCCAACTCGGCCGTGATGAGGTCGAAGGCGCGCTCGAAGAAGCTCTCGTTGTCGCGCGTGCGGTAGTGGCCCGCCCACTGCCTGTGGACTTCGGGCTGCGCCAGAAGGTTCTCGACCAGTCTGGAGTCGGGGTCGGTCATCGAGGTCTCCTTAAACTTGAGTCACGCGGGCGGGTGGGTTTTATGGCAGCGGCCCGACCTCGATTATATAGGTTCACGAAAGGGGCTGACAACAACTTCTCCGCGCGTGCGCGCTGTCGGACGTTTCGCGGGATGAGACGAAAAAGTACTGAAAATGGCCGGAAAATGAGGCCCGGAGGGTGTTTATCACTTGTTTAAAATGGTCGTTGACAAAGGCGTGGGGGATTTCGTAAGGTAGAAGCCGGGTCGCTCACAGGAGTCACCCGCGTTCTTTCAAGTGATTGCACACGATAAGGGCAAACCTGTCGCGAGGCAGGGACGCAAAGCCGTGAGTCTCCGCCGGAGCCCGCCTGGGTTCCGCGCCGGAGATGGTCTGGTTGCCGAAGGCAATCGGTAGAGCCGTCGCATCAAACCGGTGGGCTCCCGTGCGGTCCGCCCGGACTGCGCCCGGGGCCGCGCGTCCACTTCACAAGCCGCACGGGCTGACGCACCGACCGGTTCATGCGACGTGACAGCCGCCGCGTCATTTCGCCCCTTCAAGGTGTCACCGACGCCCGGCAGTCAAACGCTCTCCGACCCGTCTTAGGTTCACCCGAACAACACCACACGACTTAAGTCCGCCCGACGTACGCCGCAGGCGCGTGCGCGCGTAAGTTTATCGCGCGCCTCCGCCGCAGCGGCGCGCGGCCGCGTGTGCCTCTCGTCTATCCGACAACGCCGCGCGCCCCTCCCGGGGCGTTTCCCAACACCGATTAAAGGCACCCCCGTAGCGATGCGGGTCCGCAAAGCCAGGAGTCTCGCCAGCGCGCGAGATCGTCCGGTTGCCGAAGTGGGGTTTAGTATGTTCCATTCAGGCGGGCGTCAACGTCTTACCTCTCCCTCTCTCTTAACAAAGGGTCTCTTAATATTCCTCCTTCTCACGTCGGGCCTCGCGCCGTCCGTCAGGGCGCAGGTCTCGGCGGCGGGCATCAAGACCGACCACAAGGTCTACGCGGAGCCGCCGCTGCCGGCGCGCCCCGCGGCGGGCGGCAAGTACGTTGACCCGGTCTTCGGCACCACCGTCATGCGCGTCACCGACGAGCGGGAGTGTGCCGCCCCGGGCTGCGGCACGTACTATAACCAGTGGCCGACCTTCAACGCTAACAACACGCTCATGCTCATCCGCAACGGCACGAGCGGCGACGCCATCATCAAGCGCTTCGACCCGCAGACGTTCACGCTGCTCGAAACCGTCAGGGCGCGCACGCCGATGCTGCCCGGCAACGTGACTCTGGAGTGGCAGGGGGCGACGTGGTCGGCCACCGACCCCGACCTCCTCTACCTCCACGTCAACAACTATAACCGCGACTACCCGGCGACGGGGATGAAGCTCTACACCTACCGCGTCTCGACCGACAAGTTCACGCTCCTTAAAGACTTCGCGCCGGCGTTGTCGCCCGGCAACCCCGACTACCTCTTCGAGCTGCACATGGACGCCCACGATGAAGTCTTCACCTTCATGCAGAAGCGCGTCGGGCGCGGCGAGGAGACGCTGGCCTTCATCGTGTGGAGACGTTCGGACGACAAGGTGCTGGCCTACGTCCCGAACGAGGACTTCAACGTCGGCTTGCCTGACAAGTCCGGGCGCTACATCTACTTCTCGCCCAACCACTACCTCAACCAGCGGAAGATTCTTGACCTCCGGACGATGACCTACGAGTCGCTCACCTGGAACTCGGCCGACGCGCCCTTTTCGCACGGCGACAGCGGGACGGGGACCAACGTCGGACGTGACCCGTGGTCGGGCGGCGTCGCCCTGCGCAAGCTCTCCGAACCGCACTCCCGGACGCAGCTCTTCGACATGAAGGACGACCGCGGCGTGACCGACTGGTCGAACGACCAGCACACCTCGCTCTACGCCGACAACGAGGACTGGGCGCTGCTGGGCACCTACGACGACCCGAACGAAAAGAACGGCGAGACCGGCGCGTTCGAGGACGAGCTGATGCAGGTGGCGACCGATGGCTCGGGGCGCGTGCGCCGCCTGCTCCACACGCGCACGAAGTACGACGGGCTGACGGAGGCGACCGGCTACTGGGCCTCGCCCAAGCCGACGATCACGCGCGACGGGCGCTACGTCGCCTACACGTCCAACTGGGAGGGCAGCGGCAGCACGGACCTCTACATCGCCCAGATCGAGCCCGCGCCGCGGCTCACACAATCGACGCCGACGCCGACGCCCACCCCGCTCCCGACCCCCGTCGCGACGCCGACCCCCACTCCCATGCCGACGCCGATGCCGACTCCAATTCCGACCCCGACTCCGACTCCAATCCCGACTCCGACGCCGACGCCGGTCGCGACGCCGACGCCGACTCCGGCTGCGACGCCAACGCCGACGCCGACCCCGACGGGCGGGAGCAGGGCGCAGGCGAGCCTCGCGCAGGCGAGGCGGAACGCGCAGGACATGAGCAACAGACTCTCGGTCGCGCCGGCGCCGCCGCCGAGCGGGCCGAGCGGGTCGGCGGCGGCCCCGGCCGAAGGCATCGGCACCGTCGTCTCAAGCATTCAGCAGGCTTACATCGACTTCGGCTCCGAGGCCGGCATGTACCCGGCGAGCGCGCGCATCGAGTCGGCGCTCCGTCGCGCCTTCGACTACGCGAGCGTGGCCGGCCAGTCGGCCGCGCAGAACAACGTGACCGACGCCCTGACCAACCTGCGCAGGGCCATTGATCACCTTGAGCTGGGCGAGGTCTTGATGCGCTACGGGAGCGTCGAGAACCCCGTGGACTACGCGCAGTACTTCGTGCGCCAGCACTACGTGGACTTCCTCGGGCGCGAGCCGGACGAGGAGGGGCGCAGCTTCTGGTCGGCCAAGATCGCCGCCTGCGGCTCCGACCCCGCCTGCGTCGAGGCCATGCGCATCGACACCTCGGCCGCCTACTACTTCTCCATCGAGTTCCGCGAGACGGGCTACCTCGTCTACCTCCTCCACCGCGCCAGCTTCGGCCGCAACGTCTTGTTCCAGGACTTCCTGCGCGAGTCGCGCGAGGTCGGGCAGGGGCTCGTGGTCGGCGCGCCGGGCTGGCAGCAGAAGCTTGCGGAGAACCGCGCCGCCTTCCTGCGGAACTGGGCCGAGCGCGCTGATTTCAAGGAGCGCTACAACGGGTTCACCGACCACTGGTTCGTCCAGGTGTTGTTCGAGAATATGGGCGTGACGCCTTCGGCCGCCGAGCGCGAGGCGCTCCTTGCCGACATGAGGGCCGGCCTCTCGCGCGCCGACGTGCTCGCGCGCATCGTCGAGAACGAGCAGTTCAAGCAGAAGGAGGCCGCCCCCGCCTTCGTGCTGATGCAGTACTTCGGCTACCTCCGCCGCGACCCCGACCAGGGGGGCTTCAACCACTGGCTCTCGAAGCTCAACGAGAACGGCAACGACTACCGCCGCGCTCAGATGGTCAAGGCCTTCCTCGACTCCATCGAATACCGCGGCCGCTTCAACCACTGACCGCGAGCGGCACAGGTCAGAGCCAACCGCGGCGGCGGGCGGGCCCACGGCGGCGACTCGACGATTGATGACGGCCGCGCTCTCATCAATCGTCTGCCCTTACCCGTGAGCCCCACCCGCCGCGGTTGGCTCTGACCTGATCTTCATCGCCACGCCCGGCCGCCCTGATTCGTGTTAATGTAAAAGACGGGACTAGCCCCACCGCCCGATGGCACGAGACCTTTCCGAGATCGCGGAGACGCTGCCGCCCGCCCGCCGGGGGGACGAATACTTCCGCACCGACCGGCTCAAGGCCGACCTCGGCGCGCGCGTCGCGCGCGGCGGGCTGGTCACGGTCACGACGCAGGGGTTTAAGTTCGCCGCCAGTCTGGCCGCGACCGTGATGCTGGCGCGGCTGCTGACGCCGGCCGACTACGGCCTGGTCGGGATGGTCGCGGTCATCACGGGCTTCGTCGGCCTCTTCAAAGACCTCGGGCTCTCGGCCGCGACGGTGCAGCGCGAAGAGATCGACGACGCGCAGGTGAGCACGCTCTTCTGGGTCAACGTCGGCGTGAGCCTCCTCGTCGGCGTCGTGACGGCGGCGCTCGCGCCCGCCGTCGCCTGGTTCTACGGCGAGCCGCGGCTGACGGCCGTGACGCTCGCCTACTCGGCCGGCTTCCTCCTCGGCGGCCTGACCGTGCAGCACGAGGCGCTACTCAAGCGGCAGATGCGCTTCTCGATGCTGGCCGCCGCCGAGGTCGCGGCGCTTTTGGCGAGCATCGTGACGACGGTCGTGTTCGCGTGGCGCGGCTTCGGCTACTGGGCACTCGTCGCCGGGCACTTGGCGCTGAGCGTCTGTTACATGCTGTCGGTGTGGGTCGCGTGCGGTTGGCGGCCCGGGCGTCCGCGCCGCCACGCGGGTGTGCGTCAGCTGCTCGGTTTCGGCGGGAACCTGACCGGCTTCGTCGTCATCAACTACTTCGCGCGCAACCTCGACAACATGCTCATCGGGCGCGTCTGGGGCGGCTTCCAACTCGGCCTCTACGCGAAGGCTTACCAACTGCTGCTGCTCCCGCTCGACCAGATCAGCTACCCTTTGACGAACGTCGCCGTGCCCGCGCTCAGTCGCCTGAACGACGAGCCCGAGCGTTACCGCCGCGCGTACGTGCGCATACTCGAAAAGCTCACCCTCGTGACGATGCCGGGCACCGCGCTGCTGATAGCGACGGCCGACTGGGTCGTGCTCGTCGTGCTCGGGCCGCAGTGGGCCGAGGCCGGGCGCATCTTCGCGCTGCTCGGGGTGGCGGCGATCTTGCAGCCGGTGGCGAACACGACGGGCTGGCTCTTCATCACGCAGGGTCGCACGCGCGAGATGCTGCGGTGGGCGCCGCTCGGCTGTGGGCTCCTCATGGCGGCCATCGTCGCGGGGCTGCCGTGGGGCGCGGCGGGCGTCGCCACCTCTTACTCGGTCGTGTCGGTGGTGCTGATGACGCCGCTGCTCTTCTGGTACGTCGGAAGGCGCGGGCACGTGCGGGCGCGCGACATCTACGCGGCGGTGTCTCCCGCGCTCTTCGCCTCGCTGGGCGGGCTCGGTGCGGTCTTGGCTTACAGGCGTTGGGCCGCGCCGTCGGGGATTGTCGAAGGGCTGATCGTCTCCTCCCTGATCATGGCGACCGCGGCGCTCGCGCTGTTGGCGCTGCTGCCCGCGGGGCGGCGGATCCTGCGCGACGTTTGGGGGACGGCGGCGCTGCTTCGGGGGAGGGTGGGCGGCGCCCGTTGATTGCAGGCGGGGGTGGACTTAACACGATGCGATTAAATCCGACACGGAACTGGACGGTCTCGTTCGTCCGCGAGTGGCTGCCTTACATGTCCCTGCGCTCCGTGCTCAGGCTGCGCGACTACGAACTGCGCAGCGCGCGCGGCGAGCTGGCCGAGGGGCGCAACCTTGAGTTGCGGATGAAGCGGCCCGTGCCCGCCGTTGTCTCGCTGCGCGAGGTCGGCTCCGACATCCTGACCTTCAACGAGGTCATCCGGGAGCAGGTCTATAAGAGCATCCTGGCGAAGCTCGCGCGGTGCGAGACCATCATTGACCTCGGGGCCAATATCGGCCTCGCCACGCTCTACTTCGCGGGCCACTACCCGCGCGCGCGCGTGCTGGCGGTCGAGCCCAACCCGCCGACCTATAAAATTCTGGCGGCCAACCTGAAGAGTCTGGTCGAGGTCGGGCGCTGCCGCACGCTCAAGGCCGCGGTCTGGGGCAGCGAGAAGAGGCTCGTGGCCGACGACCGCTCGAAGGCCGACGGGGCGCACTACTCCGCGTTCGCCGCGCGCGAGGCGGGCGGCGGCCGTGACGGCGAGACGATGCAGGGCCTGCCCATCACGCGCATCATCGCCGACTCCGGCTTCGAGCGCATCGACCTGCTCAAGGTGGACATCGAGGGCGCGGAGGTCGAACTGTTCAAGGACGACCTCGACTGGCTCAAGCAAGTGGCGGCCGTCGCCATCGAGTTCCACGACGACAGCCGCGCCCGCACGCGCTTCGACGAGGTCATGCGCGCTTACGGCTTCCACATCCACGACGAGGGGCAGCACACAGTCCTCGCCGTGCGCGAAGAGAGAGCGGGGTGACCCGCATGGCGCGAAGCGACACGCGGCCCGGGTCGCCCGCGCCGCCGAGCCTCTGTGTCGCAACGCCCTACGAGCCCGTACTCTCCGAGACCTTCATCCGCGGGCACATCGAGCGTCTGCCCGCGCGCGTGACGCTCCTCTACGGCTGGCCGCTCGCGCCCCATGGCGGACGGCCTATTCTCGCCGCGCCGCGCCGCGCCGCGCACAAACTTCGGCGGACGCTCTTGCGCGGCGGAATCGAGCGCGAGTTGACCGAAGCCTATGCGACGGCCTTCAGGCGCGCGCGCGCCGACGCGGTGCTGGCCGAGTACGGCCCCGTGGGCGTGCTGGTTGTGGACGCGTGCCGGCGGCTCGGCGTCCCGCTCGTCGTACACTTCCACGGCTTCGACGCGAGCGCGCGCGAAGTGCTCGCAGAGCACCGCGACTCGTACCCAGAGATGTTCCGCGCGGCCTGCGCCGTCGTCGCCGTCTCGCGCGCGATGCGGCAGAAACTCATCGCCCTGGGCGCGCCGCCGGAGAAGGTGCGCTACAACCCTTACGGCATCGACTGCGGCGAGTTCGGCGGGGCCGAACCGGAGTCGGCGCCGCCCGTCTTCGTCGCCGTCGGGCGCTTCGTCGAGAAGAAGGCGCCGCACCTGACGCTGCGCGCCTTCGACGAAGTCCGGCGCGCGCACCCTTCGGCGCGGCTGCGCATGGTGGGCGAAGGGCCTCTGTTGGTGAGTTGTCGCGCGCTCGCCGCGGAACTCGGGCTCGGCGGCGCGGTCGAATTCCTGGGCGCGCAGTCGCATGAACGCGTCCGCGAAGAGATGCGCGCCGCGCGCTGCTTCGTGCAGCACTCGGTCGAAGCGCCGAACGGCGACTGCGAGGGGACGCCGCTCGGCATCCTTGAAGCCGGGGCGTCGGGGCTGCCCGTCGTCTCGACGCGCCACGCGGGGATACCCGACGCGGTGGTCGAGGGCGAGACGGGCCTGCTCGTCGAAGAGGGCGATGTCGGCGGGATGGCCGAAGGGATGGCGAGGCTCGCCGGCGACGCGGCGCTCGCCGGGCGCATGGGTCGCGCCGCGCGGAGACAGATCGCCGAAAACTTCTCGGTGGAGAAGAGTGACAGAAACCTCTGGGCCATCATCGAGTCGTGCATGGCCCGGCGCGCCGGTTGAAGGCTTCGGCGGGGCGCCGCTATCATCACTTTCGCATGACGTTGAGCTTGAACAGACTGACCTCGGCCCGCGGCGCGGCGCTCCTGAAAGCCTGCTGCGCGCTCGCGGCCTGCCTGCTCGCGGCCTGCACGCAGCCCGCGTCGGGCGCGCGCGCCGCGGACGCCGCAGGGCAGGCGCGTGACGCCGCGCCGCAGACGCATACGCGGAAGGCGGACGGCGCGGCGGTCGGGACGGATCACAAAACCTACGCGAAGCCGCCGCTGCCGCAGCTCCCGGCGGCGGGCGGCAAGTACGTCGATCCGGTCTTCGGCACGACCGTCATGCGCGTCACCGACGAGCGGGACGGGCGGGCGCCGGGCCTCGGCACTTACTATCCGCACTGGCCGACCTTCAACCGCGACAACACGCTCATGCTCATCCGCAACGGCGTGAGCGGCGACGCCGTCATCAAGCGCTTCGACCCCGAGCGCTTCGAGCTGATCGGGCGCGGCGAGGCGCTGACGCTCTCGATACCGGGCGGCAACGCCGCGCCGAGCTGGGAGTCGTCCATCTGGTCGAACAAAGACCCGAACGTCATCTACACCTTCGCGAACTGGTACACCGGCGGGATGCGGCTCTACGCCTACCGCGTGCGCGAGCGGCGCTTCGAGCTGTTGAAGGACTTCAAAGGACTCGGCACGCCGCTCGACTACCTCGCGCAGATGTCGATGTCGTCCGACGACGATGTCTTCGCCTTCAGCCAGCGCCGCTCGGGTTCGGGGGAGCCGGTCTACTACCTCGTCTGGCGCAGGTCTGACGACCGCGTGCTGGCGCACAAGGAGACGCGCGGGCTGGTGGACGAGGTGCGGATCGACAAGAGCGGCCGCTACCTCGCCGTCGGCCCGAACACGCCGATCACGCCGAACAGCCCGCGCGGGCTCTACCTCGAACTCTCCACCGGGCGCACGCAGGTCACACACTGGAACGAGACGGAACGACCGACGGGTCATGGCGATGTCGGCACGGGCTTCGGCGCGGGCGTTGACGGCTGGGCCGACGGCATCGGCGTGCGCTCGTTCGCCGACGTGCGACGCCTGCGCACGGTCTTCCGCTTCACGGACGAGGCGGGCCGCCCCGACTGGACGGAGGAGGTTCACGGCTCGCTGCTCGCCGACAACGAGGGCTGGCTGACCGTCGGCACGGCCGATGTGGCGGCCTCGACGCTGGCCGACTACCACGTCTTCGAGGACGAGATTTTTCAGGTGGCGCTCGACGGCTCGGGGCGTGTGCGCCGCATCTGCCACACGCGCTCGCGCGTGATGAGCACCGACGAGGCGGGCGGCTACTTCGCCGCGCCGAAGCCGACCATCTCGCGCGACGGCCGCTTCATCGCCTACACGTCGAACTGGGAGGCGAGCGGCCGCACGGACCTCTTCGTCGTTAAGGTCGAGCCGGCGCCGCCCGTCTCGATGGCGTGGCTGGCGGCGGGCGGCGTCGAACCGGCGGGCGCGACGCCTTCGCCCGCGGGCGAGGGCGCGCGCAGCCGGCCGCGCCGCGTAGAGGGGAAGCCGTAAGGGGGGCGCGGGATGCTGAAGGGGATCAAGAAGACCGCGCTGCGCTCGCTCAAGACGGCGGGCGCGTTCCGGCTCGTCGCCGGGAGCCGCTGGCGTCGGCGGCGCCTGCTCATCCTCGCCTATCACGGCGTCTCGCTCGACGACGAACACTCCTGGAACGGCGCGCTCTACCTGAGCCCCGAGACCTTCCGCTCGCGCATGCGCGTGCTCGAAAGCTCCGGCGCGGCCGTGCTCCCGCTCGGCGAGGCCGTCGAGAGGCTCTACGCGGACGACCTGCCCGACCGCGCCGTCGCCATCACCTTCGACGACGGCGCCTACGATTTCTACGCGCGCGCCTTTCCCATCATCGGCGAGTTCGGCTTCCCCGTCACGCTCTACCTGACGACCTTCTACACGGAGTTCAACCGGCCCGTCTTCGACACGTTCTGCGCCTACCTCCTCTGGAAGGCGCGCGGGCGCTCGCTCGACCTCGAAGGGCTGACCGGCGCCGGCGCGCGCGTCGAACTCTCCGACGACGCGGCGCGCGCGGGGGCGCTCTCGGCGCTGCGCGGCTTCGCGGCGGAGCGGAAACTGTCGGCCGAGGAGAAGGACGAGCTGCTGCGCAAGGTCGCGCGCGCGGTCGGCGTCGATTACGACGAGCTGTCCGCGCGGCGCGTCCTTCACCTCGTCAATCCGGCGGAGGTTCGGGAGCTGGCGGCGGCGGGCGCGGACGTGCAGTTGCACACGCACCGCCACCGCACGCCGAACGTGCGCGAGCTGTTCCGGCGCGAGATTGATGAGAACCGCTCTGTCCTCAGTCGCCTGACCGGGCGCGACGGCGCCGTGCATTTCTGTTACCCGAGCGGCGTCTACGAACGCTCCTTCCTGCCGTGGCTCGCGGAGGCGGGCGTGCGCACGGCGACGACGTGCGAGACGGGCTACGCCACGCGCGAGTCGGAGCCGCTGCTGCTGCCGCGCCTGCTCGACGTGGCGTCGCTCTCCGACCTTGAGTTCGAGGGCTGGCTGACCGGCGTCTCCGCGGCGCTGCCGCGCAGGCGCGAGGCGTCGCCGGCCGCGCCGGCCGCGGGAGGGCGTTACGCTTGAGCGAGTCGCGCGAAGTGTCGGGTGCGGCCGTCCGGGTCGGCGCGGAGGTGATAGCTTCCGAGCCGACGGTCAGCGTCATCGTCACGGCCTACGAGGTCGCGCCTTTCATCGCAGAGACGCTCGACTCGGTCTTCGCACAGACGCTCGAAGGCTTCGAGGTCATCGTCGTCAACGACGGCTCGCCCGACGCCGCGGAGCTTGAGCGAGAGCTTGAGCCGTACATGTCGCGCGTCGTCTACGTCGCGCAGGAGAACCGCGGCGCCGGGGGCGCGCGCAACACGGGTCTGCGGCTGGCACGCGCGCCGCTCGTGGCCTTCCTCGACGGCGACGACCTCTGGGAGCCTTCTTATCTTGAAGAGCAGTTGAAGCACGTCGAGGCGCGGGGGCTCGACCTCGCCTACACCGACGCGCTGATGTTCGGCGACTCGCAACTCGCGGGCAAGACATACATGGAGACGGCGCCGTCCGAGGGGGAGGTGAGTTTTCTCAGTCTCATCCGCGGCGACTGCAACGTCATCACGTCGGGCGTGGTCGCGCGCCGCCGGGCGGTCTTCGACGCCGGCCTCTTCGACGAGACGCTGCGCAACGCGCAGGACTTCGAGTTGTGGGCGCGGCTCGCGCACGGCGGCGCGCGCCTCGGCTACCAGCGCAAGGTGCTCGCGCGCTACCGCGTCCGCGAGGGCAGCCTCTCGGGCGACGCGCAGAACCGGCTCGCGCGCGAGTGGAAGGTGACGCGCCACATCAGGGACGCGTACCCTCTGACTGAGAACGAGCGCGAAGAGGTCGAGCGGATGCTCGCGCGCCAACAGGCCGCCATCGACCTCGAACGCGGGAAGTCGCTCATCGGCGAGGGCCGTTTCGCGGAGGCGCGGGAGGCCATCGCGGGCGCGCGCCGCGTGCTCGGCGGGTGGAAGCTGACGGCCGTGCTGCTGCTGCTGAAGGTGTCGCCGCGCCTCCTGCTGAGGCTCGCGGGCGGGCGTCTGTACACGAAGCCCTGAAACCTCGCGCGCGGGCCGGTGCAAGGTTTTAGTTGCCGCGCCGCCGCGCGTTGCGATACTCTGGAAGTGGCCCGGCGCGCGCCGTACGCCGGCGCAGAGCGTTAAAGCAGGGCCGCCGACAACCCTACGTTTACAAGTCTCCGGCAATAACCAACTCATCCACTTCGCCCGGCCCCCCCTTTAGCGCCGGGCGCTTCAGACAAGATGCCCCAAGCAATCTCCCTCGGAAACGTCTGGAAGGCCCTGCTGCTCTCGGCGGCGGTGGCGTTCGCCTACTGGGGTGTGCTGGCGCGGCTCGGGCGCTTCTGGTGGGACGACGAGAACTACTCGCACGGCCTGCTCATCCCCTTCGTCATCGGCTACATCCTCTGGACCGAGCGCGACCAACTGGCCGCAGTCGGGAAGCGCCCGCGCGCCTTCTGGGGGGCGGCGGCGGTCGTCGCGGCGCTGCTCATGCTGTGGGTCGGGACGGCCGGGGCCGAGCTGTTCACGCAGCGCACGTCGCTCGTCCTGCTGCTCGCGGGCGTGGTCGTCTACTTCTGGGGCTGGCGTCTGCTGCGGGCGGTCTTCGTGCCGCTCCTCCTGCTGGCGCTGGCGATTCCCGTCCCGACCATCGTCTTCAACAAGGTCGCCTTCCCGCTGCAACTCTTCGCGTCGCGCTGCGCCGTCTGGGCCATGCGCGTGTTCGACATCCCCGTCCTGCGCGAGGGGAACGTCATCGAGCTGTTACCTCTGGGCTCGACGACGACGAAGAAGCTCGAAGTCGTCGAGGCGTGCAGCGGCATCCGGAGCCTGATGACGCTCGTCACGCTGGCCGTCGTCTTCGCATACTTCACGAGCCCCTCGGACGAGGGGGGCACGGGCGGGCGCCGCTTCGAGCGCTTCCGCAGCGTGCGCGCGGTGCTCATCGTGCTGGCGGCGGTGCCCATCGCCATCATCACCAACGCGGCGCGCGTGAGCGGGACGGGCGTGCTGGCCCGCTACTACGGGACGGAGGTCGCCGACGGCTTCTTCCACGAGTTCTCGGGCTGGGTCATCTACGTCGTCGCCTTCCTGCTGCTCTTCGCCTTCGGCTGGCTGCTCGACCGCTTCAACCCGACGCGGCGCGGCGGGCGCGGCGGCGGCGCGGCCGCGGCCGGAGAGGTCGGGTCTAAGGAGAGCCCTGCTGTGGCGGCGGCGGCGGTCGTGCCCGTCGGCGGCGGAGAGGGGACTGCGGGTCTACAGCGATGAAGAAGTCTACACAGTTCTGGGCGATGGCGGCGCTGCTGCTGGTGGGCGGCGCGTTCATCAACTACTGGGCGGCGTCGGGCGAGGCGCGCGCGCCGCGCCAGACCCTGTCGGAGTTTCCCGCAGAGTTCGGCGGCTGGCGGCAGGCGGGGCGCGACGTGCGCTTCGACGCCGCGACCGAGGCCGTGCTGCGCGCCGACGACTACGTCTCGCGCGACTACACGGGCGAGGGCGGCCGCACGGCCTCGCTCTACGTCGGCTACTACTCGACGCAGCGCACCGGCGCCACCTATCACAGCCCGCTCAACTGCCTGCCCGGCTCCGGCTGGACGCTCGGCGAGCCCTCGACGGTCGAGGTCCGCCCGGCCGGCGGCCCCGCGCCCTTCAGCGCCAACGGCTACGTCATCGAGCACGGCGACGACCGGATGGTGATGCTCTACTGGTATCAGGGGCGCGGCCGCGCGGTGGCGAGCGAGTACGTGGACAAGCTCTACACGGTCTTCGACAGCATCCGCCTGCGCCGCTCCGACGGCGCGATGGTGCGCGTGCTCGTCCCGTTCCGCGGCTCCGAGCGCGAGGCCGTCGAGACGGCCGCGCAGTTCGCCGCCCACGTCGCGCCGAACCTCTCGGCCTACGTGCCGGACTGAGGCGGCCCGGCGTTTGAGAATGGTCTTGCTTTTTCTGTCTTGAATGGGGCATTGTTAGAGGAAGAGGGGCGTCTTTAGACGTTTCCTTTAAACGTCGTTCCCGCCGGCATGCCCCGCCGGGAGGGCGCGGACGAAAACGGACGGCCCGGATACTCTGGAAGCGGCTTTGCCCGCCGCGGACGGAGGAAGAGGCCGGGCCGGTCAAGTAGAAGCGGCGGATTAGTCACGCATAGGGTTCGTGCCCGAGAGACCGTTAGCCCCGGTCCGCCGGGCGCGCGCGCGGCGACCGCCAGCCCTTTAAGGAGTGCCAGTCAGATGAACCTTCAAGAGTGCCCCCGCGCCCGGAGCCTCCGGGCGCCGCTCGCCGTCCTGCTCGCCTGCCTCGTCGCGTTCGCGACCGCCTGCTCCAACCCCGAGAAAGCGAAGGCCGAACACGTCGCGCGCGGCGAAGCCTTCCTCAAGGAGCGCCGCTGGCAGGAGGCTTCGCTCGAATTCCGCAACGCCATCCAGATCGACGACAACCTCGCGGCCGCGCACTGGGGCCTGGCGCAAGCCTACGAACAGCTCGGCCGCGGCGGCGAGTACATCGAAGAGCTACAGCGCGCGGTCAAGCTCGACCCGGCGAACCTCGTCGCGCGCGTCCGCCTCGCCAACGGCTATCTCGCCGCCTTCGGCCGGCAGAAGCAGGCCGACTTCCTCGCCGAGGCCGAGCGCCTCGCGGGCGAGGTCGTCGCGCGCGAGCCGAACAACCCGGACGGGAAAATCCTCCTCGCCAACGTCACCTTCTTCAAGGGCGACACCGCGAAGGCCGAAGCCATGATCAAGGAGGCCGTCGCGCTCGACCCCAAACGGGTCGAGTCGCACATGGGGCTCGCGCGCTTCTACCTCCAGACGAACCGACCCGCCGACGCCGAGCGCGTCTACAACGAAGCCATCGCGGTCAACGACCGCTCGTCGCTCGCCCACGTCGAGTACGGCAAGTTTCTGGCGCAGACCAACCGCAAGGACGACGCGGAGGTGCAGTTCCGCAAGGCCGTCGAGGTGGACCCCGACAACCGCGACGTGCGCTGGGTGCTCGCCAGCTACTACCTCGTCAACAACCGCCTCCCCAGGCCGAGGAGGCTTACAAGGGGTGGGCGCAGCTCGACTGGGACAAGCCCGAGGGCAAGGCGCGGCTCGCCGACTACTACGCGACGGTCGGCCGCTTCGACGACGCCGCGAACCTCTACCAGGAGATCGTCAAGACCTCGCCCGACTACACGCGCGGCCGCTACCGCCTCGGCGAGATCAGCCTCCAGCGCGGCGACACGAAGGCCGCGACGGACCACGCCGACGAACTGCTCAAGCGCAACGAGAAGGACCCGGACGCGCTCTTCCTGCGCGCCCGCTCCAACGTCGCGCGGGGCAAGTATAAGGATGCCATCGCCGACTTGAAGACCGTGCTCGACGGCGAGCCGCGCTCGAAGCTCGGCCTCTTCTTCATGTCGGACGCGCTCTACCGCGACGGGCAGTTGGAGCAGGCGCGCGCGCGCGCCGGCGAGTTGGAGCGCTACTACCAGGACTTCCTCCCGGCCAAGCTCCTCCAGATTCAGATCGGGTTGGACTCGGGCGACGCCGAAGGCTCGAAGCGCGCGGCCGACGAGCTTCTGACCAAGCTCAAGGACGCGGCGCCGAACGGCGAGCTGACGCCGCAGCTCCTCGCCGACGTGAAGACGAACGCCTACCTGCTGCGCGGGAAGGCCGCGCTCCGGCTCGCGGCGCAGACGCCGTCGCTGCTGGCGGCGGCGCGCGCGGACTTCGACGCGGCGCGCCAGGCGATGCCCAACTCGCCCGTGCCCCACGTCAACCTCGCCGACGCCGCGGCCGCCGAGCGCAAGTGGGACGAGGCGTGGCAGCACATCGACCGGGCGCTCGCGCTCGACCGCACGAACTTCCAGGCGCTCACGGCGCTCGTCAACCTCGGCGCGGCCACGGGCCGCCTCGGCGAGGCGCGCGGGCGCGTCGAGCAGTTAGCCAACGAGCAGCCGAACAGCGCGCCGCTCCAGTACCTGCTGGGGAACGCCTACCGCACCGGCAGCCAGCAGGACGCGCCCGACGCGCAGCGGGCCGAGGCGGCGATGCGGCGCGCGGTCGAACTCGACGCGGACTACGTGGCGGCCTACATGGCGCTCGCCGAAATCTACTTCGGCACGCAGCAGGCCGACCGCGCCATCGACACTTACAAGAAGGTGACCGAGCGCCGCCCCGACGACTTCGTCGCCTTCCGCATGATCGGGATGATCGAGGCGGGCCGCAACAACCTCGACGCGGCGGCCGAGTACTACCGGCGCGTCCTCTCCATCCGGCCCGACGAGCCGGTCGCGGCCAACAACCTCGCGGCGCTCTACGCCGACCACGGCAAGGGTAACGCCGAGGAGGCGATGCGGCTCGGCCAGGACGTGGTGCGCCGCTTCCCCAACGAGCCCGGCTTCGCCGACACGCTCGGCTGGGTCTACTACCGCCGCGGGCTCTACCGCGACTCGGTCGAACAGCTCAAGCGCGCGGTCGAGGGCGCGTCCAAGCGCGGCGGCGACAACTCGCTCTACCGCTGGCACCTCGGCGCCGCGCTCGCCAAGAACGGCGACAAGGCCGCCGCCCGCCGCGAGCTTCAGAAGTCTCTGGAACTGGCCGCGCAGGAGCAGGCGCGCCCCGTCAAGCCCCCGACCCAGACCCCCGTGGACGAGGTGCGCCGCACGCTGGAAAGCCTTTAAGGCGGTGAATGGTAAATCGTAAATGGTGAATGGAAGAAGCGGTTTTCAACCATTCACCATTTACGATTCACCATTCACTGCGAACGGAGTGAGCCATGAGTGTTGATTTCAGGCAGCGGACGCCGGGCGAGCTGGCGCGGATGGTTTGGCGGAGGAAGTGGCTGATCGTGCTGCCGACGGCGGCCGTCGCGGTCGCGGTGGCGTACGTGGTCTGGCGGCTGCCGAACGTCTACGAGTCCACGACGCTCCTGACGGTGAGGCCGGCGAGCCATCGCGGCCGGGATCGTCACGCAGCTCTCGGACAGCGACCTGACGATGCGCATCAACAACATCGGGCAGGAGGTCACGAGCCGCAGCTCGCTCGAACCCCTCATCCAGCGCTACGACCTCTACGCGCGCGAGCGCGCGCGCGGCGCCTCGATGGAGGAGCTGGTCGAGCGGATGCGCACGCGCGACCTCAAGCTCACGCTCAACACCAGCCGCGAGATCACCAACGGCTTCTTCCTCTCCTTCCGCGGCGAGGACCCGCGCGCGACGCAGGCCGTCACCGAGGCGCTGGCCGCGCAAGTACGTCGAGAGCCAGCGCAGCGCCTCGCGCGACGAGACCGAACTCACCAAGCAGTTCTTCACCGAGCGCGTCGAGACGCAGAAGGCCAAGCTCGACGAGATCGACCGCCGGCGCCTGCGCGTCATGCAGGCGAACCTGTCGAGCCTGCCGAGCCAGACGCAGGCGCTCATCGGCCAGCTCGCGGGGTTGCGCGAGGAGCAGAAGGCGCGCATCACCGAGATCGGCCGCATCAACGACCAGATCGCCTACATCAACCGCGGCGCCGCCGAGCTGGAGAAGACCAACGTGCAGGACCGCGAGGCGTTCATCGAAGGGATACAGGACCCGAAGGGCACGGCCGCCTACGCCGAGCTGGTCAAGCGCAAGGCCGAGCTGGAGTCGCAGTACGCCGAGCTGGGGCTCATCTTCAAGCCCGCCGCGCCCGAGATGAAGTCGGTGCAGAAGCAGATCGACGAGATCAAGGGCCAGATGGAGCGAGATGGTCGAGGAGCACAAGCGCAAGGTCGAGGAGATGCGCGACCGCCTCGAAAAGCAGAACCGACCCGCGGATCGGCAACTCACAAGGGCGAGATAGCGCGCCTCCAGGGCGAGGTCAAGCGGCAGCAGGCGATGCTCGACCGCGTCGAGCGCGACATCCTGTCCGTCGGCGGGCAGATCAACCAGCGTGCCCGGCACGCAGGTCGAGCTCGAAGGCATCAAGCGCGAGTACCAGACCGAGAAGGACATCTACGACAAGATGGTGGACCAGCAGAAGAGGGCCGAGATCAACTCGGACGTGGCCGGGCGCGCGCAGGGCGAATCCATCGCCGTCCTCGACTCGGCGAGCCTGCCGCAGCAGCCCGTCGCGCCGAAGCGCCCGCTGCTGATGCTGCTCGGGCTCGTCGCCGGCCTCGCCGTCGGCGTCGCGCTCGCGGCCGCCTTCGAGGTGCCGCGCCTGCTCACCGTCCAGACGAGCGAGGACGCGGAGCACTACACGGGCCTGCCCGTCCTCGTCACGCTCCCCGTCCTGCTCACGGCGCGCGAGCAGCGCAACCTGAAGCTGCGGCGCGCGGCGCTGGCGCTGGCCGCGGTCGTCGCGACGGTCGTGAGCGCCCCCGCGCTCGCCTTCGTCCTGAGCCGCCTGCACATCATCGAGCTGTTCGCGTCGAGAGGATGAGAAGGGGTGAATGGTAAATGGTGAATAGTAAATAGAAGCTGCTTTCTACCATTCACTATTTACCATTCACCATTCACTGACCGGAGGTCAACAGATGTACCTGGACTTCTACGGACTGAAGGAACTCCCGTTCGCGCTGACGCCCGACCCGCGGTTCATCTACTTCACGCCTTCGCACACGGAGGCGATGGCGAACCTGCACTACGGCATCGAGAGCGGCAAGGGGCTCATCGTCGTCACGGGCGAGGTCGGGACGGGGAAGACGACCATCCTGCGCTGGATGATGAACCGGCTCGACCGCACGGTGCTCGTCGCCTACCTCTTCAACCCGCGGATGACCGTCTCGGAGTTCTACCAGTACATCTCCTCGCCGAAGCTCCTCGACGTGCCGCGCTGGGAGAGCAAGTCGGAGCTGCTGCTGCGCCTCGGCGAGGTTCTGGACTCGCGCCACTCGCGCGGCCTGCGCACCGTGCTCGTCATCGACGAGGCGCA
This sequence comes from uncultured Acidobacteriota bacterium, assembly GCA_963726735.1. Classification (GTDB taxonomy): domain Bacteria; phylum Acidobacteriota; class Blastocatellia; order Pyrinomonadales; family Pyrinomonadaceae; genus QHXN01. Next base: position 714,685 of record CAVSDM010000007.1, read on the forward strand.
CGGGCTCTCGCCCTCGGTGCTCGAAGAGATACGGCTGATGTCGAACTTCGAGTCGGACTCGGCCAAGCAGTTGCAGATCGTCCTGACCGGGCAGCCCGAGCTGCGCGACGTTTTGAACCAGCCCGAGCTGCGCCAGCTCAAGCAGCGCGTCGCCCTGCGCTGCGAGATCAAGCCGCTGCCCGACATCGAGGAGACGGAGCGCTACATCGCCTCGCGCCTGCTCGCCGCCGGCGCCGAGCGCACGGACATGTTTACGCCTGCGGCCGTCGATCTCGTCTTCCGCTGCTCCGAGGGCATCCCGCGCCAGATCAATAACATCTGCGACAACTCGCTGCTCGCGGGCTTCGCCGCGGGCGCGCGCCACGTCGGGCGCGACATCGTCGAGGAGGTCGCCGAGACCTTCGACCTCCTGCCGAACGCGCAGCGCGGGCGGCAGACGGGCGAGGAGCGCGCGGCCGCGCGCGCATCTTCACCGCCGCGGGCCGCTCGGAACTCTGGGCGGCCGAGGCGAGCGGCTCGGGCGCGGACAGCGTCGTCGGCCGTGGGCCGCGCCGCGCAGGTCAGCCACGAGCGCGAGGTCGAGCGGGAGTTGAGGGCGACGGCGCGGGCGCGCCCGACACCGGACGAGGTCGGCCGCGCCTTCCGCAGTTGGGACAGCAAGGGAGATTCGTGATGGGCAGAGTCTACGAAGCACTGAAGCGCGCGGCCGAGCAGAACGGCCCGGAGGCGGGCGCCGCGAGGCGGGGCCGCGGCCGACGAGGAGAAGGGCCTCGCGCCCGCGCGCCGAGTCGAACGGCAACGGCCACGCGCACGGGCACGCGCCGGCCGCGTCCGAGCGCCGGGCACGCCCCCGAGTACCTCTTCAGCGCCTCCCGACACTTTCAGACGCCGGAGACGGCGCACACATCAGCGCCCAATGAGCAGACGTTGGCATCCGGCGGGTCGGCACTCCCCGCCGGGCAGGCTTCGCGTGCTGCTGGGGCAACTTTGGGCGCTGCCGGTTCGACGCGCACGCCGGAGTTCGTCTCTATAGACATCTCCGCCGCGCGCGTCGAACCACATCTCGTCGCCATCACGCAGCCGCGCTCGTCGCACGCCGAGCGTTACCGCTCTTTGCGCACGCGCGTGCTCCACGCCGGCGAGCGCCGCAAGATGCAGGCGTTCGTCATCACCAGCGCGGGCATCATGGAGGGGAAGACGCTGACCGCGGTCAACCTCTCCTGGCTGCTCGCGCAGACCGACGGCGTGTCGGCTCTGCTCATCGACGGCGATCTGCGCAACCCGTGCGCGGCCGAATACCTCGGCCTCGACGCGCCGACGGGACTGTCGGAAGTGCTGGCGGGCGAGGCGACGCTCGACGGAGGCCATCGTCAGACTTGAGCCGGCGGGGCTGCACCTCCTGCCCGGCGGCTCGGCGCGCGACGACGTGGCGGAGATGCTCTCGGGGCCGCAGCTTCCTCGCGGTGCTGAAGGAGGCGCGGCGGCATGTTCGACTACATCATCATCGACGCGCCGCCGCTCGGCATCTTCACCGACGCGCTCGTCCTCATCAACCGCGCCGACGCCGCGCTCATCGTCGCGCGCGCGGGCAAGACGCGCTACGCGCGCGCTCGAACGCCTGCTCGAACCGCTCCCGCGCGAGCGCCTGCTCGGCGTCATCCTCAACGGCTCGGACGAGCAGTTGAACGAGCAGAACTACTACTACCGCCGCTACTCTCCGCGCGCCGCGGCGAGGGGGGCGAGGAGTGAGGCAAGGAAGGTGTAAGGGCTTGGCTTCGACGCGCCTGAACGTGAGGACGCTGCTGCTCATCATCGCGGAGGCTCTGCTGATCTTCCTCGCGATGGTGACGGCGGCCTACCTGCGCCTGGGCTGGTCGGACGCCTACTTCGAGCTGAACGAGAAGTACGGGTTCCTCAAGGCCGCGCTCGTCACGCTCTTCTGCCTCGCCGCCTTCTACCTCTACGACCTCTACGACTTCGTCGTCATGCACGACCGGCGCGAGCTGGTGCTGCGGCTCGTGCAGGCGCTCGGGCTCGCGTGGGTCGCGCTGGCGATAACGATGTACCTCGCTGCCGCAGCCTGATGATCGGGCGCGGCGTCTCGCTCATCGCGCTGCCGCTCGCGCTCGCTGCTGATGGTCGCGTGGCGCGTGGCGCGCGCACTGGCTGCTCGGCCACCCGGACGTGGGCGAGAAGATTCTCATCGTCGGCTCGGGCGCGTCGGCCATCGAGGTCGCGCGCGAGGTGCTTGAGCGGCGCGACGCGGGCTACCGCATCGTCGGCTTCGTGGACAGCCGCCCCGAGCTGGTCGGGCAGAGCATACATCAACCCGCGCGTCATCGGGCTCACCGACGACCTCGCCGCCATCGCGCGGCGCGAGGGCGTCAACCGCATCGTCGTCGCGCAGGGCGAGCGGCGCGGGCAGTTCCCGACCAGCCAGCTCTTGGACCTGAGCCTCTCGGGCGACGTGCACATCGAGGAGTGCGCGAGCTTCTACGAGCGTCTGACGGGGCGCGTCTCGCTCGACATGATGCGGCCGTCGTGGCTCATCTTCTCTGTCGCGCGCGCGGCAGGCGCGACTCTCGGCGGTGCTGCGGGCGCTCTTCCACCGCGGCGTGGCGCTCGTCGGCGCGCGTCGTCTCGCTGCCCATCGCGCTCGTTGACGGCCGCTGCTGATCAAGCTCGACTCGCCCGGCCCCGTGCTCTACTCGCAGGAGCGCGTGGGGAAGAACGGGCGCCCGTTCCGCGTCTACAAGTTCCGCTCGATGCGGACGGACGCCGAGCGCGACGGCCCCGTGTGGGCGAGCAAGGCGGGCGACGCGCGCACGACGCGCGTCGGGCGCGTCATCCGCAAGATTCGCGTGGACGAGATACCGCAGTTCTGGAACATCCTGCGCGGCGACATGAACTTCGTCGGGCCGCGCCCCGAGCGCCCGCACTTCGTCAAGCAGCTCGCCGAGGAGATACCCTTCTACGAGCAGCGCCACCTCATCCCGCCGGGCCTGACGGGCTGGGCGCAGATCAAGTACCCCTACGGCGCGTCGGTCGAGGACGCGCGCCAGAAGTTGCAGTACGACCTCTACTACATCAAGAACCAGAGCCTCGTGCTCGACGCCGTCATCCTGTTCGAGACCGTCAAGACCATCCTCTTCGGTCGCGGGACTTGAAGCGGCCGCGCACGTCAGTCGTCAATTCGGAGGTTTGAAGTCATGAAGTCGAAACCGAAAGTCGCCGCCACGCTCCTCGCTCGCGCTCGTCGCGCTCGCGCCGGCCCGCGCGCGCTTCGCGCAGAAGCAGAAGGACGCCGCGCGCAGCAGAAGCCGCCGGGCCGGCGAGCGCCTGGAGCCCGACGACAAGCGCGAGGTGCGCCCGGACGTGCCGGAGGAGGTCGCTCGCCAACCGGCGCGAGCAGGATGGACGAGGACGCGCAGTCCGCGATTCCCTACTACAACAACTTCCTCACGACCTACCGGCTCGGCCCCGAAGACGTGATCTCGGTCACGGTCTTCGACCTGCCGAAGTACTCGCGGGCGAACATCGTCGTCCCGCCCGACGGGCAGCATCGACTACTACATGGTGCGCGGCGGCATCCACGTCGCGGGGAAGACGACGCAGCAGGTCGCCGACGAGATCGCGCAGCCACCTCGACGAGTACATCATCGACCCGAAGGTCGACTGTCTCGCTCGACAAGGCGATGTCGGCGCGCTACGGCGTCGCTCGGCGACGTGGCGCAGCCGGGCGTCCGCATCATGACGCGGCGCGCTGAGCGTCTACGAGGCGCTCTCGGAGGCGGGCGGCGTGCTCCGCACCGGCGACAAGAAGAAGGTGACGTGCTCCACTGGGACGCCGACCGCACGCTGAAGGCCGTCAACATCGACGTGTCCGCCATCGAGAAGGGCAAGGCTCCCGACAACTACTTCCTCCGCCCCGGCGACCAGATTTTCGTCCCCGGCAACCGTTGGAAGACCGTGGACGCGATCATGAAGGCGCTGCCCGTCATCAGCTTCGCGCGCATCTTCACCGGAGGATTCTGAGATTAGAAGTCAGGAGTCAGAAGTCGGAAGTCAGAAACTCAGGCGTGCTGACGCGCGCAGAGCTTTCGTCTGTCTGTGCCTCTTGACTTTGACCTTTTGCCTTTTGCCTTCCGCGCACGCCGCGGCGTGGGAGAGGCAGCGGACGGGGACGTTCGCGTGGCTGCACTCGGTCTTCTTCGTGGACGAGCGGAGGGGTTGGGCGGCCGGGAGTAAGGGCGCGCTGCTCTCGACCTCGGACGGCGGCGCGACGTGGGAGTTGCGCCGGGCCCCGACGGAGGACGCGCTGCGCGACATCTTCTTCCACGACGCGGAGACGGGCTGGCTCCTCTGCGAGCGCAGCATCTTCAAGCCGATGGCGAAGGACGAGTCGGTCTCGTATCTCTCTGAAGACCTCGGACGGCGGCGCGACGTGGTCGCGCGTCGAGGTGACGCGCGGCGCGGACGTTGACCTGAAGCTCGCGGGCCTGCGCTTCGCCGACCGCGAGCGCGGGTGGGTCTACGGCGAGATGGGCGCGCTCTTCTCAACGTCCGACGGCGGCCGGACGTGGAGCGCGGCAGCGCGTGCCGACGAATCACCTGCTGCTCGGCGCCTCGTTCCTCGACGCGCAGGCGGGGTGGCTCTCGGGCGGCGGGCTGACCGTCCTGAAGACCTCGGACGGCGGCGCGACGTGGCGCGCGGGCACGGTCTTCCTTCCCGCGGGCGGCGCGGCGGCACAGCGGCCGAACGAGTCAGTGCGCGGTCGAGACGGAGCAGTTGGAGCCGGAGACGCGGCGCGGTCGGCGGGCGGAGGCTCAACGCCGTCTGGTTCGCCGACGCATGAGCGCGGCTGGGCGGTCGGCGGCGAGGGCGTCATCATCGCGACGACGGACGGCGGGCGCACGTGGCGGCCGCAGGGGTCGGGCGTCGGCGACGACCTCTACGACGTGAAGTTCTTCGACGAGGCCGAGGGCTGGGCGGTCGGACGCGGCGGCGCGCTGCTGCACACGACCGACGGCGGGCGCACCTGGGCGGACACGAAGCGCGTGAACACGCACGCGCTCGAACGCCTCTTCACGGTCGGACGGCGCGCGTGGGCCGTCGGCTTCGGCGGGACAATCGTCGCCCTCAAAGGTTGAGGGCGGAGGGTCGAGGGATGAAAAAGTTCTTGAAGGCCGGGCCGGCGTTGCTGCTCCTCGCGTGTGCGTGCGCGCCCTGCGCGTGGGCGCAGGGTGAGGCGCGCGCCGAAGGGCGGCGAGGCCGTGCGCGAGCGGCGCGTGGCGGCCGAGGCGGCGAAGGTCGAGCCGGCGCGCGAAGAGTCTGAAGCGTCGAACGCCGCGGGCGAAGAGGTCGAGGCGCTGCGCGCGAAGGCCGAGTCGGCGACGAACCCTTCGGAGCGCGCGCGCCTGCGCCTGTCGCTGGCCGAGGCGCTGGCCGAAGACGGGAGTCTGTCGGAGGCGGTCGGGCTCGTGCGCGCGGAGGTCTCGGCGGAGAGGTTCGACCCGCAGTTCTTCTACAACGCTGGGAACGCGCTGGCGCGGCTCGGCGAGTCGGAGGCGCGCGGCCGAGGCTTACCGCAAGGCCGTCGCGCAGAAGCGCGGCAACTACGCGCGCGCGCAGCACAACCTCGGCGTCGTGCTCACGCGTCTGGGCCGCTGGGAGGAGGCCGAAGGCGCGCTGCGCGCCGCGCTGCGTCTGGAGAACGACACGTACGCCGAGGCGAGCTACAGCCTCGGGCGCCTGCACGCTCTGCGCGGCGAGTCGGGGCTCGCGGCGGCCGAGTGGGCGCGCACGCTGCGGCTCCAGCCCGACCACGGGGACGCGGCCGCCGCGCTCGCGCGCACGCTCGCCGAAGGGGGCGACTCGGAGCAGGCGCTCGCCGTGCTCGACGCTTACGAGGCAGCGCGCGAAGCGTCGCGGCGTCGCGTCGCCGCGCGAGGTCACGGTCGCGCGCGGCGAGATAGTCGCCGCCGCGAACGTCGCGGCGGCCGCGCGCGCGGCGGGCGTCGGTCGTACGACGGAAGCGGGCGCGAAGACGAACGCCGCGCTACCGGACTCGACGGCGCTCCTGCGCGGTGCGCGCGCGTTGAAGGTCGGCGCCCGCGAAGTTCGTTATAGAGGAGCCGGCCTACGGCTCTCTTCAGAAGGCTCGCGCGGCGCGCGCGGGCGACCGCTCCGAAGAGGCGGTCGGGCTCTACCAGCGCGCCATCCGCGAGGGCGGCGGATACCTCGCGCCGGCGAACATGGAGCTGGGGCTGACGCTCGTCTCGCTGCGGCGCAACGAGGAGGCGGCCGCTTCACTGCTGGCCGTCGTGCGCAGGGAGGGCGGGCGCTACCCGCTCGTCTTCTACCACCTCGGGCGCATCTACGAGCACATGGGCCGGCTCGCCGAGTCGGGCGAAGCCTTCGCGCGCGCCGCCGAGCTGGCGGGCGAAGAGAGCCCGCAGTTCTACGTGGACCTGAGTCGCATCCGCGAGCGCGAGGGCCGCGACGCCGACGCGCTCGCGGCGGCCGAGTCTTACGTCCGCACGATGTCGCGCGCCGGCACCGCCCCCGAGTGGGCGCGCGCGCGCGTCGAGAGTCTGCGGAAGAAGGCGTCGGCCGCGCCCCCCGCCGCCGCCGACAAGCGCTGAAGGCCGCGCGAAGGGTCGCCGTACTAAAAAAAAGGCGCCGGGTCTGAACGACCCGGCGCCTTCGATTTTGGGCGGTTTAAGCCGCGCGGCCCTTACTGCCGTGTGAAGGTGATTGAGTCGAAGTTGCCGACCCAGCCGTTCGCCCCGTCCGCGTCCATCACCACCCGCACCGCGTGCCGCCCCGCCGAGAGGCTCACGCCCGCCTTCGAGACGTTCTGCCAGACGAACGTGCCGCCCGTGTTCGGTACCTGCATCGGCCCGGTCACGTCCACCCCGTCCACCTCGACGTGGAACGCGCCGCCCGCCGCCCCGTTCGAGACCTTCGCCGACAGCGTGTAGCTCCCCGCGGAGGCAATGTCGGCGGAGTAGCGCAACCACTCGCCGGCCCTGATCCACCCGACCAGATGGTCGCAACTGCCGTCCGTGCATTTGTAGATGTCCACGCCCGTCTGGCGGTAAGCGCCGCCCTCGTTCTGCGCGGTCACGTCGTGGTAGGCGGCGCCCTCCACGCCCTGGTCGAAGTCCTCGGCCTGTAGACGCAGGCTCTCGCTCTGCGCGGCCCCCGTCCCGGTCGTGAGCCTGAACCAGTCGAAGTTCCCGGCCCAGCCACCCGCCTCCGCCTCCACCACCACCCGCACGACGTGCCGGCCCGCCGAAAGGTTCAGCCCCCCCTTCGAGACCGTCGCCCACACGAACGGGCTCCCCGTGTTCGGGATCGAGAGCGGCCCGGTCACGTCCACGCCGTCCACCGTGACGTGGAACGCGCCGCCCGCCGCCCCGTTCGAGACCCGCGCCTCGAACGTGTAACTGCCCGCGGCCGCCACCTCCTTCGTGTACCGCAGCCACTCCCCGGCCTTGACCCAGCCCACGAGGTGGCCGCACCCGCCGTCGGTACACTTGTAGATGTCCACCCCGGTCTGCCGATAAGCGCCGCCCTCGTTCTGCGCGGTCGCGTCGTGGTAGGCGACGCCCTCCCCGCCGTCGTCGAAGTCCTCGGCCTCGAACGTCAACTGCTGTTGAGTCGCCTGACCCGCGGGAGTCAACTCCAGCCAGTCGAAGTTGCCGACCCAGCCGTTCTCCCCGTCCGCGTCCATCACCACCCGCACCGCGTGCCGCCCCGCCGTCAGGGCGACGCCCTCCTTCGCCGCCGTCGCCCACGCGAACGTGCCGCCCGTGTTCGGTACCTGCATCGGCCCGGTCACGTCCACGCCGTCCACCGTGACGTGGAACGCGCCGCCCGCCCCCCCGTTCGAGACCCGCGCGTTCAGCGTGTAAGTCCCGGCCGCGGCCACGTCCGTCGTGTAGCTCAGCCACTCGCCGGCCCTGACCCAGCCGACGATGCGGTCGCAGCCGCTGGCGGCGGCGCACTGATAGATGTCCACGCCGGTCTGCCGATAAGCCCCGCCCTCGTTCTGCGCGGTCAGGTCGTGGTAGGCGACGCCCTCCGCCCCCTGGTCGAAGTCCTCGGCCTGGAGGCGGACGGGCGCGGCCGGCTGCGCCTGAGCGGCGGGGCCGAACCCGAACCAGTCGAAGTTGCCGGCCCAGCCGTCCGCCGCCGCCGCCTCGACGACCACGCGCACGACGTGCGGCCCGGCCGCGAGGTTCACCCCGGCCTTCGAGACGGTCTGCCACGAGAAGGTGCCGCCCGTGTCGGGCACCTGGAGCGGCCCGGTCACGTCCACCCCATCGACCCTGACATGGAAGCGCCCGCCCGCGGCCCCGGCTGAGACCCTTGCCTCGAAGGTGTAGGTGCCGGCGGCCGCGGTCGCGACGGTGTATTCGAGCCACTCGCCCGACTTGACCCAGCCCACGATGCGGTCGCAGCCGCCGCCGCCCGCGCACTGGTAAATGTCCACGCCCGTCTGGCGGTAAGCGCCGCCCTCGTTCTGCGCAGTCGCGTCGTGGTAGGCGACGCCCTCCGCGCCCCGGTCGAAGTCCTCGGCCTCGAACCGGCCGGGCAGCGCGGCGGGCGCCGCGCCGTAGGGCGACCGCCCGGCCGTCGGTGTTGGCGTCGGTTGCGGCGTCGGCGTCGGAATTGGAGTAGGCGTCGGCGTCGGCTGCGCGTCGCTGAAGGTGACGTTGACGGTCGCGGAGGTGCGCGTCGCGCCGCTGTTGTCCGTGGCCGTCGCGCTGACGGCGTGCGTGCCGGGCGCGGCGTTGTCCCACTGGAAGGTGTAGGGCGCCGCGTTGACCGTGGCGAGCAGCACCCCGTTGTCGTAGTAGGAGACCGAGGCGACCGTGCCGTCCGCGTCGCTCGCCTGAGCCCTGAGCGAGACGCTGCGCCCCGCGATGGTCGGGCCGTTGGGACTGCCGACGGGGTCCGTCTCGGCGTCGGCCGCGTCGCCGCCGGAAGGCGCGGGCGCGCCCGCGATGGTCGGGCCGACGATGACCGTCACGTCGGGCGGCGCGTTGAGATGCGCGGTCGAGGCCGCGAGCTTCAACGTCACGAGGTCGAGCGTCTCCTGCCCCGAGGCGTTCGTCAGTATCGCCTGCCCCGCGAGGTAGAGGCTGCCCGACGCGTCCGAGGTCATGTCGCGCAGAGAGTCGCCCGTGTGCTCGGGGTTGTCGTAGCGATAGACCCACTGCTCCGTCCCGTCGGGCTGGTACTTGATGACGACGGTGTCGCCGTTGACGAAGCCCTCGGAGTAGCCGCCGACGTAGACGTTCCCGCCGGCGTCGAGCGCCAGCTCGCGCCCGCCGTCGATCTTGCCGGGGAAGCCGCGGTAGAGGCGCGCCCACTGCACGTTGCCCGCGCCGTCGAACTTCACCGTCGCCGCGTCCCAGGTGTTCTCCGAGGTCGCCTGCTGGTAGTCGCCGTCCCAGCTCTCGCCGGTCAGGTAGACGTTGCCGCCCTGGTCGATGACCATGTCGCGCGGGTAGTCGTTCGACTGGCCCGACCAGTTGCGCCCCCAGATGAGCGCGCCCGACGCCGGGTTGTACTTCAGGAGCAGGTAGTCGGTCTGCGACGTGCCCGCGTTGTTCGCGCCGAAGACGTAGACGTTACCCGAGGGGTCGATGCCGACGCCGCCCGCCTCGTTCGAGACGGGGTTGCCCGGCAGAGGAATCGGCCCGGGGCTCCCGGGCACGCCCGTGAACCGCGACGCCCACTGCTTCGCGCCCGCCGGGTCGTACTTGACGGTGACGATGTCGCGCGAGGTCTGATCGTTCGTCTTCGCGTAGCCGGTGCCGCTGACGTAGACGTTGTTCGCGGCATCGACGGCGAGGCTGTAGGCGTCGTCGCCGATCTGCTGCGTCGAGTGGCGGTTCGCCCAGAGCTGTGTGCCCGCCGGGTCGTACTTGACGGTGACGAACTCGTCGAAGAGCGGCCCGCTCACGCTGCCCTGCGACGAGCCGGCGACGACGGCGTTGCCGGCCGCGTCAATCGCCAGCGCGTAGGCCATGTCCCAGTGGCCGGTGGGGCCGTTGTAGACGCGCGCCCACTGCCGCTGCCCCGCGGCGTTGTACTTGAGCGTGACGATGTCGTACTCGGAGCCGGGGAAGGCCGCGGCCCACGAGGTGCCGACGACGTAGACGTTGCCGGCCGCGTCGGTCTTCACGTCGCTCGCCCAGTCCTTGTAGTTGCCCTCGCCGACGTAGGAGGCCGACCAGAGCTGCGCGCCCGCGGGCGAGTACTTGACGAGCGTGATGTCTGTGTCGCCGTCGTTGGCGGCGCCCGAGGTCGCGGCGACGTAGGTGTTGCCCTGCGCGTCCACGGCGACGCGCGGGTCGGAGTCCGCGAGGTGCTGCGGGCCGTCGTAGAAACGCTCCCACGTGAGCGCGCCAGAGCCGGGCGTCGGCGTCGGCGTCGCGCCGGGCGGCAGCGGGCCGGCGGCGACGAAGTCATACGTCTCGTTCTCCGTCAGCCCCTCGAAGAAGACGCTCGGCGGGAAGAACTCGTAGCCGGGCTCGGCCGGCTTCAGCTCGTAACGGCCGCCGTACGAGAGGCTGTTGAAGATGAAGTTGCCCTGCGCGTCCGTCCTCGTCGCCTTGAGGAACGAGTTGTTGAGGCTCAGGTGCACGACGGCGTTCGGGAGGAAAATCTCGCGGCCCGGCGCGGACTGCTGGTGGCGTATGCGCCCGGAGATGCTCAACTGTCCCTGCGGGTCCGTGTCCGGGTACTGGAAGAAGACGCGGACGATTGCGGAGCGCGTCCTGTTGCCGCTGCTGTCGGTGGCGACGGCGACGAGGTCGAAGGGCGACGGGCTCGACGAGCCGATGGTCACCGCGTAGGGCGCGTTGAGGTCGCTGCCGATCAGGTTATCGAACGACCCCGTGACCCGGTAGAAGTCCACGCGCGTCACGGTGCCGTCGGGGTCGGAGGCTGCGGCCGTGACGTTGACGGAAGTGCCCGGCGCTACGCTCGTGCCGTCGGCCGGCGAGGTAATGCTAACCGCGGGCGGCTGCCCGACGACGGGCGTCGGCGTCGGCGCGGGCGTCGGCGTCGGCGTCGGCGTGGCCGCGGCGTTGATGGTGATGTCGATGGTTTTGCCGCTGCGCGTGCCGCCGTTGTCCGTGACCCAGCCGGTGATCGTGTGCTGGCCCGCGGGCGGGTTGGCCCACTCCACCTCGAAGTCGCCGTTGGCGTCCGGGGTCGGGTCGTCGGCGAGGTGTCCCGTGACGCTCGTGTAGAACTCGGCCTTGACCAACGTGCCGTCGCGGTCTGTGCCGTGCACCTTGAGCGTGAGGCTCGCGGGCGGCGACGCGATGACGGCGCCGTCCGCGGGGCTGACCCACGTGACGGTGGGCGCCGCGTTACTGATCAGGACGGTGTTGAGCGCCGTGTCGCCCTGAAGCTCGCCCTTGTCGTAGGCGACGGCGAAGAAGCCGTAGCCGCCGGGGCCCGTCGGCGTGTAGTCGGTCGCGTACTGGCCGTTGGCGTCGGGCGCCGTGAGGGTGGCGATCTTCTGAAGCCCGCCGTTGGTGCAGTAGAACTCGACGCGGTCAATCGGCCCGTCGTCCTGAACGGCGGCGACGACGTGAATCGTAGACCCGAGCGGCGCGTTTGAGTTCGGGGCCGGGCTCAGGAGCGTCGCCGTCGGCGGCTGGTTAATCGCCACGTTCTCTCTGCTCGTGTTGAGCGAGTAGAAGTAGCCGAAGCGCGTCCCCTGGGGGTTGCCGTCGCCGCCCACGTCGCCCGCCGTGTAGGCGGTCGAGCCGTCGGCCGTGAAGACCATCTTGTTGAAGACGGAAATCTGGCCGCGGTTGAGGTCGGTGGGCGTCACCATGCCGGGCGCCTGCGGCAGAGCCTGCCGCCACGCCGTCTGTCCCGTCGCCGGGTCGAGCGCGAGGAGGTAGCCGTAGTTGGCCGACCCCCAGAACGAACGGCCCGTGTTGCGGGCGCCCATCAGGACGAAGCTGTCCGAGGGGCTCGCGTTCGGGTCGCTCAGCCAGCCGAGGTTGTCGTTGAAGTCGCGCTCGTCGTAGTGCCACTTCTCCGTGCCGTCGGGGTTGAGCGCGTAGAGGCGGTAGTAGTTGTTGATGACGTAGTGCGTGCCGTCGCCGCCGGCCGCGGCCGGATAGGTCGGCCCCTGGCCGAAGCCCGCGAAGGTGTAGACGTTGGCGCCCGTCTGCGCGCTCAGAGAAGAGTTGCGGATGCGCAGGTTCTCGTCGGCGCCGACGGCGGGCTTGTCCCCGCGGCCGTTGCTGACCGACCACAGCACCGTGCCCGCGAAGTCGGACGCGATGAGCGGCGTGCCCGCCATGAAGTAGAAGCGCGGGAGGTTGCGCCCGAAGGCCATCTCGCCCGCGACGCCGGAGAGGAAGGCGCTGAGGTGGTCGTCGCGCGTCCAGGCCACGGTGCCGTCGGGGTTGAAGGCCACGGTGTTGTACTGGCCGGGCGCGAAGACCGCGTAGACCTTGCCGTCGGGGCCGACTTCGGCCCGGCGTAAAGTTTGGCGGCCGTCGAGTCGATGTTACGCCACTTGACGCCCCGCTCTTGCCGTCGAGCGCCGTGACCGCCATGCGGTAGGGCGTGCCGACGCCGCCGGGCTGCACCAGCTCGCCGACGTAGACGTTCCCCTCCGGCCCGGCCGAAATCTGCCCGCCGCCGATGCTCAGGAAGCCGAGGTAGCCACCCGGCCGCGCGACCCACTTGAGCGCGCCCGTCGGCGACCAGGCGTAGACGAGCCCGTCCACCTCAAGGTAGACCGAGCCGGCCTCGGGGCTCCCCGCCGGCGCGATGGCCGGGCGGTAGGTCACGTAGTCGCCGAGGTACTTCGCCTGCCAGCGGACGCGGCCGACCGACTTGCGCGCGGTGACGTTGAGCTGAAGCGCGTTGCTCGACCCGAGCGGATTCGAGACGACGACCTCGACCGCGCCGAGCGACGCGGCCTCGGGCACGTAGCCGACGATCTCGGTCGGCGACCACTTGACGACGATGGCGTTGAGCTTATCGACGAGCACGCGGTTCGCGCCCTGCGCGGTGCCGAAGTTGGTGCCCGTGAGCACGAACCAGCCGCTACGCTCGATTGTCTGCGGCGAGACGGACGTGAGGCTGCTCGGCGTGGTGAGCGTGCCGTAGAGTTGCATCGACGGCGTCGGCGTTGACCGTGCCCGTGACCTCGACGACCGGCCCCCACGCGGGCGCCGCCGCGTACTTGTCGCGGATGCGCACCGCGGAGTTCATCGGCGCGCCCGAGCGCGAGCTCTGCCAGTACCAGGTGCCGGGGCTGTCCACGGCGAGCTGCACCGAGACGAAGTGCTTGCCCGCGGCGCGGAACGAATGCGGCAGGCGCACGTCCACCGTGCTCGCGCCGTTGCCGGCGAAGGTGAGCGCGGAATCGCCCGCGGCGACATACTGCTCGTCCTGCAACGCGCCGGGGCTGCCCGTTCTGCCACGCGTAGAAGCGCACGTAGGCGCCGCGCACGGTCGAGACCGCGCCGCCGCTCCCCGCCACGACCACGCGGTCGATGTCGCCGACGAGGTCGAAGTCGTCGGCCAGCTCCTTATCGGCGGGCGCGCCGTTGAGCCGGACGACGCTCTGGCCGATGAGCGTCTGCCCGTCCGAAGTGGTCGAGGTGAGCTGCGTCCCCGCGGTGCGGTCGATGGTGACGCGCGCGGGGAGCGAGACGGTCGAGCCGCCGCTGTTGTCGAAGGCGACGGCCGTGATGTCGTGCGTGCCGCCGGGGAGGTTCAGCTCGGCCGCGTAGGGCGCGGTCGTGTCCACCTCGACGGTGAAGCCGCCCGCGCGGAACTCGACGCGGTCGATGGTGCCGTCCTCGTCGGACGCCGTGGCGGCGGCGGCGACGGTCGCGCCCGCCGCGAAGTTCGTGAGCGGCGCGGGCGACGTGAGCGCGACGACCGGCTTGAGGTTGAGTGTCGGGCTCGGGCTCCTGCTCGGGGTCGATGACGACGACGACCGGCGCGCTGACGGAGAGCCCCGTGTGCGTGCTCGAAGCCTGCGCCGTGATGGTGGTGCGTGCCGGCGGGCGGGTTCACCCAGACGAAGCTCCAGGGCGCCTGCCACTCGCGTGTTCGTGCCCTGCCCGATCCAGCGCGTGCCGTCGTAGAAGTCGAGGCGGTCGATGTACTCGTCGCTGCGGCCGTTGTTCGTCTGCGCCGTGGCGGTGAGCGTGACGCTCGCGGGCAGCTTGAAGACGGCGCCGCCCGCCGGGTTGGTGACGTTGACGGTGGCCTTCTGCAAGACGACGACCGTGGACTCGTAGGTCGTCGTCGTGCTGCCCGTCGCGTCGGCCACGCGCGCGTAGACGTGGTAGTAGCCGGCGGGCGGCAGCACCCATTCGAGGTTGTACTTGCCGTCGGCGCCGGGCGCGGTCGCCACGCCGATGAGGACCGGCGGGTCGGCCGTCGAGCCGTTGAGGCTGTCGCGGCGCGCGTAGAACTCGACGAGCGCGATCCCTTCGGCGTCCGTGGCCGTGACCGAGACGCGCGCGTTCGCGCCGACGTAGACGGTCGTGCTGGGGCTGCTCATGCTCGCGACGGGCGGCGTGGCGACGTTCGAGTATTCGGAGTCGCCCGCGGCGTTGTAGGCGCGGACGCGGAAACGTGGTTGACGTTGTTCGCGCCGCCGAAGATGCCGCCCGTGGTGGTCGAGTTCGCGCCGAGCAGCGCGATCTGGCTGAAGGCGCCGGTCGTCGCCGACTCGACCTTGAAGCCCGTCTCGTTGGTGCTGTTGTCCGCCCAGCTGAGGGTGACGTTGCCGGTGGCCGGGCCGCTGTTGAGCTGGTGGGCGACGAGGCCGCTCGGCGCCGCCGGGAGCCCCGCGTTCTCGGGCGCGGGCAGGCGCGAGGTGCGCAGCGTGACGCGGTGCGCGGCGTAGTCGGGGATGCCCGCGTCGCTGCCGTCGTAGAACTTCGCGTAGGAGAAGAGCGTCAGGCCGTCCGAGGCGATGACGAAGGGCGTCGTCTCGGGAAGCTCCGAGTCGGCGACCGCGAACTCTTCGAGCTTGACGTTCGTGGGCGCGACGCGCGCGCCGAACACGTCGCCGTCGCGGCTGCTGCGGAAAGAGTTCGCGGCGGTTGTCCGTCCAGACGACGACGTACTGGTTGCCGTCCCAGGCGACCGAGGGCTCGCCTGACGGCCGGCGGCGTCGGCGACGGGCGCGCCGCTCGCGGGCTCAGGCGAGGTGCCGTCGGCGTTGAGGCGGCGGCCGTAGATGTTGCCCGCGGTCGTCCAGACGACGAGCGCCTTGTCGCCCGCGACGGCGATCTCGGGTTCGAGGTCGTTGCCCACGTCGCCGACGACGAAGGGTGCCGTGGCCGTGCCGTCCGGCGCGACGAACGAGGCGCGGATGGTGCCGGGCGAGTCGTCGTGGTTGTTGTGCCCCTCCCAGATGACGAGCCAGCGTTCGCCGAAGGCGACGGCGCGCGGCCACGAGTCGAACGAGCCGCTCGATCTTGACGGGCGTGCCGAGCGGCGTCCCCGTGCCGTCAACGCGCACGGACTGCACGGTGCGAATCTGCGCCGTCTCTTGCAGGATGTTGGTGACGAGGAACGTGCCGTTGAGTCCCGCCACGTCCGGCTGGTGGCCGTTCATGACGAGCGTGGGCGGCGTCGTCTGCGTCGGCGGCAGGCCCGAGGTCGGGACGACGCGCGCGAAGGTCTGGCGCACGCCCGCGGTGGCGCCCGTCGCGTCCCAGACGACGAGGTAGGCCGAGCCGTTCCACGCGACCGAAGGGTTATCAACGTCCGTCTGGTCGGAGAGGAGGAAGGGCTCCGCGTCTACGGGCGCGCCGTTCTGGTCGAGCCGCTGCGCGTAGACGCGCTGCTGGTTCGACACGGTCGCTGCGGAAGACCGTGAGGAAGCCCGAGCCGCTCGAGGCCATCCTCTGCTTCGACTGGCGCGGCGCGCCGAGGCCCACGGCCGTGCTGTTCGTCAACGCGCCCGCGGCCGAGACGCGCGCGGCGTGCACGTCGCGCGCGAGGCTGGCGTGCCACACGACGAGCGCGCCGCCGCCGACGCCGGGCGTGATGGACGGGGCCGTTTCGATGTCCGCGGTCGTTGGCGACGACGACCGGGTTCGTGTCGAGCACGGCGCCCGCGTCCGAGACGCGCGTGAGGTAGAGGTCCTGGCCCGTGAGGTAGGTCTGCGTCGCAGGGTTGTAGCTCGTCTCGTAGGTGACGAACCAGTTCGAGCCGTCCCACGCCGACCTGCGGCGCGGCCGGCGCGGTGCCGATGTGCGGGTTGATGCTGATGGAGTTCGGCACGTCCAGCGGGTCGCCGTCGCGCGAAACGCGCGTGCCGTTGACGTGCTGGACGTTGCCGCTCGCGCCGCCGGACCACGTGACGAACCACGTCTGCCCGTTCGACGCGACGCGCGGGTAGAGGCCGTCGCCCGCGAACTGCTCGGGGCCGTTGCGCAGGTTGTTGAAGTTCGAGTCGAGCAGCACGCCCCGCACGGTGTAGGGCGGGCCGTAGGTCATGAAGGTGAGGAGGTAGCGGTCGCCCGCGCGCGCGAGGTCGGAGTTCCCCATGAACTGGCTGTGGTGGTTGTAGACGAGCGCGGCCCTCGGGGTCGAGCACCGTGCCGTCGTTCGCCACGCGCGTGACGAAGACGCCGCGCGGGATCGAACCGCCCTCCTGCGGCAGGAAGCCCTCCCACGCGACGACCCAGTTGCCCGCGCCGTCGTCGATGACCGCGTTCGGGCGCTGGTCGGCGCTCACGTCCGCCTTGAGGATGATGGGCGTCGGGTCGAGCAGTTGCCCGTCGGCCGAGACGCGCGCGGCGACGAGGTCGTGCGTGTGGCTGAACTCGTCGCGCGGGCGCGATGGTGAGCCACGTGACGAGCCAGTTCTGGCCGTTCCAGCCGACGCGCGGGTTGGCCTGATTGTTCGGCGCCTGGTTGACGATGATGGGCGTCGTGTCGATGACCTGCCCTGCGGCGCCCACGCGCGCGGCGTAGATGTCGAGCATGTTGCCGATGCCGGGCGTGTCCAGTCCCGTGTTGAGCCCGATCGGTCCCGTTGTCGGCGAGCGAGGTGCGGGCGTCGGTCCAGACGGCGAGGTAGGTGTCGGCGCCTTTCGAGACGCGCGGCTCCTCCTGCCGGCCGGCGGCGGGCGGGCGGCCGTCGTCGCCGGGGAGGACGGCGGGGGCCGAGAGCGTCACCTGCGCGGCGACGTTCAGGAGCGGGAGCACGAAGGCAGCCGCGACGAAGAGGGCGGTGAAGAGCAGACCCTGGGCGCGCCTGCGTGAACGGGGCTTTCGAGGCATCTGTATGTTCCCTCTCGGGGATTGCCGCGTGCGCCGGGGCAGGTCGCGCGTGGCGGTGTTTCCGAGAAAGTCAGCCGGGGCTGAGCGAGGGATGGCTCCGTCCCGTGTGTCAGGCCGTTCGCGTTGGGGTCGTCTTTCGGGGCAGTCTCCCACGCGGGGCGTATAAACTCAAACTACATTTGGGGGTCCTTACTCCTACTAAGAAACGCGTATTCCGACCGCAAAATCCCACACGCTACGTTAAAAAAATCACGCCCCGCGGCGTCGGCGGCGGTCGGCCCTGAGGGGGCGGCGGTCGGCACGATGCGGGAAACTAAAGACAGTGCGCGCGCGGGCCGGAAAAATACGCCGTGAGGCAGCGTTCGCACCTGATTCGAGAAAAATGTTAGTATCTGCCGTCACTCCCCGCGGCAGTGTTTCAAACCAAGCCACGCCCGGACTCGTCGAATGTTCGCTGACGCTCCGGTCGTTCTGTCCAGCGCCAGAACGGATGCACACGCCACAGGCCGTCACGCAGCTCCTGGAAAGGTGGAGCGGCGGGGACCGCGCCGCGCTCGACGAACTGATGCCGCTCGTCTACGACGAGCTGCGCCGGCTCGCCGGCAACTACCTGCGGCGCGAGCGCCCCGACCACACCCTCCAGCCGACCGCGCTCGTCAACGAGGCGTACATGCTGATGGTCGATCAGCGCCGCGCGCGCTGGCAGAACCGCGCGCAGTTCGTCGGCGTCGCCGCGCAGATGATGCGCCGCATCCTCGTCGACCACGCGCGCGCCGTGCAGGCCGAGAAGCGCGGCGGCCGGCAGTTCGCCGTCTCGCTCACGGAGGCCGAGGGGTTCGGCGAGAGCCCCGACCTCGACCTGCTCCGCGTCAACGAGGCGCTCGAACGTCTCGCGGCGCTCGACCCCAGCAGGCGCGCGTCGTCGAGCTGCGCTTCTTCGGCGGCCTCACCATCGAGGAGGCGGCCGAGGCCATGCGCGTCAGCCACGCCACGGTCGAGCGCGACTGGAAGATGGCCCGCGCCTGGCTCAGAAGAGAACTCGACGCATGAAGACATAAGACATAAGACGAATGATGAATGACGAGTGATGAATGATGAACTCGAAGACGGTTCTTAATTCATCATTCCGCATTCCGCATTCATCACTTCTCCCATGACTCCCGAACGCTGGCAGCGCATCAAGGAGCTGTTCCACGCGGCGGCCGAGCTGGCGCCCGTCGAGCGCGCGGCGTTCCTCGACGCGAGCTGCGCGGGCGACGCGGAGGCGCGCGCCGAGGTCGAATCCCTCCTGGCGGCGCACGAGCGCGAGGGCGAGTTCCTGCCGGAGACGCCGGCGCCGGGTCGCGGCCGCGCTGCTCGGGGGCGAGCGGCAGGCGCTTGAGCCGGGGAGCCGCGTCGGCTCGTTCCGCGTCGTCGGCACGCTCGGCGAGGGCGGGATGGGCAAAGTCTATCTCGCGCAGGACGAGCGGCTCGGCCGCCGCGTCGCGCTTGAAACTCCTGCCCGCCTCTTTCACGCGCGACCGCGAGCGCGTCCGCCGCTTCGAGCAGGAGGCGCGCGCCGCCTCCGCGCTCAACCACCCGAACATCCTCACCGTCTACGACATCGGCGACGACTCGGCGGGCGCGCGCTTCATCGCGACCGAGTACGTCGAGGGCGCGACGCTGCGCGAGCACGCGCGCGGCCGCGGGCTTCCACTGCATGAAGTGCTCGACATCGGCGTACAGCTCTCGGCCGCGCTCTCGGCCGCGCACGCCGCGGGCGTCGTCCATCGCGACGTGAAGCCGGAGAACGTGATGGTCAGGCCCGACGGCTACGTCAAGGTGCTCGACTTCGGGCTCGCCAAGCCCGTCAGCGCGGCGCCCGCCGCGGGGAGTGCGCAGGACTCGTCCGCCGACTCGTTCGCGCGCTCGCTCGTGGAGACGCACCCCGGGATGATCATGGGCACGCGCGCGCTACATGTCGCCGGAGCAGGCGCGCGGGCTCGAAGTGGACGCGCGGACGGACGTGTGGAGTCTGGGCGTGGTGCTCTACGAGCTGACGGCGGGCGCGCCGCCGTTCGAGGGGCCGACGCCGAGCGACGTGATGGCCGCCGTGCTTCAGCGCGAGCCCGCGCCGCTCTCGGAGCGCGCCGGGGGCGTGCCGGCCGAGCTTGAGAGCATCGTGACGAAGGCGCTCGCGAAGGAGCGGGAGGAGCGCTACCAGACGGTCAAAGACTTAGGGCTCGACCTCCGGCGCCTCAAGCAGCGGCTTGAGTTCGAGGCGGAGATGCGGCGGAAGGCCGACGGCGTCCCCACCACACTCTCCGACGCCGTCGAAGCCGCGCGCGCGACAACGCGCGCCGCGCACGCACGCAGCCGTCGGCCGAACAACTCAAGCAGGTCACGGTCCTCTTCGCAGACCTCTACGGCTTCACGGCGCACGCCGAAGCGCTCGACGCGGAGGAGGTGAGCGAGGCGATGCGCGAGCTTTGGCGGCGCGTGGACGCGGCCGTGATGGACTACGGCGGCACGGTTGACCGGCACATGGGCGACCAGATGATGGCGCTGTGGGGCGACCGCGTCGCGCACGAGGACGACCCGGCGCACGCCGTCCGCGCCGCGCTCCGGATGCAGAGGGACGTGGCCGAGTTCGTCGCCGCGAGCCTGCGCGGGCTGTTCGTCGAAGGGGCGGAGCCGACGCCTCTGATACGCGTCGGCGTCAACACCGGCGCGGTGCTGCTGAGCGCCGCAGGCGCGCGCGAGGGCCTGACGGCGACGGGCGCGGCCGTCAACGTCTCGAACCGTCTGTGTCAGGCGGCGCCTGTTGGGCGGCGTGCTCATCTCGCACGACACGTACCGGCAGGTGCGCGGCCTCTTCGACGTGCGCGAGACGGAGCTGCCGAGCGTGCGCGGCGGCGGCGAGCCCATCCGCACCTACCTCGTCGAGCGCGAGAAGCCGCGCGCCTTCCGCCTGCTGACGCGCGGCGTCGAGGGCGTCGAGACGCGCATGGTCGGCCGTCAGGCGGAGCTGGCGCGGATGCGGGACGCCTTGCAGACCGTCATCGAAGACCGGGAGCTTGAGGCCGTGACGGTCGTCGGCGAAGCGGGCCTCGGCAAGTCGCGCCTGCTTTACGAGTTCAGCAGCGAGGTCGAGCTGTTGGGCGGGCCGCTTCAGGTCTTCAACGGCCGCGCGAGTCAGAGAACGAGGGGCCTGCCGTTCGCCCTCGTGCGCGACGTGTTCTCTTTGCGCTTCGGCATCAACGACAGCGACCCGGCCGCGACCGCGCGCGCGAAGTTCGAGCGCGGGATGCTCGACGTGTTCGGCGACGACGCGGAAGCGCTGATGCGCGCGCACTTCGTCGGACAGCTCGCGGGGCTCGACTTCTCCGCGAGCCCGCACCTCGCCGGCATCATCAACGACGCGAAGCAGGTGCGCGGCCGCGCCTTCCACTACGCCTCGGAGTTCTTCCGCCGCGTGGCGCGCACATCGCCCGCCCTGCTCTTCCTCGACGACCTGCACTGGGCCGACGACGGCTCGCTCGACTTCGTGGACCAGCTCGCGCGCGAGTGCGCACAGGCGCCGCTGCTCGTCCTCTGCTTCGCACGGCCCGAGCTGCTCGAACGACGGCCCGCGTGGGGCGAAGGGCAACAGGCGCACGCGCGACTCACCTTGCAGCCGCTCACGAAGCGCGAGAGCCGGCAGCTCGTCGAAGAGATTCTTCGACACGCGCAGGCCATCCCGCACGCCCTGCGCGAGCTGGTCGTCGGCGCGGCCGAGGGGAACCCTTTCTACGTCGAGGAGCTGATCAAGATGCTCATCGACCAGCGCGTCATCATCCCGGCGGCCGAGCGCTGGCACGTGGACGCGAGCCGCCTCGTCGAGGTGCGCGTGCCGCCGACGCTGACGGGAGTCTTGCAGGCGCGGCTCGACCGCCTGACGCCGTGGGAGAAGGCCGTGTTGCAGCGCGCCTCCGTCATCGGCCGCGAGTTCTGGGACGGCGCGCTCGAACAGTTCTCGCGCACCGCCGCGGCGCAGGCGGGCGGGTTCGAGGGGGACACGGCCGAGGCGCTGGAGACGCTGCGGCGTAAAGAACTGATCTTCCGCCGCGAGGTCTCGTCGTTCGCGGGCGCGCGCGAGTACATCTTCAAGCACGCGCTGCTCCGGAGCGTCGTCTACGAGGGCGTCCTCAAGCGCGAGCGGCGGCGGCTGCACGGCGAGGCCGCGGCGTGGCTCATCGAGAGAGGGCGGCGGGCGCGTCGAGGAGTACGCGGCCGTCATCGCCGAGCACCTTGAGCTGGCGCGCGAGGTGGCGCGCGCCGCCGAGTGGTACGGCCGCGCGGGCCAGCAGGCGCGCGCCACCTACGCGCCCGACGTGGCGATAGGTTTCTACCGCAAGGCGCTCGAAAACCTCTCGGAGGCCGAGCGCGCGGGCGAAGCGACGGGTGCGCTGCGTCCGCAATCGGTCTCGTGGTACGCGGGGCTCGGCGAAGTCCTGACGATGCAGGCGCGTTACGGCGAGGCGGCCGAGGCTTACACGCAGATGCTCGCGGCGGCCGAGGCGGCGGCCGACGACGTGGCGCAGGCGCGCGCGTGGAACGGGTTGACCGCGGTGCAGGAGTATCAGGGCGACAACCGCGCGGCGCTTGAGAGCGCGCGCCGCGCCGAATCGCTCGCGCGACGTGCGGAGACGGCGGCGGGCGCGCGCGCCGAGCTGGCGCTCGCGCTCAACCGGCAGGGGCTCGCCTCGCACCGTCTGGGCGACGCGGCGGCGGTCGAGCGGCTCGGCGCGCAGGTGTCTGGCGCTGAGCGAAGAGATGACCGAGGGCGCGCGCGCGGCGCGTGCGAACGGGCTGAAGTTGTTGGGCGTCGCGCACGAAGTCTCGGGCCGCTTCGACGAGGCGCAGGAGTGCTTCGAGCAGTCGCTCGCGCTCCTGAAGGAGCTGGGCGACCGGCGCAACTTCGGCTTCATGCTCAACAACCTCGGCGTCATCGCGCACCTCGGCGCGGACTACCAGGAGGCCGTGCGGCGCTACACCGAGGCGCTCGAAATCTTCCGCGAGATAGGCGAGCGGACGTGGGAGCTGCCGACGCTCGGCAACCTCGCGGGCGCGCAGATCGGGCTCGGAGAGTACGCGGCCGCCGAGTCGAACCTGCGGCAGGCCGTCGCGCTCGCGGGGCCCGCGGGCCACTTCGCGCTCTCGATGATCTACTGCTACCTCGCGGAGAGCTTCTGGGGTCAGGGGAAGAATGAGGAGGCTCTGACGACCGCTCTGACAGCGTTGGAGCTGGGGCAGAAGACCGAGAATCAGGACTACATCGCCAACGCCTGGCGGACGCTCGGCCTCGTCGCCTCGCGTTCGGACACCACGACTCTCATCGAAGGCCGAGCACGCACCGCGGCCGAATGCTTCGCGGAGAGCCTGCGCGTCTACACGGAGATGGGCGCCGCCGCCGAGCGCGCGCGCACGCTGCGCGACTGGGCGCGCCACGAACTCGCGTCCGGCGACCAAGCGCGCGGCGCGGAGATGTGGCGCGAGTCACGCCGGATATTCACCCAACTCGGCATGACGCGCGAGCTTGAGCGGATGCCGGAACAGTAGGCCGTAGGCAGATGGCGGTAGGCAGTACGCTCCGCGTGACGCACGTTGAAAGATTAGTTTAGAGTTTCGACCCTGGGGAGGAAGAGGAGGAGGGCGACGAGGGTGAGGACTCGCGCCCTCAGCGTGTGCCGGGGTTGGGCGAGGAAGCTTACCTGACGGGCGACGAGCGCACCTCCACGCTCTCCGTGCTGAAGGGCGACGCGGTGCTGCGGCCGGGCGTCAGCGGCCCCGAGGAGCGGCCCGCCCGGCTGAAGAAGGCCGCCGCGCTCGCCGCGAAGGCGCGCAAACGTCTCTGAACGCGGCTTGATTTAGAGGCCGAAGATGGTCGGGCCGAAGTAGGTGGCGGTCATCGTCTCGCTCCGTTCCGGGGCGGGCAGGCTCGTCCCGCCGCAGGTATCCGAGAGGACTACTTGTGCGCGGAGCGGGCGCGCCGCGCGCGAACGAATCTCCCCGTGTTCGTCCGACGCGTGCGCCCGCACCCGCAGCTTATGGACGGCTGCGAGGGCCGCCGGGAGGGGCGACGGACGGCGGTGCCCAGCGCGAACATGCCGCCGCACGTTCCCTCTTAACTCTAAACGCGTAAACCCGTGGGAAACTCCCACAGGCGGGCGCGAGGAAATTTTCGGCCGCGCCAAAGGCTCTAAAAGCGAGCGCAAAAAAGGGGCGCGGACGAGATGCCCGCGCCCCTTTGAAATTTAAACGGCCTACTTCGCCTCGGCGAGTTTCGCGACGTGGAGCGTGTCGCCTTCGAGGGTGCCCTCGACATCGACCTTCAGGCCCTTCTTCGCCTTCGCGGCGTTGAGGGCCGCGGCCGCGAGCTTGTTGCCCTCCGCGTCGAGCTTGTAGGTCTTCTCGCCCGCGACGACGGCGTAGCCGCTCTTCTGGCAGTTCTCCATCAGCCCGCACCCGTTCGGGTGCTTCGCCGCCTCCTCCTCCGTGCCGTGCATGCCCGCGCACATGTTGTCGATGACGTAGCCCGTCACCTTCAAGGTCTTCTGCTCGCCCTGCGCGTAGGCGAACACGGCGGCCATCGCGACCGCGGCCGCGACGAGGGAAACTTTACGAAACATCTTCATGGCTCCTTTGCTGAGTTACTGGGTCGTCGTTGAGTTGTTGAGGCAAGGGGCGCGTCAGGTGTTGCCCGCCTGCTCGTCCGAGTCTTCCGCCTGGGCCGCCCGCGGCCGCATGTGTGGGAAGAGTATCACGTCGCGGATGGAGCGGCGATTCGTCAGGAGCATCGTCAGGCGGTCGATGCCGATGCCGATGCCCGCGGCGGGCGGCATCCCGTAGGAGAGCGCGCGGACGTAATCGAGGTCGGTCTGCATCGCCTCCTCGTCGCCGCCCTCGCGCTGCCGCCCCTGCTCCTCGAACCGCTCCAACTGCTCCGCCGGGTCGTTCAACTCCGAGAACCCGTTCGCCACCTCCATCCCCATGATGTACAACTCGAACCGCTCCGCGATTGCCGGGTCGTCGGGCGACGCTTTCGAGAGCGGCGAGACGGATTTCGGAAAGTCGGTGATGAATGTCGGCTGAATCAGGTTGTGCTCGGCATACTGCTCGAACAGTTCGACGACCCGGCCGGCGTCGAGTTCGTCGCCCGCACTCTTCACATCTTCCGGCCCGTACTCGGCGACCGCCTCCTTCATCGTCAGCCGCCGAAAGCCACGCCCGAAATCGAGTTCCGTCTCCTCGAAGGTGGCGTTCGCACCACCCGTCACCGCCGCAATCGTCTGCCGAATCATCTCCTCGCAGAAGTCCATCATCCAGTTCACGTCCTTGTAGGCCGTGTAGAATTCGAGCATGGTGAACTCGGGGTTGTGGCGGGTGGAGATG
Source organism: uncultured Acidobacteriota bacterium (assembly GCA_963726735.1). Taxonomy (GTDB): domain Bacteria; phylum Acidobacteriota; class Blastocatellia; order Pyrinomonadales; family Pyrinomonadaceae; genus QHXN01. The sequence continues at coordinate 739,416 of CAVSDM010000007.1, forward strand.
CCTTCGTTGCGGAAGTTGCGGTTGAGTTCGTAGACCCGCTCGAAGCCGCCGACGAGGAGGCGCTTCAGATAGAGTTCGGGCGCGATGCGGAGGTAGAGGTCGATGTCGAGCGCGTTGTGGTGCGTCGTGAAGGGGCGCGCGGCGGCGCCGGAGGCGATGGGCGAGAGCATCGGCGTCTCGACTTCGATGTAGCCGTGGTCGTCGAGGTGGCGGCGCAGCGACGTGATGAGCTTCGAGCGGCGCTCGAAGACTTCGCGCGTCGAGAGTTCCGGTCGAGAAGCAGCGCCCTCTTCGTCGGCCTTAACCTTGAGACTCGAAGCGATCAAATCGGCGTAGCGCTGGCGCTGGCGTATCTCGGGGTCGTTGATGCCGTGCAGCTTGTCGGGCATCGGCAGCAGAGCCTTCGAGAGGAATTGAAGCGTCTCGACGTGGACGGACAGCTCGCCCGTCTTCGTCACGAAGAGCTTGCCCTCGACGCCGACGAAGTCGCCGTGGTCGAGCAGTTGGAAGAGCTTCCAGCCGCTCTCCGCCTCTTCGACGGGTTGCAGGGAGTCGTTGCTGATCGCCCTCGCCTCCTGCTTCTTCACGTAGATTTGCAGGCGCTCTTTGCCGTCGGAGAGGTGGACGAAGGCGGCCTTACCCATCACGCGCGGCGGCGTCGCCAGCCGCCCCGAGACGCGCACGTTGAGCGCGCCGAGTTCGGCGTTTGCCGTCTCCAACTGCTCGGGCGCCGGCCTCTCACCCTCTTTAACTTCGGGCTCGTGTTTGCGGAAGGCGCCCGCGATTGAGGTGATGGTGTCCTCGCCCTCGGCGCTCTCGGTCAGCGAGGTGCGGGCGAACTTGTTCGGGTACGCGTTGCCGACCAATTCCTGAATGGCCTCAAGGTGCTGTTGGCGCGCGCGCGTCTGGTCGTTGTCGGGGGCGATTTCCTCTGGGAGCCTGCTCGTCATGATTCGTGAATGGTAAAGGGTAAACGGAAAATGGTAAATCGCCGGGGTGATCTTTTGTCTATTGACGCCGCAAAGATTACTATTGACGAAAACCGATGGGCGGCAAGGTCATTCTCGACGGGGGGGAACTGTTGCGCGTCCGCGCCGAATTGCGCGCGGCGCGGCGCACGCTCGTCTTCACGAACGGCTGCTTCGACATCCTGCACGTCGGGCACGTGCGCTACCTCGCGGCCGCGCGGCGGTTGGGCGACGCGCTGCTCGTGGCCGTCAACAGCGACCGCTCGGTGCGCGCCCTGAAAGGCGCGGGCCGTCCCGTGTTGAATGAAGGGGAGCGGGCCGAGATGCTCGCGGCGCTCTCCGCGGTGGACTTCGTGACGGTCTTCGACGAGGACTCGCCGCGCCGGCTCATCTCGGAACTCCTCCCCGACGTGCTCGTCAAGGGCGGCGACTATGACCTGGACGAGATCCACGGCCGCGAGGAGGTCGAGGCGGCCGGCGGCCGCGTCCTCGCCCTGCCCTTCGTCGAAGGCGCGTCAACCACCGGCATCATCGAAAGAGTAAAAGCAGTGATAAGCGATGAGTAGTTCAGTCGAGTCAGTGCCCGTCTTGCGTGACGCGCTCAGGCGCGTCGTGGAGGGGGAGGAGTATCGGCGCCTCGCGGCGGCGGTCGCTTCGGGCGCGCGCGTGGTGTCGGTGGCGGGGCTCACGTCTGCGCCGGCGCGCGCGCTGGCGCTGGCCGCTTTGCAGCGCGAGACCGCGCGGCGGTTCGCGGTGCTGGTGGCGGCCAACCGCGACATGGAGGCTTGGGAGCGCGACCTCTCCTTCTGGTGCGCGGCGCTCGGGGTCGGCGGGGGCGACTGCGAGCCCGTCCTGACCCTGCCCGCGTCGGAAGGCGACCCGTACGCGGGCGCCTCGCCGCACGCGGAGACGTTGGAGCGGCGCGCGCTGACGCTGTGGAACCTCGCGCGCGGGCGCGGGCGGTTCGTGCTGCTCTCTTCGCGGGCGCTCGCGCGCCGGACGGTTCAGCCCGCGCGGCTGTTGGAGGCGGGCGCGTCCTTGAAGCGGGACGGGGACTACCCGCCGGAAGATTTGGTCGAGGTGCTGCTGGCCTCGGGGTACGTGCGCGAAGACCCGGTGGGCGCGGTCGGCGAGTTCTCGATGCGCGGCGGCATCCTCGACGTGTGGTCGCCGGGCGAGCCCTTCCCCGTACGCATCGAGTTCTTCGGCGACACGGTCGATTCGATACGGAGGTTCAACCCCGAGACGCAGCTCTCCGTCGAGCAGCTACAGTCAACCGAGATCGTGCCGATGCGCGAGCTGGCGGTCGGGCGCGACGACTTCCGCCTCTGGGCCGAGTTCGCGCGCGACCGCTGGGGCGACGAGGCGCACACGCGCGCGCTCAAAGACCGCACGGTCCACGCCGACGAGGGCGAGACGTTCCCGGGCTGGGAGTGGCTCATCTCGCTCGTCGTCAAATCCGACGCCACGATGTTCGACTACCTGCGCGACACGGTGCTCGTCGTGGACGAGCCGGCGGGCGTCGAGCAGCACCTCGGCAACAGCCTTGAGACCGTCGCCACGCGCTACGCCGAGAACGAAGCGGCGGGCGAGATCGGTCTGAAGCCCGAAGAGATTTACCTGACGCCCGAAGAGTTGCGCGCGGGGTTGGGCGGCGTCTCGCGCGTCGAGTTCCGCGCGCTGGGCCGCGCGGCCGCCGCCACCGACGAGCGCTTCGTCGGCGAATCGGAACAGCCCGCCGCGCAGATCGGGCGCGCGCGCAAGACCGCGCCGCCGCTCTTCCTCTTCCCCGCGGTCGAGCAGGCGCCCGAGGTCGAGTGGCGCTCGCTCCCGGCGAAGCGCTACCACGGGCGCATCCCCGACCTCGCGACGGACGTGCGCCGCGCGCGCGCCGAAGACCGGACGCTCACGCTCTTCGCCATGCCCTCGGCGCGGCGTCGCCGAGCGCGTGGGCGAGATGCTCTCGGACTACAACGTCGCGGCGCGCGTCGCGCTCGCGGGCGAGGGCGGGGCGAACGTCGAAGACTACGGCGCGGTCGTCACCGTCGGGAGACTCTCCGGCGGGTTCGAGCTGCCGGGCGCGCGCCTGAGGGTTCACGTCGAGACGGACCTCTTCGACGAGGCGAGCGGCGCGGGCGTAGAGCAGCGCGCGCCGGGCACGGGCGGCGCGACCACCGCGACGGCCAAAGGGAAGAAGTCGAAGACGGCCGCGTTCCTCTCCGACTTCCGCGACCTGAAAGTTAACGACTACGTCGTCCACATCGACCACGGCATCGCGCGCTTCGGCGGCTTGCAGACTTTGGAACTCGGCGGGCGCAAGGGCGAGTTCATGCTGCTCTTCTACGCCGACGACGCGAAGCTCTACGCGCCGGTCGAGCGGCTCGACTTGGTCCAGAGGTATTCGAGCGCCGAAGGGCACGAGCCGACGCTCGACCGCCTGGGCGGGCTTAGGCTGGCAGAAGACGAAGGCGAAGGCCAAGCGCGCGATGCGCGACATGGCCGACGAGCTTCTGAAGCTCTACGCCGAAAGAAAACTGGTGACGGGCTACGCCTTCTCCGCCGACAGCCCGTGGCAGCGCGAGTTCGAGGACGCCTTCGAGTACGTCCCGACGGTCGACCAGGACACGGCCATCGAGGACGTGAAGAAGCGACATGGAAGGCACGACGCCGATGGACCGGCTGCTCTGCGGCGACGTGGGCTACGGCAAGACCGAGGTCGCCATGCGCGCGGCCTTCAAGTCCGTGATGGACTCGAAGCAGGTCGCCGTGCTCGCGCCCACCACGGTGCTCGCCTACCAGCACTTCGAGACCTTCCGCGCGCGCTTCGCCGCCTTCCCCGTCACGATCGAACTCATCTCGCGCTTCCGCTCGACGAAGGAGCAGAAGGAGATCGTCAAGCGCGTCGAGTCGGGCGAGATCGACATCATCATCGGCACGCACCGCCTGCTCTCGAAAGACATGGCGTTCCGCGACCTCGGCCTCGTCGTCGTGGACGAGGAGCAGCGCTTCGGCGTCGCGCATAAGGAGCGACTCAAGCAGTTGAAGAAGCGCGTGGACGTGCTCACGCTCTCGGCGACGCCCATCCCGCGCACGCTCAACATGAGCCTGATGGGTCTGCGCGACATGTCGGTCATCGAGACGCCGCCGCGCGACCGCCTCGCCATCCAGACGCAGGTCGTGCAGTTCTCGGAGTCGGTCATCAAGTCGGCGATCGAGCTGGAACTCGGGCGCGGCGGTCAGGTCTTCTTCATCCACAACCGCGTCGAGACGATCGAGACGGTGGCGGCGCTCGTCCATCGGCTCGTGCCGCAGGCGCGCGTCACGGTGGCGCACGGGCAGATGAACGAGAAAGAGATGGAGCAGGTGATGCTCGATTTCGTTGATTTTAAAGCCGATCGTGCTCGTCGCCACCACGATTATCGAGAACGGCATAGACATCCCGCGCGCCAACACGATCATCATAAACCGTGCCGACAACTACGGCCTTTCTCAGCTCTATCAACTGACGCGGGCGCGTCGGGCGCTCGAACCGCCGCGCGTACGCGTACCTGCTGATTCCTTCGGAGGCGGAGCTGACCGCCATCTCGCGCCGGCGCCTGGCGGCCATCCGCGAGTTCTCCGATTTGGGCGCGGGCTTCCGCGTGGCGGCGCTGGATTTGGAGCTGCGCGGGGCGGGGAATCTGCTCGGCGGCCAGCAGTCGGGGCACATGGACGCGCTCGGCTTCGATCTTTACACGCAGATGCTTGAGCGGACCGTCGCGGAGCTGCGCGGCGAGCAGGTCGAAGACGAGACTTCCGTGTCGATCAACCTCGGCGTGGACGTGTCCATCCCCGAGGAGTACATCAACGACATGGGTCAGCGGCTCCGGACGTACAAGCGCATCGCGTCGGCGCGCGACGACGAGGCGCTCGACATCATCCGGCGCGAGACGGAAGACCGCTACGGGCGGCCGCCCGAGTCGGTCGAGCGCCTGTTCGCCTACGCGCGCCTCAGGCGCACGGCCGAGGAGACGGGCGTCGTCTCCATCGACCGCACGCCGACGGGCCTCGCCTTCAAGCTGAAGGAGACGGCGCGCGTCTCGCCGGACAAACTTCTGGCGCTGGTGGGCTCGGGCGCGGGCGCGACCTTCAGCCCGAGCGGCGTGCTCAAGGTCGAGGCCGCGGGCTCCGGCCTCATCGAGCAAGGCGCGCGGCGTGTTGCTCAGACCTCCGCGCCGGAGGTTAGAATACGCGACTTCGCCCGGTGCCCCGGATTCCCGACAAGAAGATCGAGGAAGAAGATTAACCACCGAAGAGATGCGAGACGCGGCGCGGAACACAGCTCAAGCTTTTAAGCTCGTGTCTCTGTCTCTGTGGTTAATCTTCAGAATCGCCACCTGACCGTAAACGGATTTAGAGGAGTGATGAAAGTGCTTTTGAAAAACATCCCGGCGCGTCTCGCCTTCGCCTTCGCGGCGCTCGTGCTCGCGGCCGCGGCCGCCCTCCCCGCGCGCGCGCAGGAGGCGGCGCCGCCCGTCGTGCTCGACGAGCCCGTCGCGCAGGTGGACAACTACGTCATCATGCTCTCGCAGCTCAAGCGCGAGAACAACGAGTTCAGGGAGACGCTCACCAAGCAGCGCGGGATGACGCCCGAGCAGGCCGAGGCCGAGATACAGAAGCGCCAGCCCGAAATCATCCTCAACCTCATCAACGAAGCGCTCCTCGTCCAGAAGGGCAAGGACACGCCGCGCCTGCCCGAGGAGGTGGAGGCCGAGGTCAACCGCGAGGTGCTGCGCGTCGCCCGCAACTCGAACATCCCCTCCATCGAGGAGCTGGAAGAGGCGATGCGGCGCGAGGGCATGATCCTCGCCGACATCAAGGAGACGCTGCGCCGCCAGTTCATGCGCCAGGCCGTGCTGCGCAGCGAGGTGGACGCGAAAATCTACTACGGCCTGACCGAGAAGGAGCTGCGCGAGTACTACGACGCGCACCGCGACCGCTTCATCAGCGTCACGCTCTCGGAGGTCTTCCTGAGCCTCGCCGGCCGCACCGAGGAGGAGGTCAAGGCCAAGATCGCCGACCTCGCCAAGCGCGCGCGCGCGGGCACGAGCTTCGAGGAGCTGGTCGAGAAGAACTCCGAGCACGAGCAGACGAAGAAGACCAAGGGCGTGCTCGCCGACCCCGACGGCAAGACCGCGCTGGTTCCTCGTCTCCGAGCTGGCGAACGAGATCGCGGCGGCCGTCAAGGGCCTGAAGGCCGGCGGCGTGAGCGACCCCGTCAAGACCGACGAGGGCTACATGATTCTGCGCGTCAACGAGCGCGACGACTCCTTCAAGGAGAACTTCGTCCGCGGGGCCATGACGCAGGAGCGCGCCGAAAGGAGCGCGACAAGTACCTCCGCACGCTCCGCAACGAGGCTTACATCAAGCCGGCCAAAGACTTCGAGGATGCCATCCTGCCGCTGCTCGAAAAGGACAAGCGGCCGACGGCCGCCGCCGACGGCACCCCGGCGCCCGCCCCCGAGAAGAAGGACAAGTCGAAGAAACAGTAACCGCTTAGTGAAGGGTAAATAGTAAATGGTGAATGGAGGTTTGACCCTTCCATTCACCATTTACCATTTTCTATTCACCATTAACCATTAACTAACTATGCGTCTCGATCTTTTCCTGCGCGCGAGCCGCCTCGTCCTGCGACGCACGGTCGCGCAGGAGTTGTGCGAGGCGGGCGCGGTCACTGTGAACGGCGCGCGCGGCGCGCGCCTCGCGTGCGGTGCGCGAGGGCGACGAGGTCTCCGTCCGCCGCCGCGGCCGCGCGCTCACCGTACGCGTCCTGACCACTCCCGCAGGCCAAGCAGGTCTCCCGCCACGACGCCCCCTCCCTCTACGAAGTCGTCAGCGACATCAATGTGAACGACGAGGACTGAACACCGAACGCCTGACTGTCCGACACCTGACAGACCGTTCTTACAGCTCTTCTTTCAGTCGTTCACACTCATCGTTCCATTTGCCGTTCGCCTTCTGCGCTCCCGCGACGGGTTCTGTCCGCGGCGTTCGTCTGGAAACGAAACGCGGCGACGGCGGCCGTGTTTCTGGAAAAGCGGCGGTTATCCGAGTGTGTTCAAGTGGAACGCCACTTGCCCAGCCTCAGTTGACCTCGGCGTATAACGTCCACAAGTGAAGCAGTAAGGACAAGTGGGGGAGCTATGAAGATCCTGAGCAGTATCTTTACGGACGATCTGGCGATTGACCTGGGGACGGTCAACACGCTCATCTTCGCGCCCGACCGCGGCGTCGTCCTCAACGAGCCGTCGGCCGTCGCGATTCACAGGTACACGGGCGAGGTCCTGGAGGTCGGCGCGGAAGCCCACAAGATGCTCGGCCGCGAGCCGAAGGACGTGGAGGTCTTCCGCCCCGTCCGCGGCGGCACCATCGAAAACTTCGACGCGGTCGAGAAGATGCTCAAGGCATTCATCGGCCGCGCGCTCGGCGGCGGCCACCGCCGCAGCCACGTCGTCATCGGCGTCCCCGGCTCCTCGACGACCCTTGAGCAGCGCTCGGTGCGCGACGCCGCGCGCGACGCCAAGGCCACGCGCGTCGATCTGGTTGACGAGGGTTTGTGCGCCGCCTTCGGCGCGGGGCTCCGGCAGGACGACGAGCGCGCGCACCTCGTCGTGGACATCGGCGGCGGCACGACGCAACGTCGCCATCATCGCCTCGGGCGCGGTCGTCTCGTCGCACAGCCTGCCCGCCGCGGGCAACGCGATGGATCAGGCCATCATCGACTACGTGCGCGCGAAGTACGAGATGCAGCTCGGCGAGCGCACGGCCGAGAACATCAAGAAGCAGTTGGGCAACGTCGGGCGCGGACTGCGAGGGCAAGTATGGAGATCGTCGGCAAGCAGGTGACCGACGGGCTGGCGAAGGTCGTCGAGACTCGAAGCGTCCGAAGTGCGCGAGGCGCTGGAGCCCGTGGTCGTCGGAGATCATCGCGGGCGCGCGCCGCGCCATCGAAGAGTCGAAGCCCGAGGTGACGGCCGACATCTACCAGACGGGTCTCATCCTGACGGGCGGCGGCGCGCTCCTCGGCGGGATGGCCGAGCGGTTGCAGAAGGACTTGCGGCTCCACGTCGCCGTCGCCGACGACCCGCTCGCGGCGGTCGCGCTCGGCGCGGGCCGTCTGCTCACGGACAAGGCGCGGCTCCACCGCGTCGCCATCCGCGAGGACGTGCCCGTCTGGGAGGCCGAACAGGCGCTCGTCGTCAACTGGTAAATTTTCTCTTGCGAAGGGGAGGAAGGGGAGAGGGTCGGGGGCTTTTCAGTCCCGGCCCTCTTTCTCTGTCTACTTAACCGAAGGGGTGCGAAGACGTGTCGGATGCACGTTGATAATCGGCCGAGACAGGAAGCAACGCCTACGGAGGAGGACGCATGAAGCTGACCGAACTGTTGCTGGCCGACCTGGAGCGCGAGGTGGAGCGTTTCCCGCCGGGCACTTGAGCAAGTGCCGGAGGGCAAGTACGACTGGAAGCCGCACGACAAGTCGATGATCTTCGGCTACCTCGCCGAGCATGGTGGCGACGATCCCGTCGTGGATCGCGATGATCGTCACGCAGGACGAACTGGACATCGCTCCCGGTAGACGGCCCGACAGATGAAGCAGGCGCAGAACGAGACGAGCGACGCGCTCAAAGCAAGCGCTCGACAAGGCCGCGGCCGACGCGCGCGCGGCACTCGAACAGACCACCGAAGAGCATCTGCAGACCTCGTGGCGGCTGCTGGCCCGCGGGCAGGTCGTGTGGGAGGCGCCGCGCCACGAGATGATTCTGGGACACGCTCGAGCCACTGGGCACATCACCGCGGGCAGATGACGGTCTACCTGCGCTTGTTGGGCGCGAAGGTGCCGGCGCTCTACGGGCCCTCGGCGGACGACAACAGCTTCCAGTAGGTTCAGGCTTTCTACACATGGCTGACAACACAGAAAGAGAAGGCGGAGAGGTTCAAGGCGCTGCACGAGCGTGAGGGCGCCTTCGTCATCCCAAACCCGTGGGATGCGGGCTCGGCGCGGCTGCTGGCCGGGCTGGGCTTCGAGGCGCTGGCGACGACGAGCGCCGGGCTTCGCCAACACGCTGGGGCGTCTGGACGGACAGGTCGAGCTGCGCGGAGGTGCTCGAACATTGCCGCGACCTCTGCGCGGCGACCGACCTGCCCGTCAGCGCGGACTTGGAGAACTGCTTCGCGGACGACCCCGAACGAGGCTGCGGAGACCATCCGGTTCGTGGCACAGGCGGGACTGGTCGGCGGCTCGATTGAAGATTACAGCGGCGACCCCGTGGAATCCGATCTATGACTTCGGACTGGCGGTCGAGCGGGTGCAGGCGGCCGCCGAAGCGGCACACGCCCTCGACTTCCCGTTCATCCTGACGGCGCGTGCCGAAAACCTGCTCCACGGCCGGCAAGACCTTGACGATACCGATTCGCCGCCTACAGGCATTCGAAGCGGCGGGGGCGGATGTCCTGTATGCGCCGGGCCTCACGACGCTCGACGAAGTCCGCGCGGTGAAGGGCGCATTGCAGAAGGCCGTTGAACGTGCTGGGGCCGATGCTGAAGGGCGTGACGGTGGCGCAGTTGGCGGAGGCCGGCGTCAAGCGCATCAGCACCGGCGGGGCGCTGGCGCGCGCGGCCCTCACCGCACTGCTGCGCGCCGGGACGGAAATACGTGACCGCGGGAGCTTCGATTGGACGGCAGACCTGGCGCCCGGCTCCGACGTTAACAAATTGCTGGGCACACGCTGTCTTCATGATCGAGGAGCGACTCGCGTCAGCCGGCGGCTTGATGAAAGTCCACTCTCTCTGTCTCTTGACTCAACTCCTCGATGACGAGCGCGCGCTCGCGCGCGGGGAGCAGTCTCGAAGACTGGGCGAGTTCGGCGGCGCGTTCTCGTCCTCAACACGTTTCGACCGTCGGGCGCGGGCGGCAGCAGGACGAGGCCGCCGACGTAGAGCGCGAGCGTGAAGAAGGAGACGTAGCCGGTCGAGGCGCGCGTAAGCCGGGCCGCCGAGCGTGCCGAGCGTGACGCCTTCGAGCGCGGCGGCGGCCAGGCGCCGGAGCCAGCCGCCCCCGGCGTCGTTGAGCGACGCGAGCAGCAGGTGCTTGACGACGAAGGCCGTGCCGAAGAGCGCCGCGAGGCTGCGCAGCAGGCGCCGCGCGTCGAACGCGGAGAACTGGTTCTGCCAGAGCGTCCAGAGGAAGAAGAAGGCGAGCACGAGCCGCGGCAGCCCCGCGTCCGGGCAGCACCGAGTTGAACGCCTGCGCCGACGCGAAGAAGAGCGCGCCGAGCGTGAGCGCGTGCGACACGTTCTCGACCGCGCCGTTGTCGGCCGACAGCCAACGCCCGACCCGCAACGCCCCGCCGCGCGCGAACAGCGCCAGCAGCATCACCGCCAGAATCAGAGTCACCAGCGGCGGCGGCACGAAGAGCAGCGCCTCGTCTCGGCCGCGACGCGCACGCCCCCGAGCAGCGCCACCGTCAGAAAGATCGTCGGCAGCAGCACGTGTCGCAGCAGCGCGCGGTTCGGTCGCTCGGCTCATTTGCGCTCGCGGAAGACCTTCAAAGGGTTGAAGTCGTCCGACGTTCGTTCAAGACCGCTTTCAAGCTCGGCCTTCAGCTCGGCCGCCGAGTGCATCTTCAACTCCGGGTCTTCGACCGTGAGCGGCGCGTCGGGCGAAAGGCTGATGGCGAGGTTGGCGGCTTCGAGCCCCTGCCGGAAGAGCGCGTCGTCGTTGTAGACGCGCCCCCAGCCCTCGCGGTAGAAAGAGTAGGCGACGTAGAACTGCGTGCGCGCGTCGCGCCGCGCGGGGTCGGCGCGCTCCCACTCGCCGCGCGCGGCGCGGTACTGCTCGCGCAGGAACAGCTCGCGCCCGGCGTCGAAGCGCGCGCGGTCAACCTCGTAAGTGCCCGCGGCGACGCTCGCCTGCGTCGTCACCTCGCGCGACGCTCTGCGGCGCGGCCGCGTAGAGCCACACGACGAGCGCCGCGTAGAGAAGCGTCCACGCGATGCCGAGCCACTGGATGAGCCTGTGCCGCATTGCTATAATCTTCCGCGTTCGGAATAGACCGACTGATCTGTCCGTCAAGCTTTGCCGCGAAAGGATAGCGCATTTCCGTTATGAAAACATTCTTCGCCGCCCTGCTCCTCTGCGCCTGCGCCGCCGGCGCCGCCGCGCAGGACGCGCACCACGGCCAACAGCACAAGCAGGAGGCCCGACCGCCGCCGACGAGTCCGGCCGCGATCCTCGCGCGGCGAAGCCATCGGCGCCGAGACGCAGCGCGTCGCCTTCGCCGACGTCCTGAAGGAGCCGCAGAAGTCGACGGCAAGACGGTCGTCATCGAGGGCGTCGTCGACGCGCGTCTGCCAGGCCGAAGGCTGCTGGATGCAGATCGGCCCGAAGTCGAAGGGCGACGGCGGCGTCCGCGTCACCTTCGACCACAAGTTCGCCGTGCCGAAGGACGCCTCCAAGATGAACTTCCGCGCCGAGGGCACGTTCAAGGTCAAGACGCTGAGCAAGGAGACGGTCGAGCACCTCGTCAAAGACGACGGCGCGAAGATCAAGACCAACCCCGACGGCACCGCCGACGAGGTGACCTTCCTCGCCACGGGCGTCGAACTTTGGAAGTAAGAATAATTGCAGGGATGGACAGGCTGTTCAGGAGTTAATATCATTTCTTGCTTAATCCTGACATCCTGTCCATCCCTGAAAGTTGTTATGAAGCCTTTCAAGATTCGAGACGTCGAGATCTCCCGCCGCTGGTGCTGTCGCCGATGGCGGGGGTGACGGACGTGCCGTTCCGCGCGCTGTTGAAGCGGCGCGGCGGCATCGGGCTGACCGTGTCGGAGTTCATCTCGGTCGAGGGCTTGACGCGCAACAACCCGAAGTCGAAACGGCAGATGCGCTTCCACGAGTACGAGCGCCCGTTCGCCGTGCAGATCTTCGGCGGCCAGCCCGACGCGCATGCGCATGGCCGCCGAGATGGCCGAGGAGGTCGGCGCCGACATCCTCGACGTGAACTGCGGCTGCCCCGCGCCGAAGGTCGTCAAGCACGGCGGCGGCTCGGGGCTGCTCAGAGACCTGCCGCGGCTCGAGACGATTCTCAAAGAGATCAAGAAGGCCATCACCATCCCGCTCACCGTCAAGATTCGCGCGGGCTTCTACGACAACCACCGCAACGCGGTCGAGATGGCGCGGCTCGCCGAAGCGTGCGGCGCCGAGCACATCGCGCTCCACGGGCGCACGAAGGAGCAGGCTTACAAGGGGCTGCGCCGACTGGGACTTGGTGCGGCAGATGAAGGAGGCCGTGAACGTCCCCGTCTCGGGCAGCGGCGACGTGGTCACCGTCGAGGACGCCTTCAAGCGCTGGCGCGAGACGAACTGCGACGGCATCCTCATCGGCCGCGGCGCGATGGCGAACCCGTGGATATTTCGCCAGATCGAAGACACGCTCGCAGGGCGCGAGCCCTTCCAGCCGACGCTCGAAGACAAGCGCGACGTGCTGCTCGAATACTTCGACCTGCTGCGCGCGGACATGCCGGAGTTCGCCGCCATCGGCCGCATGAAGCAGCTGGCCGGACAGTTCACCAAGGGCCTCCACGGCGGCGCGCGCTTCCGGCAGGTCATCTACCACTCGCACTCCGTCGAAGAGGTCCTCGACCGCATCGGCGAATACTTCGAGACGGTCGCCGCCGGGCGCACCTACCTCGGCGAAGGCGGCCCCGAGCCCGAAGAGGAAGCGCCCGACACTCGACTCCTGCGAAGCCGCCACGATTTAAGAAGGGAAGCGAAGCCGTTCCGGTCGCTCGGGAAGTCGTTCCGACGCCGCGGGAGCGTGCTCCGACGCCTCTGGGAGTCGTTCCGGTGCCGCCGGAAACGGTTAGGGCGGCACGGGAGACGATTCTAGACAGGCGGAAGACCCTTCAGGTGACGCGGGACGTTGTGCAGGCGTCAGGCCGAAACTCGCTTCAGGCAGGCGGGAACTGCTGTTCCAGGTAGAGCCTCGAAGTCGTGCAGGTCAGGGGTGAAGTTGTACCGGCGGGGCGGGAAGCCGTTCAGGTGACGGTTCAGACTGAAAGATTGATGATCTCGGCGTTCGCGTCCGCGCCGTCGAGCTTCAGGCGCGCGACGGTGACGGGGAGTTTGAAGCGGCGCGGGCCGGCGCTGCCGGGGTTGAGATAGAGGACGCCGCGGCGCTCTTCGGCGAGCGGCTGGTGCGAGTGGCCGCTGACGACGACGCGGAAGCCCGCGGCCGCGGGCGCGATGTCCAGCTCTTTGAGGTCGTGCAGGACGTAGATGAAAGTCGTGTCGAGCTTCGACTGCCTCGTACTCGGCCAGAGCCTCGGCCCACGCGCCGCGGTCGTTGTTGCCGCGCACCGCCACGACCGGCGCGAGTCGCCGCAGCTCTTCCATCACTTCGGGGCCGCCCACGTCGCCCGCGTGGATGATTAACTCAGACCCCTTCAGCGCCTCCGAACGCCTCCGGCCTCAACAGCCCGTGCGTGTCCGAGATGACCCCGACGAAGCCGCCCGCCTTGTACGCGTAGACGCTCACCCGTCACCCCTTGATGATGTCCCCTCGGAGCCCGAGCGGGCGGGGCGACTTGCCGCCGAAGAACCAGGCGGCGCCGACGCGGAGGCGGTGGTGCCAGGTCGGCAGCCGCGACGTGTAGAGCGCGAAGCGCGCCTGACGCGCGATCTCGCCGGTGACGACGCGGCCGGCCGCCAGGACCGCGGCGTCGTCCGTGCCGAGGCTGACGGCCTCGCCCAGCTCCTCGAAGTGTCCGGCCGCGGGGACGCCGCCGTCGATCAGCTCCTGCACGTTACGCGCGACGAGCTTCGCCTGCTGGAAGGCGATCTGCGCCGTGCCCGCGAGGCTCGGGACGACGTGCGGGTAGTAGGCGATGTCGCCGAGCGCGAAGACCTCGGGGCGGCCGCGCACCTGAAGCGTGCGCTCGACGACGACGAGCCCCTTCTGCGTCTTCTCCACGTCGAGCTGTTCGACCAGCGGGTTGACGCGCACGCCCGCCGTCCAGATGACGCCCGACGGCCTCTATCGTCTGGCGCTCGCCCGCGTGCTCCAGCTCGACGCCGCGCCGCAGGACGCGCACGACCTTCGTCTCCGTAAAGACCTCGACGCGCTTCTCCTGGAGGATACCGCATCGACGACCTCGCGGATGCCCTCGTCCATGCCGGGGACGACCTGGTCGGCCATCTCGACGACGACGACGCGCGGCTCGCCGCGCAGGCCCCGCCGTTTGAAGGCGTCGCGCAGGAGGTCGGACATCTTCGTCGCCAGCTCGACGCCCGAGGCGCCGCCGCCGACGATGACGAAGGTCGCGGCGCGGCGCGCGTCCTGCGGCGCGGCGTCGGGCGGGATGTGGTCGAGCGCGTCGATCATGCGCGCGCGCAGGTCGTCGGCGTGGCGGATCTTGCGGAAGGGGAGCGCGTGCTGTTCGGCGCCCTCGATGCCCCAGAAGTTCGTGACGCCGCCGACGCCGAGCACGAGGTAGTCGTAAGCGAGCCTGCGGACGCGCCCCGCCACCGCGACCTCCTTGCGGTCGAAGTCGATGTCGGTCACGGCGCCATGGACGAAGTGAACCTTGTCGTTGCCGATCAGCTCCGTGTAGTGCGGCGCGATGTGCCACGCCTCGACCTCGCCGCTCAGGTACTCGTAGAGCAGCGGCGTGTGCAGGAAGTGATCCTCGTTGGCGACGAGCGTCACGTCGCCCGCCCTCGTCAAATCAAGCGCCGTGAACAGCCCCCCGAACCCGCCGCCCACGACCAGTATGCGCGCCCTCTCCTCGACCTTCTCTTCGCTCGCGTCCATGAAATGTCCCCCGTCCGTTTACGCGTAAAAATCGTGCCGCATGGTAGCAGAGCAAGCCGCCTTCGAGACAGCCCCCGGCGCGGCCGCCCTCGTCGGGGCGGGACGTGAGGCGGTAGCCGACCCTCGTCATGGCCTCGATGCGGACAGGGCTCGATGCGGCGGCGCAGGCGGTGGACGTGGACGTGCAGGCTCTCGGCGTTGAACGGGAGCGCCCTCGCCCCACGCGTGGCGCCAGATGTCGCCCGCGGGCACGACGCGCTCCGGGTTGCGCGCGAGCCGCGAGAGGACGAGGAACTCTTTGAGCGGCAGCCGGAGCAGCACGGCCGTCGATGCTGGCGTAGAAGTTCCGGTGCTCGACGCGCAGGCGGCCGTCGTCGTAAACCTCCTCGGCGGGTTCAGCGGACTTGTCCGGCGGGCGTGGCGGGGCGGGGCGTAGCGGGTCTTGGCGATCATCTCTCGACTCCTCTCGTGAGGGCGGGCGCGGGGGCCTGCCTCGTGCGAAACCCCCGCGCCGACCGCTGGCCGCCCGCGCCTAACGCCGCGCGGCGGCCACGTCAAGGTAGAAGTGCTTGACCTCGCCGAGCATGAAGGTGTCTTCGAGGAACTCGACGGCGCCCGTCTCCACGTCGTAGACGGCCCCGATGAGGCCGACCTGTCCCCGCTCGATCAACTCGCGCAGCACCGTGCTCCGCTCGATCGACCGATTCGACGCTGCGCCGGACGTGCGTGTGCGTGACGTTGTCGACGAACTCCGGGTCGGACGCAGGCGGCCCTCGTGCCGGCCCGCTCCAGATAGACCGAGGGCTGGATCAGGTTGAGGAGCGTCGTCAGGTTGCCCAACTGCACGCCCTCGCAGGCGCCCTTGATGGCGCCGCACTTGGTGTGGCCGAGCACGACCAGCAGCTTCGAGCCGGCCAGCTTGCACGCGAACTCCATGCTGCCGAGCACCGCGTCGCTGACGACGTTGCCGGCCAGGCGGATGCTGAAGATGTCGCCCAGCCCCTGGTCGAAGATCAGCTCCGGCGCTCGTGCGGCTGTCGATGCAGCTCAGGATCGGCGGCGACGGGGAACTGCCCGTCGCGCGTCTCGTTCACCTGCTCGAGGAGGTTGCGGTGCGCCTTCAGGTTATTCACGAAGCGGTAGTTGCCCTCGCGCAAAAACTGTAGGGCCGTCTGCGGCGTCGTGGTCGCCTGCGTATCTTTCGTGTGTGTCTCTCATCTTTTAAGCTCCCTCCTGTCCCAATCTCTCTCTGGTTAAGTCCTCGATCAGCCTCTCGTGCCGCTGGCGCACGCCGGGGCGCGGGGGCGCGTCCGGCGAGACTGTGTGTTCGATTTCGATGTGGCGGCTGTCGAGCGTGTTCGCGATGTTGTACCGCTCGCGGAACCCGACGAGTTCGAGCCGTATGCCGCGCTCCGGCGCCTTCACCCCTGTAAACTCCCTGATAAGTTCCATCACGTCGTGATCGACGTAGACGGTCTCGGCGGCGTCGATGATGACGTAACCGCCGGGCGGCAGGTGTTCGAGCGTCAACTTGATGGCGGCCTTGTTGAGGAACGTCACCTCCTGCGCGAGGTGGATGTGGATGATGTCGCCCTCCTGGTACTTCTCGCGCCGGAAGAAGTAGGCGCTCCGCTGGTTCTCGCGGAGGATGAAGGCGACGCTGACGGCCAGTCCCAGCATGACGCCCACCAACAGGTCGGTCAGCACGACGCCCACCACCGTAACGGCGAACGGCACGAACTGATACCGGCCGTGCCCCCACCAGCGCCTGACCAGCGCCGGGTTCGCCAGCTTGTAGCCGGTCAGGATGAGGATGGCGGCCAGCACGGCGAGCGGGATTTTGTTGAGCAGCGCCGGGATGGCCGCCGCGCACACGAGCAGCAGCCCGCCGTGCGCGACGCACGAGAGCTTCGTCTGCGCGCCGGCGTTGAGGTTCGCCGAGGAGCGGACGATGACCGAGGTGATCGGCAGGCCGCCGACCAGCCCGTTCAGGATGTTCCCGACGCCCTGCGCCTTCAGCTCGTGGTTCGGCGGCGTGTAACGCTTATGCGGGTCGAGCGTGTCCACCGCCTCGATGCAGAGCAGCGTCTCGATGGACCGACGACGGCTATCGTCAGGCCGTACGTCCAGACCTTCGGGTTCGCGAAGCCCGCGGGGTCGGGCAGCCTGAACTGCGCGAAGAACTCCCCGAGGCCGCCCGCCGGCAGGTTGACGAGGTGTTCCCGGGTGATGGTGAGCCGGAGCCCGCGGCGGCGAACGCCTCGTTCAAAAGTATCCCGCAGACCACCGCGACCAGCGGCCCGGGCAGGATTTTCAAACGCTTCAGCGCTCGGCACCTTCTCCCACACCTTCATAATGAGGATCGAGACGGCGGCGACGGCGATCGCCCCCGGCGTGACGAAGTCGAACGCCTGGGCCAGAGCCGCGAAGGTGCTCCCGCCCGACGTGTCGAGGAAGGAGAAGTTGCCCGCGGCGTCGCGGTCGAACCCGACGGCGTGCGGCAACTGCTTCAGGATGATGATGACGCCGATGCCGGCGAGCATCCCCTCGATGACGTTCGACGGCAGGTAGTTGGCGATGGTGCCGGCCTTCAGGAAGCCGAGCGCGAGCTGGACGACCCCGGCGATCAGGACGGCGCACAGGAAGAGTTCAAAGGCGCCGAGTTCGGTGACGGCGCCCAGCACGATGGCCGTCAGCCCGGCGGCGGGGCCGCTGACGCTCAGGTGCGACTTGCTGAGCAGGCCGACGGCGACGCCGCCGATGATACCCGCGATCAGGCCCGAGAAGAGCGGCGCCCCCGAAGCCAGGGCTATCCCCAGGCAGAGCGGGAGGGCGACGAAAAAGACCACCAGCCCGGCGGCGAGGTCGCCGCCCACATTGGAAAAAAGAGAGTCTCCTGCTGCTTTTGCTTTCAAATCTTGTTCCCCCTGAAACCCACGGAGCGGGGCGTGGCAAACTGAGCCGGCTGACGGCGAGGCCGTCCGCGTACACGCTCCCACAGGACGGGCGGCGGACATGTCTCCGCGCCGGGCCGCCCGCGGCGGGCGGCGGCGGACGGGGCTGCCTCGGCGGTCAGCGCTCAGTTGATGCGATTCGGGATTTACGACGGGAGGAGGGAAGAGGGCGGCCCGCGTCGCCTGTCTGAGTGCGCGTCCCAGCGCTCGGCGAGGTCGGAGCACAACTCGCGCGCGGAGTCGGAAGACCACCCGCACGACCGTGCGGCGAGCGTCAGCAGCTATTGATGCGGCGTCTTCCGCCGGGAGGAGATGATGACGCGGGAAGCCTTGACGACGCTCCCGTGCGTCTCCTCTTCGATCGGCTGCGGAGTGGACTGGCGGCTGGGCGGCGCTGCGCCCCGACGGCGGAGGCGCAGAAGGGGAACGCCATCAGGCACAGCAGCGCGACGGACAGGAGCCGCCCCGCCGGCCTAAGTTCCTGTTATCTCCGATCTGTACCGTCTCTTCTGGCAGCATCTTTAACCGCCGCGCGGGCGGCAACCGCGCCGCCGTCAGAATGCCGAAACATGCCCTAGGGCTTTTGGAGGGGGATTTTTATCTGAAACCGGGTGCTTGTCAAGAAGGGCTTTCGCGGGACCAGGGTCTATTCATTCTCGGTGGGAGGGACGGCATCCTTCAGTAGAATGAGGTTGCTCAGACCAACTTCTACGAAGGGGGCATGTTTCCATGCGCCTGCCGTCCCTCAGTGATGCTTTAGCAGATGTCCCGAGTTCCGACAAGCTCAAGGCCGCCGCTATGACCTCTTGCCGTCCTGCTGTTGTGCTGCGTGGCGGTGATGTGCGGCGCCCGCTCGCAATCAGCCATCGCCGACTGGGGGCAGAACTACGGGGGGCGCTGGCTCTCGCGCCTCGGCATCCGCCGCCGGCGCGGGCCTCACAGCCGACCATGCACCGCATCCTGCGTGGGCTCGACTGCGCGCGGCTGGAACAGTGCGTGACGGGTTGGGTCGAGCGAGTGTTGAGCGCCTGCGCCGCGCCGGCCGCCACGCTCGACGGCCTCGCCCTCGACGGCAAGACTTTGCGCGGCAGCTCGCAGCAGGGAGCCGCCGAGAGCCACCTCGTGAGCGCGCTGTCGCACCGCCTCGGGGTAGTGGTGGCGCAACTCGGCGTGGCCGACAAGAGTCAGAGATCGGCCACTTAGGGCCGCTGCTCGAAGCCTCACCTCGACGGGCGGGTGGTGACGGCCGACGCGCTGCACACGCAGCGTGAGGTGGCGCGGGCGATCATCTCGGCGGCGGCGACTACTGCTGCCAGTCAAAGATAACCAGCCCGGCCTGCGCTCTGACATCGCGCTTAGTCTTCGAGCACGCGACGGAGTTGGCTGACACGATACAGACGGCGCGGACGACCGACTGCCACGGCGACCGCGTCGAGACACGCCAACTGTCGCGCCTCGACCGCCCTCGCAGGCTACGTGGAGTGGCCCGGCCACGCTCAAGTGCTGGAGTTACGCCGCCTGGTGACGAACAAGCGCACGGCGAGACGCGGCATGAGATCGTGTATGGCATTACGAGCCTCGACGCCGGAGCGGGCGAAGCCGCACAACTCTTACGACTCTGGCGCGAGCACTGGCACATCGAGAACAGGCTGCATTATGTGCGTGATGTCACCTTCGACGAAGACCGCTCGCAGGTCAGGGTCGGGCGTGCTCCGCAGGTGATGGCCGCGCTGCGCAACGTCGCCATCTCGGTCCTGCGGCTGTGCGGCGCAGAAAATATCGCCGCCGCGTGCCGCCGTTACGCCGCACAGCCGGCGTTAGCCCTCGCGGCGGTCGGTATCAGTCGCCGAGAATGAATAGACCCTGTTCGCGGGGCGGCTCGGCTGGACACCCCGCGCGGGGGCGTGTTAAATTCTTTGGGTCAGTAAATTAACTCTAGCGGTTGCCTGAGGATAGCGTCAGGCTTACTGCGGTCTGGGAGGACCATCTAGACAGTCATGGCATTAGCAACAGAGGTCAAGGAAAGCATCATCGACACAGTACAAGACGCACGAGGGCGACACCGGCTCGCCGCAGGTGCAGGTCGCCCTGCTCACGCAGCGCATCAACGAGCTGACCGAGCACTTCAAGACTCACAAGAAGGACAACCACTCGCGGCGGGGGCTGCTCAAGATGGTCTCGCAGCGCAGGAGCCTGCTCGACTACCTCAAGCGTAGAGACATCGAGGGGTACCACGAACTCATCGGCAAGCTCGGCCTGCGCCGCTAACGGTTGGCGGCAAGGGCCGGGCGCGCCCGCGTGGGTTCGCAGCCAGTCGAGTGTACGAGGACGAACGTCTCTTTAACAACGCCCGGCGTCCAGTGACAAGCGGGCGGGAGTGGCCGAACGTGACGGCCCAGGCTTCCGCGCGCGGACGAGGGGCAGCGGCCTTTAGCGCATCAGCAGAAGGCGGCACCGGCTTCACGGTTGGAGCGGGTGCCGCTTTTTCTTTTCAGCGAGCACGGGCCAGTCCCCGCCTCACGTAGCGGGGGCACGCGGTCCCGACCCGACACGACGAACATTTCCGGGCGCAGCGCGGCGGATGAGACGCCGCGCAAATCCACAGGTCGTCTCCGCCAGGCGGACGACCCGCCCGAAGGAGACGAGGTAAAAATGGCAGCCAAGAAATTACTGAGAGAGAAGATCAAACTGGGCGACCGCGAGCTGTCGGTCGAGACCGGACGCGTCGCCAAGCAGGCGCACGGCTCCGTCATCGTCCGCTACGGCGACACGATGGTTCTGGTCGCGGCCGTCGGCGCGGGCGCGCCCCGCGAGGGCATCGACTTCTTCCCGCTCACGGTCGAGTACCGCGAGCACAACTACGCCGCGGGCCGCATCCCCGGCAACTACTTCCGCCGCGAGGGGCGCCCCGGCGAGAAGGAAGTCCTGACCGCGCGCATGATCGACCGCCCCTGCCGCCCGCTCTTTACCGAAGGCTACCGCAACGAGACGCAGGTCATCGCCTCGGTCATCTCGGCCGACGACGAGAACGACCCGGACGTGCTCGCCATCACGGGCGCGTCGCTCGCGCTCTACCTCTCGGACATCCCGTTCCCGACAGCCCATCGCGGGCGTGCGCGTCGGCCTGATCGACGGCCGTTACGTCATCAACCCGACCTACGACGAGGTGCGCGAGTCGCGCCTGAACCTCGTCGTCGCCGGCACCGAGGAGGCCATCGTCATGGTCGAGGCCGGCGCCAAGGAGGTGTCGGAGGAGATCATGGTCGAGGCCCTGATGCTCGCGCACAAGGAGATCAACCGCCTGTGCCGCTGGCAGAAGGAACTCTACAAGGCGCTCGACATCCAGAAGCGCCCCGTCGAGGCGCCCGCGCTCAACGAGGAGATGCTGGGCGAGATCGAGCGCAACTACGCCGAGCGCCTGCGCCAGGCGCTCAACACCGAGGCGCTGGGCAAGATCGACTCCTACGCCGCCGTTGACGCGCTTGAAGAAGGAGGTCGTCGAGTCCTACCCCGAAGACCAGCCCGAGCAGCGCCAGCAGGCGAAGAAGATTTTCGACCACCTCAAGGAGAAGATCTTCCGCGAGGACATCCTCGGCAAGCGCCGCCGCCCGGACAACCGCAAGTTCAGCGAGATTCGCCCCATCGACGTGCGAGGTCGGCTGGCTCCCGCGCGTCCACGGCTCGGCGCTCTTCACGCGCGGCGAGACGCAGGCCATCGTCACCTCGACGCTCGGGCACGAAGGAAGACGAGCAGTTCATGGACGACCTCGAGTCGGGCGAGATCAAGCGCCGCTTCCTGCTCCACTACAACTTCCCGCACTACTCGGTCGGCGAGGTCGGCCGCTTCGGCTCGACCAGTCGCCGCGAGATCGGCCACGGCGCACTCGCCCGCCGCGCGCTCGAACCCGTGCTGCCCGACCGAGGAAGAGTTCCCGTACTCGCTCCGCATCGTCTCGGACATCACGGAGTCGAACGGCTCGTCGTCGATGGCGACCGTCTGCGGCGGCTCGCTCTCGATGATGGACGCGGGCGTGCCGATTAAGTCGGCGGTCGCGGGCGTCGCGATGGGCCTGGTGATGGAGGGCAACCGCTACGCCATCCTCTCCGACATCGCGGGCGCGGAAGACCACTACGGCGACATGGACTTCAAGGTCGCCGGCACGCGCGAAGGCATCACCGCGCTTGCAGATGGACATCAAGATCGCGCGGCATCAACGCCCAGATCATGGCCGAGGCTCTGGAGCAGGCCAAGAAGGGGCGCATGCACATCCTCTCCATCATGGAGCAGGCCATCCCCGAGGCCGCGCGAGGAGCTGTCGCCGTACGCCCCGCGCATCATCACCATCAAGATCAACCCCGACCGCATCCGCGACGTGATCGGACCGGGCGGCAAGATGATCCGCTCCATCGTCGAGGAGACCGGCGCCAAGATCGACGTGGAGGACGACGGCACCATCTTCATCGCCACGGCCGACGGCGACGCCGCGCAGGCGGCCATCGCCCGCATCCGCGGCCTGACGGCCGAGGCCGAGATCGGCGAGCAGTACCTCGGCACGGTCTCGCGCATCGTCGATTTCGGGGCGTTCGTCGAGATTTTCCCCGGCACCGACGGCCTGCTCCACATCTCCGAAATCGCCGAGCACCGCGTCCGCGACGTGCGCGACGAGTTGAAGGAGGGGCAGCAGATTCTCGTCAAGTGCATCGGCAAGGAGGGCAACAAGATCAAGCTCTCCCGCAAGGCCGTGCTCCGCGACGAGAAGCAGAAGGACGGGCGGC
Organism: uncultured Acidobacteriota bacterium; assembly: GCA_963726735.1. Taxonomy (GTDB): domain Bacteria; phylum Acidobacteriota; class Blastocatellia; order Pyrinomonadales; family Pyrinomonadaceae; genus QHXN01. The sequence goes on from CAVSDM010000007.1 coordinate 761,968, forward strand.
GGCGAGCGCGCCGAGGCCGCCGGCCAGGGCGACGGCGACTAAGCACGGCCGCCCCCGTGTTTAATTTTTGAGAGAAAAAGGGTTCGCCCCGTCGGGGCGGCCCTTTTTTATCTTGACAGGGTGGACGCGGAGGCGGGTTTAATGAGCATCCGAAATTTGGAACTCAAAGGCTATTCGGAGTCTCTTCTCATTGCGGTAAACCGGGAGAGGTTTCGCCGCAAGTCTTTCAGATAACGGGCAGATACAGGCACAGGCGAGGCCGGAGGCGACGCCGCCGATGGTCGTTTTGCCGTCTCTGCCGCCGATCTCACGGCAGCACCCGTTCAACAGATTCGCCCGAATTGCCCCGAAGTCACTAAGATTTTCCCGACACAGGCCGAAGGGGATTGGGTTCAAGCAGGAGGACGACCCCGCGATGAGGCATCAAGCAATCCGCACAATCGCTCTGATGCTCGGCGTCATGCTCGCAGCCGCGCCCGCGGCGCGGGCCGGCACCATCACCTACGGTGAGATGGTGCGGACGGCCGGCGCGGGCGGCCAGTTGCGCCCGGCCAGCGAGGTGCGCCTGCGCCTCGTCGCGCAGGGCCAGCCCACGGCGCAGGTCGGTTCGACGCAGAGCGGCGCGGCCTCCTCTCAGGAGCAGCAGACGGCCGGGCAGCAGCCGGCGGCCCCCAACGGCTCGACGGTCACCCCGACCACGTCCGACCCGACGCTCTCGCAGAGCGGCGGCAAGGTCGAGACCGTAGACCTCGGCGACGTGACCGGCACGGTCTGCGACTGCGGCGAGATTCCGCAGTCGGTCATCCCGAAGGCCGGAGCCTTCCCTTGGTGGACGCTCGCCGGCATCCCGCTCATCTGCGTCAGCGGCATCTGCGCGGGCGGCGACGACGAGGTGCCGCCCACGACCCCGAACCCGACGCCCACGCCGCCCACCAATCCCGTGCCCGAGCCGATCTCGCTGCTCCTCTTCGGGTCGGGCCTGCTCGCGCGTCGGCGCCGGCGCCCGCCGCCGCTACGGCCGCAAGCTGCTCGAGGCCGCCACCCTGAGCGCGACGACGGAGGAGGTCTAAACAGATGCTGCGACCGAGAGCCGCCTTCGCCGCCATTCCTGCGCGCTCGCCGCCTGCGCCGCGCTCCTCCTGACGACGGGCGCCGAGGCCAAGAAGCAGAAGAACAAGAAGAACCAGCAGCCGACCACGGGGCGCATCGAGGTCTCGACGCAGCCCGGCGGCTACCCCATCACCATCGACGGCCAGCCCGCCGGCGAGACGACCGACTACGTCCGCGCCATCGAACTCGACCCCGGCCAGCACACCGTCGAGATCATCTTCCCGAACAACACGCGCTGGGCGCAGACCTTCAACATCGTCGCCGGGCGCAAGAACTGCATCGCGCTCAACTACCGCCCGCGCACCATCGAGATTCCGGCCATCGCCGCCTCGCCCTGCCCGTACCCGGTCAACGTCACCGCGCCGGCGCAGGTCGCCGACGGCGACATCGTGACGTTCACGGCCGACGTGGGCTATCAGGGGCCTTCGGCGCTCAACTACACCTGGACGGTGAGCCCGCCCGCGGCGCGCATCCTCTCGGGCGTGGGCACGCCGACGATCACGGTCGACTCTTCGGGGCTTAGGCAACAGGCGCGTGACGGCTATCCTCGTCGTGGACGACGGGTCGGGCGACCGCTCGTGCCGCCAGACGGCGCAGGCCGCGACGGGCGTCTCGGGGCTCCCGACCATCACGCCGGCCAAGCGCTTCGACGAGTTCCCGTCCATCGCGCACGACGACGACAAGGCGCGGTCTCGACAATCTGGCGATTGAGCTTCAGAACAACCCGGGCGCGACCGGCTACATCATCGCCTACGCGGGTCGCAACAGCCGCGCGGGCGAGGCCGACCGCATGACGAAGCGCGCGGCCGACTACCTCTCGACCAACCGCGGCATCGGCCGCGACCGCCTCGTCATCATCAACGGCGGCTACCGCGAGTCGAACAGCTTCGAGCTCTGGCTCGTGCCGCAGGGGGCCGAGGCGCCGCGCCCGACCCCGACCGTCAGCCCCGACGAGCGACGCACGCGCCGCGACTGACGCGACAGACAAGCTGTTAAAACCGGAAGCGCCGTGTCCCAATGTGAGAGGCACGGCGCCTTCGGCTTTAAAGCAGTAGGCGGCAAGGCAACGGGCAGGCGCTCTACGTTTCTGAAATCGAAAGAGTAACTCGGATGTTTCGACAGCGGCGCTTTCAACTGCCGTCTGCCATCTGACTGCTGCCTACTGTTTCCGTGGCACGCCCTTTTCTATAACCCCGTGCGAGCGTCCGACGGCGTATGGTTATGAAACGTGGGAGGCGCTCCATACCATTTCGTTGTGTAGTTTCAGAACTATTACCTCGCCAGGAGCCCTTCGAAGGGCGCAGTTAACAAGAACGGATTTCCAGGAGGATTCAGAGACAATGGCTGATGGAGAAGGCTCAAGCAACACCGGCGTGGTCGCCATCGTGGTGATCTTTCTGATCGTCGTCATCGCCGCGTTCTTCGCGTGGCGCGGCGGCATGTTCGGCGGCGGGACGAAGAAGACCGAGATCGACGTCAACGTCAGCGCGCCGGCCACGAAGTAGCGCAGACGAACGTTCAAAAACCGAGGGGAGGGGAGGCGCCCTGCGGGGCGTCGCCCCTCCCTTCTTTTCAACTGCGCCGCGCGGCTGCTAACATGCTGGTAAATCGTAAATGGTGAATGGTGAATGGAAGGCCGCGCTCGCCTCGCTCACCATTTACCATTTACCATTCACCATTTACCGGAGAAGAACATTGGCAGCACCGAACATCGACACGGTCGTGTCGCTCTCGAAGCGGCGCGGGTTCGTCTTTCCCTCTTCGGATATTTACGGCGGGTTGGGCAGCGCGTGGGACTACGGCCCGCTCGGGGTCGAGCTGTGCGAACAACGTCAAGCGCGCTTGGTGGCGCTGGCTCGTCTACGAGCGCGACGACATGGAGGGCATCGATTCCTCCATCATCCTCAACCGCTCGGTCTGGAAGTACTCCGGGCACGAGGAGACTTTCAACGACCCGCTCGTGGACTGCCGCGAGTGCAAGTCGCGCTTCCGCGCCGACAAGCTGGTCGAAGAGTTCGGCTCGGGCGAGGCGAACAGACCTTCAGCCGGCGTCGCCTGCCCGAAGTGCGGCAAGAGCAACTGGACGGAGCCGCGCCCCTTCAACCTGATGTTTCAGCACGCGGCTCGGCGCGGTCGCCGAGGAGGACGACCCGGCGCGCTCGCCTACCTGCGCCCCGAAACGGCGCAGGGCATCTTCATCAACTTCCTGAACGTGCAGACGACGATGCGCCGCAAGCTTCCCTTCGGCATCGCGCAGATCGGGAAGTCGTTCCGCAACGAGGTGACGCCCGGCAACTTCATCTTCCGCACGCGCGAGTTCGAGCAGATGGAGATGGAGTATTTCGTCCGCCCCGGCGACGACGAGCACGTCCATCAGTCGATTACTGGATCGAGCAGTGCATCGACTGGTACACGTCCTCGGCGTCAGCGCGCGACAACCTCTGCCTCTACGAGCAGCCGAAGGAGGAGCTGGCGCACTACGCCAAGCGCACCGTGGACATCATGTACCGCTTCTTCCCCGAGCGCCCCGAAGAGGCAGCGGCAGTGGGACGAGTTGATGGGCATCGCCAACCGCACCGACTTCGACCTGAAGGCGCACTCGAAGAAGCCCGAGGACGCGGAAGGCAAGCGCGTCAACCCCGACTCGACCGAAGACCTCTCGTACTTCGACGAGGCGACGAAGGAGCGCTTCTACCCTTACGTCATCGAGCCCGCGGTCGGGCGTCAACCGCTCGGTGCTCGCCTTCCTGATGGACGCCTACACCGAGCGCACGACCGACAAGGGCGAGACGCGCGTCGATCCTGAAGCTGCATCCCGAACTCGCGCCGATCAAGGTCGCCGTGCTGCCGCTCGCGAAGAACAAGCCCGAGATCGTCTCGATGGCGAAGAGCGTCAAGAAGGAGTTGCAGCCCTCGATGCGCGCCGTCTACGACGACACGGGCGGCATCGGCAAGCTCTACGCGCGGCAGGACGAGATCGGCACGCCCTTCTGCGTCACCGTCGATCACCAGTCGCTCGAAGACGAGGCCGTCACCGTCCGCGACCGCGACACCTGGGAGCAGGAGCGCGTCAAGGCGTCGAGCTTGCCGAACACTTGAAGAGACGAATACATGTGAAGGTGAAGTGACGAGCTGGGAGCAATCAGCGCTGTCCTTCACCAGTCACCTGTACCGTCACTTCTTATGCCCGTAGTCAAAAAGAGAAACCAGCAGACCGAGTCGCGGCTGCTGCTCGAATCGGACGAGCCCGTCGAGCTGCCGCCCGCCGAGGTGGAAGAGTCCGCGGTCGTCCTGCAGTTCGAGCAGTTCCGGCCAGTACGTGCCCGAGCTGCTCGAAGAGCTGCGCGACGGGACCGAGGCCGAGCCCGTGCCCGTGATGATGGACGGCTCGACCTTCGTCGTCCACGGCGACACGCGCAGCTTCTGGGTCAAGCTCTGGCACTCGTCGTCCGAGATGACGCGCATCGAGCGCGTGCAGATCATCAGTTGCCTGCCCTCGACGCGCGGCGTGCAGATTCTCGTGGACGACCCCGAGGACTACGACGACGACGACGACGACGACTTCGACGACGAAGACGATTACGACGACGACGACGACTCGGACGAAGACGACGACGACGACGGACGCCGACGACGACGACGCGCCGTCGAGACGCCGCGACCGCGCGACACTTAGACACGCTCGCGCGCTCGGCCGTGTCGCGCCTGCGATGCAACTTCCGATGACTTCTCCCGTCCCCGAAAAAATTCTGAGGCTGGCGCGCGCCGTGCGCGAGGCGGGCGGGCGCGCGCTGCTGGTCGGCGGGTGCGTGCGCGACCGCCTGATGGGGCGCGGCGGTGAAGGACTGGGACGTGGAGGTCTACGGCGTCGAGCCCGCGCGCCTGCGCGAGCTGCTCGAGCGCTTCGGCCGCGTCAACGTCGTCGGCGAGGCGTTCACCGTCTACAAGCTCGGTCAGCGACTTGGACGTCTCGCTCCCGCGCCGCGAGCGCAAGACCGGGCCGCGGCCACCGCGCCTTCTACATCGAAGGCGACCCGCACATGTCCGTTCGAGGAGGCCGCGCGCCGCCGCGACTTCACCGTCAACGCCATCCTCGAAGACCCGCTCGACGGCGAGATCATCGACCCCTTCGGCGGCCGCGCCGACATGGAGGCGCAAACTCCTGCGCGCCGTCTCGCCCGAGACCTTCGTCGAAGACTCCCTGCGCGTGCTGCGCGCCGCGCAGTTCGCCGCGCGCTTCGGGTTCGACGGTCGAAGAGAAGACGGTCGAACTCTGCCGCTCGATCGACCTCACAGACCTCCCGCGCCGAGCGCGTCTGGGGCGAGCTGGAGAAGATTCTCCTCGCCGCCGCGCGAGCCCTCGGTCGGCCTCCGCTGGCTCGACACGCCTCGGCGTCGACGCCGCAGCTCTTCCCCGAACTCGACGCGCTCAAGGGCGTGCCGCAGGAGTCCGAGTGGCACCCCGAGGGCGATGTGTGACGTCACACACTTCTCGTCTGCGACCGCGCGCGCGAGTTGATTGACGACCTCGATTACCCGCGGCGGGTGACGGTGATGCTCGCCGCGCTGTGCCACGACTTCGGGAAGCCTTCGACGACCGAGTTCGTCGAAGGGCGCATGCGCTCGCGCGGGCACGAGGAGGCGGGCGTCGCGCCGACGCTCGCGTTTCTCGACCGCCTGCAAGCTCTTCACGCTCGACGGCTACGACGTGCGCGCGCAGGTCGTGGCGCTCGTGCGCGACACACCTCAAGCCCGGCGAGTTCTACCGCAAGCGCGACGAGGTGACGGACGGCGCGTTCCGCCGCCTCGCGCGCCGCTGCGAGCTTGAGCTGCTGTACCGCGTGGCGAAGGCCGACAGCCTCGGCCGCAACGCGCCGTGGGTTCCGCGCGAGACGTGGTTCGACGTCGGAGGCGCAGGAGTGGTTCATCGCGCGCGCGCGCGAGCTCGCAGTCGAGCGCAAGCCGCCCGCGCCGATACTGATGGGGCGGCACCTGCTTGAGATGGGGCTTCAAGCCTTCGCCGCTCGTCGGCGAGATCACGCGCGCCGTCTACGAGATGCAGCTCGACAACCGCGTCCGCACGCTCGAAGAGGCGAAGGCGGCCGCGCGCGCAGTTGAGAACTCGCGAGAGATCGGAGAGCTGACGCGCACGAGCCCGAAGCGCGCGGCGGCGTCTGGTGACTTTCCGCGGGCCGTGGTGTAAGATGGCGCTTAATTTTCTGACCCAGCTTCGACTGAACGTACAGATCACGGAAGACGGCCGCCCGCCTCATCGCCTCGCGCAGGCCGTGCGCACGCTCGAACTAAATTCCATTCTGAGGAAGAGAGACGCAATGATCGATTTCGAGTTGACCGAAGAGCACAGGGCGCTCGTCCAGACCGTGCGCGAGTTCGCGCAGGGCGAGGTCGCGCCGCACATCAAGGAGTGGGACGAGAAGCAGCAGTTCAACCGCTCCGTCCTCGACAAGATGGCCGAGCTGGGCCTGCTCGGCGTCTGCATCCCCGAGGAGTACGGCGGCGCGGGCTTCGACTACATCTCGCTCGGCCTCGTCTGCGAAGAGCTGGAGGCCGTGGACACGTTCCTGCGCGTCGTCATGAGCGTCCACACGGGGCTGAACTCGATGACGCTCTACACGTGGGGCACCGAGGAGCAGAAGCGCAAGTACCTCGTGCCGCAGGCGAAGGGCGAGAAGATCGCGACCTACGGGCTGACCGAGCCGGGCGCGGGGTCGGACGTGGTCGGCTCGCGCTCGACCGCGCGGCGCGAGGGCGACGAGTGGGTCTTGAACGGCGAGAAGATGTGGATTTCGCTCGCCGACGTGGCCGACAACTTCCTCTTCTTCTGCTGGACGGACGAGGAGAAGCGACGCAAGCGCGACCACTCCGGCATGTCCTGCTTCATCGTCGAGCGTTCGATGCCCGGCTTCACTTCGGGCACCATCCACGGCAAGCTCGGCATACGCGCGGGCAACACCGGCTACTTCTCTTTGCAGGACGTGCGCGTGCCCGCCGAGAACATGGTGGGCGAGGAGGGCGAGGGCTTCAAGATCGCGATGTTCGCGCTTGGAGCAGGGGCGCTACACCGTCGCGGCGGGCGCGACCGGCGTCATCCGCGCCTCGCGCGACGCGTCGGTCGCGTACGCCCTGGAGCGCGAGACGTTCGGGACGAAGATCGCCAACCACCAGCTCGTCAAGCAGAAGATCGCCGAGATGGAGGCCGACTACCAGATGTCGCACCTGCTCTGGCTGCGCGCCGGCTGGCTGAAGAACGAGGGGCAGGCCGAACGCGCGCGCGACCTCGCTCGCCAAGTGGCAGGCGACCGTCCGCAGCGAGAAGGCGGCCTCGATGGCGATTGAAGTCCACGGCGCGAACGGCTACTCGAACGACTACCCCGTCGAGCGCTACCTGCGCAACTGCAAGGCCGCGGTCATCTACGAGGGCACGCGCGACATCCACACCCTCATGCAGGCCGACTGGGCGCTCGGCCTCAAGGGCGAGAAGCCCGCGCGCAAGTCCCTGCCCCCCTACAAACCCTCCGAGTCGCGCGACGCGGTCGCCGGCAGACGAAGGCCGGAAGGCGTAGAAAGCTAAGAGAGCAGAGCGCGGCTAAGCGATGCAACTGCAAGAGCCGTGCGACGGCTTTCCGCTCTATTCGCTTCTGCCTTGCTACCGACTACTGCTGCTCGAAAAGGTTCGGGGCGGCGGCACCGGAAGGGGTGGTGCCGCCGCCCCGTGCTGAAGCTCAAAGTTTGGGCGGGTGATGAGCTTCAAAGTCGGGGGAGGGGAAGTCCCCCTATTTCGTGCCATTCTTGACCTAATAACAAGCGCGTGCCGCGGTCGCGCCGCGGCCCGCTCCGAGCGCGTGCGCGCGTCCAAACGTTGGAAGCCGCTGGGGTTAAGGCTGAAGGTGAGGTCTGCGGCGGCCGAGCGCCGGGCCTGTCGCGCGGGCTGCGCGAAGGCTATCCGAAAAGATAGGCGACTATCTGAGGGTTAGTCCGCGCGGCTCGCGCGCGGGCTGGGAAGTGACTTTTGGACGGCGAAGTGATATTTGTCGCGCTGTCCGCTTCATGAACCCGAAAGTCGTCTTCATCGCGGGGCCTTTGAAGGGCTCGGCCTTCGAGCTGGGCGAGGAGGCGCTGTCCGTCGGGCGCGACTCGACGAACGCCGTGCGGCTCGCGGACTCTCTGCTCTCGCGCCGCCACTGCCGCGTCGAGCGCGCGGGCGACCGCCTCCTGCTCATAGACCTCGAAAGCCTCAACGGCACCTTCGTCAACGGCCGCCCCGTCCGCGAGCACGCGCTCGCGGACGGCGACCGCGTGACGGTCGGCGAGTCGTGCTTCATCTTCCTCGCCGGCGAGGGCGAGCCGCCGGACGCGCCCTCGAACCCCGTCACGCTCAGCGACCGCGACATGCAGGCGCACTCGACCGTGCGTCTGAAGGTCGGAAGAGGCGCTCTACCTCCGCCCGCCGGAGGGCGGCCCCGGGCGGAAGCGGAGACGCTCGCGGGCGTCGCGCGCGACCTCGCGCTGCTCGTGCGCGTCAGCACCTCGGTCAACTCCGTGCGCGAGACCGCGGAGCTACAGCGCGAGCTGCTCCGCCTCGTCTTCGAGGCCGTGCCCGCCGAGCGCGGCGCCATCCTGCTCGTCGGCGACGACGGCCGCGTCGTCTCCGAGTTCGGCTTCGACCGCGCGGGCGACGCCTCGCGCACGGTCGAGGTGAGCCGCACGATCCTGCGGCAGGTGTTGGAGGAGGGGACGGCCGTGCTCGCGGGCGACCTCATCGAGGGCGGCTTCGACTCGGTCGAGAGTCTGCGGGCCGCGCGCCTCAGCTCGCTCCTGTGCGCGCCGCTCGTGCTCTACGGCCGCGCGCTCGGCGCCGTCTACCTGACGGCCGCAGACCCCTCGACGCACTTCGACGAAGGCCACCTGCAACTCGTCACCGTCATCTGCGGCATCGCCGCCGTCGCGCTCAACAACGCGCGCCACGTCGAGCAGTTGGAGAGCGAGAACGACCTGCTGCGCGCCGAAGCGACGCGTCGAGCACGGCATGGTCGGCGAGAGCGCGGCCGATCAAGCGCGTCTACCAGTTCATCGCGCGCGTCGCGCCGGCCGACACGACCGTGCTCGTGCGCGGCGAGTCGGGCACGGGCAAGGAGCTGGCCGCGCGCGCGCTCCACCAGAACAGCCCGCGACGCGACCGCGCCTTCGTCGCCATCAACTGCGCGGCGCTGACCGAGACGCTGCTGGAGTCGGAACTGTTCGGCCACGAGCGCGGCGCGTTCACCGGCGCGCTCGCGCAGAAGAAGGGCAAGCTCGAAGTGGCCGACGGCGGCACGCTCTTCCTCGACGAGGTCGGCGAGATGCCGGCCACGCTTCAGGCGAAGCTCCTGCGCGTCCTGCAGGAGCGCGAGTTCGAGCGCGTCGGCGGCACGCGCACCATCCGCGTGGACGTGCGCGTCGTCGCCGCGACGAACAGAGACCTGGAGGAGGCCGTGCGCACGGGCGACGTTCCGGCAGGACTTGTACTACCGCCTCAACGTCGTCTCCTTCGAGATGCCGCCGCTGCGCGAGCGGCGCGAGGACATCCCGCTGCTCGCCAGCTACTTCGTCGCGAAGTACGCCGCGAAGTTCAAGCGCCGGGTGACCGGGCTCTCCGCGGAGGCGCGCGCGTGCCTCGTCGGCTACGACTGGCCGGGCAACGTCCGCGAGCTTGAGAACGCCGTCGAGCGCGCCGTCGTCCTCGGCTCGACCGACCGCGTGCTGCCCGAAGACCTGCCCGAGACCGTCCTCGACGCCGCGCCCGACCCGTCCGCGCCCGACGCGGCCGCCGCGCCGCCCGTCACCCGCTACCACGACGCGCTGCGCGAGGCCAAGCGCCAGCTCATCCTCCGCGCCCTCGAACAGTCCTCCGGCAGCTTCACCGAGGCCGCGCGCCTCCTCGGCGTCCACCCGAACTACCTCCACCGCCTGATTCGGAATTTGAACCTGCGGCCGGAGATAAAGAAGTGACAGTTTTCAGTTGACAGTGCCAGGCGCATCTCTGAGCTGATAACTGAAAACTGAAAACTGGCCTCTATCAATTCCCCGCGCTCTCTGGTAGTATTCAGGTGCCTTTCCAAGCGCCCAAGCGTTCATTTCACGGCGGTTAAAACCCTTAGTTTCGGGAGTTCGTTCTGATGGCTCAGGAGCTGAACAGCGTCAACCTCTCGCTCGACTTCCTGAGCGTGTGCGAGGCGGCGGCCATCGCCTCGGCGCGGACGATGGGGCAGGGCGACCGCAAGTATCTCCGACCACGTCGCCGTCGAGGCGATGCGCGAGAAGATGGACGCCGTGCCGATGCGCGGCCGCATCGTCATCGGCGAGGGCGAGCGCGACGAGGCGCCGATGCTCTTCATCGGCGAGGAGGTCGGCGAGGGCTTCCACGAGGACGTTGACCCGGAAGACTTCCCCGAAGTGGACATCGCCGTAGACCCGCTCGAAGGCACGAACCTCTGCGCGCTCGGCGCCAACAACGCCATCGCGGTGCTGGCCGCCTCCGAGCGCGGGGGGCTCCTGAACGCGCCCGACATCTACATGGACAAGATCGTCGTCGGCCCTTCCTGCCGCGGCGCCATCGACATCGACGCGCCGGTCAAAGACAACCTCAAGGCCATCGCGCGCCGCCTCTGACGCGACATCGAAGACCTGACCGTCATGGTGCTCGACCGCTCGCGCCACAAGAAGCTCATCGCGGACGTGCGCGCCGCGGGCGCGCGCATCCGGCTCCTCGGCGACGGCGACCTCTCGGCCGGCATCTCGGCGGCCGTGGCGGGCACGAACATCCACGCGCTGATGGGCATCGGCGGCGCGCCCGAGGGCGTGCTGACGGCCGCGGCGATGAAGTGTCTGAACGGCGAGATTCAGGCGCGCCTCGTCTTCGACCCCGAGCGGCTGGACGTGGACAAGTCGAAGGTGCCGCCCGCCGAGACGGTGCTCGCGCGGCTGAAAGAGATGGGCATCAACGACCCGAACAAGGTCTACGACACGAACGACCTCGCGCCGGGCAAGAAGATCATCTTCGTCGCGAGCGGCGTCACCGACGGCTCGCTCCTGCGCGGCGTCCGCTTCTTCGGCTCGGGCCGCCGCACGCACTCGCTCGTCATGACGACCGAGTCGCGCCACATCCGCTTCGTTGACACCGTCCACGTCGAGGGCGGCCCCGACACGGTCATTAGATTTTAGATGATGAGTGATGAGTGAGGAGAAGAGCAGACGCTCTATCTCTTCATCACATCCATCACTTATACATTTCCCAATATGCCGGAGGCCGATCTCCGAGTACATCCCGCAGTTGGCGCACGACGAAGAGTCGGCGCGGAGGTGGCGGCGCGCGCTGCGCGGGGTGGGCGGCGGCGGCGGGTCGTGGCGGCGCTGTTGTGGCGCTGATCGTCGGGGCGCCGCTGCTGAAGGCGGGCGGGCTTCAGGCGGCGGCCGGCGCCGTCTACGGCGCGTTCGCGCTCCTGTGCCACCAGATGGACGAGCGCTCGTTCCACCTCGCGGGCTTCAAGCTGGCCGTGTGCGCGCGCTGCTTCGGGCTCTACGCGGGGGCGCTCGTGGGCGCGCTCGTCTACCCGCTCGCGCGGCCGCTCGCGCGCAGGGACTTGCCGGCGCGCGGGTGGCTGCTCGCGGCGGCCGTGCCGACCCCGGTCGATTTCGCGCTCGGGTTCTTCGGCGTGTGGGAGAACACGCACGCGTCGCGCTTCCTGACGGCGTCGCTGCTGGGCGCCGTCGTGGCCTTCTACTTCGTGCCGGGCGCGGTCGACCTGGCGCTCACGTCGCGGCAGCATCTCTTCGGCCGCAACCGAAACTCCCAACCGAGGCTTTCCAATATTCTCCCAACTGAAGGTGTAGACGGACATGAACGACAAACTTAAGCCGGCATTGATCGGCGGCGTGATCCTGGGCGTCCTGTCGGCGCTCCCGGCTGGTGAGAGACCTGCTGCTGCATCTGGGCGCTCGTCGGCGGGCTGATCGCCGCGAACATGTACATCAAGGCTTCGCCGAACCCGGTCACGCCGGCCGACGGCGCGATCGCTCGGCGCCATCGCGGGCGCCATCGGCGCCGTGCTCATCATCGTCGTCGGCATCCCGCTCCAGCTCATCTTCGGCGCGGCGATGATGTCGATGATGGGCGGCCTCATCCAGAACGCTGACCCGAGGCAGGCGGCGCAGATACAGCAGGCGATGGCGGGCGGCCTCGGCTTCGGCCGCGCCATCCTCAACGCCCTGATGTACAGCGTCACCGCGGTCATCTTCTCGGCGGTCGGCGGCCTGCTCGGCGTCGCCATCTTCGAGAAGCGCAAGGGCGGCCCCGGCGTGCCCCCGCCCCCGCCGCCCCAGGCCGGCGACCCCGGCGGCTACGGCACCCGGCGCGGCGGCTATGGCCAGCCGGCGGCGGCGGCTACGGCCAGAACCCGTAAGGGAAAAGACAGTAGACAGTAGTCAGCCGTCAGTAGGAAAGTTCCGCTTAGCTATTCCGGCCGAGGGCCGACGGAGCGTTGACCACTCAAGCTCATCGACGCGGACGACTTTCCTACTGGCTACTGCCTGTTGTCTACTGCTTCTTTCCGGCGTACCTTCGGCTACAATCCGTGCATCCAAGCGGGCGGCGCGGCTGGTTCGGGCGCGCCGTTCGCCGTTTGCGCGGGCCTCGCCGGGCGCGCGCCCGCGTCGGCAAAAGAGACCAGAGAAGATGACATCGCCGCCTTCGCTAGCAGTCGCCGCCCGCCACGACACGCTCTTCCGCAAGTACGTCGAAGACGCCGTCGCCAGGACGGCCGAGAACATCAGCCCGCTCTACCGTCTCGACGCCTTCGACTGGACGGTGCTCTCGGTCTACTTCGCCGTCTCTTCCTGCTCTCGCTCTACGGCGCCTACCGCATCAAGCAGGTCGTGGACTTCTGGCGCTACCGCAAGGTCGAGCCGGAGCCGAAAGCCCTCTTCGCCGAAGAGGAGCTGCCCCGCGTCACCGTGCAGCTCCCGCTCTTCAACGAGGTCTACGTCGTCGAGCGCCTGCTCGCCGCCGTCACGGCGATAGACTACCCGCGCGAGCGGTTTGAGATTCAGGTGCTCGACGACTCGACCGACGAGACGCGCGAGACCGCGGCGCGCGCAGTCGAGCGCTACCGCGCCGAAGGCTTCGACATCACGTACATCCACCGCGAAGACCGCACGGGCTTCAAGGCGGGCGCGCTGGAGAACGGCCTGAAGACGGCGAAGGGCGAGCTGGCCGCCATCTTCGACGCCGACTTCGTGCCGCGCCCCGACTGCCTGCGCAAGCTCGTCCACTTCTTCACCGACCCGCTCGTCGGCTGCGCGCAGATGCGCTGGTCGCACATCAACGGCTCTTACAATCTGCTCACGCGCTTGCAGACCATCCTCCTCGACGGTCACTTCGTCGTCGAGCAGACGGTGAGCAATCGCACGGGCGGCTTCTTCAACTTCAACGGCACGGCCGGCCTGTGGCGGCGCAGGGCGATTGAGCTTTCGGGCGGGTGGCAGCACGACACGCTGACGGAGGACACAGACCTCTCGTTCCGCGCGCAGTTGATGGGGTGGCGTTTCGTGTATCTGCTGGACGAGGACGCGCCGTCGGAGGTGCCGGTCGAGATCAACGCCTTCAAGGCGCAGCAGCGCCGCTGGGCGAAGGGCGTGACGGAGGTCGCGCTCAAACTCTACCCGCGGATTCTTCGTTCAAATCTTCCGGCGCGCGTGAAGCTTGAGATGTTCTTCCGGCTGACGGGGAACATCAGTTACCCCTTGATGATTCTGACGAGCCTGTTGCAGTTCCCCCTGCTGCTCGTCCGTTACAATCAGGGCTTCCAGCATTTGATGTTGCTGGACTTGCCGCTGCTCTTCTTCTCGACCGCGTCGGTCGTGCTCTTCTACGGCACGGCCATCTGGTATCTGGACGGCGCGAAGGCGCGGAAGAGGCTCCTCCACCTGCCGCTCGTGATGGGGCTCGGCATCGGGCTCGCCTTCTCGAACGCGCGCGCAGTTTTGGAAGCCCTGCTCCGCATCAAGACCGAGTTCGTGCGCACGCCGAAGTACAGGGTCGAGGGCGGCGGCGACGCCACCTGGAAGCGGAAGAAGTACAGGCGCGGGCGCGGCTGGCTCCCGGCCTTCGAGCTGGCCTTCGCCGCCTACTTCCTGCTCGCCATCGCCTACGCCGCGCACATGGGATGTGGGGCACCATCCCTTTCCTGTCGCTCTTCTGCTTCGGCTACGGCTACATGGGCGTGATGAGCCTCCTGCAAACTTCGGGGCTGCGCCGCCTCTTCGACGCACGCCCGCGGCCCCGCGTCACAGGTTGAAGAGCGCCCACACGATGAAGAGCGGTATCCCCACCATGAGCGCCAGTCGATAGGGGATCGCCGGGTGCGCGAGGTTGAGCGTGTAGCCGATGCCCGTCAGCTTCTCGACGACGAGCGCGGGGTCTTCCGGGTTGTAGTAGGTGAGCCCGCCGTGCCGCCAGTGCTCCTCCTCCGTCGCCCTCTGCACATACTCGTCCCCGGTCATTTCGTCCAACCCGCGATTGACGGCCACCATCCGCCACAAAAAGTAACCCATCCCGACTATCATCACGCCGGCCGACGAAAGGACGGCGGCGAAGACGGCCGGCTCGTAGCGCTTGAACTCCGGCAGCGTGGTGCAGACCATCAGCATCGCGATGGCGAAGAAGAGCGCCGCGATGACCGCGCGCGCGAGGTCGATCAGGTGCATGTTCGCCGCCAGAAATCTCTCCTTGCCGCGCAGGTACTCTTCCGTGTTCGTCGCCGGCAGGGTCATCTTCGCCTGCACGAGGTCGCGCTTGAGCACGAAGAAGACCACTTGCAGGTAGACGCCGAGCGCGGGCAGGAAGAAGACCGACGAGAGCGACTTGCGCGACCAGTCATCCGCCACGCCCGACGCGTTCCAGTGCACGGGCAGCATCTCCGGCAGCCGCGGGTAGAAGTGCGCGAGCACGCCGAACGCCGCCAGCGTGAGCAGCAACGACCAGAGCCTCGACCCACAGGTGCGTGTAGTCGCCGAGGCGTCGCGTCCGCACCGAAGAGGCAAAGCGGGTGCTGCCGCCCACGACCGCGAACGGCCGCACCTGCCGCGCGTAGAGTCCGTAGACGAGGAACGCCGCCGCCGTCGTCCCCAGCGTCGCTAAGGCCGAGAAGACCGGCTTCCCCAGACTCACCGAAGCGTAGTAGCCGAGCGCGCCCGCCAGCACGAAGACGCCGAAGAGCGTCTGCCAGTAGCGACGCAGAGCGCGCCGCCCCGCCCCGCGGTACGTCTCTGTGTCCACACGCACGCCGAAGAAGGCTCGTTCGCCCCTCATCACCGGCATCCACGCGAAGACTGCCAGCACCAGCACCTCCGCCACGAGTAGACCGATTGCGGCCGCCCTGTCGTCGCCCATCTCACTTCGCCCCTTTCAGCAGAGCACGCAACTCGCTCTGCACCAGGTTCATGATCTCCACGCGCGGCAGGCCGGCCAGCACCAGCCCCGTCAGCGCGGTGCGCAAAGGCTTGCGCAACTCCTCTTCGCTCTTGTCGTGCGCGGTGCGCGACGCCACGACCGCGCCCGCCCCATGCCGGATGGAGAGCAACCCCTCCCCTTGCAGCTCGCGGTAGGCGGTCGCCACCGTGTTGAGGTTGACGCCGAGGTCGGAGGCCAACTGGCGCACGGGCGGGAGCTGCGCCCCCTCGGCCAGCTCGCCGCGCGCGATGAGCGCCTTGATCTCCTCGGCCACCTGCACGTAGATGGGCCGCGCGTCCGCGTCGTCGATGGTGATGAACATGATAACCATATTCTCCCCGCCCCTTGAATTGTATGTTGTTACTATACACCATACAATTTCCCTGTCAACGCTTTTTTAAACGCGCGGAGCCGTCCGCCTTGACCCCCGCGGCGCGGCCGCCTTACTATCGCGGCTTCATACGAGCGGGTCGGGTCGCATACCGGAAATCAAACGAAATCATCCAGAAAGAGGAAATCCATGTCGAAGAGAATCCCCCCTGTTCTCGCGCGGCTCGCCGTGCTCTGCCTGTGCCTCGCCTTCGCAACTCTTAACGCCTTGGCGCAGTCGCAGGCGACGACCGGCGACATCGAGGGGCGCGTGCTCGACCCCAACGGCGCCGTCGTCCCCAACGCCACCGTCACCGCCCGGAACCAGGCGACCGGCTTCGAGCGCACCGCCAACACCGACGAGGACGGCAACTACCGCATCATCCTGCTCCCGCCCGGCACGTACGCGGTCGAGGCGACGGCGCGGCTTCAACAAGGCGGGGCGACCGCCGTGCAGGTGACCGTCGGAAGCCAGACGGTCCTCGACCTGAACCTCTGGCGGAAGGCGTCAACGACCGTGGCTATCACTGCCGAACCACCGACGGTCGAGACGACGCGCACCTCCGTCTCGACGACCATCAACGAGCGCGCCATCCAGAATCTCCCGATCAACGGGCGCAACTTCCAGGACTTCGCCACGCTCTCGCCCGGCGTCATCCGCGACCCGCGCGGCGGCGACCTCTCGGTCGGCGGCCAGCGCGGCACTCTGAACAGCCTTCAGGTGGACGGCGTAGACAACAACAACACCTTCTTCGGGCAGGCGCTCGGGCGCGGCGGCGTGCGCCCGCCGTACCAGTTCTCGGAAGAGTCGGTGAAGGAGTTTCAGGTCAACCAGAACGGCTTCTCGGCCGAGTTCGGCCGCGCGGGCGGCGCCGTCATCAACGTCGTCACCAAGTCGGGCACGAACGAGTTCCACGGCGGCCTCTTCGAGTATCTGCGCGACGAGTCTTTGAACGCCAACGAGCCCAACACAAAGGCCAACCAGTTCCGCGCCGGCCGGCCCAACAAGCGGCCCGCCTCGCGATCAACCAGTTCGGCGTCCGCATCGGCGGCCCCATCGTCAAGAACCGCGCCTTCTTCTTCGTCACCTACGACGGCCAGCGCCCAGACCTCCCGAACATCGTCGAACCGCCCAATCTCGCCGCGCACTCGGCCGCCATCCAGACTTTACTCCCGCATCTCACACCTATCAGGTCGGCCGCAATCAGGACGTGTACCTCCTGAAGACCGACATCGCCCTCAACCACAGCAACCAACTCTCCCTGCGCTTCAACCATCAGGGCTTCACGGGTCAACAACGAGTATACCGGCCCGCTCTCCGCCGAAGAGCACTCCGGCGACAGTCTCGTCAACAGCGACACTTTCAGCGGCACCCTCGCCTCCACTCTCACCTAGTCCATCGTCAACGAGTTTCGTTTCCAGTTGCGCGCGACATGAACCCGGCACGGCCAACAGCGACTTGCCGGAGGCCGATCAACACCGGCAACGGCAACCTCCTCTTCGGCCGCAACAACTTCAGCCCGCGCGAGACGACGATCAAACGCGCGCAGTTCATCAACAATCTCTCCTCGTCGCGGCCAGCACAACTACAAAGTCGGCGTTGATTTGAACTTCGATAGAATCTTCAACTTCTTCCCCGGCTTCTTCTCCGGCCCGTATACGTTCGCCCCGAACACGGGCGGCGTCAACTAACGGCTATCGGCGTTCAAAACACTCGTCCAGCAACTTCGCCTGCCCGGCACTTCCGGCGCGACCAGCAACCCCAACAGCACCGACTACGCCGTCTACCTGCAAGACGACTGGCGCGCCACGCCCCGGCTCACGCTCAATCTCGGCGTGCGCTACGACTATCAGGAGCTCGCCGCGCCGCCGCTCCAAAATCCAGACCCCGCCCTGCTCGCCGCCGGACTCGACACCGGCCGTCAGCCTGCGACAACAACAACATCGCGCCCCGCGTCGGCTTCGCCTACGATCGGCGGCAACGGCAAGACGGTCATGCGCGGCGGCTTCGGCATCTTCTACGGTCGCACCCCCGCCATCATGCTCGGCACGGCGCACACCGGCAACGGCATCCAGACCACCGGCGTTAACTTCGCACGGCCGCCATCGTCGCCGCCGGTCTGACCTATCCGAACATCGTCGACCGCGCCGACCGCGCGCCTCGGCCCGCCCGACATCTTCCTCTTCGCGGAAGACTACGCGCAGCCCTACGTGCAACAGGCGCGTCTCGGCTTCGAGCATGAGTTGATGCAGAGCATGAGTTTCTCCATCACCTACCTGTTCTTCAAAGGCGTCCATCTCTCGCGCACGCGCGACATCAACCTTTCGCGCCCGAACCGTGACCGCCACGGGCCGAACTTCACCGTCGAGCCTTCCCCGCCGCAGGCGCAACTTCCAACGCGCGCTTCATCCGCCGCGCCCGCGCGCCCGTTCCTTCGGTCGCATCAATCTCTTCGAGAGCACCGCCAACTCGCGCTACGACGGACTCGCCTTCCAGTTGCAGCGTCGCTTCTCGCGCCGCCTACAGTTCCTCGCCTCCTACACCTATTCGAAGGCGAAGGACGACCGCCCCGACCAGACGGCGGTTGTTCCCGGCGGCGGCGACGACGCCAAGATCGTCCAGAACCAACTCAACATCCGCGGACGACTACGCCGCCGCTGATTCCGATTTGCGTCACCGCTTCGTCTTCAGCCCGGTTTACGAAATCGGCAAGTTCACCAGGAGCGACAACTCCGTCCTGCGCGCGCTCCTCAGCGACTACACCCTGTCGAGCATCGTCCAACTGCAATCCGGCTTCGCCTACTCGCAGACCATCGGCGCGGACTTGAACCGCGACGGCAACGCGCGCAACGACCGCGTCCCCGGCACCCGCCGCAACGAGTTTTACACGCCCCCGACTTACCAGTTCGACGCGCGGCTCACACGCTAGATCCACTTCGGCGAGGACATGCGCCTGCGTTTGATCCTCGAAGGCTTCAACATCTTCAACCGCGCCAACGTGTCTTTGGTCAACACCAACTTCTTCGCCGGTCGCACCGCCGCCATTAACGGTAGCGGCGCGCAGGTCTTGACGCTCACGCCTCGCCCGCCGCCGCGGCGGCCTTCGGCCTCCCGCGCGCCTTCCTCACGCCGCGCGAACTCCAACTCGCGATCAAGTTCGATTTTTAAATGTTGGTTAGTTGGGTTTGAGAGTACGGAAAACCTTCACCGCAGAGGCGCAGAGCAAAGCCGCAGAGGGGGCGCAGAGAATGTTGAAATTCTCTGCAGCTCCCCTCTGCGTAAACTCTGCGTCTCTGCGATCTGCCTTTCAGCGTCGTCCAGCGTTCAGGATGCGGATGAGCGCGAGGAAGATGTTGAAGGCGTCGAGGTAGAGATCGAGCGCGCCCGCGATGTATTCGTTCGTCGGGTAGCGGCGCATGATGTTCGACGTGTCGTAGAGCACGAAGCCGGAGAAGAGCAGGAGCGTCGCCGCCGCCAACCCGAAGCCGAGCGCGGAGGAGCCGACGATGAACCAGTTCAAAAGTCCGCCGAGGATCATCACGATCAAGCCCGTCCAGAGCATCCCGCGCAGGAAACTGAAATCTCGTTTCGAGATGAACACGTAAGCCGTCAGCCCGCCGAAGATGCCGACGGTCAGCACGCCCGCCTGCCAGATCGAGGCCGGGTTAACCTGATACACGTAGAACATCAAAGGCGAGATGACCACGCCCGTAAACGTCGTGAACGCGAAGAGCGCGACGACGTTGACGACCGGAACGTGGCGCACGGCGGTCGCGCCCATCACCGCGCCGAGCATCATCAGGAGCATGATGAACGGGTGCTCCAAAGCGAACTCGAACAGCGGCGGAAACGACATGCCGAGCGCGACGCCGCCGATAGCAAACAGCGTCCCGACGAAAAACAGCGCGTACACCTTGCGGATGAATCCCATCCGTTCCTCGACAGACGCTTGCGCCGCCGTCTACGCCGAAACTGCCCCACGCATCCGGCTGCTGCTGCCAACCCTTCTGCTGCTCGAAACGTTGATTCCTGCGACTCAAAGTCTTTCATCTAAAGTCCTTCTCTGAAGGGGTTTTCAAGACTCAACCGGCGCGCGCCCTTGTTCGGCGCGCCGTCCTTTTAGATGTTAGCACGAAACGTGGCGCTGCATGAGCCGTTGCGCGCGCGGGCTTGCAAAGCGGGCGCGTTAATGCTTAAATCGGCGGATGCTGAGAATCCTGCTCGTCGGGCTGGCCGCGCTCAACGTCGTCGCCTCGAACCTGCTCGGGCTGTTGCTGGTCTGGGCCGGCTACGCGGCGGGGAAGCTTCTGGGGGGCGCGTGAGGGGGAGGCCGGGGAGGGAAGCGACGGCGGGGCGGCGGGCGGGATTCCGCCGATTCTGTTCGTCTGGCGGCGGCGCTGCTGTGGAGCACGGGCGGGCTGTTCATCAAGGCACGCGCTCGACGCAGCTCTCCGGGCGCGCGCCCTCTCTGCCGACGGCGCCGTGCTGACGCGGCGCGAGGGGTTCCGTGTGAACGGCGTGACGCTCGTCGCCGCCGTCTTCTACGCCGCGCTGCTCTTCTCTTCGTCCGCGCGAACAAGCTGACGACCGCCGCCAACGCCATCTTTCTGCAGTACACCGCGCCCGTCTACGTGCTGGTGCGGAGCCTCTCTCTTCAAGGAAAGGTTCGGCGCGCGGATTTCGTCGCGGCCGCGTGCGTCGTCGGGATGTCGCTCTTCTTCGTCGGCCGGCTCCGGCCGCAGGACGTGGAAGGGAACCTCACCGCGCTCGCCTCCGGCGCCTGCTTCGCGCTCTTCCTGCTCCTGAGCCACCCGCGCGCGAGCCAAGTCAACCGCGCTTCGTCCGTCATCTACGGAAATTTGCTGCTCGCCTCGTGATGCTCCCGCCGTTCGGTGGCGGGGCATTTCACGCAGACCAACCTGCTCATCGTCGCCTACCTCGGCGTCGTCCAGCTCGGCCTCGCCTACACGCTCTTCACGCTCGGCATCGCGCGCGGCGTGCATCGCTCGACGCCAGCGTCGTCGGCTACATCGAGCCCATCCTCAATCCCGTCTGGGTCTTCCTCTTTCTCGGCGAACGCCCCTCGCACTGGGCCCTCCTCGGCGGCACGATCATCGTCGCCGCCGTCCTCCATCACACCGTCGCCTCGCGCGCACGCTCAATTCGCCCTAACGAAAATCCTTGACGAGGACCACGCTGGTCGTCTCGACGCTGCGGGTGGCGACGAGGCGGTTGTCGCGCGACCAGTCGAAGGAGGCGACGTGGTCGGCGGTGAAGTCGGTCAACTGCACGGGCTTGCCGCCCGCGAGCGGCTGCATCCAGATGTTGGTCGTCCCCGTCCGCGCGTCGAGGTAGGCGATGCCGCGGTTGTCGGGCAGCCAGACGGTGTTGGAGCGGAAGGTGGGCGCGATGTCGTAGACGCGGGTCGGCTCGCCGCCCTCGATGGGGATGACCGCGAGCCGGTTCGCGCCGAAAGGCGCTTGCCGTACGTGCAGACGAATGACTTGCCGTCGGGCGAGACGAACGGCCACGACGCCGGCCGGCTCGTCAGTCTCACGGGCTCGCCCCCGTCAATCGAGACCTTCCACACCGCCGCGTCCTGACCGCCGCCGACCTACGCGTAACGACCCAGCGCCCGTCCGGCGTCACGTGCGGAAAATTCTCCCCCCGCCCCGAGGTCAGACGAAGAGGGTTCGACCCGTCCGCGTCCATCCGCCAGATGTTGAAGGCGCCGCCCGCGCGGTTCGAGACGAAGACGACGTAACGACCGTCCAGCGAAACCGCCGGCCCGTAGTTCGAACGCGCGCCGACCGTCAACTGCCGCTGCCCCGACCCGTCCGCGTTCATCACCCAGATGTCCCACCCGCCGCCCGCCAGAGACGCATAGACGACACGCCCGTCCGGCGCCCACGAGAGCCCGTAGTAGCCGTCGAACTTTCCCGAGCCCGTCGTGATCTGTCGCGCGCGCGCCGCGTCCCCACCCGCGGCGACCCACACGTTCGGCACGCGGTCGGTCTACACGGTGACGAGCGCCGAGCCGTCGGCCGTCACGCTCGCGCCGAGGTACGTGTTCAGGTCGTTCGTCACACGCCTGACTTCGCCCGCGGGTAGCGAGAGCGTCCAGATTGCGCCGGGCTCAACTCGCCCTCGTTTGCGCTCGGACGAGCACCGAGCCGTCGGGCAGCCACGACAACGGCCGCATGTCATTCCAGCGCGCCTCCGTCACACGCCGCTCCGCGCCGTCCGAGATTTGAAAGTGTGACGCCAATCGCGGGCGAGCTTCGGTCGAGCTACTCGGTCGAGCCGTAGACGCAGGCGACCGTTTTCCCGTCGGGCGACCATGCGGGCAGGCCGAAGAAGTCGGGCGCGCTGCGCTTCAGCACCGCGCGTTCGTTTCTGCCGTCGGCGTCTGCGACGACTCAGCGTCAGCTCGCGCCCGAAACTCGCCGCGGATGAAAGCCAACTTCCGGCCGTCAGGCGAGAAGGTGACGGGGCCGGCGAGGGCTTCGGTCAGAATCTTCACGGCCGGGCCGCCGAGCACGGGCACGCGGAAGAGCGACGGCGGCCCCGGCGCCCTCGCGCGCCTCGCCGTAGTAGAGGTGCTGGCTGTCGGGCGAGAAGATGAGCGCGCCGTAGGAGGTCCCTTCGTCGGGTGCGACGATCTGCTGCGTGTTGCTCGCGGCCGCGACCTGCCTGACCCAGATGCCTTGACCCTGGCGGCCGGTCTCGCTGGCGGCGTAGGCGAGGTAGTTGCCGTCCGGGGAGATGACGGCCTCGTTGACCGCGCCGGTCACGGGCAGCCGCGTCAGCTTCATCGTGGGGAAGACCGCGGGCCCGGGCGCCCGCGCGCGCTCAACGTCGGGCCGTACAGAGGTGCGGTAGATGAGGTAGACGAGCGCCGCGACCGAGCCGAAGACGGCCGCCGCGATCGGCCCCGCCGCGAGGACGGGGCGCCCGCCCGGCGCGTCGTCGGGGCGGGGTTCGCGCGCGGCGCTTGATGAGGATGATGCGGTCGGGACGTGGCCGTTGCGCGGCTCGTGCGCTGGAACGTCCGTGAGCGCGACAGAGGCTTCAAACGGAGAAGAGAGGTGCGGCCGCGGTCTCGTGCGCGGGGGCGGCTGTGATTTAACGACCGCGCGGCTCTCATCATCGGCCTGCGCGACGGCGAGGGCGTGCGCCCCCTCCAGTCCTTTGGCCGTTCCCTCCGCGCCCTCGCGCCGCTCCCTCACCTCGACGGCGAAGCGGTAGCCGCGGCGCGGGATGGTCTCAACGAACGCCCCGCCGCCCTCGGGCTCGCCGAGCGCCTTGCGCAGAGTGAAGACGTTCTGGGCGAGGGTCGCTTCGCCGACGAAGGCGTCAGACCAAATCTCCTTGAGCAGTTCCTCTTTCGGCATCACGCGGCCCGCCCCGCGGACGAGCGTGAGCAGCGTCTCGAACTCCTTCGGGGTCAGGGGGACGGGCCGGCCGGCGCGAAGGAGCAGGCGCTCCGAGGCGTCCAGAGTGAAACTGTCGAAACCGTATAAGTGCTTGAATTGACTTGGCCATAGACCGCTTTTGAAGTTCTTTGATAACTCTTTGAAAACTATTTTGGGGCGCTTTGACCCGCTTTTGATGATCGCCCCGATCCCGCGCCGCGTTACTCCACGCGAACGTGGGTGACGCTCCTTATACGAGCCGCACACCGGCCCGTCGGGACTTTCGACACTAAAGGGAGGATGTATCAAAAATCAAATTTCGAGAACACTTCTGGGGCTGGCCGCGGCGCTCGCGCTGGCCGTCGCCGCCAACGCGCAGGTGTTGCGCACGGACTTGATCCGCGTCCCTTTCGACTTCGTCGCGGGCGAGAAGCAGATGCCGGCCGGCCGCTATACAGTCCGCCGTATCCGTTCGGACGCCGAGAGCGCACTCCTCATCCGCAGCGAGGACGGCCGCTCGACCGCCGTCGTCCGACAAACACGGGCGAGGCTAACCCCCGCGCCGCCGCGCTCGTCTTCCGCCAGCACGGCGACCGCTACTTCCTCGCCGAAGTCTCGGTGCCCGGCACCGCCTCCGTCCGCGAACTGCCCAGGACGGGAGCCGAGCGCCGCCTGGAGCGCGAGCTGGCAGAGCAGAATAAGTCCGACGAGTCGAAGACCATCACCATCGTCGGCAGCATGCAGTGAGTAGAGTTCAAAGATAAAAAGTTCAAGGTTCAAGTTGAAGCCAGTCAACTTTGAACCTTGAACTTTGAACCTTAAACTATGCCGTGAGGCGGCGGACGACGCGGAGGAGTTCGTCGGGGTCTACGGGCTTGGGGATGTGGACGGCGAAGCCTGCGGCGAGCGCGCGGGCGCGGTCTTCGTCCATGGCGTGGCCGGTGAGCGCGATGGCGGGGACGGCTTCGAGGCCGGGCATGCGGCGCAGCTCGGCGAGAGCGCGTAGCCGTCCATGCCCGGCATGCTGATGTCGGAGATGATGAGCCCCGGCCGCCGCTCGCTCGCGGCCCGGACGGCCTCGGCGGCCGAGCCCGCGCCGAAGACCTCGTAGCCCCTGTGCGTGAAGAGCATCTCCAGCAGCTCAAGCGTCTCGGTCGAGTCGTCCACGACGAGCACGGGCACGCCCTCCTCGCCGACTCGGGGATGCTTCGGGCTCCGGCTCGCCACCCTTCGGCGGCGACGGCGCAGGGGAGGCCGAAGGTGAAGCGCGCGCCGCGCCCCTCGCCCTCCGACTCCGCGACGACCCAGCCGCCGTGCAGCTCGGCCAGCGCGCGCACGATGGCGAGCCCGAGGCCGAGCCCGCCGTACTGCCGCGTCGTCGAGCCGTCGGCCTGACGGAAGCGGTCGAAGACGTGCGGCAGGAACTCCGGCGCGATGCCGACGCCCGTGTCCGAGACCTCGACGCGCGCTTCGCCGCCCTCGCGCCACACGCGCACGCCGACGCGCCCGCCGCGCGGCGTGAACTTCACCGCGTTCGACAGCAGGTTCCAGACGACCTGCTGGAGCCGAGCGGCGCGCCCTGCACGACGAGCGGGCAGTGCGGCAGCTCGACCGCGAGCTCGATGTCGCGCGCGTCGGCGTCGGCGCGGACGGGCTCGGTCGCGGAGCTCGACCACGGCGCAGAGGTCGACGGGCTCCCACTCGATGCGGAGCTTGCCCGAGACGATGCGCGAGATGTCGAGCAGGTCGTCGACGAGCCGCGCCTGAAGGCGCGCGTTGCGCTCGATGGCGTCGAGCCCCTGCGTGAGCATCTGACGCGTCGGCGGCCGCGCCCGAGCGCAGGAGGTTGACCCAGCCGAGCACGGGCGTCAGCGGCGTGCGCAGCTCGTGCGAGAGCGTGGCGAGGAAGATGTCCTTCATCCGGTTGGCCTCGACCAGCTCGTGGTTGACGCGGCTCAGCTCGGCCGTGCGCTCCTCGACGCGGCGCTCCAGCTCGCGGTTCAGCTCTTCGAGACCTCCGCGCGCCTCGCGCTCGGCGAGCATCAGGCGGCGGTGCTCGATGCCGCGCGCGACCGTGTGGATCAGCTCGGCGATGATGCAGGGCTTGGTCAGGTAGTCGTAGGCGCCGTGGCGCAGCGCGGCGATGGCCGACTCGACCGCGGCGAAGCCGGTCAGGACGACGACGATGGTGAGCGGCGTGCGTGCGCGCACCTCTTGAAAAAGCGAGAGGCCGTCGCCCTCGTCCATGTGCAGGTCGGTGAGGACGAGGTCGTACTCGGGGCCGCGGTCGAGCAGCCCGACGGCCTCGCGCCCGCTCGAAGCCACGTCCACGTCGTAGCCTTCGAGGCGCAGCACCTCGCTGATCGTGAGGACGATGTTCTCCTCGTCGTCCACGACCAGCAGCCGCGCCGGCGCCGCGGCCGTTCGAGCGTTGTCGTCTCGTCTGTCATAAAGGGGTCGGGCGCCGGGCGTCGGGAGTCCGGCGGCGGGAGGCAGCCGTGCGGCCCCTGTCTGGACCAGTTCCATGGCGAGCCGCAGGCCGTCGGCCAGCCGCCGGCGCGTCGTGATGTCTTCCAGCTCGACGCCGAGCTTGACGAGGTCGGAGGCGACGTGCGCGCTGACGCCCGTGATGACCGTCGCGGCGCCGAGCAGGCGCACCGAGCGGACGGTGTTGATGAGGTGCGCGGCCGTGTAGGTGTCGACGACCGTGCAGCCCGTGATGTCCACGAGCACGACCTGCGCGCCCTCGCGGCGGACGGCTTCCAGCAGCGCGGTGGACATCTGCGCCGCGCGCTGGTCGTCGAGCGTGCCGACGAGCGGGACGAGCAGCACGCCGTCCCAGATTTCGACGACCGGGCTCGACAGCTCGGTGATCTGCTGCCGCTGCTCGCGGTGTTCGAGCGCGCGCCGGACGGTGCGCTTGAGGTCTTCGATCATGCAGGGCTTGACGAGGTAGTCGTAGACGCCCTGGCGGAGCGCGTCGATGGACGACTCGATGGAGGCGTAGCCCGTCAGCACGATGGTGACGACCGAGGGGTGGCGCTGTTGCAACTCGTGGAGCAGCGTGCTCCCGTCCATGTCGTCCATGCGCAGGTCGGTGAGCACGAGGTCGTAGTGGCCGCGCGCCGCCATCTCCAGCGCCTCGCGCCCGTCCGAGGCGGTCGCCACGTCGTAGCCCTCCTGTTCGAGGATGGCGGCGGTCGTGATGCGCACGTTCTCCTCGTCGTCGACGACGAGCACGCGGGGGCGCGCGGGCGGCGCGGCCGTTGGCCGGCCGCGGCTCTCTCAGTACTTCTTTCCGGCATCCGCCTCCGAAAGCGTCGGCGAGTCGACGGGGAGGATGACGTTGAAGGTCGTGCCCACGCCCTCCTCGCTCGTCGCCTCGATCCGCCCGCCGTGGTGGCGCACGATGTCCTGCGTGACCCACAGGCCGAGTCCCGTCCCCTTCGCGCGCGTCGAGAAGAAGGGCTCGAAGATGCGCGCGAGGTCGGTCTCGCTGATGCCGCGCCCCGTGTCGCTGATCTGGACGGAGATGGTCGGCTGGAGCGCCTGCTCGTAGACCGACGTGCGCACGGTGATGCGCCCGCCCTTCTCCATCGCCTGCTGCGCGTTCAGGAGCAGGTTGAGGAAGACCTGGCGGAGCTGGTCGGCGCGCGCGCGCACCTTCGGGAGCTGCTCGTCGAAGCTCGCGCGACGACCTCGACGCGCGCCTGCTTCATCTTCTTCTCGACGAGGATGAGCGTCTCCTCGATGAGCTGGTTGACTCGACCCACTCGACCTCGCCCGAGCGGCGCGCGAAGCCGAGCATCTGGCGGATGATGTGCGAGACGCGCTCGGTCTCCTTGCGCGCGACTTCGAGGAACTTGGCGTTCTTCTCCATGTCCTTGCTCGTCGTGAGCAGGTAGAGCGAGTTCTTGATGGCTTCGAGCGGGTTGTTGACCTCGTGCGCGATGGAGGCGGCGAGGCGGCCGACCGCCGCGAGCTTCTCCGACTCGAAGAGCTGCTGCTCGACCCGCCGCCGCTCAAGCTCGCGTATCTCCGAGAGGTCGTGGAGCACCGAGACGACGGCCGTCACCTGCCCCTTCGCGTCGGCGACCTCGGCCGAGGTGATCTCCATCGGGAGCGGCTCGCCGTCTCCGGGTCGATGAGCTCGATCTCGGCCTGCCGGCCCGACTCCGCGCCCGAGGCGAGCGCCGAGATGAACGAGGTGAGCTTGACCGAGTTGTTGCGCACCGCGCGCAGCGCCGGCCACGGGCATCCCGTCGCGCTCCTGAAAGAGCAGCTCGGCGCGCTGGTTGAAGAGGATGAACTTGCCGGAGGTGTCGCAGACGGCGATGGGGTGGCCGACGTTTTCGAGGATCAGGTCGAGGCGGTCGCGCTCGCGCCGCGCCTCCGACTCGGCCTGCTGTAACTTGACGAAGTTGCGCGCCAGCTCTTCGTTGGCGCGGCGGAGGTCGGTCACGTCGCGGAAGATGGAGACGAGGCCGATGCGCTCGCCGCGCGCGTTCAGGGCGGGCGTCGAGATGACTTCGAAGTGGATGTCCGAGCCTTCGATGGGGTCGACCAGGATGAGGTCGCGGCCCGACGATCTCTTCGGACGCGACCGCGGCGCTCGAAAGGTAGGCGGAGAAGAGCAGGTCGTTCATCTCAAGCGCGCGCCGCTTGCCCTCGCTCGCGTCGCGGCGGTCGCTGAACAGCTCCTCGGCGCGGCGGTTCTGGAGCAGGATTTCGTTGTCCATGTTGGTGAGGACGATGGGGTCGGCCACCGACTTCATGATCGACTCGACCCACTGCCGCTCGCGCTGGAGCTTGCGGACGGAGGAGCCGAGGCGCTCGACGTTGGCGGTGTTCGAGAGGATGGCGCCGACGCGGTCGGCGTAGCGCGCGAGCAGCGTGAGCTGCGAGTCGTCGAGCTCGGCGCGGCGCGCGCCGACGTAGAGCGCGCCGGTCGAGAGCGACTGCGGGAGCCAGAAGCGCTCCTCGCCGTCGGCGCGCAGCGAGCCGGTGATCTCGCGCGCGGCGCGCGGGTCCGCGGGGAGCTGCCCGCCGAAGAGCGGGAGCGCGAGCAGGTCCGCGCGGCTCCGATCTGCCGAGGAATCCGCGGCCGCCTCGTCGTCGCGCGCGAGCCATGCGGGGCGCCCGTCATGGACGACGCGCACGTGCGGCGCGTTCGAGTCGAGCGGGAGTTCGAGCCCCGCGAGCGCCTCGTCGTCCGCGAACCCGGCCGCGCCGCGCACGCGCAGCGACGCCGCGGGCCTGTCGACGAGGGCGAGCGCCGCGCTCGCGTACCCGAGCCCGGCCGTCAGCGTGTCGAGCACGAGCGAGGTCTGCTCGTCGAGGCTCTGCGCGGCGAGGAGCTGCGTCGTCATCTCGAAGAGCAGCTCGTACTGGTGCAGCGACAGCAGCCCCGCGCCCCCTCGGCCGGGGCGCCGAACGCCTGCGCGATCTCTGCCGGGCGGTTCTCCATAAGACAGTAGGCAGTAGGCAGTAGGCAGTAGGCAGTGGTAAGCGTTCGCGGTCGAAAGGTTAACCGTCGGCTAACGTGCGCGCGGAGCTCTAACTGCCTACTGCTTACTGCCTACTGCCTACTTCCCCTCAACTCCTGTCCACGTCCACGTGACGCGGCGGCGCGGCTCGTCGGCGAGCGGCTCGGCGCCGGGCCCCATGGCCGGGCGCGAGACGGCGGGCGTCAGGCCGACGGCCTCCGCGTACTTGAGGTAGGTGTCGATGGAGGCGACGACGACGCGCGCCTCGACCGTAATCAGGTCGATGCCGACGAGCGAGATGCGAACCCACGCGTCGATGACGATGCCCTTGTCCAGCACGCGGTCGAGCACGTCAATCAGGCTGGTTCCGCCGGGTGCCCTCTCAACAGCCATGTGAACGTTTCCTCTCTTCCGGAATTTCGAAACTTCGGCGCGCCTCGCGTTCTGGCGCGCGCCGGGCTCGTAAATTGAAGTGAGGAGGACGGCCGCCGTGCAGCCGTCCCCCCGTCTTCTGACTACTTTCTTCCCTTGCGCGCCGCCGGCCGGGACTTCGAGCCCTTCGCCGCGCCGCCGCGCGCCGCGCCTTCCGTGCGCGCGGGCGCCTCGCTCAACTGCCTGATCTCGCGCTCCAGCGCCGCGACGCGCTCGCGCAGCTCGACGTTCTCGGCCTCGGCGACGGCCGCGCGCGTCGTCAGGTTCGTGTCGTAGCGCCACCAGTTGAGCCCGATCTGCTCGGCCTTGTCGATGGAGCAGACGAGCAGGCGTATCTGTAACGTCAGCAGCTCGACGTTCGCCAGTGAGACCTTGATGTCGCCCGCGATCACCAGCCCCTTGTCCAGATCCGGTCGAGCACGTCGACCAGACCCGGCGGGCGCGCGGTGATGAGGCTCGTTCTCTCGCTAGACATAGTCGTTTCAGTAGCAGTAGTCAGTAGTCAGTAGAAAAACTTCGCGACGAACCTCGTGATTCAACTTCGCGAACGCTACCGGCTACGATACTGTCTACTGACTCCTAAATCAATTTCCCTATCGGCCCGAGGTCGATGTTCAGCTCCTCGTCCTGGAGGCCGAAGTGCTCTTTCAGCTCGGCCATCTTCTCTTCGAGCTTCATCAGCGCGAGCCCCAGTTCCTCGACCTGCTCGGCCGAGAGGCCGCCGCCCTCCATCCGGCGCACGGCCTGTTTTTCGAGCAGCCGCCGGATCAGTTCGATCAGGGTCAGGACGAGTTTCGCCAGCCCCTGCTCGACCGACTGCGGCGTCGATGTTGACGCGCTCGGGCAGCCGGTCGGCCACGCGCCGAAGTTCGGCGACGAACTCCGCCGGGTGTTCGGTCTCGACCTCCGGCTCGGCCGGGGTTGGGGAATCATCGGGGGAAGGCTCCACAAGAGTACCTTGTCCGCGCGCGACGTGTCCACAACTGATTTCGGTGGCGCGCACATTGTAACAGACGCGCTCACGTCGTCCGCTCGCATCTCGACCGATCGCTGAAGCTGTAAGGCGGCCACGGCCCGCTCGTGAGAGGCTCAAGTCCCCGCGCTCGGCGGCGAGCGCGCGCAGGCGCGCCCGGTACTCCGCGACGCGCTCGCGCCCGACCAGATGAGCGCCGCGCGCACGAAGATCGCCTCCGACGGGCTCGAGCCGCACGCGCGCTCTCGCGCCAGCTCCGCGACGCCTTCGCGCAAGCCACGCCGCGGCCTCTTCGGCGCGCGCCGCGCGCCCTCCCCGCCCAGAATCTCGCGCCGCTTCTTCAAAAGGAACGCCGTGCCCGCGCCGCCTCCGCCGACGTCGCCGCCGCCCGCCCTCACTTCCTCGACACTTCCGACTTCGCGGCTTTCGACCTTCCGACTTCGCCATGAGCTTGACGCCCATCTCGACGCAGCCGCGCACGCGCGCGAGCGCCTCGGCGAGCGCCGCCTCGTTCGTCGACGACGTACTCGGCGAGCCGCTCCGGCGCGGCGCGCGTGCCGAAGCGGAAGGGGAGCGGCGTCGAGACGGCGAGCACCGCCGCGTTGACGCGGTTGTGCGCGAGCAGGTTCTCCGCGTTGACGGCCATCGCCTCGTCCCCGACTCGCTCACCACGGCCGCCGAGGCCGCCCAGCCCAGCACACGCACGCGCCGCGCCGCCCACGCCCGCCAGCCCCTCGAACGCGCTCCGCTCAGCTCGTCGCCCAGGCAGTAGACGTAGAGGCTCATCGTCGTCTCCGCCCCGCTTCCGCGCGCGGCGCGCCCGCTCAGAAACTCTACGCGCCGCTCGCGCTCGCCGAGGACGCGCTCGACCGTCTCGACCGAGCCGAGCAGCACGTTCAGACCGAGGAAGACGAGGTCAACGTCCGCCACCGCGATCGTCACCTCGCCCGCGATCACCAGCCCGCGGTCGAGCACGTGGTCGAGCGTCTCCAGCAGCGACAGCTCCTCGTCCTCGTCCAGTCCTAACTCTTCGTCTACAGACATCCCTCATACCTGACTTTCTTCTTCCACGGCGGCGAAGTTGTAAGCGGGCCACGGGCCGGTCAGCTCGAAGCGGAAGCCGAGCGGGGTGTAGTCGGTCGGCGAGCCGTTCGGCGGCGGCGCGGAACGTCGTCGAAGCCTTCGCGGCGGACGAGGAAGGCGAGGCGCGCGGCCAGTTCGCCCTGCTCGGCCGCCTCGTCCTTGAGCACGCGCAGGCGCGCCGCGCCTTCGCAGGCGGCGGCGAGCGTCTCTTCGACCTCGCGCGCGATGCGGCGCGTCTCGGCGCGCGCCTCCTCGTCGCGCAGCCCCTCGATCTTCTTGCGCAGAAGGTAAGCCTGACCCGGCGTCGAGGCGTCGGCGCGCTCGTCCATCTCGCGCAGACGCGCGCTCAAGACGCGTCACCTCCTCGCGCAGGCGCGCGCGCTCGACGTAGACGTTCGACGCCCCACTCCTCGCGCCCTTCGAGACGCGCGAGCACCTCGCGGAACTGCGCGGCGCGCTCTGTCGAGCATCTCCTCGACGCCCTCGCGCCGCAGGTAGATGGCGCCGAAGCGCAGCGGCACGACCGTCGCCCTGCGCGCGAAGTGTTCGGCCACGCGCTCGTGGCGGAGCGCGCGCGTCGCCGTCCACGTCGCGTCCGACAGACGCTCGCGCGAGCGCGCCCTCGCCGTAGACTCCGAGCGGCACGGCGCTCACGACCGCCGCAAAGCCCCGCGGCCTCGACGGCTTCGAGCCCCGCGCCCTCCTCGATGGCCTCGGGCAGCTCCGCCGTCGAAGAGCGGCGCCAGCCGTTCGCTTTCGCCGACGCAGTAGACGTAGAGCGCGCGGCCTAACGTCGTCCTGCTGCTGACTTTTTTCGTCGGCCTTCTTGCTCATCAATATCAGAATTTCAAATCCAGATTTGAAATTTCAATCATCTAAGCGCCAGCCGCGGAAGTGTGCGAGCAGACTCTTGCGGCCCTCGGACTTCGCCCGCGCGCTCGGGCGCGAGGAAGAGTTCGACGCCGCGGGAGTTTCCGCCTGAACTCCTCGACGACCGGCGCCTGCGCGCGCCGCCGCGCCGCGCAGAAGTCGCACGTGCGCGCGGCCTCTTCCGTCAGGACGTTGTTGACGACGAGCCGCCCGAGAGGCACGCGCAAGATTTCGAGCCGCGCGGCCAGTCGCGCCGTCTCTTCGAGGCTCATCCGCTCGGGGATGGCGACGCCGACGAACTCGCAATTCTCCGCATCCGTCAGCAGCGCCGCGACACGCTTGATTGATTTCGAGAGCGCGACCAGCTCTTCGGCCACGCCGCCCCAGCGTACCACGTTCTTGTACTTGAGGAGCAGCTTGATGAAAGTCCGCACCCACGCGAGCGCCACCTCGGGCAGCTCCAGAAAGCGCAGCAGGTGTCCGGTCGGCGCGGTGTCTAAGACGATGGTCGTGTAGCGCCCTTCATCGATGAGGTCGCTGACGGTCGAGAGGGCGGCAATCTCGTCGATCCCCGGCGGCGCGAGCGCGACCAGCTCGCGCATCGCCTCGCGGTCGAACTGCACCTCCCAACGCGAGCCGCCCGTCAGCGACTCGAACAACTCGTCCGTCCAGCGCCGGTAGCGCTCCTTCAACTCCTCGAACCGCGCCGCCGGGTCGATCTCCATCGCGTCGAGATTGGCGCGCCCGCCGACGCCTGGCTTCAACTCGCCGACCTGCTCATTAAAACTGTCCGACAGCGAATGCGCCGGGTCGGTCGAGAAGACGAGCACGCGCGACGACTCGTCGCCTTCCGCGACCGCGAGCGCGTAAGCGGCCGCCGCCGTCGTCTTCCCCACGCCGCCCTTCCCCCCGAAGATGACGAGCCGCTGCGGCTCGAGGCGGAAAGCCCGATGTGTCAGGGTCAGAAGTCGCCTTCGTCGACCCGACGACTTTCGTCAGCTACGCCTCACGCCTTCCTCCTTCCGTCAACGTCCGCGGCTCTCGCCTGCCGCCTGCCACAGCACGCCCGCGAACTCGCGGAGTGCGCCGGCCCCGCGCACCTCGGAAGGAAAGAGCGGGACGCGGTGCTGCCGCAGGGTCTTGAACTCTCGCGTCGAGTTGCGTCGAGCCAGGGCGACTGCATCCGCGGCGCGGGCGCGGCAGAAGGGACAGGCGCCGTGCGCGCGCTCGACGCGGTTGACGACGAGGTCTGTGACGGGCGCGCCCTCGGCGCGGAGCGAGTCGAAGTAGCGCGCCGTCTCCTCGAAGGCCATCGCCTCGGGGATGGTGACAAGGACGAAGCTCGCGCGCGCCGGGTCGAAGAGCATCGCGCGCACCGCCGCGACGCGCGCCGCGAGGTCGCGCAGGAAGAGATCGACCTCGTCCTCCCGCACGCGTCCGCGCGCGCGCGAAGTGCGCGACCATGTAGCGGTGCTTCTCAGACATCACGTCGAGCGCGCCGACCCAGCGCGCGAAGACTTCCGGCAGTCGCAGCATCCGCGACGTGTGGCCCGACGGCGCCGTGTCCACGACGACGCGCGCGAACTTTCCGGCGCGCTCGACCTCGCTCAGCTCGAAGAGCGCCATCACCTCGTCCATGCCGGGGAGCGAGAGGTCGAGCAGGTCGTTGATGTCCGTCTCGTCGAGGATGGTGCCGCGGTCGGCGATCTCGGCCAGCACCGCGCGGTGCTGCTCCTTGAACTCTTCGAGCGCGCGCGCGGCGTCCATCTCGCGCGCGAAGAGACGCGGGGCGTCGTCGCGCTGCCCGCGCCGCGCGACCTCGGCCGTGCGGTCGCCTATCTCAACGTCGAGACTGTCGGAGAGTGAGTGCGCGGGGTCGGTCGAGAAGAGGAGGAGGCTTCGCCGGGCTCGGCCGCGTCGAGCAGCGCGAGCGCGGTCGGCGGCCGCGGCCGTGGTCTTGCCGATGCCGCCCTTGCCGCCGAAAAAGAGGTAACGTGTGTCGGGGAAAGTCTCGGGGAGTTGTGGCGCGCGCGGCTTAGCTCGACTCGCGTGCGCGGCCGGGCTTGCGCGCGGTCGCGGCCTTCTTCGCGCCGCCTTTTGTCGCCAACGCTCGTGGCCTCCCGCGCCGCGCCCGCGCTCAGCGCCCGCCGCCCGGCTCGTAGAAGTCGCCGCCGCCGCTTCGTCGCCGCCGGCCTCGATGACCATCGAGGAGGTGTCGGCCGTGTGCACCTGCCCCAGCGCTTCGAGCTGGCGCGCCTTGATGGTGCGCAGGCGCGCGAACAGCTCGCGCTCGGCCTCGGCATAGTCCTCGTCGGAAATCTCCTCCAGCTCATAGCGCATCTGGAGTTCGAGCAACTGCTCCTTAATCACCGACTCGTCGTTCAGCTCCTTGTCGGCCAACTGCTGAATCTGCCGCATGATGAACTTGAAGCCGTTGACGGGCGCGAGCAGGATGTCGTCGAGTAGGAACATGGCAAGCCTCAGGCGGCGCCTTCGCCGCGTTCGAGTTTGAGGCGGATGTGGACGAAGTTGTAGGGCGGCCAGGGGCCTGTGTACTTGAAGGAGAGCTTGCCTTCGTACTTGGCGGCGATCTCTTTGACCTTCGCGTCGAACTCTGCTCGCGGTCGCGCTCGATGAGGAAGGCGGCGTTCATGATCATCTTGTCGCCGATGGGCTTGTTGGCGCGCGAGGCGACGGCCGTGTCGCGCAGGTAGCGAGTAGACCTCGCGGACGTAGGCGTCCGACTTCTCGGCCAGCGCCGTCTCGACCAGGCGGCCCAACTGCATGCGCGCGAAGTAGGTCGAGCCCGCGCCGCGCGAGCGTGATCTGCTCCTTGAGGTTGCGTATCTCCTCGCTCTCCTCCTCCAGCTCGCCGATGACGCGCTCGCGGTCCCAGTTGACCTTGAGGCCGAACTCGACCTTGCCCGCCATCTTCGCCAGCACGTCGCGGAGCGCGTCGTAGGTGCCGCGCATCAGCTCCATGATGTCGTCCTCGGTGCGGAACAGCACGCCGAAGGCCATCGGGAGCACGGTGAACTCGCGCATGACGGTCTCGTTGACCTGCTCGTGCGCGAAGACGTTCTCGCGCGTCGGGTCGTAGACCTGGATGGGCGTGTTCGAGACGACCGCGGCCAGCCCGTCGTGGTGGACGGTGTAGACCTCGTCGCCGCGGCCGCCGATGCCGATGGGGCCGAAACTGCGCGGCTCCGTCGACTCGATGATGCAGTAGACGTACTTGCCCTCGGGCGCGGGCGCGGCGTTCGGCGTCTCGTTTTCGGCGCTCATAGGTTTCTCGGAAGATGTTCGGCGGCTCGGGAGATTGCTGACGCGGGTATAATAGTAGGCGGCGCGTCGGCGGCGCAACTACTATCCGCGCCGCGCGCGGTGTTAGAATCGTGCCGCAAGAACCCCGCGGCGCGCCGCGACGTACATAGACCGACGACTTTGGCACCGACGCCTCTGGAGACAAAGATGAGCGACCAGCGAAACTGGCTTGAACGTTTGGGCGACAAGATTCCGGGCTACGCGGGCTACGTCGCCAAGGAGCGGCGCCGCGACGTGGACAAGCTGCACCGCGAGCACCTGGCCGAGCGCCTGCGCCTCGCCAAGCAGCCTCTGACCGACCTGATGCGCGAGCTGTCTTCCTCGGGCCGCCTCTTCGAGGTCGGCCCCGTGGATCGCGTGCTGAAGAAGCTCGACCAGATCGAGAACCGCGTCCGCTTCGCCTCCTACGGCTACGCGGGCTTCTTCGACGCCGTCAAGATCGAGGAGCCGCAGTTGGAGCGCATCTACCGCTTCGACCTCTCGCTCGTCGAGAAGGTCGAGGAGTTCGAGCGCCAGGCGCGCGAGCTGTCGTGCAAGGGCGCGACCGCCGACGGCCTCAAGGCCGCCGCCGCCGAGATCGAGCGCGCGGCGGACGACCTCAACCGCACCTTCGACGAGCGCTACCGCGCCATCGAAACTTTCGGCCCCGACGACGCGCAGGGGCAGCCGATGTTCTCTTGAGGAGAGGCAGTAGGCAGATGGCAGTAGGCAGTTAAAAACCCTGCTGCCGAGAACTCCGGATTAAACTGCAACGTCCGAAACGCGGAGCCTACTGTCTACTGCCATCTGCTTACTGATTTATGACCGAGAGTTGTCCAAACTGCGGCGCGGAGTTGTACGAGGGGCAGCAGTTCTGCCGTCGGTGCGGGACGCCCGTGGGCGCGGCCGTCGGGGGCGAGGCGCCGACGCAGCTCTTCGAAGCGGGGCCGCGCAGGCCGGCGTCGCGGCCCCGGCGCCGCGGGCACTTCGCCGCTCGGCGCGGGCGCGAGCACGGAAGGGGTCGCGGCCCAGCGCCCGACCGAGTACCACCCGCCCGCGGGTCAGAAGACCTCGGCGCTCGTCGGCGAGCCGTTCGGCTCGCGGCCGCTCGCGGTCGGGGCGCCGCCCGCGCCCGCGGCGCCGTCGCGGCCTGTGGCTCTTCGCGCTGCTCGCGGTCTTCGTGCTCGGCGCGGGGCTCGCGACGGTCGCGGCCTTCTCTGGTGGCGCGCGACGCACACGACGGGCACCGCCGTCAGGGTGGTGAAGACCGGCCCGCCGGTCGCGCCGGCCGCGCCGACGTCCCCCCATTCCCCCGTGCCGCATACCGGCCGACCTCGGCGAGCGCATCAAGGAGGCTCTGAAGGGGCGGGACGTCGGCGTGCCGCTTCCCCTGGACGAGTCGGAGGCGGTCGTCTCGGGCGACGACACGACCATCACGCGCACCTTCGAGCTTGACTCCGACGCGTCCTTCTCGACGCACGTCATCAGCGGGAACGTGACGGTCGTCGGCTCCGACGAAGCGGACGAGGCCGTCGTCAAGATCGTCAAGCACGGCGGGAGCGTGCAGGAGCGCGCCTCGACGCAGCGTGCTCGCGGCCGAGTCCGACGAGGGCGTCATGCTGGTTGAGCACCGCGGCGCCGGGCGGGCCGGTGAGCGTCTCCTACGAGATCACGGTGCCGCGCCACGGCCTGCACAAGCTCGAACTCACCGCGCAGAAGGGCGACATCAAGGTCAGCGAGTTCGACGGCGAGCTGGACTTGAACGTGACGAACGGCAACGTCTCGGTCTCCTCGAACGGCGCGGTGCGCAGCCGCGTCGTCAACGGCCGGACGAGCGTCACCTACTCCGGCCGCCACGAGGCGGCGCAGGAGTTCACAGTCGTGAACGGCGACATGGAAGTCTCTCTGCCCGGCGAGCAGGAGGTTGACCTGAAGGCCGCCTCGACGAACGGCCGCATCGAGGTTGACGGCGCGCTCCCCCTCAAGGCCGAGAAGCGCGGGGCGGGCACAAGGTCGAAGCGGAACTCGGCGGCGGCGGGGCCGCGCTCAACGTCAAGGTGGTCAACGGGAACATCAGGTTGAAGAGGTGAGCAGTTTTCAGTTTTCAGCCGATTCCCGGTTCCGCTGAAAACTAAAAACTGAAAACTGACTTAACAAGGAGAGCCAGATGGCAATCGAAGTCATACAGTTTTTCGACCAGACGGGGCAGCAGATCGTGGCGCGCGTCCCGCCGCAGGGGTCGGCCGACATCAAGATGGGCGCGCAGCTCATCGTGCAGGAGAACCAGTCGGCGGTCTTCTTCCGCGACGGCAAGGCGCTCGACACGTTCGGCCCCGGCCGCCACACGCTGACGACGATGAACGTGCCGCTGCTGACGAAGGTGCTCTCGCTCCCCTTCGGCGGCACGTCGCCGTTTCAGGCGGCGGTCGTCTTCGTCGCGCGCCACACCTTCCAGGACATGAAGTGGGGCACGAAGGAGCCGATCCCGTTCCGCGACTCGGAGCTGTACATGGTGCGCCTGCGCGCCTTCGGCAAGTACTCGTTCCGCGTCGCCGACCCGCAGCTCTTCGTCGCCTCCATCGTCGGCACGCGCGGCCTGGTCTCGACGCAGACGCTCGGCGACTACCTGCGCGACATCGTCGTCTCGCGCCTCAACGACCTGCTCGGCGAGAACTTGAAGACGGTCTTCGACCTGCCCGCCTACTACGACGAGCTGGCCGCGGGCGTGAAGGCGCGCGTCGCCGAGGACTTCAGCAAGCAGGGGCTTGAGCTGGTGGACATGCTCGTCTCCGCCATCACGCCGCCCGAGGAGGTGCAGAAGAAGATCGACGAGCGCTCGTCGATGTCTGCGCTCGGCGACATGGGTCGCTACATGCAGTACAAGGCGGCCGAGTCGATGCCCGACGCGGCGAAGCAGCCGGGCGGCGCGGCCGGGCACGGGGATGGGGCTCGGCATGGGCTTCGGCTACGGCCAGATGATGGCGAACGCCTTCGGCGGCGGGCAGGGCCAGCAGGGTCAGCAGGGCGGGCAGCAGGGGGCGGCGGCGCGGCCGCGCAGATGGTGCCGTGCCCGAAGTGCCAGTCGCCCAACCCCGCGGGCGCGAAGTTCTGCCACAACTGCGGCGCGAACACGCAGGCGCAGGCCGCCGCGGGCGTCGAGTGCCCGAACTGCAGGCGCAGGTGGCGGCGGGCGCGAAGTTCTGCAACAACTGCGGCCAGTCGGTCGAGCCGAAGCCCTGCAAGAACTGCAACAACCCGCTCCCGCCCGGCGCGAAGTTCTGCGGCAACTGCGGCACGGCCGCCTGAAGTCGAAGCCGTTTGAGTTGCAACGCGGGCGGGGCGCAAGTCCCGCCCGCTTCGTTCCTGAAGGGGCACATGTTTATGCGACGCCTCATGCCGGCTCAATTCTCCCGCTGCTCGCTTCGCGGCCGTCGTCCCGCTCCCGGGGCGCGCGGCGCTTGCCTCGCCGCAATGCCCGGTCGTCCGTTGTCATGCCCCGACGCGGTGAGCAGCGGCGAAGAGGTGAGTTTCAGCGTCGAGGTCGTCGAGGCCGGCGGCCACTGTTAAGCTCACTTTCGAATGGGAAGTCTCGGCGGGCACCATCGCGAGCGGCCAGGGCGCGGCTTCGATCAAGGTTGACACGACGGGTCTCGGCGGGCAGGTCGTCACGGCCACGGTCGAAGTCGGCCGGGCTCTCCCCGGTCTGCGAGCGTAAGGCGGCTTGCACGACACTCGTCGTCGCCAGAATCATCGGGTGCGGCTTCGACGAGTACGGCAACATCACGTTGGAGCGACGAGAAGGCGCGGCTCGACAACTTCGCCATCGAGTTGCAGAACGACCCGACGGCGCAAGGGCACCTGATCTGCTACGGCGGGCGCACGGGCACGAGGGCGAGGCGCCGCGGCGCTGCGAGCGCGCCAAGGATTACGTGTCGAGTGTGCGCGGCATCGACGCGGCGCAGCATCGTCACGATGGACGGCGGCTTCCGCGAAGAGTTGACGGTCAAACTCGTGATGGCTGCCCGTCGGGCGCGAAGCCGCCCAAGCCCTCCCCGACCGTAGACCCGCGCGAAGTCGTCATCAAAGCCCTGCCGAAGCGCAAAGCTCACGTCGATGAAAGACGCCGCCTCACCGCTTACTTCCGTCCGGCCTGCGGTGCGTGACGACGCCGCTGAACGTTGGAAACGTTTATGACTGTGACTACTGCCAGGGCGTCGTCGAAGAGGGCGCGGCGAAGTGCGCGAACTGCGGCGCGGCCGCGGGCGCGCGCGAGGCGCCGGACTTCCGCTTCTGCCCGCACTGCAAGCGGCGGCTGCTCGCTCTGGGCAGCCCCGCCTGCAACTACTGCGGCCGCGCGCTCCCCGAAGAGTACGTCCGCGCGCGCGAAGCGCTCTGGCAGAAGGTCAGGAGCCGCGGCAAGGCCACGCCCGAGGAGCTCGAGGAGCTGAGCAGAGCGGCGACGACGCCCTCAAGCGCGCCCTCAAAGCCCTCCTCGACCTCGACGGGAAGAAGTAAGGCAGTAGGCCGTAAGACAAGTAAGACCTTCAGGCACGGTCAAGAATCAGAGGCCGAGACTTTCATCGCTGCTTCCGATCTTTACTGTTTGTCAGAAACTTGGTCTTTCAACTGACCGACTCTCTGACTGCTCTACTGCCTCTCCCTCGCGTCCTGCAAAATCTCTAAGGCGCGTTCGAGGGCGCGGTCGCGGCGGCGGCGGAGGTCTTCGCGGGTGGGCTCGACGGTGCACGTCGGGGCGCAGGCCCGCGCCTTCGAGGCGCGTGCCCGCGGCCGTGTGATAGTCCATCTCGCTCACGTCGAGGACGCCGCCGTCGGGGAGCCGGTGGCGGCGGCGGATGCCGAGGACGCAGCCGCACGTCGCCTCGCCGATGACGGACGCGCGGTTCGTCTCGCGCAGAGCGGCGGCGAAGACCTCGGCCGCGCTCGCCGTGCGCGCGCCCGTCAGGAGCACGACGGGGCGGCCGAAGCGCTCGAACGAGTCGGCCGTCGAGAGCAGCGCCGCGCGCGTGTAGGGCTCAAGCCAGACGGCGCCCGTGCGGTCGGTGAAGCGCCCGAGGCTCAGGCCCGCGGGCAAAAGCGTCGAGGCGAGGTCGGCCATCGACTGCGTCTCGCCGCCGCCGTTGTCGCGCAGGTCGATGACGAGCGCGCGCGCGCCCTTCAACTCGTCCTTGAGCGCGCGCGCGAACTGCGCCGCGACCTCGGGCGTGAAGATGTTGAAGCGCACGAGCCGCACGCCGTGCTCCTCCTCTTCAACGTCGAACGAGGGCAGGCGCGTGCGCGGCTCGCGCCGCAGGAGCGGCCTCGCGCTCGCTGCTTCTCGCCCGCGCGCGTGAAGGTCACGCGCGACCGTCGAGCCGGGCGCGCCGTCGAAGAGGTGCGCGACGGCCGCGAGGCGCGCGGCGGCCGAGTCGGGCGCGCTCTGCTCGGCGAGCCTGCGCGCGACGAGCTTCGGCGGCCGGCTCGCCGTCGAGCGCGAGCACGGCGTCGCCCGCGCGCAGCCCCGCGCGCCGCGCCTGCGAGTCGCGCTCGACATCCGTGACGACGACCTGCCCGTCGAGTTCGCGCACGGCGACGCCGATTGAGACGTAGCGGTGCACGCGCCAGTCGGTGCTCTCGCCGGGCGCGTAGACGCGCGTGTGCGGGTCGCGCAGAGACCCGAGCAGGCGCCGCAGCACGACGTACAGCTCGGCCTCGCCGCGCGCCTCGGCCGCGCGCGGCCGCAGCTCCGCCGCGCAGGCTCGCGCCAGTCCACGCCGTGGAAGGACGGGTCGAAGTAGCGCTCGCTCACCTGCTCCCAGACCTCGTCGAAGATGCGCAGGCGCCCCTCGGGCGTCGAGGCGTACTCCGCGCGGCCGCGCGCCGCCCGCGGGCGCGAGCAGCAGCAGCGCGGAGAACAAGAGGCTAGCCGCAGAGCGCAGAGCACAGCCTGAAGCTTATAAGACCTCAAGCTGTCGGCTCTGCGTCTCTGTGGTCAGACTTCATCTCATCGCTCTATCCTCGACCAATAATCTGTTACGACTTCGGCGGCTTGCGGAAGTTATAGCGCAGGAGGACGCGCACGGCGTACGGGCTCGCCGTCGCGCTGCGGCGGGGCGGAAGTGCATCCGCCTGACGGTCGCGACGACCTCTTCGTCGAGCCCGAAGCCGGCCCAGCGCACGACGCGCACGTCGGCGACCTCGCCGTCGGCGCCGATCTCGACTAGAGCATCAACGGTCGCCTCGGCCTCCGCGCGCGAGGCCGCGTCGGTGTAGGCCGGGCGCAGGCGCCGGTAGGGCGCGGGCTCGCGCAGGTCTCTATTCGACGCCGCGCCCTCGTCGGTCGAGAGGTCGATGACGGCCGCCGTCCCGCCCTCGTCCGGACGAGAAGCGCTCGCGCTCCTCGCGCTCGGCCGTCTCCGCGACGATGCCGGCGTAGAGGCGCGATGGTCGCTGCGCTCGAGCCTCGTCGAGCAGCGACGGCTTCGGCCGCGTCGGCCGTGTCGGCCTCGGCCGCGGGCCTGACCCAGAGGACGAGGCGGCCCGTCTGCGCGCTGACGACGAAGACGGTCGCGTAGGACTTCGAAGTAGACGGGGCGCGCGGAGGAGGAGCGGCGCAGGGTCTGCGCGTCGCCGGTCAGATAAGAAGTCGCAGCCGACGGCCGCGCCGAGCGCGCGCGCCTCCGCGAGCGTCAGGTTGAGCGAGCCCGCGTAACC
The DNA here is from genome assembly GCA_963726735.1 of uncultured Acidobacteriota bacterium. Taxonomy (GTDB): domain Bacteria; phylum Acidobacteriota; class Blastocatellia; order Pyrinomonadales; family Pyrinomonadaceae; genus QHXN01. Next base: position 804,227 of record CAVSDM010000007.1, read on the forward strand.
GACCCCGCGCGCCGCCGCGCGCGCTCATGCCGCGGTCGAGCAGCGTGAGCTTCGTCCTCTTCCTTGACGACCGACCCGAGCACCTTCGTCAGTCGCTCGGTCACGCGCTCGGCCACCGTCGAGGCGCCCATGTCGAGCACGGCCACGCGTCACGGGCCGCGCCTCAAGCGCACGCGGCGCCAGCGGGCACAGAGCGCGACGAAAAGGATGACGAGGGCGAGTCGGAACTTCATCTCTCTTTACCTCATCAGTCTTTCGCGTCGGGGCGCAGAGGGTCTGGGTAGACGCCGGGGGAGCTGTCGGGGATGAGCCGCGCGCCGACCGCGCGCTCGTAGAATTCGGCGGGGCCGACGCCGCCGATGACGGCGTAAGCATAACCCAGCTCGCGCAGGCCGCCGAGCGCCGCCAGCAGCAGCGCGCGGCCCACGCCCCGCCCGCGCTCCTCTTCGACGACGCCCGTCGGCCCGAAGAAGTTCTTGCGCGTACACTCGTACGCGGCGAAGCCGACGAGCCGGCCGTCACGCAGCGCGACGAAGACCGTCACGGGCTGACGGACGAGCCCGACGGAGATTTCGTCCGCCCAAGTCTGTTTGAAATTATCCGTGACGAACTCGCGCACCTGCGTCAGCTCCCACGGCTGCGCGCGCCGCACGACCAGCCCCGCGGCGCGCAACTCTTCCAAAGCCTCGTCTACGGGCGGCAGACGCAGAAGGTTGACGAGCATGTCGGGCATGGCGCTTCGGGCGGGCGCTCTTGTCAGTTGGCCGCGGCGTCGGCGCTCGGGCTCCGGTGGTAGAGGGCGTAGACCTCGTCCTTGACCTCGGGCGGGAAGCAGACGCGGTGGAGGCTGTAGCCGCGCAGGCCGCGGACGGCGTCGCTGACACTCGCTGATCTCGCGCACGCGTGGGCGCGCGTAGCCGTCCTCGCAGTAGATGAGCGACTTGGGCTCCGCGCCCTCGGCCGTGTAGTAGGAGTAGTAGGGCACGTCGCCCGCGTGGTCTTCGATGAAGTAGTAGGCCGGGTCGAACCCGCAGCGCGCGACGACCGCGCGGGCGGCGTCGAGGAAGTCCGCGCGCTCGGCCTCGGGCATGTCGAGGTCGATGGCCTTGAACAGGCGGCGGCCGACGAAGCGGCGGCTGAGGTCGCCGAGGATCGGGTCTTCCGAGCGCTGCCACTGCTTGATGTGGAAGGTGACTTCGGAGTCGTCCAGCTCCAGGTGGTCGGCGAGCGTGAGCGGCGCGCGGTTCAGAACTTTTTCAAAGGCCGTGCCGGGCGCGCACCAGACGCGCTCGCCCGCGCTGATGAGTTCGAGCGCGCGCCGCAGGGCCGAGCGCAGCACCGCCTCGGCCGAACGCAGCGTGCGGTGGAAGTAGACCTGCCGGAACATGTAGTAGCGCGCCTGCAAATACTCCTCGACGGCGTAGAGGCCGCGCGCAGAGACGTAGATGCGGTCGGCCTGCTCGTCCACCTCGATGGCGTTGATGATCCATTCGAGGTCGTAGTTGCCGTACTTCGCGCCCGTCATCAGCGAGTCGCGCAGGAGGTAGTCCATGCGGTCAACGTCGAGCTGCGACGAGACGAGCTGCGCGATGAAGGCGGGCTGGAACGTGCCCTCGATGATGGAGGCGACGGCGGTCGGCAACTCGGGCGAGAACTCGCGGAGGATTTGCCCGACCTCGGTCTCTTCACTCAGGACGGCGCGGCGCGTCCACTCCTCGTGGTGGAAGTTCAAGACCTTCTCCATCACGTGCGAGAAGGGGCCGTGACCCGTGTCGTGCAGCAGCGCCGCCGCGCGCGCCGCCGCGCGCGACTCCTCCGAAATCCGGTAGCGCTCGGAGAGGCGGTCGAGCACGCGCGTCATCAGGTGGAGCGCGCCTAAAGAGTGCGCGAAGCGCGAGTGCTCGGCGCCCTGGTAGGTGAAGAGCGCGAGGCCGAGCTGCTTGATGCGGCGCAGCCGCTGCACCTCGAACGAATCGACGAGGCGCACCATCAGGCGCCCCTCCGCGCTGTCCGTTCGCAGCCGGATGATGTTGTGTACGGGGTCGCGGTAGATGCGCTCGCTCACGATTTCGCGAGTCTATCACAGGTGCTAACGCTAATAAGGGTTGTCGAGGATTTTGCCTTCGCGGACGTTGACGGTGTAGAAGCCGTCGGCGGGCGGGCGCTGGAGGTCGAAGGTCGCGCCGGCGGGGAGCTTCCAGAGTTTGAAGCCGTTGTAGGTGAGCGGCCGTCCCGGCTCGCAGACTTCGGGCGCGTGGTCGCCGAGGACGAGGTAGACGGGGCCTTTGCCCATGACGCGCGCGCGGCCGCGGCGGTCGGCGGCGACCGAGGTCTCGCGCTCGACGGCGAGGCCGGTGATGCGCTTGTAGCTTCGGTCCTTGAGCTGGCGCGCGACGAAGGCGAGCAGGCGGCCCATGCGGTCGCGCTCGACAAAGTGCGTGTCGGTGATGATGCCGCGCAGAGGCGGCCAGTCGAAGAAGTCGTAGGTGAAGGAGATGTCCTTGTAGTAAGGGTCGCGCAGCGCCTCGGCAGACTGTGCGCTGCCGCCGGAGCAGGCGTCGTAGGAGACCTCGCCGAGGATGGCCAGTCCCGCGCTGGTGCCGCCGACGCCGCCGCCGCGGGCGTGGACGCGCTCGACGGCGCGCTCGACGCCCGTGCCCTTGAAGTAGCGGACGTAGTTGCACTGGTCGCCGCCCGCGAAGAAGACGACCTCGGCGTCGGCGACGGTGTTGAAGACGGCCTCGGTGTCGGAGTCGGCGCGGTCTTTGATGACGAGCGTTTCAACGGAGTCCACGCCGTGCATCTCGAAGACGAAGTCGTTATACCCTTCGGCGCCCGACGAGCGGAGCACGACCACGTCCACCTTCGTCGCGCAACTCGTGCAGCCGCGCACCTCGTCGATCATCCACTGGAAGGCCGCGGCCACGTCGGTGCCCTCCGCCCTGCAAGTGATAGGCGGGGCCGTGCAGCTTCGGCTTAACATCGGCCGCCGAGCCCGTCAGGTAGCGCGTCTCCTTCGCGGCCACGGCGTGGCCGGCCGCGAGCGAGAGGAGCGCGGCGAGCGCGGCCCGCTTGAAGAGCGACGGCGTCAACGTTTCCTGTTCTCCTTGATGTAATCCTCCAGCCGCTTGCGTTCGGGCGCGTCGGGCTTCTTCGAGAGGTACTGCTCGTACTCGGCGGCCGCGCGCTCCTTGAGGCCGACGGCGTTGTAGAGCGTGGCGAGGCGCAGGTGCGCGTCGGCGCGGCCGAGGCGCGCGGCCTCTTCGAGGAAGGGGACGGCCTTCGAGCCCTTCTTGAGCTGGAGGTAGGCTTCGCCGAGCAGAAAGTTAACGTCGGCCGATGGAGGCTTGAGCGTGACGGCCTTCGAGAGCGACTTCGACCGCGCCGTCGAAGTTCTTACGCATGACGCGCAGGCGCCCGAGGTTCAGGAGCGCGGGCGCGTACGTGGGCATCGTGCCGGCGGCGCGCAGGTAGTCGCGCTCCGCCCCGTCGGCGTCGCCCTGAAAGAGCCGCGCGGTGCCCAGCTCGGTCCACGCCTGATAGTCTTGCGGGTCGGCCGCGACGACCTGCGCGAACAGCGCGGCCGCCTCCGCGTACTTCTTCTCCGTCAGCGCCTGCCCGGCGCGTTCGTAGAGCTTCTGGCCGGCGGGCTTGCGCTTGTAGAAGTCTTCGGCGGCGACGGCGCCGGGCGGCGCCGGGCGGGCCCGCGCTCAGCTGCAACTGTATGTCCTGGCGGAAGTCGTTCTTGTATGGCGATTGGACCTCGGCGCGGACGCGCGCAAGCTCGACGCCCTCGGCTTCGACGACGAGGTAGTAGACGCCGTTGGGCAGGTTGAGGAAGCGATAGCGCCCGCCGTCGGAGACCGCCTGCCGCTCCGTGACGATGCCGTCCTCGGTCTGGAGCGAGACGGTGAAGGCGATGGGCTTCCGGCCGTCGTCGCGCGCGCCGTCTACGTGGAGGTCGCCGAAGAGCGTGTGGCCGCCCTGCGCCGCGAAGGCCGGGCACAGGAGGAAGAGGGTCAGGAGCGCCGCGCGCGTGAGGGCGCACGCACGCCCTCTCGTGCGTGCGCCGCGCGCGCGTGTGGGCTTACGCATCATTCGATTCTTCGTTAGCGCGCGCACGCGGCGCCAAAGTAAGGCGCGGGCCGGCGCCGAAGCCCCGGCCCGCGCGAATTGACGAGCGTGCGCCCGGGCCGCCGCCTCAGAAGCTGTAGCGGAAGCCGAACTGCATCACGCGCCGCTCGCCCTGAATCGAGCCGAAGTTCGACCAGTTCGGGTTGGGCTCGGCGTTGAAGGGGTCCAGCTCCAGCCCGTAGCCGTCGCGCCCGCCGACGAGCGCGCCCATGCGCTGCGTGTTGGTGACGTTGAAGGCCTCGAAGCGGAGTTGCAGTCTGTGCCCCTCGCTCCAGGGCATCGTGAACGACTTCGCCAGCCCCATGTCTACGACGAAGTAGCCGGGCAGGCGCAGGACGTTGCGGTCGCCGGTCTCGCCGGGCCGGGCGTTGCGGAAGCTCTGGTAGGCTTCCGTGCGGTCGCAGAAGAGCGCGGGCGCGTCCGTGCCGCCGCGCGTCGGGCACGCCTCGACGGGCCTGATGCGCACGCCCCAGCTCTGCGCGTTCCAGTTCGTCGCCCACGTCGCGGCGTCGAAAGGCGCGGAGACCGGCAGGCCCGAGTTCCAGCGCATGATGCCGGAGAGCTGCCAGCCGCCGAGCACCGCGTTGACGAAGCCGTTGCTCGTGTCAAGCCACCGCCCGCGCCCGACCGGGAGCTGCCAGACCCCGTTCATGTTGATGAGGTGGCGGATGTCGAAGTCGGAGACGGCGTAGTTGTCGCTCTGGCGCAGCGGGTTCTGGATGAAGGCCGCGCCGTAGCTCGTCGCCGTCTGGAGCCCCGACGCGTCGTCCATCGACTTCGAGAAGGTGTAGTTGAAGTCGAGCGTGAGCGACTCGCCGAGCCGCTCGCGGATGGAGAGCGTGCCGGCGTGGTAGTTCGAGTTGGCGACGGTCGAGAACGAGGAGAGCGCGCCGTACTGCGAGTTGTAGAAGGCCGTCGGGCGGCCCGCGCCGACGAGCGCGAGGTCGATGCGGCTCTGCGTGGTCGTCCAGTCGTTGCCGTCCACCTCGAAGACGCGCGCGTAGACGGCCTGCGTGGCGCTGGTCGGTTGCAGGCGGTTGAAGCGCGCCGTGCCGAGGATGCTGCGGGCGAAGTTCGGCACGCCGCGCGAACAGGTTCTCGAAGTAGGGGATGGCCCCGATGGACGAGATGGGCGTGCCAGCGCGGCGCAGGTCTTCGAGCAGGCCGGCGGCCTGATACCAGTCGAGGCCCGAACTGCGGGTCGCGCAGGTTGTTGGGCATCATCACGTCGCGCGAGGCGAGCAGGTTGCGCCCGAGCCGGCCGACGTAAGAGGTCTGGATCATGAGCCCCTTCGGCAGCTCGCGCTCGAAGGTGAGGTTCCAGGTGTAGCTGGTCGGCGCCTTGATGTTGTTGTCGAGCGAGACCTCGATGCGCCGGTCGAGGTCTTGCGGCTGCTGCTGCGGGAAGTCAGGCTCGCCGGGACGTTGATGCGCGGCAGGCCGCGCACGTCCTGACCGAAGGAGGTGAAGGCCGGGCAGATGCGTGTCGGTGACGTTGCAGACGCTGACGGGGCTCGTCGTGCTCGACACGAAGCCGAGCGAGTTGTTGAGGTCGAAGCGCACGGCGAGCTGCTGGCCGATGTAGTCGTTGGTCATGGCGAAGCCGCCGCGGATGACCGACTGGTTGCGTTCGCCGAAGAGCGCGCCCCAGAAGCCGCCCTGCGCGTTGGGCGACCACGCGATGCCGACGCGCGGCTGGAAGTTGTTCCTGTCCCACGGGTACATGTACGGGCGGCCGTTGGCCGGGCCGGAGAGTTCGACGAGCAGCGGCTCGTCGTAGTTGCGCCCCTGCGCGGAGGCCTCGATGCGGCGGTGCAGGTACTCGGAGAGCGCCGATGTTGGGCGCGGCCTCGAACCCGCTCGTCTCGTAGACCGGGCGGCTCAGCCCGTAGCGCAGCCCGTAGGTCAGCGACAGGTTCGGCCTGAATCTTCCACACGTCCTGCCCGTAGAAGTCGTACTCCTCGGTGGCGAACTCGCGCGCGGTGGGCGAGCCCGGGGGCAGGAGCGTGCCGTCCCGGTCGAAGGTGAAGCGCGCCTCGTAGGTGGTGAGGCGGCCGAGCAGCGCGGCCGTCGCCGCCTGCACGATTGACTCCTGCCCGTCCTGGAGCGGCGAGAAGTCGTTGACGACGTTCGAGAGGATCGAGCCGGAGTCCTCGTAGTAGGAGGGGTTGGTGTAGGCGAGGTCGAAGGCGTTGGCGAAGCTCGTGCGCTCGTTGCGGATGACGCGGACGTTGGTGCCGAACTGCGCCGAGTGGTTGCCGACGGTCCACGAGAAGTCGTCGGTGAAGTTGTGCGTCGGCGTCAGGCGCGAGAGCGTGCGCGAGTCGAGGACGGGGAAGAAGATGAAGCGGAAGTAGACTTCGTTCTTCGCCGCGTCGCCCTGCTGCGTGAACGCCTCGCGCGTCAGGCCGTAGCGGAAGCTGTTGACGAAGCGGTTGCTGATCGTCCAGGTGTGCCCGGCGGCGATGCCCCACGGGTGCGACCAGGTGTCGGGGCGCGGCGTGTCGGGGAAGGCCGGGACGCCCGCCGTCACGTCGTGGATGATGTTGGTGCGGACGAAGAGCGACTGGCGGTTGGTCAGGTTGAGGTCGAAGCGCCCGACGTGCGAGTTGAGGTCGACGGGGAGCGGCGCGTTGAAGCGGTAGCCCGCCGTGTTGAGCTGAATGAGCCGGCCCGCGCCGTCGCGGAAGCTGTCGCCTTCGGTGCCGAAGTCGTTGGCCGGGTAGCGGCTGGCCGCGGCGGCGAGCGCGGCGACGGCCGCCGCGTTGTTGCCGCCGAGGGCGGGGAAGATGGTCGGCCATGTTGGCGGCCGTGAGCGTCGTGACGTTGCCGTCGGGGCCGAGGTAGCGCACCTCGCCGCGGCCGAGGCTCGCGAGCGGCACCTGCCTGAGCACGCCCCGCTGGCTGCGGTCCTTGCGCCCCTCGTAGCTGTAGAAGAAGAAGGCGCGGTCCTTGACGACGGGGCCGCCGATGGCGCCGCCGTAGGTGTTGCGGATGAGCGAGGGCCGCTCGACGCCCGCGCGGTTGTTGAAGAAGTCGTTGGCCGTGAGGATCGTCGGGCGGTGGAACCAGAAGCCGGCGCCGTGGAGCGTGTTGGTGCCGCTCTTGGTGATGACGGAGACCTGCGCGCCCGAGGAGCGGCCCATCTGCGCGTTGGCGTTCGTCGTGACGACGCGGAACTCGTCCACGGCCTCGGCGTTGAGCCGGAGCACGGTGTTGTTGTCGGGCGTGTTGCCGCGCTCCTCCGCGTCGCTGGGCGAGTCTTCGAGGCCGGGCGCGCCGATCTGGTTGGTCTGCGCCTCGTTGATGTCCACGCCGTCGAGCGTGACGTTGGCCTGGTCGGAGCGCGCGCCCGCGACGTAGCCGGAGCGCGTCACGCCGGGCTGGAGCGTGAGGAGCGCGGCGACGTTGCGCGCTTCGAGCGGCAGCTGCGTGATCTGCTTCGAGACGAAGTTGTTGCCGAGCGTGGCGTCCTGCCGGTTGACGAGCGCCTCGTCGGCCTGCGTCGTGACGGTGACGGTGTCGGTGAGGGCGCCGACTTCGAGCTGCGCGTTGACCTCCGAGGGCTGCGCGACCAGCGCGCGCACGTCCGTCAGCACGACCTTCTTGAAGCCCGTGGCCTCGACCTCGACGCGGTAGGCGCCGGGCTGAATCAGCTCGAAGGAGTAGACGCCGCCGTCGCCCGTCGTCTGCGTGCGCGACGCGTTGGTCTCCGTGTTGACGAGCGTCACGGTGGCCCCGGCCACGACGTTGCCCTGCGGGTCTGTCACCGTGCCGCGCACGGAGGACGTGCCGGTCTGCGCCGTCGCGGGGACGACCGCGAGCAGCGACACGAGCAGGCCGCAGGCGAGGGCTAATGCGCGGCTGCGGGGAAATGCGGGTCTTCTCATCGTTCCCTCCTAGTGGCTGTGTAATGAACCGTGCGCCCGCGTGCGGTTCACGCGCGCGGCCGGACGTGGAAGCGAGGTTGTTAACCTTAAGAGCCGGATCAGTAGCGAAGAACGGATGAATGACGAAGGAACTGTCTGAACGATTCGGCTTGACGGATTAGCAACTGACGTTCCGCGCGCGCCGCGACCCCGCGCGGCGCCTCTTCACGCTCGGGCTTTCCTCAGGAATCCTTTGAAGAGGCCGGCGGGGCGGGCGCCATCATATCCAAAAATCTGAATCCGCGTCTAGATTTTCGTGGGATGGCGTTGAGAGATAGGCGCACTCCGGCCGGCCGACGGACCTATAGTGAGGACGCGGACGCAACGCCTTCGGCGTGATAGTCTCGGGCAGGTTCTTAATACTTCTGACGCCTACTCGATGTGGTCGAGGAGGTGGCCCATCTTGGCCTTCTTGGTGCGGAGGTAGTGCATGGCGGCGTCGGCCGGCTCGACTTCGAGCGCGACGCGCTCGACGACGCGCAGGCCCGCCTCCTCCATCGCGCGCAGCTTCAGGGGATTGTTCGACATCAGGCGCACCTGGCAGAGCCCCAGGTCGAAGAGCACCTCGGCGCACTGGCTGTACTCGCGCAGGTCAATGGCGAGGCCGAGCTGCTCGTTGGCTTCGACCGTGTCCGCGCCCTCGTCCTGCAAGGCGTAGGCGCGAATCTTGTTGATGATGCCGATGCCGCGCCCCTCTTGCAGTTGGTAGACGATGGCGCCGCGCCCCTCTCCTCGATCAGCTGCATCGCGCGCGTGGAGCTGCGCGGCCGCAGTCGCACTTCGTCGAGCCGAACACGTCGCCCGTCAGACACTGCGAGTGGATGCGCGCGAGCGTCGGCACGTCCGGGCTCTATCTCGCCCTTGTAGAGCGCGACGAACTCCTCGTCGCTCGTCTTCGAGCGATAGCCCGCGATGCGGAACTCGCCGACCTCCGTCGGCAGCCGCGCCACGGACACGCGCTCGACCGTCAGCGCCTGCTTCGACCAGGGGCAGTCCAGTGTCGCTTCTTCTTTCAACTTCGGGGTACTCCTTGACGCCGATTATAGGAGCCGCGCGCGCGCGCGACAAGGAGGCGCCGCGGCCGCGGGGTGGTTTGCGCCGCCCGGGGCCGCGCGAAAATTTTTCCCCGCGGCGCGCCCGCCCGCGCTAAGATGCGGCCCGACGAAGAGAGGCGCGCCGACGGCCGCCCCGCCCTGGAGATGGGAAGCGAACCCTTCGACACGACTATCCCGATGCCGCGGCTCGCCGCGCCGCGCGAGCGCCACCCCGCGCTCGTCTTCCTGCGCGGCGAGCTTTTGGCCGCGCCTATCCCGCTGGAGCGCGACGAGGTGACGCTCGGGCGCGCGCTCGAAGCGGACGTGCGCGTCAACGACGCGCGCGCCTCGCGCATGCACGCGCGCATCACGGTCGAGCGCGACGCCGCGACGGGCGACGTGCGCTACCGCATCACCGACCTCGGCTCGACCAACGGCACGCTCCTCAACGGCCAGCCCGTCTCGGACGCCTACCTACAGGACGGCGACAAGCTCACGGTCGGCGAGCAGCTCCTGCGCTTCGACCTCCTCGACGACATCGACCGCGAGTACCAGCGCCAGATTCACCGCCTGCTCGCGCACGACGAGCTGACGGGACTGCTGACCAGCAAGTCCTTCTTCTCCGAACTGCGGCGCGAGGCCGCCCGCGCCGAGACCGAGGCGCGACCCTTCTGCGTGCTGATGATGGACCTCGACCACTTCAAGAAGGTCAACGACCAGCACGGCCATCTCGTCGGCAGTCAGACGCTCGAAGAGGTCGGCACGCTCATCACGAGCGCGCTGCGCGCGGGCGACGTGGCCGCGCGCTTCGGCGGCGAGGAGTTCGCCGCCTTCCTCCTCAACGCCGACTGCGCGCAGGGGCTCGTCGCCGCCGAGCGCGTCCGCACCGCCATCGAGTCGCACCACTTCCCGGCCACGCGCCGCGGCGCGCCCAACGAGACGGACGAGACGCTCCGCATCACCATCAGCGTCGGCGTCGCCGCCTACCCCGAAGACGCACGCGACCCCATCGAGCTGGTCGAACTCGCCGACACGGCGCTCTACCGCGCCAAGAACCTCGGCCGCAACCGCGTCGTCGCCTACTGCGTCTCCCCGCCCGACCTCCGCCCCGCCGGCCCCGGCCCCGGCGAGCTGCGCTGAGGACAAAGTCCTCCGACGCGCAGGGAATCCGCCGTCATACGCGCACCGCCATACGCGCACCGCCGAAAACCCCTTCGAGTTCCCCTTTGAATAAGTCTCTGAAGATGCACGGGTCTATCCCGCCGGAGTCTCGTGCGATGTTGAGAGTGATGCTCAGGGTCTTCGTCAGCTTCGCGTTCGCCGTCGTGTTCACGGCGGCGGCGGGGCTCGCGTCCGGCGTGTCGGCGCAGACGCCCGCGCGGGAACCGTCGCGTGCGCACGGACAGTCAAGTCCCGCGCCGCGGCGTGAGGCCGCGACGCGCGTCGGGCAGACGCCCCTTGAGACGGAGGCTCGCCGCCCCCGATTTCTGACGGGCGGACGCATCTACTTTACGGGCGGATGCATCTTCTTTAGGACAAATTTGTCAGGAAAGGCTTCCAGCCTTTCAACCGTCTACGCCTGCTGCTCCTTGCTACTTTTCTGCAACTCGGGCGCGTCGGGCGCGTGTAATGGCGGGCGTGGGGCGGTTGCGTGTGTGTCTCGCCGCGGGTTATCCTTCCCTTCGTCGGTGAAGTCCCCCGGCCGCCGCGCACGCACCTCTTCGGAAAGCGAAAGAGCCAGTGATCTCCAGACTCAACTTAGCCAGCGACCCGTTCCGAAACCGAGCCCTGCCCTGGACGGTGGCCGTCGCGGTCTCGGCCGTCTCGCTCGTCGCGCTCGTCCTCATCTTCGCCCGCTACAACGAGGTGCGCGCGCAGGCCGACGTGTCCGACCGGCAGGTGCAGGCGATGCGCGCGCAGCAGAAGGAACTCGACCGGCAGGTCGAGTCGATCCGGCAGAACATCCCGCCCGAGCAGCGCCCGCCCCTCGAAGCCGCGCGCCTGCTCGTCAGCCGCAAGGGCTTCTCCTGGTCGCAGCTCTTCTCCGACCTCGAAGTGTTGATGCCGAGCGACGCGAGGGTCTTGCGCATCAACGTGCGCGAGGTCGCGCAGGTCGGCGACCAGACGCGCGCCGACCTCGACCTGACGGTCGTCGGGCGCGCGCCTACCGACGTGACCGGCATGATCGACCAGATGAACCGCTCCGGCACCTTCAGCGCCATCCCCGTCTCCGAGAACCAGAAGTCCGGGCGCGGCGAGACGGGCTACGAGTGGTTGCTGCGCGTCTCCTACGTGCAGCGCACGCGGCGCGGCGGCAAGTCCGCGCCCGGGGGCGACGCGGCCGCCACGGCGCGCGCGGGCGACAAACTTCAGGACGCGGGAGGGCGCGAGTAACTTTGAAGAACGACACCGCAGTCCCGGGCTCGGGTGGGGGCGGCGCGCGCGCCGCGGCCCTGCGCGCTCGCCTCGACACGTTCCGCGTCACGCGCCGGCGCGGCCCCGTCGGCGTGCCCGAGTTCATCGCGCTCGCCTGCGCCGCGCTGCTCCTGCTCGCCGCGGTGCTCGCCTACCTCTCCCTCCTCGTCCCGCAGCAGTCGCGCAGGACTTCGCTCGAGACGGAGAAGGGCGACGTGGAGCGCCTGGTGCTGAGCCAGCAGAACAACCTCGGGTCGAGCAAGGACACGGCGCAGCGCGTCTCCGAAATCATGACGAGCCTCGAAGAGCTTCGAGACGGGCCACCTCGGCGTCGCGTCGAGCGGCACGAAGACCCTCATCGAGGAGCTGAACCGGCTCATCACCAAGAACTCCTTACGCATCAGCGGCGGCATCAACTTCACGCAGTTGCAGGAGGCCGTGCCCGGCGCCGAGAACGCACAGCGCGCCCGCCGTCAGGGCTCGGGCGAGCAGAGCGCGCAGCGCGTCGTGCAGAGCATCTTCCCCGGCATCGGCGTCACGCTCACGGTCGAGGGCGCCTACCCGAACCTCCGCCGCTTCATCCGCGACATCGAGGGCGACCGCCGCCAGTTCATCGTCATTAACACGGTCGAACTCGAAGGCGTGTCTGACGCGAACGCGGCCGAGCCGTTCGCGCCCCCCGTCACCAACGGCGCGGTGCCGGGCGCGCAGCCGCCGCCGCAGGCGCCCACGCGCGGCGCGCTCGTCAGCCTGCGCCTCGACATGGCCACGTACTTCCGGCGCGCGGCCGCCTCCTCCGGCGCGGAGGCGCAGTAGTTAAAAGTCATGGCACTCTTCGAAGGAAAGACACCGGCGGAGCGCAACAAGATGATCGCGGCCATCGCGCTGCCGATCCTCGCCCTCCTCTTCATCTTCTACATGTTCTCCGGCCCTTCTAAGCCGGCGACGACGACGACCAGCGTCAACGTCAACACGAACGCAAAGGCCGGCGGCGCGCGCACCTCGACCGCGCAGCAGCGGGCGCCCAGCGCCGGCCGCGACCGACCTCGAAATCTCTATCGCCGACACCGTGCCCATCGTCTGCTGCCCCGAGCCCTACCTCGGCGACGCCGCCGGGCGCAACATCTTCGCCTTCTACGTCAAGCCCCCGCCGCCGCCGACGCCCGAGCCCGTCATCCCCACGCCGACGCCCGCGCCGCCGCCGCCGTGGACGCTCGGCGGGCTCATGCCGCAGAGCGTCTTCGCGCGTCAGGCCGGCTTCACGCTCCAGGTCTCGGGCGACAAGTTCGGCCCCGGCGCCCGCATCTACGTCGACGGCCAGGAGCTGCCGACGCAGTACAAGAGCCCGCAGCAGCTCTCGGCCAACATCCCGGCCTCGCTCATCTCCAGCCCCGGCTCGCGCTCCGTCAAGGTGCAGACGCCCGACGGCACGCTCTACTCGAACGAGGCGATGCTCAACGTCATGCAGGCGCCGGCGCCGACCTACACCTACGTCGGCTTCCTCAAGCGCCCGCGCCCCGGCGCGAACACGGCCGTCCTCAAGGACGGCAAGGGCGAGCTCTACAGCGTCCGTCAGGGCGACCTCGTCGAGGGACGCTTCCGCGTCACCGACATCTCGGAGAAGGGCGTCGAGGTCGTGGACAAGGACTTGAACATCAAGCACACGATGCCCTTCGTGGACGCGCGCGGCACGGCCGGCGCGCCCGGTCGCGCCCCCGGCTCGATCCAGCCCCCGCCGCCCTCCGAAGACGGCGACGAAGAGCCATGAAGCCCCGACGGTACCGCGGACGGATTCGATGACCGCACGACACGCAAAGCGGGAACGCGACCCGGCCCGGCGAGGCTCGCCGCGCGAGCGCGGCTACGCGCTCATCGCGCTGCTCGCGGTGATGACGCTGCTCATGATCGCCATGATGTCCGCCGCGCCGAGCATCCGCCAGCAGTCGCGCCGCGAGCGGGAACTCGAAGCCATCGCCCGCGGCGAGGAGGTCGCCGAGGCCATCCGCATGTACATCACCATGAACCCCACGAAGCAGCCGCCGAACTCGATGGATGAGCTGCTCGAAGGCGTGACGCCCCCCGGCCGCACGAAGAAGGTCAAGGTGCTGCGCGCCAGCGCCGCGCGCGACCCGCTCTCCGAGAGCGGCGAGTGGCGCACCGTCAAGCTGAGGGACGAGGCGCTCGTCCGCTTCATCCGCGACATCAGCGAGTACGCCGAAGGGCGCACGCCGACCGCGACGAACGACCCTGCGCTGGGCGGCATCCAACTCCCGCAACTCACCGGCCTCGTCACCGGCCTCGGTTCGGGCGGCAGCGACGACGACGGCGGTGAGGACACTTCGCTCTCAAGCAGCGGCCCCTTCATCGGCGTCGCGAGCCGCAGCCGTCGCGAGTCCATCATCACCTACTACGGTATCGAGCGACACGACCGCTGGGTCTTCACGCCCTTCTTCAGGTGAGTCCGCTCCGCGTCGCGCGACGCGGTTGAAAGAGTCTCGCACGTCACACGCAACACGTTCGCGAGCGAAGATGAGTTGAACACTCGTCTTCGCTCGCGAATTTTTTTTTGCGTGAGCGCATTAAGTTATTGACTTCTTTTTTTAATCTGTTTATAAATCCCAATATGTTGTGCGCTTTTCAGTCTAGGCCACAAGATGAAAATCAACACAGCATCTTGTGGTAGGAAACGTCAAACCAAAAAAGGAGCAGGTACAGCTTATGGCAACCAAGAAGGCAGCTAAGGGCGGCGCGAAGAAGGCAGCTAAGGGCGGCGCGAAGAAGGCCGCGGGCGGCGCGAAAAAGGGCGGCGCCAAGAAGGGCGGCTCGAAGAAGAGGTAGTTCAAGCCAAGGGGAGTACGCGCAACCTTCAGTCGCGCACACAACCCCCTTCGCCCGCGAGGGCGTTAATTAGGACGGCGGCTGCATCCGATGCGCGCCGTCCAAATTATTTTTAGAGCCCTTGGTCGTTAGCCGTCGGCTTCGAGCTTCGACCTCACCACACCTTCCGCCTACACGAGCGCTTGCCTCCTCGTCACTCACGTCAGACAATCATCCGAGCTTCATGAACAACGAAGCTAACAGACAACAGCCGTCAGCTAACATCACTCCATGTTCCACGTCGCGCTCGTCGAGCCGGAGATACCGCCCAACACGGGTAACGTCGCGCGCCTGTGCGCGGCGACGCGCACGCCGCTGCACGTCGTGGGCGTGACGGGGTTCCGCCTCGACGACCGCGCGGTGCGGCGCGCGGGGCTCGACTACTGGCCCGAGGTCGAGCTGCACCGACACCGCGACCTCGGAGCACTTGAACAAGCACTCCCGGGCGCGCGCCTGCTCTACTTCACGACGAAGGTTGAGGCGTCTTACGCCGAGTGGTCTTTCGAGCAGGGCGACTGCCTCGTCTTCGGGCCGGAGACGCGCGGGCTGCCCGACGAACTCCTGCGCGCGAATCGTGAGCGCTGCCTGACGATACCGATGGCGAACCCGCGCGTGCGCAGCCTCAACCTCGCCACGTCCGTCGGCATCGCGCTGTACGAAGCGCTCAGGCAGGCCGGGGCGTTGAGGCGGTGACACGGTCGTCGGGCGCGAAACTTTTGCGTCAAATCTCCGATAAATATCGGACAGACCCCTATGTAGTAGGACGCGGGCGGGAGGCTTCACATGGGCGTTAAGATCGGCGGAGACGATCAACAGTTTTTGGACTACCTCAACGTCACGTCGGCGGGCGAACAGCCGCTCGGTGAAGGGAGAGACCAGCCTGCCGCTCAACCTGGAATTAGACATGGGAGAGCCCGCCGGCATCGTCGTCACGCGCGGCAGAAGCGGGAGCACCGTCAGCTCGAAAGTTCGCGTGGTGGTGGTGCGGGACAACACCGCGCAGGGCTGGCACGTCTTAACCTCGTTCCCCATCATCAAGTGAGAGAGCCGAGCGCATGAACGATTACTCGCAGAAGTATCGCAAACTGGGTCAGTTCCTGGGCGGCTACTTCTTTCAATACTGGCCACTGGCTTTTTACTGGGGGAACGTCGAGCCGAATTTCGAGACGGTCGTCCGGCAGTACAAGGCCGAGGACACGCCCGAGGGGTTACAGCAGACGGCCGGGGAGCTTGAGGAGCTTTTGCGGTTACCCCTGAGCGACGCCGAACTCGAAGAGGTCATCGAATACCAGTTCGCTTGCGGCTATTCGCCCTACGAATCCAAGCGCAGGTTCCTGGAGGAAGTCTTAAAGATACTCAAAGGGCCGGCCGGGAAGCAGAAACCACTCTTACGAAAATAGGCGCGACGAAGTAACCTCACGGGCCCAACAACCCTCATCTGCCCACCCCCTTTCGTCCCACGACCCCGACCGCCGCCGTCAGAGCAGATGGGCGGGCCGCCGCAGCGTTGAAGCCGCGGCGGGTGACACGGGGACGCCCGTCAAGGTACAATTTCCTTTTAATTTCAGCCCGAAATTTCAGGCAATTTTAGACAGGGGGCGGCCGGATGTTCCGGGAACGTCGCGGCGCGCCCGGCCGGGGAAGTATCTATGCACAAAGAGAGAGAAGACGTTAGAAACATCGCCATCATCGCGCACGTCGATCACGGGAAGACGACGCTGGTGGACGCCATGCTCAACCAGTCGGGGACGTGGCGCGAGAACGAGCAGCACGCCGAGCGCGTGATGGACTCGATGGATTTGGAGCGCGAGCGCGGCATCACCATCATGGCGAAGAACACTTCGGTGCGCTTCGCGGCGTGAAGATCAACATCCTCGACACGCCGGGCCACGCCGACTTCGGCGGCGAGGTCGAGCGCGTGCTGAAGATGGTGGACGGCGTGATGCTGCTGGTGGACGCGGCCGAGGGGCCGCTGCCGCAGACGCGCTTCGTGCTGCGGAAGGCTCTGGAGGCCCGCTTGCCGGCCATCGTCGTCGTCAACAAGATCGACCGGCAGGACGCGCGGCCCGAGGAGGTCGTCAACGAGATCTACGACCTCTTCATCGACCTCGACGCGACCGACGAGCAGATCGACTTCCCCGTGCTCTACGCGGTCTCGCGCGACGGCGTGGCGAAGAAGGAGTTGGCCGACGAGTCGCGTTCTTTGCGACCGCTCTTCGAGGAGATCGTGCGCACCATCCCGCCGCCGCGCGAGATGCGCGACGACGCGCTGCAACTCCTGGTCGCGAACCTCGACTACAACGAGTACATCGGGCGCCTCGCCATCGGCCGCATCTTCTCGGGCGAGATCGCGCAGGGCGAGACGGTCGCCATCGTCAAGCGCGACAAGTCAGTCGAGAAGGTTCGCGTGAAGGAGCTGTACGCGTTCGAGGGCCTGAAGCGCGAGTCCATCGAGCGCGCGTCGTTCGGCGAGATCGTCGCGCTCGCGGGCATCGAAGGCATCGAGATCGGCGAGACGGTGACGAGCGCCGACAACCCGCGCGGGCTCCCGGTCATCGCCGTGGACGAGCCGACCATCTCGATGATCTTCGGCGTCAACAACTCGCCGTTCGCCGGGACGGAAGGCAAGTACGTCACGTCGCGCCAGCTCAAGGAGCGGCTCGACCGCGAGCTGCTGAGCAACGTCGCCATCCGCGTCAGCGAGACCGAGTCGCCCGACCAGTTCAAGGTCTCGGGGCGCGGCGAGCTGCAACTCTCCATCCTCATCGAGATGATGCGGCGCGAGGGCTACGAGCTACAGGTCTCGAAGCCGGAGGTCATCACGCGCTCGGAAGACGGGAAGACTTTGGAGCCGATCGAGCTGGTCGTCATCGATTGCCCCGAAGAGTTCATCGGCGTCGTCACCGAGGCGATGGGGCGGCGCAAGGGGCAGATGACGAAGATGGTCAACCACGGCACGGGGCGCGTCCGGCTTGAGTTCGAGACGCCTTCGCGCGGGCTCATCGGCTTCCGCGGCGAGTTCCTGACGGAGACGAAGGGGACGGGACTCTTAAACACGATCTTCCTGCGCTGGGGCGAGTGGCAGGGGGCGATGCGCGGGCGCTCGACCGGCTCGCTCGTCGCCGACCGCGCGGGCGACGCGACGACCTACGCGCTCTTCAACCTACAGGAGCGCGGGACGATGTTCATCCGCCCGACGACGCGCGTCTACGAGGGGATGATCGTCGGCGAGAACGCGCGCGCCGTGGACCTGGACGTCAACATCGTGCGCGAGAAGAAGCTGACGAACATGCGCGCCTCGTCCGCCGACGAGGCGATGCGGCTCGTGCCCGTCAAAGACCTCTCGCTCGAACAGTCGCTGGAGTTCATCGCCGACGACGAGCTGGTCGAGGTCACGCCGAAGTCCATCCGGCTGCGCAAGCGCGTGCTGGCCTCCAACCGGCGGCCGAAGAAAGAGGCTTAATGACGATGGCTTGACAGGCGTGTGCGCGGGCCGTAAGTTCTGCGCGTCAAGCTTAAAATCCGTTCAGGGGAGGGCGACGTGAACGACAGGACTTGCTGGAACTGCGGCCATGCGCAGGGGCATCACACCATCGCGGGCGGGTGCTCGTTCGCGCCGGGGGACGGGGGGCGTTGCGACTGCCCGCGGTACGAGGACAGCGAGTACCACGGCGAGCAGCGCAAGCGCGACACGTACACGCTCTCCGACCGCCGCCGCATCGGACAGGGGCGGCCGCGACGTTAGTCGGCGGCCGCCGGCTCAGTCCTCCTCGCGGTCGGAGCCGTCGTCCTCGTCCGGCTCCTCATCGGGCCGGTAGGTCTCGTAGCCGGTGGCGTCGTCGTAGTAGTAGCGGCCGGCCGCGGGCGCGGGGCGCGACTCGGCCTCCGGTTTTGTTGTATCATCCCGCCGCTCGTTCACCTTCAAAGTCTCCCTTAACTTTTCTCGGACATTATACCGCCGCGCCCCGACAGAACGGTTCTGTTCAGCGGACTTAGAAGAGGACTGAATGCGAGGACAAACTTTCCGCCGCGCGGCGTCGTGCGCGTTCGTCGCCGCGCTGCTCTTCCAGCAGACTTTCGCCCGGCAGACGGCGCGGCCGCAAGTGCCCGCGGCGGCGAAGGCTTTCGAGCTGACCGTGGACAGCATCATGCGCGGCCCCGACCTCGTCGGTTACACGCCGACGGGCGTCTACTGGTCGCAGGACGGCCGGCGCGTCTACTTCCGCTGGAAGCGCGCGGGCGAGCCGCGCCTGAAAGAGGCGGACCTCTACGTCGTGAACGCCGACGGCACTAACCTGCGCAAGCTCTCCGAAGAAGAGGCGCGCAAGGTGCCGCCCGCGGCGGGCGAGCTGTCGAAGGACAGGCGCCTGACGGTCTTCACGGAGGAGGGCGATGTCTTCCTCTACGAGCACGAGAAGGCCGAGCGGCGGCAGTTGACGCGCACGGTCGAGGCCGAGTCGAACGCGCACTTCACGCGCGACCAGCGCGCGGTCTACTTCACGCGCGCGAGCAACCTCTACGTGATGTCGCTCGACGGCGGCTCGCTCGAACAGCTCACGGACATCCGCGTGCCCGCCCCGCCGGGCGGCGCCGCGCCCGGCGGCTGCGGGCGGCGCGCGGCGCGGCGCGCGCGAGCGAGAGCCAGGACTTTTTACGCAAGGAGGAGCGCAGGCTCCTCGACGTGGTGCGCGAGCGCGCCGAGCAGCGCGAGGAGCAGGAGCGCCGACGGCGCGAACGCGACAAGGAGAGGCGCAAGCCTTTCTCGCTCACCGCGGGGCAGACGGTGGCTAACCTACAGCTCTCGCCCGACGGCGCGTACGTCGTCCTGACGGTGGCCGACCCGGCGGCGGGGAAGAACACCATCGTCCCGAACTTCATCGGCGACGCGGGCTACACCGAAGACATACAGTCGCGCACGAAGGTCGGCGACACGCAGGGGCGCACGCGGCTCGGGCTCGCGTCGGTGGCGACGGGCGAGGTCAAGTGGGTCGAGACGGGCTTGCGCGTCGAGGTCGCGCCGCGCGTGCAGGCGCGCACCGAGCAGAACGCGACCGAGTCGGCGCAGCGCGAGTCCGGCGCGCAGCAACAGCAGCACGACCGGCGCGCAGTCCGGGCAGACGACGGGCGGGCAGCAGACGGGCGCGCAGACACCAACCGCAGACCGGCCAGCCGCCGCCCACGCAGGCGCAGCAGACCGAAGGGCAGCAGGCGCGCGACCGCGAGGTGCAGCTCTTCCAGTTGCAGTGGAACGAGGACGGCACGCGCGCGGTGCTCCTCGCACGCGCCGCGGACAACAAGGACCGCTGGGTGATGTCGCTCGACCCTTCGACGGGTCGGACGCGGATGCTGGCGAGCGTGCACGACGACGCGTGGGTCGGCGGCCCCGGCGCGTTCACACTCGGTTGGCTGCCCGACAACCGCCGCGTCTACTTCGTCGCGGAGCGCGACGGCTGGGCGCACCTCTACACGGTGAACGTTGACGGCGGCGAGCCGTCGCAACTGACGAAGGGGCGCTTCGAGGTCTCCGACGTGCGCCTCTCGACCGACAGGACGAAGTTCTATTTCACTTCGAGCGAGGGCAGCGTCTTCGAGCGCCACCTCTACTCGATGGCCTTCGACGGCACGGCGCGCACGCGTCTGACGACGATGACGGGCAACAACCAGGCGGACGTTTCGCCCGACGACCGCACGCTCGCCGTCGTGCGCTCCTACACGAACCGCCCGCCCGAACTCTACCTACAGCCGAACCGGCCCGCGCCCGACCAGACCTCGCAAGCGCCGGGGACACCGTTAGCGAATTCTCAAGCCGCGAACGTGCAGGGCACGAACGGGCACGCTTCGGAAGTCAGGAAGGTGACGAACTCGCCCCTCCCCGAGTTCTTCAACCACGACTGGATCGACCCGCCCATCGTCGGCTTCCGTGCGCGCGACGGCGCGACCGTCTACGGCCGTCTGTATAAGCCCGCGAACGCGAGGCCGGGCGGCCCCGCCGTCCTCTTCGTCCACGGCGCGGGCTACCTGCAAGACGTGCACAAGTGGTGGTCAACCTACTACCGCGAGCACATGTTCCATCATCTGCTGATGGAGCGCGGCTACACGGTCTTGAGCATCGACTACCGCGGCTCGGCCGGCTACGGCCGCGACTGGCGCACGGGGATTTACCGGCACATGGGCGGCAAGGATTTGGACGACCACGTGGACGCCGTCCGCTACCTCGTCGCCGAGCACGGCGTTGACCCGCGGCGCGTCGGGCTCTACGGCGGCTCTTACGGCGGCTTCATCACCCTGATGGCGATGTTCACCACGCCCGACATCTTCGCCGCGGGCGCCGCGCTGCGGCCCGTCACCGACTGGGCGCACTACAACCACCCGTACACCGCCAACATCCTCAACGAGCCGCAGGACGACCCCGAGGCGTACCGCCGCAGCTCGCCCATCTACTTCGCCGCGGGCCTCAAGGGCGCGCTCCTCATCTGCCACGGCATGGTGGACACCAACGTGCATTTTCAAGATACCGTCCGCCTCACCGAGCGCCTCATCGAGCTGCGCAAGGAGAACTGGCAGCTCGCCCCCTACCCGGTCGAAGACCACGCCTTCGACCGCGCCGACAGTTGGGCCGACGAGTACAAACGCATCCTCCGACTCTTCGAGGAGAACCTGCGGCCCCCGCCCGCCCCGCCGCCCGCCGCGCCGCGCGGCCGCGAGCGCAGGCGTTAGTTGACCTTTTTGCTGGCTCAGCACATGCGAGGATAAAGATGAGAAACCGTCTCCCGCGAAACGTTGTCGTCCGTCTCGTCACGCTCACGGCGCTCGCGCTCTTCTGCGCGACCGCGGTGCTCGCGCAGAGTCAGCTCAAGCCGGGCCGCGACCCGCAGCAGCCCGTGGACGAGGAGTACACGCGCAAGATACGCGAGTACACGACGCAGCCCTACTTCCTCTCGCCGCTCGTTGATTACCTCCCCGCCTCGCAGACGGTGCCGACGCCGAAGGCCGTGCTCGGCGACGTGGCGGGCGCGCCCGGGCATCTTCCATACGCCGCGGACATACACAAGTACATGCGGATGCTTGAGAAGGCCAGCCCGCGCGTCAAGGTCTTCCAGATAGGCACGACCGAAGAGGGGCGCGAGATGATCGCCGTCGCCGTCGCCTCCGAAAGACTCCTCGCGCAGCTCGAAGAGAACCGCGCGCGCCTCGCGAAGCTCGCCGACCCGCGCACCATCAACATGGACGAGGCGGAGGCCGACCACCTCGTCGCGCAGTCCACGCCGGTCTACTACATCACGGGCACGATTCATTCGCCGGAGACGGGCTCGCCGACCGCTTTGATGGAGCTGGCCTACCGCCTCGCGGTGGACGAGAGCCCGTACGTCAGGAACATCCGCGACAACCTCGTCACGCTCATCACGCCGGTCGTCGAGGTGGACGGGCGCGACCGCATGGTCGATGTTTACAAGTGGCACCTCGCGCACCCCGGCGAGAACTACCCGCCGCTCATCTACTGGGGCAAGTACGTCGCGCACGACAACAACCGCGACGCGATGGGGCTTACGCTCAATCTGACGCGCAACGTCCTGAACGAGTACCTCAAAGAGCACGCGCAAGTCCTGCACGACCTGCACGAGTCCGTGCCGTACCTTTACGACAACACCATCGGCGACGGGCCGTACAACGCGTGGCTCGACCCGATCCTGACCGACGAGTGGCAGATGATCGGGTGGAACAACGTCTCGGAGATGACGAAGTTCGGGATGCCCGGCGTCTTCGCGCACGGCACGTTCGACACCTGGTCGCCCGGCTATCTCATGTTCCTCGCCGCCACGCACAACGGCATCAGCCGCCTCTACGAGACCTTCGGCAACGCGGGCGCCGACACCGTCGAGCGCACGCTCCAGCCCTCCGAGTATTCGCGGACGTGGTACCGGCAGAACCCGCCGCTGCCGCGCGTGAAGTGGTCGCAGCGCAACAACAACAACTACCAGCAGACCGGGCTCCTCACCTCGCTCCAGTACTTCGCGGGTAACGGCAAGCTCTTCCTCAAGAACTTCTATCTGAAGAGCAAACGCTCGGTCGAGAAGCCGAAGAACGAAGGCCCGGCGGCCTACGTCTTCCCGGCCGACGACCCGCGACCGGGCGCGCAGGCTGAGCTGGTGCGCACGCTGCAACTACAGGGCGTGGAAATCTCGCGCGCGACGGCGCCGATAACCGTCACCGTCAAGTCGAAGAAGAAGCAGGACGCCTCGGATGCGAGGCCGCGCGAGGGCGCGGCCCCCGGCGCGAACGCGGGCGTCACCCCGCAGGCCGCGCAGCAGGCGCTCCCGCAGAGCGAGCGGCGCGAGGCGGGCGCGCAGAACAACCCGCGGCCGGAGCCGGCCGCCTCGCAAGGGCAGCGCGCGCAGACCGAGACGCGCACGTTCCCCTCCGGCAGCTACGTCGTCCGCATGGACCAGCCGCACAGCCGCATCGCCGACGCGCTGCTCGACTACCAGTACTGGAGCCCGCGCGACCCGCAGCAGCAGCCCTACGACGACACGGGCTGGACGTGGGGCGAGCTTTACAACACGCAGGTCGTGCGCGTCACGGACGCGAGAGTTTTAGGGGCTTCGCTGGAGCGCCTCACGTCGCCCGTGCGCGCGCCGGGCGGCGTCACGGGCGCGGGCTCGGTCTACCTCGTCAACCACAACGCCGACGCCGAGCTGGTCACGCTGCGTTACCGTCTGAAGAACGCGAGCATGGAGGCGGCGGAAGAGCCTTTCAGCGCGGCGGGGCAGAAGTTCAACCGCGGCTCTTTCATCATCCGCAACGTCTCCGCGGACGAGCTGAGCCGCGCGGCGACCGACCTCGGCCTGCGCGTCTACGCCACAGCCAACGCGCCGCAGGTGAGGGCGCATCCGGTGCGCGCCGCGCGCATCGCCTTTATGCACACGTGGCTCTCGACGCAGAACGAGGGCTGGTGGCGGCTCGCGTTCGATAAGCTCGGCGTCCCTTACGACTACATCAGCACGCAGACGGCGGCGCGCGACGCGAACCTCAACGCGAAGTACGACGTGATCGTCTTCGCCCCCGTCGGCCGCGACCCGAACTCGGTCGTGCAGGGGACGCCGATGTGGGGCAACCCGATCCCCTGGAAGACGACGACGCTCACGCCCAACATCGGCAAGCTCGACTCGACCGACGACATGCGCCCCGGGCTCGGCACGGCGGGGCTCGCCAACCTGCGCAGCTTCACGCGGCGCGGCGGCGTGCTCATCACCACGATGGACACCGCGGAGCTGGCCGCCAACTTCGGCCTCACGCAGGGCGTCTCTGTCGCGCGCCCGCAGCGGATGAAACTGGTCGGGAGCGTCCTGCGCTCGAAGCTCGTGGACGCGTCGAGCCCCATCGCCTACGGCTACAACGAGTCGCTGTCGGTCTACGCGGACGAGGGCTTCATCTTCAACCTGTCGAACGTCGCGGGCGGGCGCGGAGGCCGCCGCCCTTCCGGCGACCGCGAGCGCGAGACCGGGCGCGGGACGGCCGAAGACGCGGACGTAGTGCAGGGGCGCCCGCCCGTCGAGATTCCCGAGCCGCCGCGCGCAGAGGTCTGGGAGGCGCTGCCGCTCACCGACGAGCAGCGGCGGAACAACCCTTACGTCATCCCGCCGCAGGAGCGCCCGCGCGTCATCCTACGCTACGGCGACGCGCGCGACCTGCTCGTCTCGGGTCTGCTCGACGGCGGCGGCGAGCTGGCGCAGCACGCGGCGGTCGTAGACGTGCCGACCGAGCGCGGCCACGTCCTCATGTTCTCGATCAACCCGGTCTGGCGCGGCGAGACGCAGGGCAGCTACTTCTTCGTCTTCAACGCCATCCTCAACTTCGACAACCTCAACGCCGGGCGCCGGCTCGACGAGAAGTGAGTGGGCCGGGTATGACGATCAGGGTGTGCGTGGCCGGCGCGACGGGTTGGGTCGGGAAGCCGCTGTGCGTGGCCGTGGCGGCGGCGGAGGACTTGAGTCTCGTGGGCGCGGTCTCGCGCACGCAGAAGGGGCGGAGCCTGTTGGAGGCGGTCGGCGCGTCGGCGCCCGACGTGACCATCAGCGGCTCGGTCGCGGAGGCGCTCGCGACGCCGTGCGACGTGCTGGTCGATTACACGAAGGCGGACGCGGTGAAGGGCAACGTGTTGACGGCGATTGAAAAAGGCGTCCATGTCGTCATCGGCTCTTCGGGTCTGACGGACGAGGACTTCGTCGAGATAGACCGGGCCGCGTCGGACAGGAAGGTCGGCGTGATAGCCGCGGGCAACTTCGCCGTCACGGCCGTGCTGCTCCAACGCTTCGCGTGCGAGGCGGCGAAGTACCTGCCCCGGTGGGAGATTATCGACTACGCCTCGGACGCGAAGCGGGACGCGCCGAGCGGCACGGCGCGCGAGCTGGCCTTTCAGCTCTCCGAAGTGGGGAAGCCCGCGGTCACGCACCCCGTCGAGGAGACGATAGGGGAGCGCGCGAGCCGCGGCCTGACCTTGAACGGGATGCAGGTTCACTCGGTCCGCCTGCCCGGCTACGTCATCGGCGTCGAAGCGATCTTCGGCGCGCGCGACGAGCGCCTCACCATCCGCCACGACGCCGGCGCCGGCGCCGAGCCCTACATTCAGGGGACACTCCTCGCGATTCGTAAAGTGTCGGGCCGCGTCGGGCTCGTCCGGGGGCTCGACAGGATAATGGAGTAGCGCGCCGGTGCGGGCCGCAACGTTGAGGCGGGGGAGGGGAATGACTTACTTGAAAAAACTCGGGACCTTCTTCGCTCTGCTGTTCGCCGTGTGTCTGGCGTGTGCGGCGCAGGCGGACGCGGTCAGGGTGCGCGCGAAGGGGCGGCGCGCGGTCGTCGTCACGGAGCGCGGGCGCGCGCGCACGCTCGACCTGAAGGAGCAGATCGACGCGATGCGCATCGAGGAGGTGTCCGCGCCCCTCGTGTCGCGCGCGGGCGGGTTCACGTACCTTCTGCTCGACGTGTGCGGGCTGTCGAAGGTGCCGCCGGACGACCGGCAGTGCGGCGCGGGAATCGAATGCAACGTCGTGTGGCTCAAGCTCGACGCCGCGTGGCGCGTCCGCGGCGCGCAGAACCAGCGGTACGAGTCCTGCTGGGCGCCTATCTCCCTTCAAGACGAAAAAAAGGTCGAGGGCCGCCGCCTGACCTTTACGGTCGAAGACTTCCGCGACGAGGTGCGCCGCGAAGTCACCTACGACGCAGACAACCCCGAGGCCGGACTGACGGTCAAACAGACGCCCCTGCCGAAGACGAATCCGTAAGACTCTTTGCCCGAAGGTGGAAGCATGAGAATGTTTTTGAAGGGGGCGCTCGCCGTCTCCCTTTTGTTGTCGTACGCGGCGACGCCGCTCGTCGCGCAGGTCGCGCCGAAGCAGCGCGGCATCACGGCCGAGGACTACTACGCGTTCGAGTCGCTCGGCGACCCGCGCCTCTCGCCCGACGGCCGCTGGGTCGCCTACGTCGTGACGACGGTTGACCAGAGGCAGAACCGGCGGCTCTCTCAAATCTGGCTGGCGGCGACCGACGGCAGCCGCCCGCCGCGACAGTTCACGACGAGCCCGCAGTCTTCCAACTCGCCGCGCTGGTCGCCCGACGGCCGCGCGCTCGCCTTCCTCTCCACGAGACCCGCGCCCGACGCTGCTCCGACAGCACAGCAGGGAAGCGCGACGCCCACACCTACACCTTCGCCTTCAACGTCGCCGACGCCGACCAGCGCGACGATGCCGCCGGGGCTGCCCTCCGCGCTCCAGACCGTGGCGGCCGACGCGACGCCGCGCGCGCAGGTCTGGCTGCTCTCGCTCGACGGCGGCGAGGCGCGTCGCGTGACGAACCTGAAGAACGGTGTCGGCACCTTCGACTGGTCGCCCGACGGGACGCGCCTCGTCCTGACGAGCCGCACCGGCCCGAGCGACATCAAAGCCCCTTCGAGCGACGTGCGCCACTACAGGCACCTCTCCTACAAGTTCAACGACACCGGCTGGTTCGACGACAAGCGCAGCCACGTCTGGGTCGCGGACGTGCAGACGGGCGCGGCCACGCAGATCACCTTCGGCGAGGACTGGAACGACTCGGACCCGCAGTGGTCGCCCGACGGCAGCTTCATCGCCTTCGTCTCCGACCGCACGGGCAAGGCTTTCGACGAGAGCCGTAACACGGATGTCTTCGTCATCGACTCGGCCGGCGGCCCCATCAGAAAAATCTCCGACCACGACGAGGCGGACAACAGCCCGCGCTGGTCGCCCGACGGAAAATCAATCGCCTTCCTCGGCCGCGTACGCGAGCGCGACCACCCGAAAATCTACGTCGCGCCCGCGGGCGGAGGTCAGCCCTCGCGCAACGTCGCGCCCCAGCTCGACCTCATTCCCTCGAACCTGACGTGGGCCGAACAGGGGCGCGCGCTCTACTTCGAGACGGGCGTGCGCGGCGAGTCACACCTCTTCCGCGTTGACGCGAGGGACGGAAAAATAAAGCAGGTGACGAAGGGCGCGCGCGCCGTCCGCCTCGTGGACATCGCCAACGATTCGCGCCGCATGGTCTACGCCGCGAACGACTTCAGACACCTCGACGACCTCTACGCCTCGGACCTCGACGGCTCCGGCGAACGCAAACTTACGAACCTCAACGCGCGGCTCTGGCCGCAGCTCCGTCTGGCCGACGTGGAGCGCATGACCTACAAGGGCGCCGAAGGCTGGGAGATCGACGGCTTCCTCGTCAAGCCCGTCGGGTGGCAGGAGGGTAAGAAGTATCCTTTGGTCCTCAACATCCACGGCGGCCCCGCGGGGATGTACGGCGTGGACTGGTTCCACGAGTTTCAGGTCTACGCCGCGCGCGGCTGGGCTGTCTTCTACACGAACCCGCGCGGCTCCACGGGCTACGGCCAGAAGTTCGAGCGCGGCATCGAGGGCGAGTGGGGGCGCAACGACTACACGGACGTGATGAACGGCGTCGAAGAGGTCCTGCGCCGCAACCCGTGGATCGACCGCGAGCGCCTCGGCGTCACCGGCGGGAGCTACGGCGGCTACCTCACCAACTGGATCGTCGGCCACACGAACATCTTCAAGGCGGCGGTCACGCTCCGCAGCGTCACGAACTTCGTCAGCGACGAGGGCACGCGCGACGGCGCCTACGGACACAAGGACGATTTCGGCGGCGACCTCTTCGAGAAGTTCGACCTCTACTGGGAGCGCTCGCCGCTCAAGTACGCGATGAATGTGAAGACGCCGATCCTGATTCTCCACTCCGAGAACGACTTCCGCGTCCCGCTCGAACAGGGCGAGCAGTGGTTCCGCGCGCTCAAGCACTTCGGCGCCACGGCCGAGTTCGTCATCTTCCCCCGCGAGAACCACAACCTCACGCGCACGGGCGAGCCCAAACATCTGGTGGAGAGCCTCAACTGGCAACTCTACTGGTTCGACCGCTACCTCGACGGCAAGACCGACGCCGTCCCGCCCGACGCGCGATGAAGTTCGAGCTGCCGAAGCTCTACCCGATTACGGACCGGCGCCTGTCGGGGCTCTCGCACGCGGAGCAGGTGGCGCGTCTGTGCGAGGGCGGGGCGCGCGTCGTGCAGTTGAGGGAGAAGCGGCTTTCGGCGCGTGAGTTCTACGCGGAGGTCTTGGAGGCTTTGAGGGCGGCGCGGTCGTTCGGCGCGAAGTTGATTATTAATGACCGCGCCGATGTGGCGCTCGCGGTCGGCGCGGACGGCGTGCACGTGGGTCAGGACGACGTGCCGCCGGAGGCCGCGCGCTCGCTCTTGGGCGCGCAGGCAATAATCGGATTCTCGACGCACAGTGTCGAGCAGGCCATCAACGCGGCACGCCTGCCGGTCGATTACATAGCCATCGGGCCGGTCTTCGGGACCACGTCGAAGGAGAACCCCGACCCGGTCGTCGGACTCGAAGGCGTGCGGCTCGTGCGTGCGTCCATCGGGACCGTGCCGCTCGTCGCCATCGGCGGCATCAAGGCGGAGACAGCGCCCTCCGTCCTCGAAGCCGGCGCCGACTCGGTCGCCGTCATCGGCGCCCTCCTCGACACCTCGGACCCCGCCGAAATCACCCGCCGCACGCGCGAGTTTTTCGCCCGCCAGTAAAGCCCTTCGGAGGCTAAGTGTTAAAATATTAAGCGTTAAAAGTTTTAACTTGCTTTTCCAGCCCCGTTCGGACATTATAAAAAAGGTCGCCGGGGGCAGTGCCCCGTTCCCGGCCTCCAGGCGTCCGAAGTCCAGCCCCTCGTTCTTTATCGCCCGCCATACGGAGTCGCCAATTCCCGCATGAAATATCTCGACCTGCCGCCCGTCATCGAGCAGATGCTCAAGGCCGCCGAAGGCATCAGCGACCTCAACTTCTCCGTCGGCCAAGCGCCGCAGGTGGAGGTTAACGGTCAACTGCGCCCCGTCCAGCCGTCGGGCTTGCAGAAGCTGACGCCCTACCAGACGGAGATCATCGCGATGACGCTGATGCACGGCAACCCGGACGCGGCGCAGCGGCTCGCGCACACGGGCTCGGCCGACCTCAGCTACTCCTTGCCGTCGCGCACGCGCTTCCGCGTCAACGTCTTCCAGCAGCGCGGCACCTACTCCATCGTCATGCGCGTCATCCCGACCGAGATCCCGACGCTCGAACTCCTGAGCCTGCCGAAGCAACTCGCCGACATCGCGGAGCTGCGCAACGGCATCGTGCTCGTGACGGGGCCGACGGGTTCCGGGAAATCGACGACGCTGGCGGCCGTCATCGACCTCATCAACCAGCAGCAGTACTACCACATCGTCACCATCGAAGACCCGATTGAGTTCCTCCACGCGCACAAGAACTCGACCATCAACCAGCGCGAGATCGGCTCGGACGCGAAGGACTTTCCGTCGGCGCTGCGCGCGGCGCTCCGGCAGGCGCCGAAGGTCATCCTCATCGGCGAGATGCGCGACTACGAGACGACCGAGATCGCCCTTGAGGCGGCCGAGACCGGCCACCTCGTGCTCTCGACCCTGCACACCATCGACGCGGCGAAGACCGTGGACCGCATCATCGGCCTCTACCCGAAGAACGAGGAGCAGGTCATCCGCACGCGGCTGGCGCAGACCTTCCGCTACATCGTCTCGCAACGTCTGATACCGCGCGCCGACGGGCGCGGGCGCATCGCCGCGGTCGAGGTCTTGAAGTCCACGCCGCGCACACGCGAGTACGTGGCCGCCGGCGAGTCGGACGGCAAGTCTCTGCTCGACGCGATGCGCGACGGCCGTCTCGACGGCATGCAGGACTTCGACACCGTCATCAAGGGGATGATCGAGGCCGGCACGCTCACGCTCGAAGACGGGCTCTCGTTCGCCACCAACCCCAACAACCTCCAGCTCGCGCTCAAGGGCATGTCGGCCACCGACGACTTTCAACCGGCCGAAGCGGCGGCCTTCACCGCGAAGCGCCCCGCCAGCACCCGCGCCTTCCCCGCCGCCCCCGCGCGCCCCGCCGCTGGGCCCGGCTCCATGCTCGACATGCTTGAGTAAAGCCCGCCGAACACAGACCTATGATCGTCACCTGTCCCAACTGCTCTACGCGGCTCCAACTCGACGGGGCCAAGGTCCCGGCGCGCCCGTTCAGCGTGCGCTGCCCGAAGTGCCAGCGGATCGTCAACGCACAGCCGCCCGCGCAGTCGGCGCCGCCGCAGCGCGACGCGCTGGCGGCCGTCGGCGACGTGCCGGCCTCCACGAAGCCGCAGCCGGATACGGCCGCCGCGACGCCCGCGCCCCTGGTCGGCGAGGCGCAGGAATCGCCCGACGGGCATGAGGACGTTCTGCGTCTGCTCGCGTCGCTGCTGCGGCGCGAGGCGGCGGGCGACGGCGGCGGCGTGCGGGGCACGGCGGCGGGCGGGCGCCGGCCGTGGGAGCGCAGGCGCGCGCTCGTCTGCGCGGGCTCGGCCTTCGGCGGCGACGCGGCGCGCGCGCTGAGCCAGGCGGGCTACGACGTGTCGGTCGCGGCCAACGCCGCGCAGGCCGTCGAGGGCATGCGCGAGGAGCAGCTCGACGTGCTCGTGCTCGACCCGGAGTTCGACCCGCGCGCGCAGGGCTCGATGGCGGTCGGGCGCGAGGTGACGGCGATGCGCACCGCGGAGCGGCGCCGACTGGTCTTCGTGCTCCTGACGAACACGGCGCGCACGGGCGACGCGCACGCGGCCTTCCTCGCCGGCGCCAACCTCGTCGTCCAGATGAAGGAGGTCGGCGAACTCCCGCGCGCGCTGGAGAAGAACATCCGCGACCTCAACGAACTCTACCGCGACTTCAACCGCGCCCTCGGCCTCGCGGAGTTGTAAGAAGGCAGTAGGCAGCAGGCAGTTAAGACAAAAAGGCAGTCTGAAAGAAACGGAGGCGGCGAGCTGAGCGACTCGCCGCCTCCTGATTCTTTGGGGCGGATATGTCAGGAAAGACTTCCTGTCTTTCAACTGCCTACTGCCTACTGCCTTCGTAATCTGCTAAGCTTACCGCTCTGGCGGGGAGGGTGGGGGCAGGAAATATCTAAGGGCTATGGCTGCGGAGAACGGACACCGGCACGCGCACGCGCACACTCACGACGCGCTCTCGGAGCGCGGGCGGAGCCGGCTGCTCCTCGTCCTCTCGCTGACGGCCGCGTACATGCTGGCCGAGGCGGCGGGCGCGTGGTGGACGGGGAGCCTCGCGCTTTTGGCCGACGCCGGGCACATGCTCGCGGACGTGGCCGGGCTCGCGCTGGCGCTGGTGGCCGCGCGGTTCGGGTCGCGCCCGGCCAGCCGGACGAAGACGTACGGCTACTACCGTCTTGAGATTCTCGCCGCGTTCACGAACGGGGTGGCGCTCGCGGCCGTCTCGCTCTTCATCCTGTACGACGCCTACGGCCGCTGGCTCGCGCCGCCCGCGATCGAGCGCGGCGGCGCCCTGACGGCCATCGCGGCGGGCGGCCTCGCCGTCAACCTCGTCTGCGCGTGGGTGCTGCACGGCGACCACGAGCGCGACCTGAACGTGCGCGGCGCGTGGCTGCACGTGCTGGGCGACGCGCTCGGGTCGGTGGGCGCCATCGCGGCCGGCGTGCTGGTCGCGTGGAAGGGCTGGTACGCGGCCGACCCGCTGTTCAGCGCGCTCATCGCCGTGCTCATCGTGTGGAGTTCGTGGAGCCTCATCCGCGAGGCAACCAACGTGCTGCTCGAAGGGACGCCGGCGCACATCAACCTCGCGGCGGTCGAGGGCGCCATCCTTGAGACGGCCGGCGTCGAGGACGTGCACGACCTGCACGTCTGGACGATCACCTCTGGGCGCGACGCGCTCTCGGCGCACGTCCGCCACGCGCGCGTCGCCGAGCCCGCCGAGCTGTTGCGAAGCTTGCGGGCCAAGCTCCACGAGCAGTTCGGCGTGGACCACCTGACCATCCAGATGGAGACCGATGACTTCGAGGACGAGACGTTCCACTTCTGCACCTCCGGCACGGCCTGCTTCCGCTCGACGAAAGAGTAGTGCGGGCTCCGGACTCCGGACTTAAAAATGGAGATCAGCCTTCTCATCGTCCTCGACATGCGCGAGCAGGCGGCCTTGCAGGCGGCGCTGATGACGCACGGCGCGCCGGACGCGCTGGTGACGCTGGCGCTGACGGGCGCGTGCCGCATCCAGTCGCTCGACGAGGCGCGCCAACTCCGCCGCTGGCTCGCCGAGACGCGCGCTTCGGGCAAGACCGACTTCGCCTCGCTCAACGTCATCGAGCGCGAACTCGTCCGCTTCGGCGTCTAGAGAGTATGGCGAACATCCAACTGGGTTACGGCCGCGGTCACGTCACGTTCGAGTTCGAGGGCGAACGCTTCGAGGTGCTCGAAGGGGAGGCGCGCGCGGAGCGGGCGCTGACGGACGCGGAGGTCGGGGCGCTGATCGACGAGCCCTTCGACTCGCAGCCGCTCGAAGAGATCATCAGTCCGGGCGAGAGCGTGCTGGTCGTCGTCTCGGACGCGACGCGGGCGTCGGGGAGCGCGCAGGTCGTCAACCTGCTCGTGCGGCGTCTCGTCGCGCTCGGCGTCGCGCCGTACGACCTGCGCGTCATCTTCGCCACGGGCCTGCACCGGCCGGTGACGCGCGAGGAGAAGGCGGAGCTTCTGACGCCCTTCATCGTGCAGCGCGTCCGCACGCTCGCGCACGACGCCGACGACGCTTCGCAGCACGCCTCGTTCGGCGAGACCGAGCGCGGCACGCCCGTCGAGCTGAACCGCGCGCTCTTCGAGCACTCGCACGTCATCCTCACGGGCTCCGTCGGCTTCCACTACTTCGCGGGCTTCACCGGCGGGCGCAAGAGCGTCTGCCCGGGCCTCGCCTCGCGGCGCACGATTGAGGCGACGCACCTGCAAGCCCTCGACTTCGAGCGCGGCGGGCGGCGCGCGGGCGTCGGGACGGGCAGGCTCGACGGCAACGCCGTCCACGAGGAGTGCGAGCGCATCGCGGCCGAGGCCGCGCCCTCCTTCCTCATCAACGCCGTGACCGACGCGCGCGGCCAGATCGTCCGACTCTACGCCGGCGACTGGCGCGCCGCGCACCGTCTGGCCTGCGCCGAGTACGCGGACTCGCACACCGTCAGGGTAGACGAGCGGCGCGCGGTCGTCGTCGCCTCGGCCGGCGGCGCGCCCTTCGACCTCAACCTCATACAGGCGCACAAGGCCCTGGAGATGGCCGCCCACGCCTGCGCCGAGGGCGGCCACATCGTCCTCGTCGCCGAGTGCGCCGACGGCCTCGGCCGCGCCGACTTCCTCAAGTGGTTCGACTCGCCGGACTCGCGCGCGCTTGCGTCGCGCCTGCGCGAAGAATATGAGGTCAACGGCCAGACCGCGTGGTCGCTCCTGACGAAGGCCGAGCGGTTCCGCGTCCAACTCGTCTCGAACCTCCCCGACGAAGACGTGCGGCACATGCGCATGGAGCCGGCGCGCACAATCGAAGAGGCGCTCGCGCGAATTGATTCGGACGCGGAGGGCTACGTGCTGCCGCGCGGCGCGGCCTACATGCCGGTCGTCGCGGGTTGAAGAATTTGTCAAAGGGCCGGCGGGGCGCTACTCTCTTGGCGCGCGGAACCGAGGAACGGAGGGGAGCAGGTGAGGACTAAACTTTTCACGACGGCGTCTCTGCTCGCGGTCGTCGCCGCGTGTGCGTGCGCGGCGCGTGCGCAGACGGCGCAGGAGCCGACCACGCAGCAGACGGCGGCGACGACTTCGGACGTGCGGCCGAGCGAGCCGCACGTGCCTTTGGCGCAGGCGGCGGTGGCGTACGACGTGGCGGGGAACGAGGCGCTCGGCGGGCGTCTGCGCACGCAGGCGCTGGCGGGGACGCCGGAGGCCCCGGTGCGCAACACGCGGCTGGTGGTCGAGAACCGCAGCCCCGTCTTCTACAACTACGTGGCGGGGTGGGCGACCTTCTACGGCGAGGACGGCGTGCGCTGCGGCGAGGGGCTCTGGAAGCTCGAAGCCTTCGCGCCGCGCGAGCAGGTCGAGGTGGACACGCCGGGCCTGCGCCTGACCTGCACGGCCGCGACGTGGCGCATCGTGGCGACGACGCTTCTGACGCGCACGGGCGACGTGGCTAAGCCGCGCGAACAGACCGCACCGCCGCCCGCCGAGCCGGGCACGCCGGGGTCCGCGGGGGCGACCGAGTCTTCAAACGTCGCCACTACGCCTGCGCCCGCGCCCGCCGCCGCGGTGCCGCCGCTCGAAATTAACGTCAACGGCAAGACTATTCCGCTCCAACTCGGCAACCCGCTCGAAATCGTCGTCGGTAAAGAGCGCGTTCGCATCGTCGTCCAGCAGGCTCCGTGACGAGCAGTAGGCAGTAGGCGGTTAAGAGAAAGAGAAAGCGGTCGAAGCAAGCGGAGGAGGCGAGATTGATAACTCGCCTCCTCCGTTTCTCATTACCGTTTTCCTGCCTTAACTGCCTACTGCCATCTGCCTACTTTTCCCCTTGACCTTTGCGCCGTCTCGGAACGAAACTTAGGCCAAAGTTACCCCGACCACGAACAGTCGAACACGAGGAGGTTGAGATGGCGGACGAGAGGCAGAAGAACAAGTGCGCTCGCGAGACCTGCGGCTGTCCCCCGGCGGAGGGCAGCAAGTACTGCTCGGAGGAGTGCGAGGACGCGTCCAAGGTGCACATGATGGAGATCGGCTGCACCTGCCACCACCCGGATTGCGGGTGAGAGCGGAAGACTTTTCAAACACAGAGAGACAGAGACACAGCTTGTCGCCTTGTGCTCTACCCGAGCCGTGTCTCTGTATTCCTGCGAGCCCCGGCGCTTCAGACGCAAGCGCAATAGAACGGATTCGCAATCAAGCGCGGGCTATCCACGCTTAACCTTTCAGACATCTCAAAGAGAGTGCGCCCCGGAGAAGGCGTAGGCCACTGCACGCGGAAGGCGTGGGGGCTGATCCGGCTCCGGGGCGTGCGCCGGACAGTCTTAACGTGTGGAGACGGAGACACGGCTTGAAGCCATTAGCTTCAAGCCGTGTCTCCGTCTCTAATCCTCTTTTACACCCGCGTTACTGCCTGAGGTGTGCGGCGTAGTCCTGGAGGAGTTTCTGCGCGCGCGCGCCGGGGCTGATGAGCGCGACTTTGCGTGCGTAGTCGTAGCCGCTGAAGACGCCGACGAGCTGCCCCTTCTCGTTATAGACGGGGCTGCCGGAGAAGCCGTCGCGCCCCTCGATCTTGGCCGACCAGTACTCCTTACCGCGGTAGAGGTAGGTGCCTTTGAAGCCGCCGCGCTTGACGGCCTTGTTGCCGTTCGGGCGGGCGATGACGAGCAGCTCCTCGTCCTGAAGGGGCGCCTCCTGGAAGGCGAGCGGGCCGGAGAGTTTCCGCGAGCCGCAGACGCCGAGCAGCGCGAGGTCCGAGTCCGGGTCGATCTTGAGTACCTTGGCGACGCAGCCCTTGACCGACGCCTCGACCACGAGCTGGTCGTCCGCGGAGAAGCCGAGCTGCCGCCGCTTGTCGGCGCTGAGGCCGCCCGAGACGACGTGGTAGGCCGTCATCACCAGCCCGTCGCCGACCACGAATCCGGTCGCGTAGGCGT
Source organism: uncultured Acidobacteriota bacterium (assembly GCA_963726735.1). Taxonomy (GTDB): domain Bacteria; phylum Acidobacteriota; class Blastocatellia; order Pyrinomonadales; family Pyrinomonadaceae; genus QHXN01. The sequence goes on from CAVSDM010000007.1 coordinate 839,682, forward strand.
TCGGGCCGTTGTCGCCGAGGAAGTCGCTGATGACCCGCTCCAGCGAGTCGCGCTTCTTCTTCCTCACCCTCAAATCCAGAGAGACCGTGTTGCCGCCCTGCTTCAGGACGGAGGCCAGCGGGTCTTCCGCCGCCACGGCGCCCGCGGGGGCAAGCGCCGGGACCGCCAAGACGAAGAGCACGAGGAGGCAGATTCCCCTTTTCATTAATTCATCCCTTTGTGTCTGAGAACGTCAAACGGTTGTGAGGCTGACTGCACGCGCCGCGGGGCCACGCCGGCCCGTCGGGTTGAGGGACGACGGCGGCGGGCTTTGGCTTGGGAGCGCCCGCGGCCGTCTCGTAATGGGCGTGCATTCTAAACACTTTCGCACGGTCTGTGAAGAGTAAAGTTGGACGTAAAAACGAGGAGGCGTCCGCGCGGGCCTCGTGCGCGGACGCCTCCTCTGTTTTTCGTCTCCGTCGGGGCCGGGTTACTTGGCCCAGTCGCCGGTGAACTTCAGCGCGTCGAAGTTGGCGGGGAAGTAGGGCTCAAGCGCCATCCCGTCCGGCTTGCGCACGAAGCCGAGCGTCGTGTCGAGCGGGATGCCGCCGTCGGTCGGGTCTTTGACGACGGGGCAGATGCCGTACATCGGCCCCTCGGAGCCGTCCGGGTTGCGGAAGCGCTTCGCGGCGTAGCCCTTCGAGAAGAGGTTCTCCAACTCGCTCAGCGTCCTGATGATCGGCGTGCCGTCGAGCGCCGTGCCGTTGCGCTTCTGAAGGTCGGCCAGCATCTTCTTGCCGTCCGAGGTGTTGAAGGCGCGGTCCGTGTAGCTGACCCAGATGTGTATCCAGAGGCCGAGCGGGTTGTTGCTGAAGTAGCCGTTGCGCATGTCCACGATGTCGGCCTGGCGGTTGTTGCCGAGCCCGATGGGGTTCCCCGTCCGCGTCGGGAAGACGTAGAGCGGCATGTTGTCGGCGATCTGGCGGGCGCGCGCGCCGGCCGCGTCCTTCGTGAAGCCCGCGACGAAGAGGTCGCCCATCACCGTCCAGTAGGTGACGGCCCCGCTGTGGTTGTAGGCCGGGTTGAGTTGGAGCGTGCGCACGGCGCGCTGGTAGAAGAAGAAGGGCGAGTCAACGACGCCGCGCGGCGCGACCGGCTGACGGCGGTTGACGATTGCCGCGGGGTCTACGCCGTTCTGGCGGTAGAACTCGTCGGTGAAATCGAAGAGGCGGTCCTGTACGTCGGCGCGCGCCTGCAAGGGGGAAACGGCCAGCGCGAAGAGCGCGGCCAGGACGTAGACGAGGGATGCGGTCTTTCTCAAAATAAATCTCTCCTTCAAGTGATGCCGAATATGCTTCCCGGGCGCGCGGGTTGATTTCGCCCGTCGCGTGACAGAGCGGCGGCGCCCCCGATAAATACACGCGGCGCCGGAATATTTCCGCGCCGCCGCCGGGAAGTCCGGGAGGAGACGAAGGGGCGGCGAACCACTCGTTCGCCGCCCCTTCGGTTTTTATGCGACCGCTGAATGCCCGTTCAGGACGCGGGCTTGGCGAAGGACTTGTCGTCGAGCGCCACGTCGTGCTTGACCTCTTCGACCCGCGTGACGAGGGTCGCGGCCCCCATGACGGCGCGCAGAGAGTGCGACACCTTGATGCCATCGACCTCCCGGTAGTCGTCAAACGTCGTCTCGGAGACGATGCGCCCCTGCGGGCTGTTGACGACGGCGTCCATGCGCAGCAGCAGACCGGTCTGCGCGTCGAAGTAGAGCTTGTCGGGCGTGTCGGTCGTGTACGCGCCCTCGACGACGTAGACCTCACGGTCGCCCACTTTCGAGCGGCCCGTGGTCTTCATCGAGCCATAAGACTTGCGCCAGTTGCCCGGGTTGATGGAGGCCGCCCGCTGCACGGTCACCAGTTCGCCGCCCTTCAGCTCGCGCAGCCCCGTGAACGGGTCCTTCGCCCAGCCGACCGCGCCGTCGTAGCCCTGCTGAATCACGCCGAGCCCGGTGAGGTTCATCGTCGTCAGGGACATTTGCGGCGCCTTCTGAGTGGTCTCGAACGTGCCTTTCACGCCCATCGGCGCGATTTCGACGGAGCCGCGCATCACGCGGCTCTTGAACTTGTCGAGCGCCGCCTCGCCGCCGAGCGCCTTGAGGTACTTGTCGAAGAGCACTTCGGCGGCGGGCAGTTTCTCGTCCGCCTTCGCCTCGGGTTTGGCCTGCGCGGCGGCGGGCGGCGCCGCAGCCGGGGCGGGCGTCTGGGAGGGCGTCTGCGCGCGCGCCGAGGCGCCGCAGAGGGCGGCGAGCGCGAGCGAGAGGCCGAACACTTTGGCTTTCATCTTCTCTTTCTCCTTGGGTCGTCGGTTCGTTCGGTTCGTGAGGGGAGCGCCTCCGCGCGTTGGCGGGCCACGCGCAGCGCCGCGTAGAGCTGCGGGTCGTAGCCCCCGAGCAGCGAGCGGCGGTCGAGCGAGATCGGCACGTTGGGGATGACGCCGCGCCCCTCGACGCGCACGCCCTTCGGGGTCTTGAAGTCGGCGAAGGCGAACTGGAAGGTCGCGCCCGTCGGCAGGCGCGTGAAGATCGAGGGCAGCGCGGCCCCGGCCGTCGTCTCGCCGACGACGACGGCGCGCCCGGCCTCCTGCATCCCGAGCGCGAAGACCTCGCTCGTCGAGGCGCTCAGGCCGTCAACGAGCACGACTACGCGGCCGCGGTACGCGCCGGGCTGCGGGTTCGCCAGAAAGTTCATGTGGCCGCGCCGCTGCATCAGCGTGCCCAGCGAGAAACCCTCGTCGCTCAGGAGCCCCGCCAGCCCGGTCGCCATGATTCCCAAGCCCCCCTGGTTGCCGCGCAGGTCGAAGATGAGGGCGCGCGTGTCGGAGAACTCGCGCACGGCGCGCCGCAGCTTCTCCATCTGCGGGACGACCCAGATGTTGAAGTGGACGTAGCCGACATCGCCGTAGCGGCGCGTCTCGAAACGCGTGGGCACGCCGGGGAAGACGCCGACCGGCTCCGACATCTCCTCGTCCGACGGGAGGAGCGTCAACGTCGCTTCGCGCCTCCGGTCGCGCTCGTCGAGGTATGCGACCACGCGCTGCGCGCCCGCGGGGCCGTCGAGCGCGCCGAGCGCCGCGCCGCGCATGTAGACACGCTTGTAGCCCTCGCTCAGGTCGCTCGCGGCGAGGCGCGCGATTGTCTGCACGATGTCCCGCTCGTCAACTCTCAGGATGACATGGCCCGTGCGCAGTCCGGCGCGCTCGGCGGCCGAGCCCTGATCGACGCGCGTGACGACGGCCCGGCCGCCGAGGACGCGCACGTCGAGTCCGGCCGACCCGCGCCCGGCGCGCGCGCCCGCGCCTCCCGTCGGCGGCGCCGCGTCGTCGAAAGCGCGCGGCGGATAGATGGCGAAGTGCGAGAGCTTAAGCTCGTCCACCATGCGCCGGAGCAGGCCGTGGAACTCCGCGTCCGTCTGAGCCGCGGCGGCCAGGGGCCGGTAGCGCTCGCCGATGGCGGCCCAGTCGAGGCCGCCGAAGGTCGGGTCGAAGTGGTTCTCGCTGACCGTGCGCCAGACCACGTCGAAGGCTTCGCGCCTGCGCGCGGACACGTCCGCCGGCGCGGTCTGCGCGGGCTCGGGGCGGGCGGGCGTCTGCGCCAAAGCGGACTGCGCCGCCACGCACAGGAGGACGACGGCGGGGAGGAGTTTCAGCATCCAGGTTCGGATTCCCTTCTCGACTCGCCCCCACGCTGCGGGGGCGTTGTCTATACGCGCGGCCGCGCGTTTTGTTTTCCGGCCCGCGCCCGGCGTTGATGCGGGGCGCGTTGCGCGATAAAGTAAGGGGCAGGGGAGAAAGCCGTACAGGATGAGCCGGACGATTCACTTCGCGGATAAAGGTGTGCGCGCGCGCACGGCGGCGTCGGAGCCGGAGGTCTTGAACCGGCTGAGGGAGATCGCCGGCGCGGAGAACGTGCTGGTTGACGAGGAGCGGGTCGAGCCTTACGCGGGCGACGCTCTGAAGGAGAAGTTCCCGCCCGAGGCGGTCGTGCTGCCGCGGTCGGCCGAGGAGGTCTCTGCGATTCTGCGGCTCGCCAACGAGCGGCGGTTTCCGGTGACGGCGCGCGGCGGCGGCGTCGGCTACACGGGCGGCGCGGTGCCGGTCGAGGGCGGCATCGTCATCGGCACCGACCGCATGAACCGCATCCGCGAGGTGAGCGTCGAGAACCTGTACGCGATCACGGAGCCGGGCGTGACGACCTACGCGCTGCAACAGGCCGTCGAAGAGGTCGGACTGTTCTACCCGCCCGACCCCGCCTCTTATAAGAACTCTTTCATCGGCGGCAACATCGCCGAGAACGCGGGCGGCATACGCTCGGCGAAGTACGGCGTGACGAAGCATTACGTGCTCGGGCTCGAAGTCGTGTTGCCCACGGGCGAGATCGTCCGCACGGGTGGCTTAACGAGCAAGAACGTCGTCGGCTTCGACCTGACGGGTCTCATCTGCGGAAGCGAAGGGATGCTCGGCATCATCACCGAGGCGACGCTCAAGCTGCTCCCGCTGCCCGAGACGACGCGCACCGTGCGCGCGACCTTCAAGACGATGACCGCGGCCTGCGCCTGCCCGCCCGCCTTCACCCGCCGCCGCGTCACGCCCGTCGCCATCGAGGTCTTAGACCGTAACGCCATCCGCGCCGTCGAGTCGGAGTTCGCCTTCGGCATCGACCCGGAGGCCGGCGCGCTGCTGCTCGTCTCCGTGGACGGCCCCGCCGCCGAGGTCGAGCGCGAGATTCGTTTAGTGGAAGAGGCGGTGAGGGAACTCGGCGGCTACGACATCCTGCGCTCGGAGTCGCGCGAGGACGAAGACCGCCTGTGGGACGTGCGGCGCGCGCTCTCGCCGGCCATCAAGAAGTTCGGCACGCTCAAGTTCAACGAGGACGTGGTCGTCCCGCGCTCGCGCGTGCCCGAGTTGATCGAGCGTGTCGAAGCCATCGGGAAGAAGTACGACACCTTCGTCGTCAACTTCGGACACCTCGGCGACGGCAACATCCACGTCAACTTCATGTGCGAACGCTCCGACCCCGACGCGGTCGCGCGCGCGCGCGACGCCGTCGGCGAGACCTTCGCCGTCTCCGTGAACCTGGGCGGCACCATCAGCGGCGAGCACGGGATCGGCTACGTCAAAGCCCCGTACCTACAGATGGCGCTGGGCTCCGAGACCATCGACGCCATGCGCCGCATCAAGCGCGCGCTCGACCCGAACGGCATCCTGAATCCCGGCAAGGTCTTCGTGTGAACGAATGCTCTCCGTCCTGCTCGAACTACAGCGTTTGAAGCGGCTCGACCGGACGGGGTGGGTCTTGCGGGGCCTGCCGCCGGGGGCGGAGTCGGTGGCGGCGCACAGCTACGGGGTGGCCCTGACGGCGATGCTTCTGGCGGACGAGTGCGCGGCGCGCGGCGTCGAGGTGGACGTGGGGCGCGTCGTGCGCATCGCGCTGCTGCACGACTTGCAGGAGACGCGGACGGGCGACATGCCGCGCACCGTCGCCGACTATTACGGCCGGGAGGCGCGGCGCGCGGCCGAGCGCGCGGCCTTCGACGACATCATGCGCGGCGCGGGCGAAGTCCACGCCGCCGCGTACGCCGCGCTGCACGAGGACTACGAGTCGCGCGCGAGCCTGGAGGCACGGCTCGTCAAGGCGGCCGATGTCCTGGACCTGCTTGCGCAGGCGCTCGCCTTCGAGCGCGCCGGCTCGCGCAGCCTCGGAGAGTTCTGGGACGGCGCCGCCGACCGCGACTTCCAACTCGAAGGCGCGGCCCGCGAGGTCGTCCGCGAGGCCATTGCGGCGCTTCTGGGGGAGAGGAAGAAAATACGGTAGGCGGTTGAAAGCGTTGTGGGGCGGCGTTTGAACCGTTCGGGCGTCGCCGACGCGACGCAAGTTGTTCGAGATGACGTTGACCCGGCCTTGAAAGGCCGGGCTACATTCACACGCCGCTGACGCGGCGGCTGCCATCTGCCTGCTACCTACTTGCTTATGATTGACTGGCTGACGCGGACGATTAACGGGTGGGGGCTGACGTGGGGGCAGGTGCTCTTCGGGGTGGCGATCTCGGTGGTGACGTTCGTGTTGAGCCTCGCCGTGGTGACGTTGGTGCTGGTGAAGTTGCCGGCGAACTACTTCCACTCGTCGCACGGCCGCGAGTTCCTCGTCCAACGCCACCCCATCCTGCGCGCCGTCGGCATCTTCGCGAAGAACCTGCTCGGGCTGGTGCTGGTCGGCGCTGGGATAGTGATGTCGCTGCCCGGGGTGCCGGGGCAGGGCGTGCTCACGATCCTGCTCGGCATCATGCTGCTCGACTTCCCCGGCAAGCGCACGCTCGAAACCCGCATCGTCAGCCGCCCGCGCGTCAACAGCGCCGTCAACGCCCTCCGCGCGCGTTTCGACAAGCCGCCGCTCATGCTGGATGAACCGCAGTAGGCAGTAGGCAGTTAAGAGAGCCGCGGCCGAAACCTCGGATTTAATCTCGCAACGTCCGTCACGCGGGGCGACTGCTTACTGCCATCTGCGTACCGCCTACTCCCCTTCGTTGACAAGCCTGAAGCGCGTTTGTTAGCTTCCTTTGACTGAATTCGTTAATCTTTGCGGGGCTGGTGTGTGGCGCGCGTTCGACTTTTGCTTCCGATGCACAGGCTGAAAAACTGGGGGTGCGCGAGGGCCGCGTGTGCGGCGGTCGTGCTGGGGGCGGCGGTGCTGCTCTCGGGCTGCGGCGCCGTCACGAAGGTGGGCGGCTTCTTCGTGCGGACGAAGGACCAGGTCTCCGTGCCGCAGCCTTTGACGCCGCTCGTCGAGGCCGACATGCCCCAGATGTTCGAGGAGATCAACCGCCTCGGCGCGGTGAAGTCCCTGAACGGCCGGGTTGACATACAGTTCCTCGACACGAGCTACGCCGAGTGCGGCCTCGCCGAGAAGTACAAGACGGCCGACGGCCGCCTCGTCGTGCAGCGCCCCGGTCAGGTCTACCTGACCGTGCTGCTGCCCCTCGTCGGCTCGAAGGTCGCCGAGATGAGTTCGACCGGCGAACGCTTCTGGGCGGCCGTCTACCTGGGCGACGCGAAGTACCAGCGCTTCGTCACGGGGCGCAACGCCGCGCAGTACGAGAAGCTCGAAGCCGACGGCGGCGGCACCTCGCTCGACTGTCGGGCCGGCGGCAAGCGGCGCGAGGCGGCGATGCAGCGCGCGACCGTGAGCGCCCTCTCGTCCCTGCGCCCGCAACACCTGACCGACGCCATGCTCGTTCCCCCCGTCTCCTTTGAAGACACGAAACACGTCTACGCGCAGGCCGAGACCTACGAGGAGGAGCCCGACCCGCGACCCGGCGCGAAGAAGGGCGCGCGCGTCGTGCGCGGCTACTACGTTTTGACGGAGATGGAGCTGTTGTCGCAGAACCGCGCGCGCGTCACGCGCCGCTTCTGGTTCGACCGCGTCGGCAACCTGCGGCTCGCGCGCGTGCAGGTCTACGGCGACCGCGGGCAGCTCAACACCGACGTGGTCTACAGCAACCCGCAACCGTTCGGCGAGGAGGGCCGCCTGCGCCTGCCCGCGCAGGTCGAGCTGACGCGGCCCCAGGACCACTACTCGATCCGCATCGCCTTCCAGGACCCCCGCGCGGTCAAAGTGGACGAGACGTACGACCCCGAAATCTTCGTCCTCAAGAACAGCTCGAACCTCCAGGAGGTCGATCTGGACGCGGTGAAGAAGCCTTGAGGGAAGGGTGAGTAGTAAAGTGGTGCAGGCGATGGATAGTCTCGTCACCGCCAACGTCCGACAGCGCCCGGTGCGCGCCCTGGTGAGCGCGGCGGGCGTGGCGCTGGGCGTGTGTTTGGTGATGCTGTTTACGGGGCTCGCGCGCGGGCTGTCGAACGACCTGGAGCGGCGCTCGCAGAACCTGAAGGCCGAGATCGTCTTCACGCGCGACGCCGGCTCGACGCAGTTGATGAGCACGACGACCAACCTGTCGGTGAAGTACGCCGAGGAGTTGATGGGGATTGAGGGCGTCGCGATGGCCGTGCCCGACATCCGCTACGTCTCGCAGGGCGGCAAGGGATTCGGGTTCGAGCAGGTCGAGGGCGTGGACTGGGACGCGTTCGCCGCGATGAACGGGATGAGCCTCGTCGCGGGGCGCGCGCCGCAGGGGCTCGACGAGGTCGTCATCGACGAGGCCAAGGCGCGCAACAACAACCTCTCGGTCGGAAGCCAACTGAAGCTCTTCGGCAACCAGACCTACAAGGTCACGGGCGTCTACACGCCGGAGGCCGGGCCGCGTGTCAAGATGTCTCTGGCCGCGATGCAGGACGCGCTCGAAGCGCCGGGCAAATGCACGTGGATTTACGTCAAGCTCAAGGAGCCCGAGCGCGCGGTCGAGATGGCGCGCAGGATCGACGCCGAGCTGCCGGGCAACCGGATTCAGCTCACGCGCGACATCATCACCAACATCGAGAAGAGCATCCCGTACCTCGGCGTCTTCCTGCGCACGCTCGTCGGGCTCTCGGCGCTGGTGAGCGGGCTGGTGGTGATGCTGGCGATGTACACGACCATCACGGAGCGGACGCGCGAGATCGGCATCCTGAAGGCGCTCGGCGCCTCGCGCGGCTTCATCGTCGGCGAGATCGTCAAGGAGGCCGTGCTCATCAGCGTCATCGGCGTCGTCGCCGGCTTCGCCATCTCGTTCGTGGTCGGCTACCTGATCCAGGGCGCCTACGCGCTGCCCTTCGAGTACAGTTGGGCCTGGGGCCTGACGGCCGCGCTCATCGGCCTGCTCGGCGGCGCTTTGGGCGCGCTCTACCCGGCGGTGCGCGCCGCGAATCTGGACGCCGTGAGCGCGCTTGCATACGAGTGATAAGTGATGAGTGAGAGGTGATAAGGAAAAAGGCAAGCTGTATTTTCTTATCACCTCTCACTCATCACTTATGACTTAAAAAGATATGAGAACGATTCTACAGGCGGAAAATCTGACGAAGGTCTACCGGGTGGGGAGCGTGGACGTGCACGCGCTACGGGGCGTGTCGCTCGACGTGGAGGAGGGCGAGTACCTCGCCATCATGGGGCCTTCCGGGTGCGGCAAGTCCACGATGCTGCACCTGCTCGGCGGCCTGCTCACCCCCAGCACGGGCCGCATCGTCATCGACGACGAAGACCTGACCGCCGCCACCGACGCCAAGCGCACAGACATCCGCCGCCGCAAGATCGGCTTCGTCTTCCAGCGTTTCAACCTCTTCCCGACGCTCACGGCCGACGGTAATCTGAAGCTCGCCGAGAGCATCCACGGCGGCGCGGACGGTAAAAAAGGGGGCGACCCCGAGCGCCGCCGCGAGGTGCTGCGCCTGCTCCAACTCGAAGACAAGATGCATCACAAGCCGCTCGAACTCTCGGGCGGCGAGCAGCAGCGCGTCGCGCTCGCGCGCGCCATCGTCAACCGCCCCGCCATCATCCTCGCCGACGAGCCCACCGGAAACCTGGACACGGAGAACTCCGCCATCGTCCTTAACATGTTCCAGGAGATGAATTACCGCTTCAACCAGACCATCATCATGATCACGCACAACCCGGAGGCGGCCGCCATGTGCCGCCGCATCATACAGATGCGCGACGGACTAATCGTTGCCCCCGGGCCGCGTGTACAGATATAATCCAGAAGGCGGGTCTCCGTCGTAGAGTGGTAAGAGGATCGCAATCTTTTCTTATCACTTGTGTCCACGGCGGTTGTCACCTGTCTTATTTTTTATGCTGCTGAACGTCTTTAAAAAGGTCATCTTCTGGTCCTACGGGCGGACGACATGGCAGTACGACGTGCTGTGCGTCGCTATCCTCGCCTTCGTATTTCTTACGCCTAAAGGGTGGTTCGAGTGGGGCGAACTCGCCTGCGCGCCGGCGCATCAAAGTGGGCTCAGAGCGGCACAAAAGCTGCTTATCCGTACGACGGGCGCGGCCGCGACCGCCCAGCCCGATGCGCACGACATCGAGCGCTGCGCCCGCAACATCACCGGCGAGCCCGGCCTGCGGGTCAACGGCTGGAAGGAACTGAAGACGACGGACGGTCGTACGGTCGGTTTTGAGGTTGACATAGAGCCGTAATTCCCTATACTTACCCGGTTTTGTGACCGGCAGAGGAGTCTCCCCGAAATGTTTGAAGGAGTTCGCATGAAGAAGATGTTCGCGCCGGCCCTCGCCGCGTTGATGCTTTTGGCCTCGCTCTCGGTGGCCCCGCCCCGCGCCCAGGCGCAGGGGCCGGGTCTCATCAGTTCCATCCTCAACAAGATGGACCGCAACCGCCGCACGCTCGGCTCCATGCGCGCCAACATTTACATGGAGAAGTACAACTCGCAGTTGCGCGATTCCGACAAGTACAACGGCGACGTGGCGTACGTCGCCGGCAAGGGCCGCGACGCCAACGTCCGCGTTGACTGGGTGAGGCCCGCGCAGGAGATTCTCGCCGTCGCGGACGGCCAGTACACGCTCTACCGCCCGCGCCTGAAGCAGGCTTACCAGGGCTTGTCGAAGAACGTCGGCAGCAAGGGCGGCGGCAAGGCGAATAGCATGCTCGGCTTCGCGATGAACATGTCGGGCGCGCAGGCCAAGAGCCAGTTCAACGTCGAGCTGATCGGCGAGGGCGAACTCTACAAGGGCAGCCCGCACGTCTGGTGGCTGAAACTCGTGCCGCGCGGCGACCAGGGCTTCCAGTTCGCCGAGGTCTGGGTGACCGACGACGGGATGCCCATCCAGACGCGCGTCACCGAGAAGAACGGCGACGCGACGACCGTGCGCCTGTCCGGCATCCAGCGCAACCCGCAAATCTCGCCGGAGACCTTCGTGGTCAAGCTCCCCGAGGGCACGAAGATCGTCAAGGGCTAAGGCCCCCGGAGTTTGAAAGTCCGAAAAGGCGAAGGGTTCTGCCCGCCGTGAGTGGTCAGAGCCCTTCGCCTTTTTTAGTCGGCTCGCGCCGGCCGCGCCGGCGCCGACGCCGGCCCGCTTGATTTGGCGGCCCGCATTTCGTATTGTCTAGCGGTCATTTCCCCGAAGGAGAGCCCGCGCCAGCCGCGACGCCCACGGCGCGGGCGAGCAAGACGAAACAGCCTTGATGAAGCGAAGCACGTTTCTGAAGTTGAAGCTGCGCGAGGCGAGGTTCATCACCCGCGCGCTGATGCGCACCGACCACCCCGTGTTGGCGCACATCATCCCCATGCGCCGCTGCAACCTCGCCTGCACCTACTGCAACGAGTTCGACAAGACCTCCGACCCGGTGCCCCTCGACGCGATGAAGAGCCGTCTGGACGCGCTCGCGCGCCTCGGCACCTCCGTCATCACCATCTCGGGCGGCGAGCCCATGATGCACCCGGAGTTGGAGGAGATCATCCGCCACATCCGCCGGCGCGGCATGATCGCCGGGCTCATCTCGAACGGCTACTACATGACGCCCGAGCGCATCCGGCGGCCTGAACGCGGCCGGGCTCGAATACCTCCAGATCTCCATCGACAACGTCAGTCCCGACGAGGTCTCGAAGAAGAGCCTGAAGAACCTCGACAAGAAGCTTGCAGAACCTCGCCGCGCACTCCGACTTCCACGTCAACATCAACTCGGTCATCGGCGGCGGCATCAAGAACCCGGAGGACGCGCTCGTCATCGCGCGCCGCGCGCAGGAGTTGGGCTTCTCGACCACGGTCGGCGTCATCCACGACGGCCACGGCCTCCTGAAGCCTCTGGGCGAGCGCGAGCGCGAGGTCTACGACGAGCTGAAGCGCGTGTCGAAGTCCGAGTACGCGCGTCTCGGCTGGTTCCAGGACAATCTCGCCTCGGGCAAGGAGAACAAGTGGCGGTGCCGCTCGGGCGCGCGCTACCTCTACGTCTGCGAGGACGGGCTGGTGCACTACTGCTCGCAGCAGCGCGGCACGCCCGGCATCCCCGTCGAGCAGTACACGACGGCCGACGTGGTGCGCGAGTACAACACCGAGAAGTGGTGCGCGCCGCTCTGCACCGTCGCCTGCGCGCACAAGGTGGCCATCCTCGACAACTGGCGCAACCCGCAGAAGGGCGAGGTCGAACGCCGAGGTCGCCCCCCAGCGCCTCCGCGACGCCATCGTCCGCACCCTCCGCGCGGGCTGACGCATGGAAATGCGGGTCTCCGAATGCGGGTTGAAGGAAGATGAGAAACACGCTGACTTTCATCTGCCTTTCGACCCGCATTCCGCATTTCGTGACCGGAAGCTCTCCCGCCGCCGCCGCTCCCCGCGAAGGAACGAATATGCCCGCGCCTTACCGGGTTAAGGTTCGCGCCGTCGCGTGCGTCGCCGCCGCGGCGTTGGCACCTTCTGCTGCCCGCGCGCCGCAAGTAGACAGCTGACGAAGCGTGGGGCCCGCGAGACGTAAGCCCGAACTTAAACACGATGAGAAATCTTCTGCTCTTCGCCCTCGCGGCGCTCGCTGTGGTCGCGGCTTTGTCTTCGGGCGCGGGCGCGCAGAAGGCGCCGGCCGCCGACCCTCCGGCGCTCAACGCCTCGGAACGGGCGCTGGTCGCGGGCTCGCGCGAGGCGATCATCGGGACGGGTTTCAGCGCCGCCTTCTTCGACTCGCACTTTCGCGTCGCGCGCGTCGTGGACCGCGCGGGCGACCGACGCGTCGTGTGGCGCCTCTCGGTGGGCGGCCACGAGGCGGCCGTCAACGACTCGGTCGGCTTCTACACCGAAGGCGGCGCGCCGCGATGGACACGCACTCGGTGGCGGCCACGCTCTCCGAGACCTCCGACATCACGCGCACCATCACGCGGCGACGCGCCGAAACAGCTCATGCGCCGCTGCATCGGACGCTTCCGCAACCCGCAGGTCGAGTACCGCGCGCACGGCGCGGGCGGACGCGCGGCGCTCCTGCTCACGGCCCACTCGCTCGTCCCCCGCCGCCGGGAGGAGCGCGGGCGCGAGGCGCGCGAGCGCAGGGAGCGTGAAGAGCGCGAGCGTGAGGCGCGGGAGCGTCGCGGAGCGCGCGCAGACGGGCGGCTCGCGGGAACTGGACGAGGTCGAGGAGGAGGACGAGGAGGGCGAGGGGCCGGTCGTCATGCTGGGCGCCGTAGACCTCGTCACGGGCGTATGCACGGTCGGTTACGGGCAGGCCGGGCCGCTCCCGCCGGAGCCCGCGCCGTAGTTTCGCCGAAGGGTTGCGGGCCGGGTCGCCATCATTTATTATTTACTACCCTTAAAGATATTTCATATAATATTCACCGGCGACCCCCTCGTTCCCAAATCGCCGTCGCAGTTCTGCCGAAGCTTGAAGTAAGCCCGGCATTCGCGCTTCCTGTTTTCGTCCGTTGACCAGCGCAGGGCCGTGATGTCGCATGCCTATTGAGCGCGGCCGGCACGGCGCCCTCCTAAGCAGCGTGCGACCCACCGTGCCCCGATTCTGTAAGGAGCAGTCCCAACATGAGTAGTAAAGGTTTTAAGGCCGGGCGCACACGCGCGCGGAGCCACGCGCGTCCGAAGGCCGCGGGCCGGCTCGGCCTCCTCGCGCTTCTCCTGGCGCTGGCGGCGCCGTCGCTCTTCTACGCCGTCGCGCGCGCGCGCGCAGCGCGCCACCACGGTCATCAAGGCGAAGCCGCAGGCCCCCGTCAATCCGCAGGCGCCCCAGCCCGAAGCCATCACCTCCGCGAGCATCCAGCCCGTCTCTGTGACGCAGGTCAACTTCAGACAACTCGCCGAGATGTCGAGGCGCGTGCGCGTGCTCCCGAGGACGGCGCCGGCGGGGCGCACGGCCCCCCTGCCGGGCACGATCAACGACACGCCGCAGGGCGCGGCGGTCGCGCCGCCGGACGTGGTCGGCGGCGCGCCCGCCGCGGTCGGCGCGACCGCGCCTACGGCCGGGCTGGACGACACGGGCGGGCCGCTCGTCGCGTCGCCCTCGCCCTCGCAGAGCTTCCTGGCGCAGGAGGACGGGCCGAAGCTCGACGGGCCGCACGCCGGCAGCCCCATCATCCCGCCCGACACGAACGGCGCGGTGGGCCTCGACCGCGTCTTCACCAACACCAACACCAACTACCGCATCCACAACAAGACGACGGGCACGGCGCTCTCGACCGTCTCCATCGACACGTTCTGGGCTTCGTCGGGCGGAAGCGGCTTCTTCGACCCGCAGATTCAGTTCGACCCGTACAGCGGCGCTGGTGTTCTCGGCCGTCGCGTCCAACGCCTCTTCGGCCAACTCCTCCGATCAACATCGCCGTCTCGCAGACCTCCGACCCGCGGGCTCCTACAACGTCTTCCGCTTCATCGTCGGCTGCGCGGGCGGCACGACGGGCTGCAACGCGCAGGGCGAGTGGGCCGACTTCCCGATGCTCGGCTTCAACAAGAACTGGATCGCCGTCCGGCTGAACACGTTCCAGATCGTCGGGACGGGCCTGAACGGCGCGCAGTTGAGCAACAACTTCAGGATGCTGGTGCTCGACTACCCCACGGCGCGCGCGGGCACGGCCGTCGCCACGTCTTCAGGGGCAACGCCATCGGCTTCTGCAACCACCCGGTCACGACCTTCTCCGCCGACGGAGGAGACGCTCTACGTCGTCCAGCACGGGTCGAGCGGCGGCGCGACCTACAAAGTCTCGACCATCACGGGCACGCCCGCCGCCCCGGCCTTCAACGTCCCGGGCGCCTTCAAGACGCGACCCGGCGGCGGCTGGTCGCAGCCGGTCGGCGACATGCTGCCGCAGCAGTGCATCGCGGCGACTCCGCCCGACGCAGACCTGCCCGCCAAGCGCGCAGGCTCGACCCGGGCGACTCGCAGGTGCGCTCGAACCCCGTCTTCCGCAACGGCAGGATTTACTACGCGCAGACCGTCGCCCTGCCGGCCGGGGCCGGCACGACGACCGACCCCTTCAACAACCAGATTTCGCTCGCCAACCGCACGGCCGCGCAGTGGACAATGCTCGACGCGCCGACCGGCAACTACCTCGACGGCGGGCGCGTCGAGGACGCGACGGCCACGCCCACGAACGGCGGCAAGTGGTACGCCTACCCCTCGCTCTCCGTCAACAAGAACAGCGACATCCTGTTGGGCTTCTCCGAGTTCGAGTCGGACGACTTCGCCGACGCGGGCTACACGCTCCGGCTCGGGACGGACGCGGCCGGCACGATGCGCGACCCGGTCATCTACAAGGAGGGCGAGGACTACTACGAGAAGTTCTTCTCGGGGACGAGGAACCGCTGGGGCGACTACAGCCACACGCTCATCGACCCCGTCAACGACCGCGACCTGTGGACGGTGCAGGAGTACGCGGGGCGCGCGTGGGCGCGACGTCGGCTCGAACGACTCGCGCTGGGGCACCTGGTGGGCGAAGGTCGACGGCGCCGGCCGGCACGGGCGACCTCCTCATCTCGGAGTTCCGCCTGTTCGGCCCCAACGGACCCGCGGGCTGGCCCGCCCCCGAGCCGAACGAGGACGAGTTCATCGAGATTTACAACAACAACGACTCGCCGCTCACCGTCGCCACCGCCGACGGCTCGGCCGGCTACGCTCGTGGCGGCCTCGGACGGCGTCGCGCGCTGCACCATCCCGCGCGGGGACGGTCATCCCCGCGCGCGGCCACTTCCTCTGCGCCAACTCCGACGGCTACAGCTCTGGGCGGCCACCCGGCCGGGCGACGGCGACGACCGCGACGCCCGACGCCGACCTACACCGACAACATCCCGAACAACACGGGCGTCGCCCTCTTCAACACGTCGAACACGGCCAACTACTCGACCGCGACGCGGCTCGACGCCGTCGGCCCGCGTCGGAGGCGAACGCGCTCTACAGGGAGGGGACGGGCTACCCGGCGCTCACGCAGTTCCTCATCAACCACAGCTTCTACCGCGACAACTGCGGCAAGGGCGGGTCGATCACGATCGCTCGGCGCGTGCCCGACCGGCGGCTTGCCGAAGGACACGAACAACAACGCCGCGGACTTCGTCTTCGTGGAGACGAACGGCACGCTTCGGCCGGCGCGGGCCAGCGGCTCGGGGCGCCGGGGCCGGAGAACCTTTCGAGCCCCGTCCAGCGCAACAGCCAGCTCGCGGCCGGCAACATCGACCCCTCGGTCGGCAGCTCCAACGCGCCGAACCGCGTCCGCGACTTCACGAGTAGACCCGCCAAACAACTCGACCTTCGGCACGCTGCTGATTCGCAAGACGATCACGAACAACACGGGGGCTACCGTCACGCGGCTGCGCTTCCGCGTCATCGACCAGACGACGTTCCCTGTGCCCTCGGGCTTCGCCGACCTGCGCGCGCGCACTTCGAGCTGACGCCGTCGGTCCCCGCCGTCGTGACGATCTCGGGGACGAACGCGGCCTGCCCGGCCAACATCTGCACGGTGCAGCAGACGACGCTTGAGCAGCCGCCCGCGCAGCCGAACGGCGGCGCCTTCAACTCGACGCTCTCGGTCGGCTCGGTGACGCTCGCTGAACGCCGTCCCGGACGGCGGCTCGGTCAACGTCCAGTTCCTGCTCGGCATCCAGCAGACGGGCACGTTCAAGTTCTTCATCAACATCGAGACGTTCCCCTGAGGCGCGCCCGTCGAAGAGTGAACTTACGACAGAGGGCTCGCGGGATTGAACATCCCGCGAGCCCTTAACTTCAGCGGCAGTGTCCGCCGCGACGCCCCTAGCTCTCGCTGCACGGCCGCCTCGGCTTCGGGCGCGAGACTTTCAGCGGTCGCGGCCGTGGAGCCCTTCGGCGCCCGCCGCAGCATGACGAGCGCGACGCCGGCCATGATGACGGCGCCGCCCGCCAGAGTCCTCCAAGACAACTCTTCGCCGAGCGCGACGACGCCGAGCAGCACCGCCGCCAGCGGCGTAACGAGCGCGATCAGCATCGTCTTCGTCACGTCCACTTGGCGCACCAGCCAGTAGTAGAGCAGGAAGGCCGCCACCGACCCGACCAGCGTCAGGTAGAGGAGGCACACGACCGCGAGCGGCGTCCAACGTAAGTTCCGCGGGTCGCCTTCGAGCACGAGCGCCGCCGACGCGAGCGCCAGAAAGCCGCACGCCATCTGCCCCGCCGCCAGCACCGGCGCGTCCAGCTTCGAGCCCTTCGCCTTCACCAGCACGTTCGCCCACGCCGCGCAGGCGGCGCCCGCCACCACGGCCGCGCTCCCCCACAGGGCCATCGAGCCTTCCGCCCCGAACTGGTGCGAGAAGATGACGCCGACGCCCCCGACGCCGAGCAGCGCGCCCGCGAGCTTGCGCGCGTTCAGGCGCTCGCCCGGCAGGTACGGGTGCGCCAGCAGCATCCCGAAGACGGGGATGGTCGCCTGAAGCAGCGCCGCCAGCCCCGAGGAGATGTGCTGCTCGCCCCAGAAGAGCAGCCCGTAGTTGAGCCCGAAGGCCAGCACTCCCGTCTGCGCGAGCAGCAACCACTCGCGCCCGCTCGGCAGGCGCGAACGCTTCGCGGCGACCATGGCCGAAAGGATGAGGGTGGCTAACAGGAACCGCGCGGCGGCGAAACTGAGCGGCGGGAGGTCGCGCAGGCCGAGCTTGATGAACATCCAGGTCGAGCCCCAGATGCAGCAGAGAATCAGGAAGACAACGCGAACCTTCATCCGCGTTTCTATACGCGAATCGACGGGGAAAGGCAAAAGTAAGTAGACAAGAAGTCAGTAGAAAAACAAGCGGCGCGTCCGGCCCGAAGGCTATGACGCGCCGCTTTGTCTTCCTAGCTGACTACTGACTACTGCTTACTTTCCTCCGCATCGCGGTAGAGGCCGACGACGTTGCCGGTGGAGGTGGGGGCGGCGTGCGGCTGGATGCGGTAGCGCTTGATCTTGGCGTTGAGCGTGGTGACCTTCAGGTTGAGCATGCGCGCGGCGCGGCGCTGGTGGCCGCCCGTGCGCATCAGCGCCCAGCGGATGAGGTCGGTCTCGAAGCGCCGCACCTCTTCGGAGAAGTCCACGCTCGGCTTCGCTTCGAGCGAGCCGCTGCCCTTGATCGAATCGACCTCCTGGAGGAGCGCGAGCGCCAGCTCACGCAGCGTCTTGAGTCGGACGGCCGCGCCCTGTTCGGGCGGGGCAGGGGGGCGGCGGCGGCGGCGGCGGGCTCGGGCTGCTCGGCCGGCCGGTTGAACGCGTAGTGTCTCTGTTCCAGCATGCTTGGTAGAACTCCCTTCGGGTAAGGTCGGGCAAGTATCGGGACTGTGCCCGTGCGAGGCGCGCCGTGCGCCACCGGAGCAGGCCGCCTCGTCGGCCGCCGTTTTCGAGGGGAGTTTAAAGAGTGTCTGCCGCGCGGCGAAGGCTTTTGTGATGAACTGGACGCGCCGTGTGATGAAGCGGCCTCGCGTCCGTTTCCGACCACGTCACAGGCTGTTGCCGAGCGCCGCCTGGAGCTTCTCGCGGTAGCTGCGCGAGAGGGTCAACTGCGTCCCGTCGTTGAGGATGACGTGGTACTCGCCGTGCGACCAGGGCTGAAGCTCCTTGATGCGGTTGATGTTCGCGATAGCCGAGCGGTGGATGCGCACGAAGTCCTTCGGGTCGAGCTGCGCCTCTAAGGAGGAGATGGTCTCGCGCAGCAGGTACGCCTTCTTGCCCGTGTGGATGGAGACGTAGTTGCCCTCGGCCTCGATCCAGTCGATCTCGTCGATGTTGAGGAAGAAGACGCGCCCGCCGGTCTTGACCACCAGCCGCTCGCTGTAGCGCTGCTGCCCGCGCATCTGCTCCAGGAGCGCGATGATGCGCTCGTCGAGGGCGCCGCCCGTGTCGCGCCGAATCTGCCGCTTGGCCCGCTCCATCGCGGCGCGGAAGCGCTCGCGGTCGAAGGGCTTCAGGAGGTAGTCGAGCGCGTGGAACTCGAAGGCGCGCACCGCGTAGTGGTCGTAGGCCGTGATGAAGATGACGGGCGGCAGCCCGTCGTCCTTGAGGGCTTCGAGCACGGCGAAGCCGCCGACCTCGGGCATCTGCACGTCGAGCAGGAGCAGGTCGGGCTTGAGCGTCTGGACGGCCTCGATGGCCTCGGCGCCGTTCGTGCATTCGCCGACGACGCGCAGGTCGGGGTCGTCTGCCGCCATGCCGCGAATCTTCTCGCGCGCGAGCGGCTCGTCGTCCACGACGAGCACGCGGATGGGCGCCTGTGCGGCTTCCGTCATAGTTTAGGTAAATGATGAATGGTAAATAGTAAATGGTGAGCCGGAGTCCGACGTTTTAGTCCGCCGGTGGTAAATGGTTCGGCCCGGAGGGCGGGCCGAACCATTTACCATTTACTATTCACCATTTACTAAAGAAAAACACCGCGCCGAAGGTGTTTGTGTCAAAAAACGCCTTCGAGTTTCAGAAAAGTGTACGCGGGGACGTAGGCAGGGTTCCAAAAATCAGGCGGGTACGCCCTTGGCGGCAGGTATCTCCAGCGTGACGAGAAGTCCGCCGCCGGGCGCGTTCTCAAGCTCGAAGCGGTGCGCGGCGCCGTAGAGCTGTTCGAGTCGCGCGCGCGTGTTCGAGAGCCCGAGACCCTCCTTTAACCCGTCGTCCGGCCTTGTGATGGCCGCAAGGCCCGGCCCGTTGTCCCTGACCCGTATACGCAGCGACGCCGTTCTCGCGTTTCGCGGAAATCTCCACGCGGCCGGGGCCGCGCGTCTGGGCGATGCCGTGGCGCAGGGCGTTCTCGACGATGGGCTGAAGGATGAGGTTGGGGACGGGCACGTCGAGCGCGTCGGGCTCGACCTCGACGCTCGTGGTGAGCCGGTCCTGGAAGCGCACGCGCTCGATTTCGAGGTAGCAGGTCAGGAACTCAAGCTCCTTCTGGAGCGAGACCTCCTGCGCGCCGGAGTTCTCCAGCGTGAGGCGGAGGAAGTCGCCGAGGCGCGCGATCATGCGGTCGGCCGCGTCCGGGTCGCGGTGCAGGAGGGCGGAGATGGAGTGGAGCGTGTTGAAGAGGAAGTGCGGCTGGAGCTGCATCTTCAGGGCTTCGAGCTGCGCCTGCGTGAGCTGCGTCTGGAGGCGCGACGAGCGCAGCTCGCCCTCGCGGTAGCGCCGGTAGTAGCGGAAGACCTGATTGAGCAGGACGAGCAGGCCGTAGATGCCGTAGTTCTCGGACGAGTTGTAGATGATCCAGCGGAGCGTCTGCGCCGGGTCGTACTGCTGGCCGGGGCTGCTCATGAGGTTGAAGTGGATGATCTGGAAGAGGCCGGAGATGACGAACGACGAAGGCCGTGGCGAAGAGCAGGTGGAGGGGGACGTTGCGCCGCCAGAGCTTTCCTTCGACGGGGAAGCGGTCGGCGAGCCACAGGACGAGGACGGTGCCGAAGGCCCACAGGTACGGGTAGATGAACTGCTGCGAGGCCGCCTCGCGCCAGCGTCAGCGGTCGCTCGCTCAGGAGGTTCGAGTAGTAGAGCTGCCCCGCGAAGAAGAGGGCGATCACCGTCCACGCGGCGAAGATGATGGCCCAGCGCTTCAGGCGGCCGCGCCAGACGCGGCCGTCGCCCGCGGCCCACTCGTCCGCGGCGAGCCTTATGCCTTCGATTGTCTCCGCTTCGGTCATCGACGGGAAATTCCTCGGCCTTCCTTCTTCAGCACACCCGCGCCGCGTCGTCCCCCCTGTGGGGGCGCTCTCGCGGGGCCGGGATGTCGGGTTAACGCTTTCGGCGCGAGGGCGCGCGGTCGGGCGCAGAGGGGGAGAATAAGGGCTGTCGCCCCGTTTGTGAAGCGTTGTGTGACAAACCGGACTCCGGCCGTGACGAACGGGCGCGGGCGCGGACGGTCTTCGGCGCCCTCTCTGTGGCAAAATCCGGGCATGGGTCTGAGCTTGAGATTCGTGGTGCAGGAGCACCACGCGAGTCGTCTGCACTGGGATTTCCGCCTGGAGATTGCCGGGACGCTCAAGTCCTGGGCGGTGCCGAAGGGGCCTTCGCTCGACCCCGCGTCGAAGCGGCTGGCCGTCGAGGTGCCCGACCACGCGCTCTCCTACATGAACTTCGAGGGCGTGCTGCCCGAAGGCACGTACGGCGCGGGGCGCGTCTACCGCTGGGACAAGGGGAAGTTTGATCCCCGAGGGCGACCCCGCCGACGGCTGGCGCGCGGGCTCGCTCCGCTTCCGCCTCGAAGGCGCGCGCCTCGGCGGCGCGTGGCGGCTCTTCAAGATGAAGGGGCGCGAGGAGGCGGGCCGCCCGCTCTGGCTCCTCCAAAAACTCCCCGACGACTTCGCCGTCCAAGGCCACGAGGCCGAGACCATCGGCGAGCGCGACAGGCCGAAGCCGGCCGCGAAGAAGCGAGCCACGAAGAAACGGAAGACGAATTAAGCGAGGAGGGAGTTGAGTCCCGACAGGCGGCGGCACAGGGGCGCGCACCCGGAGGACGCGCGGCTGTTCGAGGCGGCGCGGCTCGCGTCGCTGCGCGTCGCGGTGTCGGAGCTGTCGTGGCTTTTGAGCCGTGGCTATCAGACGAAGTCCGCGCTGAAGCTGGTGGGCGACCGGCACAACCTGAGGGAGCGGCAACGCCTCGCCGTCGCGCGCGCGGCGTGCCCGGAGGAGGGGCGCGCGCGGCGGCGTGCGAGCCGCCTGGACGGCGCGGAGGTCGCGGGCGAGGGGTTGATCGTTGACGGCTTCAACCTCGTCATCACTCTGGAGGCGGCGCTCGCGGGCGGCGTGCTCGTCCTCGGGCGCGACGGGTGCGTGCGCGACCTCTCAAGCGTGCACGGCTCTTACCGCGCGGTCGAGGAGACGGAGCGCGCCATCCTGCTCGCGGGCGAAGCGCTCGGGGGCCTCGCGCCGTCGTCGGTGCTGTGGCTCTTCGACCGCCCCGTCTCGAACAGCGGCCGCCTGGCCGCGCGCGTGCGCGACCTCGCGTCGGAGCGCGGCTGGCCCTGGGAGGTGCGCGCCGAGTTCAACCCCGACCGCGAGATCGTCAACTCAAGTCTCGTCGCCATCACCTCCGACTCGAACGTCCTCGACGGCGTCGCGCGCTGGCTCAACCTCGGGCGGATGATTGTCGAGAGGGATGTTGAAGGGGCGTGGGTCATTGACCTTTCGGAGTAGGACGACGGCCGCACTTACCTGTGCATCTGCACTTACCTGTGCATCTGCTTATACAGCCTCTCGGGGAATTTCACGTCGGTCTGCCGCCGGACAAAAGGTGTCGATGGAAGAGCTGCGCGGTTTGAGCATGCAAGTTGCAAGCCTCTTACGTCGAGCTTGGTTCCATTGAAGGGGGGCGGGCGTAGAAGAGTTCAAAACTACGCGTGTTGAGGGTCGCGCGCCGCGCAGGTGGCGAGACGGCACGCGCGCGTGCGTGAACGGGTCGCGTACACAGGTGTACCGACAGGCGGCAAAGGGGTTGGGTGCTGATGGGGCTTGAGACCTACAGGAAGATGCGCGATTTCCGGCGGACGCCGGAGCCGAAGGGGAGCGTGTCGAAGTCGAACCGGCGCCGCTTCGTCGTGCAGGAGCACCACGCGTCGAAGCTGCACTTCGACTTCCGCCTTGAGGTCGGCGGCGTGCTCAAGTCCTGGTCGGTGCCGCGCGGGCCTTCGCTCGACCCTCGGAGAAGCGCCTGGCCGTCGAGACCGAAGACCACCCCGTCGAGTACCTCAAGTTCGAGGGGCTCATCCCCGAGGGCGAGTACGGCGCGGGCGAGCACATGAAGTGGGACGACGGCACGTACGAGGTGCTGGGCGAGGGCGCGGCGGCCGAGCAACTCGCGGCGGGGCGGCTCGATTTTGCTTTGAAGGGCGAGAAGCTCAAAGGCGGCTTCACGCTCGTCAAGATGAAGCGGCGCGAGGGCGAGTGGCTCCTCTTCAAACGTTCGGACGAGTTCGCCGAGGCGGGCTGGGAGCTGCGCCTGCGCAAGCCCGTGGGCGGGCAGGAGACGATTAAGGGGAAGGCAAAAAGAGGGCGAACGTCAAAAGGCAGAGTCGCCGAAGGCGAGGGGCACGTCAGGAAGTTTGACACGTCGAAGGCGTCGGGGAAGGTCGTGGCTGTCGGCCGCGCGTTGAAGGCGAAGGCGCTCGCGGGCGACCTCAACGTGAAGGTGGGGCGCGAGGTCGTGCCGCTCACGCACCTTGAGCGCGTCTACTGGCCGGACGAGGGTTACACGAAGGGCGAACTGGTGCGCTACTACCACGAGGTCGCCGAATACATCCTGCCTTACCTGAAAGACCGTCCGCTCATCATGAAGCGGTATCCGGGCGGGATAGAGGGGCCGTCCTTCCACCAGCACGACGTGAACGAGGCGCCGTCGTTCGTACACACCGTGCCGCTCGAAGTCGAGGACGGCGGCGGGCACGAGGTTGACTACGTCGTCGGCGACAACGTGGCGACGCTCCTCTACATGGCGAACCTCGGGGCGATTGAGCGACACCCGTGGCACTCGCGCGTCGAAAGACCTCGAACACCCGGACTGGTTCGTCTTCGACCTCGACCCCGGCGAGGGCGTCGCGTTCGAGACCATCTGCGACGTGGCCGTCACCACGCGCGACGTGCTCGCGCGCGTCGGGCTCGACTCGTACCCGAAGACCTCCGGCTCGCGCGGCGTACACGTCTACGTCCCCGTCGAGCCGAAGTATGACTACGAATCAATAGCGGAGCTGGCCGAGCAGTTGGCGACGGTCGTCGCGCGCGAGCAGTCGGAGGTGGCGACCGTGGAGCGCTCGAAGCGCAAGCGCGGCGCGGGGATGATCTACGTCGATCACATGCAGAACGCGCGGGGCAAGTCGGTCGTCGCGGCCTACTCGGTGCGGCCGAAGCCGGGCGCGACCGTCTCGGCGCCGCTCGAATGGAAGGAGGTCGAGCGGAAGAAGATCAAGACCTCCGACTTCGACATCAGGAATATGCTCCGCCGCTTGGAGCGCAAGGGCGACCTCTTCGAGCCCGTGTTGAAGAAGAAGCAGAGGCTCGAAGGCGTCTTCGAGCGCGCGCGCGGGCTGTTCGAGGAGGGATCGAAAAAGGCTCTGCGCGCGCGGCGCTGACGGAACGCATTGATAGAGGTTCTCTTCCCGAAGCCCCCGCGCCTCACGCCGGAAGGGTTTTGTTAGACGGCAGACGAGTAGAAGGAGGTTGAAGATGTCATCACGTTACGGTGAACGCGGCCCCGGTCGCTACGGCGACTCGGAGGACGAACGCACGGAGGATAGGTTCTACGGGCGCGACGCGGAGAGGGGCTACGGCCGCGGCTCCGAGTACGGCGGTCTGCGGCGCGGCGGTTACGCCAGCGGTCGCGGCGGCTACGAACGCGAGTACGGGCAGGAGCGCGACTTCGACACGCGCGACTCACGGCACGCGCTACGGCACGCGCGAGTCCGGCGCGGGCGAGTACGGTCAGCGCTACGGGCGCGAGGTTTTGGAGCGCGGCGGCTACGCGGGCTCCGCGCGAAGGCGCGAGGGCGAGGACCACGGGCGCGCGTACGGCGTGCGCGTCTACGGGCGCGACTACACACGCGAGCGCCCCCCCAGGCACGACGACGCGGACGAGGTGCGCGACTACGACACCGACTACGGCCGCACGACGAGCCGCTTCTACGGCCGCAGCGGCTACGAGTACGGGCGCGACGATTACGACGACAACCGCGCCGAGCACGGGCGGCGTGAAGCGCGCGGGCATGAAGACGAACGCGGGGGCGACGGCGGCAGTTGGCTCGACCGCGCCGCAGACCAGGTACGCTCGTGGTTCGGCGGCGACGACGACGAACGCGAGGGCGGCCGTCACAGCGATGAGTCGCGCCGTGCCTACGGCCGCGGCGAGGGCAGGTTCCGCGGGCGCGGCCCGAAGAACTACCGGCGCTCCGACGACCGTTTGCGCGAGGAGGTCTGCGACCGCCTGACCGACAACGAGTGGCTCGACGCCTCGGACGTTGAGGTCAACGTCGTCGCCGGCGAGGTCATCCTGACGGGGGTGGTGGACAGCCGCTACGCCAAGCGGCTCGCCGAGAACATCGCCGAGTCGGTCTCGGGCGTCGCCAACGTGCAGAACAACGTGCGCGTGCAGAGCTATCAGGCCGCCACGGGCACAGACGCGTCGCTCGCCGGCATGGACGCGCCGCTGCCCGCGGCGACCAACCCGACGCTCCCGCCGTCCGACATCACGGCCAAGGCCGACACGACCGACGTGAACGACCCCGGCCGCCCGTCGTCGAGGGCCGCGGGGCAGAGCTGAAGGCGAAATGATGAATGCGGGGTGATGAATGATGAATTGAAAGCAGTTCTTAATTCATCATTCCGCATTCATCATTAAGTTTTGGTGAGCTATGGCAGAGGCACAGACGGCGCGGGTGGCGGCGGAGGTGGTGCGCGGGGCGGCGTGCGTGCTGGAGGGCGCGCGCGCGGACTACGACCCGCTGTTGCGGTTGATGGGCGGTTCGCGGTTCGCGCTGCTGGGCGAGGCTTCGCACGGCACGCACGAGTTCTACCGCGAGCGCGCCGAGATCACGAAACGGCTCATCTCGGAGAAGGGTTACACGGCCGTCGCGGTCGAGGCCGATTGGCCGGACGCGTACCGCGTCAACCGCTACGTGCGCGGCGAGTCTGATGATAAAGATGCGCGCGCGGCGCTCGGCGGCTTCAAGCGCTTCCCCGTGTGGATGTGGCGCAACACGGTCGTCGTCGAGTTCGTCGAGTGGCTGCGCGCATACAACGACGCGCTGCCCGCGGGCGCGGCGAAGGTCGGCTTCTACGGGCTCGACCTCTACAGCCTCTACACGTCGATTGAGGCCGTGCTCGGCTACCTGGAGAAGGTTGACCCGGAGGCCGCGCGCCGCGCCAGGAATCGTTATTCGTGCTTCGAGCATTTCGGCGAGGACACGACCTCGTACGCCTACGCCGCCGCCTACGGCGCGGCCGAGTCGTGCGAGCCGGCCGTCGTCGAGCAACTCGTAGAACTGCGGCGGCGTGCGTCGGAACTCGCCAACCGCGACGGGCGCGTCGCGCGCGACGAGTTCTTCTACGCCGAGCAGAACGCGCGGCTCGTGAAGAACGCGGAGGAGTATTACCGCTCGATGTTCCGCGGCCGCGTCAGCTCGTGGAACATGCGCGACCGGCACATGGCCGAGACGCTCGACGCGCTGGTCGCGCACCTCTCCGCGGAGGGCCGGGACGCGAAGGTCGCCGTGTGGGAACACAACTCGCACCTCGGCGACGCGCGCGCGACCGAGATGGGGCAGGGCGGCGAGTGGAACGTCGGGCAGTTGGTGCGCGAGCGCTACCCGCGCGACGCCTGCCTCGTCGGCTTCACGACGCACCGCGGCACCGTCACCGCCGCAAGCGACTGGGACGAGCCCGGCCGCCGACGGCGCGTGCGCCCCGCGCTCGAAGGCAGCTACGAGGCGCTCTTCCACGAGGCCGGCGTCGAAAAGTTTATGATCGATTTGCGGGCCGACGGTCAGGCGCGCGCGCTGCTGCGACTGCCGAGGTTGGAGCGCGCCATCGGCGTCATCTACCGCCCGGAGACCGAGCGGCTGAGCCACTACTTCCACGCGCAGCTTGCCGAACAGTTCGACGCCGTGTTCCACTTCGACGAGACGACGGCCGTCGAACCGCTCGAACCGGGGGCCCGCCGGGAGGCGGACGACGAGCCGCCCGAGACTTACCCGTCGGGAATTTAATGTTGATTCGTGCAAGGGGGATACATGCCGGAGTTGAACATACGCGTCCGCGCCGGAAGCGACGAGACGAAGACGCAGCAGATTTTTAACCAGATCGCCAGCGCCATCCTCGCGGGGAAGTTCACGCGCGGCGACGCCATCACGTCCGAGCGCGCGCTGGCCGAACAGCTCGGCGTCAGCCGCAACATCGTGCGCAACGCCTACCGGCGGCTCGAAGAGCACGGCCTGATCGAGACCTTCAGCACCTCGGGCCGCCGCGTGCGCGGCGCGAAGAAGAGTCGCTCGGCCGCGGGGCAGGCCGGCGTCGCCAGCCGCGACCGCCGCGCGATGCAGGCCCCGCCCGAACCCCCGGGCGGCAACTCGTCGAAGAAAGGTTCGGGCAGACAGCGGCGCGGCTGAAACCGATGGGAGGAGAAGATGCCGGAGCGTAAAGACTTGGCGGGCAAAGACGACGAGCGGCAGGTGCGCGCCCGCAAAGGCCCCTCGACCCAGGCGCGCAGCGAGCGGAAGCGGCGCCCCGCCTCCAAGGGCGGCGCGAGCCCCTCGCGCGCCGTCCCCAAAGTGGGCAAACGCGACCCGTCGCGCGGCGAGACCTCGGGCGACGGACTGCATTAGAGGGAAGGCAAAAGGGTTGAGCCCCGGCAGGGGCGTGGGAAAGTAGCCGGGGGCGAGCCGAAGGCGTGAGCGCGAGCGAGCGCCGACGCGAGCCCCCGGTTATGCGTTCAATAAAAAATCAGGAGCCCCGGAGGGGCGAAGGACGCATCACTTCGCCCCTCCGGGGCTCCGACATTTTATCAACGTCAGACCGGGGGCTCGCGTCGGCGCTGGCGCGCCTTCGGCTCACCCCCGGCTACTTTCCTTCGCCCCTGCGCGGCTCTTTAATCCTTACCCTTTGCTCTCCTGCTTCCCGCGGCCCGACCAGATGAGGCGGTAGACGGTAACGGCGCTGCCGGCGACGGCGACGAGGGTGAGCCCGTAGACGACGTAGTTGAAGGCGTCGGAGTTCATGAAGTCGAGGAAGCGGCGGCCGAAGTAGAGGATGAGCAGCGCCTCGGCGGCGAAGCGGACGGAGCGGCCGGCGAAGACCGCGGAGAGCATCCGCGTGCGGTCGCACTGGAGCGCCGAGGCCGTCATCATCGTGAAGCGGAAGGGGAACGGCGGCGGCAGCGCCGAGGCGACGAAGACGACCCAGCCCGTGTTGCGCTCCACCTTGGACTTCAGTTTCTCGAAGCGCTTGCGGCCCACTAGGCGCTCGACGCCGCCCGCGCCCACGCGCCGCATCACGAGGTCGAGTAGGAAGACTCCCGCCACCGTCCCGGCCGCGCCCATCAGCGCGTAGACGACCCACATCCAACTCGAAGATTCGCCGCCGCCGTGGATGAGCGCGAAGAGGAGAAGCTCGTTCGCCAGCGGCATGTAGAAGAAGGAGGAGTCGAACGCTTCGAGCAGGAAAGGGCCGAACACGCCGAGCTTCAAAAAGAACTCGATGAGCGAGCGCGCCCACGAGGACGCGGCGAGCAGTAGTATCAGGGGTGTCGGCACGCGCGGGATGCTAAACGAACTCTTTCCGCTCTTTGCGGATTCTTTGTGCGCTTTGCGTTTCGGGTATGGGTGTTTGAGATTTCAACTTTGAGATTTCAAATCCTCAACGTCGCCCACGACCTCGACGCCTTCCGCGTCGGCGATGACGGCCGTGTGTGCCATCCCGACGAAGAGCCCGCTCTCGACGACGCCCGTGAGCGACTTCAGCTCGCGCTCGGTGCGCGCGGGGTCCGGGATCGCGCCGCAGCGGCAGTCGAGGATGAGGTTGCCGTTATCGGTGATGAAGGGCTCGCCGTCCGCGTTACGCCTCAACACGGGCTCGACGTTCAAGACGGCCGCGACCCTGCGCGCCGTCAACTCCCGGCCGAACTGCACGACCTCGACGGGCAGTGGAAAGCGGCCGAGCAAACGCGACGACGCTTCGACCTGTCGGCGATGACGACGAAGCGGCGCGCGGCCGCGGCCACGAGCTTCTCGCGCAGGAGCGCGCCGCCGCCGCCCTTGATGAGCGCGAGGCCGGGCCCGATCTCGTCCGCGCCGTCGATGGCGATGTCCAGCTCCCCGACCTCGCCGAGCGTGGCGAGCGGAATCCCTAACGCACGCGCCTGCTCCTCCGTCCGCCGCGAGGTCGGGACGCAGCGCACGCGCAGGCCCTCGACGCGCACGCGCTCGCCCAGATGCGCGACCAGCCACTCGGCCGTGGTGCCCGTGCCCAGACCGACGCGCATCCCGTCCGCGACGAACTCGGCCGCCTTGAAACCCGCCCGCTGTTTTGCGTCCACCTGTTTTCGCCCTCCCGAGCCGATTCGCGCTATTATGTTGTCCTCTCCCGAGCCTCGCAACAGATTTGTTTGCTCGCGGACACAGTTGTCCAAAGGCGTGGCGGCTAAGATGTAAGTTTGATGACGACCGAGCTGTACCAGCCCGAGCAGTCGGAGCGCGAGCGTCGCGACTCCGGCGTAGACACGGCCGAGTTCCCGCCCGTGCGCCGCATCGTCGATAAGGCGTACGCGCGCGCGACGGGGTCGCCGCTCATCCCCGGCAACGGCGTGCGGCTCCTCGTCGATGCGCAGGAGAACTACCCCGCCTGGCTCGAAGCCATCAAGGGCGCGCGCCGCACGATCCACTTCGAGAGCTTCATCATCCACGAGGACGAAGTGGGGCGCGAGTTCGCCGCGGCGCTCTCCGCGAAGGCGCGCGAGGGCGTGAAGGTGCGCGTCGTCTACGACTGGCTCGGCGCCGTCGGCAAGACCTCGCGCCGCTTCTGGCGCAACTTGCGCGACGCGGGCGTCGAGGTCAAGGGCTTCAACCCGCCGCGCTTCGACGAGCCCTTCGGCTGGCTCAACCGCGACCACCGCAAGATGATCTCGGTGGACGGGCAACTCGGCTTCGTCATGGGGCTGTGCGTCGGGCAGGACTGGCTGGGGCGGCCCGCGAAGAACATCGAGCCGTGGCGCGACACCGGCGTCGAGATACGCGGACCCGCCGTCGCCGACATGGACGCGGCCTTCGCGCGCGTGTGGGAGACGGCGTGCGGCGAGAAGATTCCCGCCGGCCACCTGCTCGCGCGCGAGGAGATCGAGCCGGGCGGCGACGTGGCCGTGCGCGTCATCGCCACCGAGCCGAACACGGTCGGGCTCTACCGCCTCGAACAGCTCGTCGCGGCCGGGCGCGCGCGAGTACCTCTGGCTGACCGACGCCTACTTCGTCGGCACCAACATGTACGTGCAGGCCCTGCGCGCGGCGGCGCAGGACGGCGTGGACGTGCGCCTGCTGGTGCCGAGCGCGACCGACATTCCCGTCGTCGCGGCGCTCTCGCGCGCCAACTACCGCGCGCTCCTCGAAGCGGGCGTGCGCGTCTTCGAGTGGAACGGCCCGATGATTCACGCGAAGACCTCGGTCGTGGACGGCAGGTGGGCGCGCGTCGGCTCGACGAACCTGAACGTCGCGAGCTGGATGGGGAACTGGGAGCTGGACGTGACGATTGAGGACGCGGGCTTCGCGAAGCAGATGCAGGAGATGTACTGCCGCGACCTCGAACACGCGACCGAGATCGTCATCAGCGACCGGCAGCGCGTGAAGCCCATCGGCCCGCCGCACCCGCGTGTGGGGCGGCGCCAGCGCACGAGTCGGAAGGGGAGCACCAGCCGCGCGGCCGCGGGCGTCATCGGCGTCGGCAGCGCCGTCGGCGCGGCCATCACCAACCGGCGCGTGCTCGGCCCGGCCGAGGCGCGCCTGATGGCTCTGGCGGGCGGGGTTCTGCTCGGGCTCTCGGTCGTCGCCGTCAAGTGGCCGCGCGGCATCACGTACCCGCTGGCCTTCCTCGGCACGTGGGTCGCAATCGCGCTCTTCATACGCGCCTACAAGCTCCGCAAGGGCGCGAGACTCCCGCACGAGGGGGAGATGTGCGAGCCACCCCCGGCCGCGGGCGGCAAAAAGTTTAGAACCGGAGGAGAGCTTAAAGAGATGAGACTAGGTGGCGTACGCGAGAGCAGCAACGTCGAAGACCGGCGCGGCGGCGGGATGGGCGGCGGTAAGATGGCAGTCGGGGGCGGGTGCGGGACGCTCATCATCATCATCCTCGCGCTGGTCTTCGGCGTTGACCCGCGGCAGTTGCTCGACAGCGGGGTCGTGCCGCAGGAGGGGCCGCCGCCGCAGCAGCAGCAGACGGGGCCGCAGCAGCAGGAGCAGACGGACGCCGAGTCGCAGTTCATCGGCAAAGTGCTCGGCACGACCGAGGACGTCTGGCACGACATTTTCCAGCGCAACGGGAGCCAGTACCGCGAGCCGACGCTCCGGCTCTTCACGCGGGCGGACGGACTCGGCCTGCGGGAGGGCGGGCGCTTCGGTCGGCCCCTTCTACTGTCCGGGCGACGAGAAGCGTCTATATCGACCTCTCCTTCTACGACGAGTTGCAGCCAGCGCTTCCGCGCGCCGGGCGACTTCGCGCAGGCCTACGTCATCGCGCACGAGGTCGGCCACCACGTCCAGAACCTTCTCGGCACGTCCGACAAGGTGACGCAGCTTCAGCAGCGCGCGCGGAGCGAGGCGCAGGCCAACGACCTCTCCGTCCGTCTTGAGCTACAGGCCGATTGCTACGCGGGCGTCTGGGGCTTCTACGCCAAGCAGCGCGACATCCTCGACCCGGACGACCTTGAGGAGGCGCTCCGGCGCCGCCTCGGCCATCGGCGACGACCGCCTCCAGCGCGAGGCGCAAGGGCTACGCCGTCCCCGACTCCTTCACCCACGGCTCTTCCGAGCAGCGCATGCGCTGGTTCCGCGCGGGCTTCGACACCGGCGACATCCGCCGCTGCGACACCTTCAGCGCCCGCAGTCGTTAAGAGAGAGAACCGGGTGAGTGAAGGCATAGACGGTGCTTCACTGCACGTCCTCGGTTGACTTATCTGAAGAAGAGTGAGACGCTCATCACTAGCCCGATGAGGATGACGGCGAGGCGGACGAAGCGTCGGCCGAGGCGGTAGGCGAGGCGCGCGCCGGAGTAGCCGCCCGCGATGGCGGCGAACGTCATCAACAGCACGTCCGCCCAGTAGACCCTCCCCGACGCGATGAAGTAGACGGCGGCCACGCCGTTGATGCAGATGGCGAGCAGGTTCTTCAGGGCGTTCATCCGGTGGATGTCCGTGAAGCCCAAAAGCCCCAGCGCCGCCAGCATCAGGATGCCGATCCCCGCCCCGAAGTAGCCGCCGTAGACCCCGACCAGAAACTGGAAGACCAGCGCCCCGGCCCACCACGCGCGCGTCGGCTCGTGCGTCTCTTCGCGGCCGGCGCGCAGACGCCGCGAGATCGGCTCCTGCGCCGCGAGCAGCAGCGTCGCGAACAGGATGAGGAAGGGGACGAGGCGCCCGAACGTCTCCGAGGGCGTGCGCAGCAGCAGCACCGCCCCGAGCACTCCGCCCGCGAGCGACGGCGCCGCGAAGAGGACGAACGTGCGCGCGCTCGCCCTTCAACTCGCGCCGGAAGCCGTAGAGCGCCCGCCAGCGAGGCCGGCCAGAGCGCCACCGTGCTCGTCGCGTTCGCGAGCACCGGGTCGCGCCCCACCCACAGCAGCGCCGGGAACGAGACGAGCGTCCCCCCGCCCGCAATCGAGTTGATGAGCCCCGCCGCGAACGCCGCCGCCGCAATCACCACTTCCTGCCAGAGGTCCACGCGCCCGAGACTAACACAGCGGGCCGCAGTCGAAAGCAAACGCGACGCCGATGCTTTATCATCGACGCGTGCCCTCAAAGTTACTCTTCGTCTGCTTCGTCCTCTTCGCCCTCGTTGCCGTGTCGCACGCGCAGACGGCCGCGACGCGCGGCCGCGCTCCGCGGCGTGGTCGTTGACGAGGACGGCGCGCCGGTGCCGGGCGCTCTGGTCACTCTGGCCTTCGCGCGATGACTTTATCTTCGGCAGCGTCAGGACAGACGCGGAGGGGCGCTTCCAGTTCGGGGACTTGTCAGCTTCCTCCGGCCTCACGCTGTCGGTGACGGCCGAAGGGTTCGGCGACTTCAAGAGGGGTTGGGGGGCGGGCGAGTGGGACGGCGGCGAGCTGCGCGTCGTGCTCGCGCCGCCGTCGCTTCGCCGAGCGCGTGACGGTGACGGCCGCGCGCACCGAGACGCGTCTGGCCGAGACGGCCGCGAGCGTCGTCGTGCTGGGCGAAGAGGAGCTTGAGAGCGCCGCCGCCTTAACGTCGGACGACGTGCTGCGGCAGGTGCCGGGCTTTCAGCTCTTCCGGCGCACGTCGAGCCGCGCGGCCAACCCGACGGCGCAGGGCGTATCTTTGCGCGGCGTCGGCGCGAGCGGGGCGAGCCGCGCCGTCGTGCTCTACGACGGCGTGCCTTTGAACGACCCCTTCGGCGGCTGGGTCTACTGGGCGCGCGTCCCGCGCGAAGGGCTCGCGCGCGTCGAGGTCCTGCGCGGCGCCTCCTCCTCGCTCTACGGCAGCGGCGCGCTGGGCGGCGTCGTGCAGTTCGTCCCGCGCCGGGCCGAAGCGACGCGGGCTCCGGTTCGAGACCTCCTACGGCACGCAGCGCACGGCGGACGCGTCGCTCTACGCGAGCACGTCGAAGGAAGGGTGGGGGCTCTCGCTCTCGGCGCAGAGCTTCGGCACCGGCGGCTACGTCCTCGTTGACGAGCGCGAGCGGGGCCGCGTGGACACGCCCGCCGCGTCGCGCAACGCGTACGGCGAGCTGTACGTCGGCCGCAGCTTCGACAGCGGGCTGCGCGTCTTCGCGCGCCCTTCGTACTACGGCGAGTCGCGCCGCAACGGCACGCCGCTCCAGTTCAACCGCACGCACGTGCGCCAGCTCGCCGCGGGGTTGACGTGGGACTCTGCGCGCGCCGGC
This sequence comes from uncultured Acidobacteriota bacterium, assembly GCA_963726735.1. Classification (GTDB taxonomy): domain Bacteria; phylum Acidobacteriota; class Blastocatellia; order Pyrinomonadales; family Pyrinomonadaceae; genus QHXN01. The sequence continues at coordinate 873,122 of CAVSDM010000007.1, forward strand.
CTCTTCGACCTGCGCGCGCACGCCTCCACGCAGGTCTTCGACCAGAGCTTCACGGCGGTCGCGGCCGACCGCGCGAGCGAGACGCTGACGCGGCTCCAGCGCGTGCCGGCGCAAGGGTCCGGGCTCTCTTTCCAGTGGTCGCGCGCGGCGGGCGCGCGGCAGGCGCTCGTCGCGGGCGTCGAGTGGTCGGAGGCGCGCGGCGCGAGCGACGAGCTGGTCTACGTCGCGGGCCGCCCTTCTTCGTCGGTGGGCGCGGGCGGGCGGGCGCGCACGGCGGGCTTCTACGCGCGCGACGCGTTGAGGGTGACGGACAGGCTCGTCGTCACGCCCGGCGCGCGCTTCGACCGGCGGCGCGACTACCGCGCGCAGCAGACGACGCGCGCCACGGGCGGCGCGGCCTCGACCGACAGTTTCGCAGGAGCGCGCGGAGACGGCCTTCAGCCCGCAGCTCTCGGCCGTCTTCAAAGTGTCGGAGGCGCTCTCCGTCAACGCGACCTTCGCGCGCGCCTTCCGCGCGCCGACCCTGAACGAGCTGTATCGCTCGTTCCGCGTCGGCAACGTCGTCACGCTCGCCGACGAGAACCTGCGGGCCGAGCGTCTGACGAGCGGCGAGGCCGGGCTCCTCTTCGCGCGGAGGGGCACGGCGGCGCGCGCGAACTTCTTCTGGATGGACGTGACGCGACCCGTCGCCAACGTGACGCTCTCGGTCACGCCGGCCCTCATCACGCGCCGGCGGCGCAACCTCGGCCGCACGCGCACGCGCGGCTTCGAGGCGGAGTTCGAGCAGCGTCTGGGGCGCGGTTGGACGGCCTCGGCCGGATACCTTCTTCGTTGACCCGCGCGTCTTGAGCTTCCCCGCGGACGCCGCGCTCGAAGGCCGCCGTCTGCCGCAGGTCGCGCGCCGGCAGTTCAGCTTTCAACTGCGCCGCGCCGGCCGCACGACCTTCGCCGTGCAGGGCCGCGCCTCGTCCGCGCAGTTCGACGACGACCAGAACCTTCTGCGGCTCGGCGGCTACTTCACGCTCGACGCCTTTCTCTCGCGCCGCCTCGGCCGCGGCGTCGAACTCTTCGCCGCCGCCGAGAACCTCACCGGCCGACGCTCCGAAGTGGGCCGCACGCCCGTCCTCACCCTCGGCCCGCCCGCCTTCGCGCGCGTCGGCTTAAGGCTGCGGCTAGGCAAAAATCGCTAAATACGCGGGGGTTTATGCTAATAGCGCGTCTGACAACGCCATCGCGACGCCTCACAACGCCATTGTCAGGCGTGACAACGCCACTGTCAGGCGTCGCAAGACCGTTGTGAGGCGTGACAACGCCATTGTGAAGCGTCGCAACACCATTGTGAGGCGTGACAATACCGTCGTGAGGCGTCGCAATGGCGTTATGAGATGTCGCAATGGCGTTGTCAGACGAAACATCGTCAATGTCACGCGTGACATTGACGATGTGACGCGTGCAGGGATGACTGACGCGCGTGACATTGACGATGTCACACGTGTCAGGAACGTTTACGCGGGCGTCAGTGCGAGATGCGTCGGAGTGCGGGTCGCTTACCGCCTGCCGTCGTTCAGAGTCTCCCGGTCGCGACGAGCAGTTCGGCGTTGAGGATGGCGGCGCCGGCCGCGCCGCGGACGGTGTTGTGGCTGAGGGCGACGAAGCGGTAGTCGAGCACCTTGTCGGGGAGGATGCGGCCGACGGTGACGCTCATGCCGCGGCCGGCGTCGCGGTCGAGGCGCGGCTGCGGGCGGTCGGGCTCGTCGCGCACGACGATGGGTCGCGCGGGCGCGGTGTGCAGGCGCAACTCCTGCGGGAGCGACGTGTACGAGGCGAAGGCTTCGCGCAGCTCTTCCAGCGACGCCTGCGCGCGCGAGCTTCACGCGGACGGCGGCCATGTGGCCGTCGCTGACGTTGACGCGGTGCACCTGCGCGCTGACCTTGAAGGGCGCGTGCTCGATCTGCCCGCCTTCGCAGCGGCCGAGAATCTTGAGCGTCTCGCTCTCGATCTTCTCCTCCTCGCCGCCGATGTAGGGGATGACGTTGTCCACGGCGTCGAGCGAGGGCGACGCCGGGGTAGCCCGCGCCCGAGAGCGCCTGCAAGGTCGTCGCGACGCACGACTCGATGCCGAAGCGCGCGTGCAGCGGCGCGAGCGCGAGCACGAGCATGATGGTCGAGCAGTTCGGGTTCGTCACGATCATCCCGCGGTCGAGCCCGCGCGTCTGTCTTCTGCGCGTCGAGCTGCGCGAGGTGCTCGTGGTTGACCTCGGGGATGAGCAGCGGCACGTCCTCGTCCATCCGCAGCGCCGACGAGTTGCTGATGACGGCGTAGCCCGCGCGCGCGAAAGACTCCTCGGTCTCGCGCGCGATGTCGCCGGGCAGGCTGGAGAAGACGATGTCGCAGTCGAGCGGCGGCGCGGGCGCTTCGACTCGCATCCCGCGCACGGCCTCGGGCATGTCGCCCGGCAGGCGCCACGCGCACGCCTCGCTGTACGCCTTCCCCTTCGAGCGGTCGGAGGCCGCCAGCGCCTTCACCTCGAACTGCGGGTGACCCTCCAACAGCTGTATGAAGCGCTGCCCCACCGTGCCCGTCGCGCCCAGAATGCCGACCCGATACTTCCTGCTCATATCCCCTCCGAAAGAGGAAAGTGACGAGTGACGGGTGACAAGATTAAAACAAGTGACCCGTCTTGTCACCCGCCTCTTAATCACTTGTCACTCGTTACTCATCACTGCCGCAACGCGGCTTTCATCCGCTTGACGCCTTCGGCGAGCACGTCGAGGTCGGCGCAGAAGGAGACGCGCAGGTAGCCTTCGCCCTCCGCGCCGAAGGCCGCGCCGGGGACGGTGATGACGCCGTGTTCGAGGAGGCGTTCGGCGACCGCCATCGAGTCGCCGTGCGCGCTCACGTCCACCATCGCGTAGAAGGCGCCCTCGGGCTCGACGGCGCGCAAGCGCAGCTCACGCGCGAGGAGGCCGAGCAGGTGGTCGCGCCTTGCGCGGAACGTGCGGCGGAACGCGCGGCGGGCCTCGGCGGCCTCGGCCGTCCACGCGGCGAGCCCCGCCTTCTGCGAGACGGTCGAGGCGCAGGTCGTCGTGTAGCCGTGCAGGACGAGCGCGCTCCTGACGACTTCCGCGTCGCCGCAGAGCCAGCCCAGACGCCAGCCCGTCATGCTCATCGACTTCGACAGCCCGCCGATGACGAGCACGCGCTCGGGCACGAAACTCGGAGATGGAAGCGGGCCGCTCCGCGGTGAAGTACAGCTCACGATAAATCTCGTCGCTCAGGACGTACGCGCCCGAGCCTTCGAGCGCCGCGCCCATCGCCGCCAGCTCCGCGCGCGACAGCACGCGCCCCGTCGGGTTCGACGGACTGATGCACACGACGACTTTCGTCCGCGGCGTGAGCGCGCGTTTGAACTCGTCGGCGTCGAAGGCGAAGTCGCGCGCCGCGGGCATCCGGTAGAACTTCGGCGCCCCGCCCGCCATCTTCACAATGGTCGGGTAGGCGACGAAGCCGGGGTCGGGGATGAGCACCTCGTCGCCCTCGTCCACGAGCGTCAACAGCGCGAGGTAGAGCGCCTCCTGCGAGCCCGCGGTGATGATGACCTGCTCGGGCGTGAGCGTTGAGATGTGGATAGTCTGTTGGCGACGCGCTCGCGCAGACCGGGAAGCCCCGCGTGCGTCGTGTAGCCGTTCTGCTCTTCGACGATGACGCGCGCGGCCTCGCGCCTCACCACGTCGGGCGTCGGCAGGTCCGGCTCGCCTAGGCCGAGGTTGATGCTCCCCGGCCGCGCGCGGTCGAAGACCTGCCGGATCATGCTCTTCTGTATGCCGCGCAGGCGCGCGCGCCGGCTCGAACTCGCTCAACGCAGGTAGTCCTCCAACTGCACCGCGCGGTCGGTCTTCTCGTCGCGGTACTTGACGATGACGGGCGCGTAGAGCGACAGGCCCCACTCGCGCCCGCGCTCGGTCGTCACCGCGCGCGAGCCGGGGACGACGACCGCGCCCGCGGGAATCTCAAGCGGCGCGTCCTCGGTGCGCCGGTAAACTTCGCCGCGCACGAGGTCATAGACCGGCGTCGCGCCCGTCAGAATCGTCCCCGGCGCGAGCACCGCGCCCGCGCGCACGATCGTCCCTTCGTAGACGCCGCAGTTGCCGCCCACGAGCACGTCGTCCTCGATGACGACCGGCACCGCGCCCACGGGCTCCAGCACGCCGCCCATCTGCGCCGCGGCCGAGAGGTGCACGCGCTTCCCGACCTGCGCGCACGAGCCGACGAGCGCGTGGCTGTCGATCATCGTCCCCTCGTCGACGTAGGCGCCCGCGTTGACGTACATCGGCGGCATGCAGACGACGCCCGCGGCGAGGTACGCGCCGTCGCGCACGCTTGAGCCGCCGGGCACGATGCGCACGCCGTCCATGATGGTCGTGGGGCGGACGGGGTACGTGTCCTTGTCGAAGAAGCGGAGCGACGCGTGCGCGCTACATGTCCGCGAGCGCGCCCATGCGGAAGCCGACGAGGATGCCGCTCTTGACCCACGAGTTGACGCGCCAGCGGCCGTCTCGGTCGCGCTCGGCGGCGCGCACCTCGCCGCGGTTGAGCGCCTGCTTGAACGCCTCGAAGACCTCGCGGTCGGACGAAGTGAACCCGCCGCCCTTCGCGTACAACTGCTCGACCTGCTCACGCAGCGACATGCGTTGACTCTCCCAAAAGTCCTGACTCGCTCAACACCTCGCGCACGCGCTCCGCTTGTCTGCTCCGTGACGGGCACGAGCGGCAGGCGCAGGTTCTCTTCGAGCAGTCCCATCAAAGCCATCGCGGCCTTGACGGGGCCGGGGCTCGACTCGACGAAGTTCACGTCCATCAGAGGGAGCCAGCGGTAGTGCAGCTCGCGCGCCGCGTCCCAGCGCCCCGCGAGCGCCGCGTCCACCATCTTCGACATGAGGCCCCGGCGCCTCGTTCGACGCGACCGAGACGAGCCCGTCCGCGCCGAGCGCCATCAACGCGAACGTCATCGCGTCGTCGCCCGAGAGCACGAGGAATCCTTCGGGCCGTTGGCGGATGATCTCCATGATCTGCGCGAGGTTGCCGGAAGCCTCCTTGACGGCGACGACGTTCTCGACGTCGCGCGCCAGCCGGAGCGTCGTCTCGGCCGCGATGTTCGAGGAGGTGCGGCCCGGCACGTTGTAGAGCACGACGGGCAGCCCCGCGACCGCCTCCGCCACCGCGCGGAAGTGCCGGTACAGGCCCTCCTGCGTCGGCTTGTTGTAATAGGGCGCGACGATGAGGACGGCGTCGGCGCCCGCGTCGCGCGCCGCACGCGCGTTCGAGACGGCGTGCGCCGTCGAGTTGCTGCCCGCGCCCGCGATGACCCGCGCGCCGCGCGCCCGCGCCACCTCGACGGTCGTACTGATGACCCGCCGGCTCTCATCCTCCGACATCGTCACGCTCTCGCCCGTCGTCCCGCACGGCACGAGCACGCGCACGCCGCCCTCGCACTGCCGCTCGACGAGCGCGCGCATCCTCTCGACATCGACGCCCCCGTCAGACTTGAACGGCGTCACCAGCGCCGTCGCGCACCCGCGCATCCATTCAACGTTCATGACTTGTCACTTCCTTTGAGTATCTCTTCCAACGTCTCGGAGAACTCGTAGACGCCGGTCTTGCCCTGGACCCAGCGGGCGGCGACGAGCGCCCCGGCGGCGAAGCCCTCGCGCGAGCGCGCCGTGTGCGTGAGCGTGACTGTGTCGGCCGCCGAGTCGAAGCCGACGCGGTGCGTGCCGGGGATGTGCCCGGCGCGCGTCGAGGCGACGGGCACGTCGGGGCCGTAGACTTCCGTCACGAAGTCGCGCAGCCGCAGCGCCGTGCCCGACGGCGCGTCACGCTTGCGCGAGTGGTGCGCCTCCTCGATGAAGGCCGCGTAGTCGAACCTTTGAAAGAGCTCGGCCGCGCGCGCGACGACGCGGTAGAAGAGGTTGACGCCGACCGAGAAGTTCGCGCCGTAGATGAGCGCGCCGCCCTCGCGCTCGACTACTTGCCGAACGTCTTCGAGCCGCGCGTGCCAGCCGGTCGTGCCCTCGACGAGCGGGACGCGCGCGCGGGCGCAGGCTTCCGCATGACGCGGGACGGCCTCGGCGACGGTGAAGTCGATGGCCGCGTCGTGGCCGACGAGAATCTCGGCCAGCTCCTCGGCCGAGAACGCCGCCTCGCGCGAGCCGAACACGGTCGCCACCTCGTCGCCCGCCTCGCGCGCCAGCCGCTCGACGAGCCGCCCCATCGCGCCGTGACCGAGTAGAGCCAGCCTCATAGGCTTAACATCCGACGATGGACCGTGGACGATAGACAGAGCTTTTATCGTCCGTCGTCCGTCGTCGCGTCGTCCGAGTAGAGTCTTCACGAGTCGGATGTAGAGTTCGACCGACTCTTCCAACTCGCGCTTCGAGACGCGCTCGCCGTCCGTGTGCGCGTCGAGGATGGAGCCGGGGCCGAGCAGCAGCGGTTGGCCCCAACTCGAAAGGTACGGGATATCGGTCGTGAAGCGGACGACCTCGCACTCGAAGCCCTCGACCGGAAGCATCCGCACGGGCTCGGCCGCCGACATGTATTCCACGCGCGCACGACCGGCGACCGTCTCTTCAAGAATCTTCTTAATGGTCGCGGACGGTTTTACAAGTCTGATCTGCAACTCGGCCGCGGCCTCGGCCGGGATGACGTTGGGGCGCGTGCCGCCGCGCAGCGTCCCGATGTTGCAGGTCGTCTCGCCGAAGAACTCGTCGCGCGGCCACTCGCAGGCGCGCACGTCCGCGAGCACGTCCAACATCTTCTCGACCGCCGACTCGCCCCGCTCCGGGTAGGCCGAGTGCGCCGCGCGCCCCTCTGTGATGAGCCTCAGGCGCAGAGAGCCCTTCGACCCGACGGCGAGTCGGTTCTCGGTCGGCTCGCCGTTAATCAGATACTCGCACTCGCGCCCCCACGCGTGCGACGCGGCGGCGCGCGCCCCGAGGCTGCCCATCTCCTCGTCCACCGTGAAGAGCAGCCCCAACTCTTCGACGCCCTCCTGCGCGCAGGCGCTCGGCGGCCGTCAACTGCGCGGCGATGATGCCCTTCGCGTCGCACGCGCCGCGCCCGTGGATGTGCGTCGCGTCTTCGCGCGAAGGGATGTGCGGCGGCACCGTGTCCATGTGCGTCGAGAGCACGACCCGCGGCCGCGCGAACGTCCGCGCCAGCACGTTCGCGCGCCCCGCCTCGACCTCCTGCAACTCGACCTGATAGCCGAGACTTCCCAGATGCGACGCGAGGAAGCGCCCGACCTCCCCCTCCTCGCCCGAGACGGAAGGGATATCCGTCAGCGTCCTTGTCAGCTCGAACAGGTTCATACCCTTGAACGCAAGAGGGCGCTCCTTTGTCAGCTCAACTCCCGCCGATCTGTGCCAGAAGTTCCGCGGTGCCGCACTCGAAGAAGGCCGTGTGGAGACGGCGGACGACCTCGGCGGCGTGCTGCTCCTCGACGACGAAGGTCAGGTTGACGCTGGACGCGCCCTGCGAGATGAGCAGGACGTTGATGTCCCTGATGGTCGAGAAGACGCGGCCGGCGATGCCGGGCGTCGAGCGCAGCCCCTCGCCGACGATGCAGACGATGGCGCGCTCGGGCTCGACCTTGATGGCGGCGATGTGCTTCAAATCCTCCGTGATCGCGGTCGAGCCGGGCGGGGTCTTCGAGCGAGAGCGAGACCGAGACCTCGGAGGTGGTGACGATATCGACGGCCGTGCGGTGGCGCTCGAAGACCTCGAAGATGGCGCGCAGGAAGCCGTAGGCGCCGAGCATCCGCGCCGAGGTGATGTGGACGATGAGGACGCCCTTCTTGTGCGCGATGGCCTTGACGGTGCGCGGCGTCATCTCTGCGTCGAAGTAGACGACGGTGTCGGGCGACTTCGGCGCCCTTGAGTTGCAGATGCGGACGGGGACGTTGCGGACGACGGCCGGCAGAATGGTCTTCGGGTGCAGAACCTTCGCGCCGAAGTAGGCCAGCTCGGCCGCCTCCGCGTAGGAGAGGCGCGGGATGGTGCGCGCCTCGGGGACGACGCGCGGGTCTGCGGTGAGCACGCCCGACACGTCCGTCCAGATCTGAATCTCCTTCGAGCGCAGGGCCGCGCCGACGAGCCCCGCCGTGTAGTCCGAGCCGCCGCGCCCGAGCGTCGTCGTCTCGCCCGTCGCGGCCGAAGAGGCGATGAAGCCGCCGAGCACGGGGACGACGCCCCCCTCGATCAAGGGCTCCAACTGCTCGCGCGTGTGGCGGTCGGTCTCTTCTTTGAGCGGCGTGGCGCAGCCGTGCTCGTCGTCGGTGATGACGCAGCGGCGCGAGTCCACCTGTTTCGCTCTGATGCCGCGCGCGTCGAGCACGCGCGCGAGCAGCCACGAAGAGAGCTGTTCGCCGTAAGAGACGACGAGGTCTTGCAGCGACGGGCAGCGGCCTCGCCCTCTCGGCGGCTTCGGCGAACGCGCGGCCGATCTCCGCCCGCGCGTCGGCCAGAACGCCTTCAAGCTCGGAGAGGGCAACGTCGGCCTCCTGCTTCTTCGGGAGGTCTGAGAGCAGCGCGCGCAGCGCCGCGGCGTGCCGCCCGAAGTGCTCTTCGAGGTGTGCGAGCGCGCCCGCGCCCTGGCCTTCGGCCGCGCGCTCGAAGGCCGCGAGCAGCGCGTCGGTGAAGCGGCTCATGGCCGAGACGACGACGACGGGCCGCGAGTCGCGCGCGGCGGCGCGCACGAGCGCCGCGACGCGCTCGAAGGCCGTCGCGTCCTCGACGGACGTGCCGCCGAACTTCATCACGGTGGTCTGAATCGTCGTCACTCTCGAACGATGTACGGCGGCGCGAACAGAGGCCCCGAGCCCCTCCCGCCGCCCCTTCTGAAGAAGTGTTTGTGCAGCCGAAGAATACAAAGGCGCATGATAAAAGGCAAACAGCTCGGCTCGCGGCGCGCGTTGCCCGGGAGTTCCGAAAACCCCTCAGGCCGCGCCCGGTCTGTTACGCGCCGGAACAAAAGAGTTGACAGAACGCGCGCCGTAGATAAAATAACGGACGTTCGTTTTTTGAGTCTATGCCGAAACTGAGCCAGGAGGCGTTGGAGGCGAGGCGCGGCCGCATCGAGGAGGCGGCGCGCGGGCTCTTCATCAAGCGCGGGTTCCACGCCACCTCGATGCGCGACATCGCGCAGGGCGCCGACACGTCGCTCGGCAACCTGTACAACTACTACCGGACGAAGGAAGACATCCTCGAATCGATCATCGGCCGCTACCAGAAGGTGATCGACGCGCGCCTGCGCTCGATCTTCGAGGAGGTCGAAGAGCCCTTCCACCCCGAGAGCCTCAAGCAGTTCGGGCGCATGGTCAAGGAGCTGGTGAGCGCGCACTCGGACTTCTGGCTGCTGATGTACATCGACGTGCTGGAGTTCGAGAATCAGCACTTTCGCAAGATGTTCGAGGGGCTCGCCGCGAACCTGCGGCGCCGGTTCGCGCCCTACTTCCGCCGTCTGAAGGAGGAGGGGGCGCTCTACGACGGCGTGGACCCGGCGGTGGGATTTACGGCGGCCTACATGCAGTTCTTCAACTACTTCCTGGTCGAGAAGCTCTTCGGCGGCAAGCGCCACCTCGGGCTCTCGGACGACCGCGTGGTCGAACACCTGACCGAGATATTCTGCCGGGGCGTCCTGCGCCCCGAGAAGCTGCGCGAGATGACCGGGGCGCCGCCCCGCGCCAAACCTAAAGCCAACTGAGCGGGCAGGCGGCGGGGGGGGGGCCAACCGTCGCCGTCGCCGAGTCAGTAAACAAAAACGTACGTTCGTTTTTAATTGATGTCGGGGGGCCGAAAAGCCCGGCCAACAGCCAAGTCTTCGCAGGAGGTCACTCAAAGATGTTTTCCCCTAAGCGGCTCTTAGTCCTCTCACTCGTCCTTATCTCCCTGGCCGTCGGCGCGCTGGGGCAGGGCGCGACGGGGCAGATCACGGGCACGGTCGAGGACGCCGCGGGGGCGGTCGTCCCCGGCGCCTCCGTCACGGTGACGAGCCTCGCCACCGCGCTGCGCCGCGAGGCCGAGACCGGCGGCGAGGGCGACTTCGCCGTCCCCTTACTCCCGCCCGGCCGTTACAAGGTCGAGGTCTCGGCCAAAGGCTTCAAGCGCGTCGTCGTCGAGGAGGTGGAGGTCAACGTCACGCAGACCGCGACGCTCAACCTCAAGCTTGAGCCTTCGAGCGTGGACGAGACGGTGACGGTGACGGCCGAGGGCACGCTCGTCCAGCAGGAGAGCTCGCAGGTCGGGCGCGTCATCGACAGCCGCGCCATCAGCCAGTTGCCACTGCCGACGCGCAACTTCCAGCAGCTCCTGACGCTCTCGCCGGGCACGTCGGCCAGCGTCTCGAACAACACGGAGCTGGGGCGCGGCGACTCGATCATCTCGGTCAACGGGCAGCGCACGACCTCGAACAGCGTCCGCATCAACGGCATCGACGCCAACTCCGTCGGCACCAACTCGACGCCGAACATCGCGGTCCCGGCGACCGACAGCTTGCAGGAGTTCGTCGTGCAGACCTCGCTCTACGACGCGTCGCAGGGCCGGAACGCGGGCGGCAACGTCGAGGCCGTCACGAAGTCCGGCGGGCGCGAGTTCCACGGCAACATCTACGCCTTCGTGCGCGACGACTCTTTGAACGCCAACGACTTCTTCCTCAACTCGGCGGGACGGCCGCGACCCGTCCTGACGCGCAAGCAGTTCGGCGGCACGCTCGGCGGCCCCGTCGTGCAGGACAAGCTCTTCTTCTTCACGTCGTACCAGGGCACGCGCGAGCGCAACGGCGCGTCGCTCAACAACAGCCTGACGTTCCCGGTCATCCCCGTCCAACTCACGGACAACAACCGCACGGCCGCGGGGCTGGCGGCGGCGTTCGGGCTGCCACAGGCTTCCATCAGCCCCATCGCGGTCAACATCCTGAACGCGCAGCTCCCCGGGGGCGGGTTCGCGATTCCTTCGGCGACGACCGCCTCGGGGCTCTCGCCGCAGTCGGGCATCTCGACCTTCCGCGAGAACCAGTTCAACGCGAACGTGGACTGGACGATTTCGAGCAAGCACACCTTCTCGGCCAAGAACTTCTTTGCGAGCAACCCGACGTTCCAGTCGAACTACAACTTCGCGGGCCTCGGCAACGGGCCGCAGCAGTTGCCGGGCACGGGCGGCGACCTCGACATCATCCAGACGCTCTCTTCGCTGACGGACACGTACGTCTTCGGCCCCGCAGTCATCAACCAGGCGCGCTTCGGCTTCAGCCGCCTGCGCGTGACCTCCGTCCCCGAGGAGCCTTTCACGGCGCAGCAGCTCGGCATCACGAACCCGCTCGGCAACCTCTTCCCCGGGATGCCGACGCTGACGGTGACGGGGCTCTTCACGCTCGGCTCGTCGCCGCTCGCCGACCAGTCTTCGCGCATCAACACGTTCGACTTCCAGGACACGCTCTCCATCGTGAAGGGCCGCCACCGCATCAAGGTCGGCGGCGAGTACAAGCGCTCGCAGGTCAACTTCTACTTCAACGCCTTCTCGCGCGGGCAGCTCATCTTCCCGACGTTCGCCAACTTCCTTTTGGGGCAGTCAGTCTCCATCATCGGCTCGGGCGTCTACGACCGCGCGTTCCGCGTCAACGACGTTGCGGGCTTCGTGCAGGACGACGTGAAGCTGTCGGACCGCCTGACGTTGAACCTGGGCCTGCGCTACGACTTCTTCGGGCTCCCCAAAGAGAAGTACGGGCGCCTCGTCAACTTCATCCCCGAGCAGTTCCGTTCGGGCACGCTCGCCTCGCCGGCGGGGGCGCCGAACGGCTTCGTGCAGGCGGGCAACGCCGTGAACCCTCTGCCCGGCGTGCCGACGGTCGATGACACGCTCGTCCCGCAGGACAAGAACAACTTCGCGCCGCGGGTCGGCTTCGCGTACCGTCTGAACGAGAGCGGCACTCTCGCCGCGCGCGGCGGCTACGGCATCTACTACGACCGCGTCTCGACGCGCTTCGCCAACACGTCGCTCTTCAACTTCCCGTACCTCGCGGTCGGCGTCGGCGTCTTCCGTCCGCTCGCGACGCCGTTCGCGGCGGTGCCGCAGCCCGGCGCCTTCCCCGTCAACGCGACGGTGCCGAGCCCGCTCGCGCCGCTCGGCATCCTCATCAGCGGCGTCTACCCCGACCAGAACATGCGGACGCCCTACATCCAGCAGTACAACGCGAACGTGCAGTGGGAGTTCGCGCGCGACTACCTGCTCGAAGTCGGCTACGTCGGGTCGAAGGGGACGAAGCTGCTGCAACTCCTCACCATCAACCAGCCCGTCTACAACCCCGCGACGAACACGTTCGCCGCGCCGTTCGGGCCGTTCGTCTCGGCGCAGAAGAACGCGACCGGCGGGTTACAGCAGGTGCAGACTTCGTCCAACTCGCACTACGACTCGCTCCAGTTGAGCGTGACGAAGCGGTTCAGCCGCGGGTTGCAGTTCCTCTCGGCCTACACCTTCGGCAAGTCGATTGACTACTACTCGGGCGGCACGGTCAACGAGCTGGTCTCGACGCCCGGCGACCAGCGGAACTGGAAGACGAACCGCGGCCTCTCCGACTTCGACCGCCGGCACCGCTTCGTGACGAGCTTCGTCTACGACCTGCCCGGTCTCGTCGGCAACGACTCGGCGGCGCGCTGGGTCTTGAACGACTGGGGCGTGAACGGCATCGTGACGTTGCAGTCGGGCCTGCCCTTCTCGGTCATACAGGTGCCGGACAACAACACCGTCCAGCGCGCGAACTTCCGGCCCGGTTTCACGGGCGGCGTCGAGGGCTCGGGCCGCACGCAGGAGAGGCTGGCGCAGTACTTCAACACGACGGCCTTCGTCTCTTCGGCGCTCGCGGGCGGCTTCTTCGACCCGGGCGCGCCGTTCGGCAACACCGGCCGCAACATCCTGACGGGGCCGGGGCAGAAGAACGTGGACTTCTCCGTCGTCAAATATCTGCCGTTCACGGAGTCTGTGCGCGGCGAGTTCCGCACGGAGTTCTTCAACCTCTTCAACTGGGCCAACTTCGCCAACCCGAACAGCAACATCTCGGTGCCCGCGACCTTCGGCCGCATCACGCAGACCAGCGCCGGCCCGCGCGTCATCCAGTTCGCCTTTAAGTTAAACTTCTAGGCGGACAGATGCCGAAAGTTAATGTCAGGGGCGCGGAGCTTTACTACGAGGAGCACGGGCGGGGCGAGCCGCTCGTGCTCGTGCCGGGCTTCGGCACGGGGTTGTGGATCTGGTATCGACAAGTCCCCGCGTTCGCCGAGAGGTTCCGCACCATCGTCTTCGACCCGCGCGGCGTGGCGCGCTCCGAGGCCCCCGACGCGCCGTTCACGATGCGCGATTTGGCCGACGACCTCGCCGCGCTGTTGGAGGCGTTGCGGGTCGAGCGCGCGCACGTGCTCGGCGCGAGCTTCGGCGGCTTCGTCGCGCAGGAGTTCGCGCTGGCGCACCCCGAAAGCACGCGCTCGCTCGTCCTGTGCTGCACGAGTTACGGCGGCGCGGGGCACGTCCCGCCCGCGCCCGAGACGCTGGCGGCCATCGCCTCGACGAAGGGGCTCAACACGGAGGAGCGCGTGCGGGAGAATCTGCTGCTCGCCTTCTCGCCGCGTTTCGTCGAGGAGGAGCCCGCGGAGGTCGAGCGCGTCATCAAGCTGCGCGCGGAGAACGAAGTACCCGAGCACGCCTACCTCCGGCAGTTACAGGCGGCGGTCGCCTTCGACGCCGCGGCGCGCGTCGGCGCGATCAGCGTCCCGACGCTCGTCATCACCGGCGACGCGGACGTGATCGTCCCGCACGAGAACTCTCTCAATCTCGCCGCCGCCATCCACGGCGCCGCGCTCAGCATCGTCGAGGGCGGCAGCCACACTTTCTTCATCGAACGGCCGCGCGAGTTCAACCGCGCGGTCGTCGAATTCATCGAGCAGTTATAGTCTTCTTTCATCCGAACGTCCTTCAAATGACCTACGCACGCATCATCGGAACGGGCTCGTACGTGCCCGAGAAAGTCCTGACCAACGCGGACCTCTCGCCGCATGCTCGGCGAGGACGTGGACGAGTTCGTCTCGAACGTGCTCGGCATACGCGAGCGGCACGTCTGCGCCGAAGACGAGAGCACGGCCGACCTCGCCACGGAGGCCGCGCGCCGCGCGCTCGACGCGGCGGGCGTCCGCGCGGAAGAGTTAGACCTCGTCGTTCTCGCCACCGACACGCCCGAGTACATCTCGCCCGCCACGTCGGTCGTCGTGCAGCACCGTCTGGGTGCGAAGCGGGCCGGCACGTTCGATCTCAACTGCGCCTGCGCGGGCTTCGTCACCGCGCTCGACACGGCGTCGAAGTACGTCATCGCCGACTCGTCGTACAGGCACGTCCTCGTCGTCGGCGCCTACGCCATGTCGAAGTACCTCGACTGGTCGGACAAGAAGACGGCGACCATCTTCGCCGACGGCGCGGGCGCGGTCGTCCTGCGCGCGGACGAAGAGCGGCCCGGCTTCCTCGCCTCGAAACTCGTCGCGGAGGGGAGCTACCACGACCACATGGGCATCTACGCGGGCGGCACGCGTATGCCCATCACCGAGGAGGTGCTGCGCGAGGGCGTCTGGCAGAAGCTGCGCTTCGCAAAGAAGTATCCGGCCGAGGTCAACACCGAAGGGCTGGCCCGCCATCGTCGGCGACGTGCTGGCGAAGGCCGGACTGACGCAGGACGATGTCGCGCTCTTCCTCTTCACGCAGGTCAACCTGAGCACCATCAAGTTCGTGATGGAGAAGATGAATCTCCCCTGGGAGCGCACGCACACGGTTATGGGCAAGTGGGGCTACACGGGCTCGGCCTGCATCCCGATGGTCTTGGACGACGCCGTGCGGGAAGGGAAGTTGAGGGACGGCGACTCTTCGTCATGTGCGCCTCCGGCGGCGGCCTCAACATGGCCTGCGCCGCGTTCCGCTGGTAGGGAGGCACGCGCTGTTCCCTCGTAACACGCGCTGCAATAAAGGAAACATGCCCTGCTCCGTTCATTGCAGCGCCTGCAATAGACAGCATGCAAGGTAGCACGGCCTGCAATACGAACGCGGCCTGCAGGACGAGACAGGCCTGCAATAAAGAAGCGCGTTACACAAAGGAAACACGGCCTGCAATGAGGGAAGCACAAGCTGCAATGAAGGAGGCACAAGCTGCAATGAAGGAGGCACAAGCTGCAATGAAGCGGCACGCGCTGCGGTCGTTGACGCTGAAGCCCCAACGGTTCGACTAACGATGGGTTCCCTACTGACTACTGACTACTGACTACTGACTACTTCCCTATGAAGTATCCCAACATCTACGCACTCTTCCGCGAGCGCGTCGCGCGAGTACGCGGGGCGCGACGTGTTCTACGTGCGGCGCGGAGGCGGAGTGGCGCGGGAGTTCGTGGGAGCAGTTCGGCGAGGACGCGCACGCGTTCGCCTCGGCGCTGCTGGCGTCGGGGCTGGGGCGCGGGGCGGCGGTGTGCGTGCTGATGGGGAACGTGCCGGAGTGGCCCGTGTGCGACCTCGGCATCATCGCGGCGGGCGGGGTGTCGTGCGGGCTCTACCCGACGAGCAGCGCCGAGCAGTGCCGCTACATCATCGAGCACTCGGACGCGGAGTTCGTCTTCGCGGACACGGCGGCGCAACTTGAGAAGGTTCTGAGCGTGCGGGAGGGCTTGACGAAGGTCAAGCAGTTCGTCGTGCTCGACGCGGAGGCCGCGCGGGGGCGCGAGGGCGTCGTGAGCTTCGCGGAGTTCCTGCGGCTCGGCGCGGAGAGAAGGGAAGAGACGGCGGCTGAGCTGCGCGAACGCGCGGAGGGCGCGCGCGCCGACGACACGGCCGTCATGGTCTACACGTCGGGGACGACGGGGCTGCCGAAGGGCGCGTGCCTGAGCCACCGCTACGTCATCAACAGCGTCGAGTCTCTGCGCGGCGTCGTGCCCGTCTACGACACCGACGTTGCCTTCTCCTACCTGCCCTTCTGCCACGTCGCCGAGCGCATCTCGGGGCTCTACAACCGGCTCTACGCGGGCACGCCCGCCTACTTCGTGGACGATTTGATGAAGCTCGGGCAGTACATGCTCGAAGTGCGCCCGACGGTCTTCGCCTCGCTCCCGCGCTTCTTCGAGAAGATTCACGCGCGCGTCATGGCCGACCTCGAACGCGAGCCGGAAGAGGTGCGGCGACGCTTCCTCGAAGCGTTGGAGACGGGCCGTCGCGTCGTGCGCCTGCGTCAGACGAAGGAGGAGGTGCCGGCCGAGCTGCTCGACGAATACGAGTCGAACGCGCTCCCCGTCCTCCAGCGCGTCAAGGACTACTTCGGCGGGCGCGTGCGGCGTCGCGACCTCGGGCGGCGCGCCGCTGCCGCTGGAGGTGGCGGAGTTCTTCGCCGCCGCGGGGCTGCCGATACTGCAAGCCTACGGCCTGACGGAGAACATCTGCGTCGCCTTCAACCGTCCCGACAGATACAAGTTCGGCACCGTCGGGCCGCCGATGCCCGGCTGCGAAGTGCGGATAGCGGCGGACGGCGAAATACTCGTGCGGAGCGAGATGATGTTCTCGGGCTACTACAGGGAGCCCGAGAAGACGGCCGAGGTGATGCGCGACGGGTGGCTCCTGACGGGCGATATGGGCGAGCAGGACGCCGACGGCTTCCTCAGGATCACGGGGCGGAAGAAGGAGCTGATCGTGCTCTCGACGGGGAAGAACGTCGCGCCCGCGCTCGTCGAGAACATGATTAAGGAGCATCACCTCGTCAGCCACGCCTACGTCCACGGCGACGGCCGCAGCTACCTCGTCGCGCTCGTCACGCTCAACCCGCCGGAGGCCGAGGAGCACGCGCGCGCGCGCGGGATTGCTCACGAGAGCTTCGCGGAGCTGGCCGCGTCCGCGGAGATGCGCGACCTCGTCTCCGCCATCATCGAGTCCGCCAACCGCCGCGTCTCTTCGAGCGAGTCGGTGAAGAAGTTTCGCGCATACTCGCACGCGACTTCCGCCCCGACCTCGACGAGGTCACGCCCACGCTCAAGCTCAAGCGCGACGTGGTGGCGCGCAACTTCGACGCGAAGTCGTTGCAGAGCCTCTACGCGTAACACGATGTCGTTCCACTCCGAGGAGTCACACATGATGAAGCAAGTACGCACGCGGCACAGCGCGTCGTTCGCACTTCCTGCTCACGCTCCTGCTCTTCGCGGCGACGCGCCGCGCGCGCAGGCGCCCGCGCCGCAGCCGCAGAAGGAGGCGGTCGTCTTCGGGCAGAAGATCAAGTACGTGGAGGCGGGCAGCGGCCCCGTCGTCGTCCTGCTGCACGGGCTGGGCGGGAACTCGACGAACTGGGCCTTCAACACGCCCGCGCTCGCGCAGAAGTTCCGCGTCATCGTGCCCGACCAGGTCGGCTTCGGCCAGTCGGACAAGCCGCTCATCAACTACCGCATCGGCACCTACGTGGACTTCCTCGACAAGTTCCTCGCGGAGCTGAAGGTCGAGCGCGCGACGCTCGTCGGCAACTCGATGGGCGGTTGGGTCGCCGCGCTCTACGCGCTGAAGTATCCGGCGCAAAGTCGAGCGGCTCGTGCTGGTGGACGCCGGCGGGGTTCGCGCCGCCGAAGGAGTTCGACCTCAACGCGCTGGCGGGCCTCAACCCCTCGACGCGCGACGAGATGAAGCGGCTCGCCAACCTCGTCTTCTACAACCCGACTGTTCAAGTCGGACGCGGCCGTGGACGTGCTGCTCGGCGCAGCGCATCTCGGCGGGCGACGGCTACACCATCCAGCGCCTCGTCGAGTCGATCTATCGCGGCGACGACATGCTCGACGGCAAGCTCTCCGCCATCAAACAGCCGGTGCTCATCGTCTGGGGGCGCGAGGACGGGCTGACGCCGCTCGCGCGCGAGGGCGAGAAGTTCAAGCGCGAGCTGCCCTCGGCGCAGTTCGTCGTCTTCGAGCAGTGCGGCCACGTCCCGCAGGTCGAGAAGGCCGCGGAGTTCAACGCGGCCGTGCTGAAATTCCTTTCGCAGTGAGCACGGGGAGAGACGGGATGAATCTGCAAGTCGGCGACTCCGCGGAGATGTCGAAGACCATCGCGGACGAGGACGTGCGCGCCTTCGCCGAGCTGACGGGCGACCGCAACCCCGTCCACCTCGACGAGGAGTACGCCGCCGCGACGCGCTTCGGCCGCCGCATCGCGCACGGCATGCTCGGCGCGTCGCTCATCTCGGCCGTGCTGGCGAACGAGCTGCCCGGCCGCGGCACGGTCTACCTCTAGCCAGACGCTCAAGTTCACCGCGCCCGTCTTCCTCGGCGACACCGTCACCGCGCGCGTCACGGTCAAGCAGCGTGCGCGAGGACAAGCCCGTCGTCACGCTGGAGACGGTCTGCACCAACCAGCGCGGCGAGCGCGTCGTCGAGGGCGAGGCCGTCGTCCTCGTGCCGAGAGGCTTCAAGCGAATGTCTGAAGCGACGCGTCGAAGCCGGCCGAGATGTCGAGCAGGATACCCGCGCACTCGTGGTACGCGCTGGGCGTGCTGACGCTCGTCTACGTGCTGAACTTCCTCGACCGCGTGCTGATCTACATTCATGTTCACGCCGATCAAGGCGGAGATGAAGTTCTCGGACTTTGCAACTCGGGCTGCTCGGCGCGACCTCGTTCGCCATCTTCTACACGGTGCTCGGCATCCCCTTCGGGCGGCTGGCCGACCGCGTGCACGCGCAAGTAGCTCATCGCCGCGGGGCTCGCCGTGTGGAGCCTCTTCTCGGGGCTGACCGGGTTCGCCGACAGCTTCTGGACGATCTTCATCTGCCGCGTGATGGTCGGCGTCGGCGAGGCGACGCTGGGGCCGGCGGCGCTCTCGCTGCTCTCCGACTACTTCCCGCCGCGGATGCGCGCGACGCGTGCAGTCGATCTACTCGTCGGGCATCGCGGTCGGGGGCGGGCTCGCGCTTCTTCCTCGGCGGGCAGATCGGGGCGGCGTACGGCTGGCGCTGGGCGTTCTACCTGCTCGGCTTTCCCGGGCCTCGTCGATGTGCCTCTTCGTGCTCTCGCTGCGGGAGGCGCGGCGCGGGCAGACCGAAGGCGCGGCCGCGCCCGCGTACACGTCGCGGGACTGGAAGGTGCTGTTCAAGTCTTCGCCGCTGCGTTACCACTACGCGGGCTACGCGCTGTTCGGGCTGGCGGCGAACCAGCTCTCGATCTGGGGGCCGATCTTCTTCAACCGCGTCCACGGCTTCGCCGCTGCAGCTGATAGGGAACTGGGCGGGAGCGCTGTCGGTGTTGGCGGGCGTGCCGGGGACGATTCTGGGCGGCGTGCTCGCCGACCGTCTGCGCCGGCGCGGGCGCGGCGGGCGGATGCTCTTCAGCGCCGCGTGCGCGCTGCTCTCGGTGCCGCTGTGGCTGGCGCTGCTCTTCGAGCGGCAACGTGCGGCTGCTGCTCGCTGTCGAACTTCGTGCTGCTCGGCGTGGCGCTGATGTGGCTCGGGCCGGCGGCGGCCGACGTGCACGACATCGCCGGGCCGCACCTGCGTGGCCTCGGCGTCGCCATCTACTTCTTCGCCGTCAACCATCGCGGCCTACGGCATCGGCGCGCCGCTCATCGGGCGCGTCAACGACGCGCTCGGCGCGGGCACGAACCCGCAGATGATGCGCTACGGCATGCTGCTCTGCCCCCTCGCCTCGGCGCTCGCCGCGCTGCTGCTCTGGCGCGGGAGTCGCAAGCTCGAACAAGAGAAGTAGACCACAGAGACAGAGAGCACGGCCCGTCGAGTTATCAACTCGACGGGCCGTGTCTCTCTGTCTCTGTGGTTAACTCTTCTAGAGGCCGGACGTACTCGAACTCGAACGGCTTGCCCTTGATGCCGGTGGCGGGCGGGGCGATCCAGTTGGCGATCTTGCCGGGCTCGGTGACGGGGTGCATGAGGCTCTGGACGTACTCGCGGTCTGCGCGCGTCGGGCAGCCACTCGTCCTTGCGCGCCTCGAACTCTTCGGCCGTGATCAGGTTCCCGTCGAGGTCGAAGTGGTGGCCGGCGAACTCGCCGACGTGGCGGTGGAAGCGCGTCGAGGGCAGGCGCAGTTGGTGGTCCACGCCCTCCTCGGCGATGTACTTGTTCCAGCGCTCAAGCGCGCGCTCGCAGTCGCGCACGTACTCGCCGCGCAGCACCTCGTTCAAGGCGTTGCGCATCGGCACCTCGCGCTCGACGATGCGGCCGTCCTCGACGACGGGCAGGCGTGAACGAGCCTTCGGCCAGCACGTGCTCGTCGTACTTCTTCTGCTCCTGATAGCGGCCCTTCAAACCGGCGGCGAAGAAGTCGGCCGCGTTCGAGCTGATCTCGCCGCCGAAGAGGTCGAGCGAGTAGGAGAACCAGTAGTTGATGTAGCGCTGGATGATGTCGAACGGGATGCCGCCGAGCGCGCGCACGTCCTCGTTCGGGTTCTGCTTCATCAACTGCGCGGTGCGGCGGACGACGCGGCCCACGCCGGTCTCGCCGACGAAGAGGTGGTGCGCCTCCTCCGTCAGCATGAACTGGCAGGTGCGCGCGAGCGGCTCGAAGCCCGACTCGGCGAGCGCCGAGAGCTGGTACTTGCCGTCGCGGTCGGTGAACATCGTGAAGCAGAAGAAGTTGAGCCAGTCGTCGCACGGCTGGTTGAAGGCTTCGAGTATGCGCGGCTTGTCGGGGTTCCCCGAGCGGCGTTCGAGCAGGGCGTCGGCCTCGTCGCGCCCGTCGCGGCCGAAGTAGCCGTGCAGCAGGTAGACCATCGCCCAGAGGTGCCGGCCCTCTTCGACGTTCACCTGAAACAGGTTCCGCAGGTCGTAGAGCGAAGGGCAGGTCTGGCCGAGGCGCCGCTGCTGCTCGACCGAGGCGGGCTCCGTGTCGGCCTGCGTGACGACGATGCGGCGCAGCGCGTTGCGGAACTCGCCGGGCACTTCCTGATAGGCGGGCTGCCCCATGTTGTCGCCGAAGCCGACGCGCGCGTCCGGCTCGGCGGGCTTGAGGAAGATGCCCCAGCGGTAGTCGGGCATCCGCACGTAGTCGAAGTTTGCCCAGCCGTCGGCCTCGACCGAGATGGCCGTGCGCAGCCACACGTCCTTATCCTGGAAGCCCTCCGGCCCCATCTCGCGCCACCAGTCGAGGTAGTTCGGCAGCCACTTCTCCAGCGCGCGCTGGAGCCGCTTGTCGCCCGACAGATTGACGTTGTTAGGAATGCGCTCGTGTAACTCCATGAATTGCCCTCTTCCAGCTCTTGATTTATCAGGACAGCAGCCGCGCCAGCCGGTCCAGCTCCTCGCGCGTCGTCTCCTTTAGATGCCCGACGCCGAACTTTATCTGCCCGTCCTCCAAATATGCCATCCGCCCCGACGTGATGTCGTCCGGCCCGTGCTGCGGCACGACGATGAGGTGCGCGTGCGGCACGCCGTAGCCGTGGACGACGAGCCCGACCCTCTGCGGCTTCAGACGCTCGCGCATGTTCCGCGAGAGCCGTTGCGCCTGCACGATGATGCGGCACGCCAGTTCGTCCGGGAGGTCGCAGAAGTGATCGACGTGCTCCTTCGGGATGACCATGAACTCGCCCGCGTGGATCGGCCTGATGTTCATCAGGGCCAGCACGCCCTCGTCTTCGTACAGCACGCTCGCCGGCTCTTCGCCCGCGACGATCTTGACAGAAGATGCACGACGAGTCTGTGACCGGCCATCACCCGAACTTCCTTCAAGTCCGCTTGTAATCGAACTGCGGCTGCGTCGGCTTGCCGTAGTTCGTCAGCGCGCCCTGCGGGCCGACGGCGTTGGGGCGCTGGAAAATCCAGTTCTGCCAGGCCGTGAGCCGGCCGAAAATCTTCGTGTCGAGATTCTCGGGGCCGGCGAAGCGCAGGGACGCTTCCATCCCCGTGAGCGCGTCGGGGGAGAGTGAGGTACGTTCCTCGACGGCGACGCGGATTTCGTCCTCCCAGTCGAGGTCGTCGGGCGCGAAGGTGACGAGGCCCGCCTCCTCGGCCGCTTCGGTGTCGAAGCGGCCCCCGTGTGCGAGGACGGCGGCGGCGCGCTCCGGCTCCGCGAGGAAGCGCGACTGGAGGCGCGTCAGCCCGTTCGACATCGGGAGCGCGCCCGCGTTCAGCTCGCTCGTCGCCAACTCGACCTTCTGCTCGGGGTCGTTGAGCATGTAGCTGCGGTCGGAGGCGAGCAGGAGTTCGAGCAGGTTGCCGGCGAAGCAGCTCCCGGGCTCGGCCAGCGCGAAGAAGCTCTTGGCCGTCAGGTCGAGACGGCGCAGCACGCGCGCCATGTGCAGGATGATCTCGCGGACGAGCCAGTGCTCGCGGTTCTCGACCAGAACCCTGTCAACCGCGAGCACGCCGTCGATCTCGCCCGCGGCGCGCAGCAGCACGAGCCCGACCTCAGGCTCGTTCATCCGCAGATGGAGCAGCGCGTCGTCCAGCTCGCGGTACGCGCGCAGCGGCCAGTACGCGTCGCCGAGCTTCTGAATCTCTTCCGCCGTCGCCGGCTGGTCTCCTTCAGGCCCGCGCACGGTCAGCTCCGCGTGGCGCGCCTCGCGGTTCAGCTTCAGAGAGACGTACTTGTACTCGCGCCCCGCCTCACTCGCCTCAACGTCGAGCGGGTTCAGCTTGATGCCGGGGCCGGCCTCTCTGCCCGCTCGGCCTCCTTCAGAATCTCCGCGACGCGCGCCTCGACGCCCTCCTGAAACCTGCTCGTCGGGAAGTGGCCGTCGATGAGCCCCCACTCCGTCCGCGCGCTTCGCCTTCAAGCCCTTCGGCCAGCGTCGAGAAGACATCGGCGCGGTCGCGGCGCACCTTGCGCTTGTCCACGAGCCGCGTGAGTCCGCCCGTGCCCGGCAGCACGCCGAGCAGCGGCACCTCCGGGAGCGAGACCGCGGAGTTGCCGTCGTCAACCAGATAGATTTCGTCGCAGGCGATCGCCAGCTCGTAGCCGCCGCCCGAGGCCGTGCCGTTCAGGGCCGCGACGTAGCGCTGCCCCGAGTGCTGCGAGGCGTCCTCGATGGAGCAGCGCGTCTCGTTCGTGTACTTGCAGAAGTTGACCTTGAAGCCGTGCGCCGAGGTGCCGAGCATGTAGATGTTCGCGCCGGCGCAGAAGATGCGGGGCTTCAAACTCTTGACGACGACGGCGCGCACCTCCGGGTGCTCGAAGCGCAGGCGCTGGACGGCGTCCGACAGCTCGATGTCCACGCCGAGGTCGTACGAGTTGAGCTTGAGCTTGTAGCCCTCGGCCAGCGTCTCGTCCTCCTGCACGTCCATCGAGAGCGTGGCGACGCGGCCCCTCGATCTCAAGCTTCCAGTGCCGGTAACGCTCCGGCGAGGTCTCGAAGTTAATCATTGCGGCTCAAATGAACTCCCACAGACATAAATTTAACGTGGGCACGAAACCCGAATTATACCCGCTGGGCGGCCGGAATGCATTTGGCGGGAGCCCCAACAAATTACCGCTTCGGGTCGGCCCGCCGTCGGAGGCGCGGGAATAAAAGGAAGGGGGGCGAGACGTTGGGTTCAACGTCTCGCCCCCCTTCGCAGGCCGTTCGCATGCCTTCCGGCGCCTAGTGGTTCGCGTTACGATTCGCGTTGCCGTTGGCGTTATGGTTGGCGTTGCGGTTGCCGTTCCCGTTGCCGTTCCCGTTGATCGGGCTGACGCCCGAGGTGTTCTTGTTGCCGTTGTCGTTCGTCACCACGCCCACGTTGGACGGGGCGCTGTTGGCGTTCAAGTTCTTCGGGACGTTGGCGTTCGTGTCCACCACGCCGTTGCGCGTGGCGTTAGCGTTCGGCGTTACGTGTTCGAGTCGCCGCCGCCGCACGCCGCGCCCAGCGCAGCGAACGCGAGCAGGCCGACTAAAGTTAATGTGCGTCGCATCTATCCTCCCGACTGTTAAGGCCGTGTCCGACGGCGCGGCTTAGCGGTAGACCTCTTCGCCGCGGTGGTTCTTCCACTCGCGTCTCGAAGTACTCCGCGTCCTCGTCCGAGCGGGGCGTGACGCCCATGACGATGCCGCCCTCCTTCAAGCCCTGCTCGTAGTGCTTGACGCGCTCTTCGGGGATGCCGGCGCCGATGAGCGCGCCGATGATGCCGCCCGTCGCGCCGCCCGCGCCCGCGCCCGCGAGGCCCGCCGCAATCGGGCCGGCGACGAGCAGGCCGAGGCCCGGCAGCGCCAGCGTCGTCCCGATGGCCGCGATGGCCGCGAGGGTCGCGCCGACGGTGCCGCCGA
Organism: uncultured Acidobacteriota bacterium; assembly: GCA_963726735.1. Lineage (GTDB taxonomy): Bacteria > Acidobacteriota > Blastocatellia > Pyrinomonadales > Pyrinomonadaceae > QHXN01. The sequence goes on from CAVSDM010000007.1 coordinate 897,408, forward strand.
TGGCCGCGCCCGTGCCCGCGCCTTCGAGCGCCTTGTTGCCCAGCTCCGTCTCCTTGCCCGTCAGACGTGAAGTGCTTGTCGCGCGTCTCGTCCGACATCAAAAAGTTGACATCGTCATTGCTGTAGCCGCGGGTCGTGACCGAGCCGTAGGCGCGCTCGGCGCTCTCCCTGTCTCTAAACAGTCCGGTAACCATCCTCGAACGTCCTGCCGCTGAACCTGTCGTTTCTGCCATGAATGTTTTCCCCTTTAAGGTGATTAAGTGAAATCTGCGCCATAAACCCTGTTTGAGACCCGCTAACGCACGGCCCCGACCACAGAGTTCGAGCCTCGGACAGTATGCTTTTCGTATCCGAAAACCTGGCCCTCAACCGTTATGTGCAAAAGAGAGGCCACCCGGCGGCGGGCGGCCTCTTCACGTCGGAAAAGATTCAGTCGTGGTGCGAAGTTAAGGCGTGATGCGAAGGTGTGGGAAGTACCCTCAGCCCTTCAAGTCGGCCGCGGGCAGCAGGCGCGGGGCCTGGCGGTGGCTGCGTCGCCTGTTCGTAGGCGTAGGCGAGGCGGATGAGTTTGGCTTCGGTGTAGGCGCGGCCGAAGAAGGAGATGCCGACGGGGAGGCCGTAGACGTAGCCGGCCGGCACCTGCACGTTCGGGTAGCCGGCGACGGCCGCGGGCGTCGAGCTGCCGCCGGTGAAGTGGTCGCCGTTGACGAGGTCGGTCGTCCACGCGGGGCCGCCCGTGGGCGCGATGAGCGCGTCGAGCCTGTGCTTGATCATGACCGCGTCGATGCCCTGCGCCTGCGACATGCAGACTTGCTCGTGCGCAGGGCTTTCAGGTAGGCGGGGTCGGTCAGCGGCCCTTTGGCCTCGGCGCGGACGAAAAGCTCCTGGCCGAAGTAGGGCATCTCGCGGTCGCGGTTGCGCTCGTTGAACTCGATGAGTTCTTTGAGCGTGCGCGGGTGGTCGCCCGGGCGCGAGCGACGCGAGGTACTTGTTGAGGTCGGCCTTGAACTCGTAGAGCAGCACCTCGAACTCGGCGGCGTCGAACTTGCCGTGCGTGGGCAGGTCGGCCGGGTCGACGACGGTCGCGCCCTCGCGCTTCATCAACGTCGATGGCGTCGGCCATCAACTTATCGACGTGGTCGTTGAAGCCGAAGAACTTTCGCGCGACGCCGATGCGCGCGCCGCGCAAGGCCGCCGGGTCGAGCGAGCCCGCGACGCCCCGCGCCCAGACGTCGACGGTCGTGCCGTCGCCCGTCACGCGGTCGCGCGGGTCTTCGGCGGCGAGCGCCTGGAGCAGCGCGGCGGCGTCGGCCACGGTGCGCGCCATCGGGCCGGCCGTGTCCTGGCTGTGCGCGATGGGGATGATGCCGGAGCGGCTGACGAGCCCGAGCGTCGGCTTGATGCCGACGAGGCCGCACGCGCCCGCGGGGCAGACGATCGAGCCGTCCGTCTCGGTGCCGACGCCGACGAGCGCGAGGTTGGCCGCGACGGCCGCGCCCGTGCCGGAGCTTGAGCCGCAGGGGTTGCGGTCGAGCGCGTAAGGGTTGCGCGTCTGCCCGCCGCGCCCGCTCCAGCCGCTCGAAGAGTGCGTCGAGCGGAAGTTGGCCCACTCGCTCAGGTTCGTCTTGCCGAGGATGACGGCGCCCGGCCGCGCGCAGCCGCTCGACGATGAAGGCGTCGCGCCGCGGCGTCGCGCCGACGAGCGCCAGCGACCCGGCGGTCGTCGTCATCCGGTCGGCCGTGTCGATGTTGTCCTTGATGAGGACGGGCATGCCGTGCAGGGGCCCGCGCACGCGCCCCGCCTTGCGCTCGCGGTCGAGCGCGTCGGCGATGTTGAGCGCGTCCGGGTTCATCTCGATGACGGAGTTGAGCGCCGGGCCGCGCCGGTCGATGCGCTCGATGCGTTCGAGGTACATCTCCGTCAGGCGCCGCGCCGAGACGCGGCCCGACTGCATCGCCGCCTGCGCGTCGCGGACGGTCAGCTCCTCCCAGTCGAAGCGGCCGCCGCCCTGCGGCTCGCCCGCGAGGCGCGCGAGCGTGCGCGCCGCCGCTTCGTGGTTGAATCCCGCGAGCGCGGCGCCTAAGCCCCCGGCCACACCCGCGCGCACGAATTCACGCCGTCCTACGCGGCGGCCCCCGCGCCGACCTCTTACGCGCCATGTTGGTTCCAGCCTCTCTTCGCGTGTTAAAAGTTCGATGAGCGATGTGGCCCTCGAAGCATCGCGCAACGCCGTCGGAAAAGCAACATGAAAACTTTCAACCTCTGCCTGCTCGGCTTCGGCAACGTCGGGCAGGCGTTCGTCCGACTGCTCATAGAGAAGGAGGCGGAGCTGCGCGAGCGAGTTCGGCATAGACTGGCGCGTGACGGGCGTCGCGACGCGGCGCAGGGGCTGGCTGGCCGCGCCCGAAGGCTTCGACGAGTCGAAGAACTTCTATCGGGCGAACTCTCCGTCGCGCGTCTCGCCCGCGCCGAAGGACGTTGAAGGAGTGGCTCGCGGCCGCGCGCTGCGACGTGATGTTCGAGGTGACTTCGCTCGAACCTTTGACGGGCGAGCCCGCCGTCTCGCACGTGCGCGCGGGGCTTGAGCACGGCGCCCACGTCGTCACGGCCAACAAGGGCACCATCGTCCACGCCTACCGCGAACTTCGGAGCTGGCGCGCGTGCGCGGCCGCCGATTTCTGTACGAGGCGACCGTCGCGGAGTTCCCGGTCTTCTCGCTCTTCCGCGATTCGCTTCCCGCCGCGCGCCTGCTTCTCGTTCGGGGGCGTGCTCAACTCGACGACGAACGTCATCCTCGACGAGATCGCCGCCGGCCGAACGTTCGACGAGGGCGTCCGCCGCGCGCAGTCGATGGGGATAGCCGAGACAGACCCGACGCACGACGTTGACGGCTGGGACGCGGCCGTCAAGGCGTGCGCGCTGGCGAACGTCCTGATGGACGCGGAACTCAAACTCGAAGAAGTGAGCCGGGAGGGCATTCGCGGTTTGCGAGACGAGGAGGTGCGCGCGGCGCACGCCGAAGGGCGCCCGTTCAGGCTCGTCGCGCGCGGGCGGCGCGACGAAGCGGGCGGCGTCAAAGCCGCAGTCCGGCCGGAACAGGTCGCGCCGCGCGGCCCCTTCGCCGCCGTTTCGGGGACGACGCTCGCCATTCACTACGAGCTGGACGTGCTGCCCGGCCTCACCGTCGTCGCGCACGACCCGACGCTCGAAGAGCACCGCCTACGGCCTGCTCGCCGACTTCATCAACGCCGTGCGCGGAGACGTTTAAGCTCCGCGCGCGACCTCGCCGACGCCCGCGATCAACCTCTCGACCTCTTCGCGCGAGGTGTAGCAGGCGCAGCCTGCGCGGACGAGACCTTCGGGGCGGAGGCCGAGCCGGTCGATGACGGTGGCGGCGTAGAAGTCGCCGTGCGAGAGGAAGAGGCCGCGCGCGGCGAGACGGCGCGCCACCTCCGTCGAGGTGACGCCCTCGACCGTGAAGGCCACGGTCGGCGTGCGCTGTCGCTCCGGCCGCGGGCCGTAGAGCTTCACGCCTTCAACGTCTGACAGCCCCTCCCACAGCAGCTCCGTCAACTCCATCCCGCGCGCGTGGAGCGCCTCGAAGGCCGCGCGCAGACGCTCGCGCCGCGCGGAGCCCTGGAGCGGCGCGGTCGGATTCCCGCGCGAGAGCGAGGCGAGGAAGTCCACGGCCGCCGCCGCGCCGACGATGCCTTCGTGATTCTGCGTCCCGGTCTCGGCGACCTCGGGCGCGTAGTCGGGCGCCGGGATGAGCTTCGGGAAGGGGAGCGACTCCAGCAGCTCGCGCCGGCAGTACAGCGCGCCGACGTGCGGGCCGTAGAACTTGTAGGCCGAGCAGACGAGGAAGTCGCAGCGCAGCGCGCGCACGTCCACGAGCCTGTGCGGCGCGTAGTGCACGGCGTCCACGAACATGTAGGCGCAGACGGACTCCGCGAGCTTGCCCGCGCGCGCGAGGTCGGTCACGGTGCCGAGCGCGTTCGAGGCGGCGCCGACGGCGAGGAGCTTCGTGCGGCTGTTCACCTTCGACTCGAAGTCGTCCCAGTCCAGTTCGCCCGTCTCCGTCTTCATTCGCACGACGCGCACCACGACGCCGCGCTCGCGCGCGAGCGCCTGCCACGGCGCGACGTTGGCGTGATGGTCTAACTCGGTGACGACGACTTCGTCGCCCGCCTCGAACGTGCGGCCGAGCGTGCGCGAGACGTGGAACGCCAGCGTCGTCGCGTTCGCGCCGAAGGCGATCTCGTCGGGCGAAGCGTTGAGGAAGTCGGCGAGCGATTCGCGCGAGCGCTCAAGCGACGCGTCCGTCTCGGCGCTCGTCGGGTAGGCCCAGTGCGTGTTGGCGTTGTGTTGGTAGAGGTAGTCCGACATCGCCTCGACCACGGCGCGCGGCACCTGCGTCCCGCCGGGGCCGTCGAAGTATGCGACGGGGAAACCTTCGTGCACGCGCCCGAGCGCGGGGAAGTGCGAGCGTATCTCTTGAACCAAAGCGGCGCCTTCGGCCGCCCTCGCTGTCTCAGTCATTCCAGACCTCGCCGGTGGTATTATCCTTCGGCGCCAGCATCGACAATTCCACCGCCCCGGGTCAAGTGAAGTCAGGCGAAGGAGGCCGTCATGCCCTTCCGACAGGAGCCCCCGCGGCTCGGCAACCAGTACGAGACGGACCGCGCGCTGCGCTCTTACCTCAAGCGCGCGCTCCCGCAGGACGTGCTCGAAGAGATCGAGCCCGAGCTGCTCGAACTCGGCGAGCTCGGCGGGCGGCGAGCTCTACCGCATGCAGCTCGCGGACCGTCTGAACGAGCCGCGCCTGACGCAGTGGGACGCGTGGGGCGAGCGGGTTGACCGCATCGAGGTCTCGCCGCTGTGGCGCGTGGCCGAGCGCCTGGCGGCGGAGCGCGGGCTCGTCGCCATCCGCTTACGAGCGCAGGCACGGCGCGCACTCGCGCGTCCATCAGTTCGCGCTCGCGTACCTCTTCACGCCCTCGACCGACATCTACAGTTGCCCGCTCGCGATGACCGACGGCGCGGCGCGCGTGCTCGCGACTTCCGGCAACGGCCCTCTCATCCGGAACGTCCTGCCGCACTTCACCTCGCGCGACCCCGAGCAGTTCTGGACGAGCGGGCAGTGGATGACGGAGCTGACGGGCGGCTCGGACGTGGGCGCGTCCGAGACAATCGCGCGGCTCGACGAGAGAGGCGTGTGGCGGCTCTACGGGCGCAAGTGGTTCACGTCGGCCGCGGCCTCGCAGGTGGCGCTGACGCTCGCGCGGCCCGAGGGCAACCAGGGCGGAGGGCGCGGCCTCGCGCTCTTCTTCGTCGAGACGCGCGACGCCGAAGGTCGCCTGCGCAACATCCGCATCGACCGTCTGAAGGACAAGCTCGGCACGCGCAAGGTGCCGACCGCGGAGCTGACGCTCGAAGGCACGCCGGCCGTGCTCGTGAAGGGCACGACCGACGGCGTGCGCGACATCGCGCCGATGCTCAACGTGACGCGGCTCTGGAACGCCGTGAGCGCGGCGGCGCTGATGCGGCGCGGCGTGGCGCTCGCGCGCGACTACGCGCGGCGGCGCGTCGGCCTTCGGCTCCGCGCTCGCGGAGAAGCCTCTGCACGCGGACACGCTGGCGGGTTTGCAGGCGGAGGCCGAGGCGGCGCTTCACCTCGCCTTCTACGTCGCGGAGCTGACGGGGCGCGAGGAGGCGCGCGAGCTGGACGAGCGGGGCGCGCGCCTGCTCCGGCTCCTGACGCCGCTCGTGAAGCTGACCACGGGGCGCGCGGCCGTCCACGTCGCGAGCGAGGCGGTCGAGGCGTTCGGCGGCGCGGGCTACGTCGAGGACACGGGGCTGCCCGTGCTTCTGCGCGACGCGCAGGTGCTCCCCATCTGGGAGGGCACGACCAACGTCCTCTCGCTCGACGCGCTGCGCACGGCCTCGAAGGACGAGGCCGCGCTCTCCGCTCTTCGGGCGGAGATCGAAAGCTGCGCCGCCGCCGCACACGACGAGGGCCTCGCGCGCGCCGCACGCACCGCGCGCGAGGCCGCGTCACACGCCGGGGCGTGGCTCGCCGCGGCCGCGGGGGAAGGGCAGACGGCGCTCGAAGCCGGGGCGCGCCGCTTCGTCAATGACGCTGGGCCGCGCGCTCGCCCTCGCGCTGCTCACGCGCCACGCGCAGTGGTCGCTCGACGCGGAACAGGACGCGCGCGCCGCCGCCGCCGCGCGCCGCTTCGCACACAACGGCATCGACCTCGTCTCCGAACACGACCCGGAAGACGCGGCCGCACTGTCGTCGGATTAATTGACCGCGGGCGTCCGAACGTCACAGTTTCTCAACCTCGGGCGAACACAAACCGTGACGCGGCCGTGTAGTTTCCGTCGCGTGACACGAACACTGGATGCGAGGGCGAAGATTCTCGGCGGCGCGACCGGCGAGTTGAAGAAGATGCGGCGCACGATGCGCGAAGTCTTCGGGCTCGAACGGATGCGACCCGGTCAGGCCGAGGTCATACGCTCGGTCATCTCGGGGCACGACACGCTGGCGTTGATGCCGACCGGCGCGGGCAAGTCGCTCTGCTACCAACTGCCGGCGCTCCACCTGCCGGGCACGACCGTCATCGTCTCGCCGCTCATCTCGCTGATGAAGGATCAGGTGGACAAGCTCGCGGAGGCCGGCGTCGAGGCCGCGCAGGTCAACAGCGCGCTCACCGGCGCCGAGCGGCGCGAGAGTCTCGAACGCATCGAACAGGGCGCGAGCGACCTCGTCTTCACCACGCCCGAGCGCTTCACCGACCCGGCCTTCCTCGAAACGCTCCGCGCGAAGGAACTCGACTTCGTCGTCATCGACGAGGCGCACTGCATCTCCGAGTGGGGGCACGACTTCCGCCCCAGCTACCTCGCGCTCGGCGCGGCCGTCCGGACGCTGGGCTCGCCGCCCGTGCTCGCGCTCACCGCCACGGCCACGCCCGCGGTCGCCGAAGACATCCGCAAGCAGCTCGGCCTCCGGCGGATGCGCGTCTTCAACACGGGCATCTACCGCGAGAATCTCTACTACGAAGTCCTGCGCGTGACGAACGAGCGGGAGAAGCGCGAACAGCTCGCGCGCCTGATGCGCGAGACCGAGGGGACGGGCATCGTCTACTGCGCGACCGTCAAGGCGGTCGAGGCGCTGGCCGAACTCTTCCGCGGCTCGGAGTTCGAGACGCGCGCGTACCACGGCAAGCTCCCGCCCGCGGAGCGGCGCGCGCACCAGGACCTCTTCATGGCCGGCGGGCTCAAGGCGATGTTCGCCACGAACGCCTTCGGCATGGGCATCGACAAGCCGGACATACGCTTCGTCGTCCACTACCAGATGCCCGGCTCGCTCGAATCCTACTATCAAGAGTCGGGGCGCGCGGGCCGAGACGGGGCGGAGGCGCGCTGCGCGCTGCTCTATCAGTTGGACGACCGGCGCACGCAGCTCTTCTTCCTCGGCGGGCGCCACCCGAAGGCGGAAGACCTCTGGGCCGTCTGCGACGCACTGCGCGCCGCCGGCGCCGACCGTGCGCCCGTCCCGCTCCCGCCTGTGCAGGAGGCGGCGCCCAACGTCGCGAAGACGAAGGTGCGTGTCGCGCTCTCGCTCCTGAAGGAGGCGGGCGTCGTGCGCGAGACGCGCGGCGTGCGCTTCAGGCTCGTCCGCCCCGACGTGACGCGCGAGGAGGTCGAGAGCGCGTCGGCGGCCGCGGCCTCCCGCGGCGAGGGCGACCGCGAGAAGCTCGAACGCCTGATGCTCTACGGCCAGAGCGCCGAGTGCCGCTGGAAGCTCCTCCACGAATACTTCGGCGAGTCCTTCGAGCAGGCATCGTGCGGCCACTGCGACAACTGCCTGCACCCGCTCGAAGAGCGGCTCGGCCTGACACGGAAAGACGCGGACGCGCCGGTCAGTGATGTGCAGTCAGTGAAGAAGAAGGCCGTCGAGCTGAACGAGGGCGACGCCGTGCGCCTGCCGAAGTACGGCCGCGGCCGCGTCGTCTCGCTCGACGGCGACAGGGTCTCGGTCGAATTCCCCGGGGGCGAGACGCGCACTTTCAAGCGCGAGTTCGTCCGGCGGGCCTAGCGCGCTATACTCGGCGCGCATGGACAGACCCAGACGAGGATTCGCGAGCGACAACAACGCGGGCGTACACCCGCGCGTGTGGGACGCGCTGCGCTCGGCCGACCGAGGGCACGCGGTGGCCTACGGCGACGACGTGTACACGGAGACGGCCGTCCGGCTCTTCCGCGAGCGCTTCGGCGAGAGGGCCGAGGTCTTCTTCGTCTTCGGCGGCACGGGCGCGAACGTCTCGGCGCTCGCCGCCGTCACGCGCCCCTTCCAGGCGGTCGTCTGCGCCGAGACGGCGCACATCAACGTGGACGAGTGCGGCGCGCCGGAGCGCTTCACGGGCTGCAAGCTCGTAGACCTCCCGACGCCCGACGGGAAGCTGAGAGTCGAGCAGATCGAGCCGCTGCTCGCGCGACTCGGCGACCAGCATCACGTACAGCCGCGCGTCATCTCCGTCTCGCAGCCGACCGAGCTGGGGACCGTCTACACGGTCGAGGAGCTGACGCGCGCTCGCCGCGTTCGCGCACGAGCGCGGGATGCTGCTCCACGTGGACGGCGCGCGGCTGGCGAACGCGGCGGCGCACCTGAACGTCTCTTTGAGCGAGTTGACGGCCGGGGCGGGCGTGGACGTTTTGAGCTTCGGCGGGACGAAGAACGGGATGATGTACGGCGAGGCCGTCGTCTTCTTCGACCCGGCGCGGGCCGCGGAGTTCCGCTTCGTGCGCAAGCAGTGCGCGCAGCTCCCGTCGAAGATGCGCTTCGTCGCGGCGCAGTTCACGGCGCTGCTGGGCGAAGACCTCTGGCGCGAGACGGCCGCGCACGCGAACCGGATGGCGCAGACGCTCGCCGCGGAGCTGCGCACGATCCCGCAGGTGCGCATCACGCAGCCCGTCGAGTCGAACGCGGTCTTCGCCCTCCTCCCGCGCGAGAGCATCCCGCGCGTGCAGGAGCGCTTCTTCTTCTACGTCTGGAACGAGCAGACCTCCGAGGTGCGCCTCATGTGCTCCTTCGACACGACCGCCGAGGACGTGTCGGAGCTGGCGGCGGTTATCAGGGAAGTAGTCAGTAGACAGTAGTCAGTAGATAAAGAGAGGCGGCGCGCTTCAGCCTTCGGGCCGGGCGCGCCGCTTCATATCTCTACTGACTACTGTCTACTGACTACTCCCATCACGGCGTCGTCTCGGCGAGGTTCGACTTGTACTTGGTGTTGGTGGCGCGGTCGTTCAGTTCGATGTAGACGTAGCTCGGCGGGACGACCGTCTCTTCGAGCGCGAACCAGATGCGGCGGCGAACATGTCGGCCGGGTAGTCCGCCGAGGAATCACTTTCCGCCCCGCCGCAGCAAGCCTTTTCACGAGCCGCCGTCAGTCGGGGTACTCGTCCGAGCCCTGTACCCAGAGGAAGACTGCACGTCGATCAGGTCGCGCGGGCCGGAAGCGCTGGTCGCGCCGCACCAGCCCGGCCAACATGCCAGAAGGCTCGCGTAGGTCTCCCAGTTCGGGCGCGAACTGTACTTGTAAGTCGAAGCCGTACTTCGCCGCCGCGGCGCGCGTCACCGTCGGCTTGAGGAAGATGTGAGTGTCGGGCTGGGCGAGGAAGCCCCAGACCGTCACCATCGGCCACGTCAGCACGCGCGTCTGCCTGCGCGGGAGCGCGGCGACCGTCTCTATCCATCTGTTGAAGCGACGCTCGACGCCCCCCGAGCCGTGCAGCAGTTCGTAGAGCCCTTCGGCGAAGGCGCGCGCGCCCGACTCGGACTTGACGGCGTCGCGCAGCGCCATCTTCTCGAACGAGAAGATCATGCTGTGGCGCGTGCGCTGCTCGACGCGCACGGCGCGCGCCGCCGCCTCGGCGAACTCGCCCGCGCGCAGCAGCCGCCGGAACTCCGCGCGCCCCAGCGCCTCCTCCCAGCGCTCGTGCGCCTCCCACTTATAGTCGCGCTCCCAGTCGAGGTAGGTCTCGTCCCGGAACCCGCCCGGGAAGTAACGCAAAAACTTTCGCCGGCACGCCTCCGCGCCCGAGGCCGACGCTTCGCCCCTTCTGCCCATAAGCCCAAACCCCCTGCTCACCCCCCGAAGAAGCCCGGGTCCATCAGGTACCAGTTGTACAAACCGGCCGCCAGCCCCGCGCCGAAGACGAGCAGCGCCAGGACCTTGTCCCGCGTCGTCTCCGGCTTCCCGCCCTTGCCGGGGAAGAGCAGCAGGAAGAGGCCGCCCACGACCCCGACCGGCCCGAACGCGGCCAGCTTCATCGAATAAGTCCCCTCCGTGTTCAATTGGTGCCAGTTGAAATAGATCAACCCCGCGGAGACCGCGATGATCGCCAGCGCCAGCAGACGAGATTTCAGATGACCCATAGTCGTTTCCCGGTCAGGAGCGACCGCGAAATGCCTTGATAGATGGAAAGTCTTTCCGCATGATACGCGGATTTGGATTTCGGGCGAAGATTTTCTGGCGGCTCACGCCTCTGACCTCCTGCCAGACGACCCCGCGCGTTTTTCGATTTTGGGATTTTGGTTTGCGGAAACGGACACCGGGCGGGCGGGTGCCGTGCGTTCCGGGCGAAAAGCCCTGAAAAACGGGCGAACGCGGCGGTGTGCGGCAGTGGTACGAGGGTTGTTGAGGGGCTTCGCGAGTGGAAGTGTTTCTGTGGACGTAAAGCAACCCTCTATGATCGATGTAAAGCAACTCGCTATGGATGTAAAACGCACCTCAACGGACGCGCCGCGCCCCGACCGTGCGGCACGGACGTTCCGCGCCCCGCCGCGGGACGTGAAGCGCCCCGCTGCTTTCGACACGCCGAGCGGCACCATGGACGTGAAGCGGCCCCAGAGGAAGAACCGGCGCCGCGTGAAGCTGGCCGTGTACGCGACGCTGGGCGTGCTCGCCATCGCGCTCATCACCTACGGGCTCTCGCGCCTGCCGCGCGCGGCCCCGAGCGTGTCGCGCTCGACCGTGCTCACCGACACCGTCAAGCGCGGGCAGATGCTCCGCAACGTGCGGGGCCTCGGCACGCTCATCCCCGAGGAGATTCGGCAGATCGCCGCCCCCGTCGAGGGGCGCGTCGAGCAGAAGTTCGTCAAGCCCGGCGAGACGGTCGGCCCCGGCACCGTCCTCGTCACGCTCTCGAACCCCACGCTCCAGCAGGCCTCCGTCGATGTCGCCTACCAGATCAAGTCGGCCGAGGCCGACATGAACAACCTCAAGTCGCGGCTGGAGAGCGACCGCATGACGCAGCAGTCGAACATCGCGCAGATTCAGTCCGAGTACCAGCAGGCCAAGATTCAGCTCGACGCCGACGAGGAGTTGGCCAAGGAAGGGCTCGTCGCCGCGCTCACCCTGCGCGTCTCGCGCGTCCGCGTCGAGCAGTTGGCGAACCGCGTCGAGGTCGAGAAGAAGCGCATCGAGCAGAACAAGTCGCAGGTGGCCGCGCAGATCGCCGCGCAGCAGGCGCGCATCGAGCAGTTGCGCGCGCAGCTCCGCCTGAACGAAGAGCAGGTCGCCTCGCTTCAGGTGCGCGCCGGGCACCGCGGGCGTGCTTGCAGGAGGTGACGGTCGAGGTCGGCCAGCAGATCACGCCCGGCACCAACATCGCGCGCGTCGCCGACCCGACCAGCCTCAAGGCCGCGCTCCAGATTCCCGAGACGCAGATCAAGGACATCACGCTCGGCCAGCCCGCCACCATCGACACGCGCGGCGGCGGCACGGTCGCGGGGCGCGTCCAGCGCATCGACCCGGCCGCGCGCAACGGCACCTTCACCGTGGACGTGCGGCTCGAAGGCCCGATGCCGCAGGGCGCGCGCGTCGACTTGAGCGTGGACGGAACCATCGAACTTGAGCGCCTCGAAGACGTACTCTACGTCGGACGCCCGGCGACGGGCGGCGGCGGGCAGGCGACCGTCTCGCTCTTCAGGGTCGGCCCCGACGGGCGCGAGGCGACGCGCGTGCAGGTCAAGCTCGGCCGCACCTCGGTCAACAACGTCGAGGTCGTCGAGGGCCTGAACGTGGGCGACACCGTCATCCTCTCCGACACCTCGCAGTGGGACGGTGTGGACCGGCTCCGACTCGATTGATACTTCAGACTACCCCCGAAAGGAAAAGAGATGAGCGCTACAAGCGAACCGCTGGTGAAGCTGGACGGCGTGCGCAAGGTTTTCTACACGGACGAGGTCGAGACGCACGCGCTCTCCGGCATCCACCTCGACATCAAGAAGGGCGAGTACATCTCGATGGCGGGGCCGTCGGGCTGCGGCAAGTCAACGCTGCTCTCCATCCTCGGCCTGCTCGATTCGCCGACCGACGGCGAGTACATCCTGAACGGGACGCCGGTCGCGAACCTCTCGCTCTCGGAGCGCGCGCGCATCCGCAACCGCGAGATCGGCTTCATCTTCCAGGCGTTCAACCTCATCGGCGACCTCAACGTCTACGAGAACGTCGAGCTGCCGCTGACCTACCGCGACATGGGCGCCGAAGGAGCGGCGCGAGCGCGTCGAAGAGGCGCTCTTGAAGGTCGGCATGTCGCACCGCATGAAGCACTACCCCTCGCAGCTCTCGGGCGGTCAGCAGCAGCGCGTCGCCGTCGCGCGCGCCGTCGCCGGCAACCCCTCCATCCTGCTCGCCGACGAGCCCACGGGTAACCTCGACTCGACCAACGGCGAGGCCGTGATGAACCTCCTGCGCGAGCTGCACGCGGGCGGCGCGACCATCTGCATGGTCACGCACGACCCGCGCTACGCCAAGTACGCCGACCGCACCTTCCACCTCTTCGACGGCCAGGTCGTCGAGGAGACCCACGAGGCGAAGGCCGAAGAGGAGCTGGAAGAGAGCGGCTTCAAGCTCTAACGTCCGTCGGCGGTTCGTCTACACACCTCAAGCTCCCTCGCGTGTGGCCGCGGCGCGTCCGCCGCGGCGCACTCGATCTCCGCCCGGCGCTCTTAACCCGAGGAGGCTACAGCAATGAGAAAAGCACTCAAGGCCGCGGCGTTCGTCGCGCTGCTCGCCGCCGCGGCCGTCGCCGCCGACGAGCGGGTCAGCCGGACGAACCAGTCCATCACCTTCGACCACAAGACCACGGCGAAGAAGACGTACGAGCTGCCCGTCCCCGAGGCCGGCGCGCGCGTGCGTCTGCGCGTGAGGGCCACGGTGCGCGAGGGCGAGATTCGCATCGTCGTCCGCGACGCGGCCGGCGCCGTGCGGCAGGACGCGCGCCTCGGCGGGCCGAAGTCGAAGCCCACGAACTACGACGTGGACAGCGGCGTGGTGGAGTCGCCGGCCGGCGTCTGGACGGTCGAGGTCGAGGCGAAGGAGGCCGTGGGCCGCTACGAGTTCATCTTCACGCAGAACGGCGAGTGAGCCGCGGCTGCGGCGCGCGGCCCGGAAGATTCCCGGAGAGAGAGGGTATACGCATGGGCACGCTTTGGAAGGACGTGCAGTACGCGGCGCGCGTGCTGTTGAAGAGCCCGGGGTTCACGGCCGTCGCGGTCATCGCCGTCGCCCTGGGCGTGGGCGCCAACACGGCCATCTTCTCCGTCGTCAACGCGGTGCTCCTCAGGCCGCTCAGCTACAAAGACCCGTCGCAGCTCGTCCTCATTCAATCACAACTACCCGAAGCTCGACCTCAAGGCGTCGGTCTCGGCCGCCGGCTACGCCTACTACCGCGACAACGCGAAGTCCTTCTCCGACGTGGCGGCCATCACGGGCTGGTCCGTCAACCTCACGGGCGAGGGCGAGCCCGAGCGCCTCGCGGGGATGGCGGTCGACGCCGAACCTCTTCCCGGCGCTCGGCGCGCAGGCCGCCGAGGGGCGCACCTTCACCGCCGAGGAGAAGCAGGACGGGCAACAACAAGGTCGTCGTCCTGAGCGACGGCTTCTGGCGGCGCCGCTTCGGCGGCATGCCCGTCGTCGGCAAGAACCATCATGCTCAACGGCGAGCCCTACACGGTCGTCGGCGTGATGCCGGCCGTCCTTCGAGTTCGGGCGCGAGTTGGGCGGGCAGGCGCCAGACCTCTGGTCGCCCATCACCTTCACGCCGCAGCAGCTCGACCCGAACCGGGTCTGACGAACGAGTACCTCGGCGTGCTACGCGCGCATGCGGCCCGGCGTCACCGTCGAGCAGGCGCAGGCCGAGATGGACGCGATCGCCGCGGAACTGCGCCGCCAGTACATGCCCGACGCCGACGCGACCAACTGGGACGCTGCTGCTCACGCCGCTCGACGAGTTCGTCGTCGGCAAGATTCGGACGGCGCTCTTGATGCTGCTCGGCGCGGTCGCCTTCGTGCTGCTCATCGCGTGCGCCAACGTCGCCAACCTGATGCTGGCGCGCGCGGCCGTCCGCCAGAAGGAGATCGCGGTGCGCACCGCGCTCGGCGCGTCGCGCTGGCGCGTGGTGCGTCAGCTTCTGACGGAGAGCGTGCTGCTCTCGCTGGTCGGCGGCGGGGCCGTCGGCCTGCTGCTGGCGATGTGGGGCGTTGACCTCCTGCTCAAGCTCAACGAGAACAGCATCCCGCGCGTCGGCCGAGGTCGGCCTCGACTCGCGCGTGATGCTCTTCACGCTCGGCGTCTCGGTCTTGACGGGCATCGTCTTCGGGCTCGCGCCGGCCTTCCAGACCTCCGGCGTCAACCTGCACGACACGCTCAAGGAGGGCGGCCGCAGCGGCAAGCTGGGCGTCCGCACGCGGCGTGCGCAACGCGCTGGTCATCGTCGAGATGGCCTTTGCCGTCATCCTGCTCGTGGGCGCGGGGCTCCTCATCCGCAGCTTCATCGAGCTGCAGCAGGTCAACCCCGGCTTCGAGCCGCGCGGCGTGCTGGCGATGCAGGTCTCGCTGCCGCCGAACAAGTACGCAGAGGCGCCGCAGCGCGCGGCCTTCCACCGGCAGATGCTCGGAGAGCGTGCGCGGCATCCCGGGCGTGAAGAGCGCCGGCGACGATCACGACGCTGCCGATGAGCGGCTAGAATCCAGCGGCAGCTTCCAGCATCGAGGGGCGGCAGACGCGCGCAGGGCGAGAGCCGCGCCGCACGGCAGCCGCTGGCTGGCCTCCGAAGACTACTTCCAGACGATGCGCATCCCGCTCGTGCGAGGCCGCTACTTCGACGCGCGCGACACGGCGGCGGGCGGCCGCGTCGCCATCATCGACGAGGCGCTGGCGCGCAAGTACTGGCCGGACGAAGACCCCGTCGGCAAGCGCATCTCGTTCGAGAGCAACCCGACCGCGCGACCCGCAGCACCCGCGCCCATCTGGCGCGAGGTGGTCGGCATCGTCGGCCACGTCCGCAACGAGGGGCTCGAAGGCGAGTCGCGCGCGCAGTACTACGTCCCCTACGGCGCGGGGAACGCCTCAACAGCGCGAACCTGTTCGTCGGCGGTGAGCGCGGACGGCGACCCGGCGGCGCTGGCCCCGCGGTGCGCGGCGCGCATCGCGGCGCGTAGACCAAGACCTGCCCGTCTTCCGCGTGACGACGATGGAGAAGCTCGTCGCCGACTCGCTCGCGCAGCGGCGCTTCTCGATGTTCCTCTTCGGCATCTTCGCGGCGCTGGCGCTGGCGCTGGCCGTCGTCGGGCTCTACGGCGTGATGAGCTACGCCGTGGCGCAGCGGACGCACGAGATCGGCCTGCGGATGGCGCTGGGCGCGCAGGGGCGCGACGTGCTGCGGATGGTCGTGGGGCAGGGGATGGGGCTCGTCGCCGTCGGGCTCGGGCTCGGGCTCGTCGGGGCGTTCCTGCTCACGCGCCTGATGTCGAGCCTGCTCTACGGCGTCTCGGCCGCAGACCCGCTGACCTACGCGGGCATCGCGCTGCTGCTCGCGGCGGTCGCGCTCGTCGCCTCCTACATCCCCGCGCGCCGCGCGACGAAGGTCGATCCGATGGTGGCTCTCGATACGAGTAAGACGTGATGAGTGACGCGGTAGCGGTGCGAGAGGAAAGGGCAACCCCCGTTGGTTCTCGTCACCGCGTCGCTCATCACGGTTCACTCGCGAACGGAGTGAGCGATGAGGACTCTGCTTCAGGACGTGCGGTACGCGGTGCGGACTCTGTCGAAGAGCCCGGGCTTCACGCTGGTCGCCGTCGTGGCGCTGGCGCTCGGCATCGGCGCGAACACGGCCATCTTCTCGGTCGTCAAGGCGGTGCTCTTAAGTCCTCTGCCTTACCCCGAGCCGGAGCGGCTCGTCTGGGTGCGCGAGATCAACCCGGGCTCGGACATCTTGGACGAGCCCGCCTCGGCGCCCAACTACAACGACTGGCGCACGCAGGGGCGCAGCTTCGAGGGCTCGCCGCCTTCGCGATACGCGGGCGGGACGATCACGGACGGCGACCGCGAGCCCGAGCGCGTCCCGGCCATCTCCACCTCGGCCAACTTCTTTCAGGTCGTCGGCGTCGCGCCCGCCATGGGTCGCGGCTTCCTGCCCGAAGAGGAGGCGACGGGGAAGAACCGCGTCGTCGTCATCAGCCACGGCCTCTGGCAGCGCCGCTTCGGCGCGAGCCCCGACGTGCTCGGTCAGACGCTCACCATCAGCGGCAACCCGCACACCATCGTCGGCGTCGCGCCCGCCGAGCTTCAAGACGCCCGTGCGCCGGCCCGAAGCCGCCCGACCTCTGGTTCCCCATCGCCTTCAACTTCGACAACTCGCGGCGCCGCAGCGACTTCCTCAACGTCGTCGGCCGCCTCAAGCGACGGGCGCGACGGTCGAGCAGGCGCAGCGCCGAGCTGAAGGTCTCGCCGCGCGGCTCGCAGAGGAATACCCTTCGACGAACGCGGGCTGGGTCGTGAAGGTCGAGCCTTTGCATGAGCGCGTCGTCGGCAACGTCCGGCAGGCTCTGTGGGTCTTGATGGGAGTGGTCGGGTTCCTGCTCCTCATCTCGTGCGCGAACGTCGCCAACCTCCTGCTGGCGCGCGCGACGGCGCGGCGGCAGGAGATCGCGGTGCGCACGGCGCTCGGCGCACGGCGCGGCCGCCTCGTCCGGCAGTTCCTGACCGAGAGTCTGCTGCTCGGGCTCGCCGGCGGCGGGCTCGGGCTCGTGCTCGCCGCGTGGGGCGTCGAGCTGCTCGTGGCCCTGAGCCCCGGCAACATCCCGCGCCTCGAAGAGGTGGGGCTCGACGCGCGCGTGCTCGCCTTCACCTTCGGCGTGTCGGCGCTGACCGGCATCGTCTTCGGGCTGCTCCCGGCCCTGAGCGCGTCGAAGACGGACGTCGCCGATGTCGCTCAAGGAGGGCGGCCGCGCGGCCCGACCGCGGGCGCGGGCGCGCGTCGCCTGCGCACGACGCTCGTCGTCGCCGAGATCGCCATCACGGTCGTGCTGCTCGCGGGCGCGGGCCTGATGGTGCGCAGCTTCATGCGCGATACAGTCCGTCGATCCCGGGCTTCCGCCCCGAGCGCATCCTGACCTTCGACTTCGCGCTGCCCGATGACGAAGTACAAGGAGGAGCCGCAGACGTGCAGACTTCTTCGAGCAGCTCACGGCGCGCGCCGCGGCGCATGCCCGGCGTCGAGCGCGTGGCGCTCGCGGACGCGCTCCCGCTGACCGGCGGCGCCGACGTGCTGGCCGTTCGTCATCGAAGGTCGGCCCCCGCTGCCGCCCGAGAAGGTGCAGGACGCGGAGTTCTTCATCGTCACGCCGGACTACTTCGACGTGATGGGCATCGGCCACGTCCGCGGCGAGCGGCTGACGGAGCGGCACGTCGAGGCGGACGTCCGCACGTGGTCGTCATCAACGAGGCGATGGCGCGCCGCTTCTGGCCGGACGAAGACCCCGTCGGCAAGCGCCTCAACCTCGGCGACCCCGCGAAGACGCCCTGGATGACGGTCATCGGCATCGTCAGGGACACGCGCAACGTGCGGGCTTGAGTCGGCGCCGTACCCGCAGATGTACGGCCCCGCCGCGCAGTTCCCGCAGCGCGGGATGTCGTTCGTCGCGCGCACGTCGGGCGACCCCGCGGCCCTCGTCCCGGCGCTGCGGCGCGAGCTGGCGGCGCTCGACAGCGACCTGCCGCTCTACAACGTCCGCACGATGGAGCAGGTGATGTCCGACTCCATCTCGCGCCGGCGCTTCCAGATGGTGCTCATCGCGGCGTTCGCGGGCGTGGGGCTTCTGCTCGCGGCCGTCGGCATCTACGGCGTCATCTCCTACTCGGTCGCGCAGCGCCGCCACGAGATAGGCGTGCGGATGGCGCTGGGCGCGCGCGCCGCCGACATCCTCAAGCTCGTCGTCGGGCAGGGGCTCGGGCTCACGCTGGCGGGCGTCGGCCTCGGGCTCGGCCTCGCGCGCCTGCTCGCGTTCCTGCTACGCGCGTCCTGTCGAGCCTGCTCTACGGCGTCTCGGCGACCGACCCGCTGACCTTCGCCTGCGTCGCGCTGGTGCTGCTCGGCGTGGCGCTCGCTCGCCTGCCTCGTCCCGGCGCGGCGCGCGACGAAGGTCGATCCGATGATGGCTTTGAGATACGAGTGACGGGTGATGAGTGACGGGTGATGAGAAAAGACGGAGCCCTGCTTCTTTCTTACCACCCGTCACGCATCACTCACCACCCGCGAACGGAGTGAGCGAATGATGACGTTCCTGCAGGACTTACGCTTCGGGGTGCGGACGCTGCTGAAGAGTCCGGGGTTCACGCTGGTGGCGGTCTTGACGCTGGCGCTGGGCATCGGCGCGAACAGCGGCCATCTTCTCGCTCGTCAACGGGCTGCTGCTCCGGCCGCTGCCCTACGCGGAGTCTGAGCGGCTGGCGATCATCTGGACGCACTCGCCGGGCGCGAACGTCGCGCAGGACTGGCCCTCGCCGGGACAGTTCGCCGCCGTCAAAGCGCAGACGAGCGCCTTTGAAGACGCTCGCGCTCGCGAACGGCTCAAGCTCCAACCTCTCGGTTGACGGCGGGGCCGAGCGCATCGGCGTCGTGCGGACCACGTCGAACATGTTCTCGCTGCTCGGCGCGCGCCCCGCGCTCGGCCGCGTCTTCCTGCCGGAGGAGGACGCGCCGGGCCGCCCGCCGACCGTCGTCTTGAGTCACGGCCTCTGGCAGCGGCGCTTCGGCTCCGACCCGAACGTGGCGGGGCGCGCGCTCACCCTCAACGGGCAGAGCTACACGGTCGTCGGCGTCATGCCGGCCGACTTCTCGCTCGGCTACGAGGTGATGCCGACCGTCGGCGCCGTGCAGCAGCCGGACGTGCTGCTGCCGCTCGCGCTCACGCCGAGCGGATGGAGAGTCAGGGCGACGAGAACTACAACATCCTCGCGCGCCTCAAGCCCGGGCGCGACCGTCGGAGCAGGCGCAGGCCGAACTTGACTAGTCCCGCGCCGCTTGGGTCAGCAGTTCCCGGACTACTACCCGCCGAGCCGCGCCTTCCGCCTTCAGCGTCCGCCCGCTGCTCGAACAGGTGGTCGGCGACGTGCGCCCGGCGCTGCTCGTCCTGCTCGGCGCGGTCGGCTTCGTGCTGCTCATCGCGTGCGCCAACGTCGCGAACCTCCTGCTCGCGCGCGCCGCCGTGCGCGAGAAGGAGATGGCCGTGCGCACCGCCATCGGCGCGGGGCGCTGGCGCATCGTGCGGCAACTCCTGACGGAGAGCGTCGCGCTCTCTTTCGTCGGCGGCGCGCTCGGTCTGCTCGTCGCCTTCTGGGGCCTCGACGCGCTGCGCAGCCTCGCGCCCGCCAACATCCCGCGCCTGCAAAACGTCGCGCTCGACGGGCGCGTGCTCCTCTTCACCTCGGCCGTGACGATGCTGACGGGCGTGCTGTTCGGGCTCGCGCCGGCGCTGCGCGGGTCGCGCGTGAATCTGGGCGAGACGCTCAAGGAGGGCGGCGCGGGGCTCGACGGGCGGCGGCCAGCGGCTGCGCAACGCGCTCGTCGTCGCGGAGGTCGCGCTCTCGCTCGTGCTGCTTCGTCGGCGCGGGCCTCCTCATCCGCAGCTTCATGCGCGTGCAGCAGGTCGAGCCGGGGTTCGACGCGCGCGGCGTCCTCTCGCTGCGCCTGTCGGTCTCGGGCACCGGCTACGCAGGGCGAGCGGGCGACCGAGTTCTTCGACCAGTTGCTCGAGCGCGTGCGCGCGCTGCCCGGCGTGGGGTCGGCGGGCGCGGCCTCGATTCTCCCGCTCGGCGGCGGCATCGGGTGGGGCGGCATCACTATTGAGGGCTATGTGCCGACGACGGGGCAGGAGCTCGATCCAGTCCGACCAGCGCATCGCCGGCCCCGGCTACTTCGAGACGATGCGGGTGCCGCTCGTTGCGGGCCGGTACTTCGACGAGCGGGACACGAAAGGACTCGCCGCCGGTGGTCGTCATCGACGAGAACATGGCGCGCACATACTGGCCCGGCGTAGAGCCTCTGGGCCGGCGGCTCAAGCGCGGCAGCGCCGACTCCGACTCGCCGTGGCTGACGGTCGTGGGCGTCGTGGGCAACGTCAAGCAGTACGCGCTCGACGCGGACTCGCGCGTGACCTTCTACACGCCGCACGCGCAGAGGCCGTCGGGCACGATGTACGTGGTGGCGCGCACCTCGGGCGACGCCGAGGCGCTTGCGCCCGCCGTTGTCAGGGAGGCGCGCGCGATAGAGCCGAACGTGCCCGTCTTCGACATGAAGACGATGGAGCAGCGCCTCTCCGAGTCTCTGGCGCGGCGGCGCTTCGCGATGCTGGCGCTCGGGCTCTTCGCGCTGGTGGCGCTGGCGCTGGCGGCCGTCGGCATCTACGGCGTGATGAGCTACACGGTGGCGCAGCGGACGCGCGAGATCGGCGTCCGCGTCGCGCTCTGGGCGCGCGCGGGCGCGACGTGCTCGGCCTCGTCATCAAGCGCGGGATGCTGCTGGCGCTGCGCGGGCATCGGCGCGGGGCTCGCGGGCGGCGTTCGCGCTGACGCGCGTGATGGGGAGCCTTCTGTTCGGCGTCTCGGCGACCGACCCGCTGACCTACGCGGCCATCTCGCGCTGCTGGCGGGCGCGGCGCTGCTCGCCTGCTACCTGCCCGCGCGCCGCGCGACGAAGGTCGATCCGATGGTGGCACTTAGATGCGAGTGATAGGTGACGAGTGATAAGTGATGAGAAGGAGAGAACGGGCCTCGCCTTTTCTTCTCACCCATCACCTATCACTCGTCACCTGCGAACGGAGTGAGCACAGATGACTCTCTGGCGAGATTTGGGGTTCGCGGCGCGGATGCTGTGGAAGAACCCGGGGTTTACGGCCGTGGCGATACTGGCCGTGGCTTTGGGCGTGGGCGCGAACACGACGATCTTCTCGGTCGTCAACGCCTTGCTGCTGCGGCCGTTCGCGTACGAGACGACGCCGAGGGTCGTGATGGTCTGGGAGCGCGGCGTTGACCAGACCAACAACCGCAACTCGGTCGCGCCCGCCAACTACCTCGACTGGCGCGACCAGACGAAGGTCTTCGAGGAGCTGGCCGCCTACAACCCGCAGCACTTCAGCCTCAACGAGGGCGAGCAGCCCGAGCGCGTCCCCGGCGCCCGCGTTACGCCCTCGCTCTTCCGCGTGCTCGCCGCGCGCGCCGAGCGCGGCCGCACCTTCAGCGAAGAGGAAGGGAAGCCGGGCGCCGACCCCGTCGTCCTCATCAAGCACAGCCTGTGGCGCGAGCGCTTCGGCGCCGACCCCGACATCGTCGGCCGCACCGTCCGCATCGACAACGTCCCGCGCACGGTCGTCGGCGTCATGCCCGACGCGTTCGACTTCCCCTTGAACGCCTGCGAGGTCTGGGCGCCGCTGGCCTTCGACGCGGAGGACGCGCGGAACCGCGGCAACCACTACCTGCAAGTCGTCGGCCTCGTGCGGCCCGGCGTCACGGTCGAGCAGGCCGACGCCGAGGTGCGCGCCGTGGCCGAGCGCCAGCGCACAGCTCTACCCCGACTCGAACGGCGGGCGCACGGCCTTCGCCGAGTCGCTCACGGACTCCTTCACGCGCGGCCCCAAGCCCTACCTCGTCGTCCTGCTCGGGGCGGTCGGCTTCGTGCTGCTGATCGCGTGCGCCAACGTCGCCAACCTGCTGCTCGTGCGCGCCTCGTCGCGCCAGCGCGAGCTGGCCGTGCGCACCGCGCTCGGCGCGTCGCGCTGGCGCCTCGTCCGGCAACTGCTGACCGAGAGCCTGTTACTCGCGCTTATCGGCGGCGCGGCGGGCCTGCTCCTCTCCGTGTGGGGCGTCGAGTTCATCGCGAAGGGGATGCCGCCGACCTTCACCAAGTTCATCCCCGGCTGGCGCCACATGGGCATCGACACGACCGTGCTCCTCTTCACGCTCGGCGCGTCGGTGTTGACGGGCGTCGTGTTCGGCATCGTGCCCGGCGCTTCAGGCGACGCGCACGAACCTGAACGAGTCGCTGAAGGAGGGCGGGCAGAAGGGCGCGAGCGGCGGCGTGCGGAGCAACCTGATGCGGAGCGTGCTGGTCGTCTTCGAGGTGGCGATGTCGCTCGTGCTGCTCGCGGGCGCGGGGCTGATGGTGCGCAGCTTCTACGAGATGATGAAGGCCGACATCGGCGTCAAGCCCGACGGCGTGCTCGTCATGCAGATGTCTCTGCCGCGCGCGGCCTACCCCGAGAACGCGCAGCGCGCGAACTTCTACAAGCAGCTCGTCGAGCGCGTCGCGCGCCCTGCCCGGCGTGGCGTCGGCCGCGGCCATCAACTTCGTCCCGATGAGCCGCGAGGGCAACATGAGCTCCAACTTCCGCGTCGACGGCGAGCCGGCGCCGCCGCGCGACCGCCGCCCCTACGCCAACTACAACCTCGTCACGCCCGGCTACTTCGAGGCGGCCGGCACGCGCGCTCGTCGGCGGGCGCGGCTTCACGCGACGCCGACGACGAGCGGGCGCCGAAGGTCTGCATCGTCAACGAGTCGCTCGCGCGCCAGCTACTTCCCCAGGGCGACGCGGTCGGGCGGTCGCCTCGTCATCTCGGAAGACGAGGCGCCGTGGGAGATCGTCGGCATCGCGGCCGACGTGAAGAACGAGGACATGGACACGGAGGCGGAGCTGGCCTTCTACCGTCCGTACCGGCAGGACCCGTGGTACACGATGGCGCTCGTCGTGCGCGCGGGCGAGGGCGCGACCGCGGCGGGGCTGGTGCCGGCGGTGCGCCGCGAGGTGAAGGCGCTGGACGCGCTGCTTCCCGTCTACGACGTGCGGACGATGCGCGACGTGGTGGACGAGGCGGTCTCGCCGAAGCGTCTGACGATGTTCCTGCTGGCCTTCTTCGCCCTGAGCGCGCTCGTGCTCGCGGCCGTCGGGCTCTACGCCGTGATGTCGTACGCGGTGGCGCAGCGCCGCCACGAGATCGGCATCCGGCTCGCGCTCGGCGCGCAGGCGCAGTGACATCCTGCGGCTCGTCCTCTCGCAGGGGCTCGTGCTCACGCTCCTCGGGCTCGGGCTCGGGCTCGCGGGCGCGCTCGTGTTGACGCGCCTGATGGCGAGCATCCTCTACGGCGTCTCGGCCACCGACCCGCTGGTCTTCGGCGGCGTCGCGCTCCGTGCTGGCCGTCGCCGCGCTGCTCGCCTGCTTCATCCCCGCGCGCCGCGCGACGAAGGTCGATCCGATGGTGGCTCTCGATACGAGTGATACGTGATGAGTGACGCGGTGATGAGAGAAGACAAAGCCCTCTTCTTCTGTTCTCATCACTCATCACTCATCACCTGCGAACGGAGTGAGCGATGAGAACACTGTGGCAGGACGTGCGGTACGGGGTGCGGGCGATGCGCGCGAACCCGGGTTTCACGCTGGTCGCCGTCGTGGCGCTGGCGCTCGGCGTCGGGGCGAACACGGCCATCTTCTCGGTCGTCAACGCCGTGCTGCTGCGGCCGCTCCAATACCCGAACGCGGAGCGCGTCGTCGCCATCCAGGAGCTGAGCCCGGAGGGGCGGCGCGTCCAGTCCACGGCGGCCAACTTCCTCGACTGGCGCGAGCAGGCCACCGTCTTCGAGCAGATGGCGGCCATCCTCACGCGCACGTCGAACCTCGCCGTCGGCGACGAGGCCGAGCGCATCGACTTCGCCATGACCTCGGCCGCCTTCTTCGACGTGTTCGGCGCGCGGCCCCGCGCGGGCCGCTTCTTCCTGCCCGAAGAGGAGAAGGCCGGGCACGCGCCCGTCGTCGTCCTCAGCCACGCGCTCTGGCAGCGCCGCTTCGGCGCGGACGCTTCCGTCGTCGGCAGGAGCGTCACGCTCGACGGCGTCGCCTACGAGGTCGTCGGCGTCGCGCCCGAGGGCTTCTCGTACCCCGACCGCACGGAGGTCTGGGTGCCGCCGTTCGCGCGCGTGCCCACCCTCAGCGAGCAGCAGGACGTGGAGCGCTCGCGCGGCTTCGGGTTCCTGTACGTGGTCGCGCTGCTCAAGCCCGGCGCGACGCTTGGGCACGCGCGCGCCGAGATGGAGACCATCACCGGGCGCCTGCGCGAGCAGTACCCGGAGTCGAACGGCAAGCGCTTCAACCGCGTCGTCACGCTGCACGAGCACCTCGTCGGCGAGAGCAGCCGCGCGCTGCTGCTGCTGCTCGGCGCGGTCGCGCTCGTGCTGCTCATCGCGTGCGCGAACGTGGCGAACCTGCTGCTCGCGCGCGCCGCGGGGCGCCAGAAGGAGATGGCGGTGCGCTCGGCGCTCGGCGCGACGCGGCTCAGGCTCGCGCGTCAGCTCCTCGTCGAGAGCGTGCTGCTCGCGCTCGCGGGCGGGGCGGCGGGGCTCCTGCTCGGCTGGTGGGGCGTGGACCTTTTGAAGGGCCTGCTGCCCGCGGGGTTCCCGCGCGTCGCCGACATCGGCGTTGACCCGCGCGTGCTCGGGTTCACGCTCCTCGTCTCGTGCGCGACGGGGCTGGCCTTCGGGCTCGCGCCCGCCTTGCAGTTCACGCGGCCGGACGTGCAGGGCGCGCTGAAGGAGAGCGCGCGGGGCTCGACGGGCGGCGCGCGCGCCGGGCGCCTGCGCAACCTTCTGATCGTCTCCGAGGTGGCGCTGAGCTTGGTGCTGCTCGTCGGCGCGGGCCTCCTCTTCCGCAGTTTCCTCTCCCTGCGCGCCGTCGAGCTGGGCTTCCGCCCGCAGAGCGTGCTCACCTTCCGCCTCAGCCCGTCGGGCGAGCGCTTCCGAGAGGACGCGCAGTACACGACCTTCTACCGCGACGTGGCCGAGCGCGTCGCCGTCCTCCCCGGCGTCGAGTCCGTCGGCTTCATCAACACGCTGCCGCTCGTGAAGGGGCCGACCTCCGGCATCCAGTTTGAGGGGCGTTCGCCGCTCAGGCGCGACCAGCGCCCCTCGGTCAACTACCGCAGCGTGAGCCCCGACTACTTCCGCGCCGCCGGCATTGCCGTCGTCAAGGGGCGCGTGCCCGACGCGCGCGACACGGACGCGGCGCCGCTCGTGCTCGCCGTCAACCAGGCGCTCGCGCGCCGCGACTTCCCGAACGAAGACCCCGTCGGCAAGCGCATCAGCTACGGCATCGGGCCGGACGGCCAGCCCCTCTGGAAGGAGATCGTCGGCGTCGTCGCGGACGTGCGCAGCGAGGAGCCGGGCCGCGAGGCCGCGCCCGAGATATACGTCCCGTACCTGCAAGACCCTTTCGCGGGCGTCTCCTACGTCGTGCGCTCGACCATCGAGCCGGAGAGCCTCGTGCCCGGCGTGCGCGAGGCCGTGCGCGCGTTGGACCGGGCGCAGCCGGTCGCGGAGGTGCGGACGTTGGAGCAGCTCGTCGGCGAGTCGGTCGCGCAGCCGCGCTTCAACTCGCTGGTACTGGCGCTCTTCGCCTGCATGGCGCTCGTGCTCGCGGCCGCCGGCATCTACGGCGTGATGTCTTACGCCGTCACGCAGCGGACGCACGAGATCGGCATCCGCATCGCGCTCGGCGCGCAGCATGGGGACGTGCTGCGGATGGTCGTCGGGCGCGGGATGCTGCTGGCGCTCGCGGGCGTCGGGCTCGGGCTCCTCTGCGCGTTCGCGCTGACGCGCGTGATGGCGAGCCTGCTCTACGGCGTCACGGCCACCGACCCGCTGACGTTCGCAGGCGTCGCGCTCCTGCTCACACTCGTCGCACTCCTCGCGTCCTACCTGCCGGCGCGCAGGGCGACGAAGGTCGATCCGATGGTGGCTCTCAGATACGAGTAATAAGTGATGGGTGATAAGTGATGAGAAAAGACAGAGCCCTGCTTCTTTCTTACCGCCCGTCACTTAGCACTCAACACTCGCGAACGGGGTGAGCTATGACGCTCTGGCGGGACATGCGGTTCGCGGCGCGGATGCTCGGGAAGAGCCCCGCGTTCACGGTCGTGGCCGTGCTCTCGCTGGCGCTGGGGATAGGCGCGAACACGGCCATCTTCAGCGTGGCGGGCGCCGTCCTGTCCGGCTCGCCGAAGGTCAGGGAGCCCGGGCGCGTCTTCGACGTGCGCGGCGAGTCGAACGAGGAGGAGCGCTTCGCGGCCTCGTACCCGTCTTACCAGTTCTTCCGTGATAACAACAACGCGCTCGAAGGTCTGCTCTGCTGGGGCGAGCTGCCCCTGAGCCTCGGCACCGCGGCGGGGCAGTCCGAGCAGGCGTTCGGGATGATCGTCTCGGCGAACTACTTCGACGTGTTGGGCGTGGCGCCCGAGCGCGGCCGCTTCTTCGCTCCGGAAGAGGAGGGGGAGCCGGGCGCGCACGCGGTCGCGGTGCTGAGCCACGCCGCGTGGGAGCGGCGCTTCGGCGCAGACCCTTCGGTGATAGGTCAGGGCGTCCGCCTCAACGGCCAACAGTTCACGGTCGTCGGCGTCGCGCCGAAAGGTTTTACGAGCACCTTCCCCTTCTTCGCGCCCGACGTGTTTGTGCCCGTCTCGATGCAGCGGCAGGTCTTGCCCGCCTCCGACATGCTCGGCTCGATTCACGCCGAGTGGTTGCAGTTGACGGGGAGACTGAAGGAAGGCGTCAACGTCGAGCAGGCGACGGCCGAGCTGAGCGCCCTGCGCGCGAGGTTCGAGGACGCGCACCCCGAGCTGGGCCGTCCCGCGCTCGGCGAGCCCGAGCGCCACCGCGGGCGCACGGTCGAGCTGTTGACTGTCGGCGCGTTCCCGCGGCAGTTGCGCGGCGCGCTCTACGGTTTTACGGCGCTGCTGCTCGTCATCATCAACCTCGTGCTCTTCATCGCGTGCGCGAACCTGACGAGCCTTCTGCTCGCACGCGCCGCGGCGCGCAGGCGCGAGGTGGCCGTGCGGCTCGCGCTCGGCGCGGGGCGCTGGCGCGTCGTGCGGCAACTCCTGACGGAGAGCGTACTGCTCTGCCTCGCGGGCGGCGCGGTGGGCGCGCTCTTCGCGCTGTGGATGACCGACCTGCTGTTCGCCTTCAAGCCGTCGGTGCGCATCCCCGTCGAGATCATCCCGCAACTCGACTGGCGCGTGTTGAGTTGGACGCTCGCCGTCTCGCTCGCGACCGGCGTCCTCTTCGGGCTCGCGCCCGCGCTCCAGGCGACGCGCGCAGACGTTTCGCGCGCGCTCAAGGGCGAGCCGGGCATGGGCGCGCGACGCTCGCGCCTGCGCGACCTGTTCGTCGGCGCGCAGGTCGCGGTGACGGTGCTGCTGCTCGTCTCGGCCGGGCTCTTCCTGCGCGCGCTCACCTACGCGCGCGAGGTGCGGCCCGGGGCAGACCCCGGGCGGGTGCAGACCGCCTCGTTCAACCCGCAGATGTTCGGCTACACAGACGAGCGGGCGCGCGACTTCTACCGCCGACTGTTAGAGCGAGTGCGCACGGCGCCCGGCGTCGAGGCCGCGTCGCTCGCGCTGATGGTGCCGGTCGGTGAGACGCAGGCGGCCGTCGGCATCGGCGTCGAGGGGCACGAGTCTTTCGACTGGGCCGACACGAACGACGAGCATTCCGACTCGATGATTCGCGCCGACTACAACGTCGTCACGCCCGGCTACTTCGACACGGTCGGCATCAGCGTCGTGCGCGGGCGCGACTTCAGGGAGGGCGACGAGGCGCGCGACGTGGCCGTCGTGGATGAGGCTTTCGCGCGCCGCTTCTTCCCCGACACCGACCCTTTGGGCAGGCGGCTCAAGACGGGTTCGACCGTCTTCGAGATCGTCGGCGTCGCGCGCACGGGCGCCTTCAGAGTTAAGGACGAGACGCCGCGCCCCTTCCTCTACCTGCCCTTCGGGCGCGAGGGCGAGGAGAGTTTCTTCGCGCAGCGGATGGTGCTGCACGCGCGCGGCGCACGCGGCGTCGCGGCGTCGCAGGTCTACGAGGCGATGCGGCGCGAGGCGGCGGCGGTCGATGCGAACGTGGCGCCGGAGTTCATGATGTCGGTGGCCGAGCACCAGTCGGTCGCGCTCCTGCCGCAGCGCGTGCTGTCGGGCGTGGCGGGAGTGTTCGGCCTGCTCGGGCTCGTGCTCGCCTCGGTCGGCGTCTTCGGGATGGTGAGCTACGCGGTCGCGCAGCGCACGCATGAACTCGGCGTGCGGATGGCGCTCGGCGCGCGCGGCCGCGACGTGCTGCTGCTCGTCCTGCGCGAGGGGATGAAGGTGACGCTGGCGGGAGTCCTCGCCGGACTCCTCTGCGCGCTCGCGCTGACGCGACTGCTGGAGGGGCTGCTCTACGGCGTCTCGGCCACCGACCCGGCGACCTTCGCCGCGGTGGCGCTGCTGCTCGGCGCGGTCGCGCTCCTCGCTGCTTACATCCCCGCGCGCCGCGCGACGAAGGTAGACCCGGTGGAAGCACTCAGGTACGAGTGAGGGGCAACCGATGAAGAGCCTGATGCAGGACGTGCGGTACGGGTTCCGGATGTTACGGAAGAGTCCGGGGGTGACGCTGGCGGCGGTCGTCAGTCTGGCGCTCGGCATCGGGGCGAACACGGCCATCTTCTCGGTCGTCAACTCGATCCTGCTGAAGTCGCTGCCGTACGCCGAGCCCGAACGCCTGGTGCTGCTGTGGGGCGACTCGCCCGCGCAGGGCAACCACCGCAACCAGGTCTCGGCCACGGACGCACACGACTGGCGGCACGAGAACGAGGTCTTCGAGGAGGTCTCGACCTTCGGCGACTGGAGCGCAACCTTCCTCGGGGGCGGCGAGCCCGAGCGCGTGCCGGGCACGCAGGTCGGCGACGGCTTCTTCCGCGTCATGCGCGGCACGCCCATGCTGGGGCGCGTCTTCCTCCCCGAAGAGCAGGAGGAGGGCAGGGACAACGTCATCGTCCTCGGCCACGGCCTCTGGCAGCGTCGCTTCGGCGGCGACCCCTCAGTCGTCGGGCGGGCGGTGAACCTCGGCGGCCGCCCCTACACCGTCGTTGGCGTGATGCCCGAAGAGTTCCGCCCGCTCCCCTTGAGTCTGAACAGCCCGGCGGGGCAGTTCTACAGGCCCGTGGCCGAGCCGCACGACGAGCTTGAGCGCGACGCGCGCCACCTGCGCGCGATAGGGCGCCTGAAGCCGGGCGTCACGCTCGAACAGGCGCAGGCCGAGATGACCGTCATCGCCGCGCGGCTTGAGCGCGAGCACCCCGAGTCCAACACGGGCTACGGCATCCACCTCGTCACCTTGCCCGAGGACACGGTCGGCGGGTTGCGTACGGCGCTGCTCGCTCTGTTCGGCGCGGTCGTCTTCGTGCTGCTCATCGCGTGCGCCAACGTCGGCAACCTCCTGCTCGCGCGCTCTTCCGGAAGGCGGAGGGAGTTCGCCGTGCGCGCCGCGTTGGGCGCGGGGCGGGCGCGCATCGTCCGACAGTTGTTGACGGAGAGCGTGCTGCTCGGGCTCGCGGGCGGCGCGGCGGGCCTGCTGCTCGCGCTGTGGGGCATCGGGCTCGTCGAGTCGCTCGGCTCGCGCGTGACGCCTCTGCTCGCGGGCGTGCGCGTGGACTACGGCGTGCTCGCCTTCACGGGCGCGGTCTCGGTGTTGGCGGGGGTCGCCTTCGGGCTCGCGCCGGCGCTGCAAGTGTCGAGGCCCGACCTGAACGAGACGCTCAAGGCGGGCGGGCGCTCCGGGGGCGGCGGCGGGCGTCTGCGTTCGGCGCTCATCGTCTCGGAGATGGCGCTGGCGCTCGTGCTGCTCGCGGGGGCCGGGCTGCTCGTCAAGAGCGTGGTGCGTTTGCGCGCGGTGGACGCGGGCTTCGACACCGCGAACCTCCTGACGATGAACCTCGCGCTGCCCTCTTCGAGATACCCGGACGGCGCGGCGCAGGCCGCCTTCTTCGACCGGCTCGCGCGCCAGGTCGAGTCGCTTCACGGCGTCGAGGCGGCCGCGTTCACGAGCGTACTGCCCTTGAGCGACAACTTCGACGGGCGCGCGCTCGCCGTCGAGTCCAGCCCCGTGCCGCGCGGGCAGGAGGTCAACGTTGACCTCTACGTGGCGACGCCCGGCTACCTGCGCGCGATGCGGATTCCGCTCCTCGACGGCCGCGCCTTCGACGAACACGACACGGGCGAGAAGGCGCCGGTCGCGCTCGTCGGCGAGACGATGGCGCGCAAGCTCTGGCCGGGGCAGACGCCGCTCGGGCGGCGCGTCAAATTCCCCGGCTCGGAGAAGAGCCCGCAGCCCTGGCGGACGGTCGTCGGCGTCGTGCGGGACGTGAAGCAGTACGGCTTAGACCGCGAAGACGTGATGCAGCTCTATCTGCCCGAGGCGCAGTTCCCGACCTCCTTCATGACGATGGTCGTGCGCTCGAAGGCGGACGCGGGCGTGCTGCTCGGCGCGGTCAGGCGCGAGGTGGGCACGGCCGACAGGGAGCTGGCCGCCTTCGGCGTGGCGACGATGGACGAGCTGCTCGCGGACTCGGTCGCGCTACGGCGCTTCTCGATGCTCCTGCTCGGCGTCTTCGCGGGCGTCGCCGTGGCGCTCGCGGGCGTCGGCATCTACGGCGTCGTCTCCTACTCGGTCGCGCAGCGCACGCGCGAGATCGGCGTCCGCGTCGCGCTCGGGGCGCGGCCGCGCGACGTGCTGCGGCTCGTGCTCGGGCGGGGCCTGGGGCTCGCGGGGGCCGGCATCGCGCTCGGCCTCGCGGGCGGGCTGGCGTTGACGCGCGTCCTCTCAAGCCTCCTCTTCGGCGTCGGCGCGCGCGACCCGCTGACCTTCGCCGCGGTGGCCGCGCTCCTCTCCCTCGTCGCGCTCGCGGCCTGCCTCGCGCCCGCGCGCCGCGCGACGAAGGTCGATCCGATGGTGGCACTTAGAGATGAGTGATAGGTGATGAGTGATGAGAAGAGAAAAGACAAAGCCCTGCTTCCTTCCTATCACCCATCACTTATCACTCAACACTCGCGAACGGGGTGAGCTATGAAGACTCTTCTACAAGACGTGCGGTACGGGTTGAGGATGCTGGCGCGTTCGCCGGGGTTCACGATGGTGGCGGTG
Source organism: uncultured Acidobacteriota bacterium (assembly GCA_963726735.1). GTDB lineage: Bacteria > Acidobacteriota > Blastocatellia > Pyrinomonadales > Pyrinomonadaceae > QHXN01. Next base: position 928,753 of record CAVSDM010000007.1, read on the forward strand.
GTGAGCCTCGCGCTCGGCATCGGCGTCAACACGGCGGTCTTCAGCCTCTTCAACGCGGTGCTCATTCGCGCGCTGCCGGTCGTCAGCGGGCAGGAGCGTCTGGTGTGGCTGCGCGCGCCTTCGTCCCACCCGAACTACCTCGACTACCGCGAGCAGGCGCAGAGCTTCGAGGGCATGGCGGCCGCGACGGGCACGCGCGAGTTCTCGCTCACGCGCGGCGGCGAGCCGGAGCTGGTCCGCGGCGAGTTCGTGACGGCGAACTACTTCGACGTGCTCGGCGTGGGCGCGCACGCGGGGCGCGTCTTCAACGAATCGGAAGGGCGCGAGCCCGCGCGCGTCGTCGTCCTCGGCCAACACTTGTGGCGGACGCGCTTCGACTCCGACGAGGGAATCGTCGGGCGGCAGGTCACGCTCAACGGGCTCGGCTTCACGGTCGTCGGCGTCGCGCCCGAGGGCTTCGTCGGGACGGAGGTCGGGCTGAGCCGCGAGCTGTGGGTGCCGCTCTCGACGCACGCGCTGCTCAACCCGCCCGACGCCGGGCGGATGCTCGACGGGGGCGGCGGCGAGGACGTGCTGCGACGCCGCAACAGCCACTGGCTCTCCGTCTTCGCGCGGCTCAAGGCCGGTGTCACGCGCGAGCAGGCCGGCGCGGAACTCGACGCCATCGCGCGGCGCGTGGCCGAGGCCAACTCGGTGCGCGTCGACGCGGAGACTCTGCGGCGCGTGCAACTCCTGCCCCTGAGCGGCGGCATGGACCCGGGCGACCGCGAGCAGGCCCTGCCGGTCGCGGGGATTGTGATGGGGGTGCTCGGGCTCGTGCTGCTCATCGCGTGCGCGAACATCGCGGGGCTGCTTTTGGCGCGCGCGGCCGTGCGGCGGCGCGAGACGGCCATCCGGCAGGCGCTCGGGGCGGGGCGCAGGCGGCTCGTGCGTCAGTGGCTGACGGAGAGCCTGCTGCTCTCCTGCCTCGGCGGCGCGGCCGGTCTGCTGCTCGCGCTGTGGGTGAACGACCTCGTGGCCTCTTACGCGGCGGGGACGCCGGTCGCTTCGCTCGACCTGCGGCTCGACTACCGCGTGCTCGCCTTCACGTCGCTGGTCTCGGTCGGCGCCGGGCTGGCCTTCGGGCTCGCGCCCGCGCTTCAGGCTTCGCGCCTCGACCTCGTGACGGCCTTAAAGACCGAGGACGCGCTCGCGCGCGCGGGCTCGCGCCGCTCACGCCTGCGCGCGGCCTTCGTGACGGCGCAGGTGACGCTCTCGGTGGTGCTGCTCGTCTGCGCCGGCCTCTTCATACGCTCGCTGTGGAGCGCGCACACCATCGACCCCGGCTTCCGCGTCGAGCGCGCGCTGACGGTGCCCGTGGACCTCGGACTGCTGCGCTACAAGTCGGAGGAGGGGCGCGTCTTCTACCGGGAGCTTCTGTCGCGCGTCGCCGCGCAGCCCGGCGTCGAGTCGGCGAGCCTCGTCCGTTTCGCGCAGCTCGGCTCCTCCTTCGCGCAGGGTCAGGTCTTCGCCGAAGGGCGCGCGGCGGAAGGGGAATGGGGGACGAGCACGGGCTTCAACATCGTCGGCCCGGACTACTTCAAGACGATGGGCACGCAACTCGTCCGCGGGCGCGACTTCACGGAGGCGGACCGCGAGGGCGCGCCGGGCGTCGCCGTCGTCAACGAGACGTTGGCCGCCATGCTCTGGCCGGGCGAAGACGCGCTGGGCAAGCGCGTCAGCTTCGAGGGCGCGGGCGGCCCCTTCCTCGAAGTCGTAGGCGTGGCGCGCGACGGCAAGTACCGCTCGCTCGGCGACCGCGCGCGGCCCTACGTCTACCGCCCGCTGATGCAGTCCTACGAGCCGCGCATGACGCTCGTCGTGCGCACCTCGGCCGCGGACCCGCGGGCGCTGGCCGGCGCGGTGCGCGAGCACCTGCGCGCGCTCGACCAGAACCTGCCCGTCGCGGACGTGCGGACGCTCGAAGAGCAGTTCGACCTCTCGCTCCTGCCGGCGCGCGTCGCGGCGTGGACGCTCGGGGGCTTCGGGCTGCTGGCGCTGGCGCTGGCGGCGATCGGCATCTACGGCGTCGTCAGCTACACGGCGGCGCAGCGGACGCGCGAGATCGGCGTGCGGATGGCTTTGGGCGCGGGGCGCGCGGACGTGCTGCGGCTGATTCTGGGCGAGGGGCTGTCGGTCGTCGTCGTCGGACTGGGCCTAGGGCTGCTGCTCTCGTTCGGGCTCACGCGCCTCCTCGGCGGCTTTCTCTACGGCGTGACTGCTTCCGACCCGCTGACGTTCGTCGGCGTGCCCGTGCTGCTCGGCTCAATCGCCCTCGCCGCCGGCTACCTGCCCGCGCGCCGCGCGGCGAAGGTCGATCCGATGGTGGCCCTCAGATACGAATAATAAGTGATGCGTGACGGGTGATGAGAAAAGACAAAGCCCTGCTTCTTTCCTATCACCCATCACCTGTCACTCATCACCTACGAACGGAGTGAGTTATGAATAGTCTCTGGCAGGACGTGCGGTACGGGGCGCGGGCGCTGTGGAAGTCGCCGGGGTTCACGCTCGTGGCGGCGCTGTCGATTGCGCTCGGCATCGGGGCGAACACGGCCATCTTCAGTCTGGTGAACGCGACGCTGCTGCGCCGTCTCCCCGTGCACGAGCCGGAGCGACTGGCGAACGTCTTCAGCGGCACGCCGGGCGGCCTCTACAGCACGGCCTCTTACCCGGACTACGTTGACTTCCGCGACCGCGGCGGCGAGGTCTTTCAGGGTCTGGCCGCGCGCGGCGGCATCAGCGCGAGCCTCGGCGTCGGGGACGAGACGGACCTCGTGGGCGGCTCCATCGTCACCGGCAACTACTTCGAGGTGCTCGGCGTCGGGGCCGCGCGCGGCCGGACGATTACGCCGGAGGACGACCTTCGCCCTGGCGCGCACCCGGTCGTCGTCATCAGCCACGGCCTCTGGCAGCGTCGCTTCGGCGGCGCGGAGGTCGTCGGCCGCGAGGTCGGCCTCAACGGGCAACAGTTCAACATCATCGGCGTGCTGCCGGCCGAGTACACGGGCGTAGACCTCGGGCGCGCCGACGACATCTACGTGCCGATGTCGATGCAGGCCGTGATGCGCCCGCCGCGCGGCGGCTACTCGGGCGAGATGAACCCGGACCTGCTCAAGGCGCGCGGCAACCGCTGGCTCTGGATGACCGGCCGCCTCAAGGAAGGGGTCGAGCCGGAGCAGGCGCGGGCGGCGCTGGCCGTCGTCTCGAAGCAACTCGACCAGACCTACCCCGAGACGAACAGCGACCGCACCGTCACGCTCGCGGGCGCGGGCGAGGGCGACCCGCAGGCGCGCGGCTCGCTCGTGTCGGTCGCGGGGCTCCTGCTGTCGGTCGTCGGCATGGTGCTGCTCATCGCGTGCGCGAACGTAGCGAACCTGCTGCTGGCGCGCGCCGCGGGGCGGCGCAGGGAGATGGCCCTGCGGCTCGCGCTCGGCGCGTCGCGCTGGCGCGTGGTGCGGCAGCTTTTGACGGAGAGCGTGCTGCTCTCACTCCTGGGCGGGGCGGCGGGGCTCGTGCTCGCGTTGTGGGCGATAGATTTGATGAAGGCGGCGCCGCCGCCCGCGGGCGCTCTGCCCGTCGCGCCGGCCTTCACGGTTGACGTGAGTGTGCTCGGCTTCACGCTCGCGCTCTCGGCCCTGACGGGCGTGCTCTTCGGGCTCGCGCCGGCGCTGCAAGCGTCGCGGCCCGACCTCGTGCCCGCGCTCAAGGACGAGACCGTGGCGCTCGACCGCGGCCGGCGCTTCTCGCTGCGCAGCCTGCTCGTCGTCGCGCAGGTCGCGCTCTCGCTGGTGCTGCTGGTCGGGGCGGGACTCTTCCTGCGCAGCGTCGGCCACGCGCGCGCCATCGACCCGGGCTTCGACGCCGAGCGGCTGCTCGTCGCGCAGCTCAACATCAACCTGCTGCGCTACACGCGCGCGCAGGGGCGCGAGTTCTACCGGCAGGTCGTCGAGCGCGTCGGGGCGCTGCCCGGCGTCGAGTCCGTCTCGCTCGCGCGCAACGTCGCGCTCACGGGCAGCGCCTCGACCCGCGGGCTCTTGATTGAAGGACAGACGGGCGACGGCAACGACCTGCGCAGTGAGAACTCGGGGCCGGCCGCGGGCGACCAGACCGTCGGCGTCAACGTCGTCGGCCTGAGCTACTTCCGGACGCTCGGCGTGTCGCTCGTCCGCGGGCGCGACTTCTCGACCTCGGACGCGGAGGAGTCGCCGAGCGTGGTCGTCGTCAACGAGGCTTTCGCCGCGCGCCACTTCGCGGGGCAGGACCCGCTGGGCAAGCGTCTGAGCTTCAACGGCGCGCGCGGGCCGTGGCGCGAGATCGTGGGCGTCGCGCGCGACAGCAAGTACTACACGCTCGGCGAGGCGCGGACGCCGTTCGTCTACCTGCCGCTCGCGCAGAACCACGAGACGGGGATGGCGCTCGTCGTCCGCGCCTCGGGCGAGCCGGCGGCGCTGAGCGGCGCGGTGCGGCGCGAGGTGCAGTCGTTGGAGAAGAACCTGCCCGTGACCGACGCGCGGCCGATGACGGAGGTGGTGGGCGCGGCGCTCTACGCGGCGCGGACGGGCGCGACGCTGCTGACGGGCTTCGGGCTGCTGGCGCTCTTGCTGGCGGCCGTCGGGCTCTACGGCGTGATGGCCTACTCGGTCGCGCGCCGCACGCGCGAGGTCGGCATCCGGATGGCGCTCGGCGCACGGGGCCGCGACGTGCTCCGGCTCGTGCTGGGCGAAGCGCTCGTGCTCGTGGCCTGCGGCGTCGTGCTGGGCCTCGCGGGGGCTTGGGCGGCCTCGCGCCTGCTGGCCGGCTTCCTCTACGGCGTCTCGACGACCGACCCCGTCGCGTTCCTCGGCACGACCGCCGTGCTCGTCGCCGCCGCGCTCCTCGCCTGCCTCATCCCGGCGCGGCGCGCGACGAAGGTAGACCCGATGGTCGCGCTTCGATACGAATGACGACGGACGATAGACGACGGCAAGAGTTTTTATCGTCCCTCGTCCATCGTCTGCGAATGAACGGAAGTGAGCGAATGAAGACTCTGTTGCAAGACCTGCGCTACGGCGTCCGCGTGCTTTTGAAGAGTCGCGGGTTCGCGCTGGTGGCGGTCGTGACGCTCGCGCTCGGCATCGGCGCGAGCACGGCCGCGTTCAGCGTCGTCCACGCCGTCCTGCTGCGCCCGCTGCCTTTCCCGGAGCAGGAGCGGCTGTTCGTCGCGTGGAAGAGCGACGCGACGAGCAACAACCCGTTCGTCGAACTCTCCGTCCCAGACTTCCGCGACTGGCAGGCGCAGAGTCAGAGCTTCGAGTCCTTGGCGGCGATGCCGACGACCGTCTACGGCTACGGCTACGTGCTGACGGGTCGGGGCGAGCCGTTGCAGTTGGAGAGCGCGAAGGTGACGGGCCGCTTCTTCAACGTCCTCGGCGCGAGCGCGGCCGTCGGGCGCGTCTTCGACGAGCGGGACGACCGGACGGGCGGCCCCGCGGTCGTCGTCCTGAGCGACCGCCTCTGGCGCGAGCGCTTCGGCGCGCGTCCCGAAGTCGTCGGACAGACGGTCGTGCTCAACCAGACCGGCTTCCAGGTCATCGGCGTGATGCCGCCCGCGTTCAACTTCCCCTCGGGCGTAGACCTCTGGATCCCCCTGCTCGCCGTGGCGAACCCGCGCGGGATAGAGAACCGCGGCGCCGTCTACCTACAGACCGTCGGGCGGCTGAAGGACGGCGTGACGCGTGAGCAGGCCGCGGCCGAGCTGGACACGATCATCGCGCGCCTCGCCGCGCAGTACCCGGAGACGCAGGCCGCGGGCCAGCGCGTGGTGCTGACGCCGCTGGCCGACCACCTCTTCGGCGACGCGAAGCCCGCGCTGTGGGCGCTCTTCGGCGCGACGGCGCTGCTGCTGCTGGTCGGCGCGGCCAACATCGCGAACCTGATGCTGGCGCGCGCCACGTCCCGCCGCAGGGAGTTGGCCGTGCGCGTGGCGCTCGGCGCGTCGCGCCTGCGGCTCGCGGCGCAACTGCTGGTCGAGAGCCTCGTGCTCGCACTCGCGGGCGGCGCGGCCGGACTGCTGCTGGCGTCCTGGCTCATCGAGCTGCTCGCGGCGCTCGCGCCCGCGGACATCCCTCGACTCGAAGACGTTTCCTTGAGCGGCCCGGCCCTGCTCGCGAGCGTCGCCTTCACGCTCGTCACCACGGCCGTCTTCGGACTGCTGCCGGCGCTCTCGGCCTCGCGCTTCAACCTGAGCGAGACGCTCGGCGAGGCCGGCGGCAAACTGACGAACGCGCGCGCGGGCAGCCGCCTGCGCGGCGCGCTGGTCGTGGGCGAGGTCGCGCTGACGCTCATGCTCGTGGCCGGCGCCTCGCTCATCCTGCGGAGCTTTCTGAACCTGAGCAGCGTCCCGCTCGGCTTCGACCCGCGCGGCGTGCTGACGATGCAGTTGCGACCGACGGGCGCGCGTTACGCCACGCCCGAGTCGCGGCGCGAGTTCAACCGGCAACTCATCGAGCGGCTGGAAGCGCAGCCCGGCGTGGTCGCGGCCAGCGGCGTGCTGATCCGCCCGCTCGAAGGCACGGTCGGGTGGGACTACGACTTCGCCGCCGAAGGTCAGGCGGCGGACGAGGCGCGCCGCAACCCCGACGCCAACTTCGAGGTCATCAACCCGCACTACTTCCGCACGTTCGCCGTCCCCTTGAAGGCCGGGCGCGAGTTCGACGAGCGCGACCGCGCGGGCATGGATCCGGCCGTCATCGTCAGCGAGTCGCTGGCCGAACGCTTCTACGGCTCGGCCGCGGGCGCCGTGGGCAAGCGCATCAAGCTCGCCCCGGACGAGGCCGACGAGCCCTGGCGCACGGTCGTCGGCGTCGCGGGCGACATGCGCTACCGCGAGTTGCAGAACACGCGGCTCGACATCTACGTCCCGCACGCGCAAGGGAGCCCGAACCTGAACCACTTCGCCGTGCGCTCGACGCTTCCGCCGTCGGACGCGCTCGCGCTGGTGCGGCGCGAGGTCGCGGCGCTCGACCCGGAGCTGGCCGTGAGCCGCGTCGCGACGATGGAGGAGCAGGTGGCTGTGCGACTGGCGCGACCGCGCTTTACGGCGGTGCTGCTGAACTGGCTGGCGCTGATGGCGCTGCTGCTGGCGGGCGTCGGGATTTTCGGCGTGACGGCCTACGCGGTGGCGCAGCGCACGCGCGAGCTGGGCCTGCGCGTCGCGCTCGGGCGCGCGGCCGCGCGACATCCTGCTGCTGGTCGTGTGGCACGGCCTGAAGCTGGCCGCGCTCGGCATCCTGCCGGGCCTTGCGGGCGCGCTCGTCATGACGCGCTGGCTGTCGAGTCTCCTCTACGGCGTCTCGGCGTCCGACCCTCTGACCTACGCGGTCGTCGCGGCGCTCACGGCCTGCGTCGCGCTCCTCGCCTGCCTCATCCCGGCGCGGCGCGCGACGAAGGTCGATCCGATGGTGGCACTTAGATACGAGTGATGCGTGATGCGTGATAAGAGAAGACCAGGACCGCTGCTTCTTTCTTATCACTCGTCGCGCATCACTCATCACTTGCGAACGGAGTGAGCACATGACTCTGCTGCAGGACTTGCGCTTCGGGGTGCGGACGCTGGCGAAGAGGCCGGGGTTCACGCTGGTGGCGGTGTTGACGCTGGCCTTAGGCATCGGCGCGAACACGGCCATCTTCACGGTCGTCAACGCGGTGCTGCTGCGGCCGCTGCCGTTCCAGGGACGCGGAGCGTCTGGTCGTCGTCTACGAGACGACGCAGGAGCGTGCCGCGCGACTACGTCTCCGTCCCGAACCTGCGAAGACTACCGCGCGGGGAGCCGTTCGTTCGAGGGCTTCGCGACCTTCGTCCCGCAGAGCGTCAACCTGACGGGCGCGGGGGCGGAGCCCGAGCGCGTCGTCGGCGCCTTCGTCACGTCGAGCTTCTTCCCCGTCGTCGGCGTCGAGCCGGCGCGCGGCCGCGCCTTCACTTCGGAAGACGACGCGCAGGGCGGCGGCCAGGTCGCGCTGCTCGCGCCACGAACTCTGGCAGCGCCGCTTCGGCGCCGACCCCGAGATCGTCGGCAAGTCGCTCACCTTCAACGGCGAGCCGTACACGGTCGTCGGCGTGATGCCCGACGGCTTCGCGCTACCCGACCACCGCGCCCGACGTGCTGCTGCCCGCGCAGAAGTGGCCCAACTACAAGGTCGCGCGTTCGTTCGCACAGCTGCTGGGTCGTCGGGCGTCTGAAGCCCGGGCGTCACGCGCGAGAGCGGCCGAAGGGGAGTTGCGCGCCATCGCGCAGCGACTCGAAGAGGCGTACCCGGAGGAGAACCGCGGGCGCGGCATCGAGGTCGTCGGCCTGCACGAGCAGACGGTCGAGGACGTGCGGCCGGCGCTGCTCGTCCTGCTCTCGGCGGTCGGGCTCATCCTGCTGATCGCGTGCGCCAACATCGCGAACCTGCTGCTGGCGCGCGGCGCGGCGCGGCAGAGGGAGGTGGCGCTGCGCACGGCGCTCGGCGCGTCGCGCTGGCGCCTGCTCCGGCAGTTGTTGACGGAGACGATGCTGCTCGCGCTCGCGGGCGGCGCGGCCGGGATGCTTCTCGCGCAGTGGGGCGTGGACGCGCTGCTCGCGCTCAACCCCGGCGACCTGCCGGCGGCGCGAGGCCATCCGCCTCGACGGGCGCGTGCTCGCCTTCTCGCTCGGGCTCTCGGCGCTGACGGGCTTCGTCTTCGGCATCGCGCCCGCGCTTCAGCTGTCGAAGACCGACGTGACGAGCGGCGCTCAAGGAGGGCGGGCGCGGCGGCGGCGAGGGGCGTCAGCGCGCGCGCCTGCGCGGCGTGTTCGTCGTCTCGCAGGTGGCGCTCTCGCTCGTGCTGCTGGTCGGCGCGGGGCTCTTAATCAACAGCTTCTACCGGCTGCTGCGCGTGAGCCCCGGCTTCAACCCGGAGAACCTCCTGACGATGGAGTACCGTCTGCCGCGGAACCGCTACGCGAAGGGCGAGCAGCAGTGGGCGTTCCACCGCGAGGTGGTCGAGCGCGTCGGACATCTGCCGGGCGTCGAGTCGGCGGCGGTCGTCCGCGGCCTGCCCTTCAGCGGCAACGGCGCGACGGTGACGTACGCCGTGCCCGGCCAGGCGCCGCCGCCGGCGGGACAGGAGCCGAAGTCGCTGGAGAACGCCATCGACCCGAACTACCTCGCGGCGGTGGGCCTGCCGCTCATCCGCGGCCGCAACTTCACGTATCAGGACGGCCCCGACACGCCGCCCGTGCTGCTCGTCAACCGGACGCTCTCCGAGAAGGTCTGGCCGGGCGAAGACCCGGTCGGCAAGCAGCTTGAGCTGCCCGAGGCGAAGGTGACCGCCTCGGTCGTCGGCGTCGTCGGCGACGCGAAGCAGTTCGACATCGGCGAGCCGCAGCGCCCGCAAATCTACACGGCCTACGCGCAGAACCCGCACATCTTCGGCACGCTCGTCGTGCGCGCGCGCGTCGAGCCGTTGAGCCTCGCCGAGTCGGTGAAGAAGGCCGTGTGGAGCGTGGACCCCGAGCAGCCGGTCTGGAAGGTGCGCACCTCGAGCGGCTGCATCGAGCAGAACTTCGCGGGGCGCCGCTTCGTGCTGACGCTGATGGCCTGCTTCGCGGGGCTGGCGATGCTGCTCACCGCGCTCGGGCTCTACGGCGTCATCAGCTACACGGTGGCGCAGCGGACGCACGAGATCGGCGTGCGCGTCGCGCTCGGCGCGCAGGGGCGCGACGTGCTGCGGCTCGTGCTGGGCCAGGGGATGCGACTCGTCGTCGTGGGGCTCGGGCTCGGGCTCGCGGGCGCGTTCGCCGCGACGCGCCTGATGGCGGGCCTGCTCTACGGCGTCTCGGCCGCGGACCCTCTGACCTACGCGGGCGTCGCGCTGCTGCTCGCGCTCGTGGCGCTCGCTCGCCTGCCTCGTCCCCGCGCGGCGCGCGACGAAGGTGGACCCGATGGTGGCCTTGAGGTACGAGTGAAGGAGAAGCGATGAGAACCTTTTTGAAGGACGTACGGTTCGGGCTGCGCGTGCTGTGGAAGAGCAAGGGGTTCACGGCCGTGGCGGTGCTGACGCTGGGCCTGGGGATAGGCGTCAACGCGGCCATCTTCAGCGGCGTGAACGCGTTCGTGCTGCGGCCGCTCTCGGGCGTGGGCGAGCCCGAGAGCGTCATGTCCGTCTTCGAGACCTCGGCCGCCGACGGCGGCGGCCACGGCTACAACGACTTCTCCTACCCCGACCTGCTCGACTACGGCGCGCGCACGGACGTGTTCGAGGGGCTGCTCGGCCACACGTTGACGCAGGCCGCGCTCGGCGAGCGCGAGCGGGCGGACGTGGTCTGGGGCGAGCTGGTCACCGGCAACTTCTTCGACGTGCTCAGGGTCAGGATGCAGCACGGCCGCGGCTTCCTCCCCGAGGAGGACGCCACGCCGGGCACGCACCCGGTCGTCGTCCTCAGCGACGACCTCTGGCGCAAGCGCTTCGGCGCGGACGCGGCCATCGTCGGCCGGCAGATACAGCTCAACGGGCGGCCCCTGACGGTCGTCGGCATCGCGCCGCCGGAGTTCACGGGCGCGAAGTGGGCCCTGGGGATGAAGTTCTGGGCGCCGCTCATGTCGAAGCAGCTCGTCTCGGGCGGGACGAACAACGACTGGACGACGCAGCGCGGCAACCACTGGCTCGAAGTGAAGGGGCGTCTGAAGCCGGGCGTGACGCGGGAGCAGGCCGCGGCCGCGCTCACCTCCGTCGCCGCGCAGTTGGAGTCGGAGTACCCGGCGGCGCGCAACAAGGACGTGCGCGTCATCGTCATCCCCGAGCGCGAGGGGCGCTGGGACGACATGGGCGGCGTCGTGCGCCTGTCGAGCGGGCTGGCGCTCGCGCTGGTCGGGTTGGTGCTGCTGGTCGCGTGCGCGAACGTGGCGAACATGATGCTGGCGCGCGCGGTCGTGCGGCGCAGGGAGATCGGCATCCGGCTCGCGCTCGGCGCGGGGCGCTGGCGCGTGGTGCGGCAGCTTCTGACCGAGAGCGTGCTGCTCGCGCTGGCGGGCGGCGCGGTGGGCCTCGTCCTCTCCTTCTGGATGACGGACGCGCTGACGAGCTTCTTCCCGCAGATCGCGTACACCATCGCGCTCGACGTGTCGCCCGACCGGCGCGCGCTCCTCTTCACGCTCGCCGTCTCGCTCCTGACGGGCCTCGTCTTCGGGCTCGCGCCGGCGCTTCCAGGCGACGCGCCCCGACCTCGTGCCCGTGCTCAAGGGCGAGGCGCAGCGGGCGGGGCGCGCGCGCCGCCTCTCGCTCCGCAACGCGCTCGTCGTCGCGCAGGTCGCGCTCTCGCTGGTCGTGCTCGTCTGCGCCGGCGCTCTTCGTCCAGAGCTTCCGCCACGCGAAGTCCATCGACCCGGGCTTCGCCACGAGCGGCTCGCTATCTCGTCTCGGTCAACCCGGGGCTCTTCGGGTACGAGAAGGAGCAGGGGCGCGACTTCTACCGCCGTCTGGCCGAGCGCGTGCGCGCGACGCCGGGCGTGGAGGCCGCGGGGTTCGTGAACTGGATGCCGCTCGGCGACAGCTCGAACTCCTGGGGGCCGGTCTACCCGGCCGAGCAGCCGGTGCCGCCGCCGGGCGAGGGGATGGACTCGCACTCGCAGATCGTGAGCGCCGGCTACTTCAAGGCGATGCGCATCCCGCTCGTCGAGGGGCGCGACTTCGACGAGCGCGACCGCGAGGGGTTGAAGCCCGAGGCCGTCATCATCAACGAGACGCTGGCGCGCCGCCTCTGGCCCGGCGAGGCTTCGGTGGTCGGCAAGCGGATGGCGCTCGGGCCGCGACCAGGCCGACGCGCTCGAAGTGGTGGGCGTGGCGCGCGACTCGAAGGTGCGCACGCTCGGCGAGCAGCCGCGCAACCTGATGTACGTCTCGGTTGACCAGACCTACAGCGGCGGGCTCAACCTCGTCGTGCGCGCGCCGGGCGGCGGCGAAGGGGTCGTGGGCGCGGTCAGGCAGGCCGTCAAGGAGATTGACGGGCGCATGCCGCTCTACAACGTGCGCACCATCGAGCAGCACCTGACGTGGGCCTTCTGGGCGCAGAGCATGGCGGCGGCGCTGGCGACGGCCTTCGGGCTGCTGGCGCTCTTGCTGGCGGCCGTCGGGCTCTACGGCGTGGTGGCCTACACGGTGGCGCGGCGCACGCACGAGATCGGCATCCGCGTCGCGCTCGGCGCGCAGGCGACGAGACATCCTGCGCATCGTGCTCGGCCACGGCATGGCGCTCACGCTCGTCGGCCTCGTCGCGGGCCTCGTCGGCGCCTTCGCCCTCGCGCGCTTAATGGCGGGCCTGCTCTACGGCATCAGCCCTGGCGACCCGGCGACCTACATCCTCGTCGCGCTGCTGCTCGCCGTGGTCGCGCTCGCTCGCCTGCCTCGTCCCCGCGCGGCGCGCGACGAAGGTAGACCCGATGGTGGCTCTCAGGTACGAGTGATGGGTGATGGTTGATGGGTGACGAGTGATAAGAGAGAAGAAGCGGGCTGTCTTCTCTCATCACTCATCACTCCTGAAGGAGTGAGCACAATGAGAACTCTCTGGCAGGACGTGCGGTACGGGGCGCGGGCTTTGTGGAAGAGCCCGGGCGTTTACGGCGGTCGCGGTGCTGGCGGTCGCGCTGGGCGTGGGGGCGAACACGGCCATCTTCTCGGTCGTCAACACGGTCTTGCTGCGCGCGCTCCCTTACGAGAACGCGGAGCGGCTGGCGGCGCTCTACACGGGGCGCGGCCCGACGGTGATCGGCGGGCCGCTCTCGTACCCGGACCTGCTCGACTACCGCGCGCAGGCGCAGTCGTTCGAGTACGTCGCGGGCTATCAGGGCGTCGGCACCGTGATGAGTTTGGGCCAGGGGGACGAGCCGGAGCGCGTGCGCGGGACCGAGGTGATGGCCGACCTCTTCCCGCTGCTCGGCGTGCGCGCCGCGCGCGGCCGCGTCTTCACGCGCGAGGAGGACGCGGAGGGCGGCCCCAGCGTCATCGTCATCAGCGACGGGCTCTGGCGGCGGCGCTTCGGCTCCGACCCGAACGTCGTCGGGCGCGAGGTGCGGATGGGACTCTCCGGGCGCGCCGCGACGGTCATCGGCGTGATGCCGCACGGCTTCAAGTTCCCGCCCGACGAGTCGGAGGCGCTCGACTACTACACGCCCTTCGTCGCGCAGAACGCGAAGGCGAACGCCGACGCGATGAACAACCGCGGCTCGATCTTCATCCCCACGGTGGCGAAGCTCAGGGACGGCGTCCCCTTCGAGCGGGCCGCGGCCGAGGTCGAGACCATCGCGAACCGCATTGCCGCACAGTACCCGGACACGAGCGCGAACCGGCGCGCGCGCGTCGTGCGGCTGCACGAAGACCTGGTCGGGCAGGTGCGGCCGGCGCTGCTCGTGCTCCTGGGCGCGGTGGGGCTTCGTGCTGCTGATCGCGTGCGCGAACGTCGCGAACCTTCTGCTGGCGCGGGCCGCTTCGCGCGGCAGGGAGATCGCCGTGCGCACCGCCTTAGGCGCGACGCGTGCGCGCGTGGCGCGGCAGCTTCTGACCGAGAGCCTTCTGCTGAGCCTGGCGGGCGGGGCGGCGGGGCTCCTGCTCTCTGTGTGGGGCGTGGAGGCCATCATCAAGCTCAGCCCGGCGACCGTGCCGCGCCTCGCGGAGACCGCCATCGACGCGCGCGTCTTCCTCTTCGCGCTCGGCGTCTCGATTCTGACGGGGCTCGTGTTCGGGCTCGCGCCCGCGCTCTCCGCGTCGAAGACCGATTTGGCGGAATCGCTCAAGGAGGGCGGACGCGGCGGCTCGGCGGGCGCGCGAAACAACAGTCTGCGCGCGACGCTCGTCGTGGTTGAAGTCGCGCTCAGCCTGATGCTGCTCGTCGGCGCTGGGCTACTTATCAAGAGCTTCCGTCAGCTCGTCACGACCGACCCGGGCTACTCGCCCGAGCGTGTGCTCGCCGTCACCGTCGCGCTCAACACGCAGAAGTTCGCCGACGACGACAGCCGCGCCGGCTACTTCCGCGAGGCGGTCGCGCGCATCACAGAGTTGCCCGGCGTCGAGTCGGCGGGGCTCACGCGGCTGCTTCCGCTCGGGCGCAGCGACATCTTCAACAGCTTCCAACTCGCGGGGCGCGCGCCCTTCGCGCCGGGCGAGCGCCACAGCGCGCGCAGCTACACCATCAGCCCCGAATACTTCCGCGTCCTCGGCATCCCTCTGCGGCGCGGCCGCGCCTTCAACGGGGCTGACGGAAAGAGGACGAACCCCGTCATCGTCGTCAACGAGGCGTTCGTGCGCACCTACTTCCAGGGGCAGGAGCCGCTCGGCCAGCACGTCATCCTCGAAGGGCCGGACGACAAGCCTCTGCCGCCGCGCGAGGTCGTCGGCGTCGTGGGCGACATACACTTCCAGCGGTTCGACGACGTGGAGCAGCCCGAGTACTACATCCCGTTCGAGCAGGCGCCCACGGCCGTCACGCAGGTAGTCGTGCGCTCGAAGGGCGAGGACGCGGCGGCGCTCACCGCGCCGGTGCGCGCGGCGCTCAAAGGCGTGGACCCGAACCTGCTCATCTGGCGGACGGAGACGATGGACGAACTGGTCGGGCAGTCGGTCGCGCCGCAACGCTTCAACGTCGCGCTGCTCGGGTTCTTCGCGGCGCTGGCGATGCTTTTGGCGGCGGTCGGCATCTACGGCGTGATGAGCTACACGGTGACGCAGCGGCGCCACGAGATCGGCATCCGCATGGCGCTCGGGGCGCAGCGCCGCGACGTGCTGCGGCTCGTCGTCCGGCAGGGGATGCTGCTCACGCTTCTCGGGCTCGGGCTCGGGCTCGCGGGGGCGCTGGCGCTCACGCGCCTGATGTCGAGCCTGCTCTACGGCGTCTCGGCCACCGACCCGCTGGTCTTCGCGGCGGTCTCGCTCCTGCTGGCGGCGGTCGCCCTGCTCGCGTCATACGTCCCCGCGCGCCGCGCGACGAAGGTGGACCCGATGGTGGCACTGCGTTACGAATGAGGAGTGAGTGATGACAACACTACTTCAAGACGTACGCTACGGGCTGCGGACGCTCTGGCAGAAGCCGGGGTTCACGGCCGTGGCGGTACTGACGCTGGCGCTCGGCATCGGCGCGAACACGGCCGTCTTCAGTCTGGTGAGCGCGGTGCTGGTGCGGCCTCTGAAGTACCGCGAGGCCGAGCGGCTGGTGACGGTGTGGGAGGACGGGACGGCCGCCGGCTTCCCGCGTGATGTGCTCGCCGTCGGTAACTACGCCGACTGGCGCGCGCAGAACAGGGTCTTCGAGGACGCGGCCGCCAGCGACCAGCGCACCTTCGACCTCACCGGCGGGGGCGGCGAGCCGGAGAAGATTCTCGGCCTCGGCGTCACGTCGAACTTCTTCCCGCTGCTCGGCGCCGAGCCCGCGCTCGGGCGCACGCTGCTGCCTGAGGAGGACAGGCCCGGCGCCTCGCGCGTCGCGGTCTTGAGCCACGGCCTCTGGCAGCGTCGCTTCGGCGGCGAGCGCTCGGCCGTCGGGCGCGAAGTCCTGCTCAACGGCGAGCCCTACGCGGTCGTCGGCGTCATGCCCGCCGACTTCCAGTTCACATACCCGAACGTGGAGCTGTGGGTTCCGGTCGCGTTCACCCCGGAGCAGCTCGCCGACCACGCCAATCACTACCTCGAAGTGGTCGCGCGCCTCAAGCCGGGCGTGACCGTCGAGCAGGCGAAGGCCGACCTCGACGCCGTCGCGCGCGGCATCTCGGAGGCACACCCGGACGACGCGTCGAACCTGAGCGCGGCCGTCGTCCCGCTGCGCGAGCACCTCGCGGGCGGGGCGCGGCGTCCGCTCCTGTTGCTACTCGCGGCCGTCGCGCTGGTGCTGCTCATCGCGTGCGCGAACGTCGCGGGCGTGCTGCTGTCGCGCGCGGCGGCGCGGCGGCGCGAGATAGCCGTGCGCGCAGCGCTCGGCGCCTCGAGGCTGCGCATCGTGCGGCAGTTGATGACCGAGAGCGCGTTGCTCTCGGCCGCGGGCGGGTTGCTGGGGGCGCTCCTCGCGCTGTGGACTTTCGCCTTCCTCGGGCAGCTCGTCCCCGCCGGGATGCGCGCGTCGGCCGAGCCGCGGCTCGACGCGGGCGTCCTCGGCTTCACGCTGCTCGTGTCGCTCGTGGCGAGCGTGGCCTTCGGGCTCGCACCCGCGCTTCAGGCTTCAAAGACGGATTTGAACGAGGCGCTCAAGCAGACGGGCGGGCGCGGCGCGGCGGGCGCGGGGCGGCGTCTGCGCGGCGCGTTCGTCGTCGCCGAGGTGGCGCTGGCGCTGGTGCTCCTCGTCGGCGCGGGGCTCGTCGTCCGCACGCTCTCGAACCTGCGCGGGCAGTACGCGGGCCTGAGGCCCGAGAGCGTTTTGACGGTGCGGACGCAGCTCGCCGACAACCGTTACCGCGCGCCCGCGCGCCGCGCGGCCTTCTACGACGGCGTGCTCGAACGCGTGAAGGGGCTGCCGGGCGTGGTCGCCGCCGGCTACACGACCGCCGTCCCGCTCACGCGCAAGGGCGGCGCCAACGGCCTCTCCGTCGAGGGCAAGGATAACGGCCCCAACTCGAACTGGAACGCGAATCACCGACAGGTGAGCCCCGACTACTTCCGCGCGCTCGGGGTCGCGGTGCGCGAGGGGCGGGGGCTGTCTGAACAGGACGACGAGGGCGCGCCGCCCGTCGTCGCCGTCAACGAGACGCTGGCGCGCTCCTTCTGGCCGGGCGAGAGCGCCGTCGGCAAACGCTTCAAGGTCGGCGCGCCCGACTCGCCGCAGCCGTGGCTCGCGGTCGTGGGCGTGGTCGAGGACGTGCGCCAGATGGCCTCGGACGAGCCGGTCAAGGCCGAGATGTACGTGCCCTACCGGCAGGCCGCCGTCTACTGGAAGGCTTCGACCTACGCCTCCTTCGCGCCGCGCGACCTCGTCGTGCGCACCTCCGTCGAGCCCAACTCCGTCGCGCCCGCCGTGCGCGAGGCGGTGCGGGACGTTGACCCGTACCAGCCCATCTCCTCCGTCCGCACGCTCGAAGAGGTGCTGGGTCGCGACACGGCGCAGCGGCGCGTGGGCGTGATCCTGCTGGCGGCCTTCGCGGGGCTCGCGCTGCTGCTGGCGGCGCTCGGCATCTACGGCGTGCTGGCCTTCTTCGTCGCGCAGCACACGCACGAGATCGGCGTGCGCATCGCGCTCGGCGCGCAGCCCCGGAGACATGCTGCGGCTGGTCGTCGGGCGCGGGATGAGGCTGGCGCTCGCGGGCGTCGGCGTCGGGCTCCTCGGCGCGCTCGCGCTGACGCGCCTCATCGAGAGCCAGCTCTTCGGCGTCTCGGCGACCGACCCGCTGACCTTCGCCGGCCTCGCGCTGCTGCTCGCCGCAGTCGCGCTCGTCGCCTGCCTCGTCCCCGCGCGCCGCGCGACGAAGGTGGACCCGATGGTGGCGCTCCGATACGAGTGAAGGAGAAGACGATGAGGAGCTCTCTTGACAGGACGTGCGGTACGCGGTGCGGACGCTGGCGAAGCAGCCGGGGTTCGCGGTGGTGGCGGTGCTGACGCTGGCGCTTAGGCATCGGCGCGAACACGGCCATCTTCTCGGTCATCGACGCGGCGCTGCTGCGGTCTCTGCCTTACCGCGAGCCCGGGCGGCTCGTGCACCTCTGGGAGACGAAGCGCAGCCGCGACTTCGAGCGGCGCGAGGCCTCGTACCCGGACTTCCTCGACTGGCGCGCGCAAGGGGCGGAGGTCTTCGACGGCGTCGGCCGGCTACACGCGGGCGGCCCGTCACGCTCGCCGACGCGGGCGAGGCCACGCGCGCGGGCGGCGCGGCCGTGACGGCGAACTTCTTCGACCTGCTCGGCGTGCGGCGCCGCGGTCGGCCGCACCTTCGTCGCGGGCGAAGACGCGCCCGAGGCGCAGCCGGTCGCCGTCATCAGCCACGGCCTCTGGCGGCGGCGCTTCGGCGGCGACCCGCGGCCGTCGGCCGCGAAGTCACGCTCGACGGCAGCGCTTACACGGTCGTCGGCGTGCTGCCCGCGGACTTCGACTTCGCGCTGCTCGGCGAGGCGGAGGTCTGGACGCCGCTCGCGCCGCCGCCCGCCGTGGCCGCGCGGCGCTACCAGCACTGGTTGAAGGTCGTCGGCGCGGCTCAAACAGGGCGCGAGCCTCGAAGCGGCGCAGGCGCAACTGGCGACCGTGGCCGCGCGCATCGAGCGCGACGACCCGGGCGCGCACGCGGGCGTGGCCTTGCGCGCCGTACAGCTTCAGGAGGAGTTCGTCGGCCCCGTGCGCCCCGTGCTCTTCGTGCTGCTCGGCGCGGTCGGCTTCGTGCTGCTCATCGCGTGCACGAACGTCGCGAACCTTCTGCTCGCGCGCTCGGCCGCGCGGCAGAAGGAGGTGGCCATCCGCGCCGCGCTCGGCGCGATCGCGCTGGCGCGTCGTGCGGCAACTCCTGACGGAGAGCGTGCTGCTCTCGCTCGCGGGCGGGGCCGCGGGGCTCGTGCTCGCGCTGTGGGGCGTTGACGCTGCTCGTCGCGTTGATACCGGCGGCGCAGCTCTCGCAGATGCCGTACCTGCAAAGCCTCTCGCTCAGCCGCGACGTGCTGCTCTTCGCCTGCGGGCTCTCGCTGCTGACGGGCGTGCTCTTCGGGCTGACGCCCGCGCTCGCGGCCTCGCGCGCGGACTTGCAGGGGGCTTTGAAGGAGGGCGGCCGCGGCAGCACCGTCTCGCGCGGGGGCCGAGAGGCTGCGCGACCTGCTCGTCGTCGCGGAGGTGGCGCTCGCGCTCGTGCTGCTCGTCGGCGCGGGGCTGCTGATGAAGAGCCTCGTCGCGATGCTCAACGTTGACCCGGGCTTCGACACGCGCAACCTCCTGACGATGAGGGTCGCGCTCCCGCCCGCGCGCTACGGCGAGGACGGCAAGGCCGCGCGCTTCTACGACGAGTTGCTGCGCCGCGTCTCGGCGGTGCCGGGCGTGCGCGGCGCGGCGCTGACGAGCAACCTGCCGCTCGCGGGCGAGGGCGGGACGGGCACGCCGCACGTCGTCGGCCGTTCGGCGCCCGCCGCGGAGCAGACCGAGGCGCACCTGCGCACCGTCAGCGCCAACTACTTCGAAGTGATGGGCATGCCCGCTCGTCAAGGGTCGCGCCTTCGACGAGCGCGACGACGCGCAGGCGCCGCCCGTGCTCCTCGTCAACCGGACGTTCGCCGAACGCGTCTTCCCCGGCGAAGACGCCGTCGGGCGCCGCGTCAAGTTCAGGTTCACGGGCGACATGCAGTTCGAGATCGTCGGCGTCGTCGGCGACGAGAAGGTCTTGAGCCTCGACGCGCGCACCACGCCCGTCATCTACTTCCACGCGCCGCAGGACTCTGACTCGCGCGGCCGCGCTCGTCGTGCGCACGGACGCGGCCGACCCGCTGGCGCTGGCCCCCGCCGTGCGCGGGCGAGGTGCGCGCGCTCGACCCGGAGGTGCCGGTCTTCGCCGTGCAGACGTTGGAGCAGATGGTGGCGGGCTCGCGCGCGGCCTTCATGCGGCGCTACCCGGCCTACCTGACCGGCGTCTTCGCGTGCGTCGCGCTGCTGCTCGCGCTCGTCGGGATCTACGGCGTCGTCTCCTACTCGGTCGCGCAGCGCACGCACGAGATAGCCGTCCGCGTCGCGCTCGGCGCGCGCACGCGCGACGTGCTGCGCCTCGTCCTCGGCCACGGCCTGCTGCTCGCGCTCGGCGGCATCGCGGTCGGGGCGGCGGGCGCGCTCGCGCTGACGCGCCTCATCTCGGGTCTGCTCTTCGGCGTCTCGGCCGCAGACCCGTCCGTCTACGCCGTGGTCTGCGCTGCTGCTCGCCGCGGTCGCGCTCCTCGCCTGCCTCGTCCCCGCGCGCCGCGCGACGAAGGTGGACCCGATGGTCGCGCTTCGTTACGAATGAGGAACGAATGATGGAGAGACTATTTACAGGACTTGCGTTACGGGATGAGGACGCTGTTGAAGCGGCCGGGGCTGACGCTGGTCGCGGTGCTGACGCTGGGGTTGAGCATCGGCATCAACACGGCGGTCTTCAGCGTCGTGTACGCGGCGCTGGTGCGGCCGCTGCCTTTCAACGCGCCCGAGCGCGTGGTCGTCGCCGCGGCCGAGAACAGGCGCGGCGGCGCGGCCGAAGTGCGCGGCGTCGCGCCCGCGGACTTCGTGGACTGGCGCGCGCAGAGCCGCGCCTTCGAGGGGCTGGCGGCCTACACGGGCGGCGGCCTGACGCTCGACGCGGGCGGCCTGCCCGAGATGGTCTCGGGCGTGCGCGTCTCGGAAGACTTCTTCCCGCTGCTCGGCGTCGCGCCCGCGCTCGGCCGCGCGCTCTCTACGGAAGAGTTCGGCGCGGGCGGGGCGCGCCCCGTCGTTCTGAGTCACAGGCTCTGGCAGCGCCGCTTCGGCGGAGACGCGGGCGTCGTCGGTAAGCAACTGACGCTCGTCGGCGGCGGGAGCGCGACCGTGGTCGGCGTCATGCCGGAGCAGTTCAGGTACCCGTCCTACGCGGAGGTCTGGACGCCTCTGCCGAGCCAGTCGGGCGAGTTGCGTCAGCGTACGAGTAGATATTTCTCGGTCGTCGGCCGCGTCCGTGAAGGTATGACGCGCGCGCAGGCGCAGGAGGAGTTGAGCGGCGTCGCCGCGCGACTCGCCGAGACCTACCCCGACTCGAACGCGGACTGGGGCGTGCGCCTCATCCCCCTGCGCGAGACTCTGGTCGGGGCGCAGACGCGCACGGCGCTGCTCGTCCTCTTCGGCGCGGTCGGCTTCGTGCTGCTCATCGCGTGCGCCAACGTCACGAACCTTCTGCTCGCGCGCTCGACGGCGCGTTACAAGGAGATGGCGATACGCTCGGCGCTCGGCGCGACGCGCTGGCGGGTCGTGCGGCAACTGCTCGCGGAGAGCGTTTTGCTGACGCTGGCGGGCGGCGCGCTCGGGGTCGTGCTGGCCTTGTGGGGCGTCGAAGCCCTGCTCGCGCTCGTGCCCGAAGGGCTGCGGTTCGCGCGGCTCGACGAGGCGCGTGTGGACGTGTGGGTGCTGGCCTTCACGGCGTTCGTCTCTCTGTCGGCGGGTCTGCTGGTGGGACTGCTGCCGGGGCTGAAGGTCTCGAAGCCCGACCTCAACCTCGCGCTCAAGGAGACGGGGCGCGGCGCTTCCTCCGAGGCGCGCGTCCGGCGTGCGCGCGGCCTTTTGGTCGTCGCGGAGATCGCCGTCACGCTCGTGCTGCTCGTCGGCGCGGGCCTGCTGTTGCGCAGCTTCATCCGCCTGCAACAGACCGACCTCGGCTTCGAGCCGCGCAACCTCCTGACGCTGACCGTGGGCGCGCCGACGCAGCTCTACGGGCAGACCGCGCAACGCGCCGCCTACTTCGGGAAGATGCAGGAGCGTCTGTCCGCGCTCCCCGGCGTGCGCGCGACCGCGCTCACTTCGAGCCTCCCGCTCGACTGGGTGCTCAACTTCTCTTACGGGGTCGAGGGGCGGCCCGCGCGCCCGGGCGAAGAGCCGCAGGCCGACTACCTCTCGGTGAGCCCGAACTACTTCGAGGTCGATGCGCATCCCCGTGGCGCGCGGCCGCGGCTTCACGGAGCGCGACGCGGAAGGCGCGCCCGCGGTCGCGCTCATCAACGAGACGATGGCGCGGCGCGTCTTCCCCGGCGAAGACCCCTTAGGCAAGCGCGTCGTCATCGACTACATGGAGCGGCGCGTGCCTCTGGAGATCGTCGGCGTCGTCGCGGACACGAAGCAGACGGTCGGGGGGCCGACCAGCATACAGATCTACGACTGCTACTTGCAGCGCCCGTGGCTCTCGTCCTCCCTCATCGTGCGGACGGAGGGCGACCCGGCGGCGCTCGCGCCCGCCGCGCAGAGGGCCGTGCGCGAGGTGGACGCGGGGCGCGCGGCCGCGAACGTGAAGACGATGGAGCACCTGCTCTCCGAGTCGGTCGCGCAGCCGCGCTTCTACGCACAACTGCTGACGGCCTTCGCCGCGGTGGCGCTGCTGCTGGCGGCGGTCGGGGTCTACGGCGTGATGAGCTACACGGTGACGCAGCGGACGCACGAGATCGGCATCCGCATCGCGCTCGGGGCGCGCGGCGGCGACGTGGTGCGGATGGTCGTCCGCCAGGGCATGGCGCTCGCGCTCGGCGGGGTGCTGGCGGGGCTGGCCGCGGCCTTCGCGCTGACGCGCGTCATGTCGAGCCTGCTCTACGAAGTGTCGGCGACCGACGCGTCGGTCTTCGCGTTCGTCTCGCTGCTGCTCTCGGGCGTCGCGCTGCTCGCCTGCCTCCTCCCCGCGCGGCGCGCGACGAAGGTCGATCCGATGGTTGCTCTTAGATACGAGTAGTAATGCCGCGGAGCGGCGCTCGAATTTAGCCCGGCCTTTCAAGGCCGGGGCCACCGTTGTTAACCGGATGCCGCGTCGCGTCGGCGACGGCTGAACGTGCCGTATCGGCTCAGGCGTCGCCGACGCGACGCGACAACGTTCGCGTCAACCACAACCCGGCCTTGAAAGGCCGGGCTAAACTCAGACGCCGCTCCGCGGCGATGAAGGACTCATCGCTCCCTTTGCTTGCGCGGGGCGTGCGTGTCACACTCTGCTTAACCAGATGCCCGACTCTGTAGCACTTTTACACCATATGCCGCGTGTACTTATCGCAGATGACCAGCCGGCCGTGATCGAGGCGTTGCGCCTCCTGCTGAAGGGCGAGGGATTCGAGACGCGCGCCGTCGCCTCGCCCACGGACGCGGCCGAGGCGCTCGCGCGCCAGTCGTTCGACGTGGCGCTCATCGACCTCAACTACACGCGCGACACGACCTCCGGCCAGGAGGGCTTAGACCTCCTCGCACGTTTGCGCGAGCTGGACCCGACGCTGCCCGTCGTCGTCATGACCGCCTGGGGCAGCGTCGAGCTGGCCGTCGAGGCGATGCAGCGCGGCGCGCGCGACTTCGTGCAGAAGCCGTGGGACAACGCGCGGCTGCTCACGATCCTGCGCACGCACACGGAGCTGGCGCGCGCGCTCCGCAAGGGCGAGCGGCTCGAAGCCGAGAACCAGATGCTGCGCCAGGACGGCGGCAACGGCGAGAAGCCGCTCCTCATCGCCGAGTCCGAGGCGATGCAGCCCATCCTCGACCTCCTGCGCCACGTCGGCCCCTCGGACGCGAACGTCCTCATCACGGGCGAGAACGGCACGGGCAAGGAGGTCGTCGCGCGCACGCTCCACGCGCTCTCACCGCGCGCCTCGAAGCCGATGGTCGCCGTCAACGCCGGCGCGCTCGCCGAAGGGACTTTCGAGTCGGAGCTGTTCGGCCACGTCCGCGGCGCCTACACCGACGCCAAGACCGACCGCGTCGGGCGCTTCGAGCTGGCCGACGGCGGCACGCTCTTCCTCGACGAGATCGCCAACGTCCCCGTCAACCTTCAGACCAAGCTCCTGCGCGTGCTGGAGACGGGCGAGTTCGAGCGCGTCGGCTCCTCGCAGACGCGGCGCGTGGACGTGCGCGTCCTCTCGGCGACGAACGCGAACCTCAAGGAGGAGGCCGCCACGGGCCGCTTCCGGCAGGACCTCTTCTTCCGCCTCAACACCGTCGAGATGCACCTGCCGCCGCTGCGCGAGCGCCCCGAAGACATCGCGGCGCTGGCCGCGCACTTCCTCCTCCGCCACGCGCAGCGCTACCGCAAGCCCCTGCGCGGCTTCGACCCGGCCGCGCTCGAAGCCATGCGCGCCTACGCGTGGCCCGGCAACGTGCGTGAGCTGGACCACGTCGTCCAGCGCGCCGTCCTGCTCGCGCGCTCCGACGAGGTGAAGCCGGCCGACCTCGGCCTCCAGACCGCCAGCGGCGGCGGCGAGCGCCGCCTCGAAGAGATGAGCCTCGAAGAGGTCGAACGCCTCCTCATCCAGAAGGCGCTCCGCCGCTTCGGCGGCAACGTCAGCCAGGCGGCCGAAGCCCTCGGCCTCAGCCGCAGCGCCCTCTACCGCCGCATGCAGAAGTACGAGATTTAAACGACCCGGCCGCGTTTGTCCTTCCGGCCGCGCGCGACGATAATGCGCGGGATCAGGCGCGGGGCGCTCCCCGCGTTCGCACGAATCCAGAACAGCCGACGGAGGACTTCGATGAACTTCCCCCTCGATCTTTCCTTTAAGAAGATTGCGCTCAGCCCGCAGGTCAAGGTCAGCGACGCGTCAGGGCAGGTGGTGCTCTACACGAAGCAGAAGGCGTTCAAGCTGAAGGAGGCCGTGACCGTCTTCGCCGACGTGGAGCAGACGCGGCCGCTCTACACCATCAACGCCGACCGCGTGCTCGACTTCAACGCCAAGTACAACATCGCCGACGCGGCGGGCCGCCCGCTCGGGGCGATCGCGCGCAAGGGGCGGAAGTCGCTCTGGCGCGCGCAGTACGAGGTCATGGACGGCGGCGGCCAGTTGATGACGATTCAGGAGGAGAACGGGTGGGTCAAGGTCGGCGACGCGGTCTTCGGCGAGATACCGGTCCTCGGCATCTTCTCGGGCTACCTCTTCAACCCGAGCTACCTGCTGACGAGCGCCTCGGGCGCGCCGCTGATGCGCCTCACCAAACAGCCCGCCTTCATGGAAGGGAAGTTTCGCGTCGAGAGGCTGGCCGAGATGAGCGAGCCGGACGAGACGCGCGCCGTCCTCAGCTTCCTGATGATGGTGCTGCTCGAACGCCGCCGCGGGTGAGGCGGCGCTTAGTCTTCGGCGAGGACGATGATCCGGTCCTCGGGCTCGAACGTGAGCGGCTCGGACTTGGGCGGGTTGACGCGCACGCCGTAGGCGCGTGAAGAGTCGTTCGCGTGCCGCTCCAGGCGGTAGCCGATGGCGGTCTCGCCGCGCCGGCGCGCCGCCTCCGTGACCGTGTAGAAGTTCACCGCGCGGCCCGTCAGGACGTAGTCCTTCGCCGGCTTGAGATAGATCTCCGACCCCTCGGAACGGAAGAGGTCCTGGAAGACTTCGAGCAGCTCGCCGTTCTCCGAGACCTGCGTCAGCAGGAGCCCCGTCAGCTCGTCGCTCACGATGAAGTCGTCGGCCTTGGCGACGGCCGCCAGCGCGCGGTTGCGCACGTCCACCATCTCGCCGACGACGCTGTAGGACTCGCCCTTCTTCCGCTCGATGTCGCGCAGGTGCAGGAGCGTAATCATCGTCTTGGCGTCGGCCGCCTGCGCGTCGAGCTGGTCGGCGTAGCAGAGGAGGATGATGTGCTGGAACGAGGTCAGTTCCAGCCGGTCGAGCACCTGCCGGTCGGTCGTGTCGCCCCGCTCGAACACCAGAGAGAGGCGTTGCAGCTCCCCGGACACGGCGTCCAGACCCGTCTCCTCGCGCGGCGCGTCGGCGACGACCTTGAGGAATGAGCCCTCGGGGACGTAGTTGTCCAGCTCGCGCACGATGGTGCGGCCGCGCTCGTTCCAGCCGAGGATGAGGACGCGCTCGGGGCGCCGCTCTTCGGCAGAAGCGCGCGCGATGGCCGACTCGTCCACGACCCCTCCGGGCATGCCGGTGCAGACGACCTTGTCGTCGTCCTCGGCGATGGCGATGACCTTGTCGCCCGCGCCGAGGACGGTCTCCGCGGGCGGGTTGATGCGCACGCCGCCCTCCGCCGAACGGAGCCCCAACAGCGAGCAGCTCTCGTAGGAGAGCAACGCCTCGCCGTACGTGCGCCCGTCGCGCCGCGGCTCCTCCTGCATGTAGATTTCGTCGCCGCCGTAGTCGAGCAGCTCCGTGTAGACGATGCTCAGGCCCACCTGCAAACAGGTCTGCACCGTGATGCGCGCGATGATGTCGCCCGAGAGCACGAGCTTCGCCTCGTCCCGGCCGACGATGCGCGCGACATCCATGTTCCTCTCGTCGCGGATTTCGGCGACGACGTGGTAGGGCTCCTCGCGCCGGTTCGGGTTGTTGGTGATGGCGAGGATCATCTTGATGACCTGCGCGTCGGCGTCCGGCGACTCCTCGGGCGAGAGGATGATGATCGACCGGGCGGCGTGCGGGTTGGCGATCTCGAGGTCCACGAGGTCGATGGGGTTGCCCGAGCGGCAGACGACGCGCGTGTTCTTCGTGTCGCCGACCTTCGAGCGGATCTCCTCCTCCATCTCGACCTTGTCGCGGTCGGCGAGGATGACGACGCGCGGCCGCCGCTGGTTCTCGTTGGCGATGGCCAGCTCGCGGATGATGAGGAAGACGCGCGAAGACCAGCCGAGGATGAGCGTGTGCCCCTCCTCGACGACGAACGAGCGGCCCTTGCGCAACTCTTCGAGCTTGTTCTGCAAGCCGCTCGAAAGGACGCTGATGAGCAGGCTGACGATGAAGATGCCGCCCACCGTCACCGCGAGCATCAGCGCGCGGTAGCCCCAGCCCGTGTCGCCCGCCACGGTGCCCGCGTCGATGGAGCGCATGAGGGTCTGCCAGAAAGCCTCGGCGAAGCCGAGCGCCTGCGGCTCTTGACCTTCGGCGGCCGCGGGCGCGAGGCCCGTGAGGAGGATGAGGAGGGTCGCCGTCACCACGACGGCGAGCGACCCGAGGGCGAGCCAGCCGATCAGGGAGACGGTGCCGCCGGACAGGCTCCGGTCGAAGGCGTAGCGGAGGCGCTGGGAGAGGGGGGCTTTCTTCATCTGGTCTTCGGCGTCTGGTCGGGCGCGCCTCGAAGGCAGGGCGGAAGGGCGTTTCCGTGCGCGCCGGGTTGTAAAGTCTTTCTGAGGTCGCAGGCTCCGCGTCGCGCGAGTCCGTTCTCTGTCCCGATTACAGAGTTCGTCGGCCGGGTAAACCTAGTCTACAATTCACGCACGGGCGTCGGCCCGCGTGGAGGGGTGGCTGAAGGGATGAAATCCGAGGAGCAAGTGCGGGGCTTGATGCAGACGGAGGTCGCCGGCGCGGTCCCGCCGCCGCCGCCACGCCCCGCACCGCGCACGACCCTCGAAGCCGAGCCCGCACAGCATACGTCCGAGCCGCCGACACGCGCAGACCTGGCCCACGTCGCCGCGACCCTAAGGGCCGACGCCGCGCCCGCGCTCGAGGAGCCGGGCGCTGACGACCCGTCCCTGCGGGCCGGCCTCCCGCCGCGCGAGCCGCGGCACGAGCCGATGGCCCACGAGCAGCGCGTGCTCCTGACGACACTCGCCGCCGGCGCGCCCGCCGTCATCGTCTCACTCGCACTGCTGTGGGTCGGCGGGTACACGCCGAAGGTCGTGTGGACGCTGGGGGCGCTGGTCGTCTGCTTCTGGCTCGGCTTCTCGTTCGCGGTGCAGGGGAGGGTGGTGCGGCCCTTGCAGACGGTGTCGAACCTTCTGGCGGCGCTGCGCGAGGGCGACTACAGCTTCCGCGCGCGCGGCGGGCGCGGGCAGGACTCCCTGAGCGAGGTCATCCGCGAGATCAACGCGCTCGGCGAGACGATGCGCGAGCAGCGCATCGGCGCGCTCGAAGCGACGGCGCTCCTGCGCACGGTCATGGCCGAGATCGACGTGGCCGTCTTCGCCTTCGACCCCGAGCGCCGCCTGCGCCTCGTCAACCGCGCGGGCGAGCGACTGCTGGCGCGGCCCGAGGAGCGCGCCTACGGGCGCACGGCCGAAGAGTTGGGGCTGGCCGACGTGCTGCGCGTGCGCGAGATGGACGCGACGCGCACGCTCACCAAAGTCTTCCCCGGCGACGGCGGGCAGATGCGCCGCTGGGGCGTGCGCCGCAGCAGCTTCCGCGAGCGCGGCGTCCCGCACCAACTGCTCGTCATCGGCGACCTCAGCCAGCCGTTGCGAGAGGAGGAGCTGAAGGCTTGGCAGCGCATCGTGCGCGTGCTCGGCCACGAGCTGAACAACTCGCTCGCGCCCATCAAGTCCATCGCCGGCAGCCTCTCCAGCTTGCTCGCGCGCGAGCCTCTGCCCGAGGACTGGCGCGAGGACGTGCGGAGCGGACTCGACGTGGTCTCGGCGCGCGCGGAGAGTTTGAGCCGCTTCATGGAGTCGTACGCGCGACTGGCGCGCCTGCCGCCGCCGAAGCTCGCGCTCGTCGAGCTGGGTCAGGTCGTGCGGCGCGTGGCGGACCTGGAGACGCGCACGCGAGTCTCCATCATCCCGGGGCCGGAGCTGACCGTGCGGGCGGACGCAGACCAGCTCGAACAGCTCCTCATCAACCTCGTGCGCAACGCGGCCGACGCGTCTCTGGTGACGGGCGGCGGGGTGCGCGTCGGTTGGCGCGCCGCGTCGAACGGGAGCGTCGAAATCTGGGTCGAGGACGAGGGGCTCGGGCTCGCCAACACTGCGAACCTCTTCGTGCCGTTCTTCACGACGAAGCCGGGCGGGTCGGGGATAGGGCTCGTGCTCTCGCGCCAGATCGCGGAGGCGCACGGCGGGGCGCTGACGCTTGAGAACCGGCGGGGCGAGCCGGGCTGCAAGGCGCAACTGCGTCTGCCCGCCTGAATCCCGCTTTTGGGACGGGCCAGTCCCGCAAGTGGGCAGGTGTCGGGCGGCGTTTGTTCAAAATGTCCGTTTTCGGAAGTGGCACGCGGTTTCCTTCCCCGACGGGCGTCGGAATGGGAGTTCCGTGCTACTCGGGAGTCCGGCGGGGTTTTGGATCGTCCCCCGCCGGGCTCCCGAGTGAAATTTATAAAACCCCCGGTGCTTGGAAGAGGCCAACAGATGATTGAACTGAGAAACGTCGAGAAGTTTTACGAGACGGGCGCGGGGCGGACCTACGTCCTGCGGCGCGTCGATGTGGACGTGAAAGAGGGCGAGTTCGTCTCCATCATGGGGCCGTCGGGTTCGGGGAAGACGACGCTGCTCTCCATCATCGGCTTCCTCGACAGCGCGTGGGGCGGCGAGTACCACTTCATGGGTCAGCCCGTCCACAAGATGAACCACAAGCAGCGCGCCGAGCTGCACAAGCGGCACGTCGGGTTCGTCTTCCAGAGCTACCACCTCATCGACGGCCTGACCGTCAGGGAGAACATCGAAGTCCCGCTCTCCTACCGCGACGTGAAGCGCTCGGAGTCGCAGGCCATCGTCGCCGACACGCTCGACCAGTTCCAGATCGTCGGCAAGAAAGACCTCTTCCCCAACCAGCTCTCGGGCGGCCAGCAGCAGCTCGTCGCCGTCGCGCGCGCCGTCGTCCACGGCCCCAAGCTCATCCTCGCCGACGAGCCGACGGGCAACCTCCATTCGAGCCAGGGGCGCGAGATCATGGAGCTGTTCAAGCGGCTCAACGCCGCCGGCACGACCATCATCCAGGTCACGCACTCCGAAGTGAACGCCGGCTACGGCGACCGCGTCATCCAGCTCGCCGACGGCTGGGTCGTCAAAGAGGACCAAGCCGCCGTGTGACGCTGCAGAGAGATCGGTTAGAAGAAGGAGGGGCTGTGTGGAGATGATTTCACACGGCCCCTCCTCCTTTGCTCCTCAAAAAGCCCACGCGCCTCACTCTTGTCACACTTCGTACATACACGCGTGAACCACAATGTCTATCACAAAAGTCAGACCCCGCCGGCCCTGTCTGGCGGGGCGGAATTTTGATGAGGACACGGAAGGTTCTGGTAGTCGAAGACGACCCGGCGCTGCTGCGCGACCACTCGGCCATGCTCGCGGGCGAGGGCTATCGGGTGATTGAGGCGTCCACGTGCGCCGACGGCCTGCGGCTCGCGCGCGCCGAGAGCCCGGACCTCATCCTGCTCGACGCGACGCTGCCGGACGGCGACAGCGTCGGCGTCTGCCAGAAGCTCAAGGCGCACGAGGGCCTGCGCGACACCTTCGTCGTCATGCTCTCGGGGATGAACACGACGGCCGAGCACCAGGCGGAGGCGCTCAACGCGGGGGCGGACGGCTACCTCGCCAAGCCCGTCGAGTCGGTCGCGCTCAAGGCGCACGTGCTCGCCTTCCTCCGCATCCGCCAGAACGAGGAGGACCTGCGCGCGAGCGAGCGGCGCTACCGCGAGCAGGCCGAGGAGCTGCGCGAGGCCAACCGGCGGCTGGAAGAGTACAACCGCCTCAAGGCCGAGTTCGTCGCCAACATGTCGCACGAGCTGCGCACGCCCCTGACGGCCATCATCGGCTTCGCGCAGCTCGTGCAGCTCACTTCGGGGCGCGACGGCGAGATGCCGAAGCGCTACGCCGACGCCTTCGAGCGCATCCTGCGTAACGGCCAGCACCTGCTCGCGCTCATCAACGACGTGCTCGACGTGTCGAAGATCGAGGCGGGCCGCATGAAGATTCACCGCGAGCACATCGACCTGGTCGAGGTCGTGCAGGGCGCCTTCTCAGAGCTTCAGTCGCTCGCCGAGCGCAAGGGGTTGGAGTACCGCCTGCGCGTGCCCGACCGTCTGCCGCTCGCCTACACGACCCTCTGCGCGTCCGGCAGGTCGTCATCAACCTCCTGTCGAACGCGGCGAAGTTCACGGCGCGCGGCCGCGTCGAGGCGGAACTCGTCGCGCACGGCCGGGAGCACTTCCGCCTCGTCATCAGAGACACGGGCATCGGCATCGAGGCGCGGTCGCTCCCCATCATCTTCGAGCGCTTCCGGCAGGTGGACGGCTCGATGACGCGCGCGGCGAGCGGCGTCGGGCTCGGGCTCTCCATCGTGCGGCAGATCGTTGACCTGCTTGGCGGCCAGATCGAGGTCACGTCGAAGGTGGGCGAGGGCTCGACCTTCACGGTCACGCTGCCGCTCACGGCGCCCGAGGGGAACGCGGCCGGCGCGCGCGACGGCGACGAGTCAGCGCAGTTCGCCGCGGGCGGCCAGCAGTCGCAGGGCGCGGCGCGCGCGGCCGGGCAGGGGGCGCAGGAGGGAGAGGACGAAGACGGCCGTCCGGTCGTCGTCGTCATCGAGGACGACGACGACGCGGCCGCGCTCCTCACGGAGACTCTGGAGCGCGCGGGCTACCGCGTGCTGACGGCGCAGGGCGGGGCCGAGGGCCTGAGGCTCGCGCGCGAGCACGACCCCGTGGCCGTCACGCTCGACGTGATGATGCCCGAGATGGACGGCTGGCGCGTGCTCCAGGCGATGCGCGCCGACCGCCGCCTCAGTAGCGTCCCCGTCATCGTCTGCTCCATCGTGGACAACCGGCCGCTCGGCTACAGCCTCGGCGCGTCCGACTACCTCCTCAAACCCCTGGACCCGCAGACGCTCACCGAGACGCTCGACCGCGTGAGCGTGCGCGGGCGCGGCGGACGACGAAGGCGACGGCTACGTGCTCGTGGTGGACGACGAGCACGGCGTGCGCGAGCTGCTGACGGCGGCGCTCAGGAACGCGGGCTTCAACGCGCGCAGCGCGCCCTCGGGCGAGACGGCCCTCAAGCTGGCCGCGCAGCGGCGGCCGCGCGCCGTGTTCTGCGACCTGATGATGCCGAACGGTATGAGCGGCTTCGAGTTCATCGCGCGCTTCCGCTCCGACCCGCAGACGGCGGACGTGCCCGTCCTCGTCGTGACGGGCAGGGACATCACGCCCGGCGACCGCAAACTCATCTCGGGCGAGATCGCCGAGGTCATACGCAAGGGCGAACTCTTGCTCTCGGACGTGGCCTCGCGGCTGCGCGACACGCTGGAAGAACTAGGGGTGGAGCCGACGGATGGCGAAGATACTGTTCGTTGAGGACGAGGCGGACATCCGCGACCTCGTCCGCCTCGCGCTCGAAGACGCGCACGGCGTCACGCTGGCCGAGACGGCCGAGGAGGGCCTGCGCCGCGCGGCCGAAGAGGCGCCCGACCTCATCCTGATGGATGTCTCTCTGGGCGGCGCCATCGACGGCCTCGAAGCGACGCGGCGCCTGCGCGCCGACCCGCACTTCGACGCCACGCCCATCATCGCGCTCACGGCCCACGCCATGCCCGGCGACCGCGAGCGCGTCCTCTCCGCCGGCTGCGACGAGCACTGGCCCAAACCCATCACCGACCTCCTCGCCTTCCGCGACATGGTCGCCCGCGTCGCTCTCGAAGGGAGAAGGCAGTAGGCAGTATTGAAAAAAGAGGCGGCGCGCTCGGCCCGAAGGCTAAGACGCGTCGCCTCTTCTTCTACTGACTACTCGCTACTGTCTACTTCTCTTAGTCCAGCCACTTCGCGGGGGTCTTCTTCTCTTCGGGGGGCGGGGGGCCGGGCTCCCAGAGTTTGACGGTGGAGTCGTAGCTGGCCGTGAGCAGCAGGAGGCCGCGGGGGGCGAACTTGACCTCGTTGATCTCTTCGCGGTGCGCCTCGAACTTGGAGAGGAGGCGGCCGGTGCGCGCGTCGTGGAGGCGGACGATGCCGCCGCCGCCGGCCTCGGCGATGACCTTGCCGTCGGGCGAGAACTCGATCTCGTAGACCATCTCGGGCTGGCGCAGTTCGCGCACCTTACGGCCCGTGCCGGCGTCCCAGATGATGAGCTTGTGGTCGCGCCCGCCGCTCGCCAGCGTCGCGCCGCCGGGCGCAAACGCCACGGAGGTCACCCAGTCGCCGTGCGCCGCCAGCGTGTGCAGAGACGCGCCGGTGCGCACGTCCCAGAGCCGGACGGTGCTGTCGTGCTCGGCGCTGGCGCTGGCGAGGACGCGGCCGTCGGGCGTGAAGGCGAGCGCCGTGACGGCGTCGTCGTGTCCCGCGAGCGAGCGCAGGAGCCGGCCCGTCCTCACGTCCCAGAGCCGGACGACGTGGTCGCGCCCGCCGCTCGCGAGCAGGCGGCCGTCGGGCGAGAAGACGACCTCGAAGACGCCGTCCTCCTGCCCCTCGAAGGTGCGGAGCGGCTGGAGCGAGCGCGCGTCGAGGAGCTGCACGCGCGAGCCCTCGCCGCTGTCGGTGCAGGAGGCGAGCAGCCGCCCGTCGGGCGAGACGGCTACGTCGCTGACGGTGCCGCCCGGCCCCCGCGCGCTCCGCAGGAGCCGCCCCGTCCCCACGTCCCACACGCGTATCCGGCCGTCGTCGCCCGAGGTCGCCACGCGCCCGCCGCCGGGGTAGAAGGCCGCCGAGTAGACGGCGCCCTTGTGCCCGCGCAACGTGCGCTTGAGCTTCCAGCTCCCGGCCGCCGGCACCGGCCCGTCCTTCCGCGTCGGGTCGGGCGGATTCTTGCGCGCGGGTGGGTCGGACAGGACGGGGGGCGGTTTGCCGGGGCCGCCCTGCGCGCGCGCGTCCGCGGGCGCGTGGCCGAGTGCGAGGGCGGCCAGCGAGCGCGAGGCGGCTTAAGGGGTTACGGGTCATCTTCTCCTCCCGCCGGGCACGTTAGCACCGCGCGTCCCGGCGAGACAAGAGAAGTGCGCCGGAGGCGGCCGCGAAAAAAAAATTCTTCCGGGACGCAAAAAACGTTATCCCTCCACGTTCGTTTTTTACGCGTTACTGGTCGGAGGCGGAAATTCTCAAACGCCGAGACCGGAGGTCGAAGACGATGGGACAGGCAAAACAGGTACGAGTCATCAAGGGCGGGCGCGCGGCGCGCGAGACGCAGGCCGTGCAGGAAGTCGTGAGCGTCAAGTCGGCCGCCGCGGCCGTCCGCGAGGTCAAAGAGGTTGTCTCCGACTGGGTGCGCGACCACCGGCAGCGCTCCGACGAGTTCCGCCGGAACTACTCGACGCTCCTCGGCGAGATGGGCTTCAAGACGCCGAACTACGGCGGGCGCGCGGCCTGAAGGGCCGGGGCGGGTCGAAAGAGGTCTTAAGTTTAGTGTCCGCGGCGGCTCGGCCGCGCGAGTGAGGGAAGTGAGATGTTGAGCGTCATTGAGATCGCAGCGGTCATCCTGTTGTTCGGCGTCGCGCTGACGTTCGCGTCCGAGGGCTTCGCCTTCGCCGTGTCGCGCGTGCTCGAAGCGACCTTCGACCGCGCCGAATACCGTCTGGCCCTGCGCGCCCGCACGCGCGCCGAGAAGGTCAAGTCCCGCCGCCGCGAAGAACGCCGCCGCGCCTCCCGCGCGCGCGCCGAAGGCTTCGCGACCGAGGCCGTCTACTCGAACTAGACGCGAGCGAAAGTTAAAAAGTGGAAGGGGGACGAAAGACCGCGTGTCTTTCGTCCCCCTTCCACTTTTGTCGTCGCAAAGCTCTCAGGCCGAGAAGCGGCGGAGGAGTTCGTTGAAGCGCGGGTCGGAGCGAATGTTTTCGAGGCGCGGGTCCACGCGCAGGTAGGTGAGGCCGACCGAGTGCTCCTCTTCGGCGCGGGCGAGCCAGCCGAAGGCCGCGTCGGCGTCGCCGAGGAGCGCGCTGATGACGGCGAACTCGTAGGCCGTCACCCACTGGCGCTCGCGGTTGGCGATGAGTTCGTTGAGGAGTTCGCGCGCCTCTTCGGCGTTGCCGCACGAGGCGAGGACGTGCGCCTGCTTGGCGCGCGTCGTGGGCGTGTCGCCGGCGAACGCCCGCTCCTGCTCGAAGACGGCCATCGCGTCGTCGCACATGCCGCGCACCTCGTACGTCCAGCGCAGGATGATGTGGGCCGAGATGGAGCCGGGGTCGAGTTCGAGCGCGTCGCGGCAGGCTTCCTCGGCCTCGTCGAAGCGGCGCGCGTTGAGGAGGATGTTGGCGACGGCCGTCGCGATGACGGGCGAGCGCGGCGCGATCTCGCGCGCCTTCCGAATCTCGGAGACGGCCTCGTCGTGCCGACCCATCGCCGAGAGGTTGAAGGCGTGCCAGCGGCGCGCGACCGCGTTGTCAAGATTCAATTCCATCGCGCGGCGCAACTCCCGCTCGGCGGCGGCGAAGTCGCGCTCGTAGTTGAAGAGGACGAAGCCGAGCGAGGCGTGCGCCTCGGAACAGGTCTCGTCGGCCTCGACCGCGCGCAGCGCCGACTGCTTCGCGGCGTCCCACGCGCCCGCGGGCGGCGGCTCGACGTACCAGTTCAGAAGCGAGTAAGAGTCCGCCATCTCGGCCCACGCGAGCGCGTAAGCGGGGTCGAGTTGGACGGCGCGCTCGAAGCGCTCGATGGCCTGACGCAGGCCCTCGGCCGTGCGGCGCGTGACGAAGTAGCGGCCGGCCTTGTAGAGCTTGCGCGCCTCGTCCTCGTCGCCGCGCGAGGAGTGGAGGGCGCCGGACTCCACGGCCTGCCGGCCCGAGGGCGTCGAGTCGCGGCCGGGCCCGGCCGCGCCGCCGCCCGTGTTGACGGGGCGCGAGCCGATGGCCGCCGCGGGCCCTTGGAAAGAGGAGGCCGGGCGCGAGGCCGCGGGGTTCTTCGTCCGCACCAGCAACTCGCGGAAGCGCGGGTGCGCGCGCAACGAGTCAAGCTGCGGCTCGGTGCCGAGCCAGACGACCCAGGGGTCTTGCACCTCGACCGCCTCTTCGAGCAGGTCGAGCGCCGGCGCGGTCTCGCCGAGTTGCAGGTGCACGAGCGCGCGGTGGTAGGGCGTGACGAAGTGCCCCTCTTCGTCGCGCGCCCGAAGCTGCGAGAGCAGCTCGCGCGCCTTGTCCACGCGCCCGGCCGCGGCGTAGGAGCAGGCGAGATTGGCCGAGAGCATCGGCATCTCGCCGAGCAGTTCGACGGCGCGGCGCGCCTCCGCGACCGACTCGTCGAAGGCGCCCGCGCGCCGGAGGTTCCAGCTCAGCACGAAGCGCGCCGAGCCGTAACGCGGCTCGCTCTGGAGGAGTCGGCGCGACTCGTCGGCCGAGTCCTCGAAGCGCCGCGCCTGATAGAGGCACCACGCGAGGAAGTAGAAGTTGAAGGGGTTGAGCGGGTCCAGCTCGCAGGCGCGGCGCGCCTCCGCAATCGACTCGTCGAAGCGCGCCTCCATCGCGAGCTGGCAGGCGTAGTGCGCGTGCGACTGCGTGTAGTTCGGGTTGAGCGCGATGGCGCGGCGGAAGTGCTCGCCCGCCATCTGCCACTGCGCGGCGTGCGTGATGAGGCAGAGCCCGAGCGAGGTGTGGGCCTCGGCCAGGCTGTCGTCAAGCTCGATGGCGCGCTGCGCCGCCTCGCGCCCTTCGCCGAGCTGTTCGGCGGGCGGGGCGAGGCCGTAGACGGCGAGCCAGCAGTGATACTCGGCTATCCCTGCGTGCGCGGCGGCGAAGCGCGGGTCGAGCGTGACGGCGCGGCGGTAGCAGGCGTAAGCCTTGGCGAAGCCGTCGGCGCTCATCGTGTACCAGTGGTAACGGCCGCGCATGTAAGCCTCGAACGCCTCGGCGTCGTCCGTGCCGCGCTTCTGTAGTTGCCGGCGCTCGTCGCCCGAGAGGTGCGGGAGCAGCGCCGCCGCGACTTGCTCGCTGACGATGTCTTCGAGCTGGAGCACGTCCGTGTACTCCTCGTCGAAGCGCCCGGCCCACTTGGTCGCGCCCTCGGCCACGTCGAGGAGCTGCGCCGTCACCCTGAGCGTCTGCCCCGCGCGGCGGATGGTTCCGTCCACGACGAAGTCCACGCCCAACTCGCGCCCCGCGGCCAACGGGTCCGAGTTCGCGCCCTGGTAACGCAGCACGCTCGACGTGGGGCGGATGATGAAGCGGTGGACGTTCGACAGTCGCGTCACCAGCGCGTCGGCCAGACCCACCCCGAGGTACTCGTCGCCCGTCCCCTCGGCGCCCGGCGTGGCGATGACCTTGAGCGGGAGGACGGCGAGCGACTTCTGACCCGTCGGCGGCTCGGACGCGTGCACGTCCGGGGGGCGCGCGGCGACCGGGTTGTTCGTCCGGAGCAGCACCTCTCGGAAGCGCGGCAGGTTGCGCATGGGGGCGAACAGAGGGTCTACGCCGAGCCACGCGAGCCGCGCGTCAACTATCTCGACGGCCTTCCCCAACTCCTCCAACGCGCGCTCCGTGTCGCCGAGCTGACAGTGCGACGAGCGCGAGCATGTAGGGCGAGACGTAGCGCGACTCACCGAGCCGCCCGACCTCTTCGAGCAGCGCGCGCGCCTCCCGTTCGCGCCCGGCGTGGGCGTTTAAGGCCGCGAGGAAGCAGAGCGAGTACGGGCTGCGGCCGAGCAGGCTGCCGGCCTTCTCGCACGTCTCGATGGCCTCGTCGTGGCGGCCCACCTGCGCGAGCGCGAGGCTTAGGAGCAGGTGGCCGAGGCCGTAGTCGGGCTCGGTCGAGATGAGCACGCGGGCGGAGGCCGCGGCCTCGTCGAAGCGTCGCGCGTGGTAGAGGTTCCAGTTGAGCGTGTGGCGGACGAGGGGCGTGAGCGGCGCGATCTCCAGCGCGCGGTGCGCGATAGAGAGCGCCTCCTCGAAGCGCCCCTCCATGCCGAGGAAGAAGGAGAGCCACAGCCGCCCCGTCACGTAGTTCGGGTTCAGCTCCTCGCGCGCCGGAGGTGGCGCTCGCCCTCCTCCCAGTCGAGGTCGTGCGTCAGCGTGGCGAAGCCGAGCGCGGCCCAGCCCTCGGCCAGAGAGGGGTCTAAGCCGACGGCCTTGCGCGCGGCTTCGAGCGCGGCGGCGCTCGTCTCGGCGAAGGGGAGGACGGCGTAGACGCCGAGCACGTTGTAGTAGTCGCTGATGCCGGCGTAGGCGAGCGCGTAGTCCGGGTCTGAGCGAGACGGCGCGGCTGTAGTGGACGAGCGCGCGCGCGAAGCCCTCCTCGTTGAAGGTGTTCCAGTGGTAGCGCCCGCGCATGTACTCCTCGTACGCGCTGGCGTTCTCCGTCCCGCGCTTCTGCAAGCGCAGGCGCTCGCCGCCCGTGAGCTGCGGGACGAGCGCCTCGGCCACCTGCTCGGAGATGGAGTCTTCGAGTTGAAGCACGTCGGCCGTGTCCTCGTCGAACTGCCCGGCCCAGACGGCCGAGCCCTCGCGCACGTCGAGGAGTTGCAGCGTCACGCGCAGCGTCGCCCCCGAGCGCCGCACGCGCCCTTCGAGCACGTAGGAGACGCCCAGCTCGCGACCCGCCGCGAGCGGGTCTGCGTCCTGCCCGCGGTAGCGCAGCACGCTCGACGTGGGGCGGAGCGTGAAGCGCCGAGGCTCCCGAGTCGCGTGATGAGCGCGTCGGCGAGCCCGACGCCGAGGTACTCGCCGCCCGCTTCCAGGCCCGCCCGTCGATTCGTGAACCTTGAGGGGGAGGACGGCGAGCGAGGTCTCGTCGTGGAGCGTGCGCCGTTCGTCGCGCGCCGACTCCTTGCGCGCCGCGCCCGCGGGGAAGAAGGGCGGGGCGGAGACGGGGCGGCCTTCGACGTAGCGCGCGATGTCCTCGCGCATCTCGTCGGCCGTGCGGTAGCGCTCGGAGGGCTCTTTCCGCAGCGCCTTCATGACGACGTTGTCGAGGTCGCCGGCCAGCTCGCGCCGCAACGTCTCGACCGTCGCGCCGCGGCACCAGTAGAGGTAGCCGAGCGTGTCCGCCTCGTCCGGTGCGCCTGCCGCCCGCGGGGTTCGCGGGCAGGAGGTCTTCGGGGCTCGTGATGCGCACGCGACGGGTGCGGCGGCTCCTCCTCGCAGATGACGCGCGCCATCTCGTGCGGCGAGCGGTTGCGCAGGCGGTAGGGGCGGTGGCCCGTCAGCAGCTCGTAGAGCAGCACGCCCAGACTAGTAAACGTCGGTCGCGGGCGAGACGGGCTCGCCCCTGCACCTGCTCGGGCGCGGCGTACTC
Source organism: uncultured Acidobacteriota bacterium (assembly GCA_963726735.1). Taxonomy (GTDB): domain Bacteria; phylum Acidobacteriota; class Blastocatellia; order Pyrinomonadales; family Pyrinomonadaceae; genus QHXN01. The sequence continues at coordinate 967,236 of CAVSDM010000007.1, forward strand.
GGGCGTCATCAGGCGCATCGCGGTCGCCGTCGGGTCGAGCGTGATCTCGCCCGCGAACTCCGGGTTCAAGAGCTTGGCGATGCCGAAGTCCAAGAGTTTGGGCACGCCGCCCGGCGTGACCATGATGTTCGAGGGCTTGATGTCGCGGTGGATGACGAGCTTCTGGTGCGCGTAGTTGACCGCGTCGCAGACCATCGAGAAGAGGCGCAGGCGCTCCGCCACGGTCAACTGCCGCTCGTCGCAGTAGCGGTAGACGGGCAGCCCCTCGATGTACTCCATGACGAAGTAGGGCAGGCCGTCGTCGGTCGTCCCGCCGTCGAGGAGGCGCGCGATGTAAGGGTGGTCGAGCGTGGCGAGAATCTGGCGCTCGTTGCGGAAGCGGCGGAGGATGAAGTCGGTGTCCATCCCGCGCTTGATGAGTTTGACGGCGACGCGCTGGCGGAACTCGCCGTCGGCGCGGAACGCCTCGTAGACGGCGCCCATGCCGCCGCGGCCGACCTCGCGCGAGAGGATGTAGACGCCGATGCGGCGGCCGATGGACGGATCGACCATGTCCAGAGGCCCGGTGACGGCCGAGGTGGCGTAGGGGTCGGTGGGGTGGAGGTGCGACTGGTTGAGCGCGGGCTCCTCGATGAAGTCGCCGGCCGACTCGTACTGGTTGACGAGCGCGACGACCTGCTCGAAGAGCGTCTCGTCGCCGGCCGCCGCCTGCCGGATGAAGCGCGGGCGCTCCGACGGCGGCATGTCCACGGCCGTCTGGAATAACTCCTCAATCTGCCGCCAGCGCTCGGGGGTCATCGGTTAGTGAATGGTGAATAGTAAATGGTGAATGGTAAATGACGAATTGAAAACCTGTCGATTGTATTCGCTAGATGGCGAACGGCGGCTGAAGAGTTGTACGCGCGTGAGGAGGGCCAGAGTTCCGGGGAGAAGGCAGAACTATTATACCATTCACCATGCTCACTATTCACTCGCTTTTGACCTGCCCGTAGAGCCACGCCTTGGCCATGCGCCACTGCCGCTTGACCGTCGGCGCCGAGACGCCGAGCACCTCGGCCGTCTCCTCGACGGAGAGGCCGCCGAAGAAGCGCAGCTCGACGATCTTCGACTTCTGCGGGTCCATCTCGGCCAGGCGGTTCGAGCGCGTCGTCCAAGGCGACGAGGTTCACGTCGCGCGCGGCGCCCGCGGCGTCGAGGTTCTCGTCGAGCGAGAGCTTCTGGAACTCGCCGCCGCGCTTCTCGGCCTCGTGGGCGCGCGCGTGATCGACGAGGATGCGGCGCATCATCTGCGCGGCGACGCCGAAGAAGTGCGCGCGGTTCTGCCACTGCACCTGCGTCTGATCCACGAGCCGCATGTACGCCTCGTGGACGAGCGCGGTGGGCTGCAACGTGTGGCCGACGCGCTCCTTGCGCAGGTAGCTCGCGGCGAGGCGCCGCAGCTCGCCGTAGACGACGGGCAGCAGGTCGTCGAGCACCCCGCGGTCGCCGTCCGTCAGGCGGACGAGCAGTCTGGTCACCTCTTGCTGTGAGGCTATGGTCACAGGGGAACTCTCACGGGCAATACGGCTTCGCTCTTCAAAAGTCTAACGGCAGCGCAAGTATAAACGACCGCGCGCCGGCTTATCAATTTCACCCCCTGAAATTTTGTCCGCGGCGGCGCCGACCTTGATCTACACATAAAAATTTGTAACCGGATTGCGCCGCGCCGCGTCTTAACTCTGGAATGGCCGGACAAGTGGGTTCAGTCTCCCCTGCGTCCCCGTGCGGCCCGCCGTAATTCATCACAGCACGGAGAAAGAAGGAAAGATGAGACTCAAGGGTTCCAGGAAATTCGTGGGCGGCCTCGCTCTGGCCGCGGGTTTTGCGCTGACGGGCGTCGTCGGCGTCGCGGCGCAGCAGGAGCAGGGTCAGGACGACGGCGGCCGGAATCGCGCCGAGCGGCCCTGGGGTCAGAGGGAAGGGCGCGGGGGCGGCCGTCGCGGCGGCTTCGGGCGCTTCGGCGCGGAGCTGAACCTGTCGGACGCGCAGGTCGAGCAGATGCGCCAGATCGAGGAGCGCTACCGCGCGACCTTCGAGTCGCAGCGCCAGACGCGCGGCCGGCGCGAAGAGCGCGCCGGGTTCGACCCGCTCGCCGGCGGCACGTTCGACGAGTCGGCCGTCCGCGCCGCCGCGCAGGCGCGCGCCAACGCGCAGGTCGAGCGCGAAGTGGCGCAGGCGCGCATGATGTACGAGCTGTACAACGTGCTCACCAGCGAGCAGAAGGCGCAGCTTGGCCTCCGCCCGCCAGCAGCGCGAGCAACTCCGCCAGGAGCTCCGCTCCCGCCGCGGCGCGCGGCAGGGGCAGCTTCAGCTCCAGTAGCCTCGGTCGTGTCACGCACTCGATAAACCGGAGGGCGGCGGTCTCTGAAGATCAGGGCCGCCGCTTTCTTTTCCGCGCCGCCGGTGTGATATTTGTAAGCCCTTGAATATGGACGAGACGGCGGACATCTCCGGCCACGCGCCGACCCGCGAGCCGGAGCGGGCGGACGCCGAACTCGCCGCGCTCGCACACGCGGGCGACGAGGCGGCCTTCGAGGAGCTGTTCCGCCGCCACCGCCGCAGGGTCGCGCTCATCGCCGCGCGCTTCTTCCGGCGGCGCGAGCAGGTCGAAGAGGTCGTCCAGGAGAGCTTCACGAAAGCCTTCTTCGCGCTGGGCGAGTTCGGGGGCGGCCGCGACGCCTCGTTCGCCGCCTGGCTCGCGCGCATCACCTTCAACGTCAGCTACGACGAGCTGCGGCGGCAGAAGCGGCGCCCCGAGGGCGCGCTCGACGAACTGAGCGAAGAGGAGGCCGCGGCCCTCGCCGTGCGGCTGCGCGGCGCAGGCCCGGACGCCGAAGGCCAGGCCGTCTCGCGCGACCTGGCCGCGAAGCTGCTCGCGCGCCTCAGCCCCGAGGACAGGCTCGTACTCGTCATGCTCGACGTGGAGGGGCTGTCGGTCGCGGAGATCGCGAGTTTGATGAGTTGGACGGGGTCGAAGGTCAAGGTGAGGGCGCACCGCGCGCGGGCGCACCTGCGCCGCGTGCTGGAGAGGTTTCTGTAACTGCGAAGCCCCGGCGGGCGTCCTTAAGTTTGAGCCCGCGGGGATTTCGGGAGGCAGGTGAAAGAGATGGCAGGCGAAAAGATAGACGACGCCCGCAGGGAGAGGCTTGAGCGCTTCGCGCGCGAGGTCGTCCGCGCCTCGGCGGCGGGCGAGACGGAGGCGCCGCGCGGCCGCCGACTCGCCCTTCCTCTACGCGCGCGTCCGCGCGCGCATCGAGGAGGAGCGGCGTCGGCGCGAGGAGGGCGAGGGTTGGCTGGCGCTCTTCGGGGTGGCGTGGCGCGCGGTGCCGGCGATGGCGCTCGTGGCCGTGGCGGCGCTCGCGCTCTTCCTCTCGTCGGGCGTGAATGATTTGAACCCGGGCTTCGGCCTGGGCGCCGATACGCTGCTCGGCGAGCGCGACGGCGACTTCGAGCAGGTCGTCCTCGCCGACCCGCGCACGCCCTCGAACGACGAAGTGCTCTCGACCATCATCGGCGAGGGGGAGGGCGCGAGATGAAGGACATCACACGGCTCAAGCTCTGGCTGGCGGTCGCGGCCGTCTTCGCCCTGGGGTGCGCGACGGGCGCGCTCCTCGACAGCGCCTACCGCCTGCGCGCGGGCGCCGCGCGCAACGAGTCGCGGGGCGGCAAGCGCAACCCCGAGCAGATGTTCGAGAAGATGCGGGACGACCTCAAACTCGACGAGCGGCAGTCGGCCGAGGTGCGCCGGATACTCGACGAGACGCGCAACGAGTATCGCTCGCTGCGCTCCGAGGCGCGCCCGCGCTTCGACGCCATCCGCCAGTCGGCGCGCACGCGCATCCGCGCCCTCCTCACCCCCGAACAGCAGCCGCGCTTCGACGCCCGCGTCGCCGAGTTGGACGCCCGCCGCGAGTCGGAAGAGAAAGACGGCAGGCAAGACGGTAGGCAGTAGGCAGATAGCAGTAGGCAGTTAAGAGCCCCGGCAGGGGCTCGGGAAATTAGCCGGGGGTGAGCTTGAGACGCGAGCGCGAGCGAGCGTCGAAGCGAGCCCCCGGAACACGCAGCAATTAATTTCAGGAGCCCCGGAGGGGCGAAGGACGCGTCGAACATTCTTCGCCCCTCCGGGGCTCCTCTCATTCTTACAACGCCTGACCGGGGGCTCGCGTCGGCGCTTACGCGCCTTGGGCTCACCCCCGGCTAATCTCCTCCGCCCCTCCGGGGCGCAACCCTGCCCGCCGCCTTCCTGCCTTAACTGCCGACTGCCTACTCCTTACTTGCGGCCACCAGATGCGTGACGACGGGCGGCGCGTCGCCGATGTGGAAGGAGCGCGCGCGGGCCTGTGCGGCGCGGTCTTCGTTGGTGACGCGCGCGTGCTGGCGCATGTGCTCGGCCCAGGACTCGACGAGGAAGGTTTCGAGGTAGCGGCCGGGGCGCGCCGTGTCGGCGAAGAGCCCCCAGCGCGTCGCGCCGTCGCGCCGCAGGATGCGCTTCACCTCCTGCATCGTGCGCGCGAACTCTTCCGAGCGCGCCGGGTCGATTACATACTCGACCGTCACCAGCACGGGGCCCTGCTCCGGGTGCGGCTCCTGCACGAAGGTCGGGTCGGTCCAGTGCAGCGAAGGGTTGAGGTCCAGCTCCTCGCCCCCGCGCAAGGGGAAGAAGGGCGTCGCCACGAGCCCGACGAGGAGCGCCGCCGCCGCCGCGTAGAGCGTCAGGTGCAGTCCGACGCGCTCGGCCAACGCGCCCCACGCGGCCGCCCCCACGGCGAGCGAGCCGAAGAAGACGAGCAGGTAGAGCGCCAGCGCGCGCGCACGCACCCACTCGGGCACGACCGTCTGCGCGCTGACGTTGAAGCTCGACATCGTCGTCATCCACGCCACCCCGCCCGCGAGCAGCGCGGCGCAGAGCAGCGCGTAGTTCGTCAAATAGCCGAGCGCCGCCGTCGTCCCCGCGAAGACGATGGTCCCGAGCACGACCAGCAGATTTGTCGAGACGTTCCGCCGCGCCCACGCGATGACGAACACGCCCGCGACGGCCCCCGCGCCCAGACACCCCAACAGCACGCCGTACTCGAAGGCCCCGAGCTTCAACTCCACCCGCGCCAGAAGCGGCATCATCGCCCACAGCGCGCTCGCGCACAGCGCGAAGACGCCCGTCCGCACCATCACGCTCTTCAGCTCCGGCGCGTGCCGCGCGTAGCGCAGGCCCGCCCGCATCGCGCCCAGCACGCGCTCGGTCGGCGAGATGCTCTCCACCTTCTCGCGCCGCCAGCGGTAGAGCACGAAGATGACGCCGACGAACGAGAGCGAGTTGAGCAGGAAGACGGCCCACGGCCCCGCCGCGGCGACGATGATGCCGCCGAGCGCCGGGCCGAGGGCGCGCGCGATGTTGAAGGCGACGCTGTTGAGCGAGACGGCCGAGGTCAGCTCCTCGCGCGGGACCAGCTCGGGCACGATGGCCTGCCACGCGGGCGCGTTCATCGCCGCGCCGAGGCCGAGCCCGAAGGTGAGCAGGAGCAGCACGGACGGCGTGACGACGCCCAGCAGTGTGGAGAGCGCGAGGCCGACCGCCGCGACGAGCATCCACGCCTGCGAGAAGAGCAGCAGGCGCCTGCGGTCAACGATGTCGGCGAGCGCGCCCGCGGGAAGCGCGAGCAGGAAGGTGGGCGCCGTCTCGGCCGTCTGCATCAGCGCGACGACGAAGGGCGTCGGCGCGAGCGTCGTCATCAGCCACTCGGCGCCGACGTTGTGCATCCACGTCCCCACGTTCGACGCCACGGCCGCCAGCCACAGCGCGCGGAAGAGCGGGAGCCGCAGCGGGCTCCATGTCGAAGACTCTCTTTCTGCCATTACGTTTTGAAGACAAGGTTCGCACCCGCCGCGCCGCCGGTCAAGCGGGGTCGCTGATGGCAGACGGCAGATGGCAGTCGCCGCGTCGGCGGCGTGTGCCTACTGACCAGGATTCGGCGATTCAGTTTTGAAAGGGACTCGTGATACATTCCGGCCGATGCCGGAAAGAGAGGCTACATCGGGGCCGCGTGCGTTACTCGTCAAGCTCTTCCTGGGGTTCTGCCTCTGCACGGCCGTCGGCCTGTTCTTCTCCGTCAGGGGCGCGCAGGGCATCTCGGCGAGCAGCCTGCTCGCCTCCCTGCCGCGCTGGTACGTCTGGGGGGCGCTCGTGCCCTTCATCATCTGGACGGATCGCCGCTTCGCCGCCTCGTCCCCCTCTCTGACGCGCCGCCTCGTGCTGCACCTTCCCGCCGGCCTCGTCTGGACCTGCGTCTTCGTCCTCGCGCTCTTCGTGATAAGCAGCACCGTCCTCTCGGGGCGGCCGCTCGACCCGGCGGGCTTCGCCGATAAGGTGCGCGCGGAGTTCTGGGGGACTTTCCAGTGGAACGTACAGGTCTACTGGATGCTCGTCGGCGGCTGGCTGGCGTGGAGTTACCAGCAGGAGTCGCGGAACCGCGAGTTGAGGGCCTCGCAGTTGGAGAAGCTGCTCGCGGAGGCGCGGCTCCAGACCTTGCGGACGCAGCTCCAGCCGCACTTCCTCTTCAACGCGCTGAACACCATCTCCGCCTTCGTCGAGCGCAACCCGAAGGGCGCGCGGCGCATGATCGAACACCTGGGCGACCTCCTGCGTTTCTCCCTGGACAGCTCCGAGCGGCAGGAGACGACGCTTCAGGAGGAGCTGGCGGCGCTCGAACATTACCTGTCGATCCAGCGCGTCCGCTTCGAGGACCATCTGAAGGTGTCCGTCTTCGCGGAGCCGGGGACGCTGCGGGCGGCGGTGCCGGGGCTGATTCTACAGCCGCTGGTCGAGAACGCCATCCGCCACGGGGCCGCGCAAGCGTCGAGCCGCATCGAGGTCTCCGCGTGGAGGGACAACGGCAGCCTGCATCTGCGCGTGACGGACGACGGGCCGGGGCTGCCCCCGAGCTGGCAGCTCTCCGAGTCGGCCGGCATCGGCCTCTCGAACACGCGGCAACGTCTGGCTGAACTCTACCCCTCGGCCCACACGTTCGCGGTCGGCGAGGGGCGCGACGGCGGAGTCGTCGCGGACATCGTCATCTCTTACCGCGAGGAAACGTCCGAGCAGGCCGCCCAACAGCATGGAGCAGATTAGCGCGCTCATCGTTGACGACGAAAAGCCGGCACGCCAGAGGCTTTGGGACTTGCTGGAGAAGCACCCCGGCGTGGCCGTCGCGGGGGAGTGTGCCAGCGGCGCCGAGGCGGTCGAGTTGATTCGCGACCTCAAGCCGGAGCTGCTCTTTCTCGACATCCAGATGCCGCTCCTCAACGGCTTCGAGGTCATCAGGCAGGTGGGCGCGGCGCTCATGCCCGTGACCGTTTTCGTCACGGCCTACGACGCCTACGCGGTGCGCGCGTTCGAGGCGAGCGCCCTCGATTACCTCCTGAAGCCGTACGGCGACGAGCGGTTCGAGCAGTGTCTGGCGCGCGCGCTCGTCTACGTGCGCACGCAGCGGCGCGAGGAGCTGAGCCGCCGCCTCATCTCCTTCCTGTCCGAAGGGCAGCCGGGCGCGCAGCCGGGGGGGACGGTCGCGCCTTACCTCGAACGGCTGCTCGTCAAGGTCGGCGGCCGCATCATCTTTCTCCCGACCGAAGACGTTGATTGGATCGAGGCGGCGGGCGTCTACGTGCAGTTACACGCGGGGGGCCGCAAGCTCCTCCACCGCGCGTCGCTCGCCGAGCTGGAAGCCTCGCTCGACCCCGGCCGCTTCATCCGCATTCACCGCTCGGCCGTCGTCAACATCCTCAGCGTCAAGGAACTCTTCCCGCACTCGCACGGCGACTACACGGCCGTGCTCAAAGACGGGACCCGGCTCAAGCTGAGCCGCAGCTACCGGCCCAAGTTGGAGTCACGCCTGCGCCAGTCGCTCTAAACTCACCGTCCGTCTCGACGGCCGCCGCGTCCAACTCGCAACAGCCCGCCGCGCCTCGTAACGTATTCGTTGCCACGCCACGCCCGGAAGCGTTGAAATGCGGCCCGGTTGATCTTCGTTCTTAAACTGAAGAGACTGCGGGGAGGTAAAGTGAGAGTGACACGCTTGAGTGGCAAAGTCTTATGGAGGGGAGTCGGGGCGCTTCTGTTCGTCATCATGTGCGCGGCCCCTTCGGGGGCCGACACCGTGAGGACGCGCGAGCGCGGCGTGACCGAAGTGGCACAGGGCGTCTACGTCATACGCCACCCGGACGACCCCACGGGCTTCCCGAACGGGAACACGACGGTCATCGTCGGCGAGCGGGAGGTGCTGGTCGTTGACTCCTGCTACCTGCCGTCGGAGGCCCGCAAGGACATCGAGCAGATACGGCGCTGGACGAGCAAGCCCGTCCGCTACGTCGTCAACACGCACTGGCACGGCGACCACCAGATGGGGAACTACGTCTACGCGGAGGCGTTCCCGCAGCTCGCCGTCGTCGCCCACGTCGAGACGCAGAAACAGTTGGAGGGCTACACCTCCACGTTCATCGCTCGCTACCAGAAGACCACGGCCGACGTGAGACAGAGGTTGGAGACGGGCAAGGCGGAGGACGGCCAGCCGCTCACCGAAGAGGCCGGGAAGGAGCTGCAAAAAAACCTGGCCGGGCGCGAACAGGTGCTGGCGGAGTTCCAGGACTTCCGGGTGCGCGTCCCTGACCTCACCTTCGACCAGGAGTTGAACATCGACCTCGGCAGCCGCGAGGTGCAGATAAAATTTCTGGGCCGCGGCAACACCAAAGGCGACGCCGTCGTTTACCTGCCGAAAGAGAAGATCCTGATCGCGGGCGACCTCCTGGCTCACCCCGTGCCGTACCTGGGCGGCGGCTTCCCCTTCGAGCTGGTCAGGACGCTGCGGAGGATGGGCCGGCTCGACGCGCAGACGATCGTCCCCGGCCACGGCGAAGTCCTGCGCGGCGAATACGCCAGAAACTACTTGACTCAGGTCACAGACTTCGTCGAGACGGTGGCCGAGCAGGTGAGCGCCGAGGTCTACCGACGCGGGAACGGCCCCCGAAATCTTGAGGCCGTGCGCGAGGCCGTGTTGAAGGCCGTGGGCGTGGACGCCTGGCGACAGAAGTTCGCCGGCGACGACAAGGAGAACCGCGAGTTCTTCGACGGCTTCTCGATGCCCGGGCTGGTGACGGCCGCCTACCGCGAGGCGTGGGGAAACTAGAAAGGCATAAAGATGAATCGTGTCAGACCATCGGCGAAGCCCTCGGCGTTACTGGCGTGGGCTCTGTTGTGCGTGCTCGCCCCGGCGCTTCCCGTCCGAGCGGACACCGTGCCGTTCGACGCCGACCGCTGGGAGATCAAGGCCCGAGAGAGCCGTGTGGTAAATCACCTCGGGCGCAGCAGCCTCTATCTGAAGGGAGGCGTCGCCGCCGTCAGGGACTCTAAGTTCACGAACGGGGTCATCGAATTCGACATCGCGCTCCCCAACGAACGCGGTTTCATGGGCGCGGTGTGGAGGGTGCAGGATTTTGAGAACTACGAGGAGTTCTACATGCGGCCGCATCAGTCCGGCAACCCGGACGCGAACCAGTACACGCCCGTCTTCAACGGCGTGCCCGGCTGGCAGCTCTACTACGGCGAGGGCTACGGCGCGCCCAGCAGGTACGTCTTCGACCAGTGGACGCACGTCAGGATCGTCGTCAACGGAAGTCGGGCGGAAGTCTACGTCAAGGAGATGGAGACGCCGGCGCTCGTCGTGCGCGAGTTGAAGCGCGGGACGGGTGAGGGGCGCGTCGGCCTGAGCGTGGGCAACTTCGCCCCGGGATATTTCTCCAACTTCACGGTGACGGCGACGAACGACCCGCCGCTCAAAGGCAAGCCGCCCGCGGCGCCCGAGACCCCGCCCGGCACGGTCACGTTCTGGATGGTGTCCGACGCCTTCGACCGGAAAGCTCTCGAAGGCAAGTACCAGCTCGCGCCGGCCGACGGGGAGAAGCTGAAGTGGAGGAGGCTCGGCGCGGAGCAGAACGGGACGGCTAACCTCGCCCGTTTGCAGGGCGTGGCCGAGGGCCGCGACACGGTCTTCGCGCGGCTCGTCATCCAGTCAGACCGCGCGCAGGTCAAGAGAGTCCGCTTCGGCTTCAGCGACGAGGTGAAGGTCTACTTCAACGACCGCCTGCTCTACGGCGGGGGCGACATCTACCAGTCCAGGGACTACAGGTTCCTCGGGACGGTGGGGCTCTACGACGAGCTTTACCTCCCGCTCAGGCGCGGCGCGAACGAACTGCGGCTGGCCGTCACGGAAAACTTCGGCGGCTGGGGCGTGACGGCCCGGTTTGAGAACATGGAGGGAATCAAACTCGAAGAGTAGGCCCGAGAGTGGGTATGAAAAGGAAAAGGGCATCGCATCGATGCCCCGAGTCCGTCATTCTTAACTCCGCAGGTAGGACTCGAACCTACAACCCTTCGGTTAACAGCCGAATGCTCTGCCATTGAGCTACTGCGGATTGTAACGCCCGCGCGGATGAAGTATCCGGCGCGGGCGTGGAATTTTATAGCAGAGGGTTCGCGGGGGTGTCAAACGGGCCGTGCCGGCTTGCGCCGGGGGCGCAGTTTGGGGGATTATCTGGGTTCGTAAACCCGTAGTACCAAACTGCGCTCGCCGATGTCGCGCAAACCTTTGCGGAGGAGGACTCTTTCTGTATGGAGCGTCGCACTACTTCGTGGCAGAGCCCGTCCCTGGGGATGGAGATGCCGCTCGTCGCCTACGGGCACGCGGGCTACCCGCTTCTGATGTTCCCGACGGCCGCCGCGGACTTCCTGGAGTACGAGCGCTTCCACCTCATCGACTCCATCCGGCACCACATCGAGGCGGGGCGCCTGCGCGCCTACTCCATCAACAGCGTCAACCGCTACAGCCTGATGAACGAGCAGGCGCCGCCGCCGTGGAAGGCCGAGCTGCTGAAGCGCTACGACCGCTACATCACCGACGAGGTGCTGCCGCTCATCCGCCACGAGGCGGGCGGGCAGGCGCCGCTGACGACGGGCGCCAGCCTGGGCGCCTACCTCGCCGCCAACGCCTACTTCAAACACCCGGACGTGCTGCGCGGCACCATCCCGATGAGCGGCAGCTACGACATGCGCTCCTGGTTCGACGGCTACCACGACGACAACCTCTACTTCAACAACCCCGTCGAGTACCTGCCGAACCTCAACGACGACTACCACCTCCCGCGCCTGCGCGCGGCCGACGCCATCGTCATCCTGACGGGGCAGGGCGCGTACGAGGCGCCCGAGCGCAGCCGCCAGCTCTCCGACATCCTCAACGCCAAGGGCATCCCGCACACGCTCGACGTCTGGGGCCCTGACGTGAACCACGACTGGCCCTGGTGGCGCAAGATGCTGCCGTACTGGCTGGAGAGACTGCTGTGAGGGAAGGCAAGTAGACAGTAGTCGGTAGCCGGTAGAAAAGACAGGCGGCGCGTCTATGGTTATAAGCCGAACGCGCCGCCTGTCTTTTCTATTGACTACCGACTACTGACTACTGCTTTCACTGATCGTCCCCGCCCTTCTTGCCCTTCTTCTTCGGGGGCTCGACCTCGCGCGGGCGGGTGGCGGGGGCGGCGGGCGGGGGCGGGGCGTCGTCGTTATGCGTGTTGACGCGCGGGGCCGGCGGGTCCGCCTTCTTCGGCTCGCCGGAGTCGGCGGGCGTCGTCGCGGTCAGGCCCTCGCCGGGCGGCGGGCGGGAGCGTGACCTGTTCGAGCTTGGTGTCGGCGCCCGCCGCGGGAGCCGCGCTCGCGCCGTCGCCCTTCAGGGCGGCGGTGATGAAGGACTTGCGCTCCTCCATCTGCTCGCGCTGGCGCTGGAGGTGCAGCTCGCGGATGTCCTCGGGCATCTTCGGCGCCTTGTCGAACTGCTCCTTCGGCTTGTCCTTGAGGAAGTCCTTCATGAAGTCGATCCAGATGGGCAGGGCGCCGTGGCCGCCCGTCATGTCGCCGCCGAGGTTCTTCTTCATCCCGGGGTAGCCCAGCCACACGCCCGTCACGTAGCTCGCCGTGTAGCCGATGAACCACACGTCCGTGTGGTCGTTGACCGTGCCGGTCTTGCCCGCCACCGGGTGCGCCCACGGACGAGGCGCCCGGCGCCGTGCCGCCGCCCGACGTGACGCCGCGCATCATGTCCACCATCGTCAGCGCGACGTACTCGCTCACGACCTTGAAGGTCGTCTGCTCCCACTCCTCCAGCGTGTTGCCCTCGCGGTCGAGCACGCGGCGGATGAGGTGCTTCTCGTGGCGCACGCCCTTGCCGGGGAAGGCCGAGTAGGCCGAGACCATCTCGGCCAGAGGGACTTCGGTCGCGCCGAGCGCCGACGGCAGGTACGGGGCCATCGGCCGCGTGATGCCGAAGCGGCGCACCATCTGCGAGCCGGTCTGGATGCCGACCATGTCGAGCGCGTGGACGGCCGGGATGTTGAGAGACTTGGCGAGCGCAATCTTCATCGGCGTGTCGCCGCACGAGGTCGAGCCGTCGTAGTTGTGCGGCGTCCAACTGCCGCGCTTGAGGGGCGCGCCCGACAGGACCGTGTCGGGCGTCATGCCCCACTCGACGGCCGCCGTGTAGATGAAGGGCTTGAAGCAGGAGCCGGTCTGGCGGTCGGCCTGCGTCGCGTTGTTGAACTTGTTGCGGTTGAAGTCGTACCCGCCGACCATCGAGACGATCTCGCCGTTCTTGGCGTTGACCGTCATGATGGCGCCCTCGATGGCGGGCGGCTGCGACATCTCGACGGTGAGGCGGCGTGTGCCCTCGTCCGCCGTCTTGATCTTGAACTCGCCGAGGTAGCCGACCTTGAACTCGTCCTTCGGCTGCCGGCCGGTCGCGCGGCCCATGTCCTTCGCCGTCACGACCGCGTCGTAGGCGCCGAAGTGCGCCGTCGCCTCGTTGCGCGCGCGGTCAACTTTGGTGATGAGCCCCATCAGGTACTGGCCCTCTTTGAAGCGCTCCTCGTACCAGTCGGGGTGGTGGTAGCTGGCGAGCTGCTGCGGCGTGACCTGCACCGACCCGTCCGGGTTCAACTGCCCGATGGTCTGGAACTGCCCGCGCCATCCGCTGTGGCCGCGGTCGTAGACGCGCAGCCCCTCGCGCAGGGCGAAGTACGCCTCCTTCTGCGCGGCCGCGTTGATGGTCGAGTAGACGGTCAGGCCGCCCTGCGCGACGCGCGTCGTGTACTTGTCTTCGAGCTGCTGCCGAATCTCCTCGACGGGGTAGGCGAAGACGGGCGAGGCCGATTGGAGCGAGGGCGCGAAGGCCGACTCGTGCAGCTTGATGGGGCGCGTCTTGGCGGCGTCGGCCTCGCCCTGCGCGATGAAGCCGTTGTTGGCCATCAACTGGATGACGAGGTCGCGGCGGTCCTTCGCGCGCTCGCATGCTGACGGTGGGCGACAGTTGGCTCGGCGCCTTGGGGATGCCGGCGAGGAGCGCCGCCTCCTCGACCGAGAGGTCTTTGGCCTGCTTGCCGAAGTAGGTCTCGGCCGCGGCCTCGAAGCCGTAGGAGCCAGCGCCGAGGAAGATGTTGTTGACGTACATCTCCATGATCTGCTGCTTGGTGTAGTAGCGTTCGATCTGGAGCGCGACGACCCACTCGTTCATCTTGCGCGTGTAGCTCTGCTCGGGCGTCAGGAAGAGCCGCTTGGCGAGCTGCTGCGTCAGCGTCGAGCCGCCCTCGCGGCTGCCCGTCGTGACGTTCTTCCAGACGGCGCCCGCGATGCGCACGGGGTCGATGCCCTGGTGGTCGAAGAAGCGCACGTCCTCGACGGCGAGGATGGCGTTCTGGACGTTGGGCGGAATCTCCGCGAACTTGAGCGGGACGCGCTTCTCTAACGCGAAGGTGCCGATGACCGTCTCCTCGTCGTCGGCGTAGACGCGCGTCACCACGCTCGGGCGGTAGGTGGCGAGCGCCTTGACCTCCTCGGCCGCGCGCGAGTAGTTGAGGCTGTAGGCGAGCACGATGCCCGTCAGGCCGCCCGCCGAGAGCGCGAGCAGGAGCACCGCGGGGAACCAGAAGCGGCGCCAGAGCCGCCTGCGGGGCGCGGGCGCGGGCAGAGAGCGCGCCCGCGGGCCGTCGTTTCGCGTCAGTTGGTTTGACATGGGAATTCTCGGAAACCTTTCACTTACTGACCGGGGAGGCCGTCGTCGCGACCCCGATTATAACTTAACCCACGCGCGCCGCGCGAGGGTGTCCCGCCCGGAGTCTTGTACCCGACCTTTGATGCTGAGTGAACGTGGTTAGCCACAGGGGCGCCCCGAAAACGTCAAATTTGAAATTTCAATTCCGGCCTTTACGGCCGCGATTGGGTGGACAGTTGCGCCGCTTTCTCCATCGCCGCCGCGATCAAGTCCAGCTTATACCGGTGGTTCTTGTCGAGCGCGTTTCGCTGTCGCAGGGCGAGTAAATCTTCTCCCGCTTTTTGCAGGTGCGTGCGGGCCGACGAGAGCGCTTCGGGGTCGCGGCCCCCGGCGGCGAGGGCCAGGTACGCCTCGCCGATCTTGCGGTCGGACTCGCTGCGCAGGACGGCGACCTGCGGGCTGTCGTTGACGGCCGACATCCTCGCCGCGTAGGCCATCCCGTGCCGGTAGTAGTCGAGGGCCTCGGCCAGCCGCCCCTGCCGCGCGAGGATGTCGCCCGTGTGATTGTAGGTCGCGTGCGTCTGCTTGAGGAACTCGACGTTCGAGTGGTCGTCGGCCGTGATCTCTTCGAGAATTTTGAGGGAGCGGCGGTCGGCCTCGACGGCCTCGTCCGGCTGCCCCATCGCCTCGCGCGCGAACGCCATGTACTGCCACAGCTCGGCCACGTCGCGCTTGGCCTCGCGGTTCTTCGGGTCGCCCTCGGAGACGGCGCGCAGGGTTTCCAGCGAGCGCAGGATGAGGGGGATGCCCTCGTGCCCCTTCCCCGTCCGGGCGAGCGCCGTGCCGAGGTTGAGGCTCGCGGCCGCGACGAAGCGGACGTAGGCCGCCTTCTGCGGGAAGTCGCGCCGCAGCCCCTCGCAGAGCTGAAGCGAGCGGCGGTGCAACTGCTCGGACTCGGCGTAGAGCGGCGCGGTCGCCGCGGCCGGCCCGCCCGCCTCGCGCAGCGTCTCGGCGTGTAACTCCAGGCGCGTGCCCAACCGTTGCAGGGACGAGGCCAGCACGCGGCGGGTCAGCTCGCCCGCCGGGTCGCCGGCCGCCACCCGCTCTGCCTCCTCCAGCGTGAGGCGGAACCAACGGATGCACTCCTCGTGGCCGCCGGAAAACTCCACCGTCTCGCCCTTGACCTGATAGCTGCGGGCGAGGAGGTTGCCGTTCTCCCGCGCGCCCGGCGCCGCGGCGTCGAGCCGCCGTGCGAGTTGGAGCTGCATCTCGCCCGCCTCCTCGGCCTCGCGCCAGCGCTGGAGCCTGACGAGGTGGGTGGCGTTCGCCTGCGCGGCGGCGTGGAGGTCGCGGAGGTACTCGGGGCGACCGGGCTGCTCGGCGGCGAGGCGTTCGAGGATGTCGAGGCTCTTGCGGTAGCTGACGAGCGCGCCGCCCGAGTCGCCGACGTTGGCCTG
This sequence comes from uncultured Acidobacteriota bacterium, assembly GCA_963726735.1. Taxonomy (GTDB): domain Bacteria; phylum Acidobacteriota; class Blastocatellia; order Pyrinomonadales; family Pyrinomonadaceae; genus QHXN01. Next base: position 982,807 of record CAVSDM010000007.1, read on the forward strand.
ATAAGCCTCGCCCTGCACGTTCCCGATCTTGAGGTAGGCGAGGGCCAGCTCGCGCGCCAGCTCGGGGTTGTCCTGCGCGTCGCGCGAGAGGATGTCGAGGTATTCGGTGGCGTCTTTGACCAGCATCTCGCGGGCGGCGGTCGCCCCCGGCAGGCTGGCGATAGCGTCGTGGTACTTGAAGACGACGCTGTTGGCGAGCTTGCGCACCTGCTCGAATCTCTTCTCGGCGCGCTCGCGCTCGCGCCGGGCGACGCGGGCCTGGTAGGCCGTCCCCAGGATGCCCGCGATCAGGGCCAGGAAGACGAGCGACGCCGCGACGACGGCGACCCGGTTGCGCCTGACGAACTTCGAGGCCCGGTAGGCGAAGGTGTCGGGGCGGGCCGAGACCGGCAGCTCCGCGAGGTGGCGGCGGATGTCCTCGGCGAACTGTTCGACCGACTCGTACCTCCGCTCGGGCTCCTTCCTGAGCGCCTTGAGGACGATGTTGTCGAGGTCGCCCCTGAGCGCCTGCGGGTTGCGGACGGCGGGTTGCGAAATTACTTCCTGAAGTGGTTCGGCATCGCCGTCCGTAGCGGCGGTCATCGGCCTCGTGTGCAAACCCGTCTCCCGCTGCTCGCGCCCCGCGGCCGCTTGGCTCGGGCGCGTCGGCTCGGTCTCGCAGACCACCTTCAACATCTGGTCGAGCCGCAGCCCCGCCAGGTCGTAAGGCAGCGCGCCGGTGAGCAGTTCGTAGAGGACGACGCCGAGGCTGTAGACATCCGTGGAGGTCGCCACGGGCTCGCCGCGGAACTGCTCGGGGCTGGCGTAGTCGGGCGTCATCAGCCCGAGCTGCGTCGCCGTGCCCTGCGCGCCGCCATCGCCCTGCGAGAGCACCTTGGCGATGCCGAAGTCGAGGAGCTTCGCGCGGCCTTCGCCCGTGACGAGGATGTTCGAGGGCTTGAGGTCGCGGTGGACGATGAGCCGCCGGTGTGCGTAGGAGACGGCGGCGCAGACCTGCCGGAAAAGCTCCAGCCGCTCCCTCAGGCCCAAGTGCCGGGCGCGACAGAACTCTTCAATCGGCTCCCCCTCAATGTACTCCATCACGTAGAAGGGGACGCCGTCGTCGCTCATCCCGCCGTCGAGCAGGCGGGCGATGTGCGGGTGTTCGAGCGAGGCGAGGATCTGCCGCTCGTGGCGGAAGCGGCGGACGATGGTCGCGGTGCTCAGGCCCGACTTGATGACCTTGAGGGCGACCTTCTGCTCGAACTCGCCGTCGTCGCGCACGGCCGCGAAGACCGCGCCCATGCCGCCGCGTCCGACCTCTTCGAGGATGCGGTAGTGCCCGATCCGACGGCCGCGGAAGGCCGCCCCCTCGGCGCGGTCGAAGAGAGAGAAGGCCGACTCTTCGAGGTCGTCGGCGGGGTCGGCCGCGAGCATCCGCTCGACCTCGCGGCGGAGCGAAGCGTCGGAGCCGCACGCCGCGTCGAGGAACACGCCCTGCTCCGAAGGGGCCAGCTCGACGGCCTCGTCGAAGATGCGCTTGATCTGCTGCCAGCTCTCAGGGGTCATGGTTGGGGTGATGAGTGACGAGTAAGGGGCGACGACTTACTTAAATTGAATCGTGTGCATAATCCGCCGCGGAGCGGCGGCTGAGTTTAGCCCGGCCTTTCAAGGCCGGGTCAAGGTCGAACAATCCGCCCCCGCGTCGCGTCAGCGACGCCTGAGCCGGCGCGGCACGTTCAGGCGTCGCTGACGCGACGCGGCGTCTTGCTAACCGTCGTCGTCCCCGGCCTTGAAAGGCCGGGCTAAACTCACCCGCCGCTGACGCGGCGGATTATGCACGCGCTTCACTTCAGTTGCGCCGTGAGCCACGCCTTGGCGCTGCGCCATTCCCGCTTGACCTCGGAGTCCGACACGCCGAGGACGGCCGCCACCTCCTCGACCTTCAGCCCCGCGAAGAAACGCAGCTCGACGATGCGCGCCTGCAAGGGGTCGAGTTCCGCGAGGCGTGTGAGGGCCTCGTCGAGCAGAATCAGGTCTACGTCCTGCCGGTTGGGAAAGCTGATGACCTCGTCGAGCGAGAGGAGCGTCTCGCCGGCCCCGCGCTTCTGCGCCCGGCGGCTGACGGCGTGGTTGACGAGGACGCGGCGCATCATCTCGGCCGCGATGCTGAAGAAGTGCGCGCGGTTGCGCCAGTCCACCGAGTGCTGGTCGATGAGCCGGAGGTAGGCTTCGTGGACCAGCGCCGTCGCCTGCAAGGTGTGGCCGGGCCGCTCCTGCGCGAGGTGGTGCGCCGCGATCTGTCGCAGCTCGCGGTAGACAACGGGCAGCAACTCGTCGAGCGCGGCCCGGTCGCCCGCCTGCGCCTCGCGCAAGAGCCTCGTCACACCCTGTGTGGATTGTTCCCCCATCTCGGCGGTCAGCTCGCAGATATTAATCAATCCGGCCCCTCCTGACAAAAACCTGTCGAAAAAAATTGTCCACCCCTTGAACCCTGCGCCCCATTTTTCTTGCGATTAATTATTGAAGGGCGCGACCGCCCGCGCCAACCCCGAACAAATCTTTGGAGGTGGAAGATGTCCCAACGCCCGCAGCCCCAAATCTCCGGTGAGGTCTCGAACAGAGCCGCGAACGCCCCGGCCCGTCGCCGCCCGCGCGCGACCAGCCACGACGGGCTCGCCTATCTCGTCTGCGCGCTCCTCATGGGGGCGCTGCTCGCGACGACGGCCGTCGGCGCGACGCTCTGGACGCACAAGCCCGCGAGCGACATCAAGTGGTACCGGGTGACGGACGTGGGCAGCCTCCTCGTCGGCGCGAAGGGCGCGCTCTACGCGCTCGACGGCGAGTCGGGCCAGCAACTCTGGTCGCGCGCGGACCTCGCGGGCGCCGAGGAGTTCGAGGTTGACATCATCGCGGGCACGCCGCTCCTCTTCGTCTCCGACACGTCGGGGACGTTCCGGAAGGGGACGAAGCTCTACGCGCTCGACCTGCTCTCGGGCCAGAACATCTGGGAGACGGAGAAGCTCAAAGGGCGCGACCGTCGCCGTCGAGCCCGTGTACGAGAAGGACCTCGTGCTGCTCGTCACCGTCGAGAACAACTCCGCCAACAAGGCCCGCCCGCGCGTCACGGCGCTGCGGATGACGACGGGCGAGCTGGTCTGGGAGACGGAATACCCCGACAGCGTTGACCTCTACGGCATCGAGCGCGGCAGTAAATACTTTCCCAAGTTCGACCTCTCCGGCGCGAACCCGCCGCTCTACGACTCGGACTCGGTCTACTTCACCTACGCCGGTCTTCATCGCTACTCGCTCGAAGACGGCAGGCTCATCTGGGGCGCGAAGTACGACGTGACCGAGGGCTCGATCAAGCGCGGCAACGCGCAGGCCGTCATCGACGGCGACACCATCTACACGTCGGCGAAGGGGCAGTTGCGCGCCATCGACAAGCAGACCGGCGCGGTCAGGTGGGTAGGCAAGGACTTCGGCGGCGCGGTCGCGGAGATGAAGTTGGGCGGCGACGTGATCTACGGCCGTCTGGGCGGCGCCTTCTACGACTTCTCGAAGCGCGAGTACGTCAACAAGAAGCCGTTCGGCGTCGCCGCCGTGGACCGGAAGACCGGCGCCACGCTCTGGTACTACGACAAGGCCGGCGACAGCATCACCAACATGGCGCTGCTGCCCGAGATGAACACGGTGCTCGTCGCCGACGCGAAGAACCTCATCGGGTTGGATTCGGCGAGCAGCGGCAAGGTCCAGTGAGTCCTACAAGGTCAAGCTCGAATTCAAGAACAGCCTCGGCGCGGCCGGCACCGCCGCGAAGGTCGCGAAGTTCGGCTTCGGCGGACTCTCCGCCATCGGCAAGGGCGGCGGCGACGACCGCGACGAGCCCGTCGCCCTCTACCGGCGCGAGAACGGGACGGTCGTCGTCGCGGGCAAGCAGCACCTGCTGGCCTTCGACCCGCGCGCGCGCCAGATCGTCTGGTCGGTGAAGTACGAGGCGCCGGGCGTCCCCGGCTGGCAGAAGATCGCGATGGCGGGCCTGACCGCGCTCTCCTATTCGATGTCCACGGCCTCGGCCGCCAACTCTTACTACGGCACGGCCGAGAACCGCTGGGCCAACCGCCAGCGCATCAACTCGCTCGTCGCCTACGAGCAGTTCGTGTCGCAAGCGCTACAGCGCGACGAAGCAGGCGGGCAACTACGTCTACGTGATGACGACCGTGCGCGAAGGGAAGGAGAAGGGCGCGGGCCTCGTCGGCGTGCAGATGGAGACGGGCAAGAGCGACCGGCAGATTCTCTTCAAGGACAAGGAGCCGGACTATCAGGTGGACGAGCTGGCCGGCCGCGTCTTCAACCTGCGCAACTCGAAGGAGCTGTCCGCCTTCGCCGTCGATGCGGCGCCCCCCGCCGAGGAGAAGAAGAACTGACTCGGTCGCAATTACACCCAAAGTTAGCTGCCACTAATCAGGAGTGAACGAATGAAGGGAATGGGTAAACGCGTCTTCCTCGTCGCGGCCGTCGTGTTGACGGCCGCGTCGGTCATGCTTCTGGTCGAGCGCGCGGGCGCGGCCGGCGCCTTCGTCCAGCAGGGCAAGCTCGAAGCCGCAGACGGCGCGGCGCAGGACAACCTCGGCTTCTCGGTCGCCGTCTCGGGCGACACGGCGGTCGTCGGCGCGCCGCGCGATCAGGTCGGGAGCAACCCCAATCAGGGCTCGGCCTACGTCTACGTGCGCACGGGCACGACGTGGGCCTTCCAGCAGAAACTGACGGCCGCGGACGGCATCGCCAACGACGAGTTCGGCTACGCCGTGGCCATCGAGGGCGACACGATCTTCGTCGGCCGACACTTCACGCAGGTCGGCAACAACGCGCGCACGCGCGGCGCCGTCTACGTCTACACGCGCTCGGGGACGACGTGGACGCAAGGCCCGACACAGCTCACGGCCGCGGACGCCGCGGACGCCGACCTCTTCGGCTCAAGCCTCGCGGTCGATGCGGGCACGCTCGTCGTCGGCGCGTTGCAGAAGAACAACGGCACGACCTTCTTTCAGGGCGCGGCCTACGTCTTCACGGGCGCGGGCGCGACGTGGACGCAGCAGGCGAAGCTGCACGGCCGACGACGGCGGCTTCGCGAACTTCTTCGGCGTGAGCGTCGCCGTCTCGGGTGACACGGCGGTCATCGGCGCGACCGGTCAGGCGGGCATCTCGGCCGACTCGGGGCGCGGCGCGGCCTACGTCTTTACGCGCTCGGGCTCTGCGTGGACGCAGCAGCAGAAGTTGTTGGCGAGCGACGGCGCGGCGGGCGACGCCTTCGGCTTCTCGGTCGGCGTGTCGAATGACACGGCGGTCGTCGGCGCGCGGCTCGACAGCGTGAACGGCGTCGGCGGGCAGGGCTCGGTCTACGTCTACACGCGCGCGGGCACGGCGTGGAGCGAGCAGCAGCACCTCTTCGGCGTCGAGGCCACGCAGCGCAACGACACCTTCGGCGGGAGCGTGGCGATCGAGGGCGACACCATCGCCGTCGGCTCGCCCGCGCACGACATCGTCCCCGGCATCGCCAACCACGGCGCCGTCTACGTCTTCACGCGCGCGGGCGCGACGTGGACGCGGCAGCAGAAGCTCATCCACTCCGACCCGGCGCCCGACGCGCTCGGCACGAGCGTCGCCCTCGACGGCTCGACCGTCGTCGCGGGCGCGCCGTCGAAGAACAGCGCCCGCGGCGCGGCCTACGTCTTCGCCATCGACCCGAACGCGGGGCCGAAGCTCATCGCGGACGACGGCGCGACGCAGGACCGGTTCGGCTACTCGGTCGCGGTCTACGGCGACACGGCCGTCGTCGGCGCGCCGGAGGACGACGCGCAACCAATTTCAGAACCGCGGTGCGGCCTACGTCTACGTCCGCGCGAACGGCGTCTGGACGCAGCAGCAGAAGCTCCTGATTCCCGACCCGACCATCGGCGACAAGTTCGGCACGAGCGTCGCCATCCACGGCGACACCATCGTCGTCGGCTCGCCGAACCACGACACGAACAGGGCGATCCGACGCGGGCGCGGCCTACGTCTTCACGCGCAACGGCTCGAACTGGACGTAGCAGCAGAAGCTCGACGGCGACGGACGGCGCCAGCGGCGACTGGTTCGGCCAGAGCGTGGCGCGTTGAAGGGCGACACGGCGGTCGTCGGCTCGATCTTCGACAACAACGACGGGACGGCCGCCAATCAGGGCGCGGCCTACGTCTACACGCGCTCGGGCGCGGCGTGGACGCAGCGGGCCGTGCTGCGCGGCTCGGACAGCAACTTCAGCGACTGGTTCGGCGCGGCCGTCTCCATCTCGGGCAACACCATCGCCGTCGGCGCGCCCATCGCCGAGACGCCGGTGAAGGGCGCGGCCTACGTCTTCACCGGCTCGGGCTCGACGTGGACGCAGCAGCAGAAACTGCCGCTGCCGTCCGACATCGGCGTCGCCAACGACTTCGGCGCGAGCATCTCCGTCTCCGGCGACACGGTCGTCGTCGGCGCGCGCCTGAACGACCACGGCCCGGGCGCGACCGCCGGCTCGAATCAGGGCGCGGCCTACGTCTTCACGCGCGCGGGCACCGTCTGGACGCAGCAGCAGAAGCTCACGGCGACGGACGCGGGCATCAGCGACGAGTTCGGCTACAGCGTCGCGGTCGAGGGCAACACGGCCGTCATCGGCGCGCGCACCGACACGTTCGGGACGAGCCCCAACACGGCCTTGAATCAAGGCTCGGCCTACGTCTTCACGCGCACGGGCGCGACGTGGACGCAGGCGCAGAAGCTCTCGGCCTTCGACGGCGCGGCGCAGGATCAGTTCGGCTGGGCGGTCGCGCTCTCGGGCACGACGGCCGTCGTCGGCGCATACCTCGACGACGTGGAGGGGCAGCAGGATCAGGGCTCGGCCTACGTCTTCAACGTGACGGCGGGCACCCGACGCCGACTCCCACGCCGACGACGACGCCGACGCCCGACGCCACTCGGCACGGTGCAGTTCACCTCGCCCACGGCGCAGGCGGAAGAGGGGCCGGGCGGCTCGTCGGTGAAGTCGGGCGTGGTCGAGTGGTGGCAGGCCGTGAACGCGGCGGCCGCGGGCGCGGCCAGTCTGACCGTGACGCGCACCGACGCGACGCAGGCGGCGACGGTCGATTACGCGACCGTGGACGGCACGGCCAGCGCGCGCTCCGACTACACGGCCGTCTTCGGCACGCTGCGGTTCGCCGCGGGCGAGACCTCGAAGTCCATCGTCGTGCAGGTCACCGACGACCGCTTCCAGGAGTCGGTCGAGAGCTTCTCGGTCGTCCTCTCGAACCCGTCCGGCGTCTCCTTGGGCTCGCCCTCGTCGGCGGCCGTGCAGGTGACGAGCGACGACACGGCGACGGGGCCGAACCCCGTGGCCGACGCCTCGTTCGACGTGGACTTCTTCGTCCGGCAGCACTACGCGGACTTCCTCGGGCGCGAGCCGGACGCGTCGGGGCTCGCCTTCTGGAAGAACGAGATCACGCAGTGCGAGACGCGCCCGGAGGCGGAGCGGCAGGGCTGCCGCGAGGTTAAGCGCGTCAACGTCTCGGCGGCCTTCTTCCTGTCGATAGAGTTCCAGCAGACGGGCTACTTCGTCTACCTCCTGCATCAGGCGGCCTTCGACACGGGCGAGCGGCTCGCGGCGGCGCGCTTCCTCGCCGACGCGGGCGAGGTCAGGAACGGGCTCGTCGTCGGCGCAGGACGGTTGGCAGGCAGAAGTTCGCCGCCGAACAAGCAGGCGTTCGCGCTCGCCTTCGTGCAACGGCCGGAGTTCGTGGCCGCCTACCCTGCGACGCTGACGCCCGCGCAGTTCGTGGACGCCCTGAACGCGAACGCGGGCGGGTCGCTCTCGCAAGCGGAGCGCGACGCGCGCGTGGCGGAGTTGACGGCCGACAACACGGCCGCCGGCCGCGCCGCGGTGCTGCTCAAGCTGACGGACGACGCAGACTTCCGGCAGCGGGAGTTCAACCGCGCGTTCGTGCTGATGCAGTACTTCGGCTACCTCCGGCGCGCGCCGAACGAGTCGCCGGACTCGAACTTCGACGGCTACAACTTCTGGCTCGGCGAAGCTGAACGAGTTCAACGGCAACTACATCGAGGCGGAGATGGTCAAGGCGTTCATCACGTCTATCGAGTACCGCCAGCGCTTCGGGCCGTGAGGCTCGTTGCGCGGGGCGTGTGTGGCATCTATAATCGCGCTCGTGCATCTAAAGGGGTGCACGGGTAAGGGGGCGATAGGTCTCGACAGGGACTTGGATCGTCGGACGGATGCATGCCGGGCGTTCTATGCGGCCCGTTAATAAGCGTAGAAAAACACAAATGCGAACTCTAACGAGTTAGCTCTCGCGGCCTAGGTTATCTTAGCCACATAGCGAGCGTCCCACCGCGAGTTGCTCAAGCGAAGCGGAGCGGGGCGTCACTTAGTTGAGCTGGTCTGGCGCGCGTGCTCAGGCGCGCCGGGCGAGAAAAATCTGGGCTAGCCGGTCGCGGGGTCTTCGACGCTTCACTTACCCGCGGACGGCGAACACGCCGGAGAGAGACCGGCAGAGGAGAAGCGGCTAAGCATGTAGATGCCACCGGCGTCGGTTTCTGGACCCGAGTTCGATTCTCGGCGCCTCCATCGAACGAAAAGCGGCGGGGCTTCTCGGAAGGGAAGCCCCGCCGCTCTTTCTCTTTCTGCCCCCGTCGAAAACCGCGGGCGGGTGTAGCCTCAGAGGACTCCCGTGTCCGACAAGCGTGCGCGGCACGGACGCGCCGGGCGGGGCGGCCGGAACGGCGCCGGCGCCCTTCAAACGGCTCTTATCCGTAAAGAATAAGCGGGGCGGGGCGGCAGGCGCGGCGTGCGCGGCGCGCTGGCACCGCGCTTGCAGTTTAGATCGGGCGATGAAACCGAAAAGAAGTTTAGTCGGGAGCCTTTCGGCGGGGCTCGCCGTCGCGCTTTTGGCGTCGGCGGCGCCCGCGCAGCCGCGCCGCCGCCGCGCAGACGCACGGCCGCGCAGGCCGTCGTGTCGCCGAAGCACAAGGAGGCGTTCGCCGCCTTCGAGGCGCGCGTCAAGGAGTACGTCGCCATGCGCGAGGGCATCGAGGGGAAGATGCCCAAGCTCTCGAAGGACGCGACGCCCGAGGAGATCGAGGCGCACAAGACGGCCTTCCAGAATGCCGTCCGCGACGCGCGCGCCTCGGCCAGACAGGGCGAGCTGTTCGTGCCCGTGCTGGCGGCGCACATCCGCGAAGTCATCAAGTCGGAGACGCCGACGGAGGTCAAGCAGGAGGTGCGCGAGACCGTGACCGAGTCCGAGGTCAAGGCCGTCCCGGTGCGCGTCAACTACCCGTACCCGGAGTCGGAGGAGCTGCTGGAGATGCCGCCCGACGCTCCTGCTCCGACTGCCGCAGTTGCCGAAGCAGGTGAGGTACCGCTACGTCGGGCGCAACATGCTGTTGGTGGACAGGGAGAACGGGCTCATCATAGATTTCATGCCCGACGCTCTGCCGTAGACACATCTCTGAATCCGGAATAGTGGAGAGAGCCATGAGACGCATTCTCGCTTCGTTGTTAATGGCCGGCGCGCTCTTTTGCCTCGCGCCGGCCCGCCCCGCGCTCGGCCAGGCGCCGCAGCCGCAGGGGAGCCCGGTCGCCGCGGCCGGCGCCCCCGTCACGCTCACGCTGCCCTTGAAGGACGGCTCCACGCGCTTCATGGTCGTCGGCGACACGGGCACGGGCAGCCGCGAGCAGAACGAGCTGGCGGCCGTGATGCTGCGCTACTGGCAGGCGTACCCCTTCGAGTTCGCGCTGATGATGGGCGACAACATGTACGGGTGGCGAGAAGGCCGCCGACTACAAGATGAAGTTCGAGGACGTGTACAAGCCGCTGCTCGACAACAAGGTGAAGTTCTACGCCTCGCTCGGCAACCACGACGAGTCGAACCAGCGCTTCTACACGAACTTCAACATGAACGGCGAGGAGTATTACAACTTCAAGAAGGGCGACGTTTCGTTCTACGCCCTGAACAGCAACTACATGGACAAGAAGCAGCTCACGTGGCTGGAGGAGAAGCTGAAGGCCGACACGTCCGACTGGAAGGTCGCCTTCTTCCACCACCCGCCCTACTCGTCGGGCGGCAAGCACGGGTCTTCGTCGGTCCTTGCGCGAGGTGGTCGAGCCGCTGTTTCTGAAGTACGGCGTCAACGTCGTGCTGGCCGGGCACGAGCACTTCTACGAGCGCATCAAGCCGCAGAAGGGCATCTACTACTTCATCTCGGGCGCGGGCGGGAAGCTCCGCGAGGGCGACGTGAAGGAGGGCTCGCCCCTGACGGAGAAGGCGTTCGACAAAGACCTCTCCTTCATGCTCTTCGAGGTCGTCAAGGACGAGATGCACTTCCAGGTCGTCTCCCGCGCCGGCGAGACCGTCGATTCGGGCGTCGTCCCCAACCTCCGCAAGAAGGCCGCGGCGGCCGCCGCCTCGAACTGAGCGCGGCGGCGCACGCGACACACCTTTTGAGACCGAACGGCCGGCGGCCGGTTCGAGCACGCGTTGTGATAACATCGCGGCTCGAACCGGCCGCCCTATTTTTACCCGCGCGGCCGTCAGGGAGGAGCAGCATGACCACGACCCTTCAACGCTCGACCGCCAGCGAGCTTTTCGAGATGCCGGACGACGGCTTCCGATACGAGCTGGTGAAAGGAGAGCTGCGAAGGATGTCTCCCTCGGGCAGTGAGCACGGGGCGGTAGTCGTCAACATTATCCGTGTTGCTGGCGCCGCACGTGAAGATTAAACTCGGCGTCTGCTTCGGCGCGGAGACGGGATTCAAGATCGCCTCCGACCCCGACACGGTGCGCGCCGCCGACATAGCATTCGTCCGCCGCGAACGAATTCCGGAGAGCGGGCATCCCGAAAAACTTCTGGCGGACTCGCCCCGACCTGGCCGTCGAAGTCCTCAGCCCCGGCGACACCGTACGCGAGGTTGAGGAGAAGGTCGAGGACTGGCTCGAATGCTGGCGCGCGCGCCGTGTGGGTCGTTAACCCGAAGCGGCGCGGCGTGACAGTCTACCGCTCGATGACGGACGTGACGCGTTTGTCCGAAGGGGATGAGCTGGACGGGGGCGACGTGGTGCCCGGCTTCCGCTGCAAGGTGTCGGAGATTTTCGTCTGAGCCGCCCTCCGCTTAGCCTGCAAAAGATTTGGACCGCAACCTTCCCATCGGAATCTTCGACAGCGGCGTCGGGGGCCTGACGGTCTACCGGGCGCTGCACGAGCGCCTGCCGACGGAGCGCTACGTCTACCTGGGCGACACGGCGCGCGTGCCGTACGGGACGAAGTCGCTCGCGACGGTCGAGCGCTACGCCATCGAGAACGCGCGCTTCCTCGTCTCGCACGGCATCAAGCTGCTGGTCGTCGCCTGCAACACGGCGTCGGCGCTGGCGCGTGCCCGCGATACGCGCCGCCGTCTCAGTCCCCGTCGTCGGCATGATCGGGCCGGGCGCGCGCGCCGCCGTGCGCGAGGCCGCGGGCGGGGCCGCGGTCGGCGTCGTCGCCACCGAGTCAACCGTCAAGAGCGGCGCGTACAGTAAAGCCATCAGGGCGCTCGCGCCCGAGGTGGAGGTCTACGAGCGCGCCTGCCCGCTCTTCGTCTCGCTGGCCGAGGAGGGCTGGGCCGAGTCGGAGGTGGCGCGCATGGTCGCCGAAGAGTATCTGGGCGAGATGCGCGGGCGCGGGGTCGCGGCGCTCGTCATGGGCTGCACGCACTACCCGATTCTGCGGCAAGTGATTCAGGAGGCGGTGGGCGAAGGCGTGCGGCTGATAGACTCGGGCGAGGCGGCCGCCGAGGCCGTCGAAGCGTTGATTGATAGAGAGGACTTGCGGCGCACGGCGACGCAGGAGTTGAGGGACTTGCGCGAGGCGGGCGCGCACGCGCGCTACCTGTGCGACGACCTCGACCACTTCTACGTGACGGACGCGGCCGAGCGCTTCGCGCACGTCGCCGAGCGTTTCCTCGGCGCCGCGCCGAAGCGACTGGAGGCCGTAGAGGTCTGGGGGCACGATGAGCTTCAACCCCGCTAGCACTCCCTTCGCGCGCACGGACGGGCGCGCCGCCGACGCGCTGCGCGAGCTGCGCATCACGCCCGGCTTCATGCCCTACGCCGAAGGCTCGGCGCTCATCGAGATGGGGCAGACGCGCGTCATCTGCACCGCCACGCTCGACGACCGCGTCCCGCCCTTCCGGCGCAACTCGGGGCAGGGGTGGCTCACGGCCGAGTACTCGATGCTGCCGCGCGCCACGCCGCAGCGCACGCAGCGCGAGACGGGGCGCGGCGGCCCCTCGGGGCGCACGCACGAGATACAGAGGCTCATCGGCCGCTCGCTGCGCGCCGTGACGAACCTCTCGAAACTCGGCGAGCGCACCATCACCATCGACTGCGACGTGCTACAGGCCGACGGCGGGACGCGGACGGCCGCCATCACGGGCGCCTACGTCGCGCTGGTGCTTGCCTGCCGCCGCCTCGTCAGGGAGAATAGGCTCTCGGTCCTGCCCGTCACGGGCGAGGTGGCGGCCGTCAGCGTCGGCGTCGTCGCGGGCACGCCGCTCCTCGACCTCAAGTACGACGAGGACTCGCGCGCCGCGGTGGACATGAACGTCGTCTGCACGGGCGACGGCCGCTTCGTCGAGTTGCAGGGCACGGCCGAGGGCGAGCCGTTCAGCCGGGAGCAGATGGACGCGCTGCTCGGGCTCGCGCGCGGCGGCCTCCGGACGCTCTTCGCCGCCCAGCGCGCCGCCGTCGAGCAGGCGTAAGACTTCGCCAAGGAGATGTAGAGAAAGTGTCTGTAAGAACTTTGCACCCCCTCTCCGCACTCCCGCGCTTCCTCTTCGGCCTCGCTGCTGCTCTGCGCCCTGCAACTCGGCGCGCGGGCGCAGGGCATCGGCGCGCACCGCGGCGACGCGGGCGGCGGGACGGCCGGCGGCACGCGCTCGATTCAGGGGCACATCATCAGCCCGACGGGCCGTCTGCCCGAGTCGCGCATCCGCATCTCGATCTCCAGCGCGAACGGCGGCGTGCGCTCGGCCACGGCGGGCGAGGACGGCGTCTTCATCGTCAACAACCTTGAGCCCGGCCCCTACGAGCTGACCATCGACGCCGGCGCCGAGTACGAGATGGTGCGCGAGTCGGTCTACCTCGGCGGCCTGACGGAGAAGGTCAACGTGCCCGTCTACCTCCGGCTCAAGCCCGAGTCGAACCCCGCGCTCGCGGGCGTGCCGAAGGCCGCGGTCGACCTCTACGTCAAGGCGCAGGAGGCCGCGCGCAAGGGCGACAACGACAAGGCCGCGTCGATGCTCGGAGAGGCCGTCAAGCAGCACCCGCAGTTCGGGCTCGCGCGCAACGAACTCGGGCTCGTCTACATGCGCGCGGGCAAGCTCGACAAGGCGCTCGAAGAGTACAAGGCCGCCTCGAAGTCTTTGCCGGACGACCCCTTCGTGCAGCTCAACTACGGCACGGCGCTCACGCAGAAGAAGGATTTCCCCGAGGCCGAGAAGCAGTTGCGCGCCGCCCTCAAGACGCCTCGACAAGTCCGCGGCCGGCCACCTCTACCTCGGCATCACGCTCATCGGGCTGAAGAGCACGACGAGGCGGAGACGTGAGTTACAGCAGGCGCGTCAAACTCGGCGGAGACCAGATGGGTCTGGCGCACAGGTGGCTCGGCGGCATCTACTGGGGGAGGAAGGAATACAAGCGCGCCGCCGACGAGATCGAGACCTACCTCAAGCTCACGCCCAAGGCCGCGGACGCCGAGCAGATTGCGCGCCATGGTCAAAGACCTCCGGAGCAAGTCCTGAGCGGGGGCGCCGGACGGGCAACACCGGCGCGCGCGCGCGACATCTCAAGCGGAGTCTGAGAGATACGCCTCCGAAACCCCGTCCGCCGCGTGCGCGGCGCGAAAAGGAGTAGGACTAAGATATGCGACGCACCACGAAGCTTTTCACCTGCGCGCTCGCGCTCCTGGCCTTCGGCGCGGCCGCCGCCTCGGCGCAGGAGCAGCCCTACACGAGCGAGACGGACGACTACGCCATCGAACTCCCCTCCGAAGTCTGGAAGGCCGTGCCGCGCCCCGACAGCGAGCACCGGCACACTGGAGTTCGTCAACGGCGTGCGCCCGGACGGCTACATGCGCGTGCGGCGCGAGGTGGTCGAGGGCGGCACGAAGCTCCAGGAGTACGCGCGCGCCGAGGCCGACACCAAGCTGCGCTATCAGCCGGGCTTCGTCGCCGGCAAGGACGAGCGCTTCACGGGGCGGCTGAGCGGCGTCGTCCTCAACTACGAGTACACGCACGGCGGGAAGCCGATGGCCGGCCGCGTCTACTACCTCACAGGCCGACGGCCGCACGGTCTACGTGCTCCACTTCACCGGCCTGCGCGACAAGCTCCAGCGCATCCAGAACCAGACCGACGCCATCGCGCGCAGCTTCCGACTGAAACAGTAGAAGACGTGAAGCCGTAAACAGTTGAAAGCCGCTGTCAAGAGAGAAGTCGTCTTCCTACTTCGCCACGCGGTTACGGCTTCCGACTGCCATTCTGCCTATGCCGCTCGAAACTCGCACCGGGTCTCGCCATCCGGAAGTCGCCCATCGACGGGAAGGGCTGTTTCGCCACGCGGTTCTTCCCGAAGGGCCGGAAGATCGCCGAGTACACGGGCGAACTCATCTCGGACCGCGAGGTCGAGCGCCGCATCAAGACGCGCCGCAAGCACCGCATCTGCGCCATCGACCAGGGGCGCCACCTCGACGGCGCGCGCGGCGGCAACGGCACGCACTACATCAACCACTCCTGCCGGCCCAACTGCTACATGCGCTTCACGCGCGGCCACCTGCTCTTCATGGCGCTGCGCGACATCCGCCCGGGCGAAGAGATCACCTGCGACTACATCTCCACGCACCACCCCGACGACTACCGCTGCCGCTGCAAGGCCGAGGGCTGCCGCGGCACGATCAACAAACGTAAACCGTGCGGCGCGGTAATCAGTCTCTACATAAAACCTGTCGTGAGATTTAGAAATATTTTCTTGCTTGTCGGCTGACTGAAGATTGAGAGCACTGCGGACACTTGAACTGACCATCTGCCTCGGGTTGAACTGCAAAATTGACTTTCTGAAGATGCCGTCTCACTTTCGCCGCCTCAACGCGAGACCGCAGCGGCTACTTCGATCGACTGGTCGATATATTCGACCGTGGCTGTGGCAGATGAGGAGTGTCTAATCTCTTGCTCGTCCTTCACGCTTCGTTACGATGCGCTCATCCCCAGCTGGACTACCAGTCGCTCTTTCTCCGCGCGAGCCCAGTTCATTTTAGACATTTTCAACCGCCTTTAAAGGCGCGGGAGGGTGAAGCCGACCTTCGAGCCGAGCCCCGGTGCGGATTCGAGGAAGACCTGGCCGCCGTGCTGCTCGACGACTTGGCGGACGAAGGAGAGGCCGAGCCCCGTGGACTCTTCCTCCTTGATCCTCCCGTCGCGCGCGACGCGGTAGAACTTCTCCCAGACGCGCTCCTGGTCTTCGGGCGGGATGCCGTAGCCGCGGTCTTCGACCGTGAGCCGCACGGTGTCGGCTTCGAGCGCGGTCGAGAGCGTGACCGACGTGCGCTCGGGGCTGTACTTGATGGCGTTATCGACGAGGTTGGCGACGGCCTGCGTGATGAGGCCGCGGTCGGCCGCGACCGGCGGGAGCCGCTGCCCGTCGCGCTCGACCAGGCGGATGCGCTTGCGCTTCGCCACCGGCTGGAAGCTCGTGATGGCCTCGCGCACCACGTCGTCCAGCGTGAGCGGCGCGATCAAGACCTCCTGCCTGTCCTTCTGCTCCAGCTTCGCCACCGAGAGGAAGGTCGAGAGCATGCGCGCGACGCGCTGCGACTCCGTGTGGATGATCGAGAGGAACTCGCGCGCGTCTTCGGGGATTTTGTCGTCGGCCATCAGCAGCTCCGCGAAGCCGTTGATGGAGGTGACGGGCGTGCGCAGCTCGTGCGACATGAGCGAGAGCATGTCGCTCTTGAGCCTGTCCAGCTCCTTCATCCGCGTCACGTCGCGCACGGTGACGGCGAGGCAGAGCGGGACCGGCACGCGCGCCGCGGCGTCGCCGCCCTCGCGCTCGTCGGCCGCGGCGCTGGTGACGAGCGCGATGCGCAGCAGCAGCGTCTCGCCGCGGTCGAGGAAGGTCAGCTCGCGCTCGTAGACCTGTCCGGTCTGGAGCACGCGGCGGACGGCGATCTGCGGCTCGTCGAAGACGCCCGTGCGGAAGCGTTCGAGCAGCGCGAAGAGGTCGAGCTTGCGCCACTCGGCCGTGCCGAGCCGCGCACACGCGCGCATCGCGGGGTTGACGAAGGCGAGCGTGCCGTCGAGGTACGCGACCGCGTGCGCGTCCGACCCCTCGGAGAGGACGAGCCCCGCGAAGCCCTGCTCGGTCAGAAGCCCGCTCACCACGCCGAAGGCTTCGAGCCGCTGGCGCGCGGCGCGCGAGGAGTAGAAAGTCTCTCGCCCGCCCGGCACGTCGAGCGCGCGCGCGTCGTCGCGTTGCAGGTTGCGCGCGAACTGCGCGCTCACGTTCTCTAACAGCGGCCGGTCCTCCTCCTCGAACCGCCCGCGCAGGCGCAGCAGCAGCGCGCCGACGGCCTGCCCGTCGTGGCAGAGCGGCACCGCGACCGTCGAGGCCCCGCCGTCGCCCGCCGATTCCGCCTTCACCATCAGCTCGCGCGAACGCATCACGCGCTCGCACGTCTCGACGCCCTCGCGCCAAGCGGAGTTGCTGCCGCCGTCGTCGCGCGCGCCCGCGCGCGCCTGTGCGCGCAGCCGCGCGGCCTGCACGGGCGCGCCCCACTCGTCGAGCCGGAAGATGACGGCCTCTTCGAGCGGCAGCACCGTGTTCAGCAGACGCAGCCCGCTCACCAGTCGCCCGTCCGCGCCGCGCCCTTCGAGCGCCGAGCGGCGGACGGCCAGCCGCTCGACGTTCTCCGTCAGCATCGAGTCGATCTTCCACAGCCGCCGCGCCTGCGCCGCCACCAGCGAGCCCAACGCCGCGAACATCATCGGCGCGAACACGATGTCGAGGTGCAGGAAGCGCGAGGCGAGCAGGGAGGCCGCGCACAGCACCACCAGCGCGCACGCCGTCACCAGCAGCGCGCGCCGCGCGCCGAAGCCGTTCGGCCGCGAACCCGCCGCCGAGCCCCGCCGCCGCGACGAGCAGCAGCACCACCCAGACCTGCGGCGGCACGCTCGGCGTCGAAGGGTCGTCGAACATGAAGAGCGCCGCCGGCGACGCCAGCACGCCCACGCCCCACGCCCCCGCCACCAGCGCCGACACGCCCAGCGACAGCGCCGCCGAGAAGAGGAACGATTTGAAGGAGAAAGAGACCGGACTTTTCAAGGCTTTATCAGGGAGGCAGGTCTGAGGAAGGATTTCCGATGAGAGATGTCTGGGGCTACAACCCCCAAATCCAACTTACCACGCCGGCCGCGGGCTTAACAAGAGATGATTTTTCGACGCCGACGTGGCGCAATCTCAGGCTGGCGAGAGGCGTGCGAGCGCTTCGAGCAGTTCGTCCTCTTCGGATGCGGCGACGGTGCGCAGGTCGAGGACGAGGCGGTCGTCGAGGATGCGCGCGACGACCGGGGGCGTTTGACGGCGAAGGCGCGCGTCGAGCGCGTCGGCGGAGAGCGTGGGGTGCGTGAGGGCGACGAGCGCGGTCGGCGGGTGCGTGGTCGGGGCGGAGCCGCCGCCGACGGCCGACTCGCCGTCGATGATGTCGAGGTCGAGAGTGTTCGGGTCGAGACGTGCGTGCAGGCGTTCGGCGAAGGCGCGGGCGCGCCGCTCGATGTCGGCGCGCGTGGCGGAGAGCATCGCGGAGTGCGGGCACCTCGCGCACGGCCTCGCCGCGGCGGTACGCTTCGAGCGTCGCTTCGAGCGCCGCCAGCGCCAGTTTGTCCGCACGCAGCGCGCGGTAGAGCGGATGGCGGCGGAGACGTTCGATAACGTCTCGCGCCGGCCGACGACGAGCCCCGCCTGCGCCGAGCCGAGCAGCTTGTCGCCGCTGAAGGTGACAACGTCGGCGCCCTGCGCGACCGAGTCGCGGATGACGGGCTCGCCCGAGAGGCCGTGCGGCGCGAGGTCGATGAGCGCGCCGGAGCCCGCGTCCTCGTAGAGCAGCAGGCCGTGCTCGTGCGCGAGCCGCGCCAGCTCTTCGAGCGCGGGCGCGGACGTGAAGCCGACGATGCGGTAGTTCGAAGGATGCACGCGCACGAGCAGGCGCGTGCGCTCGCCGACGGCGCGTTCGTAGTCGGAGAGGCGCGTGCGGTTCGTCGTCCCGACCTCGATCATGGTCGTGCCGGACTGCGCCATCACGTCGGGCACGCGGAAGTCGCCGCCGATCTCGACCAGCTCGCCGCGCGAGACGACCGCCTCGCCGTCGCGCGCCAGCGCCGTCAGCACGAGCAGCGCGGCGGCGGCGCAGTTGTTGACGACGAGCGCCTCTTCGGCGCCGGTCAACTCCGCGAGCAGCGCCTCGGCGCGCGCCCCGCGTCGGCCGCGCGCGCCCGTCTCCGTGTCGTATTCGAGCGTGCAGTAGCCGGCGGCCTCCTCGGCGACGGCGCGGCGCGCGGCCTCGGAGAGCGGAGCGCGCCCGAGGTTCGTGTGCAGCACGACGCCGGTCGCGTTGATGACGCGTCGCAATCCGCGCGCGCGCTCGCGCTCCGCCGAAAGCACGAGCCTGCGCGCGGCCTCCGCGAGCAGCGTTTCGCGCACCCCTTCGGTCGAGCCGTGGTCTGTGTCGGAACGAAGCTCCGCGCGCAGTTCGTCGGTCACGACGCGCGCGAGCGCGGTCAGGCGCTCGGCGCCGAGCGCGTCGCGCAGCGCCGACGCCTCGCGCGTGCGCAGGAGCGCGTCGATGGAGGGGAGCGCGCGCAGTCTCTCTGTCAGGGTCGATGTCTGGCATGTCGGCCGAGCCGGTAGTCAGGGACGAGACGTTAGTGGTAAGTTTAGAATCGGCGCCGCCGTATTCTACGCCGCGCGCCGCCCCGTTGAGAAACCGAAAACCGTGAGCTTGCAGACCACGACGAAGATGACGAACGCGCAGACGTTGTTCGGCGCGGCCGAGGCGGGCGACGCCGCTGAGGCGGCGCGGCTGCTGGCCTCCGGCGCGTCCGCGGACGAGCGCCGTGCGACCGGCGGCGAGACGCCGCTCATGCGCGCCGCGGCGCGCGGCCACGAGACGGTCGTGCGCGTCCTGCTCGACGCGGGCGCCGACGCGCGCGCGCGCCGTGCGGACGGCTTCACGCCCCTCATCCTCGCCGTCTTCTTCGGGCACGAAGGGGTCGTGCGTCTGCTCGTCGAGCGTGGGGCGGACGCCTCCGCGCGCACCAGTCTGGGGACGACGGCCGCGCGTTGGGCCGAGGCCCGCGGCTTCGCTTCGATGGCGGATCTCCTGCGCGAAGCGGAAGCTTCGAGGCCGCGCGCGGTCGTCGAGGGCGCGTTTGAGAAGGCCGGGGACGTTCGTACGAAGTCCGCGGCGGCGAGGTCGTCCGACGAGGTCGAAATCTTTTCGCGGCGCATCGGGCGCAGGGGCAGCGTCAGGGAAGAGGAGACGGGTACGTCGCCGGCTCCCGCGCGCGGGGCGGAGGAGGATGTTCATGCGTCGAACGTGGCGGCGGCGGGCGTCTCCGTCAGGCGCGGCGGACACGTCCCTGCGCACCCTTCGGCTTCGACTTTCAGGCTCGGACACTTTCTGCGCTCCTGGCAGGGCTCTCTGGGCGTGCTGCTCCTGCTGACCGCCGTCGGGGTCGCGGTCTTCGCGCTCACGCAGAGGAACAACGCGCCGCGGGGCGAAGCGCAGCCCGCGCCTTCGCCCGTCGCGCCGCAGGCGGCCGCGCAGCAGACGCCCGCGCCGTTGCTCCCGACGCCCGAGCCTGCGCCGGCCTTCCCCACGCCGGACGCGCAGGGAATCATGCCCGTGCCCGACCAGACCTACATCGTACCCGGCGGGGTCGGCCAGCCTTACTACGTCCCGCAGGGTCCGGTCGCGCCCGTCCCGTCCGACGCGCCGCGTGAGTTGACGGTCGTCTCCGAGGGCGGCGCCCCTTCCGCACGGGACGCGGGACAGCCCGGGCGCAGGGCCGAGGCGAACGACTCTTCGACGCCCGCGCGCGGCGACGCGCGCAACGACAACGCCTCCGACGCGGCCCCGCGCGCCACGCGCACGCCCGAACCCGAACCGCAGCGCCCGGCGGCCCCGGCGCCTCCCCCCAGCCAAACGCCCCCGCCCGCCCCGCAGTCCACGCCCCGCGCCAAAGTCATTCCCTGGCCCCCGCAGTAAAGTTGTTGACACTCTTCGGGGCAAAACCCTATGTTAGAAACAGGCCGCGCGGGCGGTCACGTGAGGAGTAAAGAGAGTGCCGATTCGAGAGAATTCGTTCGCGCGCCGCGCACGGGAGCGGAAGCACGGGGAGACTACGAACACGAAGAAGATCGTGTTTCGCGACCAGCAGCCGACGGTCGAGGAGCAGTTGGTGCGGCTCGAAGAGGACATCCGCCGCCTCAAGGTCGAGTTCGACATCTACTTCAACGGCGCCGCCAAGCGCCCGCCCTACGACACGAAGGGGCGCGTCGATACCCTCATCAAGCGCCTCGCCGACGAGCGCACGCTCAGCTTCGCGCAGCGCTACCACTACAACTCGCTGGCCGCGCGCTACAACTCCTTCATGCAGCTCTGGCGCCGCACGATGCAGGAGCGCGAGGAGGGGCGCGGCCCTTCGCGCCGCCGCGCTCCGGCTCCCCAGCCGGAGCCCGAGTCCGCCCCCGCCACCTTCGTCTGCTCCGACCCGCGCAGCGACGTGCGCACCGTCCGCGGCCTCTACGAAGCGCTCGTCGAGGCCCGCCAGCGCTGCGGCGAGCCGACCGAAGACCTCTCCTTCGCGCGCTTCCACCGCATGGTCGCCGAGAAGTCCGAGGCGCTCAAGGAGCGCGCCGGCTGCGAGCGCGTACACTTCTCCGTCGCCATCCACGACGGCCGCGTCCAGTTCAAGGCGAAGGCGGAGAAGCAGTAGGCGGTTAAGTGGAGGCGGGGAAGTAACAGACACGGAAGCCGTAGACGGAAAAGCAGAAGGCAGTCAAGACCTTGACGGTTTTGACTGCCTTCTGCGTACTGCCTTACTGCTTTCTTGAGTGCCTTGCTTCTGCGTAGCGCTTGCCGGCTCGTTGCTAAGTCCGGAAGCGGTCAGTGGCCTTCAACGAAAGCTGAAGTGTTCAGTTGGGGAGAGTTACAACTTCATCACTTTCTCGGCCTGCGGGCCCTTGGGGCCCTGCGTGACCTCGAACTCGACTTCCTGTCCCTCTTCGAGGGTCTTGAAGCCGTCGCCCTGAATGGCGCTGTAGTGAACGAAGATGTCGGAAGAGCCGGGCTGCTCGATGAAGCCGTAGCCCTTCGCGTTGTTGAACCACTTGACCTTACCGGTAATTCTAGGCATAGCTGACGAATCCTCCTAACGATTCGGTGAAAAAGGGTCGGGCGGAAACCC
Source organism: uncultured Acidobacteriota bacterium (assembly GCA_963726735.1). Classification (GTDB taxonomy): domain Bacteria; phylum Acidobacteriota; class Blastocatellia; order Pyrinomonadales; family Pyrinomonadaceae; genus QHXN01. Next base: position 1,004,366 of record CAVSDM010000007.1, read on the forward strand.
ACGGCTTTCCGCTGTCCCCACAAGGTTGATCCACGAGCCGGAGCGCGCCCGCAACAAGACGCGCCCAAACACTCAAAAAAAAGCCCGCGACCGATGGCCCCCGGCTTCAAAGCCTTTCGGACTCATCGTACACGGACGGGGACGGAACCACTGCAACTTCATTGCTAACGCTTGCAAGTCTAACGGTTTGGGCGAGTTAAACCGCCCGCGGCGGGTTGAACGACGGCGCATACTAAGCGAAACCGTACGCTCTGTCAACACAAAAATTCGCGCCGCCCAAAGGTTTACGCCCGCCGGGGACTCGGAACGCTACCGCGCCGGCAGGTAATGGCGCGGGCTGACGGGCAGCTCGCCGAGCCGCACCTCGTAGTGGAGGTGCGGCCCCGTCGAGCGCCCCGTGGAGCCGACCAGCCCCAACTCTTCGCCCCGCCTAATCTCTTGACCCGACTCGACTTCCAGCTTCGAGAGGTGGCCGTAGCGGGTCGTCAAACCGTTGCCGTGGTCGATGACGACCGTCTGCCCGTAACCGTTCTTCCAGCCGGCCTCGATGACCGTGCCGTCGGCGGGCGCGAGCACGGGCGTGCCGTGCGGGGCGGCGATGTCCTGCCCGGGGTGGAACTCGGAGCCGCCGCCGCCGAACGGATTGCCGCGGCACGCCGAAGCTGTCCGTGGATTCGCCTTCGACGGGCCAGATTGAGGGGACGCGCGCGCGCTCCTTGAGCGCCGCCTCGTAGACCTGCAAGTCCATTTCGAGCCGCGCGGCGCGCAACTCCAGCAGCTCGACCGACTCGGCGTCGAGCGCGGGGCCGCCCGCGCCGTGCGGGCTCGTGCCTTCCTCCTGCTGCTGTTCTTGCTGCTGCCCTCGGCCGGGACGCCGGACATCTCGGAGAGGCGGCGGGAGGCGTCTTCGATGGCGTCCACGCGGTTTTCGAGCTTCTGGAGCTGCCGGCGCTGGCGCTCGTTCTCGAGGCGGAGGCGGTTGTTCTCCTGCCTCGATGCGCAGGTGCAGGGCCTGCTGCGTCAGGCCGTAGACGCCGTAGGCGGCGGCGCAGAAGAGGCAGGCGACGACGACGCGCCGAGGCTTTGACCCAGCGCTTGTGGATGGAGACGCGACGGACGTAGGAACGTGAACGCGAGGTGGTAGAAACGATGAAAGCGTAAAAACGCTCGTCTCTGTTCATCGGAGTGTGCTCCTTGGGCGCCCCGTCCGCGCGCCGCACTTTGGGGGAGCAGGCACACGGATGAGCGCGAAAGGCACTGTCTGCCGAAAGAAGGCGACGAGTGCGAAAACTATTTAATTACCGGGTTGCTTGTTTGCGAGACCCTTCCTGAAGAGTGCTGCCGAGTCCCGCTTTTGAAGTTACAGCCAAGGCGGGAAACTGATTTGGGGCTGCACAAGGGGCTAGACCCTACCACAGGGGTCTTTTGATTGCAAACCGCGGAAGTCGGTGCGTCCGAGATTACCGAAAAAGAAAATGCCCGCCGCCTGAAGCCTCCTCGCGGAGTTCAGACGGCGGGCGCCGTGTCGAGTCGAGTTCACCTTACGGCGCGGGCTCTAAATCTCTTCGGCCTCGCGCCGGCGGCGGTTGCGCGTGCTCATGATGGTGATGACGATGAGCAGCATCAGGGCGATGAAGGCGATGACGATGCCGACCTTGAGGACGAACATCAGGAAGCCGACCAGCGCGATGAGCTTCTTGACGAGGATGATGAGCAGCGCGATGAGCGCCGCGATGCTGCCTAAACGACCTGCCGCCATGAGAAAGCCTGACATCTCTTTAAATCTCCTTCCCCGTATCGAACGCTCGAACCCTGTGCGCCTTGCGCCGAAACATCTTAACAGAAATCGCTGACGGAAGCCCGCCGTCCGCCTTAAAACGCGCGGCTCGTTCGGCCACGCCGCCGCCGACCGGCTCGCGCGAGGCGACCTGCGTCACCAACTCGCCCGTGCCGAACCTCGTCACCTCCGAAGGGAGCGAGCCCGTCGCCCCGCCGACGACCGAGGGCGGGCGCGAGAAGGTGTCGAAGCTCGGCAGCTCGCGCCGCGTGCCGCGCGCGCGCGCCCAGTCGAAGAGCATGTAGGCGCCGAGCAGCACGAGCACCACGGGCAGGAACTCGCTGACGGGCAGCCGCACGTTGAAGATCGTGTGGAGCAGGAAGACCGTGCCGAGCGAGATCATCGTCACGGCCCACGCCAGCGGGTTCCCGTAGAGGCGGCGCGCGATGGCGTCGCTGCTCGGCGTCCGGGCGCGAGCCCCGAGCGGATGAGCTGCGCCGTGCGCACGGCGTCCACGGCCGCGAAGAGCCACGTGCCGAAGACGCCGAGGACGAAGAAGAGCCGTCCCGTCGGTGACGGCCGCCATCTGGAAGAAGCTGGCGAAGATGGTGAAGTGGACGAGCGCCTTCGAGGTCTGCCCGTTGTAGGCCGCGCCGAGGCCCGGGCAGATGACCGAGAGCAGCAGGGCCACGAACGCCGAGGTCTTACGCCGCACGACGCTGCGGCCGCGCCCGGGCGCGACTGCTGCTGTTGCAGCGTCTCGACGCCCGCGACGATGCAGTCCTGACAGTAAGGGAAGCCGCGGATGCGGTGGTCGCACGCGGGGCAGAGCGGCCGCCCGCAGCGGCTGCACTGCACGACCGCGCGGTTCGTCAGGTGATATGCGCAATTCATCAGAGCCTGCTGCCAACGACTTTCGCCCCCGCCTCCCGCTTGCTCAAGTTACTTCTGCTGCTCGTCTGACCGGCCGTTCGCGCTCGGCTGTTGCTGCGGCTGCTGCTGCTGCTGGCCGCGAGTTGTTCGCGCCCCCCGACTGCGGCGAGCGAGACGAGCCCCGTGGTCGCGCGCTTCAACTCGTCGGCGCGCACGGCGCCGTAGTTGTAGGTCTGCGCGGCGAGGCGCAGGCTCGCGCGGTACATGCCGGCGATGGAGCCGTCGTCGGAGAGCGTGCTCGTGCCGACGAGCACGGCGAGCAGCACCATCGTCGCGACGGTCGCGAGCTGCGGCGTGACCATCACGTCGAGCCAGCCGCGCATCCACTCCGCGATCGCGCGCGCCGAAGGGCGCGCGCACCTGCTCGGCCTCGGTCGTGCCGAGCGTCGCTTGAAGTATGCGCGCGTGGAGGCCGGCGGGCACGGGCCGCTCCTCGCTGATGTAGGAGTAGCAGGCGCCGATGGCGCGCACGACCTGGCCGGGCAGGTCTGAGCAGGGGTCGCAGAGCGCCGCGTGGCGCTCCCAGCGGTGGTAGAGCGTGGCGGGCAGGAAGCCGTCGAGGTAGTCCGTCAGGTGCTCCTCGAACTCTTCGCACGTCATCGCGGTCTCGGGCGCGGTCTTCAGAAGGATGCGCGCCTCCAGGCCCGGCGTGGGCTGCGGCGGCATGTCCGAGCGGCACTCGACGATGGCGTTCTTGACTTCGTTCAGAAGCTCGTGGCAGACGGGGCAGCGCAGCGCGTGCTCGCCGAACGCGCGCTGGGTCGTCGCCTTCGAGCGCGCCGTCGAGGTAGTCCGTCAGACGATCTTCAAACTCTGTGCAAAGCATTCTAAATCCGCTCCATCCCTTCCACTCCTCGGTTTTAACAGAACCGGCGCCCGCTACGGCTCGTTCACCCTACGAACCGGAGGCGCCCGACACGAACAATCTCATCAAACGTCGCTCATCGCGACGACGCGCATCCGGCGCAGAATCTTCGCCAGCTCGATGCGCCCGCGGTTGATTCTCGACTTGACCGTCCCCTCGGGAATCTTCAAGTGGTCAACGATCTCCTGATAGCTCAACTCCTCGATGTCGCGGAGGATGACGCAGGTCCGGAGGTCGGGCGGCAGCTTGTCAATCGCGGCCTGCACCTGCTCGCCCAACTCCGCCGCTCCATCTCGCGCTGCGGCGTGTTGCCGGCGGCGCGCAGGTGGTAGGTGTGGCCCTCGATGTCCTCGGCCTGCGTGTCCTGCGGCGCGCGCTGGCGGCGACGGTAGTCGTCGATGACCAAGTTACGTGCGAGGCGCATCAACCAGTTTTGCAGGTCGCCCTGCTTCGGGTCGTACTGTTCGAGCGAGCGGTAGACGCGGACGAAAACTTCCTGCGTCAAATCTTCCGCCGCGTCCGAGCGCGAGGTGAAGCGGTAGGCGAGGTTGTAGATGCGGCGGGAGTACGTGGAGACAATCTCCTCCCACGCCGCGCCGTCCCCGGCGCGACATCTCCTGACCAGTTCAGCCCCTTCGCCGACAGTCACCGCCTTAGCTACTCCCACCTCGCGCCCCTTCAAATCCCTCCGCGGCTTTGGTTTAAGCGCCCCGCGTGGGTGGTCAACCCATTGTCAAACGGGCATTACGACCGCCTGAAGGGGAAAGTTCCCGCCGCCCCCGCGCGCCGCCGGGGCGGCCATTTTCGGCGCTGCGGTGCGCGCCCGAACGGGCCTCCGACCCCCCGCGGCGTCTCGCGCCCCCGCTGTGACTATTCTAGCCGAACGATGTTACACTATATCTTGTGTCCAACGACGCGCGAAGTCAAATCAGTACACAAGTAAGGGGCTGCCCGCGCGTCTCCGTGCGCGACGCGGCAGCCGGAGGGCGAGCACTTCGGGACAGTTTCTCTTGCGTAAATACCTGAAATTTGTCGTCATGTGCCTGGTCGCCGGCGCTCGCGCTGTGGTGGTTCGCGCGGGGCATGGACTGGGGCAGGGCGTCGGGCGGCCATGAAGCAGGCCGACTGGCCGCTGGTGGCGCTGGCCGTGGCGCGTCATCTGCGCGACGTGCCTGATACGCGCCTTCCGCTGGAAGACTCTGCTGCGGCCGCTCGCGCCGGACGCTTCGTTGCGCGAGGCTTTCGCGGCGACGTGCGTCGGCTTCAGCGCGATCTTCCTGCTGGGGCGTGCGGGCGAGGTCGTCCGTCCGGCCTTCCTGCCCCTGCGCGACCGGGCGGTGAAGCCCGGCGCGGCCTTCGTCACCATCGCCCTGGAGCGCATCTGCGACACGGCGTGCCGTCATCCTGCTCTTCGCCGCCAACCTGCTGCTTCGTGCGGCTGCCCGGCATTGACGCGGCGACTTTCGCGCAGGTGCGCAAGGCCGGCCTCCTCCTGTTCGCGGGGGCGGTCGTCGGGCCTGGGCGCGCTCTACTGGTTCGGGCGCCGCGCGGAGAGCGTCACGGCGCTGGCTCGAAGCGAGGCTGGGGAGTCTGCCGCGCGTCCTGCGCAAGGCGGGCGGGGTGTTCGTGGGACTGCTGGGTCAACTCGGGCGGACGCTCGCGGTGCTGGCGGGCGGGCGCGCGCTGCTCGGCGACGGCCGGTCTGGACGGCGGCGCTGTGGGGGTCGATAACCCTGGCGAACATGCTCGTGCTGCGGGCCTTCGGGCTCGGCGTGGGCGCGAGTCGAGACGGTCTTCGTGCTGGGCTGGTCTTTGGTCGGGTCGGTCGTGCCGACGCCGGGCGCGGGCGCGGGGACGTACCACGCGGCGACCGCGTTCGGGCTGACGCGCTACCTGGGTTACCCGGCCGAGGCAGGTGCAGCCGGCCGTCATCATCCTGCACCTCGTCGTCTTCGGCTCGCCGCTCGTCTTCGGGCTCTACTACTTCCTGCGCAGCGGCTTCAGCGTCGCGCGGCTGCGCGAGCTGGTCGCGGCCGAGGAGGCGGAGGCGCAGGCCGAGGGCGCGGGAGGTCGAAGGTAAGGCGGCGGGCGCCGCGCGCGCGGCGAACGCTTGAAACGCTTGAAAGGACGCGTGTCGGGGGAGGCACTGCAAGCCCCCGTTCGGGCTTCAACCAGAGGACGCTCTTATGAGATGCCCCTTCTGCACCTACCTCGAAGACAAGGTCGTCGATTCGCGCGAGTCGCGCGAGGGCGACTCGATCCGCCGCCGCCGCGAGTGCCTGCGCTGCGAGCGGCGCTTCACGTCCTACGAGCGCATCGACGAAATCCCCTACATGGTCGTCAAGAAGGACGGCCGGCGCGAGCCCTTCGACCGCAACAAGGTCATGGCCGGTCTGCTGCGCGCCTGCGAGAAGCGCCCCATCCCGGCGACCAAGCTCGACAGCATCGTCAACGCCGTCGAGAAGTACGTCCAGGAGTCGCCCGAGCGCGAGCGGCCCACGACGAAGGTCGGCGAGATGATCATGCGCCGCCTCAAGGAGCTGGATAAGGTCGCCTACGTCCGCTTCGCCTCCGTCTACCTGGAGTTCGAGGACGTGACCGAGTTCATGAAGGAGCTGAAGACGCTCGTCCGCAAGCGCGACGGCGCGGCCGCGCGAAAATGAAGAGGGCGATTCACGCGGCGATCTTCGACCGGGGCGAGCTGGAGCGCCTGCGCGCGCGCGTGGGCCGTCTGTTCGTGGCCTTGCAGGAGGCGTCGGAGATGGCCGCGGGCGAGTCGGGCGCCGCGTGGCTGCCCGCGGTGGACGTGTGCGAGTCCGGGGAGTGCGTGACGGTGACGGTCGAGCTGCCGGGCGTGCGCGCCGAGCAGATCGAGGTGGCGCTGACGAACGAAGAGCTGCGCGTCCGCGGGCGCAAGCGCAAGGGCGCACCGCGCGGCGTCATCTCGCATCTATGCTCTGAGCGCAGCTTCGGGCAGTTCGCGCGCGCCATCCCGCTGCGCTGGCCCGTCCGCAAGGACGGCGCCACGGCCGAGCTGAAAGACGGCGTGCTCACCGTACGGCTCCCCAAGCTCGAAGACCGGCGCGGCGTCGAACACAGGATTGAAGTGAAGGAGAATGATGAGTGACGAACGTGAGGAATGACGAATTAAGAGAGCAGTTCTGAACTCTCATCACTCCGTCATTCATCATTCATCACTGAATTATATGCCCCAGATTTCAAACATAGCCGATTCCATCGAAGCGGTGGACGCGGGCGAGCAGCAGTTGCAGATACCCGAGCATCTGCCGGTCCTGCCGCTGCGCGACATCGTCATCTACCCGTTCATGATCGTGCCGCTCTTCGTCTCGCGCGAGAAGTCGATCCGCGCGGTGGACGAGGCGCTGGGCGAGAACCGGATGATCTTCCTCGTCTCGCAGCGCGACCTCGACAAGGAGGAGCCGGCGGGCGAAGACCTCTACACGACGGGCACGGTGGCCGTCATCATGCGCATGCTCAAGCTGCCCGACGGCCGCATCCGCATCCTCGTGCAGGGTCTGGCGCGCGCGCGCGTCGAGGAGGTCGACGGACACGGGCGAGTACCTGAAGGCGCGCCTGACCGCGATGAGCGAGACGGCGACGCGCCGAGCGCTCGCTCGAAGTCGAGGCGCTGGTGCGCAACGTCCGCGCGTCGATGGAGCGCGCGACGAACCTCGGCAAGAACATCTCGCCCGAGGTGATGGCCATCGTCGCCGGACTCGACGACGCGGGGCGCCTGGCGGACCTCGCCGCCTCAAACCTTGAGCTGAAGGTCGAGGACGCGCAGTCCGTCTTAGACATCAGCGACACGACCGCGCGGCTGCGGCGCGTCAACGAACTGCTGAACAAGGAGATCGAAGTCCTCACCGTCCAGCAGGAGATCAACACGCAGGCGCGCGCCGACATCGACCGCTCGCAGCGCGAGTTCTTCCTGCGCCAGCAGCTCAAAGCCATCCAGACCGAACTCGGCGAAGGGAACGAGCTGGCCGAAGAGATCGCGCAGTTCCGCGAGAAGATCGAAGCCTCCGACATGCCGAAGCACGCCGAGGAGGAGGCGCTCCGGCAGTTCAAGAAGCTGGAGCGCATGCACCCGGACGCGGCCGAGACGGCGACGCTGCGGAACTGGATGGAGATCATGACCGACCTGCCGTGGTCGAAGGCTTCGGTCGATAATCTCGACTTAATCAAGGCGCAGCAGATTCTCGACGAAGACCACTACGGCCTTGAGAAGGTCAAGGAGCGCATCGTCGAGGCGCTGGCCGTCCGCAAGCTGAAGGAGAAGCCGAAGGGCTCGATCCTCTGTCTCGTCGGCCCGCCGGGCGTCGGCAAGACTTCGCTCGGTCGTTCCATCGCGCGCGCGCTCGACCGCAAGTTCGTGCGGCTTAGTTTAGGCGGCCTGCACGACGAGGCGGAGATTCGCGGCCACCGGCGCACCTACGTCGGCGCGATGCCGGGCCGCATCATCTCCGGCGCTCCAGCAGGCGGCGACGAACAACCCGCTCATCATGCTCGACGAGATTGATAAGGTCGGGGCGGACTTCCGCGGCGACCCTTCGTCGGCGCTGCTGGAAGTCTTAGACCCCGAGCAGAACAACTCTTTCCGCGATAACTACCTCGGCGTCACCTTCGACCTCTCGAACGTGATGTTCATGACGACGGCCAACATCCTCGACACCGTCCAGCCCGCCCTGCGCGACCGCATGGAGGTCATCCGCCTCGCGGGCTACACCGAGGAGGAGAAGTTGGAGATCGCGCGCCGCCACCTCCTGCCAAAGCAGATCGAGGAGAACGGCATCACCGCCAAGAACGTGCAGATGTCGAAGAAGGCGCTCTCGGTCATCGTCCAGCAGTACACGCAGGAAGCCGGCCTGCGGCAGCTCGAACGCGAGATCGGGCGCGTCTGCCGCAAGGTCGCGCGGCGCATCGCCGAAGGCAAGTCCGAGGTCGTGCGCGTCACGCCGAAGAACATCCACGAGTACCTCGGCGCGCCGAAGACCTTCCCCGAGGAGGCGCTGCGCAAAGACCAGATCGGCGTCGCGACGGGGCTCGCGTGGACGGCCGTCGGCGGCGACGTGCTCTTCATCGAGGCGCTGCGGATGAAGGGGAAGGGGCAACTCGTCCTGACGGGACAACTCGGCGAGGTGATGCGCGAGTCGGCGCAGGCCGCCTACTCCTACGCCAAGTCGCGCGCCAAGGAACTCGAAATCCCCGAGGAGGATTTCGAGAAGTACGACATGCACATACACATCCCCGAGGGCGCCATCCCGAAGGACGGCCCCTCGGCCGGCATCACGCTGGCGACGGCGATGGTCTCTTCGCTCTCGCAGCGCGCCGTCCGCAAGGACGTGGCGATGACGGGCGAGATCACGCTGCGCGGGAACGTCCTGCCCGTCGGCGGCGTCAAGGAGAAGGTGCTGGCCGCGCGCCGCGCGCGCGTGACGAGAGTCATCCTCCCGCACCTCAACCGGCGCGACATGGACGAAATCCCGAAGGAGCTTTTCGGCGAGATGCAGTTCATCTTCGTCGAGAACGTCCGCGAGGTCTTCCGAGAGGCTTTGAAGGAGAAGTCCCCGGCCACGCCCGCCCCCGTCCAGCGCCCGCCGCGCCTCCCGCAGGCCGCCGCGCCGCGGATTTAGAGGCGGTTTAGCGGCCGGTTAATTTGACCGATCCCCGAGTGCCGACTGCCCGGCCCCGTTTTAAGCTCCAGTAAAGCTTGAAACCGGGCCGGGCAGATCGCTTTTTAGCCTTCGTTTAGCCCGGTCGCGGCGGCCGGCCGGGCGCAACCCGCGGGCCGACTCCGGCATCTTAAAAGTCCCCCCGGCGAAGCGAAAGAGTACAGGAAACGTGAGCCGTTTCGCCTTTTATTTACATATAGATGCGGGCATAAGGGTTGATTCTTTGATGAAGGCTATGGTAACCTCCGTGCGGTTTTGAGGGTTCTGCTCTCCACAACGGAGGCCCACAAAGCAGAGCCGTTTCCTTCATCGAAGGGTTATCTTTCAGGAACTTTTAGTGGATGCCGCTCGTGCGACCCCTCGCCACGGTCGCCATCGTGGATTCGCTTTCATCTCGCAAAGGAGATCAACGATTGAATAACACGAGCCTCCCCCGCCGTTTCGTCAACGCCGCGCTGCTCGCGACGCTGTTGCTCCCCTCCGTCTCGCTTCAGGCGCAAGTCCCCCAGCAATCATACCTCCGCAATACGCCCAGCGAGATCGAGCGCGAGGACCCGCGCGTCAACAAGATCGTCGAGGACGCCGAGAAGCACTTCCGCCTCGGCGAGCTGAACCTCAAAGACCAGAAGCGCCAGGCCGCCCGCGAGGAGTTCGACAAGGCCGTCGATACCGTGCTCGAATCGGGCATGGACGTGCGCTCGAACCCGCGCCTGAACCGCTACTACCTTGAGCTGGTCGAGAAAGTCTACCGCTACGAGGTGCCGCAGGCCGTCCCCGGCGCGCGCCCCGCGCAGAACAGCGCGACGTTCCAGACGGTCGCGCAGCAGGATGGCGGCGTCCAGACGCCCGCGCCCGTCGAGGTCGGCTTCGTCGATCAGAAGTTCGAGCCGTCGCCGCTCGACGCCCTGCGCACGCTCGAACTCGACAAGAAGGAGACCGACGACATCTCGGCCGACGACGTGGCGAAGCTTGAGAACGAGATCAAGAGCACGCTCGACTTCAGCTTCACGCCGCACCCGCTCGTCCAGGGCTTCATCAACTACTACCAGGGACGCGGCCGCGGGACGATGGAGACGGGCCTGCGCCGCTCCGGCCAGTACATGCAGATGGCGCGCAAGATCTTCCGCGAGGAGGGCGTGCCCGAGGACATCGTCTGGCTCGGACAGGTCGAGAGCGCCTGGCGCCCGACCGCGCGTTCGTGGGCCGCGGCCTCGGGGCTCTGGCAGTTCATCCCCGGCACCGGCTCGCGCTTCGGCCTGCGCCAGACGGCCTACGTCGATGAGCGCAACAGCTTCGAGAAGGCGACGCGCGCCTCGGCCCGCTACCTGAAGTGGCTGCACAACCGCTTCGGCAACTGGGAGCTGGCGATGGGCGCCTACAACACGGGCGAGGGCAACGTCGACCGCGCCATCTCGCGCGCCGGCCAGAGGGACTTCTGGGCCATCTACCCGTACATCGCGCAGGAGACGCGCAACTACGTGCCGAACATCCTCGCGGTCATCCTGATCGCGAAGAACCCCGAGAAGTACGGCTTCCGCAACGTGCAGCGCATGTCGCCGCTCGCCTACGACACGGTGAGCGTGCCCTCTGCGACGAGCCTCAACCTGGTCGCGGCGCTGACGGACACGAGCCTCGACAGCATCCGCAGCCTCAACCCCGAACTGCGCCGCGATGCGACGCCGCCGGGCGAGCCCTACCTGCTGCGCGTCCCGCCGAAGCGCGGGCACCAGATGGTCGCGCTCTTGAAGCGCATCCCGGCCGACCGCCGCAACCAGATGGCGCGCGTCGTCCAGGCCGCGCCGGGCGAGAACTGGGAGACGGTCGCCTCGCGCGCGGGCGTGAGCGCCGCCTCGCTCCAGCAGTGGAACGCGGGCGTTGACCTCGCCAAGGGCGGCACGCTCGTCGTCCCCGCGGGCGGCCGCGTCGTGCAGACCTTGAAGAACTACGAGCGGCCGAACAGCGCCGCCGCGCCGGCCGGCAACGGGCTCGTGAGCTACACGGCTAAGGGCGGCGAGACCATCGCGCAGATCGCGGCGCGCTTCGGCGCGTCGGTCGCCGAGGTGGCCAAGATCAACGGCGTGACGGCCGACGAGCCACTCGCGCGCGGCCGCCAGATTCGCGTCCCGCAGGGCAAGTCGGCGAACGCGCCGGCCGCCCCCGCGCGCCGCCGGTAGGAGTTAAACGACGCGCCCCCGACAGGGCGCCGACTTTGTAAAGGCGAGCGCGCTTTTGGTAACGACCAGGAGCGCGCTCGTTCTCATTTCATAAAGACACGGCGTCCGCCAGCGCCTCACCGACACGCTCACGCTGGCACGCACATGCTCTTCCGCACACAGTCCGCCGCCGTCTACGGCATCGACGCAGACCTCGTCGATATCGAAGTTGACCTGACGCCCGCGCGGGGCGAGGCCGACGGGAATTCTTCGGTCACCATCGTCGGCCTGCCCGACCTCGCCGTGCGCGAGTCGCGCGAGCGCATCCGCGCCGCCGTCAACAACAGCGGCTTCTTCTTCCCCTTCCACAAGACGACCATCAACCTCGCGCCCGCGGACGTGCGCAAGGAGGGCGCGAGCTTCGACCTCCCCATCGCGCTCGGCGTCCTCGGCGCCAACGGCGACCTCGGCTCCGCGGAAGGGCTCGCGGACGTGCTCTCGGTCGGCGAGCTGTCGCTCGACGGCCGCGTCCGCCCCGTGCGCGGCGCGCTCCCCATCGCGCTGCGCGCGCGCGACGCCGGGATTAAAAACCTTCTCCTCCCCGAGGAGAATGCGACCGAGGCCGCGGTCGTCAAGGGCGTGGACGTGTACGCCGCTGCCACGCTGCGCGCGGCCGTCGAACTGGTCGCCGCCCTACGCGCGGGGACGGCGCCGCCGCCCCTGCGCGTTGACGAGCCGGGGCCGTTAACGAATGACAACTCTTACGACGTTGACTTCCGAGAGGTGCGCGGGCAGCTCGCCGTCAAGCGCGCGCTCGAAGTCGCCTCGGCCGGCTCGCACAACATTCTACTTATCGGCCCGCCGGGTTCGGGGAAGACGATGCTGGCGAAGCGCCTGCCGACCATCCTGCCGCCGCTTGAGTTCGAGGCGGCGCTTGAGCTGACGAAGATTCATTCGGTGGCGGGCCTGACGAACCGCACGGGGCTCGTCAACGCCCGCCCGTTCCGCTCGCCGCACCACACCATCAGCGATGGCGGGCTCGTCGGGGGCGGCGCCGTGCCCCGCCCCGGCGAAGTCTCGCTGGCGCACCACGGCGTCCTCTTCCTCGACGAGTTGCCCGAGTTCGACCGCTCCGTTCTGGAAGTTCTGCGACAGCCTCTGGAAGACGGACGCGTCACGATCAGCCGCGCGGCGATGACTTTGACCTTCCCGGCCTCCTTCATGCTCGCCGCCGCGATGAATCCCTGTCCCTGCGGTTTTTTTAATGACCCCGTGCGCGAGTGCCGCTGCACGCCCGCGCAGATACAGCGATACGTCGGTCGCGTCTCGGGGCCTCTGCTCGACCGCATCGACATCCACGTGGACGTGCCCGCCGTCCGCTTCAAGGAACTGGCGGACAGGGGCGCGCCCGAGGGCGAGGGCTCCGCAGGAATCCGCGCGCGGGTGCTGGCGGCGCGTGCGCGGCAGGCCGAGCGCTTCAAGGGGAGCCGCGTCTTCGCGAACGCGCAGATGAACCCGGGGCTCATACGCCGCCACTGCCGCCTCGACGCAGGGGGCGAGCAACTGCTGGAACAGGCCATGACCCGTCAGGGTCTCTCCGCGCGCGCCTACGACCGCATCCTCAAAGTCAGCCGCACCATCGCCGACCTCGAAGCCTCCGAAGAGGTCCTCCCCAAACACGTCGGCGAGGCCGTCGGTTATCGTTCGCTGGATAGAACCTACTGGGCGTGAGGCGCGTCGGCGAGTTGTGCGGCGACTTGGGCGGACGTTCCGGCCCGCGGGTCGTCAAGTGGAACTGTTCTCGGCCGCCCGCCCGCCACGGAAGCCTCGGTCGCGTGCGAAGACGATGGCCTGCGCGCGCGTCCACACGCCGAGCTTGTCGAAGAGATTGGAGACGTGATTGCGAACCGTCTTCTCGCTGATGGAGAGGCGCTCCGCGATCTGCGCGTTGCCGAGCCCTTCCGTCATCAGCGCCAGAACCTCCCGCTCGCGCGGCGAGAGCGAGGCGAACGCCGCGTCCTCGTCCCCCGTCCGCGCGTCGAAGCCTGTGAACTCCAGCACCGCCTCGCGGAAGCGCCCCCACGCGGGCTCGTTCTCCAGCAGGACGTGGTTCTTCGAGTCCAACTCGACGAACTGCGCGCCCGGGATGCCGGCGGCGAGGATGCGCCCTTCCAGCACCGGGGTGATCTGGTCTTCGCGCGAGTGCAGCACGAGGGTCGGAGTTCGGACCTCGCCCAGCAGTCCGGTCACGTCCACCGCGCCCCTCGCCTCGAAGAGTCGGGCCGCGTTGTCGGGCGTCGCCGTCTTCCGGCAGAGCTGGTTGAACCAGCCCGTCTGCTCCTCGGAACCGCCCGGGATGAACCGCGAGGTGAAGACCTGACGGAAGGCCGGGTTGTCGTTACCCCATTCGAGGCGAACGAGGTCGATGATGGCCCGGTAGACGCGCTCCCTCTCGGGGTCGCCGCGGCGGAACACGCCCCGCGCGTAGCCGCCGTAGAGTATCAGGTGCGAGACGCGCTCCGGGTGCCGCACGGCGTAGGCCAGGCAGATGGCCGCCCCCTGCGAGATGCCGAGCAGCGCGAACGGCTCCCGAGGGTCGGCCGCCGCGACCGCCGCCTCAAGGTCTCCGACCCAGCGCTCGAAGGAGAGGTCGCCGACCTCCCAGTCGGTCATCCCGCACCCGCGCTCGTCGTAGCGCACGAACCGAAAGTGTTCGCTGAAGAAGCTGATCCAGTGGCGCCAGACCGGGCTCTCAAGGTCGTATTCGAGGTGGGTCAGCCAGTTCGCGGCCTTGAAGAGTGCCGGCCCCGCACCCGCTTCGGCCCACGCGAGCCGGACGCCGTCCGCGGTGTGCAGGTACCTGATTCGCTGCGTCGGTCTCTTCATCATCCGATGCCACTCCGCCGGCCCGGGCGGGACTTATGTCCCGGCCCCTGGCCCGCAGTATACGTAAACCGGGACAAAACACCCATAGCCTGCCGCCGCCGCTTGCGCCAACATGCACCCGGACTTTTTTTGCTTGTCATAAGAGACCGATTGCGATGGAGGAGTCACGACGATGTTCAAGCGAATCCTGTTCTTCGCCTACGGAAGTCTCAGCTACCTGATGTTCCTGGGAACCTTTCTGTACGCCGTCTGCTTCATCGGCGACTTCGGCGTCCCGGCGACGCTGGACGGTGCGGCGAGCGGCCCCTTCGGCGTCGGCCTCGCCATCGACGCGGGGCTGCTGACACTCTTCGCCGTGCAGCACAGCGTGATGGCGCGCAAGTGGTTTAAGGAGTGGTGGACGCGCGCCGTGCCGAAGCCGCTCGAACGCTCAACCTACGTCCTCTTCTCAAGCCTCGCGCTCGTCCTGCTCTTCTGGCAGTGGCGGCCGCTGGGCGGCGTGGTCTGGTCGGTCGAAGACCCCGCGGGGCGCGTCGTCCTGCGCGCGTTGTTCGCGTTCGGGTGGGGGTTGGTGCTCGTCTCCACATTTCTCATCAACCACTTCGACCTGTTCGGCCTGCGCCAGGTCTGGCTCTACCTGCTGGGCCGGCCTTACACAGCCCTTCGGTTCGGGACTCCGGCGCTCTACCGCGTCGTGCGCCACCCGCTCTACGTCGGCTGGTTCTTCGCCTTCTGGATGACGCCGACGATGACGCTCGCGCACCTGCTCTTCTCGGTCGCCACCACCGCCTACATCCTCCTGGCGATTCAGTTCGAGGAGCGCGACCTTACGCGCGAGCACGGCGAAGCCTACGAGGAGTACCGTCGTTCCGTGCCTATGCTCGTCCCCTTCGCGCGGCGCCGCGGAGTGAAGCCGGGGGACGGCGCGGACGAGGTGAAGCTCGCCAAGCCCTCCCCGCGCGGCGTGGTATAGTTGGCCAGATGCGGCGGGAGATAAGGGAGTCGGCCGAGAGGCTCTGGGACTACCATCACATGAACCACCGGCTGGAGAGGGCGGAAGTAATTCTCGTCCTCTGTAGCCACGACACGGCGGTGGCCGAGCGGGGCGCGGCGCTCTACCTGGAAGGGTGGGCGCCGCTGCTCGTCTTTTCGGGGGGCCTGGGCGCCATCACGAAGAACCTCTGGAGCGAGCCGGAGGCCGAGCTGTTCGCGCAGGTAGCGCGCGGGATGGGCGTGCCCGGCGAACGCATCATCGTCGAGACGCGTTCGACCAACACGGGCGAGAACGTCCGTTTCACGCGCGAGCTTCTGGCCGCTCGCGGGCCGGAGCCGCAGAGCCTCATCCTCGTGCAGAAGCCTTACATGGAGCGCAGGGCGTACGCGACCTTCAAGCGTTACTGGCCCGGGCCGCGCGTCTTCGTCACCTCGCCGCAGGTCTCGTTCGCAGAGTATTTGCGGAAATACTCCCACAGCGCGCTCACCGAAGACGACGTGGTCGGCATCATGGTCGGCGACCTGCAACGCGTGCGCGTCTACCCCGACAGAGGTTTTCAGATACCGCAGGAGATTCCCGCGGACGTGTGGGCCGCCTACGAAGAGCTTGTCCGCGCGGGCTACGACAAATACCTGATATAAAGATTCCATGTCGCGCTTCAGGCTCTCGCTTCTAACGCTGACGCTGTCCCTGTTCGTCTTGAACCTGACGCCGTACGGTCAGGGGCCGAAGAAGACCTGGCCGGTTCAGACGAAGGGGCAGGAGGGGCTACGCGAGCCGCAGGAGCGTGCGACGCTGCCCGTGCCTACGTCGGGGCCGTCGAAGCCTTCGGCGAAGCCGTTCGGGGCGCCGGGGCCTGCGCTCGCGCGGCGCGGGGCGTGGGAGTGGGCGCTCGCGCGCGGGTGGCGGATGGCGGAAGCGCCGAAGGTTTCGGATGAAGGTGACGCGGTCTCGCGTCCCGGTTATTCCGCGGACGGCTGGTTGGAGGCGACCGTGCCCGGCACCGTGCTCTCGACGCTCGTGGACCGCGGCGTCTACCCCGACCCGGACTACGGGCTCAACAACCTCGCCATCCCCGAGACGCTCAACCGGCAGGACTATTGGTTCCGGACGGAGTTCATTCCGCCCGCCTCCACGAAGGGGCGGCGCTTCCAACTTACACTGAACGGCGTCAACTACTCGGCCGCGGTCTGGCTCAACGGCCGTCGGCTGGGCGAGGTGCGCGGGGCGTTCATGCGCGGCGTGTTCGACGTGACGGACGTGCTCGTCCGCGGCCGTCGGAACGCGCTCGCCGTGCGCGTCTCGCCGCCGCCGCACCCGGGCGTCCCGCACGAAGAGTCTGTGAAGGCAGGCCCGGGGCCGAACGGCGGCGCGATGTGTCTGGACGGCCCGACCTTCTTCTGCACCGAAGGGTGGGACTGGATTCCCGGCGTGCGCGACCGCGCGACGGGGCTGTGGCAGGAGGTGACGCTCAAGGCGACGGGGCCGTTGCGCGTCGGCGACGTGCAGGTCACGACGAGGCTCCCGCTGCCCGACACGACGCGCGCCGCGGTCAACATCCACGTGCCGCTCGTCAACGAAACAAGCGAGGCGATTGTCGGTACGCTCGAAGCTTCGTTCGAGGGCGTCACCGTTCGCAAACGTCTGACGGTCGCGCCGGGCCGGACGGAGGTGACGCTCGCGCCGTCGGACTTTCCGCAGTTGAAGCTGACGAGGCCGCGGCTCTGGTGGCCGAACGGTTACGGACGGCCGGAGTTATATCACCTGCGCGTGAGCTTCACGACCGGCACGAGCAAGTCGGACGAAAAGCATCTGCGCTTCGGCGTGCGCGAGCTGAGTTACGAGTTGACGTTGATGGACGGCGCGGGGCGTCTGCGTCGGGTCGAGTACGACCCCGCGAAGAGTCTGGGCGAGCACGTCGTCAACGTCAGCCACGAGGGGATGGTCGAGTCGGCCGAGGGCTGGGTCGCTTCGTTCATCAGTGGCAAGGAGAGTTCGGTCTCTATCCGTGCGCTCGCCGACCGGCGCGCGTCGCCGCACCTCGTCGTGCGCGTCAACGGCGTGCGCATCGCCTGTCGCGGCGGCAACTGGGGCCTGGACGACACGCGCAAGCGAGTCTCGCGCGAGCGCATGGAGCCCTACTTTCGCCTGCACCGCGAGGCGGGGTTGACGATGATACGCAACTGGTGCGGGCAGAACACGGAAGAGGTCTTCTACGACCTGGCCGACGAGTACGGGCTGCTCGTCTGGAACGACTTCTGGCTCTCGACGCAGGACTGGAACCTTGAGCCGTCAGACCCCGAACTCTTCCTCGCTAACGCGCGCGAGGTCGTGTTGCGCTTCCGCAACCACCCGTCCATCGCCGTCTGGTGCGGGCGCAACGAGGGCGTCCCGCCGCCGCGCATCAACGAGGGGCTCGACCGACTCCTGCGCGAGCTGGACGGCACGCGCTACTACTCGCCCAACTCGCGCGACGTGAACTTGCAGGGCAGCGGGCCGTGGCATTACGGCGACGCCTTCAAGTTCTTCACGACGCGCGGCGCGCGGCTTCTCGACCGAGCTGGGGCTGCCCTCGCCGCCCTCGGCCGACACCATCCGCGCGATGCTCGCCCGTTCCGACCACTGGCCGCCCAGTGACGCGTGGGCTTACCACGACTGGCATACGGGCGGCGGCGGCGACAACAAACACTTCATGACTGCTCTGGTCGAAGAGCTGGGCGAGCCCGCGAGCCTCGAAGACTTCGAGCGCAAGGCGCAGCTACTCACTACGCGAGCCACCGCGCGATGTTCGAGGGCTTCAACGCGCACCTGTGGAACCCGAACACGGGGCGCCTGATGTGGATGACGCACCCGGCGTGGCCGAGCATGGAGTGGCAGATGTACAGCTCCGACTACTCGACGCACGGCGCGTACTTCGGCGTGAAGAAGGCTTGCGAGCCGGTCCACGTCCAGCTCGACCAGCCCGACTTGCGAATCACGGTCGTCAACAACACGCAGACACCGCTCCGCGACCTGCGCCTTCTCATGTACGTTCTGGACGTGAACGGCGCCGTCCTCTCCACGCACGAGCAGGCGCTCTCGGCGCCCTCGAACTCGGCCGTCCGCGTCTCGCGCCTCAAAGTGCCCGCGCAGGCGAAGGAGGGCGTCGTCTTCGTCAGGCTCGTGCTCATCGACGGCGAGCGGCGCGTGCTCTCCGAGAACTTCTACTGGCACGCGGCGCAGAAGTCCGGCTACCGCAAGCTCAACGGCCTGCTCGAAACACCTCTGGCCTGTCTCGCGGTGTTGAAGAAGGAGGCGGGCGCGGCGCGCGTCGAGGTCGAGTTGACGAACCACGGGGACGGCGTGGCGCTCGCCGCGCAGGTCGTCGTGCGCGACGCCGCGACCGGCGAGCGCGTGCTCCCCGTTTACGCGAGCGACAACTACGTCTCGCTGGTGCCGGGCGAGTGGCGGCGCCTCAGCGTCGAAGTGCCCGGGCCGACTCGCGCCATGACGGTCGAGATAAAAGGCTGGAACGTGCGCCGCGCGCTCGTCCCGGTCGTCGCGCGCGCGTTGATGTTGACGCCGGGCGCCGTTTCGTTTAGAAGTTGTTCAGTGCTGCGGTCGAAGCACAACCCGCTCCAATTTCAATGTCAAAGTGACGAACGGCTGGCGGAGGACGGACGGAGTGCGGTCTGGACGTAAGCGTTTACTCGCGCTGCTGCTGTCGTGCCTTGCCGCCCTGCACAGCGCTTCGGCGCAGGCGCGCGCCCGATCTTGACGAAGGAGCCGACGCTCTACGTCGTCGGCTACGCGCACCTCGACACGCAGTGGCGTTGGGAGTACCCGCAGGTCATCAACGAGTACCTGCCGAACACGATGCGCGACAACTTCGCGCTCTTCGAGAAGTATCCGAACTACCTCTTCAACTTCACGGGCGCGAACCGCTACCGGATGATGAAGGAGTACTGGCCCGAGGACTACGCGCGCGTCAAGTCCTACGTCGCCGCCGGGCGCTGGTTCCCCGCGGGCTCTTCGATGGAGGAGGGCGACCCCAACTCCGCCTCGGCCGAAAGTCATCGTTCGCCAGATTCTCTACGGCTCGCACTACTTCCGCCGCGAGTTCGGGCGGACGAGCGCCGAGTACATGCTGCCCGACAGCTTCGGCTTCCCCGCGTCGCTGCCCACCATCCTCGCGCACATGGGGCTCAAAGGCTTCTCGACGCAGAAGCTCTACTGGAAGTCGGCGGCGCGCGTCGGCGGCCCCGACTCAATCGAGCGGACGCCGGACGGCGTGCCTTTCAACGTCGGCGTGTGGGAGGGGCCGGACGGCCGCGGCATCGTCTCGGCCTTCAACCCGCGCCCTTACGACAGCAACGTGCGCGAGGACTTCAGCAAGAGCCCGCCCCCTTCGGCCGCGAACCCTTCGGTCAGGTACTTCCCGCAGGACTGCGCCGAAGCGCATCCGGCGCAACGGCGAAGTGAGCGGCCTCTTCACCGACTACGCCTACTTCGGCCCCGTCGGCGACATCGGCGGCGCGCCCTTCGAGTTCTCCGTCAAGATGCTGGACGCGGTGGTGGGCCGGAAGCGGACGGTCATCCCGCCGCCGCCGCCGGCCATCCCGCCCGCCGACGCGCCCGGCACGCCCGTGCAGGTCGGCGACGGCCCCGTCCGCGTCCTGTCGGCCACGGCCGAGCAGATGTTCCTCGACATCCCCGCCGACAAGACCGCGCGCCTGCCGCGCTACAAAGGCGACCTGTTGCTGACCGACCACTCCGCCGGTTCGATAAGTTCGCAGACGACGCAGAAGCGTTGGAACCGTCGCAACGAGCTGCTGGCCGACGCGGCCGAGCGCGCCTCGGTCGCCGCGGCGTGGGCGGGCGGGAGACGGTATCCGCAACAGAGACTCGACGACGCGTGGACGCTCGTGATGGGCGGTCAGTTCCACGACGTTCTGCCGGGGACGGCCACGCCGCGCGCGTTCGAGTTCTCGTGGAACGACGACGTGATCGCCGCGAACCAGTTCGCGTCCGTGCTGACGAGCGCGACCGAGTCGATTGTCGGCGGGATGGACACGCGCACGAAGGGCACGCCGGTCGTCGTCTACAACCCTTTGAACGTCGAGCGCGACGACGTGGTCGAGGCGGACATCAGGTTCGAAGGCGGCTCGCCGAAAACCGTCTGCGTCGTCGGCCCGCGGGGCGGGGAAGTGCCCGCGCAGGTCGTCGGCGAAGAGGACGGCGCGACGAAAATCCTCTTCCTTGCCGACGTGCCTTCGGTCGGCTATGCCCTCTACGACGTGAGGGCCGCGGACGCGCCGACGCGCTTCGACGACCTCGACCTGAAGGTGAGCGAGTCGTCGCTTGAGAACGCGCGTTACCGCGTCACGCTCAACGCCGACGGCGACGTGTCGAGCGTCTTCGACAAGACGGTCAACAAAGAGTTGCTGAGCGCGCCCGCGCGGCTCGCGTTCCAGACCGAGCGGCCGAGGGACTGGCCCGCGTGGAACATGGACTGGGCCGACCAGCAGAAGCCGCCGCGCGGTTACGTCTCGGGGCCCGCGCGAGATTCGCGTCGTCGAGCGCGGCCCCGTCCGCGTCGCCGTCGAGGTGGAGCGCGAGAGCGAGGGCTCGAAGTTCGTCCAGACCGATCAGGCTCTCGGCGGGCGGCGCGGGCGGCCGCGTCGAGTTCGCGAACCGTATCGACTGGCGGTCGGAGGCGGCCGCGCTCAAGGCGACGTTCCCGCTGACGGCCTCGAACCCTTTGGCGACCTACAACTGGGACGTGGGCACCATCGAGCGCGGCAACAACGACGAGCGCAAGTACGAGGTGCCCTCGCACCAGTGGTTCGACCTCACGGACAAGGGCGGCGCCTACGGCGTGACCGTGCTCTCCGACTGCAAGTACGGCTCGGACAAGCCCGACGACTCGACGCTGCGTCTGACACTGCTCTTCACGCCGGGTCTGGGCGCGGGCAACGGCTGGGAGTACCACGACCAGACGACGCAGGACTGGGGGCACCACGAGTTCGTTTACGGCCTCGCGGGCCACGCGGGCGACTGGCGCGCGGCCGAGACCGACTGGCAGGCGCAGGCGCTCAACCAGCCGCTCGTCGCCTTCGAGGCCACGCGCCACGCGGGCGCGCTCGGCAAGAGCTTTTCGCTGCTGAGTGTGAGCGACAGCCGCGTGCGCGTGCTCGCCGTCAAGCGCGCCGAAGAGTCTGACGAGACGGTCGTCCGCCTCGTCGAACTCGACGGCCGGGGAGCGAAGAACGTTCGCGTCCGTTTCGCGGGCGGGGTCGCGTCGGCGCGCGAGGTGACGGGGCGGGAGCAGCCGCTCGGCGCGGCGCGCGTTGAGAAGGGCGAACTGGTGACGGACTTCGGCCCTTATCAACTTCGCACCTTCGCGCTCAAACTCACGCCGTCGCGCGTGAAGCTGAGCGCGCCGCGCTCGCAGCCCGTCGAGCTGCCTTACGACCTCGCGGCGTCGAGCCCCCACGTCACGAAGACGGCGGCCGCCGTGAAGGGCGTCGGCGGATTCGACGGGTTGGGGCGCAGTCTTCCTTCGGAGATGCTGCCCGGCGAAATCTCCTTCGCGGGCGTGCGCTTCAAACTGTCGTCTCAAGCGTCGAACGCGCTCGTCGCGCGCGGTCAGACCTTGAACCTGCCCGCGGGCAACTTCAGAAGGGTCTACGTCCTCGCGGCCTCGGCCGCAGGCGACCGGCGCGCGACCTTCCGCGTCGGGCGGCAGGCCGCCGAGGTGACGGTGCAGGACTGGGGCGGCTTCGTCGGCCAGTGGGACGCGCGGCAGTGGCGCGCGGGCGAGCGGCAGGTGCCGCCCGGCGCCTCGCCCGAGACGGCCGCGCGCATCCGCTCGCCGCAGTTCAGACACGACCCTTACGCGGAGATGACCGGCATCAGGCCCGGCTTCATCAAGCCCGCGCCGCTCGCATGGTTCGCCTCGCACCACCACCGGCCCGACGGCCTGAGCGAGGCTTACGCCTACTCGTACCTCTTCGCCTACGCCCTCGACATCCCCGCGGGCGCGAAGACGCTGACGCTCCCCGACGACGGGATGGTGCGCGTCCTCGCCGTCACGGTCTCAGACGAGAGTGATGCGGTCAGACCCGCGCGGCCCCTGTTCGACTGGACGGAGCGCGCACACGGGAGATGAGTTCATCAATGCACCGACGTTACCTGCCGGCTCTCATCCTGACCCTGACCTTCGCCGTCGGCGCCGCCGCGCAGACGCGACCCTTGTGGCAGATCGGAGAGTTCAACAACTCCTCGGACGAGTTCGGCGCGCAGGCCGCGGGGCCGTTCGACGCCGCGTCGGGCCGCGCGAAGGACTGGGGCGCGACGCAGCAGGCCGTCGTCGCCTCGAAGGCCGACCCGGCGGCGGCGCGCACGATACGTTTCGAGCTGAGCCGGACGCCGGACGACCTGTCCGATGCCCGCGAAACCGTGGACAGCGTTTACACGCTCAGGCTCGGCCTCATCGTGACCTCGCCGCGCCTGCCCGTCGTGCAGGTCGAGGTGAACGGACACAAGGGCTGGTTCTACCAGCGGCCCGAGCGCGACTTCGCCGAGGGCAACCTCGAACCGTACATCTTCCCGCAGTACGCCGTCGGCACCCTCGACGCCCGGATACCCGCGTCGTTTTTGCGGCACGGCCCGAACGAGATCAGGCTGACGGCCGTGGCCGACCCGCTCTCGACGGCGCTGCCCGGCGGCGAGGAGACGGCCGACGCCGTGCTGCGCTACGACGCGCTCTCG
This sequence comes from uncultured Acidobacteriota bacterium, assembly GCA_963726735.1. Lineage (GTDB taxonomy): Bacteria > Acidobacteriota > Blastocatellia > Pyrinomonadales > Pyrinomonadaceae > QHXN01. The sequence goes on from CAVSDM010000007.1 coordinate 1,027,419, forward strand.
TTCGGGCGCGCGCCGGAGGGCGGGCCGGCCTCGTCGGGGGCCGAGGCCACGCCCACCGTCTTCTACAAACGCGTGGGGGGGAGGCTCCACGAAGTCGTCTCCGTCATCGTGCGCTGGGCGCGCGTCAAGCCGCGCGGCGGCGCGGTCAAACTCCTGGTCGGGAGCTGGGGCGCCGCGCAGAAGCTCGAAAACGACCGCGACTTCGGCGAGCAGCGCTTCGAGTTCCTCGTCCCCGAATTCGCCGCGGGCGTGCCGGCCGATGTCGCGCTCTACCTCGGCGGCAACGGCCCCCTCGGCTACACCGAGCAGAAGCTCATCCCGAAGCGGAAGTGGACGGTCTACATGGTGCCGCACGAGCACCTCGACATCGGCTACTCCGACTTCCAGACGAAGCTGGCCGAGATGCACAGCCGCATCATCGACGAGGCGCTGGAGATGACGACCGCGCGCCCCGAGTTCCGCTTCAGCCTCGACGGCTACTGGCAGGCGCAGCAGTTCCTCGAAGGGCGTTCGGAGGATGAGAAGCGGAGGTTCTACGACGCCGTGCGCGCGCGGAAAATCTTCGTGCCCGCGCAGCACTCGGTGATGCTGACGGGCGCGGGCACGGCCGAGGTGCTGCTCCGCTCCTTCTACGCCTCGCGCAAGCTCAACCGGGCGAACGGCGCCCCTTCGGACTACGTCAACATCACGGACGTGCCCTCGTACACCTGGTCTTACGCGTCGATACTGTCGGCCGCGGGGATCAAATATTTCGCGGCCGCGGCGAACGCCGACCGCGGGCCGACGCTCATGCTCGGCGACCTGCACCGCCGCTCGCCCTTCTGGTGGGAGGGGCCGGACGGCTCCCGCGTGCTGCTCTGGTACGCGCGCCACTACCACCAGATCGGGAGCCAGTTCGGCCTGCCGCCCCGCCTCGCCAACGGTTACGAGGGTATGCAGACTTTCCTCAACGTCTACGAGCGGCCCGACTACGCGCCCGCGGCGGTGCTCATGCACGGCAGCCAGTGGGAGAACACTTCGCTCCACAAGTCGCAGGCCGACATCGCGCGCGAGTGGAACCGGACTTACGCTTACCCGCGGCTCGTCTTCGCGGGCTTCGGCGAGGCGCTGGAGAAGATTTCGGCGGGCGTCGAAGACAAGCTGCCCGTGGTGCGCGGCGACGGCGGTCCTTACTGGGAGGACGGCGTCGCGTCCGACGCTCTGCACGCGGCCTTCGAGCGCGAGAACGAGCGGCGCGCCGTCTCGGCCGAGAAGCTCTCGACGGCCGCGATGCTCGTGGACCCGCGCTCGCGCCCTCCGCGCGCGGCGATAGATTCGATGTGGGACAGCATCTTCCTCATGAACGAACACACGTGGGGCTGGGGCCGCAGCGTGACTGAGCCGCACAGCGAAGACTCGGAGCGGGAGCTGGCCTACAAGCGCCTGCGCGCCGTGATGGCGCGCGACCAAGTGGACTACGTGCTCGACCGCGCGATGACGGCCATCGCCGGAAGTATCGAGACGCCGCAGCGCGCGCTCGTCGTCTTCAACACGCTCAACTGGCGGCGCGACGGCTGGGTCGAGTTCGACCTCCAGAAGACGCGCGAGATCGTAGACCTTGAGACGCAGCGCGTCGTCCCCGTCGAAGTGCTTCAGGACCATCCCGCCTACCAGCGCATACGCTTCATCGCGCGCGGCGTCCCCGCCGTCGGCTACCGCACCTACCACGTCCGCGACAGGCTCGCGCGCGCCGCGGCCGAGACGCCCTCCGACACTTCGACCTCGGCGCAGGCGGGCGCGCCGTCACGAGCCACTTCAGCAACGACCGCTTCAGGCGCGTCCTCTCCGACGGGTCAGCGCGATACCATCGAAAACAACTTCTACCGCGTCCGCCTCGACGCGGAGAGCGGTTCGATCAGGAGCATCTTCGACAAGCAGCTCGGGCGCGAGCTGGTTGACGACAAGAGCCCGTACCGCTTCGGCCAGTACGTCTACGTGACGGGCGGGGGCGAGCCCTTCCCGAACCAGATGCTCACCTACCGCAAGACGACGCCCGTCGCGCGGCTCGACGCGCACAGGGGGACGCGCGGCCGCGTCGTCTCGTCGGAGAAGACCCCGACGGGCGCGGTCGCGCGCCTTGAGAGCAGCGCGCCGAACACGCCGCGCGTCACGACGGAGGTCGTCCTCTTCGACGACGCGAAGAAGATCGAGATCAACTACCGCGTTCGCAAAGAGACCGTCTACAAGAAGGAGGGCGTCTACTTCGCCTTCCCCGTTGCGGTCGGCTCGCCGCAGTTCAACTTCGACGTGCAGAGCACGGTGGTCAACCCCTCGAAGGACATGATGCCCGGCGCGGGGCTCGAATGGTTCTCGTCGCAGAACTGGGCGTCGGTGGGCGACGAAGGGCTGACGGTCGCGATTGTGAACCGCGATTCGTTCCTCTGGACGTTCGGTGATATCGTACGCGGCACCTGGCCGAAGGAGTTCAAGCCGAACAGCTCGGCGCTCTTCTCCTACGTGATGAACAACTACTGGAACACCAACTACGTCGCGGCGCAGGGCGGCGAGTTCACGTTCCGTTACGTGCTGACGAGCGCCCGCGCGCTCGACCGTGCGGCGCTGGCGCGCATGGGCTGGGAGGAGACGACGCCGCTCGAACGCACACTCGTCAAGTCGCAGGACCAGACCTACCCGGCGCGCAAGACTCTGCCGGCGGCGCAGTCGAGCTTCGTTAACGTCGAGAACCCGTCGGTGCTCCTGAGCGCGTGGAAGCAGGCGGAGGACGGCGCGGGCACGGTCATGCGCTTCATCGAGCTGGGCGGCGCGCCCGCGGGCGTCTTCGTCGGCGGCCCGCTGTTGAAGCACACCACCGCCGCGGTCTGCAACGCCGTCGAAGAGTGCGGCCCGGCGCTCGCGGGCGCGTCCGAACGCTTCGGCTTCCGGATGCGCCCGGGCCAGATTTCACGCTGAAGGTGAGCCCGGCGGCGCGGCGCGGCGGCGCGGCGGCGCCCCGCCGCACTCGGCCCTAACTCGCAGAGGAGGTCACGAGAGTCATGCAAGTCAGCGAGACACGAACACGCGTCCCGCGCTCGACGGGGCGTGGGCGGCGGCGCCGACGAACGCGCGTTACAAGGTGCTCGGTCTGCTCGTGGCGCTGGCGGCGCTCACCTACCTCGACCGCCTCTGCATCTCGGTCGCGGGGCCGACCATCATGCAGGAGTTCAACTTCACGCCGGTGCAGATGGGCTACATCTACAGCGCGTTCACCTTCGCCTACGCGCTCTTCGAGGTGCCCTACGGGCTGGTTCGGCGACCGCTTCGGCACGCGCAAGGCGCTGACGCGCATCGTGCTCTGGTGGTCGGCCTTCACGATGCTGACGGCCGCGACGGTCGGCTTCGCCTCGCTCTTCGTCGTCCGGATGCTCTTCGGCGCGGGCGAGGCCGGGGCGATTCCGAACAGCGCCTCGACGGTCTCGCGCTGGTTCCCGGCGGCGCAGCGCGGGCGCGCGATGGGCGCCGTCTGCATCGGCCACGCGCTGGGCGCGACGGCCACGCCCTTCACTCGTCTTCTGGCTATCGACCTGCAAGGGCTGGCGGCTCCCGTTCGTCGAGTGCGGCGCTGCTCGGCGTCGTCTGGTGCGTGGCCTGGTACTAGTGGTTCCGCGACACGCCCGAGGAGCACCCCTCGGCCAACGAGGCCGAGGTCGAGCTGATACGCGCGGGCGCGGCCGCGCCGCGCGAGCAGCCACTCGCACGGCATCCCGTGGCGCGTCTTCCTGCGCAGCCAAGAACATCTTCTTCCTGTGCGCGATGTACGTCTGCTACGGCTACGGGCTCTACTTCTACATCACCTGGCTGCCGACCTACCTGCATTCAGGCGCGCGGGTTCGAGAAGGACTGGGCCAGCATCTTCTCTTCGCTGCCGTGGCTGTGCGGGGCGCTGGCCTTCGTCTGCGGCGGGTGGATCACGGACACGCTCGTCCGGCGCGGCCGGCATAAGCTCGCGCGCAGCGGGCTCGGCGCCTTCGGCCTGACGATGAGCGCGCTGATGCTCGTCTTCGTCGCGCGCGCCGAGGACAAGTTCGTCGCGGCCGTGCTCATCTCGGTGGCGCTCTTCTTCCAGTTTTTGACGACGCCCGCCGTGTGGGCCACCTGCCTCGACATCGGGCGGCAGCCGCGCGGGCGTGGTGAGCGGGACGACGAACATGTTCGGCAACCTCGCGGGCACGGTCGCGCCCATCATCTTCGGCTACGTCGTGCAGACGTGGGGCTCGTGGACGATACCGTTCTACATCGCGGCGGCCATCATGGCGTGCGGCGTCGTGATGTGGCTCTTCATCGACCCGCGCCGGCCGCTCGGAGAGAGGCCGTTTAAGGGATAGACAGACAAGGGGAGACCGGGATGGAGCGCGAGTACGACTTGCTGACGGTGGGGCGCAGCTCGATTGACCTCTACGCGAACGAGGTGGGCGCGCCCTTCACCGACATTAAGAGCTTCGCCGCCTACGTCGGCGGCTGCCCGACCAACATCGGCGTCGCGCGCGCCGCCTGGGCCTGCGCACGGCGCTCCTGAACGCCGTGGGCGAAGACCTCGTCGGCGACTTCGTCAAGAGCTTTCTCGACAAGGAGGGCGTCGAGACGCGCTTCGGCGTGCGCAAGCGCGGGCGGCGCACGAGCGCCTTCCTGCTCGGCATCGAGCCGCCCGACCGCTTCCCCATCGTGCCTTACAGCGAGGACGGCGCCGACTTCGAGCTGAACATCAACGACGTGCTCGCCGCGCCCATCCCCGCGAGCCGCGCGCTGCTGCTGACGGGCTCGGGGCTCGCCGGCAGCCGAGCCGCGACGCCACGCTCTTCGCCGCCGAGCAGGCGCGCAGCCTGCGGCACGAAGGTCGTCCTCGACCTCGACTTCCGCGCCGAACTGTGGCCCGACGTGCGCGCCTACGGCGTCGCCGTCCGCTCGATACTCCCGCCGTCGATGTCGTCATAGGCACGATGCAGGAGGTGCTCGGCGCGTCTCGAGGCAGGTCAACCCCGCGGCATTCCTGACCGACGGCTAGGACGGGCGAGGCCGTCGAGCGCGATAGCTCGCCTTCGGGGCCGGAGGCGCTGGTGTTAAGCGCGGCGCGCGAGAGCACGCTCGTGCTATGTCCGCGGCGGCGAGGTCTGGAGGTGCCGACCTTCCAGGTCGAAGTCCTGAACGTGCTCGGCGCGGGCGACGCCTTCGCGGGCGGGTTCATGTACGGCTATCTTAAGGGCTGGGACTTGTACCGCGCGGCGCGGATGGGGAACGCGTGCGGCGCGATCGTCGTCACGCGCCACGGCTGCGCGAACTTCATGCCTTACGAGAGAAGAGGCTCTTGGCATTCATCGAAGAAAGAGGAGGGTTCTGACTTTTGAGTTTCGACGCGAAAGAGTTTCTGCCGGCAGCGGTGTCTGGCGAAAGTCACCGACGTGAGGGTCACAGACCCCGAGCGCTCTCTGCGCGCGGCGCGCGAAGCGCGAAGCGGCGCGAGAGTCTGACGAAGGACGGCCGGCTCAACATCCTCGCCGCCGACCACCCGGCGCGGCGCGTGACGCGCGTCGGCGACGACCCCTTGAGGATGGCCGACCGGCACGAGTACATGGCGCGCATCCTGCGCGTGTTGATGAGCGACGGGGTGGACGGGCTGCTCGCCACGATGGACATCATCGAAGACTTGCTCATCATCGACGACCTCATGCGCGAGTCGCGCGCGGCGCGGCTTCCTCGACGACAAGGTGCTCATCGCCAGCTTCAACCGCGGCGGCCTGCTCGGCAGCAGTCTGGGAGATCGACGACCCGAACTCCGGCCCGACCGCCGCAGTCGTGCAAGGAGTGGGGAATCGACGGCGCGAAGATTCTCCTGCGGCTCTGCGACGACGAGCCGGACTCGCTGAAGACGCTGCTCGACGACCGTGCAAGGCCATCACGGAGTTGAACGCCGTCGGGCTGCCGATGTTTCTGGAGTCGCTGCCGGTCGTGAAGGAAGATGACGGCGCGGCACGGCGTCTACAGAATCGTCAAGACGGCGGAGGAGCTGGCGCGGACGGCGGGCGCGGCCGCGGCTCTGGGCGACAGCGCGCGCTACCTCTGGCTGAAGCTGCCCTACTGCGAGAACTACGAGATGGTGGCGAGCGCGACGACGCTCCCGATCCTTCTGCTCGGCGGCGAGCCGGTCGGCGACGCGACGCCGTTCTTAAGAGAACTCTACGCGGGCCTGAAGGCCGGCCCGAACGTGCGCGGCGCGCTCGTCGGCCGCAACATCCTCTACCCCGGCGACGACGACCCGCTCGCCGTCATCGAGGCGGTCGGCGGCATCATCCACCGCGGCTGGACAATCGAACAGGCGCTCGACCAACAGGCCGCCCACCGCGGCCGCGACACGGACTGGTCGAAGAGCGTCGCGTAGTAGCCCCGGCCGGGGCTCTGAGCCGAACGTCCTTTTCAAATCTTCTACCTCTTCAACCGTCAGGTGGCGCACGTGCTCGCCGCGCAGGATGAAGTGGAGTCGGGCGGTCTGCTCAAGCTCTTCGGTGCGGTCCACGGCCTCGGAGAGCGTCGAGCCGGCGCAGACGACGCCGTGGTTGCGCAGCAGCATGCAGTTGTGTCGGGGCGCCGCCTCGCCGACCGCGGCGGCCAAGCCGGTCGAGCCGGGGCGGAAGTAGGGGAGCACGGCCAGCGGCGCGACGCGCATGAAGTAGTAGGGCGTGAGCGGCGGCAGGGGATCTCCGGCGTCGAACCCTTCGAGGCACGAGAGCGCGACCGAGTGGAGTCGTGTGCAGGTGCACGACCGCCCGCACGTCCTCCCGGCGCGTGTAGACGGCGAGGTGGAAGGGGAACTCCTTCGACGGGCGGTTCTCGTTCAGGCTCTCGCCCGCCAGGCTCACGCAGGCGAGCTGCGCGGGCTTCAACCCTTCAGAGACTTTCCCGTCGGCGTGATCCAGACGCGCTCGCCCGCGCGCACGGAGACGTTGCCCGTCGAGCCGAAGGCGTAGCCCCTCCGGTAGAAGCTTTCGGCCGTCTCGCACAGGTTTTCCAGCAAGGCGTCTTCCGTCATGCGCACACCTCAGACCATGTATTCGTTCGGCCGAGAGGCGGCCGCCAGCGCGCGGCCGTAGAAGTCTTCGCCGCCGAAGTTGCCGGACTTGAGCACGACCGGCAGACGGTAACGCCCGAGCGAGTAGCAGAGCGGCACGCCCGGCTCGATGTTGCGCCCGACGCGCAGCGCGCCCAAACGTAGGCGGCGGCAGAGCGCGCCCGAGGTCTCGCCGCCCGCGAAGACGAGCCCCGACACGGGCGCGGCTTCGAGAATCTCCGCGACGAGGTCGGCCAGCGCGTAAGCGAGGCGCTCTCCGAGAGTCTGCACGTCCAAGCCTTGCCCGGCGGCCCAACTCTGCACGCGCGCCACCTCCAAGGGCTCGTCCGTGGTGTAGAGCAGGCAGTCGCGCCCGGCGGCGAGGTGTCGGCGCACGCGCTCGACGAGGGACGCGCGTCCCGACTCTTCGCCGAGCAGGGCGCGCGGCTCGACGCGGAGGGCGGGCGCGCCTTCGGACTCGAACCAACGGTTCTGCGCGCGCGTCGCGACCGAGCAACTGCCGGCGACGACGAGGCGCCCGCGCCCTTCCGTTCCCGCGGTTGAGAGTGGTGCTGTCTGAGCGTCCAACTCTTCGACCCAGCCGCGCTCGCGCCAGACGGCGGGGAGCCCCTGGCCGAAGGCGGAGCCGCCGGTGACGAGCCGCAGGTCTGCGGAGGCGCGGCAGACGGTACTCGGACGTGCGCGTCGCTCAGGCAGTCCACGATTGCGATTGAGACGCCGTCGGCGCGCAGGCTCTCGAAGCGGCTTCCGAGCTCTTCGGCGCCGGCCTCGACCGACTCGTAGGGCGCGAGGCCGACGCGGCGCGCGGTCTGGCGACTGAGATGTTTGACGAGATTCGCTTCGGTCATCGGCGTCAGCGGGTGCTCGCGCATCGCAGAGTCGCTGAGCAGACGTTCGTGGACGAAGTGATAACCCTGATAGGTCGTCCGCCCGTTGACGGGCAGCGCGGGGAGCGCGACGGTGAACTCTTCGTCAAGCTCTTCGAGCGCGGCGTCGATGGTGGGGCCGATGTTGCCTTCGGGCGTCGAGTCGAACGTGCTGCAATACTTGAGCTGGAAGGCGCGCGGGTCTCTGGACTTGAGCAGCCGGAGGGCGGAGCGCGTGCGGGCGCGAGCCTCATCCGCGCGGAGGTTGCGCGTGCCTTCGGCCATGACGACGGCGTGTTGGCCCGCGCTCCACTCTGCGAACTGACTCTGTTCGGGGAGGTCGATGACGAGCAGCGTGCGCAAGCCTTGCCCGGCCAGCATCCCCGCGAGGTCGCTGGCCCCCGTGTCGTCGTCGGCGACGGCGCCGAAGAGAAGTCTGCCGCTCATCTCAAATGGAAAGCCCGAGCGCCTCGCGTATCGCTTCGAGGCTCGTGTGGAGGCTGGTCAGGACGGGGACGCGCGCGCCGCGTTCGATGAGGGGCAGCGTGCGCGCCATCGAGACCTGCGCGAGGACGACCGCCGAGACATCCTTCCCCTGTAAGCTCTTCGACCGCTGCGGCGAGCAACTCGTCGTGCGTCTTCGTGTCGTTCGAGAGGAGCGCAGTGTAAGCCTCGGGCGCGACCGCTTCGACGATCTCGATCTCGACGCCGGCCTCGGCGGCGGCCTCGCGCAGGAGCCTGGACGTGGGGACGAGCGTCGGCGGGAAGGTCGCGGCGACGCCGATTCGGCGCCCGGCACTCACCGCGCGGCGCGCCATCGGGTAGTCAATCTTCAGGACGGGGAACGGGAAGTCGCGCGCCAGGGATTCGGATCATCTCTTTGGAGACGGATGAGCAGGTGACCATCGCCAGCTCGGGCGCGTAGGTCTCGGCGGCGGCGCGGAGCATCTCCGAGAGTCGTTCGGCGCACGTCTTCGGCGCGCCCGGCCGCGAGCAGGCGCAGCAGGCCGTCGTCGAGCAGGTTCGTAATCTCGAACTCCGGCGCGGCCTCCGCGTAGAACTGCATCAGCGGGCCGACGGCCGCGGGCGAGGTGTGGACGAAGGCCACGCTTCTCTTCATCTGACTCATCTGGTTCGGCGAGTTCGGAATGTTAAATCGGAGATTTCAAATCTTCTCGGCGCTTGTCGGCCGGCGCGTCGAACTGTTAATGTTCGTCGCACATCCGGAAGGTCTTACGTCCCGTTTGCTCTCTAGATTCTGAATCATAGCATAGACCCCCGCGAGGCGAGCGCACGTCCATCCTCGGCGGCGGCGCCGTCGTGAGGCGCGCTCTCCGAAGCTTCAACCGAAAGGTCGGACCCTACCGATGAGATTAAACGTTTACGCACTCTGCCTGGCCCTCCTGGTCGGGGCTCTGTTGGTGACGAGCGGCTGTCAGGCCGGCGCGGGCGGCGCGGGCGGCGTCGTTGGCGGTGGCGGCGGCGCCGCGGGCGGCAAGCGCATCGGCGTGACGCTCCTGACGCGCGAGCACGTCTTCTACAAAGACCTTGAGGCCGGCCTCAAGGAGGCGGCCGACAAGCAGGGCTACCAGTTGATCGTCACGTCCGGCGACATGGACCTGGCCAAGCAGCAGTCGCAGATCGAGAACTTCATCGTCCAGAAAGTGGACGCCATCATCCTCTGCCCGGCCGACTCGAAGGGCATCGGCCCGGCCATCGAGGCAGGCCAACCGCGCCGAGCATCCCCGTCTTCACCGCCGACATCGCGGCGCAGGGCGGGCAGGTCGTCTCGCACGTCGCCTCCGACAACCTCTCGGGCGGACGGCTCGCGGCCGAGTTCATCGCCAAGGCCATCGAACGGGCAGGGCGAGGTCGGCATCATCGGCCAGCCGGAGGTGCAGTCGGGGCTCGACCGCGAGCTGGGCTTCAAGGAGGAGATGAAGAAGCACCCGGGCATCAAGGTCGCCGCGTCGCTCAACGGGGGCGGCCTGCGCGACAAGGCGCTCAAGGCGGCCGAGGACATGCTCCAGGGGAACCCCAACCTCAAGGGCATCTTCGGCATCAACGACGACTCGGCGCTCGGGGCCCTGTCGGCGGCCGAGACGCGCGGCAAGGGCGACCTCGTCATCGTCGGCTACGACGCCACCCCCGAGGCGGTCAGGGCCATCCAGCGCGGCAGCGCGCTGAAGGCCGACGTGGCGCAGCAGCCGCGCGACCTCGGCGCCAAGACCATCGAGGCCATCAGCAAGCACTTCGCCGGCGGCCCCGTCGAGAAGAGCATCTCCGTGCCGGTCAAGATCGTGGACGCCAACTCGCTGAAGTAATCGTGCGCCGCTGCCGCGGCAAATCCTTATGAGTGAAACAGTCAGTGAGGCAGCGCCCCGCGCCCGCGCTACCTCCAGTGGCAGACGATAGCCGAGTACGTCATCGTCCTAGCCATCGTGTTGGAGTCGCTCTTCTTCGCCGTCTACGCGCCGCAGTTCCTCTCGCTCCCGAACCTCATTAACATCGCGCTGAGCATCGCCATCACGGGCATCCTCGCCGTCGGCATGACGGCGGTGATTCTGACGGGCGGCATCGACCTCTCGGTCGGGTCGGTGGCGGCGCTCGCGGGGATAGTCGCGGCGATGGCCGCCGCCTCGGGCGCGCCGGGCGCGGTGGCGCTGGCGGCGCTGGCGGCGCTCGGCGTGGGGCTCGCGGTCGGCGCCTTCAACGGCTTGATGGTCTCGCGGTTCCGCGTGCCGCCGTTCGTGGTGACGCTGGCGATGCTGACCATCTGCCGCGGACTGGCGTTCGTCATCACCGAGGGGCGTTCGGTCAGCGACCTGCCGCCGGGCTTCGGCCTCTTCGGGCGCGAACTGTTCCTGAGGGTGCCCGTCCCCGTCTGGCTGATGCTGCTGGTCTTCGCCGCCGGGTGGTTCGTGCTGAAGCGGATGACGTTCGGGCGCTACGTCTACGCCGTGGGCGGCAACCGCGAGGCGGCGTTCCTGGCGGGCGTGAACATCAAGGGCGTGACGATGCTCGTCTACGTCCTGAACGGGCTGATGGTGGGCCTGGCGGGGCTGGTGCTGGCGTCGCGTCTGGGCGCGGGCGTGCCGAACGCGGGGAACCAGTACGAGCTGGACGTGATCGCGGCGGTGGTCGTCGGCGGCACTTCGTTGAACGGCGGGCGCGGCAGCGTCATCGCGACGCTGTGGGGCGCGGTCTTCATCGGCGTGCTGAACAACGGCCTGAACCTCGCCAACGTCGATCCGTACGTGCAGAAGATCGCGCTGGGCATCGTGATCCTGCTCGCCGTGCTCGCCGACCAGCTCAACAAGACGCGCGGTCAGGTCATCGCCTGAGCGCCGGGCGGGGAAAGCTCTCCGGTCTTCTTAGATGAGAAGTTCAAAGGGTTCGACGTTTGTGCGCGTGACGGCGGCCGGCCTGTTGCTGCTGGCCGCCGTCGTCGTCTCTGCGGCGCAGACGGCCTCGACGTTGAGGCCGCCGGCCGTGCCGCTCGTGACGCACGACCCGTACTTCAGCGTGTGGTCGATGAGCGACCGTCTGGCCGACGACCGCACGAAGCACTGGACGGGCGCGCCGCACGGCATGGTCGGGATGGCGCGCATCGACGGCCGCGCGTACCGCCTCATGGGGCAGTCGAACAACCCTCTGCCCGAGCCGATGCGACAGACCGCGCTCGAAGTCACGCCGACGCGCACCGTCTACCGCTTCGAGGCGGGCGGCGTCGCGCTCGCGCTCACCTTCATGAGCCCCCTGCTGCCCGAAGACCTCGAAGTGATGTCGCGCCCCGTCACCTACCTGACGTGGGAGGCGAGGGCCACGGACGGGCGCACGCATCAGGTCTCGCTCTACTTCGACTGCACGGCGGAGCTGGCCGTCAACACGGCCGACCAGCGTGTGACGTGGGGGCGCGCGCGGGTCGGGAACCTGCGCGCGCTGAGCGTCGGCACGCAGCAGCAGCCGGTGCTCGAAAAGTTCGGCGACGACGTGCGCATCGACTGGGGCCAACTCTACCTCGTCGTCCCGCCCGCGCCGGGCGGGACGGAGGTCATCGGGTGGAACCAGACCGTGCGGCGGAGCTTCGCGGAGACGGGCGCGCTGCCCGACACGGACGACCTGCAAAGGCCGCGCGCCGCGAAAGACCAGTTGCCCGCGCTCGCGACCGCGTCGGAGTTGGGCCCGGTCGGCGAGCGTCCCGTCTCGCGCCACCTCATGCTCGCCTACGACGACCTCTTCTCGGTCGAGTACTTCAACCGCCGTCTGCGCCCCTACTGGCGGCGGGACGGCGCGGAGGCGGCAGACCTTCTGAAGGCGGCGGAGCGCGACTACGCGTCCCTCAAAGACCGTTGTGAGAAGTTCGACGCGGAGCTGATGCGCGACCTGCGCGCGGCGGGCGGCGAGGAGTACGCGCGCGTCGGCGCGCTCGCCTACCGCCAGACCCTGGCCGCGCACAAGCTCGCCGCCGACTCCGACGGCACGCCGCTCTTCTTCTCGAAGGAGAACTTCAGCAACGGCTGCATCGGCACGGTCGACGTGATCTACCCGTCGGCGCCGTTCTTCCTGCTCTTCAGCCCGCACGCTGGCGAAGGCGTCGCTCGTGCCGGTGCTCGACTACGCGGGCTCGGCGCGCTGGAAGTTTCCGTTCGCGCCGCACGACCTCGGCACCTACCCGCTGGCCAACGGGCAGGTCTACGGCGGCGGCGAGCGGACCGAAGAGAACCAGATGCCGGTCGAGGAGAGCGGCAACATGCTCCTGCTCGTGGCGGCGCTGGCGCAGGCCGACGGCAACGCCGACTTCGCCGCCGCCTACTGGCCCCTGCTCCGAAGTGGGCCGAGTACCTCGAGGAGAAGGGGTTCGACCCCGAGAACCAGCTCTGCACCGACGACTTCGCCGGCCACCTCGCGCACAACGCCAACCTCTCCGCTCAAGGCGATCCTCGCGCTCGGCGCTTACGCGAAGCTCGCGGACGCTTGGGCGAGACGGCCGAAGCGTCCGAGTACCGCCGCGAGGCTATGCGGATGGCCGCGCGCTGGGTGAAGATGGCCGACGACGGCGACCACTACCGCCTCGCCTTCGACAAGCCCGGCACGTGGAGCCAGAAGTACAACCTCGTCTGGGACCGGCTGCTCGGCCTGAACCTCTTCCCGCCGGCGGTCGCGCGCAAGGAGATGGCCTTCTACCAGACGAAACAGAACAAGTACGGCCTGCCGCTCGACAACCGCGAGGCCTACACCAAGCTCGACTGGATCATCTGGACCGCGACGCTCGCCGAGTCGGGCGAGGACTTCAAGACCTTCGTCGCGCCCGTCTACCACTTCCTCAACGAGTCGCCGAGCCGCGTGCCGCTGACCGACTGGTACTGGACCGACGACGCCAAGCAGGCGGCTTCCAGGCGCGCTCGGTCGTCGGCGGCGTCTTCATCAAGCTGCTGGCCGACCCGGCCTCTGGAAGAAGTGGGGCGGCCGCGCCGCGCGTTGAGATTGACCGGCAAGACCTTCGAGACCTTTAGCCCCGGAGTTACCGCTATGAGACGTTACGCCTCGCTCCTCGCAACCGTTCTGGCCGTCGGCATGTTGGTGCCGATTGTCGCGCAACAGCCGCCGCCGTCTCAGCCGCCGCCGCCGGACGACGACGACGAGGAGGTCGTGCGCATCACGACCAACCTCGTGCAGGTGGACGCCGTCGTCACCGACGGCGACGGCCGCCACGTGACCGACCTCCGCCCCGAGGAGTTCGAGATTACCGAGGAGGGCAAGCGGCAGGAGGTCACGAGCTTCTCCTACGTCGGCGCCACGGCCGCCGAGCGCACGGCTCCGGCCGCCGCGCCGCCCGCGGAGAAGGGCGGCCCGCCGGCCCCCCCGCGCGGCCCGGCCCCGCGCGCGCGCGGCGCACGGTCGCGCTCGTGGTGGACGACCTTTCGCTCCCGGTCGATAACGTGCACCTCGTCCGCCGCGCCTTGAAGAAGTACGTGGACGAGCAGCTTGAGGACGGTGAGCTGAGCGCGGTGCTGCGCGTCAGCTCGGGCGTCGGCGTCCTCCAGCAGTTCACGTCGGACAAGCGGCTGCTCAACGCGGCGGTCGAGCGCGTGCGGTGGTCGCCGCGGAGCCGGGGCGAGGCCAACCCCATCAACTCCCTGGTGACGGCCGAGTCGGTCGCCGCCGCCGACAGCGATTCGGCGGTCGCGGGCCCGGGCGCGGACGCGCAGAAGTCGGCCCCGCCGGGCGACTTCCACGCCGAGTTCTCCGTCGGCGACACGCTCGCCGCGCTCAGCTACATCGTCCGCGGCTTCCAGAACATCCCCGGCCGGAAGGCCGTCGTCCTCTTCACGCAACACCTGCCCATCACGAGCGGCATCGGCTCGACCTCGAACCTCGAACGGATGCGCCGTCTGATAGACCTCGCGAACCGCTCCTCGGTCGTCTTCTACGTCATAGACGGGCGCGGCCTCGAACCCGTCGGCGGGGGGGCGGCCGACCCGGGCCGGATGCCCCACGCCTTGGGGTCGGAACTTCTGGGGGCGTCGATGGCCATCCACAAGGGGCAGGACGGCATGAACTTTCTGGCGAAGGAGACCGGCGGCATCTTCTTCAAGAATCAGAACAACCTCAACCGCGGGCTGGAGCGCGTGCTCGAAGACCAGCGCGGCTACTACCTCATCGGCTACCGCCCCGACGCCGCGACCTTCGATTCGCGCTCGGGCCGGTACAAGTTCCGCGACCTCAAGGTGCGGGTCAATCGCCCGGGGCTGACCGTGCGCTCGCGCACAGGCTTCTACGGCGTCGCCGACGTGAAGAACGAGAAGCGGCCGCGCACGGATAAGGAGGAGCTGCTCGAAGCGCTCTCGTCCCCCTTCGGCGCGAACGGCGTTGACCTGCGGCTGGCGGCGCTCTTCCTCGACGACCCGGCGCGCGGCTCGGCCATCCGCTCCGTCGTTCACCTGAAGGCGAGCGACTTGGAGTTTAAGGAGGAGGCCGCCGGGCGGCGCAAGGCGACGCTCGACGTGATCGCGGCCGTCTTCGCGGGCGACGGCCACCCTTCGGTGCAGGGCAGCGAGCGGCGCGAGGTGACGTTGAGCGAGCAGGAGTACCGGCGGGCGTTGAAGGACGGGCTCACCTACCGGCTCAACATCCCCGTGAGCCGGCCGGGCGCCTACAACCTGCGCGTCGCCGTGCGCGACGCCTCGACGGGGCGGACGGGCTCGGCCCGCGAGTTCGTCGCCATCCCCGACCTGCGCAAAGGGCCGCTCTCGCTCTCCAGCATCATCCTCGCGGGCGTCGATCCTGCGCGGGGAGGCTCGGCAACGGCCGCACAACAGTTGACCGCGGCCGCGGGCGTCGCGGCCGAAGCGAACGACCCGGGCCTGAGCCCCGCGGTGCGACGCTTGCGCCACGGCGTCTTCCTCGACTACGCCTACGCCATCTACAACGCGCGGCCCGACAAGGCGGCGGGACAGCCGCGGCTCACCACGCAGGTGCGACTCTTCAAGGATGGCCGGCTCGTCTTCGAGGGCGCCGCCGCGCCGCTGGACTTGACGGGGCAGACGGACCCGAAGCGTCTCGCCGCGGGCGGGCGCTTGCAGGTGGGCTCGGAACTGACGCCCGGCGACTACGTCCTACAGGTCGTCGTCACCGACGAAGTGGCGAGGGGCAAGAAGCGGGACGGCCGGGGCACGACGACGCAGTGGGTTGACTTCGAGGTCGTGGACGGCAGTCGTTGACGAATCGGGGGAGAGAGTCCGTATGGCGGAAGGTTTCATAGTCGAACATTTCGAGGCGAACCGTGAGGTGGTCGCGCGCAGCGCAGAACACTTGCGCGGGCCGGCCGAGGCGGTGGCGCGCGCGCTGGTCGAGGCGCTGGGGGCGGGGCATAAGGTCGTCGCGTTCGGCAACGGCGGGAGCGCGGCGCAGGCGAGCCACCTCGTGGGCGAACTGCTCGGCCGCTTCAAGATGACGCGCCAGCCCTTCCCGGCCGTCGCGCTCGCCAGCGACGCCGGCACGGTGACGTGCATCACGAACGACTTCAGCTACGAAGTGCTCTTCGAGCGCCAGGTCGAGGCGCTCGCGCAGGCGGGTGACATCGCCTTCGGCTTCACGACGAGCGGGCGTTCGGAGAACGTGAGGCGCGGGCTCTTGAAGGCTCAGGAGCGCGGGGCGGTGACGGTGGCCGTGACGGGCGCGGCCGGACTCGTCGGGGCTCACGCGGACCACGTCCTCGCCGTGCCGAGCGACGTGACGGCGCACGTGCAGGAGGTCCACCTGATGCTGCTCCACGTCTGGTGCATCTACGTGGACGAGAAGCTGGGCCGCGCTCAAGAGTAAAGGGGAGAGGTGACACGGCGGATGTCGGACGACTCGTTCAATCGGGACGGTTACGACCGGAGGCGGTTCATCATCGGCGGCGCGGCGGCGCTCGGGGGCGTGGCGGCGGTCGGGGCGTTGCCCGCGCTCGGCGCGCAGGCCGACCCGAAAAAGCGTGTGCTGCACATCATGGGCTACTCGCACATCGACGCGGCGTGGCTGTGGCCGTGGCGCGACGGGTCGAACCTCGTGCTGACGACCTTCCGCAGCGCGCTCGACCGCATGAAGGAGACGCCCGACTTCCGCTACACGCACGCCTCCTCCCACCACTACGCGTGGGTCGAGCGCGCCGACCCGCGGATGTTCGAGGAGGTTAAGGAACGGATTAAAGAGGGGCGCTGGGAGGTCGTCGGCGGCTGGCCCGTCGAGCCCGACTGCAACGTCCCCTCGGCCGAGAGCTTCGTGCGCCAAAGCCTCTACGGCAAGGACTACTTCCGGCGCGCGTTCGGCGTGGACGTCAACATCGGCTTCAACCCGGACGCGTTCGGCCACGCCGCCGGGCTGCCCGGTCTGCTCAGGCGCGCGGGCTTCAAATACTACGTCTTCATGCGGCCGCAGGAGCAGGAGATGAAGCTCCCGCTCCTCTTCTGGTGGGAGGGGCCGGACGGCTCGCGCCTGCTCACGCTCCGCATCCGCCGCGGCTACAGCATGAACGCCGAGCGCATCAGTGACGGCGCGCAGAACAACTTCGCCGACGGCTTCGACCACGCCGCATACTTCCTCGGCGTCGGCAACCACGGCGGCGGCGCGACGAGGGAACAGATCAAACGCGTCGTCGAGCAGCGCGCCGACGCGACGCTGCCGGAACTACGCTTCTCGACCGTGGCCGCCTTCTTCGCGGCGGTCGAGAAGTCGCACGCCTTCGCGGGCCTCCCCGTCGTGCGCGGCGAGCTACAGCACCACGCGCGCGGCTGCTACTCCGCCTACGGCGAGGGCAAGCAGCAGAACCGGCGCGCCGAGCGGCTGCTCGTACAGGCCGAGACGCTCTCGGTCGCCGCCGCCGTGCAGCACGGCCACGCATACCCTGCGCAGGAGTACCGCGCGGCGTGGGAGAAAGTTCTCTTCAACCAGTTCCACGACCTGCTCGCGGGCACCGCGCTCCAGAAGGCTTACGAGGAGTCGCGCGACCAGATGGGCTATGCCGCCGACACGGCGCACACGAACCGCGTCGAGGCGCTCGAATCGTTGGCGCGCCGCGTGGACACGCGCGCCGTCAAAGAGGGTGCGGTCTTCCTCTTCAACCCGCTGCCGTGGCCGCGCAAGGCTTACGTCGAGTACCACACCGAGCGGAACCCTGCGACGAACCCGTGGGTGCCTTTGCCGGCGGGCGTCGTCCCCATCACGCACATGGAGACGGCGGGCGGGGAGAAGGTCGCCATCCAGTGGCGCCCCTCCGACAGCATGACGCAGGTCTACCCGCGCGTCTCGGCCGTGGTGGACCTGCCCGCGTGCGGCTACAAGGTGCTCGAACTCGTCCACGGCACGCCGCCCGACGCCGCGGCGCCCGCTCCCGAGACGTTGACGATCAACGACAGCGGCTTCGGCATCTCTTCTCTGAAATCGCAGGACGGGAAGGAGCTTCTGTCGGCGCCCGTCGGCCTCGTCGTCATCGGCGACCCGAGCGACACCTGGGGGCACGGCGTCACGAAGTACCGGCAGGAGATGGGGCGGCCGCAGTTCGTCTCGGCGCAGCAGATCGAGGACGGCCCCGTCACGCGTCTCACACGCCACCGCGCGCGCTGGAACAGGTCCGAGATAGTTCTGGACATCGCGCAGCACAAGGCGCTCGACATGATAGAGCTGCGCTTCGTCATCGACTGGCACGAGCGCGAGCAGATTCTGAAGCTCGAAGTGCCGACGGCGCTCGCTTCGCCGCGCGTCTACGCGAAGGTCGCGGGCGCGGTCGTCGTGCGCGAGCGCGAACGGCGGCGAGGAGTCTTATCAGGACTGGGTCGCCGTGCAGGGCCGCGTCGGCAATGATGAGTACACGGTCGGGCTCTTGAACAACCAGACCTACTCGTACGACTGTCTGAACGGGCTTCTGCGCACGGTGCTCATCCGCTCGGCGCCGTTCGCGCGCCACGACCCTTTCCAGGTGCCGCACAACGACGCGGGCGCGTGGCAGGATCAGGGGCGGCAGGAGCGGCGCTTCTGGCTCGTGCGCGGGCGGGGTCAGTTCGCCGCGCTCGAACTCGACCGTCTGGCCGAGGAGGCGCAGACGCCCGCCGAGTACGTGATTGACTCTGCGCACGAAGGGGCGGAGCCGCGCGAGCGCTCCTTCTTCCGCCTCGCGCCCGGCACGGTCACGCTGCTCGCCCTGAAGCGCGCCGAGCGCGGCGAAGGCTTCGTCGTCCGTGTGCAGGAGCGGGCGGGGCGCGCCTCGGAGTTTACGCTTGAGAGCGACGCGCTCGGCGTCAACCACCGCGCGCAGATAAGGGCGTGGGAGATCAGGACGCTGCTGATAGAGGGCGGCGTGTCGGGGCGTCGCGCGCAGGTCAGAGAGGTTAACTTGCTTGAGGTGTAAGCCGTTAGCACGGTTCGTGCCCGTCCTGTTGCTCGCGGCGTCGGTCGCCTTGGTGGGCACGCTCTCGTCGGCTTCGTCGAGGCAGCGGGCCGTGCCGCGCACAGAGGTCGTGGAGCTTCAGCCGCTCGCGGCGCAGGCGCGGCGCGTGGCGGAGGCCCTGGAGTTGTTGGGCGAGCCCCTGAACGCGGCCGACGTGCGCGCGCTGGAACTTGCCGCAGAAGATACGGATGAGGCGCGCGGCGCCCTCGCCATAGAAAGAGTGCTCGACCGGCGCGCTCTCGTCCACGTCGCCATCAGCCCCGAGAGCCGCGTCAGCGTCACGCGCGGCGCGGCGCCCGCCAAACTCGTCGAGCGCGGCTGGCGCTGCTTCCTCGTCAAGGTGCGCAACGACGCGGGCGTGACGGCGCAACTGCGCGCCGCGAGCCCCAACGCGCTGCCCGTCTACGCGCGCGGCGTCTCGGACATCCCCGGCGGCTTCAGCCTCGACCCGCGGCCCAAGCAGAAGATCACGCCCGGCGAAGTCGCCGACCGCTGGCTCGAACTCTCGATGTTCGACAAGCCGCCGCTCGAAGCGAAGCTCTCGGGGCTCGCCCTCGAATACAGAATCATCCAGCTCTACAGCCGCGACCGCGGGCGGCGCGAGGCGCGGCTCGGCTTCGACGTGGGGCAGGGCTCGCAGGACATAGGCTTCCGCAACGACGTGCCGGCCCTCTTCGAGTGTCTGCCGTCGAAGAACATCAACCTGCGCGTGCTCGACGAGAGGGGGCGGCCGACCACCGCGTCTTTCGTCATACGCGACCGGCAGGGGCGGCAGTACCCCGCGAAGACCAAGCGGCTCGCGCCCGACTTCTCATTCCACCCGCAGGTCTACCGCGAGGACGGCGAGGTGATAAGGCTGCCGGCCGGCACCTACACCGTCGAGTACACGCGCGGCCCCGAGTACGTCAAACAGAGCCAGACCTTAAACGTCGGCGCGGGCCGGAACCCCGAGCAGTGGAGTTTTCGTCTGAAGCGCTGGATCGACGCGGCGGGCATGGGCTGGTACTCGGGCGACCACCACATACACGCCGCCGGTTGCTCGCACTACGAGGCGCCGACGCAAGGCGTGCTCCCGAAGGACATGATGCGCCACATCGTCGGCGAGGGTTTGAACGTCGGCGACGTGCTCACCTGGGGGCCTTGCTACTACTACCAGAAGCAGTTCTTCGAGGGCGCGGTCAACAAGCTCTCCACGCCCGACCACCTCATGCGTTACGACGTGGAGGTCTCGGGCTTCCCTTCGAGCCACGCGGGCCACTTGACGCTCCTCGGCCTTAAAGACCAGGACTACCCCGGCGCCGAGACCATCGAGGAGTGGCCGACGTGGGACTTGCCCGTTCTTAAATGGGCGAAGGCGCAGGGCGCCGTCGTGGGCTTCGCGCACTCGGGCTTCGGGCTTGAGGTCAGGACGCAGGAGCTGCCGAACTACGAGGTGCCGCGCTTCGACGGCATCGGCGCCAACGAGTACGTCGTGGACGTGACGCACGACGCCGTCGATTTCATCTCGGCCGTGGACACGCCCGCCGTCTGGGAGCTGAACGTCTGGTATCACACGCTCAACAGCGGCTTCCGCACGCGCCTCGCCGGCGAGACGGACTTCCCATGCATCTACGCCGAGCGCGTCGGCATGGGCCGCTCCTACGTGCAGCTCGAAGGCAATCTCGACTACGACGCGTGGGTGAAGGGCCTGCGCGACGGCCGCTCGTACGTCTCGGACGGCCGGAGCCACCTGCTCGACTTCAAGGTTGACGGCCTCGCCGTCGGGACGCGCGGGGGCGAGCTGCGTCTCGACGCGCCGCGGCGCGTGCGCGTCACGGCGCGCGTGGCGGCGCTGCTCGGCGAACAGCCCGACGAGGCCGTGCGCGGACGACGCCCCGACCGGACGCCCTACTGGGACCTGGAGCGCGCGCGCATCGGCAACACGCGCGAGGTGCCGCTCGAAGTCGTCGTCAACGGCCGCGTCGTCGCGGGCCGGAACGTCCTGGCCGACGGCTCGCTGCGGGAAGTGACTTTCGACATCAACGTCGAGCGCAGCGCGTGGGTCGCGCTCCGTATCCTGCCCTCCTCGCACACGAACCCCGTCTTCGTCGTCGTCGGCGGCCGGCCCGTCCGCGCCTCGCGCCGCAGCGCCGAATGGTGCCTGAAGGCCGTCGAGCAGTGCTGGAGCCAGAAGGCGCCGCAGATCTCCGAGCGCGAGCGCCCCGACGCACAGCGCGCCTACGACCACGCCCGCCGCGTCTACCGCAAGATCGTCGAGGAGTGCGAGGTCGATTGAAGAAGTAGTCGGTAGACAGTAGTGCTCCGCGTTGCGGAGGTTGAGGATGACAGCCGCAGGGTTCGAGTGACGAAGGCTCTCTACTGACTATTGAACTACTGTCTACTTCAGTTGAGTGTATGGCCGCCGACGCATTGCCAGATACGTTGCAGCCGCGGGGCGGGAGAGAATTGTAAAGTTTAAGTTTTCGCTTGCCTTGCGCGCGCGCTGTATGTAGTATCGCGCTACTTTGACCGGTAGGCGAACTATCTCCCGCCGGCGGCCGTTCTGTCCAAGGTAATCTTTTACAGTTGATGAGCGCAGGTCGGGCCTTTACCAAGGCTGATACGGCCGTCCTGTCCAAAGTAACCGTTTACGTCTGAGAGCGCAGCCACCCCTTTTTCAGTTCTATCGCAGGAGGAACTATGAAACGTAGTCTTCGTTGGCGCGTGCCAACGGTAATTTTCTGTGTGCTGGCGTCGGCCCTGACCTGTCTGGGGCAGGAGTCGCGCGCCACGCTCACCGGTCACGTCAGCGACCCCAACGGCGCAGTCATCCCCGGCGCCGCCGTCGTCGTCAAGAACAACCAGACCAGCCTTGAGACCCGCACCACGACCAACGAGGATGGTAACTACACGGTGCCCTTCCTCCAGCCGGGCAGCTACACCGTCTCGGTCGAGGCGCAGGGGTTCAAGCGCGCCGAGAGCACGGCGGTCGAGCTGCACACGGCCGACAAGGCGACGATGGATGTGACGCTTGAGATCGGCGCCGTCGGCGAGGTCGTCAACGTCACCGCCTCGGCCCCACTCTTAGAGCCCGACACGGCCGCGCGCGGCCAGACGATTGAGAACCTGCGCGTCGAGGAACTGCCCTTAAACGGCCGCAACCCGCTGAACCTGGCGACGCTCGCCACGGGCGTGCAGTTCAACGGCAACCCGCAGTTCAACCGCCTCTTCGACAACGGCGACAACGTCAACTTCTCGATCAACGGCGGCCTGAACCGTCACAACGAGTTCCTCCTCGACGGCACGCCGAACAACGCCGTGACGGACGTGGACGCCAGCCGCACGCGCAGCGTCAACAACATCGCGTTCGTCCCGCCGGCCGACGCCACCGAGGAGTTCAAGATCCAGTCAAACGCCTACTCGGCCGAGTACGGCCGCACCTCGGGCGGCGTCGTCAACATCTCGATCAAGTCGGGCGGGCGCGACTTCCACGGCTCGCTCTACGACTTCTCGCGCCGCTTCGAGTGGGAGGCCAACGCGTTCGGCAACAACGCGCGCGGCCGCCTGACCACGGGGCCGTTCGCCGGCGAGGAGCGCTTCCCGCGCTTCGTCCGCGACCCCGTCACGGGCGAGAGCCTCGGCGGCCACGAGCAGGACCAGTACGGCTTCGTCCTCTCCGGCCCGCTAATGCTCCCGCGCTTCGGCGAGGGCGGCCGCGTCTTCGCCAACGGCCGCGACCGGACCTTCTTCCTCCTCAACGTCGAGTTCTTCAAGGGCATCGACCCGGCCGGCAACCTCTCCGACGTGCCGACGCTTTTGGAGCGGCAGGGCAACTTCACGCAGTCGGGCGTGACCGTCTACGATCCTCTGACGACCCGCTGCGCCACGAACACGAACCCCTGCACCGGCGGCTTCATCCGCGACCCGTTTCCCGGAAACATCATTCCGGAGAACCGCATCAACCCGGTCGGGCGCAACATCGTCAACGGCTTCTCGCTGCCGAACGTCGGCCCGGCCACGCAGCGCTTCAACAACTTCCTCGAACCGTTCCCCGGCACCGACGACTTCCACTCCGAGGTGCTGAGGATCGACCACCAGTTCAGCGAGAGCAACCGCCTCTTCGGCCGCTACGTCCACAACCGCCGCGACCAGATTCAGCAGGGCGGCAACGGGCGCGTCGGGTTAGGCATCGACCCGCAGGACCCGCTCGTGCGCGTCAACAACGGCATCGTCATCGACTGGGTCTCGACGCTCTCGCCGACCACGGTGCTGAACGCGCGCGTCGGCTTCTCGCGCTTCCTCCAGGCGGCCTTCCGGCAGAGTTCGTCGCCCTTCGACGCGACCTCGCTCGGCTTCCCGGCCTCCTTCTCGAACGCGCGCCCCGTCTCCATCGTGCCGCGCATCGAGTTCTCGGGCGACCCCTACCGCGAGTTCGGGCCGCGCAACCCCAACTCGAACATTACGAACACGTGGAGCCTCCCCGTCAGCGTGACGCACATCCGGGGCGCCCACTCGTTCAAGATCGGCGGCGAGTACCGCGACCTTCAGGCGCATCAGGGCGGCGGCTCGTTCACGTGGGGCGGAGGCTTCTTCCGCTTCTCGAAGGACTTCACCGTCCGCGACCCGAACAACACGAACGTCTCCGACCAGGGGAGCGCCATCGCCGCGCTGCTGCTCGGCTACCCTTCGGGCGACACGCGCGTCGAGAACATCTCGCCGCTCAGCTTCCGCTGGGGCTACTGGACCGGCTACATCCAGGACGACTGGAAGGTGACGCCGAAGCTGACCTTCAACCTCGGCCTGCGCTACGACTACGAGTCGCCGCCCGTCGAGCGCTTCAACCGGCAGAACGTCGGGTTCGGCTTCGACCAGGCGAGCCCTTTGGCCGCGGCCGTCCGCAACGCCGCCGGGGCGTCGAACTGCGCCGCCTGCTCGAACCTGACGGGCGGGCTGCTGTTTGCGGGCGCGGGCGGCCAAGCCGACGAGCCTTTCGTTAAGGACCGTAACAACTGGGGGCCGCGCTTCGGCGTCGCCTACCAGTGGAACGAGAAGACGGTCTTCCGCGGCGGCTACGGCGTCTTCTACTTCCCGCAGGCCGAGTTCGGCGCGGCGCAGGGCTTCAACGTCAACACGACCTTCTCGGCCACGACGGGCGGCGGCGCCAACGCGTTCATCCCCGTCGTCACGCTCTCGAACCCGTACCCGAACGGGCTCGCGCAGCCCGTCGGCGCGGCGGCCGGCCTGAACACCTTCCTCGGCGGCGCCGTGACGGTCGTTGAGCCGAACCACGTCATCCCGTGGGTGCACCAGTTCTCGGCCGGCATCCAGCGCGAGATGCCCTGGCGGATGAAGCTCGACGTGTCCTACGTCGGGAGCCGCACGCGCGGTATCCTCTCGGGCAACGACCAGGCGGGCGGCGGGCGCGACATCAACGTGCCGACCGCGGCGCAGATCGCGCAGTTCCGCCAGGACGCGAACTTCTTCAACCAGTCGGTGACGAACCCGCTCGCGGGGCTCATCCCCGGCAACGCGGGCCTGAACGGCGCGACCATCTCGCGCCGCCAGCTCCTGCTTCCGTTCCCGCAGTTCACCTCCGTCAACCTCGTCGGCGAGAACGTCGGGAAGCTCTGGTACGACTCGGGGCAGGCGTCGCTTGAGAAGCGCATGAGCGGCGGGCTGACGATGTCTCTGGCCTACACGTTCTCGAAGCAGTTGGGGGCGCTCCAGTTCCTCAACCCGCAGGACGCGGCGCCGACGAAGGCCGTGACCGACATCGACAGCACGCACGTCTTCACGACGGGCGGCGTCCTCCAGTTGCCGTTCGGCCGGGGCCGTCGCTACTTCAAGGGCGCCGGCCGCGCGGCCGACCTGATTCTCGGCGGCTGGGACTACAACTGGGTGGGCCAGTTCCGCTCGGGGCGCCCGATCAGCCTCCCGACCAACGCCTACCTGATTAAAGACCCGACCCTCGCGGAGTCGAGCTTCGACCGCTTCTTCAACAACTGCGTCTTGCAGACCAACGGCACGAGCCAGCAGGGCGTCCGCGTCGCGGGCACGACCAACACGGTCTTCCAGCCCTGCACCGACCCCGCGTGGGTGCTCCGCAACACGGGGAACACGCTGGCCGACATCCCGCTCCGCCTCGCCAACCTGCGCGAGCCGTGGGCGCCGATCTTCGACATGTCGCTCAACAAGAACTTCAACATCACGGAGTCGGTGCGGTTCCAACTCCGCTTCGAGACCTTCAACACCTTCAACACGCCGCTCTTCGGCGCGCCGAACACGAACGTCACGAGCAACGCGTTCGGCATCCTGATTCCGGAGAACAGCGTCCGCAACGGCAGCAACTACCGTCAGGTTCAGCTCGGGGGCAAGCTCAACTTCTAGAGCCCCCGCCCATTGCTTCGACGCGAAAAGGCCCTCCCCATCACGGGGAGGGCCTTTCGCTTTGAAGGACGCGCGAGTTATCGACGGACGCCGCGGGCGAGGATGATTTTGACTTCGCGCTCGCCCACACGCGAGCCGAAGCTCGCGCGGGGGATTCTCAGCAGGCCGCCCGCGTAAGTGTAGGACGAGCGAGCCAGCGGCCGTCCGTCAACCTCGACCCTCGAAGGCGCGCGCCACGCCCACGCGCCGAAGTCGCCCGCTTCGGCGAGGCGCACGACCGCGCCGCTCGTGTCCCTCGTCACGGAGACGACCGCGGCCGGCGGGAGGTACTTGTCGAGTAGGCCGAAGACGCCGATGCCGTCTTCGGCCCGGACGAGCGTGAAGAGGTCGAAGCCGCTGTCGTTGAGGTCAAAAGGCTCGGACGGGTTATGAAGGTCGAACCTCCCGGCGCTCCCGTCGCCGCGGCGATAGACGACGACCGGCCCGCCCTCGTTCGTCGGCCACTCAGGGTCGCCCGCGTTGAGTGTGCCCCAGCCCGACCGCTCGGTCTTGTTGACGTTGAAGGCGGCGACCACGCCCGCGTTCAGGCCGCGCCGCGTCACGCGCGCGAAGACCTTGAGCGCCCTGTGTTCGATCGAAGGGTCGTTGAGCAGCAGGTCGCGCGTCACCTGCGCGGGCTCGTCCGGCATCAGCAGACGGCCGTCGGAGAGCGCGAGCCGCTTCAGAATCTCGGGCCGCTCCTTGCCCGCCTCGTCGGTGAAGTAGACGGGGCCGCCGCTCACCGCGCGCGCCGCGGCGTGGTACTCGGCCGCGGGGCCGTGCGACTGGAACATGTCCCAGTCGGGGTAGGCGAAGTTCGCGAGCCAGTAGGCGTTGTAGGCGTTCTGGAAGACGTGGTCCTGCGGGTTGTGCTTCAGCTCGGGCTGGTAGTCGTCGCTTGAGCGCGCCACGTTCGACGCGCGCCAGTTGTAGACGTTCTCCAGAGACATCTCCATGCAGTTGATGAGCCCGAGGCCCGCGCCGTTTTGCGAACCGTCGCCGAAGAACTTCCCGGCCGCGCCTTGCAGGTTGCGGTGCGCGCCGCCGCCCGAGTCGAAGAGCGGCATCAGCCCGTCGGTGAACTTGACGTTGTTGCCCTGCCCGTCCACCTTCACGAAGTCGTAGCCCCAGCCCTTCAACTTCCGGAACCAGTCTTCGTAGAAGCCCTCGCCGCGCCCCTCGCGCGGGTCGGGCAGAAGCTTCCCTTCGAGCCCCTTAAACATCCCGTGCTCGCGCGCGATTTCCGAGTCCGGCGCGACGCCGTTCCAGTATCCCTGGAGCGTATGCCACACGCCGACGTGCGGCACCTCGTACTCTTCGCGCAGGCGGCGCGCGAGCGGCGCCATCCCGCCGGGGAACTTCGCGGCGTCGGCCTCGAAGCTCGTCAGCTTCTGGTCTTTGACGGAGAGCCAGCCGTCGTCCACGAGCACGAAGCCGAGCGGTATCTGCTTCTCGCGCATCGAGCGGACGCTCGCGACGACCTTGTCGGCCGTCACCTCCTGCCCGTACGCGTTCCAAGAGCACCAGCCGAGCCGCTTGAAGACCTCCGGGTACGGCTTCTGCCAGCGCAGACGGCCGTACTGTTCGGTCGCGGCGAAGGCCGTCTCGTACGTCGTGCGCGGGAGCTTGTAGGGGTCTCGGCCGGCGGCGTAGGCGAAGAGCGGCACGCGGCGCGGCGCGTGTCCGGGGTCGTAGCTCGAAGCGGCGACGCGGAACTCGGGGCGCCACTCGATCTCCGAGACGCCGACCTCGCCCGACATCCCTCCGCCCGCGAGCGGGACGAGCAGGTGGTAGTCCTCGCCCTCGGTCTGCTTCCAGAGGACGAGCTGGTTGGCGGGGCCTAAGAAGCGATAGTCGGAGAAGAAGACGGGCGCCGTCCAGTAGATTTTGAAACGCTTGGTCGCCATCCCGCGCGCGAAGCGGTCGAGGCTCGCGACGAGCTGCACGCCCTCGCGCGGCGCCAGCGCCGGCCCGTCGTATTCGAGCCACGCGACGAGCGCCCCCGAGGTCTCGTAACGCCGCACTTCGAGAGTCGCGGACTTCACCCCGCGCGCGTCCCCGCTCGGCTTCAGGCGGAAGCGCTGCCGCCCGAAAGCGCCCGCCGGGTCGGAGCCCGCGTCCTGCCCGGCCGCCTCCAACTCGCCCGACACGGCCGCGCCGTCCGCGAGCCGCAGGCGCACCCGCATCAACGTCATCACGAGCCCCGCGCCGCGCCGAAGCTGCAACTGCCCTCGGTTGAGCACGACGCTCGACTCTGACGTTTGAGCACACAACGCCACGGGCGCGGCCAGCAGGAAGAGCGCGAGGAGCACGATTCGTCTACGCATGTTGTTATGTCTTTTCAAGCTGTGTCTCGGTGTCAAAACCGCCCGCCCTATCTCAAGCAGTAAGGACTTTCAGCGCGAACTCCCCGCGCTCTTCTCCATGCCTTCGTCGAACGAGGGCGGGGCGGCGGACGGCGCGGTCGCCCACTTCCTGTTCGGCTCGGGGCCGAGGGTGAAGTCCAACGCCCCGCCGCGCTCGATTGATTCAAAGGATACCCACGTGCTCTCGTACGGCCGCCCGTTCAGGCGTAGCTCCTGCACGTAAGGGCTCTCCGCGGCGGCGCCGCGCCCCTTTATCGACAGCACCCCGCCGCCCTTCCGGCGGATGGCTATCTCGGGGAAGACGGGGCTGTTGATTGAGAACCCGCCGACGCCCGGGATGACGGGGTATAAGCCGAGCGACGCGAAGACGACCCACGAGGAGGTCGCGCCGAGGTCGTCGTTACCGGGGATGCCGCCGGGGTCGGCCGTGAACAGTTCGTTCAGCACACGGCGCGTCGTGGCCTGCGTCTTCCACGGCTCGCCCACGTAGTTGTAAATCCACGGCACGGGGAAGACCGGCTCGTTGCCGATGAAGAAGTAGGGGCGGTCGGGGCCTGCGTTCAGCTCTGTGAAGAAGCTGTCGAGACGTTTGACCGCCGCCTCGTTCCCGCCGATGCGTTCAATGACGGCGCGCAGGTTGTGCGGGATCATCCACGTGTACTGCGCGGCGTTCCCCTCGACGTAGGACTTGTGGCTCTCGGGGCGCCAGGGCAGCTCCGGCTTGTAGAGCATGGCCTTGAAGTCGAAGCCCGGCAGCCATGAGCCGTCGGCCCAGCGGCCGCGGATGTAGCGCGTCTGTGGGTCGAACAGTCGCGTCCAGAGCTGCGCCCGCCGCATCATCTCGGCGTGCGTCTCCGCGTCGCCCTGCGCGCGCGCGAACTGTGCGAGCGCGAAGTCCGCGGTCTCGTATTCGAGCGCGACCGACGGCGAACCCCTCAGCCCCTTCTGCTCCATCGGGATGTAGCCGTGCTTGAGAAAGTCTGCGAGCCCGGGTCGGACGAGATAAGTCTTCGACCTGGCCTCCGGGTCGGTCGCGCCCTTCAGCATCACTTTCAGAGCGGCGCGCGTGTCGAAGTCGCGCGCGCCGAAGGCCCACGTGCTGGCGATGATGGGCACCGCCGGGTCGCCGTACATCGCGCCGCTCTCGTCGTTGGCGACGGGCCACTTCGGCAAGCCCCCGCCGCCCTGTTCGGCCATGTTGACGAGCGACTGCGCCATGTCGCTCGCCTCTTCCGGAAAGAGCCACGCGATCAGCGGCGATTCCGAACGATAGATGTCCCAGCCGGAGAAGTTCGTGTACTGCGTGTGCCCCGGCGCCTTGTGCACGCGGTCGTCGAAGCCGATGTACTCGCCGTCGGCGTCGCTGAAGGTGGTCGGGTGGAGCAGCGTGTGGTAGAGCGCCGTGTAGAAGACTCCGGTCTCCGCCTCCGTGCCGCCCGCCACGTAGACGCGCCCGAGCGCCTCGTTCCAACGCGCACGCGCGCGATTGCGCACCGCTTCAAAGTCCCAGCCCCCGTTCTCCGCGCGCAGGTTCGCCCGCGCCTTCTCGGCGCTGACGTAGGAGACGCCGACCTTCATGCGACGGCGCCGCCGGACGCGTTGTCGAACGTGACGTACCCGCCGGTCCGGCTCCCCCCGCGGGCGGGGCTCACGCCCGCCAGCACGCGGTCGCCGTCCCACGAGCCGAACGAGTCGAACGGTCGGTCGAACTCCGCGGCGAAGTAGAGCACGTACCGGTTGCGCGTGCCGCAGAAGGCGCCGCTCGCCACCATCCCGCTCATCCGACGGTCGCCCTCGGCGCGCCACTCCGCCTCCTGCACGCCCGACGCGTTGCGCCCGACGCCCGCGAGCAGGGTCGCGGGCGAACCTTTGGGGAAGTCGAAGACGGCGAAGCCCGTGCGCGTCGTGGCGGTCAGACGCACCTTAACGCCCGACTCCAACGCGACCTCGTAGGAGCCCGGCGAGGCGCTCTCCTCGTCGTGCGAAAACTTTGCGACGTAGTCGGCGGGCGCCGCGGCCGGCGACTTTTCGATTCGGCCCGCGAAGGGCATGAAGGGCACGTCGCCGAAGACGGGGCAGCCCGGCCCGCTCAGGTGTGTGAGGCTGAAAGCCCGTATGGCCGTGTCGCGGTGGACGTAGCTGCCGCGGTCTTCCTTCCGAAACCCTTCTCGGTGTCGGGGCTGAACTGCACCATCCCGAAGGGGAGCGTCGCGCCGGGGAAGGTGTTGCCGCTCGCGTTGCCGCCGAGGTAGTCGGGCACGGGCGAATTGGCCGTCCCGACGAAGGGGTTGACGTGCCGCGCGGCGTCGAACGTCCGCGCCGCCGTCTGCTGCCCGCGCGTCTGCGCCCGGGCGGCGGGCGCGAGCGAGAGAGAAGAGGCTTAAGAAGACGGAAAGTGTTCTCTTCATCATCAATTTCACTGAAGCCTGCGCATAAATCGCCGCGTCAGCGGCGGTCTGAATTTAGCCCGGCCTTTCAAGGCCGGGAACGTCGAACGTTAACAACGTCCGCGTCGCGTCAGCGACGCCTGAGACAAGCTGCAACGTTCAGGCGTCGCTGACGCGACGCGGCGCAATCTCGCGCACCTCAACCCGGCCTTGAAAGGCCGGGCTACATTCAAACGTCGCTCCGCGGCGGATTTATGCACAGCCTCCAATTTACTGAATCTCTACGGCCTTCCCCGTCACAGTAAAACTGCCGCTCACCACGCCCATTGTCGCGGCGTCGGCGGGACCGTCGAAGCCGGGCTGCCGGCCGCCGACGGAGACGTAGAACTTGCCGGGCTCAAGCAGTCGGCGGCCGCGCTCGTCCACAAGCGAAAGGTCGCGCGGCGTTAAGGTGAAGCTCACACGGCGGCGCTCGCCCGGTTTGAGGTGTATGCGGCGCGCGCCCTTGAGCGCGCGGATGGGGACGGGTGACGAAGCCTCCTCGTCCTCGACGTAGAGCTGCACGACCTCGTCGCCCGCGCGCGCGCCCGTGTTCCGCACCTCGACGCTCAATTCGACATTCTGACCCGCCGTGTAGCGCTCCGAGCCGGGCTTCAGTTTGTCGTACTTGAAGGTCGTATAGCTCAGGCCGTAACCGAACGGATAGAGCGGCTCGCCCTTGAAGTAGCGGTAGGTGCGGCCCTGCATGCGGTAGTCGTCGAAGGGCGGCAACTGGTCGGCCGACTTGTAGAACGTCACCGGCAGGCGCCCCGCAGGGTTGTAGTCGCCGAAGAGCACGTCGGCGATGGCGGTGCCACCCTCCTCGCCGGGATACCACGCCTCGACAATCGCGCGCACGTTCGCCTGCGCCCAGTTGACGGCGAGCGCGCCGCCGTTCGTGAGGACGAGGACGACCGGCTTGCCCGTGGCGACGATTGCTTTGAGCAAGTCTTCCTGCGCGTCAGGCAGGTCGAGGCTCGTGCGGTCGCCGCCGCTGAAGCCCTTGACCTTCACGTCCATCTCCTCGCCTTCGAGCGAAGGGGAGAGCCCGAGCGCCATCACGACCACGTCCGATTCACGCGCGGCCTTGAGCGCCTCCTCGCGTAGGGTTTCGTTGAGTCCCGGCGGCCCCCAGACGAGCTTCGCCGTGGCCGCGGCGTAGCGCTCGTAGTACTCGACGCGGAGCTTGTAGGCGCGGCCCGCCTCGAACTCTATGGCCTGCGTCAGCGTCCGCGTGCTGCCGTCGCGCCAGCTATCGACGACGGGGCGGTCGTCGAGGAAGACGCGGATGCCGTCGTCGGCGCGGACGCCGAACTGGTACTTCCCGGACGCGGGCGGGACGAAGTAGCCGGTCCAGCGCGCGGAGAAGTTGTCGGTGTTGATCCCTCGGACGGGCGCGTCGGTGAACCAGTCGAAGTCGAGCCGCCCTTCGGTGCGCGTGGCGACGGGCGCGCCCTGCAAGTCCTTGTTGTCGAAGTACTCGGCCCGGAGCCCGCGCGCGCCCTTGTCTTCGCTCAGGAAGAGTGCAGAGGCGGGGACGGGCAGGATGGCGTCGCCCGTGAGCGTCGTCCCGAGCGCGTACGTGACGCGCGTCTGCGGCGAGACCTTGCGGCGGATGCCTTCGAGCGGCGTGACCCAACGAGAGGGGATGCCGTGGTAGTTCCCCAGCAACACTTCGAGCGAGTCGGCGTTCGGGCCGATGACGGCGATTGTCTTCAAGTCCTTCCGGAGCGGCAGCGCGCCGCGCTCGTTCTTGAGGAGGACGATGGACTCGCGCGCGGCGCGGGCGGCCAACTCGCGGTGGACGGCCGAGTCGTTCACCTCAAGCGGGATGCGCGCGTAGGGGACGGACTCCGGCGGGTCGAACAGGCCGAGACGGAAGCGGGCCTCGAAGAGACGTTTGACCGCCGTGTCGATCTCGGCCTCCGTGATGAGCCCCTGTTTGAGCGCCGCCGGGAGCGCCTGGTACTCGTAGCCGCAGGTCAGGTCCGTGCCCGACTTGACGGCGACGGCGACGCCCTCCTCCTGTGTCGGCTTGAAGTTGTGCTTCTTGTAGATGTCTGCGACGGCGTCGCAGTCGGAGACGACGTAGCCGCCGAAGCCCCACGCGTCGCGCAGGACCTCCTTCAGCATCCGCGGGCTCGCGCAGAGCGGCTCGCCGTTGAGGCGGTTGTAGGCGCACATCACCGAACCGGCCTTGCCTTCGACAACGGTCGCGCGGAAGGCGGGCAGGTACGTGTCTTCGAGGTCGCGCTCGGGCGGGCGCGCGTCGAAGGTGTGGCGTTGCGATTCGGGGCCGCTGTGGACGGCGTAGTGCTTCGGCGTGGCGATGGTCTTGAGGTAGCGCGGGTCTTCGCCCTGCATCCCGCGCACGAAGGCGACGCCGAGGCGCGAGGTCAGATAAGGGTCTTCGCCGTAGGTCTCCTGGCCGCGCCCCCAGCGCGGGTCGCGGAAGATGTTGATGTTCGGCGACCAGAAGGTCAGGCCGTAAAAACGTTTCCGGAAGTCGCGGCGGACGGCGTCGTTGTACTTGGCGCGCGCCTCGTCGGAGATGGCCGTCGCCACGGCCTTCAACAGCTCCTCGTTCCACGACGCGCCGAGGCCGATGGCCTGCGGGAAGACCGTCGCGTGGCCGGCGTAGGCGACGCCGTGCAGCGCCTCGTTCCACCACTCGTAGAAGGGGACGCCGAGCCGCTCGACGGCCGGGGCCTTGTTCATCATCTGCGCGACCTTCTCTTCGAGCGTCATGCGCGAGACGAGGTCGTCAACCCTCCGTTTGATGGGCAGACGCGGGTTGAGATAGTCCGGCCTCGCCGCATTCGTCTGCGCGACGGCGGGCGGAACCGGACACAGGATGGAAGAGAGACAGAGCGAGAGAATCAGTTGACGCGCCGTTTGCTTCAAAGGGGGAATCTCCTACAGCCCGCGCGACTCAAGGATGACGGCCTCGAAGGGCGCGAGGGTCATCTCGCCGGAGACGCCGCGGGGCTCCGTGCGCGGCAGAGTGCTGAGCGCGAGCTGGTAGACGAACGGGCCGGTCCTCATCGGCGAGGGCAGTTTGAACGTGCGCCGCTCGCCCGACATGTTGAGCGCGACGACGACGTGGTGCCTGATCGTGCGGCGCTGGTAGGCGTAGACGTGCGGGTCGTCGCCGACGCTCGCGTAACTGCCGTCGAGGAGCGCGGGGCTGCGGCGTCGCAGCGCGATGAGCCGCCGGTAGAAGTTGAGGAGCGAGTCGGGGTCGTCCGCCTGCGCGGCGACGTTGCGCTCCCTGTAGCTCGGAGGGGCGGGGAGCCAGGGGCTCCCGTTGGTGAAGCCTGCGTTGGCGGTCGCGTCCCACTGCATCGGCGTGCGCTCGCCGTCGCGCCCCTTGCGCAGCGGCCAGTAGCGTTTGCCCACGGGGTCGCGCACCTCCTCGATTGTCTTCGGCTCGGTCGTCACCATCCCGATCTCCTCGCCGTAGTAGAGGAACGGCGAGCCGCGCAGCGTGAGCAGCATCGTCGCCGTCAGCTTCGCGATGAGGTCGTTGTGCTTGCCGTCGCCGAGGCGGTCGTAGTGGCGCGGGATGTCGTGGTTCGAGAGCACGTAGGTCGTCCAGCGCCCGGCGAGCGCCCGCTCGCTCTGCCCGATCACGTCGCGGAAGATTCTGGCGTCGAGCTTCGAGCGCGCCGGCTCCATCACGAGGAAGAAGTTGAAGGGCAGATGCACGCCGTTGTCCGAGGGGCCGTAGTAGCGCATCAACTCCTCCCACTTCGGCACGTACGCCTCGCCGACGAGCACGCTCTCCGGGTTGACCGAGTCGTTGAAGGCGCGCAGGCGCACCACGGCGTCCTGCACCTCGGGCAGGTCGCGGTTGTACTTCTTCTCCTGCTCGTGCTCGGTCGTGCTGCCGAAGCGCAGCTCGGGCAGGACCGGGTTGTCACGCAACTGCGGGTCTTCGTAGAGGTAGTTGACGGCGTCGAGGCGGAAGCCGTCGGCGCCGCGCTTGAGCCAGAACCGGACGGTCTCGAACATGCGCCGCTCGACTTCCGGGTTGCGCCAGTTCAGCTCGGGCTGCTGCGGGTAGAAGTAGTGGTAGTAGAACTGTCCCGTCTTCTCGTCCAGCGTCCACGCGACGGGGCCGAAGGACGAAGACCAGTTGTTCGGGCGCGAGCCGTCGGGCTTCGGGTCGCGCCAGATGTACCAGTCGCGTTTCCGCGAAGTCTTCGAGGAGCGCGCCTCCTTGAAGAACGGGTGCTGGTCGGAGGTGTGGTTGAGGACGAAGTCGATGACGACGCGAATCTTGCGCCGGTGGGCCTCTTTGACGAGGCGGTCGAAGTCTGCGAGCGTGCCGAACTGCGGGTCCACGGCCTCGTAGTCGCTCACGTCGTAGCCGAAGTCCACCTGCGGCGAGGGGTAGAAGGGCGTGATCCAGACCGCGTCCACGCCTAAGGAAGCGAGGTAGTCGAGCCGCGACGTGATGCCGTTCAGGTCGCCCACGCCGTCGCCGTTCGAGTCCTTAAAACTCCGCGGGTAGATTTCGTAAAAGACGGCGTGCTTCCACCACGGCGCTGCGCCGCGCGCACGCCCGTCAGTTCGTCCCTGCGCTTTGACGTGCGGGACGAGAACGATGGAGAAGAGAAGTGCGACGGCTAACGCGAAGACGTTCGCGTGGCGCGACTGAAAAGTCATCCGGGTCTCGTCCTCTTAACTTGTCTGTTCGGGGCGCCGCTCGCGCGCGGCCTGGCCGAGGATGACGGCGCCGTGCAGGGCGCTGTCGCCGCCGAGCGAGGCTTGCAGGATGTTGATCCTCTCGGGCGGCAGCATCCGCATCCGCCCGCGCACGCGCTCGCGCAAAGGCCCGAAGAGCTGCTCGCCGGCCTCCGAGACGCCGCCGCCGATGACGACCGCCTCCGGCGCCAGCACGTTGAAGAGGTTGCCGACGCCGACCGCGAGGTAGTGAATCATCTCGTCCCACACCTGCGAAGCGACGGCGTCTCCTCCGCGCGCGGCCTCCGCGACGGCGCGCGCCGTGATCTCGGCCGGGCTTAAAGCAGAGAGAGCGCTCGCCTCGCCCGCCGCGAGCCTCTCCCGCGCGCGCCTCGCTATGCCCGTCCCCGAGCAGAGCGCTTCGAGGCAGCCGCGACCGCCGCAGCCGCACTCCGGCCCGTCCGGCAGAACGGTCATGTGCCCCACCTCGCCCGCGCCGTCGCAGACGCCGTGCACCAACTCGCCGCGCACGATGACGCCGCCGCCGATGCCCGTGGACTGCGTGATGTAGACGAGGTGCCTGTAGCCGCGCCCCGCGCCGTGACGGTGCTCGCCGAGCGCGGCGGCGTTGGCGTCGTTGTCGAGCAGCGCGGGCACGCCGAGTCTCTCTTCGACGAGTCGGACGACGGGGAACTCGTCCCAGCCGGGCAGGTTCGGCGGCGAGAGGATGAGGCCGCGCTTGCGGTCGAGCGGGCCGCCGCAGCCGATGCCCGCGGCCGTGAGCCGCGCGCCCGTCTTCCCGAGCATGCTGCTCGACGCCTGCGAGCGCCTCTTCCATGATGGCGTGCGGCCCGCGCTCGGCGGTGCGCGCGGGGAAGCGCGTCTTCTCCATGACGCGGCCGTCGAGGTCGGCGACGGCGAGCGCGATTTTAGTCCCGCCGATGTCGATACCGGCGACGCATTGGTCTGGCAATGTCGGGCTTACCCTTCAAGGAGGATGACAGGCGCTTACGGCCGTTAGTATTTCACGTCCGCGGAGTTTGTCAACGGGCGCGACGCGTGGAGTGTGTGAGGGGCCGTGGAGATTAAATCAGGGGACGCGGAGGCCCGGCTGAACTGCTTCAGGCCGGGCCTCCGCGTCCCCTGATTCTCGCCGCCGCCGTCCGAAAAGCCTTGTCGGAAGGCTCGACTCAACTCAGCGCCGCTGCCGCTTGATCGACGCGACCCTCTCGTCGATGACCGCGCGCAGGTCGGGGTCGATTTCGAGCGCGCGGCGGAAGTCGCGCTCGGCCTCCGCGTCCTTGCCCTGCACCGTGAGCGCCACGCCGCGGTTGGCGTAGGCCAGCGCCAGCCCCTCGCTCAGGCTCAATGCCTTCGTGAAGTCGGCGGCCGCGCCCGCCGCGTCGCCCGCCGCGAGCTTCAACATCCCGCGCCCGTAGTATGCGTCGCCGTAACGCGGGTCGAGCCGCATCGCCTCCTCGTAGTCGGCGAGCGCCCCCTTGTCGTCGCCCGTCGCCCGCCGCGCGTCGCCGCGGTTGTAGTAGA
Organism: uncultured Acidobacteriota bacterium; assembly: GCA_963726735.1. GTDB lineage: Bacteria > Acidobacteriota > Blastocatellia > Pyrinomonadales > Pyrinomonadaceae > QHXN01. Next base: position 1,063,739 of record CAVSDM010000007.1, read on the forward strand.
TGCGCGCGTCGCGCGGCGCGAGCCGCATCGCCTCCTCAAAGTCGGCGAGCGCCCCGGCCGCGTCGCCCTTTTCGAGCCGCGCGTTGCCGCGCCCCACGTAGCCGACGGCGAAGCGCGGGTCGAGCCGCAAGGTCTTCTCGTAGTCCTCAAGCGCACGCCCCACCTCGCCCTTCAGATACCACGCCGTCCCGCGGTCGTAGTAGGCCCAGACCATGCCGGGGCTGATGAAGAGCGCCTGGTCGAAGTCCCGGATGGCGCCGTCGGCGTCGCCCTGCGCGAGCCGCGCCACCCCGCGGTTCAGGTAGGCCGAGGCCGCCTGCGGGTCGAGCACGCGCGCCCGCCCGAACGCCTCGGCTTCGGCGGCCGACCAGTTGCCGCGCTTCGCCCCGCTCTTCATGAGGCCCGTACTCAACTCGATGGCGGCCGTGAAGTCGGAGACGGCCCCCTCGAAGTCGCCGCGCGCGTAGCGCTCGGTCCCGCGCTCGTGGAACTCTTTGACGGAGTCCGGGGACTGCGCCCGGGCGCCCGCGGCCAGCAGGAAGACGAAGAGAACGGCCGACAGCTTGGTTTTCATCTGACTCCTCCCCTCGAAGACACACGTCCCCGGCCGCGCCCCTGGGGAGGGCGGCGCGCGTGACGTTGGATTTGGTTTGTGCGGGAGGACGCACCCCCGCGGGACTTCGTTAACGGCGTCGTTGTGGCGGCGCCGGGGGTGCGCTAAGATGTAAGGCGTCGAGACGATACATCTTGGGCGCGCCTTCGGGCGCCGCTCGAAGTGTTAGTCGCGTGGGGCTGTCGCTATCGCAAGTAGCGGCGGCCCCTTCTTGCTTGCGGCCGTCAGGCCAAAAAGTTCCCGAGCACTAATGGTATCGCCCCTTGGATTTAAAACACCGCCGGCGGATGATTCGGGGCGTCTATCTCGCCCGCCGGATGAAGGAGTCGCTTAGTAAGGAGCCGCTTATGAATTTGTAAGACGAAGAGGCGGGTTAAAAGTTCCCTCTTCGCCTCAACGTTCCGACGAATAGTCAGTGACGCGGCGCGGGAAAAGGTTTCAAACGATGAGGCCGTACGAGCGTTCGTATCAATCGAGCCCGAAGCGTACGGAGCGCGTGTTGACTCGCCGCGACCGCCGGGCATAACATTCCACACCCCTTAAGGTTTCGACCTCGCACGCAAGTCGCCCCCGGCCTTTTCGTCAACCCACTCGGGAGGGTTTATGCCAGAGCACACGCGCCGTCTCAGGTTAGCGACCGTCGCCGCCGCCCTCGCCTTCGTCGCCCTGTCGCCCGCGGCCGCCCGCGCGCAGTCCTCGCAGTCTTCGCAGGCGGCGCGCGACCGCGAGGCGCGGCGGATTGACATGGAGATGCGCCAGAGGGCACTCCGCAGCCTGGACAAGGGCATCAACAAGAGGCCGGCGAAGGCGCCCGACGCGCGGCCGGATTACAACGAAGTGGCGGAGGAGTTCAAGCAGTTGCAGCTCGTCAACTACTCGCTCGCGGGCGCGGCCGACCCGAAGGCCCCGCTCGACTACGCGCGCGTCAGGAAGGAGTCGGCCGAGGTCAGGAAGCGCGCCGCGCGCCTGAAGTCGTACCTCTCGCTCCCCGAAGTGGAGGGCGACGGGCAGCAGGAGAAGGCCGCGGAGATACAGACGCCGGAGGCCCTGCGGGCGGCCGTCGGCAGGCTCGACGCGCTGGTGAACAGCTTCGCCTGGAACCCCATCTTCCAGAAGCCCGGCGTGATCGACCTTGAGCAGTCCACGAAAGCCAGCCGCGACCTCGCCGGCATCCTCGGCCTCAGCGAGCGGATACGCAAGAGCGCCGAAGAGCTGGGCCGGAGCGTCGCGAAGAAGTAACGGAACGCAACGGCGGCATCGTGTACACTCGGGTCGAATGCAGGAGTCACAACCTAAAGGGTCCGGGGCGGCGACGAAGGTTCTGTCGGTGGCGGGGCTGCGCAAGGCTTACGGCGCGACCGTGGCGGTGGACGGCGTGTCGTTCGAGGTGGCGCGCGGCGAGATCGTGGGGCTGCTCGGGCCGAACGGGGCGGGGAAGACCACGACCATCAACATGATCCTCGGCGTGCTGGAGCCGACCGCCGGCACCATCCACGTCGAGGGCGTGGACGTGAGGCGCGAGCGCTCGCGCGCGCTAGCGCGGACGAACTTCGCGGCCGTCTACGCGCCGCTGCCCGGCAACCTCACGGTCGCGCAGAACCTGCGCGTCTTCGGCATGCTCTACGGCGTCGCGCGCCTGTCGCAGCGGATCGAGGAGCTGCTCGCAGAGTTCGACCTGCTGACTTTCCGCGACGCGAAGTGCGGCGTGCTCTCTTCGGGCGAGCAGACGCGCGTGGCGCTCGCGAAGGCGATGCTCAACCGGCCGCACCTGCTGCTGCTCGACGAGCCGACCGCGTCGCTCGACCCGGCGTCGGCGCGCGAGACGCGCACGCGCATGCGACGGTTCGCCGCGGGCGGGCGAGGGCGGCGTGCTCTGGACTTCGCACAACATGTACGAGGTCGAGGAGGTCTGCGACCGCGTGCTCTTCGTCTCGAAGGGGCGCGTGCTGCTCGAAGGCGACCCGAAGACTCTGCCCGCCGAGCACGGGCGCGAGTCGCTCGAAGAGCTTTTCATCGCGGTGGCGCGCGAGCCCCTGACGCTCGGGCGGGGCGGGGTCGTATGAGGGCGTCGGCGCGCGGCGGCCATCTTCCTGCGGCAGCTCTACCTGCTGCGCGGGAGCGTGGCGCGCTTGCTGCCGCTCTTCGCGTGGGTCACGGTGGACATCATCCTCTGGGGCTTCATCACGCGTTACCTCAACACGGTGGCGGCGCCCGGCTACAACTTCGTCCCGGCGCTGCTGGGCGCGGTGCTGCTCTGGGACTTCTTCGCGCGCGTGATGCACGGGGTGACGACCGCGTTCCTCGAAGACGTCTGGTCGCGCAACTTTCTCAACTTCTTCGCGTCGCCGCTCAAGATATCGGAGTACCTCGTCGGGCTCGTCATTTCAAGCATCGCCACGAGCGCCGTCGGCCTCCTCGTCATGCTCGTGCTGGCGTCGGCCGTGTTCGGGCTCTCGTTCGCCGCGTATGGGCTGCTGCTGGTGCCGTTTCTGCTCGTGCTCTTCCTGTTCGGGATCGCGCTGGGCGTGGTGGGCGCGGCCGTGGTTTTGAGGTTCGGGCCGGCGTCCGAGTGGTTCGTGTGGCCGCTGCCGGCGCTGGTCTCGCCGTTCGCGGGCGTCTTCTACCCGCTCTCGACGCTGCCCGTCTGGATGCGCGGCGCGGCGTACGCGCTCCCGCCGTCCTACGTCTTCGAGGGGATGCGCGCGGTCGTCGCGGGCGGCGAGGCTTCGTGGGCGGCGCTCGCGTGGGGCAGTCTGCTCGCGGTCGTCTACGTGCTGCTCGCCTGCTGGCTCTTCGTGCGCGTACACAAACACGTCGTCCGCACGGGGCTGCTCGCGCGCTACAGCGCCGAGTCGGTCTAGCGCGCCGTGATTCGCGTCCCGGCGCGTGTGTTAGAATCTCGGGGCCGGACGCCCGACCGGTCTAAAAACCTCGAAAACGGGGCGGGCGCGGGCGGCGGAAAACGTTGATTTCAGGCGGGGTAGGGCAACGACGCGCGGCGCGCCCCGCATCACAGTCGCGAATAGTCCCGGCGACAGGCCACAACCCCTTTCGGGGCCACTGGCCGCAACCCCTGCCGGGCGAGCTTTACGAACTCGACAAAAGGCGGGCGCGTCAGCGTGACTTTCAAAGTGGAGAGTTGTGAGTTGAGGGCGAGCGACCTTCTACTGGGCCGGACGTTCGGAGACGTGACGAGACCCGAGTTCGAGATCGAAAGCGCCGAAGACTACCAGTTGACGCAGGCGGCGTCTTCAGGTGATATGGCGGCGTTCGAGGAGTTGTACTCGCGCCACTCGCGGCGCGTCTACTCGCTTGTGCCTGCGGATGACGGCCAACACGGCCGAGGCCGAGGACTTAGCCCAGGAGGTCTTCATCCAGCTCTACCGGAAGGCCGGCAGCTTCCGCGGCGAGTCGGCCTTTACGACGTGGCTGCACCGCCTGACCGTCAATCAGGTATTGATGCACTTCCGCCGCCGGGGCGTGAAGGTCGAGCAGGTGACCGAAGACGGCGAGTCGCCGCAGCAGGTCGTGTTGGGGACGGGGAACCCGGCGCAGATGCCGGTGGTCGATAGAATTGCGTTGGACAAGGCGGTGAGCCAACTTCCCCCCGGCTACCGCGCGGTGTTCGTGCTGCACGACGTGGAGGGGCACGAGCACGAGGAGGTGGCGCGGCTTTTGGGCTGCTCGGTGGGCACGAGCAAGTCGCAGCTCCACAAGGCCCGGATGAAACTGCGACAGCTTCTCAGGCAACAGAACGAGCCTCAATAAGCTTCCAAAGGTCTTCGCGCGGGCTCCCCCGAATCCCTCAGCCCCGCGCCCGCGCGAAGCGAAAGTTTAAAGTCTTCCCCGAGACTGACCCGTTAGACAGATGTACTGCGAGAGGTTTAGAGAGATGAACTGCGAGAAGTGCCAGGAGTTGCTCAGCGAGTTCCTCGACGGCACGCTCGGCCATTCGGAGCACGCCGCGGTCGGGGCGCACATCGCGGACTGTGCTGATGTGCGACGCCGCGCGCGAAGACTTCCACGCCATCATCGCCGTCGCGCGCGAGGCGCGCGGGCAGGTCTTCGCCCCCGCGGACGAGCGCGCGCTCTGGCTGCGCGTCCGCGAAGAGGTCGAGGCCGAGAGCCGCCCCGCCGTGGCCGCGCGCGCCGCGGCCGGCGAGGGCTTCTGGTCGCGCCTCTTCGGCCGGCGCTTCGAGCTTTCGCTGTCGCAGTTGGCGACCGGCGCCGCGGCGCTCGTCGTGGCCGCCGCGAGCGTGACTGCGCTCGGCGTCCGCTACGCCTCGACGGGCACGCGGCCCGAGCGCGCCGCCACGGTGCGCCGCGTCGTCTCGGACGACCTCTACCCGCGCACCTACCTCGATTCGCACGCGGCAAGCTTGCGCTACTGGGAGCAGCGCGTCGAGGCGCGGAGGGCGAGTTGGAACCCGCGCATGCGCGCCTCCTTCGACCGCAGCGTCTACGTGCTCGACCAGTCGGTCAGCGACTCGCTCAACGACCTGCGCCAGAACCCGCACGACGAGTTGGCCGAGGAGACTTTGAACGCCGCGCTGCGCGACAAGATCGAGCTGCTGCGCGAGTTCGGCGAGCAGTAGAAGCCGAGAGGCCGCCCCGGCCGAGAGCCGGGTGAAGGCGTTGACCCCTTCGACCGCGCCCGCGCCTCCTCCCACCGCTGGAGCGCGGGCGCTTCGAGCGCGAGCCGCCCAGAGTACTGAAGTCCGGAATTAGATGAAGCAAGCGACCGTCAACCACCCCCACCCCGGCCGCGCCGCGGCGATGCGCCCCGCGCGCCTGCTGCTCGCGGCGCTCGCCCTCGCCTGCCTGCTCGCGCCGCAGGCCGCCGCGCAGAAGAAGTTCTCGCGCGACTACCCCGCGCAGCCCAACATCCGCCTCCACCTCCTCAACCGCTCCGGCCGCATCGAGGTCGTCGCCTGGGAGAAGAACACCGTCCGCGTGACGGCGACGATGGAGTCGCGCTCGGCGAAGATGGAGCCCGAGGCCACGGCCGACGGCGTCCGCATCGACGTGCGCCGCGACAACCGCGAGGACGTGGGCGACATCAACTTCACCATCCGCGTTCCCTACAACTCGACCGTGGACATCAGCACGATGAGCGGCGGCATCGTCATCCGCAACGTCCGCGGCGAGATGGTGCGCGCGCACGTCACCAGCGAGGGCGACATCGAGCTGACCGGCATCCGCGCGCGCACCGTCATGGCCGAGAACACGGTCGGCAACATCCTCTTCGACGCGGAGCTTCTGCGCGGCGGCACGTACGTTTTGAACTCGACGCAGGGCGACATCCAGCTCCGCATCACGGCCGAGTCGGGCTTCCGCCTGATGGCCGTCGCCCCGCGCACGCGCAACATCGACCTCAACGGCTTCGCGCAGATGGGCGAGTTCGAGTTCTTCAACGAGAAGCGCAAGGTCGTCGGCAAGGTCGGCGACGGCGGCGCCTCCCTGAGCACCACCAACGGCCGCGGCTCCATCGTCTTCATGCCGCGCTAGCAGACAAAAGTTAAAAAGCGAAAAGCGAAAAGATGAGGATGAGAAACACGCTGCTTCTCATCCTCATCTTTTCGCTTTTTACTTTGCCCCCGATGTTGTAGCCTGCGAATGATGAGAATCACGCTGTCGAAAATCCACGCGCCCCTTCTTCTCACTCTCCTCACGCTGGCCGTCATCACGCAACACTCCGCCTCCGCGCAGAGCGGGAGGCAGCCGAAGGAGGAGAAGAAGTCGGAGCAGCCCGCGCAGCTTCAGCCGGCGCCGCTGCTGAAGCGGACGACGACGCGGCGCGAGTTGAAACGTATGGGCTACGGCGGGTCTGTGACCATCGACGGCGCGCCGGAGGGCTCCGTGACCGTCGAGGCGTGGTCGAGGAACGAGGTCGAGGTCACGGCCGAGGTCGAGCAGAGCGCCGACACGGAGGAGAACCTCACGCGCCTCGCCGCGCTCAACACCTTCGCCGTGGACGAGGACGTCAACCATGTGCGCGTGACGACCGTCGGCCTGCACGACCGCAAGTACGCGAAGCGCGCCGCGAAGGGGCTGCCGAAGAACCTGCCGGCCATGCCGTGGCGCATCGACTACCGCGTGAAGGTGCCGGCCGTGTGCGACGTGGAGATCAACGCCGGGCGTGGCACGCTGGTCGTGCAGGGCGTCGAAGGCGCGTTGCGCATCCGCGCGGGCGGCGGCCCCGACTCGCTCTTCGCGCTCGCGGGCGGCGACGTGGAGGCGACGGTGGCCAACGGCCCCGTCACGGTGCGCCCGTCCGCGCGGAGCTGGCGCGGCCGCGGCCTGAGCCTGCGCGTGGCCTCCGGCGACCTCACGGTCGAGCTGCCCGCCGGCTTCAACGGCGACGTGGACGCGGAGGTCTTACGCGCCGGCCGCATCGACAACACCTACCCGGGGCTCGCCCCGCGCGAACGCACCACCCCCACCGAGCGCTCCCTGCAAGGACGCGCCGGCAACGGCGGCGCCACCCTCTCCTTCACCGTCGGCGACGGCACCCTGCGCATAAAACAAGTAGACAGTAGACAGTAGGCTCCGCTGGCTGGATGTTGACGTTGACAGCCAGACCATTACGATTGACGATGCTTTACTACTGACTACTGACTACTGGCTACTGGACTTTCCCGTCCGCCGCCCGCTATGCTGCGCTTCGGCCGCGCGAGCCGGGCGGCCGCCGCTCTTAAAGCTCTTACCGGACACGGAAACAATGTCAGTCAAATCAGACCGTTGGATTCGGCGCATGGCCGAGGAGCACCAGCTCATCCAGCCCTTCGACGCCACGCTCGTGCGCGACTCCGCGGGGCGGCGCATCATCTCGGCGGGCGCCTCCTCCTACGGCTACGACATGCGGCTCGCCGACGACGGCTTCCGCGTCTTCTCGCCCATCCACTCCCGCGAGATCGACCCGAAGAACTTCGACGAGAGCTCCCTCGTCGAGGCGCCTCTGCACGAGGCCGACGACGGCTCGCGCTACTACCTCATGCCGCCCCACTCCTACGCCCTCGGCGTCACGGTCGAGACCTTCCGCATGCCCCGCAACGTCACCGGCATCTGCATGTGCAAATCGACCTACGCCCGCGCCGGCCTCATGCTCAACACCACGCCGCTCGAAGCCGGCTGGACCGGCCGCCTCGTCATCGAGCTCGGCAACCTCGCCGACCTCCCCCTCCGCGTCTACGTCGGCGAAGGCATCGGCCAGGTCATCTTCCTCGAATCCGACGAAGACTGCGATGTCTCCTACGAAGACCGCGGCGGCAAATACCAGGGCCAAACCGGCCTCACCTATTCTCGCCTGTAGGGTTGTCGGTTCTGTAAATGGAAGCATACCTTTGCCGCGGCGGCAAAGGTATGCTTCCGATAGAGTCCGGCAAAGGTATGGTTCCAACCTTGGGTGTTAACTCGATGCCTTCTACCAGTTCCTCACGCAGAGCGCGTTTCTCGTCCCGGTCAAGTTCCTTCTCGAACTTTTTGAGTACGCAGTTATAAGCAATGAAGAGGACACCACCTGTAGCCGCTGCTGGATCGCAGATGCAGTCGTCCGGGTTTGGCTGCATTACCTCGACAATCGTTTCGATAATCGGGCGAGTCGTGAAATATTGCCCTGCGCCTTTGGTGGATTCCGCTGCGGAGCGTTGGAGCAGTTCCTCGTAAATCCTCCCTTTTACATCTGCCGGGAGGATGCACCAATCTACTTTGTCAATCAAATTAACGATTAGCTGCTTTAGCGTAGCCGGGTTTGTTATCTCACAGCGGGCTCGACGGAAGATGACGCCAAGCATCCCGCCTTTCTTGCCTAATTCTTCGAGAATGTGCCGGTATGTATTCTCCGGTTCGGCACCATCCAGCGGCAGCAGCGTCTTCCAGCCGAGTTCGGGCGGAACGATAGGTTCGCGATTGTAGGGCGGCTCCGTAAGCTGGTCAGCCGTCTTGAGGAAGAGGAGCAGCGTGAGTTGCTCCACGTATTCCGTGTAGCTTAGGCCGTCGTCGCGTAGGACGTGAGCATAGCCCCAGGCTCGATTGCCAATTCGTGTTGCATCCATAGACAGGGACTTTCGTTTTAAAGTGCGGCGGCGCGCTTGCGCGACTGCTTCTTTTTCACGGGAGGACGCTTCACGGAAATAGCTTGCTGTTGGCGTCCCCCGCGCTCGGCTGAAATACGCTTCGGCAGTTCCGAAGCAGGTTCATTATTCCAGTCTTGTGGAACAAGTTTGCCTGAGAAGGCATCACGGAGAATTGATCGGCGCAATCCCTGTGCGGTCTTTAATTCGGCTTCTATGTCTAATCCAATGTGTTCAATAACGGAGAGTTGATCTTCGACCTCGGCAGCAATCCAACGTTGCTCCGTCTATGGAGCTTTATGCCTTCACATTATGGATTTAGTGCGGCACGCCTCAGGCTAGTACTTAAACCCCTTCAATACTTATCTCTGACCAGTGGGAGGCAGGTTTTGGAGTCTATTTACTTGCCGAGGCCCGAACGCGGCGAGTAGGGAAACGTCCGCTCCCAGCACCCCTGGCACTAGAGAATTCCTGATAGTCATCCGCAAGCCTTACGGTCTCGGAGCATCTCGGGTTACACATGTGTAACCGGCCAGTCACGTTAATATAACTTCGATTACCCCTCCATCAGTTATACATTTCATCACCTGCTCGGTGCCTCGGGCGTATCTCTTTCAAAGTAAATCCGTTGCCGCCTGTGATGCCTGAGTTGTGTGTGCGGCATCTTTCGGAATAGAGATTGCCTCCCACCTGTGGCGTCGGTGTCTGGCTATTGGTCTGTCAAGTGCGGACCTCATAGCTGTCAGGAGTTAAATCTCCACTGAGTACGGCGCCGGGAAAGATGAACATGACTGCAAACAAAACGAGAATTGGACTCTGTATAGCGCTGGTGGCTCTTCTGGTCTTCGCGGCAGTGCTTCCCGGCTGCCAGACGGCAAAGACTCACATCACAGTCGGAATACAGACCTCGCCTGCCATGGCTCTTGTCATGGTGGCTAAAGAGAAGAACTTCTTTGGCGAGGAGGGGATTGACGTCGAGTTGAAGGAGTTCACCGCGGGCAAGTTCGCCCTTCAGGCGTTCCTCGGCGGCTCGCTGGACTTCGCCGTCGCCGGCGAAGTCCCCGTGACGCTCGCCACCCTGCAAGGCAGCAAGTTCCTCGTCCTCTCCCAGGTGGTCGAGAAGACGACGAACGAGGTGCGCGTGGTCGCGAGGCGTGAGCCCGACACGCCCGACGCCGCCTCCTTCTTCAAGAAGAAGAGGCGGAAGTTGGCGACCTCCTTCGGCGGCGGGCCCGAGTTCTTCACCTACAACTTCCTCAAGAAGCACGGGATCGAAGAGAAGGACGTTGAGATCATCAGCCAGGCCCCGCAGGACATGCCGGCCTCGCTGTCGAACGGCAGCGTGGACGCCGTCTCCATCTTCGACCCGTTCGCCTTCATCGCCGAGCGGCAGATGGGCGCCTCCGGCGTCACCTTCGCCGACCCTGACATCTACTCGGAGCTGTACGTCATCACGGCCAGCCAGGAGACCGTCGAGAAGAGGCGCGATGTCGTCGATAAACTGCTGCGCGCCCTCGTCAAGGCGCAGCAGTTCATCCAGCAGAACCCCGACGAGTCGAAGAACATAGTCATCAAATACACGAAGCTCGACCGCGCGGTCGTGGACGGCATCTGGGGCAACTTTGCCTTCGCGCCGGCGCTCAACCGCCGGCTGCTCGATTACCAGAACCAAGAGGCAGAGTGGGCGAAGGCGAAGGGCGCCGTCCCGGCCAACTCGCAGACCCCGGACTTCCGCAAGCTGATCTACGACGAGCCGCTCAGGGGCGTGAAGCCCGACGCCGTGCAGTTGCCCTGAGCGCCCGCCCGCTCCTTCTTTCAGTCAATGTAGCTCTCCGTCTGCCGGAACCGCCATGAGAAGTATCCGACTCAGCCTGCCGATCTTCGCCCTCTTCGTCGTGTGGGAGCTGGTCTCGCGGTTGGGGGTGGTGAGCGCCGCTCTCTTCCCGCCCCCCTCGCGGGTGCTGGTGGCCCTCTTCGACATGTTGAGTTCGGGCGAGCTGCTGCGGGACATGGGCGCGAGCTACGCACGCCTGCTGGTGGGGCTCGGCGGCGGGGCCGCGGTCGGCATCCTGCTGGGGCTGCTGACCGGGCGCGTCAAGGCGGCCGCCGACCTGCTGACGCCGCTGGTGCAGCTCTTACGCCCGCTGCCGCCGGTGGCGATCATCCCGCTGGTCATCGTCTGGTTCGGCATCGGCGAGACGGCGAAGGTCTTCTCGATAGGCTTCGCGGTCTTCTTCCCCGTCTGGCTCAACACGCACCTCGGGGCGCAGCAGGTGCCGCGGCGGCTCCTCTGGAGCGCCTCGACGCTGACGCGCTCGCGGCTAAAGGTCTTCTGGAAGGTGATCTTCCCGGCCTCGCTCCCCTTCATCGTGGCGGGGTTGCGGGTCGGCATCTCGGTCGCGTTCGTGATGGTCTTCGTGTCGGAGCTGACGGGGGCGTCCGAGGGCATCGGCTACCAGATTTCCACGTCGCACCTGGCGTACCGCATCGACCGGATGATGGCGGCGCTCGCCGTCCTCGGTGCGTCCGGCGCGCTGGCCGACTACGTCTTCTCGAAAGGGGTCGAGTGGCGCTACCCTTGGCTGAAGTTCTCCAGAGCGAAGTGAGCGGCGCGCCCATCAGCGTCAGGAACCTCTCCGTCTCGTACGGGGCGGGCCCGGTGCTCGACGGCATCGACCTCGACGTGCGCGAAGGCGAGTTCCTGAGCATCGTCGGCTCGTCGGGCTCGGGGAAGACCACGCTCATCAACGCGCTGGCCGGCTTCATCCCGTCGGGAGGGGAGATCAATTTGCGCGGCAGGCTGGGCGTCGTCTTCCAGGACTACTCCGTCTTCCCATGGATGACGGTCGAGGAGAACATCGCGTTCGGGCTGGGCGACGAGAAGGGCGCGGACGCGGCGACGGTCGTGGCACAACACCTGAAGCTCAGCGGGCTGGAGGAGCACCGCCACAAGTACCCGGCGCAGCTCTCCGGCGGGCAGTCGCAGCGCGTGGGCATCGCCCGCGCACTCGCGCCGCGCCCGGACGTGCTGCTGATGGACGAGCCCTACGGGGCGCTCGACCGTGACACGCGCGAGCGGATGCAGAAGTGGCTGCTGGGGGTCTGGGGCGAGGAGCACAAGACCATCATCTTCATCACGCACGACATCGAGGAGGCCGCTTTCATGTCCGACCGCGTGGTCTTGCTCAACCGCAAGCGGCTCACCGACGAGTTCCACGTCCCGTTCGCGCGGCCGCGGAGCGAAGAGATCAAGTTCTCTCCCGAGTTCAACACGCTGAAGAAGTCGATCCTCGACAGTTTGAAAGGGATCAGGGCTGCCGTATCTTTCGATACCCAAGCCTCGCACATCGCCATCTAAATAGATAGGAGAGCAAGCATGACGGCAGTTCTAGAGGACAGGCCGCAGCCTGTCAGTGTCACATCCCCGGGCGGCATGGTTCTCATCCCGGCGGGTTCGTTCCTGATGGGCAGCGAAGACGGAAGCGAGTTCGAGAAGCCGGTTCACGCAGTCCACCTCGACGCCTACTACATTGACGCGGCGCTGGTCACGAACGCGCAGTTCGCGGCCTTCGTCGAGGCCACCGGCTACCGCACCACGGTCGAGAGGCTCGAACGCATCGTGGCCCTCCAGGAGGGCGGCGCGCAGACGCCCGAGGTCTCCTGGCGCACCTTCGCGACCCCCGACCGCGGGGAGCACCCGGTCACCTACGTGAGCTGGTACGACGCGGGCGCCTACGCCAACTGGGTGGGCAAGCGCCTGCCGACCGAGGCCGAGTGGGAGAAGGCCGCGCGCGGCGGCCTTGAGAGCCGGCGCTTCCCCTGGGGCGACGAGCCGCCGGGCGAGGGGCGCACGAACTGGAACCGGCGGCAGGCCGACGGCGAGCCGCCGCCGACCACCCCCGTTCTGAGCTTCCCACCGAACGGCTACGGCCTCTACGACACGGTCGGCAACGTCTGGGAATGGTCCGCCGACTGGTACGTTGACCCGTATTACGTCGTCAGTGAGCCTAGCAACCCGAAGGGGCCGGACATGGGTGAGTACCGCGTGCGCCGGGGCGCCTCCTGGAACGTGCGCGAGGACTTCCGGCTGCGCTGCGCGAACCGCGGGGCGATGTTGCCGGATAGGGCCTGGCCCAACCTCGGGTTCCGCTGCGCGGCGGCGGTCGGGCAAATTTAAGACTTGTCAAAAGGGCGGCCGGGAAAGATAATGTCCACGATTATTTCGGAAGAGCAGGTGCAGTGCGCGCTTGCCGATTTGCTGCCCGCGATGGTCGCCGACGGAGGCGGCGCCGAACTCATCTCATTCGAGGACGGCGTCGCTACCATCAAACTCATTGGCTCCTGCAACTTCTGCCCCAGCCGGACACTGAGCGCGTCCGCCCTCCGGCGCGGCATGCTCCAACTAGTGCCGGGGCTCACGGACGTGAACGTCCTCCACCCAACGTCGCCGCCGACTGGCTGCTAAATCTCAGACAACAGGAAGACTGTAGACAAGTAGGGGAACAAGGGGGAGTCGACCTGCCTGAGGAATGACGAGGTTCCTCGATGAAAGAGCAATCCTCACCTGCGTACCCCTTCAAGCCGGAGGCCGCGTACCCCTTCTGGCCGGACGCCATGCTCCCGGCGTGGGTCGTCACCGACCGCGACCTGATCATCCGCAACTGGAACGACTTCACCTATAACCTGTTGGAGGAGTTCGGGAGCCCGAGGCTGCTCGGGGAGCAGAAGCTCTCCGTAGACCTCGACGACCTCCCGCACGAGGGCCTCAAAAGCTTCTGGGCGTGCGTCCTCCACCCCGACGACCTCGGCTACGTCAGGGCCGCGCTGAGCATTCTCAAAGAGCACGTCACCGTCCTCGAAAAGTTTAATGAGCTGGGCGACCCGCGCGCCTTCGAGCCCCTGCTGGAGCAGTTGCGAAAGGTCAGCCGGTCCGAGGGCGTTGTCCCGCTGGTCTACAGGCCGAGGGGCAAGATGTTCCGCCTCGGCGTGAAGGTGTCGCCGCCGCAAGGTCTCAAGCTCATCCGGAAGGCCGACATTGAGGGGGCGTCGGTGGAATACATCGACGTCGTGATGGCCTACAGGTTGAAGGCCGAGCACTCGGAGAACCGCGTCAGCCGGGTCTCCTTCTACGGCGTGCAGCCCGCCATCCACGACGCCAGCGAGCGGCACCAGTTGTGGGAGAGGGGGAAGCTCGAAGAGCACGCGCAGATCACGCAGTTCCTCTCGCACGCCCTGAAGACGCCCATCTCGAACGTCAAGTTCATGGTGAGGGAGCTGGGGAAGGCGCCGTTGAGCGACTACTACCTCGGCGTCTGCGCCAAGCTGGAGGCGCACGTCAGCGACCTCGGCAACCTCTCGGACCTTATCCTCTTCATCAACACCTCCGAGAAGGTGCCGACCACCCTGCGCGGGAGCGTCCCGGGGGACGCCGTCGTGTGGGAGAGCGTGACCCTCGACGAGATCAGGGAGGAGATCGCCGACACGCTCCAGAGCATCCACCGCGGGCGGACGAGGGACCCGCAGGACGAGCGGAGGATCGAGCTGTTGTCGGGCGCGGCCGCGAAGGGCGCGGCCGTTGACTACGAGCAGACCGCCGCGGCGCTCCTCGGCCTCGAAGGGGTCGGCGGGGCCACCTGGTTCACCCTCCTGCTGCGGGACGCCGACCACGTTGACAAGAACATCGACGCCGCGGTGGAGCTGGTGACGAAGGTGAAGACCACCTTCGTCAACCTCCTGCTGGTGGAACTGGTCCTCAACGCGATCAAATACTCTGACCCGGCGGCGCCCGAGGTGAAAATCAACTTCGAGCTGAACGAGGCCCGGAACCGCCTCGACATTAATGTCATCAACAACGGCACCGAGTTGAAGGAGGGCGAGTTTAACAACGCGCTGAAGGAGCTGGCGAGTAAGCCCGGCGAGAAGCGGAGGGCGCTGGGCCTGCTGCTGAACATGAGGGCCGCCGAAATACTCGACTGGCAGTTGCGGTGGAGGAAGCCGGAGAAGAAAGGTACGCACCTGGCTTTGTCTATCCCGTTCGCGGAATGAATGGCCGAGGAGGATGCTGGATGCTCAGATTAGGGATCGTGGAAGACGAGATCAGCGATTTGATAAGCGTCATAAGGAATCTGATGTCGCTCGACCGCTCACGCAACGAGTTCGAGCTGGTGCCCGTCCTGCTTTCAGACCCGGAAGAGTACACGCCCGCGGCGATCGAGAGTTGGGTCGCCGAATACGGGAAGAAGCCGCTCGCCAACGCCCGCGTGGACGTGAGCGCGTGGCCGGAGATTGAGCAGATGGGGATGCTGTGTCCGGCCGACGAAGGGCACCGCTCCCAGATCTTGGAGTACCTCTCCTCCCGGAAGGTGAACGCCATCGTCTGCGACTCCTGGATCGGCAAAGACACCACGCTCGACTCCACGTTCTCCGATGCCGCGCTGAAACTGGCTGGCGTCATGCTCCTGGACGCGGCCGAGAAGGACGAGCGCTGGCAGGGCCGCTGCTGGATGATGACGAAATATCAGTGGGACGTGTGGCAGAAGCTGCTGGACCTGTCGGGCTGGCACCCGGAGAAATTTAATCCCGTCGACCAGAGGTTTCGGTTCATAGACAAGAGCAAGATCATCAGCACCGGACCCGGCGAGTGTCACGGGCAGTTGAAGCGCGTGGTCGAGGACGCCATCACCCTCGTGACCCTCGCCGAGCCCGCCGAACTGCCCGAGGACACGTACCGCGAGGGGCGGTTCGGGCGAATCGTCGGCAAGAGCGAGCCGATGCTGAAGATTTATAAAAAGATTCAGCAGGTCGCGCCGATGAACATCCCCATCCTGATTTGCGGCGAGTCCGGAGTCGGCAAAGAACTCGTCGCGCGCGAACTGCATGGCAACAGCTTGCGGTCGGGCGGGTTCATCCCGGTTGACTGCGGCGCGATACCTTCGGAGCTGATGGAGGCGGAGCTGTTCGGCCACACAAGGGGCGCGTTCACCGGCGCGATCTCCGAGCGCACCGGCCTGTTTGAGCAGGCCGCCGGGGGGACGATCTTCCTCGACGAGATAAGCAACCTGAGCGGCGTCTTACAGGGAAAGCTGCTGCGGGCGTTGCAGGAGGGCGAAGCCCGCAAGGTCGGGGGGAACAGGTTGATCCCCTTCAACGCGCGACTCCTTGCCGCGACGAACCGCGACCTTGAGCATGATGTCAAGGGCAAGCTGTTCAGAGAGGACTTGTACTACCGCATCGCCGTCATCAACATCGCCATCCCGCCGCTGCGGGAGCGGCGCGGGGACATGCGCCTGCTGTGCGAGCACTTCATCGCCAAGCACGCGAAGGCCATCGGGGGCAGTGTGAACTCCATCTCGGACGACGCGGTCGAGGCCCTCAAACATCACTCCTGGCCCGGCAACGTCAGGGAGCTTGAGAACGTTGTCCGTCGGGCCATTGTCGAGGCCGGCGGCAGTGACATTATAGACGCGGACAACGAGGCGATAACGAAGCTCAACGAGCGCGAGCCCTCCGGCGGCAAGTTCATCAACATGACTTCGCCGGAAATCTGGAACCTCATCAGGCAGGACAGGGCGGACGCGGTGAAAACTTTGCGCGAGTGGTCGAGGGAGGTCGGCAAGCCGAAGACTTTGGAGATTACGGAACTGGTTAGGAGGGAACTCGGCCACCACCCCAACGACGAAGAGGCGCAGAAGTTCTTCAGGATGACAAACGACGCCTGGAAGGTGTGGGTGCACCGAGCCACCAAAGAATCGGGCACGCGATGACGCGCTCGTAACGCAGGCGGCGCCGGGCTCCCCACGCGCCCCCCGCCGCACTTTCAGAAAACTTTACCCGACGCCCGCTCGCGGGGAGCCTCTACCATGCCAAGTAGTTCGGAACCTCCCGTACCTATGAACCCGCTCTACGAGACGGCGCGGCCGCCCGCCGACGCCCCGCCGGAGGCCGCCCTGCCGCGCGACCCGAAGCAGAGCGCGAAAAAGTCTAAGCTGGCTTCAGTGAGGCGCGTCCGCAGGCGCCGGCTCGCCTGCTCGGTGCTATACCTCGCCCCGCTCCCGCTCATCGTGGCGGGCCCCTGGCTGGCGAGCAGCGTCGCCTCCCTCTACGGGCGCGCCACCGCTTGGCTGGCGATAGGGGCTGTCTATCTCTTCAGCGGTTTCCTGATCGACCTGTCTCTGCGACGCTCACGCTGGAAACGGCTGAGGACGGGGCTCGCGAAGGCTATCTCCGAGAAGCGGCGCAGCGTGTGCCTGAAGAGGGGCACGTACTCTCTCGCCGTGTACCTCGTTCTGTTCGTCCCGCTGAGCGTCGGATACCTGTGGGCGGAGACGTTCGTCACGCTCTTCCCGAGAGGGGTACAGGGGTTTCTGTCGAGCCACAGCCGCTGGCTCGTAGTCATAACCTTCCTGTTCGCGTACCTGCTCGGCCTCGTGATACGCGACGTGTTGCGGTACGGCGTTCGTATGTTCAAGGCGCCGCTCGTCGTGGCGTGTATCCTGCTCTTCGGGCTGCTGGTCGCGGTGGTGGATACCAGGGGGAGGGATTGGGTTCACGAGACGCTGAAGATCTTTAAGGATAACGTGTGGCTCATCCCGTTCCTCGCGACCTTAATCTTGTTAAGGCCGCAACTCGCGCGCCTGCTGCCCCGCGTGCAGAAGGCGGAACTCCCCGGCGGGGCGAAGTTCGAGATAGAAAATCTCGACGAGTTGCAGCGCCAGCTCAACCCCTGGAAGAAGACCATCTCCCGCTTTGCAGACCTGATGCGGTGGGTGACGGAGCTAATCGAGCAGACCCCCGAGGAAGACACGGTCAAGTTTCTGGCGTACACGCCGGCGCTCGGCTTTCTGACGCGGCCTGAGAAGGATTGGGTAAGGCTGCATAAGATGCTGGTCGAAAGGGACAACGTTCAGATAATTTGTCTGCGCAATGAAGACCTGAAAAGTTGGCATCAGAGTTTTCTTGACAAGCGTACCGCGCGCCCGGAGGGAATAATCAAACAGTCACTCATCAACAGGTCGAACAGCATTTCGGAGCGGCTGCTGGCCGACAAGAAGATGCAGTACAACCAGAACCTGACGCCCGTCGTGGAAAAGGCCTGGGACGAGATGCCAGGCTATTACTTGTTCGCCAACAAGACGCGCGCCATCATCGCGGCCCCGTTGTTCCTACCGGGCGACCCCAAAAAGCAGGGCGCACAGGAGGACCCCGACAGTTACTTGAGGAACACCCCCGTTAAGATGCTCGGCTTCGAGAGCACCGACAACTGGACGGTGTGGATGGTGAATGAAGTCTGTGACCACTACGCGCGAACCAGCTTCGTGCGCACCGACTTCGGTGAGGCCAGTTGCGTCGTGCCCCTGGAGACTCTGGAACAGTCTTTGGGGAAGACCGACCCGACGGTGGTCATGCAGCAGTTATTTCAGCAACTCACCAGCAGCTATGAGCGGGCGCGGCAGGAGAGCCCCGGGCGCTTTAACGGGTCGGCCCCGGATGAACTCGAACTGGTGCTGAGCGCGCGCGCCAAGCCCGCGGGCATCTACAAGGGAGGCGCATCGGGCCGATAACCGCGGCCGGCGTCCGCAAAGTCAACCCACCCGCGCGCCGCGCCACCCTCGGGTCGCGGCGTAATCCTCACGTAACCATGTCACTGATGATTATGTAACGCCCGGCGCCGCGCGGCGAGCGTGTTGGGGGGCTACGCCGCATTATCGCGGCGCCACCGGGGCGGGGGTGCGGCCTGCCCCGGTGGCACGGGCATTGCTCCTTCGCGGGTTGCCCTGAGAAGGGCTCCAAAGGGGTGGGTGGAAGCCAGAGGTTACAGCTCTGGCTTCCGGACTGCACAAAACCGACAGAGGGCTCTATCGTGGTCTGTACAACCCAAGTTATTCTGCCCCACCCCTTTCGTCACGTCAATCAACATGCAGTCGCAGCGGACTGAGCCCTCTCCATAAGGAGAGTAAGCAAATGACCGCTCAACCAGAGCCTCCCCCCCGGGGGAAGAAAATGCATAGCCATCCCATCGGGCGGGTGGCGTTCGACGCTGACCGCCTGAGCAAGGACCTTGAGGCCGTCGAGGGCTTCGAGATGAGTGGGGCGTATTCCGAGTACGCGAAAGGCGAGTGGAATACGTGCATGCTCCTCAACCAGTCCGGCGACAAGGACGACAGCCTCTCTGCGGAGTACGAGGGGCACGCCGTGCCCACCGAGTATGGCTTCCGCGTCCCCTACCTCAACGAGGCGATTCGTGGCCTCTTCAAGGTCGAGCATCTGAAGAGCGCGCGCATCTTCTCGGCGCGGAAGGGGTTCATCATCCCGCACCGCGACTACCTTGAGTTCAAGAAGGGCTTCACGCGGATTCACGTCGTCCTGCGCACCAACGACAGGGCGATGAACTCCGAGGGCCGCACCGTGTACCGGATGAGGGAGGGAGAGATCTGGTTCCTCGACGGAAGGTACGCGCACAGCGGCGGCTCTTTCGCTGACGAGAGGCGTCTGCATCTGGTCTTGGACTTCGACCCGGAAGTCGCCATCAAAGACCTCTTCAAAAACCCGGCCGACTACCGTCCGGGGCTGACACCCTGCCTCGTCAAACGGCGGCCGTTCTCGGAGCAGGAGCGCAAGTCACTCGTCGCCTCGCTCGGCAGCTTTCTCACGAGCCTGAACTACGACAGTGTTTTCGAGGTCGTGGCGAAGCTGCACTTCGACCGGGTGATGGACTGCGCGGCCACCTACGACGTGATGCTCGAAATCGCGTCGTGCTCTGGCGACCCGCGGCTGGTCGAGAGGGCGGAGGCCGAGAAGGATTATTTCCTCGGCAGTCTGCGCAAGGCCGGCTAGTCGCGTGGCGGGCGTTGGGGGCCTCCGGGCCCCCGCGCCCTCGGCTAAGGGTTATAGGAAAGAAGGAGAGGTGAAAGATGAGACGATCTAATTTCTTCATGCCCATGCGCAGGCACGTCGCGTCCGGGGCGGGCAGCAGCAGCAAGAGCGGCGACTACTTCGAGCAGATGGGGATGGTCGCGAAAGTCGGTGCGGGGATGTACACGCACCTGCCCGCGTCGTTCGAACTCTTCCGCAACGTCAAGCAGACGCTCAACCGCCACCTGCTGGCTGCCGGATGCAGCGAGCACCAGTTCCCGGCCATCCAGCCGCTCTCGATCTGGAAGGAGAGCGGGCGGTTCGAGACGTTCGGCAACATCATGTTCAACTTCCGCGACCAGCACGGCAAGGAGGTCTGCCTCGCGCCGACGCACGAGGTGCTGGCCGCGCTGACCGCCAAACAGTTCATCCGCTCCTACCGTGACATGCCGGTGCGCATCTCGCAGATTCAGACGAAGTTCCGCGACGAGACGCGCCCCCGCGGCGGCCTCATGCGGACGCGGGAGTTCACGATGCACGACCTCTACGCGTTCGACACGGGGCCCGAGGCGGCCGAGGTCAGCTACTCGCTCATCCGCGGGGCCTACGAGCGCACGTTCGTAGACCTGCGCGTGCCGTTCGTCCTCAAGGAGCAGTCCGACATGGGGAGCATCGGCGGCGTCAAGTCGCACGAGTTCCACGTCCTCGCGGACTCGGGCGAGGACACCTACCTCGACGCCTCGACGGGGCACGAGAGCAAGAGCATCGAGGTCGCGCACATCTTCATGCTCGGCGACCAGTACACGAAGCCCGCCGGGGCCTGCTACACCGACCGCGACGGGGTGAGCCGGGAGGTCTTCATGTGCTCCTTCGGCCTCGGCATCGAGCGGACGGTGGCGGCCTACCTGGAGCGCTACCTGGAGCCGGGCCGAGACCTGCTCTGGTCCTGGGCGCTCGCGCCTTACAAGGTGCTGGTGCTCGGGGGCGGGCAGCCCGCGGCGGAGGAGCTGTACGCGCGGCTCGGCGCGGCCAGCCTCGACCCGATGATCGACGACCGCGGCGGGATGTCCTTCAAGCAGAAGTTGAAGGAGGGGATGATGATGGGCCTGCCCGTCTACGCGATCCTCGGCAGGAGCTTCGACGCCGAAGAGAAGGTCGAGATCAGGTCGCCGCTCCTGGGCACGACGGAGTACGTGGCCGTGGAGGAGGTCGTGCCGCGCGTCGAGGCGCTACGCCGCGAGATACTCGACGTCGAACTCGCGCGCATGAGCTTCGACATCCTGAAAGTAGACCGCCGCGCGAAGCGGGTCTACGTCAGGCTGGACGACCCCGCGCAGCTCGACGGCACGTTCTGTCGGCAGGTCGAGTGCGGCACGGATCTGCTCGGCAACTTCGGCGGCCCCAAGCGGCTCGACGGCGACCTCTGCCTGAAGGCGGGCGACTATTGGGTCGCCCCCGTGTTGCAGCAACCCTGCGTTGAGAGTCAGGTGAGGAGTCACAAGGGCATCAACTTCCTCGTGACCCCGCCCGCGGCCGACGCCGACCTTGAGGAGGCGCTGGCCGTCTCCTGAAGTACGTGCTCGCGGCGGCGGGCCGTCGGCACCCGCCGCCGCCGAGTCCGGAAGGGGTATGTAGAGTCATGTCGAGAGAACGTGCCCACGCGAACGCTACGAACCAAGGGCCGCGGCCGCGGCCCGAGGAGACGCACATCAACATCCCCGAAGGAACTGTCGTCGAGCTGGAGGCGGCACGCGCCATCAGCCCGTGCGAGTTGGACGAGGGGGACGAGGTCTCGTTCCGCGTCGCCCTCCCCTTGACAGTAGACGGCGTCGTCCTCATCGCCGCGGGCGCGGCGGCGGTCGGGAGAGTTACCGAGGCCGCCGCGGGCCGCGGCCGGCGCGCCGACCTGACCTGGGGCGTTAAAGAGATGACGACCCCCGACGGCACGACCTTCGCAGTCCGACTGTCATTTACACTGACCTACGAGTGTGACGAACCGGACGGGCGCGATGCGAAGGCTGCTGCGCTCATGTTTCCCGTCGCCCCCCTTGCTCTGGCTTACGGTTCAAGGCAATGGCCGAGCGCGTACATCCCCGCGCTTGGCCATTGCCGCGCCTCCGTCCGCGGCGACGTGCTGGCGCGCGGCGTGCGCGATGAAGAAGATTAAAACCCTCGCCCCGACGTTCCCGCCCCCGCCCCACGCCTACGGATGTCACCCGCTCCGAGCGAGTATCTATTCGCACGTACGAGGTCAGGAACAACGAGCGTCACTTACGAGGACATGCCTGACACTTGGGAAAATTTCATTACATGCGCAAAATCCACAGGAATTTCTCGCTTTATGCGCGAACCTCCAAGTGTTGTGCGCTACTGTGACTTGAACCATAAGTTGGCCGCCGCGGCCACCTGATGCTTCCAATAACGCGCGGCCAACTTATGGTTCAAGCGGGTGGGGCGATGCGGGTGAGAGTTAAGGGGGAACTTATGTATCAGATGCCCATCTCGGACTTCATCTCGTGAAGAGCCTCCTTGCAGAGACCATCTCGGCCGGGGCTGAACTCATGCCGCCGTAGATACTCCTTCACCCTGGCTTCAGAGACGTACTTCCCAAAAGCCGGAATGCTTTTTATTGCGGCCCGGATCATCTCTCGGAGTTGAGTGGCCCTTTCCCTCTGTTGGGCTTTAAGGTAATGCATGGGATGCTTCTAGTCGTAGAAAAGGCTAAGACCAGGTCTGTTGTAGAATGGGAACTTATCTAGTGGCTGCGGCAAAGGTATGCTTCCAGCCGCGGCCAACTCATGGTTCAAGTTTCAGCTATGTAACTGGAAGCATACCTTTGCCGCGGAGGCAAGCTTATGTTTCCGGAGAAGGGGCGGGGAGGGTCATGATGGCGTCGATACCGGCCGGGTGGCGCAGGCAGGTGGGGGGCGAGGCGGGGAAGCCTTACTTCCGCCGGCTGGAGGAGTTCGTCGCGAGGGAGCGCGCGGAGTTCGAGGTCTACCCGGCGGAGGGGGAGACGTTTCAGGCGCTGGAGTTGACGCCGTTCAGGAAGGTGAGCGTGGTGCTGCTGGGGCAGGACCCGTACCCGGGGCCGGGGCAGGCGCACGGGTTGTGCTTCTCGGTGAAGCCGGGGGTGGCGCTGCCGGGGTCGCTCAGGAACATCTACAAGGAACTCAAGAGCGACATCGCAGGCTTCCGCGTCCCGAACAACGGGTACCTGGCGAGCTGGGCGCGGCAGGGCGTCCTGATGCTCAACACCGTGCTGACCGTGCGCGCGGGCGCCATCGGCTCGCACAGGGGCAAGGGTTGGGAGACGTTCACCGACGCCGTCATCGAGAAGGTCAACGCGAAGAAGGACCCGTTGGTCTTCCTGCTCTGGGGGCGCGACGCGCAGAGCAAGGCCAACATGATCGACGAGGGCCGCCACGTCATCCTCCGCGCGGCGCATCCGTCGCCACTCTCGGCCCGCCACGGCTTCTTCGGCACGCGCCCCTTCTCGGCCGCCAACCGCGCCCTGCGCGACGCCGGCAGGCCCGAGATCGACTGGCAGATACCCGACATCTGACTCTAAGGACGCTTCAAACGCCTCAGCAGCTCGACCGCTTCGTAGTGCTTCGGGTTCATCCCCACGGCCTTCTCCAAACTCTTCAACGCCTGCTCCCTGTTGCCGGCGAGTGATTGCGCGAGCCCCACGGCGAAGTGCGCGCTGGGGCGAGTGCGGGCTCTCTTCGGCGGCGAGTTTGAAGAGGGCGAGTGCCTGCTCGTTCTTCTTCTCGTTCAGCATCCGCTGGCCGGCGACGAGCAGCGGCTCCTCGGTCTCGGCGTATTGGTTGGCGGGGTCGGCCTTGAACTCGCGGAACCTCTTCAGCGCCAGCTCCGCCCCGCCCTCCGTCAGTGCCTCGTCCAGAGACCTGCGAGAGCGGCTTGCGCGGGACGTAACCGAGCGCGGCCTTCAGCGCCGTGTCTTGCCCCGTGCGGTAGTCTTCCGACGTAAGCTCCGCCGTGACGTGCGGCGCCGTCCAAGGCCGCGCGTCCCAGGGGTCCCACTCCTGCCAGTAGTAGATGGAGACGCGCACCGTGACGCCGCTGTTCGGGAGCGTGATGCGGCGCGAGTCGCCATAGTGGTTGCCCTTCGAGCCCGAAGGCTCTCCGACGAAGGTCGCGTCCGTGTAATTCTCCATCCGGTTCAAAAGGAACTGCGCGGCCGACCAGGTGCTTCGCCCCATGAGCACGGACAGGCGGCCGCGTTGGTTGACCTTCGACTTGATGAGGCCGAGCACGAGCGGCCGCAGGAGCGAGCCGTTGCCGCCGCGGTTGAGCCGCAGGTCGAGCACCAGCCGCTCGGCCCCGTTCGCCTCGACGAAGGCGAACAGGCGCTTCGCGAAGTCGGCCAGAGACTCTTCGGGCTTGTCGTTGACCTCGTTGAGCTGCGCGTAGACGACCTTCGAGTCCGGCAGTCGCTCGAACCAGAACTTGTTCTTCGGGTCTTTGAGCCACAGCACCGGCGGCGCCCCGTCGCGCATGTCAACCCAGCCCTCCTTCGGCAGCCAGCTCAAATCGGTGTCGGGCGGGAGCAGGTCAGCCGGGCCGTAGGGCCTGAGCGTCAACGTCCGCTGACGGCCGCCCTGCTCGAAGGTGAAGCGCGCGGCGTCGGGGCTCTCCGAGAGGCCGAGGGCGTGGAGCACCTCGGGCATGGCGAGCAGGAGCGGCGCGAAGAATCTGACGCCCATCTCGTTGTCGCGCCCGACGATCTCGCGTGCGCGCGCGAACGCTTCTTCGACGGAGAGGTCGCCGACCTTGATGACGCGCGCGCCGAGCAGTTCGGCGTGGGAGCGTTCGGCGGCGCGGACGAAGAGTCCGTCCTTGAAGAGGTAGAGTCTGACGGGCAGCGCGCGGAAGCCGATCTTCGGGTCGCGCGTCGGCGCGACGTTGGTGTGGCCGTCGCCGATTGACGCCGCGACCCGCATCAGCTCGACGATGATCTGGTGGCGCGCGAGCGTCGGAATCCGCTCGTGCAGTCGCCGGACGGCGCCCTCGAACTGCTCGCGCGTCGTCGTGTGGAAGAGGCTCTTGTGGCGCGCCTCCATCTCGCGCGCCATGTGGCGCAGGTCCTCGCGCCAGCGCTCGGCCTCCGCCTGACTGACCACGCCGCCCGCCGGGTTGACGCCCTGCGCGAAAGACGACGCGACGAGGAGAAGCAGGCAGAGCAACACCCGGAGCGACGGAAGGGAAAATCTCAACATGCGTACTGACCTCAGCCGTGATGGATTTCTTGAGGGCGAAGAGACGGCTCAGTCAACCGCGCCCCACGCATAGAACACCGCCCGCGACGTTTCCGTGGCAGAAGTGTCCGTCATCCGGCGCCCGCATGAATGCGCGGCGCCGAAACGGTCGTGTCAGTTGACGTGGAGTCGGAGCGAAGAAGATGCGGGCTACCGCGTGAGGGCCGCGAGCGGTGGCGGCGCGTGTCGAGCGCCGCCACACACATTTTCAGAGGCGCGCGGGGCTTACTTGTACCTGTAGGTGATGCGGCCGCGCGTGAGGTCGTAGGGCGAGAGCTCGACGCTGACGCGGTCGCCGACGAGGATGCGGATGCGGTTCTTACGCATCTTCCCCGAAATCTGCGCGAGCACGACGTGTTCGCTGTTATCGATCTGAACCATGAAGAAGGCGTTGGGCTGCTTATCAACCACCACGCCTGATGCCGGAACGAGGTCTTCTTTAGCCAATCGGTACTCTCCTTAAAGTGTCTGAGTTGGGGGTTGCCGGCCGCGCGCGCTTCGAGAGAGCCGCGCGGCCGTTCGTTTAAGTCTATCTTACCGCCCCGCGCGGCGCGGGCGGAAACTGCGGCGCGAGCTGCTGCCCGCCCCGCGCATCGCGCGGAAGGGCTTCGCGACCGCCGCGCGTTGCGTGACGGCCGGCGCGCCGCCGAAGGACGGCAGCACCACGCGCTCGACCTGCTGACCCGTCAGGCGCTCGATGGCGCGCATCGAGAGCTCATCGACGGGCGTGACGAGCGTGATGGCCCGCCCGGTCTTACCGGCGCGGCCCGTGCGGCCGATGCGGTGGACGTAGTCCTCGGGCGCGGCGGGCACGTCGTAGTTGATGACGTGCGAGATCGACTCAACGTCGATGCCGCGCGCGGCGATGTCCGTCGCCACGAGCACGCGCGTCTGCCCGTCCTTGAAGCCGCGCAGGGCGGCCTCGCGCTGGGGCTGCGTGCGGTCGGCGTGGATGCGGTTCACCTTGTGGTCGCGCGCGAGCAGGATGTGCGAGAGGCGCTCGGCCCCGCGCCGCGTGCGCGTGAAGACGAGCACGCGCTCGAAGTTGTCGCGCTCCTGCTCCAGCAGGTCTAGGAGCAGCGCCGTCTTCGACTCCTGCGCGACGGGGTAGGCCGTCTGCTCGACGTTCACGGCGGCGCGGCCGCGCACGTTCACCTCGACCATCTTCGGCTCCTTCATCGTCGAGCGCGCGAGCGACTCGATCTCCGACGACATCGTCGCCGAGAACAGGAGCGTCTGACGCTTCGCGGGCAGCTCGGCGAGTATGCGCCGGATGGCCGGCAGGAAGCCCATGTCGAGCATCCGGTCGGCCTCGTCGAGCACGAGCACTTCGACGAACGACAGGTCAATCGTGCGGCGCTCGACGTGGTCGAGCAGGCGGCCCGGGGTGGCGACGACCACGCCCGCGCCGCGGCGCAGGGCTTCGGTCTGGTTCGACATCGACGCGCCGCCGATGACGGCCGCGCACTTCGGGCTGCCCTTCGGGGCGAACTGCTTGTAGCTCTCGTTGATCTGTGAGACAAGCTCGCGCGTCGGCGCGAGCACGAGCACGCGGACGCCCGGGCGGGGCGTCTCGCTCATCCTCTGCATGGTGGGGAGGAGGAAGGCCGCGGTCTTGCCCGTGCCGGTCTCGGCGCAGCCGATGAGGTCGGCGCCGGTCAGCACGATGGGAATTGCGCGCTCTTGAATCGGTGTCGGCTCTGTGTAGCCGAGGGACTCGCAGCGGCGCGCGTACGCAGGCCGGAGTCCGAGTTCAGAAAAGTTCATTCAGTTCCTTCTAACGCCGCCCGCTTACGTGGCGGTCTCTTGAAAATTGAGAAAGCGCCCCCGGCGGTTGCTTGTGCCGGAGGCGCTTTCGCGTGTGATTCGCCGGCTTGTGGCTCCGGCTTACCAGCGGGGCTCGCGGTTGCCGCCGCCGCCGCCGCCGAAGCCGCCACCGCCGCCACGACCGCCGCCGCCGCCGCGGTAGCCGCCCGCCGCCGAAGCCGCCGCCGCCGCGGTTACCGCCGCCGCCGAAGCCGCCGCGGCCGCCGCCGCCGCCACGGTCCTCGCGCGGGCGCGCCTCGTTGACGGTCAGGTTACGGCCGCCGAACTCCTTGCCGTTGAACTGTGCGATAGCCGCCTCGCCCTCTTCGCGCGAACCCATCTCGACGAAACCGAAGCCGCGCGAGCGGCCCGTGTCGCGATCCTCGACGACCGACGCCGATTCCACGGTGCCGGCCTGCGAGAAGAGGTCGCGGAGGTCTTCGCTCGAAGTCTGGAACGAAAGGTTGCCGACGTAAAGTTTAATGGACATTCAGATGTACCTCTCCCTCAGAAGGAGTGTCTAAGAGAAGCTTCCCATTGAAGTGTACTTCGGCGGGACGGTGGCAACGAAGGCTCGCGTCTGGGGTGCTCAACGTTTGAGCGGCTTCCGATCTGTTAACAACTGCCTCACTCTCGAACCCATCCAGAACGCCGCCGCCAGTCCGAGGCGCGGGGCGCATCACCGTCGATGCGCGAGAGAAGGAATGACGCGACCTATGATGCACCAGAACGGTACGCAGTTGCAACACCTGAGGGGCGCTCGGCCGCCCTCCCGCGTATATTTTTACCGTGTCCACCCGGCACTGTGGGCAGCACATCGCCCGTATTCTTGACGGCTGGGACTGTGCGAGCGTATAAGTCGGCTGTCGCGTGTCGCCCCGCACCTCAAAGTTCAATTCTTCATGGGCTCCGCCAAGCTCACCAACCTCTCGAAAGAAGAGACGCCATGAACGCTCACAAACACCGGCCGATACTCAGCCCCCAAAATATTGTTCCCTTCACGCTCTTTTTCTTTCTCGCCATTGTTGTCGTCTTTGGACTCACGGCCGGCACGGAGCAGTCGGCCGCCACAGTGAGCGGCGGTAGCGCACACGGCACCCAAAAATCTCCCTTCCCGCCCAGTGAAGACTTGGCGAAGGAGTTTAACGATGACGACATGAAGGTGAAGGGTGATCAGCCCGGCGGTAATTGGAAATACTCGACGCTGCTCGATTCTAACCGGTTTGACCCCTCGGTACCGGCTTATGTAAGTGGTATCCAATTGCTATCCGGGGGACTGAAGTATTCAGGGATAACGAAGATAAAGAGGGTGGAGGTCACAAATAGGAGTTCCCGAACCATCATCTCAGTTCAGTACAAGTAAAGTTTGAGGTCGTTCCTTTCGAGGAGCGCGACAAGATTTTATTGGAGGACACATTCCCGTGGGTCAACGTCTCCATTGCCCCGGGCGCCCCCCAGGTCGTTGAGATCAAAGCCCTATACCCGGCCAAGATGTTGAAGGCTTTAGCCAAGAACGGCGAGTTGTACGGGAACTTCGGACTTAGGATAGGAGTGCAGGAAATTCGATTCGCTGACGGCTCGTTCTGAAGGCGGCTGGAATCGGCAGCCCTGTTAAATCTCCTTACCTTGACCAGTCTCCAAGTTTCAGGTTCCCGACTCTCGCCTCTTTAGCTGCCCACCTTACCCCGCCCTTCTGAAGTGCAGACACTAAACGGGCTGACATGACGCAGTGCACACCGGAGCCGAGGTTAGCCGCCTCGGCTTTCTCGTATGCTCTATTTCAGACAGTCACTTGTCACGATAACGCCGGCCCCAGTGTAGATATTCTGGGGAGGAAGAGCTGCGGAGCTGAGGCCACCTCAACCTGTTATGCAGCTTGTAACAATGAGGGCTTTTGCGACACTGCGCAAGGGGAAGCTCCATGTAGCGGTTCGACGCCGACGCCCTCGCCCACGCCGAGTTGCACGCCGGAGGAGGAGCAGCCTGACCCCTGCTGCAAGCCCCTGTACTATCAACCAGACCTTAACCTTCAGGGCGTTGCGTATGGAACTGTAGCGCCTCCGACTGCCCTCAATGCGAGGGGGAGAGTCTCAACAACGGCTGCATCGTCGTGAGTGGCCCGGTGGTCTGCGACGACGATTACAGATTTACTGGTATGCCCGGGGGCGCGCGCCGCCGCTTCGCGTGGACGGCGGCCGGCTCCGACGACGCGTGGCTCGCGCTCGACCGCGACGGCAACGGCACCATCGACAGCGACCACGAGTTGTTCGGCAACTTCACGCCGCAGCCCGCGCCGCCCACAGGCCAGGAGCGCCAGGGCTTCCTCGCGCTGGCCGTGTTCGACCAGACGACGAGAGGAGGCAACGGCGACGGGGTGATAGACGCTCGTGATAACGTCTTCGTCCGCCTCGTCCGACGCGGGCGAGAGAAACAGGCTCGAAGTGCCGAAGGCCCCGCGCGCGCGGTCGGCCACTTCGACGAACTGCGTGACGTTGCCCGCGTGGCCCGAGACGGCGTCGCGCACGGCGGCGCTGATCTGGCACGGCGGCGCTGATCTGGTAGAAGCCCGGGGCACTCGCCTCGAACTCGAACCAGTAGTCGATGCCGCGCCGCGCCTCCCGCCCGCCGTCCGCGCGTGACGAGATGCGAGTCTTGACATAGAGAGGTCGTCGGCCTGCCCTTCGAGACGTGTACGACGCGACCGTGAGGCCGTCCGCGACGCATCATAACAGGAACCGGCCGCGTCAGCCCTTGAGCAACTCGACGGCCCTGAGCACGCGCGCGAAGCCGCGGCTGACGTGCGCGCCGAGGGCGACGAGGCCGAGGACGACGACCGTGTAGCCGCCGACCGTGGCGACCAGTAACAGAACGTGCGTGCGGTTCGAGAGGTCGGCCGCGAGCAGCAGGACGACGAGGAAGAGCGCCTCGAAGGCGACCCCGCCGAAGAAGGCGAGCTTGAAGTTACGCTCCCCGCGCTCGA
This sequence comes from uncultured Acidobacteriota bacterium, assembly GCA_963726735.1. Lineage (GTDB taxonomy): Bacteria > Acidobacteriota > Blastocatellia > Pyrinomonadales > Pyrinomonadaceae > QHXN01. Next base: position 1,093,343 of record CAVSDM010000007.1, read on the forward strand.
CGCGCGCGAGCGCCTCGCCGCGGATGGCGTCCAGGTTGACGCGTTCTGACATGAAGCACCTCCGTTTGAGTGGCGCGCGCCGCTTCAACGCGCGAGCTTGTAGTAGAGCACCAGCGCGATGGCGAAGAACTCGACGACCGCGTAGATGATGACCGCGTACTTAAAACTTCGGTCGAACGTCCCCGCGTCCTCTTCCGTCGTCGCCGCGCCGCGTTCGTCCCTCTTCATGACGTTCACACTCCGAATCATTCAGTCTGCTTCAACTGCCTGCGCAACGCCCCGAGCCCGTACGCGAGGCGCGACTTGACCGTGCCGAGGGGGACGCCGAGCACCGCGGCCGTCTCTTCCAGAGACATCTCGTGCAGGTAGTAGAGGACGACGACGGCGCGGCTGGCCGGCGAGAGGCCCGCGACCGTCTCGCGGAGCCGCGCCGACATCTCGGGCGCGAACTCCTCGCGCGGCGGCGGGGCGGCGACCGCGCCCAGCGTCTCCCCGTCCCGCACCTGCTCGGCCCAGGGCCGCTCGCGCTTCAGTTGGCGGAACGCCTCGCGCGTCGCGATGCGGTAGGCCCACGGGCGGAACAGCTCCGGCTCGCGCAGCCAACCGAGCTTGCGGTAGACGCGCACGAACGTCTCCTGCAAAACGTCCTCGGCGAGGTGCGGCTCCCTGACCAGACTCAGGACGTAACGGTAGAGCGGCTCCTGCGCCGAAGCGAGCAGCGCGTCGAGCGCCCCGCGGTCGCCCGACTGCGCGCGCAGCACGAGGAAGACTTCACGTTCCGCCGAGTCTTTCATGCGCCTACAGCCTCACCGGCCCTCTCCTGCGTCCGCCTTCAACGGCTTCCGACTGTTAAGACCCGGCACACTCTAAAACGGTTCGGACGCGAGCGGGAAAATTTTGCGGGACCGGAAGCGAAGCGCAAGACCAAAAGGAGCGCGGGTATCCAGCCCGCGCTCCTTCTGGCTTGCGCTTCGTTGAATGTCTTCGCGCCTTCAGTCCACCCAGCGGACGCGGACGCCGGCGGCGAGGAGCGTCTCCTGCAACTGCTTGTTGGGCGCGACGCGCGCGAACGGCGGCGTCTTGCGCGCGCACCGTGAGGTTCTCGTCGTTGAGGTGCAGGTCGATGAAGACCTCGCAGTCGCCGGGGTGCGCGAGCAGCGCCTCGGCGACGCTGTCGCCCGCGCGCAGCACGTCGTCGCAGGTCGGGAACTCGATGACGAGGGCGTTGGCGCGCAGCCGCCCGCCCTGGTAGGTCGGCTTGCCGTTCGTCATCGGCACGCGCGCGCGGTCGAGCGCCGTCACCTCGTCGCAGACGATGGTCAGGCTGCCTTCGCCCTCGCAGCGCCCCGTCGCGACCAGCATCGCGTCGTCGGCCGCGTCCGCGCCCTTCGTCTTGAACGCCTCGGGCCACAGCACGCACTTGACCGACGTGCCCGAGAGGTCTTCGAGGCGGAACATGGCGTAGCGGTCGCCCTTCTTCGTGTTGCGCACGACGAAGTCCGAGGAGATGCCGACGACCTTCACGCGCGAGTTGGGCTCGACCGTCGCCAGCTCCGAGATGGGGATGCAGTTGAGCTGGTCGATCTTCTCGATGAAGTCTTCGAGCGGGTGGCCCGAGACGTAGAAGCCGACCGCCGCCTTCTCGCGCGTGAGCAGGTCCTTGTGCGTCCACGGCTCGACGCCCGTGACGGGGAGCGGCGGCTCCTCGGCCTCCGCCTCCGAGCCCGCCGGCCGCGAAGCCCGAACATGTCCACCTGCTTGCTGTCGCGGTCGCGCCGCGCGCGTCGCGCCGCGCGCCAGCGCCTTGTCCACGCACGCGAACAGCCGCGCGCGCCACGAATGGATGTCCTCGCCCTCGGGCCGGAGCGAGTCGAAGGCGCCGGCGCAGACCAGACTTTCGAGGACGCGCTTGCCCGAGCCCTTCTCGCCGACGCGCTCGACGAAGTCGAAGATGGAGCGGAACGGCCGATCCTTCCGGGCCTCGATGATGGCGTCCACGGCCGTCTGGCCGATGCCCTTGATGGCGCAGAGCCCGTAACGCACGGCGCGCTCGACGGGCGTGAAGCCCGGCCCCGACTGGTTCACGTCGGGCGGCAGCATCTTGATGCCCTGCGAGCGCAGCTCCGACGCGTACTTGAAAATCTTCGCCGTGTCGTCGGTCACGTTCGTCATGACCGCCGCGTAGAAGTGCTCGGGGTAGTGCGCCTTCAGGTACGCCGTCTGATACGCCACGTGCGCGTAGGCGACCGAGTGCGAGCGGTTGAAGCCGTAGTCGGCGAACTGCGCCATCAGGCGGAAAATCTCGCGGGCGGTCTTCTTGGCTATCTTGTTCTTGGAGCAGCCCGAGATGAACTTGTCTTCGTGGACGGCCATCTCCTCGCGCTTCTTCTTGCCCATCGCGCGGCGCATGAGGTCGGCCTCGCCTAAGGAGTAGCCGCCGAGCCGCTGCGCGAGCTGCATGATCTGTTCCTGGTAGACGAGGATGCCGTAGGTGTTCTTGAGAATCTCCTCCATCTCGGGCACGAGGTACTCGACCGGCTTCTTGCCGTGGTAGCGGTCGATGAAGTCGTCCACCATGCCGCCGTCGAGCGGGCCGGGGCGGTAGAGGGCGTTCAAGGCCGAGAGGTCTTCGATGCAACAGGGGCGGAGCTTGCGGCAAATCTCCTGCATGCCCGTGGACTCGAACTGGAAGACGGCGTCGGTGTGCCCCTTGGCGAAGAGCTCGTAGGTCTTCGGGTCGTCCTGCGGAATCTCCGACCAGATGATGTCGCGCGCCGTGCATCTCCTTAATCGTCTTGCAGCACTGGTCGATGATGGTCAGCGTCGTCAGGCCGAGGAAGTCCATCTTGAGCATGCCCGTCTTCTCAAGGTCGGACATCTCGAACTGCGTCGTGAACTCCTGCTTGTTGTTGACCGCGACCGGGATCAACTCTTCCAGCGGCACGGGGCTGATGACGACGCCCGCGGCGTGGACGGAGGAGTGGCGCGCGCAGCCTTCCAGCCGCTTGGCGATGTCGATGACCTTCTTGACCTGCGGGTCCGTCTCGATCGCCTGCTTCAGCTCGGGCACGGTCTCGATGGCCTGATTGATCGAGACGTTGCGGCCGCGGATGGGCGGCGGGATGAGCTTGGCGATCTTCTCCACGTCGGCGTAGGGCATGTCGAGCGCGCGCCCCACGTCCTTGATCGCCGCCTTCGAGGCCATCGTCCCGAAGGTGATGATCTGGCAGACCGAGTCGCGCCCGTAGAGCTGCGTGACGTGGTTGATGACCTCGGCGCGGCCGTTGACGCAGAAGTCGATGTCGATGTCCGGCATCGAGACGCGCTCGGGGTTGAGGAAGCGCTCGAAGAGGAGGTCGTACTGCAAGGGGTCAACGTCGGTGATCTCAAGGCAGTAAGCGATCAGAGCTTCCGGCGGCCGAGCCGCGCCCGGGGCCGACGGGGATGTGCCGGTCTTTGGCGAACTTGATGAAGTCCCAGACGATGAGGAAGTAGCTGGGGAAGCCCATCTGCTTGATGGTCGCGATCTCGGTCGAGATGCGCTGCTTGATACTCGTCGTAGCTGTGCTTGAGCGTGCCCTCCGAGAGCATCTTGTCCCAGAGAGTCTCGCGCCGCTTCTCGTACCCGTCGCGCACGACCTTCTCGAAATACTCGTCAACGCCCATGTCGCCGTCATCGCGCGGGACGGGGTAGACGGGGAGCTGATTCTCGCCGAGCGGGAGCTTGAGGTCGCACATCTCCGCGACCTCGACGGTGCGCGTGACGGCGTCGGGGATGTGCTTGAAGATTTCGGCCATCTCCTCGGGCGAGCGCACGTACCACTGCGGGCCGCCGAAGCGCATCCGGTTCGGGTCGTTGACGGTCTTGCCCGTGCCGATGCAGAGCATCACGTCGTGCGCCTCGTAGTCCTCTCGGTAGAGGTAGTGCGCGTCGTTCGTCGCCACGAGCGGGATGCCCGTCTTCTTCGAGAGGTCGATGAGGCTCTGGTTGATCTTGATCTGGTCTTCGAGCTGGTGGTCCTGAATCTCTAAGAAGTAGTTGCCCTTGCCTAGGATGTCCTCGAACTCGCCCGCAGCACCGCGCGGCCTCTTCGAGCCGGCCCCCCTTCAGATGCTCCTGCGGCACGCCCGACAGGCAGGCCGAGAGCCCGATGAGCCCGCCCGAGAACTGTGCGAGCAGCTCGCGGTCGATGCGCGGCTTGCGGTAGAAGCCCTCGCGGAACGCTTTGGACGTGAGGCGGACGAGGTTGTGATAGCCCTCGCGGTCTTTCGCGAGGAGGATCATGTGGTTGTAAGGCTTCCCGCCTTTGCGCACCTCGCTCCGGTCCGAGCGGTGCCCCGGCGCCAGATAAACTTCGCAGCCGATCAGCGGCTTCACGTCGTGCGCCTTCATCTCCTTGTAGAAGGAGACGGCGCCGTACATGTTCCCGTGGTCGGTCATCGCGCACGCCTTCATCCCGAGTTCCTTCACGCGCTCGGCGAGCGGCTTGATCTGGATGGCTCCGTCCAGGAGTGAATAGTCGGTATGAAGATGCAGATGTGCGTAGTCTATGTTCGACATGTTAGACGATGAATTCAGTGCGGTTGGAAATTCAGACCCCTTGAAACGGTCGGCGCGGGGGGCGCTCCGACGCTCAATGCGCTTACGGCGCGGAAGGATAACACAAAGAGCGCGGGTGAAAAGTCGCGCGGCGAAAATTATTTTTTTCCACAGGCGGGGTTTCTGTGGAAAACTTTTCGGCGGCGCGGCGGCGGCCGCAATCCGCCCGAGTTTTTAGTAAGATAGACGCTCGGTTGTCCCGACCTTTATTACCTCGTCGGATGCCGGCAATCTTCATGCGAGGTGCGACATGGAACGCAAGTACGTTAGGACCGCCGAGGGCTCGCCGCGACCCCCGGACATCTTCGAGCCTCACATGCCGGACGTAGACGTGCTGTCAAACATTGACGAGCTGTTCGAGTTGACCCGCCGCGAACTTGAGGGCGAAGGAGCGCCCGTCGAGAACCTCGTGGAGGGGCAGCGCGCTGTCGCCATAGTGACGCCGGGGCGGATGGTTGTGTACCAGCCGTGCCCGCCGCCCGGGAGCTTGGAGGACGAGCGGATCAGGGAAATGAGGCGGCTGATGCCAAAGGGGGCGCGCAACATCGCCGTCGTCTCTTACACGATGATTGACGCTTTCATGCAGGACGAGGCCAAGACGAAGTGCATCCCCTTCCTCGGCATCCTCATGGCCTACGCCTACGTCGGCTACAACGTCGTCGTCTTCGAGGGGCACCCCACGGCCATGGAGAGCGGCGTGCGCGACTGCGACGTGCTGATGGTTGACTCCGGCATGTTGCCTTTCATCCAGGAGGACTGGTTCGAGGCGGCGCGCAAGGTCATGCACCCAGGCGCGAAGGTCTTGGTGCATAAGAGGGAGAGCTTCACCCTCACGCCCGTCGCGCCGAGCGGTCGCGCGCCGGGGTGGCAGTACACGGAGCAAGACGGCGAGAACAGTTACGCCAACTGCCTGCTGATGACGCTCGCGACCGGGACGGGCCCCGGGGCGCGGATCACTTCGGGGCGCCCTTTGCCCGACCTCGCCATGCTGACCAACGACGCGGAGCAACTGGACTGGATCGCGGGGCTCCCCTTCAGGTACGACCGGCTCGACGCCGACCAGGTCATTGAACTCATCTCGGGCGTCGCCAAATGGCGCGGCCTCTTCAAGACCAAGGGGGAACTCGACGCACAGCTCGCGCTCCCGGGGGGCAAGCGGTTGCCCGTACACTTCACGCTGAGTCTGACAAAGGACGCCGACGGGAGGAGGCAGCTTGTCATCGAGAGGTGAGACTTCAAGGTCGCGGTGGTCGCCGTCGGGACTGTGGAGGTCGGATGCTCGCGCTCTTAAACATCTCGAACTTCGCGCTCATCAGCGAGCTGCGGGTCGAGTTCGGCCGCGGACTGAATCTGCTGACGGGCGAGACCGGGTCGGGCAAGTCGATCATCGTGGACGCGCTGGGCGTGCTCATCGGCGACCGCTTCCCGGCGGAGCTGGTGCGCGCGGGCGCGAGCCACGCGTCGGTCGAGGGGCTCTTCACCTCGGCGCGCACCCGCAGGTCGAGGCGATTCTCGAAGAGGCGGGCGTCGGCGGTCGCACGGGCTCGGGCGACGTGGAGCTGGTCGTGCGGCGCGAGCTGTCGGCCGAGGGGCGCGGCCGCGTCTTCGTCAACAACCGCCTGGCGACGCTCTCGCTGCTCAAGAGTTTGAGGCCGATGCTCGTGGACATCCACGGGCAGGGGACGCAGCAGACGCTCTTCGACCCCGAGACGCACCTCGAACTGCTCGACGCCTTCGCCGACATCGGCGCGCGGCGCGAGGGGGTCGCCGCGCGGCTTACCGTCGCTGGTCGGCGCTCAACCGCGAGCTTGAAGCTTTGCGGCGCGACGAGGCGGAGAAGTTTCACCTGACGGACGCGCTCAGGTTTCAGGTGAGCGAGCTTGAGGCGGCGCGACTCTCGGCGGGCGAGGACGAGCAGTTGGAGGCCGAGCGGCGGCGGCTCGCGAACCTTGAGAAGCTGACCGAGCTGTGCTCGGACGCGTACAACACGACCTACGAGGAGAGCGACTCGACGGTCGCGCGCCTGAGCCGTCTGGAGCGGCAGGTGGACGAGCTGTCACAGTACGAGGCGTCTTACAAGAACTACATGGAAGGCGTCGGGACGGCGCGCGTGGTGCTCGAAGATTTGAGCGCTCAGCCTGCGCGACTTCCTCGACGGGCTGACCTTCTCGCCCGAGCGCCTGGCGGAGATCGAGAGCCGTCTGGCGGAGATCGCGCGGCTCAAGCGCAAGTACGGCGGAACCATCGAGAGCGCGCTCGAACACTTCGAGCGCTCGCGCGAGCGGCTGCGGCAGTTGGAGCGCACCGACGAGCGCGCCGAGGAGGTCACGCGGGAGCTGGCCGCGGCGCGCGCGGCTTACGTCGGGGCCGCGGCGCGCGTCCACAAGGCGCGCGTGAAGTCGGCCGGGGAGTTCCGGCGCGCCGTCGAGGCTTCTCTGAAAGAGGTGGCGATGGAGCACGCGCGCTTCGAGGCGCGCGTCAACGCGCCGGAAGACACGGGCTCCGGACGAGGCCGCGCGGCAGTTTACGGCGGCGGGCTTCGACCGCGTCGAGTTCTACTTCTCGGCGAACGCGGGCGAGCCTCTGCGGCCGCTGGCGAAGGTCGCGTCGGGCGGCGAGGCTTCGCGCATGATGCTGGTCCTGAAGACGAGCGCGAGCCCCGCGCGCTTTCCCCGCACCATCGTCTTCGACGAGGTGGACGCAGGGATCGGCGGGCGCGTCTCGGAGGCGGTGGGCTTGAAGCTGAAGGCGCTCTCGGGCACGAACCAGGTGCTCTGCGTGACGCATCAGGCGCAGATCGCGCGCTTCGCCGACACGCACATCCTCGTCGATAAGCACGAGCGCGGCGGGCGCACGGAGGTCGGCGTCCAGCCCCTCGACCGCCGCCGGCAGGTCGAAGAGATCGCGCGCATGCTCACCGGCGCCGAGATAACGGAGGCCGCACGCCGCCACGCGCGCGAGATGCTGAAGACGGCCTGAAGGTTTGGGATTTGAAATCTCAGATTTGAGTAAGGAGAAGGATGGACAGAATCGTTTTTCTTGATCGGCGCGCTCTCGGCCTTCGTCGGCGTGGCGGCGGGCGCGTTCGGGGCGCACGGGCTGAAGGAGCGTCTGAGCGCGGACATGCTCGCCGTCTTCGAGACGGGCGTGCGCTACCAGATGTACCACGCCTTCGCGCTCTTCGCCGCGGCGTGGGCGGCGTCGCGCTGGCCGGGCGGTCTGACGAGCGCCTCCGGCTGGCTCTTCGTCGCGGGCACCATCATCTTCTCCGGCAGCCTCTACGTCCTGAGCCTGACGGGGCTGCGCTGGCTCGGCGCCATCACGCCCCTCGGCGGCCTCGCGTTCCTCGCCGGCTGGCTCTGCCTGGCCGCCGCTGCTTGGAAGAGTTAAGCGTGAGCGGAGGCGTGGGAAATTAGCCGGGGAGTTCGAGGCGCGAGCCGTCAGGCGAGACGCCGAAACGAGCCCCCGGAACTCGTGTTCTGACATTTATTAAACGTCGAACCGGGGGCTCGCGTCGGCGCTCGCGCGCCTTCGGCTCACCCGACTAATCTCCGTCGCGCTGCCGCGGCTCACCTTTTCCCTCTCCACAGGAAGTAGGCGGGGACGCCGGTGGCGAGGATGGCGAGGCCGAGGGCGCTGTTGAAGGGGTCTTGGTAGAAGGTCGCGGCGACGATGAGGGCGCAGGCGGCGGCGAAGAGCGCGGTGGTGAAGGGGTGGCCGGGGACGCGGAAGCCCGCGCCCTCGCCCTCGTCGCTCCGGCGGAAGACGAAGAGCGAGAGCGCCGTCAGTCCGAACCAGATGAAGTCCACGGAGACGACGTAGTTGAGTATCTGCTCGTAGCGCCCCGAGGCGGCGATGACGGCGGCGAGAAGCCCTGCAAGGCGATGGCGGCGACGGGCGCGCGCGTCTTCGGGTCACGCGCGCGACGCGGCGGAAGAAGAGCCCGTCCTCCGCCATCGCGAAGTAGACGCGCGGCGCCGTCAACATGCTCTGGCTGAGGAAGCCGAGCGTCGAGACGGCGATGCCGGCCGCGATGAGCAGCGCGCCGCGCTCGCCGAGCACCAGACGCATCAGCGCGGTCGCCGGCGTCTTCGTCGCCGCCAGCCCCTCGGCGCCGAGCGCGCGCAGGCAGGCGACGTTGACCAGCAGCGTAGAGCAGTATCACGCCGCACACGCCGAGCAGCAGCCCGCGCGGCAGGTCGCGCCGCGGGTCGCGCATCTCGCCCGAGACGAAGCTCGCCGTCTGCCAGCCGCCGTACGCGAACATCACGGGCGTCAGCGCCGCGCCGAAGCCGCGAGCAGCCCGAGCGAGGCGGGACGGTCGAGCAGCGGCCCTCCCGTCAGGGCGTGCGGCTCGGCCACCGCGAACAGGCCGCACGCGACGAGCGCCGCCACCGCCAGAATCTTCAGGACCATCAAGAGGCTCTGCACGTTGCTGCCCGCGCGCACGCCGAGGCAGTTGACGACGGTGAGCAGCAGCGAGCGTGAGCGCGGCCGTGACCCAGTCGGGCAAGGGCGCGCCGGTCAGCTCCGAGAAGTAGCGCGCGAAGGTGACGGCGACCGCCGCCATCCCTCCCGTCTGCACGACGAGCAGCAGCGCCCAGCCGTAGAGGAACGCGACCGACGGGTGGAAGGCTTCGCGCAGGTACGCGTACTGCCCGCCGACCTCCGGGCGGCGCGCGGCCAGCTCGGCGTAGACGAACGCGCCCGCGAGCGCGACGGCGCCGCCCGGCGAGCCACGCGCCGAGGATGAGGAAGCGGCGTGTGCACCTGCCGCGCGACGACGTAAGGGTTGATGAAGATGCCCGAGCCGACGATGCCGCCCATCACGATCATCGTCGCGTCGAACAGGCCCAGACGCCGCGCGAGCCCGTGGCTCACAGCCTCATTTTCATGACGAGTCATCGGGCGCGGTTATACACGAGGAATTTCAAATTTGAAATTTCAAATTTGAAATTCTCTTCAGGGTTTCCAGTCTTCGGGGATGAACTCGACGGCGACGGCCTCGCCGTCGAAGGGCTGCTGGTCGTCGCGGGGCGAGCGGTAGGTGACGAGGACGTGGTCGGCGCGCTCGCGCGGGCCGCAGGAGACGGTGCCGGTCTTGACCTCGGTGGTGTAGGTGACGAAGCGGACGCGCCGCATGTCTTCGGCGCGCAGACGGAGCGTCGCGCCCGAGGCCGTCTCGACGCGGAAGACGACGCCCGGCTGCGCGCACTCGATCTCGGCGAGGCGGCCGCAGACCTGCGCGCCCTCGAAGCGGAGCCGCTTGTGCTGCGGGCCGCCGCGCATCGGCATGTCGCAGGGCTGCGCGGGGACGTCGGCGCCGGGCGGCAACTCGTTGGCCTCCCTCTGCGCGAGCGCGGCCTGCTCGCGCCGCGCCTCGATGCGCTTGACGAGCGCGGCGGCCTGCTCGCGCAGGCGCTCATCCTGTCCGCCCGCGGCGACGGGCTCGGCCAAGCGCCGCGCCTCGTCGAAGCGCCCGCCGAGCATGAGCGCGTGCGCGCGCATGAGGGCGAGGTCTGCGCGGCGCGGCGCGAGCGACTGCGCGCCCTTGAGCAGCTCGGCCGCCTCGTCGTAACGGTCGCCGCGCTCCGTCTCGACCGACGCGAGCAGCCTGTAGCTTTCGACGAAGCGGGGCGCCAGCTCCAGCGCGCGGCGCAGCTCCGCCGCGGACGGCCTCCGTGCGCTCCTCGAACTCTCTGGGGGTGATGCGCTCGAAGTCCGCGGCGTCGTCGCGGTTGAGCGCGTCGGCGAGCAGGTAGTGCGCGAGGTGGTTGCGCGGGTCCGACTCGACCGCCTGCCGCAGTTGCTCGCGCGCCTCGGACGCGCGGTTCTGTCGCAGGCGCAGCGCGCCGAGCGCGACGCGCGCCGACGCGAGCTTCGGGTCGAGGGCGACGGCGCGCACGAGGTAGGGTTCGGCGTCCTCCTCGCGGTCGGTGTGGAGCAGAAGGTCGCCGAGCCGCGCCGCCACCTCCGCCTCGGAGAGGGCGCGCGCGCTCGTCTGCGCGTCGAAGTCCAGGGGGCGTCCGAACTCTTCGACGCCCGCCTTGTAGCGCGCACGCCTCACGTAAGCGGCGAGCCCCGCTTCGAGTTCCGCGACGCTCAGGTCGAAAGCCTGGCGCAGCGCGTCTTCGATCTTCGCGCCGTCGGCCAGAAGGTCTGTGAAGCGCGCGAGCGCGCCGCCGCGCCCGCCGCGCGCCTCCGAAAGATAATGCACGAGCGCCCACGACTGCGCGTAGAAGAGTGCGCGCTGCGCCGGGTCGGCGTAATTCGGCGAGGTCTGGTCGAGCGCGAGGAGCGGCGTGAGCGGCAGCAGCTCGCGCTTGCGCAGCTCGCGCCGGCCGGCGCTCGGGCGCCTCGCCCAGCGTCAGGCGCCGGCCGTCGGGCGACAGGCGCGCCGTGCTGTAGAACTCGGCCACGCCCTCCTTGAGCCAGAGCGGCGCGCCGCGGAAGTGGTTGTTGACGAGCAGGTGCGTGTACTCGTGCAGCAGCGTCGAGGGGTCGAGCGCGAGGTCTTCGTCGCGCGTGAGCGTGATGTAGTTGATGTCCGTGCCCGGCTGGAAGTAGCCGGCCACGCCGCGCGCGACGTGGCCGCCGATGCGCGGCTTGAACGGCGCGTAAGCGGCGTCGTCGGGGAAGACGACGACCGCCGTCGGCACGCCCGCGTCGAAGTGCTCGCCGGAGAGCAGGCGCGAGAAGGCCGCGCGGTACGCTTCGAGCTGCGCGGCCACGCGCCGCAGCTCGGCCTCTTCGACCCCGCCCTCGACGAGGAAGTTCCGCGTGCGCACGCTCACCCAGACGCCGGGCGTCTGCGCGGCCCCCGCCGGGCGGCTGCACGAGCACGAGCGGCGCCGCGAGCGCCGCGAGGAAGAGGAGTCGGGGGAAGAAGCTTTTCATGTCTCGCAGATTACGGGAGACCGTTTGCGTTTGTTCCCTGTCAGGTGAGCAGCGACTTGACGAGGTAGACGACGCCGACGATCGCCGCCGAGGACCGCGAGCGCGACGAGCAGGGCGCAGCCGTAGAAGAGTGAGCCGGAGCTTTCTCGCGGTCTTCTCGTCGCCCGGGGAGAGCGGGTTCTGCGGGAAGTACGGCGGCGGGGTGTCGGTCGGCACGTCCGGGTTCAGTCTCCTCGTCGGCGCGGGCGATTGTATCACAGGCGCTTGCTTGCCCGGCGCGGACGGCGCGTGCTACCGTTTTCGCTTTCGAAGAAGGGGGGCCGACCCGCCCGTCCAGTCCGTATGATTCGACCGTTCCGCGGCATCCACCCGCAGATTCACCCGACCGCGTTCATCGAGGAGAGCGCACAGATCGTCGGCGACGTGCACGTCGGCGCGCACTCGTCCGTGTGGTTCGGCGCGGTCGTGCGCGGGGACGTTTTTCACATCCGCATCGGCGACCGCACCAACGTGCAGGACGGCACGGTCATCCACGTCTCGAACGGCACGCACGCCACCATCCTCGAAGACGAGGTGACCATCGGGCACAACGTCACGCTGCACGGCTGCTACGTCGAGCGCGGCTGCCTCATCGGCATCGGCGCCATCGTGATGGACGCGTGCCGCGTGGGCGAGCACTCGCTGGTCGCGGCCGGCGCGCTGCCTCAGTCCCGGCACCATCGTCCCGCCGCGCTCGCTCGTGTTGGGCGTGCCGGCGCGCGTCAAACGGCAGTTGACCGACGCGGAGGTCGCCGACCTCGACGTGTTCTGGCGGAACTACGTCGAGTACACGCGCGTCTACCGCGAGGAGTACGGCATCGAGGGCTGAGAGCCATGCGTCAGAAGATGAGCCCCGCCGCGTTCGTCCTCGCACTCCTCTCGCGGCGTGCGCGAACGCTCGGCGCGCAGGAGGTGGCGAGTCTGTCGGAGCCCGAGGGGACTTCGACGGGGGGGCAGTCGCGCGGCGTCTACGGGATGGAGCGCGCGGCCAACGAGTACGGCGTGTGGGGCGGCGGGTCGTTCAGCAGCCCGACGCTCATCGGCACGACCGAGCGCGTGCGGCTCGGGCTCGTCGCCTTCCGCTACGCGCGTGTGCTGGCGCGCGGCGAGAACATCGCGCTGAAGTACACGCTCGACGCCGTGCCGGTTGGCGTCGATGTCGTTCCCCGCGTTCGAGACGACGGCGGGCGTCACGCGCGAGGTGCGCAAGACGATCACGGGCGCGGGGCTCTCGCCCGTCGGCTTTCAACTCAACTTCCGTCGGCGCGAGCGCGTGCAGCCCTTCGCGCAGGCTTCGGGCGGCTTCCTCTACTTCGGCGAGCGCGTGCCCGACATGCGCGGCGCGCAGTTCAACTTCACGGGCGACTTCGGCGGCGGCGTCCAGTGGAAGACCGGCGCCCGCCGCGCGTGGACGGTCGGCTACCGATATCAACACGTCTCGAACGGCTACCGCGCCGACGTGAACCCCGGCTTCGACTCGAACCTCTTCTACGTCGGGTTCTCGATCTTCAGGTGAGCGCCGGCTCGCGGCGCGTGTATGAACAAGAGGGAGACGACATTTTGTCGAGACGAACATTGAAGGGAAGAGTGCAGACGACGTTGGCCTGCTTGCTGTGCGTCGCCGCATCTGTCGTGGTCGCGTCGGCGCAGACGGCGGACGACGGCGGTGAAGCGAACACGCCGCGAGCGCAGGGAGGCCCGGGTTCGGATTACGCGCTGAAGCGCGGCGACAACGAGTTCGGCGTGTGGGGCGGAGGGGCGTTCGCCGCGACGGACGCCTTCGGCGGACTGCGCGAGGCAGAGGCCAGGGACCGCGGGTTCGTCATCGCGGCCTTTCGTTACGGGCGGACGCTGGCGGCGAACCGCAGCCTCGCCTTGCAGTACACGCTCGACGCGATACCGCTCGCGGTCGCCACGGGCAACATCACCGCGGCGACGGTCGCGCCCGACGGCACGTTCATCGCCACGCGGCGCGAGGCCACTTACGGCGGCGGGCTCACGCCCCTCGGCCTCCAGCTCGACTTCGCCAACTCGCGGCGCGTCAAACCGTTCGTCCACGTCAATGCCGGCGGCCTCGTCTTCACGAAGCCCGTCCCGCTGCCCGACGCGTCACGGTTCGTCTTCACGCTCGAAGGCGGCGGCGGCGTGCGCGTCTTCACCTCCCCGCGGCGCGCGCTGACGCTCGGCGTGAGGCTCAACCACATCTCGAACGGCGACCGCGCGGGCTCGAACCGCGGGCTCAACCAGTTCGTCTTCTACACCGGCTTCTCGGTCTTCAAGTGAGGCGAGGGCGGAACCACTCAAGATGGCAGCAAAGACACAACCGGCGCGCGGCATGCGCGACTTTCTCCCGGCCGACCTGCGGCGGCGCGAGTACGTCATCCGCGTCATCAGGGAGGCGTACGAGCGCTACGGCTTCGAGCCGCTGGAGACGCCCGCGGTCGAGAACATCGAGACGCTGTCTGGGGAAGTACGGCGAGGAGGGCAACCAGCTCATCTTCAAAATCCTCAAGCGCGGCGAGCACGAGAAGACGGGCGAGGCCGACCTCGCGCTGCGCTACGATCTGACGGTGCCGCTCGCGCGCGTCGTCGCCGAGTACGGCGACAAACTGCCCCGGTTCTTCAAGCGCTACCAGATTCAACCCGTCTGGCGCGCCGACCGCCCGGCGCGCGGCCGCTTCCGCGAGTTCTACCAGTGCGACGTGGACTGCATCGGCACGCGCTCGCCCGTCGTCGAAGCGGAAATCTGCGCCGCGGCGAGCGACGTGCTGACGACGCTCGGCTTCGACAACTTCACGATCCGTCTGAACCACCGGCAGGTGCTCGCGGGCGTGCTCGAAGCGGCGGGCGTCGCGGCGGACAAGCACGGCGAGGCGCTCGTCGCCATCGACAAGCTCGACAAGGTCGGGCGCGAGGGCGTCGGCGCGCGAGTTTGCCGCGCGCGGCATCGACGCGGAGAGCGGCGAGAAGCTGCTCGACTTCTTCGAGAAGTCTGCCCGAGCTGGAGCGCGCGGCCGAGTTCGTCGCGGAAGGCGACGGCACGGCCGGGGTGTCGAAGGCCGCGGCCTACAACCGCGCCGCGCTCGGTCGCCTCGTCGAGTTCGTGGGCGGCCACGACGCGGGCGCGCTCGGCATCGAGAACCTGCGCCAGATAGTCGAGTACGCGGAGGCGTACGGCGTCGCCGACAGGATTAAGATCGACCCGTCGCTCGCGCGCGGGCTCTCTTACTACACGGGCGCGATCATGGAGATCAGCGTGCCCGACCTCGCGGGTTCTTTGGGCGGCGGCGGGCGTTACGACAACCTCGTCGGCATGTTCTCCGGTAAGGACATTCCGGCGTGCGGTTTCTCTCTGGGGCTTGAGCGCATCATCGTCGTGATGACGGAGCGCGGGATGTTTCCCGAGAACCTCGGGCGCGCGTCGGCCGACGTGTTGGTGACGGTGTGGAACGAGGAGTCGGTGAAGGACTCGCTCGCCTTCGCCGCGGAGTTGCGAAAGAGCGCGCCGTCCTTACGCGTGGACGTGTACCCGGAGGCGGACAAGCTCGGCAAGCAGTTCAAGTATGCCTCCGCGCTCGGCGTGCCCTTCGTCGTCGTCATCGGCGACGACGAGCGCGCGCGCGGCGAGGTCGCGCTCAAGGAGATGAAGACGGGCGAGCAGCAAACGTTTAAGCGCGAAGCCGTCGCGGAGGTGATCAAGTCCGGGGCGACCGAGGACATAGAAAATATGTCGCAGTTCATGGAAGCATTAGCGCACTTGTCAGAATCGTCAGACGAGCTTGAGTTGACACATAACTTAGAGTCCGAACGGAGTCGCAAAAGGCCGAAAATTGAATAGCTGGACATTAAGGAATACCTATGAAACTTGATCACTTAGGAGAGTTGGAGCGCACGCACTCGTGCGGTGAGCTGCGCGCGTCGGATGCGGGCGCGGAAGTCGTGCTGATGGGCTGGGTCGCGGTGCGCCGCGACTTCGGGCCTCTGACGTTCGTGGACCTGCGCGACCGCGACGGCATCACGCAGATCGTCTTCGACGCGGAGAGCGCCCCCGCGGCGCACGCGCGCGCGAAGGAGGTGCGCGGCGAGTACGTCATCGCCGTGCGCGGCCGGGTCGAGGTGCGCGCCGAGTCGGTGCGCAACCCGAAGTTGCCGACCGGCGATGTCGAGGTGCGCGCGCTCGAAGTGCTCGTCCTGAACGAGGCGCGCACGCCGCCCTTCCAGCTCGACGCCGCGTCCAGAGAAGCTCGCCGCCGAGGAGACGCGGCTCAAGTACCGCTACCTCGACCTGCGCCGCCCGTACCTCCAGCGCAACATACGCCTGCGCCACCAGATGGTCGCCGAGATTCGCGGCTACATGAACGAGCAGACGTTCACGGAGATCGAGACGCCCATCCTCATCAAGTCCACGCCCGAGGGCGCGCGCGACTACGTCGTGCCGTCGCGCCTGCACCACGGCAAGTTCTACGCGCTGCCGCAGTCGCCGCAAATCTTCAAACAGCTCTGCATGATCGCGGGCCTCGACAAGTACTACCAGATCGCGCGCTGCTTCCGCGACGAAGACCTGCGGGCCGACCGCCAGCCCGAGTTTACGCAGCTCGACGTGGAGTTCAGCTTCGCCACGCGCGAGCAGGTCTACGGTCTGATTGAAGGTCTGCTCGTGCGCGTCTTCCGCCTCGTCGATGTGGAGCTGCCACAGCCGTTCCCGCGTCTGTCGTACGCCGAGGCGATGCGCCGTTACGGGGTGGACAAGCCCGACCTGCGCTTCGGGATGGAGCTGCAAGACCTGCGCGCCGCGTTGGAGGGGACGACGTTCGCGCCGTTCGCCGCGGCGCTGGAGAAGAGGGGCGAGGTCAAGGGGCTCGTCGTGAAGGGCGGCGCGCACCTCTCGCGCAAACAGCTCGACGAGTTGCAGGAGGTCGCGAAGCGCTACGGCGCGGGCGCGCTCGCGTGGGTGAAGCTGGGCGACGAGCTTTCGTCGTCGCTGCTGAAGGCGCTGGGCGAAGAGGCCGTGACGCGCATCGCTGCGCAGGCCGGGGCGGAGAAGAATGACGCGGTGCTCATCGTCGCCGGCAAGGCTTCGGTCGTCGCGGCTGCGTTGGGCGCTCTGCGCAACGAGGTGGCGCGGCGCGAGAAGTTGATCAAGCCGAAC
This sequence comes from uncultured Acidobacteriota bacterium, assembly GCA_963726735.1. Taxonomy (GTDB): domain Bacteria; phylum Acidobacteriota; class Blastocatellia; order Pyrinomonadales; family Pyrinomonadaceae; genus QHXN01. The sequence goes on from CAVSDM010000007.1 coordinate 1,110,028, forward strand.
ACGTTCGCGCCGCTGTGGGTGACCGAGTTCCCGATGTTCGAGCACGACGAGGAGGACGACCGCTACTACGCGATGCACCACCCGTTCACGTCGCCCGTGGACGAAGACCTCGACAAGTTCGAGCGCGCCGTCGAGGGCGGCGAGACGCACCTCTTCGGCGAGATCCGCGCGAAGGCTTACGACGCCGTCGTCAACGGCATCGAGGTCGCGGGCGGCTCGATACGGATTCACCGGCGCGACGTGCAGCGGCTCGTCTTCAAGGCGCTGGGGCTGACGGAAGAGAAGGCGCGCGAGCGCTTCGGCTTCTTCCTCGACGCGCTGGAGTACGGCACGCCGCCGCACGGCGGCATCGCCGCCGGCATCGAGCGCACGTTGATGGCCCTGACCGGCATCGAGAACATCCGCGACCTGATGGCCTTCCCCAAGACGGCCTCGGCCGCCGACCTCATGATCGACGCCCCCGGCCCCATCGACCCGCACCAGTTCGACGAGCTGCACATCGACATCGTCGAGTAACCATGAGCGCCGAAGACAGAGACCGGAGCCTGCGCGAACACCTGCTCTACCTGCTGCGGGGCGGCGGCGCGCACATCAAGTTTGAAGAGGCTTTGAAGGACTTCCCCGTCGAGCTTATCAACACGCGCGCCGCGGGCGTGCCTTATACGCCGTGGCATCTGCTCGAACACATGCGCATCGCGCAGTGGGACATCCTTGAGTTCAGCCGCGCGTCCGCGCACGTCTCGCCCGACTGGCCCGAAGGCTACTGGCCCGACAAGGCCCGGGAGGCGACCGAGGAGGACTGGCGCCGCAGCGTCGAGGGCTTCCGGGCAGACCTGCGCGCCGTGGAGTCCCTGGTCGAAGACGAAGCGAGAGACCTCCACGCGCGCATCCCGCACGGCGAGGGGCAGACGTTTCTGCGCGAGGCGCTGCTCGTCGCCGACCACAACGCCTACCACCTCGGCGCGCTCGTCACCCTCCGGCGCGCGCTCGAAGCCGCGCGCGACGCCTGAGCGAGTTTGAAAGTGACGCGGTCTGACTTCAAGATTCCTCAAACCCTTGTCGAAGAGATGTTCGCGCACGCGCGCGCGTGCGCGCCGGAGGAGTGCTGCGGGCTGCTGGGCGGTGAAGGGAGCGGCGCCGCCTCCGTCTACCCCCTGCGCAACGTCGCGCCGCGGCCCGAGGTCGCGTACGAGGCCGCGCCCGAGGAGCTGTTCGAGGCGCAGCGGAGTATGCGCGCGCGCGGCGAGACGCTGGTCGGCGTCTACCACTCGCACCCGCGCTCGAACGAGCCCGCGCCCTCGCGGACGGACGTGCGGCTCGCCTTTTACCCGGAGGCGTTCTACTTCATAATCGGCTTCGCGGAGGGAGGCGAATGCGTCCTGCGCGCCTTCCGCATCTCGGAGCGCGAGGGGCGCTGGGAGCCCGTGGACTTCGAGGCGGTGGGCTGAGGAGCGAACCCGCGCCGCGCGCGCGACGTAAAAGCAGAAATGACCGGATAAGAGGAGCAAGTACGACACAGACCCGCTCGACCCGGACTTCGTGCGCCGCACGGAGGAGAACTTGTGGGGCGCCGCGCGCGCGCCGCGCCAGACGAAGAGGCCGAACTGACCGCCCCGCCCCGCCGCGCCCCCGACACCGAGGAGCCGACGCGCCGCTTCGACGAGCAGATGGCCGACTCGTACCCTTCGGTCTTCGTCCCGCCCGCATACCAGCCGCCGCCGCGCCGCAGCCGTTCACCAGCTTCGGCGCGGGGCCGCACCAGCCGCCCGCGACTACGTCGGCGCCGCCGCCCGGCCCCTCTTCGCCCTACCCCGACCCGTATCAGTCCTACACGGGGCCGACCGACCGCCCCGTCGCGCGTCTGGGGATACCGGAGAAGTACGCGGTCATCCTGCCCTACTTCCCCTTCTACATCGGGCTGGTCGCGGCGCATCATCGAGCTGGCGATGGTGCCGCGCGAGCGAGACGCGCACGCGCTTCCACGCGGCGCAGGGGCTCGCGCTGCAACTGGCCATCGTCGCCGTGTCGATGCTCTTCAACTTCGTCGGCCTCGCCTCGGGCAGCGGCTTCGGCGGCACGCTGTTCGGCACTGGCCGCCCTCGTCTTCCTCATCGTCTCCATCGTCCGCGTCTGGCAGGGCAAGCCACACCACATCGCCCCCCTCGACGAGCCCGCCCGCTGGCTCGGCGAGAAGATCGCTCCGACGCAGTAGGCAGTCTTCAGTTTTCAGTTTTCAGTCAGAGGCGCGAGCCTCAAGGTCTCAGCGCGCCGCGCGCCGTCAGACTGACAACTGAAAACTGCCAACTGCCTACTGTCTACTCTTCTTTTGTGCTAATCTTGCTCCCGCTCTTCGTCTCCCTTCCGCGGGCGTTTATATTTGTTCGTCCCGCGCTCTTCCGAGGGTGTTCCGCTTAATGAGAAGGAAGTTTCCCGCGTTTCTCGTCGCGCTCGTCGTCTGCGCGTCGGTGTGGCCGTGCGGCGGGGCGTCGGCGCAGCGCCGAAGGCGCCGCGCGCGGCGGCGGCGCCGCCGCTTCGGCCGCGCGCGCTTCGGCCGCGAACCGCATGTACGACGCGCGCGTCGCGCAGATCGGCTGATGCGTACGTGCGCGGCTACTACGCCTTCAACCCTTCGGAGGCCACGGCGGCTGGCCTCCACGAGTTCGACTCGCAGCTCGAAGTGCGCGACGCCTCGACGGTCGCGGCCGAGACGCGGCGCCTGCGCGGCGTGCTCGCGGAGCTGGCGCGCGTCCCCGAGTGGCGCCTGTCGCCCGAGGCGCGCTACGACTACCTCGTCACCGCGTCGCACGCGCGCGCGCAGTTGCTCGAACTCGAAGACGTGCGGATGTGGCGGCGCGACCCGAACCTCTACAACCGCCTCGTCTCCTCCTCCGTCGATAACATCCTCAAGCGCACCTACGCTCCGGTCGAACAGCGGCTCCCCGCCGTGCTCGCGCGCGAGCGGCAGATACCGCGCCTGCTCGCCGAGGCGCGCCTGAACCTCGAAACCCGCCGCGCATCTACACCGAGACGGCGCTGGCGCAGGACGGCGGGCAGCATCGTCTTCTTCGAGCGCGTCGTGCCGCAGATGTTCGAGCGCGCCGGGGGCAGTCGCAGCTCGACGCCGCGCGCCGCGCAGAGTTCCACGAGGCGAACGCGCAGGCCGCGGCCGCGCTCCGCTCTTTCCGCGAGTGGCTGGAGCGCGACCTGCTCCCGCGCTCGAACGGCGACTTCGCGCTCGGCGCCGAGAACTATCGCAAGAAGCTCCTGTACGAGGAGATGGTCGAGACGCCTCTGCCCGCGCTCCTGCGCGACGGCGAGCGGCAGTTGCGCGAGACGCAGGACCAGATGCGCGCCGTGGCCGAGGAGATCGCGCCCGGCCGCGGCGTCGCAGACCGCGCTCCAACTGCTCGCGCGCGAGCACCCGACGCGCCGACGGCCTCGTCGGCGAGGCGCGCGCCGAACTCGACCGCATCCGCGCCTTCGTCCGCGCGGAGGAGATTCTGACGCCGCCCGCGCGCGAGAACCTGCTCGTGGCCGAGACGCCGGAGTACGCGCGCGCTCTCTCCTTCGCCTCGCTCGACGCGCCCGGCGCCTTCGAGCGCGTCGCCGACCGAGAGCTACTACTACGTCACGCCCGCCGACGCCGCCTGGACGCCGCAGCAGCGCGAGGAGCACCTCGGCCGCTACAACCGCTACGGCCTGACCGTCACTTCGATTCACGAGGCGTACCCCGGCCACTACTACCAACTGCTCAAGGCGCGGCAGTCGCCTTCGCGCGTGCGCTCGGCCTTGGGCTCGGCCGGCTTCGTCGAGGGCTGGGCGCACTACTGCGAGCAGATGATGTTGGACGAAGGCTTCGGCGGCAACAACCCGAAGCTGCGGCTCGCGCAGTTGGACGCCGCGCTGCTCGGCCTCTGCCGCTACGTCGTGGGCCTGCGCCTGCACACGGCGGGGATGAGCTACGACGAGGCCGTCGACGTTCTTCATGCGCGAAGGGTATCAGGCGCGCACCAACGCCGAGCGCGAGGCGCGGCGCGGGACGCTCGACCCGACCTATCTCGTCTACACGCTCGGCAAGATGGAGATACTGCGCCTGCGCGACGAGTGGAAGCGACAGCTCGGCGACTCGTTCCGCCTCGGCGACTTCCACGACCGCCTGCTCAGCTACGGCATGCCGCCCGTCAAGATTCTGCGCATGGCGATGCTCGGCGACGCCGCCTCGCGCGAGGGCGGGGCCGCGCCGCAGGGCTCGACGGAAGAGGCGAAGCCCGTCGAGTTCTCTCTGCTCGCGACGGGGACGATGAGCGCGCGCGAGGGCGGGCGCTTCGGTCGAGCTGATTACGGACGGCGCCGGTTGGCGCCGCGCGTGGGAGGTCATCGGCGCGGGCCGCCCCCTGCCCGATGTCAGCTTCGATACGCGCGCCGTCGTGGTCGCGTACCAGGGACAGAAGCCGACGGGCGGCTACAGCATCGAGATCACAGACATCAAGCGCACTGGCACTGTGCTTGCAGTCACCGTCAGCGAGCGGCGTCCGGCGTCCGGAAGCTTTACAACGCAGGCTCTGACTTCGCCCTTCGTCGCCGTCTCGATACCGCGCCCGCCCAGCGGCGCGACCGTGCGTTTCGCGGACGAGGGCGGCGCGAAGGTGTCGCCGCCACAGGAACGTAACAGAAACGTGAGACCCCGCGCCCGCGGCGCGCGGCAGGCGCAGGGGAAGAGGTTAAACCGCGAAGGCCACTACCCGGCCCTGCGGTTCATCTAAAACAGCGTCCGGGCGAGCGCGCGGACCTGTGGGCGCGGCGCGGACGAAATAGTCAAACATTCTCTCCCTACTCTCCCCGGCGCGCCGGTCGGCTTTGACAGCGAGTGTTCAGAGGGGTGAAAAAAATTGTCGTACGAGCGGCACGCCCTCTGACGTAAAATAAGAGGGACGTGCCGCTCTCGCTTTTGCATCATGATTCACGGCCGCGGCTTCACAGGTTGAAGCGTCGCGGCCGCGGGGGAGATTAAGAAGATGACTATCGGAAGAAACAGCTCGAAGGGCCTTTCGGCGCTGCTGCTGGCCTTCGCCATGTTCGTCATGCCGCTCGCGGCCTTCGGGCAGACGCGCATCGAGATGCCGAAGAACAAGTACAGCGTCAGCGACGACGTGCAGGTCGGCCAGCAGGCCGCGCAGCAGGTCGACCAGCAGATGCCCATCCTGAACGACAGCGCGGTCGAGAGCTACGTCGACCGGGTCGGTCAGAGTCTGGTCGCGGCCATCCCGCCGGAGTTTCAGCATCCGGCGTTCCGCTACTCGTTCGACGTGGTGGACGCGCGCGACATCAACGCGTTCGCGCTGCCGGGCGGGCCGATGTTCGTCAACCGCGGCATGATCGAGGCGGCGAAGAGCGAGGGCGAGATGGCCGGCGTGATGGCGCACGAGATCTCGCACGTCGCCCTGCGCCACGCCACCGCGCAGCAGACGAAGGCCACCAGCGCGAAGAGCACCATCATCGGGCTCGGCTCCATCCTCGGCGGCGCGATCCTCGGCGGCCAGACCGGCGCCGCCATCGGGCAGACCATCGCGCAAGGCTACTTCACCAAGTACAGCCGCGAGTACGAGACGCAGGCCGACATCCTCGGCTCGCAGATCATGGCGCGCGCCGGCTACGACCCGCGCGAACTCGCCAACATGTTCCGCACCATCGCGCAGCAGGGCGGCGGCGGCGGCCCCGAGTGGCTCTCCAGCCACCCGAACCCGGGCAACCGCGAGCAGCGCATCATGCAGGAGGCCGCGATGCTCCGCGTCGAGGGCGGGCGCGCCGACACGGCCGAGTTCCGCCAGATACAGTCGCGCCTGCGCGGCTACCCGCGCGCGCGCACGATGGAGGAGATCGCGCGCTCGGGCCAGCGCTACCCGAATCAGGGCGGGCAGAACACCGGCGGCAGCTATCCGAATGACAACGGCGGCGTCTACGCGCGCGGCGAGCGCGTGGCCTATCCTTCGACGCGCTACCAGACGCAGCGCACGAGCCTCTTCAGCGTGGCCGTGCCCTCGAACTGGCGCAGCCTCGGCGGCGACCAGTCGTCGGTCTCCTACGCGCCCGAGGGCGCCTACGGCCAGCAGGGCATCACGCACGGCGTGATGTTCAGCGTCGCGCAGTCGAACTACGGCGACCTCCAGCGCGCCTCGCAGGAGGTGGTGCAGGGCTTGACGCAGTCAAACAACTACCTGCGCCAGACGGGCGGCTTCACGCGCACGACCGTGGACGGCCGCGCCGCGCTCGCCACGACGCTCGTGGGGCGCTCGCCCATCACGGGGCAGAACGAGCGCGTGACCATCGTCACGACGCCGCTCGGCAACGGCCAGGTTCTTTACATGGCCGCCGTCTCGCCGCAGAACGAGTACGCGCACTTACCAGCGCGCGTTCAACGACATCCTGCGCTCGCTGCAACTCAGCGGCCGCTAAAGGGGAGATCCCTGTAGTCGGCTTCAGACCCGGCGGGCGGCTTTTACTCGAAAGAGTCAGGGCCGCCCTTTAACCTTTCAAAGGGAGAACGGCGTTGGCGCGTGGCTGGGAGAGCAAGTCAATCGAGTCGCAGCAGGAGGAGAGTTTCAGGGAGTCCGAACAGAGCGACTTTCAAGAACTCTCGCCCGAGGAGCGCGCGCGCCGGGAGCGGCTCGCCTCGCTCGAACTCTCCCGCGCGCGCACGCTCGACCAACTGGAGCGCGCCACCGGCGCCGCCCACCGCGCCATGCTCAAGCGCACCCTTCTCGCACTTGAGCGCGACATCAACGAGGTCGAAACGGCGGAGTCACGCTGAAGCGCGTCGGCCTTGACAGGGCCGCCCGTCCTGTGCGAAAAGGGTGCCCTCGCGTATTTGAAAAATTGTTCGTGGCGATTTAAGGCGACTTGCTCCACGTAAAAAACTGCTAAAGAGCCGCAGTGGTCTTCCAGCCATCATCCGGAAACCCCGCGCACTCTTCGGCGCGGGGTTTTTCTTTTGCCCCGCGCCCGCCGTCCAGTCACACGCGACGCCTTATCGCCACGCAGACTCAAACGAGGAGACTGCCGTGGCACAAGAGACTCAACCGCAACGATTCGACACGCTCTCGCTGCACGCGGGTGCGGGGCCCGACCCCGTTACCGGCGCGCTGCTCACGCCCATCTACCAGACGACCACCTACGTACAGGAGGCGGTCGGCCGACACAAGGGATACACCTACAGCCGCGCCGGCAACCCGACGGTGGCCGCGCTCGAACGGCGGCTGGCGGCGCTCGAAGGCGCAGAGTTCGCGACCTGTTACGCGACGGGGCTCGCCGCCACGACCGCGCTCTGCCTTGCGCTCCTGCGCGCGGGCGAGCGGGTCGTCGCCTCGCAGGCGGTCTACGGCGGCACCGTCAGGCTGCTGCGCGAAGTGCTCGCGCCCTTCGGCTTGCGGGCAGACTTCGTAGACACCTCCGACACGGCGGCACTCGAAGAGGCGCTACGGCGCGAGCCGGCGCGACTAGTCTTCGTCGAGACGCCCGCCAACCCGACCCTTCAGCTCACGGACATCGAGGCGGCGGCGCGGCTCGCGCACGCGGCCGGCGCGCTGCTCGTCGTAGACAACACGCTCCTGACGCCCGCCCTCCAGCGCCCGTTCGACCTCGGCGCCGACGTGGTCCTCCACTCCACGACCAAGTTCATCGAGGGGCACAACGCGACCGTCGGCGGCGCCCTCGTCACACGCGACGCCGCGCTCAACGAGCGGTTCGACTTCATACGCAAGTCCACCGGCACCATCCAGGCGCCCTTCGACGCGTGGCTTACGCTGCAAGGCGTCAAGACGCTCGGCGTTCGCATGGCGCGCCATTCGGAGAACGCTCTGCGCGTCGCGCGCTTCCTCGCGACGCACCCGCGCGTCGCGCGCCTCGCCTACCCCGGCCTCGAATCCTTCCCGCAGTCCGAACTCGCTCGGCGCCAGCAGACGGCGGGCGGCGCGCTCATCGCCTTCGAGGTCGAGGGCGGCACGGAGGCGGGCATCCGCCTGATGAACTCCGTGCGGCTCTGCTCGCTCGCGGAGAACCTCGGCGCCGCCGAAACGCTCATCACGCATCCGGTCTCGATGACGCACGGCTCCGTGCCGCCCGAGCAGCGCGAGGCGGCGGGCATCACCGACGGGCTGGTGCGCCTCTCGGTCGGGCTCGAAGACCCGGACGACATCATCGCCGACCTCGAACAGGCGTTGCGCGCGTCGTCCGGGTCGGAGAAGGCACTGGGCGCGACAAACGGGGAGGGTTAAGGCGTCATGTCTCTCATCAAGGTTCTGAAGTTCGGCAGCTCCGTCCTGCGCGCGGAAGAAGACCTCCCGCTCGCGGTTCATGAAATCTATCGCGAGTGGCGCAGGGGCGCGCAGGTGCTCGCGGTCGTCTCGGCGTTCGGCGGCACGACCGACGCTCTTTTAGCCCGCGCCGAATCTCTCTGTCCCGAGCCGGAGCCCTCGGCCCTCGCCGCGCTGCTCGCCACGGGCGAGGCCAACGCCGCAGCGCTCCTCGGCCTCGCGCTCGCGCGGGCCGGCGTCCCCGTCAAAGTCCTCGACCCTGCGCAGGCGGGGCTGCGGACACGGGGCGGCCGTCTCGACGCCGAGTTGGTCTCGGCCGACACGGTGCGTTTGCATGAAGAGTTGCGGCGCGGCGTCGTCGTGCTGCCCGGCTTCGTCGGGCGCGACGCGGAGGGCGGGGCGACGCTCCTCGGGCGCGGCGGCTCGGACCTGACGGCGCTCTTCCTCGCGGAGCGGCTCGGCGGGCGCGGCGTGCTCGTCAAGGACGTGGACGGCCTCTACACGGCCGACCCGGCCCGGCCCGCGCTGGCGCGCCCGCGCCGCTTCGAGCGCGTCAGTTGGACGACGGCCGCGGCCGTCGGCGGCAAGGTGGTTCAGCCGAAGGCCGTGCGTTTCGCAGAGTCGCGCGGGCTCAGTTTTGAGATCACTTCGCCGGGGGCGGCGGTCTCGACCGAAGTCTGCGCCGGCCCCGACCTGCCCTGCGCGGCCGCGCCCACGACGACGCCGTTGCGCGTCGCGCTGCTGGGCTGCGGGACGGTGGGCGGCGGCGTCTACGAGCGTCTGGCCGCGCTGCCCGAGTTCTTCGACGTGACCGGCGTGGCGACGCGCACGCCCGGACGCGCGCTCTCCGCGGGCGTCCCCGCGCACCTCATCGCCTTCGGGCCGGAAGAGCTGATTGAAAGAGACTGTGACGTGGTCGTCGAACTCCTCGGCGGGGTCGAGCGGGCCGGCGAGTTGGTGAGTCAAGCGTTGCGGCTGGGGCGTCACGTCGTCACCGCCAACAAGGCGCTCGTGGCCGGGGCGGGCGCGCGACTTGAGGCGCTGGCTGCGGGGTCGCGCGCGACGCTGCGTTACAGCGCCGCGGTCGGCGGAGCCCTCCCGGCCCTTGAGACAATCGAGCGGCTGCGCGCGCGCGGCCCTGTTAAAAGTCTGGCGGGCGTCGTAAACGGCACGACCAACTTCATTCTCGACCTGCTCGCGGCCGGAGAGGATTTCGACTCGGCCGTGCGCGCCGCGCAGGCGGCGGGATTCGCGGAGGCCGACCCGACGCTCGACCTCGACGGGACCGACGCGGCGCAGAAGCTCGTCATCCTCGCGCGCCACGCGTTCGGAGTCCGTCTCGACGTTGATGAAGTGCGGCGGGTCGGTCTTTCTCAAGTTGACCCCGCGCGCGTGAGGGCGGCGCGTGACGAAGGGCTCGCGGTGAGGCTCGTCGCGTCGTGTCGCTTCAGAGGGAATGGTGTCGAAGCCTCGGTTGTCCCCGTCGAGCTTCCGCTCTCGAACCCGCTGGCGACGACCGGGGGGGCCGAGAATTGTCTGCTCGTGGAGACGGAAGACGGCGAGCGTCACCTCGTCACAGGGCGCGGCGCCGGCCGCTGGCCGACGACCGAGGCGGTGCTGGCCGACCTCTTCGACTTGCGGCGCGAGGCGTGTGTCGCAGGGACAGCGGCCGACACGGCCGACCGATACAAGGAGGCGTGCGTCGCATGAAAACTTCAACGCTCTGTGTGCATCAACCGATGGGCTCCGACCCGCACGGGGCGGTCGCCCCGCCCATCTACCAGACGGCCACGTTCCGCCAGCCAACGGCGACCGAGTTCGGCGAGTATGACTACACGCGCACCGCGAACCCGACGCGCGCGCTCCTCGAAGGGCAGCTCGCCGCGCTCGAAGGGGGCGGGTTCGCAGTCGCCTACGCCTCGGGCATGGCGGCGCTGACGGCGCTGACGCGGCTCGTCGGTCAGGGCGAGGAGATCATCGCGGGCGACGACCTCTACGGCGGCACCGTGCGTCTGCTCGAACAGGTGCTCCCGCGCGTCGGGGTCGTCGTGCGCTACGCGGACGCCGCCGACCTCGACTCGTTGAGGAGGGAACTGACGCCGCGCACGCGTCTCATTCTGGTCGAGACGCCGACGAACCCTCTGCTCCGCGTCGCGGACGTGCGCGCACTCGCGGCGTTGGCGCGCGGGGCGGGGGTGCTCCTGGCCGTGGATAACTCGATGCTCTCGCCGTGCCTGCAACAGCCTTTGAAGCTCGGCGCGGACGTGGTCATCCACTCGGCCACGAAGTTCCTCGGCGGTCACAGCGACGTGACGGCCGGGGCGCTCGTCACCGCCGACGAGGGGCTGCACCGACGCCTCTCGTTCCAGCAGAACGCCGAAGGGGCGGGCCTGAGCCCCTTCGAGTCCTGGCTGCTCCTGCGCGGCATCAAGACGCTCTCGCTCAGGGTCGAGCGGCAGTGCTCGACGGCGCAGCGCGTGGCCGAGTTCCTTGCGTCGCGTCCCGAGGTCGAGCGCGTCTACTACCCCGGGCTGGAAGGGCACCCGGGGCGCGACGTGCAGCGCGGGCAGGCGCGCGGCGCCGGCTCCGTCCTCAGTTTCACGACGGGCGACGCGGAGCTGTCGCGCCGCTTCGTCGAGTCCGTGCGGCTCTTCGACATCGCCGTCAGCTTCGGCTCGGTGCATTCCTCGGTCAGCCTCCCGTGCCACATGTCGCACGCGAGCATCCCCCCGAGCGCGCGCGAGCGCCTGGCGCCCCCGCCCGACCTCGTGCGCGTCTCGGTCGGCATCGAGGACGCCGAAGACCTCTTGGCCGACTTTGAACAGGCGCTCGACGCCGCGCGGCGCCCGGAGGTGAAGGCGCGGCCCGCCGCTTACGCAGGAGTGTGAGGGGTTGAGCCCCTGAGGCTCATAATTCAGCCTCGGGGGCGGAATGTCCGGCTCCGAGACCCAACTTTCACTCTCAAAGACTAAAATTTCGGCCTCGGAGGCTCATATTCTGCCTCCGAGGCCGAAATTTCACTCTGTTTGCTTAAAAAACGCGGCTCTTAACTCGTGACGGACATCTTCGCGCCGCATTCGGGGCAGAACTTGGGGCTACCTTCGGGCTGGTGGCCGCAGCCGTTGCAGGTCAGTTTCGGCGGCGCGGTCGGCGTGCCGCACTCGGGGCAGAACTTGGCCTTGCCGACTTCGATGCCGCACGCTGAACAGTTCGCCGCCGCGACCGCCGCCTGCTGCTGCTGCTGCTGCGCGGGCGCTTTGACGGTCGAGCCGGCGCTCATGTCGATGCCCGAGACGTAGTCGGTGGCGCGCGCCTTCTCGTTGAGCTGCTCGCGCGTGGCGTCGGCCTTGGCGCGCGCGTGTGCGGAGGCCAGCTCCTCCTGATAGTCGGGCGCGCACTCCTCGCACTGGCCCGCCGAGGCGTTCCAGCAGTCTTCGGGGCAGACCCAGCGGCCGCAGCGCGAGCACTGTTGGAAGTGCGTCTTGCCCTCCTCGACCGCCTTCTGCAAAGCCTCGTCGTGCGCCTTCCCGCCGACGGCGCGCTGAAGCTCGTAGGCCGAGTTGCCGGCCGAGCTGAGCCAACCGCCGAAGAGGTCGCCCGCCGCGCGCAGCAGCGACCCGCCCGTCCCGGTCAGAGACGCCTGGTAGCGCGACATGTAACCGTTCCCGCACTTGTCGCAGTGGAACTTGAACTGGTAGCCCTTGTCCGTCGAAAGGTCGTCGTAATTGTTGACGAACTGAATCATCCCCATCGTGCGAAACCTCCGAAAGCCTTGACGAGTTTAATTTGATGAGTGACGAGTTTAAGAACCCGGCGGGCGGTGTCCGGGGAGAACCGCGGGGAAAGATAGCAGTTGGCGATTCTCTTGTCACTCGTCGCCGCTCTTCGCCTCCTGCCACAGCTCCTCCATCTCGTCAATCGTGGCCTCGCCGAGTTCGCGGCCGCGCTCGCGCAGGCCGCGCTCGATGTGGCGGAAGCGGCGGCGGAATTTGCGGTTGGTGAGTTTGAGGGCGGCCTCGGGCTCGGCGTCGAGGCGGCGGGCGATGTTGGTGACGGCGAAGAGGAGGTCGCCGACCTCTTCGCGGACGCGCTGTGCGGCGGACTCGGACGCCGACTCTGACTCATGTCCCGCCGCGCGCTGCTCCCTGATGGCCTCGCGCAGCTCTCCGACCTCCTCCTGTAGCTTGTCGAAGATTTCGTCCACGTCCCGCCAGTCGAAGCCGACGCGCGCGGCCTTCGTCGTCAACTGGTGCGCCTCCATGAGCGCGGGCGCTTTGGAGGAGACGCCGTCCAGGAGCGACGCGTCCGCTTCGACACCCTTACCCGCGGCGCGCTTCTCCTCGGCCTTCAGCGCCTCCCAGTTCCGCAGCAGCTCTTCGTTGTCGCGCACCACAACGTCGCCGAAGACGTGCGGGTGGCGGCGCACCATCTTGGCGTGTATCTGGCCGGTCACGTCTTCGATGTCGAACTCGCCGCGCTCCGCGGCGACCTGCGCGTAGAAGACGATCTGGAAGAGCAGGTCGCCCAACTCCTCGCAGAGGTTCGCGGGGCGCCCGGCGCGCGCCTCCTCGACCGCCTCGAAAGCCTCGTAAGCCTCTTCGAGCAGCATGGGCGCGAGCGTGGCGTAGGTCTGCTCGCGGTCCCAGGGGCAGCCCTCGGGCGAGCGCAGGCGCGCCATCAGCGCGACCAAATCCTGGAAGTGTGCAGGCATGTTTCGTCCCTTGAACTTTGAAAGTTGAACGGGGATTATGACAGAGGTCGAATGATTTGTTCATTGATTCGTTGAGCGATTTTTTCATTTCTGATTTTTCTTCAATGAACAATGAACCGATGGGGCAATGAATCAATCCCTCTCTCCTTCCTACCGGGGGCGCCTCGCGCCGTCGCCGACCGGCTACCTGCACCTCGGGCACGCGCGCACGTTCTGGGCGGCGCACGAGCGCGCGCGCGCGGCGGGCGGCGTGCTCGTGTTGCGCGACGAGGATTTGGACGCCGGCGCGCTCGCGGGCCGAGTTCGCCGCCGCGATGCTGGAAGACTTGCGCTGGCTCGGCATCGAGTGGCAGGAGGGGCCGGACGTGGGCGGCCCGTTCGGCCCTTACCGGCAGAGCGAGCGGCGCGGCCTCTACCTCGAAGCGTGGGCGCGGCTCGTCAGGAGCGGACACGTCTACGCTTGCGTCTGCTCGCGCAGAGACATCGCGCGCGCGGCCTCGGCGCCGCACGAGGGGCGGGACGGCGCGCCACACGGCGCAGGACGACGAGCCGCACTACCCCGGCACCTGCCGCCCGCGCTCGGGGAGCCGCGCCGCACGCCGCCGACAGTCCCGCCGGCTTGAACTGGCGCTTCCGCGTGCCCGACGGCGAGGAGATAGTCTTTGAAGACTTGCAGCAGGGGCGGCAGGGCTTCGTCGCCGGGCGAGACTTCGGCGACTTCGTCGTCTGGCGCAGGGACGACGTGCCCGCCTACCAGTTGGCCGTCGTCGTGGACGACGCGCTGATGCGCATCACGGAGGTCGTGCGCGGCGCGGACCTCTTAAGTCCACCGCGCGGCAGATGCTCCTCCAGCGCGCGCTCGGCTACCCGACGCCCGCCTACTTCCACTGCGACCTCGTCACCGACGAGCGCGGCGAACGTCTCGCCAAGCGCCACGAGTCGCTCTCGCTCCGTGCACCTGCGCGCCGCGGGCGTCACGCCTGAGGAAGTGCGCGCGCGCTTTCGTCCCTAATTTGCGACGGCGCGGCGCGCGGGTGCTACCATCCGGCTTTCAGCAATCTGCACAAATTCAACCCTTACGCGCCCGCTCCGCACCGGCGAAGCGGGCGCACGCAAGCGAGAGAGATATGAGCGAAGAGAAGCCCAATTTCAAAGTCACAGACCGCAGGCTCTTCAACCCCGACGGCTCGCCCCGCGACATCCCGCGCGAGGAGGAGCCGGCGCCGGCCCCCGCCGAGCCCGAGCCGACGCAGGCCGCGCCCGACGCGACCGCGCCGACCGCCGAGGAGCCCCCGCGCGCGGCCGCGGCCACGCCCGCCGAGGCGGCCGCACCGCGCGCCGCACGAGCCCGAGCGCGAGGCGGCGCCCGAGGCTCAGGGCGAGGCGCAGGGCGACGAGGGCTTCCTGATGCTCGTCGAGTTCCTCGCCTCGTTCGCGGCCGACGCGCTCGGCATGGTCAACCACCCGGGCGGCGGCGGCGTCAACCTCCAACTCGCCAAGCAGTGCATCGACATGCTCGGCACGCTCCGCCAGAAGACGCGCGGCAACCTCGTCGGCGAGGAGCAGCAGTTCCTCGACATGATCCTCTCGCAGCTCCGCATGCAGTACGTCTCCCTGACCAACGCGCCCCGCCCGCCGCAGGGCGGCGGCCCCCGCGGCTTCACCGGCGGCGACATCACGGGGGGAAGGTAAAGTGCAGTGAATTGTGAGTCGTAAACGTGACAAGAAGGACGGCCGCATTCCTCTTGTCACGGTTTACGAGCTTTACTGTTCACGTTCACGGCTCTATGAAATTCACACTCCTCGGCACCGGCACTTCGACGGGCGTGCCTTCCATCGGCTGCGAGTGCGAGACGTGCACGTCGGACGACCCGCGCGACAAGCGGCTGCGCGTCTCGGTGCTGGTCGAGCACGGCGGCAGCACGGTCTTGATCGACACCTCGTCCGACTTCCGCCAGCAGGCCCTGCGCGCGGGCCTCAAACACCTCGACGCCGTGCTCATCACGCACTGCCACGCCGACCACATCTTCGGGCTCGACGACATACGGCCTCTGAACTTCCGCCACGGCGCGCTGGGCGTCTACGCGAACGAGCGCGCGTGGGTGGACATCCGCCGCATCTTCAAATACATCTTCGAGCCGTCGTACTTCGGCGGCGGGCTGCCGCAGGTCGTCGCGCACACGGTCGAGCACGGCGCGCCCTTCTGCCTCGGGCCGGACTTCGACGTGACGCCCGTCGAGGTCATCCACGGCCGCCTGCCCGTCACGGCCTACCGCTTCAACGACTTCGCCTACGCGACCGACCTGAGCGAGATACCGCCCCGCTCGCTCGAACTGCTGCGCGGCCTCGACGTGCTCGTGCTCGACTGCCTGCGGGTCACGCCGCCGCACCCGACGCACCTCTGGCTCGAACCCGCGCTCGCATACATCGAGGAGCTGCGCCCGCGCCGCGCCTACCTCACCCACATCGCCCACGACATCAAGCACGCGCGCGACTCGGCGCTCCTGCCCGCGGGCGTCGAGTGGGCGTACGACGGATTAGTGATAAGTGATGAGTGATGAGTGATGAGTGATGAGTGAAGACACAGCACGCTCTTATCTATCTCATCCACTTATCACTCATCACTCATCACTCATCACTTATGCGACTTTTCCACGGATACGAGAACGCGGAGATCGGGCGGCCGGCGGTGCTGACGCTGGGCGTGTTCGACGGGCTGCACCTCGGGCACCAGCTCATCATCAGCCGCGTCGTCGAGCGCGCGCGCGCCCTGGGCGCCGTGCCGACCGTGCTCACCTTCGACCCGCACCCGCGCGCAGTGCTGCACCCGGAGTCCGCCCCGCCCCTCTTGCAGACCTTCGACCAGAAGGTCGAGGCGTTCGGCGTGCTCGGCGTCGAGCAGACCATCGTCGTGCGCTTCACGCCCGAGTTCGCGCAGGTCCGCGCCGAAGAGTTTCTGCGGGACGTGGTGCACGAGCGACTTGCAGGCGCGCGAGGTCTACCTCGGCCGCGGCTTCGCGTTCGGCCGCGGGCGCGAGGGCGACATCGAGCTGTTGAGACGCGTGAGCGGCGAGCTGGGCTTCTTCGCCGACGAGGTGCCGGAGGTGCGTCTGCGCGGGCAGCGCATCAGCTCCAGCCGCATCCGCGAGCTGCTGGCCGCGGGCCGCGTCAACCTCGCGCGGCGGATGCTCGGCCGCCCGTACGGCGTCGAGGGGCGGGTCGTGCGCGGCCACGAGCGCGGGCCGCACGCTCGGCTTCCCGACGGCGAACCTGCGCCCCGCCAACCGCGTCATCCCGCGCGGCGGCGTCTACGTGACGGCGACGCTCATCGACGGCGCGTGGCGGCGCAGCGTGACGAACGTCGGCGTGCGCCCGACTTTCGAGAATGACGGCCGAACCTTCCGTCGAGACGTTCGTAATGGACTGGGGCGGCGACTTATACGGGGACGTGATGCGCGTGCGCTTCCTGCACCGCCTGCGCGACGAGCGGCGGTTCGCGTCGGCTCGAAGAGCTGAAGCGGCAGATACACGCGGACGCCGCCCGCGCGCGAAAATATTTCGCGCGCGCGGGCGTACGCCGCTCGCTCTCGGTCATCTAAATTTGAATCGCGAAGTCCCAGGTTCGACACAAGTTTTTCATACGGTTTTACTCGACATGGCAGCAATCGAACGCGAAGAGGTTAAGCTCTTCATACGAATCGAGCCCGCACGGTCAGAACGAACGGGTCGCGCCTCGCGCTGTGAAGCCCGGCGGCGGGCGGCGCGGATGTCGAGCGGCGGCGTGCGCGCCCTGCCGCCGTCGCCCGTCGCACACGGAGAAAGAGTTCGAAGAGTTCGAGGCGCAGGCGCGGAGCTGGCGCGGCTGGTGGCGGACGCTTCAGATCGTGCGCGTGCTCGGCACGATGGCGCTCTACCTCTTCCTGAACGACTACGACATCCGCGCGGCCTTCAACGCGCGCGTCGCCGCGCGGAAGTTGGAAGAGGCGAAGGGCGCGCGGCCGCTCCGCATACTTCAAGGCCCGCGTGCGCGACCTCTTCCTGCGCCGCGGGCTCGACCGCGTGGCGCGACTCGTCCGTTACTTCGTCTACCGCGGCGGCGGAGGGGAGCGACTCGAAGGAGCGGCAGCTCGAACGTCAGGGCGTGTGGCTCAAGGAGAACCTGATCGGGCTCGGGCCGACCTTCATCAAGATCGGCCAGGCGCTCGGCACGCGCGCAGACCTCCTGCCGCTCGCTTACATCAAGGAGCTGGCGCTCCTGCAAGACCAGGTGCCGCCCTTCCCGAACGAGGAAGCCTTCGCGCGCGTCGAGTCGGAGCTGGGCCGCACGCGTCACGGAAGCCTACGCCGAGTTCGACTCCGAGCCGGTCGCCTCCGCCTCTCTGGGTCAGGTCTACCGCGCGCTGCTCCACACGGGCGAGGAGGTCGCGGTCAAAGTCCAGCGCCCGCACCTGCGCGAGACGGTCGGCTTCGACATCGCCGTGCTCGGGCGCATCGTGCGCCGCCTCTCGCGCTACCCTTCGTTCAACGAGAACGCCGACTGGGAGGGGATGCTCAGGGAGTTCCGCGAGACCATCGGCGAGGAGATGGACTACGCGCGCGAGGGCGCGAACGCCGAGCGCTTCCGCCAGAACTTCCGCGAGTGGCGCGCCCGTCCGCGTCCCGCGCATCCACTGGACGCACACCACCGCGCGCGTCCTCACGATGGAGTTCATTCGCGGCACGAAGGTCACGGATCTCGACGGCCTGCGGGCGCGGCGCATCTCGCCCGTCAAGGTCAACCGCCTGCTCGTCCGCGCGTACCTGAAGCAGTTGCTCGAAGACGGCTTCTTCCACGCCGACCCGCACCCGGGCAACCTGCTCGTGATGGACACGGGGCACCTCGCCTTCTTCGACTTCGGCATGGTCGGCCGCATCACGCCGCAGTTGCAGTCGAAGATGATCGACTCCTTCTTCCACGTCGTCGGCCGCGACACGGAGGGGCTCGCGCAGGACTTGATCAATCTCAACTTCCTCAAGCCCGGCGTAGACCCCGAGCGCATCCGCCCCGTCGTCGAAGGTCTCTTCCGCCATTACCTGAACCTGAAGCTCGGCGACGTGAACTTCAAGGAGCTGACCTACGATCTGGCCGAGGTGATGTACGAGTACCCGTTCCGTCTGCCGTCGAACTTCACCTACATCATCCGCGCGCTGATGACGCTCGAAGGCATCGGGCTCGTCACCGACCCCGGCTTCAGCTTCTTCGAGACGGCGCGGCCCTTCGCCAAGGAGTTCATGCTCAAGCGCGAGGGCAAGCAGTTCCGCCGCCTCCTCCTCGACAAGATCATGGGGCGCGACGAGGGGCGCATCAACTGGTCGAAGATGTGGAAGCTCGCCAAGCTCGCCGCGAAGACCTACCTCGAAAAGGACGACCCGCGCGCCGAAGTAAGGCGCGAACCGTAACAAACCGCGAGCGCGCCTGCTTTGAAGCGCGCGGCGATGTCTTTTCACGCGTCTATGTCGTCGGCCGCCGCCCGGCCGGCTCACTTCTTCTTCCCGGCCTTATCACTCTCGCCGAACGATTCTCCTTCGTTGAGGTTGAGCTCGGGGGTGCCCGTGTCCTCTTCGCCGCGCTTCAAGTCCTCGCGCGCCTTCGTCGCCAGCTTCTCGTAGATGGCCGCGGATGCTGGTCGAGCTGTCTGTCGTCCAGCTCTTCCAGATCGAGCAGCACGAGGTGCGCGCCCTCGGTCACGCGGATCAGCTCGTCGAGCTTGACCTGCAACGCCTCCGTGTCGCGGTTCTGCGTGTTCTGGATGAGGAAGACCATGAGGAAGGTGACGATGGTCGTCCCCGTGTTGATGACGAGCTGCCACGTGTCGGAGAAGCCGAAGAGCGGGCCGGTGACGGCCCAGACGACGATGGTCGTGGCCGCCAGCACGAAGGCCGCGGGCCTGCCCGTCGCGCGCGCCGTCCACTTGGCGAAGCGGGTGAAGAGCGAGTTCGATTTTGAAGGTCTCACGGCGTTCCCTCCGTCCGGCCGCGGCCCCCGGCCGGAGCGCGGCCCGTCCGCTTTCAGGGCTTTTCGTAACCCGAGGCGCGCGCGGTGAGTCGGCCCGCGCGCGGGTCGGAGCGGAAGGAGACCCAGCCCTCGCGCGTGCCGCCGCGGGGGAGGAAGGCGACGGTGAAGTCGCTGCGCTCGGGCTCGGAAGCGACCCCGCGATTCGAGCATGACTTCGACCGAGACGCCCTCGGCGGTCTGGCCGCCGCGGTTGACGACCGTCACGGGGACGAGGAAGCCCGCGCCGCCCGGCCGCGGCTCGCCGAGGCGCACCTCCACGTCGGGCGGCGTGTCGGCGGCCGTCGCGCCGTCGTAGACGAGGTAGGCGAGCGTCGAGACGACGAGCACGAGCCCGACGCCGAAGACGACCCACTCCAGCCAGTTCTTCTCGACCTGCCCGCGCGCCTTCTTCGTCATTGCAGCAGAAGCCTCCCGGCCGAAGCCCCGAGCGTCGCGGCGACGCCGAGCACGACCGTCTGCGCCACGCACGTCGCCAGAGCCTGCCCGTCGAAGCGCCCGAAGAAGAGCAGTATCGCCGCCGACGCCGCGAGCGCGACGGCGTAGGTGACGACCGTCCCGACGAGCACGTCGTGGTCGCCGGTCGAAGATGACGTGCTGCTTCGACCCGGCGAACTCGCTGAAGTAGAGGACGAGCGCGCCGAGGAACAGCGAGAGCAGCGCGAGCCCGAGCAGGCGCCACGCGGGAGATCTCGACGGCGATCATCACGATCTCCTCGGTCGGCGCCACGTTCGCCGCGAAGAGCACCGCCCCGCACAGCGCGATGACCAACTGCCCGCCGAAGCCGACCGGCTCGCGCCCGCCGCCCACGCCCTTGTCGCCTTCGCCGTCGCCCGCGCCGAGCTGCGCCGTGCCGATCGAGACGCCCACGGCGACCGTCATCGCCTCGATGACGACTGTGCCGGCCGCCTCTTCGAGCGGCATCCCGAAGGTCACGCGCCCGAGCAGCCAGAGGATGAGCAGCGCGACGAGCAGGCCGAGCCCCAGCTCCTCGACCGAGTCGATGACGACCTCGGAGAAGCACGAGTCGCGCCTGAGGCCCACGAAGTAGTTGTAGCCGAGGAGCAGCGCGAAGGTGGCCGCGACGTAGGCGGCCAGCCGCAAGGGGTGCGAGGTGAAGCCGGCCCACCAGACCTCCATCGTGTAGAGCAGCGGCAGGCTGAAGAGCAGCCCGCCGGCCACGCCGCGCGCGTACTCGCGCAATGATTGTGAGACGTTTCGCATCCTGAAGACGGGGCGCTTTGAAGGTTCTCTGGCGCGCCCGCGGAATTTCAGTATACTCGAACTCCCGGCGGCGCGGGGCGGCCGAGAGCTCAAACAAGATGATTACTACGACCTGTCTCGACAGCGCGGCGAAGAAGTTCACGAAAGACTTCCCGGCCGCGGAGCTGAGCGACTACTGCGGGGTCGAGCGCAACGTCGTGTGGGCCGACGTGTCCGACCCGACGAGCAAGGACTTCGACGAGCTGGCCGAGGAGTTCAACTTCCACCCGCTCTCCATCGAGGACTGCCGCAACGCGCACCAGCGGCCGAAGGTCGAGGAGTACCCCGGCTACTACTTCATCGTGCTCTACGAGGCCGAGCTGGTCGGCCCCGACGACGACCTCGAGCTGCGCGAGCTGAACATCTTCCTCGGCAAGAACTACCTCGTCACCGTCCACAGCCGCCCCATCCGCGCCATCGAGACCGCGCGCCGCCTGTGGGGCGAGTGGACGGACCGGTCGGAGCAGGGCGCGGGGCTGCTCGCCTACCTCCTGACCGACTCCATCGTGGACGACTACATGCCGCTCCTCGACGTGCTCTCCGACCGCATGGACGACCTCGAAGACAAAATCTTCGGCGACTTCCAGCCCGAGGCGATTCAGGAGATCTTCCGCATCAAGAAGCAGCTCCTCTTCCTGCGCCGCACGGTGGCGCCGCTGCGCGATGTCTTCAACACGATGCTCCGGCGCGAGCAGCCCATCTTCCCGCGCGAGACGCACGTCTACTTTCAGGACGTGTTCGACCACATCATCCGCGTCGCCGACACCATCGACACGCTGCGCGACATGCTCTCCTCGACGATGGACGCGTACCTCTCGATTCAGGGCAACCGGATGAACCAGATCATGAAGCGGCTCACGTCGGTCTCGACCGTGCTGATGTCGGTGACGCTCGTCGCGGGCATCTACGGGATGAACTTCGACTACATGCCGGAGCTGAAGTGGCGCTTCGGCTACGTCTTCGCGCTGGCGTCGATGCTCGTCATCGGGCTCGGGCTCTACTTCTACCTGAGGAAGGTGAAGTGGCTGTGAGCAAGACAGGAAGAGGCAGAAGGGCTGGAAGACGGGCCGGCTGCACTGGCCCGGGAGCCACCACCACGAGCACGACGAGCCGAACATCGCCGAGCGCCTGACGCCGCTCGAAGAGACCGAGGAGTTCAAGGACTCGCCGCAGCAGGAGGGGAAGCGCAGCGCCGACGACACCATCCGCGTGGACAGCAAGAGCGTGCCCATGCCCGAGCACCTCATCGACGACGAGCGCGAGGGCGCCTCCATCTTCCGCCTGGAGCCCGTCGTCGTCTTCATCCTCGTCGCCATGCTCGCCTTCATCGCCTTCATCGCCTGGCAGATCACGCTCATGCCCGTGAAGGAGTGAGCCCTGACGCCCTCCCTCACAGTCGGGCTTCCGCCTCGTGCTGCTTACACTCAAAACACTCCGAGCCCGGCGCCGGTGATGGCGGCCGTGGTGACGAAGGGCACGAGGGATTCGAGGGCGGCCTGCGCGGCGGTGCCCGCCTTCGCCTCGGGCGGGGCGGGCGTGAAGCGCACCCCGCGCAGGCGGCGGCGCTCGACGCGCTCGACGCGGAACGTGGCGCCCTCGTGCTCGACCGTGTCGCCGGGCTTGAGCAGGCGCCCCGCGCGCGCGAGCAGGAAGCCCGCGACCGTCGTGTAGTGCCCCTCCTCGGGGAGGTCGAGCGTGGAAGTGGCGGTTGGCGTCGCGCACGGCCAGCATCCCGTCGAGCAGGTAGGTGCCGTCCGGCTGCGCGACGATCTGCGACTTCGCCTCCTCGTCGTACTCGTCGTCGATCTCGCCGACGATCTCTTCGAGTAAGTCTTCCAGCGTGACGATGCCTTCCAGTCCCGCCGTGCTCGTCGATGACGAAGGCGAGGTGCGTGCGGTTGTCGCGCATCTGCTTCGAGCGCCGCGCCGAGCTTCGCCGTCGAGGGCATGAAGAGCGGCGGGTGCGCCAGCGCCACGGCGTCGAACTCCGCGGCGGGGCGCGTGCCGTCCACGAAGTCTTCGAGGTCGCGGCGGAAGAGCACGCCGACCACGTCGTCGAGCCGCTCGCGGTAGACGGGCAGGCGCGTGTAGCCGTGCTCCTTGAAGGCGGCCTTGACCTCGGCGAGCGTGGCCGAGGCGGGGACGGCCGTGACGGCCGTGCGCGGCACCATCGCCTCGCGCACCTCGGCGTCGGCGAACTCGAAGACGCCCTGGATGAGCCGCTGCTCCTCGGCCTCGATGTGTCCGCCCTGGCGCGACATGTCGATGACGTGGCGCAACTCCTCCTGCGTGTAGGCCGAGGCGTGGCCGGCGTCGGCGTGGATGCCGAAGGGCCGGACGACGGCCGCGCTCGCGCGGTCGAGCGCGCGGATGGGGAGGCTGAAGACGCGGTAGAAGAGCTGCATCGGCAGCGCCGTCGAGAGCGCCACGCGCTCGGCCCGCTGGAGGCCGAAGAGCTTGGGCGCCTGCTCGCCGAGGACGATGTGCAGCGTCGTGATGACGGCGAAGGCGATGACGAAGGAGATGACGTGAATCCACGTCTCGGGGATCGCCCGCGCGCGCGAGCGGCCCTTCGAGCATGTGCGCCACCGTCGGCTCGCCGACCCAGCCCAGGCCGAGCGAGGCCAGCGTGATGCCGAGCTGCGACGCCGAGAGGTAGGCGTTCAGGTTGTCGAGCACGTTGATGAGGCGGCGCGCGCGCTTGTCGCCCGACGTCGGCGAGCGTCTCGATGCGCGAGCGCCGCACGCCCACGAGCGCGAACTCGGCCGCGACGAAGAAGCCGTTGAGGAAGACCAGCAGGACGACCGTCAACAGGTACAGTGCTATCAGCATGCCCCGTATCTTACAACGAGCCGGAGGCGAGTGCCGAAGCGTGAAGGGCTCCCGCGGCCGCGGCTCAGACCTTCTCTTCCTCGCGCAGGGCGGCGATCATCTTTTCGAGTTGGCTGAAGCGGCGGAGCATCTCCTCGTGGAGGTGGTCGGCCTTGTCGTGGAGGTAGGCGACCTCCATCTCGGCCTTGATGTTAACGTCGTACTCGATGTCGGCGCGCACCTTGTCCTTCTCGGCCTGCCGGTTGGCGCTGATGAGGACGAAGGTGGAGAGGAAGATGGCTTCGAGCGAGACGATCATCGTCAGCAGGCCGAAGGGGAAGGGGTCGAAGTCGGAGAGGCCGGGGACGTTGAGGATGCCGACGTTGAGCCCGATCCACACGCCGAACCAGACGGCGTGGATGAGGAGGAAGAGCATGCTGCCGGAGAACCACGCGAGCCAGTCGGCCACGCGCTGGACGAAGGTCGCGCGCTCCTCGACCTCCTCGTTGGCGTTGCGCGAGACGCGCGTGCGCAGCAGCGCGTCGGCCTTGCGCGTCATGCGCCCCATCGCCGCCAGCATGTGCAGCGCCGCGTCGGGCTTCTTCCGGAAGAGCAGGAGCAGGTCGTCGCGGTCGAGCTCGATGAGTTCCGTCTCGGCGAGCGCGACGGCCGTCGCCGTGCGCGGGCCGGCGTCGAGGAGCGCGATCTCGCCGAAGAAGTCGCCGAGGCGCGCCGTGTCGAGCGTGATCTTCTGCCCGACGTTGTCCTGGATGAACAGCTCGACCTCGCCCGCGCGCACAAGGTAAAGACTCTCCCCGGGTTCGCCGGCCCGGAAGAGAGTCTCTCCTTCGCCTAATCTGACGAGGTCAACGACCTCCGCCAGCGCGCGGCGGTCTTCGCCGCCGAGAAGCTCGAAGAACTCGACGCCTTCGAGCGAAGCGGGGTCAACGCTCATTCAGGGTCTCCTGCCGGCGGGCGTCGTGTTGTTGGACTTGTTCGACGGCGCGGGGGCCGCCGTCGGCGCGGTCTGGCCCGGCTTGGCCGTGTAGCCGGAGCGCGTCACGGCGATGCGCTTCTCGCCGCCGCGGCCCGTCGGCGACGGCCACGCGGACGGGGCGGAACTCGCCGGGGCGCCCCTTGTTCTCGGGCCTGTAGCTGACGACGTACTGCGTCCGCAGGTCCTTCGTGATCTGCTCGGCGATGCCGGGCAGCTCCGAGAGCGAGGTCGGGTAGAAGGTGCGCCCGCCCGTCTCCTTCGCCATGCGGTCGAGCAGCGAGACGGCCTTGTCGCGCTTCGACTTCGAGATGAAGCCGCGCTCCTTCTCCAGCTCGTTGACGAAGCCGATGACGAAGATTTGCACGTCCTCTTCCTTGAGCGACTCGAAGAGCTGCTCGGTCTTGTAGAAGCTGTTGCGGTCTTCGCCGTCGGTGACGAGGATGAGCGCGCGGCGGCGCTTGTCCTCGGCCGGGTCGCCGTCTTCTTGCGCCGCTCGGAGGCGTGCTCGGCGGCGAGGTAGACGGCGTCCACGACGGCCGTCTGCCCGCCCTCGATGAACATGTCGTCGAGCGCGTCGCCGAGCGACTGCTTGTCGGCGGTGAAGTCCTGCATGATCTTGATCTCGTCGGACGAGATGAAGCGGACGACGAAGGTCTCGTCGCCGGGCTTGTTGCTCTCGATGATGGTCTTGCCGGCCTCGACGACCTGGCCGATCTGGCTGCGCAAGCGAGCCGGAGTTGTCCACGACCAGCCCGTAGGTGATGGGCACCTCCTCGCGCGTCACGAACTCGACCTTCTGCTGCACGCCGTTCTCGAAGACGCGGAAGTCGGCGTCGCGTCACGTCGTTGATGGGGTGGTTGTTGCGGTCGATGACGCGGACGTGGAGGTTGACGAGGCTCGTGTCGATGGTGACGACGCTCGTCCTCGCTCGATCTCCTGGCCGGTCGGCTCTGCGCTGGCGCGTCGGGCTCGGCCGACGGCTGCGTGCGGAGCTTCGGGGCCGCGGGCGGAGGCGGTGGCGGCTCCTGGGTGGTGACGGCCGGCCCCGGCGGCGGCGTGGGTCGAGGACTAGGGGTCTGGCGCGGCGTCGCGGTCGTCTGCGGGGTCGCCTGCGTCTGCGCGGGCGCGACGGCGGTGCGCGTCTGTGTGCCGACGCGGCGGGGCCGCCCCTCGTCCTGCCGCGCCTGCGAGGCGGGCATCAGCGACCCGGCCAGCGCCAGCAGGCAGGAGCAGCGCGGACGCGCGCGCGCCGCCGGTTGGAGGACTTACTTCGTCTCATCTTATCTTCCCTCAAAAATATCGCCCCGCGATCCCGCCCTTACGAGGCGGGGCGCGGGGCTTCCGACCTTCCGGGCCTGACCCGCGCCGTTGGCGGGAGGCTCCGCGTGGCCGGGGCAAAGAGCAGATGCTTGTGTCGGCGTCGGTCGCGCGGCCGGCACTCGCGCGACCCTTTAAAGATGCCCCGGCCGGGACGTTAGTTGCCGAAAAACGGCGCCCTTACTTCGGCGTGGCGCTGGCGAAGTAGCCCTCGCGGCCGCGGACGAAGAGGCGCGGGAAGCCGCGCGGGGGCTGCACCCTGCACCTTGAGCTTGTGCCACTTGCCGTCGTTGGCGAAGGCCGAGGGGCGGTAGCCGATGCTGTATTGCGTGCGCAGCTCAAGCGCGATGCGCTCGAAGGTGTCGTTCATCTCCGCGCCCGTCGAGGGGAAGAACGCCTTGCCGCCCGAGACGCCCGCCAGCTCTTCGAGGATGGCGCGGCCCGCCGTAGCCGAGCGACGACTCGTCGTTCGGGCTCACGATGCCGATGGCGTAGATGATAACGTCCGACTCTTTGAGCATCCGCTTCAGCTCGTTGAAGGTGTAGCGCGAGCTGTTGTCCTGCCCGTCCGAGATGAGCAGGACGGCGCGCTTCTTGTGCGCGCCGCGCGTCACGCGCTCGACCCCGAGGTAGGTCGCGTCGTAGAGCGCCGTCTGCCCGCGCGTCTGGACGAAGGTCAGCTTCTGCGAGCAGCGCGTCGCTGTCGCGCGTGTGGCTCAGGAGGAGCTGCGCGCGGGTGTTGAAGCCGATGAGGAAGTACTCGTCGCGCGCGTGGCTCGTGTCGACGAACTTCGAGAGCGCCTCGCGCGCGCGCGTGATCTTGTCGCCGCCCATCGAGCCCGACACGTCGAAGACGATGCCGAGCGAGACCGGCGCGTCCTCGTCCGAGAAGAAGGTGATCTCCTGCTCCGTCTTGTCGTCGATGATGGTGAAGGCGTTCTTGTTGAGCCCCGTGACGAAGCGCCCGTAGGTGTCCGTGACGGTGACCGTGAGCGTGATGAGGTCGGAGTGGATGATCTGCGGCCTGTCGTCGTCAATGAACGGCTGGACGATGGGGCCGTCGAGGATGGCGGTCGGCGACTGCGAAGAGCTGCTGGCGCGCCCGTTGGCGGCCGGCACCGGTGGCTTCGGCGCGGGCTTCGACTGCGGCTCGGGCGTCGCGGCCGGCTTGTCGCCTCGCCTGCGCGTGCGGCGGGCGCGGTCGTCTCGGTCTTCTGCGGCGGGGCCGTCGCGGGCGCGGGCTGTTGTCCCGGCTGGGCGAAGGCCCGCGCGGGCGCGGCCGCGAGGGACGCGGCGAAAAGGAGTGAGACGAGCGCGACTCTGGAAAAACGGTCGGAGCGCCGGGCCCTCATGGTAAGCCTCCTGAAGAATGTGTCTTGCGCCAACGGAAAAAAGGGAACCGCACCCGTGGGGCCTTCGGCGCCCGCGGGCCCGGCTCGGGGTGCGTGCTTATCGGCTAAGACGCCGGCGCGCGCCCTTTCGGTTGTACGCGGTGGCGTGCTGGGAAGACGGGGAGACTTCCTTTTTCCTTCGCGCGGGCATTGTAGGGCACGCACGGGGTGCGCGCAACAAACATCTCGGTTTCGACTTTTTCACGATTCTATCTCTGTGCAACTTCACGCGGACCCGCGCGTGTAAGCGACGCGGGCGGTGGGAGCGGGCGCGCGTCCGTGCTACAATTCGACCGCCTTGAGTTTGGGCGCCGGTTCTCCCGCCGGGCCGCGCCGCCGACCTTCCGGGGAAGTAAAGTAAAGACATGGCCGAGTTCATCTGTCGTTTGGGGACGCCCGCGGGCGAGGTCGTGACGCGCACGGTCGAGGCCGTCGGGCGTGCAGGAGGCGCGCGTGCGGCTCGAAGCCGAGGGCTTCCGCGTCTTCTCCGTCGCGCGTGCCGAGGGCGGCGGGACTGGCCGGCGTCACGCGCGGCGGCAAGGCCGGCACCGCCCCGCGCGTCAAGCCGGGCGACTTCCTCATCTTCAACCAGCAGCTCTCGGCCATCATCCGCGCCGGCATCCCCATCCTCCAGGCCATCGCCATGCTGCGCCGCCGCGCCTCCTCTTCGCGCCTGCGCGCGGTGCTCGCCGACGTGGAGGATAAGATTCGCTCAGGCATGGCGCTCTCGGCGGCCTTCGCCGCGCAGGGGCCGATCTTCCCGCGCATCTACACGGCCTCGGTGCTGGCGGGCGAGCGTTCGGGCGCGCTCGACGACGTGCTGTCGCGCTACGTCTCCTACATGCGCCGCAGCGTCGAGATACGGCGGAAGATTCGCGGGGCGCTGGCCTACCCGCTCTTCCTGCTCGCGGCGTCGATGGGCATGGTCATGTTCCTGACCGTCTACGTCGTGCCGAAGATGTCCTCGCTCTTCGAGGGCTTCAACCGCGAACTGCCGGCCGTGACGAAGACCGTCATCGGCATCTCGCACTTCGCCTCGGGGAATTTTTACTGGCTGGTGCCGGCCATCATCGGCAGCATCATCGCGCTCTACCTGTGGACGCGCACGCCCTCGGGCGCGCTCAACCTCGACCGCTTCCTCCTGAAGCTCCCCATCGTCAACCAGCTCATCCGGCAGTTGGCCGTCGCGCAGATGACGCGGTCACTCGCGACGCTCCTCGCGGGCGGCATCACGCTCGTCGAGTCGTGGGAGATCGCGGCCGAGTCGATCACGAACAAGGAGCTGCGGGCGCGCAGCTCCGCCACGCTGCCGATGATTCGCGAGGGGCGCTCGTTCACGGAGAGCCTGGAGTCGGCCGGGTGGATTCCGCCCCTCGGCGCTCGATATGATCGGCGTGGGCGAGCGCTCGGGCAGTATGCGCGAGATGCTCGAAGAGGTCGCCGACTTCTACGACCGCGAGTCGGAAGTCCGGCTCGAACAGTTGACCACGGTCTTAGAGCCCGCCATTCTGCTGGTGATGGGCGGGGTCGTCGTGACGATCCTGCTCTCCATCTACCTGCCCATCATCCAGTCCATCTCGAATTTGAGCTTCCGGAACTGAAACCGCAGGCAATCCCCCGCCCGTCCGAGGCATCTGAAAAAGCGATGAGTCAAACGGAGAACCAGGCCGACGAGATGACGGCCGTCAACCCGGCGCCCGCCCGCCGCCGCCGCTGCGGCGGCGACGACGGGCACACGCCCGCCCGAGGTGCGCGCGGCGCTCTCGCTCGCGCGGCGCTACCGGCTGCCTTACGTTGACCTGCTCCCGCCCGTCGGCGAGTCGCCGATTGACTACGCGCTCCTCGGCGAGATTCCCGTAGACCTGATGCTGCGCCACCTCTTCGTGCCCCTGCGGCGCGAGGGGCGGCGGCTCCACATCGCGATGGCCGACCCGACCGACCTTGAGCGGTTGGACGAGATCGCCTCGGCCGCTGCACGCGCGCGTCGTCCCGCACGTGGCGACCGCGGGCGCCATCGAGGTCGTGCTCCGCA
The DNA here is from genome assembly GCA_963726735.1 of uncultured Acidobacteriota bacterium. Taxonomy (GTDB): domain Bacteria; phylum Acidobacteriota; class Blastocatellia; order Pyrinomonadales; family Pyrinomonadaceae; genus QHXN01. The sequence goes on from CAVSDM010000007.1 coordinate 1,138,914, forward strand.
AGGGCGACGCCACGCAGCGCGTCTTGCAGGAGGCCGCCTCGGGCTTCCGCATCTCGCTCGTCAAGGAGACCGAGCAGGGCGAAGAGGTTCTCGACCTCGACCGGCTGGCGACCGACTCGGACATGTCGCCCATCATCAAGCTGGTCGACACCATCATCTACAACGCGATGGAGTCGCGCGCCTCCGACATCCACATCGAGACCCGCGACACGGCCGTCCACGTCAAGTACCGCATCGACGGCGCGCTCTACGAGAAGGTCGAGCCCATCGACATCGCGTATCACCAGACGCTCATCTCGCGCATCAAGGTCATGTCGGAACTCGACATCGCCGAGCGCCGCATCCCGCAGGACGGCCGCTTCCGCGTCCGCTACAAGGGGCGCAACGTCGACTTCCGCGTCTCGATCATGCCGACCGTCCACGGCGAGGACTGCCGTCATCCGTATCCTCGACAAGGAGCAGATCAACGAGCAGTTCCAGCAACCTGACGCTCGACGTGGTCGGCTTCCTCCCGAGGGACTTGCGCGACTTCCGCCGCTACATCGCCGAGCCCTACGGGATGGTGCTCGTCACCGGCCCGACGGGCTCCGGCAAGACGACCACGCTCTACGCCGGCCTCAACGAGATCCGGAACGAAGAAGACAAGATCATCACCATCGAGGACCCGGTCGAGTACCAGCTCCACGGCATCACGCAGATCCCCGTCAACGAGAAGAAGGGGCTGACGTTCGCGCGCGGCCTGCGCTCCATCCTGCGCCACGACCCCGACAAGATCATGGTCGGCGAAATTCGCGACAACGAGACGGCGCAGATCGCCATCCAGTCGGCGCTCACGGGCCACCTCGTCTTCACCACCGTCCACGCCAACAACGTCATCGACGTGATCGGCCGCTTCCTCAACATGGGCGTCGAGCCGTACAACTTCGTCTCGTCGCTCAACTGCGTGCTGGCGCAGCGCCTGACGCGCATGCTCTGCGCCGTCTGCAAGCGGCCGTACCACGCCCACGGACGAGGAGCTGATGGAGTCGGGCCTGCACCCCTCGGAGCACGCCGGCCGCACCTTCTACATGAGCGTCGGCTGCGACGCCTGCAACCACACGGGCTACCGCGGCCGCACCGCCATCCACGAGCTTCTGAACATGTCGGACAACATCCGCGAGATGATCATCGAGCGGCGACCCGGCTCCGAAGTCCGCCGCGCGGCCGAGGCCGAGGGCCTGCGCTCCTTGCGCGAGTCGGCGCTGGAGAAGGTCTTCCAGGGCGTCTCGACGCTGCACGAGATCAACCGCGTCACCTTCGTCGAAGAGGTCAAGATGAACGGCGACGAGATCGTCGCGGTGAACGGCAAGGAGACAGTAGTCAGTAGTCAGTAAGCCCGCTTGGGGAAGTTAAGGATGAAAGCCGCAGGGTTCGAGCGGCGAACGGCTTTGCTGCTGGCTACTGACTACCGTCTCCTGTCTACTCGCTTGTTCCTCCGTCTTTAAGGAACTATTATCTACGCCCCGGCGTGTACGTGCTGAAAGTCGTTTGGGGCGGCCACTCCCCGATTCAGTCCAGTGTAGAAGGCGCGCGGCTTCCGCAAGCCGGCTCAACCCAACAAGGAATACAAGCAAGTGAGGTTCGAGATGAAGTTTAAGCCCCCGGCGCGCCCCTTCGCGGCGTTCCTCATGGCGTTCATGCTGCTCGCCGCGCCCGTCGGCGTGCTGGCGAAGAAGGGCGAGAAGAACTACAACCGCGGCATGGAGTACGAGAAGGCGCAGCAGTGGGAGAAGGCCGCGCAGGAGTTCGCGCTCGCCGTCGCCGCCGCGCCCAACGACACCGAGTACCAGCTCCACTACCGCCGCGCCGTCTTCAACGCCTCGCAGAACTACATGACGAAGGGGCGCGCGCTGGCCGACCAGGGCGACTACATCGGGGCCTACAACGCCTACCGGCAGGCTTACGGGCTCGACCCCGTCAACGACCTCGCCGCGCAGGAGATGGATCGCGTGCTCCGGCTCCAGCGCGAGAAGGAGGGCAAGGACAACCCGCGCACCACGCAGACCAACTACCGCGGGCCGGCGGGCACCGTGCCCGTCCCCGAGGCGCCGGCCGCCAACGGGACCGAGCTGCCCGGGCGCTCCGAGCAGCTCCAGACCGTTCAGTACAACGGCGACCTCGAAGGGCTCATCCGCAAGCTGGCCGACGAGATGAGCCTCAACGTCGTCTTCGACCAGGCGTTCTCGCAGGTCAAGCGGCAGGTCAACATCCGCTGGAAGGACATCACCCCGGCGCGCGCGCTCGACTACGTCTTCCTCGCCAACGGGCTCTTCTTCCAGAAGCTCGACCGCCGCACCATCCTCGTCGCCGACCAGTCGAAGCGGCCGATGTACCAGCAGTTGGTGCTGCGCACCTTCTACCTCTACAACATCAAGCCCTCCGAGGCGCGCACGCTCCTGACGGGCGCGCTCCCGGCGAACGCCGGCCGCCAGCCGCAGTTCATCGAGAACGCGACGACCAACTCCATCACCGTGCGCGACACGCCCGAGAACATGCGCACCATCGAGAAGCTCTTGCAGAGCGTGGACAAGGACCGCGCCGAGGTCGTGATGGAGGTCTCCATCTACGAGATCTCGCGCAACGACCTGCTGCAAATCGGCAACCAGGTCGGCACCATCGCGTCCGACACGCAGCCCTCGAACCTCCAGAACTTCGGCGGCGTCCAGGGCGCGTCCGTCGTCCTCGGCCGCGCGGGGGCGCTCGCCGCCGCGCCGCTGCTCCACACCGGCGTCGGCCTGCTCATCCCGGCCTCCGCGCTCTCGCTCTACCAGAGCCGGGGCAACACGCGCCTGCTCTTCTCGACGCAGGTCCACGCCTTCGACGACGAGAAGTCCTCGACGCGCGTCGGCTCGAAGGTGCCCGTCCAGACCGCGTCCGTCTACAACGGGCTGGTGGCGCAGCAGCCGGGCACCGGCACCGGCACTGGCCTCGGCAACGCCCTCGGGCGGCGGCTACCCCGTCATCCAGTACGAGGACGTCGGCCTCAACCTCGACTTCAAGCCCAAGGTCTACCCGAACCAGGACGTGCAGGTCTCGATGACCATCGAGTCGAAGGACGTGCAGGCCGGCGCCAACCCGCTCACGCCCGTCTTCACGCAGCGCAAGATCGAGGGCGTGGCGCGCATCCCGAACGGGAAGACGATGATGATCGCCTCCGTCGCGCAGAACCGCGAGCAGAGCGGCCGCGCCGGGCTCCCGCTCCTCAGCGGGATCCCGCTCCTCGGCCGGCTCTTCAGCGCGCCGAACAAGAACAACCAGCAGAGCGACATCGTCATCACGATGACGCCGCGCGTGCTGCGCGCGCCGGAGATCACGCCGCAGGACCTTGAGCCGAAGGACACCGGCACGATGCAGACGCCGCAGTCGCCCTCGCTCGAAGCGCTCATCCGCGACGCCGACCGCGAGGACGCGCTCGCCCGCGCCCGCACGCTCCCGACCAACGTCACCGCGCAGCTCCCGGCCGCCGCGACGGCCGTCACCCCGACCCTCGGCGGCGCCGAGGAGGTGACCTTCGTCCCCGCGCCGAAGGCGCTCGCGCAGCCCGCGCCCGCCGCGAATAACCCCGGCGCGCAGGCCGTCAACGTCTCTTCAGGCGAGCCGCCCGTCATGAAGCCCGCCGTCGATAATGCGACGGCCAACAACACCAACGCGGCCCCGGCGACGAACAACGCGGCGGCGCCCGCGGCCGTCGCCGCCGCCCCGGCCGCGGCCGAGAGCACGGCCGAGCTGTTGCTGATGACGGACAGGCAGGAGTTGAAGGTCGGCGAGCGCAGCCGCGTGATGGTCTTCCTGAAGACGGACGCGCCGCTGGGCTTGGCGACCGCGACCCTGCGGTTCGACCCGAAGGCACTCGCCGTCCGCTCGGTCACGCAGGGCGGGTTGACCGGCGCGGCGCGCCCGTCGTCACGCAGTCCGTAGACCCTTCGGGCGTGCTGGTCGTCTCGGTCGCGCCGGCGGCCGGCGCCCCGGCGCTGACGGGCGAGGGGCTGCTGCTCGTCATCGAGGTCGAGGGGCTCGCGCCCGGCGAGACCGGCCTCCAGTTCGACGCGGACAAGGTGCACCTCGTCGCCACCGACGGCCGCACCGTGCGCCCGCGCACGACGCCCGGACGCTTCAAGGTCACGCAGTAAGCAGGGCACTGAGGGGAGAAGGGGAGACGTTCGGACGGGGAGGCGTCGGAAGGAGAAGTTGAAAGTATGACTCATCCGGACCACGCCCCGTCCCCGCGTCGCCCCTTCTCCCTTTCGTCTGCCCGCGGGTGGACGCTCATCGAGCTGGTCATCACGCTGACGGTGATGGCGGTGCTGACGATGGCCGTCATCCCCATCGTCCGCACCTCGGTCCGCCGCCAGCGCGAGACGCGCCTGCGCGAGGCGCTGCGCGAGATACGCGGCGCCATCGACGAGTTCCACCGCGACACAGTCAACATGACGTGCGGCCCCGGGGGCGGCGCAGGTTCCGGGCGGCATCACGCCGGGTGCGCCGGGCGCGCCGGGCGCCGCCGGGGGGCTCTGGGTTGACCCGCGCAGCCGCGTGAAGATCGCCGACTGCACCATCTTCGGCGTGGACAACCCCGAGCGCTATCCGCCTTCATTGGAGACGCTGGTCGATGGCGTGGACGTGCTGCCGCGCACCACGACGGCCGCGCAACAGTTCGGCAACGTGGATACCTCCACCGGCGGGGCGACGGCCAACAGCGCCCCGCCCGTCCCGAAGAAGAAGATTTACTTGAGGGAGATTCCCGTCGACCCGATCACGGGCAACAAGGATTGGTGTCTGCTCTCGAACTACGACGACGCCGACGGCGGCTGCTCCAACAGCCCCAACAACGTCTTCGACGTGCGCTCGCGCTCCGGGGGCGAGGCGCTCAACGGGGAGAAGTACAGTGATTGGTAAAGTCCTACTCGCGCAACGCGCGGGGCTTCACCCTGCTGGAGCTGATGATCGTCATCTCGATCCTGGTCATCCTGGCCCTGGTCGGGATGGCGCAGTACAACCGAACCGTGCTGGCGGCCAAGGAGTCGACGCTGCGCGAAGACCTCTTCACGATGCGGAAGATGATCGACCAGTACGCCGCCGACAAGGGGAAGCTGCCGCAGTCGCTCGACGACCTCCGCAGCGCCGGCTACATCCACGACATCCCCATCGACCCGATGACCGACGCGACCGACTGGCAGGTCGAGTTCGGCGAAGACCCCGGCTCGACCGGCGGCGAGCAGGGCGTCACCAACGTCCGCTCCTCCTCCGGCGACACCTCCTCCGACGGCTCAAGTCGCTACAACGAATGGTGATGAGCAGGAGGCAGGTGGCAGTAGGCAGTTGAGAAACGCCGCTGTCAAAACCTCTGCGATTAACCTGCAACGTCCTTAACAACTGGAGCCTACCGCCTACTCTCTTATGAACCCTTTCCAGAGACTCCTCTCGCCGAAGCTGCCGCAGGCGGCCGTCGGGCTGTCGGGCGAGGCCGCGAGCGTCGTGCAGTTGGAGCGGCGCGGGGGCGGTCTCGCCGTCCGCAGCGCGGGCCTGCTGCCGCTCCCCGCCGGGCTCGTGCGCCCTTCCTTCGACGAGCTGAACGTGTCGGACGGGGCGGAGCTGGCCGGCGCGCTCGCGGAGCTTTTGACGAGCGCGGGGCAGACGCGGCGCAAGCGCTGGTCGGTCGCGCTGCCCGAGGCGGCGACGCGCACCTCGATCCTGACGATGGAGACGGCGCCGGCCTCGCGCGCCGAGGCCGAGGAGATGCTGCGCTGGAAGACCGAGCGCGCTCTGGGCGCCCCGCTCGACGAGCTGCGCGTCTCGCGCGAGCGCCTGAAGCAGGACGCGCAGGGGCGCCAGCGCTACCTCGTCACGGCCGTGCGCCTCTCGGTGCTCGCCGAGTACGAGCAGGTCTTCGCGGCGCTGGGCTGGAACGCGGGGCTCATCCTGCCGCGCCACATGGGCGAGGCGTGGTGGCTGATGCGCGATGGCGGCGGGCGGCCTTCGGCGGGCGCCGACTCGCTGCTCGTCAGTTCGCACGCCGAAGGCTTCACGGCGGTCGTCCTGCGCGCGGGCTCGCCGCTCTACGTGCGCGGCGTCATCTGCGAGACCGAAGACCGCGCCGACGAACTCTACCGCTTCCTGCTCTTCTACCGCGACCGCACCTCGCCGCCGGCGGCCGAGGGCGTGGAGCCGCCGGCGCCGCTCTACGGCGCGGGGCTGGGGCGCCTGCTCGTCGCCGGGACGGGGCATCGACGAGTCGGACGCGCGCGCCATCGTCGAGGAGACGCTGAGCGCCGCGCCGCGCGCCGTCCAGCCCTCCGACCTCCGGCTCACGTTCCCCGCGGCCGGCATCGACTTCCGCCAGATCGCCGCGCCCGCCGGCCTCGCCGCCCTCGCCTGGGCCTGAGGATGAAGAAGGTACTCCTCTTATTAACGTCCCTCGTCCTCTGCCTGTCGTCGCCCGCGCCGGCGCAGACGGTCGCGCCGGCGCCGGCGCCGTCCGTCGCCGCGGTCGAGGCTCCGAAGTTCCTGCCGGAAGAGGTCACGGGGCGCGAGCTGCGCGACCTGTCGGGGCGCGCGTTCCGCCTCGAAGACTTCCGCGGGCGCGTCTACGTCGTCAACCTCTGGGCGACCTGGTGCGGGCCGTGCCGTCTGGAGATTCCGGGCTTCAACAAAATCTACGAAGACTACCGCGCGCGCGGCGTCGAGTTCGTCGGGCTGACGGCCGAAGACCCCGAGGAGAACTCTGAGAAGGTGCGCGAGTTCGTGGGCGAATTCCGGATGAGCTATCGCGTCGGCTGGATTGATAAGGAGACGGTGCTCACGCTCGCGACGTGGAACGCGCCGGCGCCGCGGCGCCCGGGCGCCTTCGCCATCCCGCAGACCTTCGTCGTGGGGGCGGACGGCCGCGTCGTCCTGCGCGTGCGCGGCTACAGCCCGCGCGTCCCCGACATGATTCGCGCCGGCGTCCGGAAGGCGCTCGACCTCGCGCCCCCGCCGCAGGCCCGGCGCCCCCGGCCGCGGCCGCGGGCCGCCCCTGAAGACGCGCATCCCGAGCTTCCCGTCCGTGAAACTTCCGCGCCGCGCGGCGCGTAAAACTTTGGCGTCATGATCGCACACGCAGTTTCCCCGTACGAACACTGGCAGACACCGAGCTGGTCGTGCGCGCCCTCTCGGGTCGCGAGGACGGCTTCGAGGAGTTGGTGCGCCGCTACCAGCGCCCCATCGTGGCTTACGTCTACCGCATGGTCGGCGACTACGACGCGGCGCTCGACCTCGCGCAGGAGGTCTTCATCAAGGTCTACAACTCGCTCGGGCGCTACCGCCCCGAGTTCAAGTTCTCGACCTGGATCTACCGCATCGCGCACAACGCGGCCATCGACCACCTGCGCCGGCAGGGCGCCTCGCGCACCGAAGAGATTGAGGTCGAGGGGCACGAGGGCACGACCTTCGAGAAGCCGCTGGCGAGCAAGGCGCCCACGCCCGAGCAGGAGACCGAGCGCGGCGAGCGGCGCGCCGAGATCGAAGAGGTCGTCGCGCAGCTCCCGCCCGCCTACCGTGAGCTGATCGTGCTGCGCCACTCGCACGACCTCAGCTACGACGAGATCGCCGAGGTGACGAGTCTCCCCTTAGGCACGGTCAAGAACAGAATCTTCCGCGCGCGCGAGGCGATGCGAGAGCTGCTCGTGGCGCGCGGCATCACGGGGATGTGAGGGGGCGATGGCGGACGCTGCGCGCGAAGGGGCACAGTGCCCGCGGACGAGCCTGACGGCCGCCTACCTCGACGGCGAGCTTGACCCCGCCGCGTGCGAAGAGTTCGACGCGCACGCCCGCGAGTGCCCCGTCTGCGCGTCGGCGCTCCTCGAACAGCGACGCCTGCTCTGCCTGCTCGACACGGCCTTCGACGACACCTTTGAAAAGGGGCTGGAGCTGCCCGACGGCTTCACCCGCCAGCTCAAGGCGCGCGCGCAGAACGACCTGAGCGGCGTGCGCGACGCGTGCGAGCGGCGGCGCGCCCTGAAGATTTGCGCGGCGCTCGGCGCGGCGGCCTTCGCGCTGCTGGGCTTCGCGGCGCTCGACGTGGTGATTCGCCCGGCGCTGCGGCGCGCTGGGCGCGGCCTCGGGCGTGCTCGGCGTGGCCGGGCGCGCGTCGGCCGAGGCGGGCTCGGGCGCAGGCGTCGTGCTGCGCGCGGTCGCGGGGCGGCTCATCTCGGGCGCGGAGTCGGCGGCCGTCTTCTGGGTGCTGCTGCTCGCCGCGGGCGTCCTGTTGTTGTTGAGGCTGGTGAGCGGCTACCACCGCGCCTCCGCGCGCGACTGAGGAAGTTTTGAGAGGCCGGGCGGCGGCCAGCCCTCGTCACTCGCGGGAGGGACGGGCGCTGGCCGTTTGGCGTATCAAGCGATTTGAAGTTTCAAATTTCAAATTTCAAATTCTCGACGCACCCGCGGGTCGCGCTCTGCCCCGGCGGCCGCCTCGTCCTGCACAGCCCGCAGGCCGCGCTCCGGAAGTTCTCCGAGCGCTTCCTGACGAAGTCCGTCCTGCTCCTGCTCCTCTTGATGCTCGACGGCCGTCATCGTCAACGGTCAGGACGCGGCGAAGGCCGAGGAGCTGGTCGTCGAGGGGCGGCAGGCGGGCGACGTGTTCGGGATGGGGCGGAGCGTGCGCGTGCGCGGCGACGTGCGCGGCGTCATCGCCTTCGGCGGCGACGTGATCGTCGAGGGGCGCGTCGAGGGCGACGCGGCGGCCGTCGGCGGCTCGGTCATCCAGCTCGCGGGCTCGCACGTCGGCGGCGACGTGATCGTCTTCGGCGGCGAGTACCGCAACGAGAACGGCAACCGCGGGCCGGCGGGGAAGACCCTGATGTACGCCGGCTACGAGCAGGAGTTACGCGAGCTCGCGCGCAACCCGGCCTCGATCCTGACGCCCGAGTTCTCGCTCGCGTTCGTCGGCTGGCGTCTGATGGCCGTGCTCTTCTGGTTCGTCGTCTCCATCGCCTTAACGGCCGTCTCGCCCGGCGCGGTCGGGCGGGCGGCGGCGCGTCTGCAACTGACGTTCGGGCGCGTGGCGCTCATCGGGCTGGTCGGCGCGCTGGTTCTGGGGCCGGGCGTGACCTCGGCGCTGCACTTCCTGCCGCCGGCGGTCGCGGCGCTGGTCGGCGTGACGGCGCTGCTGCTCGTGCTGCTCTCCTACCTCTTCGGCCGCGTCGTCATTCACGCCGCGACGGGGCGCTGGCTCCAGCGCGTGCTGCTCCCCGAAGACCGGCGCTCCGAGTCGGTCGCGCTCCTGCTCGGCGCGGCCTTCTGGGCCGTCGTCCTCGCGCTCCCCTACGTCTGGCCCTTCGTCGTCTTCGCCCTCGTCGTCCTAAGCCTCGGCCTCTCGCTCACCGCGCGCTACCGCCTCGGGTGGAAAAGCATGAGGGCGGAAGATGGAAGATCAGGCCGTAAGGGGAAGGGACTGGATCTGCAACTTGACTTGACTCCTACCTTTCCCTCACGGAGGCGCGTGTTAGCATCGGCGCGTTTCGCCACGGGGAGGCTTTCGACTCAAACTCTTGCGCGCTTACGTTCCTGAATACAGGCGAGGCTCTGCGCTGACGCTGCTGCTCATGCTCGTCTGCGCGGTCGTCTCTTTGCTCTCGCCCACGGCGCGCGCGCGCAGCAGCAGACCAACCCCGTTGACCGCAAGGTCGAGAACCCCGTCACCGACACGCCGAACGTCAACCCGCTCTCGCAGGACCGGCCGGTCGTCCGCCCGCGCCCGCGCACGCGCCCCCCGGGCGAGCAGGGCGCGCAGCCGACCGACGAGATCGAGATCAACTCCGACAAGCAGACCGTCACCGGCCCGGAGGGCGCGCACGTCACCGTCTTCGAGGGGAACGTGGACGCGCGCGTCGGCATCTACCGCCTGCAGGCCGACAAGGTGACCGACTACGAGGGGCAGAACCGCGTCGTCGCCGAGGGGAACGTCGTCTTCGACCAGGGCGAGTTCCAGCGCATCACGGGCTCGCGCGCCGAGTGGAACTACGCGACCAAGATCGGCTCCTTCGAGAACTCGACCGGCTTCACCAACCAGACGCAGGACGGCACGATCATGTACTTCACCGCCGACCGCGTCGAGAAGGTCGCGGGCGACAAGATCGTCATCATCAACGGCGAGGTCACCGCCTGCGGCGACGACGAGGTGCCCAAGTGGAGCTTCAAGACCGCGCGCGCCACCATCAAGCTCGCCGACCGCGTGCAAGCTCCGTAAGCCGCGCCTGCTCGTCAAGGGCGTGCCCGTCTTCTGGCTCCCTTACGCCTCCGTCTCCCTCAAGCAGCGCGACCGCGCCTCCGGCTTCCTGACGCCGACCTTCTCGGGCTCGGGCGAGAAGGGCATGCGCCTCTCGAACGCCTACTACCAGACGCTCGGCCGCTCGGCCGACATCACGTTCCGCAACGACATCTACACGAAGCGCGGCCTCGGCTTCGGCGCCGACCTGCGCACGCGCGCCAACTCGCGCTCGTTCCTCAACCTCGGCTTCTACACGGTCAGGGATCGCATCCTCGGCCCGAAGGAGGACGCCGACCACCCCGATCAGGGCGGTTCGAGTTTTTACGTCGACGGCGTCCACTACTTCCCGAACGGCTTCCTGGCCGCCGCCGACATCAACATCACTTCGAACCTCGCCTTCCGGCAGATCTTCTCCGACTCGATCCAGCTCGCCATCTCGCCGGAGGAGCGCTCGCAGGTCTTCGTCAACAAGAACGTCGGCGCCTACTCCTTCAACTTCATCGCGCGCACGCAGGTCACGTCCATCCCGACCGTGCGCGTGCGCACGCGCAGCCTCCCCGGCATCTCGTTCGAGAAGCGGCCGGGGCTCGTCTCCTGGCTGAAGGATAGGCTGCCCGTCTACTTCTCCTTCGAGAGCAGCGTCGAGGGCGTGAGCCGCAAGGAGACGGTCGAAGACCTCGCGACGTTCCTGGCCGAGGGGAACCAGAACCCGATCATCACGCCGTCCATCGTGCAGCGGCTCGACTTCCGGCCGACGGCGACGCTGCCGCTCGACTGGAACGGCTGGGGCGTGACGCTGACGGGGCGCGTGCGCGCGACCTACTACTCGAACTCCATCGACCCCTTGACGCGCCTCGTGCTCCCGAAGGACGTGGTGCGCGGCTACGGCGAGTTCAACCTCGACGTGCGCCCGCCCGCGCTCGCGCGCAACTTCCGCCGCGGCGACGGCTCCTTCTGGTTCCGCCACGTCGTCGAGCCCTACCTGACGTACCGGAAGATCGGCGGCATCTCCGACGGCTTCCACGAACTCATCCGCTTCGACGAGACCGAGGCCGTCGCCGACACCAACGAGTTCGAGTACGGCGTCACCAACCGCTTCTTCCTCCGCCGCTCGGCCGAATCGTCGGCCGCCGCCGAGGCGTCGCCGAGCGCGAGGGACGCGTCCGCCCCGAGGACGCCGGGCCGCGCACCGCGGGCGAGCGCGACGAGCGCGAGGCGCGCCGCGAGCGCGAGGCCGAAGCGAGGGAGAAGGAAGCGAGGGAGAAGGAAGGGAAGGAGAAGAGGCGGAGGCCGCGCCCCGAGCGTGCCGCAGAACACGCGCGTGAGCGGCCAGCTCACGGCGCTCAAGGCGAGCCAGTCGCCGCTGACGCGGCAGCCCTACGAGTTCCTCTCGGTCACGGTCAGGCAGAAGTATTTCTTCGACCCGACCTTCGGCGGCGCGCTCATCCCGGGCCGGCGGAACCAGTTCTACCCCATCAACAACTTCTCCGGCTTCACCTACGGCGGCGTGCCGCGCCGCTTCTCGCCCCTCAACGTCGAGGCGCGGCTGCGGACGCCGACGCGCGCCGACTCGGAGCTGTTCGCCGACGTGCGCACGGACATCGACACGCTCGGCGAGGGCGGCGGCGTGCGCGACCTCGCCATCTCCTTCGGCGTGCAGGCGCCGCGCGCCCGTGCTGCGCGCCATCGAAGCCTTCCAGACCTTCTACTACACGCGCGCCGTCACGCTCGCGCCCTCGCTCTTCCAGTACAGCGACCGGCGCGGCAACGAGCCCGGCACGTTGCAGGGCTCGCAGTGGAGCCCTTCGGTCTTCCTCGGCGACCGCGACCGCGGGCTGTTCGGCGGCGCCTCCTTCTTCTTCGACTTCCAGAACCGGCCGGGCAAGGGCAGCTCCTCGCTCATCAGCTCGACCGTCACGGTCGGCAACGCCTGGGACTGCTGCACCCTCGTCGGCCAGTACTTCACCTTCAACGTCGGCCTGCGCAACGAGAACCGCTTCGTCTTCAGCTTCCGCCTCAACGGCATCGGCGCCTTCGGCACCGAGCAGATCGGCCAGCGCTTCCGCTAGATCTCTCTCCCCGCTCACGGTTCTATTTTCCCTGTGATAAAATCCCGCGTCCGCTTCGCCAGAGCGTTAACCCGCCTCTGAAGTCCATAATCTAATAGTTCGAGACTCCCCGTAGAGGTCTGAAGAATGAATCGTAGGAAGTACCCTCGCGCCGCGCTGCCGGCGTTCGCCCTTTGCCTGTTCGCCGCCGCCGCGATGCTCGTCTCGCCCGCCGCCTCGGGCCAGAAAGGCGGCCGCGCCGCCGAAGAGATCGGTCAGGTGCTCAAGAGCTTCGAGACCGTGACGCTCGACCCGGCCGAAGTCCTCCGCTCCGTGCGCGAGGCAGGCTCCGTCACGCTCCAGACCGCGCGCGGCCCCTTCGACCTCGAAGTCGAGCCCTACGACGTGCGCTCGGACGACTACCGCGCAGTGGCCGCCGGCCCCGGCGGCGTGATGAAGGAACTCGCCCGCACGCCCTCGAACTCCTGGCGCGGGCACGTCCGCGGCCAGGAGGGGACGTTCGTCCGCCTCTACCTCGACGGGGGGAAGCTCCAGGGCATCATCATCACGCCCGAGCGAGACCTTCTTCATCGAGCCCGCGCGCGACCTCTCGTCCGCGGCCGGCGCCGGGGATTTCGTCTTCTACGAGGCGTCGAGCGTCAAGCCGGTTGACGCCACGTGCGAGGTGCCGACGCTGGGCGGGCGGGTCGCGGCGGAGGCCGCGGAGTTCCGGCGTCGACCGCCGCGGCGGTGACCGCCGGCCCGCAGGCTGACGAGATTTTCGCGCCGCTCACCGAGGCGAGAATCGCGACCGAGGCCGACTTCGAGTTCTACCAGAAGAACGGCAGCAACGAGGCCGCCACCAACGCCGACATCACCAACATCATCACGCAGGTGGACGGCATCTACGAGGCGCAGCTCGGCGTCAGCCTGCGGATCGTCTTCCAGCGCGTCTGGACGACCAACAACGACCCCTACACGCCGACCGCCGCCAGCGCCGCGCTTCAGGAGTTCGCCAACACGTACAACGGCACCTTCCCCGCGGGCGGCCAGCCCGCGCGCGACCTGACCCACATGTTCACGGGCAAGAACCTGGACGGCACGACCATCGGCATCGCCTACCGCGGCGTGGTCTGCGACGCCCCCAATCTCAGTTACGGCATCTCGGAGAGCCTCTTCCAGAGCAACACCGCCGCGACGCGCGTCGGCGTCACCGCCCACGAGATCGGCCACAACTTCGGCGCCGTCCACCCCGACGACCCCGAGGACATCAGCCCGACGCCCACCGGCTGCTCGCCGTCCATCATGAACTCGAACATCCAGCAGACCTCGAACTTCTGCCAGTTCTCCCGCGACCAGATCACGTCCTACCTCCTGGGCAGCGGCGGGTCGTGCCTGACGCGGGTCGCGGGCGGCTGCACCTACACGCTCGCGGCGTCGAGCCTGAGCGTGCCCGCGGCGGGCGGCGCGACCGGCGTCGGCATCACGACCGGCGGAGGCTGCGACTGGGGCGTGGCCGAGAGCGCGGTCTGGATTACGCCGGGCGCGGCGGGTTCCGGGTCGGGCACGGTCAGCTTCAACGTCGCCCCCAACAACGGCGCGCCGCGTTCGACGGTCGTGGACATCGCCGGCCGTCAGGTCACGGTCAGGCAGGCGGGGTCGCCCGCGTGCCTGGCCACGGCCACGCAGATCGCCTTCGGCCAGACGCTCAACGGCGCCCTCGCCTCTTCCGACTGCGTGGCGGTCGCGCCCGCGGGCGAGCCCGAGCGGACGAGCGCCTTCACCGACCTCTACACCTTCACGGGGCGCGCCGGGCAGCGGGTCAGAATCGAGATGACGGGCACGGGCTCGCCCAAGCTCGACACGTACCTCTACCTGTTCGGCCCCGACGGCTCCGTCGTCGCCCAGAACGACGACATCGTGCTCGGCGAACAGACCAACTCGCGCATCCCCGTCAACGGCTTCTTCACGCTGCCCGCCGACGGGCGTCTACACCATCCTGGCCACCTCCTTCGGCAACGGCGACACGGGCAGCTACACGGTGAGCCTCTCGGACAACTCTCGGCCAACAGCGTCTCGTCTCGCGCGACCTACAGCGTGAGCGAGGGCACGGGCGGCGACGGGTTGGGCGTCGACGGCGCGGGCTTCCGCGTCGTCACCGTCACGCGCACGGGCGAACGCGACGGGCACGGCGACGGTCGATTACGCGACCTCCGACGGCACGGCCAGCAGGCAGAAGGACTACGAGCAGGCGCTCGGCACGCTCGTCTTCGCGCCGAACGAGACGAGCAAGATCGTTCACCGTCTTCGTCCCCGACGACGCCTTCGCCGAAGGGGCGGAGACGCTCACGCTCACGCTCTCGAACCCCAGTGGGGACGACGCTCGGCGCGAACGCGACGGCCACGCTCACCATCAACTCGAACGACTCGGTCAACGGCCCGAGCCCCGTCCGCGCACAGAGCTTCAACACGGCCTTCTTCGTCCGCCAGCAGTACCTCGACTTCTTCAGCCGCGAGCCCGACGCCTCGGGCTTCAACTTCTGGCAGGGCGAGATCAACGGCTGCGGCGCGGACGAGCAGTGCAAGGAGGTCAAGCGCATCAACGTCAGCGCGGCCTTCTTCGTCTCCATCGAGTTCCAGGAGACGGGCTACCTCGTCTACCGCACCTACAAGGCGGCCTACGGCGACGCGACCTCGCCGAACGTGCCGGGCACGGTGCCCGTCATCCGCTTGAGCGAGTTCCTGCCCGACACGCAGCGCATCGGGCAGAGCGTCGTCGTCAACGTCGGCAACTGGCAGGCGCAGCTTGATGCGAACAAGCAGGCGTACGCGTTGGAGTTCGTCCAGCGCCCGCGCTTCCTCGCGGCCTTCCCGCTCGCGATGACCTCGGCGCAGTTCGTGGACAAGCTCGTCCAGAACGCGGGCATCGCGCTGACGGCGGGCGAGCGCAACGCGCTCATCGCGCAGCTCGACGCGAACGCCGAACGTGGCGGCCGGGCGCGCCGCCGTGCTCCGCGCGGTGGCCGAGAACGCGACAGCTCAAGGCAGAACGAGTTCAGCCGCGCCTTCGTGCTGATGCAGTACTACGGCTACCTGCGGCGCGACCCCGACGCCGCGCCCAACACAGACTTTACGGGCTGGAACTTCTGGCTCGGCAAGCTCAACGAGTTCAACGGCAACTACATCCAGGCCGAGATGGTCAAAGCCTTCCTGGCCTCGGACGAGTACATCGACCGCTTCGGCACGCGGCCCTAGCCGCCGCCGCCGCCGGACACCGCAACGCCGCGCCCCGGGCTCTCGAAAGAGGTCCGGGGCGCGGCCTCTTTTTGGGCCGGCGCCCGGGAGGGCGTGTGCAACCGCGCGGCGGGGTGGAACGTCTAAATGCGGGAGCCGCAGTGTTCGCAGTCCTCCCCGCGGCGCCCGTGCTCCGCGAGTCCGTCCGCAATCCTTTTCAAAGGTTAGTCGTCTGGCGCTTTCGGCCCCCGGCCGAGTCTGCCGCCCGCCCGTGTGTCCGGAAGCAAAGGAACCGCATTCATGAAGAAGTCGAAGAGAGTTTCTACACAGCGGCCCGCCGCGGGGCGCGGGCGCGCCTACCGCGCGGGGCTCTTCGCGTGCGCGCTGCTCGTCGCGGGAGTCGCGACGGCCGCGGCCACCTACGCGTCGCGCAACGCCGCGCGTCCGCAGGCCGCGAGCGCCGCCGCCGTTCAGCCCGCCGACCCTTACGTCACAGTCGAAGTCGGCGGGAGAAAGGTGCGCGTGAACGCGCAGACCTTGCAGCAGGGGCCGCTCACGCCGGAGCAGGCGCGGCAGCTCACCGAACAGCTCGAAGGCAACAAGGCGACCGACGGACTCGTGCAGGAGCAGCACGCCGACGGCTCGGTCTCGGTGGACTTGCAGGGCCGCTTCCAGAACGTGACGATGGCGAAGCGGAACGACGACGGCACGGTCTCGGCGGCGTGCGTGGACACGCCCGAGGCGGCCCGCGACTTCCTCGTCAACCGGGAGAAGACGCCGAACACCACGGGCACGGGCGTTAACGGAAAGGCGGCGTCGAACAAGTAATGAAGAAGACTTTCCTCTCGAAGCTGATCCTCTTCGCGTTCGCCTTCGCGCTGGCGGTCGCGGCCGCCGCCGCCGATGCGCGCGCCGCGGCGACCATCGTCATCCAGAACAGCGACGACCCCAACGAGGGCTTCAACGACCCGACGCCCGCCGCCCCCGTCGGCGGCAACACCGGCACGACCCTCGGCCGGCAGCGCCTGAACGCCTTCCAGTTCGCCGCCAACCTCTGGGGCGCGACCCTCAAGAGCGACGTGCCCATCACCATCCGGGCGGAGTGGTCTCCGCTGCCCTGTAGCGCGGACGGCGCCACGCTCGGCCAGGCCGGCGCCGTCAACATCTTCCGCAACTTCCCCAACGCGCCCGTCAGGGATACCTGGTATTCGTCGGCGCTTGCCAACGCGCTGAGTGGCACCGATCTCAACCCCACCGCGCCCGAGATTACTGCGCAGTTCAATTCGAGCCTCGGCAACCCGGGCTGCTTCGAGGGCGCGCCCTTCTACCTCGGCCTCGACAACCGGCACGGCGACAACACCGACCTCGTCTCGGTGCTCCTCCACGAGTTCGCGCACGGCCTCGGGTTCCAGAGCTTCACCAATTCCGGCACCGGCGCGCAGAGCAGCGGCTTCCCGTCCGTCTACGACCGCTTCCTCTTCGACAACACGACGGGGAAGGGCTGGACGCAGATGACGAACGCCGAGCGGCAGGCTTCGGCCGTCAACACGGGCAACCTCGTCTGGACGGGCGCGAAGACGGCGGCCGATTTACGCGGCGTGCTCGGGACTCCGCGCGTGCGCGTCAACGCGCCCTCGACGATAGCCAACAACTACGCCGTCGGCACGGCCGAGTTCGGCCCGGCCGTCTCGCCCGGCGGCACGACCGCGAACGTCGTCGCGGCCGCGCCCGTCGATGCCTGCTCGGCGCTCACGAACCCGTCGTCGGTGTCGGGCCGCATCGCGCTCGTCGACCGCGGCGGCTGTAACTTCATGGTGAAGGTCAAGAACGCGCAGAACGCGGGCGCGGTCGGCGTCATCGTCGTCAACAACGTGACGCCCGGCGTGATCCAGATGGGCGGCGGCGACACGACGATCACCATCCCTTCGTTGATGGTCACGCTGACGGACGGCGCGACGCTCAAGAGCCAGTTGACGGCGCCCGAGAACGCGACGCTGCTGCTCGACAACTCCGCGCTCTCGGGCGTGGACGGGCAGGGGCGCGCGCTCTTGTACGCGCCGAACCCCGTGTCGGCCGGCTCGTCGGTCTCGCACTGGGACGTGAGTCTCTACGTGAACCAGTTGATGGAGCCGGAGATCAGCGGCGACCTCATCCACAGCGTCGCCGCCCCGGCCGACCTGACGGGCTCGCAGTTGCGCGACGTGGGCTGGGCCTTCAACCCCGTCGGCGACGCGAACTTCTTCGTCCGCCAGCACTACCTCGACTTCCTCAACCGCGAGCCCGACTCAAACGGCCTCGCCTTCTGGAGGGGCGACGTGTTCGGCTGCGGCATCGACCGCGCGTGCGTCGAGGCGAAGCGCGTCAACGTCTCGGCGGCCTTCTTCCTCTCCATCGAGTTCCAGCAGACGGGGAGCCTCGTCTACAAGATGCACAAGGCCGGCTTCGGCAACCTCGCGGGTCGGCCCGTGGCCGTCGGCCGCGCCGACTTCCTCGCCGACACGCGCGCGGTCGGGAGCACGCCCGCGCAGGTCATCGTCGGGCAGACCGATTGGGAGCGGCAACTCGAAGTCAACAAGCAGGCGTTCGCGCTCGCCTTCGTCCGGCGCGCGGCCTTCCAGTCGGCGCACGGCGGTCAGGCCGCGGGCGCCTACGTCGATTCGCTCTTCGCCAACGCCGGCGTGACGCCGACCCCGCAGGAGCGGCAGGCGGCCCTGAACGCCTTCGGCGCGGGCGGCGCGGCGGGGCAGGCCGCGGCGCTGCGCTCGGTGGCCGAGAGCAACTCGGCCTCGGCGAAGTCCTTCAACGAGGCTTTCGTCCTCATGCAGTACTTCGGCTACTTGCAGCGCGACCCCGACGACGAGGGCTTCAACTTCTGGCTCACGAAGCTCAACGAGTTCAACGGCAACTACATCGCGGCCGAGATGGTCAAAGCCTTCGTCACCTCGACCGAGTACATGGACCGCTTCGGCAGCAGGCTGTAGCCCGCCGCCGCGGCGCGTGGTAGGCAGATGTCATCAGGCAGTTAAAGACAGGAGGCACCTGCTTCAGGGCGGGCGGCAGTGGGGGCGACTTTCGGCCCTCACTGCCTACTGCCATCTGGCATCTGCCGACTGTCTAGTGCTCCCCGGTTGCGCGGGCGCGAGTCTTCCGCGTAAAATGCGGTTTCTTTACTCCAGCGGCGCGCCACCTCGTAGGGTCGGCCCGCCGGGGCCACACGCCCGGCGCCCGCTCGGAGCCCGCGCCCGAATCGTCTCCCTTGGGCCTATACGTCAGCGATTTCATATGCTCCCGTCCGGAGGATTTTTCGTGAAGCACGCATTCCGTCTGTCGCGCGCGCGCGCGGCGCTCGTCGCGCTGGCCGCCGTCGCCGTCCTGACCGCGGCCGCGCGGGCGCAGACGCTCTCGCCGTCGCCCGACACCGCCATCTTCCAGATCACCTCGGCGACCCCTTTGCCCGCGACGCCGACGCCGACGCCGACTCCGACGCCGAGCCCGACGCCGGTGACGCCGGTCTTCGGCCTGCGCGACTCCTTCGCCGGAGACATCAGCGGCAACGGGCGCTTCGTCGTCATCGAGTCGAGCGCCGACATCGCCACCAACCGCTCCGACTCCCGCAACAACGCGGACGGCAATCAGGAAATATTCCTCTTCGACTACGCGCAGCGCCGCATCTTCCAGATTACGAACACGAAGAGCGCGCTCAAGAACACGGCCGTGTCGCCGCTCGACGCCACGAACATCGACGTGGTGATCGTCAACCTCAAGCCGTCCATCAGCCGCGACGGCAAGTTCATCGTCTTCCAGTCGAACGCCTACATCGACGCCAACACCGCGCTCACGCCGTTCAACTTCGACGGGCAGGCCAACGCCGCCGCGCTCAAGACCGACGGCAACACCGAAATCTTCATCTACGCGCTGCCCGCGTACCCGGAGGTCTCCGACCTCTCGGCGGGGACGGAGGTGCCCGAGGTCAACCTGCTGGCCGCGGCGGGGATGACGCGCGTCACGACGACGGCGGCAACGTCGCTGCCGCGCCCCGCGTCGGGCTCCATCATCACGGCCTTCTTCGCGCTCGACAACTACGACCCGGTCATCAACGACGACGGCTCGCTCATCGCCTTCGTCTCGAAGGCGCGCACGGGCAACATCGGCGGCGGCAACGCCGACGGCAACAAGGAGATCTTCGTCGTCAAGAACCCGCGCGTCCGGCTCGCGCGTCTTCACGCAGCTGACGACGACGACGGATGTCATCCCGGCGGGGAGCATCCATCCCGACGCGCTTCGTCTTCAACGAGGCGCCGACGATCTCGGCCTGCGACGGCGCGCTCGCGTGCCGCGTCGCCTACGTCTCGAACGCCGACACGGGCACCGACGAGACGGAGGCCAACCGCGGCAACGGCGAAATCTTCGTCGCCACGCTCAACAACGCGACGGGCGCCGTCCAGTCCACGCGCCAGTTGACGAAGACGCCGCCCGAGACGCGCACCCTGATCGAGTTCACCAGCGTCAACATCCTGAGCCCCGGCCGCCGCATCAGCCGCGACGGCAGCCGCGTCGTCTTCGAGTCCTCGGCCGTCTTCAACGCCGACGGCTCGCTCAACGGCGCGCTCGCCGACTTCGGCATCTACATCGTCAACGTCTCGGGGGCGGCGCTCACCTTCGAGCAGGTGGGGCAGCGCGCGCCCACCGACCAGGTCGACCTGCCGACGCGCTGGCCGACCTTCACGGGCGACAACACGCGCGTCGTCTGGGCCTCGAACCTGAACTACAACGCGGACGGCACGGTCTCGACGGCGACGGGCGTGGGGCTCAACCAGACGTAACCTCGCGCAGCTCTTCTCGGCGCCCGTCACGGCGCTGACGACCGTCGCGCGCGTCAGCAACTTCAGGGTCGGCACGGGCCTCGCCACGCACGGCTCGTTCAGCCCCCTCCAGCCGTTCCCGTCCGACAGCATCCGCCGCATGGCCATGTCGCTGCGCAGCGATCAGGGCAGCGGCAACGCCGACTCTTCGAGCGAAGCCTTCTACCAGCTCATCCCCGTCGCGACGAGCGAGACGCCCGCGCCGAGCCCGACGCCCGCGACGAGCCCCGCGCCCGTCTCGTTCTTCACGGGCGCGAGCAACCGCGCGGTCGTCGCGGCGACCCCCACGCCCACGCCGCCGGACGTGACGGGGCTTGCGCCGGGCATGCTCGGCATCGCGCGCTCGACGCTGACGCTCGCGCCGGCGACCGTAGAGGTGAACCAGAACACCGCGCACGAGTTCCAGCGGCGGCCGTCGCTTCCCCTGGAGCTGGCGGGCGTGACGGTGACGGTCGCGGGCGCGGCCGCGGGGCTCTACTTCGTCTCGCCGGGCCAGACTCAACTTCGTGGTGCCGCCGGGGCTCGCCGCTCGGCGACGGCGGCGCCGCGTCGTCATCTTCAACAACGGCGCGCTCATCCGCACGTCGCTGCTCTTGAACGCCGCGCAGCCCGACATCGCCACGACCACGAACGGGCCGGGCGGTCGCGCGGTCGCGCTCAACGTCACGAACAACTGCGTCTCGGGGACGATCGAGCCGTTCACCGTCACCTCTTCGAGGCCGACGGGCGGCGTCTGCACGGCGACGACGACGGAGACGGTGGCGACGCGGCTGCAATTCATCGTGACGGGCATGCGCGGCGTGACGGCGCCCGCCACGGTCACCGTCCGCATCGGCACGACCGACATCGTGGGGACGGCCGACGCGACGACGAGCCCCATCGCCATCAGCCCGACGAACACGCCCGGCTTCGACCAGATCACGGTCACGCTGCCCGCCTCGCTCGCGGGCGCGGGCGACGTGCCCGTCATCATCACCGTCACGTCCACCGCCGGGACGTTCACCAGCCGCCCGGCCGACACCGCGCCCCGCATCACGATTCAGTGATGCAGTAGGCAGTAGGCAGTAAGAAGCAGTAGACGAGATCTGAAGCGTCGGAGGCCGCGAGGTGACAACACCTCGCGGCCTCTCGTTTTACTGACCGCTCGTCTACTGCCTACTGCCTACTGCCACTGCCTACTGATTCTATGCTCATCGGTCTCGACGCCATCCCGCTGACGGAGCCGCGCGCGGGCGTCGGCCATTACACGTACGAGCTGGCGCGGGCGCTGGCGCGACGCCTCGCCGGGCGACGAGTTCGAGCTGGTCTATCCTTCCTCATATCCCGTCGGTCGATTTGGAAGAGCGCGAGCCGCTGCCCCCTAACCTGAAGGGGGTGCGCGTGCGCGTCGGGGCGCTCGGGCGGCGCTGGTGGTCGGCGGGGCTGCCGCGCTACGCGGCGCGCCGCGGGTACAGGCTCTTCCACGGGACGAACTACGAGGTGCCTCTGTGGGGCGGCGCGGTGCGCGTGATGACCGTCCACGACCTCTCGCTCCTCTCGCACCCGGAGACGCACGAGCGGCGGCGCGTGTGGCGCGCGCGACGGCGTCTGCCGCTGATGGCGCTGCGCCGCCGACGCCGTCGTCACGCCGACCGAGGCCGTGCGGCGCGAGGTCTGCGCGCGCCTGCGCGTGGCGCCCTCGAAGGTCTTCGCCGTACACGAGGCGGCGCGCGCGTGCTTCAGGCCGTTGGAGAGTGGCGAGGCGGCCGCCGCGCTCGGCGAACTGGGAATCGGCGGCGGCGAGTTCCTGCTCGCCGTCGGCACCATCGAGCCGCGGAAGAATCTCCTGACCCTCGTCCGCGCGTTCGAGGAGGTCTTGCGCGAGCGCCCCGCTTCGGGGCTCCGCCTCGTCGTCGCGGGCGGGCGCGGCTGGCTGAGCGGGCCGCTCTTCGAGGCGATAGAGAGGTCGCCCGCCGCGGAGCGCATCGTGCTGACCGGCTACGTCTCGGACGAACAGTTGCGCGCGCTCTACTCTGCGTGCGCGGCCTTCGTCTACCCCTCGCTCTACGAGGGCTTCGGCCTGCCGCCGCTCGAAGCGATGAGCTGCGGCGCACCCGTCGTCGCGGGCTGGACGCCCGCCGTCGCCGAAGTCACGGCCGGCGCCGCGCGCCTCTTCGACCCGCGCGACCACGGACAGCTCGCACGCGCCCTCCTCGAACTCCTCGACGACGACGCGGCCCGCCGCGCCCTCTCCGAAGCGGGACTCCGCCGCGCCGCACACTTCTCCTGGGCAGCGCACCGCCCGCGCCACGCTCGACGTGTACGCGGAGGCGTTGAAGAGAAGTAGGCAGTAGGCAGTTAGTCGGGGATACATGAAGCGCACGATACAAACGTCGCTGTAGCGTCATCCTGTCGCGTCGCAACCCGCGCTGCAATAAGGGATGCACGCCTGCAACGACGTATACACGCCTTGCAATGAGGGAAGCAGACGTTGCAATGAAGAAGCGTTCGCCGCGTTGCGGCATTGACTAGCCCGGCCTTTCAAGGCCGGGTTGAGTGGAAGCGAATCCGGCCGCATCGCGTCAGCGACGCCTGAACGGGCAGGATTCGTTCAAGCGTCGCTGACGCGACGCGGCGTCCGTTTGCTCACCGTCAACCCGGCCTTGAAAGGCCGGGCAATTCACTACGCCGCGAACGCGGCGGATGTACGCCGGGCTTTCGACCAACGAATAATTGCCGGGCTTCGACAACGGCTAACCGCCTACTCCACTTTCAACGGCACCCGCAGCGTCCTGCGAGCCCTTCAGCGCGAACCACGAGACGCCCTCTTGCAGCATGTCTATTTCGAGCAGGTAGTCGCCGGGGCGGCGGGGCGCGTTGACGGCGAAGGTGATCTCGGCCTCGTCGCCGGGCCGCAGGTCGCGCGGGAGTGCGCCGCGCCCGTCGTCGTTCGTGACGACGTTGCCTGACGGCGTCGAGCCAGTGGTTGGCCGCGCTCAACTGGAGCGGCGAGAGTCCGCGCTCGCGCGCGAGCCAGACGGCGCCGCCGGCGTTCCTGACCGCGACGCGAACGTCAACGCGCGCCTTCGCCGACGCGCGCGCGGGGACTTCGACGGCGCGCAGCTCTGCGCGGAAGTCCGCGTCCGCGAGCGGCGCCGGTCGGCGCGGCGCCCCTTCGGTGGCGCAGACCGTGTAGGGCTCGCTCTCGGCCAGCACGCGGCAGCGCGGGCGCACGTCCTCCGTCGTGATGACGACGGCGCCCGCGGGGGCGGCCTCGTCCATGCGCAGCCGCACGAACGTCCGGGCGGGAGGCCCCACGCCGCGCCGTACCAGAGCGCCTGCACGTAGCCGGGCACCGAGGTCGAGTCGGCCAGATGCACTTCGCGCGGCGAAGCGGCGAGCGCCGCCGGCAGCAGCTTCGCAGGGATAGTCGGCGTCGTACATGTGTCGCCGCCACGGCGAGGCGGCGTAACGCTCGAACTGCCAGCGGAAGACCGCGCCCTGCGCGAGCGTCAGCACGATGAAGACGGCGAGCGCCTTGCCCCTTCTCTCGATCAGCCACGCGAGCGCGGGCGCCGCGAGCGCGACGAGGAAGACCGGCAGCGCCGCGAGGCGGAGCATGTGGAAGTAGTCGTTGGTGAGCGACGCGGGCACGACCGACGCGGCCAGCCCGTAGAAGAAGAGCCGCCACCACGCGTCGCGCCGCGCGGACCTGAGCGCCAGCCACGCGCCGCACAAGCGCGAGCGCGAACGCGGCGAAGAGGAACGGCGCCGCGCCGGGCACGCTCGCGATCTGGTAGCCGTTCACGTCGCCCGTGACGAGCATCCGCCACGGGTTGAGGTTGCCGGCGAAGTGCTTGACGAACTCCCACGCGACCTCCGCGGAGCCGCTCTCGCGGCGTGGCGTAGGTCAGGTAGGCGAAGCGCTTCGTGAGCGCCTCGGGGTGGCGCCGGTGGTAGACGAGCAGCGGGACGAGCGCGAGCCCGTACAGCGCCCACGTCGTCAACAACGGAACGAAGCGCGCGCGCTTCGTCGCGAGCAGCGCGAGCCCGAGCGCGAGCAGCGGCCCGTAGAGGCGCCCCGTCGAGTACGTGTACGTGACGAGCGCGAGCGACGCGGCGACGAGCGCGGAGTCTGCGACGCCCCACGCCTCTCTATCCGCGGCGCGGCGCGTCGCGAGCAGGAAGAGCGCGACCGCGAGCGGGTAGGCGGCGACCTCGACCACGACGCGGCTCAGCTCGAAGAGCCACGGCGTCAGGAGGGCAGTCAGAAACGTGAGCAGCCCCGCGGCCCGGCTCCCCGTCACGCGCGCGCCCAGCAGGCCCGAGCGCGAACGCCGCCAGCACGCCTGAGCCGGCGCTCAGGTAACGCGCGGCCGCGACGCTCGGCCCCGTCGCCTTGAAGACGGCGGCCAGCAGGTAGACGTACGTCGGGTTCTTGTAGTCGCCGAACGCGCGGAAGTAGAGCGGCCACGCCTCGCCGTGCTCGTCGCGCCCGGTCTCGGAGATCGTGTGCGCGTTGTAGGCGACCGAGGACTCGTCGATGAAGAAGCCCGGCGGGTTCGCGCCCGCGCCCCACGCGTAGAGGGCGAGGCCGGCGGCGGCGAGCAGGAGCCAGAGCGCGGCGGGTCAAGAGTCCGAATTTGAGATTTGAGATTCGAGATTTCAAATCGACTCAGGGGCCGTCCTCGCGGAAGAGGTAGATGGAGCCGCCGAAGACTTTCTCGGGCGTGCGGCGGCGGTACTCGTCGAAGGTGTTGACGCGCTCCTCGTCGGTGGCGGAGCGGCCGTCCCGCGCTCGTGCCGGGCACGGTCGAGCCGTTGAGGAAGCTCGCGCCGATGGCCGTGTAGCGCGGCGGCGGCCCCTTCGGCACGGCGAACGCGTCGAGGTAGTCCACGCCGTAGTGGTGCAGCGTCAGGAAGCCGCCGAGGAACATCGCGCGCACCTTCGTCTCGCCCTTCGAGCGCAGGTACTCGGCGAGCTCGCGCACGTCGTCGCCCCACTCGACGTTCGAGTCGGACAGGTACCACCAGTGCGGCTGCGCGCGGGCGAGCTGGTTCATGTAGCTCATGTGGTCGGGGTAGGCGCGCGCCGCCTCGACGCACATCCACGCGAGCAGCGCGGCGGCCAGGACGGCGCCCGCGCGGCGCGAACGCTTCGCCCGCCACATCCGTTCGAGCAGCGCGCCGCCCAGCGATGAAGAGGAAGCATGTAGCCCGGCAGGAAGTAGCGCACGCCGAGGTTGAGCGCGCCCGCAGACGAAGGCCGCGGCGTAGAGGGCGAAGGGGGCGAGCAGGAAACAGGAAGCGCCGCTCGCGCCCGCGGATAAGCTCTTACGACGCCCCAGCCGAGCGAGGCGAGCGAGAGCAGGAGGAAGGGAAGCGTCGTCTTCAGGGCGAAGGCGACGGGGAAGTAGTACCACCAGCCCGTGCGGCTGTACATGCCGAGCAGCCCCGCGTTGTGCCCCGCGCGGTTGTGCCAGACCTGCCAGAGGACGCCGAGCACGAAGTCGGTCGGCAGCACGTAGGTGACGGCCTCGACGAAGCGGACTATCCCTTCGGGGTGGTCGGGCGCGCCCTCGTGCAGCCACTTCACGCCCTCGAAGCCGAGCGGGCGGTGGTCGAAGAAGTAGGCGGCGTTGATGACGAAGAGCGCCGCGAGCATCGTCGACCGACGCGTGCGCGGCGAGCGGACTTCGCCGACCCTTTGTCACGCCGCCCGCGCCAAGCAGAGCGCGAGGTAGACGGCGCCGATGGCGGGCGCGACCATCAGCATCGAGAACTTCGTCAGACACGCCACGCCGCCCGCCGCGCCGAGCAGCAGCGCGCGCTCTGCAGAGACGGCGCGCGCAGGTATTTGTAGAGCGCGTAGAAGTCGTGAGCAGGTAGCCGAACGCGGCCGGCACGTCCGTCTGCACGACGCGCCCGTGCGCGTTGAGCGTCGGCTCAAGCGCGAAGAGCGCGACGGCGAGCACGCGCGGCCGCGCGCCGAACAGCTCGCGCGCGAAGGCGAAGACGAGGATGCCCGGTCACGACCGTCAGAGCGAATCATCGGCACGCGCGCCCAGAAGGAGATCGACTCGAAGAGCGCGTGGTTCTCCTCCCAGAACCGCTCCTCGTAAGTCCACTTGCCCGCGGGCGAGTCGGGCGCCTGGCCGAACTTCTGCGGGTCGGTCTCGTCGGGCTGGACGAAGAGCAGCGGGAGGCCGGCGAGGATTTTGGAGAGCGGCGGGTGCTCGTGGACGAGTTGGCAGTTGCCGGCGGCGAGGTGGTAGTATGCCGCGGGAATCATCACAACCTCGTCCACGGTTATGCTCTTCCGCCAGACCACCGCGAGCATCTGGAGCGACATGAAGGCGAGCAGCGCCGCGCACGCTAGCGCGGCCGCGTGCGCGCGCGCCCACGCGCGCGACGCGCCCGAGCGCGACGCCGCGGCTCGAAGACGATGAAGCTCCGGCGCCGTCGTTAAGGTCGGAGACGCCCGCCGCCTGATTCAATGACTCGTCCATCAAACCCTCGCACGCAGCCGCGCGCTTCGACCGCCGTCGCGGTCAGCCGCGACCGCCTGGCCGCCGTCGCGGTGACGCTCGCGCCGGTCGCTCTACTTCCTGCCCGCCCTGCTCGGCCGGCTCCGTCCTGTGCCCCGACGACGGGACGATCTTCAACACGCCGCTGCGCGTCGCGGCCGCGCACATCACGCTCGTCGGGGAGCCTGCCGCTCTGGAACCCTTACATCTTCGGCGGCATGCCGCTCTTCGCCTCGGCGCAGGGCGGGCTGCTCTTCCCGCTCGAACTGGTTCTACCTGCTCTTCGAGCCGCGTCGCGGCGACGAACCTGATGGTCGTCACGTCCTACATGGTCGCCGGGCTCGGCGCCTATCTTTACGCGCGGCGCGCGGGCGCGTCCGTGGCCGGGCTCGGTCGTGACGAGCCTCGCGTGGCAGTGGGGCGGCTTCCTCGTCGGCGCAGATCGGGCACATCAACATCGTGCAGACGGGCGCGTGCCTGCCGTGGGTGCTGTGGGCGCTCGACGGTTACGGCACGACGGGCGGGCGCAAGTGGGGAGTGCTGCTCGCCGTCTTCGTCGCGCTCCAGGCCTTCGCGGGCCATCAGCAGACGCTCGCCTATTCGCTCCTGCTCGCCGCGGCCTACGCGGTCGTCATGCGCCTGCGCCGCAGCGCGAGTCGCGCGCGCGCTACCTCTGGTCGCTGGCTTTGCTCGCGGCCGGTGTGCTGCTCGCCGCCGTGCAAATCCTACCGACCTTCGAGTTGCTGCGCAACAGCCTGCGCGCCGACGCTTCTTACGACTTCTTCACCTCGTTCTCGCTGCCGCCGCGGATTCTCGCTGACGTTCCTCGCGCCGTACGTCGCGGGCGGCGGCGACGGCCGACTGTTCCGCGCGCCTTACGTCGGCCCGCCTTACTACGGCGAGATGGTCGGCTACGTCGGCGCGCTCGGCCTGATGCTCGCGCGCGCTGCGCGGTCGTGTTCAAGCGAGACGCGCGGACGAAGTTCTGGGCCGGCCGCGGCGCTCGTCTGCCTCGCGCTCGCGCTCGGGCGGCTACGCGCCTTTCGAGCTCTACAAGCTGATCTACTACGTGCCCGTGCTCAACCTCTTCCGCGTGCCCGCGCGCCACCTGATGGAGGTCGGAGTTCGCGCTGGCGGTGCTGGCCGGGCGGGGGCTGACGGCGCTGGCCAGTCGGCGCGCGAGGGCGGTCGCGGCGCTGCGGCGTCGCGGCGTGCGTCGCGGCGCGGCCGTCTTGCTGCTGACGTTCGTGGCGGTGACGTGGGCCGCCCCGACGAGTTTCAGCTCGGCGCGGCAGGCGCCGGTCGGCCTGCATGCGCGCGCCGGAGCTGTTCGTGCCCGTCGTCGTCGCGGCCGCTGAGCGCGTGGGCGCTGTGGGCTTTCGCGCGCGGGCGCGCGCGTGGGGCCGCCGTGCGTGCTCGTCCGTGCTCGCGTTCGACCTCGAGTCTGTGGGGGCAGTCGAGCGGCTGGCGGACGGGCGAGCCCCGCACGCGACGGCGAGCTGTGGCGCGAGCCCGAGACCGTCAAACTCCTGCGCGCAGCGCGGCGCAGGACCACGTCGTCTTACAGAATCCTGACCGCGCCGCACGCGTTCGACCCGGCGATCGCGCCCGTGCCGCCCTCGGTCTCGCACTCGCAGGAGTGGTCGCTCTGGACGCAGCCGGACATGTACATGATGCACGGCATCCAGAACGCGGCCGGCTACGACGGCTTCGGCCTGGCGCGCTACAGCCGGCTCGCGGGCGACATGAAGGTCTGGGGCGAACTGACCGACCCCGAGCCGGCCTCTGCGCGGCGCGGGCCGCGAGATCGACCTGCTCAACGTGCGCTACCTCGTCTCGATGCGTCCGAAGGCAGAGCGGGCGGCGACCGACGTTCGGCTGAGAGCGACGCGTCATCGACGTGCCGCGCCGGCACGCCCGCGCAGGCTTTCCCCGCGCGCGACGAAGAAGTACGGCGACTTCATGTTCGCCGGCGGACGACCTCGGCCTGCCGAACGTCGGCGCGGGCAAGCGACTCTCGTTCGACGTCGCCGCCGCGTCGAGGCGGACCGCAGTCGCGCTCGTGACGAACCTTTCGTGGTCGGAGGACGTGCCCGACGGCACGAGGTCGGGCGCGTGCGCCTGGCGACGCGAGGACGGCCGCGAGTTCGACGTTCGACGCTGCGCGCGGGCGCGGACACGTCCGAGTGGGCGCACGACCGCGCCGACATACGCGCGCGCGTGCGACACAAGCGCGCGGCCGTGGCGTCGAGCTACGCCGGTCGAGGACGCGCAAGGGGAATACGAGGGGCACACCTACGTCACCTCCTTCGCGCTGCCCGAGCGCGCCGCGCGTCGCGGGCGGCGAGATCGACGCTGGCCGTCACGCCGAAGTGGCCCGACCTGCTGCTCTCGCGTCTTCCGCGTCTCGCTCGCGGACGCGCCGCGGCAAGGCGTACCCCTGCGCCGCGAGTGGTTCAGCGTCGAGCGGGTCGAGCGCGCGCGGCGGCGCGCCGCCGCGAGGCGCGGGGTCGGTCGGCGAGTCCGCGACCGCCGGAAGTAGAGTTAAGGAAGAGGACTCGACGGAGGGCGCGAACGCCGCGCGCTGGCGTCTGCGTCGGGCAGACGGCGCGCGAGGAGGTCTACGAGAACAGCGCGCTGCGCTGCCGCGCGCGTGGCTCGCGTCGGACGTGCGCGCGCTCGACGAGGAGGAGGCGCTCGAAAGTGATCCGCACGGGGCTGCTTGCCCGACGGCTCGAGTGGGAGCCCGAGCGCACGGCGCTCGTCGAGTCCGGGGTCGCGGACGCAGAGTCTAGACGTCGGGACGCGCGGAAGCGGGAGCGCGGAGGTCACGCGCCACGAGCCGAACCGCGTGGACGTGAGGACGAAGGCCGACGACGCGTCGCTGCTCGTGCTCGGCGAAAATCATTACCCGGGCTGGCGCGCGTACCTCGACGGGCGAGCCGGCGGGCGTGCTCCGCGTCAACTACAACCTGCGCGGCGTCTTCGTCCCGGCGGGCGAGCACGAGGTGAGCTTCGTCTACCGCCCGAAGTCGTTGATGTTGGGCGCGGCCGTCTCGCTGCTCGCGGCGCTCGGCCTGCTGCTCTGGTGGCGGAGACTCCTGCCGGGGTCGCGGCTGCGGCGCTCGCGTCGCGTCTACGAAGAAGAGAAGAACAAGGCGAAGGGGTGAGTGTGTGAGTCAGACGGTCGAGTTCGCAAAGCCGCGCCGCGTCGAGAGCCCGGAGGGTTGCTTCTTCTACCACACGATGGAGCTGCCCACGTTCGGCGTCGTGCGCGGGCAGTGGGATTTGCGCGGCAAGTTCGAGGAGTACGTGGGCGGCGTCGAAGTGGAGGGCAAGAGCGTGCTCGACGTGGGGACGGCGACCGGCTTCTTGAGCTTCGAGGCCGAGCGGCGCGGCGCCGCGCGCGTCGTCTCGCATCGACATGAGCGACGTGCGTCAGCAGACCCTGCTCCCGTTCAAGGACAAGCTCTACTACCAGGACCGCGAGCAGTGGGCCGGCATCTACGGCGCGGAGATGGAGCGCTGGAAGGACGCGTACTGGCTCTGCCACCGGCTGCTCGAGTCGCGCGCCGAGGTCTTCTACGGGAGCGTCTACGAAGCTGCCGCCCGGCTCGGGCGGTTCGACGTGGTCGTCGTCGGGTCGGTGCTCGAACACCTGAGCGACCAGGTGTCGGCGCTCGCGTCGATCGCGCGCGTGACGGGCGAGACGCTGGTCGTCGTCACGCCGCTCTTGAAACCGAGGAGCGCGTGGCGCGCTTCGAGCCGCTGGCGTCGAACCCGGACTACGACTACACGTGGTGGACTTACTCGGTCGGCGTCTACCGCGAGGTCTTGCGATGCTCGGCTTCCGCGTCGAGCGCGTCACGAAGGGGAGTTACTACTACGACTACGCCGGCCGTTGGGAGGAGCGTTTCACCATCGTCGCCGTGCGCGAGGGCGGAATGAAGTGCGAGTGTCAGGCCGCGAAAAAAGATGAGGGGCGCTCGAACGTTCGGGCGCCCCTCCTCGTGTGTCACCGGCCGGCCGGTTAGAAGCGCGTGCGGTACTCGGTCGAGGCGATGAACGCCTTGACCATCTCGGCCTGGATGAAGTTGCCGTTGAACTCGTTGAGCTTGCCGAGCCAGAAGTTGTAGCCGTCGAAGTTCGTGTCCGGCGCGTCGTCGGGGTTGCGCTTCAGGTAGCCGAAGTACTGCGAGCAGCACGAACGCCTTGTTCAACTCGGCGTTGTGGAGCGTCTGGCTCTCGACCACCGTGCGCAGCGCCGCCGCGCGCGCCCGGTGCTCCCGTGCCGAAGGCGGCGATGGCCGCGTCGCGCTCGCCCGTCGTCGGGCGTGACGCCGCGCGTTCGAGAAGAGCTTGTCGACGAACTGCGCGCGCCGTCATCGAGCCGGGGAAGGCCGCCTGGAAGTCGCCGCGCTGGACGAAGGCTTGCAGGTAGGCGTGTTGTTGTTGTTGAGCGTGCTTCTCCCAGTTCGGCTCGCCGACGATGACGCCGTTCGGGACCGAGCGCGTCTCGGGCATGAAGTTCTCGCGGCGGACGGGGACGGGCCTGCCCGGCGAGGTCGCCGAAGGCCGCCTTGTACGTCTTGTAGACGAGGTAGCCCGTCTGCTGATACTCGATGGAGAGGAAGAAGGCGCGCCGAGACGTTGACGCGGTGCGCCTCGACGCAGGCGCGTTCGGGCCGCACTGGTTGATGTCGTTCTGCCAGAAGGCGAAGCCCGACTGGTCGGGGAAGCGCGAGAGGAAATCGACGTAGTGCTGCTGGACGAAGAAGTCCGAGTCGTCGATGGTGATCGGCACGTTCGTGCCGGGGCGCAGGCGCAGCGGCTTGACCTTCGTGTTGCCGTACATCAGCTCCGAGGGCAGGCGGTTGCCGTCCTCCGAGACGATGCGCAGCGTCGGCGCCTGCTGGCTCTGCGCGAGCGCGACGGAGGCCGCGAAGGCCACGGCGAAGACTGCGGCGATAAACTTACGCATCTGCTTGCTCCAAAATTCCGGGAAAGCTGCGGTGAGTAGCGTGACACGAGCCTGCGGTGCCCGCTGTCGCCTGACTCTCGTCGGGAGCGGGGCTGCTCCCGTCACGACCGAAGGAAGTTTAGACACCCCCCGAGACCTTTGTCAACTTCAACAAACGTGAAGATTTAGTGGCCCGCCGAGGCCTTTCAGCGTCACGAAGCTTTTGACGCGCGGGGCGGGCGAAAAGTTGACAACCGTTTCGGGGCGTTCAAAGGAAATTCCCTCGACCGCCTACCCGACCGTCAGCTCGTGTCTGATGACCTCCGAGCCGAAGTCCTCGAACCACGCGAGGTGCTCGGAGACCATGTCGAATTCGAGCCGGTAGCGGCCGGGCTCGGCGGGCGCGCGCATCCGGATCTCGACCGTGACCGACTCGCCGGGCTGCACGTCGCCGGGCAGGTACGCGCCCGCGTGATACCAGGAGAGCGGCTCCTCACCTTCGGCGCCGAAGACGTGCGCGACGAGGTGGACCGAGCCCTCCTGCGTCCCCGTGTCGTCCCCGCGCAGCCAGCGGGCGAGGCCCGTGTTCTCGGCGCGGACGCGGAACGTCAAGACCTCTTCGGCGCGGCAGTTCGACGGGCCTTCTTCGACCGCGAGCGACGCGGCGAGGTAGGTGATCGAGCGGCTGTCCGGGTAGGGCTCGCGCTTGCGGCAGGCGAAGATGGCGCGGTCGTCCTGCGTGGCGGGGAAGACCTCGACCTCGTCGAAGCCGACGTTGCGGAGCAGCGCCGACAGGGCCTCGACGCCCGGCAGGAACCAGTTGTAGATGGCCTCCTTCGCCTCGCCCGGGTTCTCGACGTACGCGAGCGGGTGGAGCAGCGGGCCGCAGGCCCCCGACCTCGTACGTGAACGAGCCCGGCGAATGCTCCGGCGGGTAGATGGCCGTCTCTAAGACCAGCAGCTCGCGCGTGACGGCGAACAGTTTTTCGAGCGCGAGCACGAGGTGCTTGCAGTGATAGACGAGCCCGAGCGCGAGCGTGATGTCGAACTGCCCCAACTCGCGCGGGTCGAGGTCGTAGACCGACATGCGCCGGTACTCGATGTCGAGCCCGAGCACGTCGCGCACGAAGAGCGCCTGCCGGACGAGGTTGCGCTGCGAGTCCACGCCGAGGACGCGACCCGCGCCGCGCCGCTTCAGCTCCACCGCGTAGAAGCCCGCGTTGCAGCCCACGTCGAGGACGCTGCGGCCCGCCAGCTCTTCGGGCAGACACGCCCTGACCTTCTCCCACGTCGGCCGCGGGTGCTCGACCGGCTCGCCGATGGCGCTCTCGGTCTTGGTGTCCAGGCCGCCGCCGAGGTCGATGCAGTGGAACCACGGCCCCAGCCGCTCCACGCGCTTCTGAATCTCATCCCGCGTCATCGTCATCATTTTTCAGAGACCCGAAACTGAACCTTGAGCGGCGCCGAGCCGCGCTCCTCGAACCAGCAGACGTGCTGGGCGACCATGTCGAGCTTGAGCGTGTAGAGGCCGGGCGCGTGCGGGGCCTTCAGCTCGAACTTGAGCGTGGCCGACTCGCCGGGCGCGAGCGCGCGCGGCAGCGGCGGCGTGCCGTGGCGCTCCGCGACGAGCGCGCCGGCCTCGTCGTAGACGCGGACGCCGAGCATGCACGAGCCCGCGCGCTCGGCCAGCCCCGTGAGCCAGAGCGTGTCGCCCGTGTTCTCGACGAGGAGTCGCGCCGCCGTCTTCGAGCCGGGCGCGACCGTCGGGCGGCCAGCCTTCGGGAAAACTCATGCGCGCGGCGGGCGCCGAAGGGGCGCGCGTGTCGGGGACGGAGGCGGCCGGCCGCCCCGCCGCGTCCGTGACCTTCTTGCAGAGGAGGTAGTTGACGGGCGGCGGCTCGACGCGCAGGCGCCCGCCTTCGAGCGAGTCGCGCTCGAAGAGGCCGTTGACGCTGACGTAGTCGCCGACGACGGCGAAGCCGCAGCGCGTCGAGCAGCGCGCGCAGGTAGTCGCGGCTGAAGGGCGATTCGAGCGTGCCGAAGTTGCGCATCACTTCGAGCAGCTCTTCTTCGTTCTCCGAGCCCTCTTCGGGGCGGTCGCCTTCGAGGATGAAGAGCGAGCCGCCGTACTTCGTCATCGCCGCCAGATTTCGGATGACGGCGCGCTCGTCCTCGAAGTGGTGGAGCGAGTCGTAGCAGACGACGGCGTCGAACTGCTCTTCGAGCGGCGCGCCTTCAACGTCGTGGACGAGGAAGCGGCAGCGCAGAGGCGTCTCGTGGTCGGCGCCGTAGGGGACGCGCTCGACGCGCTCGCGCGCGACTTCGATCAGGTCGGGGCTGATGTCGATGCCGGTCACGTCGTAGCCGAGACGCGCGAAGTATTCGCTCAGCCAGCCCGAGCCGCAGCCCACGTCGAGGATGCGCCGGTCGGGCGGGAGCGCGAGCGCCTGCGCGACGTTGGCGAAGTCGCAGAAGTGCCGGAAGGTGTCGGCGTCGATGCCGTCGCCCGCGTAGCGCTCGGGCTTGTTGGCGAGGTTGTAGAAGGGCTTGGTGCGCAGGTGGTGCAGGCGCTCCGGCGTGATGCGGCGCGGGTACTCGACGGCCGCGCGCTTGTAGTCCACGCCTTCGAGCTTGCGCCCGCGCCCGTTGCCGTTCGACGCGTGCGAGCCGTTGTCTGAGACGACCGCGCGTCCCGTGTACGCGGGGGCCTCGGGGAACGGCGTGTCCGGCTGAACCCACGAGCCCTTCGGTGCGGGTGGCACGGGGGCGAAGAGGCCCTCGGGCGCGAGCGCGGCGAACTCCGCGGCCA
Organism: uncultured Acidobacteriota bacterium; assembly: GCA_963726735.1. GTDB lineage: Bacteria > Acidobacteriota > Blastocatellia > Pyrinomonadales > Pyrinomonadaceae > QHXN01. The sequence goes on from CAVSDM010000007.1 coordinate 1,173,615, forward strand.
CGCCGCGCACGAGCGCGTCATCGAGGTCGGGCTCGACGCCGAGCGCGGACAACTCCGTCGAGAGCGCGGCGAGCAGCCGTCGCCGCGGGCGCGCGGCGGCGACTTCGCGGATGAAGTCGAGATAGCCTTCGGCGCTCCTGCGTATGTCGTGCTCCGCGACGACGTGTCTGCGGGCGTTCGCGCCGAGGCGCGCGCGCAACTCCGCGTCCTCGATGAGCCGCGCGAGGTAGGCGCGCAGCAGTCCGTCCGCGTGCGCGCCGGGCTCGACCTTGACGACGCAGTCGTCGGGCAGCTCGCCGAACCAGCCGACCGCGTAGACGACCGCGCAGACGCCCGCGGCCATGATGCGGCACAGGCTCCCCGAGGTCTCGCCCACCGTCCGCTCGCGCAGGTTGAGCGCCACGTCCGTCTCGGCGATGCGGCTCTCGAACTCTTCGAGCCCGACGTGCCCCGTGATCTCGACGCGGTCTTCCAACCCGCACTCGCGCACGAGCGCGCGCACGTCGAAGTAGCTGTTCGGGTCGCCGACGAGCGTGTAGCGGAAGTCGTAGACGGTCGCGCAGTTGCGCGAGCGCCCGCAGCGCCCGCTCGATCCCTTTGTCCGGCGTAATCAGGCCGAACGAGGCGAGGCGGACGGGCTCGCGCGCGCCGCGCGGCCCGCGCGGGAGGCTTTCGGCGGCCGCGGGCGTGATGTGGTGGTTGACGCGGCGGACGGGGACGCCGGGCGCGATCTGCTCGAAGCGCGCGCGGCTCCAGTCGGAGTGGACGATGATGCCTTCGGCGCCGCGCGCGAGGCGGCAGTTGAGCGGGGAAGTCGAGGGGCCGCGCGAAGGCCGCCGGGGTGGCGCCGCGCGCCAGCGCCTCCTCGGCCTCGCGCCGCGCCTCCTCGCCGTGGCAGGCGGCCACCTCGTCGAGGTAGACGCGCATGTCGCCGCGCGCGCGCGCGAGCCCGAGGAAGAAGTCTTGCAGCGCGAAGTCGTGGAAGACGACGACGCCGGGGTGTGCGCGCATCGCGTCGAAGACGCCCGCGTGGTAACGGTGGTCGTTGCCCATGTGGTAGACCACCGCGTCGTACTCGCCCAGGGAAGCGAGCGCCTCGGGGTCGCGCCGGTAGTCGCGCACCTCGAAGCGCTCGGCCGGCCCGAAGTCCGACGGCCGGAAGCCCTCGACGAACAGAGTCAGCTCGGCGCCCGCCGCCGCGAGGTGCGGCAGCAGTTCCTCGCTGTAATCCGCGATCCCCGAGCGCTGCGGGCCGAGCGGGCTGAAGTAGGCGAGACGCATGTGGTCGTTCGGCGGCCCTGAAGAAAAGGTCATGATTCCGCGGCCGGAGGGTCTATTCTTGCGGTGCGCCCCCTCCGGTCCGGGGAGCCCTGCACGCGGGATATGTTAAAGTCCGAAGACCCGAGAGAGCGCCGAACCCGATGCTGACGAGTAAACTCATTTCCGTCGTCGTCCCCTGCTATAACGAGGAGGCCGTGCTGCCCGAGACGCACCGCCGCCTCGTCTCCGCGCTGGAAGGGATCGCGGGCGTGCGCTTCGAGATCGTCTACGCCGACGATGGGAGCCAGGACGCGACGCCCGACCTCCTCCGCGCGCTCCAGGCCGCGGACCCGCGCGTGCGCATCGTGCGGCTCTCGCGCAACTTCGGCCACCAGTTGGCCGTCAGCGCGGGGCTCGAACACGCCGCCGGCGACGCCGTCGTCGTTATCGACGCCGACCTGCAAGACCCGCCCGAGGTCATCTCCGAGTTCGTGGCGCGCTGGCACGAAGGCTTCCAGGTCGTCTACGGCCAGCGCACCGACCGCCCCGGCGAGACGCCGTTCAAGCTCTGGACGGCGAAGACCTTCTACCGGCTCATCAACAGCGTTTCGCAGATCAAGATCCCGCCCGATGTGGGTGACTTCCGCCTGCTCGACCGCCGCGTCGTCGAGGTGCTGCTCGCGATGCCGGAGCGCGACCGCTTCCTGCGCGGGATGGTGAGTTGGATCGGCTTCCGGCAGGCGGCCGTCGGCTACGCGCGCGAGCCGCGCCACGCCGGGGCGAGCAAGTACCCGCTGGCACGCATGCTGCGGTTCGCGGCCGACGGCGTCCTCTCCTTCTCGGTCACGCCGTTGCGGCTCGCCATCTGGCTCGGGTTCGCGGCCATCCTCGCGGCCTTCGCCGGCATCGTCTACGCCCTGGTCGTCCGCCTCTACACGCAGGACTGGGTGCGCGGCTGGGCCTCGATCTTCACGGCCGTGCTCTTCCTCGGCGGCGTCCAGCTCGTCACGCTCGGCATCGTCGGCGAGTACGTCGGTCGCATCTACGCCGAGGTCAAGCGCCGGCCACTCTACGTCATCGCCGAGCGACTCGGCTTCGACCCCGGGCGGCCGCCCGGCGGCCCCCACCCCCCTCAGGACAGTGCGGCGATGTAGTGGGCGGCGTACATCGCCGTCAGTAGCGTCAACAGGGCGACGAAGGCGGCGCGCATCGTCTGGTCCACCCGGTCGCGCCGCCCGGCCGCCGCGAGCACCATGAAGACGGGGAAGACGACCATCGCATAACGTGCCTGCGATTGTAACAGACCCGACGAGAGGGCGACGAAGGCCGAGAGGAGCGCGTAAGTGCCGAGCGCGTACTCGCGCCTCCTCAGGAGGATCGCGCCGCAGACGAGCACGGCCAGCGACGAGGCGAAGTTCAAGGCCCGCAGGTCCCAGAGGCTCACGAGCAGCGAGGGGTCGCGCAGGTAGTCGAGGAGCGGGGTGAGGAAGAAGGCCGGCCGGCGCCCCCACGTGACCAGCACGTCCTTGAAGGCCAGGGCGTTCCCCGTCAGCTCGAACAGGTAGAGCATGAATGAGAGCAGCCCGGCGGGGACGAGCAGCGGCGCGAGCGCCTCCCGTCGCCGCCAGTTCGCGCCGCGGCGGTGCTGCTGCCAGAAGAGGACTGCCAGCGCCGGCAGCAGCAGCACGCCCGTGACGCGCGTCGCCGAGGCCAGCGCGCCCAGCCCGGCCGCCGCCCACCAGCGCCCGCGCCGCGCCGCGTAGAAGCTCCCCAGAGTAACGAGGAGGAAGAGCGACTCCGTCATCGGCACCGAGTAGAAGTAGCTCAGGGGGAAGAAGGCGGCGTAGAAGACGCAGCGGTCCGCGTCCCCTCCGCCCAGCCCGAAGAGCCCGCAGAGTCTGTGCAGCAGGAAGAGGGCGGCGAGGAGACAGAGGTTCGAGAGCACTACGCCCGTCAGGACGTACTCGCCCGTCAGGAGCGCCGCCGCGCGCAGCAGCAGAGGGAAGAGGGGGAAGAAGGCCCAGTTGTGCGGGGCGGAGGTGTCGAACGGCCGGCGCTCGTATCCCCCCTGCGCGATGCCGACGTACCAGTTGGCGTCGGCCGTCAGGACCTGCTGCCGCAGGATGCGCGCGACGGGGAGCGGGTGCGCCGAGACGGTCGTGTCGAAGTGGCCGGGGAAGTTCGGGTCGGGGACGGTTCGCGTCGCCCCCGAGAGGACGAGGACGGCGAAGACGAGCCCGCGCGAGAGCGCGAAGGCGAAGACCGCCGAGCGCAACGACCTGTCGCCGAGCAACCGGGCGGCCCGCCCGCCGCCCGGGGTGCGTGGGGTCGTGGGCGCACCGGCGCCCGCCGGCGCGGCGGCCCCGCTTTCGGCCGCGTCCGCGCGCTCGTCGCTCATCTCCTACTCGACCTTGACCTTGAGCTTCAGCGGCTCCGAACCCTTCTGCGCGAACCAGGCGACGCCCTCCTGCACCACGTCCAGCTCGACGACGTAGTCGCCCGAGGCTTCGGGGGCGACGAGGGTAAACTCGACCTCGACCTCCTCGCCCGGCTTGACGGCGCGCGGGAGGAAGACGCGCTCGTCCACCTTCGCCTGCTTGCCGTCCGGGGTTTGCCAGTGGTCGCCGACGTTGACCTGATAGATGCCGTCGCCCGCGCGCCCGCGCATCGGCCACTCGGCGCCCGAGGTGTTCTTGACGCGCACGACGACGGCCGCGTGCTCGCCGCGCCGGAGCTTGGCGGGCGGGTCCTGCGCGGTGAGCTGCGCCTTGAAGCCGTTGTCGTCGAGCGGCTTCAGCACCCGCTGGATGCCGGCCTCCGGGTCGGCGCCCGCGCCCGCGCCGGAGGCGGCCGGAGGCGGCGCATCGGTCCGCCCGCCGCCGCCACAGCCGCCGGCGGCCAGGGTAACGCCCGCAAGCGCGAGTACGGTGAAGAGCCTCGTCAGTCTGATAGACAATTCCTGATAATCCTTTCGGAGCGGAGCAGACGCCGGACGGCGTGGGACGTGCCCGAACGGGGACGGCCGGGCACGTCCCGCCCTACCGTGTGCTGGCTTTTGAGCCGCCAAAGCTGATACAAAAGGGGCGCTAGAAGCTAACACTTCGCGAAGCAAAATGCCAAACGTGCCGGCCGCCCCGCAGACAGTCGAAACAGCAGAGGAGGGGAGGTCGCGTCGCGCCGCAGCCCTCCCCCTCGTCCGTGAGACGCTGGTTTTCCTCGCCTTCTGCCTCTTCACCTCCGTCGTGACGTGGCCGTACGTGACGCGCCTGCGCGACGCGGTGGTCGATCCGGGCGACCCGTACCTCATCTCGTGGATCATGTGGTGGGACTACCACCAGACCTTTCACGACCCGCTGAACCTCTTCCACTCGAACCTCTTCTACCCGCTGCGCTACACGCTGGCCTTCAGCGAGCACTGCTACGGGCTGGCGCTCCTCTTCTTCCCGCTCTTCGCCCTGGGCTTTCGGCCGCTGACGGTCCACGCCGTGGCCGAGTTCTTCGCCTTCGCGCTCTCGGGCTACGGCGCCTACAGGCTCGGCGCGGACGCTGACGGGGTCGCAGGGCGTCGGGTGGGTCGCGGGGATAGTCTTCGCCTTCGTGCCCTACCGCTTCTACCTGATGTCGCAGGCGATGTACCTCTTCTCGGCGTGGATACCCCTGACGTTTGAGGCGCTGGCGCTCTTCGCGCGGAAGCGCAGCCGGGGGCGGGCGGCGTGGCTCGGGGCCTCCTTTTTCATGCTGGGGCTGACGACCATCTCGTGGTTCGTGCTCGCGCTCATCCCGCTCGGGCTGGCGGCGGCGCTGCTGGCGACGCGGTACGGCCTCTGGCGCGAGCGCGACTTCTGGCGGCGCGGCGCGGCCGCCGCCGGACTGGCGGCGCTCGCGCTCGCGCCCTTCATGCTACCCGTACTACCTCGTCTCGAAGCTCTACGGCTTCAAGCGCAGCGTCGAGGAGGTGAAGAAGTACTCGGCGTGGCCCTCCCACTGGCTGGCGGCCGTGTGGCGCAACAAGCTCTGGGGCGGGATGGGCTCGGGGCTGCCCGACGGCGGGGCGCTCTTCCCGGGGCTGCTCCCGCTGCTCTTCTCGCTCGCGGCGCTGCTGCTCGTTAAGCCTTTGCGGACACGGACGCCGGCGGCCGAGCCGGACGCGCGTGCGCGGCGTTGGGTCAGGCGCCTCGACCTCATCACGATCATCGCGCTGGCCTTTGCGATCCCGGCCGTGGGGTTTGACAGGACGGACGCCTTCGGCGGCCTCTTCCGCTACGTCACCTCGGAGCGGGCGCTCACGCTGCTGACGGCGGCGCTCGCGGCGCGGGCGTGCGTGGCTTACCCGGCCTTCCTGCGCGCGGCGCACGCGAACCTCGCCGAGACGCTTGAAGTCCGGGCGGCGCTGCGACGCCTTCTGGTTCGGGGTGATGCTGACCGTCGTCGGCTTTTGCTACTCGCTGGGCTGGAACTTCTTCTTCTACCGCATCTGCTACGAGCTGCTCCCGGTCTTCCGCAGCATGAGGGTGCCGGCGCGCGGGGCGATGTTCGCCTACCTCGGCCTCGCGCTCCTCGCCGGCCTCGGCGTGCGGCGGCTCGGCGGAGATGGCGCGCGCGCGCGGCGGGCGGTACCTGCGGCCGGCGGCGGTCTACGCAGCCGCCTGCGTGCTGCTGCTCGCGGAGTTGAACGCGGCGCCGCTTGAGTTCATCCGCGGCGCCGTCTACCCGGACGCGGTGACCTTGTGGCTGAAGCGGACGCCGATGCGAGGCGGCGTGGTGGTCCTGCCGGCGGGTCCGAACTTCAACCACCTCCACATGCTCCGCTCAGCCGACCACGAGAAGCCGCTCGTCGTCGGCATCTCCGGCTTCGGCTCGCCCTACGAAGACCGCATCGAGGAGTATGACGCGCGCCGGGCACGGTCTCGCGGCAACTCCTCCAACTGCTCGAAGAGACTCCGGCCTCCTACCTCGTCGTCAAGAACGACCTCGTCGCGCCTGAGCCGGCGCACGGACTACGCGACCTTCCTCTCTCGCGCCGTCGCCGCGGGGCGCCTGCGCTTCGTCAACCGCTTCGACGGAAGCGACGACCTCTACGCCGTCGTCAGGACCGAGCCCGACGCGCGCGCCGAAGCCTCGCCGCCCGCGGAACTTGAGCTGCGCGACTGGGCCTCGATGCTCGACGAAGATTCGCTCAACCTGCTGGGTCAGTACGCCGACTGGAGCCGCGCCATCTACCGCCTGCACCTCGTCGCGCGTGGGCGCATGCCGCGCTACGCCGAGTTCATGCCGGACGCGCGCGCGCTCGGCCGCGGCCTCATCCCGGCCGCGGAGGAGGCGCAGGCGCGACTTCGACGCACGTCTCGCCGCGCTCGCGCGCGGATGGGGGAGTCGCGCGGAGTTTGGCGACCTCTTCGGCGAGACGGACGACGCGCGTTTCGTCGCGCGGCTCTACGAGAACGCGGGCGTCGGGGCCGACGCCGCGGAGCGCGCCGCGCTCGCCGCCGCCCTCTCTTCGCGGACGGAGACGCGCGCGGGCGCGCTCCTCAGGGTGGCCGCGGACCCGCGGCTCGAACAGACGCGGGCGGCAACGCGCCGTCGCTCCTGCTCCACTACTTCGCCTTCCTCCGCCGCAACCCCGACGACCCGCCCGACCACGACCTGACAGGCTTCGACTTCTGGCTCTCGAACCTCGAACGCACCAACGACCCCGACAAGGTCGCCCTCGCGTTCCGGGACTCCATCGAGTACAGGGCGATGAAGAAACAAATGATGAGTGACTGAGTGATGAATGTAAGAGACTCTCCTTAATTCATCACTCAGTCACTCATCATTTCTCAAACATGCTGGCGACATTGTTTCTCATCGGGTCGGCCCTGCTCGGCGCGTGTGTGGCGCGGCGCGTGTTGCGCGGCGTGTTGGGGGTTTGGGAGCAGGCTTTGTGGGGGACGGCGGCGGGGTGGATGCTGGGGGCGCTGTGGCGTACGCGCTCGCGCGTTGGCAGGGGCGTTTGACGTGGGCGGTGGTCGCGTGGGCGACGCTGCTCGTGTGGGCCGGCGGCCGGCGGTCGTGTCGGCCCGTCGGACTCGTCGGGTTACGGCGCGGACGTTTGGAGTCGTTCGAGCATAGCGAGCTTACGTCGAGCCTCGGCACCTCGGGCTCGCGGCGGTGCTGTTCGTCTTCGCGCCGGTCTTGTGGGGGCTGTTCTCGACGCACACGTTCGCGGGCGGGCCGGGCGGGGTCTACTCGGGCGGGAGCGCGTGGTACGACCTGAGCTTCCACGCGGCGCTGGCCTCCTCGTTCGCGCACGGCGAGAACTTCCCGCCGGCCTACACGCCGATGGCGGGCGAGCCTCTGCGCTACCCGTTCCTGCCGGACTTCCACGCGGCGGCGCTGATGGCCGCGGGGCTCTCGATGCGCGCGGCGTTCCTCGCGACGGCCCTGCCGCTGGCGCTCTCGCTCGTCGGAATCTTCTACGGCTTCGCGCTGCGCCTCGCGGGCGGGGCGCGTGCGGCCGCGCTGGCGACGTGCCTGTTCTCTCCTGAACGGCGGGCTCGGGTTTCTGAACCTTTACGACGACTGGCGGAAGAGTGGGCGCAGCCTTCGCGGAGTTCTGGAGCGCGCTGCCCTTCAACTACGCGAACGACTGGTCGCGCGGGATTCACTGGACGAACCTCGTCACCGACACGCTCCTCCCGCAGCGCGCCGCCGTCTACGGGCTGCCCGCCGGGTTGATGATCTTCACGCTCTTCGCCGATAGTGTGGCGGCGCTGGCAAGACAGGTCTGAAGAGGTTGAGGGGCAGAGTGATGGGAGATTACTCTGCGCGGCGGGCGTGCTGGCGGGACTGCTGCCGCTCTTCCACACGCACAGTTACATCGCGGTCGGGTTCGTCAGCGTCGTGCTCTTCCTGTTGAGGCCGCGGCGGGCGTGGCTCTGGTTCTGGGCGCCGGCCCTGTTGCTGGCGTCGCCGCACCTGTTCGAGCTGGCGCGGCACGCGGGCGCGGGGCAGATCGTGCGTCTGCAAGCGGGTTGGATGGGCTCGGACGCGCCCTCGTTCGCGGTCTACATGCTGCGCAACTTCGGCGTGCCGCTGCTGCTCGCCGTCCCGGCGTGGGTGGCGGCGCCGCGCGCGTGGAAGAGTTTCTACGTCGCGTCGCTGCTGCTGCTCGTCTTCGCGCTGACGGTCGTCGTCTCGCCGAACGTCTTCGACAACGGCAAGCTCACGTACTACTGGCACGCCGTCAACAGCGCACTCGTCGCGCGCTGGCTCGTCTCGCTCGCGCGCGCGCGGCGTCTGAGAGTGTTGCTGGCGCCGCTCGCGTGCCGTGCTCGCGCTGCTCTCGGTCGCGACCGGCGTCGCCGCGCTGCGCGCGGAGAGCGGGGCCTCGGCGCTACTCTTCTCGGAGTCCGACATAAACGCCGCGCGCTTCGTGCGCGAGCGGACGGCGCCGCTCGCGCGTCTTCCTGACCGCGCCCGCGTTCAACCACCCGGTGCTCGCGCTGGCCGGGCGCGCGGTCGTGCGCGGGCCGACCGACTGGCTCTGGGGGCACGGCTACGAGTTCCGCGCGCGCGAGGCGGACGTGCGCCGGATGTACGCCGGAGCGCCCGACGCGCTTGAGCTGCTCGATCATTACGGCGTCGATTACGTCTACCTCGGCGAGGCCGAGCGGCGCGAACTGCGCGCGGACGCCTCCTTCTTCGACGCGAACCTGCGCGCCGTCTACCGCGAGCGGCGACATCACTATCTATCAGGTAAGTTCAGCCGCCGACGACGATGAAGGCGGCGCCCGCGCCGCGCGAGCTGGCGGCGCGCGTCGGGCGCGACCCCTTCGCGCTCGTCGAAGAGTTCCCGCGCGTCGGCCTCTTCGTCTATCGCATCCTCAAGGCAGACCGCGGGCGCGCGCCTCGGCGCGACGAGTTCATGCAGGCTTTGCGGGAGTTGGGGCGCGGCCTCTACGTCGGCGCGCGCGGGTGGGAGCGGCGACTCTGGAGAACCGGCGGGCGCTCGCCGCGCGGCTCGCGGGCGGCGAAGGGGCGCGCGCCGACGAGTTGTTGCGCGCCGCTTCCGACGAGAGCTTTGACAGGCGTGAGTACGACGAGGCGTACGTGCGCGCGCACTTCTTCGGCTACCTCGGGCGCGACCCCGACCCCGAAGGCTTCAACTTCTGGCTCGGCGTGCTCTCGCACAACGGCGACTACCGCAGCCTGAGCCGCGCCTTCCTCGCGTCGGATGAGTATAAGAATCGGCGGGTCGAACGTTGAGGTCAACCGGCGGCGCCGATGATCTTCTCGACGACGTTCTCCCACGACAGATTCATCGAGACGAGTTTCTCGCGCCCGCGCTCGCCCATGCGCCGCGCGCGCTCGGCGGTCGGCGTAGAGCTGGTCGAGGCATTCGGCCAGCGCGCGCGGGTCGGGGTCGGAGACGAGACCTTCGGAGTTGTGCTCGACGAACTCGGTCGCGCCGCCGCCGTCGCGCGGCACGACGACCGGCTTCGACGAGAGCATCGCCTTCCAGCGTCACGTAGCCGTAGTCCTCGTCGAACGGCAGGTAGCAGACGCCGAGCGCGTTCGCGTACAGCTCGATCAACTCGTCCTCGGCCACGAACCCGCGCAGCTCGACGCGGTCCGCCGACGCCGAGGCTGTCTGACCAGCGACTCGTAGTGCGCCATGTCCTGCGCCGAGCCCGCGAGCACGGCGCGGACGGGCGTGAGCGTGTGAGACATCGCCTCGATGAGCAGCTCCTGCCGCTTCTGCGGCTCAAGGCGGCTCGGGTAGAAGACGTAGTCGCCCTGCGCGCCCGCGCGCAGACGCTGCGGCGCGCGGCGGCGGGTGGTAGAGCGGCTCGCTCTCGATGCGGTTGTAGCGCAGCATCCGCTCGGCCACCGTGCGCGAGTTGGCGAAGACCTTGCGCGCCTCGGGGATGAAGCGCTCGTCGCAGTGGCGCACGAGGTCGCGCACGCGCGCGCCGTCGGGGTAGGTCGAGAGGTCGTCGAAGGGCGTGCCCCAGAGGTTGTAGGCCGAGCGGTACTGGTGAATGACCCACAGAACCTTGCGCGGGTGCGCGACCGTGTAGGCCGGGAACTTCATCCCGACGACGAGGTCGATGGGCTTGCCGTTGCTCTCCGTCACGTCGAGCATCCGCCACGCGAGCGCGCCGCGCATGATCTCCGACGGCGGGTACCACTTGAAGGGGAGCGCCGCCACCTCCGCGTTGTAGCCCGCGCCGACGAACGCGCGCCGCAAGCCCTCGACGTGCGACTCCGCGCCGCCGGTCGTGAACGGAACCTGTGTCGTGCAGATGAGTATGTTTCGGATGGGCATCAGGGAACAGTAGGCAGTAGGCAGATGGCAGTAGGCAGTAATCGAAACTAGCCGTGAGCGTGTGCGCCGGACGCCTGCATGACGCGGCGATTCCCTACTCGCCTACTGACCTGCCTGCTGCCTGCTTCGATACTGTATCATGTGAACAAACGCGGAGGTGAACATGGCGGACAGGCGGGACTTGGTGAAGGTCGGGGACGACGGGGGCGCGCAGCAGCACGTCCTCGTCACGCACGCGGTGCTCACGGGGCTGACGCCGCTCATCCCCGTGCCGCTGGTTGACGACCTCGTCAAGAGCTACTTCCGCAAGCGGCTGGTGCGGAGACTCGCGGCGTCGGCGCGGGCCGCACGTTGAGCGAAGAGGAGGTCGAACGCGCTCGCGTCGGAGCCCGAGGGCGGGTGTCTGCGCGGGTGCGTCATGACGGCGCTCGTCTACCCCTTGAAGGCCGTCTTCCGCAAAATCTTCTACTTCCTCGAATGGAAGCGCGCGGTTGATCTGACGAGCCGCACGTACCACTTCGGCTACCTCGTCGGCCACGCCCTGCGCCGGCGCGAAGGCGCCCCGAGCCTGCTCGACGCGCACGGCGCGCGCGCCGTCAACGAGGCGATTGAGGCCGTCTGCCGCGAGGCGCCGATCAAGCCTCTGGAGTCGGCCGTCGGCGGCACCTTCCGCAAGTCGAAGGGCGTGCTGCGCGCCGCGGCCGCGCTCCTCTCGAAGAGCCTCCGCCGCCAGCCGCCCGCAGCCCGAGCGCGTCGCCGAAGCCATCGAAAGCGTCGAGCCCGACGAGGAGCGCGAACTCCGCCCCGTCGTCACGCGCCTCCAAAGCTCCATCGCCAACGTCCCCGAAGAACACTTCCGAAGCTTACGCGACAGCCTCGAAGCCCGCCTCAATCAGAACCGACGGCCGTAAACGCTTCGATGTTGCAGACGGCGACGGAGAGTTCGCGGTCGTCGCGGTTGTGTGGGTCGTCGGGGCGCGGGCGCCAGGTGCGGTCGGCGCGGAGTTCGAGTTCGTAGGTCGCCGGCGGCGGAGAGTTCGTCGGGGACTTCGACGCTCAGTTCGAGCCAGCCGTGGCGGAAGAGGGAGAGGCGCGAGGAGCGTGCGGCCGTTGAGGGAGAGTTCGAGGCCGAGCGGGCGCTCGCGCAGGTCGGGCACGTGCGAGGTGAGGTCGAGCCGGAGCGCCGAGAGCGCGGGCGCGTCGAAGCGCACGCGGCCCGCGCGCTTCATCCAGCGCGCGACGGGCGGGAGCAGGTTGGGCTCGTACCAGCCGTCGTCGAAGGAGGCGCTGCGGTCGAGGCAGAAGACGCGCGGCCGTGCGTCCGAAGGCGGGCGCCGCGACGAAGAGGGCGGAGCGGTCGCGGTGCTCGTTGTAGAAGGGGCCGAGCGGCGCGTCGGACGCCTTGAGCAGCACGTAGAGCCCGCTCTTCGGGAGCCGCACGTGCAGGTCGGAGATTTTGTTGAAGACGTAGCCCATCGCCATGTCGAAGGCGCGGCGCTCCGCGTGCGAGAGGCCGCGCAGGTATTCGACGAAGTCCGGCTCGAAGGGCAGCCCGTACTCTTCGCGCTGCTTGACGAACTCCTCGGACGAGAGGCAGAGCGCGTAGCGCGGCTCCCACGCGACGTGCTGGAAGAAGCGTCGGAAGCGCGCGGCGTGCTCCTGCTCCTCTTCGAGCCCGACGTGGCCGTCCACCGCGACGAAGCGGCGCAGCTCCTCCTCAGACATCTCCTCGTAACTCTTCTGCGCGCGCCGGTCGGTGCACTCGATGCCGTGCAGCGTGACGCCGCCCGGTCGCAGCACGCGCGCGACCTCCGAGAGCACGGCGTCCTTCTCGCTCGAACTCGACGTGGCCGAGCACGTCGAGGCTGACGACGTAGTCGAACGAGTCTGCGTCGAAAGGGAAGTGTCGTGAGTTCGGCCGCGCAGGTCACGTCGTAGCCGTTGCGGCGCGCGGCGAGCGCGCACTCTTCGGAGAGGTCAACGCCCGTGAGCGTGACGCCCTTGCGCTTGAGGAGCGCGAGCATCCCGGCGCCGCAGCCGAGGTCGAGCACGTCGGAGCCGGCGCGCACGTTGTCGTAGACCCACATCGTCCGCGCGAAGCGCATGTCGAAGCGGTCGAGCGCGCGGAAGTAGCGCGCGTCGAGCACCTCGTCCGACACGAACTTCGTCCGGTAGAACTCCGAGAGGTCTTCGACGCCCGCGCGCTCGTAGAGGTCGTCGGTCATAGAGTGAGTAGGCGGCAGGCGGGTGGCAGTCGCCCCGCGTGATGCACGCTGAATAGTTAAATCAGAGTTTTCGAGGCAAGTGTTCTCAACTGCCAACTGTCCTACTTCTTTTCCGCCAGCGCTTCGAGGCGCGCTTCGAGCTGCCGGCGGGCGCGGTCTTGTGTGACGGCCGTCTCGCCGGCTTCGAGCGAGAGCTGTTTGAAGCAGACGCGCTGCTCTTCGAGCAGGCCGTCCACGCGCTCGCGCATCTCCGCGTGCAGCTCGGCGCGCGCGCGTCCCGCGGATCTCTCGGCGCAGCTGCGACTCGCCGCGCAGCCGTTCGAGCCCGGCGCCGAAAGCCTGCCGCAGTTGCGCGCCGCCCGACTCGAAGCGCGCCTGCGCCTCGGCGACCTGCGCCTCCGCCTCGGCGCGCGCGAGCCGCGCCTGCAACTCCGCGACGCTCGCGCCTCGCTCGGCCTCCGCCTGCGCGCCGCGAAGCTCTTCGCGCAGGCGCGCGAGCGCCTGCTCCTGCGCGGCCAGCGCGGCGCGCGCGTCGCCGAGCGCGTGGTGGACGGCCGCGTTGAAGTTGACCTGCTCCCACGTGAACCAGTGCGCCGCGCGCTTGACGAGCCGCTTGACCCAAAGCTCGAAACGCGCCGCCGCGCCGCGCCGGTAGCTCAGGAGCGGCGGCAGACGCGACCACGCGCGCGCCGTCGTCGCGAGGTTCGCCTCCATGCGCGCCAGCGCCTCCGGCGCCGAGCCGCGCGTGCCCGTTCGCGGCCGTCCGCCTCCGCGCCGTTCGACGCCGCGTCACGCCGTTCGACGCCGGCGCCGCGCCGCTGCGCGTCCGCCAGCACGCGCTCGCGTATCTCGCGCAGAGTGTTTTCGACTTCTGAGTCAGCCATCCCAGTCTCTCCCGAGAGTCGTTACGTTCGGGCCTCCGCTTCGACCATAGCTTCCGCCTGAGCTGACGCCGACCCGACGCGCCGTCGCGGCGGCGTTGAGGTTCGCGATGCCTTCGACGAGGACGGGGCTCGTGACGCGGAAGAAGAGCACGCCGTCGAGCCAGTCGTAGCTCACGCCGTCGCGGCTGTGGACGGCGAGCGAGACGGAGAACTGGTCGAGCCCGAGCCAGCAGTCGAAGGCGAAGCTGACCTCGATCAATCTCGCCGCGGCGGAGCACGCCCAACTCGACCTGCTGCTCCTTCGTGTTCGTCCCGTAGGCGTGGACGCCGCGGCTGTCGTTGACGAGGAAGCCGAAGACCGCGTCGTCCACCTCGCGGTTAACGCGCGCGCGCATGCGCACCGTGAGCGGCGAGCCCGTCTCGACGACGCCGACGGGACGGCGCGCGCCGTCGAGCAGCTCGGCGCTCACGATCTCCGCGGAGCCGTCCCCGTGCCGGTACGTGTAGCGTAGCGGCGCGAAGCTCTCTTCTACTTCACGACCGTCCGCGCCCTCGGTTCCGTCGGCCGCCGCCTCTTCCTCCTCGTACGCCTGCTCGCGCTCCATGACGGTCTTCTGGTAGTGGTTCAGGACTTCGACGGGCGGGCCGTCCGAGAGGACGCGGCCGGCGCTCATCAGGACGGCGCGCGTGCAGAGCGCGCGCACGGCCGCCGCGTCGTGCGAGACGAAGAGGACGGTCGCGCCGCGCTCCTGAATCTCCTTGATGCGGCGCAGGCAGCGGTGCTGGAAGACCGCGTCGCCGACGGCGAGCGCCTCGTCGATGACGAGGATGTCGGGCTCGACGTTGGCGGCGACGGCGAAGGCGAGGCGGACGAACATCCCCGACGAGTAGGTCTTGACGGGCTGGCGGATGAAGTCGCCGATCTCCGCGAAGCGCTCGATGTCCGGGAAGAGCCGTTCGGTCTCGCGCCTTGAGAGCCCCATCAGCGCGGCGTTCATGTAGACGTTCTCGACGCCCGTCCCCTCCGGGTCGAAGCCCGCGCCGAGTTCGAGCAGCGCGGCCACGCGCCCCTCGCGCCAGACGCTCCCCGCCGTCGGCTCAAGCGTCCCCGCGATGATCTGCAACAGCGTAGACTTCCCGCACCCGTTCGGCCCGATGATGCCGGTCGTCGTCCCCGTCTCGACCTCGAAGCTCACGCCCTTCAAGGCCCAGAACTCGCGGTGCCGCTTCAGACGCCCGCGCGTCAGCGTCTCCTTCAGACGGTCGCCCGGCCGCGCGTAGATGCGGTACTGCTTCGACACGTTTTCCACGCGCAGCGCTGTGCCCATGCCCGCAATTTAACAGAGCGGGGAAGGTGAACGCCAGAAGCCGCAAGGCGCGGCCACGGCGCCACGGGAGAACGGGAATGTGTGCCGGATTCGGCCTGTAAAGTACCGTACGACACGAACGCGTTGCGCCGTGTGAAAGCGGTGTGTTACGCTCAGGTCTCCCCTGAAAATTGAGTTTGAAGGCAGGGCCGTATCCTTTCGATGAAGACTTGCCCGACATGCGGTAGGGAGTACGCCGAGACCACCACGCTGTGCCCGGCGGACGGCGCCGTCCTCAAGCGCGTGGGCAACGAAGACCGGCTCATCGGGCAGGTGCTCGCCGGCAAGTACCGCATCGAGGACAAGATCGACGAGGGCGGCATGGGCTGCGTCTACCGCGCCACGCACGTCCTGATGGAGAAGGTCATCGCCGTCAAGGTGCTCCACCCGGCGCTCGCCGCCGACGACAAGATCGTCCAGCGCTTCACGCGCGAGGCCAAGGCCGCCTCCCGCATCTCGCACCCGCACGCCATCAACGTCACCGACTTCGGCGAGTCGGAGAACGGCGTCGTCTACCTCGTCATGGAGTACCTGCGCGGCCGCACGCTCAAAGACATCGTGCGCTCGGGCGGGCCGATGACGCTTCAGCGCGCGGCCGAGATCGTCCGGCAGGTCGCGGGCGCGCTCGACGTGGCGCACGCCGAGGGCGTCGTCCACCGCGACCTCAAGAGCGACAACATCATGCTCGACGAGGCGACCGGCGGCGACTGGGCCAAGGTCTTAGACTTCGGCATCGCCAAGATTCAGCAGACCGAGCGCAGCATCCACGAGACCGACCCGGGCCTGACCGCGCCCAACCTCATCATCGGCACGCCGCAGTACATGTCGCCCGAGCAGTGCTCGCAGGCTTCCGACATCGACGCGCGCTCCGACATCTACTCCTTCGGCGTCATCATCTACGAGATGCTCGCCGGCCACGTCCCCTTCTCGGGCGACTCGCCGACGGCCATCATGATGAAGCACATCCAGGAGCCCGCGCCGTCCATCCTCGACGAGCGGCCCGACCTGCCCGAAGAGGTCGGCCGCGTCGTCGCGCGCGCGCTCGACAAGCGGCCCGAAGAACGCTTCCAGAGTGCGGGCGAGTTGTCCGCGGCGCTCGCCGAAGCGGCCGCGGAGGCGCCCCCGGCCCTGGCGGCGGCCGTCGTCCTCGACACCGACCGCATCGGCTCGCCGACCTCGCCCAACGAGCCCGCGCGCACGACCGTCGGTCGCGCGACGACGACGAGGCGACCGTCGTCGGCGCCGGCCACCGGCGCGAAGTAGTCTTGAGCGAAGAGGTTCAGCCGGTCGTCTACCCGCCTCCGGCCGAGCCCTCCTTCAACCCCTGGCGCGTCGCCGTCCCGGCCATCGCCGTCATCGCCATCATCTTCGCGGTCTTCTTCGCCTTCCAGCGGCGCGGCGTCTCTTCCGAACAGCCGGAGCCGGGCGCGACGCCGCTCCAGGCCGACCCGAACGGCCAGGCCGCCCAGCCCATCTCGCCGCCGACGGGGCAGGCCGAGCGCGACATCTCGACGACGCCCGGCACGCCGACGCCGACGACGCCTGCGGGCGGGGCGACCGGCGCGCCGTCCGGCGCCAACGCCAACACCGCCGTCACGCCCACGCCGGAGGCCGGCGGTAAGGCGAACGCGAACCAGGACGAGCAGCCCGCCGAAGAGGACGAGGAGGAGGAAGAGGAAGCGCCGAAGCCCACGCCGACGCCCAAGCGCGACACGAACCTGCCTTCCGTCAACGCTAACCTCGGGCCGCCCCCGCCCCCGCCCGGGCAGGCCAAGCCCAAAGAGGAGAAGCCGAAGGAAGAGAAGCCCAAGCAAGAGAAGCCCAAGGAGGAGAAGCCCAAGGAGGAGAAGCCGCCCCAGATTGAAGACGGGCCGGTCGTCAAGCCCTCCTGAACTTCTTAGATAAACAAGAGGCGCCGTGACTGTCGAGTCACGGCGCCTCTTCCCGTCTCATCCTCTATCACCGACCCTCAACGCTTCGCCGACACGGCCGCGCGCAGGAGGCCGAGCAAACGCGCCTCGTCGTCGAACTCCAACCCCGTCTCGACCACGTAGCAGGGCAGCGCGAAGTCGAGCCCGCGCAGCTTCACCGCGTCCTTCGCCGTCGTCAGAAGCGCACGCGCGCCCCCGCCCGGCCGCCGCGCGCGCGACCGCCTCCGCGTCCGTCCGCGTGTATGCGTGGTGGTCTCTGAACGCGCGCTTGTAAGAAAGCTCGAACCCGTCCCGCCGCAGGTGCTCGAAGAACGCGCCCGGGTTGCCGACCGCGCAGAACGCCCCGACCGTCCCGACCCGAACACTTTCAAGCTTCACCTCCGCGCCGCCCGCGCCCTCCTCCGACAGCCGCGTCAACCCGCGCGTCCGCACGCGCGACGTGAAGACCGCGGCGCGCCCTCCGCTCACGCGCGCGACCTCCGCGCGCAAGCCTTCGAGGTCTTCGGCCAACTCGGCGCGCGTGATGACGACGCAGTCCGCGCGCGCGAGCCCCGACGCGGGCTCGCGCAGACGGCCGCGCGGCAGCATGTGCCCGCCTCCCCACGGCGCCGTCGCGTCCAGCGTCACGATGTCGAGGTCGCGCGCGATGCGCAGGTGCTGGAAGCCGTCATCCAGCACGAAGACTTCGGCGCCCAACTCCTCCCGCGCCCAACGCGCCGCCGCCGCGCGGTCGCGGTCGCAGACGACCGCCGCCGCGCCCAACAACCTCTCCGCCAGGAGCCTCGGCTCGTCCCCGCACTCCGCCACTTCGGCCAGCACGCGCGCGCCGTCGGACGCCAAAACCCGCCGCGACTCGTCCGCGCGCCCGTAACCGCGCGTCAGCACGCACGCCCGCAGTACCTTCGCGCGCCAGCGCCCGCGCCGCCCACTCGACCAGCGGCGTCTTCCCAGTCCCCCCCGCCGTCAGGTTCCCGACGCTCACGACGGGCGCGCCCACCCGCTCACCCTTCAGCACGCCCGAACGGTACAGGCGCAGACGTGCGCGCGTCACAGCGCCGTAGAGCATGCCGAGCGGTGCCAGTGCGAGCGACATAAAGGGAGATGTCAGATGTCAGACGTTAGTGCTGGACGGTAGTGTTAGATGTCAGTGCCTTCTCTTCAACCAACATCTGACATCTGACATTCGACATCTGCTTCAGGAGCGGGGCGAGCATCTCGACGGTGCGCGCGGTGGCGCCGCGATTCTCTTCGAGGACGGCGCGCGCTCGCTCGCCCGTGCGTCGGCGCCCGAGTTCGTCTTCGAGCAACCCGCCGACGGCGCGTGCGAGTTCGCGCGCGGCGTCTTGTTGGTCTTCCGTGTGCGGCAGTTGGACAAGGGCGTCGCGTTCGAGGAGCGCGGCGACGATGGATTTGAAGTTCGAGGTGTGCGGGCCGGTGACGACGGCGCGCGCGTCGAGCGCCGGCTCCAGGACGTTGTGGCCGCCGACGGGCGCGATGCTGCCGCCGACGAAGACCACCTCCGCGAGCGGGTAGACCGCGCGCAGTTCGCCGATGCTGTCGAGCAGAATCACGTCGCAGTCCGCGTCCGCGTCCGCGCGGCTCGCCGGTGCGTCGTGTCCAACTGAGCCCCGACGCCTCGATCAACGACGCGACCTCGCCGAAGCGCTCCGGGTGGCGCGGCGCGACGAGCAGGCGCGGGCGTCTCGCGTCGGAGCTTAAGAGCTTGAAGGCTTCGAGCACGATGCGCTCCTCGGGCGCGTGCGTGCTCGCGGCGACGACGAGCGGGCGTTCACCGCTTACGCGGAAGCGCCGCCGCAGCTCTTCCGTGAGCGGAAGGGCGGCCGTCTCCTCGATGTCGAACTTGACGTTGCCGGTGACGCGCGCGCGCTCGGGCGCGAGGCCGAGCGCGACGAGGCGCGCGGCGTCTGCCTTCGGTCTGCGCGGCCGCGAGCGAGAGGTCGGAGAGCACGCGGCGGATGAAGGGGCGGATGAGCCGGTAGCGGCCGAAAGACTTCTCCGAGATGCGGCCGTTGACGAGCGCGAGGGGGACGCCGCGCCGCCTGCACTCGCGGAAGAAGCGCGGCCACAACTCGGTCTCCATCAGGAGCACGACCGACGGGTTCAGCGCGCGCAGCGCGCGCCGCACGCTCCAGGCCCAGTCGAAGGGGAAGTAGAAGACCCGCGCGGCCTGACCCTTGAACGCCTCGCGCGCGACGCGCTGGCCCGTCAGCGTCGTCGTCGAGACGACGAGCGCGTGGTGCGGGTACTCCTCCAGCAGCGCCCGCGCCAGCGGCCGCGCCGCCTGCGCCTCGCCGACCGACACGCAGTGCAGCCAGACGACGGGTCGCCCGCCCGCGTCGAACCGCGGGAGCGACCCCGCGCGCTCGCCCAACCCGGCCGCGTACTTCCCGTGCCGCGCCGCGTCCAAAAGAAACCTCGGCAGCAGCGCTAAGACGCCGATGCCGAGGAGGATGCTGTACAGGAAATACATGTGTGATGAGCGATGAGTGATGAGTGATGAGTGATAAGAAAGAGCCGGTGCCTTCCCTTATCACTTGTCACTCATCGACTCATCACTCGTCTTATTTCGCCCGCTCCATGTAGCGTCCTTCCACGGGGTCTACGCGGATGCGGTCGCCTTCGTTGACGAAGGGCGGGACGGAGATGGTGACGCCGTTCTCCAGCTTGGCCGGCTTGTTGACGTTCGAGACGGTCGCGCCCTTCATCGTGGGCTCGGTCGAGACCACGGTCAGCTCGATGGAGGGCGGCAGGTCGATGCCGATGGGCGAGCCGTCGTAGTACTCGGCCTGAATCTTCATGCCGGGCAGGAGCCACTGCGCCATCTCGCCGAGGTCGTCTTCGGAGAGGGCCGTCTGCTCGTAGTTCTCGGTGTTCATGAAGTGGTAGTGCGAGCCGTCGGCGTACATGAACTCCATCTCGTGCTGTTCCATCGCGGCGCGCTCGACGGTGTCGGCGGAGCGGAAGCGGTGCTCGAAGCTTGAGCCCGTGCGCAGGTCGCGCAGCTTCGTCTGCATCATCGCGCGCAGGTTGCCGGGCGTGTGGTGGCGCGCTTCGATGACCTTGCAGGGCTTGCCCTCGAAGACGATGACCATGCCCTTCCGGATTTGGGTCGCGGATATTGCCATAAAAATCTGACTCCGAAGCGTTTAGGATTTCGACGTGTCTGTCCGAAAGGTCGTAGCGGCCCCACAGAGGACTCCGCGCGGCCTTTCGCAAACCCCGTAGTCTAGCTACGGCCTCGCCCCTTTGTCCAGCGGGCAAGACTTAGACGAGCGTGCCCTCGGAGCCGGCCGCGTCCGGCGGGTCGAGCTTGAAGTAGACGCGGAGCGTGACCTGATATTCGAGCCGCCCGGACTGGAGGCCGCCGCGCATCTCCTCGACGACGAACCAGGAGAGCTCGCGCAGGGTCTGGCGCGCGCGCGTGACCGCCACCTCGATGGCGTGGCTGAAACTCTGCTCGGAGGTGCCGACGATCTCGACCCCCTTGAAAACCTTCTCGCCCATAGGAAGAGTCCTCCGGTGTGCGGTAACACAAATTCGAAAGTTCAAACTTGAGATGGTCTCTGGTTGGAAACAGGGCGGACGCTAGCACGCGTGTGTGTGCGAGTCAAGAAATCCGCAGGCGCGGACGCGGGCGGGAAAATTTGGACGGCCTAAAACCTTAGAGCGGGCGAGAGACATAGGAGACATCGGAGGGAGTGATGTCGTCTTCTGTCGCCCGCCCGCTCTTCCGGAGGAGCCCACCTTCCTGACCGTGTAAACGAAGGTCGGGCGAGAAAGTTCACTAAAAATTTTACGCCGCGCAGGCCGCGCGGGCGCGCAAGCGTCCGCCGCTGACGTGCGACGCCTGTCGAGCCAGCGCTGCGCCTCGTGGTAGTGCGGGAAGCGCTGCTCGTCGGCGCGGAACGCCTTGGTGTGGTAGTAGCGCCGGCCGTTGATGAGGCGCGCCGGGTGTTTGATGTGGAGCATCTCGTGATAGAGGATGTACTCGACGAACCACTCGGGCACGTCCTCGCTGTCGAGCGTCTTGCTGATGACGATGGTGTCGTGCACGTCGTCGTGGTGGCCGAGGATGGTGCGCGTGCGGCGCTGCGACCACGTGAGCGTCGGCCGCTCGATCCGCCCGTCGAAGTAGCGCTGGTTCAAACGCTGGAACATCCGTGCGAGGTCGTAGACGCGCCCCTGCGCGGAGGAGACCATCTTGCGCCCGCGCTGGCGCCGCGCGAGGTCGGAGGCGCGCAAGACCTCCGGCGAGAAGGCGTAGTCGCGGTAGACGCGCTCGTAGAGCGAGGGCGCGCCGCGGCGGCGCAGGAGCTTCGAGACGAGGATGAAGGCGAGCGCGCGGTGGACGTTCAGCGGCGCCGACTTGAACACGTCGGAGAGGCGGACGTAGACGCGCCCCGACCGCAGGCGGATGGTGTGGTTCAGGCCCGCGTAAGGGTAGTAGCGCACGTCCACCTCCGGCACGGGGCGCTTGGGCGCGAGCGTGCGGAAGGCTTCGGCGAAGAGGGTGTTGAGCAGTGGTTGAGAGTCGGGCATAAGCTGATAACCCTGCCGGGAGTCTGCCGCTTTTTACGAACGGGAAGCCGCCGGGAGCCGGGCGGCACTGTCTGCACGGGAACCGTCGTGTGTGGTCGATATTAAGAGGCACCGGCGGGGGGCGTCAAACGGTCGTTTTGGGACAGGGGCTAAGCCTTTTACTTCCCGACAAATGGCCGTCCGGCGTTCAGGTCGGGTCGAAACGGGGCTGAAAACGGCCTCGCCCAATCTCTTTCACTGCAACGGTTTAACCCCGGCGGCATGAGACTGTTGTCGAGACGGCGTTGTAAGTCGAATCCCGACAAAGTTTAAGGGACGGCGGGACGCGTGTTTGCGCGTCGTTTTCGGCGATTCGCTATAATCGGAGTGTTCGCGGTGCGGGCGGGCGGCCGCTGCCCCCGTGTCCGCGGGGAATTTAATTCTTGACAGTGTGCAGTGGGGGCTGTAAACAATTGAAAGATGGCCGCCGAAGGCCGTGCCGTCTCTAAGCAGCGGCCCGCCTCCCGCGTCCGGCCTTTCTAACCCCTTTGTAGCCCCGCTCGCCGTCCCTGTAAAGTCAATGGCAATCCGAGCCTCGACAAAACCCACGCAGGCCGACTGGTCGCCCGACGCGCGCGGCCAGGCCGTGCTGGCGGCCGTCATCAAGGAGCACTTGAGGACGGGCGAGCCGGTGGCCTCGCGCTCCATCTCGGAGCGCGTCGCGCGGCGGCGCGGGGTGGAGCTCGGCGACCATCAGGAACGTGCTGGCCGAACTCGAAGAGCACGGGCTCGTCGAGCAGCCGCACACCTCCGCGGGCCGCGTCCCGACCGACAAGGGTTACCGTTTCTACGTCGATCACTTCATCGGCGACGCGCGCCTGTCGCGCGCCGACATCTCGGCCATCGACCGCGGGCTCGGGCTCGCAGTCGGACGCCTTCGGGCAGCCTTCGAGGCTGATGGAGAAGGTCTCGCACGTCCTGTCGGAGCTTTCGGAGAACGTCGGCATCGTCGTCTCGCCGCCGGTCGCGGACAGCCGGCTCGAACACATAGAGTTCTTGCCGCTCTCGGACGGGCGCATCCTCGTCGTGCTGGTGCTCGCGTCGAACGTCGTCCAGAACAAGATCATCCGCATCGACGACCCGCTGACCTCCGAAGAGCTTGAGTCGGCCGCGCGCTACCTCAACGCGGAGTTCTCGGGCAAGACCTTGCAGACCATCCGCGCGGAGGTGCTGGCGCTGATGGGCGAGGAGAAGGCGCTCTACGACCGTCTGCTCCGCAACGCCGTGCTGCTCTTCGAGCGCAGCGTCGAGGGCGGCGAGGGCGAGACCGGCGACGTTTACATCGACGGCGCGTCGAACATCCTCGCCAAGCCGGACTTCTCGGACGTGGAGCGCCTGCGGGAACTCTTCCGCACGTTCGAGGCCAAGTCGCGGCTCGTCAAAATCCTGAACGAGTGCATCGCGCGCGAGCCGGTCTTCGGCGACGTACACGTCGTCATCGGGCGCGAGCACAGCGCGCCGCAGATGCAGTCCTGCGCGCTCATCACCGCGCCGTACCGCGTCGGCGAGGGCTTCGTCGGCGGCACCGTCGGCGTCGTCGGGCCGATGCGCCTGGAGTACGCGCGCACGATGGCCGCCGTCAACTACGTCGCGCGCCTCGTCGAGCGCGTGCTGCGCGAGGCGGATCACTCCTGACTCATACTTCATGGTCAACATTCATTCGGCCTCGGGGAAGGCTTCAAAGGGATGACTCAATCGGACATGGCAAACAAGGGCGGGCGGAAGCCGAATCGCATACCCGTGCGCTTCGTCGGCGACGAGGAGGGCGAGCAACCCGAGTGCCGGCACGCCGGCCGAGAACCTGACGCCCGAAGAACTCGGGCGACGAGTCCTCTTACGACGACTCGACCGAGATGGGGCGGCGCATCGAGAGCGGCGAGGCCGGCGAGACGGGCTCGGGCGAGACGGGCGTCCGCCGGCAGCACGGACCCTTCTGAGCTGCCGCGCAGCCGCAACGAACAGGACACGACCGTCTCGCACGTCGAGCCCGACGAGCGTGGCGGGGGCGGCGCCTCGGGCACGGCGCAGGAGCCGGCGCGCAACGCCTCGGCCGGCGCGGGCCCGCAGGTGGCCGAGCTGATCGCGACGCGCGCCGAGTTGAGGCGGGTCGAGGCCGAGCTTAAAAAGTTGACGGGCGAGCGGCAGGACTTGAACGACAACGCTCGCGCGCCGCTCAGGCCGACTTCGACAACTTCCGCAAGCGCACCGAGCGCGAGCGCGACGGAGACCTACAACCGCGCGCTCGGCGAGGTCGTCCGCCGGCTCCTGCCGGTGCTCGACAACCTCCAGCGCGCGCTCGACGCCGAGCACGTCGTCGAGGTCAAAGAGTCGGAGGAGTTCCGGCACTTCCTCCAGGGCGTCGAGCTGATCAACCGCCAGCTCGGCGGCGTGCTCGAAGGCTTAGGGGTCGAGGTCGTCCCCACGGTCGGCGAGCGCTTCGACCCGCACGTCCACGAGGCCGTCGCCACCGAGGAGACGGCCGCACACGAGCCCGACACGGTCACGCAGGAGATGCAGCGCGGCTACCGCCTCGGCGACAAACTGCTGCGGCCCGCGATGGTCAAGGTCGCCACCAGAGGCTAAGTCTTTAACGACCGCCCGCGGCGGGACTCCCGGCTCCCGCCGCCTTCCAGTCCGCAGCTAACCCGGCCGTTGACCGCGTGCGGTTAACACTTGTCCCCCCCACACGAGAGAAACTGTTATGGGCAAAGTAGTCGGAATCGATTTGGGCACGACCAACTGTTGCGTGGCCGTCCTCGAAGGCGGCGCGGTGCAGATCGTGCCGAACAAAGAGGGCGGGCGCACCACCCCCACCGTGGTCGGGTTCACCGACAAGGGCGAACGCCTCGTCGGCCAGATCGCCAAGCGCCAGGCCGTCACCAACGCCGCCAACACCATCTACGCCGTCAAGCGCCTCATCGGCCGCAAGCACAAGGAGGACGAGGTCGTGCGCGCCCGCGAGACCTCGCCCTTCGAGATCGTCGAGGCGTCGAACGGCGACGCGCGCATCCAGGTGCAGGGGCGCGTCTACAGCCCGCAGGAGATTTCCGGCATCGTCCTGCAACGCCTGAAGGCCGCGGCCGAAGACTTCCTCGGCGAGCCGGTGACCGAGGCCATCATCACCGTCCCCGCCTACTTCGACGACACGCAGCGGCAGGCCACGAAGGACGCCGGCAAGATCGCGGGCCTGCGCGTCGAGCGCATCATCAACGAGCCGACGGCCGCGGCGCTCGCCTACGGGCTGGGCCGCGGCGGCTCCGAGCGCATCGCCGTCTACGACCTCGGCGGCGGCACGTTCGACATCTCCATCCTCGAAATCAACGACGGCGTCTACGAGGTGCTCGCCACTTCGGGCAACACCTTCCTCGGCGGCGAGGACTTCGACGAGCGCATCATCGACTGGATGGTCAAGCAGTTCAGCGAGGAGACCGGCATCGACCTCCGCAACGACCGCCTCGCCTTGCAGCGCCTGAAGGAGGCGGCCGAGCGCGCCAAGTGCGACCTCTCGTCGCTCTCCGAGACGAACATCAACCTGCCCTTCATCGCGGCCGACGCCTCGGGGCCGAAGCACTTCAGCAAGACCCTGACGCGCGAGACGTTCGAGGGGCTCATCTCCGACCTCGTCGAGCGCACGGTCGAGCCGTGCCAGAAGGCCCTGTGGGACGCGAAGCTCCAGCCGAAGGACATCGACAAGGTCCTGCTCGTCGGCGGCCAGACGCGCTCGCCCATCATCGCGCGCACCGTGAGCGAGATCTTCGGCAAAGACCCGTCGTCCGAGATCAACCCGGACGAGGTGGTCGCGATGGGCGCGGCCATCCAGGGCGGCGTGCTGACGGGCGACGTGAAGGACATCGTGCTGCTCGACGTGCTCCCGCTCTCGCTCGGCCTTGAGACGCGCGGCGGCCTCTTCCACAAGCTCATCGAGCGCAACTCGACCATCCCGCTCCACAACAGCCAGACGTTCACGACCGTCGTCGATAACCAGTCGTCGGTCGAGATTCACGTCCTGCAAGGCGAGCGCGAGATCGCGCAGCACAACCGCTCGCTTGGGCAAGTTCGAGCTGGTCGGCATCCCGCCGGGGCCGCGCGGCGGGCCGCAGATCGAGGTGACGTTCGAGGTGGACGCCAACGGCATCCTCAGCGTCGCGGCCATGGACAAGGCGAGCGGCCGCCAGCAGCAGATGAAGGTCACGCCCACCTCCGGGCTCTCGGGCAACGAGATCGACCGCATGATCGCCGAGGCGCAGAGTTCGGCCGAGGCCGACCGCCGCGCCAAGGAACTCCTCGTGCAGCGCGCCAAGCTCGAAGGGCTCCTGCGCAACGCGCAGCGCACCTTCAACGAGTTCGGCGCGTCGCTCTCCTCGGGCGAGCGCGCCGTCACGCAGGACAGCTTCGCCGAGTGCGAGGAGCTGCTCAAGTCCGAGAACGTCGAGGCCATCTGCGAGGCGACGCAGAAGCTGGAGCGCATCTCGCAGCAGCTCGCCCTCGCCATGCTCAACCCCGTCGTCGAGCACAACGGCCGCTGAAGTCGGAGGAGCATCGGAAAAGCAGTGGCGGGTGACAAGTGGCGGGTGACAAGTTAGAATTTCACTTCGACTTGTCACTCGTCACTTTCACATTTTAGAGACATGGCTAAACGCGACTATTACGAAGTCCTCGGCGTGAGCCGGGGCGCGACCGAGGCGGAGATCAAGAGCGCCTACCGCAAGCTCGCCGTCCGCTACCACCCGGACAAGAACCCCGGCGACGCGGAGGCCGAGGAGAGGTTCAAGGAGGCGGCCGAAGCCTACTCCGTCCTCTCCGTCGCCGAGCAGCGCACGCGCTACGACCGCTTCGGCCACGCGGGCGTCTCGTCGGGCGCGGGCGCGCAGCCCAACTGGGGCGCGCAAGGGTTCGGCGGCATCGAGGACATCCTCGGCGACCTCTTCGGCTTCGGCGACGTGTTCGGCGGCGGGCGCGCGTCGGGCGGGCGGCGCGGCGCGGCGCAGCGCGGCGCGGACCTCCGCTACGACCTGGAGATGACGCTCGAAGAGGCGTCCGAAGGGATGACGGCGCAATTGCGCGTGCCGCGTCTGGAAGCCTGCGAAGGCTGCAAGGGGACGGGCGCGGCGCCGGGCACGCAGCCCGAGAATTGCCCCGGGTGCAACGGCACGGGGCAGGTCAGATACCAGCAGGGCTTCTTCTCGGTGGCGCGCACGTGCGGCCAGTGCCGCGGCGCGGGCCGAGTCATCCGCACGCCGTGCGAGCAGTGCAGGGGCGCGGGTCGCGATCGAGCGCGAGAAGCAGATCGAGGTCAAGATACCGGCGGGCGTCGAGACGGGCTCGCGCCTGCGGCTCGCGGGCGAGGGCGAGGCCGGCGCGCAGGGCGGCCCGGCGGGCGACCTCTACGTCGTCATCCACGTCAAGGAGCACGACCTCTTCGAGCGTCAGGGGAACAACCTCTACGCGTCCGTCCCCATCACCTTCGCGCAGGCCGCGCTCGGCGCGGAGACGAGCGTCGAGACGCTCGAAGGGCAGGAGAATTTGAAGGTGCCGGCGGGGACGCAGACCGGGACGGTGTTTCGTCTGAAGGGGCACGGGATGCCCGTGCTCGGCGGCCGCGGCCGCGGCGACCTCTTCGTCTCGGTCACGGTCGTGACGCCGACGACCCTCACGCGCGAGCAGCGCAAGCTCCTCGAACAGCTCGCGCAGGTCGAGGAGAAAGACCTCACCGACAAGGGGCTCATGGACAAGGTGCGCGACATCTTCGGCTGAGTTAGCCACCGCGGACACAGAGACGCGGCTTTGAAGCCTTAAGGCTTCAAAGCCGCGTCTCTGTGTCCGCGGTGGTTAATTTAGTCGGCGCGAATCCAGTAGTCGCGCGGGTAGATGCGAACGACGCGCGCGTCGGGGCCTTCGACCGTTCTCAGATACTCCTCGTAGGCCGTGAGCTGCTTCTCGGGGCCGATGACGTAGTAGACGCCGCCTTCGACTCCAGACGCCTTCGCGCCGAGGCCCGGCAGGATGCGCGCGTAGACCGCGTTCATCCGCTTGAACAGCTCGTCCGAGAGGTTCGGCGACTTGCGCAGGTCTAAGAGCCCCTGCCGGAACCTGCGCACCGCCTCGGGCGGCGTGCCGTCGGCGATGTCGGCGGCCATCTGCTCGCCGCGCGACTCGTAGCCGGAGGCCGAGCGGAACTGCGAGAAGGCGACCGCGACGGCGTACTCGACGAGCCCCGGGTCGGGCTTGGCCTTCTTCAGTTCTTCGATGACGAAGCGGAGCGTCTGCGGCAGCTCCGGCGTGCGCTCGGCGTAGTAGCTGACGCGGCCGAGCGAGGGCGAGCCGCCGAGGCCGTTCGAGTAGGCGAGCCCCGCGCCCCAAGTCTTGATGAAGATGCCGTGCGCGCCGCCGCCGCCGTAGAGGCGCGAGGCGAGGAAGTCCAGCAGCGCCTCCCGGTTGTCCGCGTCGGCGTACGTCGCCATCGGCGCGGAGTTGAGGAAGACGCCGCCCTGCGTGTTCGGGTTGACGAGCCCGACGAAGACCGGCGTGCTCTTATCCTTATCACCCGCGCGCTCGCGCACGCGCGACTCGACGAGCCTCGCGCTCGCGTACTTCGCCGCGGGCTGCGGCGCGGTCTGGAGACCGGCCAGCAGCCCGCGCACGCCCGGCTCCAAGCGAAGCGCGCGTCGGCGTCGAGCCGATCATGAAGAAGCGCGCGCCGCCCGTCTTCAGAAGGCTCTGCCGCACCTCGTTCAGCTCGGCGAGCGCCTGCGCGGGCGGGACGAGCAGGTCGCGCCGCATCTGTCGGACGAGGTACTGCCAGTCACCGCCGAGCGTCTCGTCGGGGATGTCGCCGAGCACCTGGTCGAGGTCTTTCGCCGCATCGACGGCCAGCGCCTTCGCCCCCGCCGGCAGCTCGCTGAAGGCCGACTTCAGGTCGTTGTAGTGACGGTCTTTGACCTCGCCCTTCTGGAAAGTCTGCAAGAGGTTCTTCAGGTGCTCGCGCTCGGCGTTCTGCTTCGGCGCGGCGGCCAGCGCGTCGAGGAAGACGGCGATGCGTTCGCGGTCGGCGCCCGCGTCCTTGAGGAGCCAGCGGAGGCGTTGGACGTTGTGCGCCTGCGTCATGAAGGAGGAGACCGAGAGGAGCAGCGGGTTGTCCTGCCGCCAGTAGGCGTTCGCCGGGTCGTTGACCCACGACTCCTCCGACCCCTGCGTGCGGTTGCGCATCCCGCTCAGGGCCTGATCGACCACGTCGCGGATGCGCGCGAGGTTCTCGGGGCGCCAGTCGGGACTCGTCAGCACGAGCTTCATCCACTGCAAGCGCGCGCTGCGACTCGGCCGTGTCGTTGCCCGCGCCGCGCACGACAAGCTCCGCGCGGTTCGTGCGGAAGTTCGTGCTGAAGTAGCTGTTGAGCGACAGGACCTCCTTGCGGAGCATCTCGCTCATCTGCTCGTACGGGATGGGCTGGCCGTCTTCGCACGACGCCGACCTGCGTCAACAGCGAAGGCATCGCCGAGAGATAGAAGAGCCTCTCCTGCGGCACGCCGTCGAGGCGGAGCGCGAGACCGGTCGTCGCGCTCGTCATGTTCTCGAAGTTCGACGCGACGAGCGGGACGTTGCCGGGAAGCTGCGTGACCTTGTAGTCGAGCTGGTCGTCGAGCGTGAGCGGCGGGCGCTCCAGAAACTTGAGCGACGGCCGACTGGCCCGCCAGTTTTTCAAGCTCCGCGGTCGCCGCGTCGTAGTCGGTCTTGAAGCGCCGGAGCGCCTCCTGCTCGACCTCCACGTCGTACCTCTTCATGACGCGTTCGGTCTCGGCCTGCGCGCGCGCGGCGCGCTCCTGCTCGTCCTGCACGAGCATCTGCGGCGAGGGCTTCGCGGCGACGGCGTAGGGCACCGACTCGGCCAGCTTCCAGCGCGCGAGGAGGTCGCGCCACGCGTTCTTGTCCGACGAGACGACCTGCTCGACCGCCGCCAGCTCCGGCTTGAGCGTGACCGACTTGCGGAAGCCCGGCGTGCGGTTGAGGTCAACGAGGTGCGTCATCCAGCCCGAGTCGGAGTTGCGGAAGCCGAAGCCCGGCGGCGAGTTGACGAGCTTCGAGAGCGTGCGGCGCGTCTGCACCACGCGGCTCTTCAGACGCTCGTTGAACTCCTTCAGCTCCGCCGAGCCGTCGGCGAACGACGCGACCCGCTTCATCTCGTCCATGATCTTCTGACGGACTTCCCGAATCTTCTCGTCCGTCATGTTCGACGGCGCCACGTCGGTGAGCCCGACGTAGACCGGGTTGCCCTTCGACCATCTCGTCGTCGAGGACGGCGAAGACGCCCTTCGCGCCCGTCTCCATCACGCGCGTCTTGGAATCGACGAACAGCTTGTAGAGGTTCGTCGTCGGGTCGCCCGCGACGTTCGAGAGGAAGAGGCTGAGGAGCGTCTTCTCCTTCGTGTCGAGCGTGAGCTGCGCCGGGTAGGCGAAGAGCACCCAGCCCGGCTGCTGCTCGTTCTTGTGCGGGTACTCGACCATGCGGATGGTGCCCGCCGGCGCCGGCTTCGGGTCGGGGATGTCCGACTCGCTCATGAAGCGGCGGCTCTCCTGCTTCGGCTCAAGCCGGTTGAAGACGGCGTCGAGGCGCGCGACCACTTCGCCCAGAGGCATCTCCTTCGGGAACGAAGCGACCATGCCCATGTTGCCGAGGCGGTAGTTGTCCGCGTGGAACTTGCGTATGTCCTCCGGCTTCATCTCGCGGATCGAGTCGGGCCAGCCGCCCGAGGACATCGCCAGCGGGTGTGCGGCGCCGTAGACGCATCTGGTTCTCGAGCGCGGAAGAGGCGGCTGACGGGGCGGTCGTAGGTCGTCCGCATCTCCTGGTAGACCGTGCCCTTCTCTTCGAGGCTCAGCTTCTTGTCCGCGGGGTTCTCGCTCACGCCCCAGTGGCTCACCTCGCGCCGTATCTCCTCGTCCGTGTAGTCGGGGTGCAGGAGCGCGTCCACCTGGCTCTCGAAGAGCTTGTAGAAGACTTCGGGGCCGGCGGCGGTGTGGAAGTGGTAGCAGGTGCGCCACTGCTGCGTGAAGGCCGAGGAGCCCGCGAGCGACATGCTCTCGAAGCCCGGCGTGCGCGCGCCCGACGTTGCCCTTGCCGAGCAGCAGATGCTCCTGCGTGTGCGGCTCGCCGTGCTCGGAGGTCGGGAACGAGTTGACCCACATGAAGACCTGCGGCACCGACTGAATCTGCAAGTAGTCGAGCGTGAAGCCCGTCTTCGCGTGGCGCAGCCGCGCGCCGAAGGGCTTGTCCGAGTCGTTGAGGTAGACGGCCTCGGCGCGGAAGCCGCCGACGGTCTTCCCCTCGGCGAGCGCGTCGAGCGAGACGTTGTTACCTGACTGTGCGTCGGCCACGCGCGGCATCCCCCCCGTGAGCGTCGAGATGGAGAGCACCAGCAGCAAGAGCGCCGAGGGTCGTTTGCGGTTCATAAAAGACTCCTGTCGGAAGGTGGGACGAGGCGGCGCTGCAGAGACCTCCGGCGCCGTGCGTTTGAACTTTTCGGGTTACAGTTTTTCGGATGAAATCCAATTGCCTCGGGTCGAACGGAAGAGCGGGAGCCCACGATGCTAGGACGCCCCGCGCCGTCAGTCAAACGCAACGCACGGGGGTAAGGTTTCACGACGCGGGAGGCTCCCGTTTCGTCATCACGGGGCCTGTGTTATCCTGCCGCTCAACCCGCCGACAAAACCTCATATGCCCTTTTGCGGATTCCGGCTGCCCCGGAGCGTTCATGGAACTTTTAGACTTTCGGGAGACGGCTTCGTTTACGCAGCGCGTGGTAGAATACTTAGGCGACGAGTCATACGCTCAATTGCAGTGGTACCTGCTTAACCGACCCGATGCCGGAGACTTGATACGAGCCAGCCGTGGCATCCGCAAACTGCGCTGGACGGTTGCCGGGAAGGGAAAGCGCGGTGGCGCGCGCGTTATCTACTACTGTGCCGCAGCACGCGGCCTATTCTATATGCTCGACATCTACGCAAAGAGTGAGAAGGAAGATTTGACTTCCGGCGAGTTGAGGGTGTTGCGGAAGCTCGTTAAGGAGTGGCTCTCATGAAGAAGGAGAATTTCGAGAGGTTAAAGGAGAGCATTATCGAGGCCGGAAAGATACATCGTGGTGAGGCTCGGCCTTCGCGGGAGTTCGTCTATGAAATTCCTGACCCTCCCGTGCCGACGGTGAATGTCTTAGCCGTTTGTATCGAGACCGACGACCCAGAGCTGCTCGTCCCGCGTAAGATTTACGAGATCGAGGTCACGGGCGAGTTCGCGCGCGTGATCGACGAGGCGGGCGAGGCCGCCGTTTATCCCGCGCAGTTCTTCATCCCCCTCAACCTGCCGGCCGAAGTGCAGGAGATCATCGCCCATCTCTCCTGAGTCTCAAGAATCCTCCATATGAACCACATTCGTTACTCGGTCGCGGCCTGCCAGACGGACATGCCGAACCCCTTGGAGCGGCGCGAGATGCGGCGCAACACGGAGCGGATGCTGTCGTTGATCGACTCGGCGGTGGCGGGCGCGGCGCCGTTCCTGCCGGTGCGGCTCGTCGTCTTCCCGGAGTTCGCGCACGCGGCGCCGGTCTTCCCGACGTTGAAGGAGCTGCTGGAGAAGCTCGCCGTCGAAATCCCGAACGAGCACACCGAGGCTCTCGGAGATGAAGGCGCGCGAGCACGGACGTCTACATACAGTCGGGGACGATGCTTGAGCGCGACGACACGCTACCCCGGCGTCGTCTTCAACACCACCTGCCTCATCGGCCCCGGGGGCGTGCTCTATAAATACCGCAAGGTCAACACGTGGATTCCGTACGAGGTGC
This sequence comes from uncultured Acidobacteriota bacterium, assembly GCA_963726735.1. Lineage (GTDB taxonomy): Bacteria > Acidobacteriota > Blastocatellia > Pyrinomonadales > Pyrinomonadaceae > QHXN01. The sequence continues at coordinate 1,206,021 of CAVSDM010000007.1, forward strand.
ACGCGAGCCCGCACGACATCGAGGGCTACGACGAGCCTCTCTTCCCCGTGGCCGACACGGAGATCGGGCGCATCGGCTGCGCCATCTGTTACGACTGGCTCTTCCCCGAGGCCATACGCCAGCTCGCCGCGAACGGCGCCGAGGTGCTCGTGCGCGTCTCGGCCTACATGGACCCCTGGGGCGCGACGCCGCCGATGGACTGGTGGACGCTCGTCAACCGCTGCCGCGCCGATCGAGAACACGGCCTACGTCGTCGCCGCCAATCAGGGCGCGAGCCTCAAGCACTACCCGCCTTACTCATGGCCCGGCGGCAGCATGGTCGTGGACTTCGACGGCCGCGTGCTCGCCGAGGCGAGCCCCGGCCCCGGCGAGCGCATCGTCGTCGCGCCCGTAGACATCTCGGCGCTGCGCCACGAGCGCGCCGCGCGGCGCGGCCACCACATGCTCGCGCACCTGCGCACGGAAGCCTACCCCGTCTACGGCCGACACACTCTACCCGCCCCGCCTCGGGGAAGAGGCCGCGCCGCACTCCTACGAGCGCAACAACGAGCTGATAGACGAGTCGAAGCGGACGCTCGGCGAGCCCGGCCGGAGTTGACCGCCGGCGCCGCGGCTGCCGGAGAGAAATTCGTTGACAGGCTTCTGCAATCTGTATTAAAAAGACTTCGTTCGGACAGGCAACAAACGGTCAGGCAGTAACTTCTTTTCTCGCAATCGCTCTCAAATGTTCAGACGGCCTAACGCCAAAGGCCGTCGCACACCTGTCAAGTTTTGGTGTGAGTCTGCGGCTTTCGGTTCAAGGCTGGTGGGCACGGCGTGCCCGTCCGTAATCGAGGTTTGTTATGACTACACTCCGCAAAGTCTCCCGCATCTTCCTGCGCGCCGGCTGCGCCGCACTCCTGATAGCCGCCTTCGCGCTCGGCGCCAGCGCGCAGTCGAACAAGGGCACCATCACGGGCACGGTCACCGACCCCAACGGCGCGGTCGTCAAAGACGCCAAGGTCGACGGTGACCAACGTCGCCAACGGCGAGTCGCGCGACGTGACGACGAGCGACGACGGCACCTACTCGATTCCCGCGCTCGACCCCGGCGTCTACCGCATCACCGTCGACGGCGCCGGCTTCAGCCAGTCGATCATCGAGGAGGTCAAGCTCGACACGGCCGCGCGTCAGGCCATCGACGTGGTGCTGACGGCCGCGGGCGTGAGCGGCGGCACCGTCACGGTGACGGCCGAGGCGCCGCTCGCCGAGACCGAGACGAGCGTGCGCGGCGACCTCATCACGGGCAGGCAGGTCACCGACCTCCCCCTCACGCAGCGCAACTTCACGCAGCTCGCCGCGCTCTCGCCCGGCGTGACGCGCCCGAACCTCGGGCTCCTCGGCGGCGGCGGCAACTTCGTCGCCGGCGGCGGCGGGCAGAACAACACCGAGTCCACGCGCTTCCGCGAGTCGGGCGGGTCGGTGATGGTCGTCAACGGCGCCCGCGCCACCAACAACAACTTCTCGCTCGACGGCGTGGACAACAACGAGTCGCAGTTCGGCCAGATCGCCATCTTCCCGAACCCCGACGCCATCGCCGAGTTCAAGATCGAGACGAGCGTGCCCTCGGCCGAGTCGGGTCGCGCGGGCGGCGGCATCGTGCAGACGACCTTCAAGTCGGGCGGCAACGAAGTTCACGGCACGGCCTACGAGGTCTATCAGGGGCGCTTCCTCTCGGCGGCGGCCTCGCAGCTTCGACGACGACCTGACGAACCGCGTCCCTAACTACGTGACGCACAACTTCGGCGGCGTCGTCGGCGGCCCGATCTTCCTGCCGCGCTTCGGCGAGGGCACGCCCTACTTCTACGACGGGCGCAACCGCTCCTTCTTCTTCTTCTCGACCGAGGAGCGGCGCAACGCGACGCCCATCTTCGGCGGCACGGGCGACTCGCCGTCCGTCCCCGTCCCGACCGCGCGGATGCGCGTCGGCGACTTCGGTGAGCTGCTCCAGCCCGGCACGTCGCGCACCTACAGCTGGCCGGCGGCGGCACGGTCACCGCGCCGCAGGGGACGCATCTTCTGCGCCCAACGGCACGCCCATCCCCGGCAACGACCTGCGCAACTGCCCGACGTGCGGCGCGCTTCTCGCCGTTCGCCCTCAACTACGTCAACGCCTTCCCGCTGCCGAACCTGCCGGGCGCGGGGCGCAACTACCGCACGAACCGCAAAGAGGGCTACAACCTCGACAGCTACGACATCAAGATCGACCACCGCATCACCGACAACAACTCCTTCTTCGCCCGCTACAGCCGCTCGACGAGCGCGCGCCAGCGCGACAACTTCTTCCCGCTCGGCGCGTCGCCCAACGGCAACGACCTGCCGGCCGGCCCCTCGGCGGGCGACGAGTTCGGCAACTCGCGCGGCTTCACGATGGGCGACACGCACACCTTCGGCACGAACGTCGTCAACGACGCGCGCTTCGGGTTCACGCGCGTGGACATCGGCATCTTCAACACGGGCGTCAACGGCACGGGCGGCTTCGACCCGAACGTCTCGGCCAACCTCGGCGCGCGCAACATCAACCTCGGGCCGCACGTCGAGCGGCATCATCCTCTTCGGCATCGTGGACGAGCTGACGGGCACCGACCGCGCCACCGAGTTCACGGGCGACGGCGGCCCCTTCTACTTCCTCTCGAACAACTTCAACTTCGCCGACGCCGTGACGGTCGTCAAGGGCAACCAGACCTTGAAGTTCGGCGGCGACCTGCGCGTGCGCCAGAACTCGAACTACGACGGCGGCCGCAACGGCGGCACGAAGACCAACACGCAGTACGGCACGACGGGCAGCGGCTTCGTCTCGGGCAACTACAACGGCATCGGGCCGAACGACACCGGCTCGTCGCTCGCCAACTTCCTCCTCGGCTACCGCCCCGGCTTCATCACCCGCGGCGACCCGGGCGGCCCCTACTTCCAGTCGAACAAGGAGATCGCCTTCTTCGTCCAGGACGACTGGAAGGCGACGCCGACGCTGACGCTGAACCTCGGCCTGCGCTACGACATCTTCACCGCGCCGACCGAGCGCTTCGACCAGCAGTCGAACTTCGACCCGGCGACGCGCACCATCATCGTCGCGGGCGAGAACGCGCCGGGCGGGCGCGACCTCGCCGAGACCGACCAGAACAACTTCGGGCCGCGCTTCGGCTTCGCCTACAGCGGCTTCAAGGCCGACCGCACGCTGGTCCTGCGCGGCGGCTACGGCATCGTCTACTCGACCGACGTGAGCGGCCAGCAGCCGCTCACCTCGAACCCCGGCACGGGCGCGTCCAGCTATAGCTGCAACCCGATCACGAACCCCGGCGGCTGCCCGGCCGGCGTCGCCATCCGCAACCTCTTCGACGCGGGCGTCCCGACCGCGTCCGTCATCCCGGCGACGCCGGGCGCGACCTTCGCCGGCGCCGACCGACCGCCGCATCCTCTTCAACGACCCGAACCGCCGCGACGCGCTCTTCCACCAGTACAACCTGACGGCCCAGTACGAGTTCGCGCCGAACTGGCTGGCCGAGGTCGCCTACGTCGGCTCGCAGGGCCGCAACCTGCTCATCGTCCACGAACATCGGCGTGGCGGGCGACCAGGGCGGCCCCGGCTCGCGCGAGGTGCTCGGGATCAACGAGGTCATCGCCACGCGCTACACCGGCAGCTCGCGCTACGACGCCTTGCAGACGAAGCTGGAGAAGCGCTACGCGCGCGGCCTCTCGATCATTTCGAGCTACACCTGGGCGCACTCCATCGACGACTCGCCCGGCGGCATCTGCGGGAACGGCGCGGGCGCGCGCGACTGCGGCCCGGACGACCCGACGCGGCCCGAGCTTGAGCGCGCCAGCTCCGACACGGACGTGCGCCACCGCTTCACCTTCGCCAACGTCTACGACCTGCCTCTGGGCCGCGGGCGCGCGTTCGGCAGCGACCTGCCGCGCGGGGTGGACTTCTTCGTCGGCGGCTTCCAGTTCAACAACATCGTCACGTGGCAGAGCGGCCCCGTCTACACCGTGACCGTCAACGGCGGGCGCGTCGATCTCATCGGCGACCCGACGCCGACGGCGGCCGACCGCGCCGCGGGGCGCGAGCTGAACCGCGCTGGCCTTCCGCGAGGCGGTGACGCCCGTCTTCGCCGGCGACCCCGGCGGGCCGAAGATCGGCTCGCTCGGCCGCAACGTCTTCCGCGGCCGCCAGCAGTTCTACTGGGACGCTTCGCTCTTCAAGAACTTCCCCGTGCGCTGGATCAGCGAGGACTTCGCCGCGCAGTTCCGCTTCACGGCCTTCAACGTCCTGAACCGGGTCAACCGCTCGCGCCCGAACGGCGACCTCAACAACGCGGGCGAGTTCGGCCGCGACATGAGCGAGCAGCGGCGGCGGCAGATAGAGTTCTCCATCAAGCTCATCTTCTAACCCTGCGCGGGCCTGCGGGCGCGGGACATTAACTCGGGCGGCGGGCAGGCTCTTCCGGCCCGCCGCCCCGTCTCTTTTGCGACGACGCCCCGCTTGAGAAACGGGCGCGAAGGGCCTTAAGCTTCCGTCGGCTGCGGCCGCATCAACGGTGAAGGAAATGAAGAAGAGACTGATTGAGATCGACGACTGCGGCGGGCGCACTGCTCGCGCTCTGCCTCGCGCTCGCCGCGTCGGCCGTCGCGCGCGCGCAGTCGGCCGCGCCGCAGAGCGAGCACGACGCTGAGAGCACTCGGCGTGCGCGTCGGGATGGACGTGCCGACGGCGCTTGAGGCGGTCTTCGTCAACGCGAAGCGCAAGCCCGGCGAGGAGCGGCCCGACGCGAAGCGCAACGAAGGGAAGGACGTGCGCGTCGTCTACAAGAAGCTCGCCGCAGGGCGAGTTGCAGATCGTCTTCGCCGAGGGCAAGTGGGTCAAGGAGGTCATCCTCACTTACTCTGCGCCGCCGTCCTACGAAGACCTGCGCCTCGCCCCGACGGGCTCGATGGGCGGCGCGGGGACGAGCGACGACGCCGAGGGGCGCCTCGTCATGGGCAAGAAGTACGACGACCGTTACCAGATCGGCTACACGAGCGACCGCAAGCTCGAACGCTTCTGGTGGCGCGACGACTCGGCGCCCGAGGGCTACCGCATCCGCGTCGGCTTCGTCTCGGAGAGGCTCGCGGGCAACGGCCAGCTCGCCGGCAAGACCATCGCGCGCAAGATGGTCGGCGTCACGCCGGGCGACGAGGAGAAGTTCAAGCGCGCGATGGCCGCGCGCTGAGGCCGCGCGTGTGTTCAGCCGGATGACACTTCGGGGAGGAGAACTTTTCGGCGAGACTCGGCGCGTGGGCTGCGCCGCTGCCTTCGCCGCAGCGTGCCTCTGCGCGCCCGCGGCCGTCGCGCAGAAGTCCGCGCGCCCCGCGCGAGACAGCGCCCCGCGGCCGCGCGTTCCGCCGACGCCGACCCCGCACGGGCCGTGGACAACTCCGCGGCGCTCTCGGAGGTCGCGGCGCTCGTGCAGGCGGGCCGGCTGGAAGAGGCCGAGGCACGCGCGCGGGGCATCGTCAACAGTTCGCCGCGCGACGCGCAGGCGCGCAACGTGCTCGGCGTCATCCTCGACCAGCGCGGTCGCGCCCCGGAGGCCGAGCGCGAGTACCGCGAGGCCATCCGCCTCGACCCGAAGCACATCCCCGCGCAGGCCAACCTCGGCGTCCTGCTCGCGCGCACGAACCGGCTCGAACAGGCCGTCGAAGCCTTCGAGACCGTGCTGCGCTTCGCGCCCACGCACGCGCAGTCCATCTACAACCTCGGCGCCATCTACACCTCGCGCGGCGACTACGGGCGCGCCATCTCGCTCCTTGAGCGCGCCTCCGGCGTGCGTGCGGGCGAGCCGCCCGCGGACGTGCGCGGCGATGCGTCGCTGCTGCTCCTGCTCGCGCGCGCGTACCTCGGCGCGGGCCGCGCGGAGGAGGCGTCGAAGTTGATCGGGACGATTGAGCGCGGCGCGGGCGAAGACCCGCGCGCGCTCTTCACGCTCGGGCTCGCGCTCGCGCAGTCCGGCGCCTACGAGCACGCCGCGCGCCTCTTCGAGCGCACAGACGCCTCGCGCCCGAACACCTACGAGGTGCTCTACAACCTCGGCGTCGCGCGCTACAACCTCGACCGGTTTGAAGAGGCGGCGCGCGCCCTCGAAGCGGCGGCGGCGCTCCGGCCCGGCGAGGCGGAGCCGCTCTACCGTCTGGGGCTCGTCGCCTCCGCGCGCGACCAGGGCGAGGCGGCGCTCGGCTACTGGCAGAGGGCGCTCGAAGTCCGCCCGCAGTACCCCGAGGCGAACTTCATGATCGCCGAGGAGCTGTCGAAGCGCGGGCGCACGACTCGGCCGCCGTCCCCTTCTACGAGCGCGCCGTTCAGCAAGACCCTTCAAAGCTCGTCTACTACATACGCCACGGCGCGGCGCACTTCCGCCGTCAGAACTACGACTCTGCGCGCGCCGTCTACGAGGAGGCCGCGCGGCGCTTCCCCGACGTGCCGCAGGTTCACTTCCTCGTCGGCTACGCGGCGCGCGGGCAGGGGCTCTACGACGCCGCCGAGTCGGCCTTCCGCCGTTCGCTCGCCTTGCAGCCCGACAGCGCCGACGCGCTCGCCAACCTCGGCTACATCGCCATCCAGCGCGGTCGCGACGCTGAGGCCGAGCAACTGCTCAAACGCTCCGTCGGTCTCGACGCGAAGCTCTTCCCGCCGCGCTACGACCTCGGCCGCCTCCTTCTGCGCCTGAAGAAGTACGACGAGGCCGTCGAGATGCTGCGCGGCGCGGCGGCGCTCAACGAGAAGGACCCCGGCGTCCACTACCAACTCTTCCTCGCGCTCTCGCGCCTGAAGAGGACGGCGGAGGCGAAGGAGGAGCTGGCGCTGTTCCAACGTCTGGACGGCGCGCGCCAGGCGGCCGAAGGGAACAGGGAGCCGAAGCCGCCGGAGGAGCTGCCGCTGCCGGAGCCGTCGGTCAACGTGCAGGAGCCGAACGCCGCGCGAAACCCGAACGCCTCGCGGAACCAGAACGTCCCGCGGAAGCCGCCCGGGCGTTGACCGGGCGGCACGGAAGAGTCCGGGGCTTCTCAACGACATCGAATTCAAGGGGGCGACTCAACGCATGAAGAGAATGAAAGTCTTTCTGTCTTTGGCGGCCGCCTGCCTGTTCGCGGCCGCGGCGGCGGTCTCCGGCGTCTCGGAGGCGGCCGGGGCGCAGCGCGGCCGGGGCCAGTCGCAGGCGGAGCGCGGCCGCGCCGTCTACGAGGATAAGTGCGCGCGCTGCCACGGCGCGGACGGGGCGGGCCGCACGCGCATGGCCGAGATAGTCGAGCCGCCCGACATGTCCGACCCGGCGTGGCAGCGCCAGCGCAGCGACGCGCGCATGATCGCCTCGGTCTCCAACGGCCGCGGCCAGATGCCCGCCTTCAAGAAGAAGCTCTCGCGGCGGGAGATCGCCGCCTCCATCGCCTACGTGCGCACGCTCCGGCGTTAGCCGAAGCGCGGGACGGGGCGGAAGGACGAAGGATGACAGTGACGCGGTCAGCAATCCCTTTCGCGAAAGGCTTCGCCGCGTGCGCGCTCGTCGTGCTGGCGGCCGGCCTCGCGCGCGCGCAGAGCCACGTCGCCGCGCGTCGAGAAGGTCGAGCCGCCTTCGTGGTGGGCCGGCCACACCGTCAACCCCGTGCGCGTGCTCATCCGCGGCCAGAACCTGCTCAACGGCGCGCGCGTCGCCGCGACTCGCCGTTCGAGGTCTCCGGCGCAGAAGTCTAACGCTGCGGGCACGTACCTCTTCGCGACCTGCGCATCAAGCCGGACGCGCGCCCCGGCGACTACCAGCTCGACCGTCTCGCTCCGGCGTCGGCACCGCGCGACGTTGCCTTCCGCCTCAACCGTCCGCTCGACCCCGCGAAGCACTTCCGGGGCGTCACGACCGACGACGTCATCTACCTCATCATGCCCGACCGCTTCGCCGACGGCGACCGCTCGAACAACGCGCCCGTCGGACGCGCCGCCCGAGGCCAACGACCGCGCGAACCCGCGCGCGTGGCACGGCGGCGACCTCCGCGGCATCATCGAACGCCTGCCGTACCTGAAGGAGTTGGGCGTGACGGCCCTCTGGATGACGCCCTGGTACGACAACTGGAACGGCGTCAACCGCTGCGACAAGCCGTGGTGCCCGAACACCTACTATCACGGCTACCACGCGGTCGATTACTACGCGGTCGAGGACCGCTTCGGGACGTTGGAGACGTTGCGGGAGCTGGTCGAGAAGGCGCACGCGCTCGGCATCAAAATCATTCAGGATCAGGTCGCCAACCACGTCGGTTCGCAGCACGCGTGGGTGAGAGACGCCGCCGCTCCCCGACTGGTTCCACGGCACGCTCAGCAGTCACATGCGCAACCCCTTCCGCGGCGACATGCTGCTCTCGCCGCACGCGCCCGAGGTGGAGCGGCGCAAGACGCTCGACGGCTGGTTCTCGGACGACCTGCCCGACATGAATCAGGAGCAGCCGGAGGTCGCGCGCTACGAGATACAGAACTCGCTCTGGTGGGTCGGCATGACCGGCATCGACGGCATCCGGCAGGACACCGTCCAGTACATGCCGCGCTTCTTCATCCGCGACCTCAACGCCGCGCTCGACCGCCAGTACCCTTCGATGTGGATGGTCGGCGAGGCGTGGAACGAAGACCCCATCCACACCAGTTTCTTCATCGGCGGCCGCAAGGGTTGGGACGGCATCGACACGCAGATGGACGCCGTCTTCGACTTCCCCGCGTGGGACGTTTCGCGCAACGTCTTCACGGGCAAGATGCCCGCCGCCGCGCTCCGCCACGTCCTGCGTGCGGACTCGCTCTACCCGGACCCCTCGCGCCTCGTCACGATGGCGAACAACCACGACACGCGCCGCTTCATGTCGCTGCCGGGCGCCGACGCTGGAAGGCGCGATGCTGCACCTCGCTTACATCGTGACCATCCGCGGCACGCCGCAGCTCTACGCGGGCGAGGAGATAGCGATGGAGGGCGGCGACGACCCCGACAACCGGCGCGACTTCCCCGGCGGCTTCGCGGGCGACGCGCGCAACGCCTTCACGAAGTCGGGGCGCACCGCCGCCGAGCAGCGCATGTACGAGTGGACGCGCGACCTCCTGCGCCTGCGCCGCGAGCACACGGCGCTCCGGCGCGGCGCACATCTCGACCTGCACTTCGACGACGACTCCTACGCCTACGCCCGCCGCGATGCGCGGGAGACAATCGTCGTCGCCCTCAACCGCGCCGCCGCGCCGAAGGAGTTGACGATTCCGGCCTCTTATCTCGACCTGCGCGACGGCGCGCGGCTCGAACCATTGCTCGTGGCGAAAGACCGCCCCGCGGTCGCCGCGGGCTCTCTGAAGCTGGTCGTGCCCGCGCGCTCGGCGGCCTTCTACAGGCTGAAGTAGGCGTGCTTTCCGTTGCCGTCGCGCTGTATTTGTTGTAGCTTTCAGGTAATCCACATACGTACGAGGTAAGAGGTGAGCTTCCCAAGAGCCTGCGGCATTCTTTTGCACCCGACCAGTCTGCCGGGCCGCCACGGCGTCGGCGACCTCGGCCACGAGGCGTACCGCTTCGTAGACTTCCTCGCCGCGTCGGGGCAGAGCCTTTGGCAGGTCTTGCCGCTCGGGCCGACCGGCTACGGCAACTCGCCCTATCAATGCTTCTCGGCCTTCGCCGGGAACACTTTGCTCGTCAGCCCCGAGCTGCTCGTCGAGCAGGGCTTGCTCGCGCCCGGCGCGCTCGAAGGTCTGGCGGCGCTTCCGGATGACCGCGTCGAGTACGGCGAGGCGTTCCCGCACAAGGAGGCGCTCCTCAAAGAAGCCTTCGACAACTTCAAGCGCACCGAGCCGGCGGTCGTCGCCGCCGCCTTCGAGGAGTTCAAGGCGGCCGCCTCCGGCTGGCTCGACGACTACGCGCTCTACCGCTCGCTCAAGCGCGAGCACGACGAAGCGGCGTGGACGGAGTGGGCGGCGCCGACTCGAACGACGCGACCCCGTCGCTTTGGACGAGGCGCGCACCAGACTCTCAGAACAGATAGAAGAGGTGAAGTTCAAGCAGTTCCTCTTCTTCGACCAGTGGGCGCGGCTGCGCGAGTACTGCAAGGGTCAGAAGATACAGATCGTCGGCGACATCCCCATCTTCGTCGCGCAGGACTCGGCCGACGTGTGGGCGCACCCGGACCTCTTCAAGCTGAAGGAGGACGGCCGCCGCACGGGTCGTCGCGGGCGTGCCGCCCGACTACTTCAGCAAGACGGGGCAGCTCTGGGGGAACCCGCTCTACGACTGGGAGAAGATGCGCGAGGACGACTTCCGCTGGTGGGTCGAGCGCGTGCGCTCGACGCTCTCGCTCGTGGACGTGATGCGCATCGACCACTTCCGCGGCTTCGCGGCCTACTGGGAGGTGCCGGGCGGCGACCCCACGGCCGAGCGCGGCCGCTGGGTGTCGCGCCCCGGGGCGCGAACTCTTTCAACGCTATCAAGGCTTCTTTAGGTGAGCTGCCCATCATCGCCGAAGACCTCGGCTTCATCACGCCGGATGTCATCGAGCTGCGCGACGAGTTCGGCTTCCCCGGCATGCGCATCCTTCAGTTCGCCTTCTCGACCGACTCGACGAACAAAGACCTGCCGCACAACTACGTCCGCAACACGGCCGTCTACACGGGCACGCACGACAACGACACGGCGGTCGGCTGGTTCCGCAGTCAACCGGGCGGCTCCTCCGTGCGTTCGGCCGTGCAGGTCGAGCGCGAGCGACAGTACTGCCTCGACTATCTCTCGACCGACGGCGCGGAGATCAACTGGGACTTCATCCGCGCCCTCTACGCCTCGGCCGGCGACACCGCGCTCGTCCCCTTGCAGGACGTGCTGGGCTTAGGCCCCGAGGCGCGCATGAACACGCCCGCCACGATGTCCGGCAACTGGTCCTGGCGCTTCCGCGCGGGCGACCTGCACGAAGGGTTGGCCGCGCGCCTGCGCCGGCTGGCCGAACTCTACGGCCGCTTCCCCGCGGCCCCCCCCGAGCAGCGCCCCGAGCACACGGCCGAGAGCTACGAGTTCAAGCAGACCTGGGGGTGAGTGGGGCGCACGCCGGGTTGACGTGCGGCGGGCGGCGAATCTTTGTCGCGGGCCGGGTACAGTCTGCACCGGGCCGCGGACGCCCCGTAGTTGACCGGGTACAGCCTGTACCTGACGGCCTACACTCTCTGCCCGGCGTGAGACACTCCGTACGCGGCCGGGTACACGCTGTAGCCGACCGGGTACACTCCGTCGCCGTCCGGTTAGACTCTGTAGGTAGCCGGTTAGACTCTGTAGGTAACCGGATACATTTCGTAGGCGGCCGGATACACTCTGTAGATCGCCGGATACATTCCGTAGCCGACCCCGAACACTCTGTCGCGGCCCTGGTTCGGGGCGTAACCGGCAGGCTCCACTTCGTAGCGCGTGGGCGCCCCTCTGTGCCGGGAGGGCGATGCTTTGCAGGCCGGGCCGCCGACCGTGTCCGGCGCGTGGCGACGGCCGTCGTAGACTATGAGAACCGTTAACGCTTCAACCGCGCGTCTCTTATTCGCGCTGCTTCTCCTCTGCTGTGCCGCGCAGGCTTCGCGCGGCGCAGGCGCTGCCTTCGGTGACGAAGGTCGAGCCGCCGGACTGGTGGGCAGGTCATTCCATCAACCCCGTGCGCGTCATGCTGCGCGGCCAGAACCTCGGCGGCGCGCGCGTCGCGGCGGTGGGGCAGGGCCTCAGGGCCGGCCTCGTGCGCGTCAACGACGCGGGCACGTACGCCTTCGTCGATGTCTTCATCGACAGAGACGCGCGGCCCGGCAACCGGCTGCTGCGCGTGACGACCGCCGCCGGGAGTGCGGACGCGAACTTCGGTGTCTGCAGAGCCGCTCCCGCGCGCGGGGCGCTTTCAAGGGTTCACGCCCGACGACGTGATCTACTTCATCATGCCGGACCGCTTCGCGGACGGCGACCGCTCGAACAACGACCCGCGCAAGTCGCCCGGCCTCTACGACCGCTCGAAGGGGCGCTACTACCACGGCGGCGACTTTCAGGGCATCATCGACCGCCTGCCTTACCTCAAAGAGCTGGGCGTCACCGCCATCTGGATCAACCCCGTCTACGACAACACCGACCGGCTCGACGAGCGCGAGACGTACCCCGAGACGGAGGGCGGCCCCCGTAGGCCGACGACCGCCTATCACGGCTACGGCGCGATAGACTTCTACGGCGTCGAAGAGCACTACGGCACGATGCCTAAGCTCCGCGAGCTGGTGGAGCGATGCGCACGCCGCGAGGGTTCAAGGTCATCCAGGACCAGATCGCCAACCACACGAGCCCGTATCACCCCTGGGCGACCGAGCGCCCGACGCCGACGTGGTTCTACGGCACGGTCGAGAATCACCTCTCGAACAACTGGCAGAAGTGGACGACGATGGACCCGAACGCCACCCGTGAGACGCGGCGGCGCAACCTCGAAGGGTGGTTCATCGACATCCTGCCCGACCTCAACCAGGACGACGAGGAGGTGCGCCGCTACCTCATCCAGAACACGCTCTGGTGGCTCGGCACCGTCGGCTTCGACGCCGTGCGCATGGACACGCTGCCGCACGTCCCGCGCCACTTCTGGCGCGACTGGACGGCGGCCATCCGTGCCGAGTACCCGAACGTCAACGTCCTCGGCGAGCTGTTCGACGGCGACCCGGCGCTGCTCGCCTACTTCCAGCGGGGCAGGGTCGGGCACGACGGCATCGACACGGGGATCGACACCGTCTACGACTTCGCGCTCCACTACGCCGTCCGCGACGCCTTCGCCAAGGGCGAGTCCGTCCGCAAACTCGCGCAGGTGCTCGCGCACGACCACCTCTACCCGCGCCCCGAAGTGCTCGTCCCCTTCGTCGGCGTCCACGACATGCAGCGCTTCATGAACGAGCGCGGCGCGACCGTCGAGGGCCTGAAGCTCGCGCAGATCTTCGTGATGACGACGCGCGGGACGCCGCTCCTCTACTACGGCGACGAGCTGGCGATGCCCGGCGGCGGCGACCCCGACAACCGGCGCGACTTCCCCGGCGGCTTCCCCGGCGACGAGCGCAACGCCTTCACGAAGTCCGGCCGCACCGCGACCGAGAACGGCGTGTTCGAGCACGTCAAGCGGCTGGCGAAGCTGCGCGCCGAGCTGCCCGCGCTCCGCCGCGGCTCGCTGATGCACCTCTACGACGAGGAGCAACAGACCGCCTTCGCTCGCGTCCTCGGCGGCGAGGTTGTGATCGTCGTCATTAACAACGAGAACAACAACGTCCCTGTGAAGTTCGACGTACGCGGGCGTCTACCCGAACGCCCCGCACAGGTTAGAAGACCGGCTCGGGTCGGGCGTCTTCGGCTACGTGCGAGAACGGCGTTTTCATGGTGGCGATGCCGCCGCGCTCCGCAGCGGTCTACATGCCGCGGGGGGTAGTTGAGTAACGGCGGAGGGTTTCGATGGCGGCAAACAATAAGGCCCTTCGTAGAGCAGGTCGCGCTCGTGACGGGCGGCGGCACCGGCATCGGCCGCGCGTTCGCGGAGGCGCTGGCCACGGCGGGCGCGCGCGTCGTCATCGCGTCGCGCAGCGAGTCCGTGCTGCGCCGCACGGCCGACGAACTGAACGCGGCGGCGGGCGCGGAGCGCGTCTCACACCTACGCCTTCGACGTGCGCGAGCGCGCGCAGTGCGAGGCGTTGGTCAGACACTGCGTGGAGCAGCTTCGGGTCGCTGGACGTGCTCATCAACAACTCGGGCCTCGCCGTGCCGGAGACGGTCGAGGAGATTACGGACGAGGGCTGGGAGACGGTCCTGACGACGAACCTCAAGGGCGCGATGTGGCTCGTCCGCGCGGCCCTGCCCGTCATGGCGGCGCGGGAGTTCGGCGACATCGTCAACGTCTCCTCGCAGGCGGGCAAGCACGGCTACGCGGACGTGCCCTCGTACTGCGCCTCGAAGTGGGGGCTGCTCGGCTTCGCCGAATCGGTGCGCGACCACGTGCGGAAGACCGGCTCAAACGTCCGCGTCTTCAACTTCTGCCCCGGCCTCGTGGACGTGGAGAACACCGGCACGGACGCCGCGCCGCGCCCGGGCTTCGTCCACGTCTCGAACATGGCGAGGACGCTTCTGTACGCGCTCTCGCTCGACCGCAACGTCGTGCTCGAAGACATCAACATTTACGCGAGAGGCTAGATCTTAGAGGAGCAGACGCATGGCTGAGAAACCGCGCCTGAGCTTCTGGCAGATCTGGAACATGAGCTTCGGGTTCATGGGCATCCAGTTCGGCTGGGGGTTGCAGCTCGCCAACATGAGCGGCATCTACACCTACCTCGGGGCCAAGCCCGAGGAGGTGCCGATCCTGTGGCTGGCGGGGCCGGTGACGGGACTGCTCGTCCAGCCGATCATCGGCTCGATGAGCGACCGGACGTGGAACCGGCTCGGCCGGCGGCGGCCGTACTTCCTCATCGGCGCCATCCTCGCCAGCGTCGCGCTCTTCTTCATGCCCGACTCGCCCACGCTCTGGATGGCGGCGGGGCTGCTCTGGATTCTCGACGCCTCGATCAACGTCTCGATGGAGCCGTTCCGCGCCTTCGTCGCCGACAAGCTCAACACGGACCAGCGCACGGCCGGCTTCGTCATGCAGTCGTTCTTCATCGGCATCGGCCAGACGCTCGCCAACGTGCTGCCCTACATCTTCCGCCGCGCGGGCGTGGACGCGCCCGCCGCGTTCGGCCGCCGCCGCCATCCCGACGAGCATCAACTACGCGTTCAAGATCGGCGCCGTCGCCTTCCTGCTCTGCGTGCTGTGGACGGTCTTCACGTCGAAGGAGTACCCGCCCGACGACATGGAGGAGTTCAGGCGCAAGCAGAGCGAGCACCGCGGCGTCGGGGCGTACTTCGCCGAGATCACCTCGGCCATCCGCGAGATGCCGGCGACGATGAAGCAGCTGGCGGTCGTCCAGTTCTTCACGTGGCTCGGGCTCTTCTGCATGTGGATGTTCTTCGGCCTGATGACCTCGTACCACGTCTTCGGCGCGGCCAGCGAGCGCGACCCGAAATTTGCCGACGGGCAGGCGTGGGGCGGCAACGCCTTCGCCGTCTACTCCATCGTCTGCTTCGCCGTCGCCTTCCTGCTCCCGCCGCTGGCGCGCGGCACCAGCCGCAAGACCGTCCACGTCGTCGCGCTGCTCTGCGGCGCCGCGGGCCTGCTGTCAGCCTACTTCATCCAGGACAAGAACATCCTGCTGCTGTCGATGGTCGGGCGTCGGCATCGCGTGGGCGTCCATCCTCTCGATGCCGTACGCGATTCTGGCGGGCGCGCTCCCGCCGGCGCGGATGGGCGTCTACATGGGCGTCTTCAACTTCTTCATCGTCATCCCGGAGATCGTCGCGTCGTTCGCCTTCGGGCCGGCCATCCGCGCCCTCTTCGGCGCCGACAACCCGAACGCGCCGCTCTACGTCGTGATGGCGGGCGGCCTCTTCCTGCTCGTCGCCGCGCTCTGCGTCGCGCTCGTGCGCGACGTGGCCGACCGCGCCGCGCCCGAGGCTGCGGTCATCCGCGGCGACGAGCACACGCCGCTGACGACGCAGGGCAGCGCGCAGCCCGTCCCGAGCACGGGGCTCGTGGACGACGAGCGTTAGAAGCAGGAGGTGTGAGTCGTGCGGACGCAGGTCTTACTGTTCGGCGCGGCTCGTCGTTTCTCGTAGTCCTGCTCGCTCGCGGCGCGCGCTCGAGGCGTGCTCCTGCGCGATGGGCGAGGCCGCCGTGCCAGGAGTTCGGCGCGGCCACGGCGGTCTTCGTCGGCACGGTGACCGACGTGAGGACGAGGCAGGCGAAGTCCGTCGAGGAGGCCGGACGCGAGCCCGACTGGACGCCGGTCGTCGTCAAGTTCGCCGTCCTGCAGCCGTTCCAGGGCGTCGAGGGCGCGGAGGCCGAGGTGGCGACGGGGCGCGGCGGCGGCGACTGCGGCTACTCTTTCCGCAAGGGCGAGACGTACCTCGTCTACGCCTACGGCGGGCGCGACGGCAAGCCGCTGGCGACCGGCATCTGCACGCGCACGCGGCCCGTCTCGGACGCGTCGGAGGATTTGGAGTTCCTGCGCGGCCTCGGCGCGCGCGGCCCCGGCGTCTCCATCGACGTTAAGGTCGAGCGCTCGCGGCAGAACGTGAAGGACGGTAACTCGACGCCGCTCGGCGGCCTCGCCGGCGCGCGCGTGACGTTCGAGGGCGCGGGCGAGAGCCGCGAGGTCAGGACGGACTCCGAAGGGCGCGCGCGGCTGTCGGGGCTCAAGGCCGGCACTTACAAGATCAGGCTGACGCTGCCCGAGGGCTTGACGACCTACAAGGAGGAGCAGGAGTTGACGGTCGCCGACCGCGGCTGCGCCTCCGTCTTCTACGGCGTCTCGGACGACGGGCGCGTCGGGGGACGCGTCGCGGACGCGGAGGGGCGCGCCGTCAAGGGCGTCCTCGTCGCGCTCGTCGAGGCCGACGACCCGGAGCCGGAGCGCCACTACTCGCTCTATGCGACCACGGGCGAGGACGGGCGCTACGACTTCAAGGGCCTGCCGCCGGGCCGCTACCTGCTCGCCGTCAACCTCAACCGCTACCCGCAGCCGAACGACCCGACGAACGCCTACCCGCGCACCTACTACCCCGGCGTGGCGGAAGCCGCGCAGGCCGAGGCCGTCAACGTCGGCGCGGGCGAGCGCGCCAAAGACCGCGACATCACCCTGCCCGCGCGCCGCGCCGAGAGCGTCGTCAACGGCGTCGTCGTCTGGGACGACGGCAGCCCCGTCGCGGGCGCCAACATCACCGTCAGGGATTTGACCTACCACGACCCCGGGACGATTACGGCGTGGCGCCGGCCGACGCGCAGGGGCGCTTTACGCTCAAGGGCTTACCAGGGGCAGGTCCTTCTCGTCCGCGCCGGCAGCAACCGGCAGTTCGTCGGCGACTTCCGCCGCGACGGCCCGATGGAGCGCGCCGAGCCCGTGCGGGTCACGCTCGACGGGCCGGCCGAGCCGGTCAGGATCGTCATCACGAAGCTCAGGTAGTCGGAGTTTTCATCTTCTAACTTTCAGTCTTCAGCGCGGGCCGAGCTTATGAGAAACAAGTCGAGAGTAAACACGCGCGTACTCGTCGCGGCGCTCGCCGTCGTCGTCGCGTTGTCCGCGCACGCGCAGGCGCGCCAGGCAGCGCGACGTGTCGAAGGAGCAGCGCGCGCGCGACGGCGCCCGCGTGGGTGCGCGGCGGCGTCATCTACGAAATCTACCCGCGGCAGTTCTCCGAGGCGGGGAACTTCGCGGGCATCACGGCGCAGCTCGACCGCTTGAAAGAGTTGGGCGTCAACATCCTCTGGCTGATGCCGATTCACCCCATCGGCCAGGAGAAGAAGAAGGGGCCGGTGGGGAGCCCCTACGCCGTGCGCGACTACTACGCCGTCAACCCCGACTACGGGACGGCGGCCGACCTCAAGCGGCTCGTCTCGGAGGCGCACCGGCGCGGGATGAAGGTCATCATCGACATCGTCGCCAACCACACCTCCTGGGACAGCGTGATGATGAAGACGCCGGAGTTCTACGTCCGCGACGCGTCGGGGAAGATCACGTACCCGCACGACTGGTCGGACGTGGCCGAGCTGAACTACGATAACCCCGCCCTGCGGCGTTACATGATCGACATGCTGAAGTTCTGGCTGCGCGAGTACGACCTCGACGGCTTCCGCTGCGACGTGGCCGCCGAGGTGCCGACCGACTTCTGGGAGCAGGCGCGCGCCGAGGCGACAAGGTCAAGGCGGACATCGTCATGGCTCGCCGAGTCGGACAGGCCGGAGCTGCTCGTGCGCGCCTTCGACCTCGACTACTCGTGGCCGCTGCACGGCACGCTCAACGACGTGTTGCAGGGGCGCAAAAGCGCGACGGCCTTCCGGCAGACGTGGGAGGCGGACGAGGCGAAGTACCCGCGCGGCGCGCTCCGCATGCGCTTCTCGGACAACCACGACGAGCGGCGCGCCGTCGCGCGCTTCGGCGAGGGCGGCGCGCTGGCGGCGTCGGCCCTGATGCTCACGCTCGACGGCGTGCCGATGCTCTACAACGGCATGGAGGTCGGCGACACGACCGAGTCGGGCGACCCGGCGCTCTTCTACAGGCTGCCCGTCTTCTGGCCCATCGAGAAGCGGCGCCCCGAGTTCCCGCGCTTCTACCGCCAGATGATCGCGCTGCGCAAGAGCCACCCGGCGCTCACGCGCGGCGGCCTCGACGTGGCTGCGCAACTCCGACGAGTCGCGCGTCGTCACCTTCGCGCGCCGCGACGAGACGGAGGAGATAGTCGTCGCCATCAACTTCTCCAACCGCCCCTTCGACGGCACCGTCGACGCGCCCGCGGGCGCGCCCTTCGCCGACCTCACGCCCGACACGCGCGAGCCGCTCAAGCCCGACGCCACCGACGCCGCACGCGCCGCACGCGTGCGTGCGGTCGCCTGCCCGCGCTCTCGCTCGACCCCTGGGGCTACCGCATTTTCAGAAGGCAGAAGTGAGGGCCGGGCAGGAGTAGGTTAACCACCGCAGACACAGCTCAGAACTACAGCTTTTGAGTTTTTGGTTGTGTACAAGCTGTGTCTCTGTGTCTCTCCGGTTAACTTTTCTTTCTGAGCCCGACGAGGTCGAGGGCGCGTGTGATCTCCGCGTTCTTCATGAAGTGGCGCCAGACGAGCCCGTCGCGGAGGTTCTCGGCGGCGAGGAGGGTGATGCCCTGGTCGATGCCGATCACGTCGGGGCCGACCCAGCCCGTGTTCGGGTTGAAGGCGTCGGCGAAGCCGTAGCGGCCGTAGGTTCTCTCGCCGTACTTCTCCTTCAACGCGCGCAGCGCCGCGAGCGAGATGTCGGGCGTGAAGGCGAGCGAGCCCGCCGCCGCGTAAGGCACGACCGTCCCGTCTATCGCGGGGTCGCGCGGCGGCCCGCCCCACGCGACGTAACCGCGCTCCGAGTCCGAGGCCGAAATGCCCCACACGTCCGGCCCGTAGGCGGGGAACTCCCGGCCCAGGTCGATGCAGAACTGCCGGTGCGCGCGCGTGGCCGCGGCCGAGTTCTCGAAGTAGTCGGTGAACGGATAACTGTCTTCGCGCCGCCCGCGCAGGTCGGCCCAACCTTGCGTGTACTGGTGGATGAAGAGCGGGCCGTCGTTCATGAAAGTGTAGCCCGCGTAGGTGATGCGCTTGCGCGACCATGCGCGCCACGCGCGGGGCGTGACGGGGCGCGTGGGCGAGCCGATGGCGAGCAGTTGGAGGATGAGGTGCTCGCTGTACGTGTCCCAGCGCGTCTTGATGAAGCCCGTCTCGGGGCGCCAGCCGTGCGAGAGGAGCGTGGGGTGGCCCGCGAGCATCCAGCGGAAATCGACGCGCTCGTAGATGAGGGTCGAGAGCCGTACGACCTCCGGGTCTTCGCGGAAGCACTGGCGCGCGGTGAGCACGCCCGCGAGCAGCAGCGCCGTGTCGATGGAGGAGAACTCGCTCTGCCAGCGGCGCTCGCCCGTCGCCGCGTCCATCCAGTGGAGGAACCAGCCGCGCTCCTGCGGCGCCCGCTCGGCGAAGAAGCGGAGCGTCGTCAGCACGCGGCCCACGGCCTCGGCGCGCGTGACCCATCCGCGCTCGGCGCCGGCGCAGAGCGCCGTGAGCCCGAAGCCCGTGGCGGCGCTCGAAGCGATGTTGTGCGAAGGGTGGCCGGGCGCGTGCGCCTCGCCCGACGTGCGCGCGCGGTCGAGGACGAGCCCCGTGCCCGCGTCCGCGTGTTCGAGGAAGTAGAGGAAGGCCCTGTGCGAAAGGTCTTCGAGCAACTCCGCGTCCGCGCGCGTCAGCGCGTAGCCGCCGCGTGCCTTCCCGGCGCCGCGCGTCTGCACACGCGGCGCCGCCTGCGCGCAGAGCGCGGCGAGCAGAAGGATGACTGAGCGCGTGTCGCATCGAGAGAAGCATAGCGTTCGTCGTCGCAGACGCGACTATAATATAACTTCCGCGCTTGAGAGTCGGAGAAGGATTCGGATTTGAGATGTGAAATTTCAAATTTGAGATTCTGTCTGTGCGTCGCGCTCCTTCTGTGCGCGTCGGGTGCCGCTGCGCGTCCCGGTTCAGAAGGAATCGTCCGGACAGACGCGGCGGCGCGGGGCGGCGCGGGGCTTGGAGGATGCGTCGGCGCTGCTGTTGCGGGCGTTGGAGCTTTTGCGAGGGGGACAGGTCGATGAGGCGGAGCCGCTCGTGCGGCGCGCGCTCGCGGCCGAGCCGTCGAACGCGGACGCGCACGCGCTGCTCGGCGTCATACTCGACCAGCGTGGGCGCGCGCGCGAGGCCGAGGCCGAGTACCGTGCCGCGCTGAAGCTGAAGCCCGGGGCGGTCGCGCCGCGCGCGAACCTGGGCGTGCTGCTGGCGCGCGCGGGGCGCTCCGCGGAGGCCGCCGCAGAGTTCGAGTCAGTGCTGCGCGTCGCGCCCGGCCACCCGCAGGCGACCTTGAACCTCGGCCTCGCGCTCTTCGAGTTGAAGCGTTACGAGGAGGCCGCGGCGCTCCTCTCGACGCCCGCGGCGCTCGCGCAGAACGCGCCGGAGGCTTTCTACCGTCTCGGCCTCATCAGCGCCGCGCGTGGGCGCGCCGAGGAGGCGGCAGAGTTCTGGCAGAGGGCGCTGGCGCTGCGCGAGAACTTCCCGGAGGTTCACTTCGCGCTGGCGGAGGAGTTGCGCCGGCAGCGTCGCTACGAGGGCGCGGCCGAGTTCTACGAACGCGCGGTGGCGCAAGACCCGGGGCGCCTCGTCTACCGCGTGCGTCTGGGCGGCGTGCTGATGCTGCTCTCGCGCTTCGACCGCGCGCTGGAAGTTTTTAATGAGGCGGCCGCGCGCTTCCCAGATTCGGCCGAGGCGCACTACTTCGTGGGCATCGCCGCGCGCGGGCGCGGCGACTTCGAGGCGGCGGAGACGGCGCTGCGCCGGTCTCTGCAACTGAAGCCCGAAAGCGCGGACGCGCTCGCGCAACTCGGCTTCGTCGTCAGCGAGCGCGGGCGCGACGCGGAGGCCGAAGCCGAGTCTGCGCCGGGCGGTCGAGAAGGACGCGCGCCACTTCTACGCCAACTACGACCTCGGGCGCCTGCTCGTCCGCGGCGCGCCGTTACGAGGAGGCGCTGGTGTTGCTCGCGGCCGCGGCGCGCATACGCGAGGCAGACCCCGCCGTGCGCTACCAGATGTTCCTCGCCCTCTCGCGGCTGGGTCGCAAGGAGCAGGCCGAGCGCGAGTTGGCGCTCTTCAATAAGCTCGGACGCGGAGCGTAAAGTGCGGCGCGCCGGGCGCCGGGGAGGAGCGGGTCGAGGACGCTCTGCCTCCGCCGGAGAACTGACGCAGTCGCGAGCGGAAGTGAAAGGCCCGGGTTAACCCGGGCCTTTCACTTCCGCTCGCGACTGCCGGGGTCGGCTCGAAATCATTTGGGAAGCAGGCTGCACGGGACCTGCGAGGGACCGTTCCACTGGAAGTTGGAGCCGACGACGACGGGCTGGTCGGAGGTGACCCTGACGGAGAACGAGACGCGTGTGACGCCGTCGAAGCCGCTCTGCGGCGGGGCGGTCACAGGGGTCTGAAACTCAACGTCGAGCGTGTTGGCGGAGGCGACGTTGAACGCCCCGCCCGGGTAGGTCGTGGGCGGGTTGACGGCGCCGGGGATGTTCTGCCCGGCGAGGTTCGCCCCAAACTTATCCAGAATTTCCACGGTCACGTTGGCCGCCGCCGCACCCCCGTTGAAGACGTAAACGTCGGCCCTCGTGTTGCTGCCCACGCCCGGAAAATTCGCGGGCGTGCAGACCCAGACGAAGGGCGGCCCGCCCGCGGCCGCGCCCGCAGGCCCTTGCGGCCCCGCGGGACCTGCCGGCCCGGTCAATCCCTGCGGCCCCGTCGCGCCCTGCGGGCCTTGTGGGCCGACGGGGCCTTGCGGGCCGACGGGTCCTTGCGGCCCCTGCGGGCCTTGCTGCTGCCACGTGAGCGCCAACTCCGAGGGGTTGCACTGCGAGGCCGACTCGACCACGCGGAGCTGCCCGTTGTTCTTGTGGTAGCAGCCGGTAATGGTGCCGTCGGGCGCGGGGATGTTGGCGACCACCATCCCGCCCGCCACCGCGACGACCGCGGTCAGGGCGACGACGGCCGGCAGGGCGGCGAGCCGTTTCTTGAATTGCTTCATGTCTGAAGACTCCTTTCGGGTCAGGGGTTGAAATGGAGAGTCCGGTACCGGCCGAGTGGAAGCGGGCCGTCGAAGTGTTGGCACGGGTGCGGCAGCCTGACTGCGGCTGCGCCTGTTGAAAAGGGCTGGAGCGGGAAGCTATATACGCCGAACCGGGGCGGGAGTCAACAGATTTTGAGTTAAGAAGAATTAACCCCCGGAGACGCGGAGACGCGGCTTGTTGAGTTAACTCAACAAGCCGCGTCTCCGTATCTCCGTGGTTAATGCCTTCGACTACAAGCCTCAAGCCCTCAATTCAGAACGAGAGGCGACCTTGAAACTCGATGACGCGGCCGGCCAGCCCGCGGTCGGCGCGGCCGAAGTTCGCGTCTTCGATGAGCGGCGCGAAGAAGCGGAACGGGTTCAGGTTCAGGATGTTGAAGGCGTTGAAGAAGTTGGCGCGTATCTCAAGGAACGCGCCCTCGCCCATGAAGCTCGGGCAGCCCCGTGCGCTTGCCGAAGGCGAAGTCGACGCTGAAGTAGCGCGGCCCGCGGAACGAGTTGCGGCCGATGCCCGGGCGGTTCACGCCGCCCGAGTTCGTCAGCGTCGAAGTAGGGCGCGCCGCTCGTCGTGATGCCGGGGAAGTTGCCCGCCCGGCTGAGGAAGGCCTCGTTGGCCGTGTCGTCGAGCGCGCCGCCGAAGTAGCGCGCGGGCCGCGCGGGGCAGATGACCGGGCCGGGCGTGCTCGCGCACTGACCCGTCTTCGGCGTCCACGGGAAGCCCGTGTGCACGGTCAGTGATCCCGCTCAACTGCCAGCCGCCGAGCGCCTTGCCCAGCGGCGTCCTTCCGGTTGCGGAAGAGCGGCAAGTCCCACAGCCCCGAGACGATGAAGTGAGTGCCGCACGTCGTAGTCCGAAGGGCCGCGCTCGGTGCGCAGGTCTTGCGGGAAGGTCTGGTTGGTCTCCGCGCCCGGCCCCTCGTTCGAGAGCGATGTCGATGCTCTTGGCGAAGCGGTAGTAGGCGTGGAACTGATGCCCGTTGCGAGAACCGCCGTTCGAGCCGCGCGTTCATGCGCGTTGTAGTTGGAGTTCACGTCCGGCTGCGGGATGAAGACGGCGAAGAAGCTCGGGCTGACCGTCGTCGGGTAGAGGAAGTTCTGGTTGACGAGCCGGATGAGCTTGTGGCCGGCGCTGCCCTGATAGCCCAGCTCGCGCCATCGAGGTTTGCCCGGAGGTCGTACTGCCCGTCGAGCGAGTAGGTGTAGACGTAGGCGTTCGGCGTCTCGGCCTGCGCGCCGTAGATCTCGACCGAGCGCGCCCTGGCGGCGAGCCCGTCGCCGGGTCGAGCGGCACGGCGAGCGCCGGGTTCGCCGGGTAGCTGAAGGGCGAGTTGTTCGCGCCGAGCGCGTAGAGAATCTGCCCGCCCGCGAAGGGCGTGCTGAACTCGCTGGCCGAAGTGCCGCAGCAGATCTGGTAGCGCGCGAAGAAGGGCGGGTTGCCGCGCGTGTTCGCGAAGAGCACGTTCGGCGTGCGGTTGTAAGCGATGCCGAAGCCGCCGCGCAGGACCGCGCGGTTCTCGTTGAGCAGTCCCGCCGAAGGAGTCGCCGAAGTTCGGGCTCCAGGCGAAGCCGAGGCGCGGCGCGAAGTTGTTCCGGTCGGGCTCGGCCAGAGTGTCCGTGACGGAGACGTCGCGCCGTGCGCAGGTCCTGACTCGGACCGAAGACGACGTTGCTCAACTGCCCGCGCTTCTCCGTGAGCGGCGAGAAGATACTCCCAG
Source organism: uncultured Acidobacteriota bacterium (assembly GCA_963726735.1). Lineage (GTDB taxonomy): Bacteria > Acidobacteriota > Blastocatellia > Pyrinomonadales > Pyrinomonadaceae > QHXN01. The sequence goes on from CAVSDM010000007.1 coordinate 1,230,018, forward strand.
CGCAGGCCGAGGTTGAGCGTCAGGTTCGGGCGCACCTTCCAGTCGTTCTGGACGAAGGCCGCGTAGTAGTTGGTGCGGAAGTAGCGCTGCGCGACGGCGCGGCCCGCCCGTCCGCGGGTCGGCGTTGATCTGGTAGAAGAGCGGCGTGTCGTTGGCGAAGTTGAAGAGCCCGGCGAAGGTGTAGAGCGGGCGCGAGCCGCGCCGTTGAGGTTGTTGTTGTTCTGCTCCATGCGGAACTCGCCGCCGAACTTCCACGCCTGGTTGCCGCGCACCCAGCGTGAGCGTGTCGCGGAACTCGAACTGTGTTCTCGGCGAAGATGCCGGGCGTCGTCTCGGCCTGCGGCGCGCCGAAGCGGATGCGGTCGAAGGGGAGCGTTCTCGATCTCGATGCGCGGGATGCCGAAGTTGGTCTCGCTGCGCCGACTCGATCTCGTTGTAGGCGAAGCGCGTGGCGTTGAAGCGCGCCTCGTTGACCATCGAGTTCGAGAGCGTGCGGATGTAGGTGACCATCCCGAAGAGGTGTTGCCGGCGTCGTGCCGGATGTCGCCGCTCGGGCGGCTGCGCCGCCGGCCGGCGTCGGGGCTCGGTGCCTCGCTGCGCGTCAGAGTAGGAGCTGAAGGTCGAGCTGGTCGCGCGTGCGTCGGCGTTGAAGTCGAGGCGCGGGTTGTACTGGTTGGCCGCGGCGCAGCGTCGGCGACGGAGAGCTGCACGCGCTGCATGTCGGGGATGCCGTCGAAGCCGCCGCCCATCGATGCCGAAGGTGAGGTATTGTCCCTGCGCGCCGGCCGGCGAGCCGATGTCGAGGCCGCCCGCGACGACTGCGGCAACGCGCCGCGTCGTTGCCCGAAGTCGGCGCAGTTCTGCGGCAGCACCGAGGCGATGCGCGGCGCGATGCCGGCCGAGCTGAGTATGCGGGCGGCGATGCCGTTCGGCCTCGCCTGCGCGACGAGCTGACGGAACTGGGCCGTCTCGACGTAAGCGCGTTGACGGTGCCCGAGTCGGTGCTGCGCAGGCCCTCGTAGGAGAAGAAGAAGAACGCCTTGTCGCGCCCGCTGCGGAAGCCGGGTCGGGGCCCTCGCCGAAGTTCGGGTAGGGGAGCGGGCCGCCGATGGAGCCGCCGAACTGGTTGTAGGCGCTGGTTGACGCGCTCTGGGCCGGCGCGTTGTTCGAAGCCGGCCGTACTTGTTGAAGGCGTTCAGCGCCGGGGCGTTGTTCTTGAGGAAGAGGCTGCCGTGGAAGTTGTTGCGTGCCGTTCTGCGAGACGACCTTGACCTGCGCGCCGGAGTTGCGCCCGTACTCGGCCGAGTAAGTCGAGGCGATGACGCGCACCTCCTTGACCGACTCCTGGTTGGGCGTGACGACGGCCGCGCCGCCGTGCGTCAGGCTGTTGACGCTCGTCGCCGTCGATCTGGAAGTTGTTGGCCGAAATCCTCTGGCCGTTGGCGGAAATCTGCGGCTGGTTCTCGGTCTGGAAGATGGCGCGTGTTCGAGCCGCCCGGCCCCGTCGAGTTCGGCAGGCTCGACCGCGCCGCCCGCCGCCGCCGCGCGCCTGCGTCGCCGAAGATGCCCGGCGTCAGGCGCAGCAGCTCGTAAGGGTCGCGCCCGAACTGCGGGAGCTGCTTGATCTCCTGCGTCGTGATGGCCTTGTTGACGTTCGCGTTCTCGGTGTCGAGCGCGGGCGCTGGCCCTCGCTCGTCACCGTCACGGTCTCGGCGACCTCGCCGGCCGTGAGCACCACGTCGAGGCCCTGCACCTGCTCGGCGTTGATGACGACGCTCTCGAAGCGTCGTCTTCTTGAAGCCGGCCTTCTCGACCGTGAGCGTGTAGGTGCCGGGCGGCAAGCTCCGAGAAGCGGTAGAAGCCTTCGTCGCCGGACGTGGCCGTCTGCACGCGCGCCCGTCTCGTTGTTCTTGAGCGTGAGCGTGGCGTCGGGGACGACCGCGCCCGACGGGTCGGTCACGGTGCCCTGGACGGCGGCGCGGAACTGCGCGCGCGCGGTCGCGTTCAGGGTCAGGAGGAAGAGCGCGCACAGCGCCGCGCGGAGCAGGGCCGAAAATTTCCGCCTTGTTGTCGAAGTCATCGAAGACCTCCTCTGGTGTCTCATGTAGGTCACGGCCGCGCGGATGAATGCGCGGCGTCCGGTATAAACGTTTCCGAGAGCGCTCCCCGCGGGGCACGGGGGAAGGGATGGCGGCAGCCGGGCGGGGGAAGGCCCCGGCAGAGTCAAAGGCTTTTGTCATGTCGGCTGACTAAGCAAGTGATAGCACTCGGTGGGGAAAAATACAATACAAATTTCGCCGCGCCTCTGGTAATCTTAGGCGCGTTCCAAGCAGTTAATTCCGCTGATTCAAGGCAATCCAAAGTGACGCCGGGGTCTTCCGGCGCGGCCGCGCCTGCGCGCGCGGAAGAGACAAAGGAGCAGAAGAATATGCGACAGGCGAGAATGTGGGCTTTGGCGTTGACCCTGTGCGCGGCGCTCGTGGCCGGCGCGTGCGTGAACAGCCACGACGACGCAGAACGACACGGGCGGCGGCGCGGCGGGCACGGCCTCCACGACGGGCGGCTACCAGCGCAAGACGAAGAAGCCGGGCGAGCCCATCTACATCGGCTTCTCGATGGACACGCTCAAGGAGGAGCGCTGGCAGCGCGACAAGGCGCTGGTCGAGGCGAGGGCCAAGGAGGTCGGCGCGCAGCTCGACGTGCAGGTCGCCAACGGCGACGACGCCGTCCAGATCAACCAGTGCGACACCATGCTCACGAAGGGCGTGGACGTGCTCATCGTCGCGCCGCACAACGGCGAGATCGCCGCCTCCATCGTCGAGAGCGCGCACGCCAAGGGCGTCGCCCGTCATCTCCTACGACCGCCTGATCAAGAACTCCGAGCCCGACCTCTACGTCTCGCACCAGGTCGATCAAGATGGGCGAGATGCAGGGCGATTACGCCCTGAAGCACGTGCCGAAGGGCAACTACGTCCTCATCGGCGGCGCGCCCACCGACAACAACGCGAAGCTCCTGCGCGACGGCCAGATGAACATCCTCAAGCCGGCCGTCGACGCGCGGCGACGTGAAGATCATCTCCGACCAGTTCGCCAAGGAGTGGAAGGCCGAGGAGGCGCAGCGCCTGACGGAGGACGCGCTGACGAAGACGAAGAACGACATCCAGGCCATCGTCGCGTCGAACGACGGGACGGCGGGCGGCGCCATCTCTGCGCTCGACGTGGCGGGGTTGACGGGCAAGGTGCTCGTCACGGGGCAGGACGCGCAGCTCGACGCCGTCCAGCGCATCGCCAAGGGCACGCAGACGATGACCATCTACAAGCCCATCAAGCCGCTCGCCGACAGCGCCGTGGACTCGGCCGTCAAGCTCGCGCGCGGCGAGGCCCTGAACGCGCCCGACAAGATCAACAACGGCAAGATCGACGTGCCCTCCATCCTTCAGGAGCCGCAGGCCGTGGACAAGGAGAACCTCGACGCCACCATCATCAAGGACGGCTACCACAAGTGCGAAGACGTGTACAAGGACGTGCCGAGTCACCCGTGTCCGAAGGCGACGGCGGGCATAATCGCACACGCCCAAAGGCTCGCTGCTCGCCGTCGCGGCCCTGCTGCTCGGCGGCCTCGGCCTCGCGCTGAGGCTGCGTTGATGATTTGAGACTTCTAAACATGTCAGTCCAACACGAACACCCCGCTGCTTGAGATGCGGGAGATCACGAAGAGCTTCCCCGGCGTGCGCGCGCTCGACGGCGTGTCGTTCGACCTGCACAGGGGCGAGCTGCACGCGCTCGTCGGCGAGAACGGGGCGGGGAAGTCCACTTTGATGAAGGTGCTCGGCGGGCGTCTACCCCTTCGGCACCTACGGCGGCGAGGTGGTCATCGACGGGCAGGTGCGCCAGTTCCACAGCGTCCGCGACTCGGAGAACGCGGGCGTCGCCGTCATCTTCCAGGAGCTGTCGCTCATCAAGGAACTGACCATCGGCGAGAACATCTTCCTCGGCCGCGAGCCGCGCCGCTTCGGCGTCATCAAGTGGGAGGAGCTGTACAGCCGCGCGCAGAAGCTCCTCGACGAGCTGAACCTTCCGCTCGACCCGCGCACGCCCGTCGGACACCTCGGCATCGGCCAGCAGCAGTTGGTCGAGATCGCCAAGGCGCTCTCGCAGGAGGCCCGCATCCTCGTCCTCGACGAGCCGACGGCCGCGCTCGCCGACGCCGAGGTCGAGACGCTCTTCCGCATCATCGACGGCCTGCGCGCGCGCGGCGTCGGGATGATCTACATCTCGCACAAGCTCGACGAGGTCTTCCGCGTCTCGCGAGCGCATCACCGTCCTGCGCGACGGCCGCACCGTCGGGACGCAGCCGGCGGCGGAGCTGAACGAGGCGCGCGTCATCTCGCTGATGGTCGGCCGCGACGTCGAGCGACATCTTCCCCGAGGCCGATCACGAGAGGGGCGAGGTCGTCTTCGAGGCGCGGGGCGTGACGGTCGAAGACCCGAACGTCACCGGCAAGCTCTTGGTCAAAGACGTGGGCTTCAAGGTCCGGCGGGGCGAGGTGCTCGGCATCGCGGGGCTGATGGGCGCGGGGCGGAGCGAGCTTCTGATGGGCATCTTCGGCGCGTGGCCGGGGCGCGTCGCGGGCGAGGTCTACGTCGATGGGAAGCGGGTCAAGGTCAGCCGCCCGTCGGACGCCATCAAGCAGGGCGTCGGCTTCGTGACCGAAGACCGCAAGCGCTTCGGGCTCGTGCTCGACCAGACCATCCTCAACAACATGACGCTCGCGGGGCTGAAGAAGCTCTCGGGCCGCTTCGTCACGGACGTGGACGCCGAGGCCGCCGCGGGCGAGCGCGCGAAGAAGGAGCTGCGCGTCAAGGCCAACTCGGTCTTCACGGTCGTCGGCACGCTCTCGGGCGGCAACCAGCAGAAGGTCGTGCTCGCCAAGTGGCTCCTGACGAACCCGCGCGTGCTCTTCCTCGACGAGCCGACGCGCGGCATCGACGTGGGCGCCAAGCAGGAGATTTACGCGCAGATCAACCGGCTCGCCAGCGAGGGGCTCGCCATCGTGCTCGTCTCGTCGGAGCTGCCCGAGGTGCTCGGCCTCTCCGACCGCGTGCTCGTCCTCCACGAGGGGCGCGTCACCGGCGAGTTCAAACGCGAAGAGGCCACGCCCGAGGCCGTCATGGCCTGCGCCACCGGCCACACGCAACGCGCCGCTTAAGTAAGGACTGAGACTAAGTGAGTGGGAACGGGTTTTTAGTGAGTAAGCTCAGGACTCAAGTCACTTGGGACAGGATTCAAGTCGCTTGAATCGCGATGTTAGTCGCTCGGGACGCGATTTAAGTCGCTCAAGACGGGATTCAGCATGAGTAATCAGCCTGCTAATCAGCCGGCGACGAACCGGCCGCTGACGACCGCCGACGTGGCGCCGCCGGGCGCGGTGCCGGAGGGCGTGGAGTCGCCCGCGGGCGGCCGCTTCCGCCTGCCGACCGACTCTCTGCGCGCCTACACGATGATTATCGCGCTGCTCGCCATCTGGCTCTTCTTCCAGTGGAAGACCGTCAGCCCGCTCTACCCGTACGGAATCTTCCTGCACCCGAACAACTTCTCGAACCTCTTGCAGCAGATGGCCGTGACGGGCGTGCTGGCGGTCGGGATGCTGCTGGTGATCGTCGCGGGGCAGATCGACCTCTCGGTCGGCTCGGTGGTCGGGGCTCGCGGGCGGCGTGGCGGCGATGTCGCAGGACTACGGACTGGCGGCCGCGCTCGGGCTGGCGCTGGTGGTCGGCGTCCGTCGTCGGCGCGGTGCAGGGCAGTCTCATCTCTTACGCGAACATCCCGGCCTTCATCGTCACGCTCGGCGGACTGCTCGCGTGGCGCGGCGTGGTGCTGGGGTTGAGCTAAGGGCGCGACGATACCCGTGAGCCTGCCCTTCTTCCGCTGGCTCGGCGTCGGGAAGCTCCCGCAGTCGGTCGGGGCGACGCTGGCCGTCGTCGCCATCGCGGCCGTCATCTTCATGACCCTGAGCCGCGTCCGCGCACGCAGGCGGCACGGGCTGAGCGCGTCCGGGGTGGGCGCGACCGTGCTGCGCATCGTCGTGCCGGCGGCGCTCATCGTGCTCTTCATCTACTGGATGAACTACGGCGGGGGGATGCCGGTGCCCGTGCTGGTGCTGCTCGTCGTCGCGGTGCTCGGCGGCTTCCTGACGCAGAACACGACCTTCGGCCGCTACCTCTACGCCATCGGCGGCAACCCCGACGCGGCGCGTCTCTCGGGCATCAACATCCGCCGTTACATCCTCGCGGCCTACTGCGTGCTCGGGCTGCTGGTCGGCGTGGCCTCGCTGCTGCACACGGGGCGCGTGGGGAGCGCGTCGCCGGACGCGGGCACGCTGATGGAGCTGGACGCCATCGCGGCGTGCGTCATCGGCGGGACTTCCTTGATGGGCGGGCGCGGGACGGTCTCGGGCGCGGTCGTCGGGGCGCTCATCATGGCGAGTTTGGACAACGGCATGTCGCTCCTCAACGTCGAGAACTACACGCAGTACATCGTCAAGGGCGCGGTGCTCGTCGCCGCGGTCGGCTTCGACATGCTCGGCCGCCGGAAGAGCTAAGAGCTAATGGGCAAAAGATTCGCGCTCTACTTAATCCTGCTCTCACTCACGCTCTCGGTCCGCCCCGCCGCGCCGCGCGCGCAGGCCCAGGACGGACTCGCGCCCGGCCGGCCCGGGCGTGACGCGCAGTGGCCGAGCGCGGGCAAGGAGGCCGTCGGCACGTCGAACACGCGGGAGTCGAAGGTCTGGTTCACGCTGCGCGGCGGCGTGATGGACGAGGTCTACTACCCGACGGTGGACGTGGCGAACACGCAGACGCTCCGCTTCGTCGTCACGGGCTGCGGCGAGGGCTCGCGGTCGGGCGACGAGGAGGCCCCGCGCGGACTCGAAATCACAGACCCGCAATCGCTCTCCTTCCGCCAGACGAGCGAGACGAGCACCTACACGCTCAAGAAGACGTACACGACCGACCCCGAGCGCCCCGTCGTCCTCATCGACGTGGAGTTCCAGGGCCGCTGCCGCGCGGTGCAAAATCTCTACGTCTACTACGACCCCTCCATCAACAACAGCGGGATGCACGACACGGCGTGGACGGAGGACGGCGCGCTCCTCGCCTCGGACGGCGACAAGGCTTCGGCGCTTAGTCTCAAGCAGCGGCTTCTACGAAACTTCCAACGGCTTCGCCGGGACGAGCGACGGGCTCGAAGAGCTGGGCAGACAAGGTCTGCTCGGCAAGCGTTACGCGCGCGCGGCCGACGGCAACGTCGTGCAGGTCGCCGAGGTCGTCGGCAAGCGCACCACGCTCGCGCTCGGCTTCGGCAAGGACGCGGCCGAGGCCCTGCGCAACGCGCGCGCCTCGCTCGCGAAGGGCTTTGCGAAGGCGCGCGGGGAGTACGAGCAGGGCTGGCACGACTATTTGAAGACGCTCCGCCGCGTCGAGCCGAAGTATCAGGCGCAGTACGACATGGCCGCGATGGTCCTGAAGGCGCACGAGGACAAGACCTACAGCGGCGCGATGATCGCCTCGCTCTCCGTGCCGTGGGGCGGCGGCGCCACCGCCAACGAGGCCGAGGTCGGCGGCTACCACCTCGTCTGGTCGCGCGACCTCTATCAGGTCGCCACCGCCTTCATGGCGCTGGGCGACAAGGCTTCGGCCGAGAGCGCGCTCGACTACCTCTTCCGCGTCCAGCAGAAGCCCGACGGCAGCTTCCCGCAGAACTCGTGGCTCGACGGCCGCCCCTTCTGGGGCTCGCTCCAACTCGACGAGGTCGCCTACCCGCTCGTCCTCGCCTACCAGCTCGGCCGTATCGACAAAGAGACTTTCGTCAGGCACGTCCGCCCGGCCGCCGACTTCATCGTCACGCGCGGCCCCTCCACGCCGCAGGAGCGCTGGGAGGAGAAGTCGGGCTACTCGCCCTCGACCATCGCCGCCGAGATCGCCGGCCTCGTCTGCGCCGCCGACATCGCGCGCCGCAACGATGATGAGGCTTCGGCCTCCGATCTATCTCGCCGCCGCCGACGACTTCGCGCGCAACGTCGAGCGCTGGACGGTGACGACCACCGGCCCGCACGGCGATAGAAACTACTACCTCCGCCTCTCCTTCAACGAAGACCCGGACGACGGCGCGCCCTTCGACGTGGGCAACGGCGGCGGCACCTTCGACGAGCGCGAGATCGTGGACGCGGGCTTCCTCGAACTCGTCCGCCTCGGCATCCGCGCGCCGCAAGACCCGCTCATCGCCAAGAGCCTCAACGTCATCGACAAAGTCATCAAGGTCGAGACGCCGCACGGCGCGGGCTTCTACCGCTACAACCACGACGGCTACGGCGAGATGGACGACGGGCGCAACTGGAACTGGGACGGGAAGTACACGGGCAAGGGGCGGCTCTGGGCGCTGCTCTCGGGCGAGCGCGGGCAGTACGAGCTGGCCTCAGGCCGCCGCGCGGACGCGCTCCGCCGGCTCGACACGATGTCGGGCTTCGCCAACTCGGGACTGATGATTCCCGAGCAGGTCTGGGACAGGCCCGAGAGCCCGCGCCCCTGGTTCAAGTTCGGCGAGGGCACGGGCTCGGCCACGCCGCTCGCGTGGTCGATGGCGCAGTTCATACGCCTCGCCACGAACCTCCAGGAGGGGCGCAACCTCGACACGCCCGACCTCGTCGCCGCGCGCTACTCGAAGCGGCCGCAGCCCCCGCACGCCGACGCCGATTTCAACTTTCCCGGCTCAAGAGATTTTAGAGCGCATGGAGCCGGGCCAGACCTTCCGCGTGGGCGGCGGCGCGCGCGACAAGGGCAGCCGCGCCTTCCTCCTCGCGAACGGCGAGCGCCGCGAGTTGAAGCCGGACGCCGGAGGGCGCTTCGGCTTCGACGTGAAGGCCGAGCGCGGCGCGACTTCGGTCGTCGTCGCCGTCGTCTCGCCCAACGGCGCCACCTCCTTCCGACGCGTCTCGGTCGTCGGCCTCACGCCCGAAGAGCTTGAGAAGGCCGGCCGCGAACTCTACCCTTCGGACGCGTCTGAACGCTTGAAGGCCGCGCAAGTCTCGCCGCTCGTGGACGGCGACCACGTGACCTTCCTCTACCGCGGCGCCGCCAAACGCGTCGAGGTCGTCGGCGACTTCAACGGCTGGACGCCCGCCGGGCTCTTCATGCGCGACGTTCCCGGCACGAACAATCTCAAGTTCATCCGCCTCAAGTTCCCCACGGCCGCGCGCCTCGAATACAAGCTCATCGCCGACGGCGAGTGGCTGCTCGACCCGCTCAACCCGAACCGCAGCGACAACGGCATCGGCGGCCACAACTCCAGCTTCAACGGCCCCGCCTACCGCCCCACGGCCTTCGCCGGCGGAAGCAACGGGCTGCGCGGGCGCCTCGAACAACTCCGGATGCCCGGCGGCGACAAGCGCAAGGTTCAAGTCTACCTCCCGCCCGGCTACGCACGCGGACGCTTACGCTACCCCGTGCTCTACGCGCAGGACGGCACGCAGGCAATCGCGCTCGGCCGCGCCGCCGAGACGGCCGACCGCATGATCGCGGAGGGCAAGGTCGAGCCCTTCGTCATCGTCTTCATCGACCCCCTCGACCGCATGAAGGAGTACTGGGCCGACGACGCGTTCGCCGACTGGATGGCGCGCACGCTCGTCCCCCTCGTGGACGCGCGCTACCGCACGCGCCGAGCGCGCGAAGCACGCGCGCTCTCGGGCGCGAGCCTCGGCGGCGTCATCTCCGTCTGGACGGCGCTCCGCCACCCAGAGACTTTCGCGCGCGTCGCCGGCCTCTCCACCGCCTTCCAGATCGACGGGGGCCGCCTCCTCGACGCCCTCGCCGGCCTCGACGAGCAGACGCGCCGCCGCCACCCCCTGCGCTTCTACTTCGACGCCGGCCGCTACGAGCCCGCCATCCTCGAAACCTCGCGCCGCGCCAACATCACCTTGCGCGCCCGCGGCTACCCCGTCACCTACCGCGAAGCGCCCGTCGGCCACAACTACACCGCCTGGCGCGACCGCCTCCCCGACGCCTACGCCGCGCTGTGGGCCAAGTGATGGGATCGATTAAATGAAGAGGTGCGGCGCTCGGGTTTCTCGATGGGCTTAGCGGACGGTGATGAAGTCCCACCGCCCGCCGTTCTTTAGGTAAGAGACCGTCGCCTCGCTGACGCCGAACCGGCGGGCTATCTCGTACTGGCGGAGGTCGCACCGTCCGTTGGCCTTATCCCGCAGCAACCGCTTGATGGCTCTGACCATCTGGCGCGTGAGTTTCGCCTTACCGTTCCGCTCGCCGAAAAGTTTAGCGTTACGCCCCTTTCTAACGGCGTCTTGCGAGTTGTCTTTAGGGGTGCCGAGGAAGAGATGCGCGGGGTTTACGCAGGCGCGGACATCGCAGCGATGAAGCACTAACCTGTCATTATCAATCCGCCCATACTCGATGTAATAACTGACGCGATGAACTCTGTATTCCTTATACTTAATGCCGATGACGCCGTAGCCGTTCTCGCGGATAAAACCCGTCCAGAGCCAGCATGCGTTGGCTCCTCCTGAGCGATCAACCTGCCGCCAGAACCTGTTAAGTTGCGTTAGGTGAAGTTTTGGGATGCGCTTTGCCACGAGAGTATCTCTCATCTCGTGGCGGCGAGAAAGGAAAAATGCCCGCTGTAGGACTCGAACCTACGAAACCTCTCGCGTGTGAAGCGAGCGCTCTACCACTGAGCTAAGCGGGCGCTGCGTAACTTTTAAGGATGCGAGATGCTAACAAAGCGCGCGCGGGAGCGTCAAGCGGGTCGGCTTGGGCGCTCGCGCGCGTTTGAGCGCTGAAGGGTCGCGGGATCAGCCGCCGCCGGCGGGCGGGTCGTCGGGGCCGGCGGGCTTCTCGGAGTTGGAGGTGGCGGTGCCGGTGTCGGAGCCGATGTAGAAGAAGCGGCTGCCCGTGGCGGTCAGCCCCGTCGGCTTCTGCGGGTCGGCGTTGACGCCGAAGCCCGGGGGCTGGTTGCCCGACTTGGCCGTGAGCGTCATCTTGTAGATGTAGCCGTCCACGAGCGGCGTGTCGCCGGTGAACTGTTTGCCCAGGTAGCCGCCCGACGAGAGCTGCTCGAAGGTGCCGTAGCCCGAGCGGTTCTTGGTGTTGAAGTAGGTGACCTGCGCGGTGGAGACGCGCCCGAGGTGCGTGATGGCCGCCGCCTCGTTGGTCGAGCGCACGCTCGCCTGCCAGGCGGGGATGCCGATGGCGACGAGGATGCCGATGATCGAGATGACGATCATCAGCTCGACGAGCGAAAAACCCCGCTGGCTCTTGTTGTCTGTTCTCATCAGTTCAAAACCTCGCTGCCCCGTAGTACACGTGCGCGCGCCGGCCGAGTTCCATAAAGCGTCGAAGGCGCGGCGCCTCCCGTCCTCCCGAGGCGCGAAAATTTTACTACACGGAACCCTCCAAGTCACACGGGCGTCAAAGGAGAGGTCCGGGGCCAGAGGCGAGGGGTTTGTGGAGGCCGCGATTCGAGCGGCCCGGGTGAAAATGCGTCGGCCGTGTCGGCCGCGACAACTAACCGCTAACCTCTAGCCTCTAACCTCTTTTGCCTTTAGAATGGTTGCGGGCATGAGAAATCTCCACACGGCGGACAGGGTGGGCGCGGTCGGAGGCGGCCGAGCGCGTCGGGCGGCTGCGTGCGGCCGTCGAGCGCGTCATCAAGGGCAAGTCGGAGGCCGTGCGCCTGGCGACCGTCACGCTCCTCGCCGGCGGGCACCTCCTCGTCGAGGACGTGCCGGGCGTGGGCAAGACCACGCTGGCGCAGGCGCTCGCGCAGGCCATCGACTGCACCTTCCAGCGCATACAGTTCACCTCGGACCTGCTGCCCTCGGACGTGATCGGCCTCTCGGTCTACGACGAGCGCAGCGGCTCCTTCGAGTTCAAGCACGGCCCCATCTTCGCCAACATCGTTCTCGCCGACGAGATCAACCGCACGACGCCGAAGACGCAGTCGGCGCTCCTCGAAGCGATGGCCGAGGGGCACGTCACGGTCGAGGGCATGACCTACCGCCTGCGCGCGCCCTTCATGGTCGTCGCCACGCAGAACCCGGTCGAGCACCACGGCACGTACCCGCTGCCGGAGTCGCAGGTGGACCGCTTCATGCTGCGCCTGCGGATCGGCTACCCCGCGCCCGACGTGGAGAAGGAGATCTTACGCGACCGCGCGCACGGCGACCCGCTCGAAACCTTGCGGCCGGTGATGACGGGCGAAGAGGTCGTCGAGTTGCAGCGCGCCGTCCAGACCGTCTCGGTGGACGACGCGCTCGTCGATTACCTGATGCGCGTCGTCTCGGCGACGCGCGAGTCGGAGACTTTAGACCTCGGCGTTAGCCCGCGCGGCACGCTCGCGCTCTTCCGCGCCGCGCAGGCGTACGCGCTCACGGAGGGGCGCGACTACTGCCTGCCCGACGACGTGAAGCGGCTCGTCCTCCCCGTCTTCGCGCACCGCCTCGTCGTCAACTCGCGCTTCTCCTCCTCGCTCCACCGCCGCAGCGAGGAGGCCGAAGAGGTCCTGCGCGAGATCATGAAGACCGTCAGCGTCCCCCTCTAAGGAAACGAGGAATGCGGAATGCGGAACGATGAATTGAAGAGGGTTCTTAATTCATCGTTCCGCATTCCGCATTCCTCGATTCGTCACTTATAAGTCGGTTAAAGCGTTGGCGTAACACGATTCTGGGGACGCTGGTCGTGCTGAGCGGCGTGGGCGCGGCGGCGCTGACGGTGCTGGCGCGGCGGAGCGGCGACTGGGAGTTGACGCGCATGGGCGCCATCGCGTCGATCCTGTTCGCGTTGCTCATCGTCATCTTCGTCGTGCCGCCGCTGGCGCGCAACGCGCGGGCGGAGGCGGCGCGGCTCGACCTCTCGTTCCAGGTGACGGGCGGCGGCGTCATCTTCGTCTGCATCTACACGGTCGTCGCCTTCGCCGCGTGGAACACGGGCAACAACCTCCTCTTCCTCGTCTTCTCCGTCCTCTCCTCGACGCTCTTCGTCGCGCTCACGGCGGGGCGCGTCAGCTTGCGCGACCTCGTCGTCACGGCGCGCTTCCCCGACCACATCTTCGCGGGCGACCCGGCGCCCGTCATCGTCACCGTCAACAACACGAAGCGCCTGGTGCCCTCGCTCTCCGTCGTGGTCGAGGCGCGCGAGCGCGCCGAGCCGCGGGCGCGCCCGCGCGGTCTCTTCCGCCGCGCGCGCGAGCGCAAGCGCGCCCTCGCATACTTCATGTACCTGCCGCACCGCGCCAAGGTCGAGCAGCGCGTCGAGCAGACCTTCGCCGCGCGCGGCCGCGTGCTCGTCACCGGCTTCGAAATCTCGACCCGCTTCCCGTTCGGCTTCTTCCGGCTGCGCCGGCGCCTGCGCGCGCGCGACGTGGAGATCGTCGTCTACCCGAAGCCCGAGGGGTTGGGCGACGAGCTGCACCTGCTGCCCATCGACGCCGGCCAGCTCGAAGCGCAGCGGCGCGGGGCCGGTCACGACCTGCACTCCCTGCGCGAGTACCAGCCGCAGGACGACGTGCGCCACATCCACTGGAAGGCGACCGCGCGGCAGGGCCGGCTCATCGTGCGCGAGTTCACGGCCGAGGACGAGCGCCGCGTCCACGTCGTCCTTGACACCTTCGTCGAGGATAACCCGGAGGCGCTCCTGCGCTTCGAGCGCGCCGTGACCGAGGCCGCCTCGCTCGTCACGCACTTCGTCGAGGAGCGCGCCGAGGTGCGTCTGAGCGACGGCGCGAGCGAGTCGCGCTACGGCGTCGGGCGCGAGCACCTCTACGCCTGCCTGCGCCGCCTCGCGCTCGTCGAGCCGCGCCGCGCCGAGCCCGACTCGCTCGCCCGCCGCGACTTCTGGCAGCGCGTCGAGCCGCCGACCGCCGAGGCCGGCTACGTCATCCTCGTCACCACCGCCGCCCGCGGCACCATCCCCGCCGACCTCTGGCGCAAGTCCCACGTCATACACGTGTGAATTGAAAGATTGATCGACCGGTTCATCGGTTCATTGAAAGAGCGCGTCCTGCTTTCAATGAAGCGATGAACCAAGCCCCCCTTAGAGCCACTTGTTCAGCAGGTGATTGCCGCGGTCTGAGAAGCCGGCGCGGCTGTAGACGGACTGCGCCGAGGTGTTCCCGCGGTCAACTTCGAGTTGCAGCGCGCGGATGCCGCGCTCGCGGCAGACGCCTTCGGCGAAGCGCAGGGCGGCGCTCCCCAGCCCGCGGCCGCGGAACTCGTCCTTCAGGAACAGCTCGTCGATGAGGGCGTCGCGCCCGCGAAACTCGATGCTGAAGCCGAAGGTGATGACGACGTAGCCCGCGACCTCTCCGCCGAGCAGGATGAGGCAGGCGAGCCCGTACGCATCGTTCGCGAAGAGTTGGGCCAGCACTTCGCGCACCTCACCCTCGTCGAAGGCGATGCGCTCGTGCGCGTTGAAGTCGCGCATCATCTCGACGAGTGTGTCGGCGTCGGAAGGTTCTGCGAGCCGAAAGGATGGTTCCATGTGCGTCTCTCCCCCTAAGTTTTTACCGAACGGATTCCTGTTACAATGCGCCCCATGATCTCGGCACAGACGGCGCGGCGGGCGGTGTGGAGGCCGCTGTGGGAACTGCCCCGGCGCTTCGACCTCATCTGGCCGCTGGCGCGGCGGATGACGCTGGCGCGCTACCGCGGGTCGGCGCTGGGGCTTTTGTGGGCGCTCCTCACCCCGGCCGTGATGATCGCCGTCTTCACTTTCCTCTTCGCGGGCGTCTTCGGCGCGCGCTTTACGGAAGGGGGCACGCCGTGGGAGTACGCGCTCTACCTCTTCTGCGGGCTGCTGCCGTGGACGGCCTTCTCCGAGACTTTGCAGCAGTCCGCCGCGATAGTGGTCGCGCACGCCAACCTCGTCAAGCGCGTCGTCTTCCCGCTTGAGACGCTGCCCGTCGCGCAGGCGCTCGCGGCGCTCGTCGCGCAAGTTTTCGGCACCGCCGCGCTCCTCGTCGCGACCGTCCTCATACGCCACGAGCTTCACGCCACGGCGCTGTGGCTGCCCGTCCTGCTCGTCCCGCAGTTACTGCTCACGCTCGGCGGCGCGTGGCTCGTCGCCTCGCTCGGCGTCTTCGTGCGCGACACGGCGCAGGTGCTCGGACTCCTTCTGATGGCGTTGATGTACCTGACGCCCATCATCTATCCCGAGCAGGTCGTCCCCGAGCGCTTCCGCCCCGCGCTCGAACTCAACCCCTTCACCCCGCTCGTGCGCTCTTACCGCCGCGCCCTGCTCGAAGGCGCGCCGCCCGACTGGGCCGGGCTCGCCTACACGACGGCCTTCGCCGCGGCCTTCTTCCTCCTCGGCTACTGGTGGTTCGCACGCACCCGCAAGAACTTCGCGGACGTGATCTAGTGAATGGTGAATAGTAAATAGTGAATGGTTGTGGGCTGACAGCACAGGTTTAAGAGGTTTAATTTCAACCCGCGCACCGCTCGACGAGCATCAACCATTTACTATTCACCATTCACTATTCACCCCGGTTTGACTTGCCCCCGCCGCTTTGGCATAAAGGCGTCCGACGCGCACGCCTCGAACACGACCCCGGCCGGCTCGCGCCGCCGAACCTAAGACATGGCGAAGAAAGCTCAGCGCTACCTCAACCGGCTCGGGCTCCATTTGGAGCGCGCGCGCCAGCGCTTGCGGCGGAGCGGCTTCTCGAACTTCGACGAGGAGCGGATGCTGGCGGAGCTGGTCGCGCGGCTCGTTCCCGAAGAGTCTGCGCGCGTCGCCGTGGACGTGGGCGCGGGCGACGGCATCCGCGGCTCGAACACCTACGCGCTCTTCCTACAGGGCTGGCGCGGCGTCGGCTTCGAGGGCGACGAGAAGCGCGCGCGCCGCCTCGCCCGCGCTTACAAAAACCTCGAAGGCGTCGAGGCGCGCCACGCGCTCGTCACCCCCGCGAACGTCGTCCCCCTGTTGCGCGCCGCAGCCGTCCCGTCGGACTTCGGCGTGCTCAGCCTCGACATCGACAGCTACGACTACTGGGTGCTCGACGCGGCCCTCCAGAGCTTTCGGCCGCGCGTCGTCGTCGCCGAGATCAACGAGAAGATACCGCCGCCCGTCCGCTTCCGCGTGGGCTTCGACCCCGACTTCCGCCTGCAACACCACTTCTTCGGCTACAGCGTCGCGAGCCTCGAAGAGCTGTGCGGGCGCCACGATTACGCCCTGCTCGCGCTCGAATACAACAACGCCTTCATCGCGCCGCGCGAGCTGGCCGGCGGCCTCGACGTGCTCGACGCCGCGACCGCCTACCGCCGCGGCTACCTCGAACGCCCCGACCGCCGCGAGCGCTTCCCCAGCAACCGCGACATGGAGGCGCTCCACGGCTTAAGCCCCGCGGACTCGGTCGCCTTCATCAAAAACTTCTTCGCCCGCCACGAAGGCAAGTACGAAGTGGGCCTCGCCGAAACTCACGAGCCCGCCGAAGCAGTCCACACCTGAGGTAGTGATGAGTGATAAGAAAGTACAGACGCTACTTGTCTTAACTCATCACTCATCACTCATCACTACTATGGCTCCCATCATCCACCAGACGAGGAGGGCGACCTCCGCGTCGCCGAAGTTGTAGTTGACGAGGGAGCTGGCGAGGAAGCCCGCGAGCGCGCCCGTGATGCCGAGGGCGAGCCCGTGCGCGCCCGCGTCCGGGGTGTCGCGCCACAGGCGCTCGGCGCGCGCGGCCATGCGCCAGAAGACGAACATCAGCCAGAGCCAGAAAAGGAGCGCGGGCAGTCCGCGGTCGAAGGCGAGCTGCACGGGCGTCGAGTGCGCGTGGAGCATGTCGCGGCCCGGAAAACCCCACTCGGCCCAGTGCGCGTGCACGGCGTCCATGCCGTGGCCGAAGAGCGGGTGCGCGGGGATGCGCTCGACGGCCGCGCGCGCGACCTGTAGACGCAGCGACGAACTCGCGTCGTTCAGCCGCAGCGCGCCCGCGGCGCGCGTGCGCCAGACGGTCGCCGCGCCGAGCATGAGCACCAACGCGACCGCCGCCGCCACCAACGCGCGCTGGCGCCCGCCGGCCGCCGCGCGCCACGCCAACACGCACGCGCCGCACGCGAAGGCGACCAGCGTCGTCCTCATCGCCGTCAGCGCGATACCAGCGGCAAGCGCTACGAAGGCCGCGGCGGCGAGCCGGACCAGCAGGCGTGCGCGTCGCCCTTCGCCCGAAACCTCTCCGACACCTCTCCCTCTCTCACGCAGCCATCCGGCGAGCGCGAAGCCGAGGGCGAGCTGCGCGACGATCTGCAAGACCTCCGCGAAGGTCTCGTAGTGTCGCGTCCAGCCCGAGGCGCGAAAGCTGTGCGTGCGCCCACCGCCCTCTGTGATGCCGGAGGGCGAGGGCGAAGTGCGCGTCTCTTCATTCACGACCGCGCCCGGCCACTCGACGTGCTCGCCGCGCGAGACGACGCTCAGCCGCAGGCGCTCGCCCGCGGGCGTCTGCCGGACGGCCTCGTCAATCTCTTCGACCGTGGAGACGCGCCTCCCGTTGACACGCCACACGGCGTCGCCCTCGCGCAGAGGGGTCGAGCGGCGCAGCGGGCTGTCCACGCTCAGACGCCGCACGACGACCCCGCGCCCGACGGCCAGCTCACCCGCGCCCCACAGCGCACCCGCCGAGCCGGAGAGAATCATGAGCGCCGCGAGCAGCACCGCCGCTCTGCGCGTGACGAGCGCCTGCGTGAGGTAGAACATGAGGAGCGTGCTGACGTTAATCAGCTTCGGCACGCTCACGCGCGGCTCCTCGGAGAGGAAGCAGGAGAGCGCGGTCCATGCGAAGAAGAGCCAGAGCGGCAGGTCGAGCGGCGTGCGCCTCAATCCCGGGCGGCGCGTCGCGAGCGTGCGCCCGAGCCAGCCGAGGACGGCGAACGAGAGCCCCACCCACGAGACGGCGATGGAGTGCGGCGCGGCCAGCGCGTAGAGCCCGAATCCCGCCAGCCCGAGCCCTTGTGACGCGCGCTCGAACCGGCGCGAGGCGGTCCGGGGCTCGCCGGGTGCGGGCGCGGCGGTCGCCGCCGTCGCCCCGTTTTCGTCCGTGTTTATAGGCATAAATCCTTGCGGAAGGAGTTGGTTGACACCCGCTCCGGACGGGTGCTAACGTACAAAATTGTCCGTCCTCGGAGGCAGGGGCGTGAGAGCCGTGGACAAGTAAGTTTACCGCCGGGCCCGGAAAGCACCCTGTCGCTGCTCTGTCCGCCCTCGCGCCGCTTCAGTCTACTTCCGCAGACCGTTACAATATCCCTGATGGGTTTCGACAAGGCAAAAGCCATCCGTGCGGCTGAGAAGTACCTTGCCTCGGGCAAGATTCCGTCGGCCATACAGGAGTACGCCCGCATCGTCGAGCACGACGCGGAGGACTTCAACGCGCTCAACACGCTCGGCGACCTCTACGCCCGCGTCGAGAAGCGCGCCGAGGCCGCCGCCTGCTACCGGCGCGTCGCCGAGCATTATCGCGAACAGGGCTTCACCCTCAAAGCCGTCGCGATGTACAAGAAGCTCACGCGCTTCGTCCCCGCGGACCAGCACACGGCGCTCGCGCTCGCCTCGCTCTACGAGCAGCAGGGCTTGATGATCGACGCGCGCCACCACTACCTCATCGCGTCCGAGGCCCTCTCGCGCGCCGGGCAGTCGCGCGAGGCGCTCGACGTGCTGCGCCGCATCGCCGACCTCGACCCGTCCAACACCGAAGTCCGCCTCCGCCTCGCCGAGAGCTTCGCCGACGAGAATGCGCCCGACCTCGCCGCCGAGGCTTACACAGAGGCCGGCGCGCGTCTCGCCGCGCGCAAGGAGTTCGAGCCCGCGCTCGAAGCCTTTAACAAGGCTCTGGCGCTCCGGCCCGCCTCGCACGCGGCGCTGCACGGGATGCTCTCGGCGCACGCGGCGCTCGGCACGGCCGACGACGCGGCGGAAGTCCTCGAACGCGCCATCAAGGAGCGGCCGGGCGACCTCGAAGTCCGCGCCATGCTCGCGCGCGCCTACGTGGACGCCGAAGACGCACAGCGCGCCGAGGCCGCGACGCACGAGCTGGTCAGCCGCGACCCTTCGAGCTTCATGCTCCTCTTCGACGTGGCGCGGCTCTACCTGCGGCAGGGCGGCCCCGACGACGCCGCGCGCCTGCTCGACTACGTGGCCGAGCCCGCGCTCGCCGCGCGCCAGGAGTCGGCGCTCGCGGAGCTGCTTCAGGAAGTTCTCGCGCGCAACCCCGAGCAGATGGACGCGCACCGACTGCTCGTGCGCTGCTACTCGTCGATGCACGACGAGGCGCGGCTGCGCTCGGCGCTCGAACGCCTCGCCGAAGCGGCCGAGGCGACGGGCGCGGTCGAGGACGAGCGGCGCGCGCTCACGCGGCTGGCGCGGCTCGCGCCCGACGACCAGGGCAACCTCGCGCGTCTGGAAGAGTTGGGCGGCCCGCTCTTCGAGGAGGGCGGCCACGGGCCGCAGGCGTCCGAGGAGCCCGCGAGCTTCGAGCGCTTCATGCTGAACGAGGAGTCGGCCGCCGACGCGACAGAGGCGCCGCCCCCGAGCGCGCCCGCGGCCGCCGAGTTCGAGTGGAACTCTGTGTCGGAGCCCGCGCCCGCGCCCGCCGCCGACGCCAGCGCGTCCTTCGCAGACCTCAACGACTGGACCGACGGCGGCACGAGCTACGAAGAGGCCGCGCCGCCGCCCGCGCCGCCGCAGACGGGGTTTCAGGAGTTCGACTTCACGACGCCGGTCGAGGAGGCCGGCGCGAGCGAACCGGCGACGGGCGCGAGCGTCGAGCGCATGCTCAAGCAGGAGCTTGAGAGCGTCGAGTTCTACATCGAGCAGGGCTACGCCGACATCGCGCGCGACACGCTCGACATGCTCGAACGTCAGTACGGCCAGCACCCGCAGATCGAGGCGCTCCGCGCGCGGCTCGTCCCGGCCGAGGAAGCGGTCGCCGCCCCGTCCGCCGACCCGGTGGCCGTCTTCGACACCAACGCGGTCTTCGACTCCGCCGCGACCTTCGACCCGAACACCGCCGACGCCGCGGCCGACCCCTTCGCCTACGACCCGGCGGCCTTCGAGACGCCCTCAGCCTTCGAGGCGTCCCCGGCTCCCATGACGTTCGAGGCGCCCGCGGAGCCTCCGCCGCCGCAGGCGGCGCCGAAAAGCTCCCAGCCGCAGCCGCAGCCGCAGGGCGCGGGTATCGACCCGGGCCTTGCGGCCATCTTCGACGAGTTCCGCGAGGCGGTCGAGGACGGCGGCGAAGACGAGTCGGGCGGCGACTTCGACACGCACTACCAGATGGGTCTGGCCTACCGCGAGATGGGGCTGCTGGATCAGGCGGTCGAAGAGTTCCAGGCCGCCGCCGGGCAGGCCGCGCCGGGCGACGGCACGCCGCGCTTCCTTCAATGCTGCAACATGCTCGGCCACTGCTTCATGGAGAAGGGGATGCCGCGCCCCGCCGCGCTCTGGTTCAAGCGCGGCCTTGAAGCGCCCGGCCACACCGAGGACGAGTATCAGGCCATGCGCTACGACCTCGGCACGGCCTACGAGCGGATGGGCGACAACGGCCGCGCCATCGAAGTCCTCTCCGAGGTCTACGCCATCGATGTCTCCTACCGCGGCGTCGCCGAGCGGCTGCGCGAACTGCATAAGGCGAGTAAATAGTAGAATCGTAAATGGTGAATGGTCAGCGGCCGTCGTCGCCGTGCGCCATTTACCATTTACGATTTTCCATTTACTATTCACCACTTATGGCTTCGAGGCTCACGGTCATCTTCTACATCCTCCTGTGCCTGGAGGCGGGCATCTTCCTGACGCTGCTGCCGTGGTGGCAGCCGTGGGGGATGGGCGACTGGGGCGACAACTTCTTCCTCGTCATGGTCGCGCAGAAGACGGGTCTCGTCGGGCTCCAGCGCGCGGTCGCCTCCGGGTGGGTGCGCGGCGCCGTGTCGGGCGTCGGCCTGCTCAACCTCGCGATGGCCTTCTGGGAGATATTCCACTTCAACGAGACCGTGCGTAAACTTCAGGGCGCCGACGCGCCGCCGTACCGGCCGCTTACGGAAGCCCGCGAGACGACCGCTTCTCTCCCGACCGCCGCCACTCTCCCGACGAACACGCCCCAGGCACAGGATGTCCCGAGCGCTCGCGCCGACCGATCACGTACCTCATCACGGGCGGCGAGACGAGTAGCGCGACCGCGCCCGGAGTCCGAAGAGTTCGGCCGCCTGCTCGCGCTCGTCCGCGCCGCCGTCGAGGCGCGCGTCACGCTCGTCCAACTGCGCGAGAAGGAGTTGACCGGCCGCGTTCTTTTCGAGCTGGCCTCGGCCGCCGCGCACATCGCGCGCGGGAGCGCGACGCGCGTCCTCGTCAACGACCGCGCCGACATCGCGCGCGCCGCCGGTTGCGACGGAGTCCATCTTGACGACAAACTCGCTCGACACGAGAGTCGTGCGCCGCGCCTTCGGCGAAGAGTTTTTGATCGGCGTCTCGGCGCACACCTTTGAAGAGGCGCGCGCGGCGCGATGCGTGCGGCGCGGACTTCGCGGTCTTCGGCCCCGTCTTCGACACGCCCTCGAAGCGCGCGTACGGCCCGCCCGTCGGGTCGGAGCGTTGAAGGAGGCCGCGCGCGAACTCTCTCCGTTCCCCTTAGTCGCGCTCGGCGGCGTAGGAATCGAGCAGTTGGAGGCGGTCTTGCGGGCGGGCGCGGCGGGCGTCGCCGGGATTCGCCTCTTCGCAAACGGACAAAACCTCGCTCGGATCGTGCATCTCATCGGTCGGGCACGCGGCCTCGGAGAGCGCGTTGAGTGACGAAACAGACATGCCGGTGGCGCTGACCGTCGCGGGGTTCGACCCGTCGGGCGGCGCAGGCGTGGTCGCCGACGTGAAGACGTTCACCGCCTTCGGCTGCTTCGCGGCGGCGGCCGTCACGTCGCTCACCTTCCAGAACACGACGGGCGTCTTCGGCGCCGCGCACCAGACGGCCGAGACGGTGCGCGCGCAGGTGCTGGCCGTCGTCGAAGACTTCAGCGTCGCCGGCGCGAAGACCGGGATGCTCCCGACGCGCGAGATCATCCGCGAGGTCGCGCGCCTCTTCCGCGAGGCGAACTTGCCCGCGCCCGTCGTGGACCCGGTCGTGCGCTCGACCTCGGGCTTCGACCTGATAGACGACGAGGCGCTCGACGCCTTGAAGCGGGAACTGCTGCCGCTCGCGCGCGTCGTCACGCCGAACATGCCGGAGGCCGAGCGCATCACGGGGCTCCGTCGTACGCGACCGCGAGGGGATGCTCGGGGCCGCGCGCGTGATGCGCGAGATGGGCGCGCGCGCCGTGCTCGTCAAGGGCGGCCACCTCGAAGGCGACGCGGTCGATCTGCTGCTCGATGAAGAGGGTCGGGTCAAGACGTTCACCGCCGCGCGCGTCGAGACCACCTCGACGCACGGCACCGGCTGCACGCTCGCGGCCGCGATAGCCGCGTGCCTCGCCCGCGGCCTTAACCTCGAAGAGTCCGTCGCCGCGGCCAAGCGCTTCGTCACAGAGGCCATCCGCCGCGCGCCGGGCCTGGGTCGCGGCCACGGCCCCGTCAACCACGCCGTCGCCGCCACTTTCTGAGAGCCTTTGAAAGCCATGAAACACAGAAGCAGGCAGACCCGGAACATCAGACGCGCGCGCGCCGCTCGGGGCCGCGTGCCTCTCGCTGTCTTCTAGCGCTGCCCGCGTCCGCGCAGGGCGACCTGACGGGCGGCGTCGGGCAGTTCGCCATCCAGCCGAAGAAGCCGAAGGTGGTGGTGACGGCCAAGCCGAAGCCGCCGACTGTCGTGCGCGGCCCGCGCGCGACGCAAGAACGACAGGCTGCTCGAGGCGGCGGGGCGCGGCGACGCGGCGGCCGTGGCGAGCTCGGTCAAGACGGGCGCCGACGTGAACGCGAAGTCGAAGGAGGGCTGCGCGGCCATCGTCTACGTCGCGGCCGGGGCAGACGGCGGCGGCGACGCAGGAGCTGCTCTCGAAAGGCGCGGACGCCAACGGCGCGCTGCGCGGACGGCGTGACGGCGCTGATGGTCGCGGCCGAGGCGGGCAACGCCGAGACGGCGCAGGCGCTCGTCGGGCCGCGGCGCGAACGCGAACGCGCAGACCGAGGACGGCCGCACGGCGCTGATCTTCGCGGCGTCGAACGGGCACCTCGCGGTGGTGCGCGCGCTGCTGGCGGCGGGCGCGAACGTCGAACGCGCGCCACAGGGACGGCCGGACGGCGCTCACCTTCGCCGCGGCCAACGGCTACGCGGCCGTGGCGCGAGGAGCTGCTGGGGAAGGGCGCGGAGGTGGACGCGCGCGCCGATGACGGCTGGACGCCGCTGCTGTGGGCGTCGTGGTTCGGGCACGCGGACGTGGTCGGGATGTTGCTGGCGAAGGGCGCGGACGTGCGCGCGCGCGACAACGACAAGGACACGCCGCTGATGAAGGCGGCCACGCAGGGGCACGTCGCGCTGGTGAAGTTGTTGCTCGCGCGCGGGGCGGAGGCGGACGCGCGCGGCAACGGCGGCGGGACGGCGCTCCTGTTCGCGGCGCCGCGCCCGGCGGGCTACGACATCATCGAGGCGCTGATGGCGAAGGGCGCCGACGTGAACGTGCGCAACGACGCGGGCATCACCCCCGTCATCAGCGCCGCGGCCAACGGGCGCGTCGCGGCGCTCGACCTGCTCTTAAGCAAGGGGCGAACGTGAACGCGCGGCCACGCCGAAGGGCTGGACGGCGCTCATCGCCGCCGCCAGCAAGGGGCTCACGGAGAGCGTCAAGCTCCTCCTCGAACACGGCGCCGACGTGAACGCCAAGTACGAGGACGGCCGCACCGCCCTCGACTTCGCCCAACAGAACGGCCAGACGGAGGTCGTCGAGATACTCAAGGCGGCCGGCGGCAAGTCGTGGAAAGCCGTAAAGCAGGTGAATAGTGAAGCGTAAACTCGGTGATCAAGAGGAGAGGCAACTTGTCTTTCCTCTTATCACCGATTTACGATTCACGCGCTTTTCACGCTTCTTCAATCGTGACCTTCTCCATCACCACGTCGCTCTTGGGGCGGTCGCCGGGTTGTGTGGGCGCGGTGGCGATCTTGTCCACCACGTCCTGGCCCTCGATGACGCGGCCGAACTTGGTGTAGGAGGGCGGCAGCGGGTAGTCGGTGTGCATGATGAAGAACTGCGAGCCGTTGGTGTTCGGCCCGGCGTTCGCCATCGCCACGGTGCCCTTGGCGTAGGCGCCGCGGTAGAGTTCGGACGAGCGGTTGATCTCGTCGTCGAAGCGCCCGCCCCAGGCCGACGCGCCGCCGCGCCCCGTCCCCGTCGGGTCGCCGCCCTGAATCATGAAGCCCTTGATGACGCGGTGGAAGATGACGCCGTCGTAGTAGCCCTTCTCGGCCAGCAGCCGGAAGTTCTCCGTCGTCTTCGGCGGCGTCGTCCTCCAACAGCTCGAAGCGGATCGTGCCCATGTTCGTCTCGATGCGTCGCGATGCGGTTAGCCATGTTGTCTCCTCTGATAGTGGAGTCGATGAAGGCGGCAGTCGATGAATCATGAATGACGAGTGTTAACGCTCAGCGTTGCGTAAGATGCACCGATTCATCGACTCCGCACTTCACTGCATTCTTGTAGAACGTATCTCTCAATCGCGTCGGCGACGCCGCCGTCGTCGTTGGCGGCGGTGGCGTGGAAGCGCCCCGTCGCGTGGAGCCCCGGGTCGGCGTTGCCCATCAGGACGCCCGTGCCCGCCCACTCCAGCATCTCCAGGTCGTTGAAGTTGTCGCCGACGGCCATCACCTCCTCGCGCCCGAGCCCCTGTTCGGCCGCCACGGCCGCCAGCCCCGCGCCCTTCGACGCCTCCGGGTGCAGCACGTCCAGGAGCGCGAAGTCCATCTTCGGGTAGAGCGTGAGCAGCAGCCTCACGCCGCCGTCCAACTCCTCCCTCATCACCTCGGCCAGCCGCTCCATCGCCGCGCAGCCGCCCGAGAAGGCGACGTGCAGCGGGTCGTGGTCGAGGTACGTCGTCGAGCGACTCGACCCGCCGGATGGCCGCGGCCGCCTCCTCGCCCACCACGCGGCGCGACCACTCG
Source organism: uncultured Acidobacteriota bacterium (assembly GCA_963726735.1). Lineage (GTDB taxonomy): Bacteria > Acidobacteriota > Blastocatellia > Pyrinomonadales > Pyrinomonadaceae > QHXN01. The sequence goes on from CAVSDM010000007.1 coordinate 1,255,148, forward strand.
ATGTACTTGGCGAGCGCCGTGTTGCCGGGGCTGATGTGGTCGTAGACGAGGAGCCCCGCCCCGACGTGGTCGTCGCTGACGAGCGCGTCGGCGCCGTGCTCGCGTCCCGATGCGCACGACCGCGCGCGCGGCCTCGACCGGCATCAGGACGGCCGCGACGGTCTCGAGAGAGTGCGCGTGCTTCGTGAGCGCGCCGTTGTGCGCGATGACGGGCACGTCGAGTCCGAGTTCGAGCGCGAGCGGCCGCGCGTCGCGGAAGCGGCGCCCCGTGACGAGCGCGACGCCCACGCCGCGCGCGCGCGCCTCGTCGATGGCCGCGCGGTTGCGCTCGCCCACACGTCCGCGCGAGTCGAGCAGCGTGCCGTCCAGGTCGAGGGCTATTAAGCGGATTGCCATCTTCGGTGGCACGACTCTAGCACCCGCCCGTGGCGCGCGCAAACAGTCGAGACCGCGCCCCGGCGCGGCGCGGCCTGATCCCAAACGCAGCCCGTTTACGCGTTACGGGCGGTGAATGTTTGCGGCGAGCCGGGGGCGACATTCTGTCGGGCGGGAGTGGACGATGAACGGAGAGCAGATAAAGTTGGTGCAGGAGAGCTTTCAAGAAGGTCTTGCCGATTGCCGACGCGGCGGCGACGCTCTTCTACGGGCGGCTGTTCGACCTCGACCCGAAGCTCGAAACGCTCTTCAAGGGCGACATGGTCGAGCAGGGGCGCAAGCTGATGCAGATGCTCGGCGTGGCCGTCAACAGCCTCGACCGGCTCGAACAGGTCTTGCCGGCGGTGAACGCGTTGGGCGCGCGTCACGCGAGATACGGCGTGCGGGAGAAAGACTACGACACGGTCGGCCGCGCGCTCATCTGGACGCTGAAGAGGGCCTGGGCGAAGAGTTCACGCCGGAGACGGAGGCCGCGTGGTCAGAGGTCTACGCCACGCTCGCCGGCACGATGAAGTCCGCGCAGGCCGCCGCGCGTTCCGCGGCAATTCTGCTCACGTGATAAAAAATCGTCTCTGGATGTTAGTTGAGGGTCGCCTATCGGGTTAGAAAGCCCGGGGCGACACCCTCTCGCGTTTGCGGGGCGCGGCGGTGCGCAGCATCGGCACTCCACCTGACAGGTTCGGCGGCGTTGTGAGAGACTTGAAAGTGTCACAGACGGGGCGGCGGGCGGGGCGAAAACGCGGGAAAATTCCGCGCTCCGCCGAGTGCGAGCGAGCCCCGGAACGCATCTAATTCTTCGGAAAATCAGCGAATCGGAGGGGTCTCGGCCGGATGAACGTTACTCACCTGGAATGCGCCCTGTGCGGCGTACGTTACGAGGCACGGCGGTTGCACAACCTCTGCACGCGAGTGCGGCAGGCCGCTGCTCGTGCGTTACGATTTAGAGGCGGCGGCGCGCACTTTGACCAAAGAGAGTTTGAAGGGGAGAAGGGCCGACCTATGGCGTTACGCGGAAGTGCTGCCCGTCGAGCGCGAAGAAAATATCGTCTCGCTCGGAGAAGGCTGGACGCCGCTGCTCACGGCGGAGCGTCTGGGCGCGTCTCTGGGGATGCCGGACCTCTACATCAAGGACGAGTCGCAGAACCCAACGCAGAGCTTCAAGGCGCGCGGGATGACGGCCGCCGTCTCGATGGCGAAGGAGCTGGGCGTCGAGAAACTCGCCGTCCCGTCGGCCGGGAACGCGGCGGGCGCGCTCGCCGCCTACGCCGCGCGCGCAGGGCTCGAAGCGCACATCTTCATGCCCGACGACACGCCGCGCGCTAACGTCGTCGAGTGCGAGCAGACGGGCGCGCGCGTCACGCTCATGGAGGGCTTGATCACCGACTGCGGCGCGGAGGTCGGCCGGCGCAAAGAGGCCGAAGGCTGGTTCGACGTTTCGACTTTGAAAGAGCCGTACCGCGTCGAGGGCAAGAAGACGCTCGGCTACGAGCTGGCCGAGCAGTTGGGCTGGGAGCTGCCCGACGTGGTCGTCTACCCGACGGGCGGCGGCACGGGACTCGTCGGCATGTGGAAGGCGTTCGACGAGATGGAGGCGATGGGCTGGATTGGCAGTAAGCGGCCGCGCATGGTCTCGGTTCAGTCCGAAGGGTGCGCGCCCATCGTGCGCGCGTTCGAAGAAGGGAAGCGCTTCGCCGACGAGTTCGAGAACGCCGCGACCGTCGCCTCGGGCCTGAGGGTGCCGAAGGCCGTGGGCGACTTCCTCATCCTCGACGCGCTGCGCGCCTCGGAGGGCACGGCCGTGGCGGTGAGCGACGCGGAGCTGCTCGCGGCCGTCAAAGAGATCGGCGCGGCCGAGGGGCTGTTCGTCGCGCCCGAAGGCGCGGCCTGCCTGCCCGCGCTGCGGAAGTTGATTGAACGCGGTGAGGTGGAGCGGGACGAGCGCGTCGTGCTCTTCAACACGGGCGCGGGCGTGAAGTATCTGGAGAGTTTCGGGGGCGGCTCCGGTTGAGCGGCCTGTAGATTCGGACGGAAGGTTTTTATGAACTTCAAGAAACTGTTTGCGACGATGTTGGCGACGGCGACGCTGGCCGCGGCGGCGCCCGCACAGGCGACGAAGACGGCGCAAGGCGCGCGGGCGCCGCGGTCGAGAAGGCGGCGGCAGATCCCTTCGACCAGAAGCGCTTCGACACGATGCGCGCCGAAGGGTTCGACGCGCTCTACAACCTCGAATACGAGGCCGCGCGCCGCCGCTTCCGCGACATCACGACGGCCTTCCCGACGCACCCCGCGGGCTACGAGCTCCTCGCCGCGAGCCTCTGGCTGAAGACGCTCAACGAGTCGCGCCGCCTCCAGGCTTCGCTCTACAACAACGAGGGCTTCTACAAGGAGAAGGACGACAAGGTCGATCCGAAGGTGCAGGCCGAGTTCCGCGAGCTGACCCGCAAGACGAAGGAGCTGTGCGAGGCGCGGCTGAAAGTTAACCCGAAGGACACGGACGCGCTCTACTACCTCGGCGCGGTCGAGGGCCTGAAGGCCGCGTGGGGGAGCATGGTCGAGCGCAGCTTCATGTCCGCCATGACGAACGGCAAGGACTCGGTGGGCCACCACCGCGACCTCATCAAGATCGACCCGACCTACATCGACGCGAAGGTGACCATCGGCATGTACGACTACGTGGTCGGGGCGCTGCCGCCGCTCGTCAAGCTGGGCGCGACCTTCATCGGCTACCGCGGCTCGAAGAAGCGCGGCATCGCCACGCTCGAAGAGGTGGCGCGCGAGGGGCGCCTACGCGCGCGACGACGCGAAGACCATGCTCATCGCGCTCCTCAAGCGCGAGCGCCGCTACCGCGAGGCGTACAACTACGCCGTCGGAGCTGGCGGCGAAGTACCCGCGCAACTACCTCCTGAAGATGGAGGCGGCCGACGCGCTCGTCTCGCAGGCCGAGGCGGAGCGCGCGACCAACCCGGAGGCGGCGAAGAAGACCGAGGCCGAGGCGTTCGCCGTCTTCGACTCGCTGCTCGCGCCCGCCAGGGGGCCGAACGCGCCGCGCGTGCCGCTCGACTTCGTCCACTACAACTACGGCGACGCGCTGCTCGTCGCCGGGTCAGGCCGAGCGCGCGGCGAAGGAGCTGGCGGCCGCGGCGGCGGTGCCCGGGGCGGAAGCCTCGATGGTGACGCGCGCGCGTCTGCGCGGCGCGCAGGCGCTCGACCTCGCGGGCCGGCGCGACGAGGCGGTCGCGCAGTACAAGGCCGTGCTCGCGCTCCCCAACGTCTACGACTCGCACGAGGACGCGAAGCGCGGGCTCAAGGAGCCCTACAAGCTGACGCACAAGGTCAGCGACAACGCCTCCGACGGCGAGGTCTCGTGCGGAACGCGAAGGCGCAGGCAGACGAACTAGCACGAGCGAGCGGGGAGGGTTTCTCATGAGCGAAGTGTGTCCGTCGCACGACCCGACGCCTCTGCTGGCGGCGCGCGAAGGCGAAGAGCAGACGCGGCCGACGCTGCGCGTCGTCAGGCCGCAGGAGCGCCCGCGCCGCCTGCTACTCTGCCTCGACGGCGTGCCGTTCGAGGTCGTGCGCGAGGCGAAGTCGCGCGGGATGTTCGACAACTTCAGAGAGCCGGCGCGTCTGCTCTCGCCGTTCCCGACGCTGACGAACGTCGCGCTGGCCGAGATGCTCGGGGCGACGCCGCCCAACGGTTACGAGAGTCTTGTACTTCGACCGCGAGGCCAAAGAGCTTCGCGGCGGCGTGCGCAAGTACATCGGCCGCCGCACGCCCGACAAGGTGCCCTCGTCCTACATGGACGAGCTGGACTATCAGGAGCCGCTGGCCTTCGAGTTCCTCATCTACGTCGCGACCGACGCGGTCTGGCGCGCGGACATGCGCCGCTTCCGCGAGCGCTTTCTCTCGGCGCCGCCCGCGCGCGACTTCTTCGGCTTCCTCAAGGCGACCGACGGGCTGCTGCACATCGGCGGCCCCGCGCGGCTCGCCGTCGCGCTCCAATCGCTCGACCAACTCCTGCGCGAGATACAAAGGGCCGCGCGGCTCCGAGACGGAGGTCGTGCTCTTCTCCGACCACGGCATGAACCTCGTCGAGAACCGGCGGCTCCACTTGCAGTCGCACCTCACGCGCAACGGCTACGAGGTCGTCAGCCACATGCGCCGGCCGCGCGGCCGGCGACGGGTGTCGGCGCCCGGCTTCGGCCTGTGCGGCTACGCGGCGCTCTACTGCGGCGAGGAGACCGACCGCGGCGAGTTGGCCGAAGCCCTGCGCGAGCTGGAAGGCGTGGACTTCAGCGTCTACCGCGAGGAGTCGGACGACGTTGCGGTCGTGAAGGGGGGCGCGGGGAGCGCGCGCATACACCGCGCGGAGCGGGGCGGCGAGACCTTCTACCGTTACGAGCAGTTGGACGGAGACCCGCTGGGGCTCGCGTCGGTTGTGCTTTCGCTCGGCGCCGAGGGGCGCTTTGACGAGGCGGGTTACGCGCGCGACGCGGACTGGCTGGCGCGCACGTGGGGACACACGTACCCGGACGCGCTGGCGAACGTCTACGGCTCGGTCTTCGCGCCGCGCGTGCGCCACACGGCGGACGTGCTCGTCTCCCTGCACGACGGCTTACTACTACGGCGCCACCTCCTTCAGCCGCATGGTGCGCCTGCTCGCCACGCACGGCAACGCCCTGCGCTCCAGCTCGACACGCCTTCCTCATGAGCACGCACCGCACCTTCCCCACGCACGTCCGCTCCAACCGAGGCGCGACCCGTCCTCCGCGGTTAAGGAGTGCGGGCGGCGACGAAATGGTGTCGGCGCTGCACCGTTTCGCATCCCGCGCATTCCACCTCTCACACGCGCCGCTCGGCATCCAGTCTCTTTCCCTCTAAGAAAACGGCCGCCCCTTCCAAAGGCACGGGCCTTGCTCGACTGCGTCCGCAGTAAAGGCAGTCAGCGTCACCCCGCGCAAGACGCGCCGGCCCCTCGCATTCAAGGCCGCGCGCGCCCCGCGTCGTAACTCGCTTGCCCCGGAGACGGAAGGAGAACCCTCCATGAAGAGACTCGCACTCGCGCTCGCCCTCTCAATCGTGCCCCTGTGCCTGGTCGTCCCGCAGACGCGCCCCCGCGTCGTCGGCCCGAAAGAGGTGTCGGCGGCGGGGCCGCTCACGGTCGGCGAAGACGAGGTCGTGAAGACGGACGTTGACCTCGTCGTCCTCGACGCGCTCGTCCTACAGAAGAAGACGGGCCGCGTGGTCGGCGACCTCAGGCGCGATGACTTCGCGCTCGCGGAGGACGGCGTGCCGCAGCAGATCACGCACTTCAGCCAGAACAGCCTGCCGCTCTCCGTGCTGCTCCTCATCGACCGCGGCGGCTGCCTCGACGCCTTCAGCGAATCGGTGAAGCGCGCGGCCACGGAGGCGGTCGCGCGCCTCAAGCCCGCGGACGAGGTGGCCCTGATGGCCTACCACGACACCGTTGACCTCGTCGAAGAGTTCACGCGCGACCGGCGCGCCATCGCCGACGCGCTCGAACGCGTGCCCGGACACGAGGAGCACGCGCAGCACTGCCTCGACCGGGCCTTCTACGAGGCGGCGCGGTACATGGTGAGGGCGGGGAACCCGGTCGGCCGCCGCGTCATCATCGTCATCACGGCCGTGACGAGCGCCTTCGCCTGTACGGGCGGCCCCTCGGTCGGCGAGGCGAAGAGCGAGGTCTACGAGTCGGGCAGCGTCGTCTGCGGCCTCATCCCGCGCTCGCCCGAGCAGCGCGCCGAGAGCGGCATGTTCAGGGCGATGACCGGCATCGGCCGCGTCTTCGGAGCCTCCTCGCTGCGCATCAACGACCTCGCCGACGAGACCGGCGGCGAAGTGCTCGACGACAAGCCCGAGCACCTCGACCGCGCCTTCGACACGCTCGTCGAACACCTCCGCACGCGCTACCAGATCGCCTACGCCCCCACCAACCGCAAGCACGACGGCACCGTCCGCAAGCTCAAGCTCACGCTCAGGCCCGCGGCCGAGAAGCCCCACGGCAAACTCGCCGTCAAGAGCCGACGCAGCTACACCGCGCCGAAGAGTTGACGGGCGGCAGGCAGACGGCAGTCGCCGCGTCAGCGGCGTGTGAATGTAGCCCGGCCTTTCAAGGCCGGGTCAGCGTCGTTAGAAGAATGCCGCGTCGCGCCGGCGACGCCTGAACCCATCCGGCCATTCAGGCGTCGCTGACGCGACGCGGCGACTCGGTAACCATCGGCGGCCCCGGCCTTGAAAGGCCGGGCTACATTCACCTCGCCGCTGACGCGGCGGATTTACGCCGGGCTTTCGACCAACTGCCATCCGTCTACTGCTTTTCTATCTTCCATCTGAACCCCGTGTTCGGCACGGCGTCGGTCATCTGCGGGAAGTGTTCGGAGAAGTAGCGCCACCAGTGCGGGCGTGTGCCGTCGAGGTCGTCGAAGCCGTACTCTTCGGCGAGAGTCCAGGAGCCGTAGAGGCCGCCGGACTTCTCAAGCACCTGCGGGTCGGCGGCCAGCGCGGCGACGGCGCGGCCGACGAAGTAGGGCGACTCGGAGCCGGCCAGGCCGTAGCCGCGCGCGGCCGCGCTCCGCTCGGCCACCTCGCGCCAGTTCTCCTCGGTCGCCTTGAGGCGTTCGAGCACCGTCTCCGTGCGCATGAAACCGGGCGTGACGTAGACGGCGGCCACGTTGTGCGGGCGCAGCTCCTCGGCCCATGCGTAGGCGAGCCGCGCGACGTTGACCTTGACGAGGTCGTAGAAGAGGTTGCCGCGATAGTAGAGCGCGTCGCCGTCCCCGATCTCGACGACGAGCCCGCCCTTCTGCTTGACCATCAGAGGCGCGGCGTGACGCGTCGTGATGATGTGCGTGTCGATGCCATTCCGGAGCGCGCCCAAGCCCCGTTCGAGCGAGAGCTTCCAGAAGGGCTTCCACTCGTGCTCGACGCCTTCGGAGATGTCGTTGACGAGTATGTCGAGCCGCCCCTGCTCTTTGCTTACACGTTTGAAGAGGGCCTCGACCTGCCGCTCGTCCGAATGATCCGTGCGCGCGTGAAGCCCCACGCCGCCGCGCGCCGAGACCATTCCGGCCGTCTCCTCAATCGTCTCGGGCCGCCCCGCGAAGACGCCTTCCGTGTTCGGACGTTCGCGGGAGTTCCGGCCCGAGCAGTAGACGACGGCGCCCGCCTCGCCCAACATGCACGCGATGCCGCGTCCCGCCCCGCGCGTCGCGCCCGCGACGACCGCCACCTTGCCCTCCAGGCTTTTCATCTTTCACCTCCTGATGGGTATAAGATAAGCGCCGGTTCCTGACACCCTCTGTCATATTCGGGGCGGCGTCTAAAAAAAATCGGGGGTTGAGAAGATGCGTGCCGACCGGCTGCTCTCCATCATGCTGCTCTTGCAGGTCTACCAGCGGTTGACCGCGGCCGAGCTGGCGCGGCGGCTGGAGGTGTCGGAGCGGACGATTCACCGCGACATGGATGCGCTCTCGACGGCGGGCGTCCCCGTCACGGCTCTGCGCGGGACGGGCGGCGGCTGGGCGCTCGTGGACGGCTACCGCACGAACCTGACGGGCCTGAACGCGGCCGAGGTGCAGACCCTCTTCTCGGGACTGCCCGCGAGGCTGCTCGCGGACCTCAAGCTCGAACGCGACGCGGACGCGGCGCACGTCAAGCTGCTCGCGGCGCTGCCCCCGTCGTCGCGCGCGGACGCCGAGTACGCGCGGCGACGTGTGCACGTGGACGTGGCCGGCTGGGGCGGAGCCGACGAACAGGTGCCGCACCTGCACGCGGTTCAGGAGGCGGTCTGGCGCGGGCGCAAGCTCCTCTTCGCCTACGGGAGCGACTGCGGCGACGAGGCGGAGCGCGCGGCCGACCCGCTGGGCCTGGTGGCCAAGGGGGGCGTGTGGTATCTGGTGGCGCGCGCGCCCGGCGGCGAGGTGCGCAGCTACAGGGTCTCGCGCATCGTGCGGGCGCGCGTGTCGGAGGAGTTGTGCGAGCGGCCGGAGGGGTTCGACCTCGCCGCGTTCTGGGCCGGGTCGGTCGCGCGTTTCAAGTCGCACGCGCCGAGCTTCCGCGCGACGCTGCGCGCGCACAAGTCCGTGCTCCACCTGCTGCCCTACGCGGGGCGCTTCTCGCGCGTCGAGTCGCTCGGCGAGCCGGAGGCCGACGGGTGGGCGACCGTTAGCATGCGCTTCCAGTTCGAGGAGGACGCCGCGGGGCTCGCGCTCGGCTTCGGCACGAAGGTCGAGGTCGTCGAGCCCGAGGAACTGCGCGGGAAAATTTTAAGGATGGCCGGAGAGGTCGTCCGTTTCTACAAAGGATGAAGGGCACATGGTCGAAGAGTTGAGGGGTGAATCTGTTCCGGCGGCGGTCGAGACGAAGGGGCTGGTGCGGCGGTTCGGCGACTTCACGGCCGTCGATTCCATCGACCTGCGCGTCGAGCGCGGCTCGTTCTTCGGCTTCCTGGGGCCGAACGGGGCGGGGAAGTCTACGACCATCAAGATGCTGACGGGGCTGCTGGCGCCGAGCGCGGGGTCCGCGCGCGTGCTGGGCCGCGACATCGCGCGGGAGCCTTTGGAGGTGAAGCGAAGAATCGGCGTCGTGCCCGAAGACTTAAATTTGTTCGAGCGGCTGACGGGCGCCGAGATGCTCTCGTTCACGGGACGCATGTACGGGCTCGGGCGCGAAGAGATCGCCGCGCGTTCGCGCGAGTTGCTTGAGTTGATGGACCTCGATGCGGAGCCGCGCCGGCTCGTCGTCGAGTATTCGCACGGGATGAAGAAGAAGCTGGCGCTCGCGTGCGCGCTCATCCACCGCCCCGAGATGCTCTTCCTGGACGAGCCCTTCGAGGGCGTGGACGCCGTCGCCTCGCGCACGCTCAAGGACCTGCTCTCGCGGCTCACCGCGCGCGGCCTGACCGTCTTCCTCACCTCGCACGTGCTTGAGATAGTCGAGCGGCTCTGCACCGACATCGCCATCATCAGCGGCGGCCGGCTCGTCGCCTCCGGGCCGCTCGAAGAACTGCGGCGCGGCATCAGCGTCGAGGGCGGGGCCGCAGGCGCGGCGCTCTCGCTCGAAGACTACTTCATCAGCGTCGTCGGCGGCACGCGCGACGCGGGCGCCGACGCGCTCGGCTGGCTCGGTTAAGGTAAGCGGCGTCGAAAGCGGAAGAGCCCGCCACGCTCGAAAGCGTGGCGGGCTCTTTCTCGTCAGTCCCGGCGGCGGTCGGCCGGGGAGGTTTACGGGAGCGCTTCGATGATGATGTAGAAGCGGTAGGTGCCGGTCGTCTGGATGCCCAGCAGGAACTGCACGTTGAGGCTCGCCCCGTTCGCCAGCGGCGTCCCCAGCGTGATCGTCCCCGCCGAGAGCGACGAGTTGATGCCGCCGCCGTTGGGCTGGCTGGGCGGCTGCTCGAGGGTCGTCCCACGCACCGTCACCGTGCACGGCGGCGTCGCGGGGGTGCCGCCGTTGGCGCAGGTCGTCGCGTCGTTGACGGGGCCGATGCCCACCTCGTCCACCGAGGTGCGCGCACGCAGGTCGGCCACCCCGCCGCCCGGGCTCGGGAAGGTTGACATCTCGATGATGCGGAACCGCAGCCGCGTCACGTTGCCGCCCGTGTTGTTGACGACGCGGCGGCGCACAGTCATCGTGCCGAAGGTCGAGTTGTTCGCCGGGTCGGCCGTAAAGCTGCGCGTGCGATTCGGATGCGCCGCCGAGGAGATCGAGCCGTCCAGGAACGGCAGGCCGATCCCCGTCGTGTCACGCCGGATCGGGCTCGCCAGATTCTCCGGCCCCGGCGCGCCGAGCCTCTGCGTGACGCCGGAGATGAACGTGCCCTGCGTGTCGGCGAACTTGAAGTCGGCCGAGTTGTCGTTGGTCTCCTTCGGGTTGCCGGTGCAACCGGTCACGCCGAAGTCGCACAGGTTGCGGAAGAACGAGTGCTCCGCCGTCGTGCCCGCGACGGCCGGGAGGTTGCTCGGCTCGCGGAACAGGTCGCAGACCGCGCCCGTGTTGGTGCCGAAGCCGACCGCGTCGAGCCGGTTGGCCGACGCGATGTTGACGATGTTCGTCGTCGTGAAGACGGCGACGTTGCGGTCGTTCTCGATGTCTGCGGTCATCGTCAGGTTGCCGGCCGCCGCGCCCGTCCCGCCGTAGTTGGCGAGCGTGTACTGCGAACCGACGAGCAGGTAGTGGCCGCGCGCCGGGATGACCGTCCCGTTCGGGATGGTGCCGATGAGTACCGGCGTGTCGGCGCAGGTCGCGCCCATCTTGAAGAGGCCGTAGCCGGCCGAGGCGTCCGTGGCTGCGACCGTCAGCGGCGAGTCCGTGTTGTTGTAGAACTCGACGAAGTCGTCGCCCGCGCCCCCGGGGCCGGACGTGCGCAGCTCCGAGATGAGGAACGTGCCCGGCGTGTTGGCCGTGATCGTGCCCGTGGCCGTGCCGTCCACGATGTTCCCGCCCACGGGGACGGTCAGGCCCACCGTGAACGTCTCGTCACCTTCCGCATCGGCGTCCGAGCAGACGGGGACGTTGATCGTCCTGACCTGCTGGCCCGCGGTGAAGTTGACCGTGCCGCTCGTGGACACGTAGTCGGCGCCCGGGTTGCCGCAGGTGCCGGCCGTGGCGGAGCCGTCGGCCGTCGCGAAGTTGACGGAGACGGGGCCGCCCGCCGGCTGCGACAGCGAGACGGTGAAGACCATGTCCACCGTGTTGGGGCTGGCCGGCTCGGCCACCTTCGCGTCCTGGACGCGGATGTCGATGGAGTTGATCGGCGTCAGCGTCGGGTTGTTCGTCCCCGCCACGTCCGGGTCGTCCGTCAACACGTTCGAGAAGTTCGAGCCGGAGACCGTGCCCTGGTTCGAGACGTTCGGGCCGCCCGAGTACGGGTTGTCAACGACCACCTGGAAGGTGATCGTCACCGAGTCGCTCGGGGCCAGCGTGCCGATGTTGATGGTCACGGTGCCGCCCGTGCCGTTCGGCGTGCCGGGCTCGTCGTTGAGCACCGGCGTCAAGATGCCCTTGCGCCGCTGGGCGACGGGCTCGTGCGCGGTGTTGAGCGGGGCCGAAGTGGCCTCGGCCGCGTAGCGGAAGGTCGTGCCCGCGTCGCGCTTCGCCTCGGCCTTGACGGCCTTCGGCGCGGCGGCCTTCGGGGCCGTGGTCGCGCGCGGCACCGCGACGGGTCGCGTGATGATTGCGCCGCCCGCGGTGCCCTTGGTGGCGGGGGCAGCGGTCTCTTCGGCCGGCGCGGCGGCCGGGACGCCGCCGACGGGGCCCTGCCCGAGTTCGCTGTCGATCTCCACGGTCGCGGCCGGCGGGGCGGCGCAGGCGACGCCGAAGTTGGGCGAGCCGGCGGAGATGGTGACGGAGTTCGTGCCGCTGTTGGCCGACTGGAGCGCCGCCGCGCTGGCCTGCTCGACGTTCAGCGCGCCGAGCACCTCGGCGAGGCTGAAGCCGCCGCCGGGCGCGGTGATCGTGTTGCCGGAGGCGTCGAAGCAGGTGGTGGAGTTGCTGCCCGCGGGGCCGCTGGCCTGGACGTTGAAGCCGACGGAGGTGGACGAGTTGTTCACGTTCACCGTGTTGTTGGTCACGGTCGCCGACATCGTCGCGGTGCCCTGGGTGCGGACGAGCATGCCGGAGCTGTTCAGGAGGCTCCCGGCCGCGCCGTTGGCGTTGTAGACGAGGTTGTTCGAGACGAGGATGTTCAGGTTCTTGGCGTTGCCGTTGCGGTTCTCGACGCGGATGCCGTTCTCGCCGCCGGCGGCGAGGGCGTCGCCGAGGCCGACGCGGTCGATGGTGTTGTCGGCGCGGATGCCGACGCGGTTGTTCGTGATCTTCGCGGCGAAGTTGGCGCCGTTGAAGGTGCTGCCCACGTCGAAGACGATGCCCATCCGCTGGACGTTCGTGATGACGTTGCCGTCAATCGTGAGCGTGCCGCTGATGTTGCTGTTGTCGTCGACGAACACGTCGATGCCGCGCTTGCCGTGGCACTCAAGGGCGCCGCACGAGTTAGGGATGTTGTCGCCGATGTTCCTGATGGTGTTGTTGGTGACGGTGAAGGAGATGGAGTTGGCGGCGAGCAGGGCGTCGCCGCCGATGTCGATGACGCCGGAGGTGTCGGCGCCCGTGCGGCCGACGCCGTCGAAGGTGTTGCCGCTGATGACGACGGTCGCCTTGCCGGCCTCGGTGTTGCGCGCCGAGATGCTGTTCTGACCCTTGACCGTGGTGTTCGTGAACGTGTTGTTCTGGACGGTGAGGTTGGCCGTCGCGGTCGAGCCGGCGCTGTTGCCCGCCGCGTGCCCGATGGCCTCGCCGAAGATGTTGGTGAAGTTGTTGGGGGTCGTGACGCCGACGTTGAACGTCATGACGGCCGTGTTGTCGGCGCGGTAGATGATGGCGCCCGAGCCGGTCTCGGAGTTCGAGAAGGTGCAGCCGTTGACGTTGAACGTCCCCGTCCCGGAGCGATTCCACCAGCGGAAGCCGTTGGTCGCCGCGGTCTCCCAGTTGGTGATGTTGACGTTGGTCAGGCTGTTCGTGCCCGTCACGTTGAGGGCGTAGATGCCGTGGCCGCCCTCGCCGCCCACGCTCGACCCGTCGCCGTCGAGGCCGACGCCGTCGATGGTGACGCCCGAGATGACGACGTTCGTCGCGGTGCGGATGTCGATGGCGTCGCCGCCGCTGCTCGTGATCGTGCCGCCGTTCAGCGTGAACGAGCCGGTGTTGGTCTTCAGGAAGATGCCGTCGCCGTCGCCGTCGGTGTCGGCCACGCCGTCGGCGTCGCCGTCGGTCTGCGCCACGGTCTGGTTCGCGCCCGAGATGGTGGCGGAGGCGACGGTGACGGCCGAGGACGAGTCCTCGACGCGGATGCCGTAGCCGCCCGCGTTGCTCGGGTTCGGGACGTTGACGGTGGCGAACTGGACGGTGGTCGCCGTCGAGTTGTCCACGAAGACGCCCGTCCCGGAGCGCGTGTTGACCTGCGTCGTGCCCGTCATCTGGAACTTCGTGCCGGAAACGTCAACGAGCGAGATGCTGGCGCTGCCGCTGCCGACGCCGGCCGTCGTGGCCGTCGTGAAGGTGATGTTGATGGGCGTGCGGCCGGCGGGGCCGTCGATGAAGACGGCGCTGGCCGTGCCGCCGCCCGAGGTCGTGATGTCGCCCGAGGTGACGGTGATGGTCTGCGTGTTGTTCTGCGCGTCGAGGCCGCGGAGGCCCGCGTCGGGCGTCAGGTCGAGGTCGGCGAAGGTGATGGCGCCGGTGTTGCTCGACAGGTCAACGGCGTCGCCGGCCGAGCTGTTGACGGTCGTGTTGCCGAAGTTGGCCGCGACGGCCGAGCTGGACATCAGGAGGCCGATGCCCGCGTTGTTCTGGAGGTTCGTCGTCCCCGAAGTGAACGAGCCGGTGCCGCCGCTGAAGATGATGCCGTTGGCGCCGCCGTTCGACGAGACGCTGGTGAAGGTCAGGCCGAGCGCGGTGTTCGTGAACGACGCCGCCACGCCCGTGCCCGTGGTCGTGATGCTGCCGGTCGTGGCGTTGAGCGTGCCGCCGGCGTTGGTGGTGATGCCGGCGCCGACTTGAGTTCGTGACGGTCAGCGACGTGAAGGAGGTCGTCGCGCCGGCGTTGTTGGTCGCGAGGTTGACGGCGGTGCCGGCCGCGTTCTTGCTGACGTTCGCCGTGCCGAAGTTGAAGTTCGCGCCGGCGGGCGCGTTGGAGATGTCGATGCCGTTGCCGCCCGGGTTCGTGATGGTGGTCGTGCCGGAGACGGTGAGCGCGCCGCCGACGCCGTTGAGTGTGACGCCGGTGTTCGTGCCCGTGTTCGACGCCGAGATGTCGCCGACGGTGGCGGCGAGCGTGCCGGTCGTCAGGCTCAGCGCGCGGCCGTCGCCGTTGATGGAGAGGGCGCTGACGGTCAGCGTGCCGAAGCTGGTGCCGATGATGTCGGTGCCGGCCGCGCCGGAGTTGCCGGTGTTGAAGCCGCGGAGCGTGTTGTTCTGGCCGAGCGTGATGATGTTCGCGCCCGCGTTGTCAATCGTCGGCGAAGAGCCCGCCGCGGGGAACGGGTCGCTGCCCGCCGGCACCGTGCCCGTCTCGGTCGCGAGCAGGAAGCCCTGGCCGATGAGCTTCTGCGTGTTCAGCAGCGTGATGCCGCCCGTGTAAGTGCCCGTGCCGTTGTAGATGAAGATGATGTCGCCGGGGTCGTCGGCCGCGCCCGCGTTGAAGGCCGCGATGGAGTTGAAGGGCGTGGTGATGCGCCCGTCGCCGCCCGCCGGCCGCCGTGTTGTCGATGAACCAGATGAGCGTCGGGCCGACCGTGATGCTGACGGTGGCCGTGTCGGTCTTGTCGTCGGCGTTGCCGGGCGTGCCGTCGGGGCCCGTGTCCCTGACCGTGTAGGTGAAGGTGTCGGTGCCGGTGAAGCCGGGGTTCGGGTTGTAGGTGAAGTCGCCGTTGGAGCTGACGGTGGCCTGCCCGCTCGTCGGGCCGGTCGTCGGGCCGGAGGCCGTCAGGCTCGAGTTGCACGGCGGCGCCGTGTCGTCCGGGTCGCAGTCGTTGGCAAGGAGGTTGGGCGCGCCGTTGGTCGTCGAGATGCGGACGTTGCCGAAGGCGGTGACGGTCTCGCCGGTCGCGACGGGCTGCGTCTGCACGAGCCGGGGACGAGCGAGGTGTTCGTGTCAACCGAGTCGGTGAACATGACGCCGGTCGCGGGGTCGGGGCCGGTGTTGTTGATCGTCACCGTGTAGGTGATGGTGTCACCGGGCTCCGCCTTGAGGTTCGCCGTTCGGGTCGGGGAACGCGTCAACCTTGGTCGCCGTGATGCCCGGCGCGAAGACCGGCATCGGCGCAGGCATGGGCGCGGCCCTCAAGGGCGCCGGGGCGGTCGCGGCCGGGGCCGCGGTCGCGGGGCGGCAGGCTTCGGCGCGGCGGCGAGTGCCAGCGGCGCGACCTGCCCGACGAGCATCACGTATGAGATGAAGGCGGCGGCATAAGCCCTGAGGCTGCGGCGGCGGACAATCGAAGTTCGCTGGTTCATAAATCTCCTTGGCTGGGCTGGACCGCGACGGGCGCGGGCGTGAGCGACCTCTGTGAAACTTTCGGAATCGGTGCGCGCGCGTGGCGGGGTGGGGCGGCACCTGTCGGGTTAAAAGTCGGGCGGGGCGGCTCGCGTTAACGGCCGCCCCGCCGGTTGGGCCTCGGCCTTACGGTCTCTGCGGGAAGATGCCCTGCAGGGCGATGCAGAAGTTGAGCGTCAGGTAGGGCTGCATGTTGTTGTGCGGCAGGCCGCCGCCGGCGGGCGACAGCGCCTGGAAGGCCATCGGGGTCGAGGGCGGCCGGCGCGGTAGAACTGCGCGACGCCGGCGCGCCGGGAGCGTGATTCGGCGGGGTTGTTCTCGTTGCGCGGCCTCTTCGGTGGCGCTGATAGGTGTGCGTGTGGAGCGGTATCTCCGAGACGAGCAGCGTGATGCGTCTCGACGCCGGACATCTCGCCGAGGTCGCGCAGCGAGAGCCCCTGACCCTGGCCGGGCTGCATGGGCGCGTTGCCCTGCAGGTCGGGCAGCGCGAAGGTGGACTTGCCGTCGCCGCCGTAGGTGGTGCCGAGCAGCGAGAAGAGCGCCGTGTTCTGCGAGAGGGGCATCAACTGCCCGTTGCAGAAGGCCCAGCCCGTCGGGGGGAAGTTGAAGGGGAAGATGCGGATTTCGGCTACGAACTGGATCGGACATTCTCTCCTCCTTAGGTCTGGCTGGGGAACACCCCGAAGAGCGAGATGATGAAGTTGATGCAGAGGAACGGCTGCGTGTTCTCGTGCGGCTGGCTGCCGCCGGCCGGCGCCGATCGACCTGCGTTCGATCAGGCGCGATCGGCGACATCGACGGCGTAGAGCTGCGCCGACGCGCCTGCGCGAACATCGTTGCCCGCCGGGTTGTCCTGGACGCGCCGGCGTGTTCGAGCCGATCGAACGGGTGCGTGTGGTTGGGGATCTGCTGGACCGTCAGCGTCTCCTGCTCGGTGCCGGCCATCTCGCCGAGCTGGTAGGTCGTGCCGTCCGGCCCGGTGCCCATGTGGATGGGGACGCGGCTGGCGAGGTTCGGCAGGTTGAAGGTCTCCTCGCCGTCGCCGCCGTAGGTCGTGCCGATCAGCTGGAAGAGCACATCGTTCTCCGAGATGGGGAGCGGTCTGCCCCTCGCAGAACATCCAGCCGTTGGGGGCGAAGTTGCCCGCGAACATCCTGATTTCTCCGACATATGGTTGGCCCATGTTATCGTCGTCCTCCTTCTAGTTCTGCGACGGGAAGATGCCCTGCAGCGCGATGATAAAGTTCAGCACCAGGTAGGGCATCATGTTGTTGTGCGGCTGGCTGACCGCCGACGCTGGTGACCGACTCGGGCGCCATCGCGACCAGGTTCCGCCGCCGGCCCGTAGATGTTGCTCGGCGCTCGAGCGACGACGCCGGTTGTCGGGCGTCGTGGCCGACGACGCCGTTGTTCGTCGACGCTTGAAGCGTGTGCAGGTGCGTCGGCAACTGCTGGATGTTGATCGTGACGGTGGTCGAGCCGGCCGCCTCGCCGAGCGTGTGGCCGCTGCCCACGTGGATGGGCACCCGGCCCCGCAGGTTCGGCAGCGCGAAGGTGGTCTGCCCGTTGCCGCCGTAGGTGGTGCCGAGCAGGGCGAAGAGCGCCTGGTTCTGGTTGATGGGCAAGAACTGGCCGTTGCAGAGCGCCCAGCCCTTCGGGGGGAAGTTGAAGCTGACGATCTTGATCTCACTGAGGAACGGTTCGGACATTTCTCTCTCCTTGGCGGATAGGCTTCGAGAGCGTTGTTAAAGGCTTGACGAGGTCAGTGCAGCCCGGCGTGGTCGCCGGGCTCCGGAGCGATGTTTAGAACGGGAAGAACAGACCTGGGTGCGCCCTTGGGTGCTTGGCGGTAAAAGCTGTTCGGAATGCTTGCTTGCGTGTGTGTGTACCTTGTGCCCTGCCGTTAAGCGAAGCGGCACGGATTTTAAACCTAATGCTACAGGGTTTGGCAAGAACAAGAGATTTAGAGTATTTGTCTAAAAAGATTGTCAGCAGCCCCCCGCGTGACATACACTGCCGCCTGCGGCGGGGAAGTAAGGGTTTAACCCCGCCGCCCACCCCTGTTAGTCTAGGAGCAGCTAAAAACATGACACTGTCCCGAAGAACCTTTCTGAGGTCGGGGACGATGGCCGTCCTTGTGACGGGCCTCGCCCTCGACGCCCTTCCCCGCGCCTTCGCCCAGCAGGTGCGCAAACACGACCCCGCAGCAGGACTTTCCAGGTCTCGTTCGAGGCGAAGCAGGAGGCCGACCTTCTACTTCAAGCGCGAGACTTTCCAGCCCTACCTGCACGGCGTCTTCAAGCTGAGCGCGGGCGCCAACTCGGTCGAGGCGACCCTCGTCAGCGTCCGCGACTGCACGCCGGACCCGAAGCAGAAGGTGACGAAGAAGTCGCGCCCGTCCGACAGCTTCGCGCTCGTCTTCCGCGCCGAAGGGAAGCTGACCGACCTGACGACCATCTACGACGTGGAGCACGCCGCGCTCGGCAAGTTCCCGCTCTTCCTGACGCGCCGCGACGGCCCACAGGGCAAGCACTTCTACGAGGCGGTCTTCAACCACGCCCTCTAACGCTCCCACCGGCTTAAGATTTTCACTCACACGCGTTAGTATCCACGGCGGCCCCGGCGGGCAGCGGCGCGGCCTGCCCGGGGTGCGCCCCGGCGCGCGCGGCGCGAAAAATCTGTGTGGAGGGCTGGCGATTGATGTCGATCGGCGGGGGCTTGATCGAGGCGGGCGGCCTGAGGGTCGTGCTGCGTCCGGCCGTCGAGGCCGACTACGAGGAGCTGGTGCGGGTCTACGCCAGCACGCGCGCGGCCGAGCTGGCGCAGGTCACCTGGTGGGACGACGACCAGAAGCTCGCCTTCTGCCGCGCGCAGTACGACGCGCAGAAGGAGGAGTACGACGCGCGCTTCCCCGACGCCGAGTACGACGTGATCGAGCTGGAAGGGCGCACGGTCGGGCGCGTCTGGGTCGGCCGCGCCGAGGAGGAGATACGCCTGCTCGACATCGCGCTGCTCCCCGAGGCGCAGCGCCGGGGCCTCGGCGCCGCCGATCGTCGGCGCGCTCATCGAGGAGGCGCGCGCCGCGAACAAGCGCCTCCGCCACATGGTCTTCATGCTCAACACCGAGGCCCGACGCTTCTACGAGCGCCTCGGCTTCCGCGTCTTCGAAGACCTCGGCGGCTACCTCCACATGGAGTGGGCGCCCGAGAGTGAAGAGCGTAAATCGTGAGCCGTAAACCGTGACAAGTAGGAAGACCGTTCTTATCTTGTCACGGTTTACGGCTCACGGTTTACGCTCATCCTTGAAGTAGCTGAAGACGGCCTCGTAGCGGTAGCCGCGCGGCTCCTGCGCGACGGCGGACGAGGAAGATGTCGTGCTCGCCCATCCGCTCGTGCGCCAGCCGGTAGGTGCGCTGGGGCAGGAAGGAGTCGTCGGGGCCGTAGAAGTAGAGCGAGAAGCGCTCCACGTCGCTGCGCGAGTGGGTCAGCGTGGGGAACTCGACCAGCTCCGCGAGTTCGAGCTCGACCTCCGGCGCGTCCTCCTGCTCCGGCAGGACGCGGAACTTCGTGTTGAGTAGCTCGGCGAAGGACTCTTTCGAGAGTCTCTCGGGCATCTTTAGGGATCACTTTCGCTGTAGGCGCCGCGCGCGTCCGGGCAGCACGCGCGGCGGGGCAGAACCGAGGCAAGATAACACGTCTCGGCGAGAACGTAGGCAGCGGCAGATGGCAGCGGCAGTTGAAGCCCTGCTGTCGAAAAGGCAGAGTTAATCGTTCAACGTTCATCGAGCGGAGCGGACTGCCTGCTGCCACTGCGCTGCTTCGTTCTTTCACCGTCAGCAGCCCCACGAGCAGAGCCGCCGGCCCGAGCGCGAGCAGCCACATCATCGGGCCGAGCCCGTACGCTTCGGCGAACGCGCCGAGCGCGAGCGGGACGAGGCTGCCCGCGAGCCCGAAGACGTTCCCCAGAGTCATCGCCGCCGTCCCGCTCTGCCCCGGCATCTCGTCGTAGAGCTTCGCCTTGATGATCGCGTACCAGCCCGGCGTTGGCGAACCCGAGGAGCCCGAGCAGCACCAGCTTCGTCGAGAACCCTTCGGCCAGCAGCATCAGGGGGAAGAGCACCAGCACGACCGACGTGCTCACGCGCAGGTACCTCAGGCCGCGCACGCGTTCGAGCAGCGGCACCACCGCGAAGTCGCCCGCGAGCCCCACCCACGTCCACACCGCGACGGCGAGCGCCGCGCCCCCCTCGCCCGCGCCCACCACGTCCACGAAGTAGAGCGCGAGGAAGCCGCGCAGAACGTCGTACGTGAAGTCGCCCAACTGCAAGAGCACGAGCCAGCGCAGCACCGCGCGCCTGCGGAGCGCGCGCAAAGCCCCGCGCAAGCCCTTCGACGAGCGCCGCGCGCGTCGCGTTCGGCGCCCGGGGCCGAAGGCGTCTCGAACGGCTGACGCCACGCCGCCGCGACCGCCAGCAGCATCAGCGCGCCCGCCGCGACGAAGCCCCAGCGCCAGCTCGCGCCCGCCCACACGCACGCGCCGACGGCCGCCGGCCCCACGGAGTTCCCCACCGAGCCCGCCAGCGCCCAGCGCGCCATGTTCTGCTCGCGCCGCTCGGGCGCGGCGTCCATCAGCGTCGCCTGCGAGAGGCCGATGAACGCGCCCGACGCGGGGTTCGACAGGATCGACGCCGCGAGCAGCAGCGCGAAGCTCGTGCTCAAGCCCACGAGCAGCGTCCCCGCGGCGAAGGCGACGCCGCCCGCGAGCACGAGCGCGCGCCTGCGCCACACGTCGCCGAGGACGCCGAGCAGCAGGCTCGACGAGGTGGCCGACGATCGGCGGCACGCTCAGGATGACGCCGACCTGCGTGTACGACAGCCGCAGGTCGTCGCGTATCAGCGGCCACGCGGCCTCGCGCACGCCGAAGACGAGCTCGTCCAGAAACTCTACGGCGAGCAGCGTGAGGACGAACAGAGACAGGCCGCGCCGCGCGCCCGCGCGGGCGCGACGTGGCGGCAGATTTTGAGCTGAAGACATGAACGGTGATTCTCCTTTCCACGGAAGCCGAGACGTTCTCTTTCGCTGGCGACTGAAAACGTCACGGCCGTGGGGGAGGAATCACCGAGCGCGCGAGCGCGCGCCGCAGCCTCTTCGCAGACGCGCGCACCACTGCGTGCGCCGCGCGAGGCCGCGGTCGAGACTCGCCTTTACGGGTAGGGCTTACCAGGGAGGGAAGCGTGTGCTCTTGCCTTTAAGCATGCCGCGTATTGCACACGCTCGGTCGGGAACGGGAAGTCAAGAACTTTTCTTCATCCTCACGCGCCCGCGCCGCGAGGCGCGACCGCCGCGGACGCGCTCGGTCTCGGACTCGAAGATGTAGGAGAGCGACTTGTAGATGAGCTTCGCGCAGAGGAAGGCCGAGGCGCTGAAGCCCTCGACGTAGGAGTACTCGGTCAAGTCCATCCCGACGACGCGGCGCGTGCGCGCGAGCGTGCGGATGAGGCCGAGCACTTCGTACCAGCCGAGGCCGCCCGGCTCGGGCGTCCCCGTCTGCGCGACGAGCGAAGGGTCGAGCCCGTCGATGTCTATCGTCAGGTAGACGTTCTCGGTGAGGCCCGCGACGGCCTCCTCCCACCAGTCGGTGCGCCCCGCGATGTCCTTCGCCCAGAAGATGCGCGTCGGGAACTGGTCGAGCGAGCGCGCCTCCTCGGCCGAGATGGAGCGGATGCCGACCTGCACGGCCGGGAGTTTCAGGTCGCGCACGACGCGCGCCATGATCGACGCGTGCGAGTGCGGCGTGCCGTCGTACGTGTCGCGCAGATCCGCGTGCGCGTCGATCTGTAAGACGGAGAGGTTCTCGTACGCTTCGGCGTGCGCCTGGATGACGGGCGCGCTCACCGAGTGCTCGCCGCCGATCATGCAGACGAACTTGTCCGCGCCGACCAACTCGCGCGCCTTCGTCCAGCAGCGACTTCATCATCGCCTCGGGCGGCTCGACCGGCGGCGACACCTCGGTCGTGTGTATCCCGAGCCGGTAGACCTCGGCGTCGGTCTCCTCGTCGTACAACTCCATGTTGCGCGACGCGTCCACGACGGCCAACGCGCCCGCGCCCGTCCCCCCGCCGTAAGAGACCGTGCCCTCGTAAGAGACCGGCCACACGACCACGCGCGCGTTCTCGAAGCTCGACAGCTCCTCGTCGTCGATGCCGCCGAAGTTCATCGGAAGTTCTGCTGATTCAGACATGCCGACAGTTTATACGCAGCTCGCGTGCAATCGCGACAGAGCTGATGAAAGTTCGCACGGCCGGTGATTATAATCCGGGCCATGAAAATCCTGAACTACACAGTCCTCATGACGCCTCGACGAGACCGGCGGCTACGTCGTCGACCTGTCCCGCGCTTGCCGGGCTTAGTCACCGAAGGCGACCCGCTCGAAGACGCGCGCGCGACTGGCCGCCGATGCTATCCGCTGGCTACATCGAAAGTCTTCAGAAAGACGGCGAGCCGATTCCGCACCGACAAGCCCATCAGTCGAAGAAGTGACGCGTCGAGAGTCGGCTTGAGCGACTTCGCTGCCAGTCAGAGCAAGTCTGCAGAAACTCTTCAACCGTCAGGTCCCGCCTGCTCGATGATCGATGTTGAGAGTCGCGCCGGCTTCAAGTCTTTGTTGTGGTAAGGCACAGTCACGCGCAGCTTCTCTTTCTTCAGAATGTAGTGACTTCCCGTCGCGTGGTGAATCGCAAACCCTCCTCGCTCAAGCGCCTTGATCACCGCTCTTAGGTTTTAGCGCACGGAAGTTTACCGGCCATCAGCCTCAACCTTTCCTGAAGACGAAAAAGCCCGCCACTGAAGACGCGTCGCGGGCATCTGCTAGTGGCGGGCTTCGAAATTCGTAGTCCTGTAATTGTCAATCGGGCAGAGCCGTGCCTTAGTAGCAGAGTTACTACGTGAGCTAACCGGTAAGTTAGACTTCGCTACTTCATCACGGCACTTCGACCGTCAGGTCTTTGCCCATGAAGGTGAAGTTGGGGCGCTTGCGGCCCTTCATGTATTTGGCGGCGGTCTGCGAGAGCGCGGTGACGAGGATGGGGAGCGCGATGGTCGGGTCGCAGGAGACGTAGGCCGTCGCCGCGCCGCGCGCGAGCTTGCCGAAGACGAGCGACTCGTCGTCGGTGTTGGGGCTGGTGCGGCCGCCGTGCGCGGACTGCTCGGTCGAAATTTGAATCGCGTACTTGTGGCCGCGCGCGGGCGTCTTGATGATCTCGGAGGCCGACTCCATCTGCTGGACGTAGCTGCGCGAAGTGCCGCCGCCGAGGTTGATGACGCCGGTCACGCGCGAGCGCGCGCCGATCTGCATCAGGTCGAGCGTGTCCTGCGCGAGGTCGAAGCAGAAGCTGTTCTTCTTCTCGAAGCGCGCGCCGGCGATGCCGACGATGATCGAGCTGTCGGAGATGGTCGGGCAGAAGACGGGGATGCGCGCCTTGTAGGCGGAGGTCAGAATGCCGTCGTCGGTGGCGATCTCGGCCAGCTCGCGGCCGAGCAGGTGGAGGAACTCGCGCGTCGAGTAGGCGCGCGTCTGGTCGAGCTGGTTGGTGAAGCCGCCGACCCACTCGTTGGCCTCGCTGTACTCCTCCTCGCTGGCGAGCACGTCCCACATGCGCGCGATCTGCGAAGCCTCCAGCTCGGCGTCCGTCATCGACGGGTGCGCCTGGAAGTGCTGGCGGCCGAGCGTCTCGTGCAGGTCCTGAAAGAGCATCGCGCCCGAGCAGACCATCACGTCCACGAAGCGGTTCTTGATGACGTAGGCGAGCAGGCGCCGCATCCCGGCCGGGATGAGCGCGCCGTTGGCGGCGACGACGACCGTCGTGTTGTCGCCGAGCATGTCGAGCCAGATGCGGTGCGCCTCCGCGAGTTGGCGCGCGCCGAGGCCCGCGCCCTCCATCTTCTCCAGCAGCCCCGCCACCGAGCGGTCGCGGTCTACCTGCACGGGCCGAATCGGGGCGGTGAGATACTTCGTGGCTCGCGGTTTACGTTGGGTGACCATTTTCGATCCTTTGGTGAATGGTGAATAGTGAATCGTAAATGGTGTCAGGAACAGGGCAGCGGCCACTTACTATTCACCATTTACCATTCACTATTCACCGCTTGCGCCGTTTGTCTTCGGGCTCGCCGTTGACGGCGAGATAGGTGTAGGCGTTGATGCGCGACTCGTAGAGCTCGACCATCTCGGCGGCCTCGGCCTCCGACAGCTCGCCGCGCTTGACGCGCTGCGCGACGATGCGGCGGAAGCCCTCGTGGAGCTGGCCGCGCTCGTAGCGCGCGCGGTCGAGCGCCTCGCCGACGGTCGTGCCCTTGCACGACCTTCTTGATCAGGTAGCCGTCCTCGTCGATGTGGATGTGCGCCTCGTTCGGCGCGCCGAAGAGGTTGTGGTTGTTGCCCATCACCTCCTGGTACGCGCCGACGAGCATGAAGGCGATGTAGTAGGGCTCGTCCTCGATGAGCGAGTGCAGCTCCAAGCACCTGCTTCACGTCGTGGAGGTCGACGAACTTGTCCACGACGCCGTCCGAGTCGCACGTGATGTCGCAGAGCGTGGCGTACTCGGTCGGCGGCTTGTTCAGGCGGTGGATGGGGATGATGGGGAAGAGCTGGTCGAGCGCCCAGTGGTCGGGCACCGAGCGGAAGACGGAGAAGTTCGTCAGGTACTTGCGCGCGCAGCAGGCGCCGCAGCTCCGTGAACTCTTCGGAGACGTACTTGGCCATGCTGCGCGTACTTGTCGGCGCGCTCGCACACGTCCCAGAAGAGCACCTCGCCCTTCGCGCGGTCTTCGAGCGAGATGAGCCCGAGGTTGAAGAGCGTGAACAGCTCGTCGCGGTGTTCGAGCGCGTCGTGGTAGAACTCGCGGTAGTTCTTGACCGTGATGTGTCTCGCGCAGGTCGGCCAGCTCGATGACGACCTGCGGGTCGTCGTCGTCAACCTCGATGGGCGTGATGTCCTCGACGACCGTCTCGATCTCGTCGAGGACGTTGGTGACGAGGATGGCGTGGTAGGCCGAGAGGTACCGGCCGGACTCCTGGATGATGGTCGGGTGCGGGACGTTCTCGTCGTCGCAGACCTGCATGATGGTGTAGACGACATCGTTGGCGAACTCCTGCGCCGTGTAGTTGGCCGAGGAGTCGAAGGCCGTCTTCGAGCCGTCGTAATCGACCGCCATGCCGCCGCCCACGTCGAGGAGGTCGATCGGGCACCTTCATCTGGACGATCTTGGCGTAGACGCGCGCGGCCTCCTTCATCGCGTTCTTGATGCGCTTGATGTCGGTGAGCTGCGAGCCGATGTGGAAGTGCAGGAGCTTGAGCATGTCGATGCGCCCCGCCTCCTGCATGCGGCGGATGGTCTCAAGCATCTCGGTCGTGGTGAGCCCGAACTTCGCCGCCTCGCCGCCCGACTTCTCCCAGCGCCCCGAGCCCTTCGAGTAGAGCTTGACGCGCAGGCCGACCATCGGCAGGTCGCCGTCGCTCGAAGCGGTCGGCGATCTTGAGCACGTGGTCGAGCTCGTTCAGCTTCTCGATGACGATGACGACGCGCTTGCCCGAGCGCGCGCCGAGGAAGGCGAGCTCGATGAACTCCTCGTCCTTGAAGCCGTTGAGGACGAGCAGGCTGTCGCGCCGACTGCTCCATCGCGAGCGCGCCGTAGAGCTCGGCCTTCGAGCCCGCTTCGAGCCCGAAGTCGTAGCGCGACGCCCTCGCGCAGGTACTCCTCGACGACCGCGCGGTTCTGGTTGACCTTCATCGGGTAGACGCACATGTGCGAGCCCTGATACTCGTACTCGCGGATGGAGTTGCGGAAGGCGCGTTGGAGCTTGCGCACCTGCCCCGCGATGAGCTGCGGGAAGCGCAGCAGCACGGGCGTCTGAGATGCCGCGGCGGCTGCAGGTCGTCGATGATCTCGCGCACGTCGGCGGCGCGGTTCTGGTCGGACTCTGAAGGGTGGACGACGAGGTTGCCCTTGCGATTGATGCCGAAGTAACCGGCCCCCCAGTTCTCTATGCCGTAGGTCTCAAGCGTCTGTTCGATGGCCGTGGTCAACTTCTAGCTCTCCTGCCTCCCTGTGGGTTCGTGCAGTTTTCGCGGCAAAGTAAGCGGGGGTCAGCCTCCTCGTCGTCGGCCTGTGCGGTTTGAAGCAATCTGGATTGGACTTACTTAATGGCGCAATTTAACAGAAAAGCGGGGGGCGGTCAAAAACTATTTTTTTCGGGCAGAGGCGTAGCGTCGGCGCGCTAAACTGACGCACGAGAAAGGTTTAGCACGGCGCGGCCGCGGGCGCGCGCGTCGGCCGCGCGCCGAAACGTCCGGCGCGCAGGCCTTGACG
The DNA here is from genome assembly GCA_963726735.1 of uncultured Acidobacteriota bacterium. GTDB lineage: Bacteria > Acidobacteriota > Blastocatellia > Pyrinomonadales > Pyrinomonadaceae > QHXN01. The sequence continues at coordinate 1,281,020 of CAVSDM010000007.1, forward strand.
GCGGGCGCGCGGGCGCGGCTATAATGCCTGCTTTTTAAGGCGGCTTGACCTGCTCGATGACGCACCGCCCGCTCTCGTTTCCGCCGCACAGAGGCCGCCGCCTACAAGGCGGCCGGCACCTTCCACCCCCTTAAAACGCACTTTCAGGAGAGATTATGGACGCAAAAGCGGTCTTGAAGTATTCCGAAGACCACGAGGCGAAGTTCGTCTCGGTACGTTTCACAGACCTCGTCGGGGCCTGGCACCACCTGACCTTCCCGATCCACGAGCTGGACGAAGGCTCGTTCGAAGACGGCTTCGGCTTCGACGCCTCGTCCTTGCGCGGCTGGGCCTCGATTCACGAGTCCGACATGCTGCTCATCCCCGACCCGTGCCGCGTCTGGATGGACCCGTTCGCCGAGGAGCCGACGCTCGCCGTCATCGCCAACGCCGTCGACCCGATCACGAAGGAGGGCTACGGCCTCGACCCGCGCTCGGTCGCGCAGCGCGCCGAGAGCTACCTGCGCTTCACGGGCATCGCCGACACGGTCAACTTCGGCCCCGAGGCCGAGTTCTTCGTCTTCGACGGCGTCGAGGTCAACAACGAGCCGCACCACTCGCGGCTACCGCATTCATTCCGACGAGGGCCATCTGGTCGTCGGGGCGCGGCGAGGACGACTTCCGCGGCCCCAACCTCGGCTACCGCATCCGCAACAAGGAGGGCTACGTGCCCGTCCCGCCGGCCGACTCGCTCTGAGCGACCTGCGCTCCGAGATTTCGCTGACGCTGGAGGAGTGCGGCATCACGGTCGAGTGCCACCACCACGAGGTCGCGACCGCCGGCCAGTGCGAGATCGACTTCCGCTACTCGACGATGCTCGGCACGGCCGACAACCTGCAAATCTTCAAGTACGTCGTCCGCAACGTCGCGCACCAGTACGGCAAGGCGGCGACCTTCATGCCGAAGCCGATGTACGGCGACAACGGCTCCGGGATGCACTGCCACCAGATCGCTCTGGAAGGGCGAGAAGCCTCTGTTCGCGGGCGACGGCTACGCGGGGCTCTCCGACATGGCGCGCTGGTACATCGGCGGCCTCTTGAAGCACGCGGCGGCGGTCGTCGGCCTTCGCCGCGCCGACGACGAACAGCTACAAGCGGCTCGTCCCCGGCTTCGAGGCGCCCGTGAACCTCGCCTACTCGGCGCGCAACCGCTCGGCGGCGATCCGCATCCCGATGTTCTCGACGAACCCGAAGCTCAAGCGGCTTGGAGTTCCGCCCGCCCGACCCTTCGTGCAACCCGTACCTCGCCTTCTCGGCGATGCTCATGGCGGGGCTCGACGGCATCCAGAACCGCATCGACCCGGGCGAGCCGCTCGACAAGGACATCTACGACCTCGCGCCCGAGGAGCTGAAGAACGTGCCCAGCCTCCCCGGCTCGCTCGACGAGTCGCTCAAGGCGCTGGAGAGCGACCACGAGTTCCTCTCAAGGGCGAGGTCTTCACGCCGCAGCTCATCGACCGCTGGATCACCTACAAGCGCGAGAAGGAGATCAACCCCATGCGGATGCGCCCGCACCCGCTGGAGTACTCGCTGTACTTCGACATCTAGAGGTGGCAGAGGCAGTAGACAGTAGTCAGTAGAAAACCCAGAGCGGAGCGGCGTGTTGCATCATCAACCGACCTGCACGCCGCTCTCGTCTTCTGTCTACTGTCCTACTCTCGCCTACTGATACTTGTAACTCGCCTTGCAGACCTCGACGCGCTTCGGGTCGGAGCCGTAGTTGGCGACCATGACGCTGCCCGGCGACTTGTGGAGTTGGAAGGCGATGTTGGTCGCGGTGTTGCCGACGACCGGGGCCTTGATGACGTTCGTGCCCGCGTTCTCCGGCGCGAGCACGCCGACCTGCATGTTCTCGACGTACATGTGGCCGCCGGCGAGGCTCCCGCCCCGCTCGTAGACGACGAAGTAGAGGGACGTGTTCTTGTCCGTGCAGCGGAACTGGTGCGTCTTCATCTGCGGCGCGGCCGCGCCGTAGGCGAGCGCCGCCAGCAGCAGCGCCGCCGCGGCGACGGAAGCGGTGAGTGCGACTCTCTTCATGCGGCTCCTCCTTGCCGGCCCGACCTCCGCCGGCGGTCAGCGATTGCGTGTGTGGGTGGCGCGGGTTTGATAGAAGCCCCGCGGACTCTCTTCAAGGCTGGCGGGCCGCTTGAACCGCTGGCCTACGCCGTCGGCGGCCGCGTAATATATCACCACCTTGCCGGCGCCGGACGAAAAAACCGAATCACTCATCCGCGAGCTGCCCGACCCAGAGGGCGCGCGCTTCTTCTACGAGCGCGTCACCGCGGCGCACGCGCGCGCCGCACGCGCCTTCGCGCGCGACGAGGGGCTGCTGGCCGACGCGCTGGCGCTCGCGGCGTGGAGCCCCCTGCTCGGGACGACGCTCGAACAGAACCCGGACTACCTCAGCTGGCTCGCGCGCGAGCGCTGCGGACGCGCGCGTCCGTGCGACCGAGGAGCTGAGCGAGTCTCTGGCGCGCTTCGCGCTGACGCACACGCAGGTCAGCCCGCAGGTGCAGCTCGCGCGCTTCCGCCGCCGCGAGCTGCTGCGCGTCTACCTCCACGACATACGCCACGCCACGACCCTCGTCGAGACGACCGAGGAGCTTTCAAACCTCGCCGACGCCGCGCTCGTCCACGCGCTCTCGCTCGCGCGGCAGGAGCTTGAGAATCTTTACGGCGCGCCGCAGTGCACGGACGCGCCGCGGGCGCAAGACGGCGGCCGAGGTGACGGTCGTCGCGCTCGGCAAGCTCGGGTCGCGCGAGCTGAACTACTCGTCCGACATCGACCTGCTCTTCCTCTACTCCGAAGACGGCGAGACCTCGGGCGCGGGCGAGCGCGGCGCGACGACGAACCGCGAGTTCTTCGTTCAAGCCTGGCCGAGCGCGTCGCGCGCATCGTCGGGAGCCCCGCGGGCGAGGGCGCCGCCTACAGAGTTGACCTGCGTTTGAGGCCGCACGGGCGGGACGGGGCGCTCGCCGTCTCGCTCGCGGAGGCGCTGCGCTACTACCGCGAGAAGGCGCACGCGTGGGAGTTGCAGGTGCTCATCCGCGCGCGCGCGGCCGCGGGCTCGCAGACGCTCTTCGCGCGCTTCGGCGAAGGGCTGCGGCATCGCGTCTACCGGCAGGAGCAGACGGTGGCGCAGGCGCTCGCCGACGTGCGGCTCGCCAAGCAGAAGATCGACCGCTTCCACGCCGAAGAGTCGCGCGGCTTCAACGTCAAGCTCGGGCGCGGCGGCATCCGCGAGATCGAGTTCGTCGCGCAGGCGCTCCAACTCGCGCACGGCGGGCGCGACGCGTGGTTGCAGGCGCCGCACACGCTCATCTCGCTGGGGCGCCTGGCCGACCGCGGCCTCATCGGCGAGCGCGAGCGGAGCGAGCTGTCCGACGCCTACAACTTCCTGCGCACGGTCGAACACCGCCTACAGATGGAGCAGGGCTTGCAGACGCACACCGTGCCCGAAGACCCCGGCCGCCGCGCTCTGCTCGCGCGCCGCATGCACTTCGCGCCCGAGCGCGCGACGGAAGAGTTCGACGAAGCACTCCGCCGACACACCTCGGCCGTGAGTCGCGCCTTCGCGCGCGTCTTCGACGTTGAGGATGAGAGTCGTGGTGTCGGAAATGCGGTTCGGGTCAGCGCGGATGCGGGCGCCGCTTCCGACCCGGAAAGTTCCGAGTCCCGTGTCGCCGAATCTCAAGCAGCGTTGACGACTCAAGCTCACACGTCGTCAACGCACGAGCTGGCCGGGGCGGCGGAGGACTTGAACGTCCACGCCGCGGCGGCGGCCTTCGCGCAGGGGCTCGCGCGCGTCGGCGACGAGCCGCACAGGGCGGAGGAGGTCGAGCGGCTGCTGCGCGAGGAGGCCGCGCGCTCGCTGAACAGGCGTCGTGCGCTCCTGCTGTCCGCGCGCGTCGGCGCCTCGCTCGCGAAGACGCACGGGGGGCGAGGGCTTTTCGACGGAGGCGTTGCGCGGACTGGTGAGGCTGTGCGGCGCGTCGGAGCACTTCGGCGAGGTGCTGACGGCGAGCCCGGCGCTCATCCCCTCGGTGGCGACGCCGGCCGCGCAGGTTTTCGCGCGCGACCAGCGCGCGCTGCTGCGCGCGGCCGTGGACGGCGAGCGCACGTTCCGCGGCGAGCTGGCCGCGCTCCGACGCGCGTGGACGCACCTCGTCGTCGAGATCGGCGCGCGCGACGCGGCGGGCGAGCTGACCTTGCGGGAGTCGAACGCGCTCCAGACGCAGCTTGCCGCGGCGAGCATCAACGTGGGGCTGCTCGTCGCGCGGCGCGAGCTGGCGCGGCGCTACGGGCGTCTGGCGGCGGGGCCGCGCCTCGCCGCGCTGGGTCTGGGGAGGCTCGCCAGCGGCGGGATGGACTACGGCTCCGACCTCGACCTCGTGCTCGTCTACGACGAGGAGGTGCCGCCGCCGATTAAAGGGTCGACGCACGAGCAGGCGTACGCGCGCATGGTCGAGCTGCTCGTCAACGCGCTCTCAAGCCTCACGCGCGACGGCTCGCTCTACCGCGTAGACCTGCGTCTGCGGCCCGACGGCAAGAACGGGCCGCTCGCCTCTTCGTCGCGCGCGTTCGTCGAGTACCTGCGCGGGCGCGCGGGCGTCTGGGAGTGGCTGGCGCACGTGAAGCTGCGGGCGGTGGCGGGCGATCAGGAGTTCGGCCGCGCGGTGGAGTCGCGCGCGCGCGGGGCCGTGCACGAGGCGGCGGCAGAGCACAGGCGCCGCGCTCCTCGCCGCCGAGACGCGGCGCGTGCGCGAACGTCTGGAACGCGAGCGCGGCGCGGCCCGCTCGACCGACATCAAGTACGGCGCGGGCGGGATGCTCGACGTGTACTTCGCCGCGCGTTACCTGCAACTGCGCGACCGGCAACCGGACGCGGGCGAAGACCGCTCGACGGGCGCGACGCTCACGCGACTGCGCGGGGCCGGCTCTCTGTCCGGAGAAGATTACGAGGCGTTGCGCGAGGGCTACGCGCTGCTGCGCGGGGTCGATCACGAGCTGCGACTGCTCGCGGGGCGCTCGACGCGCCTGCCGACGGCGCAGGACCACCCCGTCCTGCGCGACCTCGCGCGCCGCGCACACTTCGGCTCGCCCGCCGAACTCACGCAAGAACTGGCGGCGCGCATGTCGGCCGTGCGCGCCGCCTACGAAGAACATCACTTTGGAATAGGGGTCAGCGCTCGCCGGAGCTGTTGTAGTCTTCGAGGAGCTTCTGCGCGCGCTCGCCGGGGCTGATGACGCCGAGCTTGCGCTCCCAGTCGTAGCCGCTGAAGACGCCGACGATCTGCGCGCGGTCGTTGTAGACGGGGCTGCCGGAGAAGCCGTCGTGGCCGTCGATGCGCGCCGCCCAGTACTGCTTGCCGCGGAACGTGTAGGGGCCGGAGAACTTGCCGCGCCGGACGCTCTTCTCGCCGTTCGGGCGCGCGATGAGCAGGAGCCGCTCGTCCTCGCTCATGGTCGCCTGGAAGGCGGGCGCGCCCGCCCGCTTCGGCGTGCGGCAGACGCGCAGCAGCGCGAGGTCGGCCTCCTCGTCCACGCGCAGGACCTCGGCCTGGCAGCCGTTGACGTACGCCTTGACCTCCAGCTCGTCCTTCGCGCCGAAGCCGAGCTGCGTCTTCTTCGACGCGCTCAGCTTGCCCGAGACGACGTGGTAGGCGGTCATCACGAGCCGGTCGCCGACGACGAAGCCGGTCGCGTACCCGTTCGCCCCGTAGTCGAGGAAGGAGAGGACGTGTTGGACGGTGTTCTGCCTCTTCTTGTCGAACCGCAGGTCGAGCGAGACGGTGTTGCCCTCCTGCTTGATGACGGTCGCCAAAGGGTCGTCGGCCGCCGTCGAGGGGGCGAGCAGCGCGGCGGCCAGCAGCGCGAAAGCGAAGCCGTAGAGCATCCTCTTCATCTTCTGAAACTCCTCCGGGCGCGGGTCTGTTACTGTTTCGGCGGCGAGGATAGGTTTCCGCACGGGCGGACGACGCGGGGCGGAACTCGGGTGAAGTGGACTCAGATGATACTCGGAATCGCGGATTAATCAAGGCCCATTTTGCACGGCCGCGCCGCCGCGACGTCCGGCGCTAACGAAAGTGGTGCTCCTTGTAGCGCGCCTCGCCCGCGAGCCTGTGCTGCTTGAGGAAGGCCCACGCCTTCGCGTCGATGTCGGCCGAGAGTCGATAATAGTTGTGGTCGTGGTTGGGGATTTCGGTCAGCTCGACGGGGAAGCCGCGCTGCTTGTAGGCGTCGCGCGTCGCGCGGACGACCGAGAGCGGGAAGAGTGGGTCGCGCGCGCCGACGAAGAGGGCAACGGGGATTTTGCGTTCGGCCTCGTCGAGCATCGGGAAGTTGTTGTCGCGCACGGCCCCGGCCGAGACGGCGACCGCGGCGAAGTATTCCGATTCGAGCGCGGTCATGTAGAGGCTGAAGACGGCGCCGGCCGAGTGGCCGAAGAGGTAGACGCGCGCCGGGTCTACGGGTTGCGTCTTCTTCAACTCCTCGACGAGGTCGTAGAGGAAGCGCGGGCCGTCCTGCGGCATCCCCCACTGCTCGGGGCTGCGCGCATCCGGCCCCGCGAGGATGAGCCCCTCCTGCGCGGCGAGCTTCTGCCAGTGCTCGACGAGGAGCCGGCCGTTGTGCCCGGTGCCGTGCAGCAGCACAAGGAGCGGCGCGGGTTTGTCTTTACTGAGCCCGTCGGGGACGAAGAGGTAGTAGGTGCGCTTCTTGCCCTCGGACAGGACAGCGTTCTTGACGATCTTGTCGTCGCCCGGCGCGGCCTCGGCCGCCGCGGGCCACAGCGCCACGAAGACGAAGGCGAGTAACAGAGTCCTTCTCACAGTTGATTGCTCCTTCTCAGAAGAGTCCGACTCAGAAGAGTCCGAAGAGCCGGCCGAAGGTGGCGCGCGCCGCCGCCGGCCACACGGCGAAGAGGGCGAAGCCCGCGCACGCGACCACAGGCACGCGAGCTTGTAGACCTGCCCGCTGTAGAACGACCCCAACACCTGACACGCCACGACGCCCGACAAAAGCCCCAGCAGGTAGAGCCCGCACGCCACCCACACCCCGCGACCGCCGCCGCGTCCCGCGTCAGGAGCGCGGCGAAGGCCGTCCAGCCGAGCATGAGGATGCCGCCGACGAGCAGGTTCGACACGACGAACGCGTCCGGGTGCGAGTAAAGTCCACGCGCAGCCGCCTCTGCACCCACGCCGCCAGGACGAACAGGACAGCGACGAAGAGCCAGAAGAGCCCGAACCCCTTCAACAGCGCGAGCCCCACCCCGGCCATCCCCGCCGGCCACAACACCAGCGCCGCCAACGCCGGCAACAGCAGGCACAGCGCGACCGCCACAATCACCTGCCACGCCTCCGCGCCCGCGCGGTCGAGCATCAATTTCAGCGTGCGCCACATCGGGTGTATCACTCCTTCTCATTAGTCGCTGCCTGCGGGCTTGCCTAATGATTCTCTGGATGCTGTTAATCGGGCGGCGACTAAACGACTTCGCAGGTCGTCGGGAATGATTGCGCAGACGAATTCGATCTCAGGCGGAACGCGGCCGCCAGCGGCCTCCTTCTCACAGTAATCATACATGTCACGCTCTGTAAGAATGATTAGGCGCCGCTTGGCTTCGACCATAGTAAGAAATAGCATGTCCGAGCGAAGTTTCAGGATTTTTCCGACGGCGTGCTTCCCGCCCGAGGTCTTCGCGCCGCTCGTGGAGATCGTCGCGACGAGGGAGGTGTCTTCGCTCACCGCGTCAAAGCTGTAGACGCCGCCAGAACGAAGCCGAAGCTGTTCACGGGAAAATTTGGTTCCGAACTCCAAGGGCATCCAGTTGCGCCTTACCCAGTCTTCAACCTCAAGTTGGATCCTAGTGTCTGCCATGCGACTCTCCTCAGAAGCCAGTTCATTATTGAACAGGTAGCCTCATGTCAGGCGTTGCGCGGGGCGCCGGAGGTCTCCTCGAACCAGCAGCGCGTGCAGAAGAGGTGGCGGGCGGCGCGCTCGGGCTGTGTGAAGTCGGCCGAGGCCGGGAGGCGCGCGGCCATCTCGCGCTCCTCTTCGCTCAGCTCGTACCAGGCTTTCAAAGGCCCCTCGGCGCAGCGCGGGCAGCGCCCCTCGCCCTGCGTGCTGGTCGTGTAGTCGGCGTCCCTCATGCTCGGCCTCCCGTCGTCGAAGCCCCGGCCAGCGTGCGGCTTGGGGAAGGCGCGCGCGGCGGGTTAATATCGTCGCTGTCTTTAACACACACGCGGCCGAAAGAGAAGACCTTCCGCCCAGCCATGACGAAGAATGCCTGCCCGCGCGCGCCACTCGCGCTGTTGCTTCTGCTCGCGGCCCTCTGCCCCGCCGCCGCCGCGCAAGCTCAGGGCGAGCGCTTCGACTTCTACACGCGCGGGCCTTACCGCCAGCAGGTGCCGCGCCCGCAGACGTCTACTGCGCTACGACGTGGGCGACTTCCACACCAACTACGCGTTGATGGAGCGCGTCGTCGACGGCCATCGCGCGGCCGCGCCCGACCGCGTGCGCGTCTTCGACATCGGGCTCACGAACGAGTACCGGATGCAGCACGTCGTCGCCGTCTCCGCGCCCGAGAACATCGCGCGGCTCGACGAGATCAAGGCGAACCTCAAGCAGTTGAGCGACCCGCGCACGCTCTCGCCGGAGGAGTCGCGCCGCCTCATCTCCAACACGCCGGTCGCGCTCTGGCTTCAGTACACCATCCACGGCAACGAGTCGGCGTCGTTCGAGGCGATGATGCAGGTGCTCTACCAGCTCGCCGCGTCGGACGAGCCGGCGACGCTCGACATCCTGCAGCAACAGCGTCGCGCTCATCAACGTCTGCGCGAACCCCGACGGGCACGAGCGCTTCGTCACCTGGTACAACTCGTTCGGCGTCGGCGACCCGGAGCCCTCGGCCGCCGAGCACGACGAGCCGTGGTCGGTCTACGGCCGCGTCAACCGCTACCGCTTCGACCTCAACCGCGACAACATCGCCACCTCGCAGGTCGAGACGCGCAACATGCAGCGCGCCTTCCTCGAATGGAACCCGCAGGTCGCCGTCGATCATCACGGCCAGCCCTCGCAGTTCTTCTTCCCGCCCGCCGCGCTGCCCGTCAACCCGAACCTGCCGCCCGAGCAGACCGAGCGCTGGCTCGCCGCCTTCGGCCGCGCCAACGCCGCGCAGTTCGACCAGCGCAACTGGGACTTCTACGTCCGCGACATCTTCGACCTCTTCTACCCCGGCTACTGGGACTCCTGGCCCGCGCTTCAGGGCGCGACGGGCATGACTTACGAGACGGACGCGGGCGGCTGGAAGGGTCTGCGCTGGAAGCGCGACGACGAGACCATCGTCACCTTCCGTTCGGGGATCGCCAAGCATTTCGTCGCGTCTTTGACGACGCTCGCCACCGCCGCCGCGAACCGCGAGGCGCGTCTGCGCGACTTCTACGAGTTCAAGCGCACGGCCATCGAAGAGGGAAGGACCGGCCGCGTCCGGCGCTTCGTCATCCTGCCCGGCCGCGACCCCGGCCGCGCGGCCGAGCTGATCGAGAACCTTCTGCGCGCGGGCGTCGAAGTGAAGCGTGCGACCGCGCCGTTCCGCTCGGCGCGCGCGCACGACTATTCGGGCAAGGACGCGCCCGCGGCGACGCGCGACTTTCCGGCGGGCGCGTACGTCGTAGACCTCGCGCAGCCCGCGAAGCGCATCGCGAAGGCGCTGCTCGAAGTCCACACGCCGCAGGACGACGCCTTCCAGCGCGAGCAGCTCGCGCGCTTCGCACGCAACGAGCGGCGCGGGCGCGGCGGGCTCAAAGAGGAGTACGGCTTCTACGACATCACGTCGTGGTCGCTGCCCCTCGCCTTCGGCGTCGATGCTTACTGGACTGAGGACGACGCGGCCGTCAGGCGCGTGCTGGCCGACGGTTAACGGCAGCTGGAGACAGCCAGTCCGCGAGTGGGCACTCGTCACGGTCACCGCGGATAGCCCGACGAACCGTCCGAAGGCATCTTGATGTCCCGGTCGGACGGCTTCGCCGCTTCTTGCAGCTCGTCGGGCGGCGTGACGGGTCGCGCGCAGGTCGCGTACATCATCCCTTACGAGCGGAACGGCGCGGCCTCGCTCGTCTTCCGTCTGCTGCGCGAAGGGTTCAAGCTCGCGGTCTCGACGAAGACTTTGAGCGCGGGCGGGCGCGACTGGCCGCGCGGGACGGTCGTGGCGCGCGTCTCGCGCAACCCCGAGACGCTGCACGAGCGCATCGCGCAACTCGCGCGCGAGACGGGCGTGGACGTGACGGCCGTCGGCACCGGCTTCCCCGAGACGGGCGAGACGGGCGTCGGCTCCGAGACGGTCGTGAGTCTCAGGCGGCCGAAGATCATCGTCGCGGCCGACGACCCCGTGAGCACGACCGGCTACGGCGCGATGTGGTGGACGTTCGACCGCATGGGCGTGGACTTCACGCCGATGACCATCGACGCCATCAAGAGCGCGAAGCTCGACAACTACAACGTCATCATCCTGCCGGACGGTTCGGCCGGCGGCTACTTCTCGCGCTTCGGCAAGGGCGGCGTGGACGCTCTGCGCGGCTGGGTCGAGCGCGGCGGCACGCTCGTCCTCATCAAGGGCGCGGCCGTCTTCGGCGCGCTCAAGGACGTGAACTTCACCTCCGCGCGACTCGTCGGCAGCGACGAGGACGACCAGAAGCCGGACGGCGCGCGCGCGCCGCGCAAGCCACGCCGACGCCGACGCCGCAGGACGCGGCCGGCGCGAACACCGAGCGCGCCGCGCGGCCGCCGGCAGGCGCAGGCGCCGACCTCGACGCCCGAGCAGGCCGAGGTCTCCTCCGCGCAGACCGAGAAGATGGAGGGCGCGCCGCCCGACCTGCCCCCCATCGCCTCGCCTTCGGCGCGACCGGGGCGCGTGCCCGAGGCCGTGCCCGGCGCCATGATGCGCGCCACGCTCGACCGGCGCACGCCGCTCACCTACGGCTACGAGCAGGAGACGATGCCCGTGCTCGTGGCGTCGGCCTACTTCTTCCGCCCGTCGAAGGAGGGGACGAACGCGGTCGTCTTCTCCGCCGACGCGGGGCGCCCGCTCCACGTCGCCGGCTTCGTCTGGCCGACGACCGAAAGCCTTCTGCGCGGCACCAGCTACGTCATCGACGAGCCGACGGGGCGCGGCCACGTCGTCCTCTTCGCCGAAGACCCGAACTTCCGCGCCATCTGGCGCTCGACGACGCGGATGTTCTTCAACTCGTTTCTTTTCCAACCGATCTTTTAGTAAATGGTGAATGGTGAATGGCGAATGGAAAGTTTTCGCCAACGCGCGTTAAGGGTCAAGCATCTCAACTCGGACTGAGCGGTTCACTATTCACCATTTACCATTTACTATTCACCATTAATTATGTTCCAACTCAGGGCGGGATTCAGCGAGCAGGTGGAGTGGCGGACGAGCGCGGAGGCGGCGCGCGAGTTCTTCGGCGACCTCAAGAACTTCGTCGAGCTGATGCCCGGCGTCGAGCGCATCACGGCCGACGCGCGGCGGCATCGCGCGCTGGCTCATCCGCGCGGAGGTGCCCGTCGTCGGCGCCATCCGGCAGGCGTTCGCCGTCCGCAAGTCGGTGGACGAGCCGACGCGCATCGAGTGGAGCCCGGCCGCCGGCGAGAGCCAGAACCTCCTGCGCTACGCCGCCAGCTTCGAGGGTCGCGGCGAGACGACGCGCATCCGCATCGAGCAGCGCGTCGAGTTGCGCCGCGCGAGCGCCCGCGAGCTGCACACGCTCGCCGGCCTCGCCGGCGAAGGCCGCCTCAGCGCCGCCCTCCAGAAGGGCGTCACCGAGATGCTCCAAGCCTTCCTCCAACGCGCCCGCACGCGTTTAGAGAAGTAAGTTCAAAGTTAAAAAGTTCAAAGTCCCAAGTTGAAGACCTCGGTCTTCAACTCGGGACTTTGAACTTTTTAACTTTGAACTGTCCGTCTAAAACCTGAACCCGATGCCGGCCGTGACTTGCAGGCTGTGGCGCAGCTCGGAGGGGAGGCGCGGGGGCGGGGTGGCGAAGAAGCCCGAAGGGTTGTCGCGCGAGGGGTAGCGGATCATCGTGTCGCCCACGTCGAAGCGCGTGAGGATGCGTTGCGACGGGTAGAACTCAAGCACGCCGCCCAGGTCCATCGAGAAGTAGGTCTTGCTCGTCCGCCTGAAGTCGGGGAAGAAGAAGGTCTGCCCCGCCGAAGTCGAACGCCTCGTAGCCCGAGACCTCCGAGACGCTGCTGAAGTGGACGATGCCGGGGCGCGCCTTGGCGAAGAGGCCGAAGCGCTCGAAGCGGCGGCCGTACTTCACGCCTATCTGTGCCTGCGAGGGGTAGCCGCCGACGGCCGTGTCGCCGCAGCAGCGGCGGCGCGGGTAGAAGTTCCCTTCGACCTCGAAGGCGAGGTCGTCGGTGGCGTTGACGCCGAAGCGTAAGCCTCCGCCCGCCTCGGCCTCGGAGCCCTGGTCGCCGACGAAGACGCCGCGCGCGGGCGTGCTCAGCACGAGCGAAGAGAACTGGATCCCGACCTCGAAGCGGCGCACGCGCTCGCCCGTCGCAGACGACTGCGACCCGCCCGGGTCATCCCCGCCGCCGCCGAAGCGGAAGCCGACGCCCGCCGTGAACTGGAAGTTGTGCTGGACCTCGGACGGCGCCGACCCGATGACCGTCCCCGCGATGGAACTCTGAAGCTCCTTGTGCTCGCCGTAGCGGATGATGGTGTCGCCCGCGTCGAAGCGCACGAGCATGCGGCGCGAGGGGTAGAACTCCAACACGCCGCCCACGTCCGTCGAGAAGTGCGTCTTGCGCTCGCGGTCGAACGTATAGGTGAGCGCACCGCCTGAGACGACCGGCAAGGGGGTCAGCGTCTCGGCGAAGCTGACGAGGCCGGGGCGCGCCTTGGCGAAGAGGCCGAAGCGCTTCCAACGCTTGCCGGCCTTGACGCCGAACTGCGCCTGGAGCGGGTCGCCGCCCGTCGTGTAGTCCGCGCGCGTCACCGTCGGGAAGATGTTCCCCTCGGCCTCGATTGCGAAGTAGTCGTTCAGGTTGTACGTGACGCGGGCGCCGACGCCGGGGGCGTGCTCGGTGCCGCCGAAGCCCGGCAGGTCGATTGAGAGCGAAGAGTACTGGACGCCGATCTCGACCTTCGGCGCGTCGTGCTCCTGCGCGCGCGCGCCGTGGTTGAAAAGGAGCAGGACGAGCATGAGCGCGTTGAGCGTGAAGAGGGCGCGGGTTTTCATCGCGAATGTTTCTCCTTTGTTCGTCGGAGGCCGCCGGGTCCGCACACGACGGCCCGCCGGCCGCGCGGCCTCAAGGGGAGTTGAGGGCGGCGCGCCGCGTCAGTGGGCCTTGGTCGGGAGACGGTCGGCTTCTACTTCGGCTGTCTGGGGAAGAGGTGTTCGACGCCGTCGGCCGAGCCGATGACGACGCGCGTGCGGCGGGCGCGCGCGGGCGGCTGCTTTTCTCGCGCGGACGGCGTGTCGTACTCGGTCTGCGTGCCGCGCTGCCTCATGCGGCGCTCGGCCTCGGCGGCCTTCTGCGTCAGAGACTTGTCAGACTCCGCGGCGGCCGGCGCGGCGGGCTGCTCGAAGAGGTCGAGTTTGTAGTCGGGGTCGTGGAGCACCCAGAGGTTCCAACTGCCGCCCGTGCCGACGACGGGCAGGCTCGACTCCCACTCGTAACGGTCGCCGCCCCACTCGAAGGCGACCGTGTTGTTGCGCACCGCCCCGACCTTCCGGAACTCGAAGCCGGGTCGCTCGACGAGCGAGAAGACGAAGCGGCCGCGGTCGCCCAGAGAGAACCAGATGACCGCGCCCGCGCAGCCGCCCGTGCTGCGGTAGACGGTCTCGCCGTTGACCTTCAGCTTGTAGTCCGAGACTTTGAGCTGCACGCCCTCGGGCGAGAAGTCGCGCGGCGCGTCCGCGGCGGCCGTCCGCAGGCTCGGGTCTGTGAGCGAGATTTGAATCACGTCCACGATCTTCGTCCCCGTCCGCGGGTTGTGGAACACGTCGAGCGCGAAGGTGTCGCCGTCGCGGAGGAACTGCGGCGAGGCGGGGAAGGCCGTCGCGTTGTAGCCCGGGTGCAGGCGGCGTCCGCGAAACGCGGGGCGCTCGCGCAGCTCGCGCAGGTAGTCGTCGCCGAGCGCGCGCACCGTGACCCAGAAGTAACGCGCCTCCGCGGCGCGCTCCACCAGCAGCTCGTAGCCGAAGTACATCTCGTTCTTCCGGTCCACGAAGAGGCGGCGGAGCAGGTTCGGCTTGTCCTCGGACTCGACGAGGTCGCTCGTCGCCTCGCCCGTGGAGGAGGGCGCCGACTCGGTGCGGATGACGACGAAGGCGCCGCTCTGCATCGGGACGATGATGCGCGACTTGCCGTCCGTTGCGTCGATGAAGTTTGTGAGCGTCGAGCCGCCGTCGATTGCGCGCGCGGGGGCCGCGAGGCAGACGAGCAGCAGCGCGACGGCCGACAGCTTACTTCTCATCCGTGCCACCTCTGCTCACGATTCGCAGCTTCACCTCGCCCGCGGGCTGGAAGTCGTTCATGTCAACGCGCGTGAAGTAGCCCGCGTGGGCCTCCGGATTCTGCGCGGGCTCCTGTCGCCGCGGAGCCTCAACCTCTCTCCCTTCGCGCCGCGCCGGCTCCTCACGCTCGGGCTGGCGAAGGGAGGCGACCTGCGCGCCGCCGCGGCCCTTCTTCTCGACGTAGACCGTGCGCGTCACCACGCGCTCCCGCACGACCGGCACCTCGACGACGCGCACGGCCGCCGCGGGCTGCGCCTCCGCCTGAGCCGCCGACGGCTCGACGCGTGCCGTAGAGCGCGCGCCGAGTACGTAGAGCGAGCCCAGCAGCAGTACCAGGCCCACGCACGCTGCGACCGGCAGCGGTACGCGCACCTGCGCCTTGAGCGCGCGGCGCCAGAGCGGAACCGTGCGGACGCTCGCGCGGAAGTCCGCGAGCAGACGGTTGCGCGCGCCCGCGTCCTGCGACGGCGCGTCCCACGTGCGCAGAAGGGCGGTCAGCTCGGCGTCGGCCGAAAAGTCTTCGGCGCCGTGGGCGCTCGATTCCGCGCGCGCCCCGCGGCGGAGCCGGAACGGCAGGAGCCGCGTCTGTCTCTTCTCGTTACTCATCTCCCGACCTTCCCCGCGGCGGCGGCCCCGCAGTGACTTTTAAAGTAGAAAGCGAGGGCGCGCCGCAGGCGCCTCCGCGCGCGGTGCAGACGCGACTTGACCGTGCCCACGTCGGCGCCGACGACCGCGGCCGTCTCGGCAAGCGTCAGCTCCTCGAACTCGACGAGCACGATGACCTCGCGCTGCAAGTCGGGGAGCGCCATGACGGCCTTGCGCACCTCCTCGGACAGCTCCGCGTCGAGCAGGCGGCCGAGCGGGCTCTCGCGCTCCTCGGCCTCGGGCTCGTCTTCGAGGTCCTCGAAGGGGAACTCGCCGCCGTGCCGCCGCAGGTGCCTGGCCGAGAGGTTGCGCACGGCCGCGTAGAGGTAGGTGCGCAGCGCCGCCCGCGCGGGGTCGAAGGCGTCGGGCCGGCGCACGAGCGAGAGGAAGCAGTCGTGCGTCACCTCCTCGGCGAGCGCGGCCGAGCCGAGCATGCGGTAGGCGAAGCGGAAGACCGTGTCGCGGTGGCGCTCGTAGAGTGCGAGGAATGCCGCCTCGTCGCCGCGGCCGGCTTTTTGCAGGAGCTTTTCGTCCGTCATCGGCCGGGGCGCAGGCACCGCCCCCTCCTTCAAAACTCACCTTGCTGTCTATTATTACCGCGAAGTCAGCAAAGGATACGGCCTACAGCTCTTCCGCCATGACGCTCGGCCGTTCGGTCAAAGGGTGCGCCTGCTCGTAGGCGTGTGCGAGGCGGAGGATGTCGGACTCGCCCCAGTGGCGGCCCATGAGTTGGAAGCCGACGGGCAGGCCCGAGGGGGTGAGCCCGCAGGGGACGCTGACGCCGGGGACGCCCGCGAGGTTCGCCATGCAGGTGTAGATGTCCGAGAGGTACATCGAGAGCGGGTCGTCCGTCTTCTCGCCGAGGCGGAAGGCGGGCGTGGGGCTCGTCGGCGTCAGCACCGCGTCGCAACTGCTCGAAGGCGTTGAGGAAGTCGCGCTGGATGAGCGTCCGCACCTGCTGCGCCTTGAGGTAGTAGGCGTCGTAGTAGCCGGAGGAGAGGACGTAGGTGCCGAGCATGATGCGGCGCTTGACCTCGGCGCCGAAGCCCTCCTCGCGCGTGCGCCGGTACATCTCGCGCAAGTCCTTCGGGTCTTCCGCGCGGAAGCCGTAGCGCACGCCGTCGTAGCGCGCGAGGTTCGAGGAAGCCTCGGCGGTCGCGATGATGTAGTAGACGGCGATGCTGTACTTCGCGTGCGGCAGCTCCACGTCAACTATCTCCGCGCCGAGTTCGCGGTAAGCCTCGACCGCCGCCTCGACGCGCGCGCGCACGTCCGCGTCCAAGCCCTCGCCGAGCAGAGCCGAGGGGACGCCGATGCGCGCGCCCTTCAGGTCGCCGCCGAAGGCCCCGACGTAGTCGGGCACTTCAACGTCGGCGGTCGTCGCGTCACGCTCGTCGCGGCCGGCGATGGTGCGCAGCACGAGCGCGGCGTCTCTCACCGTCAGACCGAAGACGCTCACCTGATCGAGCGACGAGCCGAAGGCGACCAGCCCGTAGCGCGAGACGCGTCCGTAGGTCGGTTTCACCCCGACGATGCCGCAGAGCGCGGCGGGCTGGCGCACGCTGCCGCCCGTCTCGGAGCCGAGCGCGGCGGGCACGATGCGCGCCGCCACGGCCGCCGCCGAACCGCCCGACGAACCGCCCGGCACGCGCGAAGTGTCCCACGGGTTGCGCACCGGCCCGTAGGCCGAGTTCTCGTTCGAGGAGCCCATCGCGAACTCGTCGCAGTTGGTCTTGCCGACGATGACGGCGCCGGCCGCGTTCAGACGCTCCGTCACCGTCGCGTCGTAGGGCGGGTGGTAGCCCGCGAGGATCGAAGAGCCGCACGTCGCCTGCATCCCGCGCACGCAGATGTTGTCCTTGACGGCGATGGGGATGCCGCGCAGAGCGCCGCTCGGCCCCCGCGTCGTCGTCCAACTCCTGCGCGCGGCGGAGCGCGCCTTCGCGGTCGATCTGGAGGAAGGCGTTGAGCGTCTCGTTCAGACGCTCGGCGGCGTCGAGCGCGCGCGCGGCGACCGCGTGCGCCGTCGCGTCGGCGGCGGAGAGTTCCGACGAGATGAGTTCGATAGTTCTGTCAGTTGAAGCCATGTTTGATGAGAGTGGCGCGGTCAGGACTTTAAAAATTCTCTTTCTCTTCAGAGCTGGCGATGACCTTCGGCACGCGGAAGTGTCCGTGCGAGGGGTCGGGCGC
The DNA here is from genome assembly GCA_963726735.1 of uncultured Acidobacteriota bacterium. Taxonomy (GTDB): domain Bacteria; phylum Acidobacteriota; class Blastocatellia; order Pyrinomonadales; family Pyrinomonadaceae; genus QHXN01. The sequence goes on from CAVSDM010000007.1 coordinate 1,298,423, forward strand.
CTGTTCGAGCGCGAGCTCCTGCCCGAGCGAGGGGCGCGTCGCGTCCTCGCGCACGGCCTCTGTGCGCTCGCCCTCGGGGGTGAGTCCGCCCGTGGCGGGCTCGACCGCGCTCGTGTCCAGCTCGTTCAACTGCTCGACGTAGGCGACGATTGCTGCGACCTGCGGCGCCAGCGTCCGCAGCTCCTCGTCCGTGATCTCAAGGTGCGCCAGCGCCGCGATCTTCTGGATGTCCGATTCGGTGATAGGCATAGTCTGGTAAATGGTGAATGGTGAATCGTAAATGGTAAGCAGTAACGTAGCGGCAGCGCAGTTTTATCTATTCACTATTTACCATTCACTGCTTTGTCCTGTTCATACAACTCCCGGCGGCGAGGAGGAAGCGGCGTCGGAGTTCGTCGTCGTGGATGGCGTGGGCCGCGTCGTCGAGTTCGGCGGCGCGGCCGAGGGCGGCCTCCTCTTCGTTGAGCCGCTCGTACTCGGTGCGGCCCAGGCGCGCGCGCTCGGCGCGGACGGTCTGCGGGTCTACGCGGAACTCGACGTAGGTGACGACCGCCTGCCCGAGCAGGGAGTTGAGGCGGAAGACGAGCTGCGGGCTCACCTGTTCGAGCTGCTTGCGCCAGGTCGTGTCCGGGACCGAGACGATCAGCCGCCGGTTGTAGAGGCGGAAGGGCACGGCGCAGCCGCGCAGCGCCTCGCCCGCCACGCGCCGCCACGCGGCGAAGCTCGCGGCCTCCAGAACCTCCTCGCTCTCGCCCGCCGCGCGCAGCAGCTTCGGGAACGACTGAAATAAATCTTCCATTTCGATTGATGAATTTTGATTTGCGATTTGCCGGCGTGGTATTAAAGCAAACTCGCAAATCGAAAATCTTAAATTCCTCGGGAGTGTAATGGAAAACGAACGCGTGTCACAAGCGGCGCACGGGGCGGGGGCGCCGCGGCTGGAGGGGATGACGCCGCTCATCCTCGCCTCTTCGAGCCCGCGCCGGTCGGAGATTCTGACGGCCGTCGGCTGGCCCTTCGAGACGCACCCGGCGGGCGTGGACGAGACGCGGCTCGCCGGCGAAGGCCCCGAGGATTTCGTCACGCGCCTCGCGCGCGCCAAGGCCGAGGCCGTCGCGCAGAGCCGGCTCTTCGGGCTGGTGCTCGGCGCGGACACGACCGTCCTCGTGGACGGCGAGATTCTCGAAAAGCCGCGTGACGCGGCGGACGCGCGGCGGATGCTGCGGGCCTTGGGCGGGCGCTGGCACGAAGTCCTGACCGGCGTGGCCTTGGTGCGCGCCGAGACGGGCCGCGCCTCGGTCGGCCTTGAGCGCACGCGCGTCCGCTTCGCCGAGACGACCGACGCGGAGATCGACTGGCACGTGCGCACCGGCGACGTGCTCGACAAGGCCGGCGCCTACGCCATCCAGGGGCGCGCCGCCCTCTTCATCGAGGCCATCGACGGCGACTACTGGAACGTCGTCGGCCTCCCGGTCAGACTCGTCTACGAACTCGCGCGCGGCTTAGAGGCGGAAGCCCGGCCGTAAGCGAGGGCGTCTATGCAGCAAAGGAAAGAGGGATGACGAAAGGCACGCTGCCTCTCGTCATCCCTCTTTTCGTGTCGCGGTCGGGTTACTGCGCGTTGAGCAACTGGTTGAGGCGGTCGGAGAGCGCTTCGGCCAGCCTGCGCTTGGGGTCGTGGCCGCCGACGACGGGGACGGAGACGGCGCCGCGTCGGTCGAGGATGACGACCGCCGGGAGCTGGTCGGCCCCGGTCTTCTTGAAGAGCGCGCCGTCCGGGTCGCGCAGCACGGGCACCTTCAGGCTGGCCTTGCTCGCGAAGGCGCGGAGCTGCTCGTCGCTCGCGTAGTTCCTCGCCTGCGGCTTGTCCGAGTCGGTCGTGACCCAGTAGACGCGCACGTCGCGCGCGCCGAACTGCTCGGACAACTCCTGCACGCCCTGCGCCTGCTGCTTCGAGAGCGGGCCGAGCAGGGAAGAGCCGAAGGCGAGCACGACCACGTCGCCGCGCACCATGCCCGAGGTGATCTCGCCGCCGTCGGTCGTCTTCAACTTGAAGTCGAGCGGCGCCTGCGCGCGCGCGGCCGGCGCGGCCCACGAGAGCGCGACGAGCAGCAGCGCGAGCGCATACGTCAGGGCCGCGCGCCGTTTGTTGGGTGACATCTCCATCTCCTTCTGTCCCGCGCCTTCAAAAGAGCGCGGGCAATCATGACGAACATTTGATGTGCGGTCAAATCGAATGGTTGGATTCAAAACAGGTCGGCCGCATCCGGCCGCTCTCCCTGCTAAAAGAGTGTCTGAGTTTATAAGGGTTTCGGCCTCCCGTCACTGCACACGGCCGCGCCAACTTTTCGTGAACTCCCCGCACGCGAACCGCAAAGGCGCGGGGTTAGACTCCAGACCTCATTCAATCCCGAGCCATCAAGGAGGAGTATCAGCGTGGAGAAGAATCTTAACGGAAAGAGAGTCGCGATTCTCGTCGCGGAGGGGTTCGAGCAGTCGGAATTGGACGGGCCGAAGCAGGCGCTCGAAGAGGCGGGCGCCGAGGCGCTCATCGTGTCGCCGGCCGAGGAGGGTTGGGTGCAGGGCTGGCAGCACTTCGACCTCGGCGACCTGTACGAGGTGGACGTGCCGCTCTCGGAGGCGGACGCCGCGGAGTTCGACGCGCTGCTGCTGCCGGGCGGCGTCGCCAACCCCGACCAGTTGCGCACGCTGCCGGAGGCGGTTGCGTTCGTCCGCGCCTTCTTCGACGCGGGCAAGCCGGTCGCGGCCATCTGCCACGCGCCGTGGACGCTCATCGAGGCCGGCGTCGTCGAGGGTCGCACGCTGACCTCCTGGCCGTCGGTCAAGACCGACCTCGTCAACGCCGGCGCGAACTGGGTTGACGAAGAGGTCGTCGTCGATAACGGCCTCGTCACCAGCCGCAAGCCCGACGACATCCCCGCCTTCAACGAGAAGATGCTCGAAGAGTTCGCCGAAGGCACGCACCGCGCGCGGAAGGCCGCGGGCCAGTAAGTACGGGCCGGTAAGTAAAACCCGCAACCTTTGAGCCGGCAGGGTCACTTAACGTCATGTGGCGTAAAAGTGTCCTGCCGGCTCTGTCGTTTCTGTTACTGCTCAACCAACTGGCGCTTCGAGCGGAAGCCTTCGGCCGCAAGGGCGCGTTGATGATTTCGGGCGCGGGCGGCGCGTCGCGCGAGAGCTTCGGGACGGGCGTGCTCGAACAGTTCGTGGCGCTCGCCGGCGGGGCGGGAGCGAACTTCGTCTACATCCCGACCGCCTCCTCCGGCATCAAGCTCGACTCCGGCCTCATCTACACCCCGCCCGATTCAGACACGCCGGCGGCCAACACCTCGGAGTTCGAGCGCGCGCTGGCCGAGATGTTCGGCGTCGAGCGAATCACCGTCCTGCACACGCGCAGCCGCGCCACGGCGAACTCGGAAAAGTTCGTGGCGCAACTCAAGCGTGCCGACGGCGTCTGGCTGAGCGGCGGCAACGCGGGACGGCTCGCCGATACGTACCTCGGCACGCGCACCTACAAAGAGATCAAAGCCGTCTTCGAGCGCGGGGGCGTCGTGGGCGGGAACTCCGCGGGCGCCATCGCACAGGGCTCGTTCATCGTCCGGGGCCGTCCGGGCAAGCCCGTGCTGATGGCGCGGGGGCACGAGCGCGGCTTCGGCTTTCTGAAGAACGTCGCGATCAACCCACACCTGATAACGGCGAAGCGTGAGGACGAGTTGGTCAACGTGGTGGACGCACATCCGGAACTGCTCGGCATCGGCATCGACGAGCGCGCGGCCATCCTCGTTCGCGGCGAAGAGTTCCGCGTGCTCGGCGACAGCAAGGTCGCCATCTACGACGACCGGCGGCACGGGAACCGCTGGTACTACTGGCTCGACCCCGGGACGGTCTTCGACCTCCGCACGCGCGCCGTGTTGAAGCAGAAGCCGCCGGGACAGTGAGGGAAAGGATGAAGGATGCGTGGACGGCTGACCGCTCCACTCTCATCCTTCATCCTTCCGGCGGCGGCGAGCCGAAGACCTCCGTGTGGAGCGCGACATACTCCTGCCACGTGTCCATATCGCGCGCGACGTAGGGCGAGGCGGCGGGGACGCGCAGCGCCTCCGCGCGGTGCGCGTCGAAGAGCGCGCGCAGGCCCTTCTCGGGGACTACACGCAATAACTCCTCTCTGAGTGAAAGGTCTACGAGCAGGGGGTGGCCGCCGCGCCCCTCCCACACGGGCACGACGAGCCGCGCGCCCGTGCGCCCGTGCGCCTCGATCAGCTTCGCGATTTCGGACGGCGGCACCGCCGGCTGATCCACGAGCGCGACCAGCACCGCCCCGGCCCCTTCGGACAGAGTCCCGACGCCGCGCGCCACCGAGACGCCCATCTCGCTCCCCTCCACCTCGTTGAAGGCGAAGCCCAAACCTTCTATGTACGCGAGCGCCGCGCGCACCTCCGCGCCGCGGTGGCCGACGACGACCACGACCTCGCCCGCGCCGCCCGCGCGCAGGGCGGCCACGCAAGCCTCGACGACGCTCACGCCCCCGAAGGGCAGCAGCGGCTTGAAGGCCCCCATCCGCCGCGAACGCCCGGCGGCGAGGAGCACGGCAGCGATGTTCTCGTCGGCCGCCATTGGCGAATGAAGGATTTAAGGATTGCCTCAGCGGGTCATTGGTTCATTGAACCAATGACCCGCTGAGGCAATCCTGTCCATCCACGTTAATTCTCTTGTGCGGGTTGTTGTAGCTCCCGTAACGCGCGGAGGACGAAGGGGCGGGCCATCTGCTTGCGGTAGTTCATCAGGTGGTCTGTGTTGTCGAGCGGGCGCGCGCGCAGGTAACAGGCTTCGGCCGCGGCGTTGATGGTCTCGTCGTTGAGCGGGGAGCCCGTGAGCGCGGCGCCCGCCGCCTCGACTTCGAGCGGCGCGGGCGCGATGCCGCCGAGCACGATGCGCGCGGCCCGCACCTCGCCGCCGTCTTCGGCGTCAACGCGCGCGGCGACGCCGAGCACGGGGAAGTCGAACGCGCCGCGCCGCCGCAGCTTCTTGTAGACGGCGCGCCAGCCCGCGGCCGGCGGCAGTCGAATCTCGGCCAGCAACTCGTCGGGGCGCTTGTGCAGGTAGTCGATGCCGTCGTCGTTGTAGAAGCCGCGCGCCTCTACGAGCCGGTCGCCCACCGTCGAGACGAGGCGCAGCCGCGCGCCGACGGCCACCATCAGCGGCACGAGGTCCGAAGACTGCACGGCCCAGCACTTCGCGCTCCCCGGCGCGACCCAGCACACGTCGCCGTCCTTCTTCAGACAGAAGTTGATGCCCTTGCGCCACTCGTAGTTCTGGTCGTAGTAGTTGCAGCGCGTGTCGAGCAGGAGGTTCCCGCCCAACGTCCCCATGTTCCGCAGCGTCGGCGTCGAGATGAGCCGCGCCGCGCGCGCCAGCGAAGGGTAGTCGCGGTTGACGACCGGGTGCTCGATGAGTTCGGTTAAGCTGACGCCCGCGCCGATGCGCAAACCCTCGCGCCCGTCGCCCTCGATGCGCCGCAACTCCTCAAGGCGCCCGACCGAGATGACCGTGCGCGGCGTCTGCTGCCGCCGCTTCATGTTCGGGTAGAGGTCGGTCCCGCCCGCGACGAACTGCCCCGCCGGCCCCGCCTCGCCCATCATCCTCGCCGCCTCGCCCACCGTCTTCGGCACGAGGTAGGCGAACTTCGGAAGTCTCATCATAACGGCTTAACTCAATCCTTATGTTCGTTACGAATGCACGGCCACGCGGGGCATCTCTTTGCCGTCGCCGCCTTCGTCGGGCGTGAGCACCTTGAGCGGGTCGGGCCACGGGGGCGCGGGCGTGCGCGTGGGGCCGTAGCGGGCGTCCTTGCCCTGGCGCTTGGCCTTGAGCGCGGCAAGGACTTTCTCGGGCGTGACGGGCACCTCGTCGATGCGGACGCCGACGGCGTCGTAGACGGCGTTGGCGACGGCCGGCATGATGGGGAGCAGCGGGCCTTGCCCGACCTCTTTGGCGCCGAAGGGGCCGTTGGGGTCCGCGTCCTCGACGAGGTAGGTGAAGACATCGCACATCTCAAGCGTCGTCGGGCTCTTGTATTCGAGGAGCGAAGGGAACTTGTGGACGACGTTGCGGTTCTCGCGGTAGACCATCTCCTCCATGAGCGCTTCGCCGAGACCCATGTAGACCGAGCCCTCGACCTGACCCATGACGAGCATCGGGTTGATGCTGCGCCCGATGTCGTGCGCGACCCAGACGCGCGGGACGAGGACGATGCCCGTCTCCACGTCAACCTCGACTTCGGCGACCGCGGCCGAATAGCTGTAGGCGGGCGAGGGGCCGACGCCCGCGCCCTTGAACTTGCCCGGCGAGCGCGGCGGGACGTAGGAGCCGACGGTGCCGATGGTGCCGAACTTACTCTCGGCGAGCACGACCGCCTCGGCGAAAGTCACACCGACCTCTGGGTTCTCCACGTCGAAGACGCGCCGCTCGGCCAGCGAGAGATTGTCTGCCGGGAGCCCGAGCTTCTCCGCGACGGCCGACACGAGCAGTTCGCGCGCTCGCTCGGCGGCCTGGATGGCGGCGTTGCCGGTCATGAGCGTGACGCGGCTCGAATAGCTCCCGAGGTCGACGGGGGTTAAGTCAGTGTCGGCGGTGACGACGCGTATGTCGAAGGGGTCGATGCCGAGGACTTCGGCGACGACGTAGGCGAGGACGGAATCCGACCCCTGCCCGATGTCGGTCGAGCCGCACTGGACGCAGACGCCGCCCTGCCGGTCGAGCCTGAGCTGCACGCCCGAGTGCGGCATCGAGTTCCAGTAGATCGGCAGCCCCGCGCCGCAGATGTAAGAGCTGCACGCTAGCCCGAACCCGCGGCCCTCAGGCGACTTCTTAAATTTATTCTTCCAGTCGGAGCCTGCGACGACCTTCTCGATGCACGCGCCGAGACCCATCGAGCCGACGCGCAGGTAGTTCGCCGTCACCGTGTTCGGCTTGACGAGATGTGTGAGTCGCATCTCGGCCGGGTCGAGGTTCAGCTCTTCGGCGACCTTGTCCAACTGGACTTCGAGCGCGAAGCGCGGCTGCGGCGTGCCGTGCCCGCGCTTCGGGCCGCAGGGCGGCTTGTTGGTGAAGGCGCGCAGGCCGCGGAAGCGGTAGCGCGGCACGTCGTACGTCACGGTCTGCAACGCGCCCGTGTAGAAGGTCGAGGCCACGCCGTAGGAGCCGTAGGCGCCGCCGTCGAGGAACGACTGGAAGTCGAGCGCGGTGATCGAGCCGTCCTTCTTCACGCCGATGCGGCTCTTCATCAGGACGGGGTGGCGGCCGCGGTGGCAGTAGAAGACCTCTTCGCGCGTGAGCGTCACTTTCACGGGGCGCTTCGTCCTTCGTCGAAAGTTCGCAGACGGCGATCTCGTGGTTGAAGGGGTCGGACTTGCCGCCGAAGCCGCCGCCGTTGGGCGTGGCGATGACGCGGATGTGCGCGGCCGGCATCCGCGAGCGTCTTGGCGAGCGCGCGGTGGACGTAGTGCGGCGTCTGCGTCGAAGACCAGAGCGTGATCTTGTCGTCGGCGTCGTAGTGCGCGACCGCGGCGTGCTGCTCCATCGGGAGGTGCGTGTTGCCCTCGTAGAAGAACGTGTCTTCGCGAATGACATCCGCCTCGCGGAAGCCCTCGTCCATCTCGCCGAATTCGAGGTGGACGGACTTGTGGACGTTGTTGTAGTCGCCGTAGTCGTGTATGCGCGGCTCAGACGTTTCGACGGCCTCCTCGATGGTGGTGACCGCGGCGAGCGGCTCGTACTCGACCTCGATTAAGTTCATCGCGTCGAACGCGGTGTCCTCGTCCACGGCGGCGACGGCGGCGACGGGGTCGCCGATGAAGCGCACCTTATCGACGCAGAGCGCCGTCTCGTCCTGGCTCACGGGCAGGATGCCGTAAGGGATGGGCAGGTCCTTCCCCGTGATGACGGCGTGGACGCCGGGCAGCGCGAGCGCCTTGCTGTAGTCGATGGACTTGATGAGCGCGTGCGGGACGTGCGAGCGGAGGATTTTGCAGTAGAGCATCCGCGGCAGCGTGATGTCGTCGGCGAACTTCGTCGCGCCGACGCACTTCGAGCGCGCGTCCACCTTGCGGAAAGGCTTCCCGACGACCTTCAAGTCCTTCTCGGCTTTGGCGCCGCCCAGGGGGCCGCGCCCCGTGCCGTTCCCTTCGTGACCGTTACTCGTAGCCATAGACGCTCTCTCTCGGCAGCTCCGCCTCTTCGCCGCGCATCCGTGCGGCGGCCAGCTCGACGGCCTCGTAGATTTTGATGTAGCCGGTGCAGCGGCAGAGGTTGCCGCTGAGGGCCTCTTTAATCTCTTCGCGCGAGGGCTGCGCGTTCTGCGCGAGCAGCTCTTTGGCGACGAGGAGGAAGCCGGGCGTGCAGTAGCCGCACTGCGCGGCGCCGGTGTCGGCGAAGGTCTCTTGCAGAGGGTGCAGGCCGTCCTCGGTCGCGAGCCCCTCGACCGTCTCGACGCGGCGGTCTTCGGCGTCGAGGCCGAGCATGAGGCACGAGAGCACCGAGCGGCCGTCCACGAGCACGGCGCAGGTGCCGCACTCGCCCAGCTCGCAGCCGTGCTTCGTGCCGGTCAAATTAAGGTCTTCGCGCAGCACTTCCAAAAGCGTCTTGTGCGGCGCGAAGGCGACCTCGGTCTCCTCGCCGTTGAGGGCGAAACGGATGTGCGCTTTCTGTCTGTTACTCATCTGTCAGGACTCGCAAAGGCCCCGGCGCACGGCTCCCGCAAGCGGTTGACAGCGTGCGCGTTGCTTCCATGTTCTTCACCGGGGACGAGTACGCCGCGGAGGCTCCCTGCTGGCGTGTGTGCGGTGACAAGAGATGATAGCAGCTTTGGGGAGAAGGCTTAAGCGGGGAGACGGGAGCAGTAGGCAGTAGGCAGATGGCAGTTAAAAGAAAGGGAAAGCGGTCGAAGTAAGCGGGGGCGGCGAGATTGATAACTCGCCGCCCCCGTTTCTCATTACTGTTTTCCCGCCTTAACTGCCTACTGCTCCCGCCTACTTCCTCCCCGGCTTGCCCGAGATGACGGCCTGGAGTTTGGCGGCGCGGGCGGGGTCGAGGCGGCGCAGGGCGTTGTACTCGTCCTGCGCGCCCTTGCGGTTGCCGGCGGCGAAGTGTGCGACGCCGAGGTTGTAGCGCGCCTGCGGGAAGTCCGGGCGGACCTTGATAGCCTGCTGGAACGCCTTGACCGCGGCCGGGTCCTGTTCGAGCCGCAGGTAGGCGTTGCCCATCAGGTAGAGGTCGTCGGGGTCGAGCGTGCGGCCGGGCTGGTTGTACGCGCGGATGGCCGCGCCGTAAGCGGCGCGCGCCTCTTCGGCGCGGCCGAGCTTCTCCTGCGCCGTCGCGATGTTGTAGTGCGCCCAGCCCTCGTCGGCCGGCTCGTGCTTGTTGCGGAGCGCGGCCTGCGCCGCCTGCAAAGCCTCCGCGTGCTGACCCAACTGGTTGAGGACGTAGGCGAGCGAGGTTCTGGGTCGCGGCCTCGTTCGGCTTGATGCGGGCGGCCGCGCGCGCCTCCGTCAGCGCCTCGCTCGCCTTGTCCTGGCGCACGAGGATGAAGCCGAGGACGTGGTGCGGCCAGTAGTTCTCGGGCTCAAGCCGCGCGGCCTCGCGCGCCGCGCGCAGGCCCCCGGCCATGTCGCCGGTGGTGGCGAGCGCCGCCCCGAGCAGCGTCTGTGCGCCCGCGTTCTGCGGCGCGACCTGCGCGGCCCGCCGCGCCGTCTCGACGAGCAGGGGGTATTGGCCCTGGTAGTAGTGGAGCACGGCCCGCCCCATCAGCGCCTCGGCGCTGTCGGACTTGAGGGCGAGCGCGCGCGCGAAGGCGTCGTCCGCCTCGCGGTAGCGCAGCATGCGCGTGTAGACGTTGCCCAGGCCGATGAACGCCTCGGGCGCGGTGGGCTGGAGCCTCTGCGCCGCGTTGAGCGCCGCGACCGCCTCCTCTTCGTGGTAGAGCGCGGAGTGCGCGAAGCCGAGCCCGAGCTGCGTGTAGAACTGGTTGGGGTCGGCCCCGCGCAGCGCCGTGAGCGCGTCCTCGGGGCGGTCGGCCGCGAGGTACGCGTTCCCGAGAAGCATCTGCGCGACGGCCGCGGGCTGCGCGCCCGCCCGCACGGCCTGCTCCAGAGGCGCGACCGCATCCCGCGCCCTGTTCTGCTTCAGCAGGACGAGGCCGACCGAGAGGTTCGCGTCCGGCCCGTACTGCGGGTCGCCGGTCGCGCGCCGGAGCGAGTCGAGCGCCTTGTCGTCGCGCCCGGACTGGAGGTACGCCTTGCCGAGGAAGTAGTGGCCCGTCGGGCCGATGTCGCCGAGCGCGGTGGCTTGTTCGAGCGCGTCCGCCGCCTCCTTGTACTGTTGGAGCGCGAAGTGGACGGCGCCCGTGCTGACCAGCGCCTCGCGCGCGCGCGGGTTCGGCTGCGCCGCGATGACGTTCGCGAAGGCCGCGAGCGCCTCGTCCGCCCGCCGCAGGTTCATGTAGGCCAGCCCGAGCCCGTAGTTGGCCTCGACGTGGCGCGCGTCGGCGCGCAGAGCCTTCTGGTAGCTCTCGGCCGCGCGGTTCCAGTCCTTCCTGGAAAGGTACTCGGCGCCCCTCTGCGCCTGCTTGTCGGCCTCGGAGGTCTTCTGGAAGGCGAAGGCGTTCGCCGGAGTCAACAGGAAGGCGGCCAGCAGAAGGATGCCGGCCGCCTTGAAGGTGTTCGTGTGTTTCATCGCTTCGGTGTCGCGCGCGCACGTGCGAGGCCGGCGCGAAAAGAAGTCGGCGGCGCTCAGTAGCCTGAGATGAGCCGGATGATGAGCTGGGCCTCCGCCTTGCTCCGGGTGTTGGGGGCGAAGTTGAAGTTGTCGCGGCCGTTGATTCGCTGCACCGGCTTGACGTGGAAGGCGCCGTACTCGGAGCCGACGAAGCCGTTGACCTTCGCCTCCTTGATGTTCGAGTCCTCGGCGTCGAAGGTGTCGCGGCCGTCGTTGGCCTTGAAGCTCACGCCGGTCTTGGTGACGAAGAACGAGCCCTCGCAGTACTGGCCGAACGAGCCGTTGTGGTCGTGGTAGACGTGGAAGGCGGCGGCGCCCCCGCGCTCGATGGCGGCGCGCATGGCCTGCTCGGCGGTCGAGACGTTCTGGCTGTAGTAGAGCGCGACGGTGCCGAGGATGGAGTAGGCCGTCGGCTGCTGCGGGTCGAGCTGCGCGGCCTGCTGCGCGTAGCGGATGGCGCCGTTGTAGTCCTGCGTCGAGACGGCCGAGGTGGCGCGGTCGATGAGGTCGTCGTAGTCGGGCGCGTTATTGGCGGCCGTGTTCGAGGCCGGGCCGAAGGGCGAGTCGTCGCCGCCGCTGTTGCCGTTCGAGGCGGAGTCGGCCAACGACTTCTCGGTGATGGCGCCGACGAGCGAGCGGTTGCCGCCCGCGGCCGTGATCTCGCGCGCGACCGCGGGCGTGACCTGGAAGTTGACGCCGCGCTTCTCGACGAACTGCTCGACGCGCACGGGGCTGATGCCGCCCTGGAGCATGGTGACGATCTCGCTCTTCGAGAGCGGCGGCCCGTCGGGGACGTTCGACGCAGGGCCCGAAGTGTTCGTGCGCGGCGGGACGTTCGCCGGGGTCGGGCGCGCGGCGGCGACCGCCGGGCGGTAGTTCGCGCGCGCGGCGTCGATGATCTCGGGGCGCGCGCCGACCGACTGCAAGTCGGACTCGTCGCGCGCGCTCATCTCGAAGTCCACGCCGCGCCGCTGGATCTGCGCGACCAGCTCGCGGGTGGAGAGGCCGTTGATCTTGACGGCGTTGACGAGCCCCTGCTTCGTGATGGGCTTCTTCGTCTGCGTCGAGGCCGCGCCCGCGAAGACGAGCGCCGCGCACGCGACGCAGAGGGCGACGAACGAAACTCTGCTTCTCATTGAAATCATCCGGGTTGACATGGCGATTACCTCTCAGCCCTGCACGCCGCCGAAGGCTTTGACGAGCGCGATGATCAGCTCGGCCTCGGCCTTCTTGCTCGTGAGCGGGGCGAAGTTGTAGTTCCGGCTGTCGTTGCCGAACCTGACCTTGATGTGGAAGGCCCCGAGGTTCTTGCCCCCGAGCAGCCGCCCGAAGGCGCCGCCGGAGACCTTGTTGGTCTTGATCTCTTTGATGAGGCTGTCCGCGGCCTCGAAGGTGTCGCGCCCGTCGTCGGCCTTGAAGGTGACGTTCGTCTTCGGTGATGAAGAGCGTCCCCGCGCAGGTCTGGTGTGAACGTGCCGTTGAGGTGGTCGTGGAAGACGCGGAACGAGGCCGAGCCGCCCAGCTCAATCGCCCGGCGCATGCTCCGCTCGGCCTCGGGGAGGTTGCTCTGGAGGTAGAGCTGCGTGAAGCCGAGGAGCTGGTAGGCGCGCGGGTGCTGCGGGTTCAACTGGATCGCCTGCCGGAGCAGTTGCGTGGCGCGCGACGCGTCCCGCATGTCGTAGGCGGCCGTGGCCTGGTCGGTCAACTCGTCGTAGTCCGGCCCGCCGCGGGCGGGGGGGCGCGACGTGCCGCCGGGCGGCCTTCTCCCGCCGCCGCCCGCCACGGCCGGCGCCGTGCGGTAGTTCGAGCGCGCGGCGTTGATGACCTCGGGGCGCGCGCCGGCCGCGCGCAACTCCGCCTCGGCGTCCGGGGTCATCCGGAAGGAGACGCCGCGCGACTGAATCTGCTGGACGAGCTCGGCCGTCGAGAGGCCGTTGATGCGGACGGCCTTGACGAGCCCCTCGCGCGTGATCGGCTTCTTGGCCTGCGCCGCCGCGCGCCGCGGGGCAGAGGAGCAGCGCCGCCCCGAGCAGCGCGGCGCCGAGCACCGTACGCTTCCAACGTTCTGTCTTGAGTTTAGCCGTCGCCATCATGCTCGTCTGATTGCCTTAATGGTCAGTACCACCCGCTACCGTGGCTGGTACTGACCTGCCTTACTGGTTCTGACCTGCCTTACTGGTCGAGCGCGCGGAGCGCGGCCTCGCGCTTCCTGCGGGCGGCCTCGGCGGAGTCGGTCTGCCGCGGCGGCGACGGCTTGGGCTGCGTGGTTCGCGGGGCCGTCGTCGTCGTGCTGCGGGACGTGCCCTGCGAGCCCGAGCCGGAGCTGGCCGTCGAACCGCCCGACGAGGCCGGCGGGTCGAGCGGCGCGAGCGTCGCATCCTTCGACCCGTCGGTCGGCAGTGCGGTCGTGTCGGAGGTCGTGGCGCCGCCGGCGGGCTGCGTGTTCGTGGCGTCGGCCGCGGCGGGCGCGGCCGGCTGCTCGGCGGTCGGCTGCGGCGCGAGCGGGCTTGTCGGCGAGCGCGGCCGGCTTAACCGGCGCCGGCCCGCTACTCCCTCTGAAGAAGAAGAAGGCGCCGCCGACGGCCAGCACGCCGAAGACGACGACGGCCGCGACGGCCGCGCCCGCGATGTAGACCCACTTCTTGCTGCCCGAGCCTGCGGCCTCACCTGATGCTGCTGCGCCTTGAAGCCCGGCGGGGGCTGCGGAACGTGTGGCTGTTGCTGCGGCTGTTGCTGCGGCGCGGGGCCGACGCGCGTCTCCTTCGCGCCGGCGCCGGCCGCCGCGGCCGCGGGCGGCTGGGCGGGCGTGCCGACGCGCGTCTCTTTCGACGTGCCCGCGGGGGCCGGGCGGTCGATGATCGTCGCGTCGAGGCCGGGGTTTGAAGTTGACTGGAGGCCGGGCTGCGAAGGGACGGTCGCGCCCTGCTGCGGCGGCGCGCCCGGGTTCGAGGGCGTCCCCGCGCCGGGCTGCGGCTGCGTCTGGATGAACTGCTGCATCGGCGTCGTCGCGAACGGCGACGGCGGGTAGCTCGAAGGCGGCGTCGAGGTCGGGCGCGTGCCGAAGGCGTTGGGGTCGCCGACGGCGAGCGGCTCGATGCGCCCCGTGGCGGCGAAGCCCGCGTTCAGGAGGAAGCCGCGGAACTCGGCCGCGTGCTGGAAGCGCTGCGCCGGGTCTTTATGGATGGCCTTCCAGATGGCCTGCTCGACCACCTCGGGGATGGCCGGGTTGAGCTGGCGCGGCGGGACGGGGTACTGCTCGATCTGCGCCTTCATCAGCTCGAACTCGTTCTGGATGTCGAACGGGCAGCGCGCCGTCAGCATCTCGTAGAGGAGCATGCCTAAGCTGTAGATGTCGGAGCGCGCGTCGGTCTCGAAGCCGCGCACCTGCTCGGGTGACATGTACTCGATGGTGCCGATGATGTTGCCCTGGCGGGTCATGCGGGCGGTGCCGAGGATGCGGGCGATGCCGAAGTCGAGGACTTTGAGCGTGCCGCGCTCGGTGAGCATCATGTTCGCGGGCTTGATGTCGCGGTGGATGATGCCTTCCGAGTGGGCCTCCTGGATGCCGTCGAGCATCTGGCAGAAGATGGGGATGGCGGACTCGACGGGGATGGCGCCGCGCTGCTGGATGACGTGGTCGAGCGTGACGCCGCGGACGAACTCCAGGACCATGACGAAGCTGTCGCCCTGCCGCATGAAGTTGTAGAGCGTGGCGATGTTCGGGTGTTGGAGCTTGGCGAGCGTGACGGCCTCACTGCGGAAGCGCTCGACGACCTGCGGCTGGCTCGCCAGCTCGGGCCGCAGGAACTTGATGGCGACCTCGCGCTCCAGCATCATGTCCACCCCGCGGAAGACCTCGCCCATGCCGCCCTCGCCGAGCTTCTGCGTGACTTTATAGTTCCCGAAAACTTGTCCGATCATATTGCCTCCAGCTCGCGCGTCGCGCGCATGTTCACCGCCTCCGCGGCCCCCGTGCCCTCGGGCATGATTGCGATGATGCCCACCGTGATGTTGTCGTGCCCGCCGCGCTCCTTCGCCATCGCTATTAGGCGCTCGCCCGCGGCGTGCGTGTCCTCCGACCCGGAGAGGACGGAGGCGATCTCGTCTTCGAGGACGAGGTCGTGGAGCCCGTCGGAGCAGAGCAGGTAGCGGTCGCCCTCGCGCACGGAGAAGGGTTCGAGCACCGCGACCTCGACCTCGGCGACGGTGCCGAGCGCGCGCAGGATGACGTTCTTGTCCTCGTGCGTGCGCGCCTGCTCCTTGGTGATGATGCCGAGCTTCACCATCTCGTTGACGGCCGAGTGGTCTTCCGAGAGCTGGTAGAGCTTCCCGTCGCGCAGCATGTAGAGCCGGCTGTCGCCGACGTGCGCGGCGTAGGCGCGGCCGCCGCAGAGCGCGAGCGCCGTGCAGGTCGTGCCCATGCCGTGCTTCGCGGAGTCTTCGGCCGCGGCCTTGTGTATCCGGCGGTTGGCCTCCTCGACGGCGTGCCTGAGCGCGGCGCCCGGCTCGGCGCGCGCCTCGTAGTAGAGGCGGGTGACCACGTCGGCCGCCATCTGGCTGGCGACCTCGCCGGCGGAGTGGCCGCCCATGCCGTCGGCGACGACGAGGAGCGTGCCCTTCGCGGCGAGCAGCGCCGGGTCGGACGGCCGCACCATGCGCCCCGAGTCCTCGTTGATCTCGCGCACGCAGCCCTTGTCGGTCTGGACGCTGGCGTCGATCTCGAAGGCCGACGGCGGCGGCACTTCAATCTGCGCCGTCTCTTTGGCCACTGAATCGGACGCCCTCTTTTTACCGAACATGGATGATTCCCCTTGTGTGAAAAAGTTTCGGCGGCTCACCTCTTCGTCAGCGAGAACATCAGGGCCTTCTTCTCGCTGATGACGAAGTTTACCTGCTCGTCGGCGTAGCCGTCCCGGCGCAGCGTGAGCGACACGCGCGCGCCGAGCTTACCGCTCACGGGGTAGGGCGTGGTGCCGATCTTGTCGGCGCCGCTGTACACGTCCGCCTTACCGTCCGTGGTCCTGATCTCGACGACGCGCTCGGAGGCGTCGCGACTCGCCGCGGGGCTCGGCTTCGACGCGAGCCCGCGCGCGGTGTTCGAGGTGTTGGCCGCGACCGCGGCGCCGCCGCCCTCTTCGGCGACCCCCGAGGGGCCGAAGAGCAGGAGCGCGGCGCCGACGACCACGAAGAGCGCGACGACGACGAACGCCGCCCCGCCGAGGATGAGCGGCAGCCCGAACGGGCTCGCCCGCGCCTTCGCCTCGGCCTGCTCGCCCGCGGCCTCGCTCACGGAGGCGCTGACGCCGGGCTTCGAGACCGCGGCCGAGAGCCTGCGCGCGTCGGCCAGCAACTCGTCCGCCGTGCGGTAGCGCTCCTGCGGGTTCTTGCGCAGGCAGCGCGTGATGACGGCCGAGACTTCGCGCGGCACGCCCGGGTTCAACTGCGCGGGCGGCGCGTACTGGACGCGCCCGATGCGGTCGCAGAGGTCGCCCACGGTGTCGGCGTCGAAGGGCACGCGCCCCGTCACCATCTCGTAGAGCAGGACGCCGAGCGCCCACACGTCGCCGCTCGCGTCGGCCGTGCCGCCGCGGATCAGCTCGGGCGCGAGGTACTGGAGCGTGCCGATGACGGAGCCGACCTGCGTGAGCTGCTGCTGCGCGTTCTGCGCCTTGGCGATGCCGAAGTCGAGGAGCTTGACCTTCCCTTCGGAGCTGATCTTGATGTTGTTCGACTTGATGTCGCGGTGGATGACGCCGTGGCGGTGGACGTAGTCGATGGCCTCGCAGACCTTCTCGAAGACGTAGACGGTCTCGGAGAGCGGCAGCGGCGCGCGGTAGGCCTCGATGCGCTCGGAGATGGTGTCCCCGTCCACGTACTCCATGATGATGCAGGGCTGACCCTGCACCTCGCAGAAGTCGTAGAGCGTGGCGACGTTCGGGTGCTGGAGGCTGGCCTGGATGCGCGCCTCGTTGAAGAAGCGCTCGACGAAGCCGCTGCCCTGCGCCGCCTGCGCGGTCAGGACCTTGACGGCCGCGACGCGCCCGATCTTCGAGTGCATCGCGCGATAGACCTCGCCCATCCCGCCCGCGCCGAGGAAGTCCACGACGCGGTACTCGCCGACCGTCTGGTTGCTGTCGAAAGCTCGGCCCATAACAAAAGGGAAGTCAGGAGTCAGGAGTCAGGAGTCAGGAGTCAGAATAACAGCTTCGCGGACGAAACCCATTCTGACTTCTGTCTCCTGACTCCTGACTCCTCAGCCCTACGACTTGCCCATCAGCTCGCGGCCGTAGCGGATGGGGACGGCGAAGGTGACGGCCGTGCGCCCGTCGGAGAGGCCGGCGTAGAAGATGGCGATGACGCGGCCGTGGTCGTCGAAGACGGGGCCGCCCGAGTTGCCGGAGCCGGTCGTGTTGATCTGCAACTGGTACGAGTCGCCGATGACCGAGACCGTCGTCTTCTCGGCGCCGACCGACGGGCCGCCGGTGCCCTCGGTGCTGCGGTAGACGCGGCCGATGTTGCCGACCGTCACCGTCGGGTCGGGAATCTCGATGCCCTTCGTCTCGGTGTTCATCGGGTCCTGCGACTTGACGATGCCGTAGACCGGCGCCGAGATGGCCGGGTAGCCGAGCACGATGGCCGCCTCACCGGCCTGGATCGCCTCGTAGTTGTCGTTGATCTCGACCGCGGGCAGGGTGCCGGGGCTGTCCACCTTAATCATCGCCACGTCGTGGCGCGGGCTGACGGCCGAGAGCTTGGCCGAGAGCTTGCGCTCCGACTTCGCGAAGAGCACGTCGAGGTGGTCGTTGCGGCCGTCGTAAGCGATGCCGTCCTGCTTCGACTGCGCGGGAATCCAGTTGGCCGGCGCCTGCGGCACGGCCGCGACCGGCGTCATCTTGCCGTCGGGCCCTTGGCGCGACGAGGATGCCGTTGTCGGCCGACGGCGGGAACTGGTAGGACGACTCCCAGGCGGCCGCGACGTGGCGGTTCGTCAGGATGAAGCCGTCCGAAGAGACCGCGAAGCCCGAGCCGGTGTGGCGCCCGCCGATGCCGACGTTCAGGTTGTTCGAGTTGTAGGTCAGGTACGGCTCGATTGAGCCGCTGGCGGTGCGGACGTAGAGCGCGGCGGGGCGGCCGTTGTAGACCGTGTACTGGTGGTAGACGAGCCCGTTGCCCTGCTGCGAGACGAGCTTCCAGGCCACGTCGATCTTGACGACGGCCGCGCCGTAGTTCTTGACCACCTCGGCCGGCTTCATCCCCGCGGCGGCCGTCTCGGTCGCCTTCGCCTCGTCGAGGCCCTTCTTGAGCGTATCGACCTGGGACTGGGCCGCCTGCTGGGCCGCCTGCGACGCCCCCGACATGCTGCGCCAGAGGAAGAAGCCGCCCACGGCCGTGACGCCGAGGAAGAGGACGACCACCACCGCGATGAGCGCGAGGTAGGTGCGGCTCTGGCTCTTCTTGGCCTGCTGGACGTTCTGCGAGACGATGCGCTCGACCGTGGCCTTGCCGACGCCGTGCGACTGCTGCTGCGGCGCGGGCGTGGTCTGCGGGAAGCCGGGGCCGCCCGTCGGGGGCGGGCCGCCGGGGACGCGCGTAGCCGGGGCGGTCGGGCCGGCCTGCACGACGCGCGTGGCCTTGGTGGCGCCGGCGGGGCGCGGCTCGATCTCGAAGACGAACTCGGGGCCGCCCGGCCCGAGCTGCACCACGTCGCCCGGGTTGACGCGGACGGTGCCCGTGATGCGCTGCCTGTTCACAAACGTCCCGTTGCGGCTGTTCAGGTCGGAGACGATGAACTGCGAAGGGTCGTTCGGGTCCTGTGTGATCTTGGCGTGCTGACGCCCGACGAGGTCGTCGCGGTCGGGGTCATACTTCACCGTTGACGAGGGATCACGCCCGAAGATTAACTCCTTGACGTGGTTGAGCGGGAACTCTTCCACCTGATTGGCCTTCGAGCCGCTAAGGTGCTTGAGAACGATGCGTTCCATGGATGGTCTCCTTCAGGGTCTAGCTCTGGACGGTCATCACGCCGCCGAGGCGCCGCTCGGTGGCGCCCGGCTCGCTGCCCTTCAACTGCTGACGGCGTCGGTCACTCTCGGGTTGCGGCGGCGGCGGTATCCTGTGTCGATGGTTAACGCGTGAAACGGGCGCGGGCGGGCTCAACTTAAAAAGCTGAGGGTTGCCCCCGCACCGGGGCGACGCACGAGGCGGCGATGGCGAGCGACGTATGCGTTCTGTTTCAAGATTGTTACCGCGGGCGGGTAAGTTTAATGCTTGAAAGTCACATGTGAACCTGCGCGCCCTCGAACGGCGAAGGGCGGCCGGCGGCGTCGGGGGTCGCTCGTCCTGCCTCTGTCACGGCGGCAGATTATACAGCAAAGCCGCGCTCCCGCAAGCCTTACAAGGCGTGAGCCGTGAGCCGTAAACCGTGACCAGTGAGAGACAGTTCTAAAAGAGAGTCCTTTCCTTGTCAACGTCCACGGTTCACGGCATTAACTTGTCACGGCTCGCGGCTCACGGCTCGCGGCCTTCCGGGGGCGTCAGCCGCCCCGTGCCGTGGCTCTTCTGGCGGGCGGGCTGGATGACGAGGTTGTCGATGAGGCGCGTCTTGCCGACGTGCGCGGCGATGGCGATGAGGACGGGGCGGTCTTCGGGGAGCCGGTCGTACTTCTCCATCGTCTCGGCGTCCACGACCCCGACGTATTCGAGCCGCGCGAGGGGCTCGGCCTCCACCTGCGCGCGCACCGTCTCGGCCAGACGCCTGGCGGAGCGCTCGCCTTCGAGGTAGACCTCGCGCGCCTGCGACAGCCCGCGGTAGAGCACGGCGGCCGCCCTTGCGCTGCTCGTCCGAGAGGTAGGCGTTGCGCGAGGAGAGGGCGAGCCCCGTCTGCTCGCGGATGGTGGGGAGGACGACGACCTCGATGTCGAAGGCGAGGTCGCGCACGAGCCGTTTGACGACGAGCGTCTGCTGCGCGTCCTTCTGCCCGAAGAAGGCGAAGTCGGGGCGGACGGAGTTGAAGAGGACGGTCAGGACGGTGGCGACGCCGCGGAAGTGGCCGGGGCGCGCCACGCCCTCCATCGTCTCGGAGAGCCCCTCGACCGTGACGTAGGTCGCGAAGCCCTTCGGGTAGACCTCCTCGACCGGCGGGGCGAAGATGTAATCGACGTTGTAGTCGGCGAGCTTGGTCGTGTCGCCCGTCAGGTCGCGCGGGTAACGCGTGAAGTCCTCCGAGGGGCCGAACTGCGTCGGGTTGACGAAGACCGAGACGATGACGACATCGCACATCCGCCGCGCCTCGCGCACGAGGCGAGAGTGCCCCTCGTGCAGCGCGCCCATCGTCGGCACGAGCCCGATGGTCTTGTCCTCCTCGCGCCGCAACTTCCTCGCGACGCTCGCCATCCGCTGTCTGCGGTTGATGATTTCCATGTGGTGAACGGTGAATGGTGAATCGGCGAATGGTTTAAGAAGGCGGCCTTAGCCATTCACGATTCACCATTCACCATTCACTGCTTTTTCGTCTCCTCGTCGCCCGCGTCGCGCTTGAGGCCGAGTTCGGCGGCGGCGTCGGCGGGGAGCGGGTAGGAGTCGTTCGTCGGAAGGGAAGGCGCCGGTGCGCACGTCGTCGGCGTAAGCCTGGATGGCCTCGTTCATCGCGTCGCGGACGTTGGCGTACTGGCGCACGAAGCGCGGGCTCGTCTTGCTGAAGGAGAGGCCGAGCAGGTCGTGCGTGACGAGAATCTGCGCGTCGCAGTCGGCGCCCGCCCCGATGCCGATGGTCGGGACGTGGAGCGCGGCGGTGACCTCGCGCGCGATCTCGCGCGGGACGACTTCGAGGACGACGGCGAAGGCGCCCGCCTCTTCGAGCGCGAGCGCGTCCTCGACGAGCGCGCGCGCGGCGTCGGCCGTCTTCGCCTGCAGGCGGTAGCTGCCGAGCTTGTTCAGAGACTGCGGCGTCAGGCCGAGGTGCCCCATCACGGGAATCTCCGCGGCGACGAGGCGGCGGACGGTCTCGACGCGGTCGCGGCCGCCTTCGAGCTTGACGGCCTCGGCGCCGCCCTCCTTGACGAGCCGGAGCGCGGCGCGCACGGCGTCTTCGGCGCCGGTGTGGTACGTGCCGTAGGGCATGTCGGCGACGAGCAGCGCGCGCTCGACCCGCGGCGCACCGCCCGCGCGTGGTGGAGCATCTCTTCGAGCGTGACGGGCACCGTCGAGTCGTAGCCGAGCACGACGTTCCCCAGGCTAGTCGCCGACGAGGATGATGTCGGTGCCGGCCTCGTCCACGATGCGGGCGGTCGGGTAGTCGTAGGCCGTCAGGCAGACCAGCTTCTCGCCGCGCTCCTTGCTCTGGCGGACGGAGGGTACGGTCACCTTCTCGGGGCGCTGCTGTTTGAGATAGACCATTGTCGTGCTGTGTTCCTCGTCTTCAGTCCGTCTGATTCGGCGCTGGGTCAGGTGCGGTGTGCGCACGACCGGGAGGCGACGGGCGAGGAATTCGCCCGTGTTGTAAACCGGCGAGGAAGTGTTCGGCGGCGCATGTTGGCGATATCTGTACGCTCGCGTTAGTTGAGTCGGCAAATTTGAGAGCGCCAAATTATAGGCAGACCTCACCCGGGGGAGCAAGGGAAAAGGACGAACGGCCGGCTGACCTTCCCTCGTCCGTCATCGGCGCCACGGCCGTGCGTAGGGGCGTTCCGGGGTGGCGGCGAGGAGGCGGGCGAAGGTCGTTGTCGAGCGTGGGGTGGCGCGCGTCGGGAATCAGTTCGGCGAGCGGGGCGAGGACGAAGCGGCGTAGGTGGAGGCGCGGGTGCGGGAGCGTGAGCGACTCCGTCTCGAAGACTCCGTCGCCGTAGAGCAGCAGGTCGAGGTCGAGCGTGCGCGGCGCGAGCGGGCGCGGGCGGCGGCGGCCGAGTGAGAGTTCGATGTCGAGCAGGAGCCGGAGCAACTCTTCGGGCTCGGGGAGCGGCGCGGAGAGTTCGGCCACCAGGTTGAGGAAGGCGGGCTGCTCTTCGAGGACGCCGGCCGGCTCCGTCTCGTAGACCGACGAGAGCCGCGCGACGCGCAGTCCCGCCTCCTTCATCCCGCGCAACGCCAGCAGAAGGTTCCCCGCGCGGTCGCCGAGGTTCGAGCCCATCCCGACGTAGGCGCGGAGCGCGGTCGTCATTTAAGGGCGCCCTTCGTATAGCCGCTCGGTCGAGCCCTCCGAATCTTGGTTGAAAGTCTTCGGACTTACCGCGCGCGATGCTGAGCGTCTGCCAGTCGGAGGACTTGAGGTGCTTGGCGAGGAAGACGATCTGCCCGGTGTGCTGGCCGTAGTGCGAGAGTTGGCGGTTGACGGCCTCGACGACTGTGTGCGGCTCGCCGCGGATGATGACGGGGCGGTCGATGTCTTCGGGCTTGAGGGATTCGAGCGTCTCGAAGACCGTGCGCCAGCCCGCCTCCCAGCGCTCCATAATCGCCTGCGCGGTCTTCGCCCTCGACGAGGAACTCCGAGTCGCGATGGCGGTCGGGCTTCTCGCCGTCGGACGTTAAGAAGTCCGTCCAGCGCGAGCGCATGTTGCCGGCCATGTGCTTCATGATGAGGGCGATGCTGTTCGACTCCGCGTCGATGGTGCGGAAGAACTCTTCGTCCGAGACCTGCGCGGCGGCGCCGTCGGCGAGCTTCTTCTGGCCGCGGAAGACGCGCACGGCGTCCTTCAAAAAATGTTCGGCGAGCGAGTCGGTCATGGTTCTTTTCCTGCCTGTCTGTTTTTCAAAAACGTCGGGGGACGTATTATAACGCCGCGGGTTCGGAAATAAACGTATGTCACAACTCTTCGCGCTCGTCTGGTTGAAGTGGACGCTGGTGCGCAACTCTCTGCGCTCGCGCAGGGCCGTGGCGGGGCGCGTGGCGGCGGCGCTCGGGGTGCTGGCGGGGCTCGGGCTGTCGCTGGCGATGGCGGCCGGCGTGGGCGCGGGCGCCTACTTTCTCTCGGCGCACGCGTTGGAGCGCGGGGGCCTCGGGCGCGCGCGAGTTGAGCGCGGGCTTCGCCGTGCTGCTCTTCGTCTTCACGGTCATGTATCGTGATGTGGGCGCTGATGCCGCTCGCGCTCGGCGGCGGGAGCCGCTTCGAGCCTGCGCGGATGCTGCTCTACCCGGTCTCGCTCGGGCGCCTCTTCGCCTTCGACTTCCTGAGCGACGTGATGAACCTCACGTCGGTCTTCGTCGTGCCGTCGCTCTTCGCGCTGTGCGTGGGCGTCGGGCTCGGGCGCGGGAACCTTGCGGCGGGGCTCGCGGTCGCGTTCGTGGCGGTGGCGTTCGGGCTCTCCTTCTCGAAGCTGCTGTCGGTGGGCGTCGGCGCCCTGATGCAGGCGCGGCGGACGCGCGGCGAGACGGTGGTGGCGTTGCTCGGGTCGGTGCTCGGGCTGCTCGGGGTGGCGTTCGGGATGACGGGCGGGCTGATGGGGAAGTTGTTGCCGCTGCTCGAAAGTCATCCGCGCTTTCTCGAAGGCGCGCGCTGGACGCCGCCGGGCGCGGCCGCCGACGCGCTCGCGCGCGGACTCTTCGCGGGAGACGTGTCGCGCGCTCGGCCTCTCAATCCTGACGCTGGCCGCGTACGCCGTCGCGTGCGTGCTGCTCGCGTACCGCGTCGCGCGTCGCACGGCGCTCGGCGCGGGCGGCGGAGGAGGCGGCGCGGCGAAACGCGCGGCTTCCAGAGCTCGGCGGCGGGCGCGGCTGCCGCCGCCGCGCCGCGGGGCGGCTTACGCGGGGTGGCAGTTGCCGTTCGTGTCGCCGCAGTTCTCGGCGCTCTTCGAGAAGGAGGTGCGCTACGCGTTGAGGAACGCGCAGTTGCGCGTCATCGCGTTGATGGCGGTGGCGCTGACGATGCTTTTGCGGATGGGGCCGGCGGGCACGGGCGGGCAGCGCATCCTGGGGCCGCTCACGCCTTATGCAGAGGGGGCGGGCACGGTCTTCGGCGTGATCTACATCTTCATGCTCGTCTCGCCGGTCTCGACGAACCTGTTCGGTTACGACGGGTCGGGGATGCGCGCGCTGGTGCTGTCGCCCGTGAGCCGGCGGACGATGCTGCTGGCGAAGAACGCGGCCGTCACGCTCATCGCGCTGCTGCTGGCGGCGGTCGGCGTCTGTGTCGGCGGGTTAATCATCGGCGACCTGTCGCCGCCCGTGCTGCTCTTCGCGCTGCTCTCGTTCGTGACGACGGCGGCGCTGTTCGCGCCCTTCGGCAACTGGCTCTCTTTGCAGTTCCCGAAGCGCGTCGAGTTCGGCAAGCGCATGAACCGCTCGGGCGTGGCGGGGTTGATGCTGGTGCCGCTCTTCTTCCTGCTGCTGCTGCCGCCGGCGGCCGCAATCGCCGCCGGCACACTTCGCGGGGAGCCACGTCGTCAAGTATGTTATACTCGCCGCGTTCGCGCTGCTCTCGGTCGGTTTCTACGCGCTCCTGCTCCCGCGCCAGGGGCGCTCGCTTGAGCGGCGCGAGCTGGAGGTCCTCGAAGCCGTCACCGGCGGCGAGGACGAGCAGATCATAGGTTGAAGCAGTTTTCAGTGAAACCAAAGTTCTCCTGAAAACTGAAAACTGCACAAATCCAGTGACGCCGCCCGTGCGAGCGTCCGGGCGGGTGAAGAAGAGCCCCGCCCATACACAAATGGCTCGCAGAAAATACCGGAACCAACGTCACGAGCCCTCACCGGTTCGTTCTTTTCAGGACTACCTGACCACGCCCGCGCCGCAGACCTCGCGCTCGGAGCTGATGACGCTCGTCCGCGGCGGCGAGGACACCTTCCTCGAACTCAAAGTCAAACTCTCGAACCCCGAGCGCATCGCGCAGGGCATCGTCGCGCTCGCCAACACGGGCGGCGGCGTCATCGTCTTCGGCGTCAACGACAACCTGCGCGTCGAGGGCGTGGACGACGCCGACGCCGTCCGCGACGAACTCGTCCGCATCTGCCGCGAGGACGTGCACCCCGCGCTCTTCCCCTTCATCGACATCATCTCGTTCGACTCGGGCCTGCGCGTCGTCGCTTTAGACATCGAAGGGAAGCGGCGGCCGTACCGCACGTCGGACGGGCGCTACTTCCTGCGCCTCGGCGCGGAGAAGCGCGAGGCGACGCGCGAGGAGTTGTCGGCGCTCCTCGACGAGGCGCGTCCCTTGACTTACGAGAACGTCGCCGCGCTCGGCGCCGAGGTGGACGACATCGACGAGGCGCACCTCTGGAGCTTCGTGCGCGAGTTCGAGCCGGACGCGTACTCGACCGGCTCGAAGGCGGGCGCGGCCTACCCGACGGCCGAGGTGCTTGAGCGCGACCTGCTGCTCGCCGTGCCGGCCGCCGCCGGGTCTCTGACGGAGCGCGTGGCGCCGACGGTGGCGGGGCTCCTCCTCTTCGGGCGCGACGAACGCGTGGCGCAACTCCTCCCGCGCTCGACCGTCGCTGTGCGCGCGCTACGCGGGCGCCGACACGCAGGCGCCGAAGGTCGAGGCGGTCGAGCTCGCGGGCAACCTCCACACGCTCTTCGAGTCGGCCATGCGCTTCGTCGAGCGCTACTGCGACCTCTGGGAGAAGCGGCCGCGCCAGACGCGCATGGAGGCGCCGGCCGAGTCGCCCGTCGCGCCGCGCGCGAACTACCACCGCGGGGCGCTCGTCGGAGGCGCTGGCGAACGCGCTCGTCCACCGCGACCTCGCGCTCCCGGGCGTGACGACGCGCGTCAACGTCTTCGACAACTCCGTCGAGGTCACCAACCCGCGCCGCACGGCCGGCTTCGCGCCCGCCGCGCAGCGCGCCATCCGCTACGGCATCCAGCAGCGGCTCAACCCGCAGACGGCCTCCATCTTCCAGAACCCGGCCTACGGCCTGCGCCTCCAGACGGGCGGCCTGCCCATGCTCCTGCGCGAGTCGCGCCTCTTCTCTGGGCGCAAGACGGACGTGCACGCCGTCAACGACGAGTTCCGCGTCCGCCTCTACGGCGCTTAAACAGGTTGCTGAAGAAGATCTCCCTCGTCCTGCTCGCGACCGTCGCCGGCCTCCTGGTCGCCGAACTGTCGCTCCGCCTGCTCTCGCCGCGCTACTACCCCGTCATCCCGGCCGCGTACGAGTACGACGACGAGCTGGCGTTCCGCCTGCGCCCCGGCGCGCACCTGTTCGAGACGACCGACTTCCAGCAGGAGACGATCGCCAACGGGCTCGGCACGGCCAACTTTCAGGAGGGCTTCGACGGCTACGGGGCGCTGGTCTTCGCCGTGGGCGACTCGTACACGCAGGGGACGGGGCTGCCGTCGGACGCGTCCTACCCGGCGCAGCTCGACCTCATCCTCAACCGCGACGAGCAGGGCTTCTACGTCAAGCGGTTCGGCGTGGTGAACCTCGGCGTGGCGGGCTTCGGCGGCGAGCAGTCGCTCGCCAACCTCGCGCCGCTACGGGGAACGTCTCGGCCCGCCGGCCTTCATCCTCTACCTCGGGTGCGACAACGACTTCGAGGACGACGCGGCCTTCAAGAGCGGAGACCGCCACCGCACGGTCGTCGCGGGCAGCCCCGCGTGGGGGAGGATGACGGGGCCGCTGCGCTTCTTCTTCGAGCGCACGCACCTCGGCCTGCTGGCGCGCGCCGCCTACAGGCAGCGCGTCAGGGAGAGGCTGGTCGGAGAGGCCACGGCGAATCTCGGCCGGAAGCCTCCGGTCGCGGAGCTGGAGGCGCCGGTGCTTGAACGTCTGAAGGCTTACGCCGAGGCGCGCCGCGCCGTGCTCGTCGTGGGCTGGAGCGAAGAGTCCGAGTCCTACCCGTGGCTGAAGTCCTGGGCCGTGCGGCGCGGAGTCGCCTTCGCCGACTGGGCGCCGCGTGCGAACTCCGTCAGGGAGGCGATGCCGAAGCTCACGCTCGACAACCAGCACTCGGGCGGGCACCACCGCGCCTGGGTCAACCAACTCATCGCCGCGGAGTTCGCGCGGCAGATGCGCGCGGCGAACTAATCAACGGGCAAAGGGAAGCGATAAACGGTACACGCCGTGACACAATCATCGACACCACCGTCAGCGACGGACATCTCTCACTACCCGCCGGGGCCGAAGGGCGCGCTCTTCGGCGCGGGCCTGCACCTCGCCAGCCGGCGCGACCCGCTCGGGTTCATGGAGCGCATGGCGCGCGAGTACGGCGACGTGGTCCACTTCCGCGTCGGGCCGGCGGCGCGTCTACCTGCTCAACCACCCGGAGTACGTCAAGGGCGTGCTCACGACCCACTACGATAACTTTCTCAAAGGGCGCGGCATCAGTCCGCCGCGACAACTTCCTCGGCGAGGGG
Organism: uncultured Acidobacteriota bacterium; assembly: GCA_963726735.1. Classification (GTDB taxonomy): domain Bacteria; phylum Acidobacteriota; class Blastocatellia; order Pyrinomonadales; family Pyrinomonadaceae; genus QHXN01. Next base: position 1,325,497 of record CAVSDM010000007.1, read on the forward strand.
CTTTTGACGAGCGAGGGCGAGCTTCCACCGCCGCCAGCGCCGCCAGACGCAGCCCGCCTTTCACCACGGACGTTACGAAGGCTACGCGGCGACGATGACGACGGTCGCGGGTGCGGCCGCGCGCGCGTGGCGCGCGGGGGACAGGCTCGACGTGCTTGAGGCGATGCGGCAGGTCACTCTGCCCATCGCCAGCCAGACGCTCTTCGGGACGAGGGTCGAGACGGAGCACGCGCGGGTCATCGAAGCATTCCGGACGGGGCTGAGCCGGTTCAAGTCGTTCAAGTCCGCGGGCTCGGGCCTCGCCGACCGTCTGTCGCCGCTACACCGGCGGCGGCTGCGCCGGGCGCGGGAGACTTTCGAGACGCTGGTCTCGCGGATCATAGAGGAGCGGCGGCGCGAGGGGGGCGACCACGGCGACCTGCTCTCCCTGCTGCTTTCCAGGGAGGGCGACGAGGGCGAGCAGTTCACGAGCGACCGGCAGATACGCGACGAGGCGGTGACGCTCTTCATCGGGGGCTTCGAGAACGTGGCGACCGCGCTGACGTGGACGTGGTACCTGCTCGCGCAGCACCCGGAGGTCGAGGAGAGGCTGCACGCGGAGCTGGACGAAGTGCTCGGCGGGAGGGCGCCCGGCGCGGAAGACCTGCCGCGTCTCGCCTACACGCGCATGGTCTTCGAGGAGGCGATGCGCGTCTACCCGCCCGTCCCGCGCCTGGTGCGGACGGCCCTGCGCGATTATCAGGTCGGCCGTTACACCGTGCCGGCCGGGGCGCTCGTCGTCGTCAGTCAGTACTTGATGCACCGCGACCCGCGCTTCTTCCCCGACCCCGAGCGCTTCGACCCCGAACGATGGACGCCGGAGGCGAGGCGCGCGCGCCCGGCCTACACTTACTTCCCGTTCGGCGGCGGCCCGCGCCGCTGCATCGGCGACGGCTTCGCCTACATGGAGGGCGTGCTCGTGCTGGCGACGCTCGCCTCGCGTTGGAGGCTCAGGCTCGACCCGCGCGCCCGCGTCGGGCTGCTCGCCACGCACTTCCTGCACCCCGAAGGGCCTCTGATGATGACGGCCGAGGGGCGGGGCGGGCAGTCGCAGGCCGGGCACATGTTTGACAGCTCAGCGCACGAGCACGCGGCCCAGCGGGCGTAGCAGCCGCGCGAGGCGCGGGTACTGATCGAGGCGGCCGCTGAGCCTCGCGGCGGCCGAGCCCTGCGCGCCGCGACGCGACGCCTCAAGCTGTGCCGCCAGACGTTCGAGGTAGACGGCCGCGGCCGCGCCTTCGAGCCGCGGGTCGAGCCCGCCCCTCAACTCCTCGTACTCCGCGACGACCTCTTCGCACAACTCTATGATTGCCTGCATGGCCGCCGCGTCCCCCGCGCGCGACCTCACGAGCGCGCTGGCCCTGGCCGCGTCTTCGGGGTCGTAACGCCCCAACTCTACTTCGACGCGCGCGGCCAGTTCATCCGGCGCGAGTTCGTCACCCATCGCCCTGACTCCGAAGTTGAGTGGCAGCAGCCGCTCGACCTCCTCCGCGCGCACCAGCGGTCCGAGGTAACGGACCCCCGAGTAGATGATGACGGCCGAGCCGACCGCGACCGCTTCGAGCGCCGCGCGCCCCTTGGCGAAGACCACGTCGTAATTCTTGAGCACGTCTTCGGGCCGCGCGACGGCGTTGCCCATCAGCTCGCCGACCACGTCCAGCTCGACGCCGTGCTTCGCGCACGCGCCGCGCAGCGCCGTCAGGTGCGGGCTCTCGCGCGTGTAGTTGCCGAAGACCAGCGCGCGGCGTGGCCGCGCGGGAGCGGCGGCCTGCGCCCGAACCGTTCGAGGTCAACGGAGTTGGGGAGGAGCCGCACGCGCGACTCCTCGACGCCGTCCTCGCAGACGAGGCGGTCGCGGCACGTCTCGTCCACGGCGACGAAGCGGAGGATGCGTGGGAAGCGCGGCGCGAAGGCGTTCAGCCCGTACCAGTCGTGGCAGACGTAGGCGGCCGGCACGTCGGCGAAGCGCAGCAGCGCCGTCATCGTCGGCAGGTGGTGCTGCCCGTAGACGAGGTCGGGGGTGAAGGAGACGGCGTCGAGGCTGTCCAGGACCGGGACCGTCATGTTGCGGATTTCGGCCGCGACCTCGCCGGTGCTGGCTCGCGTAGACGACGGGCGCGTGCCCCGCGCGCAGCATCGCGAGCGCCACGTCGCGGACGTACAGCTCGGTGCCGCCGCGCCGGTCGAGCTTTTCACAGGTGATGAGAATTCGCAGGCTCTTCATACTCGCCCCCGGCCGCGCCGGGGCGGTCGAACGTGAGCGGAGGCGGCGAGTCTCGAACCTCGTCGCCTCCGCTTCCTGTCATCGGCTTCTTGTCTTAATTGACGGCTGCTACTACTTATCGCCCTTGTCGGCCTTGTCGCCCTTGGGCGAGTTGTAGTACTGGCGGGCCTTGACGACGAACTCCTTGTCGTCGTAGGTGCCGTCGCCGTTGACATCCACCTTGACGACGATCTTGTGGCGCTTGCCGTCGCGGCGCTCGCCGGCGCTGTAGGCGAGGCTGTACTGGTTGCGCATCATGGCGTTGATGCTGTTGAGGATGGCCGGGATCTCGCCGGGGAAGGTCATCGGGAAGAAGGCGCCGCCCGTCTCGTCGGCGAAGGTCTTCAAAGCGTTCTGCGCCTGAAGGAAGCACATCCGGCCGGGCGAGGTCGCGCCGCCGATGCCGTCCTCGGCGCCGAGCATGGCCGTCGTACTTCTTCAGGAAGAGGTTGCCGGTGCCGACGATGTAGATGGGCACGCCCGCGTTCTGCGCGATCTTGCGCGCCTCGTCGTAGTTGATCTTGCTGAAGGTGTCGAGGCCGCTCGAAATCAGGAAGACGGCCTTGCGCCGCCCCTGAATGTCCTTCATCCCGGCGTACTCCGTCCAGCGCTTCTCGCGAGTTCTCCAGCACGACCGAGTCGGCGCGGCCGCCGGCGAGCGTCAGCTTGAGCGCGTCGAAGAGGTTCGTCTCGCGGAAGGCGGGCTGGTTGCGCAGCAGCAGGTTGATGACCTGGTTGATGCGGCCGGGGTCGTTCGTGAAGTCCGTCAAAGGCGTCGGCCGCATGTCGTAGGCGATGACCGAGACGTAGTCGTCGGGCGGCTTGATGAACTGCGAGAGGAAGGTCGCCATGGGCCTGAGCACTTCGAGCTGCCCGGCCTCCTGCCCGCCCGAGCCCATGTAGCCGATGTCCTGCCCGAGCTTGCTGTACTCCATCACGACCGCGACGGTGATGGGCGCGTCCGGCGTGGAGAAGTTCGTCACGTCGCGCTGGATGCCGTCCTCGAAGATGGCGAAGTTCTCCTTCTTCAGGCCCATCACGATCTGCCCGCTCTTCTTGTTGTAGACGACGGCCTCGACCTGCACGATGTTGGAGGCGACGCGGACGACCTCCTGCTCCTTGAGCGCGTCGGGCGGGACGGGCTCCTGCGGCTCCTGCTGCTTCAACTGCGGGTCGGTCGTCTGCGTCTCGTCGGGGCGCGGGTTCTTCTTCTGCGGCGCCTGCGGCGGCGTGCGGCGCGACTGCGCGAGCGCGGGCACGACGACGGCGCCCGCACTGATGAGGAGCGCGAGGGCGCTGGCGGCGGCGCGGCGCGTAAAGCGGGTGTTCATATTCCGTAAAACCTCTCGGATTGAAGGGCCGGGCGAGTCCTCTGCAAGGGTTCGACCAGACTATAAGCGCCCCCGCGGGCACGGTCAAATAAAACAAAGGCCGGAGCCTTTTGGATGAGCGGGGCGGGCAAATGGTTTCTCGCCCGCCCCGTCCTCAAAGGCCCCGGCCCCGAATTTTTCGGCCGAACGCTCGGCCCCTACCGGCCGCCGCTCGTCGTCAACGGCTCGACCTCGATGAGCGCGTCGTAGCTGCCGGTGTTGTCTTCGAGCTTGCCCTCGTTGACGCCGAGGAAGAGGCGGCCGTCGCGCGGCGCGAAGAACTCGCGGTTGGCGCCGACGGGGATGAACTCGTCGTTGTCGTCGCCGATGACGGCGATGAGCGTCGCCCGTCGGCTCGTTGCGCATCAGCTTCTCGGTGTCCACGACGCGCGGCAGGCCCGTCGGCGTCGAGAAGCGGCCCTCGCCCAACGAGACGCGGCCCGTCGCGGTGATGCGGAGGCGCTGACCCTTCCTGACCATCAGGCCGGAGTCGGTCCAGCCGTTGGCCTTGTTGTCGGCCGCCACGCGGACGCGGACGGGGAAGAAGGGCGACTCGCCGCCGCCGCGCGCGGGCGTCGGCGTTGTCGTCGGGTTGTTGGCCGGGTTGGTGCGGCCGGTGTTGTTGGTCGAGCCCGAGTCGTTGCCGAGGGTGGGCGGGCGCTGCCCCGCGGTCTCACGGCGCGGCTCCTCGCGGCGCGGGGTCGGCTGCGGCGCGGGCTGCGTGCGCGTGTTCTCGGCCGGCGGGTTGTAGGTGCTCGTGTCGCCGGCGCCCGCGGTCGTCGGCGCCGTCGGCGTTGTCGAACTCGATGGACTCCACGTCCTCCATGTTGAGGGTCATGCGGCTGCGGCGTGAGCCGCCGCGCGAGGAGCCGATGAGGACGGTGAACTGCTGGTCGCGGAAGCCGACGATCTGGCCGCGGATGACCTGGCCGTCCTTCATGCGGATGGTGTCGGCGAGCGCAGAGGCGCCGAGCGCGAAGACGAGCGCGGGGACGGCGAATAGTCTGAGAACTTTCATAATTCCTCCCGGGGTGCGGCGGGTCAAACCGCGAAGCCACATGTAAACAGAGAGAGACGCGCTTTGGCAAGCGGGAGAGCGGCGGGCTCAGCAGCGATGGATGGTCTGTGTGAGTGAGGGGTTGCCCGTTTATTTCAAGCCCGAAGGAGCGCGTGCCTCCTGCCCGCCGAGCGCGAAGCGCCAATGCGTCTTTCGTCAACCCTCAGGGTTGAGGTTTGCGCTTCACACCTTCGCGCCCGCGGCCCTCAGCAGGGTCTTCGACGCCCGGAACCCGAGACCCGACTTCATGATGTAATCCGGCGTGACCGTCGTACTCATCGCACCTCCCCCTCAACCCCTAACGCTAAAGAAGCGCGGCGCGTGAATCACACCACCGGAAAAATTGAAGCCGAAGAGCCCGAGTCGGCCCAGAGTGTCCGGGATGTGTTCAAACGAAAACGGCTACCCTTTCGAGTAGCCGTAAGTCGCTGAATCTTTTGGTGGAGCAGAGGGGGATCGAACCCCTGACCTCCGCATTGCGAACGCGGCGCTCTGCCAAACTGAGCTACTGCCCCACGCGAGGGTAGATATTAGGGAGGAGTCTTGGGGCTGTCAAGTGACAGAACAGCGCCCCCCTCGGTTAAGAGAAGGGCGCTGCTGCTGTGGACGATGCTCTGACGCCGAGGCGCCAGGGCGTCTCAAGAAGCCGGCCCGGGCAGATCGAGTCCGGGCCGGCGTTCTAACTCGTGTCAGGCCGCCGTTAGACGACGGGGCGGCGTCCGGTCAGCAGGTTGATGACGAAGACGACGAGCGCGATGACGAGCAGCAGGTGGATCAGGCCACCGCCGACGCCGCCGATAAGACCCAACAGCCAGAGAACCAGAAGAATCACAAGAATTGTCCAAAGCATGTTCGCTATCCTCCTCAGTTACTCACTCACAAAATTTTTGAACTCCCAAGCACCTGCCGAGGTTAATAACAACGACCGTGCCAGAAGGGCACGCGGCGTGACCACGTGGACGTGTAACTCATATTATTTCAACGTTTCCGCGCTTCACGCGGCTCCGTGCGGCGGGTCGAAGTGCGGTGCGCGGCCGCGGGAAAGCGAATCAAAACCCGTCTCTCTTTCAGTTACACAGCGGACCTGAAAGGGGACGGCCTGTTCTTGCAGATTGATTGCGGCGGGCGCGGCGTCGAGCAGACAGAGTCCAATCACAACTCGTTATTTAGAGGAGAGGCGCGCGGACTTTTGTTTGACACGCACCGGCCGGCGGGTGCTTTAATAACGTGGCGCGGCCGCCCCAAGCGTCTTCCCCGGGGCGCGCGCTTCGCGTTCGAGACGCGCGGGCACAAACGCTTCAGCCCGCGCGCGAGGAGTCGAATGTCAAGGGTTACCCCGCTCTACAGAGCACTCTTCCTCATACTCTTCGTCCTGCACACCGTCACGCACGCACGGCAGACGCCGCGCGTGGAGGCGCCGGCCGTCGCCGCCGCCCCGCCGGTCGCCGCGGCGGGCGCCGAAGCGGAGCGCCGCAGGGAGTCTTTCGACATCGTCTGGCGGACGGTCAAGGAGAACCACTTCGACCCGAAGTTCGGCGGCGTGGACTGGGACGCCGTGCGCGAGGAGTTCGCCCCGCGCGCGGCCGCGGCGCGCACCGACCGCGAGCTGCACGCGCTCCTCCAGCAGATGCTCAACCGCCTCGGCCGCTCGCACTTCAACATCATCCCGCCCGAGGCCATCCCCTCGACCGGCGTGGAAGATGACCTCAGGGGCGGCGCGGGCGAAGACGAAACTCCCGGCGCCGAAGAGCCGCGCCGCAAGGGGAGCCTGCGCGCGGCCGAGCAGTTGACCTACGGCATCGGCATCGACCTGCGCGTCGTCGGGGGCGCCGCGCTCATCACGCGCGTCGAGCCGGACTCGACGGCCGCGCGCGCGGGCCTGCGCCCGGGCCACGTCCTGCGCAGCATCGACGGCCAGCCTCTTTCCGAAATCCTGCGCACGCTGCGGCTCGTGGCCGTCTACGAGCCCTCGGCGCGCAACCAGATTCCGGCCGAGATCATCGTCGGCTACGTCAACGGCCCGCCGGGCACGAGCGTCGCGCTCACCTTCCTCGACGGCGCGCAACCGCGTGCGCCGCGCGGTCGTCCCGCGCGAGCGTCTGAAGGGGGAGCTGCGTGCCGCTCTTCCGTGCGCTCCCGGCGCAGTTCGTCGAGTTCGAGTCGGCGCGCCTGCGCAACGGGGTCGGCTACGTGCGCTTCAACCTGTTCGCCGCGCCGGTGCTCGAGAAGTTCTGCGCGGCGCTGCGCTCGATGCAGGACGCGCCCGGGCATCGTGCTCGACCTGCGCGGCAACCGCGGGGGCCTGCTCGGGCTCGTCTACGGGCTGGGCGGACTGCTTGAGACGCGCCCCGTCTCGTTCGGCGTGATGCGCACGCGCGCCGGCTGGCACGACCTCGGCATCGTGCCGCAGAAGAACGGCTACCGCGGGCGGCTCGTCGTGCTCATCGACGCCGAGACGCAGTCGGCGGCCGAGATCTTCGCGGGCGGCGTGCAGGCGTCGGGGCGCGCCGTCGTCGTCGGCCAGCGCAGCGCCGGGGCGACCCTGCCCTCCGCGGCGAAGGAGTTGCCGACGGGCGCCATCCTCCAGTACGCCTTCGCGGACTTCGTCGGCGGCGACGGCCGCCTCATCGAGGGCGTCGGCATCGAGCCGAACCTTCCGGTCAAGCTCACGCGCCGCCGTCTGCTCGCGGGGCGCGACCCGCAGCTCGAAGCGGCGCTCAACGCCATCGAGACGAAGGGCATCGCGCCCGTCGTCGTCGGCGCGGTCGCGCCGCCGCCGCCGGTCGACCGTCGTCGTCGGGGACGCGGAAGGCGCGGAGAGTAGCAGGACTCAGACGGCCGAAGCCGTGGAAGGAGGCGGGCGCGAGGTCGGGACGTCGCGCCGGAGGTCGAGCCGATACTTGAGCGTTACGCGGAGGCGACGGGGCTCAGGCGCGCGGACGGCGCGCGGCTCTCGACGCGCGTGTCGAAGGGGCGAATCGAGGGCGCGTACGCGGGGATGAAGGTGAGCGGCACGGTCGAGATCCTGGAGAAGGCGCCGGACAAGTTCGTCGCGCTCGTCAACGTGGACGGCCTCGGCGTCATCCGCCGCGGGTTCACGGGCGAGTACGGCTACATGCAGATACCGCTGTTCGGCTTCCGAAAGGTCGAAGGGCGCCGAGCTGTCCGAGCTGAAGCTGGAGGCGCGCTGGGCCTGGGCGGACGACCTGCGGCGGCTCTACCCTTCGATGAGGCTGAAGGGCAGGGAGGAGGTCGGCGGCGCGGAGGCGCACGTCGTCGAGGCGACCACGCCCTCGGGCGCGCGCGCGACGCTCTACTTCGACGCGCGGACGGGGCTGCTCGTGCGGCGCGACCGGACCTACTTCGAAGACTTCCGCGAGGTGGACGGCCGCCTGCTTCCGTTCAGAGTCCGCGACGACTTCTCCGTCATCACCTACGGCGAGGTCAGACACAACGCCGCGGTCGAGGACGCGCGCTTCGCGGAGGAGAAGGACTGCTTCACGCGATGAAGAGCAGTAGACAGTAGCCAGTAGCAGGAGAAACAATATCGGCGGGCGCCACGGGTTTATCCCTCGACGCCCGCCGAAGTTTTTCTACTGACTACTGACTACTGTCTACTTCCCTTACGGCAGCGCCTCGACGTTGATGAAGAACTTGAACGTGCCGGTCTGCTGGATGCCGAGCAGGAAGCGCACGTCGAGGGTGGCGCCGTTGGCGAGCGGCGTGGCGAGCGTGACCGTGCCCGACGGAGAGACTGCCGTTGAAGCCGCTGCCGTTGGGCTGGCTGGGCGGCTGCTCCAGCGTCGTCCCCTGCACGGTGACGTTGCTGACGTGCCCGAGCCGCACGGCGCGCGGTCAACCGTCACGACGACGGCCGTCGAGGTGCGCGGCCGCAGGTCGGCGATGCCCGAAGGCGCCGGGAAGGTCGTGATGTCGATGATGCGCCAGCGCAGGCGCGTGACGTTGCCGCCGGTGTTGTTCGTCACCGTGCGGCGGATGTCGAGCGTGCCGAAGGTCGAGTTGTTGGCCGGGTCGCTGGTGAAGTCGCGCACGCGGTTCGGCGGCGAGGCGACGGCCGACGCACGGGTCGAGCGGATCGACGGCGAACGAGGCGTTGCGCTGGATGGGGCTCGAAAGGTTCTCCGGCCCCGGCGCGCCGAGGCGCTGGCCGGCGCCCGCGCTGACGTGCCGTTGGTGTCCACGAAGACGAAGTCGGCGGCGTTGTTGTTCGTGTCCTTCGGCGTCGAGATCGGGCACGGCGCCGAGCGTCGTGATCGAGCCGCGACTTGCCGCAGTTGTCGCGGTAGAAGGAGTAGTCGATCGAGAAGGGCGTCAGCGCCGGGTAGCCCGTGCCTTCCTTGTAGAGCGTGTTGGCTTCGCTCGTCGAGCCGACCGCGTCGAGCCGGTTGGCGAGCGTGAAGTTGGCCGCCGACCGAGGTGTTGAAGATGGCGATGCCGGCGTTGTCGGGGATGTCGGTCGTGTAGGTGGCGTCGCCGGTCGCGGTCGTGCCGTTGCCCGCCGGGTACGAGGCGAGCGAGTAGCCGACGGAGTTGACGCAGAGGTAGTGGCCGCGGTTCGGGATCACCGTCCCGTTCGGGACGACGCAGCGCGCCACGCCGTTCGAGGCCGCGACCGCGTAGCCGGTGCCGCCGCCCGCGACCGTGTGGTCGGCGCCCGAGTTGTTGTAAAGCTCGATGAACTCGTCGTTGGCGCCGTTCGGCCCGCGCACGCGGAACTCGCTGATGATGAGCTGTGCCGATGGTCTCCGCCGCGCTGACGAAGACGAAGACCGCGAAGACCGCGGCGTAGAAGAGAAGGGAAGGACGTCGTAGGGAGTTGCGCATCTCTTAGAGCTCTCCTGTTAATGGTCTGTATGGGCCGTCAACGTTGTCGGCCGGACTGCCCGTCGAAAGGCCGCGCCGGTCTCGTGGCCGGCGCGGCGCCCCGCGCGCAGAGTGATTGCGGTATGACATTTCAAAAGCGCCTCGGACGTATCCGGGCCGTGCCCGGGGGCGTTCGGGGCGCTCGCGAGGGGCAAAAAAGGGTAGAGCTTGAACTGTGGTGAGAAGACTTCGACCGGAAAGCTAACACGAGTCCCTTCGTACGGTCAACGACTTTCGCCTCGCGCACGCGCGGCCGCCGCGTCGAGGGCCTCGGCCAGACGTTCCGCGTGCTGGCCGCCGCCCTGCGCCAGGTCGGGGCGGCCGCCGCCGCGCCCCCCGAGCGTCTGGCAAGCCTCGCGCATCAGCGCGTTCATGTCGCCCGGCGCGTCCGCGGAGCGCGCGAAGACGAGCCGCGCCGCGCCGCCCTCGACCGAGCCGAGCAGCGCCACGGCGCGCGCGTGCGCGGCGAGCGCCGACGCCAGCCGCCGCAGGCCCTCCGCGTCGAGCCCCTCGAAGGCGCGCGCGACGACGACCGGCGTGTCCGCCCTTTCCGAAGCAGCAGCGACGGCCTCCTCGTACAGCTCGCGCGCCTCGGCCCGCGCGGCCGTCTCTTCGGCGGCGCGCAGGCGACGCTGCAACTGCTTGTTCTCTTCCTGAAGACGCGCGGCGGCCTCCGTCCCCTCGTCGCGCCCGACGCTGAAGAGGGCCGCGGTGGCGCGCGCCGTGCGGTTGGCGCGCGCGTAGTCTCCGAGCGCGCGCCCGCCCGCGGCGAAGGTGACGCGCACGAGCCCCTTCGCGCGCTCCCACTGCCGCGCGACGACGCAGCCGACCTCGCCGGTCGAGGCGCGCGTGCGTCCCGCCGCACGGGCTGAAGTCGAAGCCCTCGATCTCGATGACGCGCAGCTCGCCCTCGCGCGCCGAGTCCTTCCGGAGCGGCATCCGCGCCGCCTCCTCGGGCGTGACGAGGTGGACGCGCACGGCGCGGTCGTTCCAGATGATCTCGTTGGCGCGGCGGACGGCGCGCTCGACGCGCTCGTCCGAAGGGTCTGTCCAGCTCCACGTCGATCTCGCACATCTCCTCCGTCATGCGGAAGCTGCGCGTCTGCGCGCCGTAGAGTTCGACGAACGACTGCGAGAGGATGTGCTGCCCCGTGTGCTGCTGGATGTGGTCGAGCCGGCGGGGCCAGTCCACGCGCCCGAGAACGAGCGCGCCTTCGGCGGGCGCCTCGCCCTCGCAGACGTGCAGGACGCGGCCTTCGTCCTCGTCCACGCACTCGACGACGCGCGCGGCGCCGAGCGTGCCCGTGTCGTCGGCTGCCCGCCGCCGGTCGGGTAGAAGGCCGTCCGGTCGAGCGCGACGGCCGCGCGCCCGTCCTCGGTCGTGGAGACCGCGACGACGCGCGCCTCGAACTCGACGAGGTGCGAGTCTGTGTAGTAGAGCCTCTGGGTCATGTGTGAGAGTTGATAGCCGACCTTGCGCGTCGCGTCAAGCGACTCTTTTGACAGGCGCGGCGGCGGGCGCCGATAATCGCGGCGCGGTCTCCCGTAACACAACGCCCTTAACTTCCGATGACGGAGTCAAGAACGATGACACGCTCCGCCCGCGCCCACGTCGCGCGCGCACTCTGTCTCCTCATGCTCGCGGCGCTCGCCGCGGCGGCACGCGCGCGCGCAGGACACGTCCGCGCCCGCTTACAAGATCACTTACACAATCTCGATGGCCGAGCCGGCCGTCGCACCTCTTCTACGTGAGGGTGGAGGTGGCGGGGCTGCGGGGCGCGGGGCACGTCGATTTCCAGATGCCGCGCTGGTCGCCGGGGCGCTACGCCGTCTTCGACTTCGCGAAGAACGTGCAGCAGGCGCGCGCGTCGGGGCCGTGCACGCCCGGCGAGCGCTGCGGGACGAAGGGCTACCCCGTCGAGCGGCTCGACACGCAGACGTGGCGCGTGGGCGTGCTGACGGGCGACGAGGTTGCAGTTCACCTACCAGGTCTTCGCCGACGACCTCTCGGGCACCTTCTCGCAGCTCGACACGCGCCACGCGAACTTCAACGGCCACTCGGTCTTCCTCTACGTCGTCGGCCACAAGCACGACCCCGTGACCCTCAAGGTCGACGCGCCGGGGGGCTGGAAGGTCATCAACGGCCAGTCGAAGGGCACCGACCAGTACGAGTTCCGCTTCGCCAACTACGACCTGATGGCCGACACGCCGACCGAGGTCGCGCCCGACTTCAACGTCGAGACCTTCGAGGTCAAGGGCAAGACCTACCGCGTCGTCGTCCACTCCTTCGGCGACGAGGGCGGCAAGCGCGGCGAGCTCGCCAAACGGGTCGAGCGCGTCGTGCGCGCCGAGGTCGCCATGATGCCCGAGCCCGACTACGAGCAGTACACCTTCCTCTTCCACTTCGACCCGACGGCGCGGCGCGGCGACGGCATGGAGCATTTGAACTCGACGCAGATCATCGAGACCGCCGCGCTCGGCGACGGTCGGACTCTGGACGAGGCGGTCGGCACCGCCGCGCACGAGTTCTTCCACGTCTGGAACGTGAAGAGGTTGAGCCCGGCGGGGCTGGGGCCGTGGGACTTCACGCGACCCGTCGTCACGCGCGGGCTCTGGATCGCCGAGGGGTTCACGAACTACTACGGCAAGCTCTCGCAGCGGCGCGCGGGGCTGTGGGACGACGAGCAGCTCTTCGGCGCCTACTCGGCCGCCATCGGCGGCATCGAGAACCAGCCGGGCGTCAGGCTGACGAGCGCGGTGGAGTCGAGCATCCTCGCGCCCTTCATCGACCGCGCGACGCACGACCAGAAGACGAACATCGTCAACACCCTCGTCAGCTACTACCCGAAGGGCGAGACCGTGGCCGTCACGCTCGACCTGCTCATCCGCGGCCGCTCGAAGGGGCGCGCCTCGCTCGACGACGTGATGCGCCGCGCCTACGAGGAGTTCTATTTGAAGAGCGCCGAGCGACAGCTACTACCTCAAGGGCCGCGCCTACACGCTCGAAGAGTTCGAGCGCCTCGCCTCCGAGACGTACGCGGGCTCGACCTCTCGGACTTCTTCCGCCGCTACGTCCACGACGCCCAGCCGCTCCCCTACGAAGAGGCGCTCGCCCACGTCGGCCTCCGCCTCACGCGCAGCAGCCCGAGCGCCCCGACGCTCCGACACTAATTACCGCATCGAGCGAGGACGACAAGGCCGCCCCCGAAGCCCGAGCGCTGCGCGAGGCGTGGCTGAAGGGGAGATAGGGAGTTGAGGCAAATGGCATAGTTAAAAGGCGGAAGGCGGGACGGTACGACATCAAGAACCGTTTCTTCAACTTCTAGCTATTCCTTTGCATTCTATGCATCCCCGGATCGGAACCTTTTGCGTCTCCCCGCGTCTAACCTCGCGGCACCGGGAGAATGAAAGAGGTCTCCGGTAAATGTACAGAACAATCAAAAGTCTCTTCGCGGCCTCGGTCTTCCTGACGCTCTGCTCGATCACGAGTCTCTACGTCGGCTCGCGGGCGGCCGCGGCCGCCGCGCCGGCGCCGGCCGTCGTCAACCCGCTCGCCGCGCAGTTCGGCGGCGACCCGGGCGACGGCTGGATGCTCGCGGGCCTCTTCCTCATGCTCGTCGCGGTGGCCTTCGCCTCCGCGGGGCTGATGCTTGGATGCGTGAGCGAGAAGGGTAGAGAAGGCGGTGACCGACGAACCGAAGGACGCGTGGCAAGAAGCTTCTTTATCGTCCGTCCGTCCGTCACGGTCTCCCCTCTCAAGGGACGATGAGCTCCAAGCCTTCCTTGACGACCTCGAAGGTCATCGGCAGCTCGCCGATCAACTCGCCGTCGGCCTGCACGGCCACGTCGCCCACGCAGCGCAGGCGCGAGGCGCGGCGGAAGGTGAGGCCGCGCGTGCCCTCCTCGGGCGCGCCCCCGCGCATCGCGTGCGAGAGCAGCCGCAGGTAGCGCAGGCGGCTGCGCGTGTCGATGACGCAGACCTCGAACTCTTCGTCTTCGAGCCGCGCGCGCGGCGTGATCGCCAGCCCGCCGCCGTACCACGGCGCCTTGCCGACGGCCGCGTAGGTCGCCGTCAAACTCTCGCCGTTAACTTCGACCGTGAACTCCTGCGGCACCCAGTGCGCGAGGTGCGCGAGCCCCGCGTACCAGAAGGCCGCCTGGCCCAAGCGCCGCTTCAGGCGCGGCCGCACGCTCTGCACGACCGACGCGTCGAGCCCCACGCCCGCCATCATGAAGAAGTAGCGCCGCTCGCCCGTCCGCTCGCCCGTCGCCGCGCCGAGCGTGATGCGGCGCGTATTCCCTTCGACGAAGATGCGCGCCGCCGCCGCCGCCTCCCGCGGCAGGTTCAACTGGCGCGCCAGCACGTTCGCCGTCCCCGCCGGCCACACCAACAGCCGCGCGCCCGCACCGACGAGCCCCTGTATCGCCTCGTGCACCGTCCCGTCGCCGCCACGCGCGATGACATCGGTCGCGCCGGCGGCGGCGGCCTCGGCCGCGATGCGCGCGGCGTCGTTCGGCCCCGCCGTCGCCCTCGCCTCGACCTCGACGCCCCGCGCGCGCGCGGCGGCGCGGAACGTCTCGACCGGCACCACAAGGGTCCACGTTGCGCCCCGCGTTCGGGTTGTAGATCAGTACTGCTTTGCGTTCGCTCATCGAGTCCGAATGTTGACGGCCGGCGCCGGCCTCATCTTGCGTTCGCGGCCAGCCTGTTGTGCCGCGCGGCCGCCCACTTCGGCCAAACCGACGAGTCACGGAGGTGGCCACCGCGAGGGCGGCCGCAGGCCGGCGCAGCCGATCACCACTAACAGCAAAGTGAGGATGATAAATAGTCCGTCGGGAACGCACATGGCTAATGACATTGAAGGCACCTCCAGAGCTTACCGCCTCAGCGGCGAACTTAAAATCAGAATCCGCCCGACGTTTCTGCAAGCCCGGTGCCGCCACCACACTTTAACTTTAACCGCCGAAAGCTTACACGCCGCCCGCGCCTCGACGCAGGCCCGCCCGGACACGTGTCGGGCGCTCACTGCCCCCTTCGCTGTCATAAAAATATAGGGGCGTGGACGAGCCGCGCCCCGACGGTTTCGGACTTGAGTTGATATCTATTCGAGCCGGTAGTTCGGCGCCTCCTTCGTGATGATCACGTCGTGGACGTGCGACTCTTTGAGGCCGGCGGGGCTGATGCGGATGAAGCGCGTCTCCTCCTGGAACTCCGCTGATGGTGCGGCAGCCGGTGTAGCCCATGCCGGCGCGCAGGCCGCCGACCAGTTGCGTCACCATGTCGGCGAGCGTGCCCTTGTAGGGGACGCGCCCCTCGATGCCTTCGGGGACGAGCTTCGACTCCATCTCGGTCGTCTCCTGCGCGTAGCGGTCCTTCGAGCCCTCGCGCATCGCGCCGATACTGATCCCATGCCGCGGTACGCCTTGAACGAGCGGCCCTGGAAGAGAATCAACTCGCCCGGCGACTCCTCCGTCCCCGCGAAGAGCGAGCCGATCATCACCACGTCCGCGCCCGCCGCAATCGCCTTCGCCACGTCGCCCGAGAACTTCACGCCGCCGTCGGCGATGACGGGGACGCCCGAGCCGCGCGCCGCCTCGACGCAGTTGTTGATGGCCGTGATCTGCGGGACGCCCGCGCCCGTCACGACGCGCGTCGTGCAGATGGAGCCGGGGCCGATGCCGCACTTGACGGCGTCGACGCCCGCGCCGATGAGTTCGCGCGTGCCCTCGGCCGTGGCGACGTTGCCGGCGATGAGCTGCGTGTCCGGGTGGCGGCGCTTGATCTCGCGCACGGCCTCGATGACGCGCGACGAGTGGCCGTGCGCGGTGTCGATGACGAGGCAGTCGACGCGCGCTTTGACGAGCTCGTCGGCGCGCTCGCGGAAGTCGCCGGTCGCGCCGATGGCGGCGGCCACGCGCAGGCGGCCGAGGTCGTCCTTCGCGGCCGAACGGATACCTGATGGCCTTCTGGATGTCCTTGACGGTGATGAGACCCTTGAGGTGCTTGTCGCCGTCAACGACGAGGAGCTTCTCGATGCGGTGCTTCTGCAAGACGCCCTTCGCCTCGTCGAGCGTCGTGCCGACGGGGACGGTGACGAGCGGCTGCGGCGTCATCACCTCGGAGACGGGGATGTCGAAGCGCGTCTCGAAGCGCAGGTCGCGGTTGGTGATGATGCCGACGAGGTGGCCGCCCTCGTCAACGACGGGGACGCCCGAGATTTTGTAGCGCTCCATCACGGCCAGCGCCTCGCGCACGGGGCGGTCGGGGCGGATGGTGACGGGGTCTACGATCATCCCCGACTCGCTGCGCTTGACCCGGTCGACCTCTTCGGCCTGCCGCTCGATGGGGAAGTTCTTGTGGATGACGCCGATGCCGCCCTGCTGCGCGATGGCGATGGCGAGGCGGCTCTCGGTCACGGTGTCCATCGCGGCCGAGCAGAGCGGGATGCGCAAGGTGTATGCCGCGCGTGAACTGCGTCGCGGTGTCGGTCTCGGCGGGCAGCACCTCGGAGCGCGCGGGCACGAGCAGCACGTCGTCGAAGGTCAGCCCTTCTTGCAGGTCGTTCGTTATCATCTTTAAAACTCCGGTGCCTGATTATAAAGTTCGAGGCCCACACCCCGAAACTCTCCCGCGAGGGGGGCTTCGGGGCGTGGGCCTTTCGATTGCAGAGTCATCACTGCGCGAACTGCGTGTAGTTATCCTTCGTGATCGTCCACGTCGTGGTGTCGGCTCGGCGTCTTCAAGGCCCGGCCGTTGACCGTGACCTGGAGCGCGTCGGCCGAGACCCGGTCGAAGTGCAGGTTGAGCGGCGCCGTGGGCTCGAACTCCTCGGGCGCGTCGGGCTTCAGGAAACGCCCGCGCCTCTTCTTCTCGCCCTCCTGCCAGGAGGTGAGCCAGAAGGAGCGCGCGGCCTTGAGCTGAACCTTGAAACCATCCGCCGCCGGGGGCGGGCGTCGGCGTGGCGGCCGGCGCGGGCGTGCCGGCCGCGGTCGCCGCCGCGGGCGTCGGGGTCGCGGCCGCGCCGTCCGTCTGCGCCTTCTTGTTGCGCCGTAGAACTGGAGGCCGCCGTAGACGATGAGGATGAGGAGGCCGACGATGATGGCGCTCAGCCCGTAGGTCATCAGGGGCGAGCGCGCCGACTCGCCCATGTAGATGCGCGAGCGTTGCGGCGTGGTGGCGGGCTCTTCGTTCTGAACGCCGCGCTCGCGCGCGGTCTGCTCGTAGAGTTCGAGCGCGCGCGCTTCGGGGAAGCCGACGTGGCGCGCGTAGGACTTGATGAAGGACTTGTTGAAGATGCCGCCCGGGAGGCGCTTGTAGTCGTCGGCCTCGATGGCTTCGAGGTGGCGCATGGTGATGCGCGTCTGCTCGGAGACTTCGCGCAGGTTGACGCCGCGCTCAAGGCGCGCGCGGCGCAACTGTTCGCCGAGGGAGCCTTCGGCGCCCCCACCCGCTCGGCCGCCTTCGGGTGCCTGTTCGGAGGTCTTTGATGTCACTGGTTGAGCGCGCCTACGGAGAGTCCCGGCCGGTGCCCCTTCGAGGCGGCGCGCGCCTCGTGTCCGCCGCAGTACACTGTGTGCGCCGGCGCCTTCGGGCACAATATAATGTGCGTCTCGGAGTGGTGTCAAACTTCTCGCGCAGACGAAGTTAGCGCGCGTCTTGAACTTTGCGGCGCGCGGTGCTACGGTTGCGCTACACCCGGACTTAAAGTTCAGACAACCACAGAAGCGAGGACAGAAGAGAATGCCTCTGGAAGCACTCGGAATGGTCGAGACCAAGGGCTTCGTGGGCGCGGTCGAGGCCGCGGACGCGATGGTCAAGGCGGCCAACGTAACGCTCATCGGCAAGGAGTACATCGGCGCCGGCTACGTCACGATCTTCGTGCGCGGCGACGTGGGCGCGGTCAAGGCGGCGACCGACGCGGGCGCGGCCGCGGCGCGTCGCGTGGGCGAACTCATCAGCGTCCACGTCATCCCGCGCCCGCACGGCGAGGTCGAGCGCGTGCTCCCGCACAACGGCCGCACCGGCTACAGCCCCGACGAGCGCGCCATCGGCGGCGGCGGCTCGGCCGGCGCCCTCGGCGAAGGCGACCAGGGCCGCTCGCTCCCCGCCGGCGCGCGCGAGAACAATAAAGAAAGAAGTAAATAGTGAATGGTAAATAGTAAATGGTGGGAAGACGCGCGGCCTTCCATTCACCATTTACTATTTACCATTCACCATCGTTGGAGGGGGCCATGGCGGATAAAGATTTAGTATCCGTGCAGCAGGCGCGCGACCTCGTCGAGGCGGCGCACCGGGCGCAGGCGCAGCTCGCGCGCTTCGACCAGGCGAAGATCGACCGCATCTGCGAGGCGATGGCGCGGGCGGCGTTGAAGCGATGCGGCGCGCTTAGGTGCGCTGGCGGCCGAGGAGACCGGCTACGGCGTCCCCGACGACAAGCGCGAGAAGAACCGCTTCGCCGCCGAGGACGTGTGGAACTACTTCAAAGGTCTCCGCACGGTCGGCGTCATCAACGAGTCGAAGGACGTGCTGGAGATCGCCAGCCCGCGCGGCGTCGTCGCCGGCATCATCCCCTCGACCAACCCGACCTCGACGGCCATCTTCAAAATCCTCATCTCCGTCAAGTCCCGCAACGCCATCGTGCTCTCGCCGCACCCCTCGGCCGCGAAGTGCATCAACGAGACGGCGCGCGTCATGCGCGAGGCGGGCGTCAAAGAGGGTCTGCCGGCCGAGGCCGTCGGCTGCATGACGAGCACGTCGCTCGAAGGCACAGAGGCTTTGATGAAGCACCGCCAGACGGCCGTCATCCTCGCCACCGGCGGCATCGGGCTCGTGCGCGCGGCCTACTCTTCGGGCAAGCCCGCCTTCGGCGTCGGCCCCGGCAACGTCCCCGTCTTCGTCGAGCGCAGCGCCGACGTGCCCGTCGCCGTGCAGAACATCCTGACGGGGAAGACCTTCGACAACGGCACCATCTGCGCCTCCGAGCAGGCCGTCGTCGCCGACGCGCCCGTCGCGCAAGCAGGTGCGGGAGGAGTTCGTCGCGCAGGGCGCGCACTTCCTCTCGGCCGCCGAGGCCGACCAGCTCGCGAAGGTCGTCACGACCGAGAAGCGCGCGCTCAACCCGGCCATCGTCGGGCGCTCGGTCGAAGTGATCGCGAAGATGGCGGGGCTGACCGTCCCGCCGGGCACGCGCTGCCTCATGGCCGAGGTCGGAGGCGTCGGGCGCGAGTTCCCGCTCTCGATGGAGAAGCTCTCGCCCATCCTCGCCTTCTACGTCGAAGACGGACTGGAGAGGGGCGCGGCGCGCTGCTTTGAAATTTTGAGCTACGGCGGCATGGGCCACACCGCCGGCATCCACACGCGCTCGCGCGAGGCCGCGAAGGCGTTCGGCATCGAGATGCCCGCCTCGCGCATCATCGTCAACTCGCCGACGACGCACGGCGCCATCGGCTTCTCGACGGCGCTGCCGCCCTCGATGACTTTGGGCTGCGGCTCCTGGGGCGGCAACGTCACCTCCGACAACGTCTCGCCGTGGCACCTGATGGACATCAAGCGCGTCGCCTTCGAGACGCGCGCCGTCCCGAGTAAGCGGCCCGCGCGCGCCGCGCAGGCGGCCGCGTCAGCCTCGCCGCTGCAACCGGCGCCCGCCGGAGTCGCCGCCGCCGCGGCGGGGGGCGGCGCCGTCAGCCGCGACGACATCGCGAAGATTGTCGACCGCTTCCTCTCTCAACGTCAGCCGTCCCCGGCCCCTTCGCAGCCGCTCCCCGTCGCGCAGCCGCACGCATACGTGCAGCAGGGCGTAGACATCGAGCCGCAGCGCGCCGCGCACTCCGGCGGCGCCGCCCCGCACCCCGAGGCCGCGCCGACCGCGCAGGCCCCGAACGGCGGCGGCAACGGCGCCGGCACGGGCGCGGCGCCACAGGCCGCCCCGAGCGCGCCGGCATCCGCGCCCGCGAAGCAGACGCCCTCGCCCGCCGCCTCGAACGGCAAGCGCGCCGTGGACTTCGTCTGCGAGGACGACGTGCGCCGCGCCATCCAGAAGGGCGAGAAGATTTACACCAACGCGCGCACCATCATCACGCCCGCCGCCCGCGACATGGGCGAGGCCGCGGAGGTCTTCGCGAAAGCATGAAAGGCCGTAAACCGTGAACCGTAAACCGTGACAAGAGGACACGCTCTCTCTTGTCACGGTTTACGGTTCACGGTTTACGCTCCTGTCACGGTTCACGGTCTTTATGTTCTTAGGCAAAGTAGTCGGCACCGTTTGGTCAACGAAGAAGACGCCCGATTTGGAGGGCGTCAAGTTTTTGATTGTGCATCCGATAGACCTCGACAAGGAGCCGACGAAAAACATCGTCGTCGTGGCCGACCGCCTGGGCGCGGGCGTGGGCGAGGTCGTGCTGTGCGCGTACGGGAAGGCCGCGCGCACGGCCGTCGGGGACCAGGAGATGGCGATTGAGGCGGCGGTCGTCGGCATCGTAGACCGCGTGGACGTGCAGGAGGACATCGCGCGCTCCGAAGAGCTGGTCGAGTCGGCGCGCGAGCTGAGAAGGAAGTAAGCAGTCTTCGGTTCTCAGTAAGACCAGGCTGAAGACTGAACCCTGTCGCATGGCTGACGAAGAACTCATCTACCGAATCACGCGCGCGGTCTACGGCCGCCTCGGGACGCAGGCCGACGAGCAGACGGTCGAGGCGCTGGTGATGGACGTGTACCGCGCCGTCGAGCCGGCGCTCGGGCGCGGCGACGACGGCGGCGCTGAGAAGGGCACGGCGGAGGGCCGCGCCGACCGCGTCATCGTGTCGGTCTTCGGCACCGACCACCCGGGCATCGTCGCGGCCGTCTCGCAGATTCTGGCCGAGGCCCGTTGCAGCATCATCGACATCAACCAGACGGTCGTGCAGGGCAAGTTCGCGATGGTCATCGTCGCCGACATCTCGCGCGCCGGCGAGTCGGTCGCCGCGCTCAAAGAGCGCTTCCGCCGCGAGGGCGAACGCCTCGGCGTCCACATCTACGCGCAGCGCGAAGACCTCTTCAACGCGATGCACAGGATTTGAGTCGTGACAAGTGATGAGTGATAAGTAAGGAGTAGGCGCGTCCTTATCTTCTTCTTATCACTCATCACTTGTCACCCTTCTTTCTATGTCGCTTCCCGAAATCTCTCGCAGGTGTCTGACGTGCGGCGCGGCGGTGCGCGCGGGCTCGCGTTTCTGCCCGCAGTGCGGTAGCGCTCTGGAGGCGGAGGCCGCGCCGGGCGAGCCCGAGGGGCGCGAGGCCGAGGCGGTGCGCGCGCCGGTGCCTCCGACGGGCGAGTGGTCGCCGCAGGAGCAGGCGGCCCCGCCGGCTAAAGATTGGACTCCGCCGACGAAGGAGTTCGCGGCCTTCGAGCAGTCGACGGGCGCGGCCGAGCCGCAGGCGGCGGCGCGACACGCCTCGTCGCACCCGCGCCGTCGGAGAGAGAGGCCGAGCCGGAGCCCGCCCGTCGTGAGCGCTCCGGAGTCGCGCGGAGAGGAGGCGTTGGCGGCGGCGGCGGCCGAAGAGGCGGGGCGCGCGGGCGACCTGCGCGAGGCCGCGTGGCCCGCGTGCGCGAGGGGACGCGCGCGCGCGTCGGGCGGATGCGCGAGGAGGCCGTCGTCGTGCTCGAAGAGACGCCCGACGACTCGGGCCTGCGCTTCGTGCTGGCGGCCGCGGCGCTCTTCGTCGTCTTCGTCGTCCTGCTCTTCCTGAGCACGACCGTCTTTCGTTAGGGCCGCGAGGGGCATGGAGTACACACAGGCGGAAATCCTTCAGACCGTGCGCATGACCGAGATGGAGCACCTCGACGTGCGCACCGTCACGCTCGGCCTCAGCTTGCGCGACTGCGTCCGCGCCACGGTCGCCGAGACGGCCGAGGCCGTCCGCGAGAAGATCGAGACGCATGGCCGCGCGCCTCGTCCCCACGGTGGACGAGATCGGCGAAGAGCTCGGCCTGCGCATCGCCAACAAGCGCATCTCGATCACGCCCGCCTCGCTCGTCTACGACCGCGCGCGCCGGGCTGAGGAACTCATCCCGCTCGCGCGCGCCATCGACGAGGCCGCGAAGCGCGTCGGCGTGGACTTCATCGGCGGCTACTCCGCGCTCGTCCACAAGGGCGAGACGCTGGGCACGCGCGCCTTCGTCGATTCGATCCCCGAGGCGCTGGCGACGACCGAGCGTCTGTGCTCGTCGCTGACGTCGGCGACGACGCGCGCCGGCATCAACATGGACGCCGTGCGCCGCACGGGCGAGATCATCAAGGAGATGGCCGAGCGCACGCGCGACCGCGGGGGCTTGGCCTGCGCGAAGTTCGTCTGCTTCGCCAACGCGGTCGAGGACAACCCCTTCATGGCGGGCGCGTTCCACGGCGTCGGCGAGCCCGAGGCCGTCATCAACGTCGGCGTCTCCGGCCCCGGCGTCGTCAACCACGCCGTCCGCCACGCGCCGAAGGACGCGCCGCTCGACGAGATGGCCGAGCTCATCAAGAAGCTCTCCTTCAAGCTCGCGCGCGCGGGCGAGCTCGTCGGCCGCGAGGCCGCGCGACGTCTGGGCCTGCGCTTCGGCATCATCGATCTGTCCCTCGCGCCGACGCCGGCGCCGGGCGACTCGGTCGGCGAGATTCTCGAGGCGATCGGGTTCGAGCGCGTGGGCGCGCACGGGACGACGGCCGCGCTGGCGCTGCTGACCGACGCGGTGAAGAAGGGCGGCGCGATGGCTTCGAGCGCGGTCGGCGGGATGAGCGGCGCGTTCATCCCCGTCTCGGAGGACGCGGCGATGATCGAGGCGGCGCAGGTCGGGGCGCTCACTTTGGAGAAGCTCGAAGCGATGACGAGCGTCTGCTCGGTCGGGCTCGACATGGTCGCCGTGCCCGGCGACACCTCGGCCGAGACCATCGCCGCCATCATCGCCGACGAGATGGCCATCGGCGTCATGAACAACAAGACGACGGCCGTGCGCATCATCCCCGCGCCGGGCAAGGACGTCGGCGACATGGTCGAGTTCGGCGGCCTGCTGGGCAGCGCGCCCGTCATGCCCGTCAACAGCTTCTCGTCCGAGCGTCTTCATACGCCGCGGCGGCCGCATCCCCGCGCCGATTCACTCGCTGCGCAACTGACGCAGACGGACGCGAGGGCAGGAGCTTGTAGACTGAGGACGAGAGCGATGCCCGCAGCTCTGCTGCTGCTGCTCGCGTGCGCCTGTGCCGCGCGCGCGGCGCAGGAGAAGAAGAAGGAGGGGAAGTCGCGCCCGGACTTTTCGGGGACGTGGCGGCTCGACAAGTCGAAGAGCGACTTCGGCGAATTCAGCGACCGCCCGCTCTCGAAGGCCGACGCGACGCTCGTCGTCGAGCACAAAGACCCCGAGCTGAAGATCAGGCGCACGCTCAGTTTGAACGGGCAGGAGGAGGTGAAGGAGTTCACCTACTACGCGGACGAGCGCGGCGAGACGAATCAGGCGACCATCGGCGTGGGCGAGGTCAAGTCGAAGACGAAGTGGGACGGCGACGGGGTCGTCTCCGAGGCGCACATCAAGCGGCGGAGTCAGACCGGCGCTTACGAGCTGAACGTGGTGCAGAAGTGGCAAGTCTCCTCCGACGGGAAGACGCTGACGGACACGACCACCATCAGCAACCAGATGGGCGCGCAGCAGGTTAAACTGGTCTACCGCCGCGGGCTGTAGTAGTGTCCGAGCGGCCTAACATCCGGGAGGTGAGAGGGATGGAAGCGCTGGGGATGGTCGAGTGCCGCGGGCTGGTGGCGATGATCGAGGCCGCGGACGCGATGGTGAAGGCCGCCAACGTGCGTTTGGTGGGCTACGAGAAGATCGACGCGGGGCTGGTGACGGCCATCGTGCGCGGCGAGGTGGGCGCGGTGCGCTCGGCCGTGGACGCGGGCGCGGCGGCCGCGCGCAGGGTCGGCGAGGTCGTCGCCACCCACGTCATCCCGCGCCCGCACGCCGAGGTGGGCGAGGGGCTGCCCGTCATCGACACGGGCGAGACGACGCGCAAGAAGATCTCCGGGTCGGTCAGGGCCAAGCGCGGCGACGGGGAGAAGTGAGCCCGTGGCCGAGGTCGTGCAGACGGCCGGGCGGGCGGAGGCCGGCGCGTGCCCGAGCTGCGGCGGCAGTCTCGTCGGCGACTACTGCCACCGCTGCGGCGAGAAGCAGCGCGGGCGGGCGCGACCTGACGCTCCGCCACTTCTTACGCGACGCCGCGCAGGAGCTGACGAGCCTTGAGCACTCGAAGCTCCTGCGGCACCCTGCGCGCGCTCCTCTTCCGCCCCGGCCTGCTCTCGGCCGAGTGGGTCGCGGGCCGCCGCAACCTCTACGTCAAGCCGCTCAACCTCTACCTCGCCGTCTTCGCGCTGAGCCTCTTCGCCTTCTCGGTCTACGAGCCGCTCTCGGTCTATAACCTCCAGGCGGTCGTGGAGCAGGACGCCACGGGCCGTGTGCGCGGGATGGTGGAAGCGCTAGCCGCGCGCAGCCGTGTGCCGGCGGAGGAGTTCAGGGGTAAGGTCAACGAGCGTTGGCACGACTACATGTCTCTGTCGTCGCTCTTCCTCGCGGCCGCTTACTCGCTCCTGCTCCAGGTCGTCTTCCTGCTGTTCGCGCGCCGCCACTTCGTCGAGCACCTCGTCTTCTCGCTCCACTTCGTCTCCTTCTCGTCGCTCGTGGTCGTGCTGATGTGGCCGCTCTACTTCCTGACCGGCATCAAGCCTTCGCCCGCCAGCGCCGCCCTCGCGGTCCTCGGCTGGCTGGCCATAGTCGTCTACATGTTCCTCGCCGTCCGAACCTTCTACCGGACGGGGACGGCGCCGGCCGTGGTCCTCACGCTCATACTGCTGGCGGGGTACTACGCCGTCTACGTCGCCGTCTACGCGGGCAGCATGGGGGCGGCCCTGTTCAGCGTCGTCAAGGGTTAAAGGGTTCGCGCGCGGGAGGGAATTTGACGTGATGCACGTTGAGGTCGAGACCGCGGGGGCGAGGGAAGAGGGCGTCGTTTCACTTCCGACCGAAGCCGCCGCCGCGGGCTGTCCGGAGTGCGGCGGGGCGTTCGTCGGCGACTTCTGCCACGGGTGCGGCGAGAAGCGGCCCGAGGCGCGCGACCTCTCCGTCAGACACTTCTTCACGGAGGCCGCGCAGGAGCTGACGAGCGTCGAGCACTCGAAGCTCTTCCACACCCTGTGGACCCTCCTCTTCCGCCCCGGCTTCCTAACCAACGAGTGGAAGGCCGGGCGGCGCAAACGCTACCTCAAGCCGCTCAACCTCTGCCTCGGCATCCTCGCGCTGAACTTCTTCGCCTACTCGGTCTACAAGCCGGTCTCGATGTTCGATGTGGAGAAGTTCATCAGGCAGCAGAAGCGGCAGGAGTCCATCGAGGTCTTCGAGCGGTTCGCGGCGAAGAAGAAGCTCTCCCTGCCCGAACTGTTCGACCGCCTGAGCGACAAGTGGCAGCGCTACGTGTCGGTCTCGACGCTGCTCTTCATTGGCGGGTTCGCGCTCGTGCTCCAGGTCGTCTTCCTCTTCTGGCGCCGCTACTTCGTCGAGCACCTCGTCTTCTCGATGCACTTCGTCGCGTTCTCGACGCTGGTGGTGTTGCTGCTGTGGCCCGTCTACTCCTACATCGGCATCAAGACCGGCGGGGTGCAACATCGCCCTCGCCCTCTGCAAGTGGCTGCTCGACATGGTCTACATGTACTTCGCCGTGCGCGCCGTCTACGGCCTCGGCACCCTCAAGACCGTCCCCGCCTCGGTGGTCCTCGTCGTCGGCTACTTCCTCTGCTACATCTTCGTCCTCCTCTCCGCGCTCGTCGCCGCCATCGTCAGCGTCGGCCTCTCCTGACGGACGGGCGCGCGCGGCGCACAAAATTCGCCGCGGAGGCGAGGACGCTTCGGTCTGAAATCATAAGTCCGAGATTTCAGACCGAGGCTCTCGTCTCCGCGGCGAACCTCTTTCGACGCGCCCCCGGCGGCGAAGACTTACGGGCAGGGAAGCAGCTTGCAACTCGCCGTGACGTTCTTGAGGCGCATGCCCTGCGACACGTCGCGCAGCCCCAGCACGCCGCCGAAGCTCTCCCAGGTGAAGCCGATCATGCCGACCACCTTCGGCTCGGCGAGCGCGATGTCCGCGTAGCGGATGGCGATGTCGCCGACCATCTCCTGCGTCTGCCCCGCGTTGACGTGCCACGGCCCGTAGTGCGCGTCGAAGATGATGATGAGCCGTTGCGAAGGGGTGATGCGCGCCTTGAAGAAGTCGAGCAGCACCTGGAACTCGCTGCCCGCCGTCTCGGGGTGCAGGACGGCGTAACGCCAGAGGCCGAAGCCGTCCGGCTGCGTGGGCAGCGTCAGGTTCGTCGTGCCCGCGCCGCCGTCGCCGAAGCCGTAGCCGACCACGGTCGGCAGCGCCGGCAGCTTCGACTTGACGTAGGCGGTCGCCGTGTCGAGCGCGGCGGCGGAGAGTCCGCGGTTGTTCGCCTCGCTGTTGATGATGAGGAAGGCCACGCGGTTCGAGGTGAGGTAGTTCTTGTTGAGGTTGTACCAGTGGTTGAAAGTCCACTGGTAGTCGGGGCGCAGGTACCACGCGGGGCTGGCCGACTGGAAGAGCACGGTGTCGAGGAAGATGCCGACCTTCTTGCCGCCCTGGGTCTGGTGGTCGATGGCGGGTTGGAGGTAGGTGTTGTACTCGGACGAGATGGTCGTCACGTTGGTCTTGATGCCGCTGTTGATGACCTCCTGCCGGTACTCGTAGGCGCTCTCGACGCCCGTGTAGCCGAAGAGGTACTGCTCGCTCACGTCGTGGAACTCCCAGTGGGCGCTGGCGGCGGGCGCGAAGAGCGGCGAGGCCAACAGCGCGAGACAGAGTGCGGCGGCGAATAGACGCGTTTTCATATCCACTCCTTTAATTGGGTGACGGAGAAGTCGGGTTGTTCGTCCCGAGCAGGATAGGAGGGGAGACGCCTGACGGCCACAACGACCTTGTGCGAGGCGGTCGCCGCATGCTTGCGCGCAGATTACAGCCTGCGCCGTACGCCGGACACCGTTTTGGTACGAACGCGGCCCCGCTTGTGACGAGGCGGACGCCGCGCGGGTCGGCGACCCGGCGAAATCCGAGGCGGGAGATTTACGGCCAGCAACCGGCGAGCCTTCAGCGGCCGGCGATGGCGTTGAAGAGGAGCGGGTAGGTCGCGAGCGACTGCGCGCGGTACTGCGGGCGGAAGCCGAAGAGGTAGACGCGCCCTGCGCCCAGTCCGACCTCGACGAGCGCGGCCTTGCCGCGAAGCTTCTCCGCGCCGAGGAGCCAGCCCGAGAGGAGCGGCGTCCCCGTGTCCGGGTAGCGCGCGATGATCTTCACGCGGACGAGGGCGAGCGGGTCGCTCTTGACCTCGAAGACCGGCGAGTCCTCGACCCACGCGACGGACTCGCGCGGCATCCCCTTCGCCAGCGGGTGCGTCGTGTCGAGGTGGGTGCGCAGGATCGAGCCGGGGCAGTAGAACTCCGTCCGCTTGAGGTCGGCCGTCACGTCGCGGACGGGGAGGCCGAACTGCTCGATGGCGAAGTTCGACGCCTCGTTCAGCGCGACGAGCGTCCCGCCCTGCTCGACGAACTCGCGCAGGGCCTTCACGCCCTCCTTGCCCAGGCCCCCCGTCAACTCCTCCGGCATCGAGCCCTTCCGGTAGCCGTCGAGCGTCGCGCGCGGCGACTGGTCGGGGAGGATGATCGTCTTGTACTTCTTCGCGCAGGTTGCCCGCGCGCGCCTCCGCGTCGTCGAGCGAATCGACTTCGTAGCAGGACTCTTTCTCCAGCACCCAGCGCGTCCAGCCCTCGTCCATCGAGGGGACGTGCGATTTGTAGATCGCGATACGCGTCGGCCCGCCGCGCAGCGCAGTCGGGGATGGAAGTCTCGACGTGAGTCCTGTCTGATCGACGGCCCGTTTGAAAGGCGCGTTGACGGGCCGCGCCTCCACGCCCATCAGCAGCGAGAGGGTGTGCGCCGTCACGTCGTAGGGCGGGATGGGGTGGCCCGCGGCGTCGCGCAGGTCCGGGTAATGCTGCGCTTCGAGCAGCGCCTTTGCGAAAGCGCCGTACGGCTGCTGCATCGGCACGATGACGTCGAACTCGGGTACGTAACCTTCGGGTCGAAGTGCTTGGTGCCCTCCACCGTGACCGGCCCGCCCCCCTTGAGCCAGGAGTGTTCCACCCCGGCCGCGGTCGAGAATTCGGAGCAGGTGCGGGGTGTTCTCCGAGACCTTGATTTCAAATCCGAACAACTCGCCGGGCCTGCGCGGGCGCACGGCCTCCCGGCCGATGGAGTAGAAGCGGCGGAGCCACGCCTCGCGGTTCTGCGCGGCGTGCTTGAGCAGCTCGAAGGCCGCGGTCGTCATGTAGTCGTGATGTCGCGCAGGCGCCATTCGCCGCCGGGCCAGACCGCGGGGAAGTTCGGGCTCGCCTTGCGCGCGTCGTAGCCCTCGCCGGCGCGCAGTTGTTCGGGCTTCACGCTGATGGGCGTGGCGAGGTTGACCGAGGCCGTCTCGGAGAGGATGCGCACGCCGCCGTGGTAGTGCGAGTAGGCGCGCGCGGGCGTCCACGCGTCGTAGGTCGAGTCCCAGGTGATGCCCTTGAAGCCCGACTTGAGCATGTTGTCCGCCATGAAGCGGCCCAGCTCCGTGTAGCCCTCGACCAGCTGGCGCGGCACGTTCGGCTCGACCGGCTGCATGTAGGGCGGGAGGAAGAGGCGCGAGCCGTAGGCGCCCTGCTGGTGTATGTCGTGGACGATCTGCGGGCGCCAGACGTTGTGAACCTTATCGACGGTCAGTTGCGTCTCGACCTGCGTGAAGGCGTACCAGTCGCGGTTGTCGTCGTGGCCGACGTAGTGGTGATAAAGCTCGGGCGGGCTCGTCCCCTCGAACGGCGTGCCGAGCGTGCGGTCGTACCAGCGCTTGACGATGTCCACGCCGTCGGGGTTCAGCGACGGCACGATGAGGACGATGGTGTTGCTCAGGATCTCCTGTACTTCGGGCTCGTCGGACGAGGCGAGGCGGTGCGCGATGAGCATCCCCGAGAGGTACGAGCCGACCTCGGTCGAATGGACGCCGCAGGTGATGAGGACGACGGCCTTCCCGTTGCTCCTGTACCCTTCGGCCCTGACCTCGGCCGCGCGCCCGGCGCCGAACTTGCGCGGGTCGGCGAGCATCTGCTGAATGCCCTTGTAAGTTTCGAGGCGCTCGATGTTCTCGGGCGCGCTGATGGTCGCGAGGACGAAGGGCGCGCCGAGCGTCGTCTTCCCCAGCTCCTCGAACTTGACGCGCGGGCTCGTCTGCGCGAGACGGCGGAAGTACTCGACCGTCTGCGCCCACGACGCGAGCTTGCGGTCGTCGCCGGGGCGGAAGCCGAGCACGTCCTCGGGCGCCGGGACGGCGGCGGCGGCGGCCGGGGCGGGCACGGACGCGCGTACGCCCCGCGCGTGCGGCGTCGGGCCGGAGTGCGGGGCGAGCAGCAGGAGCAACAGCAGCGCGCGGGAGAGAAGGTGCTTCGGCATCGTCTTGTACGTGCGTCCTTCTAAGGGTCTGTTCAGAGCTGGAAAGGTCCCGGGAGCCGCGAGTGTAGCACAGCGCGGGCGTCGTAATTGACAGGCGGCGGCGCGGCGTTGGATATTGTTCAGGCGCTTCGACCACCCGCCGGAAGGCGCGGGCGGCGGCGCCTTCTCGGAAGCCTGCCGCCGAAAGTTTCAGACTGTTAAGGAGCTCCCTCATGAACGGCCCCCGCTGCGACTACTGCCGCCACTACAACCACCCCGGCGCCGACTTCTGCGAGGCGTGCGAGTTCCCGCTGGCCGTCATTCACGCGGCCGGGCGAGCCCCCGGCGGTGGCGCCCGCCGGCCATCGACATCCCCGCGCCGCCGTTTAAGAGAATGGATGACGTGCTCTCGCCCACGCTCGCGGTCTTCCGGGAGCACTTCACGCTCGTCGGCATCTTCGTGCTGTTGGCGACCGTGCCGGAGGCGCTCGTGCGCTACAGCGTCGCGGACTTCACGGGGACGGGGGCCGCGCTCGCGCTCGCCGGCACGAACTTCTTCGAGCGCGCAGGGCTGGTTCCTCTGGCTGGTCTCGACGGCCGGCACGTCGCTGCTGTCGGGCTCGCTCGTCTACGCGGTCGTTGACTTGCAGCGCGCGGGGAGCGCGTCGGCGGGCGCGTGCCTGTCGCGCGGGCTGAAGGTGTGGCCGAAGGTCTTTCTCCTGATGTCGTTCTACACGCTCATCATCAAGGCGGGCTACGCGTTCTTCATCGTGCCGGGCATCATCCTGAGCCTGATCTTCGCCGTCTGCGTCCCCGCCGCGGTCGTCGAGGGGCGCGGCCCCGTCGCCGCGCTGAAGCGGAGCGGCGAGCTGACGAACGGCTACAAGGGGCGAATCTTCGTCACCACCTTCCTCTGGGGGTTGCTCATCCTCGTCCTCAACTGGTTCCTGACCCGGAGCTTCGCGGGCGGCGCGCGGCTCGACCCGCTGCCGACGCTGCTCTTGCAGACGGCCGTGCTGGGGATGCTGAACGCGTCGGCGCACGTGCTGACCGTCTACGTCTACCTCGGCCTCCTGCGCGAGCGCGGGGGCCGCTCCCGGGCGGACGCCTTCGCGCACGGCGCCCCGGCGGCCGGCTGAAGAGGGATACCGCCGACGGCTTCTCGTCACTTATCACTCATCAACGATCACTTCCCGCATGGCATACACGGCACAGATCACGCGCGCGAACCCGACGCTCATCGTCTTCCTGCTCGACCAGTCGGGCTCGATGGCCGACCCGTTCGGCGGCGAGGGCTCGGCGCGCAAGGCCGACTTCGTCGCCAACGCGGTCAACCACGCGCTGCACGACCTCGTCATCCGCTGCACCAAGACCGAGGAGGTGCGCGACTACTACCACGTCGCCGTCGTCGGCTACGGCCGCGCAGGTCGGCGTCGGTTTAGGCGGCGCGCTCGCCGGGATGACGGTCGCGCCCGTCTCGGCCGTGGCCGACAACCCGGCGCGCATCGAGTCCGGCTACCGGCGCGTGCCCGACGGCGTGGGCGGCTACGTCGAGACGCCGGTGCGCTACCCCGTCTGGGTGCACGCGCACGCCGACGGCGGCACGCCGATGTGCCGCGCGCTCGGCGCGCGTGCGCGAGATAATCGACAGGGTGGCTCGGCGCGCACCCGCGCGGCTTCCCGCCGACGGTGCTCCACCTGACCGACGGCGAGTCGAGCGACGGCGACCCGACCAACGACGGCGAGGCGCTCATGTCGCTCGGCACCGACGACGGCCGCGTGCTCCTCTTCAACTGCCACGTCTCTTCGAGCCGCGCGCGCAAGGTCGAGTACCCGGCCGAGGAGTCGAATGCTCACGGACGGCTTCGCGCGCACGCTCTTCCGCATCTCAAGCGTGCTGCCCGAAAACTTCCTCGGCGCCGCCCAGCAGCTCGGCGTCACCGCCGCCGAGGGCTCGCGCGGCTTCGTCTTCAACGCCGACCCCTCCTCGGTCGTCCAGTTCTACGAGATCGGCACGTCGCCTGACCGGCATGCCCCCGCACATCTGGATGAGACGGACAGTGAGCAGTAGCGTTGCAGCCAGTGTTCGAGTAGGAGCGGCGCCGCGCCTTGCTCCTTCGACTGCTGAAGTCGTGCCGACGCCGCTCACTTCTCAACTGCTATCTGCATGCCGCCCACTGCTTACTTCTCTCTGTAAGTCATCGCGCGCCACTTCATCCTGCCGAAGGAGGGCAGCGCGCCGGAGGAGTGCGAGGACGCGGTGGCGTTCGACGCGGGCTCTCTGAGGTTCGCGGTGGCCGACGGGGCGACGGAGGCTTTCGACGCGCGGCGCTGGGCGGCGCGTCTGGCGGCGGAGTGGGTGGGCGCGGTGCGGGCGCCGCTGACGGCCGGGGAGTTCGGGCCGTGGCTGAAGGAGCAGGGCGAGTGGCTGCACGCTTCGTGGGAGGGGCGGAAGCTCCCCTGGTACGCGGAGGAGAAGCGGCGCGCGGGCTCGTACGCGGCCTTCGTCGGGCTGCGGCTGGAAGCGTCGCGGGCGAGAGGATGAACTGGCGGGCCGTCGCGCTCGGCGACTCGTGCCTCGTGCAGCGGCGCGGGCGGGGAGGTGCTCGGCTGCCTTCCCGCTCGACCGCCACGAAGCCTTCACCTCGACGCCGCCGCTCGTGCCTTCGAGCGAGACGCTGCGCGAGGCGGCGCTCGCGCGGCTCGTCGAGCGCGAGGGTCGGGCCGAGCCCGGCGACATCTTCCTGCTCATGACGGACGCGCTCTCGGCCTGGTACTTCGAGTCGCGCGCGCGGCGCGACGCGCTGCGCGGAAGAGTTTGATTCTCTGCTCGCCGCGTCGGAAAATGGCTCGCTCTCCGAACTCGTCCGGCGCGAGCGCGCCGCCGCGAGGATGAAGGACGACGACGTGGCGGCGGTCAGAATAGCAGTAGCCAGAAGCCAGTAGTCAGTAGGCTCCTCTCGAGGATGCTGAAGATGACGCACCGTAGATTCGTAATGAGAATTCTTCCTACTGACTACTGGCTACTGTTTTCCCATGCAGAACGTGACGACAAACTTCTGGCCGTCGGCGCGGCAATTACGCGGAGGCCGTGCAGTGCCCGGCTGTCTGCTTCGAGGAGCCGTCGCTGAAGCGGATGCTGCCGGCGGTAGACCGCCTGGGGATGCCGCTCGTCACGTCGGGGCAGTTCGCCTACGTCTTCAAGCTCAACCCGGGCGACGACGGCGGCGACGCGCTGGCCGTGCGCTGCTTCCGCGGCTTCCTCGGCGACCGCGAGGAGCGCTACCGCGCGCTCGACGCGCACCTCAACGCCACGCGCATCGCCGCGCTCCCGCAGTTCAAATACCTCCCGAAGGGCATCCTCGTCGCGGGGCGGCGCTACCCCGTCCTCGTCATGGAGTGGGTCGAGGGGCCGACGCTCGACGTATACCTGGACGAGGCCGTCGGCCGGCGCGACGCCCTGCTCCACATGGCCGACGAGTGGGTCAAGCTCATGGGCGAGCTGCGCGAGG
Organism: uncultured Acidobacteriota bacterium; assembly: GCA_963726735.1. GTDB lineage: Bacteria > Acidobacteriota > Blastocatellia > Pyrinomonadales > Pyrinomonadaceae > QHXN01. Next base: position 1,358,144 of record CAVSDM010000007.1, read on the forward strand.
CGGGCATCGCGCACGGCGACTTGCAGCACGGCAACATCATCGTCGAGCGCGGGCGGCTGCGCCTCGTCGACCTCGACGGCATGTACGTCCCCGCGCTCCGAGGGTTCAAGGCGAGCGAGGTCGGGCACCAGCACTACCAGCACCCCGCGCGCGACGTGGCGCACTTCTCGTCCGACACCGACAACTTCTCCGCGCTCGTCGTCTACCTCTCGCTCATCTCGCTGGCCGAGCGCCCCGAACTCTGGCGCGAGCACCACGACGAGAACCTGCTCTTTACGCGCGCGGACTTCTCAGACCCCGACGCGTCCGCGCTCTTCCCGAAGATCGAGGCCATCGGCGAAGAGCACGCGCGTCTGGCCGAGGCGCTGAGGCTCGCGTGCATCTCCGGCCCCGCGGCCGCGCCGCCGCTGACGCGAACTGGTCACGCCGCGCTCGACGCTCCCCGGCTGGATGCACGCGCCGGCCGACGTGGAGGTGCGCACGCGCACGCGCGAGGTGGCGCGCGCCCCCGCGCCGCGCCCGCCCGAGCGGCGAAGGCTACTGGCCGGCCTCGAAGACCTGGCGCGAGGCGCCCACGACGCCCGCGTCGACGACCGTGCAGGGGCTCTTCAACTCGGCCAGGGCGCGGCGCGCAGACGCAGTTGACGCCGCGCGACCCGGCCGACCTGCGCGGCAACACGCTTCTACTTCGCCAAGAGCGCCTTCGGCGACTCGTACGGCTACATCTGGTGGATACCGCTGCACAACTTCCTGCTCCGCTACGTCTGGGCGGCCTTCGGCGCCGAGGGCTTCGCGGGGATGATGCTGACGCTCGTCGTGCTCTGCGTGCTGCTCCTCTTCTACGGCCTCTTCCGCGCGGTCTACTACGCCGAGACGGCGACGACGACGGCGCTCCCGGCGGGCGGCGCCCCCTCGCCCGCGCATCGGTACCGCGCGCGCCGCGGCGACGCTCTTCGGCGCGCCCGCGCCGGCGCCGCTCCCGCCGCCGCTCTTCGCCCCGAACGCGAAGGGCGCGCAGCGCGCGACGACGCCGCCTCCGCCCGCGGCGGTCGCCGCCCACCCCGTCGTCGGCAACCGCAGCCTCGGCATCTACCACCTGCCCGACTGCGACTGGGCCGTACGCGATCCCCGCGCGACAGCGCGCCGACTTCGACTCGCCCGCCGCCGCCGCCGCCGCCGGCTACCGCCCCTGCCGCGTCTGCAAACCGTGAGGGAAATGGTGAACGCGGAATGATGAATGATGAACGAAAGACGGTTCTTAACTCATCATTCCGCATTCCGCGTTCATCATTTCTCCCTGCTTGCTTCCGCGCCGCGCGCGCGTGTAAAGTAGCGCCACTGTCCCCTTAAGAGGCTCTTCCCTTGTAGCTCGAAAAAATATCGGTCGGAGGTCACTTCTGATGTCGTCTGACGCACTCGACCCTGCAAAGCACCAGGTCGCCGTGACGAACGAGTACCCGGATGTCGTCGGCTTCAGGCCCGACGACCCGCACGCCGTCACGTACAAGCCCTACATCGCGCCCGAGACCATCATGCCCGAGCTGACGGTGCGCGCCGTCGTCGTCGGCACCCTGCTCGGGCATGGTCTTCGGCGCGTCGTCGCTCTACCTCGTGCTGAAGGTCGGCCTCACGGTGAGCGCCTCGATCCCCGTCGCCGTCATCTCCATCACGCTCTTCCGCATCCTCTCGAAGCTCGGGGCGCGCAACGCCACCATCCTTGAGAACAACATCGTGCAGACGGCCGGCTCGGCCGGCGAGTCGATCGCCTTCGGCGTCGGCGTGACGATGCCCGCCATCATGATTCTCGGCTTCGACCTTGAGCTGACGCGCGTCATCCTCGTCGCCGTCGCTCGGCGGCCTGCTCGGCATCCTGATGATGATTCCGCTCAGGCGCGCGCTCATCGTGCAGCAGCACGGCATCCTCAAGTACCCGGAGGGGACGGCGTGCGCCGAGGTCTTGAAGGCGGGCGCGTCGGACGAGTCGCGCGCGCTCGCTTCGGACTCGGCGCGGGCGGAGTGGGAGCGCTCGGGCGCGGGCGCGGAGTCGGCGAACACGGGCGCCAAGACGATCTTCGCGGGCTTCGGCATCGGCTTCGTCTACACGACGCTGATGAAGGCGTTCTTCACCTGGAAGGAGTACCCGACGAAGGTCTTCGGCGACCCCTTCAACAAGGCTTCGGTCTCGGTCGAGTCCTCCCCGGCGCTCTTAGGCGTCGGCTACATCATCGGGCCGAAGATCGCGTCCATCATGGCGGCGGGCGGCGTGCTCGCCTACCTCGTGCTCATCCCGATGATCTCGTTCTTCGGCCAGTACCTCGGCGAGCACAATCGTCCCGCCGGGGACGACGCCCATCGGCGAGATGGGTCCCGGACGACATCCGCAACGCCTACGTCCTCTACATCGGCGCGGGCGCGGTCGCCGCGGGCGGCATCATCAGCCTCTTCCGGTCGCTGCCGACCATCTGGCACGGCCTGAAGGGCGGGCTGGCCGACCTGCGCGGCGGGCAGGCGGCGACCGCCGCGAACCCGCGCACCGACCAGGACCTGTCGATGAAGTTCGTGCTGGGCGGCATCATCGTGCTCATCGCGGCGATCATGCTCCTCCCGCAGCTGCACCTTCAGTTCAACCTCCTGGGCGCGCTGCTCATCGTCGCGTTCGGCTTCCTCTTCGTCACGGTCTCGTCGCGCCTGACGGGCGAGATCGGGTCGTCGTCGAACCCCATCTCGGGGATGACGGTGGCGACGCTGCTCCTGACCTGCTTCATCTTCCTCATCATCGGCTGGACGGGGCCGGGCTACTACGTCACGGCGCTCTCCATCGGCGCCATCGTCTGCATCGCGGCGTCGAACGGCGGCACGACCTCGCAGGACTTGAAGACGGGCTTCCTCGTCGGCGCGACGCCGTGGCGGCAGCAGATCGCCATCCTCGTCGGCGCGGGCGCGTCGGCGCTGATCCTCGGGCCGATTCTCATCAGCCTCAACGGCGCGGCGACCGTCTACGTCCCCGCGTCGAAGCTGCAACTGCCGGCCGAGGTGCGCGCCGACGTGTCGCGGCTCGGGCCGGCGACCGAGACCGTCCCCGCCGACCAGGGCATCAGCGACACGAAGCAGTACCACGCGTGGTACAAGGTTGACGAGAAGGACGCGAAGGCGGGCAAGTACCTCGTGGACGACGCGGGCGCGCCCGTCTACTTCGTCGACCCCGGCATCAACGGCACGGCACAAGGCGACCGAGGGCGGGCGCGAGGTGGAGAAGTTCGGCGCGCCGAAGGCGACGCTGATGAGCTACATCATCAAGGGCATCCTCAACCGCGAGCTGCCGTGGGGGCTCGTCCTGCTCGGCGTGATGATCGCGGTCGTGCTGGAGATGGCGGGCATCCCTTCGCTCGCCTTCGCGGTGGGCGTCTACCTGCCGCTCTCCTCGTCGTCGCCCATCTTCGTCGGCGGGCCTGGTGCGCTGGCTGGTGGACAAGTACCTGCGCCGACGGCTCGCGCACCGGAACATGACCGAGGACGAGCTAGTCGCCGAGGGCGACAAGAGCCCGGGCGTGCTGATGGCCTCGGGCTACATCGCGGGCGGGGCGATCGCGGGCATCATCATCGCGTTCCTCGCGGGCGTGCCGTGGTTCACCGACTTCAACAAGAGCATGACGGCGTGGGGCGCGCAGAACCCGCTCAACGCCGGGCCGTGGTCGGACGCGCTCGGCGTCATCCCGTTCATCATCCTCGCCGTGCTGCTCTACGCGGTCGGGCGCGAGTGGCTGCTCGGCGGGCGCCGCGCGTCCGACGAGCGTTAACGGCCGAGGCCCGCTTGACCCCGCGCACGCGCGGGTGGAAAAATGGCTGACCGTGGGCGCGCCGGACGCCCACGGTCAGCCGTTCTCTTTGCGCCGGACTTACAACGTACAGACTTCAGCGCACCCCTCCCCCAAGCCGCCTTGCCGAAAGAAATACTTAAGATGAACAGACGCACGAAGCTCAAGACTTTCACGCTCGCACTCTGCCTGCTCGCGTTCGCGGCGGGCGCGGCGCCGCGCGCGGGCGAACCCGCGGCAGGCGCCGGCCGCCGCGCAAGGCGTCGCCCTCCGACGTGGTGCGCGCCTACTACACCGCGCTCAAGGAGTCGCGCTTCCGCGACGCCTTGCTGATGACCATCCTCCGCCCGGCCGTCGAGGCGCTCACCGCCGAAGAGCTGAAGGAGTTCCAGACCGACTTCGCGCGCGTGTCGGCCGCCGTGCCCGCGGACTTCGAGATCACGGGCGAGAGTCTGGCCGGCGAGGAGGCGACCGTCTTCGTCAGGACGGGCGAGGGCAAAGAGCTGAAGGTCGAGCCCATCAACCTCATCCGCGAGCGCGGCGCGTGGGTCATCGGCGACCGCGAGGGCGCCGCCGAGGTGAAGAAGCTCGGCAAGAAGTTCTTCTTCGAGAAGCGCATCGAGGCGCACGAGGCGGACGCCGAGGACATGCTCCGCCGCATCAAGACCGCGCAGCTCGCCTACTCGCTCCAGAACGCGGGGAGCTTCGGCGACCTCAACGCGCTCGTGCGCGCCGGCTACGTCCCGCAGGACATCCTCGGCTCCGAGACGACCGGCTACCGCTTCACCGTCAACGTCTCTTCGGACGCCAAGTCGTTCACGGCGCGCGCCGAGCCCGAGCGCTACGGGCGGACGGGGCGCCTCTCCTTCCACCTCGACGCGTCCGGCGTCCGCAAGAAGGACGTGGGCGGCAAGCCGCTTTCGTCAGCCAAGTAGGCGCGGGCGCCCGCACCAGACACGATGAGCCTCGCACGCACGTTGACGAAGTGGCTCCTGCCCGCGGCGGCGCTCTTCGCGCTCGCCTGCGCGCTGCTCGCGCCGGTCGAGGCCGGGAGCGCGCGCCGCCCGCGCCGCGCGCGGGCGCAGGACGCGCACAAGCAGCAGGCGGAGGAGCCGGACGCGACCCCGGCCGACTCCGCCGTGCGCGGCCGCGTCGTCTACGACGACACGAGCCGGCCCGTGCGGCGTGCGCGCGTCATGCTCATCACCGACGGCGGCGGTCGCGGCGAGTACGCCGCGCTGACGGACGCGCGCGGCGACTTCCGTATCCGGGGCGTGCGCGCCGGCACCTACTACGCCTTCGTGGACGTGCCCGGCGTGCTCTCGCCGCGTCGGCTTCGTCAGCGTCGAAGATATGCGCAACGCCTCGGGCACGCCCGACCTCGGCGAGGGGCGCAAGTACTTCGACCTGATCGAGGTGGACGGCCGCGAGGACTCGAACGTGACGGTGCACGCGCGCCGCGGCGCCTCCATCGCGGGGCGCGTCTCGTACGCCGACGGCGACCCGGCGGTCAACGTCAACGTCAGCCTCATGCGCCGCTCCGCGGACGGCCGCGTCCAGAAGTACCTGACGGGCGCGAACATCGCCTCGCTCGCGGGGCTGCGCACGGACGACCGCGGCATGTTCCGTCTGACGGGGCTGCCGCCGGGCGAGTACCTCATCGGCGTCAACGAGTCGGTCAACCACGGCGCGGAGGGCGCCGAGGGCCAATGACGTCCGACGACATGCCGGAGATGCTCCGTGGGATGTTCACGCCGCAGCTCCTCATGACCTTCTACCCTTCGGCGACGAGCTTGAAGGAGGCCGGCGTCGTCAAGGTCTCGGTCGGCGACGAGCGCTCCGACGTGGACATCACCATCCCCGAGCGCGACCTGCGCACCGTCGCGCGGCGTCGTACGCACGCGCCGCGGCGGCCAGCCCATCGCGCGCGCGCAGGTCTCCATCACGCGCCGCGACGACCCGCTGACCCCGGCCGGCCCGGCGCCCGCCTACTTCGGCTCGTCCGAATCCGGGCCGAACGGCACGATGACCGACGAGGCGGGGCGCTGGCAGCTCAGGGAGATTCCCGACGGCCCTTACACCATCCACGTCAAGCCGCCCGAGGGGTATGAGGAGGCGTTGGGCCCCCTCTCCAACTCGAACATCTCCGTCTCGAACGTGTCCGTGTCGGCCGGCGACGGCGTGGTCAGCACGAACAGCAGCGGGCCTTACACACCCCCTCGGCGCCGGCGCGCCTACCCGCCCGCGCGCCGCGAACTCGAAGTGTCGGGCGACGTTTCCGAGTTCGTCGTCGAGGTCGCCGAAGGCGCGCGCGTCACCGGCACGGTCTCTGTGGAGGGCGGGACGACGCCGCGCTACGGTCACGTCTCACTGACGCGCGTCGCCGAGGCGGGCGCCGCGCCCGACTATTCGGGGGCGCAGTCCGGGGGGAGCCTCGAAGGCGGCCGGTTCGTCGTCGAAGGGCTGCCCGCCGGCAGGTTCTCATTCCACCCGAGTGTCCACGGCGTCGAAGGCGGCACCTACCTCAAGTCGATTACGTGGAACGGCAGAGACCTGATGCGCGAGCCGTTGGAGCTGGCCGAGGGCGCGTCGGTCGAGGGCGTCCGCATCGTCTACGGGCGCAACCCCGCGACGCTGCACGTGACCGTCCGCGCCGCCGCCGGCCGGCGGACGATGGACAACCTCTTCGTCTCGCTCGTCCCCGCCGACACCTCCCCGTGGGCGCACAACTCCGCACTCTCCTTCTGCACTCCGGGCGCCACGGGTGCGTGCGTCATCAACGCGCCGCCGGGCGATTACCGCGTGTTGGTGATGCCGCGCCCGTCAAGGCCGGGCGTCATACGAGCAGGAGGTCAGGCGCCGCGCCGACAACGCCCCGCGCGTCACGCTGCGCGAGGGAGAGACGAGCCGGGTGCAGTTGGACGCGCCCGACCACTGACTCGGCGGCGGAGATAATGTTTGCGCCGCCCGCGCGCGTGCGGCTACAATCGAGCGTAGCGGCCGTTGAGGGACTCACCGCCGGAAGGGCAAGGCCGCCGCGAGCCCCGCCTCCAACGCAGTTCAGTTTTTCAGACACAGCGGCCGCGCCGCGAGGGGCGCCGAGACGACTCTCCCCACAGCCGCCGTCCCCGAACGAGGCCGCGCGAGGAAGAGATGCCGGAGCGACTACGCACAATCGCGAGCCGCCTGCGCGAGTTCGTGGGCAACCGGCGGCGCGCGCCGCGCCGCTACGTGCGCCTCGCGGTCTTCGTCTCGCTGCTCGACCCGACGCCGGGCGCGCCGCCCGCCGGCGGCGTCGCCGGCCACACGCGCGACTTGAGCGAGAGCGGGCTCGGCGTCGTCCTCCCCGCCATCCGCCTCGGCGACCGCTACCTCGTCGGCGAAGGCGTCACGCTCCGCCTCACGCTCAAGCTCGGCGAACAGAGCGCGCGCCTCTACGGCACGCCCGTCCGCTACGAGCGCCTCGACGAAGGCCGGGACGGGCAGACCGACCCCGGCTTCCTCCTCGGCATCCGCCTCCACGAAGACGGCGACCGCGCGCTGCTCGCCGACTACCTGAAGAATCTACAGAAGTGATGTGTGACAAAAAGGGCGCGGGCGGAGTGCAACACTTGCCACTCCGCCCGCGCCTTTGTCGTTCGTCAAACCCCGCCGCGCCTTACTGTGGAGGCACGGTCAGCGCTTCGACGTTGATGTAGAAGCGGAAGTTCCCGGTCACCTGCACGCCGATGTTGAACTCGACGACCGTGCTCGCGCCGTTGGCGAGCGGCGCGGTCGTCGTAATGATGCCTTCGGCCAGGCTGGAGTTGAGCCCGCCGCCGTTCGTCTGCGCGGGCGGCGTCTGAAGTGTCAGCGCCTGCGCGGTGACGGCCGTCGTGTCGGTCAGCGTGATCGTCTGGGTGGAAGTCGGTCGTGCCGGCGTTCGCCGGGCGGTAGCTGCCCGTGACGAACGGGACGCCGGTGTTGCCGGTGACGGTCGAGGGCACGGGCCGGTCGGCGTAGTCGTCGAGCGTCACGTTGATGTTCGAGACGCCGGGCGAGCCCGCGCCGAAGTCGGACATGAAGACCGACTTGCGCCCCGACGGCGAGACGAGCAGGAAGTCCACGTCCGCCGGGAAGCCGTGGCTGAAGCCGTTGATTGTCACGGAGACGCGCTGGATGACGCCGACCTCACCCGAGACGGTGATGGGCGAAGGATAGAGCGAGGCCGACTGTCCCGGCCCGGCCATCGAGGTCGGGCAGGGATTCGGGCAGTCGGTGATAGTGATGGCCGTCGAATTCGTGTATGAGGTGGCCGCGAGTGCGATGGGGCGTTAGCCCGCCGCCATGACGCGCCCCAATTTCACGCTGTCGCGGCTGCTCGGGACTTTGGATTGCACCACGGGCGTCGGCGTGTCGTCGGTCGGGTCCGCGACCTTCTTTGCGTAGACGCCCCGCTACACCACGGGCGCGGGGGCGTCGTCGGTTAACGTTTCCACACCTTGACCTTCTTCTGCGCGTTCGTGCCGGTTGCGGTCAGCGCCAGCGCGGTCAGGACTGATAAGACGAGCCGTCGATGAATAAAACGCATACGGGGACTATGCATAGACACTACTCTCCCTTAGGTAGGCCAAGTTTAGTACCGGCGAGGGTAGTTTGCGGATGAAGGGGGTACGGGGCTGGCCGAACGTCTGGCAGACGTACGTTGAGGCGGAGTGGCTGTCAAGGGTACGCGTCAAATAACCAACGCTCACCCCTTGAAAACTATCCACCCGAACTTTTCGGGGACGTGGAAGGCGGGCTCGGGTGTGTGTGTGGGCTGCCAGGCGAGGTAGCCGCGGGTGGGGTCTCGGCCGACGCAGCGGAAGAGGTTGCAGCGCCAGCGCTCGTCCTTCAAAGGCGCGCGCCCGAACGCCTGCCAGGGGACGCGCAGGCCCGAAGTGATAGAAGTGACCGGGCCGGGCCGGACGCGCGCCGCCGCCGTCATCCCGGAGCGGAAGTCCCAGTCGGTGTCGCGCCCTTCCTTCGTGACCGTGAGCGCGAGGTCGATCCACTCGCCCGTCGGCGCCACCTCGAACTCGCAGTAGCGCCGGATGCGCTCGGCCTCGGGCGTGATGAAAATCTCGCACACGTCCCGGTCCCACAACTGCATCGTCTTGCGTTCGAGCCGCGGCGCGCTTGAGACGACGAGCGGCTCCTCCTGCCGGCAGTCGAAGCGCACGGTGAAGCCTTCGGCGTCCCACACGATGCGCGCCTCGGCCCTGCGCCCCTGCGGCGCCTCCTCGCCCGACCAGTAGCGCGCGACGTGCGCCGCGCGCGCGCGCCGCCACGCCCCGTCCTCGAAGTCGCCCGCCGCCACGGCCTTCCCGACGCGCAGCGCCTCGACGATGTTCGTGATCTCGTAGCCCCTCGCCACTATAAAATGCTGTTAGACCGATAGCCGTTAGCTATCAGCTCTCCTTCAACGCTTCGAGACAGCGTTCGAGCAGGCGCACGGGCTCTGCGTCGAAGATGACGACCGCGCTCGACCTCTTCGGCAGGACGCGCAAGAGACGTTCGGCCTCGTCGGCGACGCCGCCCGTGCCCGTCAGGCAACCGACGACGCGACCCTCGTCGTGCGCGACGGTCAACTCGTTGAGCGTCCCCATCCCGCCGCGGAAGATGAGCACCACGTCGCACGAGCGCACGAGCACGACGTTGCGCCCCTTGAGCCCGAAGCCCGTGTAGACGAGCACGTCCGTCCCTTCGAGCGGCAGGCCGTAGCGCTCGACGTGCTCGCGCGCGTCCGAGGCCGGCGAGACGCCGACGTGCAGTCCGCCGGCCGCGTGCGCCGCCGCGCCGGCCGCGTGCGGCAGACCCGTCGTCCCGCCCGTCAGCAGGACGCAACCGCGCCCCGCGACCGCGCGCCCCAACGCCTCGGCCTGCGCGCGCAGCCCCGCGGCCTCGCCCTCGGGCGGCGCCTCACCGGCCGAGCCCATCACGCCTATTTTAGTCTTCATCGACGGCGGCATCGGGTGACGAGTAAATCACATTCAACTCGCCACCGTCACTTCCTCTTGTACTTGTCGAACCATGCGCGGAGGAAGAGTATCTGGGCGACGCGGTTGGAGGGGTGGCGCAAGGAGAAGTCGGCGTTGAAGCCGTGGTACTCGTCGGCGAGGCGCACCATCGCGGTCGGCACCCGCCGCAGCTTGAGCGCGCGGTAGTACTGCTCGGTCTGCTCCAGGGGCGTGCGCAGGTCGATGTCGCCCGTGAGGATCATGGTCGGCGTCTTGACGTTGCCGACGTAGGTGATGGGCGAGCGGCGCATGTGCTCCTCGGGGTCTTCCCACGGCAGCCGCTTGAAGTTGTAGTACCAGTCGGCCGAGTCGGTCGTGCCGACGAACGAGTACCAGTTGACGACCGGCTTCATCGCCACCGCGGCCGCGAAGCGGTCGTTGTGCCCCACGATCCACGTCGTCAGCACGCCGCCGCCCGAGCCGCCCGCGACGAAGAGGTTGCGTTCGTCGATGTAGCCGCGCTTGACGACCTCGTCCACGCCGCGCATCAGGTCGTCGTAGTCCTGCCCCGGGTAGGCGTTGTTGATGGCGTTGCCGAACGCCCTGCCCGTAGCCGGTCGAGCCGCGCGGGTTCGTGTAGAGCACGACGTAGCCTTCGGCGGCGTGGTTCTGGAACTCGAAGTTGAAGCCGACGCCGTACATCGAGTGCGGCCCGCCGTGGATGTAGAGCAGCAGCGGGTACTTCTTCGACGGGTCGAAGTCGGGCGGCTTGACGACCCAACCCTGCACGCGCGTCTTCGAGCAGTCCGAAGCCTTCGGCTCCGCGGGCGAAGCGTCGGCGGCCGTGCATCTGCGGCCCGGCCATCCCGACCGAGTCGTACCAGACCTCCTCCACCTCGCCGAGCTTTCGCGCCTTCGAGCAGGTCGCGGTTCACGTCGGTCAGACGCACGCCGCCCGAGGCGTTGACGCGGTAGCCGCGGGTGTCCTTGTCGCGGACGAGTCCCAGCGCGTAAACGTCCGCCGGGCTCTGGGAGGTGGAGCGCGTGCCGACCAGCACCACGCCGCGTGTGCGCGGGGCGTAAGCGATGGAAGTGAGGTTGAGAATCTGTCGCTCGTTCGTTATCTGCCGGGGCGCGCCGCCCGTGACGGGGACGAACCAGAGGTTCTGCGAGCCGCGGTCTTCCGCCGTGAAGTAGAGGCCGCCGTTCTCCTCGGCCCAGAAGACGTTCGACGGCGTGCGGTCGAACGTCGGCGTGAGCACGCGCCGGTTCGTCCCGTCGGCGTTCATCACGTAGAGGCGCGTCACGTTGTACGTGTTGTCGTTCTGGTCGTAGCCGGTGTAGGCGATGAGCTTGCCGTCGTTCGAGACCTGCGGGTTGTTGTCCGGCCCCTTGCGGTCGGTCAACTGCCGGATGGCGCCGCCCTGCAAGGCTCACCGCGTAGACCTCCGAGTCGTTGCGCAGGTACTCGGCGTCCGACTTGCGGATGGCGCTGAAGAGGACGCGAGCGCGAGTCGGCCGCCCACTCCGGCGCGCCGTGCTGGTAGTCGCCGTCGGTCAACTGCCGCGCCGCGCCGCCGTCCGAAGAGATGACGAAGACGTGCGCGAAGCCGTCGGGCCGCCAGCCCGAGCCGTCGCTGCGGTAGTTGAGCCGGTCCACGACGCGCGGCGCGTCAACCCACTTCGCGCCGGACGGCCGCGCCGGCATCTTCACCGAGAGGCCGGGCGTGCCGGGCACGAGCATGTTGAAGGCGAGGTGGCTCCCGTCGGGCGACCACGTGAGGTTCGACGGCGAACGTTCGAGCCTCGTCAACTGCGTCTCGCCCGGCGCGTCGAGCCAGCGGACGAAGACCTGCGCGCCCGCGGGCTGCCCCGGCGCGACGTAGGCGATGCGCTTCGAGTCGGGCGACCAGACGGCCTGCGAGCCCTTCGTCAGGAAGCGGTTACGCCTGCCGTCGGCGTCCACGATCCAGAACTCGTCCTCGTACTTGTCGTTGACCTTGTCGGCCCAGCGCCGCGTGTAGACGACCGCGCGGCCGTCGGGCGAGACCCGCGGCCCGGCGACCATCTCCCAGTCGAGGAAGAGGTCAACCGTCAGGCGGTCCTTCTGCGGCGACTGCGCCCACGCCTGCGGCGCGAGCGCGACGACGAGCGCGGCGGCGCAAAGTACAACTCTCCTCATCCTCATCTGTTGTTTAGCTCTCCGTTCTTTGCTGTCGTTTCGTGCGTCGGCGGGAATGTCTCTTGTGGCGACGACGCGGCCAATCGTGCCGGTGATGATAAAGGATGAGGGGCGCCGGTTGAAAGGGGCCGCGCCGCGTCCGTCCACGCGGCCGCGGATTCGTGTGAAGGCCGCTTCCATGGTCGTGATATTATGCCGCGCGTTCTCCCAGCCTCCAGAATCATACTGTCCCGGAAAGGAAATAAACATGGCTTGTTCGATGGACATGCTCTCCGTCCTAAAGTTGAGCGCGCCGCAGGGGTCGGTCCCCGAGGGGATGAAGGTGACCGCTCTTCAGGGGCCGGACACCCTCCAGCCCGCGAACCCCGGCCCCGTACTCGGCATCGGCAGTTTCACGCTCTGGCCGATGAGCTATATCGATAACCGCGTCAGCTTCGGCATGGTCATGTACGACCCGCTTTGGAACGTCATCAACACGGTGGAGAAGCCCGGCGCACGCTACGTCTACGAGATTACGACGAGCGGCACGGGCGGTGAGGGCTCCGTCACTTTCTCGGGGCAGGCCAACCAGTCGGTGACGATGTCCCTCGACGAGATTTGCCAGATGCTCTTCTAAGGACGTAAGGAAAGTAGACGGTAGTCAGTAGGAAAAACACGCGGCGCGTCTTAAGCCTTGAGGCCGGACGCGCCGCTTTGTATTTCTACTGGCTACTGCCTGCTCACTACCGTCTACTTTTTTCTTCCCTGTCCCACCAACGGCGCGTGAGGAGCCAGAGCAGGCCGGGGAGGAGGAAGAAGAGGCCGATGGCGAACGTCACGGCGCGCGGCGAGACTTGGAAGCGGTCGAGCGCCTCGCCCGTGGCGTAGTTCGACGCGGCCATCGCCAGCGTCATCAGCATCAGCTCGGCGGCGAAGACGCGGCCGCGGAACTCGTCCTCGACCGAGGACTGCAACAGCACGGTCGAGAAGACCCACAGCACGCTCCCGCCCGCGTGCGCCACCGCCAGCCAGACCAGCGCGAGCGTGAAACTCTGCGCCCCCGCGAACAGGCAGTAAAAGACGCCCGCGAAGAGGAACGAGACGCCGATGGCGCGCTGCATCTGCTGGCGCGTCTCGCTGTAGAAGCGGCGCGTGAACATGGGGCCGAGCGCGGTGCCGACGCCGCGCGCCGCGTAGAGCGCGCTCATCCCGAGGGCGGCGCCCCCGACCGCCGTGTGCAGGCTCAGGCGGAAGACCTTCTCGCCGAAGACGGGCAGCAGCGTCAGGATGCCGCCGCCCAGACCCCACGCCGGTTTCACCAGCAGCAGCGCCAGCACGCGCGGCCGGCGCCAGACGTAGCGCAAGCCTTCGAGCGTATCCGTAACGCCGAGCGCCTTCGCCAACGTGAGCGGGGTCTTCGGCCGCGGCGCCCGCTTCGGCAGTCGCACGCACCAGACGAGCACGGCCGAAAGAAGGTAGGTCAGAGAGTCGATGATGAAGGCGGCGTCGGTGCCGAACCAGTCGGTGACGGGGCCGCCCACGGCCGCGCCGAGCGTGAGCATCGCCGACCAAGTGACCGACGAGATCGAGTTGGCCGTGACGAGGTCGCGCTCGGCGACGACCGAGGGGAGCGCGGCCGAGCGCGCCGGCTCGAAGAAGGCCGAGAAGGCGAGTTGCAGGACGGTGAGGAGGTAGACGAGCCAGAGCTGCTCGGGGCTGCGGACGAAGAGGAAGCCGAGCACGACGAGCGCGCGCGCCACGTCCGAGGCGATCATGATGTGGCGGCGGTTGAAGCGGTCGGCCAGCACGCCCGAGAGCGGCCCGAGCACGACGCTCGGCAAAAAGCGCGCGACGAGGATCGAGGCTGACGGCGCGCCCCGACCCCGTCAACTTCAACACGAGCGTGAAGAGCGCGATGGTGTCGAACCAGTCGCCCAACTGGCTGACGACCTGCCCGAGCCAGAGGTAGCGGAAGTCGCGGTTCGTGCGCAGCAGCGCGAGGTAACCCCCGCGCTCGGCCCCCCGCCGTCCGCTCTGCTCGCCCGCCGTCTCTGCCAAGATTAAACGCCGCGCCCTTCCTGAAGTTTGGCGAAGAGAGTGCGCGACGCGCGCGCGCGTTGTCAAACGCCCCGGGCCGCAAAGGGCTTGCCAGAGCGGGGCCGGACGGCGTACTCTCTGCCGCACGCTAACTACAAGAGGAGAACCCCCGAATGGCCGGAGTCACACTGACGCAAGCACTGAAGGACGAGTACCAGAGGCTCTTCGACACCTGCATCATCAGCCCGGGCCGTGCGAGCGTGGTCGATAAGCTCGCCGGCACCATCGAGCAGAACCGCAACCGCTACGCCGCGGTCGGCGACCCGCTCGGCATCCCCTGGTACTTCATCGGCGTGATACACAACATGGAGTCGTCGCAGAACTTCAACAAGCACCTGCACAACGGCGACCCGCTCACGGCGCGCACGAAGCAGGTGCCGGCCGGGCGCCCCAAGACAGGCAACCCGCCCTTCACCTGGGAGCAGAGCGCGACCGACTCGCTGACCCTCATGAAGCTGGACAAGTGGACGGACTGGACCATCCCGGGCACGCTCTACAAGATCGAGGAGTACAACGGCTGGGGCTACCGCCGGTTCCACGCGGACGTGCCGAGCCCGTACCTGTGGAGCTTCACGAATCACTACAAGAGCGGCAAGTACGTGGCCGACGGCAAGTGGTCGCAGACGGCCGTCTCGCAGCAGTGCGGCACGGCGGCGCTCCTGCGGCGTCTGGCCGAGCGGGGCACCATCCAGTTCAACCTCGAAGGGCACCCGCTGCCGACCTCCGTCCCCGTGACGGAGTCCGTAGACCCGCTCGCCTCCTTCGAGCCGCTCGTCACTTACTCGACGAAGCAGAAGTCGCCGATGGGCGAGCTGCTCCAGAAGGCGCTCAACCTCTTCCCCGGCATCTTCCTCAAGGTGGACGGCTTCACCGGCAAGGACACCTCCGACGCCTTCCGCAAAGTCACCGGCCACTACCTCAAGGGCGACCCGCGGGCTTGATAGACGGCAAGTGAATTAACCACAGAGACACAGAGGCACAGCTCGAAGCGGGTTTCCGTTTTAGCTGTGCCTCTGTGCCTCTGTGGTTAAATATCCGCCGAAGCGCACTCACGCGCGTTCATTCTGCACTCTACAAATCAACCTGACGCGTCACGTTGACCTACGTCCGCGCGCGCCCGCGCGCCCCGAATGGGAAACTTCGTTTTCAACGCCAAAACCGTCAATCCTCACGTCGGCGTCGAGCGGCACGCGTGTTGTTAAGAGAGACGGCGCGGCCCACGGGGAGCGCGGCACGCGCGCCCCTTCGGGCTCACCGCACGGAGGACGAAAGGCCGCACCAGTTTGTGACGCCGCTTGAGGCGTCCACTTTGAAAGGGAGGCGCGAGAGAGTCGAAGGTCACGCGCGACGCCTCCCAAATTTCTCACCCAGCCCGGCGGGCAAGTGCCACAACGTGCCCGCCGTTTGCCCCCAAGCCCGTCGCCGGAGGCGAGTGCCGATTTGCTCCCGGCTCCCGCCTCCGGCGACGGACGGTTTTGAAGGAATGATGAATGCAGGAACTGCGGAATGATGAAGTTAAGACACCGTCTTTCAATTCATCACTCATCATTCATCGTTTACTTCGGAGGCACGAGTGATTCGCATCGACATGTCCGACTACAGCCGCGCGGCGGGGGCGTACTGGGCCGCGCTGGTGGCGGCGGGCGCGGTGGCGCTCGGGTGGGGCGCCTACCATTGTCTCGCGTTCAGCGGGACGGAGTGGGCGCAGCTCGTCGTCCTCGCCAGCCTCGTCGTCATCTCCGGCATGCTGCCCGGTCAGGATACCGGGGACGAAGGCCGTCGTGACGGCGGGCGACTGCTTCGTCTTCCTCGGCGTCATCTTCCTCGGCGTCCCGGCCGGCATCGTCCTCGGCGCGTTGGAGCTGTTCACCAGCTCGCTCCGCATCTCCCGGCGCGGATCGACCTGGATCGCCATGCCCGCCTGCATGTCCGTCACGGCCTACGTCGCGGGCCAGAGCTTCTACCTCGCGCTCGCCGCGCACGCCGGCATCGCGGAGAGGCCGCTCGGTTTTCGCAACGCCGTCTCGCTCGAACAGCTCATCCTGCCGCTCGTCCTGATGTCGCTCGTCCAGTACACGCTCAACAGCGTGCTGGTCGCCGCGCTGCTCTCGCTCAAGAGCGGGCGGCCGTTCTGGCGCTGCTGGCGCGACGGCTACCTCTTAAGCTCCTGGACGTTCTTCGCGGGCGCGCTCGCGGCCGGCGTCGTCTACGTGGCCATCAGCCGGTTCGGACTGCTCTACGTCATCCTGAGCATCCCGGTCGTCGCCGCCACGCTCGTCACCTACCGCACCTACTTCGAGCGCGTCGCCGAGAAGACGCGCGAGGCCGCAGAGGTCTCGCGCCTCCACCTCGCCACCGTCGAGGCGCTCGCCACCGCCATCGACGCCAAAGACCAGACGACGCACTTTCACGTCCGGCGCGTCCAGCTCTACTGCGAGCGCATGGGCGAGCTGATGGGGCTGGCGCCTTCGGAAATTAAGGCGCTCAAGGCCGGCGCGCTCCTCCACGACATCGGCAAGCTCGCCGTCCCCGACCACATCCTCAACAAGCCGGGCAAGCTCACCGAGGCCGAGTTCGAGCGCATGAAGGTGCACACCACGGTCGGCGCGCAGATACTCGAGCGCGTCGTCTTCCCGTACCCGGTCGTGCCCATCGTCCTCTACCACCACGAGCAGTGGGACGGGCGCGGCTACCCGGAGGGTTTGAAGGGCGAAGAGATTCCTTTGACGGCGCGCATCCTTTCGGTCGTGGACTGCTTCGACTCGGCGCGCGAAGACCGCCCGTACCGGCGCGGGATGACGCCGGCCGAGGCGTGCGCGATGCTCAGGCGCGGCGCGGGCGGCCACTTCGACCCGCGCGTCGTCGAGGTCTTCCTGCGCGACCTGCCGCGCTTCGAGGAGGAGATCGCCGCCGCCGGGCTCGACAACCGCGGCGTGACGCACGAGGAGTGGGAGCACCGCGACCTGCTCGGCGAAGATGCCCCGGAAGAGACGACTTCGCCGGCCGCCGTCCACCGCTCCGACGCGCCGCACTACCTCAGCCAGATCACGAACGCGCACCGCGAGGTCTACGCGCTCTACGAGATCGCGCGCACCTTCGGCTCGTCGCTCGACATCGAGGACACGGTCTCCGTGCTCGTCAACAAGGTCGGCCACGTCGTCCCGTTCGATTTGTGCGCCGTCTATCTTTACGACGAGGAGAAGGGTTACGCGACGGCCGCGCACGTCTCCGGGCGCCACTCGGAACTTCTGCGCGGCCGCGCGGTCGCGCCGGGCGAGGGCGTCGTCGGCTTCGTGCTGGCGAACCGCCGCTCGTCCTACCTCCTCGACCCGATGCTCGACTTCCCGGACGTCGCAGCTTCCCGGGGGCTGCCAGTTCCGCTCGATGGTGGCGCTGCCGCTCGCGAAGGACGAGCGTCTGGTCGGCGTGCTGGCCGTCTACTCGGCCGAGCCGCGGCGCTACACGGACGACCACCTGCGGCTCTTAGACACCGTCGCGCGGCTCGCTTCCGACGCCCTCGCCAACGCGATGAGCCACGCGCAGGCCGAGTCGAACGCCCTGACGGATACCTTGACGGGACTGCCGAACGCGCGCGCCATGTACGTGCGCTACGAGCAGGAGGCCGCGCGCGCGCGCCGGACGGGGCGGCCCTTCCAGGTCGTGATGCTCGACCTCGACGACTTCAAGCAGGTCAACGACACCTACGGCCACAAGACGGGCGACCGCATGCTGCGCGAGGTCGGGCGCATCCTCCACGCGCAACTGCGCGAGTACGACTTCCTCGCGCGCTACGCCGGCGACGAGTTCGTCGCCATCGTGCAGGACCTCTCGGTCGAGCAGACCTCGGAGCTGCGCGAGAGGATCGAGCGCGCCGTCTCGAAGTTCTCGCTGCACGTGCGCGGCGACAAGCACGCGCGCGTCGGCATCTCGGTCGGCTCGGCCTCCTACGGCGTCCACGGCGAGACGCTCGACCAACTCCTCATCGCCGCCGACGAGGCCATGTACTCCGCCAAGTCCTTCCACAAGCAGCGCACGCCCGAAGAGAAGGCCGCACTTCCCACGGATGTCGGCACGGGCGACCTCGCCTCGACGGCCATCAACTAGAGTCGTCATGCCGGCGGGCAGATAAAGCTAACCACAGAGAGACGGAGGCACAGCTAAAGAGAATTAGCTGTGCCTCCGTCTCTCTGTGGCTCTGTCTTGCGGCGCGGACGCGGAGCAATTCAGCGCCGGCGGCGGACGACTACGGCTCTTCGTCGAAGCCACCCGAAGTGCCGCGAACCCTGTATGAACCCGCCTTGACGTTGGTCTTGACCTTCATCTGCTCGGCTCCTTTTCTAGTGAGAGCGGGGAACCGCTCAAGGTCGCTTAAGTCTGGGTCGGCGTTCGGAACAACGAAAGCGAGGCGTGACTGTCATTCTTCGCTTCGATGGCCGAAGGTTGGCGCAAAGATGCACGCGCTCTAGCCTAAATTCTCCGTCCGTAATCTCGTAAGGCGTTCAAAACGTTGGATTTGATTATCATCGCGGCAGGCGCGTGCGTCGGGTCAAGTCTCTATCATTCATCCTCCCGCGCTCATCCTTTGTCTTGACTTTACCCCGCCCGGTCGTTTTCAATCGAAGCAGGCGCTCCCACGGCAAGGGGCGCCGCTGCCCTATTTGAAATCCTCAGCTCCGCACAGAGCGGGACGTACACCCCGACCCCGCGCGAACGTTTAAGTCGAAGCAGGCACCATGACAGTCTCTTCCCAGGTTTCCGAGAAGGCCGCGACGATCCTCGTGGTCGAGGACGACGAGCGCGTGCGCTCGGGGCTCACGCGCGCCTTCGAGTCCGTGGGGCACAAGGTCCTGGCCTGCGGCGACGCGGCCGAGGCGCTGCGCGAGCTGCACCGAGAGGGCTGCGACCTCATCGTCCTCGACGTGGAGCTGCCGGGCGTGAGCGGGCTCGCGCTCTGCCGCCTGCTGCGCGCGCAGGCCGCGACGCGCAGGCTGCCCGTCATCATCCTCTCGTCGCACGACCGCGAGGAGTACAAGGTCGAGGCGTTCGCCGCCGGCGCCGACGACTTCGTCGTCAAGGGGCCGACCGCGCGCGAGCTTCTGACGCGCGTCGGCGCGCACCTCCAGTCGGCCGAGCGCGAGCGCCTCCTGCGCGGGAGCAACCGCGAGCTGTCGTTCATCGCCGACCTCGGGCGCGGGCTGCTCCACGCCCTGAGCCCCGCGGAGGTCGTCCGCCGCGTCGCGGGCGCGACCTTCGAGGGCGCGGACACGGCTCTGTCGGCGGCCGTGCTCGTCCGCGACGCGGGCAAGCAGGCGCGCACGGGACAGGGGAGTCAGGAGGGCTTGAGCGTCTGCGTCTTCGACCGCGAAGGCAGCGCCGAGGATGACGCCGCGCTCGTCCATCTGGAGCGCCTGCGCGCGTGGCTCGCGACCTCGCCGTCGGTCTCGAAGCGCGTCGAAGACCCGGCGGAGTTCTTCCTGAAAGATGACGCGCACGCGGTCGAGTTCGCCGTGCCGCTCCGCTTCGAGGGTCGCGCGCTGGGCGCGCTCGTCGTCGGCTACGACCGCCGCGCCGCCTGCGGCGAGACGGAGGAGCGGCTGGTCGAGGCCGCCGCGCAGCAGGCCGCGCTCGCCGCGCGCATCTCGACGCTGTACGAGGCCGCGCGCTCGGCCTCCGTCCACCTCGCGCGCGAGGTCGAGCGGCGCACGGCCGAGGCCGAAAGTCAGCGCCGCTTCACCGAGGCCATTATCGATTCGTTACCCGTGTCGCTCTACGCCATCGACCGCGAACACCGCGTCGTCGCGTGGAACCGCAACCGCGAGCTGGGCGGGCAGGGCATCCCGCGCCGCGACGTTTTGGGCCGCAACATCTTCGACGTGCTCAAGCGACAGCCGCGCGAGGAGATGCAGCGCGAGTTCGACTCGGCCTTCCGCACGGGCGAGATTCAGCGCATCGAGCAGGAGTCGCGTGCGCGCGACGGCTCGACGCGCCACTGGCTCGTCAGCAAGGTGCCGATGCGCATCGAGGGGCGCGAGGTCTCGCACGTCATCACCGTCGGCGAGGACATCACGGCGCGCGTGCAGGCCAACCGCGCGGTGGCGCGCACCGAGCGGCTCGCCGCCGTCGGCCGGCTCGCGGCGGGCGTCGTCCACGAGATCAACAACCCGCTCGCGACCATCGCGGCCTGCGCCGAGGCGCTTGAGTCGCGCGTCTCCGAAGGCACCTACGGCGAGGGGCCGGACGTGGAAGACCTGCGCGAGTATCTGCAACTCATCCGCGGCGAGGCGTTCCGCTGCAAGCAGATCACGAACGGCCTGCTCGACTTCAGCCGCGCGCGCGCCGTCGAGCCCGCGCCCGTCAACGTCTCGGAGGTCGTCGAGTCGGCCGCGCGCCTGCTCGCGCACCAGAAGCGCGGCGCCTCCATCAAGATCGAGGTCGGACTCTCCGACAGCCTCCCGCTCGTCTCGGGCGACATGGGGCAGTTGCAGCAGGCCGTCATCATCCTCGCCGAGAACGCCATCGACGCGATGCCGCAGGGCGGCACGCTCACGATGCGCACGCTGCGCGAGGCCGACGAGGAGAGCGAGTCCGTCGTCACCGAAGTGAGCGACACGGGGCAGGGCATCCCCGAGGAGATACGCGAGAGGATTTTCGACCCGTTCTTCACGACCAAGGAGGTCGGGCGCGGCACCGGGTTAGGACTCGCCGTCTGTTATGGTATTGTTACCGAACACGGCGGTCGCATCGGCGTGGAGTCGGCCGTGGGTCGCGGCAGCACATTCCGCATCGTGCTCCCCGCGACTAAAAATCCGGACGGAGACCTGCCCAGTTGAGCGAAAACCGACAACCCGCGCGCATTCTCGTCGCAGAAGACGAGGCCAACCTCCGCCTCGTTTTACAGAAAGAACTCCAGCGCATGGGCCACGACGTGCGCGTCGCGCCCGACGGCGAGGCCGCCCTCAAGCTGCTCGAAGAGAGCAACGTGGACGTGCTGCTCTCCGACATCTCGATGCCGCACATGGACGGCATGGAGCTTCTGCGCCGCGTCCACCAGCGCCCGAACCCGCCCGAGGTCATCATGCTCACCGGGCACGCCACCGTCGAGTCGGCCATCGAGGCGATGAAGCTCGGCGCCTACGACTACCTCTCCAAACCCTACCGCATCGCGGAGCTGGACGTGCTCGTCAAGCAGGCCGCCGAGAAGCGGCGCCTGCGCGTGGACAACGCGCGGCTGCGCACGCTCGTCGAGCGGCAGACGGCGACGCCCGAGATCGTCTTCGTCTCGGACGCGATGCGCGAGGTGATGCGGCTCGTCGAGCGCGTCGCGCCCTCGGACGCGTCGGTCTTAATCACGGGCGAGTCGGGCACGGGCAAGGAGCTGATCGCCAACGCCATCCACCGCCTCTCCCTGCGCAGCGAGGGCTCGTTTATAGATTTGAACTGCGCGGCCTTTCAGGAGTCGCTGTTGGAGTCGGAGCTGTTCGGCTACGAGGCCGGCGCGTTCTCCGGCGCGAAGGGGCGCAAGCTCGGCCTGTGGGAGCTGGCCGACAACGGCACCATCTTCCTCGACGAGGTGACGGAGCTGCCGCCGCCCTTGCAGTCGAAGCTGCTGCGGGCGATTGAGACCAACTCGTTCTTCCGCGTCGGCGCCGTGCGCAAGGTGCAGGTCAACGTCCGCATCGTCGCCGCCACCAACCGCGACATCACCGAGGTCACCTCCGACGGGCGCTTCCGCGCCGACCTGCTCTACCGCATCAACAGCTTCCAGATCAACCTGCCGCCCCTGCGCGAGCGCCCCGAAGACATCGAGCCCATCGCGCGCCACCTCCTCACGCGGCTCGCCGGCCCCAACGCGCCCGAGCTGACGCCCGAGGTGCTCGCGGCGCTCAGGTCGTACTCGTGGCCCGGCAACGTCCGCCAGCTCCGCAACACTTTGGAGCGCGCCGTCCTGCTCGCCAACGACAACCGCATCACGACGGGCGAACTCCCGCCCGAGATCGTCAGCCCCGCCCTCGCCTTCCGGCCCGTCGCCGCGCCCGGCGGAGGTGCCGCGCCCGGCGGCACGGACGCGCAGGGCGCCGCCGCCCCGGCCGTCCCGCCGCCGCTGCGCGAGGTCGAGCGCCAGCAGATACTCGCCGCGCTCGAACAGACCGGCTGGCACCGCGGCAAGACCGCCGACATGCTCGGCATCTCGCCCTCCACGCTCTACCGCAGACTCAGAGACTACAACCTGACGAAAAGGCAGTAAGCGAAAGGGTTAAGGCCGGCTAACTCGCGGCCGGCCAGATCGCCCGCCGGGTTTCGGGTGCCGCCTGACTAGGGGCATTGTGTTTCGCTTGTACGTTTGGCATTCATTGAGGAAAAATAACCGAAAGCGCGCTTGTCAAAGTTAATCTCTTCCGCGTTGTATGAGTAAACGCCCGCCAGGAAGGAGACAGCGAGGAAGCCCAGTACATAATAGAGGCGATTCCTCCGTGCCTGATCCTCTCTACGGAATCTCTTGCGAATCCGCCTGACGTGCGCCGTTTTTTTGCTCTGTGGAAGTTTGCGCGCCCTTGAGCGGCGACGAAAAAGGTAAACCCTCGCGCCCTCCGTATACAGAAAGAGGATCAAAGCGAGAGCCGTAAGGAAAATTGATACCCCTATGCACGACCTGGCAAAGTCAATTCGCAACTGGATTGTTTGGAGTTCGTTAAAGTACGTGGGCTCTTTATAGATTACATTCTTAGCATGATAATAAAGGCTCTTGGCTACCGCTTTAGTCTCCTTAGGCGATATTCCTTTTAACCTCCACCCACCACACGTTAACGTCTTTTGGGTGGCTTCTCCGTACTTCCCACCGTAAAGGCGTAAAAGGTCTCGCTTCGCAGCTTCCACTCCCAGAGGGGCAGCCTCCTCCTCGTCGCCAAAAAGGGTGTCACGTTTTATCTCGTCGTCTGTTTTGCTCTTGGGTATGTATCCGATAATTTTCTGTAAAGGGGTATCCTCATCAACCAGCTTGTCCGAAAGAGCTTCGGCAAACATGCCAAAGACAAAACACGAGACAATCGCTACGACAGCCAACACACGCGGCGAAATCCTTCGGCTTTCGAGCAACTGCAAAAGGTGTAGGGAGACGCTTTTTTTCAGGAGGGTGTAGAAGAGAAACTCCAAGCCGAAGAGCAGGTAAGCGCCAATTACAATGGTGATGGTAACCTCTTTGAGATTAAATTCCATTTCAAACTCCTAAATTTTTTAAGGCGTGAAGTACGGAAATGCGTGAGTCCGGCGCACGGAGGGCCGCCGACCGCGCGAACGATATGCCTGTAGAGCGTGGTTGTCAATAGTCAACATTCCTGCCGCTGGATGAAGAAGGCAGTCAAGAATTTTTAATCATCTTAACTGCCCGTCGCTTTCCGGCTAATGTTCTTCAGCCGCCGTCGGTGGCGACCTTCTACGGATTGTTGAACTGCCCGAAGACGCGGCTTATTCAGTTGATACGGCCTTCGGCCTCGGCCGGCGGCTTCGGGAAGAGAAGCGAGGCCGCGATGGAGAGGCCGATGACGCCCGTGATGATGCCGAGCGAGAGCGAGATGGGGAACTTGCCGTCGTAGAGGCCGTTGAGCCAGACCATCTTCAAGCCCACGAAGACGAGCACCACCGACAGTCCGTACTTCAGCATGTGGAACTTGTCCATCGCGCCCGCGAGCATGAAGTACATCGCGCGCAGGCCGAGGATGGCGAAGATGTTCGACGTGAAGACGATGAGCGGCTCCTTCGTCAGCGCGAAGATGGCGGGGACGGAGTCCACCGCGAAGATCACGTCCGTCGCTTCGAGGAAGAGCAGCGCCACGAAGAGCGGCGTCGCGTGGAGCACGCCGTCGAGGCGGACGAAGAAACGTTGTCCGTGCAGCACGGGCGTGGCCGGCACGAGGCGGCGGAACAGTCGGACCAGAAGGTTCTTCTCCGGATCGACGCCCTTCTCGGGCGCGAACATCATCTTGACGCCGGTGACGATGAGGAACGCGCCGAAGAGGACGACGACCCAGTGGTACTGCATCAGGGCGCTCCCCGCGGCGATGAAGACGGCGCGGAAGGCGAGCGCGCCGATGATGCCGTAGAAGAGCACGCGGTGCTGGTACTTGGCGGGGACGGCGAAGTAGCCGAAGACCAGCACGAAGATGAAGACGTTGTCTACGGAGAGCGACTTCTCGACGACGTAGCCCGTCAGGAACTCAAGCGAGACGCGCCACGCCGCGGCCGACGGGTCGAAGCCGGGCACGGCCAACAGCCGCTCGTCCTGCGGGAACTTCCAGAGGGCGAACTGGTAGAGGAGGAAGTTGAAGACGAGCGCGAGCGTCACCCACACGACGCTCCACGTGGCCGCCTCGCGGAAAGAGACCGCGTGCGCCTCGCGGTGAAACACGCCGAGGTCGAGGGCCAGGAGGAGAAGTACGAACCCTGTAAAGCTTAAGTAGAACCACCAGTAATCGGCAAAGGGGAAAAGCTCAGCCATCACCCGAATCCTTTCACGCTCGGACGCTTGCGACGTGCGCGCAAAAGGAAAAGACCCTTCGCGCGCCAGCGCGAAAGGTCTTGGTCAACGAGCCTTCGGAACTCTTCCCGGTGAACCGGATGCCCGACCGCGGGCAACGTACTGACGGCCTCACCGGACCCGCACGGCGGCGGGCGACCTACTCCCCTTTCGATAACCAATATCCTAAGAAGCCGCCGCAGACCTGTCAACAACGCCCCTGTTGAATTTCTGTCACGCGCGAAGCAGTACCGCCTACTGCTCTTCACCCGCCGCCGCCGGTGGCCGTCCTCTGCGGGTTCTGTGGTTGGGAGAGGGCGCGGCGGGCGGTGTCGGCCTTGTCGCGGGCGCCGGTGCGGTCGTAGAGGGGGACGAGACGTTCGAGGACGGCGCTGGCCCCGGGCTGGAGTCGGAGCGCGGCCTCGTAATGCTTGACGGCGTCCTTGTCCCGGCGCTGCTCTTCGAGGATGCCGGCGAGCTTGACGTGCGCCTCGTACTCGTTCGAGGCTTTGGCGAAGTTCTTGTAGGCGTCGCCGTGGCGGCCGAGGCGCGCGTTGACGACGCCGAGGTTGTTGAAGATGACGGGCTGGGACGGCGCGAGCCTGGCCGCCTGGTTGAGCCGCCTGAGCGCGCCCGCGTAGTCGTCGGCGAGGTAGAGCGAGTAGCCGAGGTTGGCGAGGACGATCCAGTCCTTCGGCGCCACCGTCAGCGCCCGCGTGTAAGCCTCGGCCGCCTGCCGGTGCCACCCCAGACGGTCGTAGGCGAGGCCAAGGAGATTGTTGGCCTCGGCCAACTGCGGCCCGACGGTCGTCGCGGCGATCTGCAACTCGGCAATCGCCTCCTGCACGTAGCCGTGCTGGAGCAGCGCGCGACCCTGCGAGAGGCGGTCGGAGGGCACGCCGACGATCAGCGGAATGAACATCTTCGGCCGCAGCGCCTCGACCGTCTCGCCCGCGGACGGGCGGACGATGCGCACGCCCTCCGGCGTCGGCGCGGCCGACGGGGCCGGCTGCGCCTGCGGCGTCTCTTGCGTCAGCACGGCGCGGGAGGGGACGGGCTCGACCTTGGGCCTTTCAAGCGGCTCGACGTAGGCCCCGTCCTGGATAACCTCCACCTGAGGCTGCGGCCGGTTTCTCTCGGCGTCGCCCTTAGCCGCCTCCGGTACTTGCGCCGCGGCCGTCTCCTGCGAGGGTTGCGGCGCGGTCTTCTTCGCCGTCCCGGTCTTGCGGCCGCCGCCGAACAGGCGTGCGAGCGCGCGGAAGGGCGCGGAGAGTGCGCGCGCGAAGCCGTTGCCTTTGCGCTTCGGCGGCTGCGCGTCGCCGGACTCGACGGCGTCCTCGGAGGCTTCGTCGTTCGCCTCTTCTTCGACGCGCGCGGGCGCGTTCGGCGCGGCGTCGCTCACGGCCGGGGCCGCGGGGTCGGCCTCGCCAAAGCCGAGCGCGGCCTGCGGCACGACCACCGCGAAGGAGAGGACGAGCGAGATGATGAGCGAAGTCGTTCTGCGTTGTGACACGGCCGAAACCTCCAGCGCCGCGGGGCGCGCCGACAGGACTTGCGAGGGAGAGGCTTTCGGGCGAGACCCTCCGAGGCGCTCGAATTATAAGTCACGCCAATCCCCATGTAAAAACGCCCGTGCCCCGCGCCCGTTCATAAAAGAAGGCGGGCCGGGGCGCGGCGGTAAGGACAAGGCTATAAAAAGTGACGGCCCGCGAAGGAGGATGTTCCTTCGCGGGCCGTTTTGCGGGAGAGCGCGGGTCGTTTAAGCGGCGCGGTTCAATTTCCGCTTGCGGCGCGCGTAGAGGCCGGCGAGCCCCGTGCCGAGCAGGGCCAGCGTGGCCGGCTCGGGCGTGGGCGTCGGCGGCGTGTTCGCCGTGAAGATCTCGAACTTGATGCCGTCGTTGTAGAAGTGGCAGTCGGGGTCGAAGCCGAGCGCGAAGTTACCGCCGTTCGTGATGTAGTTGAAGAGCGCCGTCAACTCGGACGAGCTGAAGTTGTAGACGAGGGTCTGCGGCGTCGTCGTGAGGTTCACGTACGTGTGCAGGAGCGTGTCGGCGGTGCCGCTGGCCACCAGCCAGTTGCTCTGGCTGTGGTAACGCGTGTTGACGAAGTCGTCGATCATGGCGACGCTCGTGTTGCTGGAGTTCGGGTCGTCCACGAACCCTGCGACGCCCGCGTTCTTGGCGTTGTCGAGCAGGTGGACGTAGAGCTTGTTCGGGTTGTTGTCCCAGTTGGCGATGTTCTTGAAGGTGATGCGAGCGCCGGTGATCGTCTGCCCCTGGAGGTTAACGTTCGAGGTCTTCCAGGTGTAGAGCATGTGGTGGTCGAGGTCGTTCAGGTCAACGGGGCTCGGGGTGTAAGTTAATGTGTCGGCGTTCGCGGACTGCGACGCGCAAAGGACGAAGAGCATGGCAAGGGAGAGCAGGAGTTTCTTCACGGGGCACCTCACTTAGAGTGTGTTGGGGTTAGCGCCGAAGGGCGCGCGCGTCGCGCGCCTCACCGAATCGCTTCATTTTGGTTCCATTGTATGAAAGAACCATTGCGCGGGGCTTTCCAGAGAAGGCGAGTGCGAAAAACCGTTTGTCTTCGTTGGTCAGGGTTCAGCGCGCGTTCAACCGGCGCTCTGCTCGAAGGCGCGGCGGAGGTCTTCGGGGACGTGGACGGGGCGGCGCTCGTCGAGATTCATCGCGACCTGCACGTGCGTGGCGGTGGCGCACAGCGTCAGGTCTGCGGCGCGGCGCAGTCTGTACTCGAACGTGACGGACGAGCGGCCGACGGCCGAAGCCCAGACCTCGACCGACGCCTCGTCGCCGTAGACGAACGGCGCGAAGAACTCCGCGCGCACGTTCACCGTCGGGAACCCCAGCCGCCGCTCCGACATCACGCGCGCGTAGCTCACGCCGCAGCGCGCCGCGAAGAACTCCTCCATCGCCGCGTGGCAGTAATGGAACAGCACAGGGTAGTAGACCAGCCCCGCCGGGTCGCAGTCGCCGAAGCGGACGGTGATAAGGGTGGAGAAGGGCATTGTGTGAATGATGAATGATGAATGCGGGATGATGAATTAAAGACAGGTTTCTTTTAATTCATCATCCCGCATTCATCATTCATCATTGTTCCTTCAGCTTCTTCCGATCAATCTTCCCGCGGTCGTTCTTGGGGAGGGACGCGACGAACTCGACCCAGCGTGGGTACTTGTAGAGGGCGAGGTGGGATTTGACGAACTCTTTGATCGACTGCGCGAGGTCGTCGCCGGGGGCGTGGCCTTCGCGGAGGACGAGGAAGGCTTTGGGCTTGATGAGGCCGTCGCCGGCGTCGTGGCCGACGACCGCGGCTTCGAGCACGGCCTCGTGTTGGAGCAGGCAGTTCTCGATCTCGGCGGGCGCGACGAAGACGCCCGAGACCTTGAGCATGTCGTCCGTGCGGCCGTGGTACCAGAAGTAGCCTTCCGCGTCGAAGTGGAACTGGTCGCCCGTCGTGCACCAGTCGCCGGCGAAGGTCTGCTTCGACTTCTCGTGCGCCTGCCAGTAGCAGAGCGCGGCCGAGTCGCCCTTGACGCGCAGCGTGCCCATCTCGCCTGCGGGCAGGGCGCCGCCCTTCGCCGTCAACGACCTCGCGCCTCGTACCCCTCGACGACGCGGCCGAGGCTGCCGGGCTTCACGTCGCCGGGGCGGTTCGTGATGTAGATGTGGAACATCTCGGCCGAGCCGATGCCGTCGTAAATCTCAACGTCGAAGGTCTCGACCCAGCGGCGGTACAGCTCTTCGGGCAGCGCCTCGCCCGCCGACAGGCACATGCGGAGGGAGGACAGGTCTCTCCGCGCCGCGCCCTCCACGTTGAGCATGCCGTTGATCATCGTCGGGACGCTCGTGAGGATGGTCGGGCGGTAGCGCTCGATGACCTCGAACAACTTCTCGGGCGTCGAGCGCTCGGAGAAGAGCGCGGTGGCGCCGCCCGCGGCGAAGGGGAAGAGGAGGTTCGTGCCCGTCGCGTAGCCGAAGAAGAGCTTGGGGACGGAGACGGTCAGGTCGTTCTCTGACACGCCGAGCACGCCCTTCGCGTAGCACTCGGTGTTGTAGGGCAGGTCGTGCTGCAAGTGGACCGCGCCCTTCGGGTGGCCCGTCGAGCCCGACGTGAAGAGCCAGATAGCTACGTCGTCGCGGTGCGTGTCGGCCGGAGTTAAATCGTCCGACTGCGCGTCCAACGCCTCGGCGAACGGGTGGAAGCGCCCGCGCTCATGGCCTACGACTAGGACGTTCTGCAAGTGCTTCGCGCCGTCGGCGGCCTGCGTGAAATTATCGAGCAGCGACTCGTGTATGACGGCGACGCGCGCGCGCGTGTATTCGAGGTAGTAGCGGTAGTCGTCCGCGGGCAGCAGCGGGTTGACCATCGTGATGACGCCGCCCACGCGGTTGACGCCGAACCAGGTCCACACGAACTCCGGGCAGTCGGGCAGCACCAACAGCACGCGGTCTTCCACCCTCAAACCCAACTCGCGCAGCGCGCCGCCCGCACGGTTCGACCGGCGCACGGCGTCCGCGTACGTGTAAGTCTCGTCGCGGTAGTACAGGCAGGTCTTACCCTCGCGCCCCTCCTCCACGTTGTGGTAGAGGAAGTAGTCGCCCATGTTGAACCGCTCGGGGAACTCGACGTTAGGCATAAGCGAAGACGTTCTGTGTCAGCCGTGGCCGGCGAAGGGGCAGCCGCCCGAGCCGTGGGTTGAGTCGAGGTGTGTGCGCGCCTCCCAGAGTTCGGGGAAGAATTTTTTGTCGAGCGTCGTCTTTAAATACCCGACGCCCTCGCTGCCGCCGGTGCCCTTCTTGGTGCCGAGCATGCGCTCGACCATCTTGACGTGGTGGTAGCGCCAGAGCGCGAAGAACTCGTCGTGCGCGATGAGCGCCTCGGAGAGCTGGTACTCCTCGTAGCGCTCCTCGAAGTGTGTGACGATTTCGAGCGCGGCGCGGACGCGCCGTTCGTAGAGCGCGCGCCGCTCGTCGTCGGGGAGTGTGGCGTCGTCGGGCGGCGCGTCGAGGCCGCGGCGCGAGAGCAGCGCGAAGAACTCTTCGCCGAGCGCGGGCGCGTCCCGGCGCGCGCGCAGGCGCCCGGAGGCGAACTCGTCCGTACGGAAGGCGCGCAGAATGGCGTCGTCCTTGAGACCCGAAGAGAACTCGATCTCGCGGAACTGCATCGACTGGAAGCCGCTCGCGGGGTTGAGCTGGTCGCGGAAGCCGAGGAAGTTGATCGGCGTCATCGTCTCAAGGATGTGTATCTGCGTGACGAGTAGTTTCTCTATCTCGGCGACCCGGCCGAGGGCGCGCGCCGCGACGGGCGCGCGGTCTTCGCGCATCGCCGAGATCGCCGCGTCGATCTCGTGGAGCACCTGCTTGAACCACAGCTCGTACGCCTGGTGGATGGTGATGAAGAGCAGCTCGTCGTGGTGCGCGGGGTCGGACAGACACTCCTGCAACCCGATCAGCTCGGGCACGCGCAGATACTTGTTATAGGATAAGGGCTCGGCCATGACAGATTCGGTAAGCTCGCGGTCGTTACTTCGATTGGGATAGAAGCCAAGCGTAACGCCTGCCCCGGCCGCCCGTCAATTTGCTCCGATGAAGAAACTACTTTCCACCTGCGCGCCGCTGCTTCTGGTTACGACCCTCCTCTTCGCAGGGTGTGACCGTAACACGTCGAACTCGCCCCGGTCGCAGACGACGCCGGGCCCGCAGGACGCACTGACCGTGCGCGAGGCCGACTCGCCCGCGGGCGCGGAGAGCCGCGAGCCGGAGCTGTTCACGGGGGCGGACGGCCGCGTCATCCTGAGCTGGGTCGAGAAGCGGGGCGGCGAGACGTACGCGCTGCGCTTCGCCGTGCGCGACCCCTCGGGGTGGTCCGAGGCGCGCACCGTGGCGGAGGGCGACGACTGGTTCGTCAACTGGGCCGACTTCCCTTCGGTCGTCGCGCTCGACGACGGGTCGCTCGCCGCGCACTGGCTCGTGAAGAGCGGCGCGGGGACGTACGCCTACGACGTGAACGTCGCGCGCTCGAAGGACGGCGGGAGGACGTGGGGGCGTGCGGTCGTCCCGCACACGGACGGGACGCTGACCGAGCACGGGTTCGTCTCGCTGCTGCCGCTCGCCGACGGCCGTCTCGGCGCGGTGTGGGTGGACGGGCGCGCGTTGAAGGACTTGAAGGGCGAGCACGAGGAGGAGGGGTCGCCGCTGCCCGTTAGTATGCAGCTCCGCTACGCCGCGATTGACGAGGCGGGCAAGCTTTCGGACGAGGCCGTGCTCGACGCGCGCATCTGCGAGTGCTGCCAGACCTCCGCGGCGATGACCGCGGACGGGCCTATCGCGGCCTACCGCGACCGTTCCGAACAGGAGGTGCGCGACATACATTTCGTGCGGCAGCAGTCTGGCGGCTGGAGCGCGCCGCGGCCCGTCCACGCCGACGGCTGGCGTGTGAAAGCCTGCCCGGTCAACGGGCCGCAGCTCGCGGCCGAAGGGCGGCGCGTGGCGCTCGCGTGGTTCACCGGCGAGGGCGATGCGCCGCGCGTGCAGTTGGCGTTCTCGTCCGACGCGGGCGCGAGCTTCGGCCCGCCCGCGCGCGTGGACGACGGCGAGGCCATGGGGCGCGTGGACGTTCTGCTGCTGGCGGACGGGTCGGCGCTGGTCTGCTGGATGTCGGGCGGCGCGGAGGGCGGCGCGAACAAGGTCAGGCGCGTCGCGCCCGACGGCACGCTCGGCCCCGTCGCGGTCATCGCTCAGACGGACGTGTCGCGCTCAAGCGGCTTCCCACGCATGGCGCGGCTCGGCGACACAGTCCTCTTCGCCTGGACGCAGTTCGGCAAGCCCTCGCGGGTGCGCACCGCCACCGCCGACGTGGGCGCCTTCAGATAAGAGATTAACCACCGCAGACACGAGAGGCACGGCCGGTTGAGCTATCGGCTCCCGGCCGTGTCTCCGTGTGTCCCCGTGGTTAATTAGTTTGAGGAATCTGGGAAACGACGGTTGACTCTGTAGTCGGGTGCAGGGTTTATACTTGACGTATCTAAATGGCGGGGGGCGAAACGATGCGGGAGACGAGGCGGGGCGCGAGGGTGTTGGACGAGGCGGCGGGGCGGCGGATGCTGAAGATCGGCGAGGTCTCGAAGCGGAGCGGCGTGGGCGTCGAGGCGCTCCGCTTCTACGAGAAGAGCGGCCTGCTCGACCGGCCGTCGCGCACGTACAGCGGTTATCGCGTCTACGGCGAGGACGTGCTCGACCGCCTCGCCTTCATCAAGCAGGCGCAGGCGCTCGGCTTCTCGCTCGACGAGATCAGGCGCATCGTCGAGGACGCGCGCAAGGGGCAGAGCCCGTGCGACGAGGTGCGCGAGATCGTCCGGCGCCGCATGGAGGAGTTGGACGAGCGCCTGCGCGAGCTGCAACGCCACCGGAAGGAATTGAAGCGGACGCTCGAAGAGTGGGACAAGGTCGGCCGCGCGCCGGGGCACGTCTGCGGCCTCATCGAGGGCTCGGAGGTCAGCCACGCGCACCACGACAGGACGGAGGGGCTGAAGCGCGGGAAGCGCGGGGCTTGAAGAGCAAGGGGGTTCGTAAGATGCAGGCGACGAAGGTGTTGAAAGAGGAGTTCGTCGATCCGGTGTGCGAGATGACGGTTGACCCGGCGCGCGCGGCCGGGACGAGTGAGCGCGACGGCGTGCGTTACTACTTCTGTTCGCAGGGCTGCCAGCAGAAGTTTGACGCCGCGGGCT
Organism: uncultured Acidobacteriota bacterium; assembly: GCA_963726735.1. Taxonomy (GTDB): domain Bacteria; phylum Acidobacteriota; class Blastocatellia; order Pyrinomonadales; family Pyrinomonadaceae; genus QHXN01. The sequence goes on from CAVSDM010000007.1 coordinate 1,390,449, forward strand.
CGGGCGAAGCGATGCCACAGGCGAGTTGCTGCGGCACGGCCGCGCCGGCGCCCGTCCGGATGTCCGCGGCGCCCGTGCAGTTGACGTTGACTCGCAAGTCGTCGTCCGCCCCGGCGACCGGCGCACGCGCGCAACACGCTCAGGCAGACCGCGGCCATGCTGTTAACGCGGAGGAGGCGCAGGCGCGGAGCTACCGCACGATGATGCGCAAGTTCTGGTTCGCGACCGCGGTCGGGCTCCCGCTGTTGCTCCTGATGTTCGCGGAGTTCGTGCCGGCGTGGCGCCACGCGCTCATGCCCTACCACCGCCTCATCGGCGTTGTCTCGGCCGTCGTGACGCTGCCCGTGCTCGCCTGGTCGGGCCGGCAATTCTTCGAGAGCGCTTGGAACGGGCTGCGCAACCACAACACGAACATGGACACGCTGGTCGCGCTCGGCACCGGCGCGGCGTGGGCCTACTCGACGGTCGCGGTCGTCGCGCCGCGGCTCTTCCCGGCGGGCACGACGGGGATGTACTTCGAGGTGTCCGTCATCGTCGTCGCGCTCATCCTGTTGGGTCAGGCGCTTGAGCTGAGGGCGAAGGGCCGTTCGAGCGCGGCCCTCAAAAAGCTTCTTGAGTTGCAGGCTAAGACCGCGCGCGTCGTGCGCGGCGGGAGAGAGTTGGACGTGCCCGTCGAGGAGGTCGTCGTCGGCGACACGGTGCTCGTGCGCCCCGGCGAGAAGGTGCCGGTGGACGGCAGTATCATTGACGGCGAGTCGGCGCTCGACGAATCAATCGTGACCGGCGAGTCCGTCCCCGTGGACAAGCGGCGGGGCGATGCGGTCATCGGCTCAAGCATCAACCGGACGGGCGCCTTCACCTTCCGCGCGACGAAGGTCGGCGCGGACACGGCGCTGGCGCGCATCGTCCGGTTGGTCGAGCAGGCGCAGAGTTCCAAACCGCCCATCGGCAGGCTCGTGGACAAGGTCAGCTCCTACTTCGTCCCCGTGGTGATGATCGTCGCGATACTGACGTTCCTCGCGTGGTTCAACTTCGGCCCGGAGCCGGTCGTCAATCACGCGGTGGTGACGATGGTGGCCGTGCTCGTCATCGCCTGCCCCTGCGCGCTGGGCCTCGCGACGCCCATCAGCCTGATGGTCGGGGTGGGGAAGGCCGCAGAGCACGGCGTGCTCATACGCAACGGCGAGGCTCTGGAGTCGGCCTCGAAGCTCAAGACGGTGGTGCTCGACAAGACGGGCACGCTCACGAAGGGCAGGCCCGAACTCACGGACGTGCTGCCGCTCGGAGACTTCAGCGAAGAGGAGATGCTGCGGCTCGCCGCGGCGGCCGACCGCAGGAGCGAGCACCCTCTGGCCGAGGCCATCGTCGAAGGCGCGCGCGCGCGCGGGATAGAGGTCGGCGAGCCCGAGCGGTTCGCCGCGGTGCCGGGTCACGGCGTTGAGGCGAGCGTCGAAGGAAAGCGAATCGCCGTCGGCAACTGGAAGCTCATGGCGCGCGCGAAAGTCTCCCTCTCCGAGTTTGAAGGGCTTGCGGCGCGGCTCGCCGACGAGGGCAAGACGCCGATGTTCGTCGCGGTGGACAGCCAGGCGGCCGGCATCGTCGCCGTCGCAGACACTTTGAAGGAAGATTCGGTCGAGGCCGTGCGTGCCTTGCGTTCGATGGGCATCGACGTGGTGATGATAACCGGCGACAACGAGCGCACGGCCCGCGCCGTCGCGCGACGGGCAGGCATCGAGCGCGTGCTCGCGGAGGTTCTGCCCGAGGAGAAGGCGCGCGAGGTCGAGCGCCTACAGGCCGAAGGCAGGGCGCGCGGCGGCCGTCTCGTCGGCATGGTCGGCGACGGCATCAACGACGCGCCCGCGCTCGCGCAATCGGACGTGGGCTTCGCCATCGGGACGGGGGCGGACGTGGCGATAGAGGCCGCGGACGTGACGCTCGTCGGCGGGAGCCTGTGGGGCGTCGTGACGGCCGTCGAGGTGTCGCGCGCGACGCTCAGAAACATCAAGCAGAATTTGTTCGGCGCGTTCGTCTACAACGTGCTCGGCATCCCCGTCGCGGCCGGGGCGCTCTACCCCGTGTTGGGTCTGCTGCTCTCGCCCATCATCGCGGGGGCGGCGATGGCCGCGTCGTCGATTACGGTCGTGACGAACGCGAACCGTTTGCGGTTCTTCGCGCCGCGGCGGGGCAGGGAGGTGAAGTCATGAACACGACGCAGATCATAGTGACGCTCGTCGGCTTCGGAATCATCGGCTGGATCGTCTGGTACTTCTGGCTCTGGAAGGGCGAGTCGGTCGCGGCCGCGGGCGTCGAGGGCGGGTTGCAGGTGGTGGACGTGACGGTCAGGGGCGGCTACCAGCCCGCGTCCATCATGGCCGAGGCCGGGCGGCCCCTGCGTCTGAACTTCACGCGGCGCGAGGCTTCGCTCTGCGGCGAGGAGGTCGTGCTCCCGGACTTCGGACGGCGCGCGCACCTGCCCGAGAACCAGCCCGTCGCGGTCGAAATCCTCCCGCGCGAGCCCGGCGAATACGAGTTCACCTGCGGCATGAACATGTACAAGGGAAGACTTATCGTTCGCTAAAATCAACGACGGAGGCACAGAGGCACAGCTTGAAGCGTTATCGTCTGCAAGCTGTGCCTCCGTGCCTCCGTCGTTACTTAGAACGCGGCGCCGGCCGCCTCGTGTGCGGCGTAGGCGCGCGTGTCGAGGATGGAGCGAATCTCTTTGACGACGTGCTCGAGCTCCTCGTCCTTCGTGTAGAAGTGGGGCGAGATGCGGATGCCCGCGCCGGGGCGGTAGTCCACGATGATCTCGCGGCGGATGAGTTCGCTCGTGACGGCGGGCGCGTGTTCGACGGCGACGGTGATGGTGCCGCCGCGCCGTTCGGGGTCGTGCGGGCTCGTCACGCGCAGGCCCGCCGCTTCGGCCAGCTCGATGAGCCTCTGCGTCTGCCGGACGCTCTTCGCGCGAATCCGCTCGACGCCGATCTCGTTGATGATCTTGTAGCCGGACTCCGCGGCGTAGAGCGCGGGGACGGCGGGCGAGCCGTGGAGGAAGCGCGCGGCGCCGTCGGCGTAGGTGATCGACTCCTCGAACGCGAAGGGCTCGGCGTGCGCCATCCAGCCCGTGACCTTCGGCTCGAACTGCTGCCGGAGCCGCGGCGCGACGTAGAGGTAGCCCGCGCCGGGGCCGCCGCAGAGCCACTTGACCGAGCCGCCCGTGCAGAAGTCCACGTCCAAATCCTTCACGCTGAAGGGGACGGTGCCGGCCGACTGGTAGGTGTCGAGCACGACGAGCGCGCCGACCTCGTGCGCGCGCTCGGGTGATGGCGCGCGCGTCCTGCAACGACGCGCTCTTGAAGAGGACGTGCGAGACGGGGACGAGCAGCGTCTCCTCGTCGATGGCCGCGAGCGTCGCTTCGAGCGGCGCGGTGATGCCGTCCTCAGACTTGACTTTATGAATCCGGAAACGCCCGTCGCGCGCGTGCGCCTCGTAGACGTACATGACCGAGGGGAACTCAAGCTCGGAGTAGACGATCTTGTTGCGCCGCGTCTCCGGCGTCGTGTCGAAGCAGGAGAGGATGAGCGACTGGCAGACCGAGACGTTCTGGTGCATGACGACCGTGCCCGCGTCCGCGCCGATGATGCGCGCCACCTCGTCGCCGACGGTCTGCGGCATCTCCCACCACCCCTCGGCCCACGCGCGCACGCCGCGCGTCGCCCACATGTCGGCGTACTCTTGCAGACGCTCGTACGCCCGCCGCGGCATCGCGCCCAGAGAGTGCGAGATCAGATAGACCGCGCTCTCCACAATCGGGAACTCCCGCCGCCACTCAAGAAGCTCGTCCGCCAAAAGACCTTCCTCCTCTGTCGATGGGTGAAGGCTCAGTATAACGGCAGGGGTTTGGGATGGCTACTTTGGTCGGGAGGCGGGGCGCTACTCGTCGCGGAGGACGCGGCCGATTTCGCGGTCGGCATCGACGGGCGATTTGCGGAAGGCGTTGGAGGGGGCCTTGAGGTTGTAGGCGGCGAGGCGGCGGTTGAGGTCGGCGACCTGGCGGCGGAAGTCTTCGGTGGCGCGGCGCCAGTCGGCCTCGGCGCGGGCGGCGGCGCGGCGCGACTTCAGGCTCTCGCGGTAGGCGTTGCGCGAGCGCAGGAGGTCTGCGCGCGCGCCGTCGAGCGTCGCGGAGAGTTCTTCGCCGTCCTTGATCCACGGGAGCGCGAGCAGGTTGTTCTTGAAGATGCGGAAGGTCGTGCGCGCCACCTGCCCGGCGATGAAGTCGGCGCCGCCGCGCGCCAGTTTCGGCGCCGCGGCCGCCGGTGTCACGCGCCGCAGGCCGCCCCTGAATATCCAGCCGAAAACCTCTTCCCACTTCATGTGCTAAATCCTCTCGGCGCCGCGCGCCCCGAGCCCTTCCTGCCAGCGCCTTACGACCGGGCGGGTGGCGGGGTTTCTGCTTTTATGGCAGGGGCTTCAAGAACAATTAAGCACAAGCTGACTGCCGCCCGCGCGCCTGTTACACTCGAACCCTCGAAACCTATGTGGCACCCCGAGCCTGTCGTCAGACATCCGATTCCCGCGGCGCGCTGGCCCACGGCCGAGGAGGCCGCGCGCTCCCTGCTCTTCCAGCCCGTCCGCGTCGGTCGCGTCGAGCTGGAGTGCCGCACGTGGGTGCCGGCGATGGTTCCGTGGCGCGCGACCGAAGACGGACTTCGTCACGCGCGAGAACCTCGAATGGTACGGCCGCTTCGCGGCGGGGCGTCCCGGCGCGCTCGTCGTCGAGGCGACCGGCATCCGCGACGTGCCGTCGGGGCCGCTGCTGCGCATCGGCCACGAACGCTTTCTGCCCGGCCTCAGCGAACTGGTCGAGACCGTCCGCCGCGAGAGCGAAGGCCGCACGCGACTCTTCATACAACTCATCGACTTCCTCTCCGTCAAGCGCCGCCCCGACAAGGCGAAGTTCCTCGAACGCTTCCTCGACGTCACAGACCGCCACCGCCGCGCGCTCGCCGCAGCTTACGAGGACGAGGGCTGGCTCGGACGTGACGAACGCGGAGGTGCGCGCGTTTCTGAAGGACGCGCCCGACGACGTTCTGGAGCGCGTGCTCGACGAAAGGGAGTTAGAGTCGCTCCGCTTCGGCTACCGCGAGCGCGTGACCGACACGCATCTGGCGCACGTCCGCGAGCTGCCCCGCGTCCTGCCCGGCCTCTTCGCCGACGCCGCGCGGCGCGCGCGCGAGGCGGGCTTCGACGGCGTCGAGCTGCACTACGCGCACGCCTACACGATGGCCTCTTTCCTGAGCCGCCGCAACGAACGCGCCGACGGCTACGGCGGCTCGCCGGAGCAGAGGGTGCGCCTGCCGCTCGAAGTCTACCGGGCGGTGCGCGCGGCGGTGGGCGACGACTACACGGTCGGCGTGCGCTTCCTCGGCGACGAGGTGATCGAGGGCGGGAGCCGCGTCGAAGACGCCGCCTTCTACGCGGCGGAGTTCGCGCGCGCGGGCTTCGACTTCCTCTCGGTCTCGAAGGGCGGGAAGTTCGAGGACGCGAAGCAGCCGAAGGTCGGCCAGGCCGTCTACCCCTACACGGGACAGAGCGGCTACGAGTGCATGCCGACGGTGCTCTCCGACGCCGCCGGCCCGTTCGGGCGCAACCTGTCTCTCTCAAGGGAGGTGAAGCGCGCGGTGAACGAGCGCCGGCTTCCGGACTCCGGTCGTGGCCGCGGGCGGCGTCGGCACGTTCGAGCTGGCCGAGGAGATTGCTGCGGCGCGGCGACGCGGACATCGTCGGCGCCGCCCGCCAGTCTCTCGCCGACCCCGACTGGTTCTTGAAGACGCTCGCGGGTCGCGGCGCGGAGGTGCGCCGCTGCACCTACACCAACTACTGCGAGGCGCTCGACCAGACGCACAAGCAGGTTACGTGTAAGCTCTGGGATCGTGAGGGACTTTCGGAGCCCGGCGTCCCGCTCAGCAGCGACGGCCGCCGCCGCCTCCTGCCACCGAGATAGGAAATGATGAATGATGAATTAAGAACCGTTCTCAATTCACCATTCCGCATTCATCATTTCTCCCCGCGGGCGTTCCTGAAGGCTTTGATGAAATCGCCGGTGGCGTCTTCGGGGTTCATTACGTCGCCTTCGGACTCCCAGACGACGCGCGGGGTGCGGTCGGCGCCGAGGGCGATGACGAAGAGCTTGCCCCAGAGGAACGGGTCGTCGGGGATGGCCGAGCGGCGCTGCCCCGTCACCTTGAAGACGAGGACGAGGTCGGCGTCCGCAATCTCCTCGACGGCGGTCGAACTCCTGTACTTGCGTATGTACTTGTTGATCTTTTCGGCCACGCGGCGCGCGGCCGCGTCGTGCTGCCGCGGCGCGCGGCCGTCGAGCGCGCGCCGGTAGTCCTCCAAAGCGACCCGCGCCGGGTCGCGCGCGTCCACCACCAGCGCGCGCGACACCAGCAGCGCCATTCGTCTCAGGCCCCGCACGTCTGCGAGCGTGCCGCGCGGCACGGACTCGTCACGCGTGTACGGCCGCTGGCGCGCGGCGGCGCGCGGCAACCCGGCGCCAATGAGCAGCGCGAAGCAGAGGAGCGCGCGGAGCGCTTGGGCAGTTCTCGTCACGGCGAATCTTATACGGCGCGCGCGGCCGCCTCCTCGCAGGCGGCGACGAAGTCCGGGTCGCGGCGCCGCAGGCTCTCGCGGTCTACGCGCGTGCTGCGCGTCATCAGGCTGTAGGCGAAGGGCAAAGGCTCCAGGCGGACGTACTCGCGCGCGCGCTCGAACCAGACGCGGCTCTCGTCGGCGGCGCGCTGGTACTCTTCGACGACCGGCTGCCGCTCGCGCTCGAACGCTTCGAGCGCCGCGGGCACGCCCGCCCCCGCGGCGAGCTGTCGGAACAGCGCGATGGAGTCCTCGATGGCGAGCTTCGTCCCCGAGCCGATGGAGAAGTGGGCCGTGTGCAGGGCGTCGCCGAGCAGGACGACGTTGCGACAGCTCCAGCGCGCGTTCTTCACTAAGAGGAAGTTTATCCAGCGCGAGTTGTTCGACAGCAGCTCCTCGCCTTCGAGGTCGCGCGCGAAGACGCCTTCGAGGTAGGCGCGCGACTCCGCGTCCGTCATCCGTTCAAGCCCCGCGCGCCGCCACGTCTCCTCGTCGCACTCGACGATGAAGGTGCTCAGCTCCTTGCTGAACTTGTAAGAGTGCGCGGCGAAGACGCCCGCCTCCGTCTCGCGGAAGGTGAGCGTCAGCCCGTGGAAGAGCCGGCGCGTGCCGTACCAGATGTACTTGTTGCGCCCTTCGGCGAGCGTCGGGCGGAACTCGGCGGCGTAGCGCTCGCGCACGAGGCTCCCGACGCCGTCCGCGCCGACGAGCAGGTCGCACCCCTCGGCCAGCGCGCCCACGTCTTCGACCGTCTCGTTGAAGCGCAAGTCCACACCCAGCTCCGCGCACCGCTCTTGCAGGATGTTGAGGAGTTTAATGCGCGCCACGCCCGAGAAGTCGTTGCCGCGGACGCTGACCTTCGTCTCGCGCAGGACGACATCCACGTTCTCCCACGTCTCGAAGCTCTCCGTGATGCGCCGGTGCGAGACCTCGTCGGCCTCGCGCAGGTTCCTGAGCGTCCGCCCCGAGAAGACGACGCCCCAACCGAACGTCGCCCCCGGCGGGTTCCGCTCGTACACCGTGACCTCGCGCGCCACCCCGTGCCGCTTCAACAGCAGCGCCAGGTACAGCCCCGCCGGCCCGCCGCCGATGACGTTGATACGCATAAGAGCAGTAGCCAGTAGTCAGTAGCCAGTAGAAAAACCTTCGTCAGTCGGACAGTCCGGTCGTCATTCTCAACTTCCTCAAAGCGGAGCCTACTGACTACTGACTACTATCTAGTCCTTTAACATCTCCCTCGCGATGATGAGTTTCTGAATCTCGCTGGTGCCTTCGTAGATGCGCAGCGCGCGTACGTCGCGGTAGAGGCGCTCGACCGTGTTGCCGCGGACGAGGCCGTAGCCGCCGTGTATCTGGACGGATTCGTCCACGATGCGCTGGGCCGCCTCGGTCGCGTAGAACTTCGCTTCGCTGGCGGCGCGCGTCAGGAGGTGTGGGGCGGCGCCCGAGTCCCTGAGGTGCGCGGCGCGGTAGACGAGCAGGCGCGCGGCGTCCAACTCGGTCTGCATGACGGCCAGCTTCTCCTGAATCAACTGGTGCATGGCGAGCGTGACGCCGAACTGGCGGCGGCCCTTCGCGTAGGCGACCGCCTCGTCGAGCGCGCGCCGCGCCATGCCGCAGGCGGCCGCGCCGACGCTGGCGCGGAACATGTCCATCGTCTGCATCGCTAACGCGGAAGCCCTGCCCCTCGGCGCCGACGCGGTCTTCGGCCGGCACGCGCACGCCGTCGAACTCAAGCTCGCCGATGGGGTGCGCCGCGACCAGCTCGGTGCGCGCCGTGACGCGGAAGCCGGGCATGCGCGCGCCGACGATGAAGGCGGAGAGTTCGGCGCGGCCGTCGGCGCGCGTGCCCGTCCGCGCGAAGACCGTGTAGAAGTCGGCGAGCCCCGCGTTCGAGATGAAGCACTTGCGCCCCGTCGATGACGTAAGAGTCGCCGTCGCGCCGCGCCTCGGTCCGGACGGATGACACGTCGGAGCCGGCCTCGGGCTCGGTGAGGGCGAAGGCGGCGATGGCACGGCCTTCGCGCGCGCGCCCGAGCCAGAAGTCGCGGACGTGCTCGGGCGCGGCCAGCGAGACGGCGTAGGTGCCGAGGCCCTGCATGACGAAGGCGAGGTCGGCGAGCGGCGAGTGGTAGGCGAGCGCCTCGCGCACGACGCAGAGCGCGCGCGCGTCGAGCGGCGTGCCGTCGCCGCGCGCCACCGAGTAGCTCAGCAGGTCCGCCTGCGCGAGCAGCGCGAGCGAGCGCGCGGAAAGTGCGCGTCGGCGTTCGGCCCCTCCTCCTCGCGCGCGAAGGGCTCGACCTCGCGCGCGGCGAAGTTCGCGACGCTCGCGGCGAGGCGCGCGTGCCCGTCGTCGAAGAAGGGCGTCTCGTCGATGAGTCCGTCTCGCTGCATCCCGTTCGGCGTCCCTCACTCGACGCGGAGAATCTTGCCGGTCTTCTTATTGATGACGAGCGTCCTGCGCGGATTGTAAACCGGCCGCTCGCGGAACAGAACCGCGTCGCCGTCGAGTGCGGGCGGGTCGAAGGTGTGGAGGGGCTTCGGCTCGGCGCCGTGCTCGACTTCGAGGTCGTCGTGCTGCCAGGCGTACTCGCCCGTGCGGAGGTCGAGCTTGCCGACGAAGCCCATGCCCGCTCACGTAGAGGTCATGCCCGTCGCGCAGGGGTTCGCCAACGTCCGGAGCGGGGATGCGCTGGCGCCAGAGGCCGCGCATCGACGGCTGCTCAAGCCTCGTGACGAAGCCCAGGCCGACGCTCCGCGACGGTGGTGTGGAGGATGAGCAGCAGGTCGCCCTCGAACTCGGAGTAGAAGAGTTTGCTGACCGACTCGCCGCGGTCGAGGCGCAGGTTGAAGCCGCGCGTCTTCTTGCCCTTCGTCCGGCGGCCGTTGCCGTTATGCCTGACGTGGTAGTCGAAGCCTCGCAGCTCGAACTCGAAGGCTTCGGGGTCGGGGGTCGCGTTGGTGTTGACGGGCCGCGCCTCCTGAAAGACTTTTGCAGGCTCGGGCGTCGGCGCGGGCCGCGCCTCCTGCGCCGCGCCGCGTCGTGCGAAGCACGGCGAGAGCGCGGACGCCCCGGCCAGCGCGAGGCCCAACAACGCGGCTGAGAACCTCCGGCGGCTCATCCTTCGTCTTCGTGCGCGCCGCCGAAGCGGGGCTCGCGCTTCTCGTTGAAGGCGCGGAAGGCTTCCGCATAGTCGGGGTGCTGCATGCAGACGGCCTGCGCCTGCGCCTCCAGTTCGAGCGCCGTGTCGAACGAGATGTCCATCTCGCGGTTGAGCATCTCCTTCGTCACCGCGAGCGCGAACGAAGGCCCGCGCGCGAGGCGCTCGGCTAAGCGTGCGCGTCTCGGCTTCGAGCTGTTCCGGCCGCACGACCCTGTTGTAGAGGCCGCAGGCGAGCGCCTCTTCGGCCGTGATGAAGTCGCCGGTGTAGAGCAGCTCCGTCGCCTTCGAGAGGCCGACGAGCCGCGGCAGCAGGTGCGCCGCGCCCATGTCCGCGCCCGACAAGCCCACCTTCACGAAGAGGAACGCGATGCGCGCCTCGGTCGAGGCGACGCGCAGGTCTGCGGCGAGCGCGATGCACGCGCCCGCGCCGGCGGTCGTGCCGTTCAGGGAGGCGATGACGGGCTTGCGCAGGCGCCGGATGTTACGCACCAGCTCGCAGGTCAGGCGCGTGAACTCCAACAGCCCCTCGGCGTCGCGCCCCTGCAACGCGCCGATGATGTCGCGCACGTCGCCGCCCGAGCAGAACGCGCGCCCCTCGCCCGTCACGACGACCGCGCGCACCTCCCGCTCGTGTTCGAGCGCCGCGAACGCGTCGGTCAACTCGCGGTAGACCTCGAACGTCAGCGCGTTCAGACGCTCCGGCCGGTTCAGGCGCACCCACGCCACGCCCTCGCGCACTTCGTAGAGAAATGATTTCGGTTGAAGCATATGGTTTGAGGGATGAGTGATAAGTGATGAGTGTTGAGAGGGAGACAGGTCCCCTCTTCTCTTTCTCATCCCTTATCGCTCATCACTTATCACTCGTCACTAAAGAACGGCGATGCCTTCGATCTCGACCTTGGCGCCGTCTTCGAGGAGACCTTTGACTTCGACGAGCGCCATCGCGGGGTAGTGGCGGCCCATCAGCGCGCGCCAGCGCTCGCCGATCTCGGCGGTGCGCGCGGCGTACTCGCGCTTGTCGGTCACGTAGACGACGAGGCGCGCGACGCCGCCCGGCGCGCCGCCCGCCTCAAGCACGACCGCCAGCACGTTGCGCAGCGCGCGGTCGAACTGCTCGACGAAGTCGTCGCTCACGAGCCGCTGCTCCTCGTCCCAGCCGATCTGGCCCGCGACGAAGAGCAGCCGCGCGCCCCTCCCTCGTCAACTGCCCGTTCGAGTACCCGCGCGGCCGGCCGAGCGATTTAGGGTTGATGGGTTTCATTCAGATGCATCGGCCCATTAGTTCAGGAAGACTGAATCTGCTTCAAAAAACGTCCGCCGTCGACGTTGATGGCCTGCCCCGTGATGCCGCGGCCGTCGTCGGAGGCGAGGAGGAGGGCGAGGGCGGCGACCTCCTCCGGGGTGACGAGGCGCTGCTGCGGGCTCATGCGCTTGATGGCTTCGAGCGCGTCGGCGGCCGAGCGGCCCGTCTTCGCCTGGATGTTCTCGACGGCGCGCGTCGTCATGTCGGTGTCCACGTAGCCGGGGCAGATGGCGTTGACCGTCACGCCCGTCCGCGCGACCTCCAGCGCGACCGAGCGCGTCAGGCCCAGCACGCCGTGCTTCGACGCCGCGTAGGCCGCGACGTAGGGCGCGCCCGTCTTGCCCGCGACCGACGCGACGTTGATGACGCGCCCCCAGCCGCTTCTCGACCATCGCGGGCAGCGCCGCGCGCATGCAGTAGAAAGTCCCCGTCAGGTTGATGTCGAGGTGGCGCCGCCAGAACTCGTCGGAGGTCTCCGCGAACTTCGAGCTGTCGGCGACGCCGGCGTTGTTGACGAACACGTCGATGCCGGCGCCGAAGAACTCGCGCGCCTTCGCGAACGCCTCTTCGACCGAGCGCGGGTCGGCCACGTCGCAGGCGGCGTGTGCGGCCGCGCTGACCGAATTCGGCGTTGAACCTCCGCCGCGACGCGCTCGACCTCGGCCTCGGTGCGCGCGACGACGAAGACGCGCGCGCCCTCGCGCGCGAAGGCGAGCGCCACCGCGCGGCCGATGCCGCGCCCGCCGCCCGTGATGAAGGCCGTCCTGTCCGCGAGTCTCATAGGTGAGTCCAGAGTATATCAATTTGAAATTTCAAATCTGAAATTTCAAATTCCGCTCACTCCGCGCCCCCTTCGTGTCTTCCATGTCTCCGCGGGTAACCACCATTCGCCAACTGATTCAGGAAGCGTTCTTCTCGGCCCGCGGCGGGCGGCGTTCGAGGAAGGCGCGCACGCGCTCGCGCGCCTCGCGCGACTGGAAGCACTGGAGCTGCGCCTCGGTCTCGTACTGAAGCATCCGCTCCAGACTCTCCTCCTCGCTCATGTAGACGGCGCGCTTGGCCGCGCCGAGCGCCGCGGGCGGCGCGGCGCGCAGGCGCTCGGCCAGCCGCCGCGTCTCCGCCAACAGCTCCGCGTCCGGCACGACGCGGTTGACCAGACCCAGTTCGAGCGCGCGCCGCGCGTCGATCGCGTCGCCGAGGAAGAACATCTCGCACGCGACGTTCGGCGGCACCGCCCGCGGCAGGAAGAACGAGCCGCCCCAGTCCGGGTGCAGGCCGACCTTGACGAACGACTGGCTGAAGGTCGCCGACTCGGCCGCGAGTCGGATGTCGGACGCGAGCACGAGGTTGAAGCCCGCGCCGTACGCCGGGCCGTTGACGGCCGCGACGACCGGCTTCAACATCTGCCGCATCGCGGTCAGCACGCGCCGCCCCGCGCCGAGCAGCCGCCGGAACTCCTCGACCTCGCCGCGCTCCATCAGCTCGCTCATGCGCGCCACGTCGGCGCCCGTCGAGAAGGCGCGCCCCGCCCCCGTCAGGACGACGACGCGCACCTCCGGGTCGCTCCCCGCGCGCTCCAACGCCTCGGCCAGATCGCGCCGCATGTGCCCCGCGAACGCGTTCAGCTTCTCCGGCCGGTTCAGCGTGATCGTCACGACCCCGCCGTCGAATTCGACCTTGATGTGTTCGTACATAGCGTCTGGTTTGAATGGTAAATGGTGAATAGTAAATGGTCCTATCTAATTCACCAGTTACCAAACTTGAACTATTTACCTTTAAAAACAGGTTTGCGCTTCTCGACGTAGGCGCTCAGGCCCTCGCGGGCGTCTTCGGATTGGAAGAGCTGTTGTTGGAGTTCGCGCTCTAAGGCGAGGCCGTACTCGAAGGGGATTTCGGCGCCGGACTGGACGCTGCGCTTGATGCGGCCGACGGCGAGCGCGGCGCGGCCGGGCGCGGTGAAGCGGCGCGCGTAGGCCAGCGACCTGCTCCGTGAACGACGCGGCCGAGTCGGCCTCGAAGACGCTGGTTGACGAGGCCGAGTTCCGCGCCGCGCTCGAAGTCGAAGAGCTCGCCCGTCGGCCATCAGCTCAATCGCGCTCGACTTGCCGACGAGGCGCGCGAGGCGCTGCGTCCCGCCCGTGCCGGGCAGGACGCCGAGGCTCGACCTCGGGCAGCCCCATCTTGCCCGCGCCCTTGCGCGCGACGCGGATGTCGGCGGCGAGCGCGACCTCCAGCCCGCCGCCGACGCAGTGGCCGTTGATGGCCGCGACGACGAGCTTCGGCGTCTGCTCCAGACGGCTCAACGTCTCGTTGGCGTGGAGGCAGAAGTAGTATTTGAAGGTGGGCGTCATCTCCGTCAGCATCGAGATGTTGGCGCCCGCGCAGAAGAACTTCTCGCCCGCGCCCGTGATGACGATGACGTGGACGCCGTCGTCCATCCGCGCGCGCAGGACGGCCGCGTCGAGCTGCCGCATCATCTCGTACGTGTAAGTGTTCGCGGGCGGGTCGTCGAGCGTGAGGACGGCGAGCCCTTCGGCCGCCTCGTAGCGCACCAGCGCGCGCGCCTCGCTGCCTTGCGCTCCCGCCGCGGCCTGAGCTTCCGCTTCTGCCATAAGCTTTACAGACTCCGTGTTGTAGGAATTTTAAGTGCGGTCGAGTTGACGCGCACAATCATGGCCGCGCCCCGCGCGCGAGTCAAGCGCACGCGCGCGGCGTCGTAAGCGCTTGACAGTTGCGGCGCGCGCCGCTTAGGTTGGCAGCGTCCCGCCAGACACGCGGAGGCGCATCCGTTCTGGTGAGCGGCGCGGTCTTCAAAACCGTCAGCGCGCCTGTGAGAGCATGCGCGGGTGGGTTCGATTCCCACACGCCTCCGCCAAAAAAGCTGTCGGCGTCCGGCCGACAGCTTTCAGCTTCCCGCCCAACTCAATCCGTTCGTTCGCCCTCGGCCGGGCTTTTGTCAGAAGACAAGGGTGAAGGCCGAGCGCCGAATGCCGACAGGTTCTTATGAAAGAGTGGATCGCGCTGAACATGACGCCGGGCGTGGGGCCGCGCGCGGCCGCGCGTCTGTTGGAGAGGTTCGGGTCGGCCGAGGGCGTCTTCGGGGCGCTGAGGTCTGAGCTTGAGCGTTTGCGCCTGAGGCCGGAGGCGGTCGAGTCCATCGCGCTGCGCGACCGGATGGGGGCGGCGGCCGTCGAGCTTGAGCGCGTGCGCGCGCTCGACGGCGCGGAGGTGCTGGCCTTAGACGACGGCGCGTACCCACAGCTTCTGCGCGAGATTCCGGACCCGCCCGTCACGCTCTACGTGCGCGGTGAGTGGCGCGCGTGTCTTGAGGCGCCGTGCGTCGGCGTGGTCGGCTCGCGCCGCTGCTCGACCTACGGGCAGAACGTGTCGGCGTCGCTCGCGCGCGAACTGGCCGCGCGCGGCGTGACCATCGTCTCCGGGCTCGCGCGCGGCGTGGACGCGGCGGCGCACCGCGGCGCGCTCGAAGCCGGCGGGCGCACGGCCGCCGTGCTCGGGACGGGGATTGACGAGGTCTACCCGCGCGACCATCGCCGGTTGGCCGAAGAGATTCTTGAGAAGGGCGGCGCGCTCGTCACGCAGTTCCCGCTGGGGACGCCGCCCGTGGCGGATAATTTCCCTTACCGCAACCGCATCATCAGCGGGTTGAGCTACGGGATTATCGTCGTCGAGGCTTCCGAAAACTCCGGCTCGCTCATCACCGCGCGCCTCGCGCTCGAACAGGGGCGCGAAGTTTACGCCGTGCCCGGGAACATCACCTCGGGCAACTCGTTCGGGACGAACTATCTCATCAAGGGCTCGGGGGCCAAACTGATCCAGACGTGGCAGGACGTGGTGGCGGAGTTCCCGCCCGACATCGCCGCGCGCATCCTGCCGCCGGAGCTGAAGGGGGAGGGGAAGAGGTCGCCCGCCGCGGCGGCGTCGGCCCCGGCGGACCTGACGGAAGCGGAGCAAAGCGTCTGGGCGCTCCTCTCAACCGACGAGCCCGCGCACATCGACGCGCTGGCGGAGCGGAGCGGCCTGCCCGTGCATGAGCTGGCGGGCCTGCTGCTCGGGCTTGAGCTGCGTGAGGCAATCAGACAACTGCCGGGCAGGTGTTTCGTCAGGAAGCTCTAAGACGCCGAAGGCGAGTCAGCGTCGCCCGCCGACGATGGTGCGCAGAAGGCGCAGGCGCGTGTCCAGCTCTTCGGGCGTCATGGAGGCGTACTTGGCCGGCAGGAGGCGGCGGCTCGACGCCTCGAAGACGGCGAGCAGCTCCATGTATTCGAGCAGCTCGGCGTCGCGGCTGGGGAAGTAGTCGGTCGCGGCGCGCAGGAAGTGGTCGGCGGTGACGGCGGCGGACGTGCCGCCCTCGCGCGCCGCGTCGTCGTTCGCCATGAGGATGACGGCCTCGATGTCGGCGTTGCTGTAGCCGACGAGCTTCGTCGAGAAGCCGTCGCGGATGTCGGCGAAATCGACCTGCGTGTTGATCCTGTTCTTGCGGAGCAGCGCACTCGCGACCCGCTCGACCTCTTCGGGCGTCTGCACGTAGAGGAAGGGAATCTTGCGGTCGAGCCGGCCCGCGCGCTTGAGGTCTACGTCGAGCTTGTCGGGGCGGTTCGTCATCACGAGGAAGAGGATGCGCCCGCGGTTCGACGTGTCGGACATGAACTCCTTGATGCGCGCGATGACGCGCGAGGAGGTGCCGCCGTCGCCCTCGCCGTCGGTGTTGCCGAACGCGCGGTCGCCCTCGTCGATGATGACGACGACCTGGCCGATGGCCTTGATGACGTTCAGGATTTTTTCGAGGTTCCCCTCGGTCGCGCCGACCCACTTCGAGCGGAAGTTCTTGAGCTTGATCGTCGTCAGCCCGCACTCTTTGGCGAACGCCTCGGCGACGAACGTCTTGCCCGTCCCCATCGGCCCCGTGAAGAGGATGCCCATCGGCACGCGGGAAGTCTGCCCCTCGCGGATGCTCTCGGCGATGACGAGCAGGTCCTTCTTGACCTCCTCCATCCCGCCGACGACCTCGAAGCCGTGCGCGGGCTCGACGAACTCGACGAGGCCGAAGCACTCGCGCTCGATGAATCTCGCGCTTGCGCCGCGCGATGAGGCGGTCGGTCTCCTTGCGCGCGCGCTCGGCGGGGCTCGGCAGGCTCGCGTCCGGCGCGGGTTGCGCGGCGTCGGGCGCGAGCAGTTTTTTGATCTCGTCGCGGTTCATGTCGGCGGTGAGCGCGGCGAGCTTGTGCGCGCGCTGCCTGCAGCGTCCGCGCCGCCGCCGAGCAGCCCGGCGATGAACGACTCGCGCTCCGCCGCGTCCTCCTCGTCCGGCGGCGGCGGCGTCAGGATCGAGGCGATCTGGATGGCCTTCAGCCCGGCGGTGATCTCCGCGTAGCGCTCGCCGTCGCGCTCCGTGAGGCGCGGGTCGGCGAGCATGGCCGCGGCCCTGCGCGTCGTCGCGCTCCGGCATCGGCACCTCGACGACGGCGACCTTCGGGTTCGAGACGAGCTTCGGCGCGAGGTCGGTCAGATTCTCCGCGATGAGCAGCACGACGTTGTCGCCGCGCTCGATCTCGGGGAGCGCCGACCAGCGGTGCAGCGTGACGATGGCCGCGCGGTCGGCGTCGCCCTGAAACGAAGGGTCGCCCGCGGGCGCGACGGCCTCCGCGTACTCGACGACCACGGCCGCCTTCGTCCCGCCGACGAGGAGACGTTCGAGCGCCGCGAAGACGCGGGCCTTCTCCGTGGCGAGCAGAAGGTCTTCGAGCCCCGCCGCGACGCCCGCCTCGCGCTTGGCGAAGCGCACGCCCGTCGCGACGTTGTAGACGGCGATCGTCTCCTTCGACTCCCTGAGCATCACGTCGGTCAGGAACTCCGTCAGCGCGAGCATGCGCCGCCCGTGCAGCACGACGTCGTAGACGTTGCCGTGGAGGACGAACATCGACGCCTCGCCGCGCAGGTAGCGTCGGCGCAAATCTTCGGCCCAGGGAGGCAACTGTCGCGCTTCACTCATATCTGCAACTCTCTCGTGCCGAGCGGATTGAGCAGCCGCTCCGTGTCCGCCGCCGTCTGTTTGATCGACTCGACCCCGTCGAGCAGTTCGTCGAGCTGGCCGGTCAGCTCCTGCGGCGACTGCATCGTGACGATCTGGTCGGCGATGAGCTGGAAGGAGTTCTCGATGAGGTCGAGCTGGCCGCGCGCGACCGTCAGGTATTGTTGAATCTCCTTCATCTTGTCGAGCCGCTTCAGGATGACGGCCAGATTCTTGCGCGCGATGTTCGCCTCGCCGCCGCCCTTCTCGCCCCTCTGCACGACGCGCTCCCAGCGCTGGCGGTCGCGCTCCATGTCCGAGAGGTCTACGGATTCGAGGTACTGCTCGTAGCGCGCGCACGTCACGGCCATGTCGATGAAGGCTTCGACGAGGCGGTCGGTCTTGCCCAGCTCGTGCGCAGCAGCTCGCCCGTGAACGAAGGGTTCTGCGCGGCCAACTGATTGATCTCCTGCTGCCGGGCGATGAGTTCTCGACGCGCTCGCGGTCGTGCTCGGCGAGCGCCTGCGACGCGCGCCGCGAGCGCGGCCTGCTCCTGCTCGCGCTCCTCCCGGTCGAACTGCGGGTCCCAGAGCGTCTTCTGCAAGAGCTTCGAGCCGGGCGCGAAGACCATCCACAAGAGTTCGAGGCAGACGACCATGACGGCGAGGAACGGGCTGGCGGTGATGCCCGCGGCGGCCAGGCCCGCCGAAGAAGAGCGAAAGGTTGTAAGGGTTGGCGAAGGCGGCTTTGACGTACGGGCGCCGCGATGCTCGAGATAGGCATGGCTCGCCGCGAACGTGTCGTCGCGCAGGGGCGTGGCGTTGACCGGCGCGCGCCGCTGTTGCTGCGGCGGCGTGGCGGCCCGCGGCGGCGTCGCCTGCTGCTTCCCGGTCGTTCCCATGGCGGCTTTAATGTAACACTACTTCGGCGCGTATATCAGGTCGAGCAGCTTTTTCTCGACGGCGCGGAACTCGGGCGCGGACTTGAGCGCGATGTCGTGGACGGGGAAGGGGGGCGTGTCCACCTGATGGAGTATCTGCGCCGGGCGCTGGCGAGAGGACGTAGATGGTGTCGGCCAGGTAGACCGCCTCGGACACGTCGTGCGTGACGAAGAGGATGGTGTTGTTCTCGGCGCGCGACACGTCGAGCAGAAGGCTCTGCATCCCCCAGCGCGTCTGCGGGTCGAGCGCGCCGAAGGGCTCGTCCATCAGGACGACCCGCGGGTTGTTGACCAGCGTGCGCGCAATC
Organism: uncultured Acidobacteriota bacterium; assembly: GCA_963726735.1. Lineage (GTDB taxonomy): Bacteria > Acidobacteriota > Blastocatellia > Pyrinomonadales > Pyrinomonadaceae > QHXN01. The sequence continues at coordinate 1,408,847 of CAVSDM010000007.1, forward strand.
GCCACGCGCTGCTTCATGCCGCCCGAGAGGTCTTTCGGATAGCGCTCGGCGAACTCCGCCAGCCCCACCTCCTGTAGAATCCTGTCCGAAATCTCGCGCCGCTTGCCCTTCGTCCACGCCTTGCAGCTTGAGCCCGTACTCGACGTTCTCCCGCACGGTCAGCCAGCCGAACGACGTGTAAGCCTGAAAGACCATGCCGCGGTCGCGCCCGACGTCCGTGACGGGTTTGCCGTCAACGAGGATTTCGCCCTTCGTCGGCGGCAGGAGCCCGGCGACGGCCTTGAGGATGGTTGACTTGCCGCAGCCCGACGGGCCGAGGAAGACGACGATCTCGCCGGAGTCGGGCTTGTCGTACACGTCGAAGGAGACGTCGCGGACGGCCTCGGTGCGGTTGCCGCGCCGGTCGATGTAGGTGACGCTCAGGTCGTGGACGCGCAGCTTGGGCGGCGCGCCCGACTGGTCGGGGTGGTAGGTGACGTGCGGCGTGCGCTCTGGCTCGGCGGCGGTGACGGCGAAGGTGCCGGGCTCGCCCGCCTGCGGCAGAGGTTGTGGGGTGTCTGGGTCGGCCATGTCCGAAGTCGTCAGCTAGTCTTCGCGCCAGCGGAAGAGCAGCTCCGAGAGCGCGCGAATCAGGAAGTCGGTCAGGAGGCCGATGCCGCCGATGACGAGCAGCCCCGCGAACGACCACGAAGCCTTCTGGTGCGTCCGCGCCAGCTCGACCATGTAGCCGAGGCCGTGCTCCGGGTTGACCGCCTCGGCGAGGATGACGTAAGTCCACGCGATGGCGTTCATCACGCGGAAGCTGTCGAAGATCTCCGGCAGCGCCGCCGGGAGCAGCACCGTCCGGATGACCTGAAACCTCGACGCGCCCAGCGTCAGCGCCGTCTGCACCAACTCCTCCGGCACGAGCGCGGATCGCGGAGACGACGACCGGCAGCAGATAGACGAAGACGCCGAGGAAGAGGAACGCGATCTTCTGCTTCTCGTAGATGCCGAACCACAGGATCAGCAGCGGGATGAACGCCGAGATCGGCATGTAGCGCAGCGGGGCCATGATCGGCTCGAAGAAGCGGTTGATGGGGTCGAACGCGCCCATCAGCACGCCCAGCGGCAGCGCGAGCGCGGACGCGAGCAGGAACGCGAGCGCGATGCGGCGCGTCGACACCAGGATCGCCGTCGTCAGGTCGTAGTGGAGGAACAGTTGCAGCGTCCCGCGAATGACTTCGGTCGGCGTCGGCAGAAAGTCCGGGTCTACCAGACGCCCGTAAGTCAGCAGGCACCACGCGCCCAGCACGAGCGCCGGCGCGACGAAGCCGAGCAGGAAGGCCGTCCGCTTCGGCAGCGGCGCGCGGATCGAGAAGAGGTTGCTTTTGCCTTTAGCCATAACTGAGTAAGTGAGTGATTGATCAGTGATAAGTGAGTCAGAGAAGGCAACGGCCTCTTGCTCATCACTCATCACTCGTCACTGACTACTCTGTGCTTCACTGCGTCGCCAGAATGACCTTGATGTCGGTGCGGCGGTTCTGCTGCCGCCCGGCCTCGGTCGTGTTCTCGGCGACCGGGTTGGCTGGCCGCGGCCGATGGTCTGGAAGCGGGTCGGGGGGATGTTGGGGAAGTTCTTGACGATGTAGTTCTTGACCGCGACGGCGCGCCGCTCCGAGAGCGTCATGTTGCCCGTCGGCGAGCCCGTGTTGTCGGTGTTGCCCTCGACGCGCAGGACGGTGTTGCCGAACGAGGTCATCGTCTCGCCGAGCTTGTCGAGCAGCAGGTACGAGCCGGGCATGATCTCGTCGGAGCCGGGCGTGAACTGAATCTGAATCTGCTGCTGGAGGATCGGGATGTCCTTCTCCGAAGGCGCCTTCGCCACGACCTGCGCCTCCTCGACCTTCTGGCCCGGGTAGTTCGACGCGAGCGCTTGCAGGAAGCGCGCGTCGGCCCAGTCCTTCGCGTCCACGCTCTTGTGACCAGACCCTTCTTGCGCCAGATGACGAACGCCGTGTCGAAGAGCGTCTCGTAGTGCGCCTTGCCGCCGGTCAGGCCGTAGAACTGCGCGTTGTCGGCGTAGGGCGTGAGCTTCAGGCCCGAGAGCATGCCGGAGACGGTGTCGGTGTCGAGCTTGAGCGCCTTGCGCGACGATCTCGTAAGAGCCGTTCGGGTCGTTCTTAATCATCTCGATGCCGTCGAGCCAGCCGTGGACGAAGTCGCGGACGGTCTCGGGCGCTTTGTCGATCAAGTCCTGCCGCGCGACGAGCGTGTCGGCGATGATGTTGGTCGCGGCCTGCGTCGAGACGAGCACGTGCGCCTCCGCGCCGCGCGCCTCGACCGCGCCGGAGAGGTCGGGCTCCCACGTCACGGCGGCGTCCACCTGCTTGGCCTTGAAGGCGGCGGCGGCCGCGGGCGCGTCGGTCGTGAAGACGATGTTCTTCTCGACGGCGGCGCGCTCGTCCGGCGTCAGCCCCGACTGCGAGAGCAGGTAGAGCAGCAGGAAGTGCGACGGCGTGAACTGCGTGCAGGCGATCTTTGGCCCTTGAGGTCTTCGACCGACTTGATGGAGGCGAGCGAGGCGATGCCGTCGCCGCCGCGCGACCAGTCCTGCATGATGATGGACTTGGCCTGCTGGTTCTGCTCGGCGAGGATCGAAGCCTCGCGCGCCCAGTTGTCCACCGTGTCCCACATGATGTCCACCTGCCCGCTGCGGAAGGCGGCGAGCTTGGCCGCCGGGTCTTCGAGCAGCACGAACTTCACGTCGAGGCCGAACTTCTTCTTGTAAGTTCGAGGCCGCGTTCGGCTCCATGCCGCCGTTGAAGACGATGCCCGGCGCGTGGCCGGCCCAGGTGTTGATGCCGACGACGAGCGGGCGGTCGAGCTTGCCCGTGCCGACGGTCGTCGCGCTCACGCCGGTCGAGCCGACGCCGCGCCCGGGGTCGGCGGGGCCGCCCTTCAGGTTGTCGAAGTCGCCCTTCGAGTCGCCGCCGTTCCGCCGGCCTGTCGCCCCCGGCCCACTGCTTGATCGCGTCGCCTTTGTAGTGCCACGTCGCGAAGCCGATGACGCCCAACACCACCACCGCGATGAAAGCCTTTGCGAACGGAGTCAGTTTCATAGTCACCTCAAAAGGAAGTGCATGAATGCAGTGAATGCGGAATGATGAATTGAAGACGGATTGCTTCTAATTCGTCATTCATGCATTCATCATTCCGCATCTGCCTTACATCGTTTTGTTTCCCTGAGCGTTCTGCTGCGCGGCCTTCTTCGCCTTCAGTTCGGCGAGCTGCTGGCGCGCGGTGCACGTCGCCGGTCTGGTTGCGGAGCGCCGCGAGGCGCGAGTCGAGCGAGGACTCGGAGAGTTCCTTGCCGAGGTTGGCTTCGGCGATGGTCGTCTTGATGTGCTGGCGCACGTTGTCGAGCGCCTTGACCTCGGCGTCCACCGAGAGGCCGTCGAGCTGCTCCTGCACCTTGATGCGCGCCTGCGCCGACTGCATCTTGGCGAGCATCGAGTCGCGCTCGCTCTGCAACTTCCTGATCTCCGACTGCACGCTCAGGAGCGAGGTCTTGGCCGAGTCGGCGTCCGAGCGCGCCGTCTCCATCTCGGTCTTGAGTTCGGCCGACTTCCGCCGCCAGCTGGTTCTTCTTCTGGATGAGGATGACGGCCAGATCGTCCTGCTCGGTCGTGACGGCGGTGTCGAGTTCGGCCTCGGTCTGCGCCAGCTCGGCCGAGGCGCGCTTGAAGCGGTCGTCGAGTTCCTCGCGGCGGCGGATGATGGCGGCGGTCGCCGTCTTCAGCTTCGAGTACTTCTCGACCATCGAGTTGATCGCGTTCTCGTATGCGATTTCGGGGTGCTCTTTCTCGATGTCCGAAATCCAGAGCGAGAGGAAACCCCGCCAGAGGTTAGCCAGACGTTTGAACATGCGTGTGTTCCTTTCTTCAGCTCGTCGTCGTCGTGTCGGGCGTGGCGGAAGGGTCGTGGAGCTTGGGCGACTCGCGGACGACCTCGGCGACCTTCGCCTGCCCGAAGAACTCTAAGACCTGCTGCACCTCAAGCTTCTTGTCGTTGCAGACTTTGATGACGTTCTGCAACTCCGCGACGCTCTGCTGCATGATGGCGCGGATGGTTCTGATCTCCTCTTCGTACTGCTTGATGCGCGCGTCCGATTCCTGCATCAGCTTTTCGTTGTCCGCCGCGCCGTTGCGGATGTAGCCGTCGAGCGCCTGTATCTCTTCGACGCCGGCCTCGATGATCTTCTCGATGGGCACGCCGAACGCCTTCAGAGAGGCTTCGACGATCTGCTTCTTCACGCCCGCGTCCGTGCCCGCCGGCAGACTCCGCAGCAGCTCGACGGTGCGTGCGACGCGGCCGCGCTCCTCCGCGTCCACGCCGGCGGCGTCGAAGACGGCGTCGAAATCGACCTGCCCGCCCGCGGCCGGGGGGGGCGCGGTCTGAAATACGTTCTGCGTGGGGGAAGGGTTCGCATACGCCTCGGGCGACGCCGACGGCGCGCCGCCGCCCGCCGCCTCGTTGATGAGCGCCTCGGCCTCTTCGGCGCTCATCTCGGCGCCCGGCTCGCCGCCCGCGACCTCGTCGCGTTCGATGAACCAGCCGGCGACGGTCGAGCCCCAGCCCTTTTTTCCGTTCATGTCTTGCCTCCTACTTCCCCGCGCCTCGCGCGCCGCCGGCCGGTGCGCCCCCGTAACGCGCCGCGCGACCTCACGCAGCTCGCGTGGGTCTTGCAGTCGGCCCGTCTCCTGATTGTTACATTGAGCGTAGGAAAAACGAGATCGCGCAAGGTCGCCAAATCTCCCGTGTGGACGGCACAGACTAACATATGTGGCCGCGTCTGAAAAACAGGAATGGTGCGTCGGGAGGCCGTGAAAGTCTCCGAGAATCGTTCCGAAAGGGCGCGCTTCGCCGCCGCTTGCTTTATAATGCGGCGACCCGCCGACAGAGAGTTCTTCCGCGCGGGCGCCGAGTTCGTGGGAGGGGGCGCAAGGGATTTGAGCACAGACGCCGGGTCGGTCAGGGTCAACATCTTCAACCAGACCTACAGCCTGCGTTCGGCGAGCGGCGACGGCGCGCACGTCCAGCGCCTCGCGCGGCTCGTGGACGAGCGCATGCACGCCGTCGCCGACGGCCTCGCCGTCCACGACGTGGCGAAGGTCGCGGTGCTGACGGCGCTCAACCTCGCGGACGAGCTGGAGGGCCTGAAGAGCTTCTACGAGACGGAACTGCGCGAGGTGCTCGAACGCGCGCGCGCCGCGGAGGAGAAGCCCGCGACGCACGAACCCGAGCCGTTCGTCCGGCCCGCCGTTCCGGAAGCGCCGCCGCCCGCGCCCGCGGCGCAGGAGGAGCAGTCCTGGTTTGAGGCCATCTTCGACTCGGACGCGCCGCCGGTGCGCAAGGGCGACGAGAGGCTCAGCAGCCAGATCACCTCGCGCCTGCGCCGCCTGCGCCAGCCCTCGCTCGGTAACTCCATCACCGACGGCAACGACAGGAACGACGAAGGATGAACTGAAAGCACGGCGGTCGTCGTCTTCGCTTCAACGCTCATCCTTCCCATCCCGCCTCGCAAGATTTCGTACGCACCTCGTTCAGAGTTCGACTCGATGAACGCCTCCGTTTAAGAAGAAGGAGCCTGTCCGATGAGACTATTCAAACAGCTTGCGGCGCTCGCACTGTTGCTGGCCGCCGCGTCCCCTGCGTTCGCAGACATCGCGCTGCCGAAGAAGCCGGCCGATAACCCCAACGAAATCAGAAGAGACCTGCCCACCGCGCGCATGACCATCGAGCGCGTCGAGGGCTTGCGCGAGGCGCGGTTGCAAATTCCGGGCTCGCGGTTACAGGAGTTGCGCCTGGCGGCCGGCGTCGAGGGCGGCGGCGGCGGCGGACAGGCCGCCGCCTTCAAGTCCGCGGGCACAATCGTCGGCGGCATCTTCATCTCGCTCGCGGTCGTGCTGACGGGGCTGCTGCTCGCGCGCTCGCGCCGCGGCCTGCGCGTGGGGCGCGCGGCGGCCGCACTTGTTCTCTGCGCGTGCGCGGCCGCCGCCGCCGCGGTCGCGGCTTATGCCAACGCCGCGCCGCCGCCGGGGCTCCGATTGCAAGACCCGGGCACGCTCGTCAAGGCTGTGACGGGCGCGCCGCTCGCCGGCTCGATTCGCGTCGAGGTCGTCGATGAGGGGTATGAGATCAAGCTGCTCATCCCCGCGAAGGCGCGCACCGGCCGGGGCGACGAGGAGGAGTAAGTGCAGAGCGCAGCCGACATCGGCGCGCTCGGCGCGGGCAGAGGCGCGGCCGTCACGCGGGGCGGGGCGAACCCGGCGACCGCCTCGCCCGCGGCGTTCGCCGTCGCGTGCGTGTGCGTGCTGTTGGCGGCGGCGGCGCTGGCGGGGCTAGCGCCGCTGTGGCTTTCGGTCGCGACCGTCTTCGCCTTCGCGGGGCCGCACAACTGGGCGGAGCTGCGCTTCTTCATCACGCGACTGCCCGCGCGTCTGGGGCGCTCGCGCGGCTTCTTCGCGCTGGCGGCCGCGGGGGTCGTCGGACTGACGGGCGCTTACGCGGCGCTCGCGCTCGGGGCGGACTCGGGCGTGTGGGGTGAGGGGAGTTGGTACGCCGCGACGGCCCTGTGGAACAGCGCGGCGGTGGCGTGGGTGGTGGGGCTCGCGGCGGTGCGCGGGCGGGCGATGTCGAGGGGCGGCGGTTGGGTGTGGGCTCTGCCCGTGGGGTGCGCGCTGGTGGGCGTGAGCTGGCTCGCGCCGCAGGGGTTCGCGCTGGCGCTCGTCTACGCACATCCGCTCGTCGCGCTCTTCTTTTTAGACCGGCAGCTCCGGCTCACGCGCCGCGGTTGGAGCCGTGCGTACCGCGTGTGCCTCGCGTTGCTGCCCGTCGCGCTGGCCGTACTCTGGTGGCGGCTGCTGGACTCGGCGCCGCTCGCCGAAGACGGAGAGGTCGCGCTGCGCGTCGTGCGGCACGCGGGCGCCGGCGTAGTGCCCGACTTCGTCTCGACGCACCTGCTCGTCTCGACGCACGTCTTCCTTGAGACGCTTCACTACGGCGTCTGGCTCGTCGGCGTCCCCGTGGCCGCGGGCGTCGGTGTCGCGCCGTGGCGCGCGGCGAAGGTTCCGCTCGTCAGACATAAGCGCGGGTGGCCGCGCCTGATTCGCGCGCTGCTCGTGGCGGGCGGCGCGGCCGTGCTGCTGCTGTGGCTCTGCTTCGCGGCCGACTACGCGACGACGCGCGACCTGTACTTCACCGTCGCGATGGCGCACGTGCTGGCCGAGGTGCCCTTCCTCCTACGGACGCTCTGAAGAAGTAGGCAGATGGCAGATGACAGATGGCAGTTCAGCGCCGCGTCAGCGGCGGTCGAGTTTAGCCCGGCCTTTCAAGGCCGGGGCCGCCGAACGGTAAAAGGTGTGCGTCGCGTCAGCGACGCCTGAAGGGACTGCCCCGGCTCACCGCGTCGCTGACGCGACGCGGCCGTGTTTGATGCAACGCTGACCCGGCCTTGAAAGGCCGGGCTAAATTCAGACGCCGCTGACGCGACTCTTAACTGCCTACTGCCTTCTGAACGTCATGGGCACCGAAGACCTCTGGCGCTTCTTACTGTTCGGCTACCTCCTCACGGTGGCCGTCGAGACGCCCGTCCTCTTTCTCTTCCTTTCAAAGCATCACAAGCCGAAGCGCAGACTCTTCGCGGGGCTGTGGCTGACGGCCTGCACCTATCCCGTGGTCGTGCTCGTCCTCCCAACGCTCTTCGCGGACTCGTCGCGCGCCCTCTACCTCGCCGTCGCAGAGACCTTCGCGCCCGCCGCCGAGTGCGTGCTCTTCTATTTAGCGTTCGGCGGGAGGGGAAGTGTGGGCGTGACTCGGCGCGACTTCGCGGCCGTCGTCGGCGCCAACCTCCTTTCGTTCCTCGCGGGCGAAGTCTTGAACGCTTACGGTTGGTTCGGTCTGTTTCGTTGAGCGCGGGCGCGGGCGTTAGAATGGGGCCACGATATTTCGACGAACAAGGGGTTAAATGATGAGCAGCCTGTTCTCCTCTTTCAGCCTGCGGGGGCTTGAGTTCCGCAACCGCGTCTTCGTGTCGCCGATGTGCCAGTATTCGAGCCGCGACGGCCTGCCGAACGACTGGCACATGGTTCATCTGGGCAGCCGCGCGGTCGGCGGCGCCGCGCTCGTCTGCGTCGAGGCGACCGGCGTCTCGCCCGAGGGGCGCATCTCGCCCGGCGACACCGGGCTCTGGTCTGAAGAGCACGCGCGCGCTTTCACCCCCATCGCGTCGTTCATCAAGTCGCAGGGCGCGCGCGCAGCTATCCAGCTCGCGCACGCGGGGCGGAAGGCTTCGACCGACGTGCCCTGGCGCGGCGGCAAGCCCTTGAGCGAGGAGCAGGGCGGATGGCGGACGCTCGCGCCGAGCGCCGTGCCCTTCGGCGACTGGCCCGCGCCGAAGGAGATGACGCGGGACGACATCGAGACGGTCGCCCTACAGTTCGCGGACGCCGCGCGCCGCGCTTCGGACGCGGGCTTCGAGGTCGTCGAGCTGCACATGGCGCACGGCTACCTCCTCCACGAGTTCCTCTCGCCGCTCTCGAACCGTCGCGAGGACGAGTTCGGCGGGAGCCTTGAGAACCGCGCGCGCTTTCCCTTGATGGTGACCGAAGCCGTGCGCAGGGTGTGGCCCGACGAACTGCCGCTCTTCGCGCGCATCTCGGCGACAGACTGGGTCAAAGGAGGCTGGGACGTAGAGCAGTCGGTTCAACTCTCGCGCTGGTTGAAGGAGCGCGGCGTAGACCTCGTTGACTGTTCGAGCGGCGGGCTCGTCCCCGGCGCGCTCATCCCCGTCGCGCCCGGGTATCAGGTCGGATTCGCGGAGAGGATTCGCAGGGAGGCGGGCGTCGCCACCGGCGCGGTCGGACTCGTCACGGAGCCGGAGCAGGCCGAAGAGATCATCGCCTCGGGCAAGGCCGACGTGGTCCTCCTCGCCCGCGCAGAGCTGCGCGACCCGTACTGGCCGCTCCACGCCGCGAAACGTCTGGGCGCCCCTGCGCCCTGGCCCGTCCAGTACGGCCGCGCCGTCAATTAAAAGGATCGCTCAGCTCGGAAGAAAGAAGGGTTTACGGTAAGTCTTCAATCGTTCCGTCTGCGTACTCGACGCGCGCGACGCCTACATAAAGAAGGTATTGGCCGTAGATTTCGCCATGCACGTTCGCAAGGGGTTTGAGGAAGTCGGCGTAGTGCGCGCCGCGTATCTCCGCCTTCCGCCGGGTGCCGGGTTGGATTTCAACCTCGATGACCGGCATCGTCCCCTTCGCCAGCACCGGCCCGACTGGGACTGCGACAACCGAGGGGGCGGCTGCGTTCTTCTTTATCGACCACCTCAACTGGACGGACTTCACCACACGCGTCGTGCGGTTCTCCAAATCCACGCAAGTGAACTTCACGGCGCGCGACTTCTGGCCGCTGATGCTGCCGAGGCCGCGAATCACGACGGGGGTGGCGGGGTCGTCCATCTGCGCCTTCTCGAACTGGTCACCCAGACCCCACTTCCCGCGCGGCAACTCCTTCATGTCACTGTAGTAGGGCGAGTCGGGCGGCGGAAGGGGGGGCAACGGGTTGCCCTTGCAAGGGTCGTACTCCTGCGCCTGCGCCGCCCCGACGGCGCAGAGGATGAACATGAAAGTGATGCCCACGAACCTCAGTCGCCTCATTGCGCTCACTCCTTTCGACGGCAAACCCGATGGCGGGTTTCTTAATTCATGGCGGAAGGGACATAATAGCAGCATCCGCAGAAGAGGCGTTCTCAAACTTAAAGGGCTCAAAACGGAGGGAGTGATGGGTCTGAGGAAGAGACTGTTCACGACGTGTCTGTCGGCGCTCGTAGCGGCGCTGGCGCTACAGCCGGCGCGCACCACGGCGCAGCGCACGCAGAAGCCGCCGCTGCACGGGCGACACTGGATGGCGATTACGGGGAAGCCGCTGGGGGCGACGGCCGGGGCGATGGTCTTCCAGAAGGGCGGGAACGCCGTGGACGCCGCGTGCGCGATGCTGGCCGCGACCGCGACGATGTGGGACACGCTCTCTTGGGGCGGCGAGACGCAGGCGCTCATCTACAACCCGAAGACGGGCAAGGTCGTCGGTGTCAACGCGCTCGGCGTCGCCCCGACGGGCGCGACCGCAGAGTTTTATAAGTCGAAGAAGCTGCGCTACCCGCCCGAGTACGGCCCGCTCGCGGCCGTCACGCCGGGCACGCCGGGCGGCTTGATGACGATGCTCGCCGAGTACGGCAAGCTCAGTCTGAAGGACGTGCTCGACCCCGCCATCCAGCTCGCCGACGGCTTCCCCATCGAGGCGCAGCTCGCCAACACCATCGAACGCCAGAAGGCCGAGATCAAGAAGTGGCGCTACTCGCCCGCCGTCATGCTGCCGCACGCGGGCCAGCGGCGCGAGGCGCCCGAGCCGGGCGAAATCTTCAAGCAGCCCGACCTCGCCGCGACGCTGCGCAAGCTGGTCGAGGCCGAGCAGAAGGCTTTAACTTCGGGTAAGAGTCGGAAGGAGTCCATCTACGCCGCTTACGAACGTTTTTATAAGGGCGACATCGCGCAGGAGATCGCGCGCGGGACGCAGGAGGACGGCGGGCTCATCACGGCGGAAGACCTCGCCAAATGGAAGGTTCGGATTGAGGAGCCGGTGAAGACCACGTACAAGGGCGTCGAGGTCTACAAGCTGACGCAATGGACGCAGGGGCCGGCGATGCTTCAGGCTTTGAACATCCTTGAGAACTTCGACCTGAAGGGGATGGGCTTCAACAGCGCGCGGTACGTTCATACGGTCTACCAGGCGATGAGCATGGCCTTCGCCGACCGCGACTTCTATTACGGCGACCCGTACTTCCCGCCCGAGGAGCCCATCAAGGGGCTGCTCTCGAAGGAGTACGCGAAGCAGCGCGCCGCGAAGCTTAATGCGCAGCGCAACGACGCGAGCGTCAAACCCGGCGACCCTTACCCGTTCCAGGGCACGCAGGCCAACCCCTTCCGCGAACTGCTCGACAGGTGGAGCCCGAACCCTTCCAACCCGGCGACGCCCTCGCCGCCCAACCAGGACACCACCCGCTCGTCCGCTTCGGTTCAGTCTTCCGAAGAGGATTTCAACCGCGCCTTCTACGCGGGCACGACTTCGGTCGAGGCGGCGGACGCCGAAGGGTGGGTCGTCTCCATCACGCCGAGCGGCGGCTGGGTGCCCGCGGTCATCGCCGGGCGCACCGGCATCGGCCTGAGCCAGCGCGCGCAGAGCTTCGTCACAGACCCCGCGGAAGGCCCCTTCAACGTCATCGAGCCGGGCAAGCTCCCGCGCGTCACGCTCACGCCGACGCTCGCGCTCAAGGACGGCAAGCCCTACCTCGCCTTCGCCGTGCAGGGCGGCGACAGTCAGGACCAGAACCTCTTGCAGTTCTTCCTCAACGTCGTCGAGTTCGGCATGTCGGTGCAGGAGGCGACCGAGGCGCCCAACATCAACAGCTTCCAGATGCGCAGCTCCTTCGGCGCGCACGAGACGCGGCCCGGCCGCATCCTGCTCGCCGAGTCGATGCCGCCGTGGGTGCGCACGGAGCTGCGCCGCATGGGCTACGAGCTGACGTATGAGGAGCGCACCTCCGGCCCCATCAACGCCATCCTCTTCGACCGCGCGCACGGCACGATGTGGGGCGGGTCGAGCAACCACGGCGAGGACTACGGCATAGCCTGGTAGCTTCTTTAAGAAGGAATTAACCACCGCAGACACGGCTTATTAAGTACTGTCTTTAAGCCGTGTCTCTGTGTCTCTGTAGTTAATGAATACTTCCGCAGACTGGCCGCGCGTTGACATCGACGCCGCGCGGGCTTACCGTACACAGCCGTCTTAAGCTTTCAAGGACACAAGTCGTCTCTTCCGTCGGCGCCGGCCGCGGGCTTCCGTCCCGCGCGGGTCTGCCCGACGTTCCACACAACTCCCGAAGGAGGGGCATGCAGATGGGATTTTTTAAGAAGCTCGGTAAGGTCTTGAAGAACGTGGACCAGTTCGCGCCGGTCGCGGCGCAGGTGCTTCCGGGCAAGGCCGGGCAGGTCGCGGGCGACGTGGCGAGTACTTCGGGCGTGGTCACGTCTATCGTCCAGCAGCTTCAATCGCAGTCCGGCGCCGACCTCTCGCCCGTCGAGGCGCAGCAGCAGGCGACGCTCGCCACGGCCGTCGCCGTCGATGACCACGAGGAGCGCATGAAGGCGCTCGAAGCCGAACTCGCGGCGCTCCGCGCGGCGCAGGGCGGTGGTCAGACGGGACAGGCCGGAACGTCCGGACAGGCGGGAACGTCCGGACAGCCTGAAGCGTCTGGGCAGACCGAAACGTCGGGTCAGCCCGGCTCCGCGGGACAGTCTTAGTTGCTTCGTCCTGTAGCCTCAACCGGGGTCGGGCAGGCCTTCGACCTGGCCGAGCGGGCGGGGGCGAGCCCGACCCCGGTTACCGCTTTTTCAGACGACGGTCACGCGCTAAGTTGTTGAAAAATAACCTGAAAAGTCGTCTCCGGCCGGGCGAGCCGGCGGCGGCCCACGCGCATCTAAAGCGGTGCCGGGTTTGCATCCTTTGGCGAAATAGAGAATATTAGAAAAAGGATAACAACCGAGCCGCGCGCAATTTCCAGCGCGGCGTTTATTAACAAAGGAAGATTTAATGGCGAAGAATTTAGTAGTGGTCGAATCGCCCGCCAAGGCGAAGACTATCGGAAAATATCTGGGCCCGGACTATCGCGTGATGGCCTCCATCGGCCACATCAAGGACCTGCCGTCGAAGGGGCTCGGCGTGGACGTTAACAACGACTTCGAGCCGACCTACGAGGTCATCCCGGACACCAAGAAGCGCAACAACCGCAAGGTCATCTCGGAGTTGAAGAGCGCGGCCAAGGAGGCCGAGGCCATCTACCTCGCCGCCGACCCCGACCGCGAGGGCGAGGCCATCTGCCAGCACCTCGCGGAAGAGATCGTCCCGAAGCGCCCGAAGAAGCCGCACTTCCGCGTGATGTTCAACGAGATCACGAAGCGCGCCGTGCAGGAGGCTTTCAAGGAGCCCAAGCAGATCGACGTGAACCTCGTCGCCGCGCAGCAGGCCCGGCGCGTGCTCGACCGGCTCGTGGGCTACAAGGTCTCGCCGCTGCTGTGCCGCACCATCGGCGGGCGCCTGTCCGCGGGACGCGTCCAGTCGGTCGCGCTCCGCATGGTCGTCGAGCGCGAGCGCGAGATCGAGAAGTTCGTCAAGACAGAGTATTGGACCGTCGGCGCGAACCTTGCGGCGAAGTTGCCGCCCGCCTTCGACGCGCGTCTGTGGAAGGTCGGCGAGCAGACGGTGAAGACTTCGGGCTTCGACCAGGAGGTCAAGAAGAGCGAGGTTCTCATCGGCGACGAGAAGACGGCCCGCGAGATTGTCGAGGAGGCCGAGCGCCAGCAGTTCGTCGTCTCCGAGGTGACGACGAAGGAGCGTCGGCGCAACCCCGTCCCGGCCTTCATCACGTCGAAGCTCCAGCAGGAGGCCGCGCGCAAGCTCTCGTTCCCCGTCAAGAAGACGATGATGGTCGCGCAGAAGCTCTACGAGGGCGTCGAGGTCGGCGCGGACGGCGCGGTCGGCCTCATCACCTACATGCGCACCGACTCGACGCGCGTCTCGGACACCGCGCTGGCGGAGGCGCGCGACTTCATCTCGACGCAGTACGGCGCGGCCTATCTGCCCGAGAAGGCCGTCCACTACAAATCGAAGAAGGACGCGCAGGACGCGCACGAGGCCATCCGCCCGACCGACGTTTCGCGCACGCCCGACGCGGTGGCGCGCTACCTCGACCGCGACGAGCTGAAGCTCTACCGACTCATCTGGCAGCGCTTCGTCGCCTCGCAGATGAACCCGGCTGTCTTCGACCAGACGACCATCGACATCGAGCGCCGGCCGCTTCCTCTTCCGCGCCACGGGCTCGGTCTTGAAGTTCGACGGCTTCCTCAAGGTCTACGAGGAGGGGCGCGACGAGAAGGCCGAGGAGGACGAGGAGGCCGCGCGCAAGCTGCCGCTGGTCGAGGCGGGCGAGAATCTTAAACTGAACGGCGTCACGCCCGAGCAGCACTTCACCGAGCCGCCGCCGCGCTACACCGAGGCGACGCTCGTCAAGGCGCTCGAAGAGAAGGGCATCGGCCGCCCCTCGACCTACGCGGCCATCATGACGACGATTCAGGACCGCGAGTACGTCGAGCGCGTCGAGTCGCGCTTCCACCCGACGGCGCTCGGGATGACCGTCAACGACCTTCTGGTCGAGGGCGGCTTCGACGACCTCTTCAACGAGACCTACACGGCGCGGATGGAGGAGGAGCTTGACGAGATAGAGGAAGGGAAGCTCGCCTGGACGGACGCGCTCTCGGAGTTCTACGAGAAGTTCGCGCGCGACCTCAAGGCGTTCGAGACCTACGTCAAGGGGCGCAAGCAGCAGGCCATCCCGACCGACGAGGTGTGCGAGAACTGCGGCTCGCCGATGGTCATCAAGCTCGGCCGCTTCGGACAGTTCCTCGCCTGCTCGAACTACCCCGAGTGCCGCACCACGCGCGAGGTGGCCAAGCCGCAGTCGGCCGTGGTCGAGGGCGACGGCGCCGCGGGCGGTGCCGACGGCGCGGCGGAAGAGGTCGCGGAGACGTGCGAGCTGTGCGGCAAGCCGATGGCGATGAAGCGCGGGCGCTTCGGCCCGTTCCTCGGCTGCACGGGCTACCCCGAGTGCCGCAACATCCGCCGCGTCTCGAAGAAGACCGGCGCGGTCGCGCCCGCGCCCGTGCCCATCGAGGGCGAGACCTGTCCCGTCGACGGCGCGCAGTTAGTCCGCCGCCACGGCCCCTACGGCGAGTTCGTCTCGTGCGCGAACTACCCGACCTGCAAGTACATCAAGCGCGAGACGACGGGCGTCGCCTGCCCGAAGCCCGGCTGCAAGGGCGAGATCGTCGTCAAGAAGTCGAAGCGCGGGAAGTACTTCTACGGCTGCTCGGAGTACCCGAAGTGCGACACGGTCTACTGGGACAAGCCCGTGGCCGAGCCCTGCCCCCAATGCAACGCGCCCTTCCTGCTGGAGAAGACGACGAAGAAGGGCACGACGCGCTCCTGCGTCCGCGAGGAGTGCGGCTACAAGGAGGAGGTGCTCCCGGGCGCTGCCCCCACCCCGGCCGCGAGCCGGACGGGCAGCGAAGGCCACGTCGCGAGCTGAAGGCTTCATTAATAACAATCGAACGGAGGGCGCGACCTGATAGTCGCGCCCTCCGTTTGTGTTTTGCCGCCCACCCCTTTAAATTTTATCCAAACTGTAACCTTCGTCGCGACGGGCGCGTCTCTCTGTTTATAGAGACCGCACCTTAGAGACTTTTCGCAGGAGACCTTCGTCAAAATGATTAAGAGACGCCGGAACGCGGCCGCACTGTTGTGCGCGCTGCTACTCTTCTCGAACCTGCCCGCGCAGGCGCGGCAGACGCCGCCCGCGCAGGGCACGCTGGCGCAGACGGCGCGCACGCAGCCGACGCCCGACCCCAACGACCCCGTCCAGCGCATCCGCGACGAGGGGCTCAACCGCTCGCAGGTGATGCAGACGCTCAACCAACTGACGAACGTCATCGGCCCGCGCCTGACGAACTCGCCGGGCATGCGTCGCGCCAACGAGTGGACGCGCGACAAGATGGCCGAGTGGGGGTTGGTGAACGCCAGGCTCGAACCGTGGGGCGCGTTCGGCCGCGGCTGGGTGCTGAAGCGTTTCTCGGCCGACGTGGTCGGGCCGCAGACCTACCCGCTCAACGCCTACCCGAAGGCGTGGTCGCCCGCGACCGCGGGGCCGCTCACGGCCGAGGTCGTCTACGTGGACGCGAAGGACGAGCAGGGGTTGCAGAAGTTCAAGGGACAACTGCGCGGCAAGATAGTCCTCAACGGCGCGGTGCGCGACCCTTCGGCGCACTTCGAGCCCGAGGGCACGCGGCGGACCGAGAAGGACCTGCTCGACCTCGCCAACGCGCCCGACCCGGCGACCCAGGCCCCGCGCCCGCGCGCCGCGCCCGACATGCGCGCGGCGACGCGCTTCAGCTCCGTCAAGCTCAACTTCTATCAGGACGAAGGCGTCGCCCTCGTCATCGACCCGAGCCGCGGCGACGGCGGCAACATCTTCGTCCAGCAGGCGGCGGTGCCGCAGCCGCTCCCGACCAACCCGCAGGCGCTGCAAGCGCTCCTCGACCGCGCGCCCAACGCGCCGCGGCAGGTGCGCGCGTGGGACAAGGCCGCGCCGAAGTTCGCGCCGCAGGTCGCGCTCTCCGTCGAGCACTACAACCGCCTCGCGCGTTCCGTCGAGGCCGGCGAGCGCGTCCGCATCTCCGTCAACCTCGACGCGCAGTTCATCGACGAAGACCCGACGGCCTACAACACGGTCGCGGAGATTCCCGGCACCGACCTGAAGGACGAGGTCGTCATGCTCGGCGGGCACCTCGACTCGTGGCACGGCGGGACGGGCGCGACCGACAACGCCGCGGGCGTCGCCGTCGCGATGGAGGCGGTGCGCATCATGAAGGCGCTCGAACCTCCAGCCGCGCCGCACGATTCGCATCGCCCTGTGGAGCGGCGAGGAGCAGGGCCTGCTCGGCTCGCGCGCGTACGTCGAGCAGCACTTCGGCAAGCTTGAGACGCCGCAGCCGACGCCGCAGCCCACGCCCGCGCCCGGCGAGGCCGAGAGGCAGCCCGACGGCGCAGCCCAGCCCCGCGCCCCCGGCCGGCCGTCTCGTCACGAAGCCGGAGTACGAGAAGCTCTCGGCCTACTACAACCTCGACAACGGCACGGGGCGCATCCGCGGCGTCTACATGCAGGGCAACGAAGGCGTGCGCAACTACTTCCGCCGCTGGCTCGCGCCCTTCGCCGACCTCGGCGCGCAGACCCTGACGCTCGCCAACACCGGCAGCACCGACCACGTCCCCTTCGACCAGATCGGTCTGCCCGGCTTCCAGTTCATACAGGACGCCGTCGAGTACAACACGCGCACGCACCACTCGACGCAGGACACCTACGAGCGCATCCAGGCCGACGACGTGAAGCAGGCCGCCGTCATCATGGCCGCCTTCGTCTACCAGACCGCCATGCTCGACGAGCGTCTCCCGCGCAAGCCCGCGCCGGGGCAGGTCGGAGCGCGAGACTTCCTCGAACAGCCGCTGAAGCCCTCGAAGGATTTAAGATCGGGTCATCGGCCCGTTGATTCATTGAAGCAGGCGAAGCCGCCCATTCAACGAATCAACGGGCCGATGACCCGTTGATTCAATCCCTTTTGAAACTTTCCGACGGCCTCTAAGGTATACTCACACTCCTCCGGACGAGACACGAACAACACCTTAGACAGTTATTCATCTTTCAGGAGCGCTTCGCCCACATGACGAGACGCACACGCAGCCGCCGCGCTGCTCCTCTTCGCCCTGCTGTCGCCGAACGCCGCCGCGTTGCGCGCGCAACAGGCGACGCCCGCCCCGACACAGCCGCAGACACAGCCGTACGCCCGACGTGATCGAGCGCATCAAGGACGAGGGGCTCAACCGCTCCGAGGTGATGCGCACGCTCGAACACCTGACCGACGTGATCGGGCCGCGCCTGACGGGCTCGCCGTCGCTCAAGCGCGCCAACGAGTGGACGCGCGACCGCCTCGCCGCGTGGGGCTTGCAGAACGCGCACCTCGAACCGTGGGGGCCGTTCGGGCGCGGCTGGACACTCAAGCGCTTCTCGGCCGAGGCCGTCGCGCCGCAGGCGTTCCCGCTCCTCGCCTACCCGCGCGCGTGGTCGCCGGGGCTCGACGCGCCGCTCACGGCCGACCTCGTCATCGTCGACGCGAAGACGGACGAGGAGTTGCAGAAGTACAAGGGTCAGCTCCGCGGCAAGATAGTCCTCGCCGGCACCGAGCGCCAGCTCAAGCCGCTCTTCGAGCCGAAGGCGTCGCGCCTGAGCGAGAAGCAGTTGCTCGAACTCGCCGACGCGCCCGACCCCACGCTCCTGCCGCGCGACTGCCGCGCCGCCAGCCGTCGCCCGAGCAGGTCGCCGCCGCGCGCTTCAACGACCGCAAGACGCAGTTCTACTACGACGAGGGCGTCGCGCTCCTCGTCGGCTCAAGCCCGGCGGGCGACGGCGGCATGTTGCAGTTCGTCCAGTCGGCCGCGGTGCCGCAGCCCTCCGACACGCCGTTCGACCAGCGCAAGAACCCCTGGCAGAAGGACGCGCCCGGACTCATCCCGCAGATCGCGCTCTCGAACGACCACTACAACCGCCTCGCGCGCATGCTCCGCCAGGGCGAGAAGGTCCGGCTCAACGTCAACCTACAGGTCGAGTTCGACGACACGGACCCGATGAGCTACAACACGGTCGCGGAGATTCCGGGGACCGATTTGAAGGACGAGGTCGTCATGCTCGGCGCGCACCTCGACTCGTGGCACACGGCGACGGGCGCGACCGACAACGCGGCCGGCGTCTCCATGATGATGGAGGCCGTGCGCATCCTGAAGGCTTTGAACCTCCAGCCGCGCCGCACGATTCGCATCGCCCTGTGGAGCGGCGAGGAGCAGGGCCTGCTCGGCTCGCGCTTCTACGTCCGCGAGCACTTCGGCCCGCTGCCCGCGCCCACCCCCGCCGCCGCGGGCGCGACGCAGCCCGACGCGGCCGCCGCCGCCGTCGCCGAGAAGACCGGCAAGACGCCGAAGAAGCGCGAGGCGCGCGACACGGCCGCGAAGACCCCTGCCGCACAGCCGACGCCGGCCGCCCCGACGCCGACCCCGCAACCCGCCGCGCGCTACAAGCCCGAGCACGCGCGCCTCAACGTCTACTTCAACGCCGACAGCGGCACGGGCGCCATCCGCGGCGTCCACATGCAGGGCAACGAGGCGTTGCGGCCCACGTTCCGCCGCTGGCTCCTGCCCTTCGCGCAGTTGAAGGTCGGGCGAGACGACCTACACGGCGACGACCGTCACGGCCGCCAACTCCGGCGGCTCCGACTTCCTCGCCTTCGACGCCGTCGGCCTGAACGGCATCGACTTCCTCCAGGACGACCTCGAATACGGCACGCGCACCTGGCACTCCAACCAGGACACCTTCGACCGCGTCATCCCCGAAGACCTCAAGCAGGCCGCCGTCATCGTCGCCGCCTTCGTCTACAACGCCGCCATGACGGACGGCATGCTCCCGCGCAAGCCGCCGAGGCAGGAGACCAGTAGGCAGATAGGGAGTTGGCAGTAGGCAGTTGAAGGCAGGAAAGACTTATCACGAATCAGCCTGAGTGAATCGGGGCGGCGAGCTTAACGACTCGCCGCCCCGATTCATTCGAGCCCCCGTCTTCTCTTAACTGCCAACTGCCTACTGCTCGGGGATGTGCGGTTGCAGGCCCGTGCCGCCTTCGTCGAAGGTGATGCCGGCGGCGACCTCTTCGGGGATGCGCTCCCAGCCCTCTCCAGGGGTGTGACGGAAGGTCTCGGCGTTGGCGCGGGCGAAGGCGCCGGCCTCGGGTTTCCAGACGCGGCGTTCGACCTGTATGTGCGGGTGCTTGAGGCGGATGACGTTGAAGGAGTTGGCCTCGCCGCGCCCGCGCGTCGAGGTGGCCGTGCCCGCCTGTACGAAGAGCGCGGAGTGGCCCTGAATCTTGTAGCGCTCGGCGGTGCGCCCCGTCTGGCTGACGTGCATGTGGCCGGCGAGCAGGAGGTCGGCGCCGCAGGCGGCGAACGCCTCCATCGCCATCTGCGCCCGCCCGACGATCTCGCGTTCGTCGGCGCCCGCGGGCACGTCGAACGGGTGGTGCGTGACGATGACCTTCAAGACCTCGTCCGGGTGCTTGCACATACGCTCGCGCAGGGACGCGACCTGCTGCTCGTTGACGCGCCCGTACTTGCGCGTGAGCGAGCGCGCCGTGTTGACGCCCGCGACGATCATCTCTTCGTCTTCGTAGACGGGCTCGACCTCCTCCGAGATGAAGCGGCGCCACTTGTCGAGCGGCCGCGCGAACCGCTCGAAAACGTCGTAGAGCGGCACGTCGTGGTTGCCGGGGACGACCACCTGCGGCTGCGGCAGTCGATCCAGAAACGCGCGCGCCTCCTCGAACTGGTGCGAACGCGCCCTCTGCGTCAGGTCGCCCGAGACGACGACCAGCGACGGCCGGGCCTCGTTCACGGCCTCGACCAGCGGCTCCACGAGCCCCGCGTCGATGCGCCCAAAGTGCAGGTCTGAGAGATGGACGATCTTTTTCATGGCTCACGCCAGTGAACAGTGAATAGTAAATGGTGAATGGTAAGAGCCGGTTTTAACCATTCACCATCTACTATTCACCATTCACTTCCTTAGGAACTATCACCTTCAAAGCGCCGGGTCGGATGCGGTAGTGGAGAGGCGTCGAGAGCACCGAGACCTCGCCGTCGGTGGCGACGGGGATACGCCTGGGGCGTCGCGTCTCGACCCAGATTTCGCGCGCGCAGAGCGCGTCGAAGTCGTGGGACTGGCGCAGACGGCCGAGCAGCGCGCTCAGCGCCAGGCGCAGCAGTCCCAGGCGCCCGGTGCGGTGCGCGACGTAGAGGCTCAGGCGGCCGGCGTCCAGACACGTGCGCGCGCCCAACTGGAGGTTCTCCACCTGATACTCGTTATTGCCGACGAAGACGAAGGGCGTCTTGCGCGTTATCCCCTGGCCGTCGGCGTCGAGCCGCACGTTCATGAACGGGTAGCGCCGCAGCACGGCCAGGGACGCGCGCAGGAATGCCGACCACTTGCCGCTCCCGTCGCGCTCCTGCAACATCTCGCGCCGCCGCACGATGCGCGGGTAGAGCCCGAGGCTGGAGTTGTTGACGAAGATGCGCCCGTTGACCTCGCCCACGTCCACCGGCACCGCCCGGCCCTCGCAGACGTTGCGCGCCGCCTCTTCGAGCGTGAGCGGGATGTTCAGGTCTTTCGCGAAGTGGTTGAGCGTCCCCAGCGGCAGCACGCCGAGGGGCGTGTCTGTTCCGACGAGCGCCCCCGCCACCGACCCGACCGTGCCGTCGCCCCCGCCCGCCACCACCACCCGCGTGCCGTTCGACAGAGCGCGCCGCACGAACTCCTCCACGTCGTCGCCGCCGCGCGCCACCGAGACGTGCGCCTCCACGCCGCAGGCCGAGAACGCCGCCTCGACGGCGCGCGCCCTCTCGTCGTCCCCCGAGCCGCCCCCGGCCGCGGCGTTGATGATGACCTCGACGCCCTCAGACATTACGCCCGCATAGAAAGCGGGCGGGCGCGTCGCCGCAGCGACCGCCCGCCCGACCGAAAGTGTTGGGTGAACGGGGAACGACGAACGATGAACTGAAGACGGCTCGCCTTTTAGTTCATCGCTCATCGTTCGTCGTTCAACGTTTTAGGAGGCGCCGTAGCCTTCCGTCCCGCCCGCGGCCGCGCGCGCAGTCCCCGAGGGCTGGCCGGAAGATGCGCCGCCTTCGTCCACGGCCGCCGTCTGCGCGGCCGTCTGCGTCGCCTGGTGTTCGACGCGCGCCCGCTGCGCGACCTCCTGCTGCATCGAGAGGTCGATGCCGATCATATTCTTGAGCTTGCTCAGGAGCGCCGGGACGACGACCGTCCGCGCCGTGCGCGAAAGCTCTTCGAGGGCGCGCTCGCCGAGCGTCGAGAGTTCGTCCTGAAGCTTGTCGTACGCCTTCGTCTCCTTGAAGCGCGCGATCAGGCTCGGCCCCTTCGGCTCCTCCTCGACGGCCGCCGGGGCGGGGGAGGCATAGGAGGCGAGCGCCTGCTGCTGCTGCGGCGGCGGCGCGGTCGGCGCCTGGTAGCCGCTGCTGTAGGAGGGGCGCGTCTCCGGCCCCACGTCCACGCCCTCGGGCGACGCGTTCGAGGTGCGCT
The DNA here is from genome assembly GCA_963726735.1 of uncultured Acidobacteriota bacterium. Lineage (GTDB taxonomy): Bacteria > Acidobacteriota > Blastocatellia > Pyrinomonadales > Pyrinomonadaceae > QHXN01. Next base: position 1,430,739 of record CAVSDM010000007.1, read on the forward strand.
GGTAGGCGCCCGCCGCCGCTCCACCCAGAATGGGCTGCGCGGCGTAGGAGCGCGCGGAGTCCTTCAACCCGCGGTCGAAGCCCGATTCGATGCGGTCGAAGGCGCCGTCATCATCGTATTCCTCGTCGCCGTCGCCCTTGAAGGCCCCCGCCACCGCGTAGCCGACGAAGGTGCCGACGGCGAAGGCTGTCAGGGTAAAGGGGAGCGTGTGCCGCTTGTACTGCTCGCGCCAGTCGAGCGTGTCGCTGATGTTCTCTTTCACCTGCTGGTACTGTGTCACTACCGTGTCCTTGATCTCCGTGACGGTCTGGGAAATGGATTCGCGCGCCTCCTCCATGCGGCGCTGAAGTGCCGCCTTGGTCTGGTCAACGTCGTCGTCGGCTGAGTCGGTCGCGCGCGCCAGGGCTACATTTCGTTCTTCAGCCATTGCTTGTCCTTTCTAATCTCTTCGAGGGTCGTCGTGGGCACCGGGTTGTAGGCCGACAGCTTGTTCTTCATCACGAGGACGATGACGCCGCCGATGACGACGTAGAGGATGCCCGTGATCAGGAAGCCGAGACCGTAGCTCGTCGGAGTGAAGCGCTCCGCCACGCCCGCGTCGTTCGCGAAAAAGTTCGAGATGAAGAACGCAATCGCGACGTTGACGAGCGCGAACCCGATGAGCGCGACCATCGCCCCGACGGCCGTGAACGCCCCGTTGCGCGCGTAGAAGGAGGCGTCCTCCTTCAGCTCGACCTTGACCAGGCTGAGCTTTGTATCGACCAGGCGCATCACGTCGTCGCCCAGCTTGCCGATCAGCCCCGGCAGGTTCTCCAACTCGGCACCCGTCTGCACCGTCGCGGGCACGTCGGCCCGCCTTCTCTCAACTTCGGCCATCGCTAAACCCCTTTCAGTAGGTAGTAGGTAGTAGGCAGATGGCAGCAGGCAGTACGCTCCGCGTCACGCACGTTGCGGCTTTAACCCGGAGTTCTCGACAGCGGCGCTTTCAACCGCCATCCGTCAACTGCCTACTGCCTACTGCTCACCCTTCCGAACTACCTGCGCCCGCCGCGGACGAGGAGGCCGATGACGAAGCCGGCGGCGGCCGCCACCAGGAGCGCCTGCCCCGGGTTCGACCGCGCGTAGTCCTTCGCCTGGTTGGCGTACTCGGCGTAGTCCACGTCGCGCAAGCCCTGAATCTTTTCGCCGACCACCCCGGCCTTGTCGGTGATGTACTCCTTGGCCGTCGAGGCCGCGTCCGCGACGCTCTGACCGTACTCCTTCGCCCTGGCGCCGATGCCCGAGGTCGGGGCCGTCGCCGTGCCGGTCGCCGCGCCGCCGCCGCCGCCCGTCGTGCTGAGGCCGGTGCCGCCCGTGGAGCCCGCGCCGCTCGAAGTCCCGCCGCCGCTGCCGGTGCCGCCGGTCGTGCCCGTCGTCCCGCCGAAGTCGTTCTCGTTACCAGGTCTGTTCTGTGACATAGTTTTCTCTCCTCACAATGGTACTTAAAGTCCGTCGTACTAGATGAAAGCGCGCGAGAGTCCGCTTTCGGAAAAAGCTTTTCCCACCGTCCGGGTGCAAACGTCGTGCCGAGTGGCGCCCGACCGGCTCCTGCGAGGGAAAGGCCGCTGAAACGGCTCTGCCGTCCCACGTCTTAAGAGTTCGGTTTTGTTGTGAAAATGTACGGGTTGAATGTAGCACAAGGCTCGGAACAATACATCACGAAAATCTTACCGAGCCGCGACATTACCGACCCGCTTGACACCGGTCGCCGAATCAGGTAAGTAAGTACTTACTATTATTCAGGTCTCGGAGCAGCAGGATTGAGAGCATGACCAGACACGCAGACACGGACTCCGGCGGGACGGCGCCGCCCCCCCACGCGCAGCCGCAGCCGGCCGCCGCGGGGCGCATGTGCGCCGACGAGCGCCGCCTACAGATCGCCGCGGTCGCGATGCGCCTCTTTTCGGAGCGCGGTTTTCGCGGCACCACCACCAAGGAGATCGCGCAGGCCGCGGGCGTCTCGGAGGCCATCATCTTCCGCCACTTCGCCACGAAGGAGGAGCTTTACGCGGCCATCATCGACTTCAAGGGCTGCGGCGGAGCGGCCGCGGGCCGCGCGGAGGAGTCCGCCGTCATCGACGAGATTCGCAACCTCGTCGCCGAGGCGATGGAGGCCGCGGACGACATCGCCGTCTTCCAGGCGGTCGGGCTCCACATGCTCGACCACCACCACGCCGACCCCGACTTCCTGCGCCTGCTGATGTACATCGCCCTCGAAAAGCACTCGCTCGGGCAGGTCTTCTGGGATAAGAACGTGCGTGTGCTCTACGAGTTCCTCGGCGGCTACGTCCGCCGCCGCCAGCGCGAGGGCGCCTTCCGCGACGTGGACCCGTTACGCGGCCGTGCGCGTCTTCCTCGGCTCGATCATCCATCACTCGCTCGTCAACCTGCTCTGGGACAAAGACCCCGCGCGACGCATTTTCCGCGTTACCAACGAGGAGGCCGCGCGCCAGTTCGCCGAGATACTTTTGCGCGGCATCGCGGCCGACCCCGACTCGACGGCCGCCGGCGTTAAAGGCTCCGAAGCCCCGAAGCGGCAGGCGCGCAACCGCGAAGGCGGCGGCGACGTTAAGAACAACAGGGATAAGAACAAGAAGAGATGAACGCAATGATCTCGCGCAACCTACTTAAGACGACACTCGCGCTCGCGCTCGTCGCGGCACTGGGTTTGACGGCCGCTTCGTGCGGCGGCTCGCGCGCGCAGGCGAACAAGAAGGAGGCGCCGGCCGCGCCCGCCGCCCCCGCGGCCGTGGACGTGACGACCGCGCCGGCCATCCAACGCGACCTCCCGCGCTTCGTCGAAGCGACGGGCAGCCTCGCCGCCGACGAGCAGACGGACGTGGCCCCGATTGTCGGCGGCCGCGTCGTCTCGGTCGGCGTTGACCTCGGCACCTACGTCCAGAAGGGGCAGGTCATCGCGCAGCTCGACGCGGGCGACGCGCGGCCTGCGGCTCGAACAGGCGCAGGCGGCGCTCGCGCAGGCCAACTCGCAGATTACGCAGGCCGAGGCGCGCATCGGGCTGCAGGCCCGGCCAGCGCTTCGACCCGACGAGAGTCGCCGAGGTCGGCGCGGCGAAGGCCGCCTACGACCTCGCGGAGAAGAACCTGCGCCGCTTCGAGCAACTGCTTGAGTCGGGCGACATCTCGCGCTCGGCCTTCGACCAGCAGCGCGCGCAGCGCGACCAGTTGCGCGAGCAGTACCAGGCGGCGCTGACGCTGGCCAACCAGTCCTACGCCGCCGTGCAGACGGCGCGCGCCGCCGCGCAGGCCGCGCAGGTGCAGGTGCAGCAGGCGCAGAAGGGCATCCGCGACGTGACCATCTACTCGCCCATCAGCGGCTACGTCACCGAGCGCGCGGCCGACGTGGGCGAGTTCGTCTCGACCAGCTCGAAGGTGGCAACCGTGGCGCGCACGAACCCCTTGCGCGTCCGCATCGACATCCCCGAGCAGGCCATCGCGACCGTCCGCGCGGGGCAGAGCGTCTCGGTCTCGGTGAGCACGTACCCCGACCGCAGCTTCGCGGGGCGCGTCGCGCGCGTCTAGCCCAAGCGTGTCGGCGCAGTCGCGCACGCTCACCGTCGAGGCCGAGGTCGAGAACGGCGAGGGCCTGCTCAAGCCCGGACAGTTCGCCACCATCCGCGTGCTGATGGCGCAGTCCGACCCGGCCGTCCTCGTCCCCGCCCGCGCCGTGCGCACGGACGGGACGACCTCGCGCGTCTACGTCATCCAGGACGGCGTCGCGCGCGAGCGCCTCGTCTCGACGGGGCGGCAGGACGGCGACCTCCTCGAGATTAAGGGCAACGTCCAGTCGAACGAGCTCGTCGCCACCTCGAACGTCGAGCAGCTCGCCGACGGCACGCCCGTCAGGCAGTGAAGGGATTAAGACATCTATTCATTCGTTCATTCACTCATTGAACCAGTGGGCCGATGAGCCGATGAATCAATAGGACGTTTGCGTCATGCAGAAACTTGCTGAAATTTGTGTCCGTCGCCCCGTCTTCGCGACGATGCTGATTCTGTCGCTGGTGGTGGTGGGCGTCTTCTCGTTCTCGACGCTCGGCGTTGACCTCTTCCCGAAGATCGACCTGCCGACCATCACCGTGACGGTCGTCAACCCCGGCGCCGGCCCGCAGGAGATCGAGACCGAGATCACCGACAAGGTCGAGGCCGCCGTCAACACCATCAGCGGCATCGACGAGCTGCGCTCGACCTCGGTCGAGGGCGTCTCGCAGGTCTTCATCACGTTCCTGCTCGACAAGAACGTGCGACGTGGCCGCGCAGGAGGTGCGCGACAAGGTCGGCCTCATCATCGGGCGACCTGCCCGAGACGGCCGAAGACCCGATCATCCAGAAGCTCGACACCGACGCCGCGCCCGTGCTGCGCATCGCCGTCTCGGCCGGCAAGTCCCTGCGCGAAGTCACCGACATCGCCGACAAGGAGATCAAGGAGCGCATCGAGTCGCATCAACGGCGTCGGCAACGTCGAGATCATCGGCGGCGCCACGCGCGAGATTCACGTCTGGGTGGACCCGGACAAGATGCGCGCCTACAACATCACCGTCCCGCGAGGTGGTCGGCGGCCCTGCGCTCGCAGAACCTGGAGGTGCCCGGCGGGCGCGTGGACGAGGGCTCGCGCGAGCTGACCGTGCGCACGATGGGGCGCATCACCAACCCGGCCGACTTCAACAACATCGCCATCTCCACGCGCGGCGCCTACGCCGTCAAGATTTCCGACATCGGCTACACGGCCGACGAGTCGGAGGAGCAGCGCACGAGCGCGCGCCTGAACGGCCAGCCCGCGGTGACGCTCGTCGTCTCGAAGCAGTCGGGGCAGAACACCGTCGCGGTCGCGGACGCGGTGAAGGAGCGGCTGGCCGAGCTTGAGCCGGCGCTCCAGAAGAGGGGCGTGCGGACGCAGATCGTCGGCGACCAGTCGGTCTTCATCAAGGCGGCGCTCGACTCCATCGAGACGCACCTCGTCGAGGGCGGCCTGCTCGCGGCGCTCGTCGTCTTCCTCTTCCTGTGGAACGTGCGCTCGACCTTCATCGCGGCCATCGCCATCCCGACCTCCATCATCGCCACCTTCGGCCTGATGGCGGCGATGGGCTACACCCTGAACCAGATCACGATGCTGGCGCTGACGCTGATGGTCGGCATCGTCATCGACGACGCCATCGTCGTCCTCGAGAACATCTTCCGCTTCGTCGAGGAGAAGGGCTACGGCGCCTTCCAGGCGGCCATCGAGGGCACGCGCGAGATCGGCCTCGCCGTCATGGCGACGACGCTGTCGCTGCTCGCGGTCTTCGTCCCCGTCGGCTTCATGGGCGGCATCGTCGGCCGCTTCATGTCCTCGTTCGGGTTCACGTCCAGCGTTCGCCATCGCCGTCTCGCTCATCGTCTCGTTCACGCTGACGCCGATGCTCGCGGCGCGACTGATCAAGCGCGAGGAGCCGGCCGAGGGGCCGGGCACGGGCGTCCCGCCGTCCGAGGGCGACGCTTCGTCCGCGCTGGCCGACGAGTCGAAGGTCGTCGCGGGCGAGCCCGGCGCGCACGCCGCCGCGCACGAGACGGCGACACAGGAGGCGACCGACGCGCCGCCGTCCGAGGAGGTCGCGCGGCCGCATGAGGTGCGCGCCCCGCACTCCTCGAAGGAGTCGCGCTGGTACAGGCCCATCGACCGCACCTACACGTGGATGCTCAAGTGGTCGATGGCGCACCGCTGGGCCATCGTGCTCGCGTGCGTGCTGGTCATCATCAGCATCGTGCCGCTCTTCGCCATGGTCGGGAAGAACTTCCTGCCCGTGGACGACCAGTCGCAGTTCGAGGTCAGCGTGCGCTCGCCCGAGGGCTCGACGCTCGCGGCCACCTCGACGCTCGTCGAGAAGATCGCGGCCGACATCCACAAGCTCCCCGGCGTCACCGACACGCTCGTCACCATCGGCGGCGGGCAGCAGGAGACCGTCAACGCCGCCTCGATCTACGTCAAGCTCGCGGACATCCACGAGCGCGAACAGTCGCAGGACGACCTGATGCGCGACGCGCGCGAGGTGCTCGCGCGCTACCCGAAGGAGCTGCGCACGAGCGTCCAGCAGGTGGCGGCCATCTCGGGCGGCGGCTTCCGCAACGCCGACATCAGTACGTCATCGGCGGCCCCGACCTCCAGAAGCTCATCGGCTACTCGCAACAGCTTCAGGAGAAGATGAAGACCATCCCGGACGTGGTGGACGTGGACTCGACGCTCATCGTCGGCAAGCCCGAGGTGCGCGTCCACATCGACCGCGCGCGGGCGGCCGACCTCGGCGTCAAGGTGCGGCGACATCGCGCAGGTCTTGAACGTGCTCGTCGCCGGCCAGGATGTCTCGACCTTCAACGCGGGCACGGACCAGTACGACGTGGTCCTGCGCGCCGTCGGCGAGGCGCGCACCAGCCCGCAGGCGCTCGAAAATCTCTTCGTGCAGTCGTCGAAGGTGGGTTGGACGAACCTCTCGAATCTGGTGACGGTGGAGGAGGCGACCGGCCCCTCGGCCATCGACCGCCTGAACCGGCAGCGGCAGGTGACGCTGCTGGCGAACGTCAAGCCGGGCGGCTCGCAGTCGGCGGTCATCGACCAGATGAACCTGTTCGTCAGGGAGCTGAACGTAGACCCCTCCTACACGACGGGCCTCGCCGGGCGCTCGAAGGAGCTGGGGAAGGCGGGCTACTACTTCATGCTCGCGTTCGCCCTCTCGTTCATCTTCATGTACATGATCCTGGCGGCGCAGTTCGAGTCGTTCATCCACCCCGTCACGATTCTGCTGACGCTGCCGCTCGCCATCCCGTTCGGCATCCTGTCGCTGCTGTTGACGGGACAGTCGGTGAACATCTTCTCGGGGCTGGGCCTGCTGCTCCTCTTCGGCGTGGTGAAGAAGAACGCCATCTTGCAGATCGACCACACGAACGAGCTGCGCTCGCACGGCATGGAGCGACTCGAAGCCATCATCCAGGCGAACCGCGACCGCCTGCGCCCAATCCTGATGACGACCATCGCGCTCGTCGCGGGCATGCTCCCGCTGACGCTCTCGACGGGGCCGGGCGCGGGCACGAACCGCTCCATCGGCGTGCTCGTCGTCGGCGGTCAGTCTCTGTGTCTGCTGCTGACGCTGCTCGCCGTGCCGGTCTTCTACTCGCTCTTCGACGACGTGGCGCAGAGCCGCATCTTCTCGCGGGTGTGGGCGCGCGCCGCGGCCCCCTTCGCGTGGGCGCGCCGCCGCGCCTCCGCCGCGACGCAGACGATGCTCGGGAAGCACTAAGGGGTAAGTCGCCGCGTCAGCGGCGCTTGAATTTAGCCCGGCCTTTCAAGGCCGGGTCAAGGTGGGAACCGGACGCCGCGTCGCGTCAGCGACGCCTGAGAGGTTTGTCGGGGTTCAGGCGTCGCTGACGCGACGCGGCACGGTAACGCTGGTCGGTTGTCCCGGCCTTGAAAGGCCGGGCTAAATTCAGACGCCGCTGACGCGGCGAGTGTTGCCACCGTCTTCAGTGGGTGTAAAAAATGTCCAAGCGCAATCATAAATCGCTTTTGAGTCTACTAACCCTGTCGCTGTTTCTTATCCAGACGGCCGCGCCGCTACGCGCGCAGCAGCCCGCGAAGCGCGAGCAGTTCGCCGGCTCGATGTTCGGTGAAGTGAAGAAGAGGAAGGCCGAAGAGTCGAAGGGGCCTTCGGAGAAGAAGGACGAGGGGGCCGAAGCGGCCGCGTCTTCCGCGTCTTCGCCCATCCCTTACATGACGGTCGCGGTCAAATACGCGCCGGGCTCTGCGGCCGAGCCGCAGTCGAGCACGACGCAGCAGCCGGCGCCTTCGTCCAACAACCCGCCGCCGCAGACCGGCGCGCCCGCGCAGGGGCCGCAGACCGCCTCGCCCACACAGTCGCAGACGCAGCAGTCCACCAACCCCGCCGCGCCCGCGCAAGGCCCGCAGCCCGCGCAGCCCGCGGTGCCGCCGACCGCGCCGGCCGACACGAGCCTGCCCGCGCCGCAGGCGCCCGCGCCCTCCGCTCCCGCACAGACGCAGCCCGGCGCGCCGGGCGGTCAGGTGCAGGCGCCCGCCGGCCCGTCCGCCCCGGGGCGCGAGAGCGTGCCCGTCACCCCCGACGCGCGGCTCGACGTGCCGGAGGTCGCGCCGGACTTCAAGGCCGAGCAGGGGCCGTTCCCCGCGCTCGAACGCGTCGGCGTGGACATGGGCGAGCAGCGCCCACTCTCCGTCCGCGAAGTTATCGCGATGGCGCTCGAAAATAACAAGGACATCGAGGTCGCGCGCGAGAACGTGCGCGCCGCCGAGTTCGACTTGCAGGCCGCGCGCGGCGTCTACGACCCGCGCTTCCAGACCAGCACCTACTACGAGCGCACGGAGCAGCCCGCGGCGAGCTTCCTCTCGGGCAGCTCGACCGGCGCTGTCACGCAGTCGGGCTTCTTCAGCAGCTCCGGGGTGCAGGGCTTGACGCCGAAGTTCGGCGGCGGCTACCGCATGGATTTCGTCAACAACCGCGTCACGACCAACAACCAGTTCGCGGCCCTGAACCCGCAGTACCCGACCTCGCTCACCTTCAGCTACACGCAGCCGTTGCTGCGCGGCCTCGGCTTCGACCAGAACCGCCGCCAGATCGAGATAGCGAAGAAGAACCTCAGCCTGACCGACGCGCAGTTCCGCCAGCGCGCCGTCGAGACCATCACGAACGTGCAGCGCGCGTACTGGGACTTGGTCTACGCGCTCCGCAACCTACAGATTCAGCGCGAGGCCGTGCGCGACGCGCGCCGGCAGTTGGAGCACAACCGGCGTCTGGTCAACGAGGGGATGCTCGCCCCGATTGATGTAGTCGCGGCCGAGGCGCAGATCTCCGGCTTCGAGCAGAGCGTCTACTCGGCGCTCGACGACGTGGGCCGCGCCGAGAACAACCTGAAGAACCTCGTCGCCGAGAACCGCGAGGCCCCCATCTGGCGCGTCGCCATCGTCCCCGTAGAGTCGGTCGAGCTGGCCCCGCCGCAGGTCGCGCTCGAAGACGCGATGCAGTACGCGCTCAAGTCGCGCCCCGAGCTGGCCTCCTCCGACGTGGCGCGCGAGATTAACGAGATCGAGCAGCGCTTCGCGCGCGAGCAGACGCGCCCGCAGGTTGACCTCATCGCCTCCTACGGCATGGTGGGCCTCGCGGGCACGCTCCAGTCTTCGATCAACCCGCTCACGGCTTCGAGCGCGGCCGTCACCGAGCGCATCAACCAGCTCATCACCATCGCCAACCCGCTGCGGCCGGCCGGGACGCCGGAAGTGGCGCTGATTCCGCCGACGGTCTCGCAGCCGTTCCCCGGCCAGCTCGTCGGCGGCGAGTTCCAGTCGTTGGGCAACCTCGCGGCGAACCGCTACACGAACTTCCGCGTCGGCGTCGCGGTCAACCTGCCGTTCCGCAACACGACGGCCAAGGCGCAGTACGGGCGCACGCTCGTGGACGAGGCGCGCATCCGCACGCAGCGCGAGCAGTTGGAGCAGCTCATCCAGGTGGACGTGCGCAACGCCTTGCAGCAGGTGCGCACGGCCGAGTCGCGCCTGCGCGCGGCGGCCTCCGCCCGCTCGGCCTCCGAGCAGCAGTACGCCTCCGAGCAGCGCAAGCTCGACGCCGGCCAGTCCACGGTCTTCCTCGTGTTAGAGAGGCAGACGCAGCTCGCCACCGCCCGCGGCAACGAGCTGCGCGCCCAGACCGAACTCAACAAGGCCATCGCCGAGTTGCAACGCGCCACCGGCAACGCGCTCGAACAGAACCGCGTCGAGATTCGCGTGAGGTGAAGTAGGGAATTAACCAACGCAGACGCGGAGGCGCGGCTTTGAAGACTTATCGCTTCAAAGCCGCGCCTCCGCGTCTGCGTTGGTTAATTCTTCGCGAGCCTGACCGTGGCCCAGAGCGGCCAGTGGTCGGAGAGTTCCACTTTCTTGTCGATGCCGGAGGTGCGCGCTTCGAGGCCGCGGAGCCAGAGCCAGTCGAGCTTGAGCTTGAAGACGAACGTCCGCCAGGTCTTCGCGCCGTCGGGGTGCGGCGCGCTGAAGCCCTCGCGCTCGAAGAGGCGGCGGGCGGCCTTCACGTCCTTCCCCTTGATGGTGTTGAAGTCGCCGAGGATGATGGCCCCGGCCGAGTCCGTGTGGAGCTGAAGGTCGTCGAGCACCGCGTGCCAGTGCTCGACCTTCTTCGCGACCGGCATGCGCGTCTCGGCGTGGACGGAGTAGACGCGCACGTTCGTCGCGCCGACGCGCACCGTCGCGCCGACGGCGACCCGCCGCCGCCCGTCCGGCCCCTCGTGCGTGAGCACGATGCGCGCCGCGTCGGTCAGGGGGAAGACGCTGAGGACGGCGCAGCCCGTCTCCTCCTCGCCGTCTTTGTCCGTGTCGGGCGGCGCGGCCCACGCGTAGCTCATGCCCAAGCCTTCGGCGATTTGTCGCGCGGTGTTGACGTTGCCCGTGCGCCGCTTGTTGCGGTCCACCTCCTGGAGGCCGATGACGTGCGCGCCGCCGATCTCCGGGTCCTCCTTGAGCAGCTTGATGAGCTGCTTCAGGTCGTCGCCGACGCGGTAGCGTATGTTGTACGAGACGACCTTCAGCTCCGACGGTGCGGCCGGCGTCTTGTCCGGCTTAACGTCGCCGCCGACTTCGAGCAGCGAAGGCTCCTTCGCGTCCTCGTGCGCCCGCGCGCGCCCTCCGGGCGGAAGCAGACCGGGCGCCGAGAGGGCCAGCAGGAAGAACGTTAGAGCGACGGCCGTTCGCAGCCTCTTGGACTTTCCGCGCGTCTTCCACAGCTTGAATGTCATCGTCCTTAGTCCCTCAGTCCTTCACGTTAAGGCGCAGCCCGTCGCGCGCCTCGATGGTCTCGCCGTCCCAGAGCCCCTTCGCCTCGGCCGCGAGGTCTACGCCGTCCCACTCCGGGTAGAGGTGCGAGAGCATGACGCGGCGCGCGCCCGACAGTCGCGCCAGCTCCATCGCCTCCGACAGTTCGAGGTGCAGCTTGACGGGCTTCGAGCGGAAGAAGGAGCACTCCATCAGAAACAGATCCGCCGCGCGCGCGAAGCCCGCGAGCGCCTCCGTGAAGCCCGTGTCCGAGGTGTAGACGAGCGCCGCGCCGCCCGCGTCGGTCAAACGCAGCGCGAGGCTCTCGCTCGTGTGCGGCGTCGAGAGGGTCGCGCCCCGGAGGCCGGGCAGCAACTCGAACTCCGCGCGCGGCGCGACCTCCCTGACCTCGAAGGGGAAGGGCTGCTCGAAGAGGCCGTAGCCGCCCGCCTCGTCGAAGCGGCGCAGCAGCCGCTCGGTCCCGCGCGGGCCGAAGACCGTGAACGGCTTGCGGCGGCCCACGGTCTGCGGCGCGTACCTCGTGCCGAAGAGGAAGGGCGCCAGGCCCCCGACGTGGTCGAGGTGAAAGTGGCTGACCCACACCGCGTCGAGCGCGGCCCAGTCGCACCCCTCCTCCGCCATGCGATGCACGGCCGGCCCGCTACAGTCGAGCAGCAGCGTCCCGCCCTCCGCCTCGACCCAGTACGCGGACGCAGACCTTCGCGGGTGCGGCACGGACGTGCCCGAGCCGAGCACTGTCAGCCTCATAAAATCTCAAGCCTTTCAGGGGTAGCGCCGAAGAGGCTACCAAACCGCACGTCGGAAGGCAAAAAGAAAGTGGGCGGATGGCAGTAGGCAGTAGGCAGTTCGGCGGCGGGGACTGAGGCTGACCTGAAGAGGGCTCGGGTGACGCCGCGTCAGCGGCGCGTGAATGTAGCCCGGCCTTTCAAGGCCGGGTCAGGTTGAGCAAAACGACGCCGCGTCGCGCGAGCGACGCCTGAAGTGACTCACACGTTCAGGCGTCGCTCGCGCGACGCGGCCCGCATCATGTTCGGCGTCCCCGGCCTTGAAAGGCCGGGCTACATTCAACCGCCGCTGACGCGGCGTCTGCCTACCGCCTACTGCCATCCGCCTACTGCCTACTTGCCTTTTGCCTTCGCTTTGCGCTACACCTGTCCGCGGAGTTCTCAAGAAGCCGTCGGTCGAGAAGGGCACCGTTAATGCAGGGCGTGGTTTCGCTGCTGGACGACCAGCACTACGCGCGGGTCGAGGCCATCTGGGAGGAGCTGGGGCAGAAGTTCGACGTGCGCGGCATGTACGTCACACCCTACCCGCACTTCTCCTTCCAGGTCGCCGAGCAGTACGACGAGGCGGCGTGCTCCGAGTTCCTGCGCTCGCTGGCCGCGCGCACGCGCCCCTTCCGCGTGCGCACCGCGGGCCTCGGCATCTTCACCGTCGCCAGCCCCATCCTCTACATCAGCGTCGTGCGCAGCCCCGCGCTCTCCGACCTCCACCGCGAAATCTGGCAGGGCGTCCGGCAGACGGTGCCGGGCGCGGTCACGCACTACTACCACCCGGACGAGTGGGCGCCGCACGTCACGCTCGCGCAGGGCGACATCGACTCCGACAAGCTGGCCGAGGTCATCCGCTACCTCTGCCGCCGCAACTTCCACTGGGAGTTCAGCGTCACCAACGTCTCCATCATCTACGACACGGGGCGCGAGCAGGGCGTCCGCTGCCGCTTCAACTTCGAGGGGAAGTGAGTTATGAGTGAGGTCGTGTACGGGGGGGACGACTCTCCGGAGCTGGACGTGCTGGCCGTCTACTCGCACCCGGACGACGCGGAGCTGACGTGCGCGGGCACGCTCCTGAAGCTCAAGTCGCTGGGGCGCCGCACCGGCGTCGTGGACGTGACGCGCGGCGAGATGGGCACGCGCGGCACGCCCGAGCAGCGCTTCGAGGAGGCGCGCGCCGCCGCCCGCATCATGCGCCTCGACGTGCGCCTCAACCTCGACCAGCCCGACGGCCACGTCTTCGTCACCGACGAGGCGCGCACCGCGCTCGTGCGCGTCATCCGCACCTACAAACCCAAAGTCATCCTCACCGCGCACTGGGACGACCCGCACCCCGACCACGCCGCCACCGCCCGGCTCGCGCGCGAGGCGGCGCGCCTCGCCTCCATGCGCCGCTACGACGAGACGGCGGGGCAGGGCGCCGTGCGTGTGCCCGCGCTCGCCCACGCCGCCTACTCGCGGCTCGTCGCGCCCTCCTTCGTCGTGGACGTTTCAGAGTTCGTCGAGGAGAAACTCCGCGCCATCCTCGCCCACGGCTCGCAGTTCTACGATCCGAAATCGCAGGAGCCCGTCACGCGCATCAGCGAGGAGGGCTTCCTCAAACAACTTGAGAGCCGCTGGCGCTACGCCGGCTCCCTCATCAACGTCGCCGCCGGCGAAGCCTTCTACGTCCGCGAAGCCCTCAACGTCGAAGACCCCGTCGAGCTACTCACGCGCCCGATGAACATCTACTCCTGAGCCGCGCCCGCGCGACAAGAAGCGCAGATTGTTCGCACCCACGAATGAGTTTCACAAGGAGTGACACATGAGCACCAGCCCCTTACGCCTCTTCCTTTTGCCGTCCCTGCTGCTCGTCCTGTGCGCCGCGACGGCCCACGCCGACCCCGTCACCGTCATTTTCAACTCGGTGGGCAGCTCGCAGCCCGTCTCGTCGTACACGGAGCAGGGGTTTAGCTTCGCCAACGGCATGCTCATCCGCGGCTTCAGCGTGCCCGGCTCGCCGATGAACTACATCATCGAGAACAACTCCTCCCACATCACGGCCCCCCACCCCATCAGGATCGAGTTCGCAGGAGGAACGTTCGACTTCCTGGGTGCCGACCAGCTCTTCAGCATCGGCGGGAATACCTTCCGTGCCTCGAACGGCGCGCAACTCAGCTTCGGCTCAAGCAACGGCTTCGTAGATGCGCAGGGGCTGTTCACGAACATCACCTGGCTGGAGTGGGTGCACTTCGGGCACATGGGCGAGCGGGGCCCCGCCCCGGCCGGCATGGATAACTTCAGGTTCGAGACCCACCCCGGGACCGTCCCGACGCCCGAGCCGGCCACGCTGCTCCTGCTCGGCTCCGGGCTGCTCGGCGCTTTGAAGGTCGCACGGAGGAAGCGCGAGGTCTAAGCGCGCGCGCGGCTCAATCCCTGCGACCTTCACGGAAGGCGTCGCGCAGCAGCGCGTTGAAGCGCTCGGCGTACTCTTCCTGCGGCATCATGCGGCAGCGGTCGAAGACTTCGAGGCGGGCGCGCGGGTTGAGCGAGAGGAGCCGGCCGGCCTGTTCGATGGGGTTGGTCGTGTCCTGCTTGCCCCAGGCGAGCGTGACGGGCTGGCGCAGGCGCGCGAGCGGCTCGCGGATGTCCGTGTTGAGGTAGCCGGAGAGGAAGGCGGTGGCGGCGTACTGCGCGCCGGGCAGGTGGCTGACGGCGTAGTAGTGCGCGACGAGGCGCGGCGTGGCGAAGCGGCGCTCGTAGAAGAGCTGTTTGCGCGCGTAGTCGCGCACGCCCCGCTCGCTCGTCACGGCGTTGTAGAAGGAGGTGCCGAGCACGGGCGAGTGGAGCAGCCCGTAGAAGGCCGCGCCGGTCATCCCCGGCCGCGCGCTCAGGTGGTCGGCGCCCGTGGGCGAGACCAGCACGAGCGACTTCAAAAGCTCCGGGTGCTCGTCGGCCACGCGCACGGCGAAGGCCGCCGAGAGCGTGTGCGCGACCACGCACGCGGGACGGCCGACGACCTCACGCAGGAAGTCCGAGACCAGCTCGACGTAGAGTTCCGCCGAGTAGGGCGCGTTCGCGGGTTTGTCGGAGTAGCCGAAGCCGAGCAGGTCTAAGGCGTAGACGCGGAAGTCGCGCGCGAGCGGCAGGAAGTTGCGCCGCCACATGAAGGCGCGCGCGCCCGCGCCGATGCCGTGGACGAAGAGGACGGCGCGGCGCGTCCTCAGGCCCCGCGTGCCTGTAAAAAATCTGCCCGTGCTTCCACGCGTAGGTGCCCGCCTCGCCGCCGACCGCGCCCGTCTCCGGCTCCGGCGCCTCGCGCGCCACGGCCGCGTTCACGGCCGCCAGCGCCGCCACGCCCGCCCCCGCCGCGCCGCCCGCGATGAGCCCCTTCCAGAATGTGCGGAACTTTCCCATGAGAACCGTGAGCCGTAAACCGTGAACCGTAAAACGTGACGAGTAAGAACTATCTTTTACTCGTCACGTTTTACGGTTCACGGTTTACGGCTCTTAGATGAACGCGAAGTCGAACTGCTCCTGGTGGACGCGCTCGTCGGCGTCTATGTCGATCGGGACCGAGGTAGGCTTCGATCTCGCCGAGCACGTCGCGCTCGGTGGAGCGCAGCGCGCGCGCGACTTCGGGGTTGAGGCGGAGCGTGGTCTGCTTGAAGCGCTCGCCGTCGTTGGCGCGGGCGAGGCGGCGCGCCTCTTCGAGCACTTCGTAGCAGACCGTCTGCGCCGACTTCACCAGCCCCGCGCCCGTGCAGTACGGGCAGGGGCTAGCAGAGCGTGCGCTCGAGCGACTGCTTGACGCGCTTGCGCGTCATGATGACGAGGCCGAAGTCGTTGTACGAGAGCACCTTCGTCGGCGACTTGTCCTGGCGCAGGGCGTCCTGCAACGCCTGCAACACGCGGGCGCGGTTGCGGCGCTCCTCCATGTCGATGAGGTCGAGGACGAGGATGCCGCCGAGGTCGCGGAGGCTGACCTGGCGCGCGATCTCTTCGACCGCCTCCATGTTGGTGCGCGTGATGGTGTCTTCGAGGCGCGTGCCGCCGCGGCCGACGAACTTGCCGGTGTTCACGTCGATGGCGACGAGCGCCTCGGTCTGGTTGATGACGAGGTAGCCGCCCGACTTGAGCCACACCCGCGGCTTGATGGCCTTGTCGATCTCGGCCTGCACGCCGTAGGTTTCGAGGATCGGCTCCTCGCGCGTGTAGAGCTTGACGCGGTTGACGAGCCGCGGCTGGATGCGGTTGATGAACTCGACGATCTCCAGATACTCCTCCTCGGTGTCCACGCGGATGGCCGTGAAGTCTTCGGAGAGCTGGTCGCGCAGCAGCCGCTGCACGAGGTCGAGGTCTTTGTGGACGATGGTCGCGGGCTTCGACTTCTCGGCGTTCTTGCGGATGTCGCGCCAGGTGCGGATGAGGTAGCGCGCGTCGTCGCGCAAGTCCTGCTCGCTGATGCCGACGCCCGCGGTGCGGACGATGAAGCCGCCCGAGGGCACGTCCTCTTCCTTGACGATGGCCTGGATGAGCTTGCGCAGGCGCTGGCGCTCGGAGTCGGACTCGATCTTGCGCGAGACGCCGACGTGCTCGATGGTCGGCATGTAGACGAGGAAGCGGCCCGGGAGCGCGATGTGCGAAGTGATGCGCGCGCCCTTCGCGGCGATGGGCTCCTTGGCGATCTGGACGATGATCTCCTGCCCCTCGCGGAGGAGGTCTGTGATCATCGGCTGACGCTCGCGACGGCTGCGGCCCCCGCCGCCGCCGCCACCGCTGGCTTCGCGCGGCGGTCGCGAACTGTCGCGTCCACCCTCGCTGCGGCTGTCACTACGGCTGTCGGTGCGACTATCGCTGCGGCTGTCGCTGCGGCTGTCGCTACGGGTATCGCTGCGGCTGTCGCTACGGGTATCGCTGCGGTTGTCGCTGCGGCTGTCACGCCCGCCGTCGCGTCCGCCCGAGCCCGCGCGGCTCTCTCCGCCGCGTGTGTCACGGCTGCGGTCGCCGCCGCCGCGGTCGCCGCTGCGAGCAACGTCGCGCTCACGGCCGCGGCCGCCGCGCTCACGGCGTTCGGGACGCTCGGGACGTTCGGGACGCTCCTGCCGCGGCTCGGCCTGCGGGGCGGGGGACTGCGCCTGCGGCGCGGGCGGCGGCGTCGCCTCGACGATGACTTCAGCGCCGCCGTTGTCTTCGGGCGCGTCGGTCTCGGCCGTGGCGTCGCCGCCGTCGCCGTTACCGTTACCGTTGCCGTCCTCCTGCTGCTCGCCGCCGGGGCCGCTGCCGGGCTTGCGGCGGCGTCGCCCGCCGCGGCGCGCGAACTCGCCGCGCGGCGGGCGCTGTGTGACGCTCGCCTCGGCGTCCGCCTCTTCGCCTTCGGCGAGAGACTTCTTGCTCGACTTTCTGCCGCCCTTCGCCGCGGACTTGGAAGCGCCCTTCGCGGCAGACTTCTTCGCGGCGGCCTTCTTCGAGCTCTTCTTCGACGAAGCGGGTGCCTCGCCCTCGTCGCCCGCCGCCGCTGTATCCTCTTCGGCCTCCGCGGCCGCGGCCTTCCTGGACGACTTCTTCGAAGACTTCGACGCGGCCGCGCCCTTCGCGCCGCGCTTCTTTGAAGAGGCCGGCGCGGGCGCCTCGTCGTCGTCGGCGATGCGCTCGAACGACTGCGCGGCGCCGGCGAAGGCGTCCGCCCCCGTCTCGTCCTCGACGAACCCGGCGACCGCGGCGGCCACCTCGGGCTGGACCGCGTGCAGGCGCGCGTGCGTCTCCTCCTCTTCGTCGTCGGCGATGCGCTCGAAGCCGCCGCCCGAGGAGGAGGCTTCGCCGAAGAGCGAGCCGACCTCGGCCGTGGTCGTCGGCTCGATGTCGAACTCGACGGCGCGCGTCTGGTCGGTCAGGCGTTCCTGAAGGCGCGCGTCCTTGAAGGTCGCGCCGTCCTCGGCGGCCGACTCCTCCTCGTCCACGATGCGCTGGAACGAGTCGGCGACGGCGACGAAGGGCGTCGAGATGTCCTCGCCCGCGAACTCGTCCGCGGGGAAGGAGACGCCCGGACGAGACTGCGCCGGTGTCGCCGGCGGGCGTCTCCGCGTCGCCGCCACGTTCGCCGCGGCGGCGCTTGCGGCGGCGCGAACGCCCGCCCGCCTCCTCCGAGACCTGCGGCGGCGGCTGCTGCACCTGCGCCTCGTCTGCCGCGGCGGCCACCTCCTCTTCCTCTTCGGCCGTGAGTTCTTCGATCCCGGCGGGGGCGGCGGCGACGGCCTCCTCGCCCTCCTCGCCCTCGTCGTCGTCCTCGTCGCCCTCGCCCTCGGGCTCGGCCTCCGCCTGCGCCTTCTCGACGGCGCGCTCGCGCTCGACGCGGGAGCGCTCGATGCGTTCGACCGCGGCGCGCTGGGCGGCCTCGTCGTCGGCCCCCTCGCTCTTCTTCTTATCGACGACGATGCGCTCGAACTCCTCCTCCTCGTCGAAGAAGTCCGAGACGTAGAGGAAGGCGTCGCGCTCCAGCCCGATGTCGACGAAGGCCGACTGCATGCCGGGCAGGACGCGCATGACGCGCCCCTTGTAAATGTTGCCGACGATCCCCTGGCTACTCTCCCCGCGCTCGATGTAGAACTCGGTGACGCGCCCGTTCTCGACGATGGCGATCTTCTTCTCGCGCCCGTTGACGCTGACAATCATCTCTTTGGGCATCTGTGTGAAACCGTCTCCTGGAAGGTGTGGGCCGCGCCGTGTGCCGCGCGGAACTGTCGTGGTGTGGAGCCCGAAAAACCGGGCGCGTGAAGAGGGCGCAGGCCCCGCGGGCCGGCGCCTGTAAGCGGAAGGGTTCTGGAGGTCGAGGACTTAACGCCGTATGACGGGCGCGTGCCACAGCGGGCGCCCGCGCGCCCGGCCGTATCGCCGCACCCGCCGCGCTCGTGAGGGCCTGTAGCAGCCCCCCGCGCGCGGAAGCGTTCCGAACTGTTCACCTGGAAACTCCGTCCGCCGCCGGGCCGCGCGCGGCGCGTCGGGCTCGAAAGGCGCGCGCCTTGACGGCGGCTTCCTTCGGCCTTCGCAGCCCGGCCGGGTCGGGCGCCGAGTCGGTTGTCCGTCGCGCGCCACGCTCCCCGCCGTTAGGCGGCCCTGCGTAAAACTTTTAAAACGGGGCGAAGCACACGGCGCGCTGTGGAACCAGTTCCGACGCGCGCGCGGGCGGCTCCGCCAAAATCCTTCGGCCCTGTCTACTGGGTTTGAGCGCGCCGCCACGCCTCGTACAGCCTACGTCGTCGGCGCGCCGTGCCGGAAAGTTTTAGGTTCTGGCGGTCAGGACAGGCGGGCTCAGTATAAACGACCCCCCGGCGAAAAGGCGAGCGGCGAAGAGTTTGAGTCGAAGAGGGCGGGCGTCCGCCCGCCGCCTCAGTTGACGAAGCGGCGGAGGCGGATGCTGATGGCGAAGCCGATGGCGACCGAGGTCGCGAGGATGGCGGAGAGGCCCGCGCTCATCAGCGGCAGCGGCACGCCGATGACCGGCAGCATGCCGAGCGCCATGCCGACGTTGATGAAAATCTGGAAGGCGAGGCCGCCGACGATGGCCATGATGACGAGCATCCCCGTGCGGTCGGGCGCGCGCCGCGCCCCGTGGATGAGCTTCGTCAGCAGCACCGCGTAGGCCAGCAGCAGAAGCACGCAGCCGACGAAGCCCGTGTTCTCGGCCGTGACGGCGAAGATGAAGTCGGTGTGCGGCTCGGGCAGGAACTTCAGCTTGCTCTGCGAGGCGTCGCCGCGCGTCTCCGAGCCCCACAGGCCGCCCTTGCCGACCGTCAGGATCGACTGCCACGTGTGGTAGCCGAAGCCGCGGCGGTCGGCGTTCTCGGGGTCGAGGATGACGTTGATGCGCTCCTGCTGGTAGCCCTTGATGGCGCCGGTCTTCGTGCCCACGTACCAGCGCCGCGGGCACGGCGACCACGCTCAGGACGAGCGCCGCGACGACCATCCACATCCGTACCGACGAGAGGAAGAGGACGACGGCGAGCAGCGGGAAGTAGGTGATGCGCCTGCCCCGCGTCGGGCTCAAGCAGGATGAGGCCGACGGGGAGCGCGAGGATGGCGACGCCCATCAACATCTGGCGGAGGGTCAGCGTCGTGCCGCGCGGCTGCCCGTAGTAGCGCGCCAGCATGAGCACCGTCGGAATCTTCATGAACTCCGAGGGCTGGAACTGGCCGATGCCGGGGACGCCGATCCAGCGCGCTGGCCGTTGATCTTCAGCCCGATGCCGGGGATGAGCACGATGACGAGCAGGAAGAGGCCGAAGGCGTAGAAGGCCGGCGCGAAGTGGACGAGCTTGCGGTAGTCCGTGAAGGCCACCCCCAGCATCACGACCGTCGAGACGCCGAGGCCGATGATCTGCTTCTTCCAGTAGCCGGCGTCGGGCTGCGCGTTGTAGATCATCCACGTCCCGAAGAGCGCGATGGCCAGCGCCAGCAGCGTCAGCAGCCAGTCGAAGTCGCGGAGTTTTCGCTTTTCCAGTATCGCGACCATTGGTTCAGTCGTCGCGCGTCGAGTGCTCGCAGCCGGCCGGTGCCCCCCGGCCCTTATTGGTGGTTCGTGCCCGGCACGACCCTCTTCGCCGCCTCCTCGGTCGTGAGGCGCGGGGCGAGGTCGGGGTGCGCCCGGGCGAGGTAGGTGTCGTAGACCTTGTGGACGGCCGGGGCGGCGAACTTGCCGCCGAAGCCGACGTTCTCGATGAGCGCGATCATGGCCAGCTCGGGCTTGCGCGCCGGGCGCGTAGGAGACGAACCAGGAGTGATCCTTGTTCTTGCCCACGTCCTTGCCGAGGCCGACGACCTGCGCCGTGCCGGTCTTGCCCGCCACGTCGAAGCCCTCGATGCGCGCGGCGCCGCCCGTGCCGCCCGGCTCGTTGACGACGGCCCACATGCCCTCGACGACGAGGTCGTGCTGGTCGGAGGGGATGTTGAGCATCTTCGGGTCGGGGCGGTCGAAGGACTGGCTCGGGCGCTCGGCGAAGGGGCCGACGGCGCTGACGGGCTTGGCCTCCCTCAGAAGGTGCGGGACGTAGAGGCGGCCGCCGTTGGCGATGGCCACCTGCGCGCGCAGCATCGCGAGCGGCGTCACGAAGTCGTAGACCTGCCCGAACGACGCGTAGACGGTGTCGA
Source organism: uncultured Acidobacteriota bacterium (assembly GCA_963726735.1). Classification (GTDB taxonomy): domain Bacteria; phylum Acidobacteriota; class Blastocatellia; order Pyrinomonadales; family Pyrinomonadaceae; genus QHXN01. The sequence continues at coordinate 1,451,532 of CAVSDM010000007.1, forward strand.
TGTCCTTCCACTCGGCGTCGCGCGGGTTGAAGCGCGCCTTGAACTCGCGCGAGGGCGTCCAGCTCACCAGCTCGTGCGGGAGGTCAACGCCCGTCTTCTTGTTGAGGTCGAACTCGTCCACCATCGCCATGATGCCTTCGAGCTCCATCTTGAGGCCGAGGCGGTAGAAGTAGCCGTCGCACGAGTGCTTGATGGCCGTGCGCAGCGGCGGGCTCCCGTGGTGTCCCATGCAGCGCGTGAACTTGTTGCCGATCTGGATGCCGCCGCCGCAGACGAGGTTCGAGTTCTTCATCGTGATGGCGCCCTGTTGGAGGCCGGCCACCCCCATCGGAATCTTCCACGTCGAGCCGGGCGGGTAGCGGCCGCGGATGGCGCGGTTGAACATCGGGGTCGTGGGGTCGCGCAGCAGGGCGTTCGCCTCGCGCCGCCCCTCGGGCGTGCCGATGCGCTGCGAGAAGAGGTTCGGGTCGAAGGTCGGGTAGCGAGGCCATCGCCATGATCTCGCCGTTCTGCGGGTCCATGACGACGATGACGCCGCGCTTGTTGGGCGAGTTGCGCAACTGCTCCTCGGCCGTCAGTTGCATCTCGAGGTCGATGGTCGTGACGATGTCCTGCCCGGGCTGCGGCTGGACGACGGAGAGTTCGCGCTGGATGCGGCCGCGGCTGTCCACCTCGACCTCGCGGTAGCCGTCGCGCCCGCGCAGGTAGCGGTCGTAGGTGGACTCTAAGCCCTCCTGCCCGATGATGTCGCCGGGGCGGTAGGGGTTATCCTTGACGAAGGGGTTGACCGCGGGGTCTTTGAAGCGCGGCTGCTTGAGCTGCTCGGGGCTGATCTCGCCGACGTAGCCGAGGACGTGCGCGAGCGTGCCGCCGTCGGGGTAGCGCCGCTGCGGCTGCTCGCGCACGAGCAGCATCGGGAGTTCGAGCGTGTGCGCCTCGACCCAGGCGATGTCGGCCGGGGTGGCGCCCTCCTTGATCGTCATCTCCTCGAAGGCGGGCTGGCGGCTCGCCTCGTCGAAGCGCTCGCGCAGCAGCCCCGGGTCGAGGCCGAGCCCGTCGGAGAGCGGCGCGATGAGGACGTTCCAGTCCTTGCCCTTCATGTCCTCGCCCGCGAGGAGGATGTTGTAGGTCGAGCGCGAATCGACGAGGAGCTTGCCGTGGCGGTCGAAGATGGCGCCGCGCGGGGCGGGGATGCGCAGCCGCCGGATGCGCTGGTTCTCGGCGCGCTCGGCGTAGTACTCGCCGCGGACGACCTGGAGGAAGTAGAGCCGCACCCCCAGCACCACCAGGATGGCGATGACCAGCCCGTGGATGACCACCATCCGCATCTTCAGATTTTGAGTCTCGTCTTCAAACTTCATGGCTTTAGAGTAGTCAGTAGAAAACCTCCGTCGGGGAGCTGTCCGGAGACCGGTGTCAGAGACTATGATGCAAAATCGTACTGTCTTCTGACTACTGTCTACTGACTACTTCCCTATTACTTTCTTCGCCCGAGCCCCCGCCGGGCGATGCGGCGGCGGAAGGCGAAGGCGCGGCGCTGGCGGACGCGCGTCGATTCGTTGAAGAAGAGGTCGAGGACGAAGGCGACGGCCGTCCCCACGACCGTCGTCCAGATGACGCCGTAGGCCATCGTCTCGGCGATGGGGCCGGGCGGGTTCGGCGGCTGGCCGAGGAACTGGTGGAGCAGCAGGTAGACGACCGTGTTGAAGGCGGCCGCGCCCGCGATGACCGGGATGCGCAGCAGAGGGTTGTCGAGCATCACGCGCGTCACGAGCGCCGCCAGCAGGTAGGCCGTCAGCGTCATCGAGAACCCGCGCGCGCCGAGCAGCCCGCCCGAGAGCGCGTCGGTCGCGAGCCCCGCCACCGTGCCCAGAACGACGGCCTGCACCGCGTCGCGCTGGAGCGCGAAGTAGACGACCACGACGAGCGTCAGGTCGGCGTAGACGGCCGGCCGCCACACCGTGCTCAAACCCGTCTGTGCCACGACGGCCAACGCCACGCAGGCCGCTAGTTTCCACTTCATAAGACCATTGATGAGTGATGAGTGATGAGTGATAAGTACTGATGGAAGAGAAGAGGCATCCTGTTCTTTCCCATCACGTATCACTCATCACTCATCACTTCGTCTTCCCCTTGTCCACGTTCGGCAGCGTCCGCTCGGGGGCGGTGCGCTGCGGCGGGTGGTAGTTGGAGGACGGCGACCTCCCGGAGCGAGTCGAGCCGCGCGCCCGGCTTGACCCTGATGATGTGCGGCGTCGTGGCCGAGCCCGTCACGACTTCTACCACGGTGCCGACGTTCAGTCCCGGTGGGTAGATGCGGTCCTGGCCCGTGGTAACCACATAGTCGCCGACGCTCACCGTCTCCAGCCCCGAGACGTAGCGCATCTCCAGCAGCCCGTTCTTGCCGAAGCCGCGCACGGAGCCCAAGGCGTTCGACTCCCCCAACTGCCCGACCACGGCGCCGGCGGCCGAGCGCTCGTCCGTGATGAGCATGACCTGCGCCGAGACGGGGCCGACGCCGACGACGCGTCCGACGATCCCCTCGGGCGTGACGACCGGCATGTCGAGGTCTACGCCCGAGGTGCTGCCGCGGTTGATGATGAGCGAGTTGAACCAGACCGAGGGGTCGCGCGCCACGACGCGCGCCGGGATCGACTGGAAGGTGACGTCCCTGGTGAAGTCGAGCAGTTTCTTAAGCCGCTCGTTCTCGTCGCTGCGCCTGCCGCGCCTCGCGCAGGGCGTTCTCGGCCTCGGCGAGCCGCTGGCGCAGGCCCTCGTTCTCGGACTGCGCCTGCCGCAGGTTCGCCAGCCCCCGGAAGAAGCCCACGCCCGCGCCGCCCACGCCCGTCGTCGCCGACTGCACGGGCGTGAAGAGCGACTGCGCCCAGGTCCGGACGACGGGCTGCCCCGTCTCGGCGTCCTTCGCGTTCCAACTCATCAGCCCGAAGTTGGCGACGAGCAGGACGACCAGCCAGAGCGGCGCGCGCTGCCTGATCTCCTTCTGCGTGCTCCGAACCATTTGGTGAATAGTGAATAGTAAATCGTAAATGGTGAATAGCGGGCCGCAAGGCTCTATTTACTATTCACCATTTACGATTCACCAATCTTACATTCCGCCCGTCAGGTTGTTGTCCCAACGGACGCGCTTAAGGAGGTCGAAGTCCGAGAGCATCTTGCCGGCGCCGAGCACGACGGAGGAGAGCGGGTCGTCGGCGATGGAGACGGGCAGCCCCGTCTCGATGGAGAGCCGCTTGTCGAGGTTCTTCAGGAGCGCGCCGCCGCCCGTGAGCACGATGCCGCGCTCGACGATGTCGGCGGAGAGTTCCGGCGGCGTGCGTTCGAGCGCGACGCGGACGGCGTTGACGATGGTCGCGACGGAGTCGGCCAGCGCCTCGCGCACCTCCTCGTCGGAGATGGTGATGGTCTTCGGGATGCCCTCGATCAGGTTGCGGCCGCGCACGTCCATCGAGAGCGGCTCGTCGAGCGGGAAGGCCGAGCCGAACTGAATCTTGATGGCCTCGGCCGTGCGCTCGCCGATGAGGAGGTTGTACTTGCGCTTGATGTACTGCGTGATGGCCTCGTCCATCTCGTTACCGGCGACGCGCACCGCGCGCGAGTAGACGATGCCGGAGAGCGAGATGACGGCGATGTCGGTCGTGCCGCCGCCGATGTCCACGATCATGTTGCCGTGCGGCTCGGTGATGGGCAGGCCCGCGCCGATGGCCGCGCACATCGCCTCCTCGACGAGGTAGACCTCGGAGGCTTTCGCGCGGTAGGCCGAGTCCTCGACCGCGCGGCGCTCGACCTGCGTGATCTCGCTCGGGATGCCGATGACGACGCGGGGGCTGACCCAGGTCTTGCCGTTGTGCGCCTTGCGGATGAAGTGCTGGAGCATCTTCTCCGTCACCTCGAAGTTGGCGATGACGCCGTCCTTCATCGGGCGGATGGCGACGATGTTGCCGGGCGTGCGGCCCAGCATCTCCTTGGCCTCCTTGCCGACGGCCTCGGGCGTGTTCGTCACTTTGTTGATGGCGACGATGGAGGGCTCCGAGACGACGATGCCGCGCCCCTTGGCGTAGACGAGCGTGTTGGCCGTGCCGAGGTCGATGGCGAGGTCGCTGGAGAAAAGGCTGAAGAGTGACTTGAATGCCATTCGTTACTGTTTACGCACCTCTGACTTCTGGTTGATGCGCCCGTGCCGGCAAACTTCGGGGCCGGCGGTCTTCGGAAAGTGACCGCGCCAGCGCCCTCCGGATGCACTTCGGGCGTCCCTGCTCCCTTTGTCTTCGCCACGCGGCGTGGAACGAAATAACAAAGATACAACGAACGGGGCAAGAACGCGAACCGCCGTAACCTTACGGGTTGCTGGGAAAAGCTTAGACTCTCTGGTTGAGTTGTCCTTCGAGCGGGGGGGTTGCTTTCCGGCAAGTTCTCGAAACAATGCTTTACAGCATGTGCGGGCGTTTGTCTACAACTTTTTTAGTTGGAGTAGTTCGGCGGGCCGGGGAGGGTGTTGGGGCGGAATCTCGGGCGGCCGCTCAGGCGTCCTGCGCGGCCGCGGCGGCGTGGCGGACGCAGTTCTTGCGGGCGGCCTTGGCCTCGTACATGGCCGTGTCGGCGCGGGAGATGAGCTGCTGGGGCGACTGCGCGTGGGCGGGGAAGCAGGCGACGCCGAAGGAGGCGGTGAGTTGGAGGCGCAGGCCGCGCCCGCCCGTGAAGGCGTGTTCGCTGACGCGCTGGCGGACGCGCTCGGCCACGCGGAGCCCCATCTCCATGTCGGTCTCGGGGAGGATGACGACGAACTCGTCGCCGCCGTAGCGCGCCACCACGTCCGTGTCGCGCACGCAGGAGAGGATGACCCCGGCCATCTCCATCAGGACGTGCGAGCCGACGAGGTGGCCGTAGTGGTCGTTGACCTGCTTGAAGTTGTCGAGGTCGAGGAAGAAGGCCGTCACCTGCGAGCCGTAGCGGCGCGCGCGCTTCAGCTCGTTGACGAGGTACTGGCGCAGGTAGCGCGCGTTGTGGAGCTTCGTCAGGTCGTCGGTCTGCGAGAGGCGCTCGGCCTCGGCCACGCGCGCGGAGTTCGAGAGCGCCGCCGCCACGGGCAGCGCCAGCGCCGAGAGGAGCGCCGCGTCGGAGCTTGAGAACCGGCGGGACCGGACTCCTTCGCGCACGGCTTCGAGCACGCCGACGACGCGCTCGCCCGCGACGAGCGGGACGGCGAGCGCGCGGCGTCCGCCCTCCTTGCGGCGGACGGTCTCGGCGCTCTCGGCCGCCTCGCGCGCGGCCCTCGACTCGCTCCCGGCCAGCGCCAGCGCGTCGCCCATCAGCGCGCGCCGCCAGTCCTCCTCGGGGATGGCGCGCTCGCTCTCGGTCAGTCCACGCACGGCCAGCGGCTCGAAGGGCGCGTCGGTGAGCCCGCCCGACTCGCCGCAGAGATAGATCGTCCAGCGGTCGGCCGCGACGAGCGCGGCGAGGCCCGCGAGCGCCGCCTGCGCCGCCCCCCTCTGGTCGAGCGCGAGGTGGAGCGAGGCGACGACCTCGAAGGCCGCGCGCAGGCGTTCGACGCTCAGGCGCTCGGGGAGCAGGAGGCTCGCGGGCGCGACCTCCGGGGCTGTGGGGTCGCCCTCGCGTTCGTCCTCCGTGCCGCGCTCCTCGACCTCGCGCAGCAGCGCGAAGATCTGCGCCGGGCCGGCGGCGACGGCGTGGAAGCCGAGGCGCTTGAGCGTCGCCTCGTTGAGCGCGCCCGTGCCGCGGCCCGCGTCGGCCGCGGCCTCGCGCCGGCAGGCCACGAGCGGGACGCCGGGCCAGACCTTCGCAGCACGCCCGGCGAGTTCGTGGAGGTCGGCGAGCGCCGAGTCGGCCGCGAGGTCGAAGAGGACGGCCAGAGGCTCTTCACCCCAGCCTGCGCGCGCGCGCTCGGCCTCCTCCTCCTCGCTGGCGCCGCCCGGGGCCACGACCACGACGCACACCCCCGCGTGCCGCAGCGCCTCGAAGAGCGTCCGCGCGGGCTCCGTGTCCACACCGCAGAGGAGTATGACGTATCTCATGAGTGATGAATGATGAGCGATGAGTGATAAGTGCTGAGAGAAGAAGACGGGCTATGTCCTCATTATTCATCACTCATCACACTCTTTTCATCCTCCCGGCGGGAGTTGGAACTTGAAGGAGTTGCGGTTGCCCTGCGTGTCGGCGGTCTCAAGCTGCACGTCGCGCGCGCCGCGGGGGGCGTTGATCTGGAGCTGGAAGAAGCCGTCGCGGGCGGCGAGCGTCTCGCGGCCCGCGCAGCGGACGGTGTTGCCGGCCTGCGTGCGCCCGCGGACGAGGTAGATCTGTCCGGCGACGTATTCGATCTGCACGTCCGAGACCGTGACCTCGTCGCCCGTGCCGCCGCGGACTTCGACGACGAACTTCTGCGGCTCGCTCCAGTCGGAGGACTGGCCCGACTGCGCCACCGCCATCACGCGCCAGAAGTAGTTGCCCTGCCGCACGTCCTCGACCGTGATCTCGTTGGCCTGCAACTGGTCGCGCTCGACGAGCTTGCCGGCGGGGACGAAGAAGGGGGAGGTGGCGACCTCGACGCGGTAGTGCGCGGGCGCGCCCGTCTGCGGCCTCTGCCACTTGATGGCGACGGCGGTCGCGCCGTTCTTCCGGGCCGCGAGCCGCTCAAGGTTCTTCGGCGTCAGCGGCACGGGCGCGGCCAGCAGCTTCTCCTTCTGCGAGATGGTGCCCTGCGTGTTGACGGCGACGTACTCGCCCGCCTTGAGCGTCGTCGTGTCGCCGCCCGAGGTGCTGGTCTCGATGGCGCCCTCGCCGACGCGGATGGCCTCGGTCTTGTCGTCGCGGACGTGGAAGCTGGCGTCGGTCTGGGAGTTGAGGCGGCTCTCGGAGAGGTGCGTGCCGACGATGTTCTGCGCGCCCTCGGTCTGCTGCTCGGTGCGGACGTTGATCTGGCCGCTCTCGACGGCGACGCGCACCTTGGTCGCGCGGCCGCCCTCGGCCGTGGTGTTCTCGGCGATGGTGACGACCGAGTTGGGCTTGACGAAGAGGGTCGAGCCGTCGGCGAGCGTGATGCGGGCGCGGCCGTCCTCCTGCGTCTGGACGAGGTCGCCGGGGAAGAGGCGTGTGTCGGCGCGCGCCTGCAAGGTCTCGCGCGTGCCGTCGCGCACGACGCGGACGCCGCCTTCGAGCGAGACGAAGCGCGCGCCCGTCGGCGCCCCCTCGGCCTCGGCCGCGCCCTTGAAGGGGTTGCCGTAGAGGTAGACGTAGAGCGAGACGGCGCCCGCCGCGACGGCGAGTGACGCGAGGAGGGCGGCGATGTAGATGAGCCGCTTCTGCACGACCCACCAGTCGCCCTCGAAGCGGCTGAGTCTGGTGACCATAAGGTGACTTTCGGCGTTTTGTCTCGGAAAACCCGCGGGCGTGTGGACTGTAAGGCCCTCGGGCGCGGGAACGGAGGGCATGACGGCCGTCCCCAGAGGCATCCGGACGCGTCCGGACACCACATATTGAACTTAACAAACGGGAAAGGGAAAAGGCAAGTAACTTTTAAAAGCGGTAGTCGGCGGACAGTCGCCGCGTCAGCGGCGCGTGAATTTAGCCCGGCCTTTCAAGGCCGGGCGGCGTTGGAGTAAACGGCGCCGCGTCGCGTCAGCGACGGGTGAGCTTGGCAGTTCACCCGTCGCTGACGCGACGCGGTAGGGTTGACGTTCGGCTTCCCCGGCCATGAAAGGCCGGGCTAAATTCATCCGCCGCTGACGCGGCGACTGCTTACTGCTTCTCCGCCAGCCCCGGTTCCTCGGCGCCGAGGCGGCCCTGGTCGTCGTCGAAGGGGGAGTTGAAGCCTTCGGGCAGTTCGACCTCGACCTGTTGCTCGGGGGGGACGGGCCAGATGAGCGAGGCGATGACCGAGGAGAAGAGCACGAGGGCGACGAAGCCGAGCGAGGCGAGGATGACCGTCTCCTTGCCCACGCCGAAGCGTTCGTGGATGTAGCCCTCGGTCAGCATCTTGACGCCGACGAACATGAGCACGATGGCGAGGCCGATCTTGAGGTAGTGGAACTTCTCGACCACGCCCGCCAGCAGGAAGTAGAGCGAGCGCAGGCCGAGGATGGCGAAGACGTTCGACGTGTAGACGATGAACGGGTTGGTCGTGATGCCGAAGATGGCCGGGATGGAATCGACGGCGAAGACGAGGTCGGTGACCTCGACGATGACGAGGACGAGCAGCAGCAGCGTCCCCACCTTGCGTCCCGTTCTCGACCGTGAAGAACTTGTCGCCCTCGTAGTGGCGCGTGATGGGGATCAGCCGCGTGGCGAAGCGCACGAGCGGGTTGTCCTCGGGGTTCGACCTGCGACTCGTCCTGCCGGAGCATCTTGATGCCGGTGTAGATGAGGAAGGCGCCGAAGATGTAGATGATCCAGTGGAAGCGCTCGACGAGCGTGGCGCCGATGCCGATCATCGTCATGCGCATGACGAGCGCGCCCAGCACGCCCCAGAAGAGGACGCGGTGCTGGTACTTCGCCGGCACCTTGAAGTAGGAGAAGATGAGCAGGAAGACGAAGAGGTTATCGACCGAGAGCGACAGCTCGATGACGTAGCCGGTCAGGAACTCGAACCCCGTCTGCCGGTCGGTCTTCCAGAAGACGATGCCGGCGAAGATCATCGCCAGCGTCACCCACACCGCGCTCCAGATGGTCGCCTCGCGGTACGTGACCGCGTGCGCCTTACGATTCAGCACCCCCAGGTCGAGCGCCAGCATCAGCAGGATGAAGACGCCGAACCCCGCCCAAGCCCACATTGGAAAGTCCATGATGCGGTAAGGATAGCAGTAGACAGTAGACTGTAGCCAGTAGACAGTAGGCCGAGGTCGGCAGTCGGCGTGCGGTCGAAGACACACTCGCTTTCAGGAAACGCGGAGCGTGCTTTACTATGAAAGGCGTCAGGCCCCTAAATCATTGCCCGTCCCGCGCAAGCCAACGGCGTCTTTCTATGTCTATGTTCAATCGTCTATCCGTCCTGTGTTGCGCCGCGCTGCTGTGTGCGTCGTCGTCGGTCTTCGCATACGACCCGCCCGCGAGCCGGCGGGCGGAGTACAACTTCAACTCCGGCTGGAAGCTCTTCGTCGGCGACCCGGCGGGCGCCGAGGCGCCGGGGTTCGACGACGCGGCCTGGAAGAACGTGACGCTGCCCCGCGCCTGGAACGAGGACGAGGCGTTCCGCAAGGACATCGAAGACCTCTCGACCGGCATCGCGTGGTACCGCAAGCACTTCAAGCTCCCGGCCGGCGAGCGCGGGCAAGAAGGTCTTCCTGGAGTTCGAGGGCATCCGGCAGGCCGGCGAGTTCTACCTCAACGGCAAGCACGATCGGCCGCCACGAGAACGGCATCATGGCCTTCGGCTTCGACGTGACCGACGCTGCTGCAGCCCGCGCCGGCAGGAGAACGTGCTCGCCGCGCGCATCGACAACGCGTGGGACTACAAGGAGAAGGCGACGGGCTCGGCCTTCCAGTGGAACGACCGGAATTTCTACGCCAACTACGGCGGCATCAACAAGAACGTCTTCCTGCACGTCACCGACAGGCTGCACCAGACGCTGCCGCTCTACTCGAACCTCGGCACGACCGGCGTCTACGTCTACGCGCAGAGACTTCGACATCGCCGGCCGGTCGCGCGACCGTCACCGCCGAGTCGCAGGTGAAGAACGAGCACGCGACGGCGCAGACGTTCAGCTATCACGTCGACGTCGAGGACGCGGACGGCCGCGTCGTCAAGACCTTCGACGGCGGCCGGCACGACGCTCGCGCCGGGCGAGACGAAGACGGTCAGCGCGTCAGCGACGCGTCGACGACCTCAATTTCTGGAGCTGGGGCTACGGCTATCTCTACAACGTCGACACCATCCTGAAGGTCGACGGAAAGCCGGTCGATGTCGTCACGACGCGCACCGGGTTTCCGCAAGACGGAGTTCGGCGACGGCATGGTGAAGCTCAACGACCGCGTCGTCCAGCTCAAGGGCTACGCGCAGCGCACGACCAACGAATGGCCGGCGCTCGGCATCGTCGGTGCCGCCGTGGGTGAGCGACTTCAGCAACCGCCTGATGGTCGAGTCGCGGCGCGCAACCTCGTCCGCTGGATGCACGTCACGCCGTGGAAGCAGGACGTGGAATCGTGCGACCGCGTCGGGCTGATGCAGGCCATGCCCGCGGGCGACTCGGAGAAGGACGTGGACGGGCCGCCGCTGGGAGCAGCGCGTCGAAGTGATGCGCGACGCCGATCATCTACAACCGCAACAATCCCAGCGTCATCTTCTACGAGTCGCGGCAACAAGGGCATCAGCGACGAGCACATGCGCCGAGATGAAGGCCGTCCGCGACCAGTACGACCCGCACGGCGGGCGCGCTATCGGGCTCGCCGCGAGATGCTCGACAGCAGCGTCGCCGAGTACGGCGGCGAGATGCTCTACATCAACAAGAGCGCGCGGCATGCCCTTCTGGGCGATGGAGTATTCGCGCGACGAAGGCGCTCCGCAAATACTGGGACGAGTTCTCGCCGCCCTTCCACAAGGACGGCGAAGGGCCGCTGCACAACGGGCAGGACGCCGAGCGCTTACAACCGCAACCAGGACTCGCACGCCGTCGAGAACGTCGTGCGCTGGTACGACTACTGGCGCGAGCGGCCCGGCACGGGCGCGCGCGTCAACGCCGGCGGCGTCAACATCATCTTCTCCGACTCGAACACGCACCACCGCGGGGCGGAGAACTACCGCCGCAGCGGCGAGGTGGACGCCGTGCGTCTGCCCAAGGACGGCTTCTTCGCGCATCAGGTGATGTGGGACGGCTGGGTGGACGTGGAGCGGCCGCGCGCGCACATCGTCGGCCACTGGAACTACGGCCCGGCACGAAGAAGAACGTCTACGTCGTTTCGAGCGCCGACAAGGTCGAGCTGTTCCTCAACGGCAAGTCGCTCGGCTTCGGCGAGCAGAGCGAGCCGCTTCCTTTCACCTTCAAGGACGTCGCAGTGGCAGCCGGGCACGCTCACGGCCGTCGGCTACGACGCCGCCGGCAAGAAGGTCGCGGAAGCCTCGAAGAAGACCGGCGGGCGAGCCCGCCGCGCGTCCGCCTGACGCCGCACACGTCGCCGAAGGGCTTGCGCGCCGACGGCGCCGACCTGGCGCTCGTGGACGTGGAGGTCGTGGACGCCGCGGGGAACCGCTGCCCGACGGCGCTCGACATGATTAACTTCACGCTGTCCGGCCCGGCCGAGTGGCGCGGCGGCATCGCGCAGGGGCCGGACAACTACATCCTCTCGAAGAGCCTGCCCGTGGAGGGCGGCGTCAACCGCGTCATCATCCGCTCGACGACGAAGGCCGGGCCGGTCGTCGTGTCGGCGTCGGCCGAAGGCTTGAAGACGGCCTCCGCCGAGATCGTCGCGCGGCCCTCGAAGGCCGAGGGCGGGCTTTCGGCGGAGATGCCGGACGCGGGGCTGCCCTCGTACCTGGGTCGCGGGCCTACGCCCGCGGGGCCTTCCTTCAAGGCGTCGCGCCGGCCCGTCGCGGTGGCGCGCGTGACGGCCGGCTCGAACGAGGCGCGGGCCGCGCAGAGCTTCGACGATGACGAGACGACCGACTGGTCGAGCGACGGCGACCTCAAGCGCGGCTGGATCAGCTTTGACTTCGGGCGGCCGGCGGCGGTCGGCGAGGTGACGTTGAAGCTCGCGGGCTGGCGCACGCAGTCTTACCCGATACGCATCCTCGCGGGCGACCGCGTCGTCTACGAGGGCAGCACGCCGCGCAGCCTCGGCTACGTCACCTTCGCCTTCCAGCCCGTGACGGCCGAAGGTCTCCGCGTCGAGCTGACGGGCGGCGCCAGCAACCGCGACGCCTTCGGCAACATCATCGAGATACCCGGCACGCCCGACCCGCAGTCGGCGGCGGGGAAGGGCGGCGCGAAGAACACGCTCTCCATCATCGAGATAGAGATTTACGAGAAGCAGTAGGCGGGAGGCAGTTGTTAAAATAAATGAAGCGAGGCGGTCAAACGCCGCGTCAGCGGCGCGTGAATGTAGCCCGGCCTTTCAAGGCCGGGGACGCCGCACGTTAATAAGGCGTGCGTCGCGTCGGCGACGCCTGAATCGGACAGCCCGTTCAAGCGTCGCCGACGCGACGCCTCGCCGTTTTGCTCGACCTTTACCCGGCCTTGAAAGGCCGGGCTACATTCACGCGCCGCTGACGCGGCGACTGCCTGCTGCCATTTGCCGACTGCAATCTGCCTACTGCTTTCCCCCGTTTGCGCCGCGCGCGGGGCGTCGGCTACAATCCGCCTTTTGCGGGGTGCGCGGGGCGCCCGTCCTACGCGCCGCGCACGCGCCGGAAGTCCGAAACTCAAACTCCTCTGCACTAAGAAGGTATTCAGCAATGCTCAAGTTTTTCACACGCATGGAGCGGACGCGAAAGTACGTCATCGGGTTCTTCGCGTTCCTGATGGTGCTCGGCATGGTCGTCGCCGGCGTCTACAACCGCCCGGGCACGGCCATCGCCAACCCCTTCAAGAGCCGCGAGGTGCTCGCCAAGGTCGGCTCCGACGAGGTGACGGTCGCCGACTACACGCTCCTCAAGAAGAAGATCGAGTCGCAGTTCGGCGGCCAGTTCAGCCTCGCGCAGATCGGGATGACGAGCGACCGCATCCTCGATCAGGCCGTCAACAGCCGCATCTCGCTTCAGGAGGCACGCCGCCTCGGCTTCAACGCCTCCGACGCCGAGGTGCGCGACGAGATCGCCCGCCAGTTCAGCGACCCCGCCACGGGCAAGTTCGACGTGAAGCTCTACAAGGACTACGTCGTGCGCAACTACGGCAGCGTCGCGCTCTTCGAGGGGAGCGTCCGCGACGCGCTGGCCGCGCAGAAGCTGCGCGCCTTCGTCTCGGCCGGCGCGCAGGTCTCCGAGGCGGAAGTCCTCGACCAGTACCGGCGCGACAACACGGAGTTCGACCTCGCCTACGTCTCGGTCACCGCCGAGGACGTGGCGAAGAAGATCAACCCGTCCGACGAGGAGCTGCGCCAGTACTTCGACGCGCACAAGACCGACTACCGCTTCCTCGAACCGCAGAAGAACATCCGCTACGTCTTCGTCAATCAGGAGAAGGTCGGGCAGAAGCTCGCCATCCCCGACGAAGACCTGCGCAAGGAGTACGACGGGCTCAAGCCGGAGAACAAGATGGCCGGCGTCCGCGTCCAGCAGATCGTCCTGAAGGTCGCGCGCCCCGAACTCGACCAGGAGGTGCTGAATAAGGCGACGGCCATCGTCGCGCGTATGCGCGCCGGAAGACCTGACGGCCCCCGAGGAGGAGTTCGCCGAAGCAGGCGCGCGGCAACTCCGAAGACCCCGCGACGGCGCAGGCCGGCGGCTGGCTCCCCAACCCCGTCAAGCGCAACCCGAACCGCAAGCCCAACGCGGCCGGCACGCCCGGCAACGCCGCCGAGCTTCTACAGAACACGCTGGAGTGGAAGGACGGTCAGGTCGGCGACCCGCTGAAGACCGGCAACGCCTACTACATCTTCCGCCGCGGCCCGGTCGTGCCGAAGTCGTTCGAGGACGCGAAGCAGGAGCTGCTCGTCAGCCTTCGCAACCGCCGCTCCTACAACGTCGCGCAGGACATCGCGCGGAAGGTGAACGACCGCCTGAAGGAGACGCGCGACCCGCAGAAGGTGGCGCAGGAGTTCGCCGCGCAGGCCAACATGACGCCGGCCGAGATGGTGCGCGAGACCGGCTTCATCAAGCCCGGCGACGACGTGCCCGAGATCGGCACCAGCCCGCAGTTCGAGGAGAAGCTCAAGCCGCTCGAAGAGGCCGGCGCCGTCGGCGAGTTCGTCGGCATCAAGAACGGCTTCGCCGTCCCGCAGCTCGTCGAGAAGCGCGACCCGCGCATCCCCGAGTTCGACGAGGTGAAGGACCGCGTCGCCGAAGACCTCAAGCGCACGCGCGCCACCGAGCAGCTCGAACAGACGGCGAAGGAGATCGCGGCCGGCGGCGGCGGCGTGGACGCCCTGAAGGCGGCCGCCGAGAAGGCCGGGCTCAAGGCGGAGGACGAGGAGGCGTTCCGGCTCGGCCGACCGCTCGGCACGGCGGGCGCCGACCCCGCGCTCGACGCGGCCGTCTACCAGCTCAAGGCCGGCGAGGGGACGAAGGCGCCCGTCAAGGTCGGCGACAAGTGGGTCGTCGTCGCCGTCAAGGAGCGCAGGGACTCGAAGCCCGAGGAGTTCGAGAAGCAGAAGGCCGAGCTCACCGGGCGCGCGCTCGAAGAGCGGCGCGGGCCAGCTCTTCGACGACTTCCTCGTCGAGGCGCGCCGCCGGCTCGACGAGAAGGGGCAGATCGAAATCTACCGCGACACGCTCGCCCTCATCGACCAGGACGAGCCCGCGGCGCTGCCCCGCCGCCCGCCCATCAACATCGTCCCCCCGGGCTCGGAGTAGACGACACTTTCAACCGACAGACGAAGAGGCCGCCCAATCGAAACGGGCGGCCTCTTCGTCTCTCCACCGCTGTTAATTTTCTTAAAGCGACTTCAGCACCGTCGCGACATCCGCCTGCGGGACTTCGAGGCGGAGCTGGACTTCGTTGCCCTTCGTCGTGAGCTTCATGCTGTCCACGAGCCCGCGCGCGAAGCCCCACTTCTCGCCCGCCATCGCGATGAAGCCGGGCGCCAACTGCCGGAGCGCGTTGACCACGTCGTAGAGCTGTTTGGCGTCGGCGGCCGTCCCCGCGCGCAGCGAGGTCATCAACTGCATCCCGGCGGGCGTCGAGCCGACCGTCCCGTAGAAGCCGCGGACCGAGGCGATGGCGCGATCCACGCTCGGCGAGATGTCCGTCTTCACCCCCGCGAGCGCGCCCGCCGGCACGTTGCCCGCGAAGGCGAGGAAGTCGCCCGCGCCCTTCGGGAAGTTGAGCAGGCTCATGTCGGCGCGCCCGCGCCCGGCCTGCGCGTCGATGGCCGCGCGCACGTCCTCGGGCTCGCCGAGCGCCAAAGTGTTCGCGTCGAGCACGGCGAAGGCCAGTTCCTTCACGCGCATCCGCGCGAGGCCGAAGAGCTTGAGCTGGTCGTTGACGGTGGCGACGTAGACCGTCTTGCCGCCGTGCTTCTGCTCCGCGAGCCCGCCCTTCGCGGCGGCGCGCGCGGCCGCGATGAGGGCCTCGGCCTTGAAACGCCCGCGGGCGACGGCCGTCACGCGGTCGAGCTTGGTCGCGCCCGAAGGCAGGGCGACGATGCGTGTGCCGACCGCGAGCGTGTCGAACTCGCGCGCGTCGATTCCCGTGCGCGCCTTGAACTCGTCCACGTCGGCATTGACCTGCGCGAGCCGCGCCTGGTCCGAGGCGAACGTGCGCGGGATGACCTCCGCGAAGAGCGTGCGCACGTCGAGCGTGAGCACCGCGTCCGACGGCGGGCAGCGGGAGCGTCGCGGCGCCGGACTGCGCCTGCGCAGACGCCGCGGCGAACGCGGCGAAGAGGAGTGCCAGTGTCGAAGCGTAAAAAGTTCTTCTCATAAATCTTTCATCCGGGGTTGCTGGGGCCGCCCGGCGCGCGGGCGGCCCGTCTTAAAGTTCGGGGGTTGTCTGAATATTTTAAGGGAGCGGCGCGAGGTTCGGATGCCCGCGCGCCGCCCGCGGGTTGGCCCGAAGCCCACGCGCCTTTTCACGCCCCGCGGCGCGGATAGTTCCTAATCCATGCCCTGCGGGTCTTCGGGCTGGCGCTCCTCTTCCTCTTTTGTCCAAGCACAGATGACGCGTCTGTCCTCGTCCGAGAGCCGCGCCTCCGGGTGGAGCGGCAGGTATGACTTGAGCGGCATCTCGCCCGACTCGACCTGCTCGCACATCTCGTGGAGCTTGCGCTCGCGCTTGCGCTTCTGGTAGGTCGCCCACTCGGAGAACGAAAGCTCCCGGCGCCCCTCGTCCACGTGCTTCTTCAGAAACCAGGAGGCCGGCGCGACGTTCGAGTACCAGGGCCAGACCGTCTCGGACGAGTGGCAGTCGTGGCACGAGCGGCGGAGGATGGCCGCGACCTCGGGCGTCATGCGCGTGTTGGCGCTGAGCGTCCGGCGCTCGTCCACGGCCGGGTTCGTCCGGTCGGGCCTGTAGGCTTGCGCGCCCAAAAAGAGCAGGGCCGCGACGACCGCCGACCACTTCAAGACTACCCGCACACGTCTCATCACAATGACGGACGCCGCACGCCCCGCGTTAACCGGCGCCCTCCTTACTTTTACCCGCCGCGAATTTTTCGTCTGACTGAAGTGGTTCGATGTTAGCATACGCCCGCCGACACCCGCGAACGCGCGACCCGCAGAGCGCCGCCACGCTTCACCCAAACGCCCATGAACCGTCTCGAAGGCCACGAAGAGGTCGAAGCGGCCCTGTGTCTGCTCACGCGACTGCTCGGGGAGCGCGCCGCATGGTTCCTGCGCGCGGGCCGCGACGGCGTGTGGCTTGAGCTGCGGCGCGGCGAGTGGGACTTGCGCGCGGCGGGCGGCCGGCTCGTGCTCGCGTACCGGGGAGCGGCGGGCGCGGGCGCGTGGCGCGTCGTGGCGTGGCGCGTGGAAGGGGAAGGGCTCTACCTCGAAGCGTTCGGGAGGTTTGGGCCGAAGCGCGCGCTGTTGACGCTTATGCCGCGCGCTCCGGTCGCGTCGGCGCGCGCGGCGTCGGCGGACGCGCGGCGCGCGGAGTGTGAACGTCTCGCCGCGCTGTTCTGCGAGGCGATGTGCGCGCGGCTCGAACACGCTTCGTTGAGTCCGGGCGCGCGGCGCGGCGAGCCGGGCCGCTGGGCGCGCGTGCGGTTGAGGATGAAGGCCGGCGTGTCCGAACGCTTCGCCGTCGCGGCGCCCGTCGTGCCCGTCGGCGCCGAGGCGGTCGAGAGCTTTCTCACGTCCGCGCTGCTTTGGTTCGGGAGGCTCGGCGAGGGCGTGCGCGGGACACGCGCGCTCCGGCTCGTCGCGCCCCGCGCGCTGGCAACGGCCGTCTGCGAGCGTCTGCCGCTGCTGCGCGAGAGCCTGCGCGGACGCATCTCCGTCTATGAGTTGGAAGCAGACGGGCGCGGCCTCTCGACTCTTCACACGCCGGCGCTCGAAGAACTGCTCGGCGCGCCCGCGCCGAGGCTTGCGCGCGCCCACACACACGCGCCGAGTGAGCCGGCGGCGAGCGTCATCGCGCTCGCGCCCGAAGAGATCGACTGCGTGCGCTCGCGCCACGGCGAGACGCTTCGGTTCAACGGCCTCCCCTTCGCGCGCGTGCGGCGCGTGGCGGGCGGCGAGCACCTCTGGTTCGGCGTCGGCGGCCGCCGCGCGCTCTTTGAAGAAGGGAAGCGAGGCGGAGTTCTTCAACCTCCTCGAAGCGCTCAGGGAGCACCGCCGCGCGGAAGCGCCCGAACGCCGCCACGCGCTCTACCGCGCCGCGCCCGAGGCGTGGCTCGAAGCGTTGCTGCGCCGCGACGTGACGAGGCTCGACCCGGGGCTCCGCCTCGCGCCCATCCACGCGCAGTTCCGGGCCGCGCCCGGGAAAGCCACGGCCGCCGCGCGCCCCGTAGACCTGCTGGCGCTGCGCCGCGACGGCCGCCTCGTCGTCGTCGAACTGAAGGTCTCGGAGGACGCCTCGCTCGCGCTCCAGGGCGCGGACTACTGGCGCCGGGTCGAGGCGCAGCGCCGCGCCGGACACATCGCCAGCGCGCGCCTCTTCGGCGACGCCGAACTCTCCGACGAGCCCGCGCTCCTCTACCTCGTCGCCCCCATGCTCCGCTTTCACCGCTCCTTCCACACGCTCGCGCGCTGCCTCACGCCCGAGATAGAGACCTACCGCCTCGACCTCAACGAAGACTGGCGCGCCGGCGTCCGCGTCGTCCGCCGCTGTCACGTCAACCAATAAATTGGTAGCGGAAAAAAGGTTTACGGGGCGTCGCTGCGCACGTATAATCCGCGTCCCTACGCTCGCCGCCGGCGCGAGTCCCTTGCCGTTACGTTACTTGACAAGAGAGAGGACACAATGAGATCGCCCACCGCACGTCTTAACCGCACACTCTTACTTACACTTGTCCTGTCGTCGGTCGCGGGCCTGCTGGCCGCGCCCCTGTTGTCGAACCGGCGCGAAGCACCCGCGCCCGAGGCCCCCGGCGCGCAGACGCAAACGTCGCGCGAACGCGCGCGCGAAACCTACGGCCGCATCCCCCTGAGCTTCGAGGCCAACCACGGTCAGACCGAGCCTTCGGTCAACTTCCTCGCGCGCGGCGCAGGCTACGCGCTCTTCCTGAAGCCGGCCGAGGCCGTCTTTGTATTGCGGACGCGGAATCGAAGGTGCTGCAAGCATCCGCAGCGCAGTTCGCATCGGTCGCGGACGCCGCGGCCGCGTTCGCGAGGGCGAGAACGAACTGGCGGGTAAGGCGAACTACCTCGTCGGCGACGACCCCTCGAAGTGGCGCACCGACGTTCCGACCTACGCGCGCGTGCGCTACGCCGATGTCTACCCGGGCGTGGACCTGGTCTACTACGGCAACCAGCGGCAGTTGGAGTACGACTTCCGCGTCGCGCCCGGCGCCGACCCGCGCGCCGTGAGCCTGCGCTTCGACGGCGCGGACAAGCTCGACGTCGACGCGAACGGCGACCTGCTGCTGAAGCTCGGCGAGAGCGTCGTGCGTCAGCCGAAGCCTTTCGTCTATCAGGAGGTGGCGGGCGCGCGGCGCGAGGTCGAGGCCGGCTACGCGTTGGACGCGGACGGGCGCGTCCGGTTCGCCGTCGGCGAGTACGACCGCGGCGCGACGCTCGTCATCGACCCGGTCCTCGTCTACTCGACCTACCTCGGCGGCAGCGGCGGCGACCAGGGGTGGGGCGTCGCGGTGGACTCGGCGGGCAACGCCTACATCGCCGGCTTCACCACCTCGACCAACTTCCCCACGGCCAACGCCATCCAGGCCGCGAACGGCGGCATTCCAGGACGCCTTCGTCGCCAAGCTCAACGCCGCGGGCACGGCGCTCGTCTACTCGACCTACCTCGGCGGCAACGGCGGCGACCAGGCGCGCGGCATCGCCGTGGACTCCGCGGGCAACGCCTACGTCACCGGCTTCACGGG
The DNA here is from genome assembly GCA_963726735.1 of uncultured Acidobacteriota bacterium. Lineage (GTDB taxonomy): Bacteria > Acidobacteriota > Blastocatellia > Pyrinomonadales > Pyrinomonadaceae > QHXN01. Next base: position 1,470,633 of record CAVSDM010000007.1, read on the forward strand.
CTCGACCAACTTCCCGACGGCCAACGCGCTTCAGGCGGCGCAGGGTGCCGGCAACTCTCAGGACGCCTTCGTCACGAAGCTCAACGCCGGCGGGCAACGCGCTCGTCTACTCGACCTACCTCGGCGGCAACGGCGCGCTCGAGTTCGGCGAGGGCATCGCGGTTGACTCCGCCGGCAACGCCTACGTGACGGGCGTCACCAACTCGACCAACTTCCCCACGGCCAACCCCATCCAGGCCGCGCACGCCGGGGGCGGCGACGTCTTCCTGACGAAGCTCAACGCGGCGGGCACCGCGCTCGTCTACTCGACCTACCTCGGCGGCTCGGACTTCGAGATCGCGGAGGGCATCGCGGTAGACTCTGCCGGCAACGCCTACGTCACCGGCGACACGCGCTCGACCAACTTCCCGACGGCCAACGCCGTTCAGGCCGCGAACGGCGGCGACGGCAGGACGCCTTCGTCACGAAGGTCAACGCGGCGGGCAACGCGCTCGTCTACTCGACCTACCTCGGCGGCTCCGCCGACGATCAGGGCGAGTCGGTGGCGGTTGACTCGGCCGGCAACGCCTACGTCACGGGGACGACCAATTCGACCAACTTCCCCACGGCCAACGCCCTGCAACCCGCGAACGGCGGCACGGCCTCTTGCAGGACGCCTTCGTCACGAAGCTCAACGCGGCGGGCACGGCGCTCGTCTACTCGACCTACCTCGGCGGCACGGGCGGCGAAGTCGGGCACGGCATCGCGGTTGACTCGGCCGGCAACGCCTACGTCACCGGCGGCACGGCTCGAACACCACCTTCCCGACCGCCAACGCCATCCAGTGCGCGCGCGCCGGCGGGGCCGACGTTTTCGTGACGAAGCTCAACGCGGCGGGCTAACGCGCTCGCCTACTCGACCTACATCGGCGGCTCGGGCGGCGGCACGACGATAGAGATCGGCCGCGGCATCGCGGTTGACTCCGCGGGCAACGCCTACGTCACGGGCGGCACCGACTCGACCAACTTCCCGACGGTCAACGCCATCCAGAGCGCGTACGCGGGCAGCGACTTCGGGCTCGCGGGCGACGCCTTCGCGCTCAAGCTCAGCGACGCCACGACGGGGCCGGCCTCGCAGCTCCCGTTCACGCAGACGGCGCCCGTCGGTGCAGGAGGACGTGACTTCGCTCACGCTCACCGTCCAGCGCACGGGCGACACGTCGGGCGCCGTCACGGTCGATTACGCGACCGCCGACGGCTCGGCCTCGGAGCGGAGGGACTACACGACCGCCGTCGGCACGCTCCGCTTCGCGGCGGGCGAGACCTCGAAGACCATCGACATCCTCGTCAACGAGGACTCGTTCGTCGAAGGCAACGAGACGTTCACCGTCGCGCTCTCGAACCCGACGGGCGGGGCGACGCTCTCGTGCCTGACGGCCGTCGCCACCGTCCAGATCACGGACGACGCGGTGGAGCCGACGACCAACGTCATCGACGACACGACCGTCTTCGTCGGCACGCACTACCACGACTTCCTCAACCGGCAGGCCGACGCGACGGGGCTCAACTTCTGGACGGGGCAGATCACGCCCTGCGGCACGGACGCCGCCTGTCTCGACCGCAGGCGCACGGACGTCTCGCAGGCGTTCTTCCTCTCCATCGAGTTCCAGCAGACGGGCTTCCTCGTCCACCGCTTCTACAAGGCGTCGTTCACCGACTCGCCGGCGCGGCCGCGCGGGATGGCGCGCTACCGCGAGTTCCTGCGCGACACGCAGGAGATCGGGCGCGGCGTCGTCGTCGACCAGGCCGGTTGGGAGCAGTTGCTCGAAGCGAACAAGCAGGAGTTCACGCGCCGCTGGGTGCAGCGGGCCGACTTCCTCGCCGAGTTCCCCGTGGGCATGACGTCCGACGCCGTACGTCGACAAGCTCGCCGCCAACTCGGGCGTCGACCCTGACGACCGAGCGAGACTCAACCATCGCCTTCGAGAGCTACAGCGACACCGTCCAGGGGCGCGCCAACGCGCTGCGCAGCCGTGCTCGAATCGAGGTCGGTCTACAACGCGCAGTTCAACACGGGCTTCGTCCTCTGCGCAGTACATCGGCTACCTGCGGCGCAACCCGAACGACGCGCCCGACACCGAACTACACCGGCTTCGACTTCTGGCTCGCGAAGCTCAACAGCTTCAGCCTGCCGGGCGAGGACGTGCGCAACGAGCAGACGGCGCATCGCCCGCGTCAAGCGCGCGGAGATGGTGCGCGCCTTCATCCTCTCGCTCGAATACCGCGGCCGCTTCGGACAGCCGTAGGCGCGTCGTCAATTGAAACAACCGCGGCGGCCCTCATCAAGACGAAGATGAGGGCCGCCGCTTCCCTCTTTGACGAAGATGCGTTAAGTATCGTTCATGGCGAGAGTCTACAAGCCGACGAAGGAGGAGGTGCAGGCGGCGGCGGGGCGGACGGTGGCGGACGTGTTGGCGCGGGACCTGCGCGTGCTCTTTTGCGGCATCAACCCGGGGCTGTACACGGCGGCCGTCGGGCACCACTTCGCGCGGCCGGGCAACCGCTTCTGGCCGGCGCTCCACCTCTCGGGCTTCACCGAGCGGCGCCTGTCGCCCTTCGAGGAGGGGGAGCTGCTCGCGCGCGGCCTAGGGGTAACGAACGTCGTCGCGCGCGCGACCGCGGCGGCGGCCGAACTCGCGCCGGAAGAGTTCGAGCGCGGCGGCCGACTCCTGCGCGCGAAGGTGAAGAGGTACCGGCCGCGCTTCCTCGCCGTCCTCGGCGTCGGCGCCTACCGCGCGGCCTTCGCGCGCCCGAAGGCGGGGGTCGGGAGGCAGGAAGAGAAGTTAGAGGCCGCCACGGTCTGGGTGCTCCCCAACCCGAGCGGCCTCAACGCCAACTACCGCACCGAAGACCTCGCCCGCCTCTTCCGCGAACTGCGCGAGGCCGTCGAGCGCGAGCTTTAACCTTCCGTCCGCGCCCTCCCGCCGTGCCCGTCGGCGATGTGCCGGTCTACCGTCGCGGCTAAGTTGTCGATTCTTTCCCCCGCCCTTTTGACGACCTCTTCCGTCCTCATCTGAGCGTCAACGAGGGCCACAATCTTCCTGTCGAAATCCGCGGCCCTCTCCTTAGCCTCTCTTTCATCTCCGCCGTCACGTCCTCCGAACGGATTCGGGCGTCAAGGAGCGCGGCGAACTTTTCGTCCATCTCCTGAGACCTTTGGTCAGCTTCTTGAGCCCGCTGGTCGTTGGCCGCAAAACGCGCGCGCGTTGCCTGCGCGAACTGCACGAGCAGTTCTTCCATTTGGGCAACCCTCTCCGCGGACTGCGCCTGCTGTCGCAGCATGAACTCTTTAACCTCTCTATCTGTTCGTCCATGTCGGTAAGCCTTTCCGGCAAGCGGCGCTTGGAATCTCCAGGCGCGGCCGCTTTGAAAGTCTAAGGTCGAACCGGCGCGGCTGGCGGACTGCCCGGAGTCTTCCGGGGCTCTATCAATAATTACTCTTTCAAAGTGCGGCGGGACAAGCTGCGCTTATGCCTTCAGCTTTTCGAGGAAGTGCTTGCGGAACTTCGAGACTTTGGGCGCGACGACGGCGCGGCAGTAAGGTTGAGACGGGTTCCGCTCGAAGTAGTCCTGATGATAGTCCTCGGCCGGGTAGAAGGTGTCTAAGGGCACGACCTCGGTGACGATGGGCGCGTCCCAGACGCCCGCGGCCGTCAGCTCCGCGACGACCTGCTCGGCCGTCTCGCGCTGCTCGGGGCTGTGGTAGAAGACGGCCGAGCGGTACTGCGTGCCCACGTCCCCGCCCTGCCGGTTGAGCGTCGTCGGGTCGTGGATGGTGAAGAAGACTTCGAGCAACTCGCGGTACGAGGCCGCGGCCGGGTCGAAGGTGAGCTGCACGACCTCGGCGTGCCCCGTCGTCCCGTCGCAGACCGCGCGGTAGGTCGGGTTCGCGACGTGCCCGCCCGCGTAGCCCGACACGACGCGCTCGACGCCGCGCAGCTCCTTGTAGACCGCCTCCAGGCACCAGAAGCAACCGCCGGCGAGCGTCGCCAGCTCCCTCGTCTGTTCACTGCTCATCGTTAATCTAGACCCTCACCGAGAGTTTTTAAGTACGCGCCGATTATAACCCGGGCGCGCGGAAATAAACTCGACCCCGCGGCCGGTTTCGTTCGTATAAAGAGTGATTTCAACCGTCCGCCTGTGGCAAGATGTCTGCACGCTTTAAGGCCCGGCTTTACGATTCAAACGGCAACCGACCACCAACACCTCTTCGCTCCCGAAGAAAGACGCTGGACGCGAGATGCCTGACTCGACGCAAGTAGTGCACCCCCCACGCCAGAACAACCCGAGCCCGGGCTCTTCGCGGCCGTGCGCGAGGCCGTGCGCGGCGCGCACCCGAAGTACGACTACACCGAAGGCTCCATCGGCCGCGCCATCCTCCTGCTCTCCGTCCCGATGGTCTTGGAGATGCTGATGGAGAGCATCTTCGTCGTCTGGGACATCTACATCGTCGGGCACATCGGCGAGGGGGCCAAGGAGGCCGTCGCCACGGTCGGCCTGACCGAGTCGATGATGGTGCTCGTCTACACGCTCGCCATCGGGCCTGGGCATCGGCGCGATGGCGATGGTCGCGCGCCGCACGGGCGAGCACGACCCGGAGGGCGCGGCGCACACGGCGGCGCAGACGCTCCTGCTCGGACTCGGCGTCTCGCTGGCGCTCGGCGTCGTCGGCGTCGTCTTCGCGCCGCAACTGCTCGGACTGATGGGGGCCGAACCCGAGGTCGTCCGCAGCGGGAGCAACTTCACGCGCGTGATGCTCGGGGGCAACGTGTCGGTCGTGATGCTGTTCCTCATCAACGCCATCTTCCGCGGGGCGGGCGACGCGGCCGTGGCGATGCGCGTGCTGTGGCTGGCCAACGCCATCAACATCGTGCTGGGGCCGTGCCTCATCTTCGGGCTCGGGCCGTTCCCCGAGATGGGGCGTGACGGGCGCGGCCGTGGCGACGAGCATCGGGCGCGGGACGGGCGCCCTCTACGCCTTCTCGAAGCTCTGGCGCCCGGGCGGGCGCATCACGCTCGCGCGGCGCCACTTCCGGCTGGACACGTCGCTCATGGCGCAGGTCGTGCGACTGTCGGGGACGGCGACCTTTCAGGTCTTCGTCGGCATGGCGAGCTGGATCGCGCTGACGCGCATCGTCTCCGAGCTTCGGGAGCGCGGCCGTCGCCGGCAACACCATCGGCATGCGCGTCATCATGTTCGCGCTGCTGCCTTCGTGGGGGATGTCGAACGCGGCGGCGACGCTCGTCGGCCAGTCGCTCGGGGCGGGGAAGCCGGAGCGCGCGGAGCAGGCCGTCTGGCGCGCGGGCTTCTACAACATGATCTTCCTCGGCGTCGTCGGCCTCGCATTCGTCATCTTCGCCGGCCCCATCGTCGGCTTCTTCACCGAGGCGGGCGCCGGGCCGGAGGTGCTACGCCTACGGCGTGGACTGCCTGCGCATCGTCGCGTGCGGCTTCCTCTTCTACGCCTACGGGATGGTTCTGACGCAGAGCTTCAACGGCGCGGGCGACACGCGCACGCCGACGCTCATCAACATCTGCGTCTTCTGGCTGTGGGAGATTCCGCTGGCGTGGTTCCTCGCCTTCGGGCTCGGGATGGGGCCGCGCGGCGTCTTCCTCGCGGCGGCCATCGCCTTCTCGACGCTCGCCGTGGTCAGCGCATACTTCTTCCGGCGGGGGCGCTGGAAGACGAAGCGGGTGTAAAATCCGTGGAAGGAGGTCGGGGGCGAAAGTGTTCGACAAACTCGTTGAGCAGAAGATACGCGAGGCGCAGGAGGCGGGCGAGTTCGACGACCTCGAAGGCGAGGGGCGCCCCATCAACCTCGAAGCCTACTTCAACACGCCCGCCGAGCTGCGCGCGGCCTACGCCGTCCTGAAGAACGCGGGCGTGCTGCCCGAGGAGGCGGCCGTCCTCAAGGAGCTGAACGAGGCGACCGCGCGCCTCGAAGCCTGCCGCGACGAGGCGGAGCGCGAGCGCCTCCGGCGCGCCCTCCAATTCATCCAGCTCAAGTACGACCTCATGGTCGAGCGCCGCGGCGGCGGGCGCGTGCGGGCCGAATATCCGTGATTTCCCCCGTTTTTCCTCGCATTTTACCCCTTCCGCCTTCCCCGACGTTTTTTCTGAAACCTTCCGCGCAGGTCTGCCACTAACTGTCGGTGTTAGACATGAAGCGGCTGGCAATGGGCACAATGAGTTTAGAGCTAGGGCAGCCGGGCGCGCACGCTGGGGCCTTGATGAACAGCACGGAGGAACTGGTGGCGCGCGTCCGTGCCGGCGACGAGGAGGCTTTCCGCCTCATCTTCGACCGTTACTCGCGCCCGCTGCTCAGCTTCATCTTTGACATGGTCGGCGACCGCTCGCTGGCCGAAGACCTCGCGCAGGAGACGTTCGTGCGGGCCTACCGCGGGCTGTCGGGGCTGCGCGAGGAGACGAAGCTCTCGACCTGGCTCTTCGCCATCGCGAAGAACTGCGCGCGCGAACAGCTCCGCTCGCGCCGCCGCAACGAGGGCAACGTCGAGACTCGACGCCGAGCCGGCCTTCGAGCTGCGCGACCACGGGCGTTCGCCCTCGGGCGCGCTTCTGGATAAAGAGTTGAGCGGCGTCATTCAGCGGGCGCTTCAGAAACTCGACGAGGACAAGCGGACGGTCTTCACTTTGAAAGTTTTGCAGCAGCGCAGCTACGAAGAGATCGCGGAGATCACGGGCTTCTCCGTCGGCAAGCTCAAGACCGACTTGCACCGCGCGCGCGCCGAGATGCGCAAGCGCATCGGCCCGTACCTTGGGGGTGAGCAGTGATGAGATGTGAAGATTGCCTCCCGTTGATCGAAGAGTATTTCGACGGCGAGGTCACAGGCCAGACGGGCGAGCGCATCGGCGCGCACCTCGCGGCGTGCACCGATTGCTCCGCGGCGCTCGACGCCCTCTCCTTCGAGCAGGAGATTTACGCGCGCTACGACCGCGGCGGGCTCGAAGTCACCCCCGACCTCTGGGCGCGCGTCAGCGCCGAGATCGCGCGCACGCCTCCCACGCCTGAGAGCCCCGCGGCGGGCGGCCCCTTTCTGAGCCGCGCCCGTCGGTATTTCGTCGCCGCGCTCGGCGCGCTGGCCGTGCGCCCCGCGCTCGCCTCGTCGCTCGCGCTGCTCGTCGTCGCCGCCGCGGCCGGCACGCTCTGGCTCTCGCGCAGGACGCGGCCCGTCGCCACGACGCCGCAGGAGCTGGCCCTTCGGAACGCCCCGGCCCCGCCGGTCGCCGTCGCACCGCCGACGACCTCCAACGACGGCAACGCCGTCGAGACTCCGACGGAAACTATTCCTTCTATCAATAAAGAGGGCGGCTCCGTCACGGCCGCGTCTGAATCGAACGGCCCGCGCGCGGCCGAGACGGCACGGAACGCGAACGCCGCACGGCGCGCGGGCCCGGACATCGACCTGGGGCGGCTGCTGAGCGACTCGCCCGCGCTGGAGGACGACCCCGGCATCGTCAAGTTCAGTCAGGACGAGCAGGTGCCCGTTGACGACACGGCGGCGCTCTTCGTGAACGCCTCGGCCCCGGCCGGCGACGTGGTCGCGTCGGACATGCGGCCGCTCGACCCCGACGAGAAGAACGTGGCGCGCCACGTCGAGCGCGCGCAGATGCTCCTGCGCTCCATCAAGAACGTGCGCGCCTCCGACGCGGGCGGCCCCGACATCGCCTACGAGAAGAGCCTTTCCCGCCAGCTCCTCGCCGAGAACGCCACGCTCCAACTGGAGGCCGAGGTCAGGGGCGACAAGGAGACCAAGCAGGTGCTCGACCGCATCGAGCCCTTCCTGCTGGAGATCGCGAACATGGGCGAGAAGCCCTCGCGCGAAGAGGTGCGCTCGATCCGCGAGCGCGTGAGGAGTAACGAGATCGTCGCCGCGCTCGAAGTTTACTAGGAGGGGGTTTTCGGCCGCGCGGCCGGCTCACTTAAATCATAGAAAGTAAGGAAGAGTAACAGCCATGATTCACCCCAACATCATTCAGAGACGGAACACGGGCTCGCGCCTCCTGGCCGGCGCCCTGGCCCTCGCGGGCCTCCTGCTGGCCGCCGACACCGCCCCCGCCAACGCCCAGCCCTACAAGGAGCTGCTCAACCGCTTCGTGCAGTCGGACAACGACGCGGCCATGCGCGCCTTCACGCAGGGGCGCAGCTTCGTGGACGCGCAGCAGTGGCAGCAGGCGGCCACGGTCTTCGACCGCTTCGTCGTCCAGTACCCGCAGGACAAGAACCTGGACGCGGCGCTCTTCTGGCTCGCCTACGCCAACAACCGGCAGGGCAAACCCGGGGCGGCCGAGGAGCCGCTCAAGCGCCTGCTCCAGAGCTACCCGAACTCGCGTTGGGCCGACGACGCCAAGGTGCTCCGCGTCGAAGTCCTGTCGAAACTGGGCAAGCCCGTCTCGGCCATCGACGAGAAGGACGCCACCATCGAGCTGAAGATCATCGCGCTCAAGACGCTCTGCGAGAACGACCGCGTCGGCTGCTCGGCGCGCGTGGCCGACGTGCTGCGAGCGAACAACCCCGCCCCGCTCAAGGAGGCGGCCATCATCCTGCTCGGCCGTTACGGCGGCACCGAGGCCGTGCCCGCGCTCATCCAGATGTCGCGCAGCGAGGGGGACGAGAAGCTGCGCATGCGCGCCATCAGCGCCCTCGGCAGCACGAACGACGAGCGCGCCCTCGACGTGCTCCGCGAGATCGCGATGGGGCCGACCTTCGCCGACCAGAGCCCGACCGACTCGGCCATCCACGCGCTCGCCTCGCACGAGAACGCGCGCGCCGTCACCATCCTCGGCGAGGTCGCCACGCGCGGCCAGAACCTGAAGGCGCGCACGCACGCCATCGAGCAGCTCTCGCGCCGCCGCGGCGAGAACGCCGTGGACGAACTCCTCCGGCTCTACGACGCCGTGCCCGAGGTGCAGGTCAAGAAGTACGTCGTCGCCGGCTTCGGCATGCGCAAGGACCCGCGCGCGCTCGCCAAGCTGATCGAGATCGCGCGCTCGGCCTCGGACGCGCAGCTCCGCCGGCAGGCCATCCACGCCATCCCGAACCGCGGCGACGAGCAGGACCTCGACGTGCTGCTCCCGCTCTACGACGCGGAGCGCGACAACGACCTCAAGAACCACCTGCTCGGCGCCATCGGCCGCTACCAGAACAAGCGCGCCTACCAGAAGCTGATGCAGATCGTGCGCAACACGGCCGAGCCGCTGGAGCGCCGCAAGTCGGCCATCAGCCACCTCAGCCGCAGCAAAGATCCTGAAGTCATGACTTTCCTCGAAAGCCTGCTCAAGTAGTTTGCTGGGACGAGGAAGGATGAAGGAATGGCCGACCGCGTCGCCTTCATCCTTCCTCCCTCGGTCTTCTCAACCCCCCGCGAAGGGCTCTTTCAAACAGGCGACCACGCCCGCACCCTTCAACCTTCATAAGCAGAGGGTCGGGACGGGTGTCGTCTGAAGTCCGCCCGCGCTCCCGTCGGGGACGTTCTGCTCTTAAGGAGTTTTCCCATGCTCGCACTTCTGACCTTCCTCCTTCTCGCCATCGCGCCGGTCTCGCTCCCCGCGCAGCAGGAGCAGGGCTTTACGCCCGTGCAGGGCGCGACGCTCCAGGCGAAGGCCGAGGCCGCCGCCGCGCAGGCTTCGGCCGCGCGCCAGACGCGCTTCTGGACGGCCTACTCCTTCGACGTGCGCCCCGGCGTCGCCGTGGACGTGGACTACGTGAGCGACGACGGCCGCTTCTCCATCCGCGGCACGTGGGACGTGGGCGACTCGGGGACGTACTTCGTCGGCGACGGCGTGTCGGTCTCGAACTACCCGGGGCTTGAGACGCGCAGCCTCGGCGTCTTCGCGCTGAGGGATGCCGGCGGCCGGGTCGAGCGCATCGACATCTTCAACCTCGCGCGCCGGCACGAGTACGCCGGCTACCCCGTCTACTGGATGGGGCGCGCGGCCAACGAGGAGAGCCTGAACTTCCTGCGCGGCGTCGCCGTCGCGCCGACCGTCAGCTCCCACTCGCCGCAGAACGAGGCCGTGTGGGCCATCTCCCTGCACGACGACCGGCGCGTGCCCGAGGTCTTGATGCAGGTGGCGCGCACGTCTGCGGACGAGCACGTGCGCGCGCGCGCCGTGCGCGGCTTGGGGATGCCGCCCGTGGCCGACGCCGTGCGCGAATACCTCGCGCAGCTCGTCCGCGACGAGCGCGAGGTGCAGGACGTGCGCCGCGCGGCCGTCGCCGCCTACGGCCGCTCGCGCGACGCGCAGGCGCTCGCGCTGATGCAGTCGCTCTACAGCTCGAACGCCAACCAGGAGCTGCGCCGCGCCGCGCTGACGCAGATCGCGCGCAACGACGACCGGCGCGCGGCCAGCGCGTTCCTCATCAACGTGGCCACGCAGACCACGGACACGGAGTTCCGCAAGACGGCCATCGCGCGCCTCGGCGAGATCGCGGGCGAGCAGGCCACGGCCGCGCTCCGCCAGACCGCGACGAGCAACGACGCCGACACCGAACTCCAGAAGCAGGCCGTCTCGGCCATCGCCAAGCGCCCCGCGGCCGAGGCGGTGCCGCTCCTCATCAACATCGCGCGCACGCACGCCAAGCCCGAGCTACGCAAGCACGCCTTCGTCCTCCTCGGCCGCACCGGCGACCCCGCGGCGGTCGAGTTTTTGAAGAGCGTGCTGTTGAAGTGAGAGCAGTACGACAGTAGTCAGTCGTCAGTAGAAAGACAGGGGCGGCGCGTCTCAGCCTTCGGGCCGGGCGCGCCGCCTGCTTTCTTTACTGACTACTGTCTACTGCTAAACTGGCCGCATGGCCTCGATGGAGATAACGGAGTTCCCGGAGCGTGTGCTGAAAGAGGTGGGCGAGCCCGTCGAGAAGTTCGACGAGGAGTTGGAGCGGCTCGTCTCTGACATGTTCGAGACGATGTACGCGGAGGAGGGCGTGGGGCTGGCGGCGCCGCAGGTCGGGCTCTCCCTGCGCCTCTTCGTGATGGACTGCGAGGGCATCAAGCTCGTCGCCGCCAACCCGGAGATTCTGTCGGCCGAGGGCGAGCAGGAGGGCGAGGAGGGCTGCCTCTCGGTCGGCAAGATTCACGCGCCCCTGAAGCGGGCCGCGCGCGTACGCCTCCGCGCGCAGGACGTGAAGGGGGAGTGGTTCGAGCGCGAGGCCGAGGGGCTCGCCGCCCGCTGCTTCCTGCACGAGACCGACCACTGCGACGGCCTCCTCTTCCTCGACCACCTCTCGCCGCTCAGGCGCGACATGGTCAAAAGACGCTTCCAGAAGATGAAGAGGTGGCGGGGAAGCAGTCGGCAGTAGGCGGTCAAGCGCCTTCAGGTCGAGACTCTAAATTGGGCAATAATCTAGTTGACCAAATTTGAAATCGTTCGGCCGGAGCCTGTACCATTTCAGCCTCGCAAACGGACACACTCAGCCTTCAGAAAACTCCGTCGGATGCTTCTCCGCTCGGGCACGGTCTCAGGCCGCACTTCCGGGAGCTGGCGCGCTTCCACTCGACGAAGGCGTTGGAAGCCTCGGCGCTCTACGCGCGCCTGCGCCCGGAGGTCGAGCGCGTGCTCGACGGCGTCGAGCAGGGGGGCTTCCGCGCGGGCGGAGGGCTCGCCGCCGCTCGACTCGGGCGCGGTGCGCGCGACCGCCTGGAACATCGAGCGCGGGCACGCGTCTCGGACGAGATCATACGCGTGCTGCGCGAGCACGAGGTGATGAGCGCGGAGCGACGTGCTGCTGCTGACCGAGTTGGACTACGGCATGGCGCGCTCGGGCAACCGGCACGTGGCGCGCGAGATAGCCGAGGCGCTTGGGGATGGCCTACGCGTTCGCGCCGTGCTACGTCAACCTGAGCAAGGGGAGCGGGTCTGGAGAGCGGCGCCGAGGGCGAGAACGCGGAGGCGCTGCACGGGAACGCCGTGCTGTCGCGCTGGCCCGTCCGACGCGCGTGGTCGGTGGCGCTGCCGAACGGCAAGGACAAGATGAAGGGGCGCGAGAAGCGTCTGGGGAACCAGCGCGCCGTCGTCTGCGAGATCGAGCACCCGGCGGGCGTCTTCCGGGCGGTGAGCCTCCACCTCGACGCGCATTCGAGCCAGCGCCACCGCGAGCGGCAGATGAGGGTCGTGCTCGACTTCGTCGAAGGGCTCGAACCTTCCTTGCCCGTCCTCATCGGCGGCGACTGGAACACCTCGACCTACAACTCGCGCCGCGCGGTCTACTCCATCGCCGGCTTCTTCCGCCGCGTGCTGATGGGCGTCGGCCACGTCATCGAGAATCACTACCTGAAGCCTGAGCGCTGGTTCGAGCGCGGGCTCTTCCGCGAGCTTGAGCGGCGCGGCTACGCCTACGCGCCTCTGAACGAGCCGGGCGCGGGGACGCTGCATTACGACGTGAAGGATTTGGCGGCGAACACGAACATGGGCGAGTGGGTGCCGCGCTGGTGCTTCTGGTGGATCGAGTGGGCGCTCAGAGACCACGGCGGCCGCTGCTCGCTCAAGCTCGACTGGTTCGCCGGTTCAGGGATTGAGCCCGACCCTCAGACGCCGCCGCGCGTCATCGGAGAGTTGAGAGGAAGCGGCGGCGAAGTCCTCTCCGACCACGACCCCATCGTGCTCGACTTCCATCTTAAAGGGATTAAAGGTTAAGCCGCGGCAGCGGCGGCGGAAATTAGCCGGGGGTGAGTTCGAGGCGCGAGCGACAGCGATGCGCCGGAACGAGCCCCCGGAACAGGCAACGATAAATGACCGGAGCCCCGGAGGGGCGATAGAACGTTCGCCTCGTCTATCGCCCCTCCGGGGCTCCGGTCATTTATCTACGCGAAACCGGGGGCTCACGTCGGCGCTGTCGCGCCTTTGGCTCACCCCCGGCTAATCTCCCGCGCCCCTCCGGGGCGCACGAAACCCACGTTTCAAGCCCGCCTTATTCTTCCTCCGACGAGAGCGCCTGGTAGGCCGCGCCGGCGGCGAGGCCGCCGAGGAGGTAGAAGGCGACGGTGAGGAGGTTCGTCTCGGTCGAGTTCTTGGCGGGCTGGCGGCCGAGCCCCAGAGGCTCGGGGAGGTAGACGGCCGCGAGGCCGGCGGCCAGTCCGAGCGCCGCGCCGTTGCGCAGTGCCGTCCTCCGGGTCGCCTAAGCCGACCAGTCCGTAGTAGAGCGAGTTCGAGACCAGCTCGCCGACGAGCGCCGCCTCGTGCAGGGGGACGGGCGGCTCCACGTCCACGGCGCGCAGGGTCTTCGCGATGGCGCGCATGCCGACCACGTCCATGCGCGGCGCGTCGTCGATGTAGCGCCGCGCCGTCTCGTGTACCAGCGTGAGCGCGAACGCGCCCACCAGCCCGCTCCCCAGAGCCTTCAACATTCTCTTTTCGTCCTCCCGTCAGTCTGACCTGCCGACACCTATCTCTTAACCTTTTATTGTTGCGGAAGTGTCAAAGCCTTTCGAGCTGGAACCAGTAGAAGCCGAAGGGCGCGAGCGCGAGCTGATAGGGCGCGCCGGCCCTGACCGCGGGGAAGCGCGTCTTGCCGAGCATCTCGACGGGCGTGCGGCCCTCGAACTCCGCGAGGTCCAACTCGACCGGCTGCGCGAACTGCGAGAGGTTGAAGACGCAGAGCACGCGTCTCGCCCTCGTGCTCGCGGACGAAGGCGAAGATTTTGCGGTTCTCCGGCTTGACGAAGCGCATCGAGCCGCGGCCGAAGACGTGGTGCTCCTTGCGCAGCAGGATCATCTGCCGCATCCAGTTGAGCAGAGACGTGTCGTAGCGCAACTGCGAATCGACGTTGACCGACTGGAAGCCGTAGACCGGGTTGTTGATGACGGGGAAGTAGAGCTTCTCGAAGTCGGCCTTCGAGAAGCCTGCGTTGCGGTCGGAAGACCACTGCATCGGCGTGCGCACGCCGTCGCGGTCGCCGAGGTAGATGTTGTCGCCCATCCCGATCTCGTCGCCGTAGTAGAGGAAGGGCGAGCCGGGCAGCGAGAAGAGCAGCGCGTGTAAGAAGCTGGATGCGCCGGTGGCTGTTGTCGAAGAGCGGCGCTGAGCGACGGCGGATGCCGACGTTGAGGCGCATCCGGCGGTCTTTCGCGTACTCGTTATAAAGATAGTCGCGCTCCTCGTCCGTCACCATCTCAAGCGTCAGCTCGTCGTGGTTGCGCAGGAACATGCCCCACTGGCAGTTCTCGGGGATGTCGGGCGTGCGCTCGAGGATTTCGACGATGGGGCGCCGGTCTTCCTGCCTGAGCGCCATGAAGAGGCGCGGCATGATGGGGAAGTGGTAGCCCATGTGGAACTCGTCGCCGCGGCCGAAGTATTCGACCACGTCCTCGGGCCACTGGTTCGCCTCGGCAAGCAGGAGCGCGTTCGGGTGGCGCTCCTCGATGTGCGCGCGGAGCTTCTTTAGGAAGGCGTGCGTCTCGGGCAGGTTCTCGCAGTTGGTGCCTTCGCGCTCGTAGAGGTAGGGCACGGCGTCGGCGCGGAAGCCGTCGATGCCGAAGTCGAGCCAGTAGTCCACGGCCGCGAGCAGCGCCTCCTGCACCGCGGGGTTGTCGTAGTTGAGGTCGGGCTGGTGCGAGAAGAAGCGGTGCCAGTAGAACCCTCCGCGCCGTCTCGCACCAAGTCCAGTTCGACTTCTCCGTGTCGGTGAAGATGATGCGCGCCTCTTTGTACTTCTCGGGGCTATCGCTCCACACGTACCAGTCGCGTTTCGGCGAGTCGGGCGACGCGGAAGCCTCCTTGAACCACGGGTGCTGGTCGGAGGTGTGGTTGACGACGAGGTCGGTGATGACGCGGATGCCGCGTGCGTGCGCGGCGTCGATAAATTCGCGGAAGTCTTCGAGCGTGCCGTACTCGGGCAGGATGGCGTAGTAGTCGGAGATGTCGTACCCGCCGTCCTTCAGGGGCGAGGCGTACATCGGCAGCAGCCAGAGGCAGTCCACGCCGAGCCACTCCAGATAGTCGAGCTTCTCGGTCAGCCCCCGGAAGTCGCCCACGCCGTCGCCGTTCGAGTCGTAGAAGCCGCGGACATAAATCTCGTAAAAAACGGCGTCCTTAAACCAGAGGGGGTCGTCGCGCAGTCTGCCCGTCTCGGCCATCAGTCTGTAGCCCTTCCTTGTTCGCGTTGTTGGTTTGGATGAAAGATAGCTGCAAGGGGCGGGGAAGGCAAGTGATGAGTGATGAGCGATGAGTGATAAGAAAGAGCGGTTGCCTTTTCTCATCACTCATCACTCATCACTCATCACTTCCCTGCAAGTTTCGCCGCCTCGCACATTCAACCGTTACGGCAAACGGAGTCTCCCCGCGAAGACTCATTCCCGACATCAGTCGAAAGGCGGAGGTGTGTGCGATGCAGACCCGGAGCGGCTTCAAAAGTGGTTGGCAGTTCTTCACGGCGGCGGCTTTAGTCGGCGCGGTGCTGTCGGCGTCGGCGCTGCGGCCGTACGCGGCGGCGGGGCAGGGGCGAAGTTCGGGAGGGGCGCAGGTGGCCGCGGCGGACGCCCCGCCGAAGGAGTCGCCGAAGGCGGCCGAGGCGCCCAAGTCCGTGCGCATCGATCTGGGCAAGGCCGTCAAGGTCTCTCTGCCCGAGCCGGGGAACGACTTACAGCCCGCCAACTTCAAAACGGACGACGGGCGCGAGGGCTGGGTCGTGCGCATCCCGGGCGGGCGTCCGCTGGCCACGCCCGCGTACTCGAAAGGGCGTCTGTTCGTCGGCGGCGGCTACGGCTCGCACGAGTTCTACGCCTTCGACGCGAAGACGGGGCGCATGGTCTGGAAGACGAACACGGGCGACGACGGGCCGAGCGGCGGCCGTCGTCGAGGACGGCCTCGTCGCCTTCAACACGGAGAGCTGCACGCTGGTCGTCGTGGACGAGCAGACGGGCAAGATGGTCTGGCAGGAGTGGCTGGGCGACCCCTTGATGAGCCAGCCCGCGGTCTCGAAGGGCCGTCTCTACATGGCCTACCCCAAGGGCGGTCGCGGCCACGCGATGCAGCATCACGTGCCGAACCACGTGGGGCAGTCGGCCGCCATGTCGCACGCGCCGAAGCCGGTGCAGGCCGCGCCGAAGAACGAAGGGAAGCGGGACGGGCGGGAGTCCGGCAGTCATCGCCTGCTCTGCGCAGACCTGCGGACGGGGAAGCACATCTGGGAGCGCGCCATCTCCGGCGATGTCATCTCGGCGCCGGTCGTCGCCGACGGCAAGGTCTACGCGACGACGTTCGACGGCACCTCCTACAGCTTCGACGCCGTGACGGGCGAGCCGCTCTGGAAGAAGGAGAACGCGGGGACGAGCGCGCCGGTCGTCGTCGGCGACGACGTACACGTCACGCAGAAGGAGCAGCGCGAGGGCAAGACTTACGAAGGCTCGCAGCGCCTCGACGCGCGCCGCGGCGAGTCGAAGGGCGAACGCCTGCGCGCGAGTTCGGAGGCCGGCTACCTCGACAAGGATAAGGGCGGCGGCGTCGCCATCAGGCAGGAGGCGCAGGCGTCGCTCGACTCCTCGGTCGGGTTCTCGAACGCACCGGCCGCCGCGCAGCTCCACAGGGCGAACAACCATCTGGGCGTGAAGACGGTGGTCGGCGGCTGGGCCTATCAGGGCTCGCGCGCGGCCTACAGCAAGGGGCGGATGCTCAACGCGCAGGGGCGCTACCTGAACTCGGTCAACGCGTCGGACGGCCGCTTCGCGTGGCGCGCGGAGGTCTCGGGCGGCGGGCTCGCGGAGGACGCGCAGGTCTTCTCGCCGCCCGCGCTGGGCGAAGAGTTCATCTACCTTTCGAGCGCGCTCGGCCACCTGCTCTCGGTCGGGCAGGGGGACGGCCGGCCGGGCTTCATGTACCACTTCCCCGAGCCGATGGTCTTCCAGCCCGCGCTCGCCGAGGGCGCCGTCTACGCCGGCACCTCGGGCGGCCTCCTCATCTGCCTCAAGACCGGCTCGAAGGACGCCGACGGCTGGTACGCGTGGGGCGGCAACGGCGAGCACAATAAGAATAAGTAGGCAGTAGGCAAGTGGCAGTCGCCGCGGCAGCGGCGAAATGAGTATAGACTCAACGCTGACCCGGCCTTTCAAGGCCGGGTCAGCGTTGAGTCTATACCGCCGCGTCGCGTCAGGGACGCCTGAATCGCACCGATACGTTCAGGCGTCGCTGACGCGACGCAGCGTTGTTCTGCGCAACCTTAGCCCGGCCTTTCAAGGCCGGGCTAAATTCATTTCGCCGCTGCCGCGGCTCTGAACTGCTTACTGCCATCTGCCTACTGTCATCAGCCTGCTCCCCTGTGGTTAACCACACCTGCTGCGGAGCGTCACACGCTCGGGGACTGTCGGCGGCCGTCTCGCGGTGCTCGCGTGTTAGGCGCAGAATCCGCGGCGTGTGGCGCGGGCGGCGCGGAGCCGCGGAAAAAGGGGGGAGACAATTTCTTAAAGCCGTGTTA
Source organism: uncultured Acidobacteriota bacterium (assembly GCA_963726735.1). Lineage (GTDB taxonomy): Bacteria > Acidobacteriota > Blastocatellia > Pyrinomonadales > Pyrinomonadaceae > QHXN01. The sequence continues at coordinate 1,488,096 of CAVSDM010000007.1, forward strand.
GTTTTAGCGCGCCCGTCTTCGTCGTTGAAACCGTCCGTGCAAGTTGAAAGGATGCTTCCCCCTCTGCGTCTGACCCTCGTTCTACTTCTCTGCGTCGCAGCGCCCTCTCTCTTCGCAGCATGCCAGCGGACAGCCGCGCGCCCCGGCGCTGCCGCGCCGCCGCCCGCGCGCGCCGCCCCCGCGCCCGCACCCGTGTGGGACGACTCCGACTCCGACGGCATCCCCGACCCCGTCGAGCTGCGCTCCTACGGCGACCGCGAGAGCTTCCGCGAGTGGTTCACGGCCATCGCCGAGGCGCAGTTCTACGACGCGAGCCGGGAGTGGAACGAGGGCCAGCGCGACTGCGCCGGGCTCGTGCGTTTCAGTTGGCGCGAGGCGCTGCGCAGGCACGACCGCGCGTGGCTCCTGCGGATGGGCGAGGGCTACGACCCCGTCGCCCCCGACGTGCGCGCGTACACTTTGGAGCGCAGCCCCGTCGGCGAAAAACTCTTCCGCACCGCCGCCGGCTCCTTCGACGAGGCGAACCTCTCGGACGGCACCTTCTCCGAGTTCGCCGACGCGCGCACGCTCAAGGAGTTCAACAGCCGCTTCGTCGGCCGCGACCCGCGGCAGGCCGAGCCCGGCGACCTCCTCTTCTTCCACCAGCCCTGGGTTCAGAAGTACCCGTATCACGTCATGCTCTTCCTCGGCCGCGCGCGTGTTGATAACGAAGGCGCGACCGACTGGCTCGTCTACCACACGGGCTCTTCGGCGGCGGACGCGGGCGAAGTACGCAAGGTGCGCGTCTCCGTGCTCGCGCGCCACCCCGACCCGCGCTGGCGCCCCGTCGCGGCCAACAAAAACTTTCTCGGCTTCTACCGTCTGAAAATCCTTGAGTGATTCGCCCGGAGGGCTTATGTCCCGTCGTTCTCTTCTGACAGGCGTTGCGGTCTACGCGGGCGCGTTGGCGCTCGTTTTGGGTTTCGTCGCGCTGCGCGTGAAGGCGCGCTACAGTTACGCGGCGGCGGTCGCGCCGTCCGAGCTGAACGAGTACGGGCGCACGCCGCAGCCGCCCGACCCGCACGCCAAGCCCTTCTTCTCGCTCCACACCAACCGCACCTACGCGCCGACCGACCGCGCGCGCCTCTGGGTTAACTACCGCGGCGTGGAGGCGCTCGACTTCCGCGTCTACAAGGTCAAAGACCCCGTCAAGTTCTTCCGCCAGCTCGACAACCCGCACCAGGTCGGCGAGGACGAGCAGGCCGAGGTCGGCAAGACAATCGAGAAGAAGCCGACGTTCCTCGAACGCTTGCGCGCACTCAAGAGCTGGGGCTACGGCTTCGTCAAGAGCTACGTCCGTCAGCAACTCCAGAACCAGTCGCGCAAGGGCTTCAACCAGAGCTTCCGCGCCGAAGAGGACGACACGAGCAACCGCACGCCCTTAAACGTCGCCACCGACTTCGCGCGCGTGCCGGTCCTCAACCCCTCGCAGATGGTCGATAACTGGCGCGAGAAGCTCCCGCCGCTCGAAGACGTGTACGACCGGCGGATGATCTCAATCGGCAAGCGCGAGCCGGGCGTCTACCTCGTCGAGGCCGTCAACGACGACCTGCGCGCCTTCGGCATCCTCATCGTCACAGACCTCGCCACCGTCCAGAAGACCTCGAAGGACGGCTCGATGCTCATCTACGCCGTCGAGCGCAAGTCCGGCGCGCCGCGCGAGGGCGTGGCCGTACAGGTCATCCGCAAGAAGGCCGACGTGACGAAGGGCGCGACCGACAAGCAGGGCCTGCTCAAGCTACAGGTCGCCGAGAAGAAGCCGCCCGCGAAGGAGGGCGCGGAAGAGGAGGAGGCCGAAGAAGGTGAGGCGGAAGGCGACGCGGAGGCCGCGACGGAAGAGTCGCCGCAGGTCTCCGACTCCTACCTCGTCATGGCGAGCCAGGGCGACAACTTCGCCATCTCCGACCTCGACTCCTACTACTTCGGCGGCTACGACGGCGGCGAGGAGGGCGTCGGCGGCCCGGAGCTGACGAGCTACCTCTACACCGACCGCCCCGTCTACCGGCCCGAGCAGAAGGTCTACTTCCGCGGCATCCTCCGCGAGCGCACCGACGACGGCTACCGTCTGCCCGCGGGTAAGTCGGTCGCCGTCTCGGTCACCGACGGCGACGGCGCGACCATCTACGAGCAGGAGCTGCCGCTCTCTTCGCGCGGCACCTTCAGCGGCGAGTTAGACCTGCCCGAAGAGACGCCGCTCGGCTACTACACCGTCAAAGCCGCGCTCGACGGCTCCGAGGCCACCGGCAGCTTCGAGGTGCAGGAGTACAAGAAGCCCGAGTACAAGGTGAAGGTGACGACGCCGCAAGCCTACGTCCGCGCGGGCGAGCAGACGCGCTTCACCGTCTCGGCCAACTACTTCTTCGGCTCGCCCGTCGCGAAGGCTTCGGTGAAGTACTACGTCTACAAGTCGCGCTACTACGGCTGGTGGACGGGGGCGGGCGAGGGCGAGGAGGACGAGTTCGGCGCCGACCCGACGGCCGAGGAGGGCGGCGGCGACGGCTCAAGCTACGGCGACGAGATGGTGCTCGAAGGCGAGGGCAAGCTCGACGCGCAGGGGCAGCTCAACATCGACTTCAAAGTCCCGCAGGCCGACGCGAAGGACTACTGGGACTACAGCTACCGCCTCGAAGCCGAGGTGACGGACGCGGCGCGGCGCTCGATGAGCGGCTCCACTTCGTTCACGGGCGTGCGCAGCAACGTCGTCGCCTACGCCTACGCCGACCGCTACGTCTACAACCAGGGCGAGGCGGCGCGCGTCAACGTCACCGCGCGCGACCGCGAGGGCCGCCCCGTCCAGACGCGCGTCAAAGTCACCTTCTTCGACCGCCGCTGGAAGAAGGTCGTCAAGAAGACGGAGGAGGGCTACGAGTATCCCGACTACGAGGTCGAGGAGAAGGAGCTGTCGTCCGTCAACGTGGAGACGAACGCCGAGGGCAAGGGCGCGACCGACTACACGGCGCCCACGCCCGGCAGCGTCCGCATCAAGACGACCGTCGAGGAGGCGGGCAAGCCCGTCGTGATGGAGGCCGGCTACCTCTGGGTCGCCGACCCGACGGGGCGCTGGACGGACGTGTCCTACATGGGCGAGGACGAGATACAACTCGTCGCCGACAAGCCTTCGTACAAGCCGGGCGAGACCGCGCGCGATTCTGGCGCAACTGCCGAAGGAGGACGCGCACCTCCTTGTGACGACCGAACTCGACAACGTCCTCGCCGTGCGCCAGGTCCACGTCGCCGGCCGCCAGGCGACCTTCGACATTCCCGTCGAGGCGCGCTTCGCCCCGAACGTCACGATCAGCGTCACCTACGTCCGCGGCAGCGAGATGTACACGCAGCAGTTGGACCTGAAGGTGCCGGCGCGCGATAAGATGCTCAACCTTCAGATCATCCCGAACAAGAAGGAGTTCCGCCCGCGCGAGACCGCCTCTTACACCGTGCTCGCGCGCAACGCCGACGGCTCGCCCGCCGCGGGCGCCGAGGTCTCCTTAGGCGTGGTGGACGAGGCCGTCTACAGCATCGCGCCCGAGTCGGTCGGCGACATCCGCCGCGACTTCTACGGCCCGCGCTACAGCTCGGTCTCGACCTCCTTCTCGGTCAACTACTACTTCTCCGGCTACGCCGGCACGAAGACGATGGAGCTGGCCAGGCGGAAGAAGCCGAAGAACCAGTTCGCCGACATCAAGGACGAGACGGCCAACCCGCTCATCCGGAAAATCTTCAAGGACACGGCCTTCTGGCAGCCCGACCTCGTGACGGGCGCCGACGGCAAGGCCACCGTCAAGTTCGACCTGCCCGACAACCTGACGACGTGGCGCGCGACGGCGCGCGCCGTGACGGCCGACACGAAGGTCGGCGTCGCCGTCTCGAAGGTGGTCGAGCGCAAGGATGTCATCATCCGCGTCGCCATGCCGCGCTTCCTGACGGCCGGCGACACCGTCACGCTCTCCGGCATCGTTCACAACTACCTGAAGTCGGAGAAGGTGACGAAGATCAGCATCGAGGTGGCCGGCGCGAAGCTGCTCGACCCGGCGCAGCAGACCGTGACCATCCCGAGCCAGGGCGAGCACCGCGTCAACTGGCGCGTCGAGGCGCCCGCCGACCGGCGACCTGAAGATTCTGGCGAAGGCCCTGACCGACGCCGAGTCCGACGCGTCTGGAGACCGGCATCCCCATCGTCCCGCGCGGCCTGAAGTACACGCGCGCCGACTCGTTCGCCATCTCGGACGAGGAGGCCGACAAGACGGTCACGGTCAAGCTGCCCGCGAACGCCGACCCGAACGCGCGCAGCGCTGCGCGTCGAAGTCTCGCCCACGATAGCCGGCACGCTCTTCGGCGCGCTCGACTACCTGACGAGCTACCCGTACGGCTGCACGGAGCAGACGATGTCCTCGTTCCTCCCGAACGTCATCGTCACGCAGGCGCTGCAGAACGTGCAGACGGCGACCGTCCGCGACACGAACGACGTGGGCAAGAAGGCGCGCAAGGGTCTGCGCCGCCTCTACGCCTTCCAGCACCCGGACGGCGGCTGGGGCTGGTGGAAGGACGACGAGACGAACCCGTGGATGACGGCCTACGTCGTGGACGGGCTGGTGCAGGCCGAGCGCGCGGGCTACGAGGTTGACGCCAACAAACTTGAGAGCGCGCGCGGCGCGCTCAAGCAAGATGCTCGACGAGAACGCCGAAGGCGATGGGCATCGACTCGCGCGCCTACATGGCCTACGCGCTCGCCGAGAGCGGCGACGCGGAGATGCGTTACCTGAACGACCTCTTCACCAACCGCGCGAAGCTCGGCCCGTACGGGCGCGCGCTGCTCGCGCTCGGTTTGAAGGAGCGCAACGACAACCGCGCGCAGGCGGTCGCGGGCGAACTCGAACGCGACGCGAAGGGCAACGGCGCCGAAGCCTTCTGGCAGACCGAGCACGGCTGGAACGACGCGGAGGCGACGGCGGTCGCGGTCAAGGCTCTGGCGCGCGTCCTGCCCACGAGCGAGGTGCTGCCGCGCGCGGCGCGCTGGCTCGTCGGCCACCGACGCCACGGCTACTACTGGCTCTCGACGCGCGAGACGGCCTTCGCCGTCTACGGCCTGCTCGACTACGTGAAGGTCAGTAAGGAACTCGACCCCGACTACGCGCTCGAAGTCTACGTGGACGGGCAGCAGGTCGTGCAGAAGCAGGTGACGGCCGCCGACTCGGCCTCGATGCAGGTCTTCACGCTCCAGCGGCGCGGCGGCGAGGTCGGCCAGTCGAGCGAGGTGCGCGTCGTCAAACGCGGCCGCGGCGCGCGTCTACCTCTCGACGAACGTGACGCACTACACGAACGACGAGCAGACGGCCGAGGCCGGCGTGCAGCAGCTCAAGCTGCGCCGCGAGTACATGCGCCTCAAGGTCGTCGAGAAGTCGGACGGCACGATGGGCTGGGAGGTGGAGCCGCTCTCGGGCGAGGTGCGCTCGGGCGACACCATCGTCTCGCGCCTCATGCATGGAGGGCGAGGCCGCGCGCTACCTGATGATCGAAGACCCGATCCCGGCCGGCTGCGAGCAGGTCGAGCAGGTGAGCGGCATCGACCTCAACCACACGGAGAAGGACTGGACGGACTGGTACAGCGCGCGCGAGTTCCGCGACAACCGCGCCGTCATCTTCCTCGACCACTTCGACGGCAAGGCGCAGTTCCAGTACGCGATGCGCGTGCAGGTGCCCGGCCAGTTCCGCGCCGCGCCCGCGCGCGTCGAGCGCATGTACGAGCCCGACGTGCGCGCCAACTCGGCCACCGCGGGGCTGACCATCCTCGACAAGTGAGCGCCTCGGGCTTCAAAGGAAAGACGACGATGATTAAAGAGTCATTTGCCGCCCTCGGGGCTTCCACACGCGACCTGTTCCGCAACTGGGGCGGGCTGCTGCTCGTCGGCCTTCTGTACGCGCTGCTTTTGGCGAGCGTCTACTACTTCTTCGCGACCGGCGTGGCGAGCGTGTGGCAGCTCTTCGTCACGGCTTTGACGGCCGCGGCCGCGCCGCTGCTCTTCTTCCTGTTCCAGGCGGCGGCCGTGGGCGCCGCGCTGCCCGAGGCGACCGCCGCACGGGTCGCGCGCCGCGCGCCGCGCGATTTGTTGAAGGTGCTGCTGCTGGCCGTCCCCGTCGCGCTCTTCGCCGCGCTCTTCGTCTACCTGCTCTACAAGCTGCAAGGCTGGCTGCCGAAGGTGAGCGAGGCGCCGACCTGCCGCGGTGGCGGGCGTCACGGGCGCGCGGCCGGTGCCGCTGCACTGGCAGGAGGCGCTGGTCTCCTCCTTGTGGCTGATGCTGCTCGGGGTCGTGCTGCCGCTCGCGGCGGCGCACCTGTGGCTGTCGGCGGCGCGCGTGGGGCTCAAGGCGACGCTGAAGGGACTTCACCGCGTCATGGGTCGCGCCTTCGCGCCGCGTTCGGTGCTGGTCTACGCGGTCGGGTTCTTCCTCTTCGGGTTGATGCCCTACTTCGTCCTCTTCACGCGCACGCCTTTGACGAACGGCTGGGCGGAGATGACGGTCTTCGGCGTACGCCTCGCGCTCGTCTTCGTCCTGACGCTCGTCGGCTGGGTCGTCACGCTCGGCGCGCTCGCGCGCGTGACCCCGCCCGAGACGGGGACGCCCGAAGCCGCCGCCGCCGCGGAGCCCGCGCCGGGGCCTGCGCCGGAGTCGGTCACGGAGCCCCAGTTGCAAGCCTGAGCAGTAGTGATGAAGTACCCGCGCAGTCTCTTCCTGCTCGTGCTCGCGCTCGCGGCGTGTGCGCCCGCGCGCGCGCAGGGGCCGCGGGCGGAGCCGGCGAAGGACGAGCGTTTAGAGCGCATACTCGACAAGGTCGGCGAGGGCGTGGCCCGCTACCAGTCGGGCCTCTTCAGTATCGCCTTCACCGAGACGCTCAGGCGCGAGGAGCTGCGCGAGGACATGACGGCGAAGAAGTCGAAGGAGTACGTCTTCGACAGCGTCGTCCTGCGCGAGGCGCTGTCGGCCGACGAGGAGGACTACTACCCGCGGCTCGCCCGGCGCCTGAAGACCATCGACGGCAAGCCCTCGAAGAAGCGACTCGGGCCGGAGATCAACTTCGCCGTCACCTCGCTCAGCTTTCTGCTGCCGGAGGGGCGCGGCCCGCTTCAGTTCACGCTCGAAGGGGAGGAGGCGGAGGCCGGGCGCAAGCTCTACCGCATACGAATCCTGAGCCCGGGCGAGGGCGAGCCGCGGGTCGAGTGGAAGAGCCGCGTGGTGGGCTTCCGTTTCCGCGTCGTCGCGCCGTACGTCTACATGATCTGGGTGGACGCCGAGACGTTCGACGTGCTCCGCCTTGAGTCGCACCTCGCCGCGCCCTTCGAGTTCGACGGCCCGCGCGCCTTCGGCTTCGGCCGCCTCGGCCCCACGCCCCACTTCAAGTACGCCGCCCAGGACTACCTGGTGCGCTTCCGCCGTCAGCAGTTCAAAGACCCGGAGCAGACGCTGCTCGTGCCGGAATACGCCGAGTGGGTCACCGTCATCGAGGGCGCGAGCAAGCCGCGCACGCGCGCCACGCTCCGCCTCTCCAACTACCGGCGCTACCGCTCCGACGTTAAGATCATCGAAGAGCCGGACAACTAGCCGCAGTGCAAGTCGAAAAGCAGAAGGCGAAGGGCGTGAGTGTAGACGGAGGCCGGCGTGGCCTCCGTCGTTCACTTGTGCCCTTCGCCCTCTGCCTCCTGCCGGTCGCCTTACTGTCCGGCGTGTGGTTCGTCCGGAGTGAGGCGCCCCGGCCCGCGCCCGCGCCTCTGGGCGTCGAGGAGGCGGACGAGGTCTTGCGGCGCGCGGCGCAGACGGCGCTCGGCGGGCGCGAGGGAGTGGTGCTCGTCCTCGACGCGCAGACGGGCCGCGTGCGCGCGTCCGCCGGCGGGCGCGCCATCTTTGAAGAGGCGACGCCGCCCGGCTCGGCCATCAAGCCCTTCACGATGCTCGCGGCCCTGCGGACGGGCACGCTCGACGCGGACAGCCGACGCCTCTGCCGGCGCCGCTACGAGCACGAAGAGTTCAAGATCAACTGCTCGCACCCGCGCTACCAGACCGACTTCGGCCCCGCGGAGGCGCTCGCCAACTCCTGCAACTACTACTTCGGCCGCGCCGCCGAGACGCTCGACGCGGAGGCTTACGCGCGCACGCTGCGCGAGTTCGGCTTCGGCGCGCGCACCGCCGCGGCCGACGTGCGCGAGTCCGCGGGACTTCTGCCGCGCGACGCGGCGCGCGTGCCCGAGATGCTCGGCGAGAGCGAGCAACTGCGCGTCACGCCCGCGCAACTCGCCACCGCGTACGCCGCGCTCTTCAACGGCGGCGCGCTGCTCGAACCTCGCACGGCGCGCGCCGAAGGTTTTACGCCCGCGGTGCGCGCGCACCTTGAGGTCGAGCCCGCGCACCGCGCGCTGCTGCTGGCGGGGATGCGCGGCGCGGTCGCCTACGGGACGGCCGCGCGCGCGGGGCTGGCGACGCTGCCCGTCTACGTCTTCGGCAAGACGGGCACCTCGACGCCGCAGGGCGGCTGGCGCGCTCAAGGCTGGTTCGTCGGCTTCGCCGCGCCGGGCACGGGCGCGGCCGACGGCTTGAAAGACGTGCCGACGGGTGAGGTGCAGTCTCGTCGTCCTCGTCCTCCTCAAGCGCTCGCGCGGCGCCGAGGCGGCCGAGACCGCGCGCCCCGTCTTCGAGGCTTACGCGCGCACGCTCGGGGTGGGCGGAGGACGGGGACGTTCAGGGGATACGACCTTCAAACTCGACAGACGAAGAAGGCGCGACCGACGAAGACGAGGGCCGCGCTGTGCGCGTGCGTCTGTCGCGCGGCGACGCGACGCTGCGGCTGCCGCTGGAAGACTACGTCTTCGGCGTGCTGGCCGCCGAGGGCAGCGTCGAGACCGAGGCCGAAGTCGCTCAAGGCTCTGGCCGTCTCCGCGCGCACGTACGCCGTCCGCAACCTGCGCCGCCACGCGCGCGACCGCTTCGACCTCTGCGACACGACACACTGCCAGCGCTTCGTGCCCGTGCGCGACGAGTCCGCGCGCCCCGACTTCTACGAGCTGGCGCGCCGCGCCGTGCGCGAGACGGCGGGCGAAGTCCTGCGCGATTCTTCGGGCCGTGTCGCCGAGAGCTACTTCAGCGCCGCGTGCGGCGGGCGCACGGCCGACGTGTCGAAGCTGTGGGGCGCGTCGAACGCGCCCGCACACCTGCGCGGCGTGACGGACGAGTCGTGCGCGGCGACGGACGGAAGGTTGGACGGACGTGATTCCCGCGGCGCGCCTTTTGAAAGCCTTGCAGGCGGACGAGCGCAGCGACGTGGGCGCGCGGCTCGACGGGCGTGCGGGTCGTGCGTCGCGACCAGACGGGGCGCGCCGAATTGATCGAGCTTGACGGGCAGCGGCGGCGCCGTCTGCGCGGCTGGGACTTCAAGATCATCGTGGGGCGCACGCTCGGGTGGAGCGTGCTCAAAAGCTCGCGCTTCGAGGTGTCGCGCGCGGGCTCGGCCTACGTCTTCCGCGGGACGGGCTTCGGCCACGGCCTCGGGCTCTGCCAGGCGGGCGCGCACGTCTCGGCCGCGCGCGGCGCGTCCTACAGACAGATACTCGCGCGCTACTTCCCCGGCGCGGCCCTCGGCGAATTGCGGGACGCGGACTTCGGGTCGAGGGTTGATGAGAGTGCTGCGGTCGAAAATCAGCCCTGCATACGACCCGCCGTTCAAGGCGCCGGCGATGGAGTCCGATTGCTTGTCGGACGGCGGTTCTATCAACACCGCCGGCTACGACCCCGCTCCGCAACGGTCGTTCAACTCCGCAGCGAGCACTTCCGCGTGAGCTACCCGGCGCGCGCGGCGCGGGGCGAGGTCGAGGCGCTGTTGCGGACTCTGGAGGCGGCGTACGCGGACGTGTCGGGGCGTTTGGAGCGGGCGGGCGTGGGCGCGCGCGTCGCGTCTGACGGAGGTCATCGTCTACGAGACGACGGGCGAGTTCGTCGGCGCGACGGGGCAGCCGGCGTGGGTCGCCGCGGTGACCGAGGGGCGCCGCATCAGCTTCCAGCCGCTCGGCGTCCTGCGGCGGCGCGGGTTGCTGACGACGACGCCGCGCCACGAGTTCGTCCACGCCGCGCTCGAAGCGGCGGGCGCGGGGCGCGCGCCGCTGTGGCTGGTCGAGGGGCTGGCGGCGCACGTCGCGGGCGAGGGGGCGTCGCTCTCGTCGTCGCGGCCGCGGCCGCGGCTCTTCAATCGAAGAGGTCGAGCGCAGGCTCGCCGAAGCCCCCTCGGCGCAGGAGATGCGCGCGCTCTACGCCTCGGCCTACGCGGAGGTGAGCGCGCTCGTCCGCCGCGAGGGCGAGTCGGCCGTGTGGCGGCGCGCGTTAAGATGAAGAGTTTGGGCGGGCGAGTAACCTCGAATTTGATTTGGCCCCGGCGAGGCGCCATAATTCTCCGCGCCTTCTCATGGAAATCAACAGGCAATCTCAACCCGAAGGTGCGCGGAGGCGGTTCGCGGCGTACGCGTGGTTCGTGACGGCGCTGACGCTGGCCGTCATCCTGTGGGGCGCGTTCGTGCGCGCGTCGAAGTCGGGCGACGGGTGCGGGGCGCACTGGCCGCTGTGCAACGGTTCGGTCGCTGCCCGACGCGTCGCAGGCCAAGACGCTCGTCGAGTTCGCGCACCGTGCGACGAGCGGCGTGGCGTTCCTGCTTGTCGTCGGGCTTGTGCGTGTGGGCGCTGCGCGCTTTCAAGCGAGGTCACGCGGTGCGCGTGGGCGGCGGCGTTGTCAGGGCTCTTTATCGTGACGGAGTCGCTCATCGGGGCGGGGCTCGTGCTGCTCAGGCTCGTGGGCGGGAACGCCTCGGTCGCGCGCGCCGTCTACCTGTCGGTCCATCTCGTCAACACGTTCCTGCTCGTGGCGGCGCTGGCGCTGACGGCGTGGTGGGCGACGAGGGGCGTGTCGGAGAGGCCGCGGCTGTCGGAGTTCTTCCGGGGGCGCGTCGGCGTGGCGTTGCTCGGCTCGCTCGCGCTGGGCGTGAGCGGGGCGGTGGCGGCGTTGGGCGCGACGCTCTTCTCGGAGGGCGGCGGGTCGGCGGTCGATGTGGAGGGGATGAGCGCGGCGGCGCGGCTCCTCTTCAGTCTGCGGAACTACATGCTGCACCCGGCGCTGGCCGTGCTGGTCGGCGGGTATCTGACTTACTTCGCGCTCTCGACGTTGAAGGGCGGCGGAGGGTTGTGGGTGCGGCGTTGGGCGCGTTCGGTCGTGGCGCTGGTGGCGGTGCAGTTCGCGGCGGGGCTGCTGAACGCGGCGCTGCTCGCGCCCGTCTGGTTGCAGATCGTCCACCTGCTGCTCGCAGACCTGCTCTGGCTCGCGCTCGTCCTGCTCTCGGCCGAGAGCCTCGCGCCGCGCGAATCTCGGGTGGAAGAGTTCGAGAGGGTCGGACTCAGGCCCGCCGTCGAAATCTAAGACTCACGTTCACCAGCGCACGTCGTAGCGGGCGAGTCCCGCGCGCCACTGGCCTTCGCCGAGGATGGGGAGGTGGCCGTCGTGCGCGAGCGCGGCGTCGGCGGGGCGGCGGACGCGGTAGGTGTGGCCGCCGGGCGAGGCGACGTTGAGGACGACGCGGTCGGCGCCGCGCTCGTAGGAGGCGACCGTGGCCGCGCGCCAGTCGGCGCGGCAGCGCAGGATGAGCCGCGCGCCCACGGGGAGCGAGCCGAGCGTCGCCGCCGGGGCGCAGTCGGTAGAGAGTAAGAGGCCGTCGGGCGGCGCTTCCGTAGCGCACGCTCCCGACGGCCTCTCTTGCGTCACTTCCAAGAGCTTCAAACCTTCAAACTCAGACTTCGAGCGGCGTGTCCTCGAACGGCAGGTCGGGCTGCGCCGGGCTCTCATTGCCGGCGACGTAGGCGCGCAGCGCGAGCGTCGTGATGGCGAACGCGACCACGATCCAGAAGAGCACCCAGAAGACCGAGGGGACGCCCGTCGCCTCCGCCATGTTCGCCGCGTCCGTGTGCGCGTCGGTGAAGGTCGAGGCGTAGAGCACGTTCCTCAAATCGAATACCGCGTTCAGGACGCACTGCACGGCGAGGAACGAGACGAGGAACGCGGCCGCGCGCGGCTTCAGGTACTTCGCCGCGGCGAAGAGCCCCGCGGGCAGCGCCACGCCCGCGACGAGCGTGAAGAGGCCGGGCAAGCTCCAGTTCCAGAGCGGCGCGAGGAAGCCGAAGAAGGTCGCCAGCAGCAGCACGAGCACGCCCGAAGCGGCGAGCACCACCTTCGCCTTGACCTGACGGCGCACCAGCCAGAGCAGCAGCGCGCCGAACGTCATCGCGCCCAGGTAGCCGGCGCTGGAGACGAACATGCTGGAGAACATCCCGCCGCTCGTCGAGTAGACGAGGCCGCTCCCGTCGGGCGAGACGGTCAGGCTGCGCACCGAGTTGCCCGTGACGAAGGCGGCCAGCGCGTGCCCGCCCTCGTGAATGAAGGTGACGAAGATGCGGAACGGGTAGGCCAGGAACTCCGCGTACGGGAGGAACCAGAGGCAGAGGCTCAGGGCCGTCGCGAACAGGAGCGTCGTGACCTGCGGCCGCGCGTCGCGTGCGATTTGGAATTTCATGTGTAAGTCTCCGGAGCGGTGTCTTTTAATCTCACCCCAAACTGATACGCCATTCTAACCGGAAGCGTTCGCGGAAAGAAAGCCCGACAGCGCCGGCCTCACTTCGCGTCCGAGACGAGCACGACGCCGCTCGAACCGCTGCCGCGGGAGAGCGCCAGCCGGCGGCCGTCCGGCGAGAAGTCGAAGGCGTCGATGAAGTTCGAGTTGAAGTCCGTGACGGGGAAGGGCGGACGGCCGTCGAGCGGCAGGCAGACGACGTTCGAGACGTTCTGGCGCGTCTCGATGTGGCAGACAGCGCGGCCGTCCGGCGTCCAACGCACCTGCCTGACGGGCGAGCCGACCACCTCGAAGACTTTGACGGGACGGTCGCCGCCCTCGAAGGGGAAGACGGCGATCTGCCACTGCGAGCCGGGCTCGGCCGTCCGGTAGTTGTAGGCGACGAGGCGGCCGTCGGGCGAGATGAAGGGGGTGGCGGCCTGCGCGCCCTCCGGGAGTCGCACGCGCTCGGGGTCGCCGCCGCCTTCGAGCGGCGCGCGCCAGACGGTGACGGGCGGGCCGTGCTTGTAGCAGAGCGCCCAGCGCGAGTCGGGCGAGACGGAGGAGAGGGCGCCGCGGGGCATCAGCAGTTTCGGGTTCGAGCCGTCGAGGTTCATGCGCCAGAGTCCGGGTTCGGACGCAGTATCGGAGGCGGAGTGGACGACGTAGCGGTTGTCCCGCGAGACGTTCGGGAAGCTGTACGTGCCCTTCCCGTCGGTGAGCTGGCGCTGCCCCGTGCCGTCGGCGTTCATGACCCAGATGTCGTCGCCGCCGCCCGCCAGCGAGTGGTAGACGAGGCGGCCGTCGGGCGCCCACGCGAGCCCCCTCGACCCGTCGTAACGCCCCGCGCCGAAGGTGAGCTGCGCGGGCGGTGTCGCCGCCGCGCCGCCCGCCGTCGCCGCCGGGGCCGTCCAGAGGTTCTGCACGACGTTGGTCTGGACGGTGGCGAGGACGGAGGAGTCGGCCGAGAGGCTGACGCTCGTGTAGGTGCTCACGTCGTTCGTGATGCGCTGCGGCTCGCCCTCGGGGAAGGGGAGCCGCCAGAGCTGGTAGACCTCGCCGACGAGCGCGGCGGCGACGACGAGCGCGCCCGAGTCGCCCGCCCACGCGAAACCCCCGACCGACTTCCAGGTCTGCTTCGTGATCTGACTGACCGAGCCGTCGGCGACGTTTACGGCCATGAACGCCTTCGGGCCGACGAACTGTCCCTGGGCGAAGGCGACGGTCCGGCCGTCGGGCGACCAGGCCGCGCCGGAGATGAACTGGGGCAGGTCGTTCCGGTAGAGGACGCGCTCGCCGCTGCCGTCGTGGTTGGCGACGACGAGCGAGCGGTTGACCCGCTCGTCGAGGCGGATGAAGGCGAGCTGACGGCCGTCGGGCGAGAGCGCGAAGTTGCTGCGCGTGTCCTGAAGGCTGACCCCTTCGACGAGCTTCGTCTCGCCGCCGCCGAGCTTCGGGATGCGGTGGAGCGTGGCGAGGTGCCCGCGTTGCGGGGCCTTGAGGTAGTAGACGAACGCGCCGTCGCGCGAGAAGAGCGGCGCGCGGATGCGCTGACCCTCGGCCGCCGGGACGATCTGCACGCTGCTGACCGCGGAGGTCTCGCGCAGCCAGAGGCTTTGCCGTCCGGCCTCGTCCTTGACGTAGGCGACGAACTCGCCGTCGGGCGAGAGCGCCGCGTCCACGGCCTGCCCCGTGTCCGCCAACTGCCTCACGCTGAGCTTCTGGAACGGCGCACGCGGCGGGGACGCGCCGCGCATGAGTTTGTAGAGGCCGAAGCCGGCGGCGGTGAGCGCGCACACTATCAAGGTCGCGGCGACGAGCGCGCCGCGCTTGTGCCGCTTCAGCTCGCCGAGGATGACTTCGGCGCTCGAAGTCTGGCGCGCGGCGGGCCGGCCGGTCTGAGACTCGGCGGGGTCGGCGTCGGTCGTGCGCGCGTGAGGCGCGCTTTCGCTCGGGACGGCGGCCGTGCTCGTCTCCGTCGTCAGAGCCCCGCCCGCGCGCGAGGCCGCGGCCTCGAACTCCAACTGCTGCTTCAGACGCTTGAGGTCTGTCAGTAACTCCTTCGCCGTCTGGTAACGACCATCCCCGTCTTTCGTGAGCGCCTTAGTCACGATCCATTCGAGCGCGTCGGGCGCGGCCGGAAGATACCGCGCGAGCGGCGGCGGCTCCTTGCCGACGATGGCGGCCAGCACGTCCGTCGGCGACTCGCCGCGGAAGGGCGCGCGCCCCGTGAGCGCCTCGTAGAGCACGACGCCGAGCGACCAGATGTCCGTGCGCCCGTCCACCTCGCGGCCGCGCGCCTGCTCGGGCGACATGTAAGCCACGGTGCCCATGACGACGCCCGGGTCCGTCCTGAAGGCGGAGAGCGCCGGCGCCTGTGACAGGCGTGAGGGCGCCTCCTCGTTGAGCTTGGCGAGGCCGAAGTCGAGGACTTTGACGAAGCCGTCGGGGCGGAGCATGACGTTCTCGGGCTTCACGTCGCGATGGACGACGCCGGCCTCGTGCGCGGCGGCGAGCGCGGCCGCGATCTGCGCGGCCACGTCGAGCGCCTCGGCCGGCGTGAGGGGGCCGCGCGCGCAGCGCTCGCGCAGCGTCTCGCCCTCGATGTACTCGGAGGCGATGACGCTCGCGCCGTCCGCCTGCTCGATGTCGTAGACGGTGACGATGTTCGGGTGGTTGAGGCGGAGGACGGCGTGCGCCTCCTGCCGGAAGCGGCGGACGCGCGCCTCGTCGCCCGCGAAGTGGTCGGGCAGGAGCTTGAGCGCGACCTTCCGGCCCGTGCGCTCGTGGACGGCGAGGTGCACCTCGCCCATCCCGCCCGCGCCGAGCCGCGAGACGATGCGGTAGGCGCCGACGGCCTGGCCCGCCAGAGACTCCGCGCGCTCTCTCTCGGCCGCGAGCAGCCGCGCCGCCTCCTCGACCGCGGGCGCGCCGAGCGTCCCGCCTCCACGGTCGTGCTCGACCAGCGACAAGACCTCCGCGCGCAGCGCCTCGTCCTCCCCGCACGCGCGCTCGACGAACGCCGCGCGCTCATCCGAAGGCAGCTCGACGGCGGACTTAAAGATCGTGTCTATCTGTCGCCAGCGTTCGGGGTCCATAAGAGGGGAGTGGTAGTTGAAATAAAGCGCGTGCGTCCGACGCCGCGGAGCGGCGCCTGAGCACGACCTCAACCCGGCCTTGAAAGGCCGGGTTGAGGTCGTGCAGAACCGCCGCGTCGCGTCAGCGACGCCTGAACCGACCCGGCGCGTTCAAGCGTCGCTAACGCGACGCGCAACGGGATAACCGTCGCCGGCCCCGGCCTTAAAAGGCCGGGCTAAATTCAAACGCCGCTGACGCGGCGCTCTCGTCACTTTCTCTCCATCTCTCTTAACAGGAAGGCGCGGGCGCGGCGCCACTCGCGGCCGACGGTGTCGGGGGAGACCTTGAGCACCTCGGCCGACTCTTCGGCGGAGAGGCCGCCGAAGTAGCGCAGCTCGACGACGCGCGCCTTGCGCGGATCGACCTTCTCCAGGGCGGCGAGCGCGTCGTCGAGCGCGACCAGCTCGTCGGCGCGTTCGTCCGAGAGGAGCAGGGCCTCGTCCAAGGGTAGCGCGCGGGCGCCGCCGCCGCGCTTCTCGTAGCGGCGCGAGCGCGCGTGGTCGATGAGGATGCGGCGCATCGTCTGCGCGGCGATGGCGAAGAAGTGCGCGCGGTTCTGCCAGCGCACGCGCGTCTGGTCGCAGAGCTTGAGGTACGCCTCGTTGACGAGCGCGGAGGTCTGGAGCGTGTGCCCCTCGCGCTCGCGGCCCATGTAGTGGTGTGCGAGCCGGTGCAGCTCGCGCTCGACGAGTGGGAGCAGGCGGTCGAGCGCCTCACGGTCGCCGTCGCTCCAGGCGGCGAGCAGCTCGGTCATCTCCTGCGGGGAAGGCGTCGAGGAAGTCATGGCAGTCGGAAAAAAACCGGGCGGATTGTAACACCAGTGTTTCGGCGCCGAAAATTTTTTCCGGCCGGCGTGCGGGTTTTGGCGCGACGGCCCCGCGTAAATGTTCGGACGCGGAAAAAGCAGGCAGTAGGCAGATGGCAGTCGGCAGTTGAAAGCCCCTCTATCGAGACCTCCGATTCAACCTTCAACGTCCGTCGCGCGGAGCGTCTGCCTACTGCCATCCGCCCACTCCCATTCAACTCAGGAGGACAGCCATGAACGTCAACAGACTCTCTCTCTCCCTCGCCGCCGCCCTCGCGTGCGCCTTCACGGCCGCGGGCGCGCGCGCCCAGTCGGTCTCGGTCTTCACGGGCGGCTTGAAAGGCCCGACGAAGGTCGTCATCACCAACAAGGGGAACCTGCTCGTCACCGAGTCGGGCGACGGGCCGAACAGGGGGCGCCTCTCGGTCATCGACCGCCAGACGCGCGCGCGCCGCACCATCCTCGACGGCCTGCCCGCCGGGCCGAGCGTCGAGGGCGGCATCTCCGGCCCTTCGGGGCTGGCCGTGCAGGGGCGCACCGTCTACGTCGCCATTGGCGCGGGCGACGGCGTGCAGGCCGGCCCCGCCCCCGGCAGCGAGAAGGCCAACCCGAACCCCTCTTCGCCGCTCTTAAGCTCTCTGCTCGCCGTGCGCGTGCCGGCGAACGTCGAGGAGGCGACCGAGGGCTTCGCGCTCACGCCGGCCGACCACGCGGCGCTCAAGGGCGGCGCGCGCCTGACGCTCTCGAACGGCGCGGGCGACAGACTGACGGTCGAGCTGGTCGCGGACTTCCCCGACTACACGCCCAACCCGCGCCCGGACTTCGCCGACAACGTGCGCGCGTCGAACCCGTTCGGCGTCGCCGCCGACGGCAACCTGCTCTACGTCGTGGACGCGAGCCAGAACCTCGTCCGCGTCGTCGGCGCGGAGTCCGGCTCTTACCGCACGCTCGCGTCCTTCAGACCTTACGAAAACCCTCTGCCCTTCGGCCCGCCGCTCATCGACGCCGTGCCCAACTCCGTGAGGGTCTTCGGCGACCGGCTGCTGGTCACGACGCTCACGGGGTTCCCGTTCCCCGCGGGCGTCGCGCAGGTGCTACAGGTTGACCTCCTCGGCGACGAGTACTCGCCCCTCATCAGAGGGCTGACGGCCGGCATCGACGTGCTGCCCGTCCGCATCCCGCCCGCCGATGCGGGGCCGCCGCTCGCGTCGAAGAAGGCGGCGGGGGATGAGCAGAACGTCCCGAGCGTCGAGCAGGCGCACTTCTTCGTCCTGAGCATCAGCGACAACCTCTCGCAGAGTCAGCCCGGTCGGCTCCTCCTCTACGACTCGGCGAGCGCCGCGCCCGTGACGCTGGCTGCGCCGCTCGTCGGCCCGACCTGCGTCGCGCGCGACCCGAAGAGCGGCGACCTCTTCATCACGAGCATCTTCACGGGACTCGTCTACCGCGTCGGCGTCGCGCGCGAGCTGGCGCGCACGCACTACAAAGACTTCCTGCGGCGCGAGCCCGACCAGGCGGGTTGGGACTTCTGGGCGGGCGAGATAGAGAAGTGCGGGACGGACGCCGCCTGCGTTGACCGCAAGAGCGTGGACGTGTCGCGCGCCTTCTTCTACTCCGCGGAGTTCATCGGCCTCCACCCGGAGCTGGCCGAGCAGTTGCGCGGCACGGCCGCCTATAACCGAGAGTTCGTGCGCCAGAGCTACTACACATACCTGCGCCGCGCGTGCGACCCGGAGGTCTGCGACGCGGAGGGCTTCGGCTTCTGGGTCTCGAAGCTCAACGCGCGTCTGCCGAGCACGGACGCCGACTACAACGAGATGATCCGGGCCTTCCTCGTCTCCAACGAATACCGCGCGCGGCTCGGCCTGTGAAGGGGACGGACCGGCGCGACACTGGAACCGCAACCGACGCGCACGGGGCGGGTCGCTCTACAACGCGGCCGACGTGATGCTCGTGGGCGGCGCGTCGCCCCTCACGCTCGTCTTCGACGCGGCCGCGCTGCCGACCACGGCCTGGACGCCCTTCACCATTCCCCTCAGCCAGGGGCAGTGGCGCGTGGGCTCGCTCTCGGGCGCGTTCGCCACGCAGCAGCAGATGGTCAGCGTGCTTTCGGCGCTCACGGCGCTGCGCATCCGCGGCGAGTACATCGACAACACCAGCGAGACGGGCTACCTCGACAACGTCTCCGTGAACGCGCCGCCCGAGCCGACGCCCGAGCCCGCGGCGCTCGCACTGATGGGGACGGGCCTCGCCGGCTGCGCCGTCGTCGCGCGCCGCAAGCACCGCCAGCACACACGCCGCCGGCGCGCGCGCGACTGCCGCCACGCCTACGTCGAGCCCGCGGGCTTGAGCATCTGAGGACTTGAAAAGGGAGAGCCTGAGTTGTTGTGAGCCCCGGCAGGGGCTTCAGGAGATTAGCCGGGGGTGAGCCGAAGGCGCGACGGCGCCGACGCGAGCCCCCGGAATAAGCAACAATAAAATTCAAGAGCCCCGGAGGGGCGAAGGACGCGTCACACGTTCCTTCGCCCCTCCGGGGCTCCGACATTATTATTGGCCGTATCCCGGGGGCTCGTTTCGGCGCTCGCCTGACGGCTCGCGCCTCTCACTCAACCCCCGGCTAATCTCCGTCGCCGCCCCGCGGCTCTTGCCCCCCACGCCGCCACGCGCCGGACTTGCCGCCGGTCTTCTCTTCGAGGCGCACGTCCGTGATGGTCATGCCCTTCTCGACGGCCTTGCACATGTCGTAGACGGTGAGCGCGGCGACCGCGGCGGCCGTGAGCGCCTCCATCTCGACGCCGGTCTGCGCGTCGGTCGAAGCCTCGGCCTCAAGGTAGACGCCGTCGTCGCGCAGCTCCGCCCGCACGTCGGCGTGTGTGAGCGGGAGCGGGTGGCACAGGGGGATGAGTTCGGCCGTGCGCTTCGCGGCCATGATGCCGGCGATGCGCGCCGCCTCCAGCGGGTCGCCCTTCGGCGTCCGCCCCGCGCGCAAGGCCGCGACCGTCTCCGCCGACATCAGCACGCGCGCCGAAGCCAACGCCCGCCGCGCCGTCTGTGACTTGCCCGTCGTGTCCACCATCGCGACGCGCCCCTCTGCATCCACGTGGCTCAGTTCACTCATGGAGGCAGACTAAGACCGAACGGGTCGCGCGGGCAAGCATCAGTGTCGCCGCAAACAATCGGCGTCTTGCCTTTCGGGGTGAGCGCGTCAATCTTTTGCGCGGGGCCGGCACGGTCGAGCGCGGCGATTACTTCGATGTCTTGGCAGTCGCTTTCGCTCCGACCGCTTCGGAAGAAGGCCGTCGAGACTGGTTCGAGCGGATGTGGATTTGTCTGGTGCGAGTCAACGGCTACGCGGGCAGACGTACGACGCTCAAGACACGCCCGGCCTCGACCGCCTTCACGTCCGCGGGGACGATCAGGAGCGCTTCGGCGCGCGCGAAGGCGACGAAGTCCGAAGAGCCGCCCCACTTCAGAGGCTCGGCGAGGAGTCGGCCCGCGTCGTCGGTTCTCAGGAGGGCGGGGAGGTAACTCGTCCGCCCCGCCGCGCCCTTCGCCGCGCGCGTGAGCACGGCGCGTTCTTCGACGAGCGCCGGGTCGCGCGCCCCCTGCATCGAGCGCAGCGCCGTCCGCGCGAAGAGGTTGAAGGTGACGCTCACCGAGACGGGGTTGCCCGGCAGCCCGAAGACGAGCGTCCCGCCCGGCAACCGCGCGAACACGGTCGGCTTGCCGGGGCGGAGCGCGACGCGCTCGAAGAAGAGTTCGGCGCCGAGCGCCTGGAGCGCGCCCTTCGTGAAGTCGTAACGCCCCATCGACACGCCGCCCGAGAGCACGAGCAGGTCCGAACGCGCCGCCGCCCGCTCGACCTCTGCGCGCAGAAGCTCCGGGTCGTCGCCCGCGAACGGCAGACGCTCCACCTCGGCCCCGGCCAGGCGCGCGTAGGCCGCGAGCGAGTAACTGTTCGAGTCGCGTATCTGGTCCGCGCCCGGCTTCTCTTCGACCCGGACCAGCTCGGTGCCCGTCGCCAGCACGGCCACGCGCGGCCGCCTGCGCACGGGCACACGCGCGTAGCCGAACGACGCGAGCACGGCCATGCGAGCCGCGTTAATCTCCTCGCCCGCTTCGAGCACGCGCTCGCCCCCGCTGATCTCGCTCGCGCGCGTGACGTAGAACTGCCCCGGCTCGGTCGCGCGCTCGACGAGGACCATGCGGCCGCCCTCCTCCTCGCGCGTCAGCTCCACCTGCTGCACGGAGTCCGCGCCCGAGGGCAGCGGCGCGCCCGTCATGATGCGCACGGCCTCGCCCGCCTGAAGCGTCCCGCGCCAGCCGTCGCCCGCCGCCGCCTCGCCCACAACGCGCAGACGCGCCGGCGTCTCCCGCAAGTCCGCGGAGCGCACCGCGTACCCGTCCATCTGCGCGCGGTCGAACGGCGGCAAGTCCATGTCCGCGAAGACATCTTCCGCCAGCACGCGCCCCAACGCCTCGTCCAGAGCCACGCGCTCCGCCGCCAGCGGCTTCGACTTCTCGACGATGATTCTGAGCGCCTCGGTGACAGTAATCATTTGTTTGAGGCTTCCTTCCGGAAGCCCTCGAAGAGGAAGCCGCCGAAGGGTTCGAGCAGTTCGGCGACGAGGGCGACGGCCGGGTCGGGGCGCTTCTCTGCGAAGAGGGCCTCGAAGGCGCGCAGGAATCTTTCGGCGAAGAGGGCGTCCGTCTCGCGCAGGCGCCGCGGGATCGTCTTGCTGTGCGCCGACCAGAGTCCGCGCGTGCGGAAGTAGAACTCGGCCGCGTCCTGGTAGAGCCACGCGCCCGTCGCGACCAGCTCTTCGCCCGAACGCGGGAACCTCATGTCGTCAACCCAGTCGGTCAGACGGTAACGACGCAGCGTCAACTCCTCCTCGTCCCACGGCGGCGGCCCCGCCTCTAACAACTCCCGCGCGATGCGCTTGAGACGCGCCGAGAACTCGCTGGCCTCCGGCACCTCGACGCCCTCCCACACCATGCTCAACAGCGCCGGCACCCCGCGCCGCCGGTCCGAGTCGAAGAACTCTTCCAGCGTCCCCGCGTCATGCACGAACGCCTCCAACGGCCAACCCCCGTACATGAAAGCCTCTCGGTACGCGTTCGGCAGACGCTCGTACACCACGACGATGTCTAAATCCGAAGCCGGCGTCGCCTCCCCGCGCATCACCGACCCGCCGAGGAAGACCACCCGCGCCCCCTCATACCTCTCCCGCCAGACCGCGCGCACCGCCTCTTCGGGGGAAAGTCTGGACGTGTCCATAAGGGGTGTCAGTGTAGTGAGAACCCCGAAAACACGAAAGGCTGCTCGTGTGAGCAGCCTTTTTCGTGACCGGGGTTCCGGTGGTGGTTATTGGCGGAGCCGACGGGACTCGAACCCGCGACCTCCGAGCTGCCTGACTGAAGCTATTATGCCAAACATCAATTATTTACGGCGAGCCTTAATTCCGGCTTTTCCGGCTCTGCGGGACTTTTGACGGGACGTAGTCGCTGAATCGCCTCGACCGCCGCGCGCTTCCTCCCATCAGTGCCGTGGACGTAGCCCGCACTCGTCTTAATATCTCGGTGGCCCATCAGCGCCATGATCTCGTAAGACGAATAGCCCGCCTCGCCCAGCCGCGTGCCGAACGTGTGGCGCATGGTGTAGAGTCTCGCGCCTTTAATTCCCGCGTCCTTTAACGCCCGACGAAAACCGTTCTTCACTTCCTTGAAACGGTCGCCGGTGCGCCAACTGACAAACAGGAATTCGCTTCCAGTGTTTCTATTGTAGAGTTCGAGCAAGACTTCCCGCACGGCCTCACTCATGGGAATCTCCCGCTCTTCATCCGTCTTCGTCCCCGCGCGCAGCACGTTGCGCTCGAAGTCAACGTCCGAGCGGCGCAGGTTGAAAATCTCCGAAGGCGGGCGAAGCCCCGTGCCGATGCCGACGATTGCAATAGGGCGAAGATGAGCGAGCGTGCCCGTCATCGCGGCCATCAGGCGATCCTCTTCATCATGCGTGAAGTAGCGCGGAATCACCTTACGATTTTTGAACCTCTCAACCTGCCGGCAAGGATTGCGCTCAACCTTCCCGAAGTCTTTCGCCTTCGTGAAAATCTTGGACAGGATCTCCAGTTCACGGTTAACGGAAGTCTGACTCAACCGCACTCCCCGGACGGTGATCGAATTGCGCCGAATTGTTTTGAAGCCTTCGACCATTTCCGAGGTGATTTGATCCAGCCTTCTACTTCCGAAGTGCTTAATCAAAGTCTTGCAGCGAGTCTCATCCGATGTCCGGCAAGAACGTTTATTCGCGCGCGCCCAGGGAAGGTAAACCGTCTCGACGAATTCACCGAAAGCCGGCACCACCTTCTTGTGCGAGCCGTATTTTCCCTGGAAGACATCATTCTTGATCCGAATCTCGGCCTGCTCGGCTTGAAGCTTAGTGCGGGCCTCTTTAATCGCGCCGAGATAACGGACGTTGTTGATCCAAAAATCATAGTGCCAGTGGGCGTGTTTGCAGGATTTCTTCTTCTGACATTCACGCCGCTGACACGGACGTTGAAAAACTGACATCACTTGTTTCTCCTTCTCGAAACGCTTGCAGCCATTCTCGAAGGAAAGAACGGCGCGCATCTTACACTCAGGGCTTCGTCCAGGCAAGAATTTCGTCGCGGTCGAATAAAGTGCGGTCGCCCGCCTTCCGAAAGGGAATCCGCCGCTGGCTGACCATGTCATAAATAGTGCGCTCCGAGAGGCGGAGTAACGCGGCGACTTCAGGCACGGTCAAGAACTTGGGTAACGGCTCCGGTAATTGCACGGATTGAATCTCGGCCATACTTCTTTCCTTGTACTTATTGAGAGTTGTGACCGCACGAGGCGGCTTAGAAGGGAATTGCCCCTACTGGCTGGGTAGCGACCACTCATCAGGTCGCGCGCGGGGTAATGGCACATCTCGTGCCAGATTTTTTCGGCAACGTCACCCCCTAATTTCCTGGCTTTTTCGACTCCTTTACAAGGGGGTGGGCCCTTTGACCTTTTTGAGGGACTAAATGACCGGGCCAAAGTGTCCCCTGCTGCTTATTCCGCGTGTTATCTCCGCTGATTTACCGAAACCTCTAGTGGCCGAAGTTTGTGTTTATCTGCGTAGCGAGTCAGACATTCATGATTCCAACAGTCGCGCGACGATGCGTGCTCTTATGCGCCACAGGCAATTAACCCGGAAGCCGACTACCACATAGAAAAGCCGGCGTAAGCGTTCTCGTAACGCACACGCCGGCTTCCTCATCTCTAGCGGGGCTTTGAAGTCTATGCGGCGTTCGATGCCTGCTCGGCGAGCCAGGCGTCTATCTCGTCATCCTGCTCTCCGGACAGGTGTAGGTGACGAGAAAGCCCCATTACGCTCCAGATGTGGTCGTGATGTAAGACCTCCTTCTGGTACGTGACGAATCGCAGGCAGACCTCGAATGCGTGCTTCGACTGCGGCTGCCTGCGCCCACGACCACGCCTCTTCCCACGGCTGCCAGCACGGCTATCCAAGCTGGCGGCGGGATGCGCCGGGAGAAGGGATGTCTGTGCTGTGGGTGGTGGAGCTTCGCTGAGCGGCCGCGGGGGAACCATCGTTGCCGTCGCTGCAGGTTGGAGTGCGCCGCTCTGAGGCGGCTGTTCGAGCCCCGCCAACCATTCGTGACGCGGGAAGAAGACCCGGATGTCCTCCTGGTGGACGTTGCCGCGCGAGACCTGAATCAGCCCGAACTCCTCCAACTCAGTCAAGTGTCGCGCCAACTGCCCCTCGTCCTCACCCAGAGCACTGGCGTGCATCTGGAAGTGAACTTGAACTGCGCCGCGGGAGTTAGCTTGCTGTGCCAGCGCCGCGTAAGCCAACTTCGCCCCCGCGCCGACCTCCTGTCTAGACAAGAGCCAGTAAGGCACGAAGGCCCCGGCAAAGTAGCGGTAAATGTTAAAGTCTCCTTTCATCAAATACCTCCTTCTCAAGGTTAAACAGCGTAGCTTTACTTCCCATGAACCTTTCTACTTATTGCTACGCCTTTGACTGGGAGTCGGCAGTCACCTATTCGTACTTTGCTGGGCGATGCCCGAATGCTTTCCGCCAAAAAAACTGCAATGCAGCTTAAAGTCAGCAAAAACATCGAGGCGGCTTAAAAATTTCCATTGCTTTGCTCCGCAACGCCGGGTTAATCTCACCCCGTAAAATCTCGGCGCCGGCCGCCCTCGCTTCTCTCGGCTAACCGGCGCGCAATAACTGAAGTTCGTCAGACACACTAATACTGGGCCGCCAGCATTACTGATTCACGGCAGCCTCAGCTAAGCTGAATTGTATGGCGGCCTAGAGCAGCGCTAGGACGCTTTGGAGCGCATTCAACGCGGCCTCTGTCACCGAGGTAAGCGCAGAAGCATCTTCGCTCTCGGTAACGGGGCTCTCAGAAGTGAGCGTGGTTGACATTTCCCCTGCCGCCGTTGCGGGCTCTGCCGGAGGCGTTGGTGGGGCGACTGTAGTTGACATTTGACCCGCAAAGGCAGAAAGGCTGAGCGTAAGAGTCAGCAAGGACGCGACACAGAGTCTGCGTAACGACTTCATAGTGTTCTCCTGAAAAATGAGGTTAAGGGTAGTGATGTGCGGTGAAGGCGTAATACTGCCCAGCCGCCATCAAAGAGTTGCGACGGCGAATCTTAACACTCCACCGAGTTAAGGTTCGTCTCTCCACTCGACAGGGCTTCTCTGTCCAGTGCTGAGAAAGATGCCCTCACATGAGCATATCCAACGAGCTACTTCACCGTATAGCCGACCCGGCACTGACGCACGACGAACGGGTGCGACTCCGCTGCCAACTCGCCAAGGAATTAGAAGACGTTGGGAACTATGAAGCCGCGCGCACGGCTATGGGAGACCTGTGGCTAGGGGTCGGCCACCGACCGGTACTTGAGGGCCTCAACCGGGCGACAGGGGCGAACGTGCTGTTACGTGCGGGTGTGCTGACTGGTTGGATTGGCTGTGCTAAACGCATTGAAGGCTCGTTAGGAGCTGCAAAAGACCTCATCAGTGAAAGCCTAGCTATCTTCGAGACCCTACACGACAAGCTCAACACGGCAGAAGCGCAGATGGAATTGGGTCATTGCTACTGGCGTGAAGGTGCCTTTAACGAGGCTCGCGATTTACTAAAAGAGGCGTTGGGACGATTATCCAATGAGGCTGGTGACCTCAGAGCTGTAACGCTGTTGCGCCTCGCTACAGTTGAGAAGGTGAGCAATCGGCTCAGCGATGCTCTACGCCTTCTTACAGAAGCTCTGCCTTTATTCGAGGCAAGCACTAACCATACGATTAAAGGACGATTTTATAATGAATATGGAATGGTGCTCGAAAACCTTTCCAGGGCGGAACAACGAGCCGACTATTTAGACCGTTCCCTGATTGAGTATGCCGCCGCCAGTTACCACTTCGAGCAAGCTGGGCATAGACGCTATCAAGCATACGTCGAGAATAATCTCGGGCATTTATTCGGCAGCATCAAGAACTTCACCGATGCCCATCAGCACCTAGATCGGGCACAGGCACTTTTTACCAGCCTCAAAGATCGCGCACACATCGCGCAAGTCGATGACACGCGCGCGAAAGTTCTACTTTGGGAGGGGCAGGTCGCTAAGGCAGAAAAATTGGCGCGTGCTGCCTCACAGGCACTTGAAGCCAGCGAACAGCGGTCATTATTCGCGGAAGCCCTGATGACGCATGGGGTCGCGCTAGCGCGCTTGGGCCAGTATCAGCAAGCGCAATTCACCTTGCAGCGCAGCATCGACGTAGCATACGAGGCAGGTGACTCAGAGGGCGCCGGGCAGGCGGCTCTGTCCATCATTGAAGAATTAAGCGAGCATCTTACCGATGATGAGCTGATCGCAGTCTATGATCGCGTTGCCGACTTACTCTCCAGTTCACGGCATCAAGCAAGTAGAGATCGCCTACTCGCGTGCGCGCACCGCGTGATGCACTTGGTCGGTGCCAGCACAGCGCTCCGCACATGGACTAACTTTTCACTGAAAGAGGCGCTGCACCGTTATGAGGCACGGCTCATCGAGCGCGCGCTGAAGGACGCGGGCGGCGTGGTGGCACGAGCGTCCCGGTTGCTCGGTATCAAAAGGCAAAACTTGGACGCTAAGTTGCACCAACATTACAGACACCTCCTACATCTGCGACCGCCTGTCGTGCCGCGCAAGAGCAGCCTCATGTTCCGCGACGAGTGCTGTAACGCGGCGCAGCCCGTTACCATCCTGCACGTCGAAGACCACCAGATGGTTGCAGACGCGGTGAGGTACACCTTGGAGACCGAAGGCTGGCTGGTCGAGGGTTGTGATAATGGGGCAGCCGCCCTATCAAAGATCGAAAGTGGTGCTCACTACGACCTATTGATCTTGGACAACGAACTTCCGGGGATCGGCGGCATTGAGCTTATAACTCAGACTAGGGCATTGGCACATAGGCAGCGGACGCCGATCATTATGCTTTCGGCGAGTGATGTCGAAAGGGCCGCGCGGAGAGCCGGTGCCAGCGCCTTCTTGAGAAAACCGCAAGAAATCCCGGCCCTGGCCGAAACCATTGCCCGCCTGCTGGCCCGCCAACGAGATAAGAATAGATAGTGCACACGAGGAGCCCGGTCGAGGCCAGTTGTCCGTGCTTTTTATAATCCCGCCTTACATGGAATCTCAGGCGGCAAACTTCAGAATAGCTTACCGCCCTCTTCCGCCCCGCCCATTGTCTCGTGTGCGCCTTCGATCTTGATACGGTCGCGACTCTCTTGGAAGGTAGCTGCGCACATTGCTGGGGGTTTTAGCAGCATAAACATCGCGCAGGAAATCGCTCTTGACGATGCTTGGCACATGATAGATTTTCGGCACGTTTTTAATCAGGTAATCTTTATCCGCAGCTGAAAGGGCCGCGCCCGGGGGCGCATCCTCTCCATGCCTTTCCTTATATCTCTTCTCAAGTGACCCGATGTGCTTGTCGGCTTCCACCTGGTTTTTAGCTGCGTCGGCAAACTCCTTCGGCATCCTGGGATCAGCTGACAGGGAGAAGTACTTCTCTACCAGTCCTCTCCCACGACTTTCAAACAATTCTTCCTGTGCCTTGAGTTTTTTCTTCCTAGAAGGCTCCTCGGAACTGGAGGGGCGCTTAGGATAAGATTTCTTCTCTCCTTCCATCGTGGCACGTACCAATTGCGCAGTATTCTCTTTAATCCTGACTTTGGGGGGAGAAGGGACGTTACGCTCTTCGCCTTGCCGTGGAATCCGCGCCTCGCCGTCACCTCTTCCTAAACTCCCTTGATCTTGACGCTCTTGAAGAAGATTGTCCTTCGGAACCCATCCATGCCGCACCTGATTTTCGACAGGGCCACGAACAGGCTTTAAACGCTGCCCCTCATGCTCATCCCGAGAAGGAATCCTGTCAGGCATTTCCCTAGCGGGACGCTCAGGAGCATTTCGGTGAGTGAGAGCTTCCGTATGCAGGGTAATGCGAAGCCCTGAAGTTCTGTAACTTGTCAGCTCTGAAATTTGCTCTTGCGAGAGGAACGCTGCTGTCGGGGTCAAACCCTGCGCGGCAGTGTGGGCGTCGAGCTTTCGCACGTACTCACGTAGTGCTATTGGCGGAGGGACGCTTTCACCTTCTGCGCGGGCAGCCTTTGCCTCGGCTACGACCCAACGGCCTACGGATACCTCTTCAAACGTCGGCTTGCGTTCGTTGAGAGTCTTACCATCAATCACCTCGCGGTCGGCTAAAATCCTGCTCTCAGCGTCTCTGATTTGGATGTGCCGGAATGGCCTTGAGTGCTTGTCAAGAGCTTCTTTAAACCTCTGGCTGATCTTTCCCAGTCTCGCAGGATCTTCGTCCCTGATTGTGCTCCCTCGCTCGGCGAGCAACTCTTTCGGGAGTTTCTGAAGAACTTTCTTCTCGCCTGTGATGGGGTCAACGAACTCCTTGTGCATTAGAAGATGACCGTGGGGCAATCGCGTGTTTAGATGAAGGCTTGCGGCCCACCTGGATTCGTAGCCATCTAAGTCATGCGTGGAGAGGTCGCGAAGCGCCTCGCGCATCACCTCTATAAATACCGCGCGGCGCGCGAGGTCGTTATCTCCTAGCCGCTCATACTCCTCCGGCAGAAGCGAGATGATGAGGTGGTGAATATCTTCCTTATCCAGCCTGTCAGCGTCACCGGCGAGGTACTTGTCCGCTTTCCAGTAAGTGAGGTTATCCTCTCTGGCGGTGAATATCTGCCGTGTCTCTCTGCTCTCACGTTCCAGGTCAAGCTCACGCTTAACCAGATAGCGGCCGGCGCTGCTACCGCCGCCCCCTTTCGCAACAGGTGCGACTCTAACAAGAACTGTCATGTTTACCTCTTAAGTTTTGAATTACCGAAAGCTTTGACGGTGAAGACGGGTCGGGCGCTTTGGCGAGGCTTCAGAGTTGCCAGCGTTGAAGTGCGTGAGCAAAGGCAGAATCAACTCTGAAACTCTCTTAAAATCATCCCTGCTGAAGAAACTGATTGGCGGCTTCAGCAATTACCCGAACGGAGTCGACTCCGCTATGGATGCGACGCAGGAACTTGGAGCCGAGTTGCGCTTTCTCCCCTAACAATCCCCGCGCCTCATCGAGTGTAAGCTCTGTCTCCGGATTGGTTACCTTATCGACCACTTCAAACTCAGCGTAGATTTCCACGCCCGTCTCGGGATTCACTCGAACCCGAATTACGTGATCCGACTTAAGCTCTTCTTGCACAGCGGTGCGTACGGTGCTCCTGAGGGCGCGAAGCACTAACTTAGCCATGAGACCTTCCAAACCGTCCAACTTCTTAAGCACTTCGACGTTAATCTCGGGCGAGACGGCGCTGACATCCAAGGTCATCTGGGCCAGCCTTCCAAGAACGTCCTCCGCTATAGACCTGGTGGCCTGAACACCCTTTTCGATTTCCGTCATTCTGTTCTTCAAGGGAACCAGCTCTTCCGACATTGCCTCCTTCTGGACGCGGCGTATCGGCGTCTCAACCGAGTCCCGGCCGATAGCCTTAAGCCTCTCGTTGCTGTAGTACTCGTCGAGGATCTGTCGTAGCCTTTCGGATACGGTCTGCCCCCGCATAGCACAATCCGCCATAAATTCCCGAAGGGTCGATGCATGAGGCCACGTTGACACCGACCTGTTAGCTATTGGCTTTAGTTGCTTCTTACTCTTCACACTTCTCTCCTGTATCTCGAAAATCCTTAGAACTCTCCTGCGAATTAGCAGCTCAGGATTTGGAGCGGTAAAACTTTGATCCTATTACGCTAAGTTGATTAGCTAGAGGGTTCCAAGTTCTGTATCTGAGTCGCCCAAAGCTGCAACTTTCTTCCTTCTTTAAAGTTGCAGTGACGGCCCTCGCCGATTTAGAACGCACTATCGTGGCCGAAGCCACAAATAACGTCTGAGCAACTTCAATACCAAGCTTATTTGGGGGTGGGTAGGTCAATTTTGTTGGGATTTTGAGATTGCTAAGCTGGAGGGTAGGGAAAATAGCCCGGGTCAAACTGTCCCTTAGACTAGGGACTTTTGTCCTCCTAGTCTTTGGGTTGCGAAGAGCCGTCAGCTACGGAGTTGTATCAGAGAAAACGTTGGTGGCTGATATTTGAGGAACCGCGTAGCCGAGGAGTAATAGTGTTATGAGTTCAGGATGAGGTGTGAACAGCGATAAGCATGAAGGGATGGATTGCAGAACTGGCATCTGGCAGCAAAAGCAAGAAGGCTCGATAATTGGAGGTGGCGTATAAAATGACGGGGAACAGAATTCATGCGGCCTTTGCTTGGGCAGAGGATTACTCACATCCTGACTGCAAACGGAAGTAGTCCCGTATCTACAAACCTCAAAATCCGTACCGGTGGATTTTAATTGTTTGAAGGGCCGGGTGTGCCGGTGGAGAGTGTGGAGGAGGTGCGGAATCTGTGCCTAAAATGGGGATAACTCATCTGTGCCAATTATGGGCACAGCCGTACGAGAGAATCCGTCCCCATTTTGGGCACATGAAGAGTTTTAAAGAGTGGAGTTATAGGGAAGCAAAAAGAGCAGTGGATTTCGGCGCACCTGATGTTCTATCCTATTTACGCCTGCTGTTTTCCAGCGGAAGTAGATAAAGCGTCGCAACTTGACTCTGCGCACCGGCCAAGAGGTAACTGCCTTAACTGTATCGGGTCTCAGAGTACCGAAAGAACTCACAGGGAAATAAAAGTTTACTCACGGTCCCACGCGGAGAGGACGGTTCTCTTGCCTCGCATATACGACAATATCGAACAGAAGTTGCTGCCGGCGCTCTGTGACGCACTGGAGCCTGCGACACACGCCGATTTCTGTGTCGGTTACTTCAACCTGCGTGGCTGGAAACAACTCGACTCGTACATCGAACGCTGGGACGGGGGGGAGGGCAAACGTTGTCGACTGCTCGTCGGGATGCAGAAGCTCCCGCAGGAAGAGCAGCGAGAGATGTACAGTCTGATTCGGGCGGATGGCGGCCTTGACAACTCGACAGCTCTACGTCTGAAGAAGAAACTGGCAGACGAGTTCCGGCAGCAGCTGGCCACCGGCGTTCCGACGAACGAGGACGAGGAGGGATTGCGAAGGCTTGCCGCACAAATTCGTGCGGGGAAGGTCGTCGTTAAGTTGTTCCTGCGCCATTCGCTCCACGCGAAGCTATACCTGCTTTACCGGCCCGACCCAATCAACCCGACTATCGGCTATCTCGGCAGCAGCAATCTAACTGCCTCAGGGCTATCGCATGGCGGCGAGTTGAACGTTGACGTGCTGGACGACGACGCGACCCGGAAACTGAGCCGCTGGTTTGAAGACAGGTGGAACGACCGCTGGTGCCTAGACATCTCGCAGGAGTTGGTCGAAATCATCGAGGAGAGTTGGGCGAGAGAGGAGCTGACGCCCCCATATCACGTCTACGTCAAGATGGCGTACCACCTCTCGCAGGAGGCGCGTGCCGGGCTGGCTGAGTTTCGCATCCCGCGCGATTTCGGCAACCGGCTCTTCGCTTTTCAGACGGCAGCGGTGAAGATCGCAGCGCATCATTTGAACAAGCGCGGCGGTGTACTTATCGGCGATGTCGTCGGGCTAGGCAAGACTCTGATGGCGACGGCGCTCGCGCGCATCTTCGAGGACGATTATGGAATCGAAACTCTCATCATCTGCCCGAAGAACCTCGTGCCGATGTGGGAAGACTACAGGCAGCGTTACCGCCTTCGAGCCAAAGTGCTGTCGCTCACACGCGTCACGAAGGAACTCGCCGAGATGCGCCGTTTTCGTCTCGTGCTGATTGACGAGAGCCATAATCTGCGCAACCGCGAAGGCAGACGCTACCGGGCGATAAAGGAGTACATCGAGAAGAACGACAGCCGCTGCATACTGCTCTCGGCCACGCCCTACAACAAAACTTACCACGACCTCTCCAGCCAACTGCGGCTCTTTGTCGCGGAAGACAAGGATTTGGGAATACGCCCCGAGCGGCTGTTGCGCGAGTTAGGCGACGCCGCTTTCGCCGCGCTCGGCCAAGTCGCGCCGCGCACCATCGCCGCGTTTGAGAAGAGCGAGTACGCGGATGACTGGCGTGAACTGATGCGGCTCTACATGGTGCGCCGCACGCGCACTTTCATCCAGGAGAATTATGCGAAGACGGACGAGACGACCGGCCGCAAGTTCCTGGTCCTTGAAGACGGCACGCCGTCTTACTTTCCGTCGCGCGTGCCTAAGACTGTCAAATTTCTGGTTGATAGTGACGACCCACAGGATCAGTACGCGAGACTCTACACACCGCCCGTTGTGGACGCAGTTAACAACCTGAATCTGCCGCGTTACGGCCTCGGCAATTACGTCGCCGTTCGCCCGCGCGTTAAGCCGACGGCGGGTGAAGAGAAGGTCTTACGCGATCTGTCGCGCGCCGGGAAACGCCTGATGGGTTTTTGCCGGACGAATCTGTTCAAGCGATTGGAGTCGAGTGGGCAAGCCTTCCTGCTCTCAATCGAGCGCCACATCCTGCGCAACTACATCTTTCTGCACGCCATCAACAACAACCTGCCTCTGCCCATCGGGACACAGGACGCAACGCTGCTCGACGCGCGCGTGATGGACGAAGACGCGGACTCGACGAGCATCACAGCGAGCTTAATTGACTACGAAGACGGGGCGGACGCAGACAAGGCCGAAGAAGTTGCGGAGCCTGAGGATGTTTCCTCACTCCACAATGCGAAGGACTTCGAGCACCGCGCTGCTTCAACCTACGCGCAATACGCCGACCAACATCTCAGCCATTTCAAGTGGCTCGCGCCGACGTTATTCTCCTCGGAACTCAAGCGGGATTTGGAGGAGGACTGTCAGGCGTTACTCGGCATCCTGCACCTGAGCGGCGAATGGCGCGCCGACGAGGACCATAAGCTTGATGCACTCGCTACCCTAATCAATAAGAAACACAAGACGGAGAAGTTGCTCGTCTTCTCGCAGTTTGCCGACACAGTGCGTTACGTCGCTCGGGAGTTGCGTCGCCGCGGCATTAAGCAGATATCCGGTGTCACCGGTGCTTCGGAGAATCCGACGGAAATTGCGTGGCGGTTCAGTCCTGTCAGTAATGAGAAGCAGACGCGTGTTCCTTCCGAAGAAGAGCTGCGCGTACTCGTTGCCACAGATGTTCTGAGTGAAGGGCAGAACTTGCAGGACGCGCACGTAGTCGTCAATTACGATCTACCGTGGGCGATCATCCGCCTCATCCAGCGTGCCGGGCGCGTTGATCGCGTCGGCCAGAAGGCCGACAGCATCCTGTGCTATTCGTTCCTCCCGGCCGAAGGAGTCGAGAATATCATCCGCTTGCGCGCGCGCGTGCGAGAGCGTCTGCGTCAAAACGCCGAGGTGGTCGGCACCGATGAAGCCTTCTTCGAAGACGACAGGCGTGACGGCTTTCTGCTCGACCTCTACAACGAGAAGAGCAACGTCCTCGAAGGCGAGGCGGACACGGAGGTTGATCTCGCCTCCTACGCCTACCAGATTTGGAAGAATGCCATCACAGAAAACTCTAAGTTGCAAAAGACTATCCCGGAGCTTCCGCCCGTCACCTACGCCACCAAGCGGCACATCCCCTTTGGGAAGGATGCGCCCGAAGGAGCGCTGGTTTACATGCGTACGGCAGAAGGCAACGACGCGCTCGCATGGATTGACAAACAGGGGAATAGCGTCACCGAATCGCAGTACACAATTTTGAAGGCTGCCGAGTGTGCGCCCGAAACGAAGCCGTTGCCACGGGCCGAAAATCACCACGAGCTCGTGCAGAAAGGCGTCGAACTCATAATCTGCGAAGAAAAGAATGTCGGTGGCGGCTTGGGCAGACCGAGCGGCGCGAGGTTTCGCATCTACAACCGCCTGAAGTCCTACGCAGACAGCGTGCGGGGAACCCTCTTCGAGTCCGAGGCGCTGCTGAAAGCGATAGACGAGATTTACCGTTACCCGCTACGTCAAGCGGCCGCCGACGTTTTGAACCGGCAGATGCGTAGTGGTGCGACCGACGAATCGCTCGTCCAACTCGTCATCGCCCTGCGCGACGAAGACCGCCTGTGCGTAGTCCACGAAGACGAGCAGGACGGCGAGCCACGTATCATCTGTTCGATGGGTTTGAGGGACGTTCAGGCTTAAACATTACTCACTCACAAAGCTGAGAAGCGTATAGCAATATGGCAACTCTCGACCTCAAAAACACTCAAAAACTCCTCAAAGAGTTTAGATTCACAGAGCTCTTCACGCAAGAACTCGGCTGGGACAGGCTACGTTTGCAGCCGAGGGCGTTACCCGTTGACGGAAGGTCGTTCACACTCGCGCCCGTTGCAGAAAAGCGCGGCTTTCAAGTCTTCGAGTGCCGATCTTCCGACGGGATTCCATCGCGTGCTATCCGCACGCAGATTGACCGTGAAGTGACGAAACTCGCTTACGAGCATCTAATAGTCTTCGTTGACAGGGAGCGCATGGCACAAATCTGGCGCTGGGAGCAGCGTGAGGAAGGACAGCCGCGTATCGCGCGCGAAGAGTCATTCATTCCCGCACAGCAGGGCGGGAGACGGATGGCTCACAAGTTGTCACAGCTCTTCATCTCACTCCAAGAGGAGGAGGAGGGAGGGCTAAGCGTCGCCGGAATATCAAGCCGCGTGCGCTCTACATTCAATGTAGAGCGCGTAACGAAACGCTTCTACGATCAGTTCAAAAAAGAGCATGATGCCTTCCTCAAACAGATTTCCGGGATTGACGACGCAGAGCAACAGTCTTGGTATGCGTCACTCATGCTCAACCGCTTAATGTTCATTTACTTCCTTCAGCAGAAGGGCTTTCTCGACGGCGACACAAACTACCTACGAAATCGTCTCGCGCTAATGCAGGAGCGGTACGGCAAGGATAAATTCTATTCGTTCTACAGTACTTTTCTACGCAGACTTTTCCATGACGGACTCGGTAAACACGAACGTAATCCGGAACTCGAAGCTCTTCTGGGCAATGTGCCGTATCTAAACGGGGGCTTGTTTGATGTTCACATTCTAGAAAACGCTTCATTTACCCCCCCCCCCCCCCCCCCCCCCCCCCCCCCCAACTGGTGCAAATAAAAGGCTTACTGCCCCTGTCGGTGCCCTGCTAAATGCGGGCGGCGGCAGCCTTATTGAAATTCCGGACAAAGCCTTCGAACGCGTCTTTATATTTTTCGATGCGTGGGACTGGCGACTCGATGACCGACCGCTGGGCAACGAAAGCGAGATTAATCCGGACGTTCTTGGGTACATCTTTGAGAAGTACATTAACCAAAAGCAACTCGGTGCCTACTATACTAAGACTGACGTTACTGAATATATCTCGAAGAGCACGATCATTCCGTTCCTCTTCGACCGCGCAAAGAAACTGTGCGCTAACGCTTTTGACCCGCGCGACGGTGTTTGGAAGCTGTTACGCGAGCACCCCGACCGCTACATTTACGAAGCCGTCAGGCACGGTATTACTGTAGACGCTCTGGCGTCACCTCCGCGTCAGCTAGACGAGCCAATCAAGCTACCTTCTTCCATCACAGCAGGTTTACTTGACGTTCCGAAACGTGCCGACTGGAACAAGGCCGCATCCCCGGAGTGCGGCTTACCGACTGAGACTTGGCGCGAAGTAGTGGCACGGCGTAAGAGATACGAAGAAGTCCGTGCCAAACTCGTGGCGGGCGAAGTCACGCAAATCCACGACCTCATCACGCTCAACTTGGACATACGACAGTTCGCGCAGGACGTGTTAGAGACGTATGAAGGCTCGGATCTGATCGCTGCCTTCTACCGCGCGATTGCCGGACGCATACCGGAGAAATCGAACGAAGAGTTCGAGCAGGGCATAAGCGTGCTCGACCCGACATGCGGTAGCGGCGCATTTCTGTTCGCCGCGCTCAACGTACTTGAACCACTCGTGGAGCGGTGCATTTTGCGGATGCGTTTCTTCGTCGAAGAGGCAGACCGGCAGGGGCGCACCATGACGTACCCCGCTTTTCGGCGCTTGCTGAAGGAGATCGACAAGCACCCTAACCCCGAATATTACGTCTTAAAGTCCATCATCGTGGGCAACCTGTACGGCGTGGACATCATGCAGGAAGCGACGGAGATTTGTAAGCTGCGCCTCTTCCTAAAGCTCGTCGCACACGTCGAGCGCGACGACCAGCGGGATAACATGGGGTTGGAGCCGCTGCCCGACATCGATTTCAACATCCGCGCCGGGAATACTTTGGTCGGGTTTGCGAGCTTGGAAGAGGTCAAAGACGCACTCGCGACGGGACTCGATTTTAGTGCGGGAGGGATCTTACGGCAGATTGAAGAAGACGCGAGCGAAGCTGATCGAGCTTATAAACGCTTTCGGCAGATGCAGACCGTTTATGAGTACAAGGATGAGACGCAACCTGAATTTAAACGCGAGTTGCGCGGCCGTCTGAACTTATTGGCGGATAAACTCGACCGCTATCTAGCGGAGGTTTACGGCAAAGACCCGCACAGGCAGAAAGAGTTTGAGACGTGGCGCAGGAACCACCAGCCGTTCCACTGGTTCACAGAGTTCTACGGAATTATTACAGGCGGCGGCTTCGATGTGATTATCGGTAACCCGCCTTGGAAAGAATATGCATCAGTCAAAAAAGTTTACACAGTGCGTGGTTATTCTTCTGAAACTTGCGGGAATTTGCACGGGATATGTACCGAGCGGGCATTAAACCTTCGTTCCGCGAACGGCCGGACCAGTTTCATCGTGCAATTGCCTTTAGCAAGCTCTTCGCGCATGAGCCCTGTACGCTCGCTGCTGCGGGGAAGGAGTAAGGAACTCGCAGTTATTACATTTGATGATCGCCCAGGAAAACTTTTCGAGGGACTTCAACACTGCCGGAGCACGATCTTTGTTTCGCGGGCACGACAAGGCGTCAACGGGTCTGTATTAGCGACCACTCGCTACCAGCGTTGGGCGACTCATGTGCGTGATGTCCTTTTTGCTAATTTGGAATTCGCTGAGTTGCTAGAAGAGCCGCTATATGCTGGCCAGTTCCCCAAATACGCCAACGCACTAGAGGAGTCTATCTTCCGAAAGATAAAACAAATGGGGAAAGAAACCGTCGCCAGTGTGTTGAGTCGGAGGGCAACGAAGCATTTCGTCTTCTACCAAGAAGCTACTCAATATTGGGTCAAAGCGACCGTCGGCTTACCGTATTACGCGAAGAACGGTATCGTAGGCGCACCGGCGCACGGGCGGTATTTGTATTTAGATAAACTTGAGGCAGCACACATCGTTTGTGCTCTGCTCAACAGCAGTCTCTTTTATGCATACTTCATCGCATATGGGGACTGCTTCCATCTTAGCGACACGCTGGCCTCAGGATTCCCGGTTAACAAGGCGATTCTTAATGACGCGTCTCTCTACAGGTTAGGTGTGAAGTTGCTGTCGAGCCTTGAAGCGAATGCCGAAACGAAAACTATTAATACTTCTGATGGTAACAAAATCAGCTACGCAGAGTTTTACGGCGCAAAGTCTAAGCCCATTATTGACGAAATTGACCGTGTATTAGCAGAGCATTACGGTTTCACTAATGAAGAACTGGACTTCATCATTAACTATGACATCAAGTACCGGATGGGCAGCGCGGAGGCCGAGTCTGGCGAGTAAAGGCTAGTAAGAGGGAGATAACTCACGTGAGCCTCAACACCAGTCTGACAGCACCTTTTGATTGCACTGCGGCGCTCGCGCCCCTTGTCAGATATGCGTCGGGTTTGCGTCTCATGGCTCTCGGCAATACGAACCTTCTACAGCATGATACCCTCGGGCTTTTCTGCTCCGCGAAATGTCCAGGTAGTTTAATACTCAGGCTCTATGACGTATTGCGCGCTTTACGCGACGAACGGCAAACGATTATTAGCGGGTTTCATTCGCCTATTGAACAGGAGGCGTTGCTGACGCTGATGAAGGGACAAGGCGGGGTCATCATCTGCCCTGCACGCAGCATCGACAAGATGCGCGTCCCACCCGCATGGCATCAGGGGCTCATGGACGAGCGCCTCCTGGTAATTTCGCCTTTTGCCGCGAACGAAGAACGGGTCACAGCGCGGCTGGCTGCCCGGCGCAACGACTTCGTCGCTGCGGTTGCCGACCGCGTGCTTATCGTTCACGCTGAGCCGGGTGGCCGTACAGCCAAGCTGGCGCAAACTATTCTCGAACATGGGGCGCAGCTTTTCACACTCGATGCGCCTGAGAACAGGCACCTGCTTGACTTGGGCGCAGAGCCTTTTTACAGCAGTCAACTTAACTGATGATTCTACCCTTCAGAAAAGTTTGTTAACTCAAGCTTGACTGACCAACAACTCCGTAGAGATCGCCTTGTTGTTCGAGCGCTGGCGTAGGCTTTGAAGGAGGAGCGTCGGCGAATGTCATCCGGCGATAGATGCGGCGCGTCGTTATCACGTCCCTGAGACAGTAATCTCGGATCGTTTTATGCTCACCCCGCGCGAACAGCTCGGCGATGCGTGAGCCGTTGCACTCGTCTGTCTTGGGGGATTCGAGTCCAAGTACCCGCGCCAGGCGGTCGAGGCTGATAGTGTCGCGCAGGTGCCACTTCTCCCACTCGCACATCGTGTCGTAGATGGGTTGATCGCGGTAGCGCGCGAAGTTGAGGTTTATTGAAGGGCGCACGCCGCAGACGACCGAGCGTTTGTATATGAAACGCAGATCGAAGTTGTAGATGTTGTGACCGACAATGCGGTCGAGGCAGGGACGGAACGTCCGCATCATCTCCCAGAAATCCCGCAGAATTTCGGGCTCGTTATCAGAGAAACAGCCGCGCTCACGGTCCCATCCGAGCACGCCCTTCACGGGTTTACGCCCGCACCCCTCGTCGATATAACCGATGCAGAGCAGCCGCCCGGTGTCGCCGTTGAGCGAACTGCGCTGATGATCTCGGCTAGCAGAAGACACATCCGGTGTCACAGTGGCGCTTGCTGTAGCACCACGCTGATGGTCGGAGCCCGGCAAACTCACGGGATTGACTGCCTCGCTGTCCGCCTGTTCGGTTATAAAGCCGGGTAACGTCTCACAGTCAACGGTGATAATGCGATGTCTACTCATCGGGAGCTTGACCTCTATCCTAAGTAGCCGCTCGGCGCTCTATGCTTCGAGCCGCGTGAGAATCTTATTGAACGTCCGTGACTGGGCCCTAAGCCGCTTCATGCAACTTATCTCCCCTCTCGCTGCTGTTAATGGCCGGAGGCGGCGCAAAGCGGAAACGGGTTTTCAAAAAAATTTCTTCCTCTGCAAATTTAATCTTCGGCCTTCGGGCAGGTGAAGAAGTGAGCGCATCGCGAGCATTGATGGTCGGAGACTTCTGGCGGGAACTCTCCGGAGAGGATGCCCGCGATAGCGTCATCGTAGTGCTTGAGGCGAGTGTTGATAGTGCGACGACTCAAGTTGAGTTCGATGGTTTCGTCGGTCGAGAGATAAAGAACCTCGACGCGTGGGCGGGCTTGCGGGAAGTGCTCGGCGGCTATGGCGTGGAAGAGCGCGTAAATGTCGTCGTCGGGCGCTTTGGCGGGCGGCCTGCCAGTGCGCGTCTGGCGGAAGAGGAGCGTCATGCTGTCCGCTTCCTCTACCAATTCCACATAATCCGGTGTGAGGCTGACGAACGCGCCCGGGCGTTCGATCAGCCACGTTTGCTGGAAAAGCCGTCCGCGCGCGCTTGCGTAGTGGCACATGGCGCGCCCCACCATCAGCGCGGCCTGCTCGCGGTAGAACGACTCATAAACGTGCCCGACGGGGCCTTTCGCCCTCCATAAGCGAGTGAGTTGGGCTTGAGCGTCCTCTTGAAAAATTTCAACCGAATTCTCTGCCAAACGTCCTGCCATGCGCTCGCCGGCGAGCCATGCCAGCGTCTCGTAAACGCAGGCGTGGAAGCGCAGGTAAGCCGTCTCCTCACCTCGGCCGCTCAGATGAAGTCGTTGCTCGTAGAAATATTTGCGCGGGCATTTGAGATACGTGCCGAGCTGTCGCTCCGTGAAGAGGGGTTTGGCGTCAGCCGCCTGCTGCGCGGGCTCTGAGATGACGGCGGTTACATCCTTCTCGATTTCAGTAGACCAAGTTGCCGGGCCATTGGCGGCGTGAGGTAAGTGCTCCTCGATCTTTTCGAGAAGCTCCGAGGCTTTACTGTTGTTGCCGCCGTAACGTTCGGCGCGCGATAAGCAGAGGCTGTCACGCGCACGCGAAAGAGCGACAAAGAAGAGGCATTCCTCCTCTTCCATGTGCGAATCTTTTTGAGCTTCGTCGGGACCTTCCTCGCCGGCAGAAAACGTTTCGACCATGCCGCCGGGCGGAGGACAGAGATCGTGTTGCCGTTTAGCCGGAAAATGTCCTCTGCCGAGATACGGCAGGTAGACGCACGCCCACTCAAGCCCTTTAGCGCCGTGTACCGTGGTCAGGGGAACCGCGTCCAGCCCTTCGGCGGATACGGGAACCGGGCGTAAGCTCTTGTCTTCGGAAAGACTCTTCAAGCGGCGGACGTAACGTAAGATCGCGCGCCGCGCATCGGGCTCGTTAGTTGCTTCGACCGCGCGCCCCCCTTCGTTGTGGAGGAACTGCAACAGTTGATAGACGGCCAAGCGCCTCTGCGCCCCGGCGCTTGAGTTGTCGGCGAGCAGGGGCGCGAGATAACGGCTGTGAATGAAAAGGTAGTTGGAGAGCATCTTCCACGCCGACTGTAGATGCGCGACGTGTGCGAGGTGATAAGTTAAACGCGCTAGTTCTTCCTGATCCTGAGTTGGCTTGAATGATGCGGTCGCGCCGGGAAATTCACGCCCTGTCTTTTTCGCGTCTTGCAGAACGGCACGCACTTCATGGAGCGGGATGTTGTATTCAGGGAAGCGTGCGACCCTCGGGAACGTACGCCCGCTCCCGTCACAGGCGAGAGCGACGAGGGCCAGCAGGTCGCGCACTTCGCTTCGCTCGAAGATGTCGCCGAGATATAGCGCGGGCACGCCTTCTGCTTCGAGCGCCCGGGCAAATTTAACGAGCTGCGAGTGTTTCCGGCAGATGACCGCCTGGGAGCGGAAAGGCACGCCGCGCTCTTTCCGTGACTTTATCAGCTGAGCCACTTCGCGCGCTTCCGCCTCCGCGTCCGACGCAATCTCAAAACTGACCGTACTTACTTCGCCTTGCGGCGCGTCGCTTTCATGACGGTATGCTTGCCACGAGCAGAAGTCAGCGCGTTTGACCGTTGTGGCCGCCTCCGGTTGGCTGTCAGTTGTCGGCAGGACGTGCATCTGCGAGGCCATCGCGGAGACGAGACTCACAATCGGCGACAGCGAGCGGTAGTTGACCGTCAAAGCCTGCGTGCGTCCGTGCGGAAAGTCCTTGAGAAAGTGTCGAACTTGCGCCGGCGCCGCGCCGCGCCAGCGGTAGAGAGCTTGCCGGGTGTCGCCGACCACCCACAAGCCTTCCCCACGATCCGCCAAGAGCCCGAGCAGCACGCCGCACGCGCGGTTGACATCCTGGTACTCGTCAACCAGCACGTGGCGATACTGCGCCCGCACCTCCGTCAGCACGTCCCACTGCTCGCGCAGCAGGCGCACGGTACGAAAGATCAGGTCGCCGAAGTCGAGCAGCCCTTCACTCTCAAGATGACTCTGGTAAAACTGGTAGACGCGGGCCACTTCAGCCGCTCGCTCGGCCCTGCGCATTCCTTCCACGTTGCCCTCGCTGCGGGCGCGCGTGAGCATCTCCTCCGAGATTTCCGCATACTTGTCGGGCGAAACAAGCTCGTCCTTCGCGCGTGAGATGGCTGCGAGTATGGCACCGAGGTGCGTCGTCGGCTCGTAGAGATTCTGGTAATGGTCAAGGCCGA
This sequence comes from uncultured Acidobacteriota bacterium, assembly GCA_963726735.1. Lineage (GTDB taxonomy): Bacteria > Acidobacteriota > Blastocatellia > Pyrinomonadales > Pyrinomonadaceae > QHXN01. The sequence goes on from CAVSDM010000007.1 coordinate 1,530,138, forward strand.
GTTGCGGCAAGCTTCGTTCGAGGATGAAGAGCGCGTCAACCGGGTCGAGCACGCGGGCGCGTGGTGGGAGCCCGGCCTGCTGCCAGTAGCGGCGTAGAAGCTCCAGGCCGAAAGCGTGAAACGTACCGACCCAAATCTTCGGCGCGGCTTCGGGCGCAAATCTTTCGACCCGTTCACGCATCTCCTCCCCGGCTTTGTTGGAGAAGGTGAGGGCGACGATCCTATCGGGCGTCACGCCTATACCGAGCAGGTGAAGGATACGCCCCACGAGCGTGCGCGTCTTACCTGTCCCGGGGCCGGCGGCGACCAGCAGCGGCGTATGCGCGCTGTGAGCGGCCGCACGCTGACTTTCGTCGAGCGTTATAGAGTCTGCGCCCTGCGTCTCGGACTCGTTGTCCGTCTTCGGCGCACTGAAGGCATCTTCAACGTCTGGAACCAAGAGGGCGTAGGCGAGGCTATGCAGCACGAAATCGAGCGCCAAGCCTGAGCGAGACGCGATCTGCTCGGCGTTCAAATTCTCTTCAAGGTACAGCCGGCGCAACTCATCGCCCGGCAAGAGGAATTCACGCGCGAAGACATTCGCCTCAGTCTCGCGCCGCTGGTGAGGGCCGTAAGCCTCTATGCGCCCCTCGCCGTACAGTGCTTTGTCTTCTGAGTCGGTGAAGTCTACATCCTCGCCCGAGCAGAGCGAGCCGCCGTTATGAAGCCAGTGATGTGCGAATTCATGTGCTTGATAATAGAGAGCTAACCAAGGGGCCGTCTCGGCGTCGTAGTAAATGAATCCGTCATCCAGAGTCGCCCGCGCACCATAGAGCAAAGGATCGCCGGATGGCAGAGGCACGCGCACGAGTCCGGTTAGAGACTCGGCGTGGGCTAAAAACTGCTCGGCCGTCATCGCGCCGGAGGACGAGGGCTGCGTAACTTGCGCGGCGTAAGCCAGCACTTCACGATGTCGCAGTCGGGCCTGAGCGCGGATGTAAGACCAGTGAGGCATTGATACGAGTGCAGTTTAATGCTTAATCTTCAGGGCGCGTTTTTAAATCTGCGCCACTCAGCTTTCTGCGCCTCACCCATCGTTAAGTCCGTCTCAACGGCTTCAAAGAAGTCTTGCTGGCCGGGCATCTGCGGCGTGGCGTCGGCCCGAAAAGATGCTTGAGACGCGAACTGCGGATCGCCCCGGAGGTACGCGGCGACGACCTCGAAACTACGCCCCAATTCTGCGCCTATGCGCTCAATCGCCTGGTGCGGAATCGAAGCGAAGTGAATTAGGCAGCGGTCAAGTTTGACGAGCAGCGGCACGCTCAGGCGTGTCGCTGACGCGAGAGCCTGAATCGTCATCCCACGCGCCTCGGCCTCCTTTCGCAGCCCAGACAGCGGCGTGGCTTCTGCTAGCGTAGTCGACGTTTGACGCGCGGCAAGCAGGCGGGCGGCCGTGTCCATCCCGCGACGGACAATGCCCTCTTCTTTTGTCAGCCTCTCGCTCTCTGATCGACCTTCTGTATCGGGCGAGTTTTCGATGATGCTGTCGGTGGCGGCCAAATCCGCGAGCGCGTCGGCCACATATGGGTAACGGCGCATGAACTCGGTCAGCACAGTGCGCGCAGCACGCGCCGCCTCAACCGTGTCGTCGCCCGCCTGCTCCGTCGCCTCTTCACAACGCAACAAGTACACTTCGATGACTTGCTCCGGCGTCGGCAGCGTTTCGACTTGTCGGTCGTCGCTCATCTCATTCCCTCACTTACTTCAAGCGAGTCACGTTCATACAAGCCCAGGCAGCCTTTCTATAAGTCGCGCCGGTGCCCCCGGCCTTTACCTTCCTTCGCGCCAGTGACTTAGGCTCGCTTCGGCGTCCCTCAGGCGGTTTCGTATAGTGCGCGGCGTGACTTTCAACTGGCGGCTAATCGAAGGCTCAGACGGCGAATCTGATTCGATCTGCCAGCCGTCGAAGTGGCGCAGTATGAAAGGCTCGCGCAGGTGGTCCGGGAGATGCGCGAGCGCGTCACGCATTACTACGCGGTCCTCGGCCGACAACGCACCTTCGTCGGCAAGGGTGTCAAGCAGATCAACCTCTTCAGTACTGTCGTCACGCGGAGATGCGACGCTGTGAGCTTGTCTCTCGCGCTCTTGAAGGCTGCGAAACTTGCTTATCACTCCATCCGACACCCTTTTGAAGTAAAGTCCGAAACGAACCTGCGCAAAATCGCTACAGTCCGTCTCCACGTCAAAAAGTTCTGTCAGCATTTGGATCACGATCTCCCCAGCGCAGTCTTCGCGGTGCCGTTCGTCAACCCCTCCGCGCCCTATACGGCTCCTGATGGTTCGGGCGTGCCGGCGCAACAAAACCTCCACGATGGTATTAGCATCGTCGTGCCGACCGGCACGCACCCTCTCTCGTATCAGATAGCAGAGCGTCTCATCCTTAATATGTTCGGGAGATTGGTAATCATGGCGCATCTCCGCGGCTAGCGCCTGCTCTTCTAACGCGAGCGCACGACGCACCTGTGCTTCCACCTCCGGCAAACGCTCATAGGGCGCACCCGTGTCGGCGTAGCGGCGCGTCAGCGGACGGCCATCCTTGTTCGTAGAGGCTCCTGTGCGGGACGGCGGAGGACGCATCGGAGCTTACCCCTTCAAAAGGCAAATAGAAGAGCGCACCGCAAACCGGAAAAACTTCCCCACAGAACTCTTCGTGGCTTGCCGGTACAGGCTCCATTAAAGCAAGTTTAATGAGAAAAAGGAACGGCTTTCTTCGCCCATCGCCTGACGACGGACGGCTCCGCAAAAAAATCCGAAAAAGCTTTTCCGGTTTTCGCCTCATGCATCTATTGAGAAGAAAAGATGGGTGATCTGAATTGACGCTAAAAGTGGGCTGCTTGGGAGGTAAGTATTTTAAAGGAAGGAAAAGGTCGTGGATAGTTGCTTGTTCAGCAGTTTTACACACTGATTTTAATCTAACTTCAATGGGCCACGACCACCAACAGACTATGGGAAAGTATAAGAGTAGTCAATCTGACGCAGACACGGAACGCCGCAATTTGCTCTGACAATGTGGAATTGAGCTTTTAGATAAAAATAACTGTTGCCACATCACGCAACTGGTGCTACATTCCCCGTGCCTGTTGGCTTCATGGCTAGCAGGATGGCAGGGGTACCAGGGCATTTGCAGTCAGGTAAAGACTGCAAATGCCCAAAAACTTATTAAGTTGTGGAGTGAAAATAACGGTGAACAGTAATTATCAAGACTTCTTCCAGCAAATTTTCAGGGAAGACCCTTTCGCTTATCAACGCCGCGTCGCCCTTGATACGGAGATGCCTGCCTTAATCGACGTTCCGACCGGTGCGGGTAAGACCGCCGCGATTCTCGGCGCGTGGTTATGGCGGAGGCTGAAGAGTCCGCAGAGCGTCGGGCGGCGTCTGGTTTATTGCCTGCCGATGCGAACACTCGTCGAGCAGACGCGAGACGTAGCCCGAAAAGCCATCGAACAAGTTGAGCAAGCGAGCGTTACCGGGAAAGGCCGGTTCAAGGTTCACGTCTTGATGGGCGGCGATGTTGACAATGAGTGGGAATCAGAACCTGAATGTGAGTGCGTCATCATAGGCACGCAGGACATGCTGCTTTCCCGCGCCCTCAATCGCGGCTACGCGTTGAGCCGCTTCAAATGGCCTGTTCATTTCGGCTTGCTCAACAACGATTGCCTGTGGGTTTTCGACGAAGTGCAACTGATGAGCGAGGGGCTTGCCGCTTCGACGCAGCTTCAGGCTATGCGCGAGAAGATGGACACCTTCGGCGCGTCTCGCTCGCTGTGGATGTCGGCAACGCTCGACCGCGAATGGTTGAAGACGATTGACTTCCGCGAGCAAGTGCCGACGCTTGAGCAGGTCACGCTGTCGGAAGATGATCGGCGCACGCCTGTGCTGGCGAAGCGTCTTCATGCGAGCAAGGCACTCGCGCCGGCGCCGGCGGGTTGTCGAATGCCGGAAGGCTTAGCGAGATTCGCGCTTGAGTGTCACACGGCAGGAACCCAAACGCTTGTAGTCGTCAACCGCGTCGCGCGAGCGCGCGAGATATTCGCGGCGTTGGAGAACGAATGCGCGAAACTCTCGCCGCCGCCCGAATTGAAACTGATTCACTCGCGTTTTCGCCCTCACGACCGGCGCGGGTGGACTGATTCTCTTAAGGAGAAACCGGACGCAGACAGCGCGGGCCGCATCATTGTAGCGACGCAAGTCGTCGAAGCCGGTCTCGACCTTTCGTCGCGCCTGCTTGTCACAGACCTCGCGCCGTATGCGTCGCTCGTCCAACGCTTCGGACGCTGCAACCGCGCGGGCGAATACGAAGAAGCGCGCGTCTTCTGGGTTGACCGGCCGTTGATAAAGAAACTAGAGAAACTGGACGGCAAAGAAACGCTTGATGAAAAGGAAGCAGTTCAAGTCGCACGCCCTTACGAAGCGGAGAGTTTAGAGACGGCGCGCAAGCTGTTGCTCGGCATCACGTCGGCCGCGCCCGCCGACCTCGAAAGCATCGAATATCACGACCTGTACACGCCCGCACACTATCCACGCCGCCGCGACATCGTTGACCTCTTCGACACGACGCCCGACCTCTCCGGCAACGACATAGACATCTCGCGTTGGATTCGCGGGGGCGAAGAACGCGATTGTTTAGTCGCTTGGCGCGCGGGCGTCGGCGATGGTAAGGCGCTTAGCGGAGACATCACACCGCTCTTTCGTGACGAACTTTGCCCGGTGCCGATTCACGAAATGCGTGAATTTCTCAAAACCCGCGAGGCGTTCACATGGGACACGCTCGGCGGCAGTCGCGGCGAGGGCGCGTGGCGAGGCGTCAAGCCCGAAGAGTTACGCGTCGGCATGATGTTGTTGTTGGACGCAAGCGCGAAAGGGTACGACGCGCTTTACGGCTGGCGCGGTACAGACGCGTCGAAGAAACAGCCTGACGTTCTGCCTGTACCGGATAAAAAGCCGGGGCGACTAAACGCTTACGCCAGCGACCCGCGCTCTTTCACATCATACGTGCAAACACTCGAAGCCCACTCGCGCGAAGCGCGCAACGCGGCGGAAGAGCTAGTCGCCGATCTTGATCTTGACGAAGCCACGCGCGCCGAAGTTGTCAAAGCTACGCATCATCACGACTGGGGCAAGGCGCACGATGTGTTTCAAACGACGATGCGTAAGGGGCTAAAGGGTGCGCCCGCCGGGCTACAAGATGTCCCCGATCTGCTCGCCAAAACTTTAGGCAACAATCGTCACGAACGCCCGTACTTCCGTCACGAGCTCGCCAGCGCACTCGCCCTCTTGCAAATCGGCGCAAGCGACCTCTGCGCCTACCTCGCCGCCGCGCACCACGGCAAAGTGCGCTTGAGCATCCGCGCGATGCCCGGCGAGAAGAAGCCCGACAAACCGGGCATCAAATTCGCGCGCGGCATATACGATGGTGATTCACTTCCCGCCACCGTACTCGGTGATGGTGTGACAACCGAACTTGTGTCCCTCGACCTCGAACCGATGCTTTTAGGAAGCCTCACGCCTGACAAACATTCTTGGCTCGATCTCGCCATCAACTTACGCGAGCGGTTCGGCGTCTTCCGCCTCGCCTACCTCGAAGCCCTTGTTCGCGCGGCGGACGTGCGTGCCAGCAAGTTCCCGCACGATGTTAAGTGGAGGAAACAAGATGACGGCGATTAACACCATCGCGCTCGAAGGCTGTCAGCCTGCGCCGTTGCTTCACTATCTCAAAGCCCTTGGCGTGCTGCGTCCCGTCGCCGAACAGTTAGACCCGCGGGTGCGCGGCGCCTGGCGTGGTCGTGCATTCGTGCTTTCGACGACGGCGAGCGCAGAAGATCTTGTCCGCTTCTTTCTTAACAAGTATTGCCCGTCACCCGTCGTCGCGCCGTGGAATGGTGGGAGCGGGTTTTATCCGCAAGACAAAAACCAGCGGGCGATGTTGAACGCTTTGTGCGATGCGCCTGCTGCGCGTTTTGACGACTACCGCGCCGCGGTCGCCGCCGCTCGCGAGGTCGTCGGTACGCGCACCGGGCAGCCGAAGGACGAAGAGAAGGCTGAATTGTTGCGGCACGCTCGTCGTGTGTTTCCAGATGAAGCGTTGAAATGGCTGGATGCCGCTTTCGTCCTCGGCGACGATAAGACAGACTACCCGCCTCTGCTCGGCTCAGGCGGCAATGACGGGCGACTGGATTTCACGATCAACTTTATCGCACGCCTGCTTTCTGTGTTACCCGAAGCGATTGAACGTGACTCACGGGAGCAACTGCGCGACGTGCCCGAAGCCAAAGCTGTTAAGGTAAAAGAAAGAGTAGCGAGGCAAGTACAAGCGCGACTTCAGGAAAGCGAAACACAATTGCGTGCCGCGCTCTTTGGCGACACTCCCGCAACACTTGAAAAGGCGGCGGTCGGGCAGTTCTACCCGGCAGGCGCGGGCGGCGCGAACGCTGAACAAGGTGTGAAGGGCGAGTCTTACGTCAACCCGTGGGATTTCATTCTGGCGATTGAAGGTACGTTGATGCTGGCGAGCGCGACCGTCAGACAGCTCGCTGCCGGGGCGCGTTCGCGTGCGTCGTTTCCGTTTACGGCGCGCAACTCAACCATCGGATATAGCACGGCGACCGAGAACGAAAAGATGCGCGCCGAGATGTGGCTGCCACTCTGGTCGCGTCCGACGAGCTACCACGAAATCGCGCAGGTCTTCGGCGAAGGGCGCGTGCAATTCAGCGGTTCTCATCGGCAATCGGCGCGCACCGGCTTCGACTTCGCCCGCGCCGTCGCCGAACTCGGCGTTGATCGCGGCATTGACGCTTTCCAACGCTACGCCTTCATCGAGCGCAATGGACAAGCTAACCTCGCCCTTCCGCTCGGACGCTTCGAGGTGCCAACGAGTGAGCGACCACGCGCCGCGCTCGTCCACGAAGTTGATTACTGGCTCGAACGCCTGCGCCGCGCGACGGGTGATGCGAAGCGTACGCCGCCACGTTTTACACGCGCACGCAAGCGCATCGAGGAAGCGATTTTCAACCTCTGTGCAAGCGGGCAAGCAGAACATTTGCGTGAGACGTTAATCGCGCTCGGCGCGGCGGAAGCCGCCGTCGCGACGAGCCCACGCTTTCGTGATGAACACAATTTGCTGCCGCTCGCGGGACTGACACGAGCGGGACTGACCGAAGTGTGGGCGGAAGCGTGTGATGACGGGACTGACGAGTTCGCTATCGCCCTCGCGCTTTCTTCGATTACGGGCGACGGCAAACGCGACGCGATGCGCGCCAGCCTTGAGCCCGTGACAATCGAGAAGACCAAGGTCGCCTGGACGAACCGCGACGGAAGCGCGGTATGGGGCACGAACACGCTCGAAGAAAACCTCGCTTCGGTTATCAACCGCCGTTCGATTGACGCCCGCGTGGACACACTGACGCACCCGGCTGTCGCGGGCAGACGACGTGCTTCACTCACTGCCGTCGCCGCTTTTCTTACACGCAAGAGCGACAATTCATACATGACCGACGACGCATACATTGAAGACCTCTTGCGCGGGCTGGCCCTGATTGATTGGAAACGCGCGAGTAGAGCCGAGCGCAAACGCGCCGCAATAACCGTACCTGCCACTCTGCCGCGAGCTTACGCTTTACTGAAACTGTTGTTTTTGCGGGATGGAAAATTGTACCGACGCGGAAGCCTGGACCCCGTCACCGTCAAACACGAACCGCGCCTCATTCCGCTCCTGCGTGCGAATCGTGTTGACGAAGCGATTGAGCTCGCCGCGCGTCGCTTACGCGCGACTGGACTCGCGCCGCTCGACCACCGCTTCCACTTTAACCAGCAGGGCGGAACGCGCCTCGCCGCCGCGTTACTGATACCCGTTGAGTCGCGCGCCGCGAGCGCGTTGGCTGACCTCGTGCTGCGCGAAGAAGAAGAAGCCCCCGCGCGGTTGTAATCAACTTTTCACACCTCTGGAGAATATCTATGACCACCCGATTTGATGAGGTCTTCGACGCATTGAAGACTGCCCCGCGTCTGCTCGTGCAAGCCGACTTGCGCCCCGTGCAAGGCGACCGTTTTCAACCGACCGGTTTTCCAGACCTCGGAGCCGCGACCTACAAACGTCCCGACGGCACGCCGATGCTGCTCGTCGAAAGCGCGCAATCGATGGCGAACCGCCTGGAAGCAGTTTGCTGGGACAATGTCGCCGATGAAATCATCGAACCGCTCAAAGGGTTGCCGCACATCGTCGTTAAATTCGATAACGGCTCGCAGACAAGTTCGATTCAAGAAGCGCACCGTCTCAACTCGCCTTACATCATCAACGATCCGAACATCAACGGTGCGATTGCTAAAGAAGTCGGCAACACTGAATCCGGGGCGCTCGACATCCGCAAACTGGCGCAGGCGACGTTCAAACGCGATGCGGGAGCGGTGTTGCATGGGGTCTTTCTGGAGAAGGTCGCCGGACGCCTGCGCTTGCAACGGTTGCTCTCAAGTTTCATCGAAGCCGAAGGCGCGAGCGCGGTCACGTCGGGCGGCGTCAAACTCGACCGCGTTAATCCGTCAGGCGACGCGGCGAAAGGCTACGGCAACGTACCGTTCAGCCGCACCGAGTTCGTCGCCGAGAAAGTCACCGCATACTTCAACCTTGATTTGGCGACCTTGCGAGGGTACGGCTTGGGCGAAGACGCGAACCGGATGCTCGTCGCGCTCGCGGTCTTTAAGATGCTGAGAGTGTTGGATAGCGGATTGCGCCTGCGAACCGCTTGCGACTTTGAAGCAGTCGCCGTGACCGCGACGCGTCCCGCCAAAATCAAACTCGGAGAGTCTGGCGAGTTGCTGGCCGAAGTCACCGGCGCGTTGCCGGGATTGATCGCCGCCTGCGGCTTCGGCACAAACGCTGTGACAACCGTTTCGACGAAGATGCCCCCGAAGAAAGCCGCGAAGAACATACCGACCGACGAGGCGCAAGGAGGCGGTGAATGATCGCCATTAGCATGACGTTTCTCGCCGGACGTTTCCATGCGACCCCGTGGGGGCATCACGTCAACGAGGGGGTGGTCGAGTATCCGCCATCGCCGTGGCGTCTGCTACGTTCGCTGGTCGCCACCTTTCACCGTGCGCGACTCGAAGACGTGAGTGCAGAGCAGTTGACCCGCATTGTAGATGCGCTCGCCGCGCCGCCCGTGTATCGCCTGCCTCATGCGGCGACGGCGCACACACGCCACTACGATGCGGCGAACGGCGGCATTAAGTTCTTCGACACTTTCCTCTCGCTCGACCCGAACGAGGCGATTATTTGGCTGTGGCAAGATGCCGAGTTGGACGCGGCAGACCGCAGGGCGTTGGCGTCCTTACTCGAATCGCTCGGCACGTTCGGGCGCGCCGAATCGTGGTGTGAGGCGACGCTGCTCGACGACGCAAAAGCCCTCGCTTACTCCACGGGCGAAGCACCGACGCACCACGCGAAAGACGCGGCATGGAGTGCGCCGCTAGATGTCGATGATTCGCTAACAGGGCTTGAGCCGGTGCGCGTGTTGATGCCCGACTCGATGGGCGCAGAGTTGATGAATGCGCTACTAGACGAAACGGCGGCGATGCGTAAGCGTAAGCAACTCGATCCGCCGGGGAGTCGTTGGGTGACGTACACGCGACCTCTCGATCTCCTGACGCCGCGCCGTACGAAAGTCTCACGCCCGACCTACGCAGAAAACGTGACGATTGCCCGTTTCGCCCTCGACTCTAATGTGTTGCCGCTGGTCCAGGACACGTTGCCGTTTTGCGAAACCGTGCGGTGGGCGATATTAAAGCTTCGCAAAGCGATACCGGGCGCGCCGTTCTCTAAAGTCTTAACCGGTAAAGAGGCGGATGAGCAAACGCCGCTCAAGGGTCACGCGCACGCCCACTACCTCGCAACGGATGAGAACGGCGACGGCAGGATTGACCATATAACCGTCTATGCCGCGTGTGGTTTTGGCGCTCATGACTTAGAGGCCCTCGGAAGCCTTCGCAAGCTCTACCGTCATGGTGAAACCCACACAGTTTTTGCCGTCTTAGTCGGACACGGCGGCGTGGAAGATTTCCGTGAACGGAGAACTGTTTGTGACCGAGACGTTGCCACGCTTCTGCAATCATCTAGGCGGTGGCGTTCGGTGACGCCGTTCGTGCTGCCTCGGTTTGCGACGCGCGGGGCAGGGAAGCGCCCGCGCCCGCGCGATATGCCGATTGAACAGTTGAAGCGCGAAGCGCGTCTGCGCGGGTTGCCGGAAATCATCCGCTGGAGAAGCGGCGATGATACAGACAAACTCAAAGGTTACACAGCGAAGAATCGTCCGCTTGTGCGGTGGCTTGAGTTCGAGACGTGGAGGTTTAACGGTTCGACGGGCTACGGCGTCGCGGGGTTCGAAATCGAGTTTGCGAAAAAAGTAGACGGGCCGCTCGCGCTGGGCTTCGGGTCGCACTTCGGGCTCGGGTTGTTTGAGGCGTTGCCGAACGCGGCTTGAGCAGCTTCGCAGTAACCCCGGAAAAGATTTTACACGTACCTTTCCGGTTTTAGCTTCTTCGCCACATTGATGTCAGTAGCGTTAAGGAGCGCATGACAACAATGAGCGATGAGATTGCTGATAGCGTCGAGCAGATTCCGGCGCGGATGATTAACGAGTTCGCGTATTGCCCACGCCTGTTTTATCTGGAGCACGTCCAGGGGGAGTGGGCGCACAACGCCGACACGCTCGACGGGCGGTTCGTGCACCGCCGTGTGGACGAGGAGCGCGGGCGCGTGCCGGAGCCGGGGAAGGTGGTCGAGATGCCGCGCCTGCACGCGCGGTCGGTGTTGCTCGGCTCGGACACATTCGGGGTAACGGCGCGCGTGGACGTGATCGAGGCGGACGACGACCGCGTGATCCCGGTGGACTACAAGCGCGGCGCGCCGCCGGACGTGGCCGAAGGGGCGTATGAGCCGGAGCGCGTGCAGGTCTGCCTGCAAGGGCTTCTACTGCGTGAGCACGGCTACGAGTGCGACGAGGGCGCTATTTATTTCGCCGAGACGAACCAAAGAGTCCGCGTCGAGCTGACCGAGTCCCTCGTGGCTCGCACGCGGGAGTTGATAGCGGAGGCGCGCCGCGTCGCGGCCGGGCGGATGATCCCTCCGCCGCTCGTGCGTTCGCCGAAGTGCCCGCGCTGCTCGCTCGTCGGCATCTGTCTGCCTGACGAAACGAATCTGCTGCGCGAAGCCACAGCCGAGCCCCTTGCCAGTGAATCCTCACCCGAGAACGAACCCGCCGATTTGCCGAAAGCGGAGGCGGAGCCGAGACGCTTGATTCCGGCGCGCGACGACGCGCTCGCGGTCTACGTGCAAGGGCAGGGTTACAGCGTGGGCCTGCGCGGAGAGGTCTTGGAGATACGCGAGAAGGGCAAGGTCGTCAGCGACGCGCGCCTGCTCGAAACCGATCAGCTCTGTCTATTCGGCAACGTACAGCTTTCCGCGCAGGCCCTGCACGAACTCGCCGGCCGCGACGTGCCCGTCATACACATGTCTTACGGCGGCTGGCTGACCGCGGTGACGACCCCTCCGCCTCACAAGAATATAGAGCTGCGCCGCCGCCAATTCAGGGCCGCCGACGACAGGGAATTCTGTCTCAGGCTCGCACGCGCCTTCGTCTCAGGTAAGATTCGCAACGCGCGGACGCTCCTGCGCCGCAACGCGCGCGAGTTGCCGCGCGAGACTCTCGTGCGTCTCGCCTACGCGCGCCGAGACGCCGAGCGCGCCGTGGCGCTGGAGCAGCTTCTAGGCATAGAAGGCGCGGCTGCGCGCGATTACTTCGCGCGCTTCTCGCTGATGCTCAAAACAGACGAGAGGCGAGACACATTGCCGCTCGAAAGAGAGGATTCCTCCGCGGAGTGTGAGGCCGATACTGTCGCCGAGCCGCCGGACGAACAAACGTGGGCGCGTTTCGACTTCACCAAGCGCAACCGCCGCCCGCCGCGCGATCCCGTCAACGCGCTGCTCTCGTTCGTCTACGCCATGCTCCTGAAAGACTTGGTGGCGACTCTTGTCGGCGTCGGACTTGACCCGTACTTGGGCTTCTATCATCAGCCGCGCTACGGTCGGCCCGCCCTCGCCCTCGACCTGATGGAAGAGTTCCGCCCGCTCGTCGCCGACTCGGTCGTCATCAACCTGATCAATAATGGCGAAGTGCGCCTGACGGATTTCATAACCCGCGCCGGGGCCTGCGCGCTCACGCCTCACGGCAGAAAGCAGGTGCTCGAAGGCTACGAAAGACGCTTGGACATGCTCGTCACACATCCGCATTTCGGGTACGCGATCAGCTACCGGCGCATCTTCGAGGTGCAGGCCAGGCTACTCGCGCGACTCCTCACCGGAGAAATAAACTTCTATCCGGCGTTCTGTACGCGCTAACGACCTCACAGCCCGGATGTGTGAAGGAGCTTAAACGATGCGCCTGGCCTACTTGGTCACCTACGACATCAGCGATCCGAAACGTCTGCGCCGCGTGCATCGCACCATGCGCGGATATGGCGACGCCTTACAACTCTCTGTCTTCCACTGCCAGCTCTCGGCCGCCGAGCGCGTCCTGATGATCGAGTCCCTGACTAAAGTCATCAACACGCGCGAAGATCAAATCCTCATCGTCAACCTGGGGCCTGCCGAACAACGCGGGGCCAACAGCATCGAAACGCTAGGCCGGACTATTGACAACGCCTCCACGCGATGTGCGATTATCGTCTAGGTCGCCGCCGAGGGCTCCACCCGAGCTAAAGCGAGCGCTGACCTGATGCCCCAAAGTACGGCCTCCGCTCGCAGTAGCTAAAACACGGCGTATCAGATGTTTAGCCCGAACCCGCAGAACACTCTCAAGTCAGTCCGACCCCTGCACAGTCACCCCTCGAATTCAGCAGGGAAAGCTGATAGTATGCCGCTACTTACTGCCGAGCAGTTTCCACGTTTGAATGAACGTGGCTCAATTGAAGCCAGTTCGGCTAGGTCTGTAATAGCTCGGACAAGGTGTGGTTTCCACGTTTGAATGAACGTGGCTCAATTGAAGCTTCAGGAGGCGCCAGCCGGCCTCGAACGCCTTCGCCAGTTTCCACGTTTGAATGAACGTGGCTCAATTGAAGCAGCCGAGGTCAGCGAGCGTGAGCGAGTGCATCTGCATGTTTCCACGTTTGAATGAACGTGGCTCAATTGAAGCCTGCATTCCGCTCTCGATACGGCGGGCGAGTACATGTTTCCACGTTTGAATGAACGTGGCTCAATTGAAGCTCCTCCTACATCGTCTTTAGGCCGTCATCATCCTCGGTTTCCACGTTTGAATGAACGTGGCTCAATTGAAGCGTCCAGTCGGCCGACCGCATGGCGCGCACGATGGTTAGTTTCCACGTTTGAATGAACGTGGCTCAATTGAAGCAACAACGAGCTGATGAGGGAGCGCCTGTCACTGATAGGTTTCCACGTTTGAATGAACGTGGCTCAATTGAAGCGACCTGCCCGGAAGTGAGGGCGGCGGCGCTGCTCGGGGTTTCCACGTTTGAATGAACGTGGCTCAATTGAAGCTTCAAGTATTGCCTCGAGTTGACGCGGGGGTTTACGCGTTTCCACGTTTGAATGAACGTGGCTCAATTGAAGCAGAATCTGCCTTGGCAGTTCGGACATTCGTGCTTGTCGTTTCCACGTTTGAATGAACGTGGCTCAATTGAAGCGTGTTGGGAGTAATCGGAATGGCCGCGTTTCCCGATGTTTCCACGTTTGAATGAACGTGGCTCAATTGAAGCAACAGTGGCATGGTCGCACCTGGACACGGGGGCTAGTGTTTCCACGTTTGAATGAACGTGGCTCAATTGAAGCATGAAATGGAATAGTGACCGCTACAGGAAGTTCGCCGGTTTCCACGTTTGAATGAACGTGGCTCAATTGAAGCTCCCCGCCGCGTAGTCGGCCTCGGCCTGCGCGCCGCGTTTCCACGTTTGAATGAACGTGGCTCAATTGAAGCCCGCCAGTGTTCGCTGGCCTCGGCCGCCCGCTGCATGTGTTTCCACGTTTGAATGAACGTGGCTCAATTGAAGCTTCGCCGCGTCGAACATGCCGGGGCTTAGGCGAGTGGTTTCCACGTTTGAATGAACGTGGCTCAATTGAAGCCTGTCTCTGGTGTTACCGAGTGCTTTTGCAGTTTGCGGAGTTTCCACGTTTGAATGAACGTGGCTCAATTGAAGCTAGATGAGTTGCATAGTCTACCTCCGCCACTGGTCGAAGTGTTTCCACGTTTGAATGAACGTGGCTCAATTGAAGCTAAGGTAGGGAGGAAAACGCAGCCACCGCGCAAGCGCAGGTTTCCACGTTTGAATGAACGTGGCTCAATTGAAGCGGCTACAAGGGGCGCTGTCAATTTCCGTTGGCTCGCGTTTCCACGTTTGAATGAACGTGGCTCAATTGAAGCCAGCACCTTCCGCGCGGTGTCTGACTCGCGCCTGGAGAGTTTCCACGTTTGAATGAACGTGGCTCAATTGAAGCTCAGTTGTTCTCATCCGTTCGTGTGTGTTCAGGACGGTTTCCACGTTTGAATGAACGTGGCTCAATTGAAGCTGGCGCTCGATCTCGGCATCGGTGTGCTGGACCGAGAGTTTCCACGTTTGAATGAACGTGGCTCAATTGAAGCATATTGTGATGAGTGCGGCGAGAGGTTCCAACAATCGTGTTTCCACGTTTGAATGAACGTGGCTCAATTGAAGCTCTTTCATGGCGTCGCAGGTGATGAGGTTGCGGACGGTTTCCACGTTTGAATGAACGTGGCTCAATTGAAGCACGTACTGGACGCCGATGGCAGCGCCCCCGACTATCGTTTCCACGTTTGAATGAACGTGGCTCAATTGAAGCAACGTGACCAGACGCCCGCGCTGACCGCCGTTGCCGCGGTGTTTCCACGTTTGAATGAACGTGGCTCAATTGAAGCCGTTCTGCTTCGGCGGCCATTGCCAGCATTTCGTCGGGTTTCCACGTTTGAATGAACGTGGCTCAATTGAAGCTTTCTTGAGGCTCCTGCCCGCGTAATGCCCACATGAGTTTCCACGTTTGAATGAACGTGGCTCAATTGAAGCCAAGTTGCGCTGCCGATCCCTCCACGCCTGACTCTGCGTTTCCACGTTTGAATGAACGTGGCTCAATTGAAGCAACGCGATTCCGGCGTCACCGGAGGCGAAAGCCTTGTTTCCACGTTTGAATGAACGTGGCTCAATTGAAGCGCGGCCGGCATCCTCAAAATCGGGACGGCGACGAAGTTTCCACGTTTGAATGAACGTGGCTCAATTGAAGCTCATTTTGGCTTGTCCTTGTCGAGGGGATTTGTAGCTGTTTCCACGTTTGAATGAACGTGGCTCAATTGAAGCGGCGTCGTACTGGTCCGCGCGCCTTTTCGGGTCCGTGTTTCCACGTTTGAATGAACGTGGCTCAATTGAAGCACAAGGGCAAGGTGCTGCGCGCCTCCTACCCGACGACGTTTCCACGTTTGAATGAACGTGGCTCAATTGAAGCTATCTCCTCGGCCATGCCGCCGAGGATGCCTGTAACGTGGGTTTCCACGTTTGAATGAACGTGGCTCAATTGAAGCGAGCACGCCGCGCAGCAGCCACGCCTTGCGCGCGTCCTTGTTTCCACGTTTGAATGAACGTGGCTCAATTGAAGCTCGTCAATCAACGTTACACAGGCAGAGGGCTTGGCCCTAGTTTCCACGTTTGAATGAACGTGGCTCAATTGAAGCGCGAGGTCTCGGCGTGCGGGCTGCTGTCACTGCTGAGTTTCCACGTTTGAATGAACGTGGCTCAATTGAAGCCAAAACTTCGACGTGACGGCCGACATCCGGGTGCTTGTTTCCACGTTTGAATGAACGTGGCTCAATTGAAGCATTGCCATTTTAGCCCTTGTTGCGTTGATAGGATTGTGTTTCCACGTTTGAATGAACGTGGCTCAATTGAAGCACCGTCAGGCCGCCCTTGACCTTCCCCAGACGCTCTCGTTTCCACGTTTGAATGAACGTGGCTCAATTGAAGCGACGAGTAGGACTTCTCCTGCTTCGGCATCGTCACCGTTTCCACGTTTGAATGAACGTGGCTCAATTGAAGCATCCTGATTCGAGCCATCCCGAACAACATCGAGGACGAGGTTTCCACGTTTGAATGAACGTGGCTCAATTGAAGCGTTGTCGTCGAAGACTCGCCAGACCCGATATGCGGCGTTTCCACGTTTGAATGAACGTGGCTCAATTGAAGCACCACGCGCGACCTGTCCACCTGCAACTCGTCGGCCGCGTTTCCACGTTTGAATGAACGTGGCTCAATTGAAGCCTCGCCTGGCTACTCGAAAGGGAAGGGCGATGTAAGTTTCCACGTTTGAATGAACGTGGCTCAATTGAAGCCGGCCAGGCCGACGGCCGCGCGCCTCGCCCCGTCGGGCGTTTCCACGTTTGAATGAACGTGGCTCAATTGAAGCATTCGGAGAATGTTTTCAAACGTGAGATCGAGCGCGTCGTTTCCACGTTTGAATGAACGTGGCTCAATTGAAGCGAGTTGGGCAACGCCTTCGTCGCCGAGCGGGCGGCGTTTCCACGTTTGAATGAACGTGGCTCAATTGAAGCCACTTGGGGCACGGCCCTTCGAGACGGGCGTCACACAGGCGTTTCCACGTTTGAATGAACGTGGCTCAATTGAAGCGATGGTGTAGAGGCGAACGTATCCTCCGGCCTTCTTGGTTTCCACGTTTGAATGAACGTGGCTCAATTGAAGCGTGCGTGACCTTCACGGCCGCGCGGGGGCGCTCTTCTGTTTCCACGTTTGAATGAACGTGGCTCAATTGAAGCACGGCTTCTACGTCGCCGCCGTGGAGGTCGAGAATCGTTTCCACGTTTGAATGAACGTGGCTCAATTGAAGCACTGACGGACCTGCCGGCGATTGCCGGCGGCGACGAGTCCGTTTCCACGTTTGAATGAACGTGGCTCAATTGAAGCGCTTCAACCCGGCGGAGCGGGAGGCCGTGCGGGGAGCGTTTCCACGTTTGAATGAACGTGGCTCAATTGAAGCCGGTTCTACCTGACGGCGCCCACGGGGGTTGACCGCCACGTTTCCACGTTTGAATGAACGTGGCTCAATTGAAGCCAACAGCCTATGAGGTTTGTTTATCGAATGGCTGACGGTGTTTCCACGTTTGAATGAACGTGGCTCAATTGAAGCCCGTGATAGGCGCGGCGAAGCTGGCGCGTAGGGGCGTGTTTCCACGTTTGAATGAACGTGGCTCAATTGAAGCATCTATGTCGAACAGCGCCCCGGCTATCGAGGAGAGGGTTTCCACGTTTGAATGAACGTGGCTCAATTGAAGCCACCACGAGGATGAAGCGGGGACGCCCCATCAAGTTGGGGTTTCCACGTTTGAATGAACGTGGCTCAATTGAAGCGTCTCGGCCGCGAGCGCGCGCCTGCGGGCGATCTCCTTGTTTCCACGTTTGAATGAACGTGGCTCAATTGAAGCCGATACATGAACGTGTGAATGGGCGCGCGATTCGGGTCGTTTCCACGTTTGAATGAACGTGGCTCAATTGAAGCGGGCGTCCCCGTTCGCCTTGGCCTCCGAGAACGGGACGGTGTTTCCACGTTTGAATGAACGTGGCTCAATTGAAGCGGTTCATGCCCCTGCCGAGGAGACGGGCGGCGCGCGTTTCCACGTTTGAATGAACGTGGCTCAATTGAAGCTAGTTGTTGGGTACCTGACGGCCAAACCATTCCACAGAGTTTCCACGTTTGAATGAACGTGGCTCAATTGAAGCAACCTCCTTTCTTCTCGCGCGCGATAATATCACCGGGTTTCCACGTTTGAATGAACGTGGCTCAATTGGGGGCGAGCTGACGCCAATCATCTTAACCGAAATAGTTTACGCCTCATCATTCAGGTAAAAGTGAGGCTTATGATCCTTATCCTTATATTTGAAAAAGTGGGTAGAGATAAATTGAGTGGTATGACCGCTCAATTGCGTGGTATAAACACGCAACGTGAATCAACTGGCAGAGCTACTTTCGTCGCGGGGCAGGGCAGAAATCTTTCGCCTGCTGTTCGGGCCTGCTCGGAGAAGAACTCCATGTGCGTGAGTTGGAGCGGCGGACTGGGCTGAGCGACGCAACGGTGCGGCAGGAGTTGAAGAAGCTAACCCGGCTCGGAGTGGTGGAGGTGCGGCGGGATGGCAACCGCACGTACTATCGCGCGAACGACGCCCACCCGCTCTATCCGGACATCCGTAACCTCGTGCTCAAGACTAGCGGGCTAACGGACGTGCTGCGCGAGGCATTGGGTGGGGCAGCGGACATTGAGTCGGCGTTCGTCTTCGGGTCCGTCGCCGGAGATACCGCTAAGGCGCTCAGCGACATTGATCTGATGGTGGTCGGGACAATTGGCCTGCGCCAACTTAGTAAGCGACTGTCGGGGCTAGAGGCAAAACTAGGCCGCGAGGTGAACCCGCATGTTTTGACGCCTGAGGAGTACGCGCGGCGTGCGGGCGAGCGTGACCATTTCATCACGGCAGTGCTAAAGGGACCGCGGCTATTCGTCGTCGGGGGCGAGGATGAGCTTAGAAGATTGGGTCAATAACGGCTGGCTGCGCCGGCATGAGACAAGTCGGCAGGAGATCGCCGACCTGCTGGCGATTGTCGACCGCGACTTGGCAGACGCGGGAGGCAACATCTCGCCGGACTGGCGTTTCGGCATCGCCTACAACGGGGCGTTGAAGCTCTGCACCATCCTGTTGCATACGTCCGGTTACCGGCCCGAGAAGACTCTTCAACATTACCGCGCTATAACCGCGATGCCGATGATTCTAGGAGCGGAGCGGGAGGACGATGCCGATTACTTGGATCGCTGCCGTCGCAAGCGCAATACCGCCGAATATGACCGGACAGACGTGGTGACGGAAAGGGACGCGCAGGAGTTGATCGAGTTTACAAGGGAGCTGCGGGCCGCCGTGCTCCAGTGGCTGGAGCAGTATCACCCAAATCTCGTCCCGGAAGGGCGCGCTTAGGGCAGGCGAAGTTTATGAATGACGATGGTGGGGACAAGGACAACGATGGGGCACAGGCCGACGACCATGTGCGGGAAGACGAGGAGGCAGGGGCAGGCGGAGAACTCACTTGGATGTCGGAAGATTGCCCGCCAGAGGTGGCAGCGCAATTCTGGCTGAGCGTGGCGGCTTACGAGCAGGCACCTTGGACGACTCATTTTCAGGAACACGCGGACGCAGGGATTGAGCTTCCCACTCCCGAGTCAATGGACGATCCTCAACTGACGGCTAAGCTGTCGGAGGTAATTGACGCTTTGGCCCGGATGAGAGTTTTTCTGAGCCAGACCGACCACCTGAGCAACCGCGAGTTATACACGCTGCTATGGATGGATATCCTCCGCGAGCCGGTTAAAGACATGCCGCGCGACGAGTCGTCAGCCTGGCACATAGACTTCCTGAGCGGCGGCGGTGAGGAGGACACGCGCCTGTACCTGAAGTATTACGCGGACGAGGAGACGCGGCGGCGCTGGCTGGCGGACTTCCCCGAAGACGAGATGCCCCCGCACGAAGTGCCGCCCTACGTTCGTGACAGACACTTGCCGCAGGCGCATAGCGGGGCCGAGACGGATGAGAGTGACGAGTTGATGTGAGTATGAAAGGTCGCCCCGGCCGCCAGAGGTGACTACCTTGCTGCATCCGTCGCGGCCAGAGTCTTTTGCCGGATGCACGCGCCGATAAGGGAAGGACGCCTGAGCGGGCCGTAGAAGCGGCGCGTAAATTTTATTCGCCGCTCTCACCAGCTTCTTCTTCTTCGTCTTCCTCCATGTTCGGATACTGCGGCGGCACCTCGCCGTGTTCTTCGAGGAGCTTCGGTTTTTTAATTCTGCCGTCAGCCGGGTCGATCCTTTCCAGCTTCACGTCGAAGCGCCATTCGTCGCCGAAGTCGAACAGGTATTCCATTGACGCCCCGGGGCGGAGGGGGATTTCGCCGACGGCAACCTCGTCGGTGGAGGGGGGCTCCGCCAAGTAAGGGTGTTTGATTTGGACGGTCACGCCGAAGCGGTCGCGGTAGGAGAATTGATAGAGGTGATCGTCGTCGAAGTCGTAGGCGCGCAGGATGGCGTCGCTCAGGTCGTCGAGCTTGAGGGCGACGGGGATCGCGATCCGCCGCCAGACTTTTGTGCCGAGCGAGACCTTGAAAACGTAGAGCCCGTTCACCAAAGCGGCTTGAGGAATCTCAAGATTCCTGCGCCACTCGGGGAAGAAGGGTTGCAGCAGGGGTTGCAGTGCGCCGAAGGTGGCCGCCTCTTCGAGTTCGTCTTCGCTCAGCTCAAATCTCATGGTAGCGAGCCGGTGACGGGACAGCAGCTTGAAGAGCGCTTAACCGAAAGGCGTCCGCCTGACGCGGGCGACGGCCCAGCCCTTACCGGCTTCCGGCCGTCCCTCCTCGACCGAGACGCAGCCGAACAGCTCCAGCAGCGCGAGGTTGTAGGTTCCGATGTGGTAAGGGATGGTTATCTGCTCCGCTTGCCTGTCGCCGGCGACCTTCAAGCCCGCGGCGGGGAGGCTCTCCATGAAGGTCGAGCACTTGTGAAAAGGGCCCAGAGGGTCGCGGTCGTCGCCGATGATCTCGCCCTCGCCGCGCAGCAGCCACGCCTCAAGCAGCGTGAAGTAGCGTTCCGTCGGGTTCAGGCTGCGCCACGATGCGAGCGCCTCCCTGTCCAGTGTGAGGAGAGATTGCTTCCCTTCGACTTCAATCAACGAAAGGCCGCTGGCGCGTAGGAGCAGGTAGAGGCCGTTGATGTGCGGGTAAGACTTCTGCTGCGGCCTCCTGAGGTGGATCCGGAGGGGCTTCGACAGTCGCGCGTTGAGTTCGGCGAGCGCGCTCATCGGCAACAGTTGGTGTACGCCGCTGACCTTCAACTCCCTCTCCCCGACGAAATCCAGGAGGGTTTCGAAATCGCGTAAGACGCTGCCCGGCCCGTCTTCGTTAATAGTCTGCTCTCGGAGGGTCTGCTGGTATTCAGATGACAGCATGATGTCCGTGTCCTGTCCGAAGTGACGCCGGGTGAAAGCGTAAGCCTCGACCGCTCGCTATTTCAAGCGTTATCATCGGGCAAAAGCGCCGGCGGGCACTGCCGGACGATAGACGATTCCTGCACCCGCAAATGCAATAGCTCGTATGGTAAGAAGCACGAGGATCGGCCGGTTGCCGCCGCGCTACGGCTTCATCCTCAACCCTCATGCCGGGACGCGCCTCAGTAAATGCCCGCAGTGTGAGCGGTACACCTACCCGCGCAAGTTCGCTTTCCTGATCCACGTTGACGGGTGGGGGCCGATGGCGCTCGGCAAGACCTGTAAGTATTGCTCGCGGTGTGAGCTGATCATGATGCATCAGGACGAGTTGGAGGCGGAGCTGGCCTATAGCTTTAGCAACTTCGCTCCTGAAGTCATCGCGAGTGAGTATCTCGTGTTGGGCACGATTGAAAAGAAAATGTGGCAGAAGGGAGTTAAAGGCGAGGAAACAGAGGTCGGGGAAATCTTAAAGCACGTGGCGGATTTCAAGAAGGTCTATGACCTGGAATACGACCCGGGCGGGTGGTACCCGGCGGACGCCGTGCGGGGGAGCCGATGAACCGCACTATTGATCAGACAATTCTTCTGCACGAAAAAACAAAAGATAGCCTATTGATTCCTGTCTAGGTTAAAGCTGGAGGGGCTATGCCCTTGGGCAGCGGCGGGAATTTTGACGGGACTCAAGGGAGTGGAGAGGGCGTAATAGCTTCAGTCAGGCGCACGGAGCCAAATGTTCTACCGTTCGAGAATGGCTGCAAATGCGCGGTAAAAGAAAGCGCCTGCATCTAAAAAGATACAGGCGCTTACTCGGTTAATGGCGGAGCCGACGGGACTCGAACCCGCGACCTCCGACGTGACAGGCCGGCGTTCTAACCAACTGAACTACGACTCCGCGAGAACCTTAAATTTTCAAGGTCGGCGCGCATGTGGTAGGCACGGAGGGATTCGAACCCCCAACCTCCACCTTGTAAGGGTGGCCGTCTACCGTTGACATACGTGCCTGAAAAGAACCGCCATAACCGGGATTAAATTTAAGAGAAGCGCGCCCGTCTGTCAAGCGGGGAGAGCAGTACGCAAATGGTAGATGACAGTCAGGCAGACGCCGCGTCAGCGGCGGATGAATGTAGCCCGGCCTTTCAAGGCCGGGGAAGATGACGATGATGAGCGCCGCGTCGCGTCGCGTCAGCGACGCCTGAACGCGCCCCGAAGGCTCACGCGTCGCTGACGCGACGCCCCGGCGTTTAATGCGACGCTAACCCGGCCTTGAAAGGCCGGGCTACATTCACGCGCCGCTGACGCGGCATTTTCAACTGCCATCCGCCTACTGCCTGCTGCCTACTGTCTTACAGGAGCCAGACGGGCAACTCGTCGGCGTTCGCGGAACTCTCACCCGCGGTGGGCGTTTGAGACGGGGCGTGGTCGGAGGTGTCGGAGGGCTCTGGCGTCTCTTCGTTTTTACGCGCGGGGGGCGGCCCCTCTTCGCGCTGGCGGCGCGAGACGGGCGAGATGATGACCTCTTCGACCTGTCCGTCGAGTCTCCCGATGACCGGCATCTTTCGTCCTTTCCGTCCGCGACCGTTTGCGGCTATATTCTACGGCGAAAGTTCTTTCAGCGAGAGTTTAAGACCGTGCCGAAGTCCCCTGCAAGCTTCAAGACGTTCGCGCTCGCGACGGCCGCCGCGTTGCTCGCGCTCACCTGCGTCTACGCGCCGGCCGGCCGCGCGCAGTTGCGCGAGGAGGCGCACCAGCGCCCGCGCCGCGTCTCGCCGACGCCGACGCCCGCGCCGCGCTCGACAGCCGGGCGCGCGCAGAAGGGCTCCGCGGGCGAAGAGGTTGACGAGGACGATGTCGTCCGCATCGAGACGCAGCTCGTCTCCGTCCCGGCCATCGTCACCGACCGCACGGGCCGGCCGCTGACCGGGCTTGCAGCCTCCGACTTCCAAATCTTCGAGGACGGGCGCCCGCAGAAGATCGCCAACTTCTCGACGACCGAGGCGCCCTTCGAGGTCGCGCTCCTGCTGGACACCTCCGGCTCGACGCGCGAGGACGTGGGGCTCATCCGCGCCGCCGCCCGCGCCTTCATCGAGGCGCTCAGGCCCGGCGACCGCGTCGCCATCCTCTCCTTCAACACGAAGAAGGAGGGGAGCGACTCGCTCGCCACGGTCGAGCTGAAGGCGCCTTTGACCGACGACCGGGAGCTGCTCCAGGACGCGGTCGAGTCGGTCGGGGCGTCGAACGGCACGCCCTTCTACGACGGCCTCGCGAAGGTGGCGCGCGACGTTTTCCGCGAGAGGCCGACCGAGCTGACGCGCGGCCGGCGCGCGCTCGTCGCGCTCACGGACGGCGTGGACTCGACGAGCGAGTCCGACTTCGAGGAGGCGCGCTCTCAGCTCAAGCGCGCGGGCGTCGTCACCTACTTCGTGATGGTCAACACGGAGGACTACGTCGAAGACCGTCTGATGCAGGACTGCGAGGACGGCGGCGCGCTGCGCCTGTCGAACACGCAGCTCCGGCGCTACCAGCGCGTCATCGCGCCGGGCGCTGCGGCCGAAGACTTCTACGAACTTCTGCCGCATGGGCCAGTTCGAGCGCATGCACGCCAGCCGCACGCTCTACCAGATGGCGCGCCGCGAGATGGCGGGCCTCGCGCGCGATTCCGGCGGCAAGACCTTCCCCGCCGCCGACCTGCGCGACGCGCGCCGCGCCTTCCGCCAGGTGGCCGAAGACATCGGCACGCAGTACAGCATCGGCTACTACTCCACCAACACCGCGCGCGACGGCACGTTCCGCAAGATCAACGTCCAGGTGCGCACACGCAAGGACGCGCAGGTGCGCGCCCGCGAGGGCTACCAGGCCCCGCGGAGTTGAGACGCCGGCAGCTCTATCAAATATCGGGAAGAGGACTGATTAAGGATGACGAAAGACGGACGTGCGTTCGAGCGTATCACGCTCATCGTGCTCGACAGCCTCGGCATGGGCGAGATGCCTGACGCGGCCGAGTGGGGCGACGCGGGCTCGGACACGCTCGGGCACATCTGCGAGTCGCGGCAGGTGAATATGCCTAACTTGCGCGGCTGGGGGTTGGGTAACGTGCGGAGCTTGAGCGGCGTCGCGCCGGTCGAGAGTCCGCGCGCGTCTTTCGGCCGCTGCGCGCTGCGCTCGAACGGCAAGGACACGACGACGGGCCACTGGGAGATGGCGGGCATCATTCTGGAGAAGGCTTTCCCGACCTACCCGAAAGGGTTCCCCGCGGACGTGGTCGAGCGCTTCGTCAGGGACGCGCGCGTGCCCGGCATCCTCGGCAACTACCCCGCGTCGGGGACGGAGATCATCAAAGATCTGGGCGAGGAGCACGTCGAGACGGGCAAGCCCATCGTCTACACCTCGGCCGACTCCGTCTTCCAGATCGCCGCGCACGAGGAGGTCATCCCCGTCGAACGCCTCTACGAAATCTGCGAGACGGCGCGCGACATCCTGCGCGGCGAGCACGAGGTCGGCCGCGTCATCGCGCGCCCGTTCGTCGGCGACGCCCGGCGCCTTCAAGCGCACCGAGAACCGACACGACTACGCCGTGCCCCCGCCGCGCGACATGCTGCTGCCCGTCCTCTCGGGCGCGGGGCTCGACGTGGTCGCCGTCGGCAAAATCTCCTCCATCTACGACGCGTCGGGCGTCACGCGGGAGCTGCCGGGCAAGAACAACGACCAGTCGATTGACCAGACCATCGAAGCTTTAAGGAGTGACGCGCGCGGGCTCATCTTCTCGAACCTCGTGGACTTCGACATGCTCTACGGCCACCGCCGCGACGTGGAAGGCTACGCGCGCGCGCTGGAACACTTCGACTCGCGCCTGCCCGAGATCGAAGCCGCGATGCGCGAAGGCGACCTCCTCATCCTCACCGCCGACCACGGCAACGACCCCACCTACCGCGGCACGGACCACACGCGCGAGTACGCCCCGCTCCTCGTCTACGGCCCCTCGGCGCGCGCCGGCGTCAACCTCGGCGACCGCGCCTCGCTCGCCGACATCGGCCAGACCATCGCCGAGAATTTCGGGTTGAGGTTGAAAGCGGGCGAGAGTTTCCTGAGAGATATTGTTTGACCGGCGGCTTGGAAAGCCCCGGCCGGGGCGTGAGAGATTAGCCGGGGGTGAGCTTAAGACGTGAGGCGTCAGGCGAACGTCGGAGCGAGCCCCCGGAACGGGCAACAACAAAAATTTCAAGAGCCCCGGAGGGGCGAAGCGTCGTGTGACATTGCTTCGCCCCTCCGGGGCTCCTGAATTTTTATGACCGTCGAACCGGGGGCTCGCGTCGGCGCTCGCGCGCCTGCGGCTCAACCCCCGGCTAATCTCCCACGCCCCGGCCGGGGCTTTCTAAACGCCGAGTCTGAAGTCCGTCCAGCGCTCGCCCGCTAATGTCAGCCGTGTCGCGGCGTCGCGCGGCGTCGGCTCGAAGTTGAAGGCGGCCTTCTTGCCGGCGTTCTGCTGGAGGCTGCGGTAGACGATGCCGATCCAGTCGCCGGTGTTGATGAAGCCGGTGCCCCACTCCTTCCACTTGTCGGGCAGCCCCTCGGCCTTAGCCTGTTCGAGCGTGCGCCCGGCGCGCAGGCGCGTGCGGATGATGTCGGTCGTCTCGACGAGCATCGAGTGGTAGGCGCGCAGGTCTTCGATGGTCGAGAGCGGGCCGTGGCCGGGGATGATCTTCACGCCCGCGGGCGCCTTCGCGATGACCTCGGCGACGTTGCGCGTGAGCCCCTCGACGCTGCCGCCGTTGTCGAGGTCGATGAAGGGGAAGCGGCCGGCGAAGAAGTCGTCGCCCATGTGGATGACGTTCGACGTGGTGAAGAAGATGACGCTGTCGCCGTCGGTGTGGCCGGCGGGGAAGTAGACGACCCGAATCTCCTCGCCGTTGAAGTGGAAGGAGACGGTCGTGTCGTAAGTGACGACGGGCAGTCCTTCTTTCGGGAGCGCCGCGTACTTCTCGCCGAGCACGGTCGTTTCCACCGAGAGGCGCCGGCGCACGTTCGCGTGCGCGACGATGAATCGCCTCGCGGCCGAAGACGGGGTTGGCGTGCGTGTGGTCGAAGTGGAAGTGCGTGTTGAGGACGAAGCGGAGCTGCCCCGGGCTCAAGGGCTTCAGGGCCGCGCGTATCTTGTCGGCGAGCGGCGCGAACTGGTCGTCCACGATGAGCACGCCGTCGGCGCCCGCGCTGACGCCGATGTTGCCGCCCGCGCCGTAGAGCACGTAGACGGAGCCCGCGGCCTTCTCGGTCTTGATCTCGACCTTCGAGAAGTCCGGCCCCTGCGGTTCGGCGTGGCCGTGTTTGACGTTGCCGCCGTGCGCGCTCGCCTGCGCGGCGCAGAGCGAGAGCGCGAAGAGGATGGCTGCGATCCTTCTCATGTGTCGTCCCTCCTTGCGTGGCTGACGCCTCAGTCCTTGAGGCTGGGGTCTTTGATGACGGCGATGTACGGGAGGTTCCGGTAGCGCTCGGCGAAGTCGAGGCCGTAGCCGACGACGAAGGCGTCCGGAATCTGGAAGCCGCAGTAGTCGATCTTCACGTCTTTCTCCCGGCGCTCGTGCTTGTCGAGGAGCGCGGCCAGCCGGACGCTCTTCGCGCCGCGCTGGTGGAGGCTCCCGATGAGGAACGAGAGCGTGAGCCCCGTGTCCACGATGTCCTCGACGATGAGGATGTCGCGGCCGTCCACGGGCACGTCGAGGTCTTTGACGATGCGGACTTCGCCCGACGAGCGCATCCCCGAGCCGTAGCTGGAGATGGCCATGAACTCGACGCCGAGGCGCAGGTCGATGGCGCGCACGAGGTCGCTCAGGAAGATGTACGCGCCTTTGAGCACGCCGACGAGGAGCGGCGTCTGCCCGGCGTAGTCGCGCGCGATCTCGGCGCCCATCTCGGCGACGCGCGTCTGTATCTGCTCGGCGGTGAAGAGCGGCTCCAGGTTGGGGTTGCTGAACTCCGACACTGCGACGGCGGATGAAGACAAGGTCGGCCTCCTCTGTGTTTTAAGTAAACGTCCGCGGGGTCGGCGCGCGCGAGCTGTTTGCGCCGCGCCGCCGTGGTGCGACATACTATGCGCGCTCCACACCAGAGGTCAAATGGAGGGCGTTCACAGCTTCTTTCATGCCTGACGAACGACCGACAGAGTCAACGCGCGACCGTGTGCGCGCGCTCGTGCGCGAGGTGCTCGCCAACGCCGCGCCGGCCGAAGAGGAGAACGCCGCCGCGCACTCTGCTCCTGCTCCGGCCGAGCCCCGGCCGCCAACAGACGCGGGCGGCCCGCCGCTCGCGCGCGTCATCAACGTCGCGCCCGCCGCCGCGGAGAAGCCCGCCGCGGCCGAGAAAGAGTACGAGCGCGACGAGTCTTCCAAGAGCGTCATCACCGAGGACGACGTGCGCGGCCTGCCCGAGGGCTCGCGCCTGCGCGTCGCCGAGATCGGCGAGGCTCACGCCGCTCGCCGCCGACATCGTCCGCGAGCGCCGGATCGAGCTCGTCCGCCGCGTCCCGCGCCGCGGCTCGCGCGCCGAAAGAATAGTCGCCGTCGGCGCAGACCACGGCGGCTTCCCTTTGAAGGAAGAGCTGAAAGGCTTGCTCGCGGAACTCGGCCACCGCGTGCGCGACTTCGGCACGAACTCGACGGACGCGGTCGATTACCCGGACTTCGCGCACGCGGTCGCGCGCGCCGTCTCGGAGGGCGAGGCCGACCTCGGCATCGTCATCGACGGCGCGGGCGTCGGCTCCTCCATGACGGCCAACAAGGTGCCGGGCGTCCGCGCCGCCGCCTGCTACTCCGTCAAAGTCGCCGTCAACTCCCGCGAGCACAACGGCGCCAACGTCCTCACCCTCGGCAGCGGCACCATCAACACCGACGAGATGCGCGACATCGTCCGCGCCTGGCTCTCCGCCGACCTCACCGAAGACCGCCACAAACGCCGCGTCGCCAAAATCGACGCCGTCGAGCGTCAGTACAGGAGTTAAAGTCGTCATGGCTTATTCACAGAACGGGGATTTCGAGCGGCTGGTCGAGCAGATCACGGACGTGATCGTGGCGCGGCTGAACGGCGACGGGGCGGGGGAGGACGGGGCGTGCGGGTGCGGGAGCGCGTGCTTTAACCGTTGCCCGGAGCGCATGCAGCGGGTGGTGGACGCGGGGGCGGCGCGCATCGGCGTCATCCTCGGCGACGCGGCGACGGCGAGGGATTGGGCGAGCCTGGTCGACCACACGCTCCTCAAACCCGAGGCGAGCGAGGCCGACATCACGCGTCTGTGCGAGGAGGCGGCGCGGCACGGCTTCGCGAGCGTGTGCGTGAACCCTTCGTGGGTGAAGACCTCGGCGTGCGTGCTGCGCGGGTCGGGCGTGCCGGTCTGCACGGTGATCGGGTTCCCGCTGGGCGCGACGCTCGCCGGACGTGAAGGCTTACGAGACGCGGCGCGCCATCTTCGACGGCGCGCGCGAGATCGACATGGTCATCAACATCGGCGCTCTGAAGAGCGGCGACGACTGCGCCGTCGAGTACGACATCCGCGCGGTCGTCGAGGCGGCGCACGAGTCGGGCGTGCTGGTCAAGACCATCATCGAGACGGCGCTCCTCACCGACGACGAGAAGGTGCGCGCGTGCCTCGCGGCGAAGCGCGCGGGCGCCGACTTCGTCAAGACCTCGACGGGCTTCGCCAAGTCGGGCGCGACCGTGGCGGACGTGGCGCTGATGCGGCGCACCGTGGGGCCGGACCTCGGCGTGAAGGCCTCGGGCGGCGTGAAGGGCATCGAGGACGCGCGCGCGATGGTCGAGGCCGGCGCGACGCGCATCGGCGCCTCGGTCGGCGTCAAGATCGCGCAGGAGGCCGCGGGCGTGAAGACGACCGCCTCGGCCGCCGCATACTGAAGTTGGACTCGGGAGTGAGTAATGATATTGAGAGCGGCCTCGACTTCGCTCTACGAACGCGTCCGCCGGACCCCCAACCATCCGCTAGTCGTGCGCGTTAACGTCCATTGCAACCGTTCCCGCGCCGCCCGCGCGCGAGATTGAAACGCACGGCGCTTTGCGTCTATGCTCGCGTTAATCGATTTTCCAAAAAAACAGGGAAGGTGTGAGCCATGGCTCCGAAGAGGCCGAACATTCTGGCTGTGATTCTGGGCGGGGGTGCGGGCACCCGCCTGTCGCCGCTGACGCTGTTACGCTCGAAGCCGGCCGTGCCGCTCGGCGGCAAGTACCGGCTCATCGACATCCCCGTCTCGAACTGCATCAACTCGGACATCCTCAAGATCTTCGTGCTGACGCAGTACAACTCCGCGAGCTTGAACAAGCACATCGCGCCGACCTACCGCTTCTCGCAGTTCTCGAACGGCTTCGTCGAGATTCTCGCCGCCGAGCAGACGCCGCAGAACCCGCAGTGGTTCCAGGGCACGGCCGACGCCGTCCGGCAGGTGCTGCCGCACATGTCCGACTGGGGCATCGACACGCTGCTGATCCTCTCCGGCGACCACCTCTACCGGATGGACTACCGCAAGTTCATCGCGCGCCACTTCGAGACCGAGGCCGACGTGACGATCTCGGTCATCCCGTTCGGGCGCGACCAGGCCGAGGACTTCGGCCTGATGAAGATGGAGCCGACGGGCCGCATCACCGAGTTCCGCGAGAAGCCCAAGGGCGAGGCGCTCGAAGCGATGAGGGTGGACACGACGCCCTTCGGCCTCTCGGCCGAGGAGGCGGCGCGGCGGCCGTTCCTCGCCTCGATGGGCATCTACGTCTTCAAGTTCGACTGGCTGGTCGAGCTGCTGGCGAAGGACCCGACGTGGAACGACTTCGGCAAGCAGATCATCCCGGCCGCCATCGAGAGCAGCAACGTGCAGGGCTACCTCTTCGACGGCTACTGGGAGGACATCGGGACCATCGCCGCCTTCCACCAGGCCAACCTGGATTTGACGGCGGTCGTGCCGAAGTTCAACCTCTTCGACACGGACGCGCCGATCTTCACGCGCGCCCGCTACCTGCCGCCGTCGAAGGTGAACAACTGCCACATCAACCAGCTCGATCGTCAGCCGAGGGCTGCATCATCACGCGCGCCGTCATCAACCGCTCGCTCATCGGCGTGCGCACGCGCATCGACTTCGGCGCGCACATCGAGGACACCTACGTGATGGGCGCCGACTACTACCAGTCCATCGACGAGATGGAGGCCGACGTGCGCATCGGGCATCCCGCGCATCGGCATCGGCGAGGGCATCGATCATCCGCAACGCCATCATCGACAAGAACGCGCGCATCGGCGCGGGCGTCCGGCTCCTCAACGAGCGCGGCCTCACCGACGAGGCCGCCCCCGACGGGAGCTGGTTCATCCGCGACGGCATCATCATCGTCCCCAAGAACGGCATCGTCCGCGACGGCACGGTCGTCGGAGAGTGAGAGGAAGAGGGGAGAGGAGTAAGAGGTTAAAAGGGGAAAGGCTGGAGAGTAAAGGCGCGCCTCGTCTCCACCCTTCTTCTTTTATCCGCGCGGTAGGGCGAGCCAGACGTTGGTCGAGGAGGCCCCCGCCACATGACACGCAATTCCAACTTCCGCCGATGCCGACGGTACCCGTCGGCGGCGGGGTCGGCTCCGGCGGCGGAACATCGAGCGGAGGCTGTGAGCGTTCATGGTGTCTCTCCTTTCAACAGGTCGGTGAGCCTGGCGGAGCCCATGAAGACCGAAGCTTTGAGGTGCGGGGCGAGTCGCGTGACGGCCGACTTATACGCCCGCCGCTACTTACTGTCAATAAGTGAGCGCGACAGACAAACGAGGAGGCAGGAGAGTTTTAACTATTACTCTCCTGCCTCCTCGTTAAGAACCGCTAAGCCGCTATCTCTTTAACTCTCCTCATTCGTCCCGCCGAAGGGTCGAAGTTGCGGCGCAGCACGGGGGCCGACTGGCGCGGTTGGTGTTGTCCTGCGCGGTGGTGGCGTCGGGCGTCGGGCCGCCGTCGGGGCGGTAGACGTAGCTGTCGCGCGCGCGGACGACGAGGTTGGGGCGGCGGACGCGGACGCGTATCTGGCGCCGCTCCTCGGCCTGCGCCTGCCGCGAGGGGTAGTAGCCGAGGCTGTACTGGCGCCGCAGCTCCTCGGCGATGTTGGTGAACGCCTGCTCGATGTAGCTGAGGTCGTGCGCGTCGTGGTGGCGCCCGCCGGTCGCCTCCGCGAGCCGGCGCAGGTACTCGCCGCCGCGCTGGTAGTCCTCGCGCGTCGTCCCCGCGCCGCCGCCACCGCCGCCGCCGCCGCCGTTGCCGATCCTCACGTTGCCGCCGCCGAGGATGATGCCGCCGAGGATGTCGCCCCAGCCGGGATTACGCCCGCCCCTGCGGCGCGGGTAGCGGTTCCGCCCCGGCCAGCCGCCGCCGCCGCCGCCGCCGTTGCACGTTGCCGTCATAACGTGTCGTACTGGATGGGGTAGATCATCGCGTCCAGCTCGACCGCCTCTTCGAGCGTGCTCTCGAAGCTGGCCTGCCTGCTCGAACTGTCCACGCCGTCGGTGAAGAGCACGATGGCCTTGCGCCCCTGGATGCGGCGGAGCTGGTCGTTGATGACGAGATCGACGGCGTCGTAGAGGCGCGTGCCGCCGCCGGTGTGCGTGCGGCGGATGGCCTCGCGCAGTTGGTTGCGGTCGTTCGTCGCTTCGGAGAGGACGCGCACCTGTTCGTCGAAGGAGACGACGATGACGCGGTCGGCCGGGCGGAGCTGGTCGAGGAAGGCGATGGCCGCGTCCTGTATGTCTTCGAGCTTGAAGCGCGTCGAGCCCGACGTGTCGATGACGAGCGCGACGGTGAAGGGCTGCTCGACGGTGGCGAAGTAGGCGATGCGCTGCTCGACGCCGTCTTCGAGGATGCGGAAGTCCTCCTGGCGCAGGCCCGAGATGAAGCGGCCGTCGCGGTCGAGGACGGAGACGGGCACGGTCACGAGCGACGCGTTGACGCGCACGACCTCGTCCTCGTCCACCTCCTCGGAGACCTCGCCGCCGCGCGTCTGCGCGGGAGCCGAAGAGGGCGAGGGCCGCCCGGCCTCCAGCGTGGGCCGCCGCGCCGGGGGCGTCACGGGGGCCGGAGTCCTCGTTGTCGTCGTCGCGGGCGCGGGCTGCGCGGTCGGCGTCTGACCGACGCGGCGCGGGCGCGTCTGCGCGAACGTCAACGGCGCGGCCGAAAGACGCGAGCAGAACGAGGGTCAGAGCAGGCGTGCGAACATTCTCATGGCGTTTTCTCCGGGCGGCGCAGGCGTGCGCCACCCTTTGACGTGCGCCCGCGCCCGCACGGATGCCAGTTTTTTTCAACTCGCGCGGCGCTTTCGATGGCGTTGAAGATGAAGGGGAAGGTGCCCCACGTCTGGCCGCGGTGCTGGGGGCGGAAGCCGAAGAGGATGACGCGGCCGCGACCCAGCGTGGCTTCGACGAGGGCGGCGCGGCCGGCGAGTTTGTCGGCGCCGAGGAGCCAGCCGGAGCGCAGGACCTCGTCCCGGCCGGCGTAGCGCGCGACGACGCGCGCGCGCGCGTGGTCGGTCACCTCGAAGGCGGCGCTGTTGACGAAGTAGGCGTCGGCCCGCTGCGCCGTAGCCGCGCGCGAGCGGGTGCGAGGTCTCGACCTCGACGCGCAGGACCGAGCCGGGGCAGTAGAAGTCCGCGGGGCGGAGGCCTTCGAGCACGTTGCGCACGGGGAGGTTGAAGTGCTTGAGCGGCAGTTCCGTCGAGTCGTCCCAGCAGACGAGCGTGCCGCCCTCCTCGACGAAGCGGCGGAGGTTCGCCACGCCCGCCTCCGTGATGCCGCCCGTGAACTCCGCGCGGCGCCGTCTCCTTCGCGCGCCCTTCGACGATCTCGCGCAGGCGCATCGAAGGCAGCACGATCACGTCGTACTTCGCGCGCAGGTTGCCGGCGCGCACGTCCGCGTCGCGCAGGGAAGTGTAGGGCACGTTGAAGGTGTCGAAGAGCCAGCGCGTCCAGCCCTCGTCCATCGAGCCCGTCCAGCCCTTGTAGAGCGCGAGGCGGACGGGGCGGCGGACGGGGTTCAGTATCGGCGAGACCTCTTTCATCACCGCGACGCCGCGCGCGCGGTCTTCCCACTCCATCTTCGCCGCGTTGACCATGAGCCCGAGGTCGCGCCGCACCTCCCCTCTTCGCGGACGAGCGTCAGGCGGCGCTGCGACTCGGGCTCGCGGATGTGAGCGACGGGGTAGGCTTCGACGCCCATCTGCATCGGCAGCGTCCAGCCGGCCACGTCGTAGGGGCGCTCGGGCGCGCCGCCCGCGAGCCGGTCGGGGTAGAGCTGCCGCTCGAAGAGCGCCTGCACGTTCGCGCGGTAAGGCTGGCGCAGGAAGACGAGGTAGCTGCCCAGCGGCCACTCGGGCGGCGCATTCTGCATGTCGTTGTAGACCGCGCCGCGCGATGCCCGCGAGCATCAGGTGCAGCTCCGCGTCCATCCTGTGAACTTCGACGCCCTGCTCGACGAGGAGCGTGACGAGCTTGGCGACCGCCTCGTCCCTGCCCTGCCCGGCGGGGATGACGTAGGCGAGCACGTCGTCGCGGTCCTCGGGCGGCCAGTCGAGCGCGCGCCGCCCGAGTTCGTAGAAGTTGCGCAGGTAGCGCTCGCGGTACTTCGCCGCCATCGAGAGCACGGCGCGCGAGGCCGTCAACTCCAGCCCCATGATGTCGCGCGCGCGCCACTCGCCGCCGGGCCACGGGTCGGGGAAGTTGGTCGTCGGGCTCTCGGGCAGCGCCGTCGGCATGCCGCGCGACGGAGGCGCGGCGGAGCTGTTCGGGCGTGACCTTGACGGGCGTCATCAGGCGCGCGCTGGCCGCCTCGGTGAGGATGCCGACCGAGTTGTGGTAGTAGGGCGCGGTGCGGAAGCCGCCGTGCCACCACGTGTCGTACATCGCGTTGGTGATGACGCCGCGGAAGCCCGCGGCCTCGGCGTCGGCGGCGATCTTGTGGCCGATGAGTCCGACTTCGCGCAGCAGCAGCGGCGCGATGTGCGGGTTCGGCGGGTCGTAGAAGGGCGGGACGAAGAAGCGCGAGCCCGTCGCGCCCTGCTGGTGCACGTCGTAGACGATCTGCGGGAACCACTCCTTCCAGAAGCAGGCGCGTGACGGCGCGCGTCTCCTTGAGGTTGAGCATGAACCAGTCGCGGTTGTCGTCGTGGCCGGCGTAGTGGTGATAAAGCTCGGGCGGCTCCGTGCCTTCCCAGGGCGTGCCGAGAGAGCGCGGTACCAGTCGGCGACGATGTCGATGCCGTCGGGGTTGGGCGAGGGGATGAGGATGAGGATCGTGTTGTGCAAGAATCTCGCGCGTCTCGGCGTCCTGCGCGGAGGCCAGCTCGTAGGCGAGCTGCATCGACATCTGCGAGGCGACGATCTCGGTCGAGTGGATGGAGCAGGAGATGACGACGACCGTCTTGCCTTCGCGCATCAGACGGTCGCGCTCGGCCTCGTCCCGGACGAGCCGCGGGTCGGCGAGGCGGCGCTGGATTTCGCGATACTTGTCGAGTTCGCGTATATTCTCTGGCGAGCTGATGAAAGCCGCGAGGAGCGGGCGGCCGAGCGTCGACGCGCCGACGGTCTGGACGCGGACGCGCCCGCTCGCGCGCGTCGAGGCGCGTCCGAAGTAGTCGGTGATCTGCTTCCAGTCGGCGACCTTGCGGTCGTCGCCGGGCGTGAAGCCGAGCACGTCGCGCGGCGAGGGCACGCGGCCCGCGGCCGCTGTCGCTGGCGGTGCGACGCGGCGCGGCGCGGCGGTCTGCGCGCGGCGGCGCGGGCGGCGTGCGCGGCGATGCGCGGCAGCGATGGTCAGGCAGCAGAGACGAGCGCGGCGGCGAAGAAGGAGAGGCGAGCGGCGAAGGAACGCTTGATGCATCCTGAAAGTCTTCCGAAAGAGATTGAAGGCCGAGAGCGAAGCGGTGGTTTGACGAAGGCCGAGTCTAGCACAGCGCCGCGGCGCACGCTCGCGGGGCGGCTGTGGTACTGGTGGTCTCTGTTCGTGGCCGCGATGCTGCTGCTCGTCATCGGCCCGCCGGCGATCATCGCGTCGCGCGTCGCGGGGCGGCGCCAGTGGCTCTACCCCTTCGCGCTCTTCGGCGCGCGCAACTGGCTGCGCCTGAGCGGCGTGCGCGTGCGCGTGCGCGGGCTTGGAGCAATTTCGACCCGCGGCGGTCTTACGTCTTCATCGCCAACCACCGCTCCTTCCTCGACACGGCGATGCTCTTCTGCCACCTGCGGCGGCGCATCGGCATCCTCGCCAAGAAGGAGCTGCTGAAGGTGCCCATCCTCGGCTACGGGATGGGCTTCGTCAACATCATGGCCATCGACCGCTCGAACCGCGAGAGCGCGCTGCGCACGACGAAGGCCGCGACCGACCGCCTGCGCGCGGGCACGTCGTTCGGCGTCTTCGCCGAGGGCACGCGCGCGCGCCCCGGCGAGCTGCTGCCGTTCAAGAAGGGCGGCTTCTACATGGCGGTCGAGGCGGGCGTGCCCGTCGTCCCCGTCGCCATCAAGTACACGGACGGGCTGATGGGCAAGGGCACGGGCGTCGCGCGCCCCGGCACGATCGAGATGGTCGTCCTCCCGCCCGTCGAGACCGCCGGCCTCGACGGCGACGACGTGAAGCGCCTCACCGTGCAGACGCGCGCGGCCGTCGCGGAAGAACTGGCAAAGCGTTAAGGACTCGAGATTTCAAATTTGAAATCTCGAAGCTAGCGGCAGTTAGGAGCCCCGCCGCTGACGGGCGAGGCTACATGAACTCGCTCGCCGTCGCGTCTCTATCTACTTTGACTGCCTTACGCTGCCCTTCGGTTCTTCGGCGCCGGTGGGCGTGGGCGTGCGGCGATGGTGCTCGTCGTCCTGCTCGATGACGCGTGACCTTGCCGCGCAGGCGCTCGAAGTCCGTGAACCTGATGCGCATGCGGAGGTGGACGGTCTGGCCCGACTTGAAGTTCAGCTCGTCGTCGGCGTAAGAGTAGGTCGGGAACCAGTACTTGCCGTCGATCTGCTCGCGGTAGGTCTCGAACGTGGGGAAGCGCTGTTCGAACTCGGGCACGCCCTTGCCGCGCGCCTTGACGATCTGGAAGTCCTGGTCGTCAACCCAGATGCGCCCCTGGAAGAAGCGCTCGGGCCTTCGACTTCTTAGCGCTTGAGCCGGCGCGGTCGGGCAGAATCTTCGGCGTCACGTCGAAGACGTAGGTGTCCAGCTCGTCGAGCTTCTCCTTGCCGACGTAGGCGAAGTCGTACTCGTGGAGCTTCGAGGACTCGAGCGCGAAGGACTGGACGCCGCCGAGGTCTTCCAGGTCTTCGGCCGTGATCTGAATCTCGGACATGGTCGGGACCGGGAACTTGAGAATCTTCTCGAAGCGGTTGCCGCTGTCGTCGAAGACGAAGCGCGAGACGCGGAGGTACTCGCCCGAAATCTGCCCGCCCAAAGCGATGGTCTGGATGATGGCCTCGCGCCTGAAGCCGTACTCGTTGAGCGCCTTGCGGAACTCGGCCTCCTTCTGCGTGAAGGCGCGGATGATGCGCTCCACGTCCACGGGCGCGCCCGAGCGGTTGACGACCGCCGGGCCGCGGCCGCGGGCGTCGCGCGGTCTGCTTCTGCGCGGCGGCCGAAGCCGGCGCAGAGCAGGGCGGCGAGGACGGGAAACAGAACTCTTTTCATAAACTCTCTTCTGAACTTCAGGGGTTGAGACGTGCGAGGCATTCGAGTCAGGGAAAAACGCCCGCCGAGCAACCCTTTCGATGCGGGGCGCGAAGTTCCAAAGTTGCAGAGTTCGTGAAGTTGAAGAGTTGAAGGCACGACTTGTCGCCTTCAACTTTGAACTCTGCAACTGACGCGGACTAGCCGACGAACTCGGCCTCGACGCGGTGCGGGATGACGCCGCGCTCGAACCCTTCGTCGAGCAGACGCTGGACGGCGCGCGCGGCCGCGCTCGGTGTAGTCGAGCGTGAGCTGGTTGACCCACATCCCGACGAAGCGGTCGGCCAGCTCCGGGTCCATGTCGCGCGCGAACTGCATGGCGTAGGCGAGCGCGTCGCGGCGGTTGTCGAGCGAGTAACTGGATCGACTCGCGCAGGTAGTCCGAGACGCGCTGGACGGTCTCCGCGCCGAGGTCGCGGCGGATGACGTTGCCGCCCATCGGCAGCGGCAGCCCCGTCCGCTCCTTCCACCACTCGCCGAGGTCTACGACCTTCTGGAGCCCGAGCCTCTGGTAGAAGAGCTGCCCCTCGTGGATGAGCAGGCCGGCGTCGGCCTCGCCCTTCTGCACGGCCTCGATGATCTGGTCGAAGGGGACGACCACGTACTCGAACTCGGGCGAGAGGATGCGCAGCGCGAGGAAGGCGCTCGTCATCGTGCCGGGCACGGCGACTTTCAAGCTTCGTGATGTCTTCGACCTTGTACGGCTCGCGCGCGACGACGATGGGGCCGTAGCCCTCGCCGATGGACGCGCCGTGCGGGAGCAGGGCGTACTTGTCGGAGATGTACGCGTAGGCGTGGAAGCTGACGGCCGTCACGTCGTAGACGCCGCGCGTCGCCTTCTCGTTCAACGTCTGGATGTCTTCGAGCATGTGCTCGAAACGGAGGTCGCCCGTGTCGATCTTGTTCGTCGCCAGCCCGTAGAACATGAACGCGTCGTCCGAGTCGGGCGAGTGCGCGACGGTGATGGTGCGTGTCTCTGTTGCTGTCGTCATGAGTCCTTAAAATAAATTGACCGGGGCGGCGGGCCTGAGTCTGAGGCCCGCCGCCCCGTTCTAAAATCTCAAGCCTGGTGTCCCGCCGCGCCCCTGCTCGGATGATGTCGATGAGGACGTTGAGCCGCTGGTCTGTGTGCGCCTGCGCTTCCGCCAACTCGATCATCTTGCACGGTCAAGTTCTCTCTGCGCCTTGCTCAGGTCTGCCTGAGCCTGTCTGAGTTCGGCGGCGGTGTTGTGGAGGTGGATCGACGGCCGTCTCAACGCTGGCTGATGCGCTCCTCAGCCATTTCCTGCGATCTCGCGCATCCGCTCCATGCCTCTCCGAGAAGCTCTCCTGCTGCTTGATGATGAACTCCATCACCCTCTGAATCTCTTCGTTCGTCATGCGTCATCTTCCTCATCTTCAAGAGCCGTCGGGCGATGGTTGTCACGCGGGCCGAAGTCCGCGCGGGCGGAGGCGAATTCTTCAGGCGGCGGCCGGCTCCTCGACGCGGTTGTAGAGCGTGTCGCGCTCGACGGCTTCGAGGCCGGCGTCTTCGATGAGCGCGACGATCTCCTGCTTCGACATCTTGACCTCGCCGTTCGACTCGACCGAGTAGCTCTCGGTCAGCTCGCCGCCCTCGGTGATGGTGCCGTCGAGGTCGTTGGCGCCGTAGTGGAGCGCGACCTGCGCGAGCCGCTTGCCGAGCATCACCCAGTAGGACTTGATGTGCGGGAAGTTGTCGAGCATGAGGCGCGAGACGGCCATCGTCTTCAAGCGAATCAACGCCCGACGGCCCCGGCAGGTGCGCGAGCTGCGAGCCCGGCGGGTAGAAGGCGAGCGGGATGAAGCACTGGAAGCCGCCCGACTTGTCCTGCTGCTCGCGCAGCCGGACGAAGTGATCGACGCGGTCTTCGATTGATTCGATGTGGCCGTAGAGCATCGTCGCGTTCGTCTTCAGCCCCGCCGCGTGCACCTTGCCCGAGAGGTCGAGCCAGCGCTCGCGCGTCCGTCTTGTGCGCGCAGATCATCGAGCGCGTCGGCTCGCGGAAAATCTCCGCGCCGCCGCCGGGGCACGAGTCCATCCCGGCCTCCCTCAGCTTCGAGATGACCTCCTCGTCGCTCATCTTGTAGAAGCGCGCGAAGTGGTCAAGCTCGACCATCGTCCACGCCTTCAGGTGGAGCTGCGGGTACTTCGCCTTGAGCGAGGAGAGCAGGTCGGTGAAGTACGAGAACGGCAGCTTGGTGTTCAGGCCGCCGACGATGTGCAGCTCGGTCGCGCCCTCTTTGACGGCCTCGCCCGCGATGCGCAGAGAGTCTTCGATGTTGTGCGTGTAGGCGTCGGGCTGCCGCGGCGTGCGGAAGAAGCCGCAGAACTTACAGTCGGCGTAGCAGACGTTGGTCGGGTTGAAGTGGCGGTTGACGTTGTAGTACGTCACGCGCCCGTGCAGACGCCGCCGACGGTGTCGGCCAGACGCCCGAGCGCCGGCACGTCGTCGGTCGCGAACAGCGCCAGCCCGTCCTCGAAACTGAGCCGCTCGCCGGCCTCGACCTTCTCCGCGAGTTCGTTGAGTCTGGGGTCGTGTGAAAATTCCATAGTCTTAAAGTCTGTTCATGAAAGCGGCGCCGCCGAACGTGGCGAGCAGGATGACGCTGACGAAGGCGTTCGTGGTGAAGAACGCGGCGTTCAGGCGGCTCAGGTCGTCGGCGCGCACGAGCGAGTGCTGGTAGACCAGGAGCGCGCCCGTCGCCGCGACGCCCGCGACCGCCGCCGCGCCCAAGTGCGTCAGAAAGTATAACCCAACGAGCGCGGCGAACGCCCCCGCGTGCAGGAGGCGCGAGACCCACAGCGCGCGCGCCACGCCGACGCGCGCCGGTATCGAGCGCAGGCCCGCCCGGCGGTCGAAGTCGTAGTCCTGGCACGCGTAGAGCACGTCGAAGCCGGCCGTCCACAAAAGCACCACGAGCGAGAGCAGCAGCGGCACCGGCGAGTCAATCGCCCCGCGCACCGCGACCCACGCGCCCGTCGGCGCGATGGACAGGCACCAGCCCAGCACGACGTGCGAGAGCGACGTGAAGCGCTTCGTGTAGGAGTAGAGCAGCACCGAGCCGAGCGCGACGGGCGAGAGCAGCAGCGTCAGGCGGTTGAGCATCAGCGACGCGAGGAAGAAGAGCGCGGCCGAGGCGATGGTAAACGCCCAGACGAAGGAGACCGAGAGCTGCCCGGCCGGGATGGCGCGCGCGGCCGTGCGCGGGTTGGCCGCGTCGATGTGGCGGTCGGCGATGCGGTTGAAGGCCATCGCGGCCGAGCGCGCGCCGACCATCGCCAGCGTGATCCAGAGCGCCTGCCAGAGGGTCGGCAGCCCCGTCGGCGTGAAGCCGCGCGCCGCCAGCAGCGCCCCGAGGAACGCGAAGGGCAGCGCGAAGAGCGTGTGCTCGATCTTGATCATTTCGAGCGTCGTGCGGATGTTGCTCGCGGCGGTCTTCATCTCGGTCTGAAAGGTAGGCAAACGTCGGGCCGGTTCGGGTTCGAAACTCACGCGGTGACGCGGGCGGTAACACGCGGTATTTCAGGTCTTTTTCAACGTGTGCGCTGGCAAAATGCCAAAGCGAGCCGGCGCGCGTGGCTTTCCGCCAACCGCTTCAGCGCGGGTTCCAGTAGTCGGGCGACTCCTTCATCGAGGGGTCGGGGCGCTCCATCCAGCGCTCGGGGCGGTGGAGGTCGATGAAGCCGAACTTGCGGTAGAGCTCGTGCGCGTCCTTCGTCGCCAGAACCCAGCGGCGGAAGCCCTGCAACTCCGGGTGACTAAGTATGACCTCCATCAGCCACTTCGACAGCCCGCGCCCGCGGTGCTCCTTCAGGACGAACACGTCGGCCAGCCACGCGAACGTCGCGTAGTCGGTGACGACGCGCGCGAACCCGACCATCTCGTCGCCGTGGTAGACGCCGAAGGGGAAAGAGTTCTCGACCGCCCTGCGCACGACCTCCAGAGGCCGCCCCTGCCCCCAGTAGCTCTCCTCGC
The DNA here is from genome assembly GCA_963726735.1 of uncultured Acidobacteriota bacterium. Taxonomy (GTDB): domain Bacteria; phylum Acidobacteriota; class Blastocatellia; order Pyrinomonadales; family Pyrinomonadaceae; genus QHXN01. Next base: position 1,570,972 of record CAVSDM010000007.1, read on the forward strand.
TGATGAAGCGGTGGATGACGCCGAGGTCGAGCCGCCCGCGCTCGGTGCTGATCGTGTACTCGTCGCGATGCCATCGATAATTTGAAGTACCGAGGACTGAGCCAAAGTCCGTCCTCTACTCATCACTCAGTCCTCCTTCAACTCCTTCTTCGCCCTTCCAGCGCGTGCCCGTCGGGTGCGGGATGCCGAACTGGTCGAGGATGCGGAAGACGAGATGGTCGACGAGCTGCTCGATGGTCTGCGGGCGGTGGTAGAAGCCCGGGCTCGCGGGCATGATGCGCGCGCCGGCGTGCGCCAGCCGCAGCATGTTCTCGATGTGAATCGAGTTGTAGGGCGTCTCGCGCACGACGAGGACGAGGCGGCGCCCCTCCTTCAGCGTCACGTCGGCCGCGCGGTGAATGAGGTTCGTCCCCGCGCCCGACGCGATGGCGCCGAGCGTGCCCATCGAGCAGGGCACGACGACCATCCCGGCCTGCGGGTGCGAGCCCGAAGAGGGCTTCGCCGCCATGTTGTCGAGCCGGTGGAACTGTATGAGCTTCGAGTCTCGGGGAGCCCGACCCACTCGTTGACGGCGCGCGCGTCGCCCGGCTCGATCTTCGCCCCCATCTCGACGCGCGCGACGACAGCGCCGACGCCGACATGATGAGGTTGACGCGCTCGACCGCGCCGCTCGCCGCCATGTGGACGAGCGTGCGGTGCGCGTAGATCGAGCCGGAGGCTCCCGTGACTGCGACCGTCAATTCCATCGGAGACTGTTTACGTCACGGGAATCTTACGGGTCGCGCCGCGCGCGCGCAAGCGGGCAGGTTTCGGGCCTGCGCGCGCGATGTTAGAATCTGGCCGAACGCTGAGCGAAGGTTAAAATCATCGAGGCGATGGATTTGAGAGAACTCGAAAGGCTGCTGCGCGCCTTCAAGCAGGGCGAGCTGGACGAGGCGGAGGCGGCGCGGCGCATCTCGAACCTGCACTTCGAAGACCTCGGCCACGCGCGCGTCGACCACGCGCGCGCCGCGCGGCAGGGCTTCCCCGAGGTCGTCTTCGGGGCGGGGAAGACGCGCGCGCAGGTCGTCGAGATCGTCGAGGCGCTCGCGCGCGCGCTCGCCCAACCTGCTCGTCACGCGCACCGACGAGGACACCTTCGGCGAAGTCCGCAACGTCTGCACCGAGGCCGAGTGGCACCCGTCGGCGCGGATGATTCGCGTCGTGCGCGACCGCACCGAGCGCGGCGCGGGGACGGTCGATGGTCGTCACCGCCGGCACGAGCGACATCCCCGTCGCCGAGGAGGCCGCGCTCACGGCCGAGGCGATGGGCAACCGCGTCGAGCGCATCTGGGACGCGGGCGTCGCCGGCATCCACCGCATCATGGCCGAGCGCGAGCGCCTGCGCGCGGCGCGCGTCCTCGTCGTCGCCGCCGGGATGGAGGGCGCGCTCCCTTCGGTCGTCGGCGGGCTGGTGAGCGTCCCCGTCATCGCCGTGCCGACGAGCGTCGGCTACGGCGCGTGTTTCGGCGGCGTCGCGGCGCTGCTCGGGATGCTCAACTCCTGCTCCTCGAACGTCACGGTCGTCAACATCGACAACGGCTTCGGCGCGGGCTTCGTCGCCAGCCTCATCAACCGGAAACAGGGAAGTACTGAGCGACTGAGTGATGAGGACTGAGTGAAGCCGAAGGAGGAGAACACCTATCAGCACACCGAAGGCTTCCGTTTTCTACTCATTACTCATTACACAGTCCTCATCACTCTCGTCGTCGTCTTAGCGACGGCGTTGCCGGCTGCGGCGCGCGGCGGACGCCCGACCTCGGGCGCATTTTCGCGGGCGTGCGCGAGCGGAAGGGCAAGCGCCCGTCATCGTCATCCCCGGCATCCTCGGCTCGAGCATCGTCAACCGGCAGACGGGCGAGGTGGTCTGGCCTTCGGTCTTCCGCTCGGACGTGGACGGCTGAGCCTGCCGACGACGCCCGACCTCGCCGCCAACCGCGACGAACTGGTCGCGTCGCGCATCGTCGAGACGGCGAAGCTGGCGAAGCTCGCGCCCGAAGTCTACGTCTATCACGAACTGCTGCGCGCGCTCGAAGACTACGGCGGCTACCGCGAGGGCGACTGGGAGAACCCGCCCGCGGACGGCGACCGGGACACCTTCTACGTCTTCGCCTACGACTGGCGGCGCGACAACGTCGAGTCGGCGCGCCTGCTCGTCGGGCGCGTCGAGGCGTTGAAGCAGAAACTCGGCCGGCCCGACCTGCGCTTCAACGTCGTCGCGCACTCGATGGGCGGACTCGTCGCGCGCTACGCGGCGATGTACGGCGACCGGGACTTGCCGCCCGAAGGCGCGCAGCCGCAACCCGACTGGGCGGGCGCGAGTTTCGTCAGCAAGATTTTCATGTTCGGCACGCCCAACGAAGGCTCGGCGGAAGCCTTCGCCGTCGCTGCTCGAAGGCTACTCCGTGACCGAGGGTCTGCGCCGCCGCGTGCGCCTCCTCAACAAGCTCTCGCGCGAGGACGTGATGACCATGCCCTCCATCTTCCAACTGCTCCCGCACGCCGCGCAGGCGCGCTTCCTCGACCGCGACCTGCGCCCTCTGAGCTAGACCTCTACGACCCCGAGATCTGGCGGCGCTACGGCTGGTCGGCCGCGAACGACCCGGAGTTTCGCGAGGCTTACGCGCGCGGCGTCGCGCGCGGGCAGGAGGCGCCACGGGGCGCGGCACGCTCGCGGAGCTCGACGCGTACTTCGACGCGGTGCTCGCGCGCGCGCGCCGCTTCCACGAGGCGCTCGACGCGCAGGCCGACGGACGCGCCCGTCAAGCTCTTCGCCTTCGGCGGCGACTGCGAGGAGACGCTGGCCGCGCCCGTCATCTTGCGCGACGAGAAGCGGGGCGCTGGCTGACGCTGACGCGGCCGAAGTCTCTGCGGGGCGCGGACGGGCGGCGCTCAAGCGCGAAGAGGTCGTGCGCGCGATGTACGAGCCGGGCGACGGCCGCGTCACGCGCGACTCGCTGATGGGCGTCGGCCTCGGCGCGGCGGCGCGCGCCAGCGCCCTCTACAAGACGCCGCTCCCCGTCGCCTACGCCGCCTTCGCCTGCGACCTCCACAGCGACTTGCAGAACAACAAGACGCTGCAAGACAACGCGCTCACGCTGCTCGTCAACGAGATGACGAATTAGCAGGCAGAAGACCGACCGTGAGGGAGGGCGTACGTCTGACGGAAGAAGGCGGGATGATGAAAGACAGCGTGCCTTTCATCATCCCGCCTTCTGCTTTCGACTGACGCTCTCCCTACTGCCGGCTACTGCCTTATCTTATTCCGCGAGTCTCTGCCGCGCCTCGGCGAGGGCGCGGCGGAAGATGCGGACGCCGCGGTCGAGCTGTTCGTCGGTGTGCGAGGCCATGACCTGAAAGCGGAAGCGCGCCTTGCCGCGCGCGACCGCCGGGTACTCGACGAGGTTGGCGATCAGCCCGTTCTCTTCGAGCGCGCGCCCCGTCCACTTCGCCAGACGCTCGTCGCCCACGCCGACGGGGACGATGTTCGACGGCTGCCCGTAGCACTCAAGCCCCTCGGCCTCGAACGCCGCGCGCAGGCGCGGATGTTCGCCGCAGACTTCGCGCGCAGCCGCTCGCCCTCCTCCGAGCGCACGATGCGCAGCGCTTCGAGGACGACGCCCGCCTGAATCGGCGAGAGCGCGTTCGAGAAGGCGTGCGAGCCGCCGTAGATGCTGACGAAGTGCTGAACGAATCGCTGTTCGTCGCGAGGAAGCCGCCGTTGCTCGAGAACGTCTTCGAGAACGCGCCCATCACGAGATCGACCTTGCCGAGCGCGCCCTGAAGCCCCAACTGCCCCGTGCCCTGCGGGCCCGGAAGCGCCGAGGTCGTGCGCCACGTCAACCAGAAGCACCGCGCCGAACTCGCGGCAGACCTCCTGAAGCGCGAGGATGTCGGGGCTGTCCGAGTCCATCGAGAACAGCCCTTCGGTGACGACGAGGATGGCGTTCTCCGTCGTCCTTCGCGCGAATCTTCTGGCGAGCTTGCGGCGCGCGTCCTCCGTGTCGCGGTGGCGGAAGAAGGTGTGCTTGTCGGTGGCGGCGCGCGCGCCCTGCATCAGGCAGGCGTGCGAGTTCTGGTCGAGCACGACGTGGTCGTTCGGCCGAACGAGCCCGACGATGGTGCCGAAGCCCGCGGCCCAGCCCGTCGGGAAGAGCAGGACGTGCTCGGCCGCGACGTGCTCGGCGACGGCGCGCTCAAGGCGGCGCGAGAGACCCGTGTTGCCTTGCAGGATGGCCGAGGCGGCGCTGTGCGGGCCGTAGTCGGCGAGCGCGCGGATGGCCGCGTCGTGGATGGACGGGTGCGAGGCGAGGCCGAGATAATCCTGCGAGCCGAAGTTGATGCCCTCGACCGTCAGCCCGTTCGAGCTGCGCACGCGCGCCGTCGTGTCGGGCGAGGTTTCGAGCGAGCGGCTGTAAGGCCACGTCCCCAACTCGATGCGCCGGTCGAGCCACTCGCCGAGCGGGCGCGTGCGCTCGATGAGGTGCGCGCCCTTCGGGTGCGTGAACATGCCGAGGTGCTTGGTGAAGGCGTCCGACTCGTTGACGGACGAGGTGTCGATGATGGGCGTCATAGGGAGTCCTCTTGGAAATATTCTGACGTTAAAAGTGGCGGGCGCCGCGCTCGCAGGCCCGGGGACGCGGCCGCCTGACGGCACACTTCGACCCAGACGACCCGCTGCCGGGACGCCGTAGAAACGATCTAGATTGTCACGGTGACGTAAAGGCGGAAGGAGCCGAGGCTCAATCGTTCCCGGGACAGAGGCAGAATAACTTTGTCACAGAGTTGTGTCAAGTTTTGACGAAGGTATTGCAAGATAATTCGAGCGTTAGGCAGAAGTGTAAGCAAAAAAAGTGTTTGTAGTTGTAAACCCAAGCTGCTGAATAGATACGTCGAAGGTCGAAGGTCGGCAAAATTCCGTGAGTCTGTCGGTGAACTGATGGGTTAAAGACAGATGGTAAGGTCAATAATGGGAGAATCAACGGCCGTATTACTCTTCGTCTGCGCCGTGGCGGCAGTCTACCTGTTCGCGGCGTGCGCGGTCGTGCGCGTGCTGCTGCGCCGCTTCGGGTTGATGGAGAAGCCGACGCGCGCGGGGCGCATCGCCGAGCGCGGCTCACTCGTGCTGGCGGCTGTCGGCCTCGTCTGCTTCGCCTACGGATACTTCGTCGAGCCTTACTGGCCGGAGGTGACGCGCGTCCGCGTCGAGAGCCCGAAGCTGCGGGGGGCGCAGAGGCCCGTGCGCGTCGTGCATATCTCAGACCTGCACTGCGACCCCGAGCCGCGGCTCGAAGAGCGTCTGCCCGACCTCATCGCCGCCGAGCGCCCCGACCTCATCGTCTACACCGGCGACTCGCTCAACTCGCCCGAGGGGCTGCCGGTCTTGAGAAAGCTCCTGCCGCGCCTCGCGGCCATCGCGCCGACCTACGCCGTGCGCGGCAACTGGGACACAGCCTACTGGCGGCGCGAGGAGTTGTTCGAGGGCACGGGCGTCGTCGAGTTGAAGAAGGAGGCCGCGCGCCTTGACGTGGCCGGCACGACGATCTGGATTCGGGCGCGCCCTTCGCCTCGCTTGAAGACCCGCCGGACGGCGTGCCGAGCGGCATCCGGAACACGTCAGGGACGTGCCGCCCGAAGCCTTCACGCTCTTTCTCTACCACACGCCCGACCTGATACTCGAAGCGGCCGAGACGAAGCGCGTTGACCTCTACTGCGCGGGCCACACGCACGGCGGGCAGGTGGCGTTGCCTCTGTACGGCGCGCTCGTCACGCTCTCGAAGTTCGGCAAAAAGTACGAGTCGGGGCTGCACCGAGAGGGGCAGACGTGGCTCTACGTCACGCGCGGCATCGGCATGGAGGGCGGCCCCGCGCCGCGCGTCCGCTTCTTCGCGCGCCCAGAGGTGACGGTCATCGAACTCGCCCCTCAATAAAAGAACCTGAGGGTAAAGGCGGCGGCGTGTCACGTCCGTCGAGTTTATGACGTGACACGCAACCGCTCGCTTGCGCTCGACGATAATGTTACAGACCCGCGAGGGCGCGCGACTGAACCTGCGCGACGACTTCGTCCAGACTCACGTCCTCGGACTGTTTCGTCGCGCGGTCGAAGAGTTCGACCTTGCCTTCGGCGATCTTCTTGCCGACGGTGATGCGGAAGGGGATGCCGATGAGGTCGGCGTCCTTGAACTTGACGCCCGCGCGCTCGTCGCGGTCGTCGAGGAGGACTTCGAGGCCGGCGCGCGCGCAAGGTCTGCGTAGAGCTGCTCGCCCGCGTCGGTGATCTCCTGCTGCTTGACGTTGGTGACGGTGACGATGACGTCGAAGGGCGCGATGGCGCGCGGCCAGACGATGCCGTCGGCGTCGTGGCTCTGCTCGACGGCGGCCGACATGATGCGCTCGACGCCGATGCCGTAGCTGCCCATCACGATGGGCACCTCTTTGCCCTCCTGCGTGAGCACCGTCGCGCCCATCGACTCGGAGTACTTCGTGCCGAGCTTGAAGATGTGGCCGATCTCCATCGCCTTGAAGATGTCGAGCGTGCCCGTCTCGCAGTTCGGGCACGCCTCGCCCTTCTGCACCGTGCGCAGGTCGGCCCACGCGTCGGGCTTGATGTCGCGCTCGATGTCCACGCCGCGCAGGTGGTGGTCGTCCTTGTTCGCGCCGGTCGTCATCGTTGCGCCGGCCCTTGAGCGCAGTGTCGGCGATGATGCGGCAGCTTCTCGCTTCGACCGCGGCGGCCTTCTCGCTGGCGCCGACGCCGCCGAGGCTGCCGGCGGACGCGCCGAGCAGTGCGCGATCTCCTCGGGGTGCGCGGCGCGCACGGCCGACGCGCCGAGCGTGTCGCCGAGCTTATCTCGTTGAGCTGGTGGTCGCCGCGCAGGAGCGCGAGCACCGGGTACTGCTCCTGCGTCGTGCCGTCCGTGGCGACGTAGACGAGCGTCTTGATCTGGCGGTCCGCCGCCGCGCCGCCGGGGAAGGTCGTCAGGTCTTCGATGGTGCGCACGCCGGGCGTCGGGAACTCTTCGGGCGCGGGCGTCCGGCCTCGTCTTCGATGGTCGGCATCCGCGAGGTCGCCTTCTCGAGGTTGCCGCGTAGCCGCAGGACTCGCAGACGGCGATGAAGTCTTCGCCCGCGTCGGTGCGCACCATGAACTCGTTCGACTCGGAGCCGCCCATCGCGCCGGACGAGCCTCGACGATGTGACTTGAGGCCGCAGCGGTCGAAGATCTTCTTGTAGGCCTCGCGCTGGTCCTCGAACGACTTGTCGAGACCGGCCTTGTCCACGTCGAAGGAGTAGGCGTCCTTCATGATGAACTGGCGCACGCGCAGCAGGCCGGACTTCGGCCGCGGCTCGTCGCGGAACTTGGTCTGGATCTGGTACCAGATCTGCGGCAGCTGCTTGTAGGAGCGCAGCTCGTCGCGCGCGATCGAGGTGAAGATCTCCTCGTGCGTCATGCCGAGGCAGAGGTCGCCGCCCTTGCGATCTTTCAGGCGGAACATGTCTCGCCCATCACCTCCCAGCGGCCGGACTCCTTCCAGACCTCGGCCGGATGGAGCGCCGGCAGGAAGAACTCCTGCCCGCCGATGGCGTCCATCTCCTCGCGGATGATCTTCATCGCGCGCTGCGCGACGCGCCAGCCCAGCGGCAGGAGCGAGTAGATGCCCGCGCCGAGCTGGCGGATGAAGCCCGCGCGCAGCAGCAGGCGGTGCGAGACGGCCTCCGCGTCGGCGGGGTCTTCGCGCAGCGTGGGGATGAAATATTGTGACCAGCGCATAAGGGTTTTGTCTCCAGTCTCCTATGGCGAACGTTCGCCCGAAAATGAGCGACCATTCTCGCTAAGCGTGCGCCGCAACGCAAAGGGAGAAGGGAGTAGGCAGTAGGCAGATGGCAGTAGAGAACTACAAGGTCTTTGCCCCGGAGGGGCGGAATGTTTATAGCCACGGCTGTTTATTTAAATCTCATAGACTATAAACATGAAGCCCCTCCGGGGCCGCGACGCGCCTCGGGCTTAATCCCATTATTGCCTCTGCTCCTGTGCGAGAATGCCAATCATGCGGATCGTCATCGTCGGCGGGCGGCATCGGGGGGCTGGCGGCGGCGCTGGCGCTGAGGCGGGAGGGGTTCGAGCCCGGGTCTACGAGCGCGCGCCCGCGCTGCTCGAAGTGGGGGCGGCGATTGCCGTGTGGCCGAACGCGTTCAGGGTGCTGGAGCGGCTGGGCCTGGGCGAGACGGTGCTCGGGCGCGCGGGGCGTATGCGGAGCGTGCGCTGGCTCGGGCGCGACGGACATCCTTACAACCAGTTCACGTTTCCCGAGACGGGCGCGCCGGCCGTCGCGCTCCACCGCGCGGACTTGCAGGGCGCGCTGCTGCGCGCGCTGCCGGCGGAGTCGGTTCATCTGGGGAAGACCTTCGAAGGGTTCGAAGTGGAAGGGGAGGAGGTGCGCGCGCGCTTCCGCGAAGGGACGGAGGTCGGCTGCGACGTGCTCGTCGGCGCCGACGGGCTGCACTCGCGCGTGCGCGCGCAGTTGCTCGGAGACGGCGAGCCGTCTACCGCGGCTACACCGTCTGGCGCGGCGTCGCGCGGCTCGAACACGCGGCGCTTCCGCCGGGGACGGCGTCGGAGATTTACGGCGAGGGTCAGCGCTTCGGCGTCGGGCCCGTCGGGCTCGGCCGCACGGGCTGGTGGGCGACCGCGAACGAGCCGCAGGCGGCGGCGGAGTCTGCCTCCGAGCACGCGCCGAAGTTGTTGCGACTGTTCGACGGCTGGTGCGCGCCGGTGTGTGAGTTGATCGAGGCGACGCCGTCCGAGACCATCCTGCGCAACGCCGCCTACGACCGCCCCGCGGCCGCGCGCTGGGGCGAGGGGCGCGTCACGATGCTCGGCGACGCCGTCCACCCGATGACGCCGAACCTCGGGCAGGGCGGCTGCATCGCCATCGAAGACGCCGCCGTCCTCGCGCGCTGCCTCGCGAAGTACGGGGACGCGCGCGCGGCTCTGCGCGCATACGAGTCGCGCCGCCGCGCACGCGCCGCCGGCGTCGCGAGTTATTCGAGGCGCTACGGCGCCTTCGGCCAGTGGCAGTCGGCCGCGGCATGCGCCTGCGCGCGCGCCTGCTCTCCTCCGTCCCCGAGTCGGTCGGGAGAAGACTGCTGTCGCTGGTCTTCGACTACGACGCTTACAGGGTTGAGGTGTGAGAGAAGATTAACCACAGAGACACGGAGGCACAGCTAAATTGCCTTAGCTGTGTCTCCGTGTCTCTGTGGTTAATGCTTTTTACTGCTTCGACTGTGCCTGGCTGACTTCCTTCTGGAGCGACTCGATCTCGCGTTGGAGGGCGCGCTTCAACTCCTCGTCGCTGGTCTTCTCGACGGCCTTCTTGAGCGCGATGATCTGCGCCGTCGGAGCGCCTGGTCGGCGGGGACTTTCACGTCGGGCTCGACGCCGGTGCCCTCCCAGTTGGTCTTGGTGACGGGGCTGACGGCGCGGCCCGTCGGGATGAAGGCGCCGAAGTGCTCGCTGAGGCGGTTGCTGCCGCCGGGGTTGGCGCCGCCGCCGGTCGTCTCGCCGACGATGGTGGCGCGCTTCAGGTTCTTCAGGTTGTAGGAGAACTCCTCCGCGCCCGAGAAGGTGTAGCTGCTCGTCAGCACGTACACGTCCTTGCCCGTGTAGCGCTTGCCCGCCACCTCCTTGCAGCGTCCAGAACTCCTCGACGCGCTCGCTCTTGCCGTCGCGCCAGTGGAGGTCGTTGAGGTGGACGGGCTCGGCCCCGAAGAGGTACGAGCAGATGAGCGCGACCATCTCCGGGTCGCCGCCGCCGTTCTTGCGCAGGTCGAAGATGATGGCGTCGGTGTTGGCGAGGAAGTTGAAGACCGCGGCGACCGTCTCCGCGCCGCCCTCCGGGTCGAAGAAGCCGCGGAACTCGACGTAGCCGATGTTGCCCGGCAGCCGCTCGACTTTCTGGAAGCCGTAGTTGATGCGCGACATCTCGCGGCGGAACTCGCTCGCGCTCTTCGGCTGACGGCTGGCGCGGGCCGCCCGCGCGCTCGGGGATGGGCTGGTGTGAGTAGCGCACGCGCAGGTGCTTGTCGTGGCTCACCTCCTGCATGTCGGCGGTCAGCTTCTCGGCGAACTGCTTCGCGCTCGTGATCTGGTCGTACTCGCCTTTATCGAGGCGTTCGCGGACGGCGCGCTCGATCTTCGCGGCCGTCTCGGGGAAGACGTAGGCGTCGTTGAGTCGCTTGAGGAGGTTCTCGATGACCTCCTTGCGCGCGGCGGCGTCCACGGTCATGTCGGGCTGCTCGGGCGGCCCCTGCCGCGCGGGCGCGGCGTTCGGGTCAACTAGCATGAAGCAGGCGCAGAGCGCGAAGGCGAAGAGGGCTTTCAGACGAATCATCTACTTCGGTCTCCTTAATCTCTCCTTGTTGGATTTGTGTGTGACTGAACCGGAGCGTCCGTCTTGCATTACGACGGGGCGTCCGTCGGGTTCCAGCTTTTCCACCTGTGAAGTCGTCGGAGGTCGCCGTTGCGGCCGGGCGGGGCGTGATGTAACATCAGGCCGCAAAAAAAGCCGTCACAGTAACAGAGTCGGGAGGAGCGAGCGGATGAGCGACCTTTTGAACGCGCCTTTGGCCGAGGTTGACCCCTTGATCTCGGGCGCCATCGACGACGAGGTGCGGAGGCAGGCCGAGGGGCTGGAGCTGATCGCCTCGGAGAACTTCGTCTCGGAGGCCGTGCTCGAAGCGATGGGCTCGGTCTTCACGAACAAGTACGCCGAGGGCTACGTCGGCAAGCGCTACTACGGCGGCTGCGAGTTCACCGACGTGGTCGAGCAGGCGGCCATCGACCGCGCGAAGGAGATCTTCGGCGCCGAGCACGCCAACGTCCAGCCGCACTCGGGCTCGCAGGCCAACATGGCCGTCTACCTCGCGGCGCTTGCAGTACGGCGACACCATCCTCGGCATGAACCTCTCGCACGGCGGCCACCTCACGCACGGCCACCCGCTGAACTTCTCCGGCTTCAGCTACAAGGTCGTCGAGTACGGCGTCTCGCGCGAGACCGAGCAGATCGACTACGAGGAGCTGGAGCGTCTGGCGCAGGAGCACAACCCGAAGATGATCGTCTGCGGCGCGTCGGCCTATCCGCGCATCATCGACTTCGAGCGCATCGGCCGCATCGCCCAATCAGTCGGCGCGCGCGTGATGGCCGACATCGCGCACATCGCCGGGCTGGTCGCGGCCGGGCTCCACCCCTCGCCCGTCCCGCACGCCGACTACGTGACGACGACGACGCACAAGACGCTGCGCGGCCCGCGCGGCGGCCTCATCCTGTGCAAGGCGGAGCACGCCGCCGACGTTGACAGGAAGGTCTTCCCCGGCGTGCAGGGCGGCCCGCTCGTCCACATCATCGCCGCCAAGGCCGTCGCCTTCGGCGAGGCTTTGCGCGAAGACTTCAAGGACTACCAGCGCCGCATCCTCGCGAACGCGAAGGCGCTCGCGGCGGAGTTGCAGGAGCAGGGCTTCCGCCTCGTCTCGGGCGGCACGGACAACCACCTCGTCCTCGTGGACGTGTTCATGGACGGCAAGGGCGTGACGGGCAAGGTCGCCGAGAAGGCGCTCGAAGCCGCGGGCATCACCGCCAACAAGAACACGATCCCGTTCGACACCAACAAGCCCTTCGTCGCCTCCGGCATCCGCCTCGGCACGCCCGCGCTCACGACGCGCGGGATGGGCGAGGAGGAGATGCGTCAGGTCGCGCGCCTCATCGCCGCCGTCCTGCACGAGCCCGAGTCCGAAGAGGTCAGGGCGCGCGTCAGCGAGTCCGTCAAAGAACTGGCGGCGCGCTTCCCGCTCTACCCGCGCCGCCGGCACCGCGCGCCCGACGCGGAGGCCGCCGGCGCCGACTAGCGCGCCCCCGCTGCTAACCGAAGGCGCGAGCCCGCATGGGTGCCGCGCGCACATCCAACTTGCCCCGCCGCGCCCCACAGGCGTGGTGACACTTTACAAGAGGAGAAGCAGCCATGTCCAACCCTAACCATCCAGCCGAGCACGCGGTCGATCCGTCCGAGGGCGCCATCGAGGAGGGCGAGGAGCAGGGCAGCCCAGACGTCCGAAGCCGAGGGCGAAGAGTCCTCGACGGTCGAAGTCGATCCGTCCGAAGGGCCGACCGAGTAGCGCCCCGACACGCAGCAACTTCAGTCAGAACCACCCGCGGTAGCGGACGGCCCTTTGCGACCCGACGCCGTCGGTTAACAAAGGGCCGCCCGCTACCGCGGACGGTTCTGACCCGTTGGTCGTTCCGCCAAATCTATGATGAAGAAACTCTCGGTTGCCCTCGTCTCCGCGCTGCTTCTCTCTTCGCATCTTGTCGGCGCAGGCCGTCGTCCCGGCGCAGACTCCGCAGGCGAGGCGTCAGCCCGCGTGGATGAAAGACGTGTTGACGAAACTCGAAGCGTCTCTGACGGCGAAGTACGGCGAGGGGCAGCGCGCGCGCGTCCGTGCGCGGCCTCGGGCAGATGTCGCGCTTCTGGCGCGCGGAGGACGGCGACGCCGCCGAGTTCGAGGAGTTCGTGGCCGAGAACTTCGCGGGCGAACAGGCGACGCTCGACGCCGTCTTCGCGCGCTTCCAGCACAACCTCGAACAGCTCTACGGCCACATGGCCGAGATCGGCCGCGAGTTCCGCGCGCAGTCGGAGCTGGAGCGCGGCCCCGTCCTCCCCTTCGACCACCTCTTCGCGGGCTACGACCCTTCGGCGCACCTCTCCGAAGACCTCTTCAAGTCGAAGATCGCGTTCGTCGCCCTCCTCAATTTCCCTCTGACGACGCTCGAACAGCGGCTCGACCGAAGGCGAGCGCTGGTCGCGCCGTCAGTGGGCCGAGGCGCGGCTCGCGCAGCAGTTCTCGCTCGCGCGTGCCCGCGGAGGTCTACCTCGCCAACGCGCGCACGTCGGCCGAGGCCGAGCGCTACGTCGCGGGCTACAACGTCTGGATGCATCACGTCGTCGACGCGCAGGGGCGCCGCCTCTTCCCCGCGAAGATGCGCCTGCTCACGCACTGGAATCTGCGCGACCAGATCAAGGCCGACTACGCGGGCGGCGCCGAAGGGCTCGCGCGCCAGCGCGCCGTCCAGCAGGTGCTTGAGCGCATCGTGACGCAGACCATCCCCGCGGTCGTCGTCGATAACCCGCGCTACGACTGGAACCCTTTCACCAACGAGGTCAGGCCGACCGCGGTGCGCGACTTCGACGCCGACGCCCCGGCGCGGAGGCCGCCGCGGGCGCGAAGGCTCGACGCGCCCGAGCCCGACACGCGCTTCGCGAAGATGCTCCTCGCCTTCGAGTCCGCGCGCCGCATCGACCCGTATTGCGCCGACCGCGCCCACGCACATCGCGCGCAGCTTCAACGAGGGGCGCGAGATTCCCGAGGAGCGCGTCCGCGCCATGTTCGAGCAGGTGCTCGCCTCGCCGCTCGTCCCGCAGGTCGCCGCGCTGATCGAGAAGCGGCTGGGCGGCCCGCTCGAGCCCTTCGACGTGTGGTACAACGGCTTCCGCGCGCGCGGCGCCTACACCGAGGCGCAGCTCGACGAGATCGTCTCGAAGAGGTACCCGACGCCGCGGCCTTTGAAAAAGATATCCCGAACATCCTCTTCAAGCTCGGCTTCTCGAAGGAGCGCGCCGACCTGCTCGCCGCCAACGTCGTCGTAGACCCGGCGCGCGGCTCCGGCCACGCGCTCGGCGCGGCGATGCGCTCGGCGAAGACGCACCTGCGCACGCGCGTCGAGACGCGGCGGGATGAACTACAAGGGCTACAACATCGCCGTCCACGAGCTGGGCCACAACGTCGAGCAGACCTTCTCGCTCAACCTCATCGACCACACGCTCCTCCAGGGCGTGCCCAACGCCGCCTTCACCGAGGCGCTCGCCTTCGTCTTCCAGAACAAGGACCTGGAGCTGCTCGGACTCGTCACAGCCCGACGCGCAGAGCGAGGCCATGAAGACGCTCAACGACTTCTGGGGCACCTTCGAGATCGCCGGGATGGCGCTCGTGGACATGCAGACGTGGCACTGGCTCTACGAGCACCCGCAGGCGACGCCCTCGGAGCTGAAGGAGGCGCAGCTCCGCATCGCGCGCGACGTGTGGAACAGATACTACGCGCCCGTCTTCAAGCGGCGCGACGTGGTGCTGCTCGCCGTCTACTCGCACATGATCGACTACCCGCTCTACCTGCCCAACTACCCCTCGGGCCACATGATCGCCTTCCAGATCGAAGAACAGATGAGCGCGCGGGCAGGATCGGCCCCGAGTTCGAGCGCATGGCGACGGCCGGCAACATCGCCCCCGACCTCTGGATGAAGCGCGCCACCGGCGCCCCCGTCGGCCCCGACGCGCTGCTCCACGCCACCGAAAAGGCGCTCGCCGCGCTCGGCTCGGCGGCGGGTAAACATTGAGTTTGGGCCGGTCGGTTCGAGGAAAAAGCCTGACATTCTGCCTCAAAAGCGGAACGATGGGGCTTAGAAGCGGAATGTCGGGCTTCGGAACCCCGTCATTCCGGTTCCGAACCGGAATGACGTGGTTCCAAACAGAAAATTTCCGGCTCAGAACAGAAAATTTCCGGTTCAGAACCGAAATGATGGGGTTCCAAACCGGAAAATTGGGGTTCAGAACCGGAACAATGGGGTTCTGAACCGGAAATTTGCGTCCGCGGACGAGACTCTCGGACTCCGGGGCGCTGAAATCTTGATTGCCGACCCTGCCGGGGCTTCCGACCCATTAAAATTTCTGCGTCATCTCACGTCTTCCGCCTCGATTGCGGTAAAATAGCGGCGTGGAAGAGATTTTCGGCCCCGGCGGCCTCATCGCCCGCGCGCACCCCGATTACGAGTACAGGCCCGGTCAGGTCCAGATGGCCGAGGCCGTGCTGCGCGCGTTCGAGGAGCGGCGCCACCTCATCGTCGAGGCCGGCACGGGCACGGGGAAGACTCTGGCCTACCTCGTCCCGGCCATCGCCGCGGCCGTCGCGCGCGGCGGGCGCGTCGTCGTCTCGACGGGGACGAAGAACTTGCAGGAGCAGTTGATGGAGAAGGACATCCCCTTCCTCCAGCGCGTGCTCCCCAAGAAATTCTCGGCCGCGTACATGAAGGGGCGCGGGAACTACGTCTGCCTGAGCCGTCTGAAGCGCGCCGAGTACTCGCCCGTCCTCGACGGCCTCGACGACGTGGACTACTTCGACGCCGTCCGCCGCTGGTCGCGCGACTCGGAGACGGGCGACCGCGCGGAACTCGACGGAACTCCCCGAGAGTCTCTCCTTCTGGCGCCACATCGACGCGCGCTCCGAAATCTGCACGGGGCAGAAGTGCGCCGACTACGACGCCTGCTACGTCACGCGCATGCGCCAGCGCGCGACCGACGCCGACATCATCATCGTCAACCACCACCTCTTCTTCGCCGACCTCGCGCTTCGCGGCGGCGAGTACGGGCAGGTCATCCCCGACTACTCGGCCGTCATCTTCGACGAGGCGCACCAGGTCGAGGACGTGGCGGCCGAATACTTCGGCGCGCAGGTCTCGAACTTTCAGGTCGAAGACATGCTGCGCGACTTGCAGATGCTCCCCGTCACGGACTCGGGCCTCAACCGCGAGCTGACGCGCGCGGCGAACCGCGTCGCGCGCTTCGGCGAGCAGTTCTGGATGGGCTTCGCGCGCGAGTCGCGCGCCGACGAGGGGCGCTTCCCCATCGTGCCCGGCACGTTCGCGCGCAAGACGAGCGCGGGCGAGATCGAGGCCACGCCGCTCGGCGACGCGTACCTCGCGCTCGACGGCGCGCTCAGGCGCATGGAGACGACGCTCGACGTGATGCGCGAGAAGCCGCCCGAGGTCGAGAACCTCCTGCGCCGCCTCCGCGAGACGCGCTTCAACCTCGAATTCATCGTCGCGGGCGACGACCGGCGCTACGTCTACTGGGTCGAGCGGCGCGGGCGCGGGACGTTCCTGCGCGCCTCGCCCATCGACGTTTCGACGCTCTTGCAGGACAAGCTCTTCGACCGCGTCGAGACGGTCGTGCTCACCTCGGCCACGCTCGCGAGCGCGGGCAGCTTCGACTTCATCAAGCAGCGTCTTGGCCTCGCGCCCGCGGCGGACGATGAGGGCGAAGAGGACGGGGCGGGGAAGACGGACGAGCTGGTGGCGACCTCCGGGCTACAACTACGAGGAGCAGGCCGTGCTCTACCTGCCGCTGCGGATGCCCGACCCGCGCAGCCCGCAGTGGGCCGAGCGGGCCGCGGCGGAAGTCACGGAGCTTCTGAACATCTCGCAGGGCCGCGCCTTCGTCCTCTCGACATCTCTGAGCGGGATGCGCGCCCTCTACGAGCGCGTCGCACAGGGAGGTGGACTTCCCATGCTTCGTGCAGGGGAGCATGGCGAAGGCGGGGCTGCTCGAAAAGTTCCGCACGACGCCCAACGCCGTGCTCTTCGCCACGGCGAGCTTCTGGCAGGGCGTGGACGTGCGCGGCGAGCAGCTCTCCTGCGTCATCATCGACAAGCTGCCCTTCGCCGTCCCCACCGACCCGGTCGTCGCCGCGCGCCAGCGCTTCATCGAAGAGCAGGGCGGCTCCTCCTTCTACGAGTACAGCGTCCCGCAGGCCATCATCACCCTCAAGCAGGGCTTGGGCCGCCTCATCCGCTCGGCCACCGACCGCGGCCTGCTCGCCGTCCTCGACCCGCGGCTGCGCACGGCCGGCTACGGCCGCCTCTTCCTCCAGAGCCTCCCGCCCTGCCGCGTCACCTCCGACCTGCGCGAAGCCGCGCGGTGTTTCGAGTCGAGACGAGAGCGCCGGTTGAGGATACATCCCGCAAAACTAAAGATGCAGAGGCGTTGAATCGTAAAGACATTGAACTCGGACATGTACGAAGTGATGATCGAGCGGAACTTTTCGAGCGCGCACCAGTTGCGCGGGTACAAGGGGAAGTGCGAGAACCTGCACGGGCATAACTATAAGGTCGAGATTTACGCGCGCGGGAGCGAGCTGGACCACATCGGGCTGCTGGTCGATTTCGGCGAGCTGAAGGAGGCGGCCGACGAGATCGTCGCCTACCTCGACCACCGCAACATCAACGAGCTGCCGCCCTTCGACGAGGAGCTGAACCCCTCGGCCGAGAACCTCGCCCGCTACATCCTCGAACGCGTCGCCTCCCGCGTCGGCGACGAGCGCGTCCATGTCTACAAAGTCCGCTGCTTCGAGACGCCGACGAGCGTCGCGACGTATCAGGTGGACTGAAGGAAGCGTAAGCCGTAAACCGTAAACCGTGACGAGTGAGAACGATCTTCTCACTCGTCACGGTTTACGGTTTACGCTCTTTTTAAGAGGCCGTGAGCGCGGGGATGTCGATCTTGTACTTCTTGATCTTCGAGTAGAGGCGCGGGCGGTAGATGCCGAGGAGATTCGCCGCGGCCTGCTTGTTGCCGCCGGTGCGTTGGAGCGTGCGCTCGATGACGAACTTCTCGATCTCTTCGAGCGTCATGTTGGGCGGCACGTCCCAGCCCGCGCCGGCCGCGGCCTTGTCGGGGAGCGAGCCGTTGTCGAAGGGCAGGTCAACCGGTTCGATCTTGTTGTTCTTGGCGAGCAGCACGGCGCGCTCCAGAACGTTCTGCAACTCGCGGACGTTGCCCGGCCACGCGTGCGAGAAGAGGCGCTGGTAGGCCGTCTGCGAGATGCCGCTGATCGAGCGCTGGTACTTGCGCGCGTACATCTTGAGGAAGTGCTCGGCGAGGAGCTGTATGTCCTCGGAGCGCTCGCGCAGGGGCGGCACGTGAATCGTGATGGTCGAGATGCGGTAGAAGAGGTCGTCGCGCAGCGCCCCGTCGCGGATGGCGTCCGCCGGCAGCCGGTTCGTCGAGGTGATGAGCCGGAAGTCCACGGGGTAGGTCTTCTCCGACCCGAGCTTGCGGTAGCTGCGCTCCTGCAACACGCGCAGGAGCTTGGGCTGAAGCTCGACCGGCATCTCCGCGATTTCGTCTAAGAGCAGCGAGCCGCCCTCGGCGTGCTGGATGAGTCCGTCCTTGTCGGCGTGCGCGCCGGTGAACGCGCCCTTGGTGTGGCCGAAGAGCTCGGACTCGATGAGTTCTTTCGGGAGCGCGGCGCAGTTGACCTTGATGAAGGGCTTCTTGGCGCGCAGCGAGTTGTAGTGGATGGCGTTGGCGATCAGCTCCTTGCCCGTGCCCGACTCGCCGACGATGAGGACGTTGGCGTCCGACTTCGCCACCGACTCGATGGTCTCGTAGATGGTCTGCATCTCCTTCGACGAGCCGATGATGTTGAAGTACTCGGTGCGCGTCGCGAGCCGCTGGCGCATCGTCGTCGTCTGCTCCAACAGGTCGCGCCGTTCGAGCGCCTTCTCGACTAAGGGCAGCAGCACCTCGAAGTCGAAGGGCTTTTCGAGGAACCAGAAGGCGCCGGCCTTCGTCGCCTCGACCGCGCGCTCGACCGTGCCGTAGCCGGTCATGACGATGACCTCGGTCGTCGGGTGCGTGTCCTTGACGTGGCGGAGCACGTCCACGCCGTTCATGTCCTTGTCGGGCAGTTGCAGGTCGCAGACGACGAGGTGATGCCCGCTGCCGTCGAACAGCTCGACGGCCTGCGCGCCGTTCGAGGCCGTGTCGACGGTGAAGCCCTCCTCGACAAGATTCTGCTTGAGCGAGTCGGCCATCATCGGCTCGTCGTCCACTACCAGGATGCGTACTTCCTTACGTTCCACTTCGTCTCCCCTTTGTTGAAAGGATGAATTCGGAACGTTGAACGTCGAACTGTCGGGAAGAGCTGTTTTCAGTTCAGAGTTCAGCGCTCATAGAACAACGTTCTTGCAAATCAACGTTCTTGCAGCGGCAGGCGCGCGCGGATGCGTCCGCCCTCGCTTGATACTTCGCCGCCGTGTGCGCGCACGATCTTCGCCGCCAGGGCCATGCGCAGGCCCGCCGCGCCCGCGAGACTCCGGAACGGGTCCTCCTCTTCTTCGCCGTCCGCTCCCGCCGCTCCGGTCTGCCACTCGACGACCGCCGCGGGACCGTCTCCGCTGAGCCTTACGCGTCGCGGGCCGGCGTCGTTCGGGGCCGCGACGCTTTCGCCGAAAGCGCCCGCGGTGATATTCTTCAGCGCCTCCGCCAGCAGGACAGGGTCGAAGTCGCCCTCGAACGGGCCGCCGTCGGCCTCCACGTGCGCGCCGTCGGCCGAGTCCTGTAGGAGGCGGGCGAGGTCCGTGCCCGGCTTCGTGCGCAGCTCCAACGCGCGCCCGAAGCGCACGAGCACGGTCATGTCGGCCGCCGCGCGTTCGAGCCCCGAGATCAGTTTCGCCAGCGTCTCCTGCTCGTCCGCCGGCCGCTCGGCGCGCTCCATGCGCTTGCGCAGGAACGTGGCATAGAGTTTGAGACCGTTCAACTGATTTTTGAGGTCGTGAACGATCTGCACGGACGCACTCCCGAGGTCGCGCAGCGTCTCGGCGTCTTGTAACTCGGTTTTTAAGGGCTTCATGCCGCCAATTCGGCCTTCCGTCGGGAAGAGTCAGGCGGAACGGAAGGCGTCGAGTGCGCTTGGGTCATGTACTAATTAAACCCAAGTCCCGTTGTTTTTTGTGTCGCGTTTCGATGCGCATCTTAACAAAAAAATTGAGTGTTTGCTAGTCGTACGTGGGGTGAAAGGGATGGGTGTTCTAACGGTGGACGGCGTTCAGGAGGCACAGGGCAGCATGAAGGAAGCAGGGGACTCGCGTCCCGTCGTCCTCGTGGTCGAGGATTTCGAGGATAACCGCTTCATGATGAGGCGTTTACTGGAGATGAGCGGCTATCAGGTGGTCGAGGCCGTCAACGGCAACCAGGCCGTCGAGCGCGCCGCCAGCGACGAGCCCGACATCATCCTGATGGACTTGAGCCTGCCGCAGCTCGACGGCCTGGCCGCCACGCGCCGCATACGCGCGCAGGAGAACTCGCGCCGCGTGCCCATCGTCGCCGTCTCCGCCCACGACTCGGCCGACTTCCACGCC
The DNA here is from genome assembly GCA_963726735.1 of uncultured Acidobacteriota bacterium. Classification (GTDB taxonomy): domain Bacteria; phylum Acidobacteriota; class Blastocatellia; order Pyrinomonadales; family Pyrinomonadaceae; genus QHXN01. Next base: position 1,591,033 of record CAVSDM010000007.1, read on the forward strand.
GAGGCGCTCGCCGCCGGCTGCAACGAGTACGTCACCAAACCCATCGACTTCGACCAGCTCGTCCAGCTCCTCGACCGCCTGACGGCGAAGTAGCTGTCGGGAAAGCTCATGTGTTGCATGAGGCGAACGCTTCGTGAACACCAAAGTCGAACGCTTAAAACTAAATTCGGACATTCAAAAACGGCGGGCTTTAAGCTGAAAGCCGACCGCCGAATGCTGCAAGCTTCACACATGCCCCGGCGGTTCTCTTCACTCTTCCGGCAACATCTCGACCCTTTCACGCGCGCATGGGCCGACGAGGTCTACGCCGACCAGCGCACGGACCTCGCGACCTTGCTCACTTTCCGCGAGCTTGTCGAGCACGTCCCCGAGGTGCTCGAAGAGCTGGGCGGGCTGCTCGACGAGCGTGCGGACGCCGAGGAGCTGTGCGAGGGGGCGCGCCGCCTGCGCGTCTACGCGCGGGTGCGGTTTCAGCAGGGCGTGCTCATCGACGAAGTGGCACGCGAGTTGATGCTTTTGCGGGGGACTTTGTGCGAATTTCTCTGGCAGGAGGCGCGCGGGCCGGCGGATGAGGACGCGCGCGTGTTACGCGACGCGCTGCGGCGCGTGGAGATTTTTTTCGACGAGCTGGTCGCCGAGACCATCCTCGTCTACGCGTCGAGCCTACGCCCCGTCGTCCCGACACGCGGGTCGGTCTGGCCGCCGCCGCGCAGGCGCCGCCAGCCTTGAATCTTCGTGCGGGAAGGTGAACGGACTTTGACGTTTCAGAGGCGGCAGGGCTCTCTCAACATACGAACCAAGCTCCTCCTCATGCTGGCGGTGCTGTCACTGCCCCTGCTCATCGTCGGGCTCTATCAACTCTACAGCTACCGGGCTTCGCTCAACGACCAGTCGGCGGCCGTCGCGCGCGCGGAGGCCGACGCCGCGGCCGGCGCTCTCGAATCGTGGATCGAAACGCACCCGGCGCCGGGCCGCCGAATCGCAGACGCTCACGGCGGCCGAGACGCGCGAGTTGTTCACGCGCCTGACGCGGCGCGCGCGGCTGGGTGCGGAGGCGGCCGTCGCCGTCTACGACGCGCAGGGTCGCGCCGTGGCTTTGGGAACGGGGGCGCCGGCGCCCGCGCCGGCCCAACTGCCGGCGCGGGCGCGTCAAGAGCTTTGGAGCGACGGCGTGAGCCGCGTCACGGTCGTCACGCGCACACAGCCGACGGGTTGGAGCGTGGCGGCGGGCGTGCCCGCGCCGGAGGGGACGCCGGGCGGCGGCTCGCTCTTACTGCTCGCGGTGGCGTGGGTCATCACGCTCGCCGCCTCGTCGCTGCTCGCCGTGTGGGCGGTCGGGCGGTTTACAAGACCGATCACGAGTCTGGTCACTTCGGCGTCCGCGTTGGGCGAGGGGCGTCTGGGCGAGCGCGCGCGGGTCGAGACGGGCGACGAGGTCGGGACGCTCGCGCAGAGCTTCAACGCGATGGCCGAGAGCCTTGAGGGGAAGTTCGAGGCCGTCAAACAGCAGAGCGCGTTCATCGGCGAGGTGCTCGACAGCCTGCCGCTGGGCGTCATCGTCCTCGACGCGAAGCTCTACGTGCGGAAGGTCAACGCGGCCTTCGCACGAATAACGAACCGCCCGGCCGGGGAGTTGACAGGCCGCGCCCTCTACGACGCGGCCGCGGGGCTCTCGGGCCTGAGCGAGGTGGTCGAGGACGTGCGCCGCACGCGCCGCGCGTTCGTCAACTACGGACTGCCGCTCCGGCTCGCCGCCCTGAACGATGAGAGCGCCGCGGTCGGAAAGGCGGAGGCGGACGGCCCCGACGGCCAGAAGTTCTGGGACGTGACCATCTGGCCGGTGACGGAACAAACGGAGGGGCGCGGCGATCTAATCCTCATCCTGTCGGAGGTGTCGAAGCGCGTGCGCGCCGAGCGGCTGGCGACCGCGGCCTTCGCCGCCGAGAAGGCGCGCGCGGCGGAACTCGCCAGCGTCATCAACCAGATGGACGAGGGCGTCGTCATCGTCGATAGCGGCGGGCGCTACCGTCTCAACACCTCGGCCGCGCGCGTGCTGGGCCGGGGCGCGGGCGAGTTCGGCGGCGGCGTCAAGGCCCTGATCGTTGACATGACTCTGCGCGACGCCGACGGGCGCGTGCTCGCGCCGGGGGAGACGCCTTTGTGCCGCGCGCTCGACGGCGGCGAGCACGTCTCGGCCGAGCACTACAAGATCGTCCGGCCGGACGGCGAGGAGCGCGTGCTCTCGGTGAGCGCGACGCCTCTGCGCGGCGAGGGCGGGCGCGCGGAGGGCGTCGTCGCGGTCTTCCGGGACATCACGGAGGGCGTGCGCAAGCACGAGGAGCTGTTCGGCCGCCTACGAACGTCTGCGCGAGCACGACCGTCTGAAGTCGGCCTTCGTCGCCAACATGAGCCACGAGCTGCGGACGCCCCTGAACGTCATCATCGGCCTCTGCCAGTTGCTCGCGCGCGACCCGGGGCAGCCGCTCGCGCCCTTGCAGTCCGACGCCATCGGGCGCATGGAGCGCAACGGGCGCGCGCTGCTTGAGATGGTCAACGACATGCTCGAATACTCGCGCCTGGAGTCGGGGCGCTCGGCGCTCCACCTCGAACGCATCGCGCCGGGCGAGGTCATCGAGTCGGTGGCGCGCGGGTTCGAGGCGGAGGCGCGCGAGAAGAAGATAAGCCTGGCGGTCGAGGTCTCGCCCGAGATCGGCGAGGTGAGCACCGACCGTCGGAAGTTGACGCAGGTCGTGTCGTGCCTCGTCTCGAACGCGCTGAAGTTCACGTCGGCCGGGGGCGTGAGGGTGAGCGCGGGCGCCGCGGGCGACGACCGGTGGTATATTGAGGTCACGGACACGGGGATCGGGATTTCGAGCGACGCGCTGGCCTACATCTTCGACGGCTTCCGGCAGGTGGACGACCGCCTGACGCGCTCGTACAACGGCGTCGGGTTGGGACTCGCGATCACGCGCCGCATCGTCGAGCTGCTCGGCGGCGAGATTAACGTCGAGAGCCGGCAGAACGAGGGCAGCCGCTTCCGCATCATCTGGCCGCGCGAGGCGCACCCGCGCACCGGCACCGGCTCACTCGTCGCGCCGCGCGCGCAGACGGAAGAGCCGTCGCGCCGCCTGCGCGCCGTTTGAGAGAGGGGGTCACATGGAGGAACGGGACAAAGCGATTCTGACGACGCCGGTGGATGCGCCGAGCGCGGTGCCGATGGCCAGTTTCGGCGAGCGGCGGGTGGAGCGCGACAAGTCGCATCTGGTGATCTACGCGGGGGTGGCGGTGCTCGCGCTGCTGCTCGTCGGCGGGCTCGCGTACCTTGCGACGCGGCCGGCGCAGAAGGCGGGCCAGGAGAGGCTCGAAGGGGCCGTGCGGCCGGGGTCGCCCGACTTTCCCGGAGCCGACAAGCTCGTCGTCGAATTCGACCCGAACGAGAACGCGCTGATCGGGCCGACGGCGCTCGGGCCCTGGGCGGTGACGTTTAAGCCGGTGGTGCGCAACTTCACCGGGCGCACTGTGAGCGGGCTCGAGTTCCGCGTCGCGGGCGTTGACCTCAAGGGCAACGTCATCCGCGAACGCACCGCCATCAACCACGACGAGATCGAGCCCAACAAGATTCACACCCCGCCGCTCAGCATCAACTTCCCGCAGGACAACAAGCCGGCCGACCTCAAGCTCGAACTGACGGGAGTGCGGTTTAAATAGAAGTCAGTAGTCGGTAGGAGAAGGCAAGGGCGGCGCGGGTCTCATCGTTCGGTGAATAAGACCCGCGCCGCCTTTTTCTACTGCGTACTGCCTACTTGTTTTACCGCCTACTTCTCGTTCACGAACAGTTCTTCCAAAGGGTTGCCGACCGGCTGGACGGCGACGAGGCGTGCGCCGGAGGCGCGGACGGCGCGGAGCACTTCGTCCACTTCGGCTTCGGTGGGGACTTCGACGCGTGCGCCGCCCGGGGTGGTCGTCAGGCGCGCGGAGCCGAGGGGCGCGAGCGCGGCTTCGAGGCGGGCCGAGTCTTCCGCAGAGACGACGACCTCCATCGGCCGCGGGCCGCCTGCTCCGCGCAGCTCTTCGAGGCGGCCGATGTGCGCGAGCCGCCCCTTGCGCAGCACGGCCGCGCGGTCGCAGAGCACTTCAATGTCGGAGAGGATGTGCGAGCACATGAAGACGGTCGTGTTCGTCGTGCGCAGCGACGCGATGAGGTCGCGCACTTCGCGGCGGCCGACGGGGTCGAGCCCGGACATCGGCTCGTCGAGGAAGACGACCGCCGGGTCGTTCACGAGCGCCTGCGCGAGCCCGACGCGCTGGAGCATCCCCTTCGAGAATTTGCGCAACTGCTTGTCCCACGACTTCTCTTCGAGGCGCACGCGCGCGAGGAGGTCGGCGGCGCGGCGCCTGCGCTCGGCGGCGCGGTAGCCGAACAGCTCGGCGCAGTACTCCAGAAGCTCGCGCGCCGTCAGGTAGTCGTAGAAGTAGGGGTGCTCGGGCAGGTAGCCGATGTCGGCGTGCATCGCCGTGTCGCCGATGTCGCGGCCGAGGATGCGCGCGCCCCCGGAGGTCGGGTACATCAGGCGCATGAGGAGCTTGAGCGTCGTCGTCTTGCCCGCGCCGTTGGCGCCGAGGAAGCCGAAGATTTCGCCGCGCCCGACCGTGCAGCGAGAGCCCGTCGAGCGCGCGCACCTTGCGCTTGCGCAGGAAGCCGACCTCGTAGTCCTTCGTCAGTTTGTCGATTTCGACAGCCGGTGTCATCACTTCGAGTCCTCGCCTGCTAGTTCGTTTGAATCTTCGAGCCCGCGCCCAGGCTCACGTCGCACGCGGCGGCGTCGAGCACGTAAGGCACGTCGGAAGGGTCGAGCGGCGCGCCCGCGGCCGTCACCCTGAGCCGCGCCGCGCGGAGCTGTGGGGCGACCTCGCGCCAGTCGGCCGGGCAGCGCCCGGCGCGGTCGCGGAAGTCGGCGAGAACCCGCCGTATCCGGTCGCGCTCTTCGAGCGAGTCGAGCTGCGTCAGACGCGTGACGGCGAGCGCCCTCACATTCTCGTCCGCGGCGCCCTCGTACATCCGCTTATACATCTCGCGCGCGACGGCGCGGCTCCCGCCCTCGGCGTTCATCTGCGCGGCCATGACGCGCATCCACGCGGGCGCCCCGGGCTGGCCGGCCCCCGCCTCGTACGCCTCGCTCGCCTCGCGGAAGCGGCCCGCCTGCCAGTGTATGTAGCCGAGGTGCTGGTAGAGGCGCCACTCCTGCGGGTTCTCGCGGATGCCGCGCTCGACGAGGCGGACGGCCGCCTCGGGGTCTATCGACGGCAGGACGACCGCGCCGAACTCGTAGGCCGCCATGAACTGCGGGTCGAGCGCCGTGGACTGTTCGAGCAGCGCGCCGAGGTTGCGGATGTCGAGCGGGCGCATGTCGTCGAGCGTGAACTCGCCGCGGTACGCCTCGACCTTGCGCCCGACGTACTGGAGCGAGCGCAGCCAGTACCAGTCGGCCGCCACGCCGTTGAAGGCGAGGCTCAGGCGGCGCGCCGTCTCGGGCCTGACGTACAGCTCCTCGTACGTGGCGAAGGAGTCCTCCGGCCGCCGGTGCGCGTCGAGCCAGCGCGCGAGCGCGGTGGTCTGCGACGAGCCCGAAGAGGACGACGAGCGCGAGGAGGGCGTCGCGCGCGCGACTGCTGCGCGACGCCTCCGCGCGCGAGGCCGCGAACTCATCGGACGAGTCCGTTACTGTCCTCTCTTCCGTCGGGTTCATTTGAAGTTGCGCCGCTTGAAGACGAGCGTCGAGGCCGCCAGCAGCACGGCGCTGTAGACGAGCCCGTAGAGCACGGCGACGAAGAAGTCGGGCGCGGCGGGCGTCCGCCCGTGCGCGGCGGCCGTGATGTAGGAGAAGTGCGAGAGGTTCGGCAGAAGGTAGTAGAGCGCCCCGAAGAGGAGCCCCGCCGCGCCCGACCCCGTGGACGCCGACAGCCCTTTCAGCTCCGCGCTGAAGTGGCCGATGACGAAGACGAAGAAGGTCAGGAGCGCCGACAGCGCCGGCGTCGAGAACGACGAGAAGAGGAGCGCGACGGCGACCACGATCATCAGCTCGACGTAGATGAGCGCGACCGCCGGCCAGACGGTCAGCACGAGCGGGTGCCAACCGCGGTTCACGTAGAGGAGCGCGAGCGACACGCCCGCGCCCATCACGAAGACGTTGACCGCGAGCGTCAGGCAGAGGCCGAGGTACTTGCCCAGCAGGAACTCGCCGCGCCCGACCGGCTTCGAGAAGATGGCGTAGATGGTGCGCCGCTCGATCTCTTTGTAGACGAGCCCGACGCCGACGAAGATGGAGATGAAGACGCCGAACAGGAGCGCGGCCGAGAGCCCCATGTCCACGATGATCTTCAGCTCCTGCGCCGCCGACAGCTCGCCGAGGAAGACGGCCGCGCCCGTCAGGATGAGCACGAAGAGGACGAGGTTGTAGAGCACGCGGTCGCGCACGGCCTCGCGGAAGGTGTTGCGCGTGATGGCCGCGACTCGCGCGGCCGCGCCCGACCTCTGCGAGTCGGCGCGCGCCGCGGCGGCCGCCTCATGCGCGGCCGGTTCGGACTTCAGTGCGGCGATCTCTTGCGGCATCGTGAGTCTGCTGTTCATTGGAGCCAGTTGGAACGCGCGCGCGCGCGCCAGCCCGCGTTGACGGCCGCGGGGAAGCGCCGCTCGTTCTCCTTGAGCACGGCGAAGAGGGCCTCTTCCGGTTGCAGCTCGCCCGGCATGGAGTAGGTCCTGGGATCGCGCCTCGCGGCCGCGACCGCCGCGTCGATGTCGTCGTCGATCAGCACGCGCCAGCCCCGCGCCACACGCGAGTCTAGCAGGAGGGCGGCCGCCATTTCCAACTCGGCCTCGGCCGCGCGGTCCAGACGCGCGAGCGACGCGGCGTGCCGCGCGCGCAGGAAGACCGAGCGCGGGAAGACGCGCACGGCCGCGGCCAGCGTGCGTTCCGAGGCCGCCTCGTCGCCCGCGCCCGACTCGGCGCCGGCGAGGTATGCGTAGCAGGTCGAGGCGTTGAAGCCGCGCTCGACGCCGTAGCGCAGGTGCGGCACGGCCTCGCGCTCGCGCCCGCGGTGGAAGAGCCAGACGCCGAACTGGTAGTGCGTCGCAGGGTTCAGCGGGTTGACCTTGAGCGCCGAGCGGTAGTGCGCTTCGGCGCGACCCGGGTCGGCGCTCGACTGCGCCGCGGCGATCAGTTGGACGCTCGCCGCCTGCAAGGTCATCACGCAGGCGACGAGCAGCGACAGCGCGAGGCCGACCGCGGGGGCCGGACGCAAGAGGGCGGGGAAGAGTCGCCGCGGCGTGCGCCCGCGAGCGTATGCGGTCGTTTCGTCACGCCGCGCTTCATCAATCTTCGTCCGCGCCGAGAAGCGCGTCACGACGGCCGCGGCGAAGAAGAAGACGAGGCCGCTCCCCATCCAGCGGAAGGAGACGGCGCTCGCGCCGGAACTGACGGCGAAGACCGCGAGGCTCGCGACGGCGCCGGGCACGAGCGGCCCGCGCGAACACCTGAGCGCGCGCCAGGCCGACCACACGAGCGCCGCGCAGAAGGCGACGAAGAGCAGGAGCCCGGCCGCGCCCAGCTCGGCGAAGATTTGCAGGTACTCGTTGTGCGCGCCCGCGTTGAGGTAGCCCTCGTTGATGCCGTTGAGCGTCGAGCCGGGGCGGCGCTCGGCGAAGGCCGCGCGCGCCTCCGGCAGGCGCGTACTGAAGTTGCCCGCGCCGACGCCCGCGAGCGGGTGCGCGCGCCACAGCTCGAAGGCCGCGCCCCAGTAGAGGAAACGCGCGCGCGCGTTCAAGTCGTCGGCCGAGGTCGCGCCGAGTCGCGTGAGGACGGGGCTGTGCTTGCTCTGCTCGAAGGGCGTGGGCGCGTACTGCGAGGCGAGGCACGCGGCGAAGGCGAGGCCGAGCAGAACCGCGCGCAGAGGGTTGCGCGGCCGGAACCGCCGCGTGGAGAGCATCGCGCCACCGAGGACGAGGAGCCCGCAGCTCACGGCGAGGAAGGAGGCGCGCTCCGCTATCTGGAGCACCGACAGCCACGCGAGGGCGGACGCCGCCCCCGCGAGCAGTGCGGCGCGTCGCCTCTTCTCGCACAGCGCCAGCGCCGCGAAGAGCGGGACGCAGACGGCCAGCGGCTCGCCCAGCCCGTTCTGCCGCAGCAGAGAGTTGTTCGAGCCGAGGTGGCCGACGACGCTGGCCGCGCTGATGACGACGACGGCCGCGCCGAGCAGCGCGAGCGCCGCGCGCAGGACGCGGCGGCTCTTGTAGGCGCGCGCGAGCAGCAGGAAGAGGAGCAGGTAGGCGACCCACGAGAGCGCGTAGTGCGCCGCGGCGAAGAGGTTCGTCGCCCAGCACACGGACGCCGCGCTCCACGCGACGAAGGCCGCGAGGAGCGCGGAGGAGAGTCCGGCCGGCGAAAAGGTCGCCGTGGTCTTGCGGAGGTCGGAGGCCGCGCGGGACGCGGCGGCGCGCCGCAGGAGCAGCGCGAAGGTGAGCGAGAGGAGGGCGGCGACGGCCAACTCCTGCCGCCAGTTGAAGCCGCCGTTGACGGGCCTCGGCAGTCCGGGCACGAACGGCATGAGGAAGGCCAGCGGCCAGAGGACCGCGACGAGCCGGAGCGGCTCGTCCTTTAACATGAGTGCGAAGCGAAACATGCTCGGTCGCTTGTTCGTGTCCGTGGCCGGGCGGGGTCGGTCCTGCCCACTTGAGGGCGGAGGGCTCCCCTCGCGCGGCGACTCAGTTGTTGAAGGGCACGCCGCCGGTGGTCGTGGTCGGCGGCAGGGCGACCGCGAGCGGGTGCTGGAAGATGAGGCCGGGCGTGTCGGAAGAGAAGTTGCGCGAGCCGGTGTTGACCGTCGCCGGGGCCGCCCCCACGCAGAAGTCGGTGTCGGCCGCCGAGGTGACGACGCTGTAGATGAAGCCGCTCCGCGCTTTGGCGACGACGGTGGCGGCGCCGACGGTCGTGTCGACCAGCTTCACAGCCACCAGCCCGTCCAGGTTGGTGAACCTTGTGCCGCTGCCGTAGGTCGCGCGGTACGCCTCTTCGGCGCTGGTGAGGGTGCGCACCATCGAGACGGCCGCGGCCTCGTTGGCGGCGCGGCGGGAGGCGAGGAGGTTGGGGATGGCGATGGCGGCGATGATGCCGATAATCGCGACGACGATCAACAGCTCGATGAGCGAGAAGCCGCCCGCGCGGCCGTGCTCGGGCGAGAGGCCGCGCGCGGCGTTGTGGGTCAAGGGTAGGTGTTTGTCTGTGGCTCGCATCTTCGGAACCTCTTGTGGGGCGTGAGGCGCGCCCGGTTATATACTTCAGGCCGGTTCGGGCTTCGTGCGGCGTGTCGGCCCCAAGCCCTTAAGCGGAAACGGGGGGTGTGGTCGTTAGAACCGCACCCCCCGCCGCGTGGATGAAGAAGACTCCTCTTCTTAGTTGCCGATGGGGGCGCCAGACAGGGTGTCGTAGTCGAGCGTCCCGGCGGCGCTGTCGGTGCCGTCGAGCGCGTAGATGATACCGGCCTCGTCGGAAGCGAAGTTGCGGGTGCCGCAGGTGTCGCTCGTGCGGGCCGCGGCCGAAGCGAAGCCGCCCGCGCCGGCGCCATCGTCGATGCCGAAGAAGTAGCAGCTCTTCGGCTTGGTGGAGGTCGAGTCGGCGATCTGCGCGTCAACCAGCTTGCTGGTCTTCAGGGCGGCCATGGTGCCGTACAGGCCGTTGCCGAACGTCGAGGAGTAGGTGCTCTGGGCCGTGCCGATGGTGCGCAGGGCCGAGATCGCGGACGCCTCGTTGGCGGCGCGGCGGGAGGCGAGGAGGTTGGGGATGGCGATGGCGGCGATGATGCCGATAATCGCGACGACGATCAACAGCTCGATGAGCGAGAAGCCCTTCTGGCCTTTGTTCTTTTGCATCTCTTTAACGGTGCTCCTTAGGAGAAAGTTGTTCTGAGTGAAGATTTGTTCTCGCGCCGTCGGCCATCGTCTCAGGGTTACGCGCCGTTCGGGCGACTTCGGACGCCGGTGCCTAAAACAAGGCTCGTGCCACAACCGTCTCCGCTGCGCTTTCAAAGGTTTTGCCCGCATTTCGCATGGAAATTTGCAACTTACCCGCCCCCTCACACCCCCGCCGACAGTGACGCAGCGCGGGCGGGTAACAAAAATCGTCAGCCGCCCGCTGCCGTAAATTGACAGCCGTGTAAGTAGGAAAGAGTTGTGAGGAATTCCAGAAAAACCGCGCGGCCTGTTCCAGAAATGACGACCGGTTCAGCCCTCGGCGGCGCCGCGGCCGGCGGCGTCGGAGCGGAGTTGGGCGGTCATGCTGCGGATGCCGTGCTTGTCGAGGAGGTGGCGAAGCGAGCGCACGGAGAGGTGGAGGATTTCGGCCGCGCGCGTCTGGTTGCCGCCCGTGCGGCGCAGGGCTTCGAGGAGGTATGTCTTCTCAAGGTGTTCGAGGTGCGCGACGAGGTTCAGGCCCTCCTCGGGCAGGCCCGACTCCGAGGGGGTGACCGTCGCCGGGTTGTAGTTGGTCACCGACTGCGGGAGCGACTCGGGCTGGATGGTGTCGGTGCGTTCGAGCGCGACGGCGCGCTCGATGGTGTGCTCAAGCTCGCGGACGTTGCCGTGCCAGGCGTAGGCTTCGAGCAACTCCTTCGCGCGCTCCGAGACGCGGAAGCTCCGCCCCGTCTGCCGGCAGAACTTCTCGACGAAGTGATCGACGAGCTCGGGGATGTCTTCGCGCCGCTCGCGCAGCGGGGGCAGCTCGATGGGGATGACCGAGACGCGGTAGAAGAGGTCTTCGCGGAAGCTGCCCTGCTTGACCATCGCCGCGAGGTCGCGGTTCGTGGCCGCGATGACGCGCGTGTCCACGCTCGTCTCCTCGTGCGCGCCGACGGGGCGGACCTTGCGCTCCTGAAGGACGCGCAGGAGCTTGACCTGCATCGTGGGCGACATCTCGCCGATCTCGTCGAGGAAGATGGTGCCCTTGTCCGCGGCCTCGAAGAGCCCCTTGCGGTTGGCGGTCGCGCCGGTGAAGGCGCCGCGCGTGTAGCCGAAGAGTTCGGATTCGAGCAGCGTCTCGGTGAAGGCGCCGCAGTTGATCGGCATGAAGGGCTTGTCGACGCGCGGGCTCAGGTTGTGGATGGCGCGCGCGACCATCTCCTTGCCCGTGCCCGACTCGCCGGTGATGAGGATGGTGGACTGCACCTGCGCCACGGTCTCGATCATCTGGTAGACGGCCTGCATCTTCTGCGAGTGGCCGATGATCTGGTCGAGGCGGCCGCGCTCGCGCTGCGCGCGCGGAAGGCGCGGTTCTCCTGGAGGAGGCGGAAGCGTTCGAGCGCCTTCTCGACGATGAGCTTCAGCTCGTCCACGTCGAAGGGCTTCTGGATGAAGTCGTCGGCGCCGAGCTTGAAAGCCTCGCGCGCGGTCTCGACGGTGGCGAAGGCGGTCATCATCACGACGGCCGCGTCGGGCAGGAACTCGCGCAGGCGGCGCAGCAGCTCGATGCCGTTCATGTCCGGCATCTTCACGTCCGAGACGATCAGGTCGGCCGGCGCCTGGCGCAGCAGCTCCAGCGCCTTCGTCGCCGTTCTCCGCCGCGCGCACCGCGTGCCCCGCGCGCCCGAAGACGTGCGACAGAAGCTGCCGCATCCCCGGCTCGTCGTCAACGATCAGAAGGTTCGCCATAGTCTCTCATCTAGAACCTAGCTCTGTTTGGCAGGCAGTTCTATCGTGATGGTCGTCCCGTGCCCCTCGCGGCTGCGGACGTTGATTGTACCACCGTGGTCGCGGATTATCTGGTAGACGATGGAGAGGCCGAGGCCCGTCCCGCCGGTCGTCGAGGAGGAGAAGGGCTCGAAGAGTCGCTCGACCTGCGCGGGCGTCATGCCGCGCCCCGTGTCGGTGAAGGTGATGCGGACGCTGCCCGGCGCCGTGCGCCGCATCTCGGCGCGCAGCGTCCCGCCGTCGGGCATCGCCTTCAGGGCGTTGCGCGTGAGGTTCCAGAAGACCTGCCGGACGCCCTCCACGTCGGCCAACGCCAGCAGCGGGCTCGTCGGGCAAGTCCTCTTCGAGCCGGTGCCCGTCGAGCAACTCCGGGCTGTGGCGCAGGAGCGCGAAGGTCTCGCGCAGGGGCTCGCGCAGGTCGGTCTCGGCGAGCGAGAACTTGCGCGGGCGCGCGTAGGTCAGGAAGTCCGTGATGATGCGGTTGAGGCGGTCGGACTCGCTCAGGACGATGTCCATCAGCTCGCGCTGCGGCGCGTCGGCCTCCAGCTCCGAGCGCAGACCTGTATCGAGCCGCGCATCGCCGCCAGAGGGTTCCGTATCTCGTGCGCGATGCCGGCGGCGACGCGGCCCACGGCCGACAGACGCTCCTGCCGCCGCGAGGTCTCCTCCATCGAGCGGATGTCGGTCAAATCCTGGAAGGTGATGACGAGCCCCGTCGTCTCGCCCGCCTTCGGAAGAGAGCGGCGAGATGTTGTAGCCGAGCTTGATGAGGAAGCCCTCGGGCGTCAGGCACTCGGACTCGTAGCGCGGGCTCGTGTGCCCCTCGGCCGCCGAGCGCAGAGACTCGTCGATGCGGCTCGCCATGTCGCCGAACAGGATCGACACGTCCTGCCCGCGCAGGTCGGCGGCCGCGTAGCCCGTCATCTCCTCGGCCGCGCGGTTCACCGTGTAGACGCGCCGCTCCAGGTCGGTCGTAATCACCCCCGAGCGTATCGACTCGACGATGCGCTCGTGCAGCGCGCGCAGGGAGACGAGCGCGTGCGTCGCCTCGCGCATCTGCACCTCGGAGAGCGTCTGCCGCACGGCGAGCCGCGCCGCCAGCAGCCCGACGACGAGGAAGGCGACGACGTTCAGCCCCGTGGCCTGTGCGACCTCCGCCAGCGACGCCGCCGTCAGACCGCGACCCGCCGCCGAACCAACCGGCGCGTCAGCCCGAGCATCGTCGCCGTGTAGAGCGTCGCGCACCCGACCGCCGTCACTAAGCGCCCCGCGCGCGCCCAGGAAGATGCTCGCCGCCGAGATGACCACGATGTAGAGCGCCGTGTAGGGCGAGTAGAGGTTGCCCGTCACCCAGACGAGCCACGTCACGAGCAGCGCGTCGAGCGCGAACTGCGCCCCGGCCTGCGCCCGCAGAGGGATGCGCGTAAACCGCAGCGCCAGCGCGTAGGCGGCCGACGACCCCAGGACCACGAAGGCGAAGGGCAGCGCGCTCCCGAGCCTGCGCGCCTCCTGCGCGCCCGGCGCCAGCCCGCTCGTCCAGAGCACGCTGACGCCGAAAAGGAGCCCCGCCACCAGCAGACGCCCCGCGATGAGCCTCCAGACCCAGACGTTATGTAGTCCGGTCTCGCCGACGGCCGTCCTCTCCTCACGCACCCTCATGTCGCATAAGCCTAGCATAAAAGCCGCGCCGTCCCTGATTTTTGTCCCCACCCCTGTCGGACCCATGTAAAACGCAGTCTTACACTATTTCCCCAGAAATTAAAGGACATTGACATAACAAAGTGACATCATGCCAAAGAATTTGCAATATTTTAACATGGTTTATTAACTACTTGAAAACAAAGGGGTTGACAGCGCGCTCGGCTTCGGTTAAGCTGCATCCGGACTAGAGCTTCATTCTAAGTGTCTGAGGCCGCGGTCACCTGTCTATCTTTAACCTCTAAGCATACAGCTGCATATAAAGAAGTAGAAGACAGGCACGTCCGCGACTCGACGCAGGCGATCATGGAGTTAAGTCTCCACTTCTCGATCAAGTTTACGGAGGACAACGTGAAAAAAGCTTATATCTCCCCGGTGACATCCTTGCTCATGTCACTCTCACTCGCGCTCGGCATTCTTGTTAGTGACCTGCGCGGCTACAGACTCCTTACCAGCGCTCACGCGCAGGAGCGCAGCCCCTGCGTAGCTCAGGAGCAGGGCGAACCGGTCACCAGCGATACGGTGAACATTCAGGACGGCGTCATCCTGAACGGCCTTACCGTGCAAAATGTCAACGTTAACGGCAGCATCATTGACCAGGCCGTAATCGCCGACACCGTAGCACTCAGCGACGCCACGGTCGTCGGCCCCGGGTCGAACGGCGTCCTTGTCGGCAGCGGCGGCAACGGCCCCTGCCGGTACGGCGTCCTCGTGGGCAGCGGCGGCCCGGCCCCCTACGGCGTCCTCGTGGGCAGCGGCGGCCCTGGCCTCCACGGCGTCCTCGTGGGCAGCGGCAGCCCGGGCTCGACCCCGACCCTGTCCGGCGTGACCGGCACCGCCAGCGGGACGGCCGTCGGCGGCATACTGACGGGCGACAACATCACGATCACCAACGGCGTCCTCAGCGGCCAGAACCTCCTGCTGAGCGGCGCGACCTTTAATGATAGCTCCACCACGGGCTCCATCACATTGGTCACACTCACGCCGGCCAACTGACCCGCGCCGTTCCGGGTGCGTAACGAGTTTGAGCGGGGCGGCGGTCGCGTCTGAACATTTCAGACGCGACCGCCGCCCCGCAAGCTTCGAGGGCTCTTACACGCGGCGAGACCGTGGGCGCGGCGCGGGCTTCCTCTGATGCTCGCACGCGTTACGCCACTTTGACTGCGACAATGACAGCCACTAAACTTGTACGCAACGCCGGTGTGCCTCACCGCGCAGGCCCTTGCCCCCTCGGAGTGCTTCGCCAAAAATAGATGGACACCAAGCAGTGGCTAGAGTATTACGTCCGCTCTGTCATCGCGCTCGCCGCGGTCCTGCTCGGGCTCTGCCTGGCGACGATGTCCTTCGCGAAGCTCGACCTGAATTTCTTCCTGCTGGCGGCGGTCACCATCTTTCTGAGCCCGCGGGTCGAGATACAGATTCCGCACTCGGGCGGCGGGCACATCACCGTCTCGGACACCTTCATCTTCCTGACGATGCTGCTCTACGGCGGCGGGCCGGCGACGGTGCTGGCCTCCGTCGAGAGCGCGTACTCCTCATTCCGTTTCAACATCCGGCTGAAGGAGATCGTCTTCAACAGCGCGCAGATGTTGACCTCGACCTTCCTCACGGCGACGGTGATGGGTCTCATCTTCGGGCCGCCCGAGGACCTGCCGCGGAGCGGGAACCTCGGGAAGTTCCTCTCCGCCATCTGCATCATGGCGGTCGTGCAGTACCTGACGAACTCCTGGCTCGCCGCGGTCTACACGGCCTTCAGGCGGGGGCAGGGCGTGGCGCAGATTTGGAGCCGCTACTACCTCTGGTCGTCGATCACGCACCTCGCGGGGGCGTCGGCCGCGGGCCTCATCTCTCGCGTCGCCGTCCAGTCGAGCTACTACTACGTCCTGCTGACCGCGCCGATCATCGTCATCATCTATCTGACCTACCGCACCTATCTGAAGAGCGTCGAGGCGTCCGCCTCGCAGGCCGAGCAGGCCGAGCGCGAGCGCATGCGCGAGCACTACGCGCAGATGGAGAAGCTCTCGGCGCTCGGGGAACTCGCCTCGGGCGTGGCGCACAACTTCAACAACACGCTGACGGGCATCCTCGCGCGCGCACAGCTCATGCTCGACGCCAACGACATGAAGGACGTGCGGCGCGGCCTGCGCATCATCATCCAGACGGCCGAGGACGGCGCCAAGACGGTCAAGCGCATCCAGGACTTCGCGCGCCAGCGCCGCGACCAGGACTTCGTCCGCATCGACGTGGACCAACTGATGCTCGAAGTCGCCGAGATCACGCGGCCGCGCTGGAAGGACCACGCCGAGGCCACCAACGTGCACATCAAGCTCGTCCGCCAGATCGGCTCGAACGCCGTCATCATGGGCGACGCGGGCGAGCTGCGCGAGGTCCTCGTCAACATGGTCTTCAACGCCGTGGACGCGATGCCCGACGGCGGCACGCTTACGCTCTCCACGCAGGAGGCGACCGACGACGTGGTGCTCACCGTGGCCGACACGGGGACGGGGATGGGCGAGGACGTGCGCTCGCGCATCTTCGACCCGTTCTTCACGACGAAGGGGAAGGCCGGCATGGGGCTCGGCCTCTCGGTCTCGTACGGCATCATCCGCCGCCACGAGGGGCGCGTCGAGGTCGAGTCCGAGGTGGGGAAGGGCACGACCTTCCGCATGACCTTCCCCGTCGTCGGCGAGTCGGACACGCAGCGCATCAACGACTCGGGGCCGCTGCTGCCGTCGCGCGCCGACGGGAGCTTGCGCATCCTCGTCGTGGACGACGAGGACTACGTGCGCGAACTGCTGGCCGACATCCTTGAGCGCGAGGGCTGCGAGGTCTCGCTCGCGGGCGAGGGGCGCGAGGCGCTGCGCCTCTTCGACTCGGCCGATTACGACGCGGTCTTCACCGACGTGGGCCTGCCCGGGATGAGCGGCTGGGAGGTCGCGCGCGCCGTGCGCGAGCGCGACGAGCGCGTGGCGCTCGCCGTCATCACCGGCTGGGGCGACACCGTCACGCCCGAGGAGCAGTCCGAGGCGCAGGCCGATTGGATCGTCCCCAAGCCCTTCACCGTCGAGCGCATCGCGGGCCTCGTCGGCGAAATCTCCGCGCGCAAGGCCGCCGCCCACCACGCCGTCGGCTGACTTCTGTCCCGCCCCCTCCGTTTTCCCCCGCCGCGGCTTGTCCACACACGCCCGCACGTACTAAGCTGGCGGCCAATCGCTTTTACAATTCGGAAGGAGGAAGGGCATGGCAGACAACGTGCAGCCCGACGCGGGCGAGCAGCGGGAAGAGTCTTCTTCGGGCCTCTTACTGTCGGTCGATCCGTTGCAGGGGGCGAACAACTACAAGCTGGCCGGCGACGACTCGGACAGCGACAAGGGCGGACTCCTCGGCGACGACGCGTCCGACGCTGACGGCAGCGACAGCGGCGTGCTCGGCGGCGACGACGACAGCAGCGACGCCTCGGACGCGGACGGCTCGGACACGAAGAGCGGCGACGCCGACGGCGGCGACTCGCTGCTCGGCGGCGACTCCGACGCCTCGGACGAGTCGGACGCCGACGGGTCCGACGCGGGCGGCATCGCCGCCGACAGCGACAGCACCGACGCGCAGATGAACCCGCTCGGCATCGGGGAGACCAACGTGGATGGTGCCCCGGACGCCGACGGCACGGATACTAAATGAGTGCTGTCGGACGACGAACTGAGGGCTCCGGCGCAGAGACGCTGGCCGGCATCTTAGAGCCCTGCGCCCCGGGGGAGTTCCTCGACTCCTCCTGGGGCGTTAACTTCTTGCACGTCCGCGGGCGCGCCGGCCGCTTCGCGCACATGATGCCCTGGTCGCGGCTGGGCGAGATCGTCAGCCGCCAGCGGCTCGACTTCCCGCGCCTGCGGCTCGTGCGCGACGGCAAGCCCGTGCCCCTCTCCTCCTACATGCGCCGCGTGGAGGGCGGGCGGCAGAGGACGATTGTCCCGCGTCTGAAGTCCGCCGGGCTCGCGCGCGAGCTGCGCAGCGGCGCGACGCTCGTGCTCGACGCGGTGGACGAGCTGTCCGAGCCGGTCGAGGATCTGGCGAAGGGCCTTGAGCTGTTCTTCCGCGAGCGCGTGCAGGTCAACCTCTACGCCGGCTGGCAGACCTCGCGCGGCTTTGACCTGCACTGGGACGACCACGACGTTTTCATCCTACAGGTCGCGGGCCGCAAGCGCTGGAGCGTCTACGGGCAGACGCGACCCTACCCCCTCGTCAACGACATCGAGAAGGCGCAGAAGCCCGGGCACGAACCCCTTTGGCAGGGGACGCTCGAAGACGGCGACCTGCTCTACATCCCGCGCGGGTGGTGGCACGTCGCGGAGCCCCTGGCCGAGCCGACGCTGCACCTGACGGTCGGCGTCCACAACCGCACGGGGCTCGACTTCCTGCGCTGGCTCTCCGAACGCTTGCGCGCGAGCGAGACCTTCCGGCAGGACCTTCCGCGCCTCGCGTCCGTGGCCGAGCGCGCCGCGCACAACGCGCGTTTGCGCGAGGAGTTGCGCGCCGCTTGGGACGACTCGGCGGTCGAACGTTTCTACGAAGAGCTAGACGCGCGGGCCGAGCCGCGCGCGCGCGTGACCCTGCCGTGGGTCGCCACGCCCGGCGCCGCGCCGCCCGAAGACTCGACGCTCGTCCGCCTGCTCGCGCCGCGCCCGTTCAGGTTGGAGGCCGCGGGCGGGGTCGTCGAGTTCGACTCGATGGGGCAGCGCTGGCGCTTCGCCGAAGAGGCGCTGCCCGTCCTGCGCGCGCTCGCCGAGCGCCGCGCCTCTACGGTCGCGGAGCTGTGCGAGGCCGCGCGCGGCCGCGTCGCGGCGGAGACCGTGCGCGCCTTCCTGGTCGAGTTGGCGCATCAGGGGTTCGTCGCCTTCGGCGTCGAAGGGCGAGGGGACGCGTGACGCAGTCGGTCGAGGGGCAGTCGCGCTTCTTCTGCTCGGAGCTTTCGCGGCGCGCGGGCGAGCGGAGCGCGGGCACGGCCTCGACGGGCGCCGTGTGGCTCCTGCTCGAATACCCGCACGGCTGGGGCCGGCACGCCTTCGAGGAGAGCGCGCTCCCCCCGGAGGTGAAGCAGTTCTTCAACGACGCGTTGGCGCGCATACGCCACTCGCGCCTCCTCCTCATCAAGACCGACCGCGGCCGCCGCGACGCGCGCATGAACCTCTTCGTCGTGCGCTGCCGCGAGCGCTCGCCCTTCGTCGTGCGGCTGCGCCTTGAGAAATATTTCGACGCGCTCAAGTACGACCTCGCGCTCTTAGCGTCGGGGCGCGACCTACAGGGCGGCGAGGTCTGCGACCGCCCGCTCTTCCTCGTCTGCACGCACGGCCGGCGCGACAAGTGCTGCGCGAAGTTCGGCGTGCCGCTCTACAACGCGTTGAGCGAGGAGGCGGGCGACACGGTCTGGCAGTCCTCGCACGTCGGCGGCGACCGCTTCGCCGGCAACCTCGTCTGTTTCCCGCACGGACTCTTCTACGCGCACGCCACGCCCGAGGCCGGCCGCCGCGTCGTGGACGCCTACCGCTCGGGCCGAGTCCTCTCCGAAGAGTTGCGCGGCCGCGCCTGCTACTCGCAACACGTCCAGGCCGCCGAAGCCTTCGTGCGCGAGGAGGCGGGCGTGGGCGGCGTCGAAGACCTGCGCTTCCTCTCCGCACACGCCGAGGGCGCCGACGCGTGGCGCGTCCGTTTCGAGGAGGAGGCCGGCGGGCGTGTCCACGAGGCCCACGTCGTCCGCCGCACCTCCGACTTCCGCAACCCCATCACCTGCCACTCCGCCGAGCCGAAAACGGTCGCGCAATTCCACCTCGAAGCGCACCGCATCCTCCCTCCTCATGACACGACAGCACAGGGACATCAGGAATGAGTGATGTCGAGGCCGAGGGGCGATTACCGAAATCCCGTAACTGGTGACGAAGCCGCAAAAGGAGTGTGACGGATGAGGATGAGAGTTCGGAGGCTTTCTCTGTTCTCGCTCGCGTTGGTAACGGGACTGCTCCTGCTGCCCGCCCGCGCGTGGGCGTGCGCGTGCTGCTCCCACGAGGGCACCTATTACGTCAACTCGGGCAGGCCGAGCGAGTACGAGCTGAGCATCGTGCGGCAGATACGGTTCGGGCAGACGGCGCACCTGTACCAGACCGAGGCCGACCTTGAGGAGATGGCTAAGGGTCTGGCAAGCCCCGCGGGGAGTTACGCGCTCGGCGGGTCGCTCGTCGGCAACACGTGGAGGCTCGCGTTCCGCGAAGGGAATAAGACGGGCACGCTCAGCCTGCCTCTGCCCGCGCGGATGACGAGCTACACGGCCGACATCCACGACGGGCAGACGAGCGCCGGCGGCGGGCCTTTACTCTATAAGGAGTGGCGTTTCGAGGGGCGTGTGTCGGGCACGGGCTTCTTCCGGGCCGGGATGGTCGGCCCGACGAAATACCTCCTCGTGCTACAGGGGCGCGGCAACGGCTGCCAGGACGCCGGAGACTTTAAGCACTGGCGTCTGCAAATCAGCGGCAGCAAGGCCGAGTACGCTTTCTACGGCGAACTCGCCGACCCGCAATGAGTTGTGAAGAGAGTGTGGCTTTCGTGCCTGTCTTTTGGTTGCGTGCGAATGTGGAACTTTACCCCGCCGCGGGCTGAATTATATGGCTTGGCCGGATGCTTGGACGGAGGGGGTCGGGTGAACATGCGCGCTCTGAAGGCATCAGTGTTGTTGGCGTTGTCGCTACTCGTCGCTCATGCGCAAGAGGTGTCGGCTCAGACCGGCGGGGCGAAGAGCCCGGCCGTCGAGGTGCCGATGCTCTTTCGCGGGCCGATGCCCGCGGTCGAGGTCATGGTCAACGGGCAGGGGCCGTTCCTGTTCGCCATCGACACCGGCGGGTCGGGGCAGGCGCGCGTCGATACTTCGCTCGTCGAAAGGTTGAAGCTGAAGACCGTGGGGCAGGTGCAGGCGGGCGACGGCTCCGGAAGTAACGTGAGGAGCCTCGACCTGGTCGAGCTGGAGACGGTCGCGTTCGGCGGCGCGGAGTTCAAGAAGGTGCGGGCCGCTTCGCGCAACTACAACACCTCGCCCAACTTGCCGAAGGTGGACGGCATCCTCGGCTTCGGCCTCTTCGAGGACTACCTGCTGACGCTGGACTTCCCCGCGAAGCGCGTCCGTTTGGAGCGCGGCGAGCTGCCGCGCGCCGACGGCGCCGACGTGCTGAGCTTCGAGAGCCCGCGCGGCATCCCCGTCGTGGAGCTAGGCGTCGGCGGCAACAGGATCAAGGCGGACGTGGACACGGGCAACACAATCGGCGGGTTCGTGCTGCCGACCGCGCTCGTCGAGAGACTGACGCCGGCCTCCGCGCCCGTCGTGGTCGGCCGCGCGCGGACGGTCACCAGCGATGTCGAGATCAGGGAGGTGCGTCTGAAGGACTCGATCCGCCTCGGGCGTTTCGAGTTCGCGGAGCCGACGGTCGTCTACCCCGCGCTCGGCGACGGGGGCAACATCGGCTCCAGACTGCTCCGCGAGTTCAGCCTCACCTTCGACCAGAAGAACAAGAGCGTCCGTCTGAAGCGGTCCGAACTGCCGAAAGAGTCGGCGCCCGCCGCCGTCGCCGCGCAGGACTTGAAGGACTTCCCCGGCCGGTACGGCGAGCGCACCATCTCCGCCGAAGGCGGCACGCTCTTCCTACAGCGGCAGGGCGGGCCGCGCCTGAAGATGACGCCCGTCGGCGGGGACGAGTTCGGGCTTGAGATAGTCCCCGAGGCCCGCATCAAATTTGTCCGTGGCGACGGCGGGAAGGTCGTCGCCGTCAACATCCTGAACAGGGCGGGGGAGTGGGAGAAGATTCAGAGGGAGCAGCCCTGACACTTGCGAGCGCCGGCCCGCGGGCCCTCGTACCGATACGCCTCACGCCATCCAGAACAGCTTAGCGCGCAGGGGCGCGAGTGTGCGGCGCCGTAAGGCCGACCCTTGCGTCGGGCGGAGCATGCGCCATAAATATCTCCGCCCGACCGTGTTTGTCTGACGGAGGGGAGGCCGTGTCCGCGCCGACACCCGACGGCAGACGATGTCAGGGGTCTCTTGAGGCTTTGAAGGGGGTCTTATGAACCGCACACGTCGTTCGGCCTTCGCCGTCGCCGAGCCCCTGCTCGCTTCGGCCGCGGAGGAGTTGGCCGAGGCGCACGCGAAGGCTTACGCCGTGCCGTTCCCGAAGAACATCCTCGTCGATGTCACCACGTTCGCGTGGCAGTTCGGCGCGTACACGGTCGGCGAGGGCGACTCGGCGCACGCCGTCATCTCCAGCACGGACGAGGGCACGCAGGGCTTCGCGGCGCTGGAATCGCTGATGCCGAGCCCTCGCACGCCATCGTGGACTCCGACACCGGCGCCATCGGCTCCGACCTCAAACGGCTCGCGGCCGAGACGGGCCTGAGGCCGTCGGCGAACCTCTGGCACGCGATACTCTTCTACACGTCGGGCGAGCTGACGCGACGCGCGCTCGCACGGCGCGGCGTGAGCGACTACCGGCCCTACATCCACGGCATGTACGAAGGCCCCTTCCGCGGCTTGCGGCCGTCGCTCGAAACGCACTGGCAGGCGTACCTCGACGGCAAGGTCACGCGCGAGGCCGCCCTCCGGCAGATTCTCGCCGAGACCGCGCCCGCGAAGAAGTAGGTCTAACCGCGGAGACAGAGAGACACGGCTTGAACTCTTCTCAAGATGAAGAAGAGTTCAAGCCGTGTCTCTCTGTCTCTGTGGTTAATTTCCCCGCGCCGCCGGGGCGAGAGTCAGGGTCTTTAAGAAACGGGAATCAGTTGACGGTGAAGCTGGCCGACTTCTGATCCTTCTGCTCGCCGGCCTCGTTGAGCATGAGGACTTCGACCTTATACTTCCCCTTGGGGAAGCCGCCGGCGGGCGGCGTGAAGGTGTAGGTCGCCGTGCCGCTGCCGGGCAGGTCGAGCGTCTTCTCCAACCCGGGGATGGGGCCTTTGTCCTCGCCCTCCACGTCCTCGATGGCGAGGCGACCCGTGACCTTGACCGCGCCCGGGGCGTTGGAAATGGTCGCGACCGCGTAGATCGTGTCGGCCGGCGCGAAGCTGCTCGTCTGCTGGGCCGCGGCCGAGTCCTTGCCGAGTTTCAGGTCGCTGATGTTGGCGGTCGAGGCGCTGAAGTTGCACGCCAGTGCGACGAAGACCAGAACCCCCAGGGAGATTGCCAGCCCACCTCTCGCTGTTCGCATCTTAACTCCTTTCATTTTCAAAACCGGTTTGAGAAAAATTGATGTGGAGCCGCCCCCTCGCATCGTCCGCGCGGGCGGCTGCACATACTATCACTTCGCGCCCGCGCGCGAGGCAGATTTTCTTCACGGGAGAGAACGTCGGCCCGACCGAATCGCGCGTCGAACAAGACTCGCGCGGAACTGACTAACCCGCGAAGGAGCCCGCAGTCTGTCCCCGCCGAAATCGGAGTCGGCCTGCAATGCGCTGACGCAAATTCAGAGGATATGGTTCGTAGTAATCAGGGCGCGCGGCGCGAACCGCGCGCCCTGACTTTATGAAATCCCGCCGGGGCCGCATATCAGTTTTGATAGTCGAGCGTGTCAGAACTGATATGTCGCGGCCGCCGATGGCCGCCGATTCTTAAGCGAAACCTCAAGCGCGCTCTACAACTTCGACACCGCGCCGTCGCGGCCGGGGCGCGGCACGGCAATAGCCTATCTGCGGGAACACGGCCGTCTGAGCGCGGGACGCGTCCCGCGCGGGGTCTCCCCGCCCGTTCATATTCTTAGCCCAGGGAAGGAAGTCGCCATGTCTAACAAAAATCTCTCCTCCGAAGTCAGCTTTATCAACGACCCGGCGCGCGACGGCGCCCCCGAATCTTTCTTCAACGAGACCTCGGCGCTGGAGAGCCCGAAGCAGGTCGGGCTGATGCGTCGCGCCGCAGAGTTGCGCGAGGCCGGCGTGGTCACCGGCGGCGAGATCGCCAGCGCGCGCCGCACCGGCACCATCGAGGAACTCGTCCTCGGCAAGTCCAACCTGCTGCCGGCGTGGTTCCTCGAAGTCGGCGCGCGCCGCGCCACGGCCGTCTGCAAGATCGAAACCTCGGGCGTCGATTACAAGGGGCGGCCGGGCTCGTGGGCGGGCACGGGGTTCCTCATCTCGCCGAACGTCCTGCTGACCAACCATCACGTCCTCAACAGCAACGACACGGCCGGCAGGGCGCGTTGCATCTTCAACTTCCAGAACGACGAGGGCGGGAAGGCGCAGCAGACGCGCTCGTTCCGCGTCAACCCGCAGCGCCTCTTCATCACCAGCCCGACGCCCGGCGGCCTCGACTTCACCTTCGTCTGGGTGGACGGCGAGCCCGGCAAGCAGTTCGGCTTCGTCCCCGTGGACCGGAAGTTCTTCAAGGTGCTGGACGGCGAGTTCACCAACATCATCCAGCACCCCAACGGCGACCCGAAGCAGGTGACGATCCAGGACAACCTCGTCGTCAGCCAGCGCGACACGGTCGTCCACTACACGTCCGACACCATGCCGGGCAGCTCCGGCTCGCCGGCCTTTAACAACCAGTGGAAGGCGGTCGCGCTCCACCACGCGAGCGCCCCGAACGACGCGCCGGGCGCGGGCGGCAACGACAGCCAGTTCATCAACGAGGGCATCAAGTTCTCCGCCATCGCGGCCTTCCTGGAGAGGCTGCGCGTCGAGCAGCCCGCGCAGCGGCCGTTCGTGGACATGGTGCTGCCGCTCATCGGCGGCACGGACGAGATGTTGGGCTTCTTCGGCGGCCTCGGGCGCGAGGTCTCCTCGAACGCCGACGGCAACGAGGTGGTCGTCAAGACCTACAAGGGCGAGGACGACGACATCGACGTGGGCTTCTGGAACATCGAGTGGTTCAACCTCCACTACAAGGAGAAGATGGCGGCCGTGGCCGAAGTCGTCGTCTCGATGAACCTCGACGTGTGGGCCTTCGAGGAGACTTCGCCCGAGGCGACCGTCGCGCTCGCCGACTACCTGCGCGAGAACTACGGGATCAACTTCGAGACGAAGTTCTCGGAGCCCGACGCCTCCGGGCAGAAACAGACGACGACGGTCATGTGGAACACGAAGACCATCAAGGGCGAGCACCGCGAGTGGCCGGACGAACTCAAAGCCTACTTCCACGTCCACAGCAACGACTTCGACGGCCTCGGCCTCGAAGCGGTCGAGGGGCCGGTCTTCCCGCGCTACCCGGGACTGTTCAGCTTCCGCGCCGACCGCGGCGCGCACAAGCCGCCGCTCGACTTCTTCCTCGTCCCGCTCCACCTCAAGGCAATGGGCGAGGGCTGGAAGCGGCGGCGGATGGCCGCGCAGATTCTCGCCGCCGCCGTCAACAAGATGATCAACGACTACGGCGAGGACGCCGACTGGATCATCGGCGGCGACTACAACGCCACGCTCGCCAGCGAGGACTTCGCCTCGATGATCGCCGGCGGCATGACTCCGCTCAGCGCCGAGGACGAGCAGGGCGGCTCCTTCTCCTACGTCAAAGGCCCGAAGTCGCTCATCGACCACGTCTTCCTCTCCGCCAACCTCGCCAAGCAGTACGGGTCGGGAGACTTCTTCATCGTGGCGAAGGACAAGACCGTCTCCGGCTACACGGACAAGATCAGCGACCACCGCCCCGTCCTCGTGCGGCTGAGCCTGAACCCGCAGCCCGCGCCGCACGACGAGGGGCGGAAGACGACGGCGCGCCCCGGCATCCCGCCCTCGCTGCTCGCGGCGCTTGAGTCGGCCGGCGCCTTTCGCGACCGCCGTTCAAACGGCCTCTGAACGCCGGCCGCCGAGCGGGCGGCAGAAAGTCCGGGTGAGACTCATGAGGTTCGTCACGTACACATCGAACGCCGGCGGGCGGGGCGCGACGGCCGCGCGCGGCGGCTCGCGGAAGAGGACTCGTGCTGCTTCACCGTGCGCCCGCTCAAGGGCGGCGAGGTCGTCTTCGACGTGCGGCAGGCGTCGGCCGAGCGCGCACCCTCCGACGCATGGGTCAATGCCCTCGTCGCCAACCTTTCTCGCCCCAGCCTGGAGGCGTCCCTCACATTCCTCACCTCCTTCCCGACGCGCCTCTCGACCGGCGCGCACTTCGCACGGGCGGCCGAGTGGGCGGAGAAGAGACTAGCCGCGTTGGGCTACGCCACGCGCCGTCAGAAGATAAAGGTCGGCAGCGGCAAGAGCCTGAACGTCATCGCCGCGCGGCGCGGGGCCGCGCGGCGTGGTCGTCGTCACGGCGCACCTCGACTCGGTCAACAACGAAGGCGCGGATGCGGCGCCCGGCGCGGACGACAACGGCAGCGGCGCGGCCGGGCTGCTCGATGTCGCGCGCGTGCTGAAAGACCACGCGGGCGTCCACGACCTGCGCTTCATCCTCTTCGGCGGCGAGGAGCAGGGGCTCTACGGCAGCAGGCAGTATGTTGACTCGCTCTCCGCGGCCGAGCGGAAGCGCATCAGGGCCGTCGTCAACATGGACATGGTCAGAGAGGGGCGCGGATGTAACTCCGCGCCCCTCTCTTTTTCCAAGCCGCTTGCGCGCCCGTGTGGCGCGCCTGCGCTATGGCAGCGCCTCCACGATGATGTAGAAGCGGTAGGTGCCGGTCGTCATGATCCCCAACTGGAAGTTGACCGGCAGCGAAGCCCCGTTGGCCAGCGGCGACCCGAGCGTGACCGTCAGCGTCGAGTTGATGCCGCCGCCGTTGAGCTGGCTGGGCGGCTGCACCATCGTCGCCCCCTTGACCGCGATGGTGCACGGGGGCGCGCCCGCGCCCGCGGCCGTGCAGGTCGTCGCGTCGTTCACGGGGCCGACGCTCACCTCGTCCGCCGAGCTAAGCGCCCGCAGGTCGGCCTGACCGCCGCCCGGGCTCGGGAAGGTGGTCAGTTCGATGATGCGGAACCGCAGTTGCGTCACGTTCCCGCCCGTGTTGTTGACCACACGCCGCCGGATGGTCAGCGTCCCGAACGTCCCGTTCGTCACCGCCGTAAAGCTGCGCGCACGGTTCGGGGCCGCCGAGGCGGACTGCGTGCCGTCGAGCAGCGCCGCCCCCATTCCTGACGCGTCGCGCCGGATGGGCGAGGTCAGGTTCTCGGGGCCCGGGGCACCGAGCCGCTGGCCGGCCTCCGTGACCGTGCCGAAGGTGTCGGTGAAGAGGAAGTCAACCGCGTTGTTGCCCGAGTCCTTCGGGTTACCGCCGGCCGTGCAGCCCACGCCGCTAACGAAGGCGCACATCGAGCGGTGGAAGCTGGATTCGAGGTTCTGCGCGGTGGTGGCCGGCGAGAGCGCACTGTAGCCCGCGCCCTCCCGGTAGAGCGTGTTCGACTCGGACGTGGAGCCGACCGCATCGAGCCGCGTGTCGAGCGTGAAGTTCGCCGCGCTCGACGTGCGGAAGAGGGCGATGCCCGCGTTGTCCGGGATGTCCACCTCGTACCCGTAGCAGGTCGAGTCGTCGCCCCGGATGACGAAGTCGCCCGCCGCGATGCTCCCCAGGCTGTAGCCCAGCAGGTTCGGGCTCAGGAAGTGCGCCCGCGGCGGGATGACCGTCCCCGTCGGGATGATGAAGCGCACCAGCCCGTCCGAGGCGGCCACGGCCCACCCCTTCGACCCGTCCGTCGTCGCCACGAAGAGCGGCGCGTCCGTGTTGTTGTACAGCTCGATGAACTCGTCGTTGGCCTCCGGACTCAGGTCCGCGGCGAGCGCCGGCACACTCTTCAGGACGTATGAGCGCGGCCCCTTCCGCTTGCCAACTGCGACGGTCGCGTTCGAGCTGCCGCACGGGGCGGCGGCGGCCGGCCTCGAAAGCAGAGCCTCCGGCGCCGAAGCGCCCGGCCCGCGCAGGCGGAACTCGGAGATGATGAGCTGGCCCGCCGCGACCGACTCGTCGTTGTTCGAGATCGTGCCCGTCCCCGTCCCCTGCGAGATGACCGCGTTGGTCGCGCCGCTCAGGTTGACCGTGAAGGTCTCGTCCGTCTCCGGCGTCGTGTCGCCGTTGACCGTGACGTTGACCTGCTGCGCCGTCTCGCCCGGCGCGAAATTGAGCGTGCCGCTCGCCGACTCGTAGTCGTCGTCGGCCAGCGTCGCCGTGCCGTCGGCCGTCGCGTAGGCCACCGACGCGCTCAGAGCGGTCGAGCCCGTCCTGGCGACGGTGAAGGTGAAGGTGGTCGTCCCGGCGTTGCCTTCAGCCGTCGTGACGTTGTCGATGGAGAGGGTGGCGGCGTTGACCTGCTGCGTCAGCGGGTCGGAAGTGCTGCCGCTGAAGTTGGCGGCGCCCGCGTACTCGGCCGTGATGACGTGCGAGCCGGCCGTGAGCGAGCTGGTCGAGAAGGTGGCCACGCCCGAGCCGTTGAGCGTGCCCGAGCCGAGGGTCGTCACGCCCTCCTTGAAGTTGACGGTGCCGGTCGGGGTGCCGGACGCCGCGGTGACGGTGGCGGTGAACGTCACGCTCTGCCCGAGCAGCGACGGGTTGATGTCGGAGGTGAGCGCGGTCGTCGTGGGTGCCGGGTTGTTGTAGCAGACAGTCACGTCACTCAACGTGGCCGTCGCGGCGCTGTTGGTTGTGGTAAAGAACGCCTTGTACTTCAGGTAACGGAAGCCGTTGAACTGCGAGAGCGAAGCCCCGTTCGTAAAGAACGTTCCGGCCGTGCCGTCAGGCCCGACGAAGTTGAACGGCCCGCCGAAGCTGTTGCTGGCCGCCGCCTGAAATTGCAGGGTCGTGTTGGCGGGCACCGTCGCGTTCCAGGAGAGCGTGCCCCACTGGGTCGTCCCCGCGGCCGGCGGGTTCGAGTCCTTCACGGAGGAGACGTAGTCGCCCGAGGGGGCGTTGCCCGTCTGCATGTAGGTGGTGAAGACGAGGTCGCGGGCCGTGCCGGTGGATGTCGGCACAGTCCACGTCCCGCCGCTGTTGGTCGTGACGACGCGGTTGCCGTTCGCGTAGTCGGTCGGGGCGTTGCCGAAGACCGCGGCGTACGTCCCCGTCCTGTTCGTCACGAGCCGCAGCGTGTAGGCGTAGGTCGTGCCCGCGGTCAGCGTCGCCGGCGTCGCGAAGATCGCGCTGAAGGTGCTGGACGTGCCACTGTTAAAGCCCGCAAGAGTCGTCGTCGCGAGCACCGTGCTCGTCGGGAGCGCGGGGCTGCCCGTCGTGGTTCTGACTTCGACCGTGATGGGCTGGTCGGTGCCCGAGCAGGACGCGCAGAACAGGGCCATGTCAATCCTGGCGAGCTGACCCGTCACGCCCGGCACGAAGGTCTGGCCGAGCCACTGCGTCGTGTTGAAGCCCGTGCCGCTGGTCGAGGCGACGGTCTGCGTCTGGTCGGCGGTCGCGGGGTTGAGCAGAACCACGTTGCCGGGGCTCGCGTTCACGTCCGTGTTGTTCGTCGTGCCCGCGGCGAATTCGGTCTGCGTCGTGTCGTTCACGCACGCGGGGCCGGCGACCGGCGCGGGGTCAACCAACAGCGTGAAGGTCGTCGTGCCCGCGCCCGGAGCGGTCGCGTACAAGAGAGAGTTGGCCGGACGTTCCGTTGGCCGTGAGCGTCGGCGCGGTCGCCACGCCCGAAGCGTTCGTGACCGAGACGGCCTGACGGCCGCTCGTGCTCGGGAAGATCGCGCCCGCGCCGCTGCCGCCGTTGTTGGTCGTCCAAGTCACGGTGATGCCCGCGATGGCGGGGCTCACGGTCACCTGCGGCGGCGTCGAGAATGATTGGTTGAGCGCCGTGTTCTGGTTGTCGCCGCCCGTCTTCGCGATGGCGGTCGGGATGGCCGACGCCACCCAGCCGATGTCGCGCAGTTGCGAGAAGGTCAGGTCTTGCGGCGTCGTGACCTCGTGCGTCAGGTCGGCGCTGATGTTGGGCTCCATCAACAGGTTCGGCGTCGCGGTGGTGGCCCAGTGCGAGACCGAAGAGCCCGAGTTGAACGGGTTGGGCGTGTAGAGCAGCGCCTTGCCGAACTGGTCGGCGCCCGCGCGCGTGTTCGGGTCGGTGAAGATGGTCGCGTTGACGCCGGTGCCGAGCTGGGCCTTGATGGTGTTGCCGTCCGCCTGCGTCACCGAGA
This sequence comes from uncultured Acidobacteriota bacterium, assembly GCA_963726735.1. Taxonomy (GTDB): domain Bacteria; phylum Acidobacteriota; class Blastocatellia; order Pyrinomonadales; family Pyrinomonadaceae; genus QHXN01. Next base: position 1,620,528 of record CAVSDM010000007.1, read on the forward strand.
TGGTCGAGATCGTGATCGGGGTCACGATGGACGGGTCGTCGCCGAGGTCGGGCGCGGGGCTGCCCGCCGCGTTGTTGACGATGATGACGGCAATCGCGCCCGCGTTCTGCGCGTTGAGCGTCTTTGACTTAATGCTGCACGTGCCGCGGTCGATGACGGCTATCTGCCCGGTGAAGAAGCCGGCGGGGAACGCCTCGCAGCCGTCCTCGACGGGGGCCGTGCCGTCGTTCGCGAGCTTCAGGTTGCCCGTGACGCCACCGACGGGCGGGTCGGGGTCGTACGCGACGCTGCCGGGGTCGTAACTCCCGGCTATCCCGGCGGGCGAATTAATCGTCAGGCCGGGCTCGCCGAGCGAGAGCACGGTCGGCACGTCGGCCTGAACCTGCGGGCCGTTCCACGCCAGCTTGTGCGTGTTGATGGAGGAGGCCGCGCGCTCTGCGTTCGTCATCTGGAGCCAACTCTTGCCGTTGGAGTTGTCCATCAGGAAGCGGTCGTAGATGGCGGGGAAGCCGGTGTTAAAAGCGCCCGTCTGGGCGTTGCTGAAGGTCTGGAACCCGAGGCCGTGCGCGAACTCGTGTTCGAGCACGGTCACGAGGTCGATGTTGGTGCCGTGGTTGTTATCCAGACCCAGGTAGAAGAACGTTCCCGTCAGACAGCCCGGCTGGCCGAGGTTGATGTTGAAGGTCGCGTTGATCTCGGGCTGCGTCGTGTTGAGGTCTGCGCCGAAGAGCTTACTGCCGAGGGATTCGTTGTACCACGTACTGCCGAAGGGGAAACCGGGGAAGTCTCGGAAGATGCCGATTGCGCCTGCGGAGCCTAAGACGGCCCCGGTGGCCGTGCAGGACTGCGCGGCCCACTGCGCGCGGATGGTGATGGTGATGGGGCTGTCGATGGTCGCGCCCCACTTGTCCGCCGCGGCCTGAAAGGCGTTGAGCCTTTGCTGGCCGAGGGTGGTGCCGGGGTTGCCGCCGACGGGCGCGGTGGCGGTCGTGTCATTAAAGCCGACGCCTGCGGCGTCGTTATTCAAGATGACAATCGTGGCGGTCGCGAAGGCCGAGCGGGAAGCGCCGAGCATGACGGCCACGAAGAACAGAGAGAGCAGAAGGGGGCGTAATATTTTAGCAGTCACCTTAATTCTCCGTTCTCGCGCCTAGCGGATGGGTAGTTTGGAGGAGCTGGACTGGCTCTTTGAAACCGGCGCAGTAATACCTAAAAGGGCGGGGTCAATCTCGAAGAAATCTGCCGCGGCTTCGAGGTCGTTAACGCACGAATGCGAAACCGACCCGTCGGCCTCCTTCTTGGCGAGCATCACGTTTTGAAAACGTCCTTGCAGGTCCATCGAGACTCCGCCGTTCGCGTGGCGCACCTCGACGAGGCCCTCGCTCGACTGACTCACCAACTGCCTGATGCCTTCAGCCAGCCTCCGCGATTCCTCAGACGACAGCGGTCGTGTCTGGCCTGTCGGTATGTCGAGTACGACAGTCTGGCCGGCCGCGTTGGAGGTCACGTAGTTTCTGCTACCCTGTTTAGCTATCTCAGTCTTCCTTTCTGCAATCTGCGCCTTCTGAGGCTGGGCCTTTTGCGGCTGCGCCTTCTGCGGCTGCGCCTTCTGGGCTTGCCCGCTCTGCTTCGAGATAGCAGCGGCAACACCGACGAGAAGGGTAATCACCGTCACGGCTCCGGTTAACTTGCGCCATGAACGTCTTTTCGGCGAATTGGACTCGATCTTGCGAGCGTTGGTTTTCATTGTCCCTCCTGAATTTCTGGTTTGGAGCCTGCAAATAAGACCTCTTTATCAGCTCGACTGAATGCAGAAGGCAGTGTGTTCAGGGGCGCTCGGTTTACCGAGCCTGACTTATGCAAGAGGTCTGATGTTGCCTCGAAGGATGTGTCTTAGGACTTACGCAAAAGGGTGGAAATCCCGATCATTAGCGCATGGCTCTCAGCACCAAGCCCACGCGCTTAGATCAGACCTCTTGCATAAGTCGGTGAACCGATACGACAAGTAGCTCGACCGGAATGCACACTGATGAGCTACGAACAAGTTGAAGACTTACTGCCCGCCGGGTTCAAGCGCTACTGCGGGATGCGGCCCGAGACGTTCCGAAGGATGGTTGAATCAGTTACCAGCCACCTGAGCCGCAGGCGCCGCGTTTCGGGGCGGCCGATGACAAGACCTGAAGCGAAGAGCTGATGGTGGTGGCTCGGGTACGGGTGGCTTGACAGCGTCAAGACGCGGTTACAGTTACTTTACAATGTCAGCCTTGGCGGTATGGGTAGTAGGATTGATGCGGCTAATTACAGGAGCACGGGAGCATCGAAGAGTGACCGCGGCTCCTTCGTAAGCAGACTGCGCATTAACTATCGACGACACAATACCACCAACGAACGGAACTATCAACAAAGGCTCTAAAGAAGCAAAGCACTTGATTTAGGACTCTATTGCAGCAATCGCTTCGAGCAATAATCCCTCGCCAGTTCGGACATCACTCTCCGGGAATCACACTCTTGAAGCAGATTAAGTCTCCGTTCAAGTGGTGTTGCGCGGGGGCGGGCGAAGTTTGTCGAGACTCTGTGCGGGCTCGCTGCCTGAGGACAAGCGGATGGTAACTTTCTCCGCTCTTAAATAATTCCCGACGCACCGCCTGACCGCCTACTTGTTTGACATCCGCAGACTTTGTGATATAGTGCGCGCTTGTTGAAAACGATATTCAATTTCAAGCCTGTGCGCTAACGGCAAAAAAGAGTGAGGCTCCCGGCGCGGTAACGCCGGGAGCCTCGGCGCACGACCGATTCGCTTCGCCCTTGCAGAGCCCACGGATGGCGTGCTGTTTCTATCCTAGCACCCCTTCCGATTAACACTCAATTATCTGCCCCACGACCTCCGGCGGTCGCCGCCGCGACGCGGAGGCGCAACGCCGACCCGTTCCATCGAAGCTCTGGGTCCGGCGGCAGATTCGATGCAAGGCGATTCGTGTGTCCGCGGCTCACGCGTCAGGTAAGAAACGCACGGCTCGGGGCCGGCTGGATGTCTTGCGGAAGTTGAGGGGAGGAGAATGTGTATGCACGCGCAGAAGAGCAGGGAGAAGCGTAAGCGTCGGTCGCGGTGTTGGGTGCTGAAACTCGGGGCGATGGGAGCGCTGGTGGCCTTCACGGTCGGGAACAGCCGGGCCGTCGCCATCGGCTACGCGCCCCGCACGGGGGCGGCGGTAGTCTCCACGCAGGCTCAGGACAAGGCACAGGTTCTACGTTTCGACATACCTGCGGGGACTCTGGAAGAAGCCCTGAACGCCTTTCAGCGTCTCACCGGCCAGCGGGTGATAATTACCGATGAGAAGATGCGCGGCATCTCTTCGCCGGGCGTCTCCGGCGCGTACACGCCCGAGCAGGCGCTCGCGCAAATCCTCAACGGCACGGGCGTCGCATACCGCCGCACAGCCTCCGACACCCTGACGCTGGAGATACAGGCCGCGCCCGAGTCGGTCGAGGTGGTCGGCCGCACGTCCCCGCTCTCCTCGCCCAAGTACACCGAGCCCCTGCGCGACATCCCGCAGACGATCACCATCATCCCGAAAGACGTGATCGTGAAGCAGGGCGCGACGACCCTGCGCGACGTGCTGCGCAACGTGCCGGGGCTGACGATGACGGCCGGCGAGGGCGGCGCGCCCGCCGGCGACAACCTGACGCTGCGCGGCTTCAGCGCGCGCAACGACATCTTCGTGGACGGCGTGCGCGACCTCGGGCCGCAGTCGCGCGACCCCTTCAACCTCGAACAGGTCGAGGTGGTCAAGGGGCCGGGCTCGGCCTACACGGGGCGCGGCTCGGCGGGCGGCACGATCAACCTGACGAGCAAGGCGCCGGGGCCGACGCCCTCTTACGGCGGCACGCTCGTCCTCGGCAACGCCGGGATGAAGCGCGGCACCGCCGACCTGAACGCTCCGCTCGGGCGGCTGGGCTTAGGCGAGCGGACGGCCTTCCGCCTCAACCTGCTGGCGCACGATTCGGGCGTGGCCGGGCGCGACGTGGTGGAGGAGGAGCGCTGGGGCGTGGCGCCTTCGCTGGCCTTCGGCCTCGACGCGCGGACGCGCGTCACGCTCAGCTACTTCCACCTTCAGCAGGACAACATTTCGGACTACGGCATCCCCTGGGTGACGGCGACCAACAACGCGCTGCGCGAGTACCGCGACCAGCCGGCGCCCGTCCCGCGCAACACCTTCTACGGCTTCCGCGACCGCGACCGCGAGAAGCTGCGCTCCGACCTCGCCACCTTCAGGCTCGACCGCGAGTTCAACGACAACCTGCGGCTCAGCAACCAGTTCCGCTACGGCCGCTCGACGCGCGACTCGATGGCGACGCCGCCGCGCTTCGCCTCCAACGACTCGACCGTCATCAACCGCGAGATGCGCTCGTGGCTCACCGAGGACGACATCTGGGACAACCAGACCGACTTTCGCGCAGCCTTCAAGACCGGCGAAGTCGAGCACACGCTCGTCACCGGGCTCGCCCTCACGCGCGAGCGCAACGTCCGCCGGGCTGCGCACCGCGCCGAACTCGCAGACCACGCTGCTCAACCCGAACACGGAAGATGTCTACACGGGCGCGATCACGCTCAACCCCTTCGTCGGCGACATCACGGCCAACTCGCAGGCGCTCTACGCCTTCGACACGGCGCGCTTCGGCAAGAAGTGGGAGTTCAACGGCGGGCTGCGTTGGGATCGCTTCGACGCCGACGGCGTCGCCGTCGGGGCGACCAACGCGACGACGGGCGCGTTCACGCCGGGCGCGGCCGTGGCGCGCATCGACCGCATGTTCAGCTTCCGCGCGGGCGCGGTCTTCAAGCCTGACGAGGAGGGAAGCATCTACGCCGCCTACGGCACGTCGCTCAGTCCCTCGCTCGAAGGGCTCTCGTACGGGACGGCCAACACCGCCATCGACCCCGAGAAGACCTACACGTTCGAGGCGGGCAGCAAGTGGGAGTTGTTCAAGAGCCGCATTCTCCTGACGGGCGCGGTCTTCCGCGTCGAGAAGACCAACGCGCGCACGCCGGGCCTGCCGGGCGAGCCGCCGCAGGTGCTCAACGGCCGCCAGCGCGTGGACGGCGTCGAGTTGAGCGCGTCGGGGCGCGTCGTGCGCGGCTGGCAAATCTTCGCCGGCTACACCTTCCTCGACAGCGAGATCGTCAAGTCGAACACCGCGCTGGTCAACGGCATCCCGAGGTGGGCAAGGAGATCCTCAACACGCCGCGCAACTCCTTCAGCCTCTGGACGACCTACAACACGCCCTGGAAGCTGGAACTGGGCGGCGGCGCGCGCTTCGTCGGCCGACGCTTCGGCAACAACATCAACACGCGGTCAGGTCGAAGGCTACTGGCTGCTCGACCTGATGGCCTCCTACCCGCTCGTCGGCGCCACGTCGACCTGCGGCTCAACATCAACAACCTGACCGACGAGTATTACTTCGACCGCCTCGGCGGCGGGCACCTCGTCCCCGGCGCGGCGCGCACGGCGCACGCTCAGCACGAGCTTCAATTTCTGAAGAGGGCCGGGCGGGTCGAAGATGCTTTTACACATCCCCGAGGTGCTGACCGCCGAGCAGGTCGCGCATTGCCGGCGCGTGCTGGAGAAGGCCGAGTGGGTTGACGGGCGCGTCACCGCCGGCCACCAGTCCGCGCGCGCGAAGGACAACGTGCAGGTGCCCGAGGGCCACCCGGCGGCGCGGGAGCTGGGCGACATGATTCTCGCCGCGCTCGAACGCAACCCGCTGTTCATGGCGGCGGCGCTGCCGTCGAAGGTCTTCCCGCCGCTCTTCAACCGCTACGAGGGCGGGCAGTCGTTCGGCAACCACGTTGACAACGCCATCCGGCAGGTGACGGGCACGCCGCACCGCGTCCGCACGGACCTCTCCGCCACGCTCTTCCTCGCGCCGCCCGAGGAGTATGACGGCGGCGAGCTGCTGGTCGAGGACACCTACGGGGTGCACAGCGTGAAGCTGCCCGGCCGGGGACATCGATTCTCTACCCGGCGAGCAGCCTGCACCGCGTCAACCCGGTGACGCGCGGCGCGCGGCTCGCCTCCTTCTTCTGGGTGCAGAGCATGGTGCGCGACGACGGCGAGCGCGCGCTCCTCTTCGACCTCGACACGGCCATCCAGCGTCTCGTTCAGGACATGCCCGACCACGCTTCGGCCGTGCAGCTCACCAGCGTCTACCACAACCTGCTGCGCCGCTGGGCGGACGTGTGAGGCGCGCCCCGCGCGACGCACGCGCGGCAGAGATTCCTCTTCAATAAAATCTTTCCGGAGGCGTTCAGCCATGAAGCTTTTTCGAAAAGTCATCTTCTGGTGTCATCTCGTGGCGGGCGTCTTCGCCGGCGTGGTCGTCCTCGTCATGTCCGTGACGGGCGTGCTGCTGGCCTACGAGCGGCAGGTCACGGCCTGGGCCGACACGCGCGGCTACCACGTCGCGCCGCCCGCTCGGGCGCGGCCCGCCTGCCCGTCGAGGCTCTGCTCGCCCGCGTGCGCGAGGCGCGTCCCGGCTCGCCTTCCGCCTTCACCGTGCGCGCCGACCCGTCCGCGCCGGCCGAGGTCGGCTTCGGGCGCGAGGGCATCGTCTTCGTCAACCCTTACACGGGCGAAGTGTTCGGCGAAGGGTCGCGGGCGTCGCGGGCATTCTTCCACGTCGTCACGGACTGGCATCGCTGGCTCGGCGCGCGGGGAGGGCGCGGGCCGCACGGTCGGGCGCGCCGTCACGGGCGCGTGCAACCTCGCCTTTCTGTTCCTCGTCGTCAGCGGCTTCTACCTCTGGTGGCCGCGCACGTGGACGCGCAAGACCTTCAGGAGCGTGACATGGTTCAGGCGCGGGCTCGGCGGGAAGGCGCGCGACTTCAACTGGCACAACGTGACCGGCTTCTGGTCGGCGCTGCCGCTCTTCGTCGTCGTGCTGTCCGGCAGTCGTCATCTCTTACACGTGGGCGGGCAACCTCGTCTACCGCGTGATGGGCGAAACGCCGCCCGCGCCGCGCGGCGGCGCACCCGGCCAGCCCGGCGGGAACGGCGGGCCGGGGCGCGGAGGCGCGGCGGGCCGCGGCGATGCAGGCACCGCCGCCAGCCTGTGGAGGGCAACGTCGAACAACTGTTGGCCCGCGCGGAGCAGCAGTCGGGTGACTGGCGAAGCATCAGCCTGCGACTTCCCACGCCCAACGACCCGACCGTGACGTTTACGCTCGACCGCGGCGACGGCGGCCAGCCACAGAAGCGCGCGCAACTGACGCTGGACAGGCAGGACGGGCGAGGTCGTGCGCTGGGAGCCGTTCTCGAGCCAGACGCCGGGGCGGCGGCTCCGCTCGCTGCTGCGGTTCGCGCACACCGGCGAGGTGGCCGGCGTCTTCGGGCAGACAGTCGCCGCGCTCGCGTCGGCCGGCGGCGGCGCTGCTCGTCTGGACGGGCCTCGCGCTCGCTTGGCGGCGCTTCCGCGCGTGGTCGGCGCGACGGCGCGTCAGGTCGGACGACACGGCCCCACAAATAAGCCCGGCAGGGTGGTAATTACGCTACATGCATAGAGAAAATGCTTTATGAGGCGCCATCACTGCACCACCGATTAAATTGTAAAGACAACGTCTAATAGGAAAAGCCCGCGATTTGCGGGCTTTTCCTGCGGCAAGAATCAAATCCCCGAAAGGGGCCTCTCCCAGAACATGCTGGAAGAGGCGCGCGCGCACCTCTCGCCGCGCTTCGACGGGCGTGTGGAGTTCGCCCTCGCCGCCCTCGCCGCGCTCCCCTTCGACGGCTCGTTCGGCGGCGTCTTCAGCACGGCCGCCTTCCACTGGGTGCCTGACCACCCGCGCCTGTTCCGCGGCCTTCACGACAGCCTGAGGCCGGGCGGCTGGCTCGTCGCGCGGTGCGGCGGCGCGACCAACATCGCGCGGCTGATGCGCCGCGCCTCTGTGCTGACGGCCGCCGCCCCTTACGCCAAACACTTCTCCGGCTGGAAGGCCACGAAGGTCTTCGCCGACGCCGAGACGACCGCGGAGAGGCTGCGCGCGGCGGGCTTCACAGGAGCGGAGACGACTCTGGAGCCGGCCCCGACCGTCCTCCCGGGCGCGGACGTGTTCCGCGAGTTCCTCACCGCCGTCAACATGCGCACACACCTGGAGCGCCTGCCCGAAGGAGGTCTACGGCGTCGTTTCGTCGAAGAACTCACAGAGCAGGCGGCCGCAGACGACCCGCCGTACTCGCTCGACTACTGCCGCCTGAACATCCGCGCGCTCAGGCCGGAGGCCGCATGACTGACGCCAGGATCACACTCGCCAACCTCAGGTGCGCGGCGACGCCGGACGAGTCCGTCGCGCTGGCGCCGGGCACCGTTGGCAGGGCAGGCACTAGACCGGAGCTGATCGCAGAGACGCCGCCTGACTCGGCGTGAGGACTTCGGTAGGTGATATTTCCGTCCACCGGATAAAGAAAAGGCGTCGGGGGCCCCCACCCCCGACGCCTATGGCCACTCGCGTGGCCTGCCCCAAAGTTTCACTCGTTCTCAGAAGGAACGCCCGTTAGGTGAGACGGATAGTAACCGCCGGGGCCTCCCGCTTGGTTGCGACTTCGTTGCGAGAAGAAGGTAATTCACGAGAGGGTCCTGGAGCGGCAATTCTGTAATAGCACAGGCTCCTTCCGGCTCTGCCGGCATCGCCCACGCCTCGTCGCACGACTCACCCGTGCACCCGCCCTACTTCTTTCGACCGTCCCGGCGACTTGCCGGAGCGCCTCAGTATTTGAGCGTCGCCCGGTTTATAATGTGCCCTCGTTAGTAGCGTCGGAACGACTGAACCGCTAAGGCCGCGGTGCGGCGGCTGAACATCTGGTCGCGCTTTTTTTACGTCTTCGTCGTTAAATGTCGATTCCCGAGACAACATCCGCCGAAGCCTTCGAGCGTTACGTGGGCGGTAAATGCCTGGTCGTCGGTCAGGGCGAAGCGTGGCGGGACATCAAAGCCTGGATCGTCGCCCTGCCGCCCGTCGCCGATACGTTATACCTTCCCTCCGTCAGCGAGCCGTTCCTCGCGTGGACGATTTCGGGCGAGGTCGATTTCCAGGAGAGGGAGAACGAACAGCCCTGGATCACGCACCGGATCAGGAAGGGGTCTTTCTTTCTCACGTCTGGAGGCGCCCCCTACGAGTGCCGCTGGAAGGCCGTGACCCCTGAGCCGTTCGAGTCCATGGCGGTCTTCGTCGAGCTGCCGCTGCTCCAGCGCGCCCTGGAAGAGGTCTTCGGTGCTGACGCGGTCCACGCACGGCTGCGGGACGGTTCGGCGTTCACCGACGTTGCTCTGGATTCGCTGATGGAGCAGTTGCGCGACGAGTTGGCGCGTCCACAGGCGAGCCCCCTTTTCGTGGAAGGCATCGCCCAGCTCATCGCCGTCCACCTCGCACGAAACTACGGCGAAACTGACGAGGAGGCGCGCAGCGACAGCCCCTCACTCCCCGGCTTCAAGCTCAGGCAGATAACGGACTGGATAGGCGAACACGTCGCCGAAGACTTCGACCTCGCCCAGTTAGCGGCGCAAGCGGGGTTGAGTAAGTTTCACTTCCAGCGCCTGTTCAAGGCGGCCGTGGGCGTCTCGCCTTCGCGCTATCAAATCAATCTGCGGATGAACGAGGCGCGGCGCCTGCTGCGCGAGACGAAGATGAGCGTGGTTGATGTCTCCCTCGAAGTCGGCTACGCCAACCCCGGCCACTTCTCGCAGCTCTTCCGCAGGGAGACCGGACTCTCCCCGAGCGACTACCGCCGGCAGCGTTAAGCCCCATCCCTTCGCCCGTTGATGCCGGGAGGCCGGCGTGTCGAATCTCTCACACACTCGACGTGTGTTCAGCGGCTCCTCAGGCTTTAGCCGTGACAGCCTCTTCCCGCACGGCTCCCAGGACGGCGAGGAACTGTCGCAGCCATTCGACGTGCGCCGTCCACGCCGGGCCCGTCACGAGGTTGCCGTCCGTCACCGCCTCCTCCAAACCGACGCTCACGAACTCACCCCCCGCAATCGTGACCTCCGGGCCGACCGCCGGGTAGGCGGACACCCTCTTCCCACGGACGACATCGGCCGCCGTCAGTATCTGCGCGCCGTGGCAGATGGCCGCGATCGGTTTCTCCGCCTCGGCGAAGTGTCTCACCACGTCGAGCAGGCGAGCGTTGAGGCGCAGGTACTCGGGCGCGCGCCCGCCGGGGATGACCAGTGCGTCGTAGTCCTCGGCCCTGACCTCTGCGAACGTGGCGTTGAGGGTGAAGTCGTGGCCGCGCTTCTCCGTGTAGGTCTGATCCCCCTCGAAGTCGTGCACGGCCGTGCGCACCTTCTCGCCCGCCCGCTTCTCGGGACAGGCGGCGTGGACTTCGTGGCCCGCGACCTGTAGGGCCTGGAAGGGCACCATCACCTCGTAGTCCTCGACGAAATCACCGACCAGCATCAGAATCTTCTTCATCTTCTACGTCTCCTTCTACTCGACAAGTTAGCTCCTTCAGATTTTTTCGACCTCACACCTCTACCGCGTCGGATTCCGAGGCAGGGGCGAGATACCGTGCCCACCCTTCGAGTTCGTGCCCAGCTTGGCACCGTCGTCGCTCTGCGACAAGACCGCTTCGCTCGACCGCGCGCCCTGCACCCGGATTTTAGCGAAACCATCATCGAGTTCTTTCATGTCCGCGGCGGTCAGCGGGACGTGAACGGCGTCCACATTCTGCTGCATGTGAGTCACCTTGGTCGTCCCGGGGATGGGCACGACGAACGGCTTGCGGGCCATCAGCCACGCGAGTGCGACCTGGCCGGGCGTCGCCTGATAGCGTCCGCCCACGCGCTGGAGCAGTTCGACCACGGGCCAGTTCGCGCGGCGGGCCTCCGGGGTGATCCGAGGCAGCGTGTTTCTCAGGTCACCGGCGCCGAACGTCGTCTGCGGGGTGATGGTGCCCGTCAGATAGCCTTTCCCGAGCGGCCCCCACGGCACGAAGCCGATCCCGAGCTCTTCGCACACCGGCAGCGCCTCCAGCTCGGGGTCGCGCGACCAGAATGAGTACTCGCTCTGGATGGCCGTGATCGGCTGGACGGCGTGGGCGCGGCGGATAGTCGCGGCGCCGACTTCGACCAGCCCGAAGTGCTTAACCTTCCCCTCCTGGATCAACTGCTTCACGGCCCCTGCCACGTCCTCGATGGGAACCTGCCGGTCAACGCGGTGCTGGTAGAACAGGTCGATGCGGTCGGTCTTTAGACGCTTCAGCGACGCCTCGGCGACCGCCCTGATGTGCTCCGGGCGACTGTCCATACCCCGGACCTGACCCGACGGCGCGATGTCGAACCCGAACTTGCTCGCGATGACCACCCGGCCGCGGACCGGCGCGAGCGCCTCGCCGACGATCTCCTCGCTCGTGAACGGGCCATAGACCTCGGCCGAATCGAAGAACGTGACGCCGCGGTCGTAGGCCGCGCGGATCAAACGGATCGCCTCCTGCCTGTCGATCGGCGGGCCGGCGCCCCAGGCGAGGTTCATGCAGCCGAGCCCGATTGCCGAGACTTCCAGCGAGCCGAGCCGCCGGCGGCCGATGTCCGACATAGCACTTCCCGTGAACCCGCCGGGTGCTGATTGGCTTGACGTTGATTGGCCGGTTGGTGACGTTTGCGCGTAACCTGCGACTTGGCTCAGAAGCAGCCCCGCCGCGACGCCCGCCGAACCTTTAAGGAAGTTTCGGCGGCTGTTCGCGCCCGATGCGCGCGGTGTGGACTCGTTCTCGTATGACATTATTTACTTAGAAGTTATCCGTTCCTTCCAGACTGCCTCTCAACGGTTCGCGCTTCCGCATCTTCGTATTCATCCCTCTCAGTTAAACCGTGGGGCCAATCTACTCCGCGGCGGCGCGGCTGTCGTTCGCGCTCTTGCTCGACCTGTTGCGATGTTGCTCTAAAGCGCGGATGAGATGCGTGCGACGTGATTGCTTCGTACGGTACCGCGCTTCAGATCCCGGTGAGCACAGGCGCGGGGGCGATTTCTGAAAAGTCTCGGAGGAACGGGCAAGAAACGTACACGAATGGGCAATCGCGCGAAGGGTAAGCAGACTTATACTTATCATTGCCCCTACAAGTCCGTCCCTACGACTCGCATGTGCGAATCGACCCGATCCCGCCGCATCCGGTATTAGCGCCGTCCGTTCCGGGGTGATCGACACTCCGATGGTGAAACAGTTCATCGGCGGCACTCCCGAGCGGCGCAAAAAATTGTTCATGCTGGAGCCCCTCAGAGGAAGGGGTAAACATAAAGAAACCGCCGCATAGTTAGCCAACCGCCTACAGAGACCGCCCGGGGCGCGGCGCTATTCGATGTCGCGTCCGGCAGGCAGAGTCAGTCCCAGGACAACAGGGGATTACGTTGATGAAAGATGAACTAGACGAAACATCAGGGCCCGAACTGTCGGACGACGAGGAAGCCCTGCTGAAGGAGATGCCGACGCTGACCGATGTCGGGCAGACGCGGCGCACCTTCCTGGGGCAGACGCTCGCGGGTAGCCTCGGCGAAGTCGGCGAAGGGCGACGAGTTGCACCCCGTCCAGGCGGCCTTCATCAAGTACGACGGCTTCCAGTGCGGCTACTGCACTCCGGGCCAAATCTGCTCGGCCGTCGGGATGCTCGCCGAGGCGCGCCGCGGCGACGTGAGCCACGTCACCGAGGACGTGACCGCCTCGGCCACGCGACTCACCGACGACGAGATACGCGAGCGCATGAGCGGCAACATCTGCCGCTGCGGCGCCTACCCCGGCATCGTCGCGGCCATCCGGGAAGTCCACACGGGGCGCGAGTCGGCGCGGACCTGGCGCTTCGTCGAAGAGGGGGAACTGGCGCGGGTTAGAAAGGAGTGGGAAGCCGATGAGACCGTTTAAGTACACGCGCGCGAGCGACGCGGGCGCGGCCGCGCAGGCGGTGGCGGCGAACCCGAATGCGAAGTTCCTCGCGGGCGGGACCAACATCCTCGACCTGATGAAGGAGGACGTGGAGCGCCCGAATGAGCTTATTGACCTGACGCGCCTCAAGCTCGCCGAGATCAAGTCGGCGGGCGGCGGCGTCTCCATCGGCGCGCTGGCGAAGAACTCTGAGACGGCCAACCACCCGCTGATACGCAAGAACTACCCGCTGCTCACGCAGGCCATCGTCGCGGGAGCCTCGGGGCAGTTGCGCAACATGGCCACCAACGGCGGGAACCTGATGCAGCGGACGCGGTGCCAGTACTTCTACGACACGGCGATGCCGTGCAACAAGCGCGAGCCGGGCACGGGCTGCGGCGCGCTCGAAGGGTTGAACCGCATCCACGCCATCTTCGGCTGGAGCGAGAAGTGCGTGGCGACCTACCCGGGCGACATGGCCAACGCGCTCTACGCGCTCGACGCCGTCGTGCGGGTGAGGGGCACGAACGGGAGAGAGCGCACGATTCCCGTGGGCGAGTTCCACCGCCTGCCGGGCGACACGCCGGAGGAGGATAACAACCTCGCGCGCGGCGAACTCATCACGGCCGTCGAGCTGCCGAAGTCGAGCTTCGCGAAGAACTCCTACTACCTCAAGGTGAGAGACCGCGCCTCGTACGCCTTCGCGCTCGTCGCGGTGGCCGCCGCGCTCGAACTCGACGGCGGGACGATCAGGCAGGCGCGCGTCGTGCTGGGGGGCGTGGCGCACAAGCCGTGGCGGAGCCGGGAGGCGGAGGCCGCGCTGGTCGGCAAGTCCGCGTCGGAGGAGAGCTTCCGGCGGGCGGGCGCGGCGGCGCTCGCGGGCGCGAAGCCGCTGGCGCACAACGCCTACAAGGTCGAGCTGGGGGAGCGCGCGGTGGTGCGAGCGTTGCTGCGCGCGGCCCGTCTGGTCTAAGGGGGGACTATGGCAAGGTACATCGGGAAAGAGATGAGCCGCGTGGACGGCGTGGCGAAGGTGACGGGCCGGGCCAAGTACGCCGCGGAGTTCCAGGTCCCCAACCTCGCTTACGGTTTTATCGCGACGAGCAGCATCGCAAAAGGCACGATCACATCAATCGCCACGGCGGCGGCGAGTCGCGCGCCGGGAGTGATTCAGGTCCTCACTCACGAGAACTACCCGAAGCCCGCGACTCCAGCTTCCTCGGAACTAAAGCCGGATACCCTCTCGTTCGAGCGTGATAAATCTTTTCGCGCGCTGCAATCGAATCAGATCTTCTTCAACATGCAGCCAATCGCGCTGGTGCTGGCCGAGACGTTCGAGCAGGCGCGGTATGCGGCGCGCCTCGTCAAAGCGACATACAAGGAAGAAAAGCCGGTGACCGACACGGGGGCCGTATTGGACAAGGCGTTCGTTCCGGATTTCGAGCGTGCCATCGTCCCGCGGCGCATTGGGAAACCTCGCGGGAATCCCGGGCAGGCTTTTCAATCCGCGCCCGTCAAAGTCGAAGCCGAGTACACGATCCCCGTCGAACACCACAACCCGATGGAGCCGCACGGTGCGATTGCCTTCTGGGAAAACGATCGGCTGACGATCTTCGATAAAACGCAAGGCATCTTTACCGTCCGGACGCATCTAGCGACGAGCTTCAACGTGCCGGAAGAAAACGTGCAGGTCATCTCGCCTTTCGTCGGCGGGGCGTTCGGGTCAAGCCTCAGGCCGAATTATTACCCGGCGCTGACGGCGATGGCGGCGAGGGTCATCAAGCGTCCCGTGAAAGTGGTCTACACCAGGCAGCAGATGTTTACGGGGCACGGGTATCGCCCGTATACCTGGCAGAAGATTTCGCTCGGGGCCGAGGCGTCGGGGAAGCTCACCGCGCTCATTCATGAGTCGGTGAACAACACGTCGACCTTTGAAAACTGGGTGGATAACACTACGAATTTTCCCCGCACTACTTATGCCTGCCCGAATGCGGATCAGCAGCAGAGAATCGTTAAAACCGACTTATCGACTCCCGCGGCGATGCGTGCCCCCGGAGGGGTTTCGGGCATGTTCGCGCTCGAATGCGTGATGGACGAGCTGGCTTACGCCCTGAAGATCGACCCGCTCGAACTCAGGCTCATCAACTACGCCGAAGTTCACCCGGACAGCGGAAAGCCGTTCTCGAGCAAGGCGCTCCGGGAGTGCTACCGTTTGGGCGCGGAAAAGTTTGGCTGGAAATCGCGCAGGATGGAGCCGCGTTCCATGAGGGACGGGAGGTGGCTTGTCGGCTGGGGAATGGCGACCGGAGTTTGGCACGTGGGGCAGCAGCCGGCGGCGGTGAAAATCACTTTGCGAGCCGACGGCTCCGCGCACGTCGCGAGCGCCACGTCGGACATCGGCCCGGGAACTTACACGGTGATGACTATCATCGCCGCAGAATACCTCGGGGTGCCCCCCGAAAAGATAAAGGCCGAACTCGGCGACACGACATTCCCGCGCGGCCCCGTGCAGGGAGGCTCGATGACCGCGGCGAGCATCAGCACGGCGATTTATGAATCGGCAGGAAACATCCGGCGGAAACTGGTGGACCTGGCGAATAAAGATGCGGCTTCGCCTTTTAAGACGGCGAAAATCGAAGACATCGAGCTACTCGACGGGCGGCTGCAACTCAAAACCGAGCGGTCGCAATCGGTAAATGTTTCCGAGTTGATGCGGCGCAACAATCTGATCGAGCTTGTTGACATCCACGAATCCAGACCATCGCCGGCGAGTGAGAATTACGCCACGGGCGCGCACGGCGCACAGTTCGTGGAAGTCAAAGTCGATCCCGACCTCGGGCAGGTCCGCGTCACGCGCGTCATTGAGGCGACGGCCACCGGCAGAATCATCAACCCGAAAACTTCCCACAGCCAGGAACTCGGCGGCATCGTCTGGGGGATAGGGATGGCCTTGCAGGAGGCGACGGAAATCGACCACCGCTACGGGCGCATCATGAACCCGAACCTCCAGCACTATCACGTGCCGGTTAATGCCGACGTTCTTGAGTACGAAACGATGTTCGTCGAAGAGGACGATAAAATCATAAACCCGCTCGGCATCAAGGGCATGGGCGAGCTTTGCCAGGTCGGAATTCCGGCGGCCATCGCCAACGCCGTCTTCCACGCCACCGGCAGACGCATTAGGGAATTGCCGATCACGCCGGACAAGTTGCTGTAAACAGGGGAGAGCTTATGAACGAGGTGAGGGCTTTAGTCGAAGCGTTCGACGAGGCTACGCGCACGGGCGAGCGGTGCGTCCTGGCGACCGTGGTGAGCGTCGAAGGCTCTTCGTACAGGCGGCCGGGCGCGCGGATGCTGGTCTGCGAAGGTGGAACCAGTACCGGTACGATCAGCGCCGGATGCCTGGAGGGCGACGTCATCGAGCATGCGAAGCACGTTATGCGGAGGGGTGCGGCGAAGCTCGTCGAATACGACACCGCCTCGACGGGCGAGGAGATGGCCTGGGGGCTTGGCCTCGGCTGCAACGGCATCGTGCACGTGCTGGTAGAGCCGCTTGTATCAAGGTCGCTCTACGTGGAGGCGCTGAGACGTTCCTGCGAAGCGCAAGCCGACATCGCGCCCGTGTCGGTCGTCACCGTGTTTCAACATACGCCGTCGGAGTCGGGGCCGGCCGAGGGGCGCGTCGAAATAGGGGCACGCCTCTTCATCAACGACGATGGTGAAGTCAGCCGCGAGAAGTTGAGCGACCGTGTGGCCGCTATGCTCGAAGGTGAGATGCGAGAGCTGTCGCGCGGAGGGGAAACATCGGGTGCCCGCGTCTGTGACGTGGATGGCGGCACCGTGAAAGTACTCATCGAAACGCTCCTGCCCCCTGTCCCGCTCGTCATCTTCGGGGCGGGACATGACGTACTGCCGATTGTCGAACTCGCGCGCGGGTTGGGATGGCAGACGGAGGTCGTCGATCCGCAAGCCCGCCCCGTCAGTCGTTCACGGTTTGCGGTGGCTGACAGGGTCACACTATCGCGCCCCGAAGAGGTCGGCGCGCAGGTCAGCATTACGCCGCGGACGCTGACGCTGCTGATGTCGCACAACTACTCGCACGACCTCGAACTGCTCAAATTCCTGCTCGCGTCCCCCGCCCTCTACATAGGCGTCATGGGCCCACGCAAACGGACCGAACGGATGCTGAGTGAGTTGGCGGCGGGTGGAGACGCGTACCGCCTCGAAGAGGCTGGCCTGTCACGCCTTCATTCCCCGGCCGGTCTGGACATAGGGGCGAACGCTCCCGCAGAGATCGCGCTGTCCATCGTCGCCGAAATGCGCGCGGTCTTAGACGGGCGGCGCGGCGGGATGTTGCGCGAGCGCCGGGGCTCCATTCACGGCGGCACGGGTGTCGGCGAGCGCGTCCCCTTGAGGGAAGAACAGACCCAGTCTATGGCAGTGGCGTGAGGGACGAAGGCTGACCAGGGAGGAGATTTCCGGAGTGGTCGAAAGCGACTCGTTGGGCGTCGGCGCTGTGATTTTGGCGGCGGGTTCATCCTCCCGCATGGGCAGCCTGAAGCAGACTCTTCGATACCGGGGCGAGAGTCTGCTCAGGCGCGCAGCCCTCGCCGCGCTGGGCGCGGGGCTCCGCCCCGTTATCGTGGTGACGGGCGCAAACGCAGAGTTGTCGAGGCGCGAGCTGGACGGGCTCGACGTGCGGGCGGTGTTGAATACACGTTGGGAGACCGGGATGGCTTCGTCTATACGGGCGGGCGTCGAAGGTCTTCTCAACGCGGCCCGGGCGCGGACTCGGCCGTCCTCATGCTGTGCGACCAGCCTCACCTCACCTCCGAAATCATCTACGGTCTCGTCACGGCGCATAGCGCCACGGGAAGCCCCGTCTGGCGCGGCTCGAAGGGGCGGCGGGCGCGAAGCAGGTCATTAAGAGACACGCTTCGGAGGCGCACTTTATACCCTTCCCGGGCGGCGAGGTGGACGTGGACACGCCGGACGATTTCTCGCGCCTGACCGCCGGGGACGCCGAACAGAAAAAGACTTGACGCCGTCCTGCCGACGGAGCGTTCGCGTTGCGGGGCGACATTCGCAGGATTTCCAGCGACTGCCGCGTGCCCGCGCTTTAGAGCAACATCGCAACAGGTCGAGCAAGAGCGCGAACGACAGCCGCGCCGCCGCGGAGTAGATTGGCCTCACGGTTTAACTGAGAGGGATGAATACGAAAATGCAAAAACGCACACTCGGAAACAGTGATTTGGAAGTGTCGGCCCTCGGGCTCGGCTGCATGGGGCTGAGCTTCGGCTACGGCCCGGCCACGGACAGGCAGGAGGCGGTCGCACTGATCCGCGCGGCCGTCGAGCGCGGCGTCACCTTCTTCGACACCGCCGAAGTCTACGGCCCGTTCGCGAACGAGGAGGTCGTGGGCGAAGCCCTCGCCCCCTTCCGCGGGCAGGTGGTGATTGCCACCAAGTTCGGGTTCAAGCCCGCTTCCGACGGCGAGGGGAGGTGGAGTGAACTGGACAGCCGGCCGGAGCACATCAAGGAAGCCGTCGAGGGCTCGCTCAAGAGGCTCAGGGTCGAGACCATAGACCTGTTCTATCAACACCGCGTTGACCCCGAAGTGCCCATCGAAGACGTGGCGGGGGCGGTGAAAGACTTGATTCAGGAAGGCAAGGTGAAGCACTTCGGGCTCTCCGAGGCGGGAGTGCAGACCATCCGCCGGGCGCACGCCGTCCAGCCCGTGGCGGCGCTCCAGAGCGAGTACTCGCTGTGGTGGAGAGAGCCCGAAGAGGAGGTGATACCGACGCTCGAAGAACTCGGCATCGGGTTTGTCCCCTTCAGCCCGCTGGGCAGGGGCTTCCTCACGGGGAAGATCGACGAGAACACCACCTTCGACAGCACGGACTTCCGCAACATCGTCCCCCGGTTTACGCCGGAGGCGCGGAAGGCGAATCAGGCTGTGGTCGAGTTGCTGGGCAGGATCGCGGAGCAGAAGCAGGCGACGCCGGCTCAGATCGCGCTGGCCTGGCTGCTGGCGCAGAAGCCTTGGATTGCGCCCATCCCCGGCACGACGAAGCTGCACCGCCTGGAGGAGAACGTCAGGGGGGCTGAAATCGAACTCACCCCCGACGACCTGCGCGAGATCGACAGCGCCTCCTCAGAGATCACTGTGCAAGGGGGGCGGTACCCTGCAAACCTGGAGAAGATGACCGGCCGCTGAGCGGACCCGGTTAAGGGCCGAGTAAAAGTGAACCGGCCCGTGTTTCATACGGGAGCATAAACCCATGTACGACGCGAAAGTCTTCGAGGAGGCGGGGCGATGAACGACACGAGTTCGGGCAAGACGGCGAGCAAGACGGCCGTGCTCGCGATCATCCTCGTGAGCTACACGATGATCGTGCTCGACATCTCCGTCGTCATCACGGCGCTGCCGAAGATCCGCGAGGGTCTCGGCTTCTCGGAGGCCGGGCTCTCGTGGGTGCAGAGCGCCTACACGCTTGCCTTCGGCGGGCTGCTCCTGCTCGGCGCGCGTGCCGGCGACATCATGGGCCGGCGACGCATGTTCATCGCGGGACTGGGAATCTTTACGGTCGCGTCGCTGGTGGTCGGGTTGGCGCAGTCGCCCGCCATGCTGCTCGGCGCCCGCGCGCTCCAGGGCGTCGGCGCCGCGATCCTGGCTCCCTCGACGCTCGCCATCCTCCAGACGACCTTCGCAGCGGGACCGGAGCGGACGCGTGCAGTCGCCTACTACGGCGCCGTCGCCGGGGTCTCGACGAGCGTCGGCCTCGTGCTCGGGGGCGTCCTCGCCGACTGGCTCTCGTGGCGCGTCGGGTTCTTCATCAACCTGCCCATCGGGCTCGCGCTGATGCTCGCCACTCCGCGCTACGTCGCCGAGACCGAGCGGCACTCGGGGCAGTTCGACCTCGTCGGCGCCCTGAGTTCGACCCTCGGCATGACGGCGCTCGTCTACGGCATCGTCCGTTCGGCGACCGCCGGCTGGGGCGACCCGCTCACGGTCGCGTCGGTCGCCGCCGGCGTACTGCTGCTCGCGCTCCTCGTGCTCAACGAGTGGCGCGCGGCGCAGCCGATTATGCCCCTGCGCCTCTTCGCGAGCCGCGAACGTTCCGGGGCGTACGCCGCCCGACTCCTTTTCCTCGGCGCGATGATGGGCTTCTGGTTCTTCATGACCCAGTTCATGCAGGGCGTGATGGGCTACAGCCCGCTCGGGGCCGGCGCCGGATTTCTGCCGATGACGCTCGCCAACTTCGCCGTGGCGCTCGGAGTCGCGAGGCTCACACAGCGGTTCGGCAACACGCGCCTGCTCGCCGTCGGACTCGCCGTCACGCTAATCGGGATGGCGTGGCTCAGCCACGTCTCCGTGGATAGCGCCTATCTCACCGGCGTCGCCCTGCCGATGCTCCTGATCGGCATCGGCCAGGGCTTCACACTCAGCCCGCTCACGGTCTCGGGTGTCGCGGGCGTTGCCGCCGAAGACGCGGGCGCGGCTTCGGGGCTCGTCAACGTGGCGCACCAACTCGGCGGCTCGCTCGGGCTCGGCGTCCTCGTCGTCGTCTTCACGGCCGCCCGTGGCGTCGGCACGCTCGGCGCACGCGCGCTCCTCGCGCACCGCGTCTCGACCGCGCTCACCGCCGGCACGGCGATGCTCGGGCTGGCCCTCGTTGTCGTCGTCGGGCTGATCGCCCGGCCCGGCGGGGCCGCTGAAGCCGCCGGAATTTGGAAGCGCCGCGCGGCGTAGCTTCCACAACCTCTAACCGAGATGAACGAAGGGTAGATTAAAGGATGAGAGCAACAATCATGTAACCTGACCCTGTTCTTACGTGACAGAAGCAGGTTGCGAAACAGGAATGTTTCTGGAAGCCGGATCGTTGAAGGCGACGTTCTAGATTTTAACCGTGTGAAAGAGGCTATAGCAGGGCAGGACGTTGTCTACGCCAACCTTTCGGGGGACCTGGAGGCGATGGCGAAAAACATAGTGCGAGCTATGGGTGAGACGGGGGTTAAGAAACTCATCTTCATCAGCTCGATAGGCATCTATGACACCCCGCTCAGGCCCGTCATAATGCCCTACCGCCAAGCCGCAGACGTGATAGAAGCATCGGACCTCGAATACACTATTTTGAGGCCGACGTGGTTCACCAACGCGGACGAGGTGGACTACGAGACGACCAGGAAAGGCGAGCCGGAAAAAGGCTCGGTGATCTCTCAGAAGAGTCTGGCGACGCTGGTCACGAAGATCATCGAATCCCCCGAGCAATACGCCCGCGAAAACCTGGGCGTCAATAAACCCAATTCTTAAAAAGCGGGGCTGTAAAATGGAACTCAAAAGAAACGGCTCGCAACCCTCTCAGAAAGGGCCGGCTGAGTATTTCACAGGGTCGGTGCGCATCGACACGCCGTTCCAGGGCGGCGCCCCGGCGCGCGCCGGCGGCGCGGTCCTCACCTTCGAGCCGGGCGCACGCAGCGCGTGGCACACGCACCCGCTGGGTCAGACGCTGATCGTCACCTCCGGGTGCGGGTGGGTGCAGAGCGAGGGCGGGCCGAAGGTGGAGATACGGGCGGGCGACGTAGTCTGGTGCCCGCCGAACGAGAGACACTGGCACGGGGCGACGCCGACGACGGCCATGACGCACGTCGCCATCGCCGAGGCGCTCGACGGCAAGGCCGTCGAATGGATGGAGAAGGTCAGCGACGAACAATATCTGGCCGAATAGCGAAGAAGGCGGTAAACGATATGGCAGCTCTCGGCGGGTGGGCGAACTTCTACGTCATCGCCGACGCGTTGATCGAGTTACAGTTCGTCGTCATGACCCTCATCGCCGGCAGGCCGGTAGACTAACTCGTGAGCCTCGTGTGATGCCAACAGACTCTCAGAACGCGCCCGTCGTCCGGCGCGCGACGCCGGCCGACCTGCCGGGTATCGGCCGCCTCGGCGCGCTCCTCGTCGAGGCGCATCACGACTTCGACCCGAAGCGCTTCATAGCCGTGAGGCCGGGGACGCCGGAGGGCTATGCGTCCTTCATAGGTACGCAGCTCGAAGACCCGGACAAGGCCGTCCTCGTCGCCGAAGATGACGGGGACGTGGTCGGTTACGCGTACGCCGCCGTCGAGGGGTACGACTACATGGCGCTCCGCGGGCCGGCGGGCGTCCTGCACGACATCATCGTCGACCCGGAGCACCGCGGCCGGGGAGTCGGACGCCTCCTCCTCTACGCCGCGCTGGAGTTCCTCAAGTCGCGCGGCGTGCCCCGCGTGGTGCTATCGACCGCCGCGCGGAACGAGGGGGCGCAGCGGCTCTTCGCGAGTGTGGGGTTCCGCCGGACGATGATCGAGATGACGCGCGAATTGGACGACCCCGCGTCCTGACTGCCCGGGCCGCGATACGGCGAGCGGCAGATGGCAACGGTGAACCGGTGGATGTGATGGTCGAGTCACACGAGGTCTTGAGGGGCGATGGAAGTTTTCGAGATCGTCATCGCGATGCTGCTGGGCGGCGCGGCGCTCGCCGCCCTGGCGCGGCGTGTCGGCGCGCCGTACCCGGCGCTGGTGGCGCTCGCCGGGGCCGCGCTCGCGCTCATCCCCGGCGTGCCGACGCTCGTGCTCGACCCCGAGCTGGCGCTCGCGCTCTTCGTCGCGCCCGTCCTCGTCGACGCCGCCTTCGACGCCTCGCCGCGCGACCTGCGCGCGAACTGGCGCGCGGTCGCCAGCCTCGCCCTCGGCGCCGTCGCGCTCACCATCGCCGTCGTGGCGCTCGTCGCCAAGGCGCTCGTCCCGGACATGCCCTGGGGCGCGGCCGTCGCGCTCGGCGCCATCGTCGCGCCGCCGGACGCGGCGGCCGCCACCACGGTGCTCAAGCAGCTCCGCCCGCCGCACCGGCTGCTCGTGATCCTGGAGGGGGAGAGCCTCTTCAACGACGCGAGCGCGCTGCTCGTCTACCGGCTCGCGGTCGGCGCCACGCTCACGGGCTTCCTTTCGGGGTGGAGCGTGCTGCCGACGCTGCTCGTGGTCACCGTGGGGAGCGTCGTCCTCGGGCTGGTGCTCGCGCGCGTCACGCTCGCGGTGAACTCGCGCATCAGAGACGTGGCGACCGCGGTCGTCGTCCAGTTCTGCAGCGACGTTCGGCGTCTGGATACTCGCCGAGCAACTCCACCTCTCGGGCATCATCACGATGGTCGTCTTCGCGATGGCGGCGGCGCGGCGCGCGCCCGAGATCATGCCGGCGCGCATCCGCATCCCTTCGTACGCGGTGTGGGAGGTCGCGGTCTTCGTCCTGAACGTGCTCGCGTTCATCCTCGTCGGCTTCCAGCTCAAGTCCATCGCCGAGCGCGCGACCGGCGCGACCGGGGCGCTGGTACGCGGCGGTTGCGGCGGCTGTGTGCGTCGCGGTCATCCTCGCGCGCATCGCGTGGGTGACGGGCGCGGCGGCTTTCAGCCGTTGGCGCTGCCGACCTCAGGCTGACGGGACGGCGGGGCCGCGCGACGCGGTGGCGCTCAGCGCGCGCGGCGCGGCGGTGGTCGGTTGGTGCGGCATGCGCGGCACCGTGACGCTGGCCGCCGCACTTGCGCTCCCGGCCGACTTCCCACACCGCGACCTGATTCTCACGACGGCGTTCGGCGTCACCCTCGGCACGCTCGTGCTCCAAGGGCTGACGCTGCGCCCGCTGATGCTGCGGCTGCGACTCGAAGACGACGGCTCGGTCGAACGCGAGGTGCGTCTCGCCCGCGTCGAGACTCTGCGTGCGGCGCTGGCCGCGGCCGAGGCGTGCCCGGGGGCCGAGACCGCGGCGCTCGTCCGACACAGCTACGAACTCCAACTGCGTCGGGCGGAGGAGGAAGCGGGCGACGGCCTGAAGATGAGCGAGGCTGCGCCCGAGGTTCCGGCGGCCACGATGGCGACTGCCGCGTGCACAGACGGCGTGGAAGCCGACGCGGCGGTCTTGCGGGCCGCGACCGAGGCCCAGCGGCTGCGTCTCGTGGCGCTCCGTGACGACGGCACGATCGGCGACGCCGCGTTCCAGCGCGTCGAGGAGGAGCTTGACTGGGCGGAACTCGGCTGGGCACAGCTCGACCATACGGAGCAGCGTGGAGGCGGGGGGGCATAGCCCCGCCGGGGAACAGTGGGGCGACATCGGGGGGAGTTACAACATGCGCATCGGCATCCTTGGGTCGGGGTTGATGGGCGGGAAACTCGGGACAATCTTCGCGCGGGCGGGGCACGAGGTGGTCTTTAGCTACTCGCGCAGCGAGCAGAAGCTGAAGAGCCTCGCGCGCGATGCAGGTGGGAACGCGCGGGCGGGGACACCGGGCGAGGCCGCGAGGGACGCGGACGCCCTCCTGTTGGCGGTGCATTGGTCACGAATCGACGACGTGTTGAGCCAGACGGGCGACCTGTCGGGCAAGGTCATCCTCTGCTGCTCGCTGCCGATGAACGCAGACGATACCGAACTCGTCCTCGGCCACACCACCTCGGGCGCGGAGGAGCTTGCGAAGAAGGTCCCCGGCGCCGAGGTCGTCGCCGCTTTCAACAGCGTGCCCGGCGAAGTGCTGTTCGGCGTGTTCGAGGCGCGCGGCAAGTCCGCCCGGCCGAGCCTGGTCTATTGCGGCGACGGGCCGAGGGGCAAAGACGTAGCCGCCGCTTTGATCCGCGACGCGGGCTTCGACCCGGTCGCCGCCGGGCCCCTGCGAATCGCCCGCTACACCGAGCCGTTCGCGCTGCTCGTCGCCCAACTGGCGTATGAGGGTGAAGGGAACCCGGAGCTGGCGTACCGGTTCGAGCGGTTCGGGGAGCAAGCATAACGCGGGACCGCGTTGCTCTTCTGCCCGGTGGCAACTCGGGCGTCTGACTCGACGTGTACCGTCACCTTACTCTGGTGTGCTATACGGGGTCGCCTCGGCGCAAGCGATCCTCTCGTGGGGATGTCGCCGGTGGGCTACCGGGAAACGCCCGCCGCCGCCGCAACGCCCTGCTCACGCAGCCTCGCAACGTCCCTCGCCGGCGCGCTCCCGAAGAAGCGGCCGTAATCCCTGCTGAACTGCGAAGCGCTTTGATACCCCACCTCCCGGCTCGCGGCGGCCGCGTCCAGAGTGGCGGACAGCATAAGGCGCCTCGCCTCCTGGAGTCGCAGGACCTTCTGGTAATGCAGCGGGCTCATCGAGGTGAAGGACTTGAAGTACTGGTGGAAGGAGGAGAGGCTCATGTGCGCCAGCCCGGCCAGCTCTTCGACCTTCAAGGGCTGTGTGTAGTTGGCGCGCAGCCAGGAGATTGCTTTCGCGATCCGGTTCATACTCGAATTCGCGAGGCCGATCTGGGCGACCCTGACGCCGGCGCGGCTGCGTAGCAGGCGGATTAGAATCTCGTCAACGACGAGCGGGGCAAGCAGTTCGGCGTCCGCGGGGTCGGCCGCCAACTCGATAAGCCTCGCCGCGGCGCTGACTATCCCGGGGTCGGCCTCGGTGACGTACACGCCGCGGCCCTCTTGAATCTGAGACAGGCCGTCCGGGTACACCTTCAAGGCCAGTTCGGCGATCCTGTGCGGGTCAAGCTCCATCCGAAGACAGAGGAAAGGCTCGGAGTGGCTGGCCCGCGTGACCTGGCCGGTGACCGGCAGATCGACGGAGAAGATGAGCATGCGCGACGCGTCATACTCGTAGACCTCCTGCCCGAGCATCACGCTCTTCGCCCCCTGCGCGACGACGCACAGGACCGGCCCCACCACGGCGTGTACCAGGTGGGGGCTCGTTTGCGAGAAGCGCACGGCGGACACCCCCGGGACGTGCGACTCGAAGCGCCCGTCGGAAGGGGCGTGAGCGCTGACCAGTGTGGCCAACTTTCGCAAATCTGCGTCGCTCGGCGTCAGGACGGCGTCGGCTTGCCGAGGGGGCGGGTTGTTCTTAGTTTGTTTCAAGGCAGGTCTCCGGCCGGCTACAAGCACCCTTTTTCGAGAATAGCTCCAACGCAATCATGACGGGATGTGTCTCATGATATAACGTCCCGCCTCCTGTGTTAACCCTCAGCCGCCACCTGCCACCCGTTTAGTAACCAGCCGCACTATGATAAATACAAAGTTCGAGCCCGGGGAATTGATGTGCCATCAAGGGCGTCGGGACACGCCAATTCACCCCACCCTCAACTGCCTATCATTCGGCTTCATTAACATCTAAATTCGATCACCGTTCTCAAGTGTTTGTTGTTTGGGAAGCGAAGGGTTCACGGAGGAGACGTGGTTGAACCTAAAGTGGGTCTGGGAACGCCAATGCTGTAAAAGTACGGAATCATTTCCGCGCGGCCGGCATAACTACAGGTAGTCGCTCTGCCCGCCCGAATATTGATTAACATCAGCCGGGAGCCTCAGACCCTCGCCGGGGCGCCTCCCGGTTCGAGGCTGCCGCGCAGCCTCGCGATGTCGCGCTGCGGCGGCGCGCCGAACAGCTTCTTGTAGTCGCGGCTGAAGTACGCCGGGTCTTCGTAGCCCACGCGGTGCCCGGCGCTCGCCGCGTCCAGTTCCTCGCCGAGCATCCATCATGACCGCGGCGACGAGGGCCGGGTCGAGGTCGAGCCTCATGCCGAAGTAGGGCGTCTCTGCCGAAGCCTCCTCCACCCGGAAGATGACCGGCAGGTCCACCGTGAAGAGGAGGTAATGGCCCGGGTCGTACCGCAGGACATCGCCCCCGACTAACACCTGCTTGCCGCCCTGGACGACGAAGCAGAAGGCTGGCCGGTACAGGGCGAGCGGCGACTCCGTCGGCCTGGTCAGGCGGGCGAGGAAGAGCCCCTCCAACGCCTCGCGCGCCCCGTCCTCCGGGAGGGCCCGCGCCATCCGCCCCAGCAGCTCCTCCCTGTTGCCTTGTAGCCTCTGCGCCTCGCGTTTCGCTTCTCTACCGTGCATGAATTCATCATAGCCCCTTCTTTCACTTACCGGCACGCCGGACGCGGAAGTTTTGCAGGAACGTACAATTATTCGAGAGTATCGTCATACCGGTTCGTGTCTCGGCGCCCGTAGAATCACACTAAATCATCAGGGCACAGAAAATAACTGCCGGCGAGAATGAAAGGTGTTTGGAGAAAGTTAAGGTGAGCGCGGCCGGTGGCGCCTCGGGTGAGACGGAAAGGGGATCATGAAAAACGTTGTGCTGAATAACGGCGTGGAGATGCCGATCCTGGGGTTCGGCGTCTACCAGATAGCCGACGCCGAGGAGTGTGAGAGGGTGGTCTCTGAAGCTCTACAGGCGGGCTACCGGCTGATCGACACCGCGGCCGCTTACATGAACGAGGAGGCGGTCGGCAGGGCGATTAAAAGGAGCGGCGTCGCGAGGGAGGAGGTCTTCGTCACCACCAAGCTCTGGGTTTCGGACGCCGGCTACGAGGGCGCGCAGAAGGCTTTCGAGCGGTCTCTACAGCGCCTCCAACTGGACTACCTGGACCTGTACCTCATCCACCAGCCCTACGGGGACGTTTACGGCTCGTGGCGGGCGATGGAGGAGCTGTACCGGGAGGGCAGAATCAGGGCGATAGGCGTCAGCAACTTCCACCCCGACCGGCTGATGGACTTGATCGTTCACAACGAGGTAGTGCCGGCGGTCAACCAGGTCGAGACGCACCCCTTCCACCAGCAGGTCGAGGCCCAACAGTTCATGCGGGAGAACGGCGTCCAGATCGAGTCCTGGGGGCCGTTCGCCGAAGGCAGGAACAACATATTCAAGAACGAGGTTCTGCTCTCCATCGCCGGCAAGTACGGGAAGTCGGTCGCACAGGTGATCCTGCGCTGGCTGACACAAAGAGACGTGGTCGCCATCCCGAAGTCGGTGCGGAAGGAGAGGATCGCCGAGAATTTCAACATCTTCGACTTCGAGCTGAGCGCCGAAGACACGGCCGCCATCGCCACGCTGGACACGAAGCAGAGCCTCTTCTTCGACCACCGCGACCCGGAGATGGTGAAGATGTTGGGCGAAGCAAACCGGAATACCTAAGACTGCCGCCGCCGCGTTTGAAGGGCGCAAAGAAAGTTCTGAAGAAAAGAAAGTGAACGGGTGAAGTATGAAAGAGACGAAGGAAGTAAATAGATCTGAGGATCAGGAAAATGTCGGCGCCGGCCGGCGCGGCTTTATCACCAAGACGCTCTTCGCGGCCGCCGGTTCACTCGCCCTTGGCGGCTTCGCAGAATCAGGCAAGCGCCCAAACCGGAGGGCGGAATAATACGAAGAGCGCCTCGAACGCTTCAATCGGGCGAAGACGCTTGGGCAAGCTGGAGGTGTCGGCAATCGGGATGGGCGTGCAGAACATGCATCGGAGGTACGAGACCACGGTGCCGTACCGGCCGGACATGATCGGCATTCTCCGCGCGGCCTACGACCGCGGCGTCACGTTCTTCGACTGTGCCGAGGCATACGGGCCCTGGGAGAACGAGCGGATCCTCGGCGAGGCCATCGAGCCGTTTAGAAATAAGGTCAGGATCACTTCCAAGTTCGGTTGGAATATCGATCAGCAGACGGGACGGCGGCTTCCCGGGCTTAACAGCCAACCGGATCACATCAAGCTGGTCGTTGAAGGATCGCTCAAGCGGCTGCGGACCGACCGCATAGACCTTCTCTATCAACACCGCGTCGATCCGCAAGTGCCTATCGAAGACGTCGCCGGAGCGATCAAGGACCTGATGGATCAGGGAAAGGTTCTGCATTGGGGACTGTCCGAACCGGGCATCCAGACTATCCGCCGCGCTCACGCCGCGTTGCCGCTGACCGCCATCCAAAACGAGTACTCGATGGCGACCCGAGATCCGGAAAAGGAAGTGATACCGCTCTGCGAAGAGTTGGGAATAGGCTTTGTGCCCTGGTGGCCCCTGGACTGCCAATTACTAACCGGCTGGATCGACGCGAACACGCGATTCGCGCCCGGCGATCTGCGCGCGGCCACTCCGAGATTCTCGCCCGAGAGCCTGGCTCACAACATGCAGTTGGTTGATCTGATAAAGACCTGGGCGGTTCGCAAGCGGGCTACTCCCGCTCAGATCGCGCTCGCCTGGCTGATGGCACAGAAACCCTGGATCGTGCCGATCCCCGGAACAACGGTGATGCAGCACATGGTGGAGAATAGCGGCGCAGCCGCGGTTCGATTTACTGCCGCTGAACTCGCCGAGCTGAATTCGGCCGTGAGGGCGATTGAGATTCGGGGGCAGCGTCTGCCGGACGGAGTGCTGGTCTTCTCGGGCGTCGAGGCGCCGCCGAAGAAATAGAGATGAAATGATGAAACTACGAACACTGGGAAGAAGCGGTAACGTCGAGGTTTTCAGAGCGACGAAGAGCGTAATCGTTCTGTCGCTGATGACCCTGACGACCATCTGTCTTCTATCTAGTTGTTCCAGGGCGCAGCAGTTCCCCGCAACTGATCGTACGCTCTCCGGTGAGAAGAAGATACTGATCGTGTATCTATCCCGAACCAATAACACCAGGGCGGTCGCGGAATTCATCCACCAGAAGGTCGGCGGCACGATGGTCTCACTCGAATTGGAGAGACCTTACCCGGCCGACTATAACGCGACCGTGCAGCAGGTCGCTCGCGAGAATGAGACCGGCTACCTGCCGCCTTTGAAGACGAAGATCGACCGCATCGAGCAGTACGACGTTGTGTTCCTGGGCTTCCCGACCTGGGGGATGCAACTGCCGCCGCCGGTCAAGAGTTTTCTGAGCCAATATAGCCTGAAGGGAAAGACGGTCATCCCCTTCAACACGAACGCGGGATACGGCGAAGGGAGCAGTTTTCAGACCGTGAGGGAACTCTGCCCGCAGAGCACGGTGCTGGAAGGCTTCGTTACCAGGGGCGGAGTGGAAAGAGACGGACAATATCTGGTCATCAAAGAAGCGAGGGCAGAGGAAGTGCAGACAGAAGTCGAGAGTTGGTTAAGGAAAATAAAGATGCTGCGGTGAGCCTTGCCGTGGCGTCAGGACAAATTCTATGAGCAGCAAGGGGCGGAAATTTTTCATCGCGCTCTGGCTAATCGCAGCCACCCTTTTTTCTCCAGCGAGCGCGCAAGAAACCAAAAAGAGCAAGCCGGAGCAAGACCGGAGGCTTTCTAGATTCTGTGTAAGTGGCGATAATCAACCGTTCCGTCTCGAAAGGAGACCTGATTATGCCACCGATCCGTCCCGAACTGCTCGATGAGTTGCTCAAAGATTACCAGAAGCCGGATGACCTGCTGGGCCAGGACGGGCTGCTCCAGCAACTCACTAAAGCTCTCGTCGAGCGCGCCCTCGACGGCGAGTTGACTCACCACCTCGGCTACGAGCGCCATGACCCCGCCGGCGACAACTCCGGCAACTCGCGCAACGGCACCACCCCGAAGACGATGCGGGGCAAGCGCGGGCAGGTGCAGATCGACGTGCCGCGTGACCGCACCGGCGAGTTCGAGCCGCAGCTCGTCAAGAAGGGGCAGACCCGCTTCGACGGGCTCGACGAGAACATCATCTCCCTCTATGCCAGAGGGATGACGCAGCGCGAGATTCAGGGGCACCTGGAGGAGATTTACGGCGTCGAGGTCTCGCCTTCTCTGATCTCGACCGTTACGGACGCCGTGCTCGACGAAGTCCGCGCCTGGCAGTCCCGCCCTCTGGACGCCGTCTACCCCATACTTTACCTCGACGCCTTACAGGTGAAGGTCAAGAGCCAGGGGCGTGTGACGAACAAGGCGATTTACCTGGCCTTCGGCGTCAACCTACAAGGGCTGAAAGAAGTTCTGGGGATGTGGGCTGCTGAAGCGGAGGGTGCCAAGTTCTGGATGCAGGTTGTGACGGAGTTGAAGAACCGCGGCGTCTCTGACATCTTCATCGCCTGCGTAGATGGGCTCAAGGGCTTCCCCGAGGCGATAGAGGCGGTGTACCCGCAGACGCAGGTGCAACTCTGCATGGTGCACATGGTCCGCCACTCGCTCTCCTACGTCTCGCACAAGGATCGCAAGGCGGTGGCGACGGACTTGAAGGCGGTCTACCAGGCGGTGACGCTCGAAGAGGCCGAGCGCCAGCTCGGGCAGTTCGAGGAGGCGTGGGCCGGGAGTTACCCGGTCATCGCCCGGTCGTGGCGGCAGAACTGGTCGAGGGTCGTCCCGATGTTCGGCTACCCGGCGGAAATCCGGCGGGCCATCTACACGACGAACACGATAGAGTCTTTGAACATGACGCTGCGGAAGGTGACGAAGAACCGGTCGCTGTTCCCGAACGACGAGGCCGCGTTCAAGCTGATGTATCTAGCGCTGAGGAACATCAGCCAGCGGTGGACGATGCCGATCAAGAACTGGAGCGGTGCGATGAACCAGTTCGCCATCCTGTTCGAGGGGAGAGTCCCGATGGGCGGGCTCAGCCAGAACTCACTTACACAAAATCCTTAGAACCTCCGGCTCGCCCGGTGCGCGGTGAGGTTATCTAGCACCACCACGTCGCCAGACCTGAGCCGAGGGCGGAGCACCCGCTCGGCGTAGGCGTTAAAGCAGTCGGTATCTACGGCACCCTCGACGGTGAGCGCTGCGACCAGGCCGCGCAGCCCCATCGCGCCGATGACCGAGGTGTGCGTACCATAGTTCCGCGGCGCGGCGTCATGCGCTCGCTCGCCTTTAGGCGCGCGCCCGTAGCGGCGCGTCATCGCGGTGTTAACCGCCGTCTCGTCCACGAAGATGAACCGGCGCTGGCGCAGAGCACGGGCGCGGCGCCGGAACCAGCCGCGCTTATAGTTGTTGCGCTCCGCCGCCCTCATGCTTTTTTTACGGGGGAGCCCGAGCCGCTTGAGCGCGCGCGAGACGGTCGCCTCGCTCACCGTGACGCCTGCCCGAGCTTCGAGCTGTTCGCGCAACTCGCCGAGCGTGGCGTCGTTGTTCGAGGTGACGGCCGAGCGCAGCAGTCGGTGGTGGCGCTCGCCGAGGCGCGGGGTGTGGCCGCCGCCGTGCGGCCGGGGCGCGAGGTCTTCTCCCGCGCGGTGCAGCCGGAGCATCTTGTTGACGAAGGTGGCGCTGACACCGAACAACTCCTCGACTTCAGGGATGGTGCGGTCGCCGCGCAACGCGGCTGACAGCACCCGCTGCCGCAGGTCGAGCGAATAGGCTTTCATGGCGCGGCAGGTTACTCCGACTCGCCATGCTCACTCAAGTGCAAGACGCTTTAGACCATTGGAATAGACCCGGAGTTATTCATTCCTACGATAAACTTCTTAGTGTCCGAGAGCGGGTAGCGAATTGGTCTTAAATTAAGCGGGATCTCATTGGTAGATTGGGTTCAGGGAATTCTCCTCTTTGAGGTTAATATCCAACCTGTAAGCTGAAATAGCCCTGCCGGGTGAAAAGACGCGCCCGGATGTTAAACATCCGGGCGCGTCTTTCTTTCAACAGAGCGCTTACTTCTTTCCTACCCCAGAAGGAAACTTTATTGTCTGGGATGAGACTTTATTGTCAAGAAGGAAACTTTATTGTCATCGGACATAGGCCCGTAGGGGTTAGTGGCCCTCACGGACAATCATAATTTTCCGGGGCGACAATCATATTTTTCCGCTTTCGTGAGGCCGCCAGACATTCATAATTTTCCGCCTGCTGGTGCAAACAAGCGAAAACACCACCCAACAATAGCATTTGGGTGGGGACTTGCCAACTCTTATTTCTAATTTGAGAGTTTGTTTAGCAGGCTGTAAGCCTGTGAGCGGTTAGAATTGAAATTTTTCGGGTGGTTAAGACACTTAATAGTGAGGGATTATATGAGAGTGTTTTGGGCGGGCGTGAGGTGAAATTAAGCCTATTTAAGACCCTTGCCGCCTAGCAGTCCTAATACCGCCCCGCAGCCCGCTACGAACATCGAGGAGCAAACATCAATCAGTTTCTTAACTTCCTCGGTTTGCGGGCCAAAGATAGCCAACAGAATGGCGGCCCCAAGAGAGATGAGGGTTAAAGCGAGAGACGCGAAGAACACCAGCTTAAATAGCGATGGGACGGAGAGAGGCTCTTTTGGCATGGGGAGACGGTGAGGGCTCCTTCGTTAAGTATCCATTAGACCATCGCTTCCCGGTGGGCATTACTTTTGCGGTCCACGACCTCTTCCACTTTAATGCGGTCGTCAGACTCAACCCTGATGACCACTTTTCTTAGAGGATGCAGAAGGGACTCAAAAAACAGCACCCGCCCGAGTCTCCAAAACGCGAGCACTAACACAAGCGCGACCATTAGTATGCCACCAATTATCAAGTTCTCTGTAAGCATTACCCTCTCGGTTCCTTCCTGATAAACATACGAGCTTGCGTCCCGATGGGACAATGTTTATCTCGTCCGCCGACGAATGTCGGCTGTTCCGGCCGCCTTAGAAAAGACCAGTTAAAGCGCCGGGTTTGGTCTCGCGTCTCCAAGAGCGTAACTGATTCAACCAACCCCGCAGCGGAGCGAATTTCCTGATCCCCTCATCGTAAGGCTCCGGTCTTTCCTCATCCCCACTCAGTTGTCTATGGATGGCCGCGATGACCATTAACTTTTGGTGCGCCCTTGAGTTCACCAAAAACAACTCTTCCAGCCTACTCTGCTCATCACGCGGAAGCGTACCGAGAAGATACTGGTGAATGAGATCATCTTCGACAACTTCTATCTGGTCAAAAAAGTCTGAGTCGGCAAAATAGCGTTCCTCCAGCCAATTTTGTCGCTCCTCCGACAACTCACCTAGCAGGTACAGTTTGATCTCTTCTGATTCGGACCCTTTTGACAAAGCTTCACCCTCTACCTATTACAGCTTTCATCCTCTACCTATGTGCCAGCACCTCAACTTCCAACGCGGCCCTTCAGTAGTTAAGTGTCGCCGCGGCAAAAACATTTCACCTCGTCTTGCTAAGATACTGAAATGTAAGGGGATACGGGAATCAGGGTCGTTTTTTTTCTCCGACGCACACGGCGATACATTTCTGAAGTTTCTGTCGGGTTCGCAGAACCCTTATTCTTAATGCGTTAAGATTGATGCCTGCCCGGGCGGCTAACCTCTCTCTATAGCCACTGACATGCTTGCGCTCCTTGTAGTAATTCAAGAATAAGTCTCTGTCGTCAGAATTAAGCTGTCTCAGACACTCAGCTAGACATTCGCTATAAAGAGCCGCTGTTTCCTCTAGCTCATCTGTCGGAGAGGGGGCGCGAAAACGATCCAGAGCTGAGCTTTCAACATGTACTAAAAAACTCTCTTGCTTCAGTGCGTCAAGAAGGACATAACGTGCCACGCCTAAAGCGTACCGACTTACGTCTTGGATATTTATCCCCTCATACACTCTTCTTGCGACGATTGAGATTGTTTCATCGGCTAATTCGTCAGGGACGGGCGCGCGGCGCATTGAAAAAAAGAATATGAGATTCCGTCGTAAGGTTTCGTACGCAAA
This sequence comes from uncultured Acidobacteriota bacterium, assembly GCA_963726735.1. Taxonomy (GTDB): domain Bacteria; phylum Acidobacteriota; class Blastocatellia; order Pyrinomonadales; family Pyrinomonadaceae; genus QHXN01. The sequence goes on from CAVSDM010000007.1 coordinate 1,654,815, forward strand.
CCCTGCCGCCTCGCGGTCAGGGGCAAGCAAATTTAAGAACTTCTCGAAGGACTCGTGTTTTAGATCGTCACCCATACCGACGTGAGGCAGCCAATCCAGATTTTGAATACTCTTCGGCCCTCACCTTACCGTATGGAAGGCGTGGGGCACAACGTTTGAAACACGAAGGCTGGCCGATTCATGAGGTAGAGGTATTCATTGTGCGCAACCATACCCCGCGCGCTGCCAAGAATATCTTAAATTTTGCCAAGTAGAATTTAGAGAGATATTTTGCCGGAGTAAGAACGCTACATCGTCCACCATGACGCACTACCTTTATCAAGCATTTCCTTCGCGAACTCCTTTACCCTAAAGTCTTTTTCATTCTTCACGACTTTCCTGACCAATTCAGATGCCTTATCACCGACCGCAAAGCCGTATGCCCATAGCGCCGACTGTCGTACTCCGGGATACGGATCGGCTGTTGCCAAGTGTCGGAGCAGGGCATTGCCTTCCTCCGACTGGAGAAACGCTAAACAAGACACGCCGGTAAGACGGTTCTCGAAGTTGTCTAATTCAAGTGCCGGGAAAATAAAACGAGGATCCCTTAACCAGCCGAGTTCGCTTCCCGCGAGCATTGCCTGCATACAACACTCATAACCTCCCCACTGTTTCGCCGAGTAGATTAGAGCGTCGGTGCGGTCATAAAGAAATTCGGCAGCGGAGTGCTGATCCTCATCAAATCGGCTTTCGAAATGTGGGTTAGAGACTCGACGTATCTCATTACCCATCAAGGTGATTAACTTAGTGCTCGTTATCTTTTGAGCTTGTGGGTAAAAGGGCCTGATGAATTCAAGAAGCTCTTGAGACGTCCATGCAGGCACAACGGTTGAGACTGCTGAAGGAAGATTTTCGGCGTCTTTTGCATGCTCTGCCAGCCACTCACGTGTGCCTTGAGCGACCCCATTTATAGCACCACGTAGTTCTTCGCAGGCGCGGCGAGTGGCACCGTTTGCTTGTTTGCGGCGACGCAGGCCGTTGAGTTCTTCCAATAAGCTCTCGACGGCAGTGGCGAAGAGCATCGCTCTGCCGACCGCTATCGAAGAAATGGATAAAGTATCAAGCGCATCCAACTGCTCCCCTTCATCAAGCTCCCGCCACTTGAGTTCGAGTTGCCTGAATTTTATCCAAGCCTGAGCCTCTGGTAGGTTCTCCATGCAGTAATATGCGTCACCTCCGAGCCTCCCCGCGCGGAAGACGCGACGCGTGATCCGCCCCCTTCTGCCTTTCCCCACACCATGGCTGAGGGTCTCCTTAGCCTGATCCGAAAGTATCATGAAGAGGCTGGATGCTCCTGCGGGGCGGAGCGATGGATCAAACTCCACCTCTTCTGAAATATCGCGCACGTTTACAGGTCTTCCGAGGCGCTTCTGTGCGCGCTTTACCGCCTCGCCAATTCTTTCACCGTCGTTGGTGTAGGCGTCCCCGAGATCTAGGTCTTCGTCTTTAACCCACACCGGCACCCACAGTAATGTCTTCTCCTTTGGCCTCTTGATCCTACGGAGTACGGGATCGGAGGTGCTACTAAGAAATTTGACCGCGTCGATTATGAGTTGCGTACCGTCTCTCGAAAGATTAGGTTGGTGTTTGAACTCTAAGGTCGCTAAGTGGGCTCGAATTTCACCGGTGCTTAGTGGGCAGGGCCTCTGACCTCTCGCTGTTGCATGCTTAGCTCTCTCAGACCAAAAACTGGTGATTGCTTTAGCGACTTCCTCCAGCCACGTCAAAGGCTCGGTCGGCTTGTATCTTTCCTCATCCAACTCGCGAGGCAGGTATAGGTTGATGCCCCCATTTCCTCCGCGCGTGGCACCGATAACGCGCAGTTCTTCAGTCTCCACAAGACTAAGAACGTCATGGGTAATGTCGGCCTGCGAAAGGCCGCTCACCTCTGCGTCGGTCGCCGCATACTCGAAAATATCTACTATACGTGCCGCACGGCTATAATGAGCCACCGCATTTCTGACTAGCGTAAGAACCCTCTGGCGCCGCGACTGTATCGTCGGCAGGGAACTTGTTTGGGGATCAAGGACGTTGACGGAACCGTAGTAGCGGTGTTTGCCGATTTTACCCGGCGTGAATACGAGACCCCGTGCGCGCAGTAAATCTACAATTTTTCGTATCAGGGTGCTCAAGTCTTTAGCGTCGTAGACGGCCCTGAGCCGTGCGATCTCCTTCGGAGTAAACGCCTTCGAAATCTCCGCTATGGTGGCGACACGTTGGTTCGCCTGATTAGCTGCCCCGATTGCTTCAAGCACGAGGCTGTGCTCTGGCTTTAAGTCTCTTGACATTGAAGTGCCTGCCCGGATGCTCAGTCTGTTAACCTTTCATTCGCCGTCGTTCTTTTCCGCTTCCGCTTCCGCCTCCGGCGTTCTACGCTTGCTGCCGCCCTTTGAATTCGCCTTGCCTGCCCGCTTGGCCTTTGACTTGGCCTTACCTGATGAACTCGCGCCTTCGTCGGCTTGAGGTTCTTCAACCGGCGCCCCCCTACTAATTTTTCGGTAGTGTGCGTAGCTTTCCTCCTTGTCCACATCTGTAGTTAAATTCACGCTTCGAAGGAAGGTCAGGTTTATATCGCCCTTGTGTTTCCGCAGGCGGTATTCCATTTTCTGAACGAACGGGACGATGTAACCCGGAAAACCTCCGCAAAGTTCGTGAATGAAAGAAACCTGCCGCCGGTGCTCCTCATCGTCTTTTTTCAACTCCTTGAAGTGACGGTGTAATCTTTCCAAGAACATCCACGTGCTCTCAATATCGTACTCCCTGAAGAAGCACCATTCCTGAATCCGCGCCTCAATCCGCGGCGTCTGGTGCAGCTTCATAGGCATGTGGTCCATGCCTATGAAAATGATTGTTAGCGGCCACCCCATCTCGTTGGCCGCGACGTCACAGACGAGCACCATCCCGCGGATAGCATCGAGTGACAGCAACTGAACCTCATCGACGAAGACCATTTGAACGCCCTTCTTAATCATTCCGTGTACGAGTTGTCTGGCGAGGGCCTCGGGAGGGTCCCGGATATAGACACCCTCATCGAGCTTACCGATTACTGCGTGGTAAAGGCTCTTTATGCTTTTCTTCATCCCATTGCCCGGAGCCGTCTTACCGACTTCGTAGTAAACGGCCCTGAAAGCGGAGGGGTTATCCGGGGTAAATGAGTCGTTAACCTTCTGCGTCAGGAGGCGGGCCGTTGTCGTCTTACCGACCCTAGTGTGGCCGTACCATGCGACCAGAATGCTGTAGTCGTGGGCGGCAAGCGTTCGGCCCATGATCTCTTGCATCATCGTGGTCTCAACTATTTCGACCCGCTTGGCAGGCGAAAATTTGACCTCGAAGCTCTTAGGCGTACCCCCGTGGTTTATACTCATCCCTCCCCCCTATCTTGCCGCCTGAACTGCTCCAGCAAAGCTTTAAGGTCATCACCGTCGCCGTCTGCGTCCTTGTAAGAAGCGACGTCCATCTCCTGCGCACTCTCCGCCTCGGCGAGGCGACGGGCGGCCGCCCACTCGGCCTGCTGTGCGGTCCGACGATCTGACTCCTCAACCTCTTTTCTGTACTTCTTGATCCGTTCCGCCATGGCCCGCAGATTTCTACGGCAATGTTTGACGTCGGCAATCGTGTAGCGCGAATTCGGCAGACCCATGCGCCACGCCTCACAGATGAATTCACCCGTCGCGGCGCAATAGACCATGATGCTCTCCATGTCCTCCGGGTTATAACTTATTCTGACTCTGCGGCCCACGTTGTAGCCAAGCTCGGGTGCCCACTAGCGGCCTCGCCCGTCCGCCGAGTTTCGAGGGGCGAACTCGATGCCGACGTTTTTAACGGTACGCTCCTCATCGCTCTTGAGCAGGAAAAGGTTGAGGTCGTCTTCGCTGTCAGGCGGGCGCAATCGCACCGTCTCCTCCCAAAGCTCAGCCGGCTTCCGCCCTGTTTCCGAGTGCTTCCACTGGTGGTATTCCTCAATAATCCACCGCTCGATCTCCTTCCTCAGTTGCGGCACGGTAAGAAGAATATGCACGTGCTTCGCGGCCGCTTCGATAGTCCTTCCGACGGCCTCCTTGTGACCCGGAAGGATCCTGAAGCACGCGTAGTCAATCGTTTCGAACCACCTTTCGAGTTTCCCCTTACCGTTAGGGTAGTGGGGCGGGGCGGGGTCACGACGGATCTTCAGTTTGCCGAACGCGGTCAGGACTGCGTTTGACATGAAATCCGAACCGCGATCCGGCTGCACAATGGAAGGAAGCCCCCTATTTTTCCAACGGCCGTCCTCCTTCGGCATGACCGCCTTCATCATCAGGAGCGAGGTGGTCCACGAGTCCGGGTTTTTGGCTGAGAGCACGAAGCTAGGGATGGATCTGGAGTGGGCATCTAGGTAGGCCGTCAGGTAAGCCTGACACGGTACCCAACGGTCGCCCTCTTTCACGCGCACCCAAATATCGACAGTGGTGTGATCGGTCTGCCAACGCTCGTTGGAATAATCCGTATTCTCGACGCGAACTACAGGACACTGAGTCTGCTCCCACTCTCGTATGCCTTTTTTGCCCGCACGGAAAAGCTTTAGATATTCCGGGATCTTCGCTATGTACTGCTTAACCGAACTTTCACTCGGCGGCTTGATGTTAAGCCGCACACACTCCTTCACGACCTGACTTGCGACTGCCGTTGGGCCTGCCGCGGGCCGGGCGGCCCACCACATTAAAATGAGTTTCGTTACCTCATCTGTGAGGACCGTGACCTTCGTTTTACGGGACGTACGCCGGTCGAATAAGGCATCCGGCCCTTGCAGTTTCCACCGTCTGTGTATGCCGCGGGCCCACCGCGTGGTTCGCTTCAGTCCCAAACGCTCCAAAGCCACTTTCGGCCACACGCCGTTTTCAAGTAGGCAGACTAGCTGGTAGTTATTGGCATATATTTCTAACTGCTTGTCGGTATACTCGTCGGGACGTAGTGGTGAAGAGGATTTCGTTGTCTCCTCGGCCGAGTCCTTGGCGCAGTGGGATTCCGGCGGAGCCGGAGATGGTACTTCTTGCGGTTCAACGGCCCGTAATGTTCTATTGTTCCTCCTACGGTATGTTTTCTTCCGACGCGTCCTCATCGCTCTGCCTCTGACCGACGCCTTTGTTTTTACAAAACGAACACGTACTTTCGGGCCGCCCAAATTGAAGAAATAGTTAAGAAAATTCTTTAACTGCCGCGGCGAGAAACAACTCGCGTACTCTGTCAAGCGAAATCTTCTTCGAATGCCGCCTTCACTCCACATTTTCTGTTAGGGGTAGCCATCTTTCGTCACGCCTACTCCCCCTCATCAAGGAAATTCAGGCGGTGGTAGATAGCCCGGGTACACTCGCAGTCGCGCATCACGTAGTCGGCTATCTCTTCGTGGCGGCCTTCAACGAAGAGATCGTAGACGCGGCTTCCGTCCATCCCATCCTGCTTAGGGCTTTCCAGCCCGAGAATCTTCGCTAAGTCGTCCAGCTTGATCTTATGCCTCCAGTGGGTGAACGCCCACATGCAGTCAAACACCGGCCGCTGGCGGTACCGTGCGAAGCAAACGTCAATGGAGGGCCTGACGCGCCTTATAACGCTCCGGGTGTGGATAAAGTGGAGATCGAAATCGAGGAGGTTGAAGCCTATGAGTAGGTCGCGCCGGTCGTCGAAGTCTCTGACCAGCTTCCAGAACGCGCGCAGGAGGCGCGCCTCGTCGAGGTGGAAGCGCCTCGTAGAGCGGTCGCGCCCGAGCACGCCCCGCGTGACGACTTCGCCGTCACGCTCGATGATCAGGCCGATGCAGAGAATCCTGCCGAACTCTGGTTTGAGAGCTAACTGGCGGAACTCCTCTTCAGTGCGGGAGCCCGACTCGCAGCCCGATAACGGGTCGGACTCGTCGGGCGGAAGGGTTTCCGCGTCGAGATACACTTTCGTCGCCATGAGAGACACACCTCGCCACTGATGAGCGGACTCACCTTTTCGAAAAAGGGTGTTGTGGTGCTCTGCCGTGCTCCCGCGCGTGCCTCCGGTGAGAAGGCGGCCCTGTAGGGACACAGGGCCGCCTACCTGCTGTCAGGCAGACGGAGACTGGAAGACGGCTTTAGGCGTTAAGTAGGGGTTTTGGTAGTGGCGAGAGTTTTTTGTGTCCGAAAGCTTGTTTCGGCTCACTCTCATGTGGTGCCGGGCGCCTAAGCGTCATGCAGTTTATCACAGATGCAATCTTGTGCAATCCCTAAAATATTGGATGAGGGCAAGCCGTTAATGCAATATTTTGTGGTGCTATGGAATCTGAGAACGGACTATGCGGAGAGCTATAATGGCATCTGAAAGGAGCGAGGTCTTATGGATGTTGGGGATGAGGAGCTTGCCGCCGTCAGGGAGGACGTCACCGTCCGCGGAGAGCAGTTTTACAGGCGGCACCTGAAAGACCGGCTCATGCGGGATCACTGTGGGCGGTTCACGGCCATCGACCCCGACTCGGCGCTACTTCCTTGGCGACACCAGCGCCGAGGCCGTCGGCGCGGCGTACGACGCCATGCCTGACGCACGTCTCTACCTGAAGCGGATTGGGCACACGGCCGCGCACTATATTGGGAGTAGCCCCGCCGGGAGTCGTAAACCGTTCCGGCCGAATCGCCAGACACTCAGCCGACTCAACCAGCTCATAAGTTCGAAGGAGGGGACGAGGTAGTTTGTGCAAGGCAAAGACAAGTTAGATTGACAGCCGGTAGTGGGTAATAATTGTTAATGCTGCGAGATTAAGCTGGAGGGTAAAAGTTTTTCGTTGGGCTGCTGTATGAGGGCGTCTTTCTCTTAAATCACTACATGTAGAAGCTGTATCGAGATTGGATGAGGTCATTTTCACCAACGTATTTAAGAATATTGCCGACGTTACGTGCGGCCTTGACGGTAATCGGTTCGTCATTGTCGAACTGCGTGTTGTTCCAGTTCATCTTCGTCAACGCCAAAATTTCTTGGGCTAAGAATCTCGGCGTCTGCTCCGTTTCTTCGCACCTGAAGCCGAGCGGCCGCGGCACGTACATACCGGGATACGTTGAGAAGAAGTCAACGCCACCTCTGGTGTATAGAACGTTGGATACTTCATCCTCTGTCAGTAAGGTGCCGCGCAAAGTAGGGTATCGTCCGTTCCTGAAGAGGCGCGTGAACGAATCCCGCATGCTAATGAAATCAACCGAGTCCACCCGGTACGAGCTTAACGCCTCCTTAAATCCTTCAAGCTCCTCGCTGTTGTAACCGGAGGTTTTGTAAAGCACCAGCCGCGCCGGGAGGTTATGGTGCTCGCTCTTATAAGCTTTAAGAGCCTTGTCGAGAAGTTCGTGGGCACCCTGCTGCTGTAGATGGATCTGTTTGTCGTCCTTCGACACCCGCGCGTTCCCGCCGGGCAGAATGATCCCGTCGCCGCGCTCGTTAAAGATTTGCGCCGTGCTGGTCAACAATCTCGACTCGTCCAACGTCTTATAAAAACTAACGCCGACGTAGCAGGCCGTAAGCTGTGAGGGATCGCGTACGAGACGCCACGGGATCCCGCCAGCCTTGTAATACAGCGCCGTATATATGTTCCAAGCGCGGGTCGCTTCATCCTGTAGCTGCTTCACCTCATCCTTACGCCTCCGTTGCTTCCGACGCTTGGTCTCGTCATACGTTGGCGGCAGGATAATCTGTATCGGCTTGCCGAGCTTCATTGCTCTGGCCTTCAGTAAGTGGTGAAAATCTATCTTCTTCTGGGGCCTTTCATCTTTATCGTCGTCTTCGCCATCGGTTGATTCTTCGCCCCCCGCAGTTTCCTCCTTATCCATCATGTAGTTGAGAAGATTCATTGGCAGGGCGCACATCAGCACGTCAACATTCTTATCCTTCAGTTCATCCAACTCGCTAAAGAAAAGTTCTACGGCGTCAGACACTGCCTGAAACGCGCTCTTACTTTTGCAAATATCATCAAACTCGCGCTGCGGTATCGTCTTCTCCACCTGTGAGTTCGTGACCACCGAGGCTCTCAAGTTGGTGTCAGGGCCGTAACCGGGGAATCTTGGGAAGAGATTCGGCTGGTTGCTCTTTTTAGCCTCTATCCCGTTTTGGCAATGCTCCAACCAATTACGGACGCCCTCCACAGTTTCGGTAGTTCCGATGATGCCGAGCTTGATCTCCTTCGGGGCGAGCGGACTTAAAATGTCGAGCGGGCTGTGGTGCATCAGGCCGAACCTAATGTCTATGTGCCGCCCGGTCCCGAACTCCAGTTCCGGTTCCTGTAAGTAATCGACTTTCATGGTCAAAACAGCATCGGGTCCGCGTTTAGTATCGCCTTCTTGTCCTCTTCCTCATGAGGTAGCCACTCTTCGTCGTTGATGCCGGATTCGATCTCGAACGTCATTAGCTGATCGAACTCCAAAAACGGGTACGCCGGAAGCAAGGGGTCTTTCTTGCTAAGGTACGTGCCCCACATGACCACCTGCCCGAGCACAGCCGCGTTGTTTTCCAATCTTTTAATGCCCTTGAGCCGCTCTTCATAAAAACGGTCGAGACGGTAACCGTCGTACGTGAAATAATAAGTGGGCGTAATCTCTAAATACCAAGTGTCGTCATGAAGCTGAAACTTGCCCCCGAATGCCGAGTGCCGGTAGTACCTCGGGTTCCGCTGGTTGGGGTAAGCGCGGAAGACATCGCGGCTGGTTTTGTTGGTGATACTCTGGTAGTGAATTTTGCGCGGGCGCAGGTCAGGGGTGGCGGCGAAGTGGTAAAACTCGTTCTTCCTGCTGAACTTCAGATTGAAAACTAAGTTCAGTTCGCGCGCCTTAGCGCGCAGACAGTAGTTGAGCAGCTCGACAAAGATGCGCCGCTTATCGGGATCCAGAGAGTACGCCCAAAGACGCGTGTCGTGTGATTCTATCGTCCCGACTTCGCAAACCTTATCCCAAGAGTCGGCACCGAGGTCAATAAAACTGAAGATAGTTTTTGATTTTACAGTCCATTCCGGGCCGACATCTACACCCGTCCGCTCGAAGGCTGCCCAAACGTCTCTACGATCAGAGAGCATTGTCTGAGCGGTGTAAATATTGTCCGGATAATTTGATACACGCAGCAGGTTGGAGAAGAGTGCCTCCTTCTTAGGAGGCGGGGCGAAGTAAACACCCGCGTCACGTGGCATTGCCAGTTTCGTCAGGGCGGCTTTGCAGCTAACGTCAAAGCGGTCATTTTGCTTGTCGAAATGAATCTTTCGGGCTCTACGCTTTTCGGGGTCTTTGAAATAGTCCTTGATGGAAATCCAATAAGCCTCGTTCGTGTCGGGGCGCGACCTGACGAGGATGACCGGGGCGTTACCGTGCAGCTAGTAGTCTAAATCCTTGGCGTCACACAGGTAGTCGAACCCCTGTGCTGACTCCGACTGGAATGCGTTTTCGGTGGCCTTACTTTGTACTTGGATGATCGAGTTCGTGACCTCTCCCGTGGCGGAATCACGGATCTCAATAATCCCATCCACCCCGGCCTCAACGCCCGGGCTCGGGTACCAAAGAAATCCCATGTCGAGCGCGACCCTCTCAATCAGGTTCACGCCCTTCTGCCCGATAAGACTATTGTGGTGTATCTTCTTAGCTAACACCGGATTTGCCCGTAGAGCCTCACTTCGTTATAAGTCCGCACACTAATCAAAAGCTAATAGATACGACGCTGAATACTCTCTCCTAGCAAGTGAGTTGGTCGCCCAAGCTGTGGGATCATCACACCCTTCCGGCAGAAGAGCCGCCTTATTTTACCGGCACTAACCCTCAAACACCATTGACAGAATTCGTGCCGTTTAAGGAATATATCAGGGCGCAAACAGGTGCCGCCAAGTGCCTCATTGTTTTCCCCGCCACCTAATGTTAGGCAAGCCCTCTGTTCATGTCAGTCGAGGGCGAATTATTGACGTTCAACTGTAGGGTTGAAGGATGACAGTTACACGAAGTTTATAGGAGGACAAATGGACTATCTTTACGAGCAACTTGGAGATGAACGGTTCCAAGAACTGTGTCAGGCTCTACTCGTCAAGGAATTACCGCATGTCCAATGTTTCCCGATAGGACAGCCGGATGGCGGACGTGACGCCCTTGCTTATTTCGCCTCGAACAAAGGAGAAACCGCTTTCTCCGTTTTTCAGGTCAAGTACGCTAAGAAGCCATACGCAGAACAGGATCCACATAAGCGAATCATAGAACTCGTAGAGAAAGAGGCACCGAAGCTTAGTAAACTCATTCCCAAAGGGGCGAAAGCCTATTACTTGATTACGAACGTTCCCGGCACCGCCCACCTCGACAGCGGGTCCATTGACAAGTGTCAGCAGGCGCTTAGCAGTGCCCTTTCAGTGCCGACGTTCTGTTGGTGGCGCGATGACTTGAACCGCCGTTTGGATACCGCTTACGACCTGAAATGGGCGTACCCGGAGTTAATGGTCGGCACCGACATGCTTCGCATGATTGTCGAGTCCGGGCTATTAGAAGACAAAGACCGCAGGACATCAGCCATCAGGGCCTTCGTGCGGGCTCAGTATGAAGACGACGAAGAGGTTCGCTTCAAACAAGTTGAGCTACAAAACAAGCTGCTAGATCTCTTCGTAGATGTCCCGATAGGTCCTAGAGGCGGTTTCGAAGAGCGGCGCTACTACGCCCTATTTAGACGCTTGAACGTGAGTGGAGCGGGCTCCGGTGAGGAAGAGCAACTAGGCGCAGCGACAATGCTGCTGGATTCAAAAGTTCAACAGCACATCCCGCAGGTGATCTTGGAAGGTGCTCCCGGACAGGGTAAATCAACGCTCGCACAGTAATTTGCCAAGTCCACCGGATGCACATTTTAGAAGAGCAGGACACCTTAAACTCCCTGCCTAGAGAGCATATACCTCGTGCGATTAAAGTACCGTTCAAAGTCGATCTGCGAGATCTGGCTTTGTGGCTCAGCAAACGCGACCCTTTCTCGCCGGAAGACAGCGAAACAGTTCCACTTAATTGGGCTAAGTCGTTGGAGGCGTTTTTAGCGGCGCAAGTCAGACATTACTCAGGCGGGGTAGAATTTTCCGTCGCCGATTTACACGCGGTCGCTAAACTTAGCGCGATGCTACTCGTCTTAGATGGGCTAGACGAAGTGGCCGACATATCAGAGCGTAAAGAGGTAGTTTCTGCGATAATGACGGGCGTCGGTCGCTTACGCGAAATAGCCGCCTCAATGCAAGTTCTGGTCACCAGCCGACCGACAGCTTTCGCCACCTCATTAGGTTTTCCCGAAAAGACATTCCCACATTTTCAACTCCTTTCGCTAACTAAGCCCTTGATCTCCGCCTACGCCGAAAAGTGGCTTGGGGCGCGAAAACTGCATGACAGGGAGGCTTCGAGCGTAAGGCGCATATTGAAACAGAAGATAGAACAGCCACACCTACGCGACTTGGCGCGCAATCCCATGCAGTTGGCTATCCTGCTGAGCCTGATTCATACGCGGGGGCCCTCTCTGCCTGACAAGAGGACATCCCTCTACGATGGTTACGTTGACCTTTTCTTCAACCGCGAATCCGAAAAGGCCGAGGTGGTCCGTGACCACAGAGACATTTTAATCGACTTGCACCGTTACCTTGCTTGGGTACTTCACTACGAGGTTGAAAAGAAGGTTCACCGGGGGAATATTAAGTAGTCGGCAAAAAGTTCTTTGACAGAAAGTTCATTTCGTCAGCCAGAAGTTCCCCGAGAGGACTCCGGCTGCCTTGAGCCGCTCGCGCCGGCTCATCTCGATGATGTAGCGGCATGCGGCGTCCGCCGAGTCATCTATCGAGCGCGTCGGGCGGTTCGCCAGAGCCCGCCCTTTGACCTGCCGCCACAGGTGATCCATCGCGTTGAGTTCCGGCGTCGCGCGCGGCAACCACCGCACCTCGATGCCGAGACTCTGCGCCACCTCCCGGCTCTCCTCGGCCGTGTGCGGCGTGCCGCGGTCTTCAAAGAGGACGACGCGCCACCCGCGCCAGTGCGAGCGGATCATGCGCAGGAAGGCTTGATGCGTCTCGGCCACCCACTCGCGGGTAATCAACAGCAGCGCGTCGCCGCTCGTGACGTTGAGTACCCCATGCAGTATCCGCTTCTGTCGGTTGCCGGTGATCGGCACCACGGCCTGAGAGCCTTTCCGGCAGTAGCAGCAGTAGAGCGGCGGCGTCTCGGTGATGATCGTCTCGTCGAGCATCAGCAGGGCGGTACGCCCGCGCCCCCGCAGCCCGCGCTTGAGCCCCCTTTGGCCTGCCGCCACGTCTCCGGGCGCAAGGCCAGCCGGTGCCGGGGTCGCTTCCAGCGGAGTTGCTCCCGCTCAAGTGCGTAGCCGACGCTACGCAACGAGACCTCGACGCCGTGCTCCGAGCCGAGGTAGCCGACCAGCAGCGGGGCCGTCCAGACCGTCGAGCGGTAGCCGTACTCACGCGGGTCTTCCTCGATGACTTCTGCGATAAGCGGCTCAATGAGGCCGCGCGCCGTGCGCGGGCGGCCTTGCCGCTCGCCATCGGCCAGCCGCGCGGCCGGCTCAAGTTCGTGGCGGGCGGAGAAGCGCGCCCGCCAGTTATAAACGGTCTGGCGCGAGACTCTCAGCCGCGCGGCGACTTCCTCGGCGCTCTCGCCCGCGCTGAGCCAGAGCAGGGCTTGGGCGCGGCGCAGTTCCCGACTACCGCAGGGGCAGGTCACGAAGTCTTCGAGGAAGCGACGCTCCCGGCGGTTGAGCGAGAAGTCAGTCATCAGTCGTTCTCTGGGTTCGTAAGTTGCACCCAGAATACATGTCAAAGAACTTTTTGCCGACTACTTAGCAACGAGCGGCTACAGCAGCTCCTTTCAGGCTATCTGGTGTCGGAAGGTCGAGAAGATTCGTTAGTCGCGGACCTCTTCAAAGGGATGGTTGAACGAATTGTTTTTCTTGTGTCGCGCGTAGAAGGGACCTACGAATTTGAAGTTCAACCGCTCAGAGAATATTTCGCCGCACGACACCTATATGAGACAGCCCCTTACTCTCCCCCCGGTGATGAGCGTCGCGGCACCAAACCGGATCGCTTCGACGCCATCGTAAAAAACCCTTACTGGCTGAATGTGACCAGATTCTTTGCCGGTTGCTTTAGTAAGGGTGAGCTACCGTCCTTAGTGGATAGGCTGCATGAACTCACAGAGCAGGATGGCTTCCGCTATACAAATTATCCAAGGCGCGTGGCGGCTACCCTGCTGGCTGATTGGGTCTTCAGCCAAGATCAGAGGTCTACTCGGGAAGCAGTGGAACTCGTCCTCGACGGCGTGGGCTTGCGCCACCCGTATTCGAGGAGACGTCGGGTTGCAACAGCGGCATTCGCGGAGGACTCTTTTGTCCTACCGAAGGGATGCGGTCGGGAGCAGTTAGTGGACAGGTGTTTTGCCCTGCTCGCCAAGAAACCTCCGAAGGACTATTCGAATGAAATTGCACAGTTACTCCGTGCGAATGCGTCTCCCGAAGAGACAGAACCCAAGTGGTATGAGGAACTGAAGAAGGCAAGTGGCTCTGAATTATCGCACTGGCTTAGAACTGGTATGCACCTCGGCGTGCTGCCCACATGCCTGCCTTCAAGGCTAGAAGAAGCTTTGGCCGGAAAGTCTTTGAACGCTAAACGTCTTAACATTATCCTTAGTTCAGGCCGATCAGATTTCCTAGAAGCAACGGAAGAGAGGGCCCTCACGTTGGTGGAGGGTATGTTGGAAGGATCCGCCTTCACCCTTCGACGAAACCCCGATCTGTTGAGCCGGTTTGCGGCGGCCATAGAACCCTTCTGGTACGGGCGAGCCTTCGAAAATCAAGCGCCAGTGCCCCTCAAGACGGTACTCAGTCGTTTCAGCCCCGCATGGGACTCTGACGAAAAACTGCCGGTTATAACTACGAATGTAAGTAACGAAACGCTGCAAAAATGCGCCGAGATTGTTAGGACATCTGAAGAGGAGATGAATCGGAGTGCCACAGAATGGGCTACCGATTTGACAGGTTGGGACAACCTTGTAGAAAGGTCCCGCGCGGTATGGGGTGAGCGTTTGAAGCACTTCCGCTTCGCAAACTTAGCCGCAGGTATCAAATCTGAAGATGTGACCTGCAAGGAGTATTCGGATCTCCTCGATCACACGCAGCCTCTGTGCCGCCGAGTACGACATGCGAGGTTGAAAGCCGGTGCTTATAAATGGTGGCAGTCTCAAATAGAGAACGCCAGCAACAAAATGGATAGGACACTCGTCTCTCTCGTGTTCTTATCGTGGGCAAGCATTGGGACGAAAGTAAAGCTTATAGAACTGGTTCAGGAAGTGTTGGATGGCTTACCGCTTACAGAATGGGGGTTTGTCTCAGACGGGATTTCTGAACCGCGTAATTTTATTCGGATAAGGCAAAGTGGCGACTTGAGATTAGATGCCCTACCAAAGAAATTATCTGTTCGGGCGGTTGTTGCTCTCGGTGCCCACGTTCGAGAGGAGGAAGCTGCGGAGCTTTTTTCCGCTTACCTATCGGACTATAGCGGCGAGGACGATGCCGTCTTAGAGTTCTGCGAAAGAGTTACCTTGGCTTGGACTAAAGATGAGCCGAGGAAGTGGAAGGTCGCGTTGCCGTATATTGAGAAGCGGTATATCAAAGGAAAGGCTGGTAACTCTTACCTCCGCTTTGTGAGAGGAAACCGTTTAACGGAGACACTACCCCTTGAAGTGGCGAAACAAATTGCACAGAACCCTAATAAGTACCCACGAAACTTGGTCTACATGGCCGAGGAACGCTACCAGCTTGAGATTCTGACAAAGCTGGCCCGGGTCGGCGACATTGCAGAGCGTGAGGGGTGGTTTGAGAGGGATACAAGGCAACGGCGGAAACGATAACACTGTCGGGAAAATATTGAGTAGGGCATTCCAGTAGCAGGCGTTCAGGCTGACCCTTTTGAGTGCGATGGCCCTATAGTGAGGTCACAAGCTAAAAAATTACTGCCTGCTAATTGAGTTCCGATTTATACTGGCGAGGCCGCAGCGACGAGTTGTGCGCTGCGGCCCCCGGCACCGTCCTCCCAACAAGGACGTGCCTGCCGGAGGCGCTCCCGCCCTTCCCGCCCCCGGCTAAGCCTTACTCAAATCATTGACGCTTGCGCGCCTCTAGCAGTGCCTTGAGCTTCATGAAGGCTTCCGAGGTTTGCGGAGTTGTATGTGCGGCCGCAGTCGGGACTACACCCTCGATTACCTTGACGCGCAGGGCCGCAGGCGGTAGGTCGGGGCGCACGTAGTCGGGGTACTCGCGCGCGAACGTCTCGTGGGAGCGTGCCGTGGCAAGCGGGCTGCGCCCCATCGCGGCCAGAGTCATCGCACCGAAGGCGTCACACTCTAGCTCGATCTTCAACAGTTCGTCGTAGGTTTGTTGCTCGGACAGGGCTGCCCCGGCTGCCCCTGTCCTGTGAAGCTCCAGAGCCTGACGGGCCTGCGCCGTGCGCCGCCAGAAGAGGTCGTGACCGACTTCGTGGGCAGTGTGGCCGAGCAGGTCATCATCGCTCATCGCCCGCTCCAGCATCCCCGTTGAAAACATCAGGAGCACCGCCGAGTCGTTCATGGCGACCGGCGAGGGATGGTCGATTATCAGGAGTTTGAAGCAGTCCTCTCGCTGATACAGCCTGAGCACCGGACGAATGACCTCGGCGACCAGTGCCGTGACTTGCGGGTCGTCGAGCCGGTACTTGGCGAACTCCGTCTTCTCCCACTCGCGGAACCTCTCGTCCTGAAACTCCTTGAACTTGGGATTGCCGGAAGGGTGGGTGATCTCCGACTGCCAGACCTTCACCCGCGCGGCCGGGTCGTCCGTGCGGTAGGCGGCTATGACCGCCTGCGCGGCATCCCCGGCCGTGTCCGTCGGGGCACCACACCCGGCCGCGAAGGGGGTAAGGAAGCAACACGTCAGGGCGGCTACGAACATCGCTTTACAGCGCGAGGAGACCATCTATTTGAAGGGGTTCTGGTGATGGCGGAACGCGGGGCGCTTTGGTATAAGAGGTGCCGACGCTTTCCGTCTTTGAAACTATGCCAGTCGGGACCGGGCACGCTTGCGGGTGATGCACGCAGTCCGGGAGCCTTCGGTCAGGCTCCTGCCGGCGTCACCGCAGCGGGACGACGCCCTCACAATAAATATTGTGAGGGCGTGCCCACTGATGCCCGCTCCCGCCCGCGACGGGATAACACGACTCACAATAAATATTGTTGCCGAGCGCAGCTTAACAATATTTATTGTGGGCTGCAAGCCCCGGAGCGTGCCGTTTTTCCGCTCGGGAAGGGGGGCTTCCTGAGATGGGGAAGGCGGAGAGGAAGCGCCCCGCGCGGCTGGCCGAGAAGCTGCTGCACATCCGGCGGGCGTTGGGGCTGAGTCAGAACGAGTTGATCCGGCGGATGGGGCTGGACAACGAACTCGTCCAGCAGGACATCAGCACCTACGAGCAGGACCAGAGGGAACCCACGCTGACCACACTCCTCGAATACGCAAAGGTCGCCGCGGGCGGCCTCAAAGGCGCCGGCGAATACCTGCTCATCCTGATAGACGACTCGCGGGAGCTTCCCCGCCGCCTCCCGGACAGCAGCCCGGCGGAACAACGCAGACCCATCGGTCGCACCGTCTCCGGCCGCAAGCGTTGAGGCGCGGGTGACTCGGGGCGGCCTCGGCCGGGCGGGATGATCGAGGCGGACGCGCCCGTCACGCTTCGACTGCTCAGCTAAGACTCGGCGTGTAGACCGTCAAGCCGTTCGCGTAGCTGAAGTACAGACTCTTGCAACTGGTGATGGGGTCGCTGGTCTGGTAGACGTAGGGCGGAATGGTGACTCGGTAGCTAAACTCCCCGTAGGAGTTTGAGATCTCGCCGTACCGCTCGTCGAGGATTCGGTCGATCTGCTTCAGCACGG
Source organism: uncultured Acidobacteriota bacterium (assembly GCA_963726735.1). GTDB lineage: Bacteria > Acidobacteriota > Blastocatellia > Pyrinomonadales > Pyrinomonadaceae > QHXN01. The sequence goes on from CAVSDM010000007.1 coordinate 1,671,770, forward strand.
AGAGGCATTCCCCCCTCCACTCTTCGAACGCCTTCAGGACTTCCCGGCTACTAGCGTAGAACGCTTCGGGGTCGGCCTCCTTCAGCCCGCGCCGCCGCAAATCATCCAGCCGACGGACCAGCCTCGCCAAGTCGGGGTCTGTCCGTTTGGTGATTACGGGTGCCCGGGCGGGCGGCTGCGCCCGCGGGCGCGAAAGGGCGGGTGACGCCGACGCGGTTCCCGTCGCGGGGACTGAGTTTTGGGGAGGACTCTGAGGCGCGGGGCCGCCGCCCTGCTGAATTATCGTCGAATTGTTCTGCTGCTGATAGTTGTTCTGCTGCTTGAGGATGTTCGTCGGACTGTTGACGTTCGAGTTGACGATATTATTCGAGTTGGAGACGTTGGAGTTTATCGTGCTAGACGAGTTGACGTTCGAGTTGACGGCCGGCGAGAGGCCGACATTCGAGTTGGAGGAGTTCAGGTTGCCGATATAGTAGAGGGGCCTGTCGGCGGCTTGAGATTCGGCGGCGCCCGTGGCCGCCTCTTCCTCCGTCCCGGTGTGGCGGGTCGCGGCCCAAAGGATAGCTAAGATGACGGACGCCGAGAGCAAGATTGAGGAGAGCTTCAGCATGCTGAGGTAATCCTTTCTCGATAACTTCTTGGCCGACGATCTGACCACGAGCTTGAGAAAGCTGGTCAGGAGAGCGAGCGCCAGAAAGACCAACGAGCCGACGCCGCCGATCTCGTGGAGCAGCCGGGGGTCGTAAATTCCGAAGGCCATGTGAGTAGTCATAGGTCGTGAAGAAACGTCTGCGCGGACGAGGAACGGATTTCACCAATCGCTAATGGGGACGCGCGCGCGCCCGCATTGGCAAATCTATCATGAAGTGGGAATCGGTTCAACTTTTATGAAAAGTGTTGAAAAACAGTCTATGTGAACTACTTATCCATGTAACAAACCTTTTATCGTCAGTATATTGAGAAGAATTTGAAGACGGCGGTTCAAATCTGACGGTAGCTGAACTTGGATAGTGTAAATATCTGTATAACGGGACTATAGGAGGAATCGTTATTACGACATGTGCAGTAAAATTAGGGACAATTTTGCCCTAATAAAGTGTGAATGAAAGTAAAAATTAACGCGCCAAGGCAAACGCAAAACTGCCTGTAAAGCCTTAACTGTTTTGGCTTTACAGGCAGTGGAAAACTATGATTGTCCGAAAGGGAAATTTATGATTGTCCCAAACGGAAAAATATGAATGTGTCCACAAACAATAAAGTTGTGAACTGAACTGCCTCTAAGTTGTTGTATCTCCGTCCGAGATTTTCCTCATTCCCAAATTAAAGTTGTGAACTGGAGCCGAGTTGAAGGACTGAGGTCTCGGAGTTTTAGACAATAAAGTTGTGAACTGGAAAGCTTATTGATCAAACCTTCCAAGTAAAGAATAACATTGTTTTGCGATTTTGGGAATACTATTGCTAACTTGCCCTTTAGCAATCATAATCTGCCACTGTTCCAGTTCTGGAAACATCTCACGATATTCCTATGAGACTAAAAAACGAAAATTATGTTCTGGAGCGAATCCGTGAAGTATGGGCAAAGCTCTCGAATGATAAGCGGCGTTTCCTCGATGTCTTACTTCATTCTGCTGGTAAAAAACTTCTTGGTGAAACGGTAGCAAAGGAGTATCTCCCAGTTCGCGATACTGAGCCATCCAGTGCGAGAACAGCACAGCTACCAGAAGTCCATATAATTCTTGAGGCAGTCCGCCTCATGCCTGACGCTCGCCTCAATGCTGCTCCGAACAATCCACGCCTCGCAATCGTGCCCTATCTCGCGGAGGCACTTGGTTCTATTATCGAGCAAGATGCTGTTGCGTTATTTGAGTACTCCAAAGTATACGACGAATTAGGTGGCTCTGCCGGGGAAGCCAGAATTGAGGATGCCGGAGCTTATGCTGAAGCCTATAACTTATGGATTGAGAAGACCGCCCTTTATCTCCAAGAGTGTCGCAGTACGGTCCGCGCCGTTTCCTTCAATGAGTTCTCGCATCTGTGGGACAAATCGTCAGGACTAAATTACCTCGCAACCCATAACATGTTGCGGACGAAACGGGGGTGCGATTCAAGAAGGGTTTTTATCTATGATAAGACCTACTGGGAAAACCCGATGCTCCTAAGGAGGCTTTTCGCTGAGGTTTATGTACAGTTAGAGGCAGGGGTTAACGTAAGAGTCTGCTCAATGGAGCAACTTCAGCAGGTCGGTAAAGGTTATTACTATCCTCTGTTGTCCTTTGGAACTTACGATCGCTTTGCAATGGGTGTCCTCATTCCTCATGATACAAATCCTGTGGTCAAACTCATCCATGATGAGCAGCAGATTCGTGATGCAATCACCATCCTTGATGATATTTTTGACAGTGCAGAGTCTGGGCAACGATGGGCTGAGAAGCATGAGACGCAGATGGATGCCTCAGTAGGTAGTTTCATTAATACAAGGGTCGGTGCTCTCCAAGAGACAATTAGGGCGCGGCGTCTTGATTAGCTTCCTAATCTTCTTGGCTAAGCCCCTTCTCGGGAAGTTAGTGTTGTACTCATGTTACCGTGAAGATAAAAAGCCGCGTAAGGGACTGCGATTTCACAGCGCTAGGGATAGAAATATGACTTGGCACATCTTCCAATTAATACTGAATGCTGAGCAGAAAAATCAAAAATATCTTGATTTACGTGGGCAGTCACTTACAGACCTTCCTGATTCATTTTCTAAGCTAGATAACTTAACATCACTAAATCTAAGCGGTAATAAGTTAACGAGTCTCCCCGACTCAATTTCTAGGTTACATAGCTTAACGTCTCTTGATTTAAGTGATAACGAATTTGTTTCCGTCCCACCACAAGTATTCAACCTACCTAACTTGACTTGGCTATATTTGGCAGGCAATGAGTTGATAGAGGTCCCACGTTCGATTTCTCAGTTGAGCAATTTGATCTCTCTCTATTTAGGGCGCAGCAAGTTGACCAACTTTCCTGAGTCAATACTTCAACTCTCCAGTTTAATAACGCTCGATCTACATGACAACCAATTAACAGTTATTCCTGAATCAATAGCTCAGTTACAACATCTGGAAGACCTCATCTTAAATCGGAATAATCTAAGGTCGCTTCCTAGAGGGATTTATTATTTGAAGAATCTGCGGAACTTAGATTTGAGGGATAACTCTTTAGACCATGTACCTGACTCTGTATATGATTTGGTCAATTTAAAGCGGCTCTTGTTGGGTAATTCTAGACCTCAGAATATAGGCAATCGAATAAAGGAAATCTCTCCCAGAATTATACGGCTCGAAAAACTTGAAGAGCTTGATATGGACAGAGGAACCACGACAACGCCCCCGCCTGAGATCCTAGAGAAAGGCGTCAACGCAGTCTATGATTATTTCCGGCAAATTGTACTAGCCGGGCAAGACTATTTATACGAGGCTAAATTACTTATTTTAGGGGAAGGTGGAGCGGGTAAAACAACGTTAGCTAATAAAATTAAATGGCCTGAATATAAACTTCAAGATGAAGATTCAACCAAAGGCATTGAAGTCCTTAGGTGGGACTTTTTAATGGAAAATGGGCAGCCATTTAAGGTCAATATTTGGGATTTCGGTGGCCAAGAAATTTATCATACTACTCATCAGTTTTTCCTCACGAAACGATCCCTATATGTCCTAGTGGCTGATACCCGAAAGGAAGATACTGATTTTTATTACTGGCTTAATGTGGTTGAACTACTAAGTGATAACAGCCCATTAATAATTGTCAAAAATGAGAAACAAAATCGCCGTCGCGAGATCAATGAAAACCAGTTGCGCGGGCAATTTTCTAATCTGAAGGAAACTTTAGCGCTAAACCTTGCCGACAATAGGGGATTACCAGAAGTTATAAAGGAGCTTAAGCATTACATTTGCAGCCTACCGCACATCGGCGCACCACTACCGAAAACATGGGTAAAGGTTAGGGAGACGTTAGAACAGGATCATCGCAATCATATTAGGCTTGAGGAGTACCTACTCATCTGCGAAGAGAATGGCTTTACTGAACTGGAAAATAGTTTGCAGTTGAGTGGCTATTTGCATGATCTAGGGGTTTGTCTACACTTCCAAGAAGATCCCCTCTTAAAGAAGACGGTCATTCTCAAGCCCACATGGGGTACTGATGCAGTTTATAAAGTGTTAGATAATGAAAGAGTGACCGGTAATCTCGGCAAATTTAACCGAGATGATCTGGCGAATATTTGGAGTGAAGCAAAATATGTAGACATGCAGGATGAACTCTTGCAACTGATGATCAATTTCAAATTGTGCTATAGAATTCCAGCAAGTGAATTTTACATCGCGCCGCAATTATTAACTGATAATCAACCTTATTACGAATGGGATGAGAAGAACAATCTTATTCTTCGCTACACCTATGAATTCATGCCTAAAGGGATTCTCACTCAATTCATTGTTGTTATGCATAGATTGATTGCTGAGGAGAAATTCGTTTGGAGAAGCGGGGTGATATTAGAGAAAGCTGAGACGAAAGCAGAAGTAGTTGAACACTACGGTAAGCGAGAAATCAGAATTAGATTTGTTGGCAAGCGAAAGAAAGACTTGATGACGATTATAGTCTACGAACTGGATAAAATTCATGAGTCCTACAACAGGCTGAAGTATAGCAAATTAATTCCGTGCAATTGTAAGAATTGTAAGGGTAATCAAAATCCACAGTTTTATCCTTTCGATCTGCTACAGCAATTTATAGATGATGGACAGTCCATACAATGTCAAAAAAGTTATGTGATGGTAAATGTCAAGGAATTGATTGACGATGTCATCCATAGAGGCGGGACCAATCGCAACCACATATTTATTAGCTATAGCCATTTAGATAGAAAATGGCTGGATGATCTCCAAAGAATGTTGAAGCCATACACGCAGAATACACAGGGAGCTGAAGTATCTGTCTGGGATGATACGCAAATTAAAGCAGGTGCAAAGTGGAGGGATGAAATAGAAAAAAGTTTAGCCGCCGCGAAGATTGCTGTTCTTCTCGTGAGCCCTAATTTCCTTGCATCGGACTTCATTGTCAAGCATGAGTTGCCACCGCTTCTCAATGCAGCTAGGAGAGGGGGTCTTACCATACTTTGGGTGGCTATTAGTCATTGCTTATACCAAAAAACAGAGATCGCAGATTACCAATCTGCGAATGATCCATCAAGGCCGTTAGACAGCCTCGGTAGCTCTGAACTTAATAAGACTTTGGTAGAGATTTCACGGAAGATTGAGGAAGCGGCAAATCGGTAATCAATATGTAGGAGAGGGTGTTTTGCATCTTGATTCCACCCAAAAGAGGGAGTGTACTTCTTGACCTCTGACCTCCTCCCCAACAGAGGTGCGATTATAATGAGAGTTCCGCCGGTTGTGAGGTCTCCCCGAAAACTGGAGCAACCGGAGCGAGAAAATCGGCCTGCCTTCAGCCCGCTCTGGCTTGTTGCCAAGCCTGGTTGAACTCCCGCGGCGGCACCCACCCCAACGAGGTGTGTGGCCGCCGCTCATTATAATCCACTCGCCAACTTTCGATCTCCTCCCGTGCTTGAGTGAGCGTCTCGAACCAGCACTGGTTCAGACACTCAGATCGTAGCCTCCCGTTGAAGCTCTCGATGTACGGATTATCCGTCGGTTTACCGGGGCGGCTGAACTCCAGCTTCACGTTGTTGGCGTGCGCCCACGCGTCCAGCGCCCGCGAGGTGAACTCCGGGCCGTTGTCAACTTTGAGCCGCGCGGGCAGGCCCCGGCGCTCTTTCAGGTCTTCCAGCACCGCCGCCACGCGTGCACCAGTCAGCGAGGTGTCTACCTCGATGGCCGGACACTCACGCGTAAAGTTATCGACTAACGTTAAGGCCCGGAAGCTGTGCCCGCTCGCGAGCCTGTCCGAGATGAAGTCCATGCTCCAGCACTCGTTCGGCTGGGTGGCTGGCGGTCCTTCGACCCGTTGCCGGCTCAGTCGCTTCTTCGGCGTCTTGAGCCTGAGGGAGAGACCTTCCAGCTTGTAGAGCCGGTAGACTCGCTTATGGTTCACCAGCCAGCCCTCGCGCCGCAGTAGGACGTGCAGCCGCAGGTACCCGTAGCGGACACGTGCGGCAGCCAGTTCCTTCAGCCGCATCCTCAGTGGCGCCTGATCCGGGCGCCGGTGTCGGTAGCAGTAAGTCGAGAGGTTGAAGCGTAAGGCCCGGCAGGCGCGCCGGATGCTGACGCCGAAGGCGGCCATCAAAAACTCCGCCAGCGCGCGCACCTGCTCGGGCTTTAGAGCTTTTTTCTGACGACCTCCTGGAGCATGTGCTTATCGAGTGAGAGGTCGGCGACGAGCTGCTTGAGCTTACGATTTTCTTCTTCGAGTTGGCGCAGCTTGCGCAGCTCACTGACGCCCATCTGGCCGAACTTAGTCTTCCAGCGATAGAAGGTCTGCTCGCTGATGCCGATCCGTCGGCAGACCTCGCCGACCGATGTCCCGCCCTCGACTTGGCGTAGCGCATAAGCGATCTGCTCCTCGGTGAACTTCGATGTTTTCATTGGCCCTCCTTCGGCTCTCAAGGCTGCCGGCGGGCCGAAATTCTAACATTCAGATCGCTCCAGTTTTTAGGGGATGTGTCAGACTATTGTTAAGACTCAAGCACCTCAGTATGTGAGAGCAAAAGATTGGCTGAAGATAAACGGCCGAGTATTGGACTAATCAAAGGTAAATCTGAAAAGCCCGCGCTGACTTTATCAATCAGCGCGGGCTTTTCAGTAGTAGAAGGATTTAACCCTGTTAGTTGTAGCTTGGGGTTAAGCCGACGAGCCAGTCAACAACTCAATTGTCTCTGTTCACAACTTAATTGTCACAGTCAACAACTTAATTGTTCACCGACAGAATGTCCGTCAGGTTAGTGGCCGCCGGAGGCCATCTTGCCGATGAGGGTGAAGAGAGGGAGGTACATGGCGATGACGATGGAGCCGATGGTGACGCCGAGGAAGCCGATCATGACCGGCTCGATGAGCGTGAGCAGGGAGGCGATGGCCGAGTCCACCTCCTGCTCGTAGAAGTCGGCGATCTTGCCGAGCATGGCGTCGAGCGCGCCCGTCTGCTCGCCGATGGCGATCATCTGCGAGACCATGTTGGGGAAGACCTCGGTCGCCTTCAGCGGCTCGACTATCGACTCGCCGCGTTCGACGCCCGTGCGGACCTTGTTGATGGCCTCTTCTAAAATCATGTTGCCGGCCGTGCGCGCCGTGATCTCCAGCGACTGGAGGATGGGCACGCCCGACGAGAGCAGCGTCGAGAGCGTGCGCGAGAAGCGCGCCACCGCGATCTTGCGCAGGATGCCGCCGATGATGGGCACCTTCAGCAGCAGGTAGTCGATGCGCCGGTGCCCGCCCGGCGTCCGGTAGTAGAAGCGGATGGCCGTCACCGCCGCCACGATGGCGCCGAGGATGACCAGGCCGCCGACGCCCGCGAGGAACTCGCTGAAGCCGACGACGATGCGCGTCGGCATCGGGAGCTGCTCGCCCGGGCCGAGCAGGCCCACGAAGATGCTTTGGAACGAGGGGATGACGAAGATCATGATGACCGCGACCACCGCGATGGCGATGACGATGACGGCCGACGGGTAGATCATCGCCGAGATCACGTCGCGCCGCAGCTTGACGATCTTCTCAATGTAGGTCGAGAGACGCTGGAGGATGAGGTCGAGGATGCCGCCGGCCTCGCCCGCCTCGATCATGTTGACGAAGAGCGAGTCGAAGGTCTTGGGGTGGCGCGCCATGGCGGCCGCGAGCGTCGAGCCCTCCTCCACGTCCTGGCGCGTCTGCGTCAGCACCATCTGGAAGTTCTTGTTCTCCTGCTGCTGCGCGAGAATCTCCAGACACTGCACGAGCGGCAGGCCGGCGTCGATCATCACCGAGAACTGGCGGGTGAAGATGGAGAGGTCTTTGGCGGCGACCTTCTTGCGCCGGCCGCCGAGCTTCGGGACGGCGACCTCGCGCCCCTTCTCCTTGACCGAGGTGAGCATGACCTGCTCGCGCCGCAGGAGCTGGCGCAGCACGTCGCGGCTGTCGGCCAGACGCTCGCCGACGATCACCTCGCCCATCCGGTTCCGACCTTTGAAGACGTAAGTGGGCATGAATAACTCCTGAGTGATGAGTGATGAGTGATGAGTGGTAAGAGGTGATAAGGGAAAGGAGGCTTCTTGTTCCTTCTTATCGCTTATCACTCATCACTCATCACCGTCTTAACGTGCTCCCGGGCGGGCGCCGATGGGGCGACCCTGGGCGTAGGGGGAGGGGTGCGGGCGCTGCCCCTGCGGGCCGGGGGCGCCGTTGCCGGTGTTGACGCCCGCGCCGTGCTCGATCAGCTCGCGCAGCTCGTCGGCGTTCGACGAACGCTGCATCGCCACCTCGATGGAGATGAGCCGCTTGTGGTAGAGCGTGGCCAGCGCCTGGTTGAAAGTCTGCATGCCGTGCTTGCCCTGACCGGTCTGCATCATCGAGTAAATCTGGTGCACCTTGTCCTCGCGGATGAGGTTGCGGATGGCCGGGTTCGGGACGAGAATTTCGAGCGCCATCGCGCGCCCGCGCCCGTCCGCGCGCGGGATGAGCGACTGGCAGAGGATGCCTTCGAGGACGAGCGAGAGCTGCGCGCGAATCTGCGCCTGCTGCGCGGAGGGGAAGACATCGATGATGCGGTTGATGGTCGAGGCCGCGGAGTTGGTGTGCAGCGTCGCGAAAGTTAAGTGGCCGGTCTCCGCGATGCGCAGGGCCGACTCGATGGTTTCGAGGTCGCGCATTTCGCCGACGAGCACCACGTCCGGGTCCTGACGCAGGGCCGTCCGAGCGCCTCGGCGAAGCCGTGCGTGTCGGCGCCGACCTCGCGCTGGTTGACGATGCAGGACTTGTGCGCGTGCAGGAACTCGATGGGGTCTTCGATGGTGACGATGTGCTCGTGCCGCTCGCGGTTGACCTTGTCGAGCATGGCGGCGAGCGTCGTCGATTTGCCGGAGCCCGTGGGGCCGGTGACGAGGATGAGGCCGCGCGGCTTGTCGCACAGGTTTGAGACGACGGGCGGCAGGCCGAGGTCGTCGAACGACTTGATCTCGTAAGGGATGGCGCGGAAGACCGCGCCGACCGCGCCGCGCTGGTTGAAGAGGTTGGCGCGGAAGCGCGAGAGCCCCCGCACGCCGAACGAGAAGTCGAGTTCGAGCGCCTCCTCGAAGCGGTGCTTCTGCGCGTCGGTCAGGACGGAGTAGGCGAGCGACTTCGTGTCGGCCGAGCTGAGCGTGCGCACGCCCTCGACGGGGCGCAGGTGGCCGTCCACGCGCACCTGCGGCGGCGTGTTCGTCGTCAGGTGGAGGTCAGACCCGCCCATCTCGATGAGCTTCTTCAGCAGGTCTGAGAGCGAGAGCGGCTCCTGGGGCTGTTCTGGTCCGTTCATGTGGTTTCCCTGTGTCGGAAGGTTTCGGCCGCCGTGGGCTTTGGCGGGTCGGGGGAGGGGGAGGCCGAGGTCTTCACACGGCCTCCCGCGTGCTCACTTCTGCGAGGCCGCGTCGCGGCTCGCGGCGGGTTGGAGCGAGGCCATGAACTGCTCGGAGCCGGCCGCGACGGGCACGGCGAACTCGAAGGGGGCCGTCGTCGCGAGGCTGTAGAGGCGGCCGTCGATCTCCGTGAAGTAGAAGGTCAGCGACTGCGTCGGGGCGCCGGGCGCTCCCGTCTGCGCCTGCACGACGAAGAGCTTGCGGCCGCGCAGCTCCTGCACGAAGTCGTTCGTCACCCAGCCGCCCTCGGCCACCATCCGGTCGATGACCGTGCGCCGCAGCGCCGCTACGGGCGTCCCGCCGATCTTCTTCGTCTTCGGGCCGACGTTCGCGCCCGACAGCTCCGCGCCCGAAAGGGAGACCGGGGCGACGACGGCCGTGCCCGCCGCGCGCCCGTCCGGGGTCGCCACCGTGAAGACGGCCGCGCCCGAACGCGTCCTGCGCCCGGCGGTCCAGTTGTGCGGCGTCGCGAAGTCGAAGGGGAGGAGCGAGCTGCGCGCCGGCGCCGCCGCGCGCGCGGGCGTCGAGGCGAGCGTCGCGGGCGCGGCCGGGTTCGCCGCCGCGGCGGGCAGCAACGGCGCGCCGACGTTCGCGTTGAAGGTCAGCAGGGCGGTGTTGATTTTCGGGGCGGCGTTCGCCGCGGGCCAGCTCGGCCAGCCGTCTGCGCTCCAGGGCGCGTGCGCGGCGCGCGCGCATGAGCGCGCGGTGGCGGCGCCACCATGCGCGCGAGTGCTTGCGGTAGCGCTTGCGCTGGCTCACCGCCGAGCGGCGGCTCCACTTGGCGAGCGACTCGGTGATGGGCAGAGCCCCGGCCACCGTGACGAGGACGAGAAGCGTTAATGTGATGACGCGCAGCCTGTTCATGTTCTATGCCACCGTTTCGCGCACCACCTCTTCGAGCGTGGTGACGCCGTTCCTGATCTTGTACAGACCCGACTCGCGCAGCGTGATCATGCCGTCCTCGATGGCGCGCTTGCGCAGCTCGAGCGCGGAGGCGCCGATCAGGATCAGCTCGCGTATCTCGTCGGTCACCTCCATCACCTCGTAGAGGCCGACCCGACCCTTGTAGCCCGTGTTGTTGCACTTCGAGCAGCCCGAGCCCTTGTAGGTCTTGAGCTGCGCGGCCTCTTCCTTCGAGAAGCCGATCTCGACCAGCGCCTCGACGGGGACGTGGTGCTCGGCCTTGCAGTCCTTGCAGATGCGCCGGATGAGGCGCTGCGCCTGGATGAGGTTGACGCTAGGTGGCGACGAGGAAGGGCTCGATGCCCATGTTCATCAGGCGGGAGATGGTGGAGGGCGCGTCGTTGGTGTGGAGGGTGGAGAGGACGAGGTGGCCGGTGAGCGCGGCCTTGATGGCGATCTCGGCCGTCTCGAAGTCGCGGATTTCGCCGACGAGGACGATGTTCGGGTCCTGGCGCAGGAACGAGCGGAGCGCGGCGGCGAAGTTCAGCCCGATCTGCTCCTTCATCTGCACCTGGTTGATGCCCGGCAGGTTGAACTCGACCGGGTCCTCGGCCGTCATGATGTTCGTCTCGGTCGTGTTCAGCGCCTGGAGCGCCGAGTAGAGCGTGTTCGTCTTGCCCGACCCCGTCGGGCCGGTGACGAGCACCATGCCGTAGGGCTTCGTGATGTTGCGCTGGAACTTGACGAGCGACTCGGGCTCGAACCCGAGCTTCGTCATGTCGAGCATCAGCTTCTCCTTGTCGAGGAGGCGGAGCACGACCTTCTCGCCGAAGAGCGTCGGGAGCGTCGAGACGCGGAAGTCCAGCTCGCGCGAGCGGCCGTGCACCTTGAGCTTGATCTTGATGCGGCCGTCCTGCGGCAGACGCTTCTCGGCGATGTCGAGCTTCGAGAGAATCTTGATGCGGGAGATGAGCGCGTCGCGCAGGCGCAGGGGCGGGTGCATCACGTCGTAGAGCACGCCGTCGATGCGGAACCGGATGCGCATCTCCTTCTCGTACGGCTCGATGTGGATGTCGGAGGCGCCGCGCTGGAGCGAGTCGGCCAGCAGCACGTTGACGAGCCGGACGACGGGCGCGTCCTCGCTCATCCGCGTCAGGTTCGAGAGGTCGATCTCGTCGTGCTCCTCGACGACCTCCATCCCCTCGACGCCGTCGGCCTCGAAGTCCAACTCGTCGAGCGACATCGAGGACTGCGGCAGCGCCTCGACCTGAGTCTGGTACTGGCTCTCCTCCTCCTCGAAATTCTTCGCCAGCTCGATCTCGCGCGAGGCCGAGTAGTAGCGCGAGATGGCCTCCTGCACGCTCGCCTCGGAGACGACCACCGGCTCGATGTTGAGCCCCGTCATGAACTTGATGTCGTCCATGGCGAAGACGTTGGTGGGGTCGACCATCGCCAGCGTCAGCGTCGCGCCGACGCGGGAGAGCGGGAGCACCGAGTACTTGTCGGCTACGTCGCGCGGGATGAGGCGGATGACCGACTCGTCCACGTCGAACAGCTCCAGGTTGACGGACGGGACGCCGTACTGCCTGGAGAGCACGGCCGTAATCATGTCGTCCGAGACCAGCCCCATCTTGACCAGATTGAAACCGAGCCGGCCGCCGTGCTCCCTCTGGAATTCGAGGGCTTCGCGGAGCTGGTGCGGGGTCAGGAGATTTTCGCGGACGAGGATTTCGCCGAGTTTGGCTGACATTATGGAGCGTTCCGTGTTTTAAGAACCGAAAAGGCGGGGCGCGTGCGGTTTTCGTCGAAAGGGACTTACAGGGCAGGCCGACGACCGCACCGACGGCACAAGGCCAAAGGTTTGTAACACCGTTGGCCTAATGCATGTTACTGTTTAACCCCGAAGCTGTCAAGATGAATCTGGAAGCGGTCCGGATGAGTTCAAAAAGCCGCGCCCGGCACAGAGGCCGGGCGCGGCTAAATGGTTGCGTAGCTTCGGTTTAGGGCGCCTTACGGGCGCTTACGGACCGGACGCGAGGCGGGCGTCTTCTCCGTCTTGATGTTCTCCGCGGTCTTGAGGTATTCGAGCGCTTCGCGCGTCGAAGCCTTCAGAGGGTCTGTGTCGGGCGCCTTATCGACGTAGCGCTGGAGGCGGTTGGCGGCCTCCTGATACTTCGCCTTGTCGCCGGTCGCGTAGAGCGCGAGACCGAGGATTCGGTTGGCGTCCGTGTTGTCGGGGTCTTCGGTGAGAATCTTCCCGGCCTCGGCCACGACGAGGTCGGTCGCACTCGCGTCGAAGAGCGCCTGCAAAGTCTCGCCCCTGATCTTGGCCTTCTTGGCCGCGTCGGTCTCTATTTCGAGATACTCCTGATTGGCGGCGAGCGCGTCGGGCGCTTTCGACTGGTCAACCTTGGAGGCGACGCGGCGCAGGAGCAGGGCGCGGACTGAGATCGCCGCCTTCTTATTCTGCTCGTAGCCAGCGGCGTTGACGTTGGCGCCGGCAGGGTTGGCCGCCTTGACCAGCGTGACCGCTTTAGCGGCCAGTTCGGCGCCTTCGGACCAGTCCTTCTTCGCCGCCTCCATCCCCTGGAGCTTGGCCTCGGTGGTCGCCTCCTTGACGGCGGAGTTGAAGCGGCTGTCGGCCCGCTGGCGCAGGGCCTCGGCGAGGTTGGTCAGGAGCGCCACCTCTTCGGGGCGCGCGGCCAGACCCTCGCGGTAGTTGGTGATGGCCTCGTCGAGCCGCGGCGGGGTGGCGAAGAGGGCGTCGTTGCCGGCCTTGAAGACGCGATTGACGGTTTCGTTGGACTGGGTGATCTCCTCGTTCTTCTTGTTCGATCTCGGCGATCTCCTTCTCCATCGCCTCGCGCTTGGCCTTCTCCTCCTTGCTCTCGCCGCGCGGGGTGCCGCCGCCCGCGGGCGCGCTGGCAGTGCCGCCGGCCGCCACGCGTTTGTTAACGTCCTCGATGCCCGGGCGCGCGCCGTCGCCGGGCGTAAGCTCGAAGTCGTACTGCGTCTGCTGCGTGAAGCGCAGCTTGGCCTGGTAGGTCGGCGACGCGCCGGGCGCGCTGACGACGACCGTGTAGGTGCCGACGAAGGGGAGCCCGGCGTGGATGTAGTTGCCCTTCTTGTCGGTCTTGGTGTGGAAGTCGGCCTTGATGTCCGTGCGGTAGATGTCGATAAGCGCGCCGACGACCGGGACGACGGTGCCGTCGGCCTGCTTGAGCGTCACCTTGCCGTTCACCTGGGTGGACTGCGCCGAGGCGACGACGGCCGAGGCGGCCACGAGGAGCGCGGCGCAGAGCGTGCGAATTAAAGGGTTGGAACGCATGGTCGGTGGTCTCCTGCTGCTGATGATTGCTGACGCTTCCGAGGGGGAACGGAGGCCGCGCTTAGGATGCGTGTGCGCCCCAGTCGGTTGTCAGTTGGTGCCCTTTGTTCAATTCTTGCGTGCCATTTTAGCAGCAAAACCGAACGTTTTGCGAGTCCCTAAGCGTAAGGGATCGGGTCTTCGACGCCGGCCTCCCGGAAGGCCCGTAAGCCGCAGCGCGCACGAGTCGCAAGTCCCGCACGCGAGCGCTTCCGCGCGATAGCAGGACCAGGTCAGGCTGAGCGGCGCGTTCAGCTCAAGTCCGCGGCGGACGATTTCGGACTTGCGCAGGTGGATGACGGGCGTTCTTATCTCGACCCGCGTCTCGGGGCGCGTGCCCACGTCGATGGCGCGCTGGAAGGCTTCGTAGAATTCGGGGCGGCAGTCGGGGTAGCCCGAGGAGTCTTCGGCGACGGCGCCGATGTAGACGCTCGTCCCGCCGATGACTTCGGCCCAACTCGTCGCGGCCGCGAGCAGGTGCGCGTTGCGGAAGGGAACGTAGCTGGTCGGTATCGAACGGCGACGAGAGGTCCGCTTCAGAGACCGGAATCGAAGCGTCGGTCAGCGACGAGCCGCCGATGCGCGCGAGGTGTTCGAGCGAGACGACGAGGCGGCGCGAGACACTGTAGAAGTCGGCCAACTCCTCGAAGGCGCGCCGCTCGCGCGCCTCCGTACGCTGCCCGTAGGAGACGTGGAGGAAGGCGAGTTCTTCGTTCTCTTCGCGCGCGACGGCGGCCGTCACGCACGAGTCCATCCCGCCCGAGACGAGGCAGACGGCGAGCGTTCGACCGCATTACTCTCGTCAAACGCCGGCTCTTCCGGCTCTTCGTCGTTGACGAAATCCCTGTCGCTCGGCGAGCCGCCCATCAGACCCCGTGCACCTCCGGCCCCCAGATGTATTTGTGTAACTGCAACTGCATCCTGACGTTCTTCAACCCGCTCCGCGAGACGAGGTCGGCCAGCTCCTTCAAGTCCGTCTCGCCCCAGACGGGCGAGACGAGGACGGCGAGGGCGCGGCTCTCAAGCTCGTACTCCTCGACGACGCGGCGCGCGAACTCCCAGTCGGCGCGGTCTTTCAAGACGAACTTGACCTCGTCGCGGTCGGCGCGCAGGCGCAAGAGGTTCGGCCAGTGATTGCGTTCGGCCTCGCCCGAAGCCGGGCACTTCACGTCGAGAATTATCTTCGCGCGCTCGTCCACGCCCTCGGTCGAGACGAAGCCGCCGGTCTCGATCAAGACCTCGAACCCCTCGTCGCACAGTCGGCGGATGAGCCCGAGCGCCCCCTTCTGCGCGAGCGGCTCGCCGCCCGTCACTTCGACGAGCTGGCAACCATAAGCGCGTACCTGCCGCATCACATCCTCGACGGAGACGTGCTCGCCGCCCGTGAACGTGTACTCGCTGTCGCACCAGGCGCAGCGCATCGGGCAGCCCGTCAGGCGCACGAACGCGCACGGCCGCCCGGCGTGCGTCGATTCCCCCTGAACGGAGCGGAAGATTTCAGTGACGCGGAGCACAGCAAAAGGTTTTACTACTGACGACTGACTACTGTCTACTGACTACTCATTTCGTGGTAGCATAGGCGGACCGTCCGGCGTGGCATCTTGGCTTCTGGACTCTCGGATGCCGACAGACCTTGAACAACTCGTGCGTGAAGGTGCGGAGCGCCTGCTGGGGCGCTCAGGGAGCGTGCGCTCGCTCGACGCCTCCGCGGTCGCGCCGCGCGTGCGGGCGACGGTCGAGAAGTACCTTCTGCGCCACAGTCCGCAGGCCGGCGCGGCCGAGGTCGGAGCGTTCATCGACGCGCTGCACGCCGAAGAACTGCTGCTCGTCGTCGCCTGCGAGCGCGGCGACGCCGCGGCGTGGGACGACCTCGTCGCGCAGTACCGGCCGACCGTGCTCTCGGCCGCGCGCTCGGCCAGCGCGGGCGAGGCGGAGGCCGAGGAGCTGGCCGGGTCTGTGTGGGCCGAACTCTACGGGCTGCGCGAGCGCGCCGACGGGAAGCCTGCGGGTAAGCTCGCATACTATTCGGGCTGCGGGAGTCTGGGCGGATGGCTGCGCGCGGTGGTGGGGCAGTTGGGGGTTGACCGTCACCGGCGCACTTCGCGGCTGGTGCAGACCGAGGAGCCTTCGGAGTTCGACCGCGCCGCCGCCGACTCGCACGAGCAGGACGGGTGGCGGTCGGCCGCGCCGCTCGACCCCGAGAGCGCGCTCGCGGAGTCGGACGCGTCGCGCGCCGTCGAGGAGACGCTCGCGCGCGCGCTGCAAGGGCTCGACGCGGAAGACCGCCTGCTCGTGCGCCTCTACTACTTCGACGGGCTCAAGCTGAAGGAGGCGGGCGCCGTGCTCGGCGTCCACGAGGCGACGGCGAGCCGCAGGCTGACGCGCGTCCACGCCGAAGTCAGGAAGCGGGTCGAGGCCCTGCTCACCGGCGAGCGCCGCTGGAAGCGCGAAGAGGTCGCGCGCGCGCTGGCCGACGCGGCGCACTCGCACACCGACGCGGACCTGCGCGCGATGCTCGCGCCCGGCCCGGCGTCAGCCGTCGAGAAGCGCGAAGAGTTGTATGAATGAACGTCAGGGTGGTGAGAGTTTAAAAGGCTCGCGCGGCGCAAGTTTTCGTCGCACAGGCGTTCAGAGATCGGACGCCGCCTGGCGTTAGTTTTCGGTCGGCACGTTTGAGATGAAAGAAGGCTTCGACAGAGAGATCGACTCGCTGCTCCGGCGCCGCGCGCGCGGGACGGCGGAGTTGCGCTCGTGGGGCGACGGGGCGGGCGACGGCTCGACCGGCGCGCACCTCGACGCGGACGAACTCGGGGCCTATGCGGAGGGCGCGCTGCCGCCGTCGGCGCGACTCGCCGCCGCCTCGCACCTCGCCGACTGCGATAGCTGCCGCGGGATCGTCGTCGGCCTCGCGCGCGTCGCGGGCGCCGGGGTCGCCGGGGCCGAGGTCAAACAGCACGCCGTCGCCGCGAGCGTCTCAAACGAGTCCGCGCGCCCGTCTGCGTGGCGCGCTCTGTTCGCGTCGCTCTTCGCGCCGCGCGTGATGCGCTTCGCCGTGCCGGTGCTCGCGCTCTCGCTCGTCGGGGTCGTCTCCTACGTCGCGCTGCGCTCGAAGAGCGGCGGGGCTTTGGAGACGGTGAGGGACATGCGCCGTCAGGACACTACTGCGCAGAGTGAGCCGAGCGCCCCGGCGGGCTCGACGGCGAGCAACGCGAACGCCGACACGTCGGGGCTCGTCGATCAGAACGCCAACGCCGCGCCGAGGCAGGCGCCCGCGGCGGGCGCGCAGCCGAGTGCGCCCAGAGGGCACGGCGGGGCCGAAGCCGCGCCCGCGGAGGCCGACGCGGACAGGGAAGCGGCGCAACCCTCTACGGCGGCTCCTGCTCCGCCGTCTCCGGTAGTCGTCACCGCCGAAGGCCCGGCCGACATGGCCAGGGCCGCGCCGAAAGCGGCCCCGGCCGAAGAGGGCGAGGTCGCGCGCGACGACAGTAAATACAGGTCGGAGAACAAGGAGAAGTCCGCGCGCGCGTCCGACGGCGCCGAAGATAACCTGTCGAACGACGCGACGGTGCAGCGTCGCGCGCAGTCGCGCGTGGGCGAAGTGCAGATGCCCGACGGCGGCGCGCGCAACAACCAGAAGCGCTCCGACAACAACGTCGCGGGCAACTACGGCGGCGGAAACGCGGGCACCGCGACACCGCCCAGGGAGTCGGAGGGCGCGCGCTCAGGAGCCGTGCGGCGCGAGCGTCCGGCGAGGCCGGCCGAGAAGAAGGCCGAAGACGCCGACAACCGCCGTGACGCCGAGCCCGGCCGCGACGCCGACGCGCGCACGGCCGCGGGCCACCGCTTCCGCCGCGAGCGCGGCATGTGGGTCGATGTCAACTACAAATCCTCCATGCGCTCGACGGGCGTGCGCCGCGGCACGGAGCCCTTCCGCGCGCTCGTCGCCGAGGTGCCCGAGGTCGGCCGCGTCGCCGGGGCCATCGACGGCGAAGTCATCGTCGTAGTCGGCGGCCGCGCCTACCACATCCGTTAACGAACGTTCACACGTAAAAGGTAGACGGGGGCCGCCACGTCGAGCCGCGTCTCTGCTCCGTCGGAGCGGGGTATTCAAAGCCCTCTCCCGGGCAAGCTCTTACCATCCACCGTTCGCCGTTCATCGACTATGATCTTTCGCAGCCCTTTCCCCGATGTCGAAATCCCGGATGTTCCCCTGACCGAGTTCGTACTGGGCGGCGCGGCCGGGCGCGCCGAAAGGCCCGCGCTCATCGACGGCGTGAGCGGGCGCGTGTTGACCTACGCGCAGCTCGCGGGCGCGGTGCGCGCGGCGGCGGCCGGGCTCGCGCGGCGCGGCTTTCAGAAGGGAGACGTGCTGGCGCTCTTCAGCCCGAACCTGCCCGAGTACGTCGTCGCCTTCCACGCCGTCGCCACGCTCGGCGGAATCGTCACGCCCGTCAACCCGATGTACACGACCGAGGAGTTGGGCAAGCAGCTCGGAGACTCGGGCGCGAAGTACCTCGTCACGATCCCGCAGCTCGTCGCGCGCGCGCTGGAGGCGGCGGAAGGGAAGGGGTTGAGCGAGCTGTTCGTCTTCGGCGCGGCGGAGGGCGCGACCCCTTTCGCCGCGTTGCTCGAAGGCGGCGCGGACGATTTGCCGCAGGTCGAGATCAATGCGCGCGAAGACCTCGTCGCGCTCCCCTATTCGAGCGGGACGACCGGCGTCTGTAAGGGCGTGATGCTGACGCACCGCAACCTCGTCGCGAACCTCGCGCAGATAAGGGGGTCGGGGCACGACTGGCGCGACGAGACGCTGGTCTGCGTGCTGCCGCTCTTCCACATCTACGGGATGGTGGCGATCATGAACCACGGCCTCTACTGCGGCGCGACCGTCGTCACGCTGCCGCGCTTCGACTTCGAGCAGGTCTTGAAGACGATGCAGGACTACCGCGTCACCTTCGCGCATCTCGTGCCGCCCATCGTGCTCGCGTTGTCGAAGAGCCCGCTCGTGGACGCCTACGACCTCTCAAGCCTGCACACCATCTTCTCGGGCGCGGCGCCGCTCGGCGAAGAGCTGGCCCGCGCGTCCTCCGAGCGCCTGGGCTGCGCGGTGATACAGGGCTACGGGATGACCGAGACGAGCCCCGCGACGCACCTCTCGTCGAGGGAGCATAACAAGCCGGGCTCGGTGGGGCTGTGCGTGCCGAACATGGAGTGCCGGCTCGTCTCGGTCGAGACGGGCGAGGACGTGGGCGTGGGCGGGCGCGGCGAGGTGCACGTGCGCGGCCCGCAGGTGATGAAGGGATACCTCGGCCGCGCCGAGGCGACCGCGCAGACCGTGGACGCCGACGAGTGGCTGCACACGGGCGACGTGGCCTACGTGGACGAGGACGGCTTCTTCTTCATCGTGGACCGCGCGAAGGAGTTGATTAAGTACAAGGCTTTTCAGGTCGCGCCGGCGGAGCTGGAGGCGGTGCTTTTGACGCACCAGTCGGTGGCCGACGCGGCCGTCATCCCGAGCCCGGACGACGAGGCCGGCGAAGTGCCGAAGGCGTTCGTCGTCGTCAAAGACGGTCACGAACTGACTGAGGCCGAGGTGATGGGCTTCGTCGCCGAGCGCGTCGCGCCGTATAAGAAGGTGCGGCGGGTCGAGTTCGTCGCGCAGATACCGAAGTCGCCCTCGGGGAAGATTCTGCGCCGCCTCCTCGTCGAGCGGGAGAGGGAACGAGAAGCGAGTTAAAACATGGTCGCGGAGCGGCAGGTGGATTGAGCCCGGCCTTTCAAAGGCCGGGCTCAATCCACCTGCCGCTCCGCGACCTAAAATTTTCCGACTAATGTCTGCGGGCGTGCGTCTTAAACGTGTCGGTCATTCATCAAAGTCAGAGGCCGGGGACGGCCGGAAAACAGTCAAAGTTGAGCGAATTCGGAGCCTTTATGAGAGTCAACATGTCCGTTTGCCGACGCGCCCCGCGGGCCTTCGCGCTCGTGGCCGCGCTGGCGCTCGTCTCGAACAACCTCTTTGTCGCGGCGGCGCAGGTCATGACCCCGAAGACGGGGGCGCAGAAGTTGACGGAGGAGCAGCGCGTCGTGCACGTGCTCAACCGCCTCGGCTTCGGCGCGCGGCCGGGCGAGGTCGAGCGCGTGCGCAGGCTGGGTTTGGAGGCTTACATCGAGCAGCAGCTCAACCCCTCGAAGCTCGACGACTCGGCGCTGGCGGCGCGGCTGCGCGACTTCCCGACGCTCGGCATGTCGAACGGCGAGCTGCTGGCGAAGTACCCGCAGCCCGGGCAGCTCCTGCGCCGTCTGGAGCGCGCGGGCGAGCTGCCGCCGGAGCTGGCCGCGCTCGTCCGTCAGCGTAATCAGGGGCAGCCGAACAACGCAGCGTCAGATGAGCGCCGAGCAGGCCGACGCCGAGAAGGTCATCGCCGAGGCGATGCGCCCGCCCGCCATGCCGCCGCCGCCGCAGCAGCAGGGCGCGATGCCGGAGGAGCGTGACCCGCAGCGCCGCCAGTACCGGCAGGCGATCGCGAAGTACATGCGCGAGCAGGGGCTCGAAAGCCCGCAGCGCATCATGTACGAGCTGAACTCCTCGCGCATCCTGCGCGCCGTCTACAGCGAGCGGCAGTTGCAGGAGGTGATGGTCGACTTCTGGACGAACCACTTCAACGTCTTCGCGCAGAAGGGGGCCGACCGCTGGTTCCTGACTTCGTACGACCGCGACGTGATCCGCCCGAACGCGCTCGGCAACTTCCGCGACCTGCTCGAAGCGACGGCGAAGAGCCCCGCGATGCTCTTCTACCTCGACAACTTCCAGAGCGTGAGTCCGAACGCGCAGGCCAACCGTCGCGCGCTCCGCCGCCAGCAGACCGATACGGAAGGCGTTGGGCCGATGCGACCCGGCGGAATCTTCGGCGGCCGTCGCATGCGCCAGGGCGAGGCGCGGCAGCGTCGCATGGAGCGCGAGCGACAACAGGGCGAAGGCCAGATGACGGCGCAGCAACAGCGTCCGCAGCAACAGCGGATGCGCCGCGGCATCAACGAGAACTACGCGCGCGAGCTGATGGAGCTGCACACGCTCGGCGTCGAGGGCGGCTACACGCAGAAGGACGTGCAGGAGGTGGCGCGCGCCTTCACCGGCTGGACGATCTACCAGCCGCGCGGCGGCGGTATCTACGGCGACGACGGCGGAGACAGTCGCGCCGGTACCTTCTACTTCGCGCCGCGCACGCACGACGACGGCGAGAAGACCGTGCTCGGCGTTAAGCTTCCGCCGGGCGGCGGCGCCGAGGACGGGAGGAAGGTCTTAGACATACTCGTCGCGCACCCCTCGACCGCGAAGTTCATCGCGACGAAGCTCGCGCGCAAGTTCGTCTCGGACGAGCCCGACCCGTCGCTCGTCCGCCGCGTCGCCGACGCGTTCCATAACTCGAAGGGCGACATCAAGACGACGCTGCGCGCACTCTTCACTTCGCCCGAGTTCAACTCGGCCGGGGCGCGGCGCGCGAAGATCAAGACGCCGTTCGAGCTGACGGCGAGCGCGTTGCGCACGCTCGGCGCGGAGGTCGAGGTGCGGCCGGCGCTCATCCAGTGGGTCGCGCGCATGGGCGAGCCGCTCTACGGCTATCAGGCGCCGACGGGCTACCCGGACGAGGCGAGCTACTGGGTCAACACGGGCGCGCTCCTCGAACGTCTCAACTTCTCGCTCGCGCTCGTCTCGAACCGCATCCCCGGCGCGCGCGTAGACCTCAAGCGCTTCGTCGGCGAGGAGGCCGCCGGCAGCCGCGCCGTCGATCAGAAGGCGGTCGTCGAACGTTTCCTCAACGTCGCGCTGCAAGGCGACATCTCGCCCCGGAGCCGCGAGGTCTTGATGAGGCAGTTGACGGCGCGAGACGGACGCGACCCGCCAAGTCGGCGCCCGAGGTCGCGCGCATCGCCGCGCTCGTCATCGGCTCGCCGGAGTTTCAGAGGCAGTAGGTGAAGCGATGAATCAGAATCGTAGATTCTTTTTAAAGAGTGGCGGGCTGGCGCTGGCGAGCGTGGGGCTCGTCGGGAGCGCGCCGTCGTTTTTGAGGCGCGTCGTGGAGGCGCAGGGCGTGTCGGCCGCGCCCACGGGCAGAAGGAAGACGCTCATCAGCATCTTCCAGCGGGGGCCGTGGACGGGCTGAACATGGTCGTGCCGCACGGCGAGCGCGCCTACTACGAGCTGCGGCCGCAGATCGCGATTGCGCAGCCCGGCAGGGGCGATGTGCCCGAGTCGGCCGTTGACCTCGACGGCTTCTTCGGCCTGCACCCGTCGATGCGTCCGCTCAAGCGCCTTTGGGACGAGAAGCGTCTGGCGATAGTCCACGCCGTCGGCTCGCCCGACAACACGCGCTCGCACTTCGACGCGCAGGACTACATGGAGTCGGCGACGCCGGGCGTCAAGTCCACGCAGGACGGATGGCTCAACCGCTACGTGCAGGCGCGCCCCGACGCCCGGGCCACGCCGTTCCGCGCCATCTCGATGACGCAGAGCCTGCCGCGCTCGATGCAGGGCCGCGCCGCGACCGTCGCCATGCGCAACCTCTCCGACTTCCAGATTCGCGCGGGCGCCTACACGCCGCGCGTGCAGGGCGGCTTCGAGGGCTTATACGAGCAGGGCGTGAACGACGTGCTGCGCGGGACGGGCAGGGAGACGTTCGAGGCGGTCAACTTCCTGAAGAGGGTGAACCCGGCGCAGTACAGGCCGGAGAACGGCGCGCAGTACCCGAACGGCGAGTTCGGCCGCGCGCTCGATGCAGATCGCGCAGCTCATCAAGGCGGGCGTCGGGCTGGAGGTGGCCTTCACGGACGTGCGGCGGCTGGGACACGCACCGCGGGCAGGGCGGCGCGCGCGGTCAACTCGCGAACCTGCTCGGTCAGTTCGCGCAGGGCCTCAGCGCGCTCGTCACAGACCTCGGCCCCGCGCGCATGGAGGACGTGGTCGTGCTGACGATGAGCGAGTTCGGGCGCACCGTCCGGCAGAACGGGACGCAGGGCACCGACCACGGCCACGCCAACGCGATGTTCGTCATCGGCGGCGCGGTGCGCGGCGGGAAGGTCTACGGCCGCTGGCCGGGGCTCAAGGACGAACAGCTCCACGAGGGGCGCGACCTCGCGCTCGACCACAGACTTCCGCGACGTGTTCGGCGAAGTCGCGTCGAAGCACCTCGGCGCCGTTGACCTCAAGAAGGTCTTCCCCGGCTATGCGCCGGAAGGTCGGGTGCGCGGGATGTTGGGTTGAACGTTAGACCGCTTGCCGCGCAGGAAAAGTTAACCGCCGCAGACGCGGAGACACGGCTTGAAGAGATTACTCTTCAAGCCGTGTCATCCGCGTCTGCGGTGGTTAATCCTTCTTACCAGGGGTTCGCGGCGGCGACGGCGTCGGGCGCGAGCGTCTTGTTCTGCTCGTCGAGCCAGGTCTTGAGCGGCGCGTAGTAGTCGATGATGGCGGTGGCGTCCATCTTCTCTTCGCCGGTCAGCTCCTTCAGGGCCTCGGGCCACGGGCGGCTCCGGCCCATCTCAAGCATCTTCTTCAGGCGCGCGCCGACCTCCTTGTTGTTGTAGACCGAGCAGCGGTGGAGCGGCCCCTGAAAACCCGCCTGCCGGCACATCGCGCGGTGGAACTGGAACTGGAGGATGGCCGCGAGGAAGTAGCGCGCGTAGGGCGTGTTGGCCGCGACGTGGTACTTCGCGCCCGCGTCGAAGTCCTGCTCGCTGCGCGCGTCGGGCGGCGTGATGCCCTGGTACTTCGTGCGCAAGTCCCACCAAGCCTTGTTGTAGTCGCCCGACCCCACCTCGCCCGAGAAGACCTTCCAGCGCCACTGGTCTACGAGGTAGCCGAAGGGCAGGAAGGAGACCTTGGCGAGCGCGCTCTTCAGGAGCAGGCCCGTGTCGGCGGAGGCGTCGGGCACGCGTTCGATGAGCCCGAGCTGCTTCAGGTATTCGGGCGTGACCGAGAGCGCGACGGCGTCGCCGATGGCCTCGTGGAAGCCCTCGTTGGCGCTGTCCTGGAAGAGGTAGGGCTGCGGGGCGTAGGCCATCTGGTAGTAGTTGTGTCCCAGCTCGTGGTGGACGGTCTGGAAGTCCACGTCGTTGATCTGGATGCACATCTTCAGGCGCACGTCCTTCTTCGCGTCGATGTCCCACGCGCTGGCGTGGCAGACGACCTCGTGGTCGCCCGGCTTCGCGAAGAGCGAGCGCTCCCAGAAGGTCGGGGGCAGCGCCTCGAAGCCGAGCGAGGTGAAGAAGCCCTCGCCGTAGCGAACCATCTGCTTCGGGTCGGTGTTGCGCCGCTTCAGAATCTCCGTCAGGTTATAGCCGGGGTCGGCCGCGGGCGGCTGGAGCAGGTCGTAGATGTTGCCCCACTCCTGACTCCACATGTTGCCGAGCAGGTGCGCGGGGATGGGGCCGTTCTTCGGCACGACCGCGTCGCCGTACTTCTGGTTGAGCTTCGCCCGCGTGTAGATGTAGAGCGAGTTGTAGAGCGGCCGGACCTGCTGCCAGAGCCTCTCCGTCTCGGCGGCGAACTGGTGGGGCGGCAGGTCGAAGTTCGAGCGCCACATCGCGCCCACGTCCTTAAAGCCCATCTCGCGCGCGCCCTTGTTCGACAGCTCGACGAACCGCGCGTACTTCTGCCGGTAGGGCGGCGAGACCGTGTGCCAGCCCGTCCAGATGCGCTTCAGCTCCTCCGGGTCGCGGCTCTCGGCGAGGATGGGCTCCATGTCCGAGAGCGTGAGGCACTTTTTGTCGGGGCCGTCGGGGCACCACTTGCCCTTGCCGTATTCGCTCTCCATCGAGGCGGCGATCTTCGTCAGCTCGTCGCGCTCGGCGGGGTCGGCGGGCGCGGGCAGCACGAGCGCGAGCTTCAGGAGCGCGAACTTGCGCGCGAGCGCCTCGGGCTTCTGCAACTGGTCGAAGCGGCGCGACTTCTCGGCCAGCTCGGTGACCGCCGCGATGTAGTCCTTGTTGGTGTCGGCGGCCAGCACCTCCGTGTCTTCCGTGATGAAGGTGCTCTGCACCCAAGAGGCGCGCCCCGCCCTCAGGCTGAGGTCGCTCAGCCGCGCCTCGGCGTCGGCCATGAACTTCTCGGCCTCGGCGAGGGTCGGCGCCGCCGTGGCCGGCGCGCCCGTGTCGGGCTGGGTCCCGCACGACAGCAGGAGTGTGAATAGAACCGAGCAGGAGCGCGGGCGCGACCATGCGCCCTCTTGCGCGGCGAAACAGACTCATCGCAGACCTCCGGCGGAGAATAGTTGGACGAGCTTCTGACGGCGGGGGAGATTTGATTTAGCGTTTGTCGCTTCGGCCGCGATTGTAGCGCAGGGGCGCGCCCTCTGTCGCGGCCGGTCGTCGTCGCGCGTGGGGGCGGCCTACTTGTTGATGATGCGGTTCAAAGAGTCGGGGACGAAGCGTTCGGCGAAGCCCGCGATGAAGCTCCAGATGATGAGCAGCGCGTAGTCCTCGCCCCCGGCCGGGCCGGAGCGGTAGAGGAAATCCCTGACGCTCAGGCTCGCGGTCGGCACCGAGGCCGGCGTGGGGGTCGGCACCGCGCCGGCCCCAGCGCGGTCGTCGCGCTCGTCGGGGTCGGGCCTGAACGGGGGCGCCGTATTGACGTTACCGCCGTTCGTGTTCCCGTTGTTGGAGTTCGCCAGGTTTGAATTGTCGGCGTTCGTGTTCGCGTTGTTCGTGTTCACGTTGCCGACATTCGCGTTGTTCACGACGCGAGTGTTGCGTCCGCGCGCGCGCGCGTTTCTGACGGTGGCCGTGCCGACGTTGGCATTCCCGACGTTCGACTTGACGTTCGGGCCGGCGTTGACGTTGGGGGCGACGGCCGGCGCGGTGACCGGCGTCACGTCGGCCTCGCCCGTCTGCCCCTTGATGGTTCGCGCCGCGGGCGTGTAGATGTTGGGGAAGAAGCGCCCCTCCAGAATGTTCCCCGTGAACATCATGTAGAGCAGGATGCTGAAGATGGCTCCCGTCAGCGGCGCGACGAAGACGGCGTAGGAGCTGTGGTACAGCATCGCGAGGTTGTAGACGGAGTCGCCTTCGGTCGGGGAAGCCTGGATGCGTTGCAGCGCGCTGACGAAACCGCCCATCGCCCCGGAGACCATCACCACGAAGAGCGGTATCGAAGGCCACGGTCGCGTCCCGCCCCTCTGCGCGCCGCCTGCCGCCGCGGAACCGGCGGCGTTGGCGTTGGCGTTGTTCGCGTTCACGTTGCCGGCGTTGGCGTTGGCGCTCGTGACGCCGGCAGCCGCGGGGGCGTTGGTCGAGTCGCCGCCGGTGCGCAGGTCCTCAAAGCCCATCGAGACGACGAAGAGAACTAAGATGAGTAGGAAGAGGCCGCAGAAGAGCGAGGCGTAGACCGTCAGCCGCTTGAGCCGTGCCTCCCTGACCGGCAGGATGGCGTAGCGCTTGAAGAGGCGGCCGAGCAGGTCTTTGAGGTCGTCGCGCAAAAGCATCTCGTAGTCGGCGTCCTCGTCCGGAGGGTCGCGCGGGTCGGGAGGGTCGCGCAGGTTCTTGGGCTTGGAGGCGAGGTACTCGTCGTACTCGACCTGGCCGGCGACGCTGCGGTAGTCGCGGCGCAGGCTCAGCACTTTGCTCCGCAGCAGGCCGGCCGGGCGCACGTCGGCCAGCAACATCTCGAAGAGGTAGAGATCGTTCCAGTTTATCGCCCCGTCTTCCCGCTTAGCCCTGAGGTCGGCGACCTTCTTCGCGGTCTCCGCAATCAGCACCCGGGGCGCGGCAGCGGCCGGCAGGGCGGCCAGTGCCGTCTCCAGCGACTCGAACTCGCCGCCGAGATGGTCGAAGTAAGTCTGCTCGGGGGCCTTCACCATCAAAGGCTTGAGGAAGTCGAAGAAAGCCATGTGAACGTAACCTCCGTGGGCGTCGGCGGCCGGGTGCGGCCGGTGTAGTAAGGGCCGGCGTATTCTGTCGCCGGAGCGGGCCGGGAAGTCCTGAGAGCGCAGCAAAGATATGGGCGTGCCGCAAGCTTGTCAACGTTTATGAGCGCGGCGCGGGGAGGTGATTGGAGGGCGAGGCGGGCGCATGCTAATATCGGCGGCAACGATTCCCCCGAAAGAATGTTGGCCGGAAGGCGCCGACGCGCGTGCGTTGGCGTGCGTCCGGCGCGTCGCTTTAGAGACATTTTTAAGCCGAGGGAGGCAAAGCTAATGGCACAGAGTGGTGCAGCCGAGAGCAATACTTTAGAGCAGATCATCGACCGGCTGGCGGCGTTCGAGCCCGTCGGGCTGCCGGTCGTCAGCCTCTACCTGAACGCGCAGGCCAACGAGAACGGCCGGCAGGACTTCGAGCGCTTCCTGCGCAAGGAGTTCTCGGAGCGCGCGCGCGCCTTCAAGGCGAACAGCCCCGAGCGCGAGAGCTTCGAGCGCGACGTGGAGCGCATCAACGAGTACCTGCGCGACGAGGTGCGTCCCGAGACGAACGGCGTCGCCGTCTTCGCCTGCGCCGGGGCGGAAGATTTCTTCGAGGCCGTCCAGACCGCCGCGCCGATTGAGAACCACCGGCTCTACATCTACAACCAGCCGCACCTTTACCCGCTCGCGCGCCTGGAGGGCCAGTACCCGCGCTACGCCGTGCTCGTCGCCGACACGAACCGCGCGCGCCTCTTCGTCTTCGGCCGCGGCAAGGCGCTCTCTTCCGACGAGATTCAGAACGTCAAGACGCGCGGCTCGTCGGCCGGCGGCTGGTCGCAGATGCGCTACCAGCGCCACCTCGAACAGTACCACCTCCAGCACGCCAAGGAGGTCGCCGAGCAGTTGGAGCAGATCGTGCGCGAGGACGGCATCGAGCACGTCATCCTCGCCGGCGACGAGGTCATCATCCCGCAGCTCAAGGAGCAGTTCCCGAAGGCCGTCGCGGAAAAGATCGTGGACGTGCTCAGCCTCGACATCAACGCGCCCGAGCACGAGGTGCTCGCCGAGTCACTGGCGGCCATGCGCGAGCACGACCTGGTGAGCGACCAGGATACGGTGGAGGAGTTGCTCAACCAGTACCGCGCGGGCGGCCTCGCCGTCGTCGGCTCGACCGACACGCTGGAGGCTCTGGCGATGGGCCAGGTCGAGGAGTTGGTCATCGCCGCGCAGCAGCAGCACGTCGAGGGCGACCGCGAGGACGTGGCCATCCTCTCGGACGCGGAGGTGGCCGAACCCGTCGTCGCCGGTGACGACGGCGGCACGGTCGCCAACATCGAGCCCGACTCGGTCATCGTCTCCGCCGACCTCGTCGCGCGCGCGCGCCAGACCGGCGCCCGCATCACCTTCATCGAGGACGTGTCGCTGCTCGAAGAGTTCGGCGGCTGCGGCGCCTTCCTCCGCTACCGCATCCGGCCGCAGACGACCGAGAGCGCCCCGCAGCCCCAACACTCCTGACGCCGCGCGCGCTAACAGGGCTCTCAACCACAGAGACGCAGAGGCACAGCTCAAAGTTTTAAAGCTGTGCCTCTGCGTCTCTGTGGTTAAATGTTATCGTACAGCATCTCCTGACAGGCGAGGGGAAACAGATGTTCTGTCCGCGCTGCGGCCAGCAGGCCGCCGAAGAGGTTAGCTTCTGCTCGCGCTGCGGGCTCCCGCTCGGCGCGGCGGCCGAGCTGGTCGAGGCCGGCGGCAGTCCCGCCCTCGGGCCGTCGGCGGCCAACGTCAGGCTCACGCCGCGGCAGCGCGGCACGCGCAAGGGGCTCATGATCACCGCGGGCGGCGGCGTCTTCTTAGTCATCGTCGCCGTCCTGATGACGGTTAAAGAAGACTTTTTCCCCTTCCTCATCCTCGCCGGGCTCATCATCACCGTCGGCGTCATGCGTATACTCTACGGCTTTCTGCTCGAAGAGGACGCGCCCGCCAGAAAGTCCCTGAAGCCTGCCGGCGCCGCCCACACCCTCCCGCGCGAAGCCGCACGCGCCGCCGAACTTCCGCCCGCACGCGCCGTCCCCGCCTCCGCCTACGCACGGCCCGGCGCCGACACCAGCGACATGGCCGCCGCCCCGCACAGCATCACCGAGGGCACCACCCGCCTGTTCGACGAAGACGAAGCCGGCCGCGGGTAGGGATTGAGTTTCGGCGCCGGTTGAGATAAAAGACTGCTACGGTCGGAAAAACGGCGACTTTCAGCCTGTATATGCCTTGACACGGGGCAGGTCCGAGCGACCCGCCGCGAATCCCACGAACAATCCTGCTGCCGCTGACCCCGCGACGGAGTCAGGCGCGCGGGCTAAGGCTGATCACTGATGGACAAGTTCCGTATCGTCATCTTCACGAGCATGGAGCCCGCCGCCGTGCGCCCCTTCCTCCGGCGTCTGGACGCAGACCTTCCCGAGGTCGAGGTCTGCGGCGTCCTCCACGAACCCTGGCGCGCCCCGCTGCCGCTCGGCCGGAGGCTCAGGCGCGTGAAGAAGTATCTGCGCGACCCGGACTTCATACGCTTCGCCGCCCACAAGGCCGCGGCTCGTGCCGGGCAGGCCGGCGGGCGCGTCCTGACGCGGCTGCTCCACGCGGCGCACGCCACGCAGGGGAGCCCGAACCCGCCGGCCGTCACGGTCGAGGAGTTCGCCGCGGAGTGCGAGAGCCGCGGCATCCGGTTCCACAGCGCTCAGGACATACACGACGAGGCGAGCCTTGGGTTCGTCTCAGGTCTCAGACCCGACCTCGGCGTCATCTACGGCACGCGCATACTCAAGCCGCAACTCTTCGGGCTGCCGCGCCTCGGCTCCGTCAACATACACAAGCACAAGGTGCCCGACTACCGCGGCTCGGGCGCGCCCGGACTGTGGGAGCTGCGCGACGATCGCCCGGAGCAGACCGTCACCGTGCACCGTGTGACGAAGGAGGTGGACGCGGGGGCCGTGCTCTGCGAGCGGAGCTTCCCCATCGAACCGCTCGACACGCTGACGAGCATCGGCCTCAAGGCCGACATGATCGGCATCGAATGCCTCATCGAAGCCATCCGCGCCGAGAGCCTCGGCCGCCCCGCGGAGAGGCCGCAGCCGCGTGCGGGTACGGTCTACAAGGGCTTCCAGCCGCACCAGGTCTGGGCCGTCGAACGGGCCGTACGCCGTAAGCGCCCCGCGTTCCGGCCCGCGCTCGGGCGCCCTCTGCCCAAGCTGGCCGCGCGCACGCTCGCCTACTCCGTCCTCTACTTCAGGAACCGCCGCCGCGCGCGCGCGAAGAGCTTCCCCGTGGTCATCCTCTACCATCACCTGATCGCCGACCGCGAGTGCCTGCTCGGGATGCCCACGGAGAACTTCGTCCGGCAGGTCAGGTTCCTCAAGGAGCACTACCGCATCGCCTCGCTGCCGGAGGCGCTGGCGATGTTGGAGAAGGGCGAGGTCGAACAGCCGACCGTCGTGCTCACCTTCGACGACGGTTACGCCGAGAACTTCCTTACCTTGCGCGCCGTATCCGAGGCGGAGGACGTGCCCCTCACCATCTTCGTCTGCACGCGCCACGTCGAGGAGCAGACGGGTTTCCAGCACGACCTCGAACGCGGGGAGGTCGGTTTCCCCGCCCACGACTGGGAGCAGGTGCGCTACCTCGACCGGCACAACGTCGTCATCGGCAGCCACACGCGCACGCACTTCGACTGCGGCGCGACCGACGAGTCGCGCCTGCGCGAAGAGATCGTCGGCTCGCTCGAAGACCTGCGGCGCGAGCTGGGACACGACGTTCCTTACTTCGCCTTCCCCAAGGGCTACCCACAGAACATGTCGCAGTCGGCGCGCGACATCGCGGCCGCGGCCTTCCCTTACGTCTTCTCGGCCCACGGCGGCGTCAACTACGCGCCGCTCAAGCCCGGCGCGCCGCTCAAGCGCGTGGCCCTGCCGCAGTCACTCCTCGAACTTGAGCTGTCGCTCCAGTCCGTCCTTGATTTCGACAGGTAAGGTATAAGATGGCGGCGTTAGACCCTTTCGCGACATAAGACGGTATGGGGATGAAACAGTCACTCGCCGAGCTTCCCGCGTTGAACTACGTGGGTCTTACCTTCGGCCTCTTGCTGGCGGGCGGCGGGGCTCTCTTATTCTGGCTCGCACGGCCTTCGCCTCACGGGTACATAGAAGTCTTCGTCACCCTGCCGTTGATATGCCTCTGACTGTTCTTCGTATCCGCATCGCTTCTTTTCGCCTACCACAAGCTTCATTGGTCCTTGAAGTTGTTTGCCGTTCTCCTCCTCGCGGCGGCGGTCTACCCGCTGGTCAATATTGCGCTGTCGCTTTGGAGCTGAGGCAAGCGTTCTGTCATTCTCACCTTCGCCCGTACACTCCACGCGCGAACGGCTATAGAATCCCTCCGTAGACGAAAGGATGAGTAAGCGTCTGACCCCGACCATCATGCGCTTCGACTCGCTGCCCTCGACCAACACGGAGGCGGCGCGGCAGGCCGCGCTCGGCGCGCCCGAGGGGCTGTGCGTCGTGGCGCGCGAGCAGACGGCCGGGCGCGGGCGGCGCGAGCGCAGTTGGGTCTCGCCGAAGGACGCGGGGCTCTACCTGAGCGTCGTGCTGCGTCCGACGTTGGAGGCGCGGCACTGGCCGCTCATCACGCTCGCGGCGGCGCTGGCGGTGCGCGACGCGCTCGGCGAGGCGTGCGGACTTGAGGCGGACATCAAGTGGCCGAACGACCTGCTCGCGGGCGGGCGGAAGCTCTGCGGCATCCTCGCAGAGACCGCCGAGGGCTCGCGCGGACGCGCCGTCGTCCTCGGCGTCGGCGTCAACCTGAGGCGCGACTCGTTCCCCGCGGAGATAAGCGACACGGCCACCTCCGTCGAAGAGCAGACCGGCCGCGCGCCCGACGCCGAGGGACTTCTCGAAGCGCTCACGCGCTCGCTCGCACGCCTGTACGAAACTCTGCACGCACGCGGCGGCGCGGAAGAGATTCTGCGCGAGTGGCAGCGCAACTCCTCCTACGCGCACGGCCGCCGCGTCCGCGTCGCGCTCGCCGGAGAGACCTTCGAGGGCATCACGCGCGGCCTCGACCCCGACGGCGCCCTCCGCGTGGAAACAGACTCGGGCGAAATCAGAACCGTCAGGGCGGGCGACGTGACTGCTTTAAGACAGGTGATAAGTGATAAGTGATAAAAAGGTAAAGAGGGTCGCGTGTGTGGTCGCCGCGGAGCGGCGCCTGATTTTAGCCCGGCCTTTCAAGGCCGGGTTAGCGTTGTGTGGGAGACGGCCGCGTCGCGTCAGCGACGGTTGAACGTGCCGTGCCAGCTCAGGCGTCGCTGACGCGACGCGACACGTTTTTATGCTTGGCTTCCCCGGCCTTGAAAGGCCGGGCTAAAATCAGGCGCCGCTCCGCGGCGGCTATTCGCCACTTATGAAAACAATCGTCTTCTCAACCTACGGGTCGTTCGGCGACGTGCACCCGTACGTGGCTATCGCTCTGGAGCTGAGGCGGCGCGGGCACCGGCCCGTCATCGCCACGTCGGAGATTTACAGGGAGAAGACCGACGCGCTCGGGCTTGAGCTTCACCCGGTGCCGCCGGACTTGCCGGGGTACGACCGGCCCGAAGAGATCGCGCGGATGATCTCGGAGATGATCGACCCGAAGAAGGGGCCGGAGCGCGTCTTCACACAGTTAGTCAACCCGCACCTGCGCGGGATGTACGACGCGCTGCTGGAAGCCACGCGCGACGCGGACCTGCTCGTGACGCACGTGCTCTCGCTCGCGGGCCCGCCGCTCGTCGAGAAGACTGGCATCAAGTGGGTCTCAAGCGTGCTCGCGCCCATCTCGATGTTCTCCAACTACGACCCGCCGGTCTTCCCGCAGATGCCGTGGCTCTACCACATCCTCAAGCTGCACCCGTCCGTGTCGCGCGCCGCGATGCGCGTCGGGCGCATGAAGCTCGACCAGATGGCCGCGCCGCTCTACAAGCTGCGCGCGGAACTGGGCCTCAAGCGCGGCGGCAATCCGATGCTCGAAGGTCAGCACTCGCCGCGGATGGTGCTCGCGCTCTTCTCGCCCGTGTTCGGGCCGCGGCAGCCCGATTGGCCGCCGCAGACGCGCGTGACCGGCTTCCCCTTCTACGACCGGCGCGACCGCGAGGGGGACGAGGAGCATTTAGACCCGGCGCTTCTCAAGTTCCTCGACGCGGGCGAGCCGCCCGTCGTCTTCACGCTCGGCTCGTCTGCGATCTACGCCGCGGGCGACTTCTACCGTGAATCCGTCGAGGCCGCGCGCGCCGCAGGGGTGCGCGCGCTGCTCCTCACGGGCGAGCCCTGGAACCGTCCGCAGGAACTACCGGAGGGCGTCGCCGCCTTCGACTACGCGCCCTACGGCGAACTCCTGCCGCGCGCGCGCGCCGTCGTGCATCAGGGCGGCGTCGGCACGACCGCGCAGGGCCTGCGCGCGGGCGTCCCGGCTCTCGTCGTGCCCTTCAGCCACGACCAGTTCGACAACGCGGCCCGGGTCGCGCGCGTCGGCGCCGGCCGCGCCCTCCCGCGCGCGAAGTACAACGCCTCAAGCGCCGCGAAAGAATTACGCGCGCTGCTCGCGGATGAGAGTTACACTACGCGCGCCGCGGAGATAGGGCGACAAATCAGAGCCGAAGACGGGGCGGCGGCGGCGGCGGACGCGATAGAAGAAGTCTTAAAAGGATAAACGGCATGCTGTTGGTGATGGACGTGGGGAACACGAACACTTCGCTGGGCGTGTTCGAGGGCGAGAGTTTAGCGTGGCACTGGCGCCTGACGACGGAGCGCGCGCGGACGGTGGACGAGTACGGCGTGCACGCGCGCAACCTGTTCGCGTTCGCCGGGCTCGACTTCAAAGCCATCACGGCCGTCGCCGTCGCCTCGGTCGTGCCGCAACTCAACTACACCCTCAAGCGCATGTCGGAGGTCTACTTCCACCTCACGCCGCTCTTCATCGACAACGCGGTGGAGACGGGGCTCACCATCCTCTACGACCCGCCGTCGGACGTGGGCGCCGACCGCATCTGCGACGCCGCCGCCGCGATGCACAAGTACGGCACGCCCTGCATCGTCGTGGACTTCGGCACGGCGACCAACTTCGAGGTCATCGACGACGGCGGGCGCTACCTCGGCGGCGTCATCACGCCCGGCATCTCCATCTCGACCGACGCGCTGTTTGCGCGCGCCGCGCGCCTGCCGCGCGTCGGCATCGAGCGGCCGCACAACGTCATCGGCACCTCGACCGTCTCGGCCATCCAGTCCGGCCTCTACTACGGCTACGCGGGTCTGGTGGACGGCATCCTGCGGCGGATGATCGAAGAACTCGGGCGGCGTCCGCGCGTCGTCGCCACGGGGGGCCTGGCGCCTTTGATTGCGACCGCCTCCGAGTTCATTGACGAGGTTGACCAGACGCTCACGCTCGACGGCCTGCGGCTTCTGTATGAGCGGAACCGGGGCCGCGTTTCGCCGGACTGAAGTTTCTTCAAGGGAAGGAGACAGTCAATGCCTCATCAGACAATCGAAGAGATCATCGCGCGGCTCGAACGCGTCCTCGACGAGGCGCTGCGCGGGCAGCGGCGCATCGGCTACTTCGCGGGGCTCTACGAGCGCGTCACGTCGAACGTGCGGCGCGCCCTCGTCGCGGGCGACGTGTTCCGCGACAACCCGCGCATGGAGCGCCTCGACGTGATCTTCGCCGAACGCTTCCTCGCCGCGTGGGACGCCCACAGCGAAGGGCGCGAGCCGACGGCCTCGTCTGGCTACGGGCGACGGGCTACTGCCTCTTGACTATTCTCCCGCGCCTGTTCATTCTTTCCGGGCAGGCCGGGTCCTGAAAGCTTCCGAAATCCTTCTGAAGAAATTTCCGTACAGCGTGCAGGTGATGAACAAAGCGGAGGCGGCGCGCGCCGCCGGCGAGACGGAGCGGGCGGGCGCCCCTGAACTACTTCAACTATTTCACAGAGATCGAGGACGCCTTCATCCGGCGGCGGGGGCGACACCTGCTGCTGAGCCCGATGGACTGGGCGCTGATCGAGAGCTGGAAGGAGATGGGCGTGCCGCTCCACGTCGCCCTGCGCGGCATCGAGAAGTCGTTCGACTCCTACGAGTCGAAGCCGCGCAAGCGCACCGTCAAGTCGCTCTTCTACTGCCAGGAAGAGGTCGAGGCGCAGTTCGCCGAATGGGTCGAATCGCAGACCGGCGCGCAGGCGCCCGCGCCGACTGACTCGGCCGAAGGCGGCGCGACACCGGCCGCGGCCGAGGCGTCTGACGAGGGCGGGCGTGGTCTCCCTTTCCCGCGCGCGGTCATCGCCGCGCACCTCGCCGACTGTCGCGAGGGACTGGCGCGCGCGCTGGAGAAGAGAAGGGCGGCCGGCGCGGACGCGGTGACCGAGGCGCTCGCGCGCGCGTCCGCGCGGCTGGGCGAGTTGGCCGAAGACTTCACGCGCGCGGCGCGTCCGGACGCGGAGCTTTTGGAGGGCTCGCTCACGGATTTGGAATCGCTGCTCGACCGCGCTTTGCGCACGGCGCTCGCGGCCGAAGAGGTCGAGGCGGCGCGCGCGTCGGCCGCCGAGCAGTTGCGACCCTACAAGGCGCGGATGGAGCGCGCCACCTACGAGCAGACGCTCGACAACCTTCTGGCGAAGTCTCTGCGCGAGGCGGCCGGCGTCCCGCGCCTCAGCCTGTTCTACCTCTAAACCAAAATTCCCCCGCGGGGTGAAGGAGTATCGAGATGGCGAAAGTTCAAATCAGGCGCATGGGCGTTCTCTCCTGCGCCAAGATCTATTCCATAACGCTGGCCGCCATGGGCCTCATCATCGGCATCATCTACGGCCTGATCTTCATGGTCGTCGGCGGCGCGATGATGGCCGGCGGCGGGCGCGACTCGGGCGCGGCGGGCGCGAGCAGCCTCGTCATCGGGCTCGTGATGATGATCGCCATCCCCGTCTTCTACGGCATCATCGGCTTCATCTTCGGCATCATCGGCGCGCTGGTCTACAACGTCGCGGCGGGGGTCGTCGGCGGGCTCGAACTCGAACTCGAAAACATGGACGGCACCAGCTTCGCCGCGCCGCCCTCCCCCAACTGGGGCGACCAGCCGCCCTACACGCCGGGGCCGGGGCAGCAGCAGTATCCGTACTGAATGAGTAGACAGTAGTCAGTAGCCGGTAGGTTAAGAAGGCGGGAGTTGACGCTTTTAACCTGCTGCCCCGGCAGCCCGGGTTCTTCTACTGACTACTGTCTGCTGACTACCGTCTACTTAACAATGAAGAGTCGGAGGCGAGCGCCGCGGCGCGAGGCGGCGGAGGAGAGCGGGCGTCTGCGCGCGGGGGCGCTGCTCGACGTGAGGGTCGAGCGCATCCTGCCGGGCGGCGTCGGGCTCGCGCACGCCGAGGGGCGGACGCTCTTCGTAAGCCTGGCCGCGCCGGGCGACCTCGCGCGCGTGCGCGTCGAGTCCGTCCGAGGCCGCGCCCTCTTCGCCTCAATCGTCGAGGTGCTCGAACCCTCGGACGTGCGCGCCGAGCCGCCCTGCCCCTACTTCGGGCGCTGCGGCGGCTGCGACTTTCAGCAGTTGACCTACGAGGCGCAGCTCGCCGCCAAGGCCGAGATTATACGCGACTGCCTGCGCCGCGTGGCGCACGCCGAGCCGCCGGAAGAGATTGAGGTCGTGCCGTCGCCGGAGGTCTGGCGTTACCGCTCGCGCGCGCGCTGGCAGCACGACGCGGTGCGGCGCCACCTCGGCTACTACGAGCGCGGCTCGCACCGCGTCTGCGACGTGGCCGACTGCCCCGTCGCCGCGCCGCCCGTGGCCGAACGCCTGGCGCGTCTGCGCGGGATGATGTCCGAAGGGACTCTGCCGCAGGCCTCGGAGTTCGAGGCGGTCGCTGGCGACGAGGGCGTCGCGCTCGACCCGCCGGTCGAGCCCGGCGACGAGCACGAGCAGTCGCGCCGCATAGGCGTTGAGACCTACCGCTTCGACGCCGGCTGCTTCTTCCAGATCAACCACGCGCTCCTGGAGCCGCTCGTCGAAGAGGGGTTGCGCGGCACTGCGGACGGCGGCGAGACGGCGCTCGACCTCTACAGCGGCGTCGGCCTCTTCACGCTCCCGCTCGCGCGCCGCTTTCAAAGGGTCGTCGCCGTCGAGGGCAACTCCGTTTCGGCCGAGTACGCCCGCCGCAACCTCTCAGACGCGACGCTTAACAATGCGCGCGTCGAGACCTCAACGGTCGGCGACTGGCTCGCCCGCCGCGCCGGAGACCTCGGCCGCGCCGACTTCGTCCTCCTCGACCCGCCCCGCGCCGGCGCCGAGCCCGAAGCCGTCCGCGGCATCATCGGCCTCAAGCCCGCGCGCATCTCCTACGTCTCCTGCGACCCCGCCACCCTCGCCCGCGACCTCCGCCTCCTCCTCGACGCCGGCTATCAGATACACTCCCTCCGCGCCTTCGACATGTTCCCCCAGACGCACCACGTCGAGACGGTCGTCCACCTCTTCAAGTCTTATAGTGAATCACAGAAGCCCGCGGCGGGAACGCTTTGGGGGCGTTAGAGGTGCGCCTTGAGGGCGGCGGCGATGAGTTGGTCGAAGGCGGGATGCGCCTCGATGAGGTTGCCGGGCGTGCGGTCGAGGACCTGATATTCACCGGTGGGCAAATGCCGCACGTACAAGTCCATGTTGCCTTCGCCGAAGACGAGGTAGTCGTTAAAGAATTCGTCGTCGCGCCAGCCCAGGTTCGCCTCGACGAACCCTTCGATGGTGGCGTCCGCCCCCCCGGCGACCGGCGAGGTCTCACTCGCGTAGATGAAGAGGCCGTTGTGATTCAAGCCGTCCTGGGCGCGCAGGAAGGCGGCGTACTCTTCCGGCACTTCCGCGCCGAGTTCGGCTGGTGCCCGCTGCCGCAGCCGCTCCAGACGTTCTCCCGTGCAGGGCGGCTGGCTGCGCTCGCCGTACTTGGCCTGTTCCTCTCCGACCCGAGTCAGTAGCTGCTCGTACATGCGTCCCGCCCCTCCCGCGGCCCCGACATGTTAACCGACGTTGCGCTCTCGCGCCACGCCTTCGCCGCTAAGGGGTCGGCGGGTAGACGAAGCCCGGCGGGATGGGCCACTCTGCGATCTGCCGCGTCTGCCCTTCGGTCATGCCGCGCGTCGCCGCGTTCTGCGCGTTGGTGATGACCTTGTGGTACGGCTCGTTCTTGATTAGAACCAGATTTGAGTAATCGTTCGTCCCGCCGTCGTCAAGCGGCAGCTTGTGGTGGACCTGCCAGCCCTGCGGGATTCTGCCGTCGGCCAGCATCCTGATCTGGTCGTCGGACAGCCCCGCCCGCCTGAGCTGCGCCACCTTGGCCGGGTCGCTCGCCAGACTCCTAACGAAGCCCGCGCGCTCCGTGCTGTCGAAGGCGCTGCGCAGCGCCCTGAGTTCTTCGCTGGAGCGCTTGGTGTAAGTGATGCTCCGCACCGACACCCCGGGCAGCTCGACCCGCGTCCCGCGGAGCGTGCCGGTGAAGGTGTCTCCGCCGGACGTGGGCGCGGTGCGGAAGAAGTCGTCCACCTTGCCCTTCAAGGCTTGCAGCGGTTCGCGCACCGCGTCCGGCAGGCTGTTGAGCGGGATTTCGTCGAGCGCGCTCTTGATTCGTTGTAAGGCCGGGCGCACGGCGTCGGCGAAACGGGCGTCCATGCGCGCGAGTTCGACGACGCGCTCCATCGTCCTGGCGTACTTGCCCAGTTTGCCGACCTTCGCCAGGTCGCCGACGTAGGGAATCATGCCGAGGGCGGAGATGCCCGCGCCAAGGAAGTCGCCGCGGAACAGGGAGACGATGCCGTTCGCCCCGTCCGAAACGGGAGTCGGGTCGATCAACCCGGCGATGTCGAGGCCCATCTGGGTGAGGTCCAATATCAGCTCGCGTTTCTGACGCGCGAGTTCCGCAGGGTCCGGCCCGTCCAGTTGCGACTCCAACTGGCTGCGCCGCGTCTGCCCTTGCAGTTGCACTTCACCCGTACGGCTCGCGGCGCCGGCGTCCGCCGGCGCGAACGGCATGTCGGTCTGCCTGAGAGGCACCGGCGGCGGCATGGGGTTGAAGTCAATTCGCGGTAAATCGTCCGGTATCCTGCCCATTTCTCGGTTCCCCTCCTGCGGCGTGTGTGTCGCCGGCCGGGCGCACGGCCGGCCATGAATCCTGTTCAAAACAATTATCGGGAGGCGCGGGGAAAAGTTTCCCCGCAGAGCGGCCGATGCAGGTGTGACGCGGCGCGATGTTGCGCCGACTTCTGTTTCTGAGCCTTAAAAGTCAATGCGAGACGATGATGCCGCCGCCGAAGCCGATGCCGCCCCCACGCGCCGCGGCGGCGGGTCGAGTAGGCAGACGGCAGTAGGCGGCCGCTCCGCGTTCCGTACGTTGAAGGGTTAACCGGGTGCTCCCGACAGCGGCGTTTTCAACTGCCTGCCGCCATCTGCCTACTGCCCACTATCTGTTCCTTGCCGCACGCGCGCGGTGTGTAATAAAGTCCTGACGCCGCAGGTCATTCATCACAGCCGAAATTTTACCGGAGGTCTCGATGCGTCTGATTCGTCTGCGCCACCTCGCCGCAATCATTCTGCTCTGCGCGCTCGTGTCGGCGCAGGCCGCGCCGCCGCCGCCGCAGGAGGGAAAGCCCCTGTCTGGCTTCGTCGCCGCGCGCGCCGAGCGGCAGCGCGCGCTCGAAGCGCGCTTCGACTCGCTGCTGAAGAAGGAGAATCTGCGCGAGTGGATGCGCCGGCTCTCCGCGCGCCCGCACCACGTCGGGTCGCCGCACGACAAAGATAACGCGGAGTTCATGGCCGGCCTCTTCCGCTCGTGGGGTTACGACGCGCAGATCGAGACCTTCGACGTGCTCTTTCCCACGCCGAAGACGCGCGTGCTGGAGCTGACCGCGCCCGCAGCCTTACGCGGCGCGTCTGGGCGAACCGCAGCTCAAGGAGGACGCGACCTCTGCGCAGACCGCGGAGCAGCTTCCCGTCTACAACGCCTATTCGATTGACGGCGACGTGACGGGACAGCTCGTCTACGTCAACTACGGCGTGCCGCGCGACTACGAGGAGCTTGAGCGGCGCGGCATCGACGTGAAGGGCAAGATCGTCCTCGCGCGCTACGGCGGCTCCTGGCGCGGCATCAAGCCGAAGGTGGCGGCCGAGCACGGCGCGGTCGGGTGCCTCATCTACTCCGACCCGCGCGACGACGGATACTTCCAGGGCGACGTTTATCCGAAGGGCGCGTGCCGCAACGAGTGGGGCGCGCAGCGCGGCTCGGTCGCGGACATGCCGGTCTTCCCCGGCGACCCCCTGACGCCCGGCGTCGGCTCGGTCAAGGGCGCGAAGCGGCTCGACCTGAAGGACGCGCCGACGCTCACGAAGATTCCCGTGATGCCCATCTCGTACGGCGACGCGCTCCCGCTGCTGCGCGCGCTCGGCGGCCCCGTCGCGCCCGCCGCGTGGCGCGGCGCGCTCCCGCTGACGTACCACCTCGGCCCCGGCCCCGCCACCGTCCATCTCAAGCTCGAATTCAACTGGGACACGAAGCCCATCTACAACGTCATCGCGCGCCTGAAGGGCGGCGAGCGCCCCGACGAGTGGGTCGTCCGCGGCAACCACCACGACGCGTGGGTCAACGGCGCCGAAGACCCCGTGAGCGGCATGGTCGCGCTCCTGGAAGAGGCGCGCGCCGTGGGCGAACTTGTTAAGACCGGTTGGAGGCCGAAGCGCACCATCGTCTACTGCGCCTGGGACGGCGAGGAGCCGGGCCTCCTCGGCTCGACCGAGTGGGCCGAGGCGCACGCCGAAGAGCTGCGACGGAAGGCGGTCGTCTACGTCAACTCCGACTCGAACGGCCGCGGCTTCCTCGGCGTCGGCGGCTCGCACACGTTGGAGAAGTTCGTCAACGAGGTGGCGCGCGACGTGACCGACCCGCAGAAGAAGATCACCGTCTGGGAGCGCGAGCGCGCGTCGAGGATTCTCGCGGGGGGCGCCGACGAGCGGAAGGAGTTGCGCGAGCGCGCGCGACTGGCGCATCTCCGCGCTCGGCTCAGGCTCGGACTACACGCCCTTCCTGCAACACCTCGGCGTCGCCTCGCTCAACCTCGGCTTCGGCGGCGAGGACGGCGGCGGCTCCTACCATTCCATCTACGACTCGTTCGACCACTACACGCGCTTCGGCGACCCCGGCTTCGACTACGGCGTCGCGCTCGCGCAGGTGGCCGGCCGCGTCGTGCTCCGTCTCTCGGAGGCCGACACGCTGCCGCTCGACTTCGGCAACTTCACCGACACGGTCGCGCGCTACGTGCAGGAGGTGTCGAAGCTCGCCGAGACGACGCGCAACGACATCGCCGAGCGTAACCGCATGCTCTCCGAGGGCACGTACCGCGCCGTCTACGACCCGAACGAGACTTACGTCCTTCCTAAAGAGGAGACGCTCCCCGCCGCGCCCGACCTCGCGCCATTGCAACGCGCGCTCGCGCGACTTCAGGCGAGTGCGAAGAACTACCAGACGGCCTTCGACTCTCCCGCCGCCCGCACCCGTCTGAGTTCGTCGCCCGAGACGCAGTCGCAGCTCAACCAGCTTCTGTTGGGCTTCGAGCGCTCGATGACGCGCGAGGCGGGGCTGCCGCGCCGCCCCTGGTTCAAGCACCAGATATACGCGCCCGGCTTCTACACCGGCTACGGCGTCAAGACGCTGCCCGGCGTGCGCGAGGCCGTCGAGCAGCACAACTGGACCGAGGCCGCCGAACAGACCGCCCTCGCCGCCCAGACCCTCGAACGCGCCGCCTCCGAGATCGACCGCGCGACCGCGCTGCTGCAAGGTAACTAGTAGTAGGCCGAACACCAGTCCGCCGCGTCAGCGGCATCCGATCCGCCGCGTCAGCGGCGTCCGAATGTAGCCCGGCCTTTCAAGGCCGGGTCAGGGTTGAGTAAAACAACGCCGCGTCGCGTCAGCGACGCCTGAGCCAACCCGCAACGTTCACGCGTCGCTGACGCGACGCGGTACTTATAACGTCCGATTGTCCCGGCCTTAAAAGGCCGGGCTACATTCAAGCGCCGCTCCGCGGCGTCTTAATCCAAGCGCCGCCGACGCGGCGAGTACGCAGATGTGCTAGAGCTTCCGCCAAAGCTCCGGCGTGGCACACGTC
Source organism: uncultured Acidobacteriota bacterium (assembly GCA_963726735.1). Classification (GTDB taxonomy): domain Bacteria; phylum Acidobacteriota; class Blastocatellia; order Pyrinomonadales; family Pyrinomonadaceae; genus QHXN01. The sequence goes on from CAVSDM010000007.1 coordinate 1,713,698, forward strand.
GAAGCCTATGGCCGAGAGCCCTTCCACTTCGGACTTCGGCGAGCACCCGCTCGTCGTTCTCGCAGCGGCGTTCGCGTCGGGCGTGCTGCTCGCGCGCTTCACCAACGCCCCGCCCGCGGTCTTCATCGCACTCGCCGCGTTCGTTTCCGTCTCGTCACTCGTCCTCTTTCTCAGGGGAAGGGAGGCGGCCGCCGCGCGTCTCGTCGTGCTGGCCTTCGTGTGCGTGGGCGCCGCGCTGTCGTCCATCGAAGCGAGAGAGTCCGGCAGCGAGGCACGCCTGCGCGGCCTGTTCGCGAGCGGTCGCATCGCATCCGGCGAGCCCTCCGAGTTGACCGGCGTACTTGAGCGTGCGCCGGAGGTCGCGCCCGACGGCCTGCTCCTCTCGCTCCGCGTCGAGTCGGTGCGGCATAAGTCCGTCGAGACTTCATGCGGAGGGCGCGTCGAGCTGTTCGCGCCCGTGCCCGACGCGCGCGCCGCGGCCGCGTACGACGCGCTTGAGCTGAGGCGCGGCGCCCGCGTCCGTGTGGCCGCCCGGCCCGCGCGGGCCGACAGGTTCCGCAACCCCGGCGTCACGCCCTTCGGCGAATACCTCGACGTGCGCGACGTGGACGCGCGCGGGACGCTCAAGAGCGCGCTTCTCGTCGAACGCCTCGACGACGAGGCGGTCGTGCTCCCGCTCGCTCTGCTCGACGCGTGGCGCGCGGCGCTCGTCCGGAAGGCCGACGCCTCTTTCTCCGCGGACGCGGCGGGCGTCTTCAAGGCCGCCGTGCTCGGCAACCGCTTCGGCCTCTCGCGCGCCGCGGCCGAGCGCTTCCGCGAAGGCGGCACCATCCACGCGCTCGTCATCAGCGGCCTCCACATCGCGTTCATCGGCGGGCTCGTCTGGGCCGCGGCGCGCAGGCTCACGCGCCGTCCCTTCGCGCGCTGGGCCGCTGTCGACCGCGTGCGTGTGGGCTTACACGCTCGGCGTCGGGGCCGAAGCCTCGGTCGTGCGCGCGTCGCTCACCTTCACGCTGGCGGCGCTCGCGCCCGCGCTCGGTCGGCGCTCGGGCGCGCTCAACGCGACGGGCGGGGCCGCGCTCGCGCTGCTCGTCTGGCGGCCCGCAAACCTTCTCGACCCTTCGTTCCAACTGACGTTCCTCTCCGTCTTCGCCGTGCTCGCCTTCGCGCTGCCGCTCATCTCGAACCTCAGGGCCGTAGGCCATTGGCGGCCGACGCGCGCGACGCCGTACCCGCCCGCGTGCCCGCGCTGGTTCCGCGCCGTGGCCGAGGCGCTCTACTGGCGCGAGCGCGCATGGCGGCGCGAGACGGCCGGCGAGGCGCACAGTTACGAGCTGTTCAAGACGCCTCTGGCGGCGAAGCTCGAACGCTGGCGCTTACAGTCAGCGCTCCGCTTCGCCTTCGCCGCGTTGTTGATGACGGCCGCGGTGCAACTCGTCCTGCTGCCGCCGCAGGTCGTCTACTTCCACCGCCTCTCGCTCGCCTCGCTCGTGCTCAACCTCTTCGCCGGCGCGCTCCTCGTCGCGCAAGCCTTCGCCGCGCTCGCCGCGCTGGCGGTCGTTGAGATGAACGCAACGCTCGCCGCGCCGCTCGTACGACTGACCGAGGCTTCAACCTTCCTCCTCATCCACGGCGTTGACCCCTTCGCGCGCGCGGGCGTCGCGAGCCTCCGCCTCCCCGACTACGCGGGCGCCGCTTCCGTCATCTACGCGCTTCACTACGCGCCGCTCCTCCTGCTCGCGCGCGCGCTCCTGCGCTGGCGCCCGCTGGCCGAGCCGCCACGCTCGCGTGCGAGGGTTGATAAAGAGGATGTCGTTAAGAGGCGGGCCGAGGCGCGGGGCGGGCGTCTGTTGAAGGGCGCGGGGTGGATGTCCGTCACGACGGTCTTCATCATCGTCGCGCACCCGTTCAGCGCGCCGCGTCCCGACGGCCGCCTGCGCGTGGACTTCCTCGACGTGGGGCAGGGCGACGCCGCGCTCGTCACGATGCCCGACGGCTCGACGCTGCTCGTGGACGGCGGCGGCCGCCCACGCTTCCGCGCGCCGCGCCGCGACGAAGACGAAGGGGAAGAGTTCGAGCCCGACTCGCGCGGCGTCGGCGAAGCGGCCGTCGCCGAGTACCTCTGGTGGAGGGGGCTCTCCCGCCTCGACTACGTGCTGGCGACGCACGCCGACGCCGACCACATCGACGGCCTCAGCGACATCCTCAAGAGCTTCAACCCGCGCGCCGCCATCGTCGGCCGGACCCCGTCGGACGACGAAGAGTTCGCACGCTTCTCCCTGACCGCGCGCGAAGCGGACGTGCCCGTCTATACGCGTCGCACGCGGCGACCGACTGCGCTTCGGCGCGGTCGAGGTGGACGTGCTCTGGCCGCCGCCCGCCGAAGCCTCGCGAAGGGAAGGAGCCGCGCCCCGCGCGACCTCCGCGAACGACGACTCGGTCGTGCTGCGCCTGCGCTACGGCCGCCGCACGTTCCTGCTCACCGGCGACATCGAGTCGCGCACGGAGCGCGCCCTCCTGGCCGCACGCGACGACCTGCGCGCTGACGCGCTCAAGGTCGCGCACCACGGCAGCCGCACCTCCTCGACCGACGCCTTCGTCGCCGCGACGCGCCCCGCCGCGGCGGTCGTCTCCGTCGCCCTCGACTCGCCCTACGGCCACCCGCACGGGGAAGTCCTCGCGCGCTGGCAAGCCGCGGGCGCACAGGTCTTAACCACCGGCGAGCGCGGCATGGTCACCATCAGCACCGACGGCGAAGATTTGAAGGTGGAGACGTTCGTCCGGCAGTAGTGTCGCCAAGCTGCTCTCACCGTCGGTACGTTGGCCCCGAGTGAGGGCGCCGTGACCTGCCGACTCGCTGAGTCTTGACGCCCGGCCGTGGCAGGCGTATAAGACGGCTGTCGGACTATTGCCCTTACCTCAGATGCTTCGGTCTTCATGGGCTCCGCCAAACTCACCGCCTCTTGAAAGGAGAGACGCTATGAACGCTCACCGCCTCCGCTCGATTCTCCGCCGGAATCTCGTTTCTATAACCGTGCTTCTCATGTGCTCGCTCGTTGCCGTCAGCGGCCTCTAATACAGCCGGGCGCAGTCCGACGAGAAGGAGGAGCGGGAGTTGGTGGAGAAAATCCCGAAGCACCTGCCGATTAAAGTCAAAATCAAGAAGCCGGAGAAGCTGAAGGACGCAAAGAACGAAGACTGGCTCGACGACATGGAGATCGAGGTCACCAACACGGGGACGAAGCCGATCTACTTCCTGCTGATACATCTTGACCTGCCGGACGTGCTGGCCCCGAACGGGCTGAACTACGGGTTCAGCTACAAGTACGGGAGGAATGACCTCGCCGCCTGGGAGGAGCCGGTGCGGCCCGACGACGTGCCGCTTCAGCCGGGAGAGACGGTCACGCTGAAGGACACCGACAACGTGGTAAGAGGGTGGAAGAGTCTCAGAAAGAAGGGGGAGTTGACCAACCCGAAGAAGCTTGACCTCGTCTTCCAGTTGATTAACTTCGGGGACGGCACCGGGTTCATGGGCCGAAGCGGCACGCCGATGCCGATTAGGAGGCAGCGCAGCTCAAACGCCCCGCGCGCGGCAGGAGGTGACAGCGTCGGACAGACTACCGGCATGGCCGACTCCCCGCCGAGAGCTTTTCCGGACTCGGCTCGTATCGCAAAACCCTTGTCGCCGCCGGTGAGTTTCCTGCCGGCGGTTTTTTCGCCCAGGGATTCTTCACCTGAGCCTGCGGTGAAGCGGGACATTTGCTGCCAGACAGGCAGGTCTGATTGTTGGTGGATAAAACCGGGCGGCCAGACATGCATTTGCGGGGAAGCTCGGGTCATGCAATTCCCCGCGTGCTCAGACCCGTTCGGCGCCTGCTTCACGGTCAAGTACATTCAGAAAAGTTGTGAAGACTCTACCGGGTTTACGCATTACTGCGAAGAAAGTGACTACGGCGACTCGTGCGACGGGGCGCCGACCCCGACGCCGACACCCACCCCCACATCGACGCCCACCCCCACGCCCACGCCAACCCCGCCTCCATGCACGAGTCCAAAGCCGGCGGATTGCTGCGTATGCGGCCCGCCACCGCCCGGGACGGTCGGGTTCCCGGGCAGTTGGGAGTGCGCAGGCCCTTGTCCGGAGGGAACAGACGTGGGCGGTGGCTGCATGACGACGCAGTCTCTTGACTGCCCCGAGGGCTACAGCCACTCGTTTGTCTACGGCGGCATCTGCTGTCCGTCCCTCGCGACGCCGACGCCGACGCCGCTGCTGGCGAGAGGGGTGACGCCGTCCTGCTACTTCGCCGAGATGTCAACGCTGTGTCCTGACTTGGAGGCGTGGTGCGATTGCATGGAGGTGGCTGGCATCTGGCGGGAGGAGAGTTGCAGTTGTCTGACCTACTCGCCGGTGCTAGTGGACGTGGCGGGCAACGGCTTCGCGCTGACGGATGGGGGTGGGGGTGTTGACTTCGACATCGAATCCGACGGAGTGCGGCAACGGCTGGCGTGGACGGCGGGCGGCTCCGACGACGCATGGCTCGCCCTCGACCGCGACGGCAACGGATTAATAGACGGCGGCCGGGAGTTGTTCGGTAACTACACGCCACAGCCGACCAGCCCGACTCGCAACGGCTTCACTGCGCTGGCCGAGTACGACAAGCCGGGGAAGGGCGGCAACAGTGACGGCGTCATCAATAAGCGAGACGCCGTCTTTGCCTAACTGCGGCTCTGGCAGGACACCAACCACGACGGCGTCTCGCAGCCCGCGGAGTTGCACACGTTGCCCGAACTCGGGCTGAAGTCCATCGAGCTTCGACTACAAGGAGTCGAAGCGCACCGACCGTTACGGCAACCGCTTCCGCTATCGCGCGAAGGTGAAGGACAAGCAAGACGCACAACTCGGGCGGTGGGCGTGGGACGTGTTCCTCGTCGCGGGGCCGTAATCGGATTCAATAGGCAGAGTAGAAGGCCGACAGCCTCCGTGGCTGTCGGCCCTCTGCTTTGTAACCTCATCCTCGATGGAGAGCTTCCCTGTATTGAGCAAAATCGAAAATGCTCAATACGTATTTCAGCCTCTAAGTCATACATACACATATGTACTGAGCAAATTTTTGCTCCATAAAAATCTTAGCACCTCCTCGACCGACGCCTTCGTCGCCGCGACGCGCCCCGCCGCGGCGTCGTCTCCGTCGGCCGCGACTCGCCCTACGGCCACCCGCACGGGGAAGTCCTCGCGCGCTGGCAAGCGCGCGGGCGCGCAGGTCTTAACCACGGGCGAGCGCGGCATGGTCACCGTCAGCACCGACGGCGTGGACTTGAAGGTCGAGACGTTCGTGAGGCCGTGACGGGTGAGGGGAGAGGAGTACGAAATTTCAGAGCCGAAATCTCAAATTAAACGGCCAGGAGGATGCGCACGTCGCGGACGTTGGTGCCGGTCGGGCCGGTGTTGATCGCGTCGCCGAGTCGCTCGAAGAGAGTGTAGGCGTCGCTCTCGTCGAGAAACTTACGCGCGTCTAGTCCCTGCGCGCGGGCGCGCGCGTTGGTCGTCTCGTCGGCCAGCGCGCCGGCGGCGGGGCTGTTGCCGTCGATGCCGTCCGTCCCGGCGCAGAGCGCGACCGCGTGTGTCGGGGACTCGACGCGCGTCGCGCTCCGGCCAAGACCCTCTCAAGCTCGAACGCGACGCGCAGCGCCGTCTCCGCGTTGCGCCCGCCCGTGCCGCCCCCGCGCACGGGGCACGAGAACTCGCCGCCCGAGACCAGGCACACGCCGCGCGCGCCTTCACGCGCGTAGAGAGTGAAGAGTCTGGAGACGATCTCGGCCGAGCCCTCCTCGACGTGCTGCCCGACAACGTCTCGCGCGTACTCGACGGCGAAGCCTCGCGCGCGTGCGGCGCGCACGGCGGCCTCGCACGCGCTCGCGTTGTCGAGAAGAACGTGGAACGTCCTCTGTGCTGCGGGCGGCGGCTGTGAGGGACTTCGTGTATTCGCCTCTTCGAGGGCGCGGAGGACGGGCGCGGGGAGTTTCGAGGCCAGTCCGTAGCGCGCGATTGTTTCGGCGACGCCGGGCGAGTCGGGCGGGGCCGCGAAGGTCGGGCCGGAGGCCACGTCGTAGGCGCGGCCCGTCGCCACGTCTGAGACGACGAGCGTGACCTGCGCGGCCCGCGACGCGTGCGAGGCGAGGCCGCCGCCCTTCACGGCCGAGAGCGCGCGCCGCACCGCGTTCACCTCTTCGATGGGGGCGCCGCACGTGACGAGCACGCGGTTCGCCTCGCGCAGGTCTTCGAGCGTCAGGCGCGCATCCCGCGGCAGTTCCAACATCGCCGAGCCGCCGCCCGAGACGAGGAAGATGACGAGCGAGACGGGGTCGTCGGCCGCGCGCAGCAGCTCGAACGCCGCGCGCGCCGCCTCGACGCTCTCCGCGTTCGGCAGAGGGTGACCGCCCGCGTAGACGCGCCATCTCTCGGACAGTCTGAAGGCGGAAGGAGGCGCCGAGACCACGCCGCCCGCGAGTGCCCGGCCGAGCCGTTCGTCGAGAGCGGAGGCCATCGCCGCCGCGGCCTTACCCAGAGCGACCGAGTAGACCCTCGGCGCGTCAACCCTCACTTTGAATTGTGCGTCGCCGACGCGAAGCGTCGCGCCGTCGAACTCGACCGCATCGAGCACGGCGCGGCGCGCGTCAACCGCGTCGAGCGCTTCGTCGAAGATTGCGCGCGCGGCGGTCCGCAGTTCTCTAAGCTCGTTCAAGGCGGGTCACTCCGGCGCGAGTCAGGGCGTCAACGCTTCGGCGGTGACGTAGGGGCGCAGTTGCAGGAAGCGGCGCTCGCTGATGCCGCGCACGAGCAGGAGGTGCTCGGCGCGTCGGAAGCGCCCGAAGCGCTCGCGGTGCTCGACGATGCGCGCCGCGAGCGCGGGGCCGATGCCGGGCAGCCTCTCCAACTCTTCGCGCGAGGCTTCGTTGAGCGAGACGGGGGGCGGGTCTTGCCGGGTGTGTTGCGAGTGTGTTTGTTGTGAGCCGCCGCCGTCTGCGCGGCGGGGCAATTTGACGCAGGAGGACGGCCGCGGAGGCGGTCAGACAGCACAGGATGATACGCCCGAGGCTTTTTCGGAAGAGGGTTGGAACCATGCGCGCGGCCCGTTTTAGAAAAGGCTTTGTGAAGTCTGCCGCGTTGTTGTGCAAAATGCTAGAAGTCTAAATTTGTCAGGAACTTGTAACCTGAAAACGCGACTTATTCACAGGGTTTTCCACAGAAACTGTGGAAAAGTTGTCGAAAGCTTGTCGTCTAATAGAGAGAGTGCGAAGGCGGAGAAATAGCTTACAAAAACGCTCTTGATGAAGAGGCGCGTGATGGCCGTCAACGTTTGGGTTGACGGCCGTTACGCGCACTTTCATCTTACAACTCCTCCGCGCTGTTATCCTTCAAGTCGTCCCAGTGGTTGACGGTCTCGAAGGCGCGCGCGAGGACGGGGCGGGGGCGCGCGCCGTCGGCCGCGCCGATGAAGCCTTCGCGCTCAAGGCCGTCGAGCATGGCGGCGGCGCGGCCGTAGCCGATGCGCAGGCGCCGTTGCAGGACGGAGGTCGAGGCGCGCTTCATCTCGCAGCAGATGCGGAGCGCCTGCTCGAACAGTTCGTCGCGCTCGCCCGAGCCGCCGGAGCCTTCCGCCGACTCGTCGTCGGACTGCGTGATGGTCTCGTCGTAGACGGGCGCGCCGCCCTGCGACTTGATGTGCGCGACGATCTTGGCGACCTCGTTCTCGTCGAGGTACGCGCCGTGGACTCGCAGCAGGCGCGAGGTGCCGGGCGGGAGGAAGAGCATGTCGCCGCGACCGAGCAACTGCTCGGCGCCGTTGGCGTCGATGATGGTGCGCGAGTCAACCTTCTGCGAGACGCGGAAGGCGATGCGCGAGGGGAAGTTGGCCTTAATCAAACCCGTGATGACATCGACCGAAGGGCGCTGCGTGGCGAGGACGAGGTGGATGCCGACGGCGCGCGCCATCTGCGCGAGCCGGGTGATGGCCTCTTCCACGTCGGCGCCGCAGGTCATCATGAGGTCGGCCAGCTCGTCGATGATGATGACGATGTAGGGGAGCGTCTTCCAGGGCTGCCCCTCCTCGTCGTAGTCGAGGACGTTGTTGCGCCGCTCGACCTCCGCGTTGTAGCCGTCGATGTTGCGCACGCCCCACTGCGCGAGCTGCTTGTAGCGCTGCTCCATCTGCCCGACGGCCCACTTCAAAGCGTTCGCGGCCTTCTTCGGCTCGGTGATGATGGGCGTGGCGAGGTGCGGGATGTCGGCGTAGAGGCCCAGCTCAAGCCGCTTCGGGTCGATCATGATGAACTTCACCTCGTCGGGCCTCGCCTTATAAAGGATCGAGACGACGAGCGAGTTGAGACAGACCGACTTGCCCGTGCCGGTCGCGCCCGCGATGAGGAGGTGCGGCATGCGCGTGAGGTCGGCCGTGTAGTTGATGCCGTCGATGGTCTTCCCCAGCGCGAGCGTGAGCTTCGACTCCGACTCGCGGAACTGGCGCGACTCTAAGACCTCGCGCATGAAGATGGTCTCGCGCTCGGGGTTGGGCACCTCGATGCCGACGTGCGGCTTGCCGGGCAGTCGGTCGATGCGGATCGACTCGGCTTCGAGCGCGATGCAGAGGTCGTCGACGAGCCCCGTGACGCGCGAATACTTGACGCCGGGGTCGGGCTTGAACTCGTAGGTGGTGACGACGGGGCCGGGGCAGATGTGCTTGATCTGCCCCGTCACGTTGAACTCCTTGCACTTCTCGGCGACGCGCTGCGCGATCTGTAAAAGCTCCTCGTCGGCCTGCTCGCGGCGCGGCGGCGCGGGGTTGAGGTAAGCCGCCGAAGGGTAGACGTAGTCGAGCATCGCCGCGGCCACGACCTTCGTGGGACGCGCGGGGGCGTGCGCCGTCTCACGCACGGTCGGCGGTATGTTGCGCTCGAAGGGCATCTCGTCCGACTCGTCGCCCGCCTCTGTGCGGATGACGGCGGCGGTGGACATCATGTCCGTCACGTCGGGCGCTACGGGTCGCGCGGCGGCCTTGCGCGGCGGGGCCTCCTCCGCGGCGTCCGCCGCGGCCGCGACGCGGCGCGCGGTCGCGCCCTCCGGCTCGGCCCGCTCCTTCCTGCGGGGCGTGGCGGGCGGCGGCGCGTCGGAGTCCGCGGCGGGCTGGATGATGATCGAAGCGAGGTCGGCCTCGGCCTGTGCGAGCTGCGCGCGTATCTCGTCCTCGCGCGTCGGTTTAGCTCCAGCAGTGGCGGCGGCGGCCGCGGCGTTGCGCTTGATGGCGGCGGCCGGTCCGGGCTCGGCCTTCGCGTCGCGCTTGACGGTGGTGACGACGGCGGCGGGCGCGTCGTTCAAAGCCTGTGAGGCTGAAGCGGCAAGCTCGGCCGCAGCAAGCTCGGCCGCGGCCTGCTCCTCGGCCTCGCGCGCGGCGCGCGCCTCACGCCTCGCCTCTGCGCGCGCGAGCGCCTGCGCGCGTCGCTCGGCGCGCCATGCCTGGAAGCGCTCGAAGGTCTTGCGGAACGTGCCCGAGGGGTTCATGACCGCCGCCGCGGTGCGCTCGTAGGCGGAGACGAAGGAGAAGTTGGTGGCGAGCAGCAGGCCGACCGCGGCCGCCGCCGCGAGCATCACGGTCGCGCCCACGGTGTTGAGCACGCCCTTCAGGCTCTCCGCGACGAGCACGCCGACGAAGCCGCCCGCGTTGAAGCTGCGGTCGAAGAGCGGCTCGGCGACGTAGAGCGCGAGCAGCGAGGCGGCGGCGAGCGTGAGCGTCGCGAGCCCGATGATGCGCGTTGAGGGGCGCGTGAATCCGCCGCGTACGAAAACGCCGCCACGCGGCGGCGACGAAGAGCAGGGGAAGAAGCGCGGCGGCCAGCCCGAACGTCTGGAAGAGCGCCGCGGCGACGTTCGCCCCGACGCGCCCCGTCCAGTTGCGCGCCGACGCCGCGCCCGCCGAGACCCACGAAGGGTCGTTCGGGCTGTACGAGACGAGGCAGAGCGTCATCAACGCGCTCAGCGCGAACAGCGCGATGGCGACGATCTCGTTGCGCCGCGTGTTGCGCGGCGGCGCGCCTCCCCCCTTCAGACGCGCGTCTATCTGTGCAGTTGCCATAGCTTCTCCGATGACAGAAACAGGGCGATTGGCTTAAGCGCGAAACCCAAACGCCGGGGGGCGGCGCTTGGGCCACGGCCTTCGATTAACTTACCCGGCGCGGCGCGCGAGCAGGTACGCCTTGATGAACTCGTCGATGTCGCCGCCGAGGACGGCGTCCACGTCGCCGCGCTCGACCTTGGTGCGCGCGTCCTTGACCATGCGGTAGGGCGCGAGCACGTAGTTGCGTATCTGCGAGCCGAACGAGATGTCGGCCTTGTTCGCTTCGAGCGTCGCCATCTCGGCCCGGCGCTTCTCAAGCTCAAGCTCGTAGAGGCGCGAGCGCAAAACCTGCATCGCCACCGCGCGGTTCTGGTGCTGCGAGCGCTGGTTCTGGCACGCGACGACGATTCCGGTCGGCAGGTGCGTGATGCGCACGGCCGAGTCGGTCGTGTTGATGTGCTGGCCGCCCGCGCCCGTCGAGCGGTAGGTGTCCACGCGCAAGTCCTTCTCGTTGATCTCGACCTCGATGTTCTCGTCGATCTCGGGCGAGACGAAGAGCGAGGCGAACGAGGTCTCGCGCGTGCCCGTCCCGAAGGGCGAGATGCGCACGAGGCGGTGGACGCCGGCTTCGGCCGAGAGCAGGCCGTAGGCGTACTCGCCTTCGACGCGGAAGGTCGCGCCCTTGATGCCGGCCTCCTGCCCGGGCTGGATGTCGAGCACCTCGGCCTTGAAGCCGCGCTTCTCGGCCCACTTCAGGTACATCTTCAGAAGCATCTCGGCCCAGTCCTGCGCGTCGGTGCCGCCCGCGCCCGACTGTACCGAGCAGATGGCGTTGAGCGCGTCGTGCTGGCCCGAGAGCAGCATCTCGGTCTCGGCCTCGGAGACTTCGGTTTCGAGCCGTTCGACAAGGTCGCGCAGCTCCTTCGCGCTCCCCTCGTCCTCGGCCGCGAATTCAAAGAGCACTTCGGCGTCGGCCACGGAAGACTCGAAGCCCTCCTGCCGTTTGACGACGCGCTCCGATGCGGCTGCGCTGCTGAAGGACTTTCTGCGCCGCCTCCTGGTCGTTCCAGAAGTCGGGCTCGGACGCCTGCGCTTCGAGCTTGGAAAGCTCCTCGCGCTTCGCCGCTACATCAAAGAAACCTCCCGAGCTGTTCGACGCGCGTGCGCAAATCGTCGGCCCGCAAACGCAGGTCACGGTCTTCGCTGTCACTCAACTGCAAAGCTCTCGACATTCAACCTCCCAACGACTCTCGACGGAAATAGAGATTCTGACCCTTAAAGATTCAACGCGTCCGTTCGTCTCTTGAGCGTCAGCGCCAAGGCGAACAGGCTTACGAAGGCGCAGGCGAGGGCGAACACGTCGCCGAACCGGACGTAAAAAGTCTGTCTGCCGTCGGAGCGCACGACCGGCCACGCGCGTACGGCTTCGACGAACCTGCCGGTCTCGTCCGAGACCGCGCCGCGCTCGTCGATGTGCGCGCTGATGCCCGTGTTGGTGACGCGCAGGAGCGGCCGTCCGGTCTCGACCGCGCGGAAGACCGCGTTCGAGAGGTGCTGCCTCAGGACCGACGTGTCGCCCTGGTACGCGTCGTTCGTCATCTCAATGAGCACGTCCGCGCCCTCCTGCGTGAGCCGGCGCGTGATGTCGGGGTACGCCGACTCAAGGCAGATGAAAGTGCCCGCGCGGGGCGACCCGCCGTTCTGGCCCAGGGGGATCAGCGCGTAGCGCTCGCCCGGCGTGAAGTCGCCGACGACGCCGCCTAAAGCCCCGACGCCGGGCAGCCAGCGCGGCAGCGGCACGTACTCGCCGAACGGCATCAGGCGAATCTTATCATACTGCGCCGCGGGCAAACCTTTTTCGTTCACGAGCACCGCCGCGTTATAGCCGCCCCCGCTCGCCGCCGGCTCAAGCGAGTTGAAGAGCAGCGAGACGCGCCGGCCGCCCACGTACTGCGTCAGCTCCTCGCGGAAGCGCCGGTCGCGTTCAAAGGTGAAGTTCATCGGCGACTCGGGCCACACGACGACCCGCGGCGTCTCGCTCTCAACCCCTTCAAGCGCGCGCAGGCCCGCGTCGCTCAGCTCGAAGTGCCGGCGGCGGAGTGCTTCGTACTCGGGCTCACTACGGTTGAAGTCTGGGATGACGTTCGGTTGCACGGCGACGACGTGCGCGGACGGCGCGCGCGTATCGGCGGGCACTTTCGGTAGCCATGTTCCGTACAGGATCAGCACCACGCACGCGACCGCGGCGAGCGCCGCGAGCGTGCCGCGCGTGCTCCTCTTAACCAGCGCATACGCGAGCGCGGCGTTGAAGGCCACGACGAGGAAGCTCACGGCGTAGACGCCGCCGAAGCGCGCAGACTGTATGAGCGCGGGCCGGAACGCCTGCGAGTAGCCGACGGCGTTCCAGAGTTGCCCGATGACGCCGAGCCTCGCCCACTCGCACGCGACCCACAGAGCGGGCGCGAGCAGGAGCGCTATCGTCCCCAGTCTCCCGCACAGACGCGCGAGCCCGAGCGCCGCGAGGGCGGGGAAGAGTCCGCCCGCCGCGGCCGGCGGCAGCAGCAGCAGGTAGGCCAGCGGCGCGGGTATCCCCGCGTAATGAATCATCGGGTAGGTCAACCAGTGACAGGTCGCGTAGAAGAAGAGCGTCCCCGCGAGCCAGCCCGATAAGAATGACTGGGCCGCGCGCGGCCTGCGGGCGATGTTGAAGAGCAGCGGGGCGAGGGCGACCCACGCGAGCGGCCACGCGCCGAAGTCCGGGAAGGCGAAGGCGAGGAGGAGCGCGGCAGCCGCGGCGCAGAAGATTTCGGCGGGCGCAGGCATGAGAGAGCGCGCGCGCAGGAGGGGCCGTCGGCTGCGGCGGTCGTCCGTCCCCGCGTCAGTTGAAACAGTCTCCCGCACGCGGCGAGTTTAACAGAGCCGCGCGGGGGCGTCACAGGGTTCGGGCTCAGTCGGAGCGTTGTTAAAAAGGGATGCGAAAATTTTCTGAAATGGGTGAAGCGCTGCGGCAAAACGTCGGCGTCCGCGGGGCGAAACGACGTAAAACGTCACCCCTCGGGTGACAAATTTTGTCGAGGTGACGCGCCCGCGCAAGTTCCTGTTACCGTCGAGAGACAGCAGGTGGGTCTGCGGTTGACAGTCTGTCGCCGCGGGTAGACAGCACGGGAGGCCGCGAAAACGCTGGGAATTTCAGAATCGGGAAAAAAGAGTCCCAAAAGCGAGAGAACCCGGCCGGGAGGCCAGGTTCTTGATAGGTAGGGGATTTGATTGGGACGCTCGGCGGGCGGCTGGCGTAGCGGCAGGCCACGCTCAGAGAAGTGATGGCGGCGGGGTCACGGTTTAACTTCCTCCGTGCTTGCCGACATTCTCTAAGGCAGTTCGCGTGCCACAGAGGAGGCAGCGCCCGACGCTTCCAGGAAAGTCGCCCCCGCGTTTCAGGAAGAACGCCGGGTTTGACCTCGGCCCCTTCCCCTTACTCTCCGAGCCTTCGGCCGGACGGCTCGACCAACAGCACGCAGCCGCTCGCGCCCACCACGCGGACGCGCCGACCGCCGCGCTCGATTGACTCGACCCCGCGCGCGCGCGCGCGCCACAGTTCGCCTTCGATTAACACGAAGCCTTCGGGGTCGAGCGCGCGCTCGACCGACGCGACGCGCCCGACGAGGTTCAGAGGCGACCGCGAATACTTCTTCTGTCTCGAAGAGTGGACGACGTAAGCCGCGAGCGCGAGCGCCGGCACCGAGGCGGCGAGCAGTGTGAAGAGTAGCAGGCGCATCCTTCTACACGTCGTTGAGCGAACTCAGAAGGAGTTAACCGCGGAGACACGGGGACGCAGCTAAAGGCATCAAGCTGCTCCCCGTGTCTCCGCGGTTAACTTTTACTTATCAAGCGAGACTTTATTTGATGCCGACTTGCAGCTCGCGCTGGAGGGCGATGGCCTCCGGGTTGTTCGGGTCGATCTGGATGGCGCTCTGCATGTAGGCGGTCGCCTGCGCGCGGTCGCCGCGTTCGAGGAAGATGCGGCCGAGCAGGATGTGCGCGTCGATGAGCTTGTGCTCGGTGTCCCAGAAGATGGAAGCCTTGAGCTGGCTGATGGCCGGGGCCAGCTCGCCGCGGCGCATGTAGATGCGGCCCGTGAGCAGGTACGCCTCGGCGTTCATCGGCTCGACGCGGACGACGTTGCGCAGCTCCATCAGCGCCTCGTCGTCGTGGCCGGCCGTGTAGAGTTCGCGCGCCTTGACGAGCAGGTCCTGCGCGCTCGTGCCCGCCGCGGCCGTCACCGTAACCGCGAGCGAGGCGACGTAATCGACGCGGTTGAAGGTGTTGCTGAGGTGGACGTTGAGCTGCGAGACGGTCTGCGACTGCTCCCACTCGGTCTGCGCCCTGCCGTAGGAGGCCAGCAGCTTGCGCGCCTCGTTATCGTTGGCGGCCGCCGCCTCGGCCTGCCCCGTCTTCTCAAGCGTCTTGGCGAGGAGGAAGAGCGCTTCGGCGTGGCGCGGGCTCACCTTGACGACCGCGCGGAGCTGCTCGGCCGCCTCCTGGTGCTTGCCCAGGAGCGTCAGCGCGTAGGCGTAGTTGTAGCGCACGGTCGGGCCTTCGGCGGAATCCTCGGCCGCGCTCTCGACGGCGCGGCTGAGGAAGTTGGTCGCCTGCTTCAAAAGCGCCTCGCGCTTCGGCGCGTTCTTCTCCAGGATGGCCGCCTTCGTCGAGATGGCGCCCGCGTTGTTGTAGATGCTGGTGAGCGGCGCGCGCGTCGAGAGCGGGAGCAGCACGTCCAGGGCGCTCTGCAACTCGCCCGCGCGCTCGTAGGCGAGCGCGGCGTAGAAGGCCGCCTCGGCGTAGTGCGCGTCCGCGGGCTGGAGCAAAGAGAAGTGCTCGGCCGCCTTCTTCCCGTCGCCCTGCGCGTAGAAGAGCTGCCCCAGCTCGAAGGCCGCCTGCTTGTAGACGGAGCCGGGGTTGGCGCGCTCGTACTCGCGCATCGCGTTCTGGAGGTAGGCCGGCTTGTCGGCGTTGCCGTTCGGGAGCATCGCGCCCTTGACGTACGCCTCGAACGCCTTGGGCGGGACCTTCGTCGCCTGCTCGACGATGCGGTTCTGCGAGAAGGGCAGCTTGTCGTCCTGCTCGTAGAGAATCTGGTAGGCGAGCTTGCCCTGCACGGACTGGAGGTTCACGAGCGCGTCGCCGAAGAAGAACTCGTGCGTGGCCCAGCGGCCGTCCTGCATCTGCTTGCCGGCGATGCGCCCCTCGTTGACGCGGACGACGCGGGCCGAGCCGCGCACCTCGGCGACGGTCTTCTCGTCGCGGGGCGAGACCTCGTAGTTGCCGAGCACGACCATCGTCGCGCCGGCCTCCTGCGCCAGCTTGATGGCCGTGGCGCGCGAAGGGATGACCGTGAGCGGCAGGCGCAGGCGCCCGTAGGCCAGCTCGCGCGCGTCCGAAGAGACGACCCGCAGGCCGTGCGCGCCCAGCAGCTCCGAGAGCTGGTCGGCGAAGCTCTCGCCGACCCAGTTGGCCTCGCGGTTGCTCGAAGTGTTCTCGAACGGGATGATGAGCACCACGTCGCTCAAGCCCTGCGCCGCGGCGCGCGAAGGCGTGAGCCCCGCGAGGAGCGCGAGGAGCGCGAGGAGCGTGGTGGCTGCGGAGCGTCTGAACATCTAAATCACCTTCACGACTGACAAAAGCGGAGAGGCCGTCGGCGCTCCCGGTTAAAAACCCACGGCGTCGGCGGCCTCGCTCGAATGCACACCCGAAGGAGCTTCCCGGTTAACGCCCGCGCTCAACCGTCGGGTCTAAAAATTCGGACGGCGACAATTCTACAGGCAAACGCCTCAACCTCAAAAGCGGGACGCCCTTTAAAAACCCGAACGGCCCGAGCGAGTTAGACGCGCGGGACGGCCTGACGGTTGACCGCCCGCGACTCATTTCACGCCCGCGAAGGGGCGCCGTTCCTACTTATTTGCCGGCAGCGTGCAGACGAACCGGAGGCCGTCGGCCAGCGTCCGTCGCACCTCGACGCCGGAGAGGTCCGCGCCCGCGCTCACCAGCGTCCGCGCGACGGAGGCGCCGATGCCGGTCAGCACGCACTCGGCGCCCATCAGGCGGACGGCGGCCCCCGCGCGCGAAAGATGTTGGACCACGTCCGCGCCCATCGAGCGCGCGCCCGTCACGTCGAGGATGACGACGCGCGCGCGGCGCTCGACCACGGCGCGCAGGAGCGCGTCCATCATGCGGTCGGCGCGCTCGCGGTTGAGGCTGCCGACGACGGGCGCGAGCAGCACGCCTTCGGCGACCGTGATGACGGGCGTCGAGAGGTCTTCGATCAGCTCGTCCTTGACGCGGTTCGCCTCCTCGGCCTCGCGCTTGGCGGCGAGGAGTTCGTCCTCGAAGCGGCGCCGCTGGCGCATGGGGACGAAGACGCAGTCGTTGACGGCCGCGCCGTCGCGCTCGTGGCGCGCCGCGTTGGCGAGCACGGGCACCTCGCCGCCGTCGCGCGCGCGCAGGGAGAGGTAGACCTCCTCGGCGCGGTCTTGCAGCTTGAGCAGGGGGAAGAAGTAGGACTGGTAGAAGATGCGCCCGCCGGCCGGGAGCAGCGTCTCGAAGTGTCGGCCCGTCAGCTCGCCCGCTTCGTAGCCGAGCCAGCCGAGCAGCGTCGCGTTGATGGTCAGCACGCGCCCGTCGTCGGCGAGCGAAAGGAAGCCGCACGGGGCGTTGTTCAGCAGCTTGTCCATGCGAAGCGTTTTCGGCGCGGGCTCAGGCGCCGCCGCCGCCGGCGAGGTACTCCCTGATGGCGCGGATGGTCTCTTCGGGGTGGCTCATGTGCGGGCAGTGGCCCGTCGCCTCCAACACGCGCAGCGTGCTGTGCGGCAGGTGGCGCGCGAGGTACTCGCCGACCTCGGCGGGCGCGATGGCGTCCTCGGCACACTGCATGATGAGGGAGGGCACGCTCACGCGCGGGAGGTCGCCGCGGTTGTCGGAGAGGAAGGTGGCCTCCGCGAAGCGGCGCGCGACGCGCGGGTCGGTCGAGCAGAAGCTCTCCTCCAGCTCGCGCGCCAGTTCGGGGCGCTCCGGGTTCTTCGTGACGACGGGGGCGAGGAAGTTGGCCCAGCCGATGTAGTTCCGCTCCATCAGTTCGAGCAGCCCCTCGATGTCGGCGCGCTCGAAGCCGCCGCGGTAGCCGGGCGGGTCGTTGATGTAGCAGGGCGAGGGGCCGACCATGACGACGCGCGAGAAGAGGCGCGGCTCCTCGATGGAGGCGAGGAGCCCGACGACGGAGCTGACAGAGTGGCCGACGAAGACCACCTCGCGCAGACGGAGCGCCGCGCACACGTCGAGCACGTCCTGCGCGTAACCTTCGAGCGTCGAGTACCTCTGCGGGTCGTAGGCGCGCAGGTCGGACTTGCCCGAGCCGACGTAGTCGAAGAGGACGACGCGGTAGTCGTCCTCGAAGGCCGGCGCGACGAAGCGCCACATGTTCTGGTCGCACCCGAACCCGTGCGCGAAAAGCATCGGGCGCGTACCGCGTCCCGACACCTTCACGTTGTTCCTTTTTAGAATGTCTGCCGACACTTCAACCCTCCCGTCGGAGTCATGCGCCGCGGCGGACGAGGCTCGCGGCGACGGCCGCCAGCTCGGCCAGCTCGACCGGCTTGGGCACGTGCATCTGGTAGCCGGCCCGGAGCGCGTGCATGCGGTCTTCGACCCGCGCGTAGGCCGTGAGGGCGATGGCGGGCACGCGGCCGCCGGCCTCGGCCGGGAGAGCGCGCACGCGCCGCATCAACTCGTATCCGTCCTCGCCGGGCATCCCGATGTCGCTGATGACGAGGTCGGGCGCGTGCTTCTCGATGGCCGCGAGCGCCTCGGCGGCCGAGGCCGCGGCCGTCACCTCGGCGCCGCACTGCCCGAGCCCCGCCTGCAACATGTCGCGCGTGTCCGGCTCGTCGTCCACGACCAGAATCTTCAGGCCGTCGAGCCGGTCGAACAGGTCGAAGGTGGGCAGCGTGTTCCGCGCGGCGGGGTGGACGCGCTCGCCCTCCGCCTCCGACTGGTAGACGGGGGCGACGGGGAGCAGCACCGTGAAGGTCGCGCCCTGACCCTCGCCCGCACTCTCGGCGCGGACCGTGCCGCCGTGCAGCTCGACGAGGTGGCGGACGATGGCGAGGCCCAGCCCCATCCCGCCGTGCTGGCGCGTCGTCTTCTGGTCGGCCTGCCGGAAGCGGTCGAAGACGTGCGGCAGGAAGTCGGCGGGGATGCCGGAGCCCGTGTCGCTGACGGAGACTTCGACGTGCGAGTTGACGCGCTCCAGCCTGACCTGCACGCGCCCGCCGCGGGGCGTGAACTTGATGGCGTTCGACAGCAGATTCCAGACGACCTGCTGGAGGCGCACGGGGTCGCCCGAGACGGTGACGGAGCCGGTGTCCAAGACCTTCTGGAGGCGTACGCCCTTGGCCTCGGCCGCGGGGCGCACGGCCTCGACCGCGGCCTCGATGAAGGAGTTCGGGTCTACGGGCCGCACGTCGATGCGGAGCTTGCCCGTGATGATGCGCGACACGTCGAGCAGGTCGTCGATGAGCTGCGCCTGCGCGCGCGCGTTGCGCTCGACCGTCTCGAACGCGCGGCGGGCCGACTCGTCGTTGAACTGGCCCGTCCGCAGCATGTGCGCCCAGCCGAGGATGGCCGTCAAAGGCGTGCGCAGCTCGTGCGAGACCGTGGCGAGGAACTCGTCCTTGAGGCGGCTCGACTCCTGCGCCTCGCGGTAGAGTCGCTCGGCCTCCGCGCGCGCCCGCTGCGCCGACTCGTAGAGCCGCGCGTTGTCCATCGCGACCGCGGCCTGCGCGGCGAGCCCCTCGACGATGCGCGCGTGCTGCTCGGTGAAGAGGCCGGGCTCGGGCGCGCCGAAGAAGAGGCCGCCCAGCACCTCGCCCGAGCGCGAGACGACGGGCACCGCGAGGTAGCTGACGACGGGCAGGTGCCCCTCGGGCATCCCGTAGTAGGGCGAGTTCTTCCCGTAGCGCGGGTCGAGCTTCACGTCGCTGATGCGCACGACGCCTTCACCGCGGAAGGTCGGGCCGAAGAGGTCGGTGGCGCGCGGCATGGGGAAGTGCGCGAACGCCTCGCGGGGCACGCCCGACAGCGTGTAGAGCGTGTAGGAGGCGCCCTCCTCGTTGAGCACGTTGTAGAAGAAGGAGCCGAAGCGCGCGCCGGTCAGCTCGGTCGCGGCGTCGGTGACGGCCTGCACCATGCGGTGGAGGTCAAGCTCGGCGGAGATGACGCGGCCCAGCTCGTTGATGGTGGCGAGCGCCTCGGTCTGCTCGCGCAGCGCCCGCTCGGTCGCCTTCCGCCCGGTGATGTCGCGCGCGATCTTCGAGGCGCCGACGACGCGCCCGTCGGCGTTGCGGACGGGCGAGATGGTGAGCGAGATTTCGATGGGCGTGCCGTCCTTGCGCACGCGCACGGTCTCGTAATGATCGACGCGCTCGCCGGCGCGGATGCGCGCGAGGATGGAGGGCTCTTCGTCCGGGCGGTCGTCCGGGATCAGCATCGTGACGGGTTGGCCGACGGCCTCCTCCGCGGTGTAGCCGTAGAGCCGTTCGGCCCCGCGGTTCCAACTGAGGATACGGCCGTCGAGGTCTTTGCTGATGATGGCGTCGTCCGAGTTCTCGATGATGGCCGCCGCCTGGCGCAACCTCACCTCGTCGCGCCGGTGCTCCGTCATGTCGCGCGTGATCTCCAGCACCGACGCGACCTCGCCCTGCGCGTTTCGCACGGTCGCCCAGCGGGACTCGACGACGATCTGCCGGCCGTCCTTGCACGTGTGCCTGAGTTCGCCCTCCCAGTAGCCTTTGTGCCGCAGCCTCTCGTAAATCTCTTCGAGCGAGATGGGCGGCACGGTCTGGAGCAGCTCGTGCGGCGAGCGGCCGAGCGCCTCCTCCTGCGTGTAGCCGTAGGTGCGCTCGGCCCCGCGGTTCCAGAGCGTGATGGCGTTCGACGCGTCACGCAGGAAGATGGCGTCGTACGCCTGGCCGATGACCTCGGCCTGCGCGACCAGCGTCTCCTGAGCCCTCCTGTACTCGGTGATGTCGCGCGCGACCTTCGAGGCGCCAACGACGCGCCCGTCGGGGGCGCGGATGGGCGAGATCGTCAGCGAGAGGTCCACGAGCGAGCCGTCCTTGCGGCGGCGGACGGTCTCGTAGTGCTCGACGCGCTCGCCCGCGCGGATGCGCGCGAGGATGGCCGGCTCCTCGTCGATGTGTTCTTCGGGGAAGAGGATGGTGATGGGCTGGCCTATCGCCTCCTCGGCCGTATAGCCGAAGAGGCGATCGTGCGCCCCTGTTCCAACTGGTGATGACGCCTTCGAGCGTCTTGCTGATGATGGCGTCGTCGGCCGACTCGACGATGGCGGCGAGATGCGCCTGCGCCATCTCGGCGCCGCGGAAGTCTGCGGCCTTCTCTCTCTCCGCGTCGGCGTGAGACTGTTCCTCCAGCGGGCTCTCAATGGACATAGACACACTTATCCGGTCGGGTCGAATGAACAGGGACGAAGGGGAAAACTTGGGGGTGAGTTGATTATACAGAAAAAGGGAGAGGCCGCCATCGCGGCGGCCGAAACTTACGATTTACCGTGTCTTCGGGCCGGACTATCTCCGCCGGAAGAGGCCGCACCAGAGCGCGACGAGCAGGCTCAGCAGGCAGCCGAGCACGAGCCACACGCCCCACGACTGCGGCACGAGGAGACCCCGCAGCGCGCTGAAGAGTGCGAGCCCGCAGGCGAACCCCGCGACGTACGCGCCGCGCTCCAACTTGCCCTTCAGCTTTGGCCCGGGCGGCGGGGCGAAGTCGCCTCCCGCGCCGAGTCCGAAGAGGCCGCGCAGGCGGTGGTAGTCCCAGAGGAGCAGGTAGACGGTCGCGAGGAGCATGAGGGCGGTGACGACGGGCGTGCCGCGGAAGTCGTAGGAGACGGTGATGAAGAAGACGTTGAGCATGATCGCGAAGAACGCGAGCGCGCCCAGCGTGGCGGTCGTGCGCGAGAGGACGAGCAGCCCGGCCACGACCTGCGCCAGCCCGAGGAAACGCCAGTACGGCCCCGAACGATACAGCACCTCGAAGAAGAGGCCGATGTCCGACTCCGGGCTCATCGTCGTGAAGCGCCGGCCGAGGAGCTTCACCGCCCCCGTCGGGATGAAGCCCACGGCCAGCAGCACGCGCGTGCCCAGCGCCAGACGGTAGAGCACGGGGCGCTCCCGCACCCGACGCTGCAACGCGCACGCGAGCCGGTCGAGGCGAAGCACAAGGTCGCCCATCACGTGACTTGAAAGTCGGAAGCGTACTGCACGAGGCGCAGCCTCTTCGCGACCGACTGCGAGACCGCGTTCTCCCAGTCGGTGCTGTAGAGCGGCGCGGCGCCCTGGGAACGGACGAGGCGTGCCCAGCCGGCGGTCGCGTTCGTCGCGTAACCGCGCCCGCGGAAGTCGGGCAGCGTCTCGACGCCCGCCTCGTGTGCGGCCGCCGTGACGCGCACGCTGCGGCAGACCGAGACCGCGCGCCCCTCCTCCACGACGGCGACGAAGGGCTGCGCGAAGGGAAGCTCCTCGACCATCGCCTCGAAGCTGCCCCGCAACACCTCCGCGTTCGCCTCCGTCACGGGGAGCAGTTCTCTCGAAGGCTCCGGGTAGTCTTTGAAGCGGTAGGCCGGGCCGGCCGCGACCCGGCGCACGCGCCCGTGCGCCCCGAGCAGTCGCGCGTACGCGTCGGCGTGGCGGGGCGCGCCGAGCAGTCCCGCGCCCGACGGCTCGTCCGCGCAGAGCGCCTCCAACTCCGCGGCCAGCCCCTCGGGCAGGTCGGCGCGCAGCCGCCAGAGGTTCCCCCCGCACGTCCGCCCGAAGAAGAGGCGGGGCGCGGGGGCCTCGCCCCAGGGCTCGTTCACGGACAGCAGGCGCCCGCGCGCGTCGTGCCTGAACAGGGCCCGGACGTGCATGTCTAACAGCCCTCGGTCGTCGGGCATGTCTTCTCCTTATTAATCGAAGGGCGGGGGCGGCCGGTCGTGTTGAAGGCGGAAGTCGTCGTCGGACGTGGACGACTTCCGCCTTACAGAGATGCTTTGGACCTCGCGCGCCCGCTCGTGGCGCGGCCGGGTTACTTGAACCAGATGGTGTCGGCCAGCCATTGGCCGTCGGTCTCGATGAGGGTGGTGAGCGTGCGGCCGTTCTTCATCTTGACCTTGGCGGTCTTCTTGCCGTCGGCCTCTCCCATCTCGGCGGAGGCGTAGAGGTCGTCCATGGTGTACGCGCCCGCCTGGCTCTTGCCCTTCTCCACGGCCTCTTTGGTCACGCCGTCGCGCACGCGCGCCGTGAAGCAGTTCTTGAGCTTGTCGGCGTCGCCGGCCTTAATCAGGTCGAACTGGTAGGCGATGGAACTCTTCGGGTCGGCGAGCGAGCCCGCCTTGGCGGCCGGCGTGGCGGCCGGCGCCGTGTTCGCGGCGGTCGTGTTCGCGGTGTTGGTCGTCGCGTTGGTGGTCGCGTTGGTGGTCGCGTTGGTCGTCGTGTTGGTGGTCGGGGCGGAGCAGGCGGCTGACAAGACTCCGAGCGCGAGTAGGGTGACGGACAGAGCGGTGTTTCTCATCGTTCTCTTCTTCTCCTGAAAGGAAGGTGGAAAGCCCTGAAGTGACCCGGCCCGTCGCGGCACACGCCGCGAGCCGGGAGGAAAAATCGGCCCCCGTGTTCTGAAGCGCAGGGAGTATATGGGCGAACCCGCACTTAATCAATCGGCCGCAACGTCGAAGGCCAACAGGTCAGAAACGCGCTCGGTGGCGGGACGAGGCGCGGGCGACGGCGGCCGTCACGAGCGCGGCGAGTGCCAGCAGGAGGAAAGCCTTCCAGGCCGCGCGCCCGTCCTCGGCGGCGGAGATGAGGAAGGAGACCGCGAGGCACCCGACGCCGAGCAGCAGTTCGAGGACGTTCCGTAAAAGAAGGAGGCCGAGGTACAGACAGGCCAGGATGCTCAGCAACACCCACGCCTGCGAGAAGAGGGCGGTCGTCCTGCCGTAGACGGGGACGTGTATGAGCGCGAAGCCCGTCCAGCCGAGCGGGAAGAAGTCGAAGCAGAGATGAACCGCGACCGCCAGACTCACGCCGACGGCGAACAGGCGGAGGGACGGGGCCGCGCCCTCGCGCCGGCGAACCAGCCGGAAGAGGAGCAGCGAGACCAGCATCCCGTGCGTCACCATCGAGCGGTGGAGCAACAGCCACGAAGGAATCAGAGACAGGAGCCTGTGGTCTATGTCGGGAAAGTGGAGCCCGACGGCCAGGCCCAACAGCAGCCACGCCGCCGCGATAATGAAAGGCTGTGACGTAGTCCGTCCCATACGCGTCGGTTAAGAACTTTCGCCCGGCAATGGCAGGGCGTCAACCGGTAAGCGGGCGACGTGACGGAAGAGAGACTTTGAACTCAAACCCTCTCCCGCCCCTGTCCGGCCTGCGCTGCACGCCAACGCGCCGCCCTCCGGTCCATCTCTTTGATGAACCCGTCCTTGCCGTCCATGTACCCGTCAAAGCTCTGCGGGTGCTCCTCCGCCAATCTCCTCTTTAGCTCGCCGTAGCTCTGCGCGTCCACGGGATGAGCGAGCATGTAGTCGCGGAACGCCAGATGCCGCTCAACTTCATGTGAGCCTGCGCCGAACGCGTGGACGTTACGCGTTCTGACTCCTTCCGGAGAGTCTTTACGAAAGTAACGGCGACCCGGGATGCCGTATTCACCCAACACCTCATAGCCGAGCGACTCCATCGCCGAACTCCGGCCGTCCAGTTCGGTCACGTCCCTGACTTCGACTAACAGATCGACGACGGGCTTTGCGTAGATGCCGGGGATGGCCGTGCTGCCGATGTGGTGGACGGCCACGACATTCCCGCCCAGCGCGTCGGCGACCTGCTTCGCCTCCGCCTCGAACGCATCCCGCCACAGCGGGTCGTGCGGGACAACTTCTACCTTCTTCATGATAAAGCGCCTTGCGCTCGCCGCGCGGCCTCCTCGTTCGAGCTGTATTCGACCTTCGGCCCGCGGTGCGCGTCGAAGCGCCTCCGGTGTTCACGCAGGGAGAACTCGTCGTCACGCTTCCCGAAGACGACGATTCGTTCCATAAACGTCACGCGGCTCCTTTAGTTAAGGGTGGCAAGTCCAACGCCCGCGCGGCCCAGGGCAGGGCCGTCTCTAACTGGCGCCGCTGCACCGTGCGGACGCGCGGGGCGTCGCTGATTGCGGGCAGTCCGGCGCGGGAGGCGAAGTAGCCGGAGACGCGGGCCGCGACCTCCGGCGCGTCCGGCAGAATCTTCTCGGGCTCAAGCCCGCTCTCGTAGGCGAGGCTGGGCAGCCAGAAGCCGAGGTCGAGTCTGGGGTTGGACAGACAGGCGCCGTTCCAATCGACGAACACGGCGCGCTCGGGCGTGAGGCAGATGTTATCGCTGCGCAGGTCGAAGTGCGTCAGGCTGTCGCCCGCGGTGGGACAGCCCGCCTCGACCTGTATGAGGGTGGGGAGCGCCGCCTCAAGCCACGCGGCGTCCGCCACCCCGAGCGCGAGGAAAGGCTGAGGGTCTTCGGCGACCGCCAGCCAGTTCGGCTCGCTCGTCCCGTGGACCTGCGCGTAGGTCTCCAACGACGCGCGGGTGTGATGCAGCGCGTCGATCTGCGCCAGGGCCAGCTCGATCTGCCGCTCGTCCCACGGCGGCGGCCAGTGGCGCGTGCACAGGTCTTCGATGACGAGGATGGGCTCCGTCTCGTGCTCCTCCGACGCCAGGAGGCGCGGCATGAAGTCGCCGCTCAGGCGTGCGTAGACGTGAATCTCGCGGCGCAGGCTCTCACACGTCCCCGGCGTCGTCCCGATCTTGGCGAAGAGGCTGGCACCGGCCGTCGTCCTGCACAGCAGCCGCAGCGCGGGTGTGTAACCGCCCTCGACGCGGCTGTAAGACTCGACCCGCGCGCCGACGAGCCTCTCTATCCGACCGATCAGTTCCCGCGGCGCCATCACTTCATCCGTCGTCTGCAACGTTACGCCTCAAGAGTCCCGGTACTCTCGCACGACGAAGCCTTCCCTCGGTGCCTGCCCGGTTACCGCGCCGGAGAACACCTTCTTTATAGGGCATGTGGGCAAGGGCATTGGGTGAACGGGTTATGGCACTTGAACCCCTATGCGACTTTCAGGAGATTTCGACCAATAATGCCCCGTTTGGCTGCCGCCCCGGTTAAGTTGAGTAAGGCGGATACCCTGTGTTCTTACTAAACTGTCACGCTGATCTAGTGAGCAGTAGTCCACCGGGGACACCTGCGGATTATTCGCCGATAAGAAACTGCTCAGTTAAGCTAACAAAAACATAAAATCTGTCTTTACTGGCTCGTCGCGGACAATAAGGTCAATCGCTTCATCAATGCGTGCTTTTATCTTCTTGGCAGTTCTGTCTAGTTCGACAATGCCCGCTGTCTCATTAAAGAGATTGTCTGTTGAGACGAAGTTATCAACGGTTAGCTGGGCAACAGATATTGCTGCGTCGGGGTTGTGATAGAGCCGTGCAATCTCGCTTTGCTTATCTTGCGGGAAATTTGGGAAGGGAATAATGTCCCAATACTTCATCGCTAAACTTCCGCCGTTTCCACCTACACCATACAAATCTACTAAGCCAGTGTTTCTCAGATAATCGAGAAAACATTTGACGAAGATTGAAAGGAGCATATTGCTCTGTCTGTGATGTAGCGTGATTCCGTGAATGTTCGTGATCGTTTTGCTTGACTCATCTGTAATGACAATAGACCGACCCTTCTCAAAGCCTTCCGCGCCGAAAATTAAATCACCTTTTTTTAGAGTCTTTAATTCGTTCTTATTACCTAGATACTCAATATCATCAACAGTTCCATATCGAGACAAGAATTTGGGAAGCATAAGAGTGTAAAAGTTTGGGTAATGCTTATCACTGTAAATGCTCTTGCCAATGCTGGAAATTTGAAGGTTTTGCCCCCTTGAAATATCGAAGTTCAAATCACGAATGGACTGGACACCTTTCGTGTAGTTCTTAATCAGAAACTCATGCTGCTTGAAGTAAGGTCTAAATAAATTTGTGTCCAGTCGATTTACTGCTCTGACATCATCAAGTGACGGAAACTCATATTTGAATTGGTCCGGCTTTTGATTATTAGCAAGCTCCGAGTTTATCTTTTCGTGAATAAGACTGTGCTTCCGTTTGATTTCTATTTCTTTATTGATGACGGCTCTGGTCAGTTCTTCAATGTATCGTATAACTTCGTGCTCGTTGTGATTAGGGAACGGTATTTTGATGTTTAATAGGTACGCGACATCAAAGGTATCCAGTCCCTTAATCGCACCTTCAGGGCTGAAGTTTGCCTGCTCTTTGCAGAATGGATGTTTCAGCAGCGAAAAAAGGTAAAGTTTCTGTTCAGTAATAGGGAGCTTCAGAATGTGGGAACTGTAAATTGTATTCCCGAAATCACTCTGTGCTAGGGCAACTTCTCCTACATTACCGCCTGTTACAAACAACAAGTCATGCTTATAAAGACACCTTTGGGTTTCTTTGCCGACGTTTTTCTCAAAGTCTCTCGGCTTAATGCATTCAAAAGTTCCGTTTGTGTCTAAATCCAGCGAGTAGAGCGTTGACTGAATAGCCTTTGTGCGAAGGAAGCGGTATTCAGAGCTTTTAACATATGCCAGTGAGCCAACTTCTTTGCCCGCAATCGGAGCATTAGTGATAAGTTCAGATAGCTTCTTGAAGTTCTTATTCCTTAGATCAATCTTTTTGTGGCTTTTCGCAGACAGCGTATAACCGCGCGAGATGACATCAGTTGAAGATACTTCTTCGGGTACAATTAAGTAGCGCATAAATTATTTCTCTTTTATAAACAGATCCTGCAAGGTTTTTTCCTGTGCTTTGCACCATTCTCTGAATTGATTGACAGTTGAATTAAATTCTTCGTCAACTATTGGCTTGCCTTCCTTATCAATCTCCACCTCAAATGTCTCATAGTTAATTTTATATTGCGGCTCGAATAACTTGACGCGCTTTGCCGTGCGAATCTCATAACCGACGCTCTGAATGTCTTTGAAGAAGATTTTGTAACCATCCTTCTTTAACTTCTGCAATGCGCTTTCAGTCGGTTTGTAAGCTATAACCAACGTCGTGTTAACACCGGTTTCAGCAAAGACATTGGCAGGCAAATCGAAGATAGCGACGACGCGCATTTTGTGCATTAACCATTCGCGTGCATCCTGCCAGCGGTCAATCGAAGCTAGTGAGTTAGAAAGTACAATGCCAAGCCTGCCGTTTTCATCAAGTATCCGGTAAGCGTTCTCAAGAAATACCAAACCTTTATCAATCCAGTCTCCTGATTTGGCTGTATTCCACAGTTCGTAACATTCAGCCAAAGACATTTCTTCCGGTGTTGGTCGCCACGCGCGGTCTTCACCAAAAGGCGGATTAGTCAGAACTACATCAAACTTCTTCAATCGCTTTCCGTCGCCGCGTTCGTCCCAATTCCCATTCTTGTTTAAGTGGGGTACTAGTTCGAGCAAATCGCCAGTATGGTCGAACTTGTGCAGAATAGAACCCTGCCCCGGTTCGGCTTTTAGTTTCGCGTTGCCGTCGCCGTTCAAAAGCATGTTCAGCGTGGCGAGCATAATCATCTGCGGGTCAATGTCCATCCCGTAGATATTGTCGTCGTCCAGTTTGCTCTGTGAATTAACGTAAGAGACAGAAAGAAAATCAGCAATGCCAACCGTTGGATCAATCACTGTTTCGCCGTTGCGTGGATTGACGATGTTGACTAAGAAATCAATGATAGGAAGCGGAGTCACGAACTGAGCATTCTGTTGTTTGGCGAACTCGGTGGCGAAGCGATGGAATACGAGTTGGTAAAGGTCAGTCTTATGCGAGAGTACAAACGAGTAGTCTTGAAATTGTTTGACGACCTGAACGAGCACGCTGACGTGGCTCGCGTTCTTATCAATTATCGGATTGTCCTGTAAGACCTGATGATAAGTTCCTTCTGCACCTTGCCGCAGTTTAGAAATCCTATCGAGAAAAGTTCGGATTTTGGGGTCGTTAAGATTGGCATAACTACTTTCTTCACTTGTAATGTAAAAGCGTAAATACTTACTGCGATTCTTTTCATTCTGTTTTTCATCGAAAATCTTCAGGGCGATGATTTGCACCAGAATCTCGTAGCCCCGTTGATTGACCAACCCCTTCTCGTCCATGGTGCGAAGTACCGCAGACATCGCGTCATTGATCTGTCTGGATTGGACGCCGGAAACTCTATCTAAGTCATCTATTGTTCGTTTAGAGCGGTCAATGCTCTTAGGGCTGACCCAATCAAGCAGGTCATCAAATGTTGGAATGTTACGGTATGTCTCTGGAAGGTGAAGCGATAGTTCTTTCGTCGTACTCTTATCGCCTTTAACATTGTACTCGTCACTCAGACGCAAAAACTTGCCGCTATGCTTCCGAAAAAGAAAAAGTCTCTCAGTGTCGTAAAGGATGCCGAGACAAAAATCTCTTTCGCTCTCCTTCATAGCAGGCTTGAGTTGTTGATTGTAAACCGCTTCGACATCCTTTCCATCTTCTTTCTTAAACTCCAAAACGGCGATCAGATGTTGTCGCAACCAATCTAACGCGCTTTGGTCATTTGAACCCCGCCACTTTTTGTAATACTCAAACCAGTCTTTATCGTCAAAAATTGCCCCGTCAAACTTAATCGGTGCAGAAGATTTATTTCCTTTCGGAAAATAAACTTCAGTGCCAATGAAGTCTTTCGCATACATGCCTGAGTGAACAAGAGCATATAGAAACTGCCACTTATAATATTCTTCGTTTGGCTTCCCGCTTTTGCCTTTTATCTTTGATACTGTGTTGAGAGTTTCGTTGACGGGTAGGAAACAATCAAACGTATCTTTGTGGCCGAACGCCTGGTCAAACTTGTCCTTGTACTCAGTAAATGGGTGCATGAGAAGCCGCCTAAGCTGGGTTGAAGGTTGTAGAGCTTACGAGTGCTGTGGGGGCGGTGAAGAAAACTGTGAGCAGTTAAGAACTCTTACGCGGTCTGCCCGGCTTACGTTCTTCTACCAACTTCAAATCCTTTTCTTTAATTAAATAGTCGCGTCCAACCTTATCAGCGGGCAATTGTCCGCTCTAGCCGAAGGACGCCTGATAAATGATTCAGCTAACGACAGCGGAAGCACTAGCAAAGGCAACAGAGCGGGCGCGGACTTCTAAGCTGTTCGTACAACCGACCAGCCTTGAGCGACAATACCGCGTCACGAATCGTGCGAATGGTAGCACATACACCGTTGATTTTTTCGTCAGAAATGGCAAGCGGTTCGGACATTGCACCTGCAAGGGCGGGGCGGCGGGCTACGCTTGCAAGCATCCGGCGGCTGCCGCTGGACTTCACGTAATGCGGGCAGCGGCGAAGCGTGGCATGGTTGCGTAAAGCAAGCGAGCCGCTACCATCCCGGCAGCGGCTCAAACTTCGACCTAACACGTGGTACAGACTCGAAAGCGTGGATAGTGTCAACGAAAGTGTCAAACGAAACACGGCAGACCGGAAAGCCTGCCGTAACTCGTTGAAAAGATGTGGCGTCCCGTACGGGACTCGAACCCGTGTTACCGCCGTGAAAGGGCGGTGTCCTAGGCCACTAGACGAACGGGACTTGAATGTTTCGTCGGTGATTGACGGCGCCGTTTAAGTTACCGTAGAGCCCCGGACGTGTCAAACGAGGCGGGAGGCGGGGCGTGCATCCCGCGCGCGCGCCGCGGGCATCGGAGTTTGAAAGCAAGACCGCGGCGCCCTCCACGTTCAGAGGGCGTGCTCGCGAGAAGCGCGGAAACGAGAATCCCCTCAAGCCGTTCCCCGTCGAAGACCAAGCGCGGAGGCCATTCAATGAAGACCGGATTGCCGCTCCTCTTATTCGCACTGCTCCTGCACACGCACGCGGCGTCGGCGCAGACGCCCGCGGAGGCGAAGGCGGCCGCCGAGGCCGAGCGCCTGCGCGTCGAGCTTGAGCCGAAGGCGCTCGGGCTCGTCGAGGAGGCGCTGGCCGAGGCGCAGTCGCTGAAGCTGTCGGAGAACCGCGTCCGCGCGCAGGCGACGGCCGCGAAGCTGCTCTGGCCCCGCGACCTGAAGGCGGCGCGCGCGGCCTTCAAGGCGGCGGCCGACGGCGTCGCCGAGCTGAACGCCGCCGTCGATCCGGAAGACCCGCAGTTCTACAACGCCGCACAGACCGTGTCGCAGCTCCGCTCCGAGCTGGTCAACGCCGCGGTGCCTTACGACGCGAACCTCGCGCTCGAATTCCTGCGCGCGACGCGGCCGGCGTATGGGGCGGCGCTCGAAGCCGCCGGCTACGGCCAGACTTCGCAGGAGCAGTCGCTGGAGATGAGCATCGTCGCCAACATCGCGGCGCAGGAGCCGCAGAGGGCTCTGGAGCTGGCCGAGGAGAGTCTGGGCAAGGGCGTGAGCGCGTCGCTCGTCGGCGTGTTGCAGCAGTTGATGACGAAGGAGCCGGCCACGGCCTCGAAGCTGGCCGCCGCCATCGTCCGCAGGCTGCGCCCCGAAGACCTGCGGGGCCAGAGCGAGGCGGGCGCCGTCGCGCAGCAACTCATCGTGTTCACGCGCCCGGCCGAGAGCGCGCCGGCGAGCTGGGGTCGTAAACTCGACGGGGCCGGGGCTCGTCTCCAACGGGAGGCGGCGCGGCGCTCATGGACGAGCAGACGCGCCGCGAGCTGGTCGAGAAGGTGCTGACCGCGATGGCGGGCGGCGCGCCGAATCAGGGCGGCGGCTACAGCCTCTATTACGCCTTCCAGGCGCTGCTGCCCGAGCTGGAGAAGTCTGCGCCCGCGCGCGTCGCGGCGCTGCGCAGGCAGGCCGACGAGATGGAGCGCAACTTCAACCCATACGTGCGGCAGATGAGGCCCTATCAGGAGGTCTTGCAGACGGGCACGGTCGAGGCGTTGCTGGAGGCCGCGCGGAAGGCGCCCGCCGAGGTGCGCGACCAGCTCTACACGCACGCGGCCTGGAAGGTCTACAACGAGGGCGGCGATTCCGAGCGCGCGCGGCAGATTCTGGAGAACATCGCGAACCCGCAGCAACGCGCGCAGGCGCGCAGGGAGATGGAGCAGCGCGCGCACTGGCGCGCAGTGCAGCAGGGCGGCTTCGCCGAGGCGCGCCAAGCGTTGGCGCGGCTGAAGACTGCCAGAGGAGCGCGTGCAGGCGCTCTTGCAGCTCGCGGCGCGCGCCGCGACGGCCGGCGACGCGGAGACGGCGCGGCAGGTTTTGGAAGAGGCGCGCGCGCTCGTCGAGTCGCAGACGCGCGGCCAGCAGCAGTTCGTCTACCGCCTGCAAGTCGCCAACGCCTACGCGCAGCTCGACGCCGACGCCGCGTTCGAGGTGGCGGAGTCGGCCGTCGGCCGGCTCGACGGACTGTTGGACGCGGCCGAGGTGCTCGACGGCTTCGGGCAGGAGTCTTTCAGGGAGGGCGAGTTGAGGCCGCAGGGCGGCTACATCTGGAACGAGATGATCAACCAGTGTGCGCAGACGCTGGCGCTGCTGGCCCGCGCCGACTTCGAGCGCGCCGCCGCCCTGGCCGGGAAGTTCCGCCGCCCGGAGGCGCGCACCAGCGCGCGGCTCGTCCTCGCGCAGCACTTGCTCGGCGGGCTTCAACGCAAACCGGAATTCAGGGGGCGCGTCGGCGGCATCAGCGTCGTCACTAAAGAGGACTTTTAACTGACCCTGATGAGGTGCGGGCCGCGCTCTGTGACGCGGCCGATGAGGGCGGCGTCCGCGTAGCGCTCGCGCAGGGAGGCGAGGAGGTCTGCGGCGCGTTCGGCGGGGACGGAGATGAGCAGGCCGCCGGCCGTCTGCGGGTCGAAGAGGAGCGAGGCGAGTTCCTTGCTCACTCCTTCGCCGAGCGTCACGTCCTCGCCCACGTAAGCCCGGTTCGACTTGTCGCCGCTCGTCAGGAGCCCGGCCGCGGCCAGCTCACGCGCGCCGCGGATGAGGGGCACGCTCCCAGAATCAATCTCTAAGGTCACGCCGCTCCCGCGCGCCATCTCCCACGCGTGGCCGAGCAGCGCGAAGCCCGTCACGTCGGTCGCCGCCCGTGCGCCCGCCTCCGTCATCAGCCGCGCCGCCTCGCGCCCCGAGAGCAGCATCGTCTCAAGCGACGCGCGCGTCACCTCATCACTCGCCTTGCCGAACTTGATGCCGGTCGAGACGACGCCCGTCCCGATGGGCTTCGTCAGGATGAGCGCGTCGCCGGGGCGCGCGCCGCGGTTGGTGACGACGCGCGCGGGGTCGATGACGCCCGTCACGGCGTAGCCGAACATGATCTGCTGGTTGTCAACGCTGTGGCCGCCGACGAGCGCGACGCCGTTCTCCGTCAGGACGTGAAGGCCGCCGCGCATGATCTCGCCGAGGATGGAAAAATCGACGCCCTTCTTCGGGAAGCACGTGACGGCGAGCGCGGTGAGGGGCGTGCCGCCCATCGCCCACACGTCGTTGATGGAGTTGAGCGCGCTGATGCGCCCGTAGTCGAACGGGTCGTCAACGATGGGCGTGAAGAAGTCTACGGTCTGGACGAGCGCGAGCGTGTCCGAGAGACGGTAAACCCCCGCGTCGTCGGCAGTCTCGATGCCGACAATCAGGTTCGGGTCGCGGGGAATGTCCAGCCCGCTCAAAACTTGAGCGAGTTCGCTCGGCGCGAGCTTAGCCGCTCAACCGGCGCACGAAACCATCTCTGTGAGACGCATCGCAACCTCCTAAAAAAGTAGACAGTAGGCAGTAGACGGTAGTCAGTAGGAAGACAGCAGCGTCCTCAACGCGGAGCGCTACTGACTGCCGTCTACCGACTACTGTCTACTGCTTTTTCATCGTACCACGAACCTTGTCGGGGGAACGACGGTGCGCGCTTCGGGGTTGTAGTAGTCGTAGAGCTGCGAGGGCGCGGTCAGCGCGTTGAGGCCGTAGCGCGGGCGGAACTTGAACTGGAAGCGCGTGCCGCCGCCCTGCGGCCAGAGGTAGAGGACGAGGCGGTCGGGCAGCACGTCGTAGCTGTTGAGCGCCCGGCCCGACTCCGTCAGCGCGCGCTCAAGCGACGCGCGGTCAACGTCCGCGCCCGGCGGGAGCCCGACTTCGGCCAGCAACATTCCGTCGCCCGCGTGGCCGACGCGCTCGGCCGAGACGCTGCACGTCACCTCCTGACCCACGCCCGCGCGCGTCTGGTCGTAGCCGACCGACAGCCTGAGCGTCGAAGCGGCGCCGCGCTTCGCACCGCCGTCGCCTTCGGCGAGCGCCGGGTCGCGCGCGCCCCAGGGAACGTAGAAGGTTGTGACGAATTGAGCCTGCGCGGGCGTCGCGGGCGCGCGTCGTCGCAGCTCGACGCGGTTGGCGCCCGCGCCGAGGAAGGGCGTGAGGTCGAACAGAAGCGGGCCGGAGATTCCGTCCGAAGAGGGAAGCGTGAGTTGGCCCGCGCGTCGGCCGTTGACGAAGACCTCGGCCGCCTCAACGGCCTGCGCCCCCGCCCCCGCCGCGCCGCCGCGCGCCGAGACCAACGAAAGCAACGCGTCGAAGACGTTGATCGTCGCCTGCGTCGAGTACCAGACGCCGTAGCGGTCCTTCTTGCGCAGAAGGAATTCGAGCCCGCGGTCGATCAGTCTGTTACCCGCCCCGCAGTCCGCGTTCGGCATCCCGCAATAACGGCTCAGCGCCTGGACGGCGAGCGCCGTCGTCTCGACGCGCCCGGCGAGGCCCCAGCCGTAGAAGGGCGTGTTGGTTTCGAGCGCCCAGTAGGTGCCCGCCCCATCTTCGAGCGCGAGCGCGCGCAGGCGTGCGGCGGCGCGCTCAACGAGTGCCGTCTCGCCCGCGTCCGCCGCGGCCAGCGCGAGCGAGGCGATGAGGTACGGCTCGTCCGACTCGTCGGCGCGCGCCGCGGCGTAAGCGAGCGCGCGCTTCAGAGGCGCCGCTTGCTCCTTCGACCCGGCAATCTGCGCGGGAGGCGTTTGTGCGACGGGGGCGCGCTCGGCCGGCTCGAACCTCCGCGTGGCCGCGAGGACGCGTGCGACGAAGACGGTGTTGAGCGCCGTCCGCGCCTTGTCTTCACGGCCGTCCCGTGCGTGCGCGGGCCAGCTCCCGTCGGGGCGTTGCTGCTTGAGCAGCCACGCGCGCGTCTCGGCAATAACCTCCGCGTCAACTTCGATGGCGCGGCCCGCGTCCGTCAGGAAGCGCAGGGCGTAGGCCGTGAGCGCGAGGTCCGGCGCGCCGCGCCCCCAGTAGGTGAAGCCGCCGCCGGGCGCGCGGTAGCCGAGCAGACGTTCGTAGCCGAGCTGCGTGTACCTGCGTGCGCGCGCGACAGTCCCGGCCTCGACCCCGCCGCCCTTGAGCCCCGCGTGGTAGTTGAGCACGAGCACGCTCGGGTAGGCCGAAGAGATGGTCTGCTCGCCGCAGCCGTACGGGCGCGACATGATCGCCTCGACGCCTTCGAGCACGTGCGCCGTCAGGTTCGGGTAGACCTTCAGCTCGCCGCGCAGAGACCCGCGCACGACCTCCGCGGGGACGTTGACGGAGAGGGCGCCCGCGTCCGTCATGAGCGTGCCGTCGGTGAGCGAGCGCTCCTCGCCGTCGGGGTGGACGGTGACGGGCTTCTCGATGGCGTCGGAGGCGTCGGGGCCGACCGCCGTCACACGCTGCTTCCCGTCCGTCACCGAGGCGACCGCGCGGAAGTCGAAGGTCGGGCGCGCGGCGTCGCCCGCCGGCACCTCAGCGCGCTGCCGCGCCGCGCCGTCGAGGGTGAACCAGCCCTCGGGCTTCATCTCTACGTCAACGCTCTGCCGTGTAGGCAGGTAGTTGCGCAGCACGACGGGCAGAGAGATTTCGTCGCCCTCGGTCAGGACGCGCGGCGGGTCGTGCTCGACGAAGAAGGGTTGGAAGGAGAGGAACTCCTGCTCGGCCGTGCCGAGTCGGCCGTCCTCGGTCGAGGCGATGACCGACATCTTCCACGTCGTGATGTTGTCGGCGAGCTTGAAGTTGAGACGCGCGGTGCCGTCGCCCGCGGTCTCAAGCTCCGGGCTCCAGACCAGAGTTTCGGGGAAGAACTCGCGCAGCCGCGGCGTCGAGAGCGGAGCCTGCGGCCCGAGCACGCGCCCCGGCTCCGCCTTGTGTGAGACGGAGGATTGCGATGTCTCAATCAAGACGGCCGGCCCGGCCGTCACCTCCACTTTCTCCATCATGACGCCCACGACCAGCGTGGCGTCCGCCTTCGTCAGGTTCGACGAGAGGACGCGGACGGCATCCAGCGTAAACTGCACGAACCCGGGCGAGGTGATCGTCACCGCGTAGACGCCCGAAGGGAGGTTGTGCAGCAGGTAGACGCCCTCGTCGTTGGTCGTGGCGCTGGCCTCGAAATCGGCGAAGCTGTGCCGGGCGACGACCTGCGCGTTGGGGATGACGGCGCCGTTCTGGTCCATGACCATCCCCGTAATCGCGCCCGTGCCGCCCGAGAAGGTTCTGGCGGATGCGAAAGGCACCGGCGTCGCGCCCGGCGCCGACTGCTCTGCGCCGAGGCTCGTGTAGTAGGCGAGCGTGAAGTCGTCGGACGTGCCCTCGCGGCCGTCCGGGCCGGCGCTGCGGAGCGAGAGCGTGCGAACCGTGTGCGTGACGGGTTGTACCATCCGCCTCACGCCGTGGGCGTCGCGCGCCGCGACCTCCATGTGGGCGGTCAACTTAGACGCCGTCGCGAAGGTCGCGTAGGCGGGGCGGCCCCAGCCGTCGCGCAGCGCGTCGAGGCTGAGCGAAGACTTCGACAGCGCCGAGTCGAGGTCGCCGCGCGTGCGCGGGAACGCGTGCCCCTCGCGCAGGCTCTGGTCGAGCGCCGCGTCCAGCGCCCTGCGCGACTTCTCGAAGTAGTCGGTCTGCGCCATCCAGATGTCGAAGTCATCCGCGCGGTTGACGCGCCGCGACGCGAAGGCGCGGTCGGGGCCGCCGCTCTCGACGTTGATAGTGAAATCGGTGCCGCTCGTCTCGAAGCGGAAGCGGTAGGGCCGGCCCCAGCGGTCGCGCAGGGCGTCGGCCTCCACGCCGTCGCGGCGCAGCTCCGCGAGCAGCGTGTCGAGGTCGCGGATGTAGCCGCCGGTGCGTATGTGGTAGTCGGCGGCGGCGCGGTTGATGGCCTCGCCGGTCTTGCGGAAGTAGGGCCATTTGAAGGTCGCGGCGACGAAGTCGTCCTCCGTGTCGGGGCGCTCGTCGGCGCCGCTGCTCACAAGTTCGAGCCGGTCGTCCTGGCGCACGAAGGAGAAGCGCGGGCGGAAGGTCTGGCCCCACGGGTCGCGCAGCGACGCGAACTCGACGCCCCCCTGCGCGAGCGCGCGGACGAGCGCGGACTCGTCGGCAGGGTATTCTGCCGCGTTCATGTAGCGCGCGTAAAGCACATCGGAGAGCGGCTTGAGCCGTGCCCTGACGAGGTCGGCGAAGACGCGCGACTGCCCGCGCTCGAAGTCGGTTCCCGTCGTGATGCGTTGGAGGCTCTCGGGACGCTCGTTGTTGTAGAGCATCTCGGCGACCGTGTCGAAGCCCTCGGGCCGCGCGCGCGCCGGGTCGAGCCGCTCCACGTCGCGGCGCGTGACGCCGCCGATGTTCGAGGAGCCGTACCAGTATTCGAGGAACGAGCCGGCGAAGCCGAAGCCGCGCCCGGCCTCGCCGTCGGTGCGCGCGCGCTCCTCGACCGCCCTGTCGAAGACGACGACGCCGAGCGCGCCCGACGTGCGCCGCCCGTCGGCCGTGCGCACGTTGAACTGCGCGCCCGCCTCCTCGCCCGGCCGGAAGCTCTTCTGCGAGAGCTTCACGTCGAGCTTCAGCTCGCGGTCGCGCGGGAAGACGACGGTGCGCGCGCCCAACGCGTAAGACCCTCGGTCGCCCGCGAGCGCGGGCGCCGCGCTCGTGGCGGTGACGCTGACTGCGCCCGCGAAGTCGGGGCCGGTCGGGATGACGAACGCGGCGCGCCCGCCCGAGAGTCTCGCCGTGTGCGAGTAGAGCACGCGCCCCTCCGAGACGGCATCGACCACGACGCTCGTGCTCTCGGCGTCGGACGCAAGCTCGACCCTGACCGGGTCGCCCGGGGCGTAGACGGCCCTGTCCGTCTCGACGCGAATCTCGGGCACGTCGCTGCGGGAGTAGCCGAGCCAGAAGTCGTCGTTGTGGCTCCCCGCACGCCCCGCGCGGTCGCGCGCGACGAAGCTCAAAGGGATGTTGCCGCGCGACTCGTCGCGGCGCACGGCCGGCCCCAGCACCTTCGCCACGCCGTAGCGGTTCGTGCGCACTTTGACGAGCGCGCGCCCGGCCTCCTTCACCTCGTGGACGCGCCCGTCGGCGCCCGCCTTACTCTCCGTCGCGCCCTCCTCGTAGACCGTCACGTCGCACTCGGCCGGCGTGCCGTCGGCGTAGGAGGCCGCGACGTAGAAGGCGAGCGGCAGCCCCTTCGCCTGCCGGTAGCGGCCCTCGCTGACGTAGAGGTGGAGGGGCTCTTTCGTCAGACGCAATTGGAAGCGCCGCTGCTCGGTGCGGTTGGTCGTCGGGTCGGTGACGTAGGCGACGAAGTCGAGGTCGCGGAAGCGCTGGTAGCCGGACCCGGCCAGCTCCTCCTGCTCCTTCTTAAGGTCGAGGCGCGCGAGGTAGAGTCCCTCGTTCAGCTCGCCCTCGACGGCCGGGGACTCTTCGGTCTCGTACTTCTGCCGCCTGTAGTTCCAGTGGCGCTCGGTCTGGCGCACGACGCGGACGCGGCCGCGCCTGACCGGCTGGCCGAAGAGGTAGTCGGCGCGCACCTCGACCGAAGGGCTCTCTGTGCCGAGGTAGAAAGGGCGGTCGGGCTTCGCCGTGACGGAGAAGTTCGGCAGGTCGTAGCGGCTGACGCGGAAGTCGGTGGCGGCGCCGTAGTCGATGTCGTACTTGTCTCCGTCCATCACGAGCTTGAGCTTGTAAGTGCCGAGCTTCGTGCTCTCGGGCACGCGCCAGTCGGCCGAGGCCACGCCGAAGCGCGATGTCTTGACCGGCACCGTGAGGGACGTGGA
This sequence comes from uncultured Acidobacteriota bacterium, assembly GCA_963726735.1. Classification (GTDB taxonomy): domain Bacteria; phylum Acidobacteriota; class Blastocatellia; order Pyrinomonadales; family Pyrinomonadaceae; genus QHXN01. Next base: position 1,751,904 of record CAVSDM010000007.1, read on the forward strand.
TTCCTCTTCGTCCTCAACCTCGAAGGTGACCTCCTCGCCCGCGAGCGCGCGCCCACTCTGGTCGAAGACGAGCGCGCGCATGTGCACGGTCTGGCCGGGCTGGTAGAGCGGCTTGTCGGTGGTGAGGAGGACGCGCGGCGTCTCTTCGACGGAGACGTTCGTCTCCGCCCGCTCGACGAGGGGGCCGCGGCGCGCCGTGACCACAAGCTCCGCCCCGTCGTCGTCGTTCGTGCGGAGCGCGCGCGGCAGATCGAAGTCGAGCGTGACGAAGCCGTCTCCGTCGGTCGTGCCCGACGCCTTGAGGACGGTCTTGCTGTCGGCGGCGAAGGTGAGCGTGGCCTCGACGGCGACGCCCTTGATGGGGCGCTGGGTGACGGGGTTGGCCGTGCGCGCGCGCGCGCCGTAGTGTGAGCCGGGGCGCGCGGCCGGGGCCGAGACGACGCTCAGCTCGAAGAGGTCGGGCGCGACCTCGGAGACGGAGACGACCCCTTCGAGGGCCGGCGGCGCTTCGGTCGTCGCGGCCGGCGCGACGCTGTAGCGCAGGCGGTACCAAGGGAACGCTTTGCGCTCGGAGTCGGGCAGCCGCGCGTAGGGCAGTTCGAGCGCGACTTCGAGCGCGTTCGCGCCGCGTCGCAGGCGCACGTCGGCCGCGGCCGCGGTGCGCACGCGGTCGTGCGGGTCGAGCAGCTCGACGCGCAGGCGCGCCGGGAGATCGCGGCCGGTGCCGTTCTCGACCTCGACGCGGACGCGCGCCGAGTCGGAGTCGAACAGGAGTCGGATGCGTGATTCGTCCAGGCGGAAGGCGGGTGCCGCGCTCGAAAGGTGGGCGGCGAGCAGGCACACAAAGAGGCCCAGAAGGGCGGGGGCAGACCTCCGTAACATCAACGTTTCCCTCCTCAAGTTGTGCGGGTGTGATGCGGACTGCTCGCCCGACGGTTGGAGAGGGTCGGCGGAAAATTTCGTACGTTATGAAATCAGAATGGACGGGCGGCCTCTTGCAGTCGCTCGCGGTGTTCGAGGATATATTCGATGAAGGCACGCGTCGGCGACGGTTGAAAGCGGCCGAGGGCGATGACGGCGACGGCGCGCGTGAGCCGGTGGCCCGAGACGCGCAGCCACGCGAGGCGTCCGGCCTCGACCTCTTCACGCACGGCCCAGGAGGGCATGACCGAGACGCCGAGGCCGTGCTCGACCATGAGCTTGATGAAGTAGGTGTCGTTCGATTCGAGCGCGAGGTCGGGGCTCAAGTCCACGCGCTTGAAGAAGGCGTCCGTCGCGCGGCGGATGGACGCGCCCTGCTCGAAGAGGATGAAGCGCTCGCGGCGCATCTCCGTGATGCTCGTCTCGCGCGCCGCGGCGAACCTGTGGCGCGCAGAGGCGACGACGCCCAGCTCGTCCTCGAACAACTCCGTCACTTGCAGCGCGGGCGAGTAGACGGGGAGGCTGGCGAACCCCACGTCGGCCGCGCCGTTGAGGATGTCGGCGACGGTCTGCTCGGTGCTGACGGTCGTGCGGAAGGATAGCTCGACCCGCTCGTGGTCGCGCATGAACGACTCGAAGAGGCGTGCGAAGAGGTGGACGAACGCCTGGGTGGCGGCGGCGGCGCGGACGCGGCCGCGCGGCTCGTGCTCGTCGCCGCGGATGCGCTCGCGCAGCGCGTCGGCCTCTTCGAGGATGCGCTCGGCGTAGGAGAGCGCGAGCTGGCCGGCGTCGGAGAGGTGAACGCCGCGCTTGGCGCGGATGAAGAGCGGCTCGCCCAGCTCGCGCTCCAGCGCCTTGATCTGGTGGCTGACGGCCGACTGCGTCATGTTAAGTTTCTGTGCCGCGCGTGTGAACGAGAGCGCCTCGGCGACCTCGCGGAAGGTTCTTAACTGCGACAGCTCCATCGTTTACGCCTTTCGGGGAAATGTGGATGAATATAGTTAATCCGCCCGATGAACACAATGCGTTAGACGCGAGGGCAAACGCGCGCCTAACATTGGCGTCGAACCTACGCAGACGAACGTCGGGTTCATTCGTTAAGGTAAGGAGCTTTAAGATGATTCCGTTCAGACTCGATTACGTGATTGAGAAGAGTATCGGCGAGGGCGTGTGTGAGGAGCAGGAGGCTTTGAAGGAGCTGGCCGGCGTGAAGCTGCGGCCGGCGGAGGCGCGCGCCGAGTGGCCGCACATGCTCGAACACAAGTGGTTCATGAGCGAGCGCCTCGGCCGCGACGTGGGCCTGCGCGTCGCCGCGCTCGACTACTTCGAGAACGTCCGCCTCCCGCGCCACACGCGCACGTCGCACAGACCCGCCGCGTTAAACCTCCGCGGCCTCACACAGGCACGCAGGCTGGTGGCTTAAAGCGCTCGACGTAACTTCGATAAGCCTCGACCTCACCCGAGGCGCGTTCATCATCCCAACCTAAAAACTTTTGTGCGACGCGGGCGGCGCGCTCCAACGCGTCCAGCCCGACCTGTCCGTTGAGCCCGACCATCGTGCGCCGCAGCAGGCAGTCCGCCAGCGTCTCGGCCAGCTCCTCGCGGAAGGCGTAGACGACCTCCGCGCCGATTGTGCCGGTCTCTTCGCTGATGACCTGAGACAGCCGGGCGTCCGTCTGCGCGAGCCGCAGGACTTCCGCCGCGCGCGCGCCGTAGACCTTCAGGAGCCGCGCGGTGCTCGCGGGCGCGAGCGTGCTGCGCGCGTCGAAGTCGCGCCGGAACGCGTCGAAGTCTTCGACGGCCGCGCCGGGCAGCGGTCGTGCGTCCGTCTGACACGGCGGGGGCGTCCGGCCGAGCGCGCGGAAGATTAAGTCAACCGCCCCTTCGGCGAGCGCGCGGTAGGTCGTGAGCTTGCCGCCGACGAACGAGAAGAGGCCGCGCACGTTTGCGGGTTTGATGAAGTGGCGGCGGGTGATGCCGCTCTCCTGCCCTTCGACGACGCGCGGCAGCGGCCGCACGCCCGAGTAGGTGTAGAGCACGTCGCCGCGCGTGAGCCGCGCCGACGGGAGGACGCGGTTCGCCTCGCGCAGAAGGTATTCGATCTCGCGCTCGTCCGCACCGACGCGGTCGAGGTCGCCCTCGAAGCGCTCGTCGGTCGTGCCGATTAAGAGCTTGTCATCCCAGGGCACGACGAAGAAGGGGCGGCCGTCTTCAAACGCTTCCGCGTAGACGGCCGCGCGCGGCGCGCCCTCGAAGGCGCGGACGACGACGTGGCTGCCCTTCGTCCCCCCTATCAGTCTCTCCTCCTCAGCCGACGCGCCTTCCAGCACCGCGTCAACCCACGGGCCGGCGGCGTTGAGGACTACGTTCGCGCGCGCCTCGTGCGTCCCCCCGCCGAGCAGGTCCGCGAAGACGACGCCGCGCGCCGCCCCGCCTTCGACGAGCAGGCGCTCGACGCGCGCGTACGTCAGAACGGACGCGCCGTGCGCGCGCGCGTCGAGCGCGTTCTCGACCGCGAGCCGCTCCGCGTACTCGACCTGCGCGTCGTAGAAGAGCGCCGCGCCGCGCAGGCCCTCGGGGTCGAGGCCGGGCGCGTGTCGCAACGCCTCGGCCGCGCCGAGCATGCGGTGGCGCGGGAGTGACTTGGACGACGACAGCAGGTCGTAGGCGAACATCCCCGCGCGGATGGTGAGAGGGCCGCGGCGCCGGCCCGCGTAGACGGGGACGAGCATCGGCGAGCGGGCGGACGAGGTGCGGGGCGACCCTGCGCAGAAGCGTCTCGCGCTCGCGCAGAGACTCGCGCACGAGCCCGACCTCGCCGTGTTCGAGGTAGCGCAGCCCGCCGTGAATCAGGCGCGTCGAGGCCGCGGTCGTCCCCGCCGCGATGTCTCCCTTGTCGAGCAGCAGCACGCGCAGTCCCCGCATCGCCGCGTCGCGCGCCACCCCGCACCCGTTCACGCCCGCGCCGACGATGACCACGTCGAAGGTCGCGCCGGAAATGTCCGTCCCGATTTTTCTCATCCGTCGTCGCGTTCCCAGTCTTTGGCGCGTTCGACGGCGCGGAGCCAGCGGCCGTGGAGCCGTTCGCGTTCCTGCGCGTCCATCCGCGGCTCGTAGCGGCGCGCGATGCGGAGGCGCGCGGCGATCTCGCGGCGGTCTTGCCAGAAGCCGACGGCGAGGCCGGCGAGGTAGGCCGCGCCCGCGGCCGTCGTCTCGGTGACCTCGGGCACCTCGACGCGGACGCCGAGGATGTCCGCCTGAAACTGCATCAGGAAAGAGTTGCCGACCGCGCCGCCGTCCACGCGCAACTCTTTCAGGCGCACGCCGGAGTCGCGCTCCATCGCCGACGCCACGTCGCGCGTCTGGTAGCACATGGCCTCCAGCGCGGCGCGCGCGAGGTGCGCGCGGGTCGTGCCGCGCGTTAAGCCGACGACGGCGCCGCGCGCGTATGCGTCCCAGTGCGGCGCGCCGAGGCCCGCCAGCGCCGGGACGAAGTAGACGCCCTCGTTCGAGTCGAGCGAGCGCGCGAGCGCCTCCGTCTCGTCCGCGCTCCCGATGATGCCGAGCCCGTCGCGGAGCCACTGCACGGCCGCGCCCGTGACGAAGATCGAGCCCTCCAAGCGCGTACTCCGCCGGCTCGCCCTGCAACTGCCACGCGACCGTCGTCAGAAGCCCCGCGCGGCTCGCGACGGGCCCGGCGCCCGTGTTCATCAGGAGGAAGGAGCCCGTGCCGTAAGTATTCTTCGCCGCGCCCGGCTCGTAACAGCCCTGGCCGAAGAGCGCGGCCTGCTGGTCGCCCGCGAGACCCGCGACGGGCACGCGCGCGCCGAAGAAGGCCGACGGGTCTGTATGGCCGTAGACGAAGGACGAGGGCCGGACTTCGGGGAGCGCGGCGCGCGGCACGTCGAAGAGCGCGAGCAACTCGTCGTCCCAGGCGAGCCGTTCGATGTCGTAGAGCAGCGTGCGCGAGGCGTTCGAGGGGTCTGTGACGTGTGCGCGCCCGCCCGTCAGCTTCCAGACGAGCCACGAATCGACGGTGCCGAAGGCGACTTCGCCGCGACGCGGCGCGTTCGCGCAAGCCCCGCGTGTTGTCGAGCAGCCAGCGCAGCTTCGTGCCGGAGAAATACGGGTCGAGCACGAGGCCCGTCTTCGCGCGAATCAAATCTTCCAGCCCGCGCGCCTTCAGCTCGTCGCACATGCCGGCCGTGCGCCTGTCCTGCCAGACGACGGCGCGCGCGACCGGCGCGGAGGTGGCGCGCGCCCACGCGACGACCGTCTCGCGCTGGTTCGTGATGCCGACGGCGCGCAGTCCCCGCGCCTCGATGCCGGACGCCTTCAGCGCGTCGGCCACGGCCTTGAGGCTCACGCGCCAGATCTCTTCCGCGTCGTGCTCGACCCAGCCGGGGCGCGGGTAATGCTGCGTAAATTCCGAGTAGCCGCGGCCGCGCACGCGGCAGTCGCGGTCGAAGACGAGGGCGGTCGTCCCCGTCGTTCCCTGGTCGATCGCGAGCACAAAACCGTCCATTCTTCCTCCCCCGCCAGACCTTTGTTTGCCGTCCCGCGAGAGTGTAATATACGGTCACGCGTTTTCGGACAAGGGCTGCACAAAGTAACCTCATCCGTCACGGGAAATACGGCATCGGAGAAACGGATTCACACATGAAAGACCACAACGACTTTTTTGACGAGATGATCGACGTTGACGACGAGTCGGACGGCGAGCCGGCCGAACTCCTCGAAGAGGATGACGAATACGAGCTGGACGATGATGACGAAGACGAGGACGACGGCGCGACGGTCGTCCGCACGGCCGTGCTCCATAAGAACGACATGCTGGCGCTGCTCTCCCTGAAGGCGGCGCCCGACGGCGGCCAACTCGTCCGCTACGACCCGCGCCAGAGCCTCCCCTCCCTGCGCCGCTACGAGACGGAGGAGGAGGCGCGCAAGTGGTACGCGCGCAGCCTCGCCACCAGCCGCAAGAACGGCTGGGCGGTCGTCTACGACGGCGCGCCGCTGATCGGATAGGGGCCGGCCGGCTTGAGGCTTGAGGCTAGTTAGGAGTGCGCCTCCTGACTAGCCTCTTACTTTTTCTACTCACGTGGGAGAGGGACGATGAAGGCGATCAGGATTCACGAGTTCGGCGGGCCGGAGGTCTTGCGGCTTGAGGACGTGCCGGAGCCGAAGCCCGCGGCGGGGCAGGTGCTCGTGCGCGTGCGCGCGGCGGGCGTCAACCCGGTGGACACGTACATCAGGAGCGGCGGCCACGCCGTCAAGCCCGCGCTGCCTTACACGCCGGGGCTCGACGCGGCGGGCGAAGTCGAAGCCGTGGGCGAGGGCGTCGACGCGCTTCCGGACGGGGCAGAGGGTCTACACGGCGGGGAGCCTGACCGGCACTTACGCCGAGTTAACGCTCTGCGAGGAGTCGCAGTGTCATCCGCTTCCCGAGCGTGTCTCTTTCGCGCAGGGCGCCGGCATCTTTACGCCTTACGTGACCGCGTACCGCGCGCTCTTCCAACGCGCGAAGGCTACGCCGGGCGAGACGGTCCTCGTACACGGGGCGAGCGGCGGCGTGGGGACCGCGGCCGTGCAACTCGCGCGCGCCGCCGGGCTTGCGCGTCGTGGGCACGGCGGGGACGAGGAGGGGCGCCGGCTCGTGTCCGAGCAGGGCGCGCACGAGGTGCTCGACCATCGAGCGCCGGACTACCTCGGGCAACTCGACGGGCTGACGGGCGGGCGCGGCGTGGACGTGATTCTGGAGATGCTGGCGAACGTCAACTTAGACCGTGACCTCGGCGCGTTGGCGAAGGGCGGGCGCGTGGTCGTCGTCGGCTCGCGCGGCACGGTCGAGATCAACCCGCGGCAGGCGATGACGCGCGACGCGGCCATCCTGGGCATGACGCTCTTCAACATTTCGCCGCAGGAGTTTCAGAGCATCCACGCGGCCCTCGGCGCGGGGCTCGAAGCGGGGACGCTGCGCCCCGTGGTCGGGCGCGAGCTGCCGCTCGCCGAGGCCGCGCGCGCGCACGAAGAGGTCTTGAAGCCCGGCGCATACGGCAAGATAGTTCTGATACCGTGAACTCTCAGGCGTAAGCCCTTCCTCGCAGTCCGGCTTACGTCATCACAACAACCCGCCCCGCGGAACAGTGGCGACGCCCGCCCTCACAGACGGGCTTCCGGCCGCGCACCTCGACGTGTGACTTTTATGAAACTTACCTGTCCTCACTGCGGAGAGAAAAACATAAGCGAGACCGCGAACGCGTGCCCTTCGTGCGGCGAGAGCGTCGGCGTGCGCAAGTCGTCGCGGCGCGCGCGCGAGTACGACGGCTACGCGGTCGGGAGACGCTTGCTCAGACTCGCGCCCGCGTGGCTGCTTCTGACGGTTGTGGGCTTCGGGCTCGCGCTGGTCCTCTTCAGTTGGGCGGGGCGGCGCGGCGGCGCTTCGGAGGAAGAGGCTTTCAGGAACGAGGCGACGAACCAGACGGCGGCGACGCCCGCAGCGGCGCACGCGGCCGGCTCGCCTTTGAAGCCGCCGCCGGATGCGACACCCGCCGCGACGGCCGAGACGAAGGAGGTGGCCGCCGCGTCGGACGAGGCCGGTTCGTACTCGGTGCAGGTCGGCGCGTTCGCCGAAGTGTCGCAGGCGAACGAGCAGGTTTCACGCCTGAGGGCGGCGGGATTCGAGGCGCGCGTGGCCGAGTCGGGCGAGGCGACGCGGTTCCGCTTTCAGGTGCGCAGCGGGCTCTACGCAACGCGAGAGGAGGCCGCGCGGCTGGCCTCCGACCTGCGCGCGCGCGGCGTCGCGGGCGAGACGGTCATCATCGAGCCGGAGGGGAAGTAAGAACGAGGTCGCCGAAGAAAGAATTAACCACGGAGACAGGAGAGGCACAGCTAAAGCGAATTAGCTGTGCCTCTCCTGTCTCCGTGGTTCGTAGTCTGATGCGTCAGCCGTTAAGCGACGAAGACGCGTTTGCCGTTCTGCTGCGGGTTGAGGGCGCGGGCGGGCGAGGTGAGCGCGCCGTAGGTCTCGGCGATGATCTTCTCGGCGCCGTCGGCGTTGACGGGCTTGGAGAAGAAGTAGCCCTGCCCGTTCTCGCACCCGAGCTTCTGGAGGATCACGAGCTGTTCGTTCGTCTCGACGCCCTCGGCCACCACGTCCATCCCGAGGTTCTGCGCGAGCACGACGATGGTGCGGACGATCTCGACGTTCTCGTTGTTCTCCGACATGCGCGTGACGAACGAGCGGTCGATCTTCAGCGTGTCGATGGGGAAGCGGTGCAGGTAGCTCAGAGCGACGAGTAGCCCGTCCCGAAGTCGTCGATGGCGAGCTTGACGCCGAGCGCGCGGAGTTGGCGGAGCATCTCGGTCGCCGTCTCGATGTTCTCCATGACGACCGACTCGGTGATTTCGAGCTTCACCGACTGCGGCTTGACGCCCGTCTCCTGGAGGATCATGGCGAAGGTGCTGATGAGCATCGTCCTGGCTGAACTGCTTGCTCGACAGATTGACCGTGATGAAGAGCGGCTGTTCGAGCGGGAACATCCTCTGCCAGCCGTTCATCTGCCGGCACGCCTCGCGCATCACCCACTCGCCGAGCGGGACGATCATGCCGGTCTCCTCGGCCACGGGGATGAAGTCCATCGGCGAGATGAAGCCGCGCTCCGGGTGCTGCCAGCGCACCAGCGCCTCGAAGCCGCGCAGGCGGAAGTTGTCGAGCGCGACGATGGGCTGGTAGTGGAGGATGAACTCCTCGCGCTCCAGGGCGCGCCGCATGTCGGTCTCCATCTGGAGGAGGTTGATGGCGCGCGCGTGCATCGCCTTGTCGAAGATTTCGTAGCGCGCCTTGCCCGCCGACTTGGCGCGGTACATCGCCGTGTCGGCGTCGCGCAGGATGTCCTCGGCGCGCTCGTAGCCGGTGGCCGACGGCGCGATGCCCATGCTGACGGTGGTGAAGACCTCGCGGCCGCTCAAGGTGAAGGGGACGGACAGCTCCTTCTGGATGCGCTCGGCGACCTGGACGGACTCGGTCTCGTCGGTGATGTCTTCGACGAGGACGGTGAACTCGTCGCCGCCGAGGCGCGCGACCGTGTCGCCCGGGCCGGAGGTTCTTCTTGAGGCGGTCGGCGATGCCGACGAGGAGCTGGTCGCCGATGGTGTGGCCCAGGCTGTCGTTGATGACCTTGAAGCGGTCGAGGTCGAGGTAGAGGACGGCGAACCGGGTCTGCACGTTGCGGCGCGAGCGCGCGATGGCGAGCTTGAGGTGGTCCATGAAGAGCGCGCGGTTCGGCAGTCCCGTCAGCGCGTCGTGGAAGGCGTCGTGGTGGAGCTGCTGCTCGGCCAGCTTGCGGTCGGTGATGTCCTGAATCTGGAAGATGAGGTGGACGCTCTTCGAGTACTGGTCGCGCACGAGCGAGACGCTCCAGTGCACCCAGACCTCGTGCCCCGACTTGTGTATGTAGCGCTTCTCCATCTGCGACGCCGACACTTTGCCCTTGAGCAACTGGCCGATGTTGGAGAGCGCCGTCGGCAGGTCGTCGGGGTGCGTGACGGAGAGGAAGTCTGTGAGCAGCAGCTCCTCTTCGGTGTAGCCGAGAATCTGACACAGCGAGCGGTTGACCTGAAGCCAGCGCCCCTCGGTCGAGACGAGCGCCATGCCGATGGCCGCGTAGTCGAAGGCCGAGCGGAAGCGGTCGCCCTCGGACGACCTTGTGCTGCGGGGCCTCGGCGTCCGGGCGCCGCGCGCCTGTTGCCGTTGAGCTTCGCGCGCAGCGCCGTCGCCAGCAGGCACGCGACCGCGCCGGCCGCGACCGAAATCTCCACCCCGGCGAAGCGCACGCCCAGGGCGGCGGCGAACGCGGCCGCCAGCGCCGCGGCGTTCCCGACCACCTGCCAGAAGAAGAGCCGCGCGCCGTCCTGCCACGCCGAGAGGTTCATGCGGTACGACCCGCCGAAGGCCGCGACCCCCGCGTTGCACAAGGAGAGCACGAGCACCGCCGCGCACGCGCCGTTGAGCGTGGCCGGCGCGGGCCAGACTTCGGCCAGACCGTTGAGCGGCCCCGCGGCCAGCCTGAGCGTCCAGACGGCGAGCGTGGCCGCGACCGCCGCCGAGGCCGAGCGGAAGCCGACCGCCCACCAGCCGCGCGACTCGGGGAGCGCGCAGCAGAAGGCGACGAGCGCCGCCAGAATGACCGCGACCTCGCCCTCGAAGAGCAGCATCGAGAGGAAGACGAAGCCTTCGGCGAAGGGGAAGTGCCAGCCGCTCGACGGGCGCGCGTCGTAGCGCGCCGAGACCTGCACGGCCAGCAGCGCGAGCAGCAGGACGGGGAAGCCGAGCTGCGCCGAACGGCAGGCCCGAACGCCGCCAGAAGCAGCGCGGTCCCGCCCACGGCGGCGACCGCGTTGACGAACTGCTGTGGGAAACGCTGCCCTTCGTTGATCTCTATGGTCATGACTGTAAAGAGGGATTCCCGTCTGTTCTTAGAGAAGGCGGTGTCTTCGTCTGTGGCCGGGCGGGGGCGGCGCGGCTGCCGCCGTCTAGAAGTCAAATACGGTGCCAGAAGCGGGCCGCGGCGCTCTCCTTAAATTACTAGGCAAAAAGCCGTTTAGGTCTGAAGCGACTCTGTGCGGCGGGTCAGTCTTCGGTCAGTGTGACGGCGCGGTGCGAGCAATCTGACGGCTCTTTCTTCGGCTCCGGTTCAGATGGCTGACGTGGCGTGAGTCGGTGGCAAGTGGCTGCGGAGAATCCGCACGGGCGCAGAACACCCAAAATCATCCTAGCACACGGGTTGTGGGTTTGAGGAGATGTTTTTTTTGATGCTACCGGGCGCCGCTTGTCGTCTGCCATGCGTAGTAGAGGCCGAACAGAACGCTCGCGGCGCCGGCGAGCAGGCGGACGGGAGTGTCTATGCGGCGGAAACGCCGGGCGGTGAGGGCGAAGGGCAGGCCGATGAGCGTGCTCATCAGGAGCATCCCGCCGATGGAGCCCACGCCGAAGAGGAGCAGGTAGGCGAACCCGAGCAGCCTCGACCCGACGCGCAGAACATCCGTCAGCACGAAGAGCGTCAGCGCGGCCGACCCCGCCAGCCCGTGCATCGCCCCGACCGCCACGGGGCGCCAGCCCCAGAGCCCGCGGTGCCAGGTGTGCGAGACCGTCTGCCCGGCCGCGGCGGCGTGCGCGTCGCGCGGGCCGTGAAAGTGCAGGTGCGTGTGCGTCCTGCCCGCCGTGCGTGTGCGCGTGGACGTGCACGTCGCGCCGCCCGCGCAGCACAGAGGTAGAGGATGCGCGTACCGAGCAGCACGATCATCAGCGCGACCGCGAGTTCGAGCGCCGTCGCGACGCCCTCGGGGACACGGACGCGCAGCGCGATCAGCACGGTGCCCGCGACGAAGAGCGACGCGGTGTGCCCGAGCCCCCACAGTCCCCCGACGGCGGCCGAGCGCCAGACCGAGCGGTGTTCGCTGACGATGGTCGAGACGGCGACCAGGTGGTCGGCTTCGGTCGCGTGCTTGAGCCCGAGCACGAAGCCGAGGCCGAGAAGGGGGAGGGCTGAATCCATGCCGACATCTTATACCCTGTCTCAACCCAAAGTAAGTACGCGCGGCGTTCTCAGACCACGAGACTGAAAACGTCTCAAAGTGACTGGCCGGCGGCTTCAGCCTGCCAAACCGACTGACCGTACGTCTCCGCGCGCAGCGCAATTCCCCTGCAAAAGAGAAGATTGAGCGGGGAAGTGCTCGGGCACGGCCGTTGCCAAAGTTCGGGCGCGGGCGGCACTCTCTATCAATGTCGCCCTCCACGAATTGAAAGTTTTCGACTGCGACGCCTGAAGTGAGCAGTTCACAAGGCGGACAGAGGTCTCCGACGCAGACGCGCTCGAAGCTTCGAACGCGCCGCTCAAACACTCGCTCAACGGAGAGCCCGATGATCTTCCGTACACCCTCGCGGGTCGCGACTCTGCTGGCACTCTTCTCGATGCTCGCGCAACTGTGCGCCGGCACGACCGCGGGCGCGGCAGCCCGCGCCAAGAACTCAACGGTCGCCGCGCCGCGTGCGAAAGTCTCGCACGCGCTGCGCGACCGCCTGCGCCGCTCGGGCGCCTCGGCCCAGACGGCCGAGGTCATCCTGCAACTGCGCGGCAAACCCTCGGGGCGGCTCAACGCCCTGCTCAACCGCGCGGGCGTCCGCGTCCGCGCGAAGCACGACAGCTTCGACACGCTCGCGCTCGACCTCCCGCTCGGGGTCGTCGAGGAGCTGTCCACCTTCGATGAGGTGCGCTTCGTCTCGCCGGACGTGAACATCGTCTCGACGGGACACGTCGTTACGACGACGGGGACGGAGTTGATCCGCAACTCCGGGCTCGTCTCGGGGCTCCTCGGCCAGACCTTAGACGGCGCGGGCATCGGCATCGCCATCATCGACTCGGGGATGGACGTTTCGCACAAGGCTTTCGGCGCGAAGCTCGACTTGTCGGGGAGCCGCGTCAAGTTCAAGAAGGACTTCACCGTCGAGGGCAAGGCCGACAAGGACTTCTACGGGCACGGCACGCACGTCGCCGCCTCGGCCGCCGGGCATGAGCACGGTGGCGGGCGGCGCCTACGAGGGTGTCGCGAAGGGCGCCGACCTGCTCAACCTGCGCGTGCTCGACTCGGCAGGGGCGCGGCCGCGTCTCAGACCTGCTGAACGCGCTCAACTGGATTCTGAGCCCCGCCGACCCGAACAAGCCGCTCAGCTCTTCCAACCCGACGAACGCGACGAAGTACAACGTCCGCGTCGTCAACCTCTCGCTCGGCGCGCCGGCCGTCGACTCGTACCGCGTAGACCCTTTGTGCAAGGCCGTGCGCAGGCTGGTTGACGCCGGCATCGTCGTCGTCGCCGCCGCGGGCAACAACGGCAAGGACGCTTCGGGGGCGAAGCTCTACGGCGCCATCCACTCGCCGGGCATCGAGCCCTCGGCCATCACCGTCGGCGCGACGAACACCTTCGGCACCGACGCGCGCGCCGACGACGGCATCACCTCCTACAGCTCGCGCGGGCCGACCCGCGGCTCCTGGCTGGACGAGGCCGGCGCGCGCCACTACGACAACCTCGTCAAGCCCGACCTCTCCGCGCCCGGCAACAGGCTGATCTACGCCGAGGCCGACGACGGCGGCAAACCGAACACGCTCGTCAAGCAGAACCCGCAGCTCGACACGGGGCTCGTCGATTCGGACAACAAGCGGCTGATGTACATGTCGGGCACGTCGATGGCGACGCCGCTCGTCGCGGGCGCGGCGGCGCTGATGCTCCAGGCCAACCCGAAGCTGACGCCGAACATGGTCAAGGCGCTGCTTGATGTACACGGCGCAGCCGCTCCCGGGCTTCAACACGCTGGAGCAGGGCGCGGGGCAGTTGAACGTCGAGGGCGCCATCCGGCTCGCGCGCCTCGTCCGCACAGACCTGAGCGCACAGACCCCGGTCGGCTCGCCGCTGCTGTCGGGCGCCGCAGCCTACGCCTTCGACGACCATCGCCGGCCACACCTTCACCTGGGCGCAAGGGTTCGTCCTCAACTACGGTTACGTCACGGGCGACGAGCTGATCTCGAAGTACCAGAAGGTCTACGGCACCGGCATCCTGCTGAGCGACGGCATCGTCATGACCGACGGTATCGTCATGACTGATGGCATCGTGATGACCGACGGCATCGTGATGACCGACAACACGGCCTGGACGAGCAGCGTCACGTTCGGCGACGGCATACTGCTGAGCGACGGTTTGCCGCTCGGCGGCGGCACGAGGATGTTCGGCGAGGGGAGGCTCTTCGGCGACGGCCACCTGATGGCCGACGGCATCCTCCTCAGCGACGGTATCCTGATGACGGACGCGACCGTGTTCGGCGACGGCATCATTCTGTCGGACACGATTCTCTTCGGCGACACGCTCCTCTTCGGCGACGCGAACCTTGAGGCGCAGTCGGCGCTGGTGGACGGCGACAACACCACCTTCATGCGGTAGCAGCAGAGGGAAGCAGACAGTAGTCAGTAGGAAGACCGAAGCGGCGCGTACGGCCCGAAGGCTGTGACGCGCCGCTCGTCTTTTTCTGCTGACTATTGTCTACTGTTTACTTCTCGCTTCGGCCGTTGGGCGCGGCGGAGTGTTCGGGCGCCGCCGCGCCCTTCCGCGGGTCAGGCGGTCGGCTCGGGGGAACTCGTGGCGGTGTTGACGACGGCGGCGGCGCGCGCGGCGCCGTTGCTGGCGAGCGCGGGCGTCGGCTGCGCGGGTTTGCCGCGGGCGGCTTGGGCTGTGTCGCGGCGGTGGCGGTGCGGCAGGGCGCGGCGCTTCGGCCTTCGGCGCCCTGGCGGGCTCGGGCTTGGGCTGCGTCTGCATGCGGCAGCTCCCCTCGAAGACGGCGCCGTCTTCGATGACGAGGGCGGGCGTCTGGATGTTGCCGTTCACGCGCGCGGAGCGGCCGAACTCGACGCGGCCGGTGGCGATGATGTCGCCGTTGACGGTGCCGTTGATCTTGGCGGAGGCGACCTCGATGTTCGCCTCGACCACGCCGCCCGCGCTCACGATGAGCGAGCCCTTCTCGGAGCGCACGCGGCCCGTGAAGCGGCCGTCGATGCGGAGCATGCCCTTGAACTCCGCGTCGCCGGAGACGACCGTGCCCGCGCCGACGAAGCCGCTGACGACCCCGTCGCGCAGGTCGCGCGCCAGCGCCTCGGACTCCGTGACCGCGCGCGGCGTGGACGGAGTCGCGGCGGCGGCCGGCTGCGCGGGGCGCGCGGGCTGCTCGTAACTGTTCGCCGCGGGCTGCGGTTGATAGGGGTAAGTTTGTGCGGGCGGGGCTGGCTGCGGCTGCGCGGCAGGCTGGGGCTTCCGCGGCCCGGGGGTCGTTGGACTCGACTTTAGGGGAACGTCCCATTCTCAACATCTAGATTATTCCTCCATCCAAAGGGGTCGGTTCTCGGCGCGCCTCCGGCGCGTGCGTGTTGCTCGCGCGGGCGTCGAGCCACGCGGCGCGGCACACACGTTGGGCCGTCACGGCGTCGGATTTGATTGTTATGAGAGCTGCAAAACGAGGCAAGAACACTCGGGAAGAGCAGGGTCAATCATATGCCGCGCGCGCGCCTCCTTCGTTGCGAAGAGATTATCTTTCGGTTGCGGCGCGCGCGGGTTATGATTCCCGCGACCCGTTGTTAAAAAAAACGAAGGCGGTGCTTCACACTTGAACGTCATCGAGACGGAGCGGCTCAACTTGCGCGAGATGTCCGAGGCGGACGCGGCGTTCGTCCTCGAAGTCTTGAACGACCCCGGCTTCATCCGCTTCGTCGGCGACCGCGGCGTGCGGACGTTAGAGGATGCCGCGCGCTACGTCGACGAGCGGTTCGCCGAGAGCTACAGGCAGCACGGCTTCGGCCTCTGGCTGGTCGAGACGAAGGACGAGAAGGCGCCCGCGGGAATCTGCGGGCTTTTGAAGCGGGGGGACGTTGCCCGGCGTCGAAGTCGGCTACGCCTTCCTCCCGCCGTTCCGCGGGAAGGGCTACGCGTTCGAGGCGGCTTCGGCCGCGCTGCGCCACGCGCGCGACGTGCTCGGACTGCCAAGCCTCTACGCCATCGTGAATCCCGACAACGCCGTCTCCATCCGCGTGCTCGAAAAACTCGGCATGAAGTTCGAGCGCACGGTCAGGCTCGCGGGCGAAGAGTCGGATGTCAACCTCTTCTCGACCGACCTTTGAGCGAACGCGCGGCGCGCGACGACCCGGAGGCTTTCATGTTCGAGGTCAGAATCCTCAAGGGGCGGGAGGTGTTCGACGCCGGGCTCGTCGAGCGCATCGTCGAGTTCGACAAGCGGAACATGCGGCGCGTCTGGGAGCGCGCCGGGATGGAGTATCCGGAGGAGAACCGGCGGAAGGGTTTGGAGAGCGGCCCGACGTTCATCATCGCCTTCGACGGCCGAGGAGTTGCGGGGTACGTCGAATACCTCCGGAGCTGGAACGACCCGCGCTACCTCTACGTCGGCTCGCTCCAGATCGACGAGAGGCACCGACACTCGACTCTCATCCTCCGCCTGCTCGACGAGTTCGAACCCTCGTCGCCGCGGAGGACTTCCAGGGGTTCGAGACGAGCGTGCAGAAGGCCAACACTTCGGCCGTCGGGCTGTACCGCAGGCTCGGCTTCAGGCTCGAACCGAACCCGCGCAACGAACTCTCCTGGCTGGCGAAGGCCGGCCGCGAACTGCTCACGGAATCGCCCGTCGTGCCGCTCCTCGACAGGTGGCGTGAGAGACAGGCGCGTCGCTCTTCCTGACGAGGTTGCCCGAAGTGAAGGCGCTCGGGCTGCGTTGAGGCGTGGCACATTTTTGTCCCGGCGCGATTAGCACGGCTCATGCGCGCGATTGAAATAAGTACGGCGAGACATAACATCTTTGACACATGTGGTTCGTACGATACTTAGGGCGGGGCGATGTCTTTCCCGCGAAGGTTATCGAACAGGGATTGTGTGAGGAGAAAGTTATGTCATCCAAAATCGAGTTTCGCCGTATAGCGAGCGAGTTACTTTCAAACTATCTGAAGCACCAGAGCTGGAAGGCGCACGAAGGATTGTTCATGCCTTTGTCGTTCGAGTCGGAGCGGCCCGCGGCGGCGGCCGCCGTCGAGCAGAGCGCGCGCCGTCTGAGGCGTTCGCTGCGGCAGTTGGCCGGCGTCGAGCTGTCGTCGTCCGAGGCGCGCGCCGTGTGGCCGAGCGTGCTCGAACACAAGTGGTATCTGGGCGAGCGGCTCGGGCGTGACGTGGGCCTGCGTGTCGCGGCCGTGGACTACTTCGAGAACATCCACCCGGCCCCGCGCCGCGCGCGCGCGCACAGCGGCGGACTCCCGCCGCGCCTGCCGATGATGATGTCCCTCGGGCAGAGGTCTTAAGGCAGTTGTTCTAACTGCCGGGCGAAGTTAACCACAGAGACACGAAGGCCAGGGGCACGGCTTGAAGACAAAAGTCTTCAAGCCGTGCCCCTGTGTCTGTGGTTACTGCCTTCTTATTGGCATCCAACTGAAGGCACCGGCCGGACGGCCTCGGAAAAAAGTTCTTGTGCCCGGCGGCGCGCGGATGCTAAGTTCGATGTGGCTCTCGCCGGGATGGTCGTCTCTGACCCGCCCGCTTCTCCGTCCGAAAGGCCGCCAGGCCGCTCTACCTTAAGCACTCCACGCCGCACCGGCCGCGCCAAGCAAGTTTCAAGCAAGCTGGAACCAGTCTGTACTATCTCCCTTCCGAAGGAGGTTGCCCCATGCAGCCCCAGCTCCTTTCGATCCTGGAGAGTATCAAGCACGACGGCACGCGCGAGTTCGTCCGCACCGTCTTCGACGACCTCAGGCGCCTCCTCGGCTACCTCGACGGCGTGAGGGAGGCCGTCGCCGACGGCGACGGCCGACCAGGCGCACTTCATCTTCGAGGCCGTGCGCTGCGAGGCGCTGGCGACGGCCGGCGGCCTCGACTACTTCTGCGCCTGCCTCGAAGCGCCCGACGCCCTCTCCGAAGAGCTGGAGCGGACGAGCTTCGCCGTGCGCCACGAACTGCGCGCCGTCTTCGAGCGCCTGCTGCCCGCCGCGCAGGCCGCCGCGGACGCCGGTCGAGGCGCGCACGCTTCTCGCCGAAGCGCACGACCTTCTGCGCAACTGCTTCGAGCAGTCCACGGTCTCGCTCGCGCGCACGTTCCGCGCCGACGTGGACGCCGCCGACATCTTCGAGGACATCCGCGCCAAGCGCGACAACTCCCTGCGCCTCTACGAAGACCTCGACGCGCTCCTGCGCAGCGCGCGCTACGCCGAGTGGCACGACGGCGCGGAGGCGCTCGTCAACTTCTCCGAGCGGCTCGAACTCTTCCGCGCCGGGAGCATGCGCCACCTCATGCAGAAGGATCAGGAGACCTGCCGCGACTTCATCGACGGCCTGACCCTGCCCCTGCTCAGCAACCGCCGTTCGCTGCGGCTCTACATGCACCGCTTCACCTGCTACCTCGAAATCCTCCTCAAGCACGTCTCGATGCGCTCCGTCCTCGCCGAGACCGCGCTGAGCGCCGCCGCTTGAACGAACAGCCCCTAACAGTGGCAGTCCACGGCAACGACCACGCAGTTCGCGTAGCGACTTAACAACGACCTGACCTCCGCCGCCCACGCGGCCGCGCCCTTCCGCCCGCAGTCGAGCCACGCGCCCTCCGGCGTGACGACCGCGTACGGCACGAGCCCCTTCGGCACCTCCGACGCCGGGCGGATGTTGTCCGCGTCTTGCAACACGTCCAACCCATACCGTTCCTGAAACTCGGCCGGCGTCAGGTTATATTCCGGCTTCGCCCCGAACAACTGCCCGTCGTAACGCCCGCCGATCACATACCCGTCGCACTTCGCCCCCGCGGCGCCCGGCGAGTACACGCCGTCGGGCGCGAAGTACGGCCCCATCAACTCCTGCACCTTTCGCTCGACATCCGACTCTTCGCGGGCGACGAAGACAAAGGTTAAAAAGTGACTCATGATTTTGCTACGCCTCCCGGGCACTCAAAAGCAAGAGGGGCGGCCGCGAAGCCGCCCCTCTTGCTTTTTTACATCGATGAGCCGAGCAGGACTCGAACCTGCGACCCGCTGGTTAAAAGCCAGCTGCTCTACCAACTGAGCTATCGGCCCGCGTGTGGGTGATTATAGAGACCGGCTTTCGATTATTCAAACTCACTCCGCCGGCGCATCGGGCGGTTGCTCGCGGTGGTGGCGCATGAGGGCGCGGAGGGTGGCGGAGTCCTGGTCGGTGAGGGCGGAGAACTCGACGCCGAAGCCCACGTCGCGGAGGTAGTAGAGGACTTCGCCGCGCACCTCCCACCAGTCGCGCTCGGGCAGGGGGATGCGGATGTGGATCGTCTTGCCGAAGAGCGGCTGGATGGCTTCGGTCTGGAGCAGGCAGCCGCCGCGGCTGAGGGACCTGATCTTGCCGTGGTGCTCGTAACGCGGCGTCAGCCCCCACTCGACGGGGAGTGCCGCCGCCACGCGCACGACTTTTCTGCGCCCTTGCTTCAACGTGGACGCGCCCTCACTTTCACGATTCGAGCCAGCGCGCGAGCGCCGAGTCGCGGACGAGGATAGTCTGGGTGCGCTCGGGGCCGGTCGAGACGAGCCCGACGGGGACGCCGATCTGCGCGGAGATGAACTCGACGTAGGCGCGCGCGGCCGCGGGCAGTTGCTCTAACTCCGTGACGCCCTCGGTCGAGGTGCGCCAGCCGGGCAGCGTCTCGTAGACGGGCTCGACCTCGCGCAACTCCTGCGAGACGGCGGGGAAGGACTCGCACTCGGCGCCGCCCCTGCGGTAGCCGACGCAGACCTTGATCTCGTCGAGCGCGTCGAGGATGTCGAGCTTGGTCAGCGCGACCGTGTCGAAGCCGTTAATCTCGGCCGCGTAGCGCGTGGCGAAGGCGTCGAACCAGCCGCAGCGTCTCGGCCTTCCGGTGGAGACGCCGTACTCGTGGCCGCGCTCGCGGATGAGCTGGCCGATCTCCTCCTCGCCTTCGAGCATCTCGGTGGGGAAGGGGCCTTCGCCGACGCGCGTCGAGTAGGTGCGGACGATGCCGAGCACGCCGCCTATCTTCTGCGGCGCGAGCCCGAGCCCCGCGCAGACGCCGCCCGAGGTCGTGTTCGAGGAGGTGACGAAGGGGTACGTGCCGTGGTCAACGTCTAAGAGCGTGGCCTGCGCGCCCTCGACGAGGACGCTCTGGCCCTCGCGGACGGCGCGGTTGATGAAGTGCGTGGTGTCGGTGACGAACGCCTGCATGCGCTCGGCGAGCGGGGCGATCTCTTTGAAGACCTCGTCGGGCTTAAGCTCGGTGCCGCGGTACTCGCGGATGATGAGGTTGGCGTCCGCGATGTTGCGCTCGATGCGCGAGCGCAGCACTTCCGCGTTCATCGCGTCGGCGACGCGGATGCCGCGCCGTCCCGCCTTGTCCTCGTAGGCGGGGCCGATGCCGCGCAGGGTCGTGCCGACCTTCTCGTTCCCCAAACGCTCCTCGGACGTGTGGTCGAGGGCGCGGTGGTAGGGAAGGATCAGGTGCGCGCGCGTGCTGACCTTGACGCGGTCGGGCGTGACGGAGAGCCCCTGCGCGGTGAGGCGGTCGGCCTCGGCGAAGAAGGCGATGGGGTCGATGACCATGCCGTTGCCGAGCACGCAGGTCTTGCCCGGGTGGATGATGCCCGAGGGGATGAGGTGCAGCGCGTAAGACTTGTCGCCGACCTTCACCGAGTGCCCGGCGTTGTGGCCGCCCTGGTAGCGCGCGACCACGTCGAAGCGCTCGGCCATCAGGTCAACGATCTTGCCCTTGCCCTCGTCGCCCCACTGGGCGCCGATTACAACGATGACTTTGCTCATAGGCTGATAAGTGACGAGTGACAGGGGATAAGGGGTGATAAGGCGGAGTCTTCACTTATCACTCATCACTCATCACTCAGCTAGCTCTTTCCAGCTTGATCGGCTTCTCGATGAAGTAGAAGCTGCACGTGCCGCGCACCTCCGCGAGGTCGCGTTGGTCGATGGGGAAGAGGCGGCACTGCGAGGGGCGGTCTTCGTAGATGCCGCAGGTCGTCGTGCCGTCGCCGTGCTTCTTGAGGAAGGGGCACTTGAAGAGTATCTCGCAGCACGCTCCGCAGCGGTTGCAGTCGCCGCGGCGGAGCGCGAGCGCTTCGATGACCTCGTCCTTCTTGAAGCGGATGCGGACGAAGCGGCGGAGTTTGCCGTGCGCCTGCCGGGCGCGGAACTTGGCGTCCGCGACGGCCTGCGTGCGCTTCGCGGCGAGCCGCTCCTCGAAGGTGCGGCGCTGCCGTGCGGCGCGGCTGGCTGCTGTGGGTCTCATTACTCGCGGCTGACTGGTCGAGAACGCGCGGGCGGCGCGGGCGTAAATGCGCGCGCGGCCGGAAGACGGGTACGCGCGCGCGCCGCCCCTCAAGGTCAGGCGCTGGCCGCGCCGCTCTGGACGTGCTTGTCGATCATGCGCGAGATGGCCTCCTTCGAGGTCGCCCCGACGACGCGCTCTTCCTCCTTGCCGTTCTTGAAGAGGATGAGGGTCGGGATGCCCTTGATGCCGTAGCGCTGCGAGACCTGCGGGTTGTCGTCCACGTTGAGCTTGACGACCGAGGCGGTCCCCTGGAAGTTCTGCGCGACGGCCTCGACCGTCGGCGCCAGCATCCGGCACGGCGCGCACCACGGCGCCCAGAAGTCTACGAGCACGGGCTTGTTCGAGTTGAGCACGTCCGACTCGAAGTTGCTGTCGCTTACTTCCTTGACATGTTCGCTCATCGAGTTCAAATCTCCTTCGACTGCTTTTAACTGCTACCGACTGAACAATAGAGAAACCACGCGCCCTCCCCGCGGTCGGGCTCCGGCCTACAGGTCGAACAGCGCGTGGTAGAGCCTGACGTACTTGCGCGCCGCCGCGCCCCAGGAGTTGTCCACCAGCATCCCGTTCGACTGTATCCGGCGCCACGCGTCCTTCCGCGTGTACCAGTAGAGCGCCTCGCGCACCTTGTCGAGGAGCGCCTGCGCGTTGTAGGGGCCGAACTTGAAGCCCGTGCCCGTCCCCGTCTCGGGGTCGAACTGCTCGACCGTGTCGTCTAAGCCCCCGGTCGCGCGCACGACGGGCACCGTGCCGTAGCGCATCGAGTACATCTGGTTCAACCCGCACGGCTCGAAGAGCGACGGCATCAGGAAGATGTCGGCGCCGGCCTCGATCTGGTGCGCCAGCGGCTCGTTGAAGCCGCGGTAGATGCCGACCCGGTTCGGCGCGCTGTCCTTGAGCCACTGGAAGAAGCTCTCGTACTCGCTCTCGCCCGAGCCGAGCGAGACGAAGAACGCGCCGTCCTCGATCATCTGCCACGCGACCTGCTTGACGAGGTCGAAACCCTTCTGCGTGACCAGGCGCGAGATGGAGGCGATGACGGGGCGGTCCAACTCCTCCGGCAGCCCGAAGCGGCGCAGCAGTTCCAGCTTACACTCGCGCTTCCCCGAAAGGTCTTCGGCCGTGTAGTGCGCCGGCAGGTGCGGGTCGGTCGCCGGGTCCCACACGTCATAATCTACGCCGTTGGTGATGCCGACGAGTCGGTCTCGCCGCTGCCGCATCAGCCAGTCGAGCCCGTGCCCCTGCTCGTGCCCCTGTATCTCGAACGAGTAGCGCGGGCTCACGGTCGAGATGGCGTCGCACGTCATCAAGCCCGCCTTCAGGGACGACGCCACGCCGTTCGACATGAAGACGTTCGACTCTTCGCCGCCGCGGAAGCCCAGACGGTACAGATCATTCGGGTCGAACAACCCCTGATACGCGAGGTTGTGAATCGACATCAGCGTCCGCGTCTGCCCGAGGAACCCGCCCCACGGCCGCCCCGCCCAGACCCATGCGGCCGCGAACCCGCACGGCCAGTCGTTGCCGTGCAAAACGTCCGGCGCCTGCCCCAGACGACCGAGGAGCGCGAGCGCCGCGCGGCTGAAGAAGGCGAAGCGGTAGTGGTCGTCCGAGAGGCCGTAGACCCTGCCGCGCGCGAAGAACTCCGGCGCGTCGATGAGGAAGGCCGGCGCGCCCGCCGCGTAAGAGAGGTAGACCGAGACCGTGCGGCGCCCGCCGAGCCAGTCCACTTCGAGGTTGTCAAAGACCCTTTCTTCCAGCAGCCCGCGGTCGGTCGTGTCGTAGAGCGGGTGGATGAGGGACGCGTCCACGCCCTCGGCCACGAGCGCCTTCGGGAGCGCACCGGCCACGTCTCCGAGCCCGCCAGTCTTGGCGAAAGGCACCGCCTCGGAAGAGAGAAACGCGACGCGCACTTATCCCTTTAACCACACCGCGCCCCGTAGAAGGCGCGAGTCCTTTACAACAAACTTAACTGCTAAATCAGGGGATAATATCGCGAAGCCGCGTCGGGTTTGTCAAGAAAGCGGAAAAGCCGTAAATCGTGAATCGTGAATCGTGACATGTGAAAGACCGATCTTTCCTGTCACGATTTACGATTCACGATTTACGGTCACGCCTTAGGTCTGCATCGAGGCGAGGAAGTCGGCGTTGTTCTTGGTCTTGCCGAGGCGTTCTAGGACGACCTCCATCTGCTCGACGGGCGAGAGGGGGTTGAGCACGCGGCGCATGACCCAGATGCGGTTGAGGTCTTCCTTCGAGATGAGCAGCTCCTCCTTACGCGTGCCCGACCGCTGGAGGTCGATGGCCGGGAAGAGACGCTTGTCGGAGAGGCGACGGTCGAGGTGAATCTCGCGAGTTGCCCGTGCCCTTGAACTCCTCGAAGATGACATCGTCCATGCGCGAGCCGGTGTCGATGAGCGCGGTCGCGATGATGGTTAAGCGAGCCGCCCTCCTCGATGTTGCGCGCGGCGCCGAAGAAGCGCTTCGGGCGCTGCAAGGCGTTGGCGTCGATACCGCCCGAGAGGATCTTGCCCGACGGCGGGACGACCGCGTTGTGCGCGCGCGCGAGGCGCGTCAGAGAGTCGAGCAGGATGACCACGTCGCGCTTGTGCTCGACGAGGCGCTTGGCCTTCTCGATGACCATGTCGGCGACCTGCACGTGGCGGGTCGGCGGCTCGTCGAAGGTCGAGGAGATGACCTCGCCCTGCACCGAGCGCTGCATGTCGGTGACCTCCTCGGGGCGCTCGTCGATGAGCAGGACGATGAGCGTCACCTCGGGGTGGTTGTTCGAGATGGAGTTGGCGATGGCCTGGAGCATCATCGTCTTGCCCGTGCGGGGCGGCGCGACGATGAGGCCGCGCTGACCCTTGCCGAGCGGCGTCACCAGATCGACGACGCGGCCGACGATGTTCTCGCCCGCGGTCTCCATCCGGAGCTGCTCGTCCGGGTAGAGCGGCGTCAGGTTGTCGAAGAAGACCTTGTCGCGCGACTCGCCGGGCGCCTCGAAGTTGATGGCCTCGACCTTGATGAGCGCGAAGTAGCGCTCGCCCTCCTTGGGCGGTCGAATCTGGCCCGAGACGGTGTCGCCGGTGCGCAGGTCGAACTTGCGTATCTGCGACGGCGAGACGTAGATGTCGTCGGGGCCGGGCAGGTAGTTGTACTCGGGCGCGCGCAGGAAGCCGAAGCCGTCGGGCAGGGTCTCCAGCACGCCCTCGGAGAAGATGAGGCCGCTCTTCTCGGTCTGCGCGGCGAGGACTTTGAAGATCAACTCCTGCTTGCGCATCCCCGTCGCGCCGGGCACGTCGAGGTCTTTGGCGATCTGCGTCAGCTTGGAGATGGACATCTCCTTGAGCGTGGCGAGGTTGAAGGTGTCGCCGTCGCCGCTGAAGCTCGCAGCCTCCTCGGCGGCCTCGTCCACCTCGGGCAGGTCGATGTCGGGCATCGGCTCGACGGCGGCGGCGGCCTTATTGCCGGCGTCCCTGTCGGACGCGCCGTTGGCGCTCGGCCTGCTGCTGGTGCGTGTGCGTGTTGTGCGTTCTCGTGACATCTCGATTTGTTCTCTTCGTCGCGCCCGCCCTGTAGTGCTCGGCGCGCTCTCTAATCCGCTCCGCGCGTCCGTGCTGCAAAAAAAGGAGCCGGCGCCGTGCGGCGTTGCCTTTAGAATCTGGTCAAAATTATTGCCGATTGTGTGTCGGGAATGATATACTGTCGATGCCCCCGCGGGGGCGCGCTTGAGGTGCGCGGCCTCTGTCTTCCAAATGGCTTCGCGGGAATTCCGTGCGCCGTTTTGATGCCCGGCCGTCCCGCGCGGTTGCGCCAACCCTTCCGCCCGATTCAACACTCAAGAGGGGGATTGTTGTGAGGCGGCCAATGCCTCTTCGATGGCGCGCCAGACGCGTTCGCGCCCGTGCCCGGTGGTGGAGGAGTACGCGATCAACTCCCCGCCTGTGCCACGTCCCACGGCGTCCAGCACTTTACGAGCGCGCGCGAGGTTTTTTTGCGACTCGTTGTGCGAGAGCTTATCGGATTTGGTGGCGACCGTCAGGAAAGGCTTACCGTTCGCGAGTAGCCATTCGCGGAGCTGCAAATCCAATGTCGTGGGTTCGTGGCGCGAGTCTACGATGTGAATTGATAGCACAAGCGAGTCGCGCTTGGCAAGGTAATCGGCGACCAACTGCCCCCACGATTCGCGCACCTCGCGCGGGACGCGCGCGAAACCGTAGCCGGGCAAATCCACGAAGTAGAAGCGTTCATTGATCAGGAAGAAGTTGAGCGACTGCGTCCGCCCCGGCGTCGAAGAGGTGCGCGCCAGACCTTTGACCCCGAGCATGGAGTTGATCATGCTCGACTTGCCCACGTTCGAGCGCCCCATGAAGGCCACCTCCGGCCTGCGGTCGCGCGGCCACTGCGACTCCTCGAACGCGCTCTTGACGAACTTCGTGCTCGTGACCTTCATTTAAGCGTTCGCGGCGTCGGCCTGCGTCTGCTCGGCGGCGGCGGCGGCGCGCGCCTGCGCGATGCGCCTTCGACATCGCGCGCGCGCGGGCGAGCCGCTCCTCGGCCTGGGGCATCGCCGTGACGGCCTGCTCAAGGTTGCGGAACGCGTTCGGGTTGCCGTTGTTGGCGCGGATCTCTTCGAGGAAGGGTTGGAGCTTGGCGAAGACGAAGACCTGCTCGCCGTTCGCGTCGTTGAACATGTCGGCGTCGATGGCGCCGTGGTTGACGAAGGAGCAGGCCATGTCCCAGTAGGTCGTCACCATCCTGAGGTAGGCGCTGTGCTCGCTCATGACCGCGCGCTGGATGTCCTCGAAGCTCTCGGGGTTGAACGAAAAGAACCAGTTGCGCGCCTCGCGCATGACCGCCTCGCGGCGCAGGTCGTAGAGCTTGAGGATGAGTTCGGCGCTCTTGGCTTTGTCTGTCATAAGGGTTTGTCTCCTCGGGAAGAGTTCGGAAGTAGAGCGAAAACTGCTGGCGAGTCTTAAGCGCGGCGCGGCCGAGAGAGCGCGGGGTTGCGTCACCGTCTGCCTTCGATGCTGCCTGCTGAATTTGAGACGCCGGGAAAGGCGAACTTTACAGGCGGGGCGGCGGCGTGTCAACCGCTTGCGGATTCAGTTCGAGGGGTGTATGCCGTCCTTAAGGCCCGGGCGCCTTCGCGTGAACTTGCAAGTCACGCGAAGGCGCCCGGGCGCTAAGTGGTGCGGGTTGATACTCAGTCGGCGAGCGTCTGCGCGCCGCCGGCCGAGGGCTGCTCGGTCGTCCAGACGGGGGGCGCCGAGTCGGTCGCGCCGGCGTCGGTCGGGCACGCGTCTTCGAGCGCGAGCGACAAGACCTCGTCGATGGTCTCGACGAACTGAATCGTCATGTCGGCGCGCACCTCCTCGGGCACATCCTCCAGGTCCTTCTCGTTGTCCTTCGGGATGAGCACCGTCGAGACGCCGACGCGGTGCGCCGCGAGCAGCTTCTCCTTGACGCCGCCGACGGGCAGCACCTTGCCGCGCAGCGTGATCTCGCCCGTCATCGCCACGTCGCGGCGGACGGGGACGCGCGCCAGCGCCGACGCCATCGCCGTCGCCAGCGTCACGCCGGCCGAGGGGCCGTCCTTCGGGATGGCGCCCTCGGGGATGTGGATGTGCAGGTCGCGCTTGCGGATGAATTCGAGGTTCATCCCCAGACGCTCCGCGCGCGACTTGATGCAGGTGAGCGCGGCCTGCGCCGACTCCTGCATCACCTCGCCGAGCTTGCCCGTCAGGGTCACGCCGCCGCGGCCGTTCGTGAGCGTCGCCTCGATCTGGAGGACTTCGCCGCCGACCTCCGTCCACGCGAGCCCGAGCGCCAGCCCGACCTCCGACACGGCGGCCATGTCGGCCTGCCGGAAGCGGATGGGGCCGAGCATGTCGCGGACCGACTCGGGCGCTGATGGTCATCTTGAAATCTTCGCCCTTCGCCTCGCCGACGAGCTTGCGCGCGACCTTGCGGCAGCACGAGCCGATCTCGCGTTCGAGGTTGCGGACGCCCGCCTCGCGCGTGTAGTGGCGGATGATTTCGAGGATGCCTTCGTCCGTGAACTCGACCTGCTCGGAGCGGAGCCCCGCGCCCTCGGCCTGCTTGCGGACGAGGTGGCGCTTGGCGATCTCAAGCTTCTCGCGCTCGGTGTAGCCCGAGAGGCGCAGAATCTCAAGCCGGTCTTGCAGCGGCGGCGGGATCGTGTGCAGCACGTTCGCCGTCGCGATGAAGAAGACCTTCGAGAGGTCGTACTCCACGTCGAGGTAGTGATCCTGGAACGTCGAGTTCTGCTCCGGGTCCAAGACTTCTAAGAAGCGCCGCCGACGGGTCGCCGCGGAAGTCGGCGCCGAGCTTGTCCACCTCGTCGAGGAGGATGCAGGGGTTGACCGTCCCGGCCTTCTTCATCATCTGGATGATCTGGCCGGGCAGCGCGCCGATGTACGTGCGGCGGTGGCCGCGTACCTCCGCCTCGTCGCGCACGCCGCCCAGAGAGAGCCGGACGAACTTGCGCCCCGTCGCGCGCGCGATGGACTTGCCCAGAGCTCGTCTTGCCGACGCCCGGCGGGCCGACGAAGCAGAGGATGGAGCCCTTCGGGCTCTTCACCAACTGGCGGACGGCGAGGTGTTCGAGGATGCGGTCTTTGATCTTCTCAAGCCCGAAGTGGTCGTCGTTCAAGACCTCCTCGGCCTTCGTGATGTCGCGTATCTCCTTCGACTTCTGCTTCCAGGGCACGCTCAGCAGCCAGTCGATGTAGGTGCGCGAGACCGTCCCTTCGGCCGACATCGGCGGCATGGCTTCGAGGCGGTGCAGCTCTTGCAGAGCCTTCTCCTTCGCCTCGTCCGACATGCCGGCCTCTTCGATGCGCTTGCGCAGCTCCTCCATCTCGGCCTTCTCGTCCTTGCGGCCGAGTTCCTTGTGGATGGCCTTGATCTGCTCGTTGAGGTAGTACTCCTTCTGCGCCTTCTCCATCTGCCGCTTGACGCGCGCCTGGATGGTGCGGTCGAGCTGGCGCTTGTCCACCTCGACTTCGAGCAGCTCGACGAGCCGCTGCAAGCGCCCGTGCGTGGAGAAGATTTCGAGCAGGCCCTGCTTGTCCTCGACCGAGATTTTGAGCTGCGAGGCCAGTGCGTCCGCGAGGTGCGAGGGGTCCGTGTTCCTGAGCGCCGTCTGCAACGCGTCGGTCTGCATCTCGGGCGCGAGGCGGACGTGCTGCTCGACGAGCTGTCCGACTCTCTGCATCAGCGCGTCGATGCGCGGCCCCGTTTCGGGCGCGGCCGGCGCGCGGCGGACGGTGGCCGTGAAGGCGCCGTTGTCGTTCTCGACGCGGATGGTCGTAGCGCGCTCGCGCCCCTCGACGACGACCTTCGTCTGGCCGTTCTCCTGGCGCTGCGCCTGGAGGATGCGGGCGACGGTCCCGACCGCGTAAATCTGGTCGGGGTTCGGCTCGTCGATGGAGGCGTCGTGCTGGGTGGCGAGGAAGATCGTGCGGTCGGTGGCGAGCGCGTCTTCGAGCGCGCGCACCGAGCCGGGCCGGCCGATCTTGAAGGCGACCTTGGTGAAAGGGAAGATCACGACATCGCGGATGGGCACCATCGGCAGCCGCACGATGTCGACGGGTGTGCGATCAGAATATTCTTCCATAACTCAAAAATGCTTCAGCCGAACCTTAGAGGGCATAAAGGGCGAGCTTCACGAGTCCGCTCGCCCCGCTCATCAGGGAATGATTTTAGAACATTTCGCGACCGCTCCGCCACTGGGCCGGAAAAATAAGCTTGAAGGCGGAAGCCCGATTGTGAGGGAGAGCGTTACGAACCGGCATAAAAGTTAAGGAGGACGAGGAGCGAAGTGCCTCTCATCCTCCCTGGTTTCGTCTGCCCGACGCCCTCCCTCGCGGTCGGGCTCCCGACAGGGTGTCGTCAGGCCGCTTCGTCCACGCCGGTGAGAATCTCGCCGGGGACGGCGCGGCGGCGCTCGACCATCTCGCGCGTGATGGAGAACTCCTTGACGCGCTTCTGGCTGGGAAGCGTGTACATCGCGTCGAGCAGCAACTCCTCCATGATCATCATCAGGCCGCGCGCGCCGACCTTGCGCTCGACCGCCTGATGCGCGATGGCCTTGAGGGCGTCGTCGGTGAAGCGGAGCTTGACGTTGTCGTACTCGAACTTCTTCTGGTACTGCTTGATGAGCGCGTTCTTCGGCTCGGTCAGGATCCGGATGAGCGCCGCCTCGTCCAGCTCGTGCAGCGCGCCGGTGACGGGGAGGCGGCCGACGAACTCGGGGATGAGCCCGTACTTGACGAGGTCTTCGGGCTGCACCGACGAGAGCGCCTCGGAGTAGCGGTTGCTCGCGGACTTGACCTGCGCCTGGAAGCCGAGCGACTTGTTGCGCATCCGCCGCTCGACGACCTTCTCCAGCCCGACGAAGGCGCCGCCGCAGATGAAGAGGATGTTGGTCGTATCGACGGGGAAGAACTCCTGATGCGGGTGCTTCCGGCCGCCCTGCGGCGGGACGTTGGCGACCGTGCCTTCGAGGATTTTGAGGAGCGCCTGCTGGACGCCCTCGCCCGACACGTCGCGCGTGATCGAAGGGTTCTCGTCCTTACGGCAAATCTTATCGACCTCGTCGATGTAGATGATGCCCTGCTGCGCGCGCTCCACGTCGCCGTTGGCGGCCTGCAGGAGCTTGAGGATGATGTTCTCCACGTCCTCGCCGACGTAGCCCGCCTCGGTGAGCGTCGTCGCGTCCACGATGGTGAAGGGGACGGAGAGCATCCGCGCGAGCGTCTGCGCGAGCAGAGTCTTGCCCGTGCCCGTCGGCCCGATGAGCAGGATGTTCGACTTCTGTATCTCGACATCGGAGCGACGGCGCGCCAACTCTATCCGCTTGTAGTGCTGGTAGACGGCGACGGCGAGACGCTTCTTCGTCTCCTCCTGCCCGATGACGTACTCGTCGAGGAAGGACTTGATCTCGTTGGGCTTGGGGAGGGGCGGGCGGCTGGCGACGGCCTCGGCCTGCTGGTCGTCGGTGATGATCTCGTTGCAGATGTCGATGCACTCGTTGCAGATGTACACCGTGGGGCCGGCGATCAACTTCTTGACTTCGTTCTGCGACTTGCCGCAGAAGGAGCAGCGCAACGTGTCGTCAGTTCGGCGTACCATAATTGTTTCGAGGGCGGACTTACTCTTCCTGTGTGATACCTGAGGGGTTCAGGGCTTCTGTCGCTGGTGCGACGCGCCGCAAGTCTTCTAGACGATTACGAGGGGGATGTCAACGCCCGGCGCGTCTGAACAGCGGGCCGGACT
This sequence comes from uncultured Acidobacteriota bacterium, assembly GCA_963726735.1. GTDB lineage: Bacteria > Acidobacteriota > Blastocatellia > Pyrinomonadales > Pyrinomonadaceae > QHXN01. The sequence continues at coordinate 1,782,024 of CAVSDM010000007.1, forward strand.
CCACATCCGCTAATGTATCACAGAACGGGCGCGGGCGCGCACCTGAGAACGTCGAGGGCGGAAGGCGTCGGCGCACGCGCGCGCTCGCCGAGTTCGTGTCCGTTAAGTGCGGCGGGCGGGAGACGGCGAGAGTCTCCCGCCCGCGCCTTTCGTCGAGAGCCCGCGCGCGTCGTGTTGGCGCGGGCCCGGCCAACGCCTATTGGCGGTGCGTGATGACCTCGTCGATGAGGCCGTACTCCTTGGCCTGCGTCGCCGACATGATGCGGTCGCGCTCCACGTCGCGCTCGACCTGGTCGAAGGGCTGGCCCGTGTGCTTGGCGATGATGTTGGAGGTCAGCTCGCGCATGCGGATGATCTCCTCGGCCTGAATCTTGATGTCGCTGGCCTGCCCGCCGATGCCGCCCGCGATCGACGGCTGGTGGATGAGGATGCGCGAGTTGGGCAGCGCGAACCGCTTGCCCTTCGTGCCCGACGTTAAGAGCAGCGCGCCCATCGACGCGCACTGGCCGAGGCAGATCGTCACCACGTCGGGGCGGATGAACTGCATCGTGTCGTAGATGGCCATGCCGGCCGTGATCGACCCGCCCGGGCTGTTGATGTAAAGGTTGATGTCCTTCTCCGGGTCTTCGGCCTCAAGGAAGAGCAACTGCGCGATGATGAGGTTCGCGACCGTGTCGTCAATCGGCGTGCCGAGGAAGACGATGTTATCGCGCAGGAGGCGCGAGTAGACATCCGAGTAGCGTTCGCCGCGCGGCGTCTGCTCGAAGACCGTCGGGTTGGGAATGTACTGACTCATCTTTGGACTCCCGTACTGCTTTTCTCTCAAAATAGAACCGGAGATTTGAAACTCCAAACTCGCATTTGAAATTTCAAATCTCCTGGTTTTGAACTTACGCTCCGGCCGCGGCCACGTTGGCTTAACTGCCCTCGGCGCCGGCCGCTTGCCCTTCGTCCGCCGCCGCTGTTCGGGCTGACGTTCGGCGGCCTCTTCTTCGCGCCACTCCTCTTCGCGCACCTGCGCGTGCTGGACGAGGAAGTCGAGCGCCTTGCGATTGCGCAATCTGTCGGCGATGCTACGTTCGCCCCCCTGCTTTGTCAAGGCGGCTCGCACCTGCTCCACCGACTGCCTTGAGCCCTCCGCCATCGACTCGATTTCGGCCTCGATCTCCTCCGGCGTGACCTCTATGTTTTCGGCCTCGGCGACGCGTTCCAGCAGCATCGAGCCGCGCACGTCGTCGCCCGCGCGCTCGCGGACGAGGTCGCGCATCGCCTCCCAGTTGATGTCCTGCGTGCGCGGGTCGGCGCCGCGCGAGATCATGTCGCGGATCATCGACTGGAGGATCTGGTTCGCCTGATAAGAGACGATGGTCTCGGGCACCTCGAAGCGGTGGCGCTCGATGAGCTGGCCGAGGACTTCGTCGCGCAGGCGGTGCTCGGACTCGTGCTCGGCGCTCTTCGTCAAATTCTCGCGGACGCGCGCGCGCAGCAGCTCGACCGTCTCGACCTCCTCCTCGCCGAGGCTCTTGACCCAGTCGTCGTCGAGCGGGGGCACCTCCTTGCGGCGGACGGCCGTGACGGTGGCGGTGTACTCGATGGTCTTGCCGGCAAGACCTTTGCGCTCCTCGCCCTCCGCCTCTGCGCGCCGGGGCCGAAGTCGTCGGGGTAGTTGACCGTGAAGGTCTTCGCCTCGTCGGGGCGGACGCCGGTCAGGTTCTCGTTGAACTCGGGGAGCACGCCCTCGCCGCCGAGCACGATGTCCACGTCCGAGACGTTGATGTCCTCGTCCTCGGGCGGGTCGAGGTAGCGGCCCTGGATGTCCGCGGTGACGGTGTCGCCCTCCTCGCGCGGCGCGGTCTTCGACGGGCTGGAGCGAGGCGGAGGCTTCGCGCAGGTTCTCGATGACGCGCTCGATCTCTTCGTCGGTGACGGGGCGCGTGCGGCGCGCGGCCTCGATGCCTTTGTACTCGCCCAGGTCGAGTTCGGGCATCACCTCGACGTGCGCGTGGAGCGTGATCGGCTCCTGCCCGAGCTTGTCGAGGTTCTCGTTGTCGAGGTGCACGTCGGGCTGGCCGATGACCTGGAGCCCGCTCTCCTCGATGGCCTGCTCGACGGCCTCGGGCACGAGCCGCTTGAGCACGTCGCCCTGGATGTCCTTCTTATAGCGCGTCCGCACGACCGTGACGGGCGCGTGCCCCTTGCGGAAGCCGGGCACCGTCACGGCGCGCGCGTACTCCTGCGTCACGCGCTCCAACTCCGCGCGCACGTCCGCGGCCTCGATCTCGATCTTGATCTCCTTGCGCGTCTGGGAGACTTCGCTGATTTCAGTCTTCATAAACACGAATCCCGCCGACCCTCTCCGCCTCAAAGGCCACCGAGAGCGCGGGCGTCCTTCCTTAATTAGATGTTCCACTTTGAATCAAATGCCGGGGGCGGGACTCGAACCCGCACGCCTTTCGGCACGGGCTTCTAAGACCCGCGCGGCTGCCGATGTCCGGCCACTTTCGTGCGTGCCTGCCGATCGGCGAGTTCCTTCGCCCCATATTGCGGCGAACAGTCTAAACACGCGGGCTTCTTTAACCGCTGAGATTAAAGGATTCGATGGGTGAAAGTCTAGCGGGTCAAAGGATGGGTAGTGTCCTAAATCTATGTTGCTATTTACTGAGGATTGGGATAATTCCGATTTTGCTCATGGGTGCCACCTCAGTGAGTCTTTCGACCTCCACACGCTCTTAGTAATCCCTGCTTCCTTCGTCCGCTTCTTAATTAGAGGTTGGGGCTGCGCGGGAACTTGAGGAACGGGAGGCGGGTGCCGCGGACGATGATCTGGTCGGCGCGGATGGCGGCGGGGGGCTCGAAGCCGTTGGCGCCGGCCGCGGCGATGAGGTCGTCCTGGTCTACGCCGTCGCCGCTGATGCCGATGGCGCCGACCAGCTCGCCGTTCTTGTAGAGCGGCACGCTGCCCGGGAAGATTTGGATGCCGTTCGGCACGTTCGGGATCGACGTGCAGCGCACGTCCGCGCCGCCGACGGCCGCGAGCAGGTTCGTCGCGAATGAGGTCGATTTGCAAGCCGTCGTTGAAGACGCTCCACTCCGTTATCTCGCGGCTGAAGGGGCCGGCCGGGTTCGGGTTCAGCCCGTCCGGGTAGAAGGGGCGCGCGAGCGCGCCGCCCGCGCGGTCGGAGAAGGCGATGGCGCCGTCGAGCCGGATGCCGTCGGCGGCGGCGCGGTCAACGTAGCTGCCGAAGCCCGCCGCGCGCAGTAGCGCCCCCGCGTTTCGGTTCGAGAAGAAGGCCGCGGTGCGCGCCTTCTGCACGGACACGTCGAAGCCGAAGACCGGCGCGTCCGTCGTGCGGAAGATGCCGAGGACGTTGCCGTCAACGTCCACCACCGAGATGGAGACGCGCGCGGCGCTGCCCAGAGGCTGTCGAATCGCGGCGCGCGTGATGTCGGCCTGCTGCGCCGCCTGGTTGATGATGCGCTGCACGTCCGCGGCCGTCAGAGCGTTCGGCGAAGGCGAAGTGCTTCCGACGAAGGGGAAGAAGCGCGTGTCGGCCGCGCCGCTCACGCCGCCCGTGGTCGCCGCGACGAACTCGGAGGGCTGCGCGGGGACGACGGGTGAGAGGAGCGTCCCCGAGAGAGAAGCGAACGGCGTCGTCGCGGGGCGGGGCGCGTCCGCGTCCGTCACGTTCAGATAAGCGAGGCGCACGCCGCCCGCGATGATGTTGTCGCCGCGGATGAGGTCGGGCGGCTGGAAGCCTCGCTGCGCGGCGACGGCGACCAGCTCTTCAAACGGCTTGTCGAAGTCGGCCGGGTCTTTGTCTAAGGTGTAGAGCCCGTCGCCCTCGATGCCGACGCCGCCGACCGCGACGCCGTTCTTGTAGAGCGGCGCGCTGCCCGGGTCGGCCGAGAGCCCGAGCGGGAGCGCCGGGCGCTTGATGTCGCTGCAAGGCAGTTGCGAGAACTGCACGCCGAAGAGCGGCCCCGAGGGTTGGAAGGCGGTTGCGGGCGGGAAGTGCTCCTGAATGATGAAGCTCGCCGTGCGCGTCGTGAAGGCGTTGCCCTGCGTGCTGAAGACGCTCGCCGTGCCCGCCTTCGACACGTGCCGCAAGCTGTGAAGGAACGTCGAGCCCTTCCAGTCCCTGCCCGCTCAGACCGCCGCCGCTGATGCGCGTCGTCGTCGCCGCGCCCGTCATGCGGAAGACGCCGAGCGGGTTGCCTTCACGGTCTGTCACGGCGACCGTCACGTTGCGGTTCAGCGCCGCCGCGGCCGAGACGGCCTGCGCGATGACGGTCTGCACCTCCGCGGTCGAGAGGTTGCCGGCGGTGACGGGGTTGCTGTTCGGCGTCGGCGTCGGCGCGGGGACGGCGGGCGTCGGGATGGCGCCCGGGTCGTCGGGCGGGCCGCCGCCGACGTGGCCGAGCCCGACGCGCACGCGGTTGCTCGGCGCGCCTTTGTACGTGATGCGCACGAGCACGTCGCCCGCGTCCGCCGCGAGCTGGTCGTTAAGTCGGACGACGATTGAACTCATCCACTCCTGCCCGGGCACGGGGCCGACGTGCTCGACCGCGAGCGCGTACGTGCGGCGCGCGGCGTCCTCCGCGTCGGCCGTCACGGCCGAGGCATCTTCGCCCGGCGCGAGGTGGAGGTTCATGGCGAAGAGCATGACGCGCGTGCGGCCGTCTGAGCCGAAGCGCACGGGCGCGGTCGGGGCGAAGGGCTCGCTGCACGCGCGCCGAGGCTTCGAGCGCGACGGCGCGCGTCGAGCCCGCCTGGCTGACGAGCACGGGGCTCGCGGACTGCGCCGCGCCGCGCCGCGCGGGCGTCGAAAGGAGCGCGCCGCAGGCGAGCAAAAATGCCGCGAGCAGCAGCGCGCGTTTCGCGCTCGAAGTGTTGGAAGCTTTCATCGTCCGGAGTTAAAGGCGCGCGCGTTCCCGCCGCGTGGCCGAACAATGTATCACCTTGCGGCTTCGAGTCAAGATACTTTTGCCCGCCTATAAACAAGATACTTTTGCCCGCGTATAAATTGGCCGCGTCAGCGGCGTTTGAATTTAGCCCGGCCTTTCAAGGCCGGGGCCGCCGCGCGTTAATAAGATGGGCGTCGCGTCAGCGACGCCTGAGCCGCACGGTACGTTCAAGCGTCGCTGACGCGACGCAACCCCGCTGGTTCCCACTCAACCCGGCCTTGAAAGGCCGGGCTAAATTCATGCGCCGCCGACGCGGCGAAACGCGCACTTTTTTTAAATTATATTGTCGGCCGGACGCGGCCGTGCTAAAAGAAAGCGACCCTCGTTTCTTTTGTTTCAGACGCAAGCATGACTCCCTTCGTCCCCCGGATTCTGTTGACCGCCGTCACAGTCCTTCTGTGCGCGTACGCGCCCGCGGCCTTCGCGCAGGAGCGCGGGCGTCTGGCGGGGCGCGTGCTCGACTCTCCGGGCACCATGCCGAAAGGCGTCGAGGGCGTCTCGGTCGTCGCCGTCAATCAGGTGAGCGCGCGCGCCTACCGCGCGCGCACGCGAGGAGACGGGACGTACTCGCTCAGCCTCCCCGCGGGCGCGTACCGCGTCCGTCTGGAGGCGCCGTTCAAGGCGAGCTTCGACAGCAAGGTCAAGTACGGCCCCTTCGCCCTCGCGCGCGGCGACGCGGTCGAGAACATCGGCGTCGAGCCGGGGCGCGACACGACGCTCGACATCGTCCTCGCGCCGAAGGAGGGCACGCCCGCGCCGACCTGCCGCCCGCGGGCAAGGGCGACGATGACGACCCGACCGGCAACGCGGGCCCGTCGGGCGTCGAGACCGAAGACGCCGACCGCACCCGACCGCGTGCCCGTGCGCGACCGCTGGCGCATAGGCTTTCCCGAATACGAGCGCTACGGCAGCGTCGCGGGCGGCCGCGACATCCCCTTCCGACGCGGGAGCGCGCTCAACCCATACGACCAGTCCATTCTCAAGGGCGACTACCCCATCTTCGGCCAGCACGTCTTCATGGTTCTTTCGGCGACGAGCTTCACGGCCGTCCAGCAGCAGCGCACGCCCATCCCCTCGAACCCGTCGCAGCGCGCGACCCGGCAGCGCCGAGCCCTTCGGCAAGCCCGAGGTGCTCGCCTTCAATCAAGTCTTCCAACTCTCGCTTGAGATGTTCAGCGGCGACACGACCTTCAAGCCGCGCCAGTGGGCCATCAAACTCTCGCCCACCTTCAGCGTCCCGAACTACGTCCGCGCGCGCGAGCAGGGCGTCTTGAACATCGACCCGCGGCGCGGCACGACGCGCACCGACTGGCAGTTCTCCTTCGAGGAAGCCTTCGCCGAGGTGAAGCTCGAAGACGTGAACGCGAACTACGACGCCGTCTCCGTGCGCGTCGGCATCCAGCCGTTCGTCTCGGACTTCCGCGGCTTCATCTACACCGACAACAACCTCGGCGCGCGCGTCTTCGGCGCCTTCAGGAACAACCAGTACCAGTTCAACCTCGCCTACTTCGCGCAGTTGGAGAAGGACACCAACAGCGGCCTCAACCGCTTCGACCGTCGGCGGCAGAACGTCTACGTCGCCAACCTCTTCCGGCAGGACTTTCTCGCGAAGGGCTACACGGCGCAGGCGAGCTTTCACTTCAACGACGACCGCGCGGGGATCGAGTACGACCGCAACGGCTTTAAAGTCCGCCCGGCCGTCGTCGGCGACGCGCGGCCGCACTCGGTCAAGGTCGGCTACTTCGGTCTGTCGGGCGACGGCCACCTCGGCCGCATCAATCTGTCGAACTCTTACTACTTCGCGCTCGGCACCGACTCGCGCAACCCCATCGCGGGCAAGAAGACGCGCGTCAAGGCGCACATGGCCGCGGCCGAGGCGTCGATTGATTACGACTACCAGCGCTTCCGCGCCTCGTTCTTCTTCGCCTCGGGCGACAAGAACCCGACCGACGACAGGGCGACAGGCTTCGACGCGATTCTCGACGACCCGAACTTCGTCGGCGGTCAGTTCTCGTTCTGGAACCGCGTCGGCATCCCGCTCGTCGGGCACGGGCGTCGGGCTGGTTCAGCCGTTGAGCCTTCTGCCTTCTTTGCGCAGCAGCAAGACGCAGGGGCAGGCGAACCACGTCAACCCCGGCATCGTCATCGGCAACCTCGGGTACGACATCGAACTGACGCAGCGCATCAAGGCTATCTTCAACTTCAACCACCTGCGCTTCCACCGCACCGAGCCGCTCGAATACATCCTGTTCCAGAACAACATCCGCCACGACATCGGGCAGGACCTGAGCGTCGGCGTCGCGTACCGGCCGCGGCTCATCAACAACGTCACGCTCAACTTCGGCGCGTCGATGCTCAAGCCCGGGCGCGGCTTCCGCGACATCTACACCGACCAGTCGCGCAACTGCCCGCCCAACGTCGGGAGCTTCTGCACGCCCGACGAGACCGTCATCAACCCGTCGAAGCCGCTCTACGCGCTCTTCGGCACGCTCCGGTTCAACTTCTGATCTCGAACGCGGGGGATTAACGGAGGGACATGCGTCGGCTCAGCTCGGTTGAGAGGTTCAAAGTCATCCTCGTGCTCGCGGCCCTCGTCGCGCTCGGCCTCGTCGCGTCGGGCGGCGTCCGCACCTCCGCCCGCGTCGGCAATCAAACACCCGCGCAGACGAGCCCGAGTCCGAGTCCCGCACAGACGAGCCCGACTCCCGCGGCTTCACCTACGCCCGCGCCGGCCGAACCGCCGAAGGTCGAGGGCTGCCTCAGTTGCCACGCCGGCAGCGAGCCGATGCACAACACGCGCAGCGGCAAGCTCAACGACGACGGCACCGACCGGATGAGCCTGACCTGCACCGCCTGCCACGGCGGCAACCCTTTTCCGAGAGTTGATGAAGTGGCGAGGCGGGAAGCTCCACCGCGGCGACGCCGAGTTCGACAAGTCGATGCGCGCCGCGCACGTCGCGCCCGCGCTACCCGGAACGCTGGGCCGGCAAGGACGGAAAGTATTCGAGCGCCAACCCCGAGCGCACTAACGCTCTGCTCGCCGCCGAGAGCCGCGAGTTCGTGCGCTTCGTCAACCCGGGCGACTTCCGCGTCGCGGAACTGACGTGCTCTTCGACCGGCTGCCACACCGCGGAGGTCGCGGCCGCGCGCAACAGCATGATGCGCCACGGCGCGATGCTCTGGGGCGCGGCGCTCTACAACAACGGCGGCTATCCTCTGAAAGACACGCGCTTCGGCGAGAGCTACAGCCCCGAAGCGGGCGCGCCCGAGCGCATGATTCAACTTCCCGCCCCCTCGCCCGCGACGCGCACTTGGATGGGCGCGCTCGACTACCTCGACCCGCTGCCGCGCTGGGAGATTTCGCAGCCGGGCAACATCCTCCGCGTCTTCGAGCGCGGCGGGCGCGGACGCTCCGAAGTCGGACTGCCCGAGCGCGAGAGCGACCCCGGCCGCCCCGACAAGGGTTTGAGCGCGCGCGGGCTCGGCACGCTCAACCGCACCGACCCGGTCTACCTCGGCCTTCAGAAGACGCGACTGCTCGACCCGACGCTCAACTTCCTCGGCACGAACGACCACCCCGGCGACTATCGTTCTTCCGGGTGCACGGCCTGCCACGTCGTCTACGCCAACGACCGCTCGCTCGTCCATTCCGGCCCCGAGTGGGCGCGCTACGGCAACCGCGGCACGACCGCCACCGAAGACGAGCAATTGAAGGATAAGAAGGACGAGCCCGGCCACCCCGTCAAGCACCAGTTCACCAACCGCATCCCGACCTCGCAGTGCATGACCTGCCACATGCACCCCGGCAACAACATGGTCGCGACCTATCTGGGCTGCTCTGGTGGGACAACGAGACGGACGCGCGCGCCGCGGGGATGTACCCCCCGAAGCAGCGCAGCATCTCCGCCGAGGAGGAGTATCGAAAGTTAGACCGCAACCCCGAAGGCGCGTCGGTACGCGGCAACTGGTCCGACCCGGACTTCCTACAGAAGACGGGGACGCCCCGAGTTCAACTCGAAGCTGGCGCGCACGCAGTTCGCGGACTTCCACGGGCACGGCTGGATGTTCCGCGCCGTCTTCAAGCGCGACCGCGAGGGGCACATGCTCGACGCCAACGACGAGCGCGTGGCCGAAGTGACGCCCGAAAAACTCAGACAGGCCGTCTCGTACCGCGACGACTCAAGCGACAAGACTCAGCCTCCGCCCGCGGGCGTCCCGGTTCATTTGAAGGACATACATCTTGAGAAGGGGATGCACTGCGTGGACTGCCACTTCCGGCAGGACGCGCACGGCAACGGCGTCCTCTACAACGAGCCGCGCGCGGCCATCGAGATCGACTGCATCGACTGCCACGGCACCATCAAAGAGACGGCGAAGCTCACCGCCTCCGGCCCCGCCGCGGGGTTTAATCTGGTAGACCCCGCCGAAGGCCAGAGCACGAAGGACGGCAACTACGTGACGCGGACAGGGGCGCAACCTCGTCCGCGACTTGAAGACCCCCTTCACGCGCACGAGCGGCGGGCGGCAGGTCGCCATCCCCGTCTTCGAGCGCATCGCGAGTGACCGCGACCGGCCCGACTCGACGGGCAAGACCCGTCCGCCTCCACGCGGGCGACATCGTGCAGAACTCTATCGGTCGAGCAGGGGCGCTGGTGGCGCGTCAAGCAGACCGCCTACACGGTGACGCAGACCAAGGGGCACGAGGCCGACTACAACTGGCGCTCGGCCTACGCCAAGACCGTCCGCATCGACGAGAACAGGCAGGAGGTCTGGGGCGACGTGCCCGCGGACGAGTCGAAGCTCGCGCACAAGAACGCAGCCAGATGAGTTGCTACACCTGCCACTCTTCGTGGATGACGAGCTGCTTCGGCTGTCACCTCTCGATGCGCGCCAACGCGAAGATGCCCAACCGCCACTTCGAGGGCGAGACCTCGCGCAACTACACGACCTACAACTTTCAGGTCTTGAGAGACGACGTGTTCATGCTCGGCCGCGACGGCACCGTGACGGGGAACCGCGTCGCGCCCGCCGCGTCGCGCTCGGCCGTGCTCGTCAGCTCGCAGAACCAGAACCGCGAGTGGATCTACTCGCAGCAGCAGACCGTCTCGGCCGAAGGCTTCAACGGCCAGTCCTTCGCCACGCACGTTCCGCACACCGTCCGCACGACCGAGACGAAGGGCTGCGCGGACTGCCACGTCTCGAAAGCGCGGCGACAACAACGCGTGGATGGCGCAGGTGCTGATGCAGGGGACGAACTTCGTCAACTTCATGGGGCGCTACGTCTACGTCGCCGCGGAGCACTCGCTCGAAGTCGTCCCCGTCACCGAGCGCGAAGAGCCGCAGGCCGTCTACGGAAGCACTCTGCACGAGGTCGCTTACCCCGACGACTTCAAAGAGTTCGTCGCGAGCGGGCGCAAGCTGAAGACCTTCTACGAGCACAAGGGCAACCCCGAGGTGCTCGGCGTGCAGTTGCGCGGCGAGTACGCGTACGTCGCCGCGGGCGAGGGCGGCCTGCGCGTCTACGACGTGGCGCAGATCGACCACAAGGGTTTCTCCGAGCGCATCACGACCGCGCCCGTCTCGCGCTTCGGACAGAAGTTCTGGGTGGACACGAAGTACGCGACGGCCGTCGCCTCGCCGACGACGCTCGGCGTTGACCCCGCGCGCTGGCGTCTGACCGCCGACGGCCGCTCGGTGAGCCCCGCGGAGGCGAAGGGAATTTGGGACGCGTGGCAAAGGCTCCCCCTGAAGGAGCGGGAAGGGAAGCCCGCGCCGCTCGTCAACGAGGAGCAGCCGATACACCCGCTCTACGCGTACCTCTACGTGGTTGACCGCGAGGAGGGCCTGATCCTCGTCAACGCCGCGACGCTCCTCGACGGCGACCCGCTCAACAACTATCTGCAAGCGCGCCACGCTCACCGTCGAAGGCAGACAGGAAGACCACTTCAACCCCGGCGGCGTGCTGAGCGACGCGAACAGCATCACCATCGCCGGCACGTTCGCCTACGTGACGACCGCGAGCGGCCTCGTCATCATCGACCTCGACAACCCCCTGGAGCCGCGCGTCGTCAAGGCCATCGGCGCGCCCGCGCTCCGGCAGCCGCACGCCATCGCCGTCCAGTTCCGCTACGGCTTCGTCGTGGACGACGAAGGGCTCAAGGTCATCGACCTGACGCTCACGCCGCCCGAGCCGTGCAGAGGCCCGGTCGCCGCGACGTGTAAGTCGCTCCCGCGCGGCGAGGTCGTGGAGGGCGCGACCGTCCCGCTCAAGCACGCGCACGACGTGTACGTCGCGCGCACCTACGCCTACGTCGCCGACGGCCCCGAGGGCGTCGCCATCGTGGACGTGACGCGCCCCGAGGCGCCGCGCCTTCACATGAAGTTCGACGCCGAAGGGCAGCTCGACGACGTGCATCAGGTCAAGGTGGCGATGACGAACGCGAGCCTCTTCGCCTACGTCGCCGACGGGAAGAACGGCCTGCGCATCCTCCAACTGACCTCGCCCGAGACGATGCCGACCTACGGCGGCTTCAGCCCCGCGCCCGAGCCGCGCCTCATCGCGACCTTCCGCACGAAGGGGCCGGCGCTCGCCGTCTCCAAGGGGCTCGACCGCGACCGCGCCGCCGACGAGAGCGGCAACCAACTCGCCGTCTTCGGCCGCCGCGGCGCGCGCCCCTTCAACCTCGCAGAGACGCAGCGCCTCTACCTCCTCGACGGCCGCCTCCGCACCGTCCTCGACGACGAAGAGTTAAAGTCACCGCCGCCGCGCACGCGCGACCCTTTGAAATAAAGGGGCGCGCCTCGATGCCGCGTCAGCGGCGCTTGAATGTAGCCCGGCCTTTCAAGGCCGGGTTGAGATTGAGCAAACGAACGCCGCGTCGCGCGAGCGACGCCTGAACGAGCTGGAAAGGTTCAGGCGTCGCTCGCGCGACGCGGCGTCGTTGTTAACGTTCGGTGTCCACGGCCTTGAAAGGCCGGGCTAAACTCAAGCGCCGCTGACGCGGCGAACTTTTATCCGAGAGATTCGGAGGCGCCGGCGGGCTCGAAGACGTGGTCGCGCGTCTCTTCGGTGACGCGGAGGAGCGGCCAGATGTCCACCTTTATCTCCTCGGCGTAGTGGAGGAGCGGCGCGGCGGGCGGCGTGTTGAGGCCGAGCGCTTCGAGCATGGAGGAGTCGAAGTCGCCGACCTCGGCCGCGCGCAGGGGCCAGGGCGCGTGGTGGATGCGGCAGCGGTAGAGCTGTTCGTCGGCGACCGAGTAGAGGCAGTAGCGCTCCGTGAGGAAGAATTCGAGCGAGTCGGGCTCGGCCGCCGGCAGGCCCTCGCCGATTGTCCAGCTCGTGCGGAAGGCGGCCGGCGGCGAGTCCTTCTGAATGCGGGAGGACGAGTAGTCGATGCGCCTCCCCTGCTGGCGCAGGCTCAGCTCGGCGAGGTGGTAGGGCAGGTAGAAGAAGCGGCGCGCGCCCCACGTCGCCACCGCGCTGTCGATGTCGAGCGAGTGGAACCAGACGCCGGGCACGCCCCGGTGGTGGACGTAAGTTCGTACGTTCAGTTCGAGAAACTCGTGCAGCCCCGGCATCGGCGGCGCGAACGAGGCGCGCACGCCCCACATGCGGAAGGGCACCACGCCGACCCACGCCTGCCCTTCGTAGGTGTCGATGGAGAGCTGCGGCGGGACGAGCGGCCGGAGCGCGCTCACCGGCACCGGCCAGTGCATGAAGAGGAGCTTGCCCCACCACTGCCGCATCAGCGGCAGCCCTGCGGGGCGGCGTCGGATGTTGAGTCGGTCGAGGGTTCTCGCGGTCATGCACGGTCGAGAGCGGCGCGCGCGCGGCGTCCGAAGGAGGTGTGGTTTGACAACGTGTCCGGCCGAGTCGAATAATGCCCGGGCGCCGTTGGCGGCCGCACCCGCGCGGCGCCCGTGGGCGCTGTAACTCGAACGCTTTTTTATCATCAATTCACGCCCGTGAACAGCGCCAGTCAGTTTTAATCCGGATGAGACTCCTCGCCACGCTCGCCCTCCTGTTCGCGCTCCTGCTCGGCTTCGCCGCGGCGCAGGTCAGGAAGGGTAGTAAAAGAACAATCAGCGCCGCCGAAACCCGCGTCGAAGGTCGCGAAGACGCCCGAGCCGTCGGAGGCGGGCGGCCCCGAATCAGTCCGCACCGTCGTCTGCATCGACCCCGGCCACCCGTCCGAGGTCGCCAGCGGCCGGAACGTGCAGAACGGGACGAGCGAGGCGCACGTCGATTGGGTCGTCGCCACGAGGCTGCGCGCGGCTTTGGAGGCGCGCGGCTACGAGGTCGTGCTGACGAAGTCTTCGGAGGAGGAGTTGGTCAGGAACAAGGACCGCGCGCTCATCGCCAACCGCGCCCGCGCCGCCCTGATGATCCGCCTCCACTGCGACGCGAGCGCCGAGCGCGGCTTCGCCGTCTACTACCCCGACCGACCCGGCAAGGCTAAGGACGGAACGACCGGCCCCGCGCGCGACGTGATAGAGGGGAGCCGCCGCGCGGCCGAGGCCATCCACGCCGGACTGGCCGAAGGCTTGAAGGGCGCGCTCAACGACAACGGCGTGCGCACCGACTACCAGACGAAGGTCGGGCGCGAGCAGGGCGGCGCACTGACCGGCTCGATCTTCTCGGAGGTGCCGGTCGTCACCATCGAGATGGTCGTGCTCTCGGACCCGGCCGACGCCGAGTTCATCAAGGCCGAGGAGGGGCAGCGGCGCATGGCCGAGGCGATTGCCGACGGCGTCGCGCGCTTCGTCGCCCCCGAAAGGGTCGTTTCACCTCGCAAGCGCAAGTAGCACTTCGTAAACGTTCAGAGCAGGACGCACAAGAAGGAGCGTTCCCCCTATATGAAGAGAATCCCTGACAGACTCAGACGGACGGCGGCCGCGGCTCGCCCTCGTGCTGCTCGTGGCGGCCGCGTCGCCCCGGCGCAGGACGACGCCTTCAAGAAGCTCGAAGCCCTCGACTACGCGAAGCAGAAGGTGACGCGCGAGCAGTTGAAGGACATAGACCTCTGGAGCCTGAAGCTGCTGCGCGGCGTCGTCTTCGGACGCCACGGCCGCATCTTCAAAGACCGCGACATCCAGAGCTACCTGAAGGAGCAGGCCTGGTACAAGCCGAACCCCGACTTCAGCAACTCGATGCTCAACGCGACCGAGCGCGACAACCTCGACCTGATCCGCGAGCTGGAGGCCGCGCAGCACGACGTAGATCGAGCCGGGCGATCTGCGCTGGTGGCAGACGAAGGAGATGACCGAGGAGAAGCTCGGCACGCACTCGGCCGGCGAGTGGCAGGTCCTGCGCGCCGAGGTCGAGGCCGTCCGCGGCAAGCGCTTCGAGGACGACCCGTGGCTCCAGAACTACTTCGAGGAGCGCTACTGGTACAAGGCCGACCCCGGCTACGACGCGCGCCAGCTCACGGCCGTCGAGCGCAAGAACCTCGCCGCCATCGACGACGCGCAGCGCAAGCAGCGCCGCGCCGCCATCTCGCCCGGCGACATGGAGCACTTCGAGAACCGGCTCGTCACCGAGGCGATGCTCAAGGGCCTGAGCCTCCACGAGCTGCGCCTGCTGCGCAACGAAATCTACGCGCGGCGCGGCCGCCAGTTCCGCACCGAATGGCTCGCGCAATACTTCTGGAGCCAGCCGTGGTACGAGGCGCGCGAGGACAACAAGGAGCCCGCGCTCTCCGCGACCGAGCAGAAGAACATCGAGACCATCGTCGCCTACGAGAACAAGCTCAAGGAGTCCTTGAGCACGACGCGGGTCACGGAAGTACTCTTCGAGGGCATGTTCCTCGAAGACGCGCGCAAGCTCCGCAACGAGATTTACGCGCGCCACGGCAAGGTCTTCAAAGACCGTTGGCTCCAGGGCTATTTCAAGAGCTTCCCCTGGTACAAGCCCAACCCGAGGTACACGGACGCCGCGCTCACGGAGGTCGAGCGCCAGAACGCGGCCGCCATCGCGGCCTACGAGAAGAAGGCGACGAGCGTGCTCGACGCCGTCGAGGGTTGATAAGGCCAACCTGAGTCCCGCGTGACGGGACAAGAAAACGCAGAAGTGGTGAAGTGATGAGTGATGAAGTGATAAGAAAGGGCCTCGCCTTCTCATTCATCACTCATCACTCCATCACCAGCTTTATGAACTGTCCGAACTGTCAACAGTCTTTACGCGAGGGGTCGCAGTTCTGCACGCGGTGCGGGGCGCGCACCGTCGCCATGCCGGGCGACGAGGCGGCCGCGTCCCTCTCGACGGTCGAGACCGGCGGCGGCGCGCCGAAGGGCGAAGCGTCCGAGGCGGGCGACTCGCTCGTGGGGCGCGTGCTCGACGGGAAGTACGAGATTCTCGCGCCGCTCGGGTCGGGCGGGATGGGGACGGTCTACCGCGCGCGCCGCGTCCACATCGGCGACGAGGTGGCCCTCAAGGTCTTACACTCGCGCCTCACCAACGACGAGAAGCTGGTCGAGCGTTTCCGCCGCGAGGCGCGCGCCGCCGCGCAGCTCCACCACTCGAACGTCGTCACCATCCACGACTACGGCGAGGCGCGCGGCCCCGACGGGTTCGCCTACATCGTCATGGAGCTGGTGCGCGGCGAATCGTTGCGCGACATCCTCAGGCGCGACGGGCGGCTCGAACCGGCGCGCGCCGTCTCGCTGATGCGCGACGTGTGCGCGGGCGTCGGCGCGGCGCACCGGCGCGGGCATCGTCCACCGCGACATCAAGCCCGACAACATCATCGTCACGCCCGCCGACGAAGACCGCCCCGTCGAGAGCGTCAAGGTCGTGGACTTCGGCATCGCCAAACTGCGCGACCTCGCGGCCGAGGGCTCGACGCTGACCGAGGCGGGCATGATGGTCGGCACGCTCTTCTACATGTCGCCCGAACAGTGTAAGGGCGAGCCTCTGGATTCGCGCGCCGACGTTTACTAGCTCGGCGCGATGCTCCACGAGATGCTGGCCGGGGCGCCGCCCTTCACCGCCTCGAACATCACGAGCCTCATCTTCAAGCACGTCGGCGAACCGCCGCCGCCGCTGCCCGCAGACCTGCCCCTCCCGGCGGCCCTGCGCGCCGCGGTCCTGCGCGCGCTCTCGAAAGAGCCGGCCGCGCGGCCGCGCGACGCCTCCGAGTTCTCGCGCGAGATACAGTCGGCGCTCACTTCCGCTCCGGCCGAGCCGACCGCCGCGTCGGCGGCCGGCACGATGCCTTCGGCCGAACCGTTCTTCCCCGCGACGGCGCACCCCGTGCCCGTCACGCCCACGAACCCGCCGCGGCCGAGTCAAAGGGCGGTCTCGACGACGCCCGCCTCCGAGCAGGACGAGGTGACGGTCGTTAACGACCCTTCGACGGCTCAACCGCGCCCGGCGCCCGCGCCGCGGCCGTCCGCCTCACACCTACAACAACGTCCGCCCGCGCAACCCCTTCCGCCGCCGCCCGCGCCGCCGCGGCCGTCGCGCAAGGGTTACGTCTTCGGCCTGCTCTTCGTGCTGCTCGTCGGTCTGGGCGCGCTGGCGGCGGTGGGCGGCTTTCTCTACATGCAGCGCGAGAGGGGCGCGACGGCCAACGTCAACGCGCGCCCGACCCCGACGCCCGTGCGCGGCAACGCGAACGCGACCCCGACGCCCGACGCCCACGCCCCTCCCCGAAGCGGTGCAGGTCGCCGAGGTGAAGATTATCGGCGGCTCTCTGCTCTCGCCCGCTGACCTCTCGGGGGTGCCGCCCGCTTACCTGGGTCGTCTGCGCAACACCGTCTACGCGCGCCACGGCCGCGCCTTCTCTGACAACGACCTCCGCGCCTACTTCCAGACGCGCGCCTGGTACAAGCCGCGCACCGACTACGACGACGGGAAGCTCACGACCTACGACCGCGCCAACGCCGATCTCCTCAAGGCGTTCGAGGATAACAACGGCGCGCCGCCCCGCGCCGACGCCGACCGCGTCAGGAAGGATGTCAACGACACGCTCGACGGACTGGGCCGAGTCCACCAAGGAGCGTAAGCTCGACGAGCATATGAAGCTACTACGCCGACATGCTTGAAACGTACTACAAGCGGCAGAACGTCGGCGCCCTTCAGGTGCGCACCGACCGCAACAACGCCTTCACCCGCTACGACAAGATGGACGTTGTCATCGATCACGTCGAGATCACGCCCGACCCGACGGGCCTGCGCGCCACCGCCGTCTTCGACAAGACGTGGGACTTCGACTCTCCCGACAAGAACTCCACCGGCTCCGTCCGCCAGCAGCTCACACTCATCCGCGCCGGCGGCCGCTGGCTCATCAACGGCGAGAAGGACTTGCAGGTCCACTACACGAACAGCGAGGACTATTGAATGATGAAGGCGGAATGATGAATTAAGAACTCCGTTCAATTCATCATTCATCATTCATCATTCATCATTTCTCTAACATGAGACTCGTCGTCACAGAGAAGCCTTCGATGGGGCGGGACGTGGCCGCGGCGCTGGGCGCGACGCGGCGGGGCGAGGGCTTCATCTCGGGCGAGTCCGACATCGTGACGTGGTGCGTCGGGCACCTGGTCGAGCTGGACGACCCGCAGGCTTACGACCCGCGGTTCGAGCGCTGGCGTGTGGAAGACCTGCCCATCCTCCCCGCGGAGTTCAAGTATCACCCGTCGGAGCGCACGCTCGAACAGTTCAACGTCATCCGCGCGCTGCTCGGGCGCGGGGACGTGACGACAATCGTCAACGCGGCCGACGCGGGGCGCGAGGGCGAGCTGATCTTCGACCTCGTCTACGACACTGGCGGGCTGCCGCAAGCCGGTCGAGCGTCTGTGGATTTCGTCGCTCACGCGCGACGCCATCCTCGAGGGCTTCCGGAACCTGAAGCCGGCCGAGCGAGTACCGGGGCCTGCGCGACTCGGCGCACGCGCGGCAGCGCGCCGACTGGCTCGTCGGCATCAACGCGACGCGCGCGCAGACGGTGCGCGCCCGCCGCGCCGGCCACGAGGGCGTCTTCTCGCTCGGCCGCGTCCAGACGCCGACGCTCGCCCTCATCGTCGAGCGCGACAAAGAGATCGCAGAGTTCGTCCCCACCGACTACTTCGAGGTCGTCGCGGACTTTCGCGCGCCCGGCGGCGAGTACCGCGGACGCTGGTTCGGCAAAGACGGGAGCCGCTTCGACAAGAAGGAAGACGCCGAGGCCGTCGCCCGCAAGGTTCAGGGGAAGCACGGCGAGGTCAAGCAGGTCGAGAAGAAGGCCGCGCGCGAGAAGCCGCCGCTGCTGCACGACCTGACCTCTTTGCAGCGCGCGGCCAACGTCCGCTACGCCTTCACGGCGACGAAGACTCTTGGAGCTGGCGCAGACGCTCTACGAGAAGAAGTTTCTCACCTACCCGCGCACCTCCTCGCGCCACCTCTCGAAGGCCGTGGCCGAAGAGATCGAGGCGCACGTCCGCGCCGCGTCGGTCGGCCCTTACGTCCCCTTCATCGAGAAGATTCTCGCGGGGGGCAAGCCCAAACTGACGAGCCGCCACGTTGACGACAAGAAGGTCACAGACCACCACGCCGTCATCCCCACCAAGCAGCAGATCAAACCGGACGCGCTCTCGCCCGACGAGAAGCGGATTTATGACCTCGTCGCGCGCCGCTTCCTCGCGGCCTTCTACCCGGACGCGGAGCTTGAGCGCACGACCGTCGTGACCGAGGCCGAGGGCGAGCGCTTCATCACGCGCGGCACGGTCGTGCTCAAGGCCGGCTGGCGCGAGGTCGAGCCGCCGGGCCGAAGCGGCGCGAAGTCTCCGGAGGAGGGGGCGAAGAAGCCGGGCGAGGATGATGAAGAGGAGTCGGGCGAGCTGCCCGCCCTCAAGGCGAAAGACCCGGCCGAGGTCTTGAACGCGGAGGCGCAGGCGAAGCAGACGAAGGCGCCGCCGCGCTACTCGGAGTCGAGCCTGCTCGGCGCGATGGAGACGGCGGGCAAGAAGGTCGAGGACGAGGAGCTGCGCCTCGCGATGAAGGAGGCGGGCCTCGGGACTCCGGCGACGCGCGCCTCCATCATCGAGACGCTTGTTGAAGCGCGAGTACGTCACGCGCGAGAAGAAGTCGCTCGTCGCGACGGCGAAGGGCGCGGCCCTCATCAAGATGCTGCCCTCGCCGCTGCTGAAGTCGGCCGAGCTGACGGGGCGCTGGGAGCAGAAGCTCTCGCGCATGGCGCGGCGCGAGTACGAGCTGGACTCGTTCATGGTCGAGGTGCGCGCGATGGTCTCGGAGCTGGTCGCGGCAGATCGCCGGCTCCGAGGTCGAGCGCCCCGCCGCCGGCTCCGGCGCGCCGCGCGCGACAGTTGCCGCGCCCCGAAGGCGCGCTCGACTGCCCGAAGTGTAAGAAGGAAGAGCGCGCCGGGTTTCTTAGTCGAGCGCGAGGGCGCTTCGGGGAAGTTCCTCGCGTGCTCCTCGGGCCGCGAGGCGTGCGGCTTACCTGAGCGACGCGCCGAAGAACGCGAAGCAGCGCAAGGCCCTCGTCCGACGACTCCCTGCCAGACCTGCGGCGGCGCGATGCGCCTGCGCCTGCCGAAGGAGAAGGGCAAGCACGCGTTTCTCTCCTGCGTCCGCTTCCCCGAATGCCGCGGCGCGCGCTGGTTCGACGAGAAGGGCGCGCTCGAAGAGCCGCGCCCCGCGCCCGAAACGGGGCCGCCCTGCCCGCTCTGCAACACGCCGATGCTCAAGCGCGGCCCCACCTCCGCCGGCAGCTACTTCTGGTCCTGCCCGCGCTGGCGCAGCGACGGCTCCGGCTGCAACGCCCGGCCCGTCTGGATCAACGAGCGCGCCGGCTGAGCCTCAAAATAAGTGTTGATTAAACGCGCGCCAATCCGCTAAGGTGGAAGTGCGGGCCGTCTTCTGACATGGCCCCGCGGCTTTTAAATCCAGCCCTCACGCCCCGCTCAAAAGCACCGCCCGCCGCCACGGAAGGAGTCTCGCAATTCACGCCATGATCGAACCCGGCACCCTGCTTCAGAACCGCTACCGCGTGACCCGGCAAATCGGGAGCGGCGGCATGGGCGCGGTCTACGTCGCCACCGACGAGCGCTTCAACAGCACGGTCGCCATCAAACAGACCTTCTTCTTCGACGACCCTTCGCTGCGCAAAGCCTTCGAGCGCGAGGCCGTCCTGCTCAACCACCTGCGCCACCAGGCGCTGCCGCGCGTCAGCGACCACTTCGTGGAGGACGAGGGGCAGTTCCTCGTCATGGAGTACATCGAGGGCGCAGACCTCGGCGAGCTGCTGAAGGCGCGCGGCGGGTGGTTCCCCTTGACGGACGTGCTCGCGTGGGCCGACGAGCTGCTCGACGCGCTCGAATACCTGCACGCGCAGGAGCCGCCGGTCGTCCACCGCGACATCAAGCCGCAGAACATCAAGCGGACGGAGCGCGGCCGGATGGTCCTGCTCGACTTCGGGCTGGCGAAGGGCAATCCGACGCGCGCGAGCGCGACCGCGACGGGCAGCGTCCTCGGCTACTCGCCGACGTACGCGCCGCTCGAACAGGTGCAGGGGACGGGCACGGACGTTTGCAGCGACATCTACTCTCTGGGCGCGACGCTCTACCACCTGCTGACGGGCCAAGCCCCGGTTGACGCGCTGACGCGCGCCGCGGCCGTCGTCAACAACGAGGCCGACCCGCTGCGCCCGGCGCACGTCGTACACCCGCACATCCCCGTCGCGGTCAGTCGGGTCATCCGACGCGCGATGGCGCAGAAGGCCGCGCTCCGCCCGAAGACGGCCGCCGAGATGCGCGAACTGCTGCGACAGGCCGCGAGCGACGACGTGACCGTCGTCGATTCCCCGACCTCGGCCTCTGTCTCGGGCCAGTCCTACTACTTCGGCGAGACGACGCTCGACGCCGTGCGAATCGGCGCGCGCCACTCCCCCTCGACCTACGTCCCCGCGCACTTCGACGCGGAGCCGGAGCGGCGTTCGTTCGGCGCGACGGCGAAACTGCTCGTCGCCGCCGCCGTCGTGGCCGTCTGTGCGGCCGTCGCGTTCCCTCTGTTGAGCGCGAAAGACCCGGTCGTCACGCCCGCCCCTGTCTCTGCGACGCAGGCTGACGAGTCCGACGCGGACACACGGGGCGACGCGGCCGGCGAGCAACAGTCGGACGACCGTGAAGAGAGTTCCAGCACACCCTCAACCGCAAAGAGCGCGCCGACCCCGGCCCCTGCGAACTCGACGGACGCTTCCGAAACTCAGACCGATTCGGGCGCGAGCAACGGGGGCGCGACTAGCAGCCCGACGCCCGCCGCGCAGACTGAGAACAAGGCCCCCATCGTCATCGTCGTCAACCCGACCCCTGCGCCGTCGGACGCCTCGCCGGCCGAATCCGAAGAGGCCGCGCGTCGCGCAGAGGACGAAAGACGCAGGCAGCAGGCGGGGCCGCCGCCCTACGGCGGACATCCGCCTCCGCCCCACGGCGGCCCGCCCCCGCCGCCTCCCGGCGGAGGCCCGCCGCCCCCGCCGCGCCGCCCGCCGTATTAAAGAGATGAGAGAGTTTAAGGTAGGAGTCAGGGCCGCCCGTTATCGCGGGCGGCCCTGACCTGTTTTGCTTTCAGTGATTGACGGCCGCGTGGAGCGAGCGCCACGAACGGTGGAGCAACTCGTCTATCCTGCGCCAGTCCTCTTCGGTCACGCCGCCCCGGTCGGCTTTGGTCTCGGCGGCGTCGAACTCGCGCATCGACGTGCGGCGCGTAGAGGTCGAAGGCCGCCCAGATAAGCAATACGATGATGAAAACCGCGCTGTACTTAATCCAGCGCCGGCCGCGGCGCGGGCGCGTGGTTGAGAGTTGGGCGAGGGCAGTTGTCGAGGTCGTCATATAACCTCTAACGGTCGGGTTGAGGACAGGCTAAATGCCCTCCCTCACGGCCGGGCTTGCGGTCCGCTTCACGCGCCAGAGTTCAAAGCTTTCGTTGTCGAAGCCCTTGAGCATGGCTTCGGACGGCTCGGCCGCGAGGCCGCTCGCGGGGTCTGAGAGCACTCCAGGACCTCGGGGTCGCGCCGCACGTCGCCGGTGATGACGCAGTCCTCTCCGGTCGAGAGCGGTTCGAGCCGCGCGGCGATGTTGACGTTCGAGCCGAAGTAGTCGAGCCGCTCGTTGAGCGTGACGGCGATGCAGGGGCCCGCGTGCAGACCCGCCTTGACCGTGAGCGGGCGCACGCCCTCGGGCGGCGCGGCGAGCCTGCCTTGCGCGCGCATGATGGCGCGCAGCGCGGGCGCCGGACGCGGGAAGACGGCCATGATGGCGTCGCCCAGCGTCTTCACGATGGAGCCGCCCTCGCGCGCGATCTCTTCGCGCAGCACGTCGAAGTGGCTCATCACGGCGCCGAAGGCCACGGCGTCGCCGATCTCGCGGTAGAGGCGGGTCGAGTTGCGCAGGTCTGTGAAGAGGATGGCCATCTGGCCGACGCTGATCTGGTCGCCGGGGCGCAGCGCCTCCGCGGCGAAGAGGTCGCGGAAGAGTTGGAGCGCCGTGACCTCTGCGGCGGTCGCCGCCTGCCCGCCCCACGCCTCGCGCTCGATGCGGAAGAGCCGTTCGCCGCCGGTGTCGTTGACGAGCTCGGATGGACGTGTGCGGCGCGGCCGTCAACTCTTCTTCGACGCACGTCGTCGGCGCGAAGCGTCAGCTCCTGACGGGCCGGACGTGGAGACGAGGAGCGTGCGCGCTTCGTCGTTCGCATCGGTGCGGAGGCGGTGGCGCCCCTCTTCGAGGAGCGGGGTGACGACGCGCGTCTCGCCCGCCGGGACGAGCTGCTGGACGACGACGTGCGGCGTGACCTGCGGGCCGCCGACGCAGAAGTCGCGCGCCTCGACGCGGCGGACCGAGGCGTTGGGCCGGAAGACGACCTCGACCGAGCGGTCGAAGGCGACGGTGAAGTCTATCTGGCAGGAGTCGCAGTGCTGCTCCGCGCGCACGTCGCGCAGCGTCTCGGCCGACTGCTGCGCGCCGCGGCAGAGGGGGCAGAGCAGCTCCCAGCGCAGGTCGAGCAGCCCCGCGCGCGTCGCCTTCAGACAGAGTTCGAGCGCCTCGCGCCGCGCCGTGCCCCACGCGTCGGCGAGCGCGTAAGGGCGCAGGCGCGCGAGCGTCAGTTCGTCGGCCCACTCGACCGTCTCGCAGAGTCGCGCGGCGAGCCGCGGGTCGGCGCCGTCGCCGACGAGCTTGTCGCGCAGCGCGTCGAGCAGCGCGCGTCGCGCTCGCGCCGAGTCTGACGCGCGCGGCCCTCAACGACGCTTTGCGCCTGCTCGTCGAGGGCGAGCTGGTCGTAGCGGCGGAAGACGCCCGCGAACCTGCGCGCGGCTGACGCGGCCGACCTGTAGGGGGATGAACGCACGGCCGAGCACGCCGCGCGGCCGGGCCCACACGTCGTAGACGAGGTGCGTGCCGCCGCCCTCGCGCTCGGAGAGTTCGGCGGCGACGCGCATCTCCGCGACCGGCCCCGAACGGTAGCGCCGCGCCACGCCGAAGCGGAAGGGGCGCACCCACTCGAACGGCTCCTCCTCCCACTCGACGCCGAGGCCGAGCTTCTTGAGTCTGAGGCGTCGGCGGCCGACGCTGTCCCTGAGCTTCTGACGACGCTCGCGCGGAAACGTCGGGCAGGCCGGCGTCGCGGTTGAAGCGGTTCGTGTCGGAGACGAGCGGCCAGAGCGCCTGCGGGCTCGCGCGCAGGTCGTACTCCCAGCGGTAGTGGAACTCTCTGTCGCTCACTCTGCCCCGTCGGTTGAAAGGAAGGTGTCGCGCCGCGCCGGAGAAGGGAAGGCCGTCGCTCGTCGGTGCCACATTCTTGACGCCGCCGCGCGGCGAGTCAACAAGTTTCTCTGCCACGCGTTAACATACGCGACCGTACGCTCGCGCGGATTTTTGCGTCGGGCGCGAGTGAAAAGTTGATGACAGCGGCCGCGCCATTTGCTACAAGATGTGAAGCTGTACAGAGATCAAGGGAAAGAAGGAGAAAAGGGAATGGCTTCCAAGAAGTCCTCGAAGAAGTCGTCAAAGAAGGACGACGAGAAGACCACGAAGAAGGGCGGCGCGAAGAAGGGCGGCGCGAAGAAGTCGGCCGGTAAGAAGTCGGCCGGCGGCGGCGCGAAGAAGGGCGGCGGCGCGGCCAAGAAGTCGGCGTCGAAGGGCGGCGCGAAGCAGGGCGCGGCCAAGAAGGGCGCAACCAAGAAGGGCGGCGCGTCCAAAGGCGCGGCCAAGAAGGGCGCGGCTAAAAAGGGCGGCGGCGCTAAGAAAGGCGCGTCTAAGAAGGGCGGGGCTAAGAAAGGCGGCTCGAAGAAGGGCGGCTCGAAGTCGATCCTTAGTCAGGCCAGGGAGATTGCGGGCGACATCCTCGTCGGCGCGGGCGTGGGCGCGCTGATCGGCGCGGTCAAGGGCGGCGTCGAACAGATTGACGAGAAGGCCGAGGCCGCCGAGGAGCAACTCAAGGGGGCCGAGGGCCAGGGCGGCGACAAGAAGTAAGGCCCCAAGCCCGACCGTGAGGGAGGGCGTCGGCCGAACGCGAGAGGGATGACGAAGGGCACGCTGCCTTTCGTCATCCCTCCTTCTTTATGCCAGACCTGCGCCTTCGCTCACGGTCGGCCGTCAAGCCCTTGCCTTTCTCATTCCTTCCGCCGTTTGAAGAAGAGGGCGATGGGAGCGTTGACGGAGGCGCCGGGGCGCGGGTCGGGGCGGATGTCGAGCGGCCCCTCGCCGACCATCTCCCAGCCGTCCGCGCCGAGCTTCGCGATGGCCTTCCCGTAAGAGTTACCGCCGAGGGTCGCCTCGACCGTCTCGACCCTCATCCCCTCGTCCCTGAAGTACGTGATCCAGAAGAAGAGCCTCGGCGTCGGCGGCCCCTGCGCCTTGACGATGGCGCAATACTCCCACTCGGAGGCGCGCCGCGGCTCGGCCGCCGCGCGCGCCGCGGGCGGCGAGACGAGCGAGCCGTAGAGGGCGTGCCCCGCGAGGCCGGCGGCGAGCGACAGGGCGACGGTCAAAAGGATGTGCCTTCTGTTCATGTCAACTCTCCTGGTTAGAAAGTCAAAGCGGCTCGGTCTGCGGGCGTCGAAGGCGTCTCGGTGAGGCGTGCGTGCGGCGCGGTTGACGGCGGACGCGCTCAGAGGCGCGAGGTGTTGCCCCTGTCCCGCGCGAGCAGCTTGACGATGAGGTTGCGCAGGCGGTCGAAGTCGATGGGCTTGGTCAGGTAGCCGTTGAAGCCCGCGTCGAAGGCCGCCTGGCGGAAGCCGTCGGTGTCGAAGGCCGTCAGCGCGACGACGGGCACGTCCTGTAGCTCCGACTCCTCGCGGATGCGGCGCGTGGCGGCGAGCCCGTCCTGCTGCGGCATGGCGATGTCCATCAGAATCAGGTCGGGGTGCGCCAGCTTCGCCACGTTGAGCGCGTCGGCGCCGTTCGTCGCCGTGACGACGCGGTAGCCGAAGTCCTGGAGCGAGAGGCTGATGAGGATGAGGTTGTCGCTCATGTCATCGACGACCAGAACGGTCTGGCCGGTCTCGTTCGTCTGAGGCAGTTCAGCGGTCATAAAAGGCATTATCACCCACTCGCGCGAAAACCCAAACCCTTCAACGTCGGTCGCAAAAAAGCTGAGGCCCGGCTGCGCTCTCCCCTTCACAGCCGGGCCCCGACTTTGTGGTTGCCGGCGCATCGGCACCGTAACCAGTCTCGTTTAGGAGACGCCATTAAGCTAAACAACCCGCGTGCCACGTCGCTCGGCGGCGAGGGTGGATGCGGGCGACAAGGGTTTCCGGCCTTTTTCTTTCGGTCGAGAGGGTGCGTCCGGGTGTGGGCTCGTCAACGGGTGACGAAATGGTTCATGGCCTTAACCAAATCGGCAGTCTGAAATTTCAGCGCTGAAATTTCAGACCCTTAAAGAGGTCAGAGCATGTACGTCCAGCTCTGCTCGCCGTTCATCACGACGACGATGCGGACGCCCGCGGCCTTGAGCGCGCCGCGCAGGCGGCCGTTGCCGAGGAACTGGTTGCCGGCCTCGCGCGTCAGCGTCGCGCCCGTCAGCGAGAGCGTCGCGCTCCGCGAGTCGCCGCTCAGCGCCGCGTGAACCCTATGACCGCGCGACGCGAGGTCGCGGGTCACCTCTGCAACCGCGTCGGCGCGCGAAGGTGCGGGCGCATTCGCGGGCTGCGGCGTGGGCGGCGCGTTCGGCGGCGGCGTGGCGGCGGCGGCCGCGGGCGCGCCCGGCGCGGGCTGTACGGCGGCGCCGGCCGTGGGAGGCGCGGGCTGCCAGTTCGTCGCGGAGTTGCCCGCGGGCGCGGGCTGCGGCGCGGGCTGACCCGGCTGACCCGAGAAGTTGCCGAGCAGCGCCGAGCGCGCCTGCGTGGAAATATTCTCCTGCGACTGCTCGGGCGCGCGCGTCTCCGGCGCCTGCTTCTCGGAATTTGTGTTGGACGGGAGGAGCGCCTTCGGCTGCGCAGGCTCGTTCGCCGTCTGCCGCGCCTGCTCGGGGTCGGCAGAGTGGTTCAGCTCGGCCCTGTAGACTTCGTAGCTGATGCCGCCGATCATCCAGAGGCAGAGGAAGGTTGCGACCCCCGCCAGCATCCAGACGGTCGAGACGTGCAGCCGCCCGACCACAGGGATGTCATAAAAGACGCGCACGGCGTGGCCGCGCACGCGCCCCTGTCCACGCGCGTGCCTGCGGTCGGCGATGTAGATAAAGGTCAAGACCCCGAGGATGCCCAGAGGGCCGCAGACCGCACCCAGCAGGAGCCCCGGGAGGAAGCTCCGCCCGCGCTCCCTGAGCATCCAGCCCGTTATCAGGCCGGGCACCACCGCCCAGAAGAAGACCAGCAGAGCCGCTATAATCATGTTCGCCCCGGAAATCACTCTCGTCCCGCCGAAAAAAGAGCAACGGCCCTCTTTTATCACAAACTCACACCATTTTTGAGCGGATTTCACGCCCCGAGGTTCGCCCCTCCGGCTTGAAAGCCGAATTTTCGTCCTCGTGGATAGAAGTTTCGTGCTCGGAGGAGGAGAGTTGAAGCTCCGAGCCGGACAATTTCACCTTTTTTCTCGAAAGTCGGGCCTCCGAGGTCGAAACTCCGAGCTTTTTTCTCCGACGTTCCGCCGCTACGATTCAATTTTCTGCCTTTTTACCTGAAAGTTGCGCCTCGGAGGCTGAACGTCGAGCCTCGGAGGCGCAATTTTCCGCTTCCGAGGCGCAACTTCGGGGCTCAAAATGCTTTTCAGCCTCCGGACGGGTGGTTCGTGGAACCGCCGGCCGGCGAAAGCGTCTAGTTTACAGGGGAAAACGGCCAAACCGCGCCGAGGGCTGGAATATATGTGTAAATTATGCTATTTCTTCGGTTAGAGCTTCGGATTTGGCGCCGCGCAAACGAACCGGCGCGTTGTCTGCTGCATCTCAGGGGCGTGTCCGTGTTTGAACCTCCCTTTAACAACTCGCCGCCGGGGCGGTGGCGCGAGTACAACTGGAAAAGAGCGTCAAACATCTAATGTCCCTCGCATCAATGACTTAATTGTGTGCGGGGTGGGGCGGCCGACGGCGTAAGGTCAGAAACATTAACGTCCGAAGCCACGTATGAGACGCTTTCCGCGGCTAAGGCGTCTGAACGGGGGGCGACGATTTGAGCGAGAAGATGAAGAAGCAGGGGTTGGATCTGTTGGAGACGGGCGGCGAAAAATTCTACGAGGGCTATGGCGAGGTCGTCTCGGGCGACCCCGTCTCGGAGCGCGACATCGACGATGTGCTCCAGAAGCTCGAAGCGGCGACCATCGGGGCGGTCGAGTCGGACGAAGAACTCATCTCGGAGGTCGCCTCGCTGGCGACCGACGTGGAGGAGGAGGGCACGCTCGACGAGGTTGACGACCTCGACCTCTCGGCGGGAGAGGACGAGAAGTCGGCCGACCCCGTCCGCGTCTACCTGCGCCAGATGGGCACCGTGCCGCTCTTGACGCGCGAGCAGGAGGTCTCCATCTCGCAGCGCATCGAGCGCGGGCAGATCAAGACGCACAAGGCCATCTCGCGCTCGCCCATCGCGGTCAAGGAACTCATCCGCATCGGCGACGAGCTTGCAGACGGGCGACCTGAGCATCCGCGACATCGTCAACTTCTCCGACCAGGCCGACGTGTCGGAGGCCGAGGACAAGGCCGACGAGTACTTGCAGTGGACGCTCGAAGGCGTCGAGAACATCCGCAAGCACTTCCGCGAGGGCCTGAAGGAGTGGGAGAAGCTCGCCGCCGAGCAGAAGCTGACGCGCGGCAAGCCGACGAAGAAGCTCCTGCGCCTCAAGCGCAAGGTCGCGCGCACGCGCCTCGAAATCTCGCAGGAGATTAAGAACCTGAATTTGAAGGAGTCGGCGCGGCTGCGCCTGATCGACGCCATCGCCGTCGCGCACAAAGAGGTGCGCTCGGCCGAGCGCGAGATCAAGAAGCTCTCGGACAAGCTTGAGAACAAGCGCATCAAGCCCGACGCCGAGAAGGAGTACAAGCGCCAGCTCTCCGCGGCCAAGCGCCGCCTGAAGAAGATCGAGGAGGATCACAGCATCTCCTTCGTCGAGATCAAGCGCACGTACCAGACCATCGTCGCCGGCGAGGCCGAGACGCAGGAGGCCAAGCGCGAGCTGACCGAGGCTAACCTTCGCCTCGTCGTCTCCATCGCGAAGAAGTACACGAACCGCGGCCTTCAGTTCCTCGACCTGATTCAGGAAGGCAACATCGGCCTGATGAAGGCCGTGGATAAGTTCGAGTGGCGGCGCGGCTACAAGTTTTCGACCTACGCGACGTGGTGGATTCGGCAGGCGGTGACGCGCGCGATTGCGGACCAGGCGCGCACGATCCGCATCCCGGTCCACATGATCGAGACCATCAACAAGCTCATCCGCACCAGCCGCGCGCTCGTGCAGGAACTCGGCCGCGAGCCGACGACCGAGGAGATCGCGGCGAAGGTGGACATGCCGGTGCCGAAGGTGCGCAGCGTCTTCAAGCTGGCGCAGCAGCCCATCTCGCTTGAGACGCCGATTGGTGAGGAGGAGGACTCGCACCTCGGCGACTTCATCGAGGACAAGTCGCGTGTGAGCCCGGCCGACTCGGTCGTCACGACCAACCTGCGGCAGGTGACGGACGCCGTGCTGGCGACTCTGAGCCCGCGCGAAGAGGTCGTCATCAAGCTCCGCTACGGGCTCGGGCCGGCGGGCGAGGAGCACACGCTCGAAGAGGTCGGCAAGAACTTCGACGTGACGCGCGAACGCATCCGCCAGATCGAGGCGAAGGCGCTGCGCAAGCTCCGCCACCCGTCGCGCGCGCGCCTGCTCAAGGCGTTCACCGACAGCTTGCAGTAAGCGGCAAAATTGAACGACAGACGGAGGCTTGCTCACTCCCTCAACTTGAGAGGGAAGCGGGGCAAGCCTCTTAACCTTTTGCGGGCGAGCTTGACGGGCGCGGGAGAAACGTACATCCTTCCCCGGTCGTTTCAATCAATAAAGGTTAACTCGGCAGAATGGAAGACAGGATCGACTCCATGTCGGCGTTCGAGCGCGTCAAGCTAGCGCGCCACCTCGAACGCCCCTACACGCTCGACTTCGTCGAGCGCCTCTTCGAGGAGTTCGTCGAGGTCAAGGGCGACCGGCGCTACGCCGACGACCCGGCCATCGTCTGCGGCTTCGCGCGCTACCGCGGCGTGCCCGTCGCCGTCGTCGGCCAGCAAAAAGGTAGAGACGCCAAGCAGCGGCGCTACCGTAACTTCGGCATGACCAAGCCCGAGGGTTACCGCAAGGCGCTGCGGCTGATGCAGCTCGCAGACAAGTTCGGCCGCCCCATCGTCACCTTCATCGACACGCAGGGCGCCTACCCCGGCATCGACGCCGAGGAGCGCGGGCAGGCCGAGGCCATCGCCCGCAACCTCTTCGAGATGTCGCGGCTGAAGGTGCCCGTGGTCGGCGTCGTCATCGGCGAGGGCGGCTCGGGCGGGGCGCTCGCCATCGGCGTGGCCGACCAGATATTGATGCTTGAGAACGCCGTCTACTCCGTCATCACGCCGGAGGGCTGCGCCGCGATTCTGTTTAAGGACAGCGCGCAGGCGCCGCGCGCGGCCGAGTTTTTGCGCCTGACCGCGCCGGAACTCCACAAAGCCGGCATCGTCGATCTGGTCATCCCCGAGCCCGCGGGCGGCGCGCAGAACGACCATGACGAGGCCGCGCGCCTGCTCGACGCGGCGCTGTGGGAGAGCCTGCGGCAGACCTCCGCGCTCCCTCAGGCCGAGCGGCTCGCGCGCCGCTACAAGAAGCTCCGCGCGCTCGGGCGCTGGGACACTCTGGCGCCGTGACGCCACAGACTCTCGACGCGGCCGTTTTCCATTTGCGAAGATTTGGTGGATAATCGAAGAAATTTTAAAAGGAAAGACTAAAGAAGTGACTGTAGCAGAGGTAAACAAACCGCAGGAGTCCGATTTTGAGTTGGCGAAGAAGGCCGCGGGGGGCGACGGGAAGGCGTTCGAGGAGCTGTACCGGCGCCACTACCGGCGCGTCTACGCGCTCACGCTGCGCATGATGGGGAACCCGACCGAGGCCGAGGACATGACGCAGGACGTTTTCCTCCAACTCTACAACAAGATAGGCATGTTCCGCGGCGAGTCGGCCTTCACCACCTGGCTCCACCGCATGACGGTCAACCAGGTGCTGATGCACTTCCGCAAGAAGAGCACGCGCTCGGAACTCCTCACCGACGAGGGCGAGACGCCCATCCAGATCGTCAAGGGGACCGAGAACCCGGGCGCCATGCCCGTCATCGACCGCATCTCGCTGGAGAAGGCGCTCCAGCAACTCCCGCCCGGCTACCGCACGGTCTTCGTCCTCCACGACGTGGAGGGCTACGAGCACTACGAGATTTCCAACATGCTCGGGATCGCCGAGGGCACGTCGAAATCGCAATTACATAAGGCGAGGCTCAAGCTGAGGCAATTAATTCGGGAGCAAGCAGCATCTAAATAATCTTCCGGGGGCCACCCGGGAGGCCGGAATCTACTTTCCACCCCAAAGGAACGGCCTGAAAATGGACTGCGCCAGAAGTATCGAACTGCTCAGCGATTACGACGCCGGACTGCTCGGCGATACCGACAAGCTCTTCGTGATTACTCACCTGAGCACCTGCGCCGACTGCGACGGCGTCTTCCGAGACTTGAAGCTCATCGTCCAGACCGCCTTCGCCATGCGCAGCGAGAACGGCATCGCCTACCCGGACGAGGAATCGCTCTGGCAGCGCTTGAACACTAACCGCACCATCCACTGAAGGCCGGCCTTGAGACTTTCAGCCGCGGGCGCCCGGGAGTTCAACCCGCGGCGCCCGACGCGAGCATTTCCCGAGCCTCCGTCAAAGTCTTCCGCTCGCCCTTGAAGGCGAGCATCCCTTCGGCCTCTTCGACCCAGACCCAACGCGCCTCGTTCACCTCGTCGTCGTGCCCCGACACGTCGCCCGAGACGTAGCGCATCAGGTAGAAGTGCACGAACTTGTGAAAGCGCACGCGCCGCGCGCCGCCCTTCGAGAAGTACCAGTACTCGACCCGCTCAAGCTCTGCTTCGACCGCGCACGTGAGCCCCGTCTCTTCCGCGACCTCGCGCAGCGCGGCCTCCGAAGGCGTCTCGCCGCGCCCGACCAGACCTTTCGGCAACTGCCAGCGCCCTTGCTCCCCGACGGAGATTAAAGCCACCTCCGTTCTCCCGCCGCGCTGCCGGTAGACGACGCCGCCCGCGGAGACCTGCTCCTTCGTCTCGAAAGTACTCATAGATTTCGTAGAGCATAAGGTAAAAGCACGAAGGCGCGAAGCGTCCGGGAGTTTACTTCCCGGACGCTTCGCGCCCGCGTGGCTTGAGGGGTGAGGTAAAAAGTCGAAGCCTTCAGGCGGCCTTGCGACGCGGCGCGCGCGCGACCGAGGGCTTCAGCCCCAGACGCGCGCGCAGCCCCGGGCAGGCGTCCAACTCCGCCGCCGGGATGCAGCGGGCGCAGACCAACTTGCCGTCCGAGTTGCGCATGTGCAAAGTCTCGGACACCGCGCGGCAGGCTTCACATTTGAAAGTCTTGCTGCTCATCTTCTCTTCGGCTCCAAAAAAATCTACGCGACGCGCGACATCTGGCGCCGCGGGTCATACTCGAACTTGAGGTACTGCCGCGCGATGAACTTCAACACCGCCGCGACGTGCTTGCACTCGTAGCCGCCGGGCTCGGCGTTGCCGCGGAAGATGAAGTCGGCGCAGGTGCAGGCGAGCGCGCGCGTTTCGGGGTCGCGGAAGAGGTGGTAGCCGCGCTCGACGCCCGATTCCGACTGCGCGATCCATCCGTAGGGCTCGGCCTCGAAGACCTTGACGCGCGCGGCGCGCGCCGAACGCTGCTCGGCCGGCGTGAACTCCTCGACCTTCCCGCCCCGCTTTTTCTCCGTCGTCTTCATGGGAATGATTGTAGCACAAAAGCCGCGAGAGTGAAACGCTGTTGCGTGTGTGAAACAAAAATATTTTCGGGCGGCGAGAAGAAAACCGTTCCGCTTGACCATTGTCGGAGCGGTTCTCTAGGATGAAGCGATATGAGTAAGGAGCCGATGGGAGCGGGGGTGGCCGAGCCGCCCGCGGAGGCGGAGGGCGAGCGCCTGCGTGCGCGCGCGTCGGGGCGGGACGGCGGCGCCGACGGCGCGGGCGTTGAGCCGGAGGCGCAGAGGAGACCGGGGCCGCCGCACAGCGTCCTGCGCGAGTATTTCGAGTCTCTGGTCGTAACGGCCGTGATGGCGCTCTTCGGCATGACGTTCGTCGTGCAGGCGGTGAAGGTGCCGACGGGCTCGATGCAGAACACGATCAACATCGGCGACCACCTGCTCGTCAACAAGTTCATCTTCGCGCCCGGGCCGGTGCTGCCGTTCCTGCCGCAGCGCGAGATACGACGCGGCGACATCATCGTCTTCAAGTACCCCGGCAAGTATCAGGGCGAAGAGCGCTTCCGCGACAGCGGCATCGACGACACGGCGCCGAACAACCTCCCTTACAAGACGAACTACGTCAAGCGCGTCATCGGCTTGCCCGGCGACCGCGTCGAGGTGCGCGACACGCAGGTCTTCATCAACGGCCAGCCGCTCGAAGAGCACATCATCCCGGCGCACAACCCGCCGCCGAACGACCTGGAGACGCCCGAGGACGAGAACGGCGCGCCGCTGACGATCATCGAGCCGCCGCCGCGCCGCGCCGGCCGACGCCGAGTACGGCGTCTACGTCGAGCCGCAGCAGCACACGCCCACCCGCCGGCAGGTTGAGGGCGAGGTGTTCGACGTGCCCGAGGGGCATTACTTCGCGATGGGCGACAACCGCGACAACAGTCAGGACAGCCGCTTCTGGGGCTACGTCCCGCGCAGCGCCATCATCGGCCGCGCGATGTTCGTCTACTGGTCTTTCGACGAGAGCGCGCCGCGCAGCACCGCGACCCGCCCTTCAACTACATTTCCGACTTCATCTACAACACGCGCTGGCGCCGGACGGGCACCTTCGTCAAATAGGCTCCCGACCTTAAAAGAACTGACGGCCGTTCGGAGGCGAGTTCCGAACGGCCGTCAGTTTTTTAAGGTCGCCGGCCCGCGGCCCTCGTAGACAACTTTTAATGAAATCGTGACGGTTTCGCCTTCGGGCGCGGTAACACTGCGTCAACACTTTCGGGGGCAGAGGGGGAAGGTATGTTCAAGTCGTTGAGTCTCGGCGGGCTGAGCTGGATGGAGTTGGGGAAGCGCGTCTACGCGGAGGTCATGGACGACGACGTGCTGGGGCGCTCGGCGCAGCTCTCCTACTACTTCCTGCTGGCGCTCTTCCCGGCGCTGCTCTTCCTCACGTCGCTGCTCGGTTACCTCGCGGGCGAGGACAGCCAGCTCCGGCAGGGGCTCTTCAACTCACTCGCGGCGGTGCTGCCCGGCGACGCCTCGCAGCTCATCTCGAAGACCGTGAACGACGTGACGCAGTCGAGCGGCGGCGGCAAGCTCTCGTTCGGCGTCCTGGCGACGTTTTGGGCGGCGTCGAACGGCATGGGCGCCATCAGCGAGTCTCTGAACGCGGCTTACGACTTGAAGGAGTCGCGGCCGTGGTGGAAGGTGCGTCTGACGGCCGTCGGGCCTGACGCTGGCGCTGACGCTCCTCATCGTGACGGCGCTCGTGCTGGTGCTCTACGGGCACGACATCGCCGACGCCGTGTCGGTCAAGTTGGGGCTGGGCGCGGCGTTCGCGACCGCGTGGAAGGTCTTGCAGTGGCCGCTCGTGCTCATCTTCGTGCTGGTGGCCTTCGCGCTCATCTACTACTTCGGCCCCGACTCGCATCAACAGGACTGGAAGTGGATCACGCCGGGCGCGGTCGTCGGCGTCCTGCTCTGGCTGCTCATCTCGTTCGCCTTCAAGGCGTACCTCGAGCTACTTCAACTCCTACAGCGCGACCTACGGCTCGCTCGGCGCGGTCATCATCCTGATGCTCTGGTTCTACTTCACGGGCATCGCCATCCTCGTCGGCGGCGAGATCAACTCCGAGATCGAGAACGAGATGGCCAAGCAGGGCGCGCCCGACGCGAAGGAGAAGGGCGAGAAGAGTCCCGACGCAGAAGGAGCGGGGCAGCGCCGCGCGGGTCGCGGAAGGCCGACGCGGCGAGGCCCGCGCCGTCGAGGGGAGACGACCGCATCAACTTCAACTTCGCTCGAAGAGCGCCCGCGCGCCCGCGCCGCACGCGGCCGCGTCACGCGCGTCGACGCCGACGACGAGGGCTTCAGCCTCGGCAAGGTCGCCGTCGTCGCCGCCGCCTGGGCCTTGTCGAAGGTCGGCATCCGCACGACCGACAAGACAGACCGTTAGAGGCTATACCCGAACGCGGATGAGGGCGAGACGAGACACAGATGCACGGCTTGAGACTCATCGCTCCAGCCGTGCCTCGTGTCTCTGTGGTTCGATATCACCGACTCAACTGCGGCCGTCGCGACGAGGAGGAGGATGACCTTCTGGATGCCTTTGTAGAGCGGCTCGATCTCGCAGTTCTCGGTGAGCGCGTGCGAGTTGCTGCAAGGGCCGGCGCCGGTCGAGATGGCGGGGATGCCCGCGAGCAGCGCGACGTTGCCGTTGTTCGAGCCCGTGATGGTGATCGACGGCTTGAAGCCCATCGCGTAGTGTACGGCCTCGGTCGTCTTCACCAGCGCTGACTCGCGGTGGCCCGGGTATCTGCGCCGCGGGCGTCGAGGACATCAGCTCGGTCCGCACCGTCATCCGCTCGCGCTCGGCCTCCTCCTTCACGATGGCGGCGATCTTCTTCTCAAGGTCGCCGATGACCTCGTTGCTCGTCGAGCGCAGGTCAACCGTGAACCACGCGTCGGCGGCCTTGGCGTTGACCACGTCCGAGCCGCCGAGCATGCCGATGTTGAGGTTGGCGGGGACGCCCTGCGGGAGCTGCAGCTGGTAGATGCGCTCGATGGCGCGCGCCATCGGCAGCGTCGCCGAGTAGGGCGGCGTCGACGAGCGCGTGTGGCCGCCCGGGCCGATGAAGTGGTGCTTGTACCAGTTGATGCCGATGCCGCCGTAGGTGAAGCCGTCGTAGCCGCCGTCGAGCGCGATGTACTGGTCGATGCGCCCCTTGTTCGCCTTGACGAACTCCTCGACGCCGCGGAAGCTCGTCTCCTCCTCGACGGTGAAGAGGAAGATGAGGTCGCCCTTCGTCTTGAGGCCCGCGGCGTCCAGCGCGCGCACGGCGGCGAGCATCGCCTCGACGTTGCGCGTGTCGTCGCCGACGCCGGGCGCGTAGACCCTGCCCGTCGCGCACCTCCGCCTTGATCTTCAGGCCCTCCTGAAAGACCGTGTCCATGTGCGCGTCGATGACGACCGTGGGGCCGCCGCCCGTGCCCTTGCGCGTGGCGACGACGTTGCCTGCGGGGTCGCGGCTCACCTGGAGCGAGCCGTAGCCGCGCAGGAGCTTCTCGATGAAGGCGGCGCGCTCGGCCTCCTTGCCCGAGGGCGCGTTGATCTCCGTGATGGCGATCCACTCTTTGAGGATGCGTCGCGGTTGCGCTCCACGTCGGCGAAGGCGGCGCGCACGTCGGCGCGCGCGAGCAGGCCGCGGACGCGGTCGTCGTAGGGCTGGCCGCGCGCCGGTCTGCGCCGAGCGAGGCGCGCGCGCGCCGCAGAGGGCGACGCAGAGCGCGAGCAGGGAAGCGTTGAGCGAGTTTCTCATCCTCATAAATTTTAAACGCAAGGTTAACCGCGGCGGAGCTGCTTGATCCTGGGGCCGAGCATCTGGAAGGGGACGTGCTCGGCCTGCCGGCCGGCGCGGCGCAGCAGCTCGACCATGCGGAGCGCGCCGTCGGCGTTGCGCGTGTGGGCGATGATGGTCGCGGCGGCGAGCCGCGCCGGGCTCTCGGCGAGCCAGCGCGCGACGGCATAGCCGCTCCGCTCGTCGTCGAACTCCTCGGCGTAGTAGTGCTCGGGCAGCAGGTCGTGGTCGAGGAAGATCAGGTCGTAGTGGTTCGCCGCGAGCAACTCGATGGCGCGCGCGGGGTCTTCGGCCACGTCGAGGTGCTCGCCCTTGAACTGCTTGGCGAACCACTCGTGGCGCAGCCGGTCGTCGTCGAGGAGGAAGACGCGCAGGGCCGGGCGGCCGTAGGACGCCCCCAACCCGAACTTGTTCAAAAGCCCTTGCAGGATACTCATATTCAGACGGAAATATATCACACGCCCCGCGCCCGGACTTGAACGCGGGGCCGAGTCGTGGCATGTTGCTTACGACCCGCGTCTCCGCGACAGATGGCAAAATGTCCCTACTGCGTCAGGCCCCTCCGGATGGGGGGTCTCAAGTGTCACGCCTGCCGCCGCTTCGTGCTGCGGCGCGCACACCTCATCTTCCTCATACTACTGGCGGTCGTAGCCGTCTTCGGCCTGCTCGAACTCATCGGCGTATCTGACGCCGCCTCCCTTAGCAAAATAGTCCGGCGCGGGCGCGCGGGACGGAAAGGCTCCCGACGATGAAGACGATTACCCGACTGTCTGTCTTCCTTATCATCTCGCCTCCTCGTGTGCGCGCACGCGGCGCACGGCCGCGCGGCAGAAGCCGGCGGGCGCGGCGCAGAAGGGTGCCGTCATCTTCGCCGTCTCGAAGTACGAGGGGGGCGTGTCGGCCGAGCCGGTCGTCATCTACCGCGACGGCAAGTACGAAAACCCGCCCGTAGACGAGGAGAAGGGGAACAACGCTTTCGCGCGCGAGTACTTCCGCGCGGGACGCAAGTTCCGCATCCTCTCGGGCGGGGGCGAGGCGGGCACGCTCTCTATCATCAAGTATCAGGAGCCGGGCTGCGTCGGGCTGGTGGCGGAGGCCACGGCCGAGACGCCGGCGCGGCTCGGCGGGCGCGTGAAGGTGCTTGGCCACCGACTCGCAGACGCTCGGCCGCGGCGCCCCCTCGCGCCGCGCGCCGACCGAGGCGGAGCGCGCGCGCGCCGTGGAGCTGGCGCGCGCCGCCTACGCGAAGAACCGCGTCGCCGCCTCGCTCGCGGCGAAGATGGAGGTGGTGAACCTGACGGCGACCGACCTCGACCGCGACGGCAGCTTCGAGCTGGTCGGCAGCTTCCTCGTCCAGAAAGCAGGTGGCGCCGGCGCCGGAGAGCTACACGCTCTTCCTCATCATGGAGCCGGCGGGCGGCGCCTTGCAAGACGGCGTGGGAGTGGTTCCACCAGGGCTCCGAGGACAGCTACGAAGACCGGCACTTCGTCGATCAGGTGGATCTGGACGGCGACGGCGTGGGCGAAGTCGTCGTCATGGGCTCTTACTACGAGAGCAACGACTACGTCATCTACAAGCGACAGCAGGGACGTTGGCGCCCCGTCTACAAGGGCGGCGGCGGGGGCTGTTGAGGCCGCGAACGGTTTTCCACATTGTGGAAATTCTCGAACGCACATAACCGTCTTGCAAACGAAACTCGGAGTGCTATAATCCGCGCGACCTCGGCCGCGAGGCGCAAAAATTTCTTGCCCGGAGAGCGGCCGCGCAAGCGCTTGCCGTCCGCCGCGCGGCCCCGAATCAAGAAAGAAAAAGTTCGTCTCCCGAATGCCTTCGGACAACCGCAAAAAGTTCCCGACCCTCTTCCCCGTCCCAGAGATGGAGGCGGACGCCGCCGACTCTCAACCGGAAGAGTCGAAGCCCGCGCGCAGGAAGAAGGCCGAGTCCCCCGCGGTCTGTCAGCGCTGCTTCGGCACGGGCATGGAGGTCATCCCGGGCCGCGGCGCGCGCCGCTGCGAGTGCCGCACGCAGGACACGCGCGGCAAATTGCTTGAGCAGGCGCGCATCCCGCGCCGCTACCGCGAGCCCGCGCCGCCGCGCCGCGAAGCCTGCACGCTCCAGAACTACTACCCCTCGCCCAACAACGGCTCGCAGCTCAAAGCCTTCAACTACGCCTTCAGGCTGGTGCGCGAGTACCCGGCGGTCGAGCGCGGACTGTTGTTGATGGGGCCGGTCGGGGTGGGGAAGACGCACCTCGCCGTCGCCATCCTCCACGGGCTGTTGGAGAAGGGCGTGCCGTGCCTCTTCTACGAGTTCGGCGCGCTGCTGAAAGAGATTCAGGACTCCTACAACAAGGTCTCGAACACCTCGGAGATGAGCGTGCTCTCGCCGGTCTACCAGGCCGAGGTGCTGGTGCTGGACGAGCTGGGCGCGTCGAAGCCGACCGACTGGGTGCGGGACACGATGATGCAGATCATCGGCAAGCGCTACAACGACAAGAAGCTCACCGTCTTCACGACCAACTACATGGACGCCCGCCGCAACCCCTCGGAAGAGACGCTCGAAGACCGCGTCGGCGTCCGCCTCCGCTCCCGCCTCTACGAGATGTGCCGCACCGTCGAACTCGACGGCGACGACTACCGCCGCCAACTCGACTCCCCCAAGGTCTGACCCCTCCCGGCGCGCATCCCGCGTCCTTGCTCTATCCTTTTGGCAGGAAGGTGCGGTGCATTGGTCTTGAAGGTGAACGGTATCTGCGTGGCGTTCGTGTTCGGGCTGCTCGCGGCCGTCTCTCCCTGTGCCGGCGCGTCCGCTCAGGAGAAGTCTTCGGTGGCGGGCGAGCTGCGGTTGCATGAGTTGAGGAGCGAGGTGTTCGGGAACACGCGGGTGATTCGCGTGCTGTTGCCGCGTGGGTACGGCGAGCGGGTGAACCGGAAGAGGCGATACCCGGTGCTCTACCTCAACGACGGGCAGAACCTCTTCGACGCGTCCACGTCGGTCTTCAACCCGCTCGAATGGCGTGTGGACGAGACGCTCGAACGCCTTATCAGGGCGCGTGAGGTCGAGCCGCTGATCGTGGTGGGCGTCGATAACGCGGGCCGGAGCGGGCGCGCGAACGAGTACCTGCCGTACCCGGACGCGTACCTGCGCCCGCCGCTCCCGAACCCGGAGGGCCACAAGTACCCGGACTTCCTGCTCCGCGAAGTGATGCCCTTCGTCAACGGGCTCTACCGCACCAGCACCGACCCGGGGCGGACGGGGTTAGGCGGCTCGTCTTACGGCGCGCTGATCGCGCTCTACACCGTCGTGAGCAGGCCCGGCGCGTTCGGCTACCTGCTGCTGGAAAGCCCTTCCCTCTACGTCTCGGACGGGCGGCTCATCGAGGCGAGTCGGGGCGTGCGTCGTTGGCCGCGGAAGGTCTACGTCGGCGTCGGCACCAACGAGGGAGGGCGCGCGGACTGCCGGCCCGGCGACCTGGATCAAGAGGCGGTGCGGGACGTGCTGAAGCTCAAGCGGGTACTCGAAGCCGCGGGCCTCGGGCGCGGCCGTCTGAACATTGTGGTTGAAGAGTGCTCGGTACATAATGAGGACGCGTGGGCGGAGCGCCTGCCCGCGGCTTTGAGATTTCTGTACGGCAGAGGTTAGGCACGGGCGTGTAGAGGGCGGCCCCTCAGACTCACTCGGCGGGTCTCGTCATTATGGAACCGTTGAAGTGGACGGGCGTGCTCTCACGTAAGGGCACGACGACGTAGCGGCCCGCCGGTATCGGGACAGGAGACAGACCGATGAACAGGTTGAGATGGATTCTCCTCGCGCCGTGCGCGGCGCTTTGCTTCACGCTGGCCCTCGCGCAGGGAGCGCAGGCGCAGCAGGAGCGCGACTACAAGGCCGAGGCGGTGCAGTTCCTCGCCAGCCGCGAGCCGCAGTTGCAGCAGTTGCAGCAGTCCGACCTCGCCAACAAGCGGCTGGCCCTGCTCCTGCACCTGACCCCCGCGGCCATGTATGCCGGCGACGCGGCGAAGGCCGCGGCGTACGCGAACGAGTTGATGGCGCTGGGCGAGAAGCTGAAGAGCAGCCCCGGCTTCGGCCCAGGCTTCTACGCGAACGCCACGCACGTCGGCAACCTCGTGCTCGGGCGCCTCGCGCTGCTCGGGGGCGACGTGGGCAGGGCGAGGGAGCACCTGCTGGCGGCCGGCCGCGTGCCGCCGGGCTCGCCGACGCTGATGTCGTTCGGGCCGAACATGCTTTTGGCGAGCGAGCTGATCGAGAGGGGCGAGCGCGACGCGGCCGTCGAATACCTCGACCTCTGCGCCGGGTTCTGGAAGAGGCAGGACGGGAAGGTGGAGGGTTGGAAGGCGGTCGTCAAAGAGGGCGGGATGCCGAACTTCGGCGCGAACCTGGGCTACGCGCTCCTCACGTGGCGCTTCGCGGAGTAGGGCCGCAAAGTTTCCGAACGCTCGATGAAGACGAAGGCCGCGCTTGCAAAGTGCGGCCTTCGTCTTTACGTGCGACGCCCGCGCGCGTCGCGTTCCGCGCGGCGGTTCGTGGCGTGTCGGCGGGGCGTGTATAATGCCGCGAAAACACGCGTGCAGGAAGGAACGTTCGCCGTAGGCGCCGTAGCCGTTTAGATGCCCAGACGCACAGACATCCACAAGATTCTAATCATCGGCTCCGGCCCCATCGTCATCGGGCAGGCGTGCGAGTTCGACTACTCGGGGACGCAGGCGTGCAAGGCCCTGCGCGCCGAAGGGCTTCGAGGTCGTGCTGGTCAACTCGAACCCGGCCACCATCATGACCGACCCCGAGACGGCCGACCGCACCTACGTCGAGCCGCTCACGGTCGAGTCCGTCACCGCCATCATCCGCCGCGAGCGCCCCGACGCGCTGCTGCCGACCGTCGGCGGCCAGACCGCGCTCAACCTCGCGATGGCGCTCGACGAGGCGGGCGTGCTCGAGGAGTTCGGCGTCGAGATGATCGGCGCCAAGCGCGAGGCCATCAGCGTCGCCGAAGACCGCGAGCTGTTCAAGCGGGCGATGGAAGAGGAGGGCTTGCCCATGCCCCGCGGCGGCTTCGCGCACACGTGGGCCGAGGCCGAGAAGATCGTCGAGGAGACCGGCTACCCCGCCATCATCCGGCCGTCGTTCACGCTCGGCGGCACGGGCGGCGGCATCGCGTACAACCCCGAGGAGTTCGAGGAGATCGTCCGCGGCGGCCTCGCCGCCTCGCCCGTCAGCCAGGTGTTGATCGAAGAGTCGATCCTCGGCTGGAAGGAGTTCGAGC
The DNA here is from genome assembly GCA_963726735.1 of uncultured Acidobacteriota bacterium. Lineage (GTDB taxonomy): Bacteria > Acidobacteriota > Blastocatellia > Pyrinomonadales > Pyrinomonadaceae > QHXN01. Next base: position 1,823,498 of record CAVSDM010000007.1, read on the forward strand.
TGGAGGTGATGCGCGACCTCGCCGACAACGTCGTCATCATCTGCTCGATCGAGAACTTCGACCCGATGGGCGTCCACACCGGCGACTCCATCACGGTCGCGCCCGCGCAGACCTTGACCGATGTCGAGTACCAACGCCTTGCGCGACATGTCCATCCGCGTCATCCGCAAGGTCGGCGTCGAGACCGGCGGCTCGAACATCCAGTTCGCCGTCAGCCCCGAGAACGGCGACGTGCGCGTCATCGAGATGAACCCGCGCGTCTCGCGCTCTTCGGCGCTGGCGTCGAAGGCGACCGGCTTCCCCATCGCGAAGATCGCGGCCAAGCTCGCCGTCGGCTACACGCTCGACGAGATCGCCAACGACATCACGAAGAAGACGCCCGCCTCCTTCGAGCCGACGATTGATTACGTCGTCGCGAAGATTCCGAAGTGGAACTTCGAGAAGTTCAAAGACACGGAGGACGTGCTCGGCACGCAGATGAAGTCGGTCGGCGAGGTGATGGCCATCGGCCGCACGTTCAAGGAGGCGCTCTTCAAGGGACTGCGCTCGCTCGAAGCCGTCAAGCCTTTGCGCCTGCGCGACGTGCCCGCCGACGAGCTGCAGCGCAAGCTCGCGCGCCCGAACTCGCAGCGCTTCTCCTACGTCACCTACGCGCTCCAGCAGGGCGTGCCGATCGAGGAGATTCACCGTCTGTCGCGCATCGACCCGTGGTTCCTCGAACAGCTTCAACAGGTGACGCTGATTCAGAAGGGCGTCGAGGGTCGCAAGCTCGAAGAGATTCCGTTCGACATGCTGCGCGAGTTCAAGGAGGTCGGGCTCTCCGACCGTCGCCTCGCGTACCTGACGGGCCGGACGGAGCTGGAAGTCAGGGCGTACCGCAAGCAGCTCGGGCTCACGCCCCGTCTACAAGCGCGTGGACACGTGCGGCGCGGAGTTCGAGTCGTTCACGCCCTACCTCTATTCGACCTACGAAGAGGAGGACGAGTCCGCGCCGACCGACCGCCGCAAGATCATGATTCTCGGCTCGGGGCCGAACCGCATCGGGCAGGGGATCGAGTTCGACTACTGCTGCTGCCACGCCTCGTTCGCGCTGCGCGACGCGGGGTTCGAGACCATCATGGTCAACTGCAACCCCGAGACGGTCTCGACCGACTACGACACTTCCGACCGCCTCTACTTCGAGCCGCTGACGTTCGAGGACGTGATGAACATCGTGGACGTGGAGAAGCCCGAAGGCATCATCGTCCAGTTCGGCGGGCAGACGCCGCTGAACCTCGCCGTGCGGCTGTCGGAGGCCGGCGCGCCCATCATCGGCACCTCGCCCGACTCCATCGACCTCGCCGAAGACCGCAAGCGCTTCGGCGCGCTGCTCGATCAGCTCGGCATCCCGCATGCCCGAGCACGGCACGGCCACTTCCTTTGAAGAGGCGAAGCAGGTGGCCGACGCGCATCGGCTACCCCGTCATGGTGCGCCCGTCGTTCGTCCTCGGCGGGCGCGCGATGGCGATTGTCTACGACGAGCGGAGCCTCGACGAGTACATGCGCACGGCCGTTGACGCCTCGCCCGAGAAGCCCGTGCTGATCGATAAGTTCCTCGAGCGCGCCGCCGAGTTCGACGTGGACGCGCTCGCCGACGAGCAGACCTGCGTCGTCGCCGGGATGCAGGAGCACATCGAGGAGGCGGGCATCCACTCCGGCGACTCGTCGTCCGTGCTCCCGCCCTTCAAGATCGCGGAAGAGCACCTCGACACGATGCGCCACTACACGCGCACGCTCGCGCACGCGCTCAAGGTGCGCGGCCTCATCAACATCCAGTTCGCGATCAAGGACGACCGCGTCTACGTGCTGGAAGTGAACCCGCGCGCGTCGCGCACGGTGCCCTTCGTCGCGAAGGCGACGGGCGTGCCGCTGGCGCGCATCGCGGCGCTCGTGATGGCGGGCCGCCCGCTCGCGGAGTTCGGGCTGCCCGAAGATTTGACGGGGAGGCTCGACCGCTTCTACATCAAGTCGCCGGTCTTCCCGTTCAAGAAGTTCCCGGGCGTCGATCCGGTCCTGAGTCCCGAGATGCACTCGACCGGCGAGGTGATGGGGGTGGGGCGCACCTTCGGCGAGGCGTACGCGAAGGCGATGATCGGCGCGGGGCTGGAACTGCCGTCTGGAGGGCACGGCCTTCATCAGCGTCAACGACTCGGACAAGGGGCAGTCGGCGCTGCTCGCGCGCCGCCTCGCGCGGCTGGGCTTCAAGCTGATGGCGACGGTCGGGACGGTCGCGCGCCTGCGCGAAGTCGGGCTGGAGGCCGAGACGGTCTTCAAGGTCAACGAGGGGCGGCCGAACATCGCCGACAAGATACGCAGCGGCGAGGTCGCGCTCGTCATCAACACGCCGCTCGGCCGCGCCTCGCACTACGACGAGCAGGCCATCCGCCGCGCCGCGCTCCAGTTCAACGTCCCCTGCGTCACGACCATGACCGGCGCGCAGGCCATCGTCGAGGCCATCGCCTCGCGCAAAGAGACCGACACTTTCCAGGTCTACTCGCTCCAGGAACTGCACGCGCAGGCGCTCACCGCCGGTTAGGATTAACCACGGAGACACAGCGACACGGCTGGTTGAGGGATAACTCAACCAGCCGTGTCGCTGTGTCTCCGTGGTTAATCCTATACGCTTACGCTCTGACGCCCTCGCAGGTCGGCGCGGGAGACTGAGATGTCGCTTGAGCGTGCCGCGGGGTGAGGCCGAGCGTTTGGGCGAACACGCGGAGGGAGACGCGCGGGTGGAAGAGGGCGGGCGGCGTCTTGAGCATGTGCATGATTTCGAGGAAGGCGCGGCGCACGACCTCGTCGCGCGTGGCGAGGCGCACGACCGCGTCCATGTAACGGTGCGTGAGGCGCGTCGCGAAGTTCGGCGCTCCGCCCTCGACCCCTCGGTAGCGGAAGTCCTCGCCGGTCGCCAGCAGCCACGGCGCCGCGTTCGCCCTCGCCAGACGCCTCTGGAAGCGCGACGCGAGGCCGCTCAACTCCCCGTTCAGGTGCAGACGCTTCTGCTCGCACAGGGACTCGTCGAGCGCGAGCGCGCCGAGCGCGGCCGCCGTCATGCCCTGACCGTAGACGGGGTTGAAGGCGCAGGCGGCGTCGCCCGTGACGAGGAAGTTGTCGGGCTGTCTGCGGAGCCGCTCGTAGTGTCGGCGACGGTTCTCGGTCGCGCGGTGGCTGCGGACGGGCGTGAGCGGCTTGGCCCCTTTGATGGCGTCGTAGATGACGGGGCTCGGGAGGCCGCGCGCGAACGCAAGGAACTCTGCGTCGCCCGTGGGCGGGTAGTCGCGGTCGCCGCCGAGCAGCGTGACGAGCCAGCGCCCGCCCTCGACGGGGAGCATGATGCCGCCGCGCGTGCTGTGGGGCGGGGCCAACTGCACGTACGCGCCCTTCCAACCTGAATCGAATCCTTCGGGCACGCGGTAGAGGCGGCTCGCGTAGCCGAGGAAGCCGTTGACGACCGTCTCCAGGGGCGCCTGATAACCCAGCTCTTCGAGCCAGCGAGGGGCGCGCGAGCCGCGACCCGTCGCGTCCACGACGAGGTCGGCGCGCAACTCCTCTTCGACGCCGCCCGTGCGGCGCGCGCGGCACCGAACGCCGCTCACGCCGACGCCCACGGCGCCGGGCAGAAGCCGAAGGGTCTCCGTCTCTTCGAGTATGCGCACGCGCGGGTCGTACGCGAGACGGCGCCGCACGTGCAGGTCGAGGAGCGGGCGCGTGAAGCCGATGATGTGCAGGCCGGAGGGGAAGCGCGCGCCCCAGCCCGCGGGCGTCAGCCACGCCACCTCGCCGGCCACGTCCACGAGGTGCGCGCCGTCCGCGAGCAGCTCTCCGAGCAGGTCGGGGAAGAGTTCTTCGATCACCTGCTGGCCGCGCCGCATCAGCGCGTGGACGTGGCTCGCCTGCGGCACGCCCTTGCGCACGGTCGTGTTCGAGGGGTACGCGTCGCGCTCGATGACGGTGACGCGGTCGAAGTGTCGCGCGAGGACGCGCGCCGCGAGCAGGCCGGCGAGGCTCCCGCCGAGGACGACGGCGTGCCCGCCGTTCTTTCCCGCACCGCCGCGCGCGGCGCCGCCCCTGACTCTCTGAAAACTCATAAGTAAATCCTCACGCCTCTTCGGTTGCCCGGTGCGTGCCGTCTTCGAGTAGAATGGCGGCCGAAGTTTCCGCCCCGAGCCCCTTGCCCCGAAGCCCGTCGCGCGAAGAGTAGACGAAGGGCGCGCCCGCGGTCTTTAAGGGCTTCTGAGATTTTTCTGAAAGAGTTGTGAAAGCGACTGGAGCGCAAGGCTGATGCCCACGAACGACGGCGGGCGCACGTACACCTTCGGCCCCTTCGTGCTGGACACGCGCGAGGGGACGCTGCTGCGCGAGGGGCGGCCCGTCCAGCTCACGCCGAAGGCGTTCGAGACGCTCGTCGCGCTCGTCGAGCGGAGCGGCCACTGCCTCGGCAAGGAGGAGCTGATGCGGCGCGTCTGGCCCGACAGCTTCGTCGAGGAGAACAACCTCTCGCAGAACATCTCGCAACTCCGCCGCGCCCTACAGGCCGACGGCGCCGACGACGCCCGATACATCGAGACGGTCCCGCGCCGCGGCTACCGCTTCAACGCGACGGTCGTGATGCAAGAGGGAGCCGCGGGCCACGTCGATGAAGACGGGGGGAAGATTGCGACGGTCTTGCACGCAGGAAGGGTCGAAGTCTTCGCGCATGTCCCGGAGGCGGCGGCGGCCGACGAGCAGGGCGCGGGCGAGTTCCCGCCGGAGCTGATGCGCGTGCCCGAGACGCGGTACGCCCTGAGCGGCGACGTGAACATCGCCTACCAGACGCTCGGGGACGCGCCGCTCGACCTCGTCTTCGTCATGGGCTGGGTCTCGCACCTCGAATACTTCTGGCGCGAGCCGTCGGTGGCGCGCTTCCTCCGCCGGCTCGCGACCTTCTCCCGCCTCATCCTCTTCGACAAGCGCGGGACGGGCCTCTCCGACCGCGTGCCCATCGACCAACTGCCGACGCTCGAACAGCGCATGGACGACGTGCGCGCCGTGCTCGAAGCCGTCGGGAGCGAGCGCGCCGCCATCATCGGCATCTCGGAGGGCGGGCCGCTCTCGGCGCTCTTCGCCGCGACCTACCCCGCGCGCACGGGCGCGCTCGTCATGATCGGCACCTACGCCAAGCGCGTGCGCGACGAAGACTACCCGTGGGCGCCGACGTGGGAAGAGCGCGGCGAGTTCCTGCGCGAGATGCGCGACCAGTGGGGCGGCCCCGTGGGGATCGAGGAGCGCGCGCCGTCGAAGGCGAACGACCCGGTTTTCCGCGAGTGGTGGGCCGAGTACCTGCGGATGGGCGCGAGCCCCGGCGCCGCCGTCGCGCTCACGAAGATGAACGCAGAGGTGGACGTGCGCCACGTGCTCCCGACCGTGCGCGTCCCGACGCTCGTCATCCACAACCGCGGCGACCTCTGCCTGAAGGTCGAGGAGGGCCGCTACGTCGCCTCGCGCATCCCGGGCGCGCGCTTCGTCGAGCTGCCGGGCCGCGACCACCTGCCCTTCTTCGAAGATCAGGAGACGGTGCTCAACGAGATCGAAGAGTTCCTCACCGGCGCGCGCCACGTGCGCGAGCCCGACCGCGTCCTCGCCACGCTGCTCTTCGCCGGCATCGTCAACCGCGACGGGCGCGCCGCCGAGGGCGACCTCGCCGCGCGTTTCCGCGCGCACGTCTCCAAAGAGATCAAGTGGTTCCGCGGGCGCGAGATCGACGTGGAAGGCGCGGGGCCGCTCGCCGCCTTCGACGGCCCCGCGCGCGCCATCCGCTGCGCCTGCGCCGTCAGCGAGTACGCGGCGCGCCTCAACCTAGAGGTGCGCGCCGGGCTCCACACGGGCGAGTGCGATCTGTTGGAGGGCGGGCGCGTGGGCGGACTCGCCGTCGAGATCGGGCAGGCCGTGCGCGCGCGCGCCGGGGCGAGCGAAGTGCTCGTCTCGCACACGGTCAAAGACCTCGTCGCCGGCTCCGGCATCAACTTCGAGGAGCGCGGCGCGCATACTTTTGAAGGGCTGCCCGGCGACTGGCGCCTCTTCCGCGTCGAGCGCGGCGCGTGCCCGTGAGTTGAAGGGGGAAAGGGTCGGATGACAAAGACGGTCGAGATACGCGCGGCGGTCTTGACGGTGAGCGACCGCAGCGCGCGCGGCGAGCGCGAGGACGAGTCGGGGCCGTTACTCGCGGAGCTTCTGCGCGGGGCGGGGGCGACCGTCGTCGCGCAGGAGGTCGTCTCCGACGAGCCGGGGCCGCTCGCCGAACGCCTGCGCGCGCTCGCCGAACGCGTTGACATCAACCTCGTCCTGACGACCGGCGGCACCGGCCTCTCGCCCCGCGACAACACGCCCGAGGCCACGCGCGCCGTCATCGAAAGGGAAGTGCCCGGCATCCCCGAGGCGATGCGCGCCGAGACGCTCGGACAGACCCGGACGGCCATGCTCTCCCGCGCCGTCTGCGGCACGCGCTCCGGCGCGCTCCTCGTCAACCTCCCCGGCTCGCCCAAAGGCGTGCGCGAATGCTTCAACGTCATCCGCCCCGTCCTCGCCCACGCCGTCGCGCAGCTCGCCGGCCGCGACCACGGAGAGAAAGGTTTTGACAACACGGGGGGCGCCCTCTAGAATCCGCACAGTTCTTCACGTCGCCGCACGCACTTGCGCACCAACCGAAGGCGAGACAAGAGATGCTGAGCGCTTTCCTACTGCAAGCGAACACGACGGCCGGGACGGACGCCGTCGCGGGGCCGGGCGGGCCTTTGACGGCCTACTGGCCCGTGATGATCTTCCTCGCGGTGGCGGCGGTCTTCCCCGTGCTGCCCGTGGTGCTGGGCCGCTTCGTGCGGCCGAACATCTACGGCAAGGCGAAGATGCGCCCCTACGAGTGCGGCATCGACCCCGTGACCGAGGCGCACGACCGCTTCACCGTGCGCTACTACATCGTGGCGATGCTCTTCCTCGTCTTCGACGTGGAGACCATCTTCCTGCTGCCCTGGGCCATCATCTTCATGGGCGACGACTTCTCCTTCACCAAGTTCGCGCTCATCGAGATGTTCGTCTTCATCGGCATCCTCGTCGTCGGCTACTACTACGCCTGGCGCAAGGGCGCCTTAGAGTGGGCTTAAGTCCAGAAGTCACTATGGCGGAACATCAAGAAGGCATCGTCCTGACGACGGTTGATTCGATCTTCAACGCGCTGCGGCGGAACGTGGCCGCGCCGGTGATGGGGGCGAAGCCCGTGCGGGGCCTCGTCAACTGGGGGCGCAAGTCGGCGTTGTGGCCGATGACGTTCGGGCTCGCCTGCTGCGCCATCGAGATGATCGCGGCCGGCTCCTCGCGCTTCGACATCGACCGCTTCGGCGCGGGCGTCTTCCGCCCCTCGCCCCGCCAGAGCGACCTCATCATCGTCGCCGGCACGGTGACCTTGAAGATGGGGCCGGTCGTGCGCCGTGTCTACGACCAGATGCCCGAGCCGAAGTGGGCCATCGCGATGGGCGCGTGCGCCTCGACGGGCGGGCCGTTCGACTCCTACTCGACGATGCAGGGCGTCGACCGCGTCATCCCCGTGGATGTCTACATCCCGGGCTGCCCGCCGCGCCCCGAGGCGCTCCTCTACGGCCTCATGTGCCTGCAAGAGATCATCATGCGCGAGGCGCCCGCCGCCTACATCTTCGAGTCCGACGGCTCGGTCCACCGCCGCCGCGAACTCCCAGAAGACGACGCGGAGACGCTCGCCGACATCGCCCCCCTCGACGCCGAGGCCGCCGAGGCGGTCGCCGAAGTCAGAAGCTAAAGCGGTAGTTAACCACAGAGACACAGAGGCACGGCTTGAAGAGACAGTCTCTTCAAGCCGTGCCTCTGTGGTCAATCTCTTCTCAGTTAAAGGTCGATGAGGTGGCGCGTGTCGTTGAGGGCTTCGACGCGGATGAGGCCGCCGTGCTCGATGTTGAAGCGCGCGACGCCGCAGTTGGAGGAGGAGAGCCAGACGGGCTTCAGGTGCGGCGCGTCGAGGGCGCCCATGAGGTGGAGCGCGAGGATGCAGATGGTGCCGGTGTGTGAGAAGAGGGCGACGGTGCCGCCGCGGTGTCGTTCGACGGCGCGGTCGAGTTCGGCGGCGGCGCGGTCGAGGAGCTGTCGGTAGCTCTCGCCGCCCGCGAGCACGCGCTCGAAGTCGCGGCGGAGGAGCGAGGCGTATTCGTCGGGGTGCGCGGCGGCCGCCTCCTCGAAGGTTAAGCCCTCCATCAGGCCGACGCTGCGCTCGCGCAGGGCGGGCGTCCGAGTGATTTCGAGCCCGGTCGCGCGCGCCAGCGGCTCGGCCGTCTGCACGGCGCGCAGCAGGTCGCTCGAATAGACGGCCGTCACGCGCTCGTTCAAGAGCGCCCGCGCCGTCGCCTCGGCCTGCCGCTGTCCCAACTCACTCAGAGGCGTCGGCGAGTGGCCGCCGAACCTGCGCTCGGCGTTGCCCTGCGACTGTCCGTGGCGGACGAGGAGGACGCGCGTCGTTTCCATCGTTATTTAAAAGTGACGAGGACTGAGCGGAGGCAAGACTCTCTCCCGCTCAGTCCTCGTCAATTAAGTCTTCATCATCTGTCTAAGCGGCGACCGTTTCGGCCTTGAGCTTCTCGGCCTGGTAGTGCGCGACGAGGGCGTTGATGAACTCGTCGAGCGCGCCCTCCATGACGAGGTCGAGCTGGTGGATGGTGAGCTGGATGCGGTGGTCGCTGACGCGGTTCTCCTTGAAGTTGTAGGTGCGTATCTTCTCGGAGCGGTCGCCCGAGCCGACCATCGAGCGGCGCTCGCTGGCCTGCGCCTCGTGCTGCTTCTGCTCTTCCAGCTCTTGCAGGCGCGCGCGCAGGACTCGCATCGCCTTCTCGCGGTTCTTGATCTGCGACTTCTCGTCCTGCATCGAGACGACGACGCCCGTCGGCATGTGCGTGATGCGCACGGCCGAGTAGGTCGTGTTAACGCTCTGGCCGCCGGGGCCGGAGGAGCAGAAGGTGTCGATGCGGAGGTCGTTCTGGTTGATCTTCACGTCAACCTCTTCGGCCTCGGGCAGCACGGCGACGGTGATGGCGGAGGTGTGGATGCGCCCCGAAGTCTCGGTCTGCGGCACGCGCTGGACGCGGTGGACGCCCGACTCGTGCTTGAGCTTCGAGTAGACCTTGTCGCCGGAGATTTCGGCGATGGCCTCTTTGAGCCCGCCGATGCCGGACTCGGAGGCGTCGAGAATCTCCATCTTCCAGCCCTGCCGCTCGGCGTAGCGGCCGTACATCCGCAGCATCTCGGCGGCGAAGAGCGTCGCCTCGTCGCCGCCGGTGCCGGCGCGGATTTCGAGGATGACGTTCTTCTCGTCGTTCGGGTCGCGCGGGAGCAGGAGGACGCGCAGGTCCTCCTCGACCTTCTCCAGACGCTCTTCGAGTGCGGTCATCTCGGAGCGCGCCATCTCGCGCATCTCCTCGTCGTCCGAGAGGTCTAAGAGTTCCTTGGCGCCCGACAGCTCCGACTTGAGCTGCTTCCACTCGCGGTACTTCGTCACCATCTCGCCCATGCCGCGGTGCTGCTTGTTGAGCTTCGCGTAGTTCGCGGGGTCGTTGTAGACCTCGGGCTGCGACAGCTCCTCGGTCAGGGCCTCGTAACGCGCTTCGATCTGTTCGAGTTTGTCTAGCATGGCTGATTACGATAAAGGCGCGGGCGCCGGCTTCCGCGGGCTGCGGCTCAAGCTTCAAAGATTCTTTGAGCGCGACGATGGCGACTTCGAGCTGCTGGTCGTCGGGCTCCTTGGTCGTGATGTTCTGGAGCCAGACGCCGGGGAGCGTGATGAGCTTGAAGATGAAGCCGCCCTCCTTCTTCGCCGAGAGGCGGATGATCTCGTAGCTCAGGCCGGCGACGATGGGGATGAACGCGACGCGCACGGCGATGTTGTAGGCGAACGAGCTGAAGGAGACGACCGAGAAGAGCACGATGGAGACGAGCATCACGACCATCAGGAAACTCGTCCCGCAGCGCGGGTGCTGGCGCGGCTGGACGCGCGCGTTCTCGACCGAGAGCGGCAGCCCCGACTCCCAGTTGAAGACCGTCTTGTGCTCCGCCCCGTGGTACTCGAAGACGCGCCGGATGTCCTTCGACAGCGAGAAGCTCGAAATCATCAGGATGAAGATCGCCATCCGGATGAGGCCGTCGATGAGGTTGAAGGAGACGTTCGGCTTCACCGGCTTCAGGTAGCCGCGCGACGCCGTCGTAGGCGCGCGCGTACCACGGCGCGTCCGCAGTTTGAGCGGCGGACGGCGCGGCCTCAGTTTGAACGGCGGCGTCGGTCGTCTGCGCCTGCTGCGCGTTGGCGGCGGGCGCGTCGGCCGCGTTGCGCTCGGCCCAGCCCATGCCGATGAAGAGCGCGTTGGTAAGCACGAGCGGCGCGACGACGAAGAGCAGGACGTTGAAGACGAGCGCGAAGGCAATCGACCCGAAGGCCGCCGCCGAGCCGCGCTTCAACTCGTCCTCGGGGCGCTTCTTCGTCGGGACGGGGAAGAGGCCGGGGACGCCGCCCGTGATGCCCGCGAAGTCGCCCTCGCCCTCGACGACCGCGGGCGTGAGTGCGACTGCTTCGGCCGTCTCCGTCTCCTCGACGAAGGCTTCGGCGGCCGAGTAGTTGAGCGCCTTGATGCCGAGCGCCATCGACTGCACGAGCACGGCCGCGCCGCGCAGCACCGGCCAGCTTCAGGACCGGGTACTTGTCGCTCCACTTCGGCAAGGAAGCGCCCGTGTGCGTGATGGTGCCGTCGGGGCGGCGCACCGCGATGGCGTACGCGCTGGGCGTGCGCATCATCACGCCCTCGATGACGGCTTGGCCGCCGACAATCAGGTCTTTTTCGCTGGCGCTCATGTTCACTCCGTGAATCGTGAAGTAAAGGTTGACTTTCAGCGCGAAAGTGTTGAAACTCCGTTACCGTTCGCGGTTTCAAAGAAAAACGCCGACCTGCGGTGCGGCTCTCTTCGCTCCCTCGCGGGAGGAAAGAGGCGTGGCCGCGGGCGCGGAAGGTCGGCGTCCGGGTTCTGGGTAGCTAATACTGGCGGCGTTTGACGGGCATCATACGCGCGGCCGTTTCCTGCTCAGGCGTTGGCGCCCTCGGTCGCGGCCGGCGCTTCGGTCTTCTTGCCGTAGCGCTTGTTGAAGCGGTCAACGCGGCCGGCCGTGTCGATCAGCTTCTGCTTGCCCGTGAAGAACGGGTGGCACTCCGAGCAGATTTCGAGGTGGAGGTCGTCCTTCTTCGTCGAGCGCGTCTGGAAGTTGTTGCCGCAGGCGCAGTGGACGGTGATCTCGTGGTAGTCGGGATGAATTCCTTGCTTCATTTCTCTTTCCTCTCAGATAGCGGGCCCCGGGCGGCCTCGAACAAAGCCCCATCTTACCGACGCTTAACGCGCATCGTCAAGTTGTGCAAGGACTTGGATGCGCGAAGGCGCCCGCCGATTGCCCGCACTTTCGACGGGCGGCGGGGCGCCCGGCGGACTATGTTGACACGCGTCCGAACCGCGTGTTACAAACGCGCTGAACACACCTTTGAAGCTTTTCCGTTAGAGTACCTTGAAAGTCATACAAGCCGCACTCATGACCCTGTAGGGACAAGAGTTGTTCCCCGACCTACGTCCTTACACGGGAGTCGAGCCTTTAGGACGCGATGACGGACGAACCCAAAAACCCTCCGGAATCCCCCGATACCTCACCGTCTGAAAGCGACGACCCACGCCGCGCGGCAGATACATCCCCGACAGCCGAATGAAGACGCGGGCGCGCTCCCGCCGCCGCCCGACGCCGACCGGCCGCGGCCCACGCCCGAGAGTCAGGCGGCGCTGACCGGCAAGGCGCCCTCGGGCAGTTCGACCTCCGGCACGACCGTCCCGGCCGCTTCGCCCAAGCCCAGGCCGCCGGCACCGCCGCCCTCCAACGAGACACCCGAAGAGAAGAAGGCACGACTCGAACGCATCATCGCCGAGGCGAAAGCGAAGAAGGAGGCCGCCGCCGCTGCCGCCGCACAGGCCGAAGCCGGCGGGGGCGGGGAAGCGCCGCCGCCGCCCGGCGGCAAGTCGCCCGAAGTCGGCGACCCCTTGAAGAGTCCTTCGCAGGCCGACCTCGAACGCGCCGCCAAGATCGCCGAAGCGAAGGCGCGCGCTGCGGCCGCGAAGGAGGCCGCCGCCGCGAAGTCGCCCGCCGCCCCGGCGCGGAGAAACCGGCCACGCCCGCCGCCGCCGCCAAACCCGCCGCACCGGCCGCGGCCGGCGCGGGCGTCCCGAAGCCCCCCGTCAAGAAGAAGGACGAAGGGCCGAAGCCGGTCGAGTCGCCCGACCACCCTCTGTTCAAGCGCTTGCGTGAGCGCTTCGGCGAATCAATCGAAGGCGCCTTCACCTTCCTCAGCCAACTCTCGATTCACGTCAAAGCCGACCGGATCGTCGAGGTCTGCACGGCGCTGCGCGACGACGCGGAGACGCCCTTCGACTATCTCTCACGACCTGACCTGCGTCCACTGGCCCGACCGCGACGAGACGCCGTTCGAGGTCGTCTACAACCTCTACTCGATCTCGAAGAACGAGCGCGTGCGCCTGAAGGCCGGACGCGGGCGAGGCCGGAATCGACAGCGTCACGGGCGTCTGGCCCACGGCCAACTGGATGGAGCGCGAGGCGTACGACCTGTTCGGCGTCATTTTCAACAACCACCCGGACCTCCGGCGCCTGCTCCTGCCGAAGGACTGGGACGGCCACCCGCTGCGGAAGGACTACCCGCTGGAGTTCATGGAGAACGAGTGGACGACGCGCCACCTGCCGGAGTTCAACGAAGTCCAGCGCGAGCAGTTGGCGCAGCGCCGCGCCTACGGCCTCGAAATCCTCCAGACGCCCGACGAGCGGCGCATCCGCGAAATCTTCCGCGACGGGCGCGACCCGCTGCCGAAGGAGCACAAGTAGAAGCGATGCACCCGAAAGACCTCGCCGCCAAGTACGAAGTGAAGGTCTTCGACAGCCCCTCGGCCGCCGAAGCCGCGGGCTTCCGACTCGGCCAGCGCATGAGCCCCCGCAACGTCTGGAACCGCGACTCCGCCGCCTCCGCCATCCTCTTCGACCTGCTCGGAAAAGAAGAAGCACGGCGAAGTCTCCGAGGTCGCGCTCGTGCTTGAGACGGCCAGCGTCGCGGGAGCGTTCAAGGAAGTAAATAGCGAATCAGTAAATCAGGATAGAATGGAGGCAGCCGCTCTTTCCATTCTGATTCCTACTTCGATTCACGATTCACAACTATGCATCAAGTAGAAGTCGCGACAACGCAGGAGACCTTACTCGACAACCCCGAGATGGTCTTGAACATGGGGCCGCAGCACCCTTCGACCCACGGCGTGCTGCGCGTCATCCTGCGCCTCGACGGCGAGACCGTCATCGACCTCGACTGCGACATCGGCTTCCTCCACCGCGGGATGGAGAAGATCGCGGAGAACCGCCTCTACCCGATGATCGCGCCCTACTGGGACCGGCTCGACTACATCGCGGCGGTCTCGAACGGGCTCGTCTGGGTCGAGACCGTCGAGCAGATGATCGGGCCTCGAAGTCCCGCCGCGCGCGCACTACATCCGCGTCGATCCTGACGGAGCTGAACCGCATCGCGTCGCACCTGCTCTGGCTCGCGACGCACGCGCTCGACATCGGCGCCTTCACCGTGCTGCTGCACGCGCTGCGCGAGCGCGAGGAGATTCTGAAGATTTTCGAGCAGCAGTTCGGCGCGCGTCTCACCTGTCACGCGTGGCGCATCGGCGGGATGCCGAACGACACCTACGAAGGCTTCACCGAGGACGTGCAGCAGTTCGTCGATAACTTCCCCGAACCGCATCGACCAGTACGAGACGCTGCTCTCGGAGAACCGCATCTGGCTCGGGCGCACGGTCGGCATCGGCGTCATCACGGCGGCGGACGCCATCGCCATCGGCCTCTCCGGCCCCGCGCTGCGCGGCTCGGGCGTCGCGTGGGACATACGCAAGACGCCGCCCTACGCGGCCTACGCCGACCTCGACTTCGAGGTGCCCGTCGGCGAGAACGGCGACACCTACGACCGCTACCTCGTCCGCATCGAAGAGATGCGTCAGTCGCGCCGCATCGTCCAGCAGGCGCTCAAGCAGTTGCCCGACGGCCCCGTCAACGCCAAGATTCCGAAGGTCATCAAGCCGCCCGCGGGCGACTACTACCACTCCATCGAAGGCCCGAAGGGCGAGATCGGTTGTTACTTAGTGAGCGACGGCACGAGCCGCCCGTACCGCGTCCGCGTCCGCCCGCCGTGCCTCATCAACCTCCAGGCGCTGCGGCAGATGTGCATCGGCCACCTCGTCGCCGACGTGGTCGCCATCATCGGCACGCTCGACATCGTGCTCGGGGAAATAGATCGTTAGTGAATAGTCAATGAGTGATATAGATAACAAAACCATTCACTATTTACCATTCACCATTATACTCAGCAATGAATCTCATCCGCCTAGCCGTGCAGAAGATGACGCGCGAAGCCTTCGCGCCGTACGGGGTGCTGCTCGACCGGCGCGGCTCCATCGACGTGGACATCGGGATGGGCGTGCCGAGCATCACGGGCGCGACGGCCGACCCGCGCCCCTTCAAGTTCGACTTCATGGCGCGCCACCGCCACACGATGCAGGTCTTCTCGCCGCTCGCCGGCTCGCAGGCCGTCATCTGCGTGGCGCCGCCCAACGGACTCGACGCCCCCGACGTCGACAAGGTCGTCGCCTTCCTCGTCGAGGGCCGGCTCCCTTACGCGTACTTCCGCGGCACCTGGCACACGCCGCCCTTCGCCACCGGCGAGTGGTACTCCTACCTCGTCGTGGACCGCAAGGGCACGCTCGACGAAGACCTTGAACTGGTGGACATGCGGGCCACCCGCGGCTGCACCTTCGAGATCGACCTGTGAGTTGAAAGCCGACCGCCGAGAGCCGAAAGCTATGTTCGCACTCTTCGCACCGCCCAGTTTCCTCGACGACCTCCTGCTGAGATTCTTCGGCGAGGAGACGGTCAACTACGTCGTCTGGCCGTTCATACAGATCGGCGCGGTCGTCACGCTGGTCGCCGTGTGGGCGCTCTACGCGAGCTACCTGGAGCGGAAGATTTCCGCGTTCATGCAGGCGCGGCTCGGGCCGATGCGCGTGGGCAAGTGGGGCCTCTTGCAGCCCATCGCCGACGCCGTCAAGCTCCTCACCAAAGAAGACCTCGTGCCGGAGAAGGCCGACCCGTACATCTTCCGCTACGCGCCCTACATCTCGGTCGCGGCGACGTTCATCACCTTCTCGGTCATGCCGTTCGCGCCGAACTGGGGCGTGATTACGGACGTGAACATCGGGCTGCTCTTCGTCCTCTCGATCTCTTCGGTGGGCGTGCTCGCGCTCATCCTCGCCGGCTGGTCGTCGAACTCGAAGTACGCGCTGCTCGGCGGCCTGCGCTCGTCGGCGCAGATGGTCTCGTACGAGGTCGCGATGGGGCTCTCGCTCATCGGCGCGCTGATGTTCGCGCGGACGCTCTCTTTGTCCGGCATCACGACGGCGCAGGCGTCCGACTCGGTCTGGTTCATCTTCTACCAGCCGCTCGCCTTCGTCATCTTCCTCATCAGCGGCATCGCCGAGAACAACCGCGCGCCGTTCGACCTGCCCGAGGCCGAGTCGGAGCTGGTCGCGGGCTTCCACACGGAATATTCGGGGATGCGCTGGTCGCTCTTCTTCATGGCCGAGTACGCGGCGATGGTGGTGGTCGCGGCCGTGGCGACGACCGTCTTCCTCGGCGGCTGGTACTTCCCCGGCGTGCGCTACTGGCGGTCGAGCGGGCCGGCTCGCAGAACCTCTACGTCTTCCTGAGCCTCGTCGTCTTCATCGTCAAGATGGCGGTGCTGCTCTACCTCTACTTCTGGCTGCGCTGGACGTTCCCGCGCTACCGCTACGACCAGTTGATGGACTTGGGCTGGAAGTGGATGATCCCGGCCTCGCTGCTGAACATCGTCTGGACGGGCCTGACGCTCTTCGCCTTGCAGGCGCTCGACGCCTCGGGCGCGCTCAAGACTTTGGAGCCGGCGCGGCCGGGCGTGGCGCTGCTCGCGCGCGGCGTCAACCTGACGGGCGACGGGCAAGGGCGTCGCCATCGCCTTCGGCGTGGCGGGGCTCTTCGTCGGGGCGCTCCTGCTCGGCTACCTCAACCGCCACTCGCGCGACTTCAACCTCAAGAAGCAGCGGCGGGAGATACGGCTCGTGGACGTGCCGAAGGGCGCGCCCGCGGTCGCGACGACGGCCGCCCCGGCGGCCGACAATGCATGAACCACCGAGGGGTCGTGGGAGAGGTCGTATGCCTTTAGTCAAAGTTCCGCAGGCCGGTTGGGGGGAGAGGCTGAAGCGCTTCTTTCTGGCGGACATGTTCAAGGGGATGTGGCTGACGCTGAAGTACAACGTCGGCGCGCTGACGGACAAGAACTCCGTCAGCGGCTTCGGCATCTACACCGAGCAGTACCCTTCCGTCAGCGCCGCAGGTGGCGCCGCGCTTCCACGGCGCGCCGCGCCTGAACATGGACCCGGAGACGCACGAGAGTCTGTGCATCGCCTGCAACCTCTGCGCGCTGGCCTGCCCCGAGGACTGCATCGACGTGATCGCGATGGACATCGAGATGACGGTCGGCGGCAAGCCGCGCAAGAAGAAGGTGCTCGACGAGTTCATCTTCGACACCTCGCGCTGCATGTTCTGCGCGCTCTGCCAGGAGGCGTGCCCCACGGCCTGCCTGGAGCTGACGCAGGAGTTCGAGCTCGCCACCTACTCGCGCGCCGGCTTCGTCTGGAACCGCGAGATGCTTGAGCAGGGGCGCGAGTCGCGCAAGTTCGAGGCGTAAGAAAGCGTGAATGATGAATGATGAATGCGGAATGATGAATTAAAGACCGCACTTCATTCATCATTCACGCATTCATCATTCATCATTAAACACTATGGTTCTCTCGGGTTGGGAAAGCGTCTTCTTCTGGGTCTTCGCGCTGGCGGCGCTGGTGGCGGGGCTGCTGACGGTGATGGCGCGCAACGCCGTCCACTCGGCGCTGTTCCTCATCTCGGCGCTCGTCTCGGTGGCCGCGCTCTTCGTGCTGCTCGGCGCGGAGTTCATCGCGGGCGTGCAGATTCTCGTCTACGTCGGCGGCGTGATGGTGCTGTTCCTGTTCGTCATCATGCTCGTCAACGTCTCGGCCGAGGAGCGCGGGCAGCGAGGAGCTGTTCAACCGCCCGAGGCAGGTGACGGCCGCCGTCTGCTTCGTCGCGCTGCTCGTCCTCGGGCTCTTCTACGCCATCAACCAGTCGGCCGGCCACTTCGCGCCCGACGCCGGACGCGCGGGCCGTCTCGCGGAGCGACGCCGCGGCCGCCCGCATGCGCAACGCCGCGACCGGCGTCTCGAAGATTTCCGAAGACACGCAGCTCGTGGGCGCGAGCCTCTACCGCTTCGGCGCGCTCCCGTTCGAGATCGCGAGCGTGCTGCTGCTGGTCGCCATCGTCGGCTCGGTGCTGCTCGCGCGCACGTCGAAGCAGGAGCTGGCCGCCGACGACGTTGACCCGCAGGTCATCCCGGAGCTTTCGGCCGCGGGCGAGCTGACGCCGGCCGAGATCGAGGCCGCCGCGCGCGCGCACGCCGCGGAGGTCTGAGCGGAGTCAGAGACTATGAACATCCTTTTCACACCGGCGCTCGCGCTCCTGCAGGGGGGCGCCTGGGACGAACATGAGGCAGGGCATCCTGCACCCGGACCTCTCGAAGTTCCTCATCATCGGGGCGCTGCTCTTCACCATCGGCGTGGCCGGCGTGCTGACGCGCCGCAACATCATCATCATCTTCATGTCGATCGAGCTGATCCTGAACGCGGCGAACCTGAACTTCATCGCCTTCTCGCGCTACCTGCAGGAGGCGGGCGGCCCGAACGCCCGAACGCCGTCGCCGGTCAGGTCTTCACGGTCTTCATCATCGTCGTCGCCGCCGCCGAGGCGGCCATCGGCCTCGGCCTCGTCATCGCGCTCTACCGCAACCGCGAGACGATCTTCGTGGACAAGATTGACCTGTTGAAATGGTAAATCAGTGAATCAGTTCAGATAGTCGAATGGAGAACAGCCGTTCTTTACATTCACCACTTACCGTTCACCACTTACACTGAAACCTTATGCACAGATACATCTGGCTCGTCCCCCTCCTGCCGCTGCTGGGCGCGGCCATCAACGGGTTGCTGGGTCGGCGGTTCCGTTTTTCGGAGAGGCTCGTCGGCTCGATAGGCGTCGGCTCGGTGGCGCTGGCGTTTCTCCTCAGCCTCGCGGCGGTCGTCTCGTACGGCGCGAACGTCGTGGCCGAAGCCTTACGTGACGAGCGAGGACGGCTCCTTCTCCTACACGTGGATTCCGGGCGGCGCGGTCGAGCTGACGCAGGGACGTCTGAGCGCGCGCGGATGGAGGGCAACCGGCTGGCCGACGAGGAGGCCGCGCAAGGCGCGCGCGGAGCGGCACGGGCGGCGCGGTGCTCGTCGCCGTCCCGAACGTGCCGGAGCGTCACGGCGTGGGCGCGGTGCTCGACGTGGAGTGGAGCTACCAGCTCGACGCGCTCTCTTCCATCTTCATGCTCGTCATCACGGGCGTCGGCCTGTGCATCTTCGTCTTCGCGACCGGGTACATGCACGGCGACAAGGGTTTCTATCGCTTCTTCGCCTACCTCGGCCTCTTCATGTTCTCGATGCTCGTGCTGGTGATGGGCTCGAACTTCATGATGATGTTCGTCGGGTGGGAGGGCGTCGGCCTCTGCTCGTACCTGCTCATCGGGTACTACTTCGACCGGCAAGGAGGCGGGCGACGCGTCGCGCAAGGCGTTCATCACGAACCGCATCGGCGACTTCGGCTTCGCGCTCGCCGTCTTCGGCGTCATCGCCACCTTCGGCTCCACGCAGTACACCGCCGTCTTCGAGCAGGCGCGCACGTTCCCCGTCGAGACTCTGTTCGGCCCGCACGTGGGGCATCATGTCGTGGATCGCGCTCGGCCTCTTCATCGGCGCGTGCGGCAAGTCGGCGCAGATACCGCTCTACGTCTGGCTGCCGGACGCGATGGCGGGGCCGACGCCCGTCTCGGCGCTCATCCACGCGGCGACGATGGTCACGGCCGGGCTCTACATGCTGACGCGCTGCAACGTCATCTTCCAGCACTCGCAGACGATGATGACGGTCGTGGCGGTCGTCGGCGCGCTGACCGCGCATCTTCGCCGCGACCATCGGCATCACGCAGAACGACATCAAGAAGGTCCTGGCCTACTCGACCGTCTCGCAGCTCGGCTTCATGTTCCTCGCGTGCGGCGTCGGCGCGTTCGTCATCGGCATCTTCCACGTGATGACGCACGCCTTCTTCAAGGCTCTGATGTTCCTCGGCGCGGGCTCGGTCATCCACGCGATGCACCACGAGCAGGACATGCGGCGGATGGGGAACCTTCGGAAGTACATGCCGAAGACCTACTGGACGTTCTTCGCGGGCTGGCTCGCCATCTGCGGCATCATCCCGTTCTCGGGCTTCTGGTCGAAGGACGAGATTCTGTGGAACGCGGCCTCGACCGACTACGTCCCCTCGGCTGGCTGCTCTGGCTCATCGCGACCATCGCCGCCACCTGCACGGCCTTCTACATGACGCGCCTGATGGCGATGACCTTCTGGGGCAAGGAGCGCTTCCTCGAAGTGCCCGCGGGCGGGCAGGCCGACGAGGCGCACGCGCAGCGCTACGCCGACGGCGAGACGACGCACAAGGCCGCGACGCCTTCGGTCGGCGACCGCCCGCACCACGGCCCCGAAGAGCGCGTCGGCGCGGCGCACGCCCTTGAGAGCGCGGACGCGGGAGAGCCGGAGGGCGTTGACGCGCACGGCCACGACATACACGACCGGCACGACCCGCACGAGCCCGCCGGCCACGGACACCACCCGCACGGCTCTGTCCTGCCGCACGAGTCGCCGCCGTCGATGTGGGTGCCGCTGGCGGTGCTGGCGGTGCTGGCGACCGTCGGCGGCTTCGTCGGCATCAGCCCCGCCTTCGCCGGCGGCGCGCACGTCGGCGGCAAGCTCAACATCGTCAACTGGCTCGACCCCGTCATCTGGAACCCCGCGACGGGGCAGTTCGGCAAGGAGTCGCACGCGCAGACCTCCGCGGTCGAGGCGCACGACAAGCAGACGGCCGGGCACGAGGCCGTCAAGCAGGAGGGGAGTCACGCCGCGCCGCTCCCGACGCGCACCGACGTGGAGCACAGCGCGGCGGCCGCGCAGGGCGAGCACCGCGCGCCCTACGGCGACGAGGGGCGCTTCAACCTCGCGCACTCCGTCCAGCACGATGCTCGGCGACAGCCACGCCGCGGCCGAGTGGTTCTTCATCATCGTCTCGCTCGTCGTCGCGGGCTTCGGCATCTGGCTCGGCTTCCTCTTCTACGTCTGGAAGCCCGCACCTGCCCGGCCTGTGGGCGCAGCGGCTCGGGCCGCTCTACCGCGCGAGCTTCAACAAGTACTGGGTGGACGAGCTGTACGGCCTGCTCTTCACGCGGCGGACGATGGACGCGGCGCGCGGCGTCTACGCCACCGACTCGCGCGTCATCGACGGCGCGGTCAACGGCGCGGCGTGGCTCACGCGACAGCTCAGCCGCTTCACGGGCAACGTCGACCGCCTCGTCGTGGACGGCGCGGTCAACGGCGTCGCGGGCTTCATCAAGCTTCTGATGTCGCCGCTGCTGCGCGCCGCGCAGACGGGCGTGACGGCCAACTACGCGCTCGTCATGGTGCTCGGCCTCGTCGCGGCCGTCGGCCTCTTCTTCGGCGCCGGCATCATTTCGGGACGAGTCTCGATGAGCGCGCGTCAGGTAACATCTTCGCCTTCGTCTCATAAGTTCGCGAGCGGGCTCGTGCCCGTCCCCGGGGTGCAAAGTGAAAATTCCCTACCTCCTCTCGCTCATCACGTGGCTGCCGGCGCGTCGGCGCGATCATCGTCCTGTTCCTCTTCAAGAAGGAGCAGGCGGGCGCCATCAAGCGCTTCGCGACCGCGTGGTTCGCGCTCGCCTTCCTGGTCTCGCTCGCCCTGCTCGGCTACGACCGCGGGCGCGGGCGGCTTCCAGTTCCTCGAAGACTGCCAGTGGATTCCGGTCATCGGCGCGCGCTACCAGATGGGCGTGCCGACGGCGTGGCCGTGCTGCTGATACTGCTGACGACGCTGCTGGGCTGGATCGCCTCGCTCTCGTCGTGGGAGTACATCCAGAAGCGCGAGAAGGAGTACTACGTCCTGCTGCTGCTGTTGCAGACCTCGGTGCTCGGCGTCTTCTGCGCGGGCGACCTCTTCCTCTTCTTCCTCTTCTTCGAGGTCTCGCTCGTGCCGATGTACTTCCTCATCGGCATCTGGGGCGGCGAGCGGCGGCTCTACGCGGCCATCAAGTTCTTCCTCTACACGCTGGTCGGGTCGGTGGGACTCCTGCTCGGGCTCATCAAGATGTACTTCCTGACGCAGGACGCCGCGCTCGTCGGCGCGATCACGCCCGCGACGAAGGCGCTCGTGGCCGGCAACGACGCCGCGCTCGCGATGCTCAACTACGCAGCGTCGCCGCGGCGCAGGACGCGGGCACCGGCACCTTCAACATCATGTTCATGCAGGCGCTCGGCTCGCGTCATCCCGATGGGGACGATGCAGGTGCTGCTCTTCTTCGCCTTCGCCATCGGCTTCGCGATCAAGGTGCCGATGTGGCCGTTCCACACGTGGCTGCCGGACGCGCACGTCGAGGCGCCGACGGCCGGCTCCGTCATCCTCGCCGGCATCCTGCTCAAGCTCGGCACCTACGGCTTCTTCCGCTTCAACCTGCCGTTCTTCCCGAAGGCTTCCATCGACCAGACGCTACTTCTGGGCGGCGTTTCGGCGTGCGCAACGTGATGGTCGTCCTCGCCATCATCAGCATCATCTACGGCGCGCTGGCGGCGATGTACTTCGTCGTCAAGCGCGACGGCGACGTGAAGAAACTCGTCGCCTACTCGTCGGTCTCCTCGATGGGCGTGGTGATGCTCGGGCTCTTCGCGGCGAACCCGAACGGGGTCAACGGCGCCGTGCTCCACATGATCAACCACGGCATCTACTCGGGCGCGCTCTTCCTGCTCGTCGGCATCATCTACGAGCGGCGGCACACGCGCGTCGTCAGCGAGTTCGGCGGGCTCTCGCACGTGATGCCCGGCTACGCCGCGGTCTTCCTCGCGATGGCGATGACGGCCATCGGGCTGCCGCTGCTCTGCGTCTTCATCTCGGAGTTCCTCGCCATGCGGGGCGCGTTCGAGGCGAACCCGTACTGGGCGGGCTGGGCCGCGCTCGGGATCATCCTGAACGCGGGCTACATGCTCTGGCTCTACCAGCGGATGTTCTTCGGCAACATCGAGAACCCGAAGAACGAGTCGCTCAAAGACCTGAAGGGGCGCGAGTGGGCGTACATGGTGCCGCTCCTCGTCATGTCGCTCTGGATCGGCGTCTACCCGAAGCCCTTCCTCGACTTCATCCAGAAGCCGGTCGCCGCCCTCGTCAAACACGTCCGCCCCGACTACCCCGTCAACCCGGCCGCGCCCGCGCGCGCGCCGCAGACGGCGGAGAAGCAGATGAAGAAGTCAGGAGTGCAGAAGTCGGACGTCAGAAGCAGACTCGCCTTGATCATTCATCGACTCATCGACTTCTGACTTCTGACTCCTTGAATTCTTATGTTTCTTCAAGCCTCCACGACCGCGCTGTTCGACGTGGCCGATCTGAAGTTGATCGCGCCGGAGATCATCCTCGACGCTTGTGCGCCTGCGTGGCGCTGGTGATGGAGGTGGTGCTGCCGTACCGGCAGAGCCGCTGGATGGGCTACTTCGCGCTCGGCGCGACGGCGCTCGCGGCCGCCTCGCGTGTGCGTGCTCGGGTGGCCGCTGGTCTCCGGGTTCCTGCGCGAGGTGCCGCTGGTCGGCGGGCTCTTCGCGGCGAGCTCGGGCGGCGCCGGTCGGGCTGACGGGCTTCTACGGCACGGTGAAGGTTGACGGCTTCGCGGTCGTCTTCAAGCTCATCTTCCTGCTGTCGGCGGCGCTGACCATCGCGGTCTCGCTGCGCTACCTCGACGTGGAGGGCGAGCAGCGCGGCGAGTACTACTCGCTCGTGCTCTTCGCGACGACGGGGATGATGTTCCTCGCGTAGCGGCTACGACCTCATCGTGCTCTACATCAGCCTGGAGCTGATGGCGCTCACCTTCTACGTGCTCGTCGGCTACACGAAGCGCGAGCGGCGCTCGAACGAGGCGGGGATGAAGTACTTCCTGCTCGGCGCGTTCTCCTCCGGCATCCTGCTCTACGGCATGTCGCTGCTGTTCGGCGTGGCGAGGCTCGACGAACCTCGACGCGATCGCGCGCGCGGTGACGGTCGCCGCCTCGGCCGCGCCCGACGCTCGCGCGGCCCGTCGCTCCGGCCGATGCTCGTGCTCGCGATGATCGCGCTCGGCGCCGGGCTCTTCTTCAAGATCGCGGCCGTGCCGTTCCACATGTGGGCGCCCGACGCCTACCAGGGCGCGCCGACCTCCGTCACGGCCTTCCTCTCGACGGGCTCGAAGGCCGCGAGCTTCGCGCTGCTCGCGCGCATCTTCCTCGAAGCGCTGGGCGGGATGCGCGTGGACTGGGCGCCGCTGCTCGGGCTGGTCGCGGCCATCACCATCATGGTCGGCAACTGGGCCGCCGTGACGCAGACGAACGCGAAGCGGCTGCTCGCCTACTCTTCAATCTCGAACGCCGGGTACCTGCTGCTCGGCGTCATCGCGGCGAACCGGTACGGCTACACGGGGCTCGTCGTCTACCTCGTCGTCTACACCTTCATGAACATCGGCGCGTTCGGCGTGCATCATCGCGCTGCGGCGGCAGGGCGTCCTCGGCGACGAGGTGGACGACCTGACGGGCCTCGGGCAGAAGGCGCCGGGGCTCGCGCTGATGATGGCGATCTTCATGCTCTCTCTGGGCGGCCTGCCCGTGACGGGCGGCTTCATCGGCAAGTGGTTCCTCTTCGGCGGCATCATCCAGCGCGGCGCGGCGGAGCGGAAGAACTGGTACTACTGGCTCGCGGCTGGGCGGCGCTTCAACACGGTCGTCTCGCTTCTACTACTACGTGCGCTTCATCCGCGCGATGTACATCGGCGACCGCGAGGCGGACGCGCGCCCGCTCTCGCTCTCCGCGCCGCTCAAGACCGCGCTCGTCGTCTGCGCCGTCGCCGTCATCCTCATCGGCGTCTACCCGCAGCCCTTCATCAAGGCCGCCGAGTCGGTCGTCACGGCGGTGCTGCCCGCCGCCGCCCCGTCGCGCAGAGGTGAGCCGGCCGTGCGCCCGCGTTCGACCCACCCGAAGCAAGGAGGGCAGAACGATGGCAGGCGAGTTGGAGGGAAGGGCGGCGCTCGTGACGGGCGCGACTTCCGGCATCGGGCGCGCGACGGCGCTCAGGTTCGCGCCGAGGGCGCGCGCCTCGCGCTCGTCGGGCGCGACGCGGAGACTCTGGGCGCGGTCGCGGAAGAGATGCGCGCGGGCGGCGAGGCACGCGGTCGAGGTGCAGGCCGACGTGACGGTCGAGGCGCACGCGCGCCGCGCCGTCGAGACCGCGGCCGAAGCGCTGGGCGGCCTCGACGTGCTCGTCAACGCGGCCGGCATCATCGCGAACGGCACGGTCGAGACGACGCAGCTCTCGGACTGGGACGAGATGATGAACGTCAACCTGCGCTCGGTCTTCCACCTCATGCAGCTCGCCGTGCCTTATTTAGAGAAGCGGCCCGGCAACGTCGTCAACGTGTCGAGCGTGACGGGCCTGCGCGCCTTCCCCGGCGTGCTGGCCTACTGCGTCTCGAAGGCGGGCGTCGATCAGCTCACGCGCTGCGCGGCGCTGGAGCTGGCGCCGAAGGGCGTCCGCGTCAACGCCGTCAACCCCGGCGTCGTCGTCACGCAGGTTCACCGGCGCGGCGGCATGAGCGAGGAGAAGTACGCGGACTTCCTCGAACACTCGAAGACGACTCACCCGCTGGGCCGGGTCGGCGCGGCCGAGGAGGTCGCCGACCTCATCCTCTTCCTCGCCTCCGACCGCGCCTCCTGGATCACGGGCGCCACCTACTCCATCGACGGCGGCCGCGCGCAGACCTGCGCCGCGCTGAAGTCGGCTCGCACATGCTGGCCTTCTACTCCTCGCCGCGCTGGTCGTCCTGCAAAGCGTCATGTCTCTGCGCGGCGGGCGTGCGCTACCTCGACTTCTTCCGGCGCGAGCTGGAGGCGCCGCGCTCGCTCTACATGCCCTTCGCGTCGGTCTTCGTCCCGTGCCGCGGGATGGATCAGGGGCTGCGCCTGAACCTCGCTCGCGCTCTTCCGCCAGCACTACCCCGCCTACGAGCTGGTCTTCGTCTCCGACCGCGCCGACGACCCGGCGCTCGAAGTCGCGCGACAGTTGAGCGAGAGTTCGGAGGGCGAGACGGTCGCCCGCGCCCGCTTCGTCGTCGCGGGGCGGGCGACCGACGAGCGGGCAGAAGGTTCACAACCTGCTCGCGGCCTCTGACGGAGGCTGATGCGGCGAGCGAGGTCTTCGTCTTCGTGGACACGGACGCGCGGCCCGCGCGCCGACTGGCTGCGCGCGCTGGTCGCGCCGCTCGCGGACGAGGGCGCGGGCGCCGCGACCGGCTACCGCTGGTTCCTGCCCGCGCTCGGCGGCCTCGCCTCGCAGACTGCGCTCGGTGTGGAACGCGTCGATCGCCTCGGCGCTCGGCGCGAACGTGCGGCAGCAACTTCTGCTGGGGCGGCTCGACGGCCGTCCGGCGCGAGACGTTCGAGCGGCTGGACATGCGCGAGCGCTGGCGCGGCGCGGTCTCGGACGACTACGCGCTGACGCAACGCTTTGCAGGCGGCGCAACTTCCCGATCCACTTCGTGCCCGCGTGCCTGACCGCGTCGGTCGAAGACTGCACGTTCCCCGAGCTGTTCGAGTTCACCACGCGCCAGTTGAAGATCACGCGGGTCTACGCGCCGCGTCTGTGGGCGTTCGTGCTCGTCTCCAACCTGCTCTTCGTCGCGGTCTTCTTCGGCGGGCTCGCGCTCGCGGGCGTGCGCGCGGCCGGCGGGGCTTCCGTTCGTGTGGCCGCTCGTCGCTCGTCTCGGTCATCTTCCTGCTCGGCCTCTGGAAAGCCTTCTTCCGCCTGCGCGCCGTGGCGCTCGCGCTCGAAGAGCACCACGGGCGCCTGCGCCGAGGGCTTTGGGCGCACCTGACTTCTGTGGCCTCTGACGGCCGCGCTCTTCCTCTACAACGCGCTCGCCGCCGCCGCTCTCGCGCCGCATCGTCTGGCGCGGCATCGGCTACGAATTGAAATCGCCGACGGAAACTGAGATTATCGAGGCCGGATGCCTAACAAGGTCGCACAGTTCGTCCAACTCCTCCGCTCGACGGGGCGCGAGCGTCGGCTCGGCACGGTCATCTTCTTCGTCACCTCGCGCTGCAACGCGAAGTGCGAGACCTGCTTCTACCACGAGGAGCTGAACCGGCCGGGCGACCTGACCTTCGAGCAGATCGAGCGCGTCTCGCGGACGATGCCCGCCAGTCACAGACCTCTGGCTCTCGGGCGGCGAGCCGACGCTGCGGCACGGACGCTGGACGACGTGATCCGCCTCTTCGTCGAGAACAACGGCGTCCGCCGCGTCATCATCCCGACGAACGGGCTCCTCAAGGCGCGCACGTACGCGCTGGTGGACGACGCGCTCTCGCTCAACTCCGAACTCGACCTCTATCTCAACATCGCGCTCGACGGCTACGGCGAGACGCACGACCGCGTGCGCGGCGTGCCCGGCAACTGGGGGCGCACGCTCGACTGCATCCGCGCGCTCTACCCCTGAAGGAGAAGTACGGCGACCGCTTCCGCCTCAACGTCAACACGGTCGTCTGCGCCGAGAACTACGCGGAGGTCGGCGCGCCTCGCCGACTTCATGTGGGAGAACTTCCGACTCGACGGCCACTACTTCAACGTCGTCCGCGGCGAGACGAAGGCGGGCGAGGGCGATCAAGCAGATTCCCGGCCGAGGTGCTGCCGGAGATGTACGCGCGCGTCGCCGCGCTCACCGAAACGTTACGGCGGCCGCATGTTCGCCGAAGACGACGCGGCCACGCGCTTCGTCAAGTCGGTCGCCTACGTCGGCGCCATCACGACGCACTACCGCACGCAGCACGCGAACTTCGACGGCGCGACCCCGTGGCCCTTCCCCTGCACGGCGGGCGAGACGACGGCCGTCATCGACTACAACGGCGACGTGCGCGCCTGCGAGCTGCGCGGGCAAGTTCGCGAGCCTCTCCGACTTCGACTACGACTTCGGCGCGCTCTGGGAGTCCGAGGGGCGGCAGCGAAGAGTTGCAGCAGATCGACGGCGGGCGCGCCTGCTGGTGCACGCACGTCTGCTTTATCCACGACTCGATGCGCCACTCGCGCCGCGCGCAGCTGCTGGAGGTGCCGCAGAACTACCTGACCCGGAACCGCTGGTGACGAGAAAGACTGCGAACGCCGGCGGCCGCCAGAGCGTTTATGCTGGCAGAGGGAAACACGGAAAACTCTAACGGCCCGCGGAGGTTTTACAGTATGAAGTTCTTCAAACTCCTGCTCCTGCTCTTCGCGCTCGTCTTCGTCGTCTGGGGCGCGTTCTGGCTCTTCGGCGTGGTGGCCGGCCTGCTCTACGCGCTCGTCAAGTGGGCCGTCATCCTCGGCGTCATCGCGCTCGCCGGGGTCGGCGCTTACAAGCTGCTCGCCGGGCCGGACGAGGAGACGCAGGCCGCGCTCTCGCCGGCCGAGGCCGAGATGTTGAAGGCCGAGCGTCTGCTCGCAGACCTGCAGGCGCAAGGAGTTGACCAAGTAGATCGGGGGCGAGCAGATGGCCGAAGGCGAGCCGGAAGAGGCGGACGATCAGGAGCGCGAGGCGGCGCGCGGCAGCGGCATCGCCTACGCGGCGGGGCTGTCGATCTTCTTCTCGGTGCTGACGTGCATGGGCGCTGGGCTGGGCGCTCGACCGCTACCTCGGC
This sequence comes from uncultured Acidobacteriota bacterium, assembly GCA_963726735.1. Classification (GTDB taxonomy): domain Bacteria; phylum Acidobacteriota; class Blastocatellia; order Pyrinomonadales; family Pyrinomonadaceae; genus QHXN01. The sequence continues at coordinate 1,851,650 of CAVSDM010000007.1, forward strand.
ACCGGCTGGTTGATGGTCGCCGGCATCGTCCTCGGCGCGGCCGTCGGCTTCTACCAGTTCATACGCATCATCTCGCGGCTGAACAAGTGAGGGCGGGCGCGCTCGACAGGCCGGCGCGCGGGGCATGTAAAATCTCCCGTTCCGTGATGAGCGAAGGCGCAGACAGTGAGCGCCCGGGCGAGCCGGGACGCGACGCGGGCGAAGCCCCGCGGCGAGGTCGTGAGGCGCATCTTCCGGGATACGTTCGTGGGCGGCGCTGGTCGCCGTCGTCGTGAGCGCCTTCCTCGCGCCGTGGCGCGTGACGGCGGGGCTGGCTCTGGGCGGCGCGCTCGCGCTCTTCAACCAGCACTGGCTGCGCAGCTCGGTCGAGGCGGTCTTCGAGGGCGCCACGTCAGGCGCGGCCGCCGAGGATGAAGGCCGCGCGCTACGTCCTGCGCTACGTCGTCGTCGCCGCGGCTCGTCTTCTTCGCCTACGCAGTCGGGTCTGGTCTCGCTCGTCGCGACGCTCGCGGGGATGTGCGCGGTCGTCGCGGGGCTGCTCGCGGAAGGGTTCAGGCAGTTCTACTTCGCCATCGTACGTCGGGAGGAAACCTAGTCGATGTTCTTTCAGCACGCCGAGCACGGGGCCACGAAGGCGGCCGAGCACGCCGCGCCCGCGGCCGGACACGGCGCCGCCGCCACCGAGCACGCCGCCGAGCCGGGCGGCGCACCACGTGCCGGCGGTCGTCGAGTTCGTCAACCACTACGTCGGCGAGCCGGTGCACGAGTTCCAGGTGCACTACACGAAGCCGCTCTGGGACAAGTTCTTCCGCATGTTCGGGACGACGGCCGAGTCGGTCTTCGGCCCGTACACGGCCGAGAACGCGGTGCCGTGGTACACGGTGATGTTCGTGCTGGCGGCCGTCTTCACGGTGCTCGTCATCTTCCTCCTGAAGCCGCGCAAGCTCTCGGTGGACGAGCCGGGCTACGGGCAGTTGACGCTGGAGACGGGCGTGCTGGCCATGCGCGACCTGCTGGTCGATAACGTGGGGCCGCACGGCATGAAGTACCTTCCCGTGATCGGCGACGTTCGGCGTCCTGATCCTCATCTCGAACCTGATGGGGCTCATCCCCGGGCTGATGTCGCCGACGGCCTCGACCTCCGTGACGTTCGCGCTCGGCATCTCGTCGTTCGTCTACTACAACGCCATCGGCATCAAGGAGAACGGGCTCGTCGGCCACCTGCAAGCACTTCGCGGGGCCGATCATCTGGCTCGCGCGGCTGATGTTCCCCATCGAGCTGATCAGTAACCTCGTCCGCCCGATGTCGCTCGGCATCCGCCTGTTCGGCAACCTCTTCGGCGACGAGCAGATTCTCGGCACCATCTCGCAGTCTCGCGCCGTGGACGAAGTGGGGCCTGCCGGTGCTCATCATGCCGCTCAGCCTCTTCGTCGCCTTCATGCAGACCTTCATCTTCGTGCTGCTGTCGATCCTCTACATCAGCGAGGTCTCGCACCACCACGAAGAGCACGGGCACGACGGGCACGAGACGGGCGGGCACGGGCACCCGCACGAGTTGACGACCGAGGCGGGCGGCGTGATGACTCTGCCCGTCGCACACGTAAGAGTTTTTTGCGGCTTTATACTTCGGCTTAACAAAGCGAGGCGTCCGCCGGGGCGGCGAGCGCGTTCGAGCGCACGCACGTCGGGGCGCGAGGTGTAGATAGACGGCTCGGGGCGAGTCGAGGGAGCGGAAGTCGAGAGACGTCCGGGGTGGCGCGAGGTTGTCGGGCTCGTCAGAGTTGTGAGAGCCCGGGGCGTGCCGAGGTCGCTGGAGCGCCGTTGTAAGAGGGGCGGCGGATACCGGGTCGAGGCGAAATTATAAAAGCGCGCCGCGCCGAACGTTCTCCGGCAGCCTGAAGTCTCGCGAAGGCCCGGGCCGGAAGTCACAGGAGAGAACAGATGCAGAGACTGAGAATGGCTCTTCTTCGCCGTCGTCGGCGTGCTCGCCATGGCGGCGCCGACGCTGGCGCAGACCGCGGCGGCCGACAACGTCGAGTCGGTCAACAAGTACAAGGCGATTGCGGCGGGGCTCGGCTTCGCGCTGGCGGCGGCGCTGGCGGCCATCGGCCAGTCGCGCGTCGCGGCGGCCGCGGCCGAGGGCGTGGCCCGCAACCCGGGCGCCGGCGCCCGCATCCAGACGCTGATGATCCTCGGCCTCGTCTTCATCGAGACGCTGGTGCTCTTCACGCTCGTCATCGTCTTTGCCAAGCTGTAACGCGGGCGACGTCGGGCGTTAAAGAGAGCGGGCGCGCACTCCGTCAACGGAGTGCGCGCCCGCGCTTCTTGCTTTCCGACAGACCCTTTAACCCTTCTTCCGCGCGGCGTGCGCGGCGCGGATGACGGGGTCGATGGTCGGCGCGAAGGGCGGGGCGTAGGCGAGGTCGAGCCGCTCCACGTCTTCGACCTTGAGCCCGGCGTGGAGCGCGGCGGCGAAGACGTTGACGCGTTGCGCGACGCCCTCGCGCCCGACCAACTGCGCGCCGAGCAGGCGCCCGCGCGCGTCCGCGACGACGCGCGTCAGCAATCCTCGACCCGCCCGGGTAGTAGCCCGCGCGCGTGCGCGACTCGCTCTCGACTTCCGACGCGTCGAAGCCCGCCTCAAGCGCCTCTTCCAACGAAAGCCCCGTGCGCGCGACCTCCAGCCCGAAGACCTTGACGGCGTTCGTGCCGACGACGCCCGTCGTAGCGCGCCTCCGGCGAAGAGTCGCGCCCCGCGGCGTTGGCGCCCGCGACCCAGCCCTGCCTCACGGCGGGCTGTCCGAGCGGGTGCCACACGCGACGGCCCGAGACTCTGTGCAGCACCTCGCAGCAGTCGCCCGCGGCGTAGACGCCCGGCGCGCTCGTCCGCTGCCGCTCGTCCGTGCGGACGGCGCCGCTCTCGCCGACCTCTAACCCGGCCGCCACGGCCAGCGCGACCTCCGGCCGCACGCCGACGCCGATCGGAGACCACGTCCGCCTCGAACGCGCGACCCGACTCCGTCAGAACGCGTTCGACCCGGCGCCCGCGCGCCCTCGAAGGCCGAGACGCGCTCGCCGAACAGGACCTCGACGCCGCCCGCGCGCAGCTCGTCGGCGACCGTGTCGCGCGCGCGACCCGCCAGCGCGTTCATGACCTTGTCCGAGGCTTCGACCAGCGTCGTGCGCAGGCCGCGCGCGCGGAACGCCTCGGCCATCTCCAGCCCGATGTAGCCCGCGCCGACGACGACCGCGGTGCGCGGCCGCGCCTCCTCGAAGTAGCGCAGCATCCGCCGGCCGTCGCGCATGTGGCGCAGCACGAAGACGCCTTCGAGGTCGCGGCCCGGGAGCGGTGGGCAGACGGCCGCGGCGCCGGTCGCGAGCACGAGCGATTCGTAACCGACCTCGCGCTCGCCGTCCGCGCTCGCGCACGCGCACGACCGACTTCGAGGGGAGCAGCTCGACGGCCTCGCAGTTGAGTCTGACCTCAATCGAGTGGCGCTCGCGGAAGTATTCGGGCGTGTGGAGGACGAGAGAGTCGGGCGAGGGGATGAGCCCCGCGACGACGTAAGGGAGCCCGCAGGCGCCGTAGGAGATGTCGCCCGTGCGCTCGAAGACGGTGATGGGGAGGTCGGGCGCGTTGCGCCGCGCCTCCATCGCCGCCGCGAGCCCGGCCGCGACGCCGCCGACGATGACCAGTCCTTCCTTGCCCAAGTGTGCCGCCGTCGAAGTGTTGCCGGATGGGAAAGCACTGTGCAGCTTAATCGAGACCAACGTCGAAGGCAAAAGGGCGCGACGGCGCTAGAAGAGCGAGCCCGTGATGTTGTACTTGAGGAGGCCGAAGAAGACGAGCGTGACGAAGACGACGGCCGCGTTGAGGATGACGAGGCCGGAGAGTTGTTCGTCCCGCGCGGCGGCGGAGCTTGAAAGTGGTCGTGACGAGGATGAAGAGCAGGACGGCGAAATCGAAGGCGAGCGACTGGCCGCGCGTCATCCAGTTGCTCACGGCGCCGGAGGAGTCGAATTGGACGGCGAGCCGCTCCGGTATCCTGTCCCACAGCAGCAGGTGGACGGCCGCCAACAGCGGCAGCGAGAGCCACGGCAGAAAGGTTAACAGTCGCTCGGTCGAACTCTTCATGTGTCTGACGGCCTTCCGCTAACGCTTACGCTCAAGCAGGACGCCGAACTCCTCCGAGACCATCCCCTCGCGCCCCTTGCCCGGCCTCGTGAACTTGAACCTGTCGGCGTCGAAGAGGGCGAGGACGACGAAGCCTTCGGCCGCGAGTCGGTTCAGCTCCTTCTGCGTCTCGGCCGATGCCGGGGCGAGTCCCGCCTCCAGAACCTGCTCGGCGGAGTTGCCGCGCGTCTGTAGCTCGAACCTCAACACCCTGTACTCGCGCCGCGAGCCGTCAACGGCCGCGCCCTGCTCGAAGACGAGCGCGCGCCGCGTGCCGTTGGAGTCGGGGTAGGTCATGCGGAAGACGGCGCCGCTCTCCTGCAGCTGCGCCAACTCCTCGTCGAACTCCTTCTTCGAGGGCTTCAGCCAGACGTAGCCGAGCGGCGCCGACGCGCCGGGCGCCGGTACATCAAGGCTATCTCGTAGTCGGCGAGCGCCAGCCTGAAGCCCTGCCGCGCCAGCTCGTTGACCTTCTTCGGCAGCTCGTCGCGCTCCCAGAAGTCGTTGGAGCGGACGACGCGCACCTCCATCACCGGCTTCGGCGAGCGCGGGCTCGGGCGGTTCGCGTTCGAGCAGCATCTCGATCTTCGAGAGCAGGCGCGCGGGGTAGAATTTTTCGGCCACCTTCGCCCTGACGGCCTCCGTCAGGGCCTCGTCGTTGCGCGCCCCGCCGCGCTCGCTGCGGACGTAGGCGTGCTCGCGCGGCGCCCCATCTCCCTTCCGCCTCTCGAAGAGGAAGAAGTCCCTGTAGTCGCAGCGGTTCGGGTTGAGCGGCGCGCAGTAGCCGTAGAGGAGCGAGTGCGCGGCGAGGCGGAAGCCCTTCTTCGCCAGCCGCGCGTACGTCCCCGCGAAGCCCGGCTTGAAGTAACTCGTCGCGCGCGGCCGTCTCCGTCCAGACGTACTCGAACTGATACTTGTCGAGCGCGACGACCGCCGGGTCGCCCTTCAGGGAGGTGACGACCCTGTAGCCTTGCGCGCCGGCGCGGTTCAGGTGCTCGGCGAAATTGTCGAAGGCGGCGCGCCGTGCGAGGGTCAGCTCGTCGTCGTTGCGTAGAGAGAAACTCCCCTCGTAGCGCGTCGCGAAGACGAGCCTGTATTTCTCCGCGTTCGGGTCGGGGACGAACTTCGGCTCTTCGGCCTTCGGCGCCTGCTCGGCCTCGGGCGTCGGGGTCGGCGACGGGACGGGCTTGCGCCCGGACTGCGCCGGGGCGTTCGGCGCGAGCATTGCCGCGAGGATGAAGGCCGCGGCCAGTGCGAGCCAACTGACTTGAAACTCTGTTCTACCCTTCATGTTCGTAACGCGTGCGCCGCCTCAGGCCGGCCGCTCGTAGACGGAGACGTGCTTCTCGCTCTTCGCGTCGAAAGGCCCGCGCCGCCAGTCGCCCCAACGCGCGCGCGGCGCAGGCCCGCGAGGCGCGCCATCAAGTCCAGCTCCGAAGGCCACGCGTAGCGCACCTCGACGGGGAAGACGCGCGCGCCGCCTTCGTTGAAGACGACGTGCCGGCTCCTGAGCTTCTGCCCCGTGGGGTCGTGTTCGTAGACTCTGATGCCGACCCGGTCGTCCGTCATGTGCAGGAGGCGCACGCCGCGCCCCGCGCTCAACTGCGCGAGGTCCGGGACGAAGGCTTCGACGACGAACGCCCCGCCCGGCGCGAGCCGCGCGGCGACGTTGCGGAAGCAGCGCACCTGCTCCTCCTGCGTCTGCAACGCGAAGAGCGTGTTGTAGACGACGTAGACGAGCGAGAACCCGCCCTCCACGCCCACGTCCGCGAAGTCGCCCAGCGTCACCGGCAGAGACTCGCCGCCCGGCTTGGCCCTGAGCGCCGCCAACATCTCCGGCGAAGCGTCGATGCCGTGGACCTCGACGCCCCTCGCCGCCAGCGGCAGCGCCACCGTCCCCGTCCCGATGCCCAGTTCGAGCACACGACCGCCGCCCGCCAACTCCTCCAACACGTCAACGGCCGCCTCGTCGAAATACCCGAACCACTGGTCGTACACGTCGGCGCAGCGCTGGTTGTAAGTCTCTTCCACTTTATCTTCCATAGGCACCGGGGGAGTTTAGAGTTTAGCAGGGGCGAGGGCTTTCGAGAGCGCCGTCGGCCGCCGCCTCGCCGCCGCGGACGCAGTCGGGCAGGCCCGCGCCTTCGTAGGCGTTGCCGCAGAGCGCGAGGGCCGGGAGGCGGCCGGCCAGTTCGCGTATGCGCGCGACGCGCGCGGAGTGGCCGAGGTGGTACTGCGCCATCGAGCGCGGCCAACGTTCGACGTGTGCGAAGAGCGGCGGGGCTTCGACGCCGAGCAGGTCGCGGAGGTCGCGGCGGACGGCGGTCGATCATGCGCTCTTCGTCAAGCTCGAACATGTCGGGTTGGAGCGCGCCGCCGACGAAGGCGCGCAGAAGGGCGTGGCCCGCGGGCGCGCGGGAGGGGAACTTGACGCTGCTGAAGGTGCAGGCCAGCGTCGCGCGGCGCTCGACGAAGGGGACGACGAAGCCGAAGCCGTCGAGCGGGTGCGGGATGTCCGCGCGCCTGTAGGCGAGGTTGACCGTGGCGGTCGAGGCGTAGGGTATCGCGTCCAGCTCGTCGGCGAGCGCGTCGTCCGAGTCGCGCAGCAGACGCGCCGCGGAGTATGCGGGCAGCGCGAGGCAGACGGCGTCGGCCTCTAAAGTCTCGCCGCCGTCGGTCGTCAAAGACCAGCGGCGCGCGCCGCCTTCGGGCGTAGCGACGTGACCTTCGTGTTCGAGGCGGACGCACGCCGTCGGGCAGGCGCGCGGCCAGCGCGTCGGTGAGCACCTGCACGCCCTCGTCGAAGGAGAGGAAGAGGCTGTAGCGCGCGCCGCTCGCGCCGCGGCCGTGGCGCGCGTCGGCGCCGGCGCGGCGTCCCGCCCTCCACATCGAGAGGATGAGGCTGCGGTCGCGCCGCTCCATCTCAAGGAAGCGCGGCATCGTCGCGCGCAAGCTCAGGACTTCCGGGTCGGCCGTGTAGATGCCGCCGACCATCGGCTGCGCCATGCGCTCCAGAGCCTCCCGCCCGAAGCGGCGGCGGACGAAGGCGGCGAGGCTCTCGTCGTCGCGCCCGTTCGCGCCCTTGCGCCGCGGCAGCACGAGGTCGAGCGCCATGCGCGCCTTGCCGCGCCAGGTGAAGATGTCCGTCGTGAGGAAGGGGAGCATGCGCGAGGGCGCGAGCAGTTGGAAGCCCTCGGGCGTCGGCCGCAGTCGCCCGCCGCGCACGACGAAGCTGCGCCGGTGCTGCTCGTTCGTCCCAGTGATGCGTTCGGCGAGGCCGAGGCGCTTCGCGAGCGCGAGCGCTTCGGGCTTCTCGGAGATGAAGGAGTCGGGGCCGCCCTCGATCAGGAACCCTTCGCGCCGGTGCGTGCGCACCGTCCCGCCCAGTGCGGCCGGAGGCTTCGAGCAGGACGACTTCGATTGGATTCTCTTCCGACTGTAACTCGACGAGCCGGTGCGCCGCGGCGAGGCCGCTGACGCCCCCGCCGACGATGACGACGCGCCGACGATGTGTCGAACTCTCACTCATGCTCTACGGTCGGCCCGCCGCGGGAGTGACGCCCGGGACGCGTCATGCCCGACAGGCAACAGTCAATCGGACAGACATCGTGTGAAGGCGCGAACGTGCCGAGCGCGCGGCGCGGGACGGTCGGGTCGAGCCGCTCGTTTATCAGCTCGCGAATCATGCGGACGAACTCGGGGTGCGTGCCGACCGTCGCGGCGCGAACCATGTTGACGCCGATCTCTTCCGAGACCTGCCGCGCCTCCGTGTCGAGGTCGTAGAGCACCTCCATGTGGTCGGAGATGAAGCCGACCGGCGCGACGACCACGTCGTCCACGCCCTCGCCCTTCAGCGCGCGCAGGTGGTCGCAGATGTCCGGTTCGAGCCACGGCTGCGTCGGCGGCCCCGAGCGGCTCTGGAAGACGAGACGCCAGTGCTCGGCGCCCGCGCCGGCGGCGACGAGGCGGCAGGTCTCAAGCAACTGGCGCTCGTAGTCGCAGCCCGCGGCCATCGCGGCGGGGACGCTGTGCGCCGTGAAGGCCACGCGCGCGTCGCGCGCGCCTCTCTTCGGGAATCTGCTCCGAGCGCGGCGCGCAAATTCTCCACGTTCGGCCCGACGAAGCCGGGGTGGTTGTAGAAGGCGCGCAGCTTCTCGACGCGCGGCGCCCCTTCGCCCGCGGCCTCGCGCGCGCGCTCGATGTCCTCGCGGTACTGGCGGCAGCCCGAGTAGGAGCTGTAGGCCGAGGTGACGAAGGCGAGCGCGCTGCTGACGCCGTCGTCGCGCATCTGCCGGAGCGTGTCGGCCAGCAGCGGGTGCCAGTTGCGGTTGCCCCAGTAGACGGGCAGGCGCGGGCCTTCACTTTCGAGTAACTGTTCGAGCGCGGCAATCAACCGCCGGTTCTGTCCGTTGATGGGGCTCACGCCGCCGAACAGCTCGTAGTGGTGCGCGACCTCGCGCATGCGCGACTCGGGGACGTTGCGCCCGCGCAGGACGTTCGAGAGGAAGGGCATCACGTCGTCCATCCCTTCGGGGCCGCCGAAGGAGACGACGAGCAGCGCGTCATACGGTTGATTCATCGGGTCGGGTCTCTACCTCCGGCTCAGCTCGTGGACGGCTTCCACTAAAGCGACGACGTTCTCGACGGGCGTCTCGGGGAGGATGCCGTGGCCGAGGTTGAAGATGTGGCCGGGGCGGTTCGCCGCCTGGTCTAAAACATCCTTAGCGCGTTTGCGGACGACCTCCGGGTTGGTGAAGAGCGCGACGGAGTCGAAGTTCCCCTGCACGGCCACGTCGCCGAGCCGCGCCCACGCTTCGTCGAGCCGCACGCGCCAGTCGAGGCCGATCACGTCGCCGCCGGCCTCCTTCTGAAGTTCGAGCAGCGTGCGCCGTGCCCGTGCCGAAGTGGATGACGGGGACGCCGGGCGTGACGTTTCGGATGACCTCGCGCGTGTGCGGCAGGACGTACTCGCGGTAGTCGTCCGGGCGAGAGCGCGCCGACCCACGAGTCGAAAATCTGGACGGCCTGCGCGCCCGCCTCGACCTGCGCGTTGAGGTACCGCGGGAGCGCCCGCGCGATCTTCGACATCAGCGCGTGCCACGCGCCGGGGTCTGTGTACATCAGGCGCTTGGTGTTGATGTAGTTCTTCGAGCCGCCGCCCTCGCAGATGTAGGAGGCGAGCGTGAAGGGCGCGCCGCAGAAGCCGATGAGCGGGAGGTCGGGCCGCAGCTCGCGCCGCGTGATGCGGATGGCCTCGTAGACGTAGTCGAGCGAAGAGACATCTTCGACCTCGCGGACGCGTTCAACGTCCGCGGCCGTGCGGACGGGGTTGTGGATGACGGGGCCTTCGCCCTTCGCGAATTCGAGTTCGAGCCCCATCGGCTCGATGATGAGGAGGATGTCTGCGAAGATGATGGCGGCGTCAACGTTCAGGCGGTGCGCGGCGTAGACGGTGACCTCGGAGGCGACCTCGGGCTGCTTGCACAACTCAAGGAAGGAGTATCGGGCGCGCACGTCGCGGTACTCCTTCATGTAGCGCCCGGCCTGACGCATCAGCCAGACGGGCGTGTGCGGCACCTGCTCGCGCCGGCACGCGCGCATGAAGGTGCTGTCGCGCAGCTCCTCGGTCATTTTGAACCCGCCGCCGCTCGTCCTCGCTTCGCTCATCCTGCCGCTCAAAGTCCTCTCCCGGTCGGTCTTCGCGCGCGGCCAATATAGCAGTTGCCGACTTGCGGCGGCTAATCTGCCTTTTCAAACGCCGCGTCAGCGGCGTTGCGAATTTAGCCCGGCCCTTCAAGGCCGGGGTAGGTTTATGGGAAACGTCGCCGCGTCGCGTCAGCGACGCCTGAATGAATCCGTCACGTTCAGGCGTCGCTGACGCGACGCGGCGGTGTTGATTACACGCTCAACCCGGCCTTGAAAGGCCGGGCTAAATTCACTACGCCGCTGACACGGCGTACTCGCGCATGGCCGTCACTTTCCGGTATGCGGGACGCAACATCCCATCTCCGAGAGTCGTCTTTCCGTTCCAGAGAGCCATCGGTCACTCCGCGAGAGTGAAATTTCCGTCTCAGGGAGCCATCCTCCTATACCGTGGAGGGAATTTGGGGTATCGGAGACCCGAATTTCACTGTTGGAGTTGCGTGGGCGCACTATTTCGCTACAACGTCATCCAGTTTATAAAGGAAGAGGCATTCGGGGCGGCCGGTCTCTGCTAAAATTAAGTGCCATAAACGGTTTCGCGGCGGTGTTTAGGTGGTTGAGAGTGGCCGAATGAGCGAACGAGCGGCAGAAGCTTTGATCAACTCAGTGCCAGAGACGGTTCAGGCGGCGCAGGCGGCCCCCAGCTTCGACGAGGCTTTCACCCTGCACCACCGCGCCGTCTTCCGCGCCGCCTACGCGCTCGTCCGCGACGCGGGGCTGGCCGAGGACGTGACCCAGGAGGTCTTCCTCAAGCTCTACCAGCACATCGGCTCGCTCAGGGACGAGGAGCACGTGCGGCCGTGGCTGCTGCGCGTGGCGTCGAACACGGCGCTCAACGCCATCCGCAGCCGCGGGCGGGCCGGCGCGCGCGAAGAGGAGTTCGCGGTCGGCCGCCACGGTCGGCGGCTCCGGCCCGGTCGGCATCGAGGCCGACTACGAGCGCCGGACGGAGATTGAAGAGGCGCGGCGCGCGCTCGCGCAGATCAAGGAGCCGATGCGCAGTTGCCTCCTGCTCAAGCAGCAGGGGCTCTCCTACAAAGAGATCGCGCAGGCGCTCTCGATCAACGAGGCGAACGTGGGGAGTTTGATCGCGCGCGGGCGGAAAGAGTTCACGAGGGTCTACGGGAAGATCGGAGGACGCCGATGACGGACAGACATTTGGACGACGGACTAATACAGGCTTACATCGACGGCGAACTCTCCCGCGAACACGCGGCCGTCGACAGCGGCGCACCTCGCCGCGTGCGAGGCGTGCTCCGCGGCGCTCGCCGAAGGCCAGGACGAGTCCTCCTTCTTCGCGACCGCGTTCGCGCCCGACGACTCGTTGAGCGTGCCGACCGCGGCGCTGCGTGCGCGCCTCAACGCCGCCGTCGCGCAGCTCGAAACCTCTTCCGAGTCTGAACCGCGGCACTCTCAAGCTCGGCGCTCCGGAGGCTTCCTTGCTTCGCTCGCGGGGCTGTTCAACTTCACGCCGCGCGCGGCCGCGGCCTTCGCCACTCTTCTCTTGGCCGTCGCCGCCGGAATCATCTACATCTCATCCCAGAAGTCGCAGCAGACGAACAACTCGCCGGAGATCGCTCGGACGACCAACCCGACGCCCGCGCCCGCGGTGACGACGACGCCCGAGAACGTCGAGCCGAAGCCCGCCGCGCCCATCGAGAAGGCGAGCGGCGGCGGCCCTACTGTCGTCCCGGCCAAGCATGGCACGCGCCGCAGCAACGTCAGGCGACAGCCCGCCGCGCCGCGCGCGCCGAAGGAAGAGGCGCTGCCGGGTGAGAAGGCGTACCAGACGGCCATCGCCTCTCTGGAGAAGACGATCAAGTCGGGCGGCGACGAGTCGTTCCGGCCCGCGGTGCGCGCCGACTACGAGCGCAACCTCGCACTCATCGACAGCGCCATCGCACAGACGCGGCAGGTCGCCGCGCGGAACCCGAAGGACAAGGACGCCGTGGGCTTCCTGATGTCCGTCTACCAGAGCAAGGTCGAGCTGCTGGCACGCGTCGCAGACCAGGCGCAGGTCGCCACGCTCGGGCGTTAGACTCTTGATACTTGGCTCGGGCGTTAGACTCTTCATACTTGTCGGACTCTTGATACTCGATGGACGGTCGGAATCATACGCGATGAAGTTTTCACTGTTGACACTACTCTTCGCCCTCGCGCTCGCCGCCGCGCCGCGGGCCGCCGCGCGGCAGCGGCCGTCCCCCGCGCAGGGGGAGGCCGCGGCCGGCGAGTTCGCGCTCGAACGGCGCGCGGACGCAGAGGCCGGCGCGGTCGTCTCGCTCTGCGTCAACGAGGGCGACGTGATCGTGCGCGGGTGGGACCGCAACGAGGTGCGCGCCCGCATCGAGGGCGAGGGGACGCTGCGGCTCCTGACGCCGAACGTGCGGCCCGCGCCGCGCGTCGAGGTGCGCGTCTCCGAGGGGCGGGACGCCGACCTGAGCCGGGGTCGTTGCGGCTCGAATGAGACGGTCGAGCTGACCGTCCCGCGCGGCGCGACCGTCGAGGTCGAGTTGCAGTCCGGGCGCGTCGAGGTCGCGGACGTGGCCGAGGCGCGCGTCAAAGTCTTTAGCGGTGACGTGGAGGTGCGCCGGATCACGCGCGCGGCCCAAGTCTCTTGCATGAGCGGCGACGTGTCCGTCTCTGACTCCGCGGGGCCGGTGCGCGTGAACACCGTCAGCGGCGACGTGGAGGCGCGCAACCTGCGCACGACCTCGGCCGGCGACGACCTGGAGGCCAAGTCCGTGAGCGGCGACGTGACGATTGAAGGCGTCCGTCACGGCAACGTCACGGGTGAGGCTACCAGCGGGCAGATACTCTACACGGGCGCGCTCGCGCGCGGCGGCTCCTACGACTTCCGCACCATCTCGGGCGACGTGACGATGGAACTGCCGGCCAACGCCTCCTTCAACCTCCACGCGAAGGTCGTCGTCAGCGGCGAGATCGTCACAGACTTCCCCGTCAGGACCATCGGCACCCCCGCCTCGACGAGCGTCGGCGCCCCCGTCAACGCGCCCGCGACGCCGCCGGTGCCAGGCGTCGAGATGCCGCCCGCGCCGCCCGCGCCGCCCGCGTCCGTCAGGAAGGGGCCGAAGGTCAAGGTTCATAAGGAGCAGGAGTCCGCGCGGCTCGACGGCACGGTCGGCACCGGCGACGCCGTCGTCAACCTCAGCTCCTTCAGCGGCTCGCTGCACCTGAGAAAACGCTAGGGCCGAAGGATAGGTCGGAACCACCCGCGGGAGCGTGTGGCCCTTTGTTACCCGTCACGTTCGGTTAGCAAAGGGCCACACGCTCCCGCGGGTGGTTCTGACTTTACCGACCGAAAATATTTGCCACGAACCCGGCGGGCGCGGTGTTTCCTCGTTGGAAACGGACGAAGGCCGAACACTCTGACTCCCTGGAGGAAGCATGAAGCGCACTGTTACTCTCGTCGTACTCTTCGCCGCCGCCGCGGCTCTCGCCACATTCGATCAGACCCTCAACGCCGGCGCCGGGCCTCTGCACGCGGCCGCGCACGCGGCCCCCGCGCCGCCCGAGGCCGAGCCGCAGCGGCAGGGTACCGAGTTCCGCCTGCGCGAGCCTCTGGCCGCCGGGCGCACCCTTGAGGTCAGGGGCATCAACGGCTCCGTCTCGGCCGAGCCGGCCGCGGGCGGCGAGTTCGAGGTCGTGGCCGTCAAGCGCTCGCGCCGCAGCGACCCCGACGAGGTGCGCGTCGAGGTCGTGCGCCACGGCGACGGCGTGCTCATCTGCGCCGTCTACCCGAGCACCGGCGGCGAGCCGAACACCTGCGAGCTGAACAACAGCCGCTCGCACGTGCGCGACAACGACACGACCGTCAACTTCACCGTCCGCGTCCCGGCGGGCGTCAAGTTCAACGGCCGCACGGTCAACGGCAAGGTCGAGGCCGAACGCCTCGGCGCGGACGTGGACGTGAAGACCGTTAACGGCAGCATCAACGTCTCGACGACGGGGCTGGCGCGCGCGGCGACCGTCAACGGCTCGATCACGGCCGCGATGGGCGTCGCCAACTGGCCCGACGGGCTCGAATTCAAGACCGTCAACGGCGGCATCGACCTGACCCTGCCCGCCTCTCTGAGCGCGCAGGTCGAAGCCAAGACGCTCAACGGCGAGATCACGTCCGACTTCCCGATGACCGTCACCGGCGCCTTCAGCCGGCGCCGCCTGTCCGGCACCATCGGCGGCGGCGGCGACCGCCAGCTCATTCTCGAAACCGTCAACGGCAGCGTCCAGATACGCCGCGCGAATTAAAGAAGCTGTTGGCCGACAGCCAACGTCACAAGCTGATAGCTCACAGAGGAATCGACATGTTGAAGAAGCGTTTGTTATTGAGTCTGGCCGCGCTGGCGGCGCTCGTGTTGACGGCGGCCGACGCGTCGCAGGCGCAGCGTGCGGCGGGGCCGGAGCTGACCGAGGAGTTTCACCAGACCTACCCGCTCGCGGCGGGCGGGCGCTTGAGCCTCTCGAACATCAACGGCACGGTGAAGGTGCAGGTGTGGGAGCGCGCCGAGGTGAAGGTGGACGCCGTCAAGCGCGCGCACACCCCGGAGCGCCTGCGCGAGGCGCAGATCAAGGTTGACGCCTCGTCCAGCCGCGTGCGCATCGAGACCGAGTACCCGCAGTCCACCCTGCGCTGGAGCGACCGCGACGGCGAGCGGCACGAGAACCCCGCGAGCGTCGAGTACACGCTCACCGTCCCGCGCGCCGTTAACATCGACGAGATCAGCCTCATCAACGGCGACCTCTTCCTCGCGGGCGTCGCCGGTTCCGTCAAGGCATCCTCCATCAACGGCCGCGTGGGGGCCGCGGGGCTCTCCGGCCCCATCAACCTTTCGGTCATCAACGGCCGGCTCGAGGTGACGCTCGACCACCTGAACGAGTCGGGCTCGGTCAACCTACAGTCGGTCAACGGCCCGCTCGCCGTCATACTCCCCTCGGACGCCAACGCCACGGTGCGCGCGAACACGGTTCACGGCGGCATCCGTAACGACTTCAACCTGCCCGTGCGCGTGGGCGAGTACGTCGGGCGCGACCTCGAAGGTCGCATCGGACAGGGCAGCGCCGACGTGCGCCTGAGCAACGTCAACGGCTCCGTCAACATCCGCCGCGCCGAGGACGGCCGGCCGCTGAGCCCGGTCACGAACCTCCTGTCCGAGACGAAGGGGCGCAGCGCGCGCGATGGCGACGGCGACGGCGACATCGGCGCGGCGGCGCGCGAGGCCGGCGAGGCCGCCCGCGACGCGGCGCGCGCCGCCGAGCGCGAAGTACGCGAGGCCGCCCGCGAGGTGCGCGAAGCCACTCGCGAGGGCGCGCGCGCGACGCGCGAGGCGCTCCAGGAGTCCGCGCGCGAGCGCGCCGAAGCGGACCGCGAGGCCGCCCGCGCCACGCGCGAGGCCGATCGTGTGATGCGTGACATCGACAAGGAGCGGCTCAAGGAGGAGATCAACAACGGCGTCCGGGGCGGCTTCGACGCCGCGCGCCGCACCGAGCGCGAGTCGAACACCTTCAACGTCACGGGCGCGCCGCGCGTCCGCGTCGAGACCTTCGACGGCGCCGTCAACGTCCACGCCTGGGACAAGCCCGAGGTGATGTACACGGCCGTCAAGCGCGCCGCCGACGACAAAGAGATGCAGGGCATCAAGCTGCGCGCGCAGGCCGCCGGCGCGGAGGTCACCATCCGCGCCGACTTCGACAAGAGCTTCGCGCACGCCTACAGCGAGCAGGGCGGGCGCGTCACCTACTCCTCGCAGGCTTCGGCCGAGTTCGACCTCTACGTCCCGCGCAACTCGACGCTCTTCGTCTCGACGGGCGACGGGCGCCTGCGGGTGGACGGCGTGAGCGGCGAGGTCGAGCTGCGCACGGGCGACGGCTCTATCGACGTGACGGGCGCGCGCGGGCGCCTGCGCGTCGAGACCGGCGACGGACGCATCCGCGTCGAGAACTTCGAGGGCGACGCCGAGGCGCGCACGGGCGACGGCCGCATCACGCTCGACGGCAACTTCAGCCGCCTCACCGCGCGCACGGGCGACGGCGCCATCTCGCTCTCTCTGCCCGAAGGCGCCAACGCGACCGTGGAGACCGACGGCGAGTCCGTCTACAACGACGGCGTGGCCGTGGCCGAGTCGGACGCCGAGAGCCGCGTGCGGCGCTGGCGCATCGGCGGCGGCGGACAGTCTGTTGACGCTGCGCACGGGCGACGGCCAGATCATCCTCCGTCGTCGTTAACGCGGGCGGCGCTCGGCGCGTCTTAAGGGCTGACGGAAGGGTCGTCTGACGCGTGTGCGACGTGATGAAAAGATGTGAAATCTTGTGAAGAGTTGTGTGCGCCCGACGGCCTTCGTCAACGCCGAAAGAAACCGCGTTGGTCCCATGATTTCGTTGAAACCTTCGGCGCGCACGCTACGTCTAACAAGGCGCTCGTAGAAAGCGGTCATCGAACGCTCCCCCAGGCGCCGCCGCGAGCGGGTCGTCCAATCCAGCAGAACCAAATCCAGCTAACGGAACGAGCGGCCGCGGCGCGCCGCGAAGCCAGAGCCCTGCCATGAAGAAAAAGTTTCTCTCCGCCGTCGCACTCTCCGCCCTCACCCTCTCGCTGACGGCCGCGCTCAATTCAAGTAAAGCGTCGGCGCAGGAGGTCGCGTCGGTGAGTGCGTCGTCCGGCGCGCGCGCGTCTGCGGGCGGCGCGCGCCTGCTCAAGCGCATGACGCTGAGCACGTCCGAGACGGCCGAGGGCTCGCGCGTGCGCCTCACTTCGGACGCGTCGCTCGAAGGCTACCGGACTTATACGGAGGGCGGCAGGTTCTTCGTCCTCGTCCCCGAGGCCGACGCGGCCGTCATCGCGTCGAACGGCATCGCGGCGCGCGGCTTCACGCGCGTCGAGGCCGGGCAGCGCGGCGACGACGCGCTCATCGCCTTCACGCTCGCACAAACGGTCGCGCCGCGCGTGCGCGCGAGCTTCAACCGTCTGGAGATTCTCTTCGCCGCGCAGACGGGACAGCAGGCCGCGGCGGGCGGCAGCGACGGCGCCGCTTCGCCTTCGCCCACGCCGCCGCCGGCCGACCCCTCGAACGCCGCCTCCGACGGCAAGGCCGCGACGCCCGAAGCGAAGGCCGCCGCGACCACGACGCCCGCGGGCGGCGGGAAGGCCGCGGCGCCGGGCACTTCGGCCGCGCGTCTGGCGGCGCTGCTCACGCCGGAGAAGGTGCAGCCCGCGCGGCTCGTGCGCTTCGACAGGGCGCCCGTCATCGACGGCAAACTCGACGAGGAGATTTGGAAGTCGGCGGCCGTCTTCAAGGACTTCATCCAGTACCGCCCCGTCGATCTGGTCGCGCCGTCGCAGCAGACCGAGGTGCGCATCGGCTACGACTCCAAGTTTATCTACGTGGCTTTTCGCGCCTACGACGAGCCGGGCAAGGTGCGCGCCACCATCGCCAAGCGCGACGCCGTGTTCGACGACGACTGGGTCGGCATCTGGCTCGACACCTTCAACGACGGCCGCCGCGCCTACGAACTCATCTTCAACCCGTTCGGCGTGCAGGCCGACGCCATCTTCACCGAGGGCGTCAACGAAGACTTCTCCATCGACATCGTGCACGAGTCGAAGGGCGTGCTCCTGGAAGACGGCTACGCGGTCGAGGTCGCCATCCCGTTCAAGTCTCTGCGCTACGAGGCGGGCAAGGATAAGAAGTGGGGGCTCCACCTGCTGCGCACCATCAAGCGGCTCAACAACGAGCAATCGACGTGGATGCCCATCTCGCGCGACAACTCCAGCCTGCTCGGGCAGGAGGGTCACGTGACCGGGCTCGAAGGCATCTCGACCGAGCGCACCATCGAGCTGATTCCGAGCCTGACCCTCTCCGAGGAGGGGCGGCGCGTGGCCTCCGTGACGAAGGGGCGGCGCGCTCTCTCGGAGGCGCTCGGCATCCCCGTGCCCGGCGACAGCGGCCGCTTCCTGAACAACCCCATGGGCTTCGATCCGGGTCTGACGGCCAAGTTCGGCATCTCGCCGACGATGACGCTCGACATGGCGATTAACCCGGACTTCGCGCAGGTCGAGGCCGACGCCACGGTCGTCACCGCCAACCAGCGCTTCCCGATCTTCTTCGAGGAGAAGCGCCCCTTCTTCCTCGAAGGCAAGGAGATTTTCGAGACGCTGCTCTCGGCCGTCCACACGCGCAGCATCGTTGACCCGGACTACGCCTTCAAGTTCACGGGCAAGCGCGGCCGCAACACCTACGGTCTGCTCTTCGCCTCGGACAACGCGCCCGGCAACCTCGACGACAACGACCGCGACTTCATCCGCGCCACCGCCGACCTCAGCACTGTCGAGCGGCAGAACCCAGCGGCGGCGGCTGAACTCACGGGCGAGCGCGACTCGCTCTTGAAGCGGCTCGACCGCAACGCGACCATCGGCGTGCTGCGCTTCAAGCGCGACATCGGCAAGGAGGGGCACATCGGCTTCCTCGGCACCTCCTACAACTTCGTGGACAAGTACAACCAGTTGGGCGGCTTCGACGTGCGCTACCGCTTCAACAAGAAGCTGGTCTTCTCGGCGCAGGCTTTGGGGAGCGTCTCGCACCAGCCCTTCTTCTACCCGGACGAGGCGGGCGAGTTCGACCGCAAGGCGAAGGGGCTGGCCTACGCCTACAACCTCGACTGGGCCGCGCGCAACTGGGGCTGGAACTATTCGGCCGTCGGGCGCTCGCGCCTCTTCCGCGCCGACGTGGGTTTCGACCGCCGCTACAACACGCACAACCAGACCTTCTTCGCCCGCTACCAGTCGAACGACAAGCCGAAGGCGAAGATCGTGAGCTGGCGCGTCTTCAACAACTCGACCTTCAACTTCGACTGGAAGTACCGCAGCCAGTTCTTCCAGAACGAGTCGCAGTTGCAGTTGCGGATGCAGAAGCAGACCTTCATCGGCTTCGGCGTCGAGGAGGGCTACGAGCGCGTCTTCGAGTCGGAGTTCGGCCCGTCGCGCGAGGGCTTCGCGCTCGCGAACGCGCGGAACCCGAATCTGGCCGGCCTCGACGTGCCGCCCTGCCTCAACTTCGAGCGCGACCTCGGCGGTGAGGAGTCGCGGAGCTGAACCCCTGCACCTTCTTCGGCGAGGACCCGGAGCGCTCGGCCTACAACCGCGACGTTTACTTCTACGTCGAGACGCGGCCGTCGAAGAAATATTCGTTCTTCGTCTTCAGCCTCTACCGCTGGGGTCAGATGGACTTCGACTTCGGCACGCGCAACCCGCGCTTCCCGCGCGTGAGCCCGGCCGCGCGGGAGTTCGGTCAGGACGCGCCGCTCGACCCGGGCGCGGGCAACCAGTGGACGGTCGAGGGCAACTTCACCTACCAGCCGACCGACGCGCTGCGGATGTCCCTGAACTACAACAAGGCGCGGCTCGTGCGCCAGGACACGGGGCTCGTCGCCTTCGACGACGACATCTACTCCCTGCGGAGCACCTACCAGTTCACGCGCTTCATCTTCGCCCGCGGGCGCATCGACTACACCTCGCTGGGCCGGAACGCGCGCGGCCAGTTCCTCCTGGGCTGGACGCCGAACCCCGGGACGAGCTTCTACGTCGGCTACAACGACGACATGAACCGCAACGGCCTCAACCCCTTCTCGCGCGAACTCGAACCCGGCTTCCGCCGCAACGGCCGCCTCTTCTTCATCAAGATGTCCTACCTCATCCGCAAGAGCATCGGAGAGTGAGAAGGGACGTAGTCAGTAGCCGGTAGTCAGTAGAAAAGCAATGCGGCGCGCTTCAGCCTCCAGGCCGGGCGCGCCGCTTCTCTGTACGCCTTTTTGGATTTTCTACTGACTGCCGGCTACTGACTACTGACTACTTTCTTTTGTAACCGGCGTGATAAACTTTGCGTCTTCAACGCTTGAAGGCACATGTCACGATGTCACTTCCGCAGAGAGAACTGATTCCCAACCCTTGCCGGGGCACCCTCTTCGCCCTGTGCGCGCTCGTTCCTCTTAATCTCCTTCGCGTGCAAGAGCGAGTACCCGGCTTCGGGCCAACAGAAGGGGCCGGGCGACGCGCGCGGCGGCGGCGAGGCGCGGCAGGTCAAGGTCGCGCGCGTCGAGGAGCTGCCGGTCGGCGCGAGCGTCAACGTCACGGGCACGCTCGCCGCGCAGGACGAGGCGACGCTGAGCATCAAGGTGCCGGGGCGCGTCAGCTCCATCAACGTCGATCTGGGGAGCGTCGTGCGGCGCGGGCAGGTCGTCGCGCAGGTCGAGCAGCAGGACTACCGCCTGCGCGTGCAGCAGGCCGAGGCCGCGCTCCAGCAGGCGCGCGCGCGTCTGGGCTTGCAGCCGCAGGGCGACGACGACCGCTTCGACCCGGAGGTCACGGGCACCGTCCGGCAGGCGCGCGCCGTGCTCGAAGAGGCGCGGCAGAACCGGCAGCGCGTCGCCTCGCTCGTCGAGTCGGGCGTCGTCGCGCGCGCCGAGTTCGAGGCGGCCGACGCGGCCTTCAAGGTCGCGCAGGCCAAGTATCAGGACGCCGTCGAGGAGATACGCAACCGCCAGGCGCTGCTCGCGCAGAGGCGCACGGAGCTTTCGCTCGCGCGGCAGTCGCTCGCGGACACAGTGGTCGTCGCGCCCTTCGACGGGCTCGTGCAGGAGCGGCACGCTGCGCTGGGCGAGTACCTCGGCGCGGCCGCGCCGGTCGTGACCATCGTGCGCGTGAACCCCCTGCGCTTCCGCGGCGAGGTGCCCGAGCGCGACGCGGCGACGGTGCGCGCCGGCCAGCCCGTGCGCGTCACGGTCGAGGGCGACCGCGGCCTCTACGCCGGCCGCATCGTGCGCCTGAGCCCGACCATCAACCAGCAGAACCGCGTGCTCGTCGTCGAGGCGGAGATCGCGAACCCCGGGTCTTTGCGGCCGGGCGGCTTCGCGCGCGCCGAGATCGTCACCAACAGCGGCGACGTGGCCGTCACCGTGCCCGCCAACGCCGTCGTCACCTTCGCCGGCATCGAGAAGGTCATCACCGTCGAGAACGGCAAGGCCCGCGAGAAGCCCATCACCACGGGGCGCCGCGCCGAGACCTGGACGGAAGTCCTCTCCGGCATCAACGTCGGCGAGGCGGTCGTCCTAGACCCCGGCAACCTGCAATCGGGCCAGCCCGTCAACGTCGTGGAGTAAGCTGCCCCTGCGATGCAGCTCAAAGGATGTTCGGCGTGAGAAAGATTTCTGAAGCCTCGCTCGTCGCCGCCGTCCTGCTGTGCGGCGGCGTCTGCGTGCCGCGGGGCGCGTGCGCGCAGTCTTCAACGCCGCCGGCGCGCCGCAGGCCGCAGACCCTTACGCCGAACGCCTGCGCGAGTTCGAGGAGTTCGTCGCCGCCGGCGATGAAGCGCGACCGCATCCCGGGCATGACCGTCGGCTTCTTCAAAGACGATTACACCTGGGTCAAGGGCTTCGGCTTCGCCGACCTTGAGAATAAGACCCCCGCGCACGCGGAGAGCGCCTACCGCCTCGCCTCCATCACCAAGTCGATGACGGGCGAGGCGATCGTCCAACTCGCCGAGCGCGGCAAGCTCGACCTCGACGCGGAGATTCAGACCTACGTCCCCGACTACCCCGTTCAGAAGTGGCCCGTCACCGTGCGCAACCTCCTGACGCACACGGGCGCGCGGGCAGACCGGGTCGGGGCTCGGGCCGGAGCACGTCTCGACGAAGGAGATCGTGGCGCGCATCTCGAAGTACCCCATCCAGTACGAGACCGGGCACGCGCTTCGACTACCAGACGAGCGGCTACAACCTGCTCGGCGCGGCGATCGAGAACGTCTCGGGGCAGAGCTTCGACGCATACCTGCGCGAGAACCTCTTCGCGCCCGCCGGCATGAAGGACACGCGGGATGGACGATGTCGATGGCGCTCGTCCCGAACCGCGTGCGCGGCTACGAGCTGGTCGGCGGCGAGATGAAGAACGCGCCGTTCATCGATGTCAGCTCGCGCTTCGGCGGCGGCGGGCTCACCGGCACGGTGCCCGACCTCCTGCGCTGGGCGCGCGTGGCGCTCTCGCGGGAAGATCGTCTCGGCGAAGTGGATCGACGAGATGCTCAAGCCCTTCGCGTCGAAGTCGGGGCGCTACACGGGGCTCGGCGACGGCGACGACGTACTACACGCTCGGCTGGATGGTGCAGCCCGTCAACGGCAGCTTCTGCCATCTTCGCGGGCGGCAGCCAGAAGGGGACTGAGACGCTGCTCTACTACTTCCCCGAGAAGCGGCTCGGCATCGCCGTGGCCTGCAACCTTCAGTTCGCGCCGACGGGCCGCTACGTCAGCCGGCTCTACGAACTCTGACGGGCGAGTCCTGGGAGGCGAGGGTCTACACGCGCGACCGCTCGACGCGCCCGCCGCGCTCGCGCTCAACAACGCCTACAACTACGGCAGCCTCCACTTCGAGGAGCACCACGCGCCGCTCACGCTCCGACGCGAAGGAGCTGGCCGACGCCTTCGCCTTCTTCAACGCGAACGACAGCGCGCGAGGCCGCGCGCACCGACTTCGCGGACGTGTCGAAGCGCATCCGCGACGCGCGCCACCCCGCGGGCGGCGTCCAACTCATCAAGCTCGGCTCGTACATGGCCGCGCGCCTGAAGGAGAAGAACGGCGCGGCCGGGCTCGACAAGTACCACGCCGCGGGCGCGATACCCTTCTTCGCGGACTACGTGCGGCTCTACAAGTCCGACTCGAAGATCCCGAAGTCTCTGCGCTTCACGCCGGAGTTCGAGAAGCGAATCGCGCGCTGGGACGCGGACTGGTCGCGGACGTGGAACGACTACACGCGCCGCCTGACCGATCGCGCCGGACACGGACTTCGACGCGGTCGGCGCGCGTCTGCGGAAGGAGTTCGCGGGCGCGGAGGTCTACCCCGACTTCACGGGCGACATCCAGCCGATACAGCAGGGCGGGTGGTCGCGTTGAAGTCGGCCAAGCTCGGCGTCGACCTCTACCCGCACTCGGACGAGCTGCTCTTCAACTGGGCCTACTTCATCATCCTCACCGAGCTGTCGCCCGAGGGGCGCGCCGCGCTCAAAGCGGTGGCGGGCGAGTACGAGCGCCCGCTCGTCTACTTCCGCCGCGCGTTCGAAGTCGAACCCCGACGGCGTGATGCGCGCCAAAACTTTTCTCGACATCGGCGGCGCGCTGGCTCCCGCGCCCGCAGTGACGATGCAGGCTCGAGTTCGTCGGCGCGGGCGTCGAGCTTCATCCGAAGGACGCGCTGCGCGAGCTGCTCGGCGACTTCCTCGCGCGCAAGGGCAGACGGACGCGGCGGCGAGAGCTCCGCGCGGCTTAATATCGACCCGGGGCTGGCAAGGGTGTCGGCCGACGAGTACGTCGCCCGAGGCGGCGGCCGAACAGAAGAAGAATTAAGCAATGCAGAAGCTCGCTGAAATCTGTATCAGGCGGCCGGTCTTCGCGGCGATGATCGTGCTCTCGCTCGTCGTCGTCGGCGCGGCGAGCTACTTCCGTCTCGGCGTTGACCGCTTCCCGTCGGTCGATCTGCCGACGGTGAGCGTGCGCACGCAGCTGCCCGGCGCCTCGGCCGAGGAGGTCGAGACGCTCGTCTCGCAGCCCATCGAGGAGGCCGTCAACACCGTCGAGGGCATCGACGAGCTGCGCTCGGTCTCGGGGCCGGGCATCGTCGCTCGTCATCGCCACCTTCAAGCTCGACCGCAACCTTGAGACCGCGGCGCAGGACGTGCGCGACCGCGTCGCGACGGTCGTCAACCAGCTGCCCGAGGAGGCGCGCGAGCGCCCGCCCGTCGTCCAGAAGTTCAACAACGACAGCGCGCCCGTCATCACCATCGCGCTGACCGGCGACCGCAGCTTGCGCGAGCTGACCGAGCTGGGCGACAAGATCGTCCGCGCCGCAGTTCGAGCGCGTCGGCGGCGTCGGCGCCGTGCAGGTCGTCGGCGGCCTCGACCGCTCCATCAACGTCCTGATTGACGCCGACCGGCTCGAAGCCTACCAGATTCCCATCACGGCCGTGCAGACGGCGCTCGCGCGCCAGAACGCAGACATCCCCGGCGGCAACGTCACGACCGACCAACGAGGAGTTGACGCTGCGCACGATGGGGCGCGTCACCGACCCGCGCGCCTTCAACGACCTCGTCATCGCCAACCTCGGCGGCTCGCCCGTGCGCCTGCGCGACGTGGGGCGCGTCGAGGACAGCACGAAGGAGCAGCGCTCGCTCGCGCGCCTGAACGGCGTGCCGACCGTCACGCTCCAGGTGCAGCGCCAGTCGGGCGCCAACACCATCGAGGTCATCCAGGGCGTCAAGCGCGCCATCGCGCGCGTCGAGGGGCAGCTCCCCTCGGACGTGAAGCTCGAAGTCATCCGCGACCAGTCGCGCTACATCGAGGCGGCGCTCCACGAGATCACCGTCCACCTCGTCCTCGGCAGCATCCTCGCCAGCTTCGTCGTGCTGCTCTTCATGCGCTCGTGGCGCTCGACGCTCATCGCGGCCGTCGCCATCCCCGCGTCGGTCGTCTCGACCTTCGCGATGATGCGCGCGCTCGACTTCACGCTCAACAGCGTGACGATGCTCGCGCTCGTGCTGATGGTCGGCGTCGTGATCGACGACGCCATCGTCGTGCTCGAAAACATCTTCCGCTTCGTCGAAGAGAAGCGCATGTCGGCGATGGAGGCGGCGCGCGAGGCGACGGCCGACATCGGGCTGGCCGTGCTGGCGACGACGCTCTCGCTCGTCGTCATCTTCCTGCCGGTCTCGTTCATGTCCTCGATCTCGGGGCGCTTCCTCTACCAGTTCGGCATCACGGCGGCCGTGGCCATCATGGTCGCGCTGCTCGTCTCGTTCACGCTGACGCCGATGATGTCGGCGCGGCTGCTGCGCGCCGAGGACGCCACGGGGCACGGCGGCGAGACCACGAAGGCGAAGACGAAGAGGGCGCGAAGACCGGCTCGCGCAGAGGGTTCTACGGCCACATCGACCGCGCGTACACGCCCTGCTCAAGTTCTCGATGCGCCACCGTCTGGCCGTCTCGGTGCTGGCGATTCTCGTCGTCGCTTCGAGCGTGCCGCTCTACCGCGCCGTCAGGCAGGAGTTCATCCCCTCGAACGTGGACGAGGCCGAGTTCGAGGTCAACATCAACGCGCCGGAGGGGACGAACCTCCCCGTGATGAACGAGACGATGCAGGCCATCGAGCAGGACATCATGAAGACGCCCGGCGTCCGGCTCGTCCTCGCTTCGGCCGGCGGAAGCTTCCTCGGCAGCGTCGGCCAGGGCGACCTCTACATCCGCATCGCGCCGCACGAGGAGCGCACGCTCTCCTTCGGACGCCTCTGGCGCGAGCTGCTCAACGGCACGCCCCTGAAGGCGTTCCGCGGCAACTACACGCAGCAGGACGTGATGCAGGAGGTGCGCCGCCGCCTCCAGAAGTACGCGCCGATGCGCGCCGGCGTGCGTAACGCGCAGTCGTTCAACTTCGGCGCGGGCGGCCGCTTCGACATCGACTTCGTCATCCGCGGCCCCGAGCTGGAACAGCTCTCGCGCTACGCCGAAGAACTGCGCGACCGCTCCGCGAAGATGGGCGGCATCGTGGACGCCGACACCACCCTGAAGCTCAACAAGCCCGAGCTGCGCGTCGAGATCGACCGCGAGCGCGCCGCCTCGCTCGGCGTCTCGACCGCCGACGTGGCGAACTCTCTGCGCGTGATGGTCGGCGGCGACCAGGAGGTGACGCGCTACCACGACGCCTCGGTCAACGAGGCTTACGACGTGCAGCTCCGCCTCGTCGAGCGCGACCGCAACGACCCGCGCACGCTCGGCCAGCTCTACGTGCCTTCGTCGCGCGGCGGGCTCGTCCGGCTCGACAACCTCGTCAAGATACGACGCGACATCAGCCCCTCGCGCATCGACCGCCTCGACCGCCAGCGGCAGGTCTCTTTGCGCGCCTCGGTCGCGCCCGGCTTCGCTCTGGCCGACCGCATCGAGGCGCTGAAGGCCGAGTCCGCGCGGCTGAACATGCCGGCCGTCTACACGACGGCGGTCTCGGGGCGCGCGCGCGAGCTGGAGCGGACGTTCACGGAGTTCCTCTGGGCGTTCCTGCTCTCGATCATCTTCATGTACATCATCCTCGCGTCGCAGTTCGAGAGCACGATTCACCCGGTCACGATCTTGCTGAGCCTGCCGCTCGCCGTCCCGTTCGCGCTGCTCTCGCAGTAGCTGACGGGCGACACTCTGAACCTCTACTCGGCGCTCGGCATCCTCGTCCTGTTCGGCGTGGTGAAGAAGAACTCGATTCTGCAGATCGACCACATGAACAACCTGCGCGCGAAGGGCATGGAGCGCTTCGAGGCGGTCATCCAGGGCAACCGCGACCGCCTGCGCCCCATCCTGATGACGACGCTCGCGCTCGTCGCCGGCATGCTCCCGCTCGCGCTGGGCACCGGCCCCGGCGCCGAGGAGCGCCGCTCCATCGCGGTCGTCGTCATCGGCGGCCAGTCGCTCTCGCTCCTGCTGACGCTGCTCGTCACGCCCGGTCGCCTACTCGGTCTTCGACGACATCGGCCACACGGCCTTCTGGCGCAGGCACGTCGGCAACGTCCTGGCCTACCCCTTCCGCACCACGCGCAGAGTGCGCGCGGCCCTCGCGCGCCGCCGCGCCGCCGCCGCCGCCGAGAATGAAGAGGACGCCGCCGACGCCGGGCGCGCCGAAGACACGGCCGCCGCGGGCGGGGACTAACAACAGTACCGCTCGCGGTACTGATTGGGCTACAATCTCCGCGCCTCCGGCAATCTATCTAATGTCTTCAAACAAGAACATCGGCAAACCCGTCCCACGCAAGGAGGGGCGCGCGAAGGTGACGGGCGCGGCGCGTTACGTGGACGACCTCTCGCTCCCCGGCATGCTCCACGGCGTGACCGTGCGCAGCCCCGCCCCGCGCGGCCGCATCACGAATATTCATTTCGGCGAGGGCATCCCGTGGGACGAGTTCACCGTCGTCACCGCGCGCGACGTGCCCGGCGCCAACTACGTCGCGCTCATCCTCAACGACCAGCCCTACCTCGCCGACGACGGTAGTCAACCACGCCGAGGAGCCCGTCCTCCTGCTCGCGCACCCGGACAAGTATCTGCTCGAAGAGGCGCGCCGCGCCGTCCGGATCGAGATAGAGCCGCTGCCCGCCGTCTTCACCATCGAGGAGTCGCTCGCGCCCAAAGAGATCGTCTGGGGCGAGGACAACGTCTTCAAGACCTTCCTCGTCGAGAAGGGGAACGTTGACGAAGTCTGGAACAATCCCGACGTCATCATCGTCGAGGGCGAGTACCGCACGGGCGCGCAGGAGCAGCTCTACATCGAGACGAACGGCGTCATCGCCGAGGCGAGCATCGCCTCGGACGGCGTGACGGTGCGCGGCTCGATGCAGTGCCCCTACTACGTGCACAAGGCGCTCGTGAAACTCTTCGACCTGCCCGAGGATAAGATCCGCGTCATCCAGACCGAGACGGGCGGCGGCTTCGGCGGCAAGGAGGAGTACCCGTCGATGATCGCGGGGCACGCCGCGCTGCTCGCGTGGAAGTCCGGGCGGCCCGTGAAGATGATCTACGACCGCGCCGAGGACATGGTCGCCACGACCAAGCGCCACCCGTCGCGCACGCGCCACCGCACGGCCGTCACGCGCGAAGGCAAGCTCCTGGCGATGGAGATAGACTTCGTCGTGGACGGCGGCGCCTACGCCACGCTCTCCTCGGTCGTGCTCTCGCGCGGCACGATCCACGCCGCCGGGCCTTACAACTGCCCGAACGTGCGCATACGCTCGCGCGCCGTCGCCACGAACGTCCCGCCGCACGGCGCCTTCCGCGGCTTCGGCGCGCCGCAGTAGATCTTCGCGCTCGAACGGCAGCTGGATAAGGTCGCCGCCGCGGTCGG
The DNA here is from genome assembly GCA_963726735.1 of uncultured Acidobacteriota bacterium. Classification (GTDB taxonomy): domain Bacteria; phylum Acidobacteriota; class Blastocatellia; order Pyrinomonadales; family Pyrinomonadaceae; genus QHXN01. The sequence goes on from CAVSDM010000007.1 coordinate 1,879,451, forward strand.
CCTCACGCCCGAAGAGCTGCGCCGCCGCAACTTCATCAAGCAAGGCGAGACGACCGCCACGGGGCAGGTCATCCACGAGGACGTTGACCTCGACGGACTGCTCGACAGCGCCTTCGAGCTGACCGACTATCACGCGAAGCGCGAGCGGTTCGCGCGCGAGAACGAGGGCGCGCGGGTCAAGCGCGGCATCGGCTTCGCCTCCTTCATGCACGGCGCGGGCTTCACCGGCTCGGGCGAGAAGTACCTGCAATCCATCGTCGGCTGCGAGGCCACGGCGGACGGGCGACTGCGCGTGCTCGCCGCGAGCACCGAGATCGGGCAGGGGACGAAGACCGTCTTCGCGCAGATCGCGGCCGACGCGCTGGGCCTCGACTACGACGCGGTCGAGGTCGCCCAGCCCGACACGGCCGACGTGCCCAACAGCGGCCCGACGGTCGCCTCGCGCACGACGATGATCGTCGGCAAGCTCGTCGAGACGGCCGCGCTTCAGCTTAAAGAGACGCTTGAAGAGCGCCGGGCTCATCGGCGACTCTTTCACGCGGGACGAGTGGGCGCGCGCGTGCGCCGAGTACGTCGCGAGTCACGGCGCGCTCAAGACGCACGTGCAGTACCAGCAGCCCGGCGACATCGAGTGGGACGACGAGCACTACCGCGGCGACGCCTACGGCGCGTACGCGTGGGCCGTCTACGTCGCCGAGGTGAGCGTGGACACCGTGACGTACGAGGCGCGCGTCGAGGACTTCGTCGCCGTGCAGGAGGTGGGGCGCGTCATCCACCCCGTGCTCGCGGCCGGGCAGATCGAGGGCGGCGTGGCGCAGGGCATCGGTTGGTCGCTGTACGAGAACGTCGTGTGGCGCGACGGGCGGATGGCGAACGGGCAGATGACGAACTACATCATCCCGACCTCGGCCGACATCCCGCCCATCCGCGTCCACTTCTTCGAGAACCCGTACGCGGGCGGCCCCGGCGGCGCGAAGGGCATCGGCGAGCTGCCGATGGACGGCCCCGCCCCGGCCATCCTCAACGCCATCGAGCAGGCCACCGGCGTCGCGTTCGACCACGTCCCGCTCACGCCCGAGGCCATCATGGACGCGCTCACAACTGAAGCGGTCGAGGTTTGATGACAGACGACGTAACAGAAACTCAGTCCGACTCTGGCGAGGCCGGCGCCGGCAAGGTCTCAGTCCGCTGCACGGTCAACGGCGTGGAGGCGACGCTGCGCGCCTACCCGTTCGCGCGGCTGCTCGACGTGCTGCGCGAGGAGCTATCGCCTGACGGGGACGAAGGAGGGCTGCGGCGAGGGCGAGTGCGGCGCCTGCTCCGTGCTCCTCGACGGCGAGCTGGTCAACAGTTGTCTCGTCCCCGCGGCGCAGGCGGCAGGGCGCGGACATCATGACGGTCGAGGGCGTCGCCGACGGCGAGCGCCTGCACGCCGTCCAGCGCGCGATGGTCGAGTGCGGCGGCGCGCAGTGCGGCATCTGCACGCCGGGCATGGTGCTCGCCGCCGTCAACCTCCTCGAAGCGGACGCCTCAGCCGACCGAGGCCGACATCCGCGAGGGCCTGGCCGGCAACCTCTGCCGCTGCACGGGCTACATGAAAATTTTCGACGCGGTCGTCGCAGGCGCGTGAAGGAGGGATGAGAGCTTACCTGCCCGGTTACGAGTTGGTCGTGCCGCGCACGCTCGGCGAGGCGCTGGCGCTCCTGCGCGAGGGGGCGGGCGCGTGGCGGCCGTTCGCGGGCGGGACGGACTTGATGGTGCTGCTTGGAGGCCGGGAGGCTTGAGCACAGGAAGTTCTTCAGCATCCGGCACCTGAAGGAGCTGCGCGGGGTCGAGGAGTCGGACGGCGTCGTGCGCGTGGGCGCGCTGACGACCTACACGGACGTGCGCCGGAGCGAGCTGCTGTCGCGGCTCTTCCCGATGCTGGGGCAGGCGGCGCGCGAGACGGGCGGCATCGCCATCCAGAACCGCGGCACCGCTCGGCGGCAACATCGCCAACGCCAGCCCCGCGGCCGACACGCCGCCCGCGCTGCTCGCGTACGGCGCCGAGGTGGAGCTGGTCTCGGCCGCGGGCGCGCGGCGCGTGCCGTACGCGGGGTTCCACACGGGCTACAAGCAGACCGTCATGCGCGCGGATGAGCTGGTCGCGCGCCGTCATCCTGCCCAGGCCGCGCGAGGGCGCGCGACACTTCTACCGCAAGGTCGGGACGCGCCGGGCGCAGGCCATCTCGAAGGTCTGCTTCGCGGCGTCGGCCGAGGTCGAGGGCGAGTCTCTGAAGGAGGTGCGCGTCGCTCTGGGGAGCGTCGCGCCCGTCGTGCTGCGCTGCCTTCGGACGGAGGAGGCGCTGCGCGGGCGCCGGCTCGACGGAGAGTTGTTGAGAGTCGCGGTGGATGAACTCGGGCGCGAGGTCACGCCGATTGACGACGTGCGCTCGACGGCGCGCTACCGCACGCGCGTCGCGCAGAACCTCCTGCGCGAGTTTTTGTCGGGTTTGGGCAGTAGGCAGTAGGCAGTAAGCAGTTCGCCTCGGCAGAGGGGCGTGGGAAATTAGCCGGGGGTTGAGCCGAAGGCGCGAAGCGGAGCGAGCGCCGACGCGAGCCCCGGTCTGACGTTGATAAAATGTTCGAGCCCCGGAGGGGCGATAGACGGCGAGCACGACGACCTCGTGTTCGTCCTCTGTCGCCCCTCCGGGGCTCTGTCTTTTATTGGCCGCGTACCGGGGGCTCGTTTCGGCGCTTCGCTTCGCTTCAGCGCCTCGAACTCAACCCCCGGCTAATTTCCCACGCCCCTCCGGGGCTCACTACTACCCGTTGTCGCCCTGCCCTTACTGCCTACCGCTTCAAAACTTCCTCACCAGCAGCACGCCCGCGATGAGAAGCAAGGCGCCGAGGAGGCGCGGGGCGGTGACGGGGCGCGCGGCGAAGCCGACGACGCCGAAGTGGTCGAGCAGGATCGAGACGAGCACCTGGCCCGCGATGGTGATCGAGATGAAGGTGGCCGCGCCGAGGCGGGGGGCGAAGGCCGCCGCCGCCGTCACGAAGACGCTCCCCAGCAGACCGCCGGCCCACACCCACCACGGCGCCGAGGCGAGCGCCGCGAGCGGCGGGAGCTGCGGGCGCGTGGCCGCCGTGTAGGCGAAGAGCGCGAGCGTGCCGACCGCGAACGAGACGAGCGAGGCCGTCACAGGGTGGCCGACCCAGCGCGCGAGCTGCGCGTTGACGCCGGCCTGCAAGGGCATCAGCGCGCCGGCCACGAGACAGACGAGCAGGTAGAGCCAGACCATACCTTCCCCCGGAGAGTCTTAAGGTTCTGAGTGCGTGTGCCCCGAACTTAACTTGCGCCCGCCCGCGCGGGCAAGCGGCGTCGGCGTCGCGGCGCCAGAAAAACCTCCCCGCCCGCGCCGGGTCGTGATATAGTCCCGCGCCGAAATCCCGACCGCGGAAGAACCCTCCGAAGGAGATTTTATACATGCAGAACTACAACAACCCCTCGCCGCCGCCGCCGCCCGCCGGGGGCTACGGTGCGCCGCCGCCGCCCCCGACGAAGAAGGGCATGTCTACGGGCATCAAGGTCCTGATCGTCGCCCTCATCCTCGTCGTCGGCGGGGGCGTACTGGTCGTCGCGCTCGCCGTCGGCGGGCTCGTCTACTTCAACCGACAGGCGCAGGAGCGGGCGAGCGCGAGGACCGGCGAGGCGCTCAAGGGTCTCACGGGCGGCGCCACGTCGGCCGGGGCCGAGGCCGAGCGCGCCGAGCCCGACCGCGGAGCAGCAGGCGGCCATCGCCGGCGGGCAGTCGGCCGAGTGGGCGCAGCAGGAGATTTCGTGGACGGTGCCGCAGAAGTGGAAGAAGTTCAGCGCCGAGAGCCAGAGCTTCATGTGGCGCTCGCCCGGGAGCTGGGACGCCGCCTCGCTCATCGTGAGCGTCGCGCCGATGGGCGCGGACTTCCCCACCGAGATAAGCCTCAAGAGCCTACTACGACAGCTTCAAGCGCGACAAGCAGAAGTACAGCGACGTGCGCTGGCTCAAGCTCGGCGGCGCGAAGGGGGTCATGTTCCGCGAGGCTTCGCCCGAGAGCCCCGACAACCCGCAGCGCCTCCAGTGGATCGGCTACCGCGACTACAAGGGCCAGAAGCAGTACGTCACCATCATGCTCGCCTCGCAGGGCAAATACTTCGCCCAGCACGAGGACACGATGTACGGCGTGCTCTACTCGACCGAGATGGGGGAGTGAGGAAGTCGAAAAGCAGTAGACGGTAGACAGTAGACAGTAGCAATACGAAGCGGCGCGCCCGGATTATGAACCGGGCGCGCCGCCTTCTTTCTACCGACTACTGTCTACCGTCTACTCGCTTTTACTGAAACACCTTGTCCACCGGCACGATGACGACCTGTTCGGGGCGGACGTTGACCTTGTACTTCTCGATGATCTTGTCCTCGGCCAGGATGTCGGCGGGCTTCGGCGAGTTGTAGGTGATGGGCGAGGGCGTGCCCTTGACGAGCGCGTCGCGCAAGCCTTCGGCGTCCTTCGTGACCATCACGATGCGCATGTTGCCGGGGTTGAGGTACTGCTTGATGGCGCGGTTCACGTCCGCGAGCGTGAGCTTCGACAGGCTCGCGCGCAGGAAGGACGTGTACTCGGGCGTGCCGTAGTAGCGGCTGTCGAGCGCGTAGCCGAGGCGCGCGCCCTGCGTCGAGGTCAGGACGTTCGCGTACTTGACGAGGAAGTCGCGGATGCCGTTGAAGTCCTCCTGCTTCATCCCCTCGCGCACGAGTTTGTCGTACTCGTAGAGCGCGGCGCGCAGCGCGAACATCGAGTTCTGCGGCTCGACGGGCCGAATCCAGAGCTGGAAAATCTGCGTCGAGCGGCCGAGGTTCGGGTCGGGCGTGAACTGGTACATGCCGCGCGGGAAGTATTCGACGTAGGCGTAGTCGCCGTAATTCAGCCCGCGCGCCTCGCGCAGCCGCTGGTAGAGGTGGCTCACGCTCGAACGGTGCTGGCCCAGGTACGAGGCGACGAGCGCGAGCGCCGGCCAGTCCTTGTGCGAGCGGTTGACGGGGATGGGGAAGCCCATCGAGATGGCCGTCGCGCGCGTCTCGCGCTGGATGATCTCGACGCGCAGGCCGGGCGCGACTTTGGGCGGAGCGTACTTCTTCGGCGCGCCGCCGCCCGCGGGCAGCTTCGCGAAGTCCGCGTTGACACCTCGCTGGCGAAGTCCGGCCGGGTAGCCGCCCGCGAGCCCGATGACGAGGTTCCCCTGCGTGTAGTTCTGCTTGTAGAAGGCGCGCACGTCGTCGAGCGTCAGACGTTCGAGCGACGAGACGGTGCCCGCGTTGGGGTGCCCGTACGGGTGGCCGGCGTAGATGAGTTCGTAGAGGTACTCCTTGCCCAGCTCCTCGTCGTTGCCCTGCCGCAGAGAGGTCTTCAGGTAGTTGACCGCGTCGGTCTTCAGGCGCGTGAAGTCGTCTTCGCGGAAGCCGGGGTCGAGGAGCATGTCGCGGATGATGCGATAGTACTTCTCAAGGTTATCGACGTGCGTCGTGCCCGCGAAGACGGTCATCTCCTTATCGACCTGCGAGCCGAAGCCGGCGGCCATCGGGTAGAACGCCTCGACGATCTGCTCGTAGGCGCGCGCGCGCGAGCCGCCCTCGGAGAGCAGCGCGGCGGTGAGCGCGGCCACGCCCTCCTTGCCCTGCGGGTCGGAGGCCGCGCCCGTCATGAAGAGCAGGCGGAAGGAGACGAGCGGCGACTGCGAAGGCTCTAAGACCGAGGCGATGCGGGGCCGCCGCGTCTGGCGGGACTGGACGGCTGTTTGCTGCTTGAAGTCATCTGATTCCGGCCGTGCGGCCGCGCCTCTGCGCGAAGGCTGAGAGCGGCGCGAGCATGAAGAGGGCGACGAGGAGGGTGCTGATTGTGCTTCGCATCAGTCCTGGCCCTCCTCACTTGTTCGCCGCCGAGCGCCGCGAGGTTCTGCCCCTTGGTGGCGAGCGTGACGACCGTCCGGCTCTCCTCGCGGAAGTACTTCTTCACGGCGTCGCGGATGTCTGTGGCCGTGACGGTCCGGTAGGTGTCGAACAGACGGTTGAGCGTCTCGGGCGTGCGTTCGAGCGCGATGTAGGGCGCGAGCGCGCCGGCGATGTTGTCGTTGCTGTTCATCGCCATCGCGAAGCCGTAGCGCATGCGCGAGCGCGTGGCTTCGAGCTTGTTCTGGTCGATGAGCTCCGTCTTGTAGCGCTCGAACGTCTTCAGGATTGCGTCGCGGACGTAGCCCACCTGCGCCGGGTCTTTGACGCGGACGTAGACGGTGAACAGCTCGGGGTCGGCCTGGTGGCCGAAGTCCGCCTCGAGCACGTCAACCTTCTGCTCCTTGAGCACGAGCTGCTGGTACAGCTCCGAGTTCTCGCCGAAGGCGACCGACTGGAAGAGGTCGAGCGCGGCCACGTCCTTCGAGGCGTCGGAGAACTTCGGCCCGTGGAAGGCGATGGCCATGTGCGGGAGCGTCGGCGCGTCCCAGGGGATGTGCGCCGTGCGCGACTCGTTCTGCGCGGGCTCGTCGGGGATGTCGGCCTTGTAGGTGCCGCGCTGCCACGTGCCCCAGTACTTCTTCGTCAGGTCGAGCGCGCGCGCCTGCGTGATGTCGCCGACGATGACGACCGTCGAGTACTCGGGCCGGTAGAAGCGCGAGAAGAACTGCTTGGAGTACTCGTACTGGTTGGGCATGTCGTCGATGTCTTTGAGGTAGCCCATCGTCGTGTGCGCGTAGGTGTGCTTGCTTGAAGGCCGTCTCGCGCAGGACCTCGTGCATCTTCGAGAAGGGGTTGGCGCTGTTCTTGTCGTACTCGCCCTTGACGGCCTTCGCCTCGGTCTTGAACTGCTCGGGCGTGTACTTGAGGCGCTGGAAGCGGTCGGCCTCCACCTTCATGATCTCTTCGAGGTCTTCCTTCGCGAAGGTCGCGTGGTAGACCGTGCGGTCGTCGCTCGTGTAGGCGTTCGTGTCGGCGCCCGCGCGCGTGAAAATGGCTTCGCGCTGCTCGGGCGTGTAGTTCTCGCTGCCGCGGAACATCATGTGCTCGAAGAAGTGCGCGAAGCCGCTCTTGCCCGCCTCGACCTCGTTGCGCGAGCCGGCGGCGACGACGATGTAGAGTGAGACGAGGTTCGGGTAGTCGGTCGGCACGGTGACGAGCCGCAGCCCGTTCGGCAGGTCGTCGATGGTGTACGGGTAGGTGAAGAGCTTGCTGCCGCCGGTGCTGCTGCTCGCTGCTGCTGCTGCTGCGCGCCTGCTGCGCCATCCCGAGCAGGGGCAGGGCGAGCACCGCCGCGGCCAAAATCAGGAATCTCATGGCGTCTGGCTCCCGGATTTCTTAAGTGGATTTTGTACGTTTGACGCACGAATTATACACCAACGTCCGGCAAACTTCAGTGGGATTTGCCTTGTGTTCAGGTCTTTGTATTGAATTGTGGTGAGTTTGAGAGGCACACATTCGCGCCATGAAGGTTATCGTCACCTCCGTCGCACAGGTCGCGGGGAGGGCGTAGGCTTCGGCAAGTCGGCGCCGGGCGGGACGATCCACAACTCGACAAACCTCTCCGGGCGCAGGCCGCCGCCGAGGGCGACGATGCGGTCGGCGCCGAGCGCGTGGTGCTTGAGCACCGCCAGTTTGACCCGCGCGGCGAGACGGCGGTCGGAGCCGCGCCGCTGGCGCCGCGTGGCGTAGGCGATGACAGACCCGCGCGCCGAGGGGTCCTGACGCAGCGCCTCCGCGAAGGGCGCGTAAAACCCCTTCTCGTCGAGGTAGCCGATGTACCCGGACTCGATGCCGGTCTCGTCGGTGTCGATGTCGTAGAAGGGGTAGCGGTCGAAGAGGTAAGCACGCTTCTCGCGCGCGAGCGCCGCGCCGTAGTCGAAGGGGGCGACGGGGAGTTGCGCGCCCGGCCCGACGACCCAGAACTGGTAGAGGTGTTCGTCGCGGTGTCCGCCGTTGACGACCGGCACCCGCCCCTCGTCGAGGCCGCGCGCCGTGACGAGGTAGCCGCGCGCCCACTGCGCCCTGCGCAGCGGCCAGCCCGGCGATCTGTTCGGGGCCATGTAGGCGACAATGTAGCCCGTCGCCTGTGGGTTGTTCTGCAACTCGATGGCGAGGTTGTCGAGGCGCGCGAGCCAGTCGGTGACCAGTATGTCGCCGAACTCGTCGAACGGTTGCGCGCCGACGCCCTGCTCCTGTGCCGCGGGCTGTGACGGCGGCTGCTGCCGCGCGTGGATCGCGGCCGTCCAGAGCCCGAGCAGAAGGAGTGTTGCCAGGAGTCTCTTCATGCTTCCACCCCGGGTGCGCGGAGCGCGGCTGCGAGCGGCTCCGGCACGTTCAGAAGGTCGCGCCAGCCCGAGTCGTCCGAGCGCATCCGCGCGGTCAACTCGTCGCGGAGCGTTCGGAGTTTGTCGCTCAAGCCGTGCGGGTAAGAGTCGAGGGCGGGGAAGCGCCGGAGCTGCTCTTCGACGAAAGACTTCTGCTTGATGATGGAGGGGATCGGCTCGTGTCGGCCGCCCTCCCAGAAGGGTTGGAGCAGGCGCTCGACGCGCGCGGCGCCGGGTATCGAGCCCTGCTCTTCGTCGAGCCCCGTCACGTCGGCGACGTAGCGGCCCGCGGCGTCCGAGCCGCGGAAGACTTGCAGGCGGCCGGGCAGCGTGGACTTCTCGGGCGTGTTGGAAGCCTTGAGCGTGGGGCGGCCGTCGATGACGCACTCCTTGAAGATGACGCCCGCGACGCGGCGGACCTCGCCCGAGAGCTTGGTGCCGATGCCGAAGCCCGCGGCCGCCGGGAACTCCTCGACGATGCGGCGCACGCCTTCGACATCGAGGTCGCCCGTCAGCACCGGCATCAGGTCGTGCAGGCCGTTCGCCTCGAAGAATTCCAGACACCACTTGCCGAGCTGCGCGAGGTCGCCCGAGTCCACGCGGAAGCCCTTGAAGGCGCGGCGGCGTTCGGGCGTGGAGGTCGCGGCCAGAGCGGCGTGCACCGCGCCCATGTGCACGTCGATGGTGTCGAGCAGGAGCGTCGTGCCCTGCGGGTTGGCGTCGAGCCAGCGCTCGAAGGCGACCTGCTCGAAGTGCTTCGGCCGACCCGTGCGCGGGTCGGTCTCGGGCTCGTCCATGAACTCGACGTAGGACTGCTGCCAGTAGTGGGCCTCGGTGCCGACCGCCGGGATTTCCAGACGGTGCGCGGCCTCCATGTTCGACGTGTCGTTGAAGCCGCCGATGAAGGCGTAGGTCGCCACGTCCACGGCGCGCTCGATGTCGCCGTTGCGGCGTAAGGAGAAGTCCGAGAGCCAGCGGCCGCCCGCGGCCATGCGAATCTGCATGGCGATGGAGGCGGTCGTGATCGGCAGGTCGAAGGCGTGCTCGAACTTGATCTCCTGCGCCTGCGCGAGGCCGAAGGCGCCGGTGATGTCGGCGAAGGGCTGGCCGGCGAACATGATGGTGCCGGGCCGGACGGCGCGCACCGTGCCGGCGAAGGTGATGTCCTCGACGGCCTTCGCAAAACGGTGGAGCCCGCCGCGGTCCTGTTCGAGCGTGCGCAGGCGCGGCCGGTCAATCCGCAAATCCAGCAGCGAGCCCAGAAGGCGTTCGTGCCCCAGGCACGGCGCGTAAGGGAGCTTCCGCTGCGTCACATAGAAGGTCGCCTCCGTGTCGCTCAAAAGCCCTTCGTGCAGACGCGTCACCTCCTTGTAAGAGGCGTCGCCCATCGTGGCGTGGTAGCGGTCGATGTTGAGCATGTGTGGTCAGTGGGCTGTAGGGAGATGGGCGTAGGCCGTTGCCCCGCGTCTCGGGCATCGAAGGTTTAATGTCGGCGGCTCTAATGAAGGTTCTTAACCGCCTAGAACCGGGTGCTTGCATCCAGGCGCGGGTCGTTCCGGGGTCGCAGCTTCATGAGAAACGCTTTGGCCTCTATCAACTCGGGCCGGTCGGTGTCGGCGTGGCTGCACAGCGCCACGAGCTGTTTATAGAAGCCTTCGGCCCGCTTCCGGTCGCCCGCGAGCGCGGCCGCGCGCGCCGCGCCGTAGAGCCCGTTGAAGCGGCCGGGCGCGTCCCGGAGTGAGGTCTCGAACTCGTTGAGGGCTTCGGCCGGTTGCTTCAGCTCAAGCAGAAGCTCTCCGAGCTGTTCGCGCGCGGGGAGGAGCGCGCCGGGCGTCACGGGGTGTTTGTCGGTGGCGTCGTCCAGCTCCGCCGCCGCGCGCATCAGCCGCAAAGACTCCTCGCGCCGCCCCTCGGCGTGCGCCAGCCATCCGGCGGCGACCTGCCGCGCGATCTCGGCCTGCTTCGCCCAGTCGTAACCGCCCTTCGCTCCGGCGAGTGCCTGACGGATGGAGGTCAGGCGCTCGACCTCCTGACGCGCGGCGGCCGCGTCGCCCGTGCGCGCCGCGCCGATTGCCCGCGCGAAGTGGATGTGCGCCTCGGCCCAGCGGAAGCTCTGCCAGGGGAACTCGCCCAGCGTGTCCTTTTGCAGAGAGAGTCGGGCCGCCTCGTCCCAACGACGCCGTTCGAGCGCGTAACGCGCGGGGATGGCCGAGGCGGCGTAAGCCACCTTGAAACTTTCAGGCTCGGCCTTCCGAACCCTTTTGAGTTCGTCGAGCACGCCGCGCGCCTTCTCATCCTGCGCGCCTTGCAGGTAGGCGTAGGCGAGGTAGTCCATCGCGTGGAACTGCTCGTCCCAGACGCCCCGCATCCGGTTACGGGCGGCGAAAGCCTCGGCCGCCGTCTTGGCGCCGAGGTTCGAGCTGATGGCCTCCTGCCACAGGCCCAGCCGCGTGAAGATGTGCGAAGGCATGTGGCGGGCGTGCGCCGAAGAGGGCGCGATCTTCGCGTAGCTCCGCGCGGCGGGCAGCGCCATCGACGCCAGCGCCGGGTAGTCGTAGCTGTGGATGACGTAGTGCGTGACGCCGGGGTGCTGCGGCTCGCGCGCCAGCACGCGGTTCAGAATCCGCGCCGCCTCTTTCTCGCTGGCGTAACTCTTGTCGCCCGCCGCCGCGCCCTTCGCGATGAGCGTGAGCGCGTAGAAGACGCCGGCCTCGTTGTCCGAAGGGTATCGTTGTGCGAGTCGCGCCATCGCTTCGCCGTAAGCGTCGGCGCGCGCGCGGTGGTCGAGCCGGTCGGCGTCTTTGTAGAACAGCCCGACGGCCGCGATGTAGTCGCGCTCGCGCTGCGTGCGCGCGCCGACCGCCGTGGCCTGTTCCACGGCCTTGACGCCCCTCTGCAACTCGGCCGCGGTCGGCAGCGCCCAGAGGGGATGGTAGTTGCTCATCGCGACGCCCCAGAAGCCCATGCCGCACCGCGGGTCGGTGGCCGTGACTTCGTTGAAAGCCCGCTCGGCCTCCTCGTACTCGAAAGAGTGGAGCCACGCGACCGCGCGGTTGAACTGCTTCCGGGCCGCGGGCGTGCAGGAGACGGCGAAGTTGACGCGCCCGAGCTTTTCGGAAGAGTCGTGATGATGACCGTGTGACTCCTGCGCCCTGACGAGAGAGGCTTGACAGATAAAGGTGACCAGAAGCGCCGCGGTCAATAACGCGGCGCTCGGAAAAATCTTTTTCACAAGCCCTCCTCTTTTCGTGGGCGGAAGCGCGAGACGGAAGCGAGGTGTTTTCCTACCCCCGGGGCAGGAAGGGGTGTCGCGTTATCTCTTTCGACTGCTCACCGCTCACTGCTCACTACTTCGGCCCCGGCCGCGCGGTCTATGCAGAAGCGACCAAGCGGGCCTGCCACCTGATTTGTTAACAGTATACCTCTAAACATTGCCGAGCCCGCCATCTCCGTTAGGGATGGCGGGCTCGGGACAACGAGGCTCGGAGAGGAGGCCGGCGGCGTCCCCGACACGGCACCCGACCTTCGGGGCGGCAGCCTAGCGCGTGTCTTGCTGCACCGTCCCGGCTTTCGACACGATGGCGACATCCACCTTGAAGTAGAAAGGGCAGACCTCGCTGATGCGCACGTCGTGGCCGCGGAGGACGCCGCGTATGTTCTTTTTCGGGATGAAGATCACGCGCGTGATGTCGGAGCCGAAGGGAATCTCCTCGAACGGCTTCATCGCCTGCGAGACGATGTTCTGCCGCTGCGGCTCCTTGTAGTCCGGGTAGAGCCTTTCCGCGCCCGGGATGAACAGGTTGCGGTATTTCTCCAGGGCGAGCGGCAGGTCACTCCCGGCGCCGGGGACGGCGATAGCGGTGACGAACGATGTCGCCGTCCCGACGCCGTCAAGCACTTTGAAGAAGCCCGTTCGGAAACTCCTCCCCTCGCGCCGGTCCACGGTGTTGACCATCATCTCGAAGGTGAACGGGCGATAGGTGACGGTACTGCGGCAGGCCGGCCTGCCGTCCAGGTCGCCGGGTTGAACGTCGCCGGGGCCGGCGGGCGCGTTGCCGTTTGAACCGTTACCGTTCTGCTGCCCGGCGACGGCGGGGCCGTCGAGCGACAGGTCGGGGAGGTCGCCCGAGGAGCCCCCGGCGAACGGGAGGGTCTCTTCGGGGTAATCCTGATTAGCGAGCTTGTCGAGGTCGGCCCTGCTCAGCGGCCGCCACTTGCCGTCGTCGACGGCCACGTCCGCCCCCTCGAACCGCTCGTAGGTGTCCGCCACGTCCACCCGCTCCGAAGCGCGGCGAAGGATCCTCCCCTGAAAAGCCTCGACGGTTCTTTCCGCGTACCTCAGACGCTCCTCGGCACCCTGGAGCGACGCCTTCGCCTCCCTGTAAGCGCCGATGGCCGCGTCGGCGTCCTTCTTCGCCTTGTCTTTGGCGGCGGCGGGCTCGGCCGGGGTGGACCTGTAGGCGCGGATTGAGGCCGTGGCGTCTCTATACTTGTCCGACACGTTAGCCCTCTCCCGGTTGACCTCAATCTCCGCCGCCCTCTGTTTCCCAATCAAGTTGTTAAGCTCGGTCTGGTCGCTGGCGATGGCGGTCGCCCTGTCGTTGCCGGCCGTCGAGGAGGTGCCGTTCGCCACGTCGGCCTTCTTCTTGATGTTCTTGAAGTAGCTGTCCGTGTTGTCCCCGTCAAACTTCTTCTCCATGCCGACGGCGACCTCGATGGAGGAGCTGTAGGCGAGGATGGAGTCGCCGCTGTACTGCCGCGTCCGTTCATCCTTAAGGTTGTTGAAGAGGCGGACGAGCAGGACGTGATACTCCTCGCTCATGCGGCGGCCGTAGAGGTCGGTCGCCGTGCGCGTGTCCATCACGTCGAGCTTGACGCTCAGCGGGGCGAAGCCCTTGATCTCCCTCATCCTGACCCAGAACGTTTGCGTGATGGACTCGCCGCCGGGCGGGTAAGCGATCACTTTGATGCCGACCTGCTGGGGTCGGACCCCGGTCGTCCCGTCCGGGGGGTCGGCCCAATAGATCGTGACGGTCTTTCCTTCGGGCGAGAGCGTGACCCAATCTTTATCGGCCGGCCTCTCATAGTCGAATCTGACCCCCGAATCGGGGATGGGATTGCCGTTGCGCCCGCGCACCGTCACCGTGGTGACCACGGGTTGATTCGGGAGGAGGAAGCCGCGGGGGGGCGGGGCAAATTCGATGAATCCGTGCTTTTCGAGCACCGTGACCTGCACCTTCCCGAGTTCGGTGACGGCGGCGGTGTCGCCCTGCCTGGCGGTGAAGGTGATGCGGACGGGCTGGTTGTTCTGCGTCGGCCGGAAGGCCGACAACACAACCGTCCCGTCTTCCCTGACCGTCGCGTTGGCGTTGCCGGAGTCGGAGCTGGTTGGGGTGACTTTCAGCAGCAGGCTGTCGCTGAGGGGCTGCCCGCCCGGATCGAGCAGCGTCGCGTCTAAGCTCGCGGTCTCCCCCTCCGGGACGTTGACCGTCCCGTCGTTGGAGACGATGCCTCCGGCGGCGTTCTTGAGCATGAGTTGGGCGACCTTGCCCACGACTTTCACCTTGAAGGTGCCCATGTCTCGGACGGCCTCCTTCGGGGCGCTGATGCCGACGGTGATGGTCGCCTCGCCTTCGTGGACGTTCTGGGTGACGAGCGTGGAGTCGTTGTCGCTCGCCCGCGTGACGACCGACGGGGTATCGCTGGTCACCTGGATTCGATCCTCGATCGCCCGGCCGCCGGTCTTTTTATTCACGTAGCAGATTCTGACCGGGGTGCCACGCTGGCTCTGAATCATCTCGACTGAGCCGCCGATGATTCTATCCTGGCTGTAACAGAGGAGGACGGAGCCCTCCTTGGCCCGCGGCTCGACCGTGACCTTCAGGGCGGCCGTCTTGTTCCCGCCGGCCACCTCGTAGGTGATGGTCACGGTCGCCTCGGCCTTCTCGGTGGTCAGCCCGCGCTCCTTGGCCTTGACCTTGATTTTGGCCGGGTCGGCCGCCGAAACGAGTTCGATGAGCGCATTGTCCTGGAGCTTCAAGTTCTTGGCGTCGTAGTTCTCTATCGCAGGCTCGATTTTTAGTTCGGCCTCGTCGCCGTCATGTATTGTGATCGCCTTGGGGGCGATTGGGAGCGTGTCTTCGACCGGGGCAACGGAGGCGTTCAGGGTGACGCCCGGCAGTAACATCGTCGTAACTATCAAGGCAAGGATGCGCAGGCGGGGCCGTGAACGGAAGAGACGAGGTCGCAACATGAGAGGTTCCTCCTAATTGTACCTGAACATTGTAAAGCCTCCGGCGGTAGCAAAATCGCCGCGTCGTTAAGCTCAAAGCCGGGCGGAGCGGACGGAATCACGGCTGGATCAAGACCGGCTCGACGCGACCGCAGCCGCAGGGGCGCGAAGCGGCAACAGAAGAGATTGCAGGCTGAAAGTGAGCTTGACGGTCTGTAAAGCTGTTGAGAGAGCGTTAAGGCAGAGCTGCCCCAAGCGATTAGATGCTGCGGCGACAGGTCTAACTACTGCTTGAGGCGGGGGCAGAATAGAGTGACATGTCCGAGCCTGTCAACAAGAATTTACGCTCGACAGGGAGGTCGCATTTCGTGCAGTTGGGACGGGTGAGGCGGACAGGTGGAATCGCGTACCCCAAAAAACCTCTGCGCCGTCAAACGACTTCGGCCCCGGCCGCGCGCATCTCTTCGAGGGCGCGTCGGTCGTCGCCGGGTTGGAGGTTGACGGCGCGCATCGCTTCCGTGAGGGCGCGGACGCGGAAGCCCTCGTGTAGCGCGTCGAGGACGGTCTGCTTGACGCAGTAGTCGGTGGCCAGCCCCCCGACCCAGACCTCCCGCACGCCCTCGCGGCGCAGGTCTTCGGCGAGCGTCGTCCCGTCGAAGGCGGAGTAGTTGTCCTCGTCGCCCAAACCCTTCGAGATCACGCCGACGCGCGGGTCGTCGAGCAGGTCTTCGTGGAACTCGGCGCCGCGCGTGCCCTGCACGCAGTGGACGGGCCACGTCCCGCCGTAGGCGGCGAAGTGTTTCGTCTGCGAGGGGTGCCAGTCGCGGCTCTTGTAGACGGGCTCGCCCCGTTCGAGGAACTCTTCGATGAGCCGGTTGAGCGGCCCGACCACCTCGTCGCCGCGCTCGACGGCGAGCGCCCCGCCCGGGCAGAAGTCGTTCTGCACGTCCACGACGATGAGCGCCCGCTTCTCTGTCTCTGAAGACATTTCGGTTCACCTCTCTCACGCGAATCGGCCTGTACGGTCACGTGCATTCTACGTCACGCGGGGCGCTGCGCAAAAAAAGCCGGCGCGAACGTTCGTAACGTCCGCGCCGGCTTTCGGCCGGCGTGCGGCGGGGAGACGGCCCGCGCGCCGGGTTCGTCAGAGGCCGCGGGCGCCTCAGAAGAAGAGCGAGTAGAGCAGCCGGTTGGGCGAGCCCGTGCCGGGGTTCGTGACGACGTTCGTCGTCGAGCCGTTGACGATGGCGTTGCGGACGGTCGCGTTCGACGCGCCCGGGTTGGCTTGCAGGTAGAGCGCCGCCACGCCCGCGACGTGCGGCGAAGCCATCGAGGTGCCGCTGATGGTGTTCGTCGCCGTGTTCGACGTTGACCATGCGGAGGTGATCGAAGAGCCCGGCGCGAAGATGTCCACGCACGTGCCGTAGTTCGAGTAGGAGGCGCGCGCGTCCGTCGAGGTCGTCGCGCCGACGGTGATGGCCGCGGCCGTGCGCGCGGGCGAAGAGTTGCACGCGTTGGCGTTGCTGTTGCCGGCGGCGACGGCGAAGGTCACGCCCGCGTTGATGGCGTTGTTGACGGCCGTGTCGAGCGCCGAGGAGGCGCCGCCGCCGAGGCTCATGTTGGCGACCGCCGGGAGTTGCCGGTTCGCGGCGACCCAGTTGACGCCCGCGATGACGCCCGAGGTCGTCCCCGAGCCCTGGCAGTTGAGCACGCGGACGGCGCGCAGCGACACGCTCTTGGCGACGCCGTAAGTGCTGCCGCCGACGGTGCCGGCGACGTGCGTCCCGTGGCCGTTGCAGTCCTGCCCGTTACGGCCGTCGCCGACGAAGTCCGCGCCGACCGTGGCCCGGCCGCCGAACTGCGTGTGCGCCGTGCGAATGCCGGTGTCGATGATGTAGGCGCGGACGCCCGAGCCCGTGTAGTTGTAAATGTAGGTGCCGTTCAAGGGGCGGGTGCGCTGGTCGATGCGGTCGAGGCCCCAGGTCGCGCCCGTCTGCGTGGCGTCGGCGGTGTAGACCTGATCCTCCTCGACGAACTCGACGCGCGGGTCTTCGCTGAGCGCCAGCGCCTCGTCCTCGGTCATCTCGGCGGCGTAGCCGTTGAACGCGTGCCTGTAGTAGTGCTTGACCCTGCCGCCGTAGGCCGAGACGAGCACGTCGGTCACCTGTCTGGCCTGCGAGAAGATGCCGGGCTCGCCCGAGGCCACGTTGTTGAGGACGACGATGTAGTTGTTGGGGATAACCTTCCCCCTCTCCTTTCGGTGGAGTTTCTGCGCCTTGCGCTCGAGCTGGGGCGCGGGGCTGGCCGAGGAGCGGGAGCCGGAAGAGGTCAAAGCAGTGAGACACAGGGCGAACGTGGCGAGCAGTAAGAGAGTCTTTCTCATTGTCCCTCCAAAGGTCTGTTGAATGTCTGCGGCCGGACGGCGGGCGCGCGGCCCGCCGTGAGGTCAGCGGCAAAGTGGGGGAATGGGCAGACTTACGTCGCGTCCGAGCAAAGGGGGAAATGGACTGTCTGTTCGCGGGCAAGTGTCGGAAGTAGAAACGTCGGCCCTGGCAGTGGCTGAAGTCTCTGGTGAGTGCGTGCAATATAACAGCTTTCGCGCGGGGCGCAACTACTTTTTTACTCGCGCGGGTTACAGATAACTTGAGGGGCGCCTCCGCGTCGAGACGCCCCTCGCACTAAGGTCGATTTATAAAGAAACGGGCCGCGTCGTTCCCTTAACCCCGCACGGCCTCGATGACGCTGAAGGGCGAGCGGGTCGGGACGATGCGGGCGAGCCTGAGCCCCGCGGAGGCCAGCAGCGCTTTGTACTCTTCGGCCGTGCGCTCGATGCCGCCGGGCGAGGTGAGCATCTCCAGGTCGAGCACCTTGCTGTAGTGCGGCCCGTCCCCCTCGGGGACGATGGTCTCGACGATGAGGACGCGCCCGTCCGCGCCCATCGCGGCGTTGATGTTCCGCAGGATGAGGCGCGCGCGCTCGTCGTCCCAGTCGTGGATGATGTGCTTCATGATGTAGGCGTCGGCGCGCGGCACCGACGCGAAGAAGTCACCCGCGACGCGCTCGACGCGGCCCTTGACGCCCTCGCGCTCAAGCAGCGCCGCCGCGCCCTCGACGACCGGGGGCACGTCGAAGAGGATTCCCGACAGGCCCGGGGTGGCCTTCAGAATCTGTGCGAGCAGGTAGCCGTGGCCGCCCGCGATGTCGGCGAGCGTGTCGAGACGCGAGAAGTCGTACGCCTCGACGACCGCGGGCGCGTTGACGACGCTCATGTCGGTCATGGCGCCGTTGAAGATTTCGGCGTGCTCGGGGTTGGCGGCGAAGTACTCGAAGACTTCCGCGCCGTGCGTGTTGCCCCACGCGGGCTGGCCCGTCCGGACGCTGTGCATCATGTTCGACCAGACGTTGAAGTGCCACGGCTCGCCCATGAAGATGATGCCGTTGCGCATCGAGCCGGGCGCGTCGGCGCGCAGGGGCTCGGCCAGAGGCGTCAGGCCGAAGGTCTGCGGCGCGACCTCGGCGAAGACGCCCGCGCCCGCGAGCGAGCGCAGGACGCGGTAGAGCGAGCGCTCGTGCGTCTCGGTCTCCGCGGCCAGCTCCGCGACGGGGCGCGGCCCCGCGGCGAGCAGGTCGGCGATGCCGAGCCGCGCGGCGACGTAGAGCGCCTGCGTCAGGAGCGCGCCGAAGGCCATCTGCGTCAGCACGGCCTCGGGCGGCGGGGCCTGCGCTTCGGCCTTCGCGTCAGGCGCGGCCATCTCGATGGGAAGTGTCGGGGAAGCCTCTGGAATAATCTGTGTGCTCATAACTCTGTTTCGCCCTCCGGGGGAAGTTGCCTGATTCAATCCGCGTTTACGATACGCGCGCACTTCGGGGCCGGATGCTCCGGCGCCCATCTCTCTACGCGAGACTGGCGCGGAAAAGGGATCAGGGCGGCGGGCCGAGTTATGATAAGTTCCCGGCGCCGCAGGCGACGCTGTATAATCCGCGTCGTCTCGCCCCACTTACAATGGAGAGCGTTCTCTCATGCACGAAGTCATCCTGAAGCGGTTCGAGCGGCCCGACGAGACGCGCGAGTTCGAGCTGGGCAAGTTCGAGATCGTCCGCATCGGCGGGCTCACCGTCGGGCGGGCCACGTACCAGCCCGGTTGGAAATGGTCTGTACACGTCAGCCCGCTCGCCGGCACGCCCTTCTGCGAGGTCGAGCACGTCGGCCTCGTCGTCTCGGGCCACGCCGTCGCCGCGTTGGTCGGGGGCGAAGTGTCCGACCTCACGCCCGGAGTCCTGTTCCACGTTCCCTCGGCGCCGCACGACAGTTGGGTCGTCGGCGACGAGCCTTACGTCTCGCTCCACTTTCTCGGGGCGGACAGCTACACGAAATGACCGGCGCACAGGAGGCTCGAATGTTCGTCGCGCGGGGCTCGGTCGTGAGGAAGATTTGGGGCGACCCGGAGGTGGTGCTGCTCATCTTCGCCGGGTCGGCCGCGGAGTTCGCCCTGAACAGGGCGGTGGACTGGCTCTTCTTCACCGGCAAGATTCCGAACGACCCCATCGGCCGCCTCTTCTCGACGGTGCGCTACGCGCGCGAGATAGTCTTCGCGGATGAGGAGGTGGCCCGCCGCACGTTCCAACGCATCAACGCGGCGCACGCGGGCGTGGAGTCTTCGCGCGGGCGTGCGATCCCCGAGTGGGCGTACCGCGACGTGCTCTACATGCTCGTGGACTACTCGGAGCGCGCGCACCGAATGCTCTACGGCGCGCTGACGCGTGCCGAGCGCGAGGAGCTGTACGCGGTCTTCAGACGCGTCGGCGAGGGGCTGAACGTCAGGGAGCTGCCCGCGGATTACGAACGCTGGCGCGCGGACCGGCGCTCGCACATGGAGCGCGACCTCGCGCACGGCAGGCACACGGCCCTGCTCTACGACTCTTACCGGCGGCACCTCGGCGAGTGGCGCTACCAGTTGTTGCTACAGGTTCAGGCGTTGCTCGTGCCGGAGCGCGTGCGGAGCCTGCTGCGGCTCCGCCGTCGCGCCGTCTTCTCGGCGGCGGTGGACGTGTTCGCGTGGCTGCCCGCGCCGGGCCTGCGCCCGCTGCTGCGCCGCCTGCTGTTGCAGCCGCGTTACTGGGGCGAGGTCGCGGAGCTTGAGCGCGCGCCGGCCTGAAGGAGCCTCCTTGTCATCCTCTCCGAGTTGTGTTTAGCTGGCCGCGTCGAGGCGGCGAGCGAGAGATGATTCACACGGAGAGCGCGGGCGGCGTGGTCGTCAACGGGGAGGGGCGCGTCCTGCTGGTCAGCCAGCACGGGACGAGCTGGTCTCTGCCGAAGGGGCATCTGGAAGAGGGCGAGACGCCTTTGGAGGCCGCGCGCAGAGAGATTCGCGAGGAGTCGGGCGTCACCCGACTTGAGTTGATCAGGCCGCTCGGGAGCTACACACGCCACCGCCTCGGCGCCGACGGGCGCGAAGAACGCTCGGAGCTGAAGACCATCCACCTCTTTCACTTCCGCACCGACGAGAGCGACCTCGCGCCGCTCGACCCCGCCAACCCGGAGGCGCGCTGGGTCGAGCGCGAGCGGGTCGCGGGACTGCTGACGCACGCGAAGGACAGGGAGTTCTTCGCCTCAATCCTGAAGACCATCTGACCCCCCGACAGTCAGGGAGAAGCTCAAACCATGCGGAAGGTCATCCTTTCCCTCGTCATCGTCTCGTGCGCCGCCGCGCTCGTCGGGGCGCAGACCGGCATCACCCCGCTCCCGAAAGATAAGCTCGAAGGCCCGGCCATCAGTTTCCCCGAAGCGGTCGTCAAGGAGTTGTACCGCGTCCACCGCAACGGCCGCGGCCACGTCTTCGAGAGGCAGGGGCGGAAGCAGCAGCAGAAATTCTTCGCCCCTGAAGCTTGGCCGCCCTCATCTGGAAGAACCTTTCGGAGACGCCCGAGGGCGAGGTGGGCAACATCGACTTCGACCCGCTCTACAACGCGCAGGACACGCAGATCAAGAACTTCCGCGTCGGCGCCGCCGACACCGACGGCAACACGGCCACCGTCCCCGTCACCTTCATGAACTTCGACCAGAAGGTGAAGATTCTGTTCCGACTCGTCAACACGAAGGCGGGCTGGAAGGTCTCCAACATCGACTACGGCGGCGGCTCCGACCTCGTCCGTGATACTGAGCCAGCCGATGTGAGGCGCCCGTCTTTTGAGCGAAGAGAACACGCGCGTGGGTGAGAAGACCGTCCGGCGGGCGCTCGTCTGCCTCTTCGTCCTCCTCTACGTCCCGTACCTGTTTCAGCAGGGCTACCAGAGGGCCGGCCAGTATCCGGGCGACTTCCCGACGCTCTACTGGGGCGCGAAACTGGTCTTCGAGGAGGGGCGCTCGCCCTACGTGGACGGCGCGTTCGACGAGGTCGCACAGCGCGAGCAGCGCCGCATCTTCCCGTACCTCTACCCGCCGCCCTCCCTGCTCGCCTTCTACCCCTTCTCCGCCGTCACCTACGACGCGGCGAAGGTGCTGGCTCCTCGTCATCAGTCACGTCTGTCTGCTCGTCATCCTCTACCTCCTCTTCCTGCGCATCAGGCCGTTCGACTGGCCGCCCGGCTGGCGCGGGCTCGCGGCGGCGCTGTTGATCGTGTACGTGCTGAACTACTACCCCGTCGCCGATAACTTCGCGTGGGGGCAGATCAACCTGATGGTGCTGGCGCTCGTCCTCCTGGCGTGGCTCGC
Source organism: uncultured Acidobacteriota bacterium (assembly GCA_963726735.1). Classification (GTDB taxonomy): domain Bacteria; phylum Acidobacteriota; class Blastocatellia; order Pyrinomonadales; family Pyrinomonadaceae; genus QHXN01. The sequence goes on from CAVSDM010000007.1 coordinate 1,900,745, forward strand.
CCTCAAGCGGGGCGGGCGCGCGTTGAGCGTCGCGTTGCCGCTGTCGCTCGCGGTGCTGTTGAAGACCTACCCGCTGCTCCTGCTGCCGCTCCTCGTCATCCGGAAGAGGTACGCGGCCGCGGCGTGGACGTTGGGGCTCGTGGCGCTCTACGGGTTGGTCTCGTGGTGGGTTTTGCCGCGCGGGCTGTGGGGCGACTGGCTGACGAACGTCGCGCCGACGGGCGGCTACGGGCTGCGGCCGTTCAACCTCCCGTTCATCCCGGTCGAGCCGTGGAACCACAGCATCAACGGCTTCATGCTCTTCGTGCAGGACAGGGTGCCGGAGGTGCTGGGCCTTCCGACGCGTCTAATCACGAGGCCGCTCACGTACCTGCTCGCGGGCGCGGTCGGGGCGGCGACCGTGGGACTGGCGTTCCTGTCGGCGCGCAGGGGACGGGGGAGAGGACGCTCGACGCCGACGTGTCGCTCTTCCTGCTGATGATGTTTCTGGTGGCGCCGCTCTCTTGGGAGCACCACCTGGTCTACGCGCTGCCGGCGGCGCTGTTCGCGATTCGCTTCCTGTTGCAGGGACGGACGCACCCCCTCGCCGCGCTCGGCGCGCTCGCGGCGCTCTTCGTCATCGCGTGGGAACTGCCGCGCGACGACTGGTTCCCGCTTCAGGGAGTGCTCGCCCTCTCGAACGCGGTCAAGTTCTTCGCCGCCCTCGGCCTCTGGCTCTTTGTCGGTAAGAGGATGTGGGACGGGTTGAGGGGGGGCGGAAGTCGGCGGACGCTGAACATTAGGAAAGCGCCGCGTCAGCCTACTGCCTACTGCCCCGTGGGCGTTTCGCGCATCTTCGGGGCTCGTGTTAGAGTCTTTGGCTTCGGGTTTTGCAATCTCCCCATGGAAGGGTCGGAACGTAATTTGTTAACGAGCGTCGTCGCCTCACGGGCGGTACCCGTCGAGCCTGCCACATCCCGCGTCAACCTCGGCGTCGTCTGCCCGATGGCGAACGAGCGCGACACGGCCGAGCGCTTCGTCCGCGAGGTGCTCGCCGCCTGCGAGCCCTTCCGGTTCAAGTCGATAACTTTCTACGCCGTCCTCGACCGCGTCAGCCGCGACGGCACGCTCGACCTTCTGCGTGAGTTGGAGGCGGCGCTGCCGCAACTGCGCGTCGTCTGGGCGCCCGAGAATCGCTGCGTGGTGGACGCGTACCTGCGCGGCTACCGCGAGGCGCTCGACGCGGGCTGCGACTGGGTGCTGGAGATCGACGCCGGCTACAGCCACCAGCCCTCCGACATCCCGCGCTTCTTCGAGAAGATGTCGGAAGGCTACGACTGCGTCTTCGGCAGCCGCTTCTGCGCGGGCGGGCGCATCACGGAGAGCGCGCTCAAGCGCAAGGTCATCAGCCGCGGCGGCACGCTTCTGACGAACCTGCTGCTCGGCACGCGTCTGACCGACATGACGAGCGGCTTCGAGCTTTTCTCGCGCGCCGCGCTCGAAGAGGTCCTGCGCCGCGGCGTCAACTCGCGCGGCCACTTCTTCCAGACCGAGATCAAGGCGCACTGCCAACGCCTGCGCGTCGCGGAGGTGCCCATCCACTACCGCGCGGCCAGCGACAGCGTCAACAACAACGTCCTCAAGGACGCCTTCGTCAACCTCTGGCGCCTCTTCCGCGCGCGCTCCTCGCGCGGGCCCGCGGTCGCTTCCCTCGAACAGGACGAGGCTGCATGACGGACAGCGTCGCGCTCGTCGTCACCTCCATCTCCGAGCCCAACCCCGTGCTGAGCGCGCTGGCCGAAGGCTCACGCCGCCGCGGCCGGCAGTTCGTCGTCATCGGCGACGTGCCGAGCCCCGCCGACTTTCAATTAGAGGGCTGCGACTTCTACGGCCTCGACGCGCAGTACGAGTCGGGCTTCGACTTCGCGCGCCTCTGCCCGACCAGACATTACGCGCGCAAGAACCTCGGCTACCTCGTCGCCATCCGCGAAGGCGCGAACGTCATCGTCGAGACCGACGACGACAACTTCCCGCGCGAAGAGTTCTGGGGCGAGCGCCAGCGCAAAGTCTCCGTGCCCGCACTCGAAGACGCGGGTTGGGTCAACGTCTACCGCTACTTCTCGGAGGCGAACATCTGGCCGCGCGGCCTCCCGCTCGAACGCGTGCGCGAGCGCGTGCCCGACTTCGAGTCTGTCAGCGTGAAGGACGCCGACTGCCCCATCCAGCAGGGCCTCGCCGACGAGAACCCGGACGTGGACGCCATCTACCGCCTCGTGGAAGAGCTGCCGCAGTCGTTCCGGCGCGACCGGCGCGTGGCGCTGGGCGCGGGCTCGTGGTGCCCCTTCAACAGCCAGAACACGACCTGGTGGGCGGACGCGTTCCCGCTGCTCTACCTGCCCGCCTACTGCTCGTTCCGCATGACCGACATCTGGCGCAGCTTCGTCGCGCAGCGCATCTCGTGGGAGCAGGGCTGGGGCGTGCTCTTCCACGAGCCCACGGTCTGGCAGGAGCGCAACGAGCACAACCTCATGCGCGACTTCCGCGACGAGGTGCCGGGCTACCTGCACAACGCCGCCATCTGCGAAGCGCTCGCGGGCCTCAAGCTCGCGCCCGGCGTCGAGCGTCTGGGCGAGAACCTTCTGGCGTGTTACGAGCGTCTGGTCGAGATGTCTCTGGTCGGGCGGGAAGAGTTGCCGCTGCTCGCGGCGTGGCTCGAAGACCTCGCCGCGGCGCGCGCCGCCCGTTGAGCTGGAACTATGGGGAACTTCCTTCAGGGCAAGCGGATCGTGGTCACGGGGGGCGGCGGCTTCCTCGGCCAGCGTCGTGGTCAACAAACTCCGCGAGCGCGGCTGTGAAGAGGTCCACGTCGTCCGCAAGCGCGACTACGACTTGGTCAAGGGTGAAGATGTCGAACGCCTCTACCGCGAAGCGCGCCCCGAGGTCGTCATCCACCTCGCCGCGGTCGTCGGCGGCATCGGAGCGAACCGCGAGAACCCGGGCCTCTACTTCTACGAGAACATCATGATGGGCGTCCAACTCATCGAAGGCGCGCGGCTCAACGGCGTCGAGAAATTTATTCAGGTCGGGACGATTTGCGCTTACCCCAAATTCACCCCCGTCCCGTTCCACGAAGATGAGTTGTGGAACGGCTACCCCGAAGAGACGAACGCCCCGTACGGCGTGGCGAAGAAGGCTCTGCTCGTGCAGTGTCAGGCGTACCGCGACCAGTACGGCTTCAACGGCGTCTACCTCCTGCCCGTCAACCTCTACGGCCCCGGCGACAACTTCGACCCGAACACTTCGCACGTCATCCCGGCACTGATTAAGAAGTTCGTGGACGCCGAGGGGCGTGGCGAGCCCGAGGTCGAGGTGTGGGGGACGGGCGCGGCCACGCGCGAGTTCCTCTACGTGGACGACGCGGCCGAAGGGATCGTGCTCGCGTCGGAGAGCTACGACGGGCGCGAGCCGGTCAACCTCGGGTCGGGGATGGAGATCAGCATCAAAGAACTGGCCGAGCTGATAGCCCGGGAGACGGGCTACAGAGGCAGACTCGTCTGGGACTCCTCGAAGCCCGACGGGCAGCCGCGCCGCGCGCTCGACGTGACGCGGGCGGAGGAGCTGTTCGGCTTCAAAGCGCGCGTCGATTTCGTCGAAGGTCTGCGGCGCACCATCGAGTGGTATCGCTCCACGCTCGCCGTCGAAGAGTAGACCTTGCGCTGCGGGGCGGCCTCACCGGCTCGACACAAATTACTCTTGCCTTATCCCGGTTTTTACATATAATTGCCCGTCCTTTCCTAGCGCTCTACAAGTTTTAAGCCGATCTCTTACAGTTCCGAGTTATCCAGCCCCTGTGGGCGGCGCCCGCGAGTGGCCAACACGAGGCCGCACGCAAGGGCGGCCCGCGACACACGTCAGGCTTTATGACGAATCCCGGACGGCCCGACCTGGCTTTGGCGTCGCTCCTGTGCGACCGGAGGGTCTCGCTCGGCGTGGCGGCCGTGGCGGCCGTGCAGGTGGCGGGCGTCGCGGCCGGGGTCGGCGGCTGGCCCTGCCCTGTGAGGGGGGCTCTGGGCATCCCCTGTCCGGGGTGCGGGCTCACGCGCGCGACCGTTGCGCTGCTCAGGGGCGAGTTCGCGGCGGCCTTCGGCGCGCACGCCTTCGCGCCCGTGCTGCTCCTGGGGCTGGCGGTGCTGGCGGTCGCGGGGCTGCTGCCCGCGGCGCGGCGCGAAGCGTTCGCAGCACTCGTCGCGCGGTTCGAGCGCCGCACGAAAGCCTCGTACGTGTTGTTCGCGGCGCTGTTCCTGTACTGGTCGGTGCGCCTGCTGTTCCTGCCGGGTGCGTTCAACCGGTGAACGTAGCGGTCACAACTTTTCAGGTCTAAGACAATAGAAGGAGGATGGTGGAATGCAGTATTTAATTTGGTTGCTGGCTCTCGCGGCGTTCGTGATCCAAATTCTGGTGGTGGTTAAGATGTTCCAGAACGCCGGCGCCCTGCACGGAATTCTCGGGATCATCTGCGGCCTCTACGCCTACATCTGGGGCTGGATGAATTCGAGCAAGTACGGCATACGGAACCTGATGCTCATCTGGACGGTGCTGATCATTCTCATCATCATCCTTAACGTAGTCTTCGGCGCCAGCATGGCCGCCAGCTACCCGGTCCCAACCACTCCCTGACCCTGGAGTGCGAGTCCGGGCGGCGCGGCAACGCGGCGCGCACGAACAACAGACGGCGGGTCGAGTCTTTCGCCGAGCCCCTGACGGCGGAGGGCTCGCCCGCCGTCTACGAATTAAGGGTGAGTGAATATGAAGAGAGTTCTGTTAGCGGCGTTGTCGTTCGTCATGCTGTGGGCGGCGGCGCCCGTCTCGACGGCGCAGGACGTACCCGTCGCGGGCGGTTACAGCGAGCGCGCGACGAACGACCGGGGCGTCGCGGCCGCGGCCGCCTTCGCCGCGCGGGAGAGGGGGCGGCGTACGGGTCGGCGCGTGACGCTCGTCGCCATCAGGCGCGCCGAGACGCAGGTCGTCGCCGGGCTCAACTACCGTCTGCGGCTGAGCGTGAGGGAGGGGCGCGACGCGCGCGACGTGACGGCGGTCGTCTACCAGAACCTCCGGCAGCGGCTCTCGCTTGAGAGTTGGGAGCCCGCGGCCGTGGGCGGCCCGCCGGCGGGGCGCGAGGTCAAAGTCTACCTCGTCGCGCTCGACGACAGAGGGAGGCGCGGCCGTCGCATCGGCTGCGACGACAGCCTCGTGCCCGTCACGCGCACGGTGGCGGCGACCGGCACGCCCCTGAAGGCGGCCGTCGAAGAGCTGCTCGCCGTCCCGCGCGAGTACGAAGGGAACCTGGGCAACTACTGGGCGGGCGAAGACCTGCGCGTGCAGAGCGCCGTCATCAGCGGCGGGGTGGCGACCGTGCGCATCCGCGGCACGCTGCCCGTCGCGGGCGTCTGCGACCAGCCGCGCATCGAGGAGCAGATTAAAGAGACCGCGCGCCAGTTCCGCGGAGTCCGAAGCGTCCGCGTCTTCCTCAACGGCCAAAGGCTCTCCGACGCCATCCGCTGACGCCACCGCGCACCTGTCGGAGCCCCGCGCCTCGTGATATTTTAGGGGCGTGGAATCCGAACAAGCGGGCAGGGGCGCGGAGTCAGACGAAAGTATCCGGGGCGCGACTCACGCGCCCGACGTTATTCGCGCGCAGGGCGGCGACCGCACCGCCCGCCCGCCCGCCGTCACGAACAAGCCCCCCTCCGGCTCTTCATCCGACAGCCGCTCGACGCTCATCCGCTGGCTCCCGCTCGCGCTCCTCGTGTGCGGCGCGCTCGCGGCGCCCTTCGTCTACCTCAGGAACAGACAGGCCGTCATCGGCGGCATCAAGACCGGCGCCGAGCAGGTGAAGGACATCCTGAAAGGCGCCGCTCCGCGCGACCCTTACGCCGAGGCCGTCTCGAAGCTCGAAGAAGACCGCGGCGAGCCCACCGGCCGTAAGGCTCAGGATGTCGAAATCCCGCAGGAGTTGAAGCAGTACAGCGAGACGCGCCGCTTCCTCGCCATCCAGGGCGCGGCCGCCGCCGAGGCGGGCGTCCGCCCGCCGCACGACTTCGCCGAGCTGGCCGAGACCATCTCGGGCGCGCGCGAGCTGGTCGAGGTGCCGAGGCTCGGCCGCGGCTTCGTGCTCTACGGCGTGGGCCTGACGGCGACGGGCGCGCTGACGCACTTCGACACGAAGGCGAAGAAGGTCGTGCCGCTCTACGCGAACGTGGAGGAGTTGGAGGCGGCGGAGCGCGGGCTCTCCGGGGAGCGCGAGCAGCTCTCGGAGGGGCTGCGCGAGATCGAGGTCGGGCTCAGGGAACTCGGCCGCAAGGAGCGCGAGGCGCGCGCGCAACTGCTGGCCGACGCCGCCGCGAGGAAGAAAGAGCTGACGGCCGTCTCGGAGAAGGAGAAGCTGCTCAACGCATACTACGGCAAGCCCGGCGCGAAGGCGCGCGCGAATGTCGGCGAACGCCTCTTCGCCGAGTACGCCGTTCTGGAACGACTCGCGCGCGACTTCGGCGGGCGCTCGTACGAGCTGCGCGACCCCGTCGCGTCGAGGGAGTTTCAGGCGCGCATGCTCAGCCACGTGCGGCCGTCTACGCTCGCGTTGATCGAAGAGCTGGGCACGACCTACGAGTCGAAGTTCGGGCGGCCTCTGCCCATCACCTCGCTCGTGAGGACGGACGAATACCAGCGGCTCCTGCGCGAGTCGGGCAACCCCAACGCCGCGGACGTGGCGCCGCCGCCGCACACGACCGGGTTCGCCTTCGACGTTTACTACCGCTACATGACGGCCGAGGAGCAGGAGTTCGTCATGTCGGAGATCGCGCGCCTCGAACGCGCCGGCCGCGTCGAGGCGCTCCGCGAGCTGCGAGACCACTACCACATCTTCGTCTTCGCCGGAGGCCGCCCGCCCGCGGCCGAGTCGGTCGATAAGATTCTGGGGAAGCGTACGAAGCCCGCGGCGGCCGAGGCCGAGAAGCCGGAGAGGAAAGAGACGAAGAAGAGAGAGGCGCCCGCGAAGAAGGGAAGAAAGCGTTAGCCACGCCGCCCGCGTCATCTTCCGCGGCGCGTGCGCGCGGGGCGCCGCGGGCTGCGGATGAGGAATTGAGGGTAGATGCGCGCGAGGGGGAACCGCGCGTCCGGCTCGACGCGGAACTCGGCGTTGTAGAGGATGCGCAGGCAGCGCAGGAAGAGCGCGTTGACTTCGGCGGGCGTCTGGACGCCCGCGGCGCGGATGGTCGCGGCCAGTCGGCGCCCGCCCGCCAGCGAGCGCGTCCAGCGGTTGGCCTGATAAATTTTCGTCAGCTCGTCGAGCAGCGTCGGGTTCTCCCACTCCAACGCGGCGCGCGCGTAGTTGAGCACCTCGGCCTGCCCGTCCGGCGAGCCGCGTTGGCCGCGGGCGGACTCAAGGTAGTTCGTCAAATCTATCAGTTTGTCGAAGCCCGTGCGCCGCATCTCGGGGGCGAAGACGCGGTGCTCGATCATGCTGACGAGGTCGTTGACGTTCGGCTGCTCCACGTCCTCGGCCGGCCCCTTCATCGTCTGCACCTCGGGCGCGAAGAGGAAGAGCGGGTAGCCGCGCGCGCGCAGGCGCAGATGGAGCAGTTCGTGGCCGATGACGGCCTCGGTCAGCCTCTCGCTGCGCCCGCGGAAACTCTCGTCCACGCGGACGACGCCGACGCCGGCCCCCGTCAAATAACTCGTCCCCAGCGTGTAGTCGCCGCCCGCGTCCGCCGCGTCCAGCTCGGCGAACTCGGCGTAGACCTCCTTGCCCAACTTCCTCTCGACCTCTTCGAGCCACAACTTAACTTCAGGGCTGAGCCTGACTCCGAGCATCCTGCTCGCCTGCTGAGGCGGCGCGCCGCCGACCACGCACTGCACTCCCGCGACGGGCAGCGGGCAGAGGCAGAGCGCGGCCGACAGGCAGAAGGCCGCCCCGAGTGCCTTCACCCGGGGCGGCCCTGTCGTGGACGAGTGTCCTCCCACGTCTGTCTCTCTCAAGCGCCGTTAGTTGCGCTTCGTGTCGGGCTTCGTCGTCGTCGATTTGTCGCCGCCGCCCTTCGACTTCGACTCGTCGACGGGGAAACCGCGCTTGCGCATCAGCGCCTCGACGCGCGGGTCGCGGCCGCGGAAAGAGCGGTAGCCTTCGGCCGGGTCGATGGTGTTGCCGACCGAGAAGATGAACTTGCGCAGGCGCTCGGCGACCTTCTTGTCGTAGGCGCCGCCGCCCTCGACGAACGCCCCGAACGCGTCGGCCGTCAACACGTCCGACCAGAGGTAGCTGTAGTAGCCGGCCGAGTAGCCGTCGCTCGCGAAGACGTGGCCGAACTGCGGCGTGCGGTGGCGCATGACCAGCTCGGACGGCATCCCGAGCTCGGCGAGCGTCTGCTTCTCGAAGGCGTCGGGGTCGATCTTCTGCGCGCCCGCGAGGTGGAGCTTCATGTCCACGAGCGCGGACGAGAGGTACTCGGTCGTGGCGAAGCCCTGGTTGAAGGTCGAAGCCTTCTTGATCTTATCGACCAGCGCCTGCGGGATGGGCTTGCCCGTCTGGTAGTGGACGGCGAAGCGCTGCAAGACCTCGGGCGTCGAGAGCCAGTGTTCGAGCAACTGCGAAGGGAACTCGACGTAGTCGCGCGCGACGGCCGTGCCCGGCGAGCGACGGGTAGGTGACGTTCGAGGAGAGCCCGTGCAGCGCGTGGCCGAACTCGTGGAACATCGTCGTCGCGTCGTCCCACGAGATGAGCACGGGCTCGCCCGGCTTGCCCTTCACGAAGTTCGAGTTGTTCGAGACGATGGTCGTGACATCCTTGCCGTCCATCCGCTCCTGGCTGCGGTACGCGTTCATCCACGCGCCCGAGCGCTTGCCGTCGCGCTGCGTACGGGTCGAAGTACCAGAGGCCGATGTGCTTGCCGCGAGGTCTTGTCCGTCACCTCCCAGACGCGCACGTCCGGGTGGTAGACGGGGACGTTCGTCGCCGGGCGTGAAGTTGAAGTTGAACAGCTCGCCCGCGACCCAGAAGATGCCCTCGCGCAGCTTCTCGAGCTGCAGGTACGGCTTGACCTCGTTCTGGTCGAGGTCGTAGCGCGCCTTCCGCACCTTCTCCATGTAGTAGCGGTAGTCCCACGGCTCGATCTTGATCTTCGCGCCCTCCTTGTCGGCGAGCGCCTGCATGTCGGCGACCTCTTCGCGGACGCGCGCGACCGCGGGCTTCCAGACGGCCTCCATCAGCTCCATCGCGCGCTCGGGCGTCTTCGCCATCGCGTTCTCCAGGCGCCAGTGCGCGTGCGTCGGGTAGCCGAGGAGCTTGGCGCGCTCGGCGCGGAGTTGCAGAATCTCGGTGATGATGGCGTTGTTGTCGTTCTTGTCGCCGTTGTCGCCGCGGTTGACGAACATGCGCCAGACCTTCTCGCGCAGGTCGCGGCGGTCGGAGTAGGTCAGGAACGGGTCGACCGACGAGCGCGTGTTGAGGATGACCCACGTGCCCGCCGGCTGCTTCTTCGCGGCGGCGGCCTGCGCGGCCGCGTCGCGCAGCGACTGCGGCAGGCCCGCCAGTTCATCCTCGCTCTTGAGGACGAGGAAGAGGTCGTTCTCGTCCGCGAGGAGGTGCTGGTTGAAGTTCGTGTAGAGGCCGGCGAGCTTCTGGTTGATCTCGGAGAGGCGCGCCTTCGCCGCCGCGTCGAGCTTGGCGCCCGCGCGGACGAAGTTCGTGTAGTAGAGCCACGAGAGGCGCTGCTGCTCGGGCGTCCACTTCGACTTCTCGGGCGAGTTGTAGACGGCCTCGATGCGTTTGAAGAGCGCCTCGTTCTGCGTGATCTTGTCGTTGAAGGCGGCGAGCTTCGGCGCCATCTCGCGCTGGATGGCCTGGAACTCCGGCGAGTTCATCGTCGAAGACCAGACGCCGTAGACGGTCGTCACGCGGTCGAGCCGGCCGCCCGTGCGTTCCAGACGCGACGATGGTGTTCTCGAACGTGGGCGCCGACTTGTCCGCGGCGATGCTTGTCGATCTCGGCGAGGTTCTCGGCCATCGCGGCTTCGAGCGCGGGCTTGAACAGCGCGATCTGCACGCGGTCGAAGGGCGGCATGCCGCCGTGCGGCCCCGCCCACTCCGCGAGCAGAGGGTTGTCGGCCGGCGAGTTCGCGGGCGCGGCGTTGGTCTGCGCGGCCGGTTCGGGTGTTGAGCTCTCGGCGTTAACTTTCATGACGACGACGGAGCCCGCGACGGCGGTCGCGAGCAGGAGCACGCGTGTGCGGGTGACGAATTTTAACATGGGCTGCGTCTCTCTTAGATGAGTTGAATTCTCGGCGCCTTTGAGGCGTCTCGTCTGGTTTCCGGGTGACGCGGACAGCTTACCCTTTAGTAAAAGGCCGGGCAAACCCCGGCACGCCCTATTTCCTCGGCCGTCCGGCGAAATGTTCTTTTATCCTTCCGTTTGAGCTAGATGCTTCACAAAGGGCGGTCGTTGCTGCTAACTTGGGCGAACATCGTCTTCAAACAATTGATTATGAGCGAGAAACGTTACGACGCGGTCGTGGTCGGCGCGGGGCCGAACGGGTTGAGCGCCGGCGTCGAGCTTGCGCGGCGCGGGCTCTCGGTCTGCGTGCTGGAAGCGAAGGAGACCATCGGCGGCGGCGCGCGCACCGTGGAGTTGACGGAGCCGGGCTTCTGGAGCGACGTGTGCTCGGCCATCCACCCGATCGGCGTCGTCTCGCCGTTCTTCCGGACGCTGCCGCTGGAGCGCTGGGGAGTCGAGTGGGTCTACCCCGAAGTCGCGCTCGCGCACCCGTTCGACGACGGCGACGCGGCCGAGCTTCTACAGTCCTTGGAGCAGACCGGCGAGACGCTCGGCGAGGACTCGCGCGCTTATCAAGACCTGATGCGACCCTTCGTCGAGCGCGCCGGAGACTTTTTTGCAGAGACGTTACAGCCCGTGCGCATCCCTTCGCACCCTTTCTTCATGCTCCGCTTCGCGCTCAAGGCGCTGCGCTCCTGCACGGGTCTCTCCATGGCCAAGTTCAAGGGGCGGAAGGCGTGTGCGCTCTTCGCGGGGTGCTGCGCGCACTCCGTGCTGCCTTTGGAGCAGAAGGGGACGGCCTCTTTCGGGATGGTGCTGGCGCTGGCGGCGCACGCCATCAACTGGCCGTGCGTGCGCGGCGGCTCCTTCAAGATCATCGAAGCGCTGGCGGAGTGTCTGAAGAGTTACGGCGGCGAGATACGCACCGGACATCCCGTGCGCTCGATGCGCGACCTCCCCGAGTCGCGCGCCGTGCTCTTCGACCTCACGCCGCGGCAGGTCGTAGAGATCGCGGGCGGACGAGTTGCCCGGAGGCTACCGGAAGCGTCTGTCAAAGTTCCGTTACGGCCCCGGCGTTTTTAAGATCGACTGGGCGCTCGACGGGCCTATCCCGTGGAAGGCGGAGGCGTGCAGGCGCGCGGCGACCGTCCACCTCGGCCCGACCATCGAAGAGATCGCCGAAGGAGAGGCCGCCGTCTGGCGCGGCACGCACCCCGAGCGCCCCTTCGTCCTCATGGCGCAGCAGAGCTTATTTGACGAGACGCGCGCGCCCGCGGGCAAGCAGACGGGTTGGGCCTACTGCCACGTCCCGCACGGCTCGGGCGTGGACATGACCGAGCGGATAGAGGCGCAGGTCGAGCGCTTCGCCCCCGGCTTCCGCGATCTGATACGCGCGCGCCACACCATCAACTCCGCCCAGCTCGAACAGCACAACCCGAACATGATCGGCGGCGACATCGGCGGCGGCGCCAACGACCTCCGACAGTTCCTCGCCCGCCCCATCGCCCGTTACGACCCCTACTCGACGCCCAACCGCCGCCTCTACCTCTGTTCCAGCTCCACCCCCCCCGGCGGCGGCGTCCACGGCATGTGCGGCCACTGGGCCGCGAAGTCCGCCCTCCGCCGCGTCTTCGGGATGAAGGATTGAGAGGCTTCAGCAGGGAAGCTACAGAGATGAGCCGAGCGGCGACACCCCCTCGCCGCCCGCCCCCGAAGATCACCCGACCCGCTACACTCCTTCGACGTTGGTGGAAGGAGGTTAGCCGACCCGCTACACTCCCTAACTGACCGGCTACATTCTCTAACTGACCGGCTACATCCCTTAACAAGCTGACTACACTCTCTAACCCGCTGGCTACGCTCCTTAACAAGCCGGCTACAGTCTTTAACAGGCCAGCTACACTCTCTAACCAACCGGCTACACTCTGTAGCGGCGCGGGCCGGAGGCGCAGCCCGCCGTCCGGACTGTTTGGCGAACGTGCGACGGACTGAAATATGTATAATCCCCCGTGCCCGCCGAGCGCGACGGTCGGGGCACGAGCTTCACGGACATCACAACCGGCTGCACCTGACAGACACCTTCACCGTACAGCCCAGACCTTAAAGCGAAAGGGACTGTTGATGGCGACGAAGAAACCTTCAGAGCGAAAACGACTCATGAAGCGCTCCCAAGACCTCATCTGCTTTATAAGTTACAGCCTGCTGGACGGCAGATTGTATGCCGAGGACCTCTCCCGTATCTTAAACGGCCGCGGGCTGGCTGTCGCCCTCCACCCCCATCGGCCTATTGTGGCTGACTCCTTAGCGGACATTCTACGGGATCGGCTTCAGAACGCCGACGTGTTGATTTTGGTGGGAACGCCGGACACGCTCAATTTACAGTCGGTTCAAATAGAGATCGAATACTTCAGCCAACTCGGCCGCAGAATTATTCCGATCATGTTCGACGGCTACCGTTACACCTTCAATGAAATCCCCCTTGTTCTGAGAGAAATCAATTGGCTGATAGAGGATATGGCGAGCCTTGCCACCGGGCCGAGTGAACTGGCTGTGTCTGAGATGTTGAGTGTACTCGACTTCATCTCAGACTCTCTTTCTCTGCTTGGTCCGACGACACAGCAGTGGCAAAGGCGAAGCTCGACTGTGCGGCTAAAACCGGGGAGGGGTAAGCGGGTAGAGAAGCGGCCGCTGAATGAGGGGAAGCTGATTCTCGTCGGGAGGGGGGAGGTCGGGAAGACATCCCTCGTGCGGAGGCTCGTTCACAACAAGTTTCGGGGGGACGAGTCGAAGACGCAGGGCATCAACATCTCTAACTGGCCGCTCGAATGCTCGTCCGAGACGTACCGGTTGAATATCTGGGACTTCGGCGGGCAGGAGATTATGCACGCCACCCACCAGTTCTTTCTGACGGAGCGCAGTCTCTACCTCCTCGTGCTTAACGGGCGCGAGGGAGGGGAGGACGTGGACGCCGAGTACTGGCTCAAACACATCGAGAGCTTCGGCGCAGACTCCCCGGTCATCGTCGTCCAGAACAAGACGGGTCAACACCCGTTCGACCTCAACTACCGCGGGCTGCAAGGGCGGTATCCGCAGATTCGGGCCTTCGTCAAGACGGACTGCAAGGACGGCACGGGCATAGACGAACTCCTCGCCGCCATCCAGGAGGCGGTCGAGGAGATGCCGGAGACGCGCATCGCGTTTCCGGCGGACTGGTTCGCCGTCAAACAACGGTTGGAGGCCGCGGAAGACGAGTACATGAGTTACGAGAGGTTCCGCGGGCTCTGTGCGGAGGAGGGGATTGAGGAGGAGACTGACCGCGAGACTCTGCGCTGGGTTCTGCACTGTCTCGGCATCGCGCTCAACTACAGCGACGATTCGAGGCTGCGCGAGACGAGCGTCCTCAAGCCGGAATGGGTGACGCAGGGAATCTACAGCCTCCTCAACGCGAAGAGGATCGCGGAGCGGCAGGGCGAGCTACGCCTCGACGACCTGCGACACCTCCTGCCCGCGCAACGCTACCCTCCGGACAAACATCTCTTCCTCCTTGAACTGATGCGCAAGTTCAGTCTGTGCTTCGCCTTCCCCGACGAGGAGAAGCGGTACCTGATTCCCGAGCTGCTGGGGAAGGAAGAGCCCGTTGAGGCGACCGCGTTCCCGCCGCGCGACTGCCTGAACTTCGAGTACCAGTACGGGGTTCTGCCGGAGGGACTCATCCCGCGCTTCATCGTCCGCTCGCACACTTTGAGCCGCGACCAGGCGCGCTGGCGCTCGGGCGTGATTCTCGCTTACGAAGACTGTCGGGCACTGGTCAAGGCCGAGCCCGCCGAACGCCGCGTCATTGTGCGCGTCAAAGAGGGCGACGCGGGGGCGCGGCGGAGACTTCTGGCGCTCGTCCGCTACGAGTTCGACCGCATCAACGCCGAGTTCAAAGACCGTCTGGAGGCGGAGCCCAAAGTCCCCTTAAACGACTTCCCCGAGTTCGCGGTTGACTACAAAAAACTGGTCGCCTTCGAGAAGAAGGGCGTCGCGAGTTTCCCCGAATTCATCGGCGACCGCGTCGTCACGGTGCAGGTCGCAGAGCTTTTGAACGGGGTGGATTTGGAGAAGCAGCGGTCGGTCTCTTTGGAGACGTTCACGCAGGCGAAGGCGGTCTTCTTCAGTTATTCACACAAGGACGAAGGGCTCCGTGACGAGCTTGAGACTCACCTCAAGCTGCTGCAACGACAGGGCATCATCTCGACCTGGCACGACCGGAAGATTCTCCCCGGCGTCGGGTGGGGTGACGAGATTGACGGCCGCCTCGAAAGGGCCAGGATCATCCTGCTGCTCGTCAGCGCGGACTTCCTCGCGTCGGATTACTGCTGGGACAAGGAGGTGAGGCGGGCCGTCGAGCGTCACGAGGCGGGGGAGGCGACCGTCATCCCCATTCTGTTGAGGGCTTGCGACTGGAAGGGCACGCCGTTCGAGAAGATACAGGGGCTCCCTAAAGACTTGACGCCCGTGACCGCGTCCAAGGACCGCGACGCCGTGTGGACGGGCATCGCGACGAGTATTCGGGCGGTGGCCGAAAACCTTAACAGCCCTCAAAGACGCGCGTGAACCTTAACCCTTCCCAATCTTAATCGTCGCTTTGAGCGGCGCACGCCTGTGACGCTTCGTCGCCGCGGCGGCCGGGCGTGTGGCAGACTCCGGCAGACTCTTCTGCGGCGTCTCCACTTCAGAGCGCTTGCGGCGGTTGATGAGGTTGCTCAGGCGCCGCTCGATGCGTTGGGCCTCTTCGTCGTCGAGCGTCTCGGTCTCGCTCTGCACCCCGGCGGGGGCCGTGCCGCCGCTCAAGGCGACGACGCGCGTGACGACCTCCTCCCAGTTCTCCTTCTGTAAAGAGTCCCCGACGGTGCTCATCGCCAGCAGGTCGAGCCCGGTCGCCGCGCGCGCGTGGATGTCGATGAGGAAGCGCACGGCCCTCCGCTTGTCGCCGCTCGCGTCGAACTGAATCATCCCGGCGAGCATGTGCCCTTCGACCGTCGCGAAGGTGACGCGGCGCGGCGCGACCTCCTCGACGCGCACCTGCACGTTGCCGCGCACGGGCAAGCCCAGAGTGAGCGTCGTGCCCTCCTTGACGACGCGCGGCGTGCCCGGCTCGGCCGAGAACTCCAAAGGCATCACCTCCGCACAGCGCGCGCGGAACTCTTCGACCAGCGCGGTCGGCGTGAGGCGGCTGCCCCTGATGTCGGCCCAGAAGCGTTTGCGGCGGAGCGGCCCGACGCCTTCGGAGGGCAACTGCTCGGGGATGGAGTCGGCGAGCCGTGTGAGCCCCACGTCGAGCGCGGTCGGTTCGACGCCGAGGCGCGCGGTCAGGGCGTTCGCGCTCGGGTGCTCGATGAAGTTGCCTTCCAGAAGCATCTTCAGTTTCGAGTCGTTGAGCGGGAGTTTGACGCCGAGGAGCTTTTCGAGCTTCGTGCTCTCGGCGAGCCGCACGCCGAGCGAGGCGAGGAACGAAGGGACGGGCACGCGCGCCACGTCGCGCCCGGTGATGGCCGACAGTCGTTCGATGATGTCGCTCGTCGTGGTCGTCTCTTCGCCCGCCAGCTCTAAGGTCTCGCGCTTGAGCGCCGGGGTTTCGAGCGCGCGCAGTATCGCCCGCCCGAGGTCTTCGTGCCAGACGGGCTGGAAGGGTTGATTGCCCGCGTCGATGACGGGCACGGCCGGGAGCGCGCGCACGAGTTTCAGGAGGGTCGAGATGACCTCGTCGCCCGGGCCGTAGACGTTGCCGGGGCGCAGGATGAGCCAGTCGAAACTGGACGCGCGCACCAGCTCTTCGGCCTTGAACTTCGAGCGGTGGTACTGTGAGCGGCCGCGCTCGGCGCCGAGCGACGAAAGATAAATGAAGCGCTTGAGGCCGACGCGCGCGGCCTCGGCCAGGACGTTGCGCGTGCCCTGGACGTTGACGCGCTCGAAGGTGAGCGCGGGCGGCGACTCGTCCACGATGCCCGTGACGTGGACGACGGCGCCGCAGTCTTCGGCCGCGCCGCGCAGGGAAGAAACGTCGGTCACGTCCGCCGCGAAGGGCTCGACCTCCGACGGCCAGCGCTTCGCGTCCTCTCCGGCCCCGCGCGACAGAAGGCGCACCGTGTGGCCCGCCCCGACCAGCGCCGGGAGCAAGCCCTCGCCGATGACGCCCGTCCCCCCGGTCACGAGAACTCTCATCCTGTAAACCCCCGCAAGGAAGATATGGCACCAATTAACCCGCGTTGTTTCACGCGGCGATGGCGGTGTGGCAGAGAAAGTATTGCTTTCGTCATCAACGACGCGGCCGTTTACTCATCAGACAGACTTGCATGTGCGGCCGCCGTTCTTCATTCGTAACCCGCGTTCTTTCTCTGACGCAAGCGCCGTTGCCGGAAACGTTCCTGACTGTAGACAGGCTACTCGGCGGGCGCGCACGCGAACCGAGACGGTCAGCTTTTGACGGTAGAGCCGCGACCGCCGGAGGGATGCGCCCGCGCCTCTCCTCCGCCCGCGCGTAAAGACGGAACACTGGTGAAGTCGCCTCCGACGCTCCCCTCGTAGGACGACCCATAGCACAGCAACGGAGGCAACGATGAGTATTGACAACGTAGCGAGCCTGTTCGACGTGCGCTCGCACAACCCTTCCTTCTTCGCGGTCAAGGAGAGCGCGGCCTTCGAGGGCGAGCTGCTCGACTTCTGCATCCCCGTCAACCTCCACTTCCCGCCCGCGGAACTGACGGAGCTGATTCGCCGCGACCTCGGCGAGATCCTCCGCTACTACCCCGACTACGCCGAGACGCACCAGCGCCACCTCGGCGAGATGACGGGGCTCGCGCCCGAAACGCTCGTGCCGTGCAACGGCTCGACCGAGATCATCACGCAGCTCTGCCAGCGCGCCGCGGGGCCGGTCGTCACGTCGGTCCCGACCTTCAGCCGTTGGACCGACCTGCCGCTGGAGCTGAACGTCCTGCTGCACACCATCCTGCGCCGCCGCGAGAACGCTTTCCGGCTGCGAGTGGGCGAGATCGTCGGCCGCGTCCGCGAGACGGGCGCGCGCACGCTCGTCATCTCGAACCCGAACAACCCGACGGGCGCGTGGCTCACGCTCGAAGAGGTCGGGGAGCTGACGGCCGCGCTCGAAGACCTCGACGCCGTCATCGTGGACGAGTCGTTCATAGACTTCTCCGACCTCGAATCGGCGGCCGGCTTCGCCGCGGAGACGCCGAACCTCGTCGTCGTCAAGAGCATGGGCAAGTCTCTGGGCTGGCACGGCGTCCGCCTCGGCTACGCGGCGGCGAACCCCGAGCGCGCGCGGGCGATGCGCGAGCGGCTCCCGTTCTGGAACATCAACGGGCTCGCGGCCTACGTCTTGAAGACCGTCACGCGCTTCAAGGCCCAATACCGCGAGAGCTTCGCGCGGGTCGCGGCGGACAGGGTCTACATGTCGAGACGGCTCTTCGAGGTCCCCGGCCTGAAGGTCTACCCGTCGCGGGCCAACTTCCTCTTCGTCGAGCTGCCCGAGGGCGTGCCGGGGAAGGTTCTGCGTGACCGTCTGCTCAAGCATCACGGCCTGATGGTGCGCGAGTGCAGCAACAAGATCGGCTCGTCCGAACAGTACCTGCGTCTCGCCGTGCAGAGCCGCGCGGCGGTGGACGTGCTCGCGCCCGCGTTGCGCGTGGAGATGGCGCGAACGCTCGCGCGCCCGACCGAGCTGGCGGCCTGATGACAAGCGGGTCAGAACCACCTGAGGTAGCGGGTGGTTCTGACCGCTATAAGGAGGGTGAACGATGGAGGCGGCAATCGCGGAGTCACCGCAGGTCTACAACACGGTCAATGCTTCGACGGGTGAGTCAGACCTGCGACGGTGCCCCGAGCTTGAGCTGGCGCGGCGGGTGGCGGGCGGCGACACGGCGGCGCTCGAAGAGGTCTACCGGCGTCACCACCTCATCGTCTACATGCTCTGCCTGCGGATGACGCGCAACGTGGCGGAGGCCGAAGACATCTCGCAGGACGTGTTCGTCAACCTCCCGCGCGCGCTGGGGAGCTTCCGCGGCGGGGCGGCGCTCTCGACGTGGATTCACCGCGTGACCGTCAACCGCGTCCTGATGCACTTCCGCAGGGCCGTCGTCCGCTACGAGCAGACGACCGGGGACGGAGCGCCGCCGCCCGAGAGAATCGAAGCGGGTCCGGAAGCGCCCGGCCGCGCGTCGGCCGACCGCGTCGCGCTGGAGACGGCCATCGTCCGCCTCCCGCCGGGCTACCGCGCCGTCTTCGTCCTCCACGACGTTGAGGGCTACGAGCACGAAGAGGTCGCGCGCATGTGCGGCATCTCCCCCGGCACGAGCAAGTCGCAGCTCCACAAGGCGCGCATGAAGCTGCGACGGATGCTCAAGCCCTGAAGGCGCATGTGCCGTTCTTATTCGCGGTCGATGACGAAGGTCGAGGCCGCGAGGTTGCCCGTCGGGTCGAAGGTCTTCAGCTCACTCAACTCGCCGTTCGGCCCGAGCGCCGCCAGCGCCGTCACGACCATCCGTTCGGCCGAGACCTCGACGACGAGGAAGTTGCCCGCGGCCGCCCAGCAGGTCGTGTGCGCGTCGGCGAACTCCGTCGGCGGTTCGAGCCGCACCTTGCCGCCCGCCCCCGTGACGAAGTAGTCGATGCCCTCGACGCGCGAGTGCTGGAAGTTGTGCTCGTGCCCGCTGAAGACGGCCCGCACGCCCGAGCGCTTGAACAGAGGGAGCATGTGTCGAATCAGAGACTTCGAGTTCGAGTGCTGCGGCCCGGCGCAGAACGGCGGGTGATGCGTGAAGGGGACGCGCCACGGCCGGCGGCCCTCCTCGGCGGCGGGGAAGGACGCGTCGATGAAGGAGGCGTGGTTCTGGTGCTCGAAGAACCTGTCGCCGAACAGCGTCGAACGGCGCGACGTGTCCACGCAGACGAACTCCACGTCGGCGCCGTAGCGGAAGCGGTACATCAGCCCCGGCCCGATGGAGGAGCGCCCCGCCGACTCTTCGCCGCTGAAACGCTCGTTGAGAAAGAAGTTGTCGATGAGCTGCTGCCGGTCGTCGCTCGCCTCGGTCTCGCCGGTGTCGTGGTTGCCGACCGCGGGGTAGACGGGGACGCGGTTGATGACGTAACGGTAGGGCTGATAGAAGGTGAAGAACCAGTCGTCGTCCTCGTCGCCGGTCGCGCCGAAGGGGATGCCGAGCAGAGTCTTACCGGCGTAGATGTTGTCGCCGGTCGTCAGCAGCAGCCGCGCGCCGCGCGCGTCCACCGCACGTTCGAGCGCGTCCGCGACCTCGCGCTGGACGCGGCTCGGCGTCGAGGCTTTGCGGACGCCGATGCCGAAGTCGCCGATGACGGCGAAGGCGACGGGCGCGCGCTCCTCCGGGTGCGGGTGCGTGCGGAAGCGGTTGTCATAACGGCGCCCGTTCAGCTTCAACCCCTGCCCCTCGGCGTCCACCACCCAGTCGCGCCGCTCGCCCGCGGCCCACTCCTCGCCGCCCACGACGACGCGGTAGGTGTACTCGGTGTCGGGTTGAAGCCCCGTGACCCACGCGTGGTTGGTCGTGGTCGTCTCGGCGAAGCCGGCGAGGTTGCCCGCCGCGTCGAAGACCTCGACGCGCGCGGCGCCGAACGGCTCGCTGCGCGCGCCGATGGACTCGCGGCGCGGCGGGTGGACGTGGTCGAGGTCGCTGTCATCGACGAGCTTCCACTCGTCGCCGTTGCGTCGGCTGCGCACGCGGAAGTAGAAGCCGCCCCACGCGATGAGCACGGCCTTGTGCGTCAGCCCCGCGAGGTACAGGTAAGGCTCGGCGTGAAAGTCAGGCATGAGAGTCTCCCGGGTTGATGTCGGCCTTGAAGGTCGTCTTACTTAACCTTATTCAATTGTCCTGCGTCTTCCGGTAGAGCGTGTGCCAGCTACGCTCGCCGCACTGTACGCACCGCATGTAATTCCTCGATGTCCCACGCGCCTTCCAACGGATGCCCCCCATGTCCCAGATCGACTGCTCGAAGCCGCACCGGCAGCGCATCATCCAGCGGCGCGAATCCTCCTCCATGCTCCTTGCCCAACGCGCGGGGAAGATGGCCGTGAAGAACCTCTGAATCCAACTCACCTGATTCTCACCTCCGCCAACAGGAGTTACACGATAAGGGGCGGCAAGAGCTTTCGCCCCACGACGCGGCGGTCTGTATATTGCTCTTGCCCGCGGGAGCTTTCAAGATTTTACTGCCGGCCCTCGCGGGCCGAGGGCGTCTATGCGGCCTTCTTCCACACGACGGAGTAGCGCCAGAGCAGGTGCCTCGTCACGAGCGCGCCGGGGAGCATCTCCGCGCAGAGTTCACGCACACGCGCCAGTGTGAGGTAGGTGTCGTGCCGCCCGTGTTCGTCCCACGCGCGGCGCACCGCGCGGGGCGGCCTCAGACGGCCGCGCCTGAACAGACTCAACCCGAGGCTCAGAGGCACGGCCAGCGCGCCCACGAAGGCGTCCGACAGTCCCTCGGCCTGAAAGAGGTCGAGGATGAGCAGCACGCCGCCCGGCCTCAACGCGCGCTTCAACTTCGACAGCACCTCCTCGGCGGGCAGGTGATGCAGCGTGGCGATGGTGGCGATGCAGTCGAACTTCCCGGCGGGGAGTTCCATCGCCGTCACGTCCGCGACGCGGAAGTCGATGTTCGGGAACCGTGCCGACCTCTCTCTGGCGAGCCCGATCATGTTCGGCGAGAGGTCGAGGGCGAGCACGCGCTCCGAGTGTGTCGCCAGCAGACGCGAGAACGCGCCCGTGCCGCACCCGATGTCGAGCGCCTCGCGGCAGCGCACGGGGATGTGCCGCGCGAGGAAGTCGTGGTAGTGGCTGCTGTGATCCCACGCCTCGCCCGACAGCAGCGCGATGCGGTCAAAGTCGGCCCTCACGTCAGACATCGCTTCGGTCATAGTCAGAGGACGACGCGCGGGTAGAGGTAGGCGCCGAGAGCGACGAGGACGGCCGTCGTGATGAGCAGGACGGCGAAGTCCGTGGGGAGGCCGAAGGTGCTGACCCCGTTCTGGAGCATCAGCGCGCGCAGGGCGTCCACCTCGTAGCTCAAAGGGTTGACGCGCGAGACGACGCGCAGCCAGTCGGGCATCAGGCCGATGGGATAGATGGCGTTGCTCGCGAAGAAGAGCGGCATCGTCAACAACTGGCCGATGCCCATGAAGCGCTCGCGCGTCTTCACCAGGCACGCGATGATGAGCGAGAAGGTCGCGAACAGCGCCGCGCCCATGACGACCACGACCGCCACGCCCGCGAGCGCCAGCGGGTTCCAGTTCAACTTCACCCCCAGCAGCAGCGCCACCGCGTAGATGATGACGGCCTGCGAGAGCGCACGCACGCCGGCCGACAGGGCCTTGCCGAGCACGAGCGCCGAACGCGGCGTCGGGCTCACCAGGAACTTGTTCGTGATGCCGAGGTCGCGCTCCCAGATGATGCCGACGCCGTAGAAGATGGAGACGAAGAGCGCGCTCTGGCCGAGGATGCCGGGGGCCATGAAGTCGAGGTAGGGCAGGTCGCCGGTCGGGATGACGCGCGCCCGCGCGAAGACGCCGCCGAACAGCACGAGCCACAGGATGGGCTGGACGGCGCGCGTGAGCAGCTCGGTGAAGTCGTGCCGCAGCTTGCGCACTTCCAACTCGGCGATCGCCAGCGTCTTGACGAAGAACCCGCGGGTCTTCGTCAAGACGCTGGCGCCCGCGAGTCGGTCGGGCTCAGCCGAGGCGCCGCGCCGCACGTCTTCCTCTTGAAGTCTCACGGTAGCTGCCTCCCGAGTCGAGCGTGTCGCCCGCATAGTGTATGAAGACATCGCCGAGCGTCGCCTGCGGGTTGCCGACCGACGCCTTGAGTCGTTCGGGCGTGTCGTCGATGACGATCCGGCCGCGGTGCATGATGGCGACGCGGCCGCACAGGTGCTCGGCCTCCTCCATGTAATGGGTCGTGAGGAAGATGGTCGTGCCGAACTCTTCGCGCAGCCGCGCGATGTGCCCCCACACGGCCGCGCGCGCGACGGGGTCGAGCCCCGTCGTCGGCTCGTCCAGAAACAGGAGCGGCGGGCGGTGGAGCGTTGACTGCGCTATCTCCAGACGCCGAATCATCCCGCCCGAGTACTGCCGCACGAGCTTACCCGCGTCGCCTTCGAGGCCGACGAGCGTGAGCGCGTCGCGCACCCGCCCCTCGCGCTCGGCCCGCGGGATGTCGTAGAGCTTGGCGAAGATGAGGAGGTTCTCGTAGCCCGTCAGCGCGCCGTCCACCGAGAGCATCTGCGGCACGTAACCGATGTTACGCCGCACGTCGGAGGGCCGCCGGGCCACGTCGAAGCCCGCGATTCGCGCGACGCCCGAGGTCGGCGGCAGAAGCGTCGTCAGCATCTTGATGACCGTCGTCTTGCCCGCGCCGTTCGGCCCCAGCAGCCCGAAGACCTCGCCGCGCCCGACCGCGACGGTCAGAGCGTCCACGGCCGTCAAGCCCCCGAACCTGCGCGTCAGCGCTTCAGTCTCTAGAATCGCCATCGTTCCCTCGGTCGAGAGAACTAGATGATTGCCCGCCCGTCCGGCATACTGTATTCTGTCGCCTCGGCTCGTTGCATTGACGGACATAATACCAGCCCTTCGCGTTACCTCTCGAAACGTTCGCGTCAGCCCCTTTGAAAAGCTTTCAGGCGGAACCGAAGCGACATGCGTCAAGACCCGGGACTCCCTCGCGCAGATTCCAGCGACGCCAGCCCCGAACTGTTCGACGGCCAGGCCGTCTTCTTCGACCGGCGGACGGGCCTCCCCGAAGAGTGTTGCCGCGCCGTGGCGCGGCAGATAGTCGGGACGGGCGTCGCGCGCGCGGACGGTCTCGTGATAGAGGTCGGCTGCGGCACGGGGCAGATAGGGCAGTGGGTTGCCGGGTCGGCGCGCTACGTCGGGTTCGACCTCTCCTCGAACATGCTGAGAGAGTTTCAGAGGCGGCTCGGCGCGGGGCAGAGCGCTCCGCTCGTCCAGGCCGACGCCAACGCGACGTGGCCGTTCGCGGACGGCTCGGCCGCCGTCATCTTCAGCTCGCGGGCCGTTCACCTGCTTGAGCATGAGCACGTCGCCGCGGAGATTTTTCGCCTCGCCTCGCCGGCCGGCGCGACCGTCATCCTCGGCAGGGTCGAGCGGACGCCCGGCAGCGTGAAAGAACGCATGGCGCAGGAGATGAACGAGCGCCTGCGCCAACGCGGTTTGAAAGGAAGACGCGGGCACCGGCGCAACCGGAGGCTCTTCGAGTCGTGCGAACGGCTCGGCGCGGAGATACTTGAGCCCGTACCCGTTGCGACGTGGAAGACCGCGGCGAGCCCGCGGCAGTCGCTCGATTCGTGGCGCAGCCTGACGGGGCTCGGCGGACTGCCGGTCTCCGCAGAGACGCGCGCGGAGGTCTTAAACGAACTCGAAGAATGGGCGGCGGAGACGTTCGGCGGACTCGAACGAGCGTTCGAGTCCGAGGAGACGTACGTGCTCAGCCCCTTACGCGTGCCGCCGACTCGTAAAGTCTGAAACGCACTCTAACCCGTAGCGGGCGACAACAACAGATGCAGAACACCCTACTGACCGAACTCGGCAAGTCGCTGTTAACAGGCTCTCTGGACGAAGGGCGCCTGATGGCGCAGACCGGCGAGCAGCCGGCCGTGCAGATTCTCCCCGAAGCCAACGTCGTCAAGATCGGCGGCCAGAGCTTCATCGACCGCGGGCGCGTGGCCGTCTTCCCACTGATCGAAGAGATCGTGGAGAACCTGCGCCGGCACAAGATGATTATCGGCACGGGCGCGGGCACGCGCGCGCGCCACGCCTACAGCGTCGGGCTCGACCTCGGGCTCCCGACCGGCGTTTTGAGTGTGCTCGGGACGTTCGTCAGTATGCAGAACGCGCGGATGCTCAACTACCTGCTGGCGAAGCACGGCATCCCCTTCATCGAGCCCGCGCAGTTCGCGCAACTGCCGCACTACCTCGCCGAGCGCGGCGCCGTCATCTTCTTCGGCATGCCGCCCTACATCTACTGGCACACCAACCCCTCGGTCGGCCGCATCCCCCCGCACCGGACGGACACCGGCAGCTACCTCGTGAGCGAGGTCTTCGGCGCGCGCTCGATGATCTTCGTCAAGGACGAGAAAGGGCTCTACACGGCCGACCCGAAGAAGGAGCGCAATGCGAAGTTCATTCCGAAGATAACCGTCGGCGAGTTGGAAGCGCTCGACTTGCAGGACGTGGTCGTCGAGCGCAGCGTCCTTGAGTTGATGCGGAACGCGACGCACCGTCGCTCCATCCAGATCATCAACGGCCTTGAGCGCGGTAACCTGACCAGGGCGCTCGACGGCGAGCACGTCGGCACCATCATCACCTCCGACTGAACGTAGTTCATAACCCGAGAAGGAGAAAGCGCAACCTTGAGCGACTCACTGAAGGACACGGACGGACGACACCACGTCGAATCGATGCTGATGCGCGAGAGCCTCGTGGACAGGGAGGTGCAGAGGACGACCGAGACGCCGGTCTTTAGGATGCTCCCCGAGGCGCACGTCATCAAGGTCGGCGGGCGCTCCGTGTTGGACGCCGGGCGCGCCGTCGTCTACCCCGTGGTCGAGGCGCTGGCCCGCTGCCTCAAGACGAAGAAACTGATCATCGGCACGGGCGGCGGCGTCCGGAGCCGGCACGTCTTCTCGATCGGGATAGATTTGGGCCTGCCGACCGGCGTGCTGGCGCAGTTGGCCGTGGCCGACTCGCTCGGCAACGCGCACATCCTCGGGACGCTGCTCGCGCCCTACGGCGTCGTCGCCATCCCGCCCGAAATCTTCGGCCACCTCCTGCCGCTCTTCATCGCGAGCGCGCCCGGCGTGGTCTTCAACGGCGACCCGCCCTACTCGCTCTGGGAGCACCTGCCCGAGAGCGGGCGCATCCCGCCGCACCGCTCCGACGCCGGCTCGTTCCTGCTCGCAGAGTGTTTCGGCTGCAAGACCTTCACGCTCATCAAGGACGTGGACGGGCTCTACGACCGCGACCCGCGCGCGCACGCGGGCGCCCAGCTCATCCGCGAGATAGACACCGACGAGCTGCGGCGGCGCGGGTTCGAGTCGCTCCCGTTCGAGCGCATCCTGATAGACCTGCTCGATAACGCGAGGCTCCTGCGGTCGATCCAGATCGTCAACGGCCGCCACCCCGAACGCATCGAAGCCGCGCTGGAGGGCGAGCATGTCGGCACCATCGTCCACGCCGGACACAAGGCGCGCGGTTAACGCGAACGGCAACCTGCGTCCTCGGTACCACGCGCGCTTAGTTACTCTGGCCGTCTGCGCCGTCGCATTGCTCGCGGGTTGTCGGGGTGAAACTTCCGACGGCACGCGGCCGCAGACGCTCACCGTCTCGGCCGCCTCCGACCTGACGCCGGCCTTTCAGGAGGTGGGCAAACTGTTCGAGCAGCAGGGTGGGACTAAAGTCACCTTCAACTTCGGCTCGACCGGCCAACTGGCGCAGCAGATCGAGCAGGGCGCGCCTGTTGACCTCTTCGCCGCCGCCAACGTCTCCTTCATCGACGGCCTTGAGCAGAAGGGCCTCATCATCACCGACACCAGGACGCTCTACGCGCAGGGGCGCATCACGCTCTGGACGCGCGACGACAGCACGCTCAAACTCGAACGCGTCGAAGACCTCGCGCGGCCCGAGTTTAAGAAGGTCGCCATCGCCAACCCCGAGCACGCCCCCTACGGCCTGGCCGCGCGCGAGGCTTTGCAGACGGCGGGCGTGTGGGAGGCGGTCGCGCCGAAGCTCGTCTACGGCGAGAACGTCAGCCAGACTTTGCAGTACGCAGAGAGCGGCAACGTGGACGCGGCCGTCGTCGCGCTCTCGCTCAGCGTGCAGAGCAAGGGCCGCTGGGCGCTGATACCGGCCGAGATGCACAAGCCGCTCAATCAAGCGCTGGCCGTCATCAAAGGGACGAAGCACGAGCAGGAGGCGCGACGCTTCGCGGCCTTCGTCAACTCCGCCGAGGGGCGCGGCGTGATGCGCAGGTATGGGTTCGTGCTGCCGGGCGAGGAGCCGGTCAAATGAACTGGTCGGCGCTCCAGCTCTCAATGCAGGTGACGGCCGTCGCGACCGCCGCGCTCTTCGTCGTCGGGCTCGCGTTGGGCGTGCTGCTCGGGCGCTACAAGTTCCGCGGGCAGATCATCGTCGAGACGATCATCTTCCTGCCCCTCGTACTTCCGCCGAGCGTCCTCGGATATTTTCTCCTGCTGGCGCTGGGGCGCGGGAGCCCCGTGGTCGAGTGGTTTCACGTGCAGATAGTCTTCACGTGGCCGGCGGCGGCCATCGCTTCGGCGATAGTCGGGCTGCCTTTGATGGTGCAGGCGTCGCGGGCGGCCGTGGCCGGCGTCGATCCGGTGCTGGAGAACGCGGCGCGGACGCTCGGGTCGTCGGAGTGGGAGATTCTGTGGCGCGTGACGCTGCCGCTGGCGCGGCGCGGGGTCGTCGCGGGGCTCATCCTGGGCTCGGCGCGGGCGCTCGGCGAGTTCGGCGCGACGCTGATGGTGGCGGGCAACATCCCGGGCCGGACACAGACGCTGCCGCTCGCCGTCTACGACGCCGTGCAGGCGCGCCGCTACGAGGAGGCGAACGTGATGCTGCTGGTCTTGACGAGCCTCGCCTTCGCCGGCCTGTGGTGCGTGCGGCGTCTGGAGCAGCCCGCGTACCGGCGCCGCGCCGACGCGCGTTAGAGCGACTGTGTGATGGAAGCGCCCGGCCTCAAGATAGATTTCGAGAAGCGTCTGGCGGCCTTCAACCTGCGCGTGCGGTTGGAGGTCGGCGCGGAGATCCTCGTGCTCTTCGGCCCTTCGGGCGCGGGCAAGACGCAGACGCTCAACGCCATCGCGGGACTGACGACGCCCGACTCCGGCGAAATCCTGCTCGGCGGCTCGCCCTTCTTCCGCTCCGGGAACAACGGTCACGCCTTCAACCTCCCGCCGCGCAAGCGTCGCGTCGGCTACGTCTTCCAGCAGTACGCGCTCTTCCCGCACCTGACGGCGCTTGAGAACGTGGCCTACGCGCTGTGGCGGCAGCCCGGCGCGCGCGCGCGGGCCGAAGGGTTGTTGGAACGGATGCACCTCGCGCCGTTGGCGAACCGCTACCCGCACGAGTTGTCGGGCGGGCAGCAGCAGCGCGTCGGCATCGCGCGCGCGCTGGCGATGAAGCCGCGCGTGCTGCTCATGGACGAGCCCTTCTCCGCGCTCGACAGCCCGACGCGCCAGCGTCTGCACCAAGACCTGATTGCTTTGCAACAGGAGGAGCGTTTGACGGTCGTCTACGTCACGCACAACCTCGCCGACGCCTTCGCCGTCGGCCACCGCCTGGCCATCATGCGCGAGGGAAGCATCGAGCAGGTCGGCGTGCCCGAAGACGTGCGCCGCAACCCCGCGAACCCGCTCGTCCTCGCCGCGCTCGGGATACCGGAGCGAAGCTGAAAAGAATTAACCACAGGGACACAGAGACACCGCTAGAAGCTCTCATCTTCTAGCGGTGTCTCTGTGGTTGATAACCAGCTATCAGAAATTCATCTTCAAGCCGAACTGTATGACGCGCGGGTCGCCGGCCGAGGTGATGGTGCCGAAGGCGGAGTTGCCGAGGACGCCGTTCGGGTTGTTGAGCGGCGGCGTGTTCGTCAGGTTGAAGACCTCGGCGCGGAACTCGACGTTGCGGAGTTCGTCGAGGCGCGTGCGCTTGATGAAGGCGACGTTGGCCGTGCGGTAGCCGGGGCCGCGCACGGGGTTGCGCGAGCTGTTGCCGAGCGTGAACTGCGGCGCGACGGCGAAGGCCGAGGTGTCGAACCAGCGCGCGGTCGTCTGTTCTCCGCGCGGCAGTCGCGGGTCGCGGACGAGGTTCGGCCGCTGCGTCCCGAAGCCCGCGAACGCGTTGAAGTTCGTCACCTGCGTGACGGGGAAGGGTATCCCCGATTGCATCTGCACGAGCCCGTTCACGCTCCACCCGCCGAGCAGTTTGTCGGTCAGGCCGCTCGCGCCGAAGAAGCGACCCTTGCCGACCGGCAGCTCGTAGGTGAAGCTCGTGACGAAGACGTTGGGGATGTCGCCCGTGGACACGTCGCGCTCAAGCGCGCGGTTGAAGCTGTCGGCGACGGGGAAGTTCGCCACGGGGCCGGTCTGAATCGAGGCGTCGAAGACCGAGCCGGCGTCGTCGATCAGACGACTCCGCGTGTAGGAGACGAGGTAGGCGAGGCCGCGCGCGAGACGCTGTTCGAGCTTCGCTTGCAGGCTGTGGTAGTTCGTGTTGCCGACGTTGTTGCGGTAGAGCGAGACGGTCGTAAAACGCGGGTACGGCCTGAGCAGTTGCGCGCGCGTGATGGTCGGGTCGCCGAGGCTCGACGAACGCGGGATCTGTCCGAAGAAGGGGTTCGGCACCTGTTGGAGCAGGGCGCTCCCGAGCCTCAGTTGCTCGGCCGTGAGCTGGTTGATGTTCGTGTCGGGGATGCCGACGTGCGTGATCTTCGAGCCGGCGTAGGCCACCTCGACCACCATGTCGCGCGTCAGCTCGCGTTGGAGCGCGACGTTCCACTGCTGCACGTAGCCGGAGCCGAGGTCGCGGTCAACGGCGAAGACACCCTGCCCGAGACCCGCGTCCGCGTCGAGCGCGGCGGGCTGCACGTTCGGCCCCGCGGAGAGCACGAAGGCCGGGTTGACGCCGTCGAGCGAGCGCTGCGTGGCGGTCTGGATGAAGGGGAACTGCGGGACCGTGAACGGCGTCGTGATGCCCGCCTGCTCCTGCCAGACGACGGCGTAACCGGCGCGCGCCACGGTGCGCTCCGTCAAACGATAGGCGAGCCCGAGCCGCGGCGCGAAGTTCAATTTATGAAGTTGCCGCGCCGTGTCGGGATAACCGTTCCGCCCGAGGTAGTCGAGCCGCTGCGTCTGTAGGTTGAAGACCGCGCCCTGGTCGTTCGCCTCGGTCGAAGGGAAGTTGAGCGTGTAGCGCAGGCCGAGGTTGAGCGTGAGCCGCCGCGTCGCCTGCCAGTCGTCCTGAAGAAAGAGTTCGAGTATGCGCGCGCGGGGCCGAATCACGTCCTGCTGCAAGTCAATCGAGAAGGTCTGCACCTGACCCAAGAGGAAACTGGCGAAGGCGTTGCCGCCGGAATTGGCTGCGGCGCCCGGCGTCTGCGCGCTGTTGGTGGATTGGGCGGTGAAGTTGAAGACGCCGGTCGGCTGCGGCGGCTGCAACACGCTCAGGCGTTCGAGGCGGAAGTCGCCGCCGAGCTTGAGCGAGTGGCGCCCGCGCTGCGCGTTCAAAGAGTCGAAGAGCTGCGTCACGTCGGTGCTGAACTGCGTGTTGGTGTTGGCGCTCGGGCCGAGTTGCTGGAAGCCCGCGACGTTGAAGGTCGGCAGCGTCTCGCGGAAGGCGGCGGCGTCGGGGATGCCGCGCACGCTGGTCTGAGTCGAAGAGGCCGACCCCTGCGCGCTCCGTTCGACCGCGCGGCGCGTGTGGCCGAAGCGCAGTTCGTTGACCACGCGCGGCGAGAAGACGCGGACGTAGTTGCCGACGAATTGATGCGCGCGCGTCCCTTCGAGCCCGAGCGTGCCCGAGGTGACGAGGCCGCTGCCGTCAGGCAGAGGCGTCACCGGGTCGAACGTCTGCGTGAAGAAGGAGTAGCGGCCGAAGAGCTGCCCGCGCTCCCCGAAGCGTTGGTCGAGACGCACGTCGAACTGGTCCTGATCCAACCTCTCGTTGGCGACGCGCCGGTAGTTGTTGGCCGTCCCCGGGAGGTTCGGCAGCGGGTAGCGTTCGAGGAGCTGTAAGGCGACGGGGTCTATGCGCGCGGCCGGAATCCGGTTGCCCGCGAAGGCTTCGCGCCGGAAGCCGCCGCCCGCGAGCGGCGTGGTCGTCGAAGGGTCGTAGACGGTCTGCGTGAAGACGCCCTGCCGCTGCGCCGCTGTCGGGACGGTGGAGAAGACCGTGCGCCCGATGAGCTGCCGCGTCCCTTGAAAGTCGCCGAAGAAGAACGTGCGGTCTTGCCTGAGAGGGCCGCCCGCGACGAAGCCGTACTGGTTGCGGCGGAAGACGGGCTTGCGCGGGTTGTCGGCCGTCCGCGGCGCGAAGAGGTTGCGCGCGTTCAGAGCCTCGTTGCGCAGGAAGTAGAAGAGGCTGCCGCGGAACTCGTTCGTGCCCGACTTCGTCGAAAGGTTGACGACGCCGCCGTTGAAGCGGCCGAACTCGGCCGGCGGCGAGTTGATCTCGACCTTGAACTCCTGCACGGCGTCCACGACGGGAAAGAAGGCGACCTGCCCCGGCTCCGGTTGCAGCGCGGAGATGCCGTCGTAGAGGTACTCGTTGACGCGCGGGCGCCCGCCGCCGATGCGCGGGAGCGAGGGGACGCCGCTCGTCGCGGGCGGCGGCTGCGCCACGCCGGGCACGAGCGCGACGAGCGAGAAGAAGTTGCGCCCGTCGAGCGGCAGCTCCGTGATGCGCCGGTTCGTGATGACCTGCCCGAGGCTGCCCGTCTCCGTCCGCAGCAGCGACGCGTCCGCGCGCACCGTCACGGACTCTGCAACGTCGCCGACCGTAAGCTCGACATCGACGCGCACGCGCTCGCCGACGTTGAGCTTCAAGCCCTCGCGGCGCAGGCGTCGAAAACCCCGCGCCTCGACCGACAGGACGTAGAGGCCGGGCTTCAGGTTGGTCGCCGTGTAGACGCCGTCGTCCGCGGTCGTGACGGCCGTGGGGGCGTTGGTGCCGACCTCGTTGAGCGTGACGGCCGCGCCCGCGACGCTGGCGCCGCCCGCGTCGTTGACCGTGCCGGTCACTTCCGACTGGCCCGCCTGCGCGAAAGAGGTCTGCGGAAGGAGTGTCAGCGCGGCGCAGAGCAGCAGGAGTTGGATGAGGTGAGAAGGGGCGGACCGAAACAGCCGAATCCTCATGGGCGCTCCTTTCCGAGCGGGGAAGGTCGTGGCTCGGAGCCGATTCAGTTGTTGTTGTTGGAGGGCGCCCGCCTCAACCGCGAATCAACATGACTTCGGTCGCTTTGATGAGGACACAGACTGCGACGCCCCGTTCGAGTCTCAGTCTCTCGGCCGCGTCATTATAGCTTCTTCAGCGTCGCGTGTCCCGCGGGCTGCCATAAACATCGGTGGCGCGGAGTCGGCTCTCAATGTAAGATGCGTTTGAAGCCGAGGCACCAAGTAAAACTCATGCCGGTAACCCTGGCCGACATCGCGCGCGAGCCCGGCGTAGCCGTCCGGCGAAGTGCCCGCCGCCGCCGAAGGCCCGCGCAGGAAAGAGGCGTCGCCCGCCTCGTTCCCATCCACACCCTTCTCGGCCGCATCGTCCGCGGCGAAAACGACTGAGGCACTAAAGAGATTCATGACGACAGAGGTTTCGGAACAGACCGAGTCGGGGGGCGGATTGGCGTTGGCCGCGGGCGCGACCTTCCTCCTGACGGGCGCGCACGGCTTCATCGGCGCATGGGTGACGAAGCGGCTGCTCGGCGCGGGCGCGCGCGTCCTGCTCTTCGACCGCGACGCGGACCCGCGCCGCCTGCGCCTCATCATGGACGACGAGGAGTTCGCACGCACGACGGTCGTCACGGGCGACATCACGGACGCGAGTGCGCTCCCGCCCATCTTCGAAGAGTTCGAGGTCGGGCACGTCATACACCTCGCGGGCTTGCAGGTGCCGACCTGCCGCGCCGACCCGCGCGCGGGCGCGCTCGTCAACGTCGTCGGCACCGTCAACGTCTTCGAGGCGGCCAGGGCTTCGGGCGGTCGGGTGAAGAGGATCGTCTACGCCAGCTCGGCCGCCGTCTACGGCACGCGCGAGGACGGCCGCGCCGTGTCGGAGCGCGACGAGCCGCAGCCCTCGACGCACTACGGCGTCTTCAAGCGCGCCAACGAGGGCAACGCGCGCGTCTATCATCTCGAACACGGCCTTTCGAGCGTGGGCCTGCGGCCTCTGACGGTCTACGGCGTCGGGCGCGACTTCGGCCTCACCTCCGACCCGACGAAGGCGATGAAGGCGGCCGTGGTCGGCCGTCCCTACCGCATACGCTTCGGCGGGCGCACGGACTTTCAGTACGTGGCCGACACGGCCGACACGTTCATCCGCGCGGCCGTCTCAGAGTTGGAGGGCGCGCACGTCTTCAACCTGCACGGCGAGACGGTCGCGTTGGCCGACGTGGTCGAAGAGATAGAGCGCGCGCGGCCCGACGCACGGGGCCGCATCACCTTCGACGAAGCGCCGCTCGCCATCCCGTCCGAGTTCGACGACGCGGCCATCCGCGCCGCGCTCGGGCCGCTCCCGGTTACGCCGCTCGCCGACGGCGTGCGCGCGACAATCGAACGCTTCGAGGAGCTAAGACGCGAAGGCAGGCTTGATACGAACGACCTTGAACGGTGAGCGGGGCGGGGAAGTCTTTATAAAGTTTCGGAGCAGACATGACGTTTAAGCAGCGGATATTCACCGGCGCGGTCATCGTGCCGGCCGTGACGTTCGACGAGTTCCAGCGCAGGCGGTTCGAGACCGCCGCGAGTTAAACGGGGGTTTGAGGATGAAACTGGCGCAGTTCAGACTGAAGGGCACGCCCGAGGTGCGGCTCGGCGTGCTGTCGGGTGAGAGGCTGTTGGACGTGGCCGCGCTGGCGCGCGCGGTCGAAGGTGCGGGCGGGAGCTTCGACGCGTGCAGGTGGCTGCTTGAAGCAACCATGTTGGATGTCATCAACTGCGACATCTACAGTAACCGTGTGGCGCTGTCCGACTTGAACCTGCTGCTGGACGAGGCGCGTTCGCGCGGGGTCGGCTTCGACGAGCAGCTCGCGCCGCCGGCCGACGCGTTCGAGTTTCTGCCGCCCCTCATTCCGGGCAAGATGCTCGCCATCGGCCGCAACTACGTCGACCACGCCATCGAAGGCGGAGCGGCGCCGCCCTCCGCGCCGCTCATCTTCACGAAGCTGCCCAACTCGCTCAACGCGCACGGCCGGCCCGTGGTGCTGCACTCGATC
This sequence comes from uncultured Acidobacteriota bacterium, assembly GCA_963726735.1. Taxonomy (GTDB): domain Bacteria; phylum Acidobacteriota; class Blastocatellia; order Pyrinomonadales; family Pyrinomonadaceae; genus QHXN01. The sequence continues at coordinate 1,934,098 of CAVSDM010000007.1, forward strand.
ACTTCGCAGGTTGACTACGAGGCGGAGTTGGCCGTCGTCATCGGGCGCCGGTGCCGCCGGGTGAGCGACGCGGAGGTGCTCGCGCACGTCTTCGGCTACACGTTGATTAATGACGTGAGCGCGCGCGACCTACAGTTCGGCGACGGCCAGTGGGTGCGCGGCAAGGGGCTCGACGGCTTCGCGCCGCTCGGGCCGTTCATCACGACGCGCGACGAGATAACAGACGTTCAGTCCTTAAACATTCAAGGGCGTTTGAACGGCGAGGTGATGCAGTCCTCGAACACGTCGAAGATGATCTTCGGCGTCGCACACCTCGTCTCCTACATCTCGCAGGGCATCACGCTTGAGCCGGGCGACGTGATCGCCACGGGTACGCCCGAGGGCGTCGGCGTCTTCCGCCAGCCGCCGGTGCTCTTGAAGCCCGGCGACGTGTTCGAGGTCGAAGTCGAAGGGCTCGGCACGCTCATCAACACCTTCGTCGCGCCGGAGGGATGAGTCAACATTTGAAATTTGAGATTTCAAATTCGAGACGAGCCGTGTCTCTGCGTCTCTGTGGTTAATACCTCTCGGCTATGCGCAGATGACAGCTCTGATAACAAACACGAACATGGCGAAGAGACCTTTTACTTACTCAAAGCTGTGGCGTCGATTTACGTTTACCGTCCTGCTCGTTCTTGTCTTAGCGGCCACTTCGCCCGCGCGGCAGGCCGGCGGCGATCTGCGGCGGACGGCGCTCAAATCATCCGAACCGTCGGACGAGGTCGTGCGCCTCGACATCGACGGGGACGGGCGGCCCGACATCGTCGAGCGGTGGTGGAACGGCAAGCGCGTGCGCTGGCTCGACGAGAACGGCGACCTGTCGCCCACGGACACGCGCGGGGACCAGTTGGCCGACGTGCTCCAGGTGGACAGGAACGGCGACGGCCTCTACGACGGCCCGCTCGACTTGAACGTCAAGTGGGCGGACAACGACGGCGACGGCCGCGCCGACCTGCAAGCCTTCGTCACGCAGCCGCCCGAGTGGGAAGAGGGCAAGTGGAACCCGAGCGAGTCGCACTGGATGGTCTTCATCGACGTTGAGCGAGACGGCGTGCTCGGCCGGCTCGACTGGGAGAAGTTCGACCTCGGGCGTGACAACTGGGACTACACGGGCCTCGCCAACTGGCGGCCCGACTACAACGGTAACGCCGTCTTCCTCAAAATCCACCGGCCGCCGCAGGCGCTCCCCGACCCGCGGCTCAACTGGGAGAACCCCTTCGCCTTTTATGACTACGACGGCGACGGCGCGAGCGAGATGGCGATGCGCTGGCTCGACCCCGGCTCGAACCAGCCGCCGGTCGAGCGAGGCGTGGCGGCGCTCTCCGGCCTCCTCGGCGAAGCCTTCGTCACCTTCGACCTCGACAACGACTCCGGGCGCGGCAACGAGACCGACTACGACATGAGTCTGCGCGGCGCGGGCGGCCCCGGCGTCCCTTACAGGCAGTTCGCGCACAAGTACCCACGGCTGCGCGGCAACACGAAGTTCGACCCGTGTTTCAAGTGGAACAACTGGCGGCGCCTCGACGAGCTGATGTACATGCCGCACGACAAGGGCTTCGACAACTTCTTCACGGCCGGTTGGGCGAGCCTCTACTTCGTCTTCGACGAGGACGACGACGACCACCGCTGGGAGCGCGTCGAGATGTACTACCCCGTCCACGGGTTCGGCGGGCCGGAGAGCGAGATTGATATTTATTCGACGAGGCGCTGGCTGCGGAGCAACTACGCGGGCGAGGCGATGGCCGCCGAAGGCGAGCGCCCCGGCATCATGGGACACCCGCAGGCCGACACGCTCGGCGACCGCGGCGAGTGGGACAGGGACAACTCGGGCGGAGGCAAACTCTACGTCGGCGTCTTCGACCGGAAGTTTCATCTGGCCGGCGCCGAGTCGGGCGCGTGGCTGGTGGACAAGAACGCGGAGTTCCATGGCGGCCTGAAGGCCCCTTCGCCGAAGCCCCCGGCCCCGCGTGTCGAAGAGGTCGTGAAGTACACGGACACGGACGGCAACGGCTTCCTCGACACGGTCGAGTACGACTACGAGGGCGACCGCAAGGTTGACCTGAAAGTCTCGCTGCTCGACTACAGGACGAACGCGCGGCCGCACCCGGACGCCTCTCCCCTCATCGACACGCAGCGGGAGGGGTGGAAGGGGCTGCACGAGCACTACCGTCGCGCCGCCGAGCATTCGTGGCGGGAGGCGCTGCAAATCTACCGCGCGGCGTGGCGCCGGGGGCTGACCACGCCCGAGACCGACGCGCTCTCATTCGCCTCGACCACGGGCGAGCGCCACGACCACGCCTACCGGCTCAAGGAGAAGTTGTTCCGCGGGCTGCGCGCGCGACTTCAGGAAGTCGCGCGCGCAGAGCCCGCGCGCGCCGCCGCGTACGAAGCCCTGGGGAAGGAGTTGACGCGGCTCTACTACCTCGGCCTCTTCGACGACTACGCGCGCCGCGTCGCGGAAGTGCCGGGCAGGTGAGAGCGGGCGCAAAAATCATTCTTGACTAATCGTTCCAGAAAGAGTATAAGACTCGCCGGGGTTGAGGTGACGCAATGGCGAGGCACAAAGAGTTCGACCGGGACGAGGCGCTCCAGCGCGCGATGGAGGTCTTCTGGTCGCGCGGCTACGAGGCCGCGTCCGTCGGCGAACTCGTCAAGCGGATGGGCATCAACCGGCAGAGCCTCTACGACACTTTCGGCGACAAACACACGCTCTACCTCGCGGCGCTCGACCGCTACCGCGAGGTGGAGGGGCGGAAGATGTTCGAGGTGCTGGAGCGGCCCGGGCCGGTCAAGCGCGCCCTGCGCCAGTTGTTCGAGGGCGTCGTCGAGTGCGCGCTCGGCGAAGGGGAGAGGCGCGGGTGCTTCGTGGGCAACGCCACGTCGGAGCTGGCCGGCCGCTGCCGCGCGACGGCCGAGAAGGCTTGCGGCAACATGGCCGTCGCGGAGGAGGCGCTCTACCGCGCGCTCCTGCGCGGCAAGCGCGAGGGGGAGATCGGCGGGCGGCGCGACCTGCGCGCCGTGGCGCGGTTCCTCTTCAGCAGTTTGCAGGGGCTGCAACTCATGTCGAAGGCGACGCGCGACCGTAAGACGCTCGAAGACGTGGTGCGCGTGACGCTCTCGGTTTTGGACTAAATTTTTTGCCGGTTTCTGGAATGATTGTTCCAGAAATCAGAAAGGCTGAGAAGAGATGGCGGGCAAGTTAGAAGGCAAGGTGGCGGTCGTCACCGGCGGGAACTCCGGGATAGGGCTGGCGACGGCGAAGGAGTTTGCGCGCGAGGGCGCGCGGGTCATCATCACGGGGCGCGACGCGGGCACGCTCGCCGAGGCCGCGCGCGAGATAGGCGGCGGGGTGCTGGCGCTGCGCTCGGACGCTTCGAGCCTCGCGGACATCGACGAGCTGTTCAAAGCCGTCGGGGAGAGGTTCGGCCGCGTGGACGTGCTCTTCGTCAACGCGGGCGTCGCGCAGTTCGCGCCGCTCGAAGAGACGACCGAGGAGCTGTTCGACCGGACGATGGACATCAACTTCAAGGGCGCGTACTTCACCGTCAAGAAGGCTCTGCCGCTCCTCGCCGACGGCGCGTCGGTCATCCTCAACGCGTCGGTCGTCGCGCACATCGGGTTCCCGAATTCGAGCGTCTACTCCGCGAGTAAGGCCGCGCTCCTCTCGCTCGTGCGGACGCTCTCGGCCGACCTGGCCGGGCGCGGGATACGCGTCAACGCGGTCAGCCCCGGGCCGATCGAGACGCCCATCTTCGGGCGCATGGGGCTTCCGCGAAGAGGCGAAGCAGGGCTTCAGCGAGCAGGTGCCTTTGAAGCGTTTGGGTCGGCCGGAGGAGATCGCCAAAACGGTGCTCTTCCTCGCCAGCCCCGACTCGTCTTTCCTCGTGGGCACGGAGATCATCGCCGACGGCGGCGTCACCGGACTCAAGGTGCCGGACGCGGCCGTCAGTCAGGAGCCGGCGTTGCGGGCCGAGGCTGCCTGAAGTTCGCGGGCCGACGGTTTCAACGAATCCAGAAGCGAAAGGTGAAGCGGAGATGAAGATAGGGATCATCGGTTCGGGGAACATCGGGGCGGCGGCGGCGCGTCTGTTCGCGCGCGCCGGGCACGAGGTCGCCATCAGCAACTCGCGCGGGGGCGCGGGACTCGACGAGTTGGTCGCGGAACTCGGCGACGGGGCGCGCGCGACGGGGATAGAGGAGGCCGCGCGCTTCGGCGAAGTGGTGCTGGTCGCCGTCCCCTTCGGCAAGTACGAGTCGCTTCCCGTGGAGGCGTTCGAGGGCAAGATCGTTATCGACGCGAACAACTACTACCCGCAGCGCGACGGACAGTTCGCGCAACTCGACGGCGGCGAGACGACTTCGAGCGAGCTGTTGGCATCGCACCTGAGGGGCGCGCGCCTCGTCAAGGGCTTCAACACCATCTGGTCCGAGCACCTCAAGCAGCAGGGCGACACGAGTCTCCCGCCGGAAGAGCGGCGCGCCATCTTCATCGCGGGCGACGACGAAGAGGCGAAGCGGACGGTGGCGCGGCTCGTCGAGGAGATAGGGTTCGCCGCCGTCGATACGGGCCCGCTCGGCGAAGGCGGACGGCGCCAGCAGGTCGGCGCGCCCGTCTACAACAAGGAGCTGAACGGGCGCGAGGCCGAGCGGGTCTTAGCGGCCGGCTGAAAGACTTTCAGAAAATCTTAACGGAGGAACCTTATGTCAACGCTATTCGAGCCGCTCAGAGTGGGGGACATCGAACTCGACAACCGCATCGTCATGGCGCCGATGACGCGCAGCCGCGCCGACGAACGCGGCGTGCAGCCCGCCTTCGTCGCAGAGTACTACCGCCAGCGCGCCTCGGCCGGGCTCATCATCACCGAGGCGACCAACGTCTCGCCGCTGGCTAAAGGGTACGTGCGCACGCCGGGCATCTACACGCCCGAACAGGTCGAGGGCTGGCGGCCCGTCGCCGAGGCCGTCCACGCGCGCGGCGGGAAGCTCTTCATGCAGGTCTTCCACACGGGGCGCATCGCGCTTCCCGACTTCCTGCCCGACGGCGCGCGGCCGGTCGCGCCGTCCGCGGTGCGCGCGAAGGGGCAGAACTACACCGACGAAGGGATGAAGGAGTTCGTGACCCCGCGCGAGCTGACGCGCGACGAGATCGCGCAGACGGTCGTTGACTTCGCCGCGGCGGCCGCGAACGCCGTCGCGGCCGGCTTCGACGGCGTCGAGCTGCACGCGGCGAGCGGCTACCTCGTGCAACAGTTCCTCTCGACCAACGTCAACCAGCGCTCCGACATCTACGGCGGGTCGATCAAGAACCGCGCGCGGTTCCTCTTCGAGGTGCTGGACGCGTTGAGGAGGGCCGTCGGCTCGGGCCGCGTCGGCGTGAAGTTCTCGCCGCGCATGCCCTTCAACGACATCGAGGAGAGCGACGCCGAAGCGCTCTACCCGTACATCCTCGAAAGGGTGAACGGTCGGGGGCTGGCCTACGTCCACGTCGGCGATTTTACCGGCGAGGGCTGGCACGCGAGGCTGCGGCCCGTCTACGGGGGCGTCTACTTCGCGGGCGCGGGGCTGTCGAAGGAGTCGGGCGCGGGGCTGTTGGCGGGCGGCCTCGCGGACGCCGTCGTCTACGGGACCAAGTTCATCTCCAACCCCGACCTGCCCCGGCGGTTCAAGCTCGGCGCCCCGCTCAACGAGCCCGACCAGACGACCTTCTACACGCCGGGCGAGCGCGGCTATACGGACTACCCGACGCTCGGGCAACCGGCCCACGCGGCGGCTTGATGAGACTTGAACACAGAGCGCCGCGGAGCGGCGGCTGAGTGTAGCCCGGCCTTTCAAGGCTGAGAACGGCGAAGATTAATTAGACGCCGCGTCGCGTCAGCGACGCCTGAACGTGCCGGAAGGCTCAGGCGTCGCTGACGCGACGCGGCTTCGTTCGGTTCAACCTCAACCCGGCCTTGAAAGGCCGGGCTACACTCAAGCGCCGCTCCGCGGCGTAGGCATGGGCGCCGATTAACAAATCTGACGAAAAAAAAGATACTGCACGTGTCGATTCCGCCGCCCCTCGTTCGTCGTGTATGTAGAGGGCGGGTTTAAGACGGCTCGAAGCGGAAGACAAATAACATTTAAGGAGAGAATCAGGATGAGAGTCATGGTGATTATCAAGGCGAACGAGGTGTCGGAGGCGGGCGTGCTGCCGGGCGAGAAGATGCTGACCGAGATGGGGAAGTTCAACGAGGAACTGGTGAAGGCGGGCGTGATGCTGGCCGGCGAGGGGCTGCACCCGAGCTCGAAGGGTAAGCGGGTCAGGTTCTCGGGCACGCAGAGGACCGTCATCGACGGCCCCTTCGCCGAGACGAAGGAGCTGATCGCGGGCTTCTGGCTCTGGCAGGTGCGGTCGATGGAGGAGGCCGTCGAATGGGTCAAGCGCATCCCGGCCCCCAATGAGGGCGACCCCGGCTACGACGAGGTGTCGGAGATCGAGATTCGCCCGGTCTTCGAGGCCGAGGACTTCGGCGCCAACCTCACCCCCGAACTGCGGGAGCAGGAGGAGCGCCTGCGCGCGCAGTTGGAGGCGAACAAGAGTTAACCACCGCAGACACAGAGGCACAGCTTTTAAATCGCGTTAAGCCGTGCCTCTGTGTCTCTGTGTTTAATGCTTAGAACGTTTGTGGCGGCAATCAACGACACACACCGCGCGGTCGAGGCGGTCTGGCGCATCGAGTCGGCCAGGCTCATCGCCGGCCTCGCGCGGGTCGTGCGCGACGTGGGGCTCGCGGAGGAGTTGGCGCAGGACGCGCTCGTCGCCGCGCTCGAACGTTGGCCCGAGTCGGGCGTCCCCGATAATCCGGGCGCCTGGCTCATGGCCACCGCGAAGCACCGCGCCATCGACCTCCTGCGCGGCAGGACGTTGCATCGAGCGCAAGCACGAGCAGCTCGGCCGCGAGCTGGAGGCGTTGGAGAGGGCCGTGCCGGACTTCGACGCGGCCCTCGACGACGAGATCGGGGACGACCTCCTCCGGCTCGTCTTCACGGCCTGCCACCCTTTGCTCTCGACGGAGGCGCGCGTCGCGCTCACGCTCCGCCTGCTCGGCGGACTGACGACCGAGGAGATTGCGCGCGCGTTCCTCGTCCCGGAGCCGACCGTCGCCCAGCGCATCGTCCGCGCCAAGCGCACGCTGACGGAGGCGCGCGTCCCCTTCGAGGTGCCGCGCGGCGCCGAGCTGGCCGCGCGCCTCTCGTCGGTGCTCGAAGTCGTCTACCTCATCTTCAACGAGGGCTACACGGCGACGGCCGGCGGCGATTGGGTGCGCCCCGCGCTCTGCGAAGAGGCGCTGCGCCTCGGCCGCATCCTCGCGGAGCTGGCGCCGCGGGAAGGGGAAGTCCACGGCCTCGTGGCGCTGTTGGAGATTCAGGCGTCGCGCCTGCGCGCGCGCGTCGGCCCGTCGGGCGAGCCCGTTCTGCTGCTCGACCAGAACCGCGCGCGCTGGGACTGGCTCCTCATCCGCCGCGGCCTCGCGGCGCTCGCGCGGGCCGAAAGTCTGGGCGGCCCGCTCGGCCCCTACACGCTTCAGGCCGCGATCGCCGCCTGCCACGCGCGCGCGCGACGGCTGAGGAGACAGACTGGGCGCGCATCGCGGCGCTCTACGACGCGCTCGCCCAACTCTCGCCGTCGCCCGTCGTGGAGTTGAACCGCGCGGTCGCGGTCGCGATGGCGTTCGGCCCCGCGGCCGGCCTCGAACTCGTCGAAGGTCTGACGGAGGAGCCGTCGCTCAAGGGCTATCACCTCCTGTCGAGCGTGCGCGGCGACCTCCTCGCAGGCTCGGGCGTTTCGATGAAGCGCGCGCCGAGTTCGAGCGCGCGGCCGAACTCACGCGCAACACGCGCGAGCGCGAACTGCTCCTCGCGCGCGCCCGCGCGCTCTCCGAACCTTAGTCATCACCCCGACACACGTTCGATCAGAACCGAGTCGCCGAACTCGTGCGTCAGGTAGCCGCGCGCGTCCAGCTCGGCCGGTCGTGCGCAGGAGCGTCTCGTCGTCGAGGAAGGCGCGCAGCAGCTCGTAGTGGCTCGTGCCGCGCTCGTGCGTGCCCGAGAGGATCGCGTCCACCACGCGCAGGCGGCTCTCCGGCCCGAGGCGCTGCGTCGCCACGCCTTCGCCCGCGCGCAGCGTGCCGCCCGCCGCCGCCGCGTGTTCGAGCGCGCGCACGACCGTCGTGCCGACCGCGACGACGCGGCCGCCGCGAGCCTTCGCGCGTGCTGACGGCGTCGGCCGTCGCCGCCGGGAATGCGGTAGGGCTCGTCGAAGGGGAGGAGCCGGTCGAGCTCTTCGTCGCCCGTGGACGAGATGCCCGCGGCGTGCGTGATCGTCTCGAACTCGACGCCGCGCGCGCGCATCGCGGCGAGCGCGCGCCAGTCGAGCGCGAAGCCTGCCGACGGCGGCTCGAAGGCGACGGGCGGCCCGGCGAAGCGCGTCCAAACGTCCCAGAGCGCAAGCGGCTCGTGCACGTGCGCGTACTGTATCGGCCGCCCGTGGCGCGCGAGCCCCGCCCAGACTTCGTCCGGCGAGCCGTCGAAGCAGAGCGAGACGAGTCGCGGGTGGCCGAGCAGTCCGCTCGACGGTCGCGCGCAAGGGGCCGAGGATGAGGCGGTCGCCGTCCGCGAGCGCGCGGCGGGGCCGCGCGGTCTTCGGTGCGCGTGCGGAAGTCGCCCTCGCCGAAGACGACGGCGCTGAAGCGGTTCACGTCCTCCGGCTTCGAGCGAAGGGCGGCCCGCCAGTCGCACTTCGACGGGCGCGCCCGTGCGGCCGTGGACGCCGCGCAGGCTCGCGGGGAGCGTCGCCGCGTCGTTGGCGACGACGAGGTCGCCGGCGCGCAGGAACTCGACGAAGGCCGAGCGCGGCACGTGGCCGATACGTCGGCCCGCGTCAACGACGAGAAGCTTGGCGTCCGGCGGGCGTTGCGTCGGTCGGGTCGCGGCGATCATACGGTCGCTCCTTCCAGTTCTTCGACCGGACCGTGCGGCGCGCGACGGCAGCGCGTCGGCGATGGCGTCGGCGAGTTCGCGCGCGGCCTGCTCGGGCCGCTTCAGCGTCGAGGGGTCTGCGTCGGGGATGGCCGCCGCGTGCATCGGCGTGTCCATGTCGCCGGGGTCGAGCGAGAGGAAGCGTACGCCGTCGGCCGCGTGCTCCTCGCCCCAGACGCGGCTCAGGTGGTGCAGCGCGGCCTTGCTCGCGCCGTAAGCGCCCCACGCCGGGTAGGCGTTGACGGCCGCGTCGCTTGAGATGTTGAGCACGACCGCGCCGCGCCCCTCGCGCGCCGACGCCGCCAGCGCCCCCATCAGAGCCTTCGTCAGCCGGAACGGCCCGAGCACGTTCGTCGCGAACGCGCGCTCAAGGTCCTCGCACTCCGTGTCGGAGAGCATCGCCAGCGGCACCGGCCCCAAGTCCGACGCGTTGTTGACGAGCACGTCGAGCCCGCCCAACTCGCCGACGACCTGCAAGGCGATCGGGTAGATGTCGTCCTTCGAGGCGACATCGCCGACGATGCCGTGCGCGCCGGCGTTCTCGCGCGCGACGCGTCGCGACCCGCTCGCGCGTGCGCGCGACGAAGGCGACGCGCGCGCCGCGCCCCAGCAACTCGCGCACGAGCGCGAGCCCCAGCCCCGACGTGCCGCCGGTGATGGCGACCCGCAGGCCGTCGAAAGTGTTGTCCCCGCCTGATCGTTTGCGACGTGAAGTCGGAAGAGATACTCATTGCAGCCACCGTCCTTTCTAAAGAAAAACCTTTACTAAGGCGGAGGGTAGCACGGAGGCTTGACTTTGTAAAGTAGTTTCTTTAGAAAGGTCGCATGACCAGCGAGACGCGCCAGACGGGCGAGCGCAAGACGCGCCGCGCCATCGTCAAACTCCTGAAGACCGAAGGCCCGCTCGGCTCGGCGCAGCTCGCCGAGCGGCTGGGGCTGACCGCGATGGCCGTGCGGCTCCACCTCTACGCGTTGCAGGGCGAGGGGCTGGTGGCGGCGGAAGACCGCCCCGTGCCCGTCGGCCGCCCGGCCAAGTCCTGGCGGCTCACGCGCGAGGCCGACCGGCATTTTCCCGAAGCCTACGCCGAGCTGAGCGTCGCCCTCATCGACGCCATGCAGGAGACCTTCGGCGCCGAGGGGCTGGGCCGCGTGCTCGTCTCGCGCTGCGCGCGGCAGCGAGCGGAGTACGCGAAGCGCATACGACCGGCCGACCCTCTGGAGAAGAGGCTGAAAGAGCTGGCGCAGGTCCGCACCGAGGAGGGTTACATGGCCGAGGTCAGGGCGGAGGAGGAGGGCGGCGGCTTTCTGCTCGTCGAGAACCACTGTCCCATCTGCGCCGCGGCGAACGCGTGTCAGGGGTTCTGCTCGACGGAGCTTGACCTGTTTCGCACGGTGCTCGGCCCCGGCGTCGAGGTCGAGCGCGTCGAGCACATCGTCTCCGGCGACCAACGCTGCGCCTACCGCGTCCAGCCCAAAACACGAGCCCGTAAAAAATGAAGACCTCCGAAATCGCGCGCCTGCGGCTTACAAATCAGGGCATCGGGCTCAATCGTTTTAAGAGTCCGGCGGACGCGGTGCGCTGGTTCGGCGCCGTGCAGGCGCAGGACTATCTCGGTTCGCTGTGGGCGCTGGGGCTGCGCCTGCGTGGGGCGGACGAAGTGTTGGTCGAGCGCGCCGTTACCGAGCGTTCAATCGTCCGCACGTGGCCTATGCGGGGCACGCTCCACTTCGTGGCGGCCGAGGACGTGCGCTGGATGCTGGGTCTGCTGGGGGCGCGCACCGTCGCGCGCGCGGCGGGCAGGTACAGGCAGCTCGGGCTGGACGAGGCGACGTTCGCTAAGAGCAGGCGTGTGCTTGAGCGCGCCCTGCGAGGCCGTCAACTGACTCGCCCGGAGCTGGCCGCCGCGCTGGAACGGCAGGGGATTGCCACGGACGGCCAGCGGCTCATACACCTTCTGAACAGGTCTGCGTTGGAGGGACTGACCTGCTACGCTTCGAGGCGCGGCAAGCAGTTCACGTTCGCGCTCCTCGACGAGTGGGCGCCTTCCAACAGGAGCCTGACGCGCGAAGAGGCGCTGGCGGAGTTGGCCGCGCGTTACTTCAGAAGCCACGGGCCTGCGACGTTGCAGGACTTCGTCTGGTGGTCGAGTCTGAGGACGACCGACGCGCGGGCGGGGCTTGAGATGACAAGGCCGCGCCTGGTGAGTGAGATGAGCGACGGTCAGACCTACTGGCTCTCTTTATCGACGCCGGCCGTCGGAGAAGGGAAGCCGCCCGCCGCACACCTGCTGCCGGCCTTCGACGAGTACACGGTCGCTTATAAAGAGCGCGGCGCCGTCCTCCACCCTTCACACACGCGACTGTCGAACGCCGCGTTCGCCGTCCTCGGGCCGACGGTCATTCTCGACGGTCGAGCCGTCGGCACGTGGAAGCGCACGCTAAAAAAGGAATCGGCGTTGATCGAGACGAGCCTTTGGAAGACGCTCAAGCGGGACGAACGGTCTGCGCTCGACGCGGCCGCGCAAAGGTACGGCGCGTTTGTGGGTCTGCCGGCGGTCGTCGCGTAAAGTTACAATCAAGACACGGGGCCGGGTCGGGAGACGGAGGTCACTTAATGTCGAGAGAGGATTTGCGTCTGGAAGAGGCCGTGGCGGTTCTTGAGCGGACGCCGGCGACCGTCGGCGCGCTTCTGGACGGCCTGCCCGAAACCTTTGCGCGCGCGACGGAGGGCGAGGGCACCTGGTCGCCGTACGACGTGGTCGGGCACCTCGTCAGCGGCGAGCGTACCGACTGGATGGAGCGCGCACGGCACATTCTCTCCGGCGACCCGCGCCCGTTCACGCCCTACAACCGCACGGCGATGTTCGACGAGAGCGAGGGGCAGAGTCTCGCGGAGCTTCTAAAGAACTTCGCCGAACTCCGCGGCCGTAACCTGGCCGAGTTGCGCGAACTTAAACTCGATGTGGGTGACCTCATACGGACGGGGCGACATCCGGACTTCGGCGAGGTCACGCTCGGGCAGTTGCTCGCGGCGTGGGTCGTTCACGACCTCGATCACGTGGCGCAGATCGCGCGGACGATGGCGAAGGTCTACGCGGACGCGGTCGGGCCGTGGGCGGCCTACCTTTCAATCCTGCGCGACCGGCAGCGTGAGCCGTGAGCGTCTCCCTCACTTCTGCTCGATGCGCTGGAGCGCGGCCGTCGCGTTCGTGTTCTGCGGGTTCAGCTCAAGCGACCTCCTGTAATTCCTGACCGCCAGCTCGCGCTCGCCCGTGGCGAGGTATGCTTCGGCGAGGCTGTCGTAGGTGTTGAAGCCCTGCGGGTACATCTCGACGTTGAGCTTGAAGATTTCGACGGCGTCTTTGGGGCGCCCGGTGAAGAGCAGCTCGTAGCCGAGCGCGTTCAGCTCCGGTTCGGCGAAGTCGTACCGGTCGGGCAGACTCTTGCGCAGCTCGCGGTACTGCGCGACGGCCGCCGCGACGCCGCGCTCGCGGATGGTGCGCCGGAGCGGCGATGCTGATGGAATTGGCGCGCGGGTTCTTGAACCAGTCGAGCGTCCTGCGCAGGCGGTCTTCGCTGTTGCGCGTGACGAAATGGTCGTCGCGCGCGTAGACGACCAGCTCGTAGAGGTTGCCGGCCTCCTCCAACTTGTGCGCCAGCCCCAACGCCTGCGTGGGCGAGACGGCCGGGTCGGCGCCGCCCTGGAAGATGAGCAGGGGCACGGTGAGCTTGTCGGCCCAGCGCACCGCCGAACGCTCCTCCATGTTCTGTTCGCGCCGCGCCTCGCCGCCCGCCCAGTTCGACTGGATGAGGTCGCGGATGCCGGGGTTCTCCTGGAAGCTGAGCCACATGTCGGTGGGCGCGCCGACGACCGCCGCCGCGCGGACGGGCGCGCCGCGCCGTATGGCCTGCAAGGTCATCTGCGCGCCGCGCGAGAAGCCGAACATGAAGACGCGCTCCATGTCCACGTAGCCGAGCGCGCGCGCGAGGGGGAAGAGGTTGAGCACGTCGTTCGTGTCCGCGCCGCCGACCTCGTCCTTGCCCTCGCCGCCGTCGTAGCCGCGGTACTGCGAGGCGAGCACGACGAACCCTTCGGAGGCGAGCCGGTGCATCTCGTAAAAGTGCAGGTAGTTCGCGGCCGTGATGATCGTGTCTTCGCCCGCGCCGCCGCGGTTCCAGATGACGGCCGGGAGTTTCTTGCCCGCCACGTCCTTCGGCTTGTAGATGAAGCCGGAGACTTTGAGCCCGTCGCTCAGGTACTTGATCTTGAGCAGTTCGAGGTCGGGCGAGTTGCGCACGCGCTCGACGCGCTCGCGCCCGTAGAGCTGCTTGAACCTGTCGGGCACCTGCTCGAACGTGGGCAGCTCGAACCGCGTCTGTTCGATGATTTTGCCGTTCTCCTTCTCACCCTGTGCGAGCGTCGCCGACGGCGACAGCGCGAGACTCGACAACGTGAACGCGAGCACGAGACTCTTCAAACGCATCTTCAGATGACTCCTCGTCGAGATGATTTCCAGACCGGCCGCGGGGGAGGGCGTGCGTCCGCGTGGAAGTGAGGGACGGTAAGCCTGACGTTTAACCCCTCCGCCTTCACGCCTTCGCACGCCCCGCCTCGCGGCCGGGAGGTGTGTTGACGATGATGCGTGCGCGGAGGCCCGCGGGTCTTTCAAGGGCTGTGAAATCTTGTAAAAGTTTGTGAAATCGCTTAGAAGTGTCTCGGTCTCCCGGCCGTATGGGCAGTCAGCAGGAAGTTTTCAACATGGAGCAGACGAACGACAGAGTCTACGAGTTCGGCCCCTTCCGCCTCCACCCTTTGCGGCGCGTGCTGCTGCGCGAAGGGTGCCCGGTGGCCTTGACCGCGAAAGTCTTCGACACCCTCCTCGTCTTCGTCGAGCGCCGCGGGCGCGTGCTGCCCAAGGACGAGCTGATGGCGGCGCTCTGGCCCGACACGGCGGTCGAGGAGAACAACCTGACGCAGCACGTCTCGATGCTGCGCAAGGCGCTCGGCGAGCGCGCCGACGGGCGGCGCTACGTCGTGACCGTGCCCGGCCGCGGCTACAGCTTCGTCGAGCCGGTGCGCGAAGTCGCCGCGGCCGTGTGCGACGAGCGCCCCGCGGGGCGGCGCGAGGAGGTCGCACTGGCGGAGACGGCGGCCATCACCGTCGGCGCGGCGAGCCTGCCGAGGGTGTCTTTGGCGCTCGCAGTGTGTTTGGCGGTGGTCGCCACGGCCGCCGCCGTATACCTGTGGGCGGGGCGCGGGGCGCCGGGACAACAAGGTCAGGCGGCGCGGACGACGCCGCCTTCAGAGATGCGCCGCGCACGCCCACACACGACCGAGGTCTTCGAGGCGCGCGAGGCTTATCTGCGCGGGCGCTACTTCTGGAACAAGCGCAACCCGGAGGGCGTCGCGAAGAGCGTCGAGCACTTCCGGCGCGCCCTCGACCTCGACCCGACTTACGCGGCGGCCTACGCGGGGCTCGCCGACGCCTACAGCGTGCTCGGCAACTACGGCTACGGCTCGCTGCCCTCGGACGAGTGTCAGCGGCGTGCGCGCGCCGCGGCGCTGAAGGCGGTCGAGGTGGACGAGGAACTGGCCGAGGCGCACGCCTCGCTCGCGCTCGTCAGGGCCTACCACGAGCGCGACCCGTCGGGCGCCGAGCGCGAGTTCCGGCGCGCCATCGAGCTCGACCCGTCCTACGCGACGGCGCACCACTGGTACTCGGACTTCCTCGCCATGCTCGGGCGCGGCGAGGAGGCGCTGGCCGAGGCCGCGCGCGCGGCCGAACTCGACCCGCTCTCGCCCATCATCTCGACGACCGTCGGCGAACGTCTCTTCTTCGCGCGCGACTACGAGCGCGCCGCCGAGCGGCTGCGCCGCACGCTCGAACTCGACCCCGACTTCATCCAGGCGCGCTTCATCCTCGGCCTCGTCTACGTGCATCAGGGGCGGCGCGCGGCGGCCGTCGCCGAGCTGCGTCACGCGCGCCGGCTCGCGGGCGGCGGGGACGCGCGCGTCGCCGCGGCGCTCGTCCAGGCTTACGCGCTCACGGGGCGGAAGGCGGAGGCGCGGCGCCTGCTCGAAGAGTTGGCGGCGGCCGGCGCCGAGGTGTCGCCCTCCGAGATGGCGCTCGTCCACGCCTCGCTCGGCGAGAGGGAGCAGGCTTACGAATGGCTGTCGAAGGCGCGCGACAAGGCCCGCACGAGTCCCGAGACCGCTAACATGCTCAAGGCCGACCCGCGCCTCGACCCGCTGCGCGCCGACCCCAGGTTCCGAGACATCTTCATGCTCTGAGGCGTCTGTCATCTCCGGGCGTCAGAGTCTCCGCTTCGACCTCGCCAACTCTTTCAACTCGGCCACGACCGGGTGCGAGCTGAAGAAGGCGAAGAGCCTGCTTTTCGGCATGAAGATGATCTTGTCGCCGAACTCCGACGGCGTCTTCAGATGAATCGTGACCGGGTGTATGTTCAGCCACACGTTCTCCGTCACGTCGTAGATTTGCGAGAGAGGGATGCGGGCCTTCTTGAGGTAGTTCGAGACGTAGAGGTATTCGTCATCGACGCTCACCTCCTTCAGGCGGATGCAGCTCCAGTAGATGAAGGCGGAGCCGACGAGCCACCCGAGCAGAAACTTCCACTTTAAAGCGTCGTCTGCGCCTTTGAATCCCCCGAGGAACAAGCTCAACGTGCCAAACCCGAAGAGGGAAATCCAGGCGGCGGGAAAGACGATCTTCGTCAGAGGAGTTTGAAGGGAAGACAATTTGCGTTTCGTAACGTGAAGCAACTGAACGCCCTCCTGCCGGAAGTGAATGAGAGCCGTCGCGTCGCGGGTCGGGTGCATGCCGTTGTCAGGTGTATCCGGCCGCGGCTACTTCAATGCCTTCTCTAACCGTTTGACGAATTCCTCTAAAGTAATCCCGACAGACTGACATATCTCACGCAGCTCCAGCACATCCAGCCGCCTTTGACCGCTTTCATACTTTGAAACAAAAGTTTGGTCTCTTTCGATGCGTTCGGCCAGCCCCATCTGTGTCAGACCGGCCTCAATTCTTATCTCGCGTAAGAGGCTGACCAACCGGCTACGTTGAGCAATGTAAACCTTCTTCTTCATCCGCCATGTTATATGAACATGTTGACGGATATGCAAAACTGGCCTATTATATGCATGCGAACTTAGCATGCATGTATTGGCTGATGATGGAGCATCAATCCATAGCCCCACTTACGAATAGAGAAGATTGGGCGGCGATTCTTGAGCCCGCTTTGTGTCAAGATGCGGCCGCCATCGAATGTTTAGCTCGCCTTCTGTTCAGGATTAAAAGGGCAATAGACAACGGGCCGGAAGGAGCAATGCAGGCGAGCAGAGCACTACTCGACAGCATCGAGTTACTCTACCTCTACACCAATGCCCACAAAGCTGCGGTCAAACTGTATGTGCTTTCACTAGAGGGTAATTTGAAGCCACAGGACGAGCCTCTTAACCTCATCAATGCGGCTCTCGAAAGAGGGGAAGGTCAAGCGCGTTAACTATCGGTAGGTGAGGTTGATACGCCTAACGCCCGGCAGCACCCGCAACTCCGATTCTCTGAAAGAATTTAACGATCTGCGTGTCGGCGGTCGGGTGCATGCCGTTGTCAGGCGTCGTCGCCCGCATCGGGCTTACCCTTGATCGGGTATTTCGCCAACACTTTACGACAACTTTCGATGAGACCGGGGAGATACGATTGGTCTATCTCAAACTGAAAACTATGCTCATGCGTCATGTGGTCAGGCGTAATCTCGACCCTCATTGAAATCTGCCCAAGCTCCCTCACGCTCAACTCGACGCGTAACCCGGGCTCAAGGCTAACCAAGTTTGCTCCGCCGGATAAGGACTGATTCATCTCTTCCAGGGCGGCAAGCCAGCGGGCTATATCGGGAACGTGCAGGATGGGCCCGTTCGTCCAGACATCCGCCCCGTGTGTCCCGCAATGAGCCGTGACATTCAACCAATTCCCATCCCAATAATCTTCTTCGTTCGGGAATTGGCGACTATGAATCCAAATCTGTAAGCCCTCAAGTTTAATATCAGGAGTGCCAGGATTCTCGGCATGTTTTACCGTACCCATAACTTTTAGTCGTCAGCGACAAGGAAGAAGCCTGACTATTATTGTGCCGAACCATTCCGCCTGGATCCGTAACAGGACTATCAAAGCCGAATGGTAAAGCCGCCTCAAGGTCATGTTACGTGCCCGCGCGTAAGTGCGCGGCGGTGGCGTGTGGGGTTAGGGTTTGGCGATGACGAGCGGTCGGGCTTCAAGTTCGCGGCGGTAGAAGGTGCGTGGGCGTTGCACGTCGTCGGCTTCGGCGGCCGCGTCGGCGGTGGGGACGGCGGAGCCGATCTTGAGGCCGCGCTTCAGCTTCACCTGCTCAAGCCGCATGTCGGGGACGCGCTCGGCCGCGTAGTCGAACCACTCGCGGACGACGATCTGGCCGTCGTGCGCGGCGCGCGAGTCGGCCTCGCCCTTCTGCAAGCCCTCCTGCACCAGCGCGTAGGTGAGCAGGCCGTGGCCCAACTGCGCCGCTTCGAGCGCGGCCTGATAGCTCTGCGCCGCCGTCAGGACGTACATGCCCTTCTCGTAGGCCAACTGCGCCAGGCCCTTCGAGTTCATCGGCCCGCGCCGCTTCTCCTCCGCTTCGAGCGCCTGACCCGAGTTGCAGGCGTCGAGGACGAGGATGAGTTGGCTCGCGTTGAGCGGCTCGAAGAGGGCGCTCAGCTCCTCGTCGCTGATGCTGTGTTCGAGGACGGCTTGCAGCCCCGGCGCGTTCACCTTGTCGCGCTCGCCCGCGTAGCCGAGGTCGTGCGGGATGAGGTAGAAGCGGTTGCGCTGCGCCGTGCCGTGCCCGGCGAAGTAGACGACGACCACGTCCTCTGCTTCGGCGGGCTTCAAGGCTTCGAGCGACTTCGGCGCGCCCGCGGGGAGCGGCCCCGTCTCGCGCGCCCGAGAGTCGGCGCAGCGCCGTCAGGATGTTGCCCTTCGTCGCCTCGCGGTCGAGCAGCGTGACGGCCTCGACCCGCCCCGTCGGCTCGACGAGCGCGCGCTGGCGCTTCACCTCCGCGACGAAGGAGTTGGCGTCGCCCACGGCGAAGCGCAGGTTGTAACGCGCGTTCGCGTACTCGTTGACGCCGACAGCGACGATGTGCGTCGTCGGCGGGCGGCGCAGGCGCTCGTCGCCGCGGAGCAGCGAGGCGCGCGTCGGCGCTCTTCACGTTGTCCTGGTTGAAGGCGTAGGCCGTGAAGACGTTCTCGCCCGCGACGAGGGGCACGACCGCTTCGAGCGCCGCGCGCCCCATGCTTGAGGCGAGCCGGCCGCGCCCGACGTAGACGAGCGAGCCGTTGCGGAACAGGCGCAGGTCGCGCGCGCCGGCGGGCGCGTCCGTCACCTCGATGCGCAGCTTCACGTTGCGCGAAGCGTTGGACGAGCCGCGTCCGCCGCCGCGCCGCCCGCGAGCGAGACGTTGACGACGGGCTGTCGCCGGTCTATCTGCGCGATGGCGCGCGCGGCCCGCGGGCGGCGGCCCGCGAACACGTCCGCGAGCAGGTCCGGGTAGAAGAACTCGTTGAAGAAGGCTTCGACGGGCGCGACGCTCCGCGTGCTCCTGGTTGAAGCGCCAGACGATCTGCTGCCACGCGTCGGGCGAGCCGTCGAAGAGTCCGTCGGGCGTGACGACGAGCCAGTCGCGCGTGTCCGTGGTCGAGACCAGCGTCGCGGCCTGCTCGCCCGTCTTCACGTCCCACACGCGCGTGCTGCCGTCCTCGCTCCCCGTCGAGAGCCAGTCGCCGTCGGGGCTGAAGGCGACGCCGTTGACGGCGTCTGTGTGTCCGCTCAGACGGAAAAGCAGTCCGCCGTTTGTCGCGTCCGAGATGGCGCGCGCCGCCGTCGGAGTTTGCCGTCGCGATGCGTCTTACCGTCGGGGCTGAAGGCGACGGCGCGGATGTCGCCCGCGTGCGTCGTACCGAGCTCCGAACAGCGTCGCGCCGTTGGCCGCGTCGTACACCGTCCAGGATGCGTTCGTTACCGCCGACGGCGAGCGCGCGCCCGTCGGGGCTGAAGGCGACGCCGAAGACCTCGCCCGCGCTCTGCACCTCGCGCGTCAACTGCCCCGTGGCCGCGTCCCAGAGCCTGACGGTCTTGTCCGCGCCGCCCGAGGCGATGGTCTTGCCGTCGGGACTGAAGGCGACGGCGTTGACCTCGGCCGTGTGGCCGTTGAAGGTCTTGATGAGTTGTCCGTTCGCCACGTCCCAAAGCTTGACGGTCGAGTCGCCGCTCGCCGTCGCGATGGTCTTGCCGTCGGGGCTGAAGGCGACGGCGTTGACACTCTCCGTGTGACCCGCGAGCGTGCGCGCTTCGAGGCCCGTCTCGTTGTCCCAGAGCTTGACGCGGCCGTCGAGCGACGCGGACGCGAGCAGGCGGCCGTCGGGGCTGAAGGCGAGGGAAGTGACCCAGCCCGCGTGGCCCGCGAGCGTGCGCACCTTGCGCCCCGTCCGTATCTCCCAGACGCGCACGGTCCGGTCCTTGCCGCCCGCGGCGAACCAGCGCCGGTCGGGGCTGAAGGCCGTCGCGTAGATGCCGCTCGAATAACTCTCGAAGACGCGCGTGTCCGGCGGTGTCCGTCGAGAGGTCGCGGAGCTGTACGCTCTTGTCGCCGTTACTCGTCACGAGCTGCTTCGCGTCGGGGCTGAAGGCGGCGACTTCGCTCGGCGCTTCCACGTCCGCGGCGCCGCGCAGGGCGCGCGTCTCTTTAAAAGTCCGCGTGTCGAAGACGCGCAACGAGCGGTCGCTGGCCGCGGCCAGCAGCGCGCGCCCGTCCGGCGCGAAGGCGACCGCGACAGGCTTGCCCTTGAAGTCGAGGAGCGTGCCCGGCTCGCCGTCACTGTTTGTATCCCAGAGCTTGACCGTGCCGTCGAAAGAGGCGGAGGCGAGGGTCTTGTCGTCGGGGCTGAAGGCGAGCGAGCGGACGAGGCCCGCGTGACCAAAGAGCGCGCGTACGCTCCGTCCCGTGGCCGCGTCGAACAGCCTGATCGCGCCGTCCCTGCCGCCGGAGGCGCCGAGCCTGCCGTCCGGACTGAAGGCGACGCTCGTCACCCAGCTCTTGTGTCCCGCCTCCTTATGAATCTCGCCGCCGTTCGCGGCGTCGAAGAGCCGGACGAGGTTCTCAGTCGTCCCGACGGCGAGTAGCTGCCCGCCCGGCTTGAAGGCCAGACTTGACACGCCGCCGAGTCCGTCCAACGTGCGCTTCAACTCACCCGTCGAGACGTTCCAGAGGCGCACGCTCCCGTCGTTCGAGCCGGAGGCGAGCGTCGCGCCGTCGGGGCTGAACGCGACGGCGCGCACGTAGTTCGTGTGTCCCGCCAGACGCCGCAGCTCGCGCCCCGTCGAAGCGTCCCACAGGCGCACGGTGTTGTCGGCGCTCCCGGAGGCGACGAGCCGCCCGTCGGGGCTGAACGCCAGCGCGTCCACCCGCATCGCGTGACCCGTCTGCATGACAAGCTCGGGGCGCGCGGCCGCGGCGCGGGCCACGGCCGCGCGCGGCGCGTCCGACGTGAAGGCGAGCGCGGCCGACACGAGCGTCGTGAGCAGGAAGATTCGGAGCGCTTCCGGCGCCGCCAGGGCGTTCGACTGTGGTCTGCTTTTCATCGGAGCGGCGGTTAAGGGGCAACCCGTCGGCGAGAAGATTCTGGAACGGGCGGCCGAACGGAAAGACGGCTCACGGTAGGTCACGCGCGCGAGCGTTGTCAAGCAATTTCACCTCGCCGGGAAGGGCAACTGATTTCGTCTTAAACAATTGCCAGAACGGGGGGGCGAATGTTAAGTTCCTTTGCGGCGGCTGCCAGCCGAGTTCGGGCTGCGAATCCGAATAACTGCACGTCCGGCCCCGGTCAGAATGGGGCTTCGTTCTAACCTAACCCTGACGTTTCCCGGGCTTCTTTCACTCGCTCCTCCTTGGGCGCGGGGTGGTTACTCCCCTCGACATTCTTCCGAAGAAAGCGACCGATGTTCTTGCCCAAATCCCCTCGCCGTCTTACACCATTTTCCACTTCGGCGTTGCTTCTGCTGCTGACGCTCGCCGGCCTCGTCTGGGGCTTCGCGCGCCCGGCCGGCGTGAGCGCGGCGTCGCCATACTTCGCGGGTTTCGTCGTCACGAACACGAACGACGCGGGCGCGGGCTCGCTGCGCCAGGCCATCCTCGACGCCAACGCGAACCCCGGCCCCGACGACATCACCTTCCAAATCCCCGGCGCGGGCGTCCACACCATCACGCCCCTGTCGCCGCTCCCCAACGTCACCGGCACGACCAACATCGACGGCTACACCCAGCCGGGCGCGGCCGTCAACTCGCTCGGGACGGGCAGTAACGCCGTGCTGCTCGTCGAACTCAACGGGTCGGCCGCGGGCGCCGGCGCGAGCGGACTTGTGATTACCGGCAACACCGCGAGCGTGAGCGGCCTCGTCATCAACCGCTTCGTCGGCAACGGCGTCCTGTTCACAATGGGCGCCGAGGGCACGGTCAGGGGCTGCTTCATCGGCACGAACGCCGCGGGGACGGCCGCCCTCGGCAACGCCGCGCACGGCGTCGCGATGATCGACAGCGGCAGCAACACGGTCGGCGGCGCGGTGGCGGACGACACCAACCTCATCTCGGGGAACGGCGGCGATGGCGTCCACATCGAGGAGAGCACGTTGGGCGCGGACGCCGACACGAACGTCGTGCAGGGCAACCGCATCGGCCTGGGCAGCGGCGGCGGCGCGCTGCCGAACGCGGGCAACGGCGTCTACGTCTTCGGCGACCAGAACACGGTCGGCGGCCAGAACGCGGGCGAGGGCAACCAGATCGCCAACAGCGGCAGCGACGGCGTCGAGATCGCTTCGGGCGGGTCGAACGCCGTCCGCGGCAACTCAATCTTCTCGAACGCGGGGCTCGGCATAGAGCTGCGCGACGCACAGCCCGACGGCACCGTCACGCCCAACGACGCGGGCGACGGGGACACGGGCGCGAACACCTTACAGAACTTCCCCGTCATCGACTCGGCGACGAGCGCCGGCAACAGCACGGATGTCGCGGGCACGCTGGACTCTTCGCCCGGCGGCGGCTTCCGCCTCGACTTCTACTCAAGCCCGACGTGCGACCCGTCGGGCAACGGCGAGGGGCAGACCTACCTCGGCTCCGCGAACACCGGCACCGACGACGGCGGCCACGGGACGTTCAACGTACAACTGTTGCAGGCGGTCCCCGTCGGCCACGTCGTCACGGCGACGCTGACCGGCGAATCCCCGAACACGTCCGAATTCTCCCCCTGCCGCGTGGTCGTGGCGCCCACGTACACCTGGGACGGCAGCGACAACACCGACTGGCACAACGCCGCCAACTGGGACACGGGCGCCGTGCCGACCGCCACCGACATCGTCGTCATCCCCTCGGCCGGCGTCACCAACGAGCCGGCCATCCTGGCGGCGGATGCCGCGGCCGCCAACGTCACCGTCCAGGCCGGGCGCACGCTCATCTTCAGCAACGGCCGCACGCTCAACGCCACCGCGACGACCGTCAACACGGGCGCCGGCATCACCGTGGCGTCCTTGCAGTCGGGCACGCTCAAGGGCGCGCTCACGCTCGACGGCACGATCACGGGCGGCGCGAACTCCGTCTTCCGCTTCGACGGCGCGACGCTCACGAACAACGGCAACATCAACGTCACCACGCTCCGCTTCGGCGGCACCTCGCAGACGCTCGCGGGGACGGGCACTGTCACTTCCCCCATCACCAACGTGTTTGCGGGCGCGACCGTCACGCTCGGCAGCAACCACACGCTCGGGGCGCTCTCCATCGACGGCGGCGGGACGTTCTCGCAGGGTGCGTCCTTCAACCTGACGGTCGGCGCGCTGACCGTCACGCAGGGCGGCGCGTTCCAGAACATCGGCACGGGCGACCTCACGCTCAAGGGCAACGTGTCGAACAACGGCACCATCACCCTCAATGGCGGCGGCGCGGCCTGCGGCGACGCGGACTCGATCCTGCTCCGTCCGTTCATCCCCGACGAGCAGATCCTCTGGGCGGGCGCGGGCACCTTCTCGCTCTCGGACGTGGACGTGAGCTATCAGGCGGGCAGCGCCCTCATCTCCGTGCTGAGCGGCACCAACTCCGGGAACAATGGTGCGAACTGGACGTTTACCGTCTGCCCCGCCGGCTCGACGCTCACCGTCAACACGAACGACGACGCCGACGACGGCGCGTGCAACGCCGCGCACTGCTCTCTGCGCGAAGCCATCCTCACCGCCAACTCGACGCCCGGGCAGGTCGAGTTCATCGCCTTCAGCGTCGGCGGGGGCGGGGCGCAGACCATCAGTCCCGCCGCGGCGCTCCCCACCATCACAAACCCCGTGACCATCGACGGCACGACGCAGCCCGGCTTCGGCGGCGCGCCGCTCGTCGAGTTGAACGGGACGAACGCGGGCGCGATCACGGCCGCGCTCAACATCACCGCGGGCGGGAGCACCGTGCGCGGCCTCGTCATCAACAGGTTCAACGGGCACGGCATCCGTCTGGCCTCGGCGGGCGGCAACACCGTCGCGGGCAACTTCATCGGCACGAACGCGGCGGGCACGGCGGCTCAAGCCAACGTCGGCCTCAGTAGCGGCGTCTTCATCGACTTCTCGCCCAACAACACCGTCGGCGGCCTGACCGCGGCCGAGCGCAACCTCATCTCCGGCAACGGCGATGCGGGCGTGCGGATCGACGGGCCGAGCGCGACCGGCAACCGCGTACACGGCAACCTCATCGGCACAGACCTCGGCGGCACCGTCGCCGTCGGCAACGGGGGCGCGGGCGTCAACGTCCGCGCCGCGCCGGGTAACATCGTCGGCGGCACGGCTGCGGCGGCGCGCAACGTCATCTCCGGTAACGCAGGTTTCGGCGTCGTCATCCAGTTCGCGGGCGCGAACGCGAACCTCGTGCAGGGCAACTTCATCGGCACGCAGGCCGACGGCGTCTCGGCACTTGGGCCGAACCTGTCGGCGGGCGTCGTCATCGGCGCCGGCGGGCCGAGCGGCAACAGCGTCGGCGGGACGAACGCGGGCGAGGGCAACCGCATCGCCTTCAACGGCGGTGGCGGCGTCATCTTCTTCGACGGCACGGGCAATCGCGTCCTCTCGAACTCTATCCACTCGAACGGCACGACCGCACAGCACCTCGGGATAGACCTCGGCGCCCTCGGCGTCACGCCCAACGACGCGGGCGACGCGGACGCGGGCGCCAACAACTTGCAGAACTTTCCCGCGCTCGACTCCGCCGTCGCGGACGGCGCGACGACCAACGTCTCGGGCACGCTCAACTCCACGGCCTCGACCGTCTTCCGCGTCGAGTTCTTCTCAAACGCGACGTGCGACGCGTCCGGCAGCGGCGAGGGCGAACAGTTGCTCGGCGCGACGGACGTGACGACCGACGGCAACGGCAACGCCGCCTTCAACGTCTCGCTCCCGAACGTCGCCGTCGGGCGTGTGTTGACGGCCACAGCGACCGACCCTTCGGGCAACACTTCGGAGTTCTCGGCCTGCCGCGCGGCCGTCGCCCCGACCTACACCTTGAGCGGGCGCGTGACGGACGAGAGCGCGCAGCCGCTGGTCGGCGTCATCGTTCAACTCTCCGGCCTGTCCAGCCAGGCGACGGCGACCGACGCCGCGGGCAACTATGCTTTCAGCGGACTCGCGCAGGGCGACAGCTTCACCGTCACGCCCTCTGCCAACGGCTACCTCTTCACCCCGCCGAGCCGCGCAGTCAACAACCTGCAAGCCGACCAAGCGAACCTCGACTTCACCGGCAAGCTCAACACATACACCTTCACAGGTAGGATCGTTGACGAAAGCGCCGCGCCGCTCGCGGGCGTCAACGTTCATCTCTCCGGCTCAACCACCGGCGACACGACGACCGACGCCGCGGGCAACTACTCCTTCGCCGGACTCACGCACGGCGGAAGCTTCACCGTCACGCCCTCTAAGACGGACTACGGCTTCACCCCGCCGAGCCGTACGGTTAACAACCTGCAAGCCGACCAGACGAACCTTGACTTCACCGGCGACCTCCTCATCCACACCTTGAGCGGGCGCGTGACGGACGAGGGCGCGCAGCCGCTCGTCGGCGTCAACGTACATCTCTCGGGCTCGGCCACCTCGGACACGACGACCGACGCCGCGGGCAACTACTCGTTCACGAACCTCACACAGGGCGGCAACTTCACCGTCACGCCCTCCGCGAACGGCTACCTCTTTACCCCGCCGAGCCGCGCAGTCAACAATCTGCAAGCGGACCAGACGGGGCTCGACTTCACCGGCAAGCTCAACATATACACCGTTACGGGCACCGTCGTTGACGCGAGCGCGACACCGCTCGCGGGCGTCAACGTCCACCTTTCCGGCTCGGCCACCCTCGACGTGTTGACCGACGCCGCGGGCAACTACTCCTTCGCCGGACTCACGCACGGCGGTAACTTCACCGTCACGCCCTCAAAGACCGGCTACGGCTTCAACCCCACGAGCCGTACGGTTAACAACCTGCAAGGTGATCAGACGGGCCTTGACTTCACCGGCACCCTCAACACCTACACGCTGAGCGGGCGCGTGACGAACGAGAGCGCACAGCCGCTCGTCGGCGTCAACGTGCATCTCTCGGGCGCGGCCACCTCGGACACGACGACCGACGCCGCGGGCAACTACTCTTTCGGCGGGCTTCAGCATGGCGGCAACTTCACCGTCACGCCGTCGTTGACCAACTACGGCTTCACCCCGCCGAACCGCACGTTCAGCAATTTGCAGAGCGACCAGACCGGGCTCGACTTCACCGGCAAGTTCCTCATCTACGTGCTGTCCGGGCGCGTAACGGACGAGGGCGCGCAGCCGCTCGTCGGCATCAACGTGCGCCTCTCCGGCTCGGCCGACCGCGACACGACGACCGACGCCGCGGGCAACTACTCCTTCGGCGGGCTCACGCAGGGCAACTTCACCATCACGCCCTCCGAAACAAGTTTCCGCTTCACCCCGCCGAGCCGCACGTTCAGCAACCTGCAAAGCGACCAGACCGGCCTGAACTTTACGGGTAGGGTCATCACCTACACGCTCGCGGGCAAGGTTGTTGACGGGAGCGGGGCGGGGCTCGCCGGCGTCAGCGTCGCGCTCGCGGGCGCGCGCTCGGCCGTGACCCTGACGGACGCGGGCGGCAACTACTCTTTCGCGGGCGTGCCCGCGGGCGGCAGTTTCGTCGTCACGGTCGAGAAGGACGGCTTCAGCTTTAGCCCGCCGAACTTTGTCGTCACGGACATCGGCGCCGACGCGAGGTTCGACACGGTCGGTACGGCACAGGCGACGCCCACGCCGACGCCCGACCCGGCCGACGACTTCGAGGGCGGCCCCGACCCCGACCCGAACAAGTGGGTGGAGGGCACCGCCACTAACCCGCCCTCCTTCTTCGACCCGCTCGTCGGCGTCTTCCTGCAAGACGGCCTGCTCCACGTCCAGCCGCGCCCCGAAGCGAACGGCGCGTCGTTTGGCGGCCTCGTCTCCGTGCGCCCCATCGAGCTTAGCTCGTCGCCCCTCATCAGCGTCGAGGTCGTGCAGGCGGCGCAGGGCGACGGCGCACAGACCCTCTTCAGCCTCGGCGCCGACGCCGAACACTACGTGCGCTTCGTCGTGCAGGGCGCGTCGGAGCCGACGGCCGCGACGAAGCCGCGCGCGGACTCGTCGTCGAGCAACGTCAGCGGCGCGGCCGAGCAGACGCTTCTGTTCCAACTCAGCCTCGGCCCGGACAAGTTCTCGGCGAGCGTCACCTACGACCCGGTGCAGCACCGCTTCTGGCGCTTCCGCCACGACGCGCCCGCCCGCCTCGTCATCTTCGAGACGAGCCCCGACTTCGTCGTCTGGACGGAGCGTTTCCGCGCGCAACTCCCGTCCGACCAGGCGGCGCTCATCGCGGAACTCTCGGCGGGCACTTCGCGCGCGTCTCGGAACCCGGGCGAGGCGCTGTTCGACAACTTCCTCGTCCCGCCCTCGCCGCTCGTTCAGTTCGTCTCCCCCGCCTTCGTCGTGCGCGAGTCGGACGGCTCGGCGCGAGTCGATGTCTTGCGCACGGGCAATAACGAGAGCCCGCTCTCGGTCTCGTACGCCACGGCGGGCGGCACGGCGTCCGCGGGGAGCGACTACACGCCCGTCTCGGGCACGCTCCTCTTCGGCGCGGGCGAGAGCTTGAAGAGCTTCAACATCCCCGTCAACAACGACGACCTGACCGAGGGCGGCGAGACGGTAAACGTCACGCTCTCGAACTCGTCCGGCGGCCGGCTCGGCTCGATACCGCGGGCCGTCCTCACCATCCTCGACGACGAGTCCGAGAACCCGATTAACGACACGACCTTCTTCGTCCGCCAGCACTACCTCGACTTCCTCGGGCGCGAGCCCGACGCCGAAGGGTTAGAGTTCTGGGTCGATAACATCAGGTCGTGCGGCGCGGACTTGCGGTGCCGCGAGGTGAAGCGCATCAACGGCTCGGCGGCCTTCTTCCTCTCCATCGAGTTTCAGGGGACGGGCTTCTTCGTCCAGCGCCTCTACCGGCTGGCGTACGGGCGCGCGCCGCTCTTTGCCGAGTACCTGCCCGACCTGACGGCCGTGCGCGAGGGCGTCATCGTCGGCCGGCCGGGCGCGCTCGAACGGCTCGAACTCAACAAGCGCCTCTTCGCCGAGCAGTTCGTGAAACGCGCGGCCTTCAAGGCGAAGTTCGACGCACAGAACGAGGCGCAGTACGTGGACGGGCTCGCGGCCGCGGCCGGCGTAACGCTTCCGGAGGCGGAGCGCACCGCGCTCGTCGTCGGGCTGCTCACGCACCGCGAGACGCGCGCCAACGTGCTCCTCTTGATGGCCGAGAAGGACGCCTTCGTCCGCGCTGAGTTCCGTCCCGCCTTCGTGCAGATGCAGTACTTCGGCTACCTGAGGCGCGACCCCGACGCCGTCGGCTACAACTTCTGGCTGAAGAAGCTCAACGACTTCGACGGCGACTACATCCGCGCCGAGATGGTCAAAGCGTTCCTTGAGTCCATCGAATACCGCGCGCGCTTCGGACAGCCTTGAAGCACGATGGGCAGTAGGCAGATGGCAGTGAGCAGTCAAAAGCGCCGCGGAGCGGTGATTGATCGTAGCCCGGCCTTTCAAGGCCGGGTAAGGTTGAGCAAAACATAACCGCGTCGCGTCGGCGCCGCCTGAGCCGCCGCGGCCCGTTCAATCGTCGCTGACGCGACGCGGCGGCCATTAATCAATATCTTCCCGGCCTTTCAAGGCCGGGCTCAATTCAACCGCCGCTGACGCGGCGCTCCAGACCGCCATCTGCCTACTAATATGAACTGGATTAAGAATTTGAAATTTCAAATCTCGAATCCTGGCTCGTCGCGCAGGCTCATGGCCGTCGCGCTCGCGCTCGTCATCGTCATGCCGGTCGCGTGGCCCGCGTCCGCGGCGCCGCCGCAGGACACCTTGACGGGCGCGTTCGAGGGGTCGGTGACGGACGGCGTGACGGGGCGGCCCATCGCGCGCGCGCGCGTCGAGTTCGTCAACCAGCAGACGGGCGTCTCGGTCGCGAAGCTCTCCGACTCGCAGGGGCGTTTCTTCCAGGGGCTCCTCGCGCCGGGCACCTACACGATTCGCGCGAGCGCGCCGGGCTACGGGCCGGGCGAGACCGTGCAGCGGCTCAACAGCATGCGCACGGGCGAGGTCGTCCCCGTCCCCATCACGCTCGACCCGACGCCCGCCGGGACGCCCACGCCGACTCCCGCGACACAGCCTACGCAGACGCCACAGCCCGGCACCGTCGCGACGCCGCAGCCGACGCCCGCGCCCGTCGCGGCCAACCCTTCGCCGACGCCCCAACTGACGGCCGCGCAGACGGACGTGCGCGGCAGCGTCAACGCGAAGGACTCGCGGCGCGGCGGGGCCTTCACAGACGTTGAGGTGCAGAGTCTTCTGCTGGGCGGGGCGACCCTGACGCGGACGTTCGACGAGCTGGCGCTCTACCTGCCGGACGTGGCGCTGCCGCCGCAGACCCTCGGCGGCGGCAGCGGCCCCGGCGTCGGCGCGGGCGTGGGTACGTCGGGACAGTTCTCCGCCAACGGTCTGCGGTCGCGCGCCAATAACTTCACGGTGGACGGTTCGGACAACAACGACGAGGACATCGGCGTCCGCCGTCAGGGCTTCTTCTCGCTCGTGCCGCAGCCGGTCGAATCGATCAAGGAGTATCAGGTCATCACGCTGCTCGCGCCCGCGCAGTTCGGGCGCAACGTCGGCGCGCAGGTCAACGCCATCTCGCGCTCGGGCGGGAGCGAATTCCACGGCACGCTCTTCGGCCTCTTCAACTCGAGCCAGCTCAACGCGCGCAACTACTTCGACACGGCCGACGGCAACGCCGTCACGCCGGTCATCGGCGGGCGGGCAGCCCCGTCATCGTCGCGCCCGCCTATCAACTTCAACCCGCAGACGCTCAGGTTCGAGCCCGTGCGGCGGCCGTGCGTTGACGACGTGCGCAACGGGAGCGGGGGCGAGGACTCGTTCACGCTCGGGCAGGGCGGGTTCGTCGCTGGGCGGCCCCGTCGTCCCGCGCAAGCTCTTCTACTTCGTCGCGCCGAGGGGCAATTCTTGAACGCGACGAAGGAGGCGAGCTTCGCCGTGCCCACCGTCGCCAGCGCGGCGCGTTCGGCTCGGGCGCGAGCGGCCTCTTCTTCAACCGCTTCCGCAACGACACCGAGTTCGCCTTCCCGACCACCTCCGGCGGCGACGCGGTCTTCAGCCTCTTCCCGTTCCCGAACAACCCCGACGGCGTCTACGGCGCGAACACCTTCACGCAGGAGCTGCCGGCGAGCGCGCGCGGGCTGATACTTTCCGGCAAGCTCGACTACGACTTCCGCCTCGGCGAGCGCGCGCAGAGTCTGACGGGCCGCTACAACTTCACGAACGACTGGCGCGACATCCCCGTCACGGGCGGCGCGCTCTTCTCCACCTTGCGGCCGCGCGTCCGCACGCAGAACTTCTCCTTCTTCTCAACAGCGAGCTGTCCGGCCCCGAGGCGCGCACGCTCCTCTTCAACCAGCTCCGCCTCTCCTACGGCCGCACGCGCCTGCGCTTCGACGAGGTGCGCGACCGCGAGCACATGATCGACGAGCCGGGCCTTCCCCGGCGTGCCGTTCCTCCTCAACGCGCGCGTGCTTGAGAACCTGACGCTGCCGAACTTCAACGCCGCCACGAACAGCATCGTGCGCGAACACCGGCCCCGTCTTCTACCGCGACGGCGGGCACGGTCGAAGAGCGGCTCGGCCCTCTCGGTCAGGTCGACGTCGCGGGCTTCAGCCCCGTCGGCGTGGACGTGTTCAACTTCCCGCAGCGGCGCGTCAACAACACGTATCAGCTCGCCGACCAGATGACTCTGAAGCGCGGCAGCCACACCTTCATCTTCGGCACGGACAACCGCCGCACGGAACTGAACAGCATCCTCCCGCGCAACTTCCGCCCGCTGCTCAGCTTCCAAGGCGCGCCCGTCCTCTGCGCGCCGGCACGGGCGGACTCTCGATCACGAACGACTTCATCGAACCCTCGACGCTCGCCGCGGCCTCGGCCGCCAGCGGCTTCTTCCAGACGCTCACGCGCGGCAGCGACTCGGGCATCAACCTGCGCTTCTACCAGCTCGACTTCTTCGTGCAGGACGACTGGCGCGTGCGCCCGAACCTCTCGCTCTCTCTGGGCCTGCGCTACGAGTACAACACGCCCGCGCGCGAGGTGCAGCGGCCGCATCGAGGGCACGTTCCCCGCGGCGCTACGCGCCCGTGCCGGGCCTCGCACCTTCATCGGCGGGCGCGCGCGCATCTACGACCCCGACCGCAACAACTTCTCGCCGCGCCTCGGCTTCGCCTACGCGCCGCACTGGTTCGGCGAGCCGGGCGCGACGCGCATCCGCGTCGGCTACGGACACTTCAACGACCAAATCCTCGGCGCGGTCGTCAGCCAGTCGCGCAACGTCTTCCCGACCTTCGTGACGGTCAACACGGCGGGCGGCTTCGGCAACCTCCTCTTTCCGCTGTTGCCGCTCGGCCTGCTGAACCCGTCGAACCCGAACCTCGGGCTCGTCGTGCCCGGCACGCTCAACACGCTCAACCCGAACGTCCCGCTCGCCGAACACCTCAGCGCGCATCAACCTGCTCGCGAGCGCCGGGCGGCGTGCTGCCGGGCGCGAGCGGGGTCGAGGCGACGCTGCCCGCGCGCAAGCTGGAAGCGCCCGAGGCGCACCACTACGCCCTCACCTTCGAGCAGAGGTTCGGGCGCGACACGTTCCTCTCCGTCGCCTACGTCGGCACGCAGGCGCGCAACCTGCTGCGCTTCTCCACGCCCAACCTCGGCACGAACGCCGTCTCGCTGCTGCGCTCCTTCGACATCGACGACGGAAGGCGCCGGCCGCTTCCAGCCGCAGTTCTTCGGCGTCGCCATCCAGCCGGGCACGAACATCGGGCGCGGGGCACGACGGCAGCAAGGGCAGAGCTTCGTCGGCGGGCGGCCCGTGCTCGAACGTCGGCGGCGTCGAGTTCTTCGAGAACACGGCCACGTCGCGCTACGACGCGCTCCAGCTTGAGCTGCGCGGGCGCCTGCGCTCGCGCCTTCTGTATCGCGCGGGCTACACGCTCTCGAAAGCGTTCGACGACGTGTCGGACGTGTTCGACCTCGCGGGCGCGCCCGCGCTGCCGCAGAACAGTCTGACGCTCGCGGGCGAGCGCGGCCCCGCCAACTTCGACGCGCGCCACCGCTTCGCCTCCCACGCCGTCTACGACTTCCCGCGGTTCGACGCGGCGCGCCGCGCGCTTCATCTTTGACGGGATGCAGGTCGCGGGCACCGCGCAGTTCCAGACGGGACAGCCCTTCACCGTCAACTCCATCTTCGACGTGAACCTCGACGGCAACCTCACCGACCGCCTCGACACGACGGACGGCATCGTCGTCACGGGCGACCGGCAGCAGCCGCTTCGACTGACGACCGACGACCTCGCGTCCTTGCGCGCGCGCGTCGGGGCAGGACGGGCGGGTCGGCCGCAACACCTTCCGCGCGGGCAGCTACCTCGACACGAACCTCGCCCTCATCAAGACCTTCCGCCTCGACGAGTCGCGCAGCCTCGTCTTCCGCACGGAGGTCTTCAACCTCACGAACCGCGCCAACTTCGGCGTCCCCGTTCGCCAACTCGAAGCCCCCGGCTTCGGCCAGGCGACCTCGACCCTCACGCCCGGCCGCCGCGTACAGTTCCACCTGAAGTTCTCTTTCTGACGGTGGGCGCGCACCGCGCGGCCGGGGCGCGAGCAACGTTTTCACTCTGGGTTACGGTCGGTTGAAAAGGAGCGTATACGATGTCCCGTCGCGTAAAGCTCTTCGTCGTCGCCTGCCTGCTCGGCGGCGTCTCGGTTCTCTCGTCTCTGCCTCAACTGCTCGACGGCGCGCGCACATCCGCGAAGGCCGCGGCCGGACAGCAACCCGCACCGGCGGCCGCGGAGGACGATTGCCAGAACGTCCCGCCGCTGCCTCTGCCGAGCACGTTCCTGCCGGCCCGCCTGCCGCAGTTTCAGGAGCAGCTCGCGCGGTTCCTACAGTGCCGACAGTACGCGAAGCTCGGCTGGGCGGAGGACAAAGGGGTGCGCGACACGGGGCCGTACGTCAGCGGTGCTTACTACGGCGTACACCCGGCGGTGAAGATTTACTACTCGCCGGAGGTCGTTCGCTGGCTTAAAGACAAGCGCAAGGGTGTCATCCCCGACGGGGCCGTCATCGTCAAGGAGCAGTTCCCGCCGCCCGCCGGGCGTTACCGCTTCAACGCGCCGCCGCCGGTCTCGGACTGGACGGTCATGATTAAGGACAAGCAGGGCTCGGCCGACGGCTGGTACTGGGCCGAGATTTGGGACAAGCAGTGCGCGGACAACAACGACCCGCCCTTCGCCATGCGCAACGCGGGCTTCGGCCTCTACTGCACGCGCTGCCACGCGTCGGCCGAGAAGGAACACACCTTCAGCTCTCTCAACAACATCAAGGGCAACCCGGGCGAGCCTTTGCATTACTACGACGACAACTCGTGGTTCTACGCCCCGACCCCGCCGCCTGGCCCGACGCCGACGCCGCCCCCGCCGTGCAGGGAGACCCGCGGACACACCGACTTCGACCCGGCCGTGCGCCACGACCCCGGCAAGAGCGACGAGGAGGAGCGTCTTGAGCCGCTCAGGGTGGCGGTGCCGCCGCCCGTCCCTTCGATGACGCCGAACCCGAAGTTCGTCGCCTTCTACGACTCGATCAGGCCCGTGAACAACCCGCAGCGGTTGCCCGGCGAGAGTTACGACCACGTCTGGGCGCGGCCCGTCGCGCCCGGCAAGCAGACGAACCTGTTCCTCACCTCGGACGCGTGCGTGGGCTGTCACAGCGCCATCACCTACAGCGGCAACCCGATGCTCTACGTGGGGACGACGCAGCCGGACGGCAAGACCCCTTCGATGAACGTCTCGCCCTTCGCGGAGTGGCGCTGGTCGCCGATGGGGCTCGCGGGCCGAGACCCGGTCTTCTACGCGCAGCTCGACAGCGAGATCGCCTACCTGAAGACGCGGCCCGACGCCGAAGAGATGATTAAGACGGTCACCAACACCTGCTTCAAGTGTCACGGCGTGATGGGCAAGCGCACCCTCGACGCCGACCACGGCGGCGCGGGCAAGGGAGACTTCAAGCGCGAGTTCGTCTACATCACGGACGAGACGGACCCCAACTTCAAGTACGGGGCGCTGGCGCGCGACGGCATCAGTTGCATGTCCTGCCACCGCATCGTCGCCGACAAGGCGCCGCCCGGCGTCCCGCCGCTCACGCACTTCCTTGAGAAGGCCATCACCGGCGAGTTCTCGGTCGGCGACCCCGGAGAGCTGTACGGCCCGTTCAAGGACGACGAGATCGTCACAGACCCTATGAACAACGCGCTCGGCATCAAGCCGAAGCACGACCCATACATCAAGAGTTCGAGGATGTGCGGCAGTTGCCACACCATCAACCTGCCGGTCGTTGACTGGAAGCCGCCCGCGCGGCGCGGCAACGACGCCGTCGGGTCGCGACCCGTCACGCACAGCAGCCTCGAACAGTTGACCTACCTTGAGTGGCTGAACAGCGGCTACCAGGACGAGTTCAACGGCGGCCCGAAGGCGCAGACCTGTCAGGACTGCCACATGCGCACGAGCTATCGCAACGCGAAGGGCACGCTCGAAGTGCCGCTCATCCAGCAGCCCATCGCCGCCGTCGAGGACGACCGT
Organism: uncultured Acidobacteriota bacterium; assembly: GCA_963726735.1. Taxonomy (GTDB): domain Bacteria; phylum Acidobacteriota; class Blastocatellia; order Pyrinomonadales; family Pyrinomonadaceae; genus QHXN01. The sequence continues at coordinate 1,968,520 of CAVSDM010000007.1, forward strand.
TACCCCGCGACCGAAGGGCTCCTGCCGCCAGAGAAGACGCACGTCCGCCTGCGCGAGAGCGGCTTCGTGCGCCACCAGCTACAGGGCCTGAACATCCCTCTGCTTGAGATGTTCCGCCAGTACATGGAGCCCGGCTACGCGAACGGCGCGAACCTGCTCTCTAACCCGATCCTCGGCGTGCGGCAGAACGACTACATGCAGTCGGTCGCAGACAACTTGCCCAACGCCCTCGACGCGATGGTCGAACAGGCGGCGAACTCGACCGCAGACATCCAGCTCTCCCCCGTCGCCGTCAGCTTCCGGAAGCTGACGGCCGACGTGCTCGTCACGAACAAGACCGGCCACCGCTTCCCGAGCGGCGTCGGCTTCCGGCGCGGCTTCGTCGAGCTGAAAGTAGTGGACACGAGCGGGCGGGCGGGAGCAGACCGTCTGGTGCTCGGGCTGTACGGACAGCCTGGGCGTCATCACGAACGGCGACGGCGGCCCGCCTCTGCCCTCGGAACTCTTCGACAAGTACCAGCCGCGGCAGAAGCCGGAGCGGAGCGACTATCCCGCGCAGTGTCAGAACGTCGTGCAGCAGCAGTACCAGCCGCACTTCTGGGGCGCGCGTTACCCCATCACGCGGCAGAACCAGGTGCAGATTTTCGAGGAGCTGGATTTGAACGCCGACTGCGTCTTCACGAGCAGCTTCATCCGGCGCGACTTCGTGGTCAAAGACAACCGTCTGCTCCCGTTCGGCTGGACCGAGCACGGGCCGACGGGGCCGGACGGCCGCCCCGTCATCCCGAAGGAGTTTCTCGAACCGACGCACGCGGAAGGGGTGTGGAACGACCCGCGCTACACGGACGGCAGCGGGACGAACCTCGTGCGGTACGAGTTACTGCTGCCGGCGGGAGTTGACCCGAAGAACCTGAGGGTGAGCGCCACGCTCTACTACCAGAGCATCCCGCCGCACTACCTCCACGACCGCTTCACGCAGGCCCCCGACTACCCGGCCACGCAGCGGCTCTACTACCTGACCTCCAACCTCCGCACGCAGGGCACGCCTTTGGAGAACTGGAAGGTCAGGGTCGTCTCCGCCGCACGCACAGCGGCACCGTGAACCGGCGTTCGAGAGTGGACGCCGCGTCAACGGCGTCCGAGAGTGGAACGCCGCGTCAGCGGCGCTTGAATGTAGCCCGGCCTTTCAAGGCCGGAGCGGAAGTACGCGCCGAGCGCATCTTCGAGTTCAACCAACCGAACGACAGCGGTTCCGTGGGCGGCCGCCGCGACCTTCAAAATGTTGATGCCGCCGGCGACGACGCTCGACGTGGACAGGGCGGACGACACGGCCGCTGCTGCCGCCACGGCCTGCACGGCCGCGCCCAACGATTGCAGCCTGCGCGGCGCCATCATCGCCGCCAACGCCGATGTCAGCGCCGACCCTGTGACCATCAACCTGCAACCGGCGACCACCTACAGCCTCATGCTGACCAACGCGACGCAGGAGAACGCCGCGGCCACCGGCGACCTCGACATTACCACGAGCCTCCACGCGGTGACGGTCGTGGGCGGCGGCTCTTCGGGGCCGAACGCGACGTTCATCGACGCCGCGGGGCTGAACGTGGGCAACACGCGCGACCGCGTCTTTCACCTCACCGCGTCGAACGTTGTCGTTACGCTTCAGGACTTAGTCGTTCGGAACGGCAGGGCCGCGGACGACGGCGCGAGTGGCGCGAGCACAGACCCCGCGGCACAGAACGCCAACCGCGCCGGCGGGGGCATCCTCAACAACGGCGGAAGCCTCACGCTGACTAACGTCACCGTTGAGTCTTGTCAGGCGCTCGGGAAGGGCGACAGCGTCGTCAACAACCACACCACGCTCGACGCACGCGGCGGCGGTCTCGCCAGTCTCACGGCGACCGGCAACGTCAACATCACGGGCAGCACGTTGACAGGGAACACCGCGCTGGGTGGGAACGGCGGCAACTTCAACAACGGCGCCGGCTCCAACGCACAGGGCGGTGCGATCTACTTTGAAGGCGGCACGCTCAACCTCGACGGGTCGCGTATCCTGCAAAACAACGCCACCGGCGGCACCGGCGGCAACGGCCCCGGTAACCAACAGAACGGAGGCGCGGGCGGCTTCGCACAGGGCGGCGGCGCATACATCGGAGGCGGCGCCATTGCCATCAACAACTCTACGTTTGAGAGCTGTGCGGCGACCGGCGGCAATGCCGGCACGGGGCAGAACGGCGGCAACTTCGGCGGGAGTGCAGACGGCGGCGGTCTCTACAGTCTCGGTGGCGTCACCGTGACCAACTCCAACCTTTGACCTGAATGGCGCCACCGGCGGTCGAGGCGACGACGCCTTCGGCCCCGACTGCTTCGGCGGTCACATCGCGCTTGACGGCGGGGCCGCTCGTGGGGGCGCCATCCTGGCCGACGGCGGCAGTCTCATCGTCAACACCGCGACGTTCGCCAGCAACTTCGCCAACGGCGGTAACGGCGGCGACGGCGGCCCAACCAACGTCGCGACCTGCGCTCAGAGTCAACACGGCGCCGGCGGCCTCGCGTACGGCGGCGCGATTACAAACAACAACGCGGCCGCCGTCAACATCAAGCACGCGACCATCAGCCTTAACGGCGCACGGGCCGGCAACAGCGGTGTCAATCAGGGCGGGGCGAACATGCCTGCGCGCCTCGCGGCCGAAGGCACGGGCGGCGGCATCCGCGTCGGCCCCGGCGGCGTGACTCTGGAGAACACGATCATCGCCGGTAACACCGCCGCCGACGGCGCGGGCGACATGACCGGCGCCCCGACGCCCGGGCCCAACGTTGACGGCGCCGTTAACAGCAACGGCCACAATCTTCTCGGCAACGCGACCGAAGCGACGGGGTTTACGGGCGCGGGCGACCAGACCGGCGCCGACCCTCTGCTGTTGCCGCTGGCGGACAACGGCGGCCCGACGCAGACGATGGCGCTTTCGCCCGGAAGCCCCGCCATTGACGCGGGCGTGGCGGCCGGCGCCGCGTTCGACCAACGCGGCAGGCCGCGCACGTATGACGACCCCGGCGTCGCCGACGCCGCGACCAGCGACGGCACAGACATCGGCGCCTTCGAGCTTCAACCTCTGTGCAGTCTCTCCTGTCCCGCCGACGTTGAGGTGTCGAACGACCCCGACGCGTGCGGCGCGTTCGTCGATTACACGGGACCGGCCGGCGATGGCTGCGGCACAGTCACATGCGACCATCCCTCGGGCTCCTTCTTCGCGTTGGGAGAGACGACGGTCACCTGCACGAGCACGGCCGGGCCGTCCTGTAGCTTCACGGTCACCGTCAACGACACGCAGGCCCCCGACATTACGACCGGCGGCCCCGTCACGCTATGGCCGCCCAATCATAAGTACGCGACCTTCAACGTCAGCGACCTGATCGCGAGCGCCGTTGATAATTGTGACGCGGGAGTGGGCGTCGGCGGCGTGCGGATTACGAAGGTGACCAGCGACGAGCCCGACAACAGCGGCGGAGACGGCAGCACGACGAACGACATCGTGATTGCGGCCGACTGCAAGTCTGTGAAACTGCGCTCCGAGCGGACGGGCAACGGCAACGGACGCGTCTACACCGTCACCCTCAAAGTGGCAGACGCTTCGGGCAACGTCGGCACCGCGACGGCGACAGTCAACGTGCCCCATTCCCAAAACGGTTCGCCCGCGCTCGACGACGGGCCGCACAACACTGTCTTGAGCGGCTGCCCGTAACGTGACAGGGCGGAAGCGAGCCGACGGATAAAGTGTTACCGGGTGGCGGTAACCTCTTATGCGGGCTCCGTCCCGCGAGACAGAACCCTCGTGCCGGGATACGTAGGTTCTGTCTCGCGATACGGGGCCTTTCCATCACGCTACAAAGCCCGCGTAACTCCCCGCCGGTTCAGGGTCGGCGTCGCGGCTGCTATGATACAGGCCGGCGCCGAAGCAGACGCCCGACCTCAGAACTTATCGGCGCACGGCTGCGGACTGCCGCCGGCAGTCCGAAACGCCGCCCGAGTCACAGGTGAAAGAGATGTTCTGTCCCAGGTGTGGTCAGCAGTCTTCAGACGAAGTTCGCTTCTGCCCGAGGTGCGGGCTCCAACTCGATGGGCTCGCGGCCTACGTGGCCGCGAGGGAGCAGACACCGGTCGTGGCTCCTGTCCCGCGCGCGCCGTTGATGACCGCGCGCCGTCGCGGCATGCGGCGCGGCGCGAAGCTGATGTTCTTCTGCGGCGTCCTGCTGCCCGCCGTCGTGGTGCTCGCCGAGGAGGCGGACGCGCCCGGGCCGCTGCTGCTCGTCTGCACCGCGTTCCTCGCGGGGTTGGCCTGGCTGGTCTACTCCTGGCTCTTCAGCGACAACGTTCTGCCAGTCGGAAAAGACGCGTCGCGCAGAGACCTCGGCGCGGGCGCGGAGCGGCCGGCCCTCGGCGCGCCGCAGTTCAACCCCGCGCCGCTCTTCAACCAGCAGCGCGCCAACACCGCCGAAATCTACCAGCCGCCCAGCGTCACCGAGAACACGACCAAGCTCCTCGACAAGGACTCCTAAACCCTCTCACATTCGTTCACGGATATTTAAGGCGCAAAGTAGCCCGCTAAATCGACGATGAAGTGAGTCGTCGTCGGCGTGAAGATGTTGAACGCCCCGTCGGCCCCGAGTCCCACGTTGAAAGCATTCGGGATGGTCTGTCCGGCGACGTAGTTGAGGTTTGACACCACGGGCTGCGCCGCGCCGCTCGGGTACAGGATGATGTGCCCGCCGGCTGAGGGCGACACCACCGTCGCGTTGCCGAGAATCGCGAGCGCCGACGCGGGCACTGTCGAGCCGGAGCAGGCCACGCGCGCCGGCTGCGTCCGCACGGCGTTACCCGTGAGCGGCGACCCCGGCGTGTAGCAGGCGGTCGTCCCCGCCCTTGTGTCGAGCAGGCGGGCGGGACTTGCCAGTGGGTAGAAGAGCAGCCCGGAGATGCCGTTGGCGTCCGGCCCCGCGTTCGCGCTGTAATACCCGGTCACGTCCACGATGAAGTGGGTCGTGCTCGCGGCGAAGATGTTGAACGCGCCGTCGCCGCCGAGGCCGACGGTGAAGGCGTTGGGGACGATCTGTCCGGCGACGTAGTTGAGGTTTGACACCACGGGCTGCGTCGCGCCGTTCGGGTACAGGATGATGTGGCCGCCGGCGCCGGGCGACACCACCGTCGCGTTGCCGACGATGGCCTGAGCGTCCGAGGGGAGCACCACCCCGTCACAGGTTGTCCTCGCCGTCTGGGTGCGGACGCCGTCGCTTTGGAGCGGCGCGCCGGGCGCGTTGCAGGCCGTCGCCCCCACGCGCGTGTCGAGGAGTCTGACGGGGTGCGGCAGCGGGTGGTAATAGAGCCCCCCGGCGCCCGGGGGCGCGTAATAGCCCGCCACGTCGATGATGAAGTGCGTCTGGGTCGGCGTGAAGATGTTGAACGAACCGGCGGCGCTCAAGGTGACGGTGAAGGCGTTGGGGACGACCTGTCCCGCGACGTAGTTGAGGTTCGAGACGGTCGGGAGCGCGGCGTCCGAGGGGTAGAGCGTGATGTAGCCGGCGGCCGGGGGCGACACGACGGTCGCGTTGCCGACGATGGCTCTGGCCGCGGCCGGAATGACCAGCCCGTCGCACGTGCCGGTCGCGGCCTGTGTGCGGGCGGCGTTTGCGGCCAGGGGGGCGCCGGGAGTGTGGCAGGCGGTTGTCCCGGCCCTCGTGTCGAGGAGCCGCACGGGATGCGCCAAAGGGTAATACTGCAACCCGGCCGTGTTCACCGTCTCCGTGTATACGGCCGTCATGACGTGGTTGGCGTCCATCGTCACGCTGGTCGTTTGGCCGGACGACCAGTCCGCCCCATCGCGCTGCCACTTCTGGAAGTTGTTGCCTCCTGCGGTTGCCGGCGCCGTGAGATTAACGCTCGCATTGTTGTTATAAGTGCGTGAGAATTGTGTCGTGCCGCTCCCGAACCCGCCATTGTCGGACGGGCTAACCGTGACGCTCACACCGCTCGCCGGATTGGATGACGCTACCGTCAGTGTGCGCGTCGTAGCGGGCGACGTGGAGAAGATAAGATCGTCATGGTCATCGAAACCGCCAACAACGCTCCCGCACGGCGAGGCCGTCCCCAGGTAACGTAAAACTGCACGCACGGCCTGTAGACTGCCACCGCTGGGTAACTGGTAGGTCGTAGTTAAAGTCTGACTGCCGGTGCCGGAAGGCTGGACGCTAAGAAGTTCAATCCAGTTTGGGTTGTTTGCATCCGCGGTGTAATACAACTCAAGATAATCTGACGATGTCGAGTAAGCCCAGAACGTAACGTCAATCCGAACCGCCTTGCCCGGTGCGAGGCTACTGCCGTCCAGTGTCGATACCTTGATCGCGTCAACTGACTCGTCGGAGTGATAGGCACCATTTATGCCGTCGGCACATGAGTTATTAATAGTGTTGGGCTGGTTGGGTTCCGGCCCGCCGTGGATGCTGGCGCGCCCGTCTAAAAGATAGCCCGAGTCGCACATGTCGCCGGGCTGCCCGCATTTCGGGGCTTTCAGCACGGGATCGTAGACGGCATTGCCGGTCATCATGCCGTACACAGCCGTCAGGGTGTAATCGGCGTCCAGGGCGAAGTTCACCGTCTGCGTGTTTGCAAAGTTCACCCCGTTCCGCTGCCACAACTGGAAGTTGTTGCCGCCTGCCGTCGCCGGGGCCGTCAGGCTGACGCTCGTGTTGTTGTTATAGGTGCGCGTGAACTGCGTCGTGCCGCTTCCCGCGTTGTTGTTGTCGTTCGGGCTCACGGTTATGCTCACGCCGCTGGACGGATTTAACGAAGCTACCGTAAGCGTCCTTGTTGTGACCGGCGTGATGCAGTCGTCTTCCGTCTGGTTGGTCGTGGGGTTCAGGCAGATCGACCCGCCCTCGAAGTCGCTTCTTCGCTTGCCCTGCGAGGCATATTCGTCAGCTATCGGCAGCCCGTAGGAACCGTCCGGCCCATTCAACGTTTGCCACCTCGCACGAATCGCGCCATGCACTTCAAACGTCTGGCCGTTCCTCGACCCAGACCTGTGCATCACGAGTGTCCCTCCCTGGAACAACTGATAGTGATATGAGGTGCCGAAGGGCGAGATCAGCTGAGAGTCGGTGAAGCACGCGCCGTTGAAATCCGAACAGTTGCGGTCAGCAGTCGGGTAACCGATCATCCGCGTATTGCTGATGTCATAGTTCACGTCGCCTAACTGTACGAACTTATCCCACATGCCGCCATAGATTTGCGCGACAAAGTTGGTGTTGGTATCGGCCCGCATCAGGGCATCGTGCCCCCCCGGGGTGACATCGTTGAAGTCCTGAATCAGACCCTTGCCCAACGTCGGGTTGCTCGCGGGACAGGTCGTGCAGTTCCAGCGGTGTACGGCGTTGATGGGCGGCTGAAGTGCAAACTGTAAGAAGTTATTACGGTTGGCAGCGTCGATGAAAAGTTGAGGGTTCGGCGCGCCTTGTCCGATCGTAATGTCTGCGCCGGAGAGACAGCTCGAATTTGAACTGGTGTGCGACGTGATCTCGTCCCGTGAGAATTGACAGAAACTGAATCCGGAACCGACAAAACTCTGCATGATGGTGTTCGCACACTCGGTGTGTCCCGCTTGATCTGAGTGCTGAGCGTCAAAATTGTGACCGAGTTCGTGCGCTGTGAGAATAAATTTGCCGGGCGTGCTCGACAATCTTTGGGAGACTCCATAGGAGAAACCAGGAAAGCTACACACAACTCCTACGTAGGCGATCCCAATCGTCGAGCCATCCATATCCTTGCCGGTCCACATGTGCGCAACATCGCGCCCGACGTTACTAAAATTAGATTCCCAATAAGATAAAAATTCATCCTGGAGCAGGGTGTTGGCATTCGTCGCGGAATACGGGTCGTTTGAGCTAGCCCACGTATGTTGAAACACGACACTGAAAGAGATTCCGAGTTCATTCGCGTAGACACCTTCCACCTGATTCAGGATGCTTAAAATTTCGTTATTCGCGCCCGTCGAACCGCCGAATGCCGTGACGAATTCAAAATCAGCTTCCGTCGCGAGTTCTGTATCTAAATTCGTTGAAAAGGCTGCCGAGGGCGATCCGTTGTCCGATGACCTTTGGGGGAGCACGCGGTTAGCCGTGAGATCGATTTCACGGTCAAGTGTTACGCCGCAGGTGCCGACAGCGTCTCCTATCACGTCGGACGCTTTGTAGAAGACGAAATCTGACAATTCGGCGGAGGGGATATATTTACGTGCGGGTTCAATGAAGTACAGTTCGTCATTTGTGATCATCACCCCATTGAAACCGTCCTCGTCGATGGTGAAGCGCGCTTCGGCTTCGTGCAGACCGCGCGCACGTCCCCTGAAGGTATGTACCGGGGCGCGCTCAAGAAGACGCACGGTTCCGTCTTCGAGTGTCTCCTCCGCCCGGTAATTGGGTGCTCTCAAGTCATGTGGGGTGAGGGTTAACTCAATGCTCCCTTGAGAAGTAGCAATTGAGATTTGCTCGCTCCGTCTCGCTTTTATCGCAAAATCGCTGCTATCAATCGTTTGAAGCTCATACTTTTTAAATATCTTCCCCAACTGCTGCTGGTACCTGCCGGGTGAGGCGGAAACGCCGACCGCGTTAGGCGAGAAGAGCACCGAGGCTCCGAAGGCAGAAAAAAGTATACAAGCAATCAGTAAAGCCTTATGTGATCTATGGGCTCTCACTTTGTACGTCTTCATGCGCTTATACCTCGACACTGTGGTATGGGTATCGGTTAGCCCGTCCTCCTGCCAGTGCGGACGTGCTTGTAGGAGCCAAGGCTTCTACGGGAAAAGTTCTGAATTTTAGGATTGATAAGTAAGGCATGACATGAGGTGAGCTTTCATGTTATTTCGATCATGAGTGGAAAGATATATTGCCCACAGAAGTCGAGGTTTGAGCACGGGGAACATATTCCTTAATACGTGACAAGTCAAGAGAATTATAGACGGTAAAATAGGATTATGTTCGTAAGATACGTGTTGAACACGCGCGGGCCGCGGAATGTTGTGACTCGTTAATGACTCAAACGAGTAAGGGCAGCCACTTGGCTGTCCTCAAGTATTCGGTTGAAGGCGGCGTCGGAATCGAACCGGCGGATAAAGGTTTTGCAGGAAGAACTGCCGACGATCCTTTTCGACATCACACCTGAGCCCGGCGAAGGGCTCGGCGATATCTTTACAAAATCTTTATAACTTTTATGCCATCCTACGCCTGCTATTTTTCCCTGAAGCAACGATTCGTTCGCCCGGTTTGATTGTGGTGGTTGGGACGGCGAGAGGCGCACTTTGGGTCTCATTCACCGTCGCCGGGCGATGGCGATTCGGGGGAAGTTTATTCTCGAACTCTCAGGATGGACATGGCAGGAACAGTTTCGTCAGACATCCACGCCACGCTTACGGACGCTTACGGACATCCACACACGACCACACCGCAAGGGCGCTACCTTGCGATACTTTCGCTGACCGCGCTCGGCATCGTCTACGGCGACATCGGCACGAGCCCCTTGTACGCCCTGCGCGAGTGCTTCCACGGCCCGCACGCCATCGCCGCGACGCCCGAGAACGTCTTCGGCGTGCTGTCGCTCATCTTCTGGGCGCTCATCCTCATCATCTCGATCAAGTATTGCATCTTCGTGCTGCGGGCCGACAACCACGGCGAGGGCGGCATCCTCGCCCTGACCGCGCTGGCCACACCAATCAAGATCGTGAGCAAGAGCGAGCGGTGGCTGCTCGTCGTGCTCGGCATCTTCGGGGCGGCGCTGCTCTACGGCGACGGCATCATCACGCCGGCCATCTCCGTCCTCGGCGCGGTCGAAGGCTTGAACGTGGCGACGCCGCTGTTTGCGCCTTACGTCGTTCCCATAACGGTCATCATCATCGTCGGGCTGTTCCTCATCCAGAGTCGCGGGACGGCGAAGGTCGGGCGGCTGTTCGGCCCCGTCATGCTCGTCTGGTTCCTCGTCATCGCCGCGCTCGGCGTGTCGCAGATCGTCCGTCACCCCTCGATGATCGGCGCCTTCAACCCGGCGCACGGCTTCGACTTCTTCCTGCGCAACGGCTGGCACGGCTTCCTCGTCCTCGGCACGGTCTTCCTCGTCGTGACGGGCGGCGAAGCGCTCTACGCCGACATGGGTCACTTCGGCAAGCGGCCCATCCGCGTCGTCTGGTACGCGCTCGTCCTGCCCGCGCTCCTGCTCAACTATCTCGGGCAGGGCGCGCTGCTCATAGAGAATCCGGCGGCGGCCGAGAATCCTTTCTACCAGCTGGCTCCCGAGTGGGCGCTGTATCCGCTCATCGCGCTGGCGACCTGCGCCGCCATCATCGCCTCGCAGGCTCTCATCTCGGGCGCTTACTCGTTAACGATGCAGGCCATCCAACTCGGTTTCATGCCGCGCCTGAAGATCGAGCACACCTCCTCGACCGAGATGGGGCAGATTTACATCCCGGCGCTGAACTGGGCTCTGATGATCGGCTGCATCGCCATCGTGATCGGCTTCGGCTCGTCGAGCAATCTGGCCGCCGCCTACGGCGTGGCCGTCACCTCGACGATGGTCATCACGACGATGCTGCTCGGCGTCGTCGCGCGCGAGCAGTGGGGTTGGAGCCTGCCGTCGGTGCTCGCGCTCTGCGGCTTCTTCCTCGTCATCGACCTCGCGTTCTTCGGCGCGAACGTCATCAAGATTCCGGCGGGCGGCTGGTTCCCGCTCGTGGTCGGCGCGGCCATCTTCCTGCTGATGACGACGTGGAAGAAGGGGCGTCGCATCCTCGCCTCGCGGATGTTGTCGCTCGCCATGCCGATGGAAGATTTCCTGCGCGAGACGGCCGCGAAGCCCCCGGTGCGAGTGCCGGGCACGGCGATCTTTATGACGGGGACGGGGACGGGAACCCCGGCCGCCTTAGAGCACAACCTCGAACATAACAAGGTGCTGCACGAGCGGGTCATCCTGCTGACGGTGAAGACGAGGCAGGTGCCGCACGTCGAGCCGGACGACCGCGTGCGGGTCGAGCCGCTCGGCCAGGGGTTCTACCGTCTGATCATCAACTACGGGTTCATGGAAGACCCGGACATCCCCGAAGTCCTTGCGGATATGGAGGCTCCGGAGCCCGCCTTCGACTTGGCGGAGACGACCTACTTCCTCGGCCGCGAGACGGTGATCGCGAGCAAGCAGCCGGGCATGATGCTTTGGCGCGAGAAGCTTTTCGCGCTGATGTCGCGCAACGCCTCGTCCGCCACGGCCTACTTCTGCCTGCCGCCCGACCGGGTCGTCGAGATGGGCTCGCAGGTCGAGATTTAGCAGCTTAAAAATCCGTCGTCCTGTCATGCAATTACAGTCCGCGTGGTGGAGAAGATTAGAGAAGAGTCGGGCGGGCTACCTTTTAGCCGCAGCGGTCATCGCCGCCCTGACGGCCGCGCTCAAGCTGCTCGGCGGAAGTGTTAATTCGACAACCGTCGCGCTGGCGTTGCTCCTCGCCGTGCTCTTCATCGCCGCGCGGATGGAGAGCGGGCCGGCGCTCGTCGCCTCCGTGCTGTCGATGCTCTGCTTCAACTTCTTCTTCCTCCCGCCGTTCGGCACACTGCACATCTCCGACCCGGAGAACTGGGTCGCGCTCTCCGCCTTCCTCCTCACGGCCGTTGTCGCCGGACAACTCTCCACACGCGCACGTCACCGCGCAGAGGAGGCGGAGGCCGGGCGGCTTGAGATCGAACGGCTCTACGAAGAGTTGCGCGCGGCCTTCGAGCGCGCGAGCCACGCCGAGGCGCTCCGCCAGAGCGAGAAGCTGAAGTCGGCGCTCCTGGACGCCGTCACGCACGACATACGCACGCCGCTCACCTCCATCAAGGCTTCGGTCACGACGCTCCTTGACGAACTGCGCGGGAGGACTTACGACGGGCAGCCGGTCGCGCTGGGCGCTGAGTCGAGGCGCGAGATGTTGGAGGTGATCGACGAGGAGAGCGACCGCCTCAACCGCTTCGTCGAAGGGCTCATCGAGCTGGCGCGCATCGAGGCGGGCGAACTGCGGCTGCGGCTCCGTTGGGGTGCGGTTGATGAGATGGTCGCGGCGGCTCTCTCCCGCGCCGAGCCGCTCACGAGGGGCCACCGAATCAGTGTGGAGATAGAGGACGAGTTGCCCGTCGTGCGCGTTGACCCGCACGCGGTGGCCGAGGTGGTCTACACTCTCGTTGACAACGCGGCGAAGTATTCGCCGTCGGGGACGACCATCCGCATCGCTGCCGCGCATGCGGAAGACGAGATGATACGCATCGCGGTCGAGGACGAGGGGCAGGGCATACCCGCCGACGTGCGCGAGCGGGTCTTCGACAAGTTCTTCCGCGCGACGCGCGACGGCGACGCCGGCAGCCATCGCCCGGCGGGCACAGGGATGGGACTCGCCATCGCCCGTGGGATCGTCGAGGCGCACGGCGGGCGCATCTGGGTCGAGGGCCGGGCCGGAGTGGCGGGGACGCGCGTCGTCTTTACGCTGCCCATCGGCGACGAAGAGGCTGTGACCGACCGGCCGCATGAGGCGGTCCCGGAGTAGGCTGCCGGGGCGACCACTGCCGCTACGACAGCCGGGGAGGTTGATAGGATTTTGTGAACCAGCAGCCGCGCATCCTCATCGTCGATGACGAGCCGCAACTCGCGCGCGTCCTGCGCACGGGGCTGAAGACGCACGGCTACGACGTGCGTGTGGCGGCCGACGGCGTCTCGGCGTTAGAGACCTTCGGCGACTGGCGGCCCGATCTGGTCGTGACCGACCTCGCCATGCCGAACCTTGACGGGCTTGAGTTGTGCCGCCGCCTGCGCGAACTCTCGCCGCTCCCGATCATCGTCCTCTCGGTGCGCGGCGAAGAGAAGACGAAGGTCGAAGCGCTCGACGCGGGCGCAGACGACTATGTGACCAAGCCGTTCGGGATGGACGAGTTGCTGGCACGCGTGCGGGCGCAGCTCAGACGCGCGCAGACCTCGACCGCGGCTGAGGCCCCGTCCGCCGTGCTGGAAGTCGGCGACTTCCGCATCGACCTCGAAGCGCGCAGCGTCTCCGTCCGCGGCGATGAAGTCCACCTGACGCCGAAGGAATACGACCTGCTCGTCCACTTCGTGAAGCACGCCGGCAAGGTTCTCACACACCACAACCTGCTCGGCGCGGTCTGGGGCGGCAACTACACCGAGCAGGGCGAGTACCTGCGAGTCTTCGTCGGGCAACTCCGTAAGAAGATCGAGCTGGACCCTTCGCGCCCGCGTTACATTCTCACCGAGCCCTGGGTCGGCTATCGCTTCAACCCCGGCTCGTAGAGCACTCCAAAATAACCCCGCCGGCATTACGAACTTTTTATAAACCCCTTACGCCGTTCTTATACGCCGGGGCGTATTTTCTCAGCGTCGGCGCGGTGGGAAGGAAAGCACCGCAGCGAGGCGTGAGAGGTCGTCGCGCTTTCGCCGGAGTGTGAGGTGAAACCCGTGAAGGTGAATCGTTGTTCGTGGTACGTGGCCGGCGCGGCGTTAGGGCTGGGCGGCAGTCTCTTACTCCCTCTTTGCGGCAAGCTTCTCCGGCCGCTTGTGGGCCGTCCGTCGGTTGACCATGCGTTGCTCGAATACTTCGGGGCGGGGCTCGGGGTGCTGTTCTTCGCGCTCCTCGCCTTCGGACTCTACTGCCTGCACGTCGCTGTTGACCGGGCGGTGCCGGTCGAAAGCGGCTGCTCGCGCAGGCAGATGCCGGAACCCGCGCCACGCGGGCGCGACCGGCGAACGGCGCGGCGGGGAAGCGGGTCTGTCTTTACGAACTTTTTATAAACCCTTTACGCCATCCTTATGTGTGTGGTCGTAACATCCTGTTGTTGACAATCAGTCTGCCGAAGCCGCCCGCCGCGCCTTAGACGGCACCGGGAAGGGCGGCACGGGGGAACCAACGTTCCGCGTCAGCGGGACAGGGGCGCATCGCGTTGGCGCGGCCGAAGGGCCGCCCGCGCGTAGGACACTTCCGAGTCCGAGCCCGTCAGCTAACCTCGTAGGCTTTAAGGGAAGGGCACAGAACCGTCGCGATTGTTAAGGGCGCGGGAGCAGGCTGCTCTCCGCGCCCTTCGTCGTGACGAGGTGAAACAGATGAACAAGATTTACGTGTTACCGGAAGACGAACTGCGGGGCGAGATTTACCAAACGATACTACGCCTCATGGGGGAGAACTGGGGGACGTGGGAGTCCGTCGTCGCGGCCGTCGGGCTCTTCGGCGGGTTGCTCTCAATCGTCCTCGGGGGGATTGCCTGGGCCGCCTTCGGACTGTTCGCGCCGGCGGGACGCCTCGGCGCCTTCCTGGACGTTGCCGGGACGGTGCTCCTCGTCCTGCCGCTCCCCCTGTTGGCGCTCGGGGCGTACTCCCTCGACCGACTCGAAAAGAAGTCGTCGGCCCTCCCGCTCCCGGCCGAGGCACACACGGACGTTCCCCGCTCCGCTCTTCGACCGCACCGGGCCGGCCGCATAAGCAGGCACATCCTCAACTCAATCCTGCTTGTGTTCGGTCTCTTACTGACGTTCATCTTCCCCGCGGACGGCCGCGCGCAGCAGACGATCTTCAACGTGCCCTCGACGGACGTGCTTGACCGCGGCAAGGTCTACGCGGAACTCGACGTGCCGTTCAAGCCGAACGAAGCTGAAGGCGTAGCCCGCTTCTCGTCATTCGTGCCGCGCGTCGTCGTCGGCGTGGGCGGGCGCACTGAGGTGGGACTGAACGTCACGGGCAACATCCAGCCGGGCGCGGACACGACGACGCTCGTCCCCGCGGTCAAGCACAAGCTCTACGACGGGGGCGACAACGGCTGGGCCTTCGTCGTCGGCGACAACCTCTTCATCCCGGTCCGCAACCGCCAGTACGACGCGGGTAACTACTCCTACGCGGCGGTCAGCAAGACCTTCGCCAGGACGCGGCTGACCGCCGGGCGGCTACCACTACACGCCCGACGTGGTCGCGCCCGACGCGCAGCGCGCGGGCGGCCAGTTCGGCTTCGAGCAGACCGTCAACACACGGCTCACGCTCGCCGCGGATTGGATTACGGGCAGGCACGCCAACGGCTACTTCACGCCGGGCGCGATCTTCAAGCCGCACCCGAAGGTGACGGGCTACGCCGGCTATTCAATCGGCAACGGCGGCGCGTCGCGCGGCAACCACTTCTTCCTGCTGGAAGTCGGCTACAACTTCAACTGAGGGAGGCACGGCGTGGCTGACATCATCTTCGTCACCGCAACAATTCTGTTTTTCCTGCTCGCGCTCGTCTACGTGCGCGGGTGCGAGCGGGCGTGAGTGAGGCGGCCATGAGTGTCGAATCGACACTGCTCCTAGCCGTCGCGGCCGCTCTTACTCGTCTATCTCGCGTACGCGCTGCTGCGGCCGGAGAGGTTTTAGCATGACCGTCAACGGCTGGTTACAAATCCTTCTCTTCGCGGCGGTCGTACTGGCGCTGACGAAGCCGCTCGGCCTCTTCATGGCGCGCGTCTTCGGCGCGCGAGCGCACCTTCCTCGACCCCGTCTTTCGACCCGTCGAGCGGCTCATCTACCGTTTGACGGGCGTGGACGAGACGCGTGAGATGCGCTGGACGGAGTACGCCGTCGGCGATGCTCCTCTTCAGCCTCGTCTCGATGCTCGTCCTCTACCTCCTGCAACGGCTGCAAGGGGTTCTTCCGCTCAACCCGCAAGCGTTGCCGGCGTCGTCGCGCCCGACCTCGGCCTTCAACACGGCCGCGTCGTTCACGACCAACACGAACTGGCAGGCGTACGTCCCCGAGACGACGATGAGCTACCTGACGCAGATGGCGGGGCTCACATACCAGAACTTCGTCTCGGCCGCAGTGGGGCTCTCGCTCGCCGTCGCCTTCATCCGCGGCATCGCGCGGCGCGAGGCGGAGACGGTCGGCAACTTCTGGGTGGACTTGGTGCGCGCGTGCCTGTGGGTGCTGCTGCCCGGCGCTGCTCGTCATCGCGCTCGCTGCTCGTCTCACAGGGCGTCGTACAGAACCTGAAGCCTTACACGACGGCGCGGCTCGTCGACCCGCAGGCGGTGGAGAAGATCGCCGGGGATGGAACAGACGACGACCGAGGCCGTCACGACGCAGACCATCGCGCAGGGGCCGGTCGCTTCGCAGGAGGCGATCAAGATGTTCGGCACCAACGGCGGCGGCTTCTTCAACGCCAACAGCGCGCACCCGTTCGAGAACCCGACGCCCTTCTCTAACTTCATCCAGATGCTCGCCATCTTCGCCATCCCCGCCGGGCTCACTTACACGCTCGGCCGCATGACCGGCTCGCGCCGTCACGGCTGGGCCGTCTGGGGCGCGATGGCCGTGCTCTTCCTCGCGGGCGTCACGGCCGCCTACTGGGCGGAGGCGCGCGGCAATCCTCTGCTCGCGTCGGCCGGCGTGAATCAGACGGCCGAGCGCTGCGCAGTCCGGCGGCAACATGGAGGGCAAGGAGGTGCGCTTCGGCATCGCCGCGAGCGCGCTCTTCGCCACCGCGACGACCGACGCCTCGTGCGGCGCGGTCAACTCGATGCACGACTCCTACACGCCCGCTCGGCGGGCTCGTCCCGCTCGTCAACATCATGCTCGGCGAGGTCATCTTCGGCGGCGTCGGCGCGGGGCTCTACGGCATTCTCGTCTTCGTCATTCTGTCGGTCTTCATCGCCGGGCTGATGGTGGGCCGCACGCCCGAATACCTCGGCAAGAAGATCGAGGCGTTCGACGTGAAGATGGCGATGCTGGCCGTCCTCATCTTCCCGCTGATGATTCTGGTTCTGACGGCCGTCTCGGTCGTCGTGCCCGAGTTCGCGGCGAGCGCACCCAATGGCGGGCCGCACGGCCTGTCGGAGATTCTCTACGCCTTCACTTCGGGGACGGGCAACAACGGCTCGGCCTTCGCCGGGCTGAGCGCCAACACCTGCTGGTACAACACGAGCATCGGCGTCTCGATGCTCGTCGGGCGCTTCATGATCATCATCCCGGTGCTGGCGATAGCCGGCAGCCTCGGCGCGCAAGAAGATCGTGCCGCCGTCTCTGGGCACGTTCCCCGTGACGACGCCGCTCTTCTCGACGCTGCTCGTCGGCGTCATCCTGATCGTCGGGGCGCTCACGTTCTTCCCGGTGCTCAGCCTCGGCCCCGTCGTCGAGCACCTGTTGATGGAGGCCGGGCAGACTTTCTGAAGTGACGTTATGGCTGAGAAAAGTAAAGAGTGTCGATCTGGGACGCGGAGATAGTCAGGCGCGCGCTGTCTGACTCGCTGCGCAAGCTCGACCCGCGCACGATGATGAGAAACCCCGTGATGTTCGTCGTCGAGGTGGGGAGCGTCGCTCACGACGCTCCTGCTCGTCCGCGACTTATCGACGGGACAGCCCGGCGTCGGATTCGTCTTTGCAGATCACCCTCTGGCTCTGGTTCACGGTGCTCTTCGCCAACTTCGCCGAAGCGATGGCCGAGGGGCGCGGCAAGGCGCAGGCCGACAAGCCTCCGCCGCGCGCAAGACCGAGACGACGGCGAACCGCGTCCTGCCCGGCGGGCGGGTAGAGGTCGTGGCCGCGCCCGAGCTGCGCAAAGGGCGACATCGTCGTCGTCGCGGCGGGCGAGTTCATCCCCGGCGACGGCGAGGTCGTCGAGGGCGTCGCGTCCGTGGACGAGTCGGCCATCACGGGCGAGTCGCGCGCCCGTCATCCGCGAGGCGGGCGGCGACCGCTCGGCGGTGACGGGCGGCACGCGCGTGCTGTCGGACCAGATCAAGGTCCGCATCACGTCGAATCCCGGCGAGACTTTCCTCGACCGCATGATCGCGCTCGTCGAAGGCGCGGAGCGGCAGAAGACGCCGAACGAGATCGCGCTCGAACATCCTGCTCGCGGGACTCACGATCATCTTCCTGCTGGCGGTCGTCACGCTCCAGCCGTTCGCCATCTACTCGAACGCGCCGCAATCGGTCTTCGTGCTCGTCAGCCTGCTCGTCTGCCTGATCCCGACGACCATCGGCGGACTGCTCTCGCGCCATCGGCATCGCCGGGATGGACAGGCTGATTCAGCACAACGTGCTCGCGATGTCGGGGCGCGCGGTCGAAGCGGCGGGCGACGTGAACACTCTGCTGCTCGACAAGACCGGCACCATCACGCTCGGCAACCGGCAGGCCGCGGAGTTCATCCCGCTGCCGGGCGTGAGCGAGGCGGAACTGGCCGACGCGGCGCAGCTCTCTTCGCTCGCGGACGAGACGCCGGAGGGCCGCTCCATCGTCGTGCTGGCGAAAGAGAAGTACGACCTGCGGGGCCGCGAACTCGCGCCGCACGAGGCGCACTTCATCCCCTTCACGGCGCAGACGCGCATGTCGGGCGTCGATTTCGACGGGCGGCGAGATTCGCAAAGGCGCGGTGGACGCCGTCGAGCGATACGTCACTTCTGCAAACGGCAGCGCGCGGCTGCCGCACGAGTTGCGCGAGACGGTCGAGCGCGTCGCGCGCGAGGGCGGCACGCCGCTCGTCGTGGCCGAGAACGCGCGCCCGCTCGGCGTCATTTACCTGAAAGACATCGTCAAGGGCGGGATGCGCGAGCGCTTCGAGCAGCTGCGGCGGATGGGCATCAAGACCGTGATGATTACCGGCGACAACCCGCTCACCGCCGAGACCATCGCGCGCGAGGCGGGCGTGGACGACTTCCTCGCCGAGGCGACGCCCGAAGACAAGATGGCGCTCATCAGCCGCGAGCAGGCCGAGGGCAAGCTCGTCGCGATGACCGGCGACGGCACGAACGACGCGCCCGCGCTCGCGCAGGCCGACGTGGGCGTGGCGATGAACACGGGGACGCAGGCCGCGAAAGAGGCCGGCAACATGGTTGACCTCGACTCGAACCCGACCAAGCTCATCGAGATCGTCGAGATCGGCAAGCAACTCCTGATGACGCGCGGCGCGCTGACGACCTTCTCCATCTGCGAACGACGTGGCGAAATACTTCGCCATCATCCCGGCGATGTTCGCGGGCGCGTTCCCCGTGCTTGACGCGCTCAACGTCATGGGTCTGCGGACGCCGCAGTCGGCGGTGCTCTCGGCGGTCATCTTCAACGCGCTCGTCATCGTCGCGCTCATTCCGCTGGCGCTGCGCGGCGTCAAGTACCGGCCGCTGTCGGCGGCTGCGCTGCTGCGGCGCAACCTTCTGGTCTACGGTCTGGGCGGCCTCGTCGTGCCGTTCATCGGCATCAAGATCATCGACGTGATCATTCACGCTGTCGGGCTGGCGTGAGGGAGTTTGCGGGGGAGCGCCGCGCGCCGGCACGGTCACTCCCGGGGCGAGGCGACCCGCGCCGATGCGCCTCCCCCGCAAACGCGGCACGCTCGCCACACGGAGGCGAAAAGTATGAGAGTCACGAAGAATCTGATCACGGCCGTGCTGATGACCGTCGTGACGACTGTCCTGCTTCGGCCTCGTCTACCCGCTCGCGGTGACGGGGCTGGCGCAGGTCTTCTTCCCTGACAAGGCCAACGGGCAGTTGATTCAGCGCGGACGAGGGACGGTCGTCGGCTCGCCGCTCATCGGCCAGCCCTTCTCGTCGCCCGGCTACTTCCGCCCGCGCCCCTCGGCCGCGGGGCCGGCCGGTTACGACGCGGGCGCTTCGGGCGGCTCCAACCTCGGCCCGACGAACCGGAAGTTGATGAGCGCGTGCAGGCCGACGTGGAGAAGCTGCACGCCGAGAATCCCGGCGCGGCCGTCCCGGTTGACCTGGTGACGACTTCGGCCTCCGGGCTCGACCCGCACATCTCGCCCGCCGCCGCCGAGTTCCAAGTCCCGCGCGTCGCGCGCGAGCGCGGGATGGATGAAGAAGATTTGAGGCGGCTCGTCGCCGAGCACACCGAAGGGCGGCAGTTCGGCCTCCTGGGCGAGCCGAGAGTGAACGTGCTGCTGCTCAACCTCGCGCTCGACGGAATCAAACCTATGCCGCGATAGACATCATGACGGTCGCCGTCCGACCATCGCCGGAAGCACTGCTCGCCAGGCTGAAAGAGGGCGAGCGGGCGAGCCTGCGCGTCTACATCGGGGCGGCGGCCGGCGTCGGCAAGACCTACCGGATGCTGGAAGACGCGCACCAGCTCAGGCGGCAGGGCGCGGATGTCGTCCTCGCCGTCGTCGAGACGCACGGGCGCGCGGAGACGGCCGCCCTCATCGGCGACCTGGAGCGCGTCCGGCCGCGCCGCATCGAGTACCGCGGCGTCACGCTCGAAGAGATGGACGTGGAGGCGGTCGTCGCGTCGCCGGCCCGAGGTCGCCGTCGTGGACGAACTGGCCCACACGAACGTGCCCGGCTCGAAGAACCGGAAGCGCTACGAGGACGTGCTGGAGCTGCTCGACAACGGCATCTCCGTCATCACCGCCGTCAACGTCCAGCACCTCGAATCGCTCAACGACGCCGTCGCGCGCACCACCGGCGTGCGCGTGCGCGAGACCGTCCCCGACTGTTTCCTGAAACGCGCCGACGAGGTGGTCAACGTGGACGTGTCGGTGGACACGCTCCGCACGCGGCTGAGGCAGGGGAAGATTTACGGCGTCGAGAAGATCGAGCAGTCGCTCAACAACTTCTTCCGCAAGGGAAATCTGACGGCGCTCAGGGAACTCGCGCTCCGACTGGCCGCACAGGATCAGGCGGCGAAGGCGCACGACTACCGCGAGCGCGAGGGGCTGGAACAGGCGGTCATCCCCGAAAAGGTGATGGTCGCGATGGCCTCGCGCGGCAGCGCCAAGAAGCTCCTGCGCACGGGCTCGCGCATCGCCGGGCGTCTGGCCTCCGACTGGTACGCCGTCTACGTCGAGACGCCGGAGGAGGAGCCGGGTCGGATCAGGCCCGCAGACCACGCCGCGCTGCAAGAGAACATCGCCTTCGCCCGAAGCCTCGGGGCGCAGGTCATACGGCTCAACGCCGAGAGCAAGCGCAAGATCGCCGACGCGCTCATCGGCTTCGCCCGCAGCGCAAGGCATCACTCACGTCGTCTTCGGCCAGACGGCGCGCTCGCGCTGGGACATCCTCTGGAACGGCTCGATCATCAACCGCTTCCTCGACGAGGTGCGCGACGCCAACGTCCACGTCGTGCCGTTGGGCGAAGCGAGAAACAGGCCCGCAGAGCAACAGTGAGCGAGTGGATGTGAAGAACTTATTGTGGCTGGAAAATTGGCACACTATAGGCACACAAAGCAGAACGGGCAGCCGTTAAGCTGCCCGTAAATCGTTGATGCTAAAAAGGCGGCGGTCGGAATCGAACCGACGAATAAAGGTTTTGCAGTTCATTTCAGGCATCTATCATCGAGTATCATGGAGTGTCACAGCCGCGTAAATACTGACCTTTTAGCTTGCGGCTGACACTCCATGATACTCGGTAGGTGCAGGTGGCTACTACATTTCCTACTACATTAATAATCCTTAAATCAGACCGGCTTGTTGAAGCGCATCGTAGAATTGATCGGGGTAGTAGTGAATGACGCAATAGTCGTATGCGAGGTTTGGAAAGCGGATGCGGACTTCGCCGGTGGCTCGGAGGGGGCGATTAGTTTCTTCGTTGCGCCACTTGTTTACGATCTCATTGTACTTCTGTTTTTTGATCGGGCTTTGTGCGCAATCACGCAGGGCGCGAATCGCTGCTATTTGAGCGCGTAACACGCGGTTCTCATAATTTTTGAAGGCTTTAGGGAAAAGCGCGTTGAGGAGGTCATATAAATCACAGAAGGCTTGTAGGCAATGCTCATCAGTAATCGTTAAGCCCGTCATGTCGTGATTATGGAAAAACTGATTGCGGTTTGCCCTGCGCCCTTCAATGCTGGTAAGTAGGTCATTGACAGTTTTATTGTTGGTTAAGAGTTGGCGAACCTCCTTAGACACATCTTTGAATCCTTTGAAATACTCTCTGCCGTTACCGGTCCGAACTATCGGTGTCCAGTTATTTTTCCTGACTTGAAGAAAGCTCTTTAGGATTAATTCGCAGAGGTCGTCAATCTGAATGTAAGCTGAGCGCGCGTTGCCCGCCGGGTTGACGAGGTAAATCTCGTTGGCAGTCTTGATTAAATCCACAAGGTCGGCTTCACGCGACATGCGAGGCTTCCTCACCGAGAATCATATGCTCGACGCGCTGCTTGGCATCTTCGAGTAGTTGCTTAGCTTGTTCGCGGGCTTGCCGCGATTGTTGCACCTTGTTGACAATTTCTGTTGTAGCGCTTTCGCTTGGCTGTGAGATAGGGATATTCAACAAAACATCTGTGGCTATGGCAGGGTACATCGTTGCGGTGGTGTGTAAGTCAAGAACCTCGCTCACAATCGGCAACCGCAAATAAACTGTGAGCAGCTCCGGCGCGATGTCTCGCGGCTCAAGCACTGCGAAGCCGGACGAACACACGAAGCCGTGTTGCTCCGGTTCGATGAGCGCGGTAAGCCGACGAATCGGGCGCACAGTTGACGTGATGACATCCCCAGCTCCTACAACCAACTGTGCGCGGCTTGGCGCATCAATGCCCATAACAACTTCGCTTTCGGCATGACCACTGTCGGCGAGATTTCCGATTTCGATATAGTTGAATGGTTCGTCTGCGATTGGACGAAAAAAGCGTTTGGCGAGTGGCGCGACGCTGCCAAGCGTCTGACCAGAGCGTGCCATAATTTTCATCGCCCGTTGATAGCGTGGCGCAAAGTATCGAGCATCGTAACGTCCTGCTGCCGCAACTTCGCTAAAGTTGCGCTCATAAGTCAGGTCGTGTGATAGGTCGAGCGCGTCGAGTCCGAGTTCGTTGAGTAGAAGATTTTCAGCTTCGGCGTAGATTCGTTCGGCATCTTTGCGCTTCGCATAAGCAGCGCGTGACGTTTCGCCAATTGCTTTACATTGCTCGCCGAGCGGAACAAGTAAGGTATTTATCTTTTCGATGAACAAATTCAACTGAACATTGCCGGTAGCTTCGCGGAGACTTTGAAGACGCCCAAATCTGCAATTTAGAAATGTTGAGAGGTAGTAAGGGTCAATATCGGTTCTATCTGGTCGAATACGAATGATGCCTAGATGCCTGTCCATGTTGGCAGGCAATACCTCATCATATACAACTGCTGCATTGCCAATCGTGCCAACAGTTGTTATCAGTACATCGTTGATTCGGGCGCGTGTGCGTGGATTAGCGGTGTCTTGTTCTTGGCTGATTTGTCCTGCATTAGCCAAAACGAAATAGTTATCTTTGACAGACTTTGCGGATAAATAACGCACGCCACCATCATCTACCCATTCAGGCGAACCATGAATGCCATCCGTTACGTCCGCAAATCTTCCAATAGGAATAGCATTAAAAGCTTTTAGTTGCTCTATCGCTTTGAGATAGTGTGGTTGGTAATACTCCGGGTCGAACCGCAAAAACGGTAAATGCCTGATGCTTACCTCATTCCAAACAGCCATTAGTCCGCATCCTCCTGCCAGAACGAGAAGTTGTGACGTTTGGCAAATTCGATGAAGGCTTCAGCGATAGTCGGACGCTGCGGCAGATGCTTCAGGAGTTCGGTGTAATCGTCTTCGTACTTCTTGACGAGGACGGAATTATCTTTATAACGTTCGCGCAGTTTGTTGAGTTGCTGCTGCAAGACAACGCGCACGTCGAACAGGTCTTGGTCAAAGATTTCGTGATTGAACAGATCGTGCAGCTTCTCGCCGGTGTCAATATTTTTGACATAGATGTATTCGCCGGAATTATCCTTCCCGCCGTGTTCGCTCGTCGCAAAGAAGATCGGGTAATCATCAACCTTCGGACAGAGAGCGCCCGCCTTCCGGTCATCGTTCCACTTCTGCACAAACAAAACACTCGTTTTCGTGCCAGTGTGCGGCTTGAATGTGTTGCCGTGTAAGCCGACGACGGCGAGGATGCGCGCGTGTTCGGAGATGAAATGGCGTAGGCGCGCATCGCTAACGTTGTTGAAGCGACCTTGAGGCAACACAATTGCCATACGCCCGCCGGGCTTCAAGAACTGCAAGTTGCGCTCGACAAAGAGCAGATCGCGGCTTTGGTTCTGCGACCACTTACCGCTTTCCTTGAAGGCATGACGAAAACGATTGTCGGCGTAACGCTCGCGCTCAGCTTCGTCTTCTAGTGCCTCAAGGTCAATCCCTTTCCATTGTTTGGCAAGTTCGTATTGATGCAGGATGCGGGAATCGGAAACATCGCCGGCGAACGGTGGGTTAGTCATCACGATGTCAAAGTCAAACTCGCGGAAGGTCTTCGCATTCTTCTGCGTGTCGGCGGGTTTCGGAAAGCGGCGCAGGCGCGGCTTGAGACCGACGCGGGCATCTTCGCTCCACTGAAATGGCGCGAGCGTGTTGACACGATGGATGTTCGTTCTGCCATCGCCCGCGATGAGGTTCAAGGCTTTGCCAATCTTTACGCTGCGTGTGTCGAAGTCCAGTCCGTATACATATTCACCCGCGTACTCGGCTTGCTCGCGCGTCGGGCTGTCCGATGTCAACTCACCGCCCCAGACGTGAAAGATCGTATGGAATGTGAAGCCGCAACTGCCCGCCGCCGTGTCAATCATGTACTCGTCGCCTTTCGGATTGAGCATCCGTACGCACATGTCAATCACGTAACGCGGCGTGAAATACTGCCCCTTCGCGCCTTTAGCGACCTGCGTTGACAGATACTCGAAAGCTTCGTCAATAATCTGTAAGTTGGAATTGAATAGCTTGATGTCTTGCAGAAACGAGACGCAGACGGCGAGCGCATCCGGGCTTAAGTCAATTCTTTCGCCTTCAAGAAACACGCCCTGCCAGCGCCGCTTGGCTTCCTCGAACAGGTTATTAATCTTCTCGTAAAGTTCGGAATGAGTCTCGCCGGACGCTCGAAATTCGACGTAGCGGCCCTTGCGTCGTTTGGCTTGCGCCTCGTCATACAGCTTGGCGTAGATGAGCTTAAAGACTTCCTCGAAAGCATCCACACCGGCATTTGCCAGCACTAAATTTTCGAGGTCGAGAATGATCTTTTTCAGCGTCCACTTTTCAGTGACGAGTTTGTTGCGAGCTGTGAGTTCTTCAATCGTGACGCGCTCGTTAATAATCTCGGCGAGTGTTTGATCGGCACGCGGGATGCCGGAAAGATTCTCATAAAGGTTGGGGTCGGTGCGGCGCAAGATGACTTCTTCGCCGCCATTCGTCCAGACCGCAATCGGTGCGCCCTCCGCGTTGCAATAGGATTTAAGTTGTTCTAATCCATCCTTGCGCTTTGGCTTTTTGACTTCGACGATGATGTAAGCTGCCGTCTCGTCATCCTTATCGTGAATGACAATATCCGCGCGCTTCTCATGGATCGTCGCACCGAACTGCACGCCCTTTTCGACAGAGATACGCGACGCCGGATAACGATAAGTATTGATCAGTCTGTAAAGAAACAACTGCCGCACGATCTCTTCAGGCTTCGCCGGACGCTCTTTGTTGTTGGTGAAATCATACAGGTAAGGCTTGCCGCGCTTTTCGTGAATCTTGAGCGCGGTCTGTTCTTCTGGCGTGAAAATTTTGAGTGAATAGTCGGAGTTCTGGATGATGTCTTGAAGAGTGAATGCCATGTTCGAGTGTGAACCTTCGGGATTATTGAAAGAACTCGTCGCCGCTCTTGATCTTCAGTTTCTTGTGGTAGTACCGAATCGCCGCAAAGTCACTATCGTCCGTCACGACCGTCACGCCCTCACGCGCGGCGCTGACGGCGATCAGCACGTCCATTACCAGCTCTTGCTTTGCCGTCGGCGTGCGGCGCGGAGATTTACCCTTCGCCTTCTTTTTCCGATCCTGTGCGAGCAGGTGGAGGATGCGCGCCGCCGGAAGCCAATCCTCCGCCGTTGGCACAATCAACCGCCCGTCACGCTCGCCGCCGAGCCACAACGCTTTATAAACTTCGTACTCTTCCGGCTCGGTGGCCGTCATCAATTCCGACAGCACGACCGCAGACATCTGAAACTTCTTGTCGAGTGTCGCAAGGCGGTGGGCGGTAACGATGTTGGTGTCGAACAGGTATCGCGGGTGCGCCATTGTGTGTTAGTCGTGGTCGCGCACTTTGCGCTTGCCGTGAACGCGGTCATAGGTCATGCGGAAGGCCAGCAGGGCTAAGTCCTCGAGTGGCATCTGCTTCAGCTCTTTCTTCGTGTACCGGCGGCCGGTGTCAATTGTCTTAGCTGGCGCTTTCGCGCCGTTGGTTGAGGCGCGCTTACTCGTCGCCTCGCGCCTTGATGAACTCTTCTTTGACCCCGCCATTACCTCATTCCTTTCGCCACATCCTTCTAAAGAGCAACATACGCAGAACAATTCTAGCACGACGCGTTAAACTCCGCGCAGGGCCAACAGGGGAAGCGAAAGATGTGCGTTCATTTGGGCGTTTTAATTTTTGGTAACTTATTCTTCCGGCTTTTTCATAATACTTTTCAATCTCTTCTGCGGGGCCTTCCGCTTCCCCGCGAGCGTCTTGTGCCGTTTGCCGAGTATAGAGATGAGTGTCTGGTGAGTGAGGCCGAGCAACTTTGCCGCCTTCGTCACGCTCCCGCCCGACTCGTCTAAAGCCTGCCCGATTAGCTTAGCCTCGAAATCGTGAACCGCCCCGAATAGACTGAAATTCTTTTCAGTAAAGGGCGTGTCGGAGAGCCTGCGCATGACGACGCGGGCGCACGCAAGAAGCCTCTCCTTGTCTTCAGCGTCCTGAGAGTCCTTCAGAAGCCTCTCCGCCCTCTGGTAAACCTCGTAGACTTCGGCCGGTGGCAGTCGCCTTGTCGCCCCGTGCTCTTCGATGAGGGTGAGCAGGGCTTGCCCGGCGCTCGCCATCGCCCCGACCGATTCCGCCACTTCCGCTGCCCGACGCAGGACGCTGATAGAGGCGTCGAAGGCCCACAGACGCCCCCAGATGACGCCCTGCACGGTCAGGGCGTCCGCCAGAAGGGCCGACTCGTCGCCCTGTTCTAAGGTCTTGAGCGCGCCCGCCAGCGTGCGGTCTGCGTCCCTATACCTGCGCTCGGCAACCAAGACCCGCGCCCGCGTCTCGTCCACCTGCGCCAGCGTGACCGTGTCTTTAAGTCTCGTCAGGGCGGTCTGCGCCCTGTCCAGATGTTCGTGCGCATCCCGGTAGCGGCCCAGCTTGTAGAGCAGGAGTGCGAGGTTGTTTTCGACGGACGCGGCGAACTGCTCGTGCCCGGCCTGCTCGGCATGGTAGACGGCCGCCGTGTATTCGAGGATGGCCCTGTCCGTGTAGTCGGCGCGCCGCTCCGCCTTCCCCAAGAAGTATAAGGCGATGGCTAGTTCGTGGTGGAAGATTCCGCGCAGACGGTGACTCACACCCTCCCCGTAGAGGGGGGCGGATTCGGTCAGCAGGTGGAGTGCGTCACTGTACCGGCCAGCCGAAGACTCGACCACGGCGAAACATAGGACGGTCTTCGCCTTCAGCGGCGCGTTCTCTTCGATGAGCGCGGCGGTGCTTTCCAGCACGGCGTGGGCCTCCGCGTACGCGCCCTCCCGCCAGTAACAAATCGACAAGTCCGCGCGCGCGTCCGCGGCCCTTTTTGCCTCCCCTAGCTTCTCAAAGAGTGCGGCACTTTCACTGATAAGGTCTTTCGCCGCATCCTGCGACCCCTTCATCTTACCGAGCCAGCCCGACAATACGCCCGCCTGTAACAGCACTTCGGCCGCGGCCCTCTCTCCTAGCCCTTCGATGTTCGGGCGCTCGCCCACTCCCCGCCACAATTCGCTTAAAGCCTCACGCGCGACTTCATATCGGCCCTTGTGAATGAGGTCTGCCGTCACCCGGGCGCGGAGCGTAGCCCGTTCGTCTGCGGTAAGGGTCGGGTTATCTAGTTCCCGCAGACGCTCATCTGCTAAATTCATGTGAGGCAAGTCCTTCCTGTAATAGTCGAGCTTTCGACTTTTACGAAAAAACCGTCACACCCACGCGGGATGGACGGCTGAACCTTTCGACCACTCATAAAAGAAAGAGAGAAATAACGATGCGTAAGACCTTAGCGACGGCTGCCCTGGTGCTCGCCCTTAGCTGCCCCGCGTGGGCCGGGATAATTCACATCCCTCCCGCACCTGAGCCGCAACCGACGCCGGCCTCGGCGACCGCCACACAAGAGCCAGTGGAGGGCGTGACGCTTAACGGCGAGATGCACACGCCCGGCGTGTCGGAGAGCCTGACGCAGATCGCGCTGGAACTGCTCGCGGTTCTGCTCTAAGCCCGTATCAGTTCAGTCTAAACAGGCTGCCTTAGTGGCGGCTAAGGATTAGTGTGTCTTATGAGCGGCGGAATGCGGAGGTGACGCCCACAGGCGGGAGAGTAAACCCGCGCGGCTTAGAATGCAACAGGTTTTGCAGCAAAGAACGGTTAACGGGGGCCACAAATGTTGCAAGGCGGCTTAAATCGTTTATTTCGACACGAGGTTATAGAAAGAATAGGCCATGCATCCGAGCACACCCCCTTTGGTGAGGATTCTGAATTGTCGCTAAGTTATTGAGTTTAAGAAGGCGGCGGTCGGAATCGAACCGACGAATAAAGGTTTTGCAGACCTCTGCCTTACCACTTGGCTACGCCGCCGGAATGCAGTGCTGAATGATGAATGCGGAATGATGAATGAGACGGAACTCGTCATTCATCATTCCGCATTCATCGGTTCCGAAGCGGGAGACGGGATTTGAACCCGCGACTTCGACCTTGGCAAGGTCGCACTCTACCGCTGAGTTACTCCCGCGTGAGCGTTTGAAATTCTACTGATTCAAACGCCATTGTCAAGCGGCCCCACAAATGGGCTCTTTTACGGGGGTGACGGAGCCTGTCATTTGACACGCGCGGGGGGATGGCGGAAACTCTCTCGCGCCGGTCACCCGCCGGCGCCAACCTCCAAACACAAACCGTGCGGACAGACCTCTGCGGAGGAGACCCGAAGCCATGGCTTTCAAACTCATCGACCGTCGAACTCCGTCAGGCGCGCTGGCCGCGCTGGCCGCGCTCTGCGCGTTGCTGGCGGCGGCCGGCGCCACCGCGGCGCAGACCTACCAGAAGCCGCCGCAGGCCGTGCTCGACGTGCTCAACGCGCCGGTGCCGCCCACGGGCGCGCTGAGCCCGACGCGCGAGTACATGCTGCTCGCGCAGGGCGTGCGCTACCCGCCGATTTCGGAGCTGGCGCAGCCGATGCTGAGGCTCGCGGGGCTGCGCATCAACCCGAACACGACGGGGCGCCACCGCGCGCCCTCCTACGTCGCGCTGACGCTCAAAAAGGTCTCCGACGGCTCGGAGCGCAAGGTCGAGCTGCCGGCCGGCGCGCAGGCGGGGCTCCCCGTGTGGAGCGCCGACGGCCGCCGCTTCGCCTTCACCAACACGACGCCGACGGGCATCGAGCTGTGGGCGGGCGACCCCGCGTCGGCGCGCGCGTGGAAGTTGAAGGGCGTCGCGGTGGACGCCGTCTACGGCACGCCCGTCCAGTGGATGCCGGACAACAAGACTCTGCTGGTGCAGACCGTGCCGTCGAAGCGCGGCGCGCCGCCCGCCGAAGAGACCGTGCCGAAGGCCCCGAACGTTCAGGAAAGCTCAGGCCGCCCCGGCCCCGTCCGCACCTATCAAGACCTTCTGAAGAACCCGCACGACGAAGACCTCTTCGACTACTACGCCACGTCGCAACTCGCGCTCGTGGACGCGGAGTCGGGGAGGGCGACTGCGCTCGGCGCGCCCGGCCGTCTACGAGAAGGCCGAGCCCTCGCCCGACGGCGCGCACCTCCTCGTCGCGCGTCTGCACCGCCCCTACTCGTACCTGCACACCGCCGACGACTTCCCCAAAGAGGTCGAGGTGTGGGGCCGCGACGCGAAGGTCGAGCACAAGCTGGCGAGCCTGCCGCTCGCCGACGAGGTGCCCATCGAGGGCGTGCCGAAGGGGCCGCGCTCGTACCAGTGGCACCCGACCGAGCCGGCCACGCTCGTCTGGGCCGAGGCGCTCGACGGCGGCGACCCGCGCAGGAAGGTCTCGCACCGCGACCGCATACTTTCACTGAGAGCGCCGTTCGCGGGGCAGCCGGCGGAAGTCTTCAAGACCGAGCACCGCTTCAGGGGGATCGAGTGGGACGAGCGCGGCGAGTTGATGTTCGTGCGCGACTACGACCGCGACAAGCGCTGGGTGCGCACGCAGTTGCTCGACTCGAAGAGCCCGTCGGCGGCGCCGCGCGTCGTGTGGAGCCACAGCACGAGCGAGCGCTACAACAACCCGGGCACGCCCGTCACGCGCCTGCTGCCGAGCGGCATCCGCGTCATCGAGCGCCAGGGCGACTTCATCTACCTGACCGGCAACGGCGCGACGCCCGAGGGCGACCGCCCGTTCCTCGACCGCCTGAACCTACAGACGCTCAAGGCCGAGCGGCTCTTCCGCTCCGACGCGAAGGCTACGAGACGGTCGTCGCGCTCGTCACGGACGACGCGCGCCAGATCATCACGCGGCGCGAGCGTCCCATCGAGCCGGGTAACTACTACGTGCGCACGCTCGACGCGAACGCGCCCGACGGCGGGGCGGCCGTTGACGCGGGCCTGCGGGCGCTCACGAACATCCCGGACGCCACGCCGCAACTGCGCGACATCAGGAAGCAGCTCGTCAAGTACAAGCGCGCCGACGGCGTCGAGCTGTCGTTCACGCTCTACCTGCCGCCCGGCTACAAGGAGGGGACGCGGCTGCCGACGGTCGTCTGGGCCTACCCCTTAGAGTTCAACGACCCGTCGATCGCGGGGCAGGTGACGGGCTCGACGCAGCGTTACACGGCGATCACGGGGCCTTCGCACCTCTTCTTCCTGCTCGCCGGCTACGCCGTGCTCGACAACACGACGATGCCCGTCGTCGGCGACCCCGAGACGGTCAACAACACGTACGTCGAGCAGATCGTCGCGAGCGCGAAGGCCGCGATCGACAAGGCGACGGAGATGGGCGTCACCGACCCCGAGCGCGTGGGCGTCGGCGGCCACTCCTACGGCGCGTTCATGACGGCGAACCTGCTCGCGCACTCCGACCTCTTCCGCGCCGGCATCGCGCGCAGCGGCGCGTACAACCGGACGCTGACGCCCTTCGGCTTCCAGAGCGAGCGGCGCACGCTGTGGGAGGCGCCCGAGATGTACATCAAGGTCTCGCCCTTCATGATGGCGCACAAGATCAACGAGCCGATCCTGCTCATCCACGGCGAGGCCGACAACAACACGGGCACCTTCCCCATCCAGTCCGAGCGCATGTACCAGGCGCTGCGCGGCCACGGGGCGACCGTCCGTTACGTCACGCTCCCGCTCGAAGCGCACGGCTACGCCGCGCGCGAATCGACCGAGCACACGCTCTACGAGATGATCAACTGGTTCGACAAGCACGTGAAGAACGCCCCGCCGCGCAAGCCCGGCGCCGAGACCGAGAGGTGAGCCGCCGACTTTAAGCGTCGGGCATCAGGCGTTAACCGCGGAGACAGCGAGAGGCACAGCTAAAGCGAATTAGCTGTGCCTCTCCTGTCTCCGCGGTTATTTTACGACGCTACTGTCCGAACCTCTGCCGGTACTCAATCGAGGTGATGAACGCCTTGACCAGTTCCGCCCCGACGTAGTTGCCGTTGAAGTCGTTGAGCTTCGTGAGCCAGAAGTTGTAGCCCACTTCGTCCGGGTTGCGGCGGAGGTAGCCGTGGTACTGCAAGAGGACGAAGGCCGCGTTGAACTCGGCGGCCCGCACCGAGTTCGAGTCGGCCACGACGCGCAGCGCGGCCGCGCGACCCGCCTCGACGGTCGGGGCCGCGTTGTAGGCGTTGACGGCGGCCTGCTGCTCGGCCGGCGTCGGGGGGAAGCCCGCCGAAGCGTAGAGCGCGCCCACGTAAGACGCGGCGTCCGTCTGCGGGAAGCGCGCGTTGAAGGCGGTGCTGTTCGCGACCCGCGAGGCGTAGGCCGCCTTGTTGCCGTCGAGCAACTGCTCGGACCCGGACTGGCCGACGACGACCCCCTGACCGATGGAACGCTGGTCGGCGGTCAACTCGTCGAAAGTCATCCTCGTCGCCGAGTTGTCCGAGCGCCGGCCGAAGGCGACGCGCTGGACGCGGACGGCGTAGTAGCCCGTCTCCTGAAACTCGATGGAGAGGAAGAAGGCCGCCGCTGACGTTGATGCGCTTGACCTCGCGGCAGGCGGCGTCGCCCATGCACTTCTCGACCTCCTGCGTCCAGAAGCCGTGCCCGGCCTCGTCGGGGTCGCGGCCGAGGAAGTCTCGGTACTGCTGGCGGACGTAGAAGGGCTCGTAGTCGATGCGCACCGGCATCCCGATCTGCGGGCGCAGGACGAAGCAGGCCCTGCTCGATGCCGCTCGCGATGACGGTGCCGCTGGCGAAGAAGGGATAGTTGGCCCACGTCCCGTTAAAGAGCGCCGCGTCGTCCACCGGGTACACGTCGAAGAAGGCGACTTCATTTAAGTTCGCCGTCGAGGCGTTGCGCACGTCGAGGACGCGGACGCCGCTGCGGTAGTTCGACTCGAAGGCGTAGAGGCTGCGGACGTAGAGGTTGTGGTCGATGGCCGGCGGTCGCGCGCTGGTAAATGCCCTGCACGGTGGGCGCGTCGAGGTCGGAGACGTTCCAGACGAAGCGTGCGCGTGTTCGCGAGCTGCTTGTGCGTCTCGTCGAACTCGTCGTTGAGAGGCAAACGCGCGTGGTCGGTAGTCAGCCAGCCCTGATGCGTGTAGTTGCGGCCGGTCCCGTCCGTGCTCCCGTCGTAGGCCGTGCGCGAGAGCTGATGAGGCGCCGCCTTGTTCGTCACGTCAACGATGGTGAGCGTGTCCTCGTTGGCGCTGAAGCAGACCTCGCGCCCCTGGTGCTGCGCGTCGGGGCCGCGGTAGATGACGCACTGCGTCTCGTGCGTGTAGCCGTCCTCGTCCACGCAGCCGGCGAAGGCGGGCGCGGCCGGGTTGCGTATGTCAACGACGTGCAGGCCCCGGCCGCCGCAGGTGTCGACGCCGAGGCAGGTGACGCCGGGCGGCGGCGGGCGGGCGGCTCCCGGCGAGGTAGGCGTAGCCGGTCTCCTCGTTGACGGCGATGGTGTGCGTGCGGCTCACGTTGTCGTAGTGCGCGGTCTCGGAGAAGGTTGACGGGCGGCGACGTGACGTTGCGGAGCCGGGTCAGGTCGAAGACCTGCATCCCGTGGTTGGTGATCTCGCTGACGACGTAGAGGTGGTTGCGGTAGACCTTGACGCTGCGCCAGAGTCCGGCCGGCGTCGTCGCCGTGCGTCGGGAGGTTGCCGAGGTGGACGGGCGCCGTCGGGTTCGTCACGTCCACGAAGGCGACGCCGTTCGAGAGCCCGACGAGCGCGTACTCCCTGTCGGTCTGCGGGTCCGTCCAGCCCCAGATGTCGTTGGCGATGACGCCGTCGGCGTTCGTCCCGTCGATGTCGCGCGACGGGGAGGAGGGCCGCGAGGTCAACCTTGTTGCAGGGGAAGGTGCCGGCCATGCCGTTCACGCACGGCAGGTTCGTCATCGCCGTGAGCGGCGCGTCGCCGGGCTGGCCGTTCCCGCCGGGGCTGTGGTGCTCGCCTTCGTGCGCGAGCCCAGACCAGACCGCGAGGCCCAGAACGGAGAGGAGTGCGAGGGGGATGACAATTCTTCTGATGTTCATTGTTTACAGACTACGGACGTGAAAGGTCGGGCCGCGGGGAGGCGCGCATCATAGCAGACGAAAGTAGTAAGCAATCGGCAGAGAGAAGGCGCGAGCGTGATCATAACTTAAACGTCAGGCTCGAGCTTGTTACTCTGACCAGCGGCGCTTGCGGAATTTCGTCCTCCGTCCAGAAGTTGCGGAGCAGTTCGACGCGGGGCGCGGGCTCGCGGCCGTCGGCGTCGGGCGCGGGGAGGACGACGGCGACCACGTCGTAGCGGTGGGGCGCGCCCTGTAGCCCGAGCAGGCGTCGGTAGGCTCGCGCGGCGCGCGTGACCTGTCGTTGCTTGCGCAGGTCTACGTTGGCCTCGGGCGCGGCGAACCAATCGGAGCGGCGCGTCTTGACCTCGACGAAGCAGAGCACGGGGCCGTCGTAGGCGACGAGGTCGATCTCGTTCTGCACGACGGCGCCGCGGCGGTTGCGGCCGACGCTCGTCCTGAAGTTCGAGGCCACCAGCTCGTAGCCGCGTGCGCGAAGGTACTCCGCGGCCAGGCGCTCGCCTCGCCGCCCGAGGTCGATGTGCGGGGCGGCGGCGGGCGCTTGAGGGGCGAAGCGTGCGCGCGCCTTCTCCAGAAGCCTTCGTGGTGTTTGCAGCGAGAGCATCGGCGCCGCGCAGCTTATCGCCAACGCGTCCGCGGCGCAAGGTTTTATCCCGGAAGAGAAGAGTCCCTTGCGGCGCCGGGCGCACGATAAACTTCATTTCAGGATGACGAGCGAGCAGAGAAGTGAGGCGGGGGGCGCGGCGCTGCCGCTGGTGGCGATTGTCGGGCGGCCGAACGTGGGGAAGTCCACGCTCTTCAACCGGCTGGTCGGCGAGCGCCGCTCCATCGTCGGCGACGAGCCGGGCATCACGCGCGACCGCATCTACGGCGAGTCGGAGTGGGCGGGCCGCCGCTTCTCGCTCGTGGACACGGGCGGCATCGTGCCCGACGACGACGAATGTCATCCCCGCGAACATTTTCCGACAGGCCGAGTTCGCCATCAACGAGGCCGTCGTGCTCCTCTGGGTCGTGGACGCGCGCGCGGGCGCGACGCCGCTCGATGAAGAGTTGGCGCGTCTGCTGCGCTCGACGGGGAAGACGCGTGCTCGTCGCCGCCAACAAGGTTGACGCCGCCCGGCTCGAAGCGCTCGCGGGCGAGTTCCACCGCTTCGGCTTCGAGGACGTGCTGCCCATCTCGGCCGAGAACAGCGACGGCGTGGCCGAACTGCTCGACGCGCTGGTCGAGAGGTTCCCGGCGCAGGCAGCGCCGGACGAAGACGCGGAGGCCGCAGAGCGCGCGCGCGAGGTGCGGCTCGCCATCGTGGGCCGCCCGAACGTCGGGAAGTCTTCGCTGCTCAACAAGCTCATCGGCGAGGAGCGCGTCATCGTCTCGCCCGTCGCGGGGACGACGCGCGACGCCGTAGACACCGTTCTCGAAGCCGACGGCCACACCTTCCGTCTCATCGACACCGCGGGCATCCGGCGCAAGGGCAAGACCGAGGAGATGGCCGAGAAGCTCTCGGTCGTGATGGCGCGCAGGAGTCTGGAGCGGGCCGACGTGGCGGTCGTCGTCGTCGACGCCGTCGAGGGCGTGACGGCGCTCGACGCCAACATCGCCGGCTACGCGCTCGACGCGGGCTGCTCCATCATCCTCGCCGTCAACAAGTGGGACGCCGTCCCCGACAAGGACAACCACAGCGTCTCGGTCTTCGAGCGCGACCTGCGCTTCAAGATGAGGTTCCTCGAATGGGCGCCGGTGATGACCATCTCGGCGCTCGAAGGGCAGCGCGTCGAGCGCCTCCTCCCGCTCGCCCTGCGCGCGCACGAGGCGCGCAACCGGCGCGTCCCGACCTCGCAGCTCAACGCCTTCTACGAGCGCGTCATCTCTTCGGGGCGCGCGCCGACGGTGCCCGCGCCCGTGAAGGGCGGTCAGTCGCGCCTCCACGTCCAGTACATGACGCAGGTCAGCACGCGCCCGCCCACCTTCCTTATCTTCACCGCGGGAGGCAGGCCCGGCATACACTTCTCGTTCGAGCGCTTCCTCCAGAACCGACTGCGCGAGGAGTTCGACTTCTTCGCCACCCCGCTCCGCATCGTCGAGCGCCACAAGAAGAAGGGCTGACACGCCCATGTCTGATGACAGCGAACAGACGGCCAGAGGCGACGGGGGCGCGAAGCGCCCGACCGCGAACTGGAGCGTCTGCGCGCGCTCGTCGAGTACCTCGGCGAGGCGAACCAGCAGTTGGAGACCGTCAACCGCATCGTCGCCGCCGTCAACACCGGCCGCAGCATCGAGGAGGTCTTCGAGCTGGCGAGCGAACAGATACGCTCGCTCGTCCCCTTCGACCGCGCGTCGCTCGCCCTGTGCGAAGAGGACGGCGAGACCCTCCGCGTCTTCGCGCTGACGGGCGAGCGCGCGGGCTCGCTCGCGGTCGGCGCGCGCGGGCCTCTCAAAGGTTCCGTTACGGAACTGGCTTTGACTGAGCGGCGCACGGTCTCCATCCCCGAGCTGCGTGAGGAGACGCGCTTCAACGCCTACGCGGACCTGCGGCGCGAGGGGTTCCGCTCGGCCGTCTGCGTGCCGCTCTTCTCGATGCGGCGCGCGGTCGGGAGCCTCAACCTGACGAGCCGTGCGGGCGCGGCCTACCGGCGTCAACACCTCCTCGCTTTAGAAAGACTCGCGGCGCCGCTCGCCATCGCCATCGAGAAGACGCAGCTCCTCGAAGAGAGCTGGGAGCGCAACGAGGAGCTGCGCGGCCTCTACGAGATCACGCGCACCTTCTCGACGCTCGCCGACATCAACGTCACGTCGGGCCGACTGGCCGGCGCCATCTGCAAGCTCGTCGGGGCGGACATGGGGCTCATCGCCACCTACGACCGCCGCACCAACCTCGTTCGCGCCGAAGCCCCGGGCTGCAACACGGCCGCCGGTCTCGTCGAAGAGTTCCACTTCAAGCTCGAACGCGAGAACCGCGACGCGCCGCTCTACCAGACCGGCGAGGCTTTCGTCTCCAACGACCCGACCGCGGACGCGCGCCTCAACCGCGCCTTCGCCGAGCGCTGGGGCGTGCGCTCGGTGCTGAGCGTGCCTTTAAAGATCAAGCGCGAGCTGATCGGCTTCATCTACGTCGCCAACCGCGCGGGCGGGTTCTCGGAGCGTGACTTGAGGCTGTTGGAGATACTCGCCTCGCAGGCGGCCGAGACGGTCGTCAACGCGCGCCTCTTCGCCACCATCCAGGCGCAGGCCGAGCGCGAGGCCGTCGTCAACCGCCTGCTCCTCTCGCTCCAGCACGGCACCGAGCCGCACGAGAAGGTGCGCGAAGTCATCGAGCGCGTCGGCGAAGTCTTAGACCTCGACCGCTGCGTCGCCGTCCTCTTCGCCGACGACGAGCACGACGACTTCTACGGCGAGTGGTGCGCCGATGGCGTCGAGCCCGTCACGGGCTGGCCCGAGGTGCGCGCGCGCTCGCCCATCCCCTATACCCTGCGCACCACGCGCCGCCCACTCGTCGTTCCGGACGCACTCTCGCACCCACTCACCGCCGGGGCCGAACGTGTGATCGAGAGGATGCGTCTGAAGAGTCTGGTCGTCGTCCCCGTCATGCATCAGGGGCGCGTCATCGGCTCGATCAGCGGCGCACCAGACGCGCGCCCGCCGCGACTGGAGCGAGGACGACGTGGACCTCCTCGTCGCCGTCGCCACGCACGTCGGCGCGACGCTGGAGAACGCGCGCCTCATCGGCGAGCTGCGCGAGGCCGGCCGGCTCAAAGACCAGTTCCTCGCCACGCTGTCGCATGAACTGCGCACGCCGTTGACCGCGATTAACGGCTGGGTCGAGATGCTCTCGGACAGGGAGGCGCTGCTCAACGGCGACGGCGACCTCGCCGACGGCATCCGCGCCATCAGCTCTTCGGCTACGTCGCTGACGCAGCTCATCAACGACCTGCTCGACCTCTCGCGCATACAGCGCGGCGTGCTGCGCCTGCACCGCGACCTGCTCGACCTCAACGAGCTGGTGCGCGTGGCCGAGCGCTCCGTGCGCCAGTCCGTGAACGTGCGGGGGCTCGAACTGCGCCTTGAACTCTCGCCGGGGCTGCCGCCGACCATCGCCGACGCGCAGCGCGTCCAGCAGATTCTCTGGAACCTGCTCTCGAACGCCATCAAGTTCACGCCGAAGGGCGGGCGCGTCTGCGTCCGCACGCGGCTCGTCGAAGGCCCGCCCGCA
Source organism: uncultured Acidobacteriota bacterium (assembly GCA_963726735.1). GTDB lineage: Bacteria > Acidobacteriota > Blastocatellia > Pyrinomonadales > Pyrinomonadaceae > QHXN01. Next base: position 2,006,468 of record CAVSDM010000007.1, read on the forward strand.
GGGGACGGCGGCGTGGGCACGCGCTGCATCGAGGTCGAAGTGGAGGACACGGGCGAAGGCATCCCGGCCGACTTCATGCCGCACATCTGGGAGCGCTTCCGGCAGGCCGACGCGACGGCGACGCGCCGCCACGGCGGACTCGGCATCGGCCTCTCGCTCGTCAAAGAGCTGGTCGAGGCGCACGGCGGCCGGATCGAGGCCGAGAGCGAAGTGGGCCGCGGCTCGCGCTTCAACGTGCGCCTGCCCGTCATCAAGCTCGAAGAACTGGCCGGGGTGGAGGCATGAGCGGGAGCATGTTCTACGTGCTTCTCATCCTTCCGCTCGCGCTCGCCGCGGGCTGCACGCAGACTTCGAGCGGCGCCGGCCAGACCGCGCGTAACGGGAACGCGAACGCGCGCGCCGCCGTCAACGTTAACGCCGCCGCGCCCGCCGACTTCACGGACGCCGACTACGCTCGGCACGTCGAGCAGCTTAAGAAAAAACTTCCCACGAAAGAGTTCGAGGTCGTCGTCGAGAAACCCTTCGTCGTCGTCGGCGACGGCGGGCGCCGCGCGGTCGAAGGGCACGCGCGCGGCACGGTGCGCTGGGCGGTCACGCTGCTCAAGCGTGACTACTTCACAAAAGACCCGAAAGAGATTTTAGACATCTGGCTCTTCAAGGATTCGGCCTCCTACAACCAGCACGCGACGAGCCTCTTCGGCGGCAAGCCCTCGACGCCCTACGGCTACTACTCGCCCGCGCACAAGTCGCTCGTGATGAACATCGAGACCGGCGGCGGCACGCTCGTCCACGAGATCGTCCACCCCTTCGTCGAGGCCAACTTCCCCGAATGCCCGCCGTGGCTCAACGAGGGCTTGGGCTCGCTCTACGAGCAGAGCGGCGAGGACGGCGGCCACATCGTCGGCTACACCAACTGGCGCCTGCCCGGCCTCCAGCGCGCCATCCGCCGCGGCGGGTTGAACTCGTTCCGGAAACTTCTCGCGATGGACGGCCGCGCCTTCTACGACGACGAACGCGGGACCAACTACGCGCAGGCGCGCTACCTCTGCTTCTACCTGCAAGAGCGCGGCCTGCTCGCGCGCTTCTACCGCGACTTCTACGCCAACCGCGCCGCCGACCCCACCGGCTTCGACACTCTGAAGAAAGTCCTCAACGAGTCCGACATGGACGCCTTCCAAAAGCGCTGGGAGCAGTTCGTCCTCGGCCTCGCCGAAGAGCGCCTGACGCCCATCGTCCCTTGAGATAGAATCGCCTCATGACGCATTCAACATCTGTCTTGGGAGAGCGCCCGCGTGGCTGATGAAGCGCTCGGTTGGGAAGTCCTCGCGCGGGAGGGCGAGGCGCGCGCGGGTGTGCTGCGCACGCGGCGTGGGACGATCGAGACGCCGGTCTTCATGCCCGTCGGCACACTCGGCAGCGTGAAGGGCGTGCGGTTCGAGGAGCTTGAGGCGGAAGATTTAGACGCGCGCATCATCCTCGGGAACACGTACCACCTCTGGCTGCGGCCGGGGCCGGAGGTCATTCGGGAGCTGGGCGGGCTGCACCGCTTCATCGGCTGGGGGCGCGCTCTGCTCACGGACTCGGGCGGCTTTCAGGTCTTCAGCCTGAGCCACATGCGGCGGCTGTCGGAGGAGGGCGTCGAGTTCCGCTCTCACATCGACGGGCGACAATGCTTCCTCTCGCCGGAGGTCTCGATGGAGGTGCAGGCCGCGCTCGGCTCCGACATCGTGATGGCCTTCGACGAGTGCCCGCCGGGCCAGGCGACGCACGACGCCGCGCGCGCGTCGCTTGAACTGACGGCGCGCTGGGCGCGACGCTCGCGCGCACGCTTCGACGAGTTGCAGCGCGCGGGCGCCGACGCGGGCAGGGAAGCGGCGAACGTTCGACAGGCCATCTTCGGCATCGTGCAGGGCGCGACTCACCTCGACTTGAGGCGCGAGAGTTTAGAGCGGACGGTCGGGGTCGGCTTCGACGGCTACGCCATCGGCGGCCTGAGCGTCGGCGAGGAGAAGCCGGTCATGTACGAAGTGGTCGAGCACGTCGCGCCGCTGATGCCTTCTGACCGCCCGCGGTATTTGATGGGCGTCGGCACGCCGGAGGATTTGGTCGAGTGCGTCGCGCGCGGCGTGGACATGTTCGACTGCGTCATCCCGACGCGCAACGGTCGCAACGGTCAGGCGTTCACCTCGCGCGGGCGCCTCAACATCAAGAACGCGGCGTGGACGACCGACACGCGCCCGCTCGACGAGCGGTGCGCGTGCGCCGTCTGCCGCAGGCACACGCGTGCGTACCTGCGTCATCTATATATGACGGGCGAGATGCTCGGCGCGGTGCTGCTCTCGCACCACAATCTTGCGTTCTTCCTTGACACCATGCGGCGCGTCAGGCAAGCTATCCGGTCTGGCGAATTCACGCGATTTCGGCGGGAGTTTCTTGAGGGAATCAACTCCGGCGTCGGGTGACTCGCGGGTCGTCCGGCGTCGCAGTATCCCCTGAAAAATCCGCTTCGGCCGGAGCCACGGGGCCGCCGGACTCACGCGCGCCGGCCGCGGTGTGACGGATTCCAAATTTGAGGTTACACGAACCCTTTCAACTTCCGATGACCAATCTCGCTTTCATCTTCCAGGGCGGCAGCATGGGCGGCCTCCTGGGCGGGCTGATGCCCTTCCTGCTCATCTTCGGCGTCTTCTACTTCCTGATCATCGTCCCGCAGCGCAAGCGCCAGAAGGCGCTCTCCGACATGGTCTCGACGTTGAAGCCGGGCGACAAGGTCATCACCTCGGGCGGCATCTACGCCACCATCAAGCAGGTCAAGGAGAAGTCCCTGCTCGTCATGAGCGCCGACAAGTCGCTCCTCGAAATCTCCCGCTCGTCCGTCTCCGGCATGCAGGGGGAGGAAGAGGCAACCCAGAAGTGAACGGTCCTCAGTGTTGAGTTAAGGCGGAGCCGACTGAATGCTGAGAGCTGAAACCTGAAGTCATGAAAAAGAATCTTCTACAGCGGGTCATCATCATCGCCATCGTGACGCTCCTCGCGCTGGCCGCGATCTTCTGGCCGCGGCACACGCCGACGCGGAACGACTTGACCGCGGCGGGCATCAACAACATCCTGCGCGAGAACATCAACCTCGGGCTCGACCTCCGCGGCGGCTCGCACCTCGTCATGCAGGTGCAGGTGCAGGACTACCTGCGCCGCGTGACCGAGAACGTCTACAACGGCGTGCAGACCGCGGCCCGCGACCTCGGCTACGACATCAAGGAGGTGCGCCCCGAGATCAACGGCGACACCTACCGCGTCGTCGTCGTCGCCAACGACGCGTCGAAGATCTCCGAGATGCGCGACCAACTCCCGCGCCGCGTCAACGACTTCGACCCGTCCGCGTGGTCCGCTTCGGTGAGCGGCGGCACCATCACGTGGGAGTTGACCGACGCGGCCAAGACCGCGCTGGGCAACCGCGCCACCGAGGACGCGCTCAAGATCATCGACACGCGCATCAACGCCCTCGGCGTCACCGAGCCCACGATTCAGGCGCACGGCTCGACCAACTCGCACCAGATTCTCCTCCAGATGCCCGGCATCGACGACCCCGAGCGCATCAAGGAGCTGTTCGAAGAGCGAGTCGCGGCTTGAGCTGATGAAGGTCGTCGGCGCCGGCAACCCCTCGCCCATCCAGACCTACCCGACCGAGGAGGCCGCCAGGGCTTCGCTCGGCGGGCACGGTGCCCCCGAACCGGCAGCGTACTCCCCTACGACGAGCGCGACGAGCCGACCGCCGCCGGAAGCGCCGCGCCGAAGCCGGCGGGCCAGCCCTCCGCCTGGGTCGTCGTCGAGTCGCCGGCCGTCATCGACGGCAGCGAGTTGCGCAGCGCCGACGCCGTCCGCGAACAACCCGGCGGGCGGCGACGACGCCTACCAGATTAACTTCACCCTGAAGCCCTCGGGCGCGCAGAAGTTCGGCGCGTGGACGGCCGCCAACGTCGGCGCCTACATGGCCGTCGTCCTGAACGGCGCACGTGAAGTCCGCGCCCTACATCAAGTCAGCAGATCACCGACACGGGGCAGATTTCCGGCAACTTCACGAAGGACTCGGCCAACGACCTCGCGCTCACGCTCCGTTCGGGCGCTCTGCCGGCCAAGATCGTCTACCTCGAAGAGCGCACGGTCGGCCCGAGCCTCGGCGCGGACTCGATCCGCGCGGGCGTGACGGCCTCGCTCGCGGGGCTCGCGCTCATCGTGCTGACGATGGTCATCTATTACCGCTGGTCGGGCATCAACGCCGTCGTCGCGCTGCTTTTGAACACGATCCTGACGCTCGCCGCGCTCATCGTCTTCGACGCGACGCTGACGCTGCCCGGCATCGCCGGCATCATCCTCGGCATCGGCATGGCCGTGGACTCGAACGTGCTCATCTTCGAGCGCATCCGCGAGGAGTTGCAGACGGGCAAGACCGTCGCCTCGGCCATCGACGTGGGCTTCGACCGCGCCTTCGTGACGATCATCGACACGCACGTGACGACCATCGTCTCGTCGCGCGTTCCTCTTCGTCTTCGGGACGGGTCCCATCCGCGGCTTCGCCGTCACGCTCGTGCTCGGGCTGCTCGCGAACCTGTTTACGGCCGTCTACGTCTCGCGCACCATCTTCATGTGGGGCCTCGCGCGCCGGCAAGGGCGGCGCCGAGACGCTCAGCATCTAAAGGCGAGTGAATGGTAAATGGTGAATAGTAAATAGAACTGCTTTTCACCATTTACTATTTACCATTCGCCATTTACCGAATTGCCATGTTTCAGATACTGCAAAACGTAAACGTCGATTGGCTGAAGTACCGCAAGGCCTTCATCCTCGTCTCGGTCGTCATCATGCTGGGCGGGCTCGGCTCGGCGCTGGTGCGGCAGTTGACGCCCGGCGGCACCGAGGCGTTCAACCTCGGCATCGACTTCAAGGGCGGCACGGTCGTGACCGCGGAGTTCAAAGAGCGCCCCTCGGCCGAGTCCATCCGCGACGCGCTGCTCGCCAAGGGCGTCTCCGATGTCATCATTCAGCCCGTGACCAACAAGCCGGGCGAAGTGCTCATCCGCCTGCCGCAGATGGAGACCAGCGAGACGGTCGCCCAGCAGGGCGAGACGCAGGTGGACATCGGCCGCAAGACGGTGGCCGAAGGCTTGAAGACCCTGACGGGCGGCGCGCAGGTCGAGGCCGGCCAGCCCTTCCCCGCCGAGGGCAACGCCTTCAAGATTACGGGCACCGAGGCCGTGGGCGCGGTCGCGGGCGCGGCGCTGCGCAACCAGGCGGTCGCCGTCACGCTGCTGGCGCTCGTCGGCATCCTGCTCTACATCGCCTCCCGCTTCGAGTGGACCTACGGCGCGGCCGCCGTCATCGCCGTCTTCCACGACGTGCTGGTCACGCTCGCCCTCTTCTCGATCTTCCAGATCGAGGTCAACCTGACGGTCGTCGCGGCGCTCCTGACGCTCGTCGGCTTCTCGGTCAACGACACCATCGTCATCTTCGACCGCGTCCGCGAGAACCTGCGCCTGCGCCGCCGCTCGAACCTCTACGACCTGACGAACGAGTCGGTCAACCAGACGATGTCGCGCACGGTCATCACCTCGGGGCTGGTCTTCCTCTCGGTGCTGGCGCTCGTGCTCTTCGGCGGGCCGGTGCTGCGCAGCTTCTCGCTGGCGCTCTTCATCGGCGTCGTCTTCGGCGTCTACTCGACCATCGCCATCGCCAGCCCGATCATGGTCTGGTGGCAGCAGCGGCTCGAAGCCGGTCGCGCGCAGGCGCCCACGGCGGGCACCCGCGGCGGCGGCCAGCGTACGCGCCCCGCGTCAGGCGCTAAGGCCAGCGCCGCCGCGCGCTAGATAACCGATTTTCGTTTTTACACACGCGGGTTTCGTTTTACATTCAAGGGGGCCGGCCGGGGGAAGGGGACTCTGAAGAGTCGCAACCTACCTCGCGCCGGCCTCTCGATTTCCGGGGGCGTAAAATTTTGCGCGGGTCTTTAAATTAAAGCGAACCCGCGCGCCCGGCCGGTGTCTAAATACCTGACCGTGAAGAGGCGTGGGCGATACGGTTCGGCCATTTTGCGCTTGACTTCGCCGCGGATTGCGACATAGACTGAGCGCGTTGCTGGCCAATCGAATATTTTAAGAACGCGCCCGTCTCGCCGGCAGTGTGAGGCGGACGTTCGGTCGCTCGCGTTCCTGTCCGGGGGGCCGGCCTGACCGTTTCATTCCCTGTTTGGTTGTCGCGTTGAAGGAGGGGCCGCCGCTTGGCGCGCGGCCCGAAACGCACGACCATTCCCGTTCCCCTTAGGCAAAAAAAGCGGTTAAATCAGGCGGGCGCTTTTTGAGAGAAAAATCGTCTTAGAATCACAACTCTCTTTACAGAGGCGCGTGATTAAATGAGTCTAAGAAAACCCTGATCCACCTGGCACCGGAAGAGGGAGGATAGACGAGATGTTCGACACCTTGGTTGAGTCCGGCTCGCACACAGACGACCTCGCGAGGAAGGGCTCCTTTTTCCTGGGCACGATGGTGCTCTACGCGGTAGTACTCCTGGGCGTCGCCGTCCTCAGCATCTACCTGTATAACGACGCGATTCCCGACCCGAGTCTGGAGCTGCTGACGCTGGTCGCCCCCGTGCCGATGGCGCAGGACGACACGCCGAAGGCCGCCGAAGAGCCCAAGCCCGCGGCCAAGGCCGCGCCCGAGGTGGCGATGGTCAAGGACATGGCCGTCATCGCGCCCGTCACCAAGACCAACGAGGTCGCCCCGCCCACGGCCAAGGTCGTCGCGACCAACAAGACGCTCAACGTGCTGGTCGGCGACCGCGACGTTGGCGATGTCAACGCCGTGCCCACGGGCCCGGTCGGCGTGGTCGGCGGCACGGGCGGCGGCGGCGGCGGCACGGGCGGCGCGCCGAAGGTCGAGGTGAGCGACGAGCCTCCTCCGCCTCCTCCGCCGGCTCCCACCCCGCCCCCCAAGCCGAAGACGGTCGTGTCGGGCGGCGTGCTGAACGGCAAGGCCATCTCGAAGCCGCAGCCCGCCTACCCGCCCATCGCGAAGGCCGCGCGCGCCTCGGGGACGGTGACCGTGCAGATTCTGGTCGATGAGTCGGGGCGCGTCGTCTCGGCCTCGGCCGTCTCGGGCCACCCGCTCTTGCAGCAGGCGGCGGTCGCGGCCGCGCGCAACGCGAGGTTCTCGCCGACGCTGCTCTCGGGGCAGCCGGTGAAGGTCTCGGGCGTCATCACGTATAACTTCGTGCTTCAGTAAGACGGGGTGCGGGGCGGGACCCGCTGCCGGCCGGCCGGACTCTCTGTCGGGCGGCCCGGCCGCGGGTCGCTCGCGCCCCTTCCGAACGGGGAAGCGCACCCGCCATCAGAAACGAAAACCCTTTGGAGGATTTCTACCGTGACTATTCTGTTGAGCATTCTCGGGAGCAAGGCTCTCGGCTTCTTCGCCTTCCTGTTCCAGGAGGCCGCCAAGGGCGGTGAAGACCTGCAGAGCGCCTTCACCATGACTGAGATGGTGAAGAACCTCGGGTGGGTGGCGCTGACGGTCATCGTCATCCTGCTGATCATGTCGATGTACTCCATCGCGATCATGGTCGAGCGCTTCCTGACCTACTCGGCCGCCAAGAAGCAGTCGCGCGAGTTCGCCCCGCGCGTCGCGCAGGCCCTCAAGAACGACCGCATCGAAGAGGCGATCAACATCAGCGACAAGCACAAGAAGTCGCACCTCGCGATGGTCGTCAACGCGGGCCTCCAGGAGTTCCGCGCGCACGAGGCTTCGACCGACATCTCGGGCGACGAGGTGGAGGCGTCGAAGCGCGCCCTCCAGCGCGCCATCGCCATCAAGTCGGCCGAGTTCAAGCGCGGCCTCTCCGGCCTCGCCACCATCGGCTCGACCGCCCCGTTCGTGGGCCTCTTCGGCACGGTGTTCGGCATCATCAACGCGTTCACCGGCATGAAGTCGGCCGAGTCGGCCGGTATCGGCGCCGTCGCGGGCGGCATCGCCGAGGCGCTGCTCACGACCGCGCTCGGTCTCGCCGTGGCGGTGCCCGCCGTGTGGCTCTTCAACTACTTCACCGGCAAGGTCGATGGCTTCATCATCGAGATGGACAACTCGGCCTCCGAGCTGATCGACTACTTCCTGAAGAACCGCACGCGGCAGATCAGGTCGTAGGGAGTCTTCGGTTTAGTCACGGGCGCGTCCCGGCGCGGCACCCCGGCCCCTTCGGCGGGCCGGGGTGCGCGCCGCACGCGGCGCACCCGTCGAGAGGCCCGCGCCTGCGTGGCGCGGCGGGGAGAGTAAAGTATGAGCATGTCAACAGGCAGTGGCGGCGGCGGATTCACCTCCGACATCAACGTCACGCCGATGGTGGACATCATGCTGGTGCTGCTGATCATCTTCATGGTCATCACGCCTTTCCTCCAGCAGGGCGTTTCGGTCGCGCTCCCGCGCGACATGAACAACCCGGACGAGGACCCGGCCATCATCAAGGAGAGCTCGGTCGTGGTCGCGCATCACCGAGAACGGCGACATCTACCTCGGCAAGAAGAAGATCGACAAGGACGCGCTCAAGACCGAGATCGACACGAAGATGGCCGGCAAGGTCGACACCGAGCGCATCGTCTACATCCGCAGCGACATCAACGCCAACTACGGCGCGGTCGTCGAGACGATCAACCTGATCCGCGACGCCGGCATCGACCAGATCGGCCTGGTCGCCGACAAGAGGAAGGGCGGCGCTCCCGCCCCGGCGCCCGGCGCCCCGGCCTCGCTAGAGGGGCCGGCGAGTCAAGAGGCCGGCGCCCCTTCGCGCGGCGGCCCGACGGAGGAGTTCAAACTTATGGGTATGAGTTCAGGCGGCGGCGGCGCGGTCGCGGCCCCGAACATCAACGTCACGCCGCTCATCGACATCCTGCTGGTGCTGCTGATCATCTTCATGGTCATCACGCCTCTGAAGCCCGCGCGCTTCAAGACCCTCGTGCCGCAGCGCAGCGAGGAGTTGAACGCGCGCGGCCAAGCAGAGCCCTTTGACGCTCATCGTCAACATCAAGAAGGACCTCGGCGTCGAGCTGATCATGGGCGGCAACAAGGTCACCGACGCGTCGGTCAACGACCCCGGCAACGTCGGCTCGGCGCTGGCGGCCGAGTTCAAGAAGCGCAAGGAGCAGGGCGTCTGGAAGGAAGGCTTCCAGGGGCGCGCCGACCTGTCGCCCGACGACCGCATCGAGAAGACGGTCTTCATCAAGGCGCCCGAGACCTTCAAGTACGGCGACGTGGTGAAGGTCATCGACACCGTCAAGGGCTCGGGGGCGAACCCGGTCGGCCTCCAGACGGAGGCGTTGGAGCAGTAACGGGGGCACGCGACGGACGCTGCCGCCGCCGCCCGCCCTACGGCGGGCGAGCGCGGCGGGGGCGTCTTCGCGCGTGACCGCCGAGCGAGTAGGCCCCCTTCACCCAGTAAGAGCTTCAGACCATGGCCCGGAGCAATCATCCAATGAAACTCTCTCGAACAAGCATCGCGGCCCTGCTCGTCGCGCTCGTGGCCGTCTCGGGCGGGTGCACGCTCGTCAACCGCGTGCGCGCCAAGAACGCGCTCAACGAGGGCGCGCGCGCCTACAAGGACGGGCGCTTCCCGGACGCGGAGGCGAAGTTCCGCGAGGCCTACGAGCTCGACCCTTCGCAGAAGAACGCGCCGCTCTTCGTCGCCCGCGCCGTCCAGCAGCAGTTCAAGCCCGGCGTCACCACGCCCGAGAACCTCGCCCTCGGCGAGCGGGCGGTCGCGGCCTACCAGGAGATTCTGAACCGCGACGCCGCCAACGACGACGCCTACAAGGCCATCGTCTTCCTCTACACGCAGATGAAGAACGATGAGAAGGTGAATCAACTGCTAACGCAGCGCGCCGGCAACGGCCCGACCCCCTCGGCGAAGGCCGAGGCGCTCACCATCCTGGCGAGCAAGCAGTGGCAGTGCTCCTACGACATCACCGAGCAGAAAGAGAACAAGACGACCGAGAACAAGCCCGACAAGATTCTCATCCACTACAGCAAGCCGGCCAACCAGGCCGACTTCGACAAGGCGCAGCAGTGCACGACCGAGGGCTTGAAGCTCGCCGAGCAGGCCACCTCGCTCGACCCGAACAACCCGAACGCCTGGTCTTACAAGGCCAATCTCCTGCGCGAGAAGTCCAAGCTCGCCGAGATGGCCGGCGACGCCACGGCCAAGGCCGACTTCGACAAGCAGTACGACGCCGCGCTCGACGACGCAGAAGCGGCTGGGCGCCGAGGCGACCAAGCGCAAGGAGGCCGAGGAGGCCGCCAAGTCGCCCACGCCACCGGCCAGCTAAGGCCCCGGGGCGCGGCCGGCGCGCGGCACCGCGCCCGCCGCACGGACACGAACCCTTCTTCCTCCGGGTGATGCCTGACTTCACGTCGGGCATCACCTGTTTCTATAATAGCCGTTAGCTGTCGGCTGTTGGCTTTTAGCTCGTGAGCCGGCGCCGCACGCCCGGCAAAGAAAAGTGCTGTCTCGTACATCGAACGAAGGCTAAAAGCTAAAGGCCTGATAGCTCACAGCTTATCTTATGATTCGCATCGAGGAGATTCTCGAGAAGGTCGGGCAGAACCACCCGCAGGCCGACCTGGACGATGCTGCGGCGGGCCTACTTCTTCTCCGCGCTGCACCACAAGGGGCAGACGCGCGCCTCCGGCGAGCCCTACCTCGTGCACCCGCTGGAAGTCGCCAACATCCTCGCCGACATGCGCCTCGACGAGGTCTCGGTCGCCACGGGGCTCCTGCACGACGTGGTCGAGGACACGCTCGTCGAGCCCGAGGTCATCCGCGCCTCCTTCGGCGAGGAGATCGCGCACCTCGTGGACGGGCTCACCAAGCTCGCGCACATCAGCAACCAGTCGCGCGAGGAGCAGCAGGCCGAGAACGTCCGCAAGATGCTGCTGGCGATGGTGGACGACGTGCGCGTCGTCCTCGTCAAGCTGGCCGACCGCCTCCACAACATGCGCACGCTCCAGCACCTCAAGCCGGAGAAGCGCCGCCGCATCGCGCAGGAGACCCTCGACATCTTCGCGCCCATCGCGCACCGCCTCGGCATGGGGCGCCTGCGCGAGCGAACTGGAAGACCTCGCCTTCAAACACCTCCACCCCGAAGAGTACAAGGAGCTGGCCGAGCAGTTGGAGCGCCGCCGCCCCGAGCACGAGGCGTTCCTCCGTCGAAGTGACCGCGCGCATCGAGGAGAAGATGCGCGAGGCGGGCGTGCCCTTCATCTCCGTCGAGGGGCGCGTCAAGCGGCTCTTCTCCATCTGGAAGAAGCTCAAGCGGCAGAAGATCGAACTCGACCAGGTCTACGACCTCATCGCCGCGCGCGTCATCACGCCCGACGAGTCGCGCCACTGCTACGGCGCGCTCGGCGTCGTCCACACCCTCTGGCAGCCCATCCCGGGCCGCTTCAAGGACTGGATCGCCACGCCGCGCGACAACCTCTACCGCTCGCTCCACACCTCGGTCATGGGCGCCAAGGGGCAGCCCTTCGAGATACAGATTCGCACCGAGGAGATGCACCGCGTCGCCGAGGAGGGCGTCGCCGCGCACTGGAAGTACAAGGAGGGCAGGCGCGGCGCGCACGACGACGACGAGGCGTTCCAGTGGCTGCGCTCGCTCGTCGAGTGGTCGCAGGAGGTGAAGGACTCGCGCGACTTCCTCGAGTCCCTGAAGCTCGACCTCTACCCGAAGGACGTGTACGCCTTCACGCCGATGGGCAAGGTCATCCAGCTCCCGCGCGGCGCCACGCCCATCGACTTCGCCTTCATGATCCACACCGATGTCGGCAACACCTGCTCGGGCGCGCGCATCAACGGCCGGATGGTGCCGCTGCGCACCGCCATCCAGAACGGCGACGTGGTCGAGATTCTCACCTCGCCCAACGCGAAGCCCTCGCGCGACTGGCTCAACTTCGTCAAGACCTCGCGCGCGCGCAACCGCGTCCGCCACGCCGTCGCCGAGCAGCAGCGGGCCGAGATCCATCGAGCTGGGCCGGAAGCTCTTCGAGAAGGAGGCCGCGCGCTTCAGCCTCTCGGGGAAGAAGGTTCTGGCCGACTCGGACGGCGCCTTGAAGCGCATCGCGAACGAGTACGGCTACGGGCGCGTGGACGACCTGATGGCGGCCGTCGGGCTACGGGAAGACCGTGCCGCGCAACGTCATCGCCAAGTACCTCGGGCCGGAGAAGTTCGCCGAGCTTGAGCAGCGCAAGGAGTCGCCGCTGCGCGGCCGCCTGACGGCCGGCGTGCAGGCCGTCAAGAAGTTCATCCGCCTCGGCGAGGACTCCATCGTCGTGCGCGGCGTGGACGACCTGCTGGTGACGCGGGCGCGCTGCTGCAACCCCGTCCGCGGCGAGGAGATCGTCGGCTACATCACGCGCGGCAAGGGCGTCGCCGTCCACGCCAGGCGCTGCACGAACGTCCAGCAGTTGATGGTCAACCCCGAGCGCGTCGTCGAGGTCGAGTGGGCCGACGCGGGCGCGGGCGAGGCCGCCTACGCCGTCAAACTCCTCGCCATTACCGAGAACCGGACGGGCATGATCGCCGACGTGACGAACGCCATCAAGGACATCAAGACCAACATCCGCGCCTCGAACGCCGCGGTCGCCCCCGACGACCGCGGCCGCATCGAGGTCACGGTCGAGGTCTTCGACCTCAAACACCTCGACAAGGTCATCTCCTCCATCCGCAAAGTGCCCGGCGTCCTCGACGTTGAACGTCTCCACGGCGCGGTGTAGGAGAGGCCGCCGGCTTCTCCGTTTGCCGTCCGGGGAAGGCGTCTGTTAGAATCTGCAATTTGTTCGCATACTTGCGGTAAGGGGCTTTCGTGACAGAGAGACGCATCGTCAAAACCGAGGGGGCGCCGGGGGCCATCGGGCCTTATTCACAGGCGGTCGTGGCGGGCGGGTTCGTCTACGCGTCGGGGCAGATTCCGATTGACCCCGCGACGGGGCAGTTCGTCGAGGGCGGCGTCCGCGAGCAGACCGCGCAGGTCCTGCGCAACCTCTCGAAGGTGCTTGAGGCCGCCGGTTCGAGCCTCGCGCGCGTCGTCAAGACGACCGTCTTTCTGGCCGACATGAACGACTTCGCGGCGATGAACGAGACCTACGCGGAGTTCTTCTCCGAGGAGCCGCCGGCGCGCTCGACCGTGCAGGCCGCGCGCCTGCCGCGCGACGCTCGCGTCGAGATCGACGTGATCGCGCTCGCGGGCGAATGAGAGCGGGGGCTCTCGCACGCGTGCGGGTAAAACGAAAAGCGGGGGCGCCGCCCCGATGGGGAAACGCCCGCCGCCTCTTGAAAAGTGAAGGGTTTTAACTCAGGCCGCCTTAGCGACCTTGCCCGCCTTTGATGCAGGACGTGCAGACCTTCTTCCGCACGTTGCCGCCCTGCGGGCGCTGGACGCGGATGGACTGAAGGTTGGGGTCGAAGCGGCGGCGCGTGCGGTTGTTCGCGTGCGAGACGTTGTTTCCGAATTGCGGCCCCTTGCCGCAGACTTCGCATCGTTTAGCCATTACTTTGAAAACCTCCGGGTATTAAAAAGCGTGCGCCCGTCGCCCTGCGGCCACACGGTCGAGTCGGCGGCGCACGTCGGAAACGGAAATTTATAGCAAACGGCCTCGCCGAGCGTCAAGTTGACAAAGGCCGGGCCGCCCGGATACGGCATCTTACGGAGAGTAAGTTTAAGGAGCTTCAGACACAGTGCACAGAGTCTTCAGACAGTTCGCAACCCTCGCCCTGTTCGCCGCCTTCGCCCTGGGCCTCGCCGCGTGCGGCGGCAAGAGCCCGACCGGCGGCAAGGACGTGGCCGCCACCGTCAACGGCAAGGAGATCACGCTCGCCGACGTGGACCGCATCGTCACCCAGCAGTTGCAGGGCCAGCAGCTTTCGACGCCCGACATGGCGGCCGCGCGCCTCCAGGCGCTCGACACCCTCATCCAGCGCGAGGCGGTCGTCCAGAAGGCCGAGAACGAGAAGGCCGTCCCGACCGAGGACGAGATCACCACGGCCATCAACGCGCAGCGCAGCCAGGTGACGGCCGAGGACTGGCAGAAGTTCATGGAGCAGAACAAGCTCACCGAGCGAGAAGCTCCGCGAGGAGGCGCGCAAGGACCTCGCCGCCAAGAAGCTTCAGGAGAAACTCTTCGGCCAGATCACCGTCCGCGAGCAGGAGATCACCGACTTCTTCAACAAGAACCAGAGCCGCTTCGTCAACCCGCGCGGCGTCGGCCTCTCCGACATCGTGGCCGACCCGAGCGACAGCGGCGGCGTCTTCCCGAACGACGCGAAGAGCGAGGCCGAGGCGAAGGCCAAGATCGACAGCCTCTATGCACAGCTCAAGACCGGCGCCGACTTCGCGACCGTCGCGCGCGCCAGACAGCGAAGACCAGAGCCTCGTGCGCGGCGGCGACATCGGCTTCGCCAACGAGGACGCGATGAGGCGGAACGGCTTCCCGCCGGAGCTGGTCGGCCGGCTCTTCAACACGATGAGGGTCGGCGACATCACCGAGCCGATCCACTTCCCGGACGGCCGCTGGGTCATCTTCAAGCTGACGAACCGGCAGCTTGAGACCAAGCCGCTGACGCCTCGAAGACCGGCGTAAGGAGCAGATTCAGGACAGGGTCTCACCGAGACGCGGCAGACGCTCCTCGGCGAGCGCGCTCATCCGCAGCGCGATGAGCGAGGCGAAGGTGGTCAACCACCTGGCCAACGACATGCTGAAGGACCCGAACATGCTCGGCGGCAACCAGCCGGCGCACGCCGAGCGCGACGCCGCGCCGCGGCGCGGCGCAGCGCGACGCCCGCAGCGACGGCGACCCCGGCGGCTTCCGCGACGCCCGCGGCGAGCCCGGCGGCCGCGCCCAAGGCGGCGGCGACGCCGGCGGCCTCGCCGAAGCGGTAAGTCAAAGGCGCCACTTTCGGGCGGCGCGAGTGCGGTACAACTGAAGCGGGCGTGGGCGCTCAAACGCCGAGCGTGCCGACGCCCGCTTCAGTCGCGTGAGAGCGCGGTCAGTCTTTATGCTTTTCCGACTCACGGACGTTTACAAGTCATACGGCGCGCAGGACGTTCTGCGCGGCGCCTCGTTGCAGGTCAACCCGGGCGAGCACGTGGGGCTCGTGGGGCGCAACGGCGCGGGCAAGACGACGCTCTTCCGGCTCGTCACCGGCGAGGAGTCGCCCGACCGCGGCGACGTGGTGCGCGCGCGCGGCGTCAAGCTCGGGCTGCTCGAACAGCACGTAGACTTCGAGCCGGGCACGACCGTCCACGAGGCCGCGCTCGCCGCCTTCGGCCAGCTCCAATCAATCGAGCACGAGATGCACGAGCTGGAACACCGCATGGCCGAGGCGTCGGAAGACCTCGACGCGGTGCTCGAACGCTACAGCCATCTTCAGCACGAGTTCGAGCGGCAGGGCGGCTTCGAGTACGCGGCGCCGCGCCGAGGCGATCCTTCAGGGTCTCGGGTTCGAGCGCGAGACGTGGGCGACGCCGTGCGAGATTCTTTCGGGCGGGCAGAAGAACCGTCTCGGGCTCGCGCGCCTGCTGCTCGCCGAGCCCGACGTGCTGCTGCTCGACGAGCCGACGAACCACCTGGACGTGGCCGCGGTCGAGTGGCTCGAAGAGTTCCTCGCCGCGTACAAGTCGGCCTACGTCATCATCAGCCACGACCGCTACTTCCTCGACCGCGCCTGCACGCGCATCGTCGAGGTGGAGTTGGGGAAGGCCGTCAGCTACACGGGCAACTACTCGGCCTTCCTCGTCGAGCGCGAGGAGCGGCGCGAGATACAACTGCGCGCGTACGAGAACCAGCAGCACCTCATCGCCAAGACCGAGGAGTTCATCCGCCGCAACCTCGCCGGCCAGAAGACCAAGCAGGCCAAGTCGCGCCGCACGATGCTTCAAAAGCTCGAACGCGTCGAGGCCGTCCGCCCCGACCAGTCGCAGGGCAACTTCCAGATGAAGAAGGTCGAGCGCGCCGGCGCGTACGTTCTGACCGTGGCCGAGGCCGCGGTCGGCTACCCCGGAAATCTGCTCGCCTCGGACATCAACTTCGTCCTCAAGCGCGGCGAATGCCTCGGCGTCATCGGGCCGAACGGGTCGGGCAAGACGACGTTCATCAAGACCGTGCTCGGGAAACTCCCGCAGCTCGCGGGCGAGATTCGGCTGGGCACGAACGCCAACGTCGGCTACTACGCGCAGCAGCTCGACGACCTCGACGACCGCAACGAGATCATCATGGAGCTGCGGCGGGTCGCGCCCGCTTCGGCGACCGCGGGCGAGCTGCGCGGCTTCCTCGCGCGCTTCCTCTTCACGGGCGACGACGTTTACAAGCACGTCCGCGACCTCTCGGGCGGCGAGAAGGGGAGGTTCGCGCTGGCGAAACTCATCTACTCGAACGTCAACGTGCTCGTGCTGGACGAGCCGACCAACCACCTCGACATCCCTTCGCGCGAGGCTCTGGAAGAGGCGCTCGACGCGTACGACGGCACCATCATCACCATCAGCCACGACCGCTACTTCCTCGACCGCGTCGCCACGCAGATCCTCGCGCTCGACGGCGAGGGCGGGGCCGAGCACTACGACGGCGACTACACCGAGTACCACGACTGGAAGGCCGCGCGACGCGCGTCGGAGGCAGCCGCGAAGGCGGCCGTGGCGAAGTCTGTCGAGGCCGCCCCGGCGCGCAGTCGAAGAGCCGCGGGCGTCGCAGTCTCAGTCGAAGCAGGGCGGCGGGAAAGATACGAAGAAGAAGAAGGGGAACGCGCGCGACCCGCAGGCCGTCGAGGATGACATCGCCGCGGCCGAGCAGCGCGTGGCCGCGCTCGGCGAGGAGATGGCGACGCCCGGGGCCGCGCGCGACCCCAAACGCCTCGCGCGCCTTAACGAAGACTATCAGCAGGCCGAAGCGCGCCTGCGCGAACTCTACGAAGAGTGGGAGCGCGTCGCCGCCGAAGGCGCGAGCGCCTGAAACGTCGGGAGCAGGCTGACTCAACGCAGTCGCGGCCCGGCTCCGCTCTGTATCGACACGGATACAGAGCGGAGCCGGGCCGCTTCGTCTTGTAGCTCACCGGGTACAGAGTGTATCCGGCCGCCTGCACTCCGTACCCGGCCGAGTAGAGAGTGTAGGCGATTGCCTGCACTCTCTGGCCGACACAGTTCGGAGTGTAGGCAGGCGCCTACACTCTCTAGCCGACAGAGTACGGAGTGCAGGCAGCCGGATACAGAGTGTAGGCGGTCAACTGCGAAGCGTAGATGACCGCCTGCACTCTGTCGGAGACGTTTCCCGCGGCGTCGCGCATCCGCTCCGCTTTGTGCTCGGCCGTCTCCGGAGCGGACGCGGCCGGCTCAAGGGTGTAGTCGCGGGGAGTGTAAGGTGTCAGGGGAGTGTGAAGACGTAGTTAATGGTGCCCTTGATCTTGACGGGTTGGCCCGAGAGCAGCGCGGGCGTGAAGCGCGCCAGGCGTGCGGCCTGCACGGCCGCCTGTTGGAGGAAGGTGTGGCCCGAGACGGCGCGCGCCTCGATGACCTTGCCCTGCTCGTCGATGGTCACCTCGACGACGACGCGGCCCTGCGCGCCCGAGTTCCTTGCGGCGGCCGGGTAGTTGGGCACGGGCAGGCGGAGCGCCTTGCCGTTGAGCACGCCGGCCGAGAGCGGCACCTTCGGGGCTTCGCCGCCGCCGTCCGGCTTCGACGCCTCGGCCGCGGCCTGTCGTTCGGCGGGAGCCTTCTCGTCGCGCGCGGGCGCGGGCGTGGGCGGCGCGGGCGTGGGTTGAGGCGTGGGGTCGGGTTGAGGCGCGGGACTGTTTGCAGGCCCGGCGGGCTTGTTCGCGGCCACTTCAAACAGGTTGTTGCCGGCCACGCGCTCGGACGCGGGGGGCGTCGAGGGCTCCGCCGCGGGCGTGTAGGCGGCGGGCGACTTCGCGGCGGGCGCCGAGACCGTCACCGTGAACGTCGGCACGGCTTCGACGACGTTGGCCTTCTGTCTCGCGGCCTCCTCCGTGTCGGGGCCGTCCGGCCCGAGCCTGTTGCGCGCGGGCGCGGGTGTCGGGCGGGCCGGCGCGGGCTGCGTCGCGGTCTCGGCGGCCGCGCGTTTGAAAGAGGCCGGGGCGTCGGCGGCGCGCGTCTGTGGGACGGTGCTCAGGTCGGACTGTGCGACGTTCGTGTGCGTGCTGGCGGACTGCGCGCGGCCGTCGGGCGTCAACGCCTGTGCGGCGTCGGGGTAGAAGCCCTTGCGCGCGCGCACGCGGGCCGTCGGGCGCGACTTCACGCGGAGGCCGATGAAGCGGAAGTACTTGTCCTTGCGCTCGTCCTGCGGGTAGTAGCTCAAGAGGTACTGCTGCGAGAGGTCGAGCGAAATCTGCGTGAAGACCGCGTCAAGCTCTTCGACCGCGCGGGGGATGTAGACCGCCCCGCCTGTCTGTTCCGTGAGGCGGTACATGCGCTGCTCGGAGACGGGGTCGTGCAGGTTCGGGTCTTCGACCTGCCGCGTCTGCACGACGTAGACCTGGCACTCGGCGCGCAGCGCGCGGTTGACGGCCTCGTCGAAACTCGTGTCGCTGACGGTGTCCGTGCCGTCGGAGACGAGGACGAGCACCTTGCGGCCCGTCAGCGGGCGCATGTAGTCGGCCGCCTGCGCGACCGCGTCGAAGAGCGCCGTCGCGCCTTCGGGCGCGCCGAAGTGTTCCACGGTGCGCACGAGGCGCGGCACGTCGTTCGTCAACCCCTGCGACAGCGTCGGCATAGTCGAGATGGAGTAGACGGCGGCGCGGTCGATGGGGCGCACGACGCGTTGGAAGAAGCGGACGGCGGCCTGCTTCTCGAACTCGCGCGCGGCCGAGAGCGAATAGCTGTTGTCGAAGAGCAGAGCGACGTGGACGGGCGTCTCCGAGCGCGTCAGCTCGCCGATGGTCTTCACCTCGCCGTCGATCTTCAGCTCGAAGTCTTCGACCTTCAGGTCCGTGATCGCGCGCCCGAACGGGTCAACGACCGAGGCGGGGATGATGACGAGGTTCGAGTCCACGCGCACGACCTCGTCCTCGTCAATCTCCTCGGGGGCTTGCGAGGGCGACGGCTGCGGCGGTGCCGTCTCGGCGCCCTGCGGCCGTGGGGCGGCAGGGGTCGGGGCCGTCTGAGGTTGCGCGGGCGGCGACGGCTGCGGCGCCGCGGTCTCTTTGGGCGCTACCGTGCGGCGCGGGCGGACGTAGGGCGTCGGCGCGGGCTGCGGCTGCTTCTGCTCCTGTCGCGGCGAGCCGGACGCATTCGGGGAGAGCAGGAAGGAGAGCGAGGCGCAGACGGCGAGCAGGATGAGGCCCGCGGGGCGCCGCGAAGCGCCGCGGTTCGTGTGTGAAGGCTCTGTCGGTCGAGGGGTCTTCGGAGGCAAGGCTTTGTAATTCTCCCGGTTCAAAGGCTCTCGGGGCGGCCGGAGTCTCGGAGGCGGCGCTCGAAGGACCTCCGATAAAAGAGTTGACGGGGATGGTTCGGCTCGGCGGCGCGCCCGGACGCCCGCCCCTTCTGGAAACGGGCAATCGGCGTGTAGTTCCGAACCCAACACCTGAGGCCCGGACGCCGCATATGCTAACACTTCCCGGCCGCATCCTCTAGTTTTGCGGCCCGCGGTTTCACCCACGCCGGCACCCCGACGCGCTTGACAGGCATCTAAGCCACTTGTTAACTTAGCCTTCCGCTTTTTTGGAAGCGTTTTGTTTGGTAGGTTGTAGGCACGTAGCTCAGGGGTAGAGCACTACCTTGACACGGTAGGGGTCCGCGGTTCAAATCCGCGCGTGCCTACCATTCAAACTTTCGACAGGGAGCCCCGTAAGTCCCTTGCCCATAGAAACGATGTTGACGCGAACGCGAACTACGTTTCGATTTTAGTTGACGCTGGCCGGCCCGCCACACGGGTCGCGGCCGCGCGGCGAGGGCGCTTCTGTCGAATCCGATCTCGGTTGGTTAATCCCTAACGGGGACGACACATACGTTTTTCACCCTTTCCGCGTAGCCGGGCGCCGGCGCGTAGGGCTTTTTGCCCGCGTGACTTCAGGCCGGCCCGGCAGGCGGCTTGAGTCTTTTCCGAAGCTCCGGCCGGAGCGGAAAGGGGTTGTGAGTCATGAGCGAGATAAGCGTACAGCTTGAGGGCGGACGTTCGGCACAGGTGCCGGCGGGCGCGACGGTCGCGGAGGCCCTGAAGGCCGCCGACCGCGACGCCGCGAAGCAGGCGCTCGCGGCGAAGGTCAACGGCCGCGAAGTTGACTTGGCGTTTCGCCTCGACGAGTCGGCGGCGAACGGCGAGCCCCTGCGGGTCGAGCCCGTGCTGCCCGGCACGTTGGAGGGCCTGGACGTTATCCGCCACTCGACCGCGCACCTTTTGGCGGCGGCCGTGCTCGACCTCTTCCCCGGCACGAAGCTCGGCGTGGGGCCGGCGCTTCTGGAAGACCCGCGCTACGGCTTCTTCTACGACATCATCGCGCCGCGGCAGTTGACGGAAGACGACCTGCCGGTCATCGAGAAGCGCATGAAGCGAGCTGGCCAAGCGCAACCTCGCGTACCGCCGCGAAGAGATTCCCAAGCACGAGGCGTTGCGCGTCTTCGGCGAGCGCGAAGAGCCTCTGAAGTGCGAGCTGATCGAGGAGAAGGCCGGCGACGTGGTGAGCGTCTACTACATCGACGGCTCGCCCTTCATCGACTTCTGCCTCGGCCCGCACGTGCCGAACACGAACAAGCTGAAGGCGTTCAAGCTGCTCTCGCTCTCCGGCGCCTACTGGAAGGGCGACGCCGAGCGCGAGCAGATGCAGCGCATCTACGGCACCGCCTTCGCCACGCAGGAGGAGTTGGACGCGTGGGTGAAACAGCGCGAAGAGGCCGAGAAGCGCGACCACCGCCGCATCGGTAAGGAACTCGACCTCTTCTCGATTCAAGACCAGTACGGCGCGGGGCTCGTCTTCTGGCACCCGAAGGGCGCGGTCATCCGCAAGGCGATGGAGGACTACCTCTACGCGGAGTTGAACGGCCGCGGCTACACCTTCGTCTACACGCCGCACATCGCCAAGCGCGATCTGTGGGTGACGAGCGGCCACGACCAGAGCTACGGCGACTCGATGTTCTCGCCGATGAAGCTCGAAGACGTGGAGTTCCGCCTGAAGCCGATGAACTGCCCGTTCCACATCGGCATCTACAAGTCGCAGCAGCGCTCGTACCGCGACCTGCCGCAGCGCTACGCCGAGATGGGCACGGTCTACCGCGCGGAGCTTTCGGGCACGCTGCACGGGCTGATGCGCGTGCGCGGCTTCACCGTGGACGACGCGCACCTCTTCTGCACGCCCGAGCAGGTGCGCAAGGAGATCGGCGACTGCGTAGACTTCGTCGTGGAAGTGTTCAAGACCTTCGGCTTCCAGAAGGTGAAGTTCGAGCTGTCGGTCAAGGGCGACGACACGTCGAAGCAGTGGCTCGGCGCCGAAGAGGACTGGGCGCACGCCGAGAAGGAGCTGGCCGCCGCGCTCGGCGAGCGCGGCGTCCCCTACGAGCGCGTCGAGGGCGAGGCCGCCTTCTACGGCCCGAAGATCGACCTCAAGATCGAGGACGCCATCGGACGGCTCTGGCAGTTGGGCACCGTGCAGTGGGACTTCAACCTGCCGGAGCGCTTCGGCCTCGAATACGTCGGCGAAGACAACAAGGCGCACCGGCCCGTGATGGTACACCGCGCGCTGTTCGGCTCGATCGAGCGCTTCTTCGGCATCCTGATCGAGCAGTACACGGGGGCGTTTCCGATGTGGCTCGCGCCGGTGCAGGTGGCGGTGCTGCCCATCACCGACCGCATCAACGACTACGTCGAGCGGGTCGCGGGCGAGCTGCGCCAGGCCGGCCTGCGGGTCGAGACCAACACGCGCGGCGAGAAGATCGGCGCGAAGATTCGCAACGCGCAGTTGCAGAAGATTCCTTTCATGCTCGTCTGCGGCGACCGCGAGATGGAAGAGGGTAAGGTCGCCGTCCGCGAGCGCTCGCGGGGCGACATCGGCGCGATGCCGCTCGAAGAGTTCAGGGAGCTGGCGCTGCGGCTCGTCCGCACGCGTTCCCTGGTGAACGAATAGTTCGAGGCCTGAAGGCTCGGAGTTTAAGAACTCCACTCACGACTGCGAGCCTTCAGGTTCCGGACTTTGACTGAGGAGGTGTAGGTATTCCTTCATTTCGAGGCCGCGGGCAGCGCCCGGACAACCGCCGCGCCCCCGCCACGCGCATCAACGACCGTATCCGCGTGCCGCAGGTGAGGGTCATCGCGGAGAACGGCGACCAGCTCGGCATCATGAACACGCGCGAGGCCGTCAACCTCGCGCGCTCGCAGGGGCTCGACCTCGTCGAGGTCGCGGCGACCGCCGACCCGCCCGTCTGTCGCATCATCGACTTCGGGAAGTTCACCTACGAGCAGAAGAAGAAGGCGAGCGAGGCGAAGAAGAAGCAGGTCATCATCACGGTGAAGGAGGTCAAGTTCCGACCCGGCACCGACGACCACGACTACAACTTCAAGGTGAAGCACGCCCGCGACTGGCTCAGCGAGGGCGACAAGGTCAAGGCCACCATCTTCTTCCGCGGCCGCGAGATCACGCACCGCGAGTTGGGCGCGGAACTGCTCCAGCGCCTCGAACAGGACCTCTCGGAAGTCGGCGAGGTCGAGCAGCGCCCCAAGATGGAGGGCAACCAGATGTTCTTAATCTTCGCCCCGAAGCGACACAAGTCGCCGAAGCAGCAGCAACAGCAGCAGCAGGAGGCGAAGACGGACGGCAACGTCACAAAGGGGCCGCCCGTCCCGGAAGGCACCGGTGGGATGGTGCAATCGTAAAGCGGTGGTCAGTAGACGGTAGTCAGTAGCCGGTAGGGCCCCGCCCGGCGGGCGCTGACACTGATACTCGAAAGATTCAAGATAGCGAATGCTTTTCTACTGACTGCTGACTACTGTCTACTGACTACTTTGGAGGTCATTATGCCGAAACTTAAAACACACAAGGGCGCGGCGAAGCGTTTTCGCCTGACCGCGTCGGGCAAGGTCAAGCGCGGCCACTCGCACGCGCGCCACATCCTGACGAAGAAGACGGCCAAGCGGAAGCGCTCGCTCGACATCGACGTGCTCGTCTCCGAGGCCGACGAGGGGCGCATCGAGCGCATGCTGCCCTACGGGCGTAGCTAAATGATGAACGATGAATGCTGAATGATGAATTAAGAACCGTCTTCAATTCCTCATTCATCACTTAGCATTCAGCATTTTTGAGGAGATACTAGTCATGCCCAGGGCAAAACGTGGTAATAAGCGCACGGAGAAGCGCAAGAAGATACTTGAGTTAGCGAAGGGGTATCGCGGGACGAAGTCGAAGCTGTACCGCTCGGCGAAGGAGTCGGTCGAGCGCGGACTGAAGTTCGCCTACACCGGCCGCAAGCTGAAGAAGCGCGACTTCCGCAGCCTGTGGATCGTCCGCATCGGCGCCGCCGCGCGCGTCAACGGCCTGAACTACTCGCAGTTCATGCACGGCCTCACGCTGGCCGGCATCGAACTCGACCGCAAGGCGCTCGCCGACCTCGCCGCCAACTCGCCCGACGCGTTCGCCGAGCTGGCGGGCCAGGCGCGCACCGCCATCGACAACCGGCCGCAGCCCGCGGCTTAAGTTAGAAGCGAAGACGATGAGAGGACTCTCGTATGAGTTCCGAAGCGGTTGACTACGACGCACAAGTCGCGTCTGTGCGCGAAGCGTTCGAGCGAGAGTTCGAGCGCTTCGCTCGCTTTCAAGGCGGCTTGGGGACGGAGGGGCTCTCGCTCGGCGAGGCCGAGGCCACCCAGCGCGAGCTGGGCGAGTTGCGGACGCGCCACACGGCCAAGAAGAGCGCGCTCGCGCAGCTCATGAAGCTGATCGGGCGCGTGCCGGCCGAGGAGCGCGCCGCGTTCGGCCAGCGCGTGCAGTCGCTTAATAACGAGGTTGTTGAGCGGCTGGACGACGCGCAGGCCGCACTCGACGCTCGCATCGGCCAGCTCAAGATCGAGCGCGAGCGCGTGGACGTGACGCTGCCCGGCCGTCGCCCGCGGCGCGGGCACCTGCACCCGATCACGCTCCTGCGCCAGCGCATCGAGGACATCTTCGTCTCGATGGGCTACGCGGTCGAGGACGGGCCGGAAGTCGAGACCGACTTCTACAACTTCACCGCGCTCAACATCCCCGAGCTGCACCCGGCGCGCTCGCCGCAGGACACTTTCTACACGACCGACGGCCTCTCCTTGCGCTCGCAAACGTCCACGGTGCAGATTCACGCGATGCAGCGGCGGCGCCCGCCCCTGCGCGTCATCGCCCCGGGTCGCGTCTTCCGGCGCGACACCCCGGACGCGACGCACAACCCGATGTTCTTCCAGGTCGAAGGACTTCTGGTTGACCGCGGCATCCACATGGGGCACCTGAAGGGCACGCTCGCGGAGTTCGTCCGCCGGCTCTTCGGGCCGCAGACGCGGACGCGCTTTCGCCCGTCCTACTTCCCGTTCACCGAGCCGAGCATGGAGGCCGACTACTCCTGCTTCAAGTGCAACGGCGCGGGCTGCCGCCTCTGCAAGGGCTCCGGCTGGATCGAGCTGGGCGGCTCCGGCATGGTGCACCCGAACGTTCTGCGCGCGGTCGGCATAGACCCCGAGGAGTTCTCCGGCTTCGCCTTCGGCCTCGGCATCGACCGCATGTGCGGCCTGTTGTACGAGCTGGACGACATCCGCCTCCTCTTCGAGAACGACGTGCGCTTCTTAGAGCAGTTCTGAGATATGGACATCAGTTACAACTGGCTTCGTGAACTGACCGACGTTCGGCTCCCGCCGCGTGAGCTGGCGGAGCGTCTGACGATGGCGGGGCTCGCGGTGGACTCGGTGAAGGAGGCGGGCGACGACTCGGTGCTTGAGTTCGACCTGACCTCGAACCGGCCGGACTGCCTGTCACACCTCGGCATCGCGCGCGAGGCCGCGGCGCTCGCGGACACGTCCGTGAAACTCCCCGACCTGACCGCCGGGAACGTCGGCGGGCGGGCCGAGCAGTTCACGGCGGTCGAGATCGAAGACCCCGACTTGTGCCCGCGCTACGCCGCGCGCGTGGTGCGCGGGGTGAAGATCGCGCCGTCGCCGGAGTGGCTCGTTAAGCGCTTGCAGGCCATCGGGCAGCGGCCCATCAACAACGTCGCCGACATCACCAACTTCGTGATGCACGAGATGGGCCAGCCGCTCCACGCCTTCGACCTCGCGACGCTGGCCGAGTTCCGCATCGTCGTCCGGCGCGCGCGCGCGGGCGAGAAGCTGAAGACGCTGGACGGCGTCGAGCGCGAGTTGGACGGGCGGACACTCGTCATCGCCGACGCCGTGCGCGCCGTGGCCGTCGCGGGCGTGATGGGCGGCGAAGAGACGGAGATTTCCGACCGGACGGTGGACGTGCTCGTCGAGAGCGCCTACTTCGACCCGCAGTCGGTGCGCCGCACGTCGAAGCTTTTGGGCTTACAGACCGAGGCTTCGTACCGCTTCGAGCGGGGCGTGGACTACGAGGGCGTGAGGCGTGCGCAGGATCGCTGCGTCGCGCTCATCTGCGAGCTGGCCGGCGGCACCGCGACCGAGGACGCGGTTGACGTTTACCCGACGCGCATCACGCCGCCGATTGTCCGCCTGCGCCCGCGCCGCGTCGAAGAGCTGACGAGCCTGAGCGTCCCCGCGGAAGAGAGTTTGCGCATCCTCCGTTCGCTCGGCTTCGAGCCGGTCGCGGGTGAGACCGAGGGCGACGAACTCTCCTTCGGCGTGCCGACCTGGCGCACCGACGTGAAGATCGAGGAGGACCTCGTCGAAGAGGTCGCGCGCGTCTACGGGTACGACAAGATCGGCGAGGCCCTGCCGCCGTCGCCGGTGACGGGCGAATACCTCGTCGGCGACCGCCGGCGCCGCGCGGCGCGGCAGGTGCTCACCGCCGTGGGCTTCAACGAGGCCGTCAGCATCAGCTTCATCGAAGAGTCCGCGGGCGCCACGGAGTCCGGCGAGAGCGTGTTCGAGCCCGTGCCCGGCCTTCAGCAGGTCGAGGGCGCGGGCGCGTTCGTCACTCTGTCGAACCCCATCATCGAGGGCGCGCGCCTGATGCGCCCCAGCCTGCTCCCGGGTCTGCTCGAAGCCACGCGCCACAACTTCAACCACGGCACGCGCGACGTGCGCCTCTTCGAGACCGGCCGCGTCTTCGCCGCGAGCAACACATCGGGAGAGGACGGCGAATCGAGGCCGAACGAGGTCGAGGCGTTCGCGCTCGTCATCACCGGCGAGGCGTTGGAGGAGGGAAGGGCGGCGGGGCGCGCGGCCGACTTCTTCGACCTGAAGGGCGCGCTCGAAGCCGCGACGGACGCGATGCGCGTCGGCGAGCTTGAGCTTGCGCCCGACTCCGTCCGACATCTGCGCGAAGGGCAGTCGGCGCGCGTCCGTCTGGGCGGGAGCGAGATCGGCCACGCCGGCCGCCTCTCCGAAGAGTTGGCCGCGCGTTACAAGTTCCGCCAGCCGGTCTACGTCGCGGAGGTGAGTCTGACGGCGCTGCTCGCGACGGGCGAGCGCCCCGCGCGTTACGCGCCGCTGCCGCGCTTCCCCGGCGTCGCGCGCGACGTGTCGCTCGTCGCCGAACGGCGCGTCGCCTTCGGCGAGATGCGCCGCGCGGTGCTCGCGCTGGGGATTGAGGAGTGCCGCGGTGTCGCGCTCGTGGACGTGTACGAGGGCGCGAACATGCCGGAAGGCAAGCGCTCGCTGACGCTGCGCGTCGAGTACCGCGCCGACGACCGGACGCTTCGCGACGAGGAGGTGGACGCCATGCACGCGCGCGTCGTCGCCGCCCTCGAAGGCGAATTCGGCGCTCAGCTCAGAGGATAGATGTTGGATGTCGGAGGCCGGATGTTGGAAATTTTGCCGGACTAACATCCGGCCTCTGACCTCCAACATCTTTTTCTTGCGCTCTCGCGCGACCCGGCGCATAATCGCTCGGCAGTCATGAGGCCGCAGCCGCACGGAGAAGGAAGATGGTCGGATTGACCGGACTTGAAAAGTTCTCTCACCTCGAAGACAAAATTTACCGCACCATCGAGCTGACCAAGACGCTCCGTCAGGAGAAGGAGGGGCTGGAGCGCGAGCTGGCCTCGGTGCGCCGCGAGCTGGGCGCGCTCCTGGACGAGAAGGACAGGCTCGAAACACAGGTCGAGCGCCTGCTCTCGGAGCGCGACACCATCCGCACGAAGGTCGAGGCGATGCTCGACGCCATCGCGGTGCTCGACCCAGAGGCCGTCGAGGTCATGCGCAGATAGCCCCAGGATTCTAAGGCATGAGCGCCATCAAGAACCCGGCGGAAGGCACGCCGACCATCCGGGTCGAAATCTACAACCAGACCTACAACATCCGCTCCGACGGCGACAGCGAGTACGTTATCGGGCTGGCGGAGTTCGTTGACCGGCGCATGCGCGAAATCTCTTCGGGCACGCTCACCGTCGATTCGCTCAAGGTCGCCATCCTCGCCGCGCTCCACATCGCCGACGAGCTGCACCGCCTCAAGCGCCTGCACGAGCAGACCGACCAGCAGCTCGCCGCCCGCAGCGCCGAGTGCGCCGAGATGCTCGACCGCGTCCTCAAGACCCGCCACATCGCCGACCAGGCCGCCCCCTCCATCACAATCTCCTGACCCGCGCGCCGCGACGAACCGCGGGCTTCGGCTCTTCGTATGAGAGTCGGAGGGCGAATCTCTCATGACTTACAACTCGAAGAAGGACTGGTGGCTCTTCGGATTCGTCTGGGGCCTGATAGTCGGGTTGCTCGTCGTCGGTCTCCTGCTCGTGCTCGCGCCGTTCGGAAACGACGCGCTCGGCTGGAAGTTAGTCCGCACCGGCGCCGGCGCACTGCTGGCCGTGCTGCTGACGACCTACCCGCTCGACTACGAAGTTACGCCGACGGAGTTGGTCGCGCGCTGCGGTTTCATGCGCTGGCGCGTGCCGCTCGCCGACATACAGGAG
Source organism: uncultured Acidobacteriota bacterium (assembly GCA_963726735.1). Lineage (GTDB taxonomy): Bacteria > Acidobacteriota > Blastocatellia > Pyrinomonadales > Pyrinomonadaceae > QHXN01. Next base: position 2,034,543 of record CAVSDM010000007.1, read on the forward strand.
GTGGCGCCGACGCGCAGCCCCGCGAGCGCGCCCGCGTGGTCGCTCGACCGCCTGCGGGTCGAGTACCTGAAGGGCGGCCGTGCGCGCGCGCTCCTCGTCTCGCCGTCGGATAAGCGGGCCTTCATGCGCGACCTCGCGGACGCCGGGCCGGGGCTTGAGCTGAGGGGCGACCGCGTCGTGCGTAACATCTAAAAGAGGGGCTCCTTGTCAAGCACGGAGGGCCCGCTTCGGGGCTCACATTTTCTGCCACGGCCGCGCACGCTGTGCTAGTATCTCCGCAGGCTGAGGGTGTCGGTTCTGCGCGGCCCGCCACCGATTTACAATGGTTGAGCCTATGTCGTGAATACGGGAGACCGATGCCATCGCCAGTGCGATCCCTCAACGTAGGGATGCGCCAGAGGCGACGGCTTCGACCGCAAGGTCAAGGTCACCCACCTGTCAACGCAGGTTCAATTACGACTTCGGAGCGGCCGTCGCGGTTCGCCCCCGGCCCTTTTTCTAGTGAATGGTGAATGGTCAATGGTGAATGGTGAAGGCGCTTTCCCTTCCATTCGCTATTAACTATTCACCATTTACTGCTTTTAGCCTATGAGAGTCCTGTTGATCGGAGACGTGGTGGCGCAACCCGGGCGGGTGGCGGTGCTGGAGCGCATCCAGGACTTGCGCGAGCAGCACGCCGTAGACCTCGCCGTGATGAACGCCGAGAACGTCTCGGGCGGCTTCTCCGTCACCCCGCAGCACGCCGAACAGCTCTTCGCCGCCGGCATCGACGTGATGACCTCCGGCAACCACATCTTCGACAAGCGCGAGGCCGCCGCCTACGTCACGCGCCAGCCGCGCCTGCTGCGCCCCGCCAACTACCCCGTGGGCACGCCCGGCTCCGGCCTCTGGGTGGGCGAGGTGCGCGGCACGCCCGTGGCGGTCATCAACCTGATGGGGCGCGTCTACATGCCGCCGACGCTCGACAGCCCCTTCGCCGCCGCCGACGAACTGCTCGCGCGTCTGGACCGCGAAGTGAAGGTGCGGCTCGTGGACATGCACGCCGAGGCGACCTCCGAGAAGGTCGCGATGGCCTGGCACCTGAACGGGCGCGTCTCGGCCGTCGTCGGCACCCACACGCACGTCCAGACCGCCGACGAGCGCATACTGCCCGGCGGCACGGCCTTCATCACGGACCTCGGGATGACGGGCAGCTACTCCGGCTGCATCGGCATGGAGCGCGAGGGCGCGCTCGCGCGCTTCCTCAACCCCGCCGCCCCGCGCGCTGAACACTCCAAAGGCGACGTGCGCATCTGCGCCGTCCTCATCGACGTTGAAGATTCCACCGGCCGCGCACGCGAAATCTCCCGCATCTCCCTGCCGCACGAATCATGAAAAACAGTAGCCAGCAGACAGTAATCGGGAGCCAGTAGGGAAAACAACTACGGCGGGCGTCGGGTTGTAACCCGCAACGCCCGCCGCTGTTTTCTACTGCTTACTGTCTACTGCCTGCTATTCGCCTTCAGGCGACGCGGCGAGCGGCGGGGAGCTGAGGGCGAGGCGGTAGCTCTCGGGCAGCGAGATGACGCGGTTGTTGAAGTCGGTGACGACGTGGCCGGTCTCGCCCTCGGCGATGATGCGGCCGTCGGCGGCGTTGACGATCTCGTAGCCGAAGCGGACGGAGCGGCGGCGCAGCTCGGTGATGTGCGTGCGCACGATCAGCTCGTCGTCGTAGCGCGCGGGCGCCTTGTAGCGGCAGTAGCTTTCGGCGACGACGAGGAAGGCGCGGTCGTTCTCCTCCATGTCCTTGTAGGCGAAGCCGCGCGCGCGGCAGAACTCGGTGCGCCCGATCTCGAACCAGACGAGATAGTTGGCGTGGTACACTACGCCCATGCGATCCGTCTCCGCGTAACGGACGCGGATGGTCGTCTCGTGCCAGTCTTCGAAGAGGGCGTCTGCCTCGATGGGTTGCATCGTCGTCAAGGGTTGCGAGAGCGTTCCGGTTCAGCGGACTATAAAAGCGAAGGGTTCGTGATGTCAAAGAGACTCAGGGCGGGGAAGTGGGGTGCACTGACGATTTCGGCGGCGTGCGTGTGCGCGCTGGCCGCCGGCGCGGGGGCGGCGGGGCAGAAGGCCAAGCCCGCGGCCGTCAACCCGAAGACGGCCGCCGTGCGCGAGGCGACCGCCGAGGTGCTGCGCGAGACGAGCGAGATGCGCAAACTCCCCGTGCTCCGGCAGGTGCGCAGCGGCGCACAGTCGCGCGCCGAGATCGAGCAGATGCTCGTCCGCAACCTCGACGAGAGCGCGACGCCCGACGAGACCTCGGCCACCGAGTCGATGATGAAGAAGTTCGGGCTCGCGCCCGCCGACTTCCAACTCCGCCCCTTCCTCGTCGCGCTGCTCACCGAGCAGGTCGCGGGCTACTACGACCCGAAGTCGCAGGAGTTCTATCTCGCCGACTGGATCGACCTCGACGGCCAGCGCCCCGTGATGGCGCACGAGCTGACGCACGCGCTGCAAGACCAGCACTTCAACCTCCGCCGCTTCGAGGACTGGCCGCAGCACGACTCCGACGCCGAGATGGCCGCGCACGCGCTCGTCGAGGGCGACGCCTCGTACCTGATGATGCAGTACGTGGCGCGCGACCCGGCGCGGCAGCTCGCCTTCCTCAAGTCGATGATGTCGGGCGGCGCGGACGCCAGCGAGCAGATCGAGAAGGCGCCGCGCGTCCTGCGCGAGCAGATGCTCTTCCCCTACCTGCAAGGGATGATGTGGGTCGCGCAGGTCTACAAGCAGGGCGGTTGGGAGGCGGTCTCGGCCGCCTACAAGAACCTGCCGAAGTCCTCCGAACAGGTCATGCACCAGGAGAAGTACGCGGCGAACGAGGCGCCGCAGAAGGTTGCGGTGCGCGACGTGTCGTCCGCGCTCGGGCGCGGCTGGCGGATGGCCGACAACGACGTGTTCGGCGAGTGGGGCTGCTACATCCTGCTCGACGAGTTTCTGCAAACGACCGACGCGTCGAAGCGCGCGGCCGCCGGTTGGGGCGGCGACCGTTACGCGCTCTTCGTCGGTCCGCGGAAGACGGACGTGGTCGTCGCGCTCAAGACCGTCTGGGACACGGAGGCGGACGCGCGCGAGTTCTTCGACGCCTACGTGCGGCGCACGACGAAGCGTTACGGCGTCGAACCGGCGGAGGTCGCGCCCGCCAACCGGCAGGTCTGGAGGACGAGGGAGGGCGCGGTCGTCGTCGAGCGACAGGGCAGCGCGGTCGTCGTCCTCGAAGGCGCCCCGGACGGCGTTGACGCGAAGGCGCTCGCCAGAAGTTTGTAACCCCGCTGAGGGAGATGAGCCCCCGCCCGCCCGACACGCCGGCCGCAGTCCTCGACTTCCCCGACGACTGCCACGAGGCCGGCCGCGCCTTCTTCACGAGTCCCGTCGAGGTCGTCTCCGCGCACACGCTTGAAGAGGTGCGCCCCGCGCTCCGGCGTGTGGAGCGCGCCGCGTCGCGAAGGTCTGTACGCCGTCGGGTTCGTCGCCTACGAGGCCGCGCCCGCGTTCGACCGCGCGCTCGTCGTGAAGCAACATCCGACCGACCTGCCTCTCCTCTGGTTCGGCCTCTTCGAAAGTCCCTCGGAGATTCAACCCGCCGCCGGCGAGTTCCGAGTCTCCGAGTGGACTCCCTCGGTAAGCCGCGTCGAGTACGAGCGCAACGTCGAGGCCGTGCGTGAGGCCATCGCGCGCGGCGACACGTATCAGGTCAACTACACCTTCAGACTCCGCGCGCAATTCGAGGGCGACGACTTCGCCTTCTACGAGCGGCTGCGCGCGGCGCAGTCGATGCGCTTCGGCGCGTACGTCAACGCCGGCCGCTTCCGCGTGCTCTCGGCCTCGCCCGAGCTCTTCTTCCGACGCAAGGGGCAGCGGGTCGAGACGCGGCCGATGAAGGGGACGGCCGCCCGCGGGCGCTGGAAGGAGGAGGACGAGGCCGCCGCCGCGCTGGCTCAAGGCGTCCGAGAAGGAGCGGGCCGAGAACCTGATGATCGTTGACCTGCTGCGCAACGACCTCGGCCGCGTCGCGGAGACCGGCGCCGTTCGGGTCGAAGAGCTTTTCAGGGTCGAGCGCTACCCGACGGTCTGGCAGATGACCTCGACCGTGGCGGCGACGCTGCGCGAGGGCGTCACGCTGGACGAGCTGTTCGCCGCGCTCTTCCCCTGCGGCTCGGTGACCGGCGCGCCGAAGGTGAGCACGACGCGCTTCATCGCCGCGCTCGAAGACTCGCCGCGCGGCGTCTACTGCGGCGCCGTCGGCTTCGTCGCGCCGGGCGGCGACGCGGCCTTCAACGTCGCCATCCGGACGGTCGTCATTGATGAAGAGACGGGGCGGGCCGTCTACGGGACGGGCGGCGGCGTCACGTGGGACTCGACCCCCGGCGGCGAGTACACGGAGGCGCTGGCGAAGGCGAAGCTCCTGACCGAGGACGCGCCCGACTTCGAGCTGCTCGAAACGATGCGGCTCGACGGGTCGGGCTACCACCTCCTCGAAGAACACCTCGCGCGGCTCGAAGCGTCGGCGGAATATTTCGACATCCCGGTCAGCGTCGCCGACGTGCGCGAAGCCCTCGCACGCCGCGCGCGAGAAGAGGGCGGCGCGCGCCGCGTGCGTCTGCTCGTCTCACGCGACGGCCGCGTGCGGGTCGAGAGCGCGCCGCTCGCGGAGCTTCCCCGCGGGCCGCTGCGCGTCGCGCTCGCGCTCACGCCGGTGAAGAAGTCCGACCGCTTCCTCTGCCACAAGACGACCAACCGCGGTCAGTACGAGGCGCGACGCGCCGAAGTGCCCGGCGTGTTCGACGTGCTCCTGTGGAACGAGGAGGGCGAGTTGACCGAGTTCACGAACGGCAACGTCGTCGTCGAGCTGGAAGGGAAGTGTTGGACTCCGCCGCGCGCGTGCGGCCTGCTCGCGGGGACTTTCCGCGCGGAGCTTCTGCGCCGGGGCGAGGTCGCGGAACGCGTGCTGACGAGGGACGACCTCGCGCGCGCGGCCCGCGTCTGGTTCGTCAACGGCGTGCGCGGCCGGGTCGAAGTCTCCTTTTAGCTGCCAAAACCTACGCTTATCTCAATGATAAAAACTTTTAGCTTTCCTTATTGACCGCGCGTCATTAGAATACGCGCCCAGTTCGCACAAGGGCCGTATTTCGCTACGCAGCCAGCGCGGCCGCTTTGACTTACCCACATCTACAGCTTAACCACGGAGAACGAGATGAATAGACGGAGCCCATCCGCACTAGCCCTGATTGCCGCATTGCTTCTGACCTATGTCCCGGCCGCACTTGCGCAGGGGAGCGCCTCGCGTGTGACCGGCATCGTGCAGGACGCGAGCGGCGCGGTCGTCGAAGGGGCGACCGTCACGCTCACGAACGAGGGGACGAACGTCCCCCTTACCACCCAGACCACCTCGGCCGGCGCCTACGCCTTCGACTCGGTGCAGGTCGGGTCGTACACCGTGACGGTCGAGAAGCAGGGCTTCAAGAAGTTCGTCTCGACCGGCAACCCCGTCAACGTCAACCAGCCGGCGACCATCAACGCGTCGCTCGAAGCGGGCAACATCGCCGAGAGCGTGACGGTGCAGGGCTCGGCCGAGCTGGTGCAGACCTCCAGCTCGGGCAACTTCGGCAACACGGTCGAGGAGCGCGCGCTCGAGGCGCTGCCCATCGTCGGCAGCCGCGGGCGCAACCCGCTCAGCTTCATCAACTTTCAGCCGGGCGTCGTCAACGGCGCGAACACCGGCGGCGGCGTCCACGTCCACGGCGCGCGCGACCGCGCCTTCAACTTCACGCTCGACGGCATCGACATCAACGAGACGAGCGCCGGCGGCTCGAACTTCACGCCGCTCCGGCCCAACCCCGACTCGATCACGCAGTTTCAGGTCGTGACCGGCAACTTCACGGCCGAGCTGGGCCGCTCCTCCGGCGCGCAGGTGACCCTCGTCACCAAGTCCGGCACCAACGACTTCCACGGCAACCTCTTCGACTACTACCAGACGCCGCGCTTCCAGGCCAACGAGTACGCGAACAAGATCAACACCATCCGCGCGCCCTCGGGTCAGCTCGTGGCCGTCGGCCGCCCGCAGTTCGTCCAGCACATCTTCGGCGGCTCGCTGGGCGGCCCCATCATCAAGGACAAGACCTTCTTCTTCACCAACCTCCAGCTCCTGCGCACGAGCCAGAGCATCTTCGTCAATCGCACGGTCTACACGGCCGACGCGCGCGCCGGCCGCTTCCGCTTCGTCCGCGGCGGGGCTGAACAGCAACATCACGGCCGGGACGCCCTCGATCAACGGCAACGGCAACCCGACCTTCCCCGTCTGCGCCGCCGGCGTCGCCAACCCCTGCATCGAGACCTTCAGCATCGTCAACAACGCGAACATCCCGCTCACGCCCGACCCGACGGCGACGGGCCTCATCGGGCAGACGCCGCTGCCGAACAACTACATCCTCGGCGACGGCCTCAACACCGCCGGCTTCGCCTGGAACGCGCCGCAGACCGAGCGCCAGCACGACTTCACCTTCAAGGTGGACCACACCTTCAACGAGCGCAACGCCATGTACGTCCGCTGGTCGCAGGGCGCAGCAGAACACCATCTGTGACAACGCCAACGGCGGCCTCGCGCGTTTCCCCGGTCTGCCCTGCTTCGTCGACACCTTCCGCGACCCGAAGAACCTGGCCGTCAACTACCGCCGGACGCTCTCGCCGACCGTGGTCAACGAGTTCATCGCCGGCTTCAACCGCTTCACCTTCAGCTTCAACAACCCCGACCCGAACGCGGACCAGAACCCGCCGATCATCCTGAACATCCCGACCGACCCGCTCAACTCGTCGCCGACGATCAACAACGCGCGCCGGCTGACGACCTACCAGTTCGTCGATAACCTCTCGTGGCAGAAGGGCGCGCACACGATGAAGTTCGGGACGAACCTCCGCTTCCAGCGCCACTTCGACGACCGCAGCTCGGTCGCCGGCTTCAACACGCGCGAGAGCGTCACGCTGGCGACCGCCGACAACGCCGTCCCGACCACCTACGGCACGCGCGGGACGGGCACGACCGGCATTAATCTGACCGACCGCGCCCGCCTGGAGTCCTACGTCAACGACCTCCTCGGCCGCTACGGCCGCATCACGCAGGCGTTCGTCGCCGAGGACGACACGGCGTTCGCGACCGCGGGCACGCGCTTCCTGAACAACGCCAAGTACGACGAGTACGACTTCTTCGCTCAGGACACCTGGAAGGTGCGCCCGAACCTGACGCTCGACTACGGCCTGCGCTGGGAGATGCGCCTGAGCCCGCGCGCGAGCCAGATCGTCCTGCGCCCCTCGCAGCGCGTCGCGTTCGGCGAGCCGAACACCGACCGGATCACCTTCGACGAGGGCAAGCTCTACGACGACTCGCTCTTCCAGTTCGCGCCGACCTTCGGGTTCGCGTGGGACCCGTTCGGCTCGGGCAAGACCTCGGTGCGCGGCAACTACCGCCTCGCGTGGGACCGCACCAACACCTTCGTCTTCTCCTCCTTCATCTTCCAGAACGCGCCGGGCCTGACGCGCGGCGTCACGCTGACGGCGAGCGACCTCGCGGGCGGCTCGACCACGGCGCTGCTGCGCAACGGCCTGCCGGCGCTCAACGCCAACGACCGCACGCCGCTCCAGTTCCGCACGCCGCCGGCCTACGACCTCGGCACCACTAACGTCGTAGACCCCAACCTCGTCTACCCGCGCACGCACCAGTACGGCGTCAGCTTCCAGCGCGAGCTGGGCTGGAAGTCGGTCGTCGAGGTCAACTACATCGGCCGGCTCGGGCGCAAGCTCTTCGGCGCGTACGACGCCAACCAGGTGGACATCAACAACAACGGGTTCCTCGCCGCCTTCCGCCAGCTTCAGGGCCGCACGAGCGCAACCGACCCGCTCGTCACCGACCCGAACTTCCTCATCAACCGCCTGCTCGTCAACGACTCGCGACTCGTGAACGTCACGGTCGGCGGCGTCACCCGCGTCGAGACCGGCGCCGAGTTCCTCATCCGGCAGACGGTGGGCGGCAACGGCGTCCGCCTCGCCAACGGCCAGACCACGAACAGCATCGTGGACGCGGGCAGCGCCGCGCAGGCGGCCTTCCTCATCGCGCAGGGGACGCGCATCGTCAACAACGTGCGCGTGCCGCAGTTCCAGCTCAACGGCTTCAGCCCGTTCTTCTTCCAGCCCTTCCCGCAGTTCGTCGGCGCTCTGAACGTCATCGACAACGGCGACCACTCGCGCTACGACGCGCTCGAAGTCCAGTTCAGCCGCCGCTTCGACCGCGTCGGCTTCCAGCTCAGCTACACGCTCGCGAAGAGTAAGGACACGCGCTCGTACGACCCGGCGCTGACGCTGATCGGCCGCTCGGCCGGGGGCACGACGGCGACCTTCCTCTCCTCCAACACGCCCTACGACATCCGCGACCGCGACGCCAACTACGCGCTCTCGGACTTCGACCGGCGCCACGCCCTCCAGGGCTTCTTCGTCGCGGAGCTGCCCTTCGGGCGGGGCCGCGCCTACTGGAACAACCTGAACCCCGTCCTCGACCGCGTCATCGGCGGTTGGGAGCTGGCGGGCATCCTCCAGCTCTACTCGGGCCGCCCGTTCACGGTGCTGTCGGGGTTGGGCACGGTCTCGCAGGTCGTGCAGTCGCCGGCGAGCTGCAACAACTGCTCGTCCGACATGGGGCGCATCACGCTCGTCGGCGGCCGCAACGTCTTCTTCACGCCCGAGCAGGCCGCGATGTTCTTCGCGCCCGCGGCGGGCGAGCTGGGCAACACCGGCCGGAACTTCTTCACCGGCCCGGGGCAGTTCCAGCTCGACATGACGCTCGCCAAGCGCATCCGCTTCACCGAGTCGATGAACCTTGAGCTGCGGGCCGAGGCCCAGAACGTGACGAACACGCCGGCCTTCGACTTCCCGACCGCGGTGCTGCCGAACGCGCAGTTCGGGCAGGTCGGCGGCGCCGTCGTCAACAGCTCGCGCAAGGTGCAGCTCGCGGCCAAGTTCAACTTCTAACGCGCGGTCTTCCGGACCCCGCCCGGCGCGGCGGCGCCGCCGCCCGAATTCAACCTCGGGCGACGGCGCCGCCGCTTTTATCCAAAAATTCTTCTTATCTCACTAATAAAATCTTTTAGCTTTGATTATTACTCCCGCCTTCATTAGAATGACGATCCTAGCTCGCGCAGCATTATGGTCTTCCGACCTAATCCGATTTTAAAGGTTTCAGGCTGAGTCTTTGACGCGACCCGGGGGAGGTTCTCCCCGGCGCGTGCGCCGCGCGCTCGAAAGAAGAGACGCGGCGGCCCCTCCCGACGAAGTATGAAGCTCTCCAACGTTTCGCGCTCCATCCCGCTGCTCGTCGCGGTCGTGCTGGCCTCCGTGTGCGCGGCGGCCGTCTGGCGGCGCGGGGCCGCGGCCGACGAACGCCCCTTCGATCTCGTCATCACGAACGCGCGCGTCGTGGACGGCTCGGGGAACCCCTGGTTCCGGGCCGACGTGGCAATCAAGGGCGGGCGCATCGCGCGCGTCGGGCGCGTCGCGGCGTCCGAAGGCGCGCGCGCCATCGACGCGGGCGGGAAGATTCTGGCCCCCGGCTTCATCGACGTACACGCGCACGTCGAGGACATCTACGAACAGCCGGACGCCGAGAACTTCGTGCGCATGGGCGTGACGACGCTCGTCACGGGGAACTGCGGCGGCTCGGCCGTGGACGTGGGGAAGTTTCTCGGGCGCGTCCGCGAGACGCCGCTCGCCGTCAACCTCGCGACGCTCGTCGGGCACAACTCCGTGCGCCGCGAGGTCTTCGGGCTGGCGAACCGCGCGCCGAGCCCGGAGGAGTTGGAGCGGATGAAGGCGCTCGTCGAGCAGGCGATGCGGGACGGCGCCGTCGGGCTCTCGACCGGGCTCATCTACGTCCCCGGCACCTACGCGAAGACCGACGAGGTGCTCGAACTCGCGCGCGTCGCCGCGCGCCACGGCGGCCTCTACGCGACGCACATGCGCAACGAGGGGCTGAGGGTCGCAGAGGCCATCCGCGAGAGCATCGAGATCGGCGAGAAGGCGGGCCTGCCCGTCGAAATCTCACACTTCAAGATCAGCGCCAAAAAGCTCTGGGGCCGGAGCGACACGACGCTCGGGCTCGTGCGCGAGGCGCGGCGGCGCGGGCTTCCGGTCACGGTTGACCAGTACGCGTACACGGCCAGCTCCACCTCGCTCGACTCCCGTCTGCCCGACTGGGTGCTCGAAGGCGGGCGCGAGGAGGGGAAGAAGCGCTCTGGCCGACCCCGAGCAGCGACGCGCGCGTCGGCGCGCGAGATGAAGGACGGCTTGAAGCGGGGCGGGCACAAAGACTTCGCCTACGCGATGGTGGCGAGCTACCGCGCCAAGCCCGAGTACAACGGCAAGTCCATCGCGGAGATCACGCGGCTGGCGCGCGGCAAGAAGGACGTTGACAGTCAGATCGAACAGATTCTTGAGATGTACGAGGCGGGCGGCGCGCAGATGGTCTACCACTCGATGGGCGAGGAGGACGTGCGGCGCATCATGCGCGAGCCGTTCACGATGATCGCGTCGGACTCGGGCGTGCGCCGCTTCGGCGAGGGCGTGCCGCACCCGCGCGGCTACGGCAACAACGCGCGCGTGCTCGGCACCTACGTTCGCGAGCTCGGCCTCGTCACGCTCGAAGACGCCGTCCGCAAGATGACGAGTCTCCCGGCGCAGACCTTCGGCCTCCGCGACCGCGGGCTCGTCCGCGAGGGCATGGCCGCCGACCTCGTCATCTTCGACGAGGCGTCGGTCGCGGACCCCTCGACCTTCGAGAGCCCGCACCAGTACGCCACGGGCTTCTCCCACGTCGTCGTGGGCGGCGCCGTCGTGCTCGACGAGGGGCGCATGACGGGCGCGCGGCCCGGCGCGGCGCTGCGCCACGCGGCGTCGGGGCCTTGAGCGCGGCGTGCCTTGCGAACAGATTCGGGCCGGGGTTATAAGGTTGGGCACCAAGCGGCCGCCCCAACCGTCAGGCAATCAGCGCAGTCAACGCGGTTCGCACTTCTAAGCCAAATTAAATCCACACCGCCCCGGGCGCGCCGCGCGCGAGACCGTCCGGGGCGGTCCAGAGACTTCTCCGAGAAGAAAAAGGAAACACCCCATGAGACACCACCTAGAGGTCGCAGTACGGCTGACGGCCCTCCTCCTCGTGCTCTGCGCGTGCGCGGGCGTCGTCCCCGCGCAGGAGATCACGGGCGGCATCGTCGGCACGGTCACCGACGCGAACGGCGCGGCCGTGAAGGGCGCGACCGTCAACGTGACCGACGCCGCGAAGAAGGCCGTCGTCCGCACGGTGACGACGAACGACGACGGCCAGTACGACGTGCGCGACCTGCCGGCCACGCTCTACGAGGTCAGCGTCGAGGCGCCGAGCTTCAAGAAGCACGTCGAGAACGGAGTGCAGGTGAACGTGGGCAAGCGGCGGCAGCTCGACATCGCGCTCGAAGTGGGCAACGTCGAGGAGGTCGTCACCGTCGAGGCCGACCCCGTGGCCGTGGAGCTGACGAACGCCAGCGCCTCGACCGTCATCAACGGCGAGCAGGCGCGCGAGCTGGCGCTCAACAACCGCAACTGGGTGCAGCTCATCACGCTCGCCCCCGGCGTGACGAACGACCTCGCCGACCAGGTCTACGTCGGCACGACCAACCCGGCCGGCCAGGCCAACACCATGAACATCTCGGTCAACGGCGCCCGCAGCGCGCAGAACACCTACACGGTGGACGGCGCGGACGTGACCGACCGCGGCTCGAACATCACGATTCAGGCGTACCCGAGCGTGGACTCCATCGCGGAGTTCAACGTGCAGCGGAGCCTCTTCCCCGCGGAGACGGGGCGCAGCGGCGGCGGGCAGATCAACGTCGTCACGCGCAGCGGCGGCGAGGAGTTCCACGGGACGCTCTACGAGTTCCTGCGTAACGAGAAGCTGAACGCCAACGACTTCCTCTCGAACCGCAGCACGGCCCCGGCCTTCGGCCGCGACTCGAACGGCAAGGCCAAGCGCGCCCCCTTCCGCTACAACGACTACGGCTTCACCGTCGGCGGCCCCGTCTACGTCCCGAACTTCGGCGAGGGCACCAAGGGCGGTGCGTTCAGGAAGGTGAAGGGGACGTACTTCTTCTTCTCGGAGGAGCAGCGCAAGGACCGTCGCTACCCGACGCTCGCCGGCACGGTGCCCGACTTCAACATGCGGCAGGGCATCTTCCCCATCGACATCTGCCTGCGGGCGAACGCGCCGACCGCGACGGCGGCGACCCACGACCTGCCTGGACGTGCTGCCCGCGGGGACGCCGCTCTCCTCGCGCGCCGACCATCAACCCGGTCGGCGCGGCAGTACCTCAATTTCGTCTACAACAAGCTGCCCGCGCCGACCGACGCGCTCACGCGCGCGCTCAACTTCCCGGCGAGCGGCGTCTTCGACTTCCGCCAGGAGATCCTCCGGGTCGACCACCAGTTCAACAGCGCGACCTCCGTCTACTACCGCTTCGAGAAGGACACGATCCCGACCGTCGACGCCGAACTCGCTCTTCTCCTCGGGGGCGGGCCTGCCCGGCGTCTCGACCAGCGCGACCGACTCGCCCGGCAAGACGCACACGCTTCAGGCGACGCACGTCATCAGCCCGCGCGTGGTCGTCGTCGGCCGCTGGAACTACGGCTACGGCGCGATCCTGAGCAACACGACGGGGACGCTGGCGCGCGCCAACTCGCCGATCAACCCGGCCCTCGCCTACGAGAACCACGCGCGACCTCGTCCCCGTCATCTCCGGCAACGGGTTCAGCACCTTGACCGCCTTCGGCAACTACGACAACTTCTCCTACAAGCACAACTTCGCCGGCGACCTGACGTGGACGGCGGGCAGCCACACGACGAAGTTGGGCGCGCAGTACTCGCGCTACCGCAAGAACGAGAACGCGCTGACGGGGAGCCCGAACCTGAATCAGGGCGTCTACAGCGCGTTCCTGAACACGGTCCCGACCAGCCCCGTTCAGACCAGCGTGCTCGCGCCGCAAGTGGCGGGGCAGGACACGAACGCCACGCGGCGCGCCAACTTCCAGACGTTCGCCAACTTCCTCCAGGGCAACAACGTCAGCCTTCAGCCAGGCGCGCTTCGACTACACGGCCGACTTGCGGCAGCAGTCCATCGAGGTCTACGGTCAGGACGAGTGGCGCTTCCGGCCGAACCTGACGCTCTACTTCGGCCTGCGCTACTCCTACTTCGGCGCGCCGTGGGATAGGAACGGCCGCCTGACCAACTTCGTCCCGGCGCTCTTCAACGCGGCCGCCGCGCCGCAGGTGACGGGCGCGGGCAACCGCGTCGCCGGCACCGGCAGCCTTCTGCAACGGCATGATCGTCAACTCGCAGAACGTGCAGACGGCGCCGAACGGCTGCACGCCGGCCGCCTCGCCGTGGGGCAGAGTACGTGGTCGAGGCGGCCAAGGAGCGACTTCCCGCCGCGCGTCGGCCTCGCCTGGGACCCGTTCGGGAAGGGCAAGACCTCGATCCGGACGGGCTACGGCATCTTCTACGATCAGGTGCTGAGCGGCACCTACCTCCAGAACATCGGCACGAACCCGCCCTACCAGGAGACGTTCACCATCAGCGCGGCCAACCTCGCGGTCGGGGCCACGCCGCCGAGCCTCGACCGGCCGGTGCCGCCGGGCGTCAGCGTCGGCCCGGCCGCCTCGGTCGCGGCGCTGAGCGTGCGCGCGCTCCAGCCCGACTGGAAAGACCCCTACATGCAGCAATGGTCTTTCGAGGTGCAGCAGCAGCTCGGGGCCGAGCACGGTCGCTGAGCGTCGGCTACTTCGGGTCGAAGGGCACGCACCTGATCGGCGCCTTCGAGCTGAACGAGATACCGCCGGGGGCGGCGCTCAACGCGCGCTGCGCGACCGGCACCAACACGCTCCAGACGCCGAACGCGGCGACCGTCGCCTGCCAGGTCGCCCGGCGCCTACTTCGGCGGCACGACGGGCGGCGTGGCCTCGGCCATCCTCGACCAGATCAGGCCCGTACCGGGGCTACCGCTCCATCAACATGGTTACGCCGCAGTTCAACTCGAACTACCACGCCCTCCAGTCGCAGTTGCAGCGCCGGTTCGGCGAGGCGTCGCAGTTCAACGTGGCCTACACCTGGTCGAAGAACCTGACGGACAACCAGACCGACCGCAGCACCGCGCCGCAGAACTCCTACAACATCGGCCAGGACCGCGGCCGCGCCGACGCTCGACCGCCGGCACGTCTTCACGGCGAACTACATCTACGAGCTGCCGTTCCTGAAGAACCGGCGCGACTTCGCGGGGTACCTGCTGGGCGGGTGGCAGACGACCGGCCTCATCACGCTCCAGACGGGCCTGCCGTTCACGGTGACGACCGAACTACGACGCGGCCGGGCTCGGCAACATCCCGGCGCTCGTCGCGGGCAACCGCCCGAACCTGCATCTGCGACCCCAACGCAGAACGCGCCGCACACCTTCGAGCAGTGGTTCAACACCTCGTGCGTCCAGGCGAACCCGACCGCGGGCCCCGTCTCCAACACCCTCGGCAACGCCGGCGCGCGGCGTCATCGACGGGCCGCCGACGGAGCGCGTCGACTTCTCGCTCTTCAAGAACATCCGCTTCAGCGAGCGGTTCCGCCTGCAACTCCGCGGCGAGGCATTCAACGTCTTCAACCACACGAACTTCAGGGCCATCAACGGCGTCACCACCCAGGGCACCTACGGGCAGGTGCTCTCGGTCCGCGACCCGCGCAACATCCAGCTCGGGATCAAGTTCTACTACTGAGCGACGCCCCGAACCCTACGCGCGCGTGCCCGCGGACGGTCTCCGGATCGTCCGCGGGCACGCGCACATCTAACGAACCGACATGACAAGGACTGACTTCAACGACCGCGCGCTGCTCGTCGTCGGCGCGCGCCTCGTCCTGCCCGCACGAAGTGTCTGGAGGGCGGGACGCTGCTCGTCGAAGGCGGGCGCATCGCGCGCGTCGGCGGCGGGCGGCGAGCCCGCGCCCGCCGCGCGCGTCCTGCGACCTCGAAGGGCTGACGCTCTACCCCGGCTTCATCGACGTGCACATCCACGGCGCGGTCGGCGTGGACACGCTGGAGGCCGGCAGCGAAGACCTGTACCGCGTCGCGCGCTTCCTCGCGCGCGAGGGCGTCACGGCGTGGCTTCCGACGCTCGTCCCGGCGCCGGCCGAAGACTACCGCAGGCGCCGTCGGCGCGGTCGAAGAGCTGATGCATACTCAGGGCACGCGACCGGCGGCCGCGCGCGCCGTCGGCCTCCACTACGAAGGCCCCTTCGTCAACGAGCGGCAGTGCGGGGCGCTCCGCACGGCCTACTTCCAAACTTTCGCGCGCGGCGACGAGCTGGACGAGCTGCCGACGCTCGGCGTCGAAGGCGCCGCGCACATGATTACGCTCGCGCCCGAGGTCGAAGGCGGCGTCGCCCTTGTCGGCGAACTCGTGCGCCGCGGCTGGGTCGTCTCCGTCGGCCACACGCGCGCCGGCCTCGAGACCTTCGAGTCTGCGCGCGCGGCCGGCGCGCGTCACATGACGCACTTCCTCAACGCGATGTCGCCGCTCCACCACCGCGAGCCGGGGCCGGTCGGCTGGGGACTCCTTCAGGACGACGTGACGGTCGACCTCATCGCCGACGGCGTCCACAGCGACCCGCTCATGCTCCGCCTCGTCCTGCGCTGCAAGACGCCCGAGCGCGTCACACTCATCAGCGACGCGGTCGCGCCCGCGGGCCTCGGCGACGGCGAGTACCGCGTCTGGGGCGAGACTATCACGGTCGCGGGCGGGCGCACGCGCAACGAGCGCGGGAGCATCGCCGGCTCCGTCATCTCCATGCTCGACGCCGCGCGCCGCGTGCGCGCGCTCGGCCTCTCGGAGCCGGACCTCGCGCGCGTCGCCTCGCTCAACCCCGCGCGGCTTCTGCGCCTCGAACACCTCTGCGGCTCCATCGAAGAAGGGAAGCGCGCAGACCTCACCGCGCTCGACGCCGAAGGCCGCGTGCGCCTCACACTCGTCGGCGGCCGCATCGCCCATTCGGCAGGGTGAACTCGTTAGGGTGCTTCAGCTTCTTGAATACATAGAGCAGATAAGTCTATAAACTTCACATGAGCAACCTTACCTACATTAAACCTGAAAGACTGTGGTTAAAAGAACATCAGACCTTTAACGAGCGTTGGGTTCAGCAGATAATTGCGGACGACCCTGCCATTCTTGGGCTCGGTGATCTCATTCTCAAAGATAAAGAGCGTATTCAACCAAGAGCCGGGCGGCTTGACCTGCTCCTTCAGGACGCGGAGACAAACCGTAGGTATGAAGTGGAGGTTCAGCTCGGCAAGACGGATGAAAGTCACATCATTCGCACCATCGAGTATTGGGACATCGAGCGTAAGCGGTATCCTCAATACGACCATTGTGCTGTAATCGTGGCAGAAGATATAACCAGTCGCTTTCTCAACGTCGTCAGTCTTTTCAATGGTTTCATTCCGCTCATCGTAGTGCAAATGAATGCCGTCAAATTTGGCGAGCAAATTTCTCTCGTATTTACGACAGTGCTGGACGAGTTGGCTCTTGGTCTAGTGGACGAGGATGAGGAGGTGCAAGAGACCACCGACCGTACTTATTGGCTGGAAAGACGTGGGACCAAGGCAACGGTGAGCATGGCGGATGAGCTGCTTGAAATCATCAAATCGTTTGATGAAGAGGTAGAACTGAAGTACAACAAGTTCTATATCGGGCTGGCTAAAAATGGACAGCCTAATAATTTCGTGATTTTCCGCCCGCAGAAAAACAGCCTTCGTCTTGAGCCGCGCCTTCAACGTACAGATGAGATAGAAGAAGAATTGGAAGCTGCCGGTTTAGATGTGATGGATTATGACAAGAAGTGGGGGCGTTATCGCATCAGATTATCCAAAGGCGATATTAAAAAGCATTCGGAATTTCTGACAAATCTTCTGCGTAGCGCACATGAGAATGCCGGCGAATGAGCCGCACAGGCGCGATCTGACAACAAGCGCATGCACGCGACCCGCGACCCGCCGCCTGTCATGCTCCGGGGAAGGTGTGGGCGGGCGCGTGATTAAAGATGCATCAGGCCGGCGTAGAAGCCCGCGCGGCGGTAGGAGTCGTCGAGCAGTTCGACGGGGTGGACGACGCGGAGCCTGATGCCGGCGAGGCGCGCGCCCGCGGCGAGCTGCATGTGGCAGCCGGGGTTGCCGGTGGCGAGCAGCCCGACGCCCGTCTCGCGGACGTGCTTCAGCTTCTCCGCGAGCACGCGCGACGACAGCTCCGTCTCCAGGAGGTTGTAGACGCCCGCGCCGCCGCAGCACACGTCCGCGCCTTCGAGCGCCACGAGCTTCAGCCCGGCGATGTGCCCGAGCAGCGCAGCGGCTCGGCCTGCGCCCTCTGGCCGTGAATCAGGTGGCACGAGGCGTCGTACGTCGCGGTCACTTCGCCGCGCCGAATCCGCACGCCGAATCCCGGTCGCGTCTAATTGCTGGCTCACGTCGCGCACGCGCGCGCTGAAGTCGCGCGCGCGCGCGGCGTACGCGGCGTCGTCCGCGAGCAGGTGCGCGTAAGAGACGAGCATCGCGCCGCAGCCGCCCGCGTTGGTGACGACGGGCGCGCGCGCCCTCGTCCTCGAACGCCTCGACGTTGCGGCGCGCGAGCGCGCGTGCGCCTTCGAGGTCGCCCGCGTGCGCGTGCAGCGCGCCGCAGCAGACCTGCCCGCGCGGGGCGCTTCACGCCGCACCCGTTCGCCGCCAGCACGCGCGCCGTCGCGCGGTTCACGCGCGCGAACAGCCCCTCCGTCACGCACCCCTCGAAGAGCAGGCGCGTTCGAGCTCGTTGGCTGACGGCCGGGCCGGTCTCGCCGCGTCGACGCTTCGACGTTCGGCCGTCTGCGAGTCGCCGGGGGGCGCGGGCGCGTGAGCTGTCGAGCAGCGCGAGCGCGAGTTCGAGCTGCGCGGGGAGGAGCCGCGTCAGCTTAGTCGAGAGCAGCAGGTCGCGGCAGTCGCGAGTCGCGCAGCAGGCGCGCGAGCGCGAAGGCGAGACGCAGACGCGCGGGACGCGACCAGACGTGGCGGAGCGCGAACCGGAGCGGCGCGCGAAGTCCAACCCGTCTTGCGCCCGCCCGCCGCGATGTCCGCGCGCGCGGCTTCGAGCAGCTGACCGTACTCGACGCCCGCCGGGCACGCGCTCTCGCACGCGCGGCAGCCCAGACAGCGGTCGATGTGCCGCGTGAAAGTGTGCGAGTCGAGCGCGAGCCGCCCCTCCTCGACCGCGCGCATCAGGTAGATGCGCCCGCGCGGGCCGTCGTTCTCGTCGCCCGTGTGGACGTAGGTCGGGCACGCCTCAAGGCACAGGCCGCAGTGCACGCACGCGAGCAGCTTGCGCTCCTCCGCCGCGAGCGCGCCCGCTAAGATGTGTCGAGTGTTCGGGCATGAAGCACGTTTCCGCTTATCAGGCTACGCCGTCTCTGAAACCGAAGAGGCCGGGCGCGAAGGTGTCCGAAGGGTCGAGTTGCTCCTTCAAACGTTTCACAGAAACGCGGCCGAGTCAGTCAACCCCCACGCGTCGAAGTTCGCGCTTGAGTCGTTCGGGCGCGCGCTCGACGACGAGTGAGCCGCCCGCGGCGCGCGCCGCCTCGCGCATCCCGCAGCAGCGCGCGTTGACAGTCTCTCGTCACTCGATCCCGCGTCGTCGTCGAAGACGCGCAGCCGCCGTCGCCCGCGCCCGCGTGCCAACGCAATTCGCGCCCGCCGTCGTCGCCGAGCCGCGCCAGCAAAGAGCCGAGCGCGGACGGGAGGACGGACGCGCGCCAGACGAGCGCGCGCCGTCTGTCCGCGGACACGTCGATGAGAGTCGCGCCCAGAGGCCGTCGTCATCTTCGACGGGCTCGGCCGCGCCCTTCTTCGTAAAGCCTTCGACCAGCTCCGCCGCGCGCGCGAGCTGATACTCGACCGCGCCCTCGGTCCCCGCGAAGCGCGCGAGCATGACAGAAGCGCCCGTCGAACGACCCCGCGGACCTCTTCGGCCAATGCTCGGCGAGAGCAGCTCGACCGCGACGGGGAGGAGTTGCGAGCCGCGCGAGCGCGCGACGCCGCTTCGAGGAGCGGCCGCAGCTCCGCCGAGCGCGTGACGAGCGTCGCCTCGCGGCGTGGACGCGGGCGCAGCCTGAAGGTGACTTCGAGGATGACGCCGAGCGTGCCGTGGCTGCCCGTGAAGAGTTTGCAGAGGTCGTAGCCCGCGACGTTCTTGACGACGCGCCCGCCCGCGCGTATGACGCGCCCGCCCGCCAGCGCGACGCGCATGCCGAGCACGTGCGAGCGCGGCGCGCCGTAGCCGAAGCGCCTGCGCGCCCGGCCGCGCCCGTCGCCACGACGCCGCCGAGCGTCGCCGCGTCGCGCGCCGGGCGGGTCGAGCGGGAGCCACTGTCCCGCGCGCCCGACCTCGCGGTTGAAGTCTGCGAGCGTCAGACCCGCCTCGGCCGTCGCCACGAGGTCTGCGGGCTCGTGCTCGACGAGTCGCGACATGCGCGTCGTCTTCAAGACGATGTTCGCGGGCGCGCGCGCATCAGCCCGCGTCGAGCCACGCGCACGCGCCCGCGGGCGTGACCGTCCAGCGCTCGCGCTCTGCGAGACGCAAGACCTCGCAGACCTCTTCGACACGTCGCGGGCTCGACGACGAGCGCGTTCGTCTCAACACCCGTCGTCACGACGCGCGACGTGTTCGCGTCCGCAACACGCCCGCGAGCGCCGCTCGAGGGGTCGAGCGTGCCCGCGTGTCGTCTTCGTATGCTCGGGCCGACGCCGCGCGAACGGCTGACACTCCTGACCTCGAGCTGCGCAGGCCCGCCGTGCGCGCCGTTGCCTTCGCCGTCGCCACGCGCGGCGTCGCTTCACCTCGGCGACGGCGCGCGCCTCGCCGCAGCCCTTGAGCACGGGGATGATCTTGCCGGGGTTGCAGAGCCCCTCCGGGTCGAAGGCGGCGCGCACGCGCAGCATCGCGCGCATGTCTTCGTCCGAGAAGACGAGCGGCAGGTAGTCGCTCTTGTCCAAGCCCGACGCCGTGCTCGCCCGTGATGGTGCCGCCCGCGCGCACGCACGTCTCCATGATCTCGCGGCCCGCCTCGTGGACGCGCTCGACCTGCGTCGGCGTCGCGCGAGTCGAAGCAGACGAGCGGGTGGAGGTTTCCGTCGCCCGCGTGGAAGACGTTCGCGACGCGCAGGCCGTAGCGCGCGCCGATGCGGTAAGTGGCCGCGAGCACTTCGGGCAGGCGCGAGCGCGGGACGACGGCGTCCTGTATGAGGATGTCGGGCGTGATGCGTCCCATCGCGCCGAACGCGCCCTTGCGCGCGGCCCACAGGCGCTTGCGCTCGGCCTCGTCGGCGGCGAGCCGCACGGAGCGCGCGCCGTGTCGCGTGCAGATGGCGCGGACGCGCTCGACCTCCTCGTCCATCCCCGCTTCGAGCCCGTCCAGCTCGACGAGCAGCGCGGCCTCCGCATCGGTCGGCATCCCCGCGGCGAAGACGCTCGCCTCGACCGCGCGGATGGTCGCGCCGTCAACCATCTCAAGCCCCGCGGGGATGATGCCCGCGGCGATGATGGCCGAGACGGCGCGGCTCGCGTCGTCGATGTCCGTGAAGTCCGCGAGCAGCGTGCGCACCGACGGCGGGACGGGCGTCAGGCGCACCGTCACCTCGGTCGACGACGCCGAACGTGCCTTCGCTGCCGACGAAGACGTCCGAGCAGGTCGTAGCCGGGCGCCTCCGCGCCCGCGCCGCCCAAGTCCACGACGCGCCCGTCCGGTAAGACGACGCGCGCGCCGACGACGTGGTCGGTCGTCGTCCCGTACTTCAGACAGTGGATGCCGCCCGCGTTCTCGCCGACGTTGCCGCCGACGGTGCAGGCGCCCTGGCTCGAAGGGTCGGGCACGTAGTAGAGGCCGTGGCGCGCGACGGCGCGCGAGACGTGCGCGTTGACGACGCCCGCCTGGACGACGGCCAGACGGTTCTCCACGTCAACCTTCAACACGCGGCGCATCCGCGCCAGCTCGACGCAGACGCCGCCGCCCACCGCGAGCGCGCCGCCCGACAGCCCCGTCCCCGCGCCGCGCGGCACCAGCGGCACGCGCTCGCGCGCGAGCAGCTTCAACGACCGCCGCGACCTCTTCGGTCGAGGCGGGGAAGACGACCGCGCGCGGCCTGTGCCGGTAGTGCGTCAGCCCGTCGCACTCGTAGACGAGCAGCTCCTCCGGCTCCGAGATGACCTGCTCGGGCCGTAGCAGCGCGCGCAGTTTTTCGACGAGTGTGTCCACGGGAGTCTTACGTCGGTGCGTCGGAAAATTTCTTGTCGGAAGGCGACGGCGCAATGATACACTACGCGTCCGTCGTTCAAGTAACACTGCGCGCCCGGCATCCTTCAACCGACACAGGAACGGTCTCGTTGATGAGAGTAATCGTTGTCTCCGTCCTTCTCGCCTGTCTCATGTCAGCGTTCGATCCCTCCAAAGTCCGACGCGCAGAAGTTCGAGGCCGACCTCGTCATCGTCAACGCCAACGTGCGCACGATGGACACGAAGCGGCCCGCACGCCGAGGCCGTCGCCGTCTACGGCAACCACATCGCGGCCGTCGGGCACGACCGCCGAGATGCGGGAGCTGGCGGGGCCGAAGACGCGCGTGATAGACGCGCAGCGGCGCGCTGCGTGCTGCCGGGCTTCAACGACGCGCACGTCCATTTCATCTCCGGCGGGTTCCAGCTGTCGAGCGTTGACCTGCGCGACGCGGCGACGCCGCAGGAGTTTGCCGAGCGCATCCGGCGCTTCTCGCGAGAGGCTGCCGAAGGGGCGTTGGGTCACGGGCGGCGACTGGGACCACGAGCGCTGGCCGAACGTCAACGGGGCCGCGCCCCTGCCGACGAAGGAGTTGATCGACGCGTTCACGCCCGACCGCGCGGTCTTCGTCAACCGCCTCGACGGCCACATGGCGCTCGCCAACAGCCACACGCTCAAACTCGCGGGCGTCACGCGCGACACGCCCGACCCGCCCGGCGGCCTGATCGTGCGCGACCCGAAGACGGGCGAGCCGACGGGCGTCCTGAAGGACGCCGCGATGAGCTTCGTCTGGAAGGTCGCGCCCGCGCCGAGCTTCGAGGAGAAGCTCGAAGCCGCGCGCGCCGCGACCGCGCACGCCGCCGCGCACGGCGTGACGAGCGTGCAGGACATGTCGGCGGGCGACGACGTGGGCGTCTATCAGACGCTGCTCGAACGCGGCGAGTTGAAGACGCGCGTCTACGCCGTCTCGCCGCTGCCGGACTGGGAGCGGCTCGGCGCGCGTCGGCGTGCGCCGCGCCTTCGGCGAGCGACATGCTGCGCATCGGCGGCCTGAAGGGCTTCTGCCGACGGCAGCCTCGGCTCGACCACCGCGCTCTTCTTCGAGCCCTACCTCGACGCGCCCGGCAGCACCGGGCTCCCGAGCGACGAGATGTTCCCCGAGGGCGCGATGCTCAAGCGCGTCGAAGGCGGCGGACGCGGCCGGCCTGCAGGTCATGATTCACGCCATCGGCGACAGGGCCAACGACTCGATACTCTCACATCTACGAGCAGGTCGAGAAGAGAACGGCGCGCGCGACCGGCGCTTCCGCATCGAGCACGCGCAGCACCTGCGCGCGCAGGACATCGCGCGCTTCGGACGCGGCCGCGTCGTCGCCTCGATGCAGCCCTACCACTGCATCGACGACGGCCGCTGGGCCGAGAAGCGCATCGGCCCCGAGCGCGCGAAGGGGACTTACGCCTTCCGCTCGCTGCTCGACGCGGGCGCGGTGCTCGCCTTCGGCTCCGACTGGTCGGTCGCGCCGCTCGACCCCGTCATGGGCATCTACGCCGCCGTCACGCGCCGCACGCTCGACGGCAAGAACCCGGCGGGCTGGGTGCCCGAGCAGAAGATTACGGTCGAGGAGGCCGTCCGCGCCTACACCGTCGGCTCGGCCTACGCCGAGTTCGCGGAAGGGCGTGAAGGGCGACTATCACGCCCGGCAAACTCGCCGACCTCGTCATCCTCTCTCAAGACATCTTCCAGATAGACCCGGCGGAGATTGAGAAGGTGCGCGTGACGTATGACCGTCATGGACGGCCGCGTCGTCTACGAGAAAAAGCCGTGAACCGTGAACCGTCAACCGTGACGAGATAAGAACGGTCTGTTACTCGTCACCGCTCACGGTTCACGGCTTCCGCGGCGCTTCAGCCAGAAGGCGAGGTAGACGACGAGGCCGAGGGCGATCGTGATGCCTGCGTCGCGCGCCTCGCGGCCGGTGCTTTGCGAGAGCAGCCAGACGCAGAGGAGGAGCGCGGCGACGGAGATGCCGACTCCGAAGGGCACGCGGAAGTGCGCGGGCGGCGCGTCCGGGCGGCGGCGCAGGACGGGCAGCGCCAGACACGTCGCGGCATAGGCGAGCAGGCGAGCGACGGTGCTGAGCGTCAACGCGCTCAGCACCGAGCTTGAGAGCGTCAACGCGAGCAGGAGCGCGCCCGTCAACAGGATGGAGACGTGCGGGGTGCGGAAGCGCGCGTGCGTGTTGGAGAGCGCGGCGGGCAACTCGCCGCGCTCGGACATGGCGAAGGGGAGGCGAGAGGTCGTCAGCACGCCGGCGTTCAGGTTGCCGATGATGGAGACGACCGCGCCCGCCACGATGAGCGACGCGCCGGCCGGCCCCAGAAAGACGCTCGCCGCGTCGGCCACGGGCCGCTCGGAGGTGGCGAGCCCCGGCAGGGTGCCGACGCACACGGCCTGAATCGAGATGTAGAAGACGGCGACGACGGCGACCGCGATGAGGATGGCGACGGGCAACTCGCGCCTCGGGTCTCGGACCTCGCCGGTCGGCACGCTCGCGTTCTCGAAACCCGTGAAGGCGTAGACGAGCAGCATGACGGCGGTCGAGAACGAGCCCGCGGCGGGCAGCGCCTCCGAGTGAAAATTCGCCGGGCTGATGAAGAAAATTCCGGCGGCGATGAAGACGACGAGCGGCACGAGTTTCCCGACGGCGAACAGGTTGCTCACGGCCGCGGCGTCGCGCACGCCGACGTAGTTGACGGCCGTCAGCGCGACGAAAACGACGGTGATGACGGCCGCGCGCCAGGGGCCGGCGGCCGCCTCCGGCCAGAAGTAACCGAGGTAGACGACGAGCAGGTTGCAGTTGGCCGCCGACGACGTGAGGCGCGCGAGCCAGAACATCCAGCCGACCTGAAAGCCCGCGGCCGGGCCGAACGTTTCGCGGGCGTAGAGGTATGGGCCGCCGGTCTCCTTGAAACGGCTGCCGACCTCCGCGAAGCAGAGAATGATGAGCGTGATGACGAGCGCGCAGATACAGAAGGCCAGGAGGCTGTACGGCCCGATCAGCGCGTAGGCCCGCGCCGGGAGGACGAAGATGCCCGCGCCCACCATGCTGTTGATGATGAGCGCGACGAGGTCCCACCTGCGTATGCCCCTGACCAGCCCGGCTTCGTTCGTCTCGGCCATTCGCGCGTGTCCGCCTTTCGAGTCCCGCATGAGTCCTGGAGCACGCGGGAGTATACCAGTCATTGAGAAGGGATGAAGGCTCGATGAAGAGGAAGACTTGCGCCGCGTTCGTGCTCGGCCTTTTACTCTGCGCCGCGTCCTCGCCGACGGCGGCGCAGGAGAAACCTAAGCCGGTCGAGCCGTCGGCGTCGGCGCGTTTGCAGAAGGTGGTTGACGACGCGGCGCGCGCGGCGCTCGAACGGTACAAGGAGAAAGGGTTCGCGGAGAAGCACCTCGCCGTCACCCTCATCGACCTGACCGACCCGGCGCGTCCCGAGCGCGCGAGCTTCCGCGGCGCGGAGCCGATCTACCCGGCGAGCGTCGTGAAACTCTTCTACCTCGCGGCGGCGCATCGGTGGATGGAGGACGGGCGGCTGAAGGAGTCGGAGGAGTTCACGCGCGCCCTGCGCGACATGATCGTCGATTCGTCGAACGACGCGACGCACTACGTGCTCGACTCTCTGACGGGCGTCTCGAACGGCGCGGAGCTTGCGCCCGCGGAGTTGAAGGAGTGGGGCGAGAAGCGGAACGCGGTCAACCGCTACTACGCGTCGCTCGGCTACGCGGTTGGGCCGGGGCGGCATCAACGTCAACCAGAAGCCCTGGTGCGAGGGGCCGTACGGGCGCGAGCGGCAGTTCCTCGGGCCGAAGTTCGAGAACCGCAACAAGCTGACCACCGACGCCACCGCGCGCCTGCTCGCGGAGATAGTGGGCGGGCGCGCCGTTACACCTGAGCGCAGCCGTAAGATGCTCGATTTGATGAAGCGCGACTTCGCGGGCAAGTCCGAAGACCCGGACGACCAGGCGCACGGCTTCACCGGAATCGCGCTTGAGCCGGGCACGCGCCTCTGGTCGAAGGCCGGCTGGACGAGCACCGCCCGCCACGACGCCGCCTACCTTGAGCTGCCCGACGGCCGCCGCCTCGTCCTCGTCACCTTCACCACCGACTTTGCCAAAGAGCGCGACATCATCCCGACCATCGCGCGCGAGGTGATTAAAGCCGTGAGCCGTAAACCGTAAACCGTGACCAGAGGAAGAGCCTGTCTTCTCTGGTCACGGTTTACGGCTTACGGCTCACGCGCCTTACGGCTTTTGTGCGAGCAGGAGCGATTTCGTCCAGCCGATGGGCTCGAAGGGCGGGAAGCGATGGTGCTCGATGACGCGGAAGAAGCGGCGCGTCTCCTCCTCGACCTCGGCGGGCGGGTGCGCCTTGAAGCGGAACATGACTTCGAGCAGGAGCGTGAGCGGCGACGGCCTGACGGGGACGAAGAGGAGGTGGCCGCCCGGCGCGAGCACGCGCGCCAACTCGCCCAGCCCCTCGCGCAGGGGGAGGTATTCGAGTACGCCGCTCGTCAGCACGAAGTCGAAGGTCTCGTCGGCGAAGGGGAGCTTCAGCGCGTTCGACTGCGCGAAGGTGGCCCGGCAGCGCGGCCCCTTCGGGAGCTTCTGCACGGCCCGGCGCGCCGTCTGGAGCGAGCGCATCGAGAGGTCGATGGAGGCGATGTCCACCGGGCGCTTGTGCACGCGCAGGAAGGCCAGCGTGAGCAGCCCCGTCCCGCAGCCCGCGTCGAGCACGCGCGCGCCCGCCGGCAGCGGCACCGGGTTCTCGCGCAGGTAGCGCTCGACCGAGCGGCTGTAGCCGTTGACCCGGAACATCAGGTCGTAGAGGTTCGTGAAGCGGTCGTAGATCGAGACCGGGTCGTCGGGCAGCCGGGTAGTTGTCGCCTCGCGCTGGCTCATGCGTCTCCTCTGGTCTCGGACTGACTTAGCCTGGACTGCGGTCGTTAAGTACCCTGGGGGCAGGCTCGCAAAGTTAACACATGTGTCAGGTTTTTCTAAGCGGGGCGCGCCCGCCGTCTCCGGTTTCCGCTGGCGGAGGCGCAGGTGTTACCATGTCTGCGTCTCGGAGGCGGCCCCGGCCCGCCCCTTAAAATATTTCCCGGACGGTAGCTAACCCGAATGAGTCGCAACCCCAAAAACGCTCCCGCGAAGTCGAAAAGTGTACTTCCCTTCGTCATCATCGGCGCCGTGCTCGCCGCCGTCATCGCCGCGGTCGTGCTGATGTCGCGCCCTTCGGCCAGCAACAGCAGCACGCCGACGCAGAACTCAAGCGCGAGCCAGACGCCGGCGCAGAGGCAGGCGCCGCAGCCCGGCGCGCCCAACCCTTACTCGCGCGGCATGCCGACCGCGCGCGTCACGGTCGAGGAGTTCAGCGACTTCCAGTGCCCCGCGTGCGGCGTGCTGGAGCCGGGCCTGCGGCGCGTGATGAAGGAGTACGAAGACCGCGTCCGCTTCGTCTTCCGCAACTACCCGCTCCAGATGCACAAGTACGCGTTCCTCGCGTCGCGCGCCGCCGAGGCCGCCGGGCTCCAGGGCAAGTTCTGGGAGATGCACGACCTGCTCTACGACAACCAGAAGGAGTGGAGCGATTCGATGGAGCCGCGCGTGCAGTTCGACTCCTACGCGACCCGGCTCGGGCTCGACGTGCAGAGGTTCAAGACCGACATGGAGCGGCAGGACCTAGCCGAGCGCATCAAGAGCCGACATGCTGCGCGGCAACTCGCTCGGCGTGAAGGGCACGCCGACCGTCTACATCAACGGGCGCGAGCTGGTGCCCGGCAAGCTCGTCACCGAGGAAGACCTGCGGCGCGAGATCGAGGCGGCGCTCGGCCAGCCGGGGAAGTGAGTCGGCCCCTTCAGACGATGAGCACCGAAGCGATGCAAGAGGACGCGGGCGGGCGCGGGCGGGCGTGGGACGCCGCCGTCGCGCTCGTCGCGCTCGCGGGGATGGCGGACGCCGCCTACCTGACGGTCGAGCATCTGGCGGGCAACAGCGTCCGCTGCATGGTCGTGTCGGGCTGCGACGAGGTCTTGCAGAGCAGCTACGCGACGGTCGCGGGCGGCGTGCCCGTCGCGGCCGTCGGCCTGGCCGCCTACTTCACCGTCTTCAGCCTGGCGACGCTCGCCGCCTTCGGCTACGACGGCGCGCGCAAACTCCTCACGCCCCTCGTCGCCGTCATGTTCCTCGCGACGCTCTGGTTCCTCTACCTGCAAGCCTTCGTCATCAAAGCCTTCTGCACCTACTGCCTCATCTCGGCCACCGTCACGACCGTGCTCACGCTCCTCGTCCTCGCGCGCAAATTTTTAGGGTCGAGGAATCGCCTGGCGTAAACGTCCCGTCCCGCCCCCGCCGCGCAAGAAATCTCAACCCTGTTCGTTCTGACGGCGTGGAAGTTTGACCTGGGGAGGGTGTTTTATGTTCAGGGCGCGTGCGATTTCGCTGGTCGGTACATTCCTGCTGCTCTTCGGCGCGGCGGCGGCGGCGGCGCAGGAGCGACGCGTGGTGCGGCCGCAGTACGGCTCGTTCGGCGTGGAGGTTCTGGTCGGGGGCGGGCCGCTCGAAGTCATCTACGGGCGCGGGCGGCGCTACGTCGAGGCGCGCGAGGGGGCGGAGTACGAGCTGCTCGTGCGCAACCCTCTGCCCGTGCGCGTGGCCGTCGCGCTCTCGGTGGACGGCCTCAACACCATCGACGCGCGGCGCACGTCCGCGTGGGAGTCGAGCAAGTGGGTCATCGAGCCCTACGGCACGATTAGCATCTCGGGCTGGCAGATGAGTTCGAGCCGCGCGCGCCGCTTCTACTTCACGACCGAGCGCGACTCCTACGCCGCGCGCCTCGGCCGCGCCTCAGACCTCGGCGTCATCACCGCCGTCTTCTTCCGCGAGAGCACGCCGCGCCCGCACCCCGTCACGCCGCCCTACTACGAGACCCCGCCCGCGCGAGCGCTCCGACGTGCCGAAAGATGATGAGGCGATGCGGGCCGAGGGCGCCGAGCGTAAGTCGAGGAACTCGGCGGGCGCGACCGCGGCGCGGCCCCGTTACGACGACGACGACAACGCGGCGACGGGCATCGGCCGCTCGGTCGGGCACGACGTGACGTGGATACAGATACCGCTCGAACGCACGCCCGCGGCGGAGTTGACCGTGCGCTACGAGTACCGCGACGCGCTCGTCAAACTCGGGCTGCTGCCGCGCCCGTGGCGCGACGACGCGCTCAGGCGGCGCGAACGCGCGCGCGGCTTCGAGGAGCCGCGCTACAGCCCCGAGCCGCCCCGCTGAGTCTGAAGTGTTTGAAGGTGTGCGGGAATGAACGTCGGAAAAGTTCGGGAACGTCGCGGGGCGTTGGGTGTCTAAAGTGGCATACCCGCCGCCTTTGAAGGAGGTCTGATGCCGACTTACACGAACCCGCTCGAACACGTCAAGGTGGCCGCGCCGTGCCCGGCCGACTGGGAGAGGATGGTCGGAGACGAGCGCTCGCGCTACTGCGACCGTTGCAACCTGCACGTCTACAACCTCTCGGGGATGACGCGGCGCGAGGCCGAGGCGCTCGTCACCAGCAACGAGGGGCGCCTCTGCGTGCGCTTCTACCGGCGCCCCGACGGCACGATCCTGACGCGCAACTGCCCCGTCGGACTGACCGCGCTCCGGCGCCGCGCCGCCCGCGCCGCTACCGCGACGTTGACGGCCGTGCTCGGCTTCTTCGCGGGGCTCGGGCTCAACTTCGGCGTAGACCGCGCGCTCTCGCCCTCCATCATGGAAGAGTCGGCCGTGCCCGCGCCCCCGATCCCGTACGCCTGACACGTCCGTCGGGCACGCGGCGTCGTATCACGGGAAGGGCAATGCGGAGGTTGAGGTAGTCCCCGCCATGGGCGTGATGGTGAGTGAGCCGGACGCCGAAACGGAGAAGAGGGTCGAGCCGATGAGAGAATACGTGCGGCGTTGAGGTGACTGACGCGCTCAGCTACCCATCTGACTGAAAGTTAAGAGGCGCGGATCCTTAGCCCGCCTCTTAACTTTCGGTCAGTAGCGTTAACGCCGCGGCTTGAGGTCTTCGGTGTAGAGGATTTTGTAGGCGCGGTAGTTGGCCATGACGCGGTTGACGTAGTCCTTCGACTCGTTGAAGCCGACCTCGGAGGTGAAGATGCCGGGGTCTTTGTGCACGGCGCGGACGACCCAGCGCGCGACGTTGTCCTCGCCGCCGTTGTAGGAGGCGGCGATGGCTTCGGGCAGGTTCGGGAACATCCGGTGCAGCTCGCCGAGGTAGGCGCTGCCCAGAAGGATGTTGACCTCCGGGCTTGAACAGGTCGTCCTCGGACACGTTCTGGAGCTTGACGCGAGGGCGCGTACTTGGCCGCCTGGTCGGGCGTCATCTGGAGCAGACCGCGCGCGCCCGCCGCCGACTTGGCGCGCGGCCTGTAGCTGCTCTCCTGCCGCATGATCGAGAGCACGAAGCGCGGGTCGAGCTTCTGCTGCTTCGACGCGCGCACCAGCGAGTCCGCGTACGGGGCGGGGAAGTCGCCCGCCGAACGCTTCACCTCCGACGCCACGCGGGCCTCGCGCGCGGCCGCGGCCGCCTTCGCCGCGCCCCCCAACTTCTCCAAACGCGCGTTGGCCATCCAGCCGTAGTAAGAGGAGGCCGAGTCTCGCTATGTTCAAGATAAGCCTTGACCGCCTCGTCCTTCCGCCCGGACATCTCAAGACTGAAGGCGCGCAGGTACGCGACCTCCGAGGGCGTCGTGTTCGAGGCTTTCGGCAGCGTCATGCGGCTCAGCTCGTCGCTCGTGCGCACGGCCGAGTCCCAGTCGCGGCGCGCGACGGCCATGCGCAGTCGCGCGAAGAGCGCGGCCACGTCCGACGCCGTCCCTTTGAAGCGCGCGCGCGTGCGGTCGATCCAGGGCAGGGCCTCGTCGGGGCGGCCGGCCTCGCGGAGCGAGTCGATGATGTTGAGGTAGGCGTTCTCGATGCGCTCGCCGTTGGGGAAGCGCTCGATGTACTCGGCTGTAACGCGCGGCGGCGTCGCCGGGCCGGTTGAGGCGCAGCAGCGTCGCGGCGACGTAGTAGAAGCCGTCGCGCCCGCCGACGCGTCGCCGGGTATTTTTCGCCGAGCTGCTGGAAGACGGGCAGCGCCTCTTCGTAGCGCCGCTCCTGAAAGAGCGTGCGGCCGATGCCGAAGTGCGCGGCGGGGACGTTGCCGTCCGTGGGGTAACGCTCGATGAGCGCGCGCCAGTGCGTGCGCGCCTCCTCGAAGGCGCGGTTGGCGTGGTAGATGGCCGCGCGCCGCATGTGCTCGGCGGGCGTGAGCTGCGGGACTCCGCCGCCGCCAGCGCGCGCCGTCTCGTCGGCGCGGCGGACGTTGTTGAGCGCGTCCTCGGTCTGGTCTTCGGGCGAGAGCGTGATGGGCTCGGCCGCCGAGAGCAGGGGCGCGTCGGGCGAGCCGTCGGCCGCGCTGTTCGCGTTGCTGTTACCGTTCGCGGCCGGCTCGACGCGCACGCAGGAGAGCGCGAGCAGGAGCGAGGCCGCGCAGACGAAAAACTGCTGGATGAAGAGTGCCATTCTCAACCTTCGACGAAGACCCTCGGATAAATTTAGACGAAAGTGTTCGGGACGAAAACGCGCGGCCGAACGTTGACGGAGACCCGCGCGCGCGCCTTCACTCCGCGTCTTCGATGATCTCATAGGTCGTCACGATCTCGACGCCGGGCCGGAGCGTCGCGGCGACGCTGCAATACTTCGTCTCGGACAGCTCGACGGCCTGCGCGACGGCCTTCTCCGAAACCCCGCGCCCCGTCACGACGTGCCGCACCTCCATGCGCGTGTACGCACGCGGGTGTTCGTCGCGGCGCGTGCCGCTCACCTCGACGCGGTAGCCGGTCACGCGCTCGCGCTTCTTCTTCAGGATCGAGACCACGTCCACGGCCGTGCAGCCGCCGAGCGCGAGCAGCAGCATCTCCATCGGCGTCGCGGCGCTCCCGCGCTCCTTGTTCGTCTCAATCACCTGCGCGTGCCCGCTCGGCGAAATCCCTATGAAGAGATCGTCGCCCGCCGAGTGGATGACCGCCTTTGTCTCGACGTTGTCCATGAATTTTGAGCCTCCGTGCGGCAAGAATAACACGCCGCGCGGTTGTACGTTACCCGAACATCGGTGTCAGCTTCAGTACAGAAAAGAGGCTAAAACATGGCCAATCCGTTGTAACTACGCGCCCGCTCAAGGGGGCACGGTGGTTGCGTAAGCTCGTAAGCAGGTGAATCCTTGCTCGAAGCGTATGTCTCTCCGGTTTCCAACGCTTCTCCCCGTACATCTGTGGAGCAGGGGGCGGCGCTGTCCTTCGGGCGGCGTTGACGCCTCGCCTAACTTTCTGAATCCGGAATTGTGAAGCAACATTTGGAGGGAAGAGCAATGAACATAATCAGACAGACAATCTCCGTGGCGCTCGTCGCCGCCATGCTCAGCCTCGGGCTGGCCACGGCGCAGGCGCAGCGCCCGTACCGCATGAACGACCGGCAGGTCGAGAGCGCTCTGCGCCGCGTCGAGACCGACGCCGACCGCTTCCGTGCGAGCTTCGCGACCGCGCTCGACCGCAGCCGCTGGAACGGGACGAGCACCGAAGACCAGCTCAACGGCTACGTGCAGAACTTCGAGACCGCGACCGACCAGTTGCGCTCGCGCTTCGACGCGCGCAACGCGGCCGCCTCGGACGTGGAGAACGTCCTGCGTCAGGCCGCGTTCCTCAACGACTTCATGATGCGCAACCGGCTCGACATGCAGGCCATGAACGACTGGACGACGCTGCGCGCCGACCTCGACGCGCTCGCGCGCGTCTACAACGTGACGTGGGACTGGACGCGCCAGACGGGCGCGACCTCCGGCAACGACGGCTACGGTAACAACGCCCCCGGCCGCACGCAGACGGGCGCCGCCTACCGCATCAGCGACCGCCAGCTCGACGCCATCATCCGCCGCGTCGAGACCGGCGCCGACCGCTTCCGCACCAGCATGGGCAACTCGCTCGACCGCAGCCGCTACGACGGCACGCGCGCCGAGGACAACATCAACCAGTTCATCGGCGACTTCGAGAAGGCGACCGACCAGCTCCGCTCGCGCTTCGACGCGAAGACTTCCGTGGCCTCGGACGTGGAGAGCGTCCTGCGCCAGGCCACATACATCGACGACTTCATGAACCGCCAGACGCTCTCGATGAGGGCCGAGAACGACTGGACGACGCTCCGCGGCGAGCTGAACCAGCTCGCCTCCGCTTACAGCGTGGCGTGGAACTGGGACGTGCGCTCGATGCCGGGCTACGGCAACAACACGACGGCCGACACGAACGTCTTCGGCGACCAGCGCCGCGGCGGCGGCGGCGTGCGCGCCGCGAACCGTCTGACCGGCACGTTCCGCCTCGACACGACGCAGAGCGACAACGCGACGACGGTCGCGGAGACGGCCGTCCGCAACCTGCCCAACAACGAGCGGATGCGCGTGCGCGAGCAGCTCATGCGCCGTCTGGAATCGCCCGACATGTTCGCGATCGAGCGCAACGGCAACAGCGTGACCATCGCCAGTTCGCGCGCGTCGCAGACGACCTTCACGGCCAACGCCGGCGAGGCGCGCGAGCAGCTCCCGAGCGGCTCCTACTCGCGCGTCGGCTCGACGATCGTGGGCGACCGCCTCGTCGTCCGCTCGACGGGCAACCGCGAGACCGACTTCACCGTGACGTTCGACCCGATTGAGGGCGGGCGCCGCCTGCGCGTGACGCGCGAAATCTGGAACGACCGCCTGGGCGTGAACCCCGTCGTCGTCCAGAACGTCTACGAGCGCACGTCGGACGTGGCCGAGTGGAACGTCTACAACGGGACGGACGCCGGCTACAGCCAGACGGGCTCACAGACGGGCACCATCTCCACGGCCGCGGGCGACTTCGTCATCCCCGACGGGCAGATGCTGACGGCGCGTCTTGAGAGCGACCTCTCGACCACGCACGGTGCAGACGGGCGACCGCTTCACGATGACCGTGACCTCGCCCGCGCAGTTCCAGGGCGCCGTCATCGAGGGGCACGTGGCGAGTTCGAGCCGTTCGGGCCGCGTCTCGGGGCGCTCCGACATGTCGCTCAACTTCGACACGGTTCGCTACAACGGGCGCACCTACCAGTTCGCCGGCTTCATCGATAGCGTCCGCACGCAGGGCGGCGAGACGGTGCGAGTGGACAACGAGGGCACGGTGCGTGATGACAACAGCCGCGGCACGCAGACCGCGCAGCGCGCGGCCATCGGCACGGCGGTCGGCGCCATCATCGGCGCCATCGCGGGCGGCGGTAAGGGCGCGGCCATCGGCGCCGTCGTCGGCGCGGGCGCCGGCGCGGGCTCCGTCTACGTCCAGGGCCGCGAAGACCTCGAACTGCTGAGCGGCAGCGAGGTGACCATCCGCGCCAGCGCGCCGAACCGGTAAGGCCGAAAGGTTGAAGCCGAACTCAAAGACGGAGGCCGGGCGTTCCGAAAGGAAGCCCGGCCTCTTTCTTAATTCAGCCTTCAGCGTTCAAACTCCCGCATTTTCGATCGACGCTCACGCTCGCTTCACTCGCTGTGCTAGTATTTCTTCAGCGCGCTTAACCCTGTGTAAACGATGGCCGCAATTTTGATCGTTGATGACGAAGACGTGGTGCGTGACGTGCTCTACGACCTCTTCTCGGAGGAACACATGTGCCACGCCGCGGACACGGCCGAGCAGGCGCTCGCGTACCTCGGCGAGCAGACCTACGACGCGGTACTCACCGACATCTCGATGCCGGGGTTGAGCGGCGTCGAACTGCTCGGACACCTCCGCCGCGAGCAGCCCGACACGCCCGTCATCGTCGTCTCCGGCATCGGCGACCGCGAGCACGCGGAGGGGCTGATGCGCCTCGGCGCCTTCGACTTCATCTTCAAACCCTTCACGCTCGACGCCGTCCAGCGGAGCGTCGCCCGCGCCCTCGAACAGAGTCGCGCGCGCCGGGCCGGCCGCAGCGCGAGCACCGCCGGCGACGTGTGAGCGAAGACCCCGCCTTCTATTACCTGACCGAAATCTGATCCGTCATCACCTTGACGAGAACCTTGCGCCCGTCGGTCGCGACGAGGTGCACGTCGTCGGCGTCGAAGCGCAGCGCCTCGGCGCCGGCCGCGAGGGCTTCGACCTCGAAGGTGAGCAGCACGCCCGCGCCGCTGAGCGGCGACGTGGGCGGCGCGACGCTGACGAGGAGGAGCCCCTCGGGCGTCATCGTGTGCGTGACGCGCGCGCCGTCGGGCGTCGAGAGCGTGCCGGCGCCGACCGAGCGCAGCGCGAGCACGCGCGTGTCGAGCCTGAAGCTCAGCGCGAGCAGGCCGAGCGGCGCGTCCGTCTTAAGCAGCACCTTGAGCTGACGCCGCTCGCCGACGCGCAGCGGGGTCGGCTCCGACATCAAACGGAGCGAAGCGGCGCTCGTCGCCGTCGCCGCGGCGAGGTCGGTCTGCGGCTTTTCCGTGATGACCGAGACCGGCGCGGCGGCCGGCGCTTCCGAAGTAAGGGAGGCGTTCTTCATGGTCGCCGCGGGGACGTTCGAGAAGAGCGAGTTGCCGGAGACGGGCTTGAAGACGCCTTGCGCCGGCTTCGGCTTTTCGGATGACGAAGCCGGAGCCGGGGCTTCGACGGGCGCGTCGGGAGCCGCGTCGCGCGCGGCGTCGTTCATCAACTCCTTCGGCGCGGGGATGAAGGTCGTCTCCGCGGCGGTGGGCTTCGCGGCCCCGGCTCTTACCTCGGCCCAGGTGTGTCTGGCGTCGCCGGGCGGTTGGAGCCTCGGGCTGGAGGGCGCGGCCGGGAGCGCGGCGGACGAGACGGTCGTCGCCGTCGGCTCGGCAGTCGCGGAGGGCACCTCGACGCTGGCGTGGGTCGGGAGCACGCGCGCGGCGGCCAACTGCTCCTCGCGCACAAGCTCGGTCATCATCGCTTCGAGCGTGCCCGTCGTCGGCGTCTGGAGCGTCCCCGACGGGTGCATCTCCTCGTCCTCCGGGTTCACGGACGACGCGCGCATGACGTGCGGCGTGACGGCGATGACGATGTCGGTCTGCGAGTCCTCGCGCCGCGGCGCGGTGAAGAGTTGGCCGAGGATGGGCACGAGCCCGAGCACGGGCAAGCCCTGCCGGCCGCGCGACTGCTGGTTCTGCGCGACCGAGGCGATCATCATCGTGCGGTTGTTCTGGATGCGCGCCGTGCCCTCGATGTTCCGCTCGGTGAAGGTCGGCGTCAACGCGGCCGCGCCCGCCGTCCGCGTCACGTCGTTCGACTTGATCGACATCTTCACCTGCACGTCGAGGTTGGGGAAGACCTGCGGCGTGAACTCAAGCGTCAGACCCGTCTTCTCGTACTGGATGACCGGGTAGCCGTTGCCGCCGAACAGACCCTGCGTGGCGCCCGGCTGGGCGTTGTTGCCCTCGCCGGTCGAGACGGAGCCGTAGGGCGAGACCGCCGCGGTCTGCACGGGCACGCGCTGGCCGATGTGCGCCGTGGACTTCTCGCCGTCGAAGGCGTGTACCTGCGTCGAGGCGACGAGCCGCGTGTTGTCGCGGCGCTGCAAGGCCGAGAGGGCCGTCGGCGGGACGATGAAGGCCGCGCCCAGCGCCGTCGGGATTGCCGAGAGCGCCTGCGGTCACGACCTCGCGGCTGCCGCCGATGACGCTCAGGCCCTTCTGTATGCCGCCGAGGTTCGCGAGCGTGTCGCCCGTGCCGATCTGGTTGCCGAACTGCAAGAGGTCTTCGCGCGAGACCTCGAAGATGTTCACGTCCATCACGACTTCGGCGCGCTCCTTGTCGATGGAGCGGAGCAGCTCGCCGACGAGGCGGACGTTCTCGGGCGTGTCGCGAACGGTGATGGAGTTGGTCGCCTTGTTGGCGGTGATGACGGGCTGGCGCCCGGCCTGCGGCGGGATCGAGGCCGTGATGAGCGCCTTCGCGTCGTTCGGGTCTACGTTGTAGAGGTAGAAGGTGCGCAGCACCAACTGCTGGTACTGCGGCCGCTTGAGCTGGTCGGCGACGACGATGGTGCGCGCCGAGAGCTTCTGGAAGAAGAGACCCTGCGTGAGGAAGATGTAGTCGAGCGCCTGCGCCGAAGTCACGTCGATGAGGTCAACGCTCGACCTCGCGCCTGGGGAAGTCGCGGTCGAAGACGACGTTGATTCTGATCTGGCGCGCGAGGTAGCGGACGAACTTTTCGAGGTCGCCGCTGTACTGGATCGACTGCAACTGCTCGTTGCGCGAGGGCGCGAGCGTGTCGTCCGCGCGCCGGGTCGTTTCGTAGGCGGTGGGTTGCAGACGCGCCGCGGACTGCGGCCGCGCGACCGGCGCGGAACGTTCGGCCTCCTTACGCTCGCCCTCGCCGGTCTGAAGTCTGAACGCGCGCTCCATCAGCGAGCGCGCCAGCTCGTTCGCCGGGTCGTAGCCGTAGGCGCGGCGGAAGGCGTTGTAGGCGCCGAGGTAGTCGCCGCGCTCCAGCAGCGCCGCGCCCTGCTGCGAGAACGCCTGCGAGGCGTTGAAGAGCGCGCGGCGGAGGTGGAGCTGGTACTCGCTGTTCGAGGGCTCGGCCGCGGCGGCGAGCGAGAACTCCTCGGCCGCCTTCTCCCACTGCTGCGCCTGCTCGTGCCGCAACCCCTCCTTGTAGTTCTTCTGCCCCTTGCCCGACCAGGCGGCCGCCGTCGGCGCGAGCAGGCAGAGCGTGAGCAGGCTTGAGGCGAGGCGAAGGGTCGTGCGCCGCGTGGGGCGTTCTGTTATGCTGCCGGCCAAGTTGCACCTCCGGGAATCCGCGTGGCCTGTGGAGACATAGGGGAAGGAATTGGTTCGTGTACTCCGGCGCTAAAGACGGGAGCGTAGCGTGGGTCGGAGCCGAAAAGAGGCGAAAAACGCTCGACTCTGCTCAAAAATATGAGCAGACCTGTTTGATTAAACAGAGTTGGCCGACGATTGTCAAGGTTGGCCTATGATTTTCTGGAAATGTTGAAGACCCTTCCAGAAGAGGTTGAGCTGTTCCGCGACCGCGCATGGCGGCGCGAGCCCGAGGCGCGCGTCGAGACGGCGACCGACGCGGAGAAGCTCGTGGAGGCGGCGGGCTTCTGCGCGACGATGACGGACTCGCGGCGGCCGGGGCCTTCGCTCTACATCGCGGTCTGCGGGCGGCGCGACGCCCACATGCCGCGCAACGTGCAGAAAGACCCCGAGAGCAGCCTGACGTGGGTCTTGAAGGACGAGTTGATGCGGCGCGGGCGCCTCTACTACGCGAAGCTGACGAAGAACCGTTCGACCTTCGTCGCGCGGCGCCTCGTCCCGCACTTCAACGCGCTCTGGGGCGTCGCGCGGCGCGCCGAAGGAGCAACGCTCTCGGACGACGCGCGCGCGGTGCTGAAGGTTCTGCGCAGGGAGTGGGAGATGGCGACGTGCGACCTGCGCGAGGCGTCGAAGGTCACGGAGCGTCCGCGCTTCACGCGCGCGCTCGACGAGTTGCAGCGGACGCTGAAGGTCATCCCGCAGGAGGTTCTTGTACGAGCCCTGGTTCACGTACATCTGGGCGCTCAGCGAGGGGCGCTTCGCGGAGGAGCTGTCGAAGAAGGTGAGCAGGGAAGAGGCTCTGCGCGAAGTTGGCGCGCGCGTACCTTGAGGGCGCCGGGATGACCCTGCGCGGCGAACTGGCGAAGGTGACGGGCCTCTCGCGCGCCGACGCGGGCAAGGGCAACCACGCGCTCGTCAAGGAGGGTTACGCCGTGCGCGTCGAGGAAGGTGTCTACCGTCTAGCGGATTTTGAAGAGAGGCTGGAACGTCTGTAGGCGTCAGACGCCGGGACGCGGTTCGGGCGGGTCGGGGAGTCGGCTCAGCTCCCTGCTCGATCTCTTCGAGCGCCTCCTGATCATAGCGGACGGAGTCGAGGGCGAGCGGGCGGTTGTCGCGGACGGTGCCGAGGCGTTTGAGGGCCAGCTCGGTCTCGGTCTGGCTGGCGTCGCGGCTGGCGACGGCCTCGATGAGTTGAAGGCGTGCGTCCATCTCGCGCGCGTGCTCGTCGGCCTCGCGCCGGACGCGTTCGAGCCGCTCGCGGTCTTTCCGCAAGTCCTCCTCGACCTCGGCGCGCCCCGCGGCCTGAAGCCCCGAGAGACTTTGCAGGCGTCGCTCGACCTGCTCCGCGTCGGTGCGTGCGCGCGCGAGCACGCGGGACGCCGTCAGGCGCGCGGCCAGCGTCTCGCGGTAGGCGTCGGCGAGCAGAGGGTTGCGCGCCTCCATCTCGCGCAGCGTCTGCCGCTGCGCGGCCGTCAGCTCGGACTTGAAGAAGGAGAGCTCGTCGGCGGTCACGCCGTCGGTGGCGAGGCGCTCGCGCAGGCGCCGCTCCCAGAGGCGTTTGTACATGACGACGAGGAAGGCCGCGACCAGCCCGAAGACCGCGAAGATGCCGAAGGTGGAGAGGGCGACCAGCAAGCTCCTCGCCCGGGTTCTCGGTGACGGTGAAGTAGCGGAAGAGGAAGTAGGCCGGCAGCGGCAGCGTCACCAGCAGGAAGACGAGCAGCGGCGACCAGCGCAGCGCCCACGCCTTCAAACGGTCGCCCGAAGTGAGTCTGTTTGCTTTCTCTTCCAAATCCAGCCCCCCGCCGAACCACTCCAACGATTTTCGGCATCAAACCGGAGTCACACCGCGCCCGCAGGACTTTGCGGCACGACCCCGATACGTTTCACACGGCCGAAAAGCTATAATAGCAGAGCCTCGCTTGAGGCGACAGGCTGGCCCGAGGAGGGGCGATGAGGAGACCGTACAGAAATCTTGCCGCCGCGCTGTCGTTGGCGTTCACGCTCGCGACGCCCGTCGCTGTGCGCGCGCAGAAGAAGGACGGCGGCAACGGCGGGCGCGCCGAGGCGCGGCGCGACGTGCGCACGGTGACTATCCCCGTGACGCTGCGCCTGCCCGAGCGCGCGCAGCCGGCGGAGGTGAGCTACCTCGAAGACCTGCAAGTCTTCGAGGACGGCGAGCGGCAGGAGATACTCGCCATCCGCGGCGCGGGGCGCTCGCCCCTGACGCTGGCCGTGCTCATCCAGGACGACCTCGTCTCGTCGGTGAGCAACGAGATCAGGGGCATCGCCGCCTTCGTGCGCAAGCTCCCGCCGGGCTCGCGCGTGATGATCGGGTATTTGAGTTCGGGCTCGCTGCGCGTCCGGCAGAAGTTCACGAACGATCTCGAACGCGCGGCGAAGTCTCTGCGCATCCCGCTCTCTTCGACCGCGGCCTCGCCCTACAACCCCTTCGCGCTGACGAGGGACGCCGTCAAGCGCTTCGAGTCGCAGCCCGTCGGCCGCCGCGCCGTGCTGGTCGTGAGCGACGGCATCGACCTCTCGCGCGGCCTGACGAACTCTTCGCCCGCTCAGAGCCTCGACCTGCAACTCGCGGTCAACGAGGCGCAGCGTCTCGGCGTCGCCGTCTACACGATGTACGCGCCGAGCGTGGGCGGCGGCGACTCTCTCGCTCGTCAACAACGGGCAGGGCTCGCTCCAACGCCTGTCGGACGAGACGGGCGGGCGCGCCTTCTTTCAGGGCACGGGCGCGCCGGTCAGCCTCGACCCGTACCTGCGCGAGGTGGACGCGCTGCTCTCCCGGCAGTTCGCCCTGACCTATCTCTCGACCCACCCCGACAAGGGCTTTCACAAGGTGCGCGTCGTCGCCAACACCGGCGACGCCGAAATCTTCTACCCGAAGGGCTACACGTTTAAGAAGTAGACATTAGGCAGACGAGACGACAGAACAGCGCGGCTCTCATCATTCAATGATGAGAGCCGCGCTGTTCTTATCCCGTCTGAGTTGTTCTATCGACTGCCGGCTGCTGACTACTTCTTTGTCGCTCTTAGCGCGCGAGCGCGTCGGCGGTCTGCCAGCGGCCGGGGGAGGGGGCGAGCAGGCTCAGCATCTCGCGGAGCGATTCGAGGTGGTTGTTCGTCAGCGCGAGCTGTGCGCCGCCGAGCTGCACCGAGGCGTTGCGGGCTTGCGTGAGCGTGGAGAGGTCCGCGTAAGAGAGCGTCAGACGCACGGCGTTGCCGCCGCCCGGCTGCGAGCGGAAATTCGCCTGCTGCGTGAACGGGCGCGCCTGGCCGTCGAGCACGAGGGAGACCGTGCCCGCGTTCTGCGGCCGCGCCGCGGGCGCGTTCGTGTAGAGGACGAGTTCGAGCGCGGGCGTGCCGGGGCGCTTCGCGCTCTGGTGCATGAAGGAGGCCGCGAGATAGAAAAGCTCGGCGCCGCTGCCGATGGCGCGCGGGTGTTGGAGCGTGGTGCGCATGCCGCCGGCGCGCGAGTCGAAGGACGTGACGATCTCGCCGTCGTGCTTGAAGGGCGACGGCGGCGGCTTCGGGCAGAGGCGCTTCTGGGGGAAGGCCGTGGCGGCGAGCAGGGTCAGCAGGGCGGCGGAAAGTAACAGTCGGGATGTCTTGCGCATCGGGGGTACCTTTGTGCTCCGGGTAAAAAGACGGGTTGACGACCGGCGAGTCCGCGAGGGTGTGCCTTCACGACGCGCGGCTGGCAGACCGGCATGGAGACAGTTTTCGGACTTCTGCGGTCGAAGCATTAGGTTAATGTCTGAATAAAAAGGACGGGAAGAACTTGCCGCCTCCGGCGTAAAGCGCGCCGCCGCGGCTGGCAGCGGGAGACTAACATCAAACGCGAACTTTTTCCAGACCCGGCCGCATAAAGATGTCCGGGCACGGCTCGCGGTTGCTTTCCGTCCTTCTGAATTACCCGCGCGGGCGGGTTCGACTGCGGGAGAGTCGGTGTGGTGAGAGGGCAAGTACGCGCCCGCAAATCAGGGCGCACTTTGAATATAGAACACGGCCGCGGGACTTGTCATTGCATTTTTTCGACAAACACGTTGCGGCCCCAGGAGAATTAACCACGGAGACAAGAGGGCGCAGCTGAATTCGCTTTAGCTGCGCCTCTGTGTCTCTCCGGTTGATTCTTAGAACTTGTAACGGTAGCGCAGCGTCACGCCGCGGCCCGCGCCGTCGATGCCCCAGCTAATCCCGCGGTACTGCTTGTCGCCGATGTTCTCGAAGTCGAAGAAGATCTCCGAGCGCTCGCCGAAGCGAATCGCGCCGCGCACGCCG
The DNA here is from genome assembly GCA_963726735.1 of uncultured Acidobacteriota bacterium. Lineage (GTDB taxonomy): Bacteria > Acidobacteriota > Blastocatellia > Pyrinomonadales > Pyrinomonadaceae > QHXN01. The sequence goes on from CAVSDM010000007.1 coordinate 2,076,152, forward strand.
ACCAGCCCGTAGCCCGGGAGGTGCGGATAGAGCGGGACGGCCGTGTCGTTGTTGACGACGGTCACGCCGTTGATGGTCGCGCCGATGGGCAGCAGACGGTTCTGCACCTGCGCCAGCGTCTCGCCCGTCGAGACGAGAATGCCTCCGGCCGAGCCGCAGCCCGTAGCCCCCGGCGTCGTCACGCCGCGCACGCACGCGCCGCGGCGGAAGAAGTTCTGTATCTGCGTGCGCGAGCGCGCCGCGCCCGTGCGGCGGTCGGCGAGGTCGAGCGACGAGAGGCGGTTCTGCCGCCCGGCCAGAATCGCGTAGGGCTCGACGTAGAAGCGCGACGTGGAACGCGGCTGGTAGCGGAGGCTGACGAAGCCGGTGGCCGGCGGCACGCCGCCCTCGACGTTCGGCGGCAGGCCGTTGAGCAGGCTGTACGCGCGGATGTACGTGAAGTTGCCGCGGGCGGTGAAGTCGCGCGACAGGCGCGCGTCCGTGCGCGAACTCGACGCCGTTGAAGCGCGCGTCGTCGTAGTTGACGCGGACGAGCACGGGGCTCGTCGCGGCGGCGACGAAGACGAGGCCGCGGGCGTTCTGGCTGACGATCCGCTCGCTCCCGAGGAACTGCCCGACCGCGCCCGGCGGCAGCACGAGCGCCTGGTCGAAGTAAACGTCCTGGAGCTTGTTCGTGAAGCCGGTCAGCTCCGCGCGGAAGCGCGCGTGCGTGTAGCGGAGGCTCAGGTCGAAGCTGTCGCTCTTCTCCGGCCCGAGCCGCGTGACGGGGATGCCGGACGAGACGGCGTCCGCGCCGGCCGTCGTCCCGATGAAGCCGCCGAGTTGCGCGGCGGTCGCGGCGTCAACCTCGAAGCCCGTGCCGACGAGCCCGATGATGCCGAGGTCGGTCGTGTTCGGCGCGCGGAAACCACGCGTGTACTTGCCCGCGATGTCGAAGCCGCCGCCGACGGTGACGACCGCGCCGACGCGGCCCGAGAACGCGTCGAAGCGCGCGCTGTCGTCGGGGAAGAGCGGGCGGCCGCCGACCACGGGCGCGTTCGCCGCGCGCGACTTGTAGGACGCGACGCTGTAGCGCAGCGCGCCGCTCAGGCGCAGGCGGTCGGGGATGGCCGTGAACACGTCCTGCGCGAAGAAGCCGTAAGAGAGATAGCGCGCGCCGTTCGGGATGCGCGGACGCGACGGCGTCGCCACCCGCGTCACGGCGTTAGTGGTGAAGGCGGGCGCGCTGATCTTGTCGCGGTACACGTCGGCGCCGAGCGTGAGCGTGTTCTCCTCGCCGAGTCGTTTATCGACGTGGAAGTTGAAGCCGAGGACGTTCGTGCGCTCGCGCTGGTTGGTGATGTCGCCGACGGGGTTGCCCTGACCGCCCTGGTTGATGCGCTCCTCGCGCTGGCCGTTGTAGGAGAAGGTGAACTGCGCGCTGTCGAAGAAGCCGAGGTTCTGCCTGACGAGGCGCGCGTAGAAGAGGTCGGTCATCAGGTTGCGCAGGTCCGCGATGAGGTTGCCGTCGCCGCCCGCCAACTGGTCGTAGCGGCGGCCGCCGTCCTGCTGGTTGCGCGCGTAGCTGAAGAGGACCTGAGTCTTTTCGTCGAGGTTGAAACTGGTGCGCAGCAGCCCGCCGTACTGCGTGAACGCCGTGTCGGGCAGGCGCTCGCCCAGCACGTCCGAGGGGATGCCGAGGAAGCGCGTCACCGCGGCGTGCGTGTCGAGGCCGGCGCCCGGGCGCAGGCGGTTGATGCGCCGCGCGTTCAGGTTGAGCAGCATGCCGTATCTGCGTGTGCCGTAGGTCGTAAGGACGTTGCCGCCGAAGCCGTTGGTCGGCGAGGTGTAGAAGACGTTCGTACGGCCGTGCCACTCGCCGTCCTCGTTGCCGTAGGCGGGCGCGTGCGAGATGAAGTTGACGACGCCGCCGAGCACGTCCGAGCCGTACTGCGAGCTGTTCGGCCCGCGCAGGATTTCGACCGTCTCAAGGCTCGAAGGCTCGATCAGACTGAAGAAGGTGCCGACGCCGCCGCGCTGCGCGCTCGTCGTGTAGCGCACGCCGTCCACGTAGACGGCGACGTTACGGCCGGTCAGCCCGCGCACGAAGACGGCGCTCAAACTAGGGCTCGTGCGCTGCAAGTTGACGCCCTGCTCCTCGTCCACGACCTGCGCGACGACCTCGGGCGCGCGCTCGATGATCTCCTCCTCGCTGATGAGGTTGACGGGCTGCGCGGTGTTGCGCGCGTCGGCGACCTGTCCGGCCTCGGCCGTCACGGTCACCTGCTCGGCGAGCGCCTCGACCTCAAGCTTAACGGCGAGCGTCGCCGTCTGTCCCGTCCTGACCTCGACGGGCACGCGGCGGGCCGCGAAGTCCTTGCGCGCGATGCGCAGGACGTAGGTGCCCGGCGCGACGGATTCAAGACGGAAGTGGCCCGCGCCGTCGGTCTCGCCCGCCGCGGCCAGCGCCTGTCGCGCGTCCATGAGGTAGACGCGCGCGCCCGCGAGCGCACCGCCCGCGGCGTCCGTGACCGTGCCCTCGACCGCGCCCTGCGACGACTGCCGCGCAAGGGCCGCGAGCGGCGACGCGAACAGAAGCGTCGCGCACAGAAGGACTCCAAACAGCCTTACTCTCATGCTCTTCATTCTCCTCTCGGGATAACGGTGACGTGAGGCGAGTGCCCACCCGGATTGAATATGTGAACTTAAACGTTGCGGCCAACTACTACCAGCCGTCGTAGTTGGGCCGGCCGGGTAGAATTCGGCATGTTTTTGGGGAAAGGGAAGTCGGTTCGGAGGAGTCGCGCGCGACGCTTAACGCAGGTGCTCGACGACGTGCTCGATGGCGACGTGCGTGGCCCTGAGGATTTCCGGGTGCATCAAGACGTAGGCGCCGACGGCGAAGATGCTGAAGCAGAGCGCCGCCGTCGCAGCGGCGAGCGCGTGTGCAGCCCGTGCGCGCGACCCTTCGGCGGAGGAGGCGAGGCGCAGGAGGTTGCGCACGCGGCGCGAGGTGCCGTCCTCGCCGTCGCCGAGCAGGTGCGCGCCCGCGGGCAGGGTGGGACGCGCGCCGCGCGGGATGAGCTTTGAGATTTTGACGATGGCCGAGGCGAGGTCGAGCGCGGCGGCGGGGCCGGCCGCGGCGGCGAACTCGTCGGCCGCCATCTCGGACTCGCTCTGCCACGCGCGCCGCAGCGAGCGCCCGAGCGGCGCGTGCAGCAGGGCGTCCTCGCCGGCCTGAAGCAGCGCGCGCTTCAGGTTGTCGTGCCCCTCGACGTGCCCGCGCTCGTGCGCGAGCGCGGCGGCCAGCTCCTCCGGCGTGAGCGCGCCGAAGACCTGCGACGCGACGAACAGGCGCGGGCGCAGCACGCCGATGACCGCGATGACCGGGAAACTGTGACGTGATGCGGAAGGTCGGGACGGTCGCGCCTTCGACTTCGAACGGCTCGGCGTGGCGCATCCAATCGCGCACGAGCCTCCGCGTCGCCAACCACGTCCGCGCGACGCGCCAGGCCGCCAGCAGCACGCCGGCCGCCGACAGGCAGGCCAGTATGAAGAGCTTGACGCCGACGCGTCTCTCCGCTGTCGAGCGGCTCATGCAGGAGGTAAGCGGGGACGATGAGGGCGAAGGCGAGCGCCGCGGCCGCGACCGGCGGCGTCAGGCGCAGCGCGAACAGCAGGCGTGCGCGCTCGCCCGCGTCCCAGCCGCGCACGCGCGGCGCGAGTGCGCGCCACACGACCCCGGCCAGCGCCGACGCCAGCGCGTTGAGAGCCAGCAGCGCCGAGAGCGTCAGACAGATGCAGAGCAGCGCGTACACGGCTCGTTACTCTCCTTCGCTCAGCTCGCGCCGCTTCTCCTCGACCAGGCGTTGCAGCTCGTCGAGGAGCGCGCGGTCGTGCTCGCTCACTGCGTCCACGATGCAGGCGAGCAGCGGCTCGGCCCCGCCGCTGCGGTCGAGCAGGTCGCCGAGCACGTCCTCGGCCACGCCCCGCTCGAACTCCTCGCGCGACACGCGCGGCGAGTAGATGTAGGCGCGCCCGTCCTTCTCGCGCGAGAGCAGGCCCTTCTTGAAGAGCCGGTCGAGCGTCGTCATCCAGGTCGTGTAGGCGGTGCGCTCGCCGAAGGCGCGGTAGATGTCGCTCGCGCTCACGCGCTTGCGCCGCCAAGCCTCCTCCATCACCGTCTTCTCCAGCTTGCCGAGCGCCGAGCCGACGACCTCGCGCGGTCGCCTGAAACCGAAGAGTCTGAACTGCGGCACTTTCATCGTCGAGAAAGCCTCTACTTTATGAGTTAGATGTGACGGAGAACTTACGGCCGTATGGCCCTGGAAGTTGTTGGGGCGGCCAGCGGGGTTCAAACCCGCGACCTCCTGATCCACAGTCGGCCCCCGCAATCAGTGCCTGATATTACATGGTATCTCGTGACGCTCGCAAGGCGGCCGGCGCGGGCGTTTCGCGCCCCTCGCCCTGCCCGTGGTGCTCTGTGAATGTCTGTGGCGCTCAAGGGGGGGAGGGGCAGCGCGGAGGGGCGTCGAACACGAACGTCCCGCCGGACGGGGTGAGCTTCATACCCTGAAGCACCCGCCCGGCCGAAATGTTTCTGAGCACCCGCCCCGCCCTGTGGTAAAGTCCCCCGGCTTCGACTCTCACCGCGACCGGAGGGCATCACATATGCTCGCGGCAGCCAGGCGCACGTTCCGCTCCGCCTTTCACCGCCTCGGAATCGAAATCCATCGCATCCCCCGCGCCCCCGCCGAGGGCGATCAGGCCGCGCCCGAGAGCGTGCCTAACCAGGTCATGCCGGACGTGTCACGCGACCCCGGGCTGCAAAGCCTCGTCGCCGACCGCGTCTCCACCCCGCTGGTCAGGCTGGGGGCTCCGGACGACCTGGCCGCCTACGATTTCCTCGGCGGCGAGGCGATAGGGTGGGAGTGGGATGAGAGGGTGACGCTGCCCGAAGGCGTACGGGTTCCCGTCTGTTCGACGCCGACCACCGCGGAGCACTGGCGTCATTCGCGCCCTGAAGCTGAAGCACGGCGCGAGGGTGACGGGCGCGCAGGAGGTCGTGTTACCCTTCACGGCCGTCAGCTTCGCCCAGACGAAACTCAACTATGCGGCGCCGACGCTCGAAGATATAGCGCCCGTCTACCTGGGCCGGAAGTGGCACGGCCCCATCGACCGACTGAACGAGCTTTACCCACTCGCGGGTCGCCGCGTGATCGAGTTCGGCCCATTCGACGGGGGGCAGACCGCCGGCCTCGTACATCACGGGGTAGGCGAGATGGTCTGCATCGAAGCCCGCGCCGAGAATTTCATCAAGACCCTCATCGCCAAAGAGGTCTTCGGCTGGCGACACGTCCAACTGGTGATGGACGATATGCACAACGCCGACGCGGTCAAGTACGGGCGTTTCGATCTGGCGTTCTGCCACGGGGTTTACTACCACTCGACCGCCCCCTTCGTCCTGCTGGAAAACCTCGTCTCGCTGTCGGACAACATCTTCCTCGGCGGCTTCGTGTTGAAGGACGACGCGGCGCATGAGGTGGTCGAGTACGAGGGTGAGACCTACCGCGTGCAAGCTTACCAGGAACTCGTCGGGTGGTTCACGGCCGGCATCAACCCCACCTCCTACTACTTTCACCCCGATGACCTGACGAAGTTCTTCTCGACCCGCGGTTTCCGGATCACGGTCATGAGCGACGTGCCGCACGAATGGGGAAGCACCGCTTCTACCATTTCCTCGCGACGCGGGCCTAAGAGGGGCGCCAAAAAGTTACGGGAGCCAACTGGCTCCCGTAACTTTTTGATTCTGAAGGGGCGGCCAGCGGGGCTCGAACCCGCGACCTCCTGATCCACAGTCAGGCGCTCTAACCGACTGAGCTATGGCCGCCACACAAGGGGAAGCGAACGGAAGCCACATACTACCAACCGCTCACGGCACTGACAAGTTGCCCCGCGGCGTCCGCCCGCCCACGATACCCCCGGCTGGACTCGAACCAGCGACCCTCTGCTTAGAAGGCAGATGCTCTATCCGACTGAGCTACGGGAGCCCGTACGCCATTCGAGGCCGAATGTTAACACGCGCCCCCATCCTGTCAAAATTACTTACAAGTCCTGATAAACAGACGGCATTGCGTGACAAGATTATGAAAGGCGCGGGTGCGGGGCTATGGTAAAGTGTGCGGACTATGGCGGATTGGGACAAGTCACAGAGCAGGATGCTGCGTTGGATCGGGCTGATAGTGGCCACCGCGGTGGCGCTCTACCTCTGCTGGAAGATGCTCCAGCCCTTCATCGAGGTGGTGCTCTGGGCCGTCGTCCTCGTCATCGTCTTCTTCCCCATCCACAGGCGCATACAGGCGCGCGTCGGGAGCCCCGGCTGGAGCGCGTTGCTCTCCTGCCTGCTCGTCATCTTCGTCATCCTCGTCCCGCTGACGCTGCTCACCTTCGCCGTCGTCAACGAGCTGTCGGACTTCGCGCAGATGCTCCAGCCGAATCGGGACGGGACGGGCGGAGCGGCGGGTGCGGCGGCCGGGCTGCTCGACCCGAACCACCCTTACCTCGGGCCGGCCGTACGCTGGGCCGGGCAGTACTTTGACCTCAGCAGGCTCGGGTCGCAGGAGTTCATCGCCGAGCGCTTGAAGGGCGTGAGCGGCGCGATTGCTTCTCGCACGCTCGGGTTCGTGGGCGGGGCGGTCGGCTTCATCGTCGAGGTCTTCTTCGTCATCTTCACGATGTACTACCTCTTCCGCGACGGCGAGCGTATGCGCGCGGCGGCCTACGACATGATGCCTTTGAGCGGCCCGCAGGCGCGCGAGATTCTCGACCGCACGGGCGAGGTCATCGGGGCGAGCGTCTACGGCGTGCTCGTCATCGCCGTCATACAGGGCATGCTCGGGGGGCTGGCCTTCTGGGTTCTGGGTCTGCCTTCGCCGCTGCTGTGGGGCGTGGTGATGATCTTCCTCTCGATGATCCCGATGCTGGGTGCCTTCATCGTCTGGGTGCCGGCGGCCATCTACCTCGCGCTGACGGGGGACTGGGTGAAGGCGATCATCCTCGCCGTGTGGGGCGCGCTCGTCATCGGGAGCGTGGACAACTTCCTGCGGCCGAAGCTCGTCGGCGAGCGGACGCGTCTGCACGAACTGCTCGTCTTCTTCTCGGTGCTCGGCGGGCTACAGGTCTTCGGCGTGCTCGGCATCGTGCTCGGGCCGGTGATCGTCGCCATCACCCTCGCGCTCCTCGACGTGCTCCGCCACGCCGACAGCACGGAACGCGAACCGCCCGAACACGACACGCTCATTGAGCAGCAGGCCGAGCTGCGCGCCACGCCCCGGGAGTCTTCATAAAGGGGCCGGGTGCGGCAGTTGTGCGCCTCCAAAGACCTTAAAAAGCAGAGAGCCGCCAGCGTCAAACTGGCGGCTCTTTGAATTTCACGGGAAATGCTGCGTAAAACCGGTCTTACGCGGCGTTGTTGAAGGTTTCGGCGAAGACACGGCGGCCGTTGAGCGCGTCGTCGATGATCTCGCGGACGGCGGCGACATCCGGGTTAACGTCCATGCGGTCACAGGCACGCAGGTGGCGGATGATGCCCTCGGTCGCGATGTCCAGAGCGGGGCCGCCCAGTTTCGAGTAGCGGCGCGCCTGGATGTGGTCAATCATCTTCAGCCGTTCTGCCAGCGGAAACTTCTCAGTAGCGATCACTTTTCGTCTGCTCCTTATGTTTTCGGGCCCACGAAAATCCAACTCGGCAGTGGGCTCTGTATTAGTGACAATTTAGATGCATTCGGGAGTTCAAGGGATGCGAATCCGTTGCAATCCCCGAATTTTCACACAATCCAGCCCACCGTTTGTAACGCACCACAACCCTGTAGGGGATAAGGGGGCTAGAAGAAAAACGCATTCTACATTGAAATTATTTGAATTGCCAGACTTTTTTTCGATCTGGTCAGGCCGGGGAAGGGCCTGTAGCAATCCTCAGGGAAAATAATTGGCTGAGCAGCATAAGTCGTTTTAATTGTGAGGGATGAGGTTCAAAGCCCGGAGGGGAGAAAGAAAAGACGCCGGCGAAGTCGGAAGGCAGAAATATGCCTGCCAAAACCCGCCGGCGGTCTTTTCGTGTATTTGAGAAGTATGACTGGCTCGTCGGACGCCAACTACTTCTTCGGGACGACGGCGTCCTTCAAACCCTTGCCGAGACGGAACTTGAGCGCCGTCTTGGCGGGAATCTGGATCGTCTCGCCCGTCTGAGGGTTGCGCCCCTCGCGCGCCTTGCGCTCGGAGAGAACGAGCTTACCGAAGCCAGGAAGGACGAACTCACCGCTCTCCTTGACCTCGTTGGTGGCCAGGTTCGCGAGTTCCTCGAAAAGCTCCTTCACCTGTGCGCGTTTCAGCTCGTATTTTTCGGCGAAGTGATTAACCACTTCGGACTGTGACATGCGCTTCTTGCCTGCTTTCGTCGCCATTGGGTGGTGCCCTGCCTCCTGCGAATTCGGGAAGAAATCAAAAAGCTTGCGTCAGGACATATATCACACGATGCGGCCTCGCGTCTCGGAAAAATGGCCGAAAATGCCATTTTTCTAAAAAATTTTAGCCCCGAGCCCCGACAGGCGCGCCGTTTGACCGGCCGCCGTATGATTCGCAGACTCCGAAACCGCCCGACACGTTTTTATGGCGAATGGTTTTGCCTCCCGGGGGATTCGGGAATAAACTATCAGTCAACCGAATTCAAAAAACAGTTGGTGGGGAGGGGAAGCCTTGACTCCGATGCGTGAGGGGAGTGTGCAGACCGTCCCGACGCGGCCCTTCGAGGGGCAGCGCCCGGGCACCTCGGGCTTGCGGAAGAAGACCCGCGTCTTCATGCAGCCCGGCTACCTTGAGAACTTCGTCCAGTCGGTCTTCGACGCCGTCCGCGAGGACGCCCCCGACGGCTTCGGCGCCGAGACCCTCGTCGTCGGCGGCGACGGCCGCTACTACAACCGCGAGGCCATCCAGACGATCATCCGCATGGCCGCGGCCAACGGCTTCGGGCGTCTGCTGGTCGGGCGCGGCGGCATCCTCTCGACGCCCGCCGTCTCGGCCGTCATCCGGCGCCGCGAAGCCCTCGGCGGGCTGGTGCTTTCGGCCAGCCACAACCCCGGCGGCATCGACGAGGACTTCGGCATCAAGTACAACACGCGCAACGGCGGCCCCGCGCCCGAGTCCGGTCACCGAGCGCATCTACGCGGGGACGCAGTCCATCGACGCGCTACCTCACCATCGAGCACGAGGACGTTGACCTCGAACAGACGGGGAGCGTCCGGGTCGGGGAGACTGAGGTCGTCCTCATCGACCCGCTCGAAGACTACACGGCGGTGATGGAGGAGTTGTTCGACTTCGAACGTCTGCGCGCGTACTTCGCGTCGGGCCACCGCATGCTCTTCGACGCGATGAGCGCGGTGACCGGCCCGTACGCCACGCAGATCATCGAGGGCCGGCTCGGCGCGCCTGCCGGGACGGTTTTGAACGGGACGCCGCTGCCCGACTTCGGCGGCCACCACCCGGACCCGAACCTCGTCCACGCGGCGGAACTCGTCCTGCGCATGAGCGGGCCGGACGCACCCGACCTCGGCGCGGCCTGCGACGGCGACGGCGACCGCAACCTGATTTTCGGCCGCGACTTCTTCGTCACGCCCGGCGACTCTCTGGCCGTCATCGCCGAGCACGCGCGCGACTGCATCCCCGGCTACCGCGAAGGGCTCGCGGGCGTGGCGCGCTCGATGCCGACGAGCACGGCCGTCGACCGCGTGGCCGACGCTCTCGGCATCAAGTGTTACGAGACGCCGACGGGCTGGAAGTTCTTCGGCAACCTCCTAGACGCCGGCCTCGCGACCGATCTGCGGCGAGGAGAGCTTCGGCACGGGCTCGAACCACGTGCGCGAGAAGGACGGGCTGTGGGCCGTTCTGTGCTGGCTCTCGATCCTGGCCGTGACGGGGAAGTCGGTCGAGGAGGTCGTGCGCGACCACTGGCGCAGGTTCGGGCGCAGCTACTACCAGCGCCACGACTACGAGGGGCTCGACGCCGCGGCGGCGGCGGAGATGATGGCGGAGTTGAGCGGGGGCCTGAACAGCCTCGCCGGGACGCCGCTCGGCGGCAGCCGCGTCGAGCGCGCCGACGAGTTCGGCTACACAGACCCGGTGGACGGCAGCACGACCTCGCGGCAGGGCGTGCGCATCTTCCTCGAAGACGGCTCGCGCGCGGTGCTGCGCCTGTCGGGCACGGGCACGGCGGGCGCGACGCTGCGCATCTACATCGAACGCTACCGCGACGACGCGCGGCGCGAGCGACATCGAAGAGGCCCTCGGCTCGCTCAGGCAAGGCGTCCGGGAGTTGCTCCGCCTGCGCGAACGCTTCGGCACAGACGAGCCGACGGTCGTCACTTAGAAATTAGCAGAACCGCGAGCGGTAGCGAGCGGGTCGGTGTTCCGATAAAGGCACGCCTGTCGGAACACCGACCCGCTCGCTACCGCTCGCGGTTCCGTTCAGTGAATCTTTTGTCCCAAAATTTTCAAGCAGGGCGCACACGGCCGCTCCGAGCCCCGTAGTATCATCGCCGAAGCTTATGGAAAGTCATTCTGTATCAGAGGGCGCGCCGACGCTCGTGATGTCTTCGCGCAGGCGTCTGGCGGTGACGCTCGGCGTCATCACGGGGATGTTTCTGGCGGCGCTGGAGGCGACCGTCGTCGGGACGGCGATGCCGACGGTCATCTCGTCGCTCGGCGGGCTGAACCACTACAGTTGGGTCTTCTCGGCCTACCTCATCACCTCGACCATCACCGTTCCGGTCTGGGGCAAGCTCTCCGACCTGTACGGGCGCCGGCTCCTCTTCCAGCTCGGCATCGCGGTCTTCCTGCTCGGCTCGGTGCTGTCGGGGATGGCGGCGACGATGACGCAGCTCATCGCGTACCGCGCGGTGCAGGGGTTGGGGGCGGGCGCGCTCGTGCCGCTGGCGATGACCATCATCGGCGACGTGTACACGGTCGAGGAGCGCGCGCGGATGCAGGCGTTCTTCAGCGGCGTGTGGGGGCTGTCGAGCGTGGTCGGCCCCATCGTCGGCGGGTTCATCACCGACCAGCTCTCGTGGCGCTGGGTCTTCTACATCAACGTGCCGTTCGGCATCCTCGCCGCCGTCATCATGCAGCTCTCTCTGAAGGAGCCGAAGCGGACGCGGCGGCCGTCCATCGACTACGCGGGCGCGGCGCTGTTGATGGCCTCGATCACGCTCCTGATGCTCGCGCTCGTCGAGGGCGGGGCGACGCTGCGCGAGTTCGCGTCGGCGCGCAACGTTGGTCTGCTGGTCGTCGCGGGGCTGCTGGGCGCACTCTTCATCTACGTCGAGCGTCGGGCGCAAGACCCCATCGTGCCGCTCGGGCTGTTCCGCAATCGCGTCGTGACGGTCTCGGTGGTGGCGGGGTTCCTCGCGGGCGTGGCGATGTTCGGCGCCATCTCGTTCGTGCCGCTCTTCGCGCAGGGCGCGCTGGGCTCGACGGCGACCGAGGCCGGGTCGCTCCTGACGCCGCTCATGCTGAGCTGGGTCGGGCTCTCGGTCGTCGGCGGGCGGCTGCTGTTGAGGGTCGGCTACAGGCCGACGACTCTGGCGGGGCTCCTGCTGTTGACGCTCGGCTTCGCGCTGCTGTCGAGCTACCAGCGCACGACGCCGCGCGTGTGGCTCTACGTCGATCTGGTCCTCATCGGGGCGGGCTTAGGGTTGACGATGCTGACGCTGCTCATCGCCGTGCAGCAGTCGGTCGGCCGCGCGCAGTTAGGGATCGCGACCTCGCTCAACCAGTTCTCGCGCTCGATCGGCGGCGCGGTCGGCGTGGCGATCATGGGCGCGGTGCTCTCGGCGGGCCTGGCGTCGCACCTGCAAAGTTACGCGCGCGACGGGCGCCGGGCCGCTGACGCCGGAGCGCGCGGCGGAACTGGCTTCCAACCCGAACGCACTCATCGAGCCGCAGGCGCGCGCCGCGCTCCCGCCCGAGGTGCTCGACGAGTTACAGGAGGCGATGGCCTCCGCGATTCACAACGTCTTCTGGACGGGCACGGCCCTCGCGTTCCTCGCGTTCCTCGTCGCCCTCTGGCTCCCGCGGCACGGCGACGCCGCTTTCGCCCCGCCCGACGAAGAGGCGTGCTGCGCCGAGACCGGCGAGCGCATGGTCATGGCCGAGTTCACCACCCTCGAACCCGAAGAGGAGCCCGTGGCCTCGAAAGGGAGTTAGCTGTTTGTTGAAGTGAAGGGGGAAGGTGATCGGGGCGGAGGGATTCGAACCCCCGGTCTCTCGGCCCCAAACCGAGCGCGATACCAGACTTCGCTACGCCCCGTAGTCTTAATGTGAAGAGAGAACTTGTTGCCTGACCGTCGGCATTCTAACAGACGCCGTCATTAAAGGGTCAAGCCGGTTCAGGTGTAACGCTCGCGGAGGTGGCGCGCTGCCTGCCGCAATGCGCGGGCGCGGTGGCTGAGGGAGTGTTTGACCTGCTGGGGTAGCTCGCCGAAGGTCTCGTGCGTGGCCGTCGGGGATGAAGAGGGGGTCGTAGCCGAAGCCGCCGGTGCCGCGCGGGGCGTGGGCGATGCGGCCTACGCATTCGCCCTCGAAAGTGTGGAGCGTGCCGGTCGGAAGGGTCTGCGACGGCGATGACGCAGACGAAGCGCGCGCGTCGCTCCGCGTCGCCCGTCGCGTCAAGCTCGCCGAGCAGTTTCGACATGCGCTCGGCGTAGGTCGCTTCGCGGCCCCGCGTAGCGCGCGGAGCGGACGCCGGGCGCGCCGCCGAGCGCGTCCACGACGAGGCCCGAGTCGTCCGAGAGCGTCAGCAGGCGTGTGTGCGCGGAGTAGTAGAGCGCCTTGATCGTCGCGTTCTCTGCGAACGTCTCGCCCGTCTCTTCGGCCTCGTCGATGTCTGGGAACTCGCCGAGCAGGCGGAGGCGGAGGGGAAAGTCGGAGAGGAGTTGTGAAAGCTCCCTGACCTTACCCTCGTTGTTGGTGGCGACCAGAAGCTCCGTGTGTTCGCTCATGGATAGAGTGTCGAGAGTCGAAATACTTTGCCGCCCGCGGCTTTCCTGTTTAGAATCGTTCGGGGCCGGGTCGGCTCCTTTCTCCCAAGCTCTCGAATTCATTCTAGAATCCGCCCGCGCGGTTGGCACGCGCGCCGACGGGGCGTACAAGAGTGAAAGAACTGTCCCAGCATCTCACATCCACGGAAGCCCTGCCGCCGGCGCAGGAACTGGCCGTGTGGCTGCGCGCGCTGCGCAGCTTCTTCAACGCGGCCAACCACCCCATGACCGACGCGGAGCGCGCGGCCCTGGGCGAGCGCAGCTTCAAGTGCGAGACGGGCGTCGTGCGCGACGCGCTCGTGCGCTGTCTGCAACTGCTCTCGACGCTCGCGCGCAACGGCGGGCCGCCGGCGACTCGGCGAAGAGGGCGTCGCGGCGCCGTTGCACGAGGCGCCGCCCGCCGCGGCCGCGCCTCGGCCTCGGCGGCGCGAAGGAGTCGCTCGGCGATCTGGGCGAAGTCTTCAAGGACGTGTGCCGCCTGAGCGACGCGCTGCTCGAATCCAGCTCGGTCGGCTTCGCCGCGTGGTCGAGTCTGGGCAGCGTTCTCGAACGCGAGCTGGGGCGCTCGGAGGCCGCGGGGCTCATCCTCGCCGCGGGCGAAGCGGCCGCCGCCGCGGAGCTTCAGGAGCAGCTCATCGGCCTCGCGCACGGGCTGACGCCGGAAGACCTCGGCGAAGACCTGCTCGAAATCTTCCGCGCCTTCTCGCGCCTGCTCGCGCTGCTGCGCTTCATCGAGGTCTCGCTCAAGGGCGACACGCAGCTCAAGCGTCTGCTGCCGGTCTTCACGCTCGTACACGAGGAGACGCGCGCGCTGCTCGACTTCATCGAGGGTCGCGCGCTGCGCGTCGAGGGCGTCGCGCGCGGCGCGAGCGAAATACTCGACGGCACGGCCTACGCGGTGCGGATGGAGCTGCGCAAGGCGTTCGAGCACGAGCTGACCGGCCTCTGCTCCGTGCGGCCAGCCGCCGCAGCTCTTCGCGAAGGTCGAGAACGCGACGCGGGCTTCTGCGCGACTGTTACCAGCAGTCGGTCGTCGCGCTCGCGCAGAGCTTCGAGCCCGGGCTCGACGGCGGGACGCTCTTCCGCTCGTTCACGACCAAGCTCGAACAGTCGCTCGAACTGCGGCGCGAGCTGTGGAAGCTCGTCCTGCTCGTGGCGCGCGCCTCGGCCGACGGGCACGAGCCGCCCGCGAGGCACGTGCTCGAAGCGCCTGGACGCCTTCGGCGAGGGCAGCCAGCGCTACCTGATGTACAAGGACTGGGAGGCGCTCGAACGCTTCGCCGAGGAGATCGACTCGGCGCGCGACGCGGGCGAGTTGTCGCGCACGCTCCACCGCTTCGAGGCTTATCTCGAAACCCTCTTCGGTCAGGTCAGCATGCGCGCCATCCTCGCCGACCGCCCCTTCGACCCGAAGTCGCCCGACTCTTAAACCCGACACAGCTCAGCGCGGGGCCGCGCGCGTGACGACCTCGCCGAAGAGGCCGAAGGCGGAGCGCGTCCGCTTCTCGAAGCCGCCGTCGGCGAGGAGCGTCTCGGAGACTGCGTAGCGCGCCATCGCAAGCGCCTTTTCCAGTCTGCCCGCATCGCCGCGCACGGGGTAAGCGCGAGAGGACGGCCCGCACCGACTCGCGCTCGTCCGTGAGCGTCCGCGCGAAGGCCGCGCCGTTTGAAAAACCCGTCGTCGCCGTCTTGAGCGGGACGGCGTGGTTCGGGTCATGGTTGTCCGGCCGCGCCTGTAGGCAGCGGCGCACGTCCGCCTCCGAACCCATGATTAAAAAGTCGTCGGCGAACGCGGCCGCGCCGCGCTCCTCGTCCGTCGAGATGAGGAGTTCGGCCGAGCCCACGCGCTCGACGCGCGCGCCGCGGCCGAGGTGCGCGAGCGCCTGCGCGCGCAGCGCCGCCGCGTCGCGGACCGCGGCGACGAGCACCTTGCCCTCGCTCGCCGCTTCGAGCCGCGCGGTCGCCACCACCGCCGCCGCACGCGCGCAGGAACTCGCGCGGGTTCTCGACGCCGTAGGGCTTGACCAGCGCTTCGAGCGCGAGCGTGATGATGGTCGCGCGCGAAATGTCGGTCTGCGAAGAGAGCGCGGCGTTCAAGCCCGCGCCAGGCGTCCTCGGGGTTGCGCAGCTTGTAGAACGTCACCTGATAAGTGTCGCCGGGGAGCACGCGCGTCGCGTCGGGGCCCGGGCGTTCGGACGGCGCGAAGGGGCCTTCCAGCCGCCGCGCGACATCGCGCGGGCAGAGCGAGGAAGTATCGGTCTTCGAGCACGCCGTCGCTCAGGCGCGCGCTCCAACCGGCGGCGCCGAGGGTCTGGTTCGATGAACTGCGGCAGGAAGGTCGCGAGTACGCTCTGGACGTGCGGCTCCTGCGACATGCCGCCGACGAACGCGGGCGCGAAGACCTCGACGGCCTTCGCGGCGCTCCCGCGCGGCGCGTAACCGAAGGCCAGCGCGTCGTCCCCGCCGACGCGCGCGCGCATCTCCTTCAACTGCTCGTCGCCCGCGAGGCTCGGGCGCGAGCCGCGCCGCACGTCGAGGCACGCGCGCACGGCCGCCTCGTCGTTGCCGACGACGGCGACGCTCTCGTCCACGGCCGCCACTATCGTCCGCCGCGCCCCGTCCTGCTCGACCCAGAGGTAGAAGGGGACTCCGTCAACCTCCTTGCGCTCGAACGACTGCCGCTCGAACGTACGGCGCGCGAAGTCGCCGACGAGCTTCTCGACGGCCGCGCGCACGCGCCAGCCGGGACTGTGCGTCTCGGCGACGAGCGCCGCGCGCGGCGTGAACTTGAGCGTGGTGTCGGACTCTTCGGCGGCCTGGAGGCCGAGCACGGCGACGGCGACCTGTGCGCGCGCGAGGACGACGGCGTCGCTCGGGCCTATCCCCGTGAAGGAGAGGAGCGCGGGCAGCCCGCCCGCCCAGCCCGGCCGCGCGTCGACGCCCGCGGCGGGCGCAGACTCGCGCCACGCGTCGGTCGAGGTGAAGGCGTCGATGATCGCCGGCAGGCTGTCGGCCTCCGCGTAGACGATGGAGTCGGCGGGGACGTAGGCGGCCATGTCCACCTTCTGCGGGCGCGTCAGCCACAGCCACGCGAAGGCGAGCACTGCCAGCAGCAGAACGGCGACGAGCGCCCTCCGGACGTTGACCATATGCGCCCATCGTAACTTTCGCCGCGACGCGGGAAGCAAGAATGTAAGCCTCCGCGGCTCTGTGCGTCGAACCAGTCCACCTCGATATGCGAATTAGCTTCGAGAATTTCTGGAAAAGTGACTGAAAGCAATCCTGGAATGCCCTTTAAACTAAGAAATACCATGAGTTAAACTAGGCAAAATACTGGTTGACATGGTTTGGCCGTGTGGCTTATAGTCTCTTTGGACGGTGTTTCGCCCACTCTCCGCCCTGTGCGGGACCGAGTCGGCCGAGGCGCCTTTGAGAAGTAGCGGCCGGCAGCGGAGGGGGCGAGCCTGCCCGCCGCGCCGCCTTTGAAACTCAACCGAGAAAGGCACACCACGCGCGAGCGTGGGCCGCAAAGCCGACGGGAGTCGAAAGTTAAGCTTCGACTCGGCCGGGTTGCCGAAGGGGAGATTCTTTGAGCCGCAGCGGGGCCACTCCCCGAGCCCGCGCCGACGCCCGCGACGCACTCCCGCCTTCGGACGCACACAGCTACAGCCAGAGCGTCAGCCGTAAACCCCTCCTCAAACTCCCGCGCGCCTTTCGAGCGCGCCGAGCGAGCCCGCGAGAGATGAAGTCCGACACACCGAACACGCAAGCGCCGCCGACGTGGCGCACGACGCACGCGAGGGTCCTGCGCGCACGCGCGCGCCTCCGCCAACTACACCGACAGCGACAGTCACAGTCTTCGAGGAACGGATAGGCTATGTTCAGAAAGAAACTTGGCAACAAGGGCCTCGTGGGCCTGGACATCGGTTCGAGCTCGGTCAAGGCGGTCGAGCTGGCCGGCAAGCCCGGCGCGCTCTCGCTCGTCAACCTCGGCTTCGAGGGGCTCCAGCCCGACACCGTCGTCGACGGCCAGATCATGGAGCTGAACGACGTGTCCGGGCGTCATCTCGGGCGTCTTCGCGCGGCACCAGTTCAAGACCGACCGCGTGGCCGCCGGCGTCTCCGGCAGCTCGGTCATCGTCAAGAACATCATCGTGCCGCAGATGACGCGCGAGGAGCTTGAGGGCTCCATCGACTGGCACGCCGAGGAGCACATCCCGTTCGAGATTTCGGACGTGAGCCTCGACTATCAGGTCGTCGGCTCCGGCCCCGACTCGCTGCACGTGCTGATGGCCGCCTGCAAGCGCGACTTCGTCGCCAACCTCAAGCAGGCCATCCAGCTCGCGGGCAAGCAGCCGGCCGTCATCGACGTAGACGCCTTCGCGTTGCAGAACTGCTACGAGGTCAACTACCAGCCGCCCGCGAACCTCGTCGTCGCGCTCCTCAACGTCGGCGCCTCGACGATGAACATCAACATCCTGCGCGGGGTGCGCAGCGTCTTTACGCGCGACGTTTCGGTCGGCGGCAACCAGTACACGTCGCTCCTCCAGAAGGAGCTGGGGCTCACCTACGAGCAGGCCGAGGCCGTCAAGCGCGGCGGCGAGGCGCCCGCGCAACGTGCAGGCCGAGCAGATCGAGGGCGCGCTGGAGTCGGTCTCGGACATGCTCGCGCTGGAGATCTCGAAGACCTTCGACTTCTACCGCGCGACGGCCGACGACAACGACGGGAGCGTCCAGAAGATTCTGATCTCGGGCGGCGGCTCGAAGCTGCGGGGGCTCACGGAGTTCCTCTCGAACCGCTTCGAGATGCCGGTCGAGCGGCTCGACCCGTTCCGCCAGATCAAGGTGGACGCGCGCCGCTTCGACCCCGAGTACATGCGCGAGGTCGTGCCCGAGATGGCGGTCGCCGTCGGGCTCGCCCTGAGAGGAGTGGATGCCTAAATGATTAAGGTCAACCTTTTAGATTCCGTCACCGAGCGCCACCAGTCGAGCGCCGCGGTCGTCGAGGAGAAGGTCGCCAACCCTGCCGCCCGCTTCTGGACGCTCGGCGCGGCCGTCGGCGTCCTCCTCGGGCTGACGATGGTCTTCGACTTCTACAGCGCGGCGGCCTCGCAGACGAAGGCGAAGGCCGAGCTGGAGAAGCAGCAGGAGATCGCCGCGCAGATGGCCGCCGTCAACAAGGAGCAGGCGGACCTGGAGAAGAAGCTCAATGACATCCAGACGCGCATCGAGGTCATCAAGCGGCTCCGCAGCTCGCAGCAGGGGCCGGTCTCGCTCCTCTCCGACCTCAACTCGCGCCTGCCCGCCGACCCCGACTTCCGCCTCAACACCATCCAGCAGAAGGGCGGCGAGCTGATCATCGAGGGGCAGTCGCCCAACGAGTACGCGGTCACGCAGTTCGGCCGCAGCCTTGAGTTCTCCGACAACCTCTTTCAGAACGTGAGCCTGGAGGCCGAGCGCAAGAAGGCCGAGGTCAATCCGGCCGACTACACCGCGGCCGACGGCCCCATCGACCCGGGCTTCAAGCCCGAAGTCTTCACGTTCAAGATCAAGTGCAAGTACGGCCCGAACCAGCCGCCGGCCGGCGCACCGGGTGAGCCCGCCAAGAAGGGCAAGAAGAAGTAGTCGCGGCAGACCGGAAGGAAACGAACGATGCTTAAACTCGATGCCCTCCAAGAGAAACCCTGGTACGTGCAGCTCGCCGCCTTCGGCGGTGTCGCGCTCGTCCTCTACGGCGCCTTCTGGTACCTCGTCACCAGCTCGACGCGCGCCGAGACGCGCGAGGTCGAGGTGAAGGTCGAGAGCCTCCGGCGCGCGAACGCCGGCGCCGTCGTCGCCTCGCAGCGCCTCAACGAGTTCAAGGCCAACTACGAACGCGCCAAGGCCGACTACGAAGACCTGAAGCTGCTGCTGCCCGAGCAGCGCGAGCTGACGATGGTCCTCCAGAACGTGCAGGACCGGGCCCGGGGCCGCCTGACGCTCACGAAGTTCTCGCCGCAGGACGAGGTGCAGCAGGACTTCTACACGGGCAAGCCCGTCCAGGTCGAGGTCACGGGCAACTACAACAGCCTCGGCCAGTTCTTCGCGCAGATGGCCTCCTACCAGCGCATCGTCTCGATCACGGACTTCAAGGTCACGAAGCTCAACGTCGCCGCCGACGCGAAGGCGAACCAGACCGTCACGGCCGAGTTCCTCGTCACCGCCTACTACGTCTCGCCCGAGAAGCTCCAGGCCCCGCCGCCGGAGGCCGAGGAAAAGAAGGGCAAGAAGAGCAAGAAGGATAAGAAGGCCGAGGCCGCGAAGGCTGAGGCCGCCGAGTAAGAGGGTGCGGGCCGTGCGCCACAGCGCGCGCGCCCCGAACGAGCCAACGTCGCAGCCGGAACGCAGGAAGAGTTTATGAAGAACAGACACACGCCCAGCGCGCTCAAGGGACTCCTCGCGGCCGCGCTCGTCGCCGCCGCGGCGGCCACGGCGCCCGCGCAGACCGCGAGCAGCACCTACCGCGCCACGCAGCGCGACCCTTTCGCGAAGTTCAAGCCGGCCGTCAAGCGCAAGGTCGAGAAGAAGGTCGCCTCGCCCGTCGCCGTCCCGGCCATCCAGGCGCGCATCGAAAACTACAAGGCGCAGAAGCTGGCGGCGATGAACCTCCAGCAGGCGGCGCCGAAGCCGACGACCGCGCTCCTCCTCTCCGAGGTGCAGGTCAAGGGCATCTTCCGCACGCCGCGCGGCTACGCCGCGATGGTCGAGGCGACGCCCATCAAGCTCTCCTACGTCGTCTACCCCGGCGAGCAGTTCTACGACGGGATGCTGGTCGCCATCGAGGAGTCGCGCCTCGTCTTCCGCAAGCAGACGAAGTGGACGGACGGCCGCACCGTGGTCGCCGTCGAGACCAAGGCCCTCGTCCAGCCCACGGCCGCCGACCAGTTGACCGCGCAGCGCGAGACGCAGGCCGCGGCGCCCGCGGCCGAAGAGAAGAAGTCCGAAGTCACCCAGCTCGTCGAGGCGCTCAAGGCGCTCGCGGCCGGAGCCTCGCAGCAGCCGGGCGCCGCCGGTGGTGGCGGCAACCCGCCGCAGCCGGGCGCAGACCCCCAGCCCGCCCAGCCGCAGGGGAAACCCTAAAAGCCCCCGGCGCCAGCCCGACCCGCCCGCCCGACGCCTCGTCCCGCCTGAACTCGAACGGAGGTACAGAACCTTTCAAGAGGGCCGCGCCCCGCGGCAATTACTTTGACAACATGGCCGTGTGACTCCCGCGTTGTGCGGCGCGCGCTTTAAGGGTCGGCTCGAGGAAGCCAACCCGGACGAGCGTTAGCGCGTGGCGGACGGGTCACGGCGGCGATGGCTCCGAAGGATAAAGAACATGGCACACACCAAAAAATTACCCGCGGCCGCGGCGAGAGGCGCGCTCGTCCTCCTCGCTCGTCGTCGCGCTGGGCCAACTGGCACTCGGCAGCAGCCCCGTCGGCGCGGCGGCTGCGAAGCCGCCCGTCGCCACCTCCGTGCGCGCGGTCGTCTCCGGCGCGGCCACGCTCATCACCATCGAGGGGACGGCCCCGATGCCCTACGCCGTCAAGCGCCCCGACGCGCTCCACGTCGTCGTCGAGCTGCCCGGCGTTGACGGCTCGCAGCTCTCGCCGACCTACGGCGTCACTTCGCCGCTGGTCGAGAGCCTGACCGTCAAGCACGCGCTGCGCGAGGGCGAGCCCGTCGCAAGTCTCCAGGTCACTTTGCGCGCGCCCGCGCGCGACCGCTCGCGGCTCGAAGGCAGCCACCTCGTCCTCGAACTCACGGCCGGCGACGCGGCCGCGGCCGCGAACTCCCCCGGCGACCCGGCGCAGACGCGCCCGACGCCCACCCCGCCGCCGCCGGCAGCGGCGCGGCCTCGCAGGCCACGCAGGGCACGCAGTACGGCCAGTCCGGCTTCGTCGGCGAGCCCATCAACCTCAACGTCGTCAACGCCGACATCCGCGACATCCTCAACTACATCACCGAGCAGTACGGCGTGAACTTCGTCGTGGACGCCTCGGTCAGCGGCGTGCCCGTGACGATCAACGTCACGGACGTGCCCTGGAACTTCGCGCTCGACTCGATCCTGAAGGCCAACCGGCTCGGCGTCGAGGTCAACGGCAACATCCTGCGCGTGGCGACGCTCGACGTGCTCAAGGACGAGGCCAAGATTCGCGCCGAGGAGGAGTCGGCGCGCACGGCTCTGCGCGACGCGCAGCTCCTCAACCAGCCGCTCTTCACCGAGTTCATCCGGCTCAACTACGCGCGCGCCTCGGGCTCGCTCGGCGTCGGCGAGCGCGGGCGCCGACTCGTTCACGGGCGGCGGCAGCTTCGGCGGCGGGCGCCGGGTCGGGCGGCGACGCGGGCATCCTCCCCATCATCCAGCGCAGGCTCTCGCGGCGCGGCAGCATCGAGGTGGACTCGCGCAGCAACACGCTCATCATCACGGACGTGCGCGAGAACATCGAGGCCATCCGCCGGCTCATCACGCTCCTCGACCAGCCCGAGCCGCAGGTCGAGATCGAGACGCGCATCGTCGTCGCCAGCCGCAACTTCAGCCGCGACCTCGGCGTCCAGCTCTCGGCCGCGGTCTTCAGCACGCGCCGCGGCGGCGGCATCTCGTTCCAGAACGCCCACGAACGGCGCCGTCGCCGGCCTCAACCCGAGCGGCCTGCCGGGCGGCTCTCAGTGGGCACACCCGAGCCCTCGCCCGGCCTCGGCGCGGACAGCCCGACGACCGTCATCGGCCTGACGACCGGCATCTTCGGCACGGCGCAGATCGGCGCGCTCATCACGGCCGCCGAGGGCAGGGGCCAGGCCAAGGTGGTCGCGACCCCGCGCGTCACCGCGCTCAACAACCGCTCGGCGCAGATCGAGAGCGGCACGCAGATCCCCGTCGTCACCCCGCAGAGCGGCACGGGCGGCGGCTCGTCCGTCTTCACGACCACCTTCGTCTCCGTCCCGCTGCGCCTCTCCATCACGCCGCAGATCACCGACGCCGGCACCGTCATCCTGCGCGTGACGATGGAGAACAACACGGTCAACGACATCGTCAACGCGCTCGGCACGCCCGGCATCGACACGCAGCGGATGCAGACCGAAGTGCTCGTGCCCGACGGCGGGACGACGGTCGTCGGCGGCGTCCTCAACGACCGCGAGACCGAGACGCAGACGCGCACGCCCGGGCTCTCCAGCCTGCCCGTCCTCGGCAACCTCTTCAAGCGCAAGGCCGTCACGCGCAGCACCGACGAGATACTCTTCTTCATCACGCCGCGCATCTACCGGCCGGACTACCAGGGGCGCCGCATCGACACGGAGCCCGCGACGACCACGCGCTCGGTGACGATTCCGCAGCCCGTCCCGATCGGCAACCCCGAGACGAACACGCCCGCCACGTCCGTTCCCGCCGGCCCCAACTCGCAGCAGTCGTCGCCCGTGCCCTCGCTCACACTGCCCGTCTACGGCCCGGCCACGCCGGGCCCGCGCGACGACGAGCGAGCCGCAGACGACCACGCCGCCCCGCCAGTAAAGGAGGAGCCTCGCAGAGATGTTCAAGCAGGCACTCACAGAGATAGTCGAACGCACCGAGGGCGCGACCGGCGCGCTCATCATGGGCATGGACGGCATCGCGGTCGAGCGGGTGCTCCTGCCCGAGGGCAGCGACGCGAACATGGACGTGGCGGCGGCCGAGGTCACCTCGCTCGTCCGCAGCGCCATGCGCGCCGGCACCAACACCGGCCTCGGCGCGCCGCAGGAGCTGTTCGTCAACTTCGAGGGCGCGCGCGTCCTGGCGCGCCTCTTCTCCGCCGAGTACTTCGTCGTCCTCGCCATGAAGCCCGACGGCAACCTCGGCCGCGGCCGCTACGAACTGCGCAAAGCGGAACTGAGACTCGCGCGCGAGTTCGCTTTATAGACGCAGTAGGCGGTAGTCAATAGTCAGTAGAAAAACAGGCGGCGCGCCTTCAGCCTTCGGGCCGGGCGCGCCGCTTCGTCTTACTACCGGCTACTGACTTACTACCTACTCCCCATCAACACTGCGGCATCTTCACCGAATTGATCCCGCGCAGGAGGACGCGCTGGCGGCGCTGGACGCGGCGGGGGTTCTTTTGCGGGTTGAAGATGTTGAGCGGGGAGGGAATCATCGCGGCGAGGTAGGCCGCCTCCTGCGGCGTGAGGTTGGCGGCGGGCTTGCGGAAGTAGGTCTGCGCCGCGGCCTCCGCCCCGTAGATGCCGTCGCCCCACTCGATGACGTTGAGGTAGATTTCGAGTATCCGGCACTTCGAGAGCGAGCGTTCGAGGAAGTAGGTGATGGCCGCCTCCTTCACCTTGCGCGCGGCCGTGCGCTCCGAAGAGAGGTAGAGGTTCTTGGCCAACTGCTGCGAGACGGTCGAGCCGCCGCGCCGGAACTTGCTGAGGTCCGGAATCCAGTCCGAGGGGTCGTTGTCGCCCTCCTGCTTGGCCTCCTTCTCGGTCTCCTTCTGCCCCGCCTCCCAAGCCTTCTGGATGGCCTCGTAGTCGAAGCCGTTGTGCACGACGAAGTTGGTGTCCTCGCCCGCGAGCACCGCGCGCTGGAGGTTGGGCGAGATGCGCGAGAGCGGCACCCACTGCTGCACGCGCCGCGGCTCGCGCCCCGCCTCGCGCGCCTCCTTCAGGCGCGTCTCGATCATGCTCGTCGTCTTCGGGATTCTCCGTCTGGAGGTCTGAGACGCGCGGGAACGTGAAGACCTCGTAGACGACGAAGAGCGTGAAGAGCGCGAGCAGGACGAGCGCGCCGACCTTAAAAACTTTCCAGATGAGTCTCAACATGCGGGGGCGGATTATATGTCGTCCGGCGCCGCGAGCGGTAGTGTCCCGCTCGCCGCCGCTCGAAGATCTCTCTGGCGGCGCGGATGGTGTTGCAGTGTATCTCGACCGTGTCGTTGATGTCCGCGGCGTAGCCGCCCGACATGACGGTGGCGACCGGGACGCCGCGGCTTCGGCACTCGCGCAGGACCAACTCGTCGCGCGCGCGCAGGCCCGCGACGGTGAGCGCGAGGCGGCCGAGCTTGTCGCCCGCGTAAGGGTCCGCGCCGCCGAGGTAGAAGACGAGGTCGGGCTCGTGCCCGAAGACGCGGGGCAGGTGGCGCGCGAGCGTCGCGAGGTACTCTTCGTCGGCGGTGCCGTCGGGCAACTCCACGTCGAGCGTCGAGCGGAGCTTGAAGAGCGGGTAGTTCTTCGCGCCGTGCATCGAGAAGGTGAAGACCGCCGGGTCTTCCGCGAAGATGTGCGCCGTCCCGTTGCCCTGGTGCACGTCGAGGTCGACGACGGCGAACCGCCGGGCCCGGCCGTCACGTCGCAGCACGCGGACGGCGACGGCCACGTCGTTGAGCACGCAGAAGCCCTCGCCGCGGTCGGCGAAGGCGTGGTGCGTCCCGCCCGCGAGGTTCGCCCCGACTCCTTCGTCGAGCGCGAACCGCGCCGCCGCGCACGTCCCCGCCGTCGCGAGGAACGAGCGCCGCACGAGCGCCTTCGACCACGGCAGCCCCAGCCGCCTGAACTCCCTCTGCGTCAGGGAGCCCGCGCGCAGGCGCGTCACGTAGTCGTCCGTGTGTACCAGCAGCACGTCGGCGATTGGGGCCTCGCGCGGCTCGTAAATCTCGGCGGGCGCGAGCGTCCCCTCGGCGACCAGGCGGTCGCGCACCAGCTCAAACTTGCGGATGGGGAAGACGTGCCCCTCGCCGATGTCGGCGTAGTAACGCGGCGTGTAACAGACTCGCATAGGGTGCTATCAAGGGTGAGGATAGCACGCGCAATCGCGGCCGCACGAGCGGGTCTGATCGGGCAGTGTGGGAAGGAGTTGAGGCGGCGCGGGAGGCGAACCGGCGGCTCAGCCCGAGCCGCCCGCGGGCTGTACCGTGTCGTGCGAGTGCGCGGCGCGCCCGCCCGTTCCACCGCCTGAATGAAGTAGCGGAAGCCGTCGTCGAAGTGTAGGTGTTCGAGGGGCGGGTGGCGTCACGGCGGGCGGCCCTTCGAGCGGGATCGGCTGTAGCACCGGCCGCGCCTTCCTGTTTCCGCCGTTACGCTTCAGGGCGTATTCCCATTCCCGCGTGACCATCGGGGAACTCTTCGCCGCGCTCGACCAGAAGAGGTAGAGGATGTCGCTCCGGTCGATATAGTGTTCGAGCATCTCCTGCCACTCCTCGCCCGGCTTGAGGATTAACTTGTCCATGAAGACGACGTAGTTCAATGCCGACAGCATCTGTACCTTTTCGAGAACCTTCTCCAGGTCATGATGGCTGTAGGAGATGAACGCATTCTTGAAGCGGGTGTAGGTCTGCTCCACGTTCGCGAGGGCCCCGGCCCGACTGCCCTGCGCGGCCCTCTCGGCCACCTCGAACTCGAACTCGACCCGCCCGACGGGCACGGTGTCGCAGAGGACTTTTACGAGTCCCCAGATGATTGTATGGGGCCGGAGGTCTTTGGGTATCTTCACCCTGAACCGGACGGTCTGAACGCCGGCGATGTCCGGCGATGTCCGGCGGGGACGGCGGGGGCGGCGGGGGCGTATCAGGAGGAGTGTTGGCGCCGCGGTGGGGGCCGCTGTCGGCGAAGCCGTCGGCGGCGGCGAGGGTGAACCGGTCGTGTCCAACCTGAGTTCCGGGGTGCCCTGCCCGCCGAGAAGTGTGGCGCCGCCCTTCCACTCCCATTCGGAAGTGGCCGGCGGCTTTAGCGCTTGCGCTGGCGCGGGTCGAGGTACTCGCGCAGGCCGTCGCCGAGGAAGTTGAAGGCGAGGACGGTGAGCGCGATGGCGAGCCCGGGCGCGAGCATCGCGTGCGGCGCGCGGCTGAGCGTGGCGAGGTCGCGCGCCTCTTCGAGCATCACGCCCCACGAGGGCGCGGGCGGCGGCACGCCGAGGCCCAGGAACGAGAGCGAAGCCTCCGACAAAACCGCGCCGGCCATGCCGAGGCTCGCCTGCACGATGAGCGGCTGCACCGCGTTCGGCAGCACGTGGAAGAGCAGGATGCGCCAGTCGCGCGCGCCCAGAGCGCGGGCCGCCTGCACGAAGTCGTACTCGCGCACCTTCAAGACCTGCCCGCGCATCACGCGCGCGTAGCCGACCCAGCCGATGATGCACAGCGCGAGGATGAGCTTGTTCAGCCCCGCACCGAGGAACGCCACAATCGCGATGGCGAGCAGCAGGCCGGGGAAGGCGAGGAAGACGTTGAGGACGTAGCCCGACACGATGCGGTCGATCCAGCCGCCGTAGTAGCCCGCGAGCGCGCCGATGAGTGTCCCCACCGCGGCCGACACGCGCGACCACCACCAGCCCCACCTGCAAAGAGATGCGCGCCCCGAACACGACGCGCGAGAAGACATCGCGCCCCGTCGCGTCCGTCCCCAGCCAGTGCTCGGCCGAAGGCCCCTTGTAACGCGCCAGCAGGTCGGGCACGCCCACGTCGTGCGTCGCAATCCACGGCGCGAACAGCGCCACCAGCACCAGCAGCACGATGAAGACGAGTCCGAAGATGGCGAGCCGGTTCATGAGACTCTGATCCTCGGGTCGAGCCGACGGTAGAGCAGGTCGGTCAGCGTGTTAGCCAGAATGTACGTGACGCTGATGACGAGGACGCAGCCCTGCACGAGGCGGTAGTCGCGCTTGTTGATGCCCTCCTCGACGAGGAGGAGGCCGATGCCGGGCCAGTTGAAAATCTTCTCGGTGATGATGGCGCCGGCCAGCAGCACGCCGAGCTGTAGGCCGAGGACGGTGACGACCGGGATGAGGCCGTTCTTCAGGACGTGTTTGTAGACGACCGTGCGCTCGCCCAGACCCTTCGCGCGCGCCGTGCGGACGTAGTCCTCGCCCATCTCCTCGATGACCGAGGAGCGCACCATGCGCGTCAAAAGCGCCGAGAGCGCCGCGCCGAGCGTGACCGCCGGCAGGATGATGCTCGACCAGCCGAAGCGCCCCGAAGGGTCGAGCCAGCCGAGCCACACGGCGAAGACGTAGATGAGCAGCGGCCCCACGACGAAGCTCGGCAGACTGATGCCGACGAGCGCGACGACCGAGAGCGCGTTGTCGAGCAGGTTCCCGCGGTTCGTCCCCGCCACGACCCCGAGCGGCACCGCGATGGAGACGGCGACGAGCAGCGCCGCCAGCGCGAGTTGAATCGTCGCGCCGTAGCGCGAGAGGATCAGCTCGCGCACGGGCCGGTCGGTGCGGAACGAGTTGCCCATGTCGCCGCGCAGGATGCCGCGCCAGTAATCGACGTAGCGGTTGTCGGCGCCGTTCCACTTGAACCGGCGCGGGCCGCCCTCCTCCTCCGCGGTGTAGGAGAAGAAGAAGGCCGGGCGGTCGAGGCCGTGCTTCTGCCGGAACTGCGCGAGCGCCTCGGGCGTCGCCTGAGTCGCCGAGGATGGCGGTCGCCGGGTCGCCCGGCACCAGCTCGATCAGAATCGTCACCAGACTCACGACCGTCCACACGACGAGCAGCAGGATGAGCAGACGGCGCGCGATGTCGAGCAGCTTGCGCTTCATCCATGATAAATAAAAATTAACTTAGAGGTGAAGATTCGGATGTGTCGGATTGCGGGTGTAGATACGACTACGCAAATAAACCTAGCCCGACGAACTCAAATCCTCGACGGCGGCCCCGACAACCACCAAAGAGGCTGAATTCGCCGGGCTAGTTCGGTGGCCGCGACCAATGCGAGGCGCAGCCAAGCCCTCAAACTTTATCCGCGGCGCGCGCGCCCGTGTGCAGCGCGGCGATCCCGCCCGTCAGATTCTTATACCCGACCCCCTCGAAACCCTCCTCGCGCATCAGCTCGGCCAGACGCTTCTGGTCCGGGAAGCGCGTCACGGAGTCGGGCAGATACTCGTACGCCCCGCGCGAGCCACTCACCCAGCCGCCGATGCGGGGCAGCACGCGCGTAAAGTAGAAACGGAACAGCGCGCGGAAGCCCGGCACAACGGGGCTCGAAAATTCGAGGATGGCCAGACGGCCCCCCGGCCTCAGAACTCTGCGCAACTCGCGCAAGCCCTCCGGCACGCCCGCCAGGTTCCGCAGGCCGAAGGCGATGGTCACGGCGTCGAACGTCCCGTCTGCGAAAGGGAGGCTCAGCGCGTCGCCCTCGACGAAAGGAACCGCGCGGGAGTCCGCGTCGGCCTTACGCCGCGCGACCTCAAGCATGGGGCGACAGAAGTCGAGCCCGACAACTTGCCCCGCGCCCGCGTCCGCGAGCACGAACGAGAGGTCGCCTGTCCCGCAGGCGACATCGAGGACGCGCGCTTCGCCGTCGAGCGAAGAGCTTAGACTGCGCGCGACCTCGCGCCGCCAACGTTTGTCAACGTTCCCCGAAAGCAGATGATTCAGAAGGTCATAGCGGCCGGCAATCCCGGCAAACATCGCCCGCACGCGCCGCGCGTGCTCGGCCTTCGGATCAATTGTCTCAGGGGAATTACGCAACTAGGTTAAGCGAAGACGGCGGCCCGTTGGTTGCAGTTAACTTGCGGTTTCTTTGCGAGTTCGGGGCGATTGGTACGGGCCCTTCTACGGCCGTTTCAGTTGGAGCGTCGGCTGTTGCGGCTTGGGCGTGGGCTGCGTCTGGGGCGGTTTGGCGGCCGCCTCGCCGAAGACCTCGACATCGCCGACGCGCGCCAGCTCAGCCTTGAGCTGCGCGGCGTCGCCGAGCGCGACCGTGGCGACGGGCGTGTGCAGGAAGAGGCGCGCGGCGACGCGCTGTGCCTCGCCCGTCGAGAGCGACTGCGCCGCACGCGCGAGGGCCTGCGCGGTCGCGGCCCCGTTCTTGTACGTGTGCTCGTCGAGCCACGCGGAGGACGCGGCCTCGTCGCCCGAAGCGTTGGCGCCGAGCGCGGCCGCGGCCGTCTGCTTCGCCGCGTCAAGCTCAGCGGCGCGTCGGCGCGCCCGTCGAGAGGTCGCTCATAACTTTGCGCGCGG
Source organism: uncultured Acidobacteriota bacterium (assembly GCA_963726735.1). GTDB lineage: Bacteria > Acidobacteriota > Blastocatellia > Pyrinomonadales > Pyrinomonadaceae > QHXN01. The sequence continues at coordinate 2,105,161 of CAVSDM010000007.1, forward strand.
CTTCGAGCGCCTTCGCGGCCTCGGCCGGAGACTTGAGCGTCGCGCCCATGCGGAAGATGCCGTTCTCGCGGTACGAGTCATGACGGGCGTAGGCCGCGCGCTCCTTCAGCTCGGGCATCGCGGCGAGCCAGCGCTCGCGCGCGACCGCGGCGACGACCTGCGCGGCCGGCGAGTCGATGTCCGTGCGCGCGAAGCCGCGCAGCGGCGAGGCGCAGCTCGACCGCGGCCGAGTCCGCGCGGTTGACGACCAGCGTGCGCTCGTCGGGCGGGTCGGGAAGTTTGAAGGTGGCGGGGACGGCGCGGTCGCTCTTGCGCCAGCCGCCGAAGGACTCGCGCATCGAGCGCATCACGCGCTTCGGCTCGAAGCCGCCGACGATGACGAGGGTCGTGTTGTCCGGGTTCAGAAAACGCTCGCGCAGGAGCAGGAGGTCTGCGCGCTCGGCGCGCGCGAGCGAGTCGGGCGTGCCCGACGTGACGCGGCCGTAAGGGTACGTGCCGAAGAGCCGCGCGGCGGCGGCGCGGTCGGCCGCCTCGGCCGCCGTGGGCGTGAGTCTCGCGCAGAGACTTGATGCGGGCCGCGCGGACGCGCTCGAAGACCTCGGGCGTGAGCTGCGGGTTGATGACGGCGTTGCGCGCGAGTTCGAGCAGGCGGTCGAAGTCGGTGGCGCGCCCGGCCAGTGTGATGTCGATGGTGTCGTAGCCGAGCACGACCTCGATGCGCCCGCCCAACTCCTCCGTGACGTAGTCGCGCGTCTGCTGGTCGAACATGGCGTCAACCAGGGTCGCCATCAGCCCCTCCTTGCCGGCGAGGTCGAAGGCGGCGCCGCTGTGGACGCGCAGCCTGATGAGCACGTTCTGGTCGGCCGGTCGGCTCCAGAGCAGAATCCTCAGCCCGTTCAGGAGCTGTTCGCGGCGCGGCTCCGGGTTGGACTGTGCCGGCGCGGCGGCCCAGGCGGAGCAGAGCAGGACGAGTGCGGTCAGGGCTCGCAGCCGCCCCGGGCGCCGGCCGCTGTTCGGACTCTTTGGGGTTTTCATAACTTTATAGCGACGTGGACGGGCAAACAGTACGGCAACGGGGAGCATTTCCCGGAAATCTTAGATGCAGGCGCCTGAGGCGTCAAATGCCTCGAGGCGGGATGTCTTTTTTCCGTCCGGCGCGGCGTCGGATGGCAGCGATTCCGGCGGGCGGGGCATCAAAAGCTGTTCAGAGAGCACCTTGCGGACGACCCGCCCGCACGCACGCCGCACGCAAGGCTCCGCTCCGGGGCTTGAATGGTTCGGAAAAAGTTTGTAACTTGGGTACAGCACGGGCTACCCTTTCCCCGCGTGGTTCGACGGGAGGTTCCTTAGAAAATGAAACAGTGTCCTACGTGCCAAGAGGAGTTCGCCGATAAGTTCGGTTTCTGCCCGGTGGACGGTACGCCCCTGGGCGCCCCCGGCGAGGCTCCTGCGGCCCCCCAGGCGTCGGACGAGTCGTTCGTCACCGAGGCTCCGACGTCCGCCTACTCGGCCTCCTCCGCGGAGGCGGGCGGCGGCGACGATGCGGAAGCCACCGGTGGCGGCCGGCGCGGGCATCCCGCCGCTCCCGGACGGCCGCGAAGAGTACCACCTGACCTTCCTCGAAGACGAGGGGCTGACGCGCCGCCTCGTCAAAGAGCTGAAGGCCGTCGGGCACGACGCGGAGCTGACGTGGCCCGAGTTCAAGCGCGACCCCGCGGGCTTCACCGGGAGAATGCTCGTCGCGTACGGCGGGGCGGCCCAGAAGTTCGTCAAACAGGACAACACCGTCCCGGCCCTCGTCGCTCCCTTCATCGTCGCCATCATCGTGGCCGGCGTGTGGGCGGGCATCGTCTTCCGCTGTAACTTTATGCGCCTCGTCGGGAGGCAGTGCGTCGAGACGGTGGCCGAGAACCCGTACGAGAACCTTGAGCTGGTCGGCTACGTCGAGAACGAGATTCCGAAGGAGCAGCCGACGCCGGACAAGGGGCACTGCGGGCACGAACGAAGGGAAGGGCGGCGGCTCGAAGCCGAAGCAGGAGAAGCCTGCGGGCGGCGGCGGCGGCGGACGTCAGGAGCAGGCTCCGGCCTCGGCCGGCAAGCTGCCGACGGCGCAGTTGGAAGTGCCGCCGATCTTGACGGCGAACCCGAAGCCTCCGCCGCCGAACCCGCACCTGCCGACGCCGGTGACGATGCAGGTCGACCCGATGCTCGTCAAGGTTGACCCGCGCGACATCCCCTACGGCCTGCCCGGTTCGACGGCGACGACGCCCTCTTCCGGCCCCGGCCGCGGCGGCGGCATGGGCGACGGCACGGGCGGCGGGATGGGGACGGGCGAGGGGACGGGCCTCGGCCCCGGGCGCGGCGGCAACACGGGCGGCGGCGACCGTAACGACGGCGGCGGCGGCCCCGGCGGCGGCGGCGGCGGGCGGCGTCGATTACACGCGCCCCTTCAAGCAGAACGAGGTGACGCGCAAGGCGGTCATCACCTTCAAGCCGGAGCCGGGCTTCACCGAGGAGGCGCGCAAGAACAACGTGACCGGCGTCGTCCGGCTCCGCGCGGTTCTCCACGCCTCGGGCGGCATTCAGGGCATCAGCGTCGTCAAGGGCCTGCCCGACGGTCTGACCGAGAAGGCCATCTCGGCCGCGCGCCAGATCACGCTTCACCCCGCGCGAGAAGGACGGCCGCACCGTCTCGCAGTACGTGATGCTCGAGTACAACTTCAACATCTACTGAGAAGTGGCAGCAGCGTAGTCAGATAGAAGTTCAAAGGCAGCGAGCGAGCGCGCTCGGCGCTCCAGATTTCGAGATTGCCGCGCCGCCTTCTGTCTACTGCCTACTGTCTCCTGCCGTTATACTTCCCGCGAAAGTCTCAATCCTTAAATGAAGGAGTCCGAGTTGGCCGAAGCGTCCCGCGGGCGGTGAAGGTCGTCTGCGTGGCGAGCTACTTCAAGGGCGCGGACTTCCTGCGCGAGTGCAAGCGGCAGGGGGCGCGCGTCGAGCTTGCTGACGCGCGAGCGCACGAGGCGCGAGCCCTGGCCGCACGATTCGCTCGACGCCGTCCTTTACCTGCCGGACGACGCGGGCGCCGAACTGGTCGTCCACGCCGCCGCGCACCTCGCGCGCGAGCAGAAGATCGACGCGCTCGTCGCGCTCGAAGAGTTCGACGTGGTGACGACGGCGCTCGCGCGCGAGCACCTGCGCCTGCCGGGCTTCGACAGCGCGCGCGCGCGGCTGTTCCGCGACAAGCTCGCCATGCGCGCAGCGGGCGCGCGAAGCGGGGCTGCGCGTCCCCGACTTCGTCCCGCTCTTCAACTATCAGGAGGTCGGCGAGTACATGGAGCGCGTGCCGCCGCCGTGGGTGGTCAAGCCGCGCTCGGACGTGTCGTCCTCCGGCATCCGCAACGTGTCGAAGAGTCGGAGCAGGTCTGGCGCGCCATCGAAGCGCTCGACGCGCGCGAGGCTTTGCAGGACAAGTCCTCCTACTACCTGCTTGAGAAGTTCGTCGCCCGGCGAGGTCTTCCACGTCGATTCGGTGGTGGAGGAGGGCGAAGTCATCTTCTCCGGCGCGAGCCGCTACGGGCGCCCGCCGCTCGACGTGGCGCAGGGCGGCGGCGTCTTCATCGACCCACACGCTCGACTACGACTCGCAGGAATACAAAGAGCTGACGCGGCTCAACGGCGAGCTGCTCCGCGCGCTCGGCCTCGAGCGCGGCGCGGCGCACGCCGAGTTCATCAGGGGCGCCGACGGACGGCGAGTTCTACTTTCTCGAAGTCGCCGCGCGCGTCGGCGGCGCTTACATCGCGGAGACTTTGGAGGCCGCGACCGGCCACAACCTCTGGCGCGAGTGGGCGCGCGTCGAGGTGGCGCGCGCGCGCGGCGAGTCGCGTCGGTCGACTTGAGCCGCGGCGCGAGTACGGCGGCATCGCCCTCTCGCTCGCGCGCCAGGAGCGGCCCGACACTTCCGCCTACGACGACCCCGAAATCGTCTTCCGCGTGGACAAGCCGCACCACGTCGGCCTCGTCGTCCGCTCCCCCGACCTCGCGCGCGTGCGTCGAGCTTCTCGACGACTACGCGCGAGCGCTTCGCCCGAGACTTCAGCGCCACCGTCCCGCCGCCCGAGCGCCGCGGGGTGAATTTGTGAGTTTGAGAGGAGAATTGAATGACTCAGCCTCATGTCGCACCATACGGTTCCTGGAAGTCGCCGATCACGTCCGACCTCATCGTGTCGGCGACGGTCGGGCTCGGGCAGATCGCGCTCGACGGCGCGGACATTTACTGGGTCGAGCTGCGGCCGTCGGAGGGCGGGCGCAACTGCATCGTGCGCCAGACGCCGGACGGCGCAGTCTCGGACGTGACGCCGCAGGGCTTCAACGCGCGCACGCGCGTGCACGAGTACGGCGGCGGCGACTTCGCCGTCCGCGACGGCGCGGTCTACTTCTCGAACTTCGCCGACCAGCGCCTCTACCGCCAGCGGACGGAGACCGCGCCGCAAGCCTTCACGCCCGAGGGCGAGTTCCGTTACAGCGACTTCGTCGTGGACGCCCCGCGCGGCCGCCTCTACGCCGTGCGCGAAGACCACACGGAGGAGGGGACCGAGGCCGTCAACACTATCGTCGCTGCTCGGCGCGGAGGGCGCGGACGGGCGAAGACGGCGGGCGGGTCATCGTTTCGGGCAACGACTTCTACTCGACGCCGCGTCTGAGCCCGGACGGGACGCGCCTCGCGTGGCTCACGTGGAACCACCCGAACATGCCCTGGGACGGCAGCGAGCTGTGGGTCGGCGAGCTCGAACGCCGACGGCACGCTGGGCGAGTCGCGCACGCGTGGCGGGCGGGGCGGAGGAGTCGATCTTCCAGCCGGAGTGGTCGCCCGCGGGCACGCTCTACTTCGTCTCCGACCGGAACAACTGGTGGAACATCTACCGGCTGAACGAGGACGGCGAGGACGGAGCCGGTCTGCGAGACGGAGGCCGAGTTCGGGCTGCCGCAGTGGCTCTTCGCCATGTCCACCTACGCCTTCGCCTCGGACGAGCCGATCGTCTGCGCCTACGCGCGAGCGCGGCGACTGGAGCCTCGGCCTCGCTCGACACGCGCCGCAAGACTCTGGAGCACGTCGAGCTGCCCTACACGGACATCACGTACGTCCGCGCCGACCGACGGGCGCGCGGTCTTCCGCGCGCGGCTCGCCGACCGAGCGCGCGGCCATCGTCGAGCTTGACCTGGAGACGCGCGAGACGACCGTGCTCCGCCGCGCGAGCGAGTCGGCCGTCGACCCCGGCGTACCTCTCGACGCCGCGCGCCGTCGAGTTCCCGACCGAGGGCGGGCGCACCGCGCACGCCTTCTACTACCCGCCGCGCAACCGGGACTTCGCCGCGCCCGAGGGCGAGCGCCCGCCGCTCCTCGTCAAGTGCCACGGCGGCCCGACCGCTGCGGCCTCCTCGACCGCTGCGGCTGGAGACGCAGTACTGGACGAGCCGCGGCATCGCCGTGCTCGACGTGAACTACGGCGGGAGCACCGGCTACGGGCGCGAGTACCGGCAGCGGCTGAACGGCGAGTGGGGCGTGGTGGACGTGGACGACTGCGTCAACGGCGCGAAGTACCTCGATCGAGCAGGGCGAGGTCGACGCCGGCGCGCTGCGTCATCACGGGCGGGAGCGCGGGCGGCTACACGACCCTCAACGCGCTCACCTTCCGCGACACGTTCCGCGCGGGCGCGAGCCACTTCGGCGTCAGCGACCTGACGGGCTTCGTCGGCGACACGCACAAGTTCGAGTCGCGCTACCTCGAACGGCTCATCGGCCCCTACCCGGAGCGCGCAGACCTCTACTACGAGCGCTCGTCCATCAACTTCACGGACCGGCTCTCGTGCCCGGTCATCTTCTTCCAGGGGCTCGAAGACAAGGTCGTGCCGCCGAACCAGGCCGAGCTGATGGTCGAGGCGCTGAGGAAGAAGCGGCTGCCCGTCGCCTACGTCGCCTTCGAGGGCGAGCAGCACGGCTTCCGCAAGGCCGAGAACATCAAGCGCGCGCTCGACGGCGAGCTCTACTTCTACTCGCGCGTCTTCGGCTTCCCGCTGGCCGACGCGGTCGAGCCGGTCGAGATCGAAAACCTCGGCTGAAGGCGTAAGCTAAAAGGCTAAAGGCGAAGTGAAGAGGATGTCTTCACTTCGCCTCGAGCCTTTTCAGTTTCGGTCTACTTAGCTGTTAGCTGCGGGGGCGCATCGGGCGCGACTTGCGCTTGTTGCGCTTGCGCGCGAGGGCCGACTTGAGCTTGGCCTTCTGGCCGCGCGACATGAAGAAGGCGTGCTTCTTCGCGTCCTTGATGATCTCCTCGGACATCACCTTGCGCTTGAAGCGGCGCAACGCGCTCTCGATGGACTCGCCCTGATTGACGACGACTGTTGCCATGACATTTCTCCGTTCAAAAACTGATGAAACACGCGCCCGGCGACGCTGCGCCCGGCGAACACTTTGCGACTCTCGTCTGTCTGTCTCTTAAACTCTATCGGTTAAATCTAGCAACACCCGCCTCTCGGTCGCGAACAGCGACGACAAAAGCAACGGCTATTTTGCCTGCCGAAACGCGTTCTGGCAAGCGGCCGGACGACACTGTTAAGACCCTTTGACGGCGGGGTCGGTGATGATGACGAAGTCGCCGAGGCGCGCGTGGGCGCGCGGCGTCGAAGTTGGGGAAGGTGTCGGCGGGGACGATGGTGACGACGACGGCGCGCGCCTTTGAGCGGTAGCGTGCGAGCTGTTCGGGGACGCCCATGCGCTCCTCGCTGTGGAAGGTGCCGTTGACCTGCACGACCAGCGGGTCGCGCCCGCGCTTCAGATACTCCGAGATGGCGTAGGCCATCGAGGCGTCGCGCAGCGTCTGCGCTTCGAGCAGGTGGAGGCCGCCGTGCGGGTCGCCTGCGCTGCGCGCTGCCGCCGGGCGTCGTCGCGCCGCCGCCCATGAAGCGGTTGAACTTCGCCGCGTAGCCTTCCGACGCCGCTGGGAAGGGCAGCGGCGGTAGCCACGAATTCACGGCGACCTGCGGGAGCGAGTTCAAAGAGTCCGGCCCCTGGCTCGACACGCGCGAGACGTAGCGCGCGGGCGCGTTGGCCGCGATGACGGGCAGTCGGTGCGCGCGCGCGTACTCGACGAGCGGCTTGTAGTCCGTCTCGTAGTTCCTCCACGGCCGGCTGCTCAGAAGGAAGTGGCGCTCCGTGATGAGCCCCGCGAGGTACTCGTCCAGAACCGTCTGCACGTCGCGCTCGAACATCTCAAGCGAGAGCGCGACGGCCCGCTTCCGCGGCGTGGAGGGGCCGTAAGCCTCGTCGGCGCGGCGCAGCAGCTCCGCCTCCAGCAGGTGCGCGACCGGGTTGTCGTGCGTCTCGCCGACGAAGAGCACGTCGGCGCGTTCGAGCGAGTCGATAATCGTCTGGAGCGTGACGGCGTTGCCCTTCGCGTCGAAGGCGCGGTAGTGCGGCGCGGGCGCCTGCGCCCCCGCGGCGAGTTGTGCGCGCGAGCGCGGTGAAAAGTAGTATGCTGCCGAGGCGTCGCACTCCGTACTTCTTCATGTTTGACCTTTTAGCACGCCGCCCCGCGGCGGCGGCAACGACCGTCGTCCGCGCAGGGCGGCGACGGCGGTCATCACGAGCCCGAGGAGGGAATCGCTTTGGAAATTTACGTCAGCACGGACGTAGAGACGGACGGGCCGATCCCCGGCGTCTACTCGATGCTGAGCATCGGGTCGGCGGCCTACCTGCCGGACAAGACGCTCCACGGCGGCTTCACCGTGAATCTGGAGACGCTGCCCGGCGCGGCGCAGCACCCCGACACGATGAAGTGGTGGAAGACGCAGCCCGAGGCGTGGGCCGCGTCCCGCCAGGACGTGCAGCCGCCCGAGGAGGCGATGCGCCGCTACCTCGACTGGCTGAAACAGCTTCCGGGCGAGCCGGTCTTCGTCGCCTACCCGGCGGCCTTCGACTTCATGTTCGTCTGCTGGTACCTCAACCGCTTCACGGGCGAGAACCCCTTCGGCTGGCACGCCCTCGACATCAAGACCTTCGCGATGGTGCTGACGGGGCGCGACTTCCTCGAGCACGGTCAAGCGCAACATGCCGCGCGAATGGTTCGACGACCTGCCCTACACGCACAAGGCGCTCGACGACGCCGTCTCGCAGGGCGCGCTCTTCTGCAACATGCTCGCCGAGCACAAGCGTCGTCTGAAGGCGGGCGGCTGAGCGCGCGGCGCGGCGCCCCGGAAAAAGTTCGTTGACAGCGGCGCCGCGCGTCTCTATCTTCTCCGCATCAGCCCGGTGCCGGAGGCGAACCATGAGAACACTTCTGCTCCTGCCGCTCCTGTTAACGCCCGTCAACCCATTTCAGCACGGCCCCGGCGACGGCGCGCCCGTCACGGTCGTCAGCGCGAAGTGGACGAAGACCCGGCAGAAGGTCGAGAAGCCCGACGCGGTCGGCTCGACGCCCGCCGCCGCGATGACCCCGGCGGACAAGAACTTCGCGCGCAACCGGCGCATCAACGACCCGGCCGGCGTCAGAGACCCCAACGCCGACACGCTCGACGCCCGCAGCGCCGCGCATGGACAAGGCGGTGCGCGACGCGCGCAAGCCGACCATCGAGGTCGAGGGCTACGCCTACCGCGTCAAGTTCCAGAACCCGGGCGCGAAGAACATCGACGTCATCTTCTGGGAGTACCAGTTCGAGGAGACGGCCAACCCTTCGAACCTCACGCGCCGGCAGTTCCTCTGCGGCGTCCAGATCAAGGGCGGCAAGGAGAAGGAGCTGCAAGCCTTCGGCGGCTCGGGCCCGGCCGGCGCCATCAGCGCCGAGAGCCTCGCCAACAACGCGGCCAACCCCTTCGCCGAGCGCGTCCGTATCAACCGCATCGAGTACGCCGACGGCTCCATCTGGCAGCGCAAGGACTGGAACTACGCCGAGGTGCGCGCCGCCATCCAGCGCGCCGTCTCCACGCCCTGGGGCGCCGAGATGTGCCGCGCCCTGTGAGTGAAGTGACCGTTAACAATTTTTCGGTTGACGCGGGACACGGTTTCGCGTAGAAGTGCATTCCGTCGTACGCGCGTGCCCCCGGATCGGGCGGGCGCCACCCTTCCGCGGAGAATCCGATGAACAGAACGCGCGTCATCCTTCAGACGATGGTTACGCTCGCCGCCGCCTCGCTCGGGCTGGTGGCGGCGCTCGCGTGGAACGAGGCCATCAAGGCCCTCATCAAGTCAGTCCTCGGCGAGGACGACAGCCTCGCCGGCCTCTTCACCTACGCCATCCTGGCGACGGTCATCGCCGTCGTCGTGCTCCTCATCCTCGGCAACGCGGCGGCCCGCGTCGGCGGCGAAGCCGTCATCAACCGCGAGGCCGAGGGCTGAGCCGATTCACCCCTTAACCGAAGCCGCTTGAAGCGAGCGCGCCGCCGCGGCCCGTCCCGGCCGAGGGCGCGCGCCCATGCATCCCGACAACGCATGCACGTTACTCCGACGCCGCCGCAATCTTCTTACGTCGCCCCGCCGACGGCACGGGGCCGGGTTCCGCAAACACGCGGGGTTCCGCTCGAAGTTCCTGCCGACCGCGCGCGACGTGCTCGTCTACCTGCCGCCCGGCTATGAGCGGGACGCCGCGCGCCGCTACCCCGTGCTCTACCTGCACGACGGGCAGAACCTCTTCGACGGCGCGACCGCATACATCCGCGGCCAGGACTGGCGCGTCGGGCAGACGGCCGACGCGCTCATCCGCCGGCAGGCCGTCGAGCCCGTCATCGTCGTCGGCATCTACAACACAGGGTGCGAGCGCGTCGAGGAGTACACGCCGAGCGCCGACCCGCGGCTCAAGGTCGGCGGCAGGGCCGACCTCTACGGGCGCCTGATCGTCGAGGAGTTGAAGCCGTTCATCGACGCGCACTACCGCACGCGCGCGGGCGTGTGTGACACGGGGTTGGGCGGTTCGAGTCTGGGCGGCTTGGTGACGGCGTACCTCGGCCTGCGACACTCGGGGGTCTTCGGCAAACTGGCCGTCGTCTCGCCGTCGGTGTGGTGGGACGGCCGGCGCATCCTCGGCGACGTGGCGGCGCTGGAGTCGAAGACGGACGCGCGCATCTGGCTCGACATGGGGACGGGGGAGGGCGTGCGCGCCGTCAGGGACGCGCGCCTCCTGCGCGACGCGCTCCTCGCCAAGGGCTGGCACCTCGACCGAGACCTCCACTACCACGAGGCCCACGGCGCCCGCCACACCGAGTCGGCCTGGGCGCAGCGCGTCGAGCCGATACTCAGATACTTGTACCCGTTGCAGTGAGCCGCGAAATCCATTTTAATCACAAGGACACGGCCGGTTGAGTTAACTCAACCGGCCGTGTCCCTGTGCCTCCGTGTTTAGGTTGGAAGTTGAATCTTCAAGAGGGCGAACAAAACTCACTTCCTCTTTCTCTTACTCGTCTTCGACGACCTCTTCTTCTTCGACTGTCGGAAGCGCTTCATCCCTTCCTCGACCAACGCGCGCGCGCGCTCCGGGCCGAAGCGTCCGAGCGGCTTGAACTCCTTACCCTTAATCTGGTTGTAGGAGACGAAGAAGTGCTCGATCTCTTCGAGGAGGGTCGTGCCGATGGAGGCGAGCGTGCGGACGCGCGTGTGCAGGCGCGCGTCGGCGGCGACGCCGATGAGGCGGTCGTTGCGCGTCGTCTCGCCGTCGCGCTCGGTCTGCTCGGCCTCGATGACGCCGACGAGCCGCGTGCGGACGAGGCAGCCCGCGAACGCCGGCTCGTCCATCAGCACCAGCACGTCGAGCGGGTCGCCGTCGCCGCCCACGGTCGAAGGCACGAAGCCGAAGTCGAACGGGAACGACGCCCCCGACGGTCAGCACGCCGCCCAGCTTGAAGAGCCCGAGCTTCTCGTCGTAGGTGTACTTGTTGCGGCTCCCCTTCGGCGTCTCGATGACGACGTTCAACTCCTCTTCGTCGTGAAAGGCTTCGAGTTGGAGCAGGTTTGTCCCCGGCATTCTCACCACCCGCGTTGAATCTCCCAACGGTCAACGACGCGCGAGCCTTCGAGCACGTGGTAGTGCTCGTGCTGCGCGGCGGCGAGGCACGAGTGGTTGGCGAGCACGCGGACGCGCGCGCCGACGTGAAGTTGCGTCGAGCATCCGTTCGTCTTCGACCAGCACCTCGCCGTGCTCCTGCGAGAGCGAGCCGACGCGCAAGCCGGTCTCCGCGCCTTCGAGGTCGAGCACGTGGCCGTAGCCGCACGAGGGGTCTAACTCCACGGCGCCCCTGTCCTTCGAGAGCGCGATGGCGCCCGCGTCGAGCACGACCTTGCGGCGGGCGCGGTCGCGGTGGACGACCGCGGCGAGCACCGTCAGCGCGCAGTCGTCGAACGTGCAACTGCCGAGCGTCGCCTGGAAGGCGTCGAAGAAGATGTAGTTGCCGGGGCGGGCCTCGTCCACGCCTTCGAGATGGTCAACGTGCGTCGCGGTCGGGGTCGAGCCGACGCTGACCGTCGGCACCTCGACGCCTTCGGAGCGCAGGCGCGCGGCGAACTCCGTCATCACGTCGCGCTCGCGGCGCGCGATTGAGAGAAGCTCTTCATGAGAGCGCGCGTGGTAGGAGTGACCGGCGTGCGTCAGTATCCCGGCGAAGCGCAGGTTGGCGGCGTCGTCGATGCGGCGCGGGATTTCGAGCGCCTCGGGCCGTTCGGGCTCGACGCCGCAGCGGTGGTAGCCGCAATCGACCTTCAGGAAGAGGTCGAGCGTCAGCCCCGCGCGCCGCGCGGCCTCGTCGAGCAGCGGCGGGACTGCCGCGTCGTCCGTGATGAGCGCGAAGCGTTCGCAGAGCCGCGACAGCTCAATCGCCTCGTCGAACTTCCCCGGCTCGATTGGCACCGCGTAGGTGATGTCCGTGAAGCCTTGCGCCGCGAAGGCACGCGCCTCGGCGAGCGTCGAGACGGTGATGCCGCCCGCCTCTCCCGCGGTCTGGATGCGCGCCACCTCCACGCACTTGTGCGTCTTGACGTGCGGGCGCAAGCTCGCCCCCAACTCGCGAACGCGCGCCGACATCCTCTCCGCGTTCCGCCGCACGCGTTCCACGTCGAGGACAAGGGATGGCGTCTTGATGCTGTGCAAGTCCATGTGTGTTAGAAGTGAGGATGACTATAACACTATTTCACTTCATCGGCTGCACGGTGATGAAGACGCCGTTGCGGCTGGTCGCGCCGGAGGCGGTGGTGACGACGACGGCGGCCGGGCCGCTGACGCCGTCGGGTATCTCGGCGTTTATCTGGTCGAGGCCGTCGAAGCCGCCGGAGGGGCCGGCGTAGTTGACCTTCGCCGACTTGCCGCCGATCTGCACCGTGACGGGCAGAGAGTTGCGCCAGCCCGTGCCGAAGAGCGCGACCTCGGACGCAGCCGTGCCCGCGCGCGCGGGGAAGGGCGCGCGCGTGTAGAGCAGGCCGGAGACGAGCAGCGCGACCGTCTCGCCCGCGCCCGTCTGCGGGACGGTGAAGAGGCCGGGGTTGGCGTTAACGAATGATGCGTCGTCGGCGGCCGTCACGCTGCCGTTGACGTTGATGACGACGGAGCCGACGCGCGTGCCGAGCGCCTGCGGGACGTGGACGTGAACCTTCGAGTCGTCGAAAGAGAGGACCGGAGCCTCAACCCCTTCGATTGTCACGCGGACGCCGTGCGCCGTCGCCTCGCCCCGCGTCGCGCCGCTCAGGCCGCGCGCCAGCCCCGTGCCCGTGATGGTCGCCAGTCCACCCGCCGGCGGGTCGCCTTGCAGGCTCGCGCTGTTGGTCAACGCGAGACGTGCGACGGGCGCGAGCACCGTCTCGACGCCGAAGGAGAGCCCGGAGTAAGCCTGTGTGAACTCGTCGTCGGCGAGGACGAAGGCGGCGCCGTCGCGCAGCACGCCGTTCAAGGCCGGGTCGGGGAAGGCGTAGACGTGCGGGATGCCGCCGTTGCCGCCGTCTGCGGCGAGGTCGCTCTCGCCCGTCGCGTCCTGTATGACGAAGACCGTCCCCTCGCGCGAGACCGTCAGGCCGTGGAGCACGAAGTTGTTATCAATCGACAGCCCCTCGACGCAGATTTCATCAATGTCGCCGTCGCCGTCGCCGTCCGTGTCGTAGACGGCGAGCATGTACGTGTCGTTCCCCACGGAGTGCGTGAAGACGACGCCGCGCGCGTTCGCCGCCACGTCGAGCGGCGCGTCCGTGTCGTAGTCGAACGAGTAGAAGGGCGCCGCGTCGAGCGTGTCGGGCACGCCGTCGTCGTTCGTGTCGCGGACGACGCGCAACTCGTTCGACTGGAAGTCCGCGACGAGCAGGTCGGCCGTCGGGCAGGAGCGCGAGGCCGTTGGCGTTGAAGAGCCGGTCGTCGCCGACCGCGACGAGCGCGCGCGAGCGCGAGGAGTCGAAGCCGCCGGTCGAGGGGTCGCGCACGAGCAGGACGACGCCGGGCGACTCCTCGTTGTCGGGGTCTTCGGGGTCGTCGTTGTTGTAGTAGCCGCCGGAGGAGACGACGACGAACTCGCGGCCCGTGCGCGAGGTGCCGGCGACGACCGCGACGGCCGAGGGCAGACCGAAGTCGCGGCCGAGGTCGTAGGTGTTGGAGGCGTCGCGCACGTAGTCGCCGTTGGCGTCCGAGGCGAGGACGAGCACGCCGGTCGCAACGTCGTCCGAGGTGTTCGAGGTGCCGCGGTCGTCGATGGCGGTGAAGACTTCGTAGCGCGCGCCCGTGCGCCCGACGGCGATGTCGTAGGAGCCGCCGCCCGCGTCGAAGGTGGCGCGGTCGTCGGCGCGGAGGTCGCCGTCGCGGTCTACGAACTCTTCGTGCGTGCCGTCGGCGCTGACGAGGCTCAGTTGCGAGACGTGCAGCACGCGGCTGAGCGGCGTGCCCGGCGCGATGGCGGCCGAGGGGGCCGGGCCTGTTTTTTTGGTCGAGGTGCGTGACCCCGCGTCCGCGTCCTTCTCGAAGCTCCTTGCGGGACGTGTGGGGCGCACGGGCGGGCGCCGGCTCGAAGCCGCGTTCAGGTTCGACGAAAGTGTGCGTGTCCGTTTGTTAGTACGTTTGCGCTGCGGTGAGTAGGCGTCGGGGCGCGTCGGGGTCGTGCCGGCGTGCGTGCGCGCGGCGAGCGCTCGGCTGCGGTCGGGTCTGTACCTCTTCGCGGACGGCGCCTGCGCACTCGCCGCGCGCGGGAGCGGCATCGAGACGGCTAAGAGCGACAGGGCAGAGACGAGTGCGACGAGGTGTGAGCGGGCGCGCATCTGAAATCCTTTCGGCTGTGGTCCGGAGAGGAGAGCAGTAGGCAGTGGGCAGATGGCAGTTGGCAGTTAAGAGCCACGCCGTCGGGAATCCTGAATCAACCCTTCAACGTCCTTCACTCGGAGCGACTGCCAACTGCCGTCTGCCTACTGCTCATAGAATCTGCGGCGGCGTCACGTCGGGCGACGAGTTGCGTCGGTCGTGTCCGCACGGCGTTCCGCCGCCGCTCGGCGGAGGCGCGAGGCCCCGTCTCGCGCCTCCGACTCTCGTGGGTTACCTGTTGTCCGGCCGCCCGCGCTGGCGCGGCGCCTCGGGATCGCGCTGGCGCGGGGCCTCTTGTCTCGGAGCCTCCCGACGCGGGGCCTCCTGACGGGGCGCCTCGTGACGAGGCGCTTCCTGTCGCGGCGGCTCGGAGCGCGGAGCCTCCTGTCGCGGCTGTTGCTGTCGCGGTTGTTCGTGGCGCGGCTCGGAGCGCGGAGATTCGCGCGGCGCTTCGTGGCGCGGCTCGCGGCGCGGCGCGGGCGATTCGCGCGGCGCGCTCGGTTCGGGGTTGTAGCTCGGAGGCGACTCGCGACGCGGCGCCGGCTCCTGGCGGCGTGCAGGGGCGGAAGAGCCGCCGCCGTCTTCGTCCCTGGCCCGTATGCGCGGCTCGTGGCGCGGGCGTGAGACGGGGCTTGAGTTGTCGTCGCGCGGGCGCGGCGCTTCGGGCCTCGGCTCATCTGACGACGGGGACGACGGCCGCGTGGGTCTCGCGCGCGGCTCGCCGGATTCGCCGCCGCCGCCGGTGTCACGCTCGCGCCGCCTGGGCGACGCGGCGTCGTCGCCAGACGGGAGGCCGGGCGTCGGGTCGGCCGTCACGTCCGGGCGCGCGGGTCGCACGCGCGCGGGCCTTGACGAGTCGCCTCCCGGGAGGCCGTTCGTGCGCGGACGCTCGACCGCGCCGGTGCCCGCGCCCGCGTCGCCGCCCGACGCGCCCGGGCCGGGCGAGGTGTTGACGCCGGAAGCGTCCGGCGCCGAAGGCACGCGCGGCTCGCGGTTGTTGAAGACGCGCGTGCGGCGCAACTCTCCTTCGAGCGGGACGCCGGGCGTGCGCGCGGCCGCGCCGGTCGGGCGTTCAGAGACCGCGCGCCGGGGCATGACGGGCGTCGGGCGGTTGATAGTCAGCGTGTCGCGGCCGTTCGCGCCCGTGGCCCTCTCTCTTCTCGCTCCCGCGCCCACTCGCGGCGCGGCGCGGCGCGAGTCGGCGCGCGCGATGGGCAGTTGCCCGCGCACGGGCTCACTCGTCAGAGCGCGATCCGCGAGGTCGCCGACCGCGGGGCGCGCCCGCAAAGTCCTTTGACCAAACTCTCGCGCAGGCACGGTCGAGACCGCGCGCAGCAGGTGCGGGTTCGAGCGCCGCAGGTGTTCGGCGTCACGCCCGCGCAGCGGCGACAGGCGTTCGTGATTGCGCGACCAGTGGCGCCCGCGCGGGTCGCGCTGGCCGTAGGTGAGCGGGTACCAGCAGACTTGCCGGTCGCGCCCGAAGTCGAGCGTGACGAAGGCGACGAGCGCGGGCCTCCACCAGGCGCGCCGGTAACGGTAGCCGTAGCCGCGCGGCGCCCAGCACCAGCGGTTATCGACGTTCACCCAGCGGCCGTAGTGGTAAGGCGCCCAGCCCCACGGCTCGTCCGCCACCCACGTCCAGCCGTAAGGCGAGACCCAGGCCCAGCGGCCGTAGCGGTACGGCGCCCAGTCGTTGTAGACGTTGACGACCGTCGTGTGCGGCCGCCAGACGTAGCCGTAATCTTTGTGGTAGGACCAGTCGCCGTAGGCGTCCAACTCCTCGGCGCCGTACACGTCCGAGTCGTAGTAACGGTCTCGCCCCTCGTACTTCAGGCGCTCGGCGAGGTAGCGCTCGCGCTCGTCGTTCCAGGTGTCCCAGTCGTCGAAGCTCGCGGCCGCCATGAACTCCCAGTCGCTCTCGCCCGAGCCGTCGGGCGCGAGTCGCGCCGTGCGGTCGTTGCGCAGGACGAAGCCGGAGTTCTGCGAGTAGATGCGCGCGCGGCCGTCCTCGCGGACGGTGACGCGCACCGCGCCGTCGCGCTCGATATCGACGCGGTACCGGCCCGTCCGCTCGGCGGCGACGGTCGTGCCCGGCGCGTCCAGCTCGAAGTAGCCTTTGTCCTTGTCGAAGTGCGCGAGGCGGAAGGTGGCCGTGCCTTCGGAGAGGCTGAGCGCGATGCCTTCGTCGCGCAGCGTGACGATGCGGATGACGGAGTCGGGGCCGACGCGGACGAAGTTGCGCGCGTCGGCCTGAATCTCAAGGCGCGCGTCGCGGCCCGTCGCCAGCACGTCGCCCTCGACGAGCGGCGCGTTCAGGCGCGCGTCCTCCCACTCGTCGTTGCCGGCGCGCTTGAGGCTGACCTCGCCCTTGAGGAGGCTGACGCGCAGGACGCGCGCGCGCTCCTCGTACTCGTCGTCGTCATAGACGGTGTCGTCGGCGGCGAGCGCCGCCGGCGTCAAGAGAAAGAGTGTGGAGAGTAGAAACAGGAGAGCGGTCGGCGCAGAGAGACGAGAACGCATTCTGGACGCTCCTTCGTGTGCGAACGAAACGGGCTCTGCTTGGGGGCAGATTCAGGGCGGACGAAGCCTCACTCCCCGAAAGGGAAGAGCGCTTGCGGGTGGCTTACGTCCTTTGCCCGCGGCCGGTGCAAAGCACGTGCCCGTGGTTGCATGGAGAGGGCGGGAAGAGGCTTGTCAGGACATTCTTATGGAAAAACGCAGGCCGTCATCGCCGCGCTTATGCCAGATGGTGCAGGCCGAGCACTATTTGGTGTGAGGAACCGCGGGGGTAGGAAGGATGATACGAGAGAGGCACAGGGATACGGCTAAAGGCATGAAGCTGTATCCCTGTGCCTCTCCGGTGAATCGTCTGCCAACTCACCCAAGTGAGACTGCTTTAGCTCACTTCTTGTCCGGCCCTCGCAGCGGCTTGAAGGCGTTGGCGAAGACGTAGTCGGCCACGCGCCGGCCCTGCGTGATGCCCTCGGTCTTGTCGAACGACCAGTGGATGCCGAGGTAGATGCGGCTCTGCCCGTTCTCCTCTTCGGCCTGCGACAGCGTCCGGAAGCTGCGCGGGCGGAGTTCGCGCACCGCGCCCGTGTTGTCGAGCGTCACGCCGTTCAACTCGTCGGAGACGAAGGTGAAGGCGATGCGGTCGGTCTTGTAGAAGTTCCGCAGCGTCTGGAAGAGCGCGCCGCCGAAGACGGCGTGGCCCGAAGGGTAAGCGGGGAACGGGGGCGTGAAGTTCGGCCCCGTCAGGTTGCTCGCGGGCGCGCCGAGCGGCTTGAAATTTACGTCGCCGAAGGTCGCGGAGTTGCCGTCGCCTAAGCCGCTCGGCCCCGTCCCGAAGTCGGCCTCGCGAATGCCGGCGATGGGGCGCCAGACTTGATAGAAGTATTTCGACTCCCACGACGCGACCCCGGCGTCGGCCAGCGCCGTGTTCAAGAGCGCGAGCAGTCGCGCCGTCTCGACGGCGTCCGAGCGCATCTGCCCCGCGATCTGCACCGCGATCTGGTTATAGAGCCGCGGCGGCGCACACAGAGAGGGCGTGCCGTCGTAGGCCCAGTAGATGCCGATCTCGGTCTGGTCGGTCGTCCGGTCGGTCGGCGTGGTGATGCCGTCGCCGCCGAGGCGCTTCACCTCCTCGAAGGCCGCCGCGTACGCGGGACTGTTTAGGGCCGGCGGAGGCGGAGTGCGGAACTGCGACGCGGACTGCATGACGAACGGCGTGACCTCAGACCAGTGCGCGCCGAGCGCGAGCGGAATCAGGCTGATGGGGTCTTGCCGCCACTTCCCGGGGTCGTTACTCGTGATGAACTCGATGCCGACGCGCGGCTCCGGATGCACCGAGCCGTCGCCGGCGCGCAGCGCGAGGATCGCCGCCGCCGCCTGCTGGCCGACGGCGATGCCTTCAGACTTCTGACGACCTTCCTTGATCCGCGCGAGGTCTTCGTTGAGTTGGGCCGTGCAGGCCGCCGCTTGCGACGGGAAGAGCGCGTTCAAAGTGTCGTGCGCCGCCTGCGCGATGGCGGCGTCCGCCGAGGCGCTGGGGCTAACCCTGGGGACGCCGACGTAGCTCTGGTAACCGCCCTTGATGGCGTTGACGGCCTCGAAGACGGCGATGTGGACGATGGCGATGGCGCGGCTGGAGCGGGCCGGCCCGAGCTGCTCGCCGAAGATGCGCGGGTCGCCGACGGGGACGGGGGTGTGGTCGAGCCCGCTGGAGTTGATCGCGATCTCATTCCAGTGGCGGAGCCGGGACAGCGTGTCGTGCGGCGAAGGGTGTTTCGGCTTGGCGGGCTGCGCCGACGCAGGTTTGTAGCGCCCCCCCCAAACGTCTTCGGCGCGACGCGGGCCTCTCTGCGGCACGGCGGGGACGGCCGCGCAGAGGACGAGCAACATTAAAGTCGGGGTGATTAGTCTTCGAGTTATTTGGGTGTTCATGTGTACTCCTCTCAAGCGGGTCAATGCTCGGTAAGGACTTATCCGGGGCATGCCGAATGACGGTGCGATTGAGAGACCGAAACTGCCGGCGCGGTTGGGGAGTGCAGGCGCGAGTGGTTCAGTCCGGGGACAAGAGGGCTTAGAAATTAATCCAGCACCGGAGGCCACGTCAACCTACGCAGACGTGCGTGGCTTGCCGGCGTTCCAGCCTCCTTTTGGTGTGACGCCTTCAGGGCCGCGTTGCCTTCGCGGGCTTGTCGCTCTCAGTCAGCTCGGAGAAGCTGAGGTTGAGGATGGGGTACTGGCGCCAGTCTTTGAAGTCGTAGTGCCACCACTCGGGCTCGTAAGGCGTAAAGCCTTCGGCCTCCAACGCGGCGCGGAGCAGGTCGCGGAGGCGTCGCTGTTCGGCGGTGCCGCCCGCGTAGTTGATGTGCGAGCGCTCCGACATCTCGTCGTACTCGCCGGGCATCGAGACCTGTCGGCCGGTCTTCAGGTCGTAGAGCGTGAGGTCTACGGCGCAGCCGCGGTTGTGGCGCGAGCCCTTCGCCGGGTCGGCGACGAACTGCTTCTTGTCCGCGGGCGTGATCTCCCAGAAGAGCTTCGTCACAGACCACGGGCGGTAGCCGTCGAAGACCGCGAGCCCGTAACCCTTCTTCCGCAGCGCGCGGCCCGCGCGCACGAGCGCCTCCGCGGCCGGGCGCTGTAGGAACGCACGCGCCTCCGCATAGACCGCCCGCCCCGTGAAGTTGTTCGCCGTCGCGTACCGCACGTCGAGCTTGATTGAGTCGTCGAGCTTCATCAACTCGACGAGGTCGGGCGCGCGGAACGTGCCCGTCTCTTTGGGCGGCCCCGCCTACGCCTTGCGCCTGCCGCCCGAAGGCGTGCGCGTGCGCGGAGAGGAGGGCGAGCGCGCACAGCAGCGCCGACAACGTCCGCCGTGCGCGCATGAAGTTCGCCGTGTCTCTCATCGTACCTTCTCACTGCGACCAGGGTTTCGGCTTGCGCTCCCAGCGGTGCGGGCGCAAGCTCTTCGAGTCAGCTCGTCGGGGAGCGGGCCGGCGTCGCTGGCGGCGGCGTTCGACTCGACGTTCTTGAGCTTGCGCATGCCGGGGATGATGGTCGAGACCGTCGGGTTCGAGAGGATGAAGCGCAGAGCCATCTCCGGCATCGTCAGCCCCGCGCGCTCGGCGAGGGGCTTGAGCGCGTCGGCGCGCTCGACGCTGGGGATGAGGTTCTCGGGGACGAAGTACGTGTTGCGCCAGTCGCCCTCGGGCCAGCGTGCTCTCTTTCGTGAGCGTGCCCGTCAGCGTGCCCTCGTCGAAGGGGACGCGCGCGATGACGGCCACGTCGTGCTCCCGACAGGCGGGGAACAGCTCGTCCTCCGGGTTCTGGTCGAAGATGTTGTAGATGACCTGCACGGCGTCGATGAGCCCCGTCTGCACGGCGCGCACGCCGTTCCAGGGCTCCCAGCGGTTGATGCTGATGCCGACGGCGCCGACCAGCCCTTGCGAGCGCAGCTCGTCCAACTTCTTCGCCCAGCGCTCGTCTTCGAGCCCAGGCGTCCTCCCAGACGTGGAACTGCATCAGGTCAACGCGTTCGAGCCCGAGGTTCTTCAAGCTCAGATGGACGTACTCCTCGACGTAGTCGGGCGGGAAAGTCTCTTCGAGCGTGGACTCGCGCAGGCTCGGCCACTTCCGGTTCTTGGGCGGCACCTTCGACGCCGTGTAGAGCCGCTTGTCGGGGTTCGCGCGCACGAGCTGGCCGAGCAGCCCCTCGCTGTGACCCTCGCCGTACACGTAGGCCGTGTCGAAGAAGTTGACGCCGAGGTCGACCGCGCGCTGGAGCGAGCGCAGAGACTCCTCGTCGTCCGAGCCGCTCCAACCGCCCATGCCCCACATGCCGTAGCCAAGCTCGCTCACTTCCCAGCCCGTCCGTCCGAATCTTCTATACCTCATCGTCCCTCCGTGGATGACATCGTCCGCAATTTCGTCCCCGCCACAGGCCGGTTCGTCACTCCCCGAGCGTCGCCCGTCCCCGGTCGTATCGTTTCGTCACAAATGCGTTGAGCCTTCGATCCCAAAGGCCGCATCCTTACGCGTTAATAAGGTCGGGTGTGCGCCTTAGAAAAAAGGAACCGCCCCCGAAGTTTTTTTGAAACCTACAGTCGGGCCGCGACACTAACAGTGTCGAGTAAGGCCGAAGCCCGAGCGTCGCCAGACGCGAAAATCGAACCGAGGGGGCGGCCCGCGCGTTTAAAGCCATGAACTCTTATTGGTGAGCGCCGGGCGACATTGTAAGCCAAAAAAAGTTGCCACGAAATCCGGGCGGGTGGTGTTTCGGGGATAGTTGGAGCCGTTGAGCCGTTGAGGCTGAGTCGAAGTCGGTGGCCTCCGGGGCCTGCCTGAAAAAGGCGGGTAGGGTTATGAAGCACAGATCAGTTATCGCGTTCGTCATCGTCGCCGCGGCGCTCTTCTCGCTGCCGCAGCTCTCGCACGACCTCATCGGCGCTCAAGGGCGAGGTCGGCGCGCGGGCGCACCGCGAACTCCTGTACGCGTTCCTGAACATGCCCGCGGGCGAGCCGACCGCCGCCGCCCCCGTCGTGCGCCCGGCCGAGACGCTGCTCGCCTCCTGCACGAAGGGGAAGTCGGGCGCCGCGGCCGCGCGGTCCGGCAGAGGTGAGGCGTATGGCCGCGCCGAAGGGCGCTCCGCAGGGAAGTCCGACGTGCAGAGCGCGATGCTCGGCGACCCCGCCAACGACCCCATCAACCACGTGGCTAAGCGCTCGTATCGAGAAGGCCGCGGGCCGGGTCGTCAATTCTCTGGCAGAGGTCAAGGTCGAAACCGAAGTCACCATGATCGTCCCGCCGGACGGCGGCATCGACCCGCGCGGGCTGGCGAGCGCGCTCGCTTCGAGCGACGTGGCGCGCCTGGAGGCGCAGCAGTTCCGCGCCGAGGCCGAGGGCCTGCGCGTGGCCTACGCCGCGGGGGCGCGCTTCGACACGCAGAGCCCCGAGTGGCAGAAGGTCACCGAGGAGGCCGTGCGCAAGCTCAACGCGTCGGCGGGCGCCTTAGAGTTACGCGTCCTCCGCGACGGCTCGAAGACGAAGGTGTTCAAGTTCAAGTGCAACGAATGCCCCGCGACCGCGCCGCGGCTGACGCGCCTGCCCCGGCAGGTCGCCGTGACCGTGCCGCTGCCGGAGCCGGTCGCGCCCGTCGCGCCCTTCGACACCATCAGCGAGTAGGTCTTCAGAGGGGTGAGGCGCTCGGTCGTCTCACCCCTTAACAACTCTTTGCCGGCGCCGCCCAAGCGCCGTGAAGGGATTCGGGGCCGAAGGCTTTCACAGACCAGACCCCCGTCGGAACAGGCGGGACGGCAGGCCGGGACGAGTAAACCCCTCCGCATCGCTCCCGGACTACAACGAACAACTGAAAGGAGAATGCCCCGAAGGCGCGGCGCCTGACCTCGCGTGTGAGGAGCGGGCGGCCGTGTGCCGCGCGCGCCGCCTGCCGGAGTCGGAACGAAAACCCAATGAACACCCTTCAAAGAGTCGCGCTGCTTTGCGCCGTGGTCTTCACCTTCACAGCCGCGGCGACCGCGCAGGCGCCCGGCGCCGCCCCGACGCCGCAGTTGGCGAAGGCGGCTTCGCCGACACCCGCTCCCCTCGCCGTCACCCGCGTCTGTCTACCTTCACCCGGCCGCCGCGCCCGGCCCCGAAGCCCGTGGGCAAGGGCGTGCCCGCGCTCCCGCCCGAGAAGGCGCAGCCCGTCCGCATCGCGCGCTTCGACAAGGCGCCCGTCATCGACGGCAAGCTCGACGACGACATCTGGAAGACGGCGGCCGTGCTCAAGGACTTCTACCAGATCAACCCCGGCGACAACATCGCGCCGACGAAGCCGACCGAGACGATGATCGGCTACGACGCGAAGTTCCTCTACATCGCCTTCCACTGCTACGACGAGCCGGACAAGGTGCGCGCCACCGTCGCCAAGCGCGACGACGTGATGAACGGCGACGACAGCGTCCGCATCCTGCTCGACACCTTCAACGACCAGCGCAAGGCCTACGTGCTCGTCTTCAACCCGCTCGGCGTGCAGCAGGACGGCATCCGCACCGAGGGCACGGGCGCCGACTTCAGCGTGGACATCGTCATGGAGTCGAAGGGCGTCGATCACGTCGGACGGCTACGTCGTCGAGGTGGCGGTGCCGTTCAAGTCGCTGCGCTACGAGGCGGGCAAGGACAAGCTGTGGGGCGTGCACGTCTTCCGCATCATCCAGCGCCTCAACGGCGAGCAGGACTCGTGGATGCCCATCTCGCGCGACGTGGACGGGCTGCTCAACCAGGCCGGCCACATCACCGGCCTCGAAGGCATCTCGACCGAGCGCACGCTCGAACTCATCCCGAGCCTCATCGTCTCCGAGACGGGCCGGCGCGTCCGCTCGCTGAGCCGCGCGCAGGCCGCGGCGAGCGCGAGTCCGCCGACAGCGGCACGCTTCGTCAACCAGCCCGTCCTCTTCGAGCCCAGCCTGACGGCCAAGTTCGTCGCCTCCTCGGCGCTCACGCTCGACCTCGCCATCAACCCGGACTTCGCGCAGGTCGAGGCCGACGCGCCCGTCAACTTTGCCAACCAGCGCTTCCCGATCTTCTTCGAGGAGAAGCGCCCCTTCTTCCTCGAAGGCATCGAAATCTTCCGCACGCAGATCGCGGCCGTCCACACGCGCACCATCTCCGACCCGGACGTGGCGGCGAAGGTGACGGGGCGGAGGGGCAAGTACACCTACGGCCTGCTCTACGCCTCGGACAACGCGCCCGGCAACTACGAGGACGACATCCGCTACGACCCCGAGCGCCTGCCCGCGGGCTTCGACCGTCTGAACGAGCAGAACTCGAAGGTCGGCATCTTCCGCGTCAAGCGCGACATCGGCAAGGAGAGCTTCATCGGCTTCCTCGGCACGTCCTACAACTTCGCCGGACAAGAGCAACTACGTCGGCGGCTTCGACGCGCGCTTCAAGTTCGACAAGCAGACCTCGCTCGACTTCCAGGTGCTCGGCACCAACGCGCGCCTCTGCGCGTTCGCCCGGACCGAAGACAAGGACACGTGCCAGACGCAGAACGGCTTCGTCTACGCCTACAACTTCAACAAGAACGCGCGCCACCACTACTTCAACGTCAACGGCGTCGGGCGCACCGCGGGCTACGTCGCGCTCGTCGGCTTCACGCGCCGCGTCAACACGAACAGCGCACAACTTCAACTTCGGCTACTTCACCGAGCCGAAGCCGAAGGCGAAGATCACCTCGTGGGAGACGAACCACTACGCGGGCGGCAGCTTCGACTGGCAGGGGCGCTCGCAGAACTGGACGTACGAGGGGCAGGTCGGCCCGAACCTCCAGCGCCAGACCTACGTCCGCGTCGGCTACAACACGGGCTACGAGCGCGTCTTCGCCTCGGAGTTCGGCGCCGAGCGTTTCGCCAACGGGCTGCCGGAGACCTCCGAGACCTCGAAGAACTTCTTCGCCTACGCCGGCTCGCAGCCGACCAAGCGCATCAACTTCTTCTACTTCTTCGGCTACCGCGTCGGCGCAGCTCGACTACGACTTCGGCGCGGGCCGCCGCTTCCCGCGCGTCAGCCCCTCGGCCATCGCCGCGCGCGAGGCGCAGGGGCCGGGCGCTGCGCGAGCGAGGACGACGACTTCGTCGCCCCGGCCGTCTGCAGCGGCCTGTCGGACCCGGGCGGCGGCGGCTACCTCTACACGAACGGCAACGTCACCTACAAGGCGACGAAAGACCTGAACATGACGCTCAGCTTCTCGAAGAACCGGCTGGTGCGCGACGACACCGGGCTGGTCGCCTTCGACACGAACATCTATCAGCCTGAAGACGACCTACCAGTTCACGCGCTTCATCTTCGCGCGCGCGCGCGTCGATTACGATTCGAGCACTTCGCACTACAGCGGCCAGTTCCTCTTCGGCTGGACGCCCAACCCGGGCACGGCCTTCTACGTCGGCTACAACGACGACCTCAACCGCAACTACTTCAACCGCTTCTCGGGGCAGGCCGAGCAGGGGCTCCTGCGCAACTCCCGCAGCTTCTTCATCAAAGCCTCCTACCTCTTCCGCCGCAGCTTCTAAAGCAGGGCGTGAACCGTAAGCCGTAAGCGGTAAACCGTGACGAGAAGGACTTGAATCCTCCTGTCACGGTTTACGGTTTACGGCTCGCGGCGTTTTTGCCATTTGCCTTTTCACGGGCCCGCCGATGTATGATTCGTCGCCCGACGTTTGAAGGGGGCGGCGGCCTCGCCGAAATCTTGAGCCGCCCCGCAACCTTCTGAACGGTTTTTCGTATATCTACAACGGACAGCGCCACGGTCGTCGGCTCGGAGGGAGCCAAAGTTTTTCAGGTGCCGGTCGTGGGCTTCAGGCGTGAAAAGTGAGCGCCATTCTCATCATCTCAGTCTTCCTGCTCTTCGTAGCCTCCTTCGCAATCCTCCGCACGAAACGCTCCACGTCCAAGAGGACGCGCGCGAGCTCCCGCCGGCGTCAGCCCGCGCGGGCTCTTCGACGCGGACGCCGCCGACGAGACTCCCGAACGAGAGTCCCGAGCAGGTCAGGCGCGGCGAACTGCGCGAGCGCGCCGAGCGCGGCGACCTCCCGGCACTGGCCGAGGCGCGCGACTCGGGCGACGCGTCGCTCTACCGCTTCGTCCTCGACGGGCTGGTCGGCCGCGCCTCGGGAGACGCCGCGCGCGTCCGCGAGCTGGCCGCGCACGTCGCGGGCGGCCGCGACCTGCGCGCCTCGCCCGAGCTGGCCGAGCTGCTGCTCGGCGTGTGGCGCGGAGAGCCGACCCGCGCCTCGACGGTCGAGTTGCTCCGCGTCTCGGCGCTCTCGGACGACGCCGGCACGTTCGGCCGCGCCGTCACCGAAGTCTTACAGGTGTGGGGGGACGGCGGGCTCGCGGGCCTCGGCGCGGAGGAGCTGCGCTCGCTCTTCGAGGCGGAGTACTGGCTGCTCTCCTCGGAGGCGAAGCGCTCGGGGGCGGGCTTCGTCCTCAAGCAGAAACTGGCCGACGCGCGGCGCCGTCTGTCGGCGCCGGCGCGCGGCGCGCACACCAACACAGACGCGGGACTCCCCGAAAGGACCCCCGCACAGAAAGAAAGGCCATGAACGACACACTCATCGGGTACCTGCCGATACTCTTGATCGGCTTCGTCGGGTTCATCGTGCTGGTCGTTTTGATCCGCCGCTGGCTCGTCAACGTCGGCGCGCGCGAGATCGCCATCAAGGAGCGGCGCTACTTCGGCTCGAAGATGCCGCCGGGCCGCGTCGTCGCCACCGAGGGCGAGGTCGGCATCCAGGCCGACGTGCTCAAGCCCGGCCTCCACTTCGTCAAGTGGCCCTTCGAGAAGCGTCGTGCGCAAGGTGCCGCTCATCGAGGTCGGGGCGGACGAGCTGGGCATCATCGAGGCCATCGACGGCGAGCCGATGCCCCCCGGCCGAAACTTCGCGCCCGACCGCGCGCAGAACGCGCACAACAACTTCCAGGACCCCATCGCCTTCATCAAGCGCGGCGGCGTCAAGGGCATCCAGCTCCGCACGCTCCCGCCGGGGCTGTGGCCCATCCACCCGTACCTCTTCCGCGTCTCCATCGCGAAGGTGACGACCATCCCGCCGGGCAAGGTCGGCATCATCGACGGCCTCCGACGGCGACCAGCTCGACGCCGGCCGCCTGCACGGCAAGGCCATCGACGGCCACCGCAACTTTCAGGACGCCGAGCAGTTCATCGCCAGCGGCGGCCAGAAGGGGCCGCAGGTCGAGATACTCACGCCCGGCACCTACCGCATCCTGACGCAGAGCGTGCCCATCGAGGGCGGCGACCCGAAGCCGGGCCTCTTCTTCATCCGCCTCTTCGACGCGACCGTGATTAACGAGAATCAGGTCGGCCTCGTCGAAGCGCTCGACGGCGCGCCGCTCGACCCGCGCGACTACGTCGCCACGCCCGTCGAGGGGCACGACAACTTCTCCGACAGCAACGAGTTCATCCGCCGCGGCGGCCAGCGCGGGCCGCAGAAGGACATCCTGCTGCCCGGCACCTACTACGTGAACCCGCTCGTCTTCAAGGTCATCCCCGAGAAGGCCAGCGAGATCAAGCCGGGCGAGGTCGCCGTCATCGTCTCGAACGTCGGCAAAGACCCGGGCGAAGAGGTGCGCCGCCAGATGGCCGACAAGGTGCGCCAGCGGATGGAGCGCGAGGAGCAGCAGCACATCTCGGAGGCCGCCGCGCGCCTCGACAAGCTCGACGACGAGGAGCCGCTCGCAGGCCGAGATTCAGGAAGACCTGATGATGGTCGACCCCGCCGACCGCCGGCTCGACGAGGGCGCGCACGAGGCTTACGTCGTCCCCGAGGGCTTCCGCGGCATACAGGAGTCGGTCGTCGGCCCCGGCAAGTATTACGTCAACACGCTGGCCGTCTCGCCCATCATCATCCCGACGACCAACCAGACCGTCGAGTGGACGGCCGGGGACACGTCGAACACCTTCGACCCGTTCGAGGTCATCTCGAAGGACGGCTTCACGATGAAGCTCGAAGTGCGCGTCGTCTTCCGCGTCAAGCCCGAGGACGCGCCCTTCATGGTCGCCAAGATCGGCGGCATCGAGCGGCTCATCGAGAACGTGATGCACCCGCTCATCGACTCGATCTTCCGCAACCAGGCGTCCGAGTCCTCCGCGATGGCCTACCTCCAGAACCGCCACGAGGAGCAGGAGCGCGCCGAGGCCCGCGTCCGCGCGCACCTGCTGAAGTACCACGTCGATGTCGTCAACGTCCTCATCTGCCACATCCACCTGCCCGAGGAGCTGATGAAGACGCAGACCGAGAAGATTCTCGCCGAGCAGCGCCAGAACATGTACAACGCGCAGCGCGAGGCCGAGGAGAAGCGCATCCAGCTTGAGAAGACCAGGGCGCACGCCGACAACCAGAAGCGACCTGATGGCGGCCACCGTCGGCGTCGAAATCTCCGGCGCGCCGCTCCGAGCAGCGCAAGGCCGAGGCCGACGGCGAGGCGCACTACATCCTCGCGACGGGCAAGGCCGAGGCCGAGAAGGTACGCTTGATGGGCGAGGCGCAGGGCGTCGCCTACCACGAGCAGGTCAACGCGCTCGGCGCGCAGGGCGTCGCGCTCGTCGAGACCCTCAAGGTCATCGGCGAGAAGGGCGTCCGCATCACCCCCGACATCCTCGCCTCCGGCGGCACCGGCGACGGCGGCGGCGGCATCGGCACGCTCCTCCTGCTCAGCCTCTTCAAGGAACGCTTGGGGCTCGACGGCACGACCGCGGGCAACGGCTCGGCCGGTAACGGCGTGAAGACGGTCAAATAAGCCTGTAAAAAGGCTCCGAATCTCTTTCGGCCGCTCGGAGACGGGCGGCCGAATTTTTTTTGAAACCTGGACTTGACCCGCCCCGTACTCTGTGTCACTGTATTAGTTGACTGATACAGTCGCGGTCGGGGGAAGCGTTGTTCATAAACATCGACCCGTCGAGCGGTCTGCCGATATACCTACAGATCGCTCAGCAGATTAAGACGGCCGTGGCGATGGGGCGGCTTCAGCCGGAGGACCCTCTGCCGTCCGTGCGTCAGTTGGCGGTCGGAGCTGGCGGTCAACCCGAACACGGTGGCGCGCGCCTACCTCGACCTTGAGATCGAAGGGGTCATCTACAAGCGGCAGGGCGCGGGCACGTTCGTCTCGGGGCAGGGCGTCGAGATGTCGAAGGGCGAGCGGCGCCGGGTCCTGAACGAGCTGCTGGAGAAGGCCCTGGTCGAGGGCGTCAACCTCGGGCTCTCGGAGCGCGAACTGCGCGACGCGTTCGAGCGCATGCTGGAGAAGATCGTGCAGTCGCGCGCGCCCGAGACGGTCGGCAAGTGACGGGGCGGAGCTTGAAGCGGAAGTCAGAACAAGAGTGAGACATGAGCCCAGACTTCGATAACAGCCTTCGACGACAACGCCATCGAGACGCGGAACCTCGGGCGCAAGTTCGGGAAGTTCGAGGCCGTGCAAGGACGTTTCCCTGCGCGTGCCGAGGGGCACGGTCTTCGGCCTGCTCGGCGTGAACGGGGCGGGGAAGTCCACCATCATCAAGATGGTCATGGGTCACCTGCGGCCGACTCGCGGCGAGGTGCGCATCCTCGGGCGCGCGCTCGGCGAAGACCTGCTCGGCATCCGCCGCCGGGTCGCGTACGTCTCCGAGAACCGCTACCTCTACGAGTGGATGACGGTCGAGGAGAGCATCCGCTTCACGCGCGCCTTCCACGAGACGTGGGACGACAAGAAGGCCGCCGACCTTCTGAAGCGCTTCAGCCTGCCGGCCGGAGAAGAAGGTGCGGCAGCTCTCGCGCGGCAACCGCGCGCGCCTGTGCCTGCTGCTCGCGCTCTCGTTCAACCCCGAGCTGATCGTCCTCGACGAGCCGACCTCGGGCCTCGACCCCATCGTCCGCCGCGACTTCATCGAGAACATCGTCGCCGAGATCGCCGAGGAGGGGAAGACCGTCCTCTTCTCGTCGCACATCGTCGAGGAGGTCGAGCGCGTCGCCGACTACGTCGGCATCATGGACGAGGGCGAGCTGCTGCTGGTCTCGACGATCGACGAGATCAAGCTCACCTACAAGCGCGTCCGCTACGCGACGAACGGGACGCGGCCCGAGGTGGCGGGCGTGCCCGGCGTGGTGATGGTCGAGAACGGGCGGCACGAGCAGATCCTGACCGTCCAGGGCTGGGGCGACGAGACGCTGCAGCGCCTGGGCGAGCGCGGCGTGAAGAACCCGGAGGTGCTGCCCATCTCTCTGGAAGACATCTTCGTGAACACGGTGCGCGCGGAGCGCGAGCGGAGGGCGAACTCGTGACCGGGAAACGATCTTGAAGGCGATGCTCTGGAAGGAGTGGCGCGAGACGCGCTGGAAGTGGCTGGCGTTCGCGGTTCGCGTTCCACATCCCGCTCTTCATCGCGGGGCTGACGTTCGCGCTCCAGCCGGAGAGCGCGCGGTTCGACCTCTACGCGCTGTCGGACGCGGTCGCGGCGCAGGTGCTTGAGGTCGCGCTCGTCGCGCAGTCGGGATTTTTGATTACGGCGGGGCTCTTCCTGCTCGCCTTCTTCGCGGTCGGCTCCATCGGGGCGGAGCTGGACAACCGCAGCATGTTCTTCCTCTTCGAGCGACCCGTGCGGCGCTGGCAGGTGCTGCTCTTCAAGTACGCCGTGGGCGCGGTGCAGACGATGACGTGCGTGGGGTTGTCGATCCTTTCGACGCTCACGGCCGTCTACCTCTTGATGGCCGCGTCGGCGACGAACGTCAGCCTGGCGGGCTCGTGGGACGCGTTCACGCTGGTCGTGGCGAACGGCGTGCGCGGGACCGTGTGGACGACGGTCATCGCGCTGATGGTCTACTCGGCGACGTTCCTCTTCTCGGTCTGGTTCGAGAAGTGGTGGATCGCGGTCATCGCCGGGGCGGTCTCGCTCGTCCTGATGTTCTACTACTTCGGCAGCAACCTGATCGACTGGGTCATCAGCCGCGCCGCGCGCACGTCCGACGGCGTCGGCGACGGCGGCATCAACCTGGAGTTCTACAGCCGGCTCGAACTCCTGCCGATCCTCGCCATGCTGCTCGTCTCGGCCGGCCTCTACTTCGCGTCGCAGTACGTCTTCGCGCGGAAGGAAATGAAGATGACACAGGACCGCTCGCGGTTCTGTTCGGCACTTATCGGAGGTTCATGATGGAAAGACTGAAAAGCAAAAGTTTCATCCTGTTTGCGGCGGCGGTGCTCGTGCTCGCCGGGGTGGCGGCGGCGCAGTTGGCGCCGACCGACGAAGGCCGAGAACCCGCGGCTTGAGCGCCTGCTGCCGGCCGACACGGTCGGCTTCGTCGAGGTGAACGACCTGCGCGCGCAGGCGCTCAAGGTCATCGAGTCGCGAGGCGTGGCGCGAGTTCTCGAAGGAGAACTCGGCGGCCAGCTCGCTCTTCATGATCGGCGCGAACCACGCGGGCGCGCTCGACGCGAGCTACGCCATCGCGCTGCTCGGCGTCGGCGCCGACCGAAGACGGCAAGCCCGAGCCGCAGTTCGTCGTCGTCGGGCAGTTCGACGGCTGGGAGACGCGGCGCCACGTTCGAGAACCGCGTGCTGCGCTTCGTGACCGAGGGGCAGAAGAACGGCGTCGAGACGAAGACCGAGGAGTACGAGAAGGCGAAGCTCAACATCGTGACGAAGCAGGGCAAGCGCGGCTTCGCCTACGCGTACGCGAACGAGTTGCTCGTCGTCTCGAACACGCCCGAGGCCGTCAAGCGCGTGCTCGACGTGCGCGCGGGCAAAGTTCAGTCGCTCGAAACCAACGAGACGTTCAAGCAGGCGCGCGCCGCCGCGCCGGGCGTGGACGGCATGTTCGGCTTCCTCGACGGCGCGGCGCTGACGCGCATCGTGGACGGCGCCGCAGGTGCCGGGCGCGGACGAGAAGCTCGCGGCCTTCCGCCAGCTCTTCCACGGCCTCGGCGCGGCGAGCGTCCAGTCGGTCTCGTTCACCTAGCACGTTCGAGGACGGCCGCGTCGTCGAGCGCTTCGGCGTGGTCGCGCCCAAACGCGAGGGCGTGCTGGCGACGGTCGCGTCTGAACCCGCCGACCGAAGGGAAGCTGCTCGCGCTCGTGCCCGAGACGGCGGTGCAGGCGTTCGACGCCTCGGTCGCCAACGCGCCGCAGACCTTCGACCAGATGTTCGCGCTCGCCTCGCAGCTCTCCAGCGCAGTCGGGCAAGCACGGCCCCGCGGAGGGCTCGGCGCAGTTCACCGAGAAGACCGGCGTTGACCTCCGCGCCGAGATCGTCGGCGCGGTCGGCAGCGAAGTCTGCGCGGCGCAGTTGGCCTCGGGCGGCCCCGAAGAGGGGCGCAGCGGCGTCTTCATCGTCAACCTGAAGGACGAGGCGGGCGTTCGCGGGCGCGCTCTTGAAGTTCGCCGAGAAGAACAGGCGCGAGACGACGGAGCGCGAGTACAAGGGCGTGAAGGTTCGCCGCATCGCGGGCGAGAAGGGCGGCGGGTTGGAGTACGCCTTCGTCGGCGGCAACTTCGTCGGGAGCAGCAAGGGCGAGGCGGTCGAGCGCGTCATCGACACGGCGCAGGGCGGCCGTTCGCTCAAGGACAGCGCGGCCTACCGCGCGGCCTCGGCGCAGTTGCAGGCGCCGGCACAGTTCGTCTACTTCAACACGAACGCGGACTATCCTCAACCGCCTCGGGCGCTCGCTCTCCGGCGGCGAGCAGGCGTTCAAGACCGAGGGGCAGAGCGCGAGCATCCGCCCGAGCTTCGCCTTCGGCACCACGCGCGAGGACGGCTTCTACGTCGAGAGCCGCACGCCGCTCGGCACCTTCCCGCGATTGCTGACGGCCGTGTCGTCGAGGCTCGGCGGCGAGAAGAAGGACGGCGGCGCGGAATAAGGCGTCAGGCAGTAGCCCGACCAGTAGCCCGACCGTGAGGGAGGGCGTACGGGTAACAAGGAAGGCGGGATGATGAGAGGCAGCGGGTCTCTCATCATCCCGCCTTCCTCTGTCTGAAGAACGCCCTCCCTCCCGGTCGGGCTGCCGCCGCGGCCCGTCCCAATCCAACCCTGCCGGCCTTCCCCCTCATCTGAGCACAAAATTTCTGCGGCGCGTGTGCCAACCGAATCCGGCGCCGCGGTGTCTGTACCTGTGAGCCCGCAAGAGCGGGCTCGCGCGGGGACTCTAACAGTTGACCAGCGAGAACGAACTGATCCGGCGCGCGCAGGGCGGCGACCTCGATGCCTTCTGCCGGCTCGCGCGAGAGTACGAGCGGCGCGTCTACGCCCTCGCGCTCCACTTCTGCCGCCGCCCCGAGGACGCCGAAGACCTCTCGCAGGAGGTCTGGCTCAAGGCGTTCCGCTCGCTCAAAGGCTTCCGCTTCGAGTCGAGCTTCCACACGTGGCTGCGGCGCATCATGGTCAACGCTTTTCTCAACCACAGGCGGGCCGAGACGGTGACGCGCGACGAGGTGAAGACGACGGTCAAACTCGACAGTCTCGAAGAGCTGCTCGAAGAGCAGACGCTCGCGAGGGGCCTGTCGGACGAGGGGGTTGAGGGCGTCTACCACAACCGGATCATGGCCGGGCGCGTCATGCGCGCGCTCGGCGAGCTGACCGAGCAGCAGCGCCTCATCTTCCTCCTCAAGCACCGCGAGGGGATGACGAGCCAGGAGATTGCCGACGCGCTGAACTGTTCGGCGGGCACGGTGAAGAAGTCTCTGTTCCGCTCGATTGAAAAGCTGCGCGACGCTTTGGGCGTGGGCGAAGAGCTGCCGCTCGGGGCGGGCGGCAAGAGTTAGTTTGCGATGAGACACGATTGCCAGGCGACCGAAGAGTCACTCGTCGAACTGCTGTTCGGCGAGGTCGAGGGCGGCGCGCGCGAGTCGCTGCTCGAAGAGGTCGTGTGCTGCGCGCGCTGCGCGGCTCGGTATCGCTCGATGACCGAGACGCTGCGCGTCTTCGACGAGGCCGCCGAAACGTCTCTCCCGGCGGAAAGTTTCTGGGACGGCTACGAAGAAAGATTGAGGCGACGTATGGCACAAGAGATTCGG
The DNA here is from genome assembly GCA_963726735.1 of uncultured Acidobacteriota bacterium. GTDB lineage: Bacteria > Acidobacteriota > Blastocatellia > Pyrinomonadales > Pyrinomonadaceae > QHXN01. The sequence continues at coordinate 2,138,532 of CAVSDM010000007.1, forward strand.
ACAGACTTCTGGGGGCGGCCGACGGCCGGGTTCGCGCGCGGCGAGTACCGTCTGACCTTCGTCGAGGACGAGGGGCTGACGCGCCGCCTCGTCAAAGAGTTGAAGGCGGTCGGGCACGACGCGGGGCTCACGTTCCCCGAGTTCAAGCGCGACCCCTTCGGCTTCGTGGGTCGCTCAATCGAGGCTTACGGCCGCGCGGGCTGGGGCTTCTTCTCGCAGCGCAACGTGGCGCTGGCGACGATGAGCGCCTTCGTCTTCGTGACGCTGCTGCTCGGGACGGTCTTCGCGCTGGAGCGGATGCGCGCGCGGCAGCTCGCTCTGGTCAATCCCAACGAAGAGTTGGTGGTCACCGGCTGGGTTGACCCGACTATCCCGCGCGAGCAGCCGACGCCGGACAAGGGGCCTGCGGGGACGAACGAGGGGAAGGGCGGCGGCTCGAAGCCGAAGTACGAGAAGCCCGCGGGCGGCGGCGGCGGCGGCCGCGGCGAGCAGATGCAGGCATCGCGCGGCAAGCTGCCGACGGCGCAGTTGGAGGTGCCGCCGATCCTGACGGCGAACCCGAAGCCGCCTCCGCCGAACCCGCACCTGCCGACGCCGGTGACGATGCAGGTGGACCCGATGCTCGTCAAGGTTGACCCGCGCGACATCCCCTACGGCCTGCCCGACTCGAACGCGACGACGCCCTCCTCCGGCCCGGGCAAGGGTGGTGGCATGGGCGATGGCTCGGGTGGCGGGATGGGGACGGGCGAGGGGACGGGGCTCGGCCCTGGGCGCGGCGGCAACACGGGCGGCGGCGACCGTAACGACGGCGGCGGCGGCCCCGGAGGCGGCGGAGGCGGCGGCATCGACTACACGCGCCCCTTCAGGTCGGACAACGTGTCCGTGCGCGCCGTCATCACCTTCAAGCCGGAGCCGGGCTTCACCGAGGAGGCGCGCAGGAACAACGTGACCGGCGTCGTCAGGCTCCGCGCAGTCCTCTCGGCCAGCGGCGAGGTCTCGAACCTCAGCGTCGTCAAGAGTCTGCCCGACGGGCTGACCGAGAAGGCCATGCAGGCCGCACGCCAGATCAAGTTCCGCCCCGCCCAGAAGGACGGCCGCACCGTCTCGCAGTACGTGGTGCTTGAGTACAACTTCAATATTTATTGAAGTAGGCAGTAGATAGTAGCCAGTAGAAAAATAGCGGCGCGCCACAACCTTCAGGTCGGGCGCGCCGCTATTTTTCTATCTGGCTACTATCTACTGCCTACTGCCCTCCCGCGTACTTCTCTGCCACGCGACGGATGCGGCGGAGGCCCTCTTCAAGTCGCTCCAACGAGGTGGCGTAGGAGATGCGGATGTAGCCTTCGACGCCGAAGCCTGCGCCGTCGGTGACGACGGTGTGCGCCTCGCGCAGGAGGCGGTCGGCGAAGTCGGCGGAGGTCTTAAGCTCGCCGCCGAGGCAGCCGCGCACGCTGGGGAAGATGTAGAAGGCGCCTTCGGGCTGCGCGCAGCCGAGGCCGGGGATGTCGCCGATGGTTTCGAGCGAGCCAGTCGCGCCGGCGGCGGTACTCGGCGAGCATCTCGCCGACGCAAGTCTGCGTCGGAGTCGAAGGCGTCGATGGCCGCGGCCTGCGAGATGGAACTGGGGTTGCTCGTCGAATGGCTCTGCACCTTCGACATCTCGCGCGTCCACGCGGCGGGCGCGATGGTGTAGCCGATGCGCCAGCCCGTCATCGCGTACGTCTTCGAGAACGAGCCCGCGATGCAGAGACGTTCGCGCAGCTCCGGCGCGAGCGTCGCCGCGCTGAAGACCTCGGCCGGCTCGTAGACGAACTTCAAATAACACTCGTCCGAGACGGCGTAGATGCCGCGCTCGGCGACGACCCGCATGATGCGCTCGAACTCCGCGGGCGGGATGACGCGCCCCGAGGGGTTCGAGGGCGAGTTGATGATGATGAGCTTCGTGCGCGGCGTGATGGCCGACTCGACCTGCTCGGCCGTCAGTTGAAAACCGGTCTCTTCGGTCTCGATGTAGACGGGACGCGCGCCGGCGAAGGTGACGATCTCGGGGAAGGTGACCCAGTAAGGCTTGGGGATCAGCACGTCGTCGCCGGGGCCGCAGAGCGTGACGACGGCGTTGAAGATGCCCTGCTTACCGCCGGCCGTCGCCATCACCTCCGAGGCGTTGACGCGCGCGCCGAACTCGCGTTCGTAGTAGGCGGCGACCGACTCCTGAAACTTCTTCGTCCCGCCCGTCGGCGTGTACTTGGTCTGGCCGGCCTGCATGGCGCGCGCGGCGGCCTCCTTGATGTGGGCGGGCGTGTCGAAGTCGGGCTCGCCCGGGCCGAAGTCCACCACGTCGTGGCCCTCGTTGCGCAGGGCGATGGCCGCCTGCATCGCGGCGAGGGTAGAGGAGGGCTGCATCCGCGCGACGTTCTCGGCGACGGGGAAGGGGGTTTTGAGCGCTGTCTCTGTCATCCTTGTGCCTGTGCTTTCCGTAGCTGTGCCGAGCGAAGGTGCGATGGTATCCGCATCGGGCCGTGCGCTCAAGGCGTCGGGTGAAAAAAGACGGCGGCAGGTCTCCCCGCCGCCGCGCTTAACCGGACTGGCCGGACGGGTCAAGGCTTCTTCGAGCCACCCTTCTTAGCTCCGCTCTTTTTACTGGCGCCCTTTTTAGCTCCGCCCTTCTTGCTGGCGCCCTTTTTGGCTCCGCCCTTGGAAGCCTTGCCGCCCTTCTTGAAGGGCGCCTTGTTCGTCGTCTTGCCGCGGCCCGAGCCGCTCTTCTTGCCGCCGCCCGAAGACTTGTTGACTGTGGCCCAGGCGCGCCGCTCCGCCTCCTCTTCGGAGACGCCGCGCTCCTCGTAGCCCTCCTCGATGTGCTCGGCCTGCCGCTTCTGCTTGTCGGTGTAAGCGCCTTTGTCACCTCTGGGCATACTTCTCGCTCCTCCTTGATGGTTGAAAGTGAAGGGGGGAACGGGCGTGATTATAGCACCGGCGGGCGCGGGTGACTGTTCACTTTTTACCAAGCTTGAGGCGCATGCGCTCCTCGACCGTGGCGGGGACTAAGCCCTCGATGGTGCCGCCGAGCGAGTAGACCTCTTTGACGAGGCGCGAGCTGACGTAGGAGTAGGACTCGGCCGCGAGCATGAAGACGGTCTCGATCGCGGGCTCCTGCCGGCGGTTCATCAGGGCCATCTGCAACTCGTACTCGTAGTCGGAGATGGCGCGGATGCCGCGCACGACCGCGTCGGCCTGCTGCTCGACGGCGTAGCGCATCAGCAAGCCCTGAAAGGAGCCGACGCGCAGGCGGCAGCCGCCGCTCTCGATGTGCGTCAAGACCTCTTCGAGCATCTCGCGCCGCTCCTCGACCGTGAAGAGCGCGCGCTTCTCGGGGTTGACGAGGACGGCGATGATGATCTCGTCGAAGAGCTTCGAGCCGCGCTCGATGATGTCGAGGTGGCCGTTCGTCACGGGGTCGAAGGAGCCGGGGTAGATGGCGCGTCGCATACGGGATTCGGAAAGGGAAGAACCGGAAGGGAAGTTAGCACAGCGTAGAGACGTTGGACAAATATATTATATATAGGCGTTGGCCCAATCTCATTCTTGACACATGCACCCCTGCGGTGTTTCAATACTCAGTGCAAACGTGGTGAGTTAAGGCGACTTGCGGCCACGTAAAATAAACCGCTAAACAGCTCGGCGCGCCTCTCAACGAGGCCCGTTACAAAAAGGCTTATGAGAGAAGCCCCGCGTTGTTTGGCGCGGGGCTTCTCTTTGCGGCCGGCAGGATTCGAGCGACAAAGCACGATGAGCGATTTTCTGAAGACCTTAAACGAGCGCGTCATCATCTTCGACGGCGCGATGGGCACGAACCTCCAGGTGCAGAACCTGTCGGTGGACGACTACGGCGGCCGCGCAGTTCGAGGGCTGCCCCGAGTACCTGCTCGTCACGCCGCCCCGAGGCCGTCGAGCGCGTCCACGCAGCCTTCTTCGAGGCCGGCTGCGACGTGGTCGAGACCGACTCGTTCGGCGGCATCCCTTACGTCCTCGACGAGTACGGCATCGGCCACATGGCCTACGACCTGAACGTCAAGCGCCGCCGAGCTGGCGCAGCCGCGTCGCCGCCGACTTCTCGACGCAGGAGCGCCCGCGCTGGGTCGCCGGCTCGATGGGGCCGGGGACGAAGTCGCCCACGCTCGGCCACATCACCTTCAAGGACGTCAAGGCGGCTTACGCCGAACAGGCGCGCGGACTGCTCGACGGCGGCGTGCGACCTCCTCATCGTCGAGACCTGCCAGGACTTGCTGCAGACGAAGGCGACGCTCGCCGCCATCTTCGAGGAGTTCAAGCGTCGCGGCGCGCGCGTGCCCGTCATCGCGCAGGTGACGATCGAGCCTTGGGGCACGATGCTGCCCGGCACCGAGATCAGCGCGGCGCTGACCGCGCTCGAACCGTTCCCCATCGATGTCATCGGCATGAACTGCGGCACGGGGCCGCGCAACATGACCGAGAGCCTGCGCTACCTCTGCGAGAACGCGCGCGCTGCCCGTCTCCGTGCTGCCGAACGCCGGCCTGCCCGAGGTCAAGGACGGCAAGATGCACTACGACGAGACGCCCGAGAGTTTCGCCGCGCAGGTCGAGCACTTCGCGAAAGATTTCGGCGCCAACGTCGTCGGCGGCTGCTGCGGCACGACGCCCGCGCACATTAAGCTGCTCGTCGAAGCGGTCGGCAACCTCACGCCGAAGCGGCGCGAGGCGTCGGTGCTGCCCGCGGCCTCTTCCATCTACATCCAGCAGCCCTACGTGCAGGACGCCTCGTTCCTCATCGTCGGCGAGCGCGTCAACGCGTCGGGCTCGAAGAAGATGCGCGACCTCCTGAACGCCGAGGACTGGGACGGGCTCGTCTCGCTCGCGCGCGAGCAGGAGCGCGAGGGCGCGCACGTCCTCGACGTGAACGTCGATTTCGTCGGCCGCGACGGCGTGCGCGACATGCACGAGCTGGCCTCGCGTCTCGTCACGCAGGTGCAGCATCCCGCTCATGTTCGACTCGACCGAGTGGGAGAAGATGGAGGCCGGCCTCCAGCACGCGGGCGGCAAGTCCATCCTCAACTCGACGAACTACGAGGACGGCGAGCCGCGCTTCAAGAAAGTCATCGGGCTCGCGCAGGAGTACGGCGCGGCCGTCGTCGTCGGCACGATCGACGAGGAGGGCATGGCGCGCACGGCCGAGGGCAAGCTCAAGATCGCCAAGCGCGCCTACGAGCAGGCGACCGGGGAACTCGGCTTCCCCGCGCACGACATCTTCTTCGACCCGCTCGCGCTGCCCATCTCGACCGGCATCGAGGAAGACCGCCGCAACGCCGCCGAGACCATCGAGTCTCTGCGCAGGATCAAGGCGGAGCTGCCCGGCTGCTACACCATCCTCGGCGTCTCGAACGTCTCGTTCGGCCTCAACGCCGCCTCGCGCATCGTCCTCAACTCCGTCTTCCTGCACGAGGCGGTCGAGGCGGGGCTCGACTCGGCCATCGTCAACGCGTCGAAGATCGTCCCGCTCAACCGCATCCCCGAGCGCGAGCGCGAGGTCGCGCGCCAGCTCATCTACGACGAGCGCAAGTTCGACGGCGACGTGTGCACTTACGACCCGCTCGCCGAGTTCACCAAGCTCTTCGAGGGCGTCAAGGCGAAGAGGGAGCGAGAAGGTTGACGAGAACCTGCCCGTCGAGGAGCGGCTCAAGCGTCACATCATCGACGGCGAGAAGGTCGGCGCTCGAAGACAACCTGAAGCTCGCGCTGGAAACTCACCGCGCGCTCGACATCATCAACAACATCCTGCTCGACGGCATGAAGGTCGTCGGCGAGCTCTTCGGCAGCGGGCAGATGCAGCTCCCCTTCGTGCTTGCAGTCGGCCGAGGTGATGAAGGCGGCCGTGCGCTTCCTCGAACCGTTCATGGAGAAGAAGGGCGGCGCGACGGCGAAGGGGACGATGGTGCTGGCGACCGTCAAGGGCGACGTTCACGACATCGGCAAGAACCTCGTGGACATCATCCTGACGAACAACGGCTACAGCGTCATCAACCTCGGCATCAAGCAGACCGATCGAGGCGATCCTCCAGGCGTCCGAGGAGCACAAGGCCGACGCCATCGGCATGTCGCGGCCTGCTGGTCAAGTCCACGCTCATCATGCGCGAGAACCTTGAGCTGATGAACGAGCGCGGCATCAACGTGCCCGTCGTGCTCGGCGGCGCCGCGCTGACGCGCCGTTACGTCGAAGAGGACTTGGAGTCGCTCTACAAGGGCCGCCTCTTCTACGCGCGCGACGCCTTCGACGGCCTGCACACGATGGACCTGCTGACCGGCTCCGGCGCGCATGCCGAGCCGTCGCACAGTCCGAAGCGGCGAAGGCCGCCAGGGCGTCGGCCGGGGCGGGGAACGGCTCGGCGAACGCGGAGTCCGAAGACGACGCCGAAGATCTGGTCGGCGAGGACGCGAAGCTCGGCGTCGCGGGCCGCGCGCGCGCGACCGCGCGGCGTGCTCAAGTCGCGCGAGGCCGCCTCGCACACGCAGCGCTCGGACGTGAACCCCGACGCGCCCATCCCGCGCGCGCCGTTCTACGGCTCGCGCGTCGTCGAACACGTCCCGCTCGAACGAGTCTTCCGCTTCGTCAACGAGACGGCGCTCTTCAAGGGGCAGTGGCAGTTCAAGCAGGGGCGCAAGTCGGCGCGAAGAGTACCGCGCCTTCGTCGCGGAGAAGGTGCGCCCCGTCTACGACGAGCTGAAGCTCCACTCGGAGCGCGAGAACCTGCTCGTCCCGCAGGTCGTCTACGGCTACTTCCCCTGCCAGTCCGAGGGCAACGACCTCGTCGTCTACCACGACGACGAACGCACCGAGCGCACGCGCTTCACCTTCCCGCGCCAGCCCGCGGGGCGGCGCCTGTGCCTCGCGGACTTCTTCGCGTCGAAGGAGTCGGGGCGCGTGGACGTGGTCGCCTTCCAGCTCGTCACGGTCGGCCGCCGCGCGAGCGAGTACGCGCACGAGCTGTTCCGCATCGACAACTACTCCGACTACCTCTACTTCCACGGCCTCTCGGTCGAGTCGGCCGAGGCGCTCGCCGAGCTGTGGCACAAGCAGCGTCCGCGAGGAGCTGGGCATCGCCGGGCGCGACGCGGCGGAACTCGCGAAACTCTTCCACCAGGGCTACCAGGGCTCGCGCTTCAGCTTCGGCTACCCGGCCTGCCCCGACCTCGAAGAGCAGACGAAGCTCTTCGAGCTGCTCGGCCCCGAGCGCATCGGCGTCGAGCTCTCCGAAGAGTTCCAGCTCGTCCCCGAGCAGTCCACCTCCGCCATCATCGTCCACCACGAGGAGGCGAAGTACTTCTCGATAGACTGACAGTCGAAACCGCGGTAGCTCCAGCGGTCACAACGTGCTGCCTGCGCACGCTTCCGTCTCTCCGGTCTATTAACTTTGAGCCTTCGACGACGAAGGTTCCGATGGACACGAACGACGAGGCACGATCAGCCGACGAGACAGCACGGCCCTCGCGCCGACGGCGGAGGAGTGGGCCGTGCTGTCGCCGTTCGAGCGCTTCGCGTTCCGCCTGACGCGGCGGATGAACCGCGGGCGTTGGAAGCGCTTCTGGACGTTCTGCCAGCGGACGCTCGGGGCGGGCTGGATTCACGTCTCGACCTACAACCTGATGCGCGTCGAGCGGGCTCGAACACGTCGAGGCCGCCTCGCACGAACGCCCGATTCTGCTCGTCGCCAACCACCGCTCCTTCTTCGACATGTACGTCGTCTCGACCGTGCTCTTCCGCCGGACGCGTTGGCGCAAGCAGCTCTTCTTCCCCGTGCGCGGGCGCTTCTTCTACGACTCGGTCGGGCGGCTTGCTCGTCAACCTCTTGATGGGCTGGTGGTCGATGTTCCCGCCCTTCTTCGCGGGCGGCGACAACCCGAAGACGGAGCAGCGCGAGTTCGACAAGTTCTCGATGCGCCTGCTCGCCGCGCTCTGTGCCGCGAGGGCGCGGGCAACGTCATCGGCTTCCACCCCGAGGGGACGCGCAACAAGGGCGCCGACCCGTACTCGTACCTGCGCCCGCAGCCCGGCGTCGGCAAGTTGATCAAGGACGCGCGCCCGCAGGTCGTCCCCGTCTTCATCGCGGGGCTCGGCAACGACCTCCCGAAGCAGGTGCTCGGCAACTGGCGCGGCGGCGAGCCGGTCCGCGTCCACTTCGGCCCCGCGCTCGACTTCTCCGAGTTCTACGAGCGGCGCGACTCCGTCCGCACCTACAAAGAGATCGCCGACTTCGTCATGTCGAAGATCGCCGAACTCGGCGAGCAGGACCGCGCCGCACTTCGCCCTCGAAGCCAAGCGCGACGCGCTTAAGCCTTCGACCGACGCCTCACGCGCAAGTATCCATGAAGCTGCGGTCTGTCATCAATCACGAATCGAAAATGTCAACGCTCCCACTCATCATCGTCAACCCCTCGTCGGCGGGCGGCGCGACGGGCACGGCGTGGCCGGGCGTCGCGAGCGTCGTGCGGCAGCACTTCGGCCCGTTCGAGGTCGCGTTCACGCAGAGGGGCGGCGAGGCCGTCGAGATCGCCGAGCGCGAGGCGCGCGCGGGCCGCGCGTTCGTCATCGCCTGCGGCGGCGACGGCACCATCTACGAGGTGGCGAACGGCATCCTGCGCGCGGAGTCGGACACGGAACTCGGGCTGCTGCCGAGCGGGACGGGCGGCGACTTCCGGCGCACGCTCGACATCCCGCAGCGTGCGGCCGACGCGGCGAAGGCTCTGCGCGAGGGCGAGACGCGCGTGCTGGACGCGGGGCGCGTCACGTTCGTGAACGGGCGCGGGGCGGAGGAGTCGAGGTACTTCGTCAACGTCGCCTCGTTCGGCATGGGCGGCGAGGTCATCAGGCGCGTGAAGTCGCGCGAGGGGCTGCCGGCGGGCGCGGCGCGTCTGCTCGGCGGCACGCCTCTCCTTCGCCGCCGCGGCCTTGCAGGCGGCCGTCACCTTCGAGAAGCCGCTCGTGCGCGTCTCGCTCGACGGCGGCGCCGAAGTCGCGGACTGAACGTCGCCAACTTCTGCGTCGCCAACGCGCGCTACTTCGGCGGCGGGATGAAGATCGCGCCCAACGCTAAGGTCGACGACGGCCGCTTCGACGTGGTCGCCGTCGGCGACGTCTCCGCGCTCACGGTGCTCGCCAACTCCTACCGGCTCTACCTCGGCACGCACCTCGGCATGCAGGAGGTGCGCCACGCGCTCGCCCGCCGCGTCCGCGCCGAGTCGGCCGACGGCGCAGAAGTTAAGCTGGAAGTTGACGGCGAGCTGGTCGGGAGTCTGCCCGCCGAGTTCGAGATGCTGCCGGGCGCGCTGCGCGTGCAGGTGCCCGCGCCATTTAACCCGCGGTGCGGAAGGCGGCGTTGCCGAGGAAGTTTTCGCGGACGTAGGTGACCGTGTCGAGCAGCGTCTCCTGCGGGTCGCGCGGGTTGAAGCCGAGTTCGCGTCTGGGCCTTCGACGCGTCGAGGTACCAGAAGTATTCGGCCATCTCGATCTCGGTCGGCTCGACGGGCGGGGCGAGCTTCCAGTGCTTGTAGAGCGAGCTGATGCCGCGCGCGCCCGCGACGCGTGAGCTTCGACGGCAGCGAGAGGAACGGCGCGGGAACCTTCGTGATGCGTTCGAGCCGACCGAAGAACTTGTCGAACGTCCAGTTGGCGGAGCCGAGCAGGTAACGCTCGCCGTGCGCGCCGCGCTCCATCGCCGCGCGGAAGGCCGCGGCCGCGTCGCGCGCGTCCACGAAGCTCAGGCCGCCCTTCGGCACCGTCGGGATTTTGCGCGCGAGGAAGTCGAGCACGACCTTCGTCGAACTCAGACGCTCGTCGCCGGGGCCGAGCAGAAGGCTCGGGTTCATGATGACGAGCCGCCGACCCTTCCCCGCAAAGTTCTCAAGCGCGACGCGCTCCTGATAGACCTTGCTCGCGTAGTAGGGCCAGCGCGAGACGATGTCGAGGGGCGTCGGCCACTCCTCGTCGGGCAGCACGTCGCCGTCTTCGGTGACGGCCACCGTCCCGCTCGTCGAGGCCATCACCAGAGACTTGACGCCCGCCCCGGCCGCCGCCTCGCACAGCACGCGCGTCCCGTCCACGTGCAGCTTGTACATCAGGTGCGCGTCCTCGGGCTCGCGCGAGACGCGGCCGGCGAGGTGGTAGACCTCCGCCACGCCCTCGACCGCCCGCCGCACGTCCTCCGGCGAAGTGATCGAGCCCGTCGACCGTCTCGACGCCCAACTCTTCGAGCCACGCCGGCGCCGAAGTCGAGAGCACGCGCAGCGTCGTCGCGCCCTCCTCGACGAGCAGCCTCACGAGGTGCGACCCGAGGAACCCCGTCCCGCCCGTCACGAGCGTCACCGGCTTCGCCCTCTTCGCGAGCGAAGTCGTCTTCGGAGCGTCGGCCGCGGCCTTCTTCGCCTTCGTCGCGGCCTTCTTCGTGGTGCTTTCTTCGTCGTCGCCATAAAAGTTAAATGAAAGCCGGGCAGAACTCGCCGCGTAGCGGCGCTGAATGTAGCCCGGCCTTTCAAGGCCGGGTTGAGTCTGAGTAAAACGTCGCCGCGTCGCGTCAGCGACGCCTGAACGATGTGCGGGTTCAGGCGTCGCTGACGCGACGCGGCGTCTTGTTAATCGTCCATGACCCGGCCTTGAAGGCCGGGCTAACTCAGACGCCGCTCCGCGGCGACGCACATCACATCTTGTTTCAATCCCCGGTCGTCGCCATCTCGCTCTCGTCGTGCGTCTCTTCGCCCGCGTGGCGGCGCTCGGCCTTCCAGCGGCGGCGGAGCGCCGTGGCGTCGAAGGCGTGGCGCGTGCCGTCGCGCAGGTTCTCGATCTCGTGGCGGACGAGCGCGGCGACGAGCCGGTACGCCTCGGCCCGGGGCATGCCCTTCGTCAGCCCGTCGAGTTCGTCGGGCGAGAGGAAGCGGCCGATGCGCGCGCCGACCTCGCGCCCCTTGAGGAAGGTCGAGCCCTTCGGGAACGCCTCGTACGTGCCCCACAGGTACGCGGGCAGGATGCCGGTGCGCGTGTTGAGGGCGAGGTAGGCGAAGCCCGACTTGAACTCCGCCATCTGCCCCGTCATCGAGCGCGTGCCCTCGGGGAAGATGAGCGCCGTGTAGCCGCGTTCAAGGAACGAGCGCGCGTGGCGGAGCGACTGCCGCAAGACTTCCCGAACGCTCGATGGGCACGATGTTCGTGAAGTTGTTCATGTAGGCGCGCTTGTACTTGTTGTCGAAGAAGTAGTCGGCCGCGGCGAGCGCCACCATGTCGCGGCCGTACTCGCCGAGCGCGTACTTGATGAGTCCCGTGTCGAGGTGCGACGTGTGGTTCGTCGCCGCGATGAAGTTCGTGTGCGTCGGGATGTTCGACTGCCCCTCGACGTGCGCCTTCAGAACGTTCTCGTAGAGCGCGCGCTGCACCACGTCGATGCCGCGGTTGCCGACGGTGCGGACGAACGTGGGGACGTAAATCTCCTTCTCCGACTGCCGCGCGTCCTCCTCGGCGCGCGCCTCGGCCGCGCGCTTCGCCGGCGGCGGTCTCGCGCCGCTTGACGACCGAGTACAGCTCGCGCACGTCCACGACCTCGTTCAGGGTGTCGGGCGAGACGAGCGCGCCGCCCGCCTGCTCGATGGCCGAGGCCAGCTCGACGAACATGAGACTGTCGAAGCCCAGCTCGGCGAGGCGCGAGTCGAGCGTGACCTGCGCGCGCGGGCGCGAGGCGACGTGCGCGACGATGCCGAGCAGCCAGTCGGCGTCGTGGTGCTGCTCGCGCGGCGCCGTTCTTTCGGTGATGCCGGCGCGCTTCGACTCTTCGAGCGACTGGATGAGCTTGACGACCTCGCGCCGCTTGACCTTGCGCGTGGCCGTGCGCGGCAGCTCCTCGTCGGCGAAGTAGAGCGACTTGACGCGCTTGTAGAAGGGGAGCGACGACGACACCTCGCGGAAGTGGTTCTCGACGCGGCGCTGCACCTCTTCGCGCTGGAGCGCGATGTCGTGGTCGTAGTCGGGGAAGACCAGCGCCGCGACCTTCTCGCCGATGCCGTCGGGCAGGCCGACGACGCCGATCTCCTTGACGTAGGGCGAGTCCTTGTACAGCTCTTCGATCTCGTCCGGGTAGACGTTCTTGCCGTTCGTATCGACGATGATCTCTTTGGAGCGCCCGACGAGGTAGAGGTTGCCGTCCTCGTCGAGGCGGCCGAGGTCGCCCGTGTGGAGCCAGCGCGAGATGATGGCCGATTGCGTCGCCTGCTCGTTCTGGTAGTAGCCGAGCATGACGTTCGGGCCGCGCGCGATGACCTCGCCGATGCCGAAGGCGTCCGGGTCGCTGATGCGCACCTCGACGCCGGGCAGGGGCGTGCCGACGCTCGTCGCGTTCAGGGCGTTCTGCGGCCGCGTCACGGTCAGCACCGGCGAGGCTTCGGTCAGCCCGTAGCCTTCGAGGATGGTGAAGCCGAGGCCGTGCATGTCGCGCTTGATCTTCTCGTTGAGCGCGGAGCCGCCGCTGATGAGATAGCGGATGCTGCCCGCCGAGCCCCGAGTGAATCGGGCGGAAGATGACGGAGCCGAGGTTGAAGGGCGTCTTGTCGCGCAGGCGGCTGTTGAACTTGATGAGCGCCTCGGCGGCGTTGCCGACCCACTCGCCGCGCTCGCGCAGGCGCGACATGATGCGGCGGTGGAGCAGTTCCCACAGCGCCGGGACGCCGACCATGCCGGTGACGTGGCCGTTCTTGATGGCGCGCGCCAGCTCTTCGCCGCTCAGGTCTGCGAGGTAGGTGATCTGCGTGCCGCGGCTGAAGGGCGTCAGGAAGCCGGTCGAGAACTCGAACGTGTGGTAGAGCGGGAGCACGGAGAGGATGCCGTCGCCCGTGTCCATCTCGAAGACGGACGAGAGCATCGAGACCATGTTCGTCAAATTCTTGTGCGAGAGCATGACGCCCTTCGGCTGGCCCGTCGTGCCCGAGGTGAAGATGAGCGACGCGACCGCGTTCGGCGACACCTTCGCGGGCAGGAGCGCGATGCGCTCGTCTTCACTCTGCTCGTCGGTCAGCTCGAAGACTTCCGCGTAGCGCCAGAGCGCGCGCGTCGAAGCCCGCTTCGAGAAGTTTCTCTTGAAGGTCGGCGTGCTCTTCGTCGGCCTTCTCGCCGAGCACGACGCCGGTCGCGCCGCTCGCGCGGACGAAGTTGACGAGTTCTTCGGTCTTACTTTCGGGGTCAACGGGGACGCAGGTCGCGCCGGCCTTCAGGACGCCGAAGTAGCTGATGCCCCACTCGGGCGCGTTGTGGCTGACGAGGAGGACGCGGTCGGCCGGCTTCACGCCCGTGCGCGGCGAAGAAGGCGGCGGCGCGCGTCGCGAGTTCCTGGATGTCGGCGTAGGTGTACTGCTCCTTCTGCCCGTCGCGCTCGATGCGCATGGCGACGCGCGTCGAGTAGCGCTTGGCCGAAGTCTCGAAGAGTTCGAGCAGGTCGCGGTAGGTGTAGACGCGCTTCGGCTGCGCGCGCATGTCCTCTTCGAGCGTCGGGAAGACCCACTTCTTCAGGCCGGGGAAGTGGACGTTCATCCAGTAGTCGTACCAGTCGAACGTCTCCGGGTCCCAACGGAGCAGCTGCTGCTCGTCCTCGCGCACCTCGCGCGAAGAGCGAGCGGACGTTGTCGGCGCGGAAGATGTAGGCGTTCTCGATCATGAACGGGCGGAACATGTCGAACGCCTCTTTCGTCTCGCGCGTCACCTCTTCGACTCGTTCGACGGTCGCCTTCGCGCGGTCAACGATGTGCGTGAGCTTCCCGCCGCCCCAGCGCGGGCGCACGCGGTCGAGCAGCGAGGACGCCTGCTTCGCCGCGGAGTTGACCATCGGCGTGGACATCGCGTTGAAGCGCGCGGGCGTGACCGGCTTGTTCTCCATCCGCGCCACGAACTCGTTGAGGAGCTTGAAGCCCGTCTCCTTCTCCTGATAGTGCTTGCGCTTGTAGAGGCCGACGAGGCTCACGATGCGCTCCATCGTGTTCGGGTTCGTGTCGCCCGTGGCCGCCTGATAGACGAGGCGCGGCTCGCCCGCGATGGCCTCGGCCGCGGCGCCGAGCATCACCGCCGCGACCTGATCGACGGGCGTGATGTCGAGGATGAGCTTGTCGTTGACCGGTATCTGCTGCTGACCCTTGAGCGCGATGAAGATGAGCGGCGCGGTCGTCGTAAAGCCCTCGTTCCAGCCGGGGAAGGGGAAGTCCTTGGCGGATTCGACGATGGAGGGGCGGACGATGGCGCGGACGATGTCCGTCTCGGCCGCGACGAGCTGCTCGCCGAGGCTCTTCGTGTAGGTGTAGATGTTGGGCCAGCCCCAGAAGACCGCGCGCTCGGTGCCGAGTTCGGTCAGACGCTCGCGCGTCCAGAGCTTGCGCTCGCGGGCGACGGCGAGCCCCATCTGCGTCGAGGTCGTCGGGGTCGCGCCCCTCTTCGTAGAGCCGCTTGCGCGCCAGCTCCCTGAAGCGCGCGACCTGCAAGGCGTCCTTCGCCTCCTCGCGGACGCGCTCGGCCAGACGCGCGCAGTCGCGTATCTCCTGCTCGGCGTCGAACTCGACGCCCGGCAACTCGTCCTTGCGCGGGAAGTAGCCGAGGACGGGGTCGCTCTCCCAGACGGGGCCCGAGCGGTTGCCCGCGACGAAGCAGGTCGAGATGTGGACGAGCGCGGGGCGCTTCATCCGCTTGGCGAACTTGATGACGTTCTTCGTGCCGACGACGTTCGTTCTGAGCGCGCTCTCCAACGGCGGGTTGAAGGTGACGTTGCCCGCGCTGTTGATGAGCACGTCGATGTCGGCGGCGACCGCCTCGGCCTCCTCTTCGGTGAAGCCGAGGTTGTCCTCGCTGATGTCGCCGTTGACGAGCCGCACCTTGTCGCGGATGAAGTCCTCGAAGGCCGCGCCGTAGCGCTCGCGCACGGGGTCGAAGGGCGGCGCCGTGATGACGTTGTTCCAGAAGCGCGTCTCGGACTCCTCCTTACCGCGCGCGCGCACCGTCACGTAGACGCGCCCGATGCCGGGGAAGCGGTCGAGCAGCATCGACAGCGCCACCTTCCCGACGAACCCCGTCGCGCCGATGATGAAGACGTTCCGGCCGTTAAAAGTCTCTGTGGGCGAAAATTTCATCTTGAAGTCAATCGGAGCCTTGTTTACTTCTTCCCTACAGCGAATAGCTTCGCAAGGTCGAGCGTGAAGCCGGGCAGCACCTCGCCGCCGTCGAGCGTGTCATGTTCGTTGAGAACCCGCACGTCGGACGGCGAAGTATAAACGGCGGCCGTTCGCTTCTTCGGGTTGAAGACCCAGACGGCCCGCGCGCCGGCCGCGAAGTAAAGAGCCACCTTCTCTTCTATCTCGCCGGGCCTGTTGCCCGGGCTTAGCACCTCGACGGCCAAGTCAGGAGCGAACGGGCCAAACTTGTCAGGATTCTCGATTTTCGCTAGCCGTTCGTGGCTGATAAAAGCAACGTCTGCCCCGAGCACGCTGTCTGGGTCACGCTCGACGATGAAGCCGGTCTCTGCGCCGCAAACGCTGACCCAGATCGTTGCTCTTCACAAAGCCGCCTATCTCAAGCGCCAAGTCGGTGCAAAAGAAGCCGTGAGTGATGCCGCTGGGTGACATCCTTCTTACCTCTCCGCGGATCAGCTCAAGAATGCAGTCGTTCCCGTGTTCGTCGCGGTGGGGCATGACGAGCAGCTCGTCGGCGGTAATCAGGCGGGTCGTCGTGCTCATGGCTCAAACCTCGGTCGGCCGTATTCTAACTCATGTCGCAGATGGCGATCACAGGCTGATGGAGCATCGTGATCTGGGCGGAGCGGCCCATGTAGCTGCGCGCCATGGCGATGGCTTCGGTCAGGTTGTCGGCCCGCTCCCAGCCCATGGCGGCGGGGACGTGCGCGTTCTCGGCGCCGGCGGCGATGACGCGGCCGACGTGGGCGCGGCCGTTCTCGGCCCAGTACCACATGTAGAACGGGTGCGCGCCGTGGTAGGCGTGGCCGCGCCGGTACATCTCGATGTAAGAGCGGGTTGGTCGCGAACTCGCGCTCGTACTTCTCGCGCAGGACGTGCGAGTCGCGCGTCTCGGGGAGCAGGCGGTTGAAGAACTCGATGTAGCTCGGGTGCTGGACGTGGTCGAAGTCGTCGTAGCAGGGGTGGTGCAGAATCAGCACGCCGCCCTTCTTCAAAAGGGGCTTGCCGCGGTACATGTTGAAGTGGTAGCCGAGCGCCATCACCTGCACGAGCAGAGGGTTCAAAGACGAGTAGACGTTGTACGGCGAAATCTCCGGGATGGGGCAGATGAGGATGTCGCACTGGCCGTCCACGGGGACGACGTACTGCTGCATCGACTTGGCGATGATGCGCTCGTGGACGGGCTCGGTGCGGCCCGCCTCGACCGCGATCATCTCGTAGTCGGCGGTGAGCGAGTTGTACATCTTGCGCTTGGCCGCGAGCGGCATCTTCGACATCGTGAAGCGCATGGCCTCGTACTTCATGCGCTCGTAGGCGGAGAAGTCGTCCTCGTTCTTCGTCAGGAACGAGAGCTCGCCCTTGAACATCCGGTTGTTGACGGTCGTCTCGATGTGGAAGACGTTGACGTGCTCGTCCACGAGCTTGCCCGAGACGGTTGATCTTGCGCGTCAGCTCGGAGTTGGCCGGGTCCATGTAGCTGTCGGACTCGCGGATGGTGTTGGGCTCGTGGTGCGGCGCGTAAGCTCTCGTAGTCGCACAGGCCCACGGCGACCGACTTGTGCCCGCCGTTCATCGGGACGAAGTTGAAGTTGAGGTAGATGAGCAGGTCGCTCTCGGCGGCGCGGCGGTTGATGCGAGAGCTTCTCCTTGTGGCGCGTCTCGCCGATGACGACCATGCCGTCCGGGTCTTCGGCGTCGTGGTTGTAGAGGCGGTCGGGCCAGAAGGCGTCGAAGACCCTCTGGCCGCACATGCGCTTGATCTCCCACTCGGTCATGCGCCGGTGCAGGGAGATGGCGACGATGAGGTGTACGTCGTCCACGCCGTTCGCGTGCAGCAGGTCTAAGAGGATTTCGAGCGCCGTCTGCCGCACGTCGGGCGTCCGCATCGGCGGCAGCGGCATCGACAAATCGTCGATGGCAATCGTCACCTTCATGCCCGGGCTGCAACTGCGCGTAGAGCGGGTCGCAGTCGTGCGGGTGGTTCAGCGCGTAGCGGATGGCGGCCTCGCGGTTCGGCAGCCCCTTGACGGGCGCGTTCGGGTAGATGACGCGCGTGCCGACGGGGAGGTCTTCCGGGATGAAGTCCATCCCCGACGAGATGATGCGCGGCGCGCTGTCGCGGTCGATGAAGACGACCGACTCGTGAACTTTTCTTCTGAGTTGTAGGGCCATTCTTTATAAGTGATAAGTCGATGAGTGACAAGTGATGAGTAAGAGCCGGTCTCTTATCACTCATCACTTATCGCTTACTTACTTCAAGTTCAGTATCGGCCAGTCGTGGTGCAAAGCCGTCTGGCGCAGGCGCATGTCCGGGTTGACGGCCGCGGGGTGGCCGACGATGGAGAGCATGGGCAGGTCGCTCATGCTGTCGCTGTAGGCGTAGGAGTCGCTCAGGTTGATGTCGTGTTTCTCGGCGTAGGTGCGAATCCAGGACGCCTTGGTGGCGGAGGCGAGCACGGGGGGGAGGAGCCGCCCGGTGGCGACGCCGTTGACGAACTCCAGGCGGTTGGCGACGTAGTCGTCCACGCCGAGGTACTCCATCAGCGGCTCGACCGAGAAATCGAGCGCGCCGGTGACGACGACCTGCCTGAGGCCGAGGCTGCGCGACTTGCGGATCAGGGTCTTCGCGCCGGGGAAGACGGCGGGCTTCAGAACGTCCTCGAACAAGTCCCCCGCGAAGAAGCGGAGGCGGTCTTCCGACTGGCCCTTGTAGCGGCGGAAGAAGATGTCGTTGAAGACCATGCGGCTGTAGGCGTCGGCGGCGGCGAAGAGCGGGATGCTCGCGAGGGTCGAAGCGCCCTTCTGAATCGAGCGCAGAATCCCCTGCTGGTTGCGCGCGTAGAAGCCGAGCGTGTGCACGAGGTTCGTGCTCACCAAAGTCCCTTCGAGGTCGTAGAAAGCGGCGGCTGCCAAAAAGAGTCCTCCAACACGAAACGGGTCGGAATTCTGCTGCGGCCCAAAATGCTCCGGCTTAACTTTGTTGCAGGGCGGAAAGTTTAACCTATTTCGACCAGTTTTTGTAAACGCCGTGCGCGGCCGCAATCGTTGACTTTCGCGCGCAGTTATTATAAGAAGTCCGCGCCCAACGGCTCCTCAACGCGGTTCTCTCCAGTTGAAAGGAAACTACCATGAAAAGGACACGCATCCTTGTCGTGACGCTGCTGCTCTCCGTCCTGACGATTGGCCTAGCCTCTTCTTCCACCACCACCCGCACGGTGAAGGCCCGTGACGCATGCGCCGAATGTCAGGGAAAGGTTCAAGCCCTGTACGACGCGTGCGCAAACCTCTACGGGGAAACCGAATACTGCGGCAACCTGTTCAACGACGGCATCGTCTACTGCTACGCGACGGTCTGCGAGTCTGAGTAGACACGCATCCACGCATCTTCCCGCCGTGCCCGGCACGGCCACGGGCCCGCCCCGGCGCACTCCCTTGTGCCGGGGCGGGTCGATTGTTTCGCGCGGCCCGCTGTGTTATTTTTCAAGTCAATTCAACGTTCCGGGAAAATCAAGATGACAAGTGAAGCACCGACGGCGCGCGCGGGGAAGGGTTCGCGTTTGCGCGAACTGACGGAGGAACTGCGCGCACTCGAAGAACGCCTGCGCGCGGGCGGCGGCGCGGGGAAGATTCAGAAGCAGCACGAGCAGGGGAAGCTGACGGCGCGCGAGCGCGTCGCGC
Organism: uncultured Acidobacteriota bacterium; assembly: GCA_963726735.1. Taxonomy (GTDB): domain Bacteria; phylum Acidobacteriota; class Blastocatellia; order Pyrinomonadales; family Pyrinomonadaceae; genus QHXN01. The sequence goes on from CAVSDM010000007.1 coordinate 2,157,441, forward strand.
TGTTGCTGGATAAAGACTCTTACGCGCAGGAGATCGGGCTGCTCGTCGCCTACGACCAGTACGAGGGCGGCGCGCCGGCGGCGGGGGTCGTGACGACGGTGGGCCGGGTCGGGGGGCGCGAGGTGGTCGTCGTCGCCAACGACGCGACGGTGAAGGCCGGGTCGTGGTGGCCCGAGACGATCAAGAAGATTCTGCGCGCGCAGGAGGTGGCGATGCGCTCGCGCGTGCCGATCGTCTACCTGGTCGATTCGGCGGGCGTGAACCTGCCGTACCAGGGCGGCGTCTTTCCGGGGCAGTACGGCGCGGCGCGCATCTTCTATTACAACTCGATCATGCGGCGCTACCTGCGCGTGCCGCAGGTGGCGGCGGTGATGGGGCCGTGCGTGGCGGGCGGCGCGTACCTGCCCGCGCTCTCCGACATCATCATCATGGTCGAGGGCACTTCGTTCATGGGGCTCGGCGGCGCGAACCTCGTCAAAGGGGCGACGGGGCAGACCATCGACAACGAGACGCTCGGCGGCGCGCGCACGCACAACGAAATCTCCGGCGTCGCGCACTACCGCGTCGAGTCGGACGAGGCGTGCATCAACAAGATTCGCGAGGTCATCTCGGAGCTGCCGCTGCCGGAGCAGCCCGCCGTCTCCATCGTCGATGCGGAAGAGCCCGCGCGGCCGCTCGCGGACCTCTACGAGATTCTGCCGGAAGACCACCGCCACCCTTACGACGCGCGCGAGGTTCTGAACTGCATCCTCGACGGCGGGCGCCTCGACGAGTTCCAGGCCGACTACGCGCGCGAGATGGTCACGGGGCACGCGCGCGTCGGCGGCATACAGGTCGGCGTCATCGCCAACAGCCGCGGGCTCGTGCGCGAGAAGGGGAAGCCGCCGAAGTTCGGGGGCATCATCTACACCGAGTCGGCCGAGAAGGTCGCCTACTTCATCGAGACCTGCAACCGGCACCGCACGCCGCTCCTCTTCATACAGGACGTGTCGGGCTTCATGATCGGGGCCGAGGCCGAGCACTGCGGCATCATCCGCGCGGGCGCGCGCTTCGTCGAGGCGATGGCGACGGCCACGGTGCCGAAGATCGTGCTGACGATCAACCACGCCTCGGGCGCGGGCTACTACGCGATGGCGGGGCAGGGCTTCGACCCCGACTTCATCTTCAGTTGGCCGACCGGCCGCATGGGCGTGATGGAGGGCGACTCGGCCGTGCAGGCCATCTACGGCACGCAGCTCGACCGGCTGAAGCGCGAGGGCCAGGAGCCGGACGAGAAGTTGAAGGCGGAGATGGCGCGCGTGCGCGAGGACTACGAGCAGCAGCTCGACGCGAAGTACGCGGCCGCGCGCGGCTACGTCGATGCGGTCATCGCGCCCGAAGAGACGCGCGACGCGCTTGAGCTGGCGCTCGGCGTCAGCCTCAACTACTCGGGGCCGCACCTCGGCCAGTTCGTGCTGCCGCCGACGCTCGCGTGAGCTTGAGAGGGTTCGTGTGCGCCGTCCACGTGCCTGAAAAAAATCCGTGCAAGGGTCACTTCGGTGTGCGAAACTGTGGCCACCGAGGCAAGTCGAATCCACGAAGTCTTCCACACTTTTGCTGACGCACGCCGGGTCGCGGCGCGCGCAGGAGTAGACAGGAGGAAACCATCCGTGAGTAACATGCGAAGCCTTAGACTACTGCTCGTCCTTCTCTTCGCGGCCTTCTCCGGCGCGGCGCTCGTGCTGGCCGACGCCGGCGCTACGGGGCAGAACGCCAACAGCAGCACGACCGAAGAGAGCGTGCAGGACGCCAACGCGAACGCCAACATGAGCGCGCCGCGCCGCGGCCGCCGCGGCCGCCGCACCCCGCCGCAGGTCGTGCAGGACATCGCCGTCATCGCGCCCGTCGCGCAGGACGACGACTCGCGCGGCGACCTGAGCGGCGAGCGGGTTGACCTGTCCGGCACGTACACCGGCCGCGTCACGACGACCGGCGGACACGAGATGTCGGGCGACGCCGAGCTGACCATCAACGGCAACACCTTCACGCTGACGGGCGAGGGCATGACGCACAACGGCCGCTTCTACGCCGTGCTCACGCAAGGGGCCACCAGCGCGGCCCTCTACTTCGGCGACATTGAAGACCCTGCGACAAAGACGCCCGTGGCCTTCAACGTCCGCGCGCGCAAGAGCGGCGACCGCCTGACGCTCACGCCTGCGCCCTTTACCAAGAGCAGACTGACGTTCACGCCGCGCGGCCGCCGCTGACAGAAGTAAATCGGGCGTGAGCCGTAAACCGTAAACCGTGACGGGAGGAGACAGGTTCTTCCTCCCGTCACGGTTTACGGTTTACGGCTCACGCCTGATAAACTGCCTGCGTATTCTTCCAACCAAATTTTATGAGTAGACGTAAAGAGACGATCCGCATCGCCTGCGGGCAGGGCTTCTGGGGCGACATGCTCGACGCGCCGGTGCGTCAGGTGAGGGAGGGGCCGGTCGATTACCTCATGCTCGACTACCTCGCCGAGGTCACGATGTCGATCATGCAGAAGCAGCGCGCGCGCGACCCCGCGGCCGGCTACGCGCGCGACTTCGTGCCCCTCATGCGCGAGATTCTGCCCGACTGCGTCGAGCGCGACATATGCGTCACCGCCAACGCCGGCGGCGTCAACCCCGAGGGCTGCGCCGCGGCCGTGCGCGACGTGGCGCGCGAGCTGGGGCTCGCGCGCCGCTTGAAGATCGGCACCGTCACCGGCGACGACATCATGGGACGGCTCGACGAGCTTCTGGAGCGCGGCGTCGAGCTGCGCAACATGGACACGGGCGCGCCGCTCTCCGACGTGCGCGAGCGCGTCCAGAGCGCGAACGCGTACCTCGGCGCGTGGCCCATCGTGGAAGCCTTGAATAACGGCGCGCGGGTCGTCATCACGGGGCGCGCCACCGACACGGGCCTCACGCTCGCGCCGATGATTCACGAGTTCGGCTGGGGCGAGACGGACTGGGATCGGCTCTCCGCGGGCACGGTCGCGGGCCACATCATCGAGTGCGGCGCGCAATCGACGGGCGGCAACTGCCAGTACGATTGGCAGAACATTCCGGACCTCGCGGACGTCGGCTTCCCCATCGTCGAGGCGACGGCCGACGGCTCGTTCGTCGTGACGAAGCACGAGGGCACGGGCGGGCGCGTCAACGTCCCCTCGGTCAAGGAGCAGCTGGTCTACGAGATGGGCGACCCGCGCGCCTACATCACGCCCGACTGCGTCGCCGACTTCACGACCATCCGGCTCGAAGACGCCGGCGCTAACCGCGTCCGCGTGCACGGGGTGAAGGGGGCGCCCGCGACCGAGTTCCTGAAGGTCTCCATCAGCTACTCGGCGGGCTTCAAGGCCGTCGGCACGCTCGTCTACGCGTGGCCGGACGCGTACGCGAAGGCGCGCGCCGCCGACCAAATCCTGCGCGCGCGTCTAGACAGACTGGGTCTGAAGTTCGAACAGATTCTGACCGAGTTCGTCGGCGCCAACGCCACGCACGGCCCGCTCGCGGGCGAGCCCTCTCCGGACGCGCCCGAAATCCAACTGCGCGTCGGCGTGCGCGGCGAAGACCGCAAATCGATCGAGCGCTTCACGAAGGAGATCGCGCCGCTCATCCTGACGGGCCCGCCCGCCGTCACGGGCTTCGCCGGCGGCCGCCCCAAGGTCGAAGAGATCGTCGCCTACTGGCCCGCGCTCATCCCCAAGACCGAGATCGAGCCGCGCGTCGAGGTGACGGAAGTTTGAAGGACGACGATTCACAACTCCTCTGGCGCCGCGAGCGCTCGGAGCAGGTCGCGGACTGTCGCGTCTTCAAGGTGCGGCGCGACTACTCGACCGACCCGCGCGACGGGCGCGCGCACGACTTCTACGTCATCGAGGCGCCGGACTGGATCAACGTCATCCCCCTGACCAAGGATGACGAGGTCGTGCTCATCGAGCAGTACCGACACGGCACCGAAGGGGTCTCTTTGGAGATTCCCGGCGGGATGGTTGACCCGGGCGAGGAGCCGCACGAGACGGCCGCGCGCGAGCTGTTCGAGGAGACGGGTTACGAGGCCGCCGAAGTCGTCTTCCTCGGGAAGACGCGGCCGAACCCCGCGATTCAGGACAACTGGATTCACACCTTCCTCGCGCGCGGCGTCGAGTACAGGCAGGAGCCTATGAACCATGGCGCCGAGCGGACGCGCGTGCGGCTCGAACCGCTCGCGCGCATCCCTTCGCTCATCAGGGAGGGCGCCATCGACCACTCGCTCGTCGTGGTAGGATTCCACTGGCTCGCGCTGTCGGGTCTGGCCGCGGAGGCGTGAGCGTGATGAGCTACTCCGTGCTCGTCCTCGACATGGCGCACTACGACGCGGACGAGGAGCAGACGGTCGGCAGCTTTCAAACCTTCGAGGAGGCGCAAGCATACGCGCGCCGGTTCGTGAAGCGCTCCGTCGAAGAGCTCCGCGCGCCGAACCAGTCGGCCGAAGAGCTGCGCCGCCTCTGGTACAGCTTCGGCGAGGACGCTGTGGTCGTCGGGGGCGAAGAGCGGTACGCGGGCTCGCACGAACTGGAACACTTCATCCGCCACCCGGAGGCGGGGCCAAACGGGTAAAGGGTCATGCGAATCAAACTGCTGAAACTCGCGCACGCGCGCTCGGGCGACAAGGGCGACACGGCCAACGTCGGCCTCATCGCGCTGCGCGAAGAGTTCTACGCGCTGCTCGCGCGCGAGGTCACGGCCGCGCGCGTCAAGGAGCACTTCCGCGGCATCGTGCGCGGCGGCGTCGAGCGCTTCGAGCTGCCCAACCTCGGCGCGCTCAACTTCCTCCTGCACGAGTCTCTGGGCGGCGGCGGCACGCTCTCGCTCATGACCGACGCGCAGGGCAAGACCTTCTCGACGGCGCTGCTCAGGATGGAGATCGACGTGCCCGACGAAGAGGCGCGCGCGCTCGGCCTCTGGGAGTAAGAGCATGAACGACGACACTTCGGCTCACGAGCCCGAAATCCGCCACGGCTACGCGCAGGTCGGCGACGTGCGTCTGCATTACGCGGAGTGCGGCGAGGGCGAGCGGCTCGTCGTGCTGCTGCACGGCTTCCCCGAGTGCTGGTACTCCTGGCGCCACCAGTTGAAGGCGCTCGGGCGTCGCTTCCGCGTCGTCGCGCCCGACATGCGCGGCTACAACCTGAGCGACAAGCCGGGGCGCGTCGAGGACTACCGGATGCCGCGGCTGGTGGACGACGTGACCGGCCTCATACGCCACTTCGGCGCGCGCGAGGCGGCCGTCGTCGGCCACGACTGGGGCGGCGCGGTGGCGTGGGCCGTCGCGCAGTATTATCCGGATTACGTCTGGAAACTCGGCGTCGCTTCAGACGCCGCCGCCCGCCGTCTGGGGGAAGAACCTGACGCGTCAAACAACTCCTGCGGAGCTGGTACATGTTCTTCTTCCAACTGCCTTCGCATCCCCGAGTGGTGGATAAGTCGCGACGACTTCGCCGGTCTCGCCAGGACGTTGCGCGCGACCTCGCGGCCGGGCACGTTCACGGACGCGGACATCGAAGTCCTGAAGGCGGCGCTGCGCGAGCCGGGCGCGTTGACGGGCGCCATCAACTACTACCGCGCCAACCTCCGGGCCTTCCTCAGCCGCGGCTTCGGCGAACGGCAGATACGTCCGCACGAGCGCGTGCGCGTCCCCACGCTCTTCGTCTACGGCGAGCGCGACTTCGCCATCGTCCCCGAGACCGTGGCGGGCGTCGCCGACTACGTGGACGCGCCCTACACGGAGCTGCGCCTCGGCCGCAGCAACCACTGGGTGCAGCAGGAGGCGCCCGCCGAGGTCAACGCCGCCCTCCTGAGCTTTCTAGAATAGTAGCGAGTAGCCGGCGGCCGGTAGGCTCCGCTTTAAGGAAGTAGATGATGACAGCCGCAGGGTTCGCAATCAGTAAGGCTTTTCTACCGACTACCGACTACCGACTACTGTCTACTTGTATCTTATGAACGAGAGCCCGGTCATCTACGCCGTCGAGGGGCACGTCGCCCTCGTCACGCTCAACCGGCCCGAGAAGCGCAACGCTCTGAACGACGAGCTGGTCGGCGGACTCAAAGAGGCCCTGCGCGACGCGGACGCGCGCGAAGGGGTGCGCGCCGTGCTCCTGACGGGCGCGGGCGCGGACTTCTGTTCGGGCGCGGACCTCTCTGCGCTCAGGAAGATCGCGGAGGGGTCGGTCGCGGACAACCTCGAAGACGCGCGTTCGCTGATGGAGTTGTACGCGCTCATCCGGCGCGTGCGCGTGCCCGTCGTCGCGGCCGTGCGCGGGCGGGCGCTGGCGGGCGGGTGCGGGCTGGCGACGGCGTGCGACCTGGTGCTGGCCGCCGCGTCGGCGCGCTTCGGCTACCCGGAGGTGAAGATCGGGTTCGTGCCCGCGATGGTGATGGCGATCCTGCGCCGCAACGTCTCGGAGAAGCGCGCCTTCGAGCTGGTGACGCGCGGCGCCGAAATCTCCGCCGCCGAGGCCGAGCGCGCGGGGCTCGTCAATCACGTCTACGAAGACGAAGAGTTCGAGACGCGCGTCGAGCGCTACGTCGCAGACTTCGAGCGCGTCAGCCGCACGGCCGTCGAACTCACCAAGCGCCTCCTCTACCAGATGGACGGCCTCACCTTCGACGCCGCCCTCCAGACCGGCGCCGACCTCAACGCCATCGCCCGCATGACCGAAGACTGCCGCGCCGGCATCACACGCTTCCTGTCGAAGACGAAATAACAACTTACGAACGCCGTACGGGAATATTTTTTTCGGCGTGCGGAGTTTCCGACTCCGTATCGGCGCGCGCCGATGCCGTATTCGTCCCGCCGCCCGGAGATTCGTGTGCGCCGAAGCCATATCAATGCGTCCGACGCCGGATTACGTGGCGCCGCGGTCATATTGAACTGTGCCGGGGCCGTGTCGGGCGCGCCGACGCCGTATACGAGGGCGCCGACGCCATATCAGACTTGACGGGAAGCGATTTTGAGCGCGCAGGCGAGTGCGTCGGCGTGTACGTGTGAGACGAGGCCGAACTCAAGTGCCGCGTCGGCGGAGAGGCGGCGGGTCGTGGCGAACATCTCCAGCGCGCGGGCCGTGCCGATGAGGCGCGGGAGGCGCTGCGTGCCGCCCCAGCCGGTGATGATGCCGAGGCGCGCGCCGGGGTGTGCGAAGACCGCGCCGGTGGAAGCGACGCGGACGCGGCAGGCGAGCGCGAGGTCGAGGCCGCCGCCCATGCAGAAGCCGTTGACGGCGGCGACGGTCAGTTGCCGCGCGGCGGCGATTCTCGGCGAAGAGTTTCTGGCCGCGCTCTGCGAAACGGCGCGCGGAGTCGGGGGTGAGCGTTTGGAGTTCGCGGATGTCTGCGCCGGAGGCGAAAACGTCGCCGGTGCCCGTGAAGATGACGGCGTCGATGTCCGCGCGCGCGGAGAGGGAAGAGAAGGCTTCGTCCAGGCTTGAGAGCGTGGCGACGTAGAGGGAGTTTCGCTGTGCGGGGCGGTCGATGCGTATGACGGCGAGCGCGCCGCGCTCTTCGACGGCGACGGCGGGGGGCGGCTCGCTTCCGCCGCTCATGCGCGCTGGCCGACGTTCTCGCGGAGGAACCGGACGATGTCTTCGGTCGAGGTGCCGGGCAGGAAGACCGCCGAGACGCCCTGCTCCTTGAGGCGCGGGATGTCCTCCTGCGGGATGATGCCGCCGACGACGACGAGGCAGTCGTCCATCCCGCGCTCGCGCAGCAGCTGCGACGATGCGCGGGCAGAGCGTGTTGTGCGCGCCGGAGAGGATCGAGACGCCGACGGCGTCCACGTCCTCCTGCAACGCCGCCGCCGCGATCATCTCCGGCGTCTGGCGCAGGCCCGTGTAGATGACCTCCATCCCCGCGTCGCGCAGCGCGCGCGCGATGACCTTCGCCCCGCGGTCGTGCCCGTCGAGCCCGGGCTTCGCGACGAGGACGCGAATTTTTCTTTCATCGCTCATTGATTAACAGTGAACAATCTAATCTGAAAAGCAGGCTCCTCGTAGAGTCCGTAAACGTCGCGCAGCGCGTCGCAGATTTCGCCGAGCGTGGCGTAGGCGCGCACCGCCTCGATGGTCGCGGGCATCGTGTTGTCGCCCGCGCTCGCGGCCTTCTTCAACTTTTCGAGCGCGTTCGAGACGGCGCCGTCGTCGCGCTGTGACTTCGCGCGGTGCAGCCGCTCGACCTGGCGCTCGCGCACGTTCTCGTTGATGACGAGGATGGGGATTTCGGTCTGCTCGCCTTCCATCGAATACTTGTTGACGCCGACGATGGTCTGCTCGCCGCGCTCGACCGCCTTCTGGTACTGGTAGGCCGACTCCTGAATCTCGCGCTGCGGGAAGCCCTTCTCGATGGCCTCGACCATGCCGCCCATCGCGTCGATCTTGTCGAAGTAGTCGAGCGCGCCGTCCTCCATCTTCTTCGTCAGAGACTCGATGAAGTAGGAGCCGCCCAGCGGGTCTACGGTGTTGGCGACGCCCGTCTCCTCCGCGATGATCTGCTGCGTGCGCAGCGCGATGAGCGCCGCGCGGTCGGTCGGCAGCGCCAGCGCCTCGTCGTACGCGTCCGTGTGCAGCGACTGCGTGCCGCCGAGCACGCCCGCGAGCGCCTGGATGGCGACGCGGACGATGTTGTTCAAAGGCTGCTGGACGGTGAGCGAGACGCCCGCCGTCTGCGTGTGGAAGCGCAGCTGCAGCGTGCGCTCGCTCTTCGCGTTGAAGCGCTCGCGCATCACGCGCGCCCAGATGCGGCGGGCGGCGCGGTACTTGGCGATCTCCTCGAAGAAGTCGTTGTGCGCGTTGAAGAAGAAGGAGATGCGCGGGACGAACTCGTCAACGTCGAGCCCGGCGTCCACGCCCCACTGCACGTACTCGACGCCGTCGCGCAGGGTGAAGGCGAGTTCCTGCAGCGCGGTCGAGCCCGCCTCGCGGATGTGGTAGCCGCTCACGGAGATCGGGTTGTACTTCGGGACGTGGCGCGTGCAGAACTCGAAGGTGTCGATGACGAGCTTCATCGCCGGGCGGATCGGGTAGATCCACTCCTTCTGCGCGATGTACTCCTTGAGGATGTCGTTCTGGAGCGTGCCCGAAATCTTGTTGAAGTCGGCGCCCTGCTTCTCCGCGACGACGAGGTACATCGCCAGCAGCACGGACGCGGGCGCGTTGATGGTCTGCGAGACCGTCACCTCTTCGAGCGGGATGCCGTCGAAGAGCACCTCCATGTCCGCGAGCGAAGAGACGGCGACGCCGCACTTGCCGACCTCGCCCTCGGAGAGCGGCGAGTCGGCGTCGTAGCCCATCAGCGCCGGCAAGTCGTAGGCGACCGAGAGGCCGGTCTGCCCGTGCTCAAGCAGGTATTTGAAGCGCGCGTTCGTCTCCTCGGGCGTGCCGAAGCCCGCGAACTGGCGCATCGTCCAGAGCTTGCCGCGGTAGCCGGTCGGGTGTATGCCGCGCGTGTAGGGGAACTCGCCGGGGAAGGACGTGTCGCGCTCGAAGTCAACGTCCGCCATGTCCGCGGGCGTGTAGAGGCGTTCGACCTCGTCGAGCGAGACCGTCTCGAAACGCTTCCTTCTCTCGGGGCGCTTCTTGAGGACCGGCTCCAGCGTCTCGCGCTCCCAGCGCTCGACCGAGGCGTCCGCGGGCGTGTTCAACTCTTTCGTCTCGGGCATATCTTTGCTTTCGCTCCGTCCGTTAAGTGCCGCGACCCGGCGCGTGCGCGAACAAATTATTTTTATGAGCCGATAAGAAAACGATATTAGTTGACCCGCTCAAACAGTGTCAACCAACTCTCGCGCGGCCGTTTGCGGCCAAAAAGGCGGCGCGGCCGACGCCTTGAAGCGTACGGCCGCGCCTTGCAGGTAGGGGACCTACGGCGGTAAACGAGCGGGTCAGCTCAGGCGGGCGTCAGGAAAACAGGATGGCGAGCACCCGCCGCCTAAAAATCAGGATATTAGTTAAGCGGAACCACCACCTCGTTTGCCCGAACCATGTTCAGACGCGTACGCGCGGCCGCCTCTCTCGTCGCGCGGGTCGCTGCTGTAGACGCTCCACGTCGCGGCGGAGCGCCTCGTTCTTCTGACGTATGCCCTGGACATCCGTCGTCATCTGCTCGAAACGCTGCTCGGCCGCGCCGCGGGCCGCGTGCGTCCGCATCGTCACCGTGACGCAGACGGCGAAGGTCGCCAGCATAATCATGCTGAAGACGACCCAGGACGGGATGGAAAATGAGCGCCGCCGCACGTCCGCGCGCGTGGCGACGGCGCCGACAAAGGTCTCTGCCACGGGGGAGGGAAGCGAAGAGGCGCGCGCCACGGGGCGCTGCGCGTCGAGTCGGGAGTCGATCCAGAAGGGATTTGCGGACATGAGTTTACGTGCTCCTCCGTGCTCTGTCATCGGGTCAAAGACGCGCCCACCGTCCATGTTCAAACGGCGCGGAGACCGTCGGTCCGAGGTGTTCTAAAATGAAACCGGTTAGAAGGTCTCTAACCTGAAAAGTCGAAACGTCGCAGAGGGGTTGTTTGCGGTTCGTCTCGCTTGCCGTCAAAGGCTTCGGCGACAAGGTTTTCGGAATTTAGCACTTGCTTAAGAAGCTGTAAAGACAAACGTTTTCAACGGTTTGTACGGCTAAGTTGAACATTTACTTGAAGTAAGGGCGACGTGGGCCCAGTTTTGGCGAACACGGGGCGAACGGAAATCCGCCGTTTGGGCAGCCCCGTCGGATAACCTTTCATAGCAGCAAGATAGAAGGAGCACTCGCACCTCACAAATGTGGAAAAGGCGAACGAGGTAGTCAGTGGTTGAATTCAAGGATGAATTGATTGCAATGTTTTAACAACAATTAAAGAAGTTGACACACGCCGTTTCAGTTCTTAGACTGGCAGGGACTTCGGCGAAACTTTTCGGCCGGTGTCCGTCCAAAATGTCATGTGACTCTCCCCGGGTCGTTTTTCTTGCCTGTTTTTCCTCAAAAAAAGAGTTTCTGAGGGGCTCGAAACCCGAATTTTTCAAACTCGACAAGGGGTTTTATGTCTGGCTTGTCTCCGGAGTCACAGAACGGGACGGGGATGAACGAAGCGTCGAAAGGTTTCCAACTGCCTCTGGCGGCGATGGTTCGGTCGCTCTGCCGTGCGGCCGACACGGGCTCGGACGCGCTCTACGACGTGATGTTGAAGGTGGCGTTGATGGTGGACGCCGCCGCGCACACGTACGGGATGGCGACTTTCTCGCAGAAGGCGGGCGAGCGGGCGCGTCTGAAGTGGGTCGAGGGGCTTGACCCGGAAGAGACGGGCGACGCCGAGGCGACGGTCGAGACGGCCCTGAGCGGCGCAGAGGAGGGGCAGGAGCCGAAGGCGGGGGACAGGAAAATCTGCCTCGTGCTTTCGGCCACGAGGCCGCAGCGCGAGGGCGCGGCCATCTACGGGCGTTTCGTGAGGCCCCTGACCGAAGCGCAGGCTTCGGAGTTGAGGATTCTGTCGGACGTGGCGCGGCTTGCGCATTCACACGCGCGCGTGCGCGAGGAGCTGTACCAGCCCGTGAGGACGTTCAAGCCGGCCGAGGTGGCCGCGACCTCTTTGCCCGGGATGGTCTTCGTGAGCCGCGCGATGAACGGGCTTGCGCACTCGGTCGAGCGCATCAAGGACTCGGAATCGACCGTGCTCATCACGGGCGAGTCGGGGACGGGCAAGGAGCTTGTGGCTCGCGCCGTCCACCGCCTGAGCCGGCGCTCGCAGGCGCCTTTCATCCCTTTCAACTGCACGGCCGCGCCCTCCGACCTCATCGAGAGCCTCCTGTTCGGCCATCGCAAGGGCGCGTTCACGGGCGCGCACACAGACCACGACGGGCTCATACGCGCGGCCGAGGGCGGCACGCTCTTCCTCGACGAGCTGGGCGACCTGCCGCTCGCCTTGCAGCCGAAGCTATTGCGCTTCTTGCAGGAGGGCGAAGTCCACACGCTCGGCGAGCGCGCGCCGCGCAAGGTGAACGTGCGCGTGCTGGCGGCGACACACAAGGACCTGTACAGGGCCGCGCAGGAGGGGACGTTCCGCGAAGACCTCTACTACCGCGTGGCGGCGCTGACCGTACACGTGCCGCCGCTGCGCGAGCGCCCCGAAGACATCGGCGCGCTCATCTCTCACTTTCTCTCGCACTACGCGCGCCGGAACGAGCGGGCGGTGGCGGGCATCACGGCCGACGCCATCGGCGTGCTCCAGAGCCACGCGTGGCCGGGCAACGTGCGGGAGCTGGCGGCGGAGATAGAGCGACTGGTGCTCTATACAGACGAGGGTTGTTACATCGGGACGGAGAACATCAGCGCGCGCGTGCTCCCTTCGGAGGAGCGGCTGTCGCAGCCCGAGGCGGCGTCGGGGCAGGTGCCGGCGCATCTGGAGAACATGCTCGAAGACTACGAGCGGCGCGTCGTCACCGAGACGCTGCGGCGGAACGACTATAACGTGGCGCGCGCGGCGCTGGCGCTGGGCCTCGGCTCGCGACAGACGCTCTATAAGAAGCTGAAGCGACTGTCGATCAACGTCGGCGACTTCCTACAGGACGAGCAGCAGCACGGCCTGCAACTGCGCGCCGACAGGATTTAACGCCGGGCGCATTCTCACGACACAGACTCACCTTCTTCACTCACGTCACATATAACTGAAGGCAACTTAAGGCTCACGGACGGCGGCCCCTTATGCTCATCACCTACGTCCTTCTCTTCGCGTTGACGATGTTCATACACGAGTTGGGCCACCTCTTGGCGGCGCGGCTCTGCGGCATCGGCGCGACGGAATTGGGGCTCGGGTGGGGGCCGAAGCTGCTTGAGAAGAGCGCGTTCGGCGTCCGCTTCAAGCTGCACCTGCTGCCGGTCGGGGCGTACGTGCGTCTGGACATGCGCGGGTTGCAGGAGCGGCCGCTCTCGCAGCAGGTCTTCGTGCTGCTCGCGGGCATCATGGTCAACCTCGCGGCGGCGCTTCTGGCGCAGGGGACGTGGTTCGGGCTGTTGAACTACTTCCTGGCGGCGACAAACCTCCTGCCGCTCTACCAGCAGGACGGTTGGAAGTGCGGCATGGTCATGATCCGGGCTCTGCTCTCGCGGCGCAGCTCGCTCGTCGAGTGGACGTTCACCGTTACGGGCGCCTTCATCAGCCTCATCGCCATCGCCTCCGTCTCCGTCCGTTACCTGTAGAACAAAAATCTTGACGCGGAAGCCCGACTGAAAAGGAGGGCGTCTGTCTTTGCTATTCAGCTTAAGCAAAGACAGACGCCCTCCTTTTCGGTCGGGCTTCCGCTTTGTCGCTTGTGGTCGCCGGAGGGATGCGCGGCGGCGCGTGCGCTGTCAACCGGCGGCGACAACGTTCTAAGTCGCTGAAGGCGTTGAGCGTTGGGCGTCGGTGGCGTGCGGGCGCGTGCCTGCGCGCCTTTTTGCTTGTAGCCGCCGGTTGACAGGCCGGAGTGAAGTGCGTGTGCGGGGAGGCTTGTTTGTTGGTGTTCGCGCGTCTGCAAGCCGTGGCACGGAGGTTGAAAAGGGGAATGCGACGGAAGCTGAAGCGGCTGCAAGGTTGGTGGCACTGCCTGGCGGTCGTGACGCAAGGAGAAAAGGTTGATGAAGATAGTCCTGACCAAAACGCTGGTGTTGATCGTGGGGGGCGCGCTGGTCGTGCCGTTCGCAGCCGCGGCCGTGCTCGTGGGGGCGCGGGCCGTCGCGGGGGCGGGCGGTGCGAAGCAGTTGCTCTTCGCGGTCGGGCTGGCGCTGGTCTGGACGCTCTTCGGCGGCGTGAAGGGCTTCGCAAGGATTGGTGACGAAGAGCGTGAGGGGCATGAGCTGCTCGTCGTCCACCACTCCGGGGAAGCCCGGCGCCACGCCTTCCTCCACACGCGCGGTCTCTCCTGAGTCCGCTGTAGAGTCGTCCGGCGGCCGCCTCGCGCGTCTGATACGGGCCTGACCCTTGACCTTCAAACCCATCCCATCTCTAAAGGAGCAAACGAACAATGTTGAAGAGATTCTTCCGCGACGAAACCGGTCTGGAGCTTTCCGAGTACGCAGTGGCCGCGGCCCTCGTCATCCTCGTCGCCGCCGGCGCCTTCTCGGCCCTCGGCGGGTCAATCAACACCGTCATCGGCAATCTGAAGGCCGCGATTGACCAGTAGTCGCTCGCAGTCACGGTGCGCGGCGCGCCCCGGCCCTGAAGGCCGGGGCGCGCCGCACACCAGCATCGACCCGCACCCTTCCTTCTTTCAGACACAACTTAATTAAGTCAGCTAGGCCGAGTCTTAAGACCATGCCCGTCTCATTCACCATCGCCAATATCACACTGTTGGTCCCGCTCGCGGTCTTAATCACCTATTACGACGTGCGCTACCGGCGCATCCCGAACGCCTTCGTGCTGGCGACGCTGGCGAGCGGGCTTTTGATCAACGGAATCCTGAACGGGCTCGGCGGCTTGGGGGCGAGCGTGGCCGGGTGCCTCGTCGCCTTCGGGATGATGTTCGCGCTGCACCTGTTCGGCGCGATGGGCGCGGGCGACGTGAAGCTCTTCGCGGCCATCGGCTCGGCGGTCGGCGTCGGGATGGTCGTGCCGACCTTCGTCGTCGTCGTGCTGACGGGCGGCGTGCTCGCCGTCATCACGGCGCTACGCACGGGCGCGGCGCTCGCGACGGCACAGCGCGTCTTGCAGATTCTAATCGGGTTCCTGCCCGGCTGGCAGGTGCCGCGCTTCGCGGTCCCGGCCGACCGGCGGCTGACGATTCCCTACGGCGTCGCCATCACGTTCGGCAGCCTGATTTCGCTGTTTCTCTTCCGCGCCTGAGCCCGAAGGGCGCGGGCGATTGCACACACTTTATCGACGGAGAACCTGAAGCCATGCGGAACAAACGTCTTCTCTTCGTGCTCGCGGGCGCCGCGGTCTTCGGCCTGCTGGCCGCCGTCTCGGTCAGCCGCTACCTCTCGAACGCGCAGGCGTTCTCTCGCAACATGAACGGGGTGGTGGTGGCGAAGGTGGACATCCCGCTCGGCACCACGCTCGGCGCCGAGCACCTGACGGCGGTGCAACTTCCCGCCGGCGCCGTGCCCGAAGGCGCCTTCAACTCGGCGGAGAAGCTGGTGGGGCGCGTGGCGGTCGTCAACGTCGCGGCGCGCGAGCCCGTCACCGACTTCAAGCTCGCGCCCGAGGGTTCGGTCGGCGGACTCTCGTCGGTGATCCCCGAGGGCTACCGCGCGATGACGGTCAAGGTGGACGACGTGATCGGCGTCGCCGGCTTCCTGCGCCCCGGCGCGATGTGCGACGTGCTGACGGTCATCGAGCAGCCGGGCGGCGATCAGCGGCGACCGCGACCCCATCTCGAAGATCGTGCTCCAGAACGTCAAGGTGCTCGCCGCGGGCCAGAACATCGACAAGCCGAAGCGACGAGCGCGAGGCCGAGCAGGTCAAGGCCGTCACGCTTCAGGTCACG
Source organism: uncultured Acidobacteriota bacterium (assembly GCA_963726735.1). Taxonomy (GTDB): domain Bacteria; phylum Acidobacteriota; class Blastocatellia; order Pyrinomonadales; family Pyrinomonadaceae; genus QHXN01. The sequence continues at coordinate 2,172,913 of CAVSDM010000007.1, forward strand.
CCCGAGCAGGCCGAGAAGCTGGCGCTCGCCTCGACCGAGGGCAAGCTCCGCCTCGTGATGCGCAACTCGATCGACCAGGGCGACGAGCAGACGCAAGGGCGTGGACAAGCGCGCGCTGCTCACGGGCGAGCGCGCGGCGCCCGCGCCCGAGCCGGGCTCGCTCAAGAGCGAGCAGCCGAAGCCACCCGCCCGCCGCGCCGGCCCCCGTCCGCCGCCCGCGCGCGCAGGCCCGCCCGGCCGCGCCCGCCCCGGAGGCCCCGGCCGCCGCCGCGCCCGCGCCTCCCCCGCCGCCGCGCCCGAGCGTCGAGATGATTCAGGGCGTGAAGAAGAGCACCGTCGAATTCCCGTAGGCTGAAGCGCGGAGCGTTGAACGCGCAGCGGTGGGCGCTTGAGCCCTCCATCCCGCGCTCATCGTTCAGAGTTCATCGTTCCCCTTTAAGGAGCTTGAAGACCATGCAGAAACGTTCTCTCGTCGCACGCCTGACGCTCGGCGTCGCCGCGCTCGTCGGCATCCTGTCGGTCGCGCAAGTTGCGCCCGCGCAGAGCGCGCAGAACTCGGTCGGCGGTTCGTTCGAGAACCCGGCCAAGGAGCCCACGCAGATCAACGTCCTCGTCGGCCAGTCGCGCGTCATCAACTTCGACAAGCCCATCGGCCGCTTCTCGGTCTCGAACCCCGACGTGGCCGAGGCCGTGCTCGTCGCGCCCGACCAGGTGCTCGTCAACGGCAAGGCGTTCGGGCAGGTCAACTTCATCGCGTGGGCGAAGGAGGGCGGGCAGTTCATCGTCTTCGACGTGTTCGTCCGCACCAACCTCTCGCTCATCGACTCGCAGATTCGCGCGCTCTTCCCCAAAGACGACATCCGCCTGAGCCAGGCCAACGGCTCGGTCGTCATCTCGGGCACGGTCGCCGAGTCGAGGACCGGGCAGGACGTTGAAGCGGTCGTCAAGGCCGCGGGCTTCCAGACCGTCAACATGCTCAGGTCGCCCGTCAAAGCGACGGCGCAGGTGCAGTTGCAGGTGCGCGTCGCCGAGGTGAGCCGCAGCCGCCTGCGCGAGCTGGGCGGCGAGCTTCGCCTACCAGTCGCAGCCCGGCGTCGGCGGCACCATCGGCTCGGGCGGCGGCCCGTTCACCGTGGACAGGATCGAGGGCGGCAGCATCTTCGGCAACACTTTGGCGGAGCACGCTCAACCTCTTCGTGATGGGCGGCAACACCTTCAACTGGATTCACGCGCTGAAGACGCAGGGCGCGCTCCGCAGTCTGGCGGAGCCGAACCTGATTGCGATGGACGGCCAGCAGGCGAGCTTCCTCGCGGGCGGCGAGTTCCCCGTGCCCATCGTCTCGGGCGGCGAGCGCAACGCCGTCACCATCCTCTTCAAGGAGTACGGCGTCCGCCTCAACTTCAAGCCGACCATCATCGACGAGGACCACATCCGGCTGGAGCTGGAGCCCGAGGTCTCGACCATCGACTTCGCCAACGGCGTCAAGTTCGAGGGCTTCATCATCCCGGCCCTCAAGACGCGCCGCGCCAAGACGGGCGTCGAGCTGCGCGACGGCCAGTCGTTCGCGCTCGCCGGGCTGCTCGACAACAGCGAGCTGCGCTCTATCTCGAAGATACCCATCATCGGCGACATTCCCATCCTCGGCACGCTCTTCAGCTCGAAGTCGTTCCAGAAGCAGGAGACGGAGCTGATGTTCATCGTCACGGCGAACCTCGTGAAGCCGGTCAGGCCCGACGACCTGCCGCAGATGCGCGGCGTGGACGGCCTCAAGAACGGCTCGCCGCTCGGCGTCGAGCCGAAGGGCGAAGGCATCCAGGGCGACCACGGCTTCTCGACCGGCTCGGGCGCGACCTCGAACACGACCGCGCCGGCCTCGAACAACGCCGCACCGGCGGAGAAGAAGGAGGCCGACGCGAAGGCGGCGGGCGGCGCCTCGGTCGAAGTCTCGAAGAAGCAGCAGTGAGTCGGCCGGCCCCGGCCGCAGGCGACGGAGTCATCCTCGCACGAGACCTGAAGGAGGGTGGGAGATGAGACCGAACACGCGCAGGCTGCCACGCGCGGCCGAGGAGCGCCCCGGCGAGCGCGGCGCAACGATAGTCCTCGCCACCATCGCGATGCTGTCGATGCTGCTCGCCACGGGGCTGGCCGTGGACATCAGCCACTTCTACAACGCGAAGGCCGAGCTACAGACGGCGGCCGACGCCGCGGCGCTCGCCGGCGCCTCGCAGCTCAACTCGACCACGGGCGGCATCAAGAACGCGGTCACCGAGGCGACGAAGGCGCTCAACAAGTACGACTTCAAGAAGTCGGTGACGCTGACGAGCGCCAACGTCACCTTCTCCAAGAACATCAACGGGCCGTACATGACCTCGGCCGCCGCGCAGGCGTCGCCCGCCGGGGTGCGCTTCGTCAAGGTCACGCTCCCGCCCGCGCCCGTCGGCGTCAGCTTCGCGCAGATGGCCCTCGGCGCCACGACCGACCTGTCGGCGAAGGCGACGGCCGGGCTCTCGGTCGGGCTCTCGATGAACAAGTTCTACACGGCCTTCACCTTCGTCGAGACGGCGGCCGCCCCGCTGGTGCGCGGCAACACTTATACGCTGGTGCCGAAGTCGTGGAACGACAGCGCGCCCGGCAGCTACCGCGTGCTGACGCTCGAAGGCGGCGGCGCGCCGAGCCAGCTCGTGCTCGCCGGGACCATCCACGCCTACGGCTACTCGCAGGGCGGCTACACGGTCGCGCAGCTCAACGCCACCTCGCCCGCCAACAACCTGACCGCGGCGAGCATGTGCCGCTCGGCGCAGATCGGCGTCAACACGCGCTTCGCCGACTACACCGTCCACCCGAACGTCAACGCGAAGGACGAGCCGCCCGACTTCATCACGCAGGAGAACATCACCTACAAGCAGTACACCGACATGCAGGGCAACGGCACGGTGCAGCGCACCGACGGCGCGAAGAACCGGCGCGTCATCACGCTGCCCATCGTCCAGCAGCCGAAGTACAACACCTCGACGCGCGCCGTCACGGCCGACCGCCTCGGGGCCTTCTTCATCAAGAACAAGGTCACCTCGTCATGTGGCCTCGTCGTCGAGTACATCGGCGCCCCGCTGGCCATGCCCGTCGGCACCTACACGCCGGGGCAGCCGCAGAGCCGCGAGCTTTCGATTCCGGTCCTGTACAAGTGAGGTGAAGAGATGAGGACGAACGAAGGAGTGAACCGAGAGGGCGTGCGGCGCACGCGCGCCGCGTGGGGCGGGCGGCTGCGCCGCGCTTCGACCCCCCGCCGCTTCGCGCGCCGCGAGCGCGGCGCACAGTTCATCGAGGTGGCGATCACGCTGCCCCTCATGCTGGCGATGCTCGGCGCGACGGCCGAGTTCGCGAACTTCTTCTACCACTACACGACGCTGACGAACGCCGTCCGGTCGGGGGCGCGCCACGCCTCCAAGTGGGAGATCGGCTCGTCGTGGACGATCCCCGAGACGCAGCGGATGGTCGTCTACGGCGACTACTCCGACACGTCGAAGGGGCCGATCCTGCCGGGGCTGACGACGGCCAACGTGAAGGTCACGGCCAACGGCGCGTCGGCGCACGCCATCCAGAGCGTCACGGTCAGCATCATCAACTACAAGTACAAGCCGCTGCTCGACCTCGGCAAGTTCACCGGCATCAAGGGGCTCTCGCTCAAGATCGACCTGAAGGCGAGCGCGACCATGAAGCAGCTCTTCAACGGGCCGGTCATGACCGAGCTGCGCCGACGCCCGGCCGGGGGGAGGGGTTAAGAGATGCCGCGCAAACTCCAACGCCGCCGCGAGCGCGGCGCCGCCCTCGTCGAGTTAGCCATCGCCGCGTCCGTCTTCCTGACGGCGCTCTTCGGCGTCATTGAGTTCGGGCGCTTCTTCTGGACGCACAACGCGCTGCGCGACGCCGCGCGGCGCGGGGCGCGCTACGCCTCCGTCCGCAAGAACGACGCGGCCGGGCAGACCGCCGTCAAGAAGATGGTCGTCTACGGCGACCCGAACGCGAACCCCGCGACGGCCAAGCCGGTCATCCCCGGCCTGACGACGGCGAACGTAACGCTCGAATACCAGAACTACAGCGGGCTCCAGCTCAGCTCGCGCGCGACCGTGAACATCACGGGGGGGAAGTTCAACTTCACCGTGCCGCTCGTCGGCGGCAGGGTCAACCTCGCGACCTACCGCGCTTCGACCGTGGGCGAGAGCGCGGGCTACGTCCCCTGCGACTCCACCCACGCCACGCCGTGGGCCGACTGCGGCACCATCCCCAACTGACGGCCGCCGCGGCCGCCGCCCGCGAGTGACAGCCCATGACACAGAAACTCAACCTCGTCATCCTGAGCACCGGGCTCGACTCGCTGCGCGAGCTGCGCGACGCGCTGACGGCCGACGGCCGCGCGCGCCTGCTCGGCGGCCGGCGACGACACCGAGCAGCTTCGAAGAGCAGTCGAACGCCTGCGCCCGCACGCCGTCGTCGTCACGCTCGGCGCGCAGCCCGAGGCCGCGCTCAAGTTCGTCGAGCGGCTGGCGGCCGAGTGCGCCGCAGACGGTCGTCATCTGCGCCTCGCGCGACGCCTCGCCCGACCTCATCCTGCGCTCGATGCGCGCCGGGCGCGCGCGAGTTCCTGCGCCTGCCCGTCATCCCCGAGGAGTTCAAGACCGTCTACGCGAAGCGTCGCGGAGGTCTGCGCCGGGCAGCCCGAGACGCCGAAGAAGCGCGGGCGCGTCGTCGCCGTCTTCTCCAGCAAGGGCGGGTGCGGCACGACCTTCGTCGCCACGAACGTCGCGGCCGCGCTCGAAGCGCCGACCGTGCTCGTCGATCTGAACCTGCACGCGGGCGACCTCGGCCTCTTCCTCGGCGTCGAGCCGAAGTTCTCCATCGCCGACCTCGTCGAGAACCGCGAGCGCGTGGACGACTCGCTCCTGAAGAGCTACCTCGTCGCCGCACTCGGCGCAACCTCTCGCTGCTCGCCGCGCCGCGCGAAGCCGACTCGGCCGACGACATCGAGCCCGAGCACGTCTTCCAGGTGCTCGAACTCCTGCGCGAGCGCTTCGACTACGTCGTCATCGACCCGCAGCACACCTTCGACGCCATCACGCTCGCGCGCGCTCGACCAGGCCGACGACATCCTGCTCGTGCTCACGCTCGACATCCCCGCCATCCGCAGCACGCAGCGCGCGCTGCAAATCTTCGACCGGCTCGGCTACCCGCGCCACAAGGTACACATCGTCGTCAACCGCTTCAGCCGCCAGATCGACCTCGACCTCCGGCAGGTCGAGCGCTTCCTCGGCGAGCGCGTCGACGGGCTACGTGCAGAGCGACTACAAGACGGCGGTCAACTCCATCAACCTCGGCAAGCCGCTCGTCGAGTCGGAGCCGCAGCTCGAAGATCGCGGCCGAGCTGCGGCAGATCACGGCCGCGCGTCACCGGCGCAGCCCCGGCGGCGCCCGTCGCGGAGGCGCGCGGCGGGCTGCTTCGGGTCGCTCTTCCGCCGCAAGGCGGCAGTCGACGTCGTCGCGCGTGCTGATGCCCGCGGCGGCGGGCAAAGAGAAGGAGCCGGCCGCGGCCTGACTTAAACCGATTTAGGCGGACGATTCACAAACTTCAGCGGGGCACACACGAGCCATGGCACTTCGCGAAAGACTAATCAGGGAGACGGCGGCGAACGGCGCGGCGCTCTTCGGGCGCGGCGGCGAGGACGGGCAGACGGGCGGCGCAGCTCTTTCAGGAGATGAAGGCGCGCCTGCACCGCGCGATCATCAACCGGATGGACTTGACCAAGCTCGGGCAGTTGGAGCCCGAGCAGCTCCACTCGGAGGTGGCGCGGCTCGCCGAAGAGCTGCTCGCTCGTCGAGAACGCGCCGCTCTCGATCGAGCGAGCGCGAGCGGCTCGTCGACGAGGTGCGCCACGAGCTGTTCGGCCTCGGGCCGCTGGAGCCGCTGCTCGCCGACCCGACCATCTCCGACATCCTCGTCAACTCGCCGAAGAACATCTACATCGAGCGGCGGCGGCAAGCTGGAGCGCACCAACGTCGAGTTCAAGGACGACGAGCACCTGATGCGCGTCATCGAGCGCATCGTCTCGTCCGTCGGCCGCCGCATCGACGAGTCGTCGCCGATGGTGGACGCGCGCCTGCAGGACGGCTCGCGCGTCAACGCCATCATCCCGCCGCTCGCGCTCGACGGCCCCGTGCTCTCCATCCGCCGCTTCGGCGCGGAGCCGCTCCGGATGGCCGCGCTCATCGAGAAGAACGCGCTCACGAAGGACATGGCCGACATGTTCGAGATGTGCGTCCACGCGCGCCTCAACATCCTCATCTCGGGCGGCACGGGCGCGGGCAAGACGACGCTCCTCAACGCGCTCTCGGCCTACATCCCCGAAGAACCAGCGCATCGTCACCATCGAGGACTCGGCCGAGCTGCAGTTGCAGCAGCCGCACGTCGTCCGCCTTGAGACGCGCCCGCCCAACATCGAGGGCAAGCGGCGAAGTCACGCAGCGCGACCTCGTCAAGAACGCGCTGCGCATGCGCCCCGACCGCATCGTCATCGGCGAGGTGCGCGGCGGCGAGGCCATCGACATGCTGCAGGCGATGAACACCGGCCACGACGGCTCGCTGACGACCGTCCACGCCAACACGCCGCGCGACGCGCTGGCGCGCCTCGAAACGATGATCCAGATGACGGGCATGCGCCTCTCCGACCGCGCCATGCGGCAGCAGATCGCCTCGGCCATCAACCTCGTCATTCAGGCCGCGCGCCTCTCCGACGGCACGCGCCGCGTCACCTCCATCTCCGAGATCACCGGCATGGAGGGCGAGACGATCACCATGCAGGAGATTTTCCAGTTCGAGCGCAAGGGCGTGGACAAGGACGGCCAGCGTCATCGGCCGCTTCCGCCCGACCGGCGTCCGCCCGCGCTTCGCCGAGCGGCTCAAGCAGTACGGCATGCAACTGCCGCGGGTCTTTTTTGAAGAATAGCTGAGCGTAGCAGTAGCAGTTCAGTTGCAGCCAAATAAACTGCAGCTAAGAGCTGACTGATCGCTGGTGAAACCATGATTTCTTTCTCGTCTTCATCTTCTGCATGTTCGGCGTCTTCGGCGCGTACCTGTTCGCGACGCGCGGGTCGGAGGCCAAGCGGAAGCGGCTGCAACAGCGCCTGGCCGAGACGCTGCTCTACTCGTCGAACACGCGACGACGTGGAGGTGCAGCTCGCGCGGCAGCGAGCTGATGAGCGAGATACCCGCGTTCAACCGCGCGCTCGTGCGGGTGCAGTCGGCGCTGCGGCTCAAGCGCGATGCTCGATCAGGCCGACCTGCACATCACCGTCACGCGCCTGCTGATGCTCGCGGTGATGGCGGGGCTGCTGGCGGCGCTCGCCGTGTCGATGCTGACCATCTCGCTGCTGCTGGTGGTGGCGGCGGGCGCTCGCGGCGGCGTCCGTGCCGTTCATCCACGTCTTCTACAAGCGCAAGCAGCGCCTCAACGCCTTCCTCGAACACCTGCCCGACACGCTGGAGCTGATGAGCCGCGCGCTCCAGGCCGGCCACGCCTTCGCCGAGTCGCTCCACATGGTGGCGACCGAGATGCCCGAGCCCATCGCCACCGAGTTCCGCAAGACCTACGAGGAGCAGAACCTCGGCCTCTCGCTCAAGCTCGCGCTCGACAACCTGGCCGAGCGCATCCCGCTCCTCGACCTGCGCCTCTGCATCACGGCCATCATGATCCAGCGCGAGACGGGCGGGAACCTCGCCGAGATTCTGGAGAAGGTGGCGCACACCATCCGCGAGCGCTTCCGCATCCTCGAAGACCTGAAGACGCTGACGACCAGCTCGCGGCTCTCGGCGTGGATTCTCTGCGGCATCCCGATCTTCGTCGCGGTCGCCGTGACGGTCATCAACCCCGAGTACATGTCCGTCCTCTGGTACGACCCGCGCGGCCACTACCTGATCCTGATCGCCTCCTGCATGCAGCTCAGCGGCATGCTCGTCGTGCGCTGGATTCTGAAGATCAAAGATTTAGGTGAAAAGTGACGAGTGATAAGTGATGAGGTAAGACACCTGCTCTACTCTTATCGCTCATCACTCACCACTCACCACAGGACGAAGCGACGATGCTAATCATCACCGCATCCATCTTCGTCTGCGTCACGCTCGGGGTGCTGGGCGTCTACTGGCTGATGTTCCGACCGCCCTCGGCCGCGACCGAGCGGCTGCGGAGCATGGGCGAGGCGGGCGGCGTCGCGCAGCACGCCCGCGGTCGTCACGCTCTCGCCCGAGGATTCGCGCGCCGGGGCGCTGGCCGAGCGCATGGCCGCGCCGCTGCACCGGCTCGCGCCGCCGTCGGCGGCCGAGGCGCGCAAGCTCCAAAAGAAGCTGATGCAGGCCGGCTACCGTTCGGCCAACGCGCCGGTCATCTTCCGCGCCGTGCAGTTGGCGGCCCTGACGAGTCTGCCCGCGGCCGTGGCGCTCGGGTGCGCCGTCCTCGGGCGGCCGCTGGGGAGCGCGCTGCTGTGGATCGTCGGCGGGGTCGCGCTGGGCTTCGTCGGGCCGCGCTATCGCGCTCGACCGGCTGGTGAAGGGCCGGCAGCAGCGCGTGCGCTGGGGCCTGGCCGACGCGCTCGACCTGATGGTCGTCTCCATCGAGTCGGGGCTCGGCCTGAACGCCTCGATGGTGCGCGTCGGCGAAGAGCTGAAGGACGTGCACCCGGACATGAGCGAAGAGTTCGAGATTGACGAACCTCGAAATCCGCGTCGGGCGCGAGCGCGACGAGGCGCTGCGCAACCTCGCCGAGCGCACGGGCGTCGACGACCTGCGCAGCCTCGTCGCCATGCTCATCCAGGCCGACCGCTTCGGCACCTCCATCGCGCGGGCGGTGCGCATCTACTCCGATTCTTTGCGCACGAAGCGCCGGCAGCGCGCCGAGCAGGCCGCGCAGAAGGCCGCGGTCAAGCTGCTGCTGCCGCTCGCCTGCTTCCTCTTCCCGACGCTCTTCATCGTCGTCCTCGGCCCCGCCGCACTCAACCTGATGGACACGTTCGGCAAGATGTAGAAAGGGGATAGTCGTCATGAACATGCGCAGGGTCATCGTCATCTTCGCAGCCTTCGCTTTGCTTATCAGCGCCACGGCGCTCTGGGACGCCTCGGGCGACGAGCGCGACGGCGACACGGCGGCCAACGTCGTCGCCACCGCGGGCGCGGAGGCGGGCGCGCGAAGCCCCGGCGCCGAAGAAGAAGGGCGGCGGGCTCTTCGGGAAAATCTTCAAGGCGCCGTTCAAGGCCGTCGGGAAAATCTTCGGCAAGGACGACGACGGCAAACTCGCGCGCATGACGGAGAAGGATGCCGAGCGCTTCGAGAGCACGGGCGTCGTCCGCGTCGAGGACCGCGACAACAAGCGGCCCGAAGTTGAAGGACGAGGGCGGCTCGCCGCGCGACTACCTTGAGCGCGGCCGCGCGCTGCTCGAAGAGGGCCGGCTGAACGAGGCCATCGCGGAGCTTTCGCGCGCGGCGTCGCTCGACCCGAAGCTCTCGCAGGCGCACAGCCTGCTCGCCGTCGCCTACGACCGCAAGGGCCTGCACGACCGCGCCGAGCGACTCCTACCGCCGCGCCATCGACGCCGACGACCGCGACCCGCAGGCGCTCAACAACCTCGGCTACTCGCTCTACCTCTACGGCAACTACCGCGCGGCCGTGGACAAGCTGAAGAAGGCGGCGCGGATCGCGCCCGCGGACGCGCGCATCCTCAACAACCTCGCGCTCGCGCAGGTGCAGGCTCGGCAAGTACGACGACGCCTACCGCAACTTCGCGCGCGCCGAGGGCGAGTTCAACGGCCACTCGAACGTCGCCGCGCATGCTCGATCCGCGCGGGGCGCGAGGAGAAGGCCGTCGAGCACCTCGAAGCCGCGCGCAGGCTCCAGCCCGAGTCGCCGAACGTCCTGCGCCAGCTCGCCGAGCTTTACGAGCGCACCGGCCGCGGCGACAAGGCCGCCGACACGCGCCAGACCCTCGCCGCCGTCGATGCGCGCCAGGCGGTCGCCGCCGCCGAGGAGCGATAAGGCAAATGATGAGCGCGGAATGACGAAGCGATGAATTGAAACACAGTTCTTAATTCATCACTTCCGCACTCATCACTCAACATTTCTTTCAAACGGAGCTTGAGATGACTCACACCGGAATCCTGACGCGCGTCGAGATCGAGATCGATGGGGCCGCCCGTCCTGGAGGAGTTGCGCGAGGCCGACGTGCCGGCGAGCTTCCTGTGCGACCTCGCGCTCAAGCACGTGGCGCAGATGCCCGAGCCGAACGACGCGCAGCATCTCGGAGGAGTTGAAGCTGCCGCGCGCGCTCGTCGAGGAGATGCTCATCCACCTCTCGCGCGAGAAGATGATCGAGGTGAAGGGGCAGATCGCCGTCGGCGCGACGCGCTACGCGATGCTCGACCGCGGCTGGGATCGCGTCGCGCGCGTGCGCGACCTCTGCGGCTACGTCGGCCCCGCGCCCGTCTCCCTGCGCGACTACGCGCACATGATGCGCTTGCAGGCCGTGCCCGCGCGCGCCGCGTCGGTCGATACGGTGCGCGCGGCCTTCCGCGACCTCGTGCTGCCCGAGTCGCTCATCCAGACGATGGGCTGCGTCATCAACTCGCGCCGCTCGCTCTTCATCACCGGCCCCGCGGGCACCGGCAAGACGGCCGTCGCCGAGCGCATCAACGCGGGACTGCCCGGCTACATCTGGATTCCCTACGCCATCGAGGTTGACGGCCAGATCATCCGCGTCTTCGACACGCACAACCACCGCCCCGCGCCCGAGACCGAGACGCCGACCGACTACGACCGCCGCTGGGTGTTGGTCGAGCGCCCGCTCGTCATCGTCGGCGGCGAGCTGACGCTCGACGACGCGGACTTGCAGTGGAGCGAGGCCGCGCGCTTCTACGAGGCGCCGTTCCAGTTGAAGTCGAACGGCGGCACGCTCGTCGTCGACGACTTCGGCCGCCAGCGCGTCGAGCCGCACGACCTCCTGAACCGCTGGATCGTGCCGCTCGAAAAACGCGTCGATTACCTGACGCTCCACACGGGCAAGAAGATCGAGGTGCCGTTCGAGCAGTTGGTCGTCTTCTCGACCAATCTTGACGAGAAGGATTTGGTGGACGAAGCCTTCCTGCGCCGCATGGGCTACCGCGCGCGCGTCGAGCCGCCGACGCCCGCGGCCTACGTCGAGATTTTCAAGCGCGCCGCCTACACGCGCGGCATGCGGGTCGAGCAGCAGTGCATCGACCACCTGCTCAACAACTACATGCTCGAACACCGGCAGATGAAGGCGTGCGAGCCGCGCGACCTGCTCGACCGCATGACCGACATCTGCCTCTTCGAGGCGCGCCCGCCCGAGGTCACCGTCCGCCTCATCGACGCGGCCTGGCGCAACTACTTCGGCGCCTCGCACGGCTTCGCGCGCAGGAACAGCCACGGAAGAACACGGGGGACTTGGCCGATGCAAACCCGCTCCAAATCTGAACGACTGCTGACGCCGCTGGCGCCGCTGACGCCATTGATGAAAGTCGCGCTGCTCGTCGTCATCCTTCTGTCCGTGTCCGTCCCGACGCTCGCCGACCAGTTGAGGCTGGCGGACGGGACGACGATGGAGGTGGACGAAGCCTGGGAGGACGCGCACGGCGTCTGGTACAGGCGCGGCGGCGTGACCAACCTCGTCGAGAAGTCGCGCGTCCGCGAGGTGGTGAAGCGCGCGCGAAGGCCGAAGGAGGTCGAAGGCGGCGAGCGAGGCGTCGGTCGTCAAGCCTGTCAACGAGCGCCGCGCCGAAGGTCGAAGAGGTCACAGGCCGTGTGGATCTACCTCGTCGGCGGGGCGAAGATGGAGGTGGACGAGGCGAGCGAGGGCGCGGACGGCGTCTGGTTCAAGCGCGGCAACATCTCGACCTTCATCGAGCGCGCGCGCGTCGACCGCATCGAGCGCGAGCGTATCGAAGCCCGAGGAGGTCGCGGCCGACGGCGCGCCGAAGAAGAGGCGCGAGCGCCGTTGGACGACCGGCAGCGCCAAGCTCGACGCCATCATCCGCCAGAACGGCGCGCGCCACGGCGTAGACCCTTACCTCATCTTCTGCGTGATGGAGCAGGAGTCGCACTTCAGCTCGAAGGCCGTGAGCCCGGTGGGCGCGCGCGGCCTGATGCAGTTGATGCCGGGGACGGCCGCGCGCTTCGGCGTGCGCAACTCGCACGACGCGGCGCAGAACGTCTCGGGCGGCACGCGCTACCTCAAGGAGCTGATGCGCCGCTTCAACGGGCAACGTCTCGCTCGTGCTCGCGGGCTACAACGCCGGCGAGGGCAACGTCATGCGCTACGGCTACCGCGTGCCCCCCTTCCGCGAGACGCGCAACTACGTGAAGCGGGTCGGCGGCCGGTACGCGAAGGGCGAGTAGGCGAAAGCAGTAGACGGAAGTCAGTAGACAGTCGTCAGTAGCGTCGCGGTCGAAGGGGCGCGATTGTTCGGCGCCGGAGTTCGCCGAGGTCAAAACATGAACGTTCGGGAGACGGCTGTCCTACCGACCTCTGTCTACTGCCTATCTGTCTGCTGGAAGTTCCTCCCCGTTGCGCCTGTCTAGTGGCTGAGGTGTTTTGAGGATGAAGACTTGTCTGTTGAGTTTCGTGTTGGTCTTCGTCGCCGCGGCCTCGACGGCGCGGGCGCAGGGGCCGAGCCGGCGCGGACGACGCTGACGAACGCTTCGGTCGTGAAGCTCGTCCGCGCGGGGTTCAAGGAGAAGACGCGTCATCGCCATCATCAACGCGCGGCCGGTCAGCTTCGACCTGTCGCCCGACCGCCTGATCGAGCTGAAGAAGGGCGGCGTGCCCGAGCGCGTCATCCTGGCGATGCTCGCGCGCTCGGAGTCGATCGATTTCGCGTCCGAGGAGTGGGACGACGACGAGATGCCTCTCGGGCGGCTTCGGGCGCGAGAGCGGTCGGCAGGGCTCGCCGGGCGCCACGGGCTCCGACCCGAACGAGGTGAACATCTTCGGCTCGTCGGGCGGCGCGAGCGGGCGCACGCGCTCAGCGCGGCCAGAACGGCGGCGGCGACATCGGACACGCTGACGACGGGCAGCGCTTCGGTGCGCATCATCAGGCCGCCGGCCGAGGCGGGCGGCGCGGCGAAGCTCGAACGCACGCCGACGCTGACGAACGACTCGGTCGTCGAGCTGGTCGAGGCGGGCTTCTCCGAGGGCACCATCGTCCGCCGCATCGAGCAGTCGCCGGTCGAGTTCGACCTCTCGCCCGCGAAGCTCGCGCGAGCTGCGCAAGCGCCGCGTCGGCGAGCCCGTCATCAACGCCATGCGCGCCGCGATGGGCGAGGACGCCAAGGAACCCGCGCGACCCGAGAAGTGAGCAGATGAGAGCCGCCGATAACTCATTAAACACGGAGACACAGAGACACAGCCGTCAGACAAGAAGCCGTGTCTCCGTGTCTCCGTGTTTAATTCTCGTCTGCGCCGTGCTCGCCGGGCTCCTGAACGCGCCCGCGGGTCGCACGCAGAACCAGACGCGGCCGCGCGGCACTTCGTCGCAGGGCGCCGAGCGGCGCGATAGGCGCCGTACGTTCCGCCCGCGGCCGACGAGCCCCCGCCGCCTCCCTGGCGGAATCCGATCGCCGCGCCGCAAGTACAGACGCGACAGCCGCAGGGCGCAGGGGCGGGGAAGCAGGCCGAGGAGCAGATTGACGACGACGAGGTCGTCCGCATCAACGCATCGGAGGTGCTGCTGCCGGTGACGGTGCGCGACGCCGAGGGGCGCCTGGTGACGGGACTCGGGCGGGACGACTTCAAGGTCTTCGAGGACGGGCGCGAGCAGCCTTTGAGCGACCTCTCGCTGCGGCAGGTGCCGGTGGACGTGGCGCTGCTCGTTGACTCTTCGTCGTCGGTCGCCGAGAGCTTCGAGGACTTCCGCCGCGCGGCCGAAGAGTTCGCCGGGCGCGTCTCGACGGACGACCGCTTCTGCCTCGTCAAGTTCGACGACCGCGTCGAGCTGCTGCTCGACTGGTCGAAGAGCCGCCTGCAACTGCGCCGCGCGCTCGAACCGACTCTCGACCGGCGTCTTCACGCGCTTCAACGACGCGCTGCTGCTCGCCGCGCGCGAGCAGTTCCAGAAGAACGAGCGGCGCCGCGCGCTCGTCGTCCTGAGCGACGGCATCGACAGCAACCGCGGCTCGGCCACCGCCGACGCGGCGCTGCGCGCGCTGCTGGAGACGCAGGTCGACCGTCTACGCCATCGCCAACACCGAGATCGAGCGCGCGCGCAAGACGGCCGAGCTGGACAACCTGCTTGACGGCAACGACGCCTCCGTGCGCTTCAACCAGCTCCGCATCGGCGACCTGCGCGAGGGCTTGCGCGTGCTCGACGCGAGCGAGCGAGAATCTCGGCGCGACTGACGCGCGCGACCGGCGGGAGGCTCTACCGCCCGCAGAGCTTCCGCTCGCTCGAAAGCGTCTACGCCGAGATCGCCGACGAGCTGCGCCACCAGTACGCGCTCTACTACACGCCGACGTCGCCCGCGCGCGACGGCCGCTTCCGCCGCGTGCGCGTCGAGGTGGCGGGGCGCGACTACGAAGTCTCCACGCGCGTCGGCTACTACGCGCCGGGGAAGAGCGGTCGGCGGTAGGCAAGCCGCTGCCCCCAGCTGCTTGCTCTCAACGTTTGACACCCTCCGACCGGCTCGTTTATAACGGACGCGTCTCGCAGGCAGACAGTTTCAAGCATGACGCACTAACCGCCACACCGCAGCGCACCACCATCATGGCCACCACGGCCATGCGCGCGCGCCGCGTGTGGGGTGATTCGTAGAGCGCCGACTCTTTTAAGACCGAAGTAAGGCGCAGAAAGATTTCACCAGCACACGCCGCACGCGACACAAAGGTGTCGGGCGGCGTTTTCGTTTTTGACGTTCAGCTTCTCATGGAGCCACTTTCAAAAATCCCGGGCGGGATGCGCTACTACTTCGGGCGCGAGGCGCGTCTGCGCCGCGCGGTCGAGACGGCGGCGATGTCGGTCTTCGACGGCTGGGGCTACGAGGAGATCGCGACGCCCTCGGTCGATTACTACGCGCTGTTCGAGCGCGGCATGGGGCACGTCGAGGCGCGGCGCGCCTTCCGCTTCGCGGACACGGACGGCCGCCTGCTGGCGCTGCGGCCCGACATCACCTCTTCGGTCGCGCGCGCCGCGGCGACGCTCTTCGCGGGCGCGCCGCGGCCTCTGCGCTTCTGCTACGCCGCCTCGGTCTTCCGACAGCTCCCGCACTCGCGCGCCGAGTGGCGGCGGCAGGGGCGACAGCTCGGCTGCGAGCTGATCGGGTCGGGCCGCGCGCGACGCGGACATCGAAGTCCTAGCCATCGCCGCCGAAGTGCTGGAACGTCTGGACCTGTGCGGCTCTTACCGCGTCACGCTCAACCACGTCGGCGTCTTCAACGGCGTCGCCGAACAGCTCGGCCTCTCCGCGGAGGCGCGCGAGCAGATGCGGCAACTGGTTGACGCGCGCGACGCCGACGCCCTCGGCGAGTTCCTCAAGACGTTGGGCCGCTCCGACGCGACGGCCGAGCGCGCGGCGCGGCTCGCGCGCCTCAACGGCGGGCGGGCGCTACCCGCGGGCGCGCGCGACATCCTCTCGAACGAGCGCTCGCGCGCCGCGCTCGACGAGCTGGAAAAGCTCCTGTCGCGCGGTCGAGACGTTGGGGCTGGGCGAAAGCTTCTCGGTCGATCTGTCGGACGTGTCGGGGCTCGACTACTACACGGGGCTCGTCTTCAAAATTTACGTCGAGGGCGCGGGCGCGCGCGTCGGCGGCGGCGGGCGCTACGACGACCTGACGGCCAACTTCGGCCGCCGCGAGCCCGCCGTCGGCTTCGTCCTCGACCTCGACGCGCTGACGGACATCCTCGCCAGCCGCGACTTCGAGACGCAGAACGGCGCCGACGCAGCCCGCCGCCGTCGAAGGCTCCGACGTGACCGAACGCTTCCGCGAAGCGCGCGCCGTCGAGCGCGCGGCGAGCGAATTAAGATGGATTGAACGATTTATTCATCGGTTCATTGATTCAATTAAGAGATGACCGGCGACCCAATCCGAATGACCATGCTGACGATTGCGATTGCTAAAGGGAGGATGCAGCAGGACGCGCTGGCGCTGCTGGCGCGCGCGGGCGTGCGCGTGAGCGCGGAGGCACTGGCGTCGCGCCGCCTCGCCGTCGAGGACGAGTCGGGCGCCTACCGCTTCGTCTTCGTGAAGCCTTCGGACGTGCCCGTCTACGTCGAGCACGGCATCGCCGACTGCGGCGTCGTCGGTCGCGACGTGCTGCTCGAAGCCGAGGCCGACGTGTTGCAGCCGCTCGACCTGCGCATCAACCGCTGCCTCATCGCGGTCGCCGCGCGCGCAGGGCGACGAAGCATCGCGCGCGGGCGTGCTCCACGTCGCGACCAAGTACCCGCGCGTCGCCTCCGCACACTTCGGCGCGCGCGGCGTGCCCGTCGAAATCATCGAGCTGTCGGGCTCGGTCGAACTCGCGCCGGTGCTCGGCCTCTCCGACTGCATCGTTGACCTGGTGGAGACCGGGCGCACGCTCGCGGAGAACGGCCTGGCCGTGGTCGAGACGATCACCGAATCGACCGGCCGCCTCGTCGTCAACCGCGCCAGTTACCAGTTGAAGTCCGGGGCCGTCGGTAAGTTGATAAGCGAGCTGAGCCGCGCCGTCGCGGAGGGAGGGGCAAAGGGTTGATAGAGGTCGTCACCGACATCGAACGTCGTTCGCGAAAGACTCGCCGCCATCCGCGCGCGCAGCGTCTCGGGCGACGTGGAGCTGACGGCGGTCGTCGCAGAGATCGTCGAAGACGTGCGCCTGCGCGGAGACGCGGCGCTCGTCGAATACGCCTTACGCTTCGACGGCGTGCGCCTGCGCCCCTCGGAGCTGCGCGTCGAAGAGTCCGCGCTGCGCGAGTCGGCCGCGCGCTGCGGCGCTCGCGTGCTCGAAGCCGTGCGCGCGAGCATCCGCAACGTCCGCGCCTTCCACGAGCGCGAGCCGGTCGCGAGTTGGGAGTTCGAGGCATCGCGCGGCGTGCGGCTCGGGCAGCGCGTCACGCCGGTCGAGGCGGCCGGCCTCTACGTGCCGGGCGGGACGGCGAGTTACCCGTCTTCGGTCGTGATGAACGTCGTGCCCGCGCAGGTCGCGGGCGTCGCGCGCATCGCCGTCGTCACGCCGCCGCGCACGCTCTCGGACACGCCCGCCGTGGCCGCGACGCTGCTTGAGCTGGGCGTGACGGAGGTCTATCAGGTCGGCGGCGCTCACGCCGTCGCCGCGCTCGCCTACGGCACCGAGACGATCCCGCGCGTCGATGTCATCACGGGGCCGGGCAACAAGTTCGTCGCCGCCGCCAAGCGTCTCGTCTACGGCGCGGTCGGCATCGACTCGGTCGCGGGCCCTTCCGAAGTCGTCGTGCTCGCCGACGAGACGGCGCGCGCCGACTTCATCGCCGCCGACCTGCTCGCGCAGGCCGAGCACGGCGAAGACGCCTCCGCGATTCTGGTCACGACCAATCTCAACCTCGCCGAACGCGTCGCCGCCGAGGTCGCGCGTCAGGCCGAGACGCTCCCGCGCAAGACTATCGTTCGACGCGCGCTCGCAGACTTCGGCGCCGTCTTCGTCGTCAACACGCTCGAAGAGGCTTGCGAGATCGTCAACGAGCTGGCGCCCGAGCATCTGGAAATCATGACGCGCGACCCCGACGCCGCGGCCGCGCGCGTCCGCCACGCCGGCGCCATCTTCTACGGCGAGCACACGCCCGAGGCCGTCGGCGACTACTTCGCCGGCCCGAACCACGTGCTCCCCACCGGCGGCGCCGCGCGCTTCTCCTCCGCGCTCGGCGTCCACAACTTCCAACGCCGCACGAGCGTCATCCGCTACACGCGCGAGGAACTCCGCGAGACCGCGCCCCTCATCGCCGCGCTCGCCGAAGCGGAAGGACTGGACGCGCACGCGCGTTCGGCGTTGATTAGATTGAAGGATTGAAGAAGAGGCAGATGGCGAACCCGCTCGACAAGATCAAGCCGCGCGTCCGCGAGTTGAAGGCTTACACTCTGAAGCCCGACCGCGGCGCGGTGAAGCTCAACCAGAACGAGAACCCGTGGGGCGCGCCCGAGGCCGTCAGGCGCGAGACGCTGCGGCGTTTGGAGGGGCGCGCGTGGGCCCGTTACCCGGACTTCGTGCCGGCCTCGCTGCACGAGAAGCTCGCCGCGTTCGCGGGCTGGCGCGCGGACGGCGTCGTCGCGGGCAACGGCTCGAACGAACTGATTCAGGCGACGTTGATGGTGACGGTCGGCGAGGGGAGGCGCGTGCTCATCTCGGAGCCGACCTTCGCGCTCTACCGACAGGTTACGACCGTGCTCGGCGGGGAGGTGTTGAGCGTCCCTCTCAACGACGAACTCGGGTTCGACCTGCCCGCATTGCGCGGGACCATCGAGCGCGAGCGACCCGACGTGACTATCCTCTGCTCGCCGAACAACCCGACGGGTTGCCGCATCGAGGATGACGCGCTCGAAGAGTTGTTGAAGACGACCGGCGGCATCGTCGTCATCGACGAAGCGTACTTCGAGTTCTCGGGGCGCACGGTCGCGCCGCTGCTCGAACGGCACAAGAACCTCGCCGTCTTCCGCACCTTCTCGAAGGCGATGGCGCTCGCGGGGCTGCGCGTCGGCTACCTCCTGGCCGCGCCCGAACTCGCGCGCGAGGTCTCGAAGGCCGTGCTGCCATACAACCTCAACCTCTTCTCGCAGACGGCGGCCGAGGTCGCCGTCGAGCTGTACGAGTCGGAGCTGCGGCCGACGGTCGAGCGCGTCGTCGCGGAGCGCGAACGTCTTTACACGGAGCTTCAGCACATCGAAGGGCTCGCGCCGGTCCGCTCGTGCGCGAACTTCATGGTGGTTCGTTCCGCAATCGAGCCGCGGCGCGTCTACGACGAGCTGCTCGAACGCTTCGGCGTGCTCATCCGCGACGTGAGCGGCTACCCGATGCTTAAAGACTACTTCCGCGTCAGCGTCGGCACGCCGGCCGAGGACGACCGCCTGCTCGAAGGCTTACGCGACATCTTCGACGGAGGGAAGAGGGACTGATGACGACCGAACTACAGACGAACGTCCGCGAGGCGGAGGTGCGGCGCAGGACGAAGGAGACGGACGTGCGCGTCCGCCTCGTGCTCGACGGGACGGGGCGTTCGCAGGTCTCGACCGGCGTCGCGTTCCTCGACCACATGCTGGAGCTGTTCGCCCGCCACGGCCTCTTCGACCTCGAAGTCGAGTGCCGCGGCGACCTGCACATCGACGACCACCACTCGGTCGAGGACGTGGCGATCACGTCTGGGTCAGGCGCTCTCCGAAGCGCTCGGCGACAAGGCGGGCATCGGCCGCTACGGCGAGGCGACCGTGCCGATGGACGAGGCGCTGTGTCGCTCCGTGATCGACCTGTCGGGCCGCTTCTATCTCGTCTACGCGGTCGAGACGCGGCGGCAGACCATCGGCAACTTCTCGGTCGAGCTGGCCGAGCACTTCTGGCGCTCGCTCGCCGAGGCCGCGCGCTGCAACCTGCACATCGACTGCCTGCGCGGGCGCAACACGCACCACATCCTCGAAGGCACCTTCAAGGCGACGGCGCGCGCGCTGCGCAAGGCGGTCGAGCGCGACCCGCGCGTGACGGGCGTTCCGAGCACGAAGGGCACTCTGTGAGCATCGCGATCATCGACTACGGCGTCGGCAACCTGCGCTCGGTGGAGAAGGCTTTCCACGCGGGCGGCGTGGAGGCGGTCGTCAGCGCCGACGAAGAGGTGCTGCGTGCGGCCGACAAGCTCGTGCTCCCCGGCGTCGGCGCGTTCCGCGCGTGCGTGGAGGCGCTGGCGGAGCGCGGCTTCGACCGTCTGGTGCGCGAGCGCGTCGGAGAGGGGACGCCGCTGCTCGGCGTCTGCGTCGGCATGCAGATGCTCTTCGAGGAGTCGGAGGAGTTCGGCCCGACACGCGGACTCGGCCTTCTGCGCGGCCGCGTGCGCCGCTTCCCCGAGGGCCTGCGCGTGCCGCAGGTCGGCTGGAATCAGGTCGGGTGGAAGGGCGTACACGCGCTCTCCGAAGGGATAAGTGACAAGACGTTCTTCTACTTCGTCCACTCCTTCTTCTGCGAGGCGGGCGACGAGGCGTCGGTCGTGGGCGAGACCGAATACGGCCTCACGTATCCATCGGTCGTCGCGCGCGGCAACGTCTGCGGCGTGCAGTTCCACCCCGAGAAGAGTCAGGCCGCGGGGCTGCGCCTGCTGAAGAACTTTGCTGAGATCCTATGCTGGCTAAACGCATCATCCCGTGCCTCGACGTGGACGCGGGGCGCGTCGTGAAGGGCATACGCTTCGTGTCGCTCGTGGACGCGGGCGACCCGGTGGAGCAGGGGAAGCGCTACGACCTCGAAGGCGCGGACGAGCTGACGTTCCTCGACATCACCGCCTCCTCCGACAAGCGCGCCATCGTCGCCGGCCTCGTCCGACGCGTGGCCGACGAGGTCTTCATCCCGCTCTGCGTCGGCGGCGGCCTGGGCTCCATCGAGGACGTGCGCGCCGTGCTGCGCGCGGGCGCCGACAAGGTCTCGCTCAACACGGCCGCCGTCGAAAGACCGGAGTTAATAACCGAAGGCGCGAACGTCTTCGGCAGCCAGTGCATGGTCGTCGCCATCGACGCGCGTCGCCGGAAGGAGGGCGGCGGGCTGGGACGTTTACACGCACGGCGGGCGTAAGAACATCGGCTGGGACGCGGTCGAGTGGGCCGCGCGCGCGGAGAGCTTAGGCGCGGGCGAAATTCTTCTGACGAGCATGGACAGGGACGGGACGCGCGACGGCTACGACATCGGGCTGACGCGCGCGGTCGCGGACGCCGTCTCCATCCCCGTCATCGCGTCGGGCGGCGCGGGGCGGCTCGAACATTTCTACGAGGCGCTGACCGCGGGCGGCGCGAGCGCGGTGCTCGCCGCCTCGCTCTTCCACTTCGGCGAGTTTCAGATCGGGGAGGTCAAGTCTTACCTGCGCGAGAGGGGAGTCGTGGTGAGATGACAGTGAGACCGGAGGACGTTCGGTTCGACGAACGGGGCCTCGTCCCCGCCATCGTGCAGGACGCGAGGACGCGCGAGGTCCTGACGCTCGCGTACATGAACGAGGAGAGCCTGCGGCGGACGCTCGCCGAAGGGCGAGACGTGGTTCTGGTCGCGCTCGCGCTCCGAGCTTTGGCACAAGGGCGCGACCTCGGGCAACACGCAGCGCGTCGTCGAAGTGCGCCTCGACTGCGACTCGGACGCCCTCGTCGTGCTCGTCGAGCCGCGCGGCCCCGCCTGCCACACCGGCGCGGTCTCGTGTTTCGATGGTGATGAAGTCGAGAAAAGCGCTGCCGGAATCGGCGACGTGCTCGAAGAGCTTTACGGCGTCGTCGCGGCGCGGCGGCGGGAGATGCCCGAGGGCTCTTACACGACGTACCTCTTCGAGAAGGGGCTGAACAAGATTCTGAAGAAGGTGGGCGAGGAGGCGGCCGAGACCATCATCGCCGCGAAGGACGAGGACGCCGGCGCGCTGACGGCCGAGACGGCCGACCTCGTCTATCACCTCGTTGGTTCTGTTGGTCGAGCGCGGGCTGACGCTCGAAGCGCTCGCCGGGGAACTCGCGCGCAGGCGCGGGGGAGGGAAGTCGAATGAGTGAGGCCGGGTTGAAAGAGCTGCTCGATTTCGGCGTCGAAGCGGCGCGCGAGGCGGGCGAGATAACTCTCAAATATTTCCGGCGGGAGTTCGAGACGCGCCTGAAGGGCAAGGACAACTTCGTCACGCAGGCCGACGTTGAGGCCGAAGAGTTCCTGCGCCGCGAAATCTTAAGACGCTTTCCGGGGGACGCCATCGTCGGCGAGGAGGGCGGCGAGAGCGGCGGCTCGACCGGCCGGCGCTGGATCATCGACCCCATCGACGGCACCTACTCCTTCGTCCACGGCGTCCCCTTCTACGGCGTCCTGCTCGGCGTCGAGGTGGACGGCGACCCCGCGGTCGGCATCATCAACATCCCGGCGCTCGGCGAGATGGTCTACGCCGCGCGCGGGCTCGGGTGCTTCTGGAACGGCGAGCCGGCGCGCGTCTCGCAGACCGAGCAGACTCGAAGACGCGTTGCTGCTCTCGACCGACTTCGGCTCGTGCGCGCGCCACGGCTTCGGCGCGGCGGGCGACGAGTTGCAGCGCCGCGCGGCACAGCGCCGGACGTGGGGCGACTGCTACGGCTACGTCCTCGTCGCCACGGGGCGTGCGGACGTGATGCTCGACCCGGCGATGAACGTCTGGGACTGCGCGGCGCTCCTGCCGGTGCTGGAGGAGGCGGGCGGGACCTTCACGGACTGGCAGGGGCAGCGGACGATTCATTCGGGGAACGCCGTGGCGACCAACGGCGCGCTCTTCGGCGAGGTCATGCAGATTATCAAGGAAAACGGCCGGAATTCCTAAACTTTCTCACCCTCGCGAGTCAAAAAAGCCGCCACCTTCCGGCTACCTTGCGTCTCGTGTGTCATTAGTCTACACTGCTCGACGAAGGCAGGGCGTTGAGCCTCTTTGACTCGAGAAACCTCTCTTGCGTCCGGGACTGAAGAAGCGGCGATTGACGATTTTCCCCTGTTATTTCTTCACTTAGGCAAATCTCTCCTCGCTGGCATGGGCATTGCTGAAGCCTGTGCTGCCGGTCCACGTCTGGCCGGCGGTAAGATACACAGGAGAGGTTTTGGCTTTCCCCGAGGTGCCGGGTCGAAGCTTTCCGAAGACCTTTGAGACCGGCGCCTTCAGTAATAATAGACCGCGGTCTGCCATCGCAGCACGGCCCGCGCAAGTTGAGATGAAGGGACGAAGATGAAACCGATTAAGCACGCAGAGAAGGCACTGGCGACCGTCGCGGGCGGCCTCTTCAACACAATCCAGTTTTTCAACCAGTACAGGCCGAACGAGTCGTTTACGCCCGAAGTGGTCGGACAAGCCGCTGCTCAAGTCCTGGCAGAAGTCGAAGCCGCCGCTCGGCTTCCCCCGCACCACCGACAGCTCTGTGCCCGAAGTGCGTCATCGAGGCGCGCAACAAGATTCTGAACGCGCCCGACGATTGACCCGTCCATCCTCGTCCAGGAGAAGGTCGGCGAGATCAAGGCGCAGATCATCGAGCGCGACGGCCAGATCTGGATGGTCAAGGACTGCCCCATCCACGGCCACTTCGAGGACATCATGGCCATCGACTCGAAGTTCCTCAAGCACATCGAGGCGATGTTCCCCGGCCGCGACATCCAGGCGCACAACGACGAGGGGCTCCACAACCACGGCTCTTCGTCCATCAAGTACGGCCGCGGCTCGGTGCTTGACCATCGACCTGACGAACCGCTGCAACATGATGTGCGACCCGTGCTTCATGGACGCCAACCAGGTCGGCTTCGTCCACGAGCTTTCGCTTCGACGAGGTCAAGGACATTCTCGACAAGGCCATCTCGATCAAGCCGCGCCGCCAGATGTCGGTGCAGTTCTCGGGCGGCGAGCCGACGCATCTCGCCGCACTTCATCGACGCCATCCGCTACTCGCGCAAGGTCGGCTACAACTCCGTCCAGTGCGCGACCAACGGCATCGAGTTCGCCAAGTCGAAGGAGTTCTGTCGGGAGGCCGCCGAGGCGGGCCTGCGCTACGCCTACCTCCAGTTCGACGGCATCGGCAACGACGCCAACTCGCACCGCCAGGTCGGCAACCTCTTCGACGTGAAGCTGCGCGCCATCGACAACCTGCACGAGGCGGGCGTCGAGATCATCCTCGTCATCACGCTCGTCAACGGCATCAACAACGATCAGGTCGGCTCGGTCATCCGCTTCGCGCTCGACAACCCGAAGAAGATCGCCTTCCTCTCGTTCCAGCCCGTCTCGTTCACCGGCCGCGACGAGGAGATCACGGACGAGCGCCGCATGCAGCAGCGCTACACGCTCTCGCACCTCGCGCAGGACGTGAAGGATCAGGTCGGCATCACGGAGCCGACGCGCGACTGGTTCCCGCTCTCGCTGATGGGCGCGTTCGCCGACTTCGCCGACCTCGCGCACGGGCCGGACGCCGAGTGGGGCCAGGTCTCCTGCGGCTGCCACCCGAACTGCGGCGTCGGCACGGCCGTGATGATCGACAAGGAGACGAAGGAGATGGCTCCCGTCCCCGAGTTCCTGAACATCCCCGGCCTCGTCCACGACATGACGGCGCATCACCGACGCCGGCCGCGGCAAGTGGATCTCGAACCTGCTGATGGGCCTGACGCTGCTCAAGCACTACAACCCGTACAAGGCGCCCTCGCAGTTCTCGCTCTACGAGCTGTTCAAGAAGTTCGACAAGTCGTTCGGCCTGACGGGCAAGTCCTACGGCCGCGTGGACGGCAAGCGCTCGGCGAAGGACATCGAGGCGCGCCGCGCCGACCGCTGGAACTTCCTCTTCATCGCGGGCATGTGGTTCCAGGACTTGTTCAACTACGACTTCCGCCGCACCGAGATGTGCATCATCCCGTACGGCACGCAGGAGGGCGAGATCTCCTTCTGCGCCTACAACACGGGCATCGGCTGGCGCAACATCATCGAGCAGATGCACCAGAACGCGACCGTCGCGCAGTGGTACAAGGAGCACGGCCGCCACGAAATCTTCGCCAAGAACAAGGAGGTCGAGCTCGCACGAGGCGCCCGTCAGCCTCGTCCTGAACGAAGTTGACCTCCAGCGCCCGAACAAGCCCCAGATGGAGGGGCCGAAGACCGCGGCCGAAGAGGCGGCGGCGATGCGCAAGCTCTACCAGGAGATGGTCCTGAAGAAGAAGCTCGGCGCGGACGTGGAGAAGAACACGCCCGTCCAGATCAAGGGCCTCTCGCGCAAGAGCAAGGAGACGACCAACGCCTAAGTCCGTTCGTCACTCGAAACCGGAAAGCCCCGCGGACGTTGAAATCCGCGGGGCTTTTCCTTCGGGCGCGCCCGCTTGAATAAATCAATGCGTTAAGGTGTAATGTCTGGCGGTTTAATCGTATGGTTCGCATTCTTCTGACAAACGACGACGGCATCCATTCCGACGGCCTCACGAAGTTGGAGGAGGCTCTGCGCGAGCTGGGCGACGTGTACGTCGTCGCGCCCGCCTCCGAGATGAGCGGCGCCTCGCACAGCCTGACGCTCTCGCGCCCGCTGCGCATCCGCCGCATCGACGAGCGCCACTGGACGGTGGACGGCACGCCGACCGACTGCGTCACGCTCGCGCTCAACCAGATCTTAGGCCCCGACGAGCTGCCCGACCTCTGCTGCTCGGGCATCAACTACGGCGCCAACCTCGGCGACGACGCCAGCTACTCGGGCACGGTCGCGGGCGCGCTCGAAGCGACCATCCTCGGCGTGCCGGGGCTCGCCTTCAGCCTCGTCGCGCGCGAGAACTTCGACTTCACGCAGGCCGCGCGCTTCGCCGTCACGGCCGCGCGCAAAGTCCTGACCGGCGGGCTGCCCGAAGGGACTCTGCTCAACATCAACATCCCGCCGGGCGAGATCGCGGGCGTGCGCGTCACGCGGCAGGGCATCAAGAAGGCGCGGCCCATCATCACCGAGCACATCGACCCGCGCGGCAAGGCTTACTACTGGATCGGCGAGGAGTACTACGGCACGAGCGCCGAGGACGGCACCGACTACGCGGCCGTCGAGGCGGGCTGCGTCTCGGTCACGCCGATGCGCAGCGACATGACGAACCACAGCGCGCTCGACGCGCTCGACCTCTGGAACCGCATGGGCGCCGAGGCGGTCGAGGGCCGGGAAGAGGACCAGCCGGCGGGGCTCGGTTGAGAGTTTTCTGTGAGTCAGGGGAAGAGGATTTTTTGAGTTCTTCGTCTTCAAACTGGTCGGCCGCGCACTCTTCGAGCTACCGCATCCCGCGCCAGCGCATGGTCGAGCGCCTGCGCGAACACTACCGCATCCGCGACCCGCGCGTCCTCGAAGCGATGTTGGAGGTGCCGCGCCACCTCTTCGTCCCCGAGGCTTTGCAGGGCCGCGCCTACGGCGACCACGCGCTCCCCATCGACGCCAACCAGACCATCTCGCAACCCTACATCGTCGCGCGCATGACCGAGCTGCTCGAAGCCGACAAGTCGAGCCGCGTGCTTGGAGATCGGCGCCGGCTCCGGCTACCAGACGGCCGTGCTCGCGCGCGTCGCCGGCCAGGTCTACGCCATCGAGCGCATCGCCGACCTCGCGCGCCAGGCGCAGGCGCGCATACGCTCCCTGGGCATCTACAACGCGACGGTCAAGTGCTTCGACGGCACGATGGGCTGGAGCGCGCACGCGCCCTACGACTGCATCCTCGTCGCCGCGGGCGGCCCGCGCGTGCCCGAGCCTCTGCTCGCTCAGCTCAAGGTCGGCGGCCGCCTCGTCCTCCCCGTCGGCGAGTCGCGCGAGTCGCAGCGCCTCGTCCGCGTGATGCGGACGGAAGAGGGCTTCCAGCACGAGGAGCACGGCGCCTGCGCCTTCGTCCCGCTCATCGGCCGCCACGGCTGGATCGGAGGTCAAGTGAACGTCAAGTCAAGTGAACGCGCTTTACTTCAAACTTCACGGCTCAGCTCTGACTTATTATCATGGAATCAATCTACGAACTTCTGCACCAGCTCAAAGAGCTTCTCAACCCGAAGAACATCATCGACTTTCTGACGACGAAGGGGCTGCTGCTGACTTACGCCGGGCTCATCCTCATCGTCTTCGCCGAGACGGGGCTGGCCGTCGGCTTCTTCCTGCCGGGCGACTCGCTGCTCGTCGTCGCGGGGCTCGTCGCGCGCATCCACCCCGACCGCCTGAACGTCGTCATCCTGCTCGGCACGCTCTTCGTCGCGGCGGTCGTCGGCGACGCCGTCGGCTACTACACCGGGCGCACGCTCGGGCCGCGCCTCTTCACGCGGCAGAAGTCGATCTTCTTCCGCCCGAGCCACTTGCAGAAGGCGCACGAGTTCTACGAGAAGTACGGCGGCAAGACCATCATCATCGCGCGCTTCGTGCCCATCGTCCGCACCTTCGCGCCCATCGTGGCGGGCGCCGCGCAGATGCCCTACCGGCAGTTCCTCGCCTTCAACGTCATCGGCGGCTTCGCCTGGGTCTTCAGCATGATCCTCGCGGGCTACTTCCTCGGCACGTTCGTCGAGCGCGCCTTCGGCATCAAGCTCGAAGACCACATCGAGTGGGTCGTCATCATCGTCGTTCTGCTGTCGCTCACCCCCCCGCTCTACGAGTATCTCAAGTCGCGCCGCGAGAAGAAGGCGCGCCTGCGCGACGGGACCGGCGACGTGCAGTGTTTGACACAACGCCCACCGGCACTTAGAATGCTTCTGCAATCTTCGACGGGGCGTGGCTCAGCCTGGTAGAGCGCTCGGTTCGGGACCGAGAGGTCGGAGGTTCGAATCCTCTCGCCCCGATTGTTAGTCCCAACGGTTTACGGTCACTCGAAAGAGTGGCCGTTTTCCGTTGGGGGCAACATACGGTTCAAACCCTCCACGCCCTACCTTAATCACGACCGCGTAATTCAACTCCCGTCCCAGCCAGATGCATTTCACACGTAGCCTGAATCCTCCCTTGACAATCTAGGGAGCGAGCCTTATTCTCCCTAGCCAATCTAGGGAGAACGAATGGCTAAACAGAAGACGGATTTGCTGCAAGGAACGCTCGACATGCTGATCCTGAAGGCGCTCTCCGCCGGGGCGCTGCACGGCTACGGAGTGGGCCAGCGCATCGGGCAGTTGGCCGAGGAGATGCTGAAGGTCGAGGAGGGGTCGCTCTACCCGGCCCTCTACCGGCTCGAAGAGCGCGGCTGGATCGACTCCGAGTGGGGCACGTCCGACAACAACCGGCGCGCACGCTTCTACCAGCTCACGGCCGCGGGGCGCAGGCAGCTCGGCGTCGAGGAGGAGAACTGGCGCCGGCTGGTGCTGGCGGTCGGGAAGGTCATGCGGACGGCTTGAAGGGGAGAAGGGTTAGGGTTATGTGGTTGAAGGGTCTCTACCGGCGCGTGCGCGCGTTGCTGCGCTCCGAGTCCATTCACGAGGAGATCGACGAGGAGATGCGTTTCCACCTCGAGATGCGGGCGGAGGAGAACGCGCGGCGCGGCATGGCACCCGACGAGGCGCGGCGGGAGGCCGAGCGGCGCTTCGGCGGGCTCGCGCGGATGAAGGAGCGCGGGTACGAGGTCCGCGGCGGGCGGTGGCTCGAGACCTTCTGGCGGGACTGCCGCTACGGCGCGCGCGCGCTGCGGAAGAGCCGCGGGTTCACGCTGGTCGCTGTGCTGACGCTGGCGTTGGGGATCGGCGCGACGACTTCGATCTTCAGCGTCATCAGTGCGGTCCTGCTGCGGCCGCTGCCGTACCCGGAAGCCGACCGGCTCGTTTACGTCGGCCAGCAGTACCGCAACGGCCTCGCGGCTTCGGGGGAGCCGAAGTTTCTCTTCTGGCGAGAGCAGAGCCGTTCGTTCGAGGCCCTGGCGTGCTACTCGGGTTTCGGCGGCGCCGGGGGCAATCTGGCCGGCGGGAGCGAGGCGGAGTACGTGCGCGGCATGCGCGTCTCCGAAGACCTCTTCCGTGCGCTGGGCGTCTACCCGGCGCTGGGGCGCGCCTTCACGCGCGAGGATGACACGCCGGGCGGCGCCCGCGTCGTGATTCTGAGCGACGGGCTGTGGCGGCGGAGCTTCGGCGGTGACGCGAGTCTGATCGGAAAGACCGTCACGCTCAACGGGCAGCCGGCGACCGTGGTCGGGGTCATGCCGCCGCAGTTCAGGTTCGCGTCGGGTGCCGATTTGTTTGTGCCGATGCGGGCGCGGGAGGGCGTCAACGTTGACCCGAACGCGGAGGTGGTCGGCCGCCTCAAGCCGGGCGTCAGTCTGGAGCAGGCGCAGGCCGAGTTGAAGGAGATTGCAGAGCGCTACCGCGCCGCCTTCCCGCGCCACATGTCGGAGGGCGAGTCGGTCGGCGTCAAGCCGTATCAGGAACTCTTCACGGAGGGCGTGGCCAAATACCTGTGGGTCGTGTTCGGGGCGGTCACGTTCCTTCTGCTGATAGCGTGCGCCAACGTCGCCAACCTGCAACTCGCGCGCGCGGCGGCGCGGCGGCGCGAGATCGCGTTGAGGATGGCCCTGGGCGCGGCCGGCGGGCGAATCGTGCGGCAGTTGCTCACGGAAGGGCTGTTGCTGGCGCTCGCAGGGGGCGGGGCCGGGCTGTTGCTGGCCGTGTGGATGACGGGGCTGCTGACGGCCGTGGCGCCTGCGGGCCTGCTGCCGCGGTTCGCAGAGGTCGGCGTGGACTGGCGCGTGCTGGCCTTCACTCTCGCCGCGTCGGTGGCGACGGGGCTGCTGTTCGGGACGGCCCCCGCGTGGCAGGCGCGCAGGGTGGACGTTAACGCGTCGTTGAAGGAGAACTCCGGCAAGGGCGCGTCGGCGCGCGGCCGTCTGCGCGGCGCGCTGGTCGTGGCCGAGGTGGCGCTGTCGCTCGTGCTGCTGATCGGCGCGGGGCTGCTGATACGCACGTTCACCAACCTGCTGAGCGTCACGCCCGGGTTCGACCCGCGCAACGTCCTCACGTTCCAGGTTGACCTGAACGGCGAGCGCTACGACACGTCGGCCGAGGCCGCGGCTTTTTACCGCGACGCGTTGGAGCGCATCGGCCGCCTGCCCGGCGTCGAGGCGGCGGCGATCACGAACAAGCTGCCGCTCGACTGGCAGTACAACACGGCGATCTACTTCCCCGGAAAACCGGACGAGGCGCAGAGCGTGCAGTTCCGCCTAGTCTCGTCCGACTACTTCCGCGTGATGAAGATAGACGTGCGGCAGGGGCGCGCCTTCGAGGGCGACGAGAGGGCGGGGCCGCCCGTCGCCGTCGTCAACGAAGCCTTCGCGCGGCGGTTCTCTGAAGGGCGGGACGTGACGGCGCAGCAGTTCTCCGTCGGGCGCGGTCTGGACGAGCCCGTCCGGCAGGTGGTGGGCGTGGTCGCCGACATCAAACAGCAGGGGCTCGACCGCCCCGCGCCGCCGATGGTCTTCGTGCCGGTCCGGCAGGCGTCGGACAAGCTGCTGGGGAACGTCCGCACGTTCACCTCGACCAACTTCGTGGTGCGGACGACGGTCGAGCCGACGACGCTCACGGCGGCGGTCAAGCAACAGATCGCCGAGCTGGACTCGGCGCTGCCGCTCTCGCGCATCTCCACGATGGAGGAGATTGCCGCCCGCTCCATCTCCTCGCAGCGCTTCAACATGCTGCTCCTCGGCTCGTTCGCCGCGCTGGGGGTTCTGCTGGCGGCGGTGGGCATCTACGGCGTGTTGAGCTACACGGTGGCGCAGAGCACGCGCGAGATAGGCATCCGCATGGCGCTGGGGGCGCAGGCCGGGAGCGTGTTGAAGCTCGTCACATGGCAGGGGATGGCCCTGACTTTAACAGGCATGGTGATCGGGGTCGCGGCCGCGCTCGCACTCACGCGTTTGATGTCGGGCCTGCTCTACGGCGTGGGCGCCAACGACCCGTGGACCTTCGCCTGCACCTTGATATTTTTTACGGCCGTGGCGCTGGTGGCCTGCTACATCCCCGCGCGCAGAGCGGCGCGCGTCAACCCGCTGATCGCCCTGAGGTATGATTAAGAGAGCGCCCGCAGACGGCTACGCAGACCCCGGCCATTCCTCACAACTCGGGGTGGAGCGTGCTGCCGACCCTGCTCGTGGTCACCGTGGGGAGCGTCGTCCTCGGGCTGGTGCTCGCGCGCGTCACGCTCGCGGTGAACGCGCGCATCAGAGACGTGGCGACCGCGGTCGTCGTGCAGTTCTGTGGCACGTTCGGCGTCTGGATACTCGCCGAACAACTCCACCTCTCGGGCATCATCACGATGGTCGTCTTCGCGATGGCGGCGGCGCGGCGCGCGCCGGAACTCACCCCCGCGCGCATACGCATCCCTTCGTACGCGGTGTGGGTGGTCGCGGTCTTCGTCCTCAACGTGCTCGCCTTCATCCTCGTCGGGTTCCAGCTCAAGTCCATCGCCGCGCGCGCTTCAGTTCTTGTCCACACGGAGGAGCGCCCGGAAGGGCGGAACGGGGTTGGGGTAGGGAGGCTCGGGGTCGGCCTGGAGGAGGCGGAAGGTGTAGCCGAGCGCGTTGACGGGCGTGTTGTCGGGTGAGGGTCGGGGGGCCTGGCCGGGGATGGAGAGGACGATGCGGGCGCTCTCGCCGCCGGGCCTGGAGGCGTCGAGGAGGATGGAGATCGAGCCGGCGCGGTTGCACTGCACGTCGCGCGGGCAGCGCGAGTCGAAGCCCACGTCGATAATAGTGATGCGCAGCTTGTCGGGCTGGACGACGGCCGTCTCGCGTAAGCCGAGCGTGAAGGGCGTGCCGAAGGCGACATCCTTCTGCGGTTCAAGGAAGCGTCGGCGGTACTCGTCGGAGTCGAGGAAGGCTTTGACCATCTCGGCGCGGGCGAAGTCGCCGCCGAACTGGTTGAGCTTCGAGAGCCAGAACTCGTAGCCCGTCTCGTCCGGGTCGCGCCGCAGGTAGCCGAGGTACTGCATGAGGACGAAGGCCGGCGCGAACTCGCGGCGGCGGAAGTCCTCGTCGTCGGCGACCTTGAGGAGGACGCTGCCGCGCGTCTCCGCCCCCGCTTCGAGCCCCGCGACGAGCGCGGCGAACTCGGAGGTGGAGAGCGCGCCCGAGGCCCTCGCGTTCAGGCGCTCGACGTACTGCGCCGCGCCGAGGCTCGCGGGGAACTCGGCGCGGAAGTCTGCGCGCGCGGTGAACTCCTCGGCGAACGCGCGCCGGTTGGCGTCGAGCCTTTGCCGCCAGTTGCCCTGCCCGACGATCACGCCCTCGCCCAACTCGCGCGACTCCTGGACGAAGTTGCGGTAGCGAACCCTCTGCTCGAACGCGAGGCTGTAGAGACGCTCGACGAGGAACCCCGTCTCCTGAAACTCGATGGAGAGGAAGAAGGCGGCCGAGACGTTGATGCGCTTCACCTCGCGGCACTGCGCGTCCGCGCCGCACGACTCGATCTCGCCCGTCCAGAACTGTAAGCCCGCGGCGTCGGGCTCGCGCCCGAGGAAGTCGAGGTAGTGCTGGCGGACGAAGAACTCGGAGCCGTCGATGGGGTTCGACGTGGCCGACTGTTGGTCGTCGTCGATGATGTTGAGCCGCGCGGAGGCGGGCGCGTCGAGCACGGCCGCGCCGCGCAGGTCGTGGAGCGAGAGCGTGAGCGCCTCGTCGCCCTCGACCGTGCGGTCGTCGGTGACGAAGACGTTAAAACTCTTCGTCACCTCGCCCGGCGCGAAGAGCAGCGTGCCGCGCGCCGTCGTGTAGTCGGAGCGCTCGGAGGCCGTGTTCTCGGAACTCGTCGAGTAATCGACCGAGACCTCCCGCGAGAGGTCGCCCGCGCGCGTCACGCCCACCTGCACGAGGCGGCCGGCCTCGCCGACCGAGTAGGTCGGAGAGTCGAAGTGGACGCGGCTCGTCTGGGCGGGGACGGCCGACTCGGAGAGCTTCGAGATGAAGGTGCCGAAGAAGAAGTCGAACCCCGGCGCCTGCACGGCGCGGTACGCGTTGACCGTGGGGAAGTCGTCCGAAGAGGTGTAGCCGAGCAGGTAGACGGCGCCGTCGGAGTCGGCGTGGATGTCCGCGCCTTCGTCGTAGGAACTGCCGCCGAGGCGCGTCGCGTAGAGCGACTCTCCCGCGGGGTCGAGTTTGATGACGTAGGCGTCCGCGGGGCCGTTCGGGCTCGACTGTACGGGGTCGGCCGGGGCGGGGAAGTCCTCGGAATGGGTGCTGCCCGTGACGTAAGCGTTGCCGGCCGCGTCGGTCGCGACGGCCGTCGCAAACTCGCCGCCGCAGAAGAAGGGCTCGAAGATGATGCTCGAACGGCAAACGCTGCGCGGCGTGCCGCTCAGGTAGGTCGAGTAGACGAGCGCGGCGCCCGCCGCGTTCAGCTTCGCGAGGAAGCCGTTGCCGAGCGGGTTGCGCGCGGTCGGGTGGAGCGCGTTCTGCGTGGGAAAGTCTTCCGCGTCCGTGAAGCCTGTGACGTGTGCCTGACCCGCGGCGTCGAGCGCGATGCCGGACGCGATCTCGCTGCGCGTGCCGCCGAGGTAGGTCGAGTAGACGAGCGAGCCGCCGCCGGGGGCGACCTTCGACACGACCACTTCCGTGGAGAAGGACCCGTCGGGCGACTTCGGCGTCGTCTGGTACGCGCCCGCCGTGACGGGGTAGTCGCGCGAGTAGGACGTGCCGGCGAGGTACGCCGCTCCGGCCGCGTCCACCGCGACGTGCGCGTCGAAGCCGGACTCGTAGTCGGTGCCGCCGAGGTAGGTCGAGTATTCGAGCGACTTGCCGTCGGGCGCGACCTTCGTCAGGAAGAAGTCTTCGCCGTTGCCCTTCTTCGCCGGCTGCAACGCGTTCCTGACGGGGAAGTCGGTCGAGTTGGTGCCGCCCGTCACGTAAGCCGAGCCCGCGGCGTCGAGCGCGACGCCGCGGCCATACTCCGTGCTGCCGCCGCCGAGGTAGCTTGAGTAGACGAGGGCGGAGCCCGTCGGGTTGAGCTTCGTGACGAAGCCGTCGATGGCGCCTCCCATCGCGGGCTGGAAGGCGCCGGGCGTGACGGGGAAGTCGTTCGTCTCAGTGCTGCCCGTGACGTAGGCGTTGCCGGACGCGTCCACCGCGATGCTTTGGCCGCGGTCGCTGAGGCCGTCGATGCCGACGAGGCCCGTACCGCCGAGGTAGGTGAGGTAGGAGAGGGCCGAACCCGCCGGGTCGAGCTTGGCGACGAAGACATCGGTCGGGCCGCGGGGCGTCGTCTGGTAAGCGCCGGGCGTGGCGGGCAAGGGGCCGATGAAGTTCTCGGCCGTGCCGACGACGTAGGCCGCGCCCGCGGAGTCCACGGCCATCTCGACGGCGCCGAAGAAGTAGGTCGAGTAGACGAGCACGGGGTCGATGACGAGCGGCGCGCTCCGGTCGTACGCGCCGAGGCGGAAGCCGACCTCGCGGCGCCCGCGCAGGACGTAGCCGCCCTCGACCGCGCGGCGCGCGCCGTTCACATGCTGGTAGATGACGGGCGCGCTCTGTGAGATCGTCCCCGCCTCGGTCTGAAGCAGCAACTCGCCGTTTTTGCCGAGGCTCAAACCGTTCGCGCCTTCAAAGCTCAACCTCACGTCCCTGTAGTCGGCGCCCGGCGCGAGCACGAAGTCGTATTCGAGCCGGCCTCCCGCGGGGCCGCCGTGGAAGACGAGATCGACGCCGGGGTAGAGGTCTCGGTAGCGAACGCCCGCGAACGTGCGGAGCCCCGCGCGCCACTTCGCGGCGTCGCGGCCGACGAAGTAGTTGACCTTGCCCGCGAGCGCGCCTTCGCCCGCGACCTCCGCGCGCGGGTTCGCGCCGACGAAACGCATGTTGACGAGTTGATAGGAGGGCTCCGGCGCACGCCGGCCGCGGGCGTTCTCCCCGGGCGCCCTGCCCGGCGACGCCGCGCCGGAGCCCTCCTTCCCGCCGCCCTTCCTCAGGGCGAGCGTAACCCCGACGGCGCCGAGCAGCAGCGTGTGGCCCGCGCCGCGCGAGACGAACCGCGCCCCGCCGGCAAACTGCCCCGCGTTCTCCTCGAAGAACGAAGGCAACTGTGTGACCGACTTCTTAACGCCCCTCTGCACGCCAGCCGTGCCGGCGTGTGAAGGCTTGGGCGTCGCGCGCCGGGTCTGGGCGGCGCCGTAGGCCGGCGCCATGCCGAGGAGTATCGCCAGCGTTAGAAGCGTGGCCGTAAGTCTCTCGCCGTTCCGGAAGTGAGTCCGCGTCATCGCTTAATTCCTTTTGAAGTGTTCGGTCAGAAGCTGAAGCGCAGCGCGAGCTGGACGGAGCGCGGGCCGCCGACCTGATAGAGCGGGCTCAGGCCGCCGTTGACCCCGCCCGACCCGAGGCTGCGCGCGAGCGTCTGCACACTCTGCCCGAAGAGGCGGTTGTTCAGGTCGCCCACGGGGTCGCCGAAGTTCGGGTGGTTGAAGACGTTGAAGAACTCCGCGCGCACTTGCAGCCGCGCCGTCTCGCCCAGAGGGAACTGGCGGCGCACGGCCAAGTCCAACTGCGAGAGCCCGAAGCCGCGCAGCGCGTTGCGGCCGAGCGAGCCCTGCCGGCCGATTGTCGCGCGGAACGCTTCGGGGTTGAGCCGCCGCCCGCCCGGAGCCTGTGGGTCTTCGAGGTAGACGGGGACGCCTTCGAGGAGGTCGGGCCGGAGCGCGTCAACGAGGTCGCCGGTGAAGACGCCGGTCGTCCGAATGATGTTGACGGGCGTCGCCGTGCGCGCCCGCACGATGGCGTCGAGCGACCAGTCTCGCAGCAGCGTTGCCGCCGCCCGCGCGCGCGCCGCCGGGCCGGGCAGGTCGTAGCTGAACGCGCCGCTCAGCGAGTGGCGCACGTCGAAGGACGAGGGGCCGCGCTCGGTGCGCGTGTTGAAGGAGCCGACGATGAGCAGGCCGCTCGCCGAGTCGTCCGAGTCGTCGTCAATCGAGTGCGACCAGGTGTAGGCGACGTGCGCCTGCAAGCCACGCGAGAGCCGCCGCGCGTAGACCGTCTGGAGCGCGTGGTAGTCGGACAGACTGGTGTTGGTCACGAGCCGCACGACCGAGAAGTCGGGGCTCGGCCTGAGCACGGCCGTCTGCCTGAGCAGCCGCCGCCCCGCCGCGCCGACGTAACCGACCGAGAGCGACTGACCCCCGCCGAGCGGCTGTTCGAGCGTCGCGCTCCACTGCACGGTCAAAGGCAGTTTCAGGGACGGCGAGAAGGCGTAGACCGTGCCGTAGGGCGGGTCGAGACTGAGCGGCGGCGGCTCGGCCTGCGCGGGGTCGAGCGCGAACGCGACGTTGGTGAGCAGGCGCTCGCGCGCGTACGGGAAGACGCTGCCGAACGCCTGCGCCGCCTGACCCGTGCCGAGGTCGTAGAAGATGCCCAGCCCCGCGCGCAGCGTCGTCCCGCGCTCGGGCGAGAGCAGGTAGGCCGCCCCCGCGCGCGGCGCGAAGTTCTGGTAGGTCGTGCGCCAGAGCGGCGTCCCGCGCGGCGCGAGCGTGATACGGCCGTTCGGGGCGCCGGAGCCGATGTCGCCGAGGTCGAAGCCGTCGCCGTCGCCGAAGCCGCGGAAGACGGCCGGGTGGTTGCCGTTGCGCTCCGTGGGCGGCGGGTTCAACTCCCAGCGCACGCCGTAGACGACCGTCAGGTACGGCGTGACGCGCGCCGCGTCCTGCGCGTAGACGGAGAAGTTCGTGAACAGCGGCTCGCGCGGCTCGGCGTCGGCCGTGACCTTGACCTGAAAGGCCCTGCCCGTCGTCGCCGCGGCGTTCACGCCGTTCGTCGTCGCGTCGCCGAAGATGACCGTCTGCGCGTAGTTGAGCGGGCCGTAGACGGGCGCGAGGCGCCGGTAGTCGAAGCCGAGTTTCAGCTCGTGGCCCGAGTGGACGAACGAGACGTTGCCGACGAGGTTGAGCTGACGCTGAAGGTTCTCGACGCTCTTCCCCGTCCCGAAGCCCGCGTTGAGGCCGCCGCGCAGCGTGACCTGAAACCCGGAGGTCTCCGGCCGTGCGAACGGCGGGAAGATGAGCGAAGGGTCGGGCGCGGTCGCGCCGCCGAAGTCGTCGAGCAGGAGTTCCGTCTCGCCGCGCGCGCGACTCCAGTTGAAGCGCAGGTCGCCGGTCACCTTCGGGTTGAAGGCGGCGGTGGCGCCGGCGGTCAACGTCTGCGTGTCGAGCGCGGTGCGGTTGACGGTGTTGAGGCTCTGGCCGGTCTGCCCCGGCGTGCCGACGCCGCCGCGCTGCGAGGTGCGCGAGGGCGTGTAGGCCGTGCGCGCGAAGAAGGTGAGCCACTCGTCGGCGACGAGGTCGAGCCGGAGACTCGCGGCGTCGAAGCGCGAAGGGTCTGTGTAGCTCGCGGCGAACTCCGCGAAGCCGCTGCCGAGGTCGGCGCCGTTCGGGACGGGGAAGGCGTTTAAGAGCGGCCGCACCTGCGCGGGCGCCGCCGCGCGGCTCCCAAGCGAGGGCACGTCGGTCAGCGCGTAGAGCGGCTGGCGCAGGCGCATGCCTTCGTAGGAGGCGAAGAAGAAGGCGCGGTTCGGACGGACGGGGCCGCCGAGCGTGGCGCCGAAGTCATGCTGCCGGATGGCGGGTCGGGCGAGGGCGCGGCTGTTGGCAAACCAGTCGTTGGCGTCGAGCGCGCCGCCGCGGAAATACTCGAAGGCCGAGCCGTGCAGACGGTTCGAGCCCGAGCGCGTCACGATGGCGACCTGCGCGCCGGGCGTGCGCCCGAACTCCGGCGCGTAGGAAGAGGTCATCAGGCGGAACTCTTCGAGCGCGTCGAGCGAGACGAGGTTGTTCGCGCCGCCGAGCACGGTGAGCGCCGGCAAGCCCCCCGCCGCGGCCTGACCCGGCGACGTGCCCGCGCTCACACCGACGTTGGCCGAGACGCCGTCCACGGTGAAGTAGTTGGCGTTGGCGCGCTGCCCGTTGACGGAGAACTGACCCTGCTCGTTGAAGTTCGTCCGCGTGAGCACGGCGCCCGGCGCCAGCTCGAAGAGGGACTGGAAGCTGCGGCCGTTGATGGGCAGGTTCTCGACGAACTTGCGGTTGACGACCGTGCTGACCGAGCTTGACGCCGAGCGCTCGACGCCGTGGCTGACGGCGTCGATGACCGTGATCGACTCGCCGACCTCGCCGACGCGCAGGCTGATGCGGAGCGCCAGACGGTCGCCGACGTTGAGAGTGATGTTCGTGACTTCGACCGTGGCGAACCCGTCGCGCTGCGCCGTCAGGGTGTAGCGGCCGGGCGGCAGCAGCGGGACGACGAAGGCGCCCTCGCCGCCCGTCAGCGCGTGCCGCTGCACGGCCGTGCTCAAATTCAGCACCGTGATCTCGACCGACGGCACGACCGCGCCGTTCTCGTCCGACACCGTCCCGCCCAGCGTCGCCGCCGGCGACTGCGCCCGCGCCGCCGGGACCGACAGCAGGGCCGCCGCCGCGAGCACCCACGCCCGCGTCGCGTACCCGACCCACTTGTTCGCCCGACACTTCATTTAGCTCGATTTAAAACTCAGTGTCCGTACGCCTGCTCGATCTCTGCCGCGAGCCGCTCGGAGGCCGAGAGCTGGCGCCAGAACTGCTGCGACTTGATGGCGGCCGCCGCACCCCCGCCCTCCGAGATGGTGAAGGCCGAACGCACCGCGCCGTCCTGCGCGTAGCTCAACTGGAGCAGGCGCTCGGCCGCCTGTCTGGGCGAGCCGCCGCCTTCGCCCCCGCCGCCCTGCGCGCCGAAGACCGGGGCGAGCTGCGCGCGTAGCGCCGCCACCTCGCGCCTGTACGCACCCGCGTGCTCGCGCACCATCGAGACCCACTTGACGCGCGCGTCCGCGTCGAGCGCGCGCGCCTGCTCGGGCGTGAAGCGCCCGACCATCTGCCGCAACGCGGAGGCGTGCAGCAGCGCCTGCCGCGAATGGCTCATGGCGCGCGCGGCGAACTGCTTGATGGCCGCGTCCACGCGCTCGCCGTCGCTCAGGCGCGCGGCGAAGTGCGCGCGCAGCTCCGCGTCGGCCCGGATGCGTCCCGCCCCGACGACGACCTCGCGCTCGGTCAGACGGTCTTGGCCGCCCGGGCGCTCGCGCCGCGCCAGAGCCTCCGCGACCGTCGAGACATCGACGACGACCGCCGGGTTGTGCAGGACTGGGCCGAGGGCGTTCAGGATGGCCTCCTTGCGGCCCTCGGACTCGACGAGCGCTTCCACGCGCAGGGCTTCTCCTGTGGTGCGCCCCATGCTGACCTGCTCGCCGAGATTCGCTTTGATGCGGTTGAGGAGGTACGCCACCTCGACCTCCAGCTCTGCGGAGGCGACGGAAGGTTGCTTAGTCGACGAGCGCAGGGTGTTGGGTCATCTCTTCGCCCTGAGACTTCGCGCCGTCGCGCGCGGCACGTTCGGCCCCGCCGCTCGCGCCCGTCAACTCCGGTTCGAGTTGATAGACGGCGGGCGGCACCTCCTCTGCGCGCTTGCGCTCAAGGCCGCCCTCGATGAGCCGGTACTCGACCGACTCGCCGCCGCGGCCCACGACGAGCGTCATGCGGAAGGCGTGCAGGTCCGACTTGTTGAGCCAGAGCGTCGCGCCCCTTAAGCCTTCGCCTTCGGCCGACGGCTCACGCCCGACGACGTAAGCGCCGAGCCTGTCATCGACCTGCAACTCGTCCTCGCCCGCGGCGAGCGCCCTGAAGCTCGCGGCCGAAGGCTCCATGCGCCAGACCTCGCCGGCCGCGAGGAGTTCCGCGGGCGCGGCCGCGCCCGACTCCGACGGCGCCGCGCCCTTTCGGTAGAGCGTGCTCGTGCCGTCCGAACGCGTCCA
The DNA here is from genome assembly GCA_963726735.1 of uncultured Acidobacteriota bacterium. Lineage (GTDB taxonomy): Bacteria > Acidobacteriota > Blastocatellia > Pyrinomonadales > Pyrinomonadaceae > QHXN01. The sequence continues at coordinate 2,212,374 of CAVSDM010000007.1, forward strand.
CTCGCCCGCGACCAGGCGCCCCTGCTCGTCGTAGAGACGGCGCAGGCGAATCCCGCTCGCGCCGCCCTGCCACGTCTCGACCCGCCGCCTCGTCACCGCGCCGCGCCCGCCGGCCCGCGCCTCTTCGACGAAGACCGTGCGGTGCTGCACCTGACCCGCGGCCGTCGCGTTCGACTCTTCCGCCGCGGCCGCGCGCCGCAGAAGCTCCGCCGCCGAGACGTTCGGCACGTACAGCCTCGTGAAGAGCAGCGCCGCGACGACGAGCAACGCCAGACCGGCCGCGACCGCGCCGGGCCGCAGACTCGCGAACGGGTTGAAGAGTCGCCCTAAAAACTTAAGGAGCCCGCGCCCCGCCGCGACTAACGGAGACGGCAAACTACCGCGAGTCTCTTCCCGACGACCTTCATCTTCATACGCGGCTTCCGGCCCGAAGGCCATGAGCGGGTCGCGGTAGACGACCCGCACGGTCGGCGCGGAATCGACGTAAGAGAGCCGCGCCTCCAACGTGCGGCGGTCGCTCAGGCCCACGCTCACGACGCAGCCGCCGTCCGCTTCGGCGGCCCGAGCCGAAGGGTCGAGGTAGAGCAGCCGAACGTCCTGTTCGCTGAAGACCTCGACGAAGCTGACCTCCTCGCCCGCGCCGACGTTGAGCTTCTGCTCGTTGACGATTGAGCCGATTTTCTGCGCGCCCACGGGACGGCCGTTAACCGACACGCACAGCTCGCGCGGGCGGTGCTCGAACACGTCTCGCGCACGCTTCTTACAACGCAGAGTCTCTTCGGCCGTCGCGCGCCCGCCGCCGCCGCTTCCGCCGTCGTCGTTGCCTCCGTCGTCGTCGCCACCGCCCTTGCGACGCGGCTCCGCGCCGAGCGAATCGACGGGGAAGCGTTCGGAGAGCGGGGGCAGTCCGTGCAGGTCGTTGGCCTCGTCGATGCAGCGCGGGCAGCTCACCAGATGCGCCAGCGTCGCGCAGTCCGGCCCGCCCTTCGCTTCATAAATCTTTGCGAGACGCTCCCCGGCCGGACACGCCCCGCGGCGCGAGTCGAAGACACGCCCGCGCAGGTCGCGCAGCAACTCCTCCGGCGTCTGCACGTAGCCGGTCGGCGCCGCGCGCACGCCGCGCTCCTTGTTGATGAAGCGCAAACTCTCGGGGTCTTTCAAGTACTGGCGCGCCTCGTTGCGCGCGACGCGCAGGCGCTCCTCGACGGCCTCGCGCGTCGAGCCGGTGAGGCGCGCGATCTCTGCGGGGTAGTAGCCGTGCATGAAGCGCAGGATGAGGACGCTCCCCGCTTTGGAAGACTCCTTGCGCACGCAGGCGTAGTGGCAGACCTGCCGCAGGTCGTCCTGCACGCGGATGAGGTCGCGCGGGTCGGCCGCGCGCAGCACGAACTCGGCCGAGTCGTACTCGAAGACCGCGGGCTCGTCGCCCCGCCGCCGGTTGGCCCGCCGCAACTGCGATATGTTCAGGTTGCGCAACATCTGGTAGAGATAGCCGTCAAGGTTCTGGACGTGCGCGAGGTCGGGGCGGGCGAAGGTGAACTGGACGAAGGCGTCGTGGACGAGGTCTTCGGCGCGCGCGGCGTCCCCGCCCGTCAGCCGCAGCGCCCACGCGCGTAAGGGGCCGTAGCGCGCGAGGAACAACTCCTCGTGCGACACCTCTTTCGACTCCCCGGCGCGTGGAATTTCCGAAGGCTCCAACATCACTCTCAACCCTTAAGACGCGCGGCGCAGACCCGAACCCATGTTCCGCGAAGAAAAACTTTAACAGCTTTCCGCCCGCGCCCCGTATGTCGGCCGGCGCGCAAGAGTGTATTGATACTGTCCGCGCTCGGACAGACGTAAAGGCCCAGGTCGGCGATAATCAACACACGCTGAACACCCCGAAACGAATTGGTCTCCTGAGGTTGAGTCGAAGCCTTCCCCCGGGCATTTAAACTTCTGAGGCGCGACAAGGTTTCGCCAAGTATGTGTTCTATACTGGGCACACTTTGACCGTAATCGACACGGCTGTGTCGTCCTCAACTCACGGAACGCGAGCCCGTGTGGGCGAACGTTCGATACGCGTGATGGCCGGCTTTCCGAACGCCGTTATTCCGGCGACGCGGCGCAGGCGAGGGGTTTAACGCCCGCACGCTCAAACTACAGTCCGCAGTCAACCGAACAGACACCGGGCGGCGGTGTTCGGCGGCGCACGGCGCGAACGCCTCGGGGTGTGCGTGCGCGCGGACTTCACCAACGGGCGGAGGCGGTTTTATCAAGAAGGGAATCACATGGGAGAGCTTAAAGATTTCAACCGACAGTTCGGCGGCGCCGCCACCACAGACTTCGACCTCGTCTGCCTTTCACACCTGCGTTGGGACTTCGTCTACCAGCGCCCGCAACATCTCCTGAGCCGTTGCGCGCAGGAGCGCCGCGTCATCTTCTTCGAGGAGCCGCACTTCGGCGAGGGATTACGTTTGGATGTGAGGCAGAGCGAGGAGGGCGTGCTCATCGCCGTGCCGCACCTCCCCGAGAGCGTGCGCGGTGAGAGGGAAAGGGAAGAAGCCCTGTTGCAGGCTCTACTCTCGCGCCTCTTCGCGGAGCGGCAGGTGCGCGAGCACGTGCTGTGGTACTACACGCCGATGCCCGTCGCGTGGACGCGCCACCTGCGTTCGCTCGGCGTCGTCTACGACTGCATGGACGAACTCTCCGCGTTCAAGTTCGCGCCGCCGGAGCTGCGCGCGCGCGAGGAGGAGCTGTTCCAACGCGCCGACCTCGTCTTCACCGGCGGGCAGAGCCTCTACGAGGCGAAGCGCGGCCGCGCCCCGCACGTCTACGCTTTCCCCTCCGGCATCGACCGCGAGCACTTCGGGCGCGCGCGGGAGGCGACCGTCGAGCCGGAAGACCAGGCGGGGATTCCGCACCCGCGGCTCGGCTTCTTCGGCGTCGTGGACGAGCGCTTCGACCTTGAGCTGCTGGACGCGCTCTCGCGCGAGCGTCCCGACTGGCACTTCGTCATCATCGGCCCCGTCGTCAAGATCGACCACGACAGCCTGCCGCGCGGCGCGAACGTCCACTACCTCGGCGGCAAGTCCTACAAGGAGCTGCCCGACTACCTCGCCGGCTGGGACGTGGCGACGCTGCTCTTCGCGCGCAACGAGCACACGCGCTACATCAGCCCGACGAAGACGCCCGAGTACCTCGCCGCGGGCAAGCCCGTCGTCTCCACTTCGATTAAGGACGTGGTGCGACCCTACGGCGAGATGGGTCTCGTCCGCATCGCCGACGACGCGCCGTCGTTCGTCGCGGCGGCCGAAGAGTTGATGCGCGCGGGCGCCGACCCCGACTGGCTGGCGCGCGTGGACGCGCTGCTCGTGCAGAACACATGGGACAGGACGTGGGCGCGCATGTCCGAGTTGATCGACGGCGTGGCCGCGCGTCGTCTGGCGGCGCGGGACGGCGTGAACACGCGCGCCGCGGTGTCGAAGGCCGGCGCGTACGCCGCCGCGGGCGACTGAAGTTTATAGGCTCAAGCGGGGAAGTAAGAACAAGGCTTACGGGAAAGGCAAGGGGGAGATGTTCGACTATCTGATCGTGGGGGCGGGGTTCGCCGGGAGCGTCATCGCCGAGCGTTTGGCGCGGGTCGCCGACAGGAAAGTGCTCGTCATCGACCGGCGCAACCACATCGGCGGCAACGCCTACGACCACTACAACGACGACGGGCTCCTCGTCCACCAGTACGGCCCGCACATCTTCCACACCAACTCGCGCGAGGTCTTCGACTACCTCTCGCAGTTCACCGAGTGGCGGCCGTACGAGCACCGCGTGCTCGCCAGCGTGGACGGGCAGCTGGTGCCCATCCCGATCAACCTCGACACCATCAACCAGCTCTACGGCCTCAACCTCAACAGCTTCGAGGTCGAGCAGTTCTTCGAGTCGATGGCCGAGACGCGCGAGCGCCTGCGCACGTCCGAGGACGTGGTGGTCAGCAAGGTCGGCCGCGAGCTCTACGAGAAGTTCTTCCGCAACTACACGCGCAAGCAGTGGGGCCTCGACCCTTCGGAGCTCGACGCGTCGGTGACGGCGCGCGTGCCGACGCGCACGAACCGCGACGACCGCTACTTCACCGACACCTACCAGGCGATGCCGCTGCACGGCTACACGCGCATGTTCGAGCACATGCTCGACCACCCGAACATCAAGGTCATGCTCAACACCGACTACCGCGAGATCGAGCGCATCATCCCGCTACCGCGAGATGATCTACACCGGGCCGATGGACGAGTACTTCGACTATCGCTTCGGCAAGCTGCCGTACCGCTCGCTGGAGTTCAGGCACGAGACGCTACGACCGCGAAGTCTACCAGCCGGCGCCCGTCGTCAACTACCCGAACGAGTACGCTCTACACGCGCGTCACCGAGTTCAAGTACCTGACCGGGCAGGAGCACCCGCAAGACGACATCGTCTACGAGTACCCGCACGCCGAGGGCGACCCGTACTACCCCGTGCCGCGCCGGAGAACGCCGAGCTGTACCAGCAGTATAAGGCGCTGGCCGACGCAGACGCCGGACGTGCATTTCGTCGGGCGGCTGGCGACCTACAAGTACTACAACATGGATCAGGTGGTGGCCCAGGCGCTGACGACCTTCAAGAAGATCGCCGGGGCGAAGGATTGAGGCGCGGCCGGAAGCTTTCAAGTCCTGATGAGCCAGACGCCTCACGCGGCGAGTAAGCCGGAGCTTTGGGCGGGCGTCGAGTGTACGGTCAACCGTGTCGGCGACGCCTTCCACGACCAGCTCGAACGCAGCGGCCACGCGCGCAGGGTCGAAGACCTTGAGCTGCTCGCGTGGCTCGGCGTGCGCGCCGTGCGCTACCCCGTGCTGTGGGAGCGCACCGCGCCCGGCGCGTTGTGCGAGGCGGACTGGCGCTGGCCGGACGAGCGCCTGCATCGACTTCGTGAACTGAATATCCGCCCCGTCGTCGGGCTCCTGCACCACGGCAGCGGGCCGCGCCACACGTCACTCACGGACCCGGAATTTCCTGTAAAACTCGCCGCCTACGCGCGCGCCGTCGCGGAGCGTTACCCGTGGGTCGAAGACTACACGCCGGTCAACGAGCCCCTGACGACCGCGCGCTTCAGCGGGCTCTACGGCCACTGGTACCCGCACGGGCGCGACGACCGGACGTTCGCGCTGGCGCTGCTCGACGCAGCTGCGCGGGGTCGTGCTCGCCATGCGCGAGGCGCGCGCCGTGAACCCTTCGGCGCGGCTCGTACAGACCGAAGACCTCGGCAAGTGTTTCTCGACGGCGCGGCTGCGCGACCAGGCCGAGTTCGAGAACGAGCGGCGCTGGCTGACCTTCGACCTGCTCTCGGGGCGCGTCGAGCGCGGGCACGCGCTGTGGGACTACCTGCGCGCGTCGGGCGTCGGGGAGCGCGAGCTGATGTGGTTCGCCGAGAACCCCTGCCCGCCGTCAGTCGTCGGCGTCAACTACTACGTCACGAGCGAACGCTTCCTCGACGAGCGGCTCGGGCGTTACCCGCCGCACACGCACGGCGGCAACGGCCGCGAGGCGTACGCGGACGTCGAGGCCGTGCGCGTCCGCGCCGAGGGGCTGGCCGGCGCGCGCTCCGTTCTGTCTGAGGCTTGGGAGCGTTACCGCCTGCCGCTCGCCGTGACGGAGGCGCACATGGGCTGCACGCGCGACGAGCAGATGCGCTGGCTCGCGGAGGTGTGGGCCGACGCGCGCGCGCTCGGCGCGGAGGGCGTGGACGTGCGGGCCGTGACGGCGTGGGCGCTCTTCGGCTCTTTCGACTGGGACAGCCTCGTCACGCGCGACGCGGGGCGCTACGAGCCCGGGGCCTTCGACGTGCGCTCGCCGCGGCCGCGGCCGACGGCGACGGCGCACCTGTTACGCGACCTGGCGCGCGGAGTCGAGCACGAACACCCTGCGCTCGCCGCGCCCGGCTGGTGGCGCAGGCTCGACCGCATGACCTACTCGCCGCAGAGGCAACCCGTGTGGGGCGCGCAGACGAACGCGCCGCTGCTGCTCATCACGGGTGCGACGGGGACGCTCGGCGCGGCCTTCGCGCGCGTCGCGGAGTCGCGCGCGCTCCCGCACCGCCTGCTCACGCGAAGAGAGTTGGACATCGCCGACCCCGCGTCGGTCGAGAAGGTGTTGAGGGATTCGGGCGCGTGGGCGCTCGTCAACGCCGCGGGCTACGTCCGCGTGGACGACGCGGAGCGCGAGCGGGGCCTTTGCTTCCGAGAGAACACTTTGGGTGCCGTGTTGCTCGCGGAAGCGTGCGCGCGCCATAACGTCCGGCTCATCACCTTCTCGTCCGACCTCGTCTTCGACGGGCTCGAACGCAAAGAGCCTTACGTGGAGTCCGATGCAGTCTCGCCGCTCAACGTCTACGGCCGGAGCAAGGCCGAGGCAGAGAGGTTTGTGCTTGGAGCGATGCCGACGGCGCTCATCGTCAGAACGAGCGCCTTCTTCGGGCCGTGGGACGAGCACAACTTCGTCCACGCGGCCCTCAACGCGCTCGCGCGCGGCGAGGAGTTCGTCGCGGCCGACGACGCTTACGTCACGCCGACCTACGTCCCACAACTCGCGCACGCCTGCCTCGACCTCCTCATCGACGGCGAGTCCGGCGTCTGGCACCTCGCGAACGCGGGCGCCGTGACGTGGGCCGACTTCGCGCGGCGCGCGGCGCGTCTGGCCGGGCTCGACGAAGGGCTCGTCCGCGGCCGCCCCGTGCGCGAGCTGCATCTCGCCGCGCCGCGTCCCGCCTACAGCGCGCTCGGCAGTGAAAGGGGCGCGCTCCTCCCAACGCTCGACGAAGCGCTCGGATGCTACATGCGCGAGCGCGACGCGGACACGCCGCCGCTCCGGCGCGCGCGGACGGCCGCCCGTTGAAGCTTGCGGCACGACGTTTGAGAGACATCACGTCAGGCATAGTTTGACGAGCCGTTTTCGGACAGGCCGTGTTCTGTCCAGCGGCCGGGGTGTCCGGAAAACGTTTCAAGAGGGAGAAGTCGAGATGGCAACAATAGAAGAGAGATTGACTGCCGTGGGGCAGGACATGGCGGAGTTAACCGGCGGGGAGTCTAAAACCTCATCCTCGTCAGTCAACGTCGGGCAGATACGAGCGCTGGGCGTCGGCCGTCGGCGGCGGCGCGCTGGCGCTCTACGGCATCACGCGCGGGAGCCTGGGCGGCATCGCGCTCGCGCTCGTGGGCGCGGCGCTCGTCCAGCGCGGCGTGTCGGGCCACTGCAACCTCTACGAGGCGGTGAACTTCAACAGCGCGGGCGGCGAGGGGCTGCGCAACAGCGAGAACGTCTCGGTGCCGGGCGACCGCGGGACGAAGGTCGAGCACAGCGTCACGATCAACCGGCCGGCCTTAGAGTTGTACAGCTTCTGGCGCAACTTCGAGAACCTGCCGAACTTCATGAACCACCTGGAGTCTGTGAAGCGTTTCGGCGGTAACCGCTCGCACTGGGTGGCGAAGGCGCCGGGCGGGACGACCGTCGAGTGGGACGCCGAGGTCTACAACGAGAAGGAGGGCGAGATGATCGCCTGGCGCACGCTCGAAGGCTCGCAGGTGGCCAGCGCCGGCAGCGTCCACTTCGAGCCCGCGGGTGAGAACGGGACGAACGTCCGCGTCAATCTCAAGTACGACCCGCCGGGCGGCAAGCTCGGCTCGCTCGTCGCGCGCCTCTTCGGCGAGAACCCGCAGCGGCAGATCGAGGAAGACCTCGCGCGCTTCAAAGAGATCATGGAAGACGGCCAGACGGCGCCGACCCGAGACCAGTCCGCCGGCGCCTCCGCCGGAAAGTAAGCCAGTCATTCAGGGAGAATCAAATGGCAGACGAAGATGACGACGATCAGCTCATCGGGCACGACTCGACGACCGCGCCGGGCGGCAACAAGGAGCGGACCGGCGACCCCGGCCGCACGCCGGGCAAGGCCGAGGGCGACGAGGCGACCGCCGACGAAGACCTGAGTCAGAAGAGTTAGACACTTCCGCGGCGTGCGGGGTCGTCCCGTCGAGGACGACCCCGCACGCCGCGTCACACCTTCCGCGTTAATCTTCCAAATAATTCAGACCGGCCCCGGACGGCTCCCGTCTAACGCTTCATGTCGGCATGTCGCTGAAATGTCGATTGTTGGCCCCGGCGCGCTGTGCTATATTTTTTGTGCCTAAAAAGTGGGCGGCCGCGCCTACCCCGTTCCGCCCCGACGCTGTAAACAAAGCCTCATAGCTTGAGTTCAGTCCTTCAGGCCGTAAGTCTTATGACAGAGCATCTTTTCCCCCGTGCTTACGCGCGCGTTGTGCGCTGGCTCTCGGCCGCCCTGTGTCTCGCGGCGCTGGCCGCGGCCGCCGGCGCGCAAGGCTTGCCGTCCGGCAGCCCCGTGCTCCTCACAGAGGGGACGGGGCAGACGACGCGCGCCGTCGCCTACGAGGCCATCACCGGCCGCTCGGAGCCTTTCCCCGTCGTCTCCGCGGTCAACTGGAACGCCGACAAGGCGAACCCGCGCGACCAGCAGACCCGCGTGATGCTCTTCGCCTTCAACCTCCCGCTGCTCGCGGGCGAGGGCGCGGGCGCCCTGACCGCCGAAGCGCAGGACGCCTCGGGCCGCGTCTACCCGCTGCGGGTCGAGGCGCTCTCGAAGCCGAAGTACGTGCAGCTCATGCCGGTGCCCGGCGATCCCTCGCGGCAGGTGCCGACCGAGGTCGCGCAGGAATGGCTCTGGGCCGTCACGCTCCGCCTCGACGAGCAGATGACCGACACGCTCGGCGACGTGCTCGTCCGCATCAACCTCCACGGCCTCTCCTCGAACCGCGTCCGCATCGCCGTCGGCCAGACCGGCTCGGGGATAGCCGCGGACCCCTCGACGGAGTTCATCTCGCCCGCCCCGCCGACCCCGCCCGCGCCGACTCCGACGCCCGCGGCGAAGGCTTACGGCCCCGGCGAGGCGTCGGCCGCCGACGTGACGCGACTCTTCGAGCAGGCGACGTGGGGGCCGAACACCTCCGAGGTCGCGCGCGTCCAGCAGTTGGGCCTGCGCGCCTTCATCGACGAGCAGTTCAACGCGCCCGTCCTCAACCCGGCGAAGGGCTCGGACTACCCCGACCTCCCGACCACCACCGACGACAGTTCGCTGCCGGAGGCGTGCCCCGCCACGCTCGACGCCAACGCGCGCGCCATCTGCCTGCGCGACAAGTACTCGATGTACCCGGTGCAGGTGCAGTTCTTCAAGAACGCGCTGGCGCGCCCCACGCAGCTCCGCCAGCGCGTGGCCTTCGCGCTCCACCAGATTTTCGTCGTCTCGGGCCTGGACATCCCTCTGCCCTGGTGGATGAACGGATACCTCCAGACGCTCGACCGCAACGCGCTCGGCAACTACCGCACGCTCTTAGGCGAGATGACTTTGAATCCCGCGATGGGCGAGTACCTCAACATGAACCAGAGCACGGCGGGGAACCCGAACGAGAACTACGCGCGCGAGGTCTTGCAGCTCTTCTCGACGGGCGTCAACAAGGCGCACCACGACGGCACGCCCGTCCTCGACGCGCAGGGGCTGCCCGTCCCCGTCTACACGCAGGCGGACGTGGACGAGTTCACGCGCGTCTTCACGGGCTGGACCTTCAACCGCGCCCCGAGCCCGGCGCTGCCGGCCGGCACGACCAATTTCCGCGACCCGATGGTGCCGCGCGGCGGCACGACGCACGACCGCAACCCGAAGATTCTTTTCGGGACGGCGCTCGCGGGCTGCCCCGGGACGAACGGAGCGGCCAACTCGGCGTGCGCGCAGACGGAGCTGAACCAGGCGCTCGACGTGATCTTCAACCACCCGAACGTCGGCCCCTTCGTCTCGCGCCAGCTCATCCAGCACCTCGTCACCTCCAACCCCTCGCCGGCCTACGTCGCGCGCGTCGCCGACGCCTTCAACAACGACTGCGCCGGCCTCTACCCCGAGAGCCCCTGCTTCGACCAGCGCGGGAACCTGAAGGCCGTCGTGCGCAACATCCTGCTCGACCCGGAGGCGCGCGGCGACGTGAAGACCGACCCGTCCTACGGACGCCTGCGCGAGCCCGTGCAGTACGTCAACAACTTCCTGCGCGCCTTCAACGCGACGAGCGACGGCGTCATCGCGCGGTGCACGAGCGGCGCGGTCGGCGACGCGCCGGCCGCGATGGGGCAGCCGCTCTTCCAGCCCGCGACGGTCTTCAGCTATTTCGAGCCCGACTATCAGGTGACGGGGACGCGCTTGCAGGGGCCGGCCTTCGGCATCCTCACCACCTCGACGACGCTCCGGCGCGCGAACTACATCAACCAGATGCTCTACTTCGGCATTCAGGCCACGGGGTCCGGGAACTGCGGAAACAACGCCGTCCCGCTAGGGACGCAGGTCGCCATGCTGCCGGTCATGAACCTCTCGAACGACCCGCCGCGCGATGGCCGAGTACCTGAACGCGCTGCTGCTGCACGGCACGATGTCGGCGGCGATGAAGCAGACGGTCGTGAACGCCGTGAACGCCATCCCGACCTCTTCGAGCGACGCTTCGAGGCGGCGCGCGCAGACCGCCATCTACCTGATCGCCACGTCGGCGCAGTACGAGGTGCAGAGGTGAAAGAGATGTCAACTTCCCGCAGGGATTTCCTCCGCGCCTCCGGGTGTGCGCTCGGCGGGCTCGCGCTCGCCTCGACGGTCGAGAGCCTCGGCCTCGTCGGCGCCTACGCGCAGGCGGCCGCGGACTACCGCGCGCTCGTCTGCGTCTTCCTCAACGGCGGCAACGACGGCAACGAACATGATCGTGCCGCTCGACGCCGAGTTCGACCAGTACACGGCCGTGCGCGGCCCTTCGACGCTCGGCGCTCGCGCAGGCGAGCCTTCGTCCCCGTCAACCCGCCGAGCCACGGCCGGCAGTACGGGCTCCACCCGAACCTCGCGCCCGAGGTCGCAGACCCTTCGGTCGCGAATAAGGGTCTGCTCGACGTTTGGAACGCGGGGCGGCTGGCCGTCGTCTGCAACGTCGGCCCGCTGGTCGAGCCGCTGACGCGCACGACCTATCTGAACGGCACGGGCAAGCGTCCGCTCCAACTCTTCTCGCACTCCGACCAGGTCGGCCAGTGGCAGTCGTCCGTCGCCAACACCGTGAGCCAGCACGGGATGGGGCGGGCGCGTGGCCGACAGGTCGGCGGCGCTCAACGGCTCGTCGACCTTCCCGCAGGTCGTCACCGTCGCGGGCGTCAGCCTCTTCGTGACGGGCGGCGACACGCGCTGCCGCTCGCCCTCAACGACTCGAACTCGTCGCTCGGCGCGGCGCTGCCGCTGACGATGACGGCCAACTCGTCCGGCAGCTCAACCCCGACGGACGTGCCCACGCGCCGCGCGGCCTTCGACGCGCTGCGTGCGCTCGACGCCGAGAACGTTACTCGTCAAGGCCGACGCCGACACGCGTTCGAGCGCACTGCAGACGAAGCGCGCAGCTCGACACGGCGCCCAACACGGACTTCGCGACAGATTCCCGAACACGACGCTCGGCCGCCAGCTCGAACAGGTCGCGCGCCTCGTCGCGCTGCGCGACGTGCTCGGCATCAAGCGTCAGATCTTCTTCTGCCAGACTCGGCGGCTTCGACACGCACTCGAACCAGCGTACGGCCGGGCAGGACACGATTGCTCTTCACAGCTCAGCCAGGCCCTGCGCGGCTTCTGGGAGACGCTCGGCGACCTCGGCGATGCAGAACAACGTGACGACGTTTACGCTCTCCGACTTCGGCCGCACGTTTCAGCCTTCGGGGTCGGGCGGGCGCGGTCGGCACCGACCACGGCGTGGGGCAATCATCACTTCGTCATGGGCGGCGCGGTGCGCGGCGGCAGACTTCTACGGCACCTACCCGACGCTCGCGCTCGGCGGGCCGGACGACGCGGACAGCCCGAGGCCGCTGGATACCGACGACTTCCGTCGAGCAGTACGCGGCGACGCTCGCCGCGTGGTACGGGCTCTCCGCGAGCGACTTCCCGGCGGTCTTCCCGCTGCTCGACCGCTTCCCGTCGCCGAACCTCGGGTTCATGATTTAACTTTCGCGCAAGCCCCAAGTCGGAAGCTCTCAGGCAATGCTCAGAATTAAGCTCCTCGTACTGGCCCTCTTCGCCGCCTTCGCGGGCGCGCTCTTACTGACGGACAACTCCGCGAACCCGCACGCGCGGGCTTACTCCTCCGGCCCGCCCGCGGGCTTCACGCACGCGCCGGGCGAGCTGGACTGCGCCGACTGCCACACGACCCCCGCGCCGAGCAGCGGCACGCTCCTGCTCGGCGTCCCGACAAGTACACGCCGGGTCAGACCTACGACATCACCGTCACGCACGCTATCGGCAGACCCGACGCGCGTGCGCTGGGGTTTTCAGATGACCGCGCTCGACTCGGCCGACGAGAAGGCCGGGTCGCTTCGCCCCGGCCGACGGCCTCACGCGCGTCATCAGCGGCGAAGGCCCGTTCCCGGCGCGCGAGTACGTCGAGCACACTTCGGCGGGGACTTTCCCCGGTCAACCGAACGGCGCGGCCTGGACGTTCAGGTGGGCGGCGCCGTCGGAGGATGTCGGCCCCGTCACCTTCTACCTCGCCGGCAATCAGGCCAACGGCGACGGCAACAGCTCGGGCGACAACATCTACTTCACCTTCAAGTCCGCGACCTATCAGGCGCCCGCGCCCGACTTCAGCGTCTCGCTCGTACGCGCCCGCGCGCACGGTCATGCAGGGCGCGACCGCGAGTTACAACGTCACGCGTCACGCCTCTGAACGGCTTCGCCGGCACGGTCACGCTCGCCGCGAGCGGCCTGCCGCCGGGGGTCAGCCTCACACCCGCATCAGTTCACCTTCTCCGGCACGACGCCGGGCATCGTCACCCTGTCCGTCATCACCTCGCCTTCGATGCCCACGGGGACATACACCTTCAACATGGAGGCTTCGAGCGGGCAGGTGTCGCATACGGCGCAGGCGACGCTCAACGTCGTCGCCGCGGGCGACGCTGACCTCGGCCCTGAGCCTGACGGCCTCGCCCAACCCGGCGCTCGTCAACGCCGACATCAGGTTCACCGCCACGGTCACGAACAACGGCCCCGCGCTGGCTTCGCCGCGCGAACTGGTCGTTGACGTGCCGGCGGGCGTCAACGGCCTTCTGCCCGGGCTGCCCGTGGCCGGGGCGGCGTGCGGCGTCGCGCGCGGTGCCGCTCGCCTTCGTCTGTTCGATGCTGCCGCAGCTCGTCGCGGGGCAGAGCGTGGTCGTCGATTTCACGGGGCGCGCCGACTTCGGCCGGCGTACTCAACCTGACGGGCGCCGTCAGCGGCTCCGACCCCGACCCGTTCGCCTCGAACAACCGTGCGTACGCTCGCGCTCGCGGTCGTCGCAGCCGCAGGCGTCCGCGCCTTCGATGACGGCGCTCGAACCTCGGCGTGCGCACAATCGTCTCCGGGCTCAACCAGCCGACCTCTCTGGCCTTCCTCGGCGCGAACGACTTCCTCGTGCTTGAGAGGGCGACGGGGCGCGTCGTGCGCGTGAAGAACGGCGTGGCGCAGGGCGCGGCGCTCGACCTGAGCCGTCAACTCCGCGTCCGAGCGCGGCCTGCTCGGCATCGCGCTGCACCCGAACTTCGCCGCGAACCGCTTCGTCTACCTCTACTGGACGGAGAGCACGGTCGCCGGTGACACCAGCGCCATCGAAGCGACGCCGCTCTTAGGCAACCGCGTTGACCGCTACGTGATGAACGGCTCGACGCTCACGTTCGACCGCACCTGCTCGACTGCGCGCGCTGCAAACGGACGCGGGGCAGCCCGCGCGCGGCAACCACAACGGCGGCGTCCTGCGCTTCGGCCCCGACGGCAAGCTCTACGTCTTCGTCGGCGACGAGGGGCGCCGCGGCTTCTTCCAGAACCTCCCGTGCGGGCCGACCACGACGTGCCCCGAGACCGGCCCGGCGCTCGTCCCCGACGACCAGTTCGGCGGCCCCGAGCCCGACGACGCGCACGCGACCGGCATGATTCTCCGCCTCAACGACGACGGCACGACGCCGTCCGACAACCCCTACGCGCAAATCCCGACGGTGCAGACTACGCCCGTCGACCGAGAACATCAAGCGGCTCTACGCCTACGGCGTGCGCAACGGGTTCGGGATGGACTTCGACCCCGTCGGCGGCTACCTCTGGACGCAGGAGAACGGCGACGACGCCTTCGACGAGATCAACCGGGTCGAGGCGGGCTTCAACGGCGGCTGGGTGCAGTTGATGGGGCCTTCGTCGCGCATCGGCGAGTTCAAAGCAATCGAGGTCGCGCGCGGCAACAGCCTTCAGCAGAACCGCTGGCCGCCCTCGAACATCGCCGACACGCGCGGCCGAAGCGCTCGCGCGCCTCTACAAGCTGCCCGGCTCGAAGTACACCGAGCCCGAGTTCAGTTGGAAGTACGCCATCGCGCCCTCGCCCGTCGGGTTCGCGCGCGGCACGGGGCTGGGCTCGCAGTACGCCGGAGACCTCTTCGTCGGCGCGTCGCGCACGACTCTGCTCGGCGGCTACCTGATGCGCTTTAAGCTGAGCGGCGACCGCAAGACTCTGACGGCGACCGATTCGCGCCTCGCCGACAAGGTGGCCGACAACGCCGACAAGTTCGACCTCGCCGAGAGCGAGAGCCTCGTCGTCGGGCGCGACTTCGGCGTCACGACCGACATCCAGACCGACCCGTCGAGCGGCAACCTCTACGTCGTCTCGCTCTCGAACGGCGCGGTCTACGAGGTCTACGGCCGCCCGACGCTCTTCGCCGCCGCGCTCCACGGCGGGCAGGAGACGCCGCGCCGAACGGCTCCGGGGCCTTCGCCGAGGCGACCGTCCTGCTCGACAAGGACGAGCAGACGGCGCTCGTCTCGCTCCGCTTCTTCAGCGGGCTCTCGACGCCGCAGACCGCGGCGGACCTGCACGCCCCGGCGCTCCCCGGACAGACTGCGCCGCCCGTCTTCGACCTGCCCTTACGGCAACTTCACCGACTTCAAGATCACGCTCACGCCGCAGCAGGTGCGAGACCTCCACGCCGGACTCTTCTACATCAACGTCCACAGCGAGGCGTTCCCGGCGGGGGAGATTCGCGGCCAGTTCGGCCCGAAGCAATTCTCCTCCATCGCAAAGTTCGAGACGGGGGACGAAGAGGTGAGCGAGGGCGCGGGCCTCAAGACCATCAGGGTCGAGCGTTTCGGCGACACCACGGTCGCCGCGGCGGTCGGCTACAGGACCTCGGGCGGCACCGCGAGCGAGCGCAGCGACTACACGACCGCGAGCGGCGTGCTTCATTTCGCTCCGGGCGAGACCGTGAAGAGCTTCGACGTGCTCATCACCGACGACGGGCTCGACGAGCCGGACGAGGCAATCGGCCTCCTGCTCGAAGAGGTGCCCGGCGGCGACGCCGGCGTCGAGCCGACGAAGGCGCTGACCATCATCGACAACGACGCGGCGAACTCGTCCGCGAACCCGATCGACCGACTCCGACTTCTTCGTCCGCCAGCACTACCACGACTTCCTCAACCGCGAGCCCGACGCCGCGGGCTTCCAGTTCTGGACGAACGAGATCGAGTCGTGCGGCGCCGACGCGCAGTGCCGCGAGGTGAAGCGCATCAACGTCAGCGCGGCCTTCTTCCTCTCCATCGAGTTCCAGCGCACGGGCCTTCTGGCCTACCTCGCGAACCGCGCGGCCTTCGGCAACTCGAACACGGGCGCGCAGGTGCCGATTCGCTTCGCCGACTTCATGCGTGACGTGCAGGCGCTCCAGCGCGGCTACGCCTTCGGCCAGCCCGGCGCCGAGGCCGTGCTCGAAGCGAACCGGCGCGCATACTTCGACGAGTTCGTCGCGCGCCCCGGGTTCGTCTCGAAGTACGGCGCGATGACCAACTCGCAGTTCGTGGCCGCGCTGCTCGCCGCGAACGGCCTCTCGAATCAGGTCGCCAACCTCTACGTCGCGCGGCTCGACGCGGCGCAGCAGGTCCCGCCCAACGGCTCTGCCGCCACGGGCGCCGTCATCATCCGTCGCCCGGCCTCGGGCGCGTTCCCGGGCGAGAACTTCGCCTCGCTCCACCTGAACAATCTTTCGAGCCCCGTGACGGCGGTCCACATCCACGGCCCGGCCAACGCCGGCGCCGAAGGCCCCGTGCTCCACACCCTGCCCGCGGGCGAGTTCGCGGACTTCCAAATCCCTCTGACGGCCGAGCATCTATCCTACCTCTTCGACGGGCGGCTCTACGTTGACGTGCACACGCAGAACAACCCCGGCGGCGAGATTCGCGGGCAACTGCCGGTCACACGCTTCAGGGGCGACATCTTGACCGAGGCGCTCGACCGGGGGACGCTGACGCGCGCGCAGGTCTTCCGCATCGTCGCCGAGGCGGAGGAGTTGAGGCAGGCCGAGTTCCGCCGCGCCTTCGTGCTGATGCAGTACTTCGGCTACCTGAGGCGCGACCCGGACGCCGGCGGGTTCAACTTCTGGCTCTTGAAGCTCAACCAATTCGACGGCGACTACATCCGCGCCGAGATGGTCAAGGCGTTCCTTGAGTCCGTCGAATACCGGCAGAGGTTCGGAAGCAATTGAATGAGTAGGCAGTAGACAAGTAGTCAGTAGAAAAACAGGAGCGGCGCGTCACAGCCTTCGGGCCGTACGCGCCGCTTTGTATCTCTACTGACTACTGACTACTGTCTACTTCTTTCACCTCATCCCGAGCATGAGGAGGAGGGAGCGGTCGTGGACGGGGCCGCCCTCTTGTTGCCAGCGCCGGAGCGGCTCAAGTTCTTCGTCGGCGACGGGACGGTTGGTGAGGCGCGCGGCCGGGGTCTTCTCGAAGGCGTGTTCCGTGAGCGCGAGGTGCGGCTCGCGCACGGCGAGCGGTCTGCCGGAGGCGAGCGCCGCCTCGGCCGTCTCCACGTCGGGGTAGAACTCGTAGTAGACGAGGATGTGCCAGACCGACTCGCGCCCCTCGCCCTCCGCGGCCAGCACGCGCAGCAGCCCGAACCCGCTCTCCATCTGAAACACAAGGTCGTCGCCCGGTGCGAAACTCAGCGCCATACACTCTCCCCTTTCGCTAGAGCTTAGCACACGCCGCGGAACTGTAGACGGGTGCGGGCCGCCGGTTTAATATCGGGGGCGATGAGCGTTCGTGACGGCGAGCGGGACCATTACGCGACCCTGGGCGCGGGGCGCGGGGAGGCGCGCGCGGAGATCGAGCGGCGCTACAAGCGGCTCGCGCGCCAGCACCACCCCGACCGCGGCGGCGACGAGGAGGAGATGAAGGCCGTCAACGAAGCCTGGCGCGTCCTCGGCGACGCCGACGCGCGCCGCGAGTACGACGCGCGCCACCCGCAATACGAACACGCGCCCTCCGTCACGCACCGACCCGTCAGCTCGCCCGGCGCGAAGGCCGACCCCGTCAGCGGCCGCATCGTCGGCGCGCTGCTCTGCCTGTTCGCGGGGCTGGTGCTGCTGTTTCTCGTCAAGGCGCATTACGTCATGTTCCTCTGGCCGCTCGCGCTGCTCGGCCTCGGCGTCGTGCTGTTCGGCGTCCTGATGGCGCACGGCGCGCTGACGTTCGCGCGCGAGCACGTGCGCCCCGGTCATCCCGTGCGCCGCCTCGTCTGGGCGCAGGAACTCTTCTTCTGGGCGTGCGTGCTGTCGGGCGGCTACGTCGTCTATCTTCTGCTGAGGGCCGTCTGAAGCTTATGCGCGTCCGCGGGATTGAGTTGCTGTTCCTCGAAGTCAACAGCCTCGAAGAGTCGCTCGACTTCTACCGTCTGGGCCTCGGGTTCGAGCTTGAGGCGCACACGCCCGAGGCCGAGCCGCCGATGGCGACGCTGCGCGCCGGGGGCCTGCGCCTGATGCTCGCGCAGGTGCCTCTGGCGATGGCGCGCCGTGGCCGCGGCGTACACTTCTTCCTCACGGTCGAGGACGTGGACGAGTTCTACGACTTCGTGCGCGCGGGCGGCCTCGAAGGTCGGGCCGCCCTCGGACGAGGGCTGGGGCGGCCGCTTCATCACGCTCGAAGACCCGGACCACTACCGCCTCTTCTTCGTCACGTGGGACGACGAAGGCGCGCGCCCCGGCGCCGCCGCGCCCGGCTTGTGGAACTGAGCCGGCAGTCAATACAATGTCCTCAGACTTACTCCCGATGACGGCAGCGCGCCGCGAACGCTCCCGGGCGGCGCGTCTCAGCTAAGAATTTAAACAGGTGAAGACGGACGCTTTCGCGTCGGTCGAGGGAGCGTTTATGCGTTACGTCGAAAACCCGCCGAACCCCTGGCTCTCGACCAGCGTCGAGTGGATCGGCGAGCCGCCCCCGACGCGCGTCGAGGTCTTCGAGGAGACCGAGACGCGCAGCATCATCACGCACAACAAGAGCCCCGACGTGGGCTTCGACTACTCGATCAACTGCTACCGCGGCTGCACGCACGCGTGCAGCTACTGCTTCAGCCGCCCGACGCACGAATACCTCGGCTTCGGCGCGGGCACCGACTTCGAGACGAAGATCGTCGCCAAGGTGCGCGCCGCCGAGCTTCTGCGCGAGGAGTTCATGCGCCCTTCGTGGCGCGGGCAGACGGTCGTCTTCTCGTTCACGTCCGACCCTTACATCCCGCTGGAGTTCAACTACCGTCTGACGCGCCGATGCCTCGAAGTCTGTCTTGAGTTCCGCAACCCGGTCGGCATCGTCACCAAGTCGGCGCTCGTGCGGCGCGACAAGGACCTGCTCTCGGCGCTCGCGCGCGAGGCCGCGGCGAGCGTCTACTTCTCCATCCCTTTCGCCGACGACGAGACGGCGAAGGCTTTGGAGCCGACCGCGCCCCTGCCCGCGGCGCGCTTCCGCGCGATGCGGGAGCTGGCGGAGGCCGGCGTCCCCGTCGGACTCGCCATCGCGCCGGTCATCCCGGGCCTGAGCGACCCGCACATCCCGGAGCTTCTGAAGCGCGCGAAGGAGGCGGGCGCGCGCACGGCCTTCATCAACCTCCTGCGGCTGCCCGGCAACGTCGCGCCCTACTTCGAGCAGCGCCTGCGCGAGCGCCTGCCGACGAAGGCCGACCGCGTGCTCGCGCGCCAGCGCGAAGTGCGCGGCGGGCAACTGAACGTGAGCCGGTTCGGCGAGAGGATGAAGGGGGACGGGGTCTACTGGGAGGTGATCGAGAAGAGCTTCCGCGTCCACTGCGCGCGCCTCGGCTTCAACCGGGACGAGGGTCACGCTTACGAGTCGCGCCCGAACACCTTCCGCCGCCCGACCGCGCAGGGGTCGCTCTTCGAGTAGGCGAGGATGAGAAAAGTTGGACAAACGCCGTCGCACAAAAACCTTCTAACCGCGCCGCCGCTCCCGCTATAATGTGCGCGCTCTGGCACCACACGAGGCAGGAGGAGTTGAGGGGTATGATTACGATCAGACACGTTGTCTGCGACCGCGAGTCCTACTTCGTCAAGGACACGGCGACCGCGCTGGACGCCGCCGACTACATGGCCGACCGCAAGATCGGCGCCGTCTGCGTGCTCGACTCGGACGAGAAGCTCTGCGGCATCTTCTCCGAGCGCGACCTGCTCAACCGCGTCGTCGCGCGCCGGCTCGACCCGGCCGGGGTGCCCATCCGCGACGTGATGAGCGAGCCCCGCGCCGTCATCGACTGCGCCGACACTCCGCACGAGGCGCTGGAGCGGATGGAGCGCATCGGCAGCCGCCACCTGCCCGTCGTGGACGGCGACAAGTTCATCGGCATGCTCTCGATGCGCGACATCATGCGCGTCGAGATCAGCGAGCAGGGCGCCGAGCTGCAACTGCTCCACGAATACATCTCGCACTGACTTGCGAACGAACGAAGGGGCGCGGGTGATTACTCCCGCGCCCCTTCGTTCGTTCCCCTGCCTGAACCTCCTAAGCCCCGCCGCGCTCACGCCACGCTTCGAGCACTTCCCGCTCCTTTTCCGTCGCGAGGCCGGCGCGGCGCTGCGTATCGGCGGGGCGCGACGAGGTCCCACTCAAGCGTGTCGCGCACGGTCTCTGAGAGCGGGCGGAACTTGAGCCCGGCGGCGACGGCCTTCTCGACGCTGAGGCCCATGAAGTAGCGGTTCACGTCGTCCGGCCCCGCCAGGGGAATCCACAGCGGCACCTCCATCCACGGGCCGAGCCCCGCGTCGAGCATGAACTGTTCGTCCACCCAGACGAAACGCGCGTCGCTGCCCGTAGTGCCCCTGCACGTTTCGAGGACGCGGCCCATCGTGAGTCTGTAGTCGGGCCCCGTCGCGTTGAAGGTGCCGGCGCGGCGGGCCTCCGTCATGTCCAGCGTCCACTCGGCGAGGTCGCGCACGTCGACGAACTGCACCTGTCGCTCGGGGTCGCCGGGCGCGAGCACTTCGCCGCCCTCTGCGACGCGCCGCGGCCAGTAGGTGAAGCGGTCGCTGTAGTCGTTTGGCCCGACGATGAGCCCCGCGCGGACGTTGAGGACGCGCCCCGGCATCTCCTCCTCGGCCGCGCGCTCGCACAGGGCCTTGAGCGCCCCGTACCTCTCCCAGAAGAAGGGCGCGGCGGTCAGCTCCGACTGCTTCAGCGCCTCGGCCTCGCGTAGCTGCTCGTCCGTGATCGCGGCGACGGGGTAGTCTTCGTCCACGCCCGGGACGCGCGTATCTTTGTAGGCCGACTGGCTCGAAATGAAAGCGTAGTGCTCGACCGCATCGGCCAGCAGCCGCGCCGAGTCGCGCACCACGCGCGGCGAGTAGCCCGAAGGATCGACGACCGCGTCCCAGCGCCGACCCTTCAGCGCGTCGAGCCCCCCGTCGCGGTCTCCGCGCAGCTTCTCCACTTCGGGGAACAGCTCGGGGTTGAGCTGCCCTCGGTTGAACAGCGTCACCTCGTGCCCGCGCGCCAGCGCCGCCTCGACCACGTAACGCCCGAGGAACTTCGTCCCGCCGAGGATGAGTAGTTTCATCTTCTTCAAAGCGTCCTCGTCACCTTCGCCAGCGAGCGCGGGGCGTCGGGGTCGAGGCCCTTGGCGTCGGCGAGCAGCGCGGCGAAGAGTTGCGCGGGGATGATGTAGGGGATGACGGAGAGCGTCTCGTTAATCTCCGCGGGCAGCCGCACGGCGCGCGTGGCGAGCGCAGCCGCCTCGTCGTCCGAGGTGAAGACGAGCGTGTCCGCGCGCAGCTCCTTCAGGCGCGCGAGCAGCTCGCGCACGCCGCCGAGCGTGACGCCCGGCGGGGCGAAGGCGAAGATGGGGAAGTGGCGCTCGACGATGGCCAGCGGCCCGTGCAGGAAGTCGGCCGAGGAGAAGCGCTCGGCCACGACGTAGCAGGTCTCCATCAGCTTCAGCGCCATCTCGAACGCGTTCGCGTAGACGAGCCCGCGCCCGACCACGACGCAGTTCTCCATGAAGACGTAGCGCTCGACCATCTGCTCGATCTGCGGTCGAAGCTCTAAGGCCCGCGCGGCGAAGTCGGGGATGGCCTCGAACCCGAGCCGCGTGCCCTCGTCGGCGAGCGCCTCGGCCAGCATGTAGAAGTGGAGGAGTTGTCCCGTAAAGGTCTTCGTCGCCGCCACCGAACGCTCGCGCCCGCCGTGCGTGAGGAGAGTTTCATCGCACGACCTTCGTCATCGAAGAGTCGGGCTCGTTCGTGATGCCGACGGTGCAGAGCGCGCCGCCCTTCGCGCGCCTCCGAGAGCACGCGGTTGATGTCTTCGCCCTCGCCCGACTGCGAGACGCCGATGACGACCGCGCGCGGGAGTCTGAGCCGCGCGCCGTAGAGCGTGTTGACCGAAGGCGCGGCCAGCGCGACGGGGATGCCGGTCGTGATTTCGAGCAGGTAGCGCCCGAAGAGCGCGGCGTTGTCCGACGAGCCGCGCGCGACGAGCACGATCAGGTCAACGTCCTGCTTGCGCAGCGACGCCCCGAGCCGCGCGACTTTCCCGCGCTCCTCCGCGATGGTGCGCGCCAGCGCCTCGGGCTGCTGCGCGATCTCTTCGAGCATCAGTGACACGTGTTTTAATCTCCCTCAGCGGGCTGCGGGTCCGAAGCCGCGTTGACTCTCTTTTGCCATCATGTTAATTGTCGGCGCAAGTGCTCCGACGCCACGTCCCGAATATTTATCAGCAGACACACCAGATGAACGAGACCCCGAAGACCAAAAGGGAGACGCGCCGCGCCGCCCTCTTACTGTTGACGGCCCTCCTGACCGCGCCTCTTTTCTGCCACGACGCGCGCGGCGCAACAGGCCGCGCGCGACGCCGAAGTCGCAGCCGCCGCACGGTGTGCAGCTCATTCCCGCGCCGAAGTCCATCACTTCGACGGGCGAACTGTTCCGCCTCACGCGCGACACGCGCGTTGATGTCGCCGACCGGAAGTCGGAGGACGACCGCTTCGCCGCGCAGGACTTCGCCGACGACGTGCGCGAGACGACCGGCGTCGCGCTCCGCCTCGGCAAGGGGGGAGGGAAGCCGTACATCCTCGTCGGGCTGCTCTCGAACGAGCGCGTGCGCTCGACCGTTGTGAAGATGCGAGGCGAGGGTGCCCGACGACCTCGGCGAAGAGGGCTACGCGCTGGTCGTGCAGGGAGAGCAGGATTGTGGTGGCGGGGCGCTCGGCGGCCGGGACGTTCTACGGACTGCAAACCCTCAAGCAACTCGTGCGCGGCGAGGGCGCGCGCGCGTACGTGCATGGCGTCGTCGTGACGGACTGGCCCTCGATGCGCTGGCGCGGGCTCTCCGACGACGTGAGCCGCGGCCCCGTCCCCACGATGGACTATTTCAAGAGGCAGATACGCAACCTCGCCATGTTCAAGATGAACATGCACAGCCTCTACATGGAGCACGTCTTCGGCTCCGCCGCGCACCCGCTCATCGCGCCCGAGGGCGGCACCATCACGCCCGCCGAGATACGCGAGCTGGTCGCATACGCGCGCCGCTATCACGTCGAGCTTGTCCCGCAGCAGCAGACCTTCGGCCACCTCCATAAGGCGCTGAAGTTCGAGCAGTACAACGAGTTGGCCGAAGTCCCCTACGGCGACGTGCTCTCGCCGCAGGACGAAGGCACTTACCAACTCGTCGCCGACTGGTACAGAGAGCTTGACGAACTCTTCCCCGGCCAGTTCTTCCACATCGGCGCCGACGAGACCTTCGAGCTGGGGCGCGGCCGAAGCGCCGAGGCCGTGAAGGCGCGCGGCATAGGCAACGTCTACTTCGACCACCTCAAGCGTGTGCGCGAGCTGCTGACTCCGTACAAGCGGCGGCTGATGTTCTGGGGCGACATCGCGCTCAACCACCCGGACTTGTTGCCGTCCGTCCCGCGCGACATGATCGCGATGAACTGGGACTATTCGCCGAAGCCGAGCTACGAGGCGCGCATCGGGCTCTTCAAGAAGGCGGGCCTCGAACAGTTCGTCTGCCCCGGCGTGCAGAGTTGGAGCCAGATTTTCCCCAACAACGACGCGGCCTCGGTCAACATCACCAACTTCGTTCGCGACGGCCAGCGCGCGGGCGTCCTCGGCGTGATGAACACGCAGTGGGACGACGACGGCGAGTCTCTGTTCGAGAACTCATGGTACGGCGTCGTCCTCGGCGCGGCCGCGTCCTGGCAGGCGGCGCCGCTCGACCTCGCCGCCTTCGAGCGTGACTTCGACTGGGCCTTCTTCCGCCACGAAGGCGACGGGTTGACGAAGGCGACGCGCGCGCTCGGCGCCGTCAACACGCAACTCGGCATTAACGGCAGCGACGAGCTGTTCTGGCGCGACCCCTTCACCGACAACTTTCAGGAGGCGGTCGCGCGCAAGCTCGAAGAGAAGACGCGGGAGATGCGGCTCGACGTTGAGGAGGTCGAAGAGACCCTCATCCGCGAGCGCCCCAAGGTGCGGCGCAACGTCCAGACGCTCGACTCGATGCGTCTGGCCGCGCGCCGCTTCGACCACATGGGCCGTCGCGCGCAGGTCGTCGCGCAGCTCAGCCGCGACTACTGGGACGCCTATCTCAATCTCTCAGACCGCAGGCGCGTGCGGCGTTTGCGCTCCTACTCGGGCGCCATCTACAACAACCTGCGCGAGATGGCCGAGGAGCTGACGGAGCTGCGCGAGGCGTACCGCGCGCAGTGGCTCGCCGAGAACCGTTCGTACTGGCTCGCGAGCGTGATGGCGCGATATGATCTCGCGGTCTCGCGCTGGCTCTCGCGCTCGAAACAACTTGAGGAGGCGCTGCGCGTCTACGACCAGACCTCCACGCTGCCCGCGCCCGCCGAGTTCGGCCTCGGCCCGCGCCCCCCGCAGGAAAATTGACGAAAGTTCACGAATGATTTTAAGAGGCTTCATCTGCGTCGCCGTCGTGCTGTCGGCGGCGTCGCTCACACCTTCACGTTTCGCGCGGTCGCAGCCGCAGCGGCGCGCGGACGGCGAGTCGCGCTGGGTCGAGGAGACGTTGAAGGGGCTTTCGCTGCGCGAGCGCCTGGGGCAGATGTTGATGACGCCCGTGCAGGTCGAGCAGGCTTCGGGCGGCCGTCTGGAAGAGTTGAAGAAGCAGTTGGCGGAACTCGGACTCGGTGGCGTCGTCGTGCGCGGCGGCACTCCCGAGTCCGTCGCGGCGTTGACGAACGAGTTGCAGCGCGCGGCGCGCGTCCCGCTCTTCGTCGGCGCAGACTACGAGCGCGGCCTGCGGATGCAGATGAAGTCGGCCGGCACTCCGTTCACCAACAACATGGGCGTCGCCGCGGCGGGCGACCCGCGCGCCGCGTACGAGCAGGGAAGAATCACGGCGCGGGAGGCGCGCGCCGTCGGCGTCAACTGGCTCTTCGGCCCCGTCGCCGACCTCAACAACAACCCCGACAACCCCGTCATCAACGTCCGCTCCTTCGGCGAAGACCCGCGGCGCGTGGCCGACTTCGTCGCGGCGGCCGTCCGCGGCACGCGCGAGGGCGGCGCGCTCTCGACCGTCAAACATTTCCTCGGCCACGGCGACACGGCCGTCGATTCGCACATCGGCCTGCCGACCATTGGCGCCGACCGCGCACGCCTCGACCGTCTGGAACTCGTGCCGTTCCGCGCGGCCGTCGCGGCCGGCGTCGATTCGGTGATGACGGCGCACATCGCCCTGCCCAAAATCACGGGCGACGAACTGCCCGCCACGCTCTCGCCGAAGGTGACGACCGACCTTCTGCGGCGCGAGCTGAAGTTCGACGGCCTCGTCGTCACGGACTCGCTCGGCATGGGTGCCATCACGAAGGGATTCCCCGGCGGCGAGGCTTCCGTGCGCGCCATCGTTGCGGGTGCCGACGTGGCGCTCACGCCGCCCGAGCTGAAGGCTTCGCTCGACGCGCTCGAAGAGGCGGTCAACAACAACCGTCTGACGCGCGAGCGCGTGGACGAGAGCGTCCGCCGCATCCTCCGCGCGAAGCACCGGCTCGGCCTCTCAGAGCGGAGGACGGTTGACACGACGGTTGTCAGAAGTCTCGTCGAGCGGCCCGAGGCTTTGGAGTCAGCGCGGCGCGTCGCCGAAGCGTCTATCACGCTGCTGCGCGACGGCCGCGGGTTACTTCCGCTCGACGCGAAGCGCGCCGCGACCGCGGCCTTCGTCGTCGTCGCCGCGGACGAAGACCCGGAGGAGGGGCGCACGTTCGTCCCGCAGGTTCGGGCACGCGCACCCGGCGCGCGCGTGCTGCGCGCCGACCCGAAGACGACCGCGGCCGAGTACGACACGCTCCTCTCCGAAGCGACGAAGGCTGAGATAATCGTCGTCGCGGCCTTCGTCAAGCGCGCGGCGGGCAAGGGGACTGTGGCGCTGCCCGAGCGTCAGGCCGAGTTCGTGCGCCGGCTCGCCTCGTCGGGCAGGCCCGTCGCGGTCGTCGCCTTCAGCGGCCCTTACCTCGTCCGGCAGTTCCCCGACGCGACGGCCTTCATGGTCGCGTACGGCATCGAGGACGTGGCGCAGGCGGCCGCGGCGCGCGTCCTCTTCGGCGACGTGCCCGCGCGCGGCCGCCTGCCCGTCACCGTGCCCGGACTGTTCGAGGCGGGCGCGGGCATCCAGACCAAGTCGAAGTGAGACCAGCGGTAATCTGAGATTTCAAATTTGAAATCTCAACTTCTTGAGGAGGTGACCGTCATGGGCATGACAGTCGGCGAGTATGAGGCCGGTGTGAGCGCGGAAGCGGAGGCCGCGCGCGCACGCACGGGCGGCGCAGACGGGGGCGACGGGCTCGGCCTTCTGCCGGCCGCGGCGCGTCTGCGTTCGCTCGACGTGTTCCGCGGGATGACGGTCGCGGGGATGATTCTCGTCAACAACCCGGGGACGTGGGGCGCGATCTACAGCCCCCTCAAGCACGCCGAGTGGCACGGCTGGACGCCGACCGATTTTGTCTTCCCGTTCTTCCTCTTCATCGTCGGCGTCTCCATCGCGCTCGCGCTCTCCCGCAGGGCGGAGTCCGCCGGGAGCAAGCGCGACCTCTACGTCAAGATCGTCCGCCGCTCGGCCATCATCTTCGGGCTCGGCCTCTTCCTGACGGCCTTCCCGTTCTGGGACTTCACGCATAACACTTTCATCGACCTCTCGACCCTGCGCCTCTCCGGCGTGCTCAACCGCATCGCCGTCTGCTACCTCTTCGCCGCGCTCATCTTCCTCAAGACCGACTGGCGTAAGCAGGCTTACATCCTCGCCGGGCTGCTCGTCGCCTACTGGGCGATACTCATGCTCATCCCGGCGCCGGGCTTCGCCGCGGGCGATTTGTCGAAAGAGGGCAGCATCGCGTCTCACCTCGACCGCGTCGTGTTGGCCAAGCACATGTGGAGCGGGGGGCGTGGCGTCTACGAACCGGAGGGCATCCTGAGCACGCTGGGGGCCCTGGCGACGACGTTCGCGGGCGTGCTGACGGGACACCTTCTGCGCTCGCGGCGGACTGACACGGAGAAGGTTGCGGCGATGTTCGTGGCGGGCGCGGCCTGCATCGTCGCGGGCTGGGCTTGGAACTACTGGCTTCCCGTCAACAAGCCGCTCTGGACCAGTTCTTACGTGCTGCTCACGGCGGGGATGGCGCTGCAACTGCTCGCCGTCTGTTACTGGCTCATCGACATCAAAGGCTTCCGGCGCTGGTCGGTGCCCTTCGCCGTCTACGGCACGAACGCGCTCGCGGTCTTCTTTCTGACGGGCATCTGCGCCGAGCTGCTCGGGGTCATCCGGTTCGAGGGCGCGGACGGCAGAGCGGTCTCGCTCCAGGGGCTCATCTTCAGAAACCTCTTCCTCTCGTGGGCCTCGCCCGTCAACGCCTCGCTCGCCTTCGCCGTCTGTTTCGTGCTCTTCTGGCTCGGCGTGATGTGGATGCTCTACCGCCGGAACGTCTTCATCAAGGTCTGATGAGAATGCCGCTGCTCTTCATCATCATCCTCGCGCTCCTCTTCAACGTGCCGGCGGCCCCGCGCGCCGGCACGGCGGCCGGGCGCGCGCGCCTGCGGGTGATGTCCTACAACATCCACGTCGGCATCGGCATGGACAAGAAGCTCGACCTCGCGCGCATCGCCGAAGTCATCAAGCAGCAACGCGCAGACATCGTCGGACTTCAGGAGGTTGACCGCGGCGTCGAGCGCACGGGGCGCGTGGACGAGATCAGGGAGCTGGCGCGGCTGACGGGGATGGACTACGCCTTCGCGCACAACCTCGACTATCAGGGCGGGCAGTACGGCGTGGCCGTGCTCTCGCGCTTCCCCATCCTCGCCATCGACCACCAACGCTTCGCCAACCGGCGCGAGCGCGAGCGGCGCGGGTTTATACGCGTCGAGATCGAGGTGGCGGGGCGCCGGCTCAACTTCGTCACCACGCACCTCGACTACCAGTTTTTGGATGGGCGCATCTTCGAGACCGGGCAGTTGCTCAAGGCGCTCGAAGGGGTGCGCGGCCCCGTCATCGTCGCCGGCGACTTCAACGAAGAGCCGCCCGGCGGCGCCTACGAAATGATGCTCAAGGCAGGCTTCGCCGACGGCTGGACGCCGCAGACGACGGCCGGCCTGACCTACCCGGCCGACAAGCCGGCCAAACGCATCGACTACGTCTTCCACCGCGGCCTCGGCCCAGACGTTCAAGCCACCGCCACAGTCCCCGACACCCTCGCCTCCGACCACCGCCCCCTCGTCGTCACCCTGAAGTTCTGAACACCTTGCCTTTCACTTGCGTCTGTATCCCGGCCCGCGCAGGGGGCGGCCGGCGTTGACGGGGGTGCGTCGGCCTGCGTCAACTTCCAGTTGGCCGTTGACGACGACGTACTGGATGCCTTCGGGGTACTGGTTCGGCTGCTCGAAGGTCGCGAGGTCGCGGACGCGCGCGGGGTCGAAGACGGTGATGTCGGCGTAGGCGCCCGCGCGGAGCACGCCGCGGTCTTTGAGCCCGACGCGCGCCGCGGGCCGGCCCGTCATCTTGTGGACGGCCTGTTCGAGCGTGAGCAGACGCTCGTCGCGCACGTAGCGCGAAAGGATGCGCGGGTAGGAGCCCCAGCCGCGCGGGTGCGACTTCGAGCCCGAGAGCGGGCCGTCGGCCGCGCGCGCGCCGCTGTCGGTGCAGACGCTGACGAAGGGCTCGCGCAGCGCGGCGCGCAGGTCGTCCTCGTTCATCATGAAGTAGATGGCGCCGGTCTGCCCGCGGTCGGCGACGATGATGTCGAAGAGGGTTTCCAACTCGTCCTTGCCCTGCTCCTTCGCAATCTCCGAGACGCGCTTGCCCTGCAAGCCCTCAAGCTCGCGGTTGACGACCGAGCCGACGAGCACGCCCGCCGCGCCGCCGCTCCCGAGGTAGATGTTCTCCCACTCGTTCGAGTCGCGCAGGATGTCGGCGCGGATGCGCGCGCGCGTCGCGGGGTCGCGCAGACGCGCGAGCATCTTCTCGCCGCCGCCCTCGACGGCCCACGGCGGGAGACACGCCGCCAGTCCCGTGCTCGCGGCCGTGTAAGGGTAGACATCCGCCGTCACGTCCAATCCGCGCGCGCGCGCCGCGCGTATCTTCGCCAACACCTGCGGCATGCGCCCCCAGTTCTTACGGTAAGCGGCCTTGAGGTGCCAGATTTCCACGGGGATGCGCGCGCGCCGCGCGATCTCGAAGACTTCGGCGAGCGAGGCGTCGAGGGCGTTGGCCTCGCTGCGCTGGTGCGTGGCGTAGATGCCGCCGTAGCGGCGCGCGACCTTCGCCAGCTCGACAATCTCGTCAGTCTTGGCGAAGCGCGCGGGCACGTATTGCAGCGAGGTCGAGAGGCCGAGCGCGCCGTCCTCCATCGCCTCGGCGACGAGCGACTTCATCTGCTCAAGTTCGTCGGGCGTCGGGTCGCGGTTGTCGAAGCCGACGACGTAGGCGCGGACCTGCGTGGCGCCGACGAAGGTCGCGAGGTTGACGCCCGCGCCCTGGAGCCCGAGGCGCCGGAAGTATTCGTGGAGCGTGCGCCAGTCAACGTCGAGGTTGTAGCGGCGGTTGAAGGGCTCGTCCTCCTTGAGCGTCCGCTCGTTGACGGGCGCGATGGAGCCGCCCTCGCCGGTGACCTCGGTCGTGACGCCCATCATCACCTTGCTCATCGCGCGCGGGTCGATGAGGACGTACTGCTCCGACTGGCCGAGCAGGTCGATGAAGCCGGGCGCGACGACGAGCCCCGAGGCGTCAATCGTCCGCTTCGCGCGGAGTTGTCGCCGGGACGTTGCCGACGCGCACGACGCGGTCGCCGCGCACGGCCACGTCCGCCTCGAAGGCGCGACGACCCGTCCCGTCCACGACGCGGCCGCCCCTGATGAGGAGGTCGTACTCGGCGTCGGGCGCGGCGGGTCGCGTCCTCCGCTGCGCCGCGGAGGGCGTGGGCGTGATGAGACTCGCGACGACGAGACAAAAGACGAGGAGGGCTGCGCTGAAGAACTTGATCAGGGCGTGCATGGGCGGGGTTCTCCCGGTAAGTTGCTGAGACGGCGGGGGCGATTATAATCAGCGCGTAAGTTTTCCGAGAGATAAAAATTTAAGGGCCGGGGAAGAGGACTCTTTTGAAGAGAGAAGGAGCGGTCACGCTCGGCGCGTTGGCGCGGGCTGTGGGCGGTGAGCTTGAGGGCGACGCGGGCGCGCGCGTTCTGGACGTGACGCACGACTCGCGTCAGGTCGAAGCCGGTTGGCTCTTCGTCGCGATTCGCGGAGAGAAGTCGGACGGCAACCGCTTCGTCGAAGACGTTGAGCAGAGGGGCGCGGTCGGCGTCGTCTCGGAGCTTGAGCGGCCGGCGGATTTTCGCGGCGGTTGGATTCGCGTCCCCGAGGCGCGCCGCGCGCTCGCGCTCGCCGCGGCGGAGGTTCACGGCCACCCTTCGCGCGAGCTGAAGCTGGTCGGCATCACGGGGACGAACGGGAAGACGACGACCGCCTATCTCGTCGCATCGGTCGCGGAGGCGGCGGGGGTGACGACGGCGCTCATCAGCACGGTCGAGTACCGCGTGGCGGGCGAGCGTCAGGCGGCGCTGCACACGACGCCGGAGGCGAGCGACGTGGAGCGCCTGCTGCGCCGCGCGGTCGATGCCGGTTGCAGCGTCGCGGTGATGGAGGCTTCGTCGCAGGCGCTCGACCTTCGACGCTGCGACGCGCTCCGCTTCGAGGTCGCGGCCTTCACGAACCTCACGCGCGACCACCTCGACTACCACGGCACGATGGAGACTTACTTCGACGCCAAGCGGCGGCTCTTCGACGGGAGCCTCGGCGAGCCGCCGCGCGCCTCCGTCATCAACATCGACGACGAGTACGGGGCGCGGCTCTACGAAGAGTTGAAGGCGGCGGGGCGGCAGCGTGCTCCGTTACTCTTTGGATAAAGAGGCCGAGGTGACGGCGCGGCGGCGTCGAGTTCTCGCTGGGCGGGACGCGTCTGACGCTCCGGACGCCCGACGGGCGAGCAGGAGATTCTTTCGCCGCTCGTCGGGCGGCCGCACGTCTACAACATCCTGACGGCCGCGGGCTGCGGCGCACGCGCTCGGGCTCGGGCTCGAAGAGACGGCCGCGGCGCTCTCGAAATGCGGCGGCGCGCCCGGGCGCTTCGAGCGCGTCGCGCACGCGGGCGACTTCGCCGTCGTCGTCGATTACGCGCACACGGACGACGCGCTGCGCAACGTCCTGCGCACGGCGCGCGACGTAGGCGCGCGGGCGCGTCATCACCGTCTTCGGCTGCGGCGGCGACCGCGACCGCACGAAGCGCGCGCCGATGGGCGAGGCCGCGGCCGGCTTGAGCGATGTCGTCATCGCGACCTCCGACAACCCGCGCACCGAAGACCCGGAGGCCATCCTGCGCGACGTGGAGGAGGGACTGCGCTCGTCGGGCGGCCTTACCTGAAGATCGTTGACCGACGCGAGGCGATCCTTCGCGCCGTCGCGGAGGCGCGCGCGGGCGACATCGTCGTCATCGCGGGCAAGGGGCACGAGGACTACCAGATCGTCGGGACCGAGCGCGCACACTTCGACGACCGCGAGGTCGCGCGCGAGGCTCTGGCGGAGAGACACTCGGACAAGGAGACCACTTGATGAAAGTCATCGTCACGGGTTCGACCGGCCTCGTGGGCCGCGCGCTGGTTCGCTCGCTGCTGGCGGACGGGCACGAGGTGACGCGGCTGGTGCGCGGCGACGCGCAGGGGTTCCGCGCGCCGGGCACGGCCGCGGTGCATTGGGACCCGGAGCGCGGCGAGATCGACGCGCAGGCTCTGGAAGGGCACGACGCGGCCGTCCACCTCGCGGGCGAGAACATCGGCGAGGGGCGCTGGGACGACGAGAAGAAGCGCCGCATCATCGAGAGCCGCGTGAAGGGGACGACGCCTTTTGGCGGGCGCGCTCGCCGGGTTGAGCGCGAAGCCGCGGGTGCTGGTCTCGGCTTCGGCCACGGGCTTCTACGGCGACCGCGGCGCGGAGGTGCTGCGCGAGGAGAGCGCGTCGGGGAGCAACTTCGTGAGCGAGGTCTGCCGCGAGTGGGAGAAGGCGACGCTTCAGGCGAGCCAGGCCGGCATACGCGTCGTGCACCTGCGCATCGGCGTCGTGCTGGACGCGCGAGGGCGGGGCTTTGCCGAAGATGCTCACGCCCTTCAAGCTCGGCCTCGGCGGGAAGGTCGGGAGCGGGAGCCAGTACATGAGCTGGATCACGCTCGAAGATTTGATCGCCGTCATCCGCCGCGCGATAGAGGACGAGACGCCTGCGCGGGCCGGTCAACGCGGTCGCGCCCGGGGCGGTGACGAACGCGGAGTTTACGAAGGCGCTCGGGAGCGCGCTGGGTCGGCCGACCATCTTCGCGGTGCCGGCCTTCGCCGCGCGGCTCGCGTTCGGCGAGACGGCCGACGAGCTTCTGCTCGCCAGCACGCGCGTCGAGCCGGCGCGGCTGAAGGAGGCGGGCTTCGAGTTCAAGCACCCGGAGATAGAAGGGCGCGCTGCGCTCCGTGTTGGGGAAGTGAGCGTCAGAAGGTCGTGGCGTCGTAGCTCATGCCGAGGGTCATGAGCTTCTGGAGGAGGGGCTCGTAGTCGAGCCCCGATTTTTTTGCCGAGTCGGAGAAGTAGTCGTCGCGCGCGACGTTGGGGTTCGGGTTGGCTTCGAGCAGGTAGAAGCGCCCGTCCTCGGTGAGGCGGTAGTCGAGGCGCGCGTAGCCGCTCAGCATGAGGATGCGGTAGATGCGTTTCGAGAGGTGTTCGAGCTTGCGCTCCAGCTCCGGCGGGAGGTCGGCCGGGCCGTCCGAGAAACCCACGTCGCGCTGGTAGACGGGGTCCCACTTGACGCGGTAGGTGGCGATGTTGGGCGCGCCGTCGGGGAGGTTCTCCAGGCGGTGCTCCCACGGGGCGAAGGTCTGCACGCGGCGGTTGCCGGCGAGGCCGACGTAGATTTCGCGCCCCTCGATGTACTGCTCGGCGATGGCGTCGGAGTCGGTCTTGCGGTGGATGAACTCGACGCGCTCGGCGAGCTTCTCGTCGCTGCGCACGACCGACGCCTGCGAGATGCCGACCGAGCCCTCGACCGTGGCCGACTTCACCAGCAGCGGGAACTTCAGACGCGCCGGGCGGCGCACGCGCCGGTTCATCGGGAAGACTGCGAACCCCGGGACGGGGATGCGGTGGTAGGTGAGAATCTTCTTCGAGAGCGCCTTGTCGTGCGAGACGGTGAGGCCGCGCGGGTTGCAGCCCGTGTACTTCTGCCCCTTCAGCTCAAGGT
This sequence comes from uncultured Acidobacteriota bacterium, assembly GCA_963726735.1. Taxonomy (GTDB): domain Bacteria; phylum Acidobacteriota; class Blastocatellia; order Pyrinomonadales; family Pyrinomonadaceae; genus QHXN01. The sequence continues at coordinate 2,245,550 of CAVSDM010000007.1, forward strand.
AGCTGACGACGTGCTGGTCGAAGAGCGGGTAGCCGTCGAACTCCTCGATGAGGTTGAAGGCGACGTGGGGCCGGTGGTCGTCGATGGCGACGTGGATGACGCCCAGCTCGTTCGAGAGTCCGACGGGGTAGACCTCGTGCCCGAGCGCCTTGAGCGCCGTGACCACGTCGTACTCCGTCTTCCACTCGATGATCTGCTTCTCGGTGTAGCCTTCGAGCGAGTCGGGCGGGACGAGATTCTCATGACAGAGCACGAGGACGCGCAGCTTTTTTGCCGGCCGAGATTTCTTCATAGGGGAATCCTGTGATAGCCGGTGTGGACGACCTTCATCGCCTGCACCGTGAGCAGCACGAGTGCGCCGGAGAGAGCCTCCCGCTCGTCGCCCGCGACGCGCAGCCGCAGGAGCTTCGAGCGCTCGATCACCTTCGCGAGGAGCTGCGCGAGCGCGTAGTGATGGAGCCCCGTCCCGCGCGCGACGGCGTGGACCAACTCGCGCCCGCGGCGCCGCAGGAAGCTGGCGGCGGTCGTCCCTTCGGCGCCCCGCGCCGACCCCTGGAAGACGCGGAGCAGATCGCGGTCGAAGTCCGCGGGCCACTCGATGGAGTAGTGCTCGCGCTTGCGCCGGTAGTGTTCGCCGAGCGTCATGCGCAGACCGGAGAGTTCTTCGACGCGGTCACGCCGTCGGTTCTTCGGCGGGCGGCCGGCGACTCCGCGCATCAGACGGTCTACGTATTCGAGCTTGGCGAGCGCGCCCCAGCCGGCGTAGCGCCTGCGCCAGCGCGGCTCGTAGGTGGCGAGCCAGACGGCGAAGGTCTCGGCGAAGTCTTCGGCCGGGTGGGCCTGCGCGTACCACGCGCCGAGGTGGAGGACGAAGTCGCGGCTCGTCGGGTCGGGCTGGTACGAGTCCGGGTAGGGGCTGTTGAAGCGGCCGAAGAGCTGGCGCCAGCGCGGGCGCGTGCGGAAGAGGAAGGCGTTGTCGAGGGCGTGGCCCGCCTCGTGGCGCATGATGCGCAGGCACTCGCGCTCGGTGCCGCCTTCGACTTCGAGCATCTGGCGGCGCTCCAGCTTCGACAGGCGCGGGTGCGCGAGGTAGAAGGGGATGGCGAAGCCGGGCACGCCGTCGGGCGAGAACCACTCCTCGGAGAGCCAGACGTGCGGGCGGAAGCGTAAGCCGCTCTCGTCCAGCTCGAAGTGTAGGCGGCGCACGCGCTCTTCGAGCGGCGTCCCCTCGATGCGCACGGGCAGGTCCGAGAGCCGCATCGACAGCAGCTCCTCGTCCGTCACGCTCTCCCAGTCGAACTTTCTTCGCAACGCCGTGCCCATCCCGTTTGTCCGAAGCGGCGGCTCAGCTCACATCGTCCGCGGGTTCGGGGGCGACGACGCGTCTGTGTCTGAAGAAGAGATAGTAGACGGGGAGTCCCGAGGCGATGAGGAGGAGGCCGAAGAACGAGTTGAGGTTGAGCCCCTTGATGCCCTCCGCCGGGTACGAGCCGCCGAGGAGCCCGCGCAACTCAGCGGCGGCGAGCGCCGGGTCGGGCAGAAGCGTGGTGACGAGCAGGAAGGCGGTGACGAGCAGGAAGAGCACGGGCACGACGGGGTAGCCCCAGGCCTTGTACGGCCGCTCGGCGTGCGGCATGCCGGCGGCGGAAGACGAAGATCGAGGCCGTCACCAGCCCGTAGAAGATCCACGAGCCGAAGACGACGTAGTCGGTCAGCTTGTCGAACGAGCCCGAGAGCGACGAGCAGCGCACGCCCACACGCCCTGCGCGACGAGCGCGCCGACGGGGACGCGCGTCTTCGGGTGCAACCGCGCGAGCTTCTCGAAGAAGAGCCCGTCGCGCGCCATCGCGTAGGGGACGCGCGCGCCCGTCAGGACCGAGGTGTGGAGCGTGCCGACGGAAGAGGCGATCAGCGCCGCGCCGCCAGTCCCGCGACGAGCGCCTTGGCCGGGGCCGAAGGAAGCATGAAGGAGTTCGTCACCTCGGCGCGCGACCGAAGACTTCGGCGAGACGCTCGCCACCGCCGTCGGCGTCGAGCGCGTAGAAGTATGCGGCGTTGACGAAGACGTAGAGCAGGATGATGACGATCGTGCCGCCGATGAGCGCGAGCGGGACGTTGCGCTGCGGGTTCTTGACCTCGCCCGCGACGAACGTCAGGTTGTTCCAGCCGTCGTAGCCCCACAGCGCGCCGAGCATCGCCGCGCCGAAGCCGGCCACGCCGAGCATCGCGCTCACGCCCTCGCACGCCGCCGCGCCGTGTTCGCGAGCGCGAAGTGCCCCAAGTCGCCCTGCGCCAGCAGGAACGCGCCCAGACCCGACGCCCAAAACGAGCGCGACCTTGACGACCGTCAGCGCCGTCGCCACCCAGCCGCTCACCGAGACGGCCGCGCAGTTGAGCGCCGTGAAGACGACGATGGCCGCGAGCGCCGACGCCTGCAACATCCCGAAGGGGCACGTGCGGCCGAAGAGATCGACCGTGAAGCGACCGGGTTGAGCGCGCCGCCCGTCAGGTCGTTGAGGAAGATGGCGAAGGCGAGCGCGACCGAAGCCTGCGAGCCGGTCTTGGCGATGAAGATCTGCATCCAGCCGTGAGGAAGCTCGCGCGCGCGCCCGTACGCCTCGCGCATGAAGACGTACTCGCCGCCCGCGCGCGGCATCATCGCCGCCAGCTCCGCGTAGGTCAGCGCGCCCGCCAGACTCAGCAGCCCGGCCACGACCCAGACCGTAATCACCATCCCCGGCGTCCCCACGTTGCACGTCATCACGCGCGCCTTCAGAAAGACGCCCGTCCCGATGACGTTCCCGATGATGATCGAAACGGCCGCGACGAGCCCGAGCCCGCGCAGCAGCGTGACGGTTCTGTTCGGAGATTCAGCCATGCAGTCCCTCGTGTCGTGCGCGGCGGGTTACCAGACCTCGCTGGCGAGCAGGTCTTCGTAGGTGTCGCGGCGGCGGATGAGTTCGGGGCGGCCGCCTTCGCGGACGAGGGCGACGGCGGGGAGCGGGCGGCCGTTGTAGGGGAACATCTGCGCGATGGTGTAGGCGCCGGTGTTGAGGAGCGCGAGCAGCTCGCCGGGCCGCACGTCCGCGGGGAGTTTGCGGTAGTCGGGCAGCCTCCCGCCGCGCTCGATGTCGAAGTAGACATCGCCCGAGTCGCAGAGGGGGCCGGCGACCTTGTAGGGCTCTTCGGCCGGGGCGTCGGCGCGCGAGGCCGAGACGACGTGGTAGTACCACTTGTAGGTCGTCATCGAGAGCAGGAGGTTGAAGCCGGCGTCGGTGAGCAGCCACACGTCGCCCGTCTCGGGGCGCCGCTTGATGTTGCGCACGGTGGTCAGGAGCGTCCCCGCGTCGGCGATGACGCTGCGCCCGGGTTCTAAGAGGATGGTGACGCCTTCGAGCAGGTGTTCGGCCGCGGCCGTGCGCGCCGACTCGCGCGCCGCACGGAGCGCGGCCGAGAGCACGTCGGACGGCTCCAAGCTCCGCGCCGAGCATCTCGCGCTCGCCCTCGGGCAACTCGTCGGCCTGCGAGCGGTCGCGCAGATAGTTGACGGGGATGCCGCCGCCGAGGTTGATGTGTTCGAGCGCGTGGCCCGACTCCTCGTGGATGGTCTTCAGGTGCTCCCACATCGTCTTGAAGGCCGCGGCGAAGGGCTCCACGTCGGGCGTCTGCGAGCCGACGTGGATGTGTATGCCCGAGACGTGGAGCAACTCGGGCGAGCGCAGCGCGCGGCGGAAGGCGTCGAGGACTTCGGAAGAGGTGATGCCGAACTTCGAGGTCATCAGCGCCGTCTGGAGGCCGAGGTGCGAGCGCGTGCCGATCTCCGGGACGAGGCGGAGCGCGACGCGGGCGCGCTTGCCCAGCGCGCGCGCGCGTGCTTCAATCAGCTCGATCTCGTAGACGGAATCGACGTTGATGGAGTAGATGCCGGCGCCGATGGCTTCGTCGATCTCCTGCGGGGTCTTGCTCGTGCCGTTGAAGATGATCTGGTCGGGGCGGAAGCCGGCGCGCAGCGCCTTGAACAATTCGCCGCCGCTGTTGACCTCGCAGTCGATCCCCGAATCGCGGACGACCCCGAGCAGCCCCATCGTCGAGTTGGCCTTCGAGGCGTAGAAGAAGCGGACGGGGTGTCCGACGCCCTCGGCCGCCTTCTGCAAGCGGCCGACGTTCGAGCGGACGCGCCGCTCGGAGAAGACGAAGAGCGGCGTGTCGAACTCGCGCGCGAGCACGGCCGAGTCGGCGCCGTCGATAAAAAGGCGCCCCTCGCGCGCTTCGAGATAACCGGGGATCGCCCAGGCGGGGGCGACCGTCGTCTGTGGCATCTGCTCTCTACTCCGTCCGAAAAAGTTGCCCGCCGTGAGTGTTAGCGAAGATAGTCTGTGGGTCGGCGACCGTCAAGCACGTGGAACCATGACGACCGAAGTTCGAGACTTAACCAACGGAGCCGAGGGCGAACTCGACTGGGCGCGCGTGCGCGCGGAGTTCCCGGTGACCGAGACGTACGCCTACCTCAACAGCGCGGGCGCCGGCCCCGTCTCGCGCCGCACGGCCGAGACGGCGGCGCAGTTCTACCGCGAGACGTTGGAGTCGGGCGACCGGCTCTGGGAGCACTGGCTCGCGCGGCGCGAGCGCGCGCGCGCGGACGTGGCGCGGCTCATAACGCCGAGCCCGAGGAGATAGCCTTCACGACGAACACCTCGTCGGGCATGAACCTCATCGTGGACGCGCTCGAAGGCGCGGGACGCGTCGTCTCGTGCGAGCTGGAGTTCCCGGTCACGACCATCCCGTGGCTCCACCGCGGCGCGCGCGTGCGGATGGTCGAGGCGCGGGGCGGCGTCGTGCGCGCCGAGGACGTGCTCGCGGCCGCCGGCCGACGAGAGGTCGGTCATCTGCCTCAGCCACGTCCAGTATTCAAACGGCCTGCGGATGCCGATTGAGGAGATCGGCGAGAGGAAGGGCAGCCATCTCTTCGTCGTCAACGCGGCACAGTCGGCGGGCGTCTTCCCCATCGACGTGAAGCGTATGAAGATCGACGCGCTCTGCTCGACGGGGCACAAGTGGATGCTCGCGGGCTACGGCTCGGGCTTCGTCTACCTCTCGCGCGAGTTGCTTGAGCAGACGAGGCCGCGCGCCGTCAGTTGGCTGAGCGTCGAAGACCCCTTCGCGATGCGCAACGACGCGTACCGTTTGCGCCCGGACGCCGGCGCGCGCGCCGAGACGGGCTGCCCGCACTTCGCGGGCATCTTCGCGCTCGGCGAGTCCACACGCCGCCTGCTCGAACTCGGGGTCGAGAACGTCGAGCGCCGCGCGCTCGCGCTCAACCGCCGCCTGACCGAGGCCCTTTCGGCCGCCGGCCACGAACTCCTCTCGCCGCTCGGCGACGAACGCTTCCGCTCGGCCGAGACGCTCGTCCGCGCCGCCGACCCGCGTGCCGCCGTCAGACACCTCTCGCGCCGCCGCGTCGCCGTCACCATCAAACCCGAAGGCTTCCGCGCCGCCACGCACTACTTCAACGACGACTCCGACATCACGCGCCTCGTCGCCGCCCTCGACGAAATGCGCGACGGGAAGGGCAGTTGACAGGTGTACGGCGGTTGAGTATCTTTTTACCGTCCTCAGCGGGCGTAACTCAATGGTAGAGTGTCAGCTTCCCAAGCTGAAAGTTGCGAGTTCGAGCCTCGTCGCCCGCTTTATATGTTCCGAGACTAAGAGGCGCCGTCCTGGCGCCTTTTCCCTTTTATAGACGAGACTCACGGGAGGAGCGGGCGGTGTTATACTCGGCTCCGGATGGTGCCCCGCGGGGGGTCTGGATGGGGCGCACACTTCGGGAGGAGTAAGGACGTGGCCGAGACGAAGAGCTGGACAGTCATCTGCCCGTGTTGCGAGGCGGCCATCATGGTGGACGCGCAGACGGGCGTCATCATCTCGCACGAGGAGAAGGCGAAGCCGCTCGCCTCCTTCGAGGAGATGGCTAAGGAGATGGAGCGTAAGAAGAATCTGCGCGAGCAGGTCTTCTCGCAGGAGCTGGGCTCGGTGAAAGACCGCGAGCGCCTGCTCGAAGAGAAGTTCAAAGAGGCGATGAAGAAGGCCGAGAAGGACAAGGGCGGCCCCTACCGCAACCCGCTCGACTTCGATTAACGTGGCCGGTCGCGCGCCTCCGCCGCGGCGAGCCAGCCGCGCCGCAGGTCGGCCTCGGGGACGGACGTGAGGTAGGGCTTGAGGTCGAGGACGGGCGTGCCGTCGAGCATGTCGAGCCCGGCGACTCTCAAACGCCGCCCCTCGCGCCCGAGCAGACGGACGACCGTCAGGCCGAGCGGGTTGGGACGGCGCGGCGAGCGCGTGGCGAAGACTCCGTGAGGTCGCGTGTCGGTCGGCGGCACGCCCGTAAGCTCGAACCCTTCGGCGCGGTCGAAGACCCAGACGACGAAGAGGTGCGAGAAGCCCTCCACGTCGAGCAGGCCCTCCTCAAACTCCTCAAGAATCTCTATAAAGCCTTCCGCCCCGTGCCGCGCGCCGCAGCCCTTCGGCACCTGCGAGGTGTCGGTGTACTGGCTGCGGACGAATCCGACGGGTCGCATGACGAACATCTGACGAGCCTCCTTGTAAAGTAAGAGTATTTAACCCCACAGAGACACGAAGACACGGCTTGAAGCAATAGCTCAACAAGCCGTGTCTCTGTGGTTAATGCTTATCTGTCGTGCTTCAGGCGCCGGCGGCCTTCTCGGCGGGGCGCCAGCGGAGGACGGGCTTGCGGGCGGCGGCGGCCTCGTCGAGCCGGCCGACGCGCGTGGTGTGCGGCGCGTCGAGGACGGTCTGCGCGTCCTCCACGGCCTCGCGCGCGATCTCCTTCATGGCGTCCACGAACTGCTGTAACTCTGCGCGACCGACCGACTCGGTCGGCTCGATGAGCATCGCGCCCTGCACGATGAGCGGGAAGTAGATGGTCATCGGGTGGAAGCCGTAGTCGATGAGCCGCTTCGCGATGTCGAGCGTGTGGACGCCCTTGCGCGTCTGCCGCTTGTCGGTGAAGAGACACTCGTGCATCGGCGGCGAGTCGAAGGGACGGTCGAAGGTGTCGGCCAACCCGTTCGGCGATGTAGCGCGCGTTGAGGACGGCCGCCTCGGTCGCCTCGCGCAGCCCGTCGTTGCCGTGCGTCAGGATGTAGGAGAGCGCGCGCAGGTGCATCCCGAAGTTGCCGTAGAAAGCCTTGACGCGCCCGATGCTTTGCGGCCGTTCGGAGTCGAGCCGGTAAGAGTCGCCCTCCGTCGTCTTGACGACGCGCGGGACGGGGAGGAAGGGCTCAAGCTCCGCGGTGCAGCAGCAGGGGCCGGAGCCGGGGCCGCCGCCGCCGTGCGGGGTCGAGAAAGTCTTGTGCAGATTGAGGTGGATGACATCGACGCCCATGTCGCCCGGGCGCGCGACGCCGACGAGCGCGTTCATGTTCGCGCCGTCCATGTAGACGAGCCCGCCCGCCTCGTGGACGATGTCGCAAATCTCTTTGATGTTGCGCTCGAAGATGCCGCACGTGTTCGGGTTCGTCAGCATCAGGCCCGCCACGTCGCCCGCGGCGCACAACTCGCGCAGGTGTTCGAGGTCGGTCAGCCCCTCGCTCGTCGAGCGGATGGTCTTGACCGTGAAGCCCGAGAGGTGCGCCGACGCGGGGTTCGTCCCGTGCGCCGAGTCGGGGATGAGCATCACCTTGCGGCGCTTCGCCTCGTCCGAGGAGGTGCCGTCGCGCGCGTCGAGGGCGGCGCGGATCATCATCACGCCGGTCAACTCGCCGTGCGCGCCCGCGGCGGGCTGCAAAGAGACGCCGGGCAGCCCCGTGATCTCCGCGAGGTGCTGCTGCAACTCGTACATCACTTGGAGCGCGCCCTGCGCGTCCTCTTCGGGCGCGAGCGGGTGGAGCGCGGCGAAGCCGTGGATGCGCGCGACTTTTTCGTTGAGCCGCGAGTTGTACTTCATCGTGCAGGAGCCGAGCGGGTAGAGCCCGAGGTCGATGTTGTAGTTCCACGTCGAGATGCGCGTGAAGTGTCGCACCACGTCGGGCTCGGACAGCTCCGGCACGCCTTCGAGGTCGTCGTCGCGGCGCAGCTCCGCGGGCAGCAGCTCGTCTAACGAGGTCTCCTCCACGTCGAGCGCGGGCAGGCGGTAGCCGCGCCTCCCGGTCTGCGAACGCTCGAAGACGAGCGCCTCGTTCTGCGTGACGTGCGTTGTAGCTTTCGTGATGGTCATGAAGCTTTGAGCCCTTCGACGAGCGCGTCGATGTCGGCGCGCTTGTTCGTCTCGGTGACGCAGACGAGGAAGTCGTTCGGGCGTTCCGGGGTGTAGCGCGAGAGCGCGAGCCCGCCCGTCACGTTGTGGCCCTCGGCCAGACGGCGCAGAAGCCCCGCCGCGTCGGACGGCGCGCGGACGACGAACTCGTTGAAGACGGGCGCGGAGTAGGGAAGCGAGAAGCCTTCGAGCGCCGCAATCTGCCGGCGCGCGTACGCGGCCTTCTGCGCGCACTGCTCGGCGACCTCCTGCAGGCCGCGCCGCCCCATCGTCGTCATGTAGATGGTCGCGGCCAGCGCGATGAGCCCCTCGTTCGTGCAGATGTTCGACGTGGCCTTCTCGCGCCGGATGTGCTGCTCGCGCGTGGCGAGCGTGAGCACGAAGCCGCGCCGCCCCTGCTTGTCGTAGGCGACGCCGACGAGACGGCCGGGAATCTGGCGCGCGTACTTCTCGCGCGTGGCGAAGAGCCCGACGTAAGGGCCGCCGAACGAGACCGGCACGCCGAACGACTGCCCCTCGGCGACGACGATGTCCGCGCCGCACGCGCCCGGGCTTCGCAGCAGCCCGAACGACGCGGCCTCCGTCACGACGACGACGAGCAGCGCGCCCGCGGCGTGAACCTGCTCGGCGAACGCGCTTAAGTCCTCGACGCAGCCGTAGAAGTTCGGCGACTGGACGACGACCGCGGCCACGTCCTGCTCAAGCGCCGCGGCGTCGAGCGCCGTGCGCCCGCTCGCCTCGTCAACTTCGAGACGACCCAGCTCGATCCCCGCGTGCGCGACGTAGGTCTCGGCGACTTGCAGGTACTCGGGGTGGACGGCGGCCGAGACGAGTACGCGCGAGCGGCGGGTGACGCGCTCGGCCATCAGCACGGCCTCGGCCATCGCGGTCGAGCCGTCGTACATCGACGCGTTCGCCACGTCCATCCCCGTCAACTGGCAGACGAGCGTCTGGAACTCGAAGATGGCTTGCAGCGTCCCCTGCGAAATCTCGGGCTGGTAGGGCGTGTAGGCGGTGAAGAACTCGGAGCGCTGGATGAGACTGTCGATGATGGTCGGCGCGTAGTGCGAATAGGCGCCGGCGCCGAGGAAACTCGGGCGGCGCGCGGCCGCGTTCTTCGCCGCCATCGACTCGAACAGTTCCAACAGCTCTGACTTCGGCGAGCGCGGCGGGCGTGTCGAGCGGGCGCTTGAGCAGCACGTCCGAGGGTATCGAGTCGAACAGCTCATCGGCCGAGCCGAGCCCGAGGCCGCTGCAGCATCTCCTGCCGCTCTTCCGGCGAGTTAGGGATGTAGCGCACGGCCTTCTCTTACTCCAGCGACCCGATGTAGTCCTCGTACTCGGCGGCCGACAGAAGGCTGTCCACCTCGCCGCGGTTCGAGAGTTTGACGCGCAGCATCCAGCCGTCGCCGTACGGGTCTGTGTTGACCTTCTCGGGCTCGTCCGCGAGCGACTCGTTGACCTCCGTGACCTCGCCCGCGACGGGGAGGAAGAGCTCGGAGACGGCCTTGACCGACTCGACCGAGCCGAACGTGTCGTGCGCCGCGAAAGTCTCGCCCGCCTTCGGCAGCTCGACGTAGACTACGTCGCCCAGCGAGTGCTGCGCGTGGTCGGTGATGCCGACCGTGCCCGTCTCGCCCTCGACCCTCAGCCACTCGTGATCCTTGCTGTAGTACAAGCCTTCGGGAACGTTTGCCATGATCTCTCCTTAGTTAACAGTTTTCAGTTGTTTAGTTGTCAGTCGAACCGGCGTCTTGCTTTACTGAAAACTGAAGCACTACTGAAAACTGACTACTTCTTCTCCCTCTTATAAAACGGCACGGGGACGATCTGCGCGGCGACTTTACGGCCGCGCACGTCTATCTGGATTTCGCGGCCGACGGTCGCGTGCTCGGCGGGGACGTAGGCCATGCCGATGTTCTTCTTCAAGTAGGGCGCGGGGCTGCCCGAGGTGACGCGGCCGGCCGGCGCGCCGTCGATGTACACGTCCTGCTCGTCGCGCGCGATGCCGCGCTCGGTGACCTCGAAGCCGACGAGCTTGCGCCGGACGCCCTCCTCCTTCTGGCGCGCGAGCGCTTCGCGCCCCGTGAAGTCGCCCTTGCCCAGTTTCGTAATCCAGCCGAGGTTGGCTTCGAGCAGCGTCGTCTCGTCCGTGATCTCGTGGCCGTAGAGCGCCATGCCGGCTTCGAGCCGCAGGGTGTTGCGCGCCGCGAGCCCGCAGGGCTGCACGCCGTCGGGCTCGCCGTAGCGGCCCGCGTCGAGCATCTTCTGCCAGAGTCGTTCGGCCTCGCTCGGGCGCGGCGTAGACCTCGAAGCCGTCCTCGCCCGTGTAGCCCGTGCGCGAGATGATGGCGTCCACGCCGTCCACCTGACCCTCGCGGAAGTGGTAGTACTTGATCTCTTCGAGCGGCGTCTCGGTGAGCGTCTGGAGGATGTTGAGCGCCGCGGGGCCTTGCAGCGCGATCTGGCAGAAGTCGGCGGAGCGGTTCGTGAGCTGAACGTCCTCGTCGCCGCGGTGCGAGTTGATCCAGTCCCAGTCCTTCTCGGTGGTCGAGGCGTTGACGACGAGCAGCAGGTGCTCGGCGCCGAAGCGGTAGACGAGCAGGTCGTCCACGACCGTCCCCTGCTCGGTCGTCAGAGCGCGTGTACTGCGCCTGACCGTCCACGAGCTTCGACGCGTCGTTCGAGCAGAGGCGGTTGACGAAGGCGATGGCGCCGGGGCCGCGCACCTCGATCTCGCCCATGTGCGAAACGTCGAAGAGGCCGGCGCGCGTGCGCGTCGCCTGATGCTCCTCGACCGTGCCGGCCGGGTACTGGACGGGCATGTCCCACCCGCCGAACTCGACCATGCGCCCGCCCAGGCGGCGGTGCATCGCGTTCAGTGGCGTCTGCTTCAGCGTGGTCGCGCTCACACCTATTTTCCTGCGTCCTGCCGGCCGGTTCGTCGTGCGAATTGCGTTGTGTATTGAACGAAGCTGAAACCTAACACGCCGCCCGAGAGGGCGTCAAGCGAGTGCCCGTGCGCGGGAATCGGGGGCGCGGGCGCAGACTCGGGGAGGCCGTCCGGCGACCCGAATCTGTTTAATTTCGGCCGCGCACGCGCTAGTATAAGGGCCGTGATGAGAACCAGCGTCAGTCCGATTCAGACGAAACCCCGCCGCCGTAAACTCACTTCAATATTATCTGCGCGCTGACGGCCATCGCCCTCGGCGCCGCCGCGGCGCGCGCGCAGGAGGGCGACCTGTCGGGCAGCGCGGGCGTCTTCGTCGAGCCGAAGCGCGCGAAGGAGACCGCCCCGCGCGAGCGCGGCGCGCCGCAGCGCACGACGCCCCGCCGCGCGCGGACGAGACCCGCCCCGACGAGCCGACGAAGTCCGACGAGCCCGACTAACAACGAAGCCCACGGGGAAGACTACGCCCGCCGTGACGGCCGAGTCGCTCAACGCGCGCGCCGGGGCGGCCATCGAAGCGGGGCGTTTCGCCGACGCCGTCGAGCCTTTGAAGCAGGCTCTCAAGCTCAAACCCGACTACGCCGACGCGCACTACAACCTCGGCGTCGCGCTCAACTCGCTGGGCCGGCCGGACGAGGCCATCGAGTCCTTCAAGCGCGCCGTCGCCCTCGACCCCGACGACTCCGAGTCGCAGTTCGATCTGGGCGAGGCGCTCTACGCGAAGGGCAAGTACGCGGAGGCGGCCGAGGCTTTCGCGCACGTCACGCGCGTCGCGCAGGTGAACGCCGAGGCGTTCGAGAATCTGGGCGACTCGTACCGCGCGCTCGAACCGCTTCGACGGAGGCGGCGGCCGCCTACCGCGACGCGGCGCGGCTGAAGGCCGGCGACGCGGAGATTTTGAAGAAGTTCGGCTACGCGCTCGGGCGCAATAAGCAATGGCCCGAGGCGACCGACGCGTTGAAGCGGGCGCTGGCGCTCAGGCCCGACGACGCGGATGCGGCCGTCAACCTCGCGTGGGTCTACAACAACTCGGGGCAGTACCGTCTCTCCATCGACACGCTCAAGCCGGTCGTCGCCGCGCACCCGGACATGACGGCCGCGCTCTTCAACCTCGGCACGGCCTACGGCCACCTCGCGCAGAAGGGGACGAAGAACGACAAGGAGAAGAAGGCGCTCTTCGCGCAGGCCGTGGAGACGCTCAACCAGGTGATTCGGCGTCAAAGCCGGACTGGCCCGAGGCGCACAACAACCTCGGCGTCGCCCTGGGGAGCCTCGGCCGCTTCAAGGAGGCCGTCGCCGCGCACGCCGAGGCCGTGCGGCTGAAGCCCGACTACGCGGGCGCGCTCTTCAACCTCGCCTACGCCTACAGGAAGAGCGGGGATAAGAAGATGGCCCTTGAGACGCACAAGCGACTTCAGGCCGTCAACCCGGGCATGGCCGAGAGGCTGTACCCGCTCGTGAAGTGAGTAACGACCGCTGAGCGTGGCCGGAACGTCATGAACAGCAGAGACCCGCCGGTTAGGGATAACTCGGCGGGGCTCTCTGCGTCTCAGTGGTTAGACTCTGGCTTAGTAGCTGTCGTCGGCGACGTTCATCTTCTGGAGGACGAAGACGACGCGCATGGTCTGCGGGCGCCGGTCGAGCGAGGCGGGGACGAAGGCCGGGTTCTTGCGCAGGGCGACCTGGAGGTCTTCGACCATGCGCCGGTTGCGCGGCGGCTCGACGACCTCGGCGAGCGAGGCGGTGCCGTTGGCGTAGACATCGGCGACGACGATCATGTCGTCGTCGTCGGGGTTGCCGTCGCTCGACGGGGCGACCGTCAGCGCGGCCAGCGCGCCGCGCGGGTTCAGCGTCGGCGACTCGGGGCCGCAGTGCGGCGCGCGCGGCGGCCGCGAGGTCGGGCGAGAGCGGGCGCGTCACGTCGTAGCCGCCGCCGTCGGCCCGGCACGGGCTGGCCGCTTTCGAGCGCCTGCGCCTCGGCCAGGTTGCGCAGGATGACGAGCTGCGAGCGCAGCGCGCCGAAGACCGCGACGAAGAGCACGACCGAGTAGACCGCGCCGACCGAGTAGGGCATCAGGCGCATCGCCGAGCCAGAGCGCGACGCGCTCGGTCGGGCTCAGGCGCGGCGTGGCGTTGCGTGCGGCGCGCTCGATGACGAGCGCGTCGCGGATGGTGGCCGCGAGGTCCGGGGGCGGGGCGGGTCGCGCCATGAGCGAGAGGCCGCGCACGAGCGCGCGCGTCTCTTCGAGCTGATGACGGCAGACCGGGCACGCGCCGAGGTGCTCGGACAGCGCCGCGCCCGCCTCGTGCGAGAGCGCGCCGTCGAGGTACGGCGAGAAGGTCTTCTGAGATTCCGAACACGTCATCATAAATTCGGGGGCCAGGGACTGGGGGCCGGAGGCTATTGAAAGAGCCGCTCTCGACACCTAAGCCCCGGGACGAGGGTTGTGATTACCAGCCTCCAGGCCCCGGCCTCTGGTTCCGGATGGCTGGCCGACCCCGGCTGCTCCCTTTTTGAAAGGAAGCAGTTGCGGCGTGCTCGGCCCGCGCGTCGGGCTTCTGAAGGGCTTCGGGGCGCCTGCGGCGGGCGGCGGTAGAAGAACGGGTGTTGCTGGCCACGTTTTCAAAACCGCCCGCCGGGACTCCTCGAAAGTCCTGCCGAGCCTCGCGCGGGACTCGCCTGCCTCCGCCGCTTCCTGACCCACATGGCACCGGGGTTGTCGGTTGAAGCCGGGGCGGGGCAGCCATCCGGAAAAGCAGTTTTCAGTTATCAGTTTTTAGACTTCAGCAGGGAGCGGGCTCTGACTGACAAACTAAAAACTGATAGCTGAAAACTCAACATTACAAAGAGCCTTCGAGCCTGCGTCGCAGCTCGGTGCGGCCCCGGTTGAGCCGCGATTTGACCGTACCGACGTTGAGGTCGAGCGCCGCGGCGACCTCTTCGTAGCTGAGCCCCTCGATGTCGCGGAGCACGATGACTTCGCGGTAGGGGCGCGAGAGCGTCTTGAGCGCGGCGTGCAGCGCCTTCTCGCGCTCGCGCGCCAGCGCCTGCCGCTCGGGGTCGAGCCCCTCGTCGCCCGCCAGCCCCGCCGAGAGCGGGGAGTCGATCTCTTCCGAGACGGGCGCGTCGAGCGAGACCGTGCGGTCGCGCCGGCGCCGCTTCCACCAGCGCCAGCGGTTGCGCGCCTGGTTGACGGCGATGCGGTAGAGCCACGTCCGCAAGTCGGCGTCGCCGCGGAAGCTCGCCAGGTGGCGGAACGCTTGCAGGAAGGTCTCCTGCGTCAGGTCGCGCGCCTCCTCGGGGTCTTCCGTCAGGCGGTAGAGCAGGGCGTAGATGTCGCCGTGCCGCTCCTCGACCAGACGGTTGAAGGCCACCGCGTCGCCCGCCCGGAGCCTTTCAAGGAACTGCTCTTCGGCCGAGGGGACTGTGCGCGCCTCCGCCGAGGCCGCCGCGTCGGCAGCCCTCTCCAGTTCCGCTTCCATGCGGAGGGCGATTGGCTCTCCGAAGCTCACAAGCGTCCTCCGTCGGCCGGGGAGGGTCTGTCGAAGGGCCACACCCCCTTCAACTGGGACGTTCGACACCGGCCCGAGGGCCTTTGTTCCGAAAAAAGTTTCACGCGTGTTGGTTAGATGCGGCGGCGCGCCCGGGCCGTGCGACAGGATAGCGCCGCGCCGCCCCGGCCCGGCAACGGAAATTCTCCAATTCGCCTTGCTTGACATCCCCCTAACCCCGCCTTTAGAGTGAACCTTTGCCTCGAACTCCACATGAAGAGAACGCACCCGACAGTGCGGTCTTGCACCGGATAAAAGCAGTGGCCCGAACGACAAAAAAACGCGCACAGCAGCTCAAGCACGACAAGTTCCGCGACACGACCTTCGACGCCTACGGCCGCCTCTCGCACCGCTTCGAGGGGCAAGGGTCGGACGATTCTCTACGCCGTGGGCGGCGTGGTCGCGCTCGTCGCACTCCTCCTCGTCTTCAACTGGTGGCGCGAGCGCCGCGCCGACGCCGCGCGCCTCGCGCTCGGCCAGGCCATCAAGATCGCCGAGGCGCCCGTCTCGGCCACGCCCGCAGCCGAACCAGACGGGGCCGACTTTCGCGACCGAGCGCGAGCGCGCGCAGAAGGCCGTCGAGGCGTTCCAGAAGGTGCAGAACGACTACGGCTCGCCCTACAGGGAGCTGGCGCGCTACTTCGCCGCGGCCAACCTCCTGACGGTTGACCGGCCGAAGGGTTTGAGCGAGCTGGAGGCGCTCTCGAAGGACGGCGACGCGGACGTGGCGGCGCGCGCGCGCTTCGCGCTGGCGCAGGCGCGCGAGGCCGACGCGCAGTACGACGCCGCGGCCGCCGGTTACCAGGAGCTTCTGAAGAGCACGACCGGCACCGTCTCGCCGAACGCGGTGAAGCTGCGGCTCGCGGCCGTCTACGAGAAGCAGGGGAAGAAGGACGAGGCCGTCAACCTCCTCTTCCAGATGGTCGAGGCCGCGCGCAACGCGAAGGGCAAGGACGGCAAGCCGCTGCCCGAATCGACCGTCACCCGCACCGCCGCCGACAAGCTCCAGGAGTTGAGCCCCGAGCGCTACGCGCAGCTCCCGAAGGAGCCTACGCCCGCCGGCTCGTTCCCGCTCGGTAATGGATGATCGGTAGGGAATGATGAGTGCGGAATGCGGAATGATGAATTAAAGACGGCTCTTAATTCATCGCTCCGCACTCCTGCACTTCATCATTTGTCTTCCAGTGGACAATCTCACGCACTCGCTCGTCGGGCTGGCGGCCGCGAAGGCAGGGCTCGGGCGCGTGTCCCCTTACGCGACTGTTCGTCTGCGTCGCGGCCGCGAACCTGCCGGACATCGACATCGTCGCGCTCGCGGGCGGGCCGGCCTTCTACCTACAGCACCACCGGGGCATCACACATTCAATCGTGGGGACGCTGGCGCTGGCCGTCGCGTTCCCGCTGCTCTTCTGCGCGGCCGAGCGCGTGTGGGCGCGCGCCCGAGGCCGCGAGCCGCGTGCGCGTCTGAAGGGGCTTCTGGTCTGTTCGCTCCTGCTGACGGCGTCGCACCCGCTTTTGGATTGGACGAACAGTTACGGCGTGCGGCCGTTCCTGCCGTGGGACGGGCGTTGGATTTACGGCGACCTGCTCTTCGTCATCGACCCCTGGGTGTGGCTGGTGCTCGGCGGCGCGTGCTTCCTGCTGGCGGAGTCGCGCTGGCGCGCGGCCGGGTGGGGACTGCTGGCGCTCGTCCTCACGCGTGCTCTTTTTCCGCGTGGTGCTGCGGAGCAGCGCGGGGCCTCTGACGGGAGTGCCCGTCCGCTTCGGCGCGCTCGTCCTCTGGTGCGCGGGGCTGGCCGCGTTCGTCGTCCTGCGTTGGAGGGGCGTCGGCGCGCGCTTCGGACGGGAGCGTCGCGGCCGCGGCGCTCGCGTTCGTCTTCGTCTACTGCTGCGCGCTCGTCGTTCGTGCAGGCGCGCGCGCGGCGCAGGGCCGAAGTCTGTCGCGCGCGAGCTTGGCGTTGCGCGACGGCGAGCGCGTCGCTGCGCGTGGCGGCGACGCCCGTGCTGGCCGACCCGCTCACCTGGCGCTGCCTCGCGGAGACCGAGCGCTCGACGTTCCGTTTCGACATGAGGCTCGGCGGCGATAGTTCGTCGAGGAGCTTGCGCAACTTCGTGCGCTTCGACAAGCCCACGGGCGAAGACGGCGGAGGTCGTCCGCCGCGCCTCCGAGGACGCGGCACGCGCGCGTGCTGCTCGACTTCGCGCGGTTCCCGTCGGCGCGCGTGCGGCGCGCGGATTCCGGCGGGTGGGTCGTGCAGTTCGCGGACCTGCGCTTCACCGAGCCGGGCGCGCGCGCGCGCCCCGGCGGCTTCGCGCTCGACGTGACGGTCGGGCAGTAGGCAGTAGTCAGTGGCCAGTAGCGCTCCGCGTTACGGGCGTTGAGGATGACGACCGCGGGGTCCGGCTGGCGAAGGGTTTTCTACCGACTACTGTCACTGACTCTGCCTACTGTTCATTTATTCCTTGAACTTTGGGCATCGAAGCTTTATTTTGGACGGCGTTCACACGTTATCAAATCGCTCCCCCTCTTTTCTGAAAGGAAGCCCGAAACCAATGAGTAAACTGAAGCCCGTGAGGCTCCTGCTGCCTCTCGCACTCCTCTTCGCGCTCGCGCAGTCGGCGGCGGCGCAGATGGACGCGCGCACCGCGCTCACCAACCTGCCCGACTCGCAGGCCGTGCTCTACGTCAACGCGCACCGCGTCATCCACGAGGTGCTGCCGCGCGTGATGCCCCCGGCCGAGTACGCGAAGATGCTCAACGAGGCGCAGAAGGTCGGCTTCGACGCGCGCGGCATCGACTACGTCGCGGTCGGCGCGCGCCTCGCGGACCCGGCGCCGGCCAACTACCTCCCCGAGTTCGTCGTCGTCATCCGCGGCAACTTCAACGCCGACTCCCTGCTCTCGCTCGGCCGCATAGCCGCGGGCGCGCAGAACATCTCGCCGCGCAGCGAGACCTACGGCTCGAAGACCCTTGAGATCATCGACCTCGAAAGTCTGAACAAGAAGCCCGAGGGCGGTACCGGGAGCGGCACCGGCGAGGGCGACGCGACGCCCCAGCCGCCGAAGCCGATGCCCTACCCGGAGATCGCCGTGATGGCGCTCGACGCCAACACGCTCGTCGCGGGCGTGCCCTCTTACGTCAGGGCGGTGGTGGACGCGGCCGGCGGGCGCGGCACGCTGAAGGCGTCGATGGTGGACCTCGCCACGCGCGACCCGCAGGCGCTCTGGAGCCTGACGGTGGAGCCCCCGCCCGCGCTCGTCGATTACCTGCACAAGGTCGGCGCCCCGGCCAACCAGGAGTTCGACCAGATGATCGACTGGGTCAAGCAGGTGAGCCTCGCGAACGGCATGGACGCGCTCGAACTACACGCATGAGCGCGTCGGTGCTGACGGACGCGCCCGAGCACGCCTCCGCCTTCAGCGGCCTCGTCCGCATGGGGCTGCTCGCCGCGCAGACGGGGCTCAGCTCGGAGGCCGCCAAGCAGAGGCCGAAGCACAAGGAATACGCCCGGACGCGCGCGATGCTCGACGCCATCAAACGCTTCGTCAACCGCACCGAGGGCAACACGCTCCTGCTCAGCGTCTCCTTCCCGCAGAAGACGGTCAACGACCTCATCCAGGAGCGAGATGCAAGACGAAGCCCGCGAGGCCCGCGACCGCGCCCCGCCGCCAGCGGCCGCACGCGGCAAAGGCTGACGGAGGAGTAACGCTTGAAAGCGCCGCCCTTTAAGAACAAGCGCGTCGGGCAGCTCGTGAAGCGCCTGAAGGCGGAGTATCCCGACGCGCGTTGCAGCCTCGACCACGGCAGCGCGCTCGAACTGCTGGTGGCGACGATTCTTTCGGCGCAGTGTACGGACGAGCGCGTCAACGTCGTCACGTCGCACCTCTTCCGCAAGTACCGCACCTGGGAGGACTACGCCTCGGCGCCCGCCGCGGAGCTTGAGGCCGACATCCGCCCGACGGGCTTCTTCCGCAACAAGGCGAAGTCCATCCAGGGCGCGTGCCGCCTGATCGGCGAGCGCCACGGCGGGCGGGTGCCGCGACACGATGGAGGAGCTTTTGGAGCTGCCGGGCGTCGCGCGCAAGACGGCCAACGTCGTGCTCGGCAACGCCTACCACATCGCCTCCGGCGTCGTCGTGGACACGCACGTCTCGCGCCTCTCGGCGCGGCTCGGCCTCTCGCAGGAGAAGACGCCCGAGAAGATCGAGCGCGACCTCGCCCGCCTCCTCCCCGAGTCGGAGTGGATCGACTTCTCGCACCTGCTCATCGCGCACGGCCGCAAAGTCTGCAAGGCGCGCAACCCTGCCTGCGGCGAGTGCGTATTAGCTAAGCTCTGCCCGTCGGCGTTCATCGCGGACGCGGCGGTCACGGCATCGACCATAGCCTCGACGGTTTAAACGGCCTTCAAGGACAACGCCCCAAAAACTGGACAAAAAGCAATGAACAGAATTTCCAACAACGTGAAAAGGCTCGCGGCCTTCGCGCTGCTCGCGTGCGTGCTGTGCCCGGCCGTCGGCGCACAGAAACTCCAGTACCCGACCTCGAAGAAGGTCGAGCAGGTGGACACGTACTTCGGTACGAAGGTCGCAGACCCGTACCGCTGGCTCGAAGAGGACGCCTCGACGCCCGAGGTCGCGCGCTGGGTCGAGGAGCAGAACAAGGTCACCTTCGGCTACCTCGACAAGATTCCGTACCGCGCGCAGATCAAAGAGCGCCTGACGAAGCTCTACAACTACGCGCGCTACACGGCGCCCTACCGCCGCGGCGAATACTACTTCTTCTCGAAGAACGACGGGCTCCAGAACCAGTCGGTCATCTACATGCAGAAGGGGATCGACGGCGCGCCGGAAGTCCTGCTCGACCCGAACAAGTTCTCGGCCGAGGGGACGACGCAGCTCGGCGGCCTCTCCATCTCGCGCGACGCGAAGTACGCCGCCTACTGCAAGGCTTCGGGCGGGTCGGACTGGCGCGACTGCTACGTGATGGAGGTGGCGACGAAGAAGCAGCTCGCCGACGAGCTGAAGTGGGTCAAGGTCTCGGGCCTCGCCTGGAACGGCGAAGGCTTCTTCTACAGCCGCTACGACGCGCCGGAGAAGGGCAAGGAGCTGACCTCGAAGAACGAGAACCACAAGGTCTACTTCCACCGCGTCGGCACGCCGCAGGCGGAGGACGAGCTGGTCTTCTCAGGACCCGGCGCACGCGCAGCGCTTCAACAACGTCGGGACGACCGACGACGAGCGCTTCGCGCTGCTGACCGTCTCCGACCGCGGCACGGGCAAGAAGGGCAACGCGCTCTTCTACCGCGACCTGAAGGCCGGCGACAAGAACTGGAAGCCTCTGGTGGCCGAGATCGGCGACGACGACTTCGGCGTCGTCGATAACGTCGGCGACAAGCTCCTCGTCGAGACGAACCACAACGCGCCCAACGGCCGCGTCTTCCTCTTCGACCCGAAGAGCCCTTCGGAGAAGGACTGGAAGGACGTGCTGCCCGAGCGCCCCGAGCCGCTTCAGAGCGCCAGCACCGGCGGCGGCAAGCTCTTCGCCACGTATCTTAAGGACGTGACGACGCGCGCCTACGTCTACTCGCTCGACGGGAAGATGGAGCACGAGGTGCAGATGCCGACGCTCGGCATCACGGGCGGCCTCGGCGGCGAGAAGGACGACCGCTTCGTCTTCTACACCTTCACCTCCTTCAACTTCCCGCCGTCGATCTACCGCTACGACATCGCGACGCGCAAGTCCACGCTCTTCCGCGCGCCCGAGATCCCGGGCTTCCGCTCCGCCGACTTCGAGGTCAAGCAGGTCTTCTTCAACAGCAAGGACGGCACGCGCGTCCCCGCGTTCGTCGTCCACAAGAAGGGCTTGAAGCTCGACGGGCGCAACCCGACGCTGCTCTACGGCTACGGCGGCTTCAACTCGAACACGACGCCGGGCTTCAGCGCCTTGCGGCTCGCGCTGCTCGAACAGGGTTTCGTCTACGTCTCCGCCAACATGCGCGGCGGCGGCGAGTACGGCGAGAAGTGGCACGAGGCCGGGACGAAGCTCAAGAAGCAGAACGTCTTCGACGACTTCATCGGCGCGGCCGAGTGGCTCGTCGCGAACAAGTACACGTCGCCCGACCGGCTCGCCATCCACGGCGTCTCGAACGGCGGCCTGCTCGTCGGCGCCGTCGCCAACCAGCGCCCCGAACTCTTCAAGGCCGTCATCCAGCAGGCCGGCGTGATGGACATGCTCCGCTTCCACAAGTTCACCATCGGCTGGAACTGGGTCGCCGACTACGGCTCCTCCGACAACGAGGCCGAGTTCAAGGCGATCTACGCTTACTCGCCGATTCATAACGTGAAGGCCGGGACGAAGTACCCCGCGACCCTCATCACGACGGCCGACCACGACGACCGCGTCGTCCCCGCGCACTCCTTCAAGTACGCGGCGGCCATGCAGGCGGCGCAGGCGGGCGACAACCCCGTCCTCATCCGCATCGACACGCGCTCCGGCCACGGCGCCAGCTCGACGACGAAGGCCATCGAGCAGACGGCCGACATCTACTCCTTCCTCATGTACAACCTCGGCGTTATGCCGAAGTGGGCGGCGGAGAAGGAGGTCAGCCGGCAGTAGGCGGCGGGCGGAATAAGTTGAAGTCAGAAGCGGCCCGACCGTTCAGATAACATTGATTATCTGAACGGTCGGGCCGCTTCTGACTTATGCGAAGGGTCTATTTCGGCGAGGCCGCATTCCGCGGCCCGTACGGCGTAAAGCCCGGCCAGTAGTCGGGCGGCAACGAGCCCGGATCGTAGGGGTTGAACGGGTTGGGTTCCCAGGGGTTGTAAGGGTTCCAGGGGTCGTAAGGGTTCCAGGGGTCGTAGGGGTCGAAGGGGTCCCAGGGGTCGTACGGGTCGCCGGGTTGGGTCGGGTTTAAGTACGGCGTAGAGGGGTCGGGGGCCGCATAGCAGCCGGGCTGGTCTGGCGCGCACACCGTGCAGCGCGTCAAGGTATCCTGCGTGACCCCGCCCGGAGACGACTCCGCGCTGTCGTAGCAGGCATCGACCATCGTCCCCGGCGTCAGCGGGGACGGGTCAGCGAGGGGCGTGCAATTCCCGCGGGAGTCGACGCCGGCATTCAGGTGGAGGGTCATCGGCGCCCCCGAAGAGGTGCGATAGTCGGTCGTACAGTCCGTCCGGACCTGGGCGTGACTGGTGGCGGATAGCCCGGTCATTCCGATTAAGAACAGGAGCGCGAGCCGAACCGGACTCATCGAGAGAAGAGGTTTCCTAAACACGGTTGGGTCTCCTTTCGAGCAAACCTCGGAGAGGATTGTTGTAGCATCGCCGTCCCTGGTTCGGGGCGGCCGGGAGCCGGCGCGTTGGCCGGCCGCTTCTGGCAGGCTGAGAGTTGTTTACCGTCTTCCGGACGGACGTGTGAAGCCGCCGAGTCTTTTGAGTCTTTACGCGCGGGCGGTGCGGCCGACCCGTCGCCCGCTTTCCTGTGCGGCGTTGGTAAAGGGTGAGACCGGCGTGAGCGACCGCCGGCGCGAGTGTGAACCCGATGCGCAGGAAAAGATATGCCTGTCAGATGCCGCTGTCAAATACCTCGGCCGGACTCAAAATGGCGCGCAGGCGGGTCCGGAGACACAGGGCGAATGCATGCCCGCTCAGACACGCGCCCGGGCGAAATGTTCCCGCGCCGCCGCGGGGCGCGCTTGTCGCTACGGGGCGGGGATGGGTTATCATTCGCCTGCATTTCCGCTTTAGGCTCTACGGCTCAAGAAAACATCTTCGGGGGAGTCAGCACTTGTCTGAGAAGCGTCCGCTCACAGTCCTCTGCATCGCCACCTTCGAGAAGGGGCAGGAGTTCATGCGCGAGTGCAAGCGGCAGGGCTGCCGCGTCCTCGTCGTCACGATGGAACGCTTGCGCGACGCCGACTGGCCGCGCGAATCGGTGGACGAGTTCTTCTACCTGCCCGACGACTACAAGCTCGAAGACGTGAAGAAGGGCGTGAGCTACGTCGCGCGCACGCGCGAGATCGACCGCGTCGTGCCCTTCGACGACTTCGACGTGGAGACGGGCGCCGCGCTGCGCGAGCACCTGCGCATCCCCGGCATGGGCGACACCACCGCCCGCTACTTCCGCGACAAGCTCGCCATGCGCGTCAAGGCGCGCGACCACGGCGTCCTCGTCCCCGAGTTCGTCCACGCGCTCAACCACGCGCGCATCCACGAGTTCACCAACCGCGTCGCGCCGCCCTGGGTCTTGAAGCCGCGCTCGGAGGCTTCGGCCGTCGGCATCAAGAAGGTGGGCACCGCGGAGGAGCTGTGGCCGCTCCTCGAAGAGCTGGGCGACCGCCAGTCCTCCTACCTCATCGAGCAGTTCATCCCCGGCGACATCTTCCACGTCGATTCCGTCGTCTGGCAGAGCGAGCCGCTCTTTACGGCCGTCAGCAAGTACGGCCAGCCGCCGATGACGGTGGCGCACGGCGGCGGCGTCTTCATGACGCGCACCGTGTCGCGCGAGTCCCCGGACGCGCAGGCGCTCGAAGCGCTCAACCAGGGGCTGCTCCGCACGCTCGGGCTCGTGCGCGGCGTCACGCACACGGAGTTCATCAAGGGCGGCGACGGCCGCTTCTACTTCCTTGAGACGGCGGCGCGCGTCGGCGGCGCCAACATCGCCGAGGTGGTCGAGGCCGCGCGCGGCGTCAACCTCTGGCGCGAGTGGGCGCGCATCGAGGTCGCCGGCGAGCACGGCCACTACGAGCTGCCCGCGGTGCGCGACGACTACGCCGGCATCGTCATCACGCTCGCGCGGCAGGAGTGGCCCGACACTTCCGCGTACGACGACCCCGAGGTCGTCTTCCGCCTCCGCAAGCGCCACCACGTCGGCCTGCTCGTCGCCTCCCGCGACCCCGAGCGCGTCGAACACCTGCTGCACGCCTACGCGCGGCGCCTCCTCGAAGACTACAGCGCCACGCTCCCGCCCGCCGACCGTCCGACGAGCTGAGGAGTTAAAGCCACTACACTTATGCCAAGAGACTTACTCCGCGAGTATTTGAGCTTCCTTCAGGTGGAGAAGGGGCTCTCGAAGAACTCTTTGGAGAGCTACCGGCGCGACCTCGCGCGGCTGAGGGCGCAGGCCGAGGCCCTGGGGCGCGAGCCGCACCTGTTGGGCAAGGCCGAGCTGACGCAGTTCGTGATGTCGCTCACGCGCGAGGGGCTGGCGCCGCGTTCGGTCGCGCGCGCGTTGAGCGCCGTGCGGGGCTTCTACCGCTTCCTGCTGCTCGACGGCCACATCAAAGCCGACCCCTCCGCCGACATCGCGCGACCGCAGGGCGGGCAGAAGCTCCCGCGGTTCCTGACGCAGGAGGAGATGGAGAGATTGCTGGAGGCGCCCGACACGACGACGGACGAAGGTGTGCGGGACCGGACGCTCTTCGAGCTGCTCTACGCGACCGGCCTGCGCGTGACGGAGCTGGTGACGCTTCCGTTGGCGAACGTGGACGTGGACAGCGGCGTGCTCCACTGCTTCGGGAAGGGGAGTAAACAGCGGCGCGTCCCCATCGGCCGCTCCGCCGTCTCGTGGCTGCTGCGCTATCAGGCGGCGCGGCGCGTCCTGCTCGCGGGGCGCGAGTCGCCGCGCCTCTTCGTCGGCTACCTCGGCCGCCCCATCAGCCGCCAGAACGTCTGGGCGTTGCTCAAGCGCGCGGCCGAGAAGGCGGGCGTCGAAGGCGTCTCGCCCCACGTCCTGCGCCACAGCTTCGCCACACACATGCTCGAACACGGCGCCGACACGCGTAGCGTCCAGGCCATGCTCGGCCACAGCGACCTCGCCACCACACAGATCTACACGCACGTCACCAGCGAGCGCATCCGCACCGTCTACGAGCGCCACCACCCGAGGGCCAAAAGAGAGTAGCCAGTAGTCAGTAGGAAGCCAAAGCGGCGCGTCTCAACTTTTAAGCTGAGACGCGCCGCCGCTTTTTCTGCTGACTACTGTTTTTGTTCCCCTCACATGCTCTTCAAACTCACGTTGCCGGAGGCGGAGGAGATTTTGAGTGCGCGCGCGCCGCTGCCGAGCTGGCCTTCGGCGCGGCTGCCGGAGCCGTGGCGGTTCTGCTTGACCTCGATGGGGAAGTTCGTCTCGATGTCGCCGGAGACGGTGGACATCGAGACGCGCGCGTCGATGTTCGTCGGCATGCGGACGTGCACGTCGCCGCTGGCCGAAGAGAATTTCATGTCGCCCGCGCCGTCGAGCCTCGTCAGCTCGACCTCCACGTCGCCGCTCGCGCTGTTGGCGTTGACCGTCCCCGTCGCGTCGTTGACGCGCACGTTGCCGCTCGCCGAGTTGGCTTTAATCTCGCCGCCCACGCCGCGCACCGACACGTTGCCGCTCGCCGTCGAGAGGTGGAGCCGGCCCGCGAAGCCCTCGGCCTTCAGGTCGCCGCTCGCGGTCGAAATCTTGTCGAAGGAGAGGTTGGCCGAGCGCGGCACGCGCACCTCGAACCGGATGCTCGCGTCGCAGTTGCAGTTGTTCGGGTACTTCGCGCGCAGCGAGATGCGCCCCGGCGTACTGTTGTCCTCGACCTCCACGTCGTTGCGGTCGCGCCCCTCCTTGTAGGCGCTGACGACGACCGCGCTGCCCTCATACCCCGTCAGGTTGATGTCACCCGACACGTTGGCGATCTCGACCGAACCGCCCGCCTCAAGGTTGTAACTCTTCTGGAAGTCCTGCGCCGACGCCGCGACCGACGCCGCCATGCAGAGCACCAAAGCCCCCGCGAAGCTCACAAATTCCTGCGTCCCATCTCAGTTGAACTCCTCTCCTGTGGTGAAAACTCGAAACGAACCGTCTCTCGTTCGTGTAAACACCGCGGGCGGGAGTTTTGTGGCGGGAAAATTTTAGTCAGGCACTCTGCCCGGCGGCGTGGCCGGAAGCCCAGGCCCATTGGAAGTTGTAGCCGCCGAGGTGGCCGGTCACGTCCACGACCTCGCCGATGAAGTAGAGGCCGGGGGCGCGGCGTGCCTCCATCGTTTTGGACGAAAGTTCGTCGGTCGAGACGCCGCCCCGCGTGACCTCCGCCTTCTGGAAGCCCTCGGTGCCGGCCGGGACGATGCGCCAGTCGTGCAGGCGCGCCGCGACCCTCTCGACCTCCGCGTCCGTGTATGCGCGCAGCGGGCGCGGCGGCGCGAACTGCTCGGCCCAGACCTGCGCGAAGCGTTTCGGGAGGTGTTGTCCGAGCGCCGTGTGCAGCTCCGCGCCCGCCGCGCGCTTCCGTTCGAGCAGGCGTCGCGCGTCCCCGCCCGGCAGGAGGTCTACAGAGAGTTCGAGCCCGCGCGACCAGTAAGAAGAGATTTGCAGGACGGCCGGGCCGCTCAAGCCACGGTGCGTGACGAGGAGGTTCTCTGCGAACTCGGCGCCGTCGCAGCGCACGACCGAAGGGACCGAGACGCCGCTTAAGGATTGAAAGCTCGCGAGGTCGCGCGGCGTGAGCGTGAGCGGCACGAGCGCCGGCTCCGGCTGCACGACCTTGAGCCCGAACTGCCGCGCCACACGATACCCGAAGTCCGTCGCGCCCAGCTTCGGGATCGACAGCCCGCCGGTCGCCACGACGAGCGACTCCGACTCAAACTCGCCCCGACTCGTCTTGACCCTGAACGCTTCATCCTTACACACGTCTGCGACGCGGCAATTCGTGACGACGCGGACGCCCGCCGCCTCGCACTCGGCGAGCAGCATCTCGACGATCTGCCGCGAGCTTTCGTCGCAGAAGAGTTGCCCGAGCTTCTTCTCGTGGAACCTGATGCGGTGGCGCTCGACGAGCGCGACGAAGTCCGCGGGCGTGTAGCGCGCCAGCGCCGACTTCGCGAAGTGCGGGTTGCGCGAGATGAAGTTCCCGGCGGTCGTGCCCGCGTTCGTAAAGTTGCACCGCCCGCCGCCCGATATCTCTATCTTCCGACCGACTCGCTCGTTATGCTCAAGCAGGACGACGCGCCGGCCCCGTCTGCCCGCCACGAACGCGCACATCAGCCCCGCCGCCCCGCCGCCGATGACGATAACGTCGGCCTTCATCACTTCCGGCTGCCTCTTCTCAAGCAGCGGCTTCAGGTACCGGTAGACGGTGGCGGCGACGAGTTTGGTGCCCTCGGCGTTGGGGTGGACGCGGTCTTCCTGATTGAGCTTATCGATGCCGGCGACGCCTTCGAGGAAGAAGGGGATGAGCGGCACGTCGTGTTCGCCGGCAAGCGACTTGAAGGCGTCGCTGATCTCGACCTCGTAGTCGCGGCCGGTGTTGGTGGTCGTCAACATCCCTGCGAGCAGGACCTGTGCGTCGCGCGACTGTGCGCGCTCGATGATCTCGGAGAGGTTCTTCTTCGTCTCGCTGACGGGCTGGCCGCGCAGGAAGTCGTTGGCGCCGAGTTCGAGAATGACGAAGCGGACGCCGCCCGCGTCGAGCGACCAGTCGATGCGGCGCACGCCGCCCGCGGAGGTGTCGCCCGAAACACCGGCGTTAACCACCTCGTACCTGAACCCGTCGGCGTCGATCATCTTTTGCAGCAGCGCGGGGTAGCTCTCCTGCGGCGCGAGCCCGTAGCCGGCGGTCAGGCTGTCGCCGAAGGCGACGATTTTAGGTACAGTCTCAGCAGGCGTCGCGCGCGCGGCGGGAGTTTGAGCAGTTTGAGATGAAGTTGAAGAAGTCTCGCGCGGCCCGCCGCCGCAGGCAGCGAGAAGCACGGCGGCGAGAATCAAAAGGGGCGCGGGCGACAATCTTTTAAATGCGGGCAGCAGGGTTTTCATGATCGAATTATACCAAGTCTCAAAGACCGTTCAGTCCGGCGCGGAGCGTTTGACCATCCTGCGCGAGCTTGACCTGAAGATTACCGACGGCCAGTTCGTCGCCGTCGTCGGGCCTTCGGGCAGCGGCAAGTCCACTTTGCTCGGTCTCGTCGCAGGGCTTGACGCGCCGACGGCGGGGCGCATTCTCATCGACGGCGAAGAGATTACGCGCATGGGCGAGGACGCGCTGGCGCGGCTCCGCGGCCGCAAGCTCGGCTTCGTCTTCCAGTCCTTCCACCTCATCCCTTCGATGACGGCGCTTGAGAACGTGCTCGCGCCGCTGGAGATTGCCGGCCGCCGCGACGCGCGCGAACGTGCGCGGCGACTCCTCGAAGACGTGGAGCTGACGGCGCGCGCGCACCACTATCCTTCGCAGCTCTCGGGCGGCGAGCAGCAGCGCGTGGCCGTCGCGCGCGCCTTCGCCAACGAGCCGTCGATCCTTCTGGCCGACGAGCCGACGGGCAACCTCGACTCGCGCAACGGCCGGCACGTCTTCGACCTCATGGTCGAGATGAACCGGCGCCACGGGACGACGCTCGTCCTCGTCACGCACGACCACGACCTGGCCGCGCGCGCCGACCGGCGCATCTCGCTGCGCGACGGCCGCGTCGTCGCCGACGAGACGACGGCGCGAAGGCATCGGCGCGGCGGGCGAAGAGTTGGAGGAGGTGAGGACTTGAGCTTCATCTTCAACCTCGCGCTGGCGCGAGCTGCGCGCGTCGTGGCGGCGGCTGCTCTTCTTCTTCCTGTGCATCGGCATCGGCGTCGGCAGCATCGTCGCGCTGCGCTCGATGATTCAGAGTCTCAACCGCGCGGTCGCGGGCGAGGCGCGCGCGCTGATGACGGCCGACGCGCAGGCCGAGACGACGCGCGAGTGGTCGCAGGAGGCGCTCGCGAAGATCGAGCAGGTGGCCCGCCCGCCGCTCGTCGAGGCGCGCACGGAGACCATCGAGGCCCCGACG
Organism: uncultured Acidobacteriota bacterium; assembly: GCA_963726735.1. Lineage (GTDB taxonomy): Bacteria > Acidobacteriota > Blastocatellia > Pyrinomonadales > Pyrinomonadaceae > QHXN01. Next base: position 2,274,109 of record CAVSDM010000007.1, read on the forward strand.
ATGCTGCGCCCCGCCGACGCCGCGCGCGGGCGGCGCGCTGATGGTCGAGCTGAAGGGCGTCGAGCGCGGCTTCCCGCTCTACGGCGATTTCAGGCTTGAGGACGGGCAGCCGTTCGACTTCCCGTCTGGTCGAGAACGGCGGGGCGGTCGTCGCGCCGCTGCTGCTCGAACGTCTCGACCTGAAGGTCGGCGACCGCGTGCGCATCGGCGAGCGCGAGTTCGAGATTCGCGGCGTGTCGAAGCAGGAGCCGGGCAGCTCGGGCGGCTTCCGTCTGGGCCCGCGCGTCTTCATCGCGCGCGCGGATTTGGAGGCGGCCGGGCTCACGGGCTTCGGCAGCCGCGCGCGCCGCAAGATACTTTTTAAGGCGGGCGAAGGTCGTCTGAACGAGCTGCGTCACGACGCTGCGCGCCGGGGTCGGGAACAACCTCGTCAACGTTCGCTCGTACAGGGACTCCGAAGAGAGTCTGGGCGAGCAGTTCTCGCGCGCAGAGAACTACCTCTCTCTGACGGGACTCGTCGTGCTCGTGCTCGGCGGCATCGGCGTCTCTTCGGTCACGCGCGTCTTCGTCGAGCAGAAGAAGAAGACCATCGCGGTGCTCAAGTGCGTCGGCGCGACGGGCCGAAGGCTGACGGCCGCCTACCTCGCGCAGGTGCTCGCGCTCGGCGCGCTGGGGAGTCTGCTCGGCGTGGGACTGGCGAAGGCGGCGCTCCTCTTCGTCCGCACGCGCTTCGCGGAGAGCCTGCCGCCGAACCTCTCGTACGACCTGCAACCCGGCGCGGTGGCGCAGGGGTTGGGTCTCGGCCTGCTCATCTCTCTGCTCTTCTCGGCGCTGCCGCTGCTGCGCATCGGGCGCATCAAGCCGAACATGCTCCTGCGCGAGGCGGAGCAGGACGCGCCCCGCAAGAGTCTCGACCTCTGGCGCGCGTCGGTCGCGGGGATCGTGCTCGCGGGTCTGCTCCTCCTGACCTCGTGGCAGGCGGGCTCTCTGCGCGTGGGCGTCTTCTTCCTCGGCGGGCTGGGCCTGACGGCGCTCGTGCTCTACGCTCGCGGCGTGGCTGCTCATCTTTCTCGTGCGGCGCGCGCGCGGCCTCGGCACGTTCGCCGTGCGGCAGGCCGTCAACAGCATGCACCGGCCCGGCAACCAGACGCGCGTCATCGTGCTGGCCGTGGGGCTCGGCGCGTTCCTCGTGCTGTCGGTGCAGTCTCTACAGGCGGGTCTGCTCGACGAGTTCGACGTGGCGCGGCGCGGCAACCTGCCGAACATGTACCTCATCGACGTGCAGCGCGATCAGGTCGAGGGCGTGCGCGAGATCGTGGAGCGGACGACGGGCGCGCGCGCCGAATTGATTCCGACCCTGCGCGCGCGCATCGCGGCGGTGAACGGGAAAGAGGTTGACCTCGAGGCCGCGGGCGCGCGCGGCGAGCGCGGGCGGCTCGGGCGCGAGTACGTCGTCACCTACAGGCCGCGGCTCGAATACAACGAGACGCTGGTGGCGGGCACCTTCTGGGACGAGACGCCTTCGGACGAGGCGGAGGTCTCCATCGAGGAGGGCCTGCGCGGCGCGAGCGGCATCGACCTCGGCGGCACCATCACCTTCGACATACAGGGCCGCAAGATAGAGGCGCGCGTGACGAGCGTCCGCCGCGTGGACTGGCGCAACTCGCGGACGGGCTTCCTCGTGCTCTTCCGACCGGGCGCTCTGGACAAGGCGCCCGCAGACCTTCGTCGGCGCCATCGACGGGCCGACGACCGAGCCCGATCGCTCAAGCGTTTCAGCGCGCCATCGTGGACAGGTTCCCGAACGTGTCCGTCATCGACGTGGCCGACATCGTCCGCGGCGTGAGCCGGATTCTGTCGAACATCACGCTGGCGGTGAGCTTCATCGGCGGCTTCGTCTTCCTGAGCGGCGCGCTCATCCTCGTCGGCTCTATCGCCATGACGAAGTTCCAACGCGTCTACGAGGCGGCCGTCTTCAAGACGCTCGGCGCCGAGCGGCGCGTGCTCTTGACGATCATGCTCGCCGAGTACGGACTGCTCGGCCTCGTCGCCGGCCTCGTCGGCGCGCGCGGCGGCCAACGGCCTCTCCTACGCCGTCTCCCGCTACGTCTTCGAAATCGACTGGGCCTTCGCGCCCCTCCTCAACCTCACCGGCGTCGCCGCCACCATCCTCCTCGTCGCCGCCGTCGGCGCGCTGTCGAGTCTGGACGTGTTGACGAAGAAACCGCTGTCAATACTCCGCGCGCAGTGAGGAAGAGAAATAGCCACAGTGGCACAAATGTTAAATAGACGTGTCCGAGGCCGGAGGTATTTGACAACGGTCGTGTCGCGGGTCGCGTTCATGCGCTTGTTAGGCGTATCCCCAAGCAAAACTATTTGATTCAACCCTGACCGTCCTGCTCGATTATTTCAATCAGGACTTTGACGCGCCAATATAAATCCAGCCAGCGAACACCCTGGTTATCTTTTTCAGCCTCCAAAGCGCGCAGCATCAACTTCAATTCTTCCACATCAGGTCTTGGTTCGTTGACAATTCTCAACCATTGCTTAGCCATGAATAATCCAAGCGCCCACTTCTCCCCCACAGCCTCCAGAGTGCGCCGGAAGTAATCAACCAACTCCTGCGCCTGCTCAATTCGTTCTTCTCTACTCTGGTCTCTCATCGCTCAAGTTATACGCCTAACAATTAGTTGGACGCCAACTGTACTCCTAGTCGAGGGGACGTAAGTCGGGCTCGACCCAGCCGGCGCGGGCCTCGGGGGAGAAGAGGCGGGCGCGGGTGTAGTGGGTGAGGGGGAGGCCCGTGTCGTGGATCGCCGTCAACTCGTTGGCGAGGTGGACGAGGGCGCGCGCCTCGTTGCGTTCGGCTTCGAGGAAGCGGCGTACCGTGCGGAGCCAGAAGAGCGTGAGCGTCTCGTGGTAGCCGCCGGTGGGCGTCGTCAGGATGCCGTGCGCGGCGTTGTAGCGCTTGATGCCGCGGCGGACGTGCGCGACCGCCTCCGGCCAGTCGAACTGCAAGAGGTGCCAGAGCGCGACCGTCAGGTGTGCGGCGTGCGTCCACTCCGCGCGCGGGAGCGTGCGGTCCTCGAACCGGCGCACCAGCGCGAATACCTCCTCGGTGGTGCGAAACGTGACGTTATCCAGCGTTGCGATTGCCATGACCCTCAAACCCCCCGCGGCCCGCCGCGAGTTCAAAACTCAAATCTTAAGTCGGATGTAGTGCCCCGTACCCGCCCTCACCCGCGGGAAAGACCAGCGTGAGGTAGTTACTTTGAGTCGTACCCTGTGCGCTTGTATCTGTCTCGGGCGTAACTTGTCATGCGGGGTTTGAACCCGCCGGCGTGCGCCCCTGCACGCCACCAATAGCGCGACCTTTCGACCGCGAGCCAGCCTACCCGGCTGGAGGGTTTCACGCTCGCTTCCGTCCCGAGGGCTACCGACTACATCCGTGCTACTCGCTCAGCTCCGCCTTCCAGTTCAACTCCTGGATGCGCGCGTCGAGCGAGCGGTATTCGCGCGCCAGGTCGTCGGCGCGCTTCTGCGCGTCGGCCACGCTGACGGCGCTCACGTACTTGACCTCGCTGCGGCTGTATCGATCCTGCGAGATCGAGGCGGCCTGGGCCAGGTCGCTGTAGAGGCGGTGGCGCAGGCCGAGTGCGCCGCGCTCGGCCAGTGCGTCCGAGAGGTTGAGGCCGTCGCCGAAGGCGGTCGAAGAGTTGGTGCGGTTGATGCGCTTGATCAACTCGGCCAGCTCGCGCGCGACGCGCTCGACCTCGGCGAGGAGCCCCTGCGGCTCCTCGGCGGGGGCGTCGCCCTCCTGCACCCGCGCGTTGCGGATGACGCGCGCCTTCAACTGCTCAAGACGCTTCTTGCAGTCTGCGCGTAAGATGAGTGCTTCGGCCAGCTTCATTTCCTTTGAAACCCCCTTACGAAAAATATGTTGAAGACATTCGTGCGTGCGGCGACAAGGTGTCGGCGAAACGACTTCGCTGCTCTACCGTTTGAGCTACGGCAGTGTTATGGCTAACTGCCACCGGGACTCGAACCCGGACCCGCGGCTTACCAGGCATGTAGTTCCGCCAGCATTCGCCGCGCGCACGAAAGAGAAGTGGCGACAAGAGTGGTGAGAGGTCACCGGACGCTTGCGCGGCCGGCATAGGGTTTGAACCTACTCACAAAGGGTATCAGCCTTCGCTTTTCCATGTACTCACACCGGCATTCGCCACCGACAGAGAACGCGGGGCCGACAAGAATTCCCGTGACGACGTTTGCACGTTAGCAGCGTGATGTAGTCACGGCGGCATTCGGCCCCGCAGGGCTCTCTCTAAAAGAACTGGTCGGGGCCGACAAGAAACTTACGCGTGACGACTTTCCCGTTTTCTAAACGAATGTAGTCACGCACGCATTCGGCCCCGTCAAGCGGCGTCGAGGGCGGACGGAAAGTGCGTCAGGCCGACAAGGGATTCTCGTGACGACGGTTTGGATGTAGTCACGAAAGCATTCGGCCCGCGCAGGGATGAAGGATGACGGTCGGGCAGTCCCCGCCTCATCCCTCACCCCTCCGCCCTCAACCTTCAAAGAGCGATCTGCTCGATGACGCCGACCCAGTGGTCTGCGCCGAGGCGGCCGGCGGCGAAGTCCGCGACCAACTCGAAGACGTGGTCGCTGAAGCCGCCGACGTTGAGCACGTCGGCCGACTCGGACGCCTGCACGGTCTGGTACGGCTGCACGTCCACGCAGACCATCCGCGCACGCGGGTTGCGCTGCTTGAAACGCGCCCACTCGCGCATCGTCTCCGTGCCGCGGCCGGCCTTCGCGTCCACCCACGACTCGTTGTCCGAGACGTAGAGGACGAGGTCGGCCTCGGTCTTGTGCTCGTTCAGGAGCCGCAGCGGCGCCGAACAGTTCGTGCCGCCGCCGCCGACCGCGGCCAGCTTCTGCGCGTTCGTCATCACGCTGTCGCGCGGGTTCAGGTAGAGCCCCTTGACGACCTCGTGCTCGAACGGCAGAACCTCCGCCGTCGGGTTGCGGCGCAGGACGGCCGCGGCCACGAGCGCCGCCACGTCCACGCAGCGCACCGCCGAGGTCGAGCCCTTGCGATAGCCCGTCACGGGCGACTGCATCGAGCCCGACACGTCGGGGCAGACGAAGACCTTGCCCTCGACGCGCGGCACGTTCTCCAGCGCGACCTCCATCGCGTCCTGCAACGCCTCGCGCACCGCCGCCGGCACGCCCGCGCCCGCCGAGGCGTAGGCGACCATGAGCTGGTACGGGAAGACGCGCGCCTTCCGGACCTGCTCGGGGTCGGCCAGACGCTTTGCGATCAGCTCGGTCAGGCCGGGCTGCGCGAAGACGCCGTGGCGCGCGAACGTGTTGAGGTTCATGCGCGTCATCTGCCAGGGCGCGCGGCGCGCGATGGCCGTCCACTCGGCCGCGCCGAGGTCGAGCGCCGTCAGCATCTGGAACGGCACGTCGGGCACGGCCTCGCGTGTCGCCGGCCTTGAACGCCTCGAACTCGCGGACGAGCGCGGGGAGTCGGGCCGACGTCGAACTCGCGGCCGACGAGGTAGCCGTAGAGCGCCTCGCGCTCCGCGTCGAGCGGCTTCGGGTGAACCATCTTGACGATGTCGGCGAACGAAGGCGCCTGGCCGACGCTCGCGCGGAAGACCGTGCGAAGCGTCGCGCGCTTCAAGCCACTCGCGCACGAGCCGCTTCGGCGCCGAGCCGAGCGACTTGCGGCCCGCCACGCCCGAGCGGACGATCTGCACGAAGTTGCGCAGCATCTTGCCGTTGTCCACGACGCGCGGGAAGACCTGTGCCAGCAGGCGCACGTCCTTCGCCGCGAGCACCGCGAGCAGGAGCGCCGGCATGTCCTTCATCAGGCCGCGCCGGCGCGCGTAGACCGCGGTCTTTGCGACGAACTCCGGCTCGACCAGCTCGCACAGCTCAAGCACCTTCGCGAGCTGCTCCTCTGCGCCCGCGTAGAAGGTCGCGCCGAGGCAGCCCGTCGCCGCGTACTGCGCGAGCGCCTGCTTCGGCGTCAAAGCGTAGGCCGGCGCGTTGTGCTCGTTGCGCGCGTCCGCCGCGGGGATGAGCTTGCCCACGAGCGACTTGAAGAGAGTCTTGTTCGCCATCTTAATGTCCTCCTCTGACAAAGGTTCAAAGGTCTGTTTGAAGGGAACCGAACTACCTTGAGGGTTGAACTGCGGAGGAAGGACTCGAACCTCCGTGACCTGTTTCAGAGACAGGCAGCCTGCCATTGGCTGACTCCGCAATGGAGAGTCGGCGCGGGAGGACTCGAACCTCCGGCCTCTCGGTTATCAGCCGAGTGCTCGGCCATCTGAGCTTCGCGCCGTGGACGTAGTGATATAGGCCGGGTCGGATTCGAACCGACGATCCCCCGCTTAAAAGGCGGATGCCTTGACCCGCTTGGCTACCGGCCTGCTCGGTGAAGACTGTGGCGGTGGGACTCGAACCCACGATGGCCGCTTTAACAGAGCGGTGCCTTACCAGCTTGGCTACACCACATCGAGATGGTCGCGGGGGCGGGAATCGAACCCGCCTTCGGTGGACGGCTTATGAGACCGCCGTGCCCTCCAGGGCACCTCCCCGCACACTGGCTGCGGCGGCGGGACTCGAACCCGCACACACTTGTTTACTAGACAAGCGCTCTGGTTTCCGTTTGAGCTACGCCGCAAGGATGGACCGGGAGGGACTCGAACCCTCACAAGAAGTTTGCAGGACTTCTATGCAGCCATTACATCACCAGCCCTTGTGAACAATTGCGGAGGCGGGAATCGAACCCGCGGCCTGCGGTTTATGAGACCGCTGCTCTGCCGTTGAGCTACTCCGCGTCGCGCCTGTGTATGGGCCCGGCAGGACTCGAACCTGCGACATCCCGTTTAGAAGACGGGCGCTCTGAATCCGTCTGAGCTACAGGCCCGCTCGGGTGAAGGCGATGGCGGGAGTCGAACCCGCACAAGTCCGCTTACGAGACGGATGCTCTGCCAGTTGGAGCTACATCGCCGTGTGAGAAGTGGACGGGGCGGGCCGCGGTTGGTCGGCCTGTCGCTCCACGGTCGCGCGCGCCCACGCCCGCGCGCGCGATGAGCCGCGCCCCGAAGAATGGCCGGTGAAGGAATCGAACCTTCGACATCCTGTTTGTAAGACAGGCGCTCTAGCCTGGCTGAGCTAACCGGCCCTGAGGATTGATGGAGGCAGTTGGAGTCGAACCAACCTCTTCGGTGCTTCAGACCGACGCTTGCCCACGTCAGCTATGCCTCCGTGCGTTCACTGCGTTTGAGTGTGAAGGAGGTGGGACGGCCGTCCGGCCCACCTCCACGTTCAGGCCGACTCGCGCCGCTCTGCTCTGAGCGGCACGCCCTCGACGTAGAGGTACTTGCGCCACGCGGGGCGCGACTCCGCGTAGTGGCAGAGCAGAAGGTGTTCGAGGCCGATGCCGAGCGGGCGCTGCGGCGTGAGCAGGGGCATGCGCGCCTCGTCGGGCGTGCGGCTGCCCTTGCGCGTGTTGCACGAGACGCAGGCCGTGGCGAGGTTCTCGGGCGTCGAGCGCCCCTCGCGCGAGCGGGGCGTGATGTGGTCGAGCGTCAGCTCCGACGCGCCGCGCTTCTGCCCGCAGTACTGGCAGCGGAAGCGGTCGCGGACGAAGATGCGCAGGCGCTTCATGCCCGCCGTCTGGCGGCGGCGCCGGACGTTGACGTAGCGGCGCAGGCGCACGACGCTCGGCACGCGGAACTCCGCGCGCGGCGAACGCAGCACGCGCTCGCCGTCGAACTCCTCGACCGTGACGACGCCCCGGATGACCAGGCACATCGCGCGCGCCACCCCGACCGTGCCGAGCGGCTCGTACGAGAAGTTCAGCAGCAGAACACGGCCGTTCAGAGTGCTCATCCCGGCAGACCTCCTTTCAAATAGTTTTCGGAAAAGGGAAGTGCGGGCGGTGTGAGGGGCCGCGCGGGGTGCGCGACCCGCCCGCAGTCTTGTCAGGCCGTCAGTCGAGGAAGACGACGTCGCGGCGCGAACGGGGCCTCACGCTCCGTGTTCATCGCCACGCGGTGCCAAACGTCGAGCACGACGGTCTTGTGATCCTTGTGCCACACGCGGCCGCGCGCGTAGAACGCGGGGTCGCGCACCATCTGCCGCCAGCCCCAGCGGGCCGCCTTCGGGTTGGCGTCGAGCAGCGCTCCGTACTGCGCGTGCGTTAAGCCCTGCGGGTGGCGCGCGCAGACCATGACCGACATGCCGCCCGAGCGGTAGGCGAACTGGCACGTGTGCGGCTTGCTGCCCGCGCCGCGGCTCAGAGGCTCGTTGCGGAGCATGAGCCGCTCGGGGACGACGAGGTCGGGCTGCGGGATGAAGAACCATTCGCCCTGGCGGACGAACGCCTCGTTGCGGCGGCGGAAGCGGTTCTTCTGACGGCTTGAGGTTGGTTCGCACCGCCGCGCGGACGAGCCGCCGGTTGGAGCGACTCCATCGCCGTCAGCACGCCCGAGACGGAGGCGCCCGGCACGGCGCAGACGAACCAGTGGCGCTCGTCGTGGCCGCAGAGGTACTTCTCCTTCACCTTCTGTCTTCGCGGCGCCCCAACAGGAGCAGGTGGCGCATGTCGGGGCGCAGGTCTACGACCTCGTACTCGACGCGCTCGTCGCGCCCGAGGCGGATGTCGAAGAACTCGCCGCGTTGCGTCCGCCCCGATGTCAATGCCGGGGGGCTTCGGCCAGCCAGCGGAAATTACCGTCTCAGAACTTCCTGAACCCGTAAGCGCGCGCCCATGAGCGCGAACTTGTTGACCAACAATCCGGTGTCCATAAACCTTTCTTTCTACCTACGCCCCTGCGCGGGGCTTCACTCAACGCGGACGCGGTGCGTTAGCCTCCCGGACGGGCCGAACCCTTCCGGTAGAGCAAGACGGCCGCGCCCTCCCCGCGCCGCCCGAAGGCGCGCAGGAAGACTCTCGCGACGTAGAACAGCCTGAGCCGGTACATGCGGCGGCCTCCTTTCTCGTGTGTGTAAGGGTCGAAGGTCTTGACGAGCCCGCGGCGAGTCGCCGTCTGAGAGCGCACGGTCGGACTCGAACCGACGTTTAACGGTTTTGCAGACCGTCGCCTTAAACCGACTTGGCTACGTGCGCGTGGGTCGAAGCGTGTGACAGTGCGAGAAGGGACTCGAACCCTCAACGCGCAGTAAGGCTAAACTCGCATGTTGCCAGTTACGGACACTTCCACGAAAATTTCGCGAAGGACGATGCGGGAAGAGGGAGTCGAACCCTCATAGCGAGTTTGGAAGACTCGAATGTTGGCCGTTACATCACTCCCGCGGAGAGTTCGGAAAGGGCGGTGCAGGAATCGAACCCGCATCTGAGCCGTTCGAAGCGGCCCGCTTTTTTGTTCCGTTAAGCTAACCGCCCGTGTGAGAAGGGGAGTGAACGGCGGGATTTGAACCCGCGTCCCCGGCGTGGCGGGCCGGTGCTCTCGTCCGGGCTGAGCTACGTCCACGTGTTAGAGAAGTCGGAGTGGTGAGAATCGAACTCACGTCGTCTCGGTCCCAAGCCGAGTGCCTTTGTGTCCCCTAGGCTACACTCCGAAAGTTGATGCGCCGCGCGGGACTCGAACCCGCAGCCCCCCGCTTAAGAGGCGGGTGCTCGTGCCTGTTGAGCTTCCGGCGCGTTCGTTGCAAGCGGAAACGGGATTGACGAGACTCGAACTCGCACCTTCCTGATCGACAATCAGGCGCACAGCCTTTGTGCTTCAATCCCCAGTCTGTAGGGCTTGAGAGTCAGTCGAGGGCGGCGGCCCCGCCTGATCCCTCATATGGATACCTCCGATTGTTAACTTGAAAGTTTGGCAGGGCGTGCGGGATTTGAACCCGCGCGTGCGCGATAGAGAGTCGCGTGCCTTAGTCCGGGCTTGGCTAACGCCCCGTGTTAAGTGAAAGGTCGGCCGGCGGGACTCGAACCCGCAACGTACTGCATTCACAGTGCAGCGCTCTGCCCGTTGAGCTACGGCCAACGTGAGAAGGTCTGACAGGGGTGGCGGGGCTCGAACCCGCAAAGCCTCTGTGGGCGGCTGTTTGAAGGACAGCCCGCTTTAACCTTTTGCATACACCCCCAAGTGCGGGAAGGTCTGGCAGAGGCGGCCCGAGTCGAACGGGCATGTGTCCCAACGAAGGGATCGCAGGGTTGGAGCCTGGTGCATTACCTTTATGCTACGCCTCTGTGTTAAGTGCGCGCGGAGAGACTCGAACTCTCAACCCGCGGGGTTTAAGCCCGCCGCCTCTGCCTGTTTGGGCTACGCGCGCCTTTGGTGCGCGCGGCGGGAGTCGAACCCGCACCGAGACTCTTTTTGAGAGAGCCACCTCTGCCGTTTGGGTCACGCGCGCACAGGGTTTTCAAAACGAATACGGGAGGAGGGAGTCGAACCCTCAAAAACCGCCGTCTGAGGACGGTGCGTCAGCCATTTGCGCCACTCCCGCGTGCGATGCTGGCGGAGGGATTCGAACCCTCAACGGGCTTAACCTGCCCACGGCGACTCTCGAGCGCCGCGCGTTTGCCATTTACGCCACACCAGCGAAACTCTTCCGGACGACTCCGGGGGAAGGAGTCGAACCCCCATGACCTGTTCCAAAGACAGGCGTCCTCCCTTTAGACGACCCCGGAAGAAAGCGAACCCGGCACGACTCGAACGTGCGGCCTCAGGCTCCGCAAGCCTGCGCTCTGATCCTTCTGAGCTACGGGTTCAAAATTGAAGGCGGAGGCGGTGCGACTCGAACGCACAGGGGCGCCCGAGGCGCCCGGCGGCTTAGCACGCCGCTGCACTGCCTTTTGTGCGGCGCCTCCGAAGTACATTTGGCGGAAGGTGCGGGAGTCGAACCCACAGAAGCTTTCGCTCCGACAGTTTTCGGGACTGCGCGGCCTGCCCGTGCCCAACCTTCCGAAGATGCATCAGGAGGGAATCGAACCCCCATGCTCGCGAAGAGCGACGGCTTTACAGGCCGCTGCCAGACCGATTCGGCGTCTGATGCGCGTTTGGTATTTACCCGGCGACGAAGAAAAACTGATGAAGGCGGGGAACGGGAAACTCTCCCCGCCTTCATCCCTCAAGGTAATTCGGTTGTCAAACAGCAAAATAAAAGGAGCGGGCCCTTGGGCTTCCCTAGAGGAAGCAGGCCCGCTCCACGCAAGTCTCTACGAACTTTTTCGAGATTTGGGGAGCGGGAGGCCGCCCCCGCTGAATCAATTCTGTAACTGCCGGCGATCTTTGCGCGCCCAACCTTCGGGTCGAAGGGTCTGACGCTGAATGAGTCCGCCGTGATTAAAGGCCGACTGGCTCGGGCAGACGACTCGCGACATGCCCGCGCCCTGATACGTGGCGGAGGCTAGGCCGGCGGCCGTCCTGGCGGTCGCCATCGCGCGTCTGTCTATGTTCGAGTTCGTCGTCATCTGAAGTCTCACTTCTCCTCAAAGGTCGGCCCGCGGTCCGGGCGACGACGTGAATATACGCAGACTACTTTGCGGTGTCAAGCACTTTTTTAAAAATCTTTTCGGGCCGCTTCACGACGCAAGTCGTCGCGGTTGTGCCGGGGCGGGCGCCGAGGCCATACTGGTTCGCATGAGGCCAGCCATCGTCGCCGTCGGAGGCTTCAACTCGAACTCGGGCAAGACGACGCTCGTGTGCGAGCTGCTGCGCGCGCTTCGAGGGTGGGAGGCTCTGAAGATGACGCGCGGCCACTACCGCTCCTGCGGCCGCGACCCGCACGCCTGCTGCGTCGCGCATCTGCTCGGCGCAGAGCCGGTCGTCCGCTCGGGCCGCGCGGAGACCTACGCACGGGGCAAGGACACCGGGCGCTACTGGGACGCCGGTGCGTCGGAAGTCCACTGGGCGGTCGTCACCGACGCACAGGTCGAGGCCGGCTTCCGCACGGCCCTCGCGCGCGTGAAGGCGCCGGGCGTCGTCGTCGAGGGCAACAGCTTCCTTTGCTCCTCCGAGGCGGACTTCACCGTGCTCGTCGCGCGCCCGGACGTTCTGAAGATCAAGCCCACCGCGCGGCGCGTGCTGCCCGTAGCGTCCGCGCTCTACCTTTCAGACGCGGGGCAGGGCATCGACCCCGAGGCCCGCGCGCGCTTCGAGCGTTGGTGGCACGACGCGGGGCTGGAAGAGGCGGCCCCGCGGCTTCCCGTCTACACGCGCGAGAGCCTCGCGGAGTTGACGGCGCGGGTCGTCGGCGCGTACACGCGATAAACTTTCTAACGGAGGCTGAGGTCAGAGGAAGTGGAAGGGAGAATCTTTCAACTCAACGTCTCGGGCGGCGGCGTGCCGAAGCTCGCCGTCCGCGAGGCCGTGCTCACGCCGGAGGGTCTGGCAGGAGACCGCCAGCGCGACCTGCGCTACCACGGCGGCCCGGAGCGTGCAGCTGTGCCTCTTCGCGCTCGAACGCGTTATGGAGCTACAGGCCGAGGGGCACCCGATCTTCCCCGGCTCGACGGGCGAGAATTTGACCGTCGTCGGCCTCGACTGGTCGGGGCTGGCTCCGGGCGCGCGGCTCGGGCTCGGCGGAGAGGCGGTCGTGGAAGTCACGAGCTACACGGCGCCCTGCAAGAAGATCGCCGCCTCCTTCGCGCGCGGCGACTTCAAACGCATCTCGCACAAAGTCCACCCGGGCCACTCACGCCTCTACGCGCGCGTGCTGCGCCCCGGCCGCCTCTTCGTCGGCCAGCCGGTCACACTGCTCGATTAATCTTTAGCGGAAAAAAAGAAAAGGCGCCGGGGGCCCCCACCCCCGACGCCTACGGCCACTCGCGTGGCCTGCCCCAAAGTTTCACTCGTTCTCAGAAGGAACGCCCGTTAGGTGAGAAGAATATAACCCCCATGTCGAAGCCTTTGGTTGCAGTTTGATTGCGAGGCGGAGATGTTTCTCGTGTGTTCAAAAAAAGTCGGGACGTGTCGTAAAACGTCCCGACTTTCTGTGAGCTATAACCTTTTCGATTAATACACCCGGTAGGGCTCGAACCTACGACCTTCTGATTCGAAGTCAGACGCTCTATCCAACTGAGCTACGGGTGCGTTTGGCGGCGCGGCCGGTGCGAGGATAGCACAGGCGCGCCGGGGTGTTTAGTGGGACGGCTGCGCGGGCGTGGCGGCGCCGGACGCGGGGCTCGCGGTGCGGCCGTGGAACTCTCGGCGGACGTAGCGGACGAGGTTGTTGATGCGCTGTTCGTCGAGCCGCTTGCCGAAGGCGGGCATGTCGTCGCCGCCCTCGCGGATCTGCTTGGCGAGTTCGCGCGTCCGAGTCCTTCAGCCCGTGCTCGCGCAGGCTCTGGACCTTGATCTTCTCGCCCTCTTCCAGTTCGACGGTGCCGCCGGTGCCGTCGGCCTTGTGGCACTTGATGCAGAACTGCGAGTAGTCGGCGGCGGCCGAGGCCAGCTCGTCGGGCGTCGCGGCCGGGGCGGGCGTCGAAGTGTTTGCGGGGGCCGTGGCCGAGGGGCGCGCGCCCGCGTTGGTGTTCTGCGCGGTCGGCGTGCTGTTGCAGGCGGCGGCGAAGGGGAGGGCGGCGAAGGCCGCGAGGGCGATCTTATGAAGTTTCATGCGCTCGAAGACTGCGGTTCAGAGACCGTTCAGGTTGTCCGTCATGTTTGAAGAGCGGGGTGAGTATAACGTAAGGCCGCGGGAGTTTGTAAGGAGCCTCTAAGCTGACTTGAAAAACAGAGCGGCGCGGGCGCGCGGCGTTTGCAATCCTGCGCGGCGCAAAGCACAATACGACTCGCCCGGCAGGTACTCACTCTCCTCCGATTGCGACGCGCGCGCGCGTAGAGATGAGGCAGCCCTTCAAACCCCTAACTGACATCTTGAGGAAGTAAGACCATGAGCACGGAAGAGCAGGCCGGTGCGGGACGCCCGACGTTGCGGCTGGCCGACAAGGCCGAGCGCGGGTCGGAGCAGGCCGAACAGCCCGAGAAGGCCAAGATCGCCCGGCAGTTCGTCACCTTCACCTTCTACAAGGCGCGCCCCGAGTGGCGCATGCTCGACGCGCAGGCCAAGCTCGACGCCAAGCGCGAGTTCGTCGAGGTCTTCGAGTCCTACCGCCGCGAGCTTCTGATGCACTGCTACTCCATCGTCGGCCTGCGCTCGAACGTGGACTTCATGATCTGGCGCATCGGCTACTCGCTCGACCCGTTTCAGGAGATGTCGCGCGCGTCTGAACGGGATCGGCCTCGGGCGCTACCTCGACGTGTCGCAGTCGTTCCTCTCGATGACCAAGCGCTCGATGTACATCGACAAGGACAACCCCGAGCACGTCGAAGACCGGCTCCACATCGTGCCCGGTCAGTCGAAGTACCTCTTCGTCTACCCGTTCGTGAAGACGCGCGAGTGGTACGGGCTGCCCGTCGAGCAGCGGCAGGAGATGATGGACGAGCACATCCGCGTCGGGTCGAAGTACCGCTCGGTGAAGCTGCACACGACCTACTCCTTCGGCCTCGACGATCAGGAGTTCGTCGTCGCGTTCGAGACCGACCAGCCGTCGGACTTCCTCGACCTCGTGCAGGAGCTGCGCGAGTCGAAGGCGAGCCGCTACACGCTGCGCGACACGCCCATGTACACCTGCCGCCAGCTCCAGCTCGCCGAATGCCTGGACGAGCTCGGCTGAGTCCTGCATCAAGCACGAAGGGGAAGGGGAGCCGCCGCGCTCCCCTTTCTGTTTCTTACCTCAAATCTGGAAGTTGAAATTTCGGATTTGAAATTCCATTTATCCTCCTGCGATTATCAACGCATGCCGCACAGCAGACTTACTAAGCTCCTTCTCGCGTCGTTCACGGCTTTCGTCACCATCCTTTCCGCGTTGAATGTCCGCGCTTTTGCGCAGGGCAGTTCGCAGCCGGGCCAGACGCATCGCTTCGAGTATCTCTGGTACGAGGCCGAGAACATGGGCGGGCTCTCGCTGGACGCGCGCAACGAGCCGCGCCTGAACCCCGTGTGGCAGAACCTCTCGCGCGAGAAGGTGCCGGGGTGGGGCATCAACGGGCCGGGCGTCTCGGCCGAGTGGTCGCAGGGCGGCGAGAGCGAGTGGAACTCGGTCGCGGCCTCGCCCGACGAGACGCGCGCGACGCTCTTCCAGGATGTCGAAATCCCGCGCGACGGCGAGTACCGCGTCTGGGCGCGCTACGCCGACTGGGCGCGTAAGGACGAGAGCTTCACCGTCCGGCTCACGCAGCAGGGGCGCGAGGTCTTCCGCCAGGAGTTCGGCGCGCGCGACCGTCATCGACCCGCACGACGAGGTGAGCATGTACTGGGGCTGGGCCTTCGCCTGGGACGGCTCGCCCGCGGCCGCTTTGAAGAAAGGCCCGGCGCGTCTCTCGATAGAGATCGAGAAGGCGGCCGGCGCGCACCGGCAGGTCGATTGCGTCGTCGTCACAGACGACCCCGCCTATCAACCCGAAGGCCGGCGCAAGCCGCCCTTCCACGCGCAGAGGGTTCTGAGCGAATGGGCCGTGAAGCGGCCGCAGCCTCACGCCGCTGCTCGACAAGCCGGCGGCCTCAGGCGAGGCGCCCGCGCTCTGGCGCAGGCCCGCGCTCGCGGGGCGCGACTTCCTCATGCCCTGGAACATCTCGGAGGCGTTCTGGGAGATGTACGAGAAGCCGCCCGCCGAGCGCCCGCTCTACCCCTTCAGCACGGAGCTGCCCGACGCCTTCGTCGAGAAGTACAAGGGCGCGCGCGACGTGCCCATCTTCAACTCGCCGCTCGTCGTGCCCGTCCTCCACATCAACCACCTCGCCAAACACCTCCGGGAGGGGAGCGCCTTCCTCAAGTTCCTCCGCGAGACGCGCGCGCCCTTCGCCATCAACATCAACTACGGCTACGCCAACTTCGACGAGACGCAGGGCCCGGCGGCGCTCGAGCTCCTCGACGGCGAGCTGCGCGGCCAGTTCCTCGGGTGGATTTCGGGCGAGAGCATCGGGCACGTCTACCACCCGATGGCCGCGCGCCTCACGCTCAAGCCCGACATGCCCCGCCGCGCGATGCTCGAAGCCTACCGCGCGGGCTACACGCGCGCGCTCGAAGAGAAGTGGGCCGGCACGTTCCACGCGGCGGCCGGCGCGCAGTGGGACAGACTCATCCCCGCGCAGGCCACCTCGACCACGGCCTTCTCGCACGCGCTCTTCGACTGGGGCGTGCGCACGTTGGGGATCGAGACCGCCGCGGTGCAGCCCATCACGGCCATGCGCGTCGCCTTCGTCCGCGGCGCCGCGCGCCAGTACGGCGGCAACTTCCTCTACTACCACGCGCCCAACTTCGGCGACACCGCCACGACCTTCACCAAGCAGCAGAACTTCGCCGGCCCCGACCAGTTCTTCCACTCGCGCTACGGCCCTTCGATGGGGCCTTCGCTCTCCTGGTACAGGAAGAACTACTACCTCTACTACATGTCGGGCGCGTCGGCGATCTACCTTGAGCAGGGCTTCGACCAGTTCTTCAAGCCCGGCCCCGGCGAGCACCCGTTCCAGCTCAACCCGCTCGGGCGCATCACCGAAGAGTTCGTGCGCTTCGCGCAGGAGCACGCCGACCGCGGCACGCCCTACACGCCCGTCGCCTTCCTGCTCGACCCCGCGCACGGCTGGGACATGACCGACTACCCGCAGCTCCCGCTCGGCGTCTCGCCCGTCAATCGCTCGGACCGCGCGCTGCGCGAGCTGTTCCTCGCCGCATACCACCCCGCGGCCATCGACGAGGGCGAGCCCGCGACGGCCGACCGTCAGGCGTTCACCAACTCCATCTTCGGCGACATCTTCGACGTGCTCGTCGCCGACGAGAAGAAGGCCGACGCGGTTGACGCATACCGCGCGCTCGTCGTCGGCGGGCGCGTCGAGTGGACGCCCGCGTGGGGCGCGCGCCTGAAGGCTTACGCCGAGAAGGGCGGCACCGTCGTCCTCAACGCCGCGCAGGTGAAGGGGCTTCCCGCGGAGCTGCTCGGCGTCCGCTTGATGGGCGCGACGGCCGAGGCCGACGACGCCTCCTGCCTCGCGCCTAATGAGATGAAGGCCGACCTGACAGGTCAGGTCTACCGCTACGAGCGCGTCGAGCCGCGCGGCGCCGAGGTGCTTTTGAAGACGCCTTCCGGCGACCCGCTCGTCACGGTCAACCGCGTCGGCCGCGGCCGCGTCGTCTACTGCGCCGTGCCCGACCTGTTCGGATTGGACGAAAGGCTCGTGCCCGCGGCCGCGCACCTGCTCGCGCACCTCGCGTCGGACGCGACGCCCGTCCGCGTGCGCGGCGAGGTCGAGTATCTCGTCAACCGCAACGCGCGCGGCTGGGTCGTCACGCTCATCAACAACCGCGGCGTCTACAAGCCGCAGCAGGGGATGGCGCAGGTCAACCGCTCGGAGTCGGTTGAGGTCACGCTCGAAGCGAACGGCACCTCGTTTAAAAGCGCGAGCGAATGGACGACGAACGCGGAGCTGAAGGTCTCGGGCGGCGCCCTCGACCTGGTCAGCGTCCCGCCCGGCGGCGTTCGCATCGTCGAGCTGTTGCCGCGTTAGCCGATTGCATTCGGGCGAAAACTTCTTTTAGGATAGCCCGTCCAACGGGCGGCAACGATCGGCGACGCAAGGGGGAGGCGCATGAAGGTCGCGAGGCATTACCTCGTCAGCGGCGAGGTGCAGGGCGTGGGGTTCCGCTTCTTCGCGCAGCGCGTCGCCGCGCGCCACCAGGTCGTCGGCTACGTCCGCAACCTTGCGGACGGCCGCGTCGAAGTCCTCGCCGAGGGCACGCCCGAGAGCGTCGAGGGCTTCAAACACGACCTCGCCGCCGGCCCCCAACACTCCCGCGTCGAGCAGGTCGAAGAGCTCTCCGTCGAGCCGACCGGGCGCTATCCGACTTTCCGGATCGAAAGGTGAAAGAGAAGGAGTTGTCAGTTGGCAGTAGGCGTCGGTTGGAGCGGCTTTGCTCAGAACTGTTTAACTACTGACAACTGACTACTGACTACTGACTCATGGATCAACTCAAATCACTCATCCGCGAGGTGCCGGACTTCCCGAAGCCGGGCATCAACTTCTACGACATCACGACGCTGCTCAAGCACCCCGAGGGCTTCCGCCAGGTCATCGACGCGCTCTCCTCCGAGTTCAAGGGGCAGCAGGTCGATACGGTCATCGGCATCGAGGCGCGCGGCTTCATCTTCGCCCCGGCGATGGCCTACCAGCTCGGCGCCGGCTTCGTCCCCGCGCGCAAGCCCGGCAAGCTGCCCTCGGAGTGCGCCACCGTCTCCTATGATCTGGAGTACGGCCAGGACGCGCTCCAGATGCACCGCGACGCCGTCGGCGCAGGCCACCGCGTCGTCATCGCCGACGACCTGCTCGCGACCGGCGGCACGGCCTCGGCCGTCGTCCGCCTCGTCGAACAGCTCGGCGGCACCGTCGTCGGCCTCGCCTTCGTCGTCGAACTCGAATTCCTCCCCGGCCGCGAAAAGCTCCACGGCTACGACGTGCGCTCGCTCCTCAAGTACCAGTCCTGAAGGGCAAACTGGACGCTGCCGGAGTTCATCTGTTACTTTCTCCGGCAGTCCGCTCCCGTAGCTCAGTGGATAGAGCACTCGCCTCCTAAGCGAGGGGTCGCAAGTTCAAGTCTTGCCGGGAGCATCCAGCCGAAGTTTGAAATAGAAGAGGGCCGCGCGCCCTCTTTTGCTTTACGGGAGAATGATAGTCAGGCCGGCGCGCGAATTTACGTTGACAGGCGCTCCGCGAGGGACTAACAATCTCTCCGAAGCATCCCGCTTAGTCGAAAGAAGGAGCAACGGTATGAGTATCGGTCTGATTCTGCTCATCATCCTGATTCTGCTGCTCGTCGGCGCAGTGCCTTCGTGGCCTTACAGCCGCGGGTGGGGCTACGGCCCGAGCGGGGGGCTCGGGCTCCTGCTGCTCATCGTCATCATCCTGCTGCTGCTGGGTCGCATCTAGCCGCGGGCGCACGTCGGAACGCGTGCGACGCTCGGCGCGCGCGCTCCGGCGCGCCGCCGTTGACCGACGCGTGCGTCGTCGGCCTCAGCCTCACACAATCATTCCTAAGCCCACGTCCGAAGAAAAGTCTTGTCTCGGTTCGGGCTTCCGTGTATCATCCCGGCGGTTGGACATTCTTTCGCGGGTGAAACAAAAAATGCTCTCTTACGCAAACGTCGAATCCGTCATGTGCCCCGACCGCACGACGCGTTGCGCGCGTCCGCTCTTTATGACGACCGTCTCGGCGGGCTTCCCCAGCCCGGCCGAGGGCTACATCGAGGGGCGGCTCGACCTCAACCGCTACCTCATCAAGCACCCGACGGCGACCTTCTACGTGCAGGGTCTCGGGCGACTCGATGTCGGGCGCGGGGATTAACCCCGGCACGATCCTCGTCGTCGACCGCAAGGTCGATGCGGAGGACGGCGACATCGTCATCGCGCGCATCAACGACGAGCTGTGCGTCAAGCGCCTGCGCGTCCGCCACGGCCGCATCTGGCTCATGCCCGAGAACGACCGCTTCCAGCCCATCGAAGTCATCGAGACGATGGACTTTGAAGTCTGGGGCCGCGTCATGCACGCGATCCGTTCTTACTGAACTTTGGACGCCTCGCGTCTGAGTCGCACGACTTCGTCGAGGATGCGGTGTGCGGCGTCGAGTTTGGACATGAGCGGGAGCGTGGAGGGCTGTTCGCGGTCGCGCGTGAGGAGCGTGACGACGTTCGTGTCGGTGTCGAAGCCGGCGCCGTCCTGCGTGAGGTCGTTGGCGACGACGGCGTCGAGGTTCTTGCGCGTGAGCTTGTCGCGTGCGTTCTCGACGACGCGCTCGGTCTCGGCGGCGAAGCCGACGACGAGCAGGCCGTTTCGCGGCGCGTGCGTGAGACTTCGGCGAGGATGTCGGGCGTGGGTTCGAGCGTGAGCGTGAGTGACGACCCCGTCTTCTTCATCTTCTGCGAATCGCGCGCGGCCGGGCGGTAGTCGGCGACGGCCGCCGCGGCGATGAAGACGGTGGAGCCCGCGACCTCGCGCATGACCGCTTCGCGCATCTCCTCGGCCGAGAAGGCTCGCACGGTGCGCGCGCCCGCGGGCGGCCGCGCCGTCGTCGCGCCGGCCACGACCGTCACCTCCGCCCCGCGCGCGAGCGCCGCCTCGGCCACGGCGAAGCCCATCCGGCCCGAGGAGTGGTTGGAGATGAAGCGCACGGGGTCCAACTCCTCACGCGTCGCGCCCGCGGTGACGAGCACACGCTCGCCCGCGAGGTCTCTCAAACGCCCCGCAGACTCCCTCAACATCCCGAGCGCCGCTTCGACGATCTGCTGAGGTTCGGAAAGTCTTCCGGGGCCGATTGTGCCGCAGGCCATCTCGCCCGCGTCGGGCTCGACGATGCGCACGCCGTCGGCGCGCAGCCGCGCGAGGTTGCGCTGCGTCGCCGGGTGCAGGAGCATCGTCGTGTTCATCGCCGGCGCGACCAGCACCGGCGCGTTCGAGGCGAGGTAGGTCGAAGTCAGAAAGTCGTCGGCGACGCCGTTCGCGAACTTGGCGATGACGTTGGCCGTGGCCGGCGCGACGACGAACAGTTCGACCGACTGCGAGAAGGTGATGTGCGCGATGGGGTCGGGGTTGTCGGGCGCGTAGTCGTCCACGACGACGTGCGCGCCGGAGAGCGCGCGGAAGGTGAGCGGCGTGACGAACTCGCAGGCGCGCTTCGTCATCCCGACGCGCACCTCGCAGCCCGCGCGCTGGAGGCCGCGCAAGACCTCGACGGCCTTGTACGCGGCGATGCCGCCCGACACGCCCAGCGCCACGCGCCTGCCCGCGAACCCCGCACCGCCCGTCGTCAACGAATTGTTTGAAGCTTCGGAAGGCATAATAGAGACTTTACCGTGTGGCCCGAATGTAGCACCGCCCGTCCGGCGCGCGCAACGGACACCTCCGCGCGTGCGTCCCGTGTCGCGCGAAGATGTGATAAGATTTCGGCCGTCCCGAACCACCTTTGAACCCGGAACAGACTTGCGGACTCCGTTCGGGGCCTGTGTATGAGAGCGATGAGAAGAATGACGCGCACGCTCGGGCTGTTGGCACTATGCCTGTTGAGCCTCTCCGCCGTCGCGTCCGCGCAGACGCGGCGGGGCGCGCGCGCCGAAAGCGAGGAGTTCGGGCCGAACGTCCGCGCGTACCTCGGCTACCTGCGCAACGAGCAGGAGGTCGTGGACGACCGCGTGAGCCGGCGCGAGATCGACCGGCGCTACTACACACACAACTCGAACCGCATCCAGGCGTTGCGCCAGATGGCGCTTCGCATCGCGCGCGCGAGCGGCAACGACTATCTGCCGGAGTTGGAGGCCGTCTCGCAAGACGAGTTCGTGCAGTTCTTCGAGGAGCCGCCGAAGCCGGCCGAGATGCAGGAGGGCGGCCTGCTCGAATACAAGTTCAGATACCTCGGGACGGTTCTGTCGAGGGGAGAGAAGTTCTACCTCTTCGCGCGACTCGACCCGTACGAGCAGGTCGAGCTGAGGAAGAAGGGCGAGACGAAGCCGCAACCCGCGGCCGACGCCGCCACGCCGCCCGCGGCCGGCGCGGACACGGCCGTCCGCCCGCGCCGCGCCGGCACGCCCTTAGATAACAATCCGCCCAACCCGTAAACGATGCGCCAGAACTCTTTCTTCGACGTGGAGGCCGAGCCGGGCGGGCGCGACGCCGCGCGCCTCGTCCTCTACGCCCTCGGCGAGTTTCAGGAGCGCGGGAAAGCCCTGGCCGGGCGCGACCTCCCCTTCGACCGCCTCCGCGGCGCCTTCCGCCGCGCGGCCGAAGCCTTCGGAGAGCCGGAACTGGATGACGAGGCGACGGCGGCCGCGCTCACCGCGCTCGGCGCGCAACGTCCGGCGCGTGCCCGACCTTCGTCGCCAAACACCCCTTCCGCGTCGTCGTCCCCGAGCCTCTGGCCGAAAAGGCCCGCCGCTTCTTCCTCGAAACGAAAAAGACAGACTAAAGCCTGCTGCCGCGGGACGAATGCTGTTTACGCGCGTGCAGCCCTCTGTTAACATACTCACTCGATTTCCCGTTCACAGACTTTCACCCACAGAGACAAAGCGGGACGGAGCGTGAGTCGCAAAAGAGGCGGCGGCGAGAGCCGCAGGAAATTTCTGGGGGGCGTGGGCGCCGCGGCGCTCGTCGCCTCCGCGTCCGCGAAGGGACTCGGCGCGCAGAAGCAGGGCGAACTGTATCCCTTCGGCTTCGTCATCCACGGCGGCGCCGGCACCATCGAGCGCGACAAGATGACGCCCGAGCGCGAGCGCGCGTACCGCGAAAAGCTGTCCGAGGCGCTGCTGGCCGGCTACGAGGTTTTGAAGAAGGGCGGCGGCTCGCTCGACGCCGTCGTCGCCGCGATTACGCTTGATGGAGGACTCGCCGCTCTTCAACGCGGGCAAGGGCGCGGTCTTCACCAACGCCGGGACGAACGAGCTCGACACCTCCATCATGGACGGCCGGACGCTCAAGGCCGGCGCGGCGGCGGGCCTGAAGCGCGTAAAGAACCCGATTCTGCTCGCGCGACTCGTGATGGAGCAGTCGCCACACGTCATGATGACGGGCGAGGGCGCCGAGGCTTTCGCCGCGCAGAAGGGCGTGGAGCTGGTCGACCCCAAGTATTTCTACACGGAGGAGCGCTGGCAGCAGCTCCAGCGTGTAAAGGAGGCGGAGAAGAGTCCGCCGCCGAAGCAGTCGAAGCTTGAGAAGGGCTCGCAGCCCTTCGACGAGCACAAGTTCGGGACGGTCGGAGCGGTGGCGCTCGACCGCGCGGGGAACCTCGGGGCCGGGACTTCGACCGGCGGGATGACCAACAAGAGGTTCGGCAGGGTCGGCGACTCGCCCATCATCGGCGCCGGAACTTACGCTGACAACGAGACTTGCGGCGTTTCCTGCACCGGCGACGGCGAATATTTCATCCGCGCTTCGGTCGCGCACGAAGTCTCTTCAAGGATGCGTTACGCCGGAGAGTCGGTCGAGCGCGCGGCGGCCGCGGCCCTCGAAAAGGCGCGGAAACTGGGCGGCACGGGCGGCCTGATCGCCCTCGACCGGCGCGGGAATTTCGCGATGCCCTTCAACACTTCCGGCATGTACCGCGGCGTGGTCGGGGCGGACGGTCGGCCGCGAGTCTCGATCTACAAAGACTAGCCCACGCCGCACGCGCGGACAGGGGCGGGAAGGGTGCCGGCGGGGCCGAAAATAAGGGTTGACAAAATCCGCCCTCTTGCCGCAAATTGTTGAAAAATCGTTGAATTCACGAAGATGTTTATTGACACGCGCGCTTGTTTCGTGTAAAAAAAGCGGGTCTTTTGAGGCCACAGTGGCTCTCAACCTGCTTTTATGAGACACCGCGCGGGCTATTCCCGAGACGGATTGGCGAGAAAAACACTAAAACAAATCGTCTCAGGCGAGTCTTTTGTAGCCTATGAGCCGAAAGACTCGCAGCGCGCTCTCTCAAAAAAATTGACAGTTTCACCTACGGGAGGAGAAGTAATGACTAGCAGAACCTGGAGCCGTACGCCCATCTCGCTCGCCCTGGCGATTGCCATCCTGTGCACATACTCGATGGTCGGCTTGGCGCAGACGGGGCAGACTGGCCCGACGGGCGACCTTTCGGTCGTCGGTGAAGTTTCCGTTAACGGCACGAGCGCCATCTCGGGCGCTACCGTTTTCTCGGACAGCACGGTCACGACCGCGCAGAACTCAAGCGCCGTCGTCAGCCTCGGCAAACTGGGCCGCGTCGAAGTGCTGCCTAACTCGAGCCTCAAGCTGAGCTTCAACGAGACGGGCGTCACCGGCATGCTCGATTCGGGCCGCGTACGCGTCTCGTCCTCGTCGGGCATCTCGGCCACGGTCAACACCAAGGACGGCGCGGCGGTCGCCGACAACAGCCAGACGAACGTCTTCATGGTTGATGTCGAGTGCGGCAACACGGTCGTCTCCACGCAGTCGGGCAAGGTCGAGCTTCGCGCGGGCAACTCCGTGAAGCAGATCGCCGCCGGCGGTCAGGACACGGCCGGCACGGCCACCCCGGGCACCCGCTGCACCCGCTTCCAGCAGCCCGAAATGCGCGGCCTGTCGGGCGGCGCCCTCGCGGCGCTCCTGCTCGCGGCGGGCGGCGCGGTCGCGGCGGCCATCATCGCGGCCACGCAGGACAACGACTTCAACTTCGGCGGCAACCCGATCGTCATCAGCCCCACGCGCTAAACTTCACCCAGGTTTTGCGGCTCAGGGCTCAGGTTGTGCCGAATTAACGCTCGAACCCGGTTCGACCCCACAACTTTGCGGGTCACGCGCATGCAGCGCCGCGTGACCCGCAACCTTTTGTCTGAGATAATCACCCGCTGGTTCGTTATCCCACCATCGGAAAGGTCGTTTTAAGCAAGATGCACATAGCAGTAATCGGGACGGGTTACGTCGGGCTCGTGACGGGAACCTGTTTCGCCGAGTTCGGCACGTCCGTGACCTGCGTGGACGTGGACGCCGACAAGATCGAGCGCCTCAAGCGGGGCGAGATGCCCATCTACGAGCCCGGCCTCGACCAACTCGTCGCCAAGAACACGCAGGCCGGCCGCCTCAATTTCACCACCGACATCAAGGCGGCCGTCGAGCAGTCGCTCGTCATCTTCCTCGCGGTGGGGACGCCGCCGCGCGAGGACGGCTCGGCCGACCTCTCATACATCGAGGGCGCGGCGCGCGACGTGGCGCGCCACATGAACGGCTACAAGGTCTTCGTGACGAAATCGACCGTGCCGGTCGGCACGGGCGAGCGCCTGCGCCGCCTCATCCGCGAGCACCAGACGAAGTTCGACTTCGGCATCGTCTCGAACCCGGAGTTCCTGCGCGAGGGCGCGGCCATCGACGACTTCATGCGGCCGAACCGGGTGGTCATCGGCTCGCGCGACGAGGCGGCCATCGCCATCATGCGCGACCTCTACCGCCCGCTCTACCTGATCGAGACGCCGGTCGTCATCACCTCTCTGGAGGCGGCCGAGCTGACGAAGTACGCGGCCAACGCCTTCCTCGCGACCAAGATTTCCTTCATCAACGAGATCGCCAACCTCTGCGACCAGATCGGCTGCGACGTGCACGACGTGGCGCGCGGCATCGGGATGGACAACCGCATCGGGCGCTACTTCCTGCACCCGGGGCCGGGCTACGGCGGCAGTTGCTTCCCCAAGGACACGACGGCGCTGCTGTCGGTCGCGAAGGAGTACGGCGGCGAGGCGCGCATCGTCGAGGCCGTCGTCGAGGTCAACCGCCTCCAGCGCGAGCGGATGGTCGAGAAGATCGAGAAGCTGGTCGGCGACGTGAAGGGGAAGACGGTCGCCGTGCTCGGGCTCTCGTTCAAGCCCGAGACGGACGACATGCGCGAGGCGCCGTCCGTGGACATCGTCAAGGCGCTGCTGGCGAAGGGCGCGCGCGTGAAGGCGTACGACCCCGTGGCGACCGAGCAGGCGCGGAAGTTCCTGCCCGAGATCGAGTACGCCGAGGACGAGTTCGGGGCGGTCGAAGGCGCGGACGCGCTGGTCTTCATGACCGAGTGGAACCAGTTCCGCGCGCTCGACATGCAGCGGGTCAAGGAGTTGATGCGCGCCCCCAAGGTCGCAGACCTCCGCAACATCTACGAGCCGGAGCGCATGCGCAAACTCGGCTTCGACTACGTCGGCGTCGGAAGGTAAAAAAGAGCGTGAACCGTGAACCGTAAACCGTGACAAGTTAAGAACGCGTTCTTCTTGTCACGGTTTACGGTTCACGGTTCACGCTCTTATCACTTATCAATCAACACTTACTTATGTCTCTCTCCGGAACATATCTGGTCACGGGCGGCGCGGGGTTCGTGGGCTCGCACATCGCGGCGGCGCTGGCGGCGTCGGGCGCGCGCGTGCGCGTGCTCGACGACCTCTCGACGGGGCACGCGGAGAACCTTGAGGAGATCGGCGGCGACGTCGAGTTCGTCCGCGGGGGGCTGACCGACCCCGACGCGCTTGAGCGCGCGCTGCGGGGCGTCGAGGTCGTCTTCCACGAGGCGGCCATCCCTTCGGTGCCGCGCTCGGTCGAAGACCCGGAGGCGACGCACCGCGCGTGCGTCGAGGGGACGTTCGCGCTGCTCGTCGCGGCGCGCAGGGCGGGCGTGCGGCGCGTGGTCTACGCCGCTTCGAGTTCCGCGTACGGCGACCAGCCGACGCTGCCGAAGGCCGAGGAGATGCGCCCCGAGCCTCTGAGCCCTTACGCGGCGGCGAAGCTCGTCGGCGAGTACTACTGTCAGGTCTGGTCGCGCGTCTACGGCTTCGAGACGGTCTGCCTGCGCTACTTCAACGTCTTCGGCCCGCGCCAGGACCCAAGCTCGCAGTACTCGGGCGTCATCTCGCGCTTCATCTCGGCGCTCGCGTCGGGCGGGCGCCCCGTCATCTACGGCGACGGCGAGCAGTCGCGCGACTTCACGTACGTCTCGAACGTCGTGGACGGGAACCTGCGCGCGGCCGAGAGCCCGCAGGCCGTCGGCCGCGTCATCAACGTCGCGACGGGGCGGCAGACGACGCTCAACGAGCTGCTCGAAAGCTTAAAGAAGATGACGGGCCGGACGGAGGTCGAGGCCGAGTACCGCGAGCCCCGCCTCGGCGACGTGCGCCACAGCCTCGCCGACATCACGCGCGCGCGCGAGTGGCTCGGCTACGAGCCGCAGGTCGGCCTCGAAGAGGGCCTGCGCCACACCCTCGAATGGTGGAAGCAGAGCCGCTACGCCGACGCATAAGGCGCCGTAAAGCCGTAAACCGTGAACCGTGACGACAGAGAGAGCTGTCTCTCATCCTCTTGTCACGGTTCACGGTTTACGGCTTGTCGGCCTTTACGCCTTCGAACAATTTTCTCAAACTCTCCGTGTAGGGCGGGCGGGCGACGCCGCGGTCGGTGATGATGGCGGCGACGAATTCGCCGGGGGTCACGTCGAAGGCGGGGTTTTCGACCGCGACGCCTTCGGGGGAGAGGCGCTGTTCGCGGATGTGCGTGACCTCGCGGGCGTCGCGCTCCTCGATGGGTATCAGGTCGCCGGTGGCGAGCGCGAGGTCGATGGTCGAGATGGGCGCGGCGACGTAGAAGGGGATGTTGTGCTGACGGGCGAGGACGGCGACCATGTAGGTGCCGATCTTGTTGGCCGTGTCGCCGTTGGCGGCGATGCGGTCGGCGCCGACGACGACGCAGTCGATCTTGCCCTGCTTCATGACGTGGCCGGCCATGTTGTCGGTGATGACGGTGACGGGGATGTCGTCCTTCTGAAGCTCCCAGGCGGTGAGGCGCGCGCCCTGTAGGAACGGCCGCGTCTCGTCGGCGATGACGGCGACGCGCTTGCCCGCGTCGCGCGCGCCGCGCACGACGCCGAGCGCCGTGCCGTAGTCGCCCGCGGTGGCGAGCGCGCCGGCGTTGCAGTGCGTGAGCACGGTCGAGTTGTCGGGAATCAGCTCGCCGCCGAAGCGGCCCAGCGCGCGGCTCGACGCGATGTCCTCGCGGAAGATGAGCTGCGCCTCTTCGATCAAGTCCTTCTTAATCTGCTCGGCGTCGGCGCCCGCGGACTTGGAGCGGCGGAAGCGTTCGCGCATGCGCTCGATGGCCCAGAAGAGGTTGACGGCCGTGGGGCGCGTCTTCGACATGATGTCGCAGAAGTAGTCGAAGTCCTGCTCAAGGTCTTCGACCGAGGTGCCGACGGCCTGCATCGTGCCGAGCGCGAGCCCCATCGCGGCCGAGACGCCGATGGCGGGCGCGCCGCGCACGACCATGGCTTTGATGGCCTCGGCCACCTCCTCGCAGGAGCGGAGGGTGAGGTACTTCTCCTCGGTCGGCAGAAGGCGCTGGTCGATCATGCGGACGCCCTCGTCCGACCACTCGACGGTCTTAATCATTGGCGGAATGAATCTCCTCGGAAGTTCTGCAAACGTGTGGGCCGTCAGCCGGCCGGTAAAAAAGAAGGGCTATCTTAAGGGAGCGGGCCGGGGCGGGCAACCTCCGAGAGGCGGAATGACGGTAAACGAAGGCGCGGCGGTCGAGACTCGTTCCGAGTCTCGGCCGCCGCGCCTGTCGCAACCGGCCGCGTCGCTTAGTCGTATGGCGCGGTCGAGGTCGGCCTTCGTCAGGAAGCCGCCGACGAGGAAGACGATGCCGAGCAGGATGTGGACGAGGTGGTCGGGCGAGGCGAGTTCGAGGTTGCCCGGGAGCGCCGCGAAGAGGCTCGAATCCTGCCCGTGCGCGGGGACGGCCTCGACCGTGTGCGCGCCCGCGTGGCCGAGGAGGAAGCCCGCGACCCCGAGCAGCGCGTAGACGACCCCGAAGACGATGCAGAAGAGGCGCGCCCCCGAAAGCGTGCCGGCGAAGCCGAAGTAGAGGGCGAGCGCGCCGGAGATAAGGTGGACGAGGTTGTGGGCCAGGCTCAGGTGCATGCCCAGCAGGCCGGGGGCCAGGAAGCCGATAATCCCGACCAGGATGAACACGACGCCCATGATCTTCGCGATTTGTTTCGCCATAACTCTTCAGTTCCTCCTTGGGAAGAAAAGGTGGAGAGGGCGCTGGCCCCCTTTTGATTCTTCTGCAAAAGGCCGCGGGCGGGGAACCGCGACATGAGTGTGGGAACGAGTGGGCGCATTGTACAACAGTACGCGGCGGAACTGTGTACGGATTTTGACGGAGCGCGGCGGTCGAAAGTGCGCCTGTTTGGGGAGGCCGTTTGGCCTTTGTTATACTCGCCGCACAGCCGAAGCACTACGGTTTAAGTGGATAGCGCGAAGCAGTCAGCTTGAGACTGATTGAGACTGAAAGACTGACCTTTGAAAGCCAAATTATGAAAGATGGATGGGAGGCCGTCATCGGCCTTGAGATTCACGCGCAGTTGAGTACGGAGTCGAAGATTTTTTGCGGCTGCTCGACGCGCTTCGGGGACGAGCCGAACTCGAACACGTGCCCGGTCTGTCTGGGGCTGCCCGGCGCGCTGCCCGTGCTGAACCGGCGCGCGGTCGAGCTGGGCGCGCGGGCGGCGCTCTCGCTGGGCCTGCACGTCAACGAGGTCTCGATCTTCTCGCGCAAGAACTACTTCTACCCGGACCTGCCGAAGGGCTACCAGATTTCGCAGTACGACCGGCCGTTCTCGGAGAAGGGGCTGTTGGAGATCGTGACGGCCGAGCGCGACGAGGGCGGGCACGCGCGCGAGTGGCGGCCGATGCAGATACGCATCACGCGCCTGCACCTCGAAGAGGACGCGGGCAAGAACGTCCACGAGGGTCTGCCCGAGACCGACCGCTACTCCTACATCGACCTCAACCGCGCGGGCACGCCGCTCGCCGAGATCGTCACCGAGCCCGACTTCCGCACTTCGTGGGAGGCTTACGACTACGTCAACCACGTGCGCCGCGCGTTGCAGTGGGTCGGCGCGTCGGACGCCGACATGGAGAAGGGGAACCTGCGCTGCGAGGCGAACGTCTCGGTGCGAAAGACAGGCGCGGAGAAGTTCGGGACGAAGGTCGAAGTTGAAGAATCTCAACTCGGTGCGCTTCATGCAGCGCGCCATCGAGTTCGAGATCGAGCGGCAGATCGCGCTCATCGAGTCGGGCGGGCAGCGTGTCGCAGGAGACGCGGCTCTGGGACGAGCGCGCCGGGCAGACACGCGTGATGCGCTCGAAGGAGGAGGCGCACGACTACCGCTACTTCCCCGAGCCCGACTTGCAGCCGCTGACCGTCACGGCCGAGTGGGTCGAGCAGGTGCGCGCGTCGATGCCGGAGCTGCCGGACGCGCGGCGCCGGCGCTTCATGGAGCAGTACGAACTCTCCTTCAGCGACGCGTCGCTCTTCGTCCGCGACGGCGCGCTCGCGGACTTCTACGAGCGCGCGGCCGCCGCCTCGAACCCGCGCGGCGCGGCCAACTGGGTCAAGGGCGAGCTGCTGCGCGAGCTGGACGCGTCGAGCATCCCGGCCGACGCCTCGCCCGTCTCGCCCGAGGAGCTGGCCGCGCTCGTCCGCGCCGTCGAGGAGGGCCGCATCAGCGGCAAGCAGGGCAAGGACGTGCTGCTCGAAATGTTCAAGACGGGGAAGGGCGCGAACCGGGTCATCGAAGACCTGGGGCTCGCGCAGGTCTCCGACGCGGGCGAGATTGAGAAGATCGTGGCCGACGTGCTCGCCGCGAACCCGCAGCAGCTCGAAGCCTACCGCGGGGGCAAGGAGGCGCTCTTCGGCTTCTTCGTCGGGCAGGTGATGAAGGCGTCGAAGGGCAAGGCCAACCCGAAGGTCGTCAACGAGCTTTTGAAGGAGAAGCTGAAGGCGGAATAGTTTTCAAGATGGACTACAAGGGGAAGACCGCAATCGTCACGGGCGGGACGAAGGGCATCGGGCGCGCCGTCGCGGAGGCTCTGGCCGCAGAGGGCTTGAACGTGTGCGTCGGCGCGCGCAACCTCGACGAGGTGCAGCAGACCGTGCGCGAGCTGGAGGGCACGGGCGCGAAGGCTTCGGGCGCGGCGTGCGACGTGCGCGTCTATGAAGAAGTAGAAGCCCTCGTCGCGCACGCCGTCGAGGAGTTCGGCGGCGTGGACGTGCTCGTCAACAACGCAGGGATCGGGCTCCACAAGCTCGTCGAGGAGACCTCGCCCGAGGAGTTCCGCGCGGTGCTTAGAGACGAACCTCTTCGGCGTCTTCTACGGCTGCCGCGCCGCCATCCCCGAGATGAAGAAGCGGGGCGGCGGCTACATCATCAACGTCTCTTCGCTGGCCGGCGCGAACCCGCACCCGCGGATGGCCGCGTACAACGCCTCGAAGTTCGCGCTCAACGGCTTCAGCGAGGCGCTCATGCAGGAGGTCAGGCACGACCGCATCAAGGTCAGCTACGTCATGCCCGGCTCGGTCAACACCGAGTTCGGCGGCGGCACGGTGAGCGAGGAGAACGCCTGGCAGCTTCAGCCGGAAGACATCGCGCGCGTCGTCGTGGACCTCCTCCGACACGACGAGCGCAGCCTGCCGAGCCGCGTCGAGATCCGGCCGAGCATGCCGCCGAAGAAGTAGTGGAAAGGGAAACTTACCTTAACCTCAGATGGAACCAGCCGAGCAGATAGCCGAGGCGCGCGAGAGCGCCGACGAGAAGTTCAAGAACCGCGCCGCCCTCATCATCGCCTTCATGGCGACCCTCCTCGCCATCACGAGCCTCGGCGGCGGCAACGCGGCCGAGGACGTGGCGAACAACAACATCCACGCCAGCGACACGTGGGCCTTCTATCAGGCCAAGAGCATCCGCCAGACCTCGATGAAGCTTGCCGCCGACGGGCTCGAAGCGGACCTGCGCGCGAACCCGAACATGCCCGCGGACGCGCGCGACTTCGTCCAGAAGAAGATCGAAGAGTACCGCTCGACGGCCGCGCGCTACGAGGACGAGCCGGACAATGACGACCCGGGTAACCCTCTGAAGGGCGAGGGGCGCAAGCAGCTCACGGCGCGCGCGAAGGACTTCGAGTCGCAGCGCGAGCTGGCGGCGAAGCGGGACCCGAACTTCGACTTCTCCGAAGCGCTCTTCCAGATCGCCATCGTGCTCGCCTCGGTCGCCATCCTCGCCGGCTCGCGCCTCGTGCTGCGCCTCTCGCTCGTCGTCGGCGCGGCCGCGACGCTGCTGATGCTCAACGGCTACTTCCTCCTCCTCCCCGAACTGTTCTGAAGGGGGGGCCGGAATGTTGAAGTCAACCCTCGCGCTATTCATCCCGGCCAACCGAGCCCGGCGCACACGCAGCTCGGCCGCGCGCTCCATCCTCGCGCTTCAGGCGCCGGCGAAGGACACGGCTACCGCGCATAGACTCCACAACTACCAGTGCCTTCTGTGGGGCTCGGCGGGGGCGAGCAACGAAGAATCAGTAAGCCGCAGCCGGGTTATCCCGCGGCGGCCCAACAGGAGGGGGGTTCCGGTGTGGTGATGGTACAGATACTTGTGGGCGAGTCGGGGAGGGTCGTCGAGGCGGAGCCCGTGTGCGGCCACCCTCTGCTGGCAAAGGAGGCGGTCGCGGCGGCGCTCAAGGCGCGGTTCACGCCGACGCTGCTCTCGGGTCTGCCGGTCAAGGTGTCCGGCGTCATCGCCTACAACTTCGTCCTACGGTAGAAGGCTGATGAGGGCCGTACTCCAGCGCGTGACGCGCGCGAGCGTGAGGGTCGGGGGCGAGACCGTCGGCGAGATCGGCCCGGGGCTCGTCGTGCTGCTCGGCGTCGCGCGCGATGACGAAGAGCGGGACGCGCTCTACCTCGTCGAGAAGGTGCTTACCTTGCGCGTCTTTGAAGACGCGGAGGGGCGCATGAACCTCTCGCTGGCCGAGGCGGGCGGCGGGCTGCTCGCCGTCTCGCAGTTCACGCTCTACGGCGACGTGCGCAAGGGGCGCCGGCCGTCCTGGTTCGACGCCGCGCCGCCCGAGCGTGCGCGCACGCTCTACGAGCTCTTCGTCGCGCAGGCGCGCGCACGCGGCGCGCGCGTCGAGACCGGCAGCTTTCAGGCGATGATGGAGGTCGAGCTGGTCAACGACGGCCCCGTGACGATACTTTTGGACAGCAGGAAGCTTTTCTGATCTCGAATCTGAAATCTCAAAAAGATGAGCCGGACACCGGAGAGCTTAGAGTGCCCAAACCGAAGACACTAATCATACTGATGGCCCTGTTGCTGCTAGCGGCCCTGTCGTTCATCACGTACAAGTTCAACGGCGGGACGCAGGAGAAGGTCTACGACGAGGCGGAGGCGCCGGAGGGCGCGAAGGTCACGCGGGGCGTGAAGCCGGAGCCGGACGCGGAGGCGGTCGTGCTCGAAGTCGAGTCGGGCGGCTTCTCTTACGGGCGCCTCGTCATCGAGCTTTACCCGAACGTCGCGCCGAAGATGGTCGAGCGCTTCAAGCGGCTCGTCGGCGAGGGCTTCTACGACGGGACGGCCTTCCACCGCGTCAACGCGCGCGCGGGCGTCGTACAGGGCGGCGACCCGAACTCGAAGGACGAAGACCCGGCGAACGACGGCCTCGGCGGCTCGCCTTACGGGGAGGTGCCGGCGGAGTTCAGCGACATCCCCTTCGACCGCGGCGTCGTCGGCGCGGCGCGCGGCCCGAGCGTGGATTCGGCCAACAGCCAGTTCTACGTCACGCTCCGACGCGTGCCGCAGTGGGACACGCAGTACACCCTCTTCGGCAAGGTCATCGACGGCATGAGCAACGCCGACGCCATCGCCGGCGCCCCCACCCAGGGGCCCCCGTTCCAGGAGAACCCCGCCGAAAAGATCGTCATCAAACGCGCGACGCTGCAACCCCGTGCGAACTTCAAATAGCCGTAAGCCGTAAAGCGTGAACCGTGACAAGAGGAGAGCGTCCCTCTTGTCACGGTTCACGCTTTACGGCTTACGGCTTTTATATCGTGTCGTCTTCGGTCTTCGAGCGCGGGTCAAGCTCGAAGCGGCGGCGGTCGCGGCGTTCGATCTTGTCGAGCACTTCGAGTTCCTCGTTGTCCTCGAAGTTGACGCCGATGGCGTGGGCGTTCTCTTCCACGTCGGACTGGTCGGGCGTAGGGTTGTCGCCGGAGGCCGACTCCTCGCCACTGTCGTTCACGTCCTCCCACGTGGCGTCGAGGTCGCCGCCCGAGTCCTGCGGCGAGGCGGCCGTGTTGTTCCGGAGGCGTTGCGCCAACTGGCCGGGGTCTTTCGGCGCGCGCGCGATCTCCTCCTCCATGAACGACTCGATCTCCGGGTCGGGTATCACGTCCGGATTATTGCTCAGGTACTCGAAATCCTCCGGCCTCTTCTTCGGCATCCCTTCAACCTCCAAACGGCATACGGCTCTATAAATCTCGACCCCGAGATTACCCCCACACTCATTTCGCCCGCTTCGCTAAAGTGCGCCAAATATAACAAATCGCCCGCAACCCGGGCAAACGGCAGGGGTTGGAAGAATCATGACTCTTACCGGAAGGCTTTCGAGTGTTTGATGCGGGATTTGAAGGCAGGGGCGGGCGGTGAGGGGTGTCGGCGGGAGGAAAATGCCTTTGTGCGGGCGGCTCAGGAGATGAGGCGGCGCCCTTTGGAGTTTAACGGGGCGGCTACAGAGTGTAGATGCATTGCTAAAGACTGTAGCAGACAGGGCACAGAGTTTAGCAATCGAGATACGGAGTGTAGCGGACGAGCTACAGAGTATATCCGGCGAGGTACGGAGCATAACGGGACGGCTACAGAGTGTAGCGGGGCGGATACAGAGTATAGCCGGGCCGCTAAAGAGTTAAGCGGGAGGGCGCAACTGTTCGGCGGGGCCGGGGGCGACGTGGGGCGAAAAAAAGTCTTGTGCGGGGGGCGGTTTGGGTATATAAAGCGGGCCTCTTCGTGGCGGTGTGATCCAAACCGCCACTGCGTTGGCGGTTTGGGACGCCGGACGCTTCCTCACGAAGTGCGAAGTTTCGTGAGCGGTCAAAAGGCGACGCCTTAACTTGGGAAGGCGTCGCCTTCTTTTTGTGTGGCCGGAGGGGCTTGCTTGACGATTGCGGGGAGCGAACTTAAACTGAAGGGTAACCTCTTGCTGTACAAATTCACCCGTCTGAACCCTCCCGGCGTCGGGCGCGGGGTGCGGGTGGAGTCCGCCGGGCCGAGCTTCTTTTGAGAGAGAATAATGTCACATAACCTCTTCAACACGCTGCAAACATTCACCACGGAAGCGGGTAAGTCGGGGCAGTTCTATTCGCTGCCGCAGTTGGAGCAGGAGGGCGTCGGGCCCGTCTCGCGCCTGCCCGTCTCGATCCGCGTCGTGCTCGAATCCGTCCTGCGCAACTTCGACGAGAAGGTCGTCGAGGAGTCGGACGTGCGCGCGCTCGCCAACTGGCAGGCCGTGGCCGAGCGGACGGACGAGATTCCCTTCAGCGTGGCGCGCGTGCTCTTGCAGGATTTTACGGGCGTGCCGCTGCTGGTGGACCTCGCCGCGATGCGCTCGGCCGTGCAGCGCATGGGGCGCGACCCGAAGATCATCGAGCCGCTCGTCCCCGTCGATCTGGTCATCGACCACTCGGTGCAGGTGGACTTCTGGTCGAGCGCCGGACGCGCTCCGGCTCAACATGGAGACGGAGTTCCGCCGCAACCGCTCGCGCTACCAGTTCCTCAAGTGGGGCATGCAGGCGTTCGAGAGCTTCAACGTCGTCCCGCCCGGCATCGGCATCGTCCACCAGGTCAACCTCGAATACCTCGCGCGCGGCGTGATGGAGCAAGGACGGCGTCTACTACCCCGACACGCTCGTCGGCACCGACTCGCACACGACGATGATTAACGGGCTCGGCATCGTCGGCTGGGGCGTCGGCGGCATCGAGGCCGAGGCCGCGATGCTCGGCCAGCCCGTCTACATCCTGACGCCCGACGTGGTCGGCGTGAACCTGACGGGAAGTCTGAGGGAGGGCGTGACGGCGACCGACCTCGTGCTGCGCGTGACGGAGATGCTGCGGAAGGCGAAGGTCGTCGGCAAGTTCGTCGAGTTCCACGGCGAGGGCGCCGCGAGCATCCCCGTCGCCGACCGCGCGACCATCGGCAACATGGCGCCCGAGTACGGCGCGACGATGGGCTACTTCCCCATCGACGAGAAGTGCTGCGAGTACCTGCTCGCCACGGGGCGCGACGAGGAGCAGGTCGAAATCTTCCGCGCCTACTACCAGGCGCAGGGGCTCTTCGGCATCCCGCGCGCGGGCGAGATCGACTACAGCACGTCGCTCGACCTCGACCTCTCGACCATCGTGCCGAGCGTGGCGGGGCCGAAGCGCCCGCAGGACCGCATCGAGCTTTCGGGGCTCAAGGAGAAGTTTGAAGACCTTCTGCGCAAGCCGGTCGGCGAGAACGGCTACAACCGCCCCGAAGAACAGATCGGCGAGCGCTTCCACGTTGACCTGAGCCGCGAGGTGCACGAGGTCGCGCGCTCTCTGCCCGTGCTGCCCGGCGCGCTGCACTCGGGCGGCGGCGGGCAGGAGCAGGAGTCGGCGCCGAACGTCGTCGCCACCGAGACGGTCGGGAGTCTCGGCTCGCGCAGCGACAGGAACACGAGCGCGCGCGACCGAGTTCGAGATGATGAACAACCGCCCGACGCCCGACCGCGTGGACTTCGAGGAGCAGACCGCCGAGTTCGTCATCCAACCGGACGGCGGGGCCGACCTCGGCCACGGCGACGTGGTCATCGCGGCCATCACCTCCTGCACCAACACCTCGAACCCCGGCGTGATGCTCGCCGCCGGCCTGCTCGCGAAGAAGGCCGTCGAGCGCGGGCTGCAAGTGCCGCCGACCGTCAAGCCCTCGCTCGCGCCCGGCTCGCGCGTGGTGACGGAGTACTACCAGAAGACGGGCCTGCAGACCTACCTCGACCAGCTCGGCTTCCAACACGGTCGGCTACGGCTGCACGACCTGCATCGGCAACTCCGGCCCGCTCGACCCGCGCATCGAGTCGGTCATCAACGAGCACGACCTCGTCACCGCCTCCGTGCTTTCGGGCAACCGCAACTTCGAGGCGCGCGTGCATCAATCCGTGCGCGCCAACTTCCTGATGTCGCCGCCGCTCGTCGTCGCCTTCGCGCTCGCGGGCCGGGTCAACATCGACATGGGGAAAGAGCCGCTGGGTCAGGACGAGCAAGGGCGAGGACGTTTACCTGCGCGACATCTGGCCGACGCTCGAAGAGGTCGGCGCGGCGCTGGGCGCGGCGACCGACCCCGAGACCTACCGCAGGCTCTACAGCGACTTCGCCGAGGCAGAACCCGCTCTGGAACGACATCCCGTCGGTGACGGGCGAGGTCTACCAGTGGGACCCGCAGTCGACCTACATCCAGGAGCCGCCCTACTTCGAGAAGTTCAGCATGGAGCCGGGCAGCTTCTGCGACATCCGCGGCGCGCGCCCGCTCGCGGTCTTCGGCGACTCGGTGACGACCGACCACATCAGCCCCGCGGGCGCTATCAAGGCGAAGACGCCGGGCGGCCGTTACCTCTTGTTGCGCGGCGTCGAGCAGCAGGACTTCAACTCCTACGGCTCGCGCCGCGGCAACCATCAGGTGATGGTGCGCGGCACGTTCGCCAACGTCCGCATCAAGAACCTGATGGCGCCGGGCACCGAGGGCGGCGTCACGATCCTCCAGCCGACGGGCGAGCAGATGCCCATCTACGACGCGTCCGTCCATTACCAGGCGGCGGGCGTGCCGCTCGTCGTCTTCGCGGGCGAGGAGTACGGCACGGGCTCCTCGCGCGACTGGGCGGCGAAGGGCACGCTGCTGCTCGGGCGTGCAAGGCCGTCGTCGCCGAGAGCTTCGAGCGCATCCACCGCTCGAACCTCGTCGGCATGGGCGTGCTCCCGCTCCAGTTCAAGAACCACGTCAACGCCGAGACGCTCTCGCTCGACGGCACCGAGACCATCGACATCACGGGCCTCCAGGGCGTCGAGATCACGCCCCGCCAGGACGTGACGCTCCGCATCCGCCGCGCGAACGGCGAAGAGCAGGAGGTGCCCGTCACGCTGCGCATCGACACGCCCATCGAGATCGACTACTACCGCCACGGCGGCATCCTCCCGTTCGTGCTCCGGCAGTTGATCGCGCAGTCGTCGTAACTGAGTAGGGCGTAAGCGAAGGGGCGCATCAAGGAGCGCGGGCCGCGTAGTGCCCGCGCTCCTTTGCTGTAATATAGAGCAACGATGGGGACATTCATCTATACGGCGGCGGGGTTCGTCCTGCTGGCGCTCATCATCTTCGACATCTACGCGACGGTGCTCCATTCCAGCGCGCGCTACGGCCCCGTCGGCGAGTCGCTGAACCGCTCGGTCTGGCGCCTGGCGCGCGCCGTCGCCTTCAGGCTCTCGCGCCCGAACCGGCACCGGCTCCTCAACATGGTCGGGCCGCTGCTGCTCCCGCTGCTCATCGTCGTCTACATCGTCCTGCTCGTCGCTCGCCTTCGCGCTCATCTACTACCCGCACATCCCGTCGGGCTTTACCTTCGGCGTCGAGCACCCCGAGCCGGGCTGGGTCGACGCCGTCTACTTCAGCGGCGTCACGCTCACCACCGTCGGCTACGGCGACATGATGCCGCGCACCGCCTCCCTGCGCTTCTTCGCGCTCTTCGAGGCGGCGTCGGGCCTCATCGTCATCTCGCTCGCGATAACCTACATCCTCACCGTCTACGCGGCGCTTGAGCGCAAGCGCGCCGTCGCCGTCTCGCTCTACCATCAGGCGGGCGAGGGCGCGGACGTGGCCGGCTTCATCGCGCACCACTTCGTCGAGGGGCGCTTCTACGGCCTGCGCGACGCCCTGCGCACCGTCACGCGCGACCTACAGGGGCTGCACGAATCGCACATCGACCACCCCGTCATCCACTACTTCCACCCCGTCGAGGTCTACAAGGGCACGCCGCGCGTCCTCTTCCTGCTGCTTGAGACCTGCGCCGTCATCCGCGCCGCGCTCGACCGCGAGGAGAACTCAGACCTGCGCAACTACCCCGAGGTGCGCACGCTCGACGCGGGCGTGCGCCACGTCCTCGCGCAGCTCGTCGATTCGCTCGACCTCGAACGGCGCGACACGGCCGCGCCGCCCGACCGAGCAGGAGGAGGAGGAGACGCGGCAGCGCTGGCGCCGCCGCTACGAGCAGACGCTCACGCGCCTCCGCGAGGCGGGCATCGGCATCCGCCGCGACACGGAGTGGGGCTGGGAGGAGTATCGCTCGCAGCGCGAGGAGTGGGAGTCGAAGCTGCACCGCCTCGCGCTCCACCTCGGCTACGACTGGGACGAGGTCACCGGCGACCGCGACCTCGGAGACGCCTCCGACGAGGGGAAGGAAGAGCCGCGCGAAGAAGCGTCGAGTGATAAGTGATGAGTGGTCGAGTGATGGGTGTCGCGACGCGATGACATCTCATCACTCGTCACTCATCGCTCGCCTTTTGGACTCGCGCCCGCGGCGGGTGTAAAGTAGGCGCACGCTCAAGCCGGAACATATACCAGCAGACCGAGAGACACACACCGAGACTTCGTCCGGAAGGGGAGAGAAACATCATGTCATCAGCTAAATCGGCATCCGAGACGCCCCGCAAGTACCAACTCTTCATCGACGGCCAGTGGGTCGATGCCGAGTCGGGCAAGACCTTCACGACGCCGAACCCCGCGACCGGCGCCACGCTCGCCGAGGTCGCCGAGGGCGACAAGGCCGACATCGACAAGGCCGTCGCCGCCGCCCGCCGCGCCCTGGAGGGCAAGTGGTCGAAGATCTCCGCGCGCGACCGCGGCCGCATGCTCTACAAGCTCTCGCAGCTCATCGAGGCGAAGACTCCCGAGCTGGCCGCTCTGGAGACCGCCGACAACGGCAAGCCCATCAAGGAGACCTCCTACGTAGACCTGCCGCAGGTCGTCGAGAACTTCGAGTACTTCGCCGGCTGGGCGACGAAGATCGAGGGCGAGACCATCCCCGTCCCCGGCCAGATGTTCAACTACACGCTGCGCGAGCCCGTCGGCGTCTGCGGCCAGATCATCCCCTGGAACTTCCCGCTGCTGATGGCCGCCTGGAAACTCGCGCCCGCGCTCGCCGCCGGCAACACCGTCGTCCTGAAGCCCGCCGAGCAGACGCCCGTCGGCGCGATGGAGCTGGCCTCGCTCATTCAGGAAGCGGGCTTCCCCGACGGCGTCGTCAACATCGTGCCCGGCTACGGCGAGACGGCCGGCGCCGCGCTCGCCGCGCACCCGGACATCGACAAGGTCGCCTTCACCGGCTCGACGGAGGTCGGCAAGATCATCGCCCGGGCCGCGGCCGACAACCTGACGAAGGTCTCGCTCGAACTCGGCGGCAAGGCGCCGAACATCGTCTTCGCCGACGCCGACATCGAGCAGGCCGTCAGCGGCGCGATGATGGGCATCTTCTTCAACCAGGGTCAGGTCTGCTGCGCCGGCTCGCGCCTCTTCCTCGACGCGCGCGTCAAGGACGAGTTCCTCGAACTCTTCAAGGAGAAGTCGAGCCGCGTGCGCGTCGGCGACCCGATGGACAAGAACACGCAGATGGGGCCGCAGGTGTCGGAGGAGCAGTTGAACCGCATCAAGGGCTACGTGGACATCGCCAAGGAGGAGGGCGCGCAGGTGCTTTCGGGCGGCTGCCCGCCGCAGCTCGAAGGCGACTTCCAGAAGGGCTACTTCTTCCAGCCGACCATCTTCGGCGACGTGAAGAACTCGATGCGCGTCGCGCAGGAAGAGATCTTCGGCCCCGTCGTCTCCGTCATCACTTTCGAGAACGAGGACGACCTCATCAAGCAGGCCAACGAGATCGTCTACGGTCTCTCGGCCGGCATCTGGACGAAGGACATCACGCGCGCGCACCGCTTCGCCAAGGCGGTCAAGGCGGGCACGGTCTGGATCAACACCTACAACATGTTCAATGCGGCCTCGCCCTTCGGCGGCTACAAGCAGTCCGGCTACGGCCGCGAGATGGGCAAGCACGCGCTGGAGATGTACACGCAGGTCAAGAGCGTCTGGGTCGATCTCTCCGGCAAGCCCATCGGCTGGTTCGGCAATTAGGCGACCCGCGAGCCCGGAGAAGAGGGCGCGGCCGGCAGAGTTGTTCTGCCGGCCGCGCCCTCTTCTTGTACCGCAACGGCGTTCGAGTGTTCAGATTTTTTTGACACCGGGGGCGACGCACCTGCGCCGCGTGGCGTGCCTTCTCGAACGTCGGAATCTTCGTTCGACTGCCCCCGGCTACCGCCTTCATCCCCTCCGCTGACGACCTCCCGCCGCCGCTCCGACGCGCGCGTCAGAGCCCTTCGCATTCCGCCGAATTGTACCGAAGAACAGATTGCTGAACGGGCAGCGCGCCCGCTCTGGCGCCGCCCGTACGTAATGTTGAACGCGCGCGGCGCGCGCGCCGGCCGGGGTCGCGCGCGTCCCCGCCGGCACATTCATATTTTATATGAAAACATAAATTCAAAAATTCGGGTTCGACATCGGGGCACACGTCCGCGCGGCGGCCCGCCCGCCCTACCTCGCGGGACAATCGTCCGGCAAGGCGCGCACTTGGCGAGCGCGCCGCGCTCGCGCCCCCAGTTGGCATCAACGTTGCCTACCCGAGATAAGTCACGCCACAGCACGCGCGCACGCGCGGCTCGGCCGCGCGGCCGACGGCGGCCGTCCGTACAGAATTCTGAATTATTCGGGTAGTCGCGCGCGGCGTGAGGCGGCGCGGCCGTCCGCGCCGCACGGCGCGGGTGAAGACGCGAGGATCCACCTGTTTTAACTTTGAGGAGAACCCCATGAAGAGGATGCTACGGGCGTGTCTCACGCTCTGCTTATTCGCGGCCGGAGTGGCCGCGCAGTCGAACACCGGCCGGCTCGTCGGCACGGTCGCCGGGCCGGACGGGGTCATCCCCGGCGCGAACGTCACCGTCACCGACACGCAGACGGGCAAGGAGCGGACCGCCGTCGCGACCGAAGACGGCTCCTTCACCCTCCCGCAGCTCGACGCCGGCACCTACACCGTGACGGTCACGGCCCCGGGCTTCAAGACTTTCAGCGCCTCCGCCGTCAAGATCGATGTCGGGCGCGACTACTCGCTGACGGCGACGCTGGAGATCGGCAACATCAGCGAGACGGTCGAGGTCGTCGCGGGCGCCGACGTTCTCAACGCGTCCAACGCGGACCTGAGCACGACCGTCAGCCCGCGCCAGATCCAGGACCTGCCGCTGAACGGGCGCAACCCGCTCGGGCTCATCACGCTCCAGGCCGGCACCTCGAACAACGGCGCGCAGGCCACCTCGATCAACGGCCAGCGCCCGTCGGCCACCAACATCACGCTCGACGGTCTCAACATCCAGGATAACTTCATCCGGCAGAGCGCGTCGTCCTCGACGCAGGTCGCGCTCTCGACCGACGACGTGGCGGAGTTCACCCTCACGACGCAGAACGCCGGCGGCGAGCAGGGTCTCGGCGCCTCGCAGGTGCAACTGGCGACCCCGCGCGGGCAGAACGAGT
This sequence comes from uncultured Acidobacteriota bacterium, assembly GCA_963726735.1. Taxonomy (GTDB): domain Bacteria; phylum Acidobacteriota; class Blastocatellia; order Pyrinomonadales; family Pyrinomonadaceae; genus QHXN01. Next base: position 2,316,106 of record CAVSDM010000007.1, read on the forward strand.
TCCACGGCGCGGTCTTCGAGTACAACCGCAACTCACGCTTCGCCGCCAACACCTTCTTCAACAACGCCTCCGGCAACTTCGGCCCGAACGACCCGCTGGTGCTCGCCGGACAGGCGACGGCCGGCGCGGCGCGCAGCCCGCGCACCTTCCGCAACTTCAACCAGTTCGGCGGGCGCCTGAGCGGCCGCATCATCAAGAACAAGCTCTTCTTCTTCGGCCACTACGAGGGCACGCGCGACCGCCTCTCGCAGCCGAGCCTGCGCACGGTGCTGACGCCTTCGGCGCGCCAGGGCCTTTTCACCTACGTCGATAACGGCGGCGTCACGCGGCAGGTCAACCTCTTCACGCTGCCGATCACGGCCAACAACCCGCCGACCGGGATCAACCCCCTCATCCAGAGTCGCTTCCTCGCCAACATCCCGGGCGGCAACTCCATCGAGGCGGGCGACCAGCGCAACACCACCGGCTTCCGCTTCAACCAGAAGTCGGACTCCGACGCCGACAACATGACCGTCCGGCTCGACTACGACCTCAACTCGTCGAACACGCTGAACGCCATCTACAAGCGGCAGACGGCGACCGGCTTCGTCCCCGACTTCTCCGACCTCAACGGCTTCGACCCGACGCCGGCCGCCGGCTTCAGCACGCCGAACGACTCGTACGTCCTCGCCTACCGCTCGACGCTCACGCCGGTCTTCACCAACGAGGTGCGCGCCGGCTACGTCCGCAGCGCGCAGCTCTTCCCGGAACTGGCCGCGCGGCAGCCGAACCAGTTCAGCCAGACCAACATCGCCGGCGGGACGCTGGCCGGCTTCATCAGCAACCCCGAGTCGACGTTCCTCTTCCAGGGGCGCCACACCAAGACCTACACGCTCCAGGACAACGCCGACTACCTGTGGGGCGACCACAGTCTGCGGTTCGGCGTGCAGGCCAACGCCTACCGCGCGCTGCGCTTAAACGACGGCGGCGTGCTCCCGACCTACGTCATCGGCGTCGGCACCAACACGCCGCAGATCACGGCGGCCATGTTCACCAACCCGGCGCTCTTCCCGGGCGGCATCAACACGACCGACCGCGGGACCGCCAACGCGCTCTACGCCCTGCTCGGCGGCATCGTCAGCCAGCAGTCGCAGACCTTCAACGTGCTGAGCGCCGACGAAGGGCTCGTCCCGCTCGCCGGCTTCCGCCAGGACTACGCCTACGAGAACTACAACATCTACTTCTCCGACCAGTGGCGGATCCGGCCGAACCTGACCGTCAACTTCGGACTCCGGTACGAGCTGTGGCCGTCCGTGCGCGAGCGCAACGGCGTCCTCGCCGAGGTCATCGTCCCCGAAGGGAAGACGGTGACCGAGGCGCTGCTCGACCCGAACGGAGGGCTCCAGACCGCCGGGGGGAACGTCGGCGGCGGCCGGCTCTTCAACACCGACAAGAACAACTTCGCGCCCTCGTTCAGCGTCGCCTACTCGCCGCAGTTCCGGAACAAGTTCCTCAGCCGGCTGATGCCCGGCGACGGGCGAACCGTCATCCGCGGCGGCTACCGCCTGAGCTACTTCAACGACGAGTTCCTGAAAGGCTCTTCGGGCGAGGGCGACCAGAACTCCGGCAAGCGCGAGAACGCGAGCCGCAACAACCTCAACGAGCGGCTCGGCTCCCTCGGCGCCATCGCCACGCCGTCGGTCCTGATCCCGCGCACCTTCGCGCAGAACAACGCGCGGAACGGCGGGACCATCCAGTCGGTCGCCACCGTCGATCCGAACATCAAGCTGCCGATGAACCACGAGTACAACATCGGCATCCAGCGCGAACTCGGGTTCCAGACCGCCTTCGAGATCCGCTACGTCGGGGCCTTCAGCAACAACGTCACGCGCTACACCGATGTCAACCCGCCGGAGCTTCTCGCGAACGGCTTCCTCGACGACTTCTTCCGCGCCCGCTCGAACCAGGCGCTGACGGGGCAGCTCAACTGCACGACGGCGCAGAACTCCGGCTGCCAGCCGCTCCAGGTCTTCGTCAACCTGGGGACGCTCTCCGGCACGCCGGGCGGCATCGGCAACGCGACGACCGCGCCGAACGCGACGGTCGCGAATCTGGTCTCGACGGGCCTGCCCGGCCAGCTCGCGGCCACCTACGTCGGCAACGGGCTGTCGGGCACGGTCCCGCTGGCCGCGAACCCGAACATCGGCCTCGGCCTGCTGCTCTCGAACAGCGCGCGCTACAACTACAACTCGCTTCAGGTCGAGCTGCGCCGCCGCTTCGCGCAGGGGCTCTACTTCCAGGGCAACTACACGTTCCAGAAGACGCTCTCGAACGCGCCGGGCGTAGACCAGCGCCGCTTCGAGTTCCAGGTCTACCCGAAGCGGGACGAGCTGGAGTACTCGCGCGCGCAGACCGACACGGCGCACGTCTTCAACTTCAACTCCATCTACGAGCTGCCCTTCGGCAAGGGGCGCCACTTCTTCACCAACGCCGGCCCGTGGTTCGACCGTCTGGTCGGCGGCTGGCAGCTCAACACCATCATGAGCCTGACGACCGGCGCCCCGTTCAGCATCGTCGATCCGCGCGGGACCTTCGGCTCGACCGCCCGCTCGGGGCGCAACACGGCCAACTCCTCGCTGACGAAGGAACAGCTCCAGGACCTCGTCGGCGTCTACCGCACGCCGTGCGGCGTCTTCCTGATCAACCCGGCCGTGACGACCATCAACCAGGAGGCGCTGGCGGCCGGCCGCTGCGCCGACATCGGCGCCAGCCGCGGCGCCAACGGCCTCGGGACGGCCGCCTTCCCCGGGCAGGTCTTCTTCAACGTGCAGCCCGGCGAGTTCGGCCAGCTCGAAAGGTTCTTCCTGAACGGGCCGATGTACTTCAACGTCGATGCCTCGCTCTTCAAGAACATTCCCATCACCGAGCGCGTCCGCCTGCAACTGCGGGCCGAGGCGTTCAACCTCTTCAACCGGGCGCACTTCGCCATCTCGGCGGCGCAGCAGTTGCAGAGCATCAACGCCAACACCTTCGGCCGCGTCACGCAGACCGGTGACCCGCGCCTCGGCGACCCGCAGGCGCGCGTCGTCCAGTTCGCCGCCCGCATCGAGTTCTAGGGAAGGCCCGAAGGCTCATCAACAACGACACGGCCCGCGCGCCCCGCAGAGAGGGGGCGCGCGGGCCGTTCATTCGGCTACGGCCGCGAGATGGGCAAGCACGCGCCGGAGATGTACACGCAGGTCAAGCCACGATCGGCGACATCAGCATGGACGCAATCGGCGAGAGGCTGAGCGTCGCTCCCCTCTTCTTCCGACGAACATAGACGGCTCCTTTCGTACGGGCGCTACACCCGCGTCGTTGCGACTCCGCCCCTCGTTCGGTGTCCGGTCGGCCCCTTATTTTAACGTCCCCTTCGGGACAACCCAGCGATGCAGCTCGATCTTCAAGCGGCCGGACTTGACGGCCGGGTCGGTCTCGGTCAGGGCTTGGGCCTCTTCCAGCGTCTCCACTTTAAAGATGAAGACCCCGCGCCGTTCGCCGTCGTCGAAGAACGGCCCGGCGAGGACGAGCTTGCCCGCCTCGGCGAGCCGGTTGATGTTCGCCATGTGCCCTGCCTGAATACTCTTCGTCTCCTCGGTCTCCGCCGCGGTCCACTTCGGCCCGCGCACGAGGAGGCCGAAGACGTAGTTCGACGGCCTCAGAGGCACCTCGGGCGGGGTGATGTAATTTCTGGCGGCGTACCACGGGAGCACCTCGGCCTTCAACATGCCCGCCTTGACGGCCGGCAGCGACAGCGCGGCCTGCCGCGCCTCTTCGACCGACTCGGTCTTGATGACCATGATCTCCCGGAGGTCGCCAACACCCTGCACCTCCCCCGAGATGGCGAGCCGCCCCTCCTTAATTAAGTTCTCGACGAACGCCCTGTGCCCCTTCATGACTTGTCGGGAGGGGCCGGACGCTTTCCACTCCGGCGACAGGCGCAGAAAGACCAACTGAATCTTGCCCATGTCGTACTTCGGGGTCTCCTGGCCGCGGGAAGGTGCGGCGCAGGCCAGCACCAGCAGAAGGCCAACCAGCAACGGTCTAATCTTCAAAGTCGTCTCCATCTGTTTGAAGTCTCGCGGCGTGTTGAAGTCGTGGCGCGCGGGTCGATCCCCGGCGGCGCTTCTCGGGCCGCCGCGCGACTGAACGGGCTTCAACCGCCCATGCGCTCCCGAACTTTCTTGATGTGCTCGACGGTCTCCGGGCCGTTCTCTTTGGCGACCGCGAAGAGCTTCTCTATCTCGGCGCGGTTCTGCTTGAGGATGGTCGCGTCTACGTTCTCAAGGAAGACGAGAGTGTTGATGATGCCGCTCTTGTTGTCGGGGTTCGCGAGCGCCGACGCCACGGCCTCTTTGACCGCGCCCGCGTCGCGCTTCCGCTCGACGATGAGGCGCGTGGTGGCGCCGATGCGGGTCGTCCTGTCCGCGGCGAAGATGTCGCGCACGGATATCGGGGGCCTCGTCGGGGGGCCGGTGTTGGTATTCTGGCCGCCGGCAGCGGGCGTCGGCGTCGGGGCCGCGGTGTTCGTGTTCGAGGGGCTGCTGGGTGTCGGCGTCGGCGGCGGCGGCGCGGTCGTCAGGCTCGCGATCAACTCCTGTGCTTCCTTGTCCGTCGAAGCGTCCGAAGAGAGTTTTATGACTTGATTGAAGTCGCTGACCGCCCGCTCCTTCTTGCCGAGGACCGCGTACGACTGCCCCCTGTAGAAGAACGCATCGACGTAGTCTGAGCAGACGCGGATGGCTTCGTTGAACTGTAGTATCGCCGCCGCATGATTGCCGTCCTTGTCGATGTAGGTCAGCCCCTTACCGGTCAGGTCTGCGGCGTCCCGGCTCGCCTTGCCGTCGCAGCCGCCGGGGCCCTGCGTCCCGGCATTGTTGTTGTTGTTGTTGCCGGCGACGAGGTTGTTGTTGTTGACGTTCGGGCCGGGACCAGTCCTACGCACCCAGCGGTAGGCCGCGAAGCTGAGGACACACACGAGCGCGAGGCCGACCCCGAGGTAGAGCCACGTCAACCGGCGTGGCGTCTCCACAGCGGGCGGCTTGTAGGGCTTTTCAAGCAGTTCGGCGACGCCGCGTAGAACCTTCTGAAGGCCGGGGTCGTCGGGCGAGCCGTCCCAGTCGGAGAGGTCTGCGGCCTCGAACTGCCTGAAGCCGAGTGGGAGGGCGATCTTCTCCATCAGCACGGGAACCAACACGCCGCGCGCAACGCCCTCCTGCGCCTCGTCCTTGACCCAGTTCGATGCGACGGACGCCTGCGACCAGAGAACGATGACCGCCTTCGCCTGCGCCAACGCCTCCGCGATCTCCTGGGCGAAGACGTGGCCCGCGAGCAGTTCCCGGTCCCACCAGACGTTCCATCCCTGTGTCTCAAGGGTGCGCGCCAGTTGTTCCGCCTTGTCGCGGTCGGGGCGCGCGTAGCTGATGAAGATGTCACTCATGGCGTCTCACCGGAAGCGCGCGGCTTCGGAAGCAGCGGCTCGCAGTTGAGCGTCTGCGGGCCGGCCTCGGTGCAGACGGCGTACCTGGCGCCCTCGTACATGGTGACGCCGGCGTGCTCGCCGCGCGCGTTGAGGACGTAGAAGTTGATGCCGAAGTTCGGATTGCCGTCCTTGTTGAGCAGGCGCTTCTCGACGGTGTTGGCCTTGATGCGGCGGAGCGCCTCCATCCCTGCGTCCTTCGGGCCGCGGCCGCGGCGCATCTCCTCGACGATGAGGAAGGAGCAGAGGTTGTAGAGGTTCGCCTCGCCCCTTCCGGTCGAGCCGGCCGCGCCGACCGCGCCGTCCACGTAGAGGCCGGCGCCGAGGATGGGCGAATCGCCGACGCGTCCCGGTATCTTCCACGCGAGCCCCGAGGTCGTCGTCACGCCGCAGACCTCGCCCTTCGCGTTGACCGCGTCGCAGTTGATGGTGCCGTAGAAGTGCTCCTCGCGGATGAGCCCCTCGCGCACCATCTTCAGCCCCTCGCGCCGCCAGACTTCGGCGCGCTTCAACGGGTCGAGGTAGTGCGACGGGTCCGTGCGCCGCTTCCATTCGAGCCACAGCTTGCGCGAGTTCTCGGTGTTCAAGTCGTCCTCGATTTTGAACCCCATGTTGCGCGCGAACTGTTGCGCGCCGTGGCCGACGAGCAGGTGGTGGTCGGTCGTCTCCAGCACGGCCTTCGCCACGAGCGAAGGCGTGCGCACGCCTTCGAGCGCGGCGACCGCCCCGGCGCGCTTCTTCGGCCCGTGCATGCAGGAGGAGTCGAGCTGGACGACGCCGTCGGCGTTCGGCAGGCCGCCGTAACCGACGCTGTCGTCGAGCGGGTCGAGTTCGACGATGTTGACGCCCGCGATACACGGCGTCGAGCACGTCCGCGCCCGAGGTCATCAGGCGGAAGGCGCGCTGCACGCACGTCTCTTCGCCGCCGTTCTTGAACTGGTTGCCGTTGGACGAGGCGACGACCGCGGGCCGCACGTTCCGGATGATGACGGCGGGCGCGCCCGCGCTCAGAGTTTTAGACGCGGCCGCGGCCACGCCCGCCGCCGCCGCGCCCGTACGAAGGAAATCGCGCCTTCTCATCTTTCTGCCCATCGCTTCCTCCCTTAAGGTTTGAGGTCGGCCGGCCACTCGAACCTCTTCGACCAGATGAGGAACTGCATGACGCGGCCGCCGTTCGCATCAATCCATTCGCGCACACCGGGGAGGCCGCTCGACTGGAGCGCGTGGTAGAAGAACGCCTCGGCGTGCCCCCGCCGCTTCATCTCGACGAAGTAAGGGACGTAATACTGCGGGACGAACTGCGACTGCTTCTTCTCACTCCGCTCCGCGAGCACCGCCAGCGCCGTCTCGAACTGGCCGACCAGCTTCTGCACCTCGGTCTTCTCCTGCTCCTTGTCCGTGAGCGCGAGCGCGGCCGAGAGCCCGAGCACCGTGTCCACCGCGGCGAAGTCGCCCTCGTCCTTCTTCACGTCCGCTTCGAGTGTAAGGTTGATCGTGCCGGGCTTGCTGCCGGCCGACGCGCCGCCGGCGAGCAGCGCGCGCACGAGTCGCACCGCGGCGGGCGAGCGTTGCGAGGCGGGCTCGATAGAGAGGAAGCGCGCGGCCGCGAGGAGCGCGGGCGTCTTGTACCCTGTGTCGTTGAAAATGGCGGCCAGCATAAGGTGGCTCGAAGCGTGCCCGGGGGCCGCGGCGAGTCCGGCCTTCAAACTCTTCTTCGCCTCGTCGAGCCTGCCCTTGTTCCGGTGGGCGACGGCGAGGTTGTAGTGAAGCATGCCGTCGCCGGGGAACTGCTTGATGGCCTTCTTGAAGACCTCGACCGCCTTGTCGGTCTCGCCGAGGATGTCGAGGTTGTTCCCGATGAGCAGGTAGAAGGCCGGGAGCTGTGGCGACTTGTACTCCGCCCCGCGGTAAGCGGTTTCGAGCGACTTCCTGTACTCCTTCTTCGCCGAGTAGGAGAAACCCATCTCGTAGAGCGCGGTGATGTTTGAAGGGTTCTCGGCCAGCACGGACTCGTACTTGCGGATGGCCCCGTCGTAGTCGCCGCCGTCGTGGAGTGCCACGCCCGCGCGGATGGCCGCGGCCTGCGCCTCGGTCATCGGCGCGGGCGTGAGCTTCGGTTCCGGGAGCTGCCGCGCCGCCGCTGCCGTGCAGCAGAGCGCGAGCAGAAGGAGCGTCAGGGCCGATCTATTAAACGTCATGAAGTCACGCCTGTCTCTCCTGTCCACCCGTCTCTCCCGAACGCCGCTTCTACGGCCGGGCTTCCGCCTCGTTCCTGAAGACCACGCCGTCCTTCATCACGAAGTTGACGCGCTTGAGCGCCTGTATGTCTTCGAGCGGGTTGGCGGGCGTGGCGATGATGTCGGCGGCCATGCCCGGCTTGAGCGTGCCGCGCGCGCTCTCGACGCCGAACAGGCGCGCCGCGTTGACGGTCATCATCTGAAGAATCGCGCGCGGGGGAATCCCGGCCGCCGCGTAACTGTCCACCCAGCTCATCGAGAGCGTGCCGCGCGTGTACTTCGGAATCCCCTCCGAGGCGTCCGTGCCGAAGGCGATGGGCACGCCGAGCCTGTACGCGGCGCCGAGGCGTTCGCCCGTGTCGCGGTACTCCTTCGCGGCCTCCTCCGCGCTGTCGCCCGACTCGCGCAGCACCCACTCGGGGAAGGGCGTGAAGACGAGCGTGATGCCGTTGCGCTTCGCCACGGCGAGGTCTTCGTCCGTGATGCCGTTGACGTGCTCGATGGAGGCGACGCCCGCGGCCACGGCGTTGTGGATGCCGGCGGTCGTCCAAGCGTGCGCGGCGACCTTCAGCCCGGCCGCGCGCGCCTCCTCGATGATGAAGCTTGATGTCTTCGGTCGAGTAGATGTAACGCTGGTCGTCAACGACGATCTTGATGACGAGCGCGCCGAAGTGGACGTTCTCGCGGACGGCCTTGCGCATCTCGTCGCGCGTGTCGGCGAAGAAGTATTCGGGCTCGCCCAGCTCGCGGCGGTCGGGCTGGAGGTGGAACTGGCCGCCGTAGGGCGCGATGATGCGCCCGGCCGTGAGCATCGTCGGGCCGGGGACGAGCTTGCCCGCGATGGCGCGGCGGACGCTGACGCACGCGTAGTCGCCCTCGTTGCCCACGTCGCGGACGGTGGTGAAGCCCGCGGCGAGCATGTCGCGCGCGTTGGCGACGCCCTGGATGGCGCGGTAGGTGTCGGGGTCGCGGATGGTGGTGAGGAAGTAGTTGCCGGCGTCGCGCTTCAGGTTGATGGTCAGGCAGAGGTGCGTGTGCGCGTCGAAGAGGCCGGGCAGGACGGTCGAGCGCGAGAGGTCGATGACGTTCGCGCCCTTCGGGACTTCGACGCCCGCGCCGACGGCCTTGACCTTCCCGCCTTCGACGACGATGGTCTGGTTCGGCGCGGCGGTGCCGGCCTCCGGGTCGATGAGCCGCCCCGCGCGGATGACGGTCGTCTGCCCGACCGCGTGCGCCGACGAAGCGGCGAGGATGAAGGAGTGCGAAGAGGTGACGTTTCATCTGCGCGTCTCCCGTCTCTGATGTTTCGCGCTACTCTTCGCGAAGCTTCAAAGTCTTGAGCACCCACTCGTCCGGGTCGATGGCGACGGCCTGCGGCCTTGCTTTGAGCTTGAAGTCGAAGGTCTGCTCGCGGCCCGAGACCTCCACGACCTCGCGGCGCGAGTCGTCGCCGTCGCTGAACTCAACGTCGAGCGGCATGCGGAAGAGGCTCCCCGTCTGCGTCTGCCTGACTTTGAGCGTCAGACGCTTCGACGGCTCGTCCCACTTCCAAGGGCGTCGTAGGCGGGGAAGCCGGGTTCGTAAATCCACTGGCGGAAGAACCAGTCGAGCGGCCGCCCGCGAGTGCAGCTCCATCACGCGCCGGAAGTCTTCGGTCAGGGCGTTGCCGTCGCGGTAGGTGCGGTAGTAGTCGCGCACGCCCTCGAAGAACTTCTCGTCGCCCACGACGCGGCGGAGCATGTGCAGCACCCACGCGCCCTTCTGATAGTTGTTCCGGTTGAGCAGCTTGAAGAGGTCTTTGACCGAAGGGTCATAGACGGGGCGCGCCACCGACTCGGCGTCATTCAGGTAGCGCTCTTTGTTGTCGAGCATCATCCGCACGAACCGTTCGCGGCCGTCGGCGCGCTCGTAGAAGAGCGCGCCGAAGTAGGTCGCGAAGCCCTCGCTCAGCCAGAGATGGTGCCAGTCCGATTCGGTCACGGAGTCGCCGAACCACTGGTGCGCGATCTCGTGCGCGACGGTGCCTTCGAGCTTGCCCGAGCCGTCGTAGGAGTTCTCGTCGAAGAAGATGGCCGAAGAGTTCTCCATCCCGCCGAAGCGCGTGGAGGACTGCACGAGCGCGAGCTTCTCGTAAGGATAGGGGCCGACGAGGCCCGCGTAGAAGTCGAGCATGCGGAGCGCGCGGCCGTGGTCGGCGATGCCGCGGTCGCGGTCTTTGGGATAGAGGTAGTGCCAGAGGTTCGTCCCGCCCGCCGCGCCCGCGTTGACGACGGAGAACTCGGTCGCGCCGAAGACCATGCAGTAGACGGGGATGGGCACCGACTCGCGCCAGTGCGTCAGGCGCGTGCCGTCCTGACGGCGCGTCGTCTCGATCAGCTCGCCGTTGGCGACCACGTCGTAGCGCGCGGGCGCGTCGATGAAGAACTCGACCGTGGCCTTGTCGGAAGGGTGGTCGACGGAAGGGAACCAGTGGCGGGCGCGGTCGGGCCAGTTGTCGGCGAAGACCGTGCGGTCGCCGAACTTATTCCGCTTGAAGTAGAGCCCGTCGGTGGGCGCGCCGTGGTACCTGACGACGACGTTGAAGAGGGCGCCGGGTCTGTACACGCCGTTCAGTGTGACGCGGAGACGGCCGCCGTCCCGCTTGAACTTCGCGGGTCGGTCCCGCACGCTCACGCCATCGACGTTGAGGCCGGGGAAGTCGAGCGAGACCTCGCGGACGTTCGAGGCTTTGACGGCGAAGACGATCTCGGTCTCGCCTCTGACTTCGTCGCTCGTGTCGCCGATGCTCAAACGGATGCGGTAGAGGAGCGCGTCGAGCCCCGTTTGGCGCGGGTAGTCGTCGCGGGCGTGCGCAGGAGTGAAAAGGCACAGGAGCACCGGCAGCGCCGTCAGCAGTCGAGCCGTCTTCGGTCGTCGTGGACTCATTCGTTAAGGATGAGATGCGGGTTGACGAAATGGCGCTTACGGCTTCGACGGCGCGGCCGGAGTCGTCGGCAGCTCGACGCCGTGGGCGAGCGCGAGCCGCCAGCGGCGTTCGCGCCTGACGAAGATGTCCGTGAAGGCGACGACGCTCTCAAGCTCCTTGCCGTCGTCCGTGCGGACCACGGACAGTTGGACGCCGGTCATCACGGCCATCTCGCCGAAGAGCCTCACGCGCAGGTCCTTGCCCTCGACCGAGATGATGCGGCCGGGGATGGCGGTGATGTTCTTGAGGAAGTCGGCGCGGCCCACCTCCCCCTCCGGGCTGCGGTAGACGAAGTCGTCGAACAGGATGGGTTCGAGCGCCTTCGCGTCCCTGTCGCGGATGGCGTCCATCAACTGGCGCTGAAGGCGGAGCACTTCCTGAACCCACTGCTGCTGCTCGCTCATGCCTTTCGTCCTCATGTGTTCGGGCGCCTGCGCTCCCGCGGGGGGCGCGGAAAAGAAAGCAACCGCCAGCACGACGAAGGCAATCAAAGGTCTGGCCAAAACACTCTCCTAAGATTTAACGGCCGGGACGAAGCGTTCGAGAAGTGGGCCGAAGTGCGTGCGGGCCTAAGTTAACACAACGGCCCGCGGCGGCGTCACTACTTTTCGGGCCGCCATATCGGCCGTGGTATCATCCGAGACGCTCTCCCGACAATCGTCAACGAAAGTTAAGGAGCGCACATGCTTTCACGTCGCAAGCTGTTCATCCTGCCCGTCCTGCTCGCGTCGCTGCTGGCCCTGACGGCCTGCCCGAGCCAGACGAGCATCAGTAAGCTGAAGGCCGACCCCGACCGCTACATGGACAAGGAGGTCGGCATCGTCGGCCGCGTCACGGACAGCTACGGCATCCCGTTCGTCGGCGGCGCCTACGAGCTGGACGACGGGACGGGGCGCATCTGGGTCGTCACGGAGCGCGGCAACACGCCCTCGCGCGGCGCGCGCGTCGGCGTCAAGGGGCGCGTCTACTCCGGCCCGACCATCCGCGGCCGCAACGTCGGCATGGCGGTGAGGGAGGAAGACCGCCGCGTCAAGTCCAACTAAGGGGCTTCGGGGCGCGCGGTCGCTTGGCGATGATGAGGATCGTCCGCGGCCTCGACGAACAGTTCGCACGCCTGCACGGGCGCTCGCTGGCGCTCGTGCGGGCCGTCCCCGCCGGGCGCCTCTACTGGCAGCCCCCGCGGGAACCGGCGGCGCGCACCTTTCCCGTCTACTCCTGCGGCGAGCACCTCCTGCGCTCGGCCGCCGCCGTCGAGCAGACCTTCGGCGGCATCACCGTCAACCTCTGGGACGACCCCTTCGAGTGGACTCTGCCCGAGTCTCTACCGACGTCCGATGCGGTGGCGCGCTACCTCGAAGAGGCCGAGGCGACGCGCCTTCGCGCCTTCGAGTTCCTGCGCTCCGACGAAGACCTCGGCAAAGAGATCGCGACGCCGTCGGGCGAGATGCGGACGCTCTTCTCGCTCGCCGCCGAGACGCTGGCCCGCGCCGCGCACCACCAGGGGCGGGCCCACGCGACGCTGCGCCTCTTCTCCGACGCGCGCCTGCCGCGCGTGTGAGCCGCACGCGGCGGGTTGCGGTTGCGCGTGAACTTCGCGCGTGGGATAGTCGTAAGGGAAGCCGAGGCTTTACCTCATCCCGCGGTAAGGAAGGTCGAGAGATGTTCTGTCCACAATGCGGCCAGCAGCAGGTGTCGGACGCCGCGCGCTTCTGCTCGCGCTGTGGCTTCCAGTTGGCGGCCGTGTCGGGGCTGCTCGCCACGGGCGGGCGCGGCGTCGCCGTCACGGAGCCGGCCTTCGAGGCCGTGCCGGCCCCGCCCTCGCCGAAGCGGAAGGGCGCGCAACTGGGCGGTAAGGCCATGCTGGCGGGCGCATTCCTCATTCCCGTGCTGGCGATCCTGAGCGAGATTATCGGCATGCCCGAAGAACTCGCCCTCGTCGGCGTCATCGCCTTCATCGGTGGTCTGTTCCGGCTCCTCTACGCGCTCCTCTTCGAGGACGGCCCTTACCGACAGCACTTACAGCGGCAGCCGGCCTACACGCCGCAGCCGCAGTTCACGCCGCCGCCGCGCGAGGTCTCGGCGCTGCCGCCGCCGCAGTCGCAGCCCGCGCGCGCCTACGCCCCGCCGCGGCCGGACACGGCCGAACTGTCCTACAGACCGAGCGTGACCGAAGGCACGACGCGCCTCCTCGAACGCGAGCCCGACGAGCAGACGCGCTGAACCTTTTCAAGTTCACAGGAGCCGAAGATGTTCTGCCCCAACTGCGGCCAGCGACAGGTTTCCAACGAGGCGCGTTTCTGCCCCGCCTGCGGTTTCCCGCTCGAAGGCGTCAGCGAGCTGCTGGCGCACGGCGGCCGCCTGCACTGGCGCCCGCCGCAGCAGGCGGGGACGCCCGAGCTTTCGCCGCGGCAGAAGGGCATCAGGCAGGGCGCGATGATAATGCTCACCACGCTGCTCGCCGTCCCGCTGCTCGCGATCTTCGGCGTGGCGATGCTCGGGTTTCCCGGCGAGTTCGTCGCGCTCGCGGCGGTCGGCCTGCCCGTCAGCGGCTTCCTGCGCATCATGTACGCGCTCCTGTTCGAGAGTAACGGGCCGGCCCTCCCCGCCGCGCCGCCGCAGCCCTCGTACATGCCCCCGCCGAGCATCCCGAACTACCTCGGCACGCCGCCGCCGCAGCAGTCACACACACTGCCGCCGCGCCAGGCCGCGCCCATCCCGACGCCCGCGCGCCCGCCGCGCTACAACACGGGCGAGCTGGTCGAGCCCCCGCGCGCCAGCGTCACAGACCACACCACGCGCCTGCTCGACAAGCAACCCGAAGAGCCCACGCGCCTGCTCGACAGGCAGCCCGATGAGCCCACGCGCCAGTAACGATTCGGTCGAAGGCGAGGCCGGGCCTTCGCTCTCCGTCCGACTGCGCGCACGCATCGTCGAGGCGGGGCCGTTGACGTTCCGCGACTGGATGAGCGCGGCGCTCTACGACGAGCGCGAGGGTTACTACCGCGGCGCGGGGCGGAGCGCTGGGGGCGCGCGGGCGACTACCGCACGGCGCCGGAGCGCAGCACACTCTTCGCCGCGACCTTCGCGCGCCACTTCACGAAACTCTACGAAGAGCTGGGACGGCCGCGCGTCTTTCACCTGCTCGAAGCGGGCGGCGGCGCGGGTCGCTTCGCGCACGGCGTCCTGCGAACCCTGCGGCGTGACGCGCCGCACGTCTACGACTCGCTCCGCTTACGTCTTCGACGAGTCGAGCGCGGACTCGCGCGAGCGCGCCGCTGCGCTCCTCTCGCCGTTCGCCGAACGGGTCGAGTTCCGCCGGCTCTCCGAGATCGACGGCCCGCTCGACGCGGCAGTCCTCTTCTCGAACGAACTGCTGGACGCGTTGCCCGTCCACCGCGTGACGATGCGCGGCGGTCGCCTCCTTGAGTCATACGTCGGGACGGATGTTGACGGCGGCTTTGTCTTCGTCGAAGGCGAGCCCTCGACGCCGCGGCTCGAAGAGTACGTCCGGCGCACGTGCGGGACGCTCGAAGAGGGGCAGGTCGTCGAAGTCAACTTCGAAGCGGGCGCATGGGTCGCGCGCGCGGCGGCGCTGCTCGGCCGCGGCTTCGTCGTCACTGTCGATTACGGCGACGAGGCCGCGTCACTCTACGGCGCGCCGCACAGGCGCGGGGGCACGCTCCGCGCCTTCCGCGGCCACGAGTTGAGCGAAGACGTGCTGCGCGACCCCGGGCGGGCAGGACTTGACGACGACCGTCAACTGGACGCAGGTCGTTAACGAGGGTCAGGCCGCGGGCCTGCAAGATCGCTCACGCTCGAACGCCTCGACGCCTTCCTCCTCCGCGCCGGCCTCGTCGAGCAGTTGGAGCTTGAGAGCGCGCGCGCCGAGTCCGACGCAGAGGTCGCCGCCCTCCGGCTCGACGCACGCGAGATGATTCTGCCCGGCGGCATGGCCTCACACTTTCAGGTGCTCGTGCAGCAGAAGAGTTGAGCCCTCCCTCACGGTCGGCTTCAGCCGCGGGCTCTGTCCTGATAAACTCACCGCGCTCGAACCTCAGCACGTAAGAACAAGCCCCGCAGGAGACTTCGATGAAAAGGACTCTCGCGCTCTCCGTCTTTCTGGTCATCAACCTTGTGCTGGCGCCCGCGCTGAACCTCTGCGCGGCGCAGACGACGCCGTTCTTGTCCGACGAAGAGATTCGGATGCTCTCGAACGAAATCTCGGGCGACCGCGCCTTCGAGCACATCCGCTGGCTCTCGCACTGGCACCGCGACTCCGGCATGGAGGGCTTCTTCAAGGCGCGCGACTACGTGATGCAGGCCGCGCGCGAGGCCGGGCGTGGACGAGGTGCGCTTCGTCGAGCAGCCGCTCGAAGGGCCGAACTACACGGCGCGCTCGGCCGAGCTGTGGATGGTCGAGCCCGTCGAGCTGAAGCTCGCCGACATCGCCGAGCACGCCGTCTACCTCGCCGACATGAGCCGCGACGCCGACGTGACGGCCGAACTCATCGACATCGGCGACGGCACGGAGGAGGCGCTGAAGGGACTGGACGTGAAGGGCAAGCTCGTCCTCACGAGCGGGCCGCCGCAGCGCGCGGTAGACAACGCGGTCGGCGAAACGCGGCGCCGTCGGCGTCGTCACCTACCAGACCTCCGAGAGCAGGAGCCCGTTCGACTACCCCGACCAGGTCGCGTGGCAGCGCATCAGCGCGCAGCCGCCCGCGGGCAGCAAAGGCACGTTCGCCTTCGTCCTCCCGCCGCGCAAGGGCGACACGCTGCGCCGCATCCTCCACACGAACGACGTGCAGGACTTCTTCGCCACGGGCAAGCCCGCGCGCGGCGGCCGCGTCCGCCTGCGTGCGAAGGTGGATACGGACATCGGCGAGGCGCCCGGCAAGACGGGCTTCGTCGAGGCCGTCATCCGCGGCACGCGCCCCGGCGTGCAGCAGATCGTTCTGACCGCGCACTTGCAGGAGGAGCAGGGCTCGGCCAACGACGACGGGAGCGGCTGCGCCAACCTGTTGGAGCTGGCGCGCGTCTTCAGCAAGCTCATCAAGGAAGGGAAGATGAAGCGGCCGCAACGCGACCTGCGCTTCTGGTGGACGGACGAAATCTTCTCGGAGTACCAGCTCTTCCGCGAGCACCCCGAGGAGATGAAGAAGATTCTGGCGAACGTCCATCAGGACATGACGGGCGCGAACCTCGCGATGGGCAGCCGCGTCCAGCACCTCATCTTCGCGCCGCACTCGCGCACCTCCTACCTCGACGCCATCTTCGAGAGCGTCGGCACCTACCTCATCAACACCAACAACGGCTTCCTCTCCGCGAGCCGTCAGGGGGGACTGCCGCGCCCGCACACGCGCCCGCTCTACTCGACGCGCGGGACGCGGCAGGGCTACAACGCGCGCTTCGTGCCGCACTTCGGCTCGTCCGACCACCTCGTCTTCCTCGAGGGCGCGGTCGGCATCCCGGCCGTCGCGCTCATCAACTGGGACGACCCATACATACACTCCTCGGACGACGACCTCTTCCAGATCGACCAGACGCAGTTGCGCCGCAACAACTTCCTCATCGGCTCGCTCGCCTACTTCCTCTCTAAGGCCGACGACGCGGACGTCCCGCTCCTCGTCGCCGAGACCTACGCGCAGGGGCAGAGGCGGCTGGCCAACGACATGCGCGTCGCGATGGAGCTGCTCGTCGCGGAGCGGGGCGAAGCCGGACGGCGGCTGGAAGCGCGCGAGCACCATCGTCGAGCAGGGCGTCTTGCGCGAGGCGCGCGCGCTCGAATCCATCCGCGTCTTCGGCGCGGGCAACGTCGCCGAGCGACCCATCGACGACATGAAGGCGTCGATGATCTCCAACAACGCGCCGATGGGCGAGCTGGCGCAGTTCTACAAACAACTGCACGGGCGGAACCCGCCGCAGCCGGCCCCGCTGACCGACGCCGAGCGCGCGGCGAGCAGGAAGGTGCCGGCGAACGTCGCCTCGCTCGAACGTACCTGACCAACCGCAACAAGGTTCCGTGCGCGGCCGGCGGGGCGCTCCACGGCCTGATGCGGACGGAGGTCTACAACTTCGTGGACGGCCGGCGGTCCTACTACGACATCTACAAGGCCGTCTACGCCGAGTCGGCCGCCGCGGGCAGTTGGTATTACGGGACGGTCACGCTCGAAGACGTGGTGCGGCTGCTCGACGCGGCGGTCGCGGCCAGGGCGCTGACGCTGAAATAGAGCGGCGGCGGGGCGTGCAAATGCAGGCAGATTAAGGCGGGTTAAAGGTTTGAAACCGTACAGGCGCTCTTGGCCGAGCGGCGGCTCGCTGCTTGCACAAGTTAAATATTGCAGTAGAATAACTTCAGCGGAGTCACCCTCGAACATCCGGCCGGAGGGAACAGTGCTTGCTTTAAGCTCGCCTGCTTCCCGTTCCCCGTTCGTCTACACCTCTCGCGCGGCGGCGAAGAGGCGGGGCTGTGGCGTGCGGCCGGGTTTTGTCGGGTGATTCTTCGGCGCGCTTTCGGCTATCGCGGGCGCGCCGGCGGGCATCTCAAAGAATAAGCTTTCGACTTAAAAATTTTCGCGGCCGGGCGCGGCGTGGGTTGTCAGAAGTGGTCCGACGCGCCGAGACGAATGACGAGATTAACCAACACACAGCCCTCAGACGACGAGCGCCCGGAAGGGCCGGACACGCGGGCCTGGAAGGCGCGGCCGAGACGTTGCCGCTCTTCAACCGCGAGTTCAGCCAGATCGAGTTCTACCGGCGCGTGCTCGAAGAGGCGCTCGACCCGGCGCAGCCGCTGCTCGAACGGCTCAAGTTCCTCTCCATCTTCTCCGAGAACCTTGACGAGTTCTTCATGATTCGCGTCTCGGGTTTGCAGGAGACGCTCGCGGGCCAGGTGGAGAAGCTCTCGCCCGACGGGCTGGCGGCAGCTCGAACAGTTGCGGGAGATCCGCGCGCGGCTGCTCCCGCTCTTCGCGGAGCAGATCGCGCTGCCTGCGCGAGGAGGTGCTGCCCGGCCTCGCCGAGCAGGGGATTCGCGTCGTTCAGTACAACACGCTCTCGCTCCCCGAGCGGCAGCAGCTCCGCGAGTTCTACAAGCGGCAGGTGCATCCGGTGCTGACGCCGCAGGCCGTGGATCAGGGCCACCCGTTCCCTTACATCTCGAACCAGAGCCTGAACCTCGCGCTGACGGTCGAGCCGCTGCCCGAGCACGGCATCACGCGCTCGCTGACGGGCAAGGTCGAGCCGCGCTTCGCGCGCATCAAGGTGCCGCCGCTCGTCCCGCGCCTCGTCCCCGTGGACGACTCGAACACGAAGTTCGTCTTCCTCGAAGACCTGATCGCGGCCAACCTCGAATCGCTCTTCCCGCGGATGCGCGTCAGGGACTGCCACGCCTTCCGCGTGACGCGCGACGCCGACGTGGACGTGCGCGAGGAGGAGGCCAACGACCTCCTCAGCATGATGGAGAAGACGCTGCGCAAGCGCCGCTTCGGCACGGCCGTCCGCCTCGAAGTGGACGCGCGGATGCCGGCCGAGCTGTGCGGAAAGCTTCTGGCGCGAGCTTGAGCTTGAGCCCGACGACGTTTACCCGATCGACGGCCCGCTCAACGTGCGCGACCTGATGCAGCTCTACAAGCTCGACCGGCCCGAGCTGAAGGACGCGCCGTTCAAGCATCGGATCCTCGAAGGCGCTCGCAGGCGCCGACGACTACTTCGCGCGCATACGCGAGCGCGACGTGCTGCTCCATCACCCTTACGAGTCCTTCGACGCCGTCACCGAGTTCATCGACCGCGCGGCCGAAGACCCGGACGTGGCCTCCATCAAAATCTGCCTCTACCGCACGGGGCAGAAGTCGCCCATCCCCGAGTCGCTCATCGAGGCCGTGCGCGAACGGCAAGCAGGTGACGGCGCTCGTCGAGCTGAAGGCGCGCTTCGACGAGGAGAACAACATCGAGTGGGCGAAGCGGCTTGAGGAGTCGGGCGTCCACGTCGTCTACGGCATCATCGGGCTCAAGACTCACTGCAAGGTCGCGCTCGTCGTCCGCCAGCGAGGGCGACGAGCCTGCGCCGCTACGTCCACATCGCGACGGGGAACTACAACCCGATCACGTCGAACTTCTACACCGACCTCGGGCTGCTGACGGCCGACGAGGAGATCGGCGCCGACGCCACCGACCTCTTCAACTTCCTGACCGGCTTCTCGCGGCAGAAGGAGTACAGAAAACTGCTCGTCTCGCCGGTCGCGCTGCGGGACAAGACCGCTCGGGCTCATCCGCCGCGAGGCCGAGCACGCCAGGGCGGGCCGGCCCGCGCGCATCATCGTCAAGATCAACCGGCTGGCCGACACGCGCGTCATCGCGGCGCTCTACGAGGCGTCGCAGGCCGGCGTCCCCATCGACCTCATCGTCCGCGGCATCTGCATGTTGAAGCCCGGCGTGCCCGGGCTCTCCGAGACGATCCGCGTCCGCAGCGTCGTCGGCCGCTTCCTCGAACACAGCCGCGCCTACTACTTCCAGAACGGCGGCGAGGAGGAGCTCTACACGGGCAGCGCCGACTGGATGCCGCGCAACTTCGACCGCCGCGTCGAGACCATCGCCCCCGTCCGCGACGAGCGTCTGAAGAAGTACCTGAAGGACGTGCTGCTCGACGCGTACCTGCGCGACAACGTGAAGGCGCGCCTGCTCGACCCCGACGGACGCTACCGCCCCGTCCCCTTTGAGGAGGGCGGCGAGCGCTTCAACAGTCAGCTCTATTTCATCGACGCCCCCGCGCCTGAGTGAAACGCGAACCGATTATTCTTTCGAGGAGGGTGGATGATGTCTAACAGTCTATTTCCGCACGTTTACGGCGGTGCTGGCGTCGGCGGTGTTGACGCTCACGGCGTGCTCGCCCGCCGTCGGGCAGAACGAGGTGCCGGCGTCACAGTCTAAGAAGGAAGAGAAGAAGGAAGACAAGAAGGACGAGAAGAAGGAGACGATGCCGCAGGGCACGCCCGTCCTCTGGCAGGAGCCGACGGACATCTCCACGCGCAACCTGCTGCTCGGCCCCGGCGGCGAGGAGATGAAGCCCGACCTCAAGCAGGTGATCTGGGAAGAGACGATGCCCGAAGGGTACTCGGTGAAGTGGCGCGTGCGCGACGCCTCCGGCAAGAAGTGGGTCGTCAAGGTCGGCAACGAGGCGCAGCCGGAGACGGTCGCCACGCGACTGGTCTGGGCCGCGGGCTACCCGACCGAGGTCAACTACCTCGTCCCGTGCGTGCAGATCGTCAACGCGCCGAAGCCGCGGAAGAAGGTCGAGCGCTGCGAGGGCGACAGGGGCTACGCCAACGTCCGCTTCGAGGCGCGGCCCGAAGACTACAAGCGGCTCGAAGTGTGGAGCTGGAACAAGAACCCCTTCAAGGGGACGAAGGAGTTCGCCGGCTTCGTCGTGCTGATGGGGCTGCTGAACAACTGGGACCTGAAGGACTCGAACAACAAGATCGTCTACGTCCCGGCCGAGGGCGGCGGCGAGTTGCGCTACGTCGTCAGCGACCTCGGCGCGACCTTCGGCAAGACCGGCAACTTCATCACGCACAGCCGCAACGAGCCCGAGAAGTACGTCAAGACGGGCTTCGTCGATAAGGTCGAGGGCGGCTTCGTCCGCTTCGACTACAGCGGGAAGAACGGCGGGCTCTTCGACGCCGTCACGGTCGAGCAGGCGCGCTGGATCGGCGACCTCCTCTCGAAGTTGAGCGAGGAGCAGGTCAAGGACGCCTTCCGCGCGGCCAACTACAAGCCCGAGGAGATCGAGGCGCTCGCGCAGGAGGTCATGGGCCGCATCAACGCCCTGCGCAGCCTGCCCGCGCCGACCACGGCCGGCACGCCCGCCCCGTAAACGGCGTGAAGCAATATAACCGGCCGGACATCGCCGCAAGAAGACGATGTCCGGCCGGCGTTTCAAAAACCTTTCGGAGCGTTACGTGTCTGACAGAGCCCCCACCCGCCTCGCGTCGATCCTCCTCCTTTTCGCAGCCGTCGTTCCGTGCGCCGCGCAGGAAGCGCCCGTGCGCGAGGAGCAGGAGCCGGTCAAGGTCTACACAGAGGAGGTGCGTCTGCCCGTCGTCGCCTACGACGGCCGCGAGCGCATCGACCCGACGCTCGCGGCCGACGACATGCTCGAAGACGGCGTGCCGCTGCGCGTGAGGAGCGTGCGGCGCGTCCCGGCTAACGTCCTGCTCGTCTTCGACATGGGCGGGCAGGTGACCGCGACGCGCGCGGCCAACGCGACGCGCGCGGCCGCGTTCCGGTTCGGCGCGCGGCGCATGGGGCTGCAACCTTTCACGCTGCGGAGTGTCGTCACCGCGCCCCGGCGCGCGACACAGGATGAACGGTAAGCTGTAGGGACATGGCGAACAGTAAGCAAAAGGGAAGAGCTTTCACGGTCGCGGTCGCGGTCATCGCGCTGGCGTTGGGGTTCGTTCTGGTCGCGGCGCTGATGCGCGGCTACGGGTCTCTGGGCGGCGCGAACCCGGGCGGCGCGGCCGACCCCGCGCGCTCCGCTTCGCAGGAGCAGGAGGCCGCAGGCACGACGGAGCCGGCGGCGCGGCCGACGCCCGCGGCGCGCTCGACGCCGGGCTCGGCGGCCAACGAGACGCCGTTCTCGCACGTGTTGGGCGGGAGCAACTCGCTGCCGCAGCCCACGCCGGGTGAGAAGAGCGGCGACTGGCTGATGACGTTCGCGACCGTCACGGTGCGGCTGACGCTGGCGGCGCTGCTCTCGGCGATGTTGGCCTTCCGGCCGCGGCGCCTGTCGTACACGGTCAAGCGCAACCCCTTCGTGGCGCAGACGCAGATTCTGATGGCCGTCGTCGCCTCGGCGCTGATGATGGTCGTCGGCGACTCGGCGGCGCGCGCCTTCGGCATCTTCGCCGCCGCCTCGCTCGTGCGCTTCCGCACGAACATCAAAGACCCGAAGGAGATCACGGTGCTGCTCGTGAGCCTCGCCATCGGGCTGGCGACGGGCGTCGGCCGCTGGGAGCTGGGGCTCATCCTGACCTTCTTCGTGCTGCTGCTGCTGTGGGGCCTGGAGTTCCGCGAGCGCGAGCAGGTCACGCGCTCGATGGAGCTGACCGTCAAGACGCGCAACATCGGGACGACGCAGGACGCGCTCCTACAACTCTTCCGCCGGTACAACTTCGCCTCCGAGATGCGCACCATCGACCGCCCCGACGGCGAGGGCGAGACCGGCTGCATCGTCTACAACGTTGACATGGGTCCGCAGGCCAGCACCGACCGCCTGAGCGAAGAGCTGCTCGCCGCCGACCCCCGCAACATCGACAGCGTCGAGTGGGACCAGCAGAAGAACACCTCCTACTTCTACCAGTAACAACGGTAGGCGCTTAAGACCGGAAGGGTCTACACGAACCTGCCTGAAAGCATTGTGAAGGCTTCTGCGCGGCGGCTGCCGACGGCGCGCAGAAGCTTGAGCGCCTGCTCGTGCCGCTCGACGGCTTTCTGAGGTTGTAGCAGGAGCGTGTAGGCGACCCCGATGTTCCGCAGCGTGACGGCCTCGCCGCGGCGATCCCCCGCCGCGCGGCTGACCGCCAGCGCCTGCTCGTAGTAGCCCAGGGCCCTCTGCGGCTGTCCCGGAACGCCGAATCCTCCGCCACCGCCGAGGCCGGCTCCGGCCCGTGGCTGCCGTTGGCGCTGCCCGGCGCGAGCGCGTGCGCCTCGCCCTGTGTTGGGCGTTTCATAAAGCGTATTTAACTGCTCGGCGGAGCCGGAGCGACAGTCCGAGTTTCTCGGGCGGTCTGCACTGTGAGTCTGCAGACCTGTGTGGAGCCTCTTAACCTATCGGCGTGCGGCGGGGCGGCTCGGTCGATTCGACCGAGCCGCCCCGCCGCGGGGTGAGGATCATGGCGTCCCGGCGCGCCATGAAAGTTGGTTAGATGTTATTCGGCGGGTAGGAGGCGACGCCGCCGAGCACGAAGGCGGTCGCCTGCTGCGACGGGACGGTGCCCTGCTGCACCGCGGGGCCGAGCGTGACCGTGACCGAGCCGTCCGACGACGAGGAGTTGACGCTCTGAACCTGGTAGCTCTCCGACGCGCCGCCGACGGGGATGAAGCCGAACAGATCGACCTCGACCGACGCCTGCTCCTGAAAGTCGGACTGCACCAGGCTGCTCTTGGCGTTGTGGAACGTGATGGAGGTGGTCGGCATCTGGCTGATGACGAAGGTCTTTAGCCGGGAGAACCCGCCGCCGGGGCCGAAGAAGCTGGCGGGGAACTCGCTGCCCTGAATCTGATAGCCCGTGACGCTCGTCCCTTGCCCCATGTTCTTTACGGCCTCGGTCAGAATCTCGTTCTCGTACCAGCCGGTCACGGCCGCCGCGTCGAGGTTCGCGGGCGCGGCCGCGATGATGGTGACCCCCGGGTAAGTGACCGACATTTCGACCGTCGTCGAAGACGAGGAGTACTTCGAGAGGTCGAAGCTGGCCGAGCCGCCGATTGAGACGGTGAAGATGTCGCCGAGGGCAACGGTCCCCTGCGCCTGCCCGTTCACCGACAGGTTGCTCGAAGAGGAGCTGAAGTCGCTGAGGCTGAGCCGCACCTGCACCTGGTTGGCGGAGGCCTGGAGGCCGCTGTTGATGACGGTCTGGGCGGGCATGCCGTCGTAGGCCACGTAGAAGGTGGTGGCGCCGGTCTGCAACCCGCCGTTGGCCGCTGTCGGGTTCTTCGTGTTGGCCTTGGCCGCGCCCAGCCTGTTTTGCGCCGCCGCCGACGCCTGCATGATCGTGTTCATCTGCGCGGCGTCGTTCTGGTAGTTCTGGTAGGCGTTCTCGAACGAGGCGAGCGAGGTGGGAATCTTGCTGATGTCGCCGCCCCAGAGGGTCTGCACCTGTAGCTCGATGTAGCCCAGCTTGGTGGGGGGGATCGCCGTCTGCATCTGCGCCGGGGTGATGGGGGCGAAGTTGGTCTCCCATTCGGTGATGACCGACGAGATCTGCGCGGCGGCGGCGTTCGACTCCCGCTTGATGATCGCGTTGTCGGCGTCGGAGATGACGTAGCTGACGTTGTTGAGGACCTGCCCGTAGAGGGTGGAGAAGTTGGAGCCGGCGAGGGTGAGGATGCCGTTGCTGGCGACCTCAAGCTGGAGGTCGAGGTCGTTGAGGGCCGCCTGGTTGTAGAAGTTGTTGGGGCCGAACTGGACGCCCCAGTGGAACCCGGCGGGGTAGTTGACCATCGAGAAGGTGCCGTCGAGCCGGCTGGAGAACGTCGTGTTGACGTCCTGTTCGAGCGCGTTCACAAACGCCTGCTGGGCCTGCGTGGGGGCGTTAACGGTAGCTGTCGCTGACATGATTTGACTCCTTTAAGAAGCGGGTAGTTTCTAACCGAAAGCGACGCCGCTCATGCCGCCGGTGCGTTCGAGCCGTCGCATTGCATACCTCTACTAATGCGCGGCCCCGGCCCGAACTCCCTCAACTTTAAGAAAAATATTTTGGTCCCCGGCCGGACGCGCCGGGGGCAGTGAAGAGACGACACTTTTGCCGGAAGGGAAGGTGGGCGGGGCTTCGCGTGCGGCGGGCGCTCGAAGAGGGGCGCGCGGCCGTTTGAAGCCGTAAGCGGCGGCGGGTCTTCAGCCTGAACTGCCGGCGCGGCGGCGTCAGCGTTTTCGACGGCGGTATTGGAGCTGCACTTTAATCAGCAGCGGCTCGTCGTGTTTGAGGCCGGGGCGGTAGTAGAGAGTTTGCGGGTCGGGCGCGGACGCTTTCAGGAGGCGCGCGGCGCTCGCGCCGGCCTCCCTCTCTTCCTTCGTCCAGACCTTGCCCGCCCCGCCGCTCAGCTCAAGACGGCCCGCCTGTCCGCCCCAGGACTTCTCCCAACGTGCGACGCGCTCCGCGGAAAGTCTTTGCGCCTGCGCCCCGATCTGTAACTCGTCCAGGGGGGCGGGCGTGATGATGACGTTCAGCAATTCGCCGACCTGATCGGCGCGGCTGCGCTTGAGGGTGAAGAAGGGTGGGCTGTCCTCCTGCGCGGGGATGTCAACGAGCCGCCCCGCTTTTACATGATTGTCGCCGCCGAGCGTGCGCGTAGTCGGGAAAATCAGGTAGGGCTCGCCGAGCGTGCCGTCGGCGTACTGCTCGCGGTTGATGACATAAAGGTAGCCGGTGCGCGCGGCCTCGATGCTCAGGCGCACGCGGTCGCCTTCGCGTAGGCCGGCGTTAGAGGGCACGCGCTCGGGTATCCAGGCGGCCGCGTCCGACCCTTCGTGGACGATCATCCTCTCTCCGTCGTCGGCATCTCTGGACGGGCGCAAGCGCCAGACCGTGACTCCGACAACCGAATCACCAGAGACGCCGACAGTAGGGACGCGCGGAGTCGCCACGCGGTAGCTGCTTCGAGTCGTGTTCCTGCCGGAGCGCACGGGTTTCCTCACTTTGGGGTTGAAGGCCGTGTCCCAAAGCTTCCGCGTCGCCTCCTCATCCTGCGTGCCCTGCGCCGCCGCCAGACTGACAGCGCAGAGCGCGAGCGCGCAGACGGCTGCCGCCCATGGCCTCGTCGCCCGGATGGGAAACGCGTGAACGATTCTTCGGGGCGGGTTGATAAGCTGTTGCCCTGCTTTCATTTTCTCACCTCCACTCACCCTGTTGGACGAAGCCCGCCCAGTAGTAAGGCGACCGCCACTGCTTCTGTCTCCAGAGTTCGAGCTGCGCCGCCCTCAACGCCGCTGTTGGCCGCAAGCCGTCCCTGAGCATCCCCTTGTAGAGGCGCGACATTAAATCGGCCGTTCCTTTGTCGCTCACGTTCCAGAGGCTGACGATGATGCGCGCGGCGCCCGCGTACATAAACCCGCGTGTAAGGCCGACCAGCCCTTCGCCTCTGATCTCTTTCCCGAGCCCCGTCTGGCACGCGCTCAGTACGACCAGCTCCGCGGAGAGGTCGAGGTTATAAATCTCCTGCGTCTTGAGAAGGCCGTCCTGCGGTTCACCCCGCTCGTTGACCAGAGAGAGCACGATGGCGGAGAGGGCGGGCTTCTCGCTGTCGATATATCCGTGCGTCGCAAAGTGCACGTAGCGGTACTTATGCAACTCTCCGCCGAGGGCCGTCGAGAGGTTCGCCTTGAAATCAAGGGCACGCAAGTTAGACGCTCTGGGGGCGACCGCCAGTATCTGCTCCGCCTCTAACCGCGTGTAAGGTAGGCGCGGGATGCGCGGCACGCCCTGCGCGCCAGCCGACTGTGCCGCCAGGTGTTCGAGCGTTCGCGTCGCGGTGGAATCTTCAACCGTTCCCGCCGGCGACACCGGCGCATGCTTCGTTTTAGAAGTGACGCGCTCGTCGCCGCGGTCGAACACGGGGTCGGCGATGAGGGCGATATTATTCGGAGCCGACTTGCGCCCGGCCAACTCTCTCCTTTGCACGGCGAGCGTGGAGGCCGAAGGCAGGCTGACGACCTCGTGCTCGACGATTAAAGGTCGGTAGTTGCCAACTCCCGCCGGGCCGCCGTTCGTAACGACGGAAGACGACCGTTGCTCGCCGTTCGGGACGGGCAGCATGGCGAAAGGAATGTATTGCAGGGCCCCGTCGGTGACGATCACCAGCCGCTTACCAGTCAACTCCGAAGCCGCCGGCTTGAGCACCACGCGGCTCAACTCTTCGGCCGCCTCGGTCGTTTGCGAATCGGCCTGACTGATTCGCTCCTGCCTCTGCCGCGCACTCTCGCCCTTGTGCCGGTTGCTGCGGGCCGTCACCAACTTGTAGAGCTGCCGTGCCGTCTGCTCGACGCGCTCGCGTCCGGGCAGTTGGAAGCTCCGCAAGCCGTCGCGGGTAACGGCCCACAGGTAACTGCGCTCGGCGCCGAGCGAGTATTCCAGCAGCAGGGTGTCGGAATCCAACAACATCTGTATCTCTCGCAGGCCGAGCGGCTGCGGCTGGGTGATGGCCGCGTAATGCGGGCTGCGCCTGCGTATGTCTCCCGACACCTGCTGGTGTTCCTCTTCGAGCGCGCCGACCTCCTTCTTCAACGTGGCCGCCTGCTCCTGCCTGTTCTGCTGGCCGAGTAGAGATATCAACCGTGCGGCCTTGGCGCTGAGCCGCACGGAAAGCTCGCGCTCACGCTCAAGCAACGCGGCGTCTACGCCCCGACTGACATCGACGCCGGACTCCGACAGCATCTCCAGAAGGCTGCGCGCGCGCGCCCGCTCGCTCGTCGCCAGTGCCGCCGCGTCGTGGCCCTTGGTCGGGTCGAGGCGGTGCATCTGCATCAGCAAATCGATCTGGAACTCGTAAGCATCCTGCCTCGAAGCGAAGAAGGAGGTGCGGAGTTGCTGGCTCAAGACCTGCGCCCGCATGGCCTCGATGATTGAGACCGCCGCCTCTATCTGGGCGCGGGCTTCTGTGAAGTTGCCGCGACCCCTTTCGGCCTGCGCAATGCTTTGACGCGCCCTCGCTTCGCCGAGCCGGTCGTCGAGCGCCTGAAAAATCAAGAGCGCCTGCGCGTAAGATTCGGCGCCCTTCTGGACTTCGCGGGAGAGCGTGCGGGCTTGCCCGAGGTAGAGCAGAGTGTTCGCTTCTTCGCGGCGACTGCCGATGGCGCGGAGGAGTTTGAGCGCCTGCTCGTACTCTTCGATGGCTTTCTGCGGCTGCCCGAGGGAAGCGTAGGCCACCCCGATGTTCCTGAGCGTGACGGCCTCTCCGCGCCGATCCCCGGCCGCGAGGCGGAGCGGCAGCGCCTGTCTGTAGTAGTCGAGGGCCTTCGCCGTCTCTCCCAGCTTGGCGTAGGCGAAGCCGATTTGATTGAGCGAATTGGCCTCGCCCTGTACGTCCCCGGCCGCCCGCCGGAGTTCGAGCGCCCGCCCGAGGTGTTCGGGCGCGCGTTGCGGCTCGCCGAGCGCGATGTAGGTGATGCTGATGTTGTCGAGGGTGTCGGCCTCTTTGCGCGGGCTGCCCGCCGCCCGCCGCAAAGGCAGCGCGCGGTCGTAGTAGTCCAGCGAGCGCTGCAACTCGCCGAGGTTGTAGTAGCTCACCCCGATGTTGTTGAGCGCATCGCCCTGCGAGTTGGCGTCGCCCAGAGTCTCCCAGAGCGAGAGCGCCTGACCGTAACAGTCGAGCGCCTTCCGCGGCTCGCCCATGATGTCGTAGGCGCCGCCGGCGTTGTTGAGCATGCGCGCCTCGCTCCGCCGGTCGCCGCTGTCCCGGCTGACCGCCAGCGCCTGCTCGTAGTAGCCCAGGGCCCTCTGCGGCTGTCCCAGAGAGTTATAGGCGAGCCCCAGCCGGTTGAGCGTCGAGACTTCCATCGGGCGGTCTTCCAGAGAACGGAAGACGGGCAGGACGGCTTCGATCTTTTCCAGCGCCTCTTGTCTGGCCTTAGCGTCGGGCGGGGCGAGTCGCCGGGAAGCCTCCGTGAAAGCACGCTCCGCGCCCGCGCGAGACCTGTCCGCGGGCGTCGGCTCACGCAACGCCTCGACCCTCACCTCAAAGAGACCGGGGGCGGCCTTCTTGTCGGGCGAGCGGACTTCTATCGTGTATTGGCCTCCTTCCTCCGCCACCGCCGAGACAGGCTCCGGCCCGTAGTTGCCGTTGGGGCTGTCCATCTCAAGCAATCGTTTTGACCCCGGGCCGACGAGAGCGACCGCCACGTCTATCCCGCGCTGCTCGACTACCACACGCAGGTACTGCCCGGCGCTCATCGTTATGTAAAAGAGACGGGTTTCGCCGCCGGCCATCTGCCCCTTGAACGTCTCGCCCGGCGCGAGCGTGGGTGCCGCGGTCTGCCGGCGGGCGGCGCTTGCTTGTGGCGCGAACCCCACGGCCGCCGTCATCAGGAGGCAGGTAACGCAGCGCGAAATAATCTGACGAGGTGTGAGCATCACGAACAGAGTCCTGCGGGAATAGGGGACGAATCACCCGCGTGAGCTTCTGCGGGTGATTCGTCCCCGAACGGGTTAAGTCGTCGCGCACAGGTGCCGGCAGGCGGCCCGCCCGGCTGACATGCTACCAACTACCGAGAGCGCAGGTGCCGGGGCTTGGGGGCGGGTCGGTCATCGTCCATCATCATCGCCGCCGCCCTGAGCCTGGGCAGACCAGTTTCCGTCTTCGTTTTCGTTGTCGGGTGGCACCAACTTGAAAGTACCCGCCATAGACATATTCTCCGCCTCGACCTGCACCCTGCCTTTGAAGAAGTACACGCTGTCGCCGACATCCTTAATGGTCACAAAGAAGGTGACCACAGACTCCGCATCGACTTGCCCATTGAGCGGATAGTAAGAATTCTTAACCGTATCGGTCACAAACCCGCTGATCGAAAGGGTGTCGAGATTTTGCTCCTGACGTGTGATCGACAGACTGTCGCAGCGTTCAAGGCCGGGAGGAGGCTGGGAGCCGCCGGTTAATTGCAACGTCCACAGACTGTTGCTCAGTGTCGGGAAGGGCCTCGCCGCAGCGTTGGCCTGTTGGGTTCCTGTCGTCATGGCGTTCTCCTTATTTGAAATGTTCAGGCACGGAGTCTGCCGTCGGGGCTCGACGCTCCGAAGCGGGGTGCGTCCCCGCTCGTGTCCGGGCCTTCCGGCGGCTCTCGTCTGGTAATGCGGGAAGTCGAGGTCATTCGCCTCACGGGACGGGAAGAATTGTTAGACGTTGTGAGGTCACGTCTGAGCGCTGCCGCTCGTGTGTCGGCCGGCGGTCGCGCGCCGGGGCCTTTGTGTTACGTTACCGGGAGCTTAGGGGTTTAACACGGATGAGGCCCGGGTCGGGGATTAGTGATGCTCAAGCCTCAGAAGGTGCGCGAGTATAGCACCGTTCGAGGTGAGGACAACCTCTTTTTTATCCTCGTCCCTCGACGCCGCGGGGCGGGGATTTTGATGTGTCAGCAGGAAATCTCTGGCCGCGTCGTTGAGGCCGGGGTCGCCGACCCGCCCTCGGTCACGCGGGTTGGCGTACGCCTTTAACGCTTCGAGCGCGGGGACACTCTCCGCCGACCAGACCAGCCAGACCTTCTCCGTCCCCTGTTCCGCGTCGAACTGTAGCCAACTCCGCTCGGGCACCTGAACCTGCCGGCCCGCGCCGAGCCGCGACTGTCCGTCGTTGGCGGTGGGCGAGGGGAAGAGAATCACGTAGGACGAAGGCCGGCCCGGTTCCGCGGGGCCTTCGTTCAGGATGTAGAGGTGTCCGTTCTGCGGGCTGCTGAGGTTCAGCCGCACGCGATAATCCTTCTCGAAATTTATCTCGCCGCCGAGCCTGAACGGGGCCTCAAACGGCCTCCCGCCGCGGTATTTCTGAACCAGTATCGAATAGACCAGGCTGCGCTCCGACCCTGCGGCGGCGGGCGGGGCCGTTGTCTCAACCGTCGAGGGATTTGCTTTACTGGCCGTTGACGGGTTTGAGGAGCGCAATACCCATGCGCCGATGATAGCCGCCGCGGCCGGAAGCAGTAGGGCCGCGAGCACGAGTGCCGTCGCCCTCTTGTTACGGGTCGCACGGGCGGCGGCAGGCAACCCCGGAATGGCTATGTCAATCGGCGTGGCTCTTCCTGAAACCGCTGCGGCCTCCATTTCTCGACGCAGGCTTTCCAGGTCGAGCGCCAAGTCTTTACTCGTCTGATACCGCTTCTCCCGGTCTTTCCGGAGCGCCTTTCTGACGATTCTTTGCAGCGCCTCCGGCACGCCGGAGCCTTCCTCGGCGAGCGGCTCGGGCTCGCGCTCAAGGATGGCGGCGAGAACGTCGCTCGGCGTCTGCCCGCCGAAGGGCTTACGCCCTGCCAGCATCTCGTAGAGCACGACGCCTAGACTCCAAATGTCTGTCCGCGCATCGACCGCGAGTCCGCGCGCCTGCTCGGGCGACATGTACGCGGTCGTGCCCATCAACATGCCCGGCACGGTGTGGACGCTCTCCGCGTCAGCGCCGTCTGACACACCGCCGCCGAGATGCTGTGTGTATTTCGCAAGCCCGAAGTCCAATACCTTGACGCGCCCCTCGGCGTCGAGCATGACGTTCTCCGGCTTGATGTCGCGGTGGACGATGCCAGCTTGATGCGCCTTTGAGAGGGCGCCCGCAATTTGCGCCGCCACTCCGAGCGCCTCGCCCGGCCCGAGCCTCCCGCCCTCCAAATGTTGCCGCAACGTCTCGCCCTCCACGAATTCCGTCGCGATAAAGTACCTGTCGCCTGCCTGCTCGATCTCGTAGATCGTGAGCACGTTCGGGTGGTTGAGCGCCGAAGCGGCCCGCGCCTCCTGCTTGAAGCGCCGGATGCGACTCTCGTCGTCGGTCAGGTAGTCGGGTAGCAGTTTGAGCGCGACCTTCCGCCCGAGCCGCGTGTCCCTCGCCAGGTAAACGTCCCCCATTCCGCCCGAGCCCAGCAGCGCCAAAACCTGATAATGGCCGAAGCTCTGCCCCACGAGCGCGCCCGTTGAGTTCTCCGTCAGCATCTCGGCGGCGACCGCGTAGGCGGGGGCGTCCATGAAACTGCCGGGCTGCTCATCGGCTGCGACGAGGGCCTCGACTTTTGCCAGCAGAGCCATGTCGTTGCCGCACGCCTGCGCGAGAAAGGCGGGGCGCTCTTCGGGCGTGCGCGCCAGTGCGGAGTGGAACAGCTCTTTAACTCGCTGGTAGCGTTCCGGAGTCATGGGATGTTTTAAAGCTTTTCGGAAGAGACGGACTTAACCTTCCAACTCGTGCCGGAGCCACGAGCGAGCCATCTTCCATTCGCGCTCGACCGTGGCGTGTGAGATCGACAGAACTTCGGCGGTCTCCTCGATGGTCAGCCCGCCGAAGAAACGCAGCTCGACGACCCGGCTCTGCTGCGGGTCGAGCACTTCCAACTCCTGCAAGGCGAGGTGCACGGCCAGCAGGTCGACGCTCGGCCGCCCCGCTATCCGGTCGGCCCTGCTCAGCGAAAGGCTGTATTGTCCGCCGCCCCTCTTCGCCGCCTGTTGGGTGCGCGCGTGGTCCACAAGTATGCGGCGCATCAACCTTGCCGCGATCCCGAAGAAGTGCGCGCGGTTCTGCCACCTAATATCGTTCTGGTCGATCAGGCGCAGGAAGACTTCGTTGATGAGGGCGGTGGGTTGCAGCGTGTGATCGTGCCGCTCACGCCTGATGTAATTACCGGCCAGCCGCCGCAGCTCTTTGTAAATCAGCGGCACCAACTCGTCGAGGGCACTCTGCTCCCCGTTGCTCCACCTCTCCAGAACCTCTGTGATGTTCGGCTGAGCCTGCATCGTTCGCGGCCCTTTCTCACAAATCTTTTAACCACGAGAGGAGATCACATCAGATAAGCCTGCTCCCGGACGAGAGCTGCTAAACGGCAGTAAAATGTTAACGGAGGTACAGTATAGCAACATAATAAATGTTCTTAAATCGGGGTCTGAGAACCGGCATTATGTTTTCTTATGCTAGGAGGCAACTTCTCCCGCGTAGCTCTGCAATAACTCCGACTCCAGCAACCTCATAGCCACGTCAATCGTGCATTTTACTGTCGAATTGTCTCTGAGGCTATAGACACATGCTCTCATCACGAGCTGCCAATTTAGGTGGTATTAACCCTTCTCGGCGGTAAAGCTCGGCAGCCCACCGGACACGCCGGACTGCGTATTGCTCTCGTGTCTCTACCACACTCACTAAGACTTGAGCCGTCAGCGGCATCTTATTGAGCTTCTGCCGTAAAAGGCCAAGTGCGCCTAAGGCTCTTCCTATTGCAGTCCTTGTTACTTGCGCAGGACGGCCGGGTGTGTCCTTAAGGCACGAAGCTGTAGACCTCACAGCGGCAGCATATTCAACGTCCCGCCTCTAGCCATAGTCTTATCTTTCCTAAATAGACATCGATTAACTGTCGACTTGAGTGGTCAAAGTACACAACCCACCTGCTGTCTTGTGTTGAACTTAGAACGCAACTTTATTT
The DNA here is from genome assembly GCA_963726735.1 of uncultured Acidobacteriota bacterium. Lineage (GTDB taxonomy): Bacteria > Acidobacteriota > Blastocatellia > Pyrinomonadales > Pyrinomonadaceae > QHXN01. The sequence continues at coordinate 2,348,673 of CAVSDM010000007.1, forward strand.
CACAGGGCGAAACTTTATTTCACGGTACGCAACTTTATTTCACACCGACACAACTCAAGTGTGACCTAGAACAGCTCGAACTTGATGGTTAGGTATTTTTTGGGGTTCTGGCGGAAGTCGTAGATGAGTTTGACGGTCTCGGAGGAGAGTTGGTTGACGTTGTTGTAGAGTTGGTCGTCGGTGAGGAGTTTGCCGGCGGTGCCTTCGCCGCGTTGGACGCCGGCGACGACGTTGTCGATGCGCTCGGCGGCGGTGTTGAAGCGGGCGATGGCGGCGCGCGCGTCGTTGTAGATGGCCTCGTCGGTGAGGAGCTTGCCGGCGGTGCCGCGCCCCTGGCGGAGGTCGTTGACGATGAGGTCGATGTTGTCCACCGAGCGGTTGAGGCGGGCGATGGCCCCGCGCGCGTCGTTGTAGATGGCGTCGTCGGTGAGGAGCTTGCCGGCGGTGCCGCGCCCCTGCTTCAGGCCGTCGGCGATCTCCTGGAGCGAGCCGCTGACTTCGTTCAGGTTGTTGTAGAGCGCGGGGTCGTTGACGAAGCGGCCGGCCGAGCCCTGCCCGGTCTGAATCTGCCGGACCAACTCGTTCACGTCGCGCACGGCCGAGTTGAGGTTGTTGTAGAACGCCTCGTCGTTGACGAACTGGCCGATGGTGCCCTGGCCCTGGTTGACCTTTGACGAGATCTCGGTGAACTGCCGCGAGAGGTCGTTGAGCTGATCCATCAGGCGCGTGCCCGACTGCGGTGAGCGCCTGCACGGTGCCGCCCTCGTCGCCGGGCGGGATGAGGTCGCCGTCGCGGATCTGCTCGGCGGTGGCGCCGCCCGGCGTGAGGTTGATCACCTTCTCGGCGCCGAGGATGGAGGGCGAGGAGAGGAGCGCGGCCGAGTCCTTGCGGATGAGGTCGGTGGCGGGGCGCCCGTCAATCTCGCTGTCGATGGAGAAGGTGGCCTCGACCTTCTCCAGGGGGTTCGAGGAGGGCGGGAGCAGGCGCACGTCGTCCACCTTGCCGATGCGGACGCCCGCGAGGCGCACCTCGGAGCCGCGGCGCAGCCCGTCGCCGTTCGAGAAGCGCGCGCGCAGGCGTATCTTGCGCGAGAAGGGCGAGATGTCGCCCGACGCGTTCAGGATGAGGAAGATCAGGACGCCGATGGCGACCACGACCAGACAGTCCCACCCTCACCTCGCGGATTCCGATGCGCTTCTTGGCTGTAGGCATAATTGACTGAATGATGAATGCGGAATGCGGAATGATGAATTGAAGACGGTTCTTAATTCATCATTCATCACTCATCACTCATCATTTCTCCTTTCAGTGTCCGTGGATGAACCGCTGGATGTAGGGGTCCTCGTTGCGGTGGAGCGCCTCGTCGGTGCCCTCGAAGATGATCTTGCCGCCGCGCAGCATGATCACCTTGGTGTTGGTCAGGCAGAGGCGCTGCCCCTCCTCCTCGAAGACGATCTCGCCCTCGTCGTTGACGACGGCGTACTCGCTCGTCAGGTACTTGACGTTGTTCATCTCGTGCGTGACGAAGATGGAGGAAACGTCTTCGAGGTCGCGCAGCTTGATGGCCAGCTCGCAGATGGTGCGCGCCGTCGGCGGGTCGAGGCCCGCGGTCGGCTCGTCGAACATGACGATCTTCGGGCCGCCGACGAGCGCGCGCGCGATGCCGACGCGCCGGCGCATGCCGCCCGAGAGCTCTATCGGCATCTTGTCGATGGCGTCTTCGAGGTTGACGAAGCGGAGCATCCGGCGCACCTCCTGCTCGACCTCCTCCTCGGGCACGGCCTGCTCGTGCAGGCGGTAGGCGACGTTGTCGTAGACCGAGAGCGAGTCGAAGAGCGCGCCCTCCTGAAAGACCATGCCCATCTTCTTCCGCACGGACATCATCTGCGCCTCGGTGTAGTCGGTGATGTCCTCGCCGTCCACGAGGATGCGTCCCGAGTCGGGCTTCAGGAGCCCGAGGATGAGCTTGATGGTCGTGGACTTGCCGCCGCCCGAGCCGCCGAGGATGATCTTCGTCTCGCCCTTGTTGACCTTGAAGCTGAGGCCGTCGAGGATGACTTTTTCGTCGAAGGAGAGCGTGACGTCCCGGAACTCGATGGCGGGCGTGACGCGGTCGCGGTCGTCCACCTCCTGCGAAGGTGCTTTCGGCCGCGGCCGCGCTCACGCCGCCGCGCGCCGCGCCGGCCGACTCCCGCTCCCGCTCCTCAACGTCCGCTGAAGGCATAAACTTTTGCGCGCGCGCTCAACCGGTCGGCAGGCCGAAGACGAGCTGGAGCCCGCGCGTGATGAAGTAGTCGGCGACGATAATCAGGATCGAAGTCGCGACGACGGCCGAGGTCGTCGAGCGGCCGACGCCCACCGTGCCGCCCTCCGTGCCCAAACCCTTGTGGCACGCGACCGTCCCGATGATGAGCGCGAAGGCAGAGGTCTTGACGAAGCCGCCGACGATGTCGTCGGTCGAGAGCCCGTCCCAGACCGCGGCCATGAACGAGCTAGAGTTGATCCCGAAGAACTGCGTCGAGACCACCCAGCCCCCGCCGATGCCGACGGCGTCGGCGACGATCGTCAGAAGCGGCAGCGTGATCAGCAGCGCCACCAGGCGCGGCGCCACCAGCTTGCGCACCGGGTCTGTGCCGAGCGCGCGCATGGCGTCGATCTGCTGCGAGACGACCATCGAGCCCAGCTCGGCCGCGATGGCCGAGGCGACCCGGCCCGCCACCATCAGGCCCGAGAGCACCGGCCCCAGCTCGCGCACGAGCGCCGTCGCCACCAGCCGGCCCGTCTGATCCTGCGCGCCGTAATATTTTAGCGTGGGATAGGTTTGCAGCGCGAGCACGCCGCCGGTGAAGAAGCCCGTCAGGAGGATGATGGTCAGAGAGCCCACGCCGATGATGTCCATCTGCGTGATCATCTCGGTGACGTAGGTCGGGCGTCGGAAGAGCCGCGTCGCGGCGCGCACCGCGAGCAGGGTGGTCTCCTGAACCTCTAGCAGGGCGCGCAGGGCGAAATTCATGCGAACAAAAGGAGCCGGGTAACCTTCGCGCAGGATTTGTGCCGAACGACGGCGGCTTCACGGGCCGCGCCGCCATACAAACAGTCCCCGGCGGCGCGGGGCGTAAACGACCTCCACTGTTTTCGTTCGGCCAGAAGCGAGCGGACTTATGATGTGCGGAAAGTAGCGGGGGCGTCAAGCCATAAAAGTAGCCGGTAGCCGGTAGACAGCAGCCGGTAGGCTCCGCTCGACGCGCAATGACGTTGACAATCGCGTCGTTTGAGCGACGAAGGTTCTTCTACCGGCTGCTGTCTACCGGCCACCGGCCACTGCTTTTTATGGTCTTCGGCGTCGCGCGGGCGGAGTGTTGGGGGTGGCCCCGGGTTGTGTGTCGGCGGGGTCGTCCGCGCCGGGCTCGTCGGGGGCGGGTGTCGCGGACTGGCGCAGGGCGCGGTTCATTCGCCGCTGCAACATCTGGCGGCGCTGCGCCTGCCGTCGGAGGTTGCGGAAGCGTCGGAGCTGTTCGCCGGTGAGCACGCCGCGGACTTTCAACTCGGTCACGGCGCGCGCGTGCGTGAGTAGATTTTGCAGGACGGCCAACTCGCGCGAGCGCTGCTCGACGAGCGCCGCGTCGGCCGCGTCGGCGTAGACGGCCTCGTCGAGCGCGCGACGCGCGAGGCGCAGGCGCCGCGTAAGATCGCGCAATTCGGGCGCGCTCTGCTGTTGAATCTCGCGCAGACGTTGGCGCTGCTCCGGCGTCAGATTCAGCCGCTGCATGAGGTTGAGTTCGCGCGCGGCCCGCCGGGGCGTCGCGGGCGGCTGCGTCGCCGGCTCGTCCTGCTCCTGCGCCACGGCCGGCGCGCAGAGCGGGAAGAGGAGGAGGGCCAGGCCGAAGAGGACGGCGGCCGGGCGTCCCGCGGTGAAGAAGTTTTTTAGCGCTGCTCTCATCGAGACCTCGGACGCCTTTAGTAACTGCCGCTCAGAAGGTCGGACAGGCGCGGCAGGCTCTCTTCGGCGAGGAGGGAATCGTCGCCGTTCGACGTACGCCGCGGCCCGCGCCTGCGCCGCGCCGCGTTCGGGTTCGGCGCGGGCTGCGGACCCTTGCCGACCACTTTGACAATCTGCTCCGGGTTCCGTTCGTCGGGCCGGACCTTTGTCTCGGCGATAAATTGCGCCTTCGCCTCCGAGACCTTGAGCGCGACGATGGCGTTCAACTGCTCTTCCGTGTAGCCGCTCTGGACCGGAACCTCGACGCGCTCCTTAACGACCCTCTCCGCGGCGCCCGCGCGGAAGAGCGAGTCCGTCCGAGCCCCAGCGCACCTCTGCGCGCGCGAGCGTCAGAGCCGCGAGCGCGCAGACCGCGAGCGTCGCGGCGAACGCCCCCGCGCGCAGCCACAGCGGCGAGAGCGAGAAGAACTCGCGCAACGCCGCGCGCGCGGAGCGCTTGCGTGAGGCGGCCGGAATAACTGTCGAGGGCGCGAGCGCCTCTTCGATGTTCAGCGAGGGGACTGTGCCGAGCGCCTCCGCGCGCCACGCGCCCAAGGACGCGCGCACGCCGCCGAGCCCCACAAGCTCTTCGCGGCAGACGGCGCACGCTTCGAGGTGTCGGCGGAAGAGCCCGGCCTCCTCCTTCGTCGCCTCGCCGTAGAGGTACGCGACCAACTCTTCGCCGCGCTCGCAGCCGCGGGGCGTCGTCGTCTCGGCGTCCGTCTTCTTACTCATCTCGGTGCCCCCTCCAACTGAAACTTCTCCAACTTCAGACGCAACTGCCTGAGCGCCGTGTAGAGCCGGCTCTTGACCGTGCTCAGGGGAATCCGGAGCGCGTCGGCGATCTCCTGAAACGTCAGCTCCTCGAACTCCTTCATCAGGACGACCTCGCGCAACTCCTGCGGGAGCGTGGCCACGGCGCGCCTGACGGCCTCGGCGCGCTGCTTCGACTCCGACGCGTGCGCGGGCGTCGCGTCCGCCGCGGTCGAGAGGAACTGCTCGCGCCCCGACTCGACCTCTTCCTCAAGGGCCGTCTCGGCGCGGACGCGCGCGCGGCGCTGTCGCGTGATGCACTGGTTGACCGCGATGCGGTGCAGCCAGGAGGAGACCTGCGCCTCGCCGCGGAAGCGCGGCAGGTTGCGGTAGGCGGAGATGAAAGTCTCCTGCGTGGCGTCGCGCGCGTCCTCGACGCTGCCCGTGATGCCGTAGGCCAGCGCGTAAATCTTGCGCTCCCAGCGGCGCACGACCTCGCCGAAGGCGTCGCCATCGCCGGCCAGCGCGCGTTCCACCAACTGCTCGTCGGTCGTCAAAGTCACCCCAACAAAAGTCACGGGCCTCGAACCCCCAAGCGCCTGTGCTAACGCGCGCTCGAAAGCTTTGACGCCCGGCTAAGCCCCAAAGTCTGTAAAAGTTTGAGGCATATTTGCTCGGGAAAAGCGTCGGTTTAAACTTCGGCCAAACATTGACAACGCAGAGCGCCGGTTCGTACTATGGATTCTGGCCGCGCGGCCCGGGTGACGGCCGCCTAAAAACTCTCCGTCCGAGCGTCGGCACGCCTGATTCTATCCTTTCGGTCGAAAAAAAATCTCCTTCATGCTGGAAAAACTTCCGCGCGTACGGCTGCTCTACATCGTCCTCGGGACGCTGCTTGTCGTCGGGCTCCTCCCGCTCGGGATGGCCGGTTGGATGCTCTCTGGCCGGAGCGCCGACGAGCTGCGCCAGATCGAGGGCCGCTACCAGGCGCAGCTCGTGCAGGACAAGGCGCGGCAGATCGAGCTGTACGGGCAGCGCTACCGCGAGGTCGTTACGGGACTGGCGCGCGCCTTCGAGCTGACGGGCGGCGTCGGCGTGCTCGGGCAGACGGGCAGCGACGAGCGTCTGCAGAAAGCGGTCGAGACCGACCGCAACCTCGACGCCCTCGCCATCATGCCCGTCGCCGGCACCCCGCACGTCGCGTACAAGCCCGACGCCATCACGCGCGAGGAGGTCAACGCGCGCCTCAACGCGACGCTCGCGGACATGACCGAGCCCGGCGTGCGCATCAGCGGCCCGCACCTCATCCGTTCGAGTCAGGAGATGGCCCTGACCATCGCCGCGCCCGTCATGGGCGGCGCCGACTCGACCGAGGTCATCGCGGCCGTCGTCGCCGTCATCTCGTTTCAAGAGGTCTTCGCCTCCGTCCAGCAGCCTGTCCCGCTGACGGAGAGTGAACTGCTCAAGCGCGGCATGCCGGTCATCTTCGTCGTCAACTCCGAGGGGCGCGCGGTCGCGCATCCGGACGCGCGCGTGGCGTACGCCGAGCGCTCGATGATGGACTTGAAGGTCGTGCAGGAATGGAGCGCCACGGGCCGTCAGGTGAAGTCGGCGCTCGCGCCCTTCAACGCCGAGCGCGAGGGCGAGGAGGTCCGGATGCTCGGCGCCTACTCGACGGCGCGCCTCGACGAGCACACGCCGCTCGGCGTCATCGCCATCCAGGACGAGCACGCGGCCCTCCAGTCGGTCACGGACATGCGGCGGCAGACGCTCTACATCAGTCTGCTCGCCGCCTTCTTCGCGCTGCTCATCGGCTTCCTCTTCGCCAAGCAGTTGACGCACCCCGTCCGGGAACTGGCCGCGGGCGCGCACCGCATCGCGGGCGGCGACTTCTCGCAGCGCATACAGGTGCGGAGTAAGACGGAGCTGGGCGACCTCGGCGAGTCGTTCAACCAGATGACCGACCAGCTCGAACACTACATCGAAGACCTGCAACACTCCGCCGAGGAGAACCGGCAGCTCTTCATCGGCACGGTCAAGGCGCTGGCCGCCGCCATCGACGGCAAAGACCCTTACACGCGCGGCCACTCGGAGCGCGTCGCGCGCTTCTCGCTCGCCATCGGCGAGAGCCTCGGCCTGCCCGACGACGAGATGGAGAAGCTGCGCATCAGCGCCCTGCTCCACGACGTGGGCAAGATCGCCATCGAGGACAGCATCCTGAAGAAGCCCGCCTCGCTCACGCCCGAGGAGTTCGAGATCATGAAGGGCACCCGCAGAAGGGCTTCAAGATCATGTCGCAGATTCCGGCGATGAAGGACTTCCTGCCGGGCATGTACATGCACCACGAGATGATGAACGGCAAGGGCTACCCGCAGGGCCTGAAGGGCGACGAGATACCGATGCAGGCGCGCATCGTCTCGGTGGCCGACACCTTCGACGCGATGACGACCGACCGCCCCTACCAGAAGGGGATGAGCCTCGAAGACGCGCTCGCGCTCATCAAGACTTTCGTCGGGACGCGCTACGACAGTCGAGGTCGTGGACGCGCTCGTCGCGGCGTGCGAGTCGGGCCAGATCACGCCCGGCCGCGTCCGCCTCTCGCAGCGCGCCAAAGACCTCGCGGCGGGGAAGACGCTCGCCCCCGCGCTCGTGGCCCGGCGCATCGTCGCCGACGAGCAGGCGCCCGCGGCTTGAACTCGAAAAGTAACCCGAAGGCCGAAAGGTCGTCTGCTCCACTACAACTACAACATGAGTAATTCTTTGAAGAAAGCGACGGCCGCCTGCGTCCTTCTGCTCACCCTGCTCACGGCCGCGGCGGGGCAGGGCCCGCGCGCGCAGGCGGCGGGTCGACGCGAAAGCGAAGGAGGCGGTTGACGAGATTGAGCGGCTGCTCGACCGCTACATGTTGGCGCAGGGAGGGCTCGCGCTCTGTCAAGCTCAAAACGCGCATTGTGCGCGGGCGTTTGGAGATGTCAGAGTCGTCGGTCCCCGGCACATTCGAGTCTTACAAGAAGACTCCGGGTAAGTCTCTGATGGTGGTGAACGCGCCGGGCGGGCAGTTCCTTGCGGCGACGGAGGGCGACAGGCGTTGGCTGCAAACGCCCTGGGGTTCGGCGAGGACGGTTGAGTCCGTGGGTAGCGTGAGGCTGCTGGAACAGGCCGCCTCGGGTAAAGGCTTCAAGTGGAGCAACGCCTTCTCGTCGGCGAGTCTGAAGGGTGGAGCGGTGGTCGAAGGGCACGAAACGATTGTGCTCGCCGCCACCCCGCGCGGCGGCAAGCCGCTGGTCATCTACTTCGACGCCGAGACGTTTCTGCCGCGGAAGGTGGAATTCGCGGGCCCCGCCGCGGATGGCGCCGACAATGTGAAGGCGGCCTATTTCGACAGCTACGCGACGGTGGACGGGGTGAAGGTGCCCGCGGTCATCCGGCAGGTCTACGCGAAATACACGATCACCTACCGCGCCACGGAGGTCAGGCATAACGTGCCCATCAACGACGCGCTGTTCGAGAGCCCGACAGGGAAGTAGGACCACGGCGCAGAGGCCGGAGACGTGCAGACTGCCGCGGGGTGCTTTTGTCGCCCCGCGGCAGTTACGTTTATAATCGTCCTTTTCGGAACGGCGGAAATTTATCAGCTAAGGTTATCATCCGACGCATGGCATTCTGGAGACGCAAGAAAGAAGACCGCTACATCACGCTCGGCCTCAACGAGCCTTCGGCCGAGCCTGCCACCGAGGCCGCGCCCCCTTCGGCCGAAGCGCGGCTTGAACCACCGGCCGGGGCCGACGGCTCGGCGCAGGCGCGCGAGCCCGCCGCCGCCGTCCCGCCCGCCGTCGAGCCCGTGCCGACCGGCGCGCAGCCCGCGCCGCAGCCCGCGGCCGAGTCCGGCCTGACCGACGCGCGCCAACGGGAAGTCATCGAGACGCCGCGCCCCGCCGTCGCGCCCGCCGCCCTTCGAGGCCGGCCAGCGCGAGCAGCAGCCTGCGCCGAGACCCGCTCCGACGGCTCAAGAGAGACCGCCGCAGGCACAGAGACCCGCGCCGGCGCGCACGTCGTCCTCGTTCTCGTCCTCCTCCTCGATCCTCGGGCTCAACCGCACGGACGAAGAGTTGCAGGCCGAGATCGAGGCGCTTGAGCAGACCTACGCCGCGCGCTTCACGCGCGCCATCTCCGCCACGCGCGAGTCCCTGTCGGAGAAGATCGACTCGGTCTTCGAGAACCGCAAGCAGATCGACGCGCAACTGCTCGACGAGCTGGAAGAGGCGCTCATCGCCGCCGACCTCGGCGTCACGACGACGCTCGAAATCCTCGACAAGGTCAGGCGCGGCATCTCGCGCAAGGAGATCGGCGACATCGCCGCGCTCAAGGCCGCGCTCAAGACGGAACTGCTCAACATCCTCCGCGACTCCGAGCGCAAGGGCGTCGCCACCGAGACGAGCGTTGACGATTCGATCACGCCGTACGTCATCATGGTCGTCGGCGTCAACGGCGTCGGGAAGACGACGACCATCGGCAAGCTCGCGCAGCGCATCAAGGCCGAAGGGCAACGACGTGCTCATCTGCGCCGCCGACACCTTCCGCGCCGCCGCCTCCGACCAGCTCGCCATCTGGGCCGAGCGCACGGGCGTCCCGCTCATCCAGCAGAAGTCGGGCACGGACCCCGCGGCCGTCCTCTTCGACGCGCTCAAGGCCGCGAAGGCGCGCAAGTCGGACGTGCTCATCGTGGACACGGCGGGGCGCCTGCACAACAAGTCGAACCTGATGGCCGAGTTGGAGAAGATGAAGCGCGTCGCGGGGCGCGAGGTCGAGGGCGCGCCGCACGAGACGCTGCTCGTCGTGGACGCCGTGACGGGGCAGAACGGTCTGGAGCAGGCGCGGCAGTTTTTGAAGACGGCGGGCGTGACCGGCATCGTCCTGACGAAGCTCGACGGCACGGCCAAGGGCGGCATCGCCGTCGCCATCTCGAAGGAGCTGGGGCTGCCCATCCGCTACGCCGGCATCGGCGAGAAGGTTGACGACCTCGTCGTCTTCGACCCCGAGCAGTACGTCAACGGCCTCTTCGCATAAACTTCTTGACCCCCGATTCAAACCCCCAGGTCTCAAACTTTGACGAGCGCATGATGGCGCGCGCGCTCGAACTGGCGGCGCGCGGCGTGGGGCAGGTGAGCCCGGGGCCGCTCGTCGGCTGCGTCGTCGTTGACGGCCGGGGCGAGGTCGTCGGCGAGGGCTTCTACCTGTTCGAGGGCGTGAAGCACGCCGAGACGCTGGCGCTCGAACAGGCCGGCGCACGCGCTCGCGGCGCGACCGCCTACGTCACGCTCGAACCGCACGCGCACACGGGCCGCACGCCGCCGTGCACCGAGGCGCTCATCCGCGCGGGCGTCGCGCGCGTCGTCGCCACGGGTCGAAGACCCGAACCCGCTCGTCTCGGGCCGTGGGCTTTAAGGAGCTGCGCGAGGCTAACATCGAGGTTGTCGTCGGCGTGCTTGCGAAGGAGGCCGAGCGGCTCAACGAGAAGTATGTCCACGCGCTGCGTCGTGGGCGACCCTTCGTACAACTGAAACTCGCCTGCTCGCTCGACGGGCGCATCGCCACGAGCACGGGGCACGCGCGCTGGATCAGCGGCCCCGAGTCGCGCGAGCGCGCGCACCAGATGCGCCGCGAGTGCGACGCCATCCTCGTCGGCTCCGGCACGGTTGCCAAAGACGACCCGCTACTCACCGACCGCAGCGGCCTCACGCGCCGCCGCCCGCTCCTGCGCGTCGTGCTCGACGAGCACCTGCGCCTCGGCCCACAGTCGCAACTCGCGCGGACGGCGCGCGCGGCGCCCGTCCTCGTCTTCACTTCGGAGCAGGACGGACGCGCACCGTGTCTCGGAGCTTGAGGCGTGCGGCGTCGAAATTTTATGCGCGGCCGCGGGCGGGCGCGACCTCCCGGCCGTGTTGGAAGAACTGCGCCGACGCGAGGTTCAGTCGCTCATCATCGAGGGCGGCGCGGGCGTGGCCGGCGCCTTCCTGCGCGCAGGGCTCGTGGACAAGGCGAGCTTCTTCGTCGCCCCGCTCATCCTCGGCTCCGACGCCCTCGGCGCCGTCTCCGGCGCCGGCCCGCTCACCGTCCCCGAGGCCACACGCCTCCGCGAAGTCGAGACGCACAGCCACGGCGACGACGTTGAGATAACGGGTTATTTGTGCGGGTGAATCCGCGCCGCAGAGCGACGATTGAATTCAGCCCGGCCTTATCAAGGCCGGGGCCGCCGACCATCGACCATTGAACCGTACCGCGTCGCGTCAGCGACGGCTGAATAACGGGCCATGTTCCTGTTCAAGCGTCGCTGACGCGACGCGGACTTCGTACTCGGCTCTACCGGGCGTTTCAACGCCCGGCTAAATTCAGTTGCCGCGACGCGGCTTTTCTTATGTATCTCCCGCGTGCGAAAAAGAGGCTGGGGCAGAATTTTCTGGTTGACGAGTCGTACGCGCGGCGCATCGTCGGCGCGCTCGGTCCGCGCGCGGGCGAGACGGTCTTGGAGATCGGGCCGGGGCGGGGCGCTTTGACGGCGTTGCTGTTGGAGAGAGGAGCGCGCGTCGTCGCGGTCGAACTAGACCGGGAACTTGTCCCGCTCCTGCGCGAGCGTTTCGGCGCTCGCGCGGAGTTTAAGCTGGTCGAAGCCGACGCGCTCGGATTGGATTTCTGCGCGGCGTTGGAGCCCGCGGCTGAAGCGCGCGTCGTGGCGAACCTGCCTTACAACATCTCGACCGCCATCCTCCAGCGCCTCTTCGAGCAGCGGCGTTGCGTGCCCGAGATGGTCCTGATGCTCCAGCGCGAGGTCGTGGAGCGCATTACGGCGCCGCCGGGCTCGGCCGAGCGCGGATACCTGACGGTGCTGGTCGAAGCGTTCTGCCAATCGGAGGCGCTCTTTGACGTGCCGCCCGGCGCTTTCCGTCCCGTGCCGAAGGTCTGGAGCACGGTCGCGCGCCTGCGCGCCAGAGGCGTCGAGGCCGAGGGCTTCGACGAAAAGCTGTTCCTGCGTCTGGCCGGCGCGGGCTTCGCGCAGAAGCGCAAGACCATCCTCAATAACCTGCGCGCGGCGCCCGAGGATTTGCGCGCCCTCTTCGAGGGGGCGGGCGGCGCGGCCGCGTTGCTCGAAGCCGCGGGCGTAGACCCCGTGCGCCGCGCGGAGGCGCTGACCCACGCCGAATGGGTAGCCGTCACCAACGCGCTCGGGCGGTCGCTTAAGCCGAATCGAAGTGCTTGAAGAGCCTGCGGCGGTAGGCTTCGGCCTCCTCGTTGCGCCCCTGGCTCATCATGTAGCCGTAGAGCGTCTGGCAGGCGACGGGCACGTAGTCGCGGTCGGCGGCCATCGCCTTCTCAAGGTGCTCGACGCCCTCCGCGTCCTCCTTCGCGATGAGTATCTGTCCGAGCATCGAGTGAGCGCCGGCGGCAGTCCTCCTTCGCCCGAGCAGTTCGCGCAGCAGCGGGACGGCCTCGTCGAAGCCTTTGAACTCGGCCGTCCACTCGGCGCGCGACCAAGCCTCCTCGTCCGACAGTTCCTTCGACTTCGCCTTCTCTTCAAGCTCGGCCAGCTTGCGCTTCGATTTGGCCACGTACTCGTGGCGCTCGCGCCAACTCGGCTCGATGCCCTTGCACCACTCGGCGTCGAGACGCCGCGAAAGCTCGCCGCGCAGGCCACCGAGGTAGTGCTCGGCCGCGGTCTCGCCCGCCTCGCCCTCGGCCTTGCGCCCGACCTCTTCGGCCAGCGCCTCGCGCTCCGCGGGGTCGAGCCCGAGCGCGGCCAGGCGGTCGGAGAGCGCGGGGTGCGTGTCGCTGTAGCTTGTCTCCTGCACGAGCGAGCCGCGCAGGAACGAGCGCGCCTCTTCGGGCGCGACGCCCGCGCGCAGGGCGGGCCACATCCCCGCGAACGCGCCCGCGGTCGGCTCGCGCTGCTCGTCGGCGCGCTTGAAGATTTCGGGCCAGTACTTCTGCGAGAGGTAGGCGCCCTTGACCTCGACGGCCGCGAGCGCGACCGCGGCCTCGCGCCCGCTCGTGAGCTGCGCGGCCGCGCGGTCGGCCTCGTATTCGTGGCGGCGCGCGAGGACGAAAGAGTAGGCGTTGAAGTAGGGCGCGAACCAGTTGACGAACTTCGCGAAGACGAACGAGCCCCAGTGCTCCTCGCCCTCCAGCCGCGCGAGGAGCTGCACCCACGTCAGCCGCACGCGGTAGACCCAGCTCCCGAAGCGGCCGTGGTTGCCCGAGAGGTGGCCCAACTCGTGCGCCAGCACGGCGCGGAACTGCTCGGGCGTGAGCGCCTGCATCAGCGGCAGCCCCAGCGTCAGGTAGTTGCGCTGCCAGCCGAAGGGGCCGAGGCGCGGCACCTGCGCCAGCGAGGCGTTGAAGTCGGCGTCAACCTGTATGACGTGCGGGCGCGGCGCTTCGAGCTTCCCCGCCAGCTCGTCGGCCAGCGCGAAGAGTTTGGGGGCCTCCTCGCGCGTGAGCCGGACGCCCTCGGGCGCGGACAGCTTCACCCACAGCGAGCGCAGCACGAACCACGCCAGCACCAGGAGCACCCAGCCGAACTTGAGCACCCAGATGTTGAAGTGCCCCCCCAGGAACGTCAGCCACACGAGGAGGTAGATGAGCGCCACGACCACGCCCAGCACGAGGAGGATGTACGCGTAGCCGAGCGCCGCCAGCAGGCCGACGCGCAGCCTGTACTTCCCCGGCTCGCGGCCCGCGTACTCTTCGAGCCGGCCGACCATCTCGACGAATTGCTCGGTTGTCATTGCCATAAGCGGTTGGTGGTCTTCAGACGTGTATTTGATTACTTAGCGTGAGTGAGTCGCGCGTGTGCGCGCGGCCGCGCAGATGTTAGCAGAGCGCGCCCCTAGCCCGTCAACAGCGGGGCCGTGTGCTATACTGGCCGTCTTGCGCCCCCTTTTAATATTTGCGGCGGGAGCTTCCGAGGCCCTCGCCTTACCGGAGATAAGTGTAGCAAGTGAGTAACGTAATTGAAGTAATGCCCCTCGGCGGAGTCGGCGAGTTCGGCTGCAACTGCATGGCCGTGCGCTACGGCGACGACATGATTCTCGTCGACACCGGCATGGGCTTCCCCCAGGAGACCGCCTACGGCGTGGACGTTGAAGTCCCCGACTTCGACTTCCTCGAAGAGTACCGCGACCAGATCATCGCCGTCGTCATCACGCACGGGCACGAAGACCACATCGGCGCGCGTGCCGTACGTGCTGAAGAAGTTCAACGTGCCGCTCTACGCGTCGCACTTCACGATGGGGCTCATCGAGTACAAGCTCGAAGAGCACGACATCCTCGGCGACGTGATCCTCCACCGCGTCGAGCCGCGCGACAAGGTCGAGATCGGCGAGTTCGAGGTCGAGTTCATCCGCGTCTCGCACTCGCTCATCGACTGCTTCGCGCTCGCCATCAACACGCCCGTCGGCACGCTCATCCACACCGGCGACTACAAGGTGGACGAGACGCCCGTCATCGGCGAGCCCATCGACCTGCGGACCCTGCGCCGCTACGGGCAGGAGGGCGTGCTCGCCTTAACGTCCGATTCGACGAACGCCACCGTGCCGGGCCGCACGCCCTCCGAGCGCGCCGTCATCCCCGACTTCGAGGAGATATTCTCCGAGGCCGAGGGGCGCATCTTCGTCGCCACCTTCGCCTCTTCGATTCACCGCCTGCAAATCGTCATCGACGTTGCGCAGCAGTTCGACCGCAAGGTCTGCGTGCTCGGCCGCTCGATGATTAAGAACGTCGAGATCGCGGAACGGCTCGGCTACCTCGATCTGCACGAGGGGATGCTCGTCTCGCTCCAGCAGGCGAAGAAGCTGCCCGAGGACGAGATCGTCTATCTCGTCACCGGCTCGCAGGGCGAGCCGCGCGCGGCGCTCTCGCAGCTCTCGACGGCAGTCTACAAGGGGCTGACGATTTCGGAAGGCGACACGGTCGTGCTCTCCGCGCGCATCATCCCGGGCAACGAGCGCTCCATCTCGCGCCTCATCGGCGAAATCTACAAGCGCGGCGCCGCCATCATCGACGAGAAGCGGCGGCTCATCCACGTCTCCGGCCACGCCTCGCAGGAGGACATCCGGATCATGACCGAGGCCGTCCGGCCCGAGTTCGTCGTCCCCGTCCACGGCGAGTACCGGATGCTCTATCGCCACAAGGAGTTTCTGAAAAACCACTGCGACTTCCCCGAGGCCAACATCATCCTCATCGAGAACGGCGACATGCTGGAGCTGGAGGCCCGGCCGCGCGAAGGTCGTCGCGAAGCGCGAGGTCGGCCGCACCTTCATCGACGAGTAGCGGCTTCGAGGAGATCGACGGCGAGGTCGTCAAGGAGCGCCGCCAGCTCGCCTACGACGGCGTCGTCACGCCCGTCGTCACCATCGACGAGGAGTCGGGCGAGCTGGAAGGCGAGCCCGAGGTCGTCGCCCGCGGCGTGCTCGGCTTGGACGGCAACGGCAACTCGGCCGCGCTGCTGCGCGACATGCGCCGCGTCGTCACCGAACGGTCAACAAAGCCACGCGCGACGAGCGCCGCGACTCCTCCGTCCTCAAGGAGCGCGTGCGCCTCGAACTCAAACGCTACATCCAGAAGCAGACCGGCGCGCGCCCCGTCATCGTGCCCGTCGTCGTGCAGGTCTGAACATCAGTGCCAGAGGCGAGCCGGACACGCTGACACGGCACTGACTCTCTCGATGCTGCACGAAGCCGTGGAGGTCGCGCCGCACGAGGTCGAGGTGCGCCCGACGTTCGTCTCGTCGGGATGCGCCACGCCGACTGGGCGCGGCTGTTGGAGAACCCGGAGCTGAGCCCGCGCGCCGAGTCGAACTTCATGCTGCTGCGCGACCCGTTCGAGGTGACGCTGCTCTTCGAGGAGTCGGACTGGCGCGCGATGCGCCACGCGGCGCGCGACGCGAAGACGTCGAGGCGGGCTTCCGGCTGGTGACGCTCGACGTGGAACTCGGCTGGGACGTGGTCGGCTTCCTCGCCCACGTCACGCGGATACTCGCCGCGGAGGGCGTCCCCGTCGGCGCGCTCTCCGCCTTCTCGCGCGACCACCTGCTCATCAAACAGGATGATCTGGGCAAAGCCCTGCGCGTGCTCGGCGAGCACGTGGCCGAGCTGTGCTGAGTCTTCCGAATGAAATACGACTGGAAGGGAAAAGTTGTCCTCATCACCGGCGCGTCGTCGGGCATCGGGCGCGCGCTGGCGTTGGAGCTGGGGAGGCGCGGCGCGCGCGTGGGGCTGACGGCGCGGCGGGGCGAGGAGCTTCTGAAGGTCTGGGCGACGAGATAGAGCGCGCGGGCGGCGAGGCGCTGGCGCTGCCGGCGGACGTGCGCGACCCGGAGGCGTTGAACGGCGTGGCCGCGGCGCGTGCGTGCGAGGTGGGGCCGGGTTGACGTGCTCGTCGCGAACGCCGGGATGAGCAGCGACGACGGCCGGGACGCAGCTCAACGCGGGCGAGGTCGGCGACGTGATCTCGATCAACGTGCTCGGCGTCGTCAACAGCGTCGCGGCCGTGCTGCCCGGCATGCTTGAGCGCGGGGCGGGCCACCTCGTCGCCATCTCAAGCCTCGCCTCCTACCGCGGGCATGCCGAAGTCCGGCCGCCTACAGCGCGAGCAAGGCCGCGGTCTCGACCTTCTTCGAGAGCCTGCGCGTAGACCTGCGCCGGCAGCGACATCGACGTGACGACGATTCACCCCGGCTTCATCCGCACGCCGATGACCGAGGGCCGCAAGAAGAAGCTGCCCTTCCTGCTCGAACTCGAGGACGCCGCCTGCCGCATCATCCGCGCCATCGAGCGGCGCGCGCGCACCTACGCCTTCCCCTGGCAGCTCGCGGCGCTCGTCCGCGTCATCAGGCACATCCCCGGCGCGCTCTACGACCGGCTCGCCTCCAACTCAAACTTCCGCGAGTAAGAGCGGTCAACTCAAGTACATGAACATCCTTCAGGCAATCATCCTCGGCATCGTGCAGGGGCTCACGGAGTTCATCCCCGTCAGCTCGACGGCGCACCTGATCTTCGCGACGCGTCTGACGGGGCTGTCGCAGGACGCTCGACGGCCGAGCAGCAGACGGCCGATCATCGCCGTCATCCAGTTGGGGACGCTCGCCGCCGTCTTCGTCTACTTCGCGCGCGACATCTGGAACATCTGCTACGCCTTCGTGCGCGACCACCTCCTGCTGCTGCGCGGGCGCACGCCGCCGGGCGATCGAGGGCACGGGGCTTCTGCGGCAGCCGCATGTCGCCCGAGGCGAAGCTCGGCTGGCTGATCTTCATCGGCTCGCTGCCCATCGGCGTCGTCGGCCTCATCTTTAAGAAGCAGATCGAGGGGACGTTCACGAAGAACCTCTGGGTCATCGCGACGATGATGGTCGTCGTCGCGCTCCTCCTGCTCGTCGCCGAGAAGGTCGGCAGCCGCGGCGCAAGGGGATGGAGGAGCTGGGCCTCGGCGACGCGCTCGCCGTCGGCTTCGCGCAGGTGCTCTCGCTCATCCCGGGCGCGAGCCGCTCGGGCTCGACCATCATGGGCGGCCTCTTCGCGGGCGAGCGGCGCGAGACGGCCGCGCGCTTCTCGTTCCTGCTCTCGATCCCGGCGATCACCGCCAGCGGCCTGCTCGAACTGAAGGAGGCCGTCCACCGACTGCCCGCGGGCAGCGCCGTGCCGCTCGCCGTCGCGACGCGTCGTCTCGGGCGTCGTCGGCTACGCCTCCATCTGGTTCCTCCTGCGCTTCCTGCGCAGCACTCGACCGGCGTCTTCATCGGCTACCGCCTCGTCGTCGGCGCGCTCATCCTCCTGCTGCTCTTCGCCGGCGCCGTCAGCCCCTCTGATGAGGCTCGCGCGCCGCGGCCGCATCGGTTAAACTCTAAGTCGCCCCTCCCGCTTCGGCAGCTATCATCCCAACGGATCGGAAGGCGACGAGTTGTAAATGAGCGATTCGAACCAAGACCGACCCCCCTTCGCAGCGCCCGCGCAGCCCGCGCGTGCCGGTCAACTTCACCGTCGAGCTGGAAGGCAAGGGCGACGACGGCGACACCCTTCTAAAGTCACGGCCGAGGCCGTCCGCGTCAGCCGCGGCGGCGCGACGCTCATCACGGACATGCCCGGCGCACGTCGGCTTGCGAGTGCGGCTGACGCCGCCCTTCGGCCGCTCGCTCGACGCCGAGGTCAACGGCGTCTGGACGGACGGAGACGGACGGCCGCCAGCACATCGGCGTCCGCCTCCTCGACCCGAACGGGTGGTTCGCCGAATGACGACGACCGGCGAGCCGCACGCGCGAGCCCGACGAGAGGCGCTGGGTTCCGCGCCGCGCGGCGGCCGCAGACCCCGCGCGGCTCGCCGCGTCCGCGCTCGGCGTCTCCGAGGTCGTCGCGGGCGTGCTGGCCGCGCGCGGCGTCGAAGACGGAAGAGGCGCGCGCGCCGCTCCTGCAGCCCTTCGCTCGAACAGCTTCACGACCCGCTCCTGATGCTCGGCATGCGCGAGGCCGTCGCGCGCGTGCTGCGCGCGGTGGACGCGGGCGAGCGGATACTCATCTACGGCGACTACGACGTTGACGGGACGACGGGCACGGTCGTCCTGCGCCGCGCGCTCGCATTCCTCGGCGCGCAGACCGGCTATCCACGTCCCGCACCGCTTCACCGAAGGCTACGGCATCCGCCAGCGACGTTCTGGAGCGCGCGAAGGCCGACGGCTACTCGCTCGTCATCAGCGTGGACTGCGGCATCCGCGCGCTTCGAGCCTCTGGAGTGGGCGCGCGCGAACGGCCTCGACGTTATCGTCACCGACCACCACCTGCCCGACGACGACGAGGGCGCGCCGCCCGCCTTCGCCGTCCTCAATCCGAACCAGAAGGGTTGCCCGTACCCCGACAAGAATCTCGCGGGCGTCGGCGTCGCCTTCAAGCTCGCGCACGCGCTCTTCCGCGAGCGCGGGCGCGAGAGCCAGGTGCCCGGCTTTCTCAAGGTCGTCGCCATCGGCACGGTCGCCGACGTGGCGCAGTTGACGGGCGAGAACCGCGCCATCGTCGCGCTCGGGCTGAGCCGACTTGCACCGCGCGACGAACCCGGGCCTGCGCGCTCTGATGGAGGTCGCGGGCTGCGGCGACGGCGCGGGCGATGAAGGCCTTCGACATCGGCTTCCGCCTCGGCCCGCGCATCAACGCCGCCGGCCGCATGGACGCCGCGCGCGCCGTCGTCGAGCTGTTCGAGACGAAGAATCATGAAGGAGGCGCGCGCGCTCGCCGAGCACCTCGACGCGCGCAACCGCGAGCGGCAGCGACGTGCAGCAGCAGGTGACCGAGCGCGCCGTGGCCGAGCTTGAGCTGACGGGGCAGGAGGCGACTTCGGTCGTCGTCGTCGCGGGCGAGGGCTGGCACCGCGGCGTTATCGGGCTGGCCGCGTCGAAGATAGCCGAGACGCTTGCAGCGCCCGGCGGTCGTCATCTCGCTCGACGAGGACGGCACGGGCCACGGCTCCGCGCGCAGCGGCGAAGGCTTCCACATGCTCGACGCCCTGACCGAGTGCGCCGACATCCTCGAAGCCTTCGGCGGCCACGCGCACGCCGCCGGGCTCAGCGTCCGCCGCGAGAACGTCGCGGAGCTGCGCCGCCGCCTGAACGAGCACGCCGCGCGCGTGCGTCGCGAGGGAGACGACGGCGTGCCGTGCCTCGAATACGACGCTGGAGCTGCCGGCCGGACGCGCTGAGCCTGAGCTTGTGCGACGGAGCTTGAGGCGCTTGAGCCCTTCGGCGCGGGCTGGCCGCGGCCGGTCTTCGTCACGCGAAACCTGCGCGTCGTCGGCGAGCCGCGCGTGTTAAAGGAGCGCCACCTGAAGTTCGGCGTCGCGGCCGGCGGCCGCGTCCAGGACTGCATCTGGTGGGGCGGCGCCGAGCGCGCCGCAGCAACGCCGCGCCCCGGCGCCCGCATCGAACTGGCCTACTCCGTCGAGGCCAACTGCTGGAACGGCAACACGCGGCTTCAGTTGGTGGTCGAAGACATGAAGGAAGGTGAATAGTGAATGGTAAATGGTGAATGGTGAAGTCGAAGCGCGTCAACTCACCGACTTCGACCACTTTACCACTTTACCCTTCACCGACAGACATGCAGGAGATTAGACGCAGGAAGGTGTCGGGGCTCGGGCTGCGGATCGCGGCGCCGAAGCTGGGGCGCGTGCTGGCGCTGCTCCTGCTCGTCGCGGCGCGTGGCGGCCGTCGGCATCTCGTACTGGCGTCTGAAGGACCGCACGCCGTTCCGGCTGCGCGCCGGGTCAGGCGCAGCTCTCGAACGAGGTCGTCGGCGAGATCATCAACCTCGAACACCGCGAGATGAAGGGCGACCGCCTCTGGGTCATGCTCAAGGCCGACCGCGACATCAAGTACTCCGACGGCCATCACCAGCTTGAGAACGTCTACCTCGAAGTCTACCCGGACCAGGGCGACCGCCCCGACAAGATCAGCGCGCGGCAGACCTTGACGAACGAGGACAACACGCAGTTCCTCTTCACCGGCGACGTGCAGATCGAGACGCGCGACAACCTGAAGGTCAGGTCCGAGTCGGTCGAGTACGAGGTCAAGACCGAGGTCGCGAACATCACGACGCCCGTCAACTTCGAGCGCGAGAACATCAAGGGGCGCTCCGACTCGGCGCACCTCGACTCGAAGGCGAAGAAGCTCGACCTGAAGGGCGCCGTCGAGATCACCGTCAGCCCCGGGGCGGCCGCCGCCCAGCCGAGCGGGGCGCAGCCCGCGGCGATTCCGAAGGTGAACCTGAAGCAGCCTTTGACCATCAAGTCGGCGCAGGCCGTCTTCGACCAGGCGGCGATGCAGATGGTCTTCTCCGGCGGCGCCACGGCCGAGCAGGGGCGCGACGTGATGAGCGGCGACACCCTGACCGGCCACCTCAACGAGCAGAAGCGCGTCAAGTTCATCACCGCGCACACCAACGCCTACCTGCGCTCGATGAACGAGGGGCACGCGGCCGAGGTCTTCGCCGAGCAGCTCGACTTCTACTTCAACGAGGAGCAGAAGCTCGTCGACAGCGCACGCGCTCCGGAACGTGCGCGCCAAGACCATCGACGCCGACTCGGACGCCGAGCTGGTCGCGCAGCGACACGGTGGACGTGGACTTCGCCGTGCAGGCCGACCGCAGCGTCATCAAGGAGATGCGCGCGGGCGGGCGGCCCGTGCTGACGCTGGCCGCGCCGAAGTCGAAGGCGGCCGACCCGAAGGCCGCGAACAAGCGCGTGACGGCGGACGCCGTGCGGCTCTTCTGGCGCGAGTCGGGGCGCGACCTCGAACGCGCGGAGGCCAACGGCAACGCCGACCTCCTCGTCGAGCCCGTCGCAGCCGAACCCCTTGTCCGACCGCAAGCGGCTCTACGCCTCCGCCTTCAAGTGCTACTTCTACGAGTCGGGCAACCTCGCGCGCAACTTCGACGCGTCGGGCGACGCGAAGGCCGTCATCGAGCCCTATCAGGAGACGGAGAGGCGCGGCGTGCGCACGCTCACCTCGCGCGAGATGGCCGCGAACTTCTTCCGCGAGACGCAGGACGTCGAGAGCTTCGACGGCCGCGGGCGACGCCAAATTCACGGAGCGCCAGCGCACGCTCACCTCGCAGAAGATGACCGCGAACTTCTCGCGCGAGACCTCCGCGCTCGAAACGCGTGGACGCCGCGGGCGACGCCAAGTTCAACGAACTGGACCGCAACGGGCAGTCGGCCGACGATGACCTACACGGGCGGCGACGGCGTGGTCAAGCTGCGCGGCGGCGAGCCCGTCGTGTGGGACTCGCGCGCGCGCCTGAAGGCGACGGAGATAGACTCGGACACCGTCAACAAAGTCTCGTACGCGCGCGGCAAGGTCTTGACGACCTACTACAGTCAGGAGCAGACGGGCGGCGCGGCGCCGTTCAAGAACGTCGAAGAGCCCGGTCTTCATCGCGTCGAACGCGGCCGAGTTTCAGCACGAGACGGGCGTCGGCGTCTACACCGGCAACGCGCGCGCGTGGCAGGACGACAACTTCGTCAAGGCCGACCGCCTCGTCCTGCGCAACCAGCAGAAGCGCATGGAGGGCGAAGGCAACGTCCAGAGCGCGCTCTACCAGGCGCGGCGCAGAGAGGCCGAGCGGCGAGCGCACGGTCGTCCCCGTCTTCGCCACCTCGCGCTCGATGACCTACAGCGACGCCGAGCGCCTGCTCCACTACGCGGGCGACGTGGACATCCGGCAGGGCACGCGAGCGCATCACGAGCGAGGTCTCGGACGTGTACCTGATGAAGGAGACCTACGAGGTCGAGCGCACCGTCTCGCAGCGCAGCGTCGTCGTCACGCAGCCCGGCCGGCGCGGCACGGGCGACTGCGGCGAGTACACGGCCGCCGACGAGGACGGTCGTGCTCACCGGCAACCCCGCGCGCGTCGAGGACGCCGAGAAGGGCACGTCCGAGAGCAAGCGGCTGACCGTCTACCTCCGCGAGGACCGCGTCGTCAGCGACGCGCGGCCCCTCGCCGCAGTCCACGGGGCGCGTCCGCACGACGCACAAGATTAAGAAGCAGTGATAAGTGATGAGCGATAAGTGATGAGAGTAAGAGACGGCGCCTGGCATGTTCTTATCACTTATCACGCATCACTTATCACTTTCTGAAATGGCGACTGAGGAGATCATCGAGGCGAGGGGCGAGGCGGCGGCGGCGGGCGGGCGCGAGGCGCGCGACCGGCGGGTGGCTTCGGCCGCGGCGCTGGCGGCGTCCGACCTCGTGAAGACCTACGGGCGGCGGCGCGTGGTGGACGGCGTGAGCCTGCACGTCGAGCCGGGCGAGGTCGTGGGGCTGCTCGGCGCGAACGGGGCGGGGAAGACGACGACCTTCTACATGATCATCGGGCTTGAGCGCGCCGAACGCCGGGCGCATCACGCTGGCGGGCCGCGACATCACGAAGCTGCCGATGTACCTGCGCGCGCGCCTCGGCGTCGGCTACCTGCCGCAGGAGCCGTCGGTCTTCCGGCGCATGACGGCCGCCGAGAACATCCTCGCCGTGCTGGAGACGATGGGCCTCAGGCGCGCCGAGCGCCTCAAGCGTCTGGAAGAGCTGCTCGACGGAGTTCGGCATCCAGCACGTGCGCAACACGCGCGCGCGACGCGCTCTCGGGCGGCGAGCGCCGCCGGACGGAGATCGCGCGCGCGCTCGCCACCGAGCCGCAGTTCATCCTCCTCGACGAGCCCTTCGCCGGCATCGACCCGAAGGCCGTGGACGACATCCAGCAGATGATCCTCTACCTGCGCCGGCGCGGCATCGGCATCCTCATCACCGACCACAACGTCCGCGAGACGCTCGGCGTCACCGACCGCGCCTACATCATGGCCGACGGCCGCATCTTCCGCTCGGGCGCGCCGCTGGAACTGACCGAAGACGCGGAGGTGCGCCGCCTCTACCTCGGCGAAAAGTTCAGAATGTGAAAATTGTCGGAGCGAGCAGTGGTCGTGCGCGGTCGTCGCGACGCCGTCCGGACGGCGAAAGTTTTCTGCCGACTACTGATACTGACTACTGATTTCGGTTATAATCTCTCCCGAACCGCGTGACGGTTTCTTGAAACCAAATACCCGATAATTTAAGACGTCAGTATTCCGGTAGCATACATGTCGGTCAAGCTCACCACCAATCTTTCGCAGCGACTCGTCCTGACGCCGCAGTTGCGCCAGCGCATCGAGATGCTGCAAATGACCTCGCTGGAGTTGACGGACCTTATCCAGCAGCAGCTCCTCGAGAACCCCATCCTCGAAGAGGTGCAGTCGCAGGACGAGAAGCGCGAGCTGGAGAAGGAGATTCTCGACCAGCTCGCCGGCTCGCACGACGACGCGCCCTCGTCGAGAGCCGGCCGCGCCCGACTCGCTCAACGGCGCCTCGGGCAACGGCGCGGGCGACGCGGCGGCGGCGCCGAGGGCTTCGACGCGCCCGAGACGTTCGAGGCCGGCGAGACGTTCGAGCGGCCACGCGCCCCGACGAGTTCGGCGACGTGGCCGAGCCGGGCGAGAGCAACGGCGACGCCTTCGAGGAGATCGACTTCGGGCGCGAGTTTCAGGACTACCTCGACCCCGGCTACAAGACGCAGGAGTACGAGTACAAGGAGGACGCGCCGACCTTCGAGCAGTTCCTGACGCGCGCCGCCCTCGCTCTCCGAGCACCTGGAGTGGCAGCTCCACATGACGCAGGTGCGCCGAAGACCTCGTCTCCGTCTGCGAGTGCGTCATCGGCAACCTCGACGGCGACGGCCGCCTCAACGCGACCAACGAGGAGGTGGCGCGCCTCTCGGGCTGCAGCCGCCGAGCGCGTCGAGGAGGCGCGACAGCTCGTCCTGCAACTCGACCCCGTCGGCTGCGGCGCGCGCGACGCGCGCGAGTGTCTGCTCGTTCAGCTCGAAGTGCTCGGCGACGACGCCTGCCCGCGCGGCGCGGAGCGGTGTCTCGCCGCCGCGGCTCATCGGCGAGCACCCGCTCTCGGAGTTGCAGCAGCACAAGCTGCCGAACCTCGCCAAGCAGATGGGCGTCGAGGTCATCGAACTGGTCGAGGAGCTTCAGCACATACGCAAGCTCGACCCGTATCCGGGCCGCCGCTACTCCTCCGAGGAGCCGATCCTCATCGCGCCCGAAGTCTTCATCGAGAAGGTTGACGACGTTTACGAAATCTACTTCGCCGACGACGGCGGCCCGCGCCTGCGCATCAGCCGCGACATGCAGCACATGCTCAGCCGCGACGGGACGACGAAGGAGACGAAGCGACTTCATCAAGGAGAAGATGCGCTCGGCCGTCGACCTTCTGCGCAACATCGAGCACCGGCGGCAGACCATCTACCGCGTCGTCGAGTGCATCGTCCGCACGCCAGCAGCGAGTTCCTCGACAAGGGCGTGCAGTTCATCAAGCCGATGATGCTCAAGGACGTGGCCGAGGACACGGGGATGCACCTCTCGACCATCTCGCGCGTCGTCAACCGCAAGTACGCGCACACGCCGCAGGGCGTCATCGAGCTGCGCCGCTTCTTCACCGAGGGCATGATGAACGAGGAGGGCGAGGAGGTCTCGACCCGCATCATCAAGCTCCGGATCAAGAAGCTCATCGAGGAAGAGGACTCGCACAACCCGATCACGGACGACCAGGTCGTCAAGATTCTCGCCAAGGAGGGCATCAAGCTGTCGCGCCGCACGGTGGCGAAGTACCGCGACCAGATGTCGATCCCTGGCTCGCGCGAGCGCAAAGCGGTCGTGTGAGGAAGAGTGTCAGATGTCGGATGTCAGTTATCACCACATCTCACTGACTCCGGCATCCGGAGTTTAGCAGTACACAATCAGGCAAGGCCCGCGCGGCGGGGCGGGAGCGAACGCAAGCCCCCGTCCGCCTCGGGGGCAGGCGCGGGCGGAAAGGTCACGTATGGATTTCGAGTACACGGGGCGACACATCGACGTTACGCCCGCGCTGCGCGCGCACGTCGAGGAGCACTTCGGGAAGGTCGGGCAACCTGTTCGGGAACGCGACGCACCGCGCGCGCCCACGTCATCATCGACGTGGTCAAGAACCGGCACATCGCCGAGATTCTGCTCCACTGGCGCGAGCACACGCTCACGGCCAAGGACACCAACGCCGACATGTACCAGGCGCTCACGCGCTGCATCGACAAGATCGAGAAGCAGGCGCTCAAGCTCAAGAAGAAGATCATCGAGCGCAAGCAGGACGCCACGCCCCTCTCGGCCGTCGCGCCGCAGCCGGACACTGGAAGACGGCCGCGTCGGAGAACGCGGAGCCGGAGCGCCGCGCGGGGCGCATCATCGCGGCGCGCCGCTACAAGGTGAAGCCGATGACGGCCGAGGAGGCCGTCATGTCGCTCGCCGAGGACGGCGACCAGTTCGTCGTCTTCCGCGACTCCGACACCGACCGCCTGAGCGTGCTCTACAAGCGCAAGGACGGCAACTACGGGCTCATCCAGCCCTGAATGATTCGCAGAGATGACGTCGGCAGGTTGAAGGATGAAGGGGACGGCGGTCCGGCGTTCCTTTCATCCTTCGTCCTTTTAACCGATGACGAACGCGACCCCCCAACGGCGAGAGCCCCACGATCACGGTCGGCGAGTTCGTCGCGCGCGCGCCGGAGGCGTTGCCGCTCGTCTTCATCGCGGGCGAGCGCGGCGCCGCGTCGCGCCGGCTCGACACGCCGCGCATCCAGAAGCTCGGGCTCGCGCTCGCGGGCTTCCCGCACTACGTCCACGAGGGGCGCGTGCAGATCGTCGGGCAGAGCGAGTTGCAGTTCCTCGGGCAGCTCTCGGCCGAGCGAGCGGCGCGCGGCCGTCGCCCGACTTGAGCTCGAAAAAATCTCCTGCGTCCTCGTCACCAAAGGACTGCTGCCGCCCGCCGAGCTGGTCGAGGCGTGCGACGCGGCCGTCGCTCCCGCTCATCCAGACCCGCTCGTCAGCTCGACGGCCATCACCGCCGTCACCGAGTACCTCGAAGAGGCGCTCGCGCCGCGCGAGACTGCGCCACGGCGTGCTGCTCGACCTCTACGGCCTCGGCGTGCTCATCGAGGGCAAGTCGGGCGTGGGCAAGAGCGAGTGCGCGCTCGACCTCATCATGCGCGGGCACCAGCTCGTCGCCGACGACCTCGTCGAGATACGCCGGCGCCGCCCCGGTCTGCTCATGGGCGGCGCGCCCGACCTCCTGCGCGAGCACATGGAGATTCGCGGCCTCGGCATCCTCAACATCCGCGAGCTGTTCGGCGTCTCGGCCGTCAGCGGGCCGAAGCAGTTGGGTCTGAACATCAGGCTCGAACGTTGGGAGGACGCGACCGAGGTTGACCGGCTCGGCCTCGAAGAGCGGACGTTGGACATCCTCGGCGTCGCCGTCCCCTACTTCGTCCTGCCCGTGAGCCCCGGCCGCAACCTCGCGACGCTCGTCGAGACGGCGGTGCGCGTACACCTCATGCGCCTGCGCGGTTACAATGCGGCCGAGAATTTCGTCGCGCGGCACGACGCGAGTCTGCGGCGCGAAGAGGAGGGGGATGTCTGAGAAGGGGCACGCAGGCGAGGGCGGCGTCGGCGCGGCGTCGGCGGCGGGCGCGCCCGACGTGGTCATCATCACGGGCCTGAGCGGCTCGGGGATGTCTTCGGCGACGAACGCGTTCGAAGACCTCGGCTACTTCTGCGTGGACAACCTGCCGCTGACGCTCATGCCGACCTTCGCGCGGCTCGTGCAGCCCGAAGACCACAACCGCCCGCACATCGAGCGCGCCGCGCTCGTCGTAGACATCCGCGAGGGGCGATTCCTGAGCGAGTTCCCCGAGCGCCTGCGCGAGCTGCGCGCCTCGGGGCTGCGCGTCTTCGTCCTCTTCTTCGAGGCGTCGGACGAGGTGCTCGTGCGCCGCTTCAGCGAGACGCGGCGGCCGCACCCGGCCGAGTCGGGCGACGGCCTGCTCGAATCCATCCGCAGCGAGCGCGGCGCGATGTCCGAGATGCGCGCGCTCGCCGACCAGGTCATCGACACCTCCGAGCACACCGTCCACACGCTCCGCCGCCTGCTCATCGAGCGCTTCGGCTCCGACGAGCGGCGGCGCGACGATGCGCGTGCAGGTCTACAGCTTCGGCTACAAGCACGGCGCGCCGCACGACGTTGACCTGCTCTTCGACGTGCGCCACCTGCCGAACCCGCATTTCGTGCCCGAGCTGCGCGACCTCTCGGGGCACGACCCGCGCGTCGTCCGCTTCCTCAAGGCGAGCGACGAGGTGCGCGAGACGCTGCGGCGCTTCACCGAGCTGATCGACTACCTGCTCCCGCTCTACCGGCGCGAGGGCAAGTCCTACGTCACCATCGGCATCGGCTGCACGGGCGGCCGCCACCGCTCGGTGATGGTGGCCAACTGCGATCGCGCGCCACCTCCGCCGCGGCGGCTACGACGCCACGGCCGTCCACCGCGACGTGGGCAAGACGAAGAAGCAGCAGACGCGGCGGTAAGTGAGAACGGAGTCGAGTGATGTCTGACAAAGCTAAAGAGGAAGGCGCGGCGGGGCGCGTGGCCGGGCGTCATCGTGTCGCACGGGCAGGTCGCGAACGAGCTGCTGTCGGCGGCCGAGACCATCATCGGCCACTTCAAGCACATCACGGCCGTCTCCATCGGCTGGCACGACGACGTGGAGGCGGCCAAGAACGAGATCCGCCGCGCCGTCGAGCGCGTCTCGGAGGGCGGCGGCGTGCTGCTGATGACCGACATGTTCGGGGGGACGCCGACCAACATCGCCTCGATGTTCCTCCAGCAGGGCGAGGTCGAGGTGGTGACGGGCGTCAACCTGCCGATGGTCATCAAGCTCGCGGGACTGGAGCCGGGCGTCCCGCTCGAAGAGGTCGCGCGCCTCGTGCGCGACCAGGGGCGGCAGGGCATCTACCTCGCGGGCGAGCTGCTCGCGGGCGGCGGGCGCAAGGGCTGAGGTAAGTTCAAGGTGCAGTGAAGGGGGCGCGCCGTTGGTCGAGTGCGAGGTCACCATCGTCAACCGTCTGGGCCTGCACGCGCGCGCCGCGGCGAAGCTCGTGCGCGCGGCGACGGCCTTCCGCGCGACCGTCAGGCTCGTCCGCGCCGACCGCGGCGCGTGGCCGACGCGAAGTCCATCCTGAGCGTGTTGATGCTGGCGGCCGCGCGCGGCACGGAGTTGCAGATCACGGCCGAGGGGCCGGACGAGCGGGAGGCGCTCGACGCCTTGTGCCAGCTCATCGGCGGCGGGTTCGGGGAAGCTGAAGAGTGAGCAGTAAGAGGGACAAGAGTGAGCGGCGCTGGGGCGGCGTGGCCGTCTCGGACGGGGCGGTCTCGGGGCGCGTGCTGCGCATCCACAGCGGCGGGCGCCACAGCATCTACCGCGTCACGCTCGACGCCGGCGGAGGTCGAGCGCGAGGTGCGGCGCTACAACGCGGCCGTGCGCCTCGCGCGCCGGCAGCTACTCGCCCTGAAGAAGCGCGCCGCGCGCACGCTCGGCGAGGAGCACGCCTACATCTTCGACGCGCACCTCCTCATGCTCGAAGACCGCAAGCTCAACGAGCGACGTGGAGGCCGTCATCCGCGCCGAGCAGCGTCAACAGCGAGTGGGCCGTCAAGGTCGTGACCGACCGCATCCTCGCCGTCTACGACGAGATCAAGGACGACTACCTGCGCGAGCGCAGCTCCGACATCGAGGACGTGACGCGCCGCCTGCTCGTCGCGCTCTCGCGGCGAGAGCATGCTCGGCCGCCGCCTGACCGAGGACGCCGTCGTCGTCGCCGAAGAGCTGATGCCCTCGACGCTCGCCGAACTCGACTTCACGCACATCAAGGCGTTCGCCACGGACGTGGGCGGCTGGACTTCGCACACGGCCATCATCGCGCGCGGCCTGGGGATTCCGGCCGTCGTCGGCCTGCGCGACTTCTACCGCGCGGCGCGCACGGGCGACGCAGATCGTCATCGACGCGCGGCCGCGGCGAGGTCATGCTGCACCCGACGCCCGAGACGCTCGAACGCTACGCCGACGAGCGGCGCGCCGCGAAGGCGTCGCCGTCGCGCGCGCGCCGCGTCGGCCGAGGAGCTGCGCGCGCCGCTCAGGACGCGCGACGGCGTCGAGGTCACGCTGCGCGCCAACGTCGAGCTGCCCGTCGAGTACGAGTGGGTGAACCGCTACGGCGCGCACGGCATCGGCCTCTTCCGCTCGGAGTTCCTGCTGTCGCACCGCGGCTCGATGCCGAACGAGGACGAGCAGTGCGAGGCTTACGAGGAGCTGGCGCGCATCGCGGGCGAGGACGGGCGTGACCGTGCGGCTCTTCGACATGGGCGGCGACAAGCTGTCGGGCGTCGCGCGCGGACGCGGGCGAGGAGCGCAACCCCGCGCTCGGCCTGCGCGCCATCCGCTTCTGCCTGCAACGCCCGGAGCATTCTGCGGACGCAGGCGCGCGCCGTCCTGCGCGCCGCCGCGCGCGGGCGCGATTGACCTCGTGCATCCCGATGGTCTCCGACGTGACGGACGTGCGGCGCGCGCGCGCAGTCATCGAGGACGAGCGGGCGCGGCTCGGCGCGGAAGGGAAGGACGTGGGCGCGGTGCGCGTCGGCGCGATGATCGAGGTGCCTTCGGCCGTGCTCGTCGCCGAGAAGCTCGCGCGCGAGGTGGACTTCTTCAGCCTCGGCACGAACGACCTCGTGCAGTACACGCTCGCCGTGGACCGTGGCAACGACGAGGTGGCCGGACTGGTTCCGCTCGCTCCACCCGGCGGTCTTGATCTGCATCGCGCGCGCGCTCGAAGCCGCCGCGCGCGCGCCGGCATCCGCTCCGTCGTCTGCGGCGAGATGGCGGCGTCGCCCGCCTACGCGGCCATGCTGCTGGGTCTGGGCGCGCGCGAGCTGAGCATGGCGCCGACGTCCATCCCGCGCGTGCGGCGCACCGTCGCGGGGCTTGAGCTGGAAGAGGCGGAGCGGGTCGCGCTGCGAGTGTCTGGAATGCGCGACCGCCGACGAGGTCGAGGAGCTGGTGCGCGTGCGGCTCGGCGGGCGCTGGCCGAATCTTTTTCCGCAAAGAAATCTTGCCACCCCCGAAAACCAAAGGGTAGAATCGACACACGGGCAGACGGCCCGAGTCTTTGACCATTTCCCGACCCTTCACCCGACGCCCGATACGAACACACGCGCAACCGAAAGCTTTGCGAGACAGACCGGCGGGAGGGTCATTTATCTGCGAACGCGGGTCGCTTTAGCAGTTTATGCAAGGTGAGGGACGCCGGGGCGTTCATTGCCCACGAACCGCCGCCGGGCGGCCCTCTAACGAACAAGGGGAAGAGTCTGTCTGATGTCGCTTCCGTAGCCGCCGTGCCCGGCGGACGCGGCGGCGCCGACGGACGAGCAAGAAAGAGTGCCCGTATGAAGAAGTTCTTTTACGCCGCGGCCGTCGCGCTCGCCCTCTGCGGCGCGGCACGCGCTCGTCGCGCACGCACAGGCCGGCGTCCGCGTCGGCCCGGCCGCGGACGAGGTCGGCGGCGGAAGCGCCCGCCCGGCCCAAGCCGAAGAAGGATGAGAAGAAGCCTTCCGCGCCCGCGACTCGAAGAGGTCGCGAGCCGCGAGTCGGCGAAGCAGAAGCCGCGCGCGGCTCGCGAACACGACGGCGCTCCACGGTCGCGCCCACAGTCAACGCCAACCCTGCATCGACCAGCGACGCGCCCGCCGAAGTCCGACGAGCCCGGCCTCCCCGTCGGCGCGCCCGTCAAGACCTCACCGGTGCCGAAGGCGCGAACGAGACGGGCAAGGTGACTTCGCCCGCGACGCAGCCGAACAACCCGACGGCGGCCTCCTTCCGTCGCGCGCCCCGCGAACGCTTCCCCCGCGGCCGCGGCCCCGACGCCCGCCGTCTCGCCCGCACAGCATCTACCGCATCGGCATCGGCGACGTGCTCGACATACGCCTGCTCAACGCGCAGGACCCGCGGCAGAACACGCTCTACTCGGTCGTCGCGGGCGGCGTGCTCGACTACCCGCTGCTCAAAGACCCTCTGACGGTCGCGGGCATGACGACCGACGAGCTGGCCGCGCAGCTCGTCGCCGAGTTCCGGCACCGCGGCGTCTACGAGAAGCCGCAGGTGCGCGTCAGCGTCCGCGAGTACGCGAGCCACGCCGTCCTCGTCAGCGGGCTCGTCAGCGACCCCGGCACGAAGATTCTGAGGCGCGAGGCCATCCCGCTCTACGTCGTCGTCGCCGAGGCGCAGCCCAAGCCCGAGGCCGGACGCGCCGTCATCATCTCGCACTCGACGGGCAAGGTCGTCAACGTTGACCTCAACGACGCCGCCGGCCTCAACACGCTCGTGCAGTCGGGCGACGTTATCACGCTCACCGTCCGCCCGCCCGAGTTCTTCTACGTCGGCGGCGAGGTGGGCGCGCCCGGGCAGAAGGACTTCCACTACGGCATCACCCTGACGCAGGCCCTGCTCGCTTCGGGCGGCGCGACGAAGGCGGCGGCCGCGCGCGTGCGCGTGCTGCGCGCGGGCGCCGACGGCCGCCTCTCGCCGACCGAGTACAACCTGAACGAGATAGAGAACGGCGTCGTGCCCGACCCGCTGCTCCAGTCCGGCGACCGCATCGAGGTCTCGTCCGCGCCCGTCAAGAAGAAATGAGGGCGGCCCCCGCCGGCGGGGCCGCCGCTTTGTTGCAGCCGCTCTTTCACGCCTTCGAGCGCCTTGTCCGCCGCGCCCGCGCGCTGTATTATCCTGCGCGGCCCGACAGAAAATTTTCATCCAGAGAGCGCGACGCATGTGCGTCTCTCGCGTACGCGCCGGATCGTTCGACTCGACTCGTTTAGACTCGCACCTGCCCGTCGGAGGAACATAACTTTGAGTAAGTGGAATCGTATCGGCGCGGCCGCGCTCGCCGCCGCGCTCGTCCTGTCCCCCTTCGCCAACGCGGCCGCCTTCGCCGCGACGCCCCCCGCGTCGCAGCAGGACGACGCCCCCTCGGCGGCCGAACAGGAGACCTTCAACCGCGGGCGCGCGCTCTTCGCCAAGGCGCAGTACGAACAGGCGGCGGCCGTCTTCCGTGACTTTCTGAAGGGGCACCCCGACAGCTTCATCGCCGACCTGATGCTGCTCTGGCTCGGCCGTTCCTACATCGAGCTTGGCAAGTTCCCCGAGGCCGCCGAGGTCGCCGAGCGCCTGCGCACCATCAAGGACACGCCCTTCTCCGACATCTACGAGACCGAACTTCAGACGGCGCGCGCCGAGGCGGCCACGCGTCCCGCGCCGGCCGCCTCGGCGCCGACGCCGCGCGCCACGCCCGCGACCCAGGTGGCTCGCGCCACGCCGACGCCGACGCCCGCGCGCCCGCGCGCCACCCCGCGCCCGACGCCGACCGAGGTCGCCGCGACGCGCACGACGCCCGCCGTCCCCGAACTCTCCGTCCGCGGCGGCGGCGAAGCCGAGCGCCCGCGCACCGCCGCGAGCCGTCGCAACCGTAACGCGCGCGGCAACGCCGCCGCGCCCGCCGCCAACACGCAGCCCGTCGCGACGCCGACTCCGCAGCCGACGCCCGTGCGCAGGCCGAGCCGGACGGAGACGGCCTCCGTCCCGACCCCGACGCGCACGACGCCCGCCGTCACGCCGACGCCGCTTCCGGCCGTGACCCCGACGCCCGCGCCGCGCCCCGTCGAGACCGCGGCCGTAATACCGAGCGGCGACGGCCAGACGGGCGGCGGCTTCAGCATCACGGTCAGGCAGGTGCCCGACTTACAGCTCGCGCTCCGGCGCTCGGCGCTCGCCGCGCAGCCCGGGCAGACGATCCAACTGCCGCTCGTCATCACCAACGCGGGCAACAAGGAGGACCAGTTCAGGCTTGAGACAGACCTGCCCGCGGAGTACCAGCCCTCCTTCAGCCAGAGCGGCACGGACGTTGGGTTGCCCGTCTTCGTCACGCCGCAGATGCAGCGCGGCGCGACGCTCGAAATCATGCTCAACGCGCGCGTGCCCGAGAACGCGCCCGACAACCAGCAGCAGCGCTTCCTCGTCCGCGCCGCCTCGCAGGCCGACGCGAGCGTGACGAAGGTGACCGACGCGTCGCTGACGGTCGTCGCCGCCGCGCTCGCCGCGGCCTCGAACGCCTTGCAGGAGACCGTCCAGCCCGGCGACACCTTCACGCAGCGCATCAGCGTGCGCAACGCGGGCAGCGCCACCGCGCGCCAGACGCGCGCCGACTTCGTCTTCAACCCAGACTTCGAGCTGGTGAACGCGACGCCCTCGCCGATCTCCTACGACCGCCCTTCGCGCACGGCGATCTGGTCTCTGGGCGACCTTGAGTCGCGCGACAACCGCGAGATAACCGTCACGCTGCGCGCCGTGGGCGAGGCGCTCGCCGGCTCGAACAAGCCGGTCGGCCGCGGCACGATGCGCACGCAGAGCCTCTTCATCCCGTCGAACTTCGACGGGCCGGCCATCTCGGTCGGGCGCGTCGCGGGCGCGCGCGTCGAGGCCGTCTCGAAGGGCCTGACGGCGACGCCGGGCGACACGATGTACGTCCCCTTCATCGTCCGCAACCCCTCGAACTACCCCGAGAGCTTCGAGCTGCGCATCGTCGCGCCGGGCGCGCCGCAGGCGACCGTCTACGCCGACCTGAACGGCGACGGCCGCCACCAGACGGACGAGCCCGCCGTCACGCAGACCGCGGCGCTCGACCCGCGCGGCGGCCAGTACCCCGTCCTGCTCGGCGTGGACATCCCGCGCCCGACGCCCGACCGTACGCAGTTCGCTTACAACCTCGTCACGCGCGCCATGGGCGCCTCGGGCCGCATCGCGGGCGAGGACTCGACCGTGCTCACGGTCGCGACGCCGCGCGTGCGCGTGCGCGCGGAGCTGCCGAACACGGAGGTCAGGCCGGGCGACACGCTCTTCTACCGCCTCGTGCTCGTCAACGACGGCGGCGGCCTCGCGAAGAGTCTGGTCGTGACGGAGCAGTTGCCCGAGGCTCTGGAGTTCGTCTCGTCGGCGCCGGAGCTGACGCTCGGGGACCTCGGCGGGCGGCGGTCGCGGCCTCGTCTGGCGCGTGGCGGAGCTTGCGCCGGGCGACACGCAGGTCTTGCAGGTGACCGTGCGCCTGCGGCAGAACCTCGCCGCCGACGCGGTCATCACGCCGCGCCACACGCTCACCTATCAGGACTCGAACGCGAACGCGTACCGCGGGCAATGAGCGACGCCGCCGCGCGCGTGCGGACAGACACGGAGGCCGGGACGGATGCGTCCGGCCTCCGTGTTCCTTTTGCGGCGGGCGTGGGAGCGTCACGCGTTTCGACGTGCGCGGGCGGCTCGTCAAACTCATCGCCGCCAAGCTCGCGCTCGACCTCCTCTTCGTCTGCGGGCTCGCGCTCTACACGCACGCCGTCACGTTCGGGCGCGGCTTCGACGGCGAGCTCGAACAGGCCGACGGGCTGCGCGCGAGCGGGTGGGTCGTTGACCTCGAACGGCCGGGCGCGCCCGTCGAGGTGCAGCTCTTCCTTAACGGCAGGTTCGCCGCCGCCACGGTTGCGGGTGAGCCCGCGCCGGACGCGCAACGCCGTCGAAGGCGAGCGTCGCGGTCTTCGTCTTCGATTTCGGGGCGCCGCGTTACGGCGAGTACGAGGCGCGCGTCTACGCCGTCCGTGAGGGGCGCGATGGTGCGCGCCGCACGCTTCAGCAGATAGGCGACCCGCGCGGCTTCATCGTTTGAAATGACCGAGAGCATCAAGACCGAAGACCGCGCGCTCGCCGCTTGGGAGATCGTGGCGGCTGCCACGTCTGCGCTCGCCGCCGAGTGGGTCGTGGGCACGCTCGCGGGGCGCGGGCGGCTGCTGCTTCTGATTCCGGTGACGACGGCCGTCGCGCTCATGCTGCTCTCGCACCGCGTGCGCGGAGAGTCGGCGCGTGAGATCGGCTGGCGCCTCGACAACTTCGGCGAGGCGGCGCGTCTGCTTCTGCCGCCGATGCTCGCCGTCTCGGCGCTGCTCGTCGGCTTGGGCTGGTACGCGGGCACGCTCGACTTCGGTCGCTGGGAGGGCGGCCAGTCGATTCTGGGAGTGCCCGGCCTGAGCCTCGTCTGGGGTGTGCTTCAGCAGTACGCGCTCCAGGGGTTCATCAACCGGCGCGCGCAAGTCGCCCTCGGGCGCGGGGCTTTGAGCGTGCTGCTGGTCGGGCTCCTCTTCGCGCTCTTCCACCTGCCGAACCTTTGGCTGACGTTCGCGACCCTCGCGGGCGGGCTGCTCTGGGCCTACGTCTACCAGCGTGCGCCGAACATCCTCGCCGTCGGCCTCAGTCACTCCCTGATGACTTGGGTGATGATCTCCTCCGTCCCGGCGGGCGCGCTCCACAACCTGCGCGTCGGCTTCAAATACTTCGGCTGAAAGGGAATCGCCCGCGCTGCAATTTTTTTGCGGCGCAATTCATCAAAGTTTTAACGGAAGACGCCTTAGGACTGTACGTGTTCAACGGTGCTTTGCTATAATCCGCGCCGCGGATTCGAGAACAGGTCGGGCGGTCGCTGCCGAGCCCCGCGAGGGGCGCGGGAGAGGAAAGTCCGAACACCGAAGGGCAGCGAGCCCGCTAACGGCGGGGCGCCGGCCGGTCGAAGGCTGCGAGAGTAGTCCGAGGCCGTCCGTGCGACGACAAGTGCAACAGAGAAGAGACCAGCCAGCGGGCCGACTCCTTCGGGGATCTCGGCAGCGGGTGATGGGTGAAACGGTGCGGCCCTCACGGGCTTAAAGTAAGAGCGCACCGGCGCGTCTGGTGACAGGCGCGGCCAGGCAAACTCCTCGCGGTGCAAGACCAAATAGGGAGGCGGGCAAAGGGCGGCCCGTCCGAATGCGCGCTCTTTCCGAGAGCGCGCCACGCCTCCGGGTAGGTCGCTTGAGCCGTCCGGCAACGTACGGCCTAGAGGAATGATCGCCCATCCGTGAATCGTCCGCGGGTCACGGTGGACAGAATTCGGCTTACAGACCTGTTCTCGAATCCGCGGACATCCAAGTTCTTTCACCTCGGAACCCGATACCCCAAGCCTCACGAGACTACGTTCAGTCTCACAGGCGACAGGAGAACCCGAGAATGGCGAACCGTAAAGGCGTCTTCATCGGCGCTTACGTTCCCGCGGAACTGAAGCGCGCGCTCCAGCAGCGCGCCACGAGCGAGCACCGCACGCTCTCGCAGGAGATCACGCGCATCCTCGAAGAGGCGGTCAAAGGCCCGCGCCTGCCGCCGAACTTCGTCGAGCGCCGCGCGCCGGGCCAACTCCCGCGGCGCCGCGACACAGACCCCCTGCCGCGACGCCGCCGCGACGACCTCCCCTACAAAGGCCCGCAGGGCGGCGGCGGCGAGGAATAAGCCCGGACGCAAGAACAGCAGACAAGCCCCTGAGTCGCCGCAACCCCCGGCGGCGGCTCCGGGGCTTCTGTCTTTCCTTGGGCGGCCGTCGCCTTCGCGTGCCTTTCTGCTAAACTTCGGCGTCGAAAGCTAGATTGCCAGCGATGCCGGATAACCCTTCCCCGAACAAAAGAGCTCTCGTCGTCGGCGTCCTCGGAGTCGTGCTCGGGTTTCCTCGCCGGCTTCTTCCTCGCCAACGGCATCAACCGCGAGGAGCAGTTGAAGCTGCGCGGAGAGCTTGCGGCCGCGCGCGCGGGGCGCGAGGTCGCGCAGGGAGGCGATTCTTCTACGGGCAAGGCGCAACAGGCTTCCGCCCCCGGCGGCGGTGACGGCTCGTTCCCGACGCTCACCGACGAGCAGTTGGGCAACGCCGTCAAGCAGGCCGACGCAGACCCTTCCAACGTCGAGATACAGAACAAGGTGGGGCAGGCGCTCTACTTCTACGCGTGGGAGAAGGGGAACGCGCAGATACTCCCCGAGGTCGCGCGCATCCTGAAGCGCGCGCACGCGCTCGACCCGAAGAACTACCGCACGACGGTCATCGCCGGCGACGCGCACTTCCTCCTCGCGAGCCGCGACGGCGACGCCGCGCCGCTCGGCGAGGCGCGCAAGTTCTACGAGGCGGCGCTGGCCTCGCAGCCCGGCGACGCGCAGGTGCGCACCAACCTCGGGCGCACGTACTTCTTCGACAAGCCGCCGAACCCGCAGCGCGCCGTCGCCGAGTACCGCCGCGCGCTCCAGTCAGACCCGCGGCAGGAGCTAGCGCTCCAGAGCCTCGCGGCCGCGCTCATCGAGACGGGCGGACTCGAAGAGGCCGCGCGCCGGCTCGAAGAGTTGGAGAAGGTGAACCCCTCCAACACGGAGCTGCCCGGCCTGCGCGCGCAGCTCGAACAGAAGAGGAACGCCGCGAAGGAGAAGTAGTGAAGTACCTCATCGTCCTGACCCTGTTCGCGGTCGTGGCTTTTCTCGTCTACTGGCGGCTGCGCCCGTACATCCGCGGCCTGCGCCGCTTCCTCGGCGTCTATGCGCGAGGTCAACCGGATGCGCGCGGGCGCGGCGTGCCGGCCGGCGTCCCGCAACAGGCGAGCCCGAAGAAGGCCGCTAACGAGAAGCTCCGACGCTGCGCCGCCTGCGGGACGTGGATGCCCGCCTCGCGCGCCGTCTCTCTGCGCGGCGGCGCGACCTACTGCTCGCACGCCTGCCTCGAACGCGCCGCCGACGCCCCCCGCCACGCGCGCAAGTCCGCCTCCTGAAAAAGAGATTAACCGCCGGAGACACAAAGACACGGCCGGTTGAGATTACTCAACCGGCCGTGTCTTTGTGTCTCCGGCGGTTAGTTTTTCTTCGCCCTGCCGACTTGAACCAGCACGTTCGACTGTCGCAGCGGCGCGTCCACGTCGCCGCACGTCCCGCAGCCGGTCTCGCACGAGCCGCCGGCTCTTGTTCGTCCCGAACGAGCGCAGTCGCAACAGCGCCCGCCGCCCGACGTAGAGGAGCGCGCCGGCGATGATGAGCGCGACCGCGATTGTCTGCCAGTCGAAATTCATAGACCTCAAAAGCGCCTCTAACTCAACCCCAACAAGCTTCCCGCCCTGGTACGTGACGAACGAGGCGACGTACGCGATGACGAGCATGTAGGCCACCATGAAGAGCGGCCAGCGCCACGAGTTCGTCTCGCGCCGCACGACCGCGATGGTGGACATGCACTGGCACGCGAGCACGAAGAAGACCATCATCGAGACGGCGACGAGCGGCGTCCACGCCGGGGTGCCGTCCGGCCGCTTCGCGTTGCGCACGGCCTCGATGAGCGAAGGCGAGTCGGCGTCCGAATCCTTGCCGACGTTGTAGACGATGCTCAGCGTCGAGACGATCGTCTCGCGCGCGGCGAACGACGCGACGAGCCCGATGCCCATCTTCCAGTCGAACCCGAGCGGCGCAATCAAAGGCTCGATCACGTGCCCGAGCCTTCCCGCGTAGCTCTGCTGCAACTGCGCGCCCTCGTCCGCCGTGTCGCCCTCGGCCTTCGCCGTCAGGGGCGCGGGCTCGCCCCTCGACTCCACCCCCGTCTCGCGCATCGCCTGCACGGCCGCGCCCTCCTCGGCGTCGGGCACGGGCTTCACCTCAGAGCGCGGGAAGGTCATCAAAGCCCACAGCAGAATCGAGATGGTCAGAATCACCGTGCCCGCGCGCTTGACGAAGAGCCACGAGCGCGACTTCATCGTGTGCAGCACGTTCAGGAAGTTCGGCACGCGGTACGGCGGAAGCTCAAGCACGAGCGGCGGCGGCGGCGACTTCAGAATCGTGTGCTTCAAGATCCACGCGACGACGATGGCGACGACGATCCCGAGCAGGTACATCGAGAGCATGATCGGCACGGCCGACGGGCACGAAGCCGAAGAGCCGCACGTCCGTGAAGAAGGCCGCGATCATCAGCGTGTAGACGGGCAAACGCGCCGAGCACGACATGAAGGGCGCGATGAGAATCGTCGCCAGCCTGTCCTTCGGGTTCTCGATGGTGCGCGTCGCCATGATGCCGGGGATGGCGCACGCGAAACTCGACAGCAGAGGCATGAACGCCTTCCCGTGCAGCCCCACGCCCCGCATCAGCCTGTCCACGAGGAACGCCGCGCGCGACATGTAGCCGCTGTCTTCCAGCAGCGCGATGAAGAAGAAGAGCAGGAGAATCTGCGGCAGGAAGACGAGCACGCCTCCGACGCCCGCGATGACGCCGTCCACGACGAGGTCGGTCAGAAGCCCCGCGGGCATCTGCGCGCGCAACGACCTCGCCGAGCGCGCCGAACCCGCGGTCGATCAAGTCCATCGGCAGCGTCGCCCAGGAGAAGATGGCCTGGAAGACGACGGCCATCACGAGCAGCAGCAGCACCGGCCCGAAGAACCTGTGCGTGACGAAGCGGTCGATGCGCTCGGTCGAACTGGGGCGCTCGTTCTTCGCGCCGCGCACGGCCCCGGCCGTGACTTCCTCGATCCAGCGGTAGCGCGCCGTCAGAGGCTCCTGCCACCACTGCGGGTCGGAGGCCGAGAGGCGCGCGCGCGCCGACTCGACCGCCTCGCGCCGCTCCGCGTCTTCGGGAAGCTCTTCCGAGTAGAGGTCGCGCAGCGCCTCCTCGCGGCTCGCCGCGCCCGCGCCGTAGAGCCGCCTGACCTCCGCCTCGGCCTCCGGCGACAGACGCCACAGGGCGCACGGCGGTTGCGAGCCGACCGCGTCGAGCACCGCCCGCGCCAGCTCTTCGAGCCCGCGCTTCGACTTCGCGGTGACGGGGATGACCGGGACGCCGAGCGAACTTGAGAGCCTGTCTGCGTCAATCTCAAGCTTCGAGCGCTCGGCCAGATCAACCATCGAGAGCGCGATGACGAGCGGGCGGCCGGCTTCGAGGAGTTGCGTGACGAGATAGAGATTACGTTCGAGGTTGGTCGCGTCGACGACGGCCACGACCACGTCGGGCGCGGGCACGCCCTCAATGCGACCCGTCAGGATGTCGCGCGCGATCTCTTCGTCGATTGACGTGGCGTCGAGGCTGTAGAGGCCGGGGAGGTCTACGAGGCGCGCGGGCGGCTGCTCGGTCGTCGAGCGCCCACAAGCCCTCCTTACGCTCGACCGTGACGCCGGGGTAGTTGGCGACCTTCTGGCGGAGGCCCGTGAGCGCGTTGAAGATGCTGGTCTTGCCCGCGTTCGGGTTGCCGGCCAGCGCCACGACCAGCTGCCTGGCCTCAGCGCCGGCGCCCGGTTCCGCGGTCGCGCCCGCGTGCGGAGGGGATTCGAGGAGTACTAGCACATAAGAGAAGTGATGAGTGATGAGTAATGAGTGACGGGTGAAAGGCAAGCGGCTTTCACCCGTCACTCATTACTCATCACTCATCACTACAGAAATGGTCTGGGCCTCGCTGCGGCGGAGCGCAAGGTGGTAGTCGCGCACGCGGACTTCGAGGGGGTCGCCGAGCGGCGCGGCCTTGATGACGCGGACGGGCGCGCCGGGGACGACGCCCATCTCCATCAGGCGGCGCGCCAACGCGCCCGAGCCCCGCACGGCCGTCACACGCGCGTGTCGGCCCGCTTCGAGCGCGTCGAGCGAGAGGGCCGCCCCGGCCGCTTCGGCCCGCTTCGGCAAATCACCAATCTCTCCGGATGCGGCGTAGGCGAGACTCATAAACGTGTACCGATGATGACGAAGGATTCAAGCTTAAAGCGGCACGAAGTACCGTGTGCCGCGTCAAAGAATATACTCCTCTTGAAAATAAATTTCAATTTCATCTTGGGCCGATTTTTTGGACAGGGTGTGCGAGCGTCCTTATTATTGGAGCGCCGTCGGGATGATGGCGAGGTCGGCGCGGACGGGGCCGAGCGGGGTGACGGCCGTGAGGCGCAGCGGCAGCCGGCGCTTGTCCGTGCTGACCCAGAGGCGGAGCCC
The DNA here is from genome assembly GCA_963726735.1 of uncultured Acidobacteriota bacterium. GTDB lineage: Bacteria > Acidobacteriota > Blastocatellia > Pyrinomonadales > Pyrinomonadaceae > QHXN01. Next base: position 2,389,749 of record CAVSDM010000007.1, read on the forward strand.
GAGGCTGTCGCCGTCGGGGTCGCTCGTCGCGAGGGCCAGCTCGACCGCGGGGATGCTCTGTCCGCCGAGCTGCACGGGGGCGTTGCGCAGCGCCGTGATGAAGAGCACGCGCGGGCGCTTGTTGAGAAGCAGCGAGACCGAGTTGCGCTTGCCCGGCGTGAGGTCGAAGGAGCGCAGCGCGTAGAAGACCGAGAGGAGGTCGTGCGTGCCGAAGGGCACCTCGACGCGCGTCCCGTCCTCGAAGAGCGCGCTGCCGCCCTGCTGGTCGGCCGAGACGACGAAGCGCGCGCGCCGCTTGCCCTCCGCGAGAGTCAGCTCCGTGCGGAACGGGAGCACGGACGAGGCGTCCACGTACGAGTTGAACTGGTCGCTGACGGGGAAGAGCGCCTGCGCGGCGCCGGCCGTCTGGAGGTTCGCCGTCAGCAGCAGCCCCTCGCGGTTGAAGTAGCGCGCGCGCGGCCGCACGAGGAACGAGGCGGAGCCCGCGGGCTGCGCGTTCGGCCCGAGGAAGAAGTTGAAGTTCAACTGCTCGCCCGGCTTGAAGGGCAGGTCGGCCGGGGGCGCTGACGGGCGTGGGGCCGGACGTCGGCGTGGCGGCCGGCGTCGGTGTCGCGCGGGGCGGGTTGTTGCCCGCCAACTGTCCGGGCGGGAGGCGTATGCCGGGGTCGGTCGGCGTGGGCGTCGGGTTCGTCGTGGCGAGGGGGTCTTGCGTCTCGCCGACGAACTCGGCGCTCGCCAGCTCGACGCGAATCTCGCCCGCGCGGTGGCGCGCGCTGACGAGCACGGGCACGTGCCGCTCGTCGTCTGTGAAGTAGAGGCGCACGCGGTAATCGTCGGCCTCCTTGTTGCCGCGCACGCGCACCTCCGCGACGACGGTGTTCGAGGAGCCGATGTTGGTCTTGAGCGTCTCGCGCCCCGTCACCTTCACCTCCGCGTCGTAGACGGACTCGCCCTGCTTGACGCTGAGCGTGTAGGTCGCGCCCTGCGCGAGCGGCAGCGCGCGCAGGCGGTAGAGCGCCGAGAGGAAGTCGTAGGTGCCGGCCGTGACGGCCACGTCACGACCCTGCGCGAGCGCGGAGGCGCCGAGCGGCGCGTTGTAGTCCTGCGCCACGTCCTGCACGCGCGCGCCCTGGCGGATGGACTGCTGCGCGCGGTAGGGAAGTCCGGTGGCGGAATCGACGAAGGTGGCGTAGGTGTTGTTGAGCGCGTAGAGCGCGGCCGAGACGACGCCGATGGTCTCGACGTGCGCGCGCAGCTCTACGCCGTCGCGCCCGTAGAACTGCCCGCGCCCGGTGACCTGCGTCTCGACGTGGGCGGCGGTGGGGAAGTTCGAGAAGGCGACCGTGTAGGTCAGGCGCTCGCCGACGCGGTAGGGCGCCTGCGAGAGCGGCGCGTTGCGTGGCGTCAGTGCGGGCCTGCCCCGACGCGGCCGCGCAGAGAGACACGGCCGCACACGCCGCCGCCAGCCAAACCCTCAACCTCGAAACTCGACCCAAAGAATGCCCCCTTCTCATCTCCGCCTGACATCTTCGCAAATAAAGCCCGTGCGCGACAAACGCCCGGGCGCCTTTGGTTACACGCCCGCCGCGCGCCTTCGTTCCAACGTTGAAGGCGCGGCGGCTCAAATGTTTTCAAGCTCTCCGAGCCACTCGCGCACGCTGCACGCGCCCCGAGAGGAGCGCGACGTGCCCCGTCCCTTCGAGCAGCTTGAGGCGCGCGCGCGGGAGCAGCGAGGCCATCTGCCGCGCGGCCCTCTCGCTGTCGAGGAAGCGGTCGGCCGTCCCCGCGACGACGAGCGCGGGCGTCTGCAACTCGCGGAGCCGCGGGCGCAGGTCCGTGTCGCGGATGATGCGCAGGCGCGAGATGTAGCCCTCGCGCCCCACGTCGGCCGTGTGTTGGCGGAAGAGCCGCCGGTCCTCTTCGCTCACGTCGGGGCTGAAGAGGACGTGGCGGGCGCCGCGCGTCCTGTGCGCCTTGAGCATCGGGTAGAAGGCGCGGAAGAGGACGCAGCCCGCGTGAATCTTGAGGCGCTGGCGGAAGTGCGGGAAGGTGTTGACGAGGATGATGCGTTCAAACAACTCGGGGTGTTCGAGCGCGGCGGCCATCGTCAGCAGCCCGCCGAACGACTCGCCGAGCACGGTCGCGCGCCCACCGGCCTCGCGGATGACCCACGCGAGGTCTTCGATCAGCCGCCCCATCCCGTAACGACCGTCCCGGCGCAGAGGGAACGAGACGACCGTATGGTCGCGCACGAGGTCTGCGGCCTGTTTATAAAAAAGCTTCCCGGACCCCTCGATCCCGCACACGTAGACGAAGGCCGGGCCGCTACCCTGTTTATGATACTCGACCATTCTCCATCTCTTTGACGACGGCGCGGGCGGCCTGCGCGGGGTCGTGTGAGTTGAGGATTGCGCGTCCGACGACGATGAAGTCGGCGCCGAGGCGGACGGCCTCCGACGGCGAGGTGACGCGCTTCTGGTCGGCGTAGGCCGCGGCCGTGGGGCTGACGCCGGGCGTGACGACGAGGAAGCCCGCGCGCCCGACTGTCTCGCGCACGGGGACGATCTCGTGCGGCGAGGCGACGACGCCGTCGAGCCCGGAGGCGTCGGCGAGCCGCGCCAGACGCCGCACGTGCCCCTCCACGTCGGCGGCGCCGACGCCTGTCTCGTTCAGGGCTTCGGCGTCCATGCTCGTCAGGACTGTGACGGCGATGAGATTCGGCTTCTTCACGCCGAGCCTTGCGGCCTCTTCGGCGGTCGCTTCGACCGCGCGGCGCATCATCTCCGTGCCGCCCGCGGCGTGGACGTTGAAGAGCGCGACGCCGAGGCGGACGGCCTCGCGCGCGGCGGCCGCGACGGTGTTCGGGATGTCGTGGAACTTGAGGTCGAGGAAGACGCGCGCGCCTTCGCCGACGAGACGGCGGACGAGGTCCGGCCCGGCCGACGTGAAGAGCTGCGAGCCGACCTTGAACATGCCCGCCTCGTCGCGCAGCTCGCCGTAGAGTCGCACAGCCTCTTCGGCGCTCTCCACGTCGAGCGCGACGATGAGCTTCTCTTTCGCGTTGACGGTCTCGGCCGTGCCGGTTGCCATCGTTTCTGCTCCTCCTCGGTCTCGAACTACAGCGGGCCGAACTCGTCGGCGCGGCAGCCGACGGCCTCGTCGAGCGTGCGGAAGCCGTGGCGTTCGAGGAGCGCGGCCAGCCCCTCGTTGATGCGCCGCGCGACGCCGAGCCCCTCGTAGACGAAGCCCGTGTAGAGCTGCACCAGCCCCGCGCCGGCGCAGATTTTCTCCCACGCGTCCTCCGCGTTGAAGATGCCGCCGACGCCGACGATCTCCAGCGCGCCGCGCGTAAGCCTGCGGAGCGCCGCGACCAGACGCGTCGAGCGCTCGCGCAGAGGCGCGCCGCTCAGTCCGCCCTCGCCGAACGCTTTGACGCGCGCCGCATCCGTGCGGAGCCCCGCGCGCGCGGTCGTCGTGTTGGTCGCGATGATGCCCGCGACTTCGGCGCCGCGCGCGGCGTCCACGATCAACTCCAAGCTCGCCCGCGCCCACGTCTGGGGCGATCTTGACGAGCAGCGGGACCGTTCGTCCGCCTCCAACGGCGCCGGCCAGCTCGCGGTTGCGCTGTTGGAGCGCGCCGAGCAGTTCACTCAGCAAATCCGCGCGTTGCAGCTCGCGCAGGCCCGGCGTGTTGGGCGAGCTGACGTTGACGGTGACGTAGTCGGCGTGCGGCCTGACCGTCTCGAAGCTCGCGAGGTAGTCGGCCGTCGCCTCCTCGACGGGCACGGCGCGGCTCTTGCCGATGTTGACGCCGAGCACGCAGTCGGGCTTCGCCTTTTGCAGTCTACGGGCGAGCGCCGCGGCGCCCTCGTTGTTGAACCCCTGCCGGTTGACGAGCGCGCGGTCGAGCGGCAGACGGAAGAGCCGCGGGCGCGGGTTGCCGGGCTGCGGGAGGTTCGTCACCGTGCCCACCTCGACGAAGCCGAAGCCGAGCGCGGCCAGTTGCGGCGCCACGAGCCCGTTCTTGTCGAAGCCGGCGGCGACGCCCACCGGGTTCTTAAAACTCAGGCCGAAGCGGCGCAGCTCTCCGAAGCGTGCGGCGCCGGCCGGCTCCCCCGCCATTCGACGCAGCACGCCCGTGCCGAGGCCGAGCGAGAGCGCGTGAAGTGCGAACTCGTGTGCCGTCTCCGGCGGCAACTTGAAGAGCAGGGGACGCAGCAGCGAGCGATAGAGCATCACGTGGACGCTGTGTACAGGGGAGTGCGTAAAGAGCGAGTCGAGCGTAACAGAGCCGCCGAAAGGCTGTCAAAAACCTCTGGCGCGAGCCTGATTCGTCCCTTTGCCATTGACTTTATCTGTCCGCCAATATAAACCACTCCCGCGACTCTGACCCGATTTCGTTTTAATCCCTCCTCGCCGACGGTTTCCACCCAAAAGGAGATGCCATGAGCGACCAATCGAACAGTCAGGCTACAAACGCAGACCCCTCTGCCGGGCAACAAACGGCCCCGCTCAACGAAGAAAACTGGACGGTCGAAAGACTACCCTATACGGAAGAGACCGATGCGAAGGGTTTTCTTCAGCTATGCGCCGATAGGCGATTCCACCAATGTATCCAACGGGCGTTTAAAGAGGATGCCGGACTGGATTCGCGTGAAGATTATTGGATACACGCGGATGCGGGAGGAACACCCAAGATGGAGTGCCAGAGAATAACGCCGGACTATTGTTATATCAACAAGGAGGTGCGTTTGATGGGGTGGTCGGCCCACGGAGCCGGTTGCGGAGGGTTCGGGGAGGAGGTGCCGGATGAGGTCATCATGCGGGAGTTGTGTGCGACCATGCAGAGGAACGTCAGAAAGTACTCACTGGCGACACACTTCGTATATTTCGCGACGGTGCGCGACGGGGAGACGGTGGTCTATAGCGTGAGAGCCGAACCCGGTGAAGATATTAGACCTCTTGCAAAAGTGATTAGCCGCGGCTGAGTCCATAGTTGTACAGCCCGGCGATCAACTTGAAGCGTAGCGAGAAGCGCTGCCTCCGGTTGCGGTAGCGCTCCGCTAGAATGCGGAAGATTTTCAAGCTGCGGATGACATGCTCGACCACCACTCGGCGGCTCGCCAACTCGCGGTTGCTCCGCTTCTGCTCGTCGGTCAGTTGCCCCTTGCGCGGCTTGCGCCGCGGCGTCCGGCTCTTTGCATGCAGCTTGTCGAGTCCCTGGTAGCCGCTGTCGGCCAGCACTTCCAGCGTCTCGTGCGGCTCGACCTTGCTGCGCTTGTAGAGCGCGAAGTCGTGGACGGGGCCGCGGGCGTGCGCCGTGCAGATGACCCGGCGGCTGCGCCCGTCGATCACGACCTGGCTCTGGAGCGTGTGCCGCTTCTTCTTCCCGCTGTAGTAGCGTTGCTCCTTTTTTTCGGGCGCTCGACAGGGGTCTCGGCCACGTCCACGACGACGAACTCGATCTCGTGGTCGGCCGGCTGGAGCTTCTTCTTCCCCGGTAAGCGGAAAGCCCGGCTCTTTGTCAAAATATCTTCCACGCGGCGGATGGTGCGACAGACGCTCGACTCGTGCAGCCCCCAACTCTTGGCGAGGTGGAAGAGCGTGCGGTACTCGCGCCAGTACTCCAGCGTCAGCAGTACCTGGTCTTCGACCGCCAGCTTGGTCGGCCGCCCTGTCACGCGGCGCTTCTGCCGCAGGTGGTTCGCGACGACCTCGACCATCCGGCGGAACGTCTCGGGCTCGACCCCGCAGTAGCGCTTAAACTCTGCGGGCCGTAAATCTTTGACTTGTTCGTAGCTCATCGGGAGCTACTTGTTGCATCCGTCAACTGACTTTTGCAAGAGGTCTATTGTATGCACACAGGGTTCGGATTAGTTCGCGTGATAGTCGAGGGAAGAGTCCGATGCTTGTGCTCGAAACGGAGCGGCTCATCCTCAGGCGCTTCACGCCTGAGGATGCCGCCGAGAACTTTCGCATCTACACCGACCCCGAGAACATGCGGTTCATGGGCCGGCAGCCCGACTCGGTCGAGTTCGAGCGGTACCACATCCACAGACACATCGCCAACTATTACGACACGCACGAGTTCGGCCTGTGGGCGGCGGTGCTGAAGCAGGACGGCCGGCTGATCGGGCGGTGCGGGTTACTGTACCAGCCGGTCGAAGGTACGCAGGAGGTCGAAGTCTCATACCTCATCGACAGGCATTACTGGGGCAGAGGGCTGGCGACGGAGGCGGCCCGCGCGGTGGTCAAGCTCGGCTTCGAGCGCTACGGGTTCCCGCGCATCGTGGCTCTCATCAATCCCGAGAACGTCGGGTCCGTTCGCGTCGCGGAGAAGGTCGGGCTGAAGTACGAGCGTGACGTGAGCTTCAGAGACTTCGGCGAAGTTGCCCTGTATGCCCTGAAGGCGGAAGAGCTTGTCACGGCAGAAGAGTAACGCCCCCGTCCTCCGCGGCTCACCAACCTTAACTCTAAAGCTCTTTGACCCGGCGTTCGAGGTCGGCGGTGATCTGCGCGGGGTCTTCGTCGGGCGAGTATCTGACGCGGCTCGCCGAGGCGGATGGTGACGCGGTGTGGGGAGGTGAAGCCGCGGCGGCCGGAGAGCTTCAGCTCGATGAGGCCGTCGATGCGGACGGGCACGACGGGGACGCCGAGCTGCGAGGCGAGGACGCCGATGCCGGGGCGGAAGGGGTTCATGCCCGAGACTGTTCGGCGCGGATGCCCTCGGGGAAGACGAGGAGGTTGTAGCCGCGGTCCACCGACTCGCCCGCGTAGGCGAAGCTGCGGCGGAAGCCGCTCGCCTTGGGGAGCGAGAAGGTGTCGAAGATGACGACGACGAGGAAGTACTGCGCGCGCCAGCGCAGACGCTTCAAAAGGGACGTGCCCTCGGGCGGCTTGCGCCAGCAGCGCAAGCGCTCGCCCTCCTGCGCGATGGCGAGGCGGCGGCGGAAGCGGCCGGGCATCGCCGACATGATGAGCGCGTGGTCGAAGTAGGTGATGTGGTTCGAGACGAAGAGCGCCGGGCCGTCCAGTCCGCGCAGGCGTTCGCGCCCCTGCACGCGCGCCCAGCAGAGCACGGACGTGATGGGGAGCACGACGGCGTAGTAGAAGGCCACGCGGAACCAACGGACGGGCGCGGCCTGCGCCCACGCGGGGTATGGGTACTGCGCGGCCTCCGCGGCGCGCGCGCCGCCCGCGCTGACGATGCGCTCCACGTCGCCGACGGTCGTCGCGGCGGTGAAACTCGCCTCGTCAATCTCGATCTGGTAACGGTCTTCGAGCGCGCTCAGAAGCTCGACGCGCCCGAGCGAGTCGAGCTTCAAGTCGGTCGAGAGGCTCGCCGAAGAGTTGAGCGGCGCAGGCGCCTCGCCCCCCGCGCGCGGCGCGAGCGCGGCGATGAGGGACGCGGGCGAAGGGCCGAGGGCCGTGGACTGCGGACTAATGAACGGGTTGTCGGCGGCACCATTCTCAGCATGATTCCCGTTGGCGTTGCCGTTCGTGCCGTTCCGCTTCGGCGTGAGTCGTTCGAGGATGTCGCGCTTGCGAACCTTCTGCGTCGGCGTGCGCGGGAAGTCCGAGTCGGGCCAGACCTGCCAGCGGCGCACCTGCTGGTGGCGCGCGAGCGCACGGTTGGCGCGCTCGATTGCCGCCGAGGGGTCGGCGCCCGCCTCGTTCAGGATGAGCACCGCGAGCGGCTCGGGGCCGCGCGGGCCTTCGACGCCGACGACGGCGCTCAGTCGCACTTCGGGCTGGCGGTTGAGCGCGGCCTCGATGTCTTCGGGGTAGACGTTCAGTCCCGCGGCCGTGACGATTGTGTCCTTCTTGCGACCGCGGAAGTAGATGTTGCCGGCCGCGTCCACGCGAGCCCAGGTCGCCCGTGCGCAGCCAGCCCGCCGTCGCCGAGCGGCTCGCTCACGCCGTCCGGGCGCCAGTAGCCGGGCGAGACGTTGGCGCCGCGCACGAGAATCTCGCCCGACTCGTCGAGCCTCAGCTCCTGCCCGCGCAGGGTCTTCCCGATGGAGCCGCGCCCCGTCTTGAAAGGGTGGTTGACGGTGACGAGCGACGCCGTCTCGGTCATCCCGTACCCTTGCACGACGGCGAACCCGAGCCGCCGCCAGAAGGTCTCGGTCTCCGCGCCGAGCGTCGCGCCGCCGGTCACGAACGCCCAGAGCCTCCAACCGAAGTAGCGGTGGACGCGCCGCGCGAGCCAAAGCCGCTTGAGCGGGTGTGCGCCCTCGGCGCGCTCGATGCGTCGGCGCAGGTCTGCGAGCAGGCCCCGCGACTCCTCGCGCCGCTCGACGTGCTCGCGCAGGGAGTCGAGCAGGCGCGGGACGGTGACGACGATGTTGACGTGGCGCCCCTTGACCGTGTTGACGATCTCCGAAGGGTTGAGCGCGTTGAGAAAGATGACCTCGCCGCCGAGGAGCTGCGGGACGAGGATGCCCATGAACTGGCCGAAGACGTGGCTGAGCGGGAGCAGGCAGATGAAGCGCAACGGGCCGACGAGCCGCACCCACTTCAAGTACTTCTGCATCCCCTCTTCCAGCGGCCCGAGGTTCGCGAGCAGGTTCCGGTGCGTCAGGCACACGCCGCGCGGCTCGGCCGTCGTCCCCGACGTATAGATGATCTCGACGAGGTCGTCCGCGTTGATGTCGTCGCTTGCGAAGGGCTCGCGCGGACGGAAGGCCACGACACTCTCAAGCTCTTCGAGCGCGAACGCCGGCGGCCCCAGCGACGCGGCCTGCCCCGCAGTCTCCGCGCTGTAGAGCACGAGCCGCGCGCGCGTCTGCGCCTGCACGCGCGCGACGAAATCCGGCGCGCTCTCCACGTCCAAAGGCACCACGACCACCCCGCGCAGCGCGCACCCGAAGAACGCCGCCACCCACTCCGGCCCGTTCGCCGCCCACAGCAGAACCCGCTCGCCCTTATCTATCCCGCGCGTCTCCAACTCGCGCGCGAACCCGTACGCCGCCTCCGCCACACGCCGGTACGACCAGCGCACCAGGCGCAGCCCGCGCCTGTGCGCGAACGCCGTCTCATCGCCGCGCCTCACATAATCCTCAAGATAACTATTAATCGTCGAACGCATAAACCCCTTGCCTCGACCGGCCCCGCGCCTGATGAATTCCGCCGCGGGCACACGCATAAATTTTCCGCCCCGCGCGACCCATTGTCGAGCCCGCGAAGGGGGCCGAAAGCGCTCAGTGTGACACTTTCTCATCTGGCCGGTTAGCGCACGGCATCGCAACCTTTCAAGTCGGCAAGGCTCTGTGTTAGTATCCGCGCCGATGGAATTCGTGGAGAAGGCTCGCATCATGGACGGCATGCGCATCAACCGTGCGCTGGCCCGGCTCGCGTCTGAGATCGTGGAGGAGAACCACGGGGCGGGTCATCTGTATCTCATCGGCATCCAGCGCCGGGGCGTGCCGCTGGCGCACCGCCTCGCCGACAAGATCGCCGACATCGAGGGCGAGCGCCCGCCCGTCGGCGTGCTCGACATCACGCTCTACCGCGACGACCTCTCGACCGTCGGCGCCAACCCGATCGTCAACAGGACTGATTTGCCGATTGACGTTGACGGCCGCAACGTCCTGCTCATCGACGACGTGCTCTACACGGGGCGCACCATCCGCGCCGCGCTCGACCAGTTGATTGACTTCGGCCGGCCGCGCCGCGTCCAGCTCGCCGTCCTCGTTGACCGCGGGAAGGAGCACCGGGAGCTTCCCATCCAGGCCGACTTCGTCGGGAAGTTCGTGCCGACGAAGAAGAGCGAGATCATCAAGGTGATGCTCGACGAGTTCGACGGCGAGGAGGCGGTCGTCATCGTCGAACGACCGGCGGGGCAGGAGGAAGAGGGTTAAGAGAGGCGGCCGCGACTGGCCGCCTTTTTCGTATCCATGTTTGAGGTCGTAGACCGGTTTCACATGACGAGCGCCGTGCTGAAGCAGAGAAACTTGCTCGGGATACGCGGGATGAGCGCCGGGGAGATCGCGCACATCCTCGACACGGCCGAGACGTTCCGCGAAATCTCCGAGCGCGAGATCAAGAAGGTGCCGACCCTGCGCGGCCGCACCGTCATCAACCTCTTCTTCGAAGCCTCGACGCGCACGCGCACCTCCTTCGAGATCGCCGGCAAGCGCCTCTCGGCCGATGTCATCAACATCAGCTCTTCAACGTCCTCGGTCACGAAGGGCGAGACGCTGCTCGACACGGCGCGCAACCTTGAGGCGATGGGGCCGGACCTCATCGTCATCCGCCACCCTTCGGCCGGCGCGCCGCACCAGCTCGCGCGCGTCTGCCGCGCCGCGGTCGTCAACGCGGGCGACGGCGCGCACGAACACCCGACGCAGGCGCTCCTCGACGCGCTCACCATCCGACAGCGCAAAGGGAGTTTCGAGGGGCTGCGCGTCGCCATCCTCGGCGACATCCTCCACTCGCGCGTCGCGCGCTCGAACGCGCACCTGCTGACGACGCTCGGCGCAGAGGTCACGGCCGCGGGGCCGGGGACGCTCGCGCCGCCCGAGTTCGCCGCGCTCGCCGGTGAAGGGAAGTTGAAGCGTCGTGCGCCGCGTCGAGGAGGCCGTCGAAGGGGCCGACGTGGTGATGGTCTTGCGCATCCAGCGCGAGCGGCAGGACAGCGCGTTTCTCCCCAGTCTGCGCGAGTACGCCGTGCACTACGGGCTCAACCTGAAGCGGCTCAGCCTTGCGAAGCCCGACGCCATCGTCATGCACCCGGGGCCGATGAACCGCGGCATCGAGATCGCCTCGGACGTGGCCGACGGCTCGCGCTCGCTCATCCTCGACCAGGTCGCCAACGGCCTCGCCGTGCGCATGGCCGTGCTCTACCTGCTCGGCGGCGGCGCGGGCGTGACGACACCGACGCAGAATCCTGTGGCTCAGGCTAAGCCCGAGGCGGAGTCTCTACAGCCCGAGCCGCTCATCACCGCCGCGACCGCCGCGCACTCCGAAGGCTCCAAGTAAAAAGGATGAGACTGCTTATCGCCAACGGCTACGTCGTGGACCCGACGCAGGGCGTCAACGGCGGCCGCGACGTTCTGATCGAAGACGGGCGCGTGGTCTCTCTGCTGAAAAGCGGCGAGCAGACGCCCGAAGGCGCCGAGGTCTTCGACGCGACGGGGCTCGTCGTCGCGCCCGGCTTCATAGACCTCCACACGCACCTGCGCGAGCCGGGGCAGGAGTACAAGGAGACCATCGCGTCGGGCGCGGCCTCGGCCGTCGCGGGCGGCTTCACCTCCGTCTGCGCGATGCCCAACACCGACCCCGTCAACGACAACCCGGCCGTCACGAGCTTCATCGTCGAGCAGGCCGCGGCGCGCCGGGCTCGCCAACGTCTTCCCCGTCGGCGCCATCACGAAGGGCTCGAAGGGCGAAGAGCTGGCCGAGATGGGCGAGATGAGACGCGCCGGCATCGTCGCCGTCACGGACGACGGACAGCCCGTCCCTTCGCCCGGTCTGATGCGCCGCGCGATGGAGTACGCGCGCGGGTTCGACCTGACCGTGATGGATCACTGCGACGACAAGTCGCTCGCGGCCGGCGGCGTGATGCACGAAGGGCGAGTGGTCTCTGCGTCTGGGCCTGCGCGGCCGTCCCGCGCTCGCCGAAGAGTCGGACGCGATGCGCGACTGCGCGCTGGCCGAGCTGACCGGCGCGCGCGTACACCTCGCGCACGTCTCGACGCGCGGCGCGGTCGAGGCCGTCCGGCGCGCGAAGGAGCGGGGCGCTGGAGGTCTCCTGCGAAGTCGCGCCGCACCACTTCACGCTCACCGACGCGGCCTGCGAGGGCTTCGACACCAACATGAAGATGAACCCGCCGCTGCGCAGCCGCGAACATCTGGACGCGATACTCGAAGCCATCGCCGACGGAACCATCGACGCCGTCGCGACCGACCACGCGCCGCACCACCTGGACGAGAAGGAGCTTGAGTTCGACCGCGCGGCCTTCGGCATCACGGGGCTTGAGACGGCCGTCGGCCTCGCCTTCGACCGCCTCGTCCACGGCGGGCTCATCACGATCGAACGGCTCGTCGAGCTCTTCTCGACCAACCCCGCGCGCATCTTCCGCCTCGAAGGGCGCGGCACGCTCCGCCCCGGCGCGCACGGCGACGTGACCATCCTCGACCCGGAACTGCGCTGGACGTTCGACGCCTCGCGCTCGAAATCCAAGAGCCGCAACACGCCCTTCGACGGCTACGACTTCCACGGCGCGGCCGTCGCCACAGTCGTCGCCGGCCGCGTGGTCTACGTGCGCGAAGGCAGGGGAGTGGCGGCGACGGGCTAAGACTCGGACTACCTTTTGCCGATAACTCTAAGTTAGAAACCCGCTCATCACGGCGAGAGTCCGCACCGTCACATTCCTGTTCCTGTTCGTCGCCGCGACCACGTTACAAATGAAGGGCAGTCTCATTCCTTCCGCGGGGCATCAACGAATGTCGCACATCCCTGGTTTCGGTTTCTTCGAGAGGCATCGGGAGAAGGGTGCTTTCTTCGTCAGGCTGGTCGTGGGGTTCGTGCTCGTGTACGGGACGCAGGACAACGTGTTCAGTAACGAGCGCATGGTCGAGTTTCGCGACTTCCTGGCCGCGAGGGGCGTGCCGTTCCCGCTCCTGGCGGCGCACGTCTCCGCGTACGCGCAGTTCGTGTGCGGCATCCTCTACGTGCTCGGACTCTTCGTGCGGCTGGCGGCGCTGGTGATGGTGTTTAACTTCGTCGCGGCGCTCGTCATCGCGCACCTCGACGGGCCGCTCGACGCGGCGCGGCTCGCGCTCTGCATGCTCTTCTCGTCGCTCTTCCTGCTCTTCCACGGCGCGGGGGGGCTGTCGCTCGACGAATACATCTCAAGAAGACGCTGACGGCAAAAAAGAGAAAGAAAAGGCCCGCTGAGCTCTCCCCTTCTCAGCGGGCCTCTCCTTGTGCGGTCGCTCACTTACGTCTTGACAGGAACGACCGAACCCTTGGATAGCCATTCAGGTGGCTGTCAAAATTCGGTGGGAAGCCCGCCCGCGCTCTCCCCTTCGCTTGCGGGCTCCCTCCGATACGGCTGCCCCGAAGGGCCGCCGATCTCTTTAACTCTTACTGCGCCCGGTACTCGGGCAGCGACACCGCGCGGTTGAGGATGACGCCGAACTCCGTGCCCGACTTCACCTCCGCCTCCTGCTCCTTCTCGTAGACGCGCGCGCCCGTGCCGAGCGCCGCCGCCGAGGATGGCGCCGATGGCCGCGCCCTTGCCGCCGCCCGCGATGGCGCCGATGATGGCGCCCGTCGCGGCGCCGCCGCCGATGAAGACCGCGTCGCGCTTGCGGTTGCCCTTGCCCGAGACCGTGCTCTCGTTGTCCGAGTTCACGTCGTCGGTCTGAAGGCTCGACAGCGAACCGTTGATGGTGTGGCGGACGCCGTTCGGCAACTCCACCTGATTGAAGGCGACGGTGATGCTGCCGGGTGTGCGGCGCCCCGAGCGCTTCACCGAAGCGACGCGGCCCCAGACCTTGCTGCCGACCGGCAGCACGTCCACGCCGCTGCCGCCGCCGTAGACCGGCTCGGTCACCGTCGTCGAGAAGCGGTCGCCGACGCGCGCCGTCTTCGAGTTCAGTTCCGTGTCCATGCGGACGCGGATGACCGTGTCGGCCGGAACCGTGAAGTAACGGAGCGGAGGCGGCGCCGGAACGGTCGCGCGCGTCGTCCTGCGGACGGGGCGCCGCGTGCGGCGGCGCTGCGCCGAAGCGTCGGGCACGATGGCGCCGAGCATCAGCGCGAACAGGGCTATGAGTACAGTCGCCCTCCGGGCGAACCTCTTGCCATTTGTCATCTTCTTCAAACCCTCCTCAATCGGCGTGCCGTCTCGCGAGCGGGGTCGCGCGGCATCGCCGCACATAGGTTGTGCAACGTGTGTGCCACTGGATGCGCGAGGCTGTTTTCTGTTTACGCCACAGTATTTAGCGGATTTACAGCAGAAAAGCCAGCGGCTCGGCGAGACAGATTTAAACACCCGGCGAGTTAAAGGAGGTGCGCCTGCACTAAATCGTATGCCGTGCGACGAAAGCAAAAAGCGCGGGGTGCTTCAACTCGCCGCGGCAGTTTTCATCAGGCGCGCCCGCAGTTGAAATGCGCCGGATTTAGTGTAAGCTTGCCGCAAGCAAAATTCTCTCGCAGGAGCTTGTAAAGGACGGCGGCCGCAAGCCGCCGGAGCCATTTCAGGCCGAAAGTCATTTCAACCATCCACAACTTTTCAGACGACAACGAGGAGTCGAGTTATGAGCACAGCACCGACACAGGAGACGACGGCGAGCCTGCCGCGCATCAACGACCCGGCGCCGGACTTCGAGGCCAAGTCCACGCAAGGCCCCCTGAAGCTCTCCGACTACAAGGGCAAGTGGGTCGTCCTCTTCTCGCACCCGGCGGACTTCACGCCCGTCTGCACGACCGAGTTCGTCGAGTTCGCGCGCCGCTCCGAAGAGTTCAAAGGGCGGGGCGCGCAGCTCCTCGGCCTCTCGGTCGATTCCGTCCCGGCGCACATCGCCTGGATTCGTAACATCGAAGGTCACTTCGGCGTCAAGATCGACTTCCCCGTCATCGCCGACCTCGACACGCAGCGTCGCGCAGCGCTACGGGCTCATCCACCCCGGCGCGTCCGAGACGGCGACCGTCCGCGCCGTCTTCATCATCGACCCCGAGCAGAAGGTGCGCGCGCTCATCTACTACCCGATGAGTCTGGGCCGCAACATCGACGAGGTGCTGCGCGCGCTCGACGCCTTGCAGACGGCCGACCAGAACGCGTGTGCGACGCCGGCCAACTGGCAGAAGGGCGACAAGGTCGTCGTCCCCCCGCCGCAGACCATCGCCGACGCGTCGAAGCGCATGGAGGACGACTTCAAGTCGAAGAACGAAGTGACCGACTGGTACCTGTCCAAGCGCGAGCTGGGCAAGTGAGCGTGCGCCGAGGAGGTCGGGGACGCGGGGGCTTGAGTTGAGCAAGGAACCCACGGGGCTGCTTGAGAACGTCGGCGGGACGCCGCTGCTCAAGCTCCCGCGTCTCGCGCTCGAGCTTGAACGGCGCGGCGTCGAAGTCTACGCGAAGGCCGAGCACCTGAACCCGGGCGGTTCGGTCAAAGACCGCGCGGCGCTCTCGATGATTCTCGACGGCGAAGCGAGCGGGCGGCTGACGCCGGACAAAATCCTGCTCGACGCGACGAGCGGGAACACGGGTATCGCCTACGCGATGATCGGCGCGGCGCGCGGCTACCGCGTCCGCCTGTGCCTGCCGCGCAACGCGAGCGTCGAGCGGAAGAAGATGCTCCGCATCCACGGCGCCGAACTCGTCGAGACCGACCCGCGCGAGGGGACGGACGGCCCGCAGCGGCTCGCGCAGCGCATGGCCGCGGAGGAGCCCGACACGTACTTCTATCCGAACCAGTACGACAACCCCGCCAACTGGCGCGCGCACTACGAGGGCACCGCGCCGGAAATCTGGGAGCAGACGGGGGGGCGCGTCACGCACTTCCTCGCGGGCGTCGGCACGTCGGGCACGTTCACGGGGACGGTGCGACGCTTGAAGGAATTCAACCCGAACCTGAAGGCCGTGCTGATGCAGCCCGACTCGCCGCTCCACGGGCTCGAAGGGATGCGCCACGTCGAGACCTCCATCGTGCCCGGCATCTTCGACCCGTCGCTCGCCGACGAGCGGGTGGAAGTCTCGACCGAGGAGTCGCAGGAGATGATGCGGCGGCTCGCGCTCGAAGAGGGCCTCTTCGTCGGCGTCAGCTCGGGCGCGAACGTGGCGGCGGCGCTGAGGTACGCGCGCGGGTTGCCGGAAGGCTCGTTGGTCGTCACCGTCCTGTGCGACGGCGGCGGGCGATACCTGAGCGAAGAGTTCTGGGGGGAGGGCGTGTGATAAGACTCGGGGCGGCCCTGCGTACGGAGTTGGAGCGGCACGCGGAGCGCGAGTACCCGCGCGAGTGCTGCGGGCTGCTCGTCGGGCGTATCGTGGACGAGGGCCGCACGCGTATAATCCACGCGACCGTGCCGGTGGCGAACATCTTCGCCGAGGAGGGCGAGCGCCACCACCGCATGGCCATCGAGCCGCTCGAATACGCGCGCGCCGAGCGTCGCTACGCGGCCGAGGGGCTGGGCGTCGTGGGCAACTACCACTCGCACCCGGACCACCCGGCCGTGCCTTCGCAGTACGACCTCGAACACCTCGCGCCGTGGCCGACGATGTCATACGTCGTCGTCTCGGTGAGGGAAGGGAAGGCCGTTGACCTGCGCTCTTGGGAGCTTGAGGCCGACCGCTCGCGTTTCGACGAGGAGGAGGTCTCGACGGAGGAGGAGCCGTGAAGGTCGAACTCTTTAACGCCCGCCGGCTCTCCGTCGCGCTCTGCGCGGCGCTGGCGCTGGCGTGCGCCGGGGCCGCGCGCGCTCAGGTTACAGGGCGGGAGCCGGTCGCCAGGAAAGTCAGCGATTACGTCAACCAGTACACCTCCTGCAACGCGGGCGCGCACCTCGACAACTTCGCCATCGAGCTACAGAACAATCCGAACGCGACGGGGCACATCCTTATCTATGGCCCGCCCGGGCCGCAGAACGGCTACGGCGAGCGCGCCGTCAAGGCCACTAAAAATTATCTCGTCGATGCGCGCGGTATCGAAGCGTCCCGCCTTCATGTTGTCTACGCCGGGCGGTATGAGCACATGCAGGAGGTCCTGACCGAACTCTGGTTCGTGCCCGAAGGCGCCGCGCCGCCGCCGCGGGCGAAGTTCAAACCGGACTTCGGCTTCGAGGGCAAGTTCTACGAGAGGAGGCTGTGGGACGGCCCCGAAATAGTGGGTGACGTTGAAGGCTGGAGTCACTCGACGGAGACGGCGCTGATCGGCCTCTCCGAGTTGCTGAGCCGCCGCGCGGACGCGCGCGTGTACCTCGTCGCTTACCACAGCGACGAGAGCGCTCCCGGCGCCTGGCGCCGCGTCACGGAGAAGCAGATTGAGCAGTTGCGCGGCTACGGAATCCCGGCCGAGCGCGTGAAGGTCGTCTTCGGCGGCTACGCCAAGGAGGAGTCATTGCAGCTCTGGCTCCTTTCCTCGGACGCGCCGCCGCCCGTCAAGGGTAAGCGCGAGCGCAGGCCGGGGCGGAGCGTGCAGATCGCCGACCTGGAAGAGACCCATTTGAAGTACAGCGACACCGAGCGCTGGGGCTTCAAAGGTCTGCTGGACGTGCTCAAGGCCGACGGGCAGTTGACGGCCTGCCTCGTCGTCCGCCCCGGCCCGGCGCAGGAGAAGGAGGTTGACCCGGATGAGCCGGACGACCCCAAAGAGCCGCCGGACGTTGACGTGATGCAACTGGCGGAGAAGTGGAAGGCCGAGCTGAAGAAGAACGGCATCGGCGAGCACAGGCTCATCGTGATGGTCGTCCCGACGCGGGAGGAGCAGTGGGGCGGTAGGCTTGAGACGTGGGTCGTCCCGCCCGGCGCGCCGCTCCCGGACCCTTCGGCCGACCAGTTCGCGGACGCCGAAGAGGCGGAAGCAGAGAAACCCTAAGGAGCTTTACACAGATGGCGGTCACAGTTTTCATCCCGACGGCGCTCCGGCAGTTCGCGGGCAACCACGCCGAGGTCTCGGTCGAGGCGGGCACCGTGGGCGAGGCGCTCGACAAGGTGACGGGCGAGCACGCGGAGCTGCGCCGGCACCTCTACGGCGAGCAGAACACGCTGAGGAATTTCGTCAACGTCTACGTCAACGACGAGGACATACGCCACACGCAACGGCTCGACACGCCGGTCAAAGACGGCGACACCATCTCCATCATCCCGGCCATCGCGGGCGGCGCGGCGACGGAGGCCGAAGTGGGTTCGGCTTCGGCGATAGCGGCCGAGGAGTTGCCCTCGCTCTCGAACGACGAGATCGCGCGTTACAGCCGCCACCTCATCATGCCCGAGGTCGGCATGGAGGGGCAGCGGCGTCTGAAGGCGGCGCGCGTGCTGATGATCGGCACGGGGGGCTTGGGCGCGCCGACGGGGATGTACCTCGCGGCGGCGGGCGTCGGCACGCTCGGCGTCGTGGACTTCGACGTGGTGGACGCGTCGAACCTCCAACGTCAGATCGTGCACGGGACGAAGGACGTGGGGCGCCCGAAGATCGAGTCGGCGCGCGACCGCCTGAACGACATCAACCCGCACGTCAAGATCGAGGCGTACGAGACGCGTCTGACGAGCGAGAACGCGCTCGGAGCTGTTCCGCGAGTACGACATGGTCGTGGACGGCACCGACAACTTCCCGACGCGCTACCTCGTCAACGACGCGTGCGTGCTGACGGGCAAGCCGAACGTCTACGGCTCCATCTTCCGCTTCGAGGGTCAGGCCAGCGTCTTCTGGGCCGCGCGCGGCGCGTGCTACCGCTGCCTGTATCCGGAGCCGCCGCCGCCGGGCCTCGTGCCCGAGCTGCGCGGAGGGCGGCGTGCTGGGCGTGCTGCCCGGCATCGTCGGCGCGATTCAGGCCAACGAGGCCATCAAGCTCATCCTCGGGGGCGGCGAGCCGCTCATCAACCGGCTGCTCCTCTTCGACGCGTGGAAGCTGCGCTTCCGCGAGCTGAAGCTGAGGAAAGACCCGGCGTGCCCCGTGTGCGGCGAGAACCCGACGGTGAAAGAGTTGATCGACTACGAAGAGTTCTGCGGACTGAAGCCGCCGCCGCCGAGGCGCAGGCGACTGCAGAGACTGAAGGAGGAAGGATGGAAGAGATAACTGCTGCCGAGCTTAAAGAACGCATCGACCGCGGCGACGACCTACAGATCATCGACGTGCGCGAGCCCAACGAGTACGACATCGCGCGCATCCCGGGCACCGACGCTCATCCCTTTGGGTCAGGTCACCGAGCGCATGGGCGAGATTGACGAAGACCGCGAGACGGTCGTCCACTGCAAGGGCGGCGTCCGCAGCGCCAGGGCCATCGAGGCGCTCACGCGCTCGGGCTTCAAGGGCAAGCTCGTCAACCTCAAGGGCGGCATCACCGCCTGGTCGAACGACGTAGACCCGAGCGTCCCGAAATATTAAGGCTGCGACCGTTAATGAGTGGGTCGCTTAACCACAGAGCCACAGAGGCACGGCTTGAAGCCTTATAACTTCAAGCCGTGTCTCTGTGGCTCTGTGGCTAATGTTTAAGCGCGAGGCGGCGAGGTCAAGGAGTCGATAGCGTTGAGAATCGAACCCGTCCGGCCGGAAGAGGCAGACGACTACGCGCGCCGTGTCTTCGAGGCGCAGGCAAAGAAGTGGGGCGCGCCGCTCATCAACCATCTAGTCCACGCGCGGCGGCCGACCATCTTCCGCGGCGTGCGCGCGATGTGGCAGGGCCTGGACGGCTCGGGGCTCCTCGACCCGCGGCTCGTCGCGCTCGTCAACCGCCGCGTGGCCTGGCACAACGGCTGCGAGTTTTGACAGGACATCAACGCTGCGGTCGGCAGCGAGCTGGGCATAGCTGACGAGAAGATCGACGCCCTCCACGTCTACGAGACGAGCCCGCTCTACGCGGAGGCCGAGCGGGCGGCGCTTCGCTATGCGGACGCGATGACCGTGACGGGCCGCGAGGTCTCCGACGAACTGTTCGCGCGGCTGCGCGAGTCCTACGCGGACGACGCGATAGTCGAGTTGACGGAGGTCGTCGCGTGGGAGAACGCTTCGAGCAAGTTCAACCGCGCGCTGCGCATCCCCTCGCAGGGACTCTGGAAGAGGAAAGGCGGCTGAAGGAATGGACGACGTGACGGAAGCGGCGAAGGGCGGCGACGCGACGCGGGCCGAAGACTTCTCTCCCACCTCGCGGACGACGCTCCGGCGCCTGCCGAAGCGCGGCTCGTTCGAGCGCGAGACGGTCAACGGGATTCTCGACGAGGGCTTCGTCTGCCACGTCGGCTTCGTCGTCGAAGGCCAGCCCTTCGTCATCCCGACCGCGTACGGGCGCGCGGGCGACGTGCTCTACCTCCACGGCGCGCGCGCGAGCCGGATGCAGAAGGCTCTGGCGGCCGGCTGCGAAGTGTGCGTGACGGTGACGCTCGTGGACGGGCTGGTGCTGGCGCGCTCGGCGTTTCATCATTCGATGAACTACCGCTCGGTCGTCGTCTTCGGCCGCGCGCGCGTCGTCGAGTCCGAGGAGGAGAAGATCGGCCGCGCTCGAAGCCTTCACCGAGCACGTCATGCCCGGCCGCTGGGCCGACGTGCGCTGGCCGACGCCGCAGGAGCTGGCCGCGACGACCGTCCTCGCCATCCGACTCTCGGAAGCCTCCGCGAAGGTCAGGACCGGCCCGCCCATCGACGACGAGGAGGACTACGCGCTCCCGGTCTGGGCCGGCGTCCTGCCGCTCGGCGTCTCGCGCGAGCGCGCCCGAGGCGGACCCGCGCCTGCCGCCGGGGACGCCCGTCCCGGGCTACGTCGAACAGTTCGACCTGTCGGAGCGGCACGCGGGCTGAAACCGCTCTCCGTTTGAATCGAGGGTGAAGCGAATGAAGATGATGAAAGTCGGGCTGTCGTTTGTCGCGGTTCTGCTCGCCGCGTGCGCCCTGTTCGGTCGCGGCTCTTCCGCGCAGACGAAGCGCGCGCCGACGCAGTTGCCGCCGCTCCCCTCCAAAGAGAAGCGGTTCCCCGCCGCGCTCGCGCCCGTGGTCGAGGCCGAGCACGCCTTCGCGCAGCGCTCCATCGACGAGGGCATGAAGCCCGCCTTCCTCGCTTACGCCGCGCCGGAAGGCGTCATCGTCAACCGGTAACGGACTGGTCAACGCCATCGAGACGTGGTCGCAGAGGAACCCCGCGCCGACGGGGCTGCTGACGTGGTGGCCCACCTACGCCGACGTGTCGCGCGCGGGCGACATGGGCTGGACGACCGGCCCCTTCGAGTTCCGCGAGAAGCCGACGGACGAGAAGCCCGCCGACGCCGGCCACTTCTTCACCGTCTGGCGCAAACAGCCCGACGGCGCCTGGAAGTGGGTCCTCGACCTCGGCGTACGCCACCCCGCGCCCGCGACGACCGAGACCGTCCTGACCTACCCGGCCGCGCTCAGGAATGTCAGGCCCGCCGCGGCGGCGCATGTCAACGTCGAGGACGCGCGCCAGTCGCTCGCGGATGCCGAGCGCGCCCTCTCCGAAGCCTCCGCGTCCGTGGGCTTCAGGACGGCGCTCCTCGCGCGCGCCGACGAGACCTTAAGGCTCTACCGGCAGGGCACCTTCCCCGTCGTCGGCAAAGACTGGGTCGCGAAGGCTATCAAAGTCCAGGGCGAACTCATCACGTGGGAGACTCTGAAGGCCGACGTGGCCGCTTCGGGCGACCTCGGATATGCATACGGCGCCTACGCGATTCAACCGAAGGGTTCCGAGCGACCTTCCGAGAAGGGATACTACGCGCGCGTCTGGAGGCGCGACCGCAACGGCGCCTGGCGCATCGTCTTCAACGTGACGAACCCCGCGCAGTAACCTCCGCCTGCACGTTCGAGACGCCCTACGGCTTAGAGAAGAAAGAGGCGCAGACTGTTACGTCTGCGCCTCTTTCTTCTTCGTCATACCGGGGGCGGGACTCGAACCCGCACGGCCTTACGGCCAACGGATTTTAAGTCCGTTGCGTCTACCGATTTCGCCACCCCGGCACTTGGGGGTGAAGATAGCACGGGGCGCGGCGGGGTTCAAAATTCGAGGTCGGCGGCGGGCGGGTCGTGTTAAAATGGGCGCATCGAGAAACCTGGTTGCAGGCGTCGGGCCGAAGCGGACGGAACATGACTGAAGAGAAAGAGATTTTTCACCGGCACATCCAGCGCGCGGGGCTGAAGCGGACGGCGCAGCGCGACACCATCCTCGACGTGTTCCTCCGCACCGAGAAGCACCTGTCGAGCGAAGACCTCTACCAGCTCGTCAAGGAGGAAGACCCCAACGTCGGCCACACCACGGTCTACCGCACGCTGAAGCTGCTGGTCGAGGCGGGGCTCGCGCGCGAGGTGCGCTTCGGCGACGGCCGCACGCGCTACGAGCACAACTACAACCACCCGCACCACGACCACATGATCTGCACCGAGTGCGGCAAGACCATCGAGTTCTACTCGGCCGAACTGGAGGCCATCCAGGACGCCATCGTCGCCAAGCACAAGTTCCGCCCCACGCAGCACTCCCTGCGCATCTTCGGCGTCTGCGCCCAGTGCCAGCGCAAGACCGACATCCCCACCGACGAGTCCGCCGCCGAACCCCGCATCCGCTTCGCCTCGGCGCCGAATACGCAGTGAACAGTTTTAGAGTTTTCAGCAAGAGGACGTGCGCTGTCTCTTCTACTAGCTCGAAACTCAAACTACTGCCTTTTGCCTTTCCCCCCGCCTGATGTACTTTTCAACTGTCTCCCTGATGATAAATCGAGTGCGAGGTTTTGTATGACCGTCAACGTCGAGTGGAAGACCGCGGGCGGCGGGCACACGGGGCTGGTCGCGGACGGGACGTTCCTGCTGGACGCGGCGAGGCGTCACGGCGTCGAACTGCCCACGGAGTGCGGCGGGCGCGGCGAGTGCGACACGTGCGCGGTCTTCGTCGAGGCGGGCGCGGCGCTCCTGTCGGCCCCGACCGAGGCCGAGCGCGTGCGGCTCGGGGCGGAGCGACTGGCCGCGGGCGAGCGGCTCGCCTGCCAGGCGAAGGCCGAGCGCGGGGGCGACCTCACGCTGCGACCCGTCCCGCCCGTGGCACGCGAAGAGACGACCGAGGAGACGGCGCGCGACTTCAAAGAGGAGTTCAAGCGCCTGCCTCTGCGCAAGAAGCTCGCGACGCTCGCCGGGCTCGAAGCCGAGATGGCTTACGAGACACTGGTGCGCGCCGTCGATCTCCCGTTTGAAATCATGGGCAGGGGCTCGACCTGCTCGCGGGGCGCGGGCGCAAACTCTCGCAGTCGGACCGCGTGCGCCGCAAGCCCGTGCCCGCGCCGCCCGCGCCGCCTCCGCCGACTTCGGGCGGCGACCCGGGCTCCGAAGGCCCGCGCCATCTGAGCGCGGCGCGCGCCGTCAGAGCCGCAAACATCCCGAGCTGACCTGCATGAGAGCCAAGCCTCTCGCCCTCGCCGCCGGACTCCTCCTCGCGACGACTCTCGTGTCGCCGGCGCCCGACGCGCGCGCGCAGTCCGGGCGCGGCGGCAACAACCCCGTCAACGCGCAGGCGCCCGGCGCGGCCACGCCCTTCAGCGGCGAGCGCGCCTACGCGCACGTCAAGAGGCTCGTCGAGTTCGGCCCGCGCCCCTCGGGCTCGAAGGAGCTGGCGCTCGCGCGCAAGTACATCCGCGAACAACTCGACGGAGGCGACGGGCCACGTCTGCGCGCGCGCGGGCCGAAGGAGATCACCCTCAACGAAGACGAGTGGACGGCGGACACGCCGGCCGGCAAGCTCAGGATGGTGAACATCATCTACGAGCTGCCCGGCGCGACCGACGAGACCATCATCATCGCCGGCCACTACGACACGAAGCGCTACAAGGAGTTCGCCTTCGTCGGCGCCAACGACGGCGGCTCCTCGGCGGGCGCGCTCATCGAGCTCGCGCGCGCCCTCCGCGCGCGGCGCACGCCGGGCCGCTTCACCTACCGCTTCGTCTTCTTCGACGGCGAGGAGGCCGTCTGCCGCGAGTGGGACGAGTGCTCGAAGCCGGGCCGGCCCGACAACACCTACGGCAGCCGCTACGAGGTCGGGCGCTTGAAGGCGCGCGACCGTCTGAAGCAGAGTGCGCGCGCTCATCCTGCTCGACATGGTCGGGTACGAGAAGCTTGAGCTGGGGCGCGACGACATGAGCACGCCGTGGCTCGTGGACATCCTCTGGCGGACGGCGCGCGGGCTGGGCTACTCGAAGCAGTTCGTCGAGCGCGAAGAGGCGGTCGGCGGCGACGACCACGCGCCCTTCCTGCGCGCGGGCGTGCCCGCGGTCGATCTCATACAGCTCTCGACCTACCCGCACTGGCACACGGCCGAGGACACGTTAGACAAAATCTCCCCGCACAGCCTCAAGGCCGTCGGCGACGTGGTGCTCGCGTCACTGCCGCACGTCGAGGAAAGGTTGAAGGGCGAGGCGGCGAAGGGGCGAGAGGGGAGTTCGAGACGTTGAAGAACGTCTCGACCGTGCGCCCTTCGCTCTTCTCGCGCCACTCGTTCGTTGGAGGTCTCCATGCTGAAAGCTCCTGACATACTCGTTCCCGTAGACTTCTCGCAGACATCCATCAACGCCGTGCGCGTGGCGCTCGGCATCGCGGAGCCGGGCGGCGATTTGACGCTGCTGCACGTCATCGACAAGGATTTCGTCGGCGACGCCGTCGCGGCCGGGATGGGCTCGACGGAAGAGATCACGGCGCGCATGCGCGCGCAGGCCGAGTCGAACTTCAACACCGCGCTCGAAGGGCTCGAAGCGGGCGACGTGGAAATCGAGCGCATGATCGTCGTCGGCAGCCCCTTCGTCGAGATACTCAAGATCGCGCGCGACCTCGACCTGCCGATGATCGTGATGGGCGTGCGCGGCCGCTCGACCGGCGCCGAAGAGTTGCTCTTCGGCTCGACGGCCGAGAAGGTTCTGCGCGGCGCGCGCGTGCCCGTGCTCTGCGTACCTTTCTGAGTAAGGACGAACAACGAAGGATGACAGAAGGCGTGAAGAGAATCGCGGTCGTGCCGGGCGACGGCATCGGGCCGGAGGTGATTGAAGAGGCGTCTGGGCGTGCTCGAACGCCTGCGGCGAGACGCACGGCGTGCGCCTTGAGTTGAAGCAGTTCGACTGGGGCGCGGACAAGTTCCTGTCGGAAGGCGTCAGCTTACCCGAGGGCGCGCTCGACATGCTCGCGTCGGAGTTCGACGCGATACTGGCCGGCGCCTTCGGCGACCCGCGCGTGCCCTCGAACCAGCACGCCGAAGACATCCTGCTCGGGATGCGGCGCGGCCTCGACCTCTACATCAACCTGCGTCCCGTCGGCTGCTCAACGAGCGGCTGACGCCGCTGAAGGGTCGCACGGTCGAAGACGTGGACTTCGTCGTCTTCCGCGAGAACACCGAGGGCGCTTACACGGGGATGGGCGGCTTTCTCAAGACGGGGCACGCCCGACGAGGTCGCCACGCAGGAGGAGATCAACACGCGCAAGGGCGTCGAGCGCATCATCGTCGCCGCCTTCGAGTACGCGCGCGCGCGCGGCCGGCGCAAGGTGACGATGTGCGACAAGTCGAACGTGCAGCGCTTCGGCGGCGACCTCTGGCAGCGCGTCTTCAAGGAGGTCGCGTCGCGCTACGAGGGCATCGAGGCGAACCACCAGTACGTGGACGCGGCGGCCATGTTCATGGTTCTGAACCCCGCGCAGTACGAGGTGGTCGTCACGAACAACCTCTTCGGCGACATCCTGACCGACCTCGGCGCGGCGCTTCAGGGGGGCTTAGGGCTGGCCTCCTCGGGCAACATCCACCCCGGCCGCGTCTCGCTCTTCGAGCCCGTCCACGGCAGCGCGCCGCCGCTCGCGGGGCAGAACAAGGCCAATCCGGCAGGGGCTATCCTCAGTGCGGCGCTGATGCTAGAATACCTCGGTCACACGGAAGCGGCGGCGGCGGTCGAACGCGCGGTGCGAGAAGCAATCGCCGCGGGCGAGACCACACGCGACCTCGGCGGCTCGCTCTCGACCAGAGAGGCGGGCGAGAAGATCAGGGGAAGGATCGAGTGATGAGTGACGTGAAGTGATGAGTGAAGAAGTCGTGCTGATCTTTCACTTATCACTCAGCACTCATCAGCTTACGAGCAATCATGACGAAGGGGCAGGAGACGGCGCAGAGGCTGATCGCGGTAGTCGTCATCATGGCGATGCTCGGCGTGATGGGCATCCCGCTGACCGTCATCCTCTTCTTCGCGACGGTCGTCTACTTCGTCTGGCGCGCCGTCCAGCGCTCCGAGCAGCAGGACGTGAAGAACATCTTCGACTTCTACGTCGCCGCCAACGAAATCCTCCGCGACGAGGAGAAGCGCTGGTACGGCTTCGAGGTCAACCGCGTCATCGCCGAGGGCGAGCGCGTCCTGCACATGATGGCCGACCCGCCGCCGCTCGTCTACTTCACCCTCGGCGCGCTCTACCAACGCGCGGGCGACCACGAGGCCGCGTCCGAACAACTCGCCTACGTGCTCGAAGAGGAGGGCGGCGACGAGGGCTCGCGCACGCAGCCCTCTTCGGAACTGCGCCGCTACGTGGACGTGCTCCGGCGCATCGAGCGCGAGCCGAACGAGGCGCCGCAGACGACGGCCGCCATGCGCGCCCTTGAACGCGCACGCCGCGCGCGCGCCGCCGCCATGCTCGAAGAGAGCCGCGCCCGCCTCGCCGCGGCGCAGCAGGACAGCAGGCCGCCATCCCCGCCTGCCGCGGCGCACAGGCACGAAGAGGGCGGGCTCCACACCCTGACGGGCAAGCGCCCGCTCGGGCCGCACACGCCGACGCCGGTCGTGCCGCAGCCCATCGCGGACGTGCTGCGCGACCTCTACGACGAAGAGAAGAAGACGGCCTGAACGGTGACTCGCACTTCGCCGAAGCGCGGCGGCCTCTCGGAGGGTCGCCGCGCTTCGGCGTTTACCGGCGGCGAGTCGGTACGAGTTACGTCCCCGACTGGTGCCGCGCTTTCACGTTCCGTTAATGTCATCCGCCCCCGTTTCTGCTATAACGAATTAAAGCCTTACAGTTTCGCCCCTCGCCGGTATTAAGTGCCCCTGAACGGTTCTGATGGAGACAGGGAAGAAGGTCGGCAGCTACCGCATCGAAGAGCCCGTCGGCCGCGGCGGGATGGGTGTCGTCTACCGCGGGCGGCACGAGAAGCTGCCGCGCGTCGTCGCCATCAAGTCGATCAACCCGCGCGGCACGCACGACCTGCGCCGCCTGCGCCACCGCTTCGAGCGCGAGGCGTACGTCCAGGCGCAGCTCGACCACCCCGGCGTCGTCAAAATCTACGACTACATCGTCTCCGAGCAGACCTACTTCATCGTCATGGAGTTCGTCGATGGGCGCTCGCTCGCGCAGGTGCATCGCCGACCACCCGGGGGGACTCGGGACCGAGCGCGCGCTCGACCTCTTCGAGCAGATACTCGACGCCGTCTCCTACGCGCACACCTTCGTCTACCGCGACGAGTCGGGCACGACGCATCAAGGCATCGTCCACCGCGACCTCAAGCCGCCGAACATCATGGTGACCGACGGCGACCGCATCAAGGTCACGGACTTCGGCATCGTCAAGCTGGTCGGGGCGTCGGCGACCGACACGTCGAAGATCGCCTACGGCTCGCCGCGCTACGTCTCGCCCGAGCAGGCCGCGGGCGAGCACCTCGACCAGCGCTCGGACATCTACTAGCTTGGGCGTCATCCTCTACGAGATGCTCACCGGCGAGCCGCCCTTCGGCGGGCGCGTCGGGCGCGAAGGACGGCTGGCCGCGCACGGAGATTCTGCGCGCGCACCGCGAACTGCCGCCGCGCCCGCCGACCGAGCTCAAACCCGACATCCCCGCGGTCGTCGAGCGCGTCGTGCTGCGCGCGCTTGAGAAGAAGCCCGAGCGGCGCTTCAACACGGCCGCGGACTTCCTGCGCGCCGTGCGCAAGGCGCGCGGCCGCGGACAGCGTCCCAACTCGCGGCGGAGGGGGCCGCCGCACTCGCAGGCGGCGGCCGCGAAGGGGACGGGCGTGCTCGGCGAGGCGACGGACGAGCTGTCGGGCGACTCGTATCACACGCAGCCGATCTCGGCCGAGGCTGCGGGCGAGGCGGAGGTCTGCCGCGTGTGCGGCGCGAGCGTCGATGAAGGCGATGCGGTCTGCGACGTGTGCGGGCACGACCTGACGCGCTTCGCCCGCGACGGCCGAGCTGGCGCGGCAGGAGGCGACGACGCGGCACCGCGGCGGTCAGGGGTTGAGGCTCTTCGGCGTCTCGGCCGCGCTGCTCCTGCTGCTCGCCTCGCTCGTCTACCTCGTCTCAAGCTTCGACGTCTCAGACCCGAAGGAGCCGTCCGGTCGAACGACGCCGACGCCCGCGGCGACGCCCGCGCCGCAGCCGCCGCCCGCGAGCGTCGCCGCGCTCGCGCCGGCCGTGACGGTCGATTCGTCTTACGACGGCTACAACGCGCGCCCGCTGACGGACGGCGTGACCGACGTGCGCGAGATCGCCGCGAAGCGCTACAACCAGGGCAACTGGGTCTCGGCCGAGAGCCCGGAGCCGCACTGGATCGAGCTGCGAGTTCGAGAAGCCCGAGCGCGTGACGGCCGTCTACGTCTTCTGGGGCTTCGACCGCGACCGTTACATGCCTTCGCGCCGGGTCGAGCTGCACGCGCCGGACGGCGGCGGCGGCTGGAAGACGGTGGCGACGCTTGAGCCGGGCGGCAACTTCGACCGCACGGCCTTCGAGTTCGACGCCCTTCGTCGCCGAGCGCGTGCGCCTCTTCCAGCCCGCGCAGGCCGGCCCGCAGAACCGCCCCTTCGTCATGTGGGTGCGCGAAGTGCAGGCGTTCGGCGCGCGCGACTGACGGCGGGCGTTGGAAACATCCGGCAAGCCCCGGTCGTAAGAACTGACTTGGGAACAGGCCGCAGGAGGTGTTGGCAGGATGTCCGAGTTCATCCCGGCAGTGGACGCTTCGGGCGGGGCATATGTCGGCCGAGCACTCCGTCAGACGCGTGCTCGCGGGCGACATAGAGTCTGTGCGCCGCCGTCTGGCGGGCGGGCTGGAGGCGCTCGGCTACACGGTCCTCAGCGAGAACCCTTTGCAGGCGCGGCGGGAGCAGTTGAAGGGCTGCCTCAGTGCCGACTTCACCGAGCACCAGCGGCGGCTCGCCGTCCTGCTCCGCCCGAGCAGCGAGACCGCCACCACGGCCGTCTTCGACTTTACGGTCGTGCACGCCGGCCTGATGACGAAAGGGGACCGCCGCACGCTCGAAAGGGAGGTGGACGCGATCGTCGCGCTGGCCGAGGCGCCCGGCGCGACGGGCGTGTGCCGCTCGTGCGGGACTGAGAACAGCGAAGGCGGGCGCTTCTGCCGTCTGTGCGGCGCGCCGAACGAGGCGGGGGCGCCCGCGGAGCTTGAGGTGCTGCGGCTGACGGCCGCTTCGCGCGCGGGGTTGCAGGAGATCGTGGGCGGCCTCTCAATCGCTTTGCTCGCGCTCGCCGCCGCGCTCGGCTTGATCTGTTGACGGGCAGGCCGAAGGCGGTCAACGCTCGGCTGGGGCATCCTCGTCATCGGCCAGATCATCGGCTGGTGGATGGCGCTCTACGGCATGCTGCGCATGCACCGCACGCTCAACCGGGAGCCGGACGCGAGGCTGCTCCACGCCGCGCCGCACGTCTCGCCGCCGCTCCCGCCCGCGCGCGAGCGGCGCTCCCGCCCGCGCACTTCTCCGTGACCGAAGGGACGACCGAGCTGCTCGGCAACACCCCGCGCGAGCGCGAGCGAGTCCCCGTCCGCCGCGAGCACTCCGACACGAGCCCCATCGGGTGAGCGCCGGATTGAGTTAACCCGAAACGAAGTCCTTCGGTTATCATTCGCCCAACATGCTCACAGCAGAGATCATCGCCGTCGGCTCCGAACTGCTGACGCCGTTTCGCACGGACACCAACAGCCTCTGGCTGACCGACAAGCTCAACACGGTCGGCGTCGAGGTCAAGCTCAAGACCATCGTCGGCGACGACGACGCGCGGCTCGAAGAGACCATCCGCGACGCGCTGAAGCGCTCCGGCATCGTCGTCCTGACCGGCGGCCTCGGCCCGACCGAAGACGACATCACGCGCAAGATAGCCGCGCGCGCCCTCGGCCGCCGCCTGCTGCTCGACGAGAAAGTCCTGGACGACATCAGGGCGAAGTTCCTGCGCTGGGGGCGCAAGATGCCCGAGATCAACGCGCGGCAGGCGATGGTCATGGAGGGCGCGGAAGTTCTCGCCAACCCGAACGGCTCGGCGCCGGGCATGTACCTTGAGCACGACGGGCGCGTCGTCGTCCTGCTGCCCGGCCCGCCGCGCGAGATGAAGCCGATGTTCGAGGGGCTCGTCCTCCCGAAACTCGCCGAGCGCTCGGGCGGCGTGCGCGTCGTCCGCCGCGTGATGCGCGTCGCGGGGCTGGGCGAGTCGGCCGTGGACGAGCGCATCGCGCCGGTCTACACGCAGTACAAGAACCCGCAGACGACGATTCTCTTCAACAACACCGAGATCGAGATTCACCTGACGGCGCAGGGCAAGACCGAGGCCGAGGCCGAGCTGCTGCTCGACGGGCTGGCGGGGCAGATCGAGGAGCGTCTGGGCGACTCCATCTTCGCCTTCCGCGGCGAGAAGATGGAGGAGGTCGTGGGCCTCCGGCTCGCCGTCGGCGGCTTCACGCTCGCCACGGCCGAGAGCTGCACGGGGGGCTTAATCGCGCACCGCCTGACGGAGGTGCCGGGCTCCTCGAACTACTTCATGGAGGGCGTCGTCACCTACTCGAACGAGGCGAAGACGCGCCTGCTCGGCGTGCCCGCGGAGTTGATCGAGGCGCACGGGGCGGTGAGCGCAGAGGTGGCCGAGGCGATGGCCGTCGGCGTGAAGCGGCGCGCCGAGACGGACTTCGGCCTCTCGGTCACAGGGGTCGCGGGGCCGGGCGGGGGGACTGAGGAGAAGCCGGTCGGGCTGGTCTACGTCGCGCTCGCCGACGACGCGCACACCGAGCACAAGCGTCTGATGCTGCCCGGCGACCGCCACCTCATACGCTGGCGCGCCTCGCAGTTCGCGCTCGACCTCCTGCGCCGGCGTCTGATCTGAGACAAGAGGAGGCGGGGAATGTTCTGTCCACAGTGCGGGAATAAACAGGGCGAAGAGCTGAAGTTCTGCAAGCTGTGCGGGGCGAACCTGTTCGCCGTGCGGCAGGTGGTCGGCGTGCGCGAGGCGGACGAGAAGTTCGACTGGAGCCGGACGTGGGTCGCCGAGATGTTCATGTCGGAGGCCGAGCGCAAGCGGCGGAACGCGGAGCTTGAGCGCGAGCGCGGCGTGACCCCGGAGATTAAACGCTACAACGAGATCAAGGCCGGCGTCATCGTCTCCAGCGTCGGCGTCGCCCTCATGCTCGTCCTGTGGGTCATCGGCATGGCCATCTTCCGCAGCGGCGAGAACCCGCCGGCCGCCGCCGAGATCATCCGCAGCATCTGGGTGGCCGGCATCATCCCCTTCATGGTCGGCCTCGCGCTCATCTTCAACGGCCTCTTCGTCAGCAGGAAGATCGTCGAGATGCATAAGCGGGAGCTGGAGCAGTATCCGCCCGACGCTCTCGGGCGCGGCGTCGAACAGCCCGCCCTCAAGTCTGCCGACACCTCCGAGTTCATCCCGCCCGGCTTCAGCGTCACCGAAGGCACGACGAAGCATCTGAGCGTCCCCGGGAAGAAGCAGTAGCCGCTGAGACTTCGTCGCCGATTTAAAACGACTCCGTATTAACCGCAGAGACGCGAGGGGCACGGCTTGAAGTCTTATAACTTCAAGCCGTGCCCCTGCGTCTCTGCGGTTAGAATTTTTATGAAAGGTCCGAGCGCCTTATCCCCTGGCCGACGCGTCGAGAATCATCTGCGCGGCCTGCTGGACGGCGGGCGTGATGATGTCTTCGCCGGCCGACCTGGCCTTCGACTTGAACTGGCGGGCCGCGGCGGGCGCGGCCGTCCCCGGCGCCTGGAGCTTGATGTCGAGCGTCAACTCGTCCTTCTGCTTGACGTTGGCCGTGGCCGTGCCGCCCCCGTCCGACGTGGCGCCGACGTTGCCGATGCCGGTCGCGACAGTCGCGACTTTGCCGAACATCCCGCCGAAGCCGCCCCCGCCCTTCTTGTGCGAGACGCTGGCGTAGACGACGAAGTCGCACTCCTTCTGCCGCGCCTCGGCCTGCCGCGGGCAGACGCCTCGAGCATCACGACCTCGACCGTCGCGCCCCGCAGTCCGCTGGCGAGCGCGTCACGCACGGCCGCCGCGAGTTGCGCGGCGCTCAGGTTGTCGCCGACCGCGCCGGTCTGCACCCCCGCCAGTCCGAGCCGCACGACGCCCGGCCTCTTGGCGCCGACCTCGGCCGCGGTCTGTTGGGCCTGAACGGAGTTGGAAGGCCGCGCAGGTTCGTCGCCCGCGTTCCCCTGCGAGCCCGCGGCGGCCGATCATCGCGGCGGCCGAGAAGTCCTTGACCTCGCGGTAGTCGGCCGGCGCCTCGAAGAGCGCGGCGTCGAGCGTGGCCTGCGAAAGCTCGACGACCTCGTTGACCATCGAGAAGCTCTCGCGGCCGTCCTTGTCGAACATCGTCATCTTCTCCCAGACGGGGAAGCCGCGCTTGGCCGTGCCGATCTGCTTCATCTCGTAGCGGTCGCGGCAGCCGCCCGTCTGCTGCGGGTTGTAGTAGCGCGCGGCGCGCTCCGTGTCGCATTCGAGCTGGAAGGCCGCGTCGATGTACCAGCCGTCGGTCTGCATCTTCGTGTCCACGGGGTTGCACGAGTCGGGCGAAGACTTGGTCTCAATCGTGATGATGAGATGGCGCGCGGTGTAGCCGAACATCTGCTTGCGCTCGCCCGTGTCCTTCGTCGTGATGATCGAAGTGACGAGCCCGCCCTGCGTCCGCTCGACCGTCTTGCTCGTGGAAGCGGCGGGGACGTTCGCGGCGTCCGCGCCCGTGTCGTAGGGGTTGACGGTGTAGGCGCGCATCTGCGGCATGATCTGGATGTCGCGGCGCAGGTCGCACTGCTGGATGGTGACGGACTGGCCGCCCATCTGCTCGGTGCGCTGGCGCTTGCCCTTGATGTAGGTCGCGTTCTCGTAGGTCTGCCCCTGCATGGTCTGGCGCGACTTGATCTTAACGTCGGCGCGCGCTTCGGCGGCGAAGGCCGCGACGCAGAGCAGCATGAGCGCGAAGGCGGCCGGCACGTATGAAGTTAATCATGAATGAATCCTCCGGTATGAATTTGATAGCCGTCGAAGTCGGAGCCCGTTGACTCTCACCCTCTAACGCGCAGAGCGGAGGAGAAAAGGATCAATTAACCAACGCAGACACGAAGACGCGGCCTGTTGAAGATTAATCCTCAACAGGCCGCGTCTTCGTGTCTGCGTTGGTTAATGCGTCCGCCTACGGCCGCAAGACCGGCGGCGTGGGGGCGTTGGGGCGCTTGGGCGGGTTGCGGTTCAGCTCTTCGAGCAGCCACTTGACCGCCGCTTCGAGCGTCGGGTCTTCGCCGCGGGCGAGTGCTTCGGGTCGGTCAACGACCTCGACATCGGGGGCGACGCCGGTGCCCTCGACGGCCCAGTTGCCCGCGAGGTCGAGGAAGCGGAAGGAGGGCGTGGAGAGGCTGCTGCCGTCGGCGAGCTGCGGGTTGCCGGAGAGGCCGATGAGACCGCCCCACGTCGTCGTGCCGAAGATGCGGCCGAGGTTGCGCTCGCGGAAGAAGTAGGGGAGCGCGTCGCCGCCCGAGCCGGCGTAGCCGTTAATCAGCATCGCCTTCGGCCCCGCGTGCGCGAAGGCGGGCGTCGTGGTCGGGTCGATGCCGCGCCGCGCCCAGTAGTGAGAGCGGGCGGCGCTCCAGCAGCTCAATCATCCGGTCGGGGATGAAGCCGCCGCCGTTGTAGCGGTCGTCGATGACGAGCGCGTCCTTGTTGGCCTGCGGGTAGAAGCCCTTGAACAGCTCGCGGTTCCCCTCGACCGCGGTGTTGGGCGCGTGGATGTAGCCGATGCGTCCGCCCGAGAGCCTTTCGACGAGCGCGCGCCGCGACTGTATCCAGTCGAGGTAGCGCAGGTTCGACTCGCTCCGCACGGGGCGCACGCGCTCCTCGCGCGAGCCCGCCGTGTCGGGCCGTTCGTTCAAGGTGAGCGTGACGACGCGCGCGGCCTTGCCCTCCAACATCTCGTAGAAGTTCCTGACGCCGCGCGTCGTGCGGCCGTCCACGGCGAGGATGAGGTCGCCGACTTTGGCGCGCACGCCGGGCTCGGTCAGGGGCGAGCGGAAGGACTCCTGCCAGTTCTCGCCGGGGAAGATTTTGGCGATGCGGAAGTAGCCCGAGGCGTCGGGCACAATCTCCGCGCCGAGCAGGCCGCCGTCGGCGCGCATGACCTTCGGCGGGTCGTCGCCGCGCTCGGCGTAGACGTGGCCCGCCATCAGCTCGCTGCCGAGTTCGGTTAAGCAGGTACGTGAAGTCTTCGCGGTTGGCGACGTAGGGGATGAGCGCGCCGTACTTGTCGCGCGAGCGCCTTCCAGTCGGTGCCGTGCATGTTGGGGTCGTAGAACCAGTCGCGCATCGTGCGCCAGGCGTCGGTGTACATCTCGGCCCACTCGGCCTTCGGGTCGAGCTTCATCGTCAAGCCTTCGAGCCTGAGCAGGCCGGCGTCGGGCTTCTGCCCGGGCGCGAGCGGCGCGATGCCGTAACTGTCGCGCGTCTGGAAGAGGATGTGCTTGAGGCCCGCGGCGAGGTCGTACTCCTGTATGCCCTCGATGATGGGCTGCTCGGCCTTGGCGTCGATGTTGTAGAGCAGGAGGCGGCCGGGGCCGGAGAGGTAGAGCACGCCCTCGTTCGTCGCCGACAGGTGGCGGTAGTTGCCGTTCGGGCCGGGGATGGCGCGGACGCGGTTCTCGAAACCTTCAAAGTCAATATTGACGTTCACGCCCGGCGGCTTGCGCGGCGGGAGTCGCGCTCGTCTGTGCGGCGGCCGCGTCCGTCGAAGGCGTGGCGGACGGCTGCGGTTGTGCGCCGCCGCCCTGCGGCGTCCCCTGCGGGCGCGCGCCCGACGCGGGCGGCTGCTGCGCGGGGTTGGGCGGGGCGGTGAGCGGCGTCTCCTTCGTCTTGGCGCGCTCCTCGTCGCTCGTCGGGGAGGAAGAGCGCGGGGCCGTCGGCGGCGAGCAGGCCGACGTAGACGCGCGTCGGGTTGGTGTAGAGGTAGTTGAACTCGAAGGCGCTGAACGTCAGGTTGAAGTCGCGGTTCGAGAGGAAGTAGAGGTAACGGCCCTTCGGGTCGAAGACGGGCTCGGTGTCGCTCGTCATCCCGCCCGCTCAAGCGCTGCGTCTTGTTCGACGCGAGCGAGTAGACCCAAATCTCCGAGAACTGGTTCGCGCCGAGCTTCGCGTAGGCGATCCACCGGCTGTCGGGCGCCCAGTTGTAGCTCGTGATGTCGTTGCGCGTGCCGCGGTCAACGTCCGTCGTCCGGCCCGTGGCGACATCGACGACGCGGAGCCGCTGCTTCTTGTCGCCGTAGGCGAGCAGGCGGCTGTCGGGCGACCAGACGGCCGGGTAGCGCCACACGTCGCCGTCGGTCGAGACGCGCCGCTCCGCGCCCGTGCCGTCCGAGGGGCGGACGTAGTATCTCGTACTCGCCCGAGCGGTCGGAGAGGTAAGCGACCCAGCGGCCGTCGGGCGACCACGCGGGCGCCAGCTCGCGCACGCCCTGCGAGTCGGTGAGGTTGCGCACCTCGCCCTCCTTCGCCGGCGCGGTGTAGATGTCGCCGCGCGCGCCGAAGAGCGCACGCGCGCCGCTCGGCGAGATGGTGAAGGTCTCGACGAACTCCTTGACGTTGACGAAGTAGGGGACGGTGTCGGGGAAGTCGCCGAAGACGCGGATGGGGACGCGCTCCGACTTGCCCGACTTCGCGTCGAGCCGGTAGACGTAGCCGCCCTGCTCGTAGACCAACTGGTCGCCCGAGCCCGACGGCCACGTCGCGTCGTAGTCGGTGTGGTTCGTCACCTTCCGCGTCTTCTTCGTCCGCGTGTCGTAGGCGAAGACGTTCATCGTCCAGTCGCGGTCGGAGACGTAGAAGATGGTGTCGCCGAGCCAGACGGGCAGCATGTCCTGTTCGCGCGAGTTCGTGACCTGCTCGGACGTGTTGCTCTTCAAGTCATAAATCCACACGTCGGGCGACTGTCCGCCGCGGTAGCGCTTCCACCCGCGGAACTCGTTCGAGAGGGGCGTGAAGGCCACGCGAGAGCCGTCGGGCGAGTAGCTGACGCCGCCCGCCTCGGTGATGGGAAGAGGCTGCTCCAGACCACCGTCAACCGGCACGAGGTACGGGCGGCCGAGGCGGTCGCTCATCGGGACGCGGTGGGCGCGGAAGACGACCGACTTGCCGTCGGGCGTCCAACCCAGCACGCGGTTGTCGTAGCCGCCGCGCGGGGGCAGCGCGGCCACGTCGTTGTAGAAGGTGAGCTGCCGCGGCTCGCCGCCCTCCGTGGGGATGACGAAGACCTGGCGCGTGCCGTTGTACTGACCCGAGAAGGCGACCCAGCGG
Source organism: uncultured Acidobacteriota bacterium (assembly GCA_963726735.1). Lineage (GTDB taxonomy): Bacteria > Acidobacteriota > Blastocatellia > Pyrinomonadales > Pyrinomonadaceae > QHXN01. The sequence continues at coordinate 2,425,977 of CAVSDM010000007.1, forward strand.
CCGTCGGGCGAAAACTTCGGGAACAGCTCAAGCCCCGGGTGCGAGGTGAGCCGGCGCGCCGTGCCGCCCGCGGCCGGCACCGTCCAGATGTCGCCCGCGTAGACGAAGGCGATCGTGTCGCCGTGGATGTCCGGGTAGCGCAGTAGCCGCGCGAGGTCGTTCGACTTCGGCTGGGCCGCGGCCGGCAGGGCCGCGCAGAGCAGCAGTAAGATGAAGAGCAAAAGAGACCTGTGCATTCCTTCTGACTCCTTCGACGGGAGGGGTTAGACGCCGGGGCGCGATTCAGTTGTTCAAGGCTTCGGCGTGTGGATTTCGGGTTGATTATACCTGAGCGGGGGCGAAAAGGTTTCGCAGGGTAGACGATGGACGATGGACGACGGATCATGGCCTGAGCTTTTATCGTCCGTCGTCCATCGTCCGTCGTCCACGGTCTTCAAATCTCGAATCAAAAATTTCCTCGAAGTCTGTTAAAGTGTCGCGTAATCCCTATAAAGCGTCCGCGGAGGTGAACCTGTGAGAATCCTGTTTACGCTCGCCCTGGCGGGGCTCGCCGCCTCGAACCTGTTCGCGCAGAGTTCGTCGCGCCGGCCGGCGTCGAACGGTCTGCCCGCCGGGTACTGGCCCGAGGAGCAGAGCCGCGCCATCCTTGAGAAGACCGGCGAGGTGCGGCTCGCGCCCGACACGTCGCACCTGACCGAGGGCGAGCGTCGGGCCGTGGCGAAGCTGATCGAGGTCGGGAAAATCTTTCAGACCGTCTACGAGGAGCAGCGGCACGGACGCGCCGTCGAGTCCCACGCGGCGCTCGCGGCTCTCGACAAAAGGCTCGGCTCGTCGCCGTCCACGCGCAACCTGCTCACGCTCTACAGGCTGTTCCAGGGGCCGATAGCGACCACGCTCGAAAACAAGCGCGAGCCCCTCGTGCCCGTCGAGCTGACGGCGCCGGGCGCGGCCATGTACGGCGGCGCCACGAAGGAGGAGGTCGAAGCCTTCCTCGCCGCGCACCCGGACAAGCGCGACTCCATCCTCGACTCGCGTACGGCCGTCCGCCGCGCGAACGCGGCCAACCTCCGGAGGGATCTGGGCAAGCTCCGGCAGTACCCGGTGCTCGACACGCTGCACCCCGGACTGCGCAGAGAGTTGGAGTCGGCGCTTGCGCGGCCCGACGCCGGAGGCTTCTACGCCGTGCCCTACTCGGTCGCGTGGGCCGACGAGATGGTGCGCTCGCACGGGCTCCTGAACGAGGCGGCCGACGGCGGTCGAGAAGGACGACTGGGAGTTCGCGCGCTACCTGCGCAACCGCGCGCGCGACCTTCTGTCGGACGACTACGAGTCGGGCGACGCGGCGTGGGTCACGGGCCACTTCAAGAACCTCAACGGGCAGATCGGGTCTTACGAGACCTACGACGACTCGCTCTACGGCGTGAAGACCTTCTACTCTTTTAACGTGCTGAGCAACCGGCGCGGGGAGACCGAAAGCCTGCGCAAGGCGATGAGGGGTTTGCAGGCGCTACAGGACACGCTGCCCTACAAGTTCGAGCGCCGTGTGCGCGAGGAGATTTCGGTCGGCGCCTACGACGTGGTGGCCGACTTCGCGCAGTCGCGCGGCGGCAACACCGCCACCATCCTCCCGAACGACGCCTACCTCGGCCGCCGCTACGGGCGCACCATCATGCTGCGCGCCAACATCATGCGCGACCCCGCACTCTTCGAGACCGGCAGTTCTGTCACGTGGGAGGCGGCCGTCGAGCCGCGCCACAAGTCGGAGCTGACCTCGGACGGCAACTTCTACCGCACGCTCTGGCATGAGGTCGGCCACTACCTCGGCGTTGACATCACGAAGGACGGCCGCGACCTCGACGCGGCGTTACAGGACGACGCGGACCTTCTGGAAGAGATGAAGGCCGACCTCGTCTCGCTCTACGTCGCCGAGCCCCTGCGCCGGCAGGGCTACTACACGGACGCGCAGCTCCGCGCCGTCTACGCGAGCGGCGTCCTGCGCGTCCTCCAGAACGTCAAGCCGCGCCGCGACCAGCCGTACCAGACGATGCAGCTCATGCAGTGGAACTACTTTCTCGAACACGGGCTGCTCTCGTTCGACCGCGACACGAAGCTGCTCCGCATCAACTACGACAAGTACCGCGACGTGGTGCGCGACCTCCTGGAGCGCGTGCTGCGCGTGCAGCACGAGGGCGACAAGGCCGCCGCCGACCGCTTCATCGACGAGTACGCGAAGTGGGACGAGTCGCTCCACGGCGCCGTCGCCGCCAGCATCCGGGCGCGCCAGCGCTACCGCTTCCGCCTCTTCAAGTACGCGGCGCTCGGCGAATGAGGGAATTGATTCGTCGGCCCGTTGTCTCGTTTGTTCGTTGAAACAACGGCCCGCTGAATCAATGAACAGATCGCGCAGCGGAATCCGGGCGGCATTGGTGCTTTATTAGAGTATCATTCGCGGAAAGCCGGGAATCCGGGGGTATTTTATGGAAGATTTTTTCGGTGAGCGGGGGCTTGATCCGGTCGAGCGGCGCGGGCTCGCGCGCGTGGTCGGGCCGCGGAAGCTGGTCGCGGCCGTGGACAACCTGACGCGCCACGAGATGCTGGGGACGGCCGAGGTCGCGGACTTCAGTTGCCTCGGGATGGCGCTCCGGAACCTGCCGGGCGACCCCGTCGCGGCGACCGGCGACCTCCTGTGGGTGTCGCTCATCGCGGAGGAGGGCATCATCCCTTTGACGGCCAAGCTCGTCTACATCAGGCGCGACGGCCTCTACGGCCTGCGCATCGACACGCCCTCGGCCGCCGGCCAGCACTTCCTGCTCCGACTCTACGACCGCGTCGCCCTCCAGGCGACGGCCGCGCCCCCCATCGACGCCGCCTAGGGCCGTCAAAGAAATAGACCACAGAGACGCGGAGAGACGGCTAAATACTCTTAGCCGTCTCTCCGCGTCTCTGTGGTTAAAAATCTCGGACGCTAGCGCGCGATGTTGGCGCTCTCCCTGACCGACGGGTAGCACTCGCAGGCCGCGGCTTCGAGCGCCGTGCGGTCGGTGACGCGGATGTGGCCGCGCGTGTAGTCGATGACGCCGCGTTCGCGCAGCAACGTGGCGGCGCTCGTCACGCCCGCGCGGCGCGTGCCGAGGTGGCGCGAGATGCGCTCGTGCGTCAGCGCCAGCGGCTGGTCGCCCGCGCGGTCGTGTACCATCAGGAGCCAGGTGCAGAGGCGCTCCTCGACGTGGTGGTTGCCGTTGCAGATGGCGCGGCGCGAGAGCAGCGCGATGCGGGCCGCCGCGTACCTGATGAGTACCTGCTGGAAGGCGCCGCCGCGCCCGAACTCCTGGCGCAGCACGTCCACGCGCGCGCGCAGGGCGCTCCCCGGGAGTGCCACCTCGCTCACGTAAGAGGGCGGCGGCACGTTGAAGACCGCCGACAGCCCCGCCATGCCCTCGCGCCCGACCATGTCCGCCTCGGTCATCCCGCCCCCCGACAGGATGTAGAGGTGCGAGACGACGGCCGTCTCGGGGAAGTAGGCGTAGCGCATCTCCTCGTCTAACTTGTAGAGCACTTCGCCGGTGGCGAGCGAGACCGGCTCCAGATGCGGGAAGAGGCGCGAGAAGTCCTCCTCGGGCAGCGCGCCGAGGAGACTGTTGGCGAGCAGAAGGTTCAGAGAGACATCCTCCGCACGCCGCGGTTCGGCGTTGAAGTCTCGCGGCGGCGGGAGCGGTCTCCGGGCGTAGTCGCCCGCCGCGGGCGCCGAGAAGTGACGCCCGTCGCGCGACTGGATGCGTGTGTAGCCTTCAGATTTTCCGAGGTCGTTAGCCATAACTATCTCCCGGGCCGCGGCCCGCCGATGTGAGGTTGTGGGTGACTCCTGGGGAGAGTCGGGAAGGAGGGTCACTGCGCCCTCCGTATGTGGACGAGGATCGACTTGGTCGCGTCGGCCTGCGAGCGCTCGCGGATGCGCGCGAGCAGCACACGGACGAGCAGGGGGCCGTCCTCGTAGTCGCAGGTGAAGCTCAGGCTGTGCGCGGGCTGCGAACCCCGGTTGAAGGCGTCGATCTGCCCCCTGAACTCGGCGACGTTCCTGAAGGGCGCGGCCTCGGTGTAGAAGTTCCGCCCCGTGTAGTCGGGCGCGGCGCCGGGCCGCGGCGTGCCGTCCGGCTCGACGCGCGCGTAGAGCACCGTGCCCGCCGGGTCGAGCTCGAAGAGCCCGTAGAGCTTACGCACGGGGACGGCTTCGAGGCTTTGACTCGCCGGCTCAAACCGTGTGCCGGCTCTCATCTCTGGCTGTGTCATGCTTCGGGAAAACCCCTCCTCGGTGACGCCCCCCTCTCCCGGGAGGTGTCGATTCAAAATCGTGTCGAGCTGCGCGATGTCGAAGGGCTTGACGACGTACCCGTCGCATCCGGCTTCGCGCGCGGCCGTCTGTGCCTGAGGCCCCGCGTGGCCCGAGAGGAAGACGATGGGGACGGCCGCGAGCGCGGGCAGCGCGCGCAGGCGCCGCGTCGCCCCGAAGCCGTCGAGCCGCGGCAGCGAGCCGTCCATCAGAATCAGGTCGGGCGACTCGCGCTCGGCCGCGTCCACGGCCTCCAGGCCGTTGCACGCCTCGACGACCGAGAGCCCGCGCCGCTCCAGCAGCGTGCGCAGCATGTGGCGCGTGTCGTCGTGGTCCTCGGCCACGAGGACTTTCGCACGGCGCGCGGCGGGGCGGGCGTGTGCGTCGTTGATGGGGAGTGCAGACACGTCGTCGCTCAAGCGGCTTCCGCCCGGTGCGCGGAGGGAATTCGTCGCGCCCTTCGGGTTGAGTGTTAATCGGGATAGAAAAAATGTCGGGAATAGGGCCTCGGCACATGCCTCGGCCGGATTCGTCGGGGCCGGCCTGTTGTTGGCGGTCGTGATTGCTGCCGCCGGCCATAAACCCCGCGCAGAACTTCGTGCGCCCCGACCCTGTCAGGTAGAGACGGAACGCCTTTTCCTCTCTGTGGACGGGGGGAGTCTCGCACAGACGTACGCCGGCGGCCATTAGGAAGATGAGAAAGGCGGATAGGGATAAACCCTTACCATATCAGCCAAATACAGCTCCCTCCGGAGGTTACGGGGAAGCGCAGAACGGTTCCGCGTCCGCGCAGAACGGTTCCGCGTCCGCGCAGAACGGTTCCGCGCGGACGCGGAACCGTTCTGCGGCGGCGCGGGCGGGCGCCGTGGCAACGCTGGAAGGCCGCGCGACGTTACGGCGGGTCGCCGCACAGTTGCGGCGACCCGCGGCGTTAACGCGGCGGCACGTCGGCGGCCGAGGGGCTTTGATGCGGGGGCGTCGAGCGGTTCCGCGGCGGCGCGGAGCCATTCCGCGGGCGCTCGGGGCCGTCCTACGGTCGCGCGGAGCAGTCGCGCGGCCGCGGGACGGTTCTGCGTTGACGCGGGGCGGTTCCGCGTTGACGCGGGGTGACGGCGCGGGAGCGCGGCGGCGGGCGTGGGCCGCGAGGGGCGGGAGAAAAACGTTGTCAGGCGGCGGCGGGCGTGTGTAGAATCCGTGCGCACTCCGGACGGCCGCCCTCACGTTCGCAACGGCTGCCCACGGCGTGCGCGAACCCGCGGTCGCACTTTCGGGGCGACGTTACTCGCCGCCGCCCACCCTTCACAACCCTTCCCAAGAGAAAGGAGCCGCACATGGCAATCCCACGCACGGACACAGAACTGGCGCTCTGGCTCACTAACTTCTCCACCTCCTTCGGGGCGCACGCCGCGGCGCTCGGCTTCGCCGAGGCCGACGTGAACTCCGTCAAGGCCGACGCCGCGATGCTCAACTTCATCGTCGGGGATTTACTCCCGACCTACAAGTCTGCGCTACAGGCGCGCACCTCTTTCAAGAACATGATGGTCAACGGCCCGGGCGGGGCGTCGGCGGTCGCCGTCCCCGCCCCGCCTTCGACGGGGACGGCCCCCGCGCCCGTCGCGCCGGGCATCCTCGCGCGCCTGCGCGTCCTCGTCCAGCGGATACAGCTCTCGCCCGGCTACAACGCGGCCGTCGGGATAGAACTCGGCATCGCCGGCCCCGAAGGCGGCCCGGCCGCACCCGAAGCGGCGCCCAAGCCGACGCTGAAGGCGCGCGCGAACGGGCCGGGCGCGGTGCAGGTGGACTTCACCAAGGAGAGGTATGACGGCGTGCTCATCGAGAGCCGGCGGGCCGGGGAGGAGGACTGGCAGTCGCTCGGGCCCGACAACTACAGCCCGTACATCGACGAGCGGCCGCCGCGCGAAGGCGGGCGCCCGGAGGTGAGGCAGTACCGCGCCCGCTACCTGCTCCGCGACCAGCCCACCGGCGAGTGGTCCGACATCGTCACCGCTACCTTCGTCCCGTAGGCGAGCGGCGCCGCGTCGGCCGGGTCAGAACCGCCTGCGGTAGCGGGCGGCCCTTTGCGATACGGAGCGGGCGGGCGTCAAGGGGCCGCCCGCTACCGCAGGCGGTTCTGACCTCTTCACTCGTTTGCGCGGGCCGCGTCAGCGGCGTTATGAATGTAGCCCGGCCTTTCAAGGCCGGGTTAAGGTTGCACCAAACGACGCCGCGTCGCGTCAGCGACGCCTGAACCGTTCAGGCGTCGCTGACGCGACGCGGCGTTCTTCGCACGACGTTTCCCGGCCTTGAAAGGCCGGGCTACATTCAGGCGCCGCTGACGCGGCGGGCGCGGCGGCGGCGAGCGCGGCAGGTGCGGCGGGCGCGGCGGCGAGCGCGGCAGGTGCGACGGGCGCGGCGGCGGCGGGCGCGGCAGGTGCGGCAGGTGCGGCGAGGGCGGCGGGCGCTCAGTCCTCTTCGCGGAGCCAGCCCTGGAGGACGGCGTAGCGGACGATGTCGATGCGGCCGGTCATGTCGAGCTTGCGCATGGCGTTGGCCTTGTGCGCCTCGACGGTCTTGACGCTCAGGGAGAGGCGGGCGGCGATCTCCTTGTTGCTGTAGCCGAGCGCGATGAGGCGCAGGACCTCCGACTCGCGGTCGCTGATGCTCACCGCGCCGGCCTCGCCGCCGGGCCGGCGGCCGAAGTAGCCGGAGAGCGCCTTGCCCGCGATGGCCGGGTCGAGGTAGTCGCCGCCGGCCGCCACCGCGCGCACGGCCTGCAAGAGCACGGCCGGGTCGCTCTGCTTGAGCACGTAGCCGGACGCCCCGGCCTGCAAGAGCTGCTGCATGTAGCCGCGGTCGGTGTGGCGCGTGAGCGCGATGACGCGCACGCCGGGCCTCTCCGCGCGGAGCATCTCGGTCGCCTTGAGCCCGTTCATCTCCGGCATCGACACGTCCATCAGGACCACGTCGGGCGCCAGCTCTTTGCGTGAGGAGGAGCGCGGCGCGCCCGTCCCCCGCCTCGCCGACGCACTCGATGTCGGGCTGCGCTTCGAGCAGCATGCGGACGCCCTGGCGCACCGTCCGGTGGTCTTCGGCGAGCAGGACGCGGATCTTACTCATCTGCCTCCAACCCCCCCCCCCCCCGCACATTTGGCGCCCGTCGGCCGGGACGCGCGCGAAGACGGTCGTGCCCCGGCCGGGCGCACTCTCGAACTCGACCGAGCCGCCGAGCAGCGCCGCGCGCTCGCGCATCCCGACCAGCCCGAGGCCGCGGCCGTCCCCCAGCCCGGCGCCTCCGCGGGGTCGAAGCCGACGCCGTCGTCCTCGATGACGAGCACGGCGTCGCCCTCCCTGCGCTCAAGGATGACCGAGACGCGCGCGGCCTGCGCGTGCTTGTAGACGTTGTTGAGCGCCTCCTGCGCGATGCGGTAGAGGCAGGTCTCGACCTGCGGCGAGAGCCTCAGCTCCCCCGAGTTGAACCCGGTGACGTGGGCCTCCGCCGGGGTGCGGTAGTGGCCCGACCACTCCCTCACGAAGTTCGTGAGCGCGGCGGTCAGGCCGAGGTCGTCGAGCGCCGTCGGCCGCAGCTCCCAGGCGAGGAAGTCCACCTCGGAGTCGATGCGCTCGGCGAGCGCCTGCACCTCCCCGATGCGCGCGCGCGCCGTCTCGTCCTGGTCGCACTCCTCCCGCATCGCGGCCAGCTTCAGCCGGAGCGCCGTCAACTGCTGCCCCAACTGGTCGTGGAGGTCGCGCGAGATGCGGCGCCGCTCGTCCTCCTGCGCGGTGACGAGCTGGCCGACGAGGCCGCGCGCGTGCTCCTCGGCCGTGCGCCGCTCCTTGACCTCTTCGAGCATCGCCTCGACCGTGAGCCGCAGCTCCTCCGTGCGCTCCGCGACGCGGTGCTCCAACTCCTCGTGCGCGCGGCGCAGCTCCTCGGCGGCGCGCTTCTGCGCGGTGAGGTCGCGCATGATCTTGACGAAGCCGGAGTCGGGCGCGTCGCCCAGCCGGGAGAGGACGCCCGAGGCGTAGAAGCGCGAGCCGTCCTTGCGCAGGTGCCAGCGCTCGTCTATCGCTCGCCCCGTCGCGCGGGCGGTCTCCATCTCCTCCTCGGCGGCGCCGCGCGCCCTGTCCTCCGGGCGTGAAGATGACACGGGTGTCGAGGCCGACGGCCTCCTCGGCCGTGTAGCCGAAGACGCTCTCGGCGCCGGCGTTCCAGCTCGTGATGCGCCCGCGGGCGTCGGTCGAGAGGATGGCGTAGTCCTCGGTGCTGTCGAGGAGCAGGCGCAGGCGCTCCTCGCTCGCCAGCAGCAGCACGTCCACCTCCTTGCGCTCGGTCACGTCCACGGTGACGCCCGCCATGCGCACGGGGCGGCCCCCGTCGTCGTAGAGGACGCGCCCGATGTCGTGAACCCAGTGGACGCTCCCGTCGGGCAAGCGCACGCGCACCGTCAAGTCGAACCTGCCCGTCTCCATCGCGCGGGCGTAGGCCCTCTCGAACCTGTCGAGGTCTTCCGGGAGGACGTGCTCGCGGAGGAGGTCGGGGCCGGACGCCGCGACCGGCTCGGCGTGGCCGAAAATCTGGTTGTGGCGCCGGCTCGTGCGCGCCGCGCCCGTCGTCAGGTCAACGTCCCACGCGCCGAGCGAGGCGGCGTCCAGCGCGAATTCGAGGCTCGCGCGCGCCTCGCGCAGGGACTCCTCGGCGCTGATGCGGCGCGTGATGTCGAGGAAGGTGACGACGACGCCCTCGATGCGGTCTTCGGCGGTGCGGTAGGGCAGGAGGCGCATCAGAAACCATGCGCCGCCGCGCGTGCGCACCTCGCGCTCGACGGTGTGGAGGCTTTCGAGCACCCGCTCGGCGTCCGCGACCAGCCCGTCGCCGTCGAGCTTCGAGGTGAGGTCGGCGAGCGGGCGGCCCACGTCGGACGGGATGAGGTTGAAGATGTCGCGCGCGCGCGGCGTGTAGAGCTTGACGCGCAGCGCGCGGTCGAGGAAGACCGTGCCGATGTCGGTCGAGTTCATCAGGTTGTGAAGGTCGTTGTTCGACTGGCTCAGCTCTTCGATCTTGATCTTCAGCTCCTGGTTGATCGTCGTCAGCTCCTCGTTGGTGCGACTGCAACTCCTCCTTCGAGGTCTCCAGCTCCTCGGCCGTCGAGCGCAGCTCCTCGTTGATGGCCTGCAACTCCTCGTTCGAGGCGCGCAGCTCCTCGTGCTGCACCTCGTACTGCTCGACGTGTGCGAGCGGAGCTGCGCCCGGACGTGCGTCAACTCCTCTTCGAGCTGGCGGGCGACGGGCTCGACGGCGCGGCGGACTTCAGCCGCCGCGCCGTCGGCCGCCGCCTCGGGCGCGGGCTCGAAGATGACGAGGAAGAAGCCGCGCGCCGTGTCCTCCCGGTTCACGACGGGGCGGACGACGAGGTTGACCGTCTCGGCGCGGTCGCCGAGGCGCACCGTGAGCCCCGGCGCCTCGACGTTCGTGCCGTGCTGCGCGGCGTGGAAGAGCGCGCCGCGCAGCTCCAGCCGCAGCTCGGGGCGCGCGACCGTGAGCAGGTTGTAGCGTGGGCTCGCCGCCGGGCATCTCCAGGAAGCGGCCGGCCGACTCCGAGAGGTGGACGATCTCGTGCTCGGCGTTGACGAGCACCGAGGGCGGCGCGTACAGCTCCAGCAGCCGCCGGTGCAGTTCGAGGTAGGAGAGCCGCTCCTGTGCGCGCGCCGTCCGCTCCGTCTCCTCCGGGCGGGTCTGCGCCGGGCCGGCAGTCCGGGTGAGCGCGGGCAGCAGCTCGTCCAGGACGGGGCGCGGCACGGCCGCCCTCGACTGGTAGATGTGGCTCTGCTTGTCCGCGGACACGAAGAGGTCGGAGTGGTCGCCGGTCGTCTCGGAGCCGCCGAGGAAGAGGTGGCCGCCGGGGTTCAGGGCGAAGTGGAAGAGGGACATCGCCTTCTCCTGCCCCGCGGCGTTGAAGTAGATGAGGAGGTTGCGGCAGCTTACCAGGTCGAGGTGCGAGAAGGGCGGGTCTTTGAGCAGGTCGTGCTTGGCGAAGAGCACCATCTCGCGCAACTCGCGGCGGACGACGTAGCCGTCGCGCACGTTCGTGAAGAAGCGGCGCAGCCGCTCGGGGCTCACGTCGGCCACGTCGTTCAGGGTGTAGAGGCCGGCGCGCGCCGTCTGGATGGCCTCCTCGTCGATGTCGGAGGCGAAGACCTGGATGGACGGCGCGCGCGGCGAGCGTCTCGGCGTACTCGGCGAGCAGCATCGCGATGGAGTAAGCCTCCTCGCCCGTGGCGCAGCCCGCCACCCAGACGCGCACGTACCCGCCCGCCCCCTTGTCCTCGAACAGGCGCGGGATGACGGACGCCTCCAGCGCCTCGAACGCCTCCGGGTCGCGGAAGAAGTTCGTCACGCTGATGAGCAGGTCTTTGAGGAGCGCGCGCGCCTCCTCGCGGGTTCTCGCGGATGTAGCCGGCGTAGGCGGGGAGGTCGGCCGCCTGCGTGACGCCGATGCGCCGCTCGATGCGGCGGCGCACGGTGCCGCGCTTGTAGTTCGTGAAGTCGTGCCCGGTGCGCAGCCGGAGCTGCGCGAGGACGGCGGCGAGCGCCTGCTCCTCGGCCCGGTCGCGCGCGCTCCCGCCCCTCCTCCTCGGTCTCTTCCTTGACGACGGCGCGCAGGCTGTCGCGGTAGGCGACGAGGCGCGCCGGCATCTCGGCGACCGGCAGCACGTAGTCCACCAGCCCCGTCGCGATGGAGTGGCGCGGCATGTCCGCGTACTCGGCCTCCTTCGGCTCTTGCGACGACGGCGACGCCGCCCCGCTCCTTCACGCGCTTCAGACCCATCGAGCCGTTCGCGCCCGTGCCCGAGAGCACGACGCAGCCGGCGCGCATGCCGTGCGACTCGGCCAGCGTGCGGAAGAAGATGTCTACGGGCGCGCGCCGCTCCTCGACGCTCGTCACCTCGGAGAGGACGAGCGAGCCGTCCTCCAACGAGAGGCTCTTGTTGGGCGGGATGACGTAGACGTGGTCGGGCTCGATCTCGACGCGCTCGGTCACCTGCTTGACGGGCAGCGGCGTGCTCTGCTGCAAGACCTCCGCGAGCTGGCTGTCGTGGTCGGGCGAGAGGTGGAGGATGACGACGTAGGCCATCCCGCTGCGCTCGGGCACGTACCCGAAGAACTCCCTGAGCGCGCGGATGCCCCCGGCCGAGGCGCCGAGGCCGACGACCATGAACCCGTCGCCCCCCGGCGCCTGCGGCACGGCGCCGTCTGAAGTGTTACTCATGATTACCCCTCACGTTGAAACGGGCCGGCATGGACGCCCCGGCCGCACACGCGCAGGCACTCGCCCCCGATAGTCCCCGGCCGTACAGTTGAATGAATTGGACTTGGTTAGTATAGCGCGCGGCGAGCCGGCGCACCCGCCGCCCGCGCCGGGTCGGGTGGCGAGAGTGTAGTCCAGCGGCGGCCGGGTGTATAGATAAAAGTCCGGAAGCGGAGTATCCTTAACCCGTCAGCCACTAAAGCTCGTAGATTGGAGGGGGCGCGGCCGTCGGACGCGCGGGGGAAGAGAATGTCGGGCAGAGACATCGTCGTCGTCGGGGCATCGGTGGGAGGGGTCGAGGCGCTGCGGGAACTCGTCGGCCGCCTGCCCGCGGACTTCCCCGGCTCCATCTTCGTCGTCATGCACACCGCGCCCGACTCGCCGGGCGTGCTGGCGCAGATACTCGACCGCTCGGGGCCGCTGCCCGCGGCCAACGCCTCGAACCGCGAGCGCATCCGCCCGGGCCGCGTCTACGTCGCGCCGCCCGACATGCACATGCTGCTGGAGCCGGGCCGGGTGCGGCTCACGCACGGGCCGAAGGAGAACCGCTTCCGGCCCGCCATCGACCCGCTCTTCCGCTCGGCCGCGCAGGCCTACGGGCCGCGCGCCGTCGGCGTCATCCTGACGGGCGGGCTCGACGACGGCACGTCGGGGCTCTGCGCGGTCAAGCGCCTGGGCGGCGTGGCCGTCGTGCAGGACCCCGAAGAGGCGTTCATGCCCTCGATGCCGCTGAGCGCGCTCAGGCAGGTCGAGGTGGACCACACGCTCCCGCTGGCAGGGATGCCGCCGCTGCTCGTGCGGCTCGCGAGCACGTCCGTCGCGGAGCAGGGAGGTTACGAGGTGCCCGAAGGGTTGAACATCGAAGTCAGCATCGCCAAGGAGGTCAACGCGCTCGAATCGGGAGTCATGCGGCTGGGCACGCCCTCGGTCTTCACCTGTCCCGAGTGCCACGGCACGCTCCTCCAGTTGAAGGAGAACGGGCGGACGCGCTACCGCTGCCACACCGGCCACGCCTACTCCGCCGACACCCTGCTCTCCGAGCTGACCGAGTCGGTCGAGGAGACCATGTGGAGCGCCATCCGCACCATCGACGAGAGCGTGATGCTGATGCGCCACATGGCCGAGCACGTGCGCGAGTCCGACAACGGCGCCTCCGAACGCTTCCTTGAGAAGGCGCGCGAGGCCGAGCGCCGCTCGAAGCTGGTGCGGCGGGCCGTCTTCGACCACGAGCACCTCAGCGTAGAGAAGGTCGCCGACGACGACGACGACGCGCCCGCCGCGAACGCCTGAGGCCGCCGCGAGTTTGATTAGCCACACGGACACGGAGGCACGGCCGGTTGAGTTGTTAGCTTCAAGCCGTGCCTCCGTGTCCGTGTGGCTAATCTGCTACTGCCGTATGAGGCGCGCGATGAGTTCGTGAAGCTGCTCGGAGTCTTCCATGTAGGTCACCCACTCGCCCTCGCCCTCGCGCACGTCCGTGCCTTCGAGGCCGTCCCCGTACTTCTCCGCGATGACGACGACCGGCGTCGGGCCGTCGAGCACGTTCAGACGCTTCACGCGGCGCGCGGCCGCGAAAGCCTCGCCCGTCGTCTTGCCGACGAGGTTGATGAGGATGAGGTCGGCGCGCACCCTTCCCGCCTCAAGCCAGTCGTGCGCCGAAACCTCGTCCACGGCCACCAGCACGTCGTAGCCGGCGCGGCGGAGGTTCTGCCGGATGATCGGCCGCGCGTCGTCGTCCTCCTCGATCAGCAGAATGGTTGCCATCGTTCTCGACCCCTTGTTCGTTCGCCCGAAGACGTTTTTTGCGCGGGGGATGAATGTGTTAATAATCTACACGAACGCGACCACGTTGCACACCCGCCCACGCACGCGGCGGGAGGAGTAGGCCCTCGATGTCAACGAACACGCAAGAACGACTTGTCGAGAACCGTCTGCTGGCGCTGCTTCCCGCCCCGGACCTCGACACGCTGCGGCGGCACGCCGAGGTCGTCCCGCTCCGCCACGGCCACCACGTCATCGTCCCCGACGAGCCCATCCACGAGGTCTACTTCCCGCTGACCTGCCTGCTCTCTCTGGTGACGACGATGGAGGACGGCGCGACCGTCGAGTCGGGCACCATCGGCCGCGAGGGCATGTCGGGCATCCCCGTCGTCCTCAACGCCGGGCAGACGACGATGCCGACCTTCTGCCAGATACCCGGCGACTCGGCCCGCATCCGTTCGGAGCACGTCAGGGAGGTCTACGAGCGCAGCGCCGACGCGCGGAGAATCTTCAACGGCTACGTCCACACGGTCGTCGTCGTCGGCTCGCAGTCGGCGGCCTGCAACGCCCTGCACCGCGTCGAGGCGCGCATGTGCCGCTGGCTCCTGATGTCGAGCGACGGCGTGGCTTCGGACGAGGTGAACCTGACGCAGGAGTATCTCGCCGCCATGCTGGGCGTGCGCCGCCCCGGCGTGACCGAGGTCGCGGGCAAGCTCCGCGCGGAGGGGCTCATCGACTACAGCCGCGGGAGCATCCGCATCAACGACCGCGCGGGGATGGAGCGGCGCGCCTGCGAGTGCTACGGCCGCGTCAAGGGCGAGTACGAGCGCCTCTTCGGCGGCGCCTGATTCTTCCACTTCCTCCGAGCGCGGGGCCGGCAACAGAGGGCGATGCAGGACGAACCGACCCGACCACCCTCCCCCGAGGAGATTCAGCGCGCGCTGCGCGAGAGCGAGGAGCGCTACCGCGCCTTCATCGCCAACAGCTCCGAGGGCATCTGGCGCTTCGAGTTCGAGAGGCCCGTCCCCACCGACCTCCCCGAGGACGAGCAGGTCGAACTCTTCTACCGCGACTGCTACCTCGCCGAGTGCAACGACGCGGCGGCGCGCATGTACGGCTTCGACCGCGCCGAGGAGATGACGGGCGGGCGGCTCGGCGCAATACCTCGTCCGCGAAGACCCCGCCAACGTCGAGTACCTGCACGCCTTCATCCGCTCCGGCTACCGCCTGACCGACGCCGAGTCGGTCGAGGTGGATCGCGAGGGGCGCCGCCGCCACTTCCTCAACAACCTCGTCGGCGCCGTCGAGAACGGCCGCCTGCTGCGCGCGTGGGGCACGCAACGCGACGCGACCGCGATGAAGGAGGCCGAGGAGGAGCTGCGCCGCGGCGACGAACGCTACCTCTCGCTCCTTGAGAACGCCAACGACATCATCTACTCGCACGACCTCGAAGGGAACTACCTCGCCATCAACCGCGCCTGCTCCGCGGTCACCGGCTACACGCGCGAGGAGATTCTCGGCGGCCTCAACATCGCGCAGGTCGTCGCGCCCGAGCACCTCGCACTCGCGCGGCGCATGACCGAGCAGAAGCTGCGCGACCCCGCGCGCCCCACGGTCTACGAGGTGGACGTGATCGCGCGCGACGGCCGGCGCCTGACGCTCGAAGTCTCGACGCGCATCGCCTACCGCGACGGGCAGCCCGTCGCCGTCGAAGGCATCGCGCGCGACGTGACCGAGCGCGTCCGCGCCGCGCAGGAGCGCGAGCGCCTGCTGGACGAGGCGCGCGCCGCGCGCGACGAGGCGGAGGAGGCGCTCGGCCACCGGCGCGATGTCGAGGAGCGGCTGCGCACGCTCGTGGATGCCTCTTCGAGCCTGCTCGGCTCGCCGCAGACGGAGGTCGTGCTCCCAGCCGTGCTCGCGCTCTCGCACCGCCTCGTCGCGGCCGACGCCTACGCCATCTGGCGTTACGACGTGAAGGAGGGCGCCTGGTACGTCGTGGCTTCGAGCGGGCTCTCCGACCACTACGCGCGCGAGCACGTCCCCGTCACGACGGAGACGCCGCGCGTGCCCGACGCGCCGCTCGCCATCGAGGACGTGTACGCGCTGCCGGTGCTCGAAGCCCGCCGCGAGGACTACCGGCGCGAGGGCATCCGCTCCATGCTGACGCTGCCGCTCAGGGCGCAGGGCGAGACGGTCGGCACGCTCGTCTTCTACTACCGCGAGCCGCGCCGCTTCGCGGAGACCGACGTGGCCGTCGCCACGGCGCTCGCCAACCTCGCCGCCTCGGCCGTGCGCACCGCCGAACTCTACGACGAGCAGCTCCGCCTGCGGGGCGAGGCGCAGGCCGCCGAGCGGCGCGCGACCTTCCTCGCCGAGGCGACGACGCTGCTCTCCTCCTCGCTCGACTACGAGAAGACTTTGGAGGCCGTCGCGCACGCGGCTGTGCCCTGGGTCGCCGACTGGTGCGGCGTGGACATCCTCGGCGAGGACGGCGAGGTGCGGCGGCTCGCCGTCGCGCACGTAGACCCGGCGAAGGTCGAGTGGGCGCGCGCGTTGAGCGAGCGCTACCCTTACGACCCCGACGCGCCGCGCGGCATCCCGGAAGTCCTGCGCACCGGAAGGGCGGAGCTGTACGCGGAGATACCGGACGCGCTGCTGGTCGCGGCGTCGAAGGATGAGGAGCACCTGCGCCTCATGCGCGAGATCGGCTTCAACTCCGCGATGATCGTCCCGCTCGCGGCGCACGGCCACGCCTTCGGCGCCATCACCTTCGTCACGGCCGAGTCGGGCCGCCGCTACGGCGCCGGAGACCTCGCCTTCGCCGAAGACCTCGCGCGCCGCGCCGCGCTCGCCGTCGAGAACGCGCGCCTCTACCGGCAGGCGCAGGAGGCCAACCGCATCAAGGACGAGTTCCTCGCCACCCTTTCACATGAATTAAGAACGCCGCTGACGGCGATACTCGGCTGGGCCTCGATGCTCGCGGCCGGCGACCTCAACGCGCACGAGGCGACGCGCGCCGTCGCCGCCATCGAGCGCAACGCGCGCGCGCAGCGTCAAATAGTCGAGGACGTGCTCGACGTGTCGCGCATCATCACGGGCAAGCTCCGCCTGGAGATGCGACCCGTCGAGTTGAAGACGCTCGTGCAGGACGCGGTCGAGAGCGTCCGCCCGGCCGCCGAGGCGAAGGGCGTCTACCTGAGCACGCTGCTCGCGCCCGAGGTCGGCGAGGTGACGGGCGACCCCGACCGCCTGCAACAGGTGTTGTGGAACCTGCTCTCGAACGCGGTCAAGTTCACGCCCGCGGGCGGGCGCGTCGAAATCGAGCTGCGGCGCGAAGGCCCGCGCACCTCGCTGCGCGTCAGCGACACGGGGGAGGGCATCGCGCCTGAGTTCCTGCCGCACGTCTTCGACCGCTTCCGGCAGGCCGACATGGGCACGACCCGTCAGCACGGCGGCCTCGGGCTCGGCCTCGCCATCGTCCGGCATCTGGTCGAGCTGCACGGCGGCGAGGTGGCGGCCGAGAGCGCGGGGCGCGGGCAGGGCTCGACCTTCACGCTGCGTCTGCCGCTCAGGCCGGCGCCGCGTGTGAGCGAGTCTGCTGCGCCGCCGCCCGTGTTGAAGCCATCGTCGGTCAAGAGCGCCGCCGGTTCGACTTCGCTCGCGGGGACGCGCGTGCTGCTCGTCGAAGACGAGGCGGACGCGCGCGCGATGCTGAAGGCGCTGCTTGAGGGCTCGGGCGCGTCGGTCGAGGCGGTCGGCTCGGCGGCCGAGGCGTGGGCGGCTCTGGAAGGTGCGGGCTGCGACGTGCTCTTGAGCGACATAGGGATGCCGGATGAGGACGGCTACTCGCTCATCGGCCGCGTGCGCGGACACGGCTCGGCGCGAGTTAAAGAGACGCCGGCCGTCGCGCTGACCGCCTACGCGCGGGACGACGACCGCGAGCGCTCGCTGGCCGCGGGCTTCGACGCGTACCTGCCGAAGCCGGTCGAGCCCTCGGAGTTGTTGGAGGTCTTAGCCGGATTGTTGAAGCGCCCCGCTTGAGCTGTCCGCTGGCGACGCCGATGATTAACCTTCCCGAGTCCGACGAGGAGCTGCTGCGCGAGTGCGAGGTCGAGACCTTCCGCTCGGGCGGCCCCGGCGGTCAGCACGTCAACAAGGTCGAGACCGGAGTCCGCCTCAGACACGTCCCGTCCGGCGTCGTCGTCAACTGCCGCGAGGAGCGCAGCCAGCACCGCAACAAGATGAACTGCCTGCGCAAGCTGCGCGAGGAGGTCGCGCGCCTCAACTACCGCAAGCCCAAGCGCGTCCCCACGCGCCGCACGCGCGCCGCCAAAAACCGGACGCTCGAAGAGAAGTCGCGCCGCTCGCAGGTCAAGCGCCTGCGCTCGAAGCCGGCCAAAGACGACTGACCCGACAAGGCCCTCGCGCCTTGTCCCTCACTTTCGTTGCTTGCTATAGTCGCAAGGCGTAACGCCCGCACAGCCCATCCCCGGAGCCTACGGATGCTTCACGCAACGGTCGTCCTCCTCGCGTACCTGCTCGGCTCGATCCCGTTCGGGTATCTGCTGGTTCGCCTGAGCGTCGGCGGCGACGTGCGCGAGACCGGCTCGGGCGGGACGGGCGCGACCAACGTCACGCGCCGCGCGGGCAGAAGCGTCGGCGTCCTGACGTTGCTGCTTGACCTGTTGAAGGGGATGGCGGCGGTGCTCGTCGCGAGGGCGCTGCTGGGCGCCGGCGAGGGAGCGCAGTGGTGGGTGTGCGCGGCCGGGGCCGCGGCCGTGCTGGGTCACGTCTTCCCCGTCTGGCTCAAGTTCCGCGGAGGGAAGGGCGTGGCGACGGGGCTCGGCGTCTTCCTCATGCTCGCGCCGCTGGCGACGCTCTGCGCGCTACTCGTCTTCGTGTTCGTCGTGTGGCTGTGGCGCTACGTCTCGCTCGGCTCGATTGTGGCGGCGGCGCTTCTGCCGCTCGCCGTCTGGTCTTTGAGCACGCTCGGCGTCAGCGACCGCGCCCCGAGGCCGGTCCTCCTCGTCGCGATACTCGGCGCCGCGCTCATAGTCTTCATGCACCGCGCCAACGTCGGGAGGCTCCTCCGCGGGGAGGAGAGCAGGTTGAAGTGACGTTTATGCGCGTAGCTGTCATCGGGGCTGGCGGTTGGGGGACGGCGCTGAGCGTGGCGGCGGCGCGCGCGGGGTGCGAGGTGCGTCTGTGGTCGCGTAACGCTTCGGTCGTCGAAGAGATCAACGTCGAGCGTGTGAACGGCGCGTACCTCGAAGGGTGCGCTGTTCCCGAGGGCGTGCGCGCGACGACGGAGGCGTGCGCGGCGCTCGAAGGTGCGGAGCTGGTTCTGCTGGCCGCGCCCTCGCACGCGACGCGCTCGGTGCTTGAAAACATGCGCGGCCTGTTCGAGCCGGCCGCCCTCTTCGTCAGCGCGACGAAGGGCGTCGAGGTCGAGACGGGCAGGAGGATGTCCGAGGTCGTCGCGGAAGTCTTAGGCGACGGCGCGGCCGAACGCTTCGTTTGCCTCTCGGGGCCTTCGTTCGCGCAGGAGGTCGCGGCGGGCCAGCCGACGGCGGTCGTCGCTGCGTCGCGCGACGAGTCGCACGCACGGCTCGTGCAGCAGGCTTTGAGCGCGCAGAGCTTCCGGGTCTACACCAACCCGGACGTTACGGGGGCGGAGTTGGGCGGCGCGTCGAAGAACGTGATGGCCCTGGCCGCGGGGATGGTCGCGGGGCTCGGGCTCGGGATGAACACCGTCTCCGCGCTCGTCACGCGTGGACTGGCGGAGATGACGCGGCTGGCGCTGGCCGAGGGCGGCCGAGTTGAAACCCTGATGGGGCTCGCCGGACTGGGAGACCTCGTCCTGACCTGCACGGGCGGGCTCTCGCGCAACCGCTTCGTCGGGCAGGAACTGGGGCGCGGGCGGACTCTCGCAGACGTGCTCGCGGGGATGCGCGAAGTGGCCGAGGGCGTCCGCACCACGCGCGCCATACGCCTCCTCGCCGCCCGCCGCGGCGTCGAGATGCCCATCACCGAAGAGGTGCACGCCGTCCTCTACGACGGCAAACCGGCCCGCGCCGCGGTCGAGAGTCTAATCTCACGGCCGCTCAGGGAAGAGTTCGAGACAAGTTGATTTATGAGCGAAGATAAAAACCTCGTGACGAACCGGGCGGCGCTGCACGAGTACCACATACTCGACAGGTTGGAGGCGGGCATCGCGCTTCAGGGGACGGAGGTGAAGAGTATCCGCGCGGGGCAGATACAGTTGAAGGAGTCTTACGTCTCGGTGCGCGACGGCGAGGCGTGGTTGTTCAACGCGCACATCTCCCCCTACTCGCACGGCAACCGGCTCAACCACGACCCCGTGCGCACGCGCAAACTCCTGCTCCACCGGCGCGAGATCGACCGCCTCGAAGAGCAGGCCACGACGAAGGGGCTGACCCTCGTCGTCACGCGCGTCTACCTGAAGGGCGGCCGCGTCAAATTTGAAATAGGCGTCGCCCGTGGTAAAAAACTCTACGACAAGCGAGAGACGGAGATGCGTCGCACCGTCGAGCGCGAGACGCGCGCGCAGTTGAAGGAGCGCGCGAAAGGATAAGGAGACTACCCGACAATGGACATTCAAACGAGCAGCGGCCCCTTCGCGGAAGCCGACGTGCAGGCTTTGGCCGTGGCCGTGTTTAAGGATGAGAAGGCGGACGAGGGCTTCCTCAAAGACCTGGACGCCGCGGCCGGCGGACTCGTCCGCTCCGTCCTCGAATCCGAGGAGCTGAAGGGCAAGGAGGGCGAGACGGTCTACCTGCACCTCGCCGCGGGCGGCGACGGGCCGAAGGCGCGGCGGCTCCTGCTCGTCGGCGTCGGCGAGCGCGCCGACTACGGAGCCGCGCAGGTCTCGCAGTTCGCGGGCGCCGCCGTCCGCGCACTTGCGCGCGCGCAACGTCAAGAGCGTCGGGCTCGTCCCGCGTTTCGACGAAGACGCCGCGCGGGGGGCGAAGGCCGCCGTCGAGGGCGCTGTCATCGGCCTCTTCGAGCCGGACAAGTACCGCACCGTGGACAAGGAGGAGCGCGCCGTCGAGCGCCTCGTCGTCATCACCCCGGGCGCGGCCGAGGACGGGCCGAAGGGCGCCGCCGAGCGCGGGCGCGTCGTCGGCGAGTCGGTCAACTTCACGCGCGACCTCGCCAACGAGCCCGGCGCCTACATGACGCCGACCATCATGGCCGAGCGCGCGCAGGAGATCGCCAACGAGTTCGGGCTCGACATCGACGTGCTCGACCAGGCGCGGATGGAGGCGGAGGGCATGGGCGCGCTGCTCTCGGTCGCGCGCGGCTCCGACCAGCCGCCGAAGATGATGGTGCTCACCTACATGCCCGAGGGCAAAGAGAAGATCGAGGACGGCGAAGAGTTCCTCGCGCTCGTCGGCAAGGGCATCACGTTCGACACGGGCGGCATCTCCATCAAGCCCAGCGAGAACATGGAGCTGATGAAGTACGACATGTCGGGCGGCGCCACCGTCCTCGGCGTCATGCGCGCCGTCGCACAACTCAAGCCGCCCATCCCCGTCCTCGGCGTCGTCCCCTCGACCGAGAATATGCCCTCGGGCAAGGCCACCAAGCCGGGCGACGTGGTCGTCGCCATGACGGGCAAGACCATCGAGGTCATCAACACCGACGCCGAAGGCCGCCTCATCCTCGCCGACGCGGTCTCCTACGCCAAGAAGCTCGGCGCCACCCGCGTCATCGACATGGCGACTCTGACCGGCGCCGTCTCCATCGCCCTCGGCGACGTGAACACGGGCATCCTCGGCACCGACCAGGAACTTATCAACGAGGTCATCGAGTCGGGCAGGGAAGTCGGCGAAAAGTTCTGGCAGTTGCCGCTCGACAAGGAGTACTCAAAGCAGATCAAGTCCGACATCGCCGACATCAAGAACGTCGGCGGGCGCAAGGCGGGCACCATCACCGCCGCCGCCTTCATCAAGGAGTTCGCCGACGGCATCTCCTGGGCGCACCTCGACATCGCCGGCACGGCCTGGGGCGACGAAGCCAAGCCCTTCCGCGCGAAGGGGCCGACGGGCGTCGCCGTCCGCACCCTCCTCAACTTCATCGAGCGCGAGTCTGCGCGCTCGGCCGAAGGTAACGCGGGCGGGAACGGAGAGGGGTAGTCACTTCTCCGGCCGCTTAAAAGTTGACGCCGGCGTCCACATATGTGGACGCCGGCGTCAACTTTTGTCTACACGCCCACGGCGGGTCGCGCCTAAAATTTTGCAGTTTTCTGAACTTTTTTGTTACCAGAAACTTGGCATACGTGTTGCAATACGCGCATGGAGTAAGGGTCTGTTGGTGCGGGCACCACTAAACGTCCTCGCCCCCCTCGGCGGCCGCACGAGGTTAAGCCCCGACCACAGGCCCAACACTTCACACGCATACGTCCCGTCCGAAGCTTCCGCAGATTTTCTTCTGAAATTCTCGGGCACTAAGGGCGGGACGTACGCGTCTAAAAAGTGTTATAGTGACGCCGAAGGGGGACCTCCCCAGCCGCGGCGGTTCTCGCCGAACCAGGGCACCGGCGAGGGCGCGCCGGCCACAGAATTTTCGGTAGCTGGCCGTGGTCGATTACTACAAAGTCTTAAAGGTCAAGCGGACGGCCTCGGCGGCCGAGATCAAATCGGCCTACAGGAGGCTTGCGCGCGAACGCCACCCGGACGTGAACGGCGGGACGGAGGTGGCCGCGCGCGATTTCGCCCTCATCTCCCTGGCCTACCGCACGCTCAGCGACCCGCAGGAGCGCGCCCACCACGACACGCAGCTCAAGCGGGCGCACAGCGACGACTTCGTGGGCGGCGGCTCGGTCTTCCACTCGAACAACCCGCACGCGCAGCGCCTCCGGCGGATGGCGGTGCAGGCGCGCTTCGACCGCCGCGTCGACCAGCTCATCGAGGCCGACCGGCGCGAGAACTTCGCGCTCCAGCAGGCCGTCTTCACGACCGTCACGCTCTTCCTCTCGACCTTCTTCGTCTCCTGGTTCAAGCCGCACTTCTGGTACAACTTCCAACTCGTCGGCCGCGCCGTCGTCATCACGCTCTTCTGTCATCGGGCTCTGGCACCTGGCCGTGCGTCTGAAGGCGTGCTTCGAGCACTACACCTACAACCCGAAGTCGATCCACGACTCGCTCATCAACGCCGACCAGGGCGAGTCCGACAAGCCCTTCACGCGCTTCACCGCCTCGACCTTCCTCATCCTCGGCTACCTTCTGAGCCTCGCCAGCGGGCTGTACATCGGCTCCATCATGAAGTACATGGAGATCTTCAGCGACATCCACTATCTCTTCGGCCAGAACTTCCGCCCCGACCTCTTCTTCTACCCGCCCATCGCCGTCCTCATCGTGGACACGATGCACAACGTGGCGTCGAAGATCGACTGAAGCCCCCTTCAACGGCCGTTCGTTCTTCGTACTCCCTTCACCCGCAACTTCTTGCGCGCGCCCGGCGGCTCATGTATATTTCGCCGCACGAGCAGTCAGACAGCTGCTTCAAACGACAGCCGAACAATCGAAGTGCAGCAGCAGCCGGGAGCCGGCCGGGGCCACAGTCTCGACACGAGCGGAGCGCCCCCGCGCGGACTCACGCGCACGCAGGTTCGGCCGACCCGACATCGCCTTCAGCAGCGCAAGAGTTTGCAGACCACGGAGACCACTTCAAACACGGTGAGAAACGACATCGCGCGCGCCACAGCCGCGCCGCACCCGAACGCCGACGGCCCGCCCGCCACCGAGCGCGCACCCGCGCCGCTCTAGTCGAACGCGGTTGGCCGTCCGGCTTCGCCAGTGAAGGGAGCCGACCGATGGCCAGACGCATCACGGAACGACAGCGCCTCGCGCTCAAGCTCGAACACCTGAGCGAAACCGAAGTCCACGAAGTCCTCGACTACATCTCGATCATGGAGTCGATGCGCCGCGCCGCCAATCTGCCCACGACGTGGGAGGACGAACTCGTCTCGCTCCTCGCCGAGTCGAAGGAGAACGAGCGCGCGCGCCAGGCGTTCGAGTGGGAGTCGGTGCGCCGCCGCGCGGAACGAAAGGCCGCGCTCAGCCTCCCGGCCCGCGCATGAGAATCGAATCCCGCGCCGCCGCGCGCCCAGAGGTCGAACACAGTCCGCCGCGTGCCGACCGCGGCGGGCCTTCACGTCTCTATTCTCCTGTCGCTCCTCTGCCTGCTCGCGTCGCAGCCCGTGCGAGCCGCTCAGAGCGAACTCACACCCCTCCAGCAAGAGATTAAAGTTCTGAGCGCACGACTCTCGTCCGCCGATACGTGAAGAGAGGCGCGAGGCGGTCATGCGGCTCGGGCGCGCTGGGACGGCCAGAGGGTTCGAGGGCCGCCGCCGCGTCGCTCGGCGACGCGGCGCCCATCGTCCGCGCGACGGCCGCGCGCGCCGTCCTCTCACTTCCGCCGGGCGAAGCGGCGACGCCTCATCCTGCCGCTCCTGCGCGACCGCGACGAGTTCGTGCGGCGCGAGGCGGCTTACGCGCTCGGGCTCACGCGAAGCGGCGCGGGCGTCCCGGCGCTCTCGGCCGCGTTGGAGACGGACAAGCAGCCTTCGGTGCGGGGCGCGGCGGCGGTGGCGCTGGGGCAGATTGGGGACGCGGCGGCGGCGCCTGCGCTCGCGGGCGCGCTGTCGAGGCGTCTACGGGCTCCGGGCTTCTTCAACCGCCTGCGGCGGCGCAAGGTGGAGGAGGACGAGTTCGTGCGCCGCGCGGCCGCGGTCGCGCTCGGGCAGCTCGGGAGCCGCGAAGCCGTGCCCGTGCTCGTCGAGACCCTCTCCAACGCGCGCACGCCCGACGACGTGCGGCGCGAGGCGGCGCGAGCGCTCGGCCTCATCGGCGACCCGGCCGCCGTCCCCGCGTTGCGCTCCGTGCTCACGCACCGCGACCCGTACCTTGCGCGCATCGCCTTCGAGGCTTTGAGGAGACTCGACCCGACGACCCCGGCGCGGCCGGTGGGCGGAGGGATTTAAGGTAAGACGATAGAAAGTCAGTAAGCCTTAAGACGAAATAAGAACGGCGGTGAGAGTATCGATCACTCTCACCGCCGTTCGGTTTACGTCGCGCTCTCTTTAGACTTCCGTCTTGTCGCCGCGGCTGTTGCTCTTGCGCGCGGCGCGGGCCTGCGGGAGCTGGACGGCGGCGCCGCCGGACTTGACGGCCGGCTTGTCCGACTCGTCCTCGGGCTCCTGCGCGTCGGCGATGAGCGCGCCGCCGGAGCGCTTCGAGAAGGTGAGCTTGCCGCGCTCGTCGTCGAAGTCCACGTAGACGAGGTCGCCTAAGCCGACCTGCTCGGTCGCCACGAGGTTCGAGAGCGGGTAGACCATGAAGCGCTCGATGGCCCGCTTCAGGTGGCGCGCGCCGTACTTGAAGTCGATGCCCTCTTCGAGCAGGAAGTCCTTCGCCGCGTCCGAGCACTGGAAGACGAACTTCGTCCCCGCCGACTTCATGATGCGATCCTGCACGGACGCCAGCTCCAGCTCAAGAATCTGCATCAGGTGGTGCTCCTTCAGCGAGCGGAAGACGACCACCTTGTCGATGCGGTTCATGAACTCGGGGCGAGAACTTCTTGCGCGCCGCCTCGACCGCCGTGCGGTAAATCTTCTGATCGACCTCGGAGTCCTGCGGGTGCTTCCCGTTCTGCTTCGGCGCGAAGCCGATGCCGCCGGAGATCAGCTCCGACATCTCGCGCGCGCCGAGGTTCGAGGTCATCACCAGCATCGTCTTCGAGAAGTCCACGCGCCGGTTGTCGCCGAGCGTCAGCGTCGCCTTGTCGAGGATGCCGAGCAGAAGCTGCCAGAGCGAGTCCGAAGCCTTCTCGATCTCGTCGAAGAGGACGAGCGAGAGCTTGGTCTCCTCCGTGTGGTAGCGGTCGAGGTTCTCCTGCGTCAGCATCGGCGAGGTCTCGCGGTGGCCGAGGTAGCCCGGGCGGGCTGCCGATGAGCTTCGCGATCTCGTGCGAGTGCTGGAACTCCGCGCAGTCGATCTTGATGACCGCGTTGGGGTCGCCGAAGAGGACTTCCGCCGCGGCCTCGACGACGCGCGTCTTGCCCGAGCCCGTGGGCCCGAGGAAGAGCATCGTGCCGACGGGGCGGTTCGGCGGGTTCATCCCGGCGAGGAAAATCTGGTAGAGGCCGCTCATGCGGCGCACCGCGCGCTCCTGCCCCACGATGCGCGCGGCGAGCTTCTCCTCGAACTCCTGCGCGCGCGGGCTCTTCTGGTCGGGGTCGAGCAGGACCGTGTTGTTGTTGATCGTTTCTCTGTCCATAACTGCAACCATGTGGCTCGCCTCCTTTGCTTGGAGCGCCGGCATTGAAGCGACCTTCGGGCTTGCGGGGGGCGCCGCGAGTGGCTGTCCCGGCCCGTCGGGCCGCTACCGGTCTGACTCCATGCAAAGAGCGAACCGCACTTCTTTGATGAGACCTTTATAGACGTGGTTTGCTATCCGCGCAACGGCCGGGGGGCGGCCGCGCTTCCGCGACGAGAGCACTATATATACGACAAAGGGTTTGTTGTCACTACAAAATATTCGAGGGGGCGAAAAAAATCTGATGAGTGCGAAAATATTTCTCGCTCGCGCCGCCGCCGCCGTCCCGCGGCGTCCTGACAGTTCGCGGCAGCCGAAGGGTGACAATAAACGGCCCAATTCAAAAAACTGAATGCGCCGGCCGCGCCCCTCGGCACACCTAAACGTGGAGCGCGGGGCCGCGCGTGTGTCAAAACGTGAGACGAACGCCGCGCGTTAAGAGTTACACTCGCGACAAAAATTTTAAGGGCGCGACGGGCAACCCCGCCGCGCCCTTGCGGTCGCCTGCGAGGCAACCCGGAAAGCGCGCTTACGTCTCCGGCCTTAGTCGTAGTACTCCAGCCCGAGGTGCGTGATGAGGTCTTCGCCCGCAGGTGGCGCAGCGTGTTCTTGAGCTTCATGAGCTGGATGAAGATGTCGTGCTCGGGGTAGAGGTCGGGCGCGGTCATCGGCGACTTGAAGTAGAAGGAGAGCCACTCCTGCGTGCCCTTCATCCCGCCGCGCTGCGCGAGGTCGAGGAAGAGCGCGAGGTCGAGGACGATGGGCGCGGCCAGAATCGAGTCGCGGCAGAGGAAGTCGATCTTGATCTGCATCGGGTAGCCGAGCCAGCCGAAGATGTCGATGTTGTCCCAGCCCTCCTTGTTGTCGCCGCGCGGCGGGTAGTAGTTGATGCGGACGACGTGCGAGAAGTCCTTGTAGAGCTGCGGGTAGACATCGGGCTGGAGGATGTATTCGAGCACGGAGAGCTTCGACTCCTCCTTCGTCTTGAACGACTCGGGGTCGTCCAGGACTTCGCCGTCGCGGTTGCCGAGGATGTTGGTCGAGTACCAGCCGTGCAGGCCGAGCATGCGCGACTTGAGGCCCGGCGCGAGGATGGTCTTCATCAACGTCTGGCCGGTCTTGAAGTCCTTGCCGCAGACGGGGACGCCGTTCTGTGTTGGCCAGCTCCGATCAGCGCGGGCATGTCCACCGTCAGGTTCGGCGCGCCGTTGGCGAAGGGCACGCCCGACTTGAGCGCGGCGTAGGCGTAGACCATCGAGGGCGCGATGGCCTTGTGGTTGTCGCGCATCGCCTGCTCGAAGGACTTCAGGGTCTTGTGGACGGCGTGGGGCTTGAGGAAGATTTCGGTCGAGGCGGCCCAGACGATGACGAGGCGCGAGCACTTGTTCTTGCGCTTGAACTCGGCGATCTCTTCGATGAGCTGCTCGGCCAGCTCGAACTTGTTCTTGCCCTCTTTGACGTTCGTGCCGTTGAGGCGCTTGACGTAGTGCTGGTCGAAGACGGCCTTCATCGGCTTGATCTTCTGGAGCGGCGTCTTGATCTGCGCGAGCAGCTCCTTCTCCAGCACGCCCGCCGTCAGCGCGGCCTCGTAGGCCGAGTCGGGGAAGATGTCCCACGCGCCGAAGACGATGTCGTTCAGGTCCGCGAGCGGGACGAACTCCTTGATGAGCGGGTTGCGGTTCTCGGTGCGCTTGCCGAGGCGGATGGCGCCCATCTGCGTGAGGCTGCCGACGGGGTCGGCGAGTCCGCGCTTGATGGCCTCGACGCCCGCGATGAAAGTGGTGCTGACGGCGCCCAAGCCGACGAGCAGCACGCCGAGCTTGCCCTTGGCCGGCGCGATCTCGAAGCCGTTCTGTCCCGCCGAAAGGGCTCCGTTCTGTTCTGCTGACAAAGTGGATGGTCTCCTTCTCAAGTGTATTAGGGAAGGATAGCGATTCGCGCCGGCCGCAGTCTTGCCGTTTCTTGCGCAATACGGGCGGCGGCTTGCTGTCGGGGGCGTCGTTCTTAAAAAAGTCGTGCTGTCAATCTACGGACGACGCCTGCGCGTTTCTGCCGCGAGCAGTATTTCGCTATAATCGCGCGCGCGAGTTAGGACTCCCGATCTCCTCGCGCACGCCCTGCGGGCGTGGCTCATCTTCCTGAGTTCCCAATCCCCGAACAAAGGACTTGTAAGGCCGATTTATTTCGCACCCGAAGTGTGTGCGCAGTCTGTTCTCATGTTTTTACGAACGAGGTTATCAGTAATGTTTAAGCCCCTTTTCCCTCTCACGAAACTCCGTCCGAGCGGCGCGCGCCTGTCTCTGGTCGCGGCCTGTCTGCTGCTGCTGCTGGCGGCGCTGTCCCTGTCGGTATCGCTGACGCCCGCGGGCAGCGCCGAGTCGCGCCCCGCGCCCGTCCGCGGCGGCGAGGCCGCGCGCCTCTCCGAAGGCTACGGGAGGCTTCCGCTCAGGTTCGAGGCCAACCGCGGTCAGACGAGCCGCGCCGTGAAGTTCATCGCGCGCGGCAGCGGCTACACGCTCTTCCTCGCGGAGACGGGCGCGGTGCTGCGCCTGCGCGCCGCGGCCGCGGGAGGTGAGCAGACGCGCTCCGGCACGCTCCGGCTCACGCTGGAGGGCGCGAATCGGAAGGCCGCCGTGTCGGGGCTCAACGTGCTGCCCGGCACGAGTAACTATCTCGTCGGCGCCGACGCGCGTGCGTGGCTGACGGGCGTGCCCGCGTTTGAGAAGGTCAGGTATGTGTCGGTCTACAAGGGCATCGACGCCGTCTACTACGGCCGGCAGGGAAGGCTCGAATACGACTTCGTCGTCGCGCCCGGCGCCGACCCCGCGCGCATACGCCTCCGCATCGACGGCGCGCGCGCGACGCGCGTTGACGAGAGCGGAGACCTCGTCATCTCCGCCGACAGCGGCGACGTGCGGCAGCAGCGGCCGGTCGCCTACCAGGAGTTCGACGGCGCGCGCAGGGAGGTGCCGGCGCGTTACGTGATTGAACGGGGCGGGCGCGTGCGCTTCGAGCTGGGCGACTACGACCGCGGGCGCACGCTCGTCATCGACCCCGTGCTCTTCTACTCCTCGTACCTCGGCGGCGCCGACGTTGACACGAGTTCATCCGTCGCCGTCGATTCCGCGGGGAGCGCCTACGTCGCGGGCACGACCGCCTCGATAGACTTTCCCGCCACCGGTTCCTTGCAGACCGCGAAGATCGACTTCAGACGACGCCTTCGTCGTCAAGCTGAGCCCGGACGGGAGGTCGCTCGTCTACGCCACGTACCTCGGCGGCAACGGCGACGACTTCGGCAACGCCGTTGCGGTGGACGCGGCCGGCAACGCCTACGTGGGCGGGCTCACGGTCTCGGACAGTTTCCCGACGACGGCCGGGTCGTTCCAGGCGAGCAAGGACGGCACGGCCGACGCCTTCCTGGCGAAGCTCAACCCGACGGGGGCGGGGTTCGTCTACTCGACCTTCATCGGGGGCGCGGGGAGCGACCAGCTCGGCTCCGTCGCGGTGGACGCGGCGGGAGCCGCCTACGTGGCGGGCCGCACCGACTCGCCCAACTTCACAAGCGTTCCCGGCATCAACCGCGCGGGCAGTCCCGCCTACAGGAGCACGGACGCGGGCGCGAGTTGGTCAGCGAACGCGTCGGGTCTGACGGCAAGCTCGGTCTTCGACTTCGCCGTCGCCCCGGGCGCGCCGAGCGTCGTCTACGCCGCCTCGAACCTCGGCGTCTACAAGAGCACGGACGGCGGCACGAGCTGGCAGCTCGCGGGGCAGGCGCGCACCTCGACCGCGCCGTTCTTCACGAGGACGGTCGTCGTCGATCCTTCCGACTCTTCAACCGTCTACGCGGGCACGAGCGGCGGCTTCGGCGTCTACAAGAGCACGGACGGCGGCTCGCTCTTCGAGGGGAAGAACAGCGGCCTCTTTATCCCCGTCGTCAACGCGCTGGCCGTCAACCCCGCGACGCCGACCACGCTCTTCGCGGGCACCCCTTTCGGCATCTTCAAGACGACGAACGGCGGCGACACATGGGCGGAGGTGCGCGGCGGCCTCACGGGCTCTTCGCCGAGCGTCAACGAGGTCGTCATCGACCCGTCGAACCCGCAGGTCGTCTACGCGGCGACGAGCCGCGGCGTGATTAAATCGACGGACGGCGGCGCGAACTGGGTTCTGAGCAATAGCGGGTTAACGCAGAACGGCTTTACGCCGCAGCCCAGCACGCTCACGCTCGACCCGGCGAACCCCTCGACGCTCTACGCGGGTTCGAGCAGCTTCCCCAGCCGGTGTCTTCAAGAGCACGAACGGGGGCGCGAGCTGGACGAGCAGCAGCGCGGGGCTCACGCCTAACAACAGCGGCCAGACCTTCGCGGTGGGCGTCAACGCGGTTCAGGTTGACCCTTCGGGCGCTCTCTTCGCCGGGACGAACGGCTTCGGCGTCTACAAGAGCACGGACGGCGGCGCGAACTGGGCGCCGACGAACACGGGGCTGGTGAACAGGACCATACAGGCGTTGGCTTCGCGCCCGGGGAGCCCCGCGGCCGTCCTCGCGGGCACGCTCATCGGCGGCGACCCTTACGTCATGAAGCTCAACCCGGCCGGGACGCTCCCCGAATACGTGCGGATGCTCGGCGGCTCCGAGGAGGACGCCGCGCGCTCGGTCGCGCTCGGGCCTGACGGGAAGCGCATACGTGACGGGCACGACCTCTTCGTCGGACTTCCCCGCGGTGAACGCGCGGCAGCCGGCCACGGCCGGTGCGCCCCGACGCCTTCGTCGTCAAGCTCGACTCGGGCGGCAACACGGCCTACTCGACCTACCTCGGCGGTTCATTCAGCGACCAGGGGACGGGCGTCGCCGTCGGGCGCGGACGGGAGCGCATACGTTACGGGCGCGCACCTTCTCGGCCGACTTCCCGCTGGCGAACCCCTTCAAGTCCGCGCTCGGCACGAACGACCAGATGGACGCCTTCGTGACGAGGCTCAGCCCCGACGGACAGACGCTCACCTACTCGACTTATCTCGGCGGCGCCAACCTCGAACTCGGGACGGGGATAGCCCTCGGCGCGGACGGGAGCGCGTACGTCGTCGGCCAGACCGGCTCGCAGGACTTCCCTTTGGCGGGCGCGGCGACGGGGTACGCGGGCTTGTCTGACGCCTTTGTCACCATCCTCAACCCGAACGGCTCGGCGCTGCTCTTCTCGACCTGCTTCGGCGGGACGGACGGCGAGCAGGCCAACGCCGTCGCGCTCGACGGCGCGGGCGGCATCTACCTCGCCGGCACCACCTCATCGACAAACCTTCCCGTGCCGAACGCCGCGCGCGGGACGTACGGCGGCGGGCGCTCGGACGCCTTCGTCGCCAAGTTCGGCCCCGGCATAGACCTCTCTGTGACGTTGACGGACTCGCCCGACCCCGTCGCTTACGGCGACGACCTGACCTACACGGTCAAGGTGAAGAACAACGGCGACCTGCCCGCGACCGGCGTCCAACTCGCGGACGCGCTGCCCGCGGGCGCGACGCTCGTCTCGGCCGTATCCGACCGCGGCTCGTGCTCGGGCACGGCAACGGTCGTCTGCGTCATCGGCACGCTCGGGGGCGGCGAGGAGGCGAACGTCACCGTCAAGGTGAAGCCGCCGCCGACGAGGACTATCGACAACACGGCGGCCGTGACGCTCAACGAATCGGACGCCAACCCCTCGAACAACTCCGCGACGACGCAGACGACTGTTAACTTCGCCGACCTCGCCGTCACGAAGTCGGCGCTCGCCGGCACGGTCGCGCCGGGGGCGAAGTTGGTCTATCTGCTCACGGTGACGAACAAATCGGGAGCGGCCGTGCCCTCCGTGACGCTGGGCGACGCGCTGCCGGCCGGCCTGACCTTCTCCTCCTGCGACGCGCCGGGCGGCGTGTGCGGCGGGTCGGGGAGCAGCCGCACCGTCACCTTCACTTCGCTCGCCGTGGGCGCGACCGCGAGCGCCTCGATAGTCGCGACACTCGACCCCGCCGCGGTCGCCGGGACTGTCCTAAACAACACCGCCACCGCTTCGTCCGCGTTCCCGGACAACGACCCCTCGAACAACTCGGCCTCGGCCGCCGTCACCGTCGCGCCGCTCGTCGTGGGGGCGCGCTCGAACGGCAAGGTCGTGCTGGCCGCCGACGACGGCATCTACACCGTGAACCCCGACGGCACGGGCCGGACGAAGATTCACTCGACGCCCCCACACACCCAGGAACACGACCCCGTCTGGTCGCCCGACGGAACGAAGATCCTCTTCCGACGGTATCGAGTTCGGGAGCGACGCCCCGGCCACCCCGTACAACTTCTACGTGATGGAAGCGGACGGCTCAAACCCGCGCCGCGTCGCGGGCAGCTCGACGGAGTCGCGCGCGACGTGGTCGCCGGACGGGTCGCACGTCGCCTACGTTAAGTACGGCGGGACCGCGAACAGGCACGACCTATACGCGGCGAGGGTGGACGGGGCCGGCGAGGCGCGCATCGCGAGCGTCCCGGACATCGCGACCAACTTCGACTGGTCGCCCGACGGTTCGCGCTTCGTCTTCGAGCAGAACCACCGGCACGTCTTCGTCATGGACGCCGACGGCTCGAACCAGCGCCAGCTCACGTTCCCCGAGCGGGAGCCCGAATTCAACACGCGCGACGAAGACCCGCTGTGGTCGTTCGACGGCGCGCGTATCACCTTCACACGCCGCAACAACAGCTCGGCTTACGTGTACGTCGTTAACGCGGACGGGTCCGGGCTCCGGCGCCTCCTCAACGAGTACACCGTCCGCGCGCAGCTCTCGCCCGACGGAACGAAGCTGGTCTCCGACGGCGTGTACGTGAGGAATGTTGACGAGTCGGTGTATCCATACTGGCTCGGCGAGGGCCGCGACCCCTCCTGGCAGCCGCTCGCTAACCCGAACCCGACGCCGACCCCGGTGCCCGTCGAGACCTTCAGCATCTCGGGGCGCGTCACGGAGAGCACGCCGAGCGGCTTCCCCTTCCACGTCTCCGTTAGGCTGACGGGGACGCGCGCGGTCACCGTCACCTCGGACGCCGCGGGCAACTACACCTTCATCAACCTGCCGAAGGGCGGCACTTACACCGTGACCCCGCAGAGGCCCGGCGGCGACATCGCCTCCGTCTACACGCCCGGCAGTCGCACGGTCTCCGACCTCCAGTCCGATTTGACCGGCTTCGACTTCACGAAGGCCAGCGTGCCGCACGTCATCCGCGGGCGCGTGATGGACGCGGCGGGGAACGGGCTCGCCGGGGTGAGGGTCACTGATACGCCCGGCAACCAGTTCTTCGGGGCGACGACCGACGCGCAGGGGAGGTACTCCATCAACCTGTTCTTCAGTTCGGAGTTCCTGACGCTTCAGCCCTTCTCGAACACTTTGACGTTCGACCCCTTCCGGGCCCTCCTGCGGCGTCCGACGGGCGACGTGACGCTCAACTTCGTCGGCGCCCCCGTCGCCGACGTGCGCTTCCATCAGGGGCGCATCGTCGACACGTCGGGCTTCGGCATCGCCGGGCTGCCCGTCGCCGTGAGCGGCGGGCGCAACGCCGTCGTGAAGACCGACGAGGACGGCCGCTTCACCTTCTACAACCTGCCCGCGGGGCCGACTTACACTTTCACCCCCGCGGCCGTAGACGGGCTCGCCTTCACGCCCGCCCAACGTTCCTACGACAACCTCAACCAGGCCACGCTCGACGCCTTCGTCGCGAACGTGGCGCTGCCGACCGCGCAGTTCGCCGCGGCGAACGTCACGGTCGCGGAGAACGCGCGGGTGGTCGAGCTGACCGTGACGCGCGGGCCGGACGCGCAACTGGCCGCCTCCCTCGACTTCGAGACTTCGGACCTGACGGCCTCGGAGCGCTCGGACTACATCGCGGCCACCGGCACGGTGCGCTTCGCCCCGGGCGAGACGAGTCAGAAGGTGCGCGTGCTCGTCACCGAGGACGGCCTGCTCGAAGGCGAGCGCGCCTTCAAGGTCACGCTGACGGGCGGGCGGAACCTGTTCGTCGGGGCGGCGCGCGAGGCCGTCGTCCGCATCACGGATGACGACGCCGCGGGCTCGCCGTCGAACCCGCTCGACTCTTCGGAGTTCTTCGTCCGGCAGCACTACGCAGACTTCCTCAACCGCGAGCCCGACGCCGCGGGCTTCCAGTTCTGGACGGGCGAGATCGAGCAGTGCGGCGCGGACGCCGGTTGCCGCGAGGTCAAGCGCGTCAACGTCTCGGCCGCCTTCTTCCTCTCCATCGAGTTCCAGCAGACGGGGTTCCTCGTCTACCGGCTCCACCAGTCAGCCTTCGGCGCGGGCGAGAGGCTCAACCCGAAGAAATTCATTAAGGACACGCGCGAGATAGGGCGCGACATCGTCGTGGGCGCCGCGGGTTGGGAAGAGAAGTTGGAGGCGAACAAGCGGGCCTTCATCGAAGACTTCGTCATGCGCCCGGAGTTCCAGTTGGCGTATCCGCTGTCGATGCCGAACGCGGTCTTCGTGGACACGCTGAACGCGAACACGGGCGGGTCGCTCACGCCGGCTGAGCGCGACGCACTCGTCGCGGGGCTCACGTCGGGCGCGACGACGCGCGCTGCAGGCGCTGCGCGCCGTGGCCGAGAACGCACAGTTCTCGCGCCGCGAGACGAACCGCGCCTTCGTGCTGATGCAGTACTTCGGTTACCTGCGGCGCGGCCCTTCGGAGCCGCCCGACTCGGACTTCGTCGGCTTGCAGTTCTGGCTCGCGAAGCTCAACGAGTTCAACGGCAACTACATCGCAGGCCGAGATGGTCAAAGCCTTCATCACCTCGGACGAGTACCGGAGGCGCTTCGGCAGGCAGTAGGGACAGGCGTAAACCGTAAAGAGCACACCGTGGCGGGAAGGAGCTAGCTCCTTCCCGCCACGGTGTGCTCTTTACGGTTTACTGCTACTTGATGCCCTTGCGCGCGAGCTGCTCCTTGAGCGCGGAGGCGACCGCGGCGTCGAAGCCGGTCTGCGAGCCGGAGTGCTTTTTGCGCTCGGCGGCGATGTAGTCGTCGCGCTGCTTCTTGAGCGAGACGATCTCGTCGCGCAGCTTCTGGCGCTCGGCGAGCCGGCGCTCGACCTCCTTCTGGCGCTCGCCCGCGGAGAGCTTCTGCAAGTCGGCGGGCAGGTCTTCGGCCTTCACTTCGTCGAGCTTGACCGACTTGTTCTCGATGGACTGGAGCAGGTCGCCGACGTAGGCGTCGCGGTTGAGCGCCTTGTTGACGGCGCGGTCGGCCTGCGCGACGGAGGGCGCGGCGCCCGCGACGGCCGACTCGGTCTTGACCTGCCGCTCCTCGGCGTTCGCGCGGAAGCGCTCGCCCTCGGGGCCGGCGCCGCCGCCGTAGGCGAGGTAGGTCGAGCCGAGTTTGGTGCCGAGTTCGGAGAGGCGCGAGTCGTAGGGCGTGGCGATGGTCTCGACGCCGCCGTCCTGCGCGATGGCGAAGTACTGGCCCTCGCCGCGGCGCGCGATCTGCTGCCAGACCTGCCGGGTCTGCGCGTCGGCGCCGCACTGGATGGTGTTGACGACCATGCCGACCTTGATCGCCTCGGCCGCCGTGGCGAGCGTGTCGGGCTCCTGCAAGTAGTCGTCGTGCGGCGGGGCGTCGCCGACGAGGAAGACGATCTGCGCGGTGTTGGCCTGCGGCTGAGACCAGCCGGCCTTGCGCACGCCGTCGGCGAGCGCGCGGCGCACGTCCTCGGGGCCGTCGCCGCCGCCGTCGGCGCGGTACTCCATGAGCGTCGTGTAGACCTTGTCGAGGTCGTTGGTCAGCGGAAGCACCTGCGTCACGTACGCATCACCCTTGTCGCGGTAGGCGACGAGGCCGACGCGGACCGAAGGGTGGGCGGGCGTCTGCATGACTTCGTTGACGATGCCCCAGATGCGCTGCTTGGCGCCGTCGATGAGGCCGCCCATCGAGCCCGTCGTGTCGAGGACGAAGACCATCTCAAGGGTCTTCTCGGCGTTCGCGGGCGGTTTGACGGCCGGCTCGTGCGGCTCGGGCATGTAAGTCCGCGCGAGGGCGGAGGCCATGCCGAACCGCAGGGCGAAGGTCAAAAGGGCGGTCGAGAGTCTGACAAAGAGGCGCTTCATACGTCTTCCTTTCCCACGAATCTTTTCGCGTGTCGGCCCGGTCGGCCAAAGCTTTCTGTGGGATGAACGGGGGGCTCGGAAGACTCTTGCAGAAAAAGTTAGCCGCGGACGAGCGCCTTGCGGTAGGCGCGCGGGGAGAGGCCCGTGGCCTGGCGGAAGGCGCGTGCGAAGTGGCTGGAACTCATGTAGCCGACGCGCGCGCCGACCTCTGTGACGGGCAGGTCGGTCTCGGCGAGGAGCGCCTGCGCGCGCGCGGCGCGCAAGCCCGCGAGGTAGGCGTGCGGCGTGGCGCCGGTCAGCTTCTTGAAGAGGCGCGCGAAGTGGAAGGGCGAGAGGTGCGCGGCCGAGGCGATCTCTTCGAGCGCGAGGTCGCGGTGCATGTGCGCGTGCATCAGCTCGACGGCGAGGCGGATGCGGCGGTCCACGAGCCCGGCGCGCGAGAGTTCGAGGTGCGCCGAGCGGCGCAGGTTCGCGTAGCGCCGGAGCAGTTGGACGAGCGCCTGCTCGACGAGCGCGCCGACGACCAACTCCTGCCCGGCCGCCTCTTCGCGCAGCTCTTCGGCGAGGTCGCGCGCGAGCCGCGCGAGGCGCGCGTCGCCGCGGACCGCGCGCTCGCGGAAGGTGACGACCATGTCGGTGCGCGCCAGCCCCGCGCGCGCCGCGCAGTCCGTGACGAAGACGGGGGAGAGTTGGACGAGGACGTACTCGGCGGCCCCCTCGAACGCGGCGCTCACGTCGTCGCCCGGCGCGGCGAGGAGCGCGCCCGCGCCGTCGAGCCCGCCCGACTCGGAGTCGCCTTCCGCGGTCGGCGCCCCTTCGGCCGCTTCAAGGTTGGAAGCGGAGGCGCGCCAGCGCAGGCTCCCGTCGAGCAGGAGCAGCGCGGCGTAGTCCGAGCGCGCGCCGCCCGACCAGCGGAGGCGGCGCCCGGCGCGGAGGTGTACGGAGAAGTGCGGCGGGCGGGTGAAAATTCTGTCCTGTGTCTGGTCGGCGGGGCTCATGCCTGTTTCGCCGCGCGCCGCGGCCTCCGCGCGGAGCTTTCGTGAGTGATTGGCGCATCCGCTCGGGGTAGTCGGTGAAGACGGCGCGCAGGTTCAGCTTCAGCGCGCGGCGCAGGGAGGCCGGCGAGTTGACCGTCCAGACGAGGACTTTGAAGCCGCGGCGGCGCGCCGCCTCGACCGTCGCGCCGCGCAGGAGCGAGCGGTGGAGCGAGATTTCGTCCGCGCCGCACGCCTCGGCCTCGGCGATGATTTTGGAGGCGGGCACGAGCGGGCGCGGCCAACTGCGGCCGAAGAGGGCCGCGGTGCGGACCTCGGGCGCGAGCCGCTTGACCTCGCGGAGCGAGTCGAGCGCGAAGCTCTTGACGATGACGCGACTCGCGAGGTCGTGCTTGTGAATCAGCTCGACGACGGCGCGCGCCAGCGCCGGCTGGCGCGGAGACATCTTCGCATTTCATCTCGGCGTAGAGGAGGTGAGAGCCGTACCGCTCGAAGACCTGCGCGAGCGTCGGAATCTTCTCGCCCCATTCGTAGGCTATGCGCGCGCGCCGGGGGTAGCGCTCGTTGAACCAGGCGCCGGCGTAGACCTGCTCAAGCATCGTGGAGGGGTAGTCGTCCGCGTTGCCGTAGATGCCGACCGTCCGCTCGAACGTCGCGTCGTGGAAGACGAAGGGGACGCCGTCGCTGGCGAGCCGCACGTCGAACTCGATGCCGTCGGCGCCGTCCGCGAAGGCAAGCTCGAAGGCGGCGTGCGTGTTCTCGGGCGCGTGGGCCGAGGCGCCGCGGTGGCCGATGATGAGGGGGCCGCTGTCGGGACTCGACTCTACAGTTTTTCTGTCGCCTCTATTCACCGCGTGGTTCTTCTACGGGCTTCTTGCGCGGGC
This sequence comes from uncultured Acidobacteriota bacterium, assembly GCA_963726735.1. Classification (GTDB taxonomy): domain Bacteria; phylum Acidobacteriota; class Blastocatellia; order Pyrinomonadales; family Pyrinomonadaceae; genus QHXN01. The sequence goes on from CAVSDM010000007.1 coordinate 2,463,708, forward strand.
TCCGCTTCGCGGCCTTGCGCGCGGCCTTCGCCGGAGCGGGCTGCGCCTCGCCGGTCGCTCCCGCATCGCGCGCAGCTTCGCCGACGGGCGGCGCGCTCTTCTTCTTTGAAGGCGCGCGCTTCCTCGACTCGGTCGCCTTCGGCGCTTGTGCCCCCTGCGTCAGAGGCGCGGGCGCGCCGGTGTCCACGGGGACGGGCGGCCCGGGCTCGGGCGGCGTGCAGGCGTCGGCGTCCAAGGCTCCGTCGGGTGTCTTCGCGGGCGACCCGAAGAGGAGCGTGGTGAGCGGCGGGAGGTCTACGACCGCCGAGTAGTGGGAGCCCGTGCCAGGGCTGCTCCTCGGTCTCGACGCAGTCGATGTGGAGGCGGTCGCCGCCGGAGTAGTAGGACGAGTCCGTGTTGAGCAGCAGGCGGTACGTGCCGGGCTCGGGCAGGCCGAAGCGGTAGCCGGGGCGCGGCGCGGCCGAGAAGTTCGAGACGCAGACGACGCGGTCGCCCGCCGCCGACTGGCGCATGAAGGCGACGACGTTCTCAAGGTGGTTGTTGACATCAATCCACTGGAAGCCGCGCGGCTCAACGTCGAGTTGATGGAGCGGCGCGTGCTCGATGACGAGACGGTTGAGGTCGCGGACGAGCGTGCTGATGCCGCGGTGCTGGTCGTCTTCGAGCAGGTGCCAGTCGAGGCTGCGCTCCTCGCTCCACTCGCGCCACTGCGCGATCTCGCCGCCCATGAAGAGGAGCTTCTTGCCCGGGTGCGCCCACATGTAGCCGTAGAGCGCGCGCAGGTTGGGGAACTTCCATTCGCGCCCGCCGAACATCTTGTTGAGCATCGAGCCCTTCATGTGCACGACCTCGTCGTGCGAGAAGGGGAGGATGAAGTTCTCGCTCCACGCGTAGGTGAGGCCGAAGGTCAGGTTGTTGTGGAAGTAGCGGCGGGCGATGGGGTCGCGCTCGAAGTACTTGAGCGTGTCGTGCATCCAGCCCATGTTCCACTTGAAGTCGAAGCCGAGCCCGCCCTGATCCGTGCCCTTCGTGACGAGCGGCCACGAGGTTGACTCTTCGGCGATCATCATCACGCCGGGCACCTCTGTGTGGACGGCGTCGTTCAGTTCGACGGATGAACTCGACGGCTTCGAGGTTCTCGCGCCCGCCGTACTTGTTCGGTCGCCGACTGGCCGGCCTCGCGCGCGTAGTCGAGGTAGAGCATCGACGCGACGGCGTCCACGCGCAGGCCGTCCACGTGGCACTCCTTGAGCCAGAAGAGCGCGTTGGCGATGAGGAAGTTTCGGACCTCGTTGCGGCCGTAGTTGAAGATGAGCGTGCCCCACTCGGGGTGTTCGCCGAGGCGCGGGTCTTCGTGCTCGTAGAGCGCCGTCCCGTCGAAGCGCGCCAAGCGCCCAGGCGTCTTTCGGGAAGTGCGCGGGCACCCAGTCCATGATGACGCCGAGGCCGCGGTTGTGCAGGTAATCGACCAGAAAACGGAAGTCGTCCGGGTTGCCGAAGCGCGCGGTCGGCGCGTAGTAGTTCGCCACCTGATAGCCCCAGGAGCCGGAGAAGGGATAACCCTTCAGGGGCAGGAACTCGACGTGCGTGAAGCCGAGCCGCTCGCAGTAGTCGGCGAGCACGGGCGCCGTCTCGCGGTAGGTGAGCGAGCGGTTGCCCTCCTCGGGGATGCGCCGCCACGAGCCGAGGTGGACTTCGTAGATGTTGAGCGGCCTCCTCAAATGGTCTTCCTTCGCGCGGCGTTCGAGCCACGCGTCGTCCGTGAACTGGTACGACGGCTGGAAGACGACCGAGGAGGTCTCGGGCGGGACTTCGGCGAAGAGCGCGTAGGGGTCGGCCTTGAGGAAGGGGAGGCCGCCGCGCCGGTGCATCTCGTACTTGTAGAGCGCGCCGGGGCCGAGGTCGGGGATGAAAATCTCCCAGATGCCCGACGCGCCGAGCCGCCGCATCTGGTGGAGCCGGCCGTCCCAACTGTTGAAGTCGCCGACGACGCTCACGCCGTCCGCGTTCGGCGCCCACACGGCGAACGAGACGCCGCGCACGCCCCCGAGGTCGCGGACGTGCGCGCCGAGCTTGTCGTAGAGGTGCCAGTGGCGCCCCTCGCCGAACAGGTGCTCGTCGAAGCTGCCGAGCGTCGGCATGAAGGCGTAAGGGTCGCGGTGCGTGAAGACGCCGCCGCCGGGGTAGTGCGTGCGGAGCTGGTAGGGGAATGAGTCCGCGCGCCCTTCGACGAGCAGCTCGAAGAGGCCCGCCGGGTGCGTGCGCGACATCTCGCGCGGCGACTCGCCGTCGATGACGACCTCGACGCGCTCGGCGTTGGGGCGGTAGGCGCGCACGGCGACTCCTCCCGCGGCCGGGTGCGCGCCGAGCAGCGCGTGCGGGTCGGGCGAGTTGATAGCGAGCAGGCGTTCCAACTCGACGCGCGAAACGTTCGGGTGCGCCGCCCCCGGCTGGTTCGACATCGTGCTTCCTCCCTCAACCTTTGACCAGGACTGTCGGTTCCGCCTGTTCGAGCGCGACGGGGGCGAGCCCGAGCGCGAGCGCGAAGGCGCGCGCCTCCGCGGAGAGCGCCGCGCCCGCGCGCGCTGCCTCGTAGATGATCTCCTGCCCGCGTTCGAGGTTCGCTTCGAGCCCCAGCTCGCGGCCCAGTTCGATGAGCGCGCGGGCCGAGCGGATGTTGTCGGCCTCGGGCCGCGCGACGACGAGGCGCGCGGCCTCCGTGACCGTCTCCTCGAAGACGCGCGTGACGGAGGTGCGGTCGATGCGGTAGCCGTAGCGCGCCGCGTCGCGCGCGATCTCGACGGCCGCGCTGTAGTCGCCCGCGCCGCGCCGCTGCCCGCGTATCTCGCGCTCCAGACGGAGGCCGACGGTCAGCTCGGCCGCGAGGCGCAGCTCGCGCGGCGGGTGGAAGCCGATCTCCTGCAAGCGCTCGATGACGCGGCGGTTCTCTTCGTAAAGGTGCTCGTACTCCTCCATGAAGCGCTCGACGAGCTTGCCGAAGACGCTGCGCGAGAGGTGACCCTGACCCTCGCGGCAGCAGCGCCTCCAGCCCGAACTCTTCGGGGCCGAACTCGCTCTGCGCGACGCGCAGCAGGACGGGCAGCGAGGCGGCGCGCAGGTGCGACCAGAGGCGCGCGGCCGCCTCCTCGTACTCTTCCGGCGTCTGGTAGGGCCGGAGCGCGCAGTAGTAGTCGATCTCGCCGAAGTGCATCGCGGCGAGCGCGAACTCTTGCCGCCGCCCCGTCGCCACCTCTTCGAGCGCGAGCCGGACGGTCTCCAGGGTCACGCGCCCGTGACGCTGCTTGCGGAAGTCGAGCTTGCGGTAACTGTAGCCGGCCGACTCGCACTGCGACTCCTGCACCTCGGGCTCCAAGAGGTTGCAGATGGCGACGTGCGCCGCGACGCGCTGCGGCGTCACGCGCGACTGCGCGACCGTGCGCAGGTAGATGTCCGCGCCCGTCGGGCGTTCGAGCAGGTTGCTCTTTGCTTCGGACAGAAGTTCGAGGAAGGTCGCGGTCGGCGGCGCAAGTCCCGCCGCCTCCATCGTCTCGACGACGCGGCCGGCGTAGCGGAGGGTCTGCACGGTCTCGATGCCCGAGATGTCGTTGAAGAACCAGCCGCAGCTCGTGTACATCGTCAGGGAAGCGCGCTGCGATTCGAGGAGCGTGAGCGCGCGCACCTTCTCATCGGCGGAGAGCGTGCGCGCGGCGTGCCTCGACAAAAACTCTTCGCGCCGCGCGCGACCGCCCGGGCCGAGCAGCTCGACGTACTCGTCGCGCGCGGCCCACGGGTCGCGCAGCAGGTCGCCGCCGGCCTCCTCGAACTTCGGCGCGAGGTCGTCGCGCAGGAGGTCGAAGGCCGCGCGCAGCGGCGCGCGCCAGCGCTGGTTCCAGCCGCCGGGGGCGGAGGCGTTGCAGCCGCAGTCGCGCGTCCAGCGGCCCAGACCGTGCGCGCAGCTCCACGCGGTGCCCTCGCCGTCCGGCCCCGCCTTGATGACGACCTCGTGGTCGGGCTCGTGCTCGTCTAAGAACTCGCCGTAGTTCGTCACCCGCAGCCCGTAGCGCTCCGCCTCCACCTCCAAAGCGTAAGCGATGCAGCGGTCGCCGAAGCGGAAGTGGTGGCCGTAACTCTCGCCGTCGGTCGCCACGTTCACGATCTGCGCCCCGCCGCGCGCCGCGCGCGCACAGGCCGCGAGCAAGCCCTGGCTCGAAGCGAGCAGCCCCTCGAAGGCGATGCCGCGCGCGATGCGGCCGTCGTAGAAGAAGACGGCGATGGAGCGGCCCGAGCCGTCCGGGTGCAAGTAACGGTACGGGACGGTCGTGTCGATGCGGCCGTCGGAGACGTTCTGCCAGGCGTCTGCAGCCGACGGGGCGCACGGCCTCGGCCTGAAAGGGCGAGAGGATGACGTAGCGCAAACCCTCGTCGATGAGCGCCGCGAGCGTCGCGTCGTCGCAGGCCGTCTCGGGGAGCCAGAGCGACTCGGCCTCCCTCTGGAAGCGGCGGCGGAAGTCGGCGAGCCCCCAGCGAATCTGCGTGCGACGGTCGCGCTCGTTGCAGAGCGGGAAGGATCGAGTGGTTGTAGCCCTTGCGCGATGGCGTTGCCGTGGCCGCCGTGGCGCAGCACGCTCTCGCGGTCGGCCTCGATGATTCTCCCGTAGGTTTCGGGCTGGTGGCGTTCGAGCCAGTTGAGGAGCGTCGGGCCGAAGTTGAAGCTGAGTCGCGCGTAGTTGTTGACGACGCGCTCGACGCGGCCGTGCGTGTCGCTGACGCGCGCGAAGGCGTTGGGGCGGTAGCACTCGGCGTGGATGCGCTCGTTCCAGTCGTGGAAGGGCGCGGCGCCCGCCTCGCGCTCGACCAGCTCCGTCCAGGGGTTCTCGCGCGGCGGCTGGTAGAAGTGGCCGTGAATGACCAGCGCGGTCGTCATCTAAATGGGCTGCTCCGTTGTTCGTGTCGGAAAGTCTTGAGGCAAAGCTATCACGATTTCCGCGATAATCAAGTCGACGCAGGAAGATGAAACGGCGCGTGAACGTGCTCCGTTAACGCAGCGAAGCGGTCGCGCCGACCCGCTCCAACTCGCGTCTGAAGCGCTCGGCCTCGGCGCGAGGGGCGTCCGACAGGACGACGGCGGGAGCGGACTCGGCCAGTCTCTTGGCTTCGATGAGACCCAGCCCCGTGAAGTCGCGCACGGTCACGAAAACCTGAATCAGGCTCTCGCCGATTGCCTCCAGGTAGACGGAAGCCGTCTCCCCCGGCGCCGCTTCCACGCCGGCGGAACCCGGCTCGGCATAACCCGCCACCCACACCTCTCCGGGAACCCCGAGTGTGACGAGGTCGCCGCCGGGCCACGTCGGGGAAGTGTCGGGACAACAACTGAAGGGTCGTTCGTACGGAGTCTTTCGGGGCACGCCCGGGTTCTCTCGGATGGTCGTCAGGTTCTTCAGGCGCGCGTCACGGTCGGCATAAATCCTGAGCCCGGCCGCAGCGTCCGCCTCGCCGTAATAACGGTCGAGGAAGCTCACGGAACTGTTCGGGCGTTATCTCCCCGCGGCCGAGCAGCCTGTGAAGGAGCAGCTCGCTGAAGTCGTGGCCCGACATCACGTCGTAGCGCCCCGCGTCGTCAACGTAGTAGCAGACGGCCGGCTCCCAGACTTTCTGCTTATCGAAGTTCACCCACGCCAGCGAGCGCGGGTCGGTCTCGGGCGCGGTGAGGACTTGGCGCGGCTGAAGCGGGTAGACCTTGACGCTCTCGACATCAATCCACGCCAGGTCGTCCGGCTGGCGGCGGCGCAGCGCCGTGTTGATGTCGAACATGATGCGCGGCACGAGTTCCTGCCAGTGCGCGGGCGTGTCGTGGGCGCGCGGCAGCTCGAAGTACCAGCAGCGCGGCGAAGTGTCCGGCGACGTGGCGCCGCTCGGGAGCCGTAGGAAACACTTCAGTTCTGCGCGTGCCCAAGACCTGTCGGCCGGGGTGAAGTTCGACATGCGAGACTCCTTGTCTCGGGACATAGGGTAAAGCGGCTCGCAGATTATGGCACTGAAGACGCGCGGGTCAAACACTTCGGGCCGGGCGGCCGTTCGGGCCGGTCGAACAAGTCGGGAAGGGAAAAGGCGGAGGCTTAAGTGCCTCCGCCTTCTGCGGTCTCGACCCGAGTTGTTTCGTTGTTAACGCTGGGCGACGAGTGGCTCTTCGCGCTGGATGCTCTTGAGGGTGATGTCGAGCGTGCCGATGTCGTGCGAGAGGCGCGCCTTGATGGGGACGTGGCGCTCGTCGCTCGTCACCCAGATAGACATCTTGCCCTTGCCGTCTTCGACGGGGCGGCCCGGCCCGAACAAATCCACGTCCACGCGGACGACCTCGACCTTGCCGAGCACGCTCTTCATCTTCTTCTTCTCGGCGAAGACCGTCGCCGGCACCTGATAGACGCGGCCCGAGTCGCTGACGGCGATGTTGAAGGTCTGGCCCGGCGTGAGCGGCTGCGTGCGCAGGAAGTAGATGGCCGAGACCATGTCCTGCGTCGGCCCGTCGAGCACGGCCGTGATGACGCGCGGCGCCGCCTGCGCGTTGTTCGGGTCGCGCTCGGTGTACTCGACCGTCTTCGACTGTTGGTCGAAGACGGTCTCGCTCGTGCGGACGCGCTTGCCCTGCTCGTCCTTCTTGGTCGTGCGCATGGCGTAGAAGTCGTTCGGCTCAACCTGCGACTCGGCGTGGAACTTGAAGCTCATCCCGAAGAGCTTCGTGAAGAAGCCTTTCGACACCACGTCGGTCGTCAGCACGAGCGGCGCGGGCGCCGACTCTTGCCCCTCGCCCTCGACCGACACGCCGGAGGCCGACGGGCGCTGCGCCTTGAAGCGCAGCTCGGCGATGTTGATGCCGCGCAGGATGGCGCGCGTGAACTCGCCCTCGTAGACCAACTCTTCCGACGGCCCGAAGGGCCTCGCAGGGGCCGGACGTGGTTGTGTACGCTCTTTGGGCGCGTCCGAAGCCAGTACGACCGAAGAGAGTACAACGGCAAAGAGCAGTGCCGTCGCCGTCGTGGCGTGGATTTTGGACATAAATCTGCGAGGCATAGCGTACACCCCTCTTTCAAACTTCTTTTAGTGTGCTTGTTCAGGTCAGAAAGCCAGAACTGCTTTCAGCCAAAGCACACACCATGCCACGAGCAGTCCGAGCGCCGCGCGGTATTCGCGGTAACGCAGGTAGAGGGACGGGTCGAACCTGACGGCCGAGTCTTCAACCGCCCTGTAAGGCGTCAGACGCGGGAAGCAGGAGAGGCACCGCCGCCGCGTAATGTTTGTACTCCTCGCCGAACATCTCGACGAGCGTCGCAGCTTCGACGCGCATCACCGGCCAGTAGATGCCCAGGAACAGCGACGCGAACAGTCCGCCCAGGATGAGAAAGAGTAGCAGACTGGAAGCGGCCGCGACCGTGAACCCGAGCCCGAGGATGAAGCTCCCGAGGTAGAGCGGGTTGCGCGTGTGCGCGTAAGGCCCCGAGACGGCCAGCCGCGCGTTCTTCCGTATGTGCCCCGAGGCCCACGCGCGTATCAAGAGTCCGACGAGCGCGACCGCGCCGCCGACGGCCAGCGAGCGCCGGTCGGGCCGCGCCAGCACGATGAAGACCGCCGCGCAGACGAACCCGAGCGGGACGCGCCAGCGCTGCACCCACGTGCCGCCCCTACGCGCCACCGGCACGCACCTCTGCCAGACGCGACGCGAGTAGACGCACGTCGGCCCGCCGTAGCCTCTCGCCGACGGCCGCCGCGACGCGCTCGACGCCGATCTCCATGCAGACCCACTGCGAGCAGGCGCGGCGGTGGCAGTCCGTGCGGCAGCCGATGTCCGTGCGCTCGACGCAGATGTCGTCCTCGCGGGGCGAGCCGTTGCGCCACCACTCGGTCGGCCCGAAGAGCCCGACGACGGGCGCGCCCGCGGCGACCGCGAGGTGCGTCGGGCCGGTGTCGCCGCCGACGTAGACGGCCGCCCGCCGCGCCAGCGCGTAAAAGCCTTTGAGCGACGGCGAGACGGCTGTCGCCGCTCCCGTCCGGCTCGACGCGACGACGCGCTCGGCCAACTCGCGCTCGCCGGGGCCGTAGGTGACGACCGAGCGCAGACCGTATTTGACGAGCAGCGTGTCGGCCAGCTCGCCGAAGCGTGCGGCGTCCCAGAGCTTCGTCGGCCAGCCGCCGCCCGGATTCAAGATCGTGAATCCTTCTTCGATCTTTTGGACGACGCTGCGGACTATCGAGTCCGCCTCGAACGCGTGTACGGGCGAGACGTGGACGGGGAACTCAAGCGAGTCGGCCGCCGTCGGCAGCTCGACCCCGAGCGCGCCCGACGCCAGCGCCAGATTTTTACTGATGACGTTGAGGCGCGCGGGAATCGTGACCGTCTCGGTCAGCAGGAAGCGGCTGGCCGGCTCGCGCAGATGCTCGCGCGCGAAGCCCACCCGGCGGCGCGCGCCGGAGAGCCTCGAAACCAGTGCCGATTTGAGTAACCCTTGGAAATCTATGGAAAGGTCGAAGGGTGAGGCGCGTAACCGCCGCAACTGCCGACGCGTTGCCGGCAGCGTCTCCCCAGACAACGGCCAGCGCCTCAATCCCTTCGTGTCCACTTCGATGAGGGTTTCTATAAGAGGGTTGTCCCTCAAAATTTCGGCCGCGCGCCGCTCGACGACCCACGAAATTTTCGCCCCCGGCACGGCCCGCCGCACGGCCGCCAGCGCGGGCAGCGTATGCACCACGTCGCCGATGCTCCCGAGTTTGACGAAAAGAATTCTCATTGAAAACGACGGCGTGACGATCGTGAACGATGGGCGATGAACTGCCGGGCCTATCGTCCATCGTCACATCGTCACGCCGTTCACATCTCCCGAGCATCTCCGTGCTCGAATGGTCTTTCGGGTCTCCGACGATCTGGACGCGGCCGCCGAAGGATCGTACCACATCGCGCTCGGGCACCGACTCTTCGGTGTAGTCGGTGCCTTTGGCGTGGATGTCCGGGCGGAGCGCGAGCAGGAGTTCGGTGACGGTCGGCTCGTGGAAGACGGTGACGTAGTCCACGGCGCGCAAGCTCGCGATGACCTCGGCGCGCTCGCGCGCGGTGACGAAGGGGCGCCCCTCGCCCTTCAGGAGTCGCACCTGCTCGTCCGAGTTGACGCCGACGACGAGCAGGTCGCCCAGGCCCTTCGCCGCCTCAAGGTAACGGACGTGCCCGACGTGCAGCAGGTCGAAACAGCCGTTGGCGAAGACGACGCGCGCGCCCCCTCTGCGCGCGATGGCCACGCGCGCGATGAGGCGGTTGCGCTCAAGGATGCGCGCGGCGGCCGTAATCTTTGACTGCTCGTCGGCTTCTCTCATGCTCATTTGCCGGAGACGCGTTTGACCGCGCCCTCGAAGCGCTCGGCCTCCGCGTTGTAGCGCACCACGTAACTGTCGAACGTGCCGTTGCGTCCGCGGTAGTCCACCTCGTAGCGCCGGAACCCGTCTTGCGCGGGCAGCTTCGCGAAGAGGTAGTCCACCCAGTTGAGCGTCTCCGTCGTCTTCTCCCCCGCGTACTCTGTTTCGAGGCGCACGGGGTACTGTATCACCCTGTCCTGCTTCTCGCTGTACCCGAACAGCGCCGTCTCCAGCCCCATGCACGCCAGCGCGTCGAAGAGCGCGAACTCGTGCGCCCGGCCGTCGCCGTTGAAGTCCTTCAGATGAAGAATCGTCGGCCGCCCCTCGCCCCCCCTGGCGACATCGGGGACGTGGTAGTAACTGCCGCGTATGCGGTAAGGGAGGTCGAACTCGTCTTCGCCGTGCGAGTAGTCCTGTATGACCTTCAAAGTGTTGACGACGCGCCCGACTCCCGTGTCCACGAGCGACACGCGCGCCGGGCCGCGGTAGAAGCTGCCGCGCGTCTCCTCGGGGCACGTGTAAATCTCTTCCGAGCCGCGCGGGTATCTCTTCGGCCTCAGCATCCAGAGGACGAGCGCCCGCTTCTTGCCGTCCTTGAGTTCGAGGTCACGCACCTCTATGACGCGCCCGCCCGCGGGCGGCCGGAACGGCTTGCCCCGCGCCTGAGCCTGCGCGACAGTGGCGAAAAGTAGAAGAACTATGAAGGCGTGGAGCGTGTTTCTCATCATCAACATCTTCAAGCGTCAGGCGCGACACGCGCCCTCTCAAACCTGTCCTTCGTGTTCGAGCGAGGCCAGAAGCTCCTGCGGGTAGACGCAGGCCGTGCCGCGCTTGAGGACGACGACTCCGCCCGCGTGGTTCGCGAGCCGCGCGGCCGTCTGATAGTCCGCGCCGGAGGCGAGCGCGAGCGCGTAGGTGGCGATGACTGTGTCGCCCGCGCCCGTCACGTCCACGGCGTCGTGCGACCCGACCGCGTCGAGGTGGAGCGGCCCCGCGCCCTCTTCCGACAGAAGCATCCCGTGCTTGCCGCGCGTGACGAGCAGCGCGCGGTAACCGAGTTCGACGCGCAGTCGCTCGCCCTCTTCGGCCAGCGCGCCCGCGTCCGCGAAGCGACGGCCCGCGACCTGCTCCACCTCGTCCTCGTTCGGCGTGGCCGAGTCGAAGCCCGCGAACTCGCCGATGCGGAAGCGCGAATCGACGACGACCGGCGCGCGCCCCTTCGCACGCCGCAGCGGCGCGACGGTCGCTTCACAGGCGACCCCGTAGTTGTAGTCGGAGACGACGAACGCCTCGGCCGACTCGAACTCCGCGCCGACGTTCGACACGAGGTCGGCGAGAATCTTTTCGTCGTTGAGAGTGTCGCTCTCGTAGTCGAGCCGCACGACCTGCTGTCGCGTCGAGTGCGCGTGGCCGGCGAGGATGCGCACCTTCGTCGTCGTCCCGAGCCCGCGCGCGACAACGACCCCGGAGCAATCGACGCCCGCCCCCTCCAACCTCTCCAACAACTCGCGCCCGGCCGAGTCCTCCCCGACCACGCCGACGATTGAGGCGCGCGCGCCGAGCGCCGCGAGGTTCATCGCGCAGTTGGCGGCGCCGCCCGGCACCGTCTCCGTCCGCTCGTGCCGCAGGATCATCACCGGCGCCTCGCGCGACACGCGGCTGATCTCGCCCGACACGAACTGGTCGGCGATCAGGTCGCCTAGCACCAGGACGCGCCGACCCTCGAACGCGCGCACCAGCGCCGCCAGCCGCTCCGTCTCGGATTTACTCCCGTCGCTCATGTATGTGTGAACTGACGCCTGTGTGAAACGCCGCGGAGCGGCGCTTTGAATTTAGCCCGGCCTTTCAAGGCCGGGTTGAGTTGGAACCAGACGCATCTGCGTCGCGCCAGCGACGCATGAGCGAGACGGGCCGGTTCATGCGTCGCTACGCGACGCGACCGCAATACATGCGATCTTTGCCCGGCCTTGGAAGGCCGGGCTAAACTCAAGGCGCCGCTCCGCGCGTTTCATACGCGCTCCTCACTTACTATTTTTCTGACCGCTTCGAGCAGGTCTTCGGCGACGAGGTCGGGGCGGTGCTTCCACGCGCGGCTCTGGTGTTCGTGCTCGCCGCGGCCGTAGCCGGTCAGGACGAAGGCGGCGCGGACGCCCGCGTTGCGCGCCAGCTCCGTGTCGCTGTAGCGGTCGCCGACCATCCAGCTCCGCGCGAGGTCGATGCTTAGCTCTGCGGCGGCCCGGCGGATGAGGCCCGGCCGTGGCTTGCGGCAGTCGCAGTCGAAGCGGTACGGCGGCTCGCCGACCGACGGGTGGTGCGGGCAGTAGTAGACGGCGTCGAGCCGCGCCCCGCCCTTCTCCAACTCGGCCGCCAGCACGCCGTGGACGCGGCCGATCATCTCCTCCTCGAAGTAGCCGCGCGCCACGCCCGCCTGATTCGTGACGAGGACGGCGAGCCAGCCCGCTTCGTTGAGCGCGCGCACGGCCTCGGCCGCGAAGGGGAAGACCCTGTAGCGCGAGACGTGGTTGACGTAGCCGACCTCCTCCGAGATCGTCCCGTCGCGGTCGATGAAGACCGCAGGCTTTAAACGTCTCAACGCGCCACCTCGACCTTCTGTCCGAGTTCGAGCACGCGTGCGGCTCGCTCAAAGACATCTTCAGGAGTAACGGCGGTCATGCAGCGATGGTCGATGGGACAGTCGCGCAACATGCAGGGCGCGCAGTCGGGCGGGCGCCGCACGACCTCGGCCGTATCCGAGAAGGGGCGCGTGGTAACCGGGTTCGTCGGCCCGAAGATGACGACGACGGGACAGCCGACCGCGGCGGCGACGTGCGCCGGGCCGGTGTCGTTCGTGACGAGCAGGTCCGAGGCTTTCAGGACGGCTGCCGTCTGCGCGAGGTCGGTCCTGCCCGTCAGCACGACGGCGCGCGCGCGCATGTGCCGCGCGACCTCCTCAGAGATTTCCAGCTCTTCGGCCGCGCCGACGAGGACGACTTCCGCGCCCGTCCTCTCCACCAACATGTCCGCGACGGCGGCGAAGCGCTCGGCCGGCCAGCGCTTCGCGCGGCTGTTGGTCGAGCCCGGACAGATCGCGACGAGCGGCCGGCCGGGACGCGCCCCGTTATCGCCGAGCAGGAGTTCGAGCCTCGCGCACGACGCGCCTCCGTCACGCACAGCGCCGCGTCGGGCTCGCGTGCCTCGACGGTCGAAGTGCCGCACAGCGCTCTCTCTAACTCGGCGACGAGGTTCAGGTAGTAGAAGACTTCGTGCCGCTGCGCGCGCCACTCGGGGACGGCGACGCGATGCGTGAGGAGCGCGCGCGCGGCCCTGCGTCGCGTAGCCCACGCGCAGGGGCACGCGCGCGAGCGCGGCGACCAGCGCGGGCGCGAACGAGTTGGGGAAGAGAACCGCGAGGTCGAAGCGGCGCGCGCGCCACTCGCGCGCCTCGCGGAAGACGGCCGTACGTCTTGCCGGAACTGTTGCCGATGACGAGGAAGTCGTCGATGAAGTCCGCGCCCGCGAAAATCCCTTCGGCCCAGGGGCGCGTCGCCAGCGTCAGGCGCGCGCGCGGAAACAGACGGCGCAGCTCGCGCAGCGCGGGCACGCTCATCACCGCGTCGCCCACCCAGTTGACGCCGCGCACGACGACGCGCTCGATCTTCTCAGGACGAAGTCCACGACTCACAACGATAGTTTAGTTCAGGGAAACCGATACCGCGAGCGTGAAGGAGTGGGCCACATTCACTTCCCCGGCCTCCGCGCCAGCGCGCCGAGTTCCTGCATCGACTCGGCGCGGCCGATGCAGATGAGCATGTCGCCGGCGCGAATCTGCGTGTCGCCCGAGGGGTTGAAGATCATCTCGCCGCCCGCGCGGCGGATGGCGGCGACGACGATGTCGAGCTGCGAGCGGATGTTCGTCTCCTTCAGCTTGCGCCCGTCGAGCGGCGATCCCCGCGGCGACCTCGACCTGCTCGAAGGCGAGGTCGAGGGTCTCGGCCGTGATCGAGTCCATGAAGTCGGCGACCGCGGGCTTCAAGAGCGCCTGCGCCATGCGGTGGCTGCCGATGATGGTCGGGGCGATGACGCGGTCGGCGCCCGCGCGCATGAGCTTCGGCTCGGCCGACTCCTCGACCGCGCGCGACACGATGCGCAGAGACGGGTTGAGCGTCCGCGCCGTCAGCACGACGTAGAGGTTGTCGGCGTCGTCGGGCAGGCACGAGGCCAGCCCCGTCGCGCGCTCGACCCCGGCCTCGACGAGCGTCTCGTCGAGCGTGGCGTCGCGGATGAGCAGCAGCGTGTCGGGGAGTTTCAGTTCGGCGGCGAGCAGGGCGTTGCTCTCGACGACGACGAAGGGGACGCCCGCGCGCTGCATCTCGCGGACGATGCGGCGGCCGACGCGACCCGCGCCGCAGATGATGTAGTGACCTTTGAGCTTGCACATCTCGCGCTGGCGCCGGCGCTCGCCGTAGGCCGCCAGAATCTCGGAGCGGACGAGCGACTGGACGGCCGTCGAGATCAGGTAACCGGCCGTGCCCACCCCGAGCACCATGAAGAAGATCGAGAAGTTGCGCCCGGCCGGCGAGAGCGGCAGCGGCGGGCCGTACCCGACGGTCGTCACCGTCATCACCGTCATGTAGAGGCTGTCGGCGAGCGACCACCCTTCAATCAAGACGAAACCGGCGGTGCCGAAGGCCACCACGCCCGCCAGCGCGCCGAGCGAGTAGAGCAGGCTCGCGCGGGGCTTCAGCCTCATCCTCAGTTCTCCTGCTGGGGGCGGCATCGAACCGTGCGACCTCGCGGCGGCATCCAAACCTCGTCTCGGGCTAACGCGCCACGTTAGCTAAAGGGGCGGGAGGTGTCAATCGGTTAATGATAAATGGTGAATGGTGAATAGAGTTTGAGACTCGGCCGGCGAGCCGACAGCCGCGCCGGGTCGCGGTTTGCCATTTACCATTCACCGTTTACCATTTACTATTCAACACGATGGCTCTGCGTCATCCGCCGAAAGATGTCGTCCCGCCGCCGGCGCACGCGCGTCGGCGTGGGCCGCGCGTCTACAGGTTCGAGGAGCCGCCCGAGGGCTTCTGGCGCCGCTGGCGCCGCCGCCTCATCCGCCCCGCGACGGTCATCCCGACGCTCCTCTTCACCCTCGTCGTCGTCGGCCTCCTCGGCTACTACTACACGCTCTTCTCCGAGCGCATCGACAAGCTGCTGCGCGGCGAGGTCTTCACGCGCAGCGCGGGCATCTACGCCGCGCCCAAACAGGTCAAAGTCGGCGACGGGCTGTCGGCCGAAGAGCTTGTCGCGCGCCTGAAACGCGCCGGCTACGTCGAGCGCGCGCAGCAGGCCGACACGGCGCGCGGGCGGTTCAGCGTCGAGGGGACGAACGTCGAGATCGAGCCGAGCAGGGATTCGAAGATCGACGGGCGGGCGCAGTTCGCGCACGTGCGCGTGCAGTTCGGCCGAGGGCGGGAAGACGGTCGCGGCCATCAGCGACCTCGACGCGAACGGGGCGAAGATTCAGAGCGCGTGGCTGGAGCCGGAACTGATCAGCGCCGTCTCCGGGCCGCAGCGCGAGCGGCGCCGGGTCGTCGGCTTCAACGACCTGCCCGACGTGCTCGTCAAGGCCATCGTCGTCACCGAAGACCGCGACTTCTTCAACCACTACGGCGTCAACTTCCGCGGCATCCTGCGCGCCGCCATCCGCCGCTACGAGGCCGACCCGAACTCCTTCCTCTCGCGCCAGGGCGGCTCCTCCATCACGCAGCAGCTCGTCAAGAACCTCTTCCTCTCGCCCGAGGGCTCGCTCAAGCGCAAGGTCTCCGAGGCGTACATGTCCGTCATCCTTGAGACGCGCCTTGAGAAGAAAGAGATCTTCGCGCTCTACTGCAACGAGATTTATCTGGGCCAGCGCGCGGGCTTCTCCATCAAGGGCGTGGGCGAGGCGAGCGAGGCTTACTTCAACAAGGACGTGACGGCGCTCACGCTGCCCGAGGCGGCGCTGCTCGCCGGGATGATTCGCAGCCCGAACCGCTACAACCCTTACAAGTACCCGGAGGTCGCCTTCGAGCGGCGCAATCAGGTCTTGAAGTCGATGGTCGAGGCCGGCGCCATCACGGAGGTCGAGGGCGCGCGCGCGTCGGCGACCGAGGTCAGGCTCGCGCCCGCGAAGGGTCGCATCGACGCGTCCGAGGCGCCCTACTTCGTGGACTACGCGCAGAACCAGCTCGCCGACATCATCGCCGACACGTCGGCCGCCGAGCGCCTGCGCATCTACACGACCATCGACATGGACTTGCAGCGCGCGGCCTACTCCGCGCTCGTCAAGCAGCTCGCCGCGCTCGACAAGGTGCAGGCCAAGCGCTTCCCCGCCGGGCACGCTTCAGGCGGCGCTCGTCGCCATGAAGGCCGACACGGGCGAGATCGTGGCGATGGTCGGCGGGCGCGACTACGAGAAGAGCCAGCTCAACCGCGCGACCGACGCGATGCGCCAGCCCGGCTCGGTCTTCAAGCCGTTCGTCTACGCGACCGCCCTCAACACGGCCTACGACCCGGTGCCGCGCCTCATCACGGCGGCCACCACGTTACAAGGACGAGGCGACGACCTTCTCGTCGGCCGGACAGCAGTACTCGCCCGGCAACTTCGGCGACACGTTCTCGAACAAGGAGGTGACCGTGCGCGACGCCCTGACGCGCAGCCTCAACGTCATCACCGTCAAGATCGCCGAAGAGGTGACCGTCAGCCGCATCATGGGCTTCGCGTCGAAGGCGGGACTGCCGAAGCCGAAGGTGAACTACCTCGCTAACGCGTTGGGGACGAACGAGGCGACGCCGCTCCAGGTGGCCTCGGCCTACACGGCCTTCGCGCAGTTGGGGACGCGCGTGACGCCGGTCGGCATCAGCCGCATCACGAACGGGAGCGGCGTGACCATCGCCGCGCCGCAGGGGCAGAAGAACGAGGTGATGCGCCCGCAGGTCGCCTACATCATGGACTCCTTGATGAAGGACGTGGTGAACCGCGGCACGGCGGCGAAGGTGCGCGCGCGCGGACTGCGCGCCAACGTCGCGGGCAAGACCGGCACGTCGCGCGACGGCTGGTTCGCGGGCTTCACGCCGAACCTCGTCTGCGTCGTCTACGTCGGCTTCGACGACGGCTCGGACCTCGGGATGACGGGCGGCGACTCGGCCCTGCCCATCTGGACGGACTTCATGTCGGCGGCGCTCGCCGCGCACCCCGAGTGGGGCGGCGACTGGCAGGAGCCGCCCGACATCGAGCACGTCGAGATCGACCCGCGCACGGGCCTGCTCCCCGGCCCCGACGCGACCGAGAAGCGCACCGAGCTTTTCATCAAGGGCAGCGCGCCCACGGCCGAGAGCCTTGAGCCGGACGAGTCGGCCACGCCCGAAGAGCTGCCGCTGCCGGACGTGGAACTGCCGCTGCCGGAGGCCACGCCGCCCGGCCCCGTCTACGTGCCGCCGTACCCGGAGGAGACGCCGCCGCCGTCCGCGCCGCAAGCCCGGCCGGCGGCGGCGAAGAAGAGGAGGGCTCCACGCGGCTTGACGGGTACCGTCACGCTCGACATCGACCCGACGACGGGGCTCATCGCCGCCCCGACCTGCCCCGTCATACGCGCGCAGACCTTCCGCATCGGCACCGAGCCGCACAAGCGCTGCGGCCCGCAGTATCACCAGAACCAGACCATCATCCCCAGCGAGACGCGCCCGCGCCGCGCCTCGCCCCCTTGACGCGCGCCCGCCGCACGGACTGAACAACTTCGTTAAGAGTTAAGGAGAACGCCTCTCGAGGTATCTGAGCAGACTCGCGCGCGCGCTCGTGTGCGCGCTACTTCTGTCCGCTCCGTCGGCCGTCGGCAACGCGCAGGAGCCGGCGCCGTCAGCTCAAACAGACACTCCGCCGCCCGCGCGAATCGAGGTGACGTTAACGGGCGGGAAGGGGCGGGCCGCGCCCGAGCTTAGGCGTGAAGACGTGCGCGTCTACGTGGACGGCGTCGAGCGCCCCGTCGTCCTCTTCGAGGAGGAGGCGCAGCCGGTCAGCTACGGGCTGGTCGTGGACAACTCGGGCTCGCTCCGCTCGCAGATCGGCCAGGTCGTAGACGCGGCGCAACTCACTCGTCGCGAAGAACCGCCCCGACGACGAGGCGTTCGTCGCTGCGGTTCGTCTCCGCCGACAACATCCAGGTCATTCAGACTCTCACCGCCGATAAGGCAGCTCTCAACAGGGCGCTCGACTCGATGTTCATCCAGGGCGGGCAGACGGCGCTGCTCGACGCGCTCTATGTGGCCGGCGAGTACCTGACGAAGAACGCGAGCCGCGACGGCGCGCAGGGGCGCAGCCTGGCGCTCGTCGTCGTCACGGACGGCGAGGACAGGAAGAGCAAGCACAAGGCCGGAGAGGTCTTGAAGCTTCTGAAGGACGGCGGCGTGCGTGTCTACTGCGTTGGCCTCACGGCCGAGCTGGAGAACCAGCAGGGCTTCAGCATGAAGGGCAGGCGCGGCATGGCGAAAGACCTCCTGTCGAAGCTCGCGGAGGAGACGGGCGGCCGCGTCTTCTACGCCGAGAAGGAGGGGCAGTTGGAGTCGGCGGTCGGGGATGTCGCGGGCGACATGCGCACGCGCTACGTCGTCGGTTACGCGCCGCCGGAGCCGGGCGGCAAGGGGCCGGGCAAGGTCGAGGTCAAGCTCGTCGGCGCGGCGGGCAAGGAGAAGCTCAAGGCCGAAATCCTCCCGCCCGCCGAGAAGGAGAGGTAGGCCCTAGGCCCGTAGGAGTCTGAGCACCTCGTGCAGTGTCTCGTAGGCGAGCGCGGCGGCGTGCTGCCTGCGCGGCGGCAACCCGCCGGCCGCCTCGGTTATCTCTGACGCGCGTGACGCGCGCGGCCTCATCCAGCGTCATCCCCTCCAACATCCCCGCGAGCGCGGAGCCGCACACGAGCGTCGGCGGGCAGCCGTAGGCGAGGAAGCGCGCGGCCTCGACGCGCCCGTCGCGCACGCGCAGCGCGAGCCGCAGGCGGTCGCCGCAGACGGGGTTCGTCTGCTCGGCCTCGGCGTCCGCGCCTTCGAGCGTGCCGGCGTTGCGCGGGTTGGCGAGGTGTTCTTTGAAAGTGTCGGAGTAGGCCACTGAACTCAGGCGGGAGTGCAGGCGCGCTCGCCCTGCGCCTTCAGGTAGAGCGGCGAGAGGCGGCGCAGATTCTCGACGGCGCGGGGCAGGACTTCGAGGACGTAGTCGATCTCCTCTGTCGGTCGTGTCCTTGCCGAGGCTGAAGCGGATGGAGCCGCGCGCCAGCTCGTCGTCGCGCCCCAAAGCGCGGATGACGGGCGAGGGTTCGAGCGAGCCCGAAGAGCAGGCCGAACCCGTCGAGACGGCCACGCCCTGCATGTCGAGGTTGATGAGCAGCCCCTCGCCCTCGATGAAGCGGAACGAGATGTTCGAGACGCCGGGCAGGCGCCGCGCGCGGTCGCCGTTGTGGACGATGTCGGAGACGCGCGACTCGACGCCCGACTCGAAGCGCTCGCGTAAGGAGCGGACTGCGCTCCGAGCGTTCTTCAAGCTCGACGCGCGTGAGCCGCGCGGCCTCGCCGAAGGCGACGATGAAGGGGACGGCCTCTGTGCCGCCGCGGCGCTCGCGCTCCTGGTGCCCGCCGATGTTCTGCTGCGCGAGCCGCACGCCGCGGCGGACGTAGAGCGCGCCGACGCCCTTCGGCGCGTAGAGCTTGTGCGCCGACATCGAAAGCAGGTCGCAGCCCAACTCGTCCACGTCCACGCGCATCCCCGAAGCGCCCTGCACGGCGTCCGTGTGCAGACGCAGGTGCTTCTGTCCCGCTTCGCGTCGCTCGCGGACGAGCGCAGCGATCTCAGGCAGAGGCTGGATCGTGCCTATCTCGTTGTTGGCGAGCATGACGGTGACGAGCACCGTGTCGGGCCTCAAGGCCGCGCGCACGTCCTCGACGCGCACGACGCCGTCGTCGTAGACGGGCAGGCGCGTCACCTCCCAGTCGCGGCGCTCCAACGACTCGCAGATGCCGCGGACGGAGGAGTGCTCGATGGCGGTGGTGATGACGTGGCGGCCGTGGTCGGACGCCTGCTCGCAGTGGCCGCGGACGGCGAGGTTGTTGGCCTCCGTCCCGCCGGAGAGGAAGACGACCTCGTTGGGGCGCGCGCCGACGAGGTCGGCCACCTCGCGCCGCGCGCGATCGACGGCCGCGCGCGCCTCCTGCCCGTAGAAGTGGACGCTCGAAGGGTTGCCGAACTTCGCGGTCAGATAGGGAAGCATCGCCTCGACGACCCGCGGGTCAACCGGCGTCGTCGCGCTGTGGTCAAGGTAAACTCGGCGCATATTTGCTCAAAAATAATGATAAACCCTCGAAGGTGGTTCGGGCATCAAACGCGGCGGCAAGCTCTCCCGCTCGGCCTTTCGAGTCGTATGGTACGCCCGGAGTCTATGTCGCCCAAAGTTGGAGCGTCAAGGCGGTTGGACGCGGCGGCTCGCTGTTGTAAGCTCACAAGGCCCGCGTTCGCCGCCCCGAACCCGAGGAGATGAATCGATGAAGACCAGCAGACGTTTCTCGACCGCCGCACTCGCACTCGCCCTGTCGCTCGCGGCCTGCGCGGCCGCGTTGGTGCAGACGCCCGGCGCCTCCGCGCAGCAGTACGGCTCGCTGGAGCGCGGCTACCGGACGGGTTACTCGGACGGCTACCAGTCGGGCTGGGGCGACCAGTTGAAGGGCGCCCGCGCCGGCTACCAGGACAAGGCCGACTACCAGGGCGCCGACCGCGCTTACATCCCCGCCTACGGCGCGCTCGAAGACTACCGCGACGGCTACCAGCAGGGTTACGAGGTGGGCTACGAGGCCGGCTACGCACGGCAGGGCTTCAACTCGGAGTTGCCCGCGGGCGGCGTCACGCGCCGCGGCGCGAGTGCGCGCCAGACCGCCGAGCGGCACCGGTACGCGCGGCGGGAGGCGCGACGACGGCCAGGAGAGCGAGAGCATCTCACGGGGCGGCAGCGTTGACCCGGGCCGCGCCGGCGGCAACACCGGCGGGCCGTCGGCGGTGCTCTTCGAACGTCATGCTGACGGTCGAGCTGTCGAACCGGCTCACGACCGACGTGAGCCAGAAGGGCGACCGCTTCGAGGCGCGCGTCGTCGAGCCGCAGGAGTTCGCGGGCGCGGTCGTCGCGGGGCGCCTCGCGGACGTGCAGCGCGCGGGCAAGGCGAAGGGGCGCGCGCTCCTCCAACTCGACTTCGAGCAGATACGTCTGCCAGGCAGCAACGACTGGCAGGAGTTCAGCGCGCAGGTCGTCGAGGTCGTACGGGCCGGAAGCGACCGGCGTCGGCGAGGTTGACGAGGAGGGCGGCGTGCGCGGCGAGAGCACGACGAAAGAGGACGTGGCGAAGGTCGGCGGCGCGCGCGGCCATCGGCGCCATCATCGGCGCCATCGCGGGCGGCGGCAAGGGCGCGGCCATCGGCGCCGTCATCGGCGGCGGCGCGGGCACGGCCGGCGTCATGGCCCAGCGCGGCAAAGACATCCGCCTCGAACCCGGCCAGCAACTCCGCATACGCACGACGGGGCCGAGGTAGAGTCAGTCTTCAGTTTTAAGTTTTCGGTCAATCCGGTTTTCAGCCCCGAACGTTGCATGGCTACTTACTGGGGCTGAAAACTGCTTACTATGATCGTCACACTCCTTACAGACTTCGGGACGGCGGACTACTTCGTGGGCGCTTTGAGGGGGGCGGTGCTGGCGTCGAACCCGGAGGCGCGCGTCGTTGACATCACGCACGAGGTCCCGCCCTACGACGTGGAGGCCGGGGCGTTCACCCTGCGCGCGGCCTTCGAGACGTTTCCGGAGGGCACGGTGCATGTGGCGGTCGTGGACCCGGGCGTCGGCTCGGCGCGCCGTGCGGTCGCGGTCGAGGGGCGCGGGCACACCTTCGTCGGGCCGGACAACGGACTCTTCGGCCACGTCTACGAGCGCACGGGCGCCGTTCCGCGTCTTCCAGCTCACGAACACGAATTTTTTCAGAAGGGAAGTCAGCCCGACCTTCCACGGGCGCGACATCTTCGCGCCGGTCGCGGGCGCGCTCTCGCGCGGCGTACGCGCGGAGGAGTTGGGGCCGGAGGTCTTCGACTTCGTGCGGCTGCCGTCGGCGACGGTTGAGAGGGCCGCTGACGGGACTTTAGTCGCCGCGGTCATCCACGTTGACCGCTTCGGCAACCTCGTCACGAACATCACCCCGGAAGACTTGAGCGAAGCGGCGGTCGCGTGCGGCGCGCGCCTCAAAATCTCCGGGCGCGAGGTTCGACGCTTCCGCCGCTTCTTCGCCGAAGACGGCGAAGGCGTCGGGCGAGCCTTTCGCCGTCTGGGGCAGCGCGGGCCTGTTGGAAGTCGCGGTCTTCCGCGACTCCGCCGCGCGCGTGCTGGGCGCGGGGCGCGGCGATAAAGTCGAAGTCTACTTGTAAGTCCGCGCGCCTGCTTTGTTATTTTCAAACCACTTCGAGTCTTTAAGGACAAATCAAGATGGATAAAGCAGAGAGCAAGCCGGCCGCGAAGTCGGGCGCGGGGCTTGAGGGCGTGGTCGCGGCCGAGTCGGCCATCGGCGACGTGGACGGCGTCAACGGCGTCCTCATCTACCAGGGGCTCGACATACACGACCTCGCCGAGCACTCGACCTTCGAGGAGACGGTCTACCTGCTCTGGCACGGCCGTCTGCCGAAGCGCGACGAGTTGGACGCGCTGAGGCAGAGACCTCGCGGCCAACCGGCGCGTGCCCGAGGAGGTGCTGGAGCTGATGCGCCAGTTCCCGACGGACGGCCGAGCCGATGGACGCGCTGCGGACGGCCATCTCGGCGCTCGGCTTCTACGACGCGGGCTCGCGCGACCTCTCGCGCGAGGGCGCGCTCCGCACGGCCACGAGGCTGACGGCGCAGTTCCCCGTCGTCGTCGCCGCGTTCGAGCGGCTGCGCAAGGGCAAAGAGCCCATCGAGCCGCGCGCGGACCTCAACATCGCGTCGAACTTCCTCTACATGCTCAAGGGCGAGGAGCCCGAGGCGAGCGCGAGGCGCGCATCTTCGACGCGTGCCTCATCCTCCACGCCGACCACGAGCTGAACGCCTCGACGTTCACGGCCCGCGTCATCGCCGGCACGCTCGCCGACATGTACGGCGCGGTGACGGGGGCGATTGCGGCGCTCTCGGGGCCGCTCCACGGCGGGGCGAACACGAACGTGATGAAGATGCTTCTGGAGATCGGCGAGCCCGCGCGCGCCGACGAGTGGCTGCGCGAGGCGCTGGCGACTAAGAAGAAGATCATGGGCTTCGGCCACCGCGTCTACAAGACGGAAGACCCGCGCTCGGTGTGGCTGCGCAAGTTCTCGCGCGAGCTGGCCGAGGAGAAGGGCGAGACGCGCTGGATCGAGATTCTGGAGCGGCTGCGCGAGCTGATGTTCGCGGAGAAGAAGCTCTACCCGAACGTCGATTACTACTCGGGCTCGGCCTACTACCTGATGGGCATCCCGCTCGACCTCTTCACGCCCATCTTCGCCGTCAGCCGCATCTCGGGCTGGACGGGCCACGTGCTCGAACAGTACGCCAACAACCGCCTCATACGCCCGCGCGCCGAGTACACGGGGCCGCGCGGCGTGAAGTACGTGCCGATTGACCAAAGGTAGCTAATCTTAACCAACGCAGAGACACAGAGACACGGCTTGAAGACTTAAGTCTTCAAGCCGTGTCTCTGTGTCTCTGCGGTTAAAAAACTTTCGTTAGTCTCAAGTCGGGGTCACGCGCGGCGTCTGCGGGTTCGGGTTCTCGCGGTCGGTGAACTGCTTCAGCTCGGGGTCGGCTTTGAGCAGGCGCATGCGCCAGAGGAAGAGGGTCGTGACGACGAGGGCGAGCGTGCAGGCCGCGCCGCCCTCGATGCCGTAGTCGCCGCCGCCGATCCACGCCGGGCCCGCGTCCGCGAAGCGCAGCAGCGGGTCGGGAGTGATGCTCTTGATGCCGCTCACGGGCGAGCCGAGCAGCGCACCCTGCACCCAGTTCCAACCGAAGTGCAGGCCGAGCGGGAACCACAGGCTCCGCGTGCGCCAGTAGGCCACGCCCAGCCACACGCCCGCCAGCACCGTGTTGCGAACGTGAAGCCGCGCGCCACGTTCGGGTTCGCCAGGTGCACCAGCGCGAAGAAGACCGAGACGGGGATGAGCGCCACCCACAGCGGCCACGAGCGCATCAACGTCTGAAGCGCGTAACCACGGAACAGCATCTCTTCGGCCGCCGCGCCGAGCATGAAGATAACGCCCGACAGGACGAGCGTCCGCACGAGCCCCGCCCCCGACCTCGGCCAGCGAGACGCGCGCGCCGCCCGCCGCCACGCCGACGAGCGCCGCGAGGCAGACGGCCACGCCGCCTAACAAGCGTCCCGAACAGAAGGTCGCGCAGCCCACCCGCGGTGCAGCCCCCAGCCCAGCGAACGCCACGGCAAATCCTCCAGACCGTACGCGCAGAGCCCAGCCGACGACCGCGGCCGGGATGAAGAGCACCGCCGACTGAATCACCCAGCCCCAGCCGCTCTCGTCGAGCAGCCAGTGGTATGCTCTCGCGCGACACGAAGAAGGCCGGCACGAACCTCGACGCGATGATAAGAGCGGCGTCACGCGACGCAGACCGCGAAGACGAAGACGGCCAGACGCCACACGCTCCGCAGTCGCCCCGCTTCGTTGTAGAAGATGTCGGCCATGTTTACCCGGAAGCTTTGTCGGATTGAAGGGTCGGCCCAATATAACCGAAAGCCCGTCGGGATGACGAGAATGCGGGCCGCGGCGCCGCGTGGTAAACTCCCGCGCGGACTGAGGAAGGCATGAGTGAAAAGGGAAGCGACTTGACGGGGGAGAGGCCGCCGAAGCCGAAGCGGCGCGCGGCGCCGTGGCTCTTCGGCGGGCTGACGCTGCTGCTGCTGTCGGTGCTCGTCTCGCTCCAGCTCTTCGGGCTGTGGGAGATTTTCACGCCCGACCGCGCGCCGCGCGACACGCTGCTCATCTACGCGCTCTCGACGCTGAACTTCGTCGCCTTCTTCCTCTTCAGCTTCATCTTCATCCGCAGCCTCCTCAAGCTCCGGCGCGAGCGGCGCGCCTCTCTGCTCGGCTCGAAGATCAAGACGCGGCTCGTCGTCTACTTCATCGCCGTCAGCCTGCTGCCCATCACGGGGATGGCGCTCTTCTCCTACATGTTCTTCAACCGCTCGATGGAGAAGTTCTTCAGCTTCTTCCCCGGCGACGTGGTGCGGCAGGCGCGGCTCGCGCAGGACGAGGACTCGCGCCAGCAGTCCGAGAATCTCTTCGAGGTCGCGCGCGCCGCCGCCGCCGCGGTGCGCGGGACGCCCGAGCGAACAGACGGAGGAGACGTTCAGGGCGCTCCTGTCGGCCGCCGACCTCACGGTCGCAGGGCTCGTCACGGCCGAAGGACAGAGCTACGCGAGCGGGGGCGGAGTAGGCGACCCGGCCGAAGTCTTCAAGGAGGAGTTCAAAGAGGCGGTGCGGCGCGCGCCCGACAGCGAACAGGTCTTCAACGTGAACGTTTCGACGGGGCCGCTCGAAGTCGTGGCCGTGCCCGTGGGCGACGGGCGCAAGCTCGTGGCCGGGCGCGTGCGGCGCGGCGACGCGAGCCTCGCGCCGACTCGTCGCCGCGCGCGCAGACCTTCGAGGACTTCCGGAGCAACCAGCGGAAGGTGCGCGTGCTCGGCGTGACGACGCTCGGGCTGCTGACCTTGATGCTGCTCTTCGCGGCGACGTGGAGCGCGATTCACCTGGCGCGCGGCATCGGCACGCCCATCCGCGCGCTGGCCGAGGCGGCGAAGGAGGTCGCCGCCGGAAACCTCACGCACCACATCGAGGCGATAACGGACGACGAGCTGGCCGTGCTCGCCGACGCCTTCAACGACATGACGGCGCAGCTCGCCGAGAACCGCGCGCGGCTCGAAGCCAACGCCGCCGAGCTGCGCGAGAAGAACCTCGCGCTCGAAGAGCGGCGCCACTACATCGAGACGGTCTTGCAGACGGTCTCGACCGGCGTCATCTCGCTCGACGAGGAGAACCGCGTGACGACGATCAACGCCGTCGCGCTCGCCATGCTCCGGCTCGAACAGGCGCCCGCGCCCGCGACGCCGCTCGCCGAGGTCGTGAGCGCCGGCGACCTCGACGTGCTCGAACGCGTCCTCTTCCGCGCGCGCGCGCGCGGCCGCGCCACGGAGCAGATGGAGCTGGCGCGCGCCGCGGCGCGGCGTCGAACGGCGACCCGCACGAAGTCAACGGGTCTGCGAACGGCACGGCGGCCGGCGTCGTCCCCGTCGCGCTGACGGCGACGGCGCTCGCGCCGCGCGCGGGCGGCGGGCGGCGCGGCGTCGTCCTCGTCATCGAAGACCTATCCGAACTGCTCGCGGCGCAGCGCGCGGCCGCCTGGAGCGAGGTCGCGCGCCGGCTCGCGCACGAGATAAAGAACCCTCTGACGCCCATCCAGCTTTCGGCCGAGCGCATCGCGCGTAACTTCCGGCGCGCGTCCGTCGATGAAGGCGATGCGGTCTCGACTCGGGCGCGCAACGGCAACGGGCACGAATCGCGAGCGCGAGCGCGTGGCGCGCGTGGTCGAGGAGTGTACGACGACCATCAGCCGCGAGGTCGAGGGGCTGAAGTCGATGGTGGACGAGTTCACGCGCTTCGCGCGGCTCCCGCACGCGCGCCTGGAGCCGGCCGACCTGAACGAGGTCGTGCGGCAGGCCGTCTCGCTCTACCGCGAGCGTCTGGAGGACGTGCGGATGGACGTGCTGCTCGCGCCGACGCTGCCCGGCGCGCTGCTCGACGGCGAGCAGATACGGCGCGTCTTCGTCAACCTCATCGACAACTCGGTCGAGGCGCTCGCGTCGGCCGACGGCGAGCGGCGCATCACGGTCGCCACGGCGCACGACCCCGCGCGCGGGCTGCTCATCGCCGAGGTCGCCGACACGGGCCACGGCATCGCGCGCCAGGACATCGCGCGTCTCTTCCAGCCATACTTCTCGACCCGCGGGCGCGGGACGGGGCTCGGGCTCGCCATCGTTCACCGCATCATGACCGAGCACGGCGGCCGCATCCGCGCCGAGTCGAACCGGCCGAGGGGCGCGCGCATGATTATAGAGTTCCCCGTCGCCGACGACGCGAGCCAGAGGGCGCAGGCGTGAAGCCATGAGTGACACCGTACTCATCGTTGACGACGAGCGCGGGATACGCGAGACGCTGCGCGCCGTGCTGGAGGACGAGGGCTTCGAGTGCGAGGCCGTCGGGTCGGGCGAGGAGTGTCTGTTGGCGGTCGGGCGGCGCTCGTTCGGGTGCGTGCTGTTGGACGTGTGGCTGCCGGGGCTGGACGGGCTGGAGACTCTGGCGCGGATGAGGGAGCAGGGGGCGGACGCGGCCGTCGTGATGATCTCGGGGCACGCCACCATCGAGACGGCCGTGCGCGCGACCAAGCTCGGCGCCTTCGACTTCGTCGAGAAGCCGCTCTCAATCGAGAAGACCGTGCTGACCGTCCGCAACGCGCTCAGGCAGCGCGGGCTCGAACGCGTCAACGCGGCTTTGAGTGAAGAGCTGCGCGACGAGTGGGCGATGGTCGGCGAGTCGGTGGCGATGCGCGCGCTGCGGAAACAGATCGAGCTGGTGGCGCCGACCGACGGCCGCGTGCTCATCTACGGCGAGTCGGGGACGGGCAAGGAGCTGGTGGCGCGCGCCATCCACGCGCGCTCCCTGCGCGCCCCGGCGCCCTTCGTCGAGCTGAACTGCTCGGCCGTGCCCGAGGAGCTGATCGAGTCGGAGCTGTTCGGCCACGTCCGCGGGGCGTTCACCGGCGCCACCGGCCCGAAGCGCGGCAAGTTCGAGGCGGCCGACGGCGCGACGCTCTTCCTTGACGAGGTGGGCGACATGAGCCCGCGGATGCAGGCGAAAGTCCTGCGCGTGCTCGAAGAGCAGCGGTTCGAGCCCGTCGGCTCGACCACCTCGATGCGCGTGGACGTGCGCGTGCTGGCGGCGACGAACAAGCGGCTCGAAGTCGAGATCGAGCAGGGCAACTTCCGCGCCGACCTCCTCTACCGCCTCAACGTCATCCCGTTCGAGGTGCCACCACTGCGCGAGCGCGCCGAGGACATCCCGCTCCTCGTCGAGCACTTCAACCAGCGTTTCTCGCTCTCCTACAACAAGCGCCCGAAGCGCTTCGACCCCGAGGCGGTCGAGGCGTTGCGCGCCTACTCGTGGCCGGGCAACGTCCGCGAGCTGCGCAACACGGTCGAGCGCGTCGTCATCATGCACACGGGCGCGCGCGTCGGACTCTCGGACCTCCCGCCGCTCGGCGGCGAGGAGCCGCCCGCCCCGGCCGAACGCTTCTCCTCCTTCCGCGACGCCAGCGAGGCGCACCAGCGCGACTTCATCCGCGCGACCCTCGCCGAGGCCGAAGGCAACGTCTCGCGCGCCGCCGAACTGATGGGCATGGACCGCAGCCACCTCTACCGCCGCATGAAGGCCCTCGGCATCAACGTCCGCGAAGAGCGCGCCCAGACTGGTTGAACTGTAGGGTCGGACATAAAGTGACATTTGTCGGGCATAAAGTGAAAATATGAATGGGGGGATTCTACACACCTAGAATCCCCCCATTCATATTTTCAGTATTGCCGTAAACTACTCTATCACTGCAACATGATTTCGAGCAGCCGTGAGGGGCATGGAGTAGATGGCAACTATTCATAATAAGCAGATAAAGATTTTCTCTGCCAGCCAGTAGCTTGAGACCTCCCTTGAAAGACATCTTCAGCAAGCTTTCGTATAAACCATCTACCATGTGCATTTTCTTCACAATAATCCATAACTGAGCCAAACGTTTTTGTAGCCCTCCCCGAAAATAGAGCCATGCAAAAGTAGAGGTTTCCGTGCAGAATACGCCTGCCGAGGAGACCCAATCAATGCGCAAAAGCCGATTCACCGAGCACCAGATCATCGCCCTCCCCAAGGAGGTCGAGCAGGGCCGCGCGGTCAAGGACGTCTGCCGCGAGCACTCCGTCAGCGAGGCGACCTACTACCAGTGGAAGTCGAAGTACGGCGGGATGCAAGCCTCCGACATTAAGCGGCTGCGCGCGCTCGAAGAGGAGAACCGCCGCCTCAAGCAGATGTACGCTGACCTCTCTTTGAAGAATCATGCGCTGAAAGACGTGATCGCAACAAAGCTCTGACTTCCGCCACGCGGCGTGAGGTGGCGCGCGCCCTCCAACAACTCCACGGCTTCAGCGAGAGGCGGGCGTGCCGAGCCGTCGGACTTGTCCGTTCGGTCTATCGCTACCGCCCTTGCCCGGATCGGGATCAGGAGGTCATCGACGCGTTGTTGGAGTCGGCGCACCGCAAGCCGGAGTACGGCTTCGGGAAGCTCTTCGAGACGTTGCGGCGGCAGGGCCACGGCCGGAATCATAAGCGAGTGTATCGCCTCTACTGTGCGCTGCGGCTCAACAAGCGGCGCAAAGGCAAGCGGCGACTCCCGTCGCGGAACCCGGAGCCGCTGGCGGCGACGCGGCAGATGAATGAGTGCTGGTCGGCGGACTTCATGCGCGATGCGTTGTGGCACGGCCGCCGCTTCCGCACCTTCAACGTCGTGGACGACTTCAACCGGGGAGGGGCTGGTCATCGAAGTCGATCTGAACCTGTCGGCACAGAGGGTGGTGAGAGTGCTGGAGCGGGTGGCAGCCTGGCGGAGCTACCCGCGGAAGCTGCGACTCGACAACGGCCCCGAACTGATCGCTTTCGCCTTAGCGGAGTGGGCCGGGAGTCACAGGGTGAAGTTGGAGTTCATCGAGCCGGGCAAGCCGATGCAGAACGGGTTCATTGAGCGATTCAACCGCAGCTACCGCGAGGCGGTGCTCGACATGTACCTCTTCCAGACCCTGGCGGAGGTGAGGGAGCAGGCCGAGAACTGGCTCAGGGAGTGCAACGAGGAGCGTCCGCATGAAGCTCTCTGGGCAACCTGACGCCGAGAGAGTTTTTGTTAACCGCACAGCCCGGAAATCTCTAGCCCTGGCTGGTACTAAATCCGGGGAGGGTTACAATTCAAATTGATAATTAAGAGTTTGATGATTGGCACTCTGTAGCGCAGAGTACGCTGTTACGGCTTGCTGTGCCGCTTGCCGTTAGATAAGCCCTTGACTCAGCCAAATAAGATTATTAGTGTAGCTGCGCCTTAGTCATGCTTTCCGGGCTAAGGCTATGATGTCAGTTCTACCAACGTCCTCATGATGATGTGTAAGTCGAAAATTAATATGAGTCACTGGCACGGCTGACATCTTTGGTTAGGTGGGGAGGTGAGTAAATAGGTAAAAGCTTGTGCCAACGAACAAGGTGGCATCTGGGTGACCTTAATCTTTCAAGTTCATTTTAGTACCTACAGTAATTATATCGCTGGACACGAAAGTTGTTTGTAAGATTAATTGCATGTTGAGTTATAAATATTCGCGCTTCGACAACTAACATGTTGCATCGCTTCTACCGGAGATGAAGTCGCTGCATCATTTTTTCGCTCCTTAAACGTATCGAACGAGGATAAAGTGACTACTCAGCAGACTGATTCCGATGAGAGTGTGAGAATCGAAGGCCTAGATGAAGGCGGGGATTCGTCTTGGGGCGACTATCCGATCGACACTATGTTGATTCGGAACGAGAATCGCACGGTTCATGATGTTCTGCGACGAATCCAGAAGGGATCTTTTATTATGGATCCTGACTTCCAGCGCGAATTTATCTGGCCAGATGACAAGCAGAGCAAACTCATAGAGTCTGTGGTCATGCGGATTCCACTACCGGTGTTTTACCTTGCGGAAGATGATGACGGGCGGATGGTAGTGGTGGACGGGTTACAGCGCTTGTCAACTTTTCAGCGCTTCATGAACAACTCGTTGCAGCTTAAGCTCCCAGACCAGCCCGATTTAAACAGGAAACGATTCCGTGATCTCTCGCCAAAACTTCAAAACAGAATAGAGGACAGCAATCTGATTCTTTACGTCATTGATGCGAAAGTCCCTGAGCGAGCAAGGCTGGATATCTTCGAGCGCGTAAACGGCGGTGTCCCGCTGACCCGGCAACAAATGCGGAACTGCCTGTTCATGGGCAAGGCAACAAGATTTTTAAAGATCGAGGCGCACAGCGACCCCTTTTTGGTAGCAACGGGACATAGCCTGCCTTCCTCCTCTATGAGAGATAGGGAATTTGTTAATCGCTTCTGCGCGTTCCAACTCTTCTCGCTCGACGAATACCGCAGTGATATGGATGAGTTTCTGGCGCAGGTACTTAAGAAAATGAATAAGCTTGAGGATGAAGAGTTGGAGAATCTTTCCGCAGGGTTCCGACTCGGCCTCACTAATAACTTTAACATTTTCGGCAAACACGCATTCAGAAAGCACTCCGAGGGCCAAGTTAGTCGCAGCGTTCTTAACGCTTCACTCTGGGACGTTATGTCGACCGGCCTTTCGCGCTACCCTGAGGACGTTGTTCAGTCCCGCGCGGATGTGTTAAGAAGAGCATTTTACACACTGATGGCTGATGAGAGATTCCTGAACGCGATTACTTACGGGACGAACGATGTAAAGAGAGTCAGAGAACGGTTCGTGCTTGCCAATAGTATGTTTAAGGAGGTGTTTGATGCTTAATCGGCTTGACCTACACCTCTTCAAATGTTTTGAGTTGTTGCGGCTCCCGCTCGGTCCGCTGACTCTGTTGTCTGGCTCCAACGCCTCCGGCAAGTCATCCGTACTCCAAACGCTAGTGCTGCTGCATCAGACGATGCGAGAGCATGAGTGGTCGACGCGGCTCATGCTCAACGGCACAGCGATCCGGCTCGGCACGGTGTCTGACGTTGTCGACAAGGTGCATGGACGTAGCACCTTTGAAATTGGTGTTGTTGACGACGACGTGCATTACCAATGGGTCTTCACCGGTGAACGCTCGGAGATGTCTATGGCCGTCGAGCAGGTCACCGTCGGCGGCAGCGCATATGACGACCCGCAGGTGTTGAGACATTTATTACCCCCTTCGACGGACGGGTCAGTTTCTAAACTGGCAGACAGAGTGCGCGGCCTCACATATATTACCGCCGAAAGGGTGGGTCCCCGCGAAGTTTACACCGTGGAGGATCGCCAGATAGCACCGGTGGTCGGACCGGTGGGGGAACATGCGGTGAGCGTGCTGAATTGGGGACGTGATGAGCGTGTGCTCGAAGAGTTGGTTCTCGTAGATGCGCCACCCACGCGCCTGCGTCAGGTGGAGGAGAGGATGCGTACTCTCTTTCCCGGTTGCGGGCTGGTAGTGCAGCAGGTGCCGCAGACGAATGTCGTGACGCTCGGCATCCGGACTTCTGACGATACAGACTTTCACCGGCCGATTAATGTCGGATTTGGCCTTACTCAAGTCTTCCCCATTGTTGTCGCTGCGTTGTCGGCGGCCCCTAATGACGTTCTCCTAATCGAGAACCCCGAAGTCCATCTTCATCCTGCGGGGCAGGCACAAATGGGGCAGTTCCTGGCAGACGTGGCGCGGGCCGGCGTGCAGGTCATCATCGAAACGCATAGCGATCACATCCTCAACGGTATCCGGCGTTCGGTCAAGGCAGGCCGACTCCACCCTGAAGATGTGGTGCTTCACTTCTTTAAGCCACGGTCTCTGGAGGAAGCACAGGTCGTTAGTCCGATTCTCGATGGATCCGGCAATATAGACTTCTGGCCCGAAGGCTTCTTCGACCAATTTGATAAAGATATGAATTACTTCGCCGGGTGGGGGTGATAGATTGGAGCTTCTCGTCAACGACCTTTCCCTCCACGGACAGTTCCCCGACCTCACCTCTTTTCAGCGCGCCATTGAGCGTGTAATGGTGATGCGGCGGGTCGCACATCAGTTCGGCCGCGCACTGCATTGCCACCGGAACATGGCCCATGCACAGGTGACTTCTACGCTGACCATGCCGCAAGCGATTCGAGCGCTAACGTTGAATGAGCAGCGTGCCCTGATGACTTGGCTGAATCGAATCGGGCCATTTTGGGAAGACGTGCGCGCCCACAACCCTGATGATTACTTAGAGTGCAATGGGGACGTAGTCACGGACACCGCAGTTGGAGAGGCTGCGCACTGCTGCATACACGGGATCGACCGCAGACTGGTGAGTCTGGTTCCGTCGACATGGGAGTTCTCGCCAGTTACCGTTTTCTGGGTGCCCGACATCGGCGAAAGGCGAGCTGTCGATGTCGTTAACCATAGTGATGTGGAAGGACTCGAAGTAGCCCTCCGAGCCGCCCCAGCGCCCATCGCGTCGTGGGAGCAGTTGAAGGAAACCTGCATTGTGCGATGCCCACATCTGACCATTTCTAAGGACGCGTTCCAATATCTTCGCGGCTATCCCTTTGCGGAGGGGGCTGCACGACGCATCCTCGTTCTCTTGGATACGCTGAATCGACTAAAGACTTGCTTCGACGATCAAGGTCAGCGCACGCCAGAGGGGCAACATCTCTATCAGGATCACTTCACTGGGGACAAGGCTTGGTTCTCAGATTCGTCTGACAGCGAGAAAAGTGATTTCCGATCGGAACTAACATTTAGGCACCCCACGATAGAAGGAGAGAGCTTGTTCTGCACGATGCATGGCAAAGTGAAGACCCCACAACTTCGTATCCACTTCTCATGGCCCGTTCGTGCGGATGAACCCCTCTTCGTTGTCTATGTGGGGCCGAAGATTACGAAGCAATAATTGCAACCGGATAGGGATGTGTCAGTCCCAATTATCCTACGGCAGTGGTTCGACCCGCAGGTCATTCGGGTCTCTAGGGTTAACCCATCTATAACCTTTATTAGGACGGAAGCCGTCTTCGGTCTTAATAAGCCCCGGCCTAAGCTTCACCTGGAAATCTTTCGGGGCTATAGGATTGACCCACTCGTAACCGCTCGCGGGGCGAAGCTTGCCATCTTCGGTATTAACCAACCCGGGCATCAACCGAACACGAAGATCCTGCGGGGCTGTGGGATTGACCCATTCGTAACCGCTCGCAGGAAAGAGCTTGCCGGCCGCAATACGAACGACGTGCGGGGGGCGGGGCACCGCGACTGCACAGGCGGGTTGTGGTGCGGCAGACGGCACCGGAGACTCCGGCCCACCTCCGCCGGACCAGGGCATCGCAATCGCGGAGGTGGGCCGCACCAGCGTCTGTCCGCCCTCCGTCCTACCCGTTGTCTCGCCCGCGCCGGCCAGTTCAGTCGATGGCTGAGCCGGCCGGGTCGGCAGAGAGAGGTAGTTCAAACTGTTCTCAGTTTGCAAGTGAGCGTATCTCTCGCTAGGACGCGAGTGTCTGCTGTTTCATCTGCCGGCGCGTGTGTTCGGATGTGAAATGCGCGAGTTCGTGCCCCAGTATGATTGCCAGTTCGTCGTCCGACATATCCCGTAAAAGACTCGTGTGAACCCATATCGCCCCATTCGCCATGGCAGAGGCGTTCCAACCCTCGTTCTCGACAAGGCGCACGCGCACCCTGTCCGGCCTGATGTAAGGTGGCAGCAGGCGCGCCATGATATTTCGCACGCGTTCCACGCCGGGGCCATCGCGCATGAGGTGCCCCGCGTTCTTCCACCCACCATCCGCCCTCTGCACGCGCATCATTCCGTTAGTCACCCAGAAGTTTTCAAGCGCGGTCGTCGTCGAGGGGGCGTCACCATCGAACATGGCCATGCTGTTCTGCTTGGCTTCGAGCTGGCTGGCGAGAAAGGATCCGTCGGGGGGGCTTTAATGAAAAACTGAATGCTCTTCGGTCAGATCACATACGCGCGCGGCTAAGGCAGTCGATCTGTGGCTCTGGAGGGTGTCTGAAAAGCCGGATTTTGCAAGCTCGGGCGCGCCAACGTTACGAAGATAGACAGGCAGCGCATGGCTGTCAATAGTTAGACCTCAAGTGGGCTAAGCGTGAGTGGTGATAAGAAAGGCTGGCAGGAGCCGGCGCCCCTGCCGTCGAGTCACCGGACATCAAATCAAAAGCGGGCTGAACCTCTCCGGCCGTTCAGCACTTCTACTGCCGCTCTTATGAATGTATCCACTGATATGTCTACAAGCCCTTCGGGGAATTCTCATTATATGCGCGAAAAGTGAGGGAAATTGTCACGTTATGGGCTAATGATTTTTTACTTTATGCGCGAACCTACAGCCCCGCGCGGTCAAAATTTCCCGCGTCTTTGGCGACATTCGCGGCCTACTCACGGGCGGCGGCGGGCATCTAATACTTTCCGCCCGGGGGAGGGCTCGGTGCGTTGACAGTCGTTAATTAATCCCGTATCTGTTACGCTTGAATCTGACCGGCGCGGCCGGCGGCCAAAAGGAATTATATGGATTACACGACGAAAGAACTCCTGAAACGCTACGCGAAGCTTGCCATCGGGCAGCCGTTTGCGCCGGTGCTGTTGAACATCCTCGTGACCAGCGTGTGCGACATGCGCTGCACGCACTGCTTCTTCACGGACGAGCTGGACGACCGGCCGCGCAAGAAGTTGCAGATGAAGACGCACGAGATCG
The DNA here is from genome assembly GCA_963726735.1 of uncultured Acidobacteriota bacterium. Lineage (GTDB taxonomy): Bacteria > Acidobacteriota > Blastocatellia > Pyrinomonadales > Pyrinomonadaceae > QHXN01. The sequence goes on from CAVSDM010000007.1 coordinate 2,498,700, forward strand.
AGCGCATCGCGCAGACGCTGGGCGGCAACCTCGGCGTGCTCATCCTCGCCGGCGGCGAGCCGTTCACGCGCAAAGACCTGCCCGAGATCGTCCGCTCCTTCTACACGCACAACCGGCTCGAATCGGTCTACCTGATGTCGAACGGGCAGATTCAGAAGCGCATCATTCCGGACGTGACGCGCCTGCTCGAAGAGTGCCCGGACTTAAACGTCACGGTCGCGCTCGGCATCGACGGGCTCAAGGAGCAGCACGAGAAGATTCGGCAGAAGCCCGGCTCGTGGGACATCGCCATCGACACCGCGCGGCAGCTCCAGGAGATCAAGCGCAAGCACCCGCGGCTCGACATCCAGACCTGCACCTGCTTCATGCACTCGAACCAGGACACGATCTTCGACTGGTACGACTTCCTGAAGTACGAGCTGAAGCCCGACAAGGTCAACTTCAACTACATCCGGCCGCCGTCAGCCGACCCCATCGAGCTCGACATCGACCACGAGCGCTACGCGAAGCTGGCGCGGATGATCGACGACGACTCGCGCCACGCCGTACTCAAGAACAACTACGGCGGCGACGCCGGCTTCTTCAAGGCCGCCATCGACATCTACATGCACGGCCTCATCGACCGCGCGCAGCGCGAGCAGAAGGCGCAGATGACCTGCTACGCGGGCACGGCCGGCGCCGTCATCTACGACGAGGGCACCGTCTCCTCCTGCGAGAACAAGTCGGCGGTCGGCAACCTGCGCGACCACGACTGGAACTTCCAGTCGCTCTGGCGCTCGGAGGCGATGAAGGCGCGCCGCAAGGAGGCCGCCGACGGCTGCTTCTGCACGCACGAGTCGAACAGTTACTACCCCAGCCTCCCCTTCAACCCGAAGCACCTCATTCAGATCAAGCGCCTTGAGCGCGAGATGAAGAAGGCGAGCCGCAAGCTCGGCCTCACCGAAGAGAAGGCCGAAGGCGTGACCGTCAAGGCCTGAGGTCGCAACAGTCGCGCGATGCCGAGTTCAAACGCCCCGAAAATTCTGATCATCTCGTCCGACACGGGCGGCGGCCACAAGTCGGCCGCCGCGGCCATCGTGGCGGGCGTGCAGAAGTTCTGGGGCGGCGACTCCTACGCCGTGCGCGTCGTGAAGGCGGTCGAAGAGTCGCACCACCTCTCGGCGAAACTCGTCGCGGGTCTACAACTGGGTGCTGCGGAACCGGCAGCACTGGATGAAGTACCTCTACTGGTTCGTCAACCGCTTCCGCCCCGAGACGCGCGAGTTCTTCCACCGCCGCAGCATCGGCTTCGTCCGCGACCTCTTCGAGCGCTGGTGCCCGCACGTCGTCGTCAGCGTCCACCCGCTCACGCAGCACATCTTCGCGCGCGTCCTCAAAGAGCTGGGGCTCGCCGACAAGGTGCCGCTCGTCACCGTCGTCACGGACCCGTGCTACGGCTTCTGGAAGGGCTGGGCGTGCGACGACGTGACGCTCTACCTCGTCGCGAGCGACGAGGCCAGGCGGCAGCTCGTCGATTACGGCGTCCGCCCGGAGCGCATCAAGGTCTCGGGGATGCCGGTCCACCCGAAGTTCGAGCTGCCCGACGAGCGCTCGGCGCAGGCCGCGCGGCGCGAGCTGGGGCTCGACCCGCAGAAGTTCACCGTCTTCGTCAACGCCGGCTGGGTCGGCGGCGGCAACATCCCGCAAATCTTCCGCGAGCTGGTGCGCGGCGAGCTGGACGTGCAGGCCATCTTCCTCGCCGGCCGCAACGAGGAGCTGCGCAACGAAGCCGAGTCGATTGCCGCCGCCGCGAAGTTCCCCGTCAAGGTCATCGGCTACTCCGAGCAGGTCGAGCAGTTGATGCAGGCCGCCAACGTGATGGTCTCGAAGCTCGGCGGCCTGACCACCTTCGAGGCGCTCGCCTGCCGCCTGCCCATCATCGCCGACGCGACCACGCCGCCGATGCCGCAGGAGTCGGGCGCGGCGAACATGCTCGCGGGGCGCGGCGCCGGCGTGCTGCTCAAGCGCGCGGCCGACATCGTGCCCGAGGTGCGCCGCATGGTCGAAGACTCGCGCTACTACGCGAACCTGCGCGCCGCCACCGCGGGCATGGCGCTCCCCGACGCGACCCGTCGCATCGTCGAGGAGATCACGGCCCTCATCCCCGCTCCGCTCGCGCCCGAAGAGGAGCCGGCGCACTTAGAGACCCGCCCGGCCTGAAGGGTCGGCGAAGTTGACGCGCCCTCCGCCTTTAAGCTTTAATCGAAATCGCTCTACACATCAGTCCAACGCGCGTGCGGAACCGAGAGGCTCGGACGCGTGTACGTCGAACTGGAGACTGTCGCCTTGAGTCTTCTTCTGGAAGGGAAGCGTGCGTTCGTGACGGGCGGGACGCGGGGCCTCGGCGCCGCCATCTGCGAGGTCTTCGCGCGCGAGGGCGCCGACGTGGCCTTCAACTATCACTCGCGCGAAGACCTCGCCGAAGAGACGAAGGCCAAAATCGAGGCGCACGGCCGCCGCGCTCAAGCCTTCAAAATCTCCGTCACCGACCGCGTCGCTCTCAAGCACATGACGCGGGAACTCGTGAAGGACTGGGGCGGGCTCGACATCCTCGTCAACAACGCCGCCATCAACCGCGGCGACAACTTCGCGACCACGACCGACCGCGCCTGGGACCTTGTCATCGACACCAACGTCAACAGCCTCTTCGCCGTCACCAAGCCCATCTACAAGCAGATGATCCGGCAGCGCAAGGGCTCGATTCTCAACATCACTTCCATCGGCGCCATCCGCGCGCTCCCCACGGCCGTCCACTACGCGACCTCGAAGGCCGCCGTCATCGGCTTCACCAAGTGCCTCTCGCGCGAGGCCGCGACCTTCGGCGTCACCGTCAACGCCATCGCCGCCGGCATCTTCGACACCGAGCTGGCGCACGAGCTGCCCGAACGCCTCATCCAGATGCACCAGTTCTGGGCCGCCGCCGGACGCATGGGCCGCCCCGCCGAGCTGGCCGAAATCGCCGCGTTCCTCGTCAGCGAACGCAACAGCTTCATGAACGGCGAAGTCATCATCGTCGACGGCGGCGCCGTCACTTAGAGGCCGGAAGTCCGACCGTGAAGGAGAGCGTTACTCTCCCTTCGCATGCTTCGTGACGGAAGTCCCAGGCCCTCCCTTACGGGCGGGCCTCCGCCCCTGTTTAGACTCAAGTTGAAATTGAATGTCAATGCCAACCTCTTTGTTTTCAACAAATAGGTTGACACGGCCGGGCGGCATGGCTATCATCGGCGCGTTACTTTCAGTTCACAAATGCGGTCTGAATTTCCGAGGAGACGATGATGGCGAATGCGGAGTTGATCGAGAGTCTTAACCGCGCGCTCGGGTTTGAGCTTTCCGGCGTCATACAGTACATGCAGCACAGCTTCCTCGTGACGGGGCCGGAGCGCGAGGTCTTCCGCGACTTCTTCCGCGACCAGAGCAAGGAGGCGCGCAAACACGCCGAGACGCTGGGCGACAAGATCGTCGCGCTCGGCGGCGTGCCGACCGTCGAGCCGGGCGAGATTCGACAGTCCACCGACCTCGCCGAGATGCTGCGTCAGGATTTGGAGCTTGAACGCGCGGCGATGGAGGCGTACATGGCCTCCTGGCGCGCATGCACCGACGCGGAACTCGCCACTAAGTTCCTCCTCGAAGAGCGCATCGCGTCCGAGCAGGAGCACATCGAAGAGTTCGAGAAGCTGACGAGCGAGCGCAAGGCCAACGTCACGCGTGAGAGGATTACGCTGCGCGAGGTCAGTTAAACCCGGCTCCCGGTAAATGAAAAGGCGGCAGGCGCGTACATGGTACGCGCCTGCCGCCTTTCGCGTGCGGTCAAAAATTTTACGAGAGGGAAGGGAACTGGATGACCTGCGCGGGTGCCACCGGCTCGCCGGCTTCGGCGCGCTGCCTATGGTAGCGGTGGCGTGCGACCGTGACCGCGCGGTGCAACTCGTCGAGCTGTTCGCCGCCGACGCGTATGGTCTTCTGGCAACACCAGCCGAGACCCTCAGTCCAGGTCAGGTATCGCAACGCGACGCACTCGCCGCCGCCTTCCTGCTGCTCGAACGTCACCTCGACCTTCTGTTGTGTGCCCGCGGCTTCGAGAGAACGACCCGCCGCTGTGCTGCTGCTACCCGAATTCATACCTGGGAATAACTCCTCGGGGAATATTCTTAACGAACTCCAACCTCTCTACGTTGAAATTGGATTTCAATTTCTATTATGGGCAAACGGGACTCTCCCTGTCAAGAATGGCCCGGGAGATTTTTTCAACCCACTGGAAACGCGTATCGCTTGAGGGGAAGGGATAAGGTGGGCAGGAAATTTTTTAAGGGTTAGCGGACTCCTTTTCAAGCGCCGCGAGTCGTGCTTCGAGCGTGCGGAGGGTGCGCTGCATGTCGCCGAGGCGGCGGAAGGCTGCGGTCGAGCGCAGCCAGTCGCGGTTGTCGAAGGCCGGGATGCCCGAGATGACGCGGCCGGCGGGGACGTTGTGGCTCGTGGCGCTCTTGGCCGTGAGCACCACGTCGTCGCCGATTTCGAGGTGGCCGGCGACGCCGGCCTGACCGGCGAGAATGACGCGGCGGCCGATGCGCGAACTGCCCGCAAGGCCCACCTGCGCGCACAGCAGAGAGTCTTCGCCGACCGTGCAGGAATGGCCGATCTGGACGAGGTTGTCGATCTTCGCGCCGCGCGCGATGCGGGTCTCGCCGACCGAGGCGCAGTCGATGGTCGTGCCGGCGCCGATCTCGACATCGTCCTCGACGACGACGCGCCCCGTCTGCGGAATCTTCAGCCAACGTCCCTCTTCGTCCTTCGCGTAGCCGAACCCGTCAGAGCCGATGACGGCGTTGTTGTGGACGGTCACGCGCGCGCCGACGACTGTGCCCTCGCGCAGCGCCACGCCGGAGTGTATGACCGAGCCTTCACCAATCGTGCACGCCGTCGTAGACGGTCACGTTCGGAAAGATGCGCACGCCGTCGCCTACGACCGAGTCGCGCCCAATGACCGAGCACGCGCCCACGGCGACGCCCGCGCCGAGCCGCGCCGAAGGGTCTACGACGGCCGAAGGGTGGACGACGGGCTCGAACTCCGGCCCGGGGTTGAAGAGGATGAGGGCACGCGTGTAGGCGAGATACGGGTCTCGCGCGTGGAGGACGGCGATGTCTTCACGTCCCGCCTCCGACCCTTCTGCGAGGTAGACGGCCGAGGCGCGCGTCGTCTGCACGCGCGGCGTGTAGCGCGGGTTGGCGAGGAAAGTGACGTGACCCGGCCCGGCGTCGTCCAGCCCCGCCGCTCCCGTAATGTCGATGTCGCCAAATCTATCTTCGACGCGCGCTCCGGTCAGGCGCGCAAGCTCGCTCAATTTCATGCGCAGAGTTATCGCACAGGGGAAGTTCAAAGTTCAAAGGAGGCGGCGCCGGCTCACATCAGGTTGACGGGGTCGATCTCGACGTTGACGGAGTTGAGGTCGCAGCCGGGTCGGGCGGCGGCTTCGCCGAGGGCAAGCTCGATGAGCGTGCGGAGGCGGGGGCGGCTGCGTGACTTGAGTAGGAGCTGAACGCGGTGCTCGCCGCGCAGGCGTGCGAGCGGGGCGGGGGCGGGGCCGAGGACGCGGCAGCCGCGCTCCGTGTTCGCGTGGTCGAGCGCTTCGCGCAGGACGGCGGCCGTCGCCTGCACGCGCGCGAGGTCTTCGCCGTGGACGAGCAGCGAGGCGAGCGCGACGAAGGGCGGGTAGCTCAGGTTCCGGCGGTAGTTGATCTCCTCCTCGAAGAAGCCCTCGTAGTCCTGCGCGCAGGCGTGGCGCAGTGCGTAGTGGTGCGGGTGGAAGGTCTGTATCAGCACGCGGCCGGGGAGGTCGCCGCGCCCGGCGCGCCCCGCCACCTGCGTGATGAGCTGGAAGGCGCGCTCGGCCGAGCGGAAGTCCGGCATCGCGAGCCCCGCGTCCACCGAGACGACGCCGACCAGCGTCACGTTCGGGAAGTCGTGACCCTTCGCGATCATCTGCGTGCCGACGAGCATGTCCAACTCGCCCGCGCCGAAGCGGAGGATGGCCTGTTCGTAGGTGGTCCGGCGGGCGGTCGTGTCGCGGTCGAGCCGCGCGATGCGCAGGGAGGGGAAGCGCTTCTGTAGAATCTCCTCGATCTGCTCGGTGCCTTCGCCGATGAAGTACATGAAGGGGCCGTGGCAGGCCGGGCAGGCGTCGGGCGGGCGCTGGCGCAGGTCGCAGTAGTGGCAGACGAGGCTGCGCTCGCTGCGGTGGAAGGTGAGCGTCACGTCGCAGTTGGGGCAGTTGATGCGCTCGCCGCACGAGCGGCAGAGCACGAAGCTCGAATAGCCTCGGCGGTTCAACAAGCACTATCGACTGCTCGCCGCGCGCGTGCGTCTCCTCGATGGCTTCGAGCAGCTCGGGCGAGAAGACCTCGGGCTTGCCCTTCGACTTGAACGACCTCGCGCATGTCCACGATCTCGGCGCGCGCCATCGCGCGGCCCGCGATGCGGCTGGGCAACTGAAGGTAACGATACTTCCCGTGTCGCGCGTTGTGGAAAGATCTCCAGCGAGGGCGTGGCCGAGCCGAGGACGACGACGGCGCGCTCGCGGTGCGCGCGCATGACGGCCGTGTCGCGGCCGTTGTAGTAGGGCGACTCCTGCTGTCGATAAGAGGCCTCGTGCTCCTCGTCCACGACGATGACGCCCAGGTTCCGTGACGGGCGCGAAGACGGCCGAGCGCGTGCCGATGACGACGCGCGCCTCGCCGCGCTTGAGGCGGCCCCACTCGTCGAAGCGCTCGCCGGCCGTGAGCGACGAGTGGAAGATGGCGACGGCGTCGCCGAAGTGCGCGCGCAGGCGGCGCGAGAAGACGGGCGTGAGCGCGATCTCGGGGACGAGCATCATCGCCGTGCGCCCGCGCCGCAGCGCCTCGCGCATGGCGCGGATGTAGATTTCGGTCTTGCCGCTCCCCGTCACGCCGTGGAGGAGGAAGGCCGCGAAGGCGTCTTCGTTCTGCGCCTCGTTGATGGCGCGCAGCGCCGTCTCCTGCTCGCCCGGTCAGCCGCAGGTCGTCCGCGTTCGGCAGACGCGCGCCGGCCAGCGGGTCGCGCCTCACCTCGCGCACGAAGACTTCGAGTAGCCCGCGCCGTTCGAGCGTCTGGATGGTCGAGGCGCTGCGCCGCGGCGGCTTCCAGCAGCTCCGCGAAGAGCATCTCGCCGCCCTCCGCGATGAGGGTCTCGATGACCTTCTGCTGCGCCGCCGTCAACGCGCGTGCGCCGTTCGCGTCGGCGCCGCCGTCGTCTGAAGGCGGCAGCAGGCGCACGGCCTTGCGCCTCTTGGCGCGGGTCTGCGCGCCGCGCTGCCTGTGCGCGACGGTGACCCAGCCCGTGCGCGTCAACTCGCGCGCGGCCCTCGCGGCGCGGCGCCTGCCCCAACTCGCGCGCGGCCTCGCGCAGCGTCGTCGAGCCGTCGGCCGCGACCGCCAACTGCAACAGACGCCCTTTCGCGGTCGCGGCCTTGCGCTCGGGCAGGCGCGCCAGTTCGTCGCGCCCCTCGGGCGTGATGGTGACGACCTGATCGACTCCCGCGTTCAGGCCCGCGGGCAGCGCGGCCTTCAACACCTCGCCCCACGGCGCCGCGTAGTAGTCGCTGATCCAGCGCGTGATCTCCAGAACCTCCGGCGTCAGCAGGGGCACGGCGTCGAGCAGTTCCTCGGCCTCTTTAATCTCCGATTGATCGAGGCCGAGCGCCGGGTCTAATTCCTCGTGGAGCGCGACGACGTAGCCGGTCGTCAGCGTCCGCCCGAAGGGGACGAGCAGGCGCGCGCCGACGCGCGTCTCTTCGCGCAGCGCGAGCGGCAGGCCGTAGGTGAAGGTCTGCGCGAGTCGCAGCGGCAGCGCGACCTCCGCGTAGAGCGGGGGGCGCGCGGCGGTCGCTTTATGTCTTAGTTCGCTCGTGGGCATGGGCGGGGAAGCTGTGCGGCGCGGCACGACACTTACGTTAGCGTGAATCGTCGAAAAGTTGAAGCGGGGCCGGACGTGCCGCGGCGTGCGAGTCGTTGATGCTAATTCAGAGATTGACCAGTTTGCCGAGACGGTATAAAGTCTCCGCGCCACAAAAATTCTTTTCAGAGCCCTCGTCCCGCGACGGAGCAGTTCTACCGCAGTTCACCTCCCCGCAGGTATCAGTTGAATCCACGCTGTCCCAACCTCCCTCCGCCATGCCCTGGTTTGTGAGGGAACCCCTAACCACCAACCCCTGTAGGAGAAATCCATGAAATCGAAAGCATTTAGGCTCGCTTTCCCTCGGAAGTCTCGCCTCGCAACTTTACTTTCATTGGCAATCACCGCCTCGCTCCTGACGCCCCTCGTTCCCGGGGCCTTCAGCGCGGGCGGCGCGGGCGCGCCGGCCCCCGCCCCCCGCGCGGCCGCACAACCCGCGGCCTTCGCCGTCGCCCCTTTAATCACGGCCACCAAGTCTGACGCCTTCCCGTCGCACCCGAGCGGCAAGGCCGAGCCGGGCGACACCATCACCTACACCGTCCAGATCAACAACAGCGGCACCGACGCCACCGGAGTCGTCTTCAACGACACGGTTGACGCCAACACGACCTTCGTCCCCGGCTCCATCACGACGACGCCCGTGGCGGTTGACGACACGTACCAAGCTATTGGCAACGTCCAGATTAACGTCCCCGACGGCGCCGGCGACTTGACCAGCAACGACTCCGACCCCGACGGCGGCCCCGTCACGGCCGTCGCCGGCTCTTCGACGAGCGCCAACGGCGGCGACGTGACCGTCAACGCCGACGGCAGCTTCACGTACAACCCGCCCCCGGGCTTCGAGGGCGCGGACACGTTCACCTACACCATCAACGGCGCGAGCGCCCCGAGCAACACGGCGACCGTCACCATCAACGTCGCGGGCATGATCTGGTTCGTGGACGCCGCGGCCGCCCCGGGCGGCGACGGCCGCCTGACCTCGCCCTTCAACGCGCTGACCGGCCCCGGCAGCTTCGACGCCGTCGCGGCCGACCAGCCGAACGACAACATCTTCCTTTACAGCGGACCGTACACGGGCGGACTCTCTCTGCTCTCAGGCCAGGCGCTCATCGGACAGGGCTCGACCGCCTCTCTGGCGACCGTCACCGGCCTGACGCCCCCGTCGTACAGCGCCCCTCTGCCCGCCACCGGCGGCGCGAACCCCGTCATCGGCGGCACGAGCGGCATCAGCATCTCGACCAACAACCTGATCCGCGGCGTCACCATCCAGAACACGGCCGGGACGGGCATCTCCGGCACCGCCTTCGGCACGCTCGCCGTGGCCGACACGGCCGTCGATTCGACCGGCCCGGCGCTCGACCTCGACAACGGTCAGCTCCAGGCCAGCTTCCAGAGTCTCAGCTCGACCGGCAGCGCCACGCCGGGCGTCGAGTTGACCAACATCGCCGTCGGCTCCAACTTCTCGGGCGGCACGACGACCATCAACGGCCGCGGCACGACCGGCATCGTGCTCGACGCAGTCGGCGGCGCCATCGCCTTCGGCGCGACGAGCATCCCGAACACGGGCGCCGCGGGCGGCTACGGCCTCAGCGTGACGAACTCTTCCGCGGCCGTCTCCTTCGCCAGCGCGACCATCAGCGACTCGAACCAGACCGTCGCACAGGCCGACGCCGACAGTAACCTCATCCCCGAGACGGACGGCGACGGCGACGCAATCTTCCTCTCTAATAACACGGGCAGCTTCGCCCTCAACGGCGGCGCGCTTACCAACTGCGGCAACGACTGCGTTGACGCGCGCAACTCCGCGAACGTCTCGCTGACGGGCGTCGCCATCAACTTCCCCGGCGTGGACGCCGCGGGCGCGGCCGGCACCGGCGGCAGCGGCATCCAGGGCATCAACCTCTCGGGCACGAACAGCCTGACGAACACCAACGTCCAGAACTTCAACGTGGCGGGGCGCGACGGCCTGCGCCTCATCAACAACGCCGCGGCCGCGATGACGATGACGGTCAGCAACAGTCTGTTCGCCGACTCGACTTCGGGCGGCAGCGGCATCGTCGTCTCCGCGCGTGACAACGCCAGCACGGCGCTCGTCGTTAACGGCAACTCGACCTTCCAGAACATCCTCGGCCCCGCCATCGCGAACAGGGCCGGTGACAACGTGGGTTCGACGGCCACGGCCAACCTGACGGTGCAGAGTTCGACTTTCCAGAACTCGCCGATGAACGGCGCGAACACCGTACACGCATCCACCACCGAGGGCGGCAAGTCAACCGTTCTGATCGACGGCAGCACCTTCGACAACGTCGCGCGAACGGTCGCCGACACGTCGGGCGTCATCGACATCAACGGCGACGCCACGCTGGCCGGCAACGCGCTCTCCGTCAACATCACGAACAACACCATCCGGAACATCGGCACCAGCGTCGCCGGCACCTGCGGGGCACTGCCGTGTACCGGCCGCCGCGGCATCGACGTGTTCATGGACGACAACACCAACGCCTCCGGCACGATTGTCATCGACGGCAACCAGTTGTTGAACATCCAGCGCGCCGGCATCTTCCTCGACACGGGCTCGATCTTCAACGGCGCCAGCTACAACGCGAAGATCACGAACAACACGGCCGGGACGGCGGCCGCCCGCGTCGGGCTCGGCACGGCCCTGAGCGCCGGCGGCGAGAACGGCATCATCGTCACCAACCGCAACAACAGCGCGAAGAACCTCAACCTGAACCTGTCGGGCAACACGGTGCGCAACGCCAACGGCGGCTCGGGCAGCACCATCAACACGCCGGGCGTGCTCATCCGCGACCAGAACAGCGCGACGACGGACGCCACGGTGACCGGCAACGACATCGAGACGAACACTTCCAACGTCGTCGCGGAGCTGCGCGTTGACACGCTCACCGCGACGAGCATCCTGTGCCTCGACGTGAACGGCAACACGCTCGCGGGCGGCGCCTCGGGCGTGCTCGCCATCAACGAGTCGGCCGGTACGCTTAACGTCGAGCAGGCGAGCGCGGCGGCGGTGGCGGCGGCCAACAACGGCGCGACCGTCACGGTCACGGGCACGCCGCAGTTCGGCGTCTCCTGCGCCGCGCCGCCGCTGGCGATGTTCCGCACGAACACGAACAGGGAATATCTCGCGGCGCTCAACGGCCCGGCGTTGAAGGCTGTGCGGGGCTTCTCGCTCCTTTCGAGCCCGCGCGTCGAAGTCATCCCGGGTCTTGACTCGTGGCTGACTAGCTCGAAGTCGCGGATGAGCGGTCTCGCTTACCGCAACGCGCCCGCGCGCGTCGCGCTCACGTCGGGCATCGGCGACGCGGCCGTGCGCACCGCGCGCCCGGTCGTCGCAGAGCCTTCGGCCGCGCGCGCGGCCGCCGCGCCGCTCTTCTCGGGCGAGACGATCAACGTCAACATCGGCACGCTGCCCGCGGGCAAGTCGATGACCATCACCTTCCAGGTGACTATCGACAACTCTATCGCCGTGACGCAGGTCTCGAACCAGGGCACGGTCTCGGGCAGCAACTTCGCGCCGGTCGTGACGGACGACCCGGACACGGGCACCTTCGGCGACCCGACGGTCACGCCGGTCTTCATCGGCACGCCGCCGAACATCGACTGCCCGGCCGACATCACCGTCGGCACCGACCCGGGAGTCTCGACCGCCTCCGTCTCGTTCAACGTGACGGCGACGGGCACGCCCACGCCGACCATCGACTGCAAGATCGGCGCGACCAGCATCACCTCGCCGCACACGTTCTCGCTCGGCGAGACGACGGTCGTCTGCACGGCGACGAACGGCGTCTCGCCGGACGACTCGTGCAGCTTCAAGGTCACGGTCAACGACGACGAAGCCCCGGTCATCGACTGCCCGGCCGACATCGTCGTGAGCCTGCCCCCGAACTCCAACGCGACGGGCATGGCGGTCAACTTCACCGTCACGGCGACCGACAACGCCGACCCGACGCCGACCATCAGCACCAGCCCCGCCTCGGGCTCGGTCTTCCCCGTGGGGACGACGACCGTCACGGCGACGGCGACCGACGACGCCGGCAACCAGAGCACTTGCCAGTTCACTGTGACGGTGCTCTACAACTTCAACGGCTTCTTCTCGCCCATCTCGAACCCGCCCGTCCTGAATCAGGTGAAGGCCGGGCAGAACATCCCGATCAAGTTCTCCTTGAGCGGTTACAAGGGGATGAGCATCTTCTTCCCCGGCTACCCGGCGTCGCAGCAGGTAAACTGCGCCGACAACGTGCCGATCAACGTGCTTCAGGAGATAGACACGCCCGGCAACAGCTCGCTCCAGTACAACGCGTCTTCCGACACGTACCAGTACAATTGGAAGACCGAGAAGTCCTGGGCCGGCACCTGCCGCGCGCTGGTCGTCAAACTGGCCGACGGCTCGGAGCACGTCGCCTACTTCAAGTTCAAGTAGACCACCCGACTAAAGGGGAGGGGCGGCGACCCGCGGGTCGCCGCCCCTTTTTTTTCCGACGGTGAAGCGGTCTCTTCACTCGATGTCGTTGGGGTCGTTGAAGAGCGCGGGCAGGCGGATGCTCCCGTGCCCCGCTTGCGGGAAGTTGGGCGAGTTGCGGTTGCCGGGGTTGAGGTTCGAGGCCGTGTCGTCCGGCGGGAAGACGACGAGGGTGCTGAGGAAGATGAGGAGGTTGGCGTCGTCCTGCGACGAGAGCGCGGCGAAGGCGGCGCGCGCGGTCTGCGCCTCGCCGCCGTGGCGCAGGATGCACTGCGTCAGGGCGAGGCGAGGAGCGCGCGCACCTTCTTCATGTCCTCCCAGACCTCGCGCTTCTTGGTCGGGTCGCGGAGGAGGTACGCGGGGTTGAAGGTCGGCATCAGGGGCGTGCCGTCGTAGTCGTGGAACTCGCCGCGCATCTGCGAGATGGGTTTCTTCGTGCGGAGCAGGGCGCGCGTCGGGGTGTTGCCGAAGGCGATGATGACGCGCGGCCGCGCCGCGGCCAACTCGCGGTGGAGGTAGGGCGTGAAGAGGGAGAGCCATTCGGGCGTGAGTCTCGTCGCCCTGGCTGATGGCCTTGACGACGTTCGTCAGGTAGCAGTCGGAGCGCGCGAGGCCGATGCTTGAGAGGATGCGTTCGAGCATCTGCCCGGCCGGCCCCATGAAGGGGCGGCCCGACTCGATGTCCGGCGGGCCGGGCGACTCGCCGACGACCGCGGCCTTCGCGCCGACCGGCCCCTCGCCGAAGATGAAGACGCGCTCCTTGAACTCCGGCAGACGCTTCGCGCGTTGCAGAAGCTCTTCGTTGACCTCTCGACCGTCTCGGTCGGCTCGGGCTTGTGCCCGCTGAAGAGCGAGTCCTGCATAACGTCTACTGCTTCTTCGTCTCGTTGAGGTAGTCGCGCACCTTCTTCATGTCGTCCCAGACCTCGCGCTTCTTCGAGGGGTCGCGCAGAAGGTAGGCGGGGTGGAAGGTGGGCATGACCTTGATGCCGCGGTAGTCCTGGAACTGGCCGCGCAGCCGCGTGATGCCCTCCTTCGTGTCGAGCAGGTTCTTCATCGCGGTGTTGCCCAGGACGACGATCACGTCGGGCCGCGCGATGTTGATTTCGCGCAGCAGGAAGGGCTTGCACGTGTGCGCCTCGTCGGTCGTGGGCGTGCGGTTGCCGGGCGGGCGACAGCGGTTGACGTTGCCGATGAGCACGTCGTCGCGCTTGAGGCCGATGGCCTCGATGATCTTGTTCAGGAGTTGACCGGCGCGTCCGACGAAAGGTCTGCCGCTCGCGTCCTCGTCGGCGCCCGGCGCCTCGCCGACGAACATGAGGCGCGCGGTCGGCTGTCCCTCGCTGTGGACGATGTTCGTCCGACCCTGATGGAGCGGACAGCGGACGCACTCGCCGATGTCGGCGCGTATGTCCTCGAAGGTCTCGCCGGGTCGGCCGAGGCTCAAGTCGTCCTGCGGCGTGATGTCGCCGAAGAGCGTCTCGCGCGGCGCGGGCGGTTCGGGCGAAGGCTTACGGACGGGTCTCTTGGGCATCTCCGCTTGAGTTTGTAGCGGGGGCGGTAGGGACGCACCCGCGGGCTGTGGCCTCGCGGCCTGACTCGTTTGAGGGGGAGGCGGGGGGAGCGGTCTCTGCGGCGGCGGCGGCAGAGCGTTCGCGGGCCGCTGCTCCGCCGTCGCGTTACGCCTGAGCGCGGGCAGAGACGGGAGCCGGCGCCCGGACGCTCTCATCCTGCTTGCGCGTGGGCGCTTCGAGGGACTGCACGTCCAGCCCTTCCAGCCCTTCCACGCCAAGCTCGCGCAGGTACGAGGCCGTCTCGGCCACGTCCTCCGCCAAAGACTTCAGAAGCTCTCTCTCATGCGCTTTGTCATCCATCGGGATGCACACATTATGACACGAAGCGGCGGCGCGGCGCAGCCGATGTCCGGCTCAGTTCCGCGCGGCCGTGCGCCCGCCGAGGGGCAGCGACACCTCGCGCCTCACGTAGCGGCCGGGCTCGCCGGCAAACCTGACGCTCACAGTCCCGGCCGGGTTCATGGTCAGCGTGACGCCTTCGACGCCGCCCGCACCCGGCAGCCCGACCGGCCTCGCACTTCTTACATTAAGACTGTAGTCGCGGCCGGGGACGCCTTCGAGCAGGAGCCGCAGCCAGTTTCCCTCGGCGCGTGAGCGGAGCACGCGCAGGCCGTTGTTGGTGTCGCCCGGCCGCGGCGCCTCGCGCCTGACGTAAACGTCCGTGCCCTCTTCGTACTTGACGACGACGTTCAACGTCTTCGTGGCGTCTGAAGAGGTGGCGCGGCGCTGGTCGGCCTCGAAGACGGCGGACTGCGCGTCGCCCATCCGTTCGACCCTGAACTCGGAGGGCCTGCCGCCGACCTCGACGGACTTGACGCGCGCGTCGAGCGGCAGGGCGGGTGCGAACACGAACTTGAGAGGCGGCCGCCTGCTCAGGTCGGACCCTTCGGCGAAGCTCAAGCGGACGCGCAGCTCTCCTTCGCCGCGCTCAAGCAGGAGGTCGAACGTGTGCAGGCCGGCCCGCACGCGTCGCACGGCGACGCTGTTCCAGTCGGCCGGGAGCTGCGGCGCGAACCTGACGGTCGAGCCTTCGGCCGAGACCTCCAACGCCAGCAGCCCGCGCAGGAGCGGCGTGACGACCATCGCCTCCGACCAGACCTGATGGTGTGAAGAGCGGCCGAAGGGCGCGTTGTAGTCGCCGGAGAGCAGCTCGGTCGTGTAGCCGAGCGCGCCCTGTTCGCGCAGGAGCACGTTCGACATCAGGGCCTGCAAGCCGACGTGGGCACGGCCGTAGCGGTAAGCGCCCATGCTCGCCCAGCCCGTGAAGAGCGGCCAGACCGAGCCGCTGTGATAGGAGAGCGGGTCGTAGAGGCGGCTCTCGTCGGAGATGATGCGCGCGCCCCAGTCGGTCGCGATGCGCCCGGAGCCGAGGTGGTCGAGCTGCCCCTGCGCGCGCCCCGCGTCGAGCACGCCGAACCAGAGCGGGACGGCGGGCAGCACCGTGTCCTCTTCAAAGAGCTTCGACTTGTCCTGCTCGTTCATGCGCTGCTGCCGGCGCTCGCGGTTCGGGCCGCGCTCGGCCGCGCGCGGCTCTTTGCGCGGGATGTTGGTGGCGAAGGCGTAGTGTCCGCGCCCTTCGAGCCAGTAGGTCTGCTCGATTGCCTTCGTCACGCGCCGCAACTCTGCGGTGGCTTCGGCGGCGAGCTTCTCGTCTTCCAGCAGGCGGGACATCTCCACGACGCCGCGCAGCGCCTCGGCCCAGAGGCCCTGCATATAAATCTCTTCGTGCGGCGGGTAGAGCGAGCCGCCCTCGACCCAGCCGTGGCCGAGGCTCGTGCTCTCGATGAGCCCGTTGCCGTCCGTGTCGGTGGCGCGTGTGAAGCGGTAGGCTTTGAGGATCGACTCGCGGCCGGCGCGCAGGTAGTCCACGTCGCCGCTCGCGCGCAGGTAGTCCGCGTGCGCGATGAGGTAGAGCGGCGTGGCGTCGGCGCTGGCCCACGCGTACGGGTAGTCTGTGAACCAGGGGACGAGGCTCGCGCTCTGCGAAATCTCGTGCGGGATTTTGCCGTCGGCGCGCTGGAACTTCTTCAGGAAGTCGAGCGCCGCGCGCGCGCCCTCGAAGTCTCCGTAAGAGTTGACGGCGAGGGCCGTCCAGAGCGCGTCGCGGCCGAAGAACCAGGCGAAGCCCGGCCGCTCCGACTCGCCCGCCGTGCGGAAGCCCGCGACGAGCCCGCGCCCGAGCAGAGGGTTCTCGACGAAGCCCTTGTCGATGCCGACCTTCGCCCACGCGAACGCCTCGTTGACGCGCGCGTCGGGCGTCGAGACCTCGGTCGTCTCGACGAGCAGGCGTCGGTAGTGCTCGACGTTCTTCTCGTACAGCGCGCGCGCCGAGCCGAGCAGCCGCGCGTAGGTCGCGCGCGCGTCGTCGCGCCCCTTCACGCTCCCGGCGATGACGACGGGGATGAAGCTCGACTTCAGCTCCGAGGCGGGCACCTCCAAACGGAACTCGGCGGGCACGTCGCGCGGCTCCTCCTGGTAGGGCATGACGGACACGTCGCGGGCGGCCGGGCTCCCGACCATGCCGGCGTAACGCCCGGTCTCTTCGTAGATGAAATAAGCGCGCTGCTTCTCGTCCCACGAAAGTGAGGCGGTCGGCATCCCCGCCGGCCACATCAGCCTCAAACGCGGGCGGAAGCGCGCCGTGACGACGACGGGCAGCGCAGAGTCAACGTCGAGCAGCATGACGACGCCCGGCTCGTCGAGCGGCGCGAAGACGGTCTGCCGCACGGTGAAGGCCGCGTGCGAGTAGGTGATGGTCGTCGCCTCGGGACGCACGTCGATGTGCGCCGCCGTGTCCGCGCCGCGGAATTCGAGCGGGTAGCCCTCGACGCGGAACGACAGCTCGAACCCGTCGAGTACCTGTAAGGGGTAAGCCCACGCTTCGAGCTGCCGGTGCTCGTAGCCGAAGACGGCACTCCTGCGCCCGAGCACGTCGAGGAACGCGCCCGGCCGCGTGTGCCTTTCGAGCTGGAGGCCGCTTTGAGGAAAGGGAAACTTGGGGACGAGTGTGACCTGTGCGGGTTGCCGCGCGTGGGCGACCGTTTGAACGAGTGAGGAGAGAAGGAGGATTAGAAGTAATGGCTTCACGATTGAGTTTGGCCGAATCAAAGGCGCAACTAAACCGAAGCGTGTTATTAGAACGCCGCGGAGCGGCGGTTGAATGTAGCCCGGCCTTTCAAGGCCGGGGCCGCCGACGGTTAATTAGCGCCACGTCGCGTCAGCGACGCCTGAGCCGACTCGGCACGTTCAGGCGTCGCTGACGCGACGCGGCGGTGTCGCTTCAACTGACCCGGCCTTGAAAGGCCGGGCTACACTCAAGCACCGCGACGCGGCGCGAAGCACCTGGCAATTTAGACGCCGAGCACGTCAACCAACTCCTGCACGGAGGCGGCGCTCTTTTGCAGGGCGATGCGCTCTTCGTTGGTGAGGCTGATCTCGATGATCTGTTCGAGCCCGCGCGCGCCGAGCTTGCAGGGGACGCCGACGTAGAGGTTGTTGACGCCGTACTCGCCTTCGAGGTAGGCGGCGCAGGGCAGAATCTTCTTCTTGTCTTTGAGGATGGCCTCGGTCATCTCGACGGCCGCCGCCGAGGGCGCGTAGTAGGCCGAGCCGGTCTTGAGCAGCCCGACGATCTCCGCGCCGCCGTTGGCCGTCCGCTTGACGATGGCTTCGAGCTGCTCCTTCGGCAGAAGCTCGGTGACGGGGATGCCGGCGCAGGTCGAGTAGCGCGGCAGCGGCACCATCGTGTCGCCGTGGCCGCCGAGGACGAAGGCCGTGACGTTCTCGACCGACACGTCGAGGGCTTCGGCGAGGAAGCAGCGCATGCGCGCCGAGTCGAGCACGCCGGCCATGCCGATGACACGGTGCTTGGGGAAGCCCGAACGCTTGAACGCGACCTGGCACATCGCGTCGAGCGGGTTCGAGACGATGATGAGGATGGAGTCGGGCGAGTACTTGACGACCTCATCGACGACGCTCGACACGATGCCGGCGTTGGTCTTCAGAAGGTCGTCGCGGCTCATGCCGGGCTTGCGCGGGAGCCCCGAGGTGATGATGACCACGTCGGAGTTCGCCGTCAGCGAGTAGTCGTTGGTCGAGCCGACGAGCGCCGCGTCGAACCCTTCAATCGGCGCGGCCTGCGCGAGGTCGAGCGCCTTGCCCTGCGGCATGCCCTCGACGATGTCCACGAGCACCACGTCGCCCAGTTCCTTGCTCGCCAGCCAGTGGGCGGCCGTCGCGCCGACGTTGCCGGCGCCGACCACCGTGATCTTGTTTCTCTTGCCCATCTCTCTCTCCCTTTCGTCGCTTAAAATTCGGTTTCAATAGAGCGCACTTGCGCGGAAGCAAGGCATAAGTTGACGCGCGGGCGCAGGGTCGCGCGTGACAGCCGGTGCGCACTTCTCTCGGTGTTGGAAGAGCGCGAGTGTAACGAGCGCCTCCGACGCGTGTCAAGGTAGGTACCATCCATTGTCGTTGGGGGCGCGGGCTAGTGCGGCGGCGCCGCTGCGCCCCCACAGGGCGCTTGCGGCCTCCCGCGGTGGGGACTTCGTGAGCATCCCGTCGGCGGGGAGTCCGAAGCACGGCTGCGAGGTCAGGAGGAGAATGGGGAGGAGGACTGCTGGAAGGCGTCTTCTCTCTGTCATAATGTGTCTCCGGCACAGAGGAAAGATTTTCTAATGGGACTCTTGGCACGTCTAAGCCGTTGGCTCGCGCCGCGCGGGCGGCGCGAGCGCGTCAACGCGCCGCCCGCGGAAGTTGAAGAGGTCGCTGACGGGCTCGACCCGTTCGACCCTTTCCCGGAGCCCGTGCGTCTGGAGATAAGGGACGTGTTCGACCTGCACTCCATCCCGCCGCGCGAGGTGCGCGCCGTCGTCGAGGAGTACCTGCGCGAAGCCCGACTCAAAGGTTATCGGCAGGTGCGCATCATCCACGGCAAGGGCGTCGGCGTGCAGCGCGAGACCGTGCGTACAGTGCTCGCACGCACGCCCTTCGTCGAACACTTCAGCGACGCCCCGCCCGAGGCCGGCGGCTGGGGCGCGACCATCGCGACCCTGACGCCGTAAGGAAAATACACAGGTCAGAACCGCCCGCGGTAGCGGGTGGTTCTGATCTGAAATCCGGCCCGTGGGTCGATAACTTGAGCGAGAGGCGGAAACACGCGCCCGCTTGAGGAGTCGAAAGTGGACGGCGGGTTCGCAGTCCCCATCACCCTTATAAGCTTAACCGCGGGGACGCAGAGACCCGGCTTCAAGCATAATCTTGCTTGAAGCCGGGTCTCCTGTGTCCCCGCGGTTGAACTGCTTCCGGGAGCTACTTTCTGAGCCAGCCGAAGAGGCCGTGGACGACGGTCTCGCGGTTCTCCTCGTAGATGGCCTTGGTGAGCGGGAGCGACATCGGGCAGGCGCGGACGCAGTTCTGCGCGTTGCCGCAGTTGGTGATGCCGTCGTCGCCCATGAGGGCCGAGAGCCGCTCGTCGCGCGTGATCTTGCCCGTCGGGTGCATGTTCATCAGCCGCACCTGCGCGATGGCCTGCGGGCCGATGTAGTTGCCGTCGCCGTACTGCGGGCAGGCTTCCAGACAGCAGCCGCACGTCATGCAGCGCGAGTAGGCGTAGCGCTCGGCCACGTCCTCCTGCGACATACGCGGGCCGGGGCCGAGGTCGTACGAGCCGTCGATCTCGATCCACGCCTTGACGCGCTTGAGGTGGTCGAACATCTCCGAGCGGTCCACGACGAGGTCGCGCACGTTCGGGAACTTCGACATCGGCTCCAGGGTGATCGGCTTGTGCGGTTCGAGGTTATCGACGAGCGCCGAGCAGGACTGGCGCGCGCGCCCGTTGATGACCATCGTGCAGATGCCGCAGACCTGCTCCAGACAGTTCATCTCCCAGACGGGCGGCGTCGTCTTCTTGCCGTCGCGCGTGACCGGGTTCTTCCTGATATCCATCAGGCAGGAGATGATGTTGAGGTTCGGCCGGTAGGGGATGCGCGAACTCCTCCCAACGCGCCGGCTCGTCCTGCTTGTCCCGCCGACGTATACGCAGAACGACCTCCCGCGGCGGGTTCCTCAAGCCGTGATGGTGCTCTTCCGTTTTCGCTTCAGCGCTCATGAATTAAAACCCCACCCTTTTGTAGACTGCGGCCAAGTTCAAAGTGCATCCGATTGAAGGCAACGTGAGCGAACTCTCAAGTCCCGCGGCCGCAGTTAAAGTCCACTTTCCGTCGTCGCCTCTCACGTACTGCTCGATCAGCGGCGTCCCTTGCGAGACGAGGAGATATTCCTTCAACGAGTCAAGCGTCCGGTAAGCCTGAAACTTCGCCCCGCGGTCGAATGCCTCCGTGCTCGGCGAGAGGACTTCGACGACAAGGTCGGGGTTGAGAATGATGTCTTTCCGGTCGTCGTGATACTTCAACTCGCCGCAGACGACCGCTACGTCCGGATAGAAGAACTTACGCGAGCCCTGAAGCGCCACCTTTACTTCACTAATCAAAACGTCACAATGCCGCTCGTCTAACTGGGTGAGGAGTTGACGACTCAAATCCCCCACAATCCTGTTGTGATTTACCGTCGTGCCGGTCATCGGGAACACACCTCCGTCGAGATACTCGCTCCTGGTTTCCGATAACCTCTCGGCGGCGAGGTACTCTTCAGGTGTCACGTGTGTGACCGTCAGCGTTGACATCATCTTCACCCATGTCGGGCGGCGGCGTCCCTTCTGTGTCCGCCCCTTACTGCTTCTCGGTCTTGCCCCCTGCTTCGTCAATCGAGTCGCCGCGCTCGGGGCGCGGGGTGGTCTCGCCGGCGACGGCGTTGTCCACGGCCTCCTTCTTCTGGCCCCACGTCGCAGGGCCGGAGGTGTTGGGCGGCCGCTGCTCCCAGCCGGAGGCGGGAACCTGCGCGGCGCCGTCTTTCGTCGGCGACTGCTCGGCTTGGCCGCCCGAGGCGGCCTGCGCCTTCTGCTTGCCCTTCGTGTAGTCGCGCTTGCGCGGCTCGATGAGCCCCGCGTCCACCGCCTCCCACGAGAAGACCGGGCCTTCGCCGGAGAACTCGGCGATGGTCGTCTTCAGGAAGTTCTCGTCGTCGCGGTTGGGGAAGTCGGGCTTGTAGTGCGCGCCGCGCGACTCGTTGCGGTTCAGCGCGCCGAGCGTGATGACGCGCGCCAGTTGCAGCATGTTGTAGAGCTGGCGCGCGTGCGGCACCGCGTGCGTCGCCCACATGTTCGAGTCGTTGAGCGAGATGCGCTGGTAGCGGTCGATCAGCTCCAGCAGCTTCTCGTCCGTCGCCTTCAGCTTGTCGTTGTAGCGGACGACCGTCACGTTGTCCGTCATCCACTTGCCCATCTCGTCGTGGATGACGTACTGGTTCTCCGTGCCCGTCTGCTTCAGGAGGCCCGCGTTGATCTCCTGCTGGCGCTTCAACTCGTCGTCGTAAATCTTCGAGCCGTCGGCGCCGTTGCGCTCGACGTTCTTCGCGAACTCGATCGCCGCGGGCGCGGCGACGAAGCCGCCGTAGACGCAACTGACGAGCGAGTTCGCGCCCAGGCGGTTCGCGCCGTGGATCGAGTAGTCGCACTCGCCCGCCGCGAGCAGGCCCGGAATGTTCGTCCGCTGCTCGAAGTCAACCCAGAGCCCGCCCATCGAGTAGTGGACGCCGGGGAAGATGCGCATCGGCACGTGGCGCGGGTCGTCGCCGACGAACTTCTCGTAGATCTCGAGAATCGCGCCGAGCTTCTTGTCGAGCGTCTCGGCCGGGATGTGCGTGAGGTCGAGGTAGACCTGGTTCTCGCCGTCGATGCCGAAGCCGTCGAGGCAGACCTGGAAGATCTCGCGCGTGGCGATGTCGCGCGGGACGAGGTTGCCGTAGGCCGGGTACTTCTCTTCGAGGAAGTACCAGCGCTCCGTCTCGGGGATGGACGAGGGCTGTCGCTTGTCGCCCTGCGTCTTCGGCACCCAGACGCGGCCGCCCTCGCCGCGCGCCGACTCGGACATCAGGCGCAGCTTGTCCTCGCCGGGGATCGAGGTCGGGTGCACCTGGATGAACTCGCCGTTGGCGTAGCGCGCGCCCTGCTGGTAGCAGGCCGAGACGGCGGAGCCGGTGCAGATCATCGAGTTGGTGGACTTGCCGAAGATGAGCCCCGGCCCGCCCGTCGCGATGATGACGGCGTCGGCCGGGAAGGCCTTCATCTCCAGCGTCGCGCGGTCCATCGCGACGATGCCGCGGCAGACGCCGTCGTCGTCGAGGATGAGCGAGAGCATCTCCCAGTGCTCGTACTTCTTGACCTTGCCGGCGACTTCGTGGCGGCGCACCTGCTCGTCGAGCGCGTAGAGGAGCTGCTGGCCGGTCGTGGCGCCGGCGAAGGCGGTGCGGTGGTGGAGCGTGCCGCCGAAGCGGCGGAAGTCGAGAAGCCCTTCGGGCGTGCGGTTGAAGGGGACGCCCATGCGGTCGAGCAGGTAGATGATGCGCGGGCGCCATCTCGCACATGCCTCTGCACGGGCGGCTGGTTGGCGAGGAAGTCGCCGCCGTAGACCGTGTCGTCGAAGTGCTTCCACGGCGAGTCGCCTTCGCCCTTGGTGTTGACCGCGCCGTTGATGCCGCCCTGCGCGCAGACCGAGTGCGAGCGCTTGACGGGGACGACCGAGAAGAGGTCGACCGAGTGCCCGGCCTCGGCGATCTTGATCGCGGCCGCGAGGCCGGCGAGGCCGCCGCCGACGATGGCTATGCGTATGCCGTTGTTTGCCATGTTATGCAGAATCCTATCAGTCTGAGGAGTCCGCCTTCCCACCTGAAGGCCGCCTGGGCGTTGATGCCGACGGCGAGCAGCAGCAGGCCGAAGGCGATGCAGGCGTAGCCGGCGTAGCGCTGCGCGCGCTCGCCGATGACGATGCCCCAGTCCACGGCGAAGAGCCACAGCCCGTTGGCGAGGTGCCAGACGGTCGCGGTGATGCCGACGAGGTAGACGAGGAAGATGGCGTTGTTCTTGAACTCCTCGCTGACGATGGCGAAGGCGCGGTCGGGGTGCTCGGCCACCGAGATTTCGTTGAGGCCGGGGATGAGCCCGAAGCGGAAGTTCAGCACGTGGAACGTGATGAAGAAGAAGAGGATCATCCCCGTGATGCGCTGGATGGTATAGAACCAGTTGCGCGGGTAGGGGTACGAGACGTTGTTCGGCCGCATCTCCCACGTGATGAAGAGTCCGTAGACGGCGTGGTAGATGAGCGGGATGAAGATGCCGCCGATCTCGATGAAGAGCACGTAGGGGATCGACTGGAGGTCTCGGACCGCGTTGTTGAAGTCGGCCGGGCCGGTCATCGCCTTCGAGTTGGTGTAGAAGTGTTCCAGCAGGAAGAAGCCGAGCGGGAGGATGCCCGTCAACTGGTGGAGCTTCCTGAAAACGAACGTACTGCTCAGACGGACGGCCATGTCAGAAGTGCCTCTCCTCTGCGGCTCGCGCGCCGCGGCGTTGTGACGTTGATGTCTGGTAGGTCGGCCATGATTATAACGACGCGACGCGGAAAAGCAATCGCCCGCCAAATCGGCCGCGCCCGCGCCCAAACCTAACGCGCGAGCCACAGCCGCAGCGCCCCGACGAGCGCCACCACCGGCGCGAACATGAGCGCCCCGGTCGCCACGTACGTCAGGACGCTCACGCCGCCCCAGAGGGCGAACGAGACCTTGTCGTCCCGCGTCGCCCGTGCCTCTCCTCCATCCAACTTCAGCCTGCGCCTCACCTCGCCGACCCGGCGGGCGAGTATCGACTCGTCCCACACGTCGCCGTACAGGTTCGCGCTGTGGCGGCCGCGCACGAAGGCGCGGTAGACGCGGCGCGGGAAGACGACGAGCCCGCAGGCGAAGCCGAGCAGGTCGAGCAGCCACCCGACCCGGTAACGCCGCACGCCGGAGGCCACCTCCCACGCGGCGATCTCGAACTCGCCGCGCCACGTCGTCGGGTACTCGGTCAGGACGTGGTGCAGGTCGTGGAACCTGACGGCCCGCCGACGCCCCTCCGTGTTCGGGAACGCGAAGGGGACGCGCCAGAGTTTCAACGACACCCAGGCGTCGCCGTAACCGCCGTCGTCCCCGAGCCCGCCGAGCGCGAACAGCCGCGCGCGCGCCTCGCCGAGCGTAAGCCCGGGCGCGAACCGCTCGCCCCCGCCGCCGTACTGCCCCACCGCCGATGTCAGTTGTCGGGCCATAACCGGCCTGCTCCTATGGGCTTATTTTAGTTCAGCGCGAATATAAGATAAAATGAAAAATATAGGGCAAGCATCTGAGGGATTCTTATTTTAGCTTTTAGCTAAAACCTCGACGGGCGGCTCCGACGTATATGAGTCTTAAGCTAAGAGCCAACAGCTAATAGCTAACAGCAATGCAAATCGAAACGTTGAAAATCTTCTGCGACCTGGTCGAGACGCGGAGCTTCTCGCAGGCCGCCGAGCGCAACTTCGTGACGCAGTCGGCCGTGAGCCAGCAGGTGCGCGGGCTCGAAGGCAGGTTCAAGCGGCGGCTGCTGGAACGCGTGCGCGGCCGGCGCGAGCTGCACCTGACGCAGGAGGGCGAGGCGTTCTACGAGGCCAGCCGCGAGGTCTTGCAGGCTTACGGGCGGCTCGAAGAGAGCATGCGCAGTTTGTCGGGGACGGTCGGCGGGACGGTGCGCGTCGCGACCGTCTACAGCGTCGGGCTGCACGAGCTGCCGCCCGTCGTGCGCGATTTCATGGCGCTCTACCCGCGCGCTAAGATCGACCTCGAATACAGCCGCACGACGCGCGTCGTGCGGGACGTTTTGAGCGGGGCGGTTGACCTCGGCGTCGTCGCCTACCCGGAGAAGCGGCGCGGGTTGGAGATCGTGCCGCTCGGCGGCGACCGTCTGGTCTTCATCTGCCGACCCGAGCACCCGTTCGCCAAGCGCAAGAAGCTGCGCGCGGCCGACTTGCAGGGTCAGAACTTCGTACACTTCGAGCGCGACATCCCGACCCGTCGGGCCACCGACCGCATCCTGCGCGCGCACGGCGTCACCGTCCAACGCTCAGCCGAGTTCGACAACATCGAGACGATCAAGCGCGCCGTCGAGGTCGGGCTCGGCGTGGCCGTCGTGCCGCGACCGTCGGTGCTGGATGAGCGTCGCTCGGGGCAGCTCGCCGTCGTCCCGCTCGTCGAGCCCGAGTGGGAGCGGGCCGTCGGCATCGTCTACCGCAGCGACCGCGCGCTCTCGACGGCCGGGCGGAAGTTCGTCGAGCTGCTCCAACGTCACAACGCGCAAGCATGAAGCGGGTACTGGTGATAGGCTCGGGTGGCGCGGGCAAGTCCACGTTCGCGCGACGGCTCGGCGAGCGGCTGGGGCTTCCGGTCATACACCTCGATGTCTGCTTCTGGCGGCCCGGTTGGGTCGAGACGCCGAAGGAGGAGTGGCGGCGGACGGTGGAAGAACTATGCGCGCGGGAGGCGTGGGTGATGGACGGCAACTTCTCCGGCACGTTAGAGGTGAGGCTCGCGGCGTGTGACACGGTCATCTTTCTCGACATGCCGCGCGCGGTCTGCGTGCGGCGCGCGTTGAAGCGCTGGCTCATGTACAGGAACGCGCGGCGGCCGGACATGGCCGAGGGCTGCGGCGAGAGGTTCGACCTGAAGTTTCTGCACTGGGTCTGGACTTACCCTTCGAGGAGCCGGCCGAAAGTGCTCGCGCGGCTTGATGAATTCGCCGCCGACAAACGTATCGTGCGGCTCAAGTCTGACGCCGAGGTCGAAAAGTTTCTCACAGAGGTCGGATGAGAACTTCAGAAGAGCATGAGCTGACGCGGATGCCCGCGCACGAACTCGCCGGGCGGATTCGCGCGCGCGAGGTCTCGCCGGTCGAGGCGGTCGAGTCGTATCTGCGTCGAATCGAGAGCGTGAATCCGGCGCTCAACGCGGTCGTGACGCTCGCGCCCGACGCGCTCGAACGCGCGCGCGCGGCGGAGGCGGCCGTCGCGCGCGGCGAGGTCACAGGCTTACTTCACGGCGTGCCCTTGACGTTGAAGGACACGATTGACGTGCGGGGCTTGCGTACGACCTGCGGCTCGCGCGTGCGCGCGGAGTACGTGGCGGAGGATGACGCGCCGGCCGTGGCGCGGCTGCGCGCGGCGGGCGCGATCATACTGGGGAAGACGAACTGTCCCGAATTCGCGCTCGACTACACGTCGGAGAATCCCGTCTTCGGGAGGACGAACAACCCGCACGACCTCGGACGCACGCCGGGCGGCTCGAGCGGCGGCTGCGCGGCGGCCGTCGCCGCGTGCATGACGGCGGGAAGTCTGGGGAGCGACCTCGCGGGCTCGATACGCATACCCGCACACTTCTGCGGCGTCGCGGGGTTGAAGCCGACGGCGGGTCGCGTGCCGGGCGGCGGCCACACGCCGCCGATGTCTGGTCTGCACTCGCTCGGCGCGACGCTCGGCCCGCTCGCGCGCACGGTCGAAGACCTTCGACTCTTTTACGGCGTGCTCTCCGGCGCGAGTGTCGGGCCCGACGCGCGAGCGACGTTGAAGGGGGTGCGTGCCGCCTTCTACGCCGACGACGGCGCGACGGCCGTGACGGCGGAGACGAACGAGGCGGTACGACGGGCCGCGCGTGCTCTGAACGACGCGGGATTGAATGTTGGAGAAGAAGTCCCGCCCGGCGTCGGCGAGGCCACGGGGTTGTGGCTCTCGCTCTTCGAGTACGCGACGCAGCGGCTCGTGCGCGCGGCCTACGCGGGGCGGGAAGGGGAGGCGGGGCGCGCCGCGGGCGTCATCCTCGAACGCGCGCAGCGTTGGGGCGAGCCGTCTTTGGAGAAAATTTTGTCGGCGTGGGAGGAGCGCGACCGAGTGCGCGGGGCGCTCCTGCGCTGGATGGAGAGGACGCTGCTCTTCGTCGCGCCGGTCGGCGCCGTCCCCGCGTTCCGGCACGAAGAGTTCGGGCGCGTCGAGGTCGAGCGGCGCAGCGTCGCGACGTTCCGCGCCTTCTCTTACGCGCACGCGGCGAACGTCTTCGACCTGCCGGCCGCGTGCGTGCCCGCGGGTCGCACGGCGGCGGGGCTGCCCGTAGGTGTGCAGGTCGTCGGCCGTCCGCACGAGGAGTGGCGCGTGCTCGCGGCCGCGCGCGTGATTGAAGAGGCGCTCGGCGGTTGGCGGCCGCCGCCCGAGCCTCTTCCTAAAGCTTGAGTCAATCCGTTATAGTCTGGCTCTGAACCTGCCTTGCGTGTTTGAAACTCCAAATCCGTCATTCCGTTAATCTCGGAGGTCACATGGAATTCGGCATTCTCTTCTTCTTCCTCTTCATCGCCATCGCGACGCTGGTCATCGCGGCCAAGACTATCAAGATCGTGCCGCAGGCGACCGTCATGCTCATCGAGCGGCTGGGGCGCTTCAGCCGCGTGGCGACGAGCGGCCTGAACGTCATCGTCCCGTTCCTCGACAAGCCGCGCGCCTTCTACTGGACGAACGTGCGCCCGGGGCTCGTCTCCATCGACCTGCGCGAGCAGTACATCGACCTCCCGCCGCAGCCGGTCATCACCCGCGACAACGTGACGATCCACGTCGATTCGGTCGTCTACTGGCAGATCACCGACCCGATCAAAGCCGTCTACGAGGTGGCCGACCTGACCGGCGCCATCGTCCAGTTGACTATCACAGGCATGCGCGCCGTCATCGGCGACATGGACCTGGATCACACGCTCTCGCAGCGCGACCAGATCAACGCGAAGCTCCGCATCGGGCTCGACGAGGCGACGGACAAGTGGGGCGTGAAGGTCACGCGCGTTGACGTGAAGAACATCACCCCGCCCGAGGACGTGCGCGTCACGATGGAGAAGCAGATGACGGCCGAGCGGACGCGACGCGCGCTCGTCCTCCAGGCCGAGGGCGACAAGCAGGCCGCCATCACGCGCGCCGAGGGCGAGATGCAGGCCGCCGTGACGCGCGCCGAGGGCCAGAAAGAGTCGGCCATCCTCGCGGCCGAAGGCGCGGCCCAGGCGCGGCTCCGCAACGCCGAAGCCGAAGCGGAGGCCATCGCGCAGGTCGCGCGCGTCATGCTCGACCACGGCAACCCCGCGCAGTACCTCATCACGCAGCGTTACATCGAGAGCCTGAAAGAGATGTCGCTCGGCCAGAACTCGAAGGTCATCTTCATGCCGGTCGAGACCTCGGCCATGCTTTCGAGCGTCGGCGTCATCAAGGAGATGTTCGCCGAGACGGGCGAGAAGCGGAAGGACGACGGCGGCCCTCAGTTGCCGCCCGCCCGCCCGCGGCAGTTGCCGAACGCCTGAGAGAAGATTAACCACCGCAGACACAGAGAGACACGGCTTGAAGGTATAAGTCTTCAAGCCGTGTCTCTCTGTGTCTGCGGTGGTTAACAGTCCTCGACTTAAAGCGTGTGCCGCGACCACGGAGTGTAGCGGGGGCCGCCGGGGCCGAGTTCGCTGCGCATAAGTACGAAGTCCGAGACCTGAAAGGTAAGCGGGCCGAAGGGCGTGCGGCGGTGAACTTCGGAGAGCGCGTCGAGGTCGTCGCCGCGCTGGGGCACGCGCAGGCGTGCGAGTGTGAGGTGCGGCTTGAAAGGCTTGGACTCGCGCGGGAAGCCCACATAGACGCCCTCTTTATCGAGACGAAATTGTAGGCGGGAGAGTTGGCCGGCGTCGTCACGCACGCCGAGCCAGAGCACGCGCGCCGCGCCGCGCTCGGGGAATGTACCCGCGCGCTCGATGGCCAACGCAAACGGGGTGAGCGCGGCCGCGGCGGTAGTTGCCACGTGATGCAGGGCATCGACCCGGATGGCTTCGACCTCGCCGAGGAACTTCAACGTCAGATGAAGACTCTCGGCGCGCGGCCAACTCGCGCGCGCGTCGGGGAACTCGCGGCGCAGACGCGCGGCGTGTTCGGCCGCGGCCGCGCGAATCTCGTCGGGTAGCTCTACCGCGAAGAAGAGTCGAAGGCTCAGGCTGCTTCCGCCGCCCGCCTTGCCGCGCCGGTTCGTTTCGTCTTTCGCCATCTTCACGACTGCCTTAACACCGAATAGATTCTATTTCGGCATGAGCGTCTGTGTCGGTTGTGCCGCGCGCGCGACCGAGGCGGCGTTGAAGGGGAAGACGCGCGGGTTGGCGGCGCGCCAGTCTTCGAGCTGATCCTGCCAGTGCGGGCTGCGCGGGTCGCCCGAGACGCCGAGCGCGATCCCCTGCCGCGTCTTGTCCCAGTCGGACGTGTCGGCTATCAGGCGCATCGAGACCGAGCCGCCGACGTTCGGCGCGGCGAAGAGGCCGCCGCCGCCCCTCTGCGGGAAGGGCGCGATCTGGAACGACTTCCCGATCAGAGGCACGCCCGCCAGCGGGTGCGGGAAGTTGACGGACAGGCGCGCGCCCCACGTCCACTTCGTCTCGTCGGCGCCCAGACTCTTCGTCAGAGACTCGCGCGTCTCGCGGTGCGCGGCGTCGAGCAGCTCTGCGTAAGAGGCGAACTCTTTCGGCAGCCATTCCTTCGGCCGCTCCTGTATGACGCGGTCGAAGAAGATGGCGCTGGCGGGCCAGCGGTACTCTTTCGCCAAGTCTGCGCCGAGCGCCCCGGCGAGTATCTTCGTGCGGAAGGCGCCGGCCATCTCGACGGCGAGTCGCGGCGCGCGCGCGTCCGGCTCAAGCTGCCCGTCCCACGCCTCGAAGAGCTTCACGGTCTCGCGCCACTTCTCGTCCTTCGCGTCCAAGCCCGCTTCGCGCGCGACCTTCGCGACCTCGCGCGCGAAGGTCGCGCCGGAGATGGTGTAGGCGTCGCCCTGCACGGCGCGGAAGTCTTCCGCGGTCAACTTCTGTTTCGCCGTGAGCAGGTCGTAGATGCGGCGCGAACGCGTGGGCGGCGCCCAGGCGTGCGTGAGGAAGTGCGTGTAGTCGCGGCCGACGACGCGGCTGTTGGCCGTGACGATGATGCCGTTGGGCGGGTCGAAGACGTGCGGCAACTCCGCGTGCGGGATGAAGCCCTTCCACTCGCCCTCGTCCTTCGTGCCGTCGTAGGGGACGCTGCCGTCGCCGTTCGCACGGACGGGGATGAGCCCCGCGCCGTAGTAGCCGATGTGCCCGTCCACGTCTGCGTAGACGAAGTTCTGCGTGGCGCCGCCGTAGTCCTTGAGTGCTTCGCCGAACTCCTTCCAGTCGCGCGCGCGGTTCAGCTTGTAGAAGGCCGTGAACTCCGTGGCCGTGGGCGAGAGGGCGGTCCAGCGCAGGGCGAAGGCGTCCCCCCCTTCTTAAGCACGACGGGGCCGTGGCGCGTGACAATCACCTCGTGCGTGACGACTTCGGTGTCCGTGCCGAGCATCGACTTGCGGACTTTGATCTCCTCGCGGCGCACCTCCGCGTCGCGCCAGCCCGCGGGCGTCTGGTACTTGAGCGGGTTCTGCGGGTCGAACGTCTCGCGGTACACGTCCTGCACGTCCGGCCCGAGGTTGGTCAGGCCCCACGCGATGCGCTCGTTGTGTCCGATGATGACGCCGGGCGCGCCGGCCGCCGTGACGCCCGCGACGCGCAGGCCCGGCGCGCTCAGGTGAATCATGTACCAGATGGAGGGCGCCGAAGCGGGCAGGTGCGGGTCGTTGGCGAGCAGGGGCTTGCCCGACGCCGTGCGCCTGCCGCTGACGACCCAGTTGTTGCTCGCCGCAAGGTCTTCGGCGTTGAGGCCCACGCGCGCGCGCGTGCGCTCCAACGTCTGCTGAACGGAAGAGAGTTCTGACAGCAACTCTTTCAAGTTCGTCTGTCGTGGAAGGGCGGAGGTGCGTTTCGCGGGCGTCGCCGTCTTCTTGTCCGTCCTGTCCGAGCCGACGACGAGCACGTCGAGCGGCGAGACTTCGGGGAAGAGCGCGGCGGCCTTGTCGGGCGGGAGGTTGGCGAAGACGGCGCGCGCGATGTCGAGCGTCCACGTCGTCGAGAGGGCTTCGGCGAAGTTCTTGCCGACGGCGGCGGAGTCGGCCGGCGTCCAGTGGCGCGGGCGATAACCGAGTAGCTGAAACTCCGCGGGGAGGCTCTTGTCGTCGAGCGAATCAATGTAGGCGTTGACGCCGGCCGCGTACGCCTCCATCACGGCGCGCGAGCGCGGGTCGGCCTGCGCGGCGCTCGCCTCGGCCACACGCGCGAAGCCGTAGTTGCGTCGCCGCTTGTCCTCTTCGAGCGCCGCCTTGCCGAAGATCTCCGACAACTCGCCGCGCGCCGTGCGCCTGAACAAGTCCATCTGCCAAAGACGGTCGCCCGCCGTCACGTACCCCTGCGCGAAGTAGAGGTCCGACTCGTCCTCGGCCTCGATGTAAGCGATGCCGCGCTCGTCGCGCCTCACCTTCACGCCCTTCTTCAGACCCGGCAGGCGCACCACGGCGGGCGCGGCCTGCGGCGCCGCGGTCTGCGCCGAGACGGGGAGCGAGAACGACGTTAAGAGAAACAACAGAGAGAGGGCGAGACGAACGACAAGGCCGGCTACTTTCATCGGGTGAAACCTCAAGGCGGAAGGTGTCAAAGGCTCGGGCATCTTACCAAATAATGATGAATGCGGGATGATGAATTAAGAACACTCTTTCATTCATCATCCCGCATTCATCATTCATCGCTTAACACGATGAGGCGGGGCTCGGTCATCTCTTCCATCGCGTAGCGGATGCCTTCGCGGCCGGCGCCGGAGAGTTTGACGCCGCCGTAGGGCATGTTGTCCACGCGGAAGGCGGGCGAGTCGTTGACGATGACGCCGCCGAAGTCGAGCGCGCGAAAGGCCCGCAACGCCCTCGCGGTCTCGCGCGTGAAGACGCCCGCTTGCAGGCCGTAGCGCGTGTTGTTCGCCTCGGCGATGGCCTCCTCGAAATCGACGAAGGTCTGGAGCGTGGCGACGGGCGCGAAGACCTCTTCGGAGCAGACGCGCATCTCGGCGTGAACGTTCGTCAGGACGGTCGCTTCGAGCAGCGAGCCCTCGCGCCGACCGCCGCACAGCAGCCGCGCGCCGGCGCCGACGGCCTCTTTAATCCACCCTTCGGCGCGCTCCGCCGCCGCCTCGTCGATCATGTTGGAGAGTTCAGTATTCTCGTCGAGCGGGTCGCCCGGCCGGAGTGACTTTGCGATGTTAACGAAGCGTTCGTTGAACTCTTCGGCCACGCTCTCGTGGACCAGCACGCGTTGCGCGGAGATGCAGACCTGGCCGGCGTAGGCGAAGGCGGAGGCGGCCGTGCGTTCGGAGGCCGCGCGCACGTCGGCCGTCTCGTCAACGATGACGGGCGCGTTGCCGCCCAGTTCGAGCGTGACGGGCTTGCGCGCGGCGCGGCGGCGCAGAAGCCACCCGACCTCCGCGCTCCCCGTGAACGAGACCATCCCGACGCGCTCGTCTTCGAGCACGGCGTCGATGGTCTCGATCTCCATCGGCACGACCTGCAAAGCGGCGCGCGGCAGACCCGATTCGAGGAAGACTTCGCCGAGCAGCAGCGAGGTGAGCGGCGTGCGCGGGCTCGGCTTGACGACGATGGCGTTGCGGGAGGCTAACGCGGGCGCGACCTTGTGCGCGACGAGGTTGAGCGGGAAGTTAAAGGGCGTGATGCCGAAGACGACGCCGCGCGGGAAGCGCTCCGTCCAGCCCGTGCGCCCGGCGCCCGTAGACTGCCCGTCGAACGGGACGACTTCGCCCGCGAAGCGGCGCGCCTCTTCGGACGCGTAGGTGAAGGTCATCACGCCGCGCGCGACCTCGGCGCGCGCGGTCTGGATGGGCTTGCCGGCCTCCGTCGCGATGGTGCGCGCGAACTCTTCGGCGCGCGCGCGGATGCCGTCGGCGACGGCGCGTAGAGACTCGGCGACGCGGTGGCGCGGCAACTCGCGCATCTCTGCGGCCGCGCGCGATGCGGCCGCGAGCGCCTCTTCGACCTCCGCCCCGGACGCGACCGAGAAGCGTGCGACCAACTCCGCGTTATAAGGCGAGCGCACCTCGCGCGTGTTCGCCGTCGTGCGCCACTCGCCGCCGAGAAGTAAAGGTTTATCCGTCATCGTTCGATGACAGATGTTAGCACACGCGCGCCGCTCCCTCAGTCGCCGGCCGCGAGTCGAAGCTGCTCTTCGCCCGCCCACGCGCAGAGCGTTCGCACATCGGCGGGCGTGAGCCGCGCGCTACGGTGGACGAGGGTGTATGAGTCGAGCGGCATCGACCCGCCCTTTGTCGTCGCGCAGATTCCGTTCAGAAGCTCGGAGGCATCGCGGCGGCTGTACTCGCCCCAGCGCGAGAAGTTGAGGTGACGCCGCCCGTGGTTGACGTGGTCGATGACGAACCAGGAGGCCGGCGCGACGTTCGAGTACCAGGGCCAGTCCGTACGGTTCGAGTGGCAGTCCATGCAGGAGCGCTTCAGCACGCCCGCGACCTCGGGCGGCACGCGCGCGTGCTCTTCGAGCGACTGGCCGGCGGCGGCCGTCGGGTTCGCGCGCTCGGGGCGGACGAACTGCACCCCCGCGAACAGCAGAAAAAGAAGTACCGAAGCGGCCTTCAAGACTTTAAGCATGACCCGTCCTCCGCGCGAACCCTTTGGGCCGCGCGACGGCGCCGATGGCGACGACCCCGAGGCCGAAGTAGAGCACGAGCGCAAACTCCACGCGCCCCACATTCTGCTCGTACGCGCCGGCGGCATCGCCCGCGGCCTCGGACGAAGTCACGCGGGTCGCGACGTTCTCCTTCAGCCCGACGGTCGCCAGAGTTTTCAAAGTCCCGTCGGGTGAAAGCTCTCGGACGCGCGGGCCGCTGTAGACGTTCGGCGGCGTGAAGCCGACTTCGAGGACGACGACTCTGCCGTCGCCCGTGACAGCCACGCCCGACGGAGACCACGGCGCCTCGGCGCGCACGACGCGCGAGACCTTCCCGTCGGCCGCGACCTTCAACACACGACGACGGCCGTAGTCGGCGACGTAGACACTGCCGCCCGCATCGACGGCCAGCCCCATCAGCCCGCCGTACCCGCTCTGTGTGTCGTCGGGGAGTTGTTCTTCGAGCCGCTGCGCAAGCGTGCGCACCTCGCCGTCCGGCCCGACGCGGCGTAAGGCTCCGGCGTCGGTCACGTAGAGCGAGCCGTCAACGCCGAAGGCCATGCCGCCTATGGCTCGAAACCGCGCCTCTGCGCCGCGCCCGTCTGCGTGTCCGTATGCGCCGCCCGCGAGCGTCGTTACATCGCCGCGGGGCGTGCGTTTCAGGATGAGCGTCTCGCGACGTGTGTTGTTGTCCCGCCTGGCGTAGAAGGTATTGCCTTCGGCGTCGCGCCAGATGGAGATGCCGCGCGGCGGGTCCGTGGTGGGCGCGACGAGGTACGTCTCCTCGAGCCCGTCGTGCGTGCGCCGCCAGACGGCCTCGACCCACCTCTGCGTGGAAGGCTCGTAGGTGATGTCGGCGCCGTAGACGTTGCCATCTTTATCAATAGACAACTCGTGGACGTGTCGCCCGCGCACGGCCGGGCGGAAGACCGCGAGCCGCCCGCCCGCGTCGAGCCGCCAGACGGTTTCGAGGTCGCTGAAGATAATGCGACCCTTCGCGTCAACGACGATGCCCGTCGCCGGATGAGCCGATGTCGCCGCGGGCAGCAGAGAGCACAGCGCGAGTGTGGCGGCATAAAGTAAGAGTCTGTTTGGTGACATGGCGCTCCTCGTATGTCAGACACACGTCCATCCTGACGGACGGGCTCCCGCCGCGGCCGACCTCGCCGGTCTTCGAGTTGTGAAAGGAGACTGGAGCGTTAAGCCTTCTCTAAACGGATGTCGCGCACGCACGCGTAGACGCCGTCGGCGCGGCGCTTCGCGGAGACGACGGGTGAGAAGGAGCCGAGGCCGGCGTAACGCGCGCTCATCTCGGTGGTGACGAGCGGGTCGTCGTCGAACCAGTATTCGGGAATCCCCCGCTCGGCGTAGCCCGCGCCGAAGACCTTGGCGTGGATGTGCTGCGGGTTGCGCGTGCCGGGGTAGGACGCGGGGCGGATGCTGCGGAACTCGTAGCGGCCGTCCCTGTCCGTCTTCATCAAGCCCTTGAGCCGCGGGTCGGGCGGCCCGCCCTGGCCGTCCTTTTCGGAGTAGAGGCCGCGCGCGTCCGTGTGATAGACGTAGAGCGTGATGCCTTCGACCGGCGTCTTCCCGTCGGCGGCGAAGATTCTCCCGGAGACGACGAGCGGCGTCCCCGGCTCGCCCGCCGGGATGAGCACCGTCTTCCACGAAAGTCTCGCCGACTCTCTCTCTTCAGGCGTCGAACTCGCGCGCGCGCGCGGGCTTCGGCCGCAGCCGATGGCGCTCAAGCTCAACGCGGGGATGCCGACGAGGGCCGCGCCCGCGCCGCGCAGGAACAAACGACGGTCGAAGAATCTGACTTCACGCACTGTTGACATAAATGCCTCCTTCACTTTCATTGCCAGAGCTTCCGCCACACGCGGCGTACGGCGGGCATACTCTCTCCCCACGAGAGCCAATCTTTTTCGAGGGCTGACTTCCAGTCGTCGAGCATCGCGCGGTCGAGCCCGACGATTCCGTCACGCGTCACGCCTTCCGGTGGCGGCGCGAGCGACGCGAGCCGTTCGTAGACGCGCGCGCGGTCGTCGGCAGAAACGCGCGAGAGCAGGTGCCAGAGCGTCAGCGTGTCGCGCGCCCGCGCGCCCGCGAGCACCGCGTCGAGCGCGGCGCGGTCGTTCTCAAAGTCCAACCTGGCGAGCGCCTCGACCAAGCCTTCGGGCGCGTCCTCGAAGAAGGGCGTGCCCGGCCCCGCGCCCGGCTGCGTCAGGCACGCGGCGCCCGCGGGCACGATGGCCGAGCGCGCGTCCGTTTCGAGCGCGACGAAGCCCGACGTGACGTGCAACAGCCCGCGGCCCTCGTCGTCCACTTCGAGCGTGTAAGCGCAGCCGAGGTCGGCGGCGACGGCCGACGGCGTGTTGACGAAGAAGAGGCGCGGCGGCGCCCAGATGCGCGCGTGCAACGTGCCGCGCTCAAGCTCCAGACGGTGTTCGGTCAGGCGCGTCTCGACGAGGCGGACGCGCGTGTTCGGCTCGACCTCGACCTGCCCGATGTTCGCCACGGCGATCTCGGCGCGCGAGGCCGAGTCGGTCTCAAGCCACTCGCCGACGCGCAGCCGCCCGCGGTCGTCGATGCGGCCCGACGCGACGCGCGGCGCGCCCTCGACCCGCGCCACCTCCCACCACGGCCGCTGCGCGCGCACGTAGAGCCACGCGCCGCCCGCCACGAGCGCGAGCAGGACGGTGGCGAAGGCCGCGGCAAAAGTTCGTCTGCGGGAAGGGAAGAGGGTTTGAATGCGGGAGGCGCGCCGTCGTCCGACGGCCGTCTCCCTGACGAGTGCGGACTCGATGCCGTCCCAGATACTGTCGGGCGCCGCGACCGAGGGGAGCGATTCGGCGAGGCGGATGCCGAGCCGTATCTCTTCAAACTCGTTGCGGCACGCGGCGCAGGCGTCGAGGTGGGCGGCGACGCGCGCCGCCTCGAAGGGCGCCAGCTCGCCATGAGCGTAGGCCGAGAGATGTTTCCTGTAATGCCTTGCGAACATCATCCCTCCCGCTCGTCTCGCACCAACTCGCCGCGCAGGTGGCCGAGCCTGCGCGCGAGAGCCTTGTGGCCGCGGTTGAGCCTTGACGCCACCGTCCCTTTTGAAAGGCCGAGCACGCCCGCGATCTCTTCGTAGCTCAACTCCTCGAAATACTTCAGCAGCATCACGACTCTCAACTTCGGTTTGAGCGCGGCGACGGCGCGTTTGACGGAGAGCGCGACCTCGGCCCGCGCGACTCTCTCCTCCTGCGTCCTTCGCTCGCGAGGCTCGGGCAGTTCGACGCCCTCGCCGAACTGCTGCACGCGGCGGCGCTTGCGCTGCTCGTCCACGCACGCGTTCGTCGTCAGGCGGTAGAGCCAGGTCGTAAACTCAGCCTCGCCCTGGAACTGCTGGATGCGCGTGAAGAGTTTGAGAAAGACCTGCTGGGTCACGTCGGCGGCCGTCGCCTCGTCGCCGCCGAAGAAGTAGAGGGCGACGGAGTAGACGCGGTCTTTGTGCCGCTCGAAGAGGCTGCGGAAGGCGTCGCGGTCGCCCAGCTTACAGGCTTCGATGACCGCCTCGCCCCGCGCATCTTCGCCAATCAAGACGACGCTCTCCATCCTCTCCTCCGCCGGAACTCTCAAGCCAATAGACGCACGCCGCCCGCATCTTCTTCCAAATTTTTCGCGGCGGGAAGAGATTTGTGACGAACGGGCCTGGCGTTTTGTTGACGCGTGGCCGGGCGGCCTTTACAATCCGGCCGTCGTCGCACGTTTCTTTCAACAGACGAGACCAAGCAGACATGCCTTCAAACATCTCGAAAGCCGCCCGCGCCCTCTGCGCCGTCGCGTTCGCGCTCGCGCTCTGTGGCGTAGCGCGCGCACAGCAGCGCCCGCTCCTGACCGAGGACGTGGACGTGTTGGAGCCGGGGTCTTTGCGCGTCGAGGTCGGCATCGACTTCATGCAGGACGCGAAGTTCCCCGCGTCGGGCCTGACGGGCGACCTGACGCGCGTCGGCGTCATCGGCTTCCACGTCGGGCTCTCGCCCAACGTCGAGTTTTCGATTGAAGGCGTGGCGCAGAACTTTTTGAGCATCAACACGCGCGGCGCCTCCGCCTTCCCGCTCGGCATCCCGGCGGGCGAGAACTCGACGAACGACACGGGCGACTTCCGTCTGGCGACGAAGATCAAGCTGCGCAACGAGACGCGGCGCGGGCCGAGCTTGGGCTTCAAGTTCGGGGTCGAGCTGCCGAACTCGAACGAGTCGCGCGGCATCGGGCTGAACCAGACGAACGCGTTCGGGATGGTCTTAGTGGGTAAGAAGTTCGGGCGCGAGGGTCGTCTGAACACGTTCGGCAACCTCGGCCTCGGCATCTACACCGCGCCGACGCGGCTCTTTACGCAGAACGACATGCTGCTCTACGGGCTGGGCGGCCTCTTCCGGGTCAACAAGACCGTCAACCTCGCGGCCGAGGTCAACGGGCGCGCCAACACGCGCGGCGGCACGGCGCCCCTCGGCACCGAGTCGCTCGGCGAATTCCGCCTCGGCCTTCAGGTCAAGGCCGCCGGGCTGCGCTTCGACGCCGCGGGCATCAAGGGGCTGACCGAGTTCAGCCCGCGCTCGGGCGTCACCTTCGGCGTCACCTACGACACGCCCTCCGTCTTCACGCCGGTCAAATAAAAACAGTGACGTGTGACAACTGACGGGTGACGAGTTAAATTGATTTAGCTCGTCACTTTTAATTTGTCTCTTCGTCTACGCTCTTATGTATGAGTGGCTGGCCGAACTCGTCCGTTGGCTGCACGACTTCATCACCGAGGTTCCGATCTACGTCGCCGCGCCGGCGATGATCCTGATCGGCGCGCTCGACTCTTCGCTCCTGAGCCTGCCCGAGATTAACGACTACCTCGTCGTCGCGCGCTGCTACAGCGACCCGAAGTCCGTCTTCTACTTCCCGCTCTTCGCCGCCACCGGCTCGGTCATCGGCTGCAACGTGCTCTACAGCATCATGCGGCGCGGAGGCCAGGCCGTGATGCGCCGCCGCTTCAGCGCCGAGAACATCGCGAAGGTCGAGCGCGCCTACGCGCGCTTCGGGTTCCTCGCGCTGGCGGTGCCGGCGCTCCTGCCGCCGCCGATGCCGTTCAAGATTTTCGTGGCGACGGCGGGCGCGCTCGAATACCCGCGTTGGCGGTTCATGCTGACCGTGATGATCGCGCGCAGCGTGCGTTACATCGTCGAGGGGACGCTGGCGGTCTTCTACGGCGAGCAGGTCCTCGTCTTCATGCGGGCGAACGGGCTCTACATCCTGAGCGGCGTCGGCGCGCTGGTCGTCTTAGGCGTCGGCGGCTACGTCCTAGTCAAGCACATACGCGCGCCGCGCAAGACCGCCGTCGAGATTGCCGGTGAGTCCGAGGCGGGAGGGAAGGCCGACGGGGGGGCAGCGGACTAAACGTGAAGTGGCTTCTGCGTAAGATCACGAACGGGCTGACGAGCGTGAAGGACTTTCTCGTCCCGTTCGGCGTCTTCGGGCTGTTCGGCATCGCGCTGCTCGACTCGGCGCTCATCCCTCTGCCGGGCGGGCCGGACGCGGTGATGCTTCTGCTCTCGACGCAGAACCCGGCGCGGATGCCGCTCTACGCGCTCGGCGCGACGGCCGGGTCGGTGGTGGGTTGCGTCGTCCTCTATTACATCTCAAGGCGCGCCGGGCGTCGCGCGCTCGACAAGTTCCCGCCGCAGAAGCAGGCGCGCGTCAAGGAGCTGGTTGACCGCTACGACGTGCTGTCCGTGCTGGTCGCGTCGGTGCTGCCGCCGCCGTTCCCCTTCAAGCTCTTCGTCATCACGGCCGGGGTCTTCCGGCTGAGCCTCGTGCGCTTCGCCGCGGCCGTCGCCGTCGGGCGCGCCTTCCGCTTCTTCCTCGAAGGCTTCCTCGCCGTCCGCTACGGCGAGCAGGCCAAAGAGGTGCTCGCGCAGAACTACCCCGCGGTCGGCCTCGGCGTGGCCGTGCTCGTCGTCGTCGTGTTCGTGGTGCGAAGTTTGTTGAAGCGAAAGAGGGGCGGCGAGCGTCCGGCGGAGGTCGAAGAGGGTGGGGCGCCGACCTCCGACTGAGGCGTCAGTCGCCGCTGGCCCCGCTGGCGTTGCCGTTACCGTTTGTCGGCAGCGTCTTCTGGAAGCGGCGCGCGCCGCTCAAGTCGCGGACGCCGTTCTCTTCGAGGTATTCGAGCAGCCGCAGGAAGACGCGGGCCGTCGCGCGCGCGTCGTCGCCGGCGCGGTGGCGCGTGCGGTGCGGGACGGAGAAGTGCTCGGCCAGCGCGCCGAGTCGAAAACTCCGCAGCTCGGGCAGGAGCTGGCGCGCGAGCGAGACGGTGCAGATGTGCGAGTTCATCATCCGGAGGCCGGGGAAGACGTTCGTGACCTCGTGGTTCATGAAGCGCACGTCGAAGACGGCGTTGTGCGCGACGAGGACGGAGGTGCCCGCGAAGTCGAGCCAGCGCGGGACGACCTCGTCGAAGGTCGGCGCGTCGGCGACCATCTCGTCGCGGATGCCGGTGAGCCCCGCGATGAAGGGCGGGATGGTCATGAGCGGGTTGACGAGCGTCTGGAACTCGGCGACGATCTGCCCCGAGCGGACGTGCGCCGCGCCGATCTCCATGATGCGCGAGGGCGGCATCTTCGGCCCCGTCGTCTCGATGTCGAAGACGACGAAGTCGGTCTCCGAGAGCCGGCGGCACTCGTCGTCCTCGCAGAGCACCTCGACCTCGAAGCCGCCGTCGGTGACGCGCAGGCGCCAGTCCTCACCGATGAGTTCGTTGACGAGCGAAGAGGCGGCGGCCTCGTCCAGGTCGGGCAGTTCGAGGACGTTGGCGCAGACCTCCGTCGCGGGCGCGCGCCCGCCGCTGGAGTGCAAAAGTCTGATAGTCTCTTCGACGAGCGCCGAATCCGGCACGAGGTTGCGGAAGGTCAGCATCGGTCCAAAGTTTAGCCGAGCGGCGCGGGAAAGGGAAGGAAATCGCGGATGAGCCGGGAGGAAGTCATCGAGAGGTTCCGCCGGACGGGGGCGCTCCTTGAGGGCCATTTCGTCCTGACGAGCGGGCTGCACAGCACGCAGTATTTACAGTGCGCGCTCGTGCTTCAGCATCCCGCGGAGGCCGAAACCTTCGGCCGCGCCATCGCCGAGCAGTTCCGCAACACGGGGGTCGAGACCGTCGTCGCCCCGGCCATCGGCGGTATCATCATCGGTTGGGAGGTGGCGCGCGCCCTGGGCGTGCGCTCCATCTGGACGGAGCGCGAGGAGGGGCGGATGACTCTGCGCCGCGGCTTCAACGTCCGTCCCGGCGAGCGCGTCCTCGTCGTAGAGGACGTGATTACGACGGGCGGCTCGACGCGCGAGACGTGCGACGCCCTGCGCGCGGCCGGCGCGCTCGTCGTCGGCGCCGCCTCCATCATCGACCGCTCCGGCGGGCGCTCCGACGTGGGCGTCCCGCGCGTTGCCCTCGCCACCCTCGAAGTCCCCGCCGTCGCCCCCGCCGACTGCCCCCTCTGCGCCGCAGGCGTCCCGGCCGTCAAACCCGGGAGCCGAAAAACATCGGGGTAGTCAGAGCTTAAAACCACAGAGACACAGAGGCACGGCTTGAAGCGAGATTGTCTTCAAGCCGTGCCTCTGTGTCTCTGTGGTTAATCTCCATTCTCATGCATCCATGTGAAACCCGCTTGAGTTGATCCCGTTCGACTGCTCGTCACGCGTTAGAGGTTTAGGAAAATCTCTCAGCGAACGAAACGGGGGGCGCGATGAACGAGCGAGGGCGGGTGGAGGGGGGCGTGCGCGCGGCGGGCGCGCGCATTGAGGTCAACTATCTGGTTCTGTCGTACCTGTGCCTGGCGCACGTCGTCGCCGCTTCGGCGTTCCTGTTGCCGATGCGGCCCGGCCTTATCGCGCTCGCGGTCTTCACGTACTTCTCCATCGGGTTGAGCACGACCATCGGGCTGCACCGCCTGCTGAGTCACAGGTCGTTCGAGTGTCCGAGGTGGCTCGAATACGCGCTCGTGACGGTGGCGATGTTGACGGGGCAGGGGAGCCCTCTGCTTTGGGTCGCCAACCACCGCATCCACCACGGCCGCAGCGACCAAGAGGGCGACGTACACTCGCCGCGCCGCCGCGGGTTCTGGTACGGACACATCCTCTGGATCATCGACGACGCCTCGACCGACCCCGA
This sequence comes from uncultured Acidobacteriota bacterium, assembly GCA_963726735.1. Classification (GTDB taxonomy): domain Bacteria; phylum Acidobacteriota; class Blastocatellia; order Pyrinomonadales; family Pyrinomonadaceae; genus QHXN01. Next base: position 2,540,470 of record CAVSDM010000007.1, read on the forward strand.
AGCCTACCGCAAGTACTGCAAAGACCTCGCGGGCGACGCGTACTATCACTGGCTCGTGCGGTTCCGTTTGGTACCGCAGGCGGCGGCGGTCGCGCTCGTCGGCTTAACGTTGGGGTGGACGGCCGTCCCGCTTGTCTTCTTTCTCCCCGTCGTCTGCTGGATGCACAGCACGTACATGGTCAACTCCGTCTGCCACGACGGGCGTTTCGGGTCGCGCCTGTTCGAGACGCGGGAGGGCAGCCGTAACGTCTGGTGGGTCGGCCTGCTCGCGCTCGGCGAGGGCTGGCACAACAACCATCACGCCTACCCGCGCTCGGCCCGCCACGGCCTCGGCGCGCGACAGTTAGACCTCTCCTACCTCGTCATCCGTCTCTTCAGCGCGTTGGGCCTTGCGCGGAACGTTAAGGAGTTCCCCGCGGCCGCGCGACAACTCGCCGCCCGCCCGCGCGCAGTCGGAGATACCGATAACGGGACAACCATCCACGAAGACGCAACGCTCCGCACGGCCTGATCCCTTTCGACGATTCTTCACGCGTTAACGTGTCGAGCAGTCATCCCACGTGCTCATCTTATTGATAGTTCGACAGTCAAATCGAAACAGTACCGTCAAGGCGGAGCGGGTAGATTCATGAGTCAAGCAAAGCAGACCAGGCGCGAGCGCAACCAGCAGGTTGATCGGTTCCAACTCTACAAGCCATACATCTTTTACACCGTAGTCCTTTCGTTGATGCATTACGGCGTTGTCAAGAGCGGCGCGTCTTCAATCGCGTCGGCCGCCGCGCTCTTCGGCGCGGGGCTCCTGACGTGGGGGCTCTACGAGTACGCCACGCACCGCTGGGTTCTGCACCGCGAGCCGAAGGCCGAGGGCTTCAACCTGCCCGGCAACGTGACGCACCTGCGCCACCACGCCGACCCGAACTCGCTCCAGCGCCTCAACGTGCAGTTGAGCGAGAGCCTTCCGGTCTGCGTCGTCTACTACCTTCTGGCGTGGGCGTTGACGGGGAGCTGGCAGGCGGCGACGCACCTCTACACGGGGCTCATGGCGGGCTACTTCTTCTACGAGTACCTCGACTTTCAGGCCCACCACGGCACCTCGCGCGGCCGCCTGACGCGCTACTTCCGCAAGTACCACCTGCAACACCATCATTACGACGCGACCGTCCGCTTCGGCGTCACCTCGCCGCTCTTCGACTACATCTTCGGCACCTTTCATCTTGAGAAGCGGGGCAGCACGGGCAGGACGGCGGGCAGGACACACGCGGCCGAACGCGGCCTTTCATAAATTTCATACACGCCCACGAGACGAACCGAGGAGGGAATCATGAGGATCGCCGTCATCAGCACGTACACGCACCCGACGAGGCAGCCGCGCAAGGAGCGGGGCATCATGCAGTCGTCGGTGCCGGAACTGATCGCCTCGCTCTGCCCCGACCACGCGGAGGTCGAGGTCTACAACGAGAAGGAGCTGGACGTCCCGCTCGACCGCGAATGGGACCTGGTCTTCTTCTCCTACCTCCACTCCTACTACGAGCACACCAAAGTCCTCTCGACCTCTTCCGCCGCCGCGGCATCAAGACCGTCGCGGGCGGGCGCCACGCCGTACACTTCGCCGACGACGCGGAGAAATACTTCGACGCGGTCGTCACGGGCGAGCCCGAATCGAACGTCCCCGCGCTCATCGCAGACTTCGAGCGCGGCGAGTTGCAGAAGCGCTACAACCTCCGCTCGAACGGCCCGGCGGAGATTCGCCCCTACCGCTACGACCTCGTTGACTTCAAGACCAACAAGATACGCCTGCCCGGCATCGAGGCTTCGCGCGGCTGCCCCTTCACCTGCAACTTCTGCGTGCTGACGGGGCACGAGAAGTACCGCTACCGCCCCGTCCGGCACGTCGTGGACGAGATCAAGTTCAAGATGAGCTGGAACAAGAACTACTTCGGCCTGCTCGACAACGCCTTCTCGTTTCTCGACAACAACCTCGGCGGCAACCCGCGTTACCTGCGCGAGCTGTGCGAGGCGCTGATTCCTTTGAAGAAGACGTGGGGCTGCGCGCTCACCTTCAACGTGCTGAAGGACGAGGAGACCGTGAGGCTGATGGCGCAGGCCGGTTGCCGCTACGTCTACACAGGGCTCGAATCGCTCAACCCCGAGTCCATCAAGTCGATGAACAAGGGGCAGAACAAGATCGGCGAAGTTGACCGCGTCATCCGCCGCTGCTTCGAGAACGGCATCATGCTCTCGTTCGGGCTGCTCGTCGGATCGGACGGAGACACCAGCGAGTACCTCGAACGGCTGCCCGACTACCTCTCCGACCTGCAATACTTCAACATCACGTTCCTCGGCATCGTCTGCCCCTACCCGGAGACGCCCTTCTACCGACAGCTCGCGGGCGAGGGGCGCATCCTGCCCGGCACCGTCAGCCGCGACTACGACGGCTACACGCTCTGCCACCGGCCCGTCGGGATGGAACCGGCCGAGGTCGTCGAGCACTTCAAGCGACTCTGTAATCAATTGGGGAGTTTGACGAACCTCGCGCGGCACTACCGCTCCAAGCTCTGGCAGAGCAGCATGCCGAACTACAAGAAGGTGATTCTCGCCTCGGGGCCGGAAATCCTGAGCGTGCGCAACCCCATCCGCAACGAGGAGCGCCAGTACATCGCCGGGCTCGACCCCATCGAGGCGTGGGACGCGCGCATGTTGGAGGAGCTGGACATCCCCCTTCAGTCGTTGAGCCCCGCCGACGGCCAGAACGTCATCAGCTTCCCCGCGCGCCCGGCGCGACCCAACGCGAACATCGGCGCCGCCCGCGAGCGGCTGCTCGCCGCGCAAGGCTGAGTCTCCTTCGATGTTAATATCGTCGGCCGGGCCGTCATTAGCCCGGCCGACGTTTATGAACTATCGACTGACAATCCAGTACGACGGGACGGACTTCAGCGGCTGGCAGGCGCAGGAGGGCCGGCGGACCGTGCAGGGCGAGCTGGCGCGCGCTCTCTCAGTGCTTGAGGGGGAAGAGGTCTCCGTCCACGGCGCGGGGCGCACAGACGCGGGCGTCCACGCCGAGGCGCAGGCGGCGAGCGTCAGACTTAAACGTGAGATGGAGCCGCGGCGCCTGGCGGCCGCACTCAACGGCAACCTCGCGCGCGACGTGCGCGTCCTCGAAGCGAAGCCCGTACACGACGACTTTCATGCGCGCTTCGACGCGAAGGGCAAGACCTACTGCTACCGCGTCTTCAACGAGAGCTTCATGTCTCCCTTCTGGTCGCGCTACGCGCTGCACGAGTCGCGCCCGCTCGACACTGAACGGATGAGCGAGGCCGCGCGGCTCTTCGTCGGCGAGCACGACTGGACGGCCTTCTCGGCCGCGCAGTCCGACGTGAAGACGCGCGTAAGGAACGTGACGGCGCTCGAAGTCTCGGAACGACAGAGCGCGTGCGGGCGCGGCCGTCTCGTCGAGATACGCGCGAGCGCCGAAGGCTTCCTGCGCTACATGGTGCGCTCCATCGCCGGCACCCTTCTGGCCTCCGGCCGCGGCGAGCTAGACGCGGAATTGATACGCCGCGCCATCGAGACCGGCGAGCGCCCCCACGCCGTCGTCACCGCCCCCGCGCACGGGCTCACGCTCGTCGAGGTGCGCTACTGACGGCTTTCGCCGCTTTCCACTTTGCACTTTAGAGTGATTTGCGATTAAGATGCGCGGCGGGGCGACGGTTCCGGCCCCACATTCCCTATGCTCGCAAACTTCGCCGATGTGGTCGAGAGGGGTTCGCGCGAGGAGTCTTTGCTCGCGGGGCTCGACTGGGCGCGCCTGCCGCGCCACGTCGCGGTCATCATGGACGGCAACGGCCGCTGGGCGGCGCGGCGCGGACAGCCGCGCGTCGCGGGACACCGCGCGGGCGTCGAGGCCGTGCGCTCGACCGTGGACACCGGCACGCGCCTCGGCCTCGGCGCGCTCACGCTCTACGCCTTCTCGACCGAGAACTGGAAGCGCCCGCGCCTCGAAGTGGACGCGCTGATGCGGATGCTCAAGCGTTACCTGCGGCTCGAACTCGAAGAGATCGACCGCCAGAACATACGCTTCCAGCCCATCGGCCGCATCGAGGGCCTGCGCGACAGCGTGCGGCGCGAGCTTGAGCGGGCTGTCGAACGGACGGCGCGCAACACCGGGATGGTCTTGAGCGTCGCGCTCAACTACGGCGGCCGCACGGAGATCGTGGACGCCGTGCGCGCGGCCGCGCGCGCGCTGGCCGCCGAGGGGCGCGAAGCCTCCGAGATGACGGAAGAAGAGATCGGCCGCCACCTCTACACGCGCGGCCTGCCCGAACTCGACCTGCTCGTGCGCACGAGCGGCGAGCTGCGCATCTCGAACTTCCTCCTCTGGCAGGCCGCCTACAGCGAGATTTACGTGACCGAGACGCTCTGGCCCGACTTCCGCCGCGCCGATTTGCTCGAAGCCGTCGCGGACTTCCAGCGCCGCGACCGCCGCTTCGGCGGCCTGAAACTGGTGGCGAATGCGAAGTAGACAGTAGTCAGTAGCCGGTAGGCTTCGCTCTGCTGACGTTGAGGATGAGAGGCGTAGGGTCCGGACGATAAAGGTATTTCCGCTGACTACTGTCTACTGACTACTTCATGAACTCCCGACTCATCACCGCCGCCATCGCGCTCCCCGTCCTGATCGCTTCCGTCGTCGTCCCGCAGTTGAAGTTCCTGTTCGTCGCGCTGGCGATGGCGGCCATCGTGATCGCGCTCTACGAGTTCTGGTTCCTCTGCCGCCGGGTCGGGGCGAGGCCGGACGTGGTGGTCGGGTACGCGACCGTCGCGGCGCTGTTCGTCGTCTTCTTCTTCAACTGGATCGAGCTGCTCTACCTGATCGTGCCGCTCTTCATCGTCGCGGCGCTCGTGGCCGAGATGCTGCGCGGCGCGCCGTTCGACAAGATGGCCCTGTCGGTCGGCTCGACCGTGCTCGGCGTCTTCTACGTCGCCTTCCTCGGCTCGCATCTGATCGGCGTGCGGACGGGTTTTACGAACCTGTTCGGCGACCCCGGCACATACCTCGTCGGCGACGCGTACCTCAGCCACACGCTCTCGACGCACATGCTCTCGTTCTTCTTCCTCGTCCTGATGGGGTCGGACACGGGCGCGTACTACACGGGGCGCGCGCTCGGCAGGCACAAGCTCGCGCCGTCGGTGAGCCCGGGCAAGACGTGGGAGGGCGCCGCGGGGGGGATGTTCGCGAGCCTCTTGATGGCCGCGCTGGCGCATTACTGGTTCTTCCCGGAGCTGGCGCTGCCCGTGGCGCTCGGGCTCGCCGCCCTGATGAACGTGCTCGGCGTGGTCGGCGACCTGACGGAGAGCGCCTTCAAGCGCGGCGCCAACGCCAAGGACGCGGCGCAGATTCTCCCCGGCCACGGCGGCCTCTTCGACCGGCTCGACAGCTTGCTCTTCAACGCGCCGCTCCTCTACTATTTCGCCCTGTACTATTGGCGTTAGCTCTAAATCCGCCAGTTTGAGCCGAACGCACCGTAACTCAAGAGAAGAAAGGCGGTGTGACATGACGGGTGAAGAGTTGGAGCGGGCGATAGACTTCCTCCTCAAGAGTCAGGCCAACCTGGAGGCGAGAATAGAGGAAGTTGATCAGAGGTTAGGCGCGCGAATCGAGGAGACAGACCGAAGATTGAGCGCGCAGATCGAGGAGTCTAGAAAGCTATTCGACGAATACCAGCGGATGCAGACGACGCTCGTGCAAGTTGTTACGCGCACGTTTGCCGAGCAGGCTGACTTTAACAGGCGCACGGATGAGAAGCTGAATGTGCTCATCGATACGGTTAACAGGATGCTGAGCGGCGGTCAGGGCGGTCATCCTTAATCCGCCGCTTCAGGTACATGGACACACAGGGCATAGCGATACTCGGCTCGACCGGCTCCATCGGGTGCAACACGATGAGCGTGGTCGAGTCTTTTAGCGACGGGCGCTTCCGCGTCGTGGCGCTCGCCGCGGGGCGCAACGTCGAGCGTCTGGCCGCGCAGGTCGAGCGGCACCGGCCGGAGCTGGTCGCCGTCGAGAACGAGGAATGCGCGGAGCGCTTAAAGGAAGAACTTAACCGGCGCGGCGTCTCTGCCCCGAGGGTCGCGGTCGGCGAGGCGGGGATGGTCGAGGTGGCGACGCACGGCGCGGCGCGGACGGTCGTGAGCGCGACGGTGGGGGCGGTCGGCTTCGTCCCGACCCTGCGCGCGCTCGAAGCGGGGAAGCGCGTGGCGCTGGCGAACAAGGAGACGCTCGTCATCGCCGGCGAACTGATGACGCGCGCGGCCGAAGCCTCGGGCGCGGAGCTTTTGCCCGTCGATTCGGAGCACAACGCGCTCCACCAGTGCCTGCGCGGCGAGCGGCGCGAGGAGGTGCGGCGGCTGATCCTGACGGCGTCGGGCGGGCCTTTCCGCGAAAAGAGTCTGGGCGCGATGCAGGGGGCGTCGGTCGAGGAGGCGATGCGCCACCCGACGTGGAGCATGGGCGCGAAGATCACCATCGACTGCGCCACGCTGATGAACAAGGGGCTCGAAGTCATCGAGGCGCGCTGGCTCTTCGGCTTCGGCGCCGAGCAGATCGACGTGGTCGTCCACCCGGACTCGGTCGTCCACTCGATGATCGAGCTGGTGGACGGCTCGGTCATCGCGCAACTCGGCGTGACCGACATGCGCCACGCCATCCAGTACGCGCTCACGTACCCGGAGCGACACCCGTCCGCGGCGCTCCCGCCGCTCGATTTGACGAAGCTCGGGGTCTTGCGCTTCGAGGCGCCGGACGTGGAACGTTTCCCGTGCCTGGGTCTGGCCTACCGCGCCCTGCGCGCGGGCGGCACGCTCCCGGCGGCGCTGAACGCCGCGAACGAGGAGGCGGTCAGCGCCTTCCTCGGCGGCCGCATACGCCTCACGGACATCGCGCGCGTCATCGAGCGCGTGATGGACGCGCACGAGACCCGCGCCGTGTCGAGCCTCGACGTGGTGCTCGAAGTGGACAGGGAGGCGCGCGCCGCCGCCGCCTCAGAGATCGCGCGCCTGACCGAGGGCACGATGGCCGTCGCTTGATTAAAGAGGAGTAGGGTGCGCCCGCAGGTTTGAACCACCGCAGACACAGAGACACAGCTTGAAGCCGGATTTCGTTCGAGCCGTGTCTCGATGTCTCTGTGGTTTATGGTTTGACGGTTTATCGCGGGGCACGTACACTTTTTCGGTACAACCGGGCGGGGAGGCTCCGCCTCTAATTTTTTAACGGCTTCGGCCGAAAACTTTGAAGAGACTTAACTAAAATGCTCGGTTACCTTGCTTTCGTCTTTATCCTCGGCTCCGCGGTCATCCTGCACGAGTTCGGCCACTTCATCGTCGCGAAGATGCTCGGCATCCGCGTCGAGACCTTCTCGGTCGGCTTCGGCAAGCGCCTCTGGGGGCGCAAGTGGGGGACGACCGACTACCGCCTCTCGCTCATCCCTCTGGGCGGCTACGTCAAGCTCGGCGGCGACGACTCGAACGCCGGCCTCGAAGAGGGCGCCGACGAAGAGATTCCCCTCAAGGAGCGCTTCGACCTCCGCCCGCGCTACCAGAAGTTTATGGTCGGCGTGGCCGGGCCGGTGATGAACGTCCTGACGGCGCTGGCGATTCCGTTCGTGGGCGCGATGACGGTCGGCGTGCCGGCGCTGACGCCGGTCGTCAGCCAGGTCGAGCAGGGCGGCGCGGCCGAGGCGGCCGGCCTCAAGCCCGGCGACCGCATCGTCTCCTTCGACGGCGAGGGTGAGCCGACCTGGCGCTGGATGAACGTCGCCGCATCGGTGAAGCGCAACCAGACGTTGCCCATGGTCGTGGACCGCAACGGCGAGCGCATGACGCTCTCCATCAGTCCCAAGGTCATTCAGGACGACGGCCACGAGATCGGCGACCTCGGCTTCTCGCCCGACCTCGGCGTGCAGACGGTCGTCGTGGACAAGACGCTGCCCGGCTCGCCCGCGGAGGAGACGGGCCTGAAGACGGGCGACCGCATCGTCGCGCTCGACGGCGGGCCGGCGCGCAACACGGCCGAGATCCGCGAGTACATCGGCAAGCACCCGCAGCAGATTCGCATCACAGTCGAGCGTGACGGGCAGCGCGTCGAGCTGACCACGCCCGAGCGGCGCATGGAGGGCGGCAAGACGCTCGGCCTCTACTTCCAGCAGCCGCCGCTCGAAACCGTCGGCCCCATCGAAGCGGCCTCGGTCGCCGTCAACACCAACCTCGAAATCATCCGGCTGACCGGGATGGCCCTGGGGCAGGTTTTCACGGGCAAGATGCCCGTCGGCGAGGCCGTGGGCGGCCCCATCGCCATCGCGGCGGCGTCATACGAGGCGGCGACCAACTACGGCTGGGACGGCGTCTTCAACATGCTCGGGTTCCTGAGTCTCAACCTCGGCATCTTCAACCTGCTCCCGATCCCCGTGCTCGACGGCGGCATGCTCTTCATGCTCCTGGTCGAGGGCGCGCTGGCGGTCTTCGGGATGAAGATTTCGTTGCGCGTGCGCGAGCGCATCCAGCAGGTCGGCTTCGTCTTCCTGCTCCTCCTGATGGGCTTCGTCATCATCAACGACGTGACCAAGTTCGCCCCCGGCTGGTTCCGCTCGAAGGAGAAGCCGGCGGCGACGCAGCCGAAATGAGGGCGTGAACCGTGAACCGTAAACCGTGACGAGAGGGAGTTCGTTCTTCTCGTCACGGTTTACTCTTGAGCAACCTTCGTTACCGGCAGTTCGTAAAAACAGATATGAGACAGACGAGACAGGTCAGGGTCAAGGACGTGCTCATCGGCGGCGGCGCGCCCGTGGCCGTGCAGTCGATGACGAAGACGGACACCGCGGACGTGGAAGGCACCGTTCACCAGATCGAGGAGATGGTGCGGCAGGGCTGCGAGATCGTCCGCGTCGCCGTCCCGAACGCCGAGGCCGCCGCCGCACTCAAAGAGATTCGACGCCGCGTCCCCGACGTGCCTCTCGTCGCCGACATACACTTCCACTACCGGCTCGCGCTGCTGGCGCTCGAAGCCGGCATCGACAAGCTCCGGCTCAACCCCGGCAACATCGGCTCCATCGAGCGCGTGCGCGAGGTGGTGAACGCGACCAAGGCGCGCGGCATCCCCATCCGCATCGGCGTCAACGGCGGCTCGCTCGAAAAAGACCTGCTCAAGAAGTACGGCACGGCCACGCCCGAGGCGATGGTCGAGTCCGCCCTGCGCCACATACGCATCCTCGAAGACCTCGACTTCCACGACATCGTCGTCTCTTTGAAGGCTTCGGACGTGCGCCGCACGGTCGCCGCCTACCGCCTGCTCGCCGAGCAGGTTGACTACCCGCTCCACCTCGGCGTAACCGAGGCGGGCACGCCCTTCGGCGGCACCATCAAGTCCTCCATCGGCCTCGGCATCCTCCTCCACGAAGGCATCGGCGACACCATCCGCGTCTCGCTCGCGGCCGAGCCATGGGAGGAGGTGCGCGTCGCGTGGGACATTCTGAAGTCGCTTGAGTTGAGGAACCGCGGCGTGACCGTCGTCGCCTGCCCGACGTGCGGGCGCCTCGACGTTGAGAACTTCGTCGAGATCGTCACGGAGATCGAGCGCCGCCTCGCGCACATCGAGGAGCCGCTGCACCTCTCCATCATGGGCTGCGAGGTCAACGGCCCGGGCGAGGCGCATGACTCGCAGCTCGGGGTCACCTTCGGCAAGGGCGTCGGCATGATCTTCAAGGACGGCCGCCCCATGCGTAAGGTCTCCGGCGCCAACATCGTCGAGGCGTTCGTCGCCGAGGTCGAGCAGCTCGTCCGCGAGGGCGCTGGGGAGAGCGGCGAAGGCGTATCAGGTCTGGTCTCGATTTCGAGGTGAGCGTAGGCTTGTGTGGTTTAGGACGTTGGCTGTCGGGTAACCGTTGCGGGCGTATCAGAGTTTATTCCTTCCTCCCTGTGAATCTCTTCGACCATCACCACCAATAACCTTTGAGTCTTCTCGCGTATGCCGTCCGCCATATCCAGGAGGGATTGAACTTGTTCTTGGTCCAAGTCCCCGCCCTTGTTACTCCGGATTGTCTCGAATCCCTCGCGGACTTTGATGTTTAACTCCTCCGCGTCGTCGATGATCTCCCCGTACAGAGTGATGGCTTCTTTGTTTTTGAAGTTGACGGCCAATTTCTGCCTGAGGATAAGAGAATTGATGACCCAAGACCGCGCGGACTGCTTCCAGTAAGCTTCGCGCTCTGACACCTCCTTCGTGTCGCTGCTCACGTGCGTTGAAGACAGCACGCCGATCATTACGTGGGCGCCAGCGTAAGCCTCCGACACCGCCTTGTTGATGTCGTTGGCGACATCATACTTCTGCTGGATGGCTCGTTCGTGCGCAAGCTGAGCGCGCTCGTTTTCCTTAGATTGACTCTGCCAGTACGTGGTGAGCCACGTGCCGACCCCTCCCGTCAACACGAAACCTAAGATGAGGAGGAATGCCGGGTGCTGCAAGTGGCTCTTTCTCTTCGAACCCTCCTTCAGCTCCTGCAACACGGTGTTCTTGAAGGAATCGAATTCCAGTTCGGCGAGAACTTCTTTGACCCTCGGCTTAAGGGCCTTCACCTCCGGCGCCGCTCCTTCTGTGCTTGCTTTCTTCATCTCTTAATTTTTGGGGGGCGGCAGCGGCCGGTACACTGGACCGCGCTCTTTTCTGAGCGGGAACCCACTATCGATGGTGATTTTACCGAGGTCAACGTTGCCGCTCTCATTGACATCAATGAACTGTTCGAGCCCAGCCGGTTTCCCCCTGATTTCATTAACGAGCAGGTAGGTGCCCGCGGAGACATTCTCAAACTTCAAAGTGCCGCTTTTGGTGAGAGTTACGCTGTAATCCGGTTCTCTCAGAAGGTTGCAACACTTCCGACAGGGGCGCTTCGGCTCCAGTTTACAGGCGTCGCAGCAACTGCGGGATTGGAGCTTGAACAAATCAAAAGTCACGTTGCTAGAACCACCGACCACGGGGCGCCTTATTACCACTCTTGCCATGATGTTGCTCGCTCTGATTCTGCCCTGAGTTACACTACTCATACTCAAGACAATCGCGGCAAAGAGTATGAGGATGAAAAAGGTGCTCACTTTCGGGAGAGATGTAACATTCGAGCGCATGATCTAAAGCCTCCTTCAGCGGGAGAGAGTGTAAGGTCGGACGAACGCTGAACGCGGAAAGTATAAGTTACTCAAGAAATGTTATTCAAACCTTTTCTCCGCAGGGTGCGGCCAACGGAGGAAAGATGAACGCACCGCCTCCGCCGAAAGGTTTCGCCTTCGGTGAGCGACGTGAACTTATTCGGAGGACATCGAGAGGAAGAGGGCGTCGGTGGCGGCGCGGCGGTTGACGTTGACGGCGAGTTGGCCGCGCAGCTCTTCGATGCGTGTGAGCCAGCCGGCGGCGCGGGCGGGGCGGACGCCGTCGGCTAGGCGCGCGAGTCGTTCGCGCAGGTCTTGATTGACCAGCGCCCCGTCGCCCCCGAGCGCGAGCAGCCAGAGGTCGCGCACGAGTATCTCCAATGCGTCCAAGCGCGGCTCGTACTCGTCCTTGTTCTTCGCGTCGCCCATCTCCTCGGCCGCGCGCAGGAGCCGCACGCGGTCGCCGCCGCCGCCGCCGGAGGCGAGCGCCTCGACGACGCCGAGCATCGCTTCGCGGCGCGCGCGGTAGGTGTCGAGGTTGAGCCCCAGCGCGACGCCCGGACGCCCCGAGGCGAGCTGCGCGGCCAGCCGCGCCTCCGCGCCCGCGCGCTTGCCCTGTTCGACGAGGAAGCCCTCAAGCTCCTCGGCCGCGAGCGGGGCGAAGCGCACCGTCTGGCAGCGCGAGCGGATGGTGGGGAGCAGGCCCGAAGGGCGCGAAGTGAGGAGGATGATGTGCGTGGTCGGCGCGGCCTCTTCGAGCGTCTTGAGCAGCGCGTTCGAGGCCGACTCGTTCAGGCTCTCCGCGTTCTCGACGAGGAAGAAGCGCGCCGCGCCTTCGACCGGCCGAAAGTTGCTCTCGCGCTCAAGGTCGCGCACGGCATCGACGAGGATGTTCCGGTTGTAAGGGCGCACGAGCCCCACGTCCCTGTGCTCGCTCCAGATGACCTTCTTGTGTTCGTCGCGCTCGTCGGCCGCGGGGTACTGAAACTTGCCGATGCGTTGGCAAGCGGGGCAGACGCCGCAGCCCTCTTCGCCGCGCCTGTCGCGACAGTTCAGGGCGCGCGCCAGCTCCAGCGCGAAAGACTTCTTGCCCAGCCCGTCCTCGCCCGCGAACAGCAGCGCCCCCGGCACGCGCCCCTGCCGCAGCATCCTCCGCAGAATCTCCTTCGCGCGCTCGTTACCGATGAGTGAGTCGAACATGATGTTGAAAAGAAATAGACAGTGGACAGTAGTCAGTAGCCAGTAGAAAAGCCAGGATGACCTTCATCCGTGTTGTCTTTCGTACTGGCTACTGACTGCTGTCTACTGTCTACTGTCTACTTTCCAGAAACGGCATGACGATGCGCATGACCTGCGCCTGCGTCTCCTGGACGGAGCCGGCGGCGTCGATGACGCGGACGCGTTCGGGCTCGGCGTTGGCGATGCGCTGGTAGGCGTCGCGGACGCGCGTGTGGAAGGCGGCGTCCTCCGCGTCGAGCCGGTCGTGCTGGTGGCCCTTGCGCGAACGGAGCTGCGCGCGCCGCTGGCTCTCGTCCACCGGCAGGTCGAAGATGAGCGTCAGGTCGGGCATCAGCCCGCCCGTGGCGAGCGCCACCACCTCGGAGACGATCTCGTCGGGGAAGCCGCGGCCCGCCCCCTGGTAGGCGACGGTCGCGTCGGCGTAGCGGTCGGAGAGGACGACGTGGCCGGCGTCGAGCGCGGGGCGGACGAGCGTCCGGACGTGCTGCGCGCGGTCGGCGGCGTAGAGGAGGAGTTCGGCGAGCGGGTCAACCTGCTCCTCCGTGTCGAGCACGAGCTGACGGACGCGCGTGCCGAGCGGCGTGCCGCCGGGCTCGCGCGTCGAGACGACCTCGCGGCCGCGCAGGCGCAGCTCGCTTGCGAGCATGCGGAGCTGGGTGGACTTGCCGCACCCGTCGATGCCCTCGAAGGTGATGAAAGCTGGGGCCAAGACTTTTTAAATTTCTCCGTTCAGACTCATGCCGAGGGGCCGGGGCCGCTCAGCCCTCAGAGCGGCCCGTCGGCTCGCCGCCCGGGTCGGAGGCGTGGTCGGTGTGGTGTGGGGGGCGGTGCTCGCCGGTCGGCCGGCGCGCGTGCTGTATGGTCGAGATGGCGTGCTTGAAGATGAGCTGCTCCTGTGATGCCGATTCGAGCAGCACGGAATACTTGTCGAAACTGCGGATACGCCCCGAGAGCTTGGCGCCGTTCATCAGGTAGATCGTGACGGTCTCCTTCTCGCGGCGCACAGTGTTCAGGAACGCGTCCTGTATGTTCTGGGGAGTTGATTTTGTGTCCACAGACGCCCCCGCTTGAAATTTGAGTGATATCTGGGTCTGCACAGAGTACACCCTACATCTTGAAAGTTCAAAGATTAACTTTCAACCTTGTCAAAAATACGAAACTTCCCGCGCTTTAGGGCCATTCAGAGGCCGAGCCGGCGCGCGACCTCCTCCTGCACGGCCGGGTCTTCGCCGAAACCCTCGACCCACTCGGCGCCCGCCTCGCGCCGGAACCAGGTGAGCTGCCGCTTCGCGTAGTGGCGCACGTCGAGTTTCGTCTGTTCCATCGCACTCTCGTGCGTGCGCCGGCCGAACAGGTACTCGACGGCGCGGCGGTAGCCGTGCGCGCCGAGGGCGCTCGTCTCGGCGGGGACGCCGCGCAGGAGGAGCCCGCGCACCTCTTCGACGAGTCCGGCGCGGAAGTGCGCTTCGGCGCGCAGGTCGATGCGGCGGTACAACTCTGCGCGCGGCGGGTCGAGGACGAAGATGCGCAGGCGCGCGGCCTGCGGCGGCGGGGCGGGGCGCGCGTGCATGCGCGAGGAGAAGGTCTGGCCGGTTTGCAGGCGCAGTTCGAGCGCGCGCTGGACGCGCGACCAGTCAGGGGGCGCGAGGCGCGAGGCGCGTTCCGGGTCGAGTCTCCGTAAAAGTTTGTGTAGATGCTCGGCGCCACGCGCGAGGCGCAGGGTGACGAGCCGGCGGCGCAGGTTCGCGTCCGTGGGCGGCGCCTCGAAGAAGGGCTCGCGCAGCGCGCGCAGGTAGAAGCCCGTGCCGCCGACGAGGAGCGCCGTGCGTCCCCGCGCCTCGACCTCGTTAATCTTCGAGAGCGCGTCGCGCGCCCAGTCGGCGGCGGTGTAGGGGTGATCCGGCGGGACGAAGTCGAGAAGATGGTGCGGGACGCCGCGCCGGTCCGCGGGCCTGACTTTGGCCGTGGCGATCTCGATATCTTTGTAGACCTGTACGGAGTCGCAGTTGATGATCTCTCCGCCGAGGCGCAGGGCGAGCGCGATGCCGAGGTCGCTCTTGCCCGAGGCGGTCGGGCCGACGACGGCGATGATGGGTCTCTCTGTCTGAAGTACTAAGCTCAAAGGGAAGGGGACAAGAGGCGGAAGGCGACGACGAGCCAGATGACGAACAGCAGCGCCAGCGCGCCGACGATTTGTGAGCGGGATAACCTCATCGCGTGTTCAGACAATCAATAGAGCTTCGTCACGCCGACGCCCGTGTAGAAGTGCTTCAGAATCTTCTCGTACGAAAACCCCGCGCGCGCGAGCCCATAGGCGCCGACCTGACACATCCCGACGCCGTGCCCCCAACCGCGCCCCGTAAAGGTGAACTTTGAGACACGACCACTCTCGTCGAACGCGCGGTCGATGACGAAGAGCTGTTCGCGCAGACCGAGCGCCGAGCGCACGCGGCCGCCGCGGACGTGCGCCGTCCCCGAACTCCCGACGACTTCGAGGTCGAGTACGCGCCCCGACACGCCGCGCCTGCGCACGCGCAAATCGAGGAGCGTCCCGACCTCCGGAATCGAGCGCGACAGACGAGACATGACTCCCGAAGGCGTCAAAGTCTCCGTCCAGTTCGTGTACTTCGACGCGCGGTCGGACGAGGCGCCGCCCGCCGCGGGTCGGACTTCGAGGTAATCAACCTCGCCGCCCGCGCCCGTGTGGTAGACGACCGCTTCGCCGCCGACTATCTGCACCTCACGCACGGAAAATAAAGTCTCGCCGAAGGCGCGAAAGAGATACGCGTCCGGCCTCAACGTCAAGCTCAAATCCTTGCCGGAGGCGGGGCGGAACGTGAGCGCGTTGTTCGTGCCGACGCGCGCCGTCGCCCTCTGTATGCGCAGAAGGCCGCGCGCCTCAAGCGCGTGCGCGAGCGAGGCGAAGGCGCGCGCGCGCGTGAGAGGTTGCCGCGGGCGGAGCGTCCCGTCGGGCAGGAGCGCGAGGTGGCCTTCGCGCAGCAACGCGGCCACGTCGGCGCGGTTCTGCTGCGGGACTTCGTCGGCGTCGCGGAAGGCGAGCAGGTATTGAACGTCCGCGCTGTTCAGGAGCGTCGCGCCGCGGCTCTCGCCGTCGAGCGCGGCCGCGAGCGCCGTGGCGAAGCCCGCGGGCCGCGTCGCGTCTGCGCCCACGTTCGGCGCCGCCTGTCGCGCGAGCGCGGCGACGCGGAACAGGCCGTCTCGGACTTCTTCTGCCGTTACGTTTGACGCGAGCCACTCGTCGCTCAGGCGCGCGGGCAGGTTGAAGCCGTGGACGGCGAGCAGCGCCGCGTCGCGCGCGCTCGTCCGGTGCTCGGCCGACTTGACGGCGGCGGGCTCGCGCGTCGTGCGCACCTCAAGCGAGGCGAAGTGGTGCGCGGCTTCGAGCGCGCACTCGCGGCCGCGGAGGTATGGGACGGGCGCGCCGCCGAAGATGTTCTCGCCGTCCTCCGTGCGACCGCCGCAGGTCGAGGTGTAGAGGGCGTTCACGGGCGCGCCCTTGTACGTGAGGATGCGGCCGCGCGTCTCGCTCACGGCGCGGTCGGTCAGAGGGTGTTCGGTCGAGCGCCCGCCGTAGACCTGCGAGCGCGTGTCGGGCGTGAGGTCGTAGCCATCGGCGGCGAAGCGTCCGAGGTTGCTCACGGCGTAGGTGCGCGCCGCGACGGCCTGCGCCTTCAAAGCCTCAAGCTCCGGCCAGCCGCCGGGCGAAAGCTCGTTCGGCACGACGCCGCGCACGTAGTCTTCGAGCGGGATGACGTTGACGACCGTCAGCGTCCCCTTCGTGTTCGCGAAGACTTCGAGCCGGCCGCGGTAGGGTTTCTCGTTGTAGCGGACGGGGTGCAGCTCCGCGTCCTCGGGCGCGAAGACGATTGGCGCGCGCAGGTCGAGCAGGGGTTGCGCAGAGCCCGGCGCGTAGAGCGCTTCGCCGCGCACAGGTGCGGACGCGCGCGAAGTCAGGCGCACGCCGCCTCCCGACTCGCGGTCGGCCTTCGTCGCCTTGAGCGGCGCGGACGTGTTCGACTTAGCGGCGGCGGCGGGCTCGGGCCGGGACCTGTTCGATGAGGTTGATGCGGTCTGGACTCCGCCCGCCTCTTCCGGCAAGGGTGTGTCGAGCGCGGGGTAGGCGCGCGGCTCGATGCGCACGCGGGAGAGTTCGAGCGGGAGCGGTTGTTCACCGGCGCCGGTGGCGTTGAGCACTGTGCCGGTCGTCGAGACGTTGACGCTGCGCGCGCTCGTGGCGAGCCCGATGCGGACGACGGGCTCTTTCGTCAGGCGGACTATCTCGGGCTCGACCTCGGGCACGGTCAAGGGCTCGCTCGTCGAGGTCGTCGGCCATGCGGGCGCGGTCGCGCGGCGCGGCCTCGTCGCGGGCTGCCCGTCCTGTGCCTTGATGATGAGGGTCGGCGAGACGAGTGCGCAGGCGAGCAGTGCCGCGGTAAAAATTCTCTCGAAGGAGGAACGCATCAGGGTCTCTTGCTCACGTCAACCGCGCCGTGTTTGGAGGGGAGCGCGCGGGTGGATTCTACAATAGACACCGCGTATTAACCACAGAGACACAGAGACACGGCTTGCTGTCTTAGTATCTTGTAAAGCTGTGTCTCTGTGTTGAAACTACAATGCGGCCCGGATTCATCGCCCCTCCAACGCTTCGACGGCGAGGGCGTGAAAGCGCCGGCGCACGCCGTTGATGTTGACGAAGGGGAGCGCGCGCGCGTGCGTGCGGTTGGTGAGAAGAATGAAGACGCGCCCCGTCGTCGGGTCGAGCCAGCAACTCGTGCCGGTGAACCCGAGGTGCCCGAAGGCTTCCGGAGGGAGACGCGGCCCGGCCGTGGACTCGGGCGTCGCCGCGAGCTGCCACGCGAAGGAGCGCGCCTCGTTCGAGCCCTTCGGTCATGTTCGTGCGGAAGAGACGGCAGGTCTCGGGTTTGAGCAGGCGGGTCGTGCCCGTTAGAAACTGCGAGGCCAGCCTCAAGGTCTCGCGCGCGTCGGAGAAGAGCCCCGCGTGACCCGCCGCGCCGCCGAGAAAATAGGCGTTGCCGTCGTGCACCTCGCCCCAGATCGTCCGCTCGCGCCAACGCGCCGCGTCCGCTCCCGCGTGCGTCTCGCACATGCCGCGCTCGTACGAGTTCCCGCCCGACTCGCACGCGGCGACTTCGGTCTGAATCGCCTCGGCGGGGTTGAAGAAGGTGCGCTTGAGTTCGAGCGGCCCGAAGATTTCGCGGCGGGCGAGGTCGGCGAGCTGTGTGTTCGTCACGCGCTGCGCGAGGAGCCCGAGCGTGATGAAGCCGAGGTCGCTGTAGACGACGCGCTCGCCCGGCGCACGTTCGAGCGGCTGCGCGGCGATGGTATCGAGCACGCGGTCGGGGCGGCCGCCCGCCGAGAGGTAGAGCGGCTGCCACGCCGGCAGACCCGACGTGTGCGTGAGCAGGTGCCGGACAGTGATCGGCTCGCTTGTCGCCCGCGCCGAACTCGGAAAGGTATTCCGAGACCGGCGCGTCCAGTCCGACCGCGCCGCGCTCGACGAGCAGAGCCAAAAGCATCCCCGTCACCAGCGGCTTCGTCAGAGAGGCGAGGTCGTAGATGGTGTCGAACGTCGCCGCCCGAATCTCCGGCTCGCGCACGGCTTCGCCCAGCGCGTCGGCGAAGCGCACGCGTCCCGCCTCGGCGACGACGTAGACGGCCGAAGGGAAGTCTCCCGCCGCGATGCGCTCGGCGAGCATGTCTGAGATTGGTTCGGAAGGGGCGAGGTCGGTGGCTGTCATCAAAACTGCATCTTCATGCCGGCGATGATGGGGTGCTCGTGGATGCGCGCGAGGAGCCGTTCGGCGAGCGCGAGCGCCCGGCGCCCCTCCTCGCCCGGTGACGGGCGCGGGCGCCCCTTCGCGCGCGGCTTCGAGGAAAAGCTCGATCTCCGTGCGCAGCGGCTCCACGTCAATGATGTCGAGGTTCCTGACCTGCACGCCGGGCCACGACCCCGTGGAACTGGGCGGCGCGAGGCTGCTGATGGAGGCGTAACGGGTGGCGTAATCGACGGCGATGTAGTCGTGCGGTTGGAAGAAGCGCATCTTGCGAATCTTCTCGGTGCCGACGCGCGAGGCGGTGATGTTGGCGACGGCGCCCGTCGCGAACTCGATGCGCGCGTTGGCGGCGTCCACGCGGTTCGTCAGGACGGGCAGGCCCACGCCGCGCACGTCCGTCACCTCGACGTCGTGGCCGACGAGCCAGAGCACGATGTCGAGGTCGTGAATCATCAGGTCGAGCACGACATCGATATCGAGCGAGCGCGCGGTGAACTGCCCGACGCGGTGTATCTCGAAGTAGACGGGGTCGCGGACGTGCGGCTTGAGGGCGACGAGCGCCGGGTTGAAGCGTTCGAGGTGCCCGACCATCAGCGTCGCGCCGCCGCGCGCGGCCGCTTCGATCATTCGGTCGGCCTCTTCGAGCGTGCGCGAGATGGGCTTCTCGACGAGGACGTGGACGCCCGCCTCAAGCAGCGCGCAGGCGATCTCGGCGTGCGACTCGGTCGGCGTCGCAAGGCTCACGGCGTCCACCTCGCCGACGAGAGTGCGCCAGTCTGAAGTCCAGCGCACGCCGCGCTCGTCGGCTACGCCGCGCGCGGTCTTCTCGTCGGTGTCGCAGGCGGCGACGAACTCGGACTTGCCCTCGGCGGCCAGCGCCGCGTGGATGCGCGCGTGCTGCCGGCCCAGGTGGCCGACGCCGACGACGGCGGTGCGAAGTGGTCAAAGGTTCCTCCAGTACGTCGCTCGGCAATTCAGCTTTCAGCGCCGAAGTCGAATATGCGCGAGCGGCGGGCGTCGGTTGAACTGACGCGGCTGACAATGAATGATACTCGTCGGGATTGATACAAGAGCATCTGGCTATGCTGACAGCTGACCGCTGACCGCTTTTTTCGGAGACTATACTTGCAACGTTTCCTGCTTGCAAAGCGCGCGTGGGTCGTGCTGTTCTGGCGGTCTGCGCGGCCTACTTCTACGGGCTCGGGGCGGTGCCGCTGATGGGGCCGGACGAGCCGCGGTACGCGCAGGTGGCGCGCGAGATGTTCGCGCGCGGCGACTGGGTGACGCCGACGCTCGGCGGCCACACGTGGTTCGAGAAGCCCGCGCTGCTCTACTGGCTGATGGAGGTCGCGTACGGGCTGTTCGGCGTGACGGAGTTCGCGGCGCGGCTGGGCTCGGCGCTCGCGGGGGTGCTGACGGTGCTGCTGGCGGGCTGGGCGGCGCGGCGCGCGGAGTTCGAGTCGGGCGAGGAGTATGCGCGGCTTCGGCGTCATGTGCGCGGCCGTCGCGGCTTCGACGCTGGGGCTACTCGTCTTCGCGCGCGCGTCGAGCTTCGACACGATTCTGACGACGACGGTGACGGGCGCGCTCGCGTGCTTCTACTGCTCGGAGGTCGAGCGCGGCGCCGGGCGCAGGACGTGGCTCGTGGGTTTCTACTTGCTTCGTCGGCGCGTCGCTGCTGGCGAAGGGGCTGGTGGGCGTCGGTCATCCCGGGCGGCGGTCGTCGTCGTCTACTACGTTCTGCGGAGGCGTTGGCCGGGGCTCTTACGGCTCGGCGTGCTCGTGGGGCGTGCTGCTCGCGCTGATGGTCGGCGGCGACGTGGTACGGGCCGGTTATCGTGCGGCACGGGCAGTCGTTCGTGGACGAGTTCTTCGTGCAGCACCACTTCGCGCGCTACGTCTCGAACAAGTATCACCACCCGCAGCCGTTCTGGTTCTATCTGCCGGTGACGCTGGGGCTCGCGCTGCCGTGGACGGCGTTTCTCGTCGGCGGCGATAGCGGGGGCCGTGGGGAGAACCCGCGCGCGGAGGACGCGGCGAGCAAACTGCGCGTGCTGGCGCTCGCGTGGCTCGTCGTGCCCGTGCTCTTCTTCTCGGCTTCGGGGTCGAAGCTGCCGGGCTACGTGCTGCCCGCGATACCGGGCGCGGCGATGCTGGCGGGCGACGGCCTGCACCGATACCTGCGCGGCGCGGCGGTCTGCTGCGATGCGGCTGACGGGCGCTGCTGGCGCTGCTGTTTCGCGGCCGGGGGCGTGCTTTCTCTTCTTTAACGTCGGCGGGCGCGGGCGAGCTGTGCGCGGGCTCTCGCCGAAGTCTATGTGCCGTCGCGTTCGTTGCCCGCGGCGTTCGCGGGGCTCGTCGCGCTCCTCTTAACGAGGAGGCGGGAGCTTTGCGCCGTCTCGGTCGTCGGCGCGACGCTTTTGACGGTCGTGCTCATAGTCGCGTGCGGCGTGCTCGGGCGCGTGACGCGGAGGGAGACGGTCGGCCCCGCTTTTCAACGAGGCGGCCGCGCAGGGCTTCGGAGCGTGCCGGTCGTCAAGCTTCACACGGTCGAGCGCACGTCGGAGTTCTACGCCGCCGGGCGTCTCGCCTACGACGCGAACGGCGAGCCACTGAAGCTGGAAGGCGCGAGCGAGGTCGCCGAGTTCGCGCGCGAGCAAGGGGGCGCGGCGCTCGTCATCGTCCCATGCAAAGAAGAACATCAACTCTCGAAGACCCCGCGACTCGAGTCCAAACGCGTCGCCTACAACGACCCCAACGCCCTCGTGCATGTAAGAACGAAATAGAGAGTAGACAGAGTAGTCGCGGGTGCGCGGTGAAGCACAAGTTCCGAAGTGCTTAGGACGCGCCACCGCTTCTGGTACTGACCTCTATTTCAACGTGTTCGGTCGAAGAACTCGATGACGCGGCGGTCGTAGGCTTCGTCCTGTTCGGGCGAGGCGGAGGCGAGGGTGATGCCGGTGAGCGGGAGGTCTGTGTGCGTCTCGACGTTCGCGCGTGAGGGGAAGCAGTTGGCGAGAGTCTCGGTCGTCTGTTTCAGACTCCCCGCGCCGTCGCCCGAGAGCAGCAGGACTTGCCGGTCGCCGAGCGACTTCGGCGACCGTGCAGGCCGACTCGGTCTTGTAGCGGCCCGCGAAGTAGAGGCGCGTGCCGAGCCGCGCGAACGCTTGCAGCAGGCGGTTGTCGAAGCCCGTGCGGTCGCGGACGGCCCGGCCAGAATGTCGTCCGCGTCGTCGGGCACGGAGTCGAGTGTGATTGCCCGCACGGCCTTGTCGTGTCGCGCCGCCGCGAGCGCCGCGTAGGCCCCCAACTCGACGCCGTAGACGCCGACGGCTCCGCCGACCAGCGCGCGCCCCTGCGGGGACTTGAGCCCGCGCAGGAATTCAAGCGCGGCGAGCGCGTCGTCCGACTCGACCGTGCCGAAGCCCGTGGCAGCGACGGGCGGGTTCTGACCGTGGCCGCGCATGTCGGGCAGAAGCACCGTCATGTTCGTCGTCTCGTTGAGCTTCACGCCGAAGTTCAGGAGCCAGGAGCGGTCGGCGCCGTAGCCGTGGAGCAGAAGGATGGCGGGCGACCCTTCCGCGCCGCGCACGAGCCAGCCGCGCGCCTGCGTGCCGTCGCGGTTCGCCCAGGTCTCTTCCGTCGATCTGAGGCCGCGGTCGGAGAGGTGCGCAGGAAGTGCTCGGGGGTGACGAGGTGTGAGCGCTGCGGCGGGCGCGTCGCCGAATAGACCAGCCAGGCGGTCAGGCCGACGAGGGCGAGAACGAGCAACAGGAGGATGGGGAGCAGCGTCGTTAGAGGCTTTCCGGCCTGTTCTACGTCGAGGAGGCATGGTACCTCCATTGTACAAAGCCGAAGGGTTAAAGGCTAGAGGCTACTTTGGGTTCCCGCTACACGCGCTTGGTCTACCCTTCAAGGTCGGTCGGGGTGTTGACGTTGTCGAAGAAGCGCTCCGAGCCCTCGAGGTCTGGAAGCTCTTCGAAAGCGAACCCAGCGCGTCCGCACCGCCCGGAGCAGAACGCGCGGCCGCAGCTCGCCCTCGCGAATGATACGCTCGGCCTGTTCAAGACAGCGCGCGCGCGCGTACAGGGCGCAAAGCGGCTGCAGCCGCCCGTCCTCCTGCACGGGCGCGACCGCGTCCTCGACTCCGTCCCCGCGCATAGATGCGAGGCGCGCGAACAGCTCACCCGTGACGAAAGGGAGGTCGCAGGGGACCACCGCGGCCCACGGCGCCCGGCACGCGTTCAGCGCCGCGTGCAGCCCGCCCAACGCGCCGAGCCCCGTGTACGTCCTCTACGACCGAAAGCCCGTGCGACTCCGCGCCCGCCCGAGAGCTCACGACGCTCACGCGCGCCGCGACGGCCCGCAAGGCCGCGGCCGTCGTCTCGACGAACGTCCGCCCGCCCAGCCTCAGGCGGGATTTGTCCTCGCCCATGCGGCTCGAAGGCCCGCCCGCGAGAATGAAACCTTCGGTGTCGGTCATAAGAATCGTCTAAAGTCCCGGACGGGCGCGGAAGGTATCACGCGCCGCGCGGGCGGCGGCAAACGGCGCGCGGGAAAAGTATGCCATTAAGGATTTAACCCAAGCAACTCCGGACGTGTCGGCCCACATCCTTGTTGGGACAAGATGTGGCTTGACCCTTTGAGAAAGGCGCAGTTATAGTCGGCAAGCGCGGGGCTCCTTTCTCGTACCCCCTTCGACAGGTGTTCGGGTGAAGTCGAACGCCGACCGTCGACAGTAAAACTTTCGGCCGTCCCCAGAGGTAACTTGATGAGAAGACACGCCGTCGTGCTGTTCGCGCTCTTCTCGCGCTCGGCGTACCGGTCTGGCGCAGGGCACGAGTCCCGACTCCCGCGCGCAAGGGTCGAACTACTACCCGCTCGAAGATGTGCGCGCGGGGCAGAAGGGCGTCGCGCGCACGGTCTTTGCAGGGGCGGAGCCGGAAGAGTTCGGCGTCGAAGTACTCGGCGTGCTGCCGGGCTATCCCGCGCCGCGCCAGTCAGTGATCATCGCGAGTTTAATCGGCGCGAAGGTCGCGCGCACGAGCGTCTTCGCCGGGATGTCCGGCTCGCCCGTCTACATCGACGGCAAACTCGTCGGAGCCATCGCCTACGCCTTCCCCTTCGCCAAAGAACCCATCGCCGGCATCACGCCCATCCGGCAGATGATCGAAATCTTCGAGCGCGGGCAAGCCGCATCGAGGGGAGCGATCACGCGGGCGTGAGCCGCGCACCGTTTCTTACTCGCAACTCGCCGCGACCGACTGGAAGTCGACTGGCCGAAATGGCCGCTCTCCGGCGGCAATTCGTCGCGCCGGTGGCGGCGGGATCGCCGCTCGTCGCGCTGCTCGGACAGCAACTCGTCCCGATTGCCACGCCGCTCACCTTCAACGGCATCTCGGCTGACGCGCTCTCGCGGTTCTCGCCGCAACTTCAAGCGAAGGGCCTCCTTCCGGTTTCCGGCATCGGTGGCTCGTCGCCCATCACGCCGCTCGCGCCGGTCACGGACAAGACGCTTGCGCCCGGCACGTCCGTGAGGGTGCAACTCGTGCGCGGCGACTATTCAATCGCGGCGGCGGGCACGGTCACGCACCGCGACGGCGACCGCATCTACGCCTTCGGACACCCGTTCCTCGGCCTCGGCTCGGCAGACATGCCGATGTCCGAATCCTCCGTCGTGACGGTGATTCCGAACACGATGAACTCCTTCAAGCTCTGGGTCCCCGGGGCGATGGTCGGCTCCATTTCGCAGGATCGTTCGACCGGCATCTACGGCCAACTCAGACACGCGCCCAAGATGGTGCCCGTCACGATAACCTGCACACCAGCCGCGACCACATCGAGAAATTCCGCTACAAAGTCGCCAACGACGAATTCCTGACACCGCTCCTCTTAAACATCACGATCTACAGCACGATCGCTTCGACCGAGCGCAACCTCGGCGATTCGACCGTCAGCGTCCGCGGCAAATCGAAGTGAAGGGACAGGAACCGATTCGTCTGGAACGACGTTTCTCGATAAGCGCGGCATCGTCGGCGGCAGGGTCAATCGCCGCGCCGGTCGGTGCGTTGATGTCGAGCGGCTTCGACGGCGTAGACTTCGCAGCGTCACCCTCGACATCGACTCGTCGAAGGCCGACAGATGGGCGACGCTCGACCGCATCGCACTCGACCGCACGGAAGTCGGGCGCGGCGAAACCGTCGAAGTTCAAGCCTACGTCCGCACTGAATCGGGCAAGCAGTTTGTCCAGCGCATCCCGGTCAAAATTCCGTCCGATGTGCCACTCGGTCAACTCGTCCTCTTCGTCGGCGACGGCGGCTCGTTGCAGCAGGCTTCCGCCGCGCAAAACTTCGTCCCGAAGGACTTGGAACAACTCGTC
>CAVSDM010000008.1:0-50089 GCA_963726735.1 uncultured Acidobacteriota bacterium
GGGAGAAGCAGTCAGTAGCCAGCAGAAATACAAAGCGACAAAGCGGCGCGTCCAGCCTAAAAGGTTAAGACGCGCCGCCTGTTTTTTTACTGACTACTGACTACTTATCAATAGCTCTCGGTCAGGCGGTGCGCGACGAGGCGGTCGCCCCGTGAGACGTAGAGCAGGCCGGCGGCCTCGTCGCTGATGAAGCGCTCGTCCGGGTCTGAGAGACGCACCTCGCGCGAGGCGCGCCCCGTCTCCACGTCCACGCCGACGAGCCCGCGCCCGCCGCCTTGTAAAGAACTGTAGAAGTACATCCAACGCCCGCGCAGGGCCGCGAGCCGGCGCGTCCGCATCAGGAAGCGCGAGAGGCGCGTGAGCTGGCTCGCGGGGTCGAGCCGGTCGAGCAGGCGCTCCGACACGTCGCCGGCCGAGGGCGTCGAGACCCTCGGGCGGATGTTCACGTTCGCCGGGGCCGAAACTCCGCGCCGCACGCGCGAGAGCACGCCGTAGGTCGAGAGCCGGTCGGCCGCGTACTGGCGCGCGTAGTTGCGCGTGTAGTCGGAGGCGAGGCTCGTCAAGTCCGCGAGCGTCACGTGCGCGGCCAGCCCCGACGAGCGCAGCCCCGCCAGCGCGCCCGCGATGCGCGCGCCGCGGAAGACCGTCGAGGCCGCGCCGCCGTACCTGAAATACAGTGACGCCGCGCGCGCCGCCACCGCCGCCACCGTGCGCAGCAAGCCCCTTCCCGGCGGCTCGTGACGCTCGCGCCAGAGCGGCGTCGCCCCGTTGCCGTCGAACGCGGCCAACTCGTTCTTACCCCCCAACACCAACTCGCCGCGCTCGTTCAGGAGCAGGAAGGCCGCGGCCTCGACGTTGTGCGAGACCTTCAGACGCCGCTTGCCCGTCGCCGCGTCGAGCAGGATGAGGTCGTCGCGGTCGGCGACGGCCACCGTGCCCGCGTTCGGCACGGCGAAGTTCGTCAAGCCCTTGTCCGCGCCCTTGTAGCGCCAGAGGGTCTTGCCATTCGTTGGGTCGATGGCGCTCACGCCGTAAGGGCCGCGCGCGACCGTCTCCCCGTCTTCGAGCCGCGTGAACTGCCCGCCCGTCCTCGCGTAGAGCGTCCCGCCCGCGAGCACAAGCTCCGGCGTCGAACCCAAATCCTTCGACTCCCACTTGACCTCTCCGTCCGCACGCGAGATGGCGCGCACGCGCCCGCGTCCGGAGACGTAGACGTAGCCCTCGTCGGCCACCGGGTCCGACTCGGTGAGCGCGAGCCCGTCCTCGTTGACCTTGAACTTCTCGCGCCGCCGCTCCTTGCCCGTCCGCGCGTCGAGCGAAGTCAAGCCTTCATAAAAGAGATACAGACGGCCGTCGAGGAACGCGGGCGGCCGGTAGTTGTCGAGCGTGTAGGGAACGTCTTTATCCTTATCGTCGCCCCACGCGACGGGCATCATCTCGACCTCGCCCTCAAGCTCGCGCTTCCAAAGCTCCTCGCCCGTGGCGAGGTCGAAGACGTGCAGCTCCGGCTTGCGCTTGAAGCCCTCGCGCGGCTTCGACTTCGCGTCGCGCACGAAGACGGCCGCGAGCATCCCTGCGTTCGGCTCGAAGGCCGTCTGCATCACCGCGCCGCGCACCTTGTCGCTGCGCCAGAGCGCGTTGCCCGTCACGATGTCGAGCGCTTCGAGCCGCGTCTTGCTCCCGCTCTCAAGCGTGACGAGCAGCACGTCCGTCCCCGGCACCGCCGACACGTCCGTCTCGTCCAGACGCACGTCCTTGCGCCGCCACAGCACGTCGCCCGACTCCGCCTCCACGCCGTAGAGCGACTTCTCCGTGCCGACGACGAGCACGCCCACGTCGGTCGTCTGGTAGAAGCGCACGCCCGCGTCGAGCTTCGTTGACCACGGCTCGGCCGCGCCCGCCAGCACGGGGCAGAGCGCCAGAAGTAAAAGGCCCTTCAAGACTCGCATGGTATTGCTCATGTTATGAACCCGACGACTTTCAACCGTCAGTCTAACAGCGAGAGGAACTCGGTCAGAATCCTCTCGGTGATGCCCCAGATCGGGCCGTGCTCGGAGGGGTAGGCCGGCCACTCGCGCTCGACGCCCGCGAAGGCCATGCGGAAGACGGCCGAGCGCCCGCCCCTCTTCAACTCGTCAATCGGAACCCAGAGGGCAACGGCGACCTCTCCGCTCAACAGAAGCTCCTTCGACCCGGCCGTCGCGTGGTACTCCTCCGGCGCGACGAAGACGAACGGCGTCACCCAGATGCGCGGCGCATACGGGCTCTGCGGCTTGACGGTGCCGAGCCGCGCAATCGCCTCGCCGCCCGCGCCGAGGTCGAGCCCGACCTCCTCGAACGTCTCGCGCGCGGCCGTCGCCAGAAGGCTCTCGTCCTCGGGCTCCGCGCGCCCGCCCGGCAGGGCCATGTGTCCCGACCAGTGGTCGTGCTCCGCCTCCGAGCGCTTGATGACGAGCAGCTCCGGCCCCTCCAACCCCTCCCGCAGCACAAGCGCCACCGCCGCCTGCCGCAGCGAACCGTCCGCCGCCGCGCCGTCTTCAATCGACTCGAACACGCCGAGGCCGCCCGCGCCGACGCGCGACCGCAACGTTGTCACGAAACTTGAGAACTCAGTCATCTGTTCAGTCATCGCATAGACACGGCCGGGCGCGGCCGTCAACGCCCGCGCCGGAAGCGGCCGAGCTTAGAAGGAGAGTCGAGACGCGCGACGCGGCCGTTCTCGCCGACCGCCCACCCCGCGTCGCCCTGCGGCGCGATGCTTAAGGCGTGGAATCCTCCGTCGCCGAGCTGTCGCCAGGTGCGGCCTCCGTCCAGAGAGTAGTCCGACCCCGTAGGCCCGACGGCCACGAGCTTGCGCCCCGAAGTCCCGGGCACGTACGCGACGCAAGACCTGTAGCCGCCGGGGCGTTCGCCCGCGCCGAGCGCGCGCCACGTCCGGCCGCCGTCGTTGGTCACGGCGGCGCTCCCTTCTGAATTCCGCTCCTTCGTGTAGTCGCCGCCCACGGCCACCCCCGCGCGGCCGTTCCGGAAGTCGAGCGAGAAGACGCCCGCCGACTTGCCGCTCGCGAGGGGCGCGGGCGCGGCCCGCCACGTCCGGCCGCCGTCGTCCGTGCGGAACACGCGCGGCCCCGCGGGGCCACCCGTCCCGAACCATGCGTGCGCGCGCCCCTCGACCGCGACGCACGTCCCACTGGCCGCGAAACCGCCCTCGCCTTCGAGCGCGCGCGGCATCCCCGCCGGGTCAACCTCGTTCCATGTCCGCCCGCCGTCCTCGGTCTTGACGACGAGGAAGCGGCCGTCCACGGGGTCGCTCATGGCGATGCCGCGGCTTGCGTCCCAGAAGGCCATGCAGTCGTAGAAGGCGCCGTCGCGCCGGTTCTGAAACTGTAGCGACCAGTTGCGGCCGCCGTCGGTCGTCTTATAAATCCTTGAGCGCTCGCCCTCGCCGATGGCGAGAAGATAGGCCGTGTCGGCGTCGAAGGCGTCCACGTCTCGGAAGTCGAGTTCGGCCGCGCCGGGCACCTGCCCCGTCTGCCAGGTCCGCCCGCCGTCCAACGTCCGCGCGTACGTGCCGCCGGCGCCGCTCGCCCAAGCGACCCTGCCGTTGACGGCGCTCACGCCGCGCAGGCGCACGTTCGTACCCGAGTTTTGTCCGCTCCACTGCGCGCGCGCGTCCGCGGCGCAGAGGATGAAAAGCAGCGTGATGAGAGTCGTCGTCTTGAACATCGGTCAATTTGGCGGCGGCGGACAGTTGTAAGATGTCCCGAAACCGCGGCCGCGCTGCTACCTTACAACAGAAAAGAGGAGAAACGAACGGGGCGGGGAAGACTCCACGCGGGCAACTAAAGGGGGAGGGGAAACATCTTAACCTGCAACGATTTAGCCCCCCCGCTTGAGATTTGCAGAGAAAGACCTGAACCAAAAAGGGACGGCCCGCGTACAGAGTCCCGACGGAATTATTCGGCACCGCGAGTGCCTTTTTATTTGGATTTATTGACCCGGTTGAAATTGATGAAAAAGCTCGTTCCCCAGTTCCTCCTTGCGTCCCTCTTCGTCTTCGCCTCCGTCACGGCCGCGAGCGCTCAGGCTAAGTCGAAGTCCGCGAAGGCGTCGAAGACGGCCGCCGGGTCCGCGCAGGCCGACCCCGTGAGCGACTTGCAGAAGTTCCGGCAGGAGTTCATCAAGTCGGCCGAGGAGTACCGCACCAGCCTCGTCGAACTCTCCAAAACCTACGAGTCGAACCTCCAGAAGGCGACCGAGAAGCAGGAGACGCTCAAGGGCCTCTACACGGACGGCCTCATCTCGCGCAAGGAGTACGAGGCGAGCGGGACCGATATCGCCGACGCCCGCGCCCGTGTCGAGGAGATGCGCGCCGAGATCGCGAAGGCCGACGAGACTATCGCCGCGGCGCGCAAGCCCATCGAGACTTTCACGGCCGCGCCCTCTGTCAACGTGCGCACGGACGTGGCCTGGACGACCGGCAACAAGGGCATCGACAACCTGATTCGTCTGAACGGACAGCGCTACGGCGTTGACCCTTACCTCATCTACTGCGTCATCCGGCAGGAGTCGGGCTTCCGCACGGGCGCCACGAGCCCGGTCGGCGCGATGGGGCTCATGCAGTTGATGCCGGGGACGGCCGCGCGCTACGGCGTGACGAACCCTTACGACCCCGCGCAGTCGATCATGGGCGGCACGCGCTATCTCGCGAACCTGCTGCGCCTGTTCGGCGGCCGCGTTGACCTCGCGCTCGCGGGCTACAACGCGGGCGAGGGCGCCGTGATGAAGTACGGCCGCCGCGTCCCGCCCTACGCCGAGACGCAGAACTACGTCCGCACCATCGGCGCGCGCTACGCGCAGAGCGGCGCGGGCGGCGTCACGCTCACCACCAAGACCGAGGCGCGCGAGACGAAGGCCAACCGCAAGTAGTACGAGTTATCGGAAGAACGTTTAAGGGATCGGGCGGGGCTTCGGCTCCGCCCTTTTCTTTTGCCCGGCGGCGGTCTATAGCGACTTGCGCGCGCCTTCCGTTGGCGTATGATAGAGCCATCCGGCATGGTTCAAAACGTAGACACGTATCGAGAGAGGAAGCACTTAGGATGAGAGTGACGCTGAAGGTTTGCGCGCTGTTGACGGCGCTGTGTGTGCTGCTGCCGACGCTGGCCGCGGGGCAGAAGAAGGACGGGGCGGAATCGGGCGAGCTGACGGAGCTGAACGCGAAGATACGTCGCTTCGCGCCGACGGTCGTCACGGCCGACGCGTCGCAACTGTCGGCGGGCGACCGCCGCGCGCTCGCCAAGATCGTCGAGGCCGCGCGCCTCTTCGACCCGCTCTTCCTGCGCCAGGTCTGGAGCGGCAACGTCGCGTTGAAGAGCCGGCTCGAAGCCGACAAGACGCCGCTCGGCCGCGCGCGCCTGCACTACTTCAACATCAACGACGGCCCCTGGTCGCAGCTCGACGAGAACATCGCCTTCCTGCCCGGCGTGCCGCACGAGAAGCCGGCGACGGCCGCGCACTACCCCGACGAGATGACGAAACAGGAGTTCGAGTCGTGGGTCGCCACGCTCCCCGAGACGGAGAAGCAGAAGGCCACGGGCTTCTTCTGGGCCGTCCGGCGCGACGCGGCGGGCAAGTTCAAGCTCGTGCCCTACAGTCAGGAGTACCGCGAGTTCCTCGTCCCGGCCGCGACGCTTCTGCGCGAGGCCGCAGGGCTGACGACGAACGCGACGCTCAAGAACTTCCTCTCGAAGCGCGCCGACGCGTTTCTCAGCGACGACTATTACGAGTCGGACGTGGCGTGGATGGATTTGGACGCGCCGATTGACGTGACCATCGGGCCGTACGAGACCTACTCCGACGGCCTCTTCGGCTACAAGGCGGCCTTCGAGGCTTACATCACGCTGCGCGACAAGGTCGAGTCGGAGAAGCTGGTGAAGTTCGGTGGCCTGTTGCAGGAGCTTGAGAACAACCTGCCCATCGAAGCGCGCTACCGCAACCCGAAGCTCGGCGCGGCCGCGCCCATCCGCGTCGTCAACGTCGTCTACTCGTCGGGCGAGGGCAACTCGGGCGTGCAGACGGCGGCCTTCAACCTGCCGAACGACGAGAAGGTCGTCAAGGAGAAGGGCTCGAAGCGCGTCATGCTCAAGAACGTGCAGCAGGCGAAGTTCGACAAGACGCTCGTGCCCATCTCGCGCGTCGTGCTCTCGGCCGCCGACCAGCGCAACGTCTCGTTCGAGGCGTTCTTCACGCACGTCCTCGCGCACGAGCTGATGCACGGGCTCGGGCCGCACACCATCACGGTCGGAGGCCGCGAGACGAGCGTGCGCAAGGAGCTGAAGGACAACTACTCGGCCATCGAGGAGGCGAAAGCGGACATTACGGGGCTGTGGGCGATGCAGTACCTGATCGACAAGGGCGTGCTCGACAAGTCGTTCGAGCGGACGCTCTACACGACGTTTCTGGCGAGCGCCTTCCGCTCGGTGCGCTTCGGCATCAAGGAGGCGCACGGCAAGGGCATCGCCTTACAGTTCAACTATCTGACGGACGAGGGCGCGTTCAAGTACAACCCCGGGACCAGGACGTTCTCCGTCGATCACGCGCGCATCAAGGAGGCCGTGCGCAAGCTGACGCACGACCTCCTGACGCTCGAAGCCGAGGGCTCGTACGACAGTGCGAAGGCGATGCTCGACAAGTACGGCGTCGTCCGCCCCGAGATGCAGGGCGCGCTCGAACGCCTGAAGGACGTGCCCGTGGACATCGAGCCGAGTTACCCGCAGGCGTCGGCGCGCGCGGGCAGGTGAAGGTGCAACGTGCGGACGCGAACGGACTCCGGCCCGCCCGTTGCCGTATAATTCACCGAATCAGCGAATCAAGGGAGGGGAATATGAGAAAGAGAAGAGCAGTAATTTTGTTGGGCGTGCTCTGCCTCGTCGCGGCGTCCGCGGCGCCGGTGCCGGCGCAGTCGAGGCAGACCGTGCAGGGGCAGGTCATCGGCATCGGCGGGCGGCGGGCGGGGCTCAACCGTCCGTTCACGCTCACCGTCAACAACTACACCTCGCCGGACGACGTGCAGCAGTTAAACCAAGCTCTGCGCTCGGGCGGGCAGGACGAGCTGATGCGTGTGCTCTCGAAGCTCAAGGCGGGGCGCGTCGCCGTCGGTAACAACGTGGGCGTGACGGCGAACGCGGTCATCGCGACGCCGACCGCGGAGGGCGGGACGAAGCTGACCGTGCTCTACGAGCGTAACGTGGCCATCTTCGAGCTGCGTTACGGGACGCGCTCGGCGGACTACCGCTTCGGCTACGCGGAGATTTACCTCGACGCACGGGGCCGCGGGGAGGGGACTTTCATCCCCTCGGCGAAGGTCAAACTGGAAGGCGACAACAACTGGGTCGTCGAGGACTTCGGCGAGTTCCCCGCGCGCCTGATGGGTCTGCGCTCCAACGGCCGCGTCGGCACGGCGCGCTGAGTCGGGTTTCGGAACACCGTGCAAACGTAGAGGGGCGGGCCACACAGGCCCGCCCCTCTACGTTTAAGGATTAACTCAACAAGCGGAGAGACCGCTTTAGAAAATCTTGCGCCAGGTGCGCTTGACCCAGTTGCCGCTCTTCTTCGCGCCCTTCTTGGTCGCGTCGCCGACCTCGTTCGCGCCCTGCTTGGTCTCGCGCGCGGCGACCTTCGCGCCCTTGGCCGTCTGGTCGCCTACGTCTTCGGCCTTGTCCGCGGCCTCAGCGCCGACGGCCTTGCCAGTGTGGACGGTCTTCTCGCCCACGTCCTCGGCCTTGTTGCCTACCTTTTTAGCGGCGTCGCCGGTCTTGTCGCCGACTTTCTCTGCACCCTTCTTCGTCTCATGGCCGGCCTTCTTCGCGCCCTTGACGGTGGCGTCCTTCACGTCGCCGGCCGTATCAGCGGCCTTACCGCCGACATCCTCGGCCTTGTCGCCGACTTCCTCCGCGCCCTTCTTGGTCTCGCTGCCGGCCTTCTTGGCGCCTTTGACCGTCGCGTCCTTAACGTCCCCGGCCTTGTCGCCCACTTCTTGTCCGGCCGCCTTCGTCTGATCGACGGCCTTGTCCACGTTGCTCTCCTGCGCCGCGACGCCCCCGGCGAGCGCCAGCGAGAACAGGAATGATGTCAGAACTTTACGCATTGCCGCATGCCTCCCGTGTATTGAACCCTGTAGTGAAATCGGTCACTTTCCACCTCGTGCAGTCTATAGTCGCAAGCAACATGCCACGGCCCGTCCGCCGAAATCTCGGCGGCGTCCGGCTGACAGGCGGAAGGGGCGGCTGGTATCTTTCTGTGCGGAATGGAAACCCCCAAAGGGCCGACGCACGCGGAGGGCGAGGGCGGGCGCGCGTACCTCTTCATGCTTCTCAGCTCGCTCGCGTTCGCGTCGATGGGCGCGTTCAGCCACCTCGCGGGCGAGCGCTGCGACTGGCACCTCGTCGCCGTCGCACGCAGCTCGCTCGCGTTCGTCTTCACGTTGACGCTCTCGCTTCTGTCCGGCGTCCGGCTCGCACTCTTCCGGCCGGCCGTGCTCTGGATGCGCAGCGTCGCCGGGAGCCTCGGCGTGCTCTTCGCCTTCTACGCGCTGACGCACCTGCCGGTCTCGACTTCGCTGACGCTGTCGAACACTGTGCCTTTGTGGGTGACGCTGCTGGCGTGGCCGGTGCTCGGGCACAGGCCGCGGGCGTCCGTGTGGGTGGCGGTGGGAACGGGGCTGGCGGGGATTGTTCTGATTCAGAGGCCGGCGGCGGCGGGCGACCGTCTGGCCGCGGGGCTCGCGCTCGCGAACGCCCTCTCGACCTCGGTCTCGATGATCGGGCTCAACCGCCTGAGCGGCGTGGACGCGCGCACCGTCGTCACGCATTTCTCGGGCGTGGCGACGGTCTTCACGCTCGCATTCCTGCTGGCGTCGAGCGGGCGCGTTGACTATTCGGTCTTGAAGGACGGGATGACGCTCGGGCTGCTCTTGGCCGTCGGGCTCTCGGCGACCGTCGGGCAGTTGGCGATGACGAAGGCGTTCGCGTTGGGCAACCCCTCGCGCGTCTCGGTCGTCGGGCTGATGCAGATCGTCTTCGCGCTCGTCTTCGACCTGCTACTGTGGAAGAGACAGTTCGGCCCGCTCGTCATCTTAGGCATCGCCCTCGTCGTCGGCCCCTCCGCCTGGCTCATGCTGCGCTCACCTCTGAGAAGACAGTCCGCAGCGGTTCACACGACGGGGTGAGGGATTGAGTCATCGGTTCATCGGCTCATTGCTTCGAGCGAGAAACGAGTCAATGAGCCGATGAACCAATCGTCAATCTATTTCACGACCACGTTGACCAGGCGGCCGGGGACGACGACCGTCTTGACGATCTGTTTGCCTTCGGTCCAGGCGCGGACGCGTTCGTCGGAGAGCGCGGCGGCGCGGGTCTCCTCCTCGGTGGCGGAGGCGGGGATGTTGACGCGGCCGCGCAGCCTGCCGTTGACCTGCACGGCTATCTCGACCTCGTCCTTGCGCGCCAGCGCCTGCTCGAACTCGGGCCAGCGCGCGCCGCTGCGCAGGATGCCGCCCTCGTGGCCGAGCGCCTCCCACAACTCCTCCGCGACGTGCGGCGCGAAGGGCGCCAGCATCAGGACCATGGCTTCGACCGACTCGCGCACCGCGAACAGGTCCGACGGCGACGCCGAGCCGGGCTGAGCCTTGAAGTCGTAC
The DNA here is from genome assembly GCA_963726735.1 of uncultured Acidobacteriota bacterium. GTDB lineage: Bacteria > Acidobacteriota > Blastocatellia > Pyrinomonadales > Pyrinomonadaceae > QHXN01. The sequence continues at coordinate 9,698 of CAVSDM010000008.1, forward strand.
AACTCGTTCAGCAGCTCCATCAGGGCCGCGACCGCCGTGTTGTAGCGCAGGCCCTCGAAGTCGTTCGTGACGCGCTCGATGGTCCGGTGCGTCTCGTGGCGCAGCGCCTTCGCCTCCGCCGAGAACTCGCCCGCCGCCGTCCCATCCTTCGGCGCGCCGCCCAAAGCCTCGCGCCAGCGGTGGACGAAGTAGTAGACGCGGCGCAGGAAGCGCAGCGTGCCTTCGATGCCCGTCTCCTGCCAGCGCAGGTCGTTCTCGACCGGCGCGGCGAACAGGATGAAGAGGCGCGTGGCGTCCGCGCCGTAGGCGTTGATCATCTCGTTCGGGTCCACGCCGTTGTTCGAGGACTTCGACATCTTCTCGAACGGGCCGACGGTCACGGGCTGTCCGTCCCTGACCAGCGTCGCCTGACTGATGCGCCCCTTCTCGTCGCGCACCACGTCAACCTCGGACGGGTTGATGTAGACCTTCGAGCCCGCATCTTCGCCTTCGCGGAAGAAGGTCTCGGCGACGACCATGCCCTGCGTCATCAGGCGCTTGACGGGCTCGTCGAACGCGACCAGCCCGATGTCGCGCATGAACTTCGTCCAGAAGCGCGTGTAGAGCAGGTGCATCACCGCGTGCTCGACGCCGCCGACGTACTGATCGACGGGAGTCCAGTAGGCGGCCGCCTCCTTGTCGAAGGGCGCGTCCGGGTTCTTCGGGTCTATGTAGCGGAAGAAGTACCAGGACGAGTCGATGAACGTGTCCATCGTGTCGGTCTCGCGCCGCGCGGGCTCGTCGCACTTCGGGCAGGTCGTGTTGACGAACTCGGGGACGCCGGCCAGCGGCGACTGGCCCGAGCCGGTGAACTCGGCGCGCTCGGGCAGCACGACCGGCAGGTCGCTTTCGGGCACGGGGACGACGCCGCACTTGTCGCAGTAGATGATGGGAATCGGCGCGCCCCAGAAGCGTTGGCGCGAGATGCCCCAGTCGCGCAGGCGGTAGGTCGTGGCGCGCTCGCCGAAGCCTTGCTGCTGGGCGAACTCGGCCATCTCGCGGATGGCGTCCTCGGAGAGCTTGCCGCTCCAGTCGCCGGAGCTGACCAGAATGCCGTACTCGGTGAACGCCTCCCGCATCGCGACCGACTGGTCCTCGACCTCCGGGTCGCGCTCGGCCGGCGGCTGTTCGTGCGAGATGCGCTCGATGACGCGGCGGATGGGCAGGGAGTACTTCTGCGCGAACTCGTAGTCGCGCTCGTCGTGCGCGGGCACGGACATGACGGCGCCAGTGCCGTACTCGGTCAGGACGTAGTTGCCGGCCCAGACGGGAATCAGCTCGCCGCTGAAAGGGTTGACGGCCAGCAGGCCGGTGTTGACGCCCTCCTTCTCCTCCTGCGCGCCGGGGTCGCGCGCCACCGCTCGCTCGGCGCGGACGCGCTCGGCGAAGCGGCGCACGTCCTCCTTGACGGGCGAGTGCTCGACCAGAGGGTGTTCGGGCGCGACGACGACGGCGTTCGCGCCGTAGATGGTGTCGATGCGCGTGGTGAAGACGCGGACGCGCTCGTCCGTCTCCTTAACCTGAAAGTCGATGTAGGCGCCGGAGCTTTTGCCGATCCAGTTGCGCTGCATCGTCAGGACGCGCTCGGGCCAGCCGCCCTCGATCTCGCGCATGTCTTCGAGCAGTTGCTCGGCGTAGTCGGTGATGCGCAGGAACCACTGCTCGATGTCGCGCTTCTCGACGGCCGCGCCGCAGCGCCAGCAGACGCCGCCCGAAGACTGCTCGTTCGACAGCACGGTCGATTCCGCGGGGCACCAGTTGACCGGCGAGACCTTCTTGTAGGCCAGGCCGCGCTCCAGCATCTTGAGGAAGAACCACTGGTCCCACTTGTAATATTCGGGCGTGTGCGCGGCGACCTCGCGCCGCCAGTCGAAGCTGAAGCCCATGCGCTTGAACTGCCGGCGCATGTGTTCGATGTTCTGCTCGGTCCATTCGCGGGGCATCACGCCGCGCTTGATGGCGGCCTGCTCGGCGGGCTGGCCGAAGCTGTCCCAGCCCATCGGGTGCAGCACGTTGTAGCCCTGCAAGCGCCGGAACCACGACAGCGCGTCGCCGATGGAGTAGTTACGCACGTGCCCCATGTGCAGGAAGCCGGAGGGGTAGGGGAGCATCTCCAGACAGTAGAAACGCTTCTCGCGTTCGGGGTCGCGCTCGACCTCGAAGGCGCCCGACTCCTCCCAGAACTTCTGCCACCTCTCCTCGATCTGCTCGGGGAAATACTTTTCGTCCATTGATAGTCCTCTGGCCTTTCCTTTACCCCTTACGGTAAACGACCGTCCCCGGCTTTCTCAAGCACACACGGGGCTTAACTCAACTTTTAACTTGATTATGGTCAGGATTGTCGCCGCACCACCCGCCGCGCGCGCGCAACTCACACGCGACGCCGGCCGTGCGGCTACGTAAGGAGGAGCTTAACTGGATGGCCGAAACGCTTCATCTCAACTCATTCCCACCTCGAAAGGTGGGGGTATCTTAGCGCACAGGGCTTGAGCGTGTCGAATGAGATTGCGGGGAGGCGTGACGACGCCTGGTTACCCCCTGATGACCCAACTGCCCGTGGTAGTCCATTCGGCCTCCGGCGAGACGGCAAGCTCCCGCCACTCTATCTTAAGGAAATCGACGCCCGGCTTCCGCGGGAGTCGGAGGACTTCGATCAGCTCGTACTGATTGGAGTCATTGTGTCCGAGTTCCGCGGCGTTGACACCGGTGCTTCCGGCCCCGCAGACGATCAGGGCGTGCCCGTCGAGCTTGCCGTCCTTACGGTTGCGAATCTTCGTCTCCCGGATTTGCGCCTTGTGCTTATGGCCGTGCAGGACGAGGTCGAAGCCGAGTTTCTCAAGGTCACGCTCGATCAGGCCCGCGTCACGAATGGTCGAGATGTCGATCATGACGCCGGTATTCGGCGAGATCACGACCGGTTCGGGGAACGGATGCAGATGGTGATGGAAGACGGCGACCATCAGCGTCTCGGCCGGCACCCGCAATTCGTCCATCAGCTCCGAGACGACCCGCATCTGCTTGCCCCCGACGAACCCGTAGTGGTGCTGGTTGTCTTCGTAAACGCAGGAATTCAGTCCTACGATCAGCAACCCTAACTTGCTGTCGTGGTAAACGCTGACGATATCCTTCGGCTCCGGGCGTTCGGTGTTGACCTTAAAGTCCCAGGTGACCCTCGGGAACATTTTCCGGAACAACTCGGCGCCGTAGAACGAGTCGAGGAAGGTGACGAAGTTGTCAAACCGGCGGCTCTTGTCAATCTTGGCCTCGTCCCAGTTGATGTCATGGTTGCCGGGGACGATGAACACCCTGCTCTTATCTATCGACAGGTCGGCACAGAGGTCGTTGAGAAACTTTTCGACCAGCCTGAACTCGTTCGCCGTAGCCGTATATGTCAGGTCGCCGGAGACGATGAGGTGTAAGCGTTCGCCGCTCTGCTTGAAGTGGGATCGCCCCGAGATGAACTCATCCTTCAGGTGCTGGTTGAGGGTGCGTGAGTAATCGCCCTCGTCGCTGAAGCGATGCATGTCAACTTTGTCGCCGTTTGCGCCGGGCCTTGAGCCGAAGTGGATGTCGGAGAGGTGCAGGAAAATAGGGCAGGCGCTCGCTTCAATAGTCGCCTCGGGGGCGAACACCTCTTCCACCACCTCGATTCTGCCCGTGTTGGCGTCGATGCGGGAGGTGATCCAGGCGACGAGATGCTTCGCGTTCTCGGGTCTGAACCCGGCGTTACCCAGAAGTTCGATCTGCTCGGAGACGGAACGCAGACTCTTCTGCGGGTCCGGCAGCAGCATGGCGTACTCCAGTTGCGCTTTCGCCTTACCGACGTTGCCAACCGCGAACCACGCCTCCGCGAGCACGACGCGGAACCACTCGTCTTTGCTCAGGTCGGTCTTCTCTTTGAACAGCGTAATCAGCTTCTTGTAGGAGTCGATGCCCTCCTTAGGGTTCTGCGGATCCGAGAGAATTTTCATCGCCGCCTGATTGACCAGCATGTAGGGGCTGTTCGGGGCAATTGTGACGCCCTTCGTGTAGCACTCCCAAGCCTCCTGATATTTCCCCTGACGCTTCAGCAACCCGCCGATCATTCCCAGGGTTTCCGGGTCGCTGGGGTTAAGGCGGAGTGCCTCTTGCAGGCTGTGGAGCGCCTCGTCTTCGTAGTCGGGGCCGAGGTGGCGCAGGTGCCACCCCAACTCACGGTGAAGCTCGAAATCGTCCGGACGCCGGAGGAGTGAGGCCCGAAGCACTTCGACCGACAGAGACCATTCACCGACATCGCCGAGGCGTTTAGCCAGCGAGATGAGGGGGAGCGCCGGTAGGGGGGAGAGGTTCTGCGCCCACTTCCAGACGGAGATCAGTTGTTCGCGGTTCTGCGCCCTCTGGACGCGGCCGCGCAACTCCTGCTCGAAGGCCGCGGCGTCGAGCTTGGGGCTCGCCGCGGCCCCGATGCTTTCGAGAAAAGAGCGGACGGGGTTAGCCTCGCTCTCCTTGATGTGCTGCTCCAGGAACCTCCTCAGGTACTCCTGAACCTTGAGGAAGCCGCCGGGCGTGTGTGTGTAGGAAAGCATCCGCTGATGAGAGATGTCGAACGGGATGGTAGACCCCTCAAGCGCCATGAGCAGCGTGCCGCCCGTCGAGATGGCTTGGCGTATGCCAAGCTCGTAGTAAACGTTGGGGTTAGGCAGACTGACCTCGCCCAGCACCACATCCGCTTGGAGGAGTTCCTTGAGGAACTGGTTCGTAATCAGGCCGGGCTCGACGACCTCGTCAATACGGAGAATATCCCAGCCCATCTCACGGACGGACGGCTTGATAACGTTTGCGTAAATAGAGTCGAAGTCTATTTTCTCGATCTTGTGACTTAGATCGGCGGTTCTGGTGCCGAACGGCATGATGACGAAGACCTGAGGCATGGCGAAGACTCCTTGATTAGAGAGGAACTGACGGAAACCGTGGCGGGCCGATAATAGCCCAATCACTTTGGACCGGCTAATAAATTATTCGCGGGTACGCGCGAGTCTAGCGGACGCTTCGGAGGCGTCCGCTCGGCGCACGCTTTACTTGACGGTGTACGTGGTCTTCTCTTTGCCGAGGAAGTCCTTGCCTGTCTTCTTCGTCACCAGGCCGGCGTGTTCGAGTTCGAAGTAGGCGCGTTGGACTTCGCCTTTATCAATCGAGAGCTTGCCCGCGAGCGAGGCGGGGGAGGGGAGCGCGTCGCCGGGGGCGAGTTGTTTGTCGCGGATGAGCGTTTCGATGTGCTGGCGAATCTGGAGGTAGTGGGGGCCGCCCTCGGCGCGTTCTTTGAGTCGGATGTCCATCTTAGGCGGTCTCCTGCGTGTCGGGGCTGCGGACGAAAGAGCGGAGGGCTTCGAGGTTGCAGGCGTCGTCGCAGGTCTCGTCCACGGGCGTCTCTAAAAGAAACGCGGCGTGCGCGAGGCGCGGGTGCGAGGCGACGCGGCGCAGCGCCTCGGCGCCGATGTGGCCCTGCCCGAGGTGCCAGTGGCGGTCTACGCGCGAGTTGTAGGCCGCCTTCGAGTCGTTGAAGTGGACGGCGCGGACGTTCCCGAGCCCCACGTTCGCGTCGAGCGAGTCGAGCGCGGCCGACAGACCTTCGCGCTCGCGGATGTCGTAGCCGGCCGTGAAGGCGTGCGCGGTGTCGAGGCAGACGCCGAGGTTCAAGTCCGGGCACCGCTCCGTGATCTCGCGCAGGTGCTCGAAGCGGTGGCCGATGCACTCGCCCTGCCCGGCCGTATTCTCAAGGAGGATGCGGAAGGAGTTGAGTTCGAGCCCGTCACACGCGGCCTTCAGACTCTCCGCGCAGGTGCGGATGGCGTCCGCTTCGCACGCGCCGCGGGCGCTGCCGGGGTGGAGGACGAGGTAGTCCGCGCCGAGCGTGAGCCCGCGCTCGACCTCTTCGCGGAACGAGGCAATCGACTTCTCGCGGATGCCTTCGTCCGCGGCGGCGAGGTTGATGAGGTAGTTGGCGTGGATGACGACCGGCGTGACGCCCGTCTCTTCGCGCACGCGCTTGAACTGCTCGACCTCTTCGGGGACGAGCGGCTTGGCCTGCCAGCCGCGCGGGTTGCGCGAGAATATCTGCACCGTGTCCGCGCCGAGGAGGCGCGCCTTCAGCAGCGCGTTGTGCAGCCCGCCCGCGATGCCCGTGTGCAGCCCGATGCGCGGGCGGGTCGCGGCGTCGGCGCTCACCAGGATGCTCAACGTGCGGCCCTCCTCTCGGTCTCTTCCATGACGCGCAGGACGTTGTCGCCGAGAATCTTCGACACGTCTCCGGCGGTGTAGCCGCGCCTCAAGAGTTCGGCCGTCAGGTTCGGCAGTTCGGCGACCGTTGAGAGCCCGTCGGGCGTGGCCGTGATGCCGTCGAAGTCGGAGCCGCAGCCGACGTGCTCGACGCTCGTCAGGCGGACGATGTGGTCGATGTGGTCTGCGACGCGCGCGAACGGCACGGGCGTGAGCCGCTTGGCGAACTCGCGCTCGCGCACGCGGTCAACGGCGATGCGCATCAGCGATTTCTCCCCCCAGTGGGGGCGCGCGGCCGCGCGGAGCAGCGGCTCGATCTCCCTTTCGAGCCGGTCCTTGCGCTCCCGCCAGCCGAGGTCGAGGAAGCCCGGGTAGTAGACGACGCAGACGACCCCGCCGGTGTCGGCGATGGCGCGGATCATGTCGTCAGACAGGTTGCGCGGCACGTCCGCGAGCGCGCGACAGTTCGAGTGCGAGGCGACGACGGGCGAGGTCGAGATATCGACCATGTCCCAGAAGGTCTTGTCCGAGACGTGCGACACGTCCACCAGCATCCCGAGCCGGTTCATCTCGCGGATGACCGCGCGGCCGAAGTCGTTCAGCCCGACCTTCCGGCCCATGCTGTCGCCCGAGGAGCCGGCCCAGCTCAGGCTGTAAGTCCACGCAGGCGTCATGTAGCGGACGCCGCGCCGGAAGTAGTGCTCGACGCGTTCGAGCCGCTCGTCAATCGCGTAGCCGCCTTCGAGGCCGAGGAGCGCGGCGAGCTTGCCCTCGTCGTGTGCGCGGCGGATGTCGGCGGCCGTGGTGGCGAAAGTCCAGATGTCGGGGCGGCGTTCGGCCAGCGCGCGGATGGCCTCGACCTGCGCGTCGGCGCGCGCGATGGCGCTCTCGCCGCCCGTGCCGTAGAACTCCGGCTCGACCCAGACGGAGAAGAACTGCGCGTCGAGCCCGCCCTCGCGCATACGCACGGCGTCGAGGTGCGTCGTCTCGACGCGCGTGCTGATGTCGGCGCCCTCGTCGATGACGAACTGCACCGTGTCGGCGTGCATGTCCACGGCGACGGCGCGGCGGTGAATCGAGAGAGCTTCGTCGTTCGGAGTCGTGTGCGCGGTCATGGAACCCCTTGATGAGATAAGCTCTTGATGAGTTCTCTCAGAGTATAGCTCTCACTTCGTGTACGGGGCGAGCAGGGCGTCCCAGGCTTTATCGACGCGCGCGAACTCGTCGCTGCAACGCCCGGCGCGCGACTCGGGGAGGGTGCCGTCCGCCACCAGCGAGGCGAACTTCTCTTCGTCCTGGCCGTAGAGCAGGCAGACGATGTTGTAGTAGCGCTGCCGGTCGAGCGAGTGCTCGTCGGCGAAGGCCAGCTCGTCCAGCGCGTCGTTCGCCTGTTTGGAGAAGGAGACGGCGGCGTCCAGAACCATCCGCTCGCCCTCCTCCGTGCCGTCGGCGAGCAGGAGCACGGAGAGCTGATCGACGGCGTCCTCCTCGCGGCCCGTGATGGGCAGGTCGTAGGCGTCCACGAGCGCGTGCCCCAACTCGTGGAAGAAGACGAAGGTGGTGGCGTTGGTGACGGCGTCCTCGACCTGCGCGTCCGTCTTGTGATCCTTCTTGAAAGCTTCGTAGAGGTCTTCGGCCAGCTCGTAGCAGACCGTGACCGTCTTCTGCTCGGGGTCGTAGAAGGCGTTCGCCTCCTCGCAGTTGTCGAAGCCGATGAAGATGTCGTGCGGCAGAGAGAACGCCTTGTTCAGCGCGTCGGCCGTCTCTCGGAGCGACTGCAACTCCTCCTCGTAATCCTTCCGCTCCTCGGCGGTCATGTCGGCGTCGGGCTCGCGCGGCGCGACTTTGAAGTCGCCCTTATCTTCCGCCTTAGCGGCGCCGGCTGTCGTGGGAGTCGCGGGGGTCGCGGCGGCCGTGGGCGCGGGGCTCGGCGTCGCGACGACGGCGTTCGTATCCAACCTCGAAGTGTCGTTGAGCGAGCAGGCGAGCAGCGGGAGGGCCAGGAGCGCGAGCGTGAGCGCGCGAGCCGCGCGTCGCGTCGGCCGTGCGCGCGTCGCGCGCGTGGGCTCGGGGGCGGTCTGCAAGGGCGTCTCTCCTGTGCGGAAACGGTCGCTTGAAAGTGTCTTTGAAAGTATCAGCGGGCGGCGCCGTGCGGCGCGCGGCGCGGCCGTATTCTGCACGAGTTTCGCGGCCGTGCCAAGCGCCTCGGGTTTCTTGCCAAGCGCCTCCCGTTTAAGGTATCGTGCCGTCTTGAACACCCGTGAACATCAGCACCGACGCGACTCGATACTTTACGCGCACCGTCGTACTCTCTGTCCCTCGCCGACGACGCCAGCACCGAACGAATCATGTCACATAGAGTTCGTCCCCGCTCGCGTCCGGGGATAGTCTAAGGAGCCATAAAGCGATGTCGAAAGACCCTCTTGGTAAGAAGGAATTTAAGAAGCCGGAGATCGCGCCCGAGGTCTGGCACGATGGCGAGTTCGTCCGCTGGGACGACGCGCGCGTCCACGTCATGTCGCACGTCCTGCACTACGGGTCGAGCGTCTTCGAGGGCATCCGCTGTTACAAGACGCGGCGCGGCCCGGCCGTCTTCCGCCTGCGCGAGCACATGCAGCGCCTGCTCAACTCGGCGAAAATCTACCGCATGTCGCACCCCTGGGGTCTGAGCGACCTGTGCGACGCGACGGTCGAGCTGGTCAAGCGCAGCGGGCTTCAGCAGTGCTACGTCCGCCCCATCATGTTCCGCGCGCTCGACGAGGAGCGGCCCGCCTTCGGCGTCAACCCTTTCCCGAACCCGATGGCCTGCTACATCGGCGCGTGGGACTGGGGCAAGTACCTCGGCGAAGAGGCCATCGAGCAGGGCGTGGACGTGTGCGTCTCTTCGTGGAACCGCCTGACGCCGAACTCGATGCCGGCGATGGCGAAGGCCGGCGCCAACTACATGAACTCGCAGCTCATCAAGATGGAGGCGTTGACGAACGGCTACGCCGAGGGCATCGCGCTCGACGACCGCGGGTACGTCTCCGAAGGGAGCGGCGAGAACATCTTCCTCGTCCACGACGGCAAGGTGATTACGCCGCCGCTCTCCTCGGCCATCCTGCCGGGCATCACGCGCGACAGCGTCATCGAAATCTGCCGCGCGCTGGAGATTCCCATCGTCGAGTCGGGGTTGCAGCGCGCCTCGCTCTACGTCGCCGACGAGTTGTTCTTCTCGGGCACGGCCGCGGAGATCACGCCCATCAAGAGCGTGGACCGCATCCAGGTCGGCGAGGGGCGCCGCGGCCCCGTCACCGAGCGCATCCAGAAACTCTTCTTCGAGATCACCTCGGGCGAGCGCGAGGCGCCGGGCGACTGGCTCACCTTCGTCGGCGAGCATAAGCCCGCCGACGAGGCCCAGCGTAACGGCCACCGCGCCGCCCAGACCGAAGCGGTGCGCAGGGCCGCCACGCAGTCCACCGCCGGCGACACGCGTGACGCCATCCACGTCACGCTCACCGAGTAGACCGTTACCCACCGAGACGCGGAGACGCGGCTTTGAAGTTATTGAACTTCAAAGCCGCGTCTCCGCGTCTCGGTGGTTGAATTTCGGCGGTTTTACTCAGTAATTTCCGCCGAAAAAAGGCTGTTGACGCCCCTCCGACCGGCCGCGTAGAATGTTTGTACGCGCCCCCAGAGGCGCCGCCCCCGCCGCAATCCATCCGGCACAACAACCCGAGACATTTTCCCGAACCGAGCGAAGCGCCGCGAGACGTGCGCCCACGCTCCGCTTCCCCTTTCGCCCCGCAGTTTTTGAGAGAAAGTATGCCAGTCAAAATCGACGAACTCCTGCGCGTTGCCTCCGCCTTCGGCGCGTCCGACCTGCACTGCAAGGCCGGCTCGCAGCCCTTCATGCGCATCGGCGGCGAGTTGCGCCCCATCTCGACCGCGCCGCGCCTCACGCAGGAGGACACGCTCGACATGGCCTTCTCCATGATGAGCAACCGGCAGAAGCAGCGGTTCAAGGAGGTCTCCGAGGCCGACATCGCCTACGGCGTCTCGGGGCTCGGCCGCTTCCGCGCCAACGTCTTCCAGCAGCGCGGCTCGGTCGGCATGGTCCTGCGCGTCATCCCCGACAAGGTGCGCACCATCAACGAGCTGGGGCTGCCGCCCGTCCTCGAACGCATCGCGGAGGAGCAGCGCGGCCTCATCCTCGTCACCGGCACGACGGGCTCGGGCAAGTCCACGACGCTGGCGTCGATGATCGACCACATCAACGCGCAGCGCGGCGGCCACATCATCACCATCGAAGACCCGATAGAATTTCTACACCGCGACAGGAAGTCCTTCATCACGCAGCGCGAGGTGGACGTGGACACGCGCTCGTTCGCGGAGGCCCTGCGCGGCGCGCTCCGGCAGGACCCGGACGTTATCCTCGTCGGCGAGATGCGCGACCACGAGACCATCGAGACCGCGCTCACCGCCGCCGAGACCGGACACCTCGTCCTCTCCACCCTCCACACGCTCGACGCGACCGAGACCATCCGCCGCATCGTCTCGTCCTTCCCGCCGCACTTGCAGAAGTCCGTCCGCATCCAGCTCGCGGGCATCGTGCGCGCCGTGATCTCGATGCGGCTCGTGCGCGCGGCCGAGGGCGCGGGGCGCGTCCCCGCCGCCGAGATCATGATCTCGACGGGCCTCATCCGCGACTACATCATCAACGAGGAGAAGACCTCGCTCATCCGCGACGCCATCGCCGCCGGCACCAGTCAGTACGGGATGCAGACCTTCGACCAGTCGCTCTTCTCGCTCCACCAGTCGGGGCTCATCACGCTGGAGGAGGCGCTGCGCGGCTCTTCCAACCCGGACGAGTTCCGCCTCCGCGTCGCCGGCATCCGCTCCGCCTCCGACCAGGCCAAGGAGGACATGGAGCGCGTCACCACCGTCACCAACGGCGCGCAGTCGCGCACGCTCGGCTCGTAAGTCTCGCCGGAGTCCTCGCCGTCATGAACAACCTCAAATGCGCCGGCTGCGGGCTGGTCAACTTCTCTTCCGCCCCGGAGTGTAAGCGGTGCGGCGCGCCGCTCGATGCGGCCTTCGCTTACGCCGCTTACGGCGCGGCCCCGGCCCGCGTCTACGAGTCGGAAGGCGCGGACGCGTGCGTGGAAGAGAAGGGGCGCCGCGGCCTCCTGCGCCGGGCGCTGGCGGTCGTGGCCGTGACCCTCGCGCTGCTGGCCGGGTGCTACGCCTCCCTGCTCTTGACCTCGACGGCGGCCACCTACGACGAGCGCGCGCAGGTCGAACGCGCCGTCAAGCTCATCGAGCAGGCCGGCTTCACGCGCGATGCTTTCCTGCTGAGGCGCCTGACCAGCTTCCGCACGACGGACAACTGGTGGAACTCCTACGCCGGCCACGCCGAAGCCTACGCCTCGACCAACTTCCCCTTCGAGGTCGTGACGCTCTACCCGGACTTCTTCCTCTACCCCGCGGACGACGTGGAGCGCGCTGTCATCCTCCTGCACGAGGCGCGTCACCTCGCGGGCGCGGACGAGGGGGAGGCGTGCGCCTCGGTCTGGCGCGACAAGGAGCGGCTCGGCTGGACGCGCGAGCAGTACGGCGAGACGCGCGTCTGGCAGAACGTCGGCGAACTCTCGCGCCGCTACGCGCCGAAGCTCTTCGAGTGCGGGTCGGACGGCCGGCAGGACTGTTACGAGTAGCGTTTCACTTTTGCCATACCCCGAATGTGTTGTTAGAATTTTTCGCGCGACGACACCGACGGCAGAGTTCTCTTCGTCTTGTCCGTCTACTTTTCCGAATCGTCCCGAGGTCTTATGAGCGTGTGTCGCGCGAGCCCCTGAATGAAAGAGTGTCCGGCGTGCCATCGCTGCTTCGCAGACCAAGTCAATCACTGTCCGAGCGACGGTGACCGCCTGAAGTTTCTCATCAACCTCGACACGACGCTCGACGAGCGCTACCTGCTCGAACGCAAGCTCGGGCAGGGCGGCATGGGGCTCGTCTTCAAGGCGCATCACAAGTTCATCAAGACGCAGCACGCCATCAAGGTCATCCTCCCGGACCTGGTGGGGAACGACCCTTCGCTCGCCGCGCGCTTCCGGCAGGAGGCGATGGCCGCGGCCGCCATCCGCCACCCCAACACCGTCAGCGTCACGGACTACGGCGTCCTACAGGGGACGACGCCCTACCTCGTCATGGAGTTCGTCGAGGGGCGCTCGCTCCACGAGGTCCTCGCCGAGCAGCGCAGGCTCTCGCCCGTCGCGGCCGTCGAGATCATGCTCGCCGTCTGCGCGGGCGTGGCCGCCGCGCACCGGCAGGGCATCGTCCACCGCGACCTCAAGCCCCTCAACATCATGTTCCGCCCGGGCGAGCCCCCGGGCGAGACCCTGAAGGTGCTGGACTTCGGGCTGGCGAAGATCAAGTCGGGCGAGCTGCTCGGCTCGTTCGTCGCCGCGCAGACGCAGGGGATGATGGGCTCGCCCTTCTACATGGCGCCCGAGCAGTGGAGCGACGAGGAGATCGACGTTCGCGCCGACATCTACTCTCTCGGCATCATCCTCTACCAGATGGTCGCGGGCGACGTGCCGTTCAAGGGCAAGTCCGTCCCTTCCATCATGAGCCAGCACCTCAACGCCGCGCCCGTCCCCCTGGCCGAGCGCGGCGTCGAAGTGCCGCCGCCCCTTGAGCAGGCCATCCGGCACGCGTTGGAGAAAGACCCGGAGAAACGCCCGCAGTCGGTCGAAGAGTTCATCGAGGAGATGCGCGAGGCCATGCCGCAGCTCGGCGGCGGCGACCTGCGCGAGCCCGGCGCGACGACCGTCCAGATCGGCATCGGCCCGTCCGAGACCACGGGCCTCAAAAACCAGCAGGGCATGCGGACGAGCTTGCAGGGCGAGAGCGACGGCAGCCTACAGACCATCGCGGGCGGCGCGGACATACTCTCGACGGGCGGGCTCGGGGAAGTCTCCGAGCCCACCGCGGCCGAGCTTCCGGGCGACGGCGAGACAGGCCCCGCGGCCGACACGGACGCGGGGCGTCAGGGCCAGGCCCAGACCGCAGGCCCGTTCGGCGCCGGCCAGCCCACCTCCGCGCAGCCCCCGCCGCACGCCGCCCTGACCGAGCCGCTCACTTCCGACACCTTCGCCGCCGCCGCAGAGGAGCGCCGCCGCGCGGAGTCGCTGCGCCGCCAGCAGGAGGAAGAGGAGCAGCGGCGCGAGACCGAGGAGCGGCAGAGGCTTGAGGCGGAAGAGCGCGCTCGGCGCGAGCTGGAGGCGCAGCGGCGGCGCGAGCTGGAAGAACGTCAGCGCCGGGAGTTCGAGGAGCGTCAGCGGCGCGAGGCGGATGAGCGCGCGGCCGCTGCGGGCGCGGGCGGCGGAGCGGCGCCCACGCGGCCGCACGTAATCCCGCCGGGCATCGCACCGCCGGGCGTCCAGCCGCCGGACGGCACGACGAAGAAGAGTTCGGGCACGCCGCTCGTCATCATCGGCGTGGTCGTCCTGCTCGGGCTGCTCGCGGGCGTCGTCGGCCTCGGATACCTCGCGTACAAAAAGTTCCGCGCGGAGAACCAGAACGGCGTCGTCAACACGAACCCGGAAGTCAACACCAACACGCAGGAGAACACCAACTCCGCCCCCCCGACCCCGACCCCTTTGAGCCCGGGCGGCATCGGGGCGCGCGCAGACCTCCTCTGGATCCCCGGCGGCACCATCCAGTTGGGGCGCTCGGACGTGCCGCCCATCACCGACGAGTTGAAGGCGCGGCGCGCGGCGCACCTGCTCTGGATGTACAGCCAGTGGCCCGCGCACGAGGCGACCGTCGGCCCCTTCGCCATCGACCGCACAGAGGTGACCAACGCCGAGTACGCGGACTTCGTTAAAGAGACGGGACACGCGCCGCCGCCCGCCGTCTGGAACGGCGCGAGCCCGAAGCCCGGCGAAGAGCGCCTGCCGGTCTCGAACGTCTCGTACGAGGACGCGAACGCCTTCGCCAAATGGCGCTCGAAGCGCGACGGCGTGACCTACCGTCTGCCGACCGAGGACGAGTGGGAGTTCGCCGCGCGCGGCGGAGACTCGACGCGCATGTACCCGTGGGGCGCCGAGTGGGCGCAGGGCTACGCGAACCTCGGCGGCGCGGGGACGGCGCCCGTCGGCTCGTACCCTCTGGGGCGCACGCCGCAGGGGCTCGAAGACATGATCGGCAACGTATGGGAGTGGACGGCGTCTGAGGCTTCGATGTACAAAGGTAACGACCGGACGGCGCTGGCGCCCGAAGACCGTCGTAAGATGGTCGCGCGCGGCGGCTCCTACGAGAGTCGCCCCGACGGCGACGAGCCGGTGACCGTCACCGCGCGCCGCTGGGTGCCGCGTAACTTCCGCCATCCGGTCCTCGGCTTCCGCCTCGTGCGCGCGGAGCAGTGAAGACGGTTCAATTTTTCATCAGGCAGTAAGGTTGTAAGGCACTTATCGACATGAAGAAGCAGGCCGGTAAAGAGAGACGTTTCTGGACGGGCGCGCGTGTCGCGCTCGCGTGCGCGGCGTTCGGCGGCGTGGCGCTCGTCGCCTCCAACTGCAAGTCGAACGACACGGCGAACCTGTCGGCGAACAGCAGCGCGCCGCAGGCCAAGCGCACGCCGCAGGTCACCATCACCTCGAAGCCCGGCGGGCCGGCGCAACCGCCGCAGCTCGAAACCGTCCCGCCGGCCGCCTGGAACACGGAGATTCAGTCGGTGGACGGCGCGAAGTTCCGTCTGTCGGACTTCAAGGACAAGGTGGTCGTCGTAGACCTCTGGGCCACCTGGTGCGGCCCGTGCCGTCTGGAGGTGCCGCACCTCGTCGATCTACAGAAGGAGTACGGCGGCAAGGGCGTCGAGGTCATCGGCCTGACGACCGAAGACCCTCTGGACGACGCGGAGAAGGTGCGCGACTTCGCGAAAGAGTTCAAGATCAACTACAAGCTCGGCTGGTCGCCCCGCGAAGTCTCTCTGGCGCTGATGAACGGCAACAGCAGCATCCCGCAGACCTTCGTCATCGCCCCCGGCGGCCGCATCGTCACCAAGTTCCGCGGCTTCAGCAGCAAGGTCCCCGACATGATCCGCGCCGCCATCGACAAGGCCAACGAGAAGACGGGGGACTGAAAGGGAAGTAGACAGTAGTCAGTATGAAAACAGAGGCGGCGCGCCCGGCCCGAAGGCTTAGGACGCGCCGCCCGTTTCTTTCTACTGGCTACCGGCTACTGTCCGCTTCATTAATCTCCTCCAGCTCGCGCTCGGCCTCTTCGCGCTGCTCGCGGCCTTCGCGTTCGCGTTCGGGGTTCTGCGTGCCCTGCGCGACCGCCTCGCGCGCGGCGCCCTCGATGCGCTTCATCTCGGCCTCGACGCGCCCCTCGACCTCGTCCACCGGCGCCGGCTCGCCCGTCTCTTCCTGCGTTATGTATTTGTCCTTCGAGTCTTCCATAAAGGTTCTCACCTCGCGAATCATCAGTGCGTTCAAAGGGGGTTCGGGGAGGCTGCATCCTCTCATCCCCGGCGCCCGCCGGTCAAATCGGTTGCCGCCGCGCGCCGCTTGACTTATACTCGCGCGCGCACCGCGCGACCACCGGCCCATCTCCCAAAACCGGCCGCCGCGCGCGCGCGACTCCCTACATGACCCGGAGGGTTTCCCCCGAAATGACCGATGAAATCTGCCGCCTGCTCAAGAACGGGCAGGAGACCATCGTCCGCACCTGGACGGAGAAGGTGACGGCCGACCGCCGCGTAACATCCGACGAGAGTCTTTCCTACCTGCAACTCGTCGATCACATCCCGCAGATTGTGGAGGAGCTGCACGACGCGCTCGGCGAAGCGTCCGTCCAGGCACTCGCGCTCACGCAGGGGCGCGAGCACGGCCGCCAGCGCTGGCGCCAGGGCTACGAGCTGAAGGAGGTCGTGCGCGAGCTGACGCTGCTGCGCGCGACGCTCGTCGAGTTCATCGAACTCTACCGCGGCGCGCTCCCCCCGCGACCGCCCGAGGAGCTGGCGCGCTCCTTCCACCGCATCAACATCTTCGTGGACGAAGAAATCTACCGCACGGTCGAAGCCTACCTCGACGCCTCCAAAAACCCGGAGTCGAACTGACGCCCGTCTCCGCGCGCGGCCAACCCCCCGGCCGCCGCGGGCAATCAAAAGATTAACGGTCGCAGGATTCGTTCCCCGCGCAGACAACGGCTCTCCCTCACACCGCCGCGGCGGGTGTCGTTAGCCGGGCGCGGCCGGCCGGTGTAGAATGGCCGCGCTAATCTCCCTGAAAACAGTTTTCGTGCCGGTTGACGACACCCGAAGGACTAAGGAGATGCCCTTGTTCAGACTCTCTTTCCGCGCGTTGACGCTCGCCCTCGCGGCGGCCGCCGCCCTTTGCATGGCGCACGCCTCGGCGCCGGCGCAGAGGCGCGCCGCGCCGGCGCCGAAGCGCGCGGCCGACGCCGCGCGCCACTCACAGCAGGCGGCCGAAGTCCTGCGTAAGATCATGTCGGTGCCCGAGAAGGAGATTCCGCGCGACCTGCTGGAGAGCGCCGAGGCCGTCGCCGTCTGCCCCGGCGTCCTCAAGGCGGCCTTCATCGTCGGCGGACGCAAGGGCGACTGCGTCATCAGCCGCCGCACGTTGAAGCGGCAGTGGAGCACGCCCGTCTTCTACAACCTGGCGGGCGGGAGCGTCGGCGCGCAGGTCGGCGGCTCGAAGACCGACTACGTGCTGCTCTTCATGAACGAGGACGCGTTGAAGGGCCTGATGGGGGACAAGTTCGAGCTGGGCGGCGAGGCGGAGGCCACCGCCGGCCCCGTGGGGCGCGCGGCCAGCGCGAGCACCAACGCGGGACTGAGCGCGGGCATCCTGACCTACGCGCGGAGCAAGGGCGCCTTCCTCGGCGTCGCGCTCAAGGGCGTCGCCATCACGCCCGACAACGACCTCAACGAAGCCTTCTACGGCCGGAAGGCTTCCGAACTGGTTAAGGGGCGGGAAGACATGCCCGTCCCCACGCAGGTGCGCGCGCTCCCCCTCGCGCTCGCACGCTACTCCGTCCGGCTCCCCAACTAAGAGAGGAACGATGAATGCGGGATGCGGAATGATGAATTGAGGATGGCGCTTAATTCATCATTCCGCATCCCGCATTCATCATTTCATGGAGGAGATTTGAATGAAGCTTTCGACCCGTCTGACCCTGTTGGCGCTCCTGGGCGCGTTGGCGCTCTCGGCCGCGACGTTCCCCGCACGTACGCGCGCGCGGCAGGAGGAGCGGCAGCGCGTGGCCACGCGCCCGACGCCGAACGCCAGCCCGAAGCAGCAGAAGGAGGCCACGAAGAAGGCCGAGTCGGCCTCGCACGTCTTCGAGCAGGTGATGGGCGCGCCCGACCGCTCGATCCCGCGTGAGCTGCTCGACCGCGCCGAAGCCGTCGCCGTCTTCCCAGGGATGCTCAAGGCCGGCTTCGTCGTCGGCGGGCGCGGCGGCAGCGGCCTCATCAGCCGCCGCGTCACCGGCGGCTGGAGCGCCCCCGCCTTCTTCAAGATGGGCGGCGCCAGCCTCGGCCTACAGATCGGCGCGGCCAAAACCGACCTCATCCTCCTCTTCATGAACGAGGACGCCTTGCGCGGGCTGCTCGAAGATAAGCTTGAGATGGGCGGTGAGGCGAGTGCCGCGGCCGGCCCCGTCGGGCGCACGGCCAGCGCCACCACCAACCTCACGTTCGACGCCGGCATCCTCTCCTACTCGCGCAGCAAGGGGCTCTTCGCCGGGCTGGAGATCAAGGGCGCGGTCATCAACCCCGACAACAACCTCAACGAAGCTCTCTACGGCCTCAAGGCCAGAGACGTGCTCACCGGCACGAACAAGGTCAACATGGCCGACGTTCTCTCCGGCGTCATCACCTTCCCCAACACACTGGGGCGCTACTCGATTAAGTAGTCCGGCCCGCGTCAGACAGAGAAGGCCGCCGCCGAGTGTTAGGGACTCGGCGGCGGCCTTCAACGTCGGGGCGCGTGCGGTCTCACGCGTCCGACAAACGGGACTTCACGCTTCACACGTGCGATGGGAGGGCCGGCGCGCGGGTGAGAGCGCGCCGGCCACGCGGCACCGTCCGCCGTGCCCTTTCAGCAGACGTGCCGTACGGGGCGGTGCGGCTGCCCGTCGCATCGCGCCCCTTCTCAATCTTTCAACTCGACGACGGGCCGCTAAGAGCCCTTTTCTCACCCGCGCGTGAGCAGCCCGGCGGCGGTGCGCGCGAGACTGTAGACGCCGCGCGGCTTTCTCAAATAGGCGTCCACACCCGCGCGCCGCGCGTCACCTTCGACCTCGCTGTCGGTGAACATGATGATCGGCGTCCGCAGGGCGCACGGCAGGGCGCGCGCGTGCCGCGCCAGTTCCAGCCCGTCGAGCCCAGGCAGGCAGAAGTCCAGAATCAGAAGGTCGAAGCGCCCGCCATCCTGTAGACGCATGAGCGCCTCGTCCCCGCGCGCGCAGACCTCGACGCGCCAGCCTTCCGCTTCCAGAGTCTCCCGCACGGCGTCCGCCACCACAGGCGCCTGCTCCGCGTAGAGAATCGAGAAACGGCGCGCGCCGCGCCCCTCCGCGGAGGCATGTTCCGTGCGGCCGGCGCCCGCGCAAACTTTCGGCGTAGGGGGAGAGAGAGTCATTCTGCGGCTCGCCTCTGTAGACCCTCACACGAGGGTTTTCAAGATCGGCAAAACATTCGTCCGCCGGCACCCCTGCGGGAAGCGGCGGGGCGGACGAACGCAGTCCCGGCCTCCGGACAAGGGTCTCGGCCTTTCGCTTCAACCGTTCGGAAAATTGAGTTGGCTCGTGTGCTGCGGGGCTCTCGCACGGTGAGGCGGCACCGCACGCGTCTCGCTTCGGCTCCGGCCGAGGTTCGTACGCAGCGTCGCGAGATTAGCCTCTGAACGCGTTCAAATCAATAAAATAATCGAGAGTGGCCGGGTCGCCCCCTATCGATTTATTGGGGTTAGAGGGCGCTGCAACTTTTAAGGCAGTCGGGGGTGGACTCGCGGGGCGTCTAAAGAGGCTGATTTTGTCGAGAGGTGCGCCGCGAGTCTCAATGTTGAGGTTTGAAGGCGGCCTTCCTGAAGATGCTGCGCAGGCGCCTGCGGATGGGCGTACGCTTGCCCGCGAGGCTCTTGTGCCGCGTGTTGAGAATCGTGCCGAGCGTCTGGTGCGTGAGCCCGAGGAGCCGCGCGGCCTTCGTGACGCTCCCGCGCGCCTCCTCCAGCGCCTGCTCGATGAGCCGCGCCTCGAAGTCGTGGACGGCCTCGTACATGTTGAAGCCTTCGCGCCCGATCTCTGGCTCCGCGAGCCTGCTTATGACGACGCGCGCGCAGGCCCTCAGACGCGCCAGCGTCTCCGCGTCCTGCGTCTCCTTCAGGAGTCCGTCGGCGCGCTCGTACAGCTCGTAGACCTCAGAGCTGTGCAGGCTGTTGGTCGCCCCCTGCTCCTCGATCATCTTGAGCAGGGCGAGCGCGTGCTGTTCGTCGGCGGGGGCCGAAAAGGCGTCGGGCTCCTTCAGGCGTTCGTCGGCTAAAGTCATCTCGGGTTGTTCCTTAGGCGGGATTGCAGGTTTTCTGGCGAGCAGGAAAAAACCGTCCCCCCTGTACGGGGTGGACGGTTTGGCTCCCTCGAACACTTCATGCGTGTGGCGGGAGAGAAGCTTCGGGGCTGTCTCGTTCGGGCGCTAAACTCTAACGGACGCGGGACGCAGATTAACGCCGCGCGGCGCGGAATGCAACAGTTATAAAGCGTGGCTCGCTACACACACAGGTTCGAGACGACGCTTCCAATCTTATTCCTTGACGCCCCGGACGCGCGCCCATACAATCGCGCCAGCCCCGTAAGAGCGAGCAAGAACCCCCTTCCAAAGAGACCGGACGCTCACACGGCAAGGAGTCTGTGAACTGATGCAACCCCGTACGCAGCGGCAGAGGGAGATCCTCGAATACATCACGCGCTTCATCGAGCGCCACGGTTACGAGCCCTCCTACGCGCAGATTGCGCGCCACTTCGGCGTCTCTTCCAAGGCGACCATCGCCAAGCACATCGAGGCGCTGGAGCGGCGCGGGCTCATCTCGCGCCACCGCAACGACGGCGCCTTCGGCCTCACGGTGCAGCACGAGGAGGTGGACGTGGACGCGACCTGCGAGGTGCCTCTGCTCGGGCGCATCGCGGCGGGCGCGCCGCTCGACGTGAGCGATGACCGCGAGACCATCACGGTTCCGCGCTTTTTGCTGGGGCGCGTCCGGCCGGGGCGCGTCTACGCCCTGAGGGTGACGGGCGACTCGATGATCGACGAGCACATCTGCGACGGCGACATCGCTTTGATAGAGAACCGGACGGAGGCGCGCGACGGCGAGATCGTCGTCGCGCTCGTCGAGGGCGTGCGCGCGACGCTCAAACGCATCCACCGCTTCGGCACCGAGGTCGAGCTGCGCCCCGCCAACGCGCAGCACGCGCCCATCCGCCTGCACGCCTCGAAGGTCGCGGTCCAGGGCATCTTCCGGGGGCTGCTGCGGCCGGCCGTTTAAGAACGCGGACAGGTCCGGCGGGTTCGATATAAGAGAAGGAGGACGACAGTTGAGTCTGTCGTCCTCCTTCTCTTTTGCTACAAATGTTGTTCAGGCCGCTTGCAACTCGCTCGTGCATTGCGGGCAGCGCGTGGCCTTGATGGGGATGGCCGAGACGCAGAAGGGGCAGTTCTTGGTCGTCGGCTCCTCCTTCTCGGCGGGCTCGCCGCTCCAGAGGCGGTTGACGCGCTTGACGATGAGGAAGATGACGAAGGCGACGATGAGGAAGCTGATGATGTCGTTGATGAACTGGCCGTAGGCGACGACGGAGATGGCCTTCTCCTTCGCCTCGGCGAGCGAGACGGGGATGCCCTTCGACTTGTCGAGGACGTAGAACATGCTCGCGAAGTCGATGCGGCCCGTGAAGAGGCCGACGAACGGCATCAGAATTCCCTCGACGAGCGAGGTGACGATCTTGGTGAAGGCGGCGCCGATGATGACGCCGACCGCGAGGTCGATGACGTTGCCGCGCGCGATGAACTCGCGGAACTCCTTGACGAAGCCCTTACTTTTAGCCATATACGTCGTCCCTCCGTGACTCTCCGAAGCTGTTAGAGCGTCTGCGCCCCGCGGTTGTATTGCAAAACGGCGCGGCCGTCAATAGACACGTCAGGGAAAGCGTTTGGCGATGGCGTCGAGCTGCCCCGTCACGCGCGCCTTCTTCGCGGCGGGGACGAGCGCGAGCTGCGCGCGGAGCGCGGCCACGCTCTTGCGGAAGTTGGCGCGGTCTTCGCGCGGGACTTCGTAGGGCGAGTTGGCCTCCTGAAAACTTTCGACGATGTGCCCGAGCGATTCCGCGAGCGCCGCGAGCGCCGCGTCGGCGTGCGCGCCGCGCGGGTAGAGCTTGAGGTAACGGCCGCTGGTCTCCGACTCCAGGTAGATGTAGCAGGGCAGGAAGCCCTCACACTCGCCGGGCAGAGGCGTCTGCGACGCCTCCCAGGCGATGCGCTCCGCGACGGGCAGGTCTTTATACTTGCCTTGCAGGTCCCACAAGGCGTTCGAGTTCACGTACCACTGCCCGGCGGGCTCGCTGTAGACGACCTCCTTCTCGCGCTCGTCCGTCCAGGACTTGTAAGGCGGACCGTTCAACTGCTCGAACGGCATGGCGGCGAGCGAGCGCGCGAGGGCGACGAGGCGCGCCAGCTCAAGCTCGGCGAGCGCATCGCGAGTCTTGACCTCGCGCGTGGCGCGGTCGAGGAAGCGCACAAGCTCCGAGAGGTCTGCGAAGGTCGCTGACGTGTTGGCGAGACGGTCGTTCGTGAGTTTGAGGTAGACGGCGTCGCGGCGCGCCGGGTCGTACGGCGCGACGAGGCCGCCGAAGACCCAGCCGCGCGCGCCGCCCGGCGCTGTGACGAGGTGCCAGAACTCTTCCGACGAGCCGACCCGCGACTTCTCGGCCGAGCGCTCCAACTCGTCCACGACCGCGCCGAGCTGGAGCCGTCCGGCCTCGGCCGCGGCCGTCTCGGGGCGCTCGCGCAGGCGCGCGCCCGCGGCCGTCACGATGAGCTTGCGCGCGGGCGTTTGACCGAAAGAGGGAGAGGACGCCGCCTGTGCGGCGAGGAGGAGAAACGCGGCGGAGAAAAATGTAAGCCTCCGAAGTCTGTTCCCGGCCGCGCGGCCGTCGTCGAGTTTTCCTGATGACAAAATGTTCGATCCTTACAAAGGGTCTCGGAGCGCGCCGCCGCCCCGAAGCCTTCAGATGGCGCGGCGCGGGAGCCACACCTGTTTAGCGTATCATCTCTGTGACTGCAAACTGCCGGCCGAAGATTGAGGCGCAAATGAAATTGCCGTATAACTGGTTCACAGCTATACGGCAACTACAATTTGTGGAGCCACCTTGCGGACTCGAACCGCAGACCTGCCGATTACGAATCGGCTGCTCTACCAACTGAGCTAAGGTGGCTCATTGGAAGAAAAAATATACGGAGCGGCCTCGCGCGATGTCAAGCGGGGTGCCCAGCGTGAAACCAGCAAGGAGGAGCGATGCCGAAAGACCCAGCCGAGAATCAGGACCAATACAAAATTCAGGGCGGCTTCCTGAACGAGTACGAGTTCAACCAGGGCAAGGGCGAGATGGAGGAGCAGACGCACCAAGTGCCGGACGACGCGCCGGTCGAGGGCCTGCGCGGGGCGGCCGAGCCGGGCCTGCCCGAGAACGTGGCCGAGCGCATCCGTCAGGTCGAGGAGCGCGCGCACGAGATAGTCGAGCGGCGCCGTGCGAAGCAGGGCGGCGGCGGCGGGCAGAAGGGTTCGGCGAAGGCCGCGAAGAAGCCCGCGCCGGCCGCGAAGAAAGCCGCAAAGGGCGCGAAGAAGGCTGCGGCCTCGAAGAAGGGGGCGGCGAAGTCCGGCGGCGCGGCGAAGGGCGGGGCCAAAGGCGCCTCGAAGAAGGGCGGCGTGGCGAAGAAGGGCGGCGGTAAAGGAGCAGCCAAGAAGGTCGGGGCGACTAAGAAGGGCGCTGCTAAGGTTGGCGTGAAGGGTGCCGCGAAGAAGTCCGCTGCGAAGAAGTCTGCTGCGAAGAAGGGCTCTGCCGGTAAGGGCGGCGCGAAGAAGGGCGCGGCGAAGAAGGGCGGCTCCCGGCGTTGAGGTCGGGGTTCTGACTCGAATTTTTTGAAAGGGTGAATGAGGATGGAAGAGACGGACGAGAAGCCGGAGAGCGGCGCGGGGGGCGCGTCGCACGGGTCGGATTCGGCGGGCATGGAGGAGGCCGAGCTGCGCGCCGAGGAGGAGTCGGCGAAGGCGATGGAGGCGGAGGTGCCGCACCCGCCCGGTTACCCTGACCCCGGACAGGAGCCCTCGTAAGAAACAGTAAAGCGGCAGACCTTCTCTCTGCCGCTGCTGAAACACACAGCGGCCGGCGGCCGTAAGAAGCCCGGAAGGACGGACGAGAGCATTGCAACGCGTCAATCCTTCCGGGCTTTTTTCATTCTCCTCAAACGTTCAACTCTTTAAGTCAACGGTCTCACCGCTCCCCGCGTCTTAGAACCCATGATGACGACAAAGCCCCTGACGCGCTCGCACGCGCCGTCCACACGCTTGAAGATGAGAGTGTTGCTGACGAGAACGCTCCTGCTCCTGCTCCTGCTCAACGGCTTCGACGCCGCGGCGCGCGCGCAGGGCGCGAAGCTGCCGGCGCCGGACAAGATCGTCGGCGAGTACCTCAAGGCCGTGGGCGGGAAGGGGCGCGTGGCCTCTCTGCGCGACGTGACCTATGACTGGGTCGTGCTGCGCGAAGGTAGAGAGGCGGGCACGGCGCGCACGCACTCGAAGGCGACGGGCGCGCTCCGCACAGACTTTCTTCTCGCCGACGGCGAGTGGGACGCGGCGGCCAACCCGCGCACCGCTTGGCTGCGCGCGCGCGACGGGCGTCTGAGCACGCTCACCGACCGCGAGGCTTTCGCCGCGAGGCTCCAGGCGACGTTGGAGTCGGGACACTTCGCCGACTACAAGAAGCAGAAGGTTCTGGCGCGCACCGTCGGGCGCGAGGAGTTGGCGGGCGGGCCCGCCTACACGGTCGAGTTCGCGACGCGTGCGGGCGCGCGTCTGCGCTACTGGTTCGACGCGCAGAGCAAGCTCCTCGTGCAGTCGTCCGACGAGGCGCGGCGTACACGCGTGCGCTATGCGGACTGGCGTGCGCGCGCGGGCAGCCCTTTGAAGGTCGAGCCGCACCGCGTCGAGTTCGAGCGCGCGGGCGAGCCCGTCCTCACGCTCACGCTCAAGTCCGCGAGCTACAACACGGGGCTCGCCGAGTCCTTCTTCGAGCCGCCCGCCGACGCGACGCTCGACATCCCGGCGCTCCTGCGCGACCTCTCGAAGAACCAGGAGGAGACCGACAAGCGCATCAACGACTACACCTTCACGCGCAAGGTCACGGGGCGCGAGCTGGACGACAAAGGGGTTCTGAAGAAGGAGAAGGTCACGGTCTACGAGGTCTACCCCTTCGCCGGCTACGGCTGGGTGCAGAAGCTCGTCAGCGAGAACGGAGTGCCGCTCACGCCGGAGCGCGAGGCTAAGGAGTTGAAGCGCGTCTCGGAGGAGTTGGAGAAGGCCGAGCGCGAGGCGCCCAGGCGCACGGAGAAGCGCGAGCGCGAGCGCGCCAAGCAGCGCGAGCGAGCGGCGCGCGAAGGCCGCCAGGTCGGGCGCGAAGGAGGGGGCGGAAGAGGACGAAGACGACGTGGAGATTTCGACCTTCCTGCGCGCGTGCGAGTTCTTCAGCCCGCGCCGCGAGCGCTTCCGCGACCGCGACGTAATCGTCTTCGACTTCCGGCCGCGCGCGGGCTTCAAGCCCTCGAACGGCGGCGAGTCGCTCGTCTCGAAGCTGAGCGGCGTCATCTGGGTTGACCCGACGGAGCGGCAGGTGATGCGGCTGGAGGCGCGGCTGGTCGAGTCGTTCAAGATGGGCGGCGGCCTCCTCGCCTCGGTCAAGCCGGGCTCGGCCTTCCTCTTCGAGCAGACGCGGCTCGAAGAGGGCGTCTGGCTGCCGCGCTACTCGCAGGTCAACGCCTCGGCCCGCGTCATGCTCTTCAAGGGTTTGAGCATCAACGAGACGAACGAGTTCTCAGACTTCAAGCGCTTCAGCACCAAGACCGGCGAGGACAAGCTCAACGCGCCGAAAAGGAGGGCGAGAACCCGCCGCAGCCCTGAGGCCTGAGGTTAGACGAAGAATTTACCACAGAGAGACAGAGGCACGGCTTGGAGCGTTAAGTCGCCAAGCCGTGCCTCTGTCTCTCTGTGGTTAAAACTTCCCAGCCGTTACAATCGGCGCATGAAGGATGTGTCGGTCATCGGCGGCGGGTTTGCGGGGGTGGAGGCCGCGTGGCAGGCGGCGCAGGAGGGCGCGCGGGTGCGTCTCTACGAGATGCGCCCCGTGAGGCAGACGCCCGCGCACCGGACGGACAGGCTGGCGGAGATCGTCTGCTCCAACTCTCTGAAGTCCGACGAGCCGGGGACGGCGCCGTACCTTTTGAAGGAGGAGTTGCGCCGCGGGGCTTCGGTCGTGCTCGACGTGGCGATGCAGACGCGTGTGCCGGCGGGCGCGGCGCTCGCCGTGGACAGGCAGCAGTTCGCGGAACTGATCACGGAGCGCATCGAGGCGCACCCGAACATCGAAGTGATGAGGGAAGAGGCGACCGCGGTTGATGAAGAGGCCGTGACCATCATCGCCGCGGGGCCGCTCTGCTCCGACGCTCTGGCCGAGGAGATCGCGCGGCTCACAGCAGGGACGGGGCTCTACTTCTACGACGCCATCGCGCCCATCGTCGCGGCGGATTCGGTTGACACCAACGTCGCCTTCCGCGCGGCGCGTTACGGGAAGGGCGGCGACGACTACCTCAACTGCCCGATGAACGAGGAGGAGTACGCGCGCTTCTACGAGGCGCTCGTCGGCGCGCAGAGCGTCCCGCTCCAACGCTTCGAGGAGACGCGCTGGTTCGAGGCGTGTCTGCCCATCGAAGAGCTGGCGCGGCGCGGGGTCGATACGCTGCGCTACGGGCCGATGAAGCCGGTGGGTCTGAGAGACCCGCGGACGGGCCGCGAGCCTTACGCGTGCGTGCAGTTGCGGCAGGAGAATTTGATGGCCGACGCCTACAACCTCGTCGGCTTCCAGAATCATCTACGTTACGGCGAACAGGCGCGCGTGCTCCGTCTCATACCCGGCCTCGAACGTGCCGAGTTTTTGCAGTACGGCCAGATTCACCGCAACACGTACATCAACGCGCCCCGGGTGCTCGCGCCGACGTTGCAGATGCGCGAGCGGCCCGAGGTCTTCTTCGCGGGGCAGATCAGCGGCGTCGAGGGCTACGTCGAGTCGGTCGCGACGGGCTGGCTCGCCGGGAAGAACGCGGCGCGCGTGGCGAGGGGCGAGGCGCCGCTCGAAGCCCCGCCGCGGGCCGCCGTGGGCGCGCTGGCGCGCTACGTCTCGGGCGCCGACACGAAGAACTACCAGCCGGTGAACATCACGTTCGCGCTGCTCGTACCGCTCGTTGAAGAGGAGCGGCGCAGGTTTAAGAAGAAGCGCGACCGCCACGCGAGGCAGGTCGAGCTGGCACTCGAAGAATGGGACAGGTGGCTAGAACAGATTCGGGGCGGCGAGCGAGAGCCGGTCGGGGCGGCGGCGCTCTGAGCGCGGCTCCGGGCGCCCTCGCGCCGGCGCGCACGAAGCGCGTGCTCGCGGCGTGCCTCTGCGCGTTGGCGCTGCTCGCTTCGTCGGCGCACGCGCTCCGCGCGCAGTCCGGCCGCCGCAGCGGCGCGCCCGAGCCGCAGGGGAAGAAGGGCGCGCCCACGGCCTCCGCGACGCCCGCGCCCACGCCCGACCCGTCCCCTCGAAGGTCCCATCGCGGAGCCGCCCTCGCCCGTCGATGCCAAGGCCAAAGGCCGCAAGCAGGGAACCGGCATCCGCCCGCCGTTGGCCGGGTCGCAGGCGCCGAAGGCGGCCGCCACTCCCGACGAAGACGATGGCGAAGAGGTCGTCCGCATCAGCTCGAACCTCGTCCCGCTCCCGGCCTCGGTCGTGGACGCGAGCGGGCGCGCCGTCGCCGATCTGAAGGTCGAAGACTTCGAGCTGCTGGTTGACGGCCGGGCTCAACCCATCGGCGACCTGAGCCGGGCCGAGACGCCGGTCAGCATCGCGCTCCTCTTCGACAACAGCTCCAGCCAGGTCGCCTCGCGCGAGTTCGAGCGGCAGGCCGGCATACGCTTCATCAAGTCGGTCATCCGCCCCGTGGACCGCGCCGCCGTCTTCTCCATCTCGACCGAGCCGGAACTCTCGCAACCTTTGACGAACGACGTGCAGGCGCTCGTCCGCACCATCGAGCGATTCAGGACGCCCGAGGCCGCGGCCACCGCGCTCTTCGACACGGTGACGATGGCCGCCGACTACCTCAAGCCGCAGCGGACGCGCAAGGTCATCGTCATCATCTCCGACGGCACCGACACCGTCAGCGACCTCAGCTTCGACGAGACGATGGCGCAGATCATCGCCGACGACGTGCAGGTCTACGCCGTCCGGACGGGCAACAGCGACAGCGCCAACCTCCACGACCTCGCCGGCGCGCGCCGCCTCGAAGAGTTCGCCGCGCAGACCGGCGGCGCCGTCTATGTCCCGCGCACGCACGACGAACTGAGCGCGGCCTTCAAGCAGATCGCCACCGACCTCTCGCAGCAGTACGTCCTTAGCTACTACCCCTCGGGCGAGGCCCGCGACGGCCGCTTCCGCCTCTTCAACCTCAACGTCAAGACACGCCCCGGCCTCCGCGTCCGCACGCGCAAGGGCTACTACGCCCCGAAGGGCTGAGAAACTTTTCAGAGCAGTCGCACTCAGCGGGAGGTCGCGGTCGGGGTTGACGCGGGCGGGCGTGAGTTCGTGCGCCGGCGCGGGGGCGGCTGCGGCGCGGGCGCCTCCCCCGCGCTCTTCCTGTAGACCTGGAGCCGCGCGGCGGCGAGGGCGTTCGGGATGGCGCGCGCGGCGCGGCGGTTGGACTCTCTGACCTTCTCGGGCAGTTCGTCCCACGGGGCGAAGTTCGGGCTCAGCCGCCGCCGCGAGTCCTTCGGCCCTTCGTGATGGCGCCAGCCCTCTTGCCGGCGTATCTCGTACCAGTGCTCGTGCCCGAAGCGGGCCATCGCCTCGATCTCATGCTCCTCGAACTGCCTGACCCCGCCGTCCGTCAAAGGCTCGTAGCCGCACCCGATCAGTTCGAGCTTGTCCTCGATGATTTCGGCCTGCTGCCGGTTCTTGACGCGCAGCGCCTCCGGCAGCTCGTCCCACGGTGCGATGGAGGGGTTGGTCTCGGCCGACTCGCCGGACTCCTTGAGCCAGCAGACGTAGTCGGCGTGGACGGCCGCCGCGAGCGTCTCCTCCAGAATGCAGGAGACGAGCCGTTCGTTGCAGGTCTGGTCGAGCAGGTTGAAGGCGTGGAGCGACGAATACCTCTCGCCGGTCGCCCGCGGGCCGTTGTCGCTGTCGAGCAGCGTCGAGAGCCCCGCGCCGTACATCATGCGGACGACCACCGAGATGGGCTTCGACCCGAGCCGACGCAGCAGCGCGAGCCCCGCGTAGAGGCCGCCCCCGTCGTCGTCGAGGCAGATGTAGGCGGTCGTCACACGGCAGCGCCCTTCGGCGTCGAAGAGCACGTCGGCGCGCCGGAACTCGGCCGAGTAGACATCCACCGGCCAGGGCTCGAAGCGGCAGAGCCGCGCGACCTGCGGGTGGCGGGAGCAGAGCGCGTCGATCTTCGCGTCGGGGTCGCGATCGACGACGATGACGGGCAGCGGGCCGACCGTGTCGAAGGCCGCCTCGTGCCACTCGCCCGCCAGTTGCGCGACCAGCCCCTGCCCCATGCGCCCGAGGCCGACGACGAGGAGGTGCGTCCGCTCCGGCGGCGTGTCGTCGAAGGGCGGGTACTTATGCAGCAGGGCGCGCGCGCCGTCCTGATAGACGTTGAAGAACTCCATGCGGAACCTGTCGCCGCGCCCCGTCAGGTACTCGCGCTCGCTCAGGAGGTCGCGCAGTTGCACCTCGTCGATGTGCACCATGCAGGTGAGCGACCCGCCCAACTCCCTCACGAGGCGGCGCGCCTGGCCGGCGGCCTCGGCGTTGGCGCCGTCGTCGGCGACGACCGAGAAGAGCAGGCTCGCACGGTGCACGCGCGCCTTGCGCAGCGTCACGCGGTCGGCGGCGTCGCCCAGGAGCACGACGGCGCCCGCCTGCCGGCACCCGTCGATGTGGTCGTTGCCCTCGTCGCTCTCGATGACCACCACGCGGTCGCCGCGCGCACGGTACGCGAGGCAGAGCAGGTAGCCCTTCTGCCCGAGTCCGCAGACGACGACGTGCCGGCGGTAGAAGAGGAGGCGCATCGCGGTGAGCTGGTCGTGGAAGATGGCGAGGAACGCCTTCGTCGCCGTGTAGACGGTGACGGCGGGGGCCAGCCAGCGCGCGACCTCCAGCGTCCAGTGGTGCGGCGTCCCCGGCGCGGCGCCCGACTCAAGGACGAAGAGCTGGAAGCTCATGTAGAGTTTGTCGAGGTGTGACCAGGAGTGTTCGGCCGGAGGCGTGGGC
The DNA here is from genome assembly GCA_963726735.1 of uncultured Acidobacteriota bacterium. Taxonomy (GTDB): domain Bacteria; phylum Acidobacteriota; class Blastocatellia; order Pyrinomonadales; family Pyrinomonadaceae; genus QHXN01. The sequence goes on from CAVSDM010000008.1 coordinate 39,629, forward strand.
GGGTTGGTCTCGAATCCTATGAAGCCGAGCACGAGCGCGGCCAGCGCCAACGTCCAGACGAGCGGCCACTGCGCGCTGCGCCAGACCGGGCGCACCCTCGTCCACCAGAGTTGGCGCGCGCGTGCGCCGCGGGCGGGTGGCGGACTCTCTCGGGTGGGGCTCGGCGTCATAAGCGGTGTGGTCGGCAGACCCGCGAGGAGCGGGCGGCGGTATGCTACTCTGTCACGCGGGGCGCGTAAATAGTTTTCGACGAAAAAATCCTGTTTACGATTCGGGGTTTAGGCTTTACGATTCACAGACATGGAGCAACTCCTGACTCAATTTCTCGAACACCTGCGCTACGAGCGCAACGTGAGCGAGCACACGCTCAGAAACTACGCCATCGACCTCAGCCAGTTCCTCGAACACCTCGCGCCGGCCGACCCGCGCACGGGCGAGCGGCGCGAGTTCGACGTGAAGGTGATCGACCACATCACCATCCGCGAGTGGCTCTCGGAGCTGCACGACGCGCAGAAGAAGAAAAGCTCAATCGCGCGCAAGCTCGCGGCCCTGCGCACCTTCTTCCAGTTCCTCATCCGCGAGGGCGCGGTCGAGTCCAACCCGGCGAAGCTCGTCTCGACGCCGCGCCTGGAGAAGAAGCTGCCGAACCACCTCTCGGTCGAAGACGCCGTCCGCTTCATCGAGACGCCGGACGAGGCGACCGACCTCGGCAAGCGCGACCGCGCGATTCTCGAAATGCTCTACGGGACGGGCGTGCGCGTCTCCGAACTGGTCAAGCTCGACCTCCGCGACATCGACTTCCGGGGCCGGACGATTCGGGTCAAGGGCAAGCGGCGCAAGGAGCGCGTCGTGCCCTTCGGCGAGCCGGCGCTCCACTCCCTGATGCGGTATCTGACCGAGGTGCGCCCCGCCTTCTTAAATAACGCGCCGTTGGCGGAGCGCGACGGGGCGGCCGTCTTCCTCAACTATCAGGGGACGCGCATCACGACGCGCTCGGTCGGCCGCATGGTGGACAAGTACATCAAAATCTGCGCGGGCATCCACGACATCAGCCCGCACTCCCTGCGCCACTCCTTCGCCACGCATCTGCTCGACAGCGGCGCCGACCTCCGCGACATACAGGAGCTGCTCGGCCACGCGCGCCTCTCCACCACGCAGATCTACACGCACGTCTCCATGGAGAAGCTCATCGAGGTCTACGACAAGGCGCACCCGAAAGCCTGAAGGCGGTAGATAGAAAATGGCGAATGGTCGATGGAAGGACTCGCTTCCTTCCATCGACCATTCGCCATTTTCTATTCACCGATTTTACAGAGTGGCGTGCTCGTCCTCGCCGGTCGCCTGTTCGATGAGGGTCTGGCACTCGGCGTCGTAGCGTGCGGTGGGGATGGCGTCGAGGCGGCGCTCGGGAATCTCTTTGCCGCAGCGGGCGCAGACGCCGTAGCTGCCCTCGTCGATGCGCAGAAGGGCCTGGTCGATGTCGGCGACGGCCTGCGAGGCGCGCTCGCTCAGGCGGTACTCGATCTCCTGGCTCACGTCCTTGACCGACTGGTCGGCCACGTCCTTGACGCCGTCGTCGTTGGACGCGAACTCAAGGCCGTCCGCCTGGTTCACGCGTGCCGCCTCGCTCTGCTGCCGCAACTGTTCGAGCAGCACCGTCCGGTAGTGGTCAACTCTCTTCTCGTCCATCACCTCTCCTTAATGCCTCGGATGAAATAAATTTTTCGGGGGCGGCGGATTATAACCCAACTCGCAGGAAAGCCATAAAGCGTGAACCGTCAACCGTGACAGGAAGGCGTCGAAGTCACTTCTCCGAACCGCCGCAGAGGAGTTCGGCGGCGAGGAGCGGGATGGTCAACTCGTGGTGTCCGGTGACGGAGAAGCCGCGGCCGGCGCCGCCGCTCGTGGGGCGGCGCACGACGTTGGTGAGCGGGCGGTAGGACTGTATGAAGTCGAAGTTGGCCGTCGTGAAATCTTCGAGCGCGTGGCCGAGGTTGCGCACGAGCGTGACGCACTTGAGGAAGACTTCGGGCAGGATGACGGCCGAGCCGACGTTGAGGTAGACCCCGCCGCCGCTCATGCGACGCACGAGTTCGGAGAGCAGACGGAAGTCCGTGTGCGTCGCGGCGCCCAGTGCCGCGCCGTCCGCACGCGGGTGGAAGTGCGCGATGTCGGTCCCGATGGCGACGTGCGCCGTGAAGGGGATTCGAGCGCTGTAGGCCGCGCAGAGCAGAGAGAGGTCGGCGTGCTTCGGCCCCGACTCGACGAGCATTCGCCCGAGCGCTTCGCCTAATCCGACGCCGTCCTGCGCGGCGAGCCTCGCGGCGTCGTTCAATAACCTTCCCGTCTCGTCGGCCGCGCCGAAGGCGCCCGCGCCTAAGCTGGCGTCCACGTCCTCCGAGGTCGAGCCGACCAACGCAACCTCCGCGTCGTGGACGAGCACGGAGCCGTTGGCGGCTATGGCCGTGACGAACCCGCGGCGCATGAGGTCGAGGATGAGCGGCGCGAGGCCCGTCTTAACGACGTGCCCGCCGATGCCCCAGACGACGGGCCTGCCCAGTTCGCGCGCGCGACGCATGCGCGCGGCGACCTCGCGGATGGACTGCACGGCCAGGATGTTCGGGAGCGACGAGAGGAAGTCGCGCAGGGAAGCCTCTTCGCCGAACGGCCGCGCGAAGTCCTCGACCGCGACCTTGCTCGGCCGCGACGCCAGCGGGTACGTGCTCACGCCTTCGAGCCCGAGCGGCTGTATGTCTTCGTAGATGGACATGGCGGTGAAAGTGATGAGTGATGAGTGACGAGTGATAAGAAAGAGCCTTCGCTTTTCTTATCACTCGTCACTCATCACTCATCACAATTAAGCGGAGTATATCACGCCGCGTCTTTGCGTTTACCGCGGGCGTTGGGCTTGGGTTTGGCGCCGTTGCCTTCGGTCGCTTTGGCGGGCGCGTGGCCGTTTTCGTGGCCGTTGGAGGCGTGGGCGCCGAGAGCCGGACGGAGGGCGTGGCCGGTGTGGGACTTTCTGACTTTAGCGACATCTTCAGGCGTGCCGCAGGCGACGACGCGGCCGCCGCCCGTCCCGCCCTCGGGGCCGAGGTCTACGATGTGGTCGGCGGACTTGATGACATCGAGGTTGTGCTCGATGACGATGACGGTGTTGCCCAGAGAGACGAGGCGCTGGAGCACGTCGAGCAACTTATGCACGTCGGCGAAGTGGAGGCCCGTGGTCGGCTCGTCGAGGATGTAGATGGTGCGGCCGGTCGCACGCTTAGATAGTTCACGCGCGAGCTTGATGCGCTGCGCCTCGCCGCCCGAGAGCGTCGTCGCCGACTGGCCGAGCTTGATGTAGCCGAGGCCGACATCGAGCAAGGTCTGGAGCTTCTGCTTGATCTGCGGGATGTTCTCAAGCAGCGGCATCGCCTCTTCGATGGTCGTGTCGAGGAGGTCGGCGATGGACTTGCCCTTGTACTTGACCGACATCGTCTCGCGGTTGTAGCGCGCGCCGCGGCACACGTCACAGAGCACGTAAACGTCGGGCAGGAAGTTCATCTCGATGCGCTTCATGCCGTCGCCCTCGCACGCCTCGCAGCGCCCGCCCTTGACGTTGAAGCTGAAACGGCCGGGCTTGTAGCCGCGCTCGCGCGACTCGGGCAGCATCGCGTACAGCTCGCGGATGGGCGTGAAGAGTCCGGTGTAGGTCGCGGGGTTCGAGCGCGGCGTGCGGCCGATGGGCGACTGGTCGATCTCGATGCACTTGTCTACGTGGTCGAGCCCCTCGATGGAGTCGTACTCGCCCGGCTCTTCCAGAGAGCCGTAGAGGTGGCGCGCGAGCGCGCGGTAAAGAATGTCATCGACGAGCGTCGATTTGCCCGAGCCCGAGACGCCCGTGACGACCGTCAGCAGGCCGAGCGGGAACGTGGCGTCGATGGACTTGAGGTTGTTGGCGCGCGCGCCGCGGACGGTGACGGCCTTGCCGTTGGGCGGACGGCGCCGGCCCGGGACTTCGATGGCGAGCTTGCCGCAAATGTACTGGCCCGTGACCGAGGCCGGGTTGCAGGCAATTTGTTCGGGCGTGCCTACGGCGACGACCTCGCCGCCGTGCGCGCCGGCCGCGGGGCCGAGGTCCACGACGTAGTCGGCGCGGCGGATGGTCTCCTCGTCGTGCTCGACGACGAGCACCGTGTTGCCGAGGTCGCGCAGCGCCGAGAGCGTCTCCAGCAGCTTCTGGTTGTCGCGCGGGTGAAGCCCGATCGAAGGCTCATCCAGGACGTAGAGCACGCCGCGGAGTTGCGAGCCGATCTGCGTGGCGAGGCGGATGCGCTGGCCCTCGCCGCCCGAGAGCGTGGCCGAGGCGCGGTCGAGCGTCAGGTAACCGAGGCCGACCTTGTCGAGGAAGCGCATGCGGTTGCGTATCTCGCGCAGGACGAGGCCGGCGATCTGCGCCTCGCGCTCGTTGAGCTTGAGCGAGTCGAAGGCGGCGACGGCCTCCTCAATCGGGAGCGCGGTGTACTCCGCGATGCCGCGGTTGCCGACGCGCACGGCGAGCGACTCGGGCTGCAAGCGCTGACCCCGACAGTCGGGGCACTCGACCGGCGAGACGAGTTCCTCTAATGCCTCGCGCACGCGTTCGCTCGGCGCGTTGTGCATGCGCTCCGACAGGTGCCGGACGGCGCCCTTCCAGTCGCTCTCGTACTTGTAGAGCCCTTGCCTGAAAGTTATCTGCCCCTCGACGCCGTGGAAGAAGGCGTCGCGCACCTGCCGCGGCAGCTCGGCGAAGGGAACTTGCGGGTCGGCCTTGAAGTGTTCGGCGACGGCGACGAGCGCGGCCTTCAGGTACGCGGCGCCCTGCTTGTCGGCGGCGCCGAGTGCGACGAAGAGTTTGTCGGCGCGCTCGGTGGCGTCGGGGACGATCTTCGCCGGGTCTATCTCCAAAATCGTCCCGAGGCCGTGGCAGCGCTTGCAGGCGCCGTAGACCGAGTTGAAGGAGAAGGAGCGCGGCTCTAAGGGCGGGACGTTGATCTGGCAGTTGACGCAGGCCATCCGCTCCGAGTAGAGCTTCTCCTCGCCATCCACGACGGAGATGAGGACGGCGCCGCCCGTTAACTTAAGAGCCGTGCGGACGGACTCGGTCAGGCGCTCGCCGATGCCGGACTTGATGAGCAGCCGGTCAACGACGGCCTCGATGGTGTGGTTGCGCCGCTTGTCGAGCTTAATCTCCTCGTCCAGCGAGACCAGCTCTCCGTCAACGCGCGCGCGGAGAAAGCCGTCCTTCTGAAGCTTCTCAAGCTCTTTCTTGAACTCGCCCTTGCGGCCGCGCACGACGGGCGCGAGCACCATGACGCGCTCGCCCTCGGGTAGGCTAAGGACGCTGTGGACGATCTGCTCGACCGACTGGCGCGTGATGGACGCGCCGCAGATGTGACAGTGCGGCTGGCCGACGGAGGAGAAGAGGAGGCGGAGGTAGTCGTAGACCTCCGTCACCGTGCCGACCGTCGAGCGCGGGCTGCGCGAGACCGTCTTCTGCTCGATGGAGATGGCGGGCGAGAGGCCGTCAACCGAGTCCACGTCGGGGCGTTCGAGCTGGTCGAGGAATTGCCGCGCGTAGGCCGAGAGGGACTCGACGTAGCGGCGCTGACCCTCGGCATAGATGGTGTCGAAGGCGAGCGAAGATTTGCCCGAACCCGAAAGGCCGGTGATGACCGTCAGGCTGTCGCGCGGGATCACGACGCTGATGTCCTTCAGGTTGTGCTGGCGCGCGCCGCGCACCGTGATACGGTCAATTGCCATTGCCTGAAATCATCCGCGCGCACTACAGAGGAGAATCCGGCGCTACGCGGAAACGATGATTGTAAACGAAAGGCGTACGGACGGGCAAATCAACGCGGGTTGTGCGGGCACATGTTCCCGAAAATTCTCTCGGACACTTCCCGGTTCGGCGCGGGAAAAACGGATTGACGCGTGCCGCGGACCGGGATAGAGTTCGCCCCGACTTGGCCAGGGTACCGCTATACCTTTCGCACGGTACTTCAGGCGCAAAAGTTGGCCGGATGCGGTTCAGCCTCTGTCGGCTAATGATTCTTTCTTAGGAAGTAGTCTCCCCACACTACTTGAGAATAGCTTTCAACACAGAGTAGAGCCTCACTTTCACCTTTCGTGTAACTCCGTTACCTCCTTAATCGTCAACGCTCCCTTCATGGCGATGTAACCCTCAACCTTACTCTAAGACGGAGGAGCCCCGCGCAGGCGGATGCGCTCTATAAATCGGTGCTGGCGACGGCCCGGCGTCGGGAGGGATACACAGCCGTCAACCTCACGATTCTGGCCTCGTACGCGCTGCCCGAATTTTCGACGAGCAACGCCTACGGCGGCGACGCTTTGCCCGTCACCGATGCGGGGGCACAGGCCGGCGGGCCTTTGGCCGTCGAGTTCCTCAACTTCGCCTTTGACACGTACACGTTACTGGCCTTCCCCCCCACCGGCCGCGGTCACGGGCGCAGAGGTTCGCCCGGCCAGCGTGCTGAACCCGATTGATTACATGACGGGGCAGCGGTTGCTGCCCTTCTTCACACGCTACCTGCCGGAGAAGGCAGTCTTGTTCCGCGGGACGCTGGAGGCGATTGCCGTCCGCCTGAAGCAGAATCCTCCTGATGGACGCGGTGAGTAGTCTGTCGCAGTCGGGCAGTACGGATGACATTGCGAAGCAGGCCGAGGCGACAAAGGACTCGTTCCAGCGCGACCTGCTCTACTTCAGGGCCTCGCTGTCGGCGAGCGGAGCCGGCGAGTTTCAGCGGGCGCTGTCGCTTGCGGAGAAAATCTCGGCCGAGGATTTCCGGGACGAACTTGAATCGAACGCGCGCTTCCGTGCCTCCACGGACTCACTCGGGAAGGGGGAGATCGACGCGAGCCTCGGCTACGCGCGGGAAGTGTCGGACGTGCGGCGTCGCGCCCTCCTTCTTGCAAAGATCGCCCGCGTTCTACTCGACAAGCAGGATACCCGGCGGGCCTCGGAAGTCCTGTCGGAAGCCGAAAAGACAATCGGCAGAGGTAAAGACGGGGTGGAGAAGGCGCAGGCGCTCCTCCTCATCACCGAGGTCAAAATTCGACTAGAGCCTACACAGGGGTTCGAGTCGATGGAAGCGACCGTTAAGGCATTCAACGAGGCGGATGCTGCCCCGCCCCCAAGCCGGACGGGGTACCCGGCATCGGCTCGATGATGAAGACGATGCTCGCCAGCATGTTTCGGCTGGGGATGCCGGACTTCGTGCCGAGCTTCTCCCAACTCGCGGCCACCGACTTCAACCGTGCGATTCAGTTGGCGCAAAAGCTGACGAGGAAGGACGGCGCCGTCCTCACACAGTTGGCGGCCTGCCGGGGCGTTCTCATCAGGCGCCCCGACAGGAGAGGGGGAGTCAGCAGCCGTTAATTCACGCCCTAACACTCTTCTCGCGCGACCCCTCAATCGTCTCGGCCCGCCGAAATTATGAAACGCGCGGGGGCCGCCGGCGTGTAACATTCGGCCGGGCCGAAACCACAAAGCCTGAAGAACTCAGAAAGGCGGAACTCGGAGAATGCCCTCGCATCCCGCGCGCAGGCGCACGCTCTTCTTACTCGCGCTCTCTCTTCTTCCCGCTTACGCGGGGGCGCAGGCGAGGAGGGAGGCGGAGGGGCCGAAGGTCTTCTGCGAGCCTGCGCGCGCCCTCGCGCTCGTCGGCGAGCAGTTGACGGAGGCGAAGGCTTTCGACAGCCCCGCGCGGCGCATAAGCCTGATGACGCGCGCGGCCGAACTGCTCTGGCCCTTCGAGCGGCAGACGGCGCGCGACATCTTCACGGAAGCCTACGACCTCGCCGCCAAAGATTTTCGGCAGCCGAAGGATGACGTGCCGACGCCGAGCGGCGGCGTCATGATTGACAAGGTTGACCGCAGGTTCGAGGTAATGTCGGCCATCGCGCGGCTCGACGCCGCGTGGGCGCGCACTCTGGCCGAAGGGGTCGCCGAAGAGAAGCGGCGCGCGGCGGAAGAGTCGTCGGGCGCGGGCGACGGGGCGGGCGAGCGCGGGCGCTCGACGGTGGCGGAGAACACGCTCGACCTCGCGCAGTCTCTGCTGCCGGTTGACCGCGGGGCGGCGCTCGCGCTCGCGCGCGGCAGCTTCCGCCAGCCGGCCACCTTCGCGCTCATACTCTTTCTCTTCAAACTGGCCGAGACCGACCAGCCGGCGGCGGACGCGCTCTACCGCGAGGCGGTCGCGGCCTACGCCGGACGGCAGGCGGCGGATTTGGCCTATCTCGCGGTCTACGCGTTCGCGCTCAATCGCGAGCCCGCGTCCGTGCCGCTCGCCATCTATTACAAAGCGCCGAAGGGCTTCGCCCCGAACCCGCAGCTCCGCGAGCTGTTCCTGGAGGCACTGTTCCGGCAGGCCGAGCGCAAGTTCAAGATGCCGGAGGTCTCGACGCCCGAAGAGAAGTACGCGACCTCCGAGCAGGGTCAGTTGCTCACGATGCTGACGATGCTGGAGCCGCAGATCGCGCGTCTGTCCCCCGCACTGCTTGAACGCGCGCTCGCGCTCAAGGGAATGGCCGTGGCCGCGGCCAACGAGCATTCGCGCGGTCGCGCGGAGGCGTTCGTGAAGTTCGCGCGCGAGTACGAAGAGGAGGGGATGTTCGACCGAACCGCCGAACAGGTCGAGCGCGAGCGCGACCCTGCGAAGCGCGACTTCGCCATCGCCAAGCTGGTTATGTCGGCGTCCGGCGCGGCGGAGTTCGCTCGCGCCGAAGGCTACCTCGACAAGGTTGGCGACACGGACTTGCGCGAAAAACTGTCGAGCTATCTCTACTTCCGCTGGGCGCAGCAGTCCGTGGCCGAAGGGCAGTTGGACGACGCTACGCGCCTCTCGAAAAAGGTGTCCGAGCTGGACTACCGCGCGCTCCTCTCCTTCGAGATAGCGGGGGTGGCGCTCAAGAAACTGAACGACCGCGCGCGCGCCGTGGAGTCGCTCGAAGCCGTGACGGCGGACGCGCTCAAGGCCCCGGACACGCCGGAGAAGGCGCGCGCGCTCCTCGGCGTGGCCCACCTCTACTCGGACTTCGACGCGACGCGCGCGTCGCAGGTCCTGAGGGCCGCTGTCAAAGTCATCAACACCCTGCCGACCCCCGACTTCAGCGGCGACACGGTCGGCCGCCAGATCGGGAACAAATTCTTCACGACGTACGCCATGTACAAAGTGCCCGGCGTGCGGCTTGAGAACGTCTTCCGCGAGCTGGGCGCGCGCGACTTCGAGTCCGCGCTCTCCGCCGCGGGCGAGCTGGGCGACAAGCCTCTGCGCGCCGCCGCCGTCCTCGGTCTCGCGTCGAAATGTCTTGAGGACTCGCGCAGACCGGACAAGCCGGTCAAGCCCGCGCCGCCCTCGAAAAAGAGGCCGTGACGCGCGCGGCGGACGAAGCGATGCCGCTCGCGCTGGCGGCGCCGCAGCGAGCCGCTCAAGGGTCTGTCTTGACAGCCCCACGCGCCGCTCCTACACTTCGCGACGTTAGGGCCCGCGCATCGAGCCATCCGAGACGAGGGAAAGCAGGGAGGGACGTGCTGAATCTTCCGAACGCACTGACTTTGTCGCGCATCTTCGTCGTGCCGCTGCTGGTCGTGGTGCTGCTCACGCCCTTCTCGGAGAACTGGTTCGGCGTCCAGCGCCACCTGCTCGGCGTCGCGCTCTTCCTCGCCGCCTCCTTCACGGACTTCCTCGACGGGCGCATCGCGCGCAGCCGCCAGCAGATTTCGCGCTTGGGCATCCTGCTCGACCCCATCGCCGACAAGTTGCTCATCAGCGCCGCGCTCATCTCGCTCGTCGAGAACCGCCTGGCGCCGGCGTGGGCGGTCTGCATCATCGTCGGGCGCGAGTTCGCCGTGTCGGGCCTGAGGAGTGTGGCGGCGGCCGACGGCGTCGTCATCTCCGCCTCGCGGATGGGGAAGTTCAAGATGGCCGCGCAGGTTTTGGCCGTCGCGCTGCTCATCGCTTCGAGCGCGTCGGGCGAGCCGCCCGTGGCGAACTTCGGCCACGCCTTCCCCGCGATACAGTTCTGGACCGTGCCCGAACTGCGCGAGGCGCTCGGGCATCTCTTCGGCGAAGGCTCCGTGACGGGGACGGACTGGCAGGTGCTTCTCTACACGCTCGGGCGCGCGACGCTCTGGGCCGTGGTGCTGCTGGCCTGCTTCTCGATGTACGAATACTTCCGCGGCTTCTACCGCTTCGCCGTCGAGCGCTCCGCCGCCGAACGCGAGCCCGCCCGCGCCCCGCTCCCACAGGCCGCGCGCACGACGACTCCCAATCGTTAAAGAAATCAACCACCGCAGACACAGAGACACGGCTTGAAGCAATTAGTCTTCAAGCCGTGTCTGCGGTGGTTGATTCTGTCGTCCGCGAGAGGTTACTGGACTTCGACCGCGTCGCCGGTGTGTACCTCCTGCGTGAT
>CAVSDM010000009.1:0-12031 GCA_963726735.1 uncultured Acidobacteriota bacterium
CCGAGCCGCCGACCTGTTTACATCCCGCGCGCGCCGATTGTATTGTTGCCGAGCGGAACGCGGCCCTCAACACCCACGCCCGAGGAGCGCACGAATGTCCCCAGAGATAACAATCCTCCCCGTCTTCATCAGCTCCACCTGGCTCGACCTGCGCCCCGAGCACGAGGCCGCCGAACGCGCGGTGGGCTCGATGCGCGAGACGAAGTACACCGGCATGAAAAACTTCGGCGCGCGCGACGAGGCGCCGCGCCAAGCCTCGCTCGACGAAGTTGACCGCAGCCGCGTCTACGTCGTCATCGTCGGCGCCCGCTACGGCTCCGGCATCACCGAGGCCGAATACGACCGCGCCACGGCGCGCGGCCTCCGCCGCTTCGCCTACTTCAAGTCGGACGCGGCCCTCGCGACCGCCCCCGCCGACGCGCGCGACACCGACCCCGCGCAGACCGCAAAACTCCAAGCCTTCAAACAGAAGCTCCGCGCCGCGCACACGGTCGAAGAGTTCGACACGCCCGACAACCTCGCGGCGCAAGTCACCTCAGACCTTCACCGCTGGCTCTTCGACGAATACCTCACGCCGAAGCTTCGGGGCGCGCTCGACAACGAAGTCTCGCGCGGAGAGGCGCAGTTGCTACTCGACGCGGTGAAGGATTTACGGAGCCTCAAACGCGACTTGCTCGAATCGCTGCGCGGCGCGGGCTTCAACGTCGCCTCCGGCGAAAGGAGCGTGGCTTACACGGGCAACGCCGAGCGGGTCAGCATCAACACGGGCGATACGCACATTCACAACGTCGCCGCTCCTGTTATTCCGACCCTCCATCAACTCCGCGCGCCGGTCGGCGACTTCGTCGGGCGCGAGCAGGAGATCGCAGACCTGTCGGCGGCGCTGCGCGGCGGCGCGAGCGCGGCCATCAGCGGCATCAGCGGTCTGGGCGGCATCGGGAAGACGGAACTGGCCCTCTACGTCGCCGAACGGCTGCGCGACGTTTACCCCGACGCGCAACTCGTCGTGGACATGCGCGGCACGGACGAACGCCCGCGCGACCCGGCGGACGCCCTCGCCGCCTGCATCCGCCCCTTCCTCGAACTTGAGCAACGCCTGCCCGACGACCTGCAAGAACTGACGCGCATCTACCGCAGCGTCCTCGAAGGCAAACGCGCGTTGATACTGCTCGACAACGCCTTCGACGGAGCGCAGGCGCGCCCGCTGCTTCCGCCCGCGGGTTCGGCGCTGCTCATCACCTCGCGCAACGCCGTCACACTCCCGCGCATGACGCGCATCACGCTCGAACAGCTAAGCTCTACGGAGGCGCGCGAACTCCTGCGCGGCATCGCCCCGCGCGTCCCCGACGACACGGCCGACCGGATTTGCTTCCTCTGCGGCTATCTTCCGCTCGCCATACGCGCCGCGGGCAGCCTGCTCGACTTGACCGCAGACCTCTCCCCCGAGACTTACGCCGCACAACTGCGAGATGAACGCCGCCGCCTCGAACTCATCGGCGCGGAGGGCGTTGACCACGGCGTCGAAGCCTCCTTCGGCCTCAGCTACGCGCGTCTAACGCCCGACGCCGCGCGAGTCTTCCGACGGCTCGCAGTCTTCCCCGCCGCCTTCGACGCCCGCGCCGAAGAGACAATCTGCGAAGACCCCGAACACAAGCACCTGAGCGAACTCCTCCGCCGCAACCTCATCCGCTACAACGCAGAGACCCGACGCTACAGCCTCCACGACCTCGCCCGCCTCTTCGCCGACCCGCGCATGAGCGACGACGAACGACACGCGACCCGGATGCGCCACGCCGAGCACTACCTGACGGTATTACGAGAGTGCAATGCTTTCTACTTAAAAGGCGGCGACGCTATCAAAAGCGGGCTTGTGCTCTTCGACGTTGAGCGGCGAAACATCGAGGCGGGGCAGGAGTGCGTATGTCAGTATTCAAGCGATGAGGCGGCCGCGCAGTTGTGTAATCAGTATCCTTTCGCCGGAGCGCATGTGCTCAGTTTGCGCCTGCACCCGCGCGAGTTCATCTCCTGGTCTAAACCTGCGTTGGCGGTCGCGCGTCAGCTTAAAGACCGTACCTCTGTAGAAGGGCACTTGGGCAACTTAGGAAACATTTACGCTTCATTGGGTGAGACCCGTCGCGCCATCGAGTTCTTTGAGCAGGCGCTGGTAATCGCCCGCGACATAGGCGACCGCCGCGGCGAGGGATATGCGCTGAACAGCTTAGGTAATTCTTATAACCAATTGGGCGAAACACGTCGTGCCATCAAGTTCTACGAGCAACGCCTTACTCTCGCGCGCGAGATAGGTGACACTCGCGGCGAGGGACATACGCTAAGTAATTTGGGCGTTGCTTACGCCGATCTGGGCGAGACGCGTCGCGCCGTCGAGTTCTTTGAGCAGGCGTTACTAAACACCCGCGAGAAAGGTAATCGCCTTGGTGAAGGCGGAATACTAAGCAACCTGGGCCTTGCTTACACCGGTCTTGGTGAAATGCGTCGCGCCGTCGAGTTCTTCGAGCAGGCACTGTTAATCGCCCGCGACATAGGCAACAAGGCCGGCGAAGGGAATGCTCTTTTCGGCACGGGCTTGTTACTCGATAAACTTGACGACCGCGCACAAGCTGTCACTCACGTCGAAGCGGCGCTGGAGATTTACGAGCAGATTGAGTCGCCGTATGCCGAAGTGGCGCGGGCGAGACTTGCTGAGTGGCGCGGGGAGGCGTAGCGGGAGGGTTGTGGGGGAAGTTGGGTGGGTGTGCGCGCGGGCGGCTTACTCTGCTGCCCGCGCGCACACCTTCTTTACAGGTAAAGTACGAACGCGGATTTTTGTAACAGGTGTCGCGCACGTCCGGCGTACGGGCAGACGCCCCGCGCACCGAGGCTCGCGCCGCCCGCGACTCCGCGGACGAAAGGGGGCGGCTTCCGGCCGCGACACTTTTCATGTTGCTTTGCGCCGAACGGGTGATATAACTACCGCCGCCTCGCAGCCTGTTCGATGACGCGGAAGGAGAAGAATTGATGTCCAAAGTGGGACTCGTGGTGTTGATTGTGGGGATTGTCGGGGTGCTGCTCGGGGGGGGCGTCCTGCTGGTCTCGCTCCTGCTGCCGGCTCTGACCAACGGGCGCACGAGCTGGGACGAGGCGATGCTGGGAATCATCCCCGGCGCGCTGCTCCTGTCGGTCTCGTTCGTCGTCGCGTTGGCCGGCGTGGTCGTGTTGATTATGAAGCGTGGTAAGAAGACTCTCCCTGTGACCAACGTCTAGGGGCGTCGCGCGCCGCGAGATGTTGATTGATATGCGTGTGGCGGCGGTACAACTTCGGACGGTCATCGGCGACATCGACGCGAACCTCGCGGCGTGCGAGAGGCTCGCCGACGCGGCCGCCGTCGAGGGCGCGGGGTGGATAGTCCTGCCGGAGTTCTTTACGACCGGCGTGGGGTTCTTCCCCGAGCTGGCCGGGCGCTCTCTGCCGCCGGACGGGGCCGCGACAAAGCTTCTGCTGAGTCTCGCGCGGAGGCACGGGGCCGTGGTCGGCGGGTCGTTCCTGTGTCGCGACGCGGACGGCCACGTCCGCAACGCCTTCCTCCTCGCCACGCCCGCGGGCGTCGCAGGCCGGCACGACAAGGACATCCCGACGATGTGGGAGAACTGCTTCTACGTCGGCGGGACGGACGACGGACTCATCGAGGCGTGCGGGCTGACGGCGGGCGTCGCCCTGTGCCAGGAGTTCAACCGCGCGCGGACGGTCAAGCGCCTGCGCGGGAGGGCCGACATCGTCGTCGGCGGGTCGTTCACGTGGGGCGCGCCGGGGTGGATGCCTTTTCGCGGCTACCTGCAAAGCTCGATAGAGCGCTACACGGACTGGGCGCCGCGGTTCGCGCGTCTCGTCGGGTGCCCCGTCGTCGAGGCGACGCACTGCGGGCGTATGCGCTGCAAGACGCCCCTGCTGCCTCTGCCGTACGAGACGAGCCTCGGCGGCGGCGCGATTGTCTGCGACGCGGCGGGTGGAGTGCTCGCGCGCCGCGCCGCGTGCGAGGGCGAGGGCGTCGCCGTGGCCGAGGTCGAGGCCGTGCGGACCGAGACCGGCGCGCGCGAACCGTCGGGCTTCTGGATTCAGGAGCTAGACCCGCTCTCGAAGGCCGGCTGGCACGTGCAGGGCTGGCACGGCCGCCGCTGGTACCGACGCCACGTCGCGCCGACGGGCGCTGTGCGTTGAGGGGAGAATCCTTCGTGTCCGTCTCTTTGAAGGAAGGCGAAGTCGGAAGAGGAGCGGTCTTCTGCTGCGGCCTGTTCATGGACGAGTCGCTCCTGCGGGAGAAGGGCTTGAGCCCGGAGGGCCGGCGGCCTGCTACGGCATCGAAGCTTAAGGGGGCTCGCCGCGCGTCTGGGCCTGCCGCCCGACTAGGTCTCTTCCATCCGTTGAAACCCGCGCCGCGCCCACCCTTGTCTTTTCGCCGCGCCTGTCGGATAGTCTGAAGCATAAGCACAGAACATCGAGCGGCGGTAGATAGGAGAGCGTCGGTGTCTCTCACGGAGCAGGAGTTGGATGAGTTGCGGTCGGCGTCGGCGCGTCTCGCGGCGCAGTACGAGGTGACGCGCGCGCTCGCCGAGTCGGACGGTTTCAAAGAGGCCGTGCCGCGCATCCTGCGCGCGGTGTGCGAGGCGCTGGGGTGGGAGTTGGGGCTGCTCTGGGCGCTCGAACGCGGGGAGTCTGTGCTGCGCTTCGTCGAAGCGTGGAGCGCGGACGGTCAGGACGTGGGCGAGTTCGTGCGCCTGTCGAAGGCCCGGACGTTCGGGCCGGGCGACCCGGGGCTGCCCGGCCGCGTCTGGGAGCGCGGCGAGCCGCTCTGGGTCGAAGACCTCGCGGCCGACCAGACCTTCCCGCGCTCGTCGCTCGCCGCGCGCGCGGGGCTGCACGCGGCGCTGGCGTTCCCCGTCCTGATGCAGGGCGAGACTATCGCCGTCCTCGAATTCTTCAGCCGCGAACTGCGTCCGCCCGACGGGGCGCTGCTGGCGATGATGTCGCACGTCGGCAGTCAGATCGGGCAGGTCATCGAGCGGCAGCGCGCCGAGGCCGAGCGCGCGCGCCTGCGCGAAGAGGTCATCCGCGTGCAGGACGAACTGCTCGCACAGCTCTCGACGCCCATCATCCCGCTCAACCCGCGCGTGGTGTTGATGCCGCTCGTCGGCGACGTGGACGAGAAGCGCGCGCGCCGGATACTGGAGGCGCTGCTGCGCGGACTCGAACGGACGCGCGCGCAGGTCGCCATCATCGACATCACCGGCGTCTCGAACGTGGACGCGCGCGTCGCCGACACGCTCGTCGCCGCCGCCCGCGCCGCGCGCCTCCTCGGCACCGAAGTCGTCCTCACGGGCATCCGCGCCGCCGTCGCCCGCACCCTCGTCCAACTCGGCGTCGAACTCTCCGGCCTCAACACCCGCAAGACACTGCAAGAGGGCATCGACCTCGCCCTCGAACATCTGCGGCGCGGGACAAACGCCTGAGCCGCGCTTTATAATCCGCACGCTCTCCGTCCGAAACATCCAGACGAAAAGTAGGAATCGACGATGAACAGATTGCCGCGCGTCTTTATTCTCTTCTGCCTTCTTGCCGCGGTCTCGCTCGCGCCCTCGCCGCTCTCGCGTAAGGGCGCGGCCAAGTCCCCGAAAGTCCAAAGGCCCGCGCCGCAGGCGGGCGCGACGCCGGTGCGGGACGAGACGCTGTGGAAGCGTGCGGTGGCGTTGCAGAAGAAGGCGATTGTGGTGGACGGGCATAACGACATCCCGACCATTATGGCCGACGAGGATTACGACATCGGCGTGTCGTCGGAGGGGAAGTATCACACGGACATCCCGAGGTTAAAGCAGTCGGGGATGACGGGGGCGTTCTTCTCGATCTACGTGGACAGGCAGTACGCGGCGCCGGACTGGGTGTCGAAGAACTACGCGACGCAGGGCGGGTCGGCGCGGCGCGCGCTCGATTTGATCGATGTCAGTTACAGGATGATCGAGAAGTACCCGCGCGACCTGATGCTCGCCACCTCGACCGCCGACATACGGCGCGCGAAGAAGGAGGGGCGGGTCGGCGTGCTGTTCGGCATCGAGGGCGGACACGCCATCGAGAACTCTCTGCCGGCGCTGCGCGAGTTCTACCGCCTCGGCGTGCGCTACATGACGCTGACGCACAACAACACGAACGAGTGGGCCGACGCGTGCTGCGACGCGGCGCGCCACGGCGGGCTGTCGGAGTTCGGCAAAGAGGTCGTGGCCGAGATGAACCGTCTGGGAATGCTCGTGGACGTGTCGCACGTGTCGGACGAGACGATGTCGGACGTGCTCGACGTGTCGAAGGCGCCGATCATCGCGTCGCACTCGTCGGCGCGCGTCTTCTCGAACCACAAGCGGAACGTGCCGGACGAACTGCTCAAGCGCATCGCGCAGAACGGCGGCGTCGTGATGGTCAACTTCTACCCGGCCTTCCTCGACGAGAAGGTGCGCGTGGCCGGGCTCGAACGCGACCAGAAGTTGAAGGCGCAGCGCGACGCACTGCGCGAGCAGTTCAAGGGCGACCAGAAGCGCCTGGACGAAGAGTTGAAGAAGCTCAACGACGCCAACCCCATCCCGAACACGACGCTCTCGATGCTCGTCGATCACATCGAGCACATCGCGAAGGTCGCGGGCGTAGACCACGTCGGGCTCGGCTCGGACTTCGACGGCGTGCCCAACCTGCCCGAGGGCGTCAGGGACGTGAGAGACCTGCCGGTCATCACCTACGAACTGCTGCGGCGCGGCCACACGGACGCCGACGTGCTGAAGATACTCGGCGGCAACCTGATGCGCGTCTTCACGGAGGCCGAGCGCGTCGCGGCCGTCGAGCGGCGCAAGATCAGCGGCGAGGGGAGCCTCCGCCGTCTGGGCGTGCCGGTGAAGTGAAGGAGCAGTAGCCAGAGAAGAAAGGGCGGTCTGTCATAAGGACTCGGCCGCCTCATTGTCTTAACTGCCTCCCGTCAAATAAACAGAGGCGCGCGAGCTAACGGCCCGCGCGCCTCTTGCGTTGAATGAATTGGTTCGGGCGTTACTGCCCGCCGCCGGAGCTGCTGCCGCCGCCGCCACCCGAGCTGCCGCCGGAGCTTCCGCCCGAGCCGCCACCCGAAGAGCTGCCGCCGCCGCTGCCGGAACTGCTGCCGCCACCGCCGCCGCTCGAAGAGCCGCCACCGGAGCCGCTGCCGCCGCCCGAGCCACCGGACGAACCGCCGGAGCCGCTGCCGCCGCCGGATGAGCTTTCGTCGCCGCCACCACCACCGGAGGTGCCGCCGCCCGAAGAGCTACCGCCACCGGACGAGCTGCCGCCGCCGCCCGAGCCGCTCGAAGAGCCGCCGCCGCCACCCGAGCTGCTGCCGCCGCCACCGCCGGAGGAGCTACCACCGCCGCCGCCAGAGGAGCTGCCGCCGCCGCTCGAAGAGCCGCCGCCGCCGCCGGTGCTACCGCCGCCAGTTCCTTCTTCGTTGTCTGCCATAATCGCTTCCTCCAAATGTTGGTGTTGTTCGTTGAAGCCCTCAGATGAAACGCGTGAGCTTTTCAAATAGAAGAGACGATGAGATGGTCACGCGTATCCACCCGACATGTTCTGCTTTTGTTCCTTCACACAACAAACCACATGCCACGCACAGGCCCGCACCACGCCACGAATTTTAGAAAATAAACTCTTCCGCTTTGCGCGGCTTTCGCTCAGCGCTTACGCCGTCCGTGCGGATTGGTACCATCATGTACAAATTTAAAGTCGTACATGACCCTTCCTAAAAGCGTACAGACCGCGGCCCGCCTCTGTCGTCTAACGGACACGAGAAGTTGCCGCCGCGCGCGCGTGTTATAATCACGAATCTTTAAAAGATGAATCGCGCCGGAATATACATCCACGTCCCCTTCTGCCGTTCGCGCTGCTCGTACTGCGACTTCGCCACGGGAGCATTTGAAGCCGCGCTCGCTGAGAGTTATGTCGGCGCGCTCGCGCGCGAGATAGAGTCGTTCGGGCTCGAAGGCGCGCCCGCGGAAGTTGACACCGTCTACTTCGGCGGCGGCACGCCCTCGCTGCTCACGCCCTCGCAGGTCGCGCGCGTGCTCGACGCGGTGCGGAGGCGTTTCGACGTTGACGCGCGGGCCGAGGTGACGCTTGAGATGAACCCGGGCACGGTCACGCCCGAACACTTGCGTGCGCTACGCGCGGCCGGCGTCAACCGCGCGAGCTTCGGCGCGCAGACCTTCGACGACCGCGAGCTGAAGCGACTCGGCCGCACGCACACCGCCGACGACACGCGCCGCACGTTCGCGGACCTGCGCGCCGCGGGCTTCGACAACATCAGCTTCGACCTCATCGCGGGCCTCCCGCGCCAGAGCCTCGCACAATGGGCGCGAAATCTCGAAGAGGCGCTCGCGCTCAGGCCCGAACACCTCTCGCTCTACCTGCTCGAAGTACACGAGGGGACGCCGCTCGGCGAGCAGATCCGGCAGGGGCGCTACCCTGTGCCCGACCCCGACCTCGCCGCAGAGATGTACCGCCTGCTGGTCGAGCGCGCCCGCGCCGCGGGCTTCGAGCAGTACGAGATATCCAACTTCTGCCGGCCGGGTTTTGAGTCGAGGCACAATATGAAGTACTGGATGGGCGCGCCCTTCTACGGCTTCGGCAACTCGGCGCACTCCTTCGACGGCCGCCGCCTGCGCTGGTCGAACGAGCGCGACGCGCGCGCTTACGTGAAGTCGGTCGAAGAGAAGGGCGACGCGGTCTTCGCGCGCGAAGAGCTGGACGAGCGCGGCGCGGGCGCCGAAGCCCTCTTCCTCGGCCTTCGCCTGTTATCGAGAGGCGTTGACCTCGCCGAGCACCGCGCGCGCTTCCACTCCGACGTGCGCGCCGACTACGCCGCGGACCTCGCGCGCTTCGACGAGGCCGGGCTCATCGAACTCGACGGCGACGTTCTGCGCCTGACGCCCGCCGGCGCGCTGCTCTCGAACGAGGTCTTCGCCGCTTTCGTCTGAACGCGCTTATGAGATTGATCGACCTGCGCAGCGACACCGTTACGAAGCCGACGCCCTCGATGCGGCGCGCGATGGCCGAGGCCGAGGTGGGCGACGACGTGTACGGCGAAGACCCGACCGTCAACCGCCTGCAAGAGCGCGCCGCCGAGCTGTTGGGTAAGGAGGCGGCGCTCTTCGTCCCGACCGGCTCGATGGGCAACCAGATCGCCGTCAAGCTCCACACGCGGCCCGGCGAGGAGGTCGTCATCGAGGAGCGCGGCCACATCTACAACTACGAGATGGCCGCGATGTCTGCCGTCTCGGGCGTGCTGGCGCGACCCGTCAAGAGCGTTGACGGCTCCGGGATTTTGACCTGGGGGGATTTGAAGACGGCGGTCCACGCCAAAGACGCGCCCTATTACGTCGCGCGCACGGGGCTCGTCGCGCTTGAGAACTCGCACAACCTCGCGGGCGGCAGCCTTATGACGCGCGAACGGACGGAAGAGCTTTGCGACGGCGCGCACGCTTCGGGGCTGCCCGTCCACCTCGACGGCGCGCGCATCTTCAACGCGGCCGCCGCGCTCGGCGAGACGGTCGCGGCGCTCGCGGCCCCCGTTGACTCGGTCATGTTCTGTCTGTCGAAGGGCCTGGGCGCGCCGGTCGGCTCCGTGCTGCTGGGCACGCGCGGCTTCATCGAAGAGGCGCGTCGCTGGCGCAAGCTCCTCGGCGGCGGGATGCGGCAGGCGGGCGTGCTCGCGGCCGCGGGGCTGGTCGCGCTCGAAGAGACGCCGCCGCGGCTCGCGGAAGACCACGCCAACGCGCGCCGGCTCGCCGAAGGCGTCGCGGAGCTGCCCGGCGTCAAGATTGACCCCGAGCGCGTCCGGACCAACATCGTCATCTTCGACGTGTCGGGCACGGGCCGCGCGGCCGACGAAATCTGCGCGCGCGTCCGCGCCTCGCACGGCGTCCTCTGCTCCGGCTTCGGCGACTCGATCCGCATGGTCACGCACTACGACGTTGCGCGCGAAGACGTTGATGTCGCGCTCAAGGCGCTGCGTCAGGTCCTGAAAGAATCTTAATGACAAAACCATTTATCATCGCCATCGACGGGCCTTCGGGAGCGGGGAAGTCTACGCTGGGGCGGCGGCTGGCGCGGGAGCTGGGGCTGCTCTACCTCGACACGGGCGCGATGTACCGGGCCGTGGCGCTGGCGGCGGGGGCGGCGGGCGTCAGGGACACTGACGAGGAGGGGCTGACGTGCGTCGCGCACCGCGCGCGCATACGGCTCGAAGGCGACCCGGACTCTCTGCGCGTCTTCCTCGACGAGCGCGACGTGTCCGAGGAGATACGCGGCGAGGCGGCGGGGCGCGGGGCTTCGGTCGTCTCGGCCGTGCCGGGGGTGCGGCGCGAGCTAGTGCGCCGGCAGCGCGAGCTGGGCGAGGCGGGCCGGGGGGTTGTGCTCGACGGGCGCGACATCGGCACGGTCGTCTTCCCCGAGGCCGACTTGAAGTTCTTCCTCACGGCCGCCCCCGAGGCGCGCGCGCGCCGCCGGCTCGAAGAGGAGCGCGCGCGCGACGCGGCGCGCGACTTCGAGGCCACGCTCGCCGACCTCAACGACCGCGACCTCCGCGACGCCACGCGCGCCGACTCGCCGCTCCGCATCGCCGACGACGCCGTCGTCATCGACACCACCGAACTCTCCGCCGAGGAGGTTTTCCAGACGATGCTCCGAACCGTCCGTGACCGACAGCCCGGCGGTGCCCAACGGGGTGAGGCAGAGGCTTGAGCCTTCCTTCGGGAAGGCCCATAATCCCCGCCAGAGGACGACGCCATGAGCGACAATCCCACTCAGGAAATACCCGACTCCCGGTCATTTGAAGAACGCGTCTTCGCACGCTTCGACGCGCTCGACGCGCGCATTGACAGATTCGAGTCTCGCCTCGAATCCAAAGTTGACGGGCTCGATTCACGCCTGTCTTCACTTGAAACGAAAGGTGACGCGCTTGACGGGCGACTATCCACGCTCGAAGAGAAGGTAGACACACGCCTGCGCGAAACTCGTCCCCTCTGGGAGAGCGTGCAGACGCGCCTTGAAGGCGTAGAAAATCGTCTCGGAGGCGTGGAGAGCGGCCTCGAAGGTTTAAAGGGAGAGGTCAGGAAGCTCGCACACAACGTCATGTCGGTGCACGAAGATAACCTGCACATACGCTCCAACCTGCGGGAACTCAACCAGCGCGTCGAGAAGCTGGAATCACAGTCCACGCGTTGACCGCCGCCGAGTCGCGGCCGGGGCCGCCCGTGAGTTAGTCACGGGCGGCCCTCATTCTTTCAAGAGGATTTCATGTTCACAGGCATCATCGAGGAGTTGGGGCGCGTGCGTTCGTTGGAGCGGCGGGGCGAGGGCGTGCGGATGACGGTGGAGGCGCGCGTCGTCACCGAGGGGACGGGCGAGGGCGACTCGGTCGCCGTCAACGGCGTGTGTCTGACGGCGCTCGAAGTGCGCCGCGACTCGTTCGCGGCCGACGGCTCGCGCGAGACGTTGCAGCGCTCGACGCTCGGGACTTTGCGCGCGGGCTCGGTCGTCAACCTTGAGCGGGCCGTGACGCCCTCGACGCGGCTCGGCGGACACATCGTGCAGGGGCACGTGGACGGGCGCGGCCGCTTCCTCTCGGCCGAAGAGCACGGCGGCTCCTGGACGTTGCGCGTCGGCTACCCGCCGGAGCTGGCGCGCTACCTCGTCTTCAAGGGCTCGGTCGCGGTCGAGGGCATCAGCCTCACCGTCGCCGCCCTCGCGGACGAACACTTCGAGGTCGCCGTCATCCCCAAGACCTGGGCCGTGACGAACCTCTCTCACCTCAGAGCCGGCGACGCGGTCAACCTCGAAGCCGACATCATCGCCAAATACGTCGAGCGCATCCTCGCGGTCGGCGCGCGCCGGGACGAGGCGGCGCCCGCGCTCACCCTTGAGCGCCTGTCCGAGCTGGGCTATAAGTAGCGGCCCGAATTCGTCTTCCGCATTTTCGTG
>CAVSDM010000010.1:0-30639 GCA_963726735.1 uncultured Acidobacteriota bacterium
TCTTTTCTCCTCAAGAGGTTTCGACGTGGCGCCGAAATACACGTCTCGCCCCGCCGGCCTTCATGCAGCCCCCGTTCCACCGACGGAAAGGTCGGAAAACGACTGAACAGCCGAGGAAAATAAGCGAATTCGACCGGCCGTCAGATTGAGGCCGACGGTCAGACTGATTGTGTTGCGCTTAGATTGACCGACCCGTTCGGGTCAAAGAGATGGGACACGTAAGGATAAGTGAGGCGGGGATAACGAAGAACTCGGGGCGCAAGCGGTCTAACTTTCGTCCCCGTCATCTTCCGGGAACCGCGCGCGAAAGTCCTTCGACGCGAGACGGAGCGCGAGCCAGTCCTCGAAGATTTCCGGCTGGTTGAGCCAGACGGTGAACCACTCGGCCATCTCGGTCTTCTCGGCGCGCTTGCGCTCGTTGACGTTCGGGTTGCGCGCGATCATCTGCGCGCGCTGCTTGCCCTTGAGGACGGTCTCCTGCACGCGCCGCGAGCCGGCCTTGTCGCCCTTGCGCCGGAACTGCTTCCGCAGGTTGTCGAGCCGGCGGATGCTCTGCGCGGCCTCCTCGAAGGTCGAGAACTTGAGGACGTTGCGGAACGCCGCCTCGTAAGGGTCCTGCGTGCGCCAGCGCGCGTCCATGTCCAGGACCTCGGCGTGGCGCAGCTCCGCGCCCTCGTCCGCGAGCACGCGCGCCACGCGCGCAGGGCTCTCGACCGCGCCCTCGCCGAAGCGCTCGCGCACGGCCGCGCGCACGGCCTCAAGCTCCTCCGCGCCCACCGACTCGCAGTCGAGGTGCTCCCACACCTCGATCATCAACTCGCGCTTCGTCCGCGCCTGCCACTCCTTCTGAGCCATGACGTGTGAGCTTACGACGCCCGCCCGCCGAGGGCAAATCAGTAGGCAGTAGGCAGATGGCAGTAGGCAGTCACCGGTTGCCGCGTCAGCGGCGTCTGAATTTAGACCGGCCTTTCAAGGCCGGGAAAGATAACGACCGGCGACGCCGCGTCGCGTCAGCGACGCCTGAGCCGACGCGGCACGTTCAAGCGTCGCTGACGCGACGCGGCGTCGTTATGCTCGACTTCAACCCGGCCTTAAAAGGCCGGGCTAAACTCAGACGCCGCTGACGCGGCGGATTAACGCATGGCTTTCGAGCAACTGCCTACTGCCATCTGCCTACTGCCTACTTTCCAGCGGCTGCGTTCGCCCTCCGTTTGCGGTACAATTTCCCTTTCTTTCGCACGCCGATGACTCACGCAGTACACATGGAGGACGCCCACGCCGCGCTCCGCAAGTTCTTCGGGTTCGAGGGCTTCCGCGAGGGGCAGGGCGAGGTCGTCGAGTCGGTTTTGGCCGGCCTCGACACGGTCGTCGTGATGCCGACGGGCGGCGGCAAGTCGCTCTGCTTCCAGCTCCCCGCGCTAATGCGCGACGGCGTGACGGTCGTCGTCTCGCCCCTCATCGCGCTGATGAAGGACCAGGTGGACGCGCTCCAGGCGCGCGGACTGCCCGCGACCTTCATCAACAGCTCGCTCGACTTCGAGGAGCAGAAGGAGCGCATCGCGGGCGTGCGCCGCGGCGAATTCAAGCTCCTCTACGTCGCGCCCGAGCGCTTCCGCAGCAACCACTTCTCGAGACCTTGAAGAGCGTCAACATCTCGCTCTTCGCCGTGGACGAGGCGCACTGCATCTCCTCCTGGGGGCACGATTTTCGTCCCGACTACCTTCGCCTACAGTCCTTCCGCGCGGCGATAGGCCGCCCGCAGACGGTCGCGCTCACGGCCACGGCGACCCCTTACGTCCGCGCCGACATCATCGAGCAGCTCAAGCTCGAAGACCCGCGCGCCTTCGTCAGCGGCTTCGACCGCCCCAACCTCTCGCTCGGCGTCGTCCACACCGAGAAGGAGCGCGAGAAGTACGCGCGCATCAAACAACTGGCGCAGGAGTACGCGGGGCAGTCCGGCATCGTCTACACCTCGACGCGCAAGTCGGTCGAGCAGATCACGCGCAAGCTCTTAGACTTTAAACTCTCCGTCGTCGGTTACCACGCCGGCATGTCCGACGAGGAGCGCGTGCGCGCGCAGGAGGACTTCATGACGGGGCGCGCGCAGGTCATCGTCGCCACGAACGCCTTCGGCATGGGCATCGACAAGCCCGACATACGCTTCGTCGTCCACTTCCACCTGCCCGGCTCCATCGAGGCTTACTATCAGGAGATCGGCCGCGCGGGCCGCGACGGTAAGCAGTCGGTCTGCCTCCTCCTCTTCAACTACGCCGACAAGCGCACGCAGGACTACTTCATCGAGGGCTCTTACCCGCCGCCCGAATTAATCGCCAAGGTCTACGAAGCTTTAGTCTCGACGAACCAGCGCCGCATCGAGTTATCCACGCGCGAGATCGCCGCGCGCGCCGGGCTGCGCAACGAGATGGCCGTGCAGTCGGCGCTCATCACGCTTGAGAAGGCCGGCCACGTCGAGCGCGGCACGGGCGCGGAGAACCGCGCTTCCCTGAGGCTGCTCATGCCGCCGCACCTCGCACGCGAGAACGTGAGCGCGCGCCGCAGCGCGCAGCTCAAGCAGGTCCTCTTCTCGCTGCTCGGCGGCTACGGCTTGAACGAGCGCAGCGACGCAGAGATCGACGTGGCCGACTTCGCCGACACGCTCGGGATGGAGCTGGCGCAGACGCGCCGGACGCTCTCCACGCTCGCCGAGGCGGGCGTGCTGCGCTATCAGCCGGCGCGGCGCACGCGCGGCGTCGTGATGAAGGACGAGGAGCCGGCGACGCGCCTGCGCATCCGGCCGGAAGACCTCGCGCGCCGCGCCGCGCTCGAACAGCGGAAGCTGCGCGAGATGATCTCGTTCTGCTACACGGAGAACTGCTACCGCTCCTTCATCCTCGACTACTTCGGCGACAGCTCGCACGACGGCACCTGCGGCAAGTGCGGCAACTGTCTCATGCAGGGTGCCGCCGCGCGCGGCCCCGGCGGGTCGCCCCCGCTCGACGCGCCGCGCGACCTCGACCGCTTCATCATGAAGCACGTGCCCGCCGGGCTCGACCTCGAAGAGGAGCTGGCCACGCAGTCGCGCACACGCAAAAGGCGCGAGGCCGCCGAGGCCCCGCCCGAGGCCGTCGAAGAGTACGGCTACAGCGCGGACTCCCTCGCCGTCACGGAGCCGCGCGAGCTGTCCGAAGACGAGCGGCTAACGGTGCGCAAGATACTCGCGTGCGCGGCGCGCATGGGCGGGCGGTTCGGCAAGGGGATGCTGGCGTCGGCGCTGCGCGGCTCGCGCTCGGCCAAGCTCTCGCAGGCCGGGCTCGACCAGCTCTCGACCTACGGAATACTTTCGGGCATGACGCAGGACGAGATACTGCTTTACGTTGACGCGCTCGTCGCCGCGGGCTGCATGCATGTGACGGGCGGCGCCTACCCGACGATCTCGCTCACACAGCTCGGGGGCGAAGTGATGCGCGAGCGCGCCGCGGTGCAACTGCGCCTGCCGCCGCTCTACACCGGCCCCGCCTACACGCCGACCTCTGCGCGCACGTCCCAACGCGCCGCGGCGCCGGCCGCGCCGAAGACGAGCACCGTTGAAGAGACCTACGCCTTATACGAGCAGGGGCTCACGGTCGAAGAGATTTGTGCGCAGCGCGGCCTGACCGAGATCACGGTCGAAGGCCACCTCGCCGACTGCATCCTCCGCGGCCGCCCCTTCGACGTGTCAAAGTTCGTCTCGGCGGAAGACCGCGCGCACGTCGAGCGCGCCGCCGCCAGCATTGGCACCGAGCGCCTCAAACCCCTGCGCGAAGCGCTCCCGCGCCACATCACCTACCGCATGATCCGCTTCGTCGTCGCCGACCTCCAACGCGCCGCCGGCCTCGGCGCGAGTGAAGAAGAGTAGGCAGATGGCAGTAGGCAGTTGGTATCAAGCCCCGGAGGGGCGTGGGAAATTAGCCGGGGGTGAGTCCGAGGCGCTGAAGCGTAGCGAAGCGCCGAAACGAGCCCCCGGAACTGCACGCATAAATGAGAGGAGCCCGGAGGGGCGAAGGAACGTGTGACGCGTCCTTCGCCCCTCCGGGCTCCTCTCATTTTTATCAACGTCAAACCGGGGGCCCGCGTCGGCGCTGTCGCGCCTTAGGTTCACCCCGGCTAATGTCCGTCGCCGCTGCCGCGGCTCTCAACTGCCATCTGCCTACTGCCTACTGCCTACTCGCCCTCGCCGGCCGTGTCGGTGAAGCCGCGGAAGCCTTCGGGGCCGGCGTAGGCGACCGTGCGGCCGTGGGGCGTGCCGCGGCGGATGCGCGTGAAGACGTACAGGTTGAAGAAGTGCATCGTGCCGAGGACGAGCAGCACCAGCCCGACCTTCCACGACAAAGCCTCGATGCCCTCCTGCGCGGTCTCGACCTGGTAGCCGAGCTTCAGGGCCAGCGTCACGTAGCCGAAGTTGATGAGGTAGAAGCCGACGACGAGCAGGTGGTTGACCGAGTCGGCCAGCGCCTCGTTGCCGTGGAAGACATCGACGAGGAAGATGCGTCCGTTCTTGTGGAGCGTCTGCGCGACCCAGACCGTGAGCGCGACGCTCAGGCAGACGTACGAGAGGTATGTGACGACGGTGGTGTTCATGACTCGCCTCCTGTGGTGTCGGGGGCGCCCTGCGCTACGTCCGCGTCCGCGCGTCCGTTCCAGCGTGCGCCTCGCGCCGCACATAACTTCAACCCGCGTGCCGCGGCGTCGGTCTCTAATTTCCTTTCGCACGGACGCGGCGTGTGTGGCGCAATGCCGATTCGTGCTAGAGTCTTCGCATTCCGCAAACGAGGAGGGAGAGTCACCTTGAGCCGCAACCCCAACGTCGAGCCGCCGCAGCCCGAGCAGCAACCGGAACTTCCGCCCACACACCCGGACGACCCGGCGCAGCCGGAGCCGCTGCCGCTGCCGCCCGACGCGCCCACGCCCACCGCGCCCATCGAGGAGCCCGGCACCCCGAAGCCCGCCGGCGACCCGCCCGTCAACGAGCCGACGCGGCTGGTGTGACTTTCAACCCGACACGCGCCGAAGATGGAAACGGTCAGCGAACACGGACGGCTGACTAACCCGAAGACCGAAGCAGCCGAACACATCCCTCCGCAGGCCCTGAGCACGCGGCTCAGTCAAATCGCGCGCGCCTTCGCGTCGAAGCCGTTCGTGCCGCACCCGCTCTTCCCCGGCCCGCACGCGCAGACCATCGTCTCGTCCAAACACTTCCCGCGCCGGCGCGCGTTCCGCGAGGAGCGCGCGCTCTACGAGTCGCGTCTGTTCGAGGTCGAGCCCGGCTCGCGCGTCCTCCTCAAGTGCCGCTGGCAGTCGGAGAGGCGCGCCGCGCCGACCCTGCTCCTGCTGCACGGGCTCGAAGGCTCGACCGACTCCCTCTACGTGCTCGGCACGGCGCAGAAGGCATACCGCGGCGGCTTCAACGTCGTCGGCATGAACATGCGCAACTGCGGCGGCACCGAGCACCTTGCCGCCACGCTCTACCATAGCGGGATGACGGAGGACATCCGCCGCGTCATCCTCGAAGAGCTGGCCGGGCGCGAGGGGCTTCGGGAAATCTTCCTCACCGGCTTCTCGATGAGCGGCAACATGGTCCTGCGTCTCGCGGGCGACTACGGGGCGGAGGCGCCGCCCGCGCTCAAGGGCGTGGCCGCCGTCTCGCCCTCCATCGACCTCGACTCCTGCGCCTCGGCGCTCGAACGGCGCGACAACGCCCTCTACCGCTGGAACTTCGTCAAGCACCTGCGCGAGCGCGTCCGGCGCAAAGTGAGGATGAGCCCCGGGACTTTCGACACGCGGCACTTGCGCCGCGTGCGCACCATCCGCGAGTTCGACGAGCGCATCACCGCGCCCCACGGCGGCTACCGCGACGCCGCGGACTACTACGCGCGCACCAGCTCGCGCCCTGTTCTAGGCCGCATCAGAGTCCCGGCCCTCATCATCCATTCGGCCGACGACCCGCTCATCCCCGCGGGGCCGTTCCTCGACGCGTCAATCGCCGACAACCCCGACGTGCTGCTCGTCCTCACGCGCCGCGGCGGCCACGTCGGCTTCCTCTCCGACCGCGCCCACGCGGAAGACCGCCACTGGGCCGAGAACCGCCTCGTCGAGTTCTTCACATACCTTCGCGCGTGAAGACGAAGGACTTAATCGCCGCGTCAGCGGCGCTTGAGTTTAGCCCGGCCTTTCAAGGCCGGGTTAAGTTGAGTCGTCCGCCGCCGCGTCGCGTCAGCGACGCCTGAATGGTCAACGTAGGCTCACGCGTCGCTGACGCGACGCGGCATTATCTTCATCGGCTCCCCCGGCCTTGAAAGGCCGGGCTAAACTCAGCCGCCGCTCTGCGGCGGATTGATACTTGACCTGATTAATCTCGTCTTCTTACAACTGTTATCTTTCGCCTTTTACCGTCACCTTCCCCGCAGCAACTTGCCTTTTGCCTTTTGCCTTCACTAAGCTTGTGGCCTGTTTTCCAATCGCGATGGAAATATTCATCAGAATACTCGCGGTCTTCGTGCTGGTCGCCGCCAACGGCTTCTTCGTCACCTCGGAGTTCGCCATCGTCAGCGTGCGGCGGATGAGGATCGCCACGCTGGCCGAAGCGGGGAACAAGCGCGCGCGCCGCCTGCTCGCCTTCAAGGACAACCTCGGCGCATACATCTCGGCCACGCAGCTCGGCGTCACGCTCTCGTCGCTCGCGCTCGGGTGGATCGGCGAGGCGACGCTGGCCGACCTGCTCGTCCCGCCGTTCGAGCGGCTCGGCGCCAGCCTCCCGCCGCCCTACGGCGACTACTTCTCCGACTACGCGCGCCACTTCGTCGCCTCGGCCATCGCCTTCGTCGTCATCACCTTCCTCCACATCGTCCTCGGCGAGCAGGTGCCGAAGATGTTCGGCATCGAGCGCTCGGAGCGCGTCGCGATGTTGACCGTGGGGCCGATGTACTGGTTCTCGCGCGTCTTCCGCATCCCCATCCGACTGCTCGACGTGGCGAGTTCCGCCGCCACGCGCGCCCTCGGGATGCACGGTTCGAGCGAGCACGCCTCGATCTACACCGAGGAGGAGATCAAGCAGCTCGTCAACATCTCGCACAAGAGCGGCCACCTCGAAGAGGAGGAGCGCCGCCTTATCAACCGCGTCTTCGACTTCTCGGAGGCCGAGGTGCGCGAGGCGATGATTCCGCGCACGGAGGTGCAGGCGCTCCCCGTCACGGCCACGCTCGAAGAGTGCGAGCGCGCCTTCTGCGAGTTCGGCTTCTCGCGCCTGCCCGTCTACCGCGAGCGCCTCGACGACGTGGCCGGCGTCCTCTTCATGAAAGACCTCATGCCCTGCCTGCACACGGTCGAGCCCAGGGCCTTTGACATGGAGTCGATGCTCCACCCGGCGCTCTTCGTCCCGGCCACCGCGCGGCTCGGCTCCGTGCTCGCGCAGATGCAGGCGCAGAAGACGCACATCGCCTGTATCGTGGACGAGCACGGGGGACTGGAAGGCATCGTCACGCTGGAAGATTTACTCGAAGAGATCGTCGGCGAGATCAACGACGAGTACGACGAAGAGGTGCGCGAGCAGATCGTCGCCGAGCCGAACGGCACATACCTGCTCGACGGGATGCTCGCCGTGCGCGACGCCAACCGCCGCTTCAAGCTGAAGCTCCCCGAGGAGGCGGGCTACACGACGATGGCCGGCTTCCTGCTGGCGAGCGCCGGGCGCATCCTCGGCCCCGGCGAGGAGGTCGAGCACGAAGGCGGCCGCTTCCTCGTCGAGCAGGTCGAGGGGCACCGCATCCGCCGCATCCGCTACACGCCCCCGCCGCCGGCCGAGGCGCCGGGCGAACAGGAGGCCGCGTGAGCGGACTGCACACACAGACTCGAAAGGGGTAAGGTTTGGGCGACCAGAACGACATCGCGGAATTGACCTTCACGCTGCTCATCATGGCCGGACTGCTCGTGGTCTGCGTCGTCGCCGTCGTCATCTTCTTCCGCGTCTGGCGCCGCGAGAACAAGGGGCGCGACCGAAGCTTCTTCGAGTAGCCGTACGACTGCCCCTCTGCTCTGAACGCGCCGTTTGGAGGTGTCCGGATGGACGTTGACGCATACCTCGAACGCATCGACTACCGCGGCCCGCGCGCGCCGACGGCCGAGACGCTGCGCGGCCTGCACGTCGCGCACCTGCTCGCAGTCCCCTTCGAGAACCTGAGCATCCACGCGGGCGAAACGGTCGTGCTTCAGGACCGTCCGCTCTTCGAGAAGGTCGTCGCGCACATGCGCGGCGGCTTCTGCTACGAGTTGAACGGGCTTTTCGCCGCGCTGCTGGGCGAACTCGGCTTTCGGGTCGAGATGCTCTCGGCGGCGGTCGCGCGGCGCGAAGGGGGCTTCGGGCCGGAGTTCGACCACATGGCGCTGCTGGTCACGCTCGAAGAGCGTTGGCTGGCCGACGTGGGCTTCGGCGACTCTTTCGTCGAGCCGCTGCTGGTTGACGTGCGCGCGGGACAGACGCAGGCGGCGGGCTCCTTCCGCATCGAAGAGGAGGAGGGCGGCCGCCTCGTCCTGCTGCGGAGCGACGCCGCGGGCGCGTGGGAGCCGCAGTACCGCTTCGGCCTTGAGCCGCACGCGTACGAGGACTACGCGGAGATGTGCCGCTTCCACCAGACCTCGCCGGAGTCGCACTTCACGAGGGGGCGCGTCTGCTCGCGCCTGACGCCGGAGGGGCGCGTGACTTTGAGCGGGTCGCGGCTCATCACGACGCGGGGCGGCGAAAGGATCGAGCGCGAACTGGCCGACGAGGCGGAGTGCGACGCCGCGCTGCTCGAACACTTCCGCATCGAGATGCGCGGCCGGGGCGCGAACCCTTAGAAGCCGACACCGAAGGGCGACGACCTGATGAGAACGAAATCGACCCTCGCCTGCGTCGCGCTGGCACCGCTCTGTGCGGCCGGCGCCTTCGCGCGTCAACCCGCGCAGGACGTTCGGCCCTCGCCGAACGCACCCAAAGACGAACCGGGCCCGGTCACGGCCGACGACTTCCGGCGGTTCGAGGAGGCCATCAAGCCTCACGTCGAGCAGGCGCGGAAAAGTTACCCCGCGGCGAAGCGGCGTTTCCTCAAGGGGCTGCCGTAATCCTTCCTGCCCGCCGCCTGCGTGCGCGCGCCGGGGAACCTCAGTGTTGCGATTAGGACCCGCGGGTAGCGCTCCGCGCAAACTTACCCTGAAGCCTTCACCGCGTCTGCTTCAAAATGCTTTGCGTGGAGACGGGGCCGTGATATCGTGCGGCCGTCTCGACGAACCTAGGGCCGAAGCGTCCGGGCGGACTCAGTGAAGACCCGCCCGGCCTCCCAGTAACGCTTAGAGCCGCGCGGCCGCCTCAAACTCGCAAGCGCCGCGCGAGGAGAACACGAACATGCCTGATAACCGCATCAGCGCCACGCTGTCGCAGGCCGACCAGCAGGCCGTCCTCGCCGCCGTCAACACCATCCGCGAAAAACTCCCCTTCCTCATCGACCTGACGCCCGAGGAGCGCCGCGGGCTGCCGAAGATGGGCGACAGCAGCCGCGGCTTCGTCATGCAGGCGCTCACCGTCGCCGCGCAGAACGAGGACATCCTGCCGCGCTCCTTCGACGTGGACGAGATGCGCAGGGACGTGGCCCTGCTCGACTCGCTCCAACCCATCGTGGCCGCCCTGTCTCAACTCTCGGAACTGGTCGAAGACACTCAGACGGCGGTCGGCAGCGAGGCTTACACGGCGGCGCTGCTCGTCTACCAGTACGCGCGCTCGGCCGGCAAGGGCTCCGCCCTCGACGGCGCGCTCGACGCCCTCGGCCAGCGCTTCGCCCGCAAGTCGCGCAGCGCCCCGGCCGACAATAAGACCACCTGACAGGCCGCGGTAGCGAGTTTTCGAGCCCCGCGGCCGAAAATTCGGCCTCCGAGCACGGAATTTCCGGCTCGGAGCCCGGACGTTGGAGAAAAAAGCCCGAACGTTGCGGCTCCGAGCCGGAAATTTCGTGTTTTTTTCTCCAACGTTGCGGCTCCGAACCCCAAACTTCGAGCTTTTTTCTCCGACGTTCGACCTTTTTTCTCCAGTGTCGCGGCTCAGAGGCGGAATTTCCGAGCTTTTTTCCTCAACGTTGGAGTTCTGAGCCGGCATTTTCGAGCTTGTTTCTCGGCGGCCGGGCTCCGAGCCTCAACCGTGAGGCTATTTCCCCGGGACTACCTATCCGCTTAAACGAATGCGGCGGTAGGCATGTCGCTTAATCCAAGCATTCAATCAACAGGAGAACGGAAATGGGTAAAGACGATTACGAAAGGCGAGAAGCACAAAGAAAAGCAGACGAAGCGAAACATCATGCTGCCAATGAAGTGCATAGAAAAGCCATGGATAATAAGGCCGCGTTTGAAGCTCAGGAGCGGAAAAAGAACACGGAGGCTTGGGAAAGGGCCGGAAAAGCAAGTCAGAAACTACAAAGAGAGAGCGGTGGGAAATCGGGGAGCGGCACCGGCCCTTGCTTTGTTGCCACGGCCGCTTTCGGAGACTACAACGCGCCTGAAGTCGTTTTTCTTCGGACGTTTCGTGACGAGTTGCTCAGTCAAAGCTTTTTAGGGCGTTGTTTTATTCGAGCGTACTACAGACTTTCGCCCCCCATAGCCGCGGTCATTGCGAAGTCTCAGTCGTTACGAACGATTACCCGCAAGTTTTGCTTGCAGCCTACAATTTCTCTGTTACGCCGCCTCAGGCGAGAATAAGCGGGAGGGTAACGCAACCCAAACAGGCCGATACACCCGACCGCCCACACAGCCCATCTCACGTACACGGCTGTGGGCGGCGGGTGATTGGCGGCGTTCGCTTACCCTGAGACCTTCACTGCGTCTGCTTCTCTAATTTTTTGAGGATGCGGGCGGCGTGGTTGCGGCCGACGAGGGGGACGCGTTCGTCTTCGGTGAGTTCGCGGATGAGGGGGACGAGTTGCTGGCGGTCGGAGAGGTAGTCGCGGTTGATGAGGGTGTCGAGCTTGTTGATGAGCTTGGGGGTTTCGAGCGGCTGGCTCTCGCGGGCGACCTCCAGCTCGAAGACGAGGACGGACTGCTCGGCCGCCTTGCGGTACTCGTTGGCGATCCCCTGCGCGTGCTCGTCCTGGCTGTAGTTGAACTCGGCCGTGCGCTCGCGCCCGCCGCGGCGCATCGTCAACTTCGTCTGCCCCTGGCTCGGGTAGGTGCGCTCGCCCTGGTAGTTGGCCTGCGAGTCGAGGAAGCCGAGCGCCTCCCAGTGCCCGCGCACGCGCGCGAGGGCCGTCGGGGAGAACTCGAAGGGCTCGGTGATCTGCTCGGTGTCGGAGCGACGCTCGAAGCGAATCTGGCCGCGACCCTTGTCGTCGTGCTCGATGCGTATGAAGTAGACGAAGAAGTCGGGCTGCTTGAACTCGTAGACGTAGTGCGTGGCGTTCGGGTCTTCCTTCAGCTTCGCGGGGACGCCCGCGCGCACCGAGGCGGGCAACTCCTCAGTCCCCTGCCCGTCTCCGGGGCGCTGCGTGGTCTTCTTCGGCTGGGTCTGCCGGGCCGAAGCGGTCGGCGTCGGCCGGGGCGTCGCCTTGCGCTGGGCCTGTGTGCCGAAGGCCGCGCCCGTCGAGACGAGCGCGGCCGCGAATGCGAAAGTTAAAACCCCGCCCCGCATGCTCACTCGAACCTCACGGAGACGAGGCGCGAGATGCCCGCCTCCTCCATCGTCACGCCGTAGAGCGCGCGCGCCATCTCCATCGTCCGCTTGTTGTGCGTGATGACGAGGAACTGCGTCTCCTGCGACATCTCCTTGATCTTCGTCGTGAAGCGGCTGACGTTCGCCTCGTCGAGCGGCGCGTCCACCTCGTCCAGCAGGCAGAAGGGCGACGGCCGGTAGCGGAAGACGGCGAGCACGAGCGCGAGCGCCGCCATCGCCTTCTCGCCGCCCGAGAGCAGCAGCACGTTCTGCAAGCGCTTGCCCGGCGGCTGCGCCACGAGGTCGATGCCCGACTCCAGCACGTCGTCCGAATCGAGCATGCTCATCTCGCCGCGGCCGCCGCCGAAAAGCTCGACGAAGAACTGCCCGAAGTTCCGGTTGATCTCCTCGAAGGCGTGGCGGAAGCGTTCGCGCGAGCGCTTCTTGATCTCGCGCAGCGCCTCGTCGGTCGAGTGGATGCCG
Source organism: uncultured Acidobacteriota bacterium (assembly GCA_963726735.1). Lineage (GTDB taxonomy): Bacteria > Acidobacteriota > Blastocatellia > Pyrinomonadales > Pyrinomonadaceae > QHXN01. The sequence goes on from CAVSDM010000010.1 coordinate 12,182, forward strand.
TCGATGATGTCCTGCCGCTGCGCGGTGAGGAACGTCAGGCGCTCCTCGTTCTCGGCCAGCTCTTCGAGCGCCATCATGTTGACGGCGCCGAACGACTCGACGCGGGCGCGCAGCTCTTCGAGGCGCGCGCGCGAGGCTTCGAGGTCGAAACCCTCCTCGGCCGGGTGCGCGGCGGCGACCTCTTCGAGCGGCTGGTTCAGCTCGCTCACGCACGCCTCGCGCACGTAGTTGAGGCGCGCGGCGGCCTCGGCCCTCTGGACTTCGAGCGCGGCGCGAGAGTCGCGCGCGGCCGAAGCCTGCTGGTGCAGCTCGGTCACTTCGAGCGTCAGGGCGTCGGCGCGCTCGCGCGACTCCGCGAGGCGGGCCGCGGCCTCGCCCACCCTGCGCTCAAGGGCGGCGCGCTCGTCCTCGGAGCCGGCCGAAGACTCTTCGAGTTCCGTGAGCGAGCGGCGCAGCGCTTCGAGCCGGTCGCCGGCCTCCGCCGCCTCCTGCTCGTGACGTTCGACCCGCGACCGCAACTCCGCGGACTCCGACTCCATGCGGCGCAGCTCGGCCGCCGCCGCACGGCGTCGCTCCGCCGCGGCCGCGGCCTGCGCTCGTTGCGCGCCGAGGTTCTCGCCCTCGGCCGCCGCCGCGCGCCGCGCCTCCGTGAGAGCTTCGGCGGCCGCGGCGACCGCGCGCTGCGCGGCGGCGCGGGACTCCTGCGCGATCTCAAGCTCGGCAATCTGGCGCGCGCGTCGCTCCTCGACCTCGCGCCGCTCCTCTGCGAGCCGCGCGGCGTCGTCCGACACGACGCGCATGTGACGCTCGGCGCGTTCGATCTCCTGCTTGAGCTGCGAGGCGCTCACCTCGCGCGCGACGTGCTCGCGCTCCTCGCGCCCGATCTCGTCGTTGAGGAGGATGAAGGCGTCCTCCAACTCACCCAGACGGCCGCGCGCCGCCTGCGCCGCCTCGTCGGCGAAGACGAGGTCGGCCTCCAGGCCCACCATGCGCAGCTCAAGCTCGCGCATCTCGCGCTTGAAGGCGAGCAGCCCCGCGCCCTCCTCCGAGACCGGGTGGCCGCCCGCCGCGATGAGCTGGCCGGCGACGACCCACTCGCCCGCGGCCGTCACGCACATCTCGCCCGTGGGCAGCGTGAGGAGCATCGCGCGCTCAAGGTCCGAGGCCACGCGCGCATTCATCTCGCGCGCGAGCGTGCGCGAAAGCACCGCGCCTATCTCGCGCGGCGCGCCGAGCAGATTGGCGACCCGCGTCTCTTCATCGATGTCGGAAGCGACCTCATCGTTTGAACCGAGACGGCGGATAGCGTCCTCTTCATCGGTGAGCGTCGCGCCCTTCGACTCGTCGGTCTCGTCCAGCTCGGCCGCGCCGCCGTGCAGGCCCGCGACGAGGAAGGTCGCGCGGCCGGCGTTCGTCGCCTGAAGCCACGCGGCGGCGCGCACGGCGTCGTCCGGCGTCGGCACGATGACCGATTGCAGGTACGGCCCGAGCACGCTCTCGACGGCGCGCTCCCAACGCGGCTCGACGCGCAGCACGTCGGCCACCGTGGCGACGACGTGGAAGTCGCGCGGCGCGTCCCCCTCCAACGGCGCGAAGATGCGCTGGACCGACTGCGAATAGAGCGAGTGCTGCGTGTCGATTTCGCTGAGCGTGTCGAGGCGGTGGCGGACGCGCGCCGACTCGTCGCGGGCACGCGCGTGCTCGGCCGCGGCGGCGGCCACTTCGGCCCGCGCGTCGGACAACTCGCGCGTGCGCGCCTCGCGCTCGCTGTAGAGCGCGTCGAGGTGCGCGCGGGCGGAGACGATCTCGCCCTGTAGCTTCTCGGCCTCGGCCTTCGCCTGCTCGTGCGCGGCCGACGCGCGCTCGCCCTCGCGCGCGAGCCCCTCGGCCTGCGCCGCGAGTTTGTCGAGCACGGTCTCCAACTGGCGTCCGATCTCTGCCAGACGCTCGGCCGCGGCCGTGTGCGTCAGCAGCTCGGCGCGCGCGGACTCGATGGTGGCCTCGGCCTCGGCGACCTCGGCCGTGCGCCGCGCGTAGGCCGACTCGGCCTCTTCGAGCTGGCGCGCGCTCTGCTCGCTCGCCTCGCGCATCTGCACGTCTTTAAGGACTAGCGACTCGCTCTCGGCCGTGACCGCCGTGAGCCGCGCGCGCACGGCCTCGGCCTCGCGCCGCACCTCGGCCAGACGTTTTTCGAGCGACGCGATCTGCTCGCCCTGATACGCGCGCTCGCGCTCGCGACGGTCGAACCTGAGCGCCGACTCCGAGACGGCCGCGCGCGCGCCCGACAACTCCTCCTCGCGCGCACGCGCTTCGGTCGTCGCGCGCCGCGCCTCCTCCTCGCGCTCTTCCAATTCTTGCGCGAGCCGCTCGACCTCCTCGTTGGCCGTAACGAGTCCTTCGCGCAGACGTTCGAGCCGCGCGTTCAAGTCACGCTCGTCGGCCGCGTAGACCTGCCGCAGCAGCTCACGCAGTTCCTCGCGAATCTGGTGGTAGCGTCGCGCCTTCGCGGCCTGCCTGCGCAGGGAGCCGACCTGACGCTCAATCTCGGAGATGATGTCTGAGACGCGGCTGAGGTTCGTGCGGGCGGCTTCGAGCCGCGCCTCGGCGGCGCGCTGGCGCACGCGGAACTTGGTGATGCCGGCCGCCTCCTCGATGAGCGTGCGGCGATCCATCGGCTTGGCCGAGAGTATCTGGCCGATGCGCCCCTGCTCGATGATGGCGTAGTGCGCGCCCGACAGGCCCGTGCCCGAGAAGAGGTCCTGGATGTCGCGCAGGCGGCAGACGCGGCCGTTCAGAAGATATTCGCTCTCGCCGTCGCGGTAGAGGCGGCGCGTGACCGAGACGCTCTCGCCCGGCGCGAAGTCGAGCGCGAGGCGGCGCGGCCGCCAGTGGCGCTTGTGCGCGCGCCCCTTCGGCGCGGGAACGACCGCGGCATTGTCAGGCGTGACGACGGCGAGCGCCTGAGTCACCTCGCCTTCGGCCGCCGGCGCGGGCGCGGGCTGCGTCGCTTCAACCGTTCCGTCGGCCGCGACCGGCGCGGCGACGGCTTCGGGCTGCGGCGCGAGCGCTTCCAGTTCGGGCGACAGGCGCTCTTCGACGGCGCCGGCCTGGTCGTCCAGCTCTTCGAGCGTCGCGTCGATGTCCTCGATGTCCTGCTCTTCCTCGACCGTCTCGTCGCGCACCATGTGGAGCACGACCTCGGCCATCCCCGACGGCTGGCGGCTCTTCGCGCCCTGGAAGATCACGTCCTTCATCTCGCCGCCGCGGAGATTCTTCACCTTCTGCTCGCCGAGCACCCACGAGATGGCGTCGGCGACGTTCGACTTGCCGCAGCCGTTGGGGCCTACGATGGCGGTGATGCCGTTGCCGGTGAAGACGAGGTCTGTGTAGTCAGCGAAGGACTTGAAGCCGGTGATTTCGAGGCGTTGGAGTTTGAACATGCTGAGCGTTTCGGCCTTAACGGGATGCCCTGGGAAACACAGTCCCTAGAGCCTGTGCGGGAGACGCACACTATATGTTGGCCTGAGAGCGGTTGTCAAACCGAAACATTAAGCGGCGGGGGTTTAGTCGTTGACATGAAAGCGGGTTACTTCGGCGCGAGGTCGCGGCGGACGAAGAGGACGAGGTTGACGCCGGGGCGCAGCGCGTAGATGTCGCCGACGCGCGTGTAGGCGTCGCCGGCCACGAGTTCGAGCCGCGGCAGTTGGTCCTGACGGCCGATGATGGCGAGCGTCTTGCGCGGGTCGTAGGAGGAGGCGAGCTGCCCCTCGTAACCGGCGTTCGGGTTGTGGCGGAAGTACCAGGGCGACGGCCAGTACTCGGGCGAGGCCGTGGAGAAGCCGGGCTCCTTCGTGCCGGCGCGCTCGCCCACGCGCTCGATCTCGCGGACGAGGTCGTGGAACCCGCGCTGCGTCTGCGAGTAGACGTAAGGGTACTTGTCGTTGTCGTACTCGACGAAGTTGATGACGAACGTGTGGTAGAGGCCGAAGGAGACCGCGGCTAACGCCATCACCGCCGCCGCGCGCCAGCTCTTCTCGGGCACGCGCGACGCCCACGCGCCGAACGCCTGCACGCAGTAGCCCGCGGCCAGGGCCAGCGGCACGAGGAAGTTCAGGACGAGCCACGGCGTCTTGTAGCTGATGAGCGAATACGCGACGAGCAGCCCGAAGCCCCACGCCGCGAAGAAGACGGCGAAGCGGTTGAGCCTCCGCTCGAAGAGCGCCACCAGCGCGCCGGACGTGCCGAGGACGATGACGGCCACGTCCTCCTGCACGAGCCACCAGACGTACGTGTACCAGGGCTTGCCGTGGAACTCGCTCATGCCCGTCTTCTTCCAGAGGGTGAAGGCTTTGAACGAGTCCCAGAAGGCGCCCTTCCAGTGCGTGAAGAAGGAGGAGTAGAAGGCCACCCAGATGAGCGCGAAGAGCGCGGCCGCGCCGAGCACGACCGCCGCGGCGTTCCACTCCCGCGACAGCTTCGCGAAGCCCCCGCCTTCGGACTCCGCCGCGCGCGCGGCGCGTCCGCCGCCGCCGCCGCGCACGCGCTCCCACGTCACGGCCGTCAGCCACGCCAGCCCGAGCGTGCCCACCGAGATGAAGGCCGTCTCCTTCGTCGCGAACATCAACGCGGCCGAGGCCGTGGCCGTCAGCAGGTCGGACGGCGCGCCCGTCTCGCGGAAGCGCAGCGCGTAGACGACGAGCCCCAGCGTGAAGAAGACGAAGGGCATCTCGTGGATGAAGTAGCGCGAGTAGAAGACGCACGCGGGCGAGACCGCGATGAGCAGCCCCGCGACGAGCGCCGCCGCCGTCCCGACGTAGCGGCGCAGACACAGTACGAGCCACACCACCCCGACGCCGAAGAGCGAAGTGACGAGCCGGATGAGGAAGGTGTGCAGCCCCCCGAGCGCGACGACGGGGAGCGTCAGGTAGTAGAGCGTCGGGCCGTGATAGTTCTCCGGGTCGTACGCGTAGCGCCCGTGCCGCAGGAGATTCGTCAGGAAGAAGCCGTTGACGCCCTCGTCGTGGTGCAGGGGCTTCATCTCAAGCGCGTAGACCCTGAGCCCGAACGCCAGAAGCAGTATCGCGGCGCTCGCGTAGACCCACGCGCGCTCGGGGATGTCGAACGTTGGCTCGGGCGTGCGCGCCGCGCCGCGCCCCGACTCTTCGGACGCGCGGCGCTCCTGCGACGAGGCGGCGGCCCCCCGTTCGCCGCGCGCCTTCTTACGGTTTCGTTTTGTAGAGGCGGTAGGCACCTGCTTCCCCAACCTTCCTGTATCTCGCGAAGAAGGACTCGTTGAGCACGAGGCCCCTCTGGCGCAGCTCCTCGCGCTCAAGGGGGCCGACGACGATGTACTCGATGCCGGCGCGTTCGACGAGCGCGGGCGCGTCGGCCGCACCCGCGTAGATGCGCTTCAGCTCGGCCTCGCGCGGCCCGTAGTCGATGCCGTGCGACCAGACGTGGCCGGGGTATCCGAGGAAGGTCCTGCGGCCCGTCAGGTAGACCGGGTCATTATAAGTCGGCGCGTGGAGAATCAAAGCGCGCGGGGCCGTCTCCCGCTTGATGACCTCCGCGAACTCCAGACCCGCCGGCTCGAACGAGCGCCGCTCGACCGTGCCCGAGGCCGCGCGCCACACGTCGAGCCCGCCCGCCGCCGTCTGCATGAAGAGTAAGACTAAAGCCGCCGCGCGCCACGCGCCGCCGCGCCGCCACACGCGCACGAGCACGAGCGCCACCAGCGGCGCCGACGCGACCCACCAGTAGAGCAGCACCTTGATGTTGTCCCACACCCACGGCGAGAGCCTGTAGACGTTCGGCACCACGAAGCAGAGCACGAACGGCAGGTAGAAGAAGAGCAGCCGCTTACTCACGCCCGCCCCGCGCCACGCGAGCGCCACGACGAGCAGCGGGATGAAGACCGCCGTGTTCTTGATCCAGAACCAGACGACGTTCGTCTGCCCGTGCGCCCAGCCGAACTCCCAGCCGAAGAACCGCCCGGCGTTGACCGCCGACTCGCGCGTGGCGAAGAACATCTGCGGCAGCGCCAGCACGGAGGCCGCGAGGGCGAACAGAACCCACGGCCGCCACACCGCCCACACCCGCGCCCAGGCGGGAGCCTCGTCACGCGCTCCTTCACTCTTCGACAGCAGCACCGACGCGCCCTGCGCCAGCGCCATGCACGCGCCCATCAACATCATCACCACGAAGCTGTGCGCGTGCACCAGCGGCATCAGCCCCGCCACGACGCCCGCCGCGATCATCTGCCGCAAGGCGAAAGGCCGAAGGCAAAAGGCGAAACTGTTATCGGCGGCGACTCCTTCACCTTCCACCGCGCCCCCGGTCTTCGCCCCGCGCACAGACTTACCCTTCGCCTTATTCTTCCCGACCCGACGACCCTCAACCTCCGCCGCCGCGCCCTCTTCACTTCCCTCCTTTGCCTTCTCCGAACCGTCCCACCACAGCGTCCACACGACGAGCGCGACGGAGAGGCCGAGCAGGATGCTGCGCTGCGTGACGAAGAGCGCGGTGACGGCGTTGCCCCACTCGAAGCCCGGGTAGGCCCGCGTGTAGTCGTGCTCCAAACTGCCGAGCATGGCGAAGACGCCCTGCCCGCTCGACGCCGCCTCGCGCAGGAAGACCGCCCAGCCGAGGCCGCCGCTCAGAAGCACCAGCGCCGGCACCACGAGCGCGGCCAGACGGTCGCGCGTCTGCCGTAGCGCCCAGCGGTGCAGCAGCCCCACCAGCGACATCATCAACGCGAAGTTCTGCCAGAAGAGCGAGCCTTCGAGCGTGGCGCCCGCGCGCACGAACATCGCCGCCACGAAGTCCACGACGAACGGGTAGGTCAGACGGACGCCCGCGAACTCCGGGTGCTGCGGCGGGAAGTTCTCGCCGTAGGCGAAGCCCGTCACGACGGCGAGGTGGAAGGGCAGGTCGCCTATGTTCGTGTCCACGCCCGTGAAGATGCCCTCCGGCATCTGGTACATCGCGCGCGCGTACACGAGCCAGAAGAGCAGCGCCGCGCACAGGTAGAAGACGACCGCGCCCGCCCCGCCCTTCCCCGCCAGCGCGCGACTCACGACGCCCAAACCTTCCTTCGTATCGGCGGCCAGGCGCACGCGCCAGTCTCTACGTAACAACAGCAGGAGCGGCGAGCCGCAGACCACGCCCGCGAGCGCGAGCGCCGCCGGCCCCATCCCCAACGCCGACGCCAGCACGAAGCCCACGAGCCCGAGCGCCGCGAAGCCCAGGCACACGCCCGCGCACAGGCGCGACCAGAGGCTCGCGTCGCGGTCGTAAGAATAAGTCAGCGCGGTCGCGCCCGCGATTGCCGCGAGCGCCAGCAGGAGTGCGAAAGGCATAAGGTGCGCAGGGCTTAACTGAACTGAAAAGACGCCGCGATTATACGCGAACACCGTCCGCCCCGCCGAAGAGCCGCGCGCCGACTTCGCCTGCCACTGCTGGACAACTCGGAGGCGCGGATGTTTAGATGTTCGACTTAAAGCACAACACAGGAATCCGAAATTATGCTCCGAGCAGGCATCGTCGGACTGCCGAACGTCGGCAAGTCCACACTCTTCAACGCGCTGACCGCGCAGGCGTCGGCGCTCGCCGCCAACTACCCCTTCGCCACCATCGAGCCCAACGTCGGCGTCGTCCCCGTCCCCGACGAGCGCCTCGAACCGCTCGCGAAGATAGTCAAGACGACGACCATCATCCCCGCCACGGTCGAGTTCGTGGACATCGCCGGCCTCGTGCGCGGCGCGTCGAAGGGCGAGGGGCTTGGCAACCAGTTCCTCGCCAACATCCGCGAGACCGACGCCGTCATCCACGTCGTCCGCTGCTTCGAGGACGAGAACATACACCACGTCGAAGGCACCGTTGACCCGCGCCGCGACATCGACACCATCCAGATCGAGCTGGCGCTGGCAGACCTCTCGACGGTCGAGCGCCGCCGCGAGAAGGCGCAGAAGACGGCCAAGGGCGGCGACAAGACCGCGAAGGTCGAGATCGAAGTCGCCGACAAGCTGCTCGCCGTCCTCTCCGACGGCAAGCCCGCGCGCACGGCCGACCTCGACGACTCGGAGCGCGCCGTCGCGCGCGGCTTCTTCCTCCTCACCTCGAAGCCGACCATCTACGCCGCCAACGTGGACGAGGCGACGCTCGCCGACCCCGAGTCGAACCCGCACGTCCGCGCCGTCCACGAGATCGCCACGGCCGAAGCCGCCGAGTACGTCCCCATCTGCGCGCAGTTGGAGGCGGAGTTGGTCGAGCTGGCGCCCGAAGACCGCAAAGGCTACCTCGCCGAGGTGGGCGTCGAGTCGAGCGGCGTCGATAGACTTATCCAGAGCGCCTACCGCCTGCTCGGCCTGATGTCCTTCCTCACGGCGGGCGAGAAGGAGGTGCGCGCCTGGACCGTCCCGCGCGGCACACGCGCCCCACAGGCCGCCGGCACCATCCACTCCGACATCGAACGCGGCTTCATCCGCGCCGAGATCGTCTCCTACGACGACCTCACCCGCACCGGCTCCTACGCCGCCGCCCGCGAACAGGGCCTCCTCCGCCTCGAAGGCAAAGAGTACGTCATGCAAGAAGGCGACATCGTCAACTTCCGCTTCAACGTCTGAACCTCACCCGTTGACACCCCGTCCCCCCGCCAGCATCCTCTCTGCGCTTTACATGACCCGCACTATAGCCGGCGGACTCGTAACAGAAAAATCATATAGTTGAGAATCCGGGAGTAGGGAGTGCCCGTAGTTTCTCTTGAAGAGGAACGGATTCGTCTGCCCGTAGTGCGGGCGGGTGAGTTGGGCCAACATTTCAGGGTTCAAGAATCATAAGGGGGAGACGTAATGCCGAAGTTGAAAGTCGGAAATGGGAGTGACGAGCCGGTAAAGCTTTACTACGAGGACCACGGGACGGGGAGGCCGGTGGTGCTGATACACGGGTGGCCTTTGAGCGGGCGTTCGTGGGAGAAGCAGGTGCCGGCGCTGGTGGAGGCGGGCTTCAGGGCCATCACGTACGACCGCCGCGGGTTCGGGCAGTCGTCGCAGCCGTGGGGCGGGTACGACTACGACACCTTCGCCGCGGACCTGCACGCCCTCGTCGAACATTTAGACCTGCGCGACGCGGCGCTGGTCGGCTTCTCGATGGGCGGCGGCGAGGTCGTGCGCTACCTCAGCACCTACGGGACGGAGCGCGTGAGCCGCGCCGTGCTGGCGGCGGCCGTCCCGCCGTACCTCTACAAGTCGGAGGACAACCCCGAGGGCGGGCTCGACGACGCGACCATCAAGCAGTTTCAGGACGGGGTGAAGGGCGACCGCCTCGCGTTCCTCGACGACTTCACGAAGATGTTCTTCTCGCCGGGCGGGTTGAAGGGCATGGTGACCGACCTGGTCAGCGAGCCGTTCCGCCTCTACAACCGCGACATCGCCGCCTTCGCCTCGCCGAAGGGGACGCTCGACTGCATCGACGCGTTCGCGCGCACGGACTTCCGCGCCGACGTGTCGAAGGTGCGCGTGCCGACGCTCGTCATCCACGGCGACTCGGACACGACCGTGCCCTTCGAGGTCAGCGGGAAGCGCTCGCACGAAATGATCGCGGGCAGCCGTCTCGCGCTCATCAAGGGCGGGCCGCACGGGCTGAACGCGACGCACGCCGACGAGTTCAACGCCGCCCTGCTCGACTTCCTCAAGGGCTGAGCCCGCTTCCGAAATCAGCCGGCCCGTCGCGAACCTCCCCCGGAAAAGGTTCGCGACGGGCCTGCGCATTTTTATGTGGCGTCGTGTGTGAAGGCGTATGCCGCCCGCGAGAAAAGCCGCCGGCCGTGATAAACTGCCGCTTTAAGCATTCCCAAGCATTCTAAAATTCGCCGTGTCAGTTACGTCGCTGCACTTGAACGTCCGGGGCGCGGCTAGGGGCTCGTGAACCGAATCGAAGGGGGAATCAGGTTAATGTCCAGACGCTCCATCCACCTGCCGCGGCACGCGCGCCGCGGCCGACTTCTCTCTCTTGCACTCTTCTGTCTCGCCGGCCTCGCTCTGTCTCTGGCTTCAGTCGTCGCGGCGCGCGCGCAGGAGGAGGCGGCGTTGGCCGACCTCACCGTCAGCAAGTCCGGCGACGAGGCGGCCCCGGTCGGAGGCACTATCACGTACGACCTCGTCGTCACCAACGGCGGCCCTGACACGGCGTTCAACGTGGTGCTGACCGACCCCATCCCCGAGCACACCACCTTCGTCAGCGCCGACGTGAGTGCGGGCGAGGGCGAGGTCTCTTTCGACGGCACGACCCTGACCGCCACCTTCTCATCCATCGCGGCCTTCGAGAGCGGCTCCGTGAGGCTCGTCGTCTCGGTCAACGCCGACACGCCGCGCGGCACCACCGTCAGCAACACCGTGACGGGCAGGTCCGGCGCGTCCGACCCGCAGTTATTCGACAACACCGCGACCGCGCTCACCGTCATCACGGGGCCGTTCGCGGGCGACGTACTCATCTCCGAGTTCCGCCTGCGCGGCCCCGCCGGCCCGACCGACGAGTACATAGAGATTTACAACAACGCCGACACGCCACAACTCGTCCAGGCCACGGACGGCTCGGACGGCTACGCCGTCGCGGCCTCGGACGGCGTCGTCCGCTGCACCATCCCGAACGGGACGGTCCTGCCCCGGCGCGGCCACTACCTCTGCGTCAACTCGGTCGGCTACTCGCTCGGCCTCTACCCGGCCGGCGAGGGCGAAGCCCCGACCGCGACCGGCGACGTGACCTACGAAACGGACATCCCCGACAACGCGGGCATCGCCATCTTCAGAACGTCCAACCCGGAGAACTTCAACCTCACCTACCGGCTCGACGCGGCCGGCCCGACGAGCGAGAGGAACACTCTCTACAGGGAGGGGACGGGCTACCCGGCGCTTTCGCCGCTCGGCCTCGACTACGCCCTCTACCGCGACAACTGCGGCAAGGCGGGCTCGGTCACTGCCCCGGGCACCTGTCCGACGGGCGGGGAGGTTAAGGATACGGACGACAACGCCGTGGACTTCGTCTTCGTGTCGCCCGACGGCAACTCGTCCGGCGCGGGCGCGCGGCTCGGCGCGCCGGGCCCGGAGAATTTCGCGGGGCCACTCCAGAGCAACGCCTCGTTCGGCGTCGCGCTGCTCGACCCGTGCGTCGGCTCTTCCGGCCCGCCGAACCGCGTGCGCACCTTCACGGGCGACCAGGCGAACAACTCGACCTTCGGCACGCTCGACATCCGCCGCACCGTGACGAACATGACGGGCGAGAACGTCACGCGCCTGCGCTGGCGGATCATCGACATCACGACCTTCCCGGCCCCTTCGGGCTTCGCCGACCTGCGCGCGCAGAGTTCGACGCCGGTCGTCGTCACGGTAGACCGCGCGCCCTGCGGCTCGGAGACGAGCGAAGTCCTCGTGGAGGGGACGACGCTCGAGACGCCGCCCGTGCAGGTGAACGGCGGCGGCTTCAACTCCTCACTCTCTTCGGGAACGATCACGCTTCAGACGCCGCTCGCCGACGGCGAGAGCATCAACGTGCGCTTCCTGCTCGGCATCGCGCAGACCGGCAACTTCAAATTCTTCATCAACGTCGAGGCGCTGACCCGCGCGCCCACGCCGCCCGACCCCGACCCCGAGCCGGAGCCCCAAACGCCGCGGCCGTCGGTGCGTCCGCGCAAGGGTGTTCGGATGCTGCCTTCACAGTCGAGCCCCGTCAGGGCGCGGCCGACCGCGGCGACGCCCGCCAGGGCAAAGACTCCCGCAAAGAGTTCGCCTGCCCGAATGCGCCGCGAGTTTTGATTGGACGGAGGCCGGGTGAGAATCTTGTCCGGCGCGTGAGGGGCACCAAATTGAGAGGCCGGCGCCGCGAAGATGTGTTCGCGGCGCCGGCCTCTGCGTGTTCTTGCCGTTGCTACTTGATGAGCGCGCGGACGCCCGCGAGCACGAGATAGATGACGGCCAGCGTGACGGCCACCTTGATAAGCAGGATGGCCAGCTTGACGACGGCCACGACCGCTATCCCCGCTGCGGCGAGGACGAGCGGGACGACGACTGAAACGACGAACAGGCCCAGGAGGATGATTCCGACGATGCGGAGTATATCTTTCGCGTCTTTCATAATTTCACCTCTAACACCGGCCGCGGTTTAATTTGAATGCGTTGACGAGCGGCCGGCGGCTTCTTCTCCGCCTCCCTATACGAGCGCGGGCGGGGGCGCGTTCCGTCCAAGATTTTACACCTTTCGTCAAATCCGTGTCTCACATTTTTGTCACCGCGCCCGCGCCAACGTCACGCCCGTTTGTGCTAAGCTTTCCGCAGTTATCCCGGGTCTCCCGAACAATATTCGCCAGTCGAGACGGAGTGTGTGAGCCATGCCGAGCCGCGCGGGTGAGAGCCTCTTCGCAGACGAGCCGGAGGCGGAGCCGCCGCCGCCGGACTCCTCCGCCCCTTTGGCCGAGCGCATGCGGCCGCGTGCGCTCGAAGAGTTCGTCGGGCAGCGGCACCTCGTCGGCGAGGGGCGCGTGCTGCGGCGCGTGATCGAGGGCGGCGGGCTCCTGCCCTCTCTGATTCTGTGGGGCGGGCCGGGCACGGGCAAGACGACGCTGGCGCGCCTGCTCGCGAGCCGCTCGGGCGCGCGCTTCGTGGCGCTCTCGGCCGTCTTCTCGGGCGTCAAGGAGGTGCGCGCGGCCATCGCGGAGGCGCGCGAGGAGAAGCGCCGCGGCCGTCGCACCACGCTCTTCATCGACGAGATACACCGCTTCAACAAGGCGCAGCAGGACGCTCTGCTGCCCGCGGTCGAGGACGGGACGGTCACGCTCATCGGCGCGACGACCGAGAACCCTTCGTTCGAGGTCATCGGCGCGCTGCTCTCGCGCAGCCGCGTGCTCACGCTCGAATCTCTGGGCGAGGAGGACGTGGTCGCGCTCCTCAGTCGCGCGCTCGAAGACGAGGAGCGCGGGCTGGCCGGCCTCAACCCGAAAGTCTCGGACGAGCTGCTCTCGCGCATCGCGAAGGCCGCGGGCGGCGACGCGCGGGTCGCGCTCACCGCCTTGGAGTCCGCGGTCGAGGCGACCGAGCCGGACAAGAAGGGCTTGCGGCGGGTCAGCGAAGAGACCGTGGTGGAGGCACTCGGGCGGGCGCGCTACGCGTACGACAAGGGCGGCGAGGAGCATTACAACCTCGCCTCCGCGCTCATCAAGTCTCTGCGCAACTCGGACGCGGACGCCGGCCTCTACTGGCTCGCGCGGCTCATCGAGGGCGGCGCCGACCCGGTCTTCATCGCGCGCCGCCTCTGCATCCTCGCCTCCGAGGACATCGGTTTAGCCGACCCGCAGGCGATGGTGCAGGCCGCCGCGGCCGCGCAGATCACGCAGCTCATCGGGCTGCCCGAAGCGCTCTACCCGCTCTCGCAGGCGACCGTCTATCTGGCGCGCGCGCCGAAGTCGAACGCCGTCAAGCGCGCCTATAAGGCCGCCGCCGAGGACGCCTCCGAGACGGCGCGCGAGCCCGTCCCGCTGCACCTGCGCAACGCCATCACGCCCCTGATGAAGCGGCAGGGCTACGGCAAGGGCTACCGCTACGCGCACGACGACCCCGCGGCCAGCCGCGAGATGGCCTGCCTGCCCGAAGGCTTGCAGGGGAGAAAGTATTGGGAGGAAGGAAATGATGAATGATGAATGCGGAATGATGAATTAAGAACCGTCTTCAATTCATCACTCCGCACTCATCATTCATCATTAAAGTTATGAGGAAGTCGGACAAGGAGCTGGCGTTTCTGCACGACCTGTACGTGGCGCCCGATTGGCGCGAGCGTTTCGCGGGTCTGTTTGACGAGCACGTCTTGTTGCCGAAGGAGGGTCGCGCGCTCTACGTCGGGTCGGGGACGGGCGGGCACGCGCTGGAGTTGGCGGCGAAGGGCGGCGCGGCGCTGGAGCTGGTCGGCGTCGAGGAGAGCGAGGCGCAGGTGGAGCTGGCGCGCGCGAAGGCCGCGGCGGTCGAGGGCGTGGGCGCCGATTTTCGCCACGCGCAGCTCGAAGCGCTCGGGTTCGAGGACGAGCAGTTCGACCTCGTCCTCGGCGACGCCTCACTCGTCGCGCCGGAGCGCCTGCCCGAGGTGCTGGCCGAGATGGTGCGCGTGGCCGCGCCGGGCGCGACCGTCTCTCTGAGCGTCGCGTCGGCTTCGAGCTTCGGCGAGTTCTTCTCGGTCTACTGGGAGGCTTTGACGAGCGCGGGTTACGCCGAGCAGGCCGAGGAGATCGCCTCGCTCATCCACGAACTGCCGACCGTCTCGGACTTAGAGACGCTGGCGCGGAGCGAGGCGCTCGAAGGGGTCGAGTCGTGGACGACGATTGAAGAGTTCGACTTCGCCTCGGGGCGCGAATTCCTCGACTCGCCGCTGGTCGAGAACTTCCTGCTCGAACGCTGGCTCGACCTGCTGCCCGACGAGGAGGCGCACGCGAGCGTTCTGGATGAGGTCGCACGCATCATCGACGACGACCGGCACGAGATCGACTTCTCGCTCACGGTCAAGGCGACCATCGTCGTGGGGAAGAAGGCGGGTTAGTGCAGAGATCGCCGCGGAGACAAGAGAGGCACAGCTAATCCGGATTAGCTGTGCCTCTCTTGTCTCCGCGCTTACCTCTTAGCTCGACTTCGTGTACCTGTCGGCGGAGGCGAGTTCTTCTTCGCGGGCGCGGTCGGAGTCGCGGAGCTGTTCGCGGCGCTTCTCGGCCAGCTCGTGCTCGTCCTCCTTGCCGCCGTCGGAGATGCCCTTCTTGAATTCGTTGATGCTCTTGCCCATGCCGCGCGCGAGCTGCGGCAGGCGCGTGCTGCCGAAGAGCAGGAGGACGACGAAGAGGACGACGAGTATTTCCCAGCCGCTGAAGTTCATCTTGAAAGCTCCTTGAAGACTGCCGACCCTTCGGCCGTTTTTAAACCTGTGGAGTGGCCCGGCCCTAACCCTCGCCGCCGCCCGACTCGTAGAAGAGGTACTTGCGCCAGGTCTCGTCCGCGCGCCCGATGAAGCGCATGATCTGGCGGTTGACGTGCAGCGAGAACGCGCGCGGCCGCCGGATGAGATGCATCCGGGCCTCCTCGGGCGTCCGGCTCCCCTTCTGGTGGTTGCAGCGCTTGCAGCACGCGACCAGATTATCCCACGTGGACTCGCCCCCGCGCGAGCGCGGGAAGACGTGGTCGAGCGTGAGTTCCGATGGCGAGAACTGCCGGCCGCAGTACTGGCAGGTCGAGTGGTCGCGCAGCAGGATGTTCTTGCGCGAGAGCGAGCGGCTCTTGTAAGGGATGTGGATGTATTCGACGAGGCGGATGACCGAGGGGGCGTGCATCGTGATGCGCGCCGAGTGGAGCATGTGGCCGTTGTGCTCCTCCATCCGGGCGATGCCCTTGAAGATCATCACGACGGCGCGGCGCTCGGTGCAGACGTTCACCGGCTCGAAGGAGGCGTTCAGGACTAAAACACGTCCAGTCATCTTGAACCGAGATATTACGTGAAAAGGCCGTGAATCGTAAACCGTAAACCGTGACGAGGGGGAAAACTGCCTTTATTTATCACGGTTTACGGTTCGCGGTTCACGGCTCTTCACGCCTTGAATCTGTCCGTCGCGCTGACCAGCTCGTGGATGATGCCGGGCTCGGTGACGGAGTGGCCGGCGTCGGGGACGACGCGGAAGTCCGCCTCGGGCCAGGCTTTATGCAGCTCCCATGCGCTCTTGATGGGGCAGACAACGTCGTAGCGGCCCTGGACGATGACGGCCGGGATGTGGCGAATCTTTCCGACGTTCTCGATGAGGTAGTTGTCGGTCGGGAAGAAGGCGTTGTTCATGAAGTAGTGACACTCGATGCGCGCGAAGGCGAGTGCGAAATCCGGGTCGGCAAACTTCTCGATGGAGGCATAGTCGAACAGGAGCTTCGAAGTGCTCCCCTCCCACACGCTCCACGCGCGCGCCGCCTCCAGGCGCACCGCCGCGTCCTCGCTCGTCAGCCGCCGGTAGTACGCGCCGACGAAATCGCCGCGCTCCTCCTCGGGGATAACGTTCCGATACTCCTCCCACACGTCCGGGAAAATCCAGCTCGCGCCCTGCTCCTCCTGATAGAACCAGCTAATCTCCTGTGGGCGGCACAGGAAGATGCCGCGCAGGGTCAGAGAGCGCACGCGCCCGGGGTGCGTCTCGGCGTAGGCGAGCGCGAGCGTGCTCCCCCAGGAGCCGCCGAAGACGTGCCACGTGTCGATGCCGAGTTGCTCGCGTATCTTCTCGATGTCCTCGACCAGGTCCCAGGTCGTGTTCCCCTCCAACTCCGCGTGCGGCGTGCTCTGCCCCGAGCCGCGCTGGTCGAAGAGGACGATGCGGTAGGCCGCCGGGTCGAAGTAGCGCCGGTAGTCGGAGACGATGCCGCCGCCCGGGCCGCCGTGCAGGAAGACGACGGGCTGCCCCTCGGGGTTGCCGGCCTGCTCGTAATAAATGTTGTGGATGGGCGAGACCTGAAGCCGCCCTGTGTCGTAGGGTTCGATAGAGGGATAGAGTTCTCTCATGCACGCAATCATACTGCGCGCGCGGCGGTGAGGACAAAGACGGTGCGGGCGCCGGCGTCGAGCAGGGCGCGCGCGCAGGCCGAGGCGGTGGCGCCGGTCGTGAACACGTCGTCTACGAGCAGGACGCTGCGGCCGCGGACGAGCCGTGGGCGCGTGACGGCGAAGGCGCCTTCGACGCTCTCGCGGCGGGCGCGCGCGTCCATGCCGGCGCGTCGGCGCTCGCTGTGTGCGACGCGCGAGAGGCTCCAGAGGTCGAGGGGCAGCCCGCGCCTTTGGCGACCGCGGACGCGAGCAGGGCCGCCTGGTTGAAGCCACGCTCGCGTTCGCGCGCGGGGTGGAGCGGGACGGGAAGGATGAGAGTCGCCGTGTCGAGCGGAGCCCGCCGGGCGGCCTCACTCAACATGCGCGCGAGCCGCGGGGGCACGAACGGCTCTCGCTTCAGGCCCAGCACGGCCGCGCGCAACGCGCCCTCGTAGAGCCCGCAGGCGCGCGCCGCCGTGAACTCTTCCGAGTCGCAGCGCCGGCAGCGGACGGTCGGACGAACGCCCTCCGGCACCTCCCCTCCCGCGGGCGCGCCGCACTTCCAGCAGAGCGTGTCGTCGCCCTCGAAGAGCCGCGTCGCGGCCCAGCACGCGGCGCACGCGGGCCAGTCCCGCGGCGCTCGACGCTCCGGACGCCGCACGCGGCGCACGCCTGCGGGTAGACGAGCGCGAGCGCCGCGTCGAAGAGTCCGTCGAAGGTGTTCGTGAGCCTCGCCATACGACGACCGTGATGCTGGGCCTGGCGGGGCGGAGTGTAGAGTGTCTGCGTTGCGCGGGAAATCTAACACAAACCGAAGCCCCCGGCGTCGGAAATATCCGACGCCGGGGGCTTCGCCCGAATAAGGTACGCTCTTAGTCCTCGTCCTCGTTGAGCAGGCCGCGCTCCTGCATGTCCTGGCACTTAAGGCAGTAGCGCGTCCAGGGCACCGCGTCCAGACGCTTCTCGGCCACGGGCTCGCCGCAGTTGACGCACTCGCCGTACTCGCCGCCCTCGACGCGCACCAGCGCCTCGTCGATGAGCAGGAGGAGCTTGCGGTCGTTGGCCGACATCGAGATCAGAAGCTCCTTCGTGTAGGCGTTGGCCGCCATGTCGGCCGGGTCCTGCGTGGCTTCGAGGTCGCGCTCGCGGCTCGACATCTCGGCCTCGGTCACCTGGCTGAAGAGTGACTCGCGGCGCGCGAGCAGGCGGTCGCGGTACGACTTCGTCTTCCTCTTATCCATTCCGTTGTGTGCTCCTTCTTGAACCCTGCTTGTCCTTAAACCGTGTGTATACGCTTTTCGCGGGCCGCGGTTTCAAAAACGCCCCGCCGAACTTTCACTTCTGATAGGGCAGCCCCCGCGCGATGGTGTAGGCGCGGTAGAGCTGCTCCGCCAAAACGACGCGCGCCATCTCGTGCGTCAGCGTCAGCCTTGAGAGCGACCAGCGCACCTGCGCCCGCCGCCGCACCTCCTCGGAGACGCCCAGGTGGCCGCCCACGACGAACGACACCTCCTTGACCGAGCGCCCCTCCCACTCTTCGATGCGCGCCGCCAACTCCTCCGAACTCCAAAGCGTCGGGCCCGACACGTCGAGGAGAATCGTCAAAGCATCTGATGCCAAAGCACCCGTGATGCGTTTGCCCTCCTCCTCCCGGCACGCGCGCGGGCTCTCCGCCCCCGACTCGCGCAGCTCCGTCACCTCGCAGCGTACGAAACGCGAGAGACGCTTCAGGTACTCCCCCGCGAGCGCGCGCAGGTGAGCGTCCCGCGTCTTCCCCACCCAGATGAGCCTGAGCTTCATATGTGCAGACGTAAGCTGCTAGCCGTCAGTTACAGGCTTTTCACCAACGTCCGCCGCCCGGCCTCCGTCGCCCGCCTGCTGCC
>CAVSDM010000011.1:0-70232 GCA_963726735.1 uncultured Acidobacteriota bacterium
ACCTTGCCCGAGACCTTGACCTTCGTCCCGTAGCTGGCCACCTGCCCGTCGGCCGTGTGCACCTTGAGGTCTTTGTCCGTGTATTGCTTGGGGGCCAACTCGGCCTGATTGGCCTGCTTGCCGATGGGGGTTTGCACCCCGACGGGCGCGGCCGGCGTAGTCGGCCCCTTTGTAGAGCCGGAGCACGACGCTGCTCCGTGCCCGTGAACTTTTCGGGGAAGCGCGGATAGCCGACGACCGCGACCCGCTTGCCCTCGTTGGCCTTGTCGCACACCGACGCGAACTCTTTCGCCTCGCCGGCCGTCGGGGCTCGGGGGGCGCGCTCCCTCCGCAGGCGGCGGAGGCGAGAGCGAGCAGTGCGACCGCGAAGAATTTACGCATTGCCATCTGTCTTCTCCTCAAGAGGCGGATGTTGGAAGAGCCCTTTGACGGGCCAAAGGAAGATATGCGCGGCCGCGGTCGGTGTCAATCGTGCGGTTGCGCGCCCGCCGTGAATTTGTTATACCAACTTGCCCCCTCCGATAGGTTCTGGTTAACCGGCATCTTCTTTCGGTGCTCACGTCACAGACAGCGGAGTCGTCCTGACTCTATAAACCGCGGGTTTACCCTCGATGCACCGAGGAGTCTGAATGAAACGTAAATTGGTCTTCGCGTTGTCCCTCGCCGCGCTGGTCGCGACGCTCACCATCGGTAGCTCTCGGCACAAAACCCTGCGGACGAAGCCATCGAGAACCCCAACGAAAACACCATCTTTCTCCGTTGCGGCACGAAGGAGCCGGAGGAGAAAGAGAAGAAGCTCATCGAGAACGACTGCAAGCGGATGCGCGAGCTGCGCGTCGCCGCCGACCCGTCGGCCATGCTGGAGCATTCGGCCGGCTCCGTCACGATCAACCACGTCCACGTCATCACCAACAAGAAGGGCGCGGGAAACGTCACGGACGGGGCCATAGCGAAGTCGCGAATCAGACCACAGTGCTCAACCAGGCGTACTCGGGCACAACCGGCGGGACCAACACGCCCTTCCGCTTCCAGCTCGCCGGCACCGACCGCACGAAGAACGACAAGTGGTACAACGCCGTGCATCGGGACGGGAACGAGCGCGAGATGAAGAACGCGCTGCACAGGGGCACGGCCCGGGACCTCAACTTCTACACGAACGGCATGGGTCAGGGGCTGCTCGGCTGGGCCACCTTCCCGTGGGAGTACGCGGGCAACGCCGACGATGGACGGCGTCGTCTCCTCTACGCCACGCTCCCCGGCGGCGGCGCCGCGCCCTACAACCTCGGCGACACGGCGACGCACGAGGTCGGCCACTGGCTCGGGCTGTACCACACCTTCCAGGGCGGCTGCCGGTGACGAACGACGAGGTCGCGGACACGCCGGCGAGGGCTTCCCCGCCTTCGGCTGCCCCGTCGGCCGCAACATCGTGCCCGATCGACGGCCCCGGCAGCCGACCCGATCGAGAACTTCATGGACTACACGCGACGACGCGTGCATGAACATGTTCACGGCGGGCCAGTCGGCGCGCGCGGACGGGATGCACGCGACCTACCGGTTCTAGACGGCGGGCGACCAGCCCTCCACTCTTCGGACTGAAGAAGGGCGCTCGCTAGCGGGCGCCCTTTCTTTTAAGAACGGCATCGAAGCTGTTATGAACTACCTCTCTTTGAGCGCCGGGGCCGTGCTCCTGTTCAACGCTCTTCGCGTGCGGCGCGGGCGCGCAAAGTCAGGCGGAATCGAACGCGGCCATGAGAAGTCCACAGCACAAACAGACGCCCGCGCCCCGCGCCGAGGCGACGCCGCGGCCGGACGGCGTCAGGCTCGTCACCGTCGAAGAGCTGAACCGCCTGATCGAGCAGGGCGGCGCGGTCGCGCTCGACGTGCGCGGGAGCGTCGAGTTCGAGATGGTCACGTCGGGGGGCGGTGGCGATGCCCTCGGGCTCATCGCCGCGCGCGCAGCGGAGTTGCCGAAGGACAAGTTGATAGTCCCCTACTGCGCCTGCTCGGCCGAGCAGATCAGCGCGCGCGCGGTGCAGGAGTTGAAGAAGCAGGGCTTCGAGAACACGGCGGCGCTCGTCGGCGGCTGGGACGCATGGGCGAAGGCGGGTTTGCCCGGTCGAAGGCACGAACGTCAATTTTGAGTACGGCAACCCACACTCGCTCCCTCGACGGCGAACAGGGCGGACAGCGCGGCGGACGCGTGGCCGCGCCCGCCGGGACTCAAGTCCGATATCGACGACTTAACCCTCTACGACGGCGAGGTCGTCAAGTACGTGCGCAAGCTCGGCAGCACCTACCTGCGCATCGAGACCAACTTCGACACGACGGAAGAGGTAACGCTCAAGCACCCCGGGACGGACGACCCGGCGGCGCTCTTCCTCATCAACACCGAGCCGTTCAAGCCCTCCGACTGGGCGAAGATCGAGCGGGCGAAGCGCAAGCTCCGCCCGGGCATGCGCGCCAACGTCTGGGTCTGGTCGGCAAACCTTCGATCCAACCCGTCGTGGACTGGCGCCCCGACGAAACCGCGCCAACCCGCGCAGCAGATAGACGCCCCTCACCCTCTTCAAAAATCAAGACGCACGCCGACCCGCACCGAGCGCGGGCGTAGCGTGCGCGTCGGCACGAGGAAGGTGTCGGCGAAGGCGCGGCGCTGCTCGGCGGTGGCGTCGGGGCGGAGCGCGTTGAAGTTAATGAACTCAGCGCCGAAGGTGTAGACGGTCTTGTTGAGCAGGTTGTCGATCTCGACCGTCGGGCGCAGGCGCGCGCGTTCGCCGAGAGCGGAACTCGCGCGCCGACGCTCAGGTCGAAGGCGAAGAGGGCGGGGCCGTGCCGGCGTTGCGCGGGAGGTCGCCGGTGCGGCCGATGGCGGGGAGCTTGAAGGCTTCGAGCAGGCGCGGGTCGAGCGGCGCGCCGCGGCCGCCGCCAGCGGATGAGGCGCGGGTCGCCGTTGAAGAGGGGCGGTCGTTGCCCACGTCGTCGAGGTTGCGGTCGGCGCCGCCGAGGCTGAGAGTTGAAGGGCGCGCCCGAGGCGAGGCGGAGCACGGAGGCGAAGTTGCAACCGCCCGAGCGCGCGCGGCGCGTCGAGCGTGCCGGAGAGGACGAAGCGGTGGCGCCGGTCGAGGAGGCTGCGCGCACGCTCGCGCGCGGAAGTCGCCGACGCGTAGCGCGCTCGAAGTGTTGACGACGCCGTCGTCGATCAGGCGCGAGAGCGTGTAGGCCGCGCGCAAGAGAGCCGCCGGCCGCCGCCCTCGCGCGGAGTCGAACCGCGCGCGCCTCGACGTGAGGCCGTGGTAGAAGCTGTTGCCGACCGAGGCGAGCTGCTCGACTTGCATGCGCGAAGGGTCGGGCCGCAAGGGTGCGAGCGCGGCGAGCGCGGCTTCGAGCGGCGGTCGAGGTTGACGCTGTTGAGGTTGAAGACGCTGACGGGCACGCCGAACTCTACGACGCGCGACGATGTTCGTGCCGCGTCGGCGAGGGCGCGAGCGTGAAGCGGACGAGTTCGCCCGCCGTCGAAGCGTCGTAGACGGGTCGCGCGCCCGTCGCGTCGCGGAAGTTGGCGAAGTCGCGCGAGAGAAGGTAGTCGGCGAAGTCCTTGTAAGCCGCGCGGCAGGCGCGGGGCGTTGGCGTTAAACTCGCGCCAGAGATGAAGGCCGCGATTGAAGGTGTAGTTGGCCTCGAAGACGAAGCCGCGCCCCAGCTCGCGCTCGAACCCGACGTTGGCCTGATAGCTCTCGGGGATGCGTATGTTCGGGTCGAGACGGCGCGAGAAGTCGGTGAGTCGCGCGCCGAAGTGGCGGACGAGCGAAGAGTCGGCTGCGAGCGTTGCGGGGAAGCGGAGGTGGGCGGCGATGAAGGCGCGGCGTTCGGCGGAGCGCGGCAGGTCGTTCGTGTCGAACTCGACGACGGAGCGCGCCGAGCGTGAAGTCGTCAAGAGTCCGCAGAAGCGCGCGGGTGAAGAAGACGCCGACGCCGAGCGCGAACGACCGTCTTGCCCGTGCCCGAAGGGTCGAGGCGAGCGCCGAGACGCGGGCGCGAAGTTGTTGCGGTCGCGGAAGACGGACTCGCGCTCGTAGCGCAGGCCGGAGGTGAGAGATGAGGTTGCGGCGCGGCGCGCCACTCGTCCTGCGCGAAGAGGCCGGCGTAAGTGTTGCGCTGCGCCGACTCGGTGCCGAAGCGCTGGCGGAAGCGCGCGGGCGCGTCGGCGAGGAAGTCGCCCGCGCTCGTGAAGCTGAACGTGCCGGAAGCGTCCGCGAGATCGACGAAGATGGAGCGGACGCGCTGGACGTCGACGCCGAGCTTGAAGGTGTGCGCGCCGCGCGACGAAGGTCAGCGTCGTCCTGAATCTGCAAGCGCGTCTCGCGCGCGGTCGGTCGCGCCCGAGTTGGATGAGCCGGCGACGAGCGTGCCCGAACGGTCTGCGGTCGTCGGCGTGAGCGGATCGTTGATCGTGATGAGCACGACGGGGCGCGTGTCGCCGCTCGGTGCAGTCGCGGGCGCAGGCGCGAGACTGCGCGCGCAGTTGGTTGACGGCGCGGGCGGAGAGCACGAGGTTGTCCGTGTAGGCGAGCGCGTCGGTGTCGCGCGTGCGGCCCTGCAAGGCGTCCGCGAGGCGCGAGCCGCCGCCGAACTGTCGCAGGTTTTCGAGCGGCCGAGTTGGAAGAGCAACGCGCCGTTGTGCGTTCGAGAAGTCGTGATCGAGGCGCGCCGTGAAGACTGTGAGTGCGCAGCGGCGTCGAACGCGTTCGACGAAGGGCGCGAGTTCGGCGGGCGAGTTCGGCGGCGTGGCCTCGGCTCGAAGCGACGGCCCGCGAGCGTCGTCGGGCGCGGGAGCGGGAACGAGCGGGTTCTGCTCGACGGGCACGAGCGCATCAATCAGCGTCGAGTCGAGCACGTGTCGTACTCGTAGGCGACGAAGAAGAACGTGCGGCCGCGGCCGTCGAATCAGAGCGGTCGAAGATGAACCGGGCGACGACGGGGCCGCCGAGCGATGAAGCTCGCGGCGGTGTTGTTGCAGCGGCAGACGTTTGAGCCCGCGCCGGTTGTTGTTCAAGGTGTTCGCGTCGAGACTTTCGTCTCTGAAGAAGTAGAAGAGGCGGCCCGCGCAAGCTGTTCGAGCCGGCGCGCGTGCGCAGGTTGACGCGCCCGCCCGACGCGCGCCCGTACTCGGCGGAGAACTGGTTGGTGATGACCTGCACTTCTTCGACCGCGTCGAGCGAGCGGTTGGAAGCGTTCGCGGGCGGCGCGGTCGTCGTTGTTGTCGAGGCCGTCGATGGTGATGTTGTTCGAGTAGGCCGCGCCGCCCGCGAGCGCGAACGTGCCGGCCTCTTCGGGCGGCTGCGCGCCGCGCGCCGCCGTGGCCGCGAGTCGCGTCGCGGTCTTCGGCCGCGTCGCGCGTCGAGAGCGGCTCTTCGGTGACGCCGCCGAGCGGAAGACGAAGTCGAGCGGCGAGCGCGATGAAGAGCGGCAGCCGCTCCAACTCCTCGCGCGTGACCGTGCCGCCCGCGACGGTGCGCGTCGTGTCGACGACGGGCGCGCCGCCTCGCTCACGACCGTCTGCTCGGCGGCGAGCGCCGCGGGGCGGAGCGTGAAGTCGATGCGCACGGACTGTCCGGCGAGCGTGAAGACGTCCCTCCGCTCCTCGGCGGCGAAACCCGCGCGCTCGGCGCGCAGCGTGTAGCGCGCCGGGCTGAAGCTCGACCAGACGATAGCGTCCTTCTTCGTCGGTCACGGCCGTGCGCTCGGCGCCCGTCGTGAGGGCGCGCCGTGACGCTCGCGCCGGGGATGACCGCGCCGTTCTCGTCGGCCACGACGCCGGAGAAGGAGACTTCGTCGAGGTCTTGCGCGCGCGGCATTGGTCGAAAGAGAGATGATGAGAATGATGCTGACGAAAATCAGTCTGAAGTCGAAGTGAGCGAGGGTGTGCGGAAGAAGGCGTGGCCGTTCATGTATGCTTCTCCGGGCGCGTCCTGAACGGCATGGCGGTGAAGTCTTGGCGCGCGGAAAAGTCTGAGGGCCTGAGGCAGGTCTCGGGCTGTTTTTTTGTTTGCAGGCGCCACCTGGCGGGGTGAGACGTTAGCGCGTGTGTGTCGGCGGCCGCGCACTCTATCACCGGCGCTGGCTGCGCGCAAGTGAATTTACTTCTAACGAGACCTTGAACTCGCCTCTTTTTTTCCCTCCCGAAAGTTATCAGCAGTCAGCCGGGAAAGCCATTGACAGTGACTTTGCAGCGGAGTATTAAAGTCTGTACGCGTCGCGAAAACTTGTTAACGCCCCCGAGGCAGTTACTAACCTATCAGTCGGTAGTTGCAGACGCGCTTATCGCCTGCTCGGCATCATCTTCCCTGGTGTGCTGAACTCATGACCAGCTCTTTGACAGGAGAGACACCATGAATACTCACAGACCCGCCCGATGTTCAGCCGCCAGAACACCCTCCCTTCACAATCTTCTTTTTGCTCGCGTTACCTCGTCTGCGGGCTTGTCGCCGGTACCGGGCAGTTATCTGCGCAGGCGAGTCTCGGTGTCGGGCGCGAGCAACCGAGGTCCCCCCTGAGTTTAACCCGACCCGAAAAGATGTCTTTCCCCAAAGAGACCTGAAGGTAAAGGGCAGAAGAAACCGGGCGACGCGTGAGCCTCGCATGCATTGGGCAAGGAGAGGTCTACGACGAATTTGCCGGTGCCGTCAGCGACGTCAGACAATGATCCGGGCAAGGGAAATATGCGGGGGTGGTGAAAAACAAAAGGCTGGACGAGCGAACAGGCGTCCAAGGCCGTCAGCCTCCGTGAAGTGCAGGTCGAGAGGATAAGCAAACTCGATGACCCGTCGAAGGTCTTCGTTGGAAGGCACCAACGATTACGTCAACTTCTCGGCCGGCTCGCCGGCACCAAGGTCGTCGAGATCCGCCCCTCTACCCCGTATAGCTATTCAGCCCTCTGGCGAAGAACGGGGCGAACTCCCCGGTCAGTTCATGTTAATGATAAGGTGCAGGAGCGTGTTTCGAAACGGCTCCTCTGGAAAGGCCCAGCGCCGGTAGTCTTGTTGAATTTTCTCTATTATTCGGCCCGTCGCCGGACGGTTACCGAGCCTTCGCCTCAATAAGCCCTATGTTTCCCTCTTCGTGGGCAACACCAAGCGGCACGCCGGGGGATCTCCGGCCGTGCAGGGAAGCAACCCCCGGGTCGTCCGCCTCGGCTTTCTCTTTGATGTTATTTCAAGATGGTCAAGAGAACTGTGTAGACGACCAGAGCTTCTATAATTGACCCAGATACGGGCCCGCAAAGCTGCGGCACCCATACCCAGACCTGTCTATTCGGCCTGGCGGCCGTATATTGCCCCCGTTCTCGCCGGGAAGAGTCACAGGTTCAACGAAGACGCCTACGCCGACGCGGACGCCCTCGCCGTCGCCGACCTGCGAGCCGCCGGATGAGCAGCCTGACACCTGCTGCAAGTCTATGTACTACCAACCAGACCCCAGACCTCTCATAGCGTTGCGTATGGAACTGTAGGGCCTCAGACAACCCTCGATGCGCGGGGGAGACTCTCGACGACGGCTGCATCGTCGTGAGTGACGCACCGGTGGTCTGCGACGAAGCGATTACAGATTACCGGTATACCCGGGCGACGATAGTTGCCCGGGCACGACGCCACGCCCACGCCGACGCCGTCTCGGAAACGGGCGGGGGTTGCGAGGTCGATTGCCGATCACGTCTGGGCCGCGCTGGTTCTGCGGACGAAGGGTCGGTGTATCAAGAGGACGCCGGTACTCGTGGACATCGCGGGCGACGGCTTCGGGTTCACCGACGCGGCCGGACGGAGTGGGCTTCGACCTCAGGCACGGGCCACGCGGAGAGGTTGCGTGGACGCCGCCGGCTCCGACGACGCGTGGCTCGCGCTCGACCGGAACGGTAACGGGACGATTGACGGCGGCCGCGAACTGTTCGGCGACTTCACGCCGCAGCCCGCCCCGCCGCGGCAGGGAGGAACGGTTTCCTCGCGCTCGCCGAATTCGACAAGGCGGAGCAAGGGGGGAACGCGCGACGGCGCGATTAACCGCGCGGGACGCGGTCTTCTCAGTCCTGCGGCTGTGGCAGGACGGGAACCACGACGGCGTCTCGCAAGCCGCCCGAATTGCGCCCGCTGTCGTCGCTCGACGTCACACGCATCCACCTCAACTACAAGGAGTCGAAGCGGACGGACCAGTACGGGAACCGGTTCTCGATACCGCGCGAAGGTGGGCGACGCGAAGGGGGCGAAGGTCGGCCGCTGGGCCTGGGACGTGTTCCTCGTCCGGGTCAATAGCAGCCGATAGTCAGCGTCACAAGTAAGAACTGCGCTATGAAGGGGCCGCCCGGTGAGCACTCAAGCCGTGGCGGCCGACTTCTGCATGCGTCAACGCGTAGCGCCCGTCGCGCCGGGCTCGCGTCTACATATAACTTTCGCGCCGACGCGTCTCTCACGATTGCACGCGCTCGGCCGCGGGGTCGCAGTCTTGTCTTAAAAGCACAATCAAACCGTAACACCCCGCGCGGACGCAGGTATTAAAGTAGAAGGCTTTTCGAGGCACTCTGTCCTCTTTCTCTCTCCACGCGGCGGCGTGCGCATCGCGCATCGCCTGCCCAACCAACCTAGACCAAGAGATGGAGTTGAAAATGAGCATTACTGTGACCCGAGCATTCGTTTGTGGGCGGCGGCCTTCGGCCTCGCGCTGTCGCGTTCGCGCCCGCGGCCTCGGGCAGGTGGCCGCACCCCGACTTCGAATAACCGTCCCCTGACGCAGGTCAACACGCGCCCCGTCCCCGTCGGCGCCAAGGTCAAGTTCCGCGGCGTCGTCGTCCGCCGCGACGCCGACACCTTCATCGTCCGCGACGCGAGCCGCGTCGACACGCAGGTGCTTCTGACCGACGAGACGAGCATCAAGACGAACGGGAGGATTCTTCAAGGGCGGCAAGAATTACGCCGTCACACGACATCCTGACCGGCCTCATCGTCGAGGTCGAAGGGCGCGGCGACCGGCAGGGGCAGCTCGTCGCCGACAAGATCAGGTTCAACGAGTCGGACATGCGCGCCGCCATCACGACCGAGACGCGCGTCGGGCCCGTCGAAGAGAACCAGCTAAGCCTGTCGGGGCAGATCGACGAGCTAGCGCCGTCGCCGACGAGGCGCGGCGCGAGGCCGCCGCGGCGCAGCGAGACGGCCAGACCTCGCCAACGAGCGCATCTCCTCGCTCGACGACTACGACGTGCAGGAGACGGCCGTCGTCAACTTCCGCGCTCAACAGCGCCGTGCTCTCGCCCGAGGCGCGGACGGCAACTGGACGAGCTCGCGTCGAAGGCTACGGCCAGCGCGCGGGTTCGTCATAGAGGTCGCGGGGCACGCCGACGCGACCGGCAGCGCGGCGCGAAACTTCCAGCTCAGCCAGCAGCGCGCCGAGGCGGTCGTGCAGTACCTCGCGGTCAACCACCAGCATACCCATGCGCCGCTTCATCACGCCGATGGGCTACGGCAAGACGACGGCCGTCGCCGACAACACGACCGCCGCGGGCCGCGCGCAGAACCGCCGCGTCGAGGTCAAGGTGCTCATCAACCGCGGCATGATGCGGCCGGCGCCCGTCAGCTCCGCGCGCAACCCGTGAGGTGAGTACTTTGAAATTTCAAATCTGAAATTTCAAATCAAGAGCAAAAAGGTCGGGCCGGACGTGAGGCTCTCACGTCCGGCCCGCGCCCTTTGTTTGTAAAGCCGCCGGGCGACTACTTGTTGCGGCGGTCGATGTCGATGTCGTCGCGCCCGGTGGCGGTGGCGCGGCGAACCTTGGTGCCGCCGGTCTCCTCCACGTCCACGTCGGTGCTGCGGACGGTGTCGCGGACGGTCTCGGTGCGCTCGGCGACCTCCTTGTTGATGGCGACCTCTTCGACGACGCGCGCCGTCTTATCGACGACCGCCTCCTCGCTCCGCTCGCGCAGCTCGAACGTGCCCTCGCGGAAGGCGTTCAGGTCGGCCTCCGAGACGGGGCGGTTGACGGGGCGGCGCTCGACGTTGACGCGCTCCTCGCGCAGACGCACGGCCTCCTCGACGGGGCGCTCGACGACGCGCGTGCGGACGCGGACGCCGCCGCCCTCGACCTCGCGCTTGCCGACGCGCAGCTCCTCTTCGATGACGGGGATGCGCGCCTCGCCGCCCTCGTCGAGGTCGGCGCGATTCGTCTCGACATTCTCGGTGCCCATGTAGGCGGCCTGGCGGTCAGTCTCGCCGCGCTCGTCCACGTCGCCGCCGAAGCGGTTGAGGATGGCCTCGGCGCGGTCGGCCGTCTCGTCCGTCTCGCAGTCCACGGTGACGACCGTGCCGCCGCGGCCGACGGCCTCGGAGTAGTGGCTCGCGTACTCCGTGTCGTCGCCGAAGAGGCGCGAGAAGAAGTTGCCGATCTTGTCGCCGACGCCCTCGTCGTCGCGGGATGAATCTTACTGGATGATTCCGAGCCTGCGTAGTTCGTGTTGTCGCGCGAGGTGATGCCGATGTCCTCGCGCGAGATGCCGCTCTCGACCAGCTCGACCACGGCGCGCTGCGCCTCACGGTACTCGTCGAACAGTCCTACTATCGTCTTCGTCATTCACTGTCCCCCTTTTTCGTTGTCTGTTGTTTAGGTGAGACCCGGCCGGAGAGAGTCAAAGGCCGGGCGCGATTGATTAGCTGTGGGCGCGGCATGGCTTCGCATGCCGACCTCCGTCCGACTCGTCCGCGTCGCCGCGCGCGACATCCGTGCTCGGTGCGCTCGACAGAAACCTCTTCGCTGAGCAGCTTGACGCGCTGCGGCCGCCGCTCCTCGGTCCGCTTGCGGGTGATGCGCAGCTCCTCGCGCACCACCAGACGCTTCTCGACGACCAGCACCTCTTCGAGCACGGGCACGATGAGCGTCTCGCCCTCGTGGCGCGGGCCGACGGGGCCGTCCACGAACTCGTCGATGGGCACGCGCTCCACGTCATACTCCTCGCGCATGAGCGGCTCGTCCACGACCTCTTCGTGCTCGTGACCGTCTTCGTGGATGCGCACGCGGCCCGTCTCGACGACGCGCTTGCCGACGCGCAGCTCTTCTTCCATGACCGGCACGACGGCGACGGGTGTCTGCTCGCGCGCGGCGGCGGCCAGCTCCTCGAAGCTGCCGCGGAAGACGAGAGTGCCGTGCTCCCTTTGTTCAATCGCGTCCGGCGGGAGCCAGAGCCGTCGGCCGTCCGCGAGCAGCACCCGCGCGCGGCCTTCGCCCTGACGCCGTTGACGTGCGCCTCAAGGGTGCCGCGCACCCCTTCGGCATCGAACACGAATTCGTTCTCGTCCTCCGTCATCCTTCTCCTTCGCGGACGTATGATTTGAGCCCTTACGATTAAGCCTCGGGGAGACTCAAGCA
Source organism: uncultured Acidobacteriota bacterium (assembly GCA_963726735.1). Lineage (GTDB taxonomy): Bacteria > Acidobacteriota > Blastocatellia > Pyrinomonadales > Pyrinomonadaceae > QHXN01. The sequence continues at coordinate 11,399 of CAVSDM010000011.1, forward strand.
ACGCGCATACCTCTCCTGTCCCGCGCGCCGTTTGCGAAGACAGGTCGCCTGTTCCGCACGCCTTCTCAAAGAGGCCGGCAGGCGCCCGGGCGCGAAACGGTACAGTGTTTATTTGTGAGGTACTAAGGAAGGACGCCCGGAACTCTCGTTCAGGCTTCGTCGGTCGTGCGTTCGAGTTCGAGTTCCATGTGGAGGCGCTGGAAGGAGTCGCGGGCCTCGTGCGAGGAGTTGGCGGCCGCGCTCGGCGTCGCCCTGCGCCAGCTCGTGGCGCGCCCAGTCGCGCAGCGTCCGCGCGCGCTCGGCCTCCATATGAATGCGCGCGAAGATGGAGAGGCTCTGCGAGAAGCACGAGGCCGCGTCGCGCGTCTCGCCGCCGACTTCGATCGAAGACTTCGAGCCCGAGGCGACGAGGCCGAGCACGCGCCAGGCTTCGGCGAGGTGCTCGTGATTCTCTATCTCGCGCCCGAGTTCGAGCGCGCGCAGCGCCGCCTCCGTCGCCTCCGCGAGCAGCCCGCGCCCGAGCAGCGCCTCGGCGAGAAAGCGGTAGTTCTCCGACAGCCCGACGTAGCCGGCGGCCGTCGCCAGCTCAATCGTCTGGCGCAGGTCGGACTCGGCCTCTTCGTACTCGCCCAGCCCCACGCGCGCGGCGCCGAGGTTCGAGAGGTAGAGTATCTCGCCGTTGCGGTTGCCGATCTCGCGCGCGATCTGGAGCGCCTCGCTGTAGCGCGCGAAGGCCTCGTGGTAGTCGCCGCGCAGCCGCGCCGTCTCGCCCAGAGAGTTGAGCAGGTTGCCGACGTAGCGACGGTCGGCCAGCTCACGGTAGATGCCGAGCGAGAGCGACTTGAACTCCTCGGCCTGCTCGAACTGACCCAGCATGTGGTAGGCCATCCCCAGAGACTTCAGACACTCGGCGCGCACGCGCCGCCCCGCCTCGTCGCCGAGCCCGTCCACGAGCGAGAGCGCGCGGTCGGCCAGCATCATCGCCGCGCGCGCGTCGCCGAGCCGCGAGCAGACCTGACTCTGTAGGTTGAGCGCGCGCGCCAGCTCCACCCCCGCCGCGGGGCCGGGGCGCCCGCCGCGCGCGCGAGCATCTCGGCGCGCTGCGTGCTCTCGAAGCAGGCGCGGTTGTCGCCCTGACTGCTCTGCACGAGCGCGATCTCGTTCCACGCGCGCGCCTGCGCGGGCGTCGCCTGCAAAGCCTCGGCCGCGGCGCGCATCTGCCCGTAAGCCTCGACCGCCTCGGAGTAGCGCGCCTGCACGCGCAGCGACTTCGCCTAAGCCCTCGTACCACTCCATCCGCAGCGCGTTGAGCGCGAGCTCGTCTTCGGGCTGCCGCGACGGCGCCGTCCGACGTTGAGGAAGCCGAGCGCCTTGCGGTAATAGCGGATGGCGGTCTCGGGCGCGTAGGTCTCGCGCGCCTGTCGGCCGGCGCGGCCGTACCACTCGGCGGCGTCGTCGGCGGCGCCCGCGCGCTCGAAGTGCTCGGCGATGAGGCCCGCGTACTCGCCGACGCGCCCGCCGCTGTGGCGCGCGAGCCAGTCGGCCGCGCGCCGGTGGTACTCGCGCCGCTCGCGCTTCAAGACGCTCTCGTAAGTCACGTCGCGCAGGAGCGCGTGCTTGAAGATGTACTCGCGCGCGCCCGCGAAGGCGACGAAGCCTCGCGCCGGTAGACCAGCTCCTTGCCGCGGAGCGATTCGAGCACGCGCCCGACATCCACGTCGTCCGCCGGGGCGTGCTGCCGCGAGAAGGGCTCGCGCGTCGTCACGCGGCGGACGGGCGCGGTGACGCCCGCGCCGAGGTGCTCGACCGCGTCGTCCCAGAAGACGCGGCCGATGACCGAGGCGCGCTGCAGGACGGTCTTCTCCTCCGGCGTCAAACGGTCGAGACGAGCCTGCAGCACGCCCGTCAACGTCGGCGGCACCTGCACCTCGCCGAGCCGCGTCGCGTCCACGCTCCACACGTCGGTGCCGGTCACGATGACGCGCTGGTCGATGAGCATCTTGATGAGCTCTTCGACGTAGAACGGGTTCCCCTCGGCGCCGCCGACGACCAGCTCGCGCAGCTCCGGGGGGACGCCGTGCGCGCGCCTCAAGATCTCCTCGACGAGCTGGCGGCTCTCCTTCTTCGAGAGCGGTTGCAAGGTGAGGCGCGTGTGGCGCTCGCGCCCCTCGCCCCACGCGGGCCGCCGTTCGAGCAGCGCGGGGCGCGCGAGGCAGAGGAGCATGACGCGGTCGTGCGCGCAGTGGAGCGCGAGGTAGTCGATGAAGTCGAGCGAGCCGTCGTCGGCCCAGTGGATGTCGTCGAAGTAGAGGAGCGCGGGCAGCTCGCGCGACACGTCGGAGAAGAACTGCGCGGCGTAGCGGAAGGCGCGGTCGCGCACCTGGCGCGCGTCGTCGCGGATGCCCGAGACGTGCGGGCTCGCCGAGTAGTCGAAGCCGATGAGCTGCCCGATGAAGTGCGCGCGCATCAGCACCTCTGCCTCGGGCACGCCCTTGCACATCGAGAGCATGCCGCGCTCCAGCTTCTCGCGCGCGACCTCCGGCGTGTCGCTGTCCTGTATCTCGAAGCGGAACGAGAAGAGGTCGCGCACGAGCGAGTAGGGCAGCCCCTGGTCGGACTCGCCCGCGCGCGCGTTGAAGACGTACCACACGTCGGGGAGCAGCTCGACCCAGTTGCTGAACTCGTAGAGCAGCCGCGACTTGCCGAGGCCCGCGTCGGCGAGCACGGTGACGGCCTGAAGCTCGCCCTCCTCGAAGACCGATTCGAGCGCGTCGGTCAGGCGGCGCAGTTCGGACTTGCGCCCGACCATGCGCGTCTCGACGCCCTCGACGCCGCGCGTCTGCACGCGGAAGGCGCGCCGCTTGGCGCGCTGGACGTTGTAGAACTGGACGGGCTCGGCGCGCCCGCCGGTCTGGAGCTCCCGGGCGGGTGCACGTCGAAGACGCCGCGGACGTGGCGGTAGGTGTCGTGCGAGATGAGGACGCCGCCGACGGGCGCCTCCTGCTGCAAGCGCGAGGCGAGCCGCACGGGGTCGCCCGTCACCGTCAGCTCGCCCGTCGCCCCGACCTCGCCCAGGAGCACGAGCCCCGTGCTCACGCCCGCGCGCATGAGCCGCGCCTCTTCGCCCTCGTCTCCTTCGCGCCAACGTCATGCGACTTGCCCTTCGCGGCGAAGGCGAAGAGCGCCGACTGCATGTCGAGCGCGGCGCGCACCGCGCGCTCGGGGTCGTCCTCGCGCGCGCCGCGCGCGCCCCAGAGCGCGACGAACGTCTCGCCGACGCGCTTGGTCACCTCGCCGCCGTGCGCCTCGACGACCGAATCGACGAGCGGCCACAGCGCCGACATCAGCTCGCCCACGTCCTCGGCGTCCATCCCTTCGGTGTGCGCCGCCAGCCCCGCGAGGTCTGCGAAGAGGACGGTCAACTGCTTGCGCTGCTCGGTCGTCTGGTACTTGCGCCCGACGACGCTCCGCGGGCGCCGGCGGCACGCTCCGACCCGACCTGCGCGGGCGCGGGGGCGGTCGCCGCGGCCGCGGGGGCCGAGCGTGTCGGCGCGCAGGTCGAGCAGACGCGCGACCCGCCTCAGCTCTTCGTGAAACTCCTTCGCCGACGCGAAGCGGTCTTCCCTGCTGCTTGGCCAGCGCGCGCGCGACGAGCACGCCCACGTCCGCGGGCGACTTCCGGCGCAAGGTCTGTGAGCGAGGGCGGGTCGCCGTGCAGGATGGCGACGACGAGGTCGCCGAAGTTCTTCTCCTCGAACGGCGCGCGCCCGCGTCAGCATCTCGTAGAGCACGCACCCCAGGCTCCACACGTCCGTGCGCCCGTCCAAGTCCTGCCCGCGCACCTGCTCGGGCGACATGTAGGTGGTCGTGCCGAGGACGACGCCCGAGGCCGTGTTGACGCGCGCGCTCGTCGGCGCCTCGGTGTCAACGAGGGCGCGGGGGCGACCTGCTTGGCGATGCCGAAGTCGAGCACCTTGACGTGCCCTTCTTCGTCGAGCATGACGTTCTCGGGCTTCACGTCGCGGTGGATGACGCCCGCGGCGTGCGCCTTCTGCGAGCGCCCCGGCGACCTGCGCGCACACGTCGAGCGCCTCGGCGCGGAGAAGCGCCCCTCCCACATCCGCTCGCGCAGCGTCTTGCCCTCGACGAACTCGGTGACGATGAAGAGGCGGCCGCGCTCCTCGCCGATCTCGTGGACGGTGATGATGTTCGGGTGGTTGAGGGCGGAGGCGGCGCGCGCCTCCTGCTCGAAGCGGCGCACGAGCTCCTCGTCGCGCGCGAAGTGCGCGGGCAGAAGCTTCAAGCGCGACGCGGCGGCCGAGCCGCGCGTCCTTCGCCAGATAGACGGTGCCCATCCCGCCCGCGCCGATCTTCTCAAGCACGCGGTAGGCGCCGAGCGTGGTGCGGCCGGGCACGACTTCGAGCGGCGTCTTCTGCTCGCCGCGCCTGCGCGAGAGGACTTCGCCGCAGGCGACTTCGCCGCGAGGACTTCGCCGCGGCGACTCGCGCGGGCGCGTCTTGAGCGGCGAGTCCGCGCTTCGGCCGCGGCCGGCGGCCGCCTGTCCGGACGAGCGCGTCCACCTCGCGGCGCAGCTCTTCGTCGCCCGCGCAGGCATCGGCGAGGTAGGCGACCCTGCGCGACGGCGCGAGTCCCATCGCGCGTTCGTAGATGAGTCTGATCTGTTGAAGTCGCTCGGGCGTCATCGCCTGCGCCTCACCCGGAGAGTTGTCTGTGGCTTCTGCGCGCCGTCCCGGCGGGTTCTTTCGACGAGCGCGCATTGTAGCACCTCGGCGGCGCGCCCGTTTGTCCAATCTGGCCTGAAATATTATTTGCACGGCGTGAAAGTTTCGGCCGCGCGCGCCATATAAGTTTGAGAGCGCGCCGTCCCTCCGCGCGCGCTTCACCCAACTCACCCCGCAACAAAGGGGCGGGGTTCCTCAAACAGAGCCCCGCCCCTTCCCTCACCTCTACGATTCTCTTCAGCCGCGCGGATTCGTCTGCGCGCGCCGACGCAGGAGCGTCGCGCGCGAGGTCGCGGACGAGCGCGCCCGCCTCGGGCGGCGGCGGCTCCGTCAGGTGCGAGAACTCTTCGGCGTGCGATTGCAGGTAGGAGAAGAAGCGCTCGAACTCGCGCTGCATCGCGTCCATCTTCTCGCGCATGTTGAGGATGATCTCGACGCCCGCGAGGTTGACGCCGAGGTCGCGCGTCAGAGAGAGAATGACTTCGAGCCGCGCCAGGTCCTCGTCGGTGTAGAGCCGCGTGTTCCCCTCCGACCGCGAAGGCTTCAGCAGCCCCTCGCGCTCGTAGAGCCTCAACGTCTGCGGGTGAATCTCGTACTGCGTCGCCACCGCGCTGATCGTGTATGTCCCGCCCTTCGCCTTTTCATAAGCTGGTAAATCGGTAAGTCGGTAAATGCGTAAATGGTGAGATAGCGCGAGCTGGCTCTATTCACTGATTTACTGATTCACCATTCACTATTCCAAGTCCCATCGCCACGCGCGGGTTCTCGGGGTTGAGCTGCGCGTAGCGCTTGAGGAGTTCCTTCGTCTCTTCCGAGATGACCTTCGGGAAGCGTGACCTGGACTTCGACGAACTGGTCGCCGCGCGCCTGCGGGTTGCGCAAGGAGGGGATGCCGCGCTCGCGCATGCGGAACTGCGCGCCCGACTGCGTGCCGGGCGGAATCTTGAGCTGCGCCTTGCCCTCGATGGTCGGCACCTCGATCTTCGCGCCGAGCGCCGCCTCGGCAATCGTCACCGGCACCTTGACGTAGATGTTGTCGCCCTTGCGCGTGAAGTGCTTGTGCTTGCCGACGTTCGTGATGATGAAGAGGTCGCCCGCCGGCGCGCCCATGCGCCCGCCCTCGCCCTTGCCCGGGATCGCGCACGCGCGAGCCCGTGTCCACGCCCGCCGGAATCCTGACCTTCACCGTCTCGGCCTTCGGCACCGTGCCCTTGCCGTTGCAGAGCGCGCACGGCGGCCGACGCTTCCCGGCGCCGCCGCAGTCGGGGCACTCCTGCGCGAAGCGCATCCGCCCGCCCGCCTTCTGCACCTGACCCGAGCCGTGGCAGGTCGGGCAGGTGACGGGGTTGCCGCCCGTGTCGCCCGCGCCGTTGCAGCGCGGGCACTGCTCGGAGCGGTTGACCGTGATGTTCGTCGTCAGGCCCGTGACGGCCTCCTCGAACGAGAGCGCGAGCGGCATCTCGATGTCGGCGCCCTTCTGCGGCATCGGCCGCGGCGGCTCCTTCTCGGCCTTCCCGCCGCCGAACAGGTCCGAGAAGATGTCGCGGAACGAAGAGCCGCCGCCCGCCGTCGAGGAGGTCGCGGTGTTGCCCCAGTCGAAGCCCGCGAAGTCGAAGGGCACGCCCGCGCCGCCCCGCGCGCCCGCGCCGCCGCCCGGCCCCGTCGCGCCGCGCGCGGCGGCGTCGGCGAGCTGGTCGGAGTACGACCCGAAGCGGTCGTAGACCTTGCGCTTCTTCGGGTCGGAGAGCACCTCGTGCGCCTCCGTGATCTTCTTGAAGCGCTCCTCGGCGGACTTGTCGCCCGGGTTCACGTCCGGGTGGTACTTGCGCGCGAGCCGGCGGTAAGCCTTCTTGATCTCCTCCGGCTTCGCGTCCCGCTTGACGCCCAGAACTTGGTAGAAGTCTTCTTTTGCCATTCTGAAATGGTGAATAGTAAATGGTAAATGGTAAGTTGGGACGAGTTTAGCCTTTAAATCCAGTCACCGATTAACCCATTCACCATTCACGCGCTCTTACTTGTTCTCGTCAACGTCAACGTACTCGGCGTCGATGACGTTGTCGTCGCCGCCGCCCGCGAGGTCGGCCGCCGCCGGCCGAGCCGGTGGACGCGCCCGCCGCGTTGGCCTGCTCTTCGCCGCCGCCCGCGCGCCGCGCCCGCGCCGCCGCCCTGGTAGAGCGCCTCGGCCAGCTTGTGCGAGGCGGTCTGGAGGTTCTTGAAGGCGTTGTTCAGACGGTCGGCGCCGCCCTCTTCGAGCGCCTTCTTCGCGTCGGCGATGGCCGTCTCGACCTGCGTCTGCGTGGCGCCGTCGAGCTTCTCCTTGTTCTCGCTGAAGGTCTTCTCGATCTGGAAGACGAGGCCGTCGAGCCGGTTGCGCGCCTCGATCTCTTCGCGCTTGCGCGCGTCCTCGGCCGCGTGCGACTCGGCGTCGCGCATCATCTTGTCGATCTCGTCCTTCGAGAGACCCGACGAAGCCGTGATCGTGATCTTCTGCTCGCGCCCCGTGCCCATGTCCTTCGCCGAGACGTTGACGATGCCGTTGGCGTCGATGTCGAACGTCACCTCGACCTGCGGCATGCCGCGCGGCGCGGGCGGGATGCCGACGAGGTGGAACTTGCCGAGCGTCCGGTTGTCGCCCGCCATCGGGCGCTCGCCCTGTAGGACGTGCACCTCGACGCTCGTCTGGTTGTCCGACGCCGTCGAGAAGATCTCCGACTTGCGCGTCGGGATGGTCGTGTTGCGCGGGATGAGCTTCGTGATCACGCCGCCGAGCGTCTCGATGCCGAGCGAGAGCGGCGTCACGTCGAGCAGGAGGATGTCCGTCTTCTCGCCCGAGAGCACGCCCGCCTGCACGGCCGCGCCGACGGCGACGACCTCGTCCGGGTTGACGCTCTTGTTCGGCTCCTTGCCGAAGATGTTCTTGACGATCTCCTGCACCTTCGGGATGCGCGTCGAGCCGCCGACGAGGACGACCTCGTCAATCTTGCTCGCGTCGACGCCCGCGTCCTTGATCGCCTGCTCGACGGGCGCCATCAGGCGCTTGAGGATCGGGTCGATCAACTGCTCGAAGTTCGCGCGCGTCAGCTTCATCACGAGGTGCTTCGGCCCCGAGGCGTCGGCCGTGATGAAGGGCAGGTTGATCTCCGTCTCCATCGTCGAAGAGAGCTCGATCTTCGCCTTCTCGGCCGCCTCCTTCAGACGCTGGAGGGCCATCTTGTCGTTCGAGAGGTCGATGCCCTGATCCTTCTTGAACTCCTCGATGATCCACTTGATGAGCGCCTCGTCGATGTCGTCGCCGCCGAGGTGCGTGTCGCCGTTCGTGGATTTCACTTCGACGACGCCCTCGCCGACTTCGAGGATCGAGATGTCGAACGTGCCGCCGCCGAAGTCGAAGACCGCGATGGTCTCGTCCTTCTTCTTGTCGAGCCCGTAGGCCAGCGCCGCCGCCGTCGGCTCGTTGACGATGCGCATCACTTCGAGGCCGGCGATTTTGCCCGCGTCTTTCGTCGCCTGCCGCTGCGAGTCGTTGAAGTAGGCCGGGACGGTGATGACCGCCTTCTCGACCTTCTGGCCGAGGTAGTCTTCCGCCGCCTGCTTCAGCTTCTGCAGGATCATCGCCGAAATCTCGGGCGGCGACCACTCCTTGCCGCCCGCGTTGATGCGCACGTCGCTGCCCGCGGCCGTCACGCCGTAGGGCACCTGCTTCTTCTCCTCCGTGACCTCGTCGAAGCGGCGCCCCATGAAGCGCTTGATCGAGTAGACGGTGTTCTCGGGGTTGGTGACGGCCTGGCGCTTGGCGACCTGACCGACCAGACGGTTGCCGTCCTTGGTGAAGGCGACGACCGAGGGGGTCGTGCGCCCGCCCTCGGAGTTGGTGATGACGGTCGGCTCGCCGCCTTCCATCACGGCCACGACCGAATTGGTCGTGCCCAAGTCAATACCGATGATCTTGCTCATTGTTTTCTGTCTCTCCCGATTTTTTAGCCGCGCGCGCCCCCTCGCGCCGGGGAGCCCTCGGCCGCGTGCCGCAGTCAGTTGCCTGCCGTAGCCCTTTGCGCCCTCTGCTCGGCTCCGAATGGGAGCCCTGCGGGCGCGCCGGCGACCTTGAATGCGCCGCTAATATAATATCTGAGTCTCTCCTTGTCAACTTTTAGTAGCAATTCCCCCTAACCGGGTTGCCCGACGCAAGCCGTTGGAAACTAACGGATTAGCCGAATCAGCCTGAGGACTCGCGCTGCTGCCGGTCTTCGTTCAGCAGTTTGGAAGTCCAGAAGACGTAGTGAATGCCGGAGATGACGGCGAAGGAGAAGACGGTCGTGTAGACGGTCGGGAGGTAGCCGCGCAGCGGCGGGAAGCTGGCGGCGATGAGGACGAGGACGACCGCGACGATCTGCACGACCGTGTTGGCCTTGCCGAGCCAGGAGGGCTTGAAGCCTCGAAAACCCGTGACGACGTTGATGGTCGCGGCGCCGACGATGATGAAAACATCGCGGCTGATGACGGCCGCCGTCACCCAGAAGGGGACGGGCAGGTGGCGCGGGTGCGGCTGGACGAGCGCCTCCGGGCGCCATGATCGACGGCATCGAGAGGGTGATAAAAGAGGTGACGAGGAGGAGTTTGTCGGCGATGGGGTCGAGAATCTGCCCGAGCTGCGAATACTGGTTAAACCGGCGCGCGAAGAGCCCGTCGAGCCCGTCGGTCACGCCCGCGACGACGAAGACGGCCAGGGCCCAGCCGAACCTCTGGTAGTAGAGCGCGCCCACGAAGACCGGGATGAGCGCCATGCGGATGACGGTCAGGATATTCGGGAGGGTGACGACTTTGGAGGCCATATAAAAAGTGACGAGTGATGCGTGACGGGTGAAGAGTTGAGCCGTCTACTCATCACCCATCACCATCACTCATCACTTGTACCCTATTTGCGACCTATTCCGCGCAGCGCAGCGTCAGCAGAGAGACTTCGGGCAGGCAGCCGTAGCGGACGGGCAGGACGACCGTGCCGAGGCCGCGCGTGACGTAAATCTGCGTCTCGCCGCGGCGGCCGAGGCCCCGCAGGATGCGTCGGCGGACGCGGCCCGAGGCCGAGCGCTCGGAGCGCCAGGTGACTTGCCCGCCGTGCGTGTGGCCGGAGAGGACGAGGTCAACTCCGGCGCGGGCGGCGCGGCGCAGAATCACAGGGTTGTGCGCCAGCAGCAGCTTCATCTCGTCGGCGGAGGAGCCTGCGAGCGCGAGCGGCAGGTCTTCCAGGCCGACCATCGTGTCCTGCACGCCCGCGAGCCAGAAGGAGGCGCCGCGGTCTTCGAAGCGCATGCCCTCGTTGTTGAGCACGCGGATGCCGGCGAGCGTGAAGAGGTCTGTGACGAGGTCGGCGTCCACCCAGTTGTCGTGGTTGCCGAGGCAGGCGTAGACGCCGCGCCGCGCCTTCAGTTTCCCCAGCATCTCGGCGCAGGGCTGGACGTACTCGCGCTCGTGCGAGACGTAGTCGCCGGTCAGGGCGATGATGTCGGGCTGGAGGCTGTTGGCGACCTCGACGGCGCGCTCGACCTGCTCGCGCCCCGTGAAAGGGCTGTGGTGGATGTCCGAGAGTTGGACGATGCGCAGGCCGTCCATCTCGCGCGGCAGGCGCTTGAGTCCGACGGCGTGGCGCTCGACGGAGAGCTGGTAAGGCTCCGCGAAGGCCGCGCGCGCAATCTGAGCCAGCCCGGAAGCGATCGTGCGAAGGGGAGTCGTGCGCCCCGCGCTGGCGACACGTCGCCGCTCTCTCCAGTTGGTGATTGTTGCCATCTTCGTCTGTTCGGTTTAAAGGAGTGCCTGAAAAACTGTGCGAGGCCGTTAATTCCCTTCACCCGGGCTCGCTTTTCAAAGCCCGCGAATTATATGAATCTATGCCGCCCGGCGCAAGGCCCCCGGCGCCACTTTCTACGACACTTTCGCGACATTTGGGTTGTGCGACAGTACACCCGCGCCTATTTCATAGGCCAGAAGTAGGGGACGAGGAGGATGACGATGGCGAAGACGGCTATCGTCAGAATCGAGCCGACCTTGACGAAGTCGAGGAAGCGGTAGCGGCCGGGCGTGTAGATGAGGACGCAGGCCGGCTCCAGCGGCGTCAGGAACGAGCAGGAGGCGGCGTAGGTGACGGCGACGGCGAAGGCGCGCGGGTTGAGGCCGAGCGCGAGCGCGGTCTTGACCGCGATGGGGAGGACGACGAGCGCGGCCGCCTGGTTCGACATCGGCTGCGTGAGCGCCACCGTCAGCGCGAAGAAGCCGGCGAGGACGGCGACGCCGCCGTAAGCCTGGAAGTTGTTGACGATGATGTCGGCGAGGTACTGGTCGGCCTTCGTCTTCTCCATCGCCGTCCCGAAACTGATCATCCCCGCGATGAGGACGATGAGGCGCCAGTCGATGAGCTGGTAGACCTCGCGCAGGTGCACGGCGCGCGAGGCGAGCAGGATGAGCACGCCGAAGAGCACGGCGACGGCGAGCGGCACCTGCGGCAGGTGCAGGACCGAGAAGAAGAGGAAGACGACGAAGGCCCCGACCGCCCACCAACGCTTACCCGCGCGCTCGCGCCGCCCCTGCAAGTCCCCCTCTTCGAGCAGCAGGACGTGGCCGTCCGACGTGAGCCGCTCGACGCCGTCCTTCGTCCCCTGCACGAGCAGCACGTCGCCGAAGCGGAGCGTCACGGTCGAGAGCTTCGTCAACAGCGCCATGCCGTGGCGGTTGATGGCGAGCACGGTCAGGTCGTAGCGGTCGCGGAAGTTGAGGCTGCGCAGCGTCCGGTTCGTCATCTCCGAGCCGCGCAGGACCATCACCTCGAAGAGTTCCACGTCGCCCGCTTCGAGGTCGTGCGGTTGCAGCTCGAAGTCGGGGCGAATCTCCAGCCCCGCCTCCTCCTTGACGCGCAGGATGTCCTCCATCCGCCCCTGCACGAGCAGCAGGTCGCCCTCCTGCAAGACCTCCTCGCCGCGCGGCGGCAGACGCCCCTGCGTCCCGCGGATGATGCCGATGACGGTGAGGTCGAGTATCTCCGAGAGGTTCCCCTCCTCCAGCGTCTTGCCCGCGAGCGGCGAGCCCTCGACGACGACCACCTCCGAGATGTACTGCCGCATCCCGTACTGCTCGACCAGCGAGTCGGCCGAGCCGCGCGCGGGCAGGAGCCGCAAGCCCACCAGCAGCATGTAGATCATGCCGACGACGACGATGGCGATGCCGACCGGCGTCAGCTCGAACATCGTGAAGGGCGCGAGCGGTTCGGGGCCGAGGTTGAAACGTTGGAGCAGCTCCCCGTTCTGCCCGAGCTTGGCGAGCGCGCCCGAGACGGCGAGGTTGGTGGACGTGCCGATGAGCGTGCAGGTGCCGCCGAGGATGGCGCCGAAGGCGAGCGGCATCAGGAGCTTCGACGGCTGGACGCGCGCGCGGTGCGCGATGCCGAGGACGACGGGGACGAACATCGCCGTCGTCGTCGTGTTCTTCATCACCGACGCGCACGCGGCGGCCGTGAACATGATGAGGGTGGTGAGCTTGAACTCGTTGCCGCCCGCGATGCGGTGGAGGCGGCGGCCGACGAGATCGACCACGCCCGTCTTCACCAGCCCGCCGGTCAGGACGAACAGCCCGGCGATGGTGATGACGATGTCGTTGCCGAAGCCGGCGAACGCCTCCGAGACGTTGAGCGTCCCCGTCAGCACCAGCCCGATGACGAGGAGGATGGTGACGATGTCGATGGGAATCCGCTCGGTCCCGAAGAGCACGAGCGCGATGAGGAGGAGAACGAGGACGGTGGCGATGGGCTGGGTCATGTCTCTCTTCTGCTATAATCCGGAGACGGCCTGACAACTTGTCGAAACTGTGGTTTTTGCTTCGCGCGTGGGCGCCATTCTATAGCCCCGCGCGCCGAACTTTGCAAGGGGGAGTGTGACCTTATGGGCGGGCAGCGCGTGCTGGTGATCGAGGATCAGGAGGACCTTGCGGCCCTGTACGAGCAGGCGCTCTCGAAGGAAGGCTACGAGGTCTCGAAGGCTTACACGGGCGAGGAGGGCGTCGGGCTCTTCGAGGACAACGGCGCCGACGCCGTCGTCTTAGACATGACGCTCCCCGAGATGCACGGCGTCCAGACGCTCCAGGCGATTCGGAATCTGAACGCCAACGTCCCCGTCGTCGTCGTCACCGGCGAGACGAGCGACGAGACGCGCCGGCGGTGCGAGCGGCTCGGCGTCCAGCAGTACCTCTCGAAGCCCGCCGACTACCGCGACATCATGGACGCCCTGCGCCGCGCGCTCGACGACCCGAAGACCAGCACGGAGGAGTACCAGGTCATCACCCTCCGCCTCCCCACGCGCATCGTCCGCTGCCTGACCGGCATCGACGAGAACATCGAGCGCGCCGTCGAACTGATCTGCGAGGAGAAGTTCAAGGGTTGAGGTTGAAGGCGCGGCGGGCCATCGCCAACGATGGTATTACGCCGCGTTAGCGGCGTCTGAATTTAGCCCGGCCTTTCAAGGCCGGGTCCGGCGACGATTAACATGACGCCGCGTCGCGTCAGCGACGCCTGAACGGGCTCGATAGGTTCAGGCGTCGCTGACGCGACGCGGCGGTGTTCGTTTAAACCTTAACCCGGCCTTGAAAGGCCGGGCTACATTCAAGCGCCGCTAACGCGGCGGCTGGTCGCGGCTTTCCTTAAACAACTCCTGCTCACTCGAACAGCTTCCGCTCGACGCCGGCCGCGGCGCGTCTGGTCCGGCCCTTCGTTGACTTCTGCTGGGATGGGTGTTGGGCGAGGTGTTCGGCGTTGAGGCCGAGTTCTTTGAGCAGGCCGGCGAACTTCTTCGCGCCGTGCATGGTGATGATCCTCTGCGCGCCGGACTCGCGCGCGAGGCGGACGAGGTCGTCGTAGTCGGCGTGGTCGGAGAGCGGCAGCACGAGGTCCACGTCCTTGTACATGTAGGGCGCGCTCTTGCCCACGGCCCAGCCGGTCAGCATGATGAGGTAGCGGCGCGGGATGTTCAAGATCATCGGCTGGCGGCGGGTGCCCGGCGGGGTGATGAGCACGCGCCCCCCGACGTTCCCGCGTTCGTAACGCTCGTACTCGCCAGCGAACTCCACGCCGCACTCGCGGTAAATCTCCGAAACGTTGTAGACCGCCCCGTGCAGGCTGACGCGGTAGCCGCGCCTGAGCAGCAGCTCCAGCGCCTCCTGACTCTTCCCCAGCGCGTAAGCCAGCACGACGGGCACGGCGTCGTCCGAGAGCGCGCGGTCGCAGGCGGCGTAAAGCCGGTCGTACGTCGCCACGTCGGGCGGGAAGCGATACTGCGGGTCGCCGAAGGTGGACTCCATGACGAGCGTGTCGCAGGGGACGACGACCGCCTGCTCGGCCGCGACGTTCGGCCGCAGCTTCACGTCGCCCGTGTAGACGAGCCGCTCGCCTTCGGCCTCGACCAAGATCTGCGCCGAGCCGAGACAATGACCCGCCGGGTACATCGTCAAAGCATACCGGCCGTAGTCGCGCCGCTCGCCGTACCTCAGAGCCTCGACCTCGGCCTCGCCGCGGCGGTGGCGGAAGAGGCGCGCCGTCTCGGGCGTGGCGACGATGGCACGGTGCTCGGCGATGTGGTCGGAGTGGGCGTGCGAGATGACGCAGCGCTCGCGCGGGCCGTCGGCGTCGAACCAAAGATCGAGGTCGGGCAGGTAGAGCCCGTCCCTGTATTCGACTCTCAGCAAGGCTTAAAACCCCCTGGCTCTGCGGGCGCGTCGGCTTGCCGCGCGCCACGGTCTCGTCTATGTTTTCGGGAGAAGTCTGCAAGAGGATTATAACCGAATGAGTGAGGAAGTCCCGAAGCACGACCCGGAAGAGTCTAAGGCCGAGGCAGCGCAGGCCGCGCCGCAGCGGCGGCGCGAGACGCGGCGGCTGGTGCGCGCCGAGTACGCCTACGCGGTGGGGCTCGCGGCCTTCGCCGTGCTGGCCGTGCTGGCGAAGGCCAACGCCTACTTCGCCTGGGACCTGCGCGTCGCGGGCGCCATCCAGTCGATCACGTTGCCGGGCACGGAGACGTTGATGCGCGTCGTCTCGATGCCGGGCAACGGCGCCACGTCGTGGGCCTTCGTCATCCTCACGTTCATCATCTTCTTCGCGTTCAGACGCCGCTCGGAGGCGTTCGGGTTACTCCTGAGCGCGGCCGGCGGCTCGGCGCTCAACCGCGTGGTCAAGTACGTCGTCGCGCGCCCGCGCCCGACGCTGGAGCACGTCCGCGTGAGCGGCGAGTGGGCGCACGAGAGTTTCCCCTCGGGGCACGTCACCTTCTACGTCTGCTTCTTCGGCTTCCTCTTCTTCGTCGCCTTCGCGCTGCTGCCGAAGGGCTCGAACGCGCGCAAGGTGGCGTGCGCCCTAGCGGCGCTGCCCGTCCTGCTCGTCGGCCTCTCGCGCGTCTACCTCGGGGCGCACTGGCCGAGCGACACCCTCGGCGCCTACCTCTTCAGCGGCCTCTGGCTCGCCCTCTCGGTTGACCTCTACCGGCGCTGGAAGCGCCGCGCCACCTTCCACACGGAGGAGGAGGTGAAGGAGGAGGTGATCAGTGATCAGTGAGGAGCGAGAGCAAGCGGGCCTTGTCTTCTCTCATCGCTAGGATTCGGTGACGGCGTCGGGGGTCGCCTTCTCGCCGAGGGCGGCGGCCTGCGCGCGCTCGGCCTCGGCGGCGACCGTGCGCAGCGAGAGGCCGCGCGCCAGCAGGAGCACGACGCCCACGGCCATCCAGAAGAGCATCCGCGCCTTGCGCACGATGGCGAGCGTGACGCCCGCGGCCACCCCGTAGGCGAGCACCTGGGCCAACTGCCCCGTCCCCAGCTCGTCGATGCCGGCGCGCAGCGGGACGAACTTGAAGACGACCGTGATGATGCGGTTGACCGACTCGAAGAGGAAGGCCGAGAGCACGCTCGGCCGCGCGCCGTCGATGAGCCAAATGGTCAGGTAGCCCTCGGCCACGCCGAAGAGGTGGAAGAGCCCCTCGCACAGAAATAGGCCGGGGAACCGCGCGCGGTTGCGCGAGTAGAAGCCGTAGATGCGCTCCTCGAACGAGCCGACGCGCGCGAGCCTGCGCTCAAGCGCCTTCCGCCCCACCCCCCGCGCCGCCGTCCAGCGCAGGGCCGCGCTCAGGAACCTCCATTCGCTCCTGACCGCATTGAAGGCGAAGAGGATGAAGAGGGCCGCGCCCGCGATGATGCCGTAGCTCGAATAGCGCAGGACCTTCGGCAGTTGGAAGGAGAGCAGGAGCGCCGCCGCGCCGCTCAGGATGAAGAGCGCGACCGAGAGCATGTAGAAGACGTTCTCGACGGCGATGGCCGAGAAGGTGGCGGCGAAGGGGACGCCGCGGCGCGACGCCATCGCGGCCTTCGTCGGCTCGCTGACGACGATGCCGAGCGGGATGACGTTGCCGGCGGCGTCGCCGATGAGGTACGCCTTGAAGGCTTCGACGAAGCCGAGCCGGTGCGGCTCCTCGAAGCAGAGCGTCCAGGCGCGCACGCGGACGGCGAACCGCAGCCCCGCCAGCAGGAGGATGGGCGCGAACCACCACCCGATCTGCGCGATGTTCGCCCAGACCTCGGCCGGCCCCGCGCGCCAGACGAAGTACGCGAAGAGCGCGAGCCCCGCCAGTCCGCACAAGAGCCCCAGGGGCGCGAGCCGCCCGCGCCCCTTCCCCGCTTTCGACTTCTCTTCCATCACTTTCAAGGTTACGCGCGCCGAGCCGCCGACGGCCCGACCGAGACACTGCAAGATACGCCAAATCTCACCCAGCCCCAAACCGCCGGGCGCCCACGCTAACGAAAACCGTGCCACGCCGCGCGCGGCCCCTTTCGGCCGCGCCCGCGGCGCCCGCGGCGTCCCGTCCGCTGGATTTTTCCTGCCGACGTAAGACGAATCCTGCGCCCCGAACTAAATTCTTTAGACAAAATAAGGAGACCTTTCACGCCGCGCGAGCGTCTTATGTTATGTTGGTCTTCGGAGATACAGTGCGCCCTCTTTGAGCACGTTCGTCAGGAGAAGTTCCCCTTTGAATTTAAGAGACGCTGCCCGCCTCACGCTGGCCTGTGTAGTCGTGTGCCTAATCGCGCCGCTGGCCGCCGCCGCCCCCGGGGGCGCGCCGCCGCGCGCGTCAACGGCCGCCCCGCCGCAGACCTTCAACCTCTCGGACTTCGGCGCCGTGGGTAACGGCGTGACCGACGACGGGCCGGCCTTGCAGGCCGCGCTCGACGCGGTCATCGCGGCGGGCGGCGGGACGCTGCTCGTGCCCGCGGGCCGCTTCGCCATCGTCACGCCGGTCGTGGCGACCGCGACGGGGCCGAACGTCTCGCTCGAAATCCGCGGCGTCGAATCTTCGACCCCCGTCCCTCCGCCGACGGCGGGCGGCGACATGCTTTCCCGCGGGCTCGACCTCACCTCGGAGTTCGCCCCGAAGACCGGCGCCCAGCAGATCGCCATCCTGGTTCAGGGGTTCAGCCACTTCCTCATCCAGGACATTTGCTTCATCGGCTCGATAGACGTGGACAACGACGCGCTGTCAACGCTCGCCATCTCTTACGTCCCCGACGCGGTCATCCGGCACTGCGAGTTCTACGGCCTGATGAGCCAGTCCCCCGGCGGCTCCATCGTCCAGAGCTTCGGAGGCGGCCTCACGATTCAGCAGACGAAGTTCCTCGGCTGCACCGGCAACAGCGGCATCTCCGTCCCGGTCGTCCAGAACTACTTCTGGAAGTCGATCACCGTCGAAGACACCATCTTCATCGACTACGGGCAGCGCCCGGAGTTGTACGCGAAGACGGGCTACGGCGCGCCGTACTCTTGGGTCCACGTCGGGCCGGCCGCGCCGCCGACGGCCGACCTGCCGCGGCGCGAGGTCGTGCTGCGTAACCTCTTCCTCGACGAGGGCGGGTGGCTGGGCATCAGCGTCCTACCGGCGCAGTTCCAGAGCAACCCCGTCCCCGTCGATCTCTTCTACGCGACGGGCTTCTACGTCAACGTCTCGAACTTCTTCACGACCGGCCTCTACATCTCCGGCGTGCGCCAGGCGATGGTCGAGGACTCGCGCTTCACCTGGACCCACCGCGCCAACGCCGCCCTCGAAATCTACGGCCCGCAGGACGCCATCCTCGACCGCATCCGGACGGACGCGGGGGCGACGCGTCTCCAGGCCGACTCCCTGACCCAGCGCCTCACCGTCATCGACTCGATCTACAGTGACCTCGCGTCCTCGGCGGTGCAGACCATCGTGCTCACGCCCGCGACGCCCGACGACGACCCCGTGCGCTACGTCCGCGCGCGGTTCGAGTCGGCGCTCGGGCGCGCGCCCGACGCGGCGGCGCACTACTACTGGTCGCGCAAGCTCCTCGACTGCGGCGCGGACGCGACCTGCGTCGTAGCGCAGCGTGCGGCGCTCGCGGCCTACCTCGCCACCACACCGGCGCCGACGTTCGACATCAACGGCCGCGCGACCGGCGAGGGCGACCAGCCGCTCGCGGGCGTCGGGGTCACGCTGACGGGCACGCACCTGGCGGCGACGTTGACGACGCTGACCGGCGCCGACGGCTCTTACAGCTTCAACCGCCTGCCGACGAGCGGGGTCTACACCTTCAAGGTCGGCACCAGGCGCCACTACACGTTCGCGACGCCGACGCGCACCGTCACCACGCCCGCGGGCGCGCAGGTCGTGAACTTCCCTGCGACGCTCAACCGCTACGCCGTCGGCGGCCGGCTCCTCGACGAGCGCGGCCGCCCGATACAGGGCGCGACCCTGACGCTCTCGGGCGCGCAGGCCGCCACGACCAGCTCGGACGTGAACGGCAACTACACGTTCGCGAGCCTCCCGGCCGGCGGCAATTACACCGTCAACGCTTCGAGCACGCGCCACACGTTCGCGAGCCCGTCGCAGACGTTCACCGATCTCGACGCGAACAAGACGGCCAACTTCAACGCCACGTCGCTCTTCTACAACGTCAACGGGCAGGTCGTTGACTCGGCCAACAAGCCACTGGCCGGACAATCCGTCGCGCTCTCGGGCGGGAAGACCGCGACGGCCACGACGGACGTGCAGGGTAACTTCACCTTCGTCGATCTGCCGCGCGGCGGCGCCTACACGGTCACGCCCGCGAAGCTCCTCGGCAGTCTGTTCACGCCCGCCGCGAAGAGCTTCGAGAATTTGACGGCCGACCAGACGGCCGTCTTCATCGCCGTCAAGACCGACTACAAAATCGCCGGGCGCGTCACCTCCGCCGGGACGGGTCTCGCGGGCGTGACTCTGACGCTCACGGGCTCGAAGCAGGCCACGACCACGACGGACGCTAACGGCGCCTACTCCTTCAGCGTTCCCGTCCACGGCGACTACGCGGTCGCGCCCTCGAAGACGCACTACGCGTTCGACCGCGTGAGCGCGACCTTCGGCGGCGTCACCTCCGACAAGACGGCCGACTTCGTCGCGACCATCAACCGGCACAAGCTCAGCGGCGTCGTCAAACGGCCGGCGGGCGCCGCGCTCTCCGGCGTGACCGTCACGCTCTCGGGCGCGCAGGCGGCCACGGCGACGACCGACGCGCAGGGCGCCTACAGCTTCGCGAACCTGCCCGCGGGCGCCGCCTACACCGTCACGCCCTCGAAGCCCGGCTACGACCTCGCCCCCGCGTCGCAAAGCTTCACGGATCTCGGCGCGGACCGGACGGCCGACTTCTCCGTCACGCCCTCGAACGTCGCGCTCGCGGGGCGCATCACTGTGGACGGCGCCGCGCTCGCGGGCGTCACCGTCGCACTCACGGGGTCGAAGACCGGCGCGGCCACGACGGACGCGCAGGGTAGATACTCCTTCAACGTCACGTCCGAGGGCACTTACACCGTCGCGCCCTCGAAGACGCACTACAAGTTCGCGCCGTCGGCCCTTACCTTCAACGACCCGATCTCCGCGCAGACGGCCGACTTCGCCGGCACGCTCGACCGCCACAAGATCAGCGGGCGCGTCACGGACGGGCAGAACAACGCCGTCGCCGGAGTCGGCGTCACGCTCTCGGGCGCGCAGGCGGCCGCGACGACGACCGACGCGAACGGCAACTACGCCTTCACGAACCTTCCGGCCGGCGGCAACTACACTCTCACGGCCGCGAGGACGAACTACTCCCTTGCCCCCTCCGGCATCGCCGTAAGCGACCTCGGCGCCGACCAGACGGCCGACTTCGTCGCGACGCTCAACCGGCACAGGATCAGTGGCACCGCCAGGAGTCCGGCGGGCGTCGCGCTCTCCGGCGTGACCGTGACGCTCTCGGGCGGGCAGGCGGCCGTGACGACGACCGACGCGCAGGGCATCTACGCCTTCCCGAACCTCCCGGCCGGCGGCAACTACGTCGTCACCGCCGCCAGGGTCAACTACTCATTAAGCCCGGTCAGCGTCCCCTTCAACGACCTCGGCGCGGACCAGACGGCCGACTTTACGGGCACGCTCCTCGACTACGTCGTGCGCGGCCGCGTCACCGCCGCGGGCGGCGCGGCGCTCGCGGGCGTGACCGTGACGCTCTCCGGCTCGAAGGCGGGCACGGCGACGACCGACGCTAACGGCGGCTACTCCTTCACCGTGCCGGCCGAGGGGAGCTACACGGTCACGCCGTCGCGCAAGCACTACACCTTCGCGCCGACCTCCTCGACCTTCACGAATCTCGGCGGCGACAAGACCGCCGACTTCGACGCGACGCTCGACCGCCACACCGTCTCGGGACGCATCGCCGACCAGAGCGGTGCGGGGGTACAGGGCGTGACCGTGACGCTCTCGGGCTCACAGTCGGGCACGGCCACGACGGACGCGCAGGGTAACTTCTCCTTCCCGAACCTTCCGGCCGGCGGCAGCTACACCCTCACGGCCGCGAAGGCGAACTACACGTTCGCCCCGCAGGCGCGGAGCTTCGATGACCTTTCGTCCGCGCAGACGGCCGACTTCGAGGCGACGCTCAACCGCCACGCCGTCTCGGGCCGCGTCGCCTACGCGAACGGCGCGGGCATACAGGGCGTGACCGTGACCCTCTCGGGCGGGCAGGCGGCCACGGCGACGACCGACGCGCAGGGCGCCTACAGCTTCGCGAACCTGCCCGCGGGCGCCGCCTACACGGTCACGCCCGCGCTCGTGCATCACACCTTCGCACCCGCGTCGCAGAGCTTCGACGACCTCGGGGCGGACGCGCGCGCCGCCTTCACGGCCGCCGTCGTGAACTACCGCATCGCGGGGCGCGTCACGGAGAAGGGCGCGCCGCTCGCGGGCGTCGAAGTGACCCTCGCGGGTACGCACGCCGTGCTCGGCGCGCAGGCCGGCAAGGCGACGACCGGGGCCGACGGCGTCTACTCGTTCACGGCGCCCGCGGGCGGCGACTACACGGTCGCGCCCGCGCTCGCGAACCACACCTTCGCACCCGCGTCGCGGAGCTTCGATGACCTTTCGTCCGCGCAGACGGCCGACTTCGAGGCGACGCTCAACCGCCACGCCGTCTCAGGCCGCGTCGCCTACGCGAACGACGCGGGCCTCGCGGGCGTGACCGTGACCCTCTCGGGCGGGCAGGCGGCCACGGCGACGACCGACGCGCAGGGCGCCTACAGCTTCGCGAACCTGCCCGCGGGCGCCGCCTACACGGTCACGCCCGCGCTCGTGCATCACACCTTCGCACCCGCGTCGCAGAGCTTCGACGACCTCGGGGCGGACGCGCGCGCCGCCTTCACGGCCGCCGTCGTGAACTACCGCATCGCGGGGCGCGTCACGGAGAAGGGCGCGCCGCTCGCGGGCGTCGAAGTGACCCTCGCGGGTACGCACGCCGTGCTCGGCGCGCAGGCCGGCAAGGCGACGACCGGGGCCGACGGCGCCTACTCGTTCACGGCGCCCGCGGGCGGCGACTACACGGTCGCGCCGTCGAAGAAGAACTCCGTCTTCGGCCCGGCCGCGGCGACGTTCAAGGGTCTGGCCGCGGACCAGACCTCAGACTTCGACGCGTCGCTCCAGACCGTCGTGAGCTTCGCCGCGACGAGCTACACGGTGGGCGAGGGCGGCGGCAGCCTGACCGTCACCGTCACGCGCGAGGGCGACACCACGACCGGGGCTTCGGCCGTCTACGAGGGGCGCAGCGACACGGCGAAGCTCGGCTCCGACTTCGTCGCCTCCGTCGGCCTGCTCACCTTCGCCCCGGGCGAGACCTCGAAGACCTTTACGCTCTTCATCACCGACGACGCCTTCGCCGAGGGGCCGGAGCGGTTCACGCTGACGCTGACGCCGTCCGGCAGCACGGTCACGGGCGACGTGGCCGTCACGTCGGTGACGATCAACGACAACGACGCGACGACCTCTCCGGTCAACCCGCTCGACGACGACGAGTTCTTCGTCCGCCAGCACTACCGCGACTTCTTCAGCCGCGAGCCGGACGCGCCGGGGCTCAAGTTCTGGACGGACGAGATCAAAAAGTGCGGCACGGACGCGCGCTGCCGCGAGGCGCGGCGCGTCAGCGTCTCGGCCGCCTTCTTCCTCTCCATCGAGTTCAAGGAGACGGGCTACTTCGCCTACCGCCTCTACCGCGCCTCGTACGGACGCGCGCCGGCGCGCTCCGGCGAGTTCATGCTCGACTCGCGCGTGTTGGGCGACGGCGTGGTGGTCGGCGCCGATGGGTGGGCCGGGCGGCTCGCGGCCAACCGGCGCGCGTTCCTCGAAGCGTGGACGCAGCGGCAGGCGTTCAAGGAGCGCTTCGCGGGCTTTACCGACTGGTGGTTCGTCGAGACGCTCTTCAACAACATGAACGTGACGCCGACCGAGGCCCGCCGCCAGGCGCTGCTGGCGAAGCTCGGCGCCGGCACCTCCCGCGCCGAGGTGCTCGCCGAGGTGATCGAAGACGAGCAGTTCAACAAGCAGGAGATCGACCGCGCCTTCGTCCTGATGCAGTACTTCGGGTATTTAAGAAGAAACCCCAACGACCCGCCCGACTCCGACCTGACCGGCTATAACCACTGGCTGGGCAAGCTCAACGAGTTCGGCGGCGACTACGAGAAGGCCGAGATGGTCAAAGCCTTCCTCTCCTCGACCGAGTACCGCGGGCGCTTCGGGAATTGAGAGTAGTAGGCAGATGGCAGTCGGCAGTTGAAAACGTCGCTGACGCGGCTTGCTGCCGACTGCCATCTGTCTACCGACTGCCGCGCCTGAGATTGCGACCCCGTTGCCTTCCGGTTGTTTTTAAGAGCCCGACGCCTCCCCGCTTGACACGACCCGCGCCTCCCGTTAGTGTGAGCGCCGTCCCATTTAGTTTGCGTGGATCTCACCAGTCACACGCGAACAATCCTAAGCGACAACTGCTCAGGGTTGACGAAAGCCGTTAAGGGCTTTTTGCGCCCGTCGTCCGAGCCTGTGCCCCCTGTCTGCCCGCGGCCTTCTCCCGGCCGGGGGCGCGCGGGCTCGCCGCGTGCGCGCCGAAGTCCTGACCTTGATACACAACTAAGGAGAGCCAATGCACACGGAGAAACACCCACCCGCACGGCGTCCGGCGCCGGTCTGGCTGGCGACGCTGTCACTCCTCCTGCTCGTACTCGCGGGCACCCAACAGGCGCGCGCGCAGGACGCGGCCGCGCCCGACGACGCACGGGAGCCGAAGATGTCCGACCTCATCAAGATGCCCGGCAAGGTCATCGCCGAGTCCGACGCCCCCGCGCCCGCGGGCCGTCTCAAAGTCAAAAACTATCGGATCGAAGAGTTGACGCTGCCCGCGCCGGTCGAGGCCGAAGTCGGGGCCAAGCGCGTCAAAGTCTCGCGCGCCTTCCGCGTGACCGTCACCGGCGGGCCGTTCCCCGTCCGCGCCCTGCCCGCCGTCGTCTGGATAGACGACGTGGCCGTCGGCTACGGCGTCGAGAGCGAAGACCTCGACGCGATCACGGCCGTCACTTTCGACGCCTCGCTCCTGCGCGAAGGCGCGACCCTGTACGTCTCCTACGGCGACAAGGAGAAGAAGGAAGACCGCACGGCGCTGCCCGAGAAGCTCAAGCTCGGCGCGAAGAAGGGGGGTAACCGGTAATGCGTAAGCTCACACACACGCTCGCGCGCGCGCTCGCCTGCGCGTCCGTCATCGTCGCCTGCGGCGCGGCCTTCAGACTCAACGCGCAGACGCCCGACCCCGGCACGGCCGGGCCGCTGGCCGTCACGCGCGAGGAGTACGACTACGGCAACCTCGCCTTCCAGCCGACGGGGTTCCCCTCGGCGGTCGAGCTGAAGGCTTCCGTCCACTACCCGACGGGGCTGGCCGCCGGGCCGTACCCGGTCGTCGTCTTCATGCACGGCCGCCACGTGACCTGCTACCGCGGCACGACGACCGCGCTGCGCTGGCCCTGCCGCTCCAACGAGACCGCCATCCCGAGCTACCAGGGCTACGACTACATCGCGCAGAACCTCGCGAGCCACGGCTACATCGTCGTCTCGGTGAGCGCCAACGGCATCAACGCCTTCGACAACAACGTCACCGACCTCGGGATGCAGGCGCGCGCCGAGCTGATCCAGCGCCACCTCCAGCAGTGGAACACCTTCAACACGGCGAGCACCGCGCCCTTCGGGACGAAGTTCGTCGGCAAGGTCAACCTCCAGAAGGTCGGCACGATGGGCCACTCGCGCGGCGGCGAGGGCGTCGTCAAGCACTACGCCTATAACAAGTCTTTGGGCTCGCCCTACGGCGTGAAGGCCGTCTTCCCGCTCGCGCCCGTCAACTTCAACCGCACCATCGCCAACAACGTCGCGCTCTCGGTCGTGCTGCCCTACTGCGACGGCGACGTGAACGACAACCAGGGCGTCCACTTCTACGACGACGCGCGCTACAACGTGGCGGGCGACACCTCGCCGAAGCACACCGTCCAGGTGATGGGCGCCAACC
The DNA here is from genome assembly GCA_963726735.1 of uncultured Acidobacteriota bacterium. Taxonomy (GTDB): domain Bacteria; phylum Acidobacteriota; class Blastocatellia; order Pyrinomonadales; family Pyrinomonadaceae; genus QHXN01. Next base: position 36,041 of record CAVSDM010000011.1, read on the forward strand.
ACAACTACTTCAACACGGTCTGGACGCCGGGGCTCTTCCCCGCCGGCACGTCCGACGACTGGGGCTTCACCACGGGCGGCAGCCTCGACGGACAGTGCGGAACGGTCTCGGGCAACCACCGCCTGACGGCGACGCAGCAGCGCGGCGTCGGGCTCGCCTACATCGCGGCGACGATGCGCGCCTACGTCGGCGGCGAGTCGCAGTTCACCCCCTACCTGACGGGCGAGGCCGCGCCGCCGCCCTCGGCGCTGACGACGGAGATTCACGTCTCCTACCACGCGCCCGACACGGCCGCGACGCGCCGCGACGTGAACCGCCTGCTCACCTCGACCAACCTGACGACGAACACCCTGGGCGGCGCGACGACGCAGACGGGGCTCACGCCGCACGACCTCTGCGGCGGCCCCTCGCCGCAGCCGCAGCACTGCCTGCCCGTGACGCAGTCAACGGCCCGCCAGCCGCACACGACCGTGAGCGCGCGCGCGACGACCGTCCGCGGCCTGAGCCAGTTGCGCACGGGCTGGTCGGCGATCACGGCCAACTACCGCAACGACCTGCCCCTCGGCGCGCGCGACGTGAGCGGCTTCCGCTGGCTCACGTTCCGCGTCAGCGTCAACTTCGCCGACACGCGCAACCCTTCGGGCATCCCGCAGAACTTCACGGTCGTGCTGACCGACGGCGCGGGCTCGACCTCGACCGTCACCGTCAACAGCTACTCGGACGTGCTCTTCTACCCGCCCGGCTCGGTCGGGCCGGTGCCGAAGGTGCTGCTCAACACGGCGCGCCTCCCCGTCAACGCTTTCTCGGGCGTGAACCTCTCGGACATCCGCTCCGTCCAGTTCAAGTTCGACCAGAGCCCCTCGGGCGCGCTCCTCATCTCCGACGTGTCATTCTCGTCGCCGCCCGTTCCGTAAGCCTCTAAGAACAAGTAGCCAGTAGACAGTAGTCAGTAGAAAACAATAAGCGGCGCGTCTCGACCTTTAGGCCGGACGCGCCGCTTCTTCTTCCTACTGGCTACTGTCTACTGGCTGCCGCATCACTGCTGCGCGCAGCTTCGACGCGGTCGCGGCCGGTCTGTTTGGCGTGATAGAGGGCCTCGTCGGCGCGCGCGATCATGTCGTTGCCGGACTCGCCGGGGTCGAGCTGCGCGGCGCCGGCCGAGAGCGTGAGGGGGAAGACTCGGCCCTCTTCGCCGAAGAGGCGCGCGGAGAAGGCGTGGCGTATCTTTTCGGCGAGCGCGCTCGCGCCCTCGACGCCGGTCTCGGGCGCGAGCACGAGGAACTCTTCGCCGCCGTAGCGGCAGACCACGTCCGAGCCGCGCACCGAGTCCGCGATGACGCGCGCCGCCTGCCGGAGCGCCGCGTCGCCCGCCGCGTGGCCGTAGGTGTCGTTGACCGCCTTGAAGAAGTCGAGGTCGATGAGCAGGCACGAGAGCGGGCGGCTGTAGCGCCGCGCCTCCGACAGCTCCCGCTGGAGCGCGCGTTGCAGGCCGTAGCGGTTGAGGAGCCCCGTCAGCGCGTCCGTCATCGACATCTCGCTCGCCGCTTCGGCGCTGCGGCGCAGCTCCTCCGCCCGCTGGCGCAGGCGGTCGCGCTCAAGCTTCAGGCGGATGGCGACGCTCACGCGCGCCAGCAGCTCCTCGACGCGGAAGGGCTTCGAGACGTAGTCGTTGGCGCCGAGGCCGAGGCCGCGCACCTTCGTGTCCGTGTCGTCGAGGGCGGAGAGGAAGATGACGGGGATGTCGCGCGTCGCGGGGTCTTCCTTGAGCAAACGGCAGGCTTGCAGGCCGTCGAGGACGGGCATCATCACGTCGAGGATGATGAGGTCGGGCAGCACGCGGCGCGCGGCCTCGACCGCCTGCCCGCCGTCCTCCGCGGTCTCGACGCGGTACTGCTCCCATTCGAGCCTGCGCCGGATGAGCGCGAGGTTGACGGGCTCGTCGTCGGCGACGAGGATGACCGGCGGTCGCGCCCCTTGCGTCCCGGCGGCCGGCTCGCCCTGCGAAGTCTCGCTCTTCATAAACGGCGACGTAAAACCTCTCGCGCCGCCGCACAACTTCGGCGCTGTAAGTCCACAATGAGGTTCGGAGCCGGGGTCCGGGGCTGAGACAATAATAAAGAAGGCGGGAGGGAAAAGGCAAAGGGAGTAGAGAGTAGGCAGTAGGCAGCAAGCCGCGTCAGCGGCAGTTTGAATTGAGCCCGGCCTTTCAAGGCCGGGGCCGCCGTCAGTTATAGGTGCCGCGTCGCGTGAGCGACGGCTGAACGGTTCAGCCGTCGCTCACGCGACGCGGCGCCGTAGTCGTCCAGTTTACCCGGCCTTGAAAGGCCGGGCTCAACTCAAGCGCCGCTCTGCGGCGTTCGACGCACGCGCTACGTTTATCTCTATCACTGCCTACTGCCATCTGCCTACTGCTTTTGCCGGTAGTGCTCGACGAGGGCAAAGAGTTGCTCCGTCTCTACGTCGGAGAGACCTTTGAACTCGACGCCGACGCCCCAGCGCTCGATGTGGTAGCGCACCTCGCCGTAGAGCGTCTTCTGCTCGGGCAGCCAGAACTTGATGAAGACGGGCTGGCCGCGCGCGGCGTCGCGCTCGGTGCGGAGGAAGTAGCCGCCCTCGCTGAGGCTGATGATGCGGTCGTGGAACGGGCAGTCGTCGGTCCAACCCCAGTAGACGTGTATGTCCACCAACACCCGCTCGTGCCTGCGCTGTTCGGTGAAGGTCATGAGGTGGCTGTCGGTCTCTGTTCGGCGAAGTTTGTGGGATTGGTGCGAGAATAGCCGCAGTCGGTCGCCGGCCGCAAGCGGGGCGGCGAAAGATTCCCGGCGCGCTGCGGGGGGGCTTTGTGTTAAGCTTCCGGCCTCCGGCGGAGTTTCAAACGCGAGGCACGTGAGACCCGCGCCGCAGACACACCGGCGGCGCACCCACGCAGTAACGATCTGATTTCTCGGGAGGTCGGCCGAAGATGCGACGACGTGAGGGCGACGGCTGCCCCGTGTGGGGCGTACTGCAAGTCGTGGGCGACAAGTGGACGCTGCTCATCGTCCGCGACCTGGCGGGCGCCGCGCGCCGCACCACGGAACTCCTCGCGCGCCTCCACCCCATCAGCAGCCGCACGCTGATGGACCGCCTGCGCGACATGGAGCGCGACGCCCTCATCGAGCGGCGCGACCTCGGCGGCAGCCCCCCGCACGTCGAGTACGTGCTCACCGAACGCGGCCGCCTGCTCACGCCGCTGCTGGAGGCGCTGCGCGCCGCCGGCCAGGCGCTCGACTGCAACGACTGCGACGACCGCCTCGGCCGCCACGAGTCCTACTGCGACTCGTGCCCGCGCGCCGCCGCCTCGGCCCCCGCGTCGTCGGCGCCGCCGCGACGCGCCCCCACCGACGATTCCATCGTGCTGCTCTAAATCCCCGCTCTCTCCCCGGAACGAGGCGGCGCCGGGCGCCGCGTGGAGGTGAATATGAGGTCGGCCGACAGGACTTTCAACATGACTTTCCGCAAGACGTTCGCGCTCGCCGGGGCCGCTCTGCTGCTGCTCGTCTCACAGTCGTCGGGGACGCGTGCGCAGGTCGCGCAGGAGCAGCAGCAGCGGCCGAAGCACTTCGTCATCTCCTCGCTCGGCACGGCCTTCGGGGTGCAGGTGGCGGTCGTGGGGACTTACACCGTCAGCGAGAAACACGTCGATGTGTACGTGGACCGTCTCCTCATCCGCGTGAGCGAGCACTGCCCGTACCAGGGGCGGCGGTTCGTCAGCACGTTGCTCTTCGGGCTGGGGACGACCGGCAAGCGCGGCGGTTGGGAGATGGAGAACAGAAGCCTGCCCGTCTTCGTCGAGCACGTGATGGCGCCGCGCGAGGAGCACCGGCTCGTCGGCCTCCGGTTCCAGATTCCGCGGAACGAGGGGGCGGACTTGTCGAAGCGCTGGCTCGCCGTCGAGATCGAGGAGACATCCCTCGACGTGCCCGACGGTGACCCGGACAGGACGGGCTACGCCTTCGCGCACAGTTGCCGCACCCTCTTCGCGGCCCCCTGCGCGGAGCCCGAACGCTGACGCCGCCCGCGGCCGGGGCTTGAGAGACGAAGAGACGAAAGTCGAACCTTCGCTTTCGCCTCTTCGTTTCCTCCTGTTGGCGGCCGAACCGACCGAGAGCCCGACCCGCGCGGCGACCGCTCATCCCGACACCCGCATCGTCGAAGAGAATTCAGACATGAGACTACAGCGCTTCTTCCTGCCCCTCTCCCTCGCAATCTCCCTGCTCGTCCCGTGCGCGCGGCCCGCGGCGGCGCAGGGCGTGGCGCCCGTGACGGCCGAGGCGCGCCGCGCGCGCATCGAGCGCGGACTGCTGCCGCCCGTCCTCATCAAGGGCGCGCCCGCGTGGTCGTTAGAGGAGCGCCTGCGCTACTACAAGGCGCCGGGCGTGAGCATCGCCGTCATCAGGGACTTTAAGGTGGAGTGGGCCAGAGGCTACGGCTTCAAAGACGCGGAGTCGCGCGAGCCCGTGACGGAGCGGACGCTCTTTCAGGCCGGCTCCATCAGCAAGCCCGTCGCCGCGATGACCATCCTGAAGAAGGTCGAACAGGGAAAGCTCTCGCTCGACGAAGACGTGAACGCCCGACTCGTCTCGTGGAAGCTGCCGGGGAACGAGTTGACGGCGAAGAAGAAGGTGACGCTGGCGAACCTCCTCAGCCACACGGCGGGCCTGACCGTCCACGGCTTCCCCGGCTACGCCGCGGGCGAGAAGCTCCCGACGGTCCCGCAGGTGCTCGACGGCGCGCCGCCCGCCAACACCGCGCCCGTCCGCGTAGACCTCGAACCGGGCACGCGCTTCCGCTACTCCGGCGGCGGCACCACCATCGCCCAACTCCTGCTCACCGACACCGAGCGCCGGCCCTTCCCCGACATCGCGCGCGAGACGGTGCTCGCGCCCCTCGGCATGACGGACAGCGGCTACGAGCAGCCGCTCCCCGCGGCGCGCGCCCGCCTCGCCGCGACCGGCTACCGCGGCGACGGCAAACCCGTCGAGGGCAAGTTCCACGTCTACCCGGAGATGGCCGCGGCCGGACTCTGGACGACGCCGACCGACCTCGCGAAGTTCGGCATCGAGATGCAGCTCTCCCTACAGGGCAGGTCGAACAAGGTGCTCTCGAAGGCTACGGCCGAGCGGATGGCGACGCCCTACCTCCCTTCGTCGGACGTGGGCCTCGGCTTCTTCAACCAGAAGCGCGGGCAGCAGGTCTACTTCGGCCACAACGGGGCGGACGAGGGCTTCCGCGCCGACATGCTCCTGCACCGCGAGAAGGGCTACGGCGCGGTCGTGATGGTCAACTCGGACAACGGCCAGATCATCGGCGAAATCTTCCGCGCCATCGCGCGCGAGTACGGCTGGGACGAGTACCTGCCGGCGGAGGTCGAGACGGTGTCGGTCGCGCCCGAGCGGCTCGGCAGTTACGCCGGCCGCTACCTCATCAACCCCGACCGCGTGCTCAACATCACGCTTGAGGGCGGCCGCCTCTTCGCACAGCCGACGCAAGGGGCGAAGTCCGAACTCTTCCCCATCTCCGAGACGACCTTCACCCGGCAGGACGCGCCGCTCCGCATCACCTTCGAGCCCGCCAAAGCGACCTTCAGCGGCGGCAACAACACCTCGGACGCGCCGCGATTGACCGGCGGCACGCTCATTCCCTACGAGCTGCTGCAAGCCGGCAAGGCGGACGAGGCCGTCGCCGCCTACCGCCGTATCAAGAAGGAGCAGCCCGACAACGTCTCGGTCTCCGAGCAGCGTTTGAACACGCTCGGCTACGAGCTGCTGCGCGCGCAGAAGCCGCGCGAGTCGGTCGCCGTCTTCGCCCTCAACGCCGAACTCTACCCGCAGTCCTTCAACGTCTACGACAGCCTCGCCGACGCCTACGCCGAGAGCGGTGAGAAGGAGCTGGCCGTCAAGAACTACCGCCGCTCGCTGGAGCTGAACCCGCAGAACAAGAACGCGACCGAGATGTTGAAGAAGCTGGAAGGGGCGAAGCAGTAGGCGGTAGGCAGACGACAGTAGTTGAGATAAACGTAACGTATACGTCGAACGCCGCAGAGCGGCGCCTGAGTAAACTGGACGACTACGGCGCCGCGTCGCGTGAGCGACGGCTGAACCGTTCAGCCGTCGCTCACGCGACGCGGCACCTATAACTGACGGCGGCCCCGGCCTTGAAAGGCCGGGCTCAATTCAAACTGCCGCTGACGCGGCGTCTGCCATCTGCCTACTGCCATCTGCCTACTATTCTTATGGACATCCTTGAGCACCAGAGCCGCGCGTGGGACAGGCAGGTCGGACTCGGGAACGAGTGGACGCGGCCCGTCGGGCCGGAGGTCATCGAGGCCGCGCGGCGGGGCGAATGGTCGGTGCTGCTCACCGAGCAGAGGTCGGTGCCGCGCGCATGGTTCCCGGCGGAAATGCGCGGGCGCGACGTGCTCTGCCTCGCCTCGGGCGGCGGCCAGCAGGGGCCGACGTTCGCGGCCGCCGGCGCGCGCGTCACCGTGCTCGACAACTCGCCCGCGCAGCTCGCGCGGGATCGTCTGGTGGCCGAGCGCGAGGGGCTCGACCTCCAAACCCTCCGGGGCGACATGGCCGACCTCTCCGCGTTCGCCGACGAGAGCTTCGACCTCGTCTTCCACCCCGTCTCGAACTGTTTCGCGCCGGCCGTGCGCCCCGTGTGGCGCGAGGCGTTCCGCGTGCTCCGGCGCGGCGGGCTGCTGCTCGCCGGCTTCAACAACCCCTCGATCTACATCTTCGACCTGGAGGACGAGCGGCAGGAGAGGCTCGAAGTGAAGTACGCGCTTCCCTACTCGGACCTCGAAAGTCTGAGCGACGCCGAGCGCGCGGGGGTGCTCGCCGCCGACCGCCCGCTTGAGTTCAGCCACACGCTCGAAGACCAGATCGGCGGGCAGCTCGACGCGGGCTTCCGACTCACGGCGCTCTACGAAGACCGCCACCGCGGCCTGCGCGTCGCCGAGTTCATGCCCACCTACGTCGCCACGCGCGCGATCAAACCGTGAGCTGTGACGTTCCGATTCGGGAGCTTATTATTTTGGAGAACGCTTCGGCGCGAGATGACTTGAAGAGAAGAGTCTGGCCGTGGCTCGCCGTCGTGGCGGTGCTCGCGGCCGCCGCTTTCCTGCTGCGCTGGCAGGGCCGGTTGTGGCTCTGCTCTTGCGGGCGCTTCCGCCTCTGGCTCGGCGACGCGTGGGGCGCCGAGACCTCGCAGCAGCTCTTCGACCCCTACTCCTTCACGCACGTCCTGCACGGCTTCGCGCTCGCGGGGCTGCTCGCGCTCCTGCTCCCGCGCGCGGGCTGGCGCTGGCGCCTCGCGCTCGCGGTCGCGGCCGAGGCCGCCTGGGAGGTCTTCGAGAACACCGAGTTCGTCGTCAACCGTTACCGCGAGACGACGGCCGCGCTCGGCTACAACGGCGACTCCGTCGTCAACTCGCTCGGCGACGTTATCGCCTGCGCCGCCGGCGCCTTCATCGCGCGCCGCCTCGGCCTGCGCAAAACCCTTCTCGTCTTCGCGCTCACCGAGATCGTCCTGCTCTTCTGGATCAGGGACAGTCTCCTCCTCAACATCCTCCTGCTCGTCTACCCTTCGGAGATGCTGAAGGCTTGGCAGACCGGGCACTAGGCGCGCGCGCGGAGAGAAGAGATGAAGGCTTTGCAGAATTTCGACCCGGCGGGCGAGCTGGCCCTCGTGCTCTACCTCTCGGCCTTCAAGCTGCCCCTGCACTTCCTGACCAACGGCGAGTACGGCTACTTCCGGGACGAGTTGTACTACCTCGCCTGCGGCGAGCACCTCGACCGGGGTTACGTCGATACCGCTTATCGTTAAGACGAAAGCTCAGTCGAGGGCCGCGCGTAGACGACTTCGGGCTGCGAGGTGTCGGCGGGCGGCTGCGGCTCGTCGGGGTGGTTCGAGACGACCTCGCCGTCGGGCATCGTGATCTGCTCGTGGTCGGCCGAGACGACCTCGCCCTCGATGGTGACCTCTTCGCCGGTGGCCGTCGCCACGGGCAGCGAGTCGAGGAACCGCTCGGCGTCGATGGCGGCCATGCAGCCCGTGCCGGCGGCCGTCACGGCCTGCCGGTAGATCGAGTCCTGCGCGTCGCCGCAGGCGAAGACGCCGGGGATGTTCGTCGCCATCGAGACGCCCGCGGTCTTGATGTAGCCGACCGTCGTCCATGTCGAGCCAGTCCTTGAACACGTCCGTGTTCGGCTTGTGGCCGATGGCGATGAAGACGCCCTCGCACGCGAACTCCGACTCCTCGCCCGTCTTGTTGTCCTGAAGCTTGATGCCCGTCACGCCCGTCTCCGGCGTGCCGACGATCTCCTTCACGTCCGCGTTCCAGATGAAGTCGATCTTCGGGTTCCTTGACGCCTTGTCCTGCATGATCTTCGACGCGCGCAAGCGAGTCGCGCCGGTGGACGACCGTCACGCGCGAGGCGTAGCGCGTCAGGAACGTCGCCTCCTCCATCGCGGTGTCGCCGCCGCCGACGACGACGATGGGCTTGCCCTTGAAGAAGAAGCCGTCGCACGTCGCGCACGCCGAGACGCCCAGGCCGCCCAAGCCCTCGCGGCGCGGGCGCCTCGCCCGGGATGCCGAGCCACTTGGCCGAAGCGCCCGAGGCGACGATCAGAGTCTCGGCCTTGATCTCGTGCCCCTCGTCCGTCCAGAGCGTGAAGGGGCGCGCTGGAGAGGTCCACCTTGTTGACGTAGGTGACGAGGAACTCCGTGCCGAAGCGCTTGGCCTGCTCCTCGAACTGCTGCATCAGCTCCGGCCCCTGGATGCCTTCGGCGAAGCCGGGGTAGTTCTCGACCTCGGTCGTGATGGTGAGCTGGCCGCCGGGCTGCGGGCCGTGGATGACGAGCGGGCGCAGTTCGGCGCGCGCGGCGTAGATGGCCGCGGTCAGGCCGGCCGGCCCGGAGCCGACGATGACGACTTCGCGGTGCAGGGTCTCTTTCATCATGCTCTCTTGATCTATAAAGGCTCTCGGGGGCGTCTGTAAGCGCGCTTACCGAGCGCGCGCGCCGTCGGTGGTAGCCTTTTTCTCGGCGCGTGTAGTATAACTGCTCGCGCCTTGAGGAGTCGAATTTGACCGCTAAGAGAGAGCCGGAACCCCGACCGCCCGGCGCCCGCGAGACCCTTTGAGCACGCCGCAGGAAGAGAGAGATTCGACGCCGCACGCGACCCCGCCGCCGTGCGTGACGCGTCGCCGTCCTCGGCGCGGGCACGATGGGGCACGGCATCGCGCAGGCCGCCGCCGCCGCGGGCTTCGAAGTCGTGCTCCGCGACCTCGAAGAGTCCTTCGTCGAGAAGGGCCTGCGCGCCATCGAGTCGAACCTCTCCAAGGGCGTCGAGCGCGGCAAGGTGACGGACGAAGAGCGCGCGCGCGACCCTCTCAAACATCCGCACGACGACCGCAGCTCGAAGAGACGGCCGACAGCGACCTCTTCATCGAGGCCGTCCCCGAGCGGCTCGACCTCAAGCGCGAGACGCTCCGCGCCGTCGAGCGTCTCGACCACGGCGCGACTTCATCTTCGCCACCAACACCTCCTCGCTCTCGATCACGGAGATCGCCGAAGGCGCGCGCCGCCCCGAACGCGTCGTCGGCATGCACTTCTTCAACCCCGTCCACATCATGCGCCTCGTCGAGATCGTCGTCGGGCGCGAGACCTCCGCGCGAGACGGTCGAGGCCGTCCGCGCCGTCGCCGTCGAGGATGAAGAAGGAGCCGATCGTCGTGCGCGACGTGCCGGGCTTCGCCTCGTCGCGGCTCGGCGTGGCGCTGGGGCTCGAAGCGATGCGGATGCTGGAGGAGGGCGTGGCGAAGCGAAAGATATAGATACGGCGATGGAACTCGGTTACAATCACCCCATGGGGCCGCTCCGCCTGACCGATCTCGTCGGCCTCGACGTGCGCCTCCACATCGCCGAGTACCTGCACGCGCAAGCTCGGCTCGGAGCGCTTCCGCCCCCCCGACATCCTCCGGCGCATGGTCGCCGAAGGCAAGCTCGGGAAGAAGACGGGCGAGGGCTTCTACAAGTGGGACGACAGTAGGCAGTAGGCAGATGGCAGCAGGCAGTTAAGAGTGCCGCTGTCGAGAACGCCGAGATTAACCTTCAACCTCTGCAACGCGGAGCGCTGACTGCCAACTGCCATACTGCCTACTGATGACTATGACGAGGCCACCGAACGAAGAGAGACGATTCGCGCTGCGCATGGCGCTGCGGCTGCCCATCGTGGTGTCGGGGCGCGCCGAGGACGGGGCGGCGTGGAGCGAGCCGACCGAGACGGACGACATCTCGACCCTCGGCGCGCTCTTCCACCTCAACCAGCGCGTCGCGCGCGGCGACCAGCTCTACCTGCGCGCACACCGCCCCGACGGCTCGCCCATCGAGGCCACGGCGCGCGTCGTCCGCACCGCGCCCGCCATCTACGGCACCGCCCGCGTCGGCGTGCAGATCATGGAGCCGACCGAGAACTGGCTCCGCCTCTTCGTCTCCTGGGTCGCCGACGAGCAGCAGACGCCCGAGGGCGAGAAACAGTAAGAACCGTCAATCAGTGAAGCGTGACAATCGTGAACGTAGGGCTGACGGCTCTCAGTCCGGTTTCGTTACCTTGCCGACTCGACTCTCGTCACGATTCACGATTTACATTTACGGAGGAAAGACCAATGGCATCATACGAGACACTTCTGGTCGAGCGGCGCGGGCGCGTCGCCGTCATCACGATCAACCGGCCGCAGAAGCTCAACGCGCTCAACATCCAGACGCGCGCCGAGGGCGCGGCCGCGCTCGAAGAGCTGCGCGAGGACGAAGTCGGTCCGCGTCGTCGTCATCACCGGCGCGGGCGAGAAGGCTTTCGTCGCGGGCGCCGACATCGCGGAGTTCGAGGGGCGCACCGCCGTCTCGCAGCGCGACGTGATGACGGCGCGCTCGCTCTTCACCGCCGTCGACACTTTCCCCAAGCCCGTCATCGCCATGATCAACGGCTTCTGCCTCGGCGGCGGCTGCGAGCTGGCGCTCTCGTGCGACATCCGCGTCGCCAGCGAGACGGCGCGCTTCGGCCAGCCCGAGATCAACCTCGGCATCATCCCCGGCGGCGGCGGCACGCAGCGCCTCACGCGACTCGTCGGCGAAGGCAAGGCGATGGAGCTGATCCTCACGGGCGACATGATCGACGCGCAGCACGCCTACAACCTCGGCCTCGTCAACCTCGTCGTCCCCGCGGCCGACCTCGAAGCGAAGACGATGGAGCTGGCGAACCGCATCGCCGAGAAGAGCCCCGTCGCGCTGCGCATGGCGAAGGAGGCGGTCAAGACGGCCGCCCGCGCCAACCTCGACGAGGGCCTGCGCCGCGAGATAGACCTCTTCGCCCTCACCTTCTCCAGCCAGGACAAGGACGAGGGCGTCCGCGCCTTTCTGGAGAAGCGCAAGCCCGACTTCAAAGGCGTCTGAGCGTCACGGAAGGGGGCCGGTGCGTTGAGGGTCGCCCTCATCATCTTCGGCATCGTGCTCGCGGCCGCCGGCGGCGTGCTCGCCTACCGCTCCTACTTCGTGGAGCCGAGCACGGCGGTCGTCATCACCGACACGGCCGTCCGCGAAGTGCCGAACATGGCGCGCGTCGCCGTCGGCCTCCTGCTGCTCGCGGCCGGCGCCGCCCTCGCCCTCTTCGCCGCCCTCCGCCGCAGGTAAAACGAGGCGCCCGCATCGCCGGACGCCTCGTTTGCGTTTTACACTACCGACTGCTATTTTATTTTTCCGTGCCGCGCGGTACGTACGGGGCCGTAGCTCAGCTGGGAGAGCGCTGCAATGGCATTGCAGAGGTCAGGGGTTCGATCCCCCTCGGCTCCATCAAGCAGATCAACAAGTCAGGGGCTACCACTCGGTAGCCCCTAACTGTTTTATGCGCTGATGGCTGGCGCGCGGGCCGTCAGAGGTGTCCGCTTCCAGAAGTCGAGCATCGTGCGTTGCAGGTGCATCTGCGCGGCGCGGTCGGTGAAGCCGTGCTTGCGCATGGGGTAGATCATCTGCTCGAAGAGCTTGCCGGATTGGATGAGCGCGTCGGCGAACGCCTGCGTGTTCTGCGGGTGGACGTTGTCGTCGTAGGTGCCGTGGACGAGCAGGAGGCGGCCGTGCAGCTCGCCCGCGCGTCTGACCAGCGAGGCGCGGTCGTATCCTTCGGGGTTCTCGGCCGGCATCCCGGCGAGCGCCTCGGCCCACTTGGTGTCGTAGTAGCGCCAGTCGGTGACGGGCGCGCCGGAGATGCCGGCCTTGAACTCCTTCGAGCGCGTCATCAGGCTCAGCGTCATCGTGCCGCCGCCGCTCCAGCCCCAGACGCCGACGCGCCCGGGTCCACCCACGGCTGACGCTTTGAGCCAGCGCACGGCGTCGAGCAGGTCGTTGCGTCTCCGGCTCCGACGCTCGCATCGCGATGGTGTTCTCCAGCTTCTTGCTGATCCCCGTCGCCGCGCGGTTGTCCACCGTCAACAGCACGAACCCTTCGGCGAGGTAGAGCTGGTCGGAGAGCAGGTTGCCCGGCCACGCGTTCGAGACCGAAGGCGCGGACGGCCCGCCGTAGACGTAGATGATGACGGGGTAGCGCCGGTCGGGGCGGAACCCTTTCGGCTTGAGCAGCCGCGCGGGCATCCGGAAGCCGTCGGCCGCGGGGATGTTCAGAAGCTCCGGGTACTGCACGTCGAAGCGCGCGATCAGCTCCGGCCTCGGCGGCGCGAGCACCGACTGGCGCGCGCCGTCGGGGCGGCGAAGCGTGAGCGACGGCAGCGTCCGTATGTCCGAGAAGTTGTCGAGGTAGAAGCGCGCGTCCGCCGGCATCGAGATGCGGTGCATGCCCGCTTCGCCGAGAGGCGCGTCATGCCGGTGCCGTCGAGCTTGATGCGGTACAGGTGGCGCTCGACGGACGAGCGCTCCAGCGCCGTGAAGTAGACCCAACCCCCGGCCTCGTCGATTCCCGTCGACGGCCTGCCTGACCCAGAAGACACCCGCGCCCGAAGACGCCAGCGACCAGGGGCCGCGCGTGACCTGATTGACCAGACGGCCGTCCAACGTGTAGCGGTAGAGGTGGTAGAAGCCGTCGCGCTCCGAAGCCCAGAGGAAGTGGCGGCCGTCGGCGAGGAAGTGCAGGTCGTCGTGGATGTTGACCCAGGCCGGGTCGGTCTCGGTCAGTATCGCGTTCGGCCGCGCCCGTCTCGCGCGAGGCGAAGTAGAGCCCCGAGTCGTGCTGGTCGCGCGTCAGCGTCTGCACGCTGACGCGGCGCCCGTCCGGCAGCCACTTCACGCGCAGGACGTACTCGAACGGGACGGTCGTTGATGTTCACCCAGGTCGTCGTGCCGCGGCCGACCTCCGCGACGCCGACGCGGACGCGCGGGTTGGGCGTCCCGGCCTTCGGGTAACGCTGTGTGATGAGGCGCGGCGCGCTGTCGGGACGAAAGTCCACGAAGGCACTCATGCCGACGGCCGACTCGTCGGTCTGAAGGTAGGCCAGCGCGCGCGAGTCCGGCGACCACCAGTAGCCGATGTCGCGCCGCCCGAAAATCTCCTCCCAGTAGACCCACGACAGGCTGCCGTTCAAGGTCGTCTCCGAGCCGTCGCGCGTCACGCGCGTCTCGGCCCCCGTGTCGAGTTCTATCACGTAGAGGTCGTGTGGCGCGGACGAACGCGAGCCGCCGCCCGTCGGGCGAGAAGCCGGGCGACTGCTCTTCCGCCTCGGTCTTCGTCAGGCGCGTGAAGCGCGCCGCCGCGAGGTCGAGCAGGAAGAGGTCGCCCTTGAACAGATAAAGCGCGCGCCGCCCCGCCGCGTCGAACGCCTCCGGCCAATCGAGCGACTCCGTCACGCCCGAGTCCGGCAGCAGCGCCTTCAGGCTCGCGACCGCGGCGGCCATGTCGAGCGCCGACCGCCGCGCGCCCGTCGAAGGGTCTAAGACCTCGAAGGTGCGCTCGGCCGGCGGACGCCTCACGTCGAACAGCATCAGCCGTCCGTCCGACAGCCACGCGTGCGTCGGAAGACTTGCGACGCGCCGGCCTTCGTCGCCGTATATCCACTCCAACGTGAGGCCGCCGGCGGCCGTGGTCTGGGGACGCGCGGGCGTCGCCCCGCACAACGAGACGGCCAGGACGACAGGCGAGACAGAAGACGCGTGCGAACATCGCTTTCACTCCTTGAATCAAGGAACACGGATCGGGGAACTTCACTGATAGGTCCGCCCGTTATGTTTGAGCCACCCTGCTGTGTGCCGCCCCTTCGGGTCGTGGTGCGTCCAGTGGACCGTGCCGCCCTGTTCGTTCCACTCGTACTCGCCGTAGAAGCGCACGCTGTCGCCCTTACGCAGCCCGCTCACACGCGGTGCGATGTCGATGTTGTGGGCGATAAGCACCGTCTGACCTGATGCGAGGCGAAGGATGAATCGCTGGTGCCTGCTGCCGTCGTTGTCATCCGCCAGCAGGCGCGTGACCACGCCTTCGCCTTCGACCTGGACGTTGCTCGTCCGTGATTTGAACGCGCGCCCGACCGGACTGTCGTCACCGGCCCTGCCCCGCTTCTGCCCGCCGGACTGGGCCGCGCCGTCGCAGCCCGCCCAGAGCAGGGTGCAGACAAGCAGCGCGGCCAGATGATTTCGTTTCAAAAGCATTCTACCTCCCAAAGTTGTCGATCGTTTTTGCCGACCGATGTCTAAACGCTCACCTCGGCAGCGCGAGCTCGTCGTGCGTCAGGGTGCGCGGGTGCGCATAAATCTCTTTGCGTCGGTCAACTCCCCCTGAATGCTCTCCTTCCAACCGTAAGGCGGGTCGTCCTGCGGACGGCCGGCGTGCCACATCAACGTGACGACGTAGCCCTCTCTGTGTTTCCTGATCGCCTCTGCGACGATCTCCGGCCCGTAGTCCTTCGTCCCGCCGAGGATGAAGTCGGTGCCCCAGACGGCGGGGCGCTTGCCCGTCAGCGACTCGGCCACCTCGACGTACTTGTTCAGCTCTTGGTTGTAGTTGTGCTGCCCGGCCAGCGTCTGCTTTCCCCGCAATCCATAGAGGTAGCTCAAGAGCTTCCGCGCCTCCGGCGACGCGTCCCGGTTGATCGGTTGAAAGCTTTGAGCGGCCGCGTGCGCAGAGGCCATGAGCAACAGGGCGAGCGTCAGGATTTTCATCTTCATATAGGTGGAAGATGTCGGCGACTACTTCGACAGACAGACCATCACTACATCATGTGAAGACACTTCGGCGACGAAGAACGTGGCGGTCGTGTCCGCGTCCCTCTTTGCCCACAGGTCGCGGATTTTGTAGCTCGCTTATTGAGGCCGAAACCATCGCTAAGGCGCCATACAATTTATCATCTTCGCGCGCGCCCGCGCTTGTGTAGAATGTGCGCATGGCTAAAACGGTTCTGGCTCTCGTGGCGCTCCTCGTCCTGTCTCTGCTGCTGCCCGCGGCCGGTGCGCGTCAGGCGACGCGGACGATGCGGCTCGACTTCTACCACACCGGCACCGCGACGGAAGAGGTCTTCAGCCTCGACCGCGCCGTCGTCGAGCCGCTGGCGTGGCCGGGCAATCCGCGCCGCGCGGTGGACGACTCGAACCTCGGCAAGTATCTCTTCGAGGTGCGGGACGCGAAGTCCGACCGCCTCCTCTACTCGCGCGGCTTCGCCTCCATCTACGGCGAGTGGGAGACGACGGACGAGGCCAAGATCCTGCGCCGCACGTTCCAGGAGTCGCTCCGCTTCCCCGTGCCCGACGCGCCCGTCAAGGTCGTCCTCAAGAAGCGCGACGCGAAGAACATGTTCCGCGAAGTCTGGACGATCGCTCTCGACCCGGCCGACATTTTCATCGACCGTTCCCCCCTCAAAGCGCCCGCGCCGCTCATCGAGATTCAGAAGAACGGCGACTCGGCGTCGAAGGTCGATTTCCTCATCATCGGCGACGGCTACACCGCGGCCGAAGCGGGTAAGTTCGAGCGGGACGCGCGGCGCATGACCGAGGTGCTCTTCAAGACTTCGCCCTTCAAGGAGCGGCGGCAGGACTTCAACGTCTGGGGCTCTGCCCGCCCGCCGCGGAGTCGGGCGTCTCGCGCCCCTCGACGGGCGTCTACCGCGACTCGCCGCTCGGCGCGACCTTCGACGCCTTCGGCTCGGAGCGCTACGTCCTCACGTTCGACAACCGGGCGCTCCGTCGCGCCGCCTCGTTCGCCCCTTACGAGTTCGTCGAAATCCTCGTCAACAACCGCACCTACGGCGGCGGCGGAATTCATAATCTTTACTCGACGGTCGCCGCCGATAACGCGTGGGCCGACTACGTCTTCGTCCACGAGTTCGGCCATCACTTCGCGGGACTGGCCGACGAGTACTACACCTCCTCGGTCGCCTACGCCCCGGCCGCCGAGCGCACCGAGCCGTGGGAACCGAACGTGACCGCACTGCTCGACCCCGCGAATTTGAAGTGGAAGGATTTGGTCGCGGCGGGCACGCCGATCCCGACGCCGTGGGGCAAGGAGGCTTTCGAGAGTTACTCGCGCGGGATACAGGAGCGCAGGGGGCAGATCAGGGCCGAGCGCAAGCCCGAAGAGGTGATGGAGGCGCTCTTCCGCGAAGAGCTGGGGCACGAAGAAAAGATGTTCGCGGCGGAGAAGTACGTCGGGCCGCGTCGGCGCCTTCGAGGGCGCGAACTACGAGGCCAAAGGCTTCTACCGCCCCGAGGTCGATTGCATCATGTTCACGCGCACGAACCACTTCTGCGCCGTCTGCCGCCGCGCCATCGAGCGCGTCATCGACATGTACGCGCGTTAGAGGCCGTTGGCCTTGCGGTACTCCTTGATGAAGGCGTCGGCGAACTTCTGGGCCGGACTGGCGAAGAGCTTTTTCCGGCCCTGCCATGTGAAGAGGACGCGGCGGCCGCCGCCCGCCGCGGGGACGTAGGCCGAGCCGTAGCCGGCGTCGATGTCAACATACTTGGGCTCCGTCTTGCCGGTGGGATTCCCCAGAACATCTCGCTTCTTCTCCATGCCGGCGGCGGCCGTGACCTTCTCGGCCGAGAAGAGGAGAATCAGCTCGGCCGCACCGGGCGCGTCCACGACCTCGACGCCGACCTTCGACTTCCGCAGCGCCTCGACGATGCGCGCGCGGTTCTTCAGGCCGGCGCCCGCGTCCACGTAGACGCGCTTGAGCCCCTTCAACTCTGAAGGGCTCCGCGTGAGCTCCGCTCCTGCGCGAGCGACGCCGGGACGAAAAGCAGCAGCAACGTGACGGCGGTCAGTAGTCTCATGGGCCTTAATGTAAGGCCCGCCGCGGGCAGAAGGCAAGACCCGTTATGTCGCCCTCAGTGGCCGAGGTAGCGCTCGCCGGCCTCGACGCGCAGGGCCAGCCGGTTCTGCTGCGGCGGGAGCGGGCAGGTCGCGTACTTCGTGAAGGCGCAGGGCGGGCTGTAGGCGCGGTTGAAGTCGAGCGTGACGCGGCCGTCCGCGCCCGGCGGGTCGGCGTAGAGATAACGGCCCGCGCCGTAGGTCTCCTTGCCGCTCGTCTGGTCGGCGAAGATGATGAAGAACTGCTCCTCGCCCTTCTCCTTCAAGGCTTCGAGCCGGTAGGGGCGGCCGTCCACCTCGAAGGCGAGCGCGCCCGGCGAAATCTCCTCGGTCGTCATGTCGAGCACGTTCAGAATCGGCACCTGCTTCGGCGGCTGGTACGGCTCGAAGCGCGCGTTGACGACCCACTTGCGGTCGGCGGGGTAGTAGTCCGTCCCCTTGAACGCGGCGCGCGCGGGGTTCTCGCGGTCTTTGACGCGCAGGCCCAGACGCTCGCCGCGCTTGACGACGTGGAAGCTCAGCGAGCCCATTTCGAGCATCGTCGGCTCGCCGTCCTCGTCGGACTTGAGTTCGAGCGTGGTGACGGGCTGACCCTTCGAAGTGATCTTCGCGTCGGGCTTTGCGTCGAGCGTGACCTTGCCCGCGGCGAGCCGGAGCGTCCCGGCCAGCGCAGGCGCTTTGCCGTCGGGCAGGACGATCTCACCTGTCAGGTCGCTCCCGAAACGGTTCTCGCCCTCCTTCAGCCAGAAGAGGCCGATGAGCGACAGCCAGCCGTCCTCGCTCTTCAGGTTCGCCAGCCGCTTCGCCTTCCACTGCTCCAACTCCTGCTCGTACGAAGCCCCACCCGGTGACGCCGCAGCAACAGGCGTCGCCGTCGGCTGCGGCTTTGCCGGCTCCTCCATCTTCGCGCATGAGACGAACAAGGTGAGTGCTGCGGTGAAGATGATAAGTTTACGAATTGACACCCTTGAAACTCCTTCCATTGACAATCAGGTCAGAACCACCTGCGGTAGGAGCGGGTGATACGATGGTGGTGTCTGACCGCTACGGCATCGTACTCAATTACCGGCGGCGATGCTTGCCTCGCGCCGCTTGATGACCTGTGCGGCGAAGCGCTCCATCTCTTCGAGCTGCGGGCTGCACTGGAGCAGGAGCAGATCGACGCCCGCGTCCTCGAACTCCTCGACCCGCGCCGCGACCTGCTCGGGCGTGCCCACCAGACCGGAGCGCAGGCCGCGGTTCGAGACCGAGTAGTCTTCGAGCGACACGCGCTGCTCGAGCTGCGTCCCCGCGAGCCACTGCTGATAGTTGTCATAGCCCGCGGCCGACTGATGCACGTCCGTGATGCGCTCAAGCTCCTTCTGCGCCTCTTCTTCCGAGTCGCGCACGACGCTGTACCCGGCCACGCCGTAGATCATCGGCCCGAGCCCCAGCCGCTCGCGCCGCGCAGACATGTCGCGCACCTTCTCGCGCACGCGCTCCGGCGGGTCGCCGTGCATCACGTAGGCGTCGCAGCGCGCCGCGATCAGCTCCTTCGCCGCCTCCGACTCGCCGCCCGCGTAGATGACGGGGCGCGGCTGCGTCATTGGCTTGGGTCTGCAGCACATGTCGGCGACCTTGTAGAACTTCCCCTCGTAAGAGAAGTGGTCCTCCTTCCACGCGCGGTCTACGACTTCGAGCCACTCGGCCGTGCGCGCGTAGCGGTCGTCGTGCTGCTCGAAGTGGACGCCGTACATCGCCGCCTCCGACGCCCACCACGACGAGACGACGTTGAGCGACAGGCGCCCGCCGCCGCCGATGTGGTCGATGTTGGCCGCCTGCTTGGCGAGGAGCGCGGGGTTGTGGAAGGTGGGGCGCACGGCCACCATCAACTCCAGCCGCTCGGTCACGGCCGCGAGCGCCGCGGCCGTAGACCACGCGTCGAGCGAGGGCGCCTCGACGCCCTTGATGTCGTTCAGATTCAGCTCGGCGACGAGCGTCAGGTCGTAGCCGATCTGCTCGCTGCGCCGGGCGAGGCGGCTGACGTAGTCCCAGCTCGCCTCCATCCCCTCGTCCTCGACGTTCCGCAGCCAGCCGCCGAAGACCGGAAGCCAGTAGCCGTAACGCATCGGCGCACCTCCTCCTCCAGATAATCGACCAGCCGCGCGTGCGGGTCGAAGCCCACGATTCGCACCGCGTCCGCGACGAAGTTCGACAGCGCGTTGATGTCGTAAAAACGTGGCCGCCCGTCGCGCTCGTCGATCAGATACTCGACGCCGCCGATGTCGAGACCCGCCTCGGCGGCGATGCGCTCGACCTGCCCGACGATCTCGGCCGGCGGTTCGTAACGCTCGATTTTCAGCCCCGCCTTCGGCGCGTCGGCCAGACAGACTTCGCCGACGGCCGCGATGCCCGTCTGCTCATTAGCCTTTCGAGGTCGCAAATCTCCGCCGGGCACAGATTGAAATTCTCGCCCTCCGTGTAGACCTTCATCGCGTAGAGGAACTTCCCGGCCAAAGTCTCGACGCGGACGATGTGTCCGCCGCCCGCACGGATGTACTCCTGCACGAGCGCCGTGCTGTCTATCCCGAGTTCGACGAGCCCCGACTGAAGCGCGTACTCAAGGTCGTCCGCGGTCTCGAAGCGCACGATGCCGGCGCCGCGCCCGCCGATGTTCGGCTTGACGACTACCGGGAACGTCAACGCGTGCGCGGCCTCTCGCACTTCAGCGAGACTGTTGACGACGCGCGTGCGCGGGAACTCGAAACCGAGCGCGGCGAAGAGCGAGAGCTGCAAAGCCTTCGAGGTCTCGTAGTCGAACGCGCGGCTCCCGTTGACGACGCGGACGCCCGTCCGTTCGAGGTGGCGCAGGTAGTGGCGCGTGTAGAAGACCGCGTTGCCGTGGCCGCGCAGGTAGCTGGACGCGCTCATGCGGTTGAAGAGGAGCGCGAAAGACTCTTCCTGTGCACCCGGGTCGAAGCGGTGGCGGGCGGCGTCCACGCGGACGTAAGGCGTGCCCCGCCGTTCAAGCTCCGCGAAGAGCGGGCGGAACCAATCGGGGTGCTCGTAGTAGACGGCTATCGGCGGCAGAGGCTCTGCCATGCTGACTCCCTCCGGAAATAAAAAGGCCGCTCTGCGAGCGGCTGGGGTGACCCCGAAACCTTAAACGCGGCGCGCGGGCAAGTCAAGCAAGTAAGCAGATGGCAGATGTCGGAATTCGTGGAACGTGTGCGGCGGCGGCCTACTGCCTACTGTCCAAATCCGTCACCGCGCCCAAACTGCTCGAAGAGACGAGCCGCGCGTACTTCGCGAGCACGCCGCGCGTGTGGCGCGACGGGCGGCGGGCTCCACGCCGCGCGCCGCCGCGCGATCTCCTCTTCGGGGACGTGGAGACTGAGCAGACGCGCCTCCGCGTCAATCGTAATCGAGTCCCCCTCCTCGACGAGCGCGAGCATGCCACCCACGGCCGCCTCCGGCGCGACGTGGCCGACGACCATGCCGTAAGTGCCGCCCGAGAAGCGCCCATCGGTGATGAGCGCGACGGCGTCGCCCAGTCCCGCGCCGATGATGGCCGAGGTCGGCGCCAGCATCTCGCGCATCCCCGGCCCGCCGCGCGGCCCCTCGTAGCGGATGACGAGCACGTCGCCCGGCCGTATCGAGCCGTCGAGGATCGCGGCGAGGCACGCCTCCTCGGAATCGAAGACGCGCGCCGGGCCGGTCAACTGCGGGCCTTCACGCCGGTGATCTTCGCGACCGCGCCCTCGGTCGCGAGGTTGCCTTTGAGCACGGCCAGATGTCCGTCCGGGTAGACGGGCCGCTCGAACGGCCGGATCACGTCCTGATCGCGCGCGCGGCTCTGCCGGCACGTCGGCCAGGACTTCCGCGATGGTCTGCCCGTGATGGTCAGCGCGTCGCCGTGCAGGAGACCGTTCGCCAGAAGCATCTTCATCACCTGCGGCACGCCGCCCGCCGCGTGCAGGTCGGTCGCGACGTAGCGACCCGAGGGCTTCAGATCGCACAGCACCGGCATGCGCGCGCGGATCGCCTCGAAATCGTCGAGCGCGAGCGGCACACTCGGCCGCATGCGCGATGGCGAGCAGGTGCAGCACCGCGTTGGTCGAGCCGCCCGACCGCCATCACGACCGCGATCGCGTTCTCGAAAGCCTTGCGCGTGAGGATGTCGCGCGGGAGGATCTGCCGCCGCACGGCCGTCGGCCAGCACTTCGCGCGGAGCGCGCGGCGCTGTCGGCCTTCTCGTCGTCCTCCGCCGCCATCGTCGAGGAGTAGGGCAGGCTCAACCCCATCGCCTCGATGGCCGAAGACATCGTGTTGGCCGTGTACATCCCGCCGCACGAGCCCGCGCCGGGGCAGGCGCGCCGCTCGACTTCGAGCAGGTCTGCCTCCTTGATCTTCCCCGCGCAGAAACTGCCCGACCGCCTCGAACGCGCTGACGACCGTCAGGTCTTCGCCGCCGAAGTGTCCCGGCCTTGATCGTGCCGCCGTAGACGAAGATCGAGGGGATGTTCATCCGCGCGATGGCGATCAACGCGCCCGGCATGTTCTTGTCGCAGCCGCCGATGGCGAGCACGCCGTCGAGGCTCTGCCGCCTGACAGACCGTCTCGATGGAGTCGGCGATGACCTCGCGCGAGACGAGCGAATATTTCATCCCCTCCGTCCCCATCGAGATGCCGTCGCTGATGGTGATGGTGCCGAAGATTTGCGGCATCGTGCCGGCGGCGCAGAGAGCCTCGACCGCCCGCCCGGCCAACACGTTCAGACCCGCGTTGCACGGCGTGATGGTGCTGTAGCCGTTCGCCACGCCGATGATCGGCTTCTCGAAGTCCTCGTCGCCGAACCCCACCGCCCGCAGCATCGCCCGGTTCGGCGTCCGCTCGACCCCCTGCGTGACAATTCTGCTTCTGAAGTTGTCGCTCATAAAAAAGTAGGCAGCAGGCAGTAATGGGATAAAGTTCGCGTCGTGTTACAGCCCCGGAGGGGCGAGATGTTTATAGTAACAGCGATCAATTAATCCCGAGCCCGTCAGGGGCGGCATGCACATGCCGCTCCTCCGGAGCTTGGAAGATTAATAATCAGCTTGAGCTATAGACATGCCGCCCCTCCGGGGCTCACTGCCATCTACCTTTCAGTTCTTCGCCCTGTCCACCAGACGGCCGCCGCTGAGCCACGGCATCATCTCGCGCAGGTTGCGGCCGACCTGCTCGATGGGGTGGTCTTCGGTCTGGCGTTCGAGGCTGCGGAAGCGCTCCTTGCCGTTGCGATTCTCGCGCATCCATTCGCGCGCGAAGGCGCCCGACTGTATCTCGGCGAGGAGCGCGCGCATGCGCCGCTTCGTCTCGTCGTTGATGACCACGGGGCCGCGCGTCATGTCGCCGTACTGCGCCGTGTTCGAGATCGAGTAGCGCATCTCGCTGATGCCGCCCTCGTAAAGCAGGTCAACGATCAGCTTCATCTCGTGCAGGCACTCGAAGTAAGCCATCTCGGGCGCGTAGCCCGCCTCGATCAGAGTCTCGAAGCCGGCCTTGATGAGCGCGGTCAGTCCGCCGCACAGGACGGCCTGCTCGCCGAAGAGATCGGTCTCGGTCTCTTCACGGAAGGACGTTTCGATGACGCCCGCGCGGCCGCCGCCGATGGCCGAGGCGTAGGCGAGTCCGAGGTCGCGCGTGTCGCCCGAAGGGTCCTGATTCACCGCGAGCAGGCAGGGCACGCCCGCGCCGCGCTCGTACTCGGAGCGGACGAGGTGGCCGGGGCCTTTCGGCGCGACCATGAAGACATTCACGTCCTCGGGCGGCTTGATGAAGCCGTAGTGGATCGAGAAGCCGTGCGAGAACGCGAGGTACTTGCCCGGCGTCATCGACTCGGCCACCTCGCGCGCGTAGACATCCGCGGCCTGCTCGTCGGGAACGAGCATCATGACGATGTCGGCCTCGGCCGCCGCCTGCGCGACCGGCAGGACTTTGAGCCCCGCGGCTTCGGCCTTCGCGCGCGAAGGGCTGTCGGCCTTGAGGCCCACGGTCACGTCGATCCCGGAGTCTTTCAGGTTGTTCGACTGTGCGAAGCCCTGGCTCCCGTACCCGATGACCGCGACGCGCCGCTCGCGCAGCGCTCCCACGTTCGCATCCTTGTCGTAATAAATTTTCATCTCAATTCCTTTCAAGTAAGCAGGCAGTAGGCAGATGGTCAGCAGGCAGTTAAAACTTTCGGCGGCGGGCGGTTTGGGTTGAAGCGTCTGCGTCCTTCAGGGCGGAGCCGACTGCTCGATCTGCCTACTGCCTACTGCTCCTCATTCGACACGCGGTTGATGGCGATGTAGCCGGTGCGAGTGATGTCGTTGATGCCGAGGGGGCGGAGCAGCTCGATGAAGGCGTCCACCTTCTCTCGGTTGCCCGACGCCTCGATGAGCATGCGCGTATGCGAGATGTCCACGACCTTCGCGCGGAAGACCGCGACGAGACTCAAGACTTCCTGCCGCGCCGCGCCCGGCGTGGCCGAGACATCTATGAGCGCCATCTCGCGCTCGACGTGCGGCTGGCTGGTCACGTCGCGCACCTCGCGCACGCGCGCGAGCCGCTCGCACTGCTTGACGATCTGCTCGACCGTGCGGTCGTCGCCCGTCGTCACCACCGTGACGCGCGACCATTCCGGGTCGAGCGTCGGGCCGACCGACAGCGTCTCGATGTTGAACCCGCGCGCGCTGAACAGCCCCACGATGCGCGACAATTCGCCCGGCTGGTCGGCGACGATGATGGAGAGCGTGTGACGCATAAATGCCGTGAATCGTGAATCGTAAATCGTGAATAGAACCTGCCTTTATCTATTCACGATTTACGATTCATCGCCTCCTGAACGATCATGTCCCGCGAGTTGGCCCCGGCAGGAACGATGGGAAAGACGTTCTCCTCTTTGGAGACGAGGATTTCGATGACGGCGACGCCCGGATGTTGAGCCCGGCGGCGAGCACGTCCGCTAGTTCGCCGGGGCTCGTCGCGCGAAAGCCGGCGGCGCCATAGGCTTCGGCGAGCTTGACGAAGTCGGGCGCGACCGAGATGTCCACCTCAGAGTAGGTGCGCTCGTAGAACATCTCCTGCCACTGGCGCACCATGCCGAGGTAGCCGTTGTTCATGATGACGACCTTGACGTCGATGCCGTACTGGACGGCCGTCGCCAGCTCCTGATTCGTCATCTGGAAGCCGCCGTCGCCGACGACCGCGACGACCAGTTGGTCGGGGCGCGCGAGCTTCGCGCCGATGGCCGACGGCAGGCCGAAGCCCATCGTGCCCAGACCCCCGCTCGTGACCCACTGCCGCTCGCCGTCGAAGGGGTAGAACTGCGCGGCCCACATCTGGTGCTGCCCCACGTCGGTGGTGATGACGGCGCGCCCTTGCGTCAGCCGGTGCAGCTCGCGGATGACCGACTGCGGCTTGATCTTGTCCGAAGAGCCCGCGTAGCGCAGCGGCTGCGCGTGCTGCCACGCGCGAATGCGCTCCCACCAGACGGCCCGGCGCGTGATGCCCTTCTTCGCCGCGGCCGCGCGCGACTCGACCTCTTCTACTCAAAGCCGCGAGGGCGTCGGCACGCGTCGGCGGCGATGGAGAGCGTGGGCGCGACGTTCTTGCCGATGTTGGCGGGGTCGATGTCGATGTGGATGACACGCGCGCGCGGGGCGAAGGTGGCGAGCTTGCCCGTCACGCGGTCGTCGAAGCGGACGCCGACGGCGACGAGCAGGTCGCTCTCGGCCACGGCCATGTTGGCGGCGTAGGTGCCGTGCATCCCGAGCATCCCCATGCAGAGCGGATGCGCCGAGGGGAAGCCGCCGAGACCCATGAGGGTCGGCGTGACGGGAAGCTGCAAGCGCTCGGCCAAAGCAAGGAGTGCCTTCGACGCGCCCGAGTTGACGATGCCTCCGCCGACGTAGAGCACCGGCCGCTCGGATTTGACGATCTCTTCGGCGGCGCGCGCGATTGAAACGGGGTCGGGCTCGCCCTTCTTCTCGCGGAAGGGGAAGGCGACGTGGTCGAGGCGCGAGGAGGCGCAGCGCGCGGCCGACACGTCCTTCGGGATGTCGATGACGACGGGGCCGGGGCGCCCTGTGCGCGCGAGGAAGAAGGCTTCGCGGACGACGCCCGCGAGGTCGCGCACGTCGCGCACGAGGTAGTTGTGCTTCACACAGGGGCGCGTGATGCCGACCGTGTCCACCTCCTGAAAGGCGTCGGTGCCGATGAGCGGCAGAGGCACCTGCCCCGTGATGACGACGATGGGCGTCGAGTCCATGTAGGCGTTGGCGATGCCCGTGACCGCGTTGGTCGCGCCGGGGCCGGACGTGACGAGCGCCACGCCGACGCGGCCGTCGCGCGCGCGTAGCCCTCGGCCATGTGCACGGCGCCCTGCTCGTGCCGGACGAGGTAGTGCGTGACCTGCTCGCGGTAGCGCCACAGCTCGTCGTAGATGTGCAGCACGGCGCCGCCCGGATAGCCGAAGATCGTGTCCACGCCCTCGTTGACGAGCGCGTGCAACAGCACCTCCGCGCCCCTCGGCAGCGTCTCGTCCGCGCACGCCACAACGGGCGGCGCCGGCTTCGCCTTCGTGATTAACTGTTCTGCAATCATGAGCTACTTCTTCGGTACGACTTTGACGAACCTTGCGCGCCAGTCTTCGGCGAGGCGTGCGACCTCTTCGGCCTCGGCGTGCTGCAAGGCTTCGGCGAGGGCCTCGCGGTAGTGGCCGAGCAGCACGCGCAGGTTGGACTCGTCGGACTCCTCGACCGGCTCGATGCCGACCCGTGCGCCCGCGGCGAGGCGGCGTCGGATGGCCCCCTCGTCGAGCCCGAGTTCTCTTTCCAGCAGGAGATAGATGACTCCGCCCGTCATGCCGGAGCAGAGCCAGGGGCCGGGATCGCCGAGCACGAGGCCGCGACCCGAAGTCATGTACTCGAAGGCGAAGCCCTTGAGGTTGGCGCGCGCGGCGATGTTGCCCAGCTCGTCGCGCAAAGGCGCACGCAGGCGCCCGCCGAAGATGATGTCGGCGCCCGACAAACGTATCCCCGCGCGCGAGTCGGCGTCGCCCTGCACGACGAGCAGACCGGCCTGCGCGCCGTAGGCGAAGCACTTGCCGACCGAGCCGTCCACGGGCACGCCGTCGTGGCTGATGCCTTTCAGGATCCGTATGCGCCCGCCCGACGCGCCCTTCGCCGCGCCGTCCTGCACGCCGCCGTGGACGACGATGTCCACGCCGTCCGAGTTGAACGCGCCGAGGCCGTTGCCCGGCACACAGCCTTCGAGGAAGTTGAGCTGCGCGCGCTTGAGCCCGAGCGCCGCCGTCGTCCCGTGGCCGTTGTGACCGTGACCGTTGTTCTCGAAAAGTTGGTTCAGACGCGCGCGCGTCAAACGCCCGGCGAGATGCGTCCCCAACGCGCGGTCGCCGCTGGAGACGTTCGAGTCGTCGTAGTAGACGACCTCCTTGCCGGCCTCGGCCAGCTCCGTCACCGAGTGCGAGATGACGCGCGTCAGGGAGGTGAGCGAACGACGCGCGCGCCCCACGGTCGGCTCCTGCGCCGACACGCAGAGCACGCACGGCTCTTCGGGCTCAAGCAGCCACGCGAGGTCGAGACGCTCGTGCCCGCGCACCTGTTCGAGTAAGTCAACACGTCCCACCAACTCACGCGTTGACGCAAGCCCGGCGCGCGCCGTCTCGCGCGCGATCTCTTCTTTGACCTCGTTGAAGAAGCGGACGAGGTGTTCGACGGCCAGTTCGTACTCGCGCGGCTTGAAGTGTTTCTGCCCGGCGGCGAGCGCTTCCTGCGCGTCCTTCAACTGGCTCGTGATGCCGACGTGGCAGGTGCCCGTGTTGCACTCGCGGCAACTCGTGCAGCCGATCGCCGCCATCGCCATCGTCGCGAAGCCCACGCGGTCGGCGCCGAGCAGCAACAATCTCACCACGTCGCGCCCCGACTTCACGCCGCCGTCGGCCCACAGCTCGACACGTCTTCTTAAACCCGCGCGGACGAGCGCGCGGTGTGCCTCGCGCAGACCGATCTCGACGGGAAGGCCCGTGTGGCGCAAGCTGTGTTTGCGCGCGGCGCCCGTGCCGCCGTCGTAGCCCGAGATGGCGATGATGTCGGCGCGCGCCTTCGCAATCCCCGTCGCGATGGGGCCGAGGTGCGGGATGGCCGGAATCTTGACGGAGATTTGCGCGCGCGGGTTGATCGTCTTCAGCTCCTCGACGACCTGCGCGAGGTCTTCGATGGAGTAGATGTCGTGGTTGTTCGACGGCGAGATGAGGTCGATGCCGGCGGGCGTGTGCCGCGTCTCGGCGATGCGCGCCGTCACCTTGAAGCCGGGGAGAAGTCCGCCCTCGCCCGGCTTCGCGCCCTGCCCGATCTTGATCTCCAGCAGGTCGCACGAGTTCAGCAAACGCGCGTTGACACCGAATCTTCCGGAGGCAACCTGCTGCCCGCGGTGCTCGCGGTAACGCCCGAGCATGTCGGGAATCTCGCCGCCCTCGCCGTTGACGCAGATGATGTCGAGCTGCTTTGCTCCTTCGGCGTAGGCGCGGAAAGATGCCTCGCCCTGCGAGCCGAAGCTCATCGCGGAGAAGTAGAACGGCGCGGCGTGGCGGCCGGCGCGCGTGTCCACTTCTCCGCGGCGGGGAGAGCTTAGCTCGTCCGCTTCCGGCGCACGGATGTCGAGCAACTGCCGGAGCGCGACCGGCTTCGTCTCCTCGATCTCTTGCAGACGCGCCGCGAACTCCGCGTAAGGCTTCTCGCCGCGCGCGACGCGGCCCGCGACGTTCCACAGCGAAGGCTGCTCGCGGAACTCGCCCGGCAGCGCGGGCGGGCGCCGCTTCTTCAACTCCTCTTCCGACTCGCCGCGCGCGAGCGCGAGCCGTGCGCGCGCGTCCCGCTCAAGGTCTATCAAAGACAGTCCGGCGAAGGCCGTGCCGCAGTAGTTGGCGACGCCGAAGAACTCCTCCACGTCGGGCGCCAAACCCACAGCCGCGAAGAGCCGGCCGTAGCCGTCCAGCTCGTGGATGCCCATCGTCGAAAGCACCTTCTCGACGCCGACCGAGAGCGCCGAGGCGGTTTTGACGAGACGCTGCACCTGCTCTTCATGAGTAGCGGCGCCGCGGGCGGCCACGTCGAAGAGCGCGTAAGGATTGACGGCGTCGGCGCCGCAGCCCAGTGCGAAGACGAGGTCGTGGACGTTACGCAGCGAGGCCGCGCGCAGCACTACAGCGGCGCGGCGGCGCAGGCTCACGCCCTCCCGGTC
This sequence comes from uncultured Acidobacteriota bacterium, assembly GCA_963726735.1. Classification (GTDB taxonomy): domain Bacteria; phylum Acidobacteriota; class Blastocatellia; order Pyrinomonadales; family Pyrinomonadaceae; genus QHXN01. Next base: position 64,644 of record CAVSDM010000011.1, read on the forward strand.
GCGCTCGTCGCGCAGGCGCGCGTCCACGGCCGCGAGCGCAAGGTGCGCGTCTACATTCAGACGCGCGTCGCGGTGCGCGCGCGCGTCGTCGAGGATGAGGACGGACGACCTGGATTCTCGAACCAGCCGCGCGGCCTCTTCGCAGATTCGCGCCAGCGCCGGTTCGAGCGTCTCGTCCTCACCGAAGGTCGTATCAATCGTCGCCGCGCGTAACGCCCCTTCTGACGTTCCGTCAGCAACACTTTCATCAAACGCCTCGCAGAGCGCGAGGACTTCCGCCAGCGTGCGCTGCTTTGTCGAGCGCGCGGCCGCGGCGTGGGCCGCTTCGTCTTCCACGCCGACCCCGCCGAAGAGCAGTGGCGTGCGCAGCTCAATCTGTTCGACTTCCGCCGACCCGGCGGGCGTCGGGCGCGCGCCGAGAAAAACACGCGTCGAGAAGTGATCGGCCTCGCGCTCGCGGTCGATGGCCGGGTTCGTCACCACGGCCACGCGCTCGTGAAAATAGTCCGAGACGTTGCGCCGCTTCTGCGAGAGCGCGGCGAGCGGGCCGTCCCAGCCCAGACCGCTGATCGGCTCCTTGCCCGTCTCGGCCATCTCGCGCACTTCCGACTCTTCCATCCGGCCCCAGCCGAACGTGGCGAGCCGACGCTCGTCGAGCCCCACCGCCACGCCGCCGTCGGGGGCCGGGGGCGTGGCGGCGCGCACGTCGCTCTGGGCGGCGGCGCCGTCGGGGGACTGTGCGGTCTCGTCGTCCGCCCACTTCACACGGGCGTTGAGGCGCGCGGGTTGGAAGCGCGCGCGTACGTCTTCGAGCGCGCGCCGTTGCAGCTCGTGGTACTCGAAGACCTCGACGCCGACGCCGCGCTTGAGCAGAAAGCCCATCTTCTCGCCGGGCGCGAGCGGGTGCGGGTCGCGCACCATGTTCTCTAAAGGCACGACGCCCTTCTCCGAAGAGGCGAAGAACTCCTTCTCCGTCTCGCCGCACCACAAGGGCCGCAGGCCCAGAGCGTCGGAGCTGAAAACAATCTCGTCGGCCTGACGGGCGATGATGGCCGCAGGCCCCTGCGCGTGCGCGCCGAAGGCGCGGCGCCAGTAGCGATACAGCTCGCGCACCTCCGCGGGGAAACGCTCGATCTCGCTCCACACCGGCGGGAAGGCGATCTCCAGCGCGTTCATCAGGCTCAGACGGTACTCGAACATGAAGCTCTCGACCACGCGGTCAAGACCTGCGAGTCGCTGGCGCGTGCCGGGAGCTGGAAGCCGAGCGCGAGCGCCTCTCGGCCGAGGCGGTCTACCGAATTGATCTCGCCGTTGTGGCCGAGCGTGGAGAACATCTGCGCGCGCTCGGGGCGCGAGTCGGTGTTGGTCGAGTAGCGGCCGTGGCCGAGCGAGATGGCCGACTTGAAGTCGGGATGCGAAATCTCGGGGAAGTAGCGGCGCAGCGTGTCCGCGTCGCCGCGCACCTTGTAGATGACGCTGTTCGGGCTCAAACTCGCGACGTGGACGGGCAGCTCGCGTTCGAGCCGCAGTGTGATGTTGAAGATGTCGCGGTCTTCGACGCCGCGGGCGGTGCGCGGCAGAGCGGCCACCTGCCAGAACTCGGGCTCCATGGCGCGCGCCTGCGGCCCCAGTGCCTCCGTGCGCACACGCGCGGTTTCACTGACCAGCACCTCGAAGACGTGAATCTTCAAATAACTCAAGCGCGCGCTGCTTGATCTTCTCCGCGTCGGCGCGGTGCTCGTGCGGGATCATGATGTGCGCGACGGTGAACTGCGCGCGGTTGACGAGCGTGCCGCGCAACCCCGCCGCCTCAAGCCGCTTGGCCCAGCGCTCGCGCGGGATGTCGGTCTGCAACCCGGCGCCGTCGCCCTCGCCCTCGACCTCGCCTGTGCGGTGGCCCATGCGCGCGAGCGCTTCGAGCGTGCGCTTGACGTTGCCGTGCGAAGGCTTCCCGTCCTTCTTCACGTTGGCGATGATGGCGCAGGCGTCGCGCTCCGACTCGTCGTGGCGCCAGCGGCTCGGGCGGTCGGCGGCGCCGCGCGCGTGCGTGCGCGCGTAAACGTCGCCGACTCGGTGGGCCGCCTCAGACATAACTTTCGTCGTAAGAAGTCGGGGGAAAAAAGAGGCCATCAACCCTCGGACGTTGATGGCCTGCCGCAGACACTTAGGTTGCAGGACAAGCCGTCAGGTTACGCGCTTACGCGCTGGACGGCTACGGGCACGCGCGCCACGAGGGCGACGGCCGAAGCCTTCCGGCGCCGGAAGTGCGTATCGACGGAAATGGCTGGACGCAGATCAGACATTCCACACACCCGGAGACTGGAGACTTAAGCGCCCGCCCGCTTGGCCACGGCCGGCGCTTCTCTCCCCACTATGGAGGCGGATGCTACAACCTTCGCGCCCATTTGTATAATTGATAATTTTTACAACCCCATAAATAACAAGCAGCCGCTCACCCGCGACACATTCGTCGAAGCTGCGATGCGCGACGACAAAAACGTCGGGGTCATTTCACAGGCACAAGAACGATTGTGGCTCGTGGGCCTAATATCATCGCTCCGTTTAGGAGCGAAATGTTTATAGCTTCCGGCGCTGATGATTTTGTCGAGCCCCGGAGGGGCGACATCGGATATGTCGCCCCTCCGGGGCTTTTTCAATAGACTCTTAAACATTCCCGAGAGTGCGCGCCGACCGGCCGCGACATTTTTGCAGGCAGCGCAGGTGCAAACGACGAGATTGTCACAAACACCCGATGCCGCCGGGACGGTCGTCCACACTTAACCCCATAAAAATCACTATCCGCGCGTCGCGGGCGCAATGGTACGGACTTTGCCATCCATGTCAGGCCACAAAGGCCTGGAACATAGATGGAGGTTGTAAGGCTCGTGTCATTGATCTTAAGCGGTAAAGAATTCATCTCGGCCTATCTGCTCGGCGCAAGCATCCTCGCCGGACTCTCGAAGCTCGCCTCACGTAACCCCGTGCTCGTCAACGGCGTTCGTTTGAATGCGCAGGAGCTGGCCGAGCTGGCCGAGGAGGCACGCCGCACCGAGCGCGCCGTCTGGGTTGGCGCCGCCCCGCGGGACGCCGCGAGGTGAACGCGCCCCACGGCGCCTCGCGATGTGCGCGATGGGACTCGCGCCGGTGCGCCACCCCCCCGTTCCATGCCGGCACACGCGCGAGTCGCTTGACTAACCGCGGACGGGTGTGGCTATTGTCACCGGACGTTTCTCGCTGAGGTGACTCTAGACTCATGGAAATGACGCAGCTCGAATTCTTCCTTCAGGTCATCGCGGAGGGCAGCTTCTCGAAGGCGGCGGACGCCGTCGGCCGCACGCAACCCGCGGTGAGCATCGCCATCCGGCGGCTCGAAGAGGAGGTCGGCGCGCCGCTCTTCGACCGCTCGCAGAAGACGCCGACGCTCACCGAAGCGGGCTCGCCATTCAGGACTACGCGCAGAGAATCCTCACCCTGCGCGACAGGCGCGCGGCGCCGTCGCGGAGCTGCGCGAGCTGAAGCGCGGCCTTGTGCGCGTCGGCGCCAACGAGAGCACATCGCTCTACCTGCTGCCGCAGGTCATCCTCGCCTTCCGCGAGCAACACCCGGAGGTCAAGGTCGAAATCTACCGCCACGTCTCCGAGCGGCTGCCGCGCGAGGTCTTGGAGCGCAACGTGGACTTCGCCGTCCTCGCCTTCGAGCCCGTAGACCGCGACCTCGAATCCTTCTGCGTGCTGCGCGACGAGCTGTCGCTCATCCTCAACCCCGAGCACCCGCTCGCGGGGCGCGCAGAGGTGACGGTCGAGGAACTCGGGCGCGAGTCCTTCCTCGCGCACAACGTCCGGACGGCCTCGCGCAACAAGGTGATCGAGGTCTTCGCCGAGCACCACACGCCGCTCAACATCACGCTTGAGCTGGCGACGGTCGAGACCATCAAGCGCTTCGTCCAGCTCAACGTCGGCCTCGCCTTCGTCCCGCACATGTGCGTGCGCGAGGAGCTGGAGCGCGGGACGCTCGCCACGGTGCCCGTCAAGGGGCTGACCTACGTCCGCACGCTCTGGGTGACGCACCGCCGCAACGCGACCTTCTCGCACGCGGCCGCCGCGTTCCTCGCGGTGCTGCGCCAGCACGCGAAGGCCGTCCCATAAGCCGCGCCTATCGGCCCATAAAAATTTTTGCCGAAAGTTTTGTTGACAGCCCCCGTGTGGGCTTCCTTACTATCCTTAAGCGGCCCGGCCCGCGGGGCTCGCAAACGTCGGACAGACTCTCGACATGAACCACGACGCGCGCTTTTATTACTTCGCCTTTACCTACCGCTTCCTCTACGGGGGGCGGCGGGCCGGGCGGACTTTGTGCGTGCGTGGACGAGCGAGAGAGCTTTAAAGACGCCGCACAAAAAGATTGACTCAGCCGGCCGCGACCCCGAAGAGGAGGTCGCGGCCGGCTCTTTTAGCGTCGAGTGTATGGAGCGTTACCAGATGACCATCGAAGACTGGCGGGTCGAGATCGACAAGATTGACGCGGAGCTTCTGCGGCTGCTGAACGCGCGCGCCGAGATCGCCGTCCGCGTGGGCGAGACGAAGCGCGTCGCGGGGCTCTCGGTCTGCGACCGCGGGCGCGAGCGCGAAGTGATCGACCGCGCGCGCGCGAACAACCGCGGGCCGCTCGACGACGAGGCGGTCGAACGCCTCTTCCGCTCCGTCATCCGCGAGTCGCGGCGGCTCCAGACGCAGCTCGCGGCGCAACCCGAGGAGGCCGCGAGATGAGCACGTCGAACGGCCCCGGTGCGCGTCGCCTTTCAGGGCGAGCGCGGGGCCTTCAGCGAGGAGGCGGCCGTCAAGCTCCTGGGCGAGGGTGCGAACCTCGTCCCGCGCCCGACCTTCGAGTCGCTCTTCGCGGCTACGGCCGAGGGCGCGGCCGACTTCGCGCTCGCGCCCGTCGAGAACACGCTCGCCGGCTCCGTCCACCGCGTCTACGACCTGCTCCTCGACAGTCCGCTCCACATGACGGCCGAGGTCGTCATCCCCATCCGGCACTTCCTCATCGGGCTGCCCGGCGCGAAGTTTGAAGAGGTCAGGACGGTCGAGTCGCACCCGGTCGCCCTCGCACAGTGCGAGCGCTTCTTCGCCTCGCGACCCGACATACGACGCGTCGCGGCGGACGACACCGCCGGGAGCGTCGCCGCCGTCCTGCGCCGCGGCGATCCTTCGTGCGCCGCCGTCGCGGGCCGCCGCGCCGCCGAAATATACGGCGGACAAATCCTGCGCGAAGGGCTCGAAGACCACCGAGAGAACTACACGCGCTTCGTCCTGCTCGCGCCCGAGCCTTCGGATGAAAGGAACGCGGACAAGCTCTCGCTCGTCCTCAGGCTCGCGCACCGCCCGGGCGCGCTCCACCACGCGTTGGAGCCCTTCGCGCGGCGCGGCATCGACCTGCTCAAGATCGAGAGCCGACCTTTACGCGGCCAACCCTGGGAGTATCACTTCTACCTCGACCTGCGCGCCCCGCCCGGCGACCCCGAAGCCGCGGCCGCGCTCGCCGAACTGCGCGACACGCACCGCCAGCGTGCGCGTGCTCGGCCACTACGCCTCT
>CAVSDM010000012.1:0-197099 GCA_963726735.1 uncultured Acidobacteriota bacterium
AGGTGGTGTTGATATCGGCGCCGTGCTCGAGCAGGAAGTCCGCCACGTCGAAGTGGCTGTTGATGACGGACCAGGCGAGCGCCACGTCGAGGACCCGCTGCACGCGTTGCGCGCCCCACTGGCGCGCATATTCGTCGACTCGGCCCTTCGGCATGTATGGACTGAGGGGTAGTGATTCTCGACATCGCCCAGCGCCGGCGCGCCGGACTCGTCGAACCACTGCTTCACCCGCGCGAGGTCGCCCATGCCTGCCGCATGCGGCAGATCGTCCGGCAGCGGCCAGATGCGGGTGAGCAGTGGAATGAGGTGTGTCTTCGCGTAGGTGAACGCGAACTCGATGGCCTGCGATGGCGGTGGCGGCTGGCGCCGCAGGATCGCGGGATCGAGGTCGAGAAGGGCGGTGATGAATTCCCCGCGATCCTTCAGCGTGGCCCGCTCCGATGATGTCCGCCTGAAACTCCACGAAGGCTTCACCGAGCAGCCACGGCTCACGCTGCAACAGGCGAACGAACGCCGTCAGGTCGCTCACCGCTCGGTGACGCACCGAGGTCAGTGCCTGCTCCATGAGCGACCGCCCGGCTGACCTGCTCCATGACGAACGCCTTCCACAGCCCGACCTCGGTCGCGTGCCCGGGCGGTTGTCGATGAAGTACTTGACGAAGGCGGGGCGTCCGACGCTTCCGTCGATGTGTGCGCCGAGCTCGGGATCGAGCGCGATGGCATCGGTCCAGCAGGAGCGACGCCACGGCCTCGTGCTCGAAGCCGCAGGCGATCGTGAACGCTTCGGTGACGGCGGCCAGATCGTTCCCGTTCTCATCGAGCGCGGTGCGAACGGCGTCGATGTCGCCAAGCGCCGCAAGGAACTTGAGCGTGCGCGGAAGCAGGCCTTTGCGCCGAAACAGCTGCAGCAGCCCCCTGGCGCGCGATCTGAGGAGGCCCTCGCACACCGATGGCATCACGACCGCGCCGGCGTCGATCAGCAGCTCTGCGCACGCCGCGCGGGTGAAGTGCTCTTCGCTGATCGGGTCGAAGCTGTCGCCATAGGCGCCCGTGGCGAATCCCAGCAGGCCGCCGTCTGATCGTCGTCGCCTTGCCAGGACAGCAACGCCGGGTATTCGGCCAACAGTTGCTTCAGACGTTCGACGTCGTTGTCGTGAATGACGCGTCGAGCCTGTGCGACCGCCCACTCCAGACCGTTGCCGAGGCGTTTGCTCACCTCGGCGGTGAGGTCCTGCCAGCCGGCGTAGCCGTACTCACGCGCGATCACGAGCTGCGCGTTGCGCTGCGTCAGCGGCAGGTCGACATGCGGCAGATGCGCGCGCGCACGTGCGATGGCAGCGGCGTCACCGGCGGCGATGTCGCGCGCGAGCTTCTTGGCCTGTTTGCGGAGGGAGTCGAGAGACGGACGGGCGGGGAGAGACTTCGAAGCGGTCATGGCGACCTCCTTTCATGAATCGCCTGTACCCCGCTGAAACCAGGCTGAAAGAAGGTGCAAACGCACACGACTCAGACCAAAACAGGTGGGAGTGTTCCCTTGCCGCGGGTGGGTGGCGCCCTGTCAGCGCGCTCCCGGCAGTATCAAGGGACTGCCGCGTTCGATGTCAACGCGCGCCAGATCGAAACATCCCACGAGCGCTCTCCCTCGTGTGAGTCATAATCGTGCCCGTGATCACCCCCGACACCGTGCTCGTTCGCAACGACGCGCTCGTCGCCGCCCCGATGGGGGACGACGTCGCGATGATGGACATGGACACCGGCAAGTACTTCGTCCTGCACGAAGTCGCCGCGTTCATCTGGGAGCGGCTGGCGAGTCCCGGCGACGCCGGCGGAGATCTGCGACGCGCTGACGCAGCGATACAACGTCACCGCTGAACGCTGCCGCGCCGACGTGCTGCCGTTCGTCCAGAAGGCGCATGACAAAGGTCTCCTCCGCCGCGCCGGCTGAACCTGGCGCGCTTCTTCTCGCTCGAGTCGGCGGTACTGCTCGCCGCTGCGCGTGTCGCTCGTGCTCGCTCGTGCCGTTCCGCTGTCTACTCCCGCGCGATGGGGCGGGACGGCGAGTCGCCGGAAGGGCCGGCGCCGGACGGCCGTGCATCGCGTCAGCCGCGCGATCGAGTCGGTGAGCCCGCACGTGCCGTGGCGCAGCAAGTGCCTCGAACAGGCGCTGGCCGCGAAGGCCATGCTTCGCGGCCGCGGCATCTCCAACACCCTCTACCTCGCCGTCGCCCGCGAAGTCGCGCATCGAAGCCCACGCCTGGCTGCGCAGCGGCGACGTGTGCGTGACAGGGCAGGCCGAGTTCGACCGCTACACCGTCGTCGCCCGCTTCGCCGACGAGGCGCGGCGATGAGCGCGATCTTCGGACTGGTGCGCTTCGACGGCCGACCGGTCCTGCGCGAGGACCTCGAGCGCATGGCGGAGCCGCTCCGTCACTGGGGGACCGAGCGCGCGCTCTGGCACGATACGCACGCCGGACTCGGCATGCTCGTCGACCTGCGCACGCCGAACCCGGCGATCGCGCCGACGATCTTCGCCGACGGTGCGGTCGTCGTCGCCATCGGCCGCCTCGACAACGCCGACGAGCTGGCGCGCGAGCTCGACCTCGATGCGGCGACACCGGATGGCGCCATCATGGCCGCGGCCTGGCAACGGTGGCGTGCCGAGTCGCCTCGACATCTGCACGGCGACTGGAGCTTCGCCGCTTGGTCCCCGGCGCTCGCCGGCTCTTTCTCGCCCGCGATCCCTTCGGCAACACCGCGCTGTCCTATCACCACGACGCCGGCTTCTTCGCCTTCGCGAGCTCCGCGCGCGCGCTCTTCGCCGCCGGCGTGCCGCGCCGCCTGAACGAGCTCCGGCTAGCCCAGCATCTCGTGTCGTGGGTCACCGACGGCGCAGGCCACGCTGCACGAGGGCATCGTTCGCCTGCCGCCCGGATGCCACCTCACACGTCGACGACGGCCGCATCGACGTGCAGCCGTACTGGTTCCCGGAGAATCTTCCGAGCATCCACCTGTCCTCGCCCGAAGCCTACGTCGAGCGCTTCCTCGAGTTGTACGACGACGCCGTCCGCGCCCGCCTGCGGACGAGCGGCGGCGTGGCCGTGGCGCTCAGCTCCGGCCTCGACTCCGGCTCGGTGGCAGCGCTCGCCGCGCGACAACTGCGCGACGCGAGGACGGTCGCTCATCGCCGTTCACATCCGTGCCGCTGCATGCACAGATCGCCAGGCTTCACGCGCGCTCATGGTCGACGAGTGGGAGCTGGCGCACGCGACCGCGACAGTGGGCCGGCAACGTCGAACACGTCCGGTCACGGCGGCGGGCGTGACGCCGCTCGGCCGCCATCGAGCGCTCGCTCCGTTTCCACGACGAGCCCGAGTTCGCTCGGGCAATCTGCACTGGATGACGGCGATGTTCGACGAGGCGCGCGACAGCCGGCGCGACCGTGCATGCTGACCGGCCAGCTCGGCAACGGCGGTGATCTCCTGGACCGGCGATCAGCGCGGGTCGATACGCGGCCTGATCCGGTTCCGTCTGGCTCGACGCCTGGCGGGGTTGCGTCGACGCCCAACGGCAATTCGGACGGCTCGATGCTGCGTGCATTGTGGACGCAGATCGTCGCTGCCGATCCGCGCGAAGCGATCCGCCGCGCAATTTCGCCGCGGGCGCATCGCCGCCGCCGAGTCATGCGCATGATCGCGCCGGAGCTCGTCGCTCGAACGCGTGTCGTGCGAGCGACATGCGGGACGAGCGGCTACGACCCGTACTTCGGCCGCTGGATCGATCCCCGCGCGCAGCGGCTGCGCTACCTCCTGCCGGGCGTGACGCCGTTTGGCGCATGTGGGCCGAGACCAGCGCCGGCTTCGGCATCGACGTGCGTGACCCGACGGCCGACGTGCGCCTCCTCGAGTTCTGCTTGTCGATCCCCGACGCCGTCTATCATGATGCGACGCACGATCGCCTGCTCGTCCGCCGCGCGATGGAAGGCCTGCCGCCGCCGTCCGTGCAGTGGAACCGCCGCCGCGGCCGTCAAGCCGCGGATCTCGTCTTCCGGTCTGCGCGACGATGCCGCCAACGTCGGCGAGGCGGTGCGCGTCGTCGTCAGATCGCCGCTGGCGCGGGCGACGATGAATGTCGGCGCGCTGCTCGACGCGTGGGCGCGCGTCCGGGCCGGTGTCACCGCGGACGTCAATGCATGAGGCGTTCACGCTCACGCGTCTTCTCCACGTCGGGCTGTTCCTCCTCCGCCTCGAAAAAGGTTGACGCAGGAGAGCCGGGGTGTTTCACTTAGGCACGTCAATCGACACCTGGAGGGATTCGGATGGAAGAGAACAGAGCTGTCTGCATTGCACGCGCAAGAGAGTCAAAAGCGCGCGTGGGAACCGCCGCAGATCGAGGAGCTGGATTTCAGCGCGACCGAAGCCGCGTACATTCCCGGCCTCCCAATCGACCTCGGCTTCTACACTGCTTAGCGTTTCCGGCGATTGCGCGCGGTCGCGCAATCGCCCCTCTCCATGGATGCGGACACCACCTTCGTACGGGCGGCGCCATGACCGTTCCTGCCTCTCTCGCCGATCCCGATCAGACGTCCTTCGTGCATCCGGCGACCGGGCTTCCGTACACGCTGAACGAGACCGGGCGCGCGTCATTCTCGAGTCGTTGCACGGTGAGGAGAGCGTGGCGCGATCGCGCAACGGATCGGCGCGACGTTCGATGTGCCATACGTGGACGCGCGGGCCGGCGTCGAGTCGTTCGTGCGCCACATGGCGGAGCTGGGGCTGGTCGATCTGCGGACGGCTGACGATCCCCATGCGGCGCTGCGCGCGCGCTATCTCGAGCTGCTCCGCCGGGCGCTGGTCGAATCTCATCTACCCCGAACACGAGCTGCGAATCGAACTGCTCGAAGCAGGCGCCGCGCCTGACGATCGGCACACGCGCGATCGCGCTGCTGCGCGACATCCGCTATCGCGAACGCCGACGACATTCGCCGGTCTCCTCGCCGCCAAGCAGAACGGCGCCGTGCTGGCGCGGCAAGCCGTGGCGCTTCTCTCACACGATGGTCGGCATGCGGCGTCTCGAGCACCTGCAGTGGTGCGCGGAGCGTGTGTTCGAGGACGGCGTGCCGGGCGATTTCCTGGAGGCCGGCGTCTGCCAGGGCGGCGCGTCGATCCTCCTGCGCGCGCTGCAGGTCGCGTACGGCGAGCCGCACCGCCGCACCTGGCTGGCCGACTCGTTCGAGGGACTTGCCCGTGCCGTCGCACGAGGCCGATACGGACTACGACTTCAGCGAGACGCAGCAGCCGTGGCTGGCGTTCTCGCGCGCCGCTGTCGAGGACAACTTCCGCACCTACGATCTGCTCTCCGATCAGGTCGTGTTCCTTCCCGGCTGGTTCAGCGACACGCTGGCCGGCGCGCCGGTGTCCGACGCTGGCGATCCTGCGTCTCGACGCGGACCTGTACGCAGTCGACCCGCGACGATCCTCGTATCGCTCTACGATCGCGTCTCGCCGGGCGGCTTCGTCGTCGTCGACGACTACGACGCGTTCGCGCCGTGCCGCCGCGCGGTGCAGGAGTTTCGCCGCGAGCGCGGGATCACCGCGCCGCTCCGGCACATCGATCGCATGGCGGTCTACTGGCGAAAGCCCGCTGACCGCTGACCGATGATGCGTTGACCGCCGTTATGCTCGCCGCTGCTGCTCATCCATCCGTCGCGCCTCGAAGGGGAGAACCGGGGCGTCTACGAGCAGCACGTCGTCTCGATGCAGGCGCTGCTCGGCGATGCGCGACGGATGGCAGGTGCACGCGCTCGATCCGGTCCACCCGTCGTTCCCTGACGCGGCGCTGGCGGCGGAACTGGTGATCGTGCACATGCTCTCCGCGCCCGAGATCGAAGCGGTCATCCGCCTGCGCCGCGCGCGCGGCTTGTCGACCATCTTCGAGATCAGCGACAACTTCCTCGACATGGGCGGCTGGCTCCCGGCGCGGCACGCCCTCCGCAATCCGCTCGTGCGCCAGCGCATCGTCTACCACGCGTCGATCGCTGACGCCGTGCAGGTGTACTCGCCCGGCCTGGCCGCGCTGTGCCGTCACGTGCACCCCCGCATCCTGCAGCTCGATCCCTACGTGCCGCTGCACGATCAGACCGTCGCGCGCGGCGACGAGATCGTCATCGGCTGGGGCGGAAGCACGTCGCATCGAAGAGGACCTCGCGGCGATCGCGCCGGTGATCGAGGAGCTCTGCCGGCGGCGCGACGATGTCGTGTTTGCGTTCATGGGCAATCAGGCGATGGGCGAGCGCGTGTTCGGCGGGATGCCGGCGCGGCAGCGGCGCATGCGCGCGTTCGGCGATTTCACGTCGTATCTCGAATTCGTCAGCACCTGGCACATCGGCCTCGCGCCGCTGCGTGACTCGGGATTCAACGCCTGCCGTACAGGATACCAAGATCGCGATCTACGCGGCGTGCGGCGTGGCGCCCGTGGCCGAGGAATGCGACGCCTATCGCCCGCACGGCGATCACGCGCTGCTCTATCGCGGCCTGGACGGATTGCGAGAGGCGCTCGAACGGCTCTGCGAGGATCGGTCGCGCATCGACAACCTGGCGGCACGCGCGCGGGCCTGGGCGAAGCACGAGCGCTCGCCGGAGCGCCTGCGCGCACAGCGCGTCAGCGCCTACGAACCGTTCATTCATCGCGAGACCGGCGAGCCGATGACAATCGCCGGCGAGACGCCGGTGCTCGCGGGCGACATCGACGCCATTGCGAGCCATCGTCCGCGACCATCCGCGACTACGCGCAGGCGCGGCTCGGGCTGGCGGATGCGCTCCGCGCGGCTGGAGATGAGCACGGCGCGCTGGACGTGCTCGACGCCGGTCCCTTTCCGCCCGTGCTGGCGGGCCTCGCCGCCGAACGGCAGCACGCGCTCGCGCAACGGGTGCGTCCCGATCGCGCCAGCGGCTACGCGGCACGCGTCGATTCACCGGTGACGCGAGTGCGGCTCGATCACCAGGGCAGCGAGCGGCGCGCCTTTCTGCGCGAGCTGCTCGCGCAGCAGCCGTTCGACTACTTCGCGCTTTCCACGCGGATCCGCGAGCTGCTCACCGGAGATCGCGACGGGAAGGAGCTCCGCGAGCTGTGCCTGCGCGCCTGCCTGGTGGCGCCGGAGCTCGTTCCCGGCGAGCTGCGACCGCCATCGCTCATCCGGTTCCTCCCCGCGAAGGGCGCATCGTGAACCCGACGCACAGGAGTACCGACACGCTCTCCACGGACGGCCGCGACGCGGGCTCGGTGCCGATCGGCGGCCCGACAGACTGCGGTGGGAGATCGCATCGCTACGCGCTCTACGGCCTCACGCTGGAGTCGAACCGTGCGATGCCCGGATTGCCGCCGGCACGCGGCGATGATGACGTGGTGAACGTCGACTTCGCGGGACCGACCGAACGCGATCCCGAGACGCCGCCGTTCTCGACGAACGGGTTCGAAACGCTGTGGCACGTCGCGGTCGAGACCTGGCTGCTCGCGTATCGCGCGGCGGGTGTCGACGGCTACTACTGGACGCTGCGCCACGACGGCGGTGCGCGCGTGACCGTGCGATGGGACTCCGATGCGCTCCTGCCGGATATCCCGGCCGTGCTACAGGGTCCGGGCATTGCCGCGTCGCTGCACCTGCGCGGCGTCCCGCTGCTGCACGGCTGCGTCATCGATATCGATGGCGGCGCGATCGTCATCATGGGCCCGCCCGGCACGGGCAAATCCACGACCGCCGCCGCGCTCGTCCGCGCCGGCTTCCCGCTCGTCAGCGACGACCTCGCGGCAGTCGTCCTGCGCGAGGCGGATGTGCTCGTGCACGCCGGCTATCCGCGGCTGCGCCTCTTCGCGGACTCCGCGGCCGCGACCGGCTGGGATCTCTCCCAGCTCTCCCGCACCTTCGTCACACCACTTCTCGGCGACAAGCGTTCCGTCGACCTCGGCGCCGGCAGCTTCACCGCGAACCCGCTCCGCGTGCGTGCGGTGTACGTGCTGCAGCCGCGCCGTGCGGGTGGCGGCGCGCCGGTGGTGACCGCCATCGAGCGCGGCGCCGCCTGGGGCACCCTCGCGCAGAACGTCTACTCGCTGCGCTTCCTCGATGCGGACCGGCGTTTTCGCGCCGTCCGCGATTGCGCGGCGATCGCCGCACGAGTTCCACTCCGAAGCGTCCAGGCCGGCGACGATCTCGATGCTCTGCCACGACTCGTCGAAGTCCTGGCCGACGACGCGCGCGCGGTGAGCTGGTGACGACGACTCGATCGCATCATCGCGTCTCTGCGCGGCGACGCTGGCGACGCTGGCGTCTGGCCGGACGACACGGACTGGGACGACGTGCTCACGGTCGCCGAACGTCACGGCGTCGCGATGATGCTCGCGCACGCCGTGCCGAACGACGTGCTCCGCGACTGGTCGCGGCAAGCCACCGAACGCGCCTTTCAGCTCGCGCGGCAGTTGCGGATGGTGATTGTCGCGTTGAACGCCGCGCCGACTACGACGACCTCGTCCGCCTCGCGCGCGAGTCCGGCGCGGATCATCACCATGCACGGCGCGAAGAAGTTCGCCGGCCTGCTCAAAGAACTCGGCCTCAACGCCGAACACCTCGCCCAACACCCATCCCAGCAGAAGTCAACGAAGGGCCGGACCAGACGCGCCGCGGCCGGCATAGAGCGGAAGCTGTTCGAGTGAGCAGGAGTTGTTTAAGGAAAGCCGCGACCAGCCGCCGCGTTAGCGGCGCTTGAATGTAGCCCGGCCTTTCAAGGCCGGGTTAAGGTTTAAACGAACACCGCCGCGTCGCGTCAGCGACGCCTGAACCTATCGAGCCCGTTCAGGCGTCGCTGACGCGACGCGGCGTCATGTTAATCGTCGCCGGACCCGGCCTTGAAAGGCCGGGCTAAATTCAGACGCCGCTAACGCGGCGTAATACCATCGTTGGCGATGGCCCGCCGCGCCTTCAACCTCAACCCTTGAACTTCTCCTCGCAGATCAGTTCGACGGCGCGCTCGATGCTCTCGCATGCGATGCCGGTCAGGCAGCGGACGATGCGCGTGGGGAGGCGGAGGGTGATGACCTGGTACTCCTCCGTGCTGGTCTTCGGGTCGTCGAGCGCGCGGCGCAGGGCGTCCATGATGTCGCGGTAGTCGGCGGGCTTCGAGAGGTACTGCTGGACGCCGAGCCGCTACCGCCGGCGCATCTCGTCGCTCGTCTCGCCGGTGACGACGACGACGGGGACGTTGGCGTTCAGATATTCCGAATCGCCTGGAGCGTCTGGACACCGTGCATCTCGGGGAGCGTCATGTCTAAGACGACGGCGTCGGCGCCGTTGTCCTCGAAGAGCCCGACGCCCTCCTCGCCCGTGTAAGCCTTCGAGACCTCGTAGCCTTCCTTCGAGAGCGCCTGCTCGTACAGGGCCGCAAGGTCCTCCTGATCCTCGATCACCAGCACGCGCTGCCCGCCCATAAGGTCACACTCCCCCTTGCAAAGTTCGGCGCGCGGGGCTATAGAATGGCGCCCACGCGCGAAGCAAAAACCACAGTTTCGACAAGTTGTCAGGCCGTCTCCGGATTATAGCAGAAGAGAGACATGACCCAGCCCATCGCCACCGTCCTCGTTCTCCTCCTCATCGCGCTGGTGCTCTTCGGGACCGAGCGGATTCCCATCGACATCGTCACCATCCTCCTCGTCATCGGGCTGGTGCTGACGGGGACGCTCAACGTCTCGGAGGCGTTCGCCGGCTTCGGCAACGACATCGTCATCACCATCGCCGGGCTGTTCGTCCTGACCGGCGGGCTGGTGAAGACGGGCGTGGTCGATGTCGTCGGCCGCCGCCTCCACCGCATCGCGGGCGGCAACGAGTTCAAGCTCACCGCCCTCATCATGTTCACGGCCGCCGCGTGCGCGTCGGTGATGAAGAACACGACGACGACGGCGATGTTCGTCCCCGTCGTCCTCGGCATCGCGCACCGCGCGCGCGTCCAGCCGTCGAAGCTCCTGATGCCGCTCGCCTTCGGCGCCATCCTCGGCGGCACCTGCACGCTCATCGGCACGTCCACCAACCTCGCCGTCTCGGGCGCGCTCGCCAAGCTCGGGCAGAACGGGGAGCTGCTCCAACGTTTCAACCTCGGCCCCGAACCGCTCGCGCCCTTCACGATGTTCGAGCTGACGCCGGTCGGCATCGCCATCGTCGTCGTCGGCATGATCTACATGCTGCTGGTGGGCTTGCGGCTCCTGCCCGCGCGCGGCTCGGCCGACTCCCTGGTCGAGCAGTACGGGATGCGGCAGTACATCTCGGAGGTGGTCGTCGTCGAGGGCTCGCCGCTCGCGGGCAAGACGCTGGAGGAGGGGAACCTCTCGGAGATACTCGACCTCACCGTCATCGGCATCATCCGCGGGACGCAGGGGCGTATGCCGCCGCGCGGCGAGGAGGTCTTGCAGGAGGGCGACCTGCTGCTCGTGCAGGGGCGGATGGAGGACATCCTGCGCGTCAAGGAGGAGGCGGGGCTGGAGATTCGCCCCGAGTTCGAGCTGCAACCGCACGACCTCGAAGCGGGCGACGTGGAACTCTTCGAGGTGATGGTCCTGCGCGGCTCGGAGATGACGAACCGGACGCTGCGCAGCCTCAACTTCCGCGACCGCTACGACCTGACCGTGCTCGCCATCAACCGCCACGGGATGGCCCTGTTGACGAAGCTCTCGACCGTGACGCTCCGCTTCGGCGACGTGCTGCTCGTGCAGGGGACGAAGGACGGCGTCGAGCGGCTCACGTCGGACGGCCACGTCCTGCTGCTCGAAGAGGGGGACTTGCAGGGGCGGCGCGAGCGCGCGGGTAAGCGTTGGTGGGCGGTCGGGGCCTTCGTCGTCTTCCTCTTCTTCTCGGTCCTGCACCTGCCGCAGGTGCCGCTCGCCATCGCCGTGCTCTTCGGCGTGCTCATCCTGCTGGCCTCGCGCGCCCTGCACCTGCGCGAGGTCTACCAGCTCATCGACTGGCGCCTCATCGTCCTCATCGCGGGGATGATCAGTTTCGGGACGGCGATGGAGAAGACGAAGGCCGACCAGTACCTCGCCGACATCATCGTCAACAACTTCCAGGCTTACGGCGGCGTCGCCGTCCTCGCCGGCTTCTTCGCGCTGACGGTGGCGCTCACGCAGCCGATGTCGAACCAGGCGGCCGCGCTCGTCGTCCTCCCCATCGCGGTCAAGACCGCGCTCGCGCTCGGCCTCAACCCGCGCGCCTTCGCCGTCGCCGTCACCTACGCCGCCTCCTGCTCGTTCCTGACGCCTCTGGAGCCGGCCTGCGTCCTCATCTACACGCCCGGCCGCTACCGCTTCCTCGACTTCTTCAAGGTCGGCTCGATTCTGACGATAGCCGTCTTCGCCATCGTCATCCTCCTCGTCCCCTACTTCTGGCCTATGAAATAGGCGCGGGCGTACTGTCGCACAACCCAAATGTCGCGAAAGTGTCGTAGAAAGTGGCGCCGGGGGCCTTGCGCCGGGCGGCATAGATTCATATAATTCGCGGGCTTTGAAAAGCGAGCCCGGGTGAAGGGAATTAACGGCCTCGCACAGTTTTTCAGGCACTCCTTTAAACCGACACAGACGAAGATGGCAACAATCACCAACTGGAGAGAGCGGCGACGTGTCGCCAGCGCGGGGCGCACGACTCCCCTTCGCACCATCGCTTCCGGGCTGGCTCAGATTGCGCGCGCGGCCTTCGCGGAGCCCTACCAGCTCTCCGTCGAGCGCCACGCCGTCGGACTCAAGCGCCTGCCGCGCGAGATGGACGGCCTCCGCATCGTCCAACTCTCGGACATCCACCACAGCCCCTTCACCGGCCGCGAGCAGGTCGAGCGCGCCGTCGAGGTCGCCAACAGCCTCCAGCCCGACATCATCGCCCTGACCGGCGACTACGTCTCGCACGAGCGCGAGTACGTCCAGCCCTGCGCCGAGATGTTGGGGAGACTGAAGGCGCGGCGCGGCGTCTACGCCTGCCTCGGCAACCACGACAACTGGGTGGACGCCGACCTCGTCACAGACCTCTTCACGCTCGCCGGCATCCGCGTGCTCAACAACGAGGGGCTCCGCTTTGAAGACCGCGGCGCCTCCTTCTGGCTCGCGGGCGTGCAGGACACGATGGTCGGCCTGGAAGACCTGCCGCTCGCGCTCGCGGGCTCCTCCGCCGACGAGATGAAGCTGCTTCTGGCGCACAACCCTGTGATTCTGCGCCGCGCCGCCCGCGCCGGAGTTGACCTCGTCCTCTCCGGCCACACGCACGGCGGGCAAGTCACCTGGCGCTCCGAGCGCTCGGCCTCGGGCCGCGTCCGCCGGCGCATCCTGCGGGGCCTCGGCCGCCGCGGCGAGACACAGATTTACGTCACGCGCGGCCTCGGCACGGTCGTCCTGCCCGTCCGCTACGGCTGCCTGCCCGAAGTCTCTCTGCTGACGCTGCGCCGCGCGGAATAGGGTCGCGGAATAGGGTAAAGTGATGAGTGATGGGTGATGGGTGATGAGTAGAGGCTCAACTCATCACCCGTCACGCATCACCCGTCATTTTTTAAATGGCCTCCAAAGTCGTCACCATCCCGAACATTCTGACCGTCATCCGGATGGCGCTCATCCCGGTCTTCGTGGGGGCGCTCTACTACCAGAGGTTCGGGTGGGCCCTGTCCGTCTTCGTCGTCGCGGGCGTGACCGACGGGCTGGACGGGCTCTTCGCGCGCCGGTTTAACCAGTATTCGCCGCTCGGGCAGATTCTCGACCCCATCGCAGACAAACTCCTCCTCGTCACCTCTTTTATAACCCTCTCGATGCCGTCGATTATGGCCCCGGAGGCGCTCGTCCAGCCGCACCCGCGCCACCTGCCCGTCCCCTTCTGGGTGACGGCGGCCGTCATCAGCCGCGATGTCTTCATCATCGTCGGCGCCGCAACCATCAACGTCGTCACGGGTTTCCGAGGCTTCAAGCCCTCCTGGCTGGGCAAGGCCAACACGACCGTACAGATTGTCGCGGTCGTCCTCGTCCTCATCGCCGCCAGTTTCCCGCCGCTGCGCGGGTACCTCCCGACCGTCTACACGACCGTCTTCTCCTTCGCCGTCATCTCCGGTATACACTACGTCTTCTGGACTTCCAAACTGCTGAACGAAGACCGGCAGCAGCGCGAGTCCTCAGGCTGATTCGGCTAATCCGTTAGTTTCCAACGACTTGCGTTGGGCAACCCGGTTAGGGGGAATTGCTACTAAAAGTTGACAAGGGGAGGCTCACATATTATATTAGCGGCGCATTCAAGGTCGCCGGCGCGCCCGCAGGGCTCCCATTCGAGCCGAGAGTAGGGCGCAAAGGGCTACGGCAGGCAACTGACTGCGGCACGCGGCCGAGGGCGCCCCGAAGAGAGGGGGCCGCGCGGCTAGAAAATCGGAGAGGCAGAAAACATGAGCAAGATCATCGGTATCGATTTGGGCACGACCAACTCCGTCGTGGCCGTGATGGAAGGCGGCGAGCCGACTGTCATCACCAACTCGGAGGGCGGCCGGACGACCCCCTCGGTCGTGGCCTTCACCAAGGACGGCAACCGCCTGGTCGGCCAGGTCGCCAAGCGCCAGGCCGTCACCAACCCCGAGAACACCGTCTACTCGATCAAGCGCTTCATGGGGCGGCGCTTCGACGAGGTCTCGGAGGAGAAGAAGCAGGTGCCCTACGACGTTAAGGCCGTGGGCAGCGACGTGCGCATCACCGCGGGCGGCAAGGAGTGGTCGCCGCCCGAGATTTCGGCGATGGTGCTCCAGAAGCTGAAGCAGGCGGCGGAAGACTACCTCGGCCAGAAGGTCGAGAAGGCGGTCATCACCGTCCCGGCCTACTTCAACGACTCGCAGCGCCAGGCGACGAAGGACGCCGGCCGCATCGCCGGCCTCGAAGTGATGCGCATCGTCAACGAGCCGACCGCCGCCGCGCTCGCCTACGGGCTCGACAAGAAGAAGGACGAGACCATCGCGGTCTTCGACTTCGGCGGCGGCACCTTCGACATCTCGATTCTCGAAGTGGGCGAGGGCGTCGTCGAGGTGAAGTCCACGAACGGCGACACGCACCTCGGCGGCGACGACATCGACGAGGCCCTCATCAAGTGGATCATCGAGGAGTTCAAGAAGGACCAGGGCATCGAACTCTCGAACGACAAGATGGCCCTCCAACGTCTGAAGGAGGCGGCCGAGAAGGCGAAGATCGAGCTGTCTTCGACCATGGAGTCCGAGATCAACCTGCCCTTCATCACGGCCGACGCCTCGGGGCCGAAGCACCTCGTGATGAAGCTGACGCGCTCGCGCTTCGAGCAGTTGATCGACCCGATCCTCAAGCGCCTGATGGCGCCGGTCGAGCAGGCGATTAAGGACGCGGGCGTGGACGCGGGCAAGATCGACGAGGTCGTCCTCGTCGGCGGCTCGACCCGCATCCCGAAGGTGCAGGAGATCGTCAAGACCATCTTCGGCAAGGAGCCGAACAAGTGTGTAACCCGGACGAGGTCGTCGCCGTCGGCGCGGCCGTGCAGGCCGGCGTGCTCTCGGGCGAGAAGACGGACATCCTCCTGCTCGACGTGACGCCTCTGAGCCTGGGCATCGAGACGCTCGGCGGGGTGAACACGATTCTCATCCCGCGCAACACGACGATTCCGACGCGCAAGTCGGAGATCTTCTCGACGGCGTCGGACAACCAGACGAGCGTGGAGGTGCACGTCCTACAGGGCGAGCGCCCGATGGCGGGCGACAACCGGACGCTGGGCAAGTTCCACCTCGTCGGCATCCCGCCGGCGCCGCGCGGCATGCCGCAGGTCGAGGTGACGTTCGACATCGACGCCAACGGCATCGTCAACGTCTCTGCGAAGGACATGGGGACGGGGCGCGAGCAGAAGATCACGATCACGGCCTCGTCGGGTCTGTCGAAGGACGAGATCGACAAGATGATGCGCGACGCCGAGTCGCACTCGGCCGAGGACGCGCGCAAGCGCGAAGAGGTCGAGGCGCGCAACCGGCTCGACGGCCTCGTCTTCCAGATCGAGAAGACCTTCAGCGAGAACAAGGAGAAGCTCGACGGCGCCACGCAGACGCAGGTCGAGACGGCCGTGGCCGACGCGAAGAAGGCGCTCGAAGAGGGCGGCACCGAGCGTCTGAACAACGCCTTCCAGAACCTCCAGACCGCTTCGCACAAGCTGGCCGAGGCGCTCTACCAGGGCGGCGGCGCGGGCGCGGCGGCGGCGGGCGGCGGCGAAGAGCAGGCCAACGCGGCGGGCGCTTCCACCGGCTCGGCCGGCGGCGGCTCGACCTCGTCGGGCGGCGGCGACGACAACGTCATCGACGCCGAGTACGTGGACGTGGACGAGAACAAGTAAGGGCTCGTAAATGGTGAATGGTAAATGGTGAATGGATAAAGGCTAAATCCATTTACCATTTACCATTTACTATTCACCATCAGAATGGCTAAAGAAGACTTCTATCAAGTTCTGGGCGTCAAGCGGGACGCGAAGCCGGAGGAGATCAAGAAAGCCTACCGCCGGCTCGCGCGCAAGTATCACCCGGACGTGAACCCGGGCGACAAGTCGGCCGAGGAGCGCTTCAAGAAGATCACGGAGGCGCACGAGGTGCTCTCCGACGAGAAGAAGCGCAAGGTCTACGACCGCTTCGGGTCGTACTCCGACCAGCTCGCCGACGCCGCCGCGCGCGGCGCCGGTGGCCCCGGCGGCGGCGCGGGCGCGCGGGGAGGCGGGGCGCCCTTCGACTTCGCGGGCTTCGACTGGGGCAACGCCTCGACCTCCTCGACGGCGGGCGGCGGTTCTTCGTTCCGCGACATCTTCTCGGAGCTGTTCGGCGGCGGGAAGGGCGAGAAGGAGCCGCCGCGGCCGATGCCGCAGAAGGGCGCCGACATCGAGATGCCGCTCGCGCTCTCGTTCGAGGAGGCCGTCACGGGCCTGACGACGAACATCACGGTCAACCGCTCCGAGCAGTGCACGCGCTGCAACGGCGCGGGCGACACGGGCGGCAACCCCGTCACCTGCACGACCTGCCACGGCACGGGCCAGGTGCAGAAGGCGGGCGGGCGGATGCGCTTCGCGCAGGAGTGCCCCGACTGCGGCGGCGCCGGGAAACGTCGCCCGCCGTGTGCGCTCTGCAACGGCAAGGGGACGGTGCCGAAGGCCGAGACGGTGAAGGTCAGGATTCCGGCGGGCGTGGACACGGGCTCGCGCGTGAGGATACCGGGCAAGGGCGAGGGCGGGCGCATGGGCGCACCGGCGGGCGACCTCTTCATCATCACGAACGTCGGCAAGCACAAGCACTTTACGCGCAAGGGCGACAACATCTACGTCAAGGTGCCGGTGACGATTGCGGAGGCGGCGCTCGGCGCGAAGATCGAGGTGCCGACCATCGAGGGCAAGGCGCAGCTCAAGATTCCGCCCGGCACACAGTCGGGCGCGCAGTTCCGCATGCGCGAGCGCGGCATCCCTTCTTTGCGAAACCCGCAGGCGCGCGGCGACCAGTTCGTCGAAGTCCAGGTCACCTTCCCCAAAGTGATCTCCGAAGAGACCAAGGAACTCTTAAAGCGCTACGCGCAGCTCAACCCCGAGAACCCGCGCGTGGCGATGGGGCTTGAGTAGTGAATGGTGAACAGTAAATAGTGAATAGAGCCAGCCGCCTATCTCACCATTTACCATTTACCACTTACCATTTACCAGCTTATGAAAAGGCGTAAGGGCGGGACGTATACGATCAGCGCGGTGGCGACTCAGTACGAGATTCACCCGCAGACGTTGAGGCTCTACGAGCGCGAGGGGTTGTTGAAGCCTTCGCGCTCGGAGGGGAACACGCGTCTTTACACCGACGAGGACCTGGCGCGGCTCGAAGTCATCCTGTCTCTGACGCGCGACCTCGGCGTCAACCTCGCGGGCGTCGAGATCATCCTCAACATGCGGGAGAAGATGGACGCGATGCAGCGCGAGTTCGAGCGCTTCTTCTCGTACCTGCAATCGCACACGGAGGAGTTCTCGAACCTGACCGAGCCCCCGCCGCCGGAGGCGGGCGCGCTCGTCCGGACCTCGCGCGCCACCGTGCTCAGGCGCCGCGCGCAGACGAATCCGCGCGGCTGAAGAGAATCGTAGATGTGAGGCAAGGGGCGGGGCTCTATTTGAGGAACCCCGCCCCTTTATTGCGGGGTGAGTTAGGTGAAGCGCGCGGGAGGGGCGGCGCGCTCTCAAACTTATATGGCGCGCGCGGCCGAAACGTTTCGCGCCGTGCAAATATTTTTTCGGAATTAGTTTGGACAAACGGGCGCGGCGGCAGGGTGCTACAATGCGCGCTCGCCGATAGAACCCGCCGAGACGGCGCGGCAGAAGCCACAGACAATCCCTCCGGGTGAGGCCCAGGCGATGACGCCCGAGCGACTTCAGCAGATCAGAACCATCTACGAACACGCGATGGGGCTCGCGCCGGCGCGCAGGGAAGCGTACCTCGCCGGGGCCTGCGCGGGCGACGCGGAACTGCGCCGCGAGGTGGACGCGCTCGTCCGGACGGGCGAACAACCGGCGGCGCCGGACTCGCCGCTCAAGACGCGCCCGCGCGATTCGTCCGCGGCGAAGTCTCCGGCGAAGTCCTCTCCGGCGCGGCCCTCTGCGCGCAAGGGCGCGCGCAAGGGCGGCGAGCAGAAGACGCCGCTCGAAGTCGTGCCGGGCCGCACAAAGCTCGGCGCCTACCGCGTGCTTGAGAAGATCGGCGAGGGCGGGATGGGCACCGTCTACCTGGCGAAGGACGCGCGGCTCGGCCGCCGCGTCGCCTTGAAACTGCTGCCCGCGCACTTCGCGCGCGACGAGGAGCTGGTGCGCCGCTTCGAGCAGGAGGCGCGCGCCGCCTCGGCCCTCAACCACCCGAACATCATCACCGTCCACGAGATCGGCGAGGAGCGCGGCCGCCTCTTCATCGTCACGGAGTTCGTCGAAGGGAAGACGCTGCGCGAGCGGATTTGGGAGGGGCGCTTCCCCGTCGCCGAGGCGCTCGACGTGTGCGCGCAGGTGGCCGGGGCGCTCCAGAAGGCGCACGCCGCGGGCGTCATTCACCGCGACGTGAAGCCCGAGAACGTCATGCTCGACGAGGAAGGGCACGTCAAGGTGCTCGACTTCGGCATCGCCAAGCAGCTCGCCCCCGCCCCCTCCGTGGACACGGAGGCGCCGACGAGCGCGCGCGTCAACACGGCCTCGGGCGTCGTGCTGGGGACGACCGCCTACATGTCGCCCGAGCAGGTGCGCGGGCAGGAACTCGACGGCCGCTCGGACGTGTGGAGCCTGGGGTGCGTGCTCTACGAGATGCTGACGGGGCGCGCGCCGTTCGAGGAGAAGAACTTCGGCGACCTCGTCGTCGCCATCCTGCACGGCGACCCGCCCTCGCCCACAGACCTCGCTTCGGAAGTCCCCGCGGACGCGGGCGTGCTCATCGCGCGCGCTCTCGCGAAGCGGCGCGAAGACCGCTTTGCGTCGGCGAAGGAGTTCCGCGAAGAGCTGAGGCGGGTCGGGCGCCGGTTGGAGCTGCGCGCCGACACGCTCGACGCCCCGGCGGCCGCGGCGACCGCCCCCGCCCCCGCGCAGAGCCGGAGTATGGAGAGTCCGCCGTCGCCCGCGGGTGTCGCCGGGCGCAAGTACCAGACTACCGAACAGCGTCGGCAGTTGACCGTCCTCTTCGCGGACCTCGCCGAGGGGCTGGTGGCGCTCACCGAAGAGATGGACGCCGAGGACGTGGGCGAGCTGATGTCTTCGCTGTGGCCGCTCGTGGATTCGGTCGTCGAGGCGCACGGCGGCGAGGTGACCAAGCGCGTCGGCGAGACGTTCGTCGCGCTGTGGGGCGCCCGCGGCGCGCGCGAGGACGACCCGGAGCGCGCGGTGCGCGCCGCGCTCGACATGCAGTCGGCGCTCTTCGCCTTCGTCGCGAAGAGTAAGTCGCACGGCGTCGGCGTGAAGGCTGAGGAGGGCGAGGAGGCGCGGCTCATGCGCGCGGGCGTGAGCACGGGGCTCGTGCTCCTGGGCGAGGTCGGGGCGACGGGCGAGTTGACGGTGACGGGCGACCCCGTGCGGCTCGCGTCGCGCTTGCAGCAGGAGTCGCCCGTCGGCGGTGTCCTCATCTCGCACGACACATACCGCCACGTCCGCGGCGTCTTCGACGTGCTCCCGCCCGGCACAATCCAGACCGGCGGGCGTTCGGAGCCCGTCCAGTTCTACAACGTGCAGCGGGCCAAGCGTCGCGCCTTCCGCGTGCAGACGCGCGGCGTCGAGGGCGTCGAGACGCGCATGGTCGGGCGCAAGTCAGAGCTGCGCCGCCTGACCGACACGCTCGAATCGGTCTTCGAGGACGCCGAGCTTCAGGTCGTCACCGTGCTCGCCGACGCTGGCCTCGGCAAGTCGCGTCTGCTCTACGAGTTCAGCAACTGGGTCGAGCTGCTCCCCGACGTGTGGTACGTCTTCAACGCGCGCGCGGGCGAGTCCGATCAGGGCTTGCCTTATTCGCTCGTGCGCGACCTCTTCTCGTTCCGCTTCGAGATACAGGACAGCGACACGCCGGAGGTCGCGCGCGAGAAGCTGGAGCGCGGCCTGCTCTCGATGTGCAAGGGCGTCGCGGAGGCCGAAGTGCTGATGCGCGCGCACTTCATCGGGCAGCTCATCGGCTTCGACTACTCGGCGAGCCCGCACGTCTCGGGCATCCGCGACGACGCCCGCCAGGTGCGCGACCGCGCCTTCCGCTACGCCGCGCAGTTCTTCTCCGACGTGTCGCGCGAGCTGCCCACGCTGCTCTACTTCGACGACATACACTGGGCCGACGACGGCTCGCTCGACTTCATCGACTACCTCGCGCTCCACTGCGCGCACGACCCCGTGATGCTGCTCTGCCTCGCGCGCCCCGCCCTCCTCGAACGGCGGCCCGCCTGGGGCGAGGGGCGCGAGCGCCACACGCGTCTCACCCTTCAGCCGCTCTCGAAGAAGGAGAGCCGCCAGTTGGTCGAAGAGATTCTGCGCCGCGCGCACGGCGTCCCCCCGGAGCTGCGCGAGCTGATCGTCGGCGGCGCGGAGGGGAACCCCTTCTACGTCGAAGAGCTAATCAAGATGCTCATCGACCAGAGGGTCATCGTGCCGGGCTCGGACGTGTGGAGCGTGGACGCGACCCGATTGGGCGAGGTGCAGGTGCCGCCGACTTTGACGGGCGTGCTTCAGGCGCGGCTCGACCGTTTGACGCCGGAGGAGAAGACCGTCCTCCAACGCGCGTCGGTCATCGGCCGCGTCTTCTGGGACGACGCGGTCGAGCAGCTCGGCGCGGGCGTCACCGCCCCCGTCCGCCGCGTGACCACGCGCGAGCCCTTCTCGCGCCGGCAGCCCCCGGCGGACGACATGGATGTCGGGCTCGTCCTCGAATCGCTCCGCGGCAAGGAGCTGGTCTACCGGCGCGAGGCCGCCGCCTTCGCCGGCACGCGCGAGTACACGTTCAAGCACGCGCTCCTGCGCGACGTGACCTACGAGAGCGTCTTGAAGCGCGAGCGGCGCGAGTACCACCGGCGCGCGGCCGACTGGCTGACGCGTCACAGCGGCGGCCGCGTCGGCGAGTACGCGGGCCTCATCGCCGAGCACTTCGAGCGCGCGGGCGCTTCGGAAGACGCCGCCGAGTGGTACGGCCGCGCCGGCCGTCAGGCGCGCGAGACCTACGCGCCCGAGACGGCCATCCGCTATTACCGCAAGGCGCTCGGCTTCCTCAACTCGGGCGCCGCCGTCGCCGCCGCCGCCGCCCCGCCCGAAGACGAGCTGGCGCTCAACGCCCTGCGGATGGAGTGGCACGAGGGGCTCGGCGAAGTCCTGCGCGTGCAGGCGCGCTACTCCGAGGCGGTCGAGGCTTACAGGGAGATGCGCGCCGCGGCCGAGGCTTTGCAGTCGGCGCCCGCGCAGGCGCGCGCGTGGAACGAGATCGCGCTCGTGCAGAGCAGCCAGGGCGACAACCGCGCCTGCTTCGAGAGCACGCAGCGCGCCGAGATGCTCGCGCGCGCGGCCGGCGCGGGCGGCCCCGCCGCGGGGGTGGAGTTCGCGCGCGCGCTCAACCTACAGAGTCAGGTCTGTTCGCGGCTCGGCGACGCGCGCGCGGCGATGATGCTGGCCGACCGCGCGCTCGCGCTCGTGGACGGGCTGGGCGACGAGGGGCGGCGCGTGCGCGCCGAGTGCCTGAAGTCGCTGGGGATGGCCTACCACATGCTCGGCCAGTTCCAGCAGGCCGAGGAGTTCAAATCGCTCTCGCTGGGGCTCTACCGCGAGCTGGCCGACCGACGCTACGTCGGCAACCTGCTCAACTCTCTGGGCGAGACGGCGCGGCTGCGCGGCGACTACCCCGTGGCCTTCGCGCGCTACAGCGAGGCGCTCCAGATCGCGCGCGAGATCGGCAACCGCAACGGCGAGATACTCTACCTCTCGAACCTCGGCGCCGCGCGCGTGGGGCTCGGCGAACACGAAGAGGCCGAGTCGGACCTGCGCCAGACGATAGAGCTGGCGACGGCCGCGGGCTACGTCGGGCTGTCCGAGAACTACCGCTTTCTGGCCGAGGCGCTGCTCGGCCGCGGGCGGCTGGCGGAGGCGCAAGGTGCGGCGCTGCGCGCGCTCGAACTCGGCCGCGAGATCGAGAATCACGAGCACCTCGCGGAGGCTTGGCGCGTGCTCGGCCTCGTCGCCTCGGGCTCGAACTCTTCCGTCGAAGTGGGCGGCGAGGCGCGCGCCGCGGCCGCGTGCTTCTCGCAGAGCCTCTCCATCTTCGCGCGCATCCAGATGGAGGCCGAGCGCGCGCGCACCCTGCGCGACTGGGCGCGTCACGAGCTGGCGCGGGGCGACGCCGAGCGCGGCCGACAGCTCCTCGCGGAGGCGCGCGACTCTTTCCAACGCCTCGACATGGAACTCGAACTCGCACGCACGGCCGACGAAACTTAAACGATAGTCCCGCGCGTCCTCCCTCAGTACCTCAATAAATACACACTGTACCGTTTCGCGCCCCGGCGACGCCTTCGTGTCCGTGCGTGCGTGCGTGGCGGGCCGTCTATCCCGCGAACGGCGCGCGGGACGCGAGAGGTATGCGCGTTGCTTGGGAACTCCCGAGGCTTAATCGAAAGGGTTCAAATCATACGTACGCGAAGTAGAAGGATGACGGAGGGCGAGAACGAAGTCGTGTTCGACGCCGAAGGGGTGCGCGGCACCCTTGAGGCGAGCGCCGGCGGCGTTGACGGCGAAGGGCGCGCGCGCGTGCTGCTCGGAGACGGCCGCAGGCTTTGGCTCCCGCCGGGCGTGCTCGAACGGCAGGAGCACGGCACGCTCATCTTCCGCGGCAGCTTTGAAGAACTCGCCGCCGCGGCGGCAGATGGTCAGACGCCCGTCGCCGTCGTGCCGGTCATGGAGGAAGAGTTGCGCGTCGGCAAGCGCGTCGTCGAAACGGGCCGCGTGCGCGTGACGAAGACCGTACACGAGCACGAAGAGGTCGTGGACGAGCCGCTCATGCGCGAGGAGTACGACGTGGAGCGCGTGCGCATCGACGAGTTCGTGGACGGCCCCGTCGGCCCGCGCCACGAGGGCGAGACGCTCATCGTGCCCGTGCTCGAAGAGGTGCTCGTCGTCGAGAAGCGGCTGGTGGTGCGCGAGGAGCTGCGCATCACACGCAGACAGACCGAGGAGCGGCGGCCGCAGCGCGTCAAGCTGCTGAGCGAAGAGGTCTCCGTCGAGCGCGCGGGCCCGGACGCCGCGCGCCCCGACGCGGACGAGTCAGACGGAGGCGGCTTGCGAAGTCACGCCGCGCCGCACAGCTAACCGAAGGCGCCCGGCCACGTCTCTCTCCGGCCGGGTCTCACCTAAACCACAGGCATCAGAATAAGGGGGAAGTGAATGACGAAGACGATAGTAGGACTGTTCGACGAGTACCGCGAGGCGCAGCGCGCCGTGTTGGAGTTGGTCGAGAACGGCATCTCGCGCGAAGACATCGGCATCACGTCGCGCGACGAGACGAACTACGAGGGCTCGGAATCATACCGTACCGATTCATCCCGCGACGACGAGGGCGTCGGCGACAAGATCGGCAACTTCTTCTCGCGCCTCTTCGGCGACGACGACGAGTACGCGAGCCACTACTCGGAGGCCGTCGGCCGCGGCGGCACGGTCGTCACCGTGGACTGCGAGACGGACGAGGCGGCCGACCGCGCCGAGGCCATCCTCAACCGCTTCGGCGGCGAAGTGGACGAGCGCGGCGAGACGCATCGTCAGGCCGCTTACGTCGGCACGGACAACGTCGAGACGAATCGCGCCGACCTCGCAGAGGGCGGCGAGGCGCGCATCCCCGTCATCGAGGAGGAGCTGCGCGTCGGCAAGCGCGAGGTCGAGGGCGGCGGCGTCCGCGTCCGCACGCGCGTCGTCGAGCGTCCCGTCGAGGAGGCCGTGCGTCTCCGCGAGGAGCGCGTCAGCGTCGAGCGCCGGCCCGTCAACCGTCCCGTCTCGGAGGCCGACCTGAACGCCTTCCGCGAGGGCACGTTCGAGCTGCGCGAGCGGAGCGAGGAGGCGGTCGTCGATAAGACGGCGCGCGTCGTCGAAGAGGTCGCCATCAACAAGGAGGTCGCCGAGCGCACCGAGACCGTCCGCGACACCGTCCGCAGCACCGACGTGGACGTGGAAGAGACCGGCGGCACCCGGGTCCGCCGCGCCACCGCCACCGGGCGCGACGACATCGACATCGACCGCCGCGACAAGTAGTCTCGCGGCGGCTCTACACACAAAGGGTCGGGCCGGACGCGAGAGCATCGCGTCCGGCCCGACCCTTTGCCTTTCATCTGAAATTTCAGATTTGAAATTTCAAACTCTCAAAACTCGCCTTACGGGTTGCGCGCGGAGCTGACGGGCGCCGTCCGCATCATGCCGCGATTGACGAGCACCTTGACCTCGACGCGCCGGTTCTGCGCGCGCCCCGCGGCGGTCGTGTTGTCGGCGACGGACGCCGTCTTGCCGTAGCCCATCGGCGTGATGAAGCGGCGCATGGGGACGTGATGGTTGACGGCGAGATATTGCACGACCGCCTCGGCGCGCCGCTGGCTGAGCTGGAAGTTACGCGCCGCGCTGCCCGTCGCGTCGGCGTGCCCCGAGACCTCGATGACGAACCCGCGCGCCGACGTGGCCTTCGTCGCCAGCTCGTCCAACTGCCGGCGCGCCTCCGCAGAGAGCACCGCGCTGTTGAGGGCGAAGTTGACGATGGCCTCGTCCTGCACGTCGTAGTCGTCGAGCGACGAGATGCGCTCGTTGGCGAGGTTGGCCGTCTCCTGCGCCGCGGCCGCCTCGCGCCGGGCCTCGTCGGCGACGGCGCCCAACTCGTCTATCTGGCCCGCCAGGCGAATCTGGTTCTCCTCGACGGGGCCGACGCGCGTCTCGGTCGTGATGGCGGCCCTCATGTCCGACTCGTTGAATCTGATCTTGTCGGCGACGAGCTGACCCTGCCGGTCGCCGCGCCCCTCGACCTCGACGATGAGGCCGGTCAGGAGGTCGGTGACGGGATACCGCTTGCCGCTCCTGAGGAACCCGCCCTTCGTCTTGATGCTCGTCTCGTCGGTCAGAAGCACCTGCGTGTCGGTGCGGCTCGCGTCGCGGACGATGAAGGTGTCGGCGTCGCGGCGGACGATGACGCCGCGGAACTTCACTTTGGCGCCGACGGGGACGGGACGCGTGTTGACGTTCGCGAGGGAACGGTTGTTTGAAGGCTGGGAGCCCACCTGCGCCGCGGCCGGCGCGGCCAGCGCCAGCGCGAGGCCGAAGGCCGCGGTTAATAATCTTGTCGCCCGAATCACTTTAATGCTCATTGTCGAACTCCATCTGTAATTGGGATGATGCGGCGGGCACGCCACCGCGCGGAGAGAGAGAAGAGTGCGAAAGCCTCGCAAAGCAGACTACTTTAAGACCTCCGCCCGCGCGGGGTGTTACGGTTTGATTGTTCTTTCGAGATAAGAAGGCGGCGACCCGGTAGGTGGCTTACAGACCTTCGCCACTACTCTTTTTTTTGGAGTACAACATCCTCTGCCCGGCTTCCCACCCGGTGCCGTCGCCGAGGCTGATGATGTTGAACGATACTTCGATCCTTTTCCAGGCGTGGGGGGGCAGATTCATCTGCCTGTTCATGGATTCAAAACCCATCACCCTGGCCTCGGGAACCTTAAAGACGTAAGTCTCGCCGGGCTTGAGAGGTACGTCGTCAGGCCCCGCCAACTGCTTTACGTCCATGAGCCGGTCTGCTCCGTACGTGATGCTGAATCCGGTCACTGACGCCGGGATGAATCCGTTGTCGGGTCTCGGCGTCGGGGTCGGCGCGGGTACGTCCGGGAACTCAAGCGTCAGAGAGATGTAGTATATCGGCGAGCGGGAGACGTTCCTGACTTCGATCTCCAGGTCGCGGAGGAAGTTCCCCTCCTTCTGTAGGTTCCTCACCTCCTTAACATCCAGAGGCATTCGGTTGAAGCGGCGTACGTTGACCTTCCTCTCGTCGCCCGACCTCTCGTTGCCCGATTGGGTGAAGGTACCCCTGAAGATTCCCGCGGCCGAGACCAATACCAGACACGACGTGAGGAGGGTAAATATGACGACGTTGGAGGTGATAACTTTCAGGTGCTTTATGGCTCGTCTCCTTATTTTGAGGACATAAGGTTGACAAGGATTTATCGCGCGTCCTCGTCAACAAGAGACTACGTTCCGAGCGTCGAGGTAAAAGCTCGGGGGGAAGCCACACCGGCGGGAAGCAGTAGCCAATTTCGTCAGCGTACCGACCTTCTACTCTCATGCCAGTAACTTTGTCAACGAAATCTCCGCCAGTGTTCGTCCAATAACAGCGGGCGTTATCTCCCCCTCGGCCGTCGCCGCACGCCGCCCCGCACATACCCGCGTCCGACGATAAGCGACGAATAAATCGACTTGTGCGAGCGACGCGCCGGTGGTAGAGTGCGCGACCACCGACACACAAGCCGACGCCTCACCCCGCCAGGTGGCGCCTGCAATTCACAGATAGAAATTTAGCCCGGGCCTCCGACCAAGGCTCTCAGACTTTACCGGGGCGCCCGAGACTTCACCGCCATGCCGTTCAAGGGGCACCGCCCGGAGAAGCACACATGAACGGCCACGCCTTCCGCACACTCATCCCGATTTTCCACAGCGTCATGCTCATCATCTCTCTTGCGACAACCGCGCGTGCGCAAGACCTCGACGACGTTTCCTTCTCCGGCGTCGTCTCGGACGAGCGCGGCGCGGTCATCCCCGACGCGCGGGTCACGGCGCGTCTCGTCGCGACCGGCGCCGAGCGCGCGGCCACGACCGACGGGGAAGGGCGTTACCGCCTGGTCGAGCTTCAGCCCGGCGCCTACACGCTGCGGGCGGAGCGCGCGGGCTTCGCCGCCGCGGAGCGGAGGGAACTCTTCACGCTCGCCGGAGAGTCCGCGCGCCTCGACTTTGTGCTGCGCCCGGCGGCGCTCTCGGCGGAGCAGACGGTGGTGAGCGAGGCGGGCGCGCCCGCCATCGACACGACGCGCACGGTCGCGGGCGGCACGGTCGCGCGCGCGGAGTTGGAGCGGCTGCCCCTCTTCACGCGCTCGCCGCTCGACTTCGTCTTCCTGCTCGGCGGCGTCACCGAAGAGCCGCTCCCCAATTTATATTCCTGAATTTTGTATGTGTATGAGACAAGCGCCAGTGTTTATGCGGCTGACGAGCGTCTACATACAGAAATCTTGTATGTACACGTGAACTTTCAGCGCGCCACGGGTTGACATAAAGAAATAGTCGCCCGGCATGAGTCTTACCGGGCGACCGCTGGATGGCGTGGCTTACTTGTGGCAGCCAGCTATTGGCTGTTATTGCTCGGCGACGAGGAACACGTCCCAGGCCCAGCGACCGACCTGAGCGCCGCGTGCGTCTTTCACCTTGGCGCGGTAGCGGAACCGGTTGCCGTAGCGGTCGGTGCGCTTCGACTCCTTGTAATCAAGTTCCACCGTCCGCAGCCCGAGTTCTCGCAACGTGTGCAACTCTTCGGGCTCCGAGATACCGTTGTGGTTTGTGTCCTGCCACAGGCGGAGCGAATCGTAGATGCTGTCCCGCCTATCTATCACGCCGTCGGAGTTGCCGCCGCCGGATGCCTTATCGTATTCGGCCAATGCGCGAAACCCGTTACGCTCCTGCCCTGGGGGCGGGACTGGCTGTGGAGTAAAGTTGCCAAACAACTCTTGCCCGTTATCAATCGCGCCGTTGCCGTTACGGTCGAGCGCGAGCCATGCATCGTCCGAGCCAGCCGTCGTCCAAGAGAGCGGGACGCGCACGCCGGCCGCTACTATGTCGAAGCTAACGCCACCCTCTGCGTCGGTGAGGGCGAAACCATCGCCGTTGATGTCTATTAGGACAGGAGACTTATTAATAGTTCCGTCACAGTGGCAGGTCAGGTAGTTATAATCGTCGCACCATGCCGCGATCCAAGGGCTGGGGGTACAGCCGCCACCGACTTCCGGCGTCGGCGTGGGTGTGGGTGTGGGCGTCGGACAAGGAATCGGGCTTTCGACTTCCATTTGAATTACCGGATCACAAAAACCTTCACTATGCCTATTCGTACATTTAAGGTTAAGTCGTCTATTCGCCGCGCGTTCTCCAAATCCTTCGTATTCATACATGTCAAAATCCCTAGCCACGCAGGTGTCCGAACAGTACACGTAAAAGGGCTGGCTGGGTCGGCGGTTACAGACCGGCTGCTGAGAGCTAGCCGATGGATTGAACGATGCTTTGCGAAGGAAGGGCTTCACCATGGGTGACTTTCCTGCATTTTGCTCAAACGGGAGCCACTGACCAGGATTGCTTGGGTCAGGGCGCCAATACTGTCCTTTGCTCCACGCCGTACCATCTTCAAACCCAACTTCCTCCACAGACAGGTCAATTTTACTCACGCTTTTTTTGTACTTCAGGTTCTTTAGTGCAAGTCTATTTTCATCGTAAGCACTCTCGCTTAGGATAAGCTCGACGGAGCCACCGGGCGGGATAACTTGCATCTGGGCGGGAGCCGAAGGCTTTTGAAATGGACTCACGCCGTAGGAGATAAAATCTCCGAAGGGGGCTCCGTTTGAATCTTCTGTTTTATCTCTCGCGTGAACGACCAGCACACTGACAAAGTTAATGTTCTTGCCGGATATATTCTCAACCTGAACGGTTAGTCCCTTCAGCCAGTTGTCTGTGTCGTTGAACTTTTTACCGGCGACTATTTCCTTAATGGCGCCATTCCTTTTGGTTTTGATCGCACGTATTTTGACAGGCTCACTGGCGAACGCTTGTTTGTCAATTATCCTGTCTTGAGCCTCATCTACCTGACCGGAAGTTCTACTAAAAAGAGTGGAAAGCGTAAGTAGTGATAAGAAAGCTACTAGCAAACTCAACTGAGCGAGAGGGCTCATGAGAATCTCCTTTGAGGTGGCTGAACGAGAGTGTTAGGAAATTACACCGCTTACGAGGCCGCGGCAAATTTTGTCAACGCGTCAGAACTTCTACTCCTAGGCAAAGTCATTGTCAATGAATTCCCCTTTTGACCACTCATACATTCGGAATGGGCCAGGAAGAGAGTTCAAGGTATGTAATCGAAGTAAATTGACTTGCGCGCGTCATTCCCCGGTGATAGAGTGCGCGACCGCCGACACACAGCGTTAACGCCTCACCCCGCCAGGTGGCGCCTTCAAGTTACAAACAGCTTCAGCCTGAGCGCCCGCACGCGGGGCTCGGGCTCATCCGCGCGCCTGAGACTCCACCGCCATGCCGTTCGCGGGGCGCCGCCGGGAGAAGAACAGATGAACGGCCACGCCTCCGCCTTCCGCACCTGCCTCGCTCATTTCCGCTTCAGTCTGATTCTCAGCAGCATCATGCTCATCATCTCCCTTTCGACGACTGCGCCCGCGCAGGACCTTGACGACGTGACCTTCTCCGGCGTCGTCTCAGACGAGCGCGGCGCCGTCATCCCCGGCGCGCGGGTCACGGCGCGCCTCGTCGCGACGGGCGCCGAGCGCGCGGCCACGACCGACGGGGAAGGGCGTTACCGTCTGGTCGAGCTTCAGCCCGGCGCCTACACGCTGCGCGCCGAGCGCGCGGGCTTCGCCGCCGCGGAGCGGAGGGAACTCTTCACGCTCGCCGGAGAGTCCGCGCGCCTCGACTTTGTGCTGCGCCCGGCGGCGCTCTCGGCGGAGCAGACGGTGGTGAGCGAGGCGGGCGCGCCCGCCATCGACACGACGCGCACGGTCGCGGGCGGCACGGTCGCGCGCGCGGAGTTGGAGCGGCTGCCCCTCTTCACGCGCTCGCCGCTCGACTTCGTCTTCCTGCTCGGCGGCGTCACCGAAGAGCCGCTTTCGACGCGCGACGCCGCCGAAGACCGCGACGGCTCGGGCCACGCGCGGCGCGCGGCGGAGGCGCCCGAAGAGGCCGGCACGTTCGCGCTCGCGGGCGGCCCGGCCTACTCGAACAACGTCACCATCGACGGGCTCGACGACAACGACGACCGCGCCGCCCGCGAGCGCTTCCGGCCGCCGCTCGACGCGGTCGAAGAGGTGCAGGTCGTCACCAACCAGTTCTCCGCCGAGTACGGCCGCGCCTCCGGCGGCCGCGTCAACCTCCGCACGCGCCCCGGCTCTAACGATTTGAAAGGCCGCCTCTCCTACTTCTTCAGGGACGAGTCGCTGAACGCGAACACCTGGAACAACAACCGGCGCGGACTCAAACGTCTGCCGCTTCAGGAGCACCGCCCGAGCTTCTCGCTCGGCGGCCCCGTGCGCCTCCCCAACGTCTACGACGGCCGCGGCCGCACCTTCTTCTTCGTCGCCTACGAGCGCGAGCAAGTGCTCGACTCGACGCTGATAGACGTGCTCGTGCCCGTCGAGCAGAACACCTCGTTCCCGCTCCCGCGCCCGACCACGCTCGCCGGTCGCCGCTTCGAGTCGGAAGCCACGGCGCCTCACTCTCCCGCGGAACTCGCGCCGTTCATCGAGCGCGTCTCGACGCCGCAGCGCTCCACGGCCTTCACGGCGCGGCTCGACCACGACTACTCGGAAGGGCACAGCGGCGCGTTTCTCTTCCAACTCGGCCGCTCGGAGAACCTGCGCCAGTTCGGCGGCGGCTCGCGCCTCGCCGACGGCCTGCAAGGGCGCAGGCGCGACACGGACGCGCTCGCCTACACGGACAACCTCGTGCTCACGCCTTCCGCCGTCAACCAAATACGCGCACAGGTCTCGCGCCTGCGCCCCTCGACGCAGGCGGGCGAGGCGCGCCCCGTCGTGCTCATCACGATTGACGACCCGCTCTCCGCACAGTCGGGGACGCTCGTCGCCGGCTCCTCGAACTCCGGCGCGACCGACCGCGCCGAGACGCGCTTCCAACTTCAAGAGACTTTGACCGTCGTCCGCGGCGCGCACACCTTCAAACTCGGGGCGGACGTGCAGCGCGTCCGCTCGGTCTACAGAGACCTCGCGGACGCGACCGGCACGTACAGCTTCGCGAGCGCGGGCGACTTCCTGAGCGACGCGCCCGCGCGCTTCCGGCAGCGCTTCGGCGCCGAGTCCGCTCAGCGGAACACATACGCCGGCCTCTTCCTCCAGGGCGAGTGGCACCCCGCGCCGCGCCTCACGCTCACGGCCGGCCTGCGCTACGAGCGCGAGAGCGTGCTCGACGACCGCGACAACTTCGGCCCGCGACTCGGCCTCGCCCTCGACCCGACGGGCAAGGGGAAGACGGTCGTGCGTCTCGGCGTCGGCGTCTTCTACAACCGCGCCCTGTTGCGCACCATCGACGACTTCACGCTCGGCCGCTCCGTCGTCGAGTTCGACACGAACAACTTACCTTCTTCGGAGCGCCGCGCCTTCATCGACGCCAACCTCCGCTTCCCGGCGGCGCTCGCGGCCGACTCGCCGCTCGTCCGCGACTTCGGCGCGCGCCTCACAGACTTCTCGCGGCGCCTCGACCCGGACATAAAAATTCCGGAGAGCTATCAGGCCAACGTCGGCGTTGAGCGTGAGCTGGGCCGCGGCTTCGTCGTCGAGGCCAACTACACCTTCAACCGCGGCCTCCATCTGTGGCGAGAATTTAACGCCAACGCCCCGCGACTCCCGTCCGGCTTCAAGGACTTCGCCGAATACCTTCTCACGCGCGACTTCGCGAACTTCCGCGACGCGGGCGGCGCGCGACCCGTCTACGGCGCTTCGACGGCGGGCGAGCTTGTCCGCTTCACGCTCGCGCCTTCGGACGCGGGCAACATCGCGCGCACGGTCGAGTTCGGCGTGCCCGTTACGGTCTTTAACTTGAACAGCGTCGGCTCGAACGCGACGCTTGACGCCGCGCTCGCCGCGCTCCGACCGCTGCGGCCCGACCCGGCGCGCGTGCAGATCGAGCAGCTCGCGTCGATTGGGAACAGCTTCTACCACGGTCTCAACGTCGAGGCGCGTCGCAGGTTCCGGCTCTCGGAGCGAGGGGCCGGCGGCTCTCTGCGCGCGGCCTACACGCTGTCGCGTCTGATCGACGACGGCGTCGTCAACACTTCGAGCGCGCTCCGCGTCGGCGACTTCCGTGCTGAGCGCGCGCGCAGCCTGCTCGACCGGCGCCAACGCTTCGTCCTCTCCGCCACGCTCGACGCGCCGCGCGCGTTGGGGCGGTTGCGCTTCGCTTCCGTGCTGCGGCTCGCCTCGGGCGCGCCCTTCAACCTGAGCCTCGGCGGGGCCGACCGCAACCTCGACGACGTGGGCAACGACCGCCCCTCGTTCGAGGGCGACCCGCGTCTCATCCGCTGGCGGCGGCCGGGCGAGCCGCTCGACCCGCGCCTGCCCGAAGCCTTCAAGCTCCCGACCATAGGACGCACCGGCGACCTCCCGCGCAACGCCGGCATGGGCCCCGCCCTCTTCGCCTTCGACCTGAGCGTCGGCCGCGAGTTCCGCCTCTCGGAACGCGCGCGCCTGCGCCCGACCATCGAGGCCGACAACCTGCTCAACCGGACCGTCTACGCCTTCGGCGCTGAATTTATAAATTTCAGCGCACTCCGCCCCGACGCGACCGAAGAGCAGCGACGCGCCTTCGCCGACACCTTCCTCGTGCCGACGCGGACGCTCCGCCCGCGGTCGTTGCGGGTCGGCGTGCGTCTCGATTTTTGAGAGGAGGGTGAGGGCTCGGGCGGCGGTCTATCTGCTGCGCGGGTTGGCGCCGGTGTCGTCGGGTCGCCAGTCTACGACGGGTTGAATCGAAGGGTCGCCGACGCAGACCCAGACGTTGGCGCGCATGCCGGGGCGGAGCCTGCTTTTGGCCTTCTCGATCTTCTTCCAGTCGGAGGGCTTGAACGGCTCGGTGTTGATGAGGAAGAGACTCGAAGGGTCATCCGTCCCGGGGTGTTTGAGCGTCACCTCTTCCGTCGTGTCGAAGTTGGTCTCGATGCGCAGGTGGGTGCTGCCGGGCTTCCGCTCGTACTTGACGACCTCGCCGTCGTAGAGCGTGAGGTCGTCGAGGCCGCACTTGAGTCCCGGGGGCGGGGCCACGCGCCCGCCGCGCTGTCCGCCCGCTTCGCCGCCGGCGGGGGATGGCGTCTCCACCGTGTTAGGCATGGCGTTGTCCATGACGTTGTTAGTGGCTTCGACGGGCAGCCGCTCCTGCACCCACGCGTCCCAGCCGCCGAAGAGCGCCGCCACGTTCTCGAAGCCCTGCTTCTTCAACTCCTGCACCGCGCGGACGCTGAGCTGCTCCGCCGAGCAGGCGCAGTAAGGCACTATCAACTTGTCCTTCGGCAGCTCCGACGCGCGGCCCGCGATGAGCCCGAGGGGCATCAAGCGCGCCCCCCGGATGTGCCCCATCTCGAACTCCACGCTGCCGCGCACGTCGAGCGCGACCGCGCCGCCCTGCTCGACGAGGCGGTTCAGCTCTTCGACCGTGACGAGCCGGACGCCGTCCGGTCGGGGCGTCGGCGCGGCGCGCGGCGCGGGGGGCGGCTGGTTCTGCTGACTTCTCATGGCTGCGGCGGAGTCCGCCTGACTGCGCGCGCCCGCGCCGCAGGCGAAGAGCGTGGCCAGTAACACGGACGCGACGCCCGACGAGAGATAGTTCATAACGTCTTCGATGCCATTCTAATGAAAAAGGGCGCCCGCGAGCGAGCGCCCTTCCTTAACCCGAAGAGTAGAGGGGCGTGTCGCCGCTCCGTTTAGAACCTGTAGACCGCGTGCTTGTCGTCCATGCGGACGGACTGCCCCGACGTGAACAGGTACATGCACGAGTCGGTGCTGTAGTCCATGAAGTTCTCGATGGGGTCGAGCCGGCCGGGGCCGTCGATCTGGCAGGAGTCGCGGCCGACGGGGCAGCCGCTCGTGGACGAAGCCTGCGCGTTGGTGTCCGCCACCTCGTCGTTCGTCACCGTGCAGCCGCCCTGGAACGTGTGGTAGAGCCCCAGCCAGTGGCCGACCTCGTGCGTCGCCGTGTCGCCGAGGTTGTACGGCGCGTAGGTGCCGCCGGGCAGGGTGGCGAAGTGGCAGACGACGCCGTCCATCGTCGGCGCGCCCGCGTACTCCCACGGGAAGGTGGCCCAGCCGAGCAGGCCCTGACCCATGCCGTTGGTGTAGAAGTTGAGGTCGGAGGCGTCGCCCCTGTGCAGGGCGTTCTTCATGTCGCGCTCGGCCCGCGACCCGATGACCGCCGTGTAATACTTATCGTTCTTCGTGCGGTCGGTGCCGGCGAGCTGGAAGCGGAAGGGCGTGTTGGCCCCGCCGGTGACGCCCGCGTAGGCGTCGTTGAGGACTTTGATCTGGTTGGCGATCGCCGCGTCCGAGACGTTGCCCACGTTCTTCTTGTTGGTGATGACGTGGAAGTAGACGTTGATCGTGACGGAGCCGGCCGAGCGCTCCAGCGCCGCCGCGGAGTTGGCGGCGACCCTCATGTCGCGCAACTTCCGCGAGTTCTTCTCGATCAGCTTCTTCTCATTCTCGGTGGGCTCTTTGGTGCCGCATTGCATGAAGGCGGCGTTCTCGTTGGCGTGGTCGAAAGCTTCGTCGGAAGGGTTTTGGGCTTGGGAACTGCCGATGGTGAGCGTCGCAACCAGTGCGGCGAGGGAAAAGGCGAAGACCAGTTTACGTTTCATTCAGACTCCTCCGGATAGTGTGGTGCGAGGGTAGACCTCGGTTGCGGTTTGAAGAGTCAGGGCGACTCTATTGCCTGTGGTGTGAGCACCGAAAGAAGATACCAGTAATCTAAAACCTATCGGAGGGGGCGAGTTGGTATAGCAAATTCCGGGCGGGCGTGCAACCGCCCGCGGCGGTGTGAGGAATCGCACGGAAGGGCGGCTCGGGTCAGCCGCCCTTCTCGGGATGCTCGGACGGGGCGAGGGCGGTCAGCTTGGGCTGCTTATCCGCCCCCTGTTCCTTGTCGGGCCTGTGGTTCGTCGCGGCCTTCTCGCAGCGGGCGCGTGAGCGCTCGATGCGGCGCCTCATCCAGTTGTTCACGGGTCGTTCACTCCTTCGGGAGAGTGTCGAGGAAAGCTTCGACCACGCGCGGGTCGAACTGCGTGCGCGACTCCCGCCGCAGCTCGGCGACGGCCTCGCCGAGGGTGCGCGGCGTGTTGTACTCGCGCTGCTCTACCATCGCGTCGAAGGTGTCCGCCACTTGGACGACGCGCGCCATCAAAGGGATGTCTTCGCCGCCGAGGCGGTGCGGGTAGCCGCGCCCGTCCCAGCGCTCGTGGTGGTGCTGCGTGCGTATGCGCAGCTCGGGCGTCAGCCCGTAGTAGGACGAGAGCAGCGCG
The DNA here is from genome assembly GCA_963726735.1 of uncultured Acidobacteriota bacterium. Classification (GTDB taxonomy): domain Bacteria; phylum Acidobacteriota; class Blastocatellia; order Pyrinomonadales; family Pyrinomonadaceae; genus QHXN01. Next base: position 34,833 of record CAVSDM010000012.1, read on the forward strand.
CCGAAGTTCGGGTGCATGTTCAGCACGAACCGCTCGAAGCGCGTGGGCTTCCGCGGCCGCGAGAGTATCCGCTCGGGGACGAGGATCTTGCCGATGTCGTGCATCATCGCCGTCAGAGAGAGCTGGCGCAGCCGCGGCTCGTCGAAGCCGAAGGCGACGCCGACCCTCCGCGCGAACCGCGCGGTGCGGACGCAGTGCGTGTAGGTCGAGGGGCGCGTCCGCTTCAGACGCATCACGAGCGCACGCACGCCGTCGCCCTCTCGATGCCGCGACCCTTCGGCGCGCAGGCCCGCGCAGAGCCGGCGGACGCCCGCGTCCCAGTCCGCGCTGACCAGCCGCAGCGTCGGCGTCAAAGTCTCCAGCGACAACTCGTCATGTACCGACAAAATACTCATCAGCAAAACCCTTTCTGCTTCGGGCAACTGGGACGGGCCTCTTCCGCGGTCCTTAGATGCGGCTCCGGGCTCTTTGTCGGGGGCTGACGGGCGCACTTTGTTGAGCACGTGCCGTGCCATGTTTCCCGCGTGCAACAGGCGGGCGCGTGTGCCGCCGCGGCGCGCGGAAGCGTACTGCGCGGGCATCGAAAAAAGTTAATTTAGGGGTCGGCGTTTAAGAGACAGGTTGAGGTGTGCGGCGTGGAGGTACGCGCCCGCACAGAAGGCGTGCCGCATTTCGCCTATGTGCGGCGCGGCATTTATACGAAATCGTGTCGGGACTGCGCCGGATGGTCGCTGTGATAAACTCGGCGGGCGGGAAGTTAGCGGGCGTCCGACGATTTGACGAGATGAAAGAGAAAGAGAAAGAGCGCGAGACACGGAAGAGTCTGGAGGAGAGCGTCGAGGCGGCGCTGCTCGACGCAGACCTCTTCGTCAAGTACAAGGCGCCGCAGCGCGCCGTCGAACGTCTCCAGGAGGCCATCGCCCACTGGCCGCGCTCCATCGTCCTGCGCGAGAAGCTGCGCGAGGTCGCCTTCTCGAACGGCCTTGAGGAGGAGGCCGCGCGCCAGTGCCTCGTGCTCGTCAACCTCTACATCGCGCGCGAGAACTTCGACTCGGCGCACGAACGTCTGCTCGAAGCCAAGCACATCGACCCGCGCCTCAACATCGCGCCGGGGCTCGAAGCCATCCGCCGCGCGCGCCGCCCCGACCTCCATCACGCGCCCGCCCCGCAGGCGCCGCCGCCCGCGGCGGCCCCGCGCCCCGTCACCTTCGCCGGCGACCTCTCGACCGTCAACATCTTCGACGCCGTGCAGGTCCTGGAGAACTCGCGCCTGACGGGCGCGCTCGCCATCGAAGGCCCCGCGCGCCGCGGGCGCGTCCTCTTCAACGACGGCCGCATCGTGGACGCCGAGTGCGAGGAGGCGCGCGGCACCCTCGCCTTCCGCCTCCTCGTCGAAGTCACCTCCGGCGGCTTCGACTTCACCAGGTCACTGAACGAATTCCCCGTCCGCATCCAGGCGCCCTCCAACACCAACCTCATCCTCGACACGCTGCGGCAGATGGACGAGGAGAAGGGGGAGAGACTTGATGAGGACTGAGGATTGAGTGAGAAACAAGGCCCGTGCTTCCGCTCAGTCCTCAGTCCTCATCACTTCCTTCTCAGTCCATCAAGACCCGCGCGCGGAGAGACTCGGCGACTTCGAGGGCGGCGAGGAGGCGGAGGAACTGTTGGTAGTTGCGGCTGCGCGTGCGGATGCGCTGGCGCTCGGCCTCGGAGAGGTCGAGGCGCAGCACCATGTCGAGGAAGTCGTAGTAGTCGGCGGCGGCCGAGAGCGGCAGCTCGCGCGTGTAGGTGGTGCGCGCGGCGTCCTCGGAGGTGAAGCCGGCGAGCGCGTCGAAGAGGTGGTCGGTCGTCAGGTGCGAGCCCTGGCGCGCGAGGCTGATCGGCAGGCGCAGCTCGAAGAAGCGGAGCCCGTTCGAGGTCGTCACCGCGCGCAGGGACTTCGTGCCCTCGCCGTCGAAGGGCGAGTCTTTGTCGAGCAGCACCTTGAGCAGCCGCGGCCAGTCCGGCTCGTCCACGGTGTCGAACGCCAGTTGGACGCGGTCGGCGAGGAACTTCTCGAACTGCGCCTCGACGGGGTAGGTGACGCGGCCCAGACAGCCGACGGGCTCGCCCTCGCCGGCCGCCTCCGTGGGCAGGCGCGCGGGGCAGCGGGCGCAGATGACCGTCTCGGCCTTCATGCGCTCGATCTCGTCGGCGGCGCGCTCGACGAAGCGCACCTTCTCCTCCGACGGCGCGAGGTGCTCGCCCGTCGTTAGGCGCGTGTGGAGACTCCCGAGCCGCCCCCAGGCGCGCAGGTGCTCCTCGTCGTAGCGCGCGCGCAGCGCGCACGGGTACTCAATGGCGAACTCCAGTGACAACCCTTCAAACTCCGTCGCGAGGTACTTCAGAGCAGGAACCTTGCGCCGTGAGGCGCGCTCCGGCCCGGACGCGTTTATAATAACAGAGTCGGAAACGAAGCCTTAAACGGGCGGCCGAATGAGCGTGAACCGTGAGCCGTCAACCGTGACCAGAAAAAGCCGAGTCTTCGCCGGTCACGGTTTACGGTTGACGGTTCGCGGCTTTATCCTTGTCACGGTTCACGGTTTACGCACAGAGAGGAGCCGGAAGAGTTGCCAATCACGGCGGATTTCATCGAGACGTTCAGGGTCGTCTGCCCGGCCTGTAAGGGGAAGGTCGTGTTGAAGGCGGACGCGAGCGGCATCAAGTGTACGGAGTGCCGCAGGGTCTACCCCGTCCGCAACGACATCCCCGCGCTCATCGTCGAAGAGGCGACCGTCGAGGATGAAGAGCCTCGGAAGACAGACTGAGCCGCACGGCTTCGCGGGCGTCGTCCTCGCAGAGGACGGGTCGCACGGAGGCGTGGCCGCGCCGCGCCCGCTCGCGCCCGCGCGCTGGGACTGGTCGCGTGTCGAGCGCGTGCTGGTCGTGCGCCTGCGCTCGATCGGCGACACGGTGCTGGCGACGCCCTCGCTCCACGCGCTGCGCCGCTTCCTGCCACACGCGCGCCTCGACGTGCTTCTGGAAGACTGGGTCGCGCCGCTGCTCGAAGGGTCGGACGACGTTGACAACGTCTTGACCGTCCGACGCAAGAGCCAGTCGTCGCGCCTGCGCGTCGCGCGTCAACTCCGGGCCGAAGGCTACGACGTGGCCTACAACCTCCACGGCGGGAGCACGGCGGCGCTGCTCGTGCGCGCCTCGGGGGCGCGGCACCGCGTCGGCTACGCCGAGTACGCATACGCCGCGCTGCACAACCACGCCGCGCCGCCCTCCGCCGAGCTGTGGGGCACGGAGAAGACGCACTCGGCCGAGCAGCAGCTCGCGCTCCTCGGGTGGACAGGCGTGCCCGTCACCGACCGACCCGCGTCGCGCCTCGCCGTCACGCGCGCCGCCGCCGACGCGGTCGCGCGAAGGCTCGGCGAAGAGGCAGACCTCTCTCCCGTTCAACCCTTCGCGCTCATACACCCGGCGGCGGCCTTCGACACGAAGACGTGGGCGGCCGAGAACTTCGCGCGCGTCGTCGAGCACCTCGCGGCGCGGGGCCTCGCGGCCGTGGCCGTCGCGGCGCCCGGCGAAGGGAAGGTGATTGACGAAGTCCGCGCACACTCGCGCGCGCCGCTCGCGGGCTTCACGGATTTGAGTCTGCCGGAGCTGACGGCGCTCGCCGCGCGGTCAACAATCTTCGTCGGGAACGACAGCGGCGTGGCGCACGTCGCGGCGGCGGTGCGCGTGCCGCAGGTCGTCGTCTTCGGCTCGTCGAACGTCGCGCACTGGCGCCCATGGACTGCGGCGCCCGCGGAGGTCGTGCGCGAGGAGATGCACTGCGCGCCCTGCCCCGGCTACACCTGCGCCGAGTTCGGCACGCCCGAATGCATCCGCCGCGTCCCCGCCGCGCGCGTCGTCGCGGCCATCGAACGAGTGCTTAAAACGCAGTAGGCAGCAGGCAGATAGCAGTAGGCAGTTGATAACGCCGCGGAGCGGCGATTGAGTGTAGCCCGGCCTTTCAAGGCCGGGTCAGCGTCGAATTGAAGGCCAGGTCGTCGCGTCAGCGACGGCTGAGCCGACACGGCCCGTTCAGGCGTCGCTGACGCGACGCGGCACGCCGGCCGTCACCTGTCCCGGCCTTGAAAGGCCGGGCTACATTCATGCGCCGCTGACGCGGCGACTGCCTACTGCCTACTGCCATCTGCCTACTTTTTATGAATCTGACGGCAAAACGTGCGAGTGAGATTGTCGCGGGGATGCGGGGGCGCGGCGTCGCGGTCTACGGCGACGTGATGCTCGACGAGTTCGTGTGGGGCGACGTGTCGCGCATCTCGCCGGAGGCGCCGGTGCCGGTGGTTGAGGTCCGGCGCGAGTCGGTGCGACTGGGCGGCGCGGCGAACGTGCTGGCGAACCTGCGGGCGCTGGGCGTGCGCACGTCGCTCGTCGGCGTCGTGGGCGCGGACCGCGCGGGCGAGCGTGTGCGGGCGGAGCTGCGCGACGCGGGCGCCGACGTGCGCGAGGATAATTTGATTACGGACGTGAGCCGGCCGACCACGCTCAAGACGCGCATCATCGCGCACAACCAGTTGGTCGTGCGCGCCGACCGCGAGCGGCGCGCGCACGTGGACGGCCCCGTCGAAGAGCGCATCGTCGCGGCGCTCCGGCGCGTCCTGAAGGAGTCGGGCGCGCTCGTCGTCTCGGACTACGACAAGGGGGCGGTGACGCCCGCGGTGCTCGGCGAGATTCTGCCGGCGGCCGAGGCGGCGGGCGTGCCCGTGCTCGTCGATCCGAAGCTGCGGAACTTCGACGCGTACCGCCCGGCGACGCTCGTCACGCCGAACCACCACGAGGCTTTGCGCGTGACGAACAGCGAAGACGACACAGACGCCGGGATGGCGCGCGCGGCGCGGGCGATCCTCTCGCGCCTGGGTTGCGGCTCGGTGCTCATCACGCGGGGCGAGCGCGGCATGATGCTTTTGAGCGAGGGCGGCGAGCCCGTCTACGTGCCGACCGCGGCGCGCGAGGTCTACGACGTGACGGGCGCGGGCGACACGGTGATCGCGACGCTGGCGGCGTCGCTGGCGGCGGGCGCCACGCTGTTCGAGGCGTCGGTGCTCGCCAACCACGCGGCCGGCGTCGTCGTCGGCAAACTCGGCACCGCCACGGCCACCTCGGAAGAACTCCTCGCGTCTTTCCCGACGGAGGCGCCCCGCTGATGAAAACCTTCGGGCGGCGTGTGTGCATCAGAGCGTCGGGGTTGGGAGGTGAAAAAGGGATGACGAACGGCGGCGGCCTTCTCTTCATGCTTCTCGCGGGCGGGTGCGTCGCGTTGGGCGTGGCGTGCGGCGCGCGCGTGGCGCAGACGGCACGGGCCGGGATCGGAGCGCCCGCGGGCTCGTCTCCGGCGCCGACGCCGGTGCCCGTCCCCGACGGCGTTGCGCCGTTGACGAGGGAAGAGGAGGAGTTGAACCTTCGGCCATTGAAGTTGCCGCTCTCGGAGCCGCGGGTGGTGGTCGAGAAGGGGGCGCGGCGCCTGAGGCTCTATGCGGGCGGTGAGGTGGTGCGCGTGCGGCGCGTGGCGCTCGGCTTCGAGCCGGAGGGCGATAAGGTGAGGCAGGGTGACGGGCGGACGCCGGAGGGCGAGTACACGGTCTGCATGAAGAACCCGAAGAGTAACTTCTACCTCTCGCTCGGTCTGACCTACCCGAGCGCGGAGGACGCCGAGCGCGGCCTGCGCGACGGGCTCATCACGCGGGCGCAGCACAAGAGCATCACGCGCGCGCTCGCGGCCGGGCGCTGTCCCCCCTGGAACACGGCGCTCGGCGGCGAAATCTTTATCCACGGCGGCGGCACCGGGCGCGACTGGACGTTCGGCTGCGTCGCGTTAGAGAACCCGGAGATTAAAGAGCTGTTCGACACACTCCCCGCGGGCACGCCCGTCCGCATCCTGCCGTGAGGAAGTAGGCGGTAGTCAGTAGTCAGTAGGAGTACAAAGCGGCGCGTCCGACCCGATGGGTAAGACGCGCCGCCTGCTTTTTCTACCGACTACTGATTACTGTCTACTACTTTTCCGCGGTGTCGGCGACGAAGACCTTGGGGTCTATCGGTCGCAGTTTGTTGTGGGAAGGGGAGAGGCTTTGCGACAACGGCCGCGCGAGACCCTGCACAGGGTCTCGCGCGGCCGTTGTCTCTTCCGGTCTCGCGCGTTGTTGCCGAACCTTTAGAAGTTCAGCTTGACGGCGAACTGGAGGATGCGCGGGTCGAACGTCTGCGTGATCTGCCCGAACGTCGCGCTGTTGATGTTCTGCCTCACCATCTCCGTCGCCGCATCGACGGGGATGAAGAAGTTGGTGTGGTTGAAGACGTTGAACGCCTCGCCGCGGAACTCAAGGTTGACGTTCTCGGTGATGGGCGTCCGCTTGATAAGGCCGAAGTCCACGTTCCAGTAGCCGGGGCCGCTGACGGGCGTCAGGCCGAGGCTGCCGGCGCGACCCGGCTGCGGGTTGGTCAGGAACGCGTTGCTGTACGGGTCGGCCCTAACGGCCGCGATGAGCGCCGGGTCGAAGAGCAGCGGGCGGCCCGTGTCGGGGTCGAAGAAGAGGCCGGTGCGGTCCTGCAACTCGGAGTTCGAGAGCGTCGAGTCCACCGTGTTGCGGTTCGCGCGCGAGCCGCGGTTGAGCGTCTGGAGCTGCGACGTGATGGAGACGGGGCGGCCCGACTGCGCGACGAAGATGCCCGTCAGCTTGATGCCGCCGAGCGCCTTCGACGCGAAGCCGCTCGACAGCCAGCGCTTGCCGGGGCCGAACGGCAGCTCGTAGCCGGCGTTGGCCTTGAAGATGTGCGTCAGGTCGTTGCGGCCCCGCCGCTTCTCAAGGATGGCGCCCTGCGTCAGGTCCTGGTACGCCTCGAAGTTGGCCTGCCCGCCCTCGTAGTCGGTCAGGTTCTTGCTGTAGGTGTAGTTGGCCTGGAAGTCGAGCCCGCCCGAGTAGCGGCGGCGCACCTCGGCCTGGAGCGCGTGGTAGGTCGAGAACGACCCGTTGCTCACGAGGTCGGCGGCGTAGGTGTTCGGGTTCGGCAGGAACGTCGAGATCGGGATGGTGCCGAACCCGCCGTACTCGGGGAAGAAGAAGTCCTTGTTCTGGATGTAGAAGTCGAGCAGCGCGGCGGGCTGCCCCGTGGCAATCGGCGTCGTCGAGAAGAAGGCGAACGGGCCGAAGTTCGGGAGCACCTGGAGCGGCTGGCGGCCGGGGCACTGCGCGGCCGTCGGGTTCGGGTTCCCGCCGCAGTTGTCGATGTTGAACTGCGCGCGGTTGAAGTCCGCCAGGAAGCCGCCGTTCTGGATGCGCTGCTGGTTGAGGTCGATGGCGCGCGTCAGCTTCGTCCCGCGGTTGCCGACGTAGCGCAGCTCGAAGGCGGTGTTGCGCATGATCTCGCGCTCGAAGCCGACGTTCCACTGCTGCACGTAGGGCGTGCGCAGGTTCGGGTCGATGGCGAAGATCGCCGAGGCCGCGTTCTCCAGGAAGCTCTGGCGCGTCGTGCGCGGCACCGCGAACGAGGGCGCGGTGATGGGCGTGGGGTTGCTGATGCTGCCCGAGACTTCGTTGTCGACGATGGTCGTCGAGAGGCCGTCGTTGCCGAAGGCCGCGGCGTTCTGGACGGTCGTCAGGCTGTTGTCGATGACGTAGGAGATGCCGTAGCCGCCGCGGATCGAGGTCTTGCCGTCGCGGAACGGGTCCCAGGCGAAGCTCGCCGTCGGGGCGAAGTTGTTGAAGTCGTTGTTGAAGAACGGGCGGCCGCCGCCCGAGGCGAAGTCGATGACGGCGTTCGGGTCGAGCAGCGACTCGGGGCCGCCGCGCGGGAGCAGGCTTAAGCCCGACACGTCCTTCGGCACCGAGATGAACTCGTAGCGGATGCCGAGGTTGACGGTCAGGTTCTCGCGGAGGCGGTAGGAGTCGCCGACGTAGGCGCCGAGGTTCCAGTTGCGGTACTTGTTCTGCTGAATCTGACCGGGCACGAAGCCGCTCGTCGGGCCGCCGGCGTTGAAGGTCTGCGTGCCGCTCGCGATGGAGCCGGTCAGGATGGAGAGGATGCTCGTCGCCGTCCCGAAGTCGGTATCGGAGATGCCGCCGGGGAAGGCCACGTCTTCGAGCGGGTTCGTCGTCGTCACGCCGTTGAAGCCGACGGTGTACTGCGGGATGACGCCGCCGAAGTTGAACGGGTCAACGAAGACGTAGCGGAGGTTGCCGCCGAACTGGATGAAGTGCGAGCCCCAAGCCTTGCCCGCGTTGTCCATGACCTCGTAGGTCGCCACGTTGCGCCCCTGCGGCTGGAAGTTCTGCTCGGGGTCGGTGATGAGCGGGAACGTGACCTGATAGCTGCGGCTCTGTTCGGCGGTGGTGAAGTTCGGGTTGGTCTTGAAGAAGCCGAAGCGCAGCTCGTTGTTGAGCGACGCGCTCGGCGTCCAGTTCCACGCGGCCGACAGGCGCGGCCGGATCGAGCGCTGCCCGCCGCCGGGCAGGCCGGGGAAGGGCTCGCCGATGACGTTGAACGGGTCGTTCGGCAGGTTGAAGTGGAACTGGCTCCAGATGACCTCGAAGCGGTGGCGCTCGCTGTGGTCGTAGTCGATGCGGAAGCCCCAGAGGTGTGCGTCGCTGCCGCCCGGGCTGTTGAAGTTGAACCCGGCGTAGTTGCGCTGGTCGCCGACCGAGAGGTCGTTCGGCAGCGGGGTGAGCCCGACGAGCTGCTGCGAGAGCGGGTTGACGCCGCTGCCCGTGAGCGACAGAAGGTTGATGGTCTGGAACTGGTTGTTGTCGGCGCGGCGGTAGGTGAAGAGCCCCGAGCGCGCCGCCTGCGTCAGCACCGTGGTGTCGATCTCGACGCCCGTGCGCTCGATGGTGCCCTCGTAATAGCCGTAGAAGAAGAGCTTGTTGCGGCCCATCGTGTGGTCGCCGCCCTCGCCGAAGCGCGGCAGGACGAAGGGGCCGCCGATGTTGACGCCGAACTGGTTGCGGATGAGCTGCGGCTTCCCGACGCCGTTGGCGTTGTTGAAGAAGGTGTTGGCGTCGAGCGCGGCGTTGCGGTGGTACTCGAAGAAGGAGCCGTGGTACTCGCTCGCGCCGCGCGGCGTGACGAGCTTGACCTGCGCGACGCCGAGGCCGTCGCCCGGCCCAGCGTTCTGCGAGGTGAGCGTGAACTCGGCCACGCCCGGCACGCTCTGGCCGGCCGCGCCGAAGAGGCTGTCCTCGCGGATGTAAGGGTCGTTGATGTTGATGCCGTCCCAGGTGATGTTGGAGAACGTGCCGCGCTGGCCGTTGATGGTGGCCGAGCGGTTCGCCGCGCCGGCGGCCACGCCGGGCTGGAGCGCGGCGAGGTCGAGCGGGTTGCGGCCGTTCAGCGGCAGGTCGTTGATCTGGCGCTGCCCGACCGTCGTCGAAAGCTCGGCGTTCGTGCTGTTGATGACGGCCTGCGCGTCGCCCCCGGTGATCGTCACCGTCTCGGTGACTTCGCCCGGCGCGAGCGCGAGGTTGACCGTGGCCGGGACGCCCACGTCCACCTTGACGCTCTGAATCTCCTGGCGCTTGAAGCCCGGCTGCTCGGCGACGATGGTGTACGTGCCGGGGCGGACGTTGGCGAAGCGGTAGGTGCCGGAGTCGCTCGCCACGGCGCTCTGCTCGGACTTCGTCGCGTCGTCGATGAGGCGGACGGTCGCGCCCGCGATGGCCGCCCCCGCTTCGTCTCTCACCGTGCCGTTGACCTCCGAGGAGGTCGTCTGCGCGAACGCGGCCGCGGCGCCGAGCAGGAGCACGAAGACGACTGAGGTAAATCTTCTCATTTTCTTAACTCTCCTTGTTGACACACCTCGGCCGACACGCCCGCCGCCGGGCCGTCGGCGTCCGTCATGTGTGTGTACAGCTATTTGGATTCGTCGGCGGGGAGGAAATCGGTTTCGTCTTCCCCGAGCCTGTGACGTAACTCAAAGGGCAATCCCCATGCCCGCGCGTACGAGCGGTGGGATGTCTCGGCTTTCCATCGGAGAAGAAATCCGCGGGTCGGGAAGGGACGGCATCAACTTGGAAAATTTGGAAAGGCGATTCAAACAATCAAATAAAATAAGATTGAGAAGGCGTTCATCGTTTCGTACTCGCCCCGGCCGGCGGGGGCGCCTGCTTGCCGAATCGCGCCGTTTCCTTCAGACTGCGTCGAACCCTAAGGAGGTGAAAGCGCCGCGCCTTCGGGCGTGAGAAACAGACATGAAGCCCGCCCGTACAAGGTCTCTCTTAGCATCTCTCCTACTCATTTCGCTGACCGTCGCCGCGCCTTCGGGCCGTGTCTTCGGCGCGCAGGACCAGACGCGCGAGCGCCGCGCCGCGCCGCAGACGCCCGCCGCCAGGCCCACGCCGACGCCGACGCCCGCCAGCACGCAAACGACGCCCGCGCGCCCGACGCCGACGCCCGCCGCGTCACAGACTCCGACCCCGACTCCGACGCCGCGGCCGACTCCGGCATCTGCGGCGCCGCAGACGCTCGAAGAGTTGCGCGCGCGCATCCGCGACCTTGTCGCGCGGCCCGAGTTCGCCGCGTCGCACGTCGCGGTCAAGGTCGCCTCGCTCGACACGGGGCGCGTGCTCTTCGAGCAGGACGCGCGCAAGTGGATGCAGCCCGCGTCGAACATGAAACTCTTCACCGTGGCCGCGGCGTTCGACCGCCTGACGCCGGAATACCGCTTCACCACGTCCGTCTACGCGCCCGCCCGGCCGGACGCCGCGGGCACGGTGCGCGGCGACCTCGTCGTCTACGGCCGCGGCGACCCTTCCTTCGCCGTCCGCTTCAACCCCGAGGGGAACGCAGACTACTCCCTCGCCATCGACGCTCTGGCCGCAGACATCCAGGCGGCCGGCGTCCGACGCGTCGAGGGCGACCTCGTCGGCGACGAGAGCTACTTCACGGGCGCGCCCGTCCCGCGCGGCTGGGAGTGGGACGACCTACAGTGGTACTACGGCGCCGAGGTCTCGGCGCTCACGGTCAACGACAACTCGGTCGATCTCTCCGTCAAGCCCGGCGCTTCGGTGGGCTCCCCCGCGCGCATCACGCTCGGGCCTTCGACCCCGCTCGTCACCGTCATCGACCGCACGACCACGAGCGAGCGCAGCACGACGCGCGACCTGAGCGTGCACCGCGCGCTCGGCCAGAACACCATCGAGATAAGCGGGCGCCTGCCCATCGACGACCGCGGCTACACGGCGAGCCTCGCCGTCTCGCGCCCGGCCATGCTCTTCGCCACGATGCTGCGCGCGGCGCTCGAACGGCGCGGCGTCGTCTTCACCGGCCAGACGCGCACCGTGGACGCACAGGGGCGCGCGGAGAAGCCGCTGCCCGTCTCCTCTTTAGTCGAGCTGGCCGCGCGCAAGTCGCCGCCGCTTTCGGTCATCGCCGCGCAGGTCATGAAGCCGAGCCAGAACCTTTACGCTGAGCTTCTGCTCCGCACGTTGGGTAAGCTCTCGAACTCGCCCGACCCGAAGCTTTCGAGCGAGGCCGCGGGGCAGAGGGTCGTCCAGAACTTTCTGACGCAGGCCGGCATCGACCCTTCGGGTCTCGTCATGAACGACGGCTCGGGCCTCTCGCGCTCAAACCTCGTCACGGCCGAGACGACGCTCCAACTGCTCGTCTACATGAACCGCCACCGCTTCGGCTCCGAGTTTCGTCTGGCGCTGCCCGTCGCGGGCGTGGACGGGACGCTCCGTAACCGCATGAAGGGCACGCCCGCGCAGGGGAATCTGCGCGCGAAGACGGGCACGCTCGGGACGGCGACCTCGCTCTCCGGCTACGTCTTCAGCGCCGCGGGCGAGCGGCTCGCCTTCTCGCTGATGATTAACAACCCGCCGCGCGACGCCAACCCGCGCACGGACTTCACCGACATCATCGCCGTCCTGCTCGCCTCCTTCAACGGACGTTCCTGAGGGGCGAGGTTTGAGCGTAAAAGGTCGGGAGTCGGGCTTCAGAGGCTCGGCGTTGAGGTTCCGAGGCTCGACGTTCCACCTCCGAGGCGAAACGTCGAGGCTTTTTGCTCAAAGGTCGAGGCTTTTTGCTCAAAGGTCGAGGCTTTTTGCTCAAAGGTCGAGGCTTTTTACTCAGACGTTGAGGCTTTTTACTGGAACGTCGAGGTTTTTTACTCGAACGTTGAGGCTTTTTGCCTGAATGTTGAAGCTCTGAGGAGGAATGTTGGGCCTCGGAGGGGGAAGTTTGGCCTTCAGAGACGGAAAGTTGAGCTTTTAAACCGTAACTCTTATGCGTTTCACCAAATTCCACGGCTACGGCAACGACTACCTCGTCTTCGAGGCGGCTGAGTTGAAGGGCGTCGGCCTGAGCCCCGGCTTCGAGCCCGTCGGCGCGGGCCATCCCTTCTTCGAGTTCGTCAGACGCGTCTGCGACCGGCACTTCGGCGCGGGCTCGGACGGCATCGCCGTGGTCGAGCCTCTGGGGGAAGGGGAGGCGGCGGACTTCCGCCTGCGCATCTTCAACCCGGACGGGGGCGAGGCGGCGATGTCCGGCAACGGCTCGCGTTGCGCCGCCTCGTACCTGCACTACTCGGGGCTCTGGTCGGCTGAGGAGTTGCGCTTCTCGACGCGCGCGGGCGTCAAACGCTACCGTCTGTGCGGACGTTCGGGCGCGGGCTCGTTCCGTTTCGAGGCCGAGATCGGGCGGCCGCGTTTCGACAGCACCTCGATCCCGATGCTGACCGGAGAGCCGCACGCGGAGGTGCGCGAATACACTCTGCCCCTTCCCGGCGGCGAGATCGTCCGCGTCACGGCGCTCCAGATGTGCAACCCGAACTGCTGCGTTTTCGTGAGGGATTTGGAGAAGGTGGACTGGCGCCGCCTCGGCCGCATCATCGAGTCGCACGCGGCCTTCCCCGAGCGCACAAACGTTGAGTTTATTCGGATTTTAGACCGCGAGCACATCGAGGCGCGCGTCTGGGAGCGGGGCGCGGGCGAGACGCTCTCCTCCGGGACGGGCGCGTCTGCGGCGGCCGTCGCCTCGATGGTCGGCGGCCACACCGGCCGGCACGTCACGGTCTCGATGCCCGGCGGCCTGCTCGAAGTCCTCTGGCGCGAGGACGGCGAGGTGCTTCTGACGGGCGAGGCAGAGGTCGTCTACCGGGGCGAGTGGCTCGGGGGAAAGATTGTTTGACGGAGGCATTTAACGGGTTGAAAGGGCAGGAGTTGGTGCGTCCCCGTACGCTTAAAAAGCGGCCCTCGGAGTCCCCTTTCGGTACGGATTTTTAGGGCACATTGCAAGTAGACACACGCTAAATCCTTGTGTTACTTTCTCTTGCATGACAAGCGGACTTAATGTTCGCTTGTCATTCTTTTTGTATCAGATTCTTTCAGCGCAACGCACCAAGGACGTTGTTCCCCACTCCGGCTGACTCTTCAAACTCCTAGAGCCGGAGGTCGAGGACGGGAGGTAACTTACCTACTCGCGCGCCGCTGAGAGACTTGAAATCGGTAGGAGGACCGAGAATGAGTAAACCCCTGATCGGGGGGAGCGCGGCCGCGGCCGTTCTCCTCTCATGTTCTTTGCTCTTTTTAGCCCAGACTTCAGTCGCAGAAACCCTCGGGCAGAACCCGCAGGAGCTGCTTCAGAAGGGCGCCGTCACGGAGACCAACAACCCCGGCGCCGCGACTACGCAGCCGACGGACGCCGTTGAGGACGGCGCCGCGGCAGTAGGGACGGAGAAGGCGTTGGCGGCCACGCCGGCAGTAACCGAAGCAACGAAGGCCGCGATTGACATAACGGAGACGGGAGCCGAAGCGGCAGGCAGCATCCCCGGCCGTCACCTTCACGGCGACGGCTTATAGTCTCCGCGGGCGCACCGCGAGCGGCGCGGGCGTCCGGCGCGGCATCATCGCCGCCGACCGGAGGGTTCTGCCCATCGGCACGCGCGTGAGGCTCGAAGCAGGCTCCTACAGCGGCGAATACCTCGTCGCGGACACGGGCGGCGCGGTGCGCGGTCGCAAGATCGACATCTGGGTGCCGCAGACCTCCGAGGCCATGCGCTTCGGCCGGCGCCCGGTCAGGCTCACAGTCCTGACGCGCACGCGCCCGAGGACGAACACCCCGCGCGCGGGGAAGTAAGAACAAGCGGATAAAACTTTCGATTTGAAGAGTATCGAAAGAAAAAGGGGCCGCCGTCAGACGTTCTGACGGCGGCCCCTTTGCTTTTCATCAGGAGTTTTCCACAGGTGGAAAACCTTTCGGACGCGGCCGGCGGTTGCGGGTCGCGCCCGCCCGCGTTTAAGATTCGACCCACTTGAAGCCCGAAAATCAAAGTCCGCCCGCGCCCAAGCCCGCGCCGCTCGTCGAAGTCTGGCGCGGCCCCATCGTCGAGTCGCGCCACCGCGGCCACGTCGCCGCCGTGGACGGCGACGGCCGCCTCGTCGCATCATTTAGGCGAGCCCGAGACCGTCACGTACCTGCGCTCCTCCGCCAAGCCCTTCCAGGCCGTCCCGCTCCTGACGAGCGGCGCGGCCGAACGTTTCGGCCTGACCGAAGCGGAGCTGGCAATCGCCTGCGGCTCGCACAGCGGCGAAGACCTGCACGTCGAGACGGTCGCACGCCTGCTCGAAAAGATCGGCCTCGACGCAGGTCTCCTCAAATGCGGCGTCCACGAGCCCTTCGACCGCGCGACGGCCGAGCGCCTGCGCGCGCGCGGCGAGACGCCGGGCGTCCTGCGCAACAACTGCTCGGGCAAGCACACGGGGATGCTCGCCCTCTCTCTCCACCTCGGCGCCCCGCCCGAGCTTTACGACGAGCCCGAAGGCCCCGTCCAGCAGTCCGTCCTGCGCGCCGTCTCGCAGTTTTCGGGCATCGACGCAGATGAGATAGCCCTCGGCACGGACGGCTGCGGCGTCCCCGTCTTCGGCCTCCCCGTCCGCTCGATGGCGCTCATGTACGCGCGCCTCGTCGCGCCGCCGCCCGTCGGCTTCGACGCCGAGACGCGTCAAGCCTGCGCGCGCCTCACGGGGGCCATGAACGCGCGACCCGGAGCTGGTCGGTGGGACACACGAGCGTTTCGACACGGAGGTCATGCGCGCCGGCCGGGGCCTTCTCGTCTCGAAAATCGGCGCGGAGGGCGTCTACACCGCGGGCGTCCTGCCGTGCGAGCGTTGGCCGAAGGGCTTGGGCTCTAGCCTTCAAGATTGAGGACGGCGAAGACCGACGTGCACGCTCGACCATCGCCATCGAGGCCCTGCGGCAGCTCGGTGTACTGGATGAGGACGCGTACAAAGCCCTCTCGCCCTACGCGAGTTTCCCGGTTCAGAATCACCGTGGTGAAAAAGTTGGCCAAATTCGGGCCTCTTTCGCACTCGAATGAGCCTACATGTACGGTTGTAGACTGTAAAAAAAGATAGGCGTGTAGCGCAATCGCTCACACAATATCTACAGAGTATTAAATATGTACAACTTCTGCGGCCATTTTTCCCACTCTCGTAATTACTTGAAAAGGCGGGAAATTATTATTTTCGAGCTTTTTTACGGAGAAAAATGATCTGCCCGCGGGTTCGTGGAAATTAAGAGCTTTTTGGTGGCATGGTCGTTGCTCAGGCTAAAAACAGATAAAATGTAAGGGGTAAATAGAGTTATCGGGTCAGGCTCGGAGACGGCTAGTGAGTGAAAACTTTGGGGGAGGTTTTCTCTCACTTTTTGCGGGCGACAACTCTTTGGGGGAACAGAGTGGTTGTCAGCAATAGTCGTCGAAAGGCCATCAATTAGCGGGTTACTGATTCCGTTTCTGTAGAGGTTTGGGGGAGCCTCGCAGATTAGATCAGTAACCCGCATATTTGTGGCCGGTTACTCTATCAACAAGAAAGCGCCGTGAGTTTCGACTCACGGCGCTTTCTTGCTTTAGAAGGGAGAGTTGCCCCGACGGCTCTTCTGCTTAAAAAAACTCCTCAATCCTGACCGCGCCCGAGCAGGTTCGACGTGGCGGGCGGGGTGTTCAGGTCTTCGATGTTGAGCCGCACCATGCCGCCCGCGTCGGTGTAGACCTCCTGCGCGGCCTGTTGCGAGCGCCGGTGCAGGAAGATGACGCCGCCGATGGCGCCGCCGATGCCGAGACAGAGCAGAATCGCGATGCCCGGTCGTGATGAGCGTCGTGAGGATGACGCCGCCCATCTTCGTGGTGTAGGCGCGCGTCATGATCTCCTCCGCGTGCGGGTTATCCCCGAGCCAGCGCACGTCCTTCTCATATTTCACCTGCGAGGCCAGCTTCTCGGCCGCCGCAAAGTCGGGCGCGTCGAAGACGAAGACCGAGTAGTTGCCGACGCGGCTGTAGAGCGAGGGCACGGGCTTGCCCGCGGCCTTTAACTCCTCCACGCGCCGTTTGATAGCGGCGTCGGCCTCGACCGAGTGCTGCGGCGTCGGGAACTCGACGATGACGAGGCGCCCGCCCTCGTACTTCGCCGTGACGGCCTCCGTCCCCGAGTCGAAGTCGAAGGCGTCGAGCGCCGGCTGATTCCCGGCGGCCTTTTGCAACGCGGCGGGACTCGTGGCGTAGGTGTAATCCTCGCCCACCTTCTTCTCCCAATCGGGCAGGTGCATGACGAGGATAGGGAGGCCGCCCGGCTCAACGGGCTCGGCCGCCTGACCTTCCGGCTGCGCCTGGGCCAGGGTCCCGGCCGCGCAGAGCGCGACCAGGACTAGCGCGGACAGTAACTTCTTCAACTTCAATGCTCGCACGTCTAAACCTTTCCGGCGGACAAAGTGGCACACGGCCGAACGGAGCCCGGGCGCCCTCGCGGTAAAGCGTTTGGATGAGTTAGACGACGGCGCCGTTGTGCTTGTTCCGCTACGTGGATGATAAGTCCGGGGCGTGTTTTAGCGCCAGCGGCGCAACTCGCGGAGGATCTGGTCGGCGTGGCGGCGCGGGTCGGGGATGTTGCGGAGCACGGTCGCGCCCGCCGCGTCGCTCGCGTTATCGACGACGACGTTGCCGAAGCGGAGCAGGCGCTGCGGGATGGTCGTGGTGACGGACACGTCCTGTATGTTGCGCAGGGGGATGTTGCGCGTCGTGCGCGAGATGAACCCCTCGTCGATCTCGATCTTCGAGTCGGTCAGAGTGTAGCGCACGGTGTTGCGCATCAGGTGCTTGTAGGCCGGGATGAGCAGGAGCGCCAGCGCCAGCGGAATCGAGACGAAGACGGGCACGCTCAGCCACGGCTGCCAGGCGAGCAGCACGACGAGCGCGACGGCCGCCAGCGCCGCCAGCACGTAGCCGATCTTGACGAAGAGGAGCGTCGGGCCGACCGTGAAGATCGTACGCTCTTCCGTCGTCGGCCGGCGGGCCCGCGCCGAACTGTTGGGGCGAAGTCGGGAGGGGGCGGACTTGCATCGGCTGCGCGGGACGCGGGCGCGTGGGCGCGGCGACGCGCGTCTCTTCGCCTGCGAAGTCGGGGGCGTAGCGCGTCTCCTCGGAGCCGGCGGGCGCGCCGCACGAAGCGCAGAAGCGGGCGCCGTCGGTCAGGCGCGTGCCGCAGACGTGGCAGTTTTCCATCTACTCCTTCACTCCCTCTCGCAGAGTTCGCGCAAGCGTTCGAGCAGCTCGACGGCGTCGTAAGGCATTCCTATCACACCGCGCGCGCCGGCCGCGAGAGCCTCGCGCGCGCAACTCCTCGCGGCTCGAAGGCAGGAGCAGCAGCGCGGGCGGCGCCTCGCGCAGAGCGCGACTGCTTGGCGAGCCGCCTGAGCATCTCGACGCCGTCGATGCCGGGCAGCTCGTAATCGACGACGAGCGCGTCCGGCCGGTCGATGCGCAGGAGGTTGAGCGCGTGCTGGCCGTCGAAGGCCGCGCGCACCTCGTAGGCGGCCGAGCGCATCAGCAGGTTGACCTGCGCCATCCGCTCCGCGTCCGAGACGACGAGCATCACGCGCCGAAGTTTTCCGCCCGCACGCGCGCGCCGCCGGCCGCGTGACGGGCCGCCTCGCCCGCGTCGCCGGACGCGAGTTCGTTCCCGGCGGCCGTCATCCTCTGCCTCTGCGTGCGCCGCTCGGCGTCGCGCGCGTCAGAGGCGGCGGCGCCCGCTTCCGCGAAGCCGTAAACGACGACGCGCGCCGCTGAGTTCTCGCCGCGCGCGTCGCCGAGCGCGACCTCGGCCTGCTCGACCAGCCGCTCGACCTCCGAGCCGTGCGCGGGGAAGGAGGAGATGCCGACGAAGAGTTCGCCGCCGCTTTGAGATTCGGCGAACTCTTCGCGCAGCCGCGAGAGCGTCGCGCGCGCCGCAGTCGCGTCGGCGCCGTGCAGGTAGACGAGCAGCGTCGCCGGGCCGTAGAAGGCGACGGCGTCAACGCGCCGCAGGTTGAGCTTCAGGAAGCCGTGCGCGCCCGCGAGCGCCGCGCGCCGCCCGTGCGCGCCGCCGCCGTCCTGCGCCACTTCGACTGCGCCCCCGGCCTCGACGAGCGCGAGCGAGCCAGTCGCGCCCGCGCCGCGCCTCCGCGCCGACGGCGTCGAGCAGGAAGAGGAAGTTGTCTATCTCGGAGCGCTGGTCGGCGATTGCGGGCGCGGAGCGGCGGCCCGACTCCGCGCGCCAGAGGAGCGACGAGAGCCGCGCGCGCAACTCTTCGGCCGACGCGTCCTGCGCGAAATAGTCGTCCGCGCCGAGGTGCCGTGCGGCGCTGCGCAGCGCGCGGCCGTCCGCGCGGAAGAGGAAGAGGACGGGCAGCGCGAAGCTCGAAGGCTCGCGCCCGCAGCCGCCGCGCGAGCGCGACCAGCCGCCCCTCGCCCTCGCGCTCGCCGAAGACGAGGAGGACGGCGGCCGGCGCGGGCTCTGCGGCGGCGCGGAGCGGGGCGGAGTCTACGTCCGAGGAGTCCGCGGCGAAACCGGCAACGGCGAGCCTCTCGCGCAGCGAGTCCAGCTCCGCGCCCTTGTCGGCGACGAGCAGCACGCGCCTCGTGGGTTCGTCGTGTCGTGGCTTCTGACATCTCTCGGTGCCGTTCGTTGAAAGTCTTGGTGTCGGAAACTTAGTCGTCGCCGCAATCATACCGCGACCGTCGCCGCGGCCAAACAGCGCGGGCGCACAAACGAAGGGGGACGGCCCTGTCGTCCGTCCCCCTTGTTCTGTCTCTCGATTTCGTTGGAGTCGTTACTGGCTGACGAGACGGAGCTTGCCGTCGGGCGTGCGGACGGTGAAGATGTGCGTCTCGTAGACGAGCGGCGGCGGCTCCGCGGCCTTGAGCTTGGCGATCTGCGTGCGCGAGACGCGCGGGGCCAGTCGCGCCGTCGAGGGGTCGCGCATCAGCGCGTAGCGCTCCGAGATGCGGCGGACGTACTCCTGCGTCTCGCGGTAGGGCGGGACGCTCCGCCTGTACTTCAGCACGGCGCCCTCGCCCGCGTTGTAGCCGGCGAGCGCCAGACGCACGTCGCCGTCGAAGAGGTTGAGCAGGAAGCGCATGTATTTGACGCCGCCCTCGATGTTCTGCTGCGGGTCGAAGATGTCGCGCACGCCGAGGCGCGCGGCCGTCGCCGGCATCAACTGCATCAGGCCGCGCGCGCCCTTGTTCGAGAGCGCGAACTTTTTGAAGGAGGACTCGCGGTGCATGATCGAGTAGATGAGCAGCGGGTCTACGCCGTGACGGTTGCTCGAATCGACGATGAAGCTGTCCACCCTGGCGTCGCCGGTCGAGAAGCCTTCGAGCGCCGTGCCCGCGGCCATCGCGAGCGCGGGCGCGGCGGAAGGACGCGGGGCGGCCGTGGGCTGCGCCGAGGCGACTGCCGCGGGCGACGTGCGCGCCGTCAGCTTCAGCCGCTTGCTCTGGCGCGCGGCCGGGATGATCTGGGCGGGCGCCTCGACGCGCACGCCGCCGGGCACGTCGAAGTTGTCGTAAGCGGTAGGCGCCGGGGCCGGCCTGCTGCGCGGCGGCGCTCAAGGAGGAGAGGAGGAATAGGACGCAGACGGCGGGAAGTTTTTTCATGACCTTGCTTGTTCCGTGTGACGGCGGGGCGATTTTGAAAGTTCTTCTGAGGGCGGGCTCTGCTCGCCGTGTCTTTGGCGCGCCGGACGAGCGCTCAGACAGAATAACACAGCCGGAAGATGCTGTTCAACAAAATACACCGCTCGTTTAACTCAAGCTATTTGTTTAATTGCGGCGGGTGGCGGGGGCGTGTGAAGTGTTGGTTCGGGCCGGGCGCAGGCGGGAGTCTTGACAGTGAGTGTATGATGAAAGCCGCTTTCCAAGCGGGTTAATTCTCCGGCATTCAACGCGTGCGACCGCCAGCGCACCTCACCCAACAGGAGAATCAGATGAAGAGACTACTGACCGCGATCTTCGCGGCGTCGCTCTGCCTTTCCGCGGGCGCCGTCGCCCCAGCACAGAACACGCAACACGTCAGCGGCGAACGCCAACTCGACTAAGAAGCGCGGCCCCGTCTTCCGCGCGACCAAAGAGCAGATCAAGCAGGCGCAGGGGATTCTCAAGCAGCGCAACCTCTACGCGGGCGACGCCACGGGCAAGCTCGACACGGCGACGCGCGACGGCCTCAAGAAGTATCAGGAGGCCGAGGGTCTCAAGGTGACGGGGACGCTCAACGCCGCGACGCTCCAGAAGATGAACGTCGCGCTCACCGACAAGCAGAAGGAGTGGGTGGCCGCGCACAGCCAGAGTTAAAGGTCAGCAAGCCCGACCGTGAGGGAGGGCGTACCGTCAGACGAGGGAAGGAGGGTTGATGAAGGACACGCTGTCCTTCATCAACCCTCCTTTTGTGTTTGGCCGACGCGCTCCCTGACGGTCGGGCTACTGACTCAGGCGGCGGCGCCCTGTTGGGTGAGGAGGCGTTCGACGACCTTGTAGCTCGCCTCCAAAGCCTCGCCGAGCTTCTGCGTCTCGGGGCCGCCGCCTTCGGCCATGTCGGGCTTGCCGCCGCCGCGTCCGCCGATGATGGGCGCCAGCTCTTTGATGACCTGGCCCGCCGGGACGCGCTTCGAGAGGTCGGGCGAGGTGCGCACGATGAGCGAAGCCTTGCCGTCGGCGCGCCGGCCGAGCACGACGACGCCCGTCTTGATCTGCGCGAGCAGTGTGTCGGAGAGCTGCCGGAGCGCCGAGGCGTCGAGGTCGCTCGCCTCGCGCGCGAGCACGAAGACGCCCGCCTTCGACCTCGCGCGCCTCCTGCCCGTTCTGCGCCTGCGCGCCCGCGCCGAGCGCGAGTTTGAGGCGCAGCTCGTCCGCCTCGCGCCGCGCCTTCTTCAGCTCTTCCTGAAGCCGCGCGACCGCCACGGGGATGTCGTTGCGCGTCGCGCGCAGCTCGCCGGAGATTTGGTCAACCAGCGCCTCGGTCTCCTGAAAGCGGTTGAAGGCGTCGCGGCCCGTGACGGCGCGGATGCGGCGCGTGCCCGAGGCGATGGACTCGTCGCTCGTGATCTTGAAGAGGCCGATGTCGCCGGTCGCGCGGACGTGCGTGCCGCCGCACAGCTCTTTGGAGAAGACGCCCTCCGCGCCGGGCACGGTCAGCACGCGCACGCGCTCGGCGTACTTCTCGCCGAAGAGGGCCATCGCGCCCGACTGCATCGCCTGTTCCAGCGTTTGGAGTTCCGTCCGCACGGGCTCGTTGCGCAGGACGTGGTAGTTGACGAGGCGCTCGATCTCCGCCAGCTCGTCGCGCGTCACCGGCTGGAAGTGCGAGAAGTCGAAGCGCAGGTAGTTCGGCGCGACGACCGAGCCGGCCTGCTTGACGTGCGTGCCCAGAACTTCGCGCAGCGCCGCGTGCATCAGGTGCGTCGCCGTGTGGTTGCGCCGCGTCGCGTCGCGCTTCTCGGCGTCAACCTGCGCCGTCACGGCGTCGCCGACTTCAAAGAGCCGCGCTCGACCTTGACGCGGTGGACGATCAAGTCCGCCCGCCGGGACGGGCGGCGTGTCGTTGACGACGGCGTGCGCGCCGCGCCGTTGAAGAGCGCGCCGGTGTCGCCGACCTGCCCGCCCGACTCGGCGTAGAAGGGCGTGCGGTCGAGGACGACTTCGCCCTCTTCGCCCTCGTTCAACTCTTCGACTTCGCCCTCGCCGCGCAGCAGCGCGACGAACTCGCGCGCCTTCGGTGCGCGTCTCTCGTAGCCCGTGAATTCGCTCGCGCCGACGCGCTCGGCGATCTGCGCGTAGACGGGGTTGGCCTTGGCCGCGGCCGCGGCGTGGCCCTTCGCGCCGGCGCCCTGAATCTCGTGCAGAGCGCGGTCGAACTCCTCGTTGTAAGTACTCTTCGTCCACCTTGAAGCCGCGCTCTTCGAGGCCGACGCGCACGAGGTCGCGCGGCGTGCCGAAGGTGTCGTAGAGCTTCGCCAGCTCGCGATAGTCGGGCATCGCGCCTTCGGGCGTCGAGGCGAAGAGCGCTTCGAGCTTTTGCAGGCCGACGGTGAGCGTCGAGCCGAAGCGCTCCTCTTCGAGTTTGACCATGCGGCCGATGAACTCGCGCGCGGCCTCAAGCTCGGGGTAAGCCTCGCGCATCTGGTCAACGACGAAGTCCGTGACCTTGTAGAAGAACGGGCCGTCGAAGCCGAGCGCGTGGCGCCCCTGGTAGATGGCGCGGCGCATGATTTTCCTTAGGACGTAGTTGCGCCCCTCGTTGCCCGGCAGGATGTTGTCGGCGATGGAGAAGGCCGCGGCGCGCGCGTGGTCGGCGACGACGCGCATGGCGAAGCCCTCGTGCGTCTCCGCCTCGTAGTGCCGGTCGGCGAGCTGCGCCGTGAACTCGACGATGGGCCGGATGAGGTCCGTGTCGTAGTTGGTCTTCACGCCCTGGATCACGGCCGCGAGCGTTCGAGCCCCAGCCCCGTGTCCACGGAGGGCGCGGGCAGCGGCTCCAGGCGGTACGACTCGAACTTGCCGTCGGCCGACTTCTCGCCTTCGCCCTCGCGGTTGAACTGCATGAAGACGAGGTTCCAGATCTCCATCGTCGTGTCGCCGGGGCCGTTGACGAACTCGGCGCGGTTCTTCGACGGGTCTTCCGGGTCCTCGCCCATGTAGTAGTGAATCTCGCTGCAAGGGCCGCAGGGGCCCGTGTCGCCCATCTGCCAGAAGTTGTCCTTGCGGCCGAAGCGCAGGATGCGCTCGCGCGGGGCGCCCACCTTCTCCCAGAGAGTGGCGGCCTCCTCGTCGGCCGGCACCTCCGCGTCGCCCTCGAAGATGGAGAACCAGAGGCGGCGCGGGTCGAGCCCGTACTCGTCGACGAGCAGCTCCCAGGCGAAGCGGATGGCGTCCTCCTTGAAGTAGTCGCCGAAGGAGAAGTTGCCGAGCATCTCGAAGAAGGTCTGGTGGCGCGCGGTCTTGCCGACCTCGTCGAGGTCGTTGTGTTTGCCGCCCGCGCGCAGGCACTTCTGCGAAGTGACGGCGCGCCTGTAGTCGCGCTGCTCGGTGCCGAGGAACACGTCCTTGAACTGGTTCATGCCCGCGTTGGCGAACAGAAGCGTCGGGTCGTTGGCGGGCAGAAGCGGGCTCGACGCCACGCGCCGGTGGCCGTACCGCTCGAAGTAGCTGAAGAACTTTTCGCGTAACTCGTTTCCGGTAATCATAAAAAAGTAGTCAGTAGTCCGTAGTCAGTAGTCAGTAGAGGCTGACCGGCGACGGCGTGAATACTTGACGTAATCTCCTTGTCAGAAAGTTTAGCATGTGGCGCCGAGGCGGGCGAAACAGGCGGGGCGCGGGTTTTAAGCGTCGTCTTCGTCGGCCGCTGCTTCATCTTCGACCGCGGCGTCGGAGGCTTCGCGGACTTTGCGGATGATGAGGTCGTAGGAGAAGCCGAGGCGTTGGAGGTGGTCGTAGAGGCTTTTGGTCTCCTGTCGCGTGGTGGGGCGGCCGCGGAGGCGTATGCGTTTTTCGATGGCGCGGGCGATGAGCTCCTCCTCGGGCGTCTCCTGGTAGACGAGTTCGAGGGCGGCGTCGGCCGTCTCCTTCGAGACCTTCTTCGTCTGTAGGTCGCGCGCGAGGCGCTGGCGGCCGACGGGCTTCTGCCGCACGCGGTAGGAGGCGAAGCCGAAGGCGAAGCGCTCGTCGTCGAGGTAGCCGTACTCCTTGAGCTTCGCGAGCGCGTAGTCAACGGCCGTCTCGTCCGTCCACTGTTTTTCGAGCAGGCGCTCGCGCAGCTCTTCGAATCGAGCGCGGCTTGGCGGCGAGGAGTTTGACGGCCCTTTGCACCGTGCGCTCGCGCGCCTTCTCGGCGTCGATGGGGCGCGCGGGCCTGGCCTTCCGCTTCTCCTCTTCGAGGTCGGCGTTAATCTGCCTCTCCGTCTTCGACGGCCGCGGCTTGTACTTCGGTTTGTCCTTACGGCTCTTCTGCATCTCGACGAATACTCTACCCGCCCGCCTTCTGGTCGGCAAACGATTGCTTTAAGATTGGACGCACATGGACGGCATACTCATCATCGACAAGCCCGAGGGCTGGACTTCGCACGACGTGGTGGCGCGCGCGCGCCGCGTCCTGAGGGAGAAGCGCGTCGGGCACACGGGCACGCTCGACCCTTTCGCGACGGGCGTGCTCGTGCTGCTGGTCGGGCGCGCGACGCGGCTCGCGCAGTTCCTCGCGGGCGCGGAGAAGGAGTACGAGGCGACGATTCGGCTGGGCTTCGCGACCGACACGGGCGACCTGACGGGCGCGCGCCGCGCAGGGCGAGGGGACGTGTCGGACTGCGCGACTCTCAAGC
The DNA here is from genome assembly GCA_963726735.1 of uncultured Acidobacteriota bacterium. Taxonomy (GTDB): domain Bacteria; phylum Acidobacteriota; class Blastocatellia; order Pyrinomonadales; family Pyrinomonadaceae; genus QHXN01. Next base: position 59,496 of record CAVSDM010000012.1, read on the forward strand.
TCGAAGAGCTTGAGGCGGCGCTCGCGCCGTTGCGGGGCGAGATCGAGCAGGTGCCGCCGATGTACTCGGCGAAGAAGGTCGCGGGGAAGAAGCTCTACGAACTGGCGCGGCGCGGCGAAGAGGTCGAGCGCAAGGCCGTGCCCGTCCGCGTGAGCGAGTTTGAGATTGTCGCTGACGAGCCGGGAAGTTACGTGCAGGACGAACGAGGACGGGACGTGCGACGTGCGCGCGCGCGTCGTCTGCTCGGCCGGGACGTACGTGCGCGCGCTGGCCGAGTCGGTCGGCGAGAACTTGAAGACGGGCGCGCACCTCGCGGCGCTCCGCCGCACGCGGGCGGGCGAGTTCGGGCTCGAGCGCGCCGTCTCGCTCGAAGCGCTGCCGAAGCCTCGTCGAAGCGGACGCGGAGTTTTTAGTCCCGCTCGAAGCGGCGCTCCCTCACCTCCCTTCGGCGCATCTAACGGCCGAAGAGGCGCGCCGCGGCGCGGCACGGCGCGGCCGTTCCGGCGCGGGCCGGCGCGCGGCTGGGATGACGGCGCGCACGTCGCGCTCATGGACGAGCGGGCGCGCTCCTCGCGGTCGGCGCGTACGACGCCGCGGCCTCCGCGTTGCGGCCGCGCGTGATGCTCGCGGTCGAAAAATAAGTGTTGACGGAGGCGCGGAGGGCGCTGTGCTATACTTGCGTCAACGCGTCGCAAGTGACCCGGCTTGAAAGTCAGAGCCGAGCAGTCTTCTCCCTTTGAAAAACAGCTCGTAGAGGAGTTGAACGGAACTCGAAGGCGCGGCGGGCCTGGTCTCGCGCGTATCGCCCGCACACGCGCATCGAGGGCGTTCCTCAAGGCGGCTCCCGGCAGCGGGGCCGCCTGACTTTTCATTCGAGGGCGTGAGCCACACGCCGTCCTTCCAGCGCGCGAAGCCGAGTGTGAGGTTTACAGAAGGCTATGCAAGAGCAGGATGGCAGCGGCAGCAAGTTCGACATTTCGGCGCGGCTCGAAGCGCTGCGCCAGGAGCACGCGGCGCTCGCGTGGGAGGGGAGCTTCCGCGACTACTTCGAGCTGGTCACGCAGAACCCACGCCTCGCCGCAACTCTCCCACGCGCGCATCAACGACATGATCCACGCCGCCGGCGTGGAGAAACTGAACGAGGGCACGCGCGACGAGATCGCGCGCTACAAGTTCTTCGCCTCGGAACTCTTCGGCATCGAGGAGCCCATCGCGCGCATCGTCGAGTACTTCAAGTCGGCCGCGCAGCGCCTCGAAGTCCGCAAGCGCATCCTGCTGCTGATGGGGCCGGTCGGCGGCGGCAAGTCGACCATCGTCACGCATGCTCAAGCGCGGGCTGAAGAGTGGACGCGCGCACGAGGACGGGCGCGGTCTACGCCATCAAGGGCTGCCCGATGCACGAGGAGCCGCTGCACCTCATCCCGGCACGAGCTGCGCGCCGAGATCGAGAAGCATACGGCATCTACATCGAGGGCGACCTCTGCCCGCAGTGCCGCTACGCGCTCGAGCACACCTACGGCGGCCGCCACGAGGACGTGCGGGTCCACCGCATCGTCTTCTCCGAGAAGAACCGCGTCGGCATCGGCACCTTCGCGCCGTCCGACCCGAAGTCGCAGGACATCACCGAGCTGACCGGCTCGATCGACCTCTCGACCATCGGCGAGGTCGGCGTCGAGAGCGACCCGCGCGCCTACCGCTTCGACGGCGAGCTGAACATCGCGAACCGCGGCCTGATGGAGTTCATCGAGATGCTGAAGTGCGACGAGAAGTTCCTCTACACGCTGCTGACGCTCTCGCAGGAGCAGAACATCAAGACCGGCCGCTTCGCGATGATCTACGCCGACGAGGTCATCGTCTCGCACACGAACGAGAACGAGTACGTCGTCGTTCGTCGGGCAACAAGAAGTCCGAGGCGCTGCAGGACCGGATCATCCTCGTCAAGGTGCCCTACAACCTGCGCGTCTCGCGAGGAGGTGCGGATCTACGAGAAGCTGCTCAACCAGTCAGAGATCCTGCGCAACGTCCACATCGCGCCGAACACCCTGCGCGTCGCCAGCATGTTCGCCGTCCTGACGCGGCTCGAAGAGCCGAAGACGCGCCAACGTCGATGTCGTCAAGAAGCTGAAGCTCTACGACGGCGAGGAGGTGGAGGGCTTCAAGTCGAAGGACGTGCGCGAGCTGCAGGACGAGGCCGTCCGCGAGGGCATGGACGGCATCTCGCCCGCGCTACGTCATCAACCGCCTCTCGAGCGCGCTCGTGCGCGACGGCATCACCTGCATCAACCCGATCGACGCGCTGCGCGCCATCAGGACGGCTTCGAGCAGCACACCGGCATCAACCGCGAGCAGCGCGAGCGCTACCTGAACCTGATCGCCGAGGCGCGCAAGGAGTACGACGAGCTGGCCAAGAACGAGGTGCAGCGCGCCTTCGTCTACTCGTTCGAGGAGATGGCGCGCACCATCTGCAACAACTACCTCGACAACGTCGAGGCGTTCTGCAACAAGGAGAAGCATGCAGCGACCCGATCACCGAGGAGGAGATGGAGCCGGACGAGCAGCTGATGCGCTCCATCGAGGAGCAGATCGGCGTCACCGAGAACGCCAAGAACACCTTCCGCGAGGAGATCCTGATCCGCATCTCGTCCTACGCGCGCAAGGGGCAGGCAGTTCGAGTACACCTCGCACGAGCGGCTGCAGGAGGCGATCGAGAAGAAGATCTTCGCCGACCTGCAAGGACGTGGTGAAGATCACGACCTCGACCAAGACGCCCGACCCCGAGCAGCTCCGCCGCATCAACGAGGTCGTCGACCGCCTGGTCGCGCGAGCGGCGGCTACTGCCCCGTCTGCGCCAACGAGCTGCTGAACTACGTCGGCACGCTCCTCTCGCGCTGACCGCGGGCGACGAACCGAGACGCGAACGGCGCCCGCCCTTCCCGACAGGAGTGCGGGCGTCGCCCATTAGGACTTTAACTTTAGGACGCTCACCCGCCGCGCGTTCAAGGAGAAGATTGAATGAGCGACGAAGAGAGAGACGACAGCAACAAACGGGACTTGCCGACCGCAGGCGATTTACTACGCTGGGCTGAGAAGACGCAACGCACCATCGACTTCATGGTTCAGCAGCAAGCGCAGTTTCAGGCGAAGTCCGAAGCTGACATGCAGCGGCTGCGTGAGTTGTACGAACGGAATGAGGAGCGATGGGCACAGAACGAAGAGAGGTGGGCGCAGAACGAGGAGAGATGGGCGAGTGCGGATGAGAGGTGGGAGCGGACACGAGAGCAAATCCTCGCCCTCCTCGCGATTGCGGAGATTCATAACACAGAGATTAGCGAACTCCGGCGGACGCAGGCGGAATCCCAGGCGCGTACGGACGCCAAGTTTGCGGAGACTGGCGAGCGCGTTGATGCGCTGGTGAACACCGTTGAGCGGCTCATCAGCGAGCGGCGCAACGGCGGCGGGAAGAGGGAAGAGAGTCAGGGATGAATAACGACTCGCAGATTTCGGGGACGATTCAGCGCAACGACTGGTCTTTGCAGCGCAAGGGCATCATCGACCAGGAGCGGCACAAGGAGCGCGTGAAGGAGGCCGTGCGCAAGAACCTCGGCTCCATCGTCTCGAACGAGGCCATCATCCTCTCGGACGGCAAGCGCACCGTCAAAGTCCCCATCCGCTCGCTCGACGAGTACAAGTTCCGCTTCGACCACCGCAAGAAGAAGCACGTCGGCACGGGCGACGGCAAGACGCGCGTCGGCGATGTCATCGCGCGCGAGGGGCAGGGGCAGGGCCAGGGGCCGGGGCGCGGCGCAGGGGCCCGCGGGTCAGGACGCCGGCGCCGAGTACTACGAGGCCGAGGTGGACATCGACGAGCTGGCCGCGCTCATCTTCGAGGACCTCCAGCTCCCCTTCCTCGAAGACAAGGCCAAGAAGGCCGTGCAGTCGAAGACGACGCGCTTCAACGAGATCCGCCGCACCGGCGTCTTCTCGAACCTCGACAAGCGCCGGATGATCCTTGAGAACATCAAGCGCAACGCCCGCGAGTCGAACGAGCCGCGCTTCGGCGGCGTCCGCAAGGAGGACCTCCGCTTCAAGACGCTGGGAGGAGGACAAGCGCTACGAGTCGAACGCCGTGGTGCTGGCGCTGATGGACGTGTCGGGCTCGATGGGCGAGTTCAAGAAGTACATCGCGCGCTCCTTCTTCTTCTGGATGGTTCGGTTCCTGCGGACGAAGTATGACAACGTGGAGATCGTCTTCGTCTCGCACCACACGGAGGCGAAGGAGGTCTCGGAGGAGCAGTTCTTCACGCAGGGCGAGTCGGGCGGGACGGTCGTCTCTTCGGCCTACCAGCTCGCGCTCGACATCATCAACACGCGGTACCGGCCCTCGGACTGGAACATCTACCCGTTCCACTTCTCGGACGGCGACAACTACTACTCGGACAACGAGGAGGCCGTTAGGTTCGCCGACGAGCTGATCAAGACGTGCAACCTCTTCGGCTACGGCGAGATCGGCGAGGAGGGCGGCGGCGGCTACCGCCGAAGCTCCGGCGCGCTGCTCTCCATCTTCAACGACCGCCTCCGCCGGAAGGAGCGCTTCATCGGCGTCCGCATCGACGACAAGGAGGATGTCTACCCCGCCCTCAAACAGTTCTTCGGCCGCCGCGGCGTCGAAGCCTGAGCCCCGCGCCGTCACCCCGCCTCAAAACCTCTCAAGCCCCGCCCGTTCAAAAAAGTGGATGACATCCACGTAAATTCATTTACAATGCCGGCCCAGCAGCGACAGGTTCGCTAGAGCGGCACGGCAGCCCCGCCGCGCCTTCAAAGTATTCTTCCCGGCATTCTTCGAGCAAGCGGTCAATCAAGGAGCGCCCGAGCCTCAGCGGGCTCTCCCCTTCGTCGCCTTCTAGCGAGGAATCTAAACCCCTGTCAGGTCGGAGAAGGAGCACACCATGAGAATATCAGGATCAACCTTTTTGAAGTACGTGTCGGGGCGTCGCGTCGCGGGCGCGCTCGCGGCGTGCCTGCTGCTGCTCTGCCTGTGCGCGCCGGCGGCCGCGCAGGTGACGGCGAGCGCCTCGGTCGAGGGCACCGTCAAGGACATCAAGGAGGCGGTCGTCCCCGGCGCCACCGTCACCGTCACCAACGTCTCGACGAGCCTGTCGCGCACGGCGGCGACGGGCGACGAGGGCACCTACCGGATCGACCTGCTGCCCGCCGGCCTCTACGACGTGAAGGTCAGCGCCGGCGGCTTCGGCGACGTGACCTCGAACAAGGTCGAGCTGCTCGTGGGCAAGAACACGACGCTCGACTTCACGCTCTCGCCGGGCTCGCGCGCCGAGACCGTGACGGTGACGAGCGAGGCGCCGCTGCTCGACCAGCAGAAGACCGACATCAGCCTCAACATCACCCCGCGCGACGTGCAGGACCTGCCCCTGAACGGGCGCGACCTCGGCAACCTCGCCTACCTCGCCCCCGGCGCCAAGCCCGTGGACTCCTACGACCCGACCAAGCGGCGCATCGCCGTCTTCGGCGTCAACGGCTCTTCGGGGCGCAACGTCAACGTGACGGTCAACGGCATCGACAACAAGGACAACACGGTCGGCGGCCCCGTCATGCAGTTCCCGCTCGAAGCGATTCAGGAGTTCGTCATCAGCACGCAGCGCTTCTCGGCCGTCAATGGCCGCAGCGAGGGCGCGGCCGTCAACGTCGTGACCAAGTCGGGCGGGAGCCGTTTCCACGGCTCGATGTTCTACCAACTGCGCGACAAGAAGCTCAACGCGCGCGAGATGGACCCGACGACGGGCCAGAAGGTGGCGAACAAGCCGCCGTTCAACCGCAAGATCTGGGGCGGCTCCATCGGCGGCCCCGTGGAGTTCCCGCACTTCGGCGAGGGCGGCCCCGTCACGCACGGCGACGACCGCACCTTCTTCTTCTTCGCCCTCGAACGGCAGAACGAGGCGACCTCGATCCCGGTCACCGCCACGGCCTTCCGCGAGCTGAGCCTCGTGACGAACCTCGGCGCCAAGCCCTCGGAGGTGATCCCGACGCCCTATAAGGACTGGCGCGTCAACGCGCGCATCGACCACACCTTCAACACGAGGCACAGCCTCTTCGTCAGCTACAACGACCAGCAGAACCGCGGCCTCAACGACCAGTCCACCAACAACAACGACCTGACCGCGGGCAACTTCACGACGAACCGCCTCCAGCTCGCCAACCTGACGCTCAACTCGGCGCTCTCGAACACGGTCGTCAACGCGGCGACCATCGGCTTCCAGTACTGGCACAACCTGATCGACTCCGACCTGCGGGTGCCGAACATCACCTTCCCGCAGCTCATCAGCTTCGGCACCAACGTCAACGTCCCGCAGGAGTCCTACCAACAGAAGTACCAGTTCAAGGACGACATCTCTTTCACGCGCGGCAACCACACCTTCAAGACCGGCTTCGACTACCTGTGGGAGCCGAAGCTCGGCGGGTTCTTCGAGTTCAACCCGACGCTTGAGATCGACTTCACGCAACTGCCGAGCGCCATCCTGGCGCTGCCGCAGGGATTCGCCACGCGCGGCATCGTCGGCGGCATGACGGCCACCTCCGGCGACCCCTACTTCAACCTGCCGGGCGGCGCGAAGATGTTCGGCGCCTACTTCCAGGACGACTGGAAGGTCAGTCGCAACCTGTCGCTCAGCCTCGGCCTGCGCTGGGACAAGGACTTCAACCTCATCGGCGGCACGGCGCAGGACCGGAACCGCACCTACCTCGCGCTCAAGGCCATCAACCACCCGGCCGCGCGCTCGCTGCCGCAGGACGACAACCTCGACTTCAGCCCGCGCGTCGGCTTCGCGTGGGACGTGGCGGGCAACGGCCGCCACGTCGTGCGCGGGGGCTACGGCCTCTACTACGGGCAGGTCTTCCTCAACATCCCGCTCTTCATGATCCAGCAGGCCAACCCGACCATCTTCGCCAGCGTCTTCAGCATCGCCGCCGGCGACGTGGTGCCGGGGACGAACATCCTGCTCTCGAACTGGCGGTTCGGCATCGACCCGCTGCCGACCATCCCCGCGCCGCAGACGCAGCTCGGCGCCGCGAACACGGGGCGCATCATGGACCCCGACTACCAGAACCCCTACACGCAGCAGTGGAACGTGGGCTACGCGTGGCAGTTCAACAACTACTCGGTGCTGGAGGTGGACTTCGTCCACGTGCTGGGGCTGCACGAGTCGAAGACGGTCAACATCAACCCGACGCTCGCGATGTTCCTCGCCGCCAACGGGGCCGAGATCACCGGGCGCCCGCTGACGGCGGCGCTCACCGCCGCGGGGCAGCCCGCGCTCGGGCGCATCGACCTTGAGGCGTCGGTCGGTCGCTCGCGCTACGACGGCATGAACGTCAACTACCGCCGCCGCCTGCACCGGAGCCTGAGCGTCAACGCCACCTACACGCTCTCGCGCGCGCTGGCCTACAACGGCAACTCGGCGGCCTTCCGCAACCGCGCCTGGGACCCGTTCGCCCTCTTCGCCCCGTACGAGCTGGGCCCGACCCCGAACGACTCGCGCCATCGCCTCTCGCTGAGCGGCGTCGTCAACCTGCCCGGCGGGTTCCAGCTCGCGCCCATCGTGCAGGCCGAGACGGCGCGGCCCTACACGGCCGGCTACGGCACCGCCGCGGACGTGCTCGGCGTCGGGGCGGGGCGCGGCACCTCGCACGTCGTCGTCTTCAACGACAGCCCCGACGACCTGACGGCCACGCTCCGCGCGTTCGGCGACCCGGCCGCCTCGAACGCTAACCGCGTCCAGTACCGCAACTGCCTGCGGGCGGGCCGCTGCACGCAGGCCCCCTTCAACAACGTGCGCGGCCAGCCCTTCTTCAACGTGGACCTGCGCGTCAGCAAGAACTTCAGGTTTAAGGAGAGTCTCAACCTGACGACCTTCTTCCAGATGTTCGACCTGACCAACCGCGCGAACTTCGGCAACAACTTCGTGACCGACGTGCGCCTTTCGACCTTCGGGACGCCGAACGCGTTCATCACCCCGAGCGGCAACGTCCTCCCGCACAGCTTCGCGGGCGAGTTCGGCGTGCGGTTCGCCTTCTGAACCAAAGCCCCGTCAACAAAACCGAAGGGTGGCGGACTCTGACTCCGCCACCCTTCTTCTCGTCGTGCTTGCGGCGGCGGCGCGGCCGGGGGAGAATACGCGCATGGAAGACCGCGAGATCAAGGGTCTGGAGGAGGCGCTCGAACGCATCTGGGAAGTGGCGCGCGGCTTCGGGCTCGACCCCTACCCCGTCCGCTTCGAGGTGGTGCCGGCCACCGTGATGTACGAGATCGGCTCCTACGCCCTGCCCGGCCGCTACTCGCACTGGACGTTCGGCAAGGCGTACCACCGCATGAAGACGATGTACGACTTCGGGCTCTCGAAGATTTACGAGGTCGTCATCAACACCAACCCCTCCTACGGCTTCCTGATGGAGACGAACAGCCCCGTCCAGAACAAGCTCGTCATGGCGCACGTCCTCGGCCACGTGGACTTCTTCAAGCACAACGCCTACTTCTCGAAGACCAACCGCCGCATGGTCGAGACCGTCTCGGCGCACTCGGGGCGCATGGGCGAGTACGAGTTCAAGTACGGCCGCAAGACCGTCGAACGCCTCCTCGACGCCGTCCTCTCCATCGAAGAGCACATCGACCCCAACTTCTTCATCCGCCGCGAGGAGCGCGAGCCCGCGCCCGGCGCGCCGAAGAAGCAGCCCAAACAGCCCGGCCGCTACGACGACCTCTGGAACCTCGGCACCCGCGCGCCCGAGCCCGAAGAGGCCGCCGACGCCGACGACCGCCCCCGCGGCGACCGCCTCCCCGAGAAAGACCTCCTCTACTACATCATGCGCAACTCGCCCTCCCTCAAGGACTGGCAGCGCGATGTCATCGCCATGATGCACGAGGAGATGGAATACTTCGTCCCCCAGATGCAGACGAAGACTTTAAACGAAGGTTGGGCCTCGTTCTGGCACTCGCGCATCATGCGGGAGTTGGACTTGCCGGACGTGGAGCTGTTGGAGTTCGCGGAGCTGCACTCGGGGGTCGTGTCGCCGCACAAGGGGCAGCTCAACCCTTATTACCTCGGCTATAAAATTCTGGAGGACATCGAGCGGCGTTGGGACAGTCCGTCCGAGGAGGAGCGCGCGCGGTTCGGGCGCGAGCCGGGCGGCGGGCGCGCGAAGCTCTTCGAGGTGCGCGAGGTCGAGAACGACGTGTCGTTCCTGCGCAACTATCTGACCGAGGAGCTGTGCGAAGAGCTGGACCTGTTCGTCTACGAGCTGGTGGACGAGGAGGAGTGGACGGTGACGGAGAAGCGCTGGGAGCGCGTGCGCGACCAGCTCGTCGCGAACATGACCAACTTCGGCTTCCCCTACATCGTCGTCGCCGACGGCGACTACAACAACAACCGCGAGTTATATCTTAAGCACCAGTACGAGGGGGCGGAGCTGGACACCAACTACGCCCGCCGCGTCCTCGAACACGTCCACACCCTCTGGGGCCGCCCCGTCCATCTCGAAACCGTCATCGACGAAGAGCCCGCGCGCCTCCACTACAACGGCGAGGAGCACGACGAGGACTGAGCCGCCCCGTCCGCAGCCCCGTCGGCCCGCGCCCTCCCGAAAGTTTTCCTGCCCGCGCCCGCCGTCCTGATTTAAAATGCCGCGCGCCCGCGCCCCGCAAGTTTCACGCCCGCCCCTTTAAAGCTCTCTCAGCACGGCGCGCGCCGGAGGAAGCAGTCCGCATGACCACGCCGCGCGAACCGCAGCAGGTGGAGACGAGGCGCGCCGCCCTCGAATACTTCTGGGGGCAGTACCGCGTCTGGGCCGAGACGGCCCGGAAGCACCAGAAGAGTCTGTCCGCGTGGCGGCTGCGCGTGCTGCTGCTCGGGATGGCGGCGGCCGTCCTCGGCGCGTGCAGCGACCCGCGCGCGCTCCCCTGGCCGGAGGGCTGGCCGACGTGGGGCGTGCCGCGCTCGGCCTTCGGCGCGGCGGGCGGCGTCCTGCTGGGGGTGGCCGCCTTCCTCACGAGGGAGCTGCTCGGCCCCGAGCGTGAGGGGCGCTGGCTGCGCGCGCGCGCCGCGGCCGAAGCCTTTAAGCGCGAGGGCTACCTGCTGGCCGCGGGCGCCCCGCCGTACGACGGGCCGCTCACGCGCGCCCTGCTCGAACGGGGCCGCGGGATTATCGCGGGCGCCGGCGACCTACAGGAGGAGGCGGTCGCGGAGGAGTTGAGGTTGAAGGGGATGCCGCCCTGCCCGCTCTCCGCGGACGAGTACGTCGCGCTGCGGATCGACGACCAGATCAAGTACTACCGCCGCAGGGCGGGTGAGCACGGCGTCGTCGTCGGGCGCGTCAGGGGTCTGACCGTCGTGCTCGGCGTGGCGGCCTTCGTCCTCGGCGCACTGGGCGGCGGGGGCGCCGGGGTCTGGCTCGTCGTCATCACCACCGCCACCGCCTCGCTGGCCTCCTACCTCTACGCCAACCGCCTACAGTATCTGGTCGGCAGCTACACGGCCGCCGCGCGCAACCTCGACGCGCTGCGCGTCGGGTGGCAGACCTTCGGCCAGGAGGCCGACGACGCCGAGCGCGACCGCTTCATCCTCGACTGCGAGGCGGTGCTGTCGGCGGAGAATCAGTCCTGGGTGGCGGAGTGGACGCGGAGGGAGGAAGTGAAGAAGTAGGCGCCGGCCAAGGGTCGGGCGTGGCCGGCGCCGCTCGCTCAGATGGTCGGGTTCCAGGAACTCATCCAGAGGGTGCTGGTCGATTCGCGGCGGCCGACCTTGTAGACGTTGAGGCTGGCGAGCGGGGGCGCGTAGAGGTGCAGGGTGACGAGGTCCTGACCGCTCACGTCCGGGTTGCCGAGCTGGTGTATGTCGGGCACGTCGGCGCCCGTGACGTAGCCGGGCGTCCACTCGCGCGCCGACCTGTAGGCGAGACCTTCGTCGCCATCCATCTCGAAGATCGTCTCCCACATCACGCCGCGCAGCACGCGCACCGCGCCGTAAGAGCCGGCGTGGTCGTGGATGGGCGTGCGCTGACCCGGCCGCCAGCAGAGCACGAGCAGCTCGGCGTGCTCGCCCAGGTGGACGCGGTGGCGCGCGTACGTGCTCTCCTTGAACGAGACGTAGGGGCGCAGCTCTTCGTCGGTGATCTCGACGCCGCCGAGCAGCGCGCTCAACTCGTCGAACGCGGGCGGGCCGCTCATGCGCGAGAGCCGCTCGACGATGCCGGCGAGGCCGCCGCGCGCCGCGGCCAGCGTTGTGGTCGAAGAAATCAGCTCTATACTCATCTTCTCGGCCTCACTCAATCAAGTCTGCGGACGAACTCGGAAAGGTCCCGGAAGCTCTCGGCGTGGAGGTCGGCGGTGAAGCGCGCGCGGACGGCCGCGTCGCGGAAGCCCTCGCCGCCGAGCACGACGCGCGCGCCGCACGCGCGCGCCGCCGCCGAGAGCTGTGCGTAGTCGCGCGCGTTGTGCTCAAGCTCGCGCTGCAAGGTCGCCGAGACGCAGACGAGCGCGGGGCGCTGCTTCTCGACGTACTCGGCCAGCGCGAAGAAGGGCGTGTGCCCGCCCAGATTCCTCACGTCCCAGCCCGCGCCCTCCAGCACCGCCTGCGCGCAGAGCACGGGCAGCGTGTGCATCTCCTCTTCGGCGGCGCAACAGACGGCCGCGCCCGCCTTCGCGCCCGCGCGCCGCGTCGAGGCCGCCAGAGACTCGACGGCGCGCGTCGCCGTGCTCGTCGCCAGGTGCTCGTCCGCGACCGACATCTCTTCGCCGTACCAGAGGTCGCCGACGCGGCGCATGGAAGGGGCGACGACCGTGTCGAAGATCAAGTCCAACTCGGCGCCGAGCATGTGCGCTTCGAGCAGGAGCGCCGTGGCCTCGCCCGCGCGACCGCCCTTGACGGCCTCGAAGAAGTGACCGGCCGCCTCTTCGGCGTCGAACGCGACGGAAGGCGCGACCGGCGTCGCCACGGTCGCGACGCCGGTCGCGGCGCCCAGTCCCCGCTCGGTCTGAAAGCGCATCACCTCCGCGAGCGGGAAGCGTCGGTGTCCGCCGACGGTGCGGCTCGACTTGAGCTGCCCGGCGTCCGCCCAGCGCTTGATCGTCGCCTCGCTGACGAACCAGACGCGCGAGAGCTGGCGCGTGGTCAGAAATTTGGTCGGAGAATAGTTCATGAGCGATTAAAGCGTTTACAGGATACGTCGTTTCTGCGACCCGTCCAAGCGCAGAAAACCGGGAATTTGATGACAACTAAAATGGACACACTTTGTCAACGATTTGTGATGCGCGAATTGAGCGTTTCGTGTACCATGCAAACGTTCTTAAGTCGCTCATGTTTGGAGGCGGGGCCGCCTCCCCGACGGCTCCGAAGGCCGTTACGCAACGCGGGTCGGACGGCCCTCCGGGTCAGGCGGCCCCGCATTTTTGAGCCATGTTCTTTTTGACGCAGAGCGTCATCGGCGCATCCCCCGAGCGCGTCTTCGGCTTTCACGAGAGGCCGGACGCGCTCAAGCGCCTGACGCCGCCGTGGGAGCCGACGCGCGTGGTCAGCGCGGCCGCCGACCTGCGCGTCGGCTCCACGGCTTTGATCGAGACGCGCATGCTCGGGCTCCTCCGCGTGCGCTGGCTGGCGCGGCACACGGCCTACGACCCGCCGCGCATGTTCGAGGACGTGCAGGTCGAGGGGCCTTTCAAGAGCTGGCGGCACCGGCACTTCGTCGAGCCGCACGAAAAGGGTGCGCTGCTGCGTGACGAAGTCGAATACGAGACGCCGCTGGGCGTGCTCGGCCGTCTGGCCGCGCCGCTCCTGGTCGAGCCGCGCCTGCGCCGCCTCTTCGAGTACCGCCACCGCGTGACGCGCGAGTGGTGCGAGGGCGCGGCACAGTAGTAGCAACGGAGTCAGGTATGTCAGACGCTGCGAACCAAAACGGGACGAAGGGCAGGCGCGGCCTGTTCATCGCTGGACTCTCGCTCGCCATACTCTTCGGGGTGGCTTTTCTTAAAGGGCGCGCGGACTCGGGCGGGGAACTCGACTGACCAACTTACAACGAACGAACAGAGGGGAATGTACATGTCAACAGCAGCATCGAAGATGGCGCAGGATACTCCTACTTTTACCGGCAATCAAAGCATGACGGCGGGCAAGGACGTGGTCGAATCGACGCTCCGCACGATGGACGAGTCCACGAAGGGCGCGGCGGGCGTGAGCCTGTTCCACATCCTGACGCTGGCCTCCATCGGCGGCTCGCTCGCGCTCTTCTTCGCGGGCAAGAAGTCGGCGGCGATCTTCGTCGGCCTCTGGCCGCCGACCTTCCAGGCGCTCAAGGCCGTGGCCGACACGAACAAAGAGAACCGGAAGTAGTCGGCCGAACGAGAAGAACAAGGGGGAAGGGCAGGCCGCGTGGGATTCGTCCCCGCGGCCTTCTCATTTTCACGTCGATGCCGCTCCGGGGCTCACTTCCATCCTGAGCGCCTTGCCGACCGAGGGGTCGCGGCGCACGCGCCAGATTTTGGAGTCGAGGTAGTAGTGCAGCAGCGCGTAGCCCCAGAGGAAGCCCGAGGCAGTTGCGTCAGGAAGGCGCCGTTGTCGGCGTGGTTGACGTACTGGCGCGGCACCTGATACCAGACGCCGAAGAGGACGCCGAGCAGGACGTAGTGCAGGAGCCTGCGGCTGATGAACTCGGCCGCGCCGTGGCGCTCGCGGCACCCTCCGTCGCGCGCGTACTTGCGGTTGTGAAACCAGACGAGCCGGTGGTACTGGAAGTTGTGATAGATCGTCAGCATCGCCACGATGGCGATGGGCTTGTGCGGCATCGGCGTCAGCAGCACGACCCAGTGCATCGGTATCGCCGCCGCCAGCAGAAGATACTTCGGCACGTCGAGCGGCAGGTTTAAGAGGAGACGCTGCACCTGTCTTCCCGCCCACACGACGGCCGCCGCGACGGTCAGCGCGAGCAGCGCCGACTCCAACGTCCCGAGCCACGCGTGCAGACCCGCGGGCACGCGCCGCAGCGCCTCCTCGTCGTGCGCGACGAACCAGACGAAGGGGTACGTGAAGGCTAAGCAGCAGGAACGCGCGGTCGAGGAAGTTGTCCGCCGGGGAGAGGTCTGCGTTCTTCTTCTTGTAGAGCACCATGAAGCCGTAGTGCTGCTTGACGAGGTGGTAGTAGGCCCACAGCGCCGCGAGGAAGAAGAAGAGGAAGCCGACGCCCGCGACGACGGCCAGCGGCCCGACGGCGAAGAAGAGGAGCGACCACCAGAGAAGCTTAGCCGCGCGAGCGCCGCTCCTCGCGGTCGAAGTAGGTGCGCGAGAAGGTCGCGAAGACGTGCGGCGCGTCCACGAGAATCGCCCACGCCGCCACCATCGGCACCAGGGGCACCCAACCCCACACGTAGAGCGCGAAGAGCGCGTAGCTCGTCACGACCGACCCGATGAACCACACGAGGTCTTCGCGCGCGCTGATGAGCCAGCGCATCGAGACTGACGCGCGCCGGCGCGGCCTCCTTCAGCGTCGTTGTCGTCGTCGTGGCGGACATGAAAGTTGTATGAAGACGTTCGGGCTTAAAACTTCTACGGCGCGTGGACAGTTCAGACCCGGCGCGCACATAATTCGCGAAACAGCGGAGGCCGAGGCGAGCGAGATTTTATCCACGGCCGGGACGGCGGGCAACTCGGCGCGCGCAGCTCGACGGAGGAGTTGAAGATGGCCGAAGACGAGAAGGGGCTCGAACGACTGTTGGGGCTGATGTTTCAGGCGCACCCGTGGCACGGCATCCCGCCGGGCGCGGATGCGCCGGGGGTCGTCAACGCCTACATCGAGATCGTGCCGACCGACGCCGTCAAGTACGAGCTGGACAAGGCTTCGGGCCACCTGCGCGTAGACCGCCCGCAGCGCTTCTCCTCGTTCCCGCCGACGCTCTACGGCTTCATCCCGCAGACCTTCTGCGGCGACCGTGTGGGCGAGCTGTGCCGCGGGACGTTGGGTTGCGCGGGGGCCATCCGCGGCGACGGCGACCCGATGGACATCTGCGTGCTGACGGAGCGGCCGGCCGCGCACGCGGGCTTCCTCGTGCGCGCCGTGCCCGTCGGCGGCCTGCGCATGGTGGACGGCGACGAGGCCGACGACAAGATCATCGCCGTGCTGGAGAACGACGTGGCCTACGGACACATCGACGACCTCGGCAAGGCGCCGCACGGGACTGGTCGAGCGGCTCCAGCACTACTTCCTCACCTACAAGCAACTGCCGCAGGAGTCGCCCCGCCGCGTCGAGATCGCCGACGTGTACGACCGCGCGACCGCGCTCGAAACCATCCGCGCCAGCGTCGAAGACTACCGCGAGCGCTACGGCGCGCCCGAGGAGCGTGTGAGCGAGCTGAAGCGTCTGCTCTCAGGTTGAGCTTGCGTGCTCACGCGTCGAGGCGCTCCTCCGCGCCGCAGCGCGTGCAGCGAAGGGTCGTGCGTGCGGCGTCCGCCCAACTCGCGCGCGCGTGCGAGGAGAGGCGCGGGCCGCCGCCCTCGGCCTCGCCCTCGCGGAAGAAGCGGCCGGGCCCTTCGTCGGGCGCGGCGCACGCGTCCGACGAAGCGCGGCAGCGCCTGCACTCCCAGCCCGTGCCGTCGTTGACGAAGTGCTCTGTCTCGGCCACGCGGGAAGTATAGCAAGAGGGAAGTTAACCGCGGAGACACGGAGACACGGCTTGAAGCCAATAAGACTTCAAGCCGTGTCTCCGTGTCTCCGCGGTTAATCTCTTTTCGACGGACTCTACTCGCGTCGCGTGGTGCCGCGCTGCTGGCCGCGCTCGGGGAGGAGGCGGACGGGGACGGTGGCGCGCTCGCCGTTGCCGCGGACGAGCTCGACCTGGATCACGTCGTTGAACTGGTGCTTGTCCATGATGCGGTAGAGGTCGTTCTGGTTCACGACCTTCTCGCCGTCGATGGCGGTAATGATGTCGCCGATGACGAGGTCGCCCTCGGCCGTCTCGGAGAGCCCGCGCAGCCCCGCCGCGGCGGCCGAGCCGTTCGGGTCGAGTTGCAGGATGAGCAGCCCCTCGTTAGAGGGCAGGCGGATGCCGCGCAAATCGGAGACGGCGCGCGGGTAGAGGCCGAGCTTGGGACGGACGACGCGCCCCTCGCGGATGAGCTGCGGCAGGATGCGCTTGGCGATGTTGACGGGGACGGCGAAGCCGACGCCGACCGAGCCGCCGCCGTCGGGCGAAAGAATCTGCGAGTTGATGCCGATCATGCGCCCCTGCGAGTCGAGCAGCGGCCCGCCCGAGTTGCCCGGGTTGATGGAGGCGTCGGTCTGGATGGCGCCCTCGATGATGCGGCCGTTGCGCGCCTCGATGGGGCGCTGGAGGCCGGAGATGACGCCGGTCGTCAGCGTCCGGTCGAGGCCGAACGGGTTGCCGATGGCCAGAACCTTCTGGCCGACCGAGAGGCGGTCGCTGTCGCCCATCGGCACGACCTTCAGAGGCTCGCGCACGCCCGTCACCTGGATGACGGCGAGGTCTGTGTCGGGGTCGCGGCCGACGACGCGCGCCGGGTAGGTCTTGTCGCCGCCGAGGCTGACGGTGACCTGGTCGGCCCCCTCGATGACGTGGAAGTTGGTCAGGATGTGCCCCTGTTCGTCGATGACGGAGCCGGTGCCGCCGCCGCTCCGGCCGGCGTCGAAGAAGCTGCGCGGCTGGCGCGTCGCGCTGACCGAGACGACGCCGGGCGAGATGGCGCGGAAGACCTCGATGTTGTTCTGCTCGTCGGTGGCGACCGAAGGGTCCGCGATGCCCGCGATGCTGGCGGTCGCCTCGTCGCCGCCGTTGAAGGCCGCGGCCGGCTGGTGCAGGCGGCCGCCCCAGCGGTCGAAGCACGCGACGCCGGCCGCCGCGATGAAGGCCGAAAGGAGTGCGATGGAAAGGATTTGGCGTGCCGAGATGTTATACATGGCGCTGTTCCTTGAAGGTCTCATAAATCACCTGCCGAAAGGGTATCGCAACTAAGATGCCGCCCCGCGCGGGCGGCGTTGCGCCCCTCGTACCGTCAGAGCCCTACCTTGCGCGGGAGACAATTTTACTACGAAGCGGCGCGCGCGGCAGTTCACACGCGCGCACGCCCCCGGCAAGGGGTTCCGGCGGCGCGTCGAAAAAGTTCCAGCGCGGACTGACTTTATGAGAGAAGCGCGAAGACTTTCGAGGGGAGGTGGAAGACGGCGGCCAGCGCCTCGGGCGGGTGCCAGCCGAGGGCGGAGGCGCCGGTGGCGGCGTGGACGAGCATCAGCGCGAGGTAGAGGCCGAGCGTGAAGCCGCAGGCCGCGCCGCGCGAGCGCGAGGTGCGAGAAGCGGTAGAGCGTATAGGCGACGAGCCCGCCGACCGCGAGCTTGGCGCAGAGGAAGGGCGCGTTGCCGAGGTCGAGCAGGTAGGCCATCAGGCCGTTGCCCTCGGTCGCGACGCCGCCGCGCACCCACAGGATGGTGAGCTGCGCGTCGAGCCAGTTCAACATGAAAAGCAGAAGGCTTTTCGAGAAGGCGCTCATCAAGGATCGCTCCCTTCCACCGGCCAACTTCGTTTAACTTTCCGCCCCTGAAACGACCGAACCCCCAAGTCCCGAAGGACCTAGGGGTTGCGGCTCGCACCAACGGAGGAATGGAAAACTTCTCTTGCCTTACGAAGCAATGAAAGTCTCAATCGTCCGCGCTTTCCAACAACTCGTCGGGTGAGTCGGTCAGGTTCGTGTCAGATTGCGAGAGCGCTTGTGCCAGTCTGACCTGGAGCGGTCAGCGCGTGCAGGCAAACATCTCCGCAATCGTGCGATTTTCCTAAGAAATTCACGTTTCGTCCTGCGGTACGCTCTTTGACTTGCGAGCCTGCGCCGAGGTGCGACGGCGATTTCAAATGTTTGACGACTCAAGGGGTCCGATTTCGGGCGGAGAATGCTTAATGATGAAACGCTCACCGTTCTTAACCAGTCTTGCCCTCTTCGCGGTGCTGCTTCTCGCAGGTGGCACTTATGCCGGCCGGCGCGCAGACGCGCGCGGCGGGTTCGGGCGGTGAAGGGTTCGATGCTCTCTCGGTCTACGCGCAGGAGTTGACACGCGCCGGCCGACGCCGCGCTGAAAGCGTCTCCGAGGGGGACGGACGCGGGCGTCCGTAGCGTCATGCGCGCTCTGGCGCGCGGCGCCGGCCGCAACAACCCTCTGCTCGTCACCGAAGACCTCGCAGCGGGCGGCGCTCTCGTCGAGTCGCTCGCGCGTCGCGTCGCCTCGGGCGACGTGCCCGCGCCGCTGCGCGGCAAGAGAATCTTCCGGCTCGACGCGGGTCGGCTCCTTTCGGAGTCGGGCGGCGCGGAGTTCGCGCGGAAGTTCGACGGCGGTGTTGAGCGAGGCGGGGCGCCCGACGGGCGCGTCGTCCTCTTCCTCGAAAACCTCGACGGGCTCCTGGCGGCGCGCGAGGCGGGCCACGCGCGGGCCGCGCTCGACTCGCTCGCGCGCGAGGTCGAGCGCGGCTCGGTGCGGCTGGTGGGCACGGTCACGCCCGCCGCCTTCGAGCTGAGGCTCGCACAGCGACGAGAGGTTCGAGGGGCGTCTACAGGAGGTCTACCTCGACCGGCCGGAGGGCGCACAGTCGGACGACGAAGAGGACGCGGACGACGCCGCGGACGCGCGTTCGGACGCCTCGGGCTTCGTCGGCGACAAGATTTCACCCGACCTGCGCGCGGCCCTGGCCGGCGCGGACGGCGGGCGCGTGCCCGTCATCCTCCAGGGCGAAGATTTGAAGGACGGCGCGCTACGCGAGTTCCTGAAGTCGAACGGCGCGAGCGTCGGCGCGAGCTACGCGGGGCTCGGCGCGCAGCTCGTCGAGGTGCCCGCGGGCGCGGTCGAGCGTTTGGCGGAGCTGCGCGGCGTCTCGCACCTCTCGCTCGACGGCGACGTCAGCGCGCTCGGCGGCCACGTCTCGAAGACGACGGGCAAGGAGGACGTGGAGAACGACCAGGAGGTCTCCTCGACCGGCGTCGTCATCGGTGCGCAAGCTCGACGGCAAGAGCATCGGCATCGCCGTCCTCGACTCCGGCGTCTACGGCGCGCACCGCATGTTCAAGCGGCCGCGACGGCAAGTCGCGCGTCGTCTACAGCAAGGACTTCACGGGCGAGAATCGCACCGACGACCCCTACGGGCACGGGACGCACGTCGCGGGGCTCGCCGCGGGCAACGGCCAGATCGCGGGCGGCGCCTACGAAGGGGTCGCGCCCGAGGCCAGCATCATTAACCTGCGCGTGCTCAATTCGGCCGGCACGGGCAAGGTCTCGGCGCTGCTCTCCGCGCTCAACTGGCTGCTCGCCAACCGCACCTACTACAACGTCCGCGTCGTCAACGTCAGCCTCGGCGCCTCGGCCGCCGACTCCTACCGCAACGACCCGGTCTGCCGCGCCGTGCGTAAGCTGGTGGACGCGGGCGTGGTCGTCGTGGCCGCCGCGGGCAACGACGGCAAGAACATGCTGGGCCGCAAGGTCTACGGCCAGATTCACTCGCCGGGGCACGAGCCCTCGGCGTTGACGGTGGGCGCGGCGAACACCTTCGGCACCGACACGCGCGCCGACGACGGCGTCGCCACCTACAGCTCGCGCGGGCCGACCCGCGGCTCCTGGGTGGACGCCGCGGGCGTGCGGCACTACGACAACCTCGTCAAGCCCGACCTCGTCGCGCCCGGCAACAAGCTCATCAGCGCCGAGTCGGTGAGCAACCTCCTCGTCCGTCTGACGCCCTCGCTCGACAGCAACGTCAGCTCGACGCCCGACTCCGAGATGATGTCGATGAGCGGCACCTCGATGGCGACGCCCGTCGTCGCCGGCACGGCGGCGCTGCTCCTACAGGTCAACCCGAAGCTCACGCCGAACATGGTCAAGGCGCTCTTGATGTACACGGCGCAGCAGCTTCGGGGCTTCAACTCGTTCGAGCAGGGCGCGGGACAGCTCAACGTCGCGGGCGCGGTGACGCTCGTCAAGCTCGTCCGCACTGACCTGACAACGGCGACGCCGGTCGGCACGCCCGTCTTCGCGAAGGTGCCGCCCTCGCCCTACACGACCATCGCCGGCTACAGCTTCCCCTGGTCGGGCGGCGTCATCGTCGGCCACACCTTCGCCACCGGTTACGGCCTCGCGCTCTACCAGAAGGTCTACGGGCTCGGCGTGCTGCTCGGCGACGGCATCACGGCGGCCGACGGGGTGCTCCTCGCCGACCGCGCGACGTGGTCGAGCGGCGTCATCCTGGCCGACCAGATTTTGACGAGCAAGGGCACGCTGATGAGCGACGGCATCCACTTCTGCCCGGCGGGCGTGCTGCTGAGCGACGGCGTGCTGCTGAGCGACGGCGCCGTCATGGGCGACGGCGTGCTGCTGAGCGACAGCGCGCTGCTCGGCGACGCCGTCATCATGGGCGACAGCACGAGGGCGATGCTGGCGTTGCTCTACGGCGACCCGACGGCCTCGATGGCCGTGGTCAAAGACGGCGGCGTCATCAACCTGAACTACTAAAGGGGCCGGAAAGGGCGCGCGGCCAGTTCCTCCCCGCAGCAGGGGAGCCCACAGCGACGTTGGAGCGCACAGCGCGCCGAGTCATGACTCGGCGCGCTGTGCCTTTGTGCCTGTGTGGTTGATGCTTAATTACCGGTGCGGCGGTAGGAGGTCTGGTTGTTGCGGTTGTTGGTCTGGATGGTGCGGATGCCGTCGTTCTCGCGCTGAACGTCGAAGGTGCCCCAGTCGAAGCGCAGGACGCCGTTCGAGTAACTGCCCTGGAAGCTCACGTTCTTCGAGAGCGAGCGGGCCGTCGCCGTGCCGTCGGCGCGGATGGTGAGTTCCGACTCGCCGCTGTCGGTCGTGCCGCGGAACGTCCCGCGAGCCCAGCGCGGGACGCGCCCGTCGTTGTTGTCGTCGTCGTCGTTGCCGCCGCCGACCGTCCCGTTTCTGAAGAGTTCCGAGCGCGTGCCCACGGCGGCGCGGAAGCCCTCGTCCACGCGGCTCACGTCCCAATCGGTCGCGTTGTTGAAGCGTATCCGCCCGTTCTCGTACGTGCCCTCTTCGCGCGAGCCGTTGGCGTAGAGGGCCGAGACGGCGCCGTCGCTCCCGACCGTCACGGAGACGCGCCGCTGGTTCGAGGGGCTGCGCCCCTGCCACGAGCCGACGAGCCAGCGCGGGACGCGCCTGTCGCCGCCGCCGCCCCCGCCGCCGCCCCCGCCGCCGCGAACCCATTCGTAGCTGGCCTGCTCGATGTTGCCGTTGCGATGGTTGACGGTCGCTTCGTAGGTGAAGGAGCGCGAGTTCGAGCCGCCGGGCGCGTGGGCGCCGGTGCCGCGCACGCCCGTCAGACGGTCCGAGACGCGCCACGTCTGCGTGCGCGCCTGGTCGTAGGTTACGTCGCTCCAGGTGCCGCCGCGCTCCTGTATGATCTTCCCGCTCACGCCGATCTGCGCGCGCTCGATGGCGTAGCGCGTCTGCTTGTCATTCTGCGCCTGCGTCGGCGCGACGGCCGCCACGAGCAGCAACGCCAACAGCCCCGCGCCCCTCAAGAACGTCCGACGACTCCACACGTTGTCCATTTGAATCTCCTCCCAGTCCGATCATGTCCGCAGATGTTTGCGGGGAGATGCCGCGCGGCGCGAAGGAGCCCGCGCCGCGTTGCGCATACGATGAGGGCCGCCCCGTCGCGGGATGGCCGTTTCAACCCTTCGGTTCGCTCAGGACGCGGCGGCCTCTTCGGCGGTGATGATGCGGAGGCGGGGCGAGTCCTGGAGGACGCGCGTGCCGGGCGGGACGGAGTGCGTGAGCCAGACGTTGCCGCCGATGACGGAGCCGCGGCCGATGATGGTGTCGCCGCCGAGGATGGTCGCGCCGGCGTAGATGACCACGTCGTCCTCGATGGTCGGGTGGCGCTTGGTGTGGCGGACGAGTTGGCCGGCGTCGTCCTTGTCGAAGGAGAAGGCGCCGAGCGTGACGCCTTGGTAGAGCTTGACGTTGGCGCCGATGACGGCCGTCCCGCCGACGACGACGCCCGTGCCGTGGTCGATGAAGAAGCCGGGGCCGACGTGCGTCCCCGGGTGGATGTCGATGCCGGTGCGGCTGTGCGCGTGCTCGGTCATGATGCGCGGGATGAGCGGCACGTCCAGCCCGTGCAGCTCGTGCGCCAGACGATACGTCATGATGGCGTAGAGGCCGGGGTAGCTGAAGATGATCTCGTCGAAGCAGCGCGCGGCCGGGTCGCCGTCGTAGGCGGCGCGCACGTCGGTCGCGAGGACTTCGCGCACCCGGGGCAGGCGCGCGATGAACTCCTCGGCGCACTCGGTCGCCTGCCGCTCGGTGACCGGACACGCGTCTTCGAGCCGGTGGCCGTGCCCCGCGGCGCGCGCGATCTGCTCGGCCAGAGTCTCGTAGAGCCACGCCACGCGCGACTCGACGTGGAGCCGGAGCCCCGCGCCCGTCAACCCCTGCGCCCCGGTGTAGCCGGGGAACATCAGCTCCTGCAACGCGTCGAGCACGGCCACGGCCGCGTCGCGCGAGGGCAGCGGCCGGCGGTCGAGGTGGTGAATCTTGACGCCGCCGCCCTCGTACGACTCGACGAGTGCGGCGGCGGCGCGGCTGACCTTGTCGTTCATTGTTCGAGTAGTCAGTAGCAGTAGACAGTAGTCAGTAGAAGAACATTCTCAGTGGCAACCCCGCCGGTCGTCGTCAACTCGCGGTGAGCGGAGCCTTCTGTCTACCGACTGCTGTCTGCTGTCTACTCGATCTCTATCCCCCGCTCCTGCGCGATGCCGCGGGCCTTCATGATGATGTCGTCGTCAGGGGGCTCGGTGCCCTCCATCCAGGCCGCGACCTCTCCCACGGGGCGGCCGAGGGCGACGGCGAACTTCTCGTCGTCCGACCCGAAGCCGTTGTCGCGCAGGCGGCGCAGAAGCGCCAAGCCGCCGGCCGCGTCCGTGCCGCGGTCGTCCACGGGGTTGTCGTTCGTCTGCTCCAACTTGTTCTCCGCTTCAGCCATTATTACTCCATCCCTCCTTGAATCCGCCGCGTCACCGTCGAGTCGGATGACTCGACGCGCGCGGGGAATCTTTTTTTGTCTTGCCTCAGTTGCCGCGTATTATAGCCCAGCCCAGCCCACGCAGGCCACGCGCGGGCGTTTGCGAGTTAAATGAAGCCTGTGCATAAATTAGGCGGCGATTCTCCATCGCGCCAAGTCCAACTGCTCTTTGATATGTGCTGCGGGTCGGCCTGCCCGATAGTTACTCAAGAAGACGACCTGATACAGCCACACGCTCGCTAAGACGAACGCCCCGTTGCGGTCGCGCCCCTTACTAGGGCACGCCTTCAAGTCACACGCTTGAACCACCCTTTGGAAGAGCAACTCTATCGTCTCCTTGCGGTACGCGTAGAGGTCGCGCTTCCACGAGCCGCGCCGACGGGGCAGTTGCCGCGGCGTCAGCACCCAGCCGCCGGCCGCGGCATAGGCGGCGGTGAAAGGCTCTGCGCCGTAAGTCGTATCGCCCAAGAGAGCGCCCGTCACCGGAAGTCGGCTCTCTTCGACGGCGCGGGTCGCGACCGCCGCCTCGTTCGCGTGGTTGGCTCGCCACGCCGCCCACAGCGGCACCGGGCACGGCCAGACCAGCCCTTGCAGCGTGAGCCGGTAGCCCTGCACCCAGCCGCGGTAGCCGCTCTTCGACCAGGTGGACTCGGTGTCCACGCCGCGCAGGCTGACGGGGACGCGCCCCTTCAAGCGGTCGGCCTTGTGCCACTTCGGCCCGCGCGCCTCGTACATCCGCCCGTCGATGGCGCTGACCTGCGAGTGGCCGGGCTGCGGCCTCATCTCGGCGCTGATCCGTTCGCCCAGGGCGGCGACCTGCGCCTCGGCCTCCGGCACGAGCCCGCTCAGTCGCCGCCCGATGGTGGTGCGGTGCGGCACGCGCGGGAAGCCGAGCGCGCGCAACAAGGCGGCGTCTCGCGTGAGCAGCTTGCGCAACTCCGAATCACGGAAGGTGCGCGTCGTGACAGCGACGACGGCTAGGAGCAGGAACGACAAGGCGGAGAAATCACGCCGCTTACCACGCCTAGGCGGCGCGGGCGGCGGCTCCCGATAGTTTTCGCCAACCTGTTGGAGTAAGCTCAACAGGGCGTCAGAGTCAGTCGGAGTATACATATCGCCGATTGTGCAGCCGCCGCGCGGCGGTTGCGACTCTGACGCCTCTGCTTAGGTCGCTGACTTCAAAGAACTTTTATTTGCACAGGCTTCAGCTAATTATCTTTAGCTGTGCCTCCCTCTCTCCGCGGTTATTTTTTAACGAGAGCCCGGCCTTCAGACCTCGCGCACAACTAACCCGTCGCGGGCGACGTTCCACTTGAGCACTTCGGCGCCCTCGCGCGCGGCGAGCGCCGCTTCGACCGACGCGCGCGCGCCCGCTTCGCAGAGGAAGGCGATGCAGCCGCCGCCGCCCGCGCCGCAGACCTTCGCCGCGAGCGCGCCGCTCCCGAGCGCCGTCTCCACCAGCGACTCCATGTGCGGCGTCGTGATGTTGGGCGCGAGCCGCTTGCGATTCGGGTAGGCCGCGCTCATCACCTCGGCCACGCGCGACCAGTCGCCCGCCGTCAGCGCCGCCCGCACCTCGCGCGCCGCGTCGCGTATCTTCTCGAAGATGTCGAAGACCTCCGGGTCGCCGTCGATGTGCCGCTTGAACATCTCCCAGTTGTTGATGCCCGAGAGCCGCGGCTCGCCCGTGTAACAGACGACGACGCGCCGCTCCAACTCCCCCGGCTCGACGCTGATGGTCTCGCGCCGGATGCCGTCGGGGTTGAAGTGGACGGAGTTGACGCCGCCGTAGAACGCGCCGTAGTAGTCCTGGAACCCGGCGGGCACGCGGATGACGGTGGACTCGACGTTGGCCGCGATGACGATGAACTTCGACGGCGGGTAGCGGTCGCCGACCAGGCGGTTCAGGGCGCCGATGCACGCGATGGCGAGCGCGCTCGAACCGCCGAGGCCCGCGCCCGCCGGCGCCTTCGACTCGGAGATCAGGTGAAAGCCGGTCTCGGGCTTGAAGAAGTGTACGAGCTTCGAGATGAGTTCGAGCCGCTCCTCGCGCACGAGGTCCTGGACGGCCGCGAGACTGGTCTCGAAGGTCACGCCGCGGTCGCGCGACTCCAGGATGATCTGGTCGTCCGCGCGCGGCTCGATGCGGCAGGTGGCGTTGAGCGAGACGGCGAAGTTGACGGTCGTCGCGCCCGGGTGGAAGAGGTAGAGCGGCCAGATGTCGATGGTGCCCCCGGCCAGGTCAACCCTCGTCGGGGCTGTTGCTTCGATGGTCATAAGTTAAGTGATGAGTGACGAGTGACGAGCGACGAGTGGAAGAGGATTTAACTCATCACTCGTCGCTCGTCACTCGTCACTTCTTTCAATCTCCCTCGGCCTTGCTCTTCTGCTTGGGCGCCTCCTTGTGGCGCGCGAGCGGGTGCGGGATCAGCTCCGTAATCTCGTCCTTGATCTCGTGGAGCTTCTCCTCGGCGGCCTGCTCGAACTTCTGGATGGCCTCGGGGCTCGCCTCCTCGACCTTCTTCGAGAGCCAGTACTTCTCGGCGAAGTAGAAGCCGCCGATGCCGACGACGATGACGGCGACGACGACGACGAGCAGCAGGTAACTCAGGTCGTGGATGTCGCCGATCAGGTTGTAGATGGCGCTGTGGAAGATGTAGCCCGCGCCCGAGAGCGTGAGCACCCACACGAAGCAGCTCAGGAACGACAGCACGAGAAAGCGCGGGTACTTCATCTTCGCCACGCCGTAGAAGGCGCACGAGCCCCAGCGCAGCCCGTAGGTGAACTTCGAGATGAAGATCGACAGCACCCCGAACTTGTCCGTCAGACGCTCCAGGCGCGGGCGCGCCGCGCAGTAGAAGCGGTACTTCTTCACCTTCGAGCGGCCCGCGCGCCCCAGCGCGTACGCCACGTTGTCGCTCGCCACCCCGGCGAGCGTCCCCACCGCCAGCACCAGCGGAAAACTGTACTCGCCGAACGACTGCCCGTGCGCCAGCACCCCCGCCAACAGCAAAGTGATGTCGCCCTCCGCCATCGTCAGAAAGAAGATGGCCCACAGCCCGAACGTCGAGAGCAACTGGTTGACGTAGTTTAAGTCCATACAAGGAGTAAATAGTGAATAGTAAACAGTGAATGGTGAAAACACGTTCCGACCATTCACTGTTTACTATTCACTATTTACTCTCCTCCGGAGGTTTGACCACGAGCACGGGGCAGCGCGCGTGGCGGACGACCGACTCGGCGGTCGAGCCGAACAGGATGCGACCCAGGCCCGTGCGGCCGTGCGACGAGAGGACGATGAGGCCGGCGCCGTGCTCCTCGGCCGCGCGCACGATCTCGGCCGCCGGCTCGCCGCGCGCGATCACGTCCTCGACCTCCACGCCGTCGAACTCCGCGCTCTGCGAGAAGGCGGGCAGGTCGCGCGCCGCCGACTCCTCCAACTGCCCGCCCAGCTCCGCCGCCGGCAGAGGCTCCGCCAGCGGAGTCCACCCGACGGGCTGCACCACCGGCTCGACGACGTGCAGGCAGACGACGCGCGCGCCCAGCAGCCGCGCGAACTCCGCCGCCACCGGCACGGCGTGCCGCGCGCACTCGCTGAAGTCCGTCGGCAGCAGGATTGAGCGAACGTCCATAGTCAGTGATAAGTGATGAGTGATAAGTGTGGAGGGATATGATGGCGATATGTCTTATCACTTATCACCCATCACTTATCACGCCGGAGGCATTCTACACGCAGAGTGAGTTGTTTGACAGCCCCCCGCCCCTTTGTTACCATCACGGCCGTTCAGACGAGACTCCCCGGACAGTTTTTAAGCTCTTGACCCAGAAGGCTTTGAGATGAGCGCGCCGTCGTCAAACGAACAGCTCTACGCGGGCGTGGAACTCTGCGCGTCGTCGGCGCGCGCCGCGCTCGTCAACTCGGTCGGCGAGGTGCTCGCGCGGCGCGAAGCCGCCCTGTCGGCCGTAGACCTCGCCCCGCAGATCGCCCGCCTCGTCTCGGAGCTGCGCGACTCGGCGCCCGCGGGCCTCGCCGCCCTCGGCCTCGGCGTCCCCGGCCTCGTCAACCCGCAGACCGGCCGCGTCGTCATCTCCTCGGACATCCCCGCGGTCGTGCGCGAAGACCTGCGGGCGTCGCTCGCACAGGCCACCGGCATCCCCGTCGCGCTCGACAACGACGCCAACGCGGGCGCGCTCGGCGAGTACGCCGCCGGGGCCGGCCGCGGCAGCCGCAACATGTTCTACGTCACCATCGGCACCGGCATCGGCGGCGCGCTCATCCTCGACGGCCGCCTGTGGCGCGGCGCCTCCGGCTTCGCCGGCGAGTTCGGGCACATCACCATCGACCCCGAGGGCGTCGAGTGCGCCTGCGGCAACGTCGGCTGTCTTGAGACGGTGGCCTCCGCCCCCAACATCGTCCGGCGCACGCACGACCGCCTGATGCGGGACTCGACCTCCTCGCTCTCGCGCCTCGGGCTCAACAAGAATTTCACCGCCGCCGACATCGCGCACGAGGCGCAGAACGGCGACGACTTCGCCGCGCTGATGATCGCCCGGACGGGTCGCTACATCGGCACGGCCATCGCGTCGGTCATCAACCTCCTCAACACCGAGCGCATCGTCCTCGGCGGCGGCGTCATGGACGCCGGCGAACTCATCCTCGACCCCATCGTCCAGGAGGCGCGCCGCCGCTCCTTCCAGCCCAACTTCGAGTCCACACAGATCGTTGCGGCCACCCTCGGCCCCGACGCCGTCCCCATCGGCGCGGCGCTGCTCGCCCGCGACGCCGCGCAGCCCGGCGGCTGACCCCTCGACATAGAGTTCCCCTCCGGCCCCTCTTAGAATTTGCGGGAGGCGCGAGACCTTATGCCCTTCATCACCGCGACGCGAGAGGACGGGGCGACGCT
Organism: uncultured Acidobacteriota bacterium; assembly: GCA_963726735.1. Taxonomy (GTDB): domain Bacteria; phylum Acidobacteriota; class Blastocatellia; order Pyrinomonadales; family Pyrinomonadaceae; genus QHXN01. The sequence continues at coordinate 87,485 of CAVSDM010000012.1, forward strand.
GCTCGTCAACGTGGACAGGATTCAGTACGTGGCCTACCAGGACGCGGCGGGGCAGGAGGTCTTGAGCGTCGTCTTCGACACCAACCCGCCGGCGCAAGGGCACCCGGGCACGAACGAGATCGTCGTCCACGGCCAGGAGGCGCGCCGCGTGTGGGAGGCTTTGAGCAGCATGCTCGGGCTCTGACCGGGCTTGTCTTAGCACGGGGCGGTTTGCGATGATACGCGTGTGGAGAAGTCGTTCGAGAGCGGGGAGGGGGGCGGCGCGGGCCTGAGCCGGCAGCGTTGGGCGCGGCTCGCCTTCATCCTGCTCGTGTGGGTGCTGGTCGGGCTCTTCTTCGCCAGCCAGCTCTACTTCTACTTCCTCGGCACGCCGAAGCAGATGTCGCTGCCGAGCGTGCTCGCGTGGCAGATGAGCGCGGTGCTGATCTTCGCGCTCTCGACCCCGCTCGTGCTCCTGCTCGCGCGGCGCTACCGCGTCGAGCGCCAGACGTGGCGGCGCGCCGTCCCCGTCCACCTGCTCGCGGGCACCGTCATCTCCGCCGCGTGGGCCGCCTTCCACATCGTGCTCGACGCCAGCTTCAGCGGCACCCTCGCCGGCTTCAAGTGGGGCAACCTCCCCAAGCTCATTTTCGTCAACCTCGACCGCGAGCTGCTGGTCTACTGGATCATCGTCGTCATCAGCCACGCCACCGACTACTACCAGCGCTACCGCGAGGGCGAGTTGCGCGCCTCGCAGGCGCAGTTGCAGGCGCTGAAGATGCAGCTCCACCCGCACTTCCTCTTCAACGCCCTGCACTCCATCTCGGCGCTCGTCCACTCCGACCCGGACGCGGCCGACAAGATGATCGCGAAACTGGGCGACTTCCTGCGCCTCACGCTCGACACGTCGGCCGCGCAGGAGGTGCCGCTCCGGCAAGAGCTTGAGTTCCTCAACTGCTACCTCGACATCGAGCGCACGCGCTTCCGCGACCGCCTGACGACGCAGATCGAGGCCGACCCGCAACTGCTGGACTGCGTCGTGCCCAACCTCATCCTCCAGCCCATCGTCGAGAACGCCATCCGCCACGGCGTCTCGCAGCGCGCGGCGCACGGCCACGTCGAGGTGCGCGCCTCGCGCGCGGGTGACGCGCTCCGCCTCGAAGTCCGCGACAACGGGCGCGGACTGCCCGAGGGCGCCGAGGCGAGCCGCGCCAAGCAGGGCGGGGGCGGCGTCGGCCTCGCCAACACGCGCGCGCGCCTGCAACAGCTCTACGGCGGCGCCTACCGCTTCGACATCGCCAACGCGCCCGCGGGCGGCGCCGTCGTCACGTTGGAGATTCCCATGCACGGCACGACGGCCGAGCCCGCGGCCGAGGCCGGCGCCGAACAAGCCCCGCCCACGGCCAAGCCCCGCGCCCGCGAAGCGCGCGGCCCCATCTCCTCTCGCGCCTGAACGAGAGCCCTAGACCGTGAGCCGTCAACCGTGACGCGAAGGCTTCCGCCGACCTCGCGCGTGCGGTTTCGTCCCCGTTTTGCTATAAAGATTATTCACGTCGAACCGTAAACCGAGACAAGAGACGACGTGCCGTCTTGTCCCGGTTTACGGTTCACGGTTTACGGCTTTTTATGAACCCCGAACGCATCAGAAACTTCTCGATCATCGCGCACATCGACCACGGCAAGTCCACGCTGGCCGACCGTCTGCTCGAACTCACCGGCGCGCTCTCCGAGCGCGAGATGGAGGCGCAGGTCTTAGACAACATGGACCTGGAGCGCGAGCGCGGCATCACCATCAAGGCGCACGCCGTCCGCCTCGACTACCGCGCGCGCGACGGGCAGGCGTACGTCCTCAACCTCATCGACACGCCCGGCCACGTCGATTTCTCCTACGAGGTCTCGCGGAGTCTCTCGGCCTGCGAGGGCGCGCTGCTCGTCGTGGACGCTTCGCAGGGCGTCGAGGCGCAGACGCTCGCCAACACCTACCTCGCCATCGGCGAGAACTTAGAGCTCATCCCCATCCTCAACAAGATCGACCTCCCCGGCGCCGAGCCCGAGAAGGTGTTGGAGCAGATCGAGAACGTCATCGGGCTCGACACCGGCAACGCCGTCCTCGCCTCGGCCAAGACCGGCGTCGGCGTCCCCGACATCCTCGAAGCCATCGTCCGCGACGTGCCCGCGCCGAAGGGCTCCGCGGACGCGCCGCTCAAGGCGCTCATCTTCGACTCCTGGTACGACTCCTACCGCGGCGTCATCGTCCTCTTCCGCGTCATTGACGGGACGATCAAGCCCGGGATGAAGATTCGCTTCTTCAACACGGGGCGCGACTATCAGGTCGAGACCATCGGCGTGAACCGCCCGCGCCCGACGCTCATCGACTCGCTCTCGGTCGGCGAGGTCGGCTTCATGACGGCCTCGATCAAGACGGTGGCCGACGTGCAGATCGGCGACACCATCACCGAGGCCGCGCGCCCGACCAAAGAGCCCTTCCCCGGCTTTCAGGAGATTAAGCCGATGGTCTTCGCCGGGCTCTACCCCGTCGAGGCCAACCAGTACGAAGAGCTACGGGACGCGCTCGACAAGCTGCGCCTCAACGACGCCTCCTTCTTCTACGAGCCCGAGTCGTCGGTCGCGCTCGGCTTCGGCTTCCGCTGCGGCTTCCTCGGCCTCCTGCACATGGAGATCGTGCAGGAGCGGCTTGAGCGCGAGTTCGACTTAGACCTCATCACGACCGCGCCCGGCGTGCGCTACCGCGTGACGACGACCGACGGCGTGGTGGTCGAGGTGGACTCGCCCGCGAAGATGCCCGACGCCGTCCGCATCGCCAAGATTGAAGAGCCGATCATCGAGGCGACGATCCTCACGTCCGACGAGTTCCTCGGCGGCATCCTGCCGCTCCTCGAAGAGAAGCGCGGCGTGCAGAAGAAGTTCGAGTACATCGCCGAGAAGCGCGTGATGCTCGTCTACACGCTGCCCCTGAACGAGATCGTGCTCGACTTCTACGACCGCCTCAAGTCGGTCTCGCGCGGCTACGCTTCGCTCGACTATCACCTCGCGGGCTACATCGAGAGCGACCTCGTCAAGCTCGACCTCATGGTCGCGGGCGAGCCCGTGGACGCGCTCTCTATCATCGTCCACCGCCAGAACTCGCAGGCGCGCGGCCGCCTCCTCGCCGAGAAGATGCGCCAGCTCATCCCGCGCCAACTCTTCGAGGTCCCCATCCAGGCCGCCATCGGCAACAAGATCATCGCCCGCGAGACCGTCAAGTCGCTCGGCAAGAACGTCATCGCCAAGTGCTACGGCGGCGACATCACCCGCAAGCGCAAGCTCCTCGAAAAGCAGAAAGAGGGCAAGAAGCGCATGAAGCGCGTCGGCAAAGTCGAGATACCGCAAGAAGCCTTCCTCGCTGTGCTCAAGGTCAACGAGTAGCGGACGGGCGGGGCGGCCCGCTGCCTCTCACACATCACACACGGGAGCGTTTGAGATGAGATTTCCCCTGCTTGTCGTCGCGCTGCTATGGGCCTGCCCTGTGGCCTCTGCGCAGCACCAGCACGCGGGCGCGGCGCCGGCTTCGGAGGTGCGTCTGTTGGAGGGGTTGGGCGAGTTTCATCTGCCGGTGCGGACTTCGGTGCCGGAGGCGCAGAGGTTCTTCGACCAGGGGATGATTCTGGTCTACGGGTTCAACCACGACGAGGCGGCGCGCGCGTTCCGCCGGGCGGCGGAGTTGGACCCGCGGATGGCGATGGCGCACTGGGGACTGGCGCTGGCGCTCGGGCCGAACTATAACGAGACCTCCATCTCGCCCGAGCGCATGAAGGCCGCGCACGAGGCCGTCGGGCGCGGGCTCGCGCTCGCCGCCGAAGGCCCCGCGCACGAGCGCGCGTACCTCGAAGCGCTCTCAAAAAGGTTCTCGCCCGAAGCGGACGCGGATCAGAAGAAGTTGTGGGCGGCGTACAGGGACGCGATGGCCGAACTCGTCCGCCGCTACCCGGACGACGCGGAGGCGGCGACGCTCTGGGCCGACGCCGCGATGGTCATCAACGCCTGGCGGCTCTTCGACGGCGCGGGCAAACCCGCGGCCGGCACCGAAGAGATCATCGCCACGCTCGAAGCGGTGATGCGCCGCGCGCCCGAGCACATCGGGGCGCACCACCTCTACATCCACGCCGTCGAGGCTTCGCACACGCCCGAGCGCGCATTGTTGAGTGCCGACCGACTGGCCGCGCTCTCGCCCGCGGCCGGCCACCTCGTCCACATGCCCGCGCACATCTACATGCGCACGGGCGACTACGAGCGCGCCGCCGCCAGCAACGAGTGGGCGGCGAAGGCCGATCAGGCGTACATCGACCGCGGCGGCCGGCGCGGCATCTACACGGCCGCCTACTACAGCCACAACCTGCACTTCCTCGCCGCCGCCTACAGCATGCAGGGCGACTACGCCGACGCGTTGGCCGCCGCGCGCCGGCTCGAAGCGAACGTCTCGCCCTACCTCAAAGAGATGCCCTTCTTCGAGAGCTTCATGCCGACCGGCTATCTCATCTCCGTCCGCTTCGGCCGCTGGGAAGACGTGCTGAAGGCGCCCGAGCCCGCCGCTTCGGCGCCCATCTCGAACGCCTTCTGGCACTGGGCGCGCGGCATGGCGCTCGCCGGCACGGGGAAGAGCGCGGAGGCCGAGGCCGCGCTCAAGAGCTTCAAAGAGAAGGCCGGGGCCATCCCGGCCGGCGTCGGCTACGGACAGAACACGACGGGCGAGGTCTTCCGCATCGCCGAGCACTTCCTCAACGCGCGTCTGGCCGCCGCGCGCGGCGACCGCAAGACGGCCGTCAGTCTCCTGCGTCAGGCCGTCGCCGCCGAGGACGCGCTCGCGTACGACGAGCCGCCCGGCTGGTATCACCCGCTCTCGCGCGAGTCTCTGGGCGGCGCGCTCCTGCTCGACCGGCAGTACGCGGAGGCCGAGGCGGTCTTCCGCGAAGACCTCCGCCGCAACCGGCGCAACGGCCGCTCGCTCTTCGGCCTCGCCGAGAGCCTCAAGGCGCAGGGCAAGACGCGCGAGGCCGAGTTGGTCGGCCGCGAGTTCGAGCGCGCGTGGAAGTCGGCCGACACGCGCCTGACCGTCGCCGACCTTTGACAGAACCGCGAGCGGTAGCGAGCGGGCTACACCTGCCGAACAGAAGAAACCCTGCTACAATCCCCCTTCGATAAATTCGCGAGCGCCGCCGGCCGGGACTTCGAGCCCACATCCGGCGGCGCTCGCCGCAGTCCGCCGCATACGTCAACGCCACATGCACGTCACACGAGTCGAGTTGGAGCAGATCAAGTCTTACGAGCGCGGCGCCTTCGCGTTCGAGCGCGGGACGACCGCCATCGTCGGCCCCAACGGCGCGGGGAAGACCACCATCCTCGAAGCCATCGCCTGGGCGCTCTTCGACGTGCTCGACTACAGCAAGGACGACTTCCTCCGCCGCGGCGCCAAGAAGGGCTCGGTGCGCGTCAGCTTCCAGAGCGACCTCGACGAGCGCCGCTACACCGTCTACCGCGACACGGGCTCCGGCTACTACGTCTACGACCCCGAGCTGAAGGTCAAGCTCCAGCAGGGCAAGGCCGACGTGCGCAAGTGGCTCGACCAGCACCTCGGCGTCGAGCCGGGGGCCGACCTGCGCGCACTCTTCCGCTCGGCCATCGGCGTTCCGCAAGGGCTCTTCACCACAGACTTCCTCCGCTCCGCCGCCGAACGCAAATCCGCCTTCGACCGCCTGCTCAAGGTCGAAGAGTACCGCGAATCCTCCGACCGTCTGCGCGACACGACCAACCTCATCAACGAGCGCATCGGCGACGCGCGCGTCCGCATCGGCGCGGCCGAGGCGCAGCTCGCGCGCTACGAGGTCGCGGTCGAAGAGCAGAAGGGCGCGCGCGTCCGGGTCGAAGAGTTGACCGCATCACTCTCGTCCTTACAACGCGAGACGGAGGAGCGCGAGCGCGCCGTGGGTGTTCTGGACGAGGCCGAGCGGCGCGTCGCGGAGTCGCGCGCCGTGGCCGACCGGCTCGAAGTCGAGCGGGATTCGGCCGCGCGCCGGCTTAAAGATTTGCAGGGCGGGCTCGCCGACGCGCGCCGCGCCGCCGACCGCCAGCGCGCGACCGCCGAAGACTCGCGCGCGCACCTCGAAGCACTCGAACGGCTGCGCGGGCTCGAATCAGAGCGCGGCGAGCGCGACCGCCTGCGCGCCGAAGCCGCGGACGCCGCGCGCATGACCGCCGCGGCCGAGTCGGACGTGCGCCGCCTCGACGACGCGCTCCGCCGCGCGCGCGAGTCAGCCGCGGCGCTCGCCGAGATGGAGAAGGACGTGTCGGCGCAGGGCGAACTTGAGCGCGAGCGCGAACGCCTCCGCGACCTGCTCGCGCAGGCGCGCGCCGCCGCCGAACGGCTCGCGCACCTCGACCGCGAGCTGGCGGCGCTGCGCAAATCTCACGCGGAACTTTCAAAGCGCGTGCGCGCGGCCGAGGGCTTCGCGGGAGCGCAGGAGCGCGCCGACAAGCTTGAGAGCGAGCGCCTCGGCGTCGAGACCCGTCTGAGCAGACTCGAACAGGACCTCACGTCGCACAAGCACCTGACGGCGCAGCGGCGCGAGGCGGCGCGCGAGGCCGAGCGTTTGCGCCGCAGCGTCACCGCGCTCGAACGCGAGGCGCGCGAGTTCGAGCAGTCGGCCGCGGCCGCCGCGCGACTCGGCGCGCTGGAAGAGCACGACCGCGAGTTGAACGACCAGCTCGCCGTCCTCCGCGCGTCCATCAAACGCGACGAGAAGATGAGCGAGCGCACGGGCGGCGGCCGCCTCTGCCCCATCCTCAACGAGCAGTGTAAGAACCTCGCCGAAGAGGGGCGCACCTTCGAGCGACTACTTCGGCGACCAGCTCAAGCAGAACCGCGCGCGGCTCTCCAAAGTCGAGCGCGAGGCCGACGCGCTCGCGCTCGAAGTCCGCACGGCGCGCGACGCGGAGCGGGCGGCGGCGCGTACCGAGACGACGCGCGTCAGGCTCGCGCACGAGCGCGAGTTGCTGGCGGAGCGCGAGTCGTCGCTCGCGGCGCTGGACGCCGAGTTGGGGAAACTCTCGGGCGCGAGCGAGACGCTGCGCGACGAGTTGCAGGCCGAGATGCTGGGCATCGGCGGGATGCTCATCAACGCCCGCGAGGAGGCGTTGAAGTACGCGGAGCTTGAGTCCTCGCGCACGCGGCTCGCGGAGATAGAAGAAGAGGGCAAGGGCAAGCGCGACGAGCGCGAGCAGGTCGCCGCGGCCGCGAGCGCCGAGGCCGCCCTCGCGGAAGACGCCGCCGGGGTCGAACGTCGTCTGCGCGAACTCGGCGACCCGCGCGCGCGCGCCGCCGCGCTCCAACTCGAAGCGGGGCGCGAGCAGGAGCTTCTGCGCGAGTCGCAGGGCGCGCGTGACGCGCTGGAAACTTTACAGAAGCAGGCGGGCGCGTTCGACAGGAAACTGAAGAAGTTCGAGAGCCTCGACGCCGCGTGGGCCGAAGCCTCGACCCGTCGCGACCAGACGGCGCAGGCGCACCGCAAGCATCTCGAATCCGCCTCGCTCGCCTCGACCCTGCCCGAGCGCGAGCGCGAGGCGGACGAGGCCGCGGCGCGCGCCGCGCAGACGACGAAAGAGGCCGAGGCCGCGCGCGCGGAGCACACGAAGGCCCTCGGCTCTTACGACCGCGCGCGCCACGCGTCGGAGCAGGGGCTTCTGTCACTCGCGCGCTCGAGACATGGCGGAGACGGAGGCCCAGCTCGAAGCCGCGCGCGAGCGCGAGGAGTCGCTCACGGCCGAGGTCGCGCGGCTCGACGAGGTGCGCGATTCGATGCGCGAGGAGCTGTCGGCGCTCGAACGTCTGCGCGGCCTCCACGAGGCGACCGACTTCATCCGCGACACGCTGCGCAAGGCCGGCCCGCTCGTCACCGAGAGCTACCTCTACAACATCTCCATCGACGCCAACCAGCTCTACCGCGAGATCACGGGCGAGGGCGGCCGCGCGCTCCGTTGGACGAAGGACTACGACATCGTGCTCGAAGAGGAGGGGCACGACCGCCCCTTCGTCAGCCTCTCGGGCGGCGAGCAGATGGTGGCTGCCCTGTCCGTCCGCCTCGCGCTCCTCAAACAGCTCTCCGACATCCGCGTCGCCTTCTTCGACGAGCCCACGGTCAACATGGACGCCGAGCGGCGCGAGCGCCTCGCGCAGCAGATCGGACAGGTCAGGGACTTCGACCAGCTCTTCGTCATCTCCCACGACGACACCTTCGAGCAGAGCGTGGACCACGTCGTCCCCGTCGCGCGCGAAGAGGTCGGGGAGGCAGCGTGAAGGAAGTCCTCATCTACTGCGACGGGTCGAGCCTCGGCAACGGGCGCGACGACCCGCGCGCGGCGGCCGTGGCGCTCCTGGGTTTCCGCGGCGTGTGGCGCGCGTTCGGCGAGTACCTGGGCGAGGCGACGAACCAGCAGGCGGAGGTCGCGGCGGCCGCGCTCGGCCTCGAACAGTTGCGCGAGCCGTGCCGCGTGACTGTGTTGAGTGATTCGCGCTACGTCGTCGAGACGATGTCGGGTCGCTTCCGCCGCAAGTCGAACCACGACTGGTGGGCGCGGCTCGACAAGGCTTCGGCGCAGCACCAGATCAAATGGCAATGGCTCAAAGGCCACGCCGGCCACGTCGCGCAGGAGGCCGTTGACAAGGCCGCACGCCGCATCGCCGCCGCCGGCCACGCCGACGAAACCGCCCTCGGCGAGGCCGCCGCCACGGCCGCCGAAGGGATGAAGGACTGAGCGGAAATTTGGCTGCCCGCCCGTTAGCCAAGCAGGGACGTACAGGCTAAAATCTCCTTTCCCCGGCCGCACGAACCGTTTCCCGATGAGCGTGAGAATTCAAACGACGGCGCGCGCGCGCGCGTGGCTTCTGTGCCTCGCGTGCGCGGCCGTGTGCGCGGCGGGGGCGGGGGCGGGGGCGCAGGCCGAGCGGGCCTGGGCGTGGCAGAACCCTCTGCCGCAGGGGAACGCGATTCACGCCGTGCGTTTCGCGGCCGACAAGCAGTCGGGGTGGGCCGTCGGCGCCGACGGCGTCATCCTGCACACGTCGGACGGCGGCTTCCGCTGGGAGGAGCAGCAGACGCCCGCGCCGGTGCCGCTCTACGGGCTCTACGTGCGCGACGCGAAGACACGCGCTGGCGGTCGGCGCGCGCGGCGTGGTGCTGACGACGGACGACGGCGGCGGGCGCTGGACGCTGCGGCCCTCGGGCGGGAAGCCCGCGAAGAACGCGACGCCCGTGCGCGAGGGCGCCAACCACCTCTTCGGCGTGGCCTTCGCGCCCGACGCCGTACACGGCTGGGCCGTGGGGAGCTACGGCGAAATTTTGAAGACGGCCGACGGCGGGCGCACGTGGGCCGTGCAGGCGTCGGGCGTGCGCGCGCACCTCTACTCGGTCGCCTTCGCGGACCCTTCAAACGGCGTCGCGGCCGGCGCCGACGGCGCGCTCGTCGTCACGCACGACGGCGGGCAGACGTGGCTCGAACGCACGCAGAAGTCGGGGCTGCCCTTCACCTCCGTCGCCTTCGCGGGCGGCAAGGAACTGGCCGTCGCCGTGGGGATGGGCGGCACCATCTACCGCACGGCCGACGGCGGCGACACGTGGGGCGCGGTCGAGAACATTCTGCGCACGGACCTGCTCTCGGTCTTCTTCACGGACGCGCGTCACGGCTGGGTGACGGGCGACGAGGGGCAGGTCTTCTCGACGGGCGACGGGGGCGTGACGTGGTTCCCCGTCAGCGTCAAGACGCGCCCGCGTTTGACCTCCGTCCACTTCGCCGACGAGACGACGGGTTGGGCCGCGGGGCGCGACGGGCTGATTCTGCGCACGGACGACGGCGGCATCGACTGGCGGCGCCTGACCGAGGGCGGGCGCGACGACCTCGCGGACATCTACTTCTTAGACTCCGAGCGCGGCTGGGCGGTCGGCTCGCGCGGCCGAGTCCTCTACACCTCGACGGGCGGCAGGCGTTGGGCGCCGCGCCTGACGGGGACGGCGTCGCGCCTGTTCGGCGTCTGCTTCGCCGACGAGTTGCGCGGCGTGGTCGTCGGCGAGAAGGCGACGCTGCTGCGCACGGGCGACGCCGGCATCACCTGGGAGAAGGTCACGCTCGACGTGGACGAAGACCTCTTCGGCGTCAGCCTCTTCGACGCGAACCGCGGGCTCGCCGTCGGCGCGCGAGGGACGGATTCTGCGCACCGAAGACGGCGGTGAGAGTTGGCACGCGCGTCCGTCTTCGACGCGTCGGTGGCTGGAGGCGGTCGCGTACGCGGACGAGAAGGTGGCGGTCGCGGTCGGGTCGCAGGGGACGCTCGTGCGGAGCGAGGACGGCGGCGAGACCTGGACGCAGATTAACCTGAACGCGCGTGAGTGGCTCTACGGCGTGGCGTTCGCCGACGCTTTGCGCGGCTACGCCGTCGGCGAGCGCGGCCTCATCCTGCGCACGGACGACGGCGGGAAGAGTTGGAAGGATCAGGAGACGGGGGTCAAGATCAACCTCTACTCGGTGGCGGCGGCCTCGCGCCTCGACGTGCTGGTGGTGGGCGACCAGGGTCGCGTGTTACAGACGCGCGACGGCGGCGAGACGTGGGAGGGCTTGCCGACCGTGACGAGCGCGGCGCTCTTCGGCGCGGCCTACCACGGCGGCACCGCGGCTTGGGTGGCGGGGCGCGGCGGCACGATACTCAAGCGCACCGACTCGGTCGCGACGGTCAAAATCCCGCGCCCCAAACTCCCGCCGTCCATGCGCGCCGCGCCGCCCAAGCTCAAGCCCGGCGAAGAGGCCGACACGCTCGCCCCCGTCATCGAAGACGACATCCCGCGCGCGACCCCGCCCAGGCTCAAGCCCTGAGAAGCCGTGAAGCGAAGACCGTAAACCGTGACGGGAAGAAGAGCGTGCTCTTCTTCCCGTCACGGTTTACTGTCTTCGCTTCACGCTCCGCGTCAATACCTGACGGGATGCGACTTCGCGTAGCTGTAGGCGAAGTAGGCCGCGATGAGGTGGCAGACCCAGCCGAGCAGGCCGCCGGTGCCGATCCAGAAGCCGGGGGTGAGGAGCAGCCAGAGGATGCCCCAAAGAATCTGCCCGTTGTAGAGCTGGCCGAGGCCGGGGATGAGTAAGCTGAGAAAGCCGGCAAGGAAGGGTCGCGCATCGTTACTTTACCTCCGCGCTCCTATACGCCCGCTTCGGCGGCTTTGTTCGGCCAAAGAGGCGCGGGCTTTACTGCGGGGGCGGCGGCGGCGGCGCGTTGTCCGTGCGCCGCACCTCGACGATCTCGGCGCGGAAGGTCTTGAGCATCTGCTGGACGAAGGGGTTGCCTTCGGCGCGCTCGCGCAGGGCGAGCTGCTCGCGCCGCGCCTCGTCGTCGGCCGTGAGCGGCTCGTCGTCGTCGGCCTCGGCCGGCGCCCTGCAGCTTGATGTTGATGCCGACCTGCGCGGCCGAGGACTTCGCAGCAGACTTCGCGCAGGAGCTTCTGGTTCTCGGACTTCATCAGCGTGTCGCGCAGGTGCTTGCCCTCGGGCGCGAACTCGACGCGCACCTCGTCGCCCTCGACCCACACGCGCCGCGCGCTGTCGAGCGCCACGGCGAGCAGCGGCCTGCCGCGACCTTCGAGCCCGCGCTTGAAGCGCGACGCGTCGTCGCTCGCGCCGAAGCCCATCTCAACTTTATCGACGCCGTTCGGCGCCCGGCGCCGGGGCCTGTGCGGGGATGAGCGAGACGGGGGCGCCGACCACGTCCTCGCCCGCGCGCGCTCCTTCGACGAACGGGCGCGGCGCCTCGAAGAGACCTTCGGCGGGCGCGCCGTCCGAGAGCGCGAACGGGGCTTCGGCCGCGCGCGCGGCCGCGCCCTCCGCGAACGAGGCGGCGCCGCCGGACTGCGCGGGCGGAGGCACGAGCTTCAGGTTCGGGCTCGACGGCACCGGCGCGCGCCCGTTCGCCTGCGGCGGCGGCGCGGCTTGAGTCGGACGAGGCTCGACTTGAATCGCACGAGGCTCGACTTGAATCGCACGGGGCTCGTCTTCGACGCTCTGCGCGGTGAGCCTTTCGGGTTCGGCGGCGACGGCCGCGTCCGTCGCGCCGGAGAAGGAGGCCGCGCCGCCGCCCCCGGCCGCGCCCCGACGCGGCGGCGTCGAAGATGAAGGGGGCGCCGAAGGTGTCGGCGGCGGGTTCGTGCCGCCCGCGGGCGCGCGCCCCGTGCGCAGAGCCTCTTCGAGCGCGTTCAGGCGTTCGACGATGCGGCCGAGCGGCGCGAGGCGTCGCATCTCGACGAGCTTCACCAGACCCACTTCCAACTGGTAGCGCGGGTGCGCGCCCGAACTGAGACGCGCCTCCGTGTCGGTCAGGCTGTGGAAGAAGCGCACGAGGTCGGACTCGGAGAAGTCGCGCACCTCTTCGCGCAGAGCCTTCCGCTCCGACTCGGTCGCGTCGGCGAGCGCCGAGTCGCCCGCGACCTTGAAGACGAGCAGGTCGCGCAGGTGCGCGAGCAGGTCGCGGCAGAAGTTGCGCAGCTCGTGGCCGCGCGCCGAAAGCTCCTCGACGACGGCGAGCGCGTCGGCGGGCTTCTCTTCGGCCACCGCGCGCATCACGCGCGCGAGCATCTCGGAGCCGGCGATGCCGAGCGCCGCTTCAACGTCCGAGGCTTCGATCTTCCCCTCGCTGAAACTGATGACCTGGTCGAAGGCCGACTGCGCGTCGCGCATCGAGCCCTCGCCCGCGCGCGCCACCTCGCGCAGCGCGTCGTCCGTCACCTTGATCTGCTCGGCGTCGGCGATGAGCCGCAGACGCTCGGCGATCTTCGCGGCCGAGATGGTGCGGAACTCGAACTGCTGGCTGCGCGAGAGGATCGTCTCCGGCACCTTGTGCGCGTGCGTCGTCGCCATGATGAAGAGGACGCGCGGGGGCGGCTCCTCCAAAGTCTTCAAGCAGCGCGTTGAAGGCCGGCGGTCGAGAGCATGTGGACTTCGTCGATGATGAAGACCTTGTAGCGGTCGCGCGCGGGGCGGATGCCGACGGTGTTGATGATGGCGTCGCGCACGTTGTCCACGCCCGTGTTCGAGGCGGCGTCGATCTCAAGCACGTCAATCGAGCGCCCCTCGGCGATCTCGCGGCAGGAGGGGCAGGCGTCGGCGTCGGTCGTGCGGCAGGGCGTCGGGGTCGGGCGGTCGGACTTGTGGCAGTTGACGGCCTTGGCTAAGAGGCGCGCCGTCGTCGTCTTCCCCACCCCGCGCGCGCCCGAGAAGAGGTAGGCGTGATGCAGGCGCTCGTGCTCGACGGCGTTCTTGAGCGTCCGCGTGATGTGCTCCTGCCCCGTGACCTCCTCGAAGGTCTGCGGGCGCCACTTGCGTGCGATGACTTGGTAGGACATGGGGAAGCCGTTGGCCGTCAGCTCTTCGTCTTCTCTAAAAGCTCGATGCGGTTGCCGAAGGGGTCGAAGAGGGAGAAGCGGTGGACGACGCCGGGGATGTCGGGCTCGTCCTTGACGCGGACGCCGTGCCGTTCGAGGTAGGCGCGCACACTCTTAACCTCTTCCACCTCGAACGCCGGGTGGCGCTTCGACGGCGCGACCGCGTCCTCGGCCCCGACGTGGAGCTGCACGTCGGCGACCGAGTACCAGAGGCCGCCGTTCTTCCTGAGCACCTCGGGCTTCTCGATCTCTTCGAGCCCGAGCAGGCCGCCGTAGAAGTCGCGCGCGCGGTCTTCGTTACCCTTTGGGATGGAGACCTGAACGTGGTCGAGCCGCTTGAATTGTATCTTCATGGCAAAACAGAAAGAGTTGCCGCAGGCGGCTTTTCCGTTGGACGCGGCGTCGTCGGATTGTGCTCCAACGCGGCGCGGTTCGGCAAGCCCAACATCCGCGGCAACTCTCTGAGATGTGGCCAGGCTCCGGACCGACCCGCAACACACGCCGCCGCCACTACCGTTGCTCCGTTCCCGGCCTGGCGGGGTTCGTGGGGCAAGCGTTGTGCGGAGCCCGAAGCCTGATAAGTTGTGAAACAGCCGTTAGCCGTTAGCCATGAGCTTTTAGCTGTCAGCTTACGAGTTAGACTTTAACCCGGCCGGCGCGGGTTGGCAAACGCGCGGGCTACCTTTCTTACGTGCCGTTAAAGCCGGCGTTCATGCGGCGGAGGTTGGCGCCGGGGTACTTGCCCGTCGCCTTCACCTTCTCAAGCACGGCGAGCCCTTCGGCGCGCGTGCGCCCCGCGTAGACGGCGATGAACTGCGAGTCCTCGGCCACGCCCGTGTAGAAGAGGTCGGCCGGCTCGAAGCAGCGCGAGCCGAAGACCTTGTTGCGCGGGAAGAGCGCCTGCGCCGCCTCGCGCTCCGCCTCGGGGACGAAGACGTTACAGTCGCCGCCCTTCGACTCGTCGCGCACGCTCTTGAGGATGACGGCGTAGAACTTCTCCGTCTCCCAGATGACCGCGTTGCGCGGGATGCGGAACGGCAACTGGTACGGCTGGAACTCGATGCTCGTCGGGCAGCGCACGGTCGGGTCTCCGCAGACGGCCCCGAGCCGCGTGGCCCTGCGGCGCTGCGCCGCCGCGACGCCGACCGCCAGCAGTCCGAGAAGGATGACGCAGAGGAGTCGTGTCTTACTCATCAGAATTTGAAACTCCGTTCGGCCACAGATTTTGAAGGCGAGCCTTACGGCCGGAGACTGTACAACCCGCCCGCCCGCCGCCGCAAACGAAGTCGGTCCTGACCGGTCGCGCGCGGCGGAACCTTTCAGTCTGACTAAAGCCTCTCTGTCAGACTGACGCGCACGCTGACCGAATCGGCACGACGGGCGGCACGCGCCTCTCGGTTTCCCCGAAAACTCCGAGCCCTCGGGGCGGGCACGAGCTTTGCCAGAGCGAGGCCGCCTCTCTCACAAACTAAACGCGCCCGCGGCGCACTATTCGCACAAGGGTCGGGAGTTTTTTATGCTCTTTCATCGCTTCTCGGCGACAAGGCGGCTCACCTCCCTCGCACTACTGTTCTCGCTCTGCCTGCTGCACGGTGGGGCGCGCGGCGCGCGGGCGCAGCTCCTCTCGGGGCCCACGCAGGTCACGACGCACACTACGCAGACTCTTTCGCAGGTCGTCAAGGTCTCGCCCGACCTGCTCCAGCTCATCACGACGACGACGGCCACGCGGCGCGTCCCCGTCGTCGTCCAGTCGAGCGGCCTCTGGGGTTTCACGCTCGACCTCTTACTGGCGACGCTCGGCGCGCGCACCACGCGCACCTATCGGAACTTCAACGCACGCGCGTTGGACATCCCCGCCGGTAACGTCCTGCTGCTCGCCGCCAGCTCGCTCGTCTCCTACGTCTCGGCGGACCGCCCCGTCCAAATGCTCGGGCACCTCTCGGCCACGACCGGCGCCGACGCCGTGCGCGAAGAGGCGGCCACGGCCTCGACGCTCGACGGGACGAGTGTCGGCATCGCCGTCATCGACTCGGGCGTCTACGCCGGTCACAAGTCCTTCCTCGACAAGTCGAACCGCGTGCGCGTCGTCAGGAGCGTTGACTTCACGGGCGAGGGGCGGACGGACGACCCCTTCGGGCACGGCTCGCACGTGGCGGGCGTGGCGGCGGGCAACGGGCGCGTCTCCGGCGGCGCGTACACGGGCGTCGCGCCGAACGCTAACGTTCTCAACCTGCGCGTGCTCGACTCGCGCGGCGCGGGCTCCGCCTCTTCACTGCTGGCCGCGCTCGACTGGGTGCTGTCGAACCGTACGAACTACAACATACGCGTCGTCAACCTAAGCTTGGGCGCCTCGGCCGTGGACTCGTACCGCGACGACCCGCTCTGCAAGGCCGCGCGCAGGCTCGTCGATGCGGGCATCGTCGTCGTCGCCGCGGCGGGCAACAACGGCAAGGACTCCGCGGGTAACAAGACTTACGGCCGCATCCACTCGCCGGGCATCGAGCCTTCGGTCATCACGGTCGGCGCGGCGAACACCTTCGGCACCGACGCGCGCTCGGACGACGCGGTCGCCACCTACAGTTCGCGCGGGCCGACGCGCGGCTTCAGGACGGACGCCTTCGGCGCGAAGCACTACGACAACTTCGTCAAGCCGGAGCTGGTCGCGCCGGGCAACAAGCTCGTCTCGGTCGAGTCGCCCGGCAACCTGCTCGTCAGCGAACACGCGGAGCTGGATGCAGGCGTGAGCCGGGCCGAGACGCAACGCATGATGCGCCTGTCGGGCACGTCGATGGCGACGCCCGCGGTGGCGGGCGCGGCGGCGCTCATCTTGCAGGCCAACCCGAAACTCACGCCGAACATGGTCAAGGCGCTTCTGATGTACACGGCGCAGCCGCTCGCGGGCTACAACTTCTTCGAGCAGGGCATGGGCGAACTGAACGTCGAGGGCGCGGTCAGGCTCGCGCGCCTCGTGCGCACGGACATCTCCGCATCGACGACGCTCGGCACGCCGCTCCTCGTCTCCGCCCCGCCCGAGCCGCGCACGACCGTCGCCTTCCACACGTTCACCTGGTCGCGCGGCATGCTCTTCAACTACACATACGCGTTCGGCCCCGGCCTCGTCACGCGCTACCAGAAAGTCTACGGGCTCGGCCGCCTCTTCGGCGAGGGCGTCATCACGGGCGACGGCGTGATCACCGGCGACGCGCGGCTGCTCTCCGACGGCGTCCTCTTCGGCGAACAGATCATGACGAGCGCGGGCGTCATCGCCGGTGACGGCGACGCCTTCTGCGCGGCGGGCCTGCTCCTCTCGGACGGCGCGGGCGGCGTCGCCGCCGGCCAGGTCTTCGGCGACGGGGTCATCGCCGGCGACGGCGTCATCACGGGCGACGGCGTCATCGCGGGCGACGAGACGGACTGCATGGAGGCGCCGGCCGATGAGCAGTAGGTAGCGGGCAGATGGCACATCCTCAACAAACGAGTGCGGGCTTGTCGGAGGGCGCCGTCCCGGCCGACGCGAGCCGCGCGTTCCGCTTGCTCGTCATCGGTGTCGGCGTGTGCGTGTTGACCCCGGCGGTCGGGATGCTGCCGGCCGAGAGGCTCGACCTGCGCTTCCTGCTGCTGGCGCTCGCCACCGTCGCCGTCAGCTCGCGCGTGGCCGTCAGGATTCCGCAGACGGCGGGGCGCATCACCGTCGCCGACACCTTCATCCTGCTGGCGCTGCTGCTCTACGGCGGCGAGGCGGCCGCGCTCCTCGCCGCGGCCGAGGGCTGCTGCTCGTCCCTGCGCATCAGCCGCAAGGCGCTCACCGTCCTCTTCAACGGCGCGGTGATGGGCTGCTCGACCTACGCGACCGCGTGGGCGCTGCGCCTCGCGTTCGGCCGGCCCGAAGAGACGCTCGCGTCGGGCAGCGCCGCGACGCTGGTCACGGCCGTCTGCCTGATGGGGCTCGTGCAGTACCTGACGAACTCGGGCGCGGTCGGCTTCGACAAGGCGCTCAAACTTCGCGCAGGGTTCTGGCCGACGTGGCGCCGCTACTACCTCTGGACTTCGGTCACCTACTTCGCGGGCGCGGCGGCGGCGGGGCTGCTCGCGCGACTCGTCGCGGGCTTCGGCTTCTACTCCGTGGCCGCGGCCGTGCCCGTCACGGCCATCGTCTACTTCACCTATCAGACTTACCTGAAGAGCGTCGAGACGGCCGCCGCGCAGGCCGAGATGGCCGAGCGCCACGTGCAGGAGCTGAACCGCTACCTCGCCGAGCAGGAGCGCATCAGCCGCGAACTCGAAGAGAGCCGCGAGCACTTCCGCGCCGCCGCGCTTCACGACGCGCTGACGGGGCTGCCGAACCGCACGCTCCTGACGAACCACCTCAAGCTCGCCGTCGAACACTCGAAGCGCCGCCCCGACTACCGCTTCGCCGCGCTCTTCCTCGACCTCGATCGCTTCAAGGTCATCAACGACTCTCTGGGCCACATCGCGGGCGACCAGCTCCTCGTCCAGCTCGCGCGCCGCCTCGAAGAATGCATCCGCACGACGGACACCGTCGCGCGCCTCGGCGGCGACGAGTTCGCCATCCTCCTCAGCGACATCGAGGACTACGCGGACGCCGTGCGCGTGGCCGAGCGCATCCACGCCGAACTCGCGCGCCCCTTCCACCTCGGCGGGCACGAGGTCTACACGTCCGCCTCCATCGGCATCACCCTGAGCGCGACCGGCTACAACGACCCCGAAGACATCCTGCGCGACGCCGACACCGTCATGTACCGCGCCAAGGCCAACGGCAAGGCGCGCCACGAACTTTTTGACGAAGCGATGCACGCACGCGCCGTCGCGCTGCTGCGCACCGAAACGGACCTCCGCCGCGCCGCCGAGCGCGACGAGTTCCGCGTCGTCTACCAGCCGATCCTTTCTCTGTTAACCGGCGAGGTCGCGGGCTTCGAGGCGCTGGTGCGCTGGCACCACCCGGAGCGCGGCGTCGTCTCGCCCGCCGAGTTCATCCCCGTCGCCGAGGAGACCGGCCTCATCGTCGAGATCGGCCGGCGCGTGCTGCGCGAGTCGTGCCGGCAGTTGAGCGAGTGGCGGGCGCTCGGCCTCGTCGGCCCCGCGCACTACGTCAGCGTCAACCTCTCGGGCAAGCAGTTCGCGCAGACGGGGCTGGCGGCGTCGGTCGCGGAGGCGCTCGCGGACGCGGCGCTCGACCCGCGCTGTCTGCGCCTGGAGATTACGGAGAGCGTCGTCATGTCCAACGCCGAGACGGCGTGCGCGACGCTCAACGGCCTGCGCGCGCAGGGCTTGGGCATCAGCATCGACGACTTCGGCACGGGCTACTCGTCGCTCTCATACCTGCACCGCTTCCCCGTCGATACTTTGAAAGTAGACCGTTCGTTCGTCGGGCGCATGGGCGAGGGCGACGAAGACGGCGAGATCGTCCGCACCATCATCACGCTCGCGCGCAACCTCGGCATGGCGGTCGTGGCGGAGGGCGTCGAGACCGCACGCCAGGGCGACCTCCTCCGCGGCCTCGGCTGCGAGTACGCTCAAGGGTACTTCTTCTCCCGCCCGCTCGACGCGGACGCGGCCGCGCGCTGGCTCGCCGCGCAGCGAGCCGAGATGACAGTTAATTAATCGCAGGGACACGGAGGCGGGGCCGGTTGAGTATCCACTCAACCGGCCCCGCCTCCGTGTCCCTGCGATTAATTACTAAATGGCGGAGAGGGTGGGATTCGAACCCACGGTACGGTTCCCCGTACACAGCATTTCCAGTGCTGCCAGTTCAACCACTCCTGCACCTCTCCGAAATGATGACGTAGGAACGCTGAACGATGAACGAAAGCATAGCTTACCGCGGCAATTCCTGTCACGTCACCGGGCTATTTTTACTTCCGTTCCTTCTCGGACTCCAGCCTCTTACGCAACTGCTCGGCGGCGCGCCCGGCCAATTCCTTGCAGGCGTTCGGCGCGACGAAGGGGTCGGGCCGGTCGCCGCGCTGCCGCCCCTCCAAACGCTGCCAGAGTCCCGAAGCGTCCGGGTGCGACGTGAGCAGGATGTCGCACGGCGCGGCGCGGAGGAAGGCGAAACTCTTCTCGAAGTCCTGAACCGCGTTCGGGTACTCGCGACTGTCGGTGAAGCGGAAGCCGTCCGCCGAGACCGGCGTCATGCTGTCGGAGTAGACGAGGTTCAGGCAGCGTTTGCCCTCGCACGACTTCCACGTCCAACTCGTCCCGCCGGGGGTGTGGCCGGGGGTGAAGTGTGCGTTGAGCTTGATGTCGCCGACGCGCAGAGTCTGGCCGTCGCGCAGGGTGTCGGCGCGCGGGACGAGCGCCACCGGCGCGATGCTGCCGAACTGCGGGTCGCCCTTGCCGACCCCGCTCTTCGTCAACACCTCGGCGCTCCACGGGCTGGCGGCGACGCGCGCGCCGCTCAACCGCTGCAACTCGCTGATGCCGCCGCCGTGGTCGAAATGCACGTGCGAATTGACGATGAGCTTCACGTCCTCGATGCGGAACCCGAGCGCGCGGATGTTGGCGACGATTTGCGGCGCCGACTCGGGCAGCGCACCGTCGATCAGGACGTGCCCTGACCTGGAAGTAATCAGAATTGAAGTCAGCCCGTGCGGGCCGACGTAGTAGGTGTTGCCGTAGACGCGGAACAGCTGCTGCGGCTTGTTCCACTCGGGGCAGTTGTCACAGGACGAAGCGGGCGCGCCGCTCTGCCCCGCCGCGAGTGCCGCGAGGGCGGTCAGAAAAGCGGCCAGCACAACGGCGCGTGTCGGGCTCGGAAGCAGGTCTCTTTTGCGCATGGACTCGAAGTTATGTCGGCGGCTCAAACTTGATGTCTCTCGGCCGCATTATACACGCCGGACGAAATCGCCATTTCGCAGCCCGGCGGCGGCGGTTCGCAGAAAACATCGGTCAAGCGATATGACCCGCGCCGTATTCAAACTATCCTGACCTGCGCGGGGGTGAGAAGAGCATTGGCAGAAACTCCGAACCAGAGACCGGGCGCTTGCGTGGAGACGCTCGATTTAACTCACAAATTTTCGGAGGCCGAGACCGCCCTCAACCTCGTCAACCTACAGGTCGCCGCGGGCAGCATCTACGGATTTTTAGGCCCCAACGGCGCCGGCAAGACGACGACGCTGAAGCTGATTCTCGGACTCCTCAAAAAACAGCACGGCGAAATCCGCCTCTTCGATCAGCCGTTCGACCACAACCGCGTCGAGACCCTGCGCCGCATCGGGTCGATGATCGAAAGCCCTTCGCTCTACGGGCATCTGACCGCGACCGAAAACCTGAAAATCTTACAGAGGGTCTACCGATGCCCGCAGGAGCGGATTCAAGAGGTGCTGACGCTGGTCGGGTTGTCGCGGACGGGTAAGAAGCGTGTGAGTCAATTTTCGCTCGGGATGAAGCAGCGTCTCGGGATCGCGCTCGCGCTGCTGCACTCGCCGTCGCTTCTGATTCTGGACGAGCCGACGAACGGCCTCGACCCGAACGGGATGCTTGAGATTCGCGAGCTGCTGCAAAGTCTGAACCGGGAGCGCGGGGTCACGATTCTCATCTCCAGCCACCTGCTGGCCGAGGTCGAAAAACTCGTCACCCACGTCGGCATCATCAACCGGGGCCGACTCCTCTTTCAGGGGACGCTCGACGAACTGCTGAGCAGGCGCCGGCAGAACTCGTTCGTCGTCTTCGAGACGAACGACGAGGCGAAGGCCGGACGCATCATCAGCGGGCTGGGCTTCACGCCGCGGGTCGAGTCGGGTCGGGTCGCGGTCGCCGCCCTCGAAAGGGAGCGGGTCGCCGGCATCAATCAAGCCCTCGTGCAGAACGGGGTCGAGGTCTATCAAATCGGCCGGGTCGAGAGCGACCTCGAAAAAATCTTCTTCGACGTGATCGGCGGGTAAGCCATGAACTTCGTCAACAGTTTTCGGGCCGAGTGGCTCAAGCGTAAACGCAGTCTCGCCTCGTGGCTCGTCATCGTCGGCGCGTTCTTCACGCCGACCATCATCCTGGCCTCAAGGATAAAGAATCACGCGGCGCTGCACGCGCTCTACGTCTCGGAGGATTTTTGGAGGCGGCTGTGGAGCCAGTCGTGGGAGTCGATGGAGGTCTTCCTCCTGCCCATCGGAATCATCCTGGCGACGGGCCTCATCGCCCAGATCGAGTACAAGAACAACACGTGGAAGCAGCTCCACACGACGCCGCAGGGGTTCACGACCATCTTCGCGGCGAAGCTGCTGGTCGTGCTGCTGATGCTCGTCGAAGTCTTCGCGCTCTTCAACGTCGGCGTCTACCTGTCGGCGGTGATTCCTTCGCTGCTCTTCGGCGGCGTCCCCTACCCGACCGCGCCGATTCCTGTTCAGGATTTCTGGGCCGGCAACGTCAACTTCTTCGTAGACTGTCTGCCCATCGTCGCCCTGCAATACCTGCTCAGTTTGCAGTTCAAAAACTTTTTAGTCCCCGTGGGCGCCGGCTTCGCCATCTGGTTTCTAGGCGTCGGCCTGCTCTCGTGGGAGTACAGCTACCTGTTCCCGTACAACCACGGCGCGATAAATTTTCTGACGGCCTCCGGACACTTCGCGGGCCGAAAACTCCCCGCCGGCATCGAGCACCTCGCCCTCATCTACGCGGCCGCTTTCACAATCGCGGGCTGGGCGCTATACGTTACCAAGCGGGAGAAGGGGTGAGCCCGCTTCCCGTCGTAGCTCGGGGAGAATTTCACAGGTGAAGAGAAGCGTCGTCGTCCTCATCCATTGCGTGTACTGGCTGGTCTATCTGTCGCTCTTCTCGTTAATGCTCGCCGTCGTCGTGCAGCAGGTCGGGAGGCCGGCGCCGACGCTGCTGCCCCCGTTCTCGCTGCTCGTGCTGTGCGTCGCGCCGAATCTGGTCACGTTCTACACGTTCTATTTTCTGCTGGCCCCGCGATTCTTAGTCCGTAAAAAAATCCTCGCCCTCGTCATTTTCGGGACGGCGGTCTGCGCGGGTTCAGCGGTTTCGGGCGCGCTCCTCTCGCCCGTCTTCTTCGGTTTCGAGCAGGCCATCTTCTCCGACGCGCGTGAATTCTTCGCGCTCACGGCGAGCCTCTTCGCCGTCTGCGCGGTTCACGGCGGGGCCGCCCTGACCGTCCGCGGCTTCGTCGCCTGGTACGACGACCTCACGCTCCGGGAGGAGCTGACCCGCCGGAACTTCGAGACGGAGCTGGCGCTCATCAAGTCGCAGATCAACCCGCATTTCCTCTTCAACACCATCAACAACATCGACATCCTCATCCCGAAAAACCCCGCGCTCGCTTCCGAGTACCTCAACCGGCTCTCCGGCATCCTGCGTTACATGGTCTACGAGACGAAGGCGGAGAGAATTTCTCTCGCCAGAGAACTGAATTACATCGAGCAGTACGTCGAGCTGCAAAAGATTCGCACGACGAATCCCGGCTATGTAAACTTCGAGGTGACGGGCGACCCCGGCAGTTTGAGCGTCGCCCCGATGATACTTTTTCCCTTCATCGAAAACGCCTTCAAACACACCGAGGGCAGAAAGGGCTCCAACTCGATTCGCATTAAGGTTGCGGCCGAAAGGAACAGGCTCTATTTCGAGTGCGTCAATTCGTACCAGACACACCCGGACGGCAGGCAGGACTTCGGCGGCCTGGGGAACGAGTTGGTCAGGAGGCGTCTGGCCCTGACCTACCCGGGGAAACATTCGCTGGAGGTCGCCGACGACGGCGCCACCTACAAGGTGAAGTTATCGCTCCATGAAGATTGACTGCATCATCGTCGAGGACGAACCGCTCGCGCTGGAGCGCACGAGAGAGTACGCGCTGCGGCTTCCCTTTCTGAACCTGCGGGCGACCTTTGACAACGCGCTCGACGCGCTGACTTTTTTAAAGACCAACGAAGTCGAGCTGATCTTTTTAGACATCAATCTGGGCGAAGTCTCGGGCATCCGTCTGCTCGAAACTTCCGCGATTACGGGTCAGGTGATTCTGACGACGGCCTACCAGGAGTACGCGCTGAAAGGGTTCGATTTGAAGGTCGCGGACTACCTTCTAAAGCCCTTCACGTTCGAGCGATTCGTTCAGGCCGTCGAGCGCGTGCGCGACAACCTGCCGAAGAAACAGGCGCTCACGCCGAACAGCCTCATCTTCGTCAAAGTCGAAAACCGACTCGAAAAAGTATCCCTGCGCGAGATACTTTTTATCGAGGGGATGCGCGACTACCGCAAAATCCACGCCGCCGGCCGTCGGCTCCTGACGCTCCAGACCTTCGCCGAATTCGAGCGCCAGATACCGCCCGATATCATTTGCAGGGTGCACAAGTCTTACATGGTCTCGCTCGACAAGATCGACTCCATCGAGAAGGGCCGCATCAAAATCAAAGACCGCGTCATCCCGATTTCAGAGACTTACAGGGAACAGTTCTTCAGCCTCATCAACCACTCGACCAGATGAATTTGACGGCCGGAATCGGATAGATTCGACCGGCCGCCGCGGCGATAATGGCCGGGACAACTTCTTCCGGAGGTTGTTCAAGGGGTCTCGATTACCGGGACTCGCTCGGGCGCGGCAGGCATGGGGGTTTCAACCAAGATGAGTTCACAGACAGGCCAGTCCCTGATTCCGACGGGCGACGTAGCGCACGGCGCGGCCGAAAGGTTCTGGCTGGCGATTCAGAGCCGCGACGCGGGCTTCGACGGGCTCTTCTACTACGGCGTGCGGACGACGGGCGTCTTCTGCCGCCCGGCCTGCCCCTCGCGCCGGCCGAAGCGCGCCAACGTCTCCTACTTCGCGCTGCCGGAGGCGGCGCGGGCCGCGGGGTTCCGCGCGTGTCTGCGCTGCCGGCCCGACGGGACGGACCCGCGAGACCCGCAGGCCGAGCTGGTGCGGAGCGTCTGCCGTCTCATCGAGCGCGCCGCCGAGGAACGCCCGAACATGGACGCCGTCGGCGAGCAGGTTCGACTCAGCCGCTCGCACCTCCAGCGGCTCTTCAAGAAGCTGATGGGCATCACGCCGCGCGAGTACGCGGAGGCGCTCCGCGTAGACCGTTTCAGAGGGAGCGTGCGGGACGGCCGGAGCGTGGTCGATGCGATGTACGAGGCCGGCTACGGGTCGAGCAGCAGGCTCTACAAGAAGGCGTCGGCGCAACTCGGCATGACGCCCGCGACATACCGGAAGGGGGGACGAGGAATGAACATCAGTTACACCATCGCCGACAGCCCGCTCGGCCTGCTGCTCGTGGCCGCCACGGAGAGGGGCGTCTGCTCGGTCCAGCTCGGCGACAGCGCCGAAGAGCTGGCGGGGGACTTGCGCGCCGAGTTCCCGCTGGCCGACGTTCAAGTTGACGAGACCGGGTTGCGGCCCCGTGTGCGGACGCTGCTCGACTATCTCGAAGGGCAACAGCCCCACCCGGACCTGCCGCTCGACGTGCAGGGGACGGCCTTTCAGAAAAGGGTCTGGGAGGAGCTGCGCCGCATCCCCCCGGGTCAGACGGCCTCGTACGGAGAGATCGCCGGCCGCATCGGCCGCCCCACGGCCGCGCGTGCGGTGGCGCGCGCCTGCGCGACCAACCCGGTCGCGCTCGTCACGCCGTGCCACCGCGTCGTCGGCGGGGACGGAAGCCTCAGCGGGTATCGCTGGGGCGTCGCGCGCAAACGGAAGTTACTGGAGCGGGAACGGGACCGAGGCGAATAAAGGCTCGGCCCGCTCCCTTCCGCTCCCTTCCGTTATCAGCTTTCAGCCCGGCCGGCCCCGGCAGACTTCTCCTTACCGCCCTGCTCCTCTTCGCCCGAACCGGGCTCGGCCATCCGGCGGTGCTGCTCGGCGAGCACGCCGGCGGGCGTCACGCTGGCGAGCGTCGTCTGCAACTTGTTCTGCCAGCCGCTCACGACATCGCCCTCGCCGGCCATCATCGCGTCGAAGCCGTCACGCGCGACCTTCGCCGGGTCGTCCTTCTCCTGCTGCCCGACCTTCGTGTCGAGCATGTCGGCGCGCTCGAAGAACTCCGTCTCGGTCGCGCCCGGCATCAGGCACGTGACCGTGACCTCGGTCTCCTTCAGCTCGTTCCGCAGCGCGAAGGAGAACGAGTCGATGAACGCCTTCGTCCCGTTGTAGACGGCCTGGAACGAGCCCGGCATGAAGCCCGCGATGGAGCCGGTGATCAGGATGCGCCCCTTGTTCCGGGCGCGCATGTCGCGGCCGACCTTCTGGATGAGGTAGATCGTGCCCGTGATGTTCGTGTCGATGACGTGGCGCGCCTCCTCGAAGTCCTGGTCGAGGAAGGCGCGGCCGAGTCCGTGCCCGGCGTTGGCGAGCAGCGCGTCCACCGGCCGCCCTTTAAGCGCCGCGTAGAGTTCATCCACGCCCCCGACGGTGGCGAGGTCCGTCTCCACCGCGTCCACCTGCGCGCCGAGCCCGCGGAACGCCTGCGCCGCCTCTTCGAGCGGCCGGTCGGCGGCGACGACGAGGTCGAAGCCGTTCTCGGCGCACAGCTTCGCCAACTCGTACCCGATGCCGCTCGACGCGCCGGTCACCACCGCCAACGGCCTGCCTGTAGAATCACTCATTAATCTTCCCCCCTGTGCTGTAGTTTATTGACTCTTCTACCTCTTTTATTTGGCGTTTTCTTCCGCTCGGTGAGACGCGGGTGTTACATTTTCCGGCCGGCGTAATGACGAGGTTTTAGCTTCGCCTTGTGCGGCTGCGAACTATCGCAACGTAAAAGCAACGGGCCGGTAACCAACGCCGCGCCGATTAACTGTGTAATGAGTTTTCCCCGTTATAAACAGTGAGGAGGACGTATGAGCGCAGTAGCCGCGTTGGCACCGGATTTCATCGAGACGCCGCAGATCGAGCCGGAGTTTTTGACGCAGGAGTGTCTGGGGCTCGCGCTGGTCGTGGACGACAACCCGGACATCACCGACATGCTCGCGGCGGTGCTCCGCCACGCGGGCTACACGGTCTCCTCTGCCCACTCCGCGCCCGACGCGCTGACGTTGGCCGTCGCGAGGCACTTCGACGTGATCGTCTCGGACATCGGCATGCCGGGGATGACCGGGCACGACCTGGCGCGTGCGTTGCGCGCGATGCCCGAGTACCGCTCGATCCCGATGGTGGCGGTGACGGGCTTCGACATGTACGACGACCGGGAGCGCTCCGCCGAGGCCGGCTTCAGCGCACACCTCAGTAAGCCTATCGACCCGCTCGCCCTGACGCAGGTCATCCGGAACATCTGGCATTAGGAAGCAGCATCAGCCTCACCCGGTCTGTCTAAGACCTTGCCGGGCCAGAATAGAAAAAGGGTCAGCCCTCAAAGTGGCTGACCCTTTAACGAGAAATGGCGGAGAGGGTGGGATTCGAACCCACGGTGGCCTTTCGACCACTCCGGTTTTCGAGACCGGTGCACTAAACCACTATGCGACCTCTCCGCAGAGAAAATGATGAATGCGGAATGATGAATGATGAATCGAGGAAGGCTTGAGTCTTAACATTCATCGCCCATCATTCCGCATTCATCATCTTCTTCCTTCTCTCCCGGAAGAACTCCTGCATCAGCGCGCGGCAGTCCGCTTCGAGGACGCCGCCCGAGAGTTCCATCCGGTGGTTCAAAGAGCTTGCGTCGCAGACGCGGAAGACCGACTCGACCGCGCCCGCCTTCTCGTCGCGCGCGCCGTAGACGAGCCGCGCGACCCTCGCCTGCACGAGCGCGCCGGCGCACATCGCGCACGGCTCAATGGTCGAGTAGACGACCGCCCCTGTCAAACGATAATTACCGACCCGCCTCGCGGCCTCGCGCAGCGCCAGCACCTCTGCGTGCGCCGTCGGGTCGCAGTCGGTGCGCGTCCGGTTGCCCGCGACCGCGAGCAGCGCGGCGCCGTCCGAGCCCACGACGCAGGCGCCCACCGGCACCTCGCCGGCCCGTGCGGCCTCGCGCGCCGCGCCGAGCGCCTCGCGCATCCAGCACTCGTCCGCGTCGTCCGCGGGACGTGCGGCGGCCGGCTCCAAATCCCCTCGCGCCTGCATAGTCAAACAAAGACGCTTTCAAGAAGCGGCGGACAAAAACTGAATATAGGGGCGCCCCCCGCGGGCTGTCAAGCAGGCCGGTCAGAACCGCGAGCGGTAACGAGCGGGTGCCGGCTGCGACGTAAGCTTGACGCACGGAAAGGCCGACCCGCTCGCGGTTCTGTTCGGCCTTTTTTGTTCAAGGCGCGGCGGCGCGTGCTATCATCGTGAGCAGTCGGGCGAACGCGGCGCCCTCCTCCCGCCGCCCCGGTAGCCCTTTCCAGGCGGAAGCAGATAGGAAGATGAAGACAGACCTGCGCCCCAGAACGAGCGAGCAACCCGCACCACAGAGCAAGCCAGTCCAGTCCCCGCGCGCGCCCTCCACCGACGCGCCCGAGACGGCCCCCATCCACCAGACCATCACGCCCGAGCAGGCGCTGCACGCCACGCAGCGCGCCGCCGCCGCCACCGCGCCGTCGCGCCGGCCCACGCCTGCGGAGTTCAACATGGCGATGGTGCATTTCTACCGCGGCGAGGTGACGCGCGCCAACACCTGGCGCAACCGGCTCGACACGACGACCAACTGGGCCGTCGTCACCACCGGCGCGACGCTCTCGTTCGCCTTCTCGCTCCCGACCAACCCGCACTTCGTCATCCTCATCAACACGGTGCTCGTCGGCTTCTTCCTCTTCATGGAGGCGCGGCGCTACCGCTACTACGAAATCTGGTCGGGGCGCGTGCGCGTGCTGGAGACCGGCTTCTTCATGCAGATTCTCTCGCCCGACACGGCCGGCGACGACACGTGGGCGCAGATGCTCGTCGCCGATTTGCAGGAGCCGCGCTTCAACGTCAGCGAGGCCGAGGCGCTGGGTCGGCGGCTGCGCCGCAACTATCTCTGGATGTTCATGCTGCTGGCGGCGTCCTGGAACCTGAAGGTCTACATGCACCCGTACCCCTCGCCCGACTTCGTGGACTTCCTCCGCAAGGCCGACATCGGCATGGTGCCGGGCGAGGTCGTCTTCATGTTCGGCATCTTCTTCAACGTCGGGCTCCTCCTCTTCGCCTACTTCACGATGCGTCTGCGCGAGGCCACGGGCGAGGTGTTGACCGAGGGCGACTTCCACCCGTTCCAGCGCGTGGGCGAGTGGACGCGCGCCGCCGCCAACAAGCGCCGCACCGCCACCGTCCGCCGCGCCAAGCGCGCGCGCGAGCGGACGCGCTCGACGGCGCCCCGCGCCCCCGGCTCGACCACCGGCGAGTGGCGCCGCTCCGACATCCACCGCTCCCAACCGCCCGAAGACATCCACCGCACGCAGATTCCCGAACCGGGACACGGTGATAAAGTAGTAGGCAGTCGGCAGTCGCTCCGCGTGACAAAGTTGAAGAAGTTAAACCCGAAGGTCCGACAACGGCACTCTTAACTGCACTACTGACTCTATCCCATGCTTGAACTAGACGGACAACAGTTTGACGCTCGAAGAGGTCGCGCGGGTGGCGCGGGGCGAGGAGGCCGTGGGGCTCGCGGCGGCGGCGCGCGCGCGGATGGAGGCGGCGCGGGCGACGGTCGAGCGCATCGTGGCGGAGTCGCGCGTCGTCTACGGCGTCAACACCGGTTTCGGGAAGCTCTCGGACGTGACGGTGCCGGCCGACGAACTGCGCGAGTTGCAGCTCAACCTCGTGCGCAGCCACGCGTGCGGCCTCGGCCCGCCGCTCTCCGCGGAAGAGACGCGCGCGATGATGCTCCTGCGCGCGAACGTTCTGGCTAAAGGCTTCAGCGGGGCGCGGCCGGTCGTCGCCGAGACGCTGCTCTCGATGCTCGGGCGCGGCGTCCACCCGGTCGTGCCGGAGCTGGGCTCGGTCGGCGCGAGCGGAGACCTCGCGCCGCTCGCGCACCTCGCGCTCTGCTGCGCGGGCGAGGGCGAGGCCGTCTATCAGGGCGAGCGGATGCCGGGCGGCGAGGCGCTCAAGCGGGCCGGCATCGAACCGTCTAACGCTCGAAGCCAAAGAAGGGTTGGCCCTTCTCAACGGGACGCAGGCTTTGACGGCCGTCGGCGCCCTCGCGCTCGCACGCGCGGAGCGCCTCGCGCGCACGGCCGACGTGTCGGGCGCGATGTCGCTCGAAGCCCTGAAGGGCACGCCCGCCGCCTTCGACGAGCGCATCCACCTCGCGCGCCCGCACAGGGGTCAGGTCGAGTCGGCCGCGCACCTGCGCGCGCTCCTCGCCGAGAGCGAGATCCGCGCCTCGCACCTCGAAGGCGACCCGCGCGTGCAGGACGCCTACAGCCTGCGCTGCATGCCGCAGGTACACGGCGCGGCGCGCGACGCGTTCGCGCACGCGCGCGGCGCGGTCGAGGTCGAGACCGGCGGCGCCACCGACAACCCGCTCGTCTTCGCCGAGACGGGCGAAGTCATCTCGGGCGGCAACTTCCACGGGGCGCCGCTCGCCGTCGCCTTCGACTACTGCGCCATCGCGCTCGTCCACCTCGGCAACATCGTCGAGCGCCGCATCGACCGGCTCGTCCACCCGGACAAGAACGAGGGGCTCCCGCCCTTCCTGACGGCGCGCGCGGGCGTCGAGTCGGGCTACATGGTGCCGCAGATCGTGGCGGTCGCGCTCCTCAACGAGTGCAAGGTGCTGGCCCACCCCGCCTCGACCGACAACCTGCCGACCGACGGCGGCAAAGAGGACCACGTCTCGATGGGCATGACGGCCGCCCTCAAACTCCGCCGCATCGTCGAAGCGGTCGAGCGCGTCGTCGCCATCGAACTGCTCGCCGCGGCCGAAGGTCTCGAACACCGCGCGCCGCTCAAGCCCGGCCGCGGCGCGCTCGCCGCCTACGAGCGCGTCCGCGCCCACGCCGCACGCCTCACGCGCGACCGCCCGCTCGCCGACGACATCGAAAGAATCGCGCACGCCCTCCGCCGCGGCGAGTTCGACATCTGATCCGCCGCCTGAGCCGGACGACATGCGCCTCTCCCGAGAACAGACAGCCGTGCAGGTTAAGTTCGCCCGCGAAGTGGCGCACGACCCCGCGCACTACTTCGGGCTCTACCGCGAAAGGTTCGGTAAGATACTCGACACTGACAACGCGCGCGAGCTGTCGGAAGACTACGCCCGTTCACCGGAAGCCCGCGCCCGCTTCGGCAACGCCGTCCACGAAGTAGCGAGTACCCTCGTCCGGCAGATCTTCTTCGACACGCTCGCCGCCGAGCGTCCCATGAAGCGCGGCCGCGTGTTAATTACGGCCGGGGGCGCGGGCTCCGGCAAGATCTCGATGGTGACGGCGCTGGCGCGCAACGCCTTCGACGCCGCGCAACTAATCTACGACACTACGCTCGCCAATCCCGCCTCGGCCGTCGAGAAGGTCGAGGCGGCGCTCGACTCGGGCTACTTGGTCACGATAATCTATATCCATCGGCCCATCGAGTTGGCGGTGCGCGGGGTGGTCGGCCGCGCGTTGGAGAACGGGCGCTGTGTCCCGCTGAGCGTCATGGCCGACAACCACTTCGACGCGCAACGAACGCTGCTCCAGCTCGCGCGCCGGTACGCGCATACGCACCGCGTCGAGTTTCAGGTCATAGACAACGGCGGGGAGCTGACTCAGGCGCGATTCGTCGGGTTGGACTTCTTGAGCAGAAGGCTCTACAAAAAGAGGGGGGCCGTGAAGCGCAGGGCCTTGCGCGCCGCGCGAGCCGCCTTCCGGAACCTGAAGAGGCGGGAATCCAAGATTCCCGAATACGTATATGGCGCGATATTCCAAGAAGAATAGCAAGCAGGCCGCTCCGCAGCCTAGCGCCACGGCGAAGTTGGCGCTGCTCAGCCTCAACCAGCACATTCTTCAGCAGGCGCTGGCGGAGGAGAACGACCCCGCGCAGAGGGCGCGCTACGAAGTCGAGGCCGCGAGGGTGGACGAGGTGATGAACGTTGTCGCGCGCTCGGCTTCGAGGGCCTCCGTCGAATACTACCGCGGGGCCGTCGTGGAAGAACGCCGCATGGGGAGTAAGCCGTACTCGTTCGGGAAGACCGCGCTCGCTCGCGGCGAAGCGGGAACGCGGGGGGGGGCACGTTCGGTCAAAAAAGGGCCGTTCATCGACAGGCACCTGGAGAAGAAGGTCGAGGAGGTGCGCTCGGGCGCCGCGCGTCCGCCGGCCATTAAGACGTGGTCGCGCCGCTCGACCATCACGCCCGACTTCGTCGGCCTGACCTTCGGCGTCCACAACGGCAAGCGCCACATCCCCGTCTACGTGACGGAGAACATGGTCGGCCACAAGCTCGGCGAGTTCGCCCCGACGCAGGTCAAAAAGCGCCGCGAGGAGCCGAAGGAGAGCAAGACGAAAGCGCGCGGCGGTCGCTGAAGAGGGGGCGCGCCTCTTAAATGAAGAGACGACGGGAACGAGGCTTCGCGAAGCCGTTCCCGTCGTCTTTTTTTAGCAAACAGGCAGACGCCGTCGCCCGCCGCGACTCCCCTTCTCTATGCCTTCTTCTTCGCTTGCTGCTTCGGCTGCGGGGCGCCGCCGGTGTCGAGGTTTGCTGGGGCGGGGTAGCCCTTGCCGCGCAGGGCGGCGATGTCGATGACGACCTCTTTCTGCCCCTTGATGGTCTTCGTCTCGCGTACGTCGGCGTTCTTGTTGGTGTTCTTGTTATCGCCCTTGCCGGGCGTCGGGGTGGGCGAGGCGGCGGGCTGGCCGTCGGCCGGGTTGCCCTGCGCGTCGCGCGCCATCGCCCGGAGCGCCTGCGTGACCTGCGCGCGCTCCGGCTCGCTCAAGTCCTCCAGCTTCACGCCGAAGGCTTCGAGCACGCGCCGCAGGTTCTCCTCGGTGTTCGTGCCCTTGTCGTACACGTCGCGGTAGATGTGGAGCTTGCCGTCCTCGACCACGATGGTCTCGTAGCGCAGCTCGACGGGGATGGGCGTGGAGAGCTTGACCTGCTTCGTCTCCTCGCGCGTCTTGGCGTACGCGGCCACGTCCTCGGGCGTCAGTTGCGCGCCCCCGAGCCCCGCGAGCACGACCGAGAAGTCCTGCACCTGCGGGTTCGTCAAACCGACGCAGCCGTGCGAGGCGAAGCCGCCGAGCCGGGCCGGCGCCTTGCCGCCGTGGATGAGCGAGGGCAGGCCGATGGGAATCTTGACGGGGCCGAGCGGGTTGTCCTTACTGCCCGCCTCGACCTTCTTGCCGGGCTCGAACTTGCCCTTGACCCAGGGCTCGTCGGGCGGCGTCCAGGTCGGGTTGAAGATGATCGTGTCGGCCTTGCGCATCCCCTGCGGTAGAGGGAACTCCGGGTAGCCGATGCCGACCTTGTAGGTCTTCAAGAGCTTGCCGTTCTGGAACACGTCCATGCGGTAGGCGGGCGCGTTGACGACGATGCGCGTGTCCGAAGGCACCGAGTTCGGTTTGGCGTCGAGCGCCGCGGCGGCGCCGCCCGCCCAGCGCTCGCTGACGAAGGAGTTGAAGGCGGCGGCCTTCTCGGCCCCGATGACCGTCTGAATCTTCTCCGAGGCGCGTCGCGTCGCGACGGTCGTGGTGCCGGCCGACTCGCCCCCCTCGTCGAGGTTCGCGCGCTCCTCGCCCGCCACCTTGCGCAAGGATTCGACCTGCTCGTCCGTCAGTTGCAACTTCGACTTCAGCTCGCCCGCGAACGCCTCGTCGGCGAACATCGCGTCGAGCACGGGCAGCGTCACCGGCAGGTTCGCCGCCGCCGTCGAAGCCCCGCTGGCGGGCGTGGCGTTGGCAGAAGGGGCCGCGTTGGCCGCGGGCGAGGCCGAGGTCGTCGGCGCCGAGGGCGCGGCCGTGTTCGTCGGCGCGGTCGTCGTACAGCCCGAGGCCGCCAGCAACAACGCCGCCGCGACGAGCGCCAGCGGCGACTTCCATGTCGTCTTCAACACTTCAATACCCATCTACTTTTAAGACTCCTCTAAGACGAAACTTCCCGCGCGCCTTTGCAAGGGAGAGTACAGGCGCAGACACTTCCGTAACACCGTGGCAACTCCCGTTCCCGCACGCGATTTTCCACATTTTCCCGGGGAAATGCGGTAGCGGCCTCGTCTTCGCGCGCCGTTGACGGACGAGAAGCGTACAGAAAAACTCTCGGCCTATTTCGTCTTACTGAGCGCCGCGCAGCAGCGGGTAGGGGTTGAAGTTCTCGCCCGTCCAGAATTTTTTGGGGTCTTCGACGCGGTAGATTTGGAAGTGGAGGTGCGTGTTGCCGGGCGTGGCGTTGCCCGTGTCGCCGACGTAGGCGAGGGTCTCGCCGCGGCGCGCGACGTGCCCCTCGGCGAGGCCGTCGGCGTAGCGTTCGAGGTGCGCGTAGTAGAGCACGTAGCGCTCGTCGGCCGCGGCGAGCTGGTAGAACGTGATGCCGCCCTTCGCGCTGTTGAAGAGCTTGACGACGCGCCCGTCGGTCGCGGCCAGCACGGGCGTGCCGCGCGGCGCGATGATGTCGATGGCGTCGTGGACGCGCCCCTCGCTGCGCGAGTCCTTGAAGGTGTCCTGCAACTGTTCGGGCCTGATGCCCTCGACCGGGATCAACAGCCGCATCGACGCGAGCGCCGACGAAGCGTCGCCCGCGGGCACTTGCGCCTGCGGCGAAGCACCGGGCGTCGGCGAGACTTCGGGCGTCGGGGTCGCGGTCGGAGTCGGGGTCGGGGTCGCGGTCGGGCTCGGCGCGGGCGTCGGCAGGCGCTCCACGTCGTGCGACGGCGGGGGCAGGGGCGTCACGGGCTGCGACCAGTAATGGTAGCTCAGATACCAGACGAGCGCCGCCAACGCCCCGAAGAGCGCGGCCGCCATCAGGAGCACGCGCGTGCGCGGGCCGAGTGTCATCGTGTGCCTTCCATCCTGTGCGGAGTTTCCCAGCGCCCGAAGCTTATTGAAGAGCCGGGCCTGCGCGCAAGCGCCGCGGCGCAAGGGCTGGCGCGCGGGCGCGGTTTTCTGCTATTACATCTCTGCAATTAAGCAGTCAGTCAATCCACACGAGCAAGCCGCGTCGAGGCAGCGCGGGCGCGCCGGGGAGGCGCCGCGGCCGGGCGGGCGCAGGAGGAATAAAGTCAGTGTCAGACATTTTCGACGAACGCCGAAGGGGCCTGGAAGAGGAGTACTTCCGACGCAAGGACAAGGAGTCGCTCGAACGCCTGCGCGAGGCGATCAAGGAGGAGGCGAAGCAGACCAGCGCCGAGCCCGTCACGATGCCCTGCCCGCGCTGCACGGGCAAGCTCCACGCGGAGGTCTACGACGAGGTCAACATCGACCGCTGCGACACCTGCGGCGGCATCTGGCTCGACGCCGGCGAACTCGAACAGATCGTCAGCACCGAGAACAGCTCCGGCCGCTGGTTCCACGCCCTCTGGCCCGGCCGGACGAACGAGTAAGCAAATGATGCGTGATGAATGATGAATGGTGAATTCAGAACTGTCTTCCATTCATCATTCCGCATTCATCACTCATCATTCCAGTTATGAGTCAGCAGAAGATGACGGCGCTCGTGACGGGCGCGTCGGGCGGCATCGGCGAGGAGTTGGCGCGACTGTTCGCGGCCGACGGGCACGACCTCGTCCTCGTCGCGCGCAGCCGCGACAAGCTCGCGCGGCTCGCGGAAGAGCTGGCGGGAAAGCACGGCGTCGCGGCGCGTGTGTTGGCGTCCGACCTCGCGCGCCCCGAGGCGCCGCGGGAGATTTTCGATGAGTTGAAGGGCGCGGGGGTCACGGTGGACGCGCTCGTCAACAACGCCGGCTTCGGCAGCTACGGCCTCTTCGCCGAGACGGATTTGAAGTCGGAGCTGGAACTCCTGCAAGTCAACGTCGTCGCGCTCACGCACCTGTCGAAGCTCTTCCTGCCGGGGATGCTCGCGCGGCGGCGCGGCTACCTGTTGAACGTCGCCTCGACCGCGGCCTTCCAGCCCGGGCCGCTGATGGCCGTCTACTACGCGTCGAAGGCTTACGTGCTCTCGCTCTCGGAAGCCCTCGCGAATGAATGTGCGGGGACGGGGGTCGTCGTCTCCGCGCTCTGCCCCGGCCCGACCGAGACGGGCTTCGTCGCCGCCGCGGGGATGGGCGACTCCAAGCTCTTCGACCGCGCGGTGATGGACGCGCGCACCGTCGCCGTCGAAGGCTACCGCGGCCTCCTCGCCGGCAAGACCGTCGTCATCCCCGGTTTCCGCAACAACCTCCTCGCGCGCTCCATCGGCTTCTTCCCGCGCAACCTCGTCACCAAAGTCGTCCGCGGGATTCAGGAGAAGCGAAACAACTAGAGGGTTATGTCCCAACCGAGAATCGTCCGCGCGCCGCGCGGCGCGCAGTTGAATTGTAAGGGGTGGCATCAGGAGGCGGCGCTGCGTTGCCTGATGAACAACCTCGACCCCGAGGTGGCCGAGCGCCCCGAGGAGCTGGTCGTCTACGGCGGAACGGGGTAAGGCCGCGCGCGACTGGCGCTCGTTCGACGGCGATCGTGCGCGAGCTGACAGCCTTAGAGAACGACGAGACGCTGCTCGTCCAGTCGGGCAAGCCCGTCGCGGTCTTCCGCACGCACGAGTACGCGCCGCGCGTGCTCATCGCCAACTCGAACCTCGTCGGCGCGTGGGCCAACTGGGAGCACTTCCACGAACTCGAACGCAAGGGCCTGATGATGTACGGGCAGATGACCGCGGGCTCGTGGATTTACATCGGCTCGCAGGGCATCGTGCAGGGCACGTTCGAGACCTTCGCCGCGATGGCCGACCGCCACTTCGGCGGCGACCTCGTCGGGCAAGCTCATCCTGTCGGGCGGCATGGGCGGCATGGGCGGCGCGCAGCCCCTCGCGGCGACCCTGAACGGCGCGGTCTTCCTCGGCGTCGAGGTCGAGCGCGAGCGCATCGAGAAGCGCATCCGCACGGGCTACTGCGACCGCCTCGCGCTCGATCTGGACGAAGCGCTGCGCATCTGCGCGGAGGCCGTCGAGCGGAAGCGCGCCGTCTCGGTCGGCCTCGTCGGCAACTGCGCCGAAGTCCTGCCGGAGCTCGTCCGCCGCGG
The DNA here is from genome assembly GCA_963726735.1 of uncultured Acidobacteriota bacterium. Classification (GTDB taxonomy): domain Bacteria; phylum Acidobacteriota; class Blastocatellia; order Pyrinomonadales; family Pyrinomonadaceae; genus QHXN01. The sequence goes on from CAVSDM010000012.1 coordinate 123,926, forward strand.
CGTGAAGATCGACGCCGTCACAGACCAGACGAGCGCGCACGACCCGCTGAACGGCTACGTGCCCGCGGGGCTCACACTCGCAGAGGCGGAGGAGTTGCGGCGCACGGACGCGCGAGGGTACGTCGAGCGCTCCACGGAGTCGATGGCGCGGCACGTCGAGGCGATGCTCGCGCTGCAACGCGCGGGCGCGGTCGCCTTCGACTACGGCAACAACATACGCAAGTTCGCGTTCGACGCCGGATGCCGCGACGCCTTCGAGATTCCCGGCTTCGTCCCCGAGTACATCCGCCCGCTCTTCTGCGAGGGCAAAGGCCCCTTCCGCTGGGTCGCGCTCTCGGGCTCGCCCGAAGACATACGCCGCACCGACGACCTCGCGCTCGAACTCTTCCCCGAGGACAGCGACGCTTCGAGCGCTGGATGCGGCTCGCGCGCGAGCGCGTGCAGTTCCAGGGGCTGCCCGCGCGCATCTGCTGGCTGGGGCTACGGCGAGCGCGCCGAGATGGGCGAGGCCATCAACGACCTCGTCCGCCGCGGGGAGTTGCAGGCCCCCGTCGCCATCGGCCGCGACCACCTCGACACGGGCTCGGTCGCCTCGCCCTTCCGCGAGACCGAGGGCATGCGCGACGGCTCGGACGCCGTCGCCGACTGGCCCATCCTCAACGCGCTCCTCAACACGGCGAGCGGCGCCTCTTGGGTCTCGTTCCACCACGGCGGCGGCGTCGGCATCGGCTACTCGCTCCACGCCGGCCAGGTCTCGGTCGCCGACGGCACGCCCGAAGCGGCGAAGCGACTCAACCGCGTGCTCACCAACGACCCCGGCCTCGGCGTCGCGCGCCACGTGGACGCCGGCTACGACGAGGCCGAAGAGACGGCGCGCACGAAGGGCTTGAAGATTCCACTGCTCGGGGAGAGAGAAGCATGAGCGCGCCATTTAACTACGCGGCAGTCAACCGGCCGACGCCGTGGCTGTGGATGCTTCTGGCGACGTGCGCGGTGACGCTGGTGACGCTGGTCGTCTTCGGGGCGTTGGGCGGGTTGATGCTGCTCGTGGGCTTGAACGGCGTGAGCGAATCGACGGGCGGCGTCATCATCGTCCTCTACGCGCTGCTGGTGCTCGCGGGCAACTTCGCGGTCGCGGCGCTCTTCAACTGGCTCATCGCGCGCCGCCGCTACGCGGGCACGCGCGGGGCGGGTTGGGCGCCCGCGCTGGTCGCGCTCGGGGTGACGGCGGCGACGGCCATCGTCGGCCCGCCGCTGGCCGTCGTCCTCATGAAGGTCATCATCTAACGCGGCCCCGCGCGCCCGCAAACAACCCCGCCCGCCCGACACAACACACGTTTGGAAGAAGAGCCGACACAACCTTCGACGCACCTGACGCCCGACCCTTCGGAGGCGACGCGGGCCGGGCGCGCGCGGAGGGCCGCGCGCGCCCTGGCGCTCGACCTGACGCCTCTGCGCGAGTCGCGCGAGTTCCGCCTGCTGTTCGCGGGGCAGGCCGTGTCGTTCTTCGGCTCGATGATGACGTTCGTGGCGCTGCCGTGGCAGGTCTACCGGCTGACCGGCGGCTCGACGCTGCTGGTGGGGCTCCTGAGCGCGGCGGAGGTCGTCCCCATCCTTTTGACGGCGTTCGTCGGCGGCGCGCTGGCCGACGCGTTCGACCGACGCCTGTTAATCCGCGTCACCGAGGCGCTGCTCGCGCTGGGGACGCTCGTGCTCGTCGCGAACTCTCTGCTCGCGGAGCCGCGCGTCTGGGTGCTCTTCGTGTGCGCGGCGCTCTTCGCGGCGCTGAACGGGTTGCAGCGGCCTTCGCTCGACGCGCTCGTCCCGCGCCTCGTCCCGGCGGAGCAGTTGTCGGCGGCGCTCGCTTTGAGAAGTCTGGGGACGACCGTCTCGATGATCGGCGGCCCCGCGCTCGGCGGGCTGCTCGTCGTCAGCCTGGGGCCCGCGACGGCCTACTCGATCGACTTCGTGACTTTCGCCGCCTCGCTCGCGGCGCTGTGGGCGATGCGCGCGACGCCGCCGCCCGAGGGCGCCGAGCGCCCGAGCTGGCGCTCGATTGCCGAGGGGCTGCGCTACGCGCGGAGCCGCCCGGAGCTTCTGGGGACGTACCTCATCGACCTCAACGCGATGTTCTTCGGGATGCCGATGGCGCTCTTCCCGGCCGTGGCCGACTCGTTCGGCGGCGCGGGACTCGGGCTGCTCTACGCGGCGCCCGCCTTCGGCGCGACGTGCGTGACGCTCACCTCGGGCTGGGCGAAGCGCGTCAACCGGCACGGGCTGTGCGTGGCGCTGGCGGCGGGCGCGTGGGGACTCGCCATCGTCGGCTTCGGGCTGGCGCCGACGCTGTGGGCGGCGCTCCTCTGCCTCGCGCTCGCCGGGCGCGGCCGACATGGTCTCGGGGCTCTTCCGGATGACGATCTGGAACCACTCCATCCCCGACCACCTGCGCGGCCGCCTCGCGGGCGTCGAGATGATTAGCTACACTACGGGGCCGCTGCTCGGCAACGCGGAGTCGGGACTAATCGCGCGCCTGTTCGGCGTCCGCGCCTCGGTCGTCTCGGGCGGCCTGCTCTGCGTCGCGGGGACGGCGCTGCTCTCGCTCCTGCTCCCGCAGCTCATACGCTACGACGCGCGCGCCGGCCTCGCGCGCAAGCGCGCCGAGGAAGACGCGCGCACTCCGACGGCAAAGGAATCATGATGAATAAGACGACACGCATAGTGCTCCTGCTGACCCTCCTGCTCCTGTTAACGCCCGGCGCTTACGCGCAGGCACCGGCGCAGGGCACGCCCCCGGTCAGCGCGGAGAAGAAGGACGCGCCGCGGCGTTACGAGACGGTGCAGTTCGAGAGCAAGCTCGTCGGCGCGCCGCTCCCCTACAACGTCATCCTGCCGGCCGACTACAAGAGCGACGCGTCGAAGAATAGGCGTTACCCCGTCATCTACCTCCTGCACGGGCTGTCGGGGAGCGCGGACAACTGGGTCTCCGACCGCGCGCACCTCGCCGAACACGCCGCGCGCTACCCCTTCATCGTCGTCGTCCCCGAAGGGCGCAACGCCTGGTACACGGACAGCGCGACCGCGCCGGCCGAGAAGTTCGAGAGCTACATCGTCAAGGAGTTGATACCCGACGTTGACGCGCGCTTCCGCACCATCGCGTCGCGCGAGGGGCGCGCGGTGGCCGGGCTCTCGATGGGCGGCTACGGGTCTCTGAAGTTCGGGCTGAAGTACCCGACGATGTTCGCCTTCGCGGGCTCGCTGAGCGGCGCGCTCGGCGCGGCCTCGTGGCTGCCGGACGAGAAGCTGCCCGCGTTCGTCCGCCCCTCCATCGCGCGCGTCTACGGCCCGGCGGGCGAGCCCGACAACGAGACGCGCAAGGCCAACGACATCTTCCGCCTCGTGCGCGACTTGACGCCCGAGCAGACGAAGGCGCTCCCCTTCCTCTACCTCGACTGCGGCACCGAAGACTTTCTCATCAACGACAACCGCAACTTCTCCGCGCTGCTCCTGGAGAAGAAGGTGGCGCACGAGTTCCGCCAACTGCCCGGCGGCCACACCTGGCCCTACTGGGACAAGCAGGTGCAGGAGATACTCCGCCTCGCCGCCGAGCGCCTCTCGGCCCCCGCCGACGCGAAGGCCGCGGGCAGTCGTTGAAGGTGAAAGACGAGTGAGCCCGTCAGACGCCCCGGCACGGGACACGGAGCGCGCGACGCCGAAGAAGCAGCGTCGGGTGTTCGCGGCGCTGCTCGTCGGGGCGTTCCTCTTCCGGTTGGGGTTCGGGCTGTGCGGGCAGTTTCAGGACTCGGACACGAAGCAGGTCTACCTGCTCGGGCTCAAGTTCTACGCGACGGGCGCGTGGCCTTACTTCGGGCCGGACGTGGTGTGGGGCGAGATACAGATACCGGGCGCGTTGCAGGCGCTGCTCGTCGGCCTGCCCTTCTACCTGCTGCCGCTGGCGGAGGCCCCATACCTCTTACTCAACCTCGTCTCCTTCGCGAGCCTCTGCCTGTTCGCGTGGTACTGCTGCCGGCGGCTCCCCGACCTCCCGCGCTGGTTCGTGTGGGGCTGGCTGCTGACCTCGCCGTGGACGCTCAATCTCTCGACCGTCATCTACAACCCTTCGTACGTGCTCGCGGGCGGCATCCTCTTCTTCGTCGGCGCGCTCGAACTCTACCCGCAGACACGGCGCGGGCTCCTCGACGCGCGACTCGCCAACGCCATGCAGGGCTTCGGCCTCTTCTGGGTGATGCAGTTGCACATGTCCTGGGTCGTGCTCGTCCCTTACGCGCTGGCGGCGTTGGCGTTTCAGTTTAAGGAGGGATTCAGGCGGGGCCTGTCCGCGCTCCTCTACTTCGCGGCGGGGGCGGCGCCCCTGGCGGCGCTGCTGGTGCCGACTTATTTGAAGTACGGTCTGTCCGCCGGCTCCGGAGGGACCGCGGGCGCGGTGAGGCTCAACGCGGAGAACGCGACGGCGCTGTGGGGCATCGTCAACCGCACGCTCTCGTTCGCGAGCTTCGAGGTGGCGCGCTTCGTCGGCGGCCACACGCGCGACCGCGTCGAGTTTCTGCGCGAGGAGCTTTGGCTCGCGCCCCTCGCGCTCTTCCTCTTCGCGGTCGGCGTCGCGCAGGTGGCGGCGCTGCTCGGCTCCTGGTTCCTGCGCAGGCACACGCAGACAGACTGGCGCGCGATCAAATACCTCGCGCTCCTCAACGTCGCGCTGCTCTACCTCTGCTTCCTCTTCTCGCTGAAGCCGCCGCAGTCGAACCATCTCTACGTCACGCTGCCCGTGCCCGTGCTCTACGCCTTCTACTGCTGGGAGAGGCTCTTCGCGCGCCCGCGCTGGCGCAAGATCGCGGCGGCCGTCCTCGTCTGCGGCCTCCTCTTCCACGCGGGGCTGGCCCTGCACAACCTCCCGCGCGTCTCGCTCTACGTCGAACGGGATGCGGCGCAGAGGGCTTTGGACGCGCGCGACTATCGTATACTCGGCGAGCGCCGGCCCGGCACGCGCTTCTGAAACCGCATGCCCGAGTTCGTCAAAGGTCTTGAGCTGAGCAGGCTCTTCTTCGAGGAGGCGGTCAGGCCCGCCCTCGCGGCGGAGTTCCCCTCCCTGCGCTACGCGGCGGCGCTCATCGGCACGGGCTCCGAGGTGCTCGGCTTCGACACGGAGATGAGCGCCGACCACGGCTGGGGCCCGCGCGTCGATCTCTTCTTAAAGGAAGATGACTACGATGCTGTGCGCGACTCGATCCGCGAGGCTCTGCGCCACAGACTTCCGCACGCCTTCCGCGGCTACCCGACGAGTTTTACGGAGCCCGACCCGAATGACAACGGCACGCAGCACCTCGAAGCGCACGGCGCGGGGCCGGTCAGACACAAGGTCGAGTTGATGACGCCGCGCGGCTTCTTCCTGAACTACCTCGCCTTCGACATCGAGCGGGAGATAGAGCCGGCCGACTGGCTCACCTTCCCCGAGCAGAAGCTCCGCACCATCAACGCGGGCGGCCTCTTTCATGACGAGATAGGACTTGAAGAGTTAAGACAGAAGTTCTCCTACTACCCGCGCGACGTGTGGCTCTATCAACTCGCCTCCGCGTGGGCGCGCGTCGGGGAGGAGGAGCATCTGTTGGGCCGCGCCGGGTTCGTCGGCGACGAGCTGGGCTCGGCCATCATCGGCGCGCGCCTCGTGCGCGACCTGCTGCGCCTCTGCTTCCTGATGGAGCGAACGTACGCGCCCTACCCGAAGTGGTTCGGCACGGCCTTCAAACAGTTGTCATGCGCCGCGGCGCTCTCGCCGCACCTGAGCGCCGCGCTCTCCGCCGCGACGTGGCAGGAGCGCGAGGGACATCTGGTCGAGGGTTACCGCATCGTCGCGGGGATGCACAACAAGTTGGGAATCACAGACCCTCTCCCGACCGAGCCGCGCGACTTCTTCGGGCGGCCCTTCCGCGTCATCGAGCTGCACGGCTTCGCCCGGCAGGTTCTTGGACGCATCGAGGACGAGCGCGTGCGCCGCATCGCCGCGCGCCGCCCCGTCGGCGGCATAGACCTCTTCAGCGACAACACCGCCCTCGTCTCGCACGCCGAGTGGCGCGCGACGTTGCGCGGGCTTTACGAGTGAGAAGAGATTTCAATGAGAAGAAGAACATACATACTCGCGGCGCTCGCGCTCGCACTCTTAATCACGACGGCCGCGCACGCGCAGGAGGCGCGGCCCGGCGCCGAGCAGACCAGGCGCGTCGCCGAGATACAGGCCGCGCTGCGCGAGGCGAACCTCGACGGCTGGCTCTTCTACGACTTCCGCCGCAGCGACCCGCTCGCCTACCGGATACTTCGCCTGCCGACGCAGGGCGTCACCACGCGCCGCTGGTTCTACTACGTGCCCGTCGTCGGCGAGCCCGTCCGCGTCGTCCACTCCATCGAGCGCTACCGGCTCGACGCGCTGCCCGGCCGAAAAATAATCTACGCGAGTTGGGAGCAGCTCCACGCGGGCGTCCGCGACGCGCTCGCCTCCGGCGGCCTCAAGAGCAAGCGCGTGCTGCTCCGCAAGATCGCGATGCAGTACTCGCCCAACAACGACATCCCCTACGTCGCGCGCGTGGACGCGGGCACAATCGAACTGGTGCGTTCGATGCCCGCCGTCACCGTCGTCACCAGCGCCGACCTCGTCCAGCAGTTCGAGGCCACGCTCACCCCCGAGCAGCTCGAAACGCACCGCGAGGCCGCCGACAAGCTCCACAAGGTCATCATGGAGGGCTTCGCCGAGATCGCCCGCCGCGTCCGCGCCAACGAGACGCCGACCGAGTACGACATCCAGCAGTTCATCGCCCGCCGCCTCGCCGAAGAAGGGATGACGGCCGGCGGCGGCGACATCTCGGTCGGCGCGAACACGGCCAACCCGCACTACTTCCCGACCGCCGAGCGCAGCTCGCCCATCCGCCGCGGCGACTTCGTCCTCTTCGACATCTCCGAGAAGTTGAAGAAGCCCGGCGCCATCGTCGCCGACCAGACCTGGGTCGGCTACGTCGGCGAGTCGGTGCCCGACGAGCACGTTAAGGTCTTTAACATCGTCAAAGAGGCCCGCGACTCCGCGACCGAGTTCATCCGCTCGGCCGTCCGCGAGGGCAAGGTCATACGCGCCGCCGAGGTGGACGACGTGTCGCGCGGCGTCATCAAACGCGCCGGCTACGGCGAGCAGTTCACGCACCGCACGGGCCACTCCATCGGCGAAGAGGGGCACGGCAACGGCGCCAACATCGACAACTTCGAGACGCGCGACTCGCGCCGCGTCATCCCCCGCACCGTCTTCTCCATCGAGCCCGGCATCTACCTCGAAGGCCGCTTCGGCGTCCGCTCCGAAATTAACGTCTACGTCTCCGACCGAGACATCGAGGTCACGGGCCAGCCCGTCCAGAACGAGATCGTCCCCATCCTGAAAGAGAAGTAGTCAAGAGATAGTCGGGGGCTCGCCCCGCGCACGCCGGAGACGATTCGATGCCGATGCCTTTGGCTCACGGACTGCTCGGCGCGACGGTCGCCGTCGTCGCGACGGGGCGACGGACTACGCCGGGACTCTGGCGCGTGCTCGTCGCGGGCGCGGTGCTCGGGGTCTGCCCCGACTTCGACTACCTGCTCAACATCGTCCCGGGGCTCGGCGGGGGCTGGCATCACAGCTTCACGCACTCCTTCGCCTTCGCGCTGTTCGCCGGCCTCACGGGCGCCGCCCTCACGCGCGACCTCAGCCGCGCATGGGTCGCGGCCTGCGCGCTCGCCGTCCTCTCGCACACGCTGCTCGACTTCGCCCTCACCGAGTCGCGCGGCGTCGAGCTGCTCTGGCCCTTCTCCGCGCGCAGGTTCCGTCTGATGATTCCGAACCCCATCGACTACAGTTGGCGCCACGCCTCCCTGCGCGCCACCGCGCTCGACGTGGCGCAGATCTGCGCCTACGAGTTCGCGCTCTTCGCGCCGCCGTTCGCGGCCGCCCTGCTCTACAGGCGCGCGCGCCGCCGCCGCAGGGGTTGACAGACGCCCGCGCGCGGCTGCTTACTTGACGACCGATGCTCAACTTCGCGATTCAGACGGCGAGAGAGGCCGGGAAGATTCTGGCCGACAAGTTCGGCCGCGCCTTGCAGGTGTCGAACAAGGGCGACATCGACCTCGTGACCGAGTCCGACCTCGCGGCCGAGCGGCTCATCGTCGAGCGCATACGCAGCTACCACCCGCGCCACCGCATCCTCACCGAAGAGTTGGGCGACGTGGCCGAGGCCGGCGGCGCGGACTCCGAGCACAAGTGGATCATCGACCCGCTCGACGGCACGACGAACTACGCGCACGGCTACCCGGTCTTCTGCGTCTCCATCGCGCTCGAACACGAGGGGCGCATCGTCTTAGGCGTCGTCTACGACCCCTCGCGCGACGAGCTGTTCGCGGCCGAGCGCGGCGAGGGCACCACCCTGAACGGCCGCCGCGTGCGCGCCTCCGAGACGGACGAACTGAACCGCGCGCTCATCTGCACGGGCTTCCCGTACGACGTGCGCGAGCGCACCGACTTCGCGCGCCACTTCCGCGACTTCATCATGAAGGCGCAGTCGGTGCGCCGCGACGGCGCGGCCGCGCTCGACCTCGCCTACGTCGCCGCGGGCCGCTTCGACGGTTTTTATGAAGAGGGCTTGCGCCCCTGGGACGTGGCCGCCGGAGTCCTCCTCGTCGAGGAGGCCGGCGGCCGCGTCACACACTACGACGGCTCGCCCTTCCACATCTACAAGCCGCCCATCGCCGCCAGCAACGGCCTCGTCCACGACGCGATGCTCGCCATTCTTCAGCCGTAAACCATTTACGGTTTGCGCTCTTCCGGTTTACGATTGCGCGGATGATAGAGCCCGGCACAGTCTTGCAGAACCGTTACGCCGTCGAGCGGCAGATCGGCGCGGGCGGCATGGGCGCCGTCTACGTCGCCACCGACCGGCGCTTCGGCTCGACGGTCGCGCTCAAGGAGACCTTCTTCAACGACCCCTCCCTGCGCAAAGCCTTCGAGCGCGAGGCGCGGCTCCTCAACCGACTGCGCCACCACGCGCTGCCGCGCGTCAGCGACCACTTCGAGGAGGCCGAAGGGCAGTTCCTCGTCATGGAGTACATCCCCGGCGAAGACCTCTCGCAGATGTTGAAGGCGCGCGGCGGCCAGGGGTTCCCCGCGCGGCAGGTCTTGGGGTGGGCCGACCAACTGCTCGACGCGCTCGACTACCTGCACACGCAGGAGCCGCAGGTCGTCCACCGCGACATCAAGCCGCAGAACCTGAAACTGACCGCGCGCGATCAGGTCGTGCTGCTCGACTTCGGGCTCGCCAAAGGCACTCCGCTCCAGACGCGCGTCACGCAGACGGGCAGCCTCTTCGGCTACTCCTTCAACTACGCCCCCATCGAGCAGATGCAGGGCACGGGCACCGACCCGCGCAGCGACCTCTACTCTCTGGGCGCGACCCTCTACCACCTGCTCACCGGCGCGACTCCGCCCGACGCTCTGACGCGCGCGACCGCCGTCCTTAACGGCGACCCCGACCCCCTGCGCCCCGCGAGCGAGGCGGCCGCGCACGTCCCCGCCGAAGTCTCCGACATTCTCTCGCGCGCGATGTCCCTGAGCGCCGCGCGCCGCTTCAGTTCGGCCGAAGAGATGCGCGCCGCCCTGAGCGAAGCCGCGCACGCGGCCGCCGGGGCTTTGGACGCGGGCGTCGCGACGACGCTCGTGGGCGTCGTCGAGTCCGAGCAGAAGACGCGCCTCTTGGACTCGGGCCCGGCGCGCACGTCGGCGCAGGAGCCGCGCGCGGCCGAGACGCGACCCGCCGCCGCGCAGGAGGCGGCGACTTTACTCAACGAAGGGCCGTCGGCCGCACGCACCTCGGCGCGCGGCGCCGAACCGACCACGGTCGAAGACGCGGACGCCGGGTCGGTCGTCACGCGCGTGAGGGTCGCGGACGCACCGCCCCGTCGAAGTTCGCGCCGCGCTCTCTACGCCGTGCTCGGCGTGGTCTGTCTCGCGCTCGCGGGCGCGGGCATCTACTCTTTCGTGCAGAGCACCCCGCCGTCCGAGCCGGCCGCGCTGCCCACGCCGCAGCCGACCGCACAGTCAACCCCGCCCGAGTATGCGGCGCCGTCCACTCAACAGGCGGCCGAAGCCACACCGACGCCCGCGGCCACGCCCGCGGCCGCTCCGAAGCGCGCGGCCACCGCCGCCCCCACGCCCCGCACCGCACAGCCCGAGCCGCAACAGCCCGCCGTGCCCGAGCCCCGCGTGCCCATCCCCGGCGCGCGGCCGCTGCCGCCTGAGGCCGCCGGCGACCCAGCCCTCCGCGGCCGCGACCTCAACGCCCAACCGCTCACGCGCGAAGAGCTGCGCGCAATCCTCCGCCGCGCCGCCCAGGCGAGAAGAGACGCGCTGCTTGAGCGCGACAGAATCCTCCGAGAGGAACGCCAGCGCCGGCGCGAAGAGCAACGCCGCCGCGGCAACGGCACCAACGTCTACCCGCCCGCGCCCCCGCCGCCGTAAGACAGCAGGCAGACGGATTTGAGGTCTTCGTCCCAAATGTTCTTGTAGACCCAACAGGGCATGTGCGGGCTCAGGGCTCGCGCGGCCGAGCGTTTTGCCTTCCAATGCAGCGCGGGTTATATTTTGTGGGCAATCACGCGGAGGGTTGGCAGAAGCTTAATGAAGACTTGTAACATCTGCCACGTAAGTAAACCTCTCGATGCTTTCAGCCTTCTTAAGAAGGGAGCTGACGGCAAGCATCCGGCGTGTAAGACTTGTCGGGCCGATCAGTCGAGAGTTCGCTACGTTAAGAATCGTAACGAAATCCTTCGGCGAAGGCGTAAGTGGCTTAAACAGACTGGTGGTACCGCCGACAAGCCTACGGGATGTCCCATGGGAATTTCACCACGCTGGTCGCCGCGCAGAAGGGGCGTTGTACTATATGTTTTGAAGTCCCAACCGGGAGGGGCTTTCACGTAGACCACTGCCACCGCACGGGTCGGATTCGTGGTTTATTATGCAGGGGCCCTCGGGCACATGCAGGACGACCCGGTTCGGCTGGTGAAAGCCGCGGATTATTTACGAGGGTTTGCGGAGGGATAGCCTAATTGGTAAGGCAGTAGTCTTGAAAACTACCGCGCTAACGCGCTTGCAGGTTCGAGTCCTGTTCCCTCCGCCAAGACATTTTTTCCTGAAGACGAAGCCGCCCGCCCCCTGCAACGAGGTGCGGGCGGCTTCGTCTTTCGGGCGTAGTTCGACGGGAGGAGGGTTCGAGTGTCGATGTGCGCGGCCGGTGTGTGGATGTGGACGCTGTGGCAGGGCGAGAACGTTTTGGAGAGGCTGTGGCGTCTGAGCGAGCCCGTGCGCTATTACATTAACTACACGTGGAAGGTGGGCAACTTCCCCTTCTCCATCGCCACGTTGACGCTGGGCCTGCTCGTGCTGCTGGCGGCGGTGGTCGTCTCGCGCTACCTGCGCGGTTTCATCGAGCGGCGGATGGCGCACCACAAGCACCTCGACCCCGGCGTGCAGTTCACCATCCTGCGGCTCGTCCACTACGTCGTCATCGCCGTCGGCCTCATCGTCGCGCTCCGCATCGGCGTCGAGGCCGACTTCACCTCGCTGGCGGTGGCCTTCACGGCGCTCTCCATCGGCATCGGCTTCGGCCTCCAGTTCATCGCGGGCGACATCGCCTCCGGCTTCATCATCCTCTTCGAGCGCCCCGTCCGCGTCGGCGACTACATCACCATCCCCGGCCCCGACGGCAAGCTGACCGAGGGGCTGGTGCGCAGCATCAACCTGCGCACGACGATAGTGATGACCAACGACAACGTCGCCTCGGTCGTGCCCAACTCGAAGATCGTCAACCAGAACTTCCTCAACTGGACGTATAACCGCGAGCGGCGCGTGCGCATCTCCGTCGCCGTCGGCGTCTCCTACGACGCCGACCCCGAGCACGTCACCGCGACGCTCCTGCGCGCCGCCGAGGGCGTCCAGTTCGCTCTCGAAGAGCCCAAGCCGACCGTCCAGTTCATGGACTTCGCCGACTCCACGCTCAACTTCCGCCTGCTCGTCTGGTCGGACAAGCCGCGCCGCCACCTCCTCGTCAAGAGTTCCATCCGCTACAACATCCACCGCCTCTTCAAAGAGGAGGGCATCGAAATCCCCTTCCCGCAGCGCGACATCAACATCCGCACCGGCTCGCTCCGCCTCGTGGACGACGCCGAAGAGGCGGAAGCCCCTGTTGCAGAAAACGCGCGCGGACGTTAGGCTAGGGGCGTCGTGACTGAATGAATAGCCATTCAGCAACTCTGCCGCGAGACCGGCCGGGAGATTCTTGAGCCAGATGCGTACCGCACGTTCCCTTCCCGCCATCCCCGCGGGCGATAAGCGCGAGGCCATCATGCGCGCCGCGACGAAGGTCTTCGCGCGCTCGGGCTACTTCAACTCGAAGGTCGCCGACGTGGCGCGCGAGGCCGGCGTCGCCGACGGCACCGTCTACCTCTACTTCAAGAGCAAGGAAGAGATTCTGCGCTCCATCTTCGAGCGCAACACCTCCGACGCCGTCCGCGCCGGGCGCGCGGAGCTGGCGAAGATCGAGGACCCGCGCGAGAAGCTGCGCCGCATCGCGCGCCACCACCTCGAACGGCTCGGCGCCGACCGCGACCTCGCGGTCGTCTTCCAGGTCGAGCTGCGGGGCACGACCAAGTTCATGGAGGAGTTCTCGGCCGCGGGGCTCGCCGAATACCTCGGCCTCATCCGCGAGGTCTTCGAGGAGGGGCAGGCCGCGGGCTTCTTCCGCAAGGGGCTCAAGGCGAAACTCGTCGCGAAAGTCCTCTTCGGCGCCCTCGACGAGATGGCGACCAACTGGATTCTGTCGAAGCGCCGCTACAAGCTCGCGCCGATGGCCGACGAGGTGCTGGACATCTTCCTCGGGGGTGTGACCGCTTGACGATGGAGACCACAGTGACTTTAAAAACTGGCGCGTCCTCAGGCGGGCGGATGCGCGTGGGCGAGCCCGAGACGATCATCGACATCGTGCAGCGCGCGCTCAACGAGAAGGCGAGGCCCGACGCGCTCAACTACAAGCGCGGGGGCGAGTGGCGGCCCATCTCTTCGGAGGAGCTTCTGCGCCGCGTGCGCCGCGTCGCCCTCGGCCTCCACGCGCTGGGCCTCAGTCGCGGCGAACGCGCGGGCATCCTCTCGGAGAGTTCGCCCGAGTGGGTCATCGCCGACCTCGGCTGTCAGTTCGCAGGCGTCGTCAACGTCCCGCTCTACCCGACGCTCGCGCCGCCGCAGGTCTGTTACATCGTGGAGGACTCGGGCGCGCGCCTCCTCTTCGTGCAGAACCGTGCGGCCTACGAGCGCGTGCGCGGGGCGCTCTCGTCGTGCGCCGCGCTCTCAAACGTGGTGCTGCTGTCGGACGAGTCGGTCGAGGGCGTGCTCACGCTCGCGGAGCTTGAGGCGCGCGGCGCGCGGCTCGAAGAGGAGCAGCCGCGCCTGCTCGAAGAGCTGTACGGCGCGGTCGGCGCCGGAGACCTCGCGACGATCATCTACACGTCGGGGACGACCGGCGAGCCGAAGGGCGTGATGCTGACGCACTCGAACGTCGTCTCGAACCTGACGGGCACGTCGGAGCGTCTGGCCTTCGCGCCGGACGACGTCGCGCTCTCGGTGCTGCCGCTCTCGCACGTCTTCGAGCGCGGCGCGATGTACATGTACCTGCACCACGGCGCGAAGGTCTTCTTCGCCGAGTCCATCGAGCGCATCGGCGACAACATGCGCGAGGTGCGTCCCACGCTCCTGATCGCCGTCCCCCGCCTGTTCGAGAAAATCTACGCGCGCATCAAGGACAAGGCGGCCGAGGGCGGGCGCGTCAAGACGACGCTGCTCATGTGGGCGGTCGGCGTCGGCAAGCGCTGGGCGCACGCGACCGTCTGGAAGAGGCCGGTCGGTCCCCTGCTCAAGTTGCAGTACGCGGTCGCGACGCGCCTCGTCTTCGCGAAGTGGCGCGCGGCGACGGGCGGGCGCATCCGCCTCTTCTGCTCGGGCGGCGCGGCGCTCCCCGAAGAGCTGGGGCTCATCTTCTACGGCGCGGGCCTGCCCGTCGTGCAGGGTTACGGCCTGACGGAGACCTCGCCCGTCATCTGCGTCAACGGCCCCGAAGACAACCGCATCGGCACCGTCGGCCAACCCATCCGCCACGTCGAGGTGCGCATCGCGCCGGACGGCGAGATCGAGTCGCGCGGCCCCAACGTCATGCGCGGCTACTACAACAAGCCCGAGGCGACGCGCGAGGTCTTCACCGAGGACGGCTGGTTCAAGACCGGCGACATCGGCGCGCTCGACGCGGAAGGCTACCTGCGCATCACCGACCGCAAGAAGGAGTTGTTCAAGACCTCGGGCGGCAAGTACGTCGCGCCGCAGCCCGTCGAGCAGCTCATCAAGCAGTCGCGCTTCGTCGGTCAGGTCGTGCTCGTCGGCGACGGGCGCAAGTTCCCCGCCGCGCTCATCGTCCCCGACTGGGAGCAGCTCCGCTCCTACGCCCAGCACAAGGGGCTCGACTGCAAGACCCCGGCCGACTTCTGCCGCCACCCGCGCGTCATCGACCTCCTCCAGCGCCAGGTGGACTCGCTGACCGCCGACCTCGCCCGCTACGAGCGCGTCAAACGCGTCGCCCTGCTCGAACGCGAACTGACCATCGACGGCGGCGAACTCACCCCCACCCTCAAAGTCAAACGCCGCGTCATCGACGAAAAGTACAAGGACATCATCGACCGCCTCTACGCGGAGGCCGAGGCGCCCCCCCGCGCGGAGTAGCGGCGAGCAGCCAAAACAAAAAGGAGGACGAGAGCCACGCTGCTTCTCGTCCTCCTTTTTGATTCAGTCCCCGCCTCACCTACTCACCCAGCATCTCCGCCGCCCAGTCGGCGACGGCGCGCCGCAGGTCTTCGAGTTGTTGGTCGAAGAAGTGGCCGGCGCCGGGGATGATTTTGAGTTGGACGCGGGCTTCCGGGGGGAGGCGCGCGGCCTGCGCGCGGAGGTCGGGGACGGAGCCGAACTCGTCGCGGTCGCCCTGGACGAGCAGGAGCGGCTTGCGACAGTCTTCGAGGAAGGAGAAGTCGTATTCGCGCTCGGGGATGCTGACGGGGGTGCCGACGCCGACGAGGTATCGAACGCGCGCATCACGGGCGCCCACCTCCAGCCCGACGCGCGCGCCGAAGGAGAAGCCGGCGAGGAAGACGGGAAGATTCGGGTACTTCTCAATCAGGTAATCCAGAGCGACGCGCGCGTCCTCCTGCTCGCCGCCGCGCGCGCCCGTGTGCTCGCCGGTGGAGTGGCCGACGCCGCGGAAGTTGAAACGCAGGGTGACGGCGCCCGCGTCTTCGAGCCCGCGCGCCGTGCGGAAGACGACCTTGTTGTGCATCGTCCCGCCGTGCAGGGGGTGCGGGTGGAGGACGAGCGCGGCGGCGCGCGGCGCCTCCCCGCGCGGCTCCTTCAGGATCGCTTCGAGGCGCCCGTGCGGCGCGGGGATGTGCAGGTTGCCGGCCGGGTACATAGGGGTTAGAGGTTAGAGGCTCGGGGCCGGTAAAGGCAAACGGCGCGCGGCCGAATTTCCGACCGCGACCGCGCCCTTCGGACGGCCCGCGGCCTCTAACCTCCCGACTCTTATTCTTGACTTGCCGCGGCGAAAACAGTAGGTTGTCGGCGCAAGCAAAAGCCCCGCAACGACAAATTATCTTTGGCAGTCCGGGCGTCTGGCCCCGCCCGGGAACGAGCTGAGGGAGAGAGATGCCCGACCCCCGCCCCCGCGGCGCGCAGAGTCCGAGACGGCATTGGAGCGAGTCGGCGCCCGCCCGCTACGCGCTGGCCGTCGCGGCGGCGGCCGCGGCCACGCTGCTGATGTTCGCGCTCTACGCCGCCGCGGGTCTGGCGCACGGCAGCGTCCCCTTCATCTTCTACTTCGTCGGCGTCATCGTCGTCGCGCTCTACGGCGGGCGCGGGCCGGCGCTGCTCTACCTCGCGCTCTCGGCGCTCGCCGCCAACTTCTTCTTCCTCGGCCCGCGCTACGGGTTCGCGCTCGACTTCGACGACGTGCTCCAGACCGGCGTCTTCGTCGCCGTCTCGCTCTTCATCTCGGCGCTGGCCGACCGCAGCGCGCGCGCCGAGTCCGGGGAGCGCGCCGCCCGCGAGTCTTTGCAGACGACGCTGCGCAGCATCGGCGACGCCGTCATCGCGACCGACGCCCGCGGCCTCGTCAACTTCATGAACCCCGTGGCCGAGCGCCTGACGGGCTGGCCGCTCGCCGAGGCCGCGGGGCGCCCGCTCGCCGAGGTCTTCCGGATAGTCAACGAGGTCACGCGCCAGACCGTCGAGAGCCCGGTCGAAAAGGTCCTGCGCGAGGGGGGGATCGTCGGGCTGGCGAATCACACGGTGCTGCTCGCGCGCGACGGGACGGAGGTGCCCATCGAAGACAGCGGCGCCCCCATCCGCGACGCGCGCGGGCAGACCTCGGGCGTCGTCCTCGTCTTCCACGACGTGACCGAGCAGCGCAAGGTCGAGCGAGCGCGCGCGCTCCAGGCCGCCATCGTCGAGTCTTCGAGCGAGGCCGTCATCGGCAAGACGCTCGACGGCACGGTCACGAGTTGGAACGCCGCGGCCGAGCGCATGTACGGCTACGCGGCCGAGGAGGCCGTCGGCCGACACATCTCCTTCATCGTCCCCGAGGAGTTGCGCGCGGACCTCGAAGACATCCTCGCGCGTCTGGGTCGCGGCGAGCGCGTCGAGCGTGCCGAGACCGCGCGCGTGCGCAAGGACGGCTCGCGCCTCGACGTGTCGCTCATCATCTCGCCCATCCGCGACGCGTCGGGCGGGCTCGTCGGCGCTTCGACCGTCGCGCGCGACATCACGGCGCAGAAGCGCGCCTACGAGGAGCGCACGCGCCTCTCGCTCCTCGTCGAGCACGAGCGCGGCCGGCTGAAGAACCTCGTCGCCAACGTCCCCGGCGTGGTCTGGGAGGCGTGGGGCGAGCCCGACGCAGGCTCGCAGCGCATCGACTTCGTCAGCGAGCACGTCGCGCAGATGCTCGGCTACACGGTCGAGGAATGGCTTCAGACGCCGAACTTCTGGCGCTCCATCGTCCACCCCGAAGACCGCGACCGCGCCGGCGCGGAGGCGCGCGCCATCTTCGAGAGCCGCGAGGGCGGCACGAGCCAGTTCCGCTGGGTCGCGAGCGACGGCCGCGTCGTCCACGTCGAGTCGCAGTCGCGCGTCATCCTCGACGAGCGCGGGCGCCCCGTCGGCATGCGCGGCGTGACGATGGACATCACCGAGCGCAAGCGCGGCGAGGCCGTCACGCAGTTCCTGCTCGAAATCAACGAGGCGCTCGGGCGGGCCACGACGGCCGAGGACGTGATGAGCGCGACGGCCGTCGCCGTCGGCGAGTTCTACGGCGTCGCGCACTGCGGCTTCGTCGAGTTCGACCCCGAGGCCGAGACGGCCATCATCCGCTACGACTGGCGCAGAGACCCGGCCGCGCCCGACTACGCCGGCACCTACGCGATGACGGACTTCACGACGGAGGGGCTGCGGCGCACTCTCACCGCCGGCTCGCCCATCGTCGTCGAGGACGTGGCCGCCGACGCGCGCACCGCGCACGCCGCGGAGAACTACCGGCGGATGCGTATCGGCTCCTTCCTCAACACGCCCTACGTCAGGGGCGGCGAGCTGAAGTTCGCGCTCGGCGTCTACCGCGAGGGGCGTTACGAGTGGCGCGAGGACGAGGTGCGGCTGCTGCGCGAGCTGACGGCGCGCATCTGGACGAGCATCGAGCGCAGGCGCGCCGAGGAGGCGCTCGAAGAGAACCGGCGGCTGCTGGCGACGGTCGCCGACAACGCCACGCTCGCCCTCTTCATCGTGGACGAGCGCCAGCAGTGCGTCTTCATGAACCCCGCGGCCGAAGAGCTGACCGGCTACACGCTCGCGGAGCTGCGCGGGCGGCCGCTCCACGACTACATCCACCACACGCGGCCGGACGGGACGCCTTACCCGCTCGAAGAGTGCCCCATCGACCAGGCGCTCCCGCAGAACCTGCGCGAGCGGGGCGAGGAGGTCTTCGTCCACAGGGACGGCCACTTCTACCCCGTCGCCTTCACCGCCAGCCCCGTGCGCGAGGGCGGCAGGCCCGTCGGCACCATCGTCGAGCTGCGCGACATCCGCGAGGAGCAGCGCGCCCAGCGCGAGCGCGAACTAGTCATCGAGCGCGAGCGCTCCCTGCGCGCGCAGGCCGAGGAGGTCAATCGCGCCAAGGACGAGTTCCTCGCCACGCTCTCACATGAACTGAGGACGCCGCTCACGCCCGTCCTCGGCTGGACACACATGATCCGCTCGGGCCGGCTCGGCCCCGCGGAGACGGCGCAGGGCGTGCGCGTCATCGAGAAGAACTCGCAGTCGCTCTCGCGCCTCATCAACGACCTGCTCGACATGTCCTCGATCCTCTCGGGCAAGATGCGCATCGAACTCGCGCCCGTCGAGTTGGGCGGCGTCGTGCGCGAGGCGGCCGAGACCGTCCGGCCGCAGGCCGACGCGCGCTCCGTCGCGGTCGAGGTCCAGGCCGACGGACTCGACCCCGCCCTCGTCAGCGGCGACCGCACGCGCCTCGTGCAGATCTTCTGGAACCTCCTGCACAACGCCGTCAAGTTCTCGCGCGAGGGCGGGCGCGTGCGCGTGCGCGTCGGCGCAACGGACGGCGCCGCGCGCGTCGAGGTCGAGGACGAGGGCGCCGGCATCCCCACGGAGTTCCTGCCGCACGTCTTCGAGCGCTTCCGGCAGGCCGACATGGCGACGACGCGCACGCACGGCGGTTTGGGTCTCGGGCTCGCGCTCGTCAAGAGCTTCGTCGAGGCGCATGGCGGGAGCGTCCGGGCCGAGAGCGCGGGGCCGGGTCGCGGCAGCCGCTTCACGGTCGCGCTGCCCTCGGTCGGGGACGAAGGCGCGCGCCGCAACTCCGGCGATTTGGGCGCGGGCGAGCCGTGCGCGGAGGACTCCTGCCACGTCCTGCTCGTCGAGGACGCGCCCGATACACTGGAGATGCTGAAGATCGTCTTCGCGTCGCGCGGCTACACCGCGACGGCCTGCGCGAAGCCCGAGGAGGCGCTGCGCGTTGCCGAGTCGGGGCGGTTTGATATAATCGTCTCCGACATCGGTCTCCCACGAATAGACGGATACGAGTTGATTGCGCGTCTGCGCGAGCTGCCGCACCTGCGAGGGGTGCCGGCGCTGGCGCTCACGGGCTACGCCGGGCAGAGGGACGCCGAGGCCGCGCTCGCCGCCGGCTTCGACGCGCACCTGCCCAAGCCCGTCGACCCGTCCGAGCTGGTCGAGCGCATGGACCAGCTCACGCGGCGCGGGCCGGAGAAGCAACGATGAAGGATGAACGCTGAACGTTGAACTGTAAGGCTTTCGTCTTCAGTTCGACGTTCATCCTTCCTACTTAAACAACAAGGGGAGTTCGGCCGCGTTCGCGGGGGCGCGCCGAGTTGAAGAAGATGTACAAGCCCGACGCCCGTCCCGACCGCAACGCAGCGGAAATGATGCCACCCGACGTACCCAAGTCAGCCGGAACTTACCCCGGCGGCGAGCCCGACGTTTCGCCCGACGAGTTCACGCGCGCGGCCGGGTGCCGGCGCGTGCTCGTCGTGGACGACGCGCCCGACGTGACCGAACTGCTCGCCCTGCTGATGAGCCACGCGGGCTACGAGGTGGCGATGGCCTTCTCGGCCACGGAAGCCTTCGACGCCGCCCGCGCCGGCCACTTCGACGCCGTCATCTCCGACATCGGCATGCCCGGCATGAACGGCTACCAACTGGCCGAGGCGCTGCGCGCGCTGCCCGACTACCAGAGCACGCCGCTCATCGCCGTCACCGGCTTCACCCTCTTTGAAGACCGCGAGCGCGCACGCCGCGCAGGCTTCGACGACTTCCTCCACAAACCCATCAACCCCTCCGACCTTCTCGATGTCGTCAGAAAGCTCTGCGGGTAAGACGAAAGTAATTGGGACAAGAACCGGCGCGGCTCTCATCAACAATTGATGAGAGCCGCGCTCTCTTTATCTCTTAACTTTTGTCTCCTGCCCTCACTTCATGCCCGCGCGCGTTCGTGTTATTTTCGTTGACTCGATTCGGCCCGCTAAATCCTCCGGGGCGCGTCTGGGTAGATTAACGAGGGACTTATGGAGAACATACAGGGCGGGGCTCCCTCCGCGGAGCCCGCGGAGCCCGCGGAACAGACCGAGGCCGCGGAAGTCGCCGAGACGCCTGAAGCCCCGGCGCGGCGCGCGGGCCGGGTCGATTTCATGAACAGCCGCGCGGCGCTGCTCGTCGTCGGCGCGGTGCTGATCGGCGCGGTCTTCTGGTACTTGCAGTTCTCGACCGGCTCGATCTGCTGCGGCGACTACGACGCCTACTACCACTTCCGCTGGAGCCGGATGCTCTGGGAGGGGATGCGCACGGGACACTTCCCGCCCTCGTTCGACGCGCTGCCGCTGACGACGCTCAACCCGAAGGACTACGTCGATCACCACTTCCTCTTCCACGTCCTCCAGATTCCGTTCACCTTCTTCTCGGACTTCCAGACGGGCGCGAAGATCGGGACGTGGCTCTTCGCGTGCCTCGCGGTCTTCTCGTGCTACTGGCTGTTGGTGCGCAATCGCGTGAGCTACCCGCTCGTGTGGCTCGTCGCCATCATCGGCAGCTCCGCCCCTTTCCTCTACCGCATCAACATGGGCAAGGCGATGAGCGTCTCCATCGTCCTGCTCGTCGCCGGCATCCACCTCTTCTTCGAGAAGAAGTACCTCTGGCTGCTGCCGCTCGCCTTCGTCTTCGCGCTCACTTACGACATGGTCTTCCTGCTGTGGGGGGTGACGTTCTTCTGGTTCATCGCGACGGTGTGGCACGAGCGCGCGCTCAACCGCGAGGTCGCGTGGGCCGCCGCCGCCCTCCCCATCGTCTTCGTCGGCACCGTCCTCGGCTTCGTCATCAACCCTTACTTCCCGCACAACCTCCAACTGCTCTACGAGCACCTCGTCATCAAGGTCACGCCCAGCGACTTCACGACCACGGTCGGCTCGGAATGGTACCCGTACAGCACCTGGGAGTTCCTCGGCAACTGCGGCGTGGCGCTGGCCGCGATGGTCGTCGGCTACGTGTCGTACAGGGACTCGGCGGGCGCGGGGCGGCAGCGGGCGCTGCTGCTCATGCTCTTCGCGACGCTCCTCATGATCGTCAACATGCGCTGGCGCCGCTTCGCAGAGTACTTCCCGCCCTTCGCCGTCCTCTTCGCGGCCTTCGCCGCCGAACCGCTCATCCGCCGCGCCCGCGACCTCTACGCCGCGCCCGCGCCCGCGGCGGAGAGTTCCGAGTCCGCTGACGTGAACCGCGCGCACGACCCGGCGCGGGTCGAGAACGCGCGCGCGTGGGAGATGATTCTCGTCTCGGCGGCCTTCGTGCTGCTCGCGGCGCCGATGGTCTGGTACGCGAAAGTCACCGCGCAGGACATCAGGGGGATGGCCGGGCCGGACCTGTATAAGGGCGGCATGGAGTGGCTCTCGAAGAACGCGGAGCCCGGCGAGCTGATCGTCAACACCGACTGGGACGACTTCCCCAAGCTCTTCTACTACAACCCGCGGCTGGCCTGGGTCTCGGGGCTCGACCCGACCTACCTGTTAGACCGCGACCGCAAGCTCGCCGAGCTGCACGGTAAGATCACCATCGCCCGCGACCTCTCGGACGAGGAGGTCGCCAACCTCGGCCCGCTCATCCGCGACAACTTCTGCGTCGGCGAAGGGGACCGGAAGCGCTGCGCGCGCTACGTCTTCACCGACCACGAGCACGAAGCCTTCTTCAACGACGCGCTCGACAGCGGCTGGTTCGACGAGGTCTACACCGACGGCGACTGCTCCATCCTCCGCCTGCGCGAGGAGAAGGGCGACCCTCCGCCCGACAACCTCCCGCCGCCCGGCGCGGACGAGCCCGAAGAGGACCAGCCGCAAGAGAACTAGGCGCGCGCACACGCGCCACGTTACCGCGGCTTGACGGCGAAGACCTTCACGCTCGCCGCGTAGTCGTTCACGTCGTAGCGCGCGAGCAGGTCGCGCAGGTCGCCGTGCAACTCCCCTTCACCCGCGGTGGCGACGGGGCCGCAGCAGGAGGAGGCCGACGCCTGCGGGGCCCCGGCCGTCTCGACCGCCGGGGCGCAGCACGAACTCGCCACGGGCAGACTCTTCGGCGCCTCCTCTTCTTTCATCGAAGGCGAGCAGCAGCCCGACTGGCCTTCGACCTGCGCGTAGGCGTTCAGGTCTGCGCCCGAGTCGATGACGGCGACCTCCGAGAAGCCGGCCTCGGTCAGACCGCGCTTATAATCCTCAACGGGAATCGCCCCCGCGATGCAGCCGACGTAGGCCAGCAGGTCCTGACTCAGCTCCAGAGGGAGCGGGAGCTTGAGCGCGATGTCGCTCACGGCGAGGCGCCCGCCGGGCTTGAGCACGCGCGCGATCTCGCGGAAGACGGCCGGCTTGTCCGGCGCGAGGTTGATGACGCAGTTGCTGATGACGACATCGACGGACGAGTCCGCGAGCGGCAGGCGGTCGATGGTCGCCAGATGGAACTCGACGTTGTCGTGCGCCCCGCCTTCGAGCCGCTTCGAGGCGTTGCGCCGCGCAAGCTCGACCATCTCGGGCGTCATGTCGATGCCGACGGCGCGCCCTGTTGGGCCGACCTTCTCCGCGGCGAGGAACACGTCGAGCCCTCCGCCCGACCCGAGGTCAACGACCACCTCGCCCTCGCGCAGGGAGGCCGTCGCCGTCGGGTTCCCGCACGAGAGTCCCATGTTGGCCTCGGCCGGGATGGACGCCAACTCCTCGGCCGTGTAGCCGAACGCCTCGGCCACCGCGCGCACGCCCCCCTGCTCGCTCGACAGCCCGCTCTTCGCGACCGAGCCGTATCTTTCGCGCACCAACTGCTCGATTGAACTCGACATCAGAACTCTCCTTCGGGATGACTCCCGGTCTGCTTCTATAACTCTCCGACGCCCGCGGCGACGGCCCCGGCCGCGCCGCACAACATATTCGCTAAAGCGAATGTGAGGGCATCCTACACCCCGACTTCACATTCGTCAAGACGTATGTGAAAATATTTTCCGCATGGCGCCGTCCGTCGTACAGATGCTCCCCGGACACTGGCCGGAGGTGCGCGCCGTCTACGAAGAAGGGGTGGCGTCCGGCGACGCGACGTTCGAGACGGAGGCGCCCGACTGGGAGCTTTGGGACGCTTCGCACCTGCGCGCGTGCCGTCTGGTCGCGCTCGACGCCGGGCGCGTCGCGGGCTGGGCGGCGCTCAGCCACGTCTCTGCGCGGAAGGTCTACGCGGGCGTGGCCGAGGTGAGCGTCTACGTCGGGGCCGCTTTCAGGGGCCGGGGCGTCGGCCGCGCGCTCCTCTCGGCGCTCGTGCAAGCGTCGGAGTCGGAGGGCATCTGGACGCTACAGGCGGGCATCTTCCCCGAGAACGTCGCGAGCGTCGAGCTGCACAAGTCTTGCGGCTTCCGAGAGGTCGGGCGGCGCGAGCGCGTCGGCAAACTTAAAGGGCGCTGGCGCGACACGGTTCTGCTGGAGCGTCGAAGTCGAACGGTGGGAGTTGATTGAAGATGAAGAAGAACGAGGCGCAGGTCGAGCTGCTCTTTAAGGCGCTGGCCGACCGCACGCGGCTGAGGCTCTTGAATTTGATGACGGCGGGCGAGGTCTGCGTCTGCTTCTTCGTGGAGGTCCTCGGGGCGAGCCAGCCGAAGATTTCGCGCCACCTCGCATACCTGCGGCGCGCGGGCGTCGTGGCCGCGCGCCGCGACGGCAAGTGGATGCACTACCGCATCGAGACGCCCGCCGACCCGCACGCCGCGCGCGTCCTCGCGGAGGTCCTGGCCTGGCTCTCCGAGGAGGGCGGGATGCAGAAAGACCGCGCGCGCATGGAGAACATCTGCTGCGCTCCGCGCCTCCCCGTCAGACTTCAAGGGGCACCGCGCCCCACCGCGCTCTCGACCTGACTCAGTTCAACTAAGCTCTTTGCAGACGTATCACGGCGACCTCGGGGCGCGCGCCGAGGCGGATGGGCACGCCGATGACACCCGTCCCGCGCGAGACGAAGAGTTGCGTCCCCTCGCTCTCGAACGTCCCGCGCAGGTACTTCAAATGCTCCCACACCCACGCCGCGGGTGCGCCGACGACGGGAAGATTGACCTGACCGCCGTGCGTGTGCCCGCTCAGGATGAGCGAGACGCCGCGCGTCTCCGGCACGTCGAGCGCCATCGGCTCGTGCGAGAGCATCAGCGACGGCCGCGACGTGTCCACGCCGCGCATCGCCCGCGCGAAGTCGGCCTTGCCCCAACCCCAGTCGTCCACGCCCGCCAACTGCAACACGTCGGCCCCGCGCCGCAACTCCGTGTTCTGATTCGTCAGCACCTCGATCCCGCGCCGCCGCAGAGCCTCCCGCGTCAGAGGCCCGTCCGTCCTGTGGTCGTGGTTCCCCAGCACCGCCCACACGCCCTCCGGCGCCTTCAACTCGCTCAAGACCTCCGCGCAAGGCTCCACGTACTCACGATAGTCGGTCGTGTAATCGCCGGTCAGCGCGACCATGTCGGCCTTCGTCTCATTCGCCAACGCCACCACCCGCCGCACCTCTTCAATCGACACCAAACGGCTGTGATGCACGTCCGACACCTGCGCGATCCGAAACCCCTCGAACCTCTCCGGCAAATCCTTAATCTTGATGACCGTCTCCGTCACCTCATACGCCCAAGCCTCCACCAGATGGCCGTACACCGACGGCACGCCCACCCCCACGGCCGCCGCCGCCCCCGCCCACCTCAAAAACTCCCTCCGCGTCAGCCCCAACTCCTTCACGCTTCCTTTTAACGCGTCACGCGTCGAGCTTCAAATCGTCCACGCCTAATCTTAACTGACCAAGCCCGCGTGTTATCAACGCCGCGCGACAAATTTCTGCGCGCACGGGTGGGGAATAAGTCCGCACCGCTGCGCCATAAGCACGCACCGCCTCGATTCGCACCGCGCACCGCCCGCCTGAGACGCGCACCGGCGGGAAATTGCACGCACCGCCACGTTCCGGAGCGCGCACCGACCGGCAATGTACGCGCACCGGGCGGCAATGTGCGCGCACCGGCAGGGAAAAGCACATCGTCTGACAGAAATTGTTATCGGTGTCTGAGTATTTGCGACGCGCGTCGAAGAATTAACGCCGGGTGCGCCTGGAGGGTAGCTCGGCGGGTAGGTCTAGCTTGTCGTCGGCTAAAATCTCCAGCGGTATGTTCGCCAACCTGGCGTAGGCCAAGAGTAACTGTAACGGCGGCTCACGTTTACTCTGCTCGAAGTTAGATATCTGCGCGGCGTAGAGCGGAGACTCCTCGTATTCGAGCCTCTCAACAATCCCCGTCTGGCTTAACCCTAAAGCCGTCCTGATTTGTAAGAGTTTTTCCCCTAAACGCTTCGGTGCAGGGCGTCGCGCCATCAGGAGTTACCCCCTGATAACGTTTGGCCCTTGCTTTTGCTACCAACTGATAGCAGGATACGCCTGCGCAACTGATCCGCCGTGAGTGAGAACCCCTCATGCTCAACGGCGATGCTCATCACTGAGGGTGAGCTACGCTTTGCATCCGACCCGTTGCCTTATTTTCAAAGACTAAAACGCGCGAAAGGATAGCACATGGGTATTTTGGTTGGCGATAAGTAACGGAGGTGCGTCTGGGCAACGTACCTCTGCGCACGCCCGCCCTCACGCGGGCTGTGCCGCGGGGCCGCGCGTGCGCATGACGGCGGGCGCGCGGCCTCCCTGTCTCTGACGGAATAAGGCGTCGGCTTGACAAAAGGGGGCCGCGGGCTAGAATAGGTTTTCGCCGTTGCGGAGATGTGGCCGAGTGGCTGAAGGCGGCGGTTTGCTAAACCGTTATAGGTCAAAAGCCTATCGCAGGTTCGAATCCTGTCATCTCCGCCAGAATTTGAATAATGAACGCGGAACGCTGAACGACGGACTGAAAGGCAGGCGCTCTTCAGTTCATCGCCCAGCGTTCCGCGTTCGTACTTTATGACCATGACCGTTCGCGTCCGTTTCGCACCTTCCCCGACCGGCTACCTGCACATCGGCTCGGCGCGCACCGCGCTGTTCAACTGGCTCTACGCGCGCGCGCGGGGCGGCCGGTTCCTCCTGCGCGTGGAGGACACAGACCTTCAGCGCTCGACCGACGAGTCCACGCGTTCCATCCTCGAAGGCTTGAAGTGGCTCGGCATCAGCGACTACGACGAGGAGATCGTCTTCCAGTCGCGCAACGCCGACAAGCACCGCGCGGCCGCTTTGCGCCTCATCCGGGAGGGCAAGGCTTACCGCGACTTCACGCCGAAGGGCGAGCGCACGGACGCCAACGTCAAGCAGGAGATCGCCGAGCGCGCGCGCGCGCAGGCCGAAGGCCCCGGCACGGACCACCGCGCGAACCCTTTTCGGGAACTGCCGCTGGAAGAGTCCGAGCGAAGGGCCGAGGCGGGCGAGCCCTTCGCCGTCCGTTTAAAAGTTTCGCCAGAGGGGCAGACGCGCTTCGCGGACGCCGTCTACGGCGAGCAGGAGCGCGCGCACTCCGAGATCGAAGACCTCGTGCTGCTGCGCTCGGGCGACCTCTCGCCGCTCTACAACCTCTCGGTCGTCGTGGACGACATCGAGATGGGCATCACGCACGTCATACGCGGCCAGGACCACCTGACGAACACGCACAAGCAGGTGCTCATCTACGAGGCGCTCGGCGCGGCCGTCCCCGTGTTCGCGCACCTGCCGCTGATACTCGCGCCGAACAAGGCGAAGCTCTCGAAGCGCCGGCACGGCGAGGTCGTATCCTTGACGACCTACCGCGACCGAGGCTTCATCCCCGCGGCCTTCCGCAACTACCTCGCGCTCCTCGGCTGGTCGCCCGGCGAGGAGAACAAAGAGCTTATGTCGCTCGAAGAGTTGGTGAAGCTCTTCTCGCTCGAAGGCGTACACCGCTCGAACGCCGTCTTCAACTTCAGCGACACGGACCCGCGCCAGTGGACCGACCAGAAGGCGCTCTGGATGAACGCCGAGTACGTCCGCACGATGCCTGTGGAAGAGCTTCTGCCGATGGTTAAGACGGAGCTTGAGTCGGCCGGGCTCTGGCGCGCGGAGTACGAAGGCGAGCGGGCCGAGTGGCTCGGGCGCACGGTCGAACTCATTCGGCAGCGCTTCATCACGCTCAAGGACTTCTCGGGCCAGGGGCGCGCATACTTCGCCGAAGAGTTCGAGTACGACCCGGCCGCCGTCGCGAAGAATCTGAAGAAGGACGCGGCGCTGCGCGAGCTTCTGCCCGGCCTCGCCGAGCGCGTCGAGGCGGTCGAGCCCTGGACGCTGGAGGCGACGGAGAAGGCGCTCCGCGACTTCGCGGACGAGAAGGGGGTGAAGGCCGGCCTCCTCATCAACGCCTCGCGCACGGCGCTGACGGGGCAGTCGGTCGGCCCCTCGATGTTCGAGGTCTTCGACGTGATCGGCCGCGACGCTGCTGCGCGCCGCCTGCGCGCCGCCGCCGAACTCGTCTGAGGCGTTATTCTTAGAAAGGCGTTTCTGTCATGCTGAAAAAATCATTACTCATTACGTCGCTCGTCGTCGCGCTCTCGGCCACGGCCTTCGCGCAGGGAGTCACGCCGGAGCAGCCGACGCAGCCGGCGCCCCCGCGCCCGCGCGCGCGCCGCGCCGCCCCCGCGCAGACGCCGGCCGAAGCCACGCAGGCGCGTGCCGTGCGCGAAGCCTTCGACTCGCTCGTGGACGGCATCCGCCGCGCCGACGCCGAGGCCGTCGCGAAGCTCTACTGGAACTCGCCGCAGCTCTCGGTCTTCAACAACAACGGCACGGTGACGAAATCCTGGGAGCAGGCGCGCAGCAACCGCGAGAGCCTCTACGCGAAGGTCTCGGACGTGAAGCTCGACGTGCGCGACGTGCGCGTCAAGACCCTCGGCGCCTCGGGCGCGGTCGTCACCTGCCTCTGGGAGCAGTCGCAGACGGCCGAGGGACAGCCCGAACGCGCCACGGGGCGCCTGACCATCGTCTACCAGAAGGTCGGCGCCGACTGGAAGATCGTCCACACGCACACGTCGCCCGACCGGCCCGACCCCTCGCGCCTCCTCCCTTCGGAGCGCACGACGCCGTCGGAGGCGCCGGCCAAACCGACCCCGGCCAAGCCCTGACCTCCCGGCGCGCCGGAAAGGATGCGGAAACGCAGAGAAGGCGTAACCCGTTTCGCCATAACGGGTCACGCCTTCTCCCTTTTAGCACTTCCGGCAGTGTGTCTGTGGGCCTCCGGTGACCTGCACAGGAGAGTCGGTTATCACCGAGATGCGGTCAGCTTCGGCGCCACAACAACGTGCGGTATTATACATTAGCCGGCGCGAAAAGGTTAAAAAATTTATGTGGCGGCTAGACAGCAAAGGCCGTTTTAAGTATAGTTTCCACGCTTGAGGTACCTCAATTTCAAAGTAATTCAGGAGAACGATCCATGCGCAAGACTTTAGCACTTCTGGCGTTGGCCGGCGTTGCGAGCCTCTCGGCTTGTGGCGGTGGTGAGAATACCAACAACACCAATGCCACGAACGCCAACAACGCCAACACGGCGAACTCGAACATGTCGAACTCGAACACGACGAATTCGAGCAACATGAACTCGAACATGTCGAACTCGAACTCGAATATGTCGAACTCGAACTCGAACATGTCGAACTCGAACTCGGGCAACATGAACGGCTCGAACATGAACATGACGAACCGCAACTCGAACTCGAACATGTCGAACTCGAACGCGAGCAACTCCAACCGCCCCGCCGGCAACACGAACAACCGTAACTAGGTTTTCGCCAGTTCGTGTCTAAAAAGTTCGAGGGCGCGTTGTCGCGACAGCGCGCCTTCAGCTTTTGCAGGCATAAAGCGACGAAAGCCCCGCCCACGGTTCGAGTCCGCGGGCGGGGCTTTCGTGCGTTCAGACCTCGCGGGGCGACCCCCAAAGTCGCCCAAAAAGCCAGAAGCCCTGTCCCGGCGCTCCCCCAAACGCGTAGGACAAGGCTTTTAGCTTATCGATGCGCGGTGGGCGTTCCCCCGAAACCCGCCGCGCAACCCCTTGATGTGGATGATAGTAAGAGGAAACGTTGGCGCGCATTTTCGCGAACTATCACTTTTTTGTTGCCAGCCCGCGCGATCTCACGCCCCGGCGTGTGCGAAGGCGCCGAGCGCCCACGCGCCGGCCAGCAGTTGTGGCGTCCGCGCCGCCTCCAAGAAGGTGCAGGCGATCAGAACGCGCCGTTTCTCTACCAACACGACGATGTGGCCGGTGACTTTGCCCGCCGTAAAGTCGCCCTCGCGCTGGTTCTCCTTCTCCTGCGGCAGCATCGCGACCTTCAGCGTCGTGCCCGGCATTGACTCGCCAAAGCCCAGCACATCCGTCGCGAACTGTTCAAAGAACTCGCGCTTGAGGAACTCCTGCCCCGCCGAGTTCAAATCCTCTGGGAATTCGCCGATGGTGGCGACGACGCCCGGCCCGTCCGGCGTCTCGACGCGCTTGACGCGAATCGGGATTTTCGCCTCGGCGGCCGGCTCGGCGGCGGCGGCCGGCGCGTCCTGCTGCCCCTTCTGCTGTTGGGGCGTGGCACCCGCGGCCGTATGCGCGGCGAGTAAGAGCGTCAGTAGCGCGACGGCCTCCAACGCTCGGCGCCGGAGGAATGAATCAGGGCGTCGTGTACTCTCCGCTGCATGTTTCCGAAACGACATCATCGGCTTTACCCCCTTGTGCCACGCCGGGTTTGCAAAGGGAGTGCCGCGGCCGCGCGCGCAACCGCGCCGTGATAAAAACTCAACCGCGCGAAAATAAAGCGGCGGCATCCCGACGGGCGCCGCCTCATCTTTCCGCCCACGCTCTCGTTTAAGAAGTTGCCGGCGGATTGGGCAAAATAGTCGGCCGTTAGTTATACTGCCCTTAATGTTGGTATCGCGCCTCCAATCGACACGAATGGCTGCCGTGCTGCTGTCCGTGTCTATCGTGTGGGTCTTTGCGGCGTGCGTCCTGATTTGCGGTTGGGAAAGCGCGGCCGACTGCGGCGAACCACACCACGCTTCGACCGCCGGAGTGAACGAGCCGGCGGACGGGCCGGCCTGTGAAGGCTGTCCGGACGCCGCCTTCCTCAAGGCGACGACCGGCGGACGCGTAACCTCCGCGCCCGAGTCCCAAGGCGTAAGCGGCCTTCCGGCCTCCTTCATTTCGGTCACATCTTCGGCCGCCGCCGTCACTTTCATCCCTTCGGGCGGCGAGCAGTTCTTACCGACACCGTCCCCGCGACTTCTGCCGCCGCTCCGGATTTAAAGACCTCCTGCCGGTTACCTCTCAACATCCTTTCGACGCGCGGCCGAAGTCTGTCAGCGGCTCGTGTCGGCGTCCTGAACTCACAATTTTCCGGAGAGGCTACGATCACCATGAGGCGGTTCGTCTTATTGTTCGCCGTTCTGCTGACGGCGCAGGTTGCGTTCGCTCAAAACAGTTTCGACCTCACGGTCAAAGACGCGGAGACGAAAGAGCCGGTCGTCGGCGCGAAGGTTTCGGTCAAAGACACGGAGATTTCGGCGGTCACCGGCGCCGACGGCACGGCCCGGCTCGCGAACGTCCCCGACGGCGCGCAGACCGTCGAAATCTTCTTCGCCGGCTACGAAACACAGGAGTTGAAACTCAGCTTCCCGCTCGCCGGGCGGGGCGAACACGTCGTCTTTATCAAGGTCACACACGAGTTCGGCGAGGTCACGGTGACGACGACGCGGACGGGGCGCGAGATCGACGACGTGCCGACGCGGGTCGAGGCCATCGACGAGGAGGAGGTTGACGAGAAGAGCAACATGCGCCCCTCGAACGTCTCGATGGTCCTGAACGAGAGCACCGGCATCAAGGTGCAGCAGACCTCCGCGACCTCGAACACGCAGAGCGTCCGCATACAGGGTCTGGACGGCCGCTACACGCAGATACTCAAAGACGGCTTCCCGGCCTTCGGCGGCTTCTCGGGCAGTCTAAGCATTCTCGACATACTGCCGCTCGACTTGAAGCAGGTCGAAATCATCAAGGGGCCGTCGGCCACCTTCTACGGGGGCGGGGCGATTGCCGGCGTGGTCAACTTCGTCAGCCGCGAGCCGGGGGACGAGCCGTTCACGTCACTCATCTTCAACCAGACTTCGGCGGGCGGGACCGACTTCTCAATCTTCAATTCGCGTAAGCTCGGCCGGTTCGGCTACACCCTCCTCGGTTCGTTCAATTACCAGAGGGAGTACGACGTTGACGAGGACGACTTCACGGAGCTTCCGCGGACGAACTCGTTCCAGTTGAGCCCGCGCCTCTTCTTCGACCTCGCGGACGACACGCGCCTGACCGTCGGCAACTCGACCGCCTACCAGAACCGCGAAGGCGGCGACGTGTTCGTCATCCGCGGGCGCGCCGACGGCTTCCATCAGTATTTCGAGAATAACGAGTCGTTCCGCAACATCACGACCTTGCAGTTCGAGCGCGGCCTCTCCGGCGGCCGGAGCATCGTCGCCCGGCAGAGCCTCGCCTTCTTCAAACGCGAACTCGAAATCCCGGACTATCTTTTTGCGGGCAGGCAGTTCAACTCATACACGGACGTTTCATACTTCCACCCGGCCGGGCGACACGCGCTCGTCTTCGGCTTCAACGCCGCCTACGACCGTTTCAGGGAGCGCGGGGAGAGCGTCACCCTGCTCCCGCGCGACGAGAGCCGCACGACGTTCGGCGGCTACGCGCAGGACAGTTTCCCGGTCACGGAGAAGCTATCGCTCGAAGCCGGATTCCGCCTCGACCACGTGAAGCATTACGGCACGTTCCCGCTGCCACGCGTCTCGGCGCTCTACAGGTTCACGGACAGGCTGAGCAGCCGCCTCAGCATCGGCCTCGGTTACAAAGCGCCGAGCGTGTTCACGGAGGAGGCCGAGACCCTTCTCTTCCGCAACGTCCTGCCCATCGGGAACACTCTGAAGGCGGAGCGCAGCCGCGGCGGCACGTTCGACGTTAATTACAGGAACACGGTCGGCGAGAAGTTCTCTTACTCGCTCGACCAGATGTTCTTCTACACGCAGATCGTGGACCCGCTCGTGCTGCTCTCTAACCCCGGCGGTCTGTTCGGCTTCGCGAACGCCGGCCGCCCGGTCAGGAGCGCGGGCTTCGAGACGAACGTGCGGGCCGCCTACGACTTCGTGAAGCTGTTCGCGGGCTACACGTTCACGGACGCGCGGGCGAGGTATTTGACCGGCGACCAGATTCTGCCGCTCACGCCGAAGAGCAAGCTCAACTCAGCCTTGCTGTTTGAGAAGGAGGCGAACTTCAAGGCGGGTGTCGAGGCGTACTACACGAGCAGTCAATTCCTGACCGACCGTTTCCGGACGAGACCTTACTGGGTGTTCGGCGCGTTCGGCGAGAAGACTTTCGGCAAGTACAGCCTCTTCATCAACGCCGAGAACTTCACCGACACGAGGCAGAGCCGCTTCGGGACGGTCGTCTCCCCGACGCATCCAAACCCGACCTTCGCCGAAATCTACACGCACACCGAGGGGCGCGTCTTCAACGGCGGGGTGAAGGTTAAATTCTAGCCGCGCTAAACGGAAGAGAGGCCGCCTTGTCGGCGGCCTCTCAATTTTGCCTATGGCTCGGTGGACTGTGTGGATTAGCCTCTCTGAACTTCGTCTGCCTGCGGAGTCTTGCTCCGTAAACTTTCGCTTCAGGGATTGACAGCCATAGGCTCGCTACTGCGGTGTGGTGCTAATCCCTGTTCAGGAGACTCCAGCCACCTCACTGTGATTTGAATTCATATATTTTCGGATCACCTCCTTTCCAGTGTTGAGGCGATGATAGACGAGGCCCCGCCGAGCGTCAACGATTATTTTCGGAGGCCGTTTTAAGGGCGGCGCGCGAAGGCCGGACGGCCGCCGACGTAGGTGGCGTGCGCGTGCTCGACGCCGAAGAAGTAGGCCAGCTCGCGGTAGTCGGCGCAGTCGTGGACGACGAAGTCCGCGCGCTTGCCCGCCTCCAACGTGCCCCGCTCGTCGCCGCGGTTCAGGCTGTAGGCGGCGTTGATGGTCGCGGCCGTGAGCCCCTCGGCGGGCGTCATCCTCATGTGCGTGGAGGCGAGCGAGAGGATCATCGTCATCGAGGGCGTGGGCGAGGAGCCGGGGTTGAAGTCCGTGGCGAGGACGACCGCGAGCCCTTCGTCGATCATCGCGCGCGCCGCCGGGTAGCGCGCAGAGCCGAGCGCGTAGACCGAGCCCGGCAACAGGACGGGCTGCACGCCCGCCGCCTTGAGCGCCGCGATGCCTTCGGCGTCGGTGTGTTCGAGGTGGTCTGCGGTCTTCGCCTTAAGCTCGGCCGCCAGCAGCGCGCCGCCGCCGCGCGTGAGCTGGTCGGCGTGGACGCGTAAGGAGAGGCCGCGTGCGCGCGCCGCCGCCAGCACGCTCCGCGCGTCTTCGACCGTGAAGACCCGCTCCTCGCAGAACACGTCGCAGAACTCCGCCAGGCCCTCGCGGGCGACGCGCGGCAGCATCTCTTCCGTGACCACGCGGACGTACTCTTCGCGCCGCCCTCGGTACTCGTCCGGCACCTCGTGCGCGCCGAGGAAGGTCGGGACGTAGTTGAGACTTCCTTCCGTGTTGAGGCGGCGCACGACGCGCAGCATCTTCAGCTCGTCTTCGACCGAGAGGCCGTAGCCGGATTTCGCCTCGACGGTCGTCGTGCCCGTGCGCAGGAACCAACGCTCGCGCCGGAGCGCGACCTCGAACAGCTCATCCTCCGTGGCGGCGCGCGTCCGCCGCACGGTCGAGCGGATGCCCCCGCCCGCCGCGGCGATCTCCTGATAGCTGACGCCCGCGGCGCGCTTCTCGAACTCGTCGGCGCGGTCGCCCGCGAAGACGGGGTGCGCGTGCGCGTCCACGAAGCCCGGCGTCAGAACGCGCCCGCCCGCGTCGAAGACCTCGCAGTCGGCACCCATCAGCGGCTCTATCTCTTCGCGAACGCCGACCCTTTCAATCAACCCATCGCGTACGAGCATCGCGCCGCCCTCGACGATGGCAAGCTCGCGCATCTCCGCGCCCACACGCGCCCGGCGCGGCCCCTTGAGCGTGACGAGTTGTGAGCAGTTGACGACGGCCAGCGTGTCCTTCATCCCTCACCTCCTCCCGCGACCCTCCGCGGCCTGCGCCGGCCCCAGCGATAGAGGAGCGCGCCCGCGAGGTTGAAGGCGAGCGTGACGGCGACGAGCTTGGCGGCGAAGGCGAAGGGGCTCTCCACGTCAACGCCGGGTTCTTCCATGTGCAGGCTCCTTTGAAAGATTGACGATTGATTCATCGGTTCAGTTGCTCATTGGCATGCGGCCAAATGAGCAACTGAACCGATGAATCAATGACCGATTATTCCGAAGAGGTGTGGTCGTGGACGATGCGCCAGCCGGCGTTGGTGCGGCGGAAGATGAGGGTGAAGCGGCCGTGCGGCGTGTCCGACGCGCGCGTCAGTTGCCAGCGGCCGACGGCCATCAGGTAGAACTCGCTGAGCGGCTTGAACTCAAGCTCCGAGAAGGCGAGCGTGCCCATCTTCTCGCGCGTGTCGTAGCGCGACTTGTAGCGGTCGTGGACGGTCTGCCAGCCGCGCGTGATGGTGTCGCCGGAGACGAAGGTCGTCGCCTCCTCCTTCGCGTAGCCGTCCATGTAGCCGGCCACCTCGCCGCGGTTCCAGGCCGCCGCCTGCGCCTCGATGACGGCGCGCACGGCCGCGACGTTCGCGTCCTCCTTCTGCGACTTCGGCGCGCCCTTCTGGTAGCCGACGACGACGACCGCCGCCAACAACAGCAGCGAGCCGAGGGTGAAGAGGTTCTTCTTGCCCATCGTCTTCCTTAACGCTCCTTTCCGGCCGAGAGGATACATGAAATTTGAGAGTTCAAAGTTGAACTCTCAAACCCTCTGCGCGAGCCACGCGCGCACGTCGCCGCGCATCTCGGGGACGAACTCGTGCGCGGCGTCGTAGGTGCGCGTCTCCACGTCGCGCGCGCGCCGGCGCAGTTGTGCGGCGTAGGGGGCGACGCGCTCGGGCGTGTAGAACTCGTCGCGCGTGCCGGAGAGGTGCAGGACGGAGGCGCGCGTCTCTCCGTAAGCCGGGCTCGTCTCCAGGTCGCCGGGCACGCCGCCGCAGATGCCGACGACGCCGCGCAGAGCCTCGCGGTGCGTGAAGGCGAAGCGATAGTTGAGCGCGCAAGACTGCGAGAAGCCCATGAGGAAGACCCGCTCGCGCAACGCGACGCCGCGCGCGACGAGCGCTTCGACGAGGTCGAGCACGGCCTTGTGGTGGAGCGCGACCGACTCCTCCGGCCGGAAGTTCGTCAGCCACCCGAAGCCGTAGCGCAGCGGCCCGCCCTTCTCGCGCGGCTCCTTCATGTGCTGGTGCGGCCCCTGCAAAGCGGCCACGGCGAACCCCTCCGGCACATGCCGCCGCGCCTCGCGCATCATCCAACCCTTGTTGCTCCCGTACCCGTGCAGCGCCACCAACAGCGGCGCCGGCTCGTCATGCGGCGCGTACACGTCGTAATAGAGCCTCACCTCCGCTCCGAGCGACAGGTCAGTCTCCAACGGCTCGCCCTCTTGAATCATTCGCTCCTCCGAGACAGTAGGCAGATGGCGCAGCAGCTTAACACACCGTCCGAGCGTTCGTTCGCAGAGGCTACAGGCTCAGGGGCTCAGAGTCTTGCCTCTTCGGCCCTCAGATCGTGGAGCAGTCTCCCGAACGCCCTCTCGAAAGCGTCGTGGTCTTTCCAGTTGGAGAAGTCTGGAATGAAATACTCGCGCACCTCTGCCGCTAAATCTTCTCCCGTGTCGGCGTCGAAACGCTCCCACGCTTGCAGTGTTTCATAGTCAACCAGACGAATGGGAAAGAGCTTGCGGCGGTTCTCTTTCACCTCGACTTTGCGTGCTCTGCGAATCGTTGGCCCCGGCCTTGAAAGGCCGGGCTACATTCAAACGCCGCTCCGCGGCGCTTTATGCACAGCCCTCATCTTAGTTGACGTAGCCGCCCGGCTCGCCGCCCCCGCCCTCTTCCCTGTCCGGTGCGGGCGCTTCGAGCGCGGGCGTCGTGACGCTCTCTTCTTCGAGACTCCAAATCTCGTACAGGTCCGGCGGGACTTCGGTGACGAAGCGGGAAGGGCGTTGGAGGACTGTCTGCCGCGAAGAGTAGTCGGTGACCATGAGGGGGTAGGTGATGTAGAGCTGGTCGCGGGCGCGTGTGAGGGCGACGTACCAGAGGCGGCGTTCCTCCTCTTCGCCCTCGGTGTCGCGGAGCGAGCGGGGCGAGGGGAACTTGCCGTCGGCGGCCCAGAGGATGAAGACGACGCGCCATTCGAGCCCCTTGGCCTGGTGGACGGAGGAGAGCGTGAGGAGTTCGTCCTCGTCGCCGCCTTCGACCACGTCCTCGGAGGTTAACCCCTGCGGCGCGCCGTAGCGCTCGGTCGAGAGCAGCGAGAGTTCGGCGAGGAACTCGTCCGCCGAAGTGTAGCGCGAGGCGTAGTGCGCGAGCTGGCGGAGGTCTTCGAGCCGCGCCTCTGCGTTCTCGAAAGTGTTCTCAAGGTGCTCTTCGTAGCCGCGCGCGAGCACGGTCTCGATCTGGCGCGCAGGGCTCGTGCGCACCTCGTCGCGCACAAGCTCTTCCAGCAGCGAGCGGAACCCGGCCCAGCCCGCGCCGCGCTTCGACGCGGCCGCGTCCGCGTCGCCACGGATGACGAGGGCCAGCGGGTCCGGGGCGAGCTGGATGCGCTCCCAGATGCGGTTGGTGGTGGCGGCGCCGACGTTGGGGATGAGTCGGAGGACGCGCTTCCACGCCAGTTCGTCGCGCGGGTTGGCGACCAGTCGCAGGTAGGCGACCACGTCCTTGATGTGCGCCTGCTCGAAGAAGCGCATCCCACTGCGCACGCGGTAAGGGATGCCGCGCCGCGTCAGCTCAAGCTGTAGTTCGAGCGAGTGGTAGTGCGAGCGGTAGAGCACGGCCAGCTCGCCTAAAGCTATCCCCTCGTCGCGCAGCTCCAACAGGCGCGAGGCGACGAAGGCGGCCTGCTGGTCTGCGTCGCGGCAGGGGACGAGCGCGGGCTGTAACCCTTGCGACGGACGCGCGGCGCGCAGCGTCTTCGTGAACTGCCGGCGGTTCGAGGCGATGGAGACGTTGGCGACGGCGAGGATCTCGGGCGTCGAGCGGTAGTTGGTCTCAAGGCGGTAGACGCGCGCCTCCGGGTAGCGCTTCGGGAACTCGTAGATGCCTTCGACCGACGCGCCGCGGAAGGCGAAGATGCTCTGCGCGTCGTCGCCGACGACCATCACGTTGCGGTGCTTGACCGCGAGCAGGTCCACGATCTCGGCCTGCAACTTGTTCGTGTCCTGGTACTCGTCCACCAGTATGTGCTCGAACTGCTCTTGGTAGATGCGCGCGACCTCCTCGCGCTCTTCGAGCAGACGCTTCCAGTTCAGCAGCAGGTCGTCGTAGTCCATCACGTTGCGCTCGCGCTTGCGCTCCATGTAGAGGCGATCGACGCGCGTGATCTGCTGCGTCAGCGGCTCGAAGTACGGGTAGCGGCGCGGGACCACGTCCGTGATGGGTGTGTCGGTGTTGGTGGCGAAGCTGATGATGTCTTGCAGGACTTCCGCCTTCGGGAAGCGGCGCGCCTTCGTGTCTACGCCGGCCTCGTCCACGCAGACCGAGACGAAGTCCTTCGCGTCCTCGACATCGAGGATCGAGAAGTTCGACGTGTAGCCGATACTCTCGGCGTGGCGGCGCAAGACGAGGTTGGCGATGCGGTGGAAGGTGCCGCCCCAGACGCGCCGCGCCGCGTCCCCGTGGCCGCCGGTCAACTGCTCGACCCTCCTGAGCATCTCGCGCGCGGCGCGGTTGGTGAAGGTCGCCAGCATCACGCGCGCCGGCGCCACGCCGTGCTCGACGAGGTAGGCGACGCGGTAGGTGATGGCGCGCGTCTTCCCCGAGCCCGCGCCCGCGATGACCAGCGCCGAGCCCGCGGGCGCGGTCGCCACCGCGAACTGCTCCTCGTTCAACTCCTCGCGGTAACGCGCCAGCCGGTCGGGCATCTGCGCCCCCGCCGGCCGCTTGATGACGTAACGCTTCATACTTTACCGGCTTATAGCACGCCCGCGCGCGGCGCGTAAACGGGCCGCCGTGCTATCATTCAACTCACACCAGCGGAGGCCGCCAACTCACGCACGGGAGAAAACCATGTCTGTTCAAAAAGCCATACCGATCCAAGTCAGCAGATATAGTTTCACCGTCGCCGAGTATGAGCGCATGGGGCAGTTCGGAATCTTCTCGGAAGACGACCGCGTGGAGCTTGTCTGCGGGGAGATCATCGACATGTCACCCATCGGAGAACGCCACGCGGCCTGCGTCGCCACCCTGACGCAACTCATCACACTGCGGCTGCGGCTCAGCGCCCTCGTCTGGGCGCAGAACCCTATTGTGCTCGACGACTATTCCGAGCCGCAGCCCGACCTCGCGATCCTCAAGCCGCGTGGTGACAACTACAGGACTTCTAAGCCCGCGCCCGACGACGTGCTGGTCGTCATCGAAGTGTCGGACTCTACGCTTGAGTATGACCGCAAGGTCAAGATGCCGCTCTACGCGGGCGCAGGGATTCCCGAGGCGTGGCTCGTCAACCTCCCTGAAGAGCGCATAGAGGTGTACAGCGACCCGGCGGGCGGCGAGTACCAGACCGCCCGGGCTTATGCCCGCGGCCGGAGGTTGCAGTCGCAGACGCTCGCGTCTTTACGCCTGTCAGTCTCAAAAATCCTCGGCTGAGTCGGCTTTGCATTTGCGGCGGGCGGCGGGTAGGATGCTGGCACAAACTCTGAACCACAACGAGCGAGGTCAAGCGCGATGAAATTTCCGGGCGGCATGAACCTGCAACAGATGATGAAGCAGGCGCAGCAGATGCAGGAGAAGATGCAGAAGGAGATGGAGGAGATGGTGGTGGACGCCACGGCCGGCGGCGGCGTCGTCACCGTCCAGATGCGCGGCACCAAGGAGGTCGAGTCCATCAAGATCGACCCCGAGGCGGTCAAAGAGGGCGACGTGGAGATGCTGCAAGACCTCATCGTCGCCGCCGTCAACGAGGCCGGCCGCAAGATCGACGAGGCCATGAAGTCCAAGCTCGGCGGCATGCTCCCGCCGGGGCTCATGTAGGCGTGAACCGTGAACCGTGATGAGAGGAGACTGACTCTTCCTGTCACGGTTCACGGCTCACGGTCCCTCTATGCTTGAGTACTCCGAGCCCGTCACGAAGCTGATCGACGAGTTCAAGCGCCTGCCCGGCATCGGGCACAAGTCGGCGCAGCGGCTCGCCTTCCACGTCCTGCGGATGACGCAGGCGGACGTGGAGCGCTTCGTCGCGGCGCTCGAAGAGGTCAAGCGCAAGATCGTCTCCTGCACGGTCTGCAACAACCTGACGGACGTTGACCCCTGCCGCTTCTGCTCCACGGCCTCGCGCGACCGCTCCATGATCTGCGTCGTCGAAGAGCCCTACAACCTCGTCGCCGTCGAGAAGACGCGCAGCTACAACGGCCTCTACCACGTGCTGCACGGCTCGCTCTCCCCCATCCGCGGCTTAGGCCCGGAAGACCTGCGACTCCAGAACCTTCTGCCGCGCCTGCGCCCGGAGAACAACGACGGCGTCGAAGTGCGCGAGGTCATCCTCGCCACCAACCCCAACACCGAGGGCGAGGCCACGGCCAGCTACATCAGCCGCCTGCTCAAGCCCCTCGGCGTCCGCGTCACCCGCATCGCTATGGGGATGCCCGTCGGCTCCGACCTCGAATACGTGGACGAGGTCACGATGGACAAGGCGCTCACCAACCGGCACGAGATGTAAAAGACGTAAACCGTGAGCCGCAAACCGTGACGGGAAGGGGCAAGCCTTCCCGTCACGGTTTGCGGTTTACGGCGCTTCTTTAGAAGCGAACGTGCTCTTCGGCCACGCCCTGTTTGCACTCGGTGCAGGCGTCGCTGCTGTCGTACCACTTGGCGTCGAAATCGACGAGCGAGAGGATGGGGACGGGCTCGTCGCCGGGGACTTCGAGGCGCGCGGGCGAGTTGCGGAAGCGGACGATGACGGCCGCGCCGATGACGCGCGCGCCGAGTTGCTGGACGAGTTCGACCGTCTCATTGAGCGCCGTGCCCGTGCGCGAGATGTCGTCCACGATGACGCAGGGATGCACCTCTCCGGCGTTGACGTACTGGCGGAACATGCGCTTGCCCTCCTCGCGCTCGGCCCAGTAGATCTGCTCGGCGGTCAGGGCCTCGCGCACGGCGAAGGCGACGGGGATGCCGCCCGGGCTCGGGGAGATGATGGAGACCTTCGGGAGCGCGCTCGACACGTCCTTCTCCAGCCTCAGCTTGCGCGAGAGCGCGACGGCCAGCACGCGCGCCGTGTCGTAATAGCGGAAGGCGAGCGGCATCTGGAAGTAGTGCGGCGTGTGCTGCCCCGAGGGGTAGACGAAGTGCCCCTCGCGGTACGCCCCCGTCTTCTTGAGCATCTCCAGCACCTGGTCCGGCTCTGGTATCAGTCGCGGCATCGTCATCGTCATCGTTCTCCTGAAAAGAAGTCAGTAGGCAGTAGGCGGATGGCAGTTTAAGACAGCGGATGCTTGCGCGGGTAAGTTCTGAACGCCGACTGTCGGACTGAGACGAACGAACGCCAACGGCGAACTGCCTGCTGTCATCTGCCTACTGCCTACTTTTCCGCAAGCATACCACTACTCGCGCGCGTTTACAGCCAGCGCGCGGTCGATGAGGCGGCGCTGGTCGGCGCTGAGGCCGTCGGGCAGCGCGTCGCGCGCGAACCACTCGGCGCGGTCGATCTCGAAGCCCTCCTCCAGACCTTCGAGCGCGGCGGCGCGCATCCGGCAGCGGAAGATGATCTCCACCTGATGCGCGCGTGCGAGCGAGCGCACGAAGGCCAGTTCGACGCCGTCGAGTTCGAGCCCGGTCTCTTCGCGCAGCTCGCGCCGGACGGCCTCCTCGGGCTGCTCGCCGGTGGTGAGGAAGCCGCCGGGGACGCCCCACCCGCTCCCCTTCCGCAGCACGTGCCGGAGGAGGAGGACACGCCCGCTCTCATCCGACACGACGGCCCCGGCCGTCACCGTGAACCGCGGCTGCGTCAGCCACACCCCCGCCCGACGCACGAACCGCGGCGACCCGCGCCACACACGCCCCAGCAGACTCTTCAGCATGCACGCATGTTAAAGGAAGTAGTCGGGAGACAGTAGTCAGGAGCCAGTAGAAGCCCCTTCTCGCCGCTCGAACCGTCGGGTCATCATCCGCCACGACCGCGGCGCGGAGCGCTACTGACTACTGTCTCCCGTCTCCCGACTACATCCTTTACTTCCCCACGCGGCGCGCGTAAGATTCGGTTCATGCCGGGGCGCGGATGCGCCGAAGTCCCACGCCTTTCGAGCACTGACACAGAGAAGGAAGCCGACCCCTGAACCTTATGTCGAGCGAAGCCAAACAGACGACGAGCCCCGCGGGCGTAGCCAAGCAGGCGCCGACCGAGCAGCAGGAGACGAAGCCCGGCGTGCCCAAACGCTTCGTGCCGGGGCAGACCGTGTGCAACGAGAAGAACGAGAAGGGCAAGCTCTGCAACGGCCACCTGAAAGAGGTCAACACGCAGCACCCTTCGCGCGTCTTCCTGCGCGGCGACGACTCGCTCCACCGCTGCCAGGCGTGCGGCGCGCTCTACATGGGGCCGCCGATGGGCCACGTGCGCGACCCCTCGAAGCAGACGCGCTACGTCGAGCGCGACCTCGCCGCGATACTGCGCGCGGCCGGCGGCACGCTGCCCGCCTACGAATACCCGACGCCCGCCTGGCGCGGCGAGCCGAAGCCGAAACGAATCGCCGCGGCGAAACCGGCCGCGACTCCGGCGACGCCCGCGAAGTCCGCCGCGAAGCCGCCCGCCGACTCTTCCGCTGCGGCCGACGCGCACAGGCCGGCCGCGGAGGCGCAGGCCGCCACGGGTCAGGCTTCGGCCGCGCCCTTGAGCCCGACGGCCGCGACCGCCTCGCCCGCCGCAGGGGCCGAGACCGTCTCGGACCTCGCGCCGGAAGCCTCGACCGAGCTGACGCCCGGCGCGCCCAAAGACGAGCGGCCGAAGGCCGCCGCCGCGCCCGCCGCCGCCCCGACCGCCGAGGCCAGGCCGAAGAAGAAGGGAGCCGGCGGCTTCAAGTCCGGGCCTGAGTTCGGGCCGCAGCCCGGCGAGACGGAGGAGCAGAAGATTGCGCGCCTCAAGCGCCTCGTCGAAGAGGCCAAGCGTGCCGCCGGCAAGCTCTAAGTCGAAAAGAAAATCAAAAACCGCAGACACGCAGACACGGCTTGAAGAGGAATCCTCAATAGGCCGTGTCTGCGCGTCTGCGGTCTTTAATTCGTCCCGAGCAGACCGCCGTTTTGTCCGCGTGTCCTCATCGTGCTTAAATGCCCATAAGGACTAAGGGGTTATGAAATGCCACACGAGAACACGCTCGACCTGAGGCGGACGGCGCTGGCCGTCATCGACGTGCAGGAGGCGTTCCGCCAGCACATCCCGGACTTCGCGGAGGTGGCCGCGCGCTGCGCGCTGGTCGCGCACGCCGCGGGGCTGCTGGGCGTGCCCGTCGTCGCCACGGAGCAGTACCCGAAGGGCCTGGGCCGCACGGCCGCGGAGGTCGCCGCCGTCCTCCCCGAAGGCTTCGAGCCCGTCGAGAAGACCGCCTTCAGCTCGTGCGGCGCGCAGGAGTTCGTCGCGCGGCTCGAAGCGGCGGGCGCGCGCCAGGTCATGCTCTGCGGCATCGAGGCGCACGTCTGCGTGAACCAGACGGCGCACGACCTGCTCGCGCGCGGCTACCAGGTGCATCTCCTCTTCGACTGCATCTCGTCGCGCACGGCCGAGAACCGTCAGGCGGGGCT
Organism: uncultured Acidobacteriota bacterium; assembly: GCA_963726735.1. GTDB lineage: Bacteria > Acidobacteriota > Blastocatellia > Pyrinomonadales > Pyrinomonadaceae > QHXN01. The sequence continues at coordinate 167,050 of CAVSDM010000012.1, forward strand.
CGACAAGATGCAACGCTCCGGCGCGCTCCCCTCCTCGGTCGAGCTGGCGCTCTTCGAGCTGATGCGCGACGCACGCCACGAGCAGTTCAAGGCGATTCAAAAACTGATAAAGTAGGATATTCATTGATTCATTTGTCCATTGACTCATTGAAGAGAAAGACAAATGAACAGATGAGCAGATGGACAGATGAACCAATTGCTTGAATCACTCAACGAGCGGCAGCGCGAGGCCGTCGAGGCGGCCGAAGGGCCGCTGCTGATTCTCGCGGGCGCGGGCTCCGGCAAGACGCGCGTCATCACGGTGAGGATCGCCTACCTCATCTCGGAAAAGCACGTCCCGCCGCACAACATCCTCGCCGTCACCTTCACGAACAAGGCCGCGCAGGAGATGCGCGAGCGCGTCACGCGCCTGCTCGAAGGGCGGCGGCTGGAGAGCGCGCCGCTCGTCTCGACCTTCCACTCCCTGTGCGTGCGGATGCTGCGGCGCGACATCGAGAAGCTGGAGGAGGGCTACACGCGCTCCTTCACCATCTACGACCAGGACGACTCGCAGCGCGTCGTCAAGGCGTGCATCAAAGACCTCGGCTACGACGACCAGCGGCTCGCCCCGCGCCAGACGCAGTCGGCCATCAGCCACGCCAAGAACTCCGGCCTCGACGCCGAGATGTACGCCGCCCGCGCCGAGTCGCACGACGAGAAGCGCGTCGCCATCGCCCGCGTCTTCAAGCTGTACGAGGAAAGGCTCGTCAACAACAACGCCGTAGACTTCGACGACCTGATGATTCTGGCCGTCCGCCTCCTGCGCAAGCGCGAGGACGTGCGCGCGCACTACAACGACCGCTTCCGCTACATCCTCGTCGATGAGTACCAGGACACCAACGCCCTCCAGTTCGCCCTCATCAACTACCTCACCCAGAAGCAGCACAACATCTGCGTCGTGGGTGACGAGAGCCAGAGCATCTACCGCTGGCGCGGCGCGGACATCTCGAACATTTTGAACTTCGAGCAGCATTACCCGGAGGCGCGGACGATTAAGCTGGAGCAGAACTACCGCTCGACGCAGACCATCCTCGACGCGGCCGACGCCGTCATCAAGCACAACACCGAGCGCAAGGAGAAGACGCTCTGGACGGCCAACCCGGCGGGCGCGCCGATCCGTTATTACCAGGCGATGGATGCCGAGTCGGAGGCGCGCTTCGTCGCGGCCAAGACCGAGGAGCACCGGCGGCTCGACCGCGAGTCGCGCGCCGCCATCCTCTACCGCACGAACGCGCAGTCGCGCGTCTTCGAGGAGGCTTTGCGGCGCACGGGGCTCGGCTACAACATCGTCGGCGGCTTCTCCTTCTACGAGCGCGCGGAGGTGCGCGACATCGTCTCCTACCTCAAGCTCGCGCTGAACCCGCACGACTCGGTCGCGCTGCTGCGCGTCATCAACACGCCGACGCGGGGGCTCGGCAAGCAGACGCTCGACGAGCTGGACCGGCGCGCGAAGGACTACGGCGTCTCTCTGTGGGAGGCCATCGCCGTCATCAGCGAGCATCCCGACGGCTTCAGCCCGCGCGCCGTCGCGGCGCTCAGGAAGTTCCAGGCGATCATCGAGGGGCTGGTCGCGCGCGCGCAGAGGGAGCCGGCCTCCGAGGTCGTCAAGGCGGCCATCCTCGACACGGGCTACGCCGACTCGCTCAAGGCCGAGAACAGCGAGGAGGCCGAGAGCCGGCTTGAGAACTTGCAGGAGTTGGTCAACGCGGCCGTCGATTACGACAAGGAGGAGGGCGGCGGCCTGCGCGACTTCATCGACGCGGCCGCGCTCGTCTCCGACACGGACCAGTATAAGGGCGACGCGCCCGTCACGCTGATGACGATGCACTCGGCCAAGGGGCTTGAGTTCCCCGTCGTCTTCATCGTCGGCATGGAGGACGGGCTCTTCCCGCACTCGCGCGCGATGGGCGAGCAGGCGGAGATGGAGGAGGAGCGGCGCCTCTGCTACGTCGCCATCACGCGCGCCGAGCGCTTCCTCTACGTCTCGCACGCGATGCGGCGCAGGGTCTACGGCGAGGAGCTGGCGTCGGAGCCGTCGCAGTTCCTGAACGAGTTGCCGCTCGAAGCCGTCGAAGACCTCTCGCGCGGCGCCTCGTGGCTCTCGTTCGCGCGCAGCTCTTCGGCCCTGGAGTCGCGCCACGCGGCGCGCGTCCTGCGCGGCGAGACTTCGACGCCGCCCGAGCGCCGCTACACGGGCAAGACCTACGACAGCGCCGACTCCATCGCCGAGTTCTTCCGCCAGCGCGGCGACCAGATTCGCCGCAACGCCTCCGCGGACACACGCCGGCAGGCGCCGCCCGCTCAAACGCCGCCGCCGCCGCCGCGACCCGCAGGCGGCGGACGTTCGTCCGCATCGTCTTCATCATCCACGTCTGCGGCGGCCGGCTTCACCCCCGGCACGCACGTCAAACACCCGAAGTACGGCCGCGGCCTCGTGCTGCGCCGCGAGGGCGTCGGCGACGGCGCCAAGCTCCTCGTCAGCTTCCCCGGCTTCGGCCAGAAGAAGCTCGTCGAAAAGTACGCCGGCCTTGAGAAGGCGTGAGCAAAGCAGTAGGCAGCCGCCGCGTCAGCGGCGTTTGAATTTAGCCCGGCCTTTTAAGGCCGGGTGAGCGTGGAATCGGACACGGCCGCGTCGCGTCAGCGACGCCTGAGCGCGCGAATCGTTTCAGGCGTCGCTGACGCGACGCGGCATGTCGGGCCGTCGGGTTTCCCGGCCTTGAAAGGCCGGACTAAATTCAAACGCCGCTGACGCGGCGCTTTCAAACGCCTACTGCCCACTTACCTTCAGCCTTAAACCCGGAGTCAAAGATGCACAGGCCCCTTCCCCTTCTCTCATTACTCCTGCTCGCACTATTAACAACTCAAGTCCCCGCGGCACACGCGCAGAAGCGCGGGCAGGCGAAGGCCGCGCCGCCGAAGCCGGCAGCGTTGAAGCCGACGCTGCGGCTCGTGGTGCAGCAGGGGCAGAGCCGCGTGTCGAACGGCTTCATCATCTTCTCGCCGGACGGACGTTTGGTGGCGACGGGCGACTCGGGCGGCGACGTGGTCGTGTGGGATGTCGAGAGCGGGCGCGAGGTCAGGCGTCTGACGGAGAACACGGGCGACCCCGGCGCGCAGGACGTGGACGGCTGGCTGTGGGGCGCCTTCTCGCCCGACTCTCGCCTGCTCTCGACGAGCGTCGGGCTGAACCTGCGGCTCTGGGACTTGTGGACGGGCAAGCGGCTCTGGCTCGGCGCGAACGGCGACAACGCCTTCTTCGCCCCCGACGAAGGAGGCCGCCCGCCCGTCGCGTTCGCCGCGGGCGGCGCGCAGATAGTCGTCACGGGGACGACCTACAAACTGACGTGGGACGCGCGCACCGGGAAACTTCTCTCGCGCGTGCGGCACGCGAAGCCGGGCAAGGAGTTGGAGTCCTTCGACCTGCGGCCGCCGCGCTCCGCCGTCTCGCCCGGCGGCCGCTTCGTGGCGAGCGCGAAGGACGGGCTCGTCAACGTCACCGAGAAGGCCACGGGCCGGGAGGTCGGGCGCGCGCGCTTCCTCGTGCTGCGCGAGGGCCGCACCTCGTCCTACCCCGGGCAGGTCTGGCACGACGAGTTGTTGGCGCTCGCCGTCTCGCCCGACGGCAGCGTGCTCGCCACCGCCGACGAGGGCGACGACGAAGACTTGAACCACCTCATACGCCTCTGGGACGTGAAGACGGGTCGGCTGCTGCGCCCGCTGACCGGCGCGCAGGGCACGGGGGCGCACGCCACCTTCCGCTTCGCGGCGGCGGGCGGCCTGCTGGGCATCACGCAGAACGGCGGCGCGTACGAGGCGCGCGACATGTTGTCCGGCAAGACGGCCGCTTGGCGCGCGGCGGGCGACACGACCGCGAGACAGGACGTTTCGTCCGACGGCCGCTTCGTCGCGACCGGCGCGGGGCTCGTCGGCGAGGTCTGGGACGCGCAGACCGGCGTGCGGCTCGCGCGCGTCGAGTCGCGGCTCGAATCAGGTGAGAAGGCCGACGCGGTCGGTTGGGACGTGGTGCGCTTCACGCCGCTCGACACCGTCACCTTCTACCGCGACTCGGCCTACGCCGAGCCGCAGACGGTCACGCTCAGCACGCGCGACTGGAAGGAGACAACGCTCCCGTTCGCGCTGCCGCTCGGGGACGCAGACCGACGGTTCGTGATGTCGCGCGACGGCCGCGCCGCCGCGTGGGAGACGGTCGAGGAGGAGGGCGGCGCGACCGTCCAGAAGGTGAACGTCTGGCGCGCGAGCCAGCCCAAGCGCGTGCGCTCGTTCAAGGTGGACACGGACGAGGCGTACACCGACGCCTCGCATCTGGCGCTCTCGCCCGACGGCGCGCGCGTCCTCGTCGCCACGTCGAACAACGGCGGGGGGCTCAAGCAGATGCTCGTCAAGGTCTACGACGTGGACGCGGGCTCGCCGCTCGACACGCTCAAGCGGCCGGGCTTCCGCGTCAGCTCGTTCGCGTGGTCGCCGGACGGCGCGCTCATCGCCACGGGCGCGGGGGGCGGGGCGGGCGAGCGCGCCACCATCTGGGACGTGCCGACCGGCGAGGCCGTCCGCAGGCTCGACGGCCCGCAGGACTACGTCGAAGAGTTCTCGGCCGACGGCCGCTTCCTGCTCGCCTACGGCGAGGACGGCTTCGAGCGCGTCTACGAAGTGGCGACGGGCAAAGAGCTGTGCCGCTTCATCACGCGCGCCGACGGGAGCTGGGTCGTCGTGGACCCGGAGGGTCGCTTCGACGCCTCCGACCTCGACGAGATACAGGGCGTCCACTGGCTCGCGCCCGAAGACCCTCTGAAGCCTCTGCCGCTCGAAATCTTCATGCGCGACTACTACGAGCCGCGCCTGCTCGCGCGGATACTCGCGGGCGAGCGGCTCGCGCCGGTGCGCGCGCTCGCAGAGGTGGACCGCGCGCAGCCGTTCGTCAACATCATTTCCGTCGAGCAGCAGAAGGCGCGGCCGGAGTTCGCGCGCGTGACGGTCGAGGTGTCGAAGCCTGCGGGCGCGGTCGCAGGAGTGGGCGTCTACGACCTGCGCCTCTTCCGCGGCGGACAGCTCGTCGCGTACGCCCCCGCGGACGGCGGCGAACTGAAGACCGACCCCGCGACGGGCAAGGCCACGTTCACCTTCGACGACGTGCGCCTGCCGCGCCCGCGCGGCGATTCGGGAGGGGAGGCGCGACGCGTTGAGTTCACGGCCTACGCCTTCAACGAAGATAAAGTTAAGAGCCCGACGGCGCGCGTGAGCTTCGAGCCCGCGGAGCCCCTGCCCGCGGCGAAGGGGCGCGCGTACGTCGTCTCGGTCGGCGTCAACGCCTACGAGAACGAGGCGTGGGACTTGCGCTTCGCCGCCAACGACGCGCGCCGCTTGCAGGAGGTCGTCGCCGCGCGCGTGCGCGAGGGCGGAGAGTACGAGGAGGTCTTGAGCGTGCCGCTCATCTCCGACTACGCCTCCGACGGCGGGCGCAAAAGTAGCCCGCGCGTCCTGAAAGAGACGGCGGCGACGAAGAAGAATTTCAAGGCCGTGCTCGACCTGCTCGCGGGCCGGAAGGTCTCTGAAGAGGACTTGAAGGGCGTCCCCAACGCCTCACAGCTCAGGCGCGCGACGCCCGAAGACCTCGTCATCGTCTCCTTCTCAAGCCACGGCTACGCCGACGAGCGCGGACGCTTCTTCCTCTTCGCCTCGGACACGGGCGCCGCGGGCGAGCTGCGCGAAGCCCTGTCACGCGCAATCTCGTCGGACGAGCTGGGCGCGTGGCTGCGGGACGTTGACGCGGGCGAGCTGATCCTGGTCGTGGACGCCTGCCACTCGGCGGCGAGCGTGCAGGGCGAGGGCTTCAAGCCGGGGCCGATGGGGAGCCGCGGCTTAGGACAGCTCTCTTACGACAAGGGCATGCGGATACTGACCTCGACGCAGGCCGACGACGTGGCGCTGGAGAGCGGCCTCATCGAGCAGGGGCTTCTGACCTACGCGCTCACGCACGACGCGCTCGAAGCGGGGCGCGCCGACTTCCGGCCGCAGGACGCGCGCATCACCGTCGCCGAGTGGCTCGCCTACGGCGTCGAGCGCGTGCCGGCGCTCCACGCCGAGGTCGAGCGGAAGCTCGCGGAGATGAAGGCCGCGGCCCACGCCGCCCGGCTCGACGGCGACGAGGGGGCGCGCGTCGTCGTCTTCCCAGAGGGCGGGCGCAGCCTCAAGGTCAAAGTCTCCGGCCAACCCACGCGCACGCAGCAGCCCGCGCTCTTCGACTTCGCCCGCCGCCGCCGCGACGCCGTGCTCTCTAAAACGCGTTGAGGGGTTGGTGGTAAGATGCGCCCGAGCGGGGGCGAAGGCTTTATGACCAACGAGGAGCTGGCGCGCAGGTTCGAGCGGCTGGCGCTGCTGATGGAGATTCGCGGCGACGACAAGTTCCGCGTGCGCTCGTACCGGAACGCGGCCGAGACGCTGGAGACGTGGCCGAGTTCCGTCGCCGAGATCGCGCGCGCGGAGGGGCAGAAGGGCTTGCAGACGCTGCCCGGCGTGGGCAAAGCCATCAGCGGCAAGATCGTCGAGCTGCTCGGGCGCGGCACCTTCGACGCGTGGGAGCGGCTGAAGGAGGAGACGCCCGAGTCGGTGCTCGACCTGCTCGAAGTCGAAGGCGTCGGGGTGAAGACGGCCGCGACGCTCTACCAGCAGTTCAAAATCTCTTCGCTCGAAGACCTCGCGAAATTCGTCGAGGGCGGCGGGCTCGACCTCGTGGACGGCGTCGGCGAGAAGACGGCCGAGCGCATCGCGCGCAGCGCCCGCAGCCTGACCGGGGGTTAGAACCACCTCCCCGTCGCCGGGGCGTGAAGAAGTAAAAAGGCAAGGGTGAAGACGAGGAGTGCGCGCTCCTCGTCTTCACCCTTGCCTTTTTACTTCTGCCTTCTACGAGCGGCGTCGCTTACTTCGTCTCACGGTCGCGCTTGACGATGACGAGCGTCACGTCGTCGCCGGCGGGCGTGCCCTGCGCGAAGGAGGAGAGCGCGGCCTCGATCTTGTCGCGGATGCCGGCGGCCGAGCGGCTGAGGTTGCGCGCGACCACCTCTTGCAGGCGGACGGTGCCGAACTCCTCGCCCGCAGGGTTCTGCGACTCGGTGACGCCGTCCGAGTAGGCGACGAGCACGTCGCCCGGCCGGAGCAGCGTGCGCCCCTCGCGGTAGTCGAAGTCGGGGACTATCCCCAGGGGGAGTCCGCCCGCGGCGAGGTGTTCGAGCGTGCCGCCCTCGTGCGCGATGATGGGCGGGTTGTGGCCCGCGTTGATGAAGGAGAGCGAGCCCGTCAGAGGGTCCAGCTCGGCGTAGAAGAGCGTGACGAAGCGGTTGCCCGGCGTGTTGTCGGCGAGGTAGCGGTTGACCGCGCCGACGGTCTCCGTGATGGGACGGCACGACGCGACCTGCGCGTGCACGGCCGCGTGCAGCGAGGACATCAGCAGCGCGGCCGAAGTCCCCTTCCCCGACACGTCGCCGAGCGCGACGACGAGCCGGTTGTCGGCGCACTTGATGAAGTCGTAGTAGTCGCCGCCGATCTGGTACGAGGGGAAGCTGATGCCCTGTAGCTCGTAGCCCGGCACGGCGGGCGGCGCCGAGGGCTGGAAGCGCTGCTGTATCTCGCGCGCCAGTTGCAGCTCGCGCTCGAAGCGCTCCTGCTCCAGATGTTCTTCGAGCAGCCGCGTGTTCTCGACGCGGATGGCGGCGACCGAGCCGAGCGTCGTCAGGACCTTCAAATGGTCTTCGGTGAAGCGCGAGGTGGCGAGCGGCGAGTCGGCGTAGATCATCCCGAAGATGCGGTCGCCGACGCCGAGCGGCACGGCCAAAACAGACCGTATGCCCTGGAAGGTGACGGTCGAAGACTTGAAGCGCGGGTCGTGCTGCGCGTCCGACGTAAGAACCGAGCGCCCCTGGTTGACGACCTCCTCGACGATGGTGCGGCTGACTCTGACTTCGCCGACCTCGGGCCGCCGGTCGCGCATCTCGGCGGCGCGAATCTTCAGCTCGCCGTCGGCGGGCGGCTCGCGCAGCATGATGAGGCAGCGCTCGGCCGGGACGGCGTCGAAGACGAGCAGCGCCACCTGACTGAGCGTCTCGTCGAGCGTGGCCGAGGCCAGCAGCGTCACGCCGACCTTCGAGATGAGCGCGAGCAGGTCGCCGTGGTCGGCCGCGACCGCCGCCGACTTCGCCGTCGAGCCCGAGCGCTGCGGCATGATGGTCGCCACGTCGAAGCGGCCCGACGACTGCGTGCGCGCGGCCTCGATGGATTCGAGCAGGCCGTTCGTGGTGTGCTGCGCCGAGTCGAAGGCGATGGTCGCCTCGGGGAGCGGCGAGTCCTCCTCGATGGTCGTCGCGGGCAGTTGCGGCGCGGTGGACTGGTCCTTGAAGACGATCTCGGTCTCGCCGATCTGGATGCGACTGCCGTGCGTGAGCGCGACCGCCTGGTCGAGGCGCGAGCCGTTGTAGTAGGTGCCGTTGGCCGAGCCGAGGTCTTGCAGCACGTAGAGGTCGCCCTCGCGCCGCACCTCCGCGTGGACGCGCGAGGCGAACGGGTCGGGCACGCACACGTCGTTGCGCGCCGAACGCCCGATGGTGATGCGCAGGCGACCCAGCGGCAGCCGCTCCGGCGCACGGTCCGGATAATTAACTAGTAACTCAGACATAGGTCGAATCCGGTCGTGAATGGTGAACAGTAAACCGTGACAAGAAAATTCAGTCTGTTACTCGTCACGGTTGACGGTTGACGGTTCACGCTCTTACTTATCACTGCCTTCGCAGTCGGTCAAACTCTTTCTCCAACTGCTGCGCGTAGCCGCGCGCCTGTGCGGCGTGCTGGCCGCGCTGCGCGAGCTGGAAGTGTTGGAGCGCGGCGACGACCTCGGCGCGCTTGAGCGAGCCCGCGTTGCGCCCTTCGACGTAGGCGAGGCCGAGGTAGTAGTGCGCGTCCGGGTTGCCGCCCGCGGCCGCGGCGCGGAACTCTTCGAGCGCGGCGCCGCGGTTCGCAGACCAGAGCTGGACGCCGCGACCGTAACGCTCGGCGGGCGAGGCCGGGGCCTGCGGCGCGGGCGTCGGGGTGGACTGCGGGGTCGGCTGCGGCGTCGGCGTCGGCGCGGGAGGCAGGTCGGTGGACGCGGTCTCTGCAACCTGCGGCGTGGGCGTCGGCTCGCCGGGGCGCGGCGTGTGCGCGGGCGTCGGGGCCGCCTGCGCGGGCGCGAGCGCGCCGAGGTTCTGACGCGCGATGTCGGCGAGGTCGGCGGGCGCGAACGTCAGCAGTCGCTCGTAGGCCGCGCGCGCCTCTTCCGTGCGCCCGGCCAGGCGCAGCGCGTCGGCCAGCCCGAGCAGGTCGTTCGGTTCGGGGTTCGCGCCGGGCGCGTTGAGGTTGAGGACGCGCCGGTAACTCTCCACCGCGTCGTCGTAGAGCCCCTCGGCGAACTGCGCGGAGGCGAGCACGCGCCAGGCGTTGAAGTCGTAGGGCGCGTTGCGCGCGGCGGCGCGGAACTCTTCGATGGCCTCGCGGCGCGCGCCGGACGAGAGCAGCAGCTCGCCGAGCCTTCGGTGCGCGCGCGTGTTGCCGGGGTCGAGTTCGTTGGCCTCGCGCAGACGCGCGAGCGCGCCCTCCATGTCGCCGGCCGCGAGCCGCGCCTCGGCCTCCTGAAGCTTCAGCTCGAACTGCTCTTTGGCGTCGCCCGTGACGGGCGCGGTCGGCCCCTGCGTCGGCAAGTCCGACAGGGCCGGCCGGCGCAGTAGCAGCCTGTACCCGAGCCACGCGCCGCCCCCCAGGAGGGCCGCGACCAGAACGCAGATGGCGACGACCCACGGCCAAGCGCGCCGGGCCGGCGCGACACCGGCGCCCGTGCGCGGGGGCGCGGGCGCCGCTACGGCGGGCGCGTCCCCTCGAACGTGAACGTCTTCGGCGGCGGCCTCCGGTTCGCGCGGTTCGTGTGTCTCGGGTTCGGGCTCGGGCTGAGGTGCGTAGGGCCAGGAGCCGATGCCGGCCGGCATCGTGGCCTCCGGGTCTACGAGCTGCGTGGAGTCGAAGTCGATGGTCGCTTCAAAGTCGTCGGGCTTGTGCGTCTGCGCGGTGCGCGGGACGTGAATGGTCAGCTCTTCGTCTTCGTAGCCGGGGAGGTTCGGGCGCGTGACGGCCGGGTCGCGCGGAACGATGGTGGCCTCGGGATCAATCGGATGAGGGTGCTGCGGACGGCCGTCCTCCTGCCCGCGGAGCAGGCGCTCCATCTCGGCGAGGCTGACGCGCGAGGTCTGGGGCGCGACCTGCTCTTCACCGGGCACGAGCCCGTCGGTCGTGCGCGGCTCTTCGGGGACGAGCGGGACGGTGGCGGCGTTGGGCGAAACGTCCCCCGTCTCGGAGCCCTGAAGGCTCAGGGGCGCGCCGCAACGCCGGCAGAAGCGCGCGCCGGGGAAGGTGTCCGCACCGCAGCTCGGGCAGGAGGTCTGCATCCTTCGTCGAAGACTCTTTACGGAGAGACGCGCCGGGCGGTTCAGCGCAGGTTCGCGCCGCGTGACGCGCGGCTGCGCACGACGACCGTGCCGGCCAGCCAGTCGTGAAGCGCCCGCCCCTGCGGGTCGAAGGCCGCGAAGAGGAAGCCGAGGCCGAGCGTCAGGAGCGTCAGGGGGTAGCCGACGAGGTGGCGCAGCAGCGCGCGGCCCACGCTCAGCGGCTCGCCGTCCCTGCGCTCGATGCGCAGGCCCGCGATCCATTTCCCCAGCGTGCGCCCGCTCAGGTTGGCGAGCAGTACGAAGTTGACGAAGGCGACGCCAGCGGTCGTCAGGTAGCCCACGAACAGGATGAAGCTGCCGCCGCGCCGCACGTCGCCGCCGAGGACGCGCGCCAGCAGCGTCGTCAGCGCGAGCACGCCGACGACGATGATGTAGTCGATCAGCAGCGCCCCGCACCGCAGCGAGAAGGGCGCCCGCAGCCGCTCGAAGTTCAAGGCCCCGCGCTGCACCCGCGCCCCCTCACGCACCCGGGCCGCCGCGGCGGACCTTCCCTCTCGTTCCAGTTGTACAGACATTTGAAGCAGTAGTCGGCAGCCGGTGGTCAGTGGTTTTTATTCAGTACGTTTTCATTACGTCAGTTGTGTGCCGGCAGTTGCGGAGAGTCCCGCGCGGGGATGTTTTCTACTGGCTACTGACTACTTGCCCGGATTCACCCGAGCAAAAAGTGGAGCGTCGTCTCGCCGAGGCGCAGGCGGTCGCCGTTGGCGAGCGGTCGCGGCTGGCGAGGGCCGAGGCGGACGGCCTCGTTGACGACCGTGCCGTTGACCGAGCTGAGGTCTTCGACCAGGAACGTGTCGCCCTCGCGCCAGACGCGCGCGTGGCGCCGCGAAATCTTTGTCTCCGGGTCGAAGCGCGAGAGGTCGATGTCGGGGAAGATGTTCGACTGCGGGTCGGTGCGCCCGATCAGGTTCGTCTCTTTATTGAGCAGGAACGTCGCGTCCAGCTCGGTCGTCCCCGTCACGACGAGACGGGCCGTGGCGCGCGCCGTGCGCAGCGCCGCGCTCGCCGCCGCGATGGGCTGGCGCGCGCCGCAGTGCGGGCAGAAGACATCTTCGGAAGAGATGGACTTGCCGCAGAAGCCGCAGAAGACCCGCTCGACGGCCATCGTCCGCGCCGTCTGCTCCTGCGCGCCCGCGCCGCGGACGACGCCGTAGGTGACGGCGCCCGCGCGCAGGCGCTCGACGTGCTGGTGGAGCGTGTCGCGCATCTCGCCGGCCGAGCTGAAGCGGCGCTCGGGCTCGTACTCGACGGCGCGCATCAGAATCCACTCCATCTCGTTCGAGACGGCCGGGTTGATCTGGCGCGGCGTCGGGTTCTTCGCGAAGTCGAAGATGAGCAGCGGGTTGTCCTGCGGGTCCGAGCCCGTCAGCAGGTGGAACATCGTCGCGCCCGAGCCCGTAGATGTCGGTCCGCGACTCGGCCTTCCCGCTGAAGAGTTCCGGCGGCGCGTAGCCCATCGTCCCGACGGCCGTCACGCCCTTCTCCTGCGGCGCGACCCAGCGCGCGATGCCGAAGTCGATGAGCATGACGCGCCCGGAGTTCCCGTCGATCATCAGGTTCGCGGGCTTCAGGTCGCGGTAGATGATCGGCGGGCGCTGGTTGTGCAGGTATTCGAGCACGTCGGCCGCCTGCGCGCCCCACTCGGCCACGGTCAACTCGTCGAGCTTCCCGCCGGGCGCGTTGCGCAGGCGCGCGAGGCAGTCGCCGCCCGAGATGTACTTCATGACGAGGTAGAAGCGCGAGGCCGCGTCGTCGTAGAAGTAGTCGTAGATGGTCGGGATCGAAGCGTGTTCGAGCGAGGCCAGGAGCATCGACTCGCGGCGGAAGTCGGCGACGGCCTTCTCCTGCTGCGACTCGTCGAGGTGCGTCTGAATCATCTCCTTGACGGCGCGCGGGGCGTCGCCGAGGTTCTTGTCCTTCGCGTAGTAGACGGCGCCCATGCCGCCGCCGCCGATGCGCTTGACGATCTCGTAACGGGAGTAGAGCACCGTGCCCGGCTCCAACTGGCTCGCCGTGCGGCGACTCGAAGAGGAGGAGGAGGAGGAGCCGCCCGTCCGCCCCGTGAAGGCCATCGGGCGCGAGGGCAGGTCGCCCGTGCGCCGGTCTCGAACGCCGGCCGAAGGGGCGCCGCCCGTGTTCTGCGGCCTGGGCTCCCACTCGGGCGCGGACTGGTCGGCGGGGGGCTGCCCGCCGTTCACGGTGCCCGTCGGCGGCTCGCCCGACGTGTCAACCGTAATCTCCACGTCCTCGGCGGCGGCGGAGGTGAGTTCGGCCGAGCCCGCCGTCGAGAGACCTTTCGACTCCGAGGGGTTCGACGACGCGGGGGCTTCTGTCGGCTCGACCGGCTCGGAGGCGCGCGCGGCCGCGGCGGCTTGTCCGCCGCGCGAAGGCTCGATGATGGTCGGCTGGAATTGTTCGTCGCCGTAACCGGACGACTCCGGCTCGCGCGTCTCGGCCGGCTTAGCCGCGCCGCCCTCCTGCGCGAATGGCGCGGACGAAGACGCGGCGCCGCCCTCCGCGCCCGCGGCGGGCTGCAAGGCCAGGCCGCAGTTGCCGCAGAAGCGGTCTTCAGGGGTCACAGGGGAACCGCAATCGAAACAGGACGACATTACTTCTCTCTAACCGCCGACGCCTCACCGAGCACGTGGAACTTCAAGAACGTCTTACCGACGATGACCTCGTCGCCGTCGCGCAGGGGCTGGCGGTCGCCCGGCAGTAGCCGCCGCCCGCGGTTGACGAACGTGCCGTTGGTCGAGCCCAAATCTTCGATGTAGTACTGGCCCGCGCGCCGCGTGATCCGCGCGTGGCGGCGCGAGACTTTGGCCTCGGGGTCGTCGGAATCCAGGTCAACGTCCGGGAAGATGCCGCCGTCGGCGTCCCAGCGACCGATGTGCGACTCGTCCTCGCACATCGGGAACTCCTTGCCGACCGAGCGCCCGCGGTGGATGACGAGCTTGGCGTGCGGCGCGGCGCCCGAGTCGCGGCGCGGATGCGAGTCTTCGTGCAGACGGGCGCGGCCGGCGATTGAGGTGCCCGCCGGCGCGAAGGGCTGCGGCTTCGGCACGGCGCGCAGTTCCGATGCGGAGGCGCGGGGCGCGGCGCCCGAGTCAGAGGCGACGGCCTCTGTCCCGGGGCCGGCGTGCTCGCTCGTGTGCGCGCGGCCGGCGGCGGGGCCGACGGCGGTGGCGGGCTCCAGCGCCGCCCCGCACTCGTCGCAATACTGCGAGCCCTCGATATTCTCCGTCTGGCACCTTTTGCAGGTGATCATGGCCGCGTCCTTCACGAATTTTTGGATGGCGGTGCGGGCTGGCACGCCCCTGAGATGCCCCCGAATTCCTGCTCGGCGCCCGCCCGAGAGGCGGCCCGTGCGCCGGCCGCCCATTGTACCGCGAAACGCGAGACGCGCCAACAGCATCAAAAGGTGGTGAATGGTAAATGGTGAATAGTAAATGGAAGTTCACCGCCGCCTCCCGACGCGCTTTCACCCGACACGTACGGCATCCGGTCTCCATTCACTATTTACCATTCACCAGTGACCGATTTCCTGAAACTGTTCCACCTTTTTGCACGTAGAAGAGTTGCCGGCGGCGGGAAGGTACACAGACAGTTCGGTTTAGCGCCGTCCGCGTGCGTTTGTGCGGAGCCAGCCCGTGTCCCGACCGAAATCTTAACCCCAGTCTTTTCGAGAAGAGGAATTAAACCCCAATGGCTCTGAGCCGGAAGAAGAAAATCATTATCGCGGTCTCGGCGGTCGCCCTCCTCGGGCTCGTCGTCGTCATCAGCATCTTCGCGCGCGGCAAGGACGAGGCCGAGGTCACGGTCGTCAAGGTTGACGTGCGGCCCGAGCTGAAGTCCACGGTCACGGCCTCCGGCGAGGTGCGCCCCATCCGCTTCGTCAACCTGACGAGCGAGGTGCAGGGGCGCATCACGGAGATCAGCGTCAACCCCGGCGACCAGGTGACGGTCGGCCAGCCGCTCGTGCGCGTAGACCCGACGCAGCTCGAATCCTCCGCCGAGGCGCAGGCCGCCAGCGTGCCGCCGCCATCTCCGACGTGCAGAACGCGCGCACGGCCGTCTCGTCCGCCGAGAACGCCGTCGCGGAGGTGCAGCAGCAACTCCTCGCCGCCGAGGCGTCGCTCGCGCAGTCGCGTCAGGCCGTCAACACCGCGCAGACGAACGTGGACCGCGAGCAGGTCAACCTCGAAACCGCGCGCCGCGAGCTGAGGCGCACGACCGAACTGATCGAGTCGGGCGTCGCCTCGCGCTTAGAGTTCGACACGGCGCAGGACCGGCTCAAGACCGGCGCAGGTCGCTCTGAAGACCTCGCAGGCGCAGCTCGAATCGGCTAAGATCGCGGTCGAGGAGTCGAAGGCGCGCGTCAACCAGCAGCGCGTGGCCGTCACCGACGCGCAGAACGGCATCAAGCGCGCCCGCGAGAGCGTCCAGACGAGCGAGGCGCGCGCCAACGCGCAGCAGGCCATCTAGCGCGGCCAGTCGTCGCAGCGCAGCAAGGCCGTCACGGTCTCGCCGCTGACGGGCGTCGTCGTGGACATCCCGGCGCGCGTCGGCCAGTTCGCCGTCGCGGGACTTTCGACCACCTCGCTGATGACCATCGCCGACATGACCACGATCAACGTCGAGGTCAACGTGGACGAGACCGAGATCGCGCAGATCGCCGTCGGAGCAGCCGGTCGAAGGTCAAGGTGGACGCCACGGGCGAGCGCGAGATCATGGGCAAGGTCGTCCAGAAGAACCCGCTCGCCGTCTCGCGCTCCGACACCACGGGCGCGGGCCTCGGCAACCGCATCAACGTCCAGGAGGCGAAGGAGTTCAAGGTCATCGTCGAGCTCGACCTGAGCGGCATGCCCGACGACGTGCGCAGCTCGCTCCGCCCCGGCATGACCGCGACGGCCACCATCACGACGAACACCAAGCCGAACGTCATCGCCGTCCCGCTCCAGGCCATCGTCGAGAAGTCGCCGACGCCGACGCCGACCCCGCCCGGCGGGCAGGGCGCGGCCCCGGCCCCGGCCGCCCCGGCCGAGAAGCCGAAGGACATCAAGGGCGTCTTCGTGCTCGAAGGCAAGAAGGTCAAGTTCGTCCCCGTCGAGACCGGCATCACGGGCGAGTCCGACATCGAGATCGTGAGCGGCCTCCAGAAGGACCTGGAAGTCATCACCGGCCCGAGCCGCGTGCTGCGGACGCTGAAGGAGGGCGATACCGTGCAGCGTCAGCAGAACAAGCCCGGCGACAAGGCGGGTGAGAAGAAATGAGCGAGGCACTTTTAGAGATGGAGAGCCCCACCACCACCGAAGAGGCGAACGGCATCGGCGCCGTCAACCCCGAGGCGCTGGAGCGCGGCGACCTGCTCGCGCACGACGGCGTGCCGGCCGCGCTCATCTCGATGCGCGACATCTGGCGCACCTACGAGATGGGCACCGAGCAGCTCCACGCGCTGCGCGGCGTCTCGTTCGACGTGCAGCGCGGCGAGTACCTCGCCATCATCGGCCCTTCGGGCTCCGGCAAATCGACGCTGATGAACCTCATCGGCTGCCTCGACACGCCGTCCCAGGGGCGCTACTGGATCAACAGCAAGCTCGTCTCCGAGATGGAGGACGACGAGCTGGCGCGCATCCGCAACCAGGAGATCGGCTTCGTCTTCCAGACGTTCAACCTCCTGGCGCGCGCCACCGCTCTGCACAACGTCGAGCTGCCGCTCATCTACGCGGGCATCTCGTCCGCCGACCGCCACGAGCGCGCCCAGCGCGCGCTCCGCTCGGTCGAGCTGGGCGACCGCATGACGCACCGCCCGAACGAGCTGTCGGGCGGCCAGCGCCAGAGGGTCGCCATCGCCCGCGCGCTCGTCAACAACCCGTCGATCCTGCTGGCCGACGAGCCGACGGGCGCGCTCGACTCGAAGACGAGCGTCGAGATCATGAACCTCTTCGAGAAGCTCCACGCCGACGGGAACACGATCATCGTCGTCACGCACGAGCACGACATCGCCGAGCGCGCGCACCGCGTCATCTCCATCCGCGACGGCAAGATCGAGTAGGACGAGCGCATCAAGTAGACAGGCAAGAGGCGAGGCCCGAACGCCGATGACATGACGGAGGGAGGATGAGAGTCGGCGTGGCTCTCATCCTCCTTTCGATCTTTTACACGCAACCCTCGCACGCGTCCGGGTGACGGATGAGCGCACTGCTCACAGAGCCGACCGAAGAACGCACGGCGCCGGCGCCGCGCGACTTTAAACCCGCGTCGCGCGCTCCCGCCCCGCGGCTGGCTCCCGCCAATCTTCCACAAGACGTGGGAGTCGCTGCGCATCGCGCTCGGCAGCCTTCGCGCGAATAAGCTGCGGACGGCCCTGACGCTCGTCGGCGTCGTGGTCGGCGTGGCGGCCGTCATCGCCGTCGTCACCATCATCAAGGGGCTCGACCAGACGGTCGCCTCCACCTTCTCTTCGCAGGGCTCGACCGTCTTCACCATCTCGAAGCGCCCGCAGGTCATCACCTCGCGCGAGGACTTCATCAAGTTCAACCGCCGCAAGGACGTGACCGAGTCGGACGCCGAGGCCATCACGCGCCTCTGCACCGCCTGCTGGCGCACAGGCATCGCCGCCAACGCGCAGGCGACCGTCAAGGCCGGCGACCAGTCCTCCGAGGGCGTGCGCGTCCGCGGCCTGACGCTCTCGATGTACGCCATCGAGGACACGGACGTCGTGGCGGGGCGCGCGTGGACGGACGTGGAGGAGGCCGCGGGCCGGGACGTGGCCGTCGTCGGCCCCGACATCATCGACAACCTCTTCGACGGCGCGCCGCCCGAGCAGGCCATCGGCCGACAGGTGCGCGTCGAGGGGCGCTCGTACGAGATCATCGGCGTCACCGAACGCCTGGGGAAAATCTTCGGCTTCTCGCGCGACAACTTCGTGCAGATTCCCTACCCGACCTTCAAGAAGGCGTTCGGCGCGCACGTCTCGCTCATCGTCTTCGTGCAGGTGCCCGAGGACGCGCAGCTCGCGGCGGCCGAAGACCAGGTGCGCAACGTCATGCGCAACCGGCGCGGCAAGACCTTCCACGACGAGGAGGACGGCTTCGCCCTGGAGACGCAGGCGGTCTTCATCGACCTCTACAAGACCGCGACCGCGAACATCTACATCGTCACCATCGGCGTGGCCGCCATCTCGCTCGTCGTCGGCGGCATCGTCGTGATGAACATCATGCTCGTCTCGGTGACGGAGCGGACGCGCGAGATCGGCGTGCGCAAGGCCGTCGGCGCCTCGCGCCGCGACGTGCTCTTGCAGTTTCTCATCGAGTCGGTCGTCATCACCTCCATCGGCGGGTTGATGGGCGTGGCCGCGGGCTTCCTCCTCGCCTTCGGGCTCGCCGCGGCGATGGGCTTCCCGCTGCTCTTCAGCGTCGGCTCGGCGGTCTTGGGCGTCACCGTCTCCTCGGCCGTCGGCATCGCCAGCGGCCTCTGGCCCGCGTGGAAGGCCGCGCGGCTCGACCCGATTGACGCTTTGCGCGCGGAGTGAGAGTACTGAGGACTGTGTACTGAGGACTGAGTTAAAAGCTGTCCTCACTCAGTCCTCAGTACATAGTCCTCAGTACTTTTATGAGCTTCGACGACATCAAAGAATCGGCGGCGATGGCCGTGGCGACGGTGCGGGCGAACAAGCTGCGCTCGTCGCTGACCATCCTCGGCGTCGGCATCGGCGTCGTGACGCTCACGTTCATGGTCTCGATCATTCAGGGTTTGAATAAGGCCTTCGCCGAGCAGATCGAATCCCTGGGCTCGAACACCATCTTCGTCTCGAAGTTCGACCCGAGCTTCGGCCGCCCGCCGAACAACGAGGAGCTGCACCGCAAGGACATCACCATCGAGGACGCCGAGGCCATCCGGCACGAGTCCGCCGACACCATCGACTCCGTCGCGCCCATCCGCCGCAAGATCGCCGCGTCCTTGCGCTACGCGGACAAGGAGACCGACACGCCGATCCTCTTCGGCGTCACGCCCGAGTACGAGTACACGCTCTCGCAGTACGTCGAGCGCGGCCGCTTCGTCACCGAGGGCGACCTCGCGGGCCGCGAGAACGTCGCGATCCTGGCGCAGGACGTGGTGCGCGCGCTCTTCCCCAACGAAGACCCGCTCGGGCAAGGAGATAAAGATCGAGGGCACGCCCTTCCGCGTCGTCGGCGTGATGGAGACGCTGGGGAACTTCTTCGGCCAGTCGCGCGACAACTCGGTCTTCATCCCGCTCCCGACCTTCGACAAGTACTGGCGCGACATCGAGCCGCCGCTCGTCGTCTTCTTCATCATCCTCCGCCCGCACACGCGCGCGCACGTCCACCCGGCGATGGACGAGATCACGGACGTGCTGCGCCGCCGCCGGCAGGTGCCCGCCGCGCGCGCCGAACAACTTCGGCGTCTCGTCGCAGGACTCTTTGCTCGACTTCTACAACCAGTTGACGGGCGCGACGTGGCTCGTGCTGACGGCCATCTCGTTCGTCGCGCTGATGATCGGCGGCATCGGCGTGATGAACATCATGCTCGTCTCGGTGACCGAACGGACGAAAGAGATCGGCATCCGCAAGGCCGTGGGCGCCACGCGCGCCAACATCCTCTGGCAGTTCCTCATCGAGGCCGTCGTGCTGACGGGCCTCGGCGGCGTCAGCGGGCTCGCCGTGGGCGAGGCGGCGAGCCTGCTGATGAACGCCTACTCGCCGCTCCCGGCCTTCGTCCCCGTCTGGGCCATCCTCGTCGGCGTCGGCATCTCGGCGAGCGTCGGCATCGTCTTCGGCCTCTGGCCCGCGTGGAAGGCCGCCCGCCTCGACCCCATCGAAGCCCTCCGCTACGAATAAACCCTCGTCAATCGTCAATCGTGAATCGTAAATCGTGACCGGAACCGCCTGAGCTGTAACCCTCGACGAGATAAAGCCGTCTTTCTATTTGTCACGAGTTGACGGTTTACGGTTCACGGTCTTGAGGCGTAAACTTTTCTCCAAACACAGGATTTTGGCCGCCGGTGACGAACGCGGGGGCCGCGGTGTGCAACCAATCCCGTGGCCCGACCGTAATAGACGCGAACCATGAAATTCATCGAGACATTGAAGCTGGCCGTCGCCGCCATCTGGGCGCACAAGCTGCGCTCGGCGCTGACGCTGCTCGGCATGATTATCGGCGTGGCGGCCGTCGTCGTCGTCGTCTCGCTCATCCAGGGCTTCAACGCCTACATCGACGAGAAGATCGCCAACATCGGCGCCAAGTCCTACACCATCGGCCGCTTCAGCATGGACGACTTCAAGGACACCGACTCCATCGCGGCCGCGCAGCGCCGCAACAAGGAGCTGACCCTCGAAGACTACGAGTTCCTCAAGACGCCGCCTGACCCTGACGGACAAGTTCGCCGCGGGCGCCCGCCCGCAGCGCGCGCAGATCAAGCGCGGCAACGAAATCCTGCAAGAGGTGGCGGTGGACGGCAAGGAGCCCTTGATGGGCGAGATCGAGAAGGTGGACGTGGCCGACGGCCGCTACTTCACCGACATCGAGAACCGGGAGGCCGCGCGCGTCGCCTTCATCGGCTCCGACGTGGCGGACAAACTCTTCCCCGACGCCGACCCCGTGGGCGGCGAGATTTTCATCAACGCCCTGCCCTACCGCGTCGTCGGCGTGCGCACCGCCGAAGGGCACGGTCTTCGGCATGCCGCAGGACACCTTCGTCACGCTGCCCGCTGATGACCTACCGGCGCAACTTCGGCGCGCTCATCAACTGGCGCTCGCTCTACATGCAGGGCACGGCGAAGGACGACAAGCAGTTTCAGGACGCGGTGGACGAGGCGCGCGCGGTGGATGCGCATCCGGCGCGGGCCTGGAGAAGGACGAGAAGGACAGCTTCGGCATCTTTACGCCCGACTCCATCACGGGCCTGCGCGACCGCCTCTTCGGCACCATCTTCATCGTCGCCATCGCCGTGCCCGGCCATCGCGCTCGTCGTCGGCGGCATCGTCGTGATGAACATCATGCTGGTGAGCGTCACGGAGCGGACGAAGGAGATCGGCATCCGCAAGGCGCTGGGCGCGCGCCGCGCCGACATCCTCAAGCAGTTCCTCGTCGAGGCCGTCACGCTCTCGGCCATCGGCGGCGCGACCGGCGTCATCATCGCGTGGCTGCTCGGCCGCCTCGTCTCGGCCATGCTCATCCCGACCTATCTTTCGGCTCGGCGCGGTCATCGTCGCCGTCACCGTCTCGGGCGCGGTCGGCGTCGCCGCCGGCATCTTCCCCGCGTGGAAGGCCGCGCGCCTCGACCCCATCGAGGCGCTGAGGGCTGACTGAAATGAACATCTTACGAAGTGACATCTTAGAGAACCTCTGGATGGCCTTGCAGACCCTGCGGGCCAACAAGCTGCGGTCTTTCCTGACGGTCATCGGCGTGATGATCGGCGTCATCACCGTCATGCTCATCGCGTCGATCATCAGCGGCATCGACGAGCAGGTGAAGAAGGAGATCGAGTCGTTCGGCACGCGCTCGATCTTCATCGCGAAGTTCGACCCGGGCATCCGCGTCGGGCGCCTCTCGCGCGAGGAGCGCATGCGCAAGGAGCTGACCTACGACGACGCCGTCGCCGTCTCGCAGCTCTCCTCGGTCGAGCTGGGCGTGCCCTTCCTCGACATCACCAACAACTTCTTCGGCCGCAAGATCAAGGTCTCGACCGAGGGCAAGACTTCGGAGGCGGTGCGGCTCGAAGGGACGCTGCCCGACTACATCCGCGCCGGGACGGACGTGGTCTCGGAGGGGCGCTTCTTCTCGCAGTACGAGAACGACACGAACCAGCGCGTCTGCGTCGTCCGCAACCGCGTCGCCGAGGACTTCTTCCCCAACATGTCGGCCGTCGGCCAATCCATCGACATCGGCGGGCAGGACTTCAAGGTCATCGGCGTCATCCAGCAGCGCGAACAGCTCTTCGGCGGCTCGGGCTCTGACGACATCAACAACGGCATCTACGTCCCCTTCAACGTGGCGAAGAAGCTGAAGCCGAACGCCGACGACATCTACATCTTCGCCGTCGCCAGGCCCGGCGAGATCGACAAGGCGAAAGACCAGATCACCGACCTTCTGCGCGTGCGCCGGCAGGTGCCCTTCGGCAAGCCGAACAACTTCGGCATGGCGACGGCCGACTCCATCATCGACCAGTTCCGCGCCATCACGGGCGGCGTCGCCATCGCGATGGTCGCCATCTCTTCGGTCGGCCTGATGGTGGGCGGCATCGGCGTGATGAACATCATGCTGGTCTCGGTGACCGAGCGCACGCGCGAGATCGGCATCCGCAAGGCCATCGGCGCGCGCCGCAGCGACATCCTCTGGCAGTTCCTCATCGAGGCGGCGACGCTGACGGGCTTCGGCGGCCTCGTCGGGCTGACTATCGGCTGGCTGCTGACGCTTCTGGTGAGACTGCTGCTGCCCTCCTACGTTCCGCTCTGGGCGCCCATCATGGGCTTCGTCGCCTCGGTCGGCATCGGCCTCATCTTCGGCCTCTGGCCCGCGTGGAAGGCCGCGCGCCTCGACCCCATCGAAGCGCTGCGCTACGAGTAGCAGAGCCGTCAAACGCGAAACGTGACCAGAGGAGAACATTCTCTCTGGTCACGTTTCGCGTTTGACGACTTGACGGCTTTTAAGTGATGAAGCCGCTGAAGAGCGCGCCGAAGCCGGTGGCGAGGAGCAGGAAGAGGAGCCAGATGATGATGGCTACCGTCCACGCGGAGCCCGAGCTGAGCTTATCACTCGCGTGGCGCAGGCCCGTGGCCGCGAGCCAGAGCTGGTAGAACGAGAGCAGTCCGAAGAAGCTCAGGACGATGTAGAGAACCGGGTGCTCGGAGGCGTTGACGAGCACGCCGAGGTTGTCGGTGACGAGCCCGCTCCCGCCGCGGACGGGGTGTATGTCGTCGGGGTCTTTGATGTAGAGCAGGACGAGGCTCAGCACCCTCCCGATGATCGCCGGCGGGAGCGCCGCCCAGACGGCCAGCGAGACGCCCTGCCAGAAGCCCAGCCGCCCGCCGAAGAGCATCACGAGCAGCATGTAGAGCCCCGCCACGACGCACGCCAAAACGAAGCCCCCGACGAAGGTCGTCACCGCACCGCCCGCCACCCTCCCCGGCGACTTAGCCTCCGCGATTCCCTGCGCCTTCATCTGCGCGATCTGCTCGGGCGGGATGCTCGTGAACTGCTCGGCCACCTTGTCGGTCGTGAAGTTGACTATGCGCTCGGGCGTCAGCCGCTGGACGAAAGCGGTCGAGTAGGCGAAGCCCAGCAGCGTGCTGATGAGGAGCGCGCCGAACCAGCTCGGGTGCGCGCGCAGGTTGCGGAAGACGGCCGAAGGCTCGAAGAAGATGTTGCCGAGCTTCTGCAAGAAGGGCATCGGCGCGGGCGCGTCTTCGACCGCGCGCGCCTGCGGGATGAAGCTCAGCCCGAGGAGCACGAGGCCGAGGAAACACAGCGCCCCCCCGGGCCGAAACCCACCCCGAGTTTCAGGACGGCGACGACGATCAGCAGCAACCCGACGCCGAAGACGACGCCGGGAATGATGAACCGGTTTGTGTTACTTGCCACGGGGAGAGCCCTCACTTCAACACGGGATGCGAGACCACGCGGCGCATTCTATACCCTCACGCGCGCCACGCCGAAAGTAATTTCTGTTACGCGCCCGCCCCCCGCAAGGTTTCAAACCCGCTGTTCACGCGCCACACGCTTTCTGCCATAATTCCCCCGACCGACCCGGAACGCTCCGAGCCACAAACACCGGGCTGCCGCCAAAGCCTGAAAGCAGATCAACCACTCGATCGGAAGGCATAAGAGTAAGTAAGTTAAAAGAGGCGAGGAGGGCAGAGTACAACTCTGCCGTTTTTGTTCTGCGGAGAAGTTCCGTCCGTTGCATTCGGTGCTTACCAACCAAAAGCGATTGGCGAGGGGCTACTGGCTTTTGGTCTCGGCCTCGAACCAGCCGGGGACGCGGATGCAGGCGACGGTGTGGCGGGGGGAGACTTCGCGGAGGTCTGGGTCGATGCGGGCGCAGTCGGGGATGGCTTCGGGGCAGCGCGTGTGGAAGCGGCAGCCGGAGGGCGGGTTGATGGGCGTGGGCACGTCGCCCTTGAGAACGATGCGGTCGCGCTTGCGCGTGGGGTCGGGGACGGGGATGGCCGAGAGCAGGGCGCGCGTGTATGGGTGGAGCGGGTTGCGCGTACAGCTCCTCGGCCGAGGCGCACCTCGACGATGCGGCCGAGGTACATGACGGCCACGCGGTCGGAGATGTGCTCGACGACCGCGAGGCCGTGCGAGATGAAGAGGTAGGTGAGATTGAACTCGCCTCTGCAAGTCCTCCAGACAGGTTGACGACCTGCGCCTGCACGCTCACGTCGAGCGCGGAGACCGGCTCGTCGGCCACGACGAGCTTCGGGTTCAGGGCGAGCGCACGCGCGATGCCGATGCGCTGGCGCTGCCCGCCGGAGAACTCGTGCGGGTAGCGGTTCATGTAGTCGGGGTCTAAGCCGACCTTTCGCAGCAGCTCGGCCACGCGCTCGCGCCGCTCCGCCTTGTCGCCGATGCCGTGGATGACCAGCGGCTCCGAGACGATGTCGCGCACCGTCATGCGCGGGTTGAGCGACGCGTAAGGGTCTTGGAAGATGATCTGCATCTCGCGGCGCAGACGCCGCAGCTCTTCGCCCGACGTGGCGAGCACGTTACGCCCCCCGAACTCGACCTCACCGCGCGTCGGCTCGATCAGACGCAGCAGGCAGCGGCCGACGGTAGACTTGCCGCAGCCCGACTCGCCCACCAGCCCCAGCGTCTCGCCGCGGTAGATGTCGAACGTCACGCCGTCCACCGCGCGCACCACGTCGTCGCTCCCCTCGACGGAGAAGTGCTTGAAGAGGCCGCGCACGCGCACGAGTTCTTCGCGCGTCGCGCCCGCCTCTTCCGCGCGCGCGGCCGTGACCTCGGCTTGCGGGACGGTCTGCCCGCGCTCGTTAGTTCTCGCGTTCCACGCGCGCCCCCTTCCGCCATGCGTCCGATCTGTGTGTCGGCCGCGACCGCCGCCGTCAGGTCGTAGAGCACGCAGCGCACCGAGACGCCGCCCTCCAACTGGTAGAGCGGCAGGTCGCCCTCCGTGCAGCGCGGCATGCGGTGCGGGCAGCGCGGCGCGAAGTGGCAGCCCTCGGGGAGGTTCGTCGGCTTCGGCACCGTGCCCTCGATGGTCGAGAGCCGCACCGGCCTTCTTCGACGCCCGCCTCCGTCAGCTTCGGCACGGAGCGCAGCAGCCCTTCGGTGTAAGGGTGCTTCGGGCGCGCGAACAGCTCTTCGACCGGCGACTCTTCGACGATGCGGCCCGTGTACATGACGGCGACGCGGTCGGCGACTTCGGCGACGACGCCGAGGTCGTGCGTGATGAGGAGCACGGCGAGGTTGCGCGTCCGCCGCAGCTCGTCGATCAGCTCAAGAATCTGCGCCTGAATGGTCACGTCGAGCGCGGTCGTCGGCTCGTCGGCGATGAGCAGCCGCGGGTCGCACGCGAGCGCCATCGCGATCATCACGCGCTGCCGCATCCCGCCCGAGAGCTGGTGCGGGTAGTCGTCCGCGCGGCGCGCCGGGGTCGGGGATCGACACCTCGCGCATCGCCTCGACCGCCGCCTCGCGCGCCTGCTTACGATTCATCTTCCGGTGGAGCCTCAGCGCCTCCGCGATCTGCTCGCCGACCGTGTAGACGGGGTTGAGCGAGGTCATCGGGTCTTGAAAGATCATCGCGATGTCGTCGCCGCGAATCTCGCGCATGCCGCTCTTCCGACGCCGTCAAAAGGTTCTCGCCCGCCAAACAGAATCTCGCCGCCCACGATCCTCCCCGGCGCGCTAGACCAGCCTCATCACCGACAGCGCCGTGATCGACTTCCCGCACCCCGACTCGCCGACGAGCCCCAGCAACTCGCCCTCCTCCAGATGAAAGCTCACGCCGTCCACCGCGCGCACGAGCCCCGCGCGCGTCGGGAACTGCGTCCGCAGATTTTTGACTTCGAGCAGGTGTTGCACTTCTATCACTCAGGTGTTTTTGATTCTTCTATATAGCGAGCAAGTAGGCTTGCGAAGACTAAATATTGCTTAGCTTCATCCTGATCTAAGTCAAATTTCGCTGTGTGTGCTAATGGGTTCCTGATAGCTTGGTGCGCGCCTTTAGAATATTCATGAAACCCGTTTGTATGCTTTTGCCAGATGCCGTACTCAAATCTCCAACTATCATCTTAGGGTTCTGAACGGAAAACACGTTTGTAGCTAGAGACGGGATATCATCCCGTAAACCTGCCTTTCCCTTTACCGAATCGAAAACTGTAGTGATTGCACTTAGTACCGCCGCTTGTAAATGACCATTAAGGAGCAACCCATACGAACTTTCGATGATTGTAGGATGGAGCAATTGCTTGAAGTTTAACTCCTTTTGTTTTTCAGCTTCATGTCCGGCGAGAAGTTCAGCATACTTCTTAACGCCCCCCGCTGAAATACTTATCTCATGAAAATCAGGAGGCGTTTGTCCCGTCATACCACTCAGTATAAGACATCCTTCCTTATATAGACTTTTAACAGCCTTCTTTATCTCGCTTGGCGATAACCCTGTGCGTTGTTTGAGCTGGTCATTAGTCAGCCCCTCGACAGGATTATCATCATCGTCAATCCAGTCAATTAATGTTTCAAGTATGAGTTCAGCTTTTCTTTCATGACAATTAATTCCTGGAAATAAGATAAAGACTTGTGACCTCAAAGAAACCATCAGCCTCAGACCGTCACGGCCTCGCGGTATTCGCCCCAGACGCGGCGGAGGCGGTGGCTGATTTCGCCGACGGTGGCGAGCGCTTCGACGCAGGCGAGGATGTGCGGGAGGAGGTTGTCGGTCGGAGCGGGCGGCGTCTTCGAGGAGGGCGAGGGCGACTTCCGTCGCGCTCGGCGTCGCGGCGCTGCGCGCAGAGCGCGGAGGCGCTCGACCTGGGCGCGCTCGACCGCGGGGTCGATGCGAAGGGTCGGGACGGGCGTCTCTCTTCGGCGCGGAAGCGGTTGACGCCGACGACGATGGCGTCGCTCGGTCTCGACGGCGCGCTGGTAGTGGTAGGCGGCCTCCTGGATCTCGCGCTGGACGTAGCCGAGCTCGATGGCGCGGAGCATGCCGCCCATCGCGTCGATCTTCTCGATGTAGTCGGCGGCGAGCCGCTCGATCTCGTTCGTCAGATGCTCGACGGCGTAGGAGCCCGCGAGCGGGTCGACGGTGTCGGCGACGCCCGACTCGTGCGCGATGACCTGCTGCGTGCGCAGGGCGAGCCGCGCGGCCGCTTCGGTCGGGAGCGCGAGCGCCTCGTCCATCGCGTTCGTGTGCAGGGACTGCGTGCCGCCGAGCACGGCGGCGAGCGCCTGGATCGTCGTGCGCACGACGTTGACTCGGGCTGCTGCGCGGTGAGCGTCGAGCCGGCGGTCTGCGTGTGGAAGCGGAGCATCAGCGAGCGCGGGTCGCGCGCGCCGAAGCGCTCGCGCATGATCCGCGCCCAGAGTCGGCGCGCGGCGCGGAACTTCGCGACCTCTTCGAGGAGGTTGTTGTGCGCGTTGAAGAAGAACGAGAGGCGCGGCGCGAACTCGTCGACCTTCAGCCCGGCGGCGAGCGCCGCCTCGACGTAGGCGATGCCGTCGGCGAGCGTGAAGGCGACCTCCTGCACGGCGGTCGAGCCGGCTTCGCGGATGTGGTAGCCGGTGATCGAGATCGTGTTCCAGTTCGGCACTTCGCGCGGCGCAGAAGGCGAAGATGTCGGTGATGAGCCGCAGCGACGGCGCGGGCGGATAGATGTAGGTGCCGCGCGCGATGTACTCCTTGAGGATGTCGTTCTGGATCGTGCCCTGAAGTTTGTCCGGCGGCGACGCCCTGCTTCTTCGCCGACGGCGATGTAGAGGCGAGGAGGATCGCGGCCGTCGCGTTGATCGTCATCGAGGTCGAGACGGAGTCGAGCGGGATGCCGTCGAAGAGCCGCTCCATGTCGTCGAGCGAGTCGATCGCGACGCCGACCTTGCCGACTTCGCCCGCGCGAGCGGGTCGTCGGAGTCGTAGCCCGATCTGCGTCGGCAGGTCGAAGGCGACGGAGAGGCCGGTCGTCCCCTGCGAGAGCAGATACTTGTAGCGCGCGTTCGACTCCTCGGCCGTGGCGAAGCCGGCGTACTGGCGCATCGTCCAGAGGCGGCCGCGGTACATGTTGCGGCGCACGCCGCGCGTGTAGGGGAAGTCGCCGGGGTCGCCGAGGTCGCGGTCGTAGTCGACGGGGTCGGTGTTCGAAGGGTTGAAGTCGTTCGGGAGCTGGATGCCCGGAGGAGGTCTCGAAATGCTCGCGCGTCGCTCGCGCGGCCGCGCGTCCGTCTTCGTGCTCATAAAATTCTTCAGGAGTAGGCAGATGGCAGCAGAGTAGCGAGGCCGCGAGCGGCGTTTGAGTTTAGCCCGCCTTTAAAGCCGGAAAGTTGACCGACGTACCGCGTCGGTCAGCGACGCCTGAACGGGCCGCGTCAATCAGGCGTCCTCGGCATCGCCAATGACCTTCTGCCATCTGCCTTCTGCCTACTGTTTTGCCGAGCCTAGCACACGGCGCGCGGGCCGGGCAACGGACTGTTTCTGTCCACCCCGTTTAACGCCCGGTGTGCGCTAATGCTTCGCCAACTTGAACGGGCGGCAGGGTACAACTGGGAGCCCTACCAGCGCGTCTGATGACTGTTGCAATGAACGCGCAATGCGGGCGCAACGGGCGAACAAGGTTTCCGGGTACGAACAAGGGGTTCGGGCACTCCGGCGTCAAACAATCTTCCTAACAATTAAGGGATTTTTGCCGATGAGAAAGACGCTTTTTTCTGTTCTCCCGCTACTCGTGTTTCTGGGGCCGAGCTACGCCGGGCTCTCCTCCTTCCTGGTTTCTTCGCCGGCCCCTCGGCGACCCGCGTCGAGGCGAACTACCTGCGCAAGCCCTCGGCGAGCCCCGCGACCCTGCGCCTGCGCGGCCGCATCAGCGAGGCCAGGCGCGAGCTGAAGCAGTTGCCCGCCGACTCGCTCGACGACGTGACGCTGGCCGTCGCCGACAACAAGGGCGAGGTGCAGACGCTCAAGGCGTCCAAGGAAGAATTTTTGACGAAGGGCGGCGAGTTCACCGCCGTCTCCTCCAACGGCGAGCCCCTGAAGGTCTCGGTCGTCCGCCCGAACTACGTCAACACGGCCGTGCGCGTCACGAACGCGAAGGGACAGGAGCTTCAGCCGCTCGTCGTCCGCTACCCGGTCGAGCGCGAGGGCAAGCTGCACGAGGTCGCCTTCTACACCTCGGCGCACCCCGCGGTCGAGAATAGAGAGGTCGTGCGCGCAGGTGGCGACTACGTCCGCGAGCGTCTCGACGAGGCCGCGCGCCGTCTCGCCAAGCTCGGCGAGCGCATCGACCCGGCGGTCATCGACGTGGCCGAGCGCCTCTGCCACGTCGAGCACACCGACCACAAGCGCTTTCTGACCGAAGACTCGGCCGCGCTCTTCGACGAGATACGAACGCTCTACGCCTTGAACGCGGGCGACACGTACCGCTACTCGGTCAGCTCGGCGGGCGCGGGCGGCATGGTGCAGATGATCCCGCCGACCTACGTGGGCATCCGCGAGCAGCACCCGAAGGCCACCCTCAAGGCCGACTTCGTCGAGGGCATGCGCGACCACGCGAACGCGACGCAGGCGATGCTGCTCTACATGCAGGACACTTGGGACTACCTGAAGAAGCAGGAGGAGGTCGCAGCGGCGCTCGACGGCGGGCTGGCGACGCAGGCCGAGCTGCTGGCGGCCGGCTACAACTCGAACCCGATGCGGCTCCCGAAGTATCTCGCGCGCGGCGGCTCGGGCTGGCGCACACTCATCCCCGAGGAGACGAAGATGTACCTCCGCATCTACGCCGCGGTTGAGGCCCACGTTAACTTCGACGGCCGCTCGTAGCTTCGGTTTTAGAATCAACCACAGAGGCACAGCTTTAAGATATATGTCTTAAAGCTGTGCCTCTCTGCCTCTGTGGTTACATTTCTTTCTGCACCGTTCTGTCCGGCGCGCGGTTGACCTGCGCGCGCCCGCCGCGTAGCATCTCCGTTCAGAGACTTATCCCCTAAAATTCATTCGACGCGAGAAGCATTTGGAAATCAACGACGAGGCGAAGGAGATCGTGCAGGAGTTGGGCGCGGCCATTAACTCCGCGGTCGAGAACTCAACGGAGGTGGCTGCCGCCATCGAGCGTTTGCGCGAGGCGGGCTACGAGATGGAGTTGACACTCCGGTTGGAGATCGGCCTGCGCGAGTACGAGTCCGAGGCCGACGAGGGCGGCGAAGACTCGGCGCGGCTTGAACTCACGGACGAAGATCGAAGGACGCTGCGCAGCATGAAGATCCGCTTCGACGACGCCGAA
>CAVSDM010000013.1:0-6144 GCA_963726735.1 uncultured Acidobacteriota bacterium
GTGAAAGAGCAGGTCTTCGTGTGTCCCCTGCTCGATGAGACGGCCTTCGTGGAAGACGAGGATGTGGTCGTAGTTCACCACGGACGAGAGCCTGTGCGTGACGGTGACGACGGTGCGGCCGAGCGAGATGCGCTCGACGGTCTCGTTGATGGCGGCCTCGGAGTCCGGGTCGAGCGCGGAGGTCGCTTCGTCGAGGATGATGAGCGAAGGGTTGCGGATGAGCGCCCGCGCGATGGCGACGCGCTGGCGCTGGCCGCCGGAGAGCATTCCGCCGCGCTCGCCGACCAGAGTGTCGTAACCCCGGGGCATGCGCTCGATGACATCGTGAATCTCTGCGGCGCGCGCGGCCGCCTCGACCTCGGCGTCCGTGGCCCCGGGTCTGCCCATCCGTATGTTCTCGCGGACGCTCGTGTTAAAGAGGAAGCTCTCCTGAAAGACCACGCCGATCTGTTCGTAGAGCGAGTCGAGCCGCGCCGCGCGCAGGTCGATGCCGTCGAAGAGGACGCTTCCTTCGCGCGGGTCGTAGAAGCGCAAGAGGAGTTTGAGGCAGGTGCTCTTGCCGCAACCGCTGTGGCCGACGAGCGCGACGCGCGTCCCCGCCGGTATGTCCAGGGTGACGCCCGCGAGGTCGTCGCGCTCCGGCGTGTAACCGAACCTCACGCCCTCGAAGCGTACCCCTGAAAGCAGCGGCGGCAGTGCGCACGCGCCGGGGCGTTCAAGGACCGTAGGGCGCTCGTCGAGCAGTTCGTGTACGCGGCGCATCCCGCCCGTCGCTTGCAGCAACGTGGGCGTCACGGCCGTCAGACCCAACACCGCCGTGCTGACGGTGAGAAAGAGCGCGTTGAACGACACGAGCGAACCGACCGTGAGCGAACCGCCGTAAGCAAGGAAGGAGCCGACGCCGACGAGCAGAACCTGGAAGAGCAGCATGAAGATGTTCGGACTGCGCTCGCTGACGTAGCTCAGGAAGTTGAAGCGCGAGGCGAGGCCGGTCACCTTCAACGCCTGCGTCTCGAAGCCCGCGAGGAGCGTGCGACCGAGGCTGAAGGCGCGCACCACCTGTTGCGCTCCGAGGTTCTCGTGAATGATGTTCGTGAGCGCCGACTGTTCCGTGCGCAGACGGTCGCCGGCCTCAAGCGCGCGCGGCGCGAGCAGGCGCGGCCCGGCAAAGCACAGAGGCAGGCCCGCCGCCGCGCAGAGCGCGAGCCGCCAGTCGAGCGCGAAGAGTACGCACGCGCTGAAGACCATGTTGATGAGGCAGAGCAGCGCGCCCGGGATGCCGAGCACGACGGCGTTCTCGACCGCGCTCAAGTCCGCCGAGAAGCGCGCCGAGAGGTCGCCCGTGCGCGCACGCGCGTAGAACTCCGGCGAGAGGCCCTGTAGGTGGCGGAACATGTCTGCGCGCAGGTCGCCGATGACGTGCGCGCCGAGCCACGCGTAGAGGTAATCGCGGACGACCTGCGCGCAGGCGGTCAGCACGTACCCGACGCCGAGCGCGAAGAGGATCAGGACGAGCGCCCTCGTGTCGCGCGGGGTGAAGGCGTAGTCGATGATGAGCTTGAGGCTGAGCGCCAGCATGACGCTGAAGACGCCTTCGACCAACAACGTCACGACGAGCACGACGACGCGCGACGAGTAGGGCTTGACGCGTGTTAACAGAATTCGCAGAAGCCTGCCCGGGCTCATCCCCACCTGGTCCTTTTCAGTCTCGGCTGACATAAAACTCCCCGCAGGATGTACGGACCCTGCGTTCAAAGGAAAGGTGCTCGGACCTTCCCTATAAATTAAGGCGGAAGGGAGGCGCGGATACTATCAGGGCCGGGAGTTTTTTTCGGAATTTTTTTCCGCCGGCCGGGCAAACAGGCTCCGGCTGCGAAAAAATTCCTTCGCGGTGAGCCTTCCGGGCCGCGTTTGACGCATTACTGAGTGGAAGCCCGAAGCGGTCAATCGAGACGGCCTCCTGAGGGGTTAATCCAAGTGTGCGGGATGAGGCACGGGGCGCCGGCGACGCTCCCGTGCCCTCCGTGCGCCCGCGCTTCTCTTTAAGCAAAGATAAGAGTCATGTCTCTCAACATCCCTGACGAGCCCGCACGCGACCCCGTCGAAGAGGCTTGCTAGCTGAACGACGCGGCGGTCGAGGCGTTCCACGCGGGACGCTTTGAAGAGGCAGAGGAGTTGTTCCGCGGTGATGGTCGGGCACCGGACGCGCCTGACGCAGGAGGCGCGCGAGCGCTGGCACGTGGGCGAGGACCAGTCGCTCGAACATTACCTGCGTCTGTCGGCGGGGATGGACGGCGTCGCGGCTAAGCTCGCGGCGTTGGTGCCGCGCGGCTGGCTCGTGATAGGCGTCGCCGCGCTCGCGCCCGCATACGCTTCGGGCGAGGCTTCGGCGGCGTCGCTCGCCGTCGGGCTCGGCGGCATCCTTCTCGTCTTCCGCGCGTTGGGTAAGCTCGCCGAGAGCCTCGCGTCGCTCGCGGGCGCGGGCGTCGCGTGGCGGAAGGTCGCGCCGCTCTTCGAGTCCGCCGCGCGAACGGACGAGGCCGGCGTCCCTTCTTTATCCGTCAACGCGCACAAAGGGGCGGGGCAAGAGTCGTCACCGACGGCGCGGGTCGTGGCCGAGGCGCACGACCTCGTCTTCCGATACCGCGGGCGCGAGGAGGCGGTGCTGCGCGGCTGTAGCCTGCGCATCGACGCGGGCGAGCGGCTCCTGCTGGAAGGCCCTTCGGGCGGCGGCACGTCTACGCTCGCGTCGCTGCTGACGGGGATGCGACGCCCCGACTCGGGTCTGTTACTGCTCGGCGGCTTAGACCGGCAGACGCTCGGGCTCGACGGCTGGCGGCGGCGCGTCGTCTCCGCCTCACAGTTCCACGAGAACCACGTGCTGACCGAGACGTTCGCCTTCAACCTTCTGATGGGGCGACGCTGGCCGCCGCGCGTCGAAGACCTACAGGAGGCCGAAACGGTCTGCCGCGAGCTGGGGTTGGGTGAACTGCTCGCACGGATGCCGGGCGGTTTCGAGCAGATGGTCGGCGAGAGCGGCTGGCAACTCTCGCACGGCGAGCGCAGCCGCCTCTTCATCGCCCGCGCGCTCCTGCAACGCGCAGACCTCCTCGTCCTCGACGAGAGCTTCGCCGCGCTCGACCCCGAAAACCTTCGCCTCGCCCTCACCTGCGTCCTCGAACGCGCCCCCACGCTCCTCGTCATCGCGCACCCTTGAAGAAGAGTAGGCGGTTGGCAGCCGCTGCTCCGCGTCGCGGAAGTTGTCACTCCTTCTTCGGAGTTATGCTCACCCAGTCGAACCGCGCCGCGCCTCCTGCGGCGGTGAGCGCGACGCGCGCCGACTCGATGAACGCGCCGTCCACAACGCCTCCCACGTCCGCCCACTCGCGGCCGTTCGTGCTGAAAGAGAAGCGGTAACGTTCGCCGCCCTCCGCCTTCATCCGCAGGTAGAGAAAGTCGGACGGGCTCGCCTCCGCGACCGCGACGCGTCGCGCTTCAAGCCCCTCGCGCCGCCACACGTAGACCTTGCCCCCGCCCGCCGAGACGCCGACCGCGCTGTCGCGCCAGCCGTAGGCGGAAAGCCCCGCCCGCGCACCGGCCGGAACATTTCTCACGTCCACGAGCGCCGTCGTCGTGTAATCGCCCGAGGTCGTCCGGCGCGCGACGACGGCGCCCGCGTACTCTTCGGCGACCGCCGCCGCCGAGGGCGTAAGTGTGAGGTGGCCGACGCGTCCGCCTTCAACTTGAATGGACGGTGCGTTGTTCATCGGCCACTGCCACTCCGGGCCGAGGGCCGCGTCGTCGAAGCCGTCGAAGAACTCTTGCGCGGCGGCCGGATTGCCTCGACCGAGCGGCGCGGGCGCGACGCTGCTCGGCCCGCGGCCTTCGTTGACGCGCGGCCAGCCGTCCTCGCCCCAGACGACTTCGTCAAGCAAGGTCTCGCGCCCGACGTTGAACGTGTCGTGCCGCTTACGGTACGAGTGGTAAAGCAGGAACGTGCGGCCGTCCTTCGTCTCGACGACGCTGCCGTGCCCCGGGCACTGCCAGTCCTGGTTGGCCTTGATGATGGGGTTCTTCGGATTCTTCTCCCACGGCCCCAGCAGCCTCTTCGCACGCGCCACGCCCAGCGCGTAGTTGCACGCGCGGCCGCAGCAGGCGTTGCCCGAATAGAAGTGATAGAACCACCCGCCGCGCCGCAGGACGAAAGAGCCCTCGACGACGTGCCCCTCCCACGTCGAGGCGTTGCGCAGAATCTCTCTGCGCTGGCCGACGAAACGTGTGCCGTCGGCCGAGAGCTGTTGCGCGAAGATGGAGGTCGGCACGTCAGGTTCGGCGTCGTTGCCGTCGGCCTTCCACACGACGTAGGGCGCGCCCGTTTCGTCTTGCAGAAAGAAGGGGTCGATGGAGCCGACGTTGCGCAACTCCGGTATCTGACAGACGAGCGGGCCGTGATCCGTGTAAGGCCCCTCGGGCGCCGCGGCCGACGCGGCGGCGATGCAGAGCGTCCCCCTGCGCTTCGGCCCCTCGTCGCGCCGCGCCGTGTAGAAGACGAACGTACGCCCGAGCCCCGACACGATCTCCGGCGCCCAGAAGTCGCCCTTCGCCCACTTGGGTCTCTCCCTGAAGACGTACCCGACGCTCTCCCAGTTCACGAGGTCGCGCGAACGCAGCAGCGCGAAGTGCGGGGCCCAACCGC
Source organism: uncultured Acidobacteriota bacterium (assembly GCA_963726735.1). Lineage (GTDB taxonomy): Bacteria > Acidobacteriota > Blastocatellia > Pyrinomonadales > Pyrinomonadaceae > QHXN01. The sequence continues at coordinate 4,697 of CAVSDM010000013.1, forward strand.
CCGTCGTCGCCGCCGCCCAGAACTCTTCGCCCACGCGCAGAACGGAAGGGTCCGGGTAATCGCCCGCGATGACCGGGTTGCGGTAGACGGCCGTCTGCGCCGAGACAGTGAGGCAAAGCGTGAGGATAAGATTCACCACAGAGACGCAGACCAACGGCCTGATGCGTTTAGCCGTCAACCAGACGTGTCTCTGTGTCTCTGTGGTGAGACGCCTTTCACTACGCATAAAGACTCTCGACGAAGATCAGGCTGAACGATCTCGTGTTTCGGTCGCCGTTGAAGGTCCGTCAGTCTCGACTCAACGCGCCTTGTCCCTGCGGCGCTTAGTGGTCTTTGTGGTCGTGCGCGCCTTCTTGGCGGCGCCGACCGCGGGGGCCGTGGAGGCGCGCGTGATGAGGTAGGTCGGGATGTTGACCTGCACGCCGCGCCGCTCGGGGTGCTCGATGTTGGTCATCAGGGCCTCGACCGCGCGGCGCCCGAGTTCGACGCGCGGCAGGCAGACGGTCGTCAGCGGCGGCTCGGCCGAGGCGGCGAAGGCGATGTCGTCGAAGCCGATGACCGACACGTCGCGCGGTATCTGCAAGCCCGCCGCGCGCAGCTCGGCCATCACGCCGAACGCCATCAGGTCGTTGGCCGCGAGCACGGCGGTCGGCCGCGTGTCGGCGGCCAGCATCTCGGTCGCGGCCCGACGCCCGCCTTCGAGCTTGAAGTCGCCGCGGTAGAAGCGCACGCGCGCGCGCGGCAGGTGTCGGCGCATCGAGTTGCGGAACGCTTCGAGCCTGCGCGCGGCGGAGCGAAGGTTCTCCGGGCCGCTGACGAAAGCGATCTCCTTGTGGCCGAGCGCGACGAGATGGCTGATGGCCTCTTCGATCCCGGCCTCGTAGTTCACGCTCAGATTCGACATGTGGACGCCGGGCTTGCCGAGGTCGAGGAAGACGACCGACACGTCGCGGCTCGCCAGCTCCCCGAGGAGTTTCTTGTCCAGCTCCGAGGTCATGACGACGACGCCCGCGACCTTCCGCTCGATGAAGCGGCGGACGTAGTGGGACGTGCGGCCGGGGTCGTAGTCCGTGTTCGAGAGCACGAGGTCGTAGCCGCGCTCGAAGGCCGCGGCCTCGATGGACTTGATCAACTCGGGGAAGAAGGGGTTGGAGATGTCGGAGACGACGAGGCCGAGCGTGTTGCTCCGGCCGGAGGCGAGTGAGCGCGCGTGGGCGTTCGGGTAGTAGCCGCAGCGCTCGACGGCGCCGAGCACGCGCGCCCGCACCTCCTCGGAGACGAACCTCGTGTTGTTGACGACGTGCGACACGGTCGCGGTCGAAACGCCCGCCTCGCGCGCCACATCTTTGATGCTGCTCATAGTCTGCGTGATGAGAACCGAGGTCCGAGTGAAAGACTCGCTGTCACGAGGAGACGCGCGCGTCTTAATCCACAATCGCCTGGTAGAC
>CAVSDM010000014.1:0-19949 GCA_963726735.1 uncultured Acidobacteriota bacterium
AGCCGGAGAGAGAATCACATCGGCGGGCGGAATAAAGGCGCGGCGCCCCTCCGCGTGCGAGGGGCGCCGCGCCGTTTGCCATTTATCCTCTTACGGGCGCCCGGCTACGAGCACCAGTATCCGATTGCGAGCGTCTGCGAGCTGATCTGGCTGCACTTGCTCGGGCCGGGGGTGCCGGTCGTGCCGCAGGCGCGGCAAATCCAGTAGGCGCCCTGCGAGTCGCGGTAGATGTCGCGGCAGGTGCCCGACGGGAACGGCGTCCAGCAGCCCCAGTGTGTCCAGTTGGCCGCGGCCGGGGAGAGGGCGGGTTTCGGGGCGGCGGCGGCGGTGACCGCGGGTTGAGTCGTCCCGGCGGCGATGAAGCACGCGGAGAGGACCACTACGACGGCGGAGAGTTGGAGTCTGCGCAAAGTCATCGTACACGTCTCCTTTCTAGTCAGGTCAAAGGAAGAGGCGTGGGGCGCTTGGAAACACCTGCTCCGGGTGGAAGACACGCGGGCGTGAGTGCACCGCTCCCTGCTTACTAAACGCCCGGGGCCGTGCGCGCCGAGTAGCGCGCCGGCCTTTCGGGCCGTGGAGGACGACTATGTGTCAGGGGGTTTGCGGGCAGGCAGAGTATGCCTCAGGCGGACGGCGAAGACAATACCACGCAAAAGGCTCCGCCTCCGCGTTGACTACCGCCCGCCGACCCGCGCGCGTTCAGTCACGGGACGCGCGCGGGGTCAGCGCGGCGAGCGCCTTTTCGGTGGCGTGGAGCAGCGCGTCGGGGCCGACGGGGGCGCCGGTGGCGCGCTTCATCCAGAGGTCGGGGGCGATGTTGCCGGCCGTCGCCATGCGCTCGAACTCGGGGCCGATCTTGCCCGCCTTCTCAATCTGTTCTTCGATCTGGAAAGCGATCATGTGGCCTAAGGGGTAGTTGGGCAGGTAGAGCGGGTAGTCGATCATATGCGAGTAGACGGCGAGCAGCACCACGTCGCGCCGCTTGAAGACGGGCGCGTAGAATCGGTTCCACACGTCGCGCGCGATGCGGAGCTGCGCCTCCTTCAGCTCCGAGGGCGTGGCCCGCGGGTGCTCGTAGAGCCAGTGCCACGTCTGCATGTCCACGAGCGCCATCCCGGCGATCTCGAAGGTGCCCCAGAAGTCGTTGAGCGTCTTCATGGCCTCGCTCTGCGCGTCGGGCTTTGACAGTCCGAGCAGCTCAAGGTCCTTGTTCTGGAAGACGAAGGCGAGCGCCTCGGTGAAGGCGGCGTTGGGCACGCCCTGGAGGAGCGTGTGGTCGATGAGGTTGAGCGAGAAGGTCTGCTCGACGTTGTGGCCCAGCTCGTGGACGGCGATGTTGTAGCCCTTGTAGTTCATCCCGCCGCGCTCGACGCGCGTGCGCAGGTGCGTCTTGGCCGAGCGCATCGCGGCGCCCAGCGCGTGGCCGGAGCCGCGCGCCGGGTCTACGACGACGTTGGCGGCGATGAGGTCGGCGCGCTCGCGCGTGAAGCCGAGCCTGAAGAGGATGTTCGGGATATCTTTTTCAAAGGCCGCGGCGTCCGGGTACCTCTTCGAGACGATCTCGTCGAGCTGCGCCTCCGTGTAGGCGCCGCGCGCGCGGAAGCCGTCGTACCACACGTCGAAGGGTTCGAGCGGGCGGCCCAGACGCTTCTCAATCAGCGCGGCGACCCGCGGGACGAGCGGCGAGGCGAGCACCTGCTCGAACATGGCGCGGACGCGCTCCTCGGGAATCTCGCGCCCCTCGTTGAAGCTGCGCGCGATGTGCGTGGGCGCGGTCGGCGCAAAGGGGTCGATGCGGCGCGCCGACTCGAAGGCGAGGAGCATCTTCGCGAAGCGCGTGTCGGGCTCGGGCGCGTCGAGCCTTGCGCCCGCGGCGGCCTCCGCGCCCGGGGCGCCGGCGTCGAAGTCTCGCACCGAGGTCGGCCTGACCTCGTTGGTGAAAGGGTTCCAGTCGTAGCGCGGGTTATCGACGACGGCCGCGGGGATGGTCTGGGTCACGATGCGCTCAAGCACCTGCTGGACGGCGCGTTGGCGCGCGAGCCCTTCGGCGCCGCCCGCGTAGTCGGCCTTGATCTGGTCGCGCAGATTCCAGTGCGTGAGCAGGCGCATCTTCGCGGGGAAGAGGCGGCGCCCCTGCGCATCGACGAGGTGATGCATCCAGACGTTGTAACCCGCGACGTAGCGCCCCGCCTCGGCCGACGTGCGGGCGTTGGCGAGATAGACCTCCGCGGGCACGCGCGAGGCGAACTGCTGCGCGAGCCGCGCCTCGGCCCACTGACGACGCGACCAGCGCTCGCCTTCCGTCAGACGCTGTTCGAGCGTCGTCAGAGGGAAGTTGAGCAGGGCGACGAACGCGATCTTCGACTTGAAGAGGTCTTCGGAGAGGTGCGCCGAAGGGTCGTAGCCCTCGAAGAGGTGGTCGAAGGGGAGGACGGGGCCGCGCTCAAGCTCCGACTGCGCGCGGAACTCGCGGCCGATCTCGGCCATGTGGCCGTAGAGCTGTTCGAGGTTGTGCTGGAAGCGCGCGAAGACGGCGTCGAGCGTCGCCTGTTCGCCCGCAAAGTTCTCGGCCACGAACTGCTCGAACTCGGCGGCGTCGCCGTCCTCCTCGCGCCAGAGGCGCGACACCTGCCCGAGGCCGGAACGGACGCGCGCGCGCTGCCCCTCGCCGTACTTCGCCGTCAGAGACGCTTCGAGTTTCGTCAACACGTCTTTCATCCACGCGGGCTGCACGCCCGCCTGCGGAGTCTGCGCCGGGACGACGGCCCGCGCCGACACCAGATGCGAAGAGAGAATCAGCGCGGAGACGAGGGCGACCGAGAGTTTCTTCATCATAGATTTGGCGGAACGACCAACAGGTCAGAACCACCCGCGGTAGCGGGCGGCCCTTTGTTAACCGACGGCGTCGGGTCGCAAAGGGCCGCCCGCTACCGCGGGTGGTTCTGGCTGAATTGCTGCGTTCGGGGCGCTACTCGGTCGGCTCCTCGGACGGATCGACTTCGAGCGTCGAGGACTCTTCGCCCTCGGCTTCGGACGTCTGGCTGCTCTGCGGCTCGCCCTCTTCGATGGCGCCCTCGGACGGATCGACCGCGGTGTCGGCGGGGTGGTTAGGGTTGGACATGACTGCTTCTCCTTTAGTGAAACGGGGCAGGTTAAACGCGCGCGCGAAACCCAAATGGGCTCGCGCCTGATTGCAGTGCTGAGACTAGTCGGCGCCGGCGGCTTCCGCGCCGGGGGCGCGGTGCCGGCGGTTCGGGTAGAGCGGGAAGCGCGCCGCCAGTTCTTTGACGGACTCGCCGACGCGCGCCTTGACCTCTTCGGACTCGGGCTCGTGCAGGACGGCGGCGATGAGGCGCGCGACCTGACGCATCTCCTCCTCGCCCATCCCGCGCGTCGTGAGCGCGGGCGTGCCGAGGCGGATGCCCGAGGCGACGAAAGGCTTGTTGGTGTCGAACGGGATGGTGTTCTTGTTGGCGGTTATCCCCGCGGCTTCGAGCGCCTTCTCGGCGACCTTGCCCGTCACGCCCTTGCCGTCCATGAACACGTCCACGAGGACGAGGTGGTTGTCCGTGCCGCCCGAGACGAGACGGAAGCCCTGCTCCTGCAACTCCGCCGCGAGCGCCTTCGCGTTCGCGAGGATGCGGCGCTGGTAGTCCTTGAACTCTTCCCGCAAAGCCTCGCCGAAGGCGACGGCCTTGGCGGCGATGATGTGGACGAGCGGGCCGCCCTGCACGCCCGGGAAGACCTTTCGGTCAACGTCGGCCGCGTGCTCAGACCTGCACAGGATGAGGCCGCCGCGCGGGCCGCGCAGGGTCTTGTGCGTGGTCGTCGTCACGTAGTCGGCGTGCGGGACGGGCGAGGGGTGGAGCCCGGCCGCGACGGGGCCGGCGATGTGCGCGATGTCGGCCATCACGCGCGCGCCGATTGATTGAGCGATGCGGCCGATGCGCTCGAAGTCGATGATTCTGGGATAGGCCGAGGCGCCGCAGACGATCATCTTCGGGTTGTGCTCCTGAGCCAGGCGCTCAAGCTCCGCGTAGTCGATCTGCTCGGTCTCGCGCGAGACGCCGTACTCGACGACCTTGTAGCTGAAGCCGGAGAAGTTCAAAGGGTGGCCGTGCGTGAGGTGTCCGCCGTGCGAGAGGTTCATGCCGAGGATGATGTCGCCGTAGCTCAGGGCCGCGAGGTAGACGCTCATGTTGGCCTGCGAGCCCGAGTGCGGCTGGACGTTGGCGTGCTCGGCGCCGAAAATCTCCTTCGCGCGGTCGATGGCCGCCTGCTCGACCACGTCGGTGAACTCGCAGCCGCCGTAATAGCGCTTGCCAACGTACCCCTCGGCGTACTTGTTCGTGAAGACCGAGCCCATCGCTTCGAGCACGGCCTCCGAGACGAAGTTCTCCGAGGCGATCAGTTCCAAACCCTCGGCCTGCCTCCGCACCTCGTCGTCGATGGCGCCCGAGATCAAGGGGTCAACCTCGGCCAAAGGGGCGTTCAAAAGGTCGCTCATGCGCTCGCTCCTCCCGACTCTTTGCTGTGACGGCTATTTTTGCGGCCTGATGTTACAACACGCCCCGCCCGGCCGCAACGGCGACCTCCGACGACCTCGCCCGGCAAAAACTGGAACCCGGCGGACGCGCCGACGTAATGCAAGACGGACGCCCCGTTTTAGTCACACACAAATCCAACAGGAAAGATTTAAGGAGACCGTAAGTGATGACCCGTTTGAAAGCCCTCTTCGCCTTCGCGCTCTGCGCCTGCTTCATGTTAGTTGACCCGAACGGCGCGCACGGCCGCCAGGGGCCGCCCGAGCAGCCCGACATGACCGTGGACGCCGCCGCGCGCAAGGAGGTCGTCGAGAACCTTCTGAAGCGACTGGGCGACGCCTACGTCTTCCCCGAGACGGCCGCGAAGATCGAGCGCGCCGTCCGCGAACGTCTCGATAAAGGCGAGTACGACCAGCTCACGAGCGCGAAGCAGTTCGCCGCGAAGCTGACCGCCGACGTGCAGGAGGTGAGCCGCGACAAGCACCTGCGCGTGCGCTACTCACACCAGCCCATCCCCGAGCGCGCGGGCGGGCCGCGCCAGCCTTCGGCCGAAGAGCGCGCGGAGTTCCGCCGCGAGATGTCGCGCATCAACTACGGCTTCCAGAAAATCGAGCGGCTGCCGGGCAACATCGGCTACGTCGAGTTCCGCGGCTTCTTCGACCCCGAGGGCGGCGCGGAGACGGTCGCCTCGGTCTTCAACTTCCTCTCCAACACCGACGCCATCATCTTCGACCTGCGCAGGAACGGCGGCGGCGACCCGAAGATGGTCGCGCTCATCTGCTCGTACCTCTTCGGCGCCGAGCCCGTCCACCTCAACAACCTCCACTGGCGCGACGGGAAGAGCGAGCGCGTCGAGGAGTTCTGGACGCTCAAGGAGGTCGCGGGCAAGCGCTACACGGGCAAGGACGTGTACGTCCTGACGAGCGGCTACACCTTCTCGGGCGCGGAGGAGTTCTCTTACAACCTGAAGAACCTGAAGCGCGCCACGCTCGTCGGCGAGACGACCGGCGGCGGCGCCAACCCCGGCGGCAGCAACCGCCTCAGCGCGCACTTCGGCGCCTTCATCCCCACGGGCCGCGCCGTCAGCCCCGTCACCAAAACCAACTGGGAGGGCGCCGGCGTCGAGCCCGACGTGAAAGTCCCCGCCGACCAGGCGCTCCGCACGGCGCAAGTCCTCGCGCTCAAGAAGGCCGTCGAGAAGACGACCGACGAGGAGCTGAAGCGCGCACTCCAACGCGAGATCGACTCGCTCCAGAAGGAAGTCAGCCAGACGCAGTCGAAGCAGTAAAAAGCATTAACCGCAGAGACACGGAGACACGGCTTTAAGTTATTTAGCCGTGTCCCTGTGTCTCTGCGGTTAATCTTTTCTCATACCTCAACCCGGTAAGCGTCGTAGTCGAAGACCAGCGACAGAAGTCTTCTCCCGACCGACTCGGGTACGGAGGAGAGCGCGGCGGCGCGGAGGCGCACGGCGGCGGCCGACTGCCACTGGCCGAAGACGCCGTAGCGTCTCGAATAACTGGCGACGGCGGCGGCGCGGGCGCGGCGGCGCGACTCGTACGCGCGCAGGGCGCGTGGCGCGTCTCCGTACTTCGCGAGGCAGCGCGCGAGGACGGCGGCGTCTTCGATGGCGATGCATCCGCCCTGCCCGAGGTTCGGCGTCATCGGGTGGGCGGCGTCGCCGAGCATCGTCACGCAACCTTCGCCCCAACGTGCGGCCGCGGGGCGGTCGTAGGCGGCGTTGCGCAGGATGGTCTCGGAGGGCGTCGCTTCGATCAGCTCACAGGCCGGCGCGCACCAGCCGTCGAACAGTCTTAACAACTTCGGCACGTGCTCTGAAGCAGACTCCTTTACGGCCAGGGGCTCGTTCGCGGTCGCCCACCAGCCGGTGCGGCCGAGCCCCACGGGGCCGACGCCGAAGCGCTGCCCCGCGCCGTAAATCTCGGAAGCGGTCCCCGTTTGAAGTGCGGCGTGTTCGAGCCGCGCGACGCCGCGCCAGACCGTGTAGCCGCGGTACGAGGGCTCGCCGTCTCCGAGCAACTGCGCGCGCACGCGCGAGTGCAGCCCGTCGGCGCCGACCAGCACGTCGCAGACGACCTCCGTCCCTTCATCGAAGCGCGCGCGCACCTGCTCCCCTTCCACGTCGAACCCGGCGAAGGTCTTCCCCAGGCGAACCGACTCCGCCGGGAGCGAGCGCAGCAGCGCGCCCTGCAAGTCGGCGCGGTGGAGCGCGACGGCCGGCGCGCCCGTCTCCGGAAACGTGAACTGTTTGTAAGGGCGACCGTCGCGCCCGAGCCAGCGCACGCGCCGCATGCGCCCCGCGCGCCCGAGCAACGCCTCGCCCAGCCCCAGCCTCTCCAAGACCCTGAACGCGTTCGGCCACACGGCAATCGCTGCCCCCACTTCGAGCAGCGCCGGCGCGCGCTCGTAGACCTCGGGCGCGAACCCCTCCCGCCGCAGCGCCAGCGCCGCCGCCAGGCCCCCGATGCCGCCCCCGACGATGACTATCCGCATAACTCTAATTCTCGCACAAGCCTCCCCCTTTGCGTTGCGGCGCACGCTTAAGCGAGAATGGTCGCTCATTTTCGGGCGGACGTTCGCCAAAGGAGACTGAAAGCAAAACCTTATGCGCTGGTCACAGTATTTCATCCCCACCCTCCGCGAAGACCCCGCCGACGCGGAGGTCGTCTCGCACCGCCTGCTGCTGCGCGCGGGCTTCATCCGACAACTCGGCTCGGGGATCTATTCGCTCCTGCCGTTGGGCTGGCGCGTCGCGCAGCGCGCGTCGAAGGTCTTGCGCGAGGAGATGGAAGCCATCGGCGGGCAGGAGTTCTTTCTGCCCGCGCTCCACCCGGCCGAGGTCTGGAAGGAGTCCGGCCGCTGGGAGGTGATGGGCCAGACGATGTTCCGCCTCAAAGACCGCAAGGGCGCCGACATGTGCCTCGGCATGACGCACGAGGAGGTCTTCACCTCCATCGCGCGCCACGAGCTACGCTCCTACAAGCAACTTCCCCAGGTCTGGTACCAGATCCAGACCAAGTTCCGCGACGAGGAGCGGCCGAAGTCCGGCCTGATGCGCGTGCGCCAGTTCATCATGAAGGACGCCTACTCCTTCGACGTGGACAAGGCCGGCCTCGACAAGTCTTTCGAGGACCAGCGCCAGGCATACAAGAATATCTTCGACCGCTGCGGCATCAAGTACCACATCGTCGAGGCTTCGTCCGGCGCGATGGGCGGCACCGCGTCGAACGAGTTCATGGCGCGCACCGACGCCGGCGAAGACTTCATCGCCGTCTGCGAGTCCTGCGGCTACGCCGGCAACCTTGAGAAGGCGACTTCGAGGATTCCGACCGTCGAAGACGAGGCCGGGTTGCCCGCGCCCGAAGAGTTCCCAACCCCCGGCGTGCGCACCATCGAAGACCTGACGACCTTCCCCGGCGGCGCCCCCGCCGAGCGTCAAATCAAGACGCTCGTCTACGTCGCCACGGACGGCGCGACGCAGGAGCAGTACCCGGTGCTGGCGCTCCTGCGCGGCGACCACCAGTTGCACGAGGTCAAGCTCGGCGACACGCTCGGGGCGTCACAGGTGCGCGCCGCGCACCCCGAGGAGATCAGCGGCCTGCTCGGCGCTTCGGCCGGCAGCCTCGGCGGCGTCGGCGCCCGCGAGAAGGCCGCCGCCGCGAAGCAGAAGCTCCGCATCATCGCCGACTCTTCGCTGAAGGGGCGGCGCGCGATGACGACCGGCGCGAACAGGGACGAACACCACCTGCGCGGCGTGGAGATCGAGCGCGACATCAGGCCCGACACGTGGGCCGACCTGCGCACCGTGCAGAAGGGCGAGGCGTGCCCGAACTGCGAGGCGGGCGTGCTCGACATCTTCAAGGCGATGGAGATCGGGCACATCTTCAAGCTCGGGACGAAGTACTCGGAGTCGATGGGCGCGACGGTGCTCACGCAGGAGGGCAAGGAGGTGCCCATCGTGATGGGCAGTTACGGCATCGGCGTCGAGCGCATCATGTCGGCGGCCGTCGAGCAGAGCCACGACGCCGACGGCATCGTCTGGCCGCGTGCTATCGCGCCCTTCGACGTGATCGTTACCGTCACGAACGTCAAGCAGAAGGAGATCACCGACGCGGGCGAACGGCTCTACGCAAACCTTCGCGCCGCCGGCCTCGAAGTCCTCCTCGACGACCGCGACGAGCGCGCGGGCGTCAAGTTCAAGGACGCCGACCTGATCGGCGTCCCCCTCCGCGTCACGGTCGGCAAGAAGGTTTCGGAAGGCAAAGTCGAACTCTTCGACCGCGCCTCCAAACAGTCCGAAGACGTGAGTCTCGACGAGGTCGTCGCGCAGATTCAGTCGCGGGCGTTGGGCGGGCTCTGACAGTAGATTTGAACGTTGGCGGGCGCGTGTTACTTCAGAAGACCTTTCTGAAGTAACACGCGCCCTTTGTTCTGTTACTCGGACGGCGGGGCGAGTTCGATGACCGTGACTTCGGGGCGCGCGAAGAAGCGGACGCGGGGCGCGGGGCCGCCCTCCATGCCGACGCCGCGCGTGACGTAGAGCCACGTCTGCCCCTCTCGGTGGAGCCCCGACTCGTACTTCTTGCCGAACTTCGAGAGCGTGACGAGCGCGCCGTAGAGCGGGAGCGCCACCTGCCCGCCGTGCGTGTGGCCCGCGCAGTAGAGGTCAACGCGGTTCGTCCCGGCCGCTTCGAGAATCAGGTCGGGCGTGTGGTAGAGAAAGAGCGTGAAGGCTTCGGGCGGCACGTCCTTCAGCATGTTCCGCATCCCGCTCGGCACGCCGTCCGGCGGGTCATCCAGCGAGGCGAAGGGCGCGCCCGCAACCCAGATCGTCTTGCCAGCCACGTCGAGGCGCGCGGCCTCCTTCTTTAGCTCGACGACGCCCGTGCCTTCAAACAGCTCCGTGCGCCGCCAGTAGGCCGTGTCCCAGTTGCCGCGCACGGCGTAGGTCGGCGCGATGGCCGCGAGGCGCGGCAGGAGCTTCCGCAGGACCGGCAGCCCCTCGGGCGAGTTGAGCGAGTCGCCCGTGTAGACGATGAGGTCGGGGCGCTCGGCCGCGATGAGGTCGGGCAGCCGCTCTTCGAGCCTCGGCTCGGGGTCGCAGTGCAGGTCCGAGATGTGCACGACGCGCACGGGACGCTGCGCGCCTTTGAGCCTCGGACTCTCGACGCGGACGCGCGTCACCTGCGGCCAGAAGGGCTCGACGTAGTGACCGTAGGCGAAGCAGACGAGGCCGACGGCCGCCAGCGCGAGCGAACTGCGTTCCGCGATGCGCGCGGCGCGCGTCGGACCCTCCAGGAACCCGAAGCGTCGCAGCAACAGCCGCACGAACGCGCACGCCGCGAACAGATAGACCGCGGCCACGGCGCAGACGAAGAGGAGTACGGCCGTCGATTCTCCCATCAGTGACCTCACCATCTGTTTTTAACTCGTTGGCTCGCCGACGGACTGAAATTTCGTCCACCGCCAGCTTTCAACGAATATATTGAGCGAATTGGGTTTACAACCACAGACAACTTTTTTGCCGACACTTCCGTCTAAAGGGTGAATCAACTTGCAATAATTTCGTTAAAACTTGACACATATTTATGACAAAGTTATTCTGCCTTTGTTTTAGGAACGATTGAGCCCCGCTCCTTCCGCCCTTAATTCTACGTGACAACTCAGCTCTTTTTGATGGCGCCCCGGCACGGCGGGTCGCCGGGGTCTAAGTGTGCCGTAGAATCGGCCGCCCCCGGCCCACGGCGCGGCGCACCGCATTTTTAACGTCTGTAATATTCCTGAGAGGACTCTCTTGACGCCCATCACCAACGCTTCGTCCGTTAACGAGTCGGACGCTTTCACCAAGCACCTCGGCATGTTCACGCACCCGAAGGGCTCGCACCTGATCGAGCGCACGCGGCCGCTCGGCGAGTGGCTCGACCGCCGCATCGAGTTGGGGACGTGGCCCTACAGCCGCGCGCTCGAAACCTCGCCCGACACGACGGCGCGCGTGCGCAGCTCGAACGGGCTGGCGGTCGAGGGCATCAACTTCGGCTCGCAGGACTACCTCGGGCTGGCCTCGCACGCGTCCATCCACGACGCGGCCATCCGCGCGCTCGCCGACTACGGCCCGCACAGCGCCGCCTCGGCCATCCTCCAGGGCAACACGGGGCTCTCGCGCCGCCTGGAGCGCGCCCTCGCCGAGCACGTCGAGGCCGAGCACGTTCTGCTCTTCCCGACGGGCTGGGCCGCGGGCTTCGGCACCATCGTCGGGCTCGTCCGGCCGAACGACCACGTCGTGCTCGACCAGAACTCGCACGCCTGCCTGATGCAGGGCGCGCGCGCCGCGACCGACAAGCACACCTTCTTCCGCCACCGCGACACGGAGGACGCGCGCCGCAAGCTCGCGAAGATTCGCGCGAAGGACTCTGAGAACGCCATCCTCGTCGTGACCGAAGGTCTGTTTTCGATGGACTCGGACAGCCCCGACATCCTCGCTTTGCAGGATGTCTGCCGCGAGTTCGGGGCCGTGCTCATGGTTGACGTGGCGCACGACCTCGGCGCGCAGGGACCGCGAGGGACGGGGCAGTTAGGGCTTCAGGGCGCGCTCGGCAAGGTTGACCTCGTGATGGGCGCGTTCTCGAAGACCTTTTCGAGTAACGGCGGCTTCCTCGCGACGAACAGCGAGTCGGTTCGGCACTACGTCAGCATCTACGGCGGCTCGCACGCCTTCTCGAACGCGCTCTCGCCGATACAGGCCGGCGTCGTCCTCGAAGCGCTGCGCATCGTGCGCTCGGAGGAGGGCGAGCGTCTGCGCGCGAAGTCCGCGGCGAACATCCGGCGCCTGCGCTCGGCGTTCGAGGCCGAGGGGCTTGAGTGTTACGGCGAGGCGTCGAACATCGTCCCCGTCGGCGTGGGCGACGAGCGTCTGGCGAAGTGGACGGGGCGCGCGCTCGAAGAGAACGGTTTGATCGCCAACCTCGTCGAGTACCCGGCCGTCGCACGCGGCAAGGCCCGCTTCCGCTTCCAGGTCATGGCCTCCCACACCGACGAACAGCTCGACCGCGGCGTCCGCATCTTCCGCCGAGCCCTCGCCGAGGCGCGGCAGAGATTGGCGGAATAGGAGAGTAGGCAGTGGTCAGTCGCCGCGTCAGCGGCGTCTGAATTTAGCCCGGCCTTTCAAGGCCGGGTTAACGTTGAGCAAAACATAACCGCGTCGCGTCAGCGACGCCTGAACCGTATCGAGTCGTTCAGGCGTCGCTGACGCGACGCGGCTTCTTTTTCATCCTCCATGACCCGGCCTTGAAAGGCTGGGCTAAACTCAGACGCCGCTCCGCGGCATTACACGTACTTGTTTCACCAACTGCGTACTAATTCGTCAGCTCACTGACGAGCAGCGTGAGCGCGTTGTCCTGGAGGGTGCGGTTGTTCTGCAAGTCGCTGTGGAGGTCGCAGGCGAAGGCGGCGTAGGCGACGGGGAGCGGCGTCTCGTAGAGCGCGCTCGCGCGCCCCGCCGCGCCGAGGCCGACGCCCATCAGCGAGTCGCGCGTCACGCGGCCGTCGCCCGGCGCGTACATCGCGCGCACGACCTCCTCACGCTTGAGGCGCCGCCCGTCCGAGCCTCGCAGAGACTTCGCTTGCGTCAAAGTCAGCCAGCGCCCGGTCTTCTCGTCCTGCATGATGACGGGCGCGCTCAAAGTCTCCTCGCAGTCGCCGCCGAAGGCAAAGAGTTTGACGGGCGCGTCCGCGCTCTGCGCGTCGAGCGCCTCGTGGAAGCGGCGCGCGCGCGCGAGCACCGCGTCGAAGTATGCGTCGAGGTCCGCGAGCGTGCCGTGTCCCGTCGGCGCCTCCTGCCCGCGCACGATGCCGCGCTCGTAGGCCGCGCGGAACCCCGGGTCGTTCGCCGCGGACCAGCCGAAGCGGCGCCAGACCGCAGGGTCGTAGAGGTCAACGCTCAGAGGGCGCAGGTCGCGGTCGAGGAAGCGCGCCTGCGCGGGGTGCGGGAGCAGTTGATAGATGGAGGGCGCGGTCATCACGTCCTCGCGCGAGAGCTTGTTGAGGAGGTGTACGCGGCGGCGCAGGCCCTCGGTCACCGAGTAGCCTTCGAGCAGAACGGAGAAGGCTTCGGCCGAGCCGGCGTTGGGCGTGCCGAACATGAAAATCTTGTTGACGAACCCAGCGCCGGCCCAGTCCGGTTGCGGCCGGGCGCCTTCGGGCGGTAAATCCTGTCCGCCGTACATCGCCGCGTAGCGCGCGACGAGCCCGCCCATCGAATGCGCCACGACGTTGAAGCGCAGGTCGGGACGGCCGAGCTTCAGCTTCAGAGCCTCGATACGCTCGACGAGCAGGCGCGCCGACTCGACGTTGTCGCGCCGCCAGTCGTACGCGAAGACGTAGAAGGTGTCCTGGTCGCCGCCCTCGGGCGGGTTCGCCCAGTCGCCCTCGCGGTAGCCGCCGTAGTCTTCGAGCGCGCGCAGGAGGTGGTGGTAGACGTAGACCTCGGGCGCGATCTTCGCCAGCTTCGCCGCCTCGACGATGCGCTCCGCGACCAGCCCGTCGCGGTTGTTAACGAGGTCGGGCGTCGCCGGCAGGGAGAGCCCGTCCACGTCCGAGCGAAAGACCGAAGGCCAGACCACCTCGCCCGTCTTCCGGTTGACGATGCTGGAACCGAGAATCCCCGGGATGACGATGACAGGCCGCTTCCCCTTCCGCTCGCGCACGCCCGCGAAGATGCGCCCGAGGTCGGGCGTCCGCCGCGCGCCGCAGCCGGAAAAGAGAAGGCCGAACGCGGAGTATTGAATGATGAGAATGACGACGAGGGCTGTGCTCTTCTTATTCATCACTCATCATTCATCGCCCGACACTTTCCGGTTGATGAGACTGGCGACGAAGCCCGCGCCGAAGCCGTTGTCGATGTTGACGACCGTGACGTTCGAGGAGCAGGAGTTGAGCATCCCTAAGAGCGCGGCGACGCCGCCGAAACTGGCGCCGTAGCCGACGCTCGTCGGCACCGCGATGACGGGGACGCTCACCAATCCGCCGACGACCGAAGGGAGCGCGCCCTCCATCCCGGCGGCGACGACGAGGACGCGCGCCGCGCGCAGGCGCTCGCGCTCGGCCATGATGCGGTGAATGCCGGCGACGCCCGCGTCCCAGACGCGCTCGACGCGGTTGCCCATCGCCTCGGCCGTGAGCGCGGCCTCCTCGGCGACGGGGATGTCGGAGGTGCCGGCGGTGACGACCAACACCGTTCCCGCGCCGCGCTCCGTGCGGTCGCGCAGGACGCGAATCATGCGTGCCGAGGGGTGCCACTCGGCCTCCGTGCAGACGTTGCGGACTTCGCCGTAAGTGCCCTCGTCGGTGCGCGTCACCAAAAGGTTTGGCGCGCGCCGCGCGAGCGCCTCGACGATCTCGACGACCTGCGCGCGCGTCTTCCCCGCCCCGAAGACGACTTCGGGGAAGCCCTGCCGCGCGGCGCGCGCGTGATCGACGCGCGTGTGCCCGAGGTCTTCAAAGTGCAGGTTCGAGATGCGCCGCGCCGCCTCCGCGTCGTCCAGCTCGCCCTGCTTGAAGGCGCGCAGCAGCCTTTCGAGTTCTCTTAAATCCATCGGTTGATGAGCAGTCGGCTTTCGGCTTTCAGCGTTCGGCCAGAGTCTAGCATTCCCGTCCGGATAGCCTGAAACCGGCACGCTTGCGCGCGCGCGGCGCGACCCTTAAGATTCGACGTGACGTAACACGATGGAACTGACGGTCGCAGTCACGGGAGCCTCCGGCTCGATCTACGCGCACCGCACGCTCGTCCACATGGCGGCGAGCGGCGCGGTCGAGCGCATCAACCTCATCATGTCGCAGTCGGCGCTCGTCGTCGCGCGCGTCGAGATGGGGGTGAAGATCGAGCCGGGCGACGCGCGCGCAATCAACAAGTGGGTCGGGCTCCCCGAAGACTCAAGGCTCATCCAGTTCCAACGGCTCGACAACATGGCGGCGAGGCCCTCTTCGGGCTCGCACCCGCAAGTCGGGATGTGCGTGGTGCCTTGCTCGATGGGCACGCTCGGGGCCATCGCCTCGGGCGCGGTGACGAACCTCATCCACCGCGCGGCCGACGTGACGTTGAAGGAGGGGCGCCGCCTCGTCCTCGTCGTGCGCGAGACGCCCTACAACACGATCCACATCGAGAACATGCTCCGGCTGGCGCACGCCGGCGCGCGCGTCATGCCCGCGAGCCCCGGCTTCTACCACCGCCCGCAGACCATCGAGCAGCTTGTAGACCACCTCGTCTTCCGCCTCCTCGACCAGTTCGGCATCCCGCACCCGACGGGCACGCGCTGGAAGGGCGAAGAGGAGTTAAGGGTGTTGAGTGATGAGTGAATGGCATAAAGACGAGTACACGATAAGCGCCGAGCGCGGGAGGCTCGACCTCTCCGTCATCCACCGTTTCATCTCCGAGGAGAGCTACTGGGGGAAGGGGCGGCCGTTGGAGGTCGTGCGGAAGGCGGTCGAGAACTCCTTCCCCTTCGGCATCTACCGCGGCGACGAGCTGGTCGGGTTCGCGCGCGTCGTCACGGACTACGCGACGTTCGCGTGGCTGGCCGACGTGTTCGTGCTGGAGGCGCACCGCGGGCGCGGGCTGTCGAAGTGGCTGATGGAGGTCATCCTTAGTCACCCGGAGTTGCAGGGCTTCCGCCGATGGGTGCTGGCGACGAAGGACGCGCACGAGCTGTACCGCAAGTTCGGCTTCATCGACCTCCACCGCCCCGAGCGCTGGATGGAGCGCCCCGACCCCTCGATGAAGGAGTCGCCCGACTACTGGAACCCGCGCTGAAGGCTTTGGCGTAAAGCCACCCGGGATGGCCGGCGTTTGGCATTTTGCCAGCGCCCTCGTCGAAAAACTCAGTATTTCGGCCCGCGTCACGCACGGAATTTCGGCCCCGAACCGGCCCGACGTTTGCCTACCTTTCAGACCGAGATGAACACCGCCGCGAGCAACATCCGCACGACGCTCGAAATGATCAAGATCGAGCACACGCTCTTCGCGCTGCCCTTCGCCTTCCTCGGGGCGCTGCTGGCGGCGCGCGGCTTCACGGCGACGGGGCTCCCGACCCTCTGGCAGGCGCTCTGGATTACTCTGGCGATGGTCGGCGCGCGCTCGGCGGCGATGGCCTTCAACCGCATCGCCGACCGCCACATCGACGCGGCCAACCCGCGCACGGCCGCGCGCGCCATCCCTTCGGGGCAGCTCTCGGTCTCCTTCGTCTGGGCGTTCACCGTCGCCTCGGCCGCGCTCTTCTTCCTCGCGTCGCTGATGCTCAACCGGCTGACGCTGCTGCTCTCGCCAATCGCGCTCGGCTCGGTGCTGCTCTACTCCTACACGAAGCGCTTCACGTCGCTCTCGCACGTCGTGCTGGGGTGGTGCCTCTGCATCGCGCCGACGGGCGCGTGGGTGGCGGTGCGCGGGGCGATAGACTCGCCGGTGCCGCTGCTGCTCTCGCTCGTGGTGCTTTTGTGGACGGCGGGCTTCGACGTGCTCTACGCGTGCCAGGACTTCGAGTTCGACCGCGGGGCGGGCCTGCGCTCCGTCCCCGCGCGCGTCGGCGTGGCGCGCGCGCTGTGGGTGTCGCGCCTCCTGCACGCCGGGGCGTTCGCGGCGCTCGTTGGGTTATACTTTCTGACGCATTTGGGCGCGGCGGCGGTCGCGGGCGTCGCGGCGACGGGCGCGCTCCTGGTCTACCAGCACTCGCTCGTGCGCGCCGACGACCTGAGCCGACTGAACGCCGCGTTCTTCACCACGAACGCCTTCGTCAGCGTCATCCTGCTCGCCACGTTCGGCGGCGCCGCTTTTCTTAACCGACTTTAAGACTATGGAATTTTCACACGACCCCAGACTCAACGAACTCGCGGAGAAGGTGGAGGCCGGCGGGCGGCTCAGTTTTGAAGAAGGGCTCGCGCTGTTCGCGACCGACGACGTGCCGGCGCTCGGGCGTCTGGCCGACACGGTCAGGCGGCGTCTGCACGGGCGCGTGACGTACTACAACGTCAACCGGCACTTCAACCCGACCAACGTCTGCTACGCCGACTGTAAGTTCTGCGGCTTCTTCCGCACGCCGCGGCAGCCCGACGCCTACACGCACAACATCGAAGACTCTCTGCGCATCGCGGGCGAGGCCGTCAAAGAGGGCGCGACCGAGCTGCACATCGTCGGCGGCCTGAACACCAAGCTGCCGTTTTCGTACTTCACCGACCTGCTCTCCTCGCTCAAGGCGAAGTACCCGCAGCTCCACTTGAAGGCGTGGACGATGGTCGAGCTAGACCACTTCGCGCGCTTCTACAAGATGAGCGACGAAGAGGTCATCTCGAAACTTCGGGAGGCCGGGATGGACTCGTGCCCCGGCGGCGGGGCGGAGATTTTCCGCGAGCCGACGCGCTCGATGATCTGCGCGCACAAGACGGACGCGCAGCGCTGGCTCGACCTCTCGGGCAAGGTGCACGCGGCGGGGCTGAAGACGAACGCGACGATGCTCTACGGCCACATCGAATCAATCGAGGACCGCGTCGATCACCTCGTGCGGCTCCGCGAGCAGCAGGACAAGTCGGGCGGCTTCCAGTGCTTCATCCCGCTAGCCTTCTACCCGCCCGGCTCGCAGCTCGCGCACCTGCCGGGGCCGACGGGCGTCGATTCCCTGAAGACGATGGCCGTCTCGCGCCTCATGCTCGACAACTTCCCGCACATCAAGTCCTACTGGGTGATGTTAGGGAAGCGGCTCGGGCAGGTCGCGCTCCACTACGGCGCCAACGACCTCGACGGCACCATCACCGAGGGCGGCGAACTCTCCGAGAGCTACTCCGTCGAGTCGAACGGCGAGGTCAAGATGTCGAAGCAGGAGATCGTCGCCCTCATCGAAGACGCCGGCCTCGAAGCCGTCGAGCGCGACACCCTCTACAACCGCGTCGAGGAACCGGCCGCCGCCTGACGAATTCGCCTCCGCCCACGCGGACTTCGGCCCGCGTGACAACCATCGCCCGATGGCTCTTGAAATGAGGAGTTACGCATGACGAACGAAGAGATTCAGAGGGTCATGGAGTTCATCATCAGGCAGCAGGAGAGCTTCGCTGAAGGCATGGAGCGGATGCGCCGGTCGCAGGAAATGGCTGAGGAGCGCACCAGTCAGCTTGAGACGGCCGCAATCCACCTCCACAACACCGCCGCCGAACTCAGACAGGCTCAGGCAGACCTGAGCAAGGCGCAAAAAGAGCTGACCGTGCAGATGAAGGAGTTGGCGGAAGCGCAGACGCACACAGACCAGCGCCTCAACGTCCTCATCGACATCATCGAACAAGGGCGCGGCGGGACACCAAAGGTTTGAGATTTTAGAACGGGATGGCGGGCCTCAGACTCAGGCCCGCCGCCCCGGTCAATTTATTTTAGAGGACTCATGACGACAGCAACAGAGACACGCACCATCACCGTGGCGCACTCGCCGGACTCGGACGACGCGTTCATGTTCTACGGGCTGGCGACGAACAAGATCGACACGGGCGACATCCGTTTCGAGCACACGCTCGAAGACATCCAGACGTTGAACGAGAAGGCGACGCGCGGCGTCTACGACGTGACGGCCGTCAGCTTCCACGCCTACGCGTACATCTCCGACAAGTACGTCCTGCTCCCGCACGGCGCCTCCATCGGCGAGGGCTACGGCCCCATCGTCGTCGCGCGCGAGCCGTACACGGTCGAAGAGATCAAGAACCTGAAGGTCGCCGTGCCCGGCACGATGACGAGCGCCTTCCTCGCGCTACGCATACTCCAGCCCGAGTTCGAGTACGTGGTCGTCCCCTTCGACCAGATCATCGACGCCGTGCAGAAGGGCGAGGCCGACGCCGGCCTCCTCATCCACGAGGGGCAGCTCTTCTACCAAAGGCTCGGGCTCCAGAAGGTCGTGGACCTCGGCGAGTGGTGGAAGGAGAAGGAGGGGCTGCCGCTCCCGATGGGCGGCAACGTCATCCGCCGCGACCTCGGCGCGGAGACCGTCCGGCGCGTCTCGGACTACCTGCGCCGGTCGATCCAGTTCTCGCTCGACAACCGCCGCGACGCGCTCGCCTACGCCATGCAGTTCGCGCGCGACATGGACCCGGAACTGGCCGACCGCTTCGTCGGGATGTGGGTCAACCAGCTCACGCTCGACTACACCGAGCGCGGCCGGCGCGCCGTCCAGCGTCTGCTTGACGAAGGGTTCGAGCGCGGCGTCATCCCGCACCGCGTTGAGGCCGAGTTCGTCGGCTGATTCGCTCTCCCGCAGTCCAAAGTTGCAGGGATCTTTCCCTGCAACTTTGGACTGCGGCCCCGCATCGAAAGGGTTGCTCGGCGGGCGTTTTATCCCTGACTCGAATGCCTCGCACGTCTAACCCCTGAAGTTCAGAAGAGAGTTATATGAGAAGAGTTCTGTTCCCCGTCCTCGCCGCCCTGCTCTGCGCCGGCCCGGCCGCCGCGCAGAAGCCGACCGCCACGCCCGTCTCCGCCGGCCCCGCGGTCGTCAACCGCTCGGGCGCGCCCGTGGACGTGGAGGGCATCATCCGCGCCTTCACGCAGAAGGAGGCCGAGTTCCGCAAGGCGCTCAACGAGTACGGCTTCCGCCGCGAGGCCATCATCCAGACCATCGCTTTCGGCGGGCAGATTTCGGGCGAGTACCTCCGCGTCTCGCGCTTCGTCTTCGACGACAGCGGCAACCGCTTCGAGAAGATTCTCAAGTTCCCGGTCCCGACGATGTCCGAGATTCAGATCACGGCCGAGGACCTGGAAGACCTCGGCGGCGTCCAGTCGTTCGCGCTGGAGTACACGAAGCTGCACGAGTACGACTTCGCCTACGTCGGCAAGGAGAAGCTCGACGAGCTGGACACGCACGTCTTCGAC
Organism: uncultured Acidobacteriota bacterium; assembly: GCA_963726735.1. Taxonomy (GTDB): domain Bacteria; phylum Acidobacteriota; class Blastocatellia; order Pyrinomonadales; family Pyrinomonadaceae; genus QHXN01. The sequence continues at coordinate 19,453 of CAVSDM010000014.1, forward strand.
GTGACGCCGAAGGTTCTGTCCGACGCGCGCCGGCTGGCCACGCTCAAGAAGTCGAAGCCGCCCCAGCGTTTCTTCCAGGGGCGCATCTGGGTGGACGACGAGGACTTCCAGATCGTCAAGTCGCGCGGCAAGGGCGTGCCCGAGTTCGAGCAGCGCTTCCCCACGTTCGAGACCTACCGCGAGCAGATCGACGGCAAGTACTGGTTCCCGACCTACTCTTACGCGGACGACGAGCTGAACTTCAAGTCGGGCCAGACCGTCCACCTCCGCATGCGCATCAGGTTCACGGACTTCGAGCGCCTGAGCGGCAAGGTCCGCGTCATCGAGCAGGACGACGAGCCCACGCCGCAGCCCACGCCCCCGGCGCCGAAGCCGAAACCGTAAGGCTGTCAAAGTAGAAAAAGAGGACGGCGACGCGAGTTCTATTTACTCGCGTCGCCGTCCTCTTTCGATAGGTTCGAGATTTCAAATTTGAAATCTCGAATCCTTAAGGCTTT
>CAVSDM010000015.1:0-215000 GCA_963726735.1 uncultured Acidobacteriota bacterium
CCAGACGGTCATGGTCTGCGGCTCGACGCCGGCGACACCGTCGAAGACCGCGACCGCGCCGTCGAGGACGCGCAGCGAGCGCTCGACCTCGGCGGTGAAGTCGACGTGGCCCGGGGTGTCGATGATGTTGATCTGGTGGTCCTTCCACCAGCAGGTCGTCGCGGCGGACGTGATCGTGATGCCGCGCTCCTGCTCCTGCTCCATCCAGTCCATCGTGGCCGCGCCCTCGTGGACCTCACCGATCTTGTAGTTGATACCGGTGTAGAAGAGGATGCGCTCGGTGGTGGTGGTCTTGCCGGCGTCGATGTGCGCCATGATGCCGATGTTGCGGACCTTGTTCAGGTCGGTGGTGATGTCGACAGCCACGTTGTCTTCCAGTCCCTTGGTGGTGTGACGTGCGGTAGCCCGGGCCGTGCCGGACCGGGCCCTGGAGAACGCCGACGCGGTGGTCTTTGTTCCTCTCGGGCCCGGCCGGCCGGTCACCAGCGGTAGTGGGCGAAGGCCTTGTTGGACTCGGCCATCTTGTGGGTGTCCTCGCGCTTCTTCACCGCGGCACCGAGGCCGTTGGAGGCGTCGAGGATCTCGTTCATGAGCCGCTCGGACATCGTCTTCTCGCGACGGTCCGCGGCGTAGCCGACGAGCCAGCGCAGCGCCAGCGTGGTGCCGCGGGTGCCCTTGACCTCGATCGGGACCTGGTAGGTCGCGCCACCGACGCGGCGGGACTTGACCTCGATGGCCGGCTTCACGTTGTCCATGGCGCGCTTGAGCGTGACCACGGGGTCGGTGCCGGTCTTGTCGCGGCAGCCCTCGAGGGCGGTGTAGACGATGCGCTGGGCGACCTGCTTCTTGCCGTCCTGCAGCACCTTGGAGACGAGCTGGGTGACCAGCTGCGACCCGTAGACCGGGTCGACGTCGAGCGGCCGCTTGGGGGCGGGACCCTTGCGGGGCATTAGCTCTTCTCCTTCTTGGCGCCGTAGCGGCTGCGAGCCTGCTTGCGGTTCTTCACGCCCTGGGTGTCGAGCGTGCCGCGGATGATCTTGTAGCGGACACCGGGGAGGTCCTTCACCCGGCCGCCGCGGACGAGCACGATCGAGTGCTCCTGGAGGTTGTGGCCCACGCCCGGGATGTACGCCGTGACCTCGACGCCGCTGCTCAGGCGCACGCGGGCGACCTTGCGGAGGGCGGAGTTCGGCTTCTTCGGGGTGGTGGTGTAGACGCGCGTGCAGACGCCGCGTCGCTGGGGAGAATCCTTCAGGGCAGGCGTCTTGTTCTTCGACACCTTGTCCTGGCGGCCCTTGCGGACCAGCTGGTTGATGGTGGGCACCTGTGGTGGTTCCCTTTCCTTCTGCTCTCACGGCCCGGCGCCTTGCCGGGCACGGGTGTACTGCGTTGTTGCCTGTGCCTGTCGATGCGGCCCGCCGCTGCGAGAGAGTCCGTCGCTGCGGGGCACGCACAAGGGGTCTGGATGGGCCAGACACCGAGGATCGAGCCTACTAGGCCGCCCTGAGGAGGGTCAAAAGCCCGACGGCGCCCGCCGGCCCGGCTCAGGCGGCGACTCGGCCCGCTTCGCCGGCACGGTTCGGGCGCGGCGCGCCGCTCAGCCGGTGGAAGACCAGCAGCGCCACGCCGACCCCGACCAGCACCAGCACGCCGCCGATGATCAGCGTCCAGCGGGCGCCGAGGTGCTCGCCGATGAGGCCGATCACCGGCGAGCCCAGCGGCGTACCGCCCATGACGACGGTCATGTAGAGCGCCATCACCCGGCCCGCGCAGCGCGGGGTCGGACTCGATCTGCATGGTGGCGTTGGCCGAGTTGAGCAGGGTGATCGTGCAGAAGCCCGATGACCGGGGCGAAGAGCGCGAAGGCGAGGTAGGTCGGCAGCAGCCCGGCCACGATCTCGGCGACGCCGAACCCGGTGGCGGCCACGACAGCAGCCGCAGCCGGATCCGGGGGCGGCGGGCGGCGAGCAGCGCGCCGGCACAGGGAGCCGATCGCGAGCGCGGAGCCGAGGATGCCGAACTCGCCCGCGCCCTTGCCGTAGACCTGGGTCGCCATCAGCGCCGAGGTGATCTGGAAGTTCATGCCGAAGGTGCCGGCGAAGAAGACCAGCACCAGGATCATCAGCATCTTGGGCTGGGAGCGGACGTAGCGCACGCCCTCGAGGAGCGCGCCCGGCGCCCGGCCGCGCAGCTCGGGCGTGTGCAGCAGCCGGGCGTCCATCCGGCGCAGCTGGCAGATCACCGCGAGGTAGGACAGCCGCGTTGAGCAGGATCACCCAGCCCGAGGCCCGGGCGCCGCCGCCGAGCAGCGCCGATCAGCAGGCCGGCCGCGGCCGGGCCCATCAGGCGGGCGACGTTGAACGACGCGGAGTTGAGGCCGACGGCGTTGGTGAGGTCGTCGCGGCCGACCATCTCGGAGACGAAGGACTGGCGGGCCGGGCGCGTCGAAGGCCGACGCCGATGCCGAAGGCGAAGGCCAGCACGTAGACCTGCCACACCTGGGCGTGGCCGCTGACGGCGATCAGCCCGAGCAGCAGCGCGGAGACCGCCATGCCCAGCTGGGTGAGCTGGAGCAGGGCGCGCTTGGGGAACCGGTCGGCGATCACGCCGGCGTACGGCGACGAGCAGCAGCACCGGCAGGAACTGCAGCCCGGTGGTGATGCCGAGCTCGGTGCCGCCGGTGCCGGGCAGGCTCAGCACCAGCCAGTCCTGGGCCACGCGCTGCATCCAGGTGCCGGTGTTGGACACCACGCTGCCGGCGAGGTACAGCCGGTAGTTGGGGTTGCGCAGGGCTCGGAAGGTGGGGCTCACTAGTCTCTCGTTCAGTCTTGCTCGGACAGTCGTCTGGATGATCGGGGCGGCGGCGCGCAGCACGTCGCGCTCCTCGGGGGTCAGGTCGCGCAGCTGGCGGGCCAGCCACTCGTCGCGGCGCTTGCGGTCGGCGAGGACGGGTCGCCCGGCCCTGCTCGGTGAGGCGTGACGACCACGACCCGGCCGTCGGTCTCGTGGGCGCGGCGGGCGACGTAGCCGCCCTCCTCGAGGAAGGTGACCTTGCGGGTCATCGTCGGCGGCTGCACCCGCTCGAGGGCGGCCAGCTCGCCGACGGTCAGCTCGCCGTGGCGGAACAGCGCGCCCGAGCACGGCCATCACCGAGATGCTCAGCTCGTTGTGCCGGGTCGCGCTCGTTGGCGAGCCGGCGGCGCAGCCGCATCACGGACATGCGCAGCTCCGACGCCAGTCCGGCGTCGGTGCGGGCGACCTTCTCCACGGTGGGCATGTACTTAGCCTAACTCATTACCAGGCTAACTATTCCGGTAGACCGCGGACACGACGAACGAGCGGCCACCCCGGGTGGGGTGGCCGCTCGCGTCGGTGTGGTGCTGGTGCGGTGCTACTGCCTGGTGACGAGCACCTTCACGGTGTTGCTCTTGGCCGCCAGCGGTGGAGTTGGTCTCGGTGACCGTCACGCGGAAGCGGAGCGTGCCGAGCCGGTCGGGCTTGGCCCCGAACCGGAAGTTGCCGGCCGCGGCGAGGGTCCGGCTCTTGACGGCGGTCCACTTGCCGTTCTTCTTCACCTCGAGGGTGACCTTGGCGCCGGGCGCCGCCGGCTTGACCTTGCCGCTGAACCTGATCTTCTTGGCCTTCTTCACCTTCGCGTGCTTGGCCTCGGCGGTCGACCGTTCACCTTGGTCTTGGCCGTGGTTGGTGAAGACGTACTGGTTGGGGCCGTAGGTGACTGGGCGCAGGACGCCGTCGCCGACAGCCGTCGGCGAGCGAGTAGCCGCCGCGACCAGGACGGCGGCCTTGCCGGTGGCGGCCTGGAGCCTGCGCTGGCCCAGTGGTCGAGGGTGCCGTGCTCTGGCGCCGGCGCCGGAGCGAGCCGCACGGGTCGGTGACGCCGGGCGCCGCGGCGGTGCCGGTGCACGGTGCCGACGGTGGCGAAGAAGTTGTCCGCGAGGACGCGGAGTCGCGGGAAGTCCTGGGCGTCCAGGTTCAGCCACACGTCCTGGCCGCCGTAGGTCGAGCTCGCCGCGGAGCTCGCCGTCGATCTTGCCGTCGCCGTCGACGTCGATGTAGTAGCTAGACGCCCGGCGCGAACGTCGGTGCCGTACCACGTGTAGTCGACGGACGTGCACCTGCGACAGCGGGACGCCGCACGTGGAAGTGGCCGCGCGCGTAGCTGCCGGCGGCGGTTGGTCGGTCTTGAGGTGCACACCTTGGGCGAGGAACTCCTGGAGCACCGCCGTCCGGCGGTGTCACTGGGAGCGATCAGGTCGGCCTGGCGGACCTGGATGACGTGGTGGGGGCGGCCTGAGCAGGCGCACCCGATGAGAGCCCCACCGGCGGCGACGGCAAGTGCCGTCAGTGCCACGGTGGCGCGGTTGAGAACATGACTCATTACGAACCCTTCTTCTGACGAGGTTGATAGGGCACCGCCCACCATACGTAGCGGTGCCCAACCCACCTTGACGCGGGGTCCGGCCGAAAGGTTGCGTCAGGTGAGCAAGTCGGTGATCGGGTCGATCGCGAAGTAGATGACGAACAGCGCCGGCGACCAGCCACAGCAGCGCGTGCACCTCGCGCGGCCTTGCCCTTGACCACGCTTGATCAGCACGTAGGCGATGAAGCCGGCGCCGATGCCGACGCGTGATCGAGTAGGTGAACGGCATCAGCACGATCGTGAGGAACGCCGGGATGGCGATCTCGACGTCGTCCCAGTCGATCTCCTTGACCTGCTGCATCATCAGGAAGCCGACCAGGACCAGCGCCGGGACCGCCGCCTCCGACGGGATCACCTCGACCAGCGGCGCCAGCAGGATGGTGAGCAGGAACAGCACGCCGGTCACCACCGAGGCCAGGCCGGTGCGGGCGCCCTCGCCGACGCCGGAGGCCGACTCGATGTAGCTGGTGTTGGACGAGACGCCGGCGGCGCCACCGGCGGCGGCGGCGATCGAGTCGACGACCAGGATCCGCTCGGTGTTCGGCGGGATGCCGTCCTCGTCGAGGAGGCCGGCCTCGGCGCCGATCGCGGTCATCGTGCCCATCGGTGTCGAAGAAGTCGGCCAGCATCAGCGTGAAGACGAGCAGGATCGCGGCGACCACGCCGGCCTCCTCGAAGGAGCCGAGCAGCGAGAACTCGCCGAGCGTGCCGAAGTCGGGCTTGTCGAAGAGGTCGTCGAAGCCGGGAGCTCCGGGACGGTGAGCGCCCAGCCGCTGGGGTTGAAGCTGCCGCCGCGCCGAAGCCGGCCGATCGCCGATCGCCTCGACGATGATCGCGAGGACCGTGCGTCACGACGATCGAGATGAGGATCGCGCCCCTGCACCTTGCGCACCCACAGCGCGATCACCAGCGCCAGGCCGAAGCCGAAGACCACGACCGGCCAGCCCTGGCAGCTCGCCCGTGCGGCCGAGCTGGACGGGCACGGACGTCGGCGCGTTGCCGGCACGAAGCCGGCGTCGACGAAGCCGATGAGCGCGATGAACAGGCCGATGCCGACCGAGATCGCCACCTTGAGCTGGGTCGGTACGGCGTGGAAGACCGCCGTCCGGAAGCCGGTGAGCACCAGCACCAGGATGATCACGCCCTCGATGACCACCAGCCCCATCGCGTCGGCCCAGGTCATCTGGCTGGCGATCGAGAACGCGACGAAGGCGTTGAGCCCCAGCCCGGTGGCCAGCGCCAGCGGGTAGTTGGCGACGACGCCCATCAGGATCGTCAGCACGCCGGCCGACCAGCGCCGTGCCGGCCGCGATGGCCGCGAGGTTCGGCGCGTCGCCGCCGCCGAGGAACTTGCCGTCGATGTCGGCGGCGAAGCCGAGGATCAGCGGGTTGAGGACCACGATGTAGGCCATCGTGAAGAAGGTGACGACGCCGCCGCGGATCTCGCGCGCGACCGTCGAGCCCCGCTCGGTGATCTTGAAGTAGCCGTCGAGGCCGGACGTGCCCCCGGCTGTCGTCTGGGTGCTCACGCGGCTCACCCAAGCAGAACGCGGGCGCCGTGGGAATACACCCGTGGCACCGGCCGCGACGTGACTAGCCTGTGGTCTGTGGACCTCCGCGACGACCAGCCGATGCAGCACGAGATCGGCAACCGCACCTTCATCGTCGCGGACGTCGAGCCCCTCGACGTGGACGGCGTCCGCACCATCGAGGTCGGCACGCTCACCTGGCTGATCGGCTTCGTCGCGCTGCTGCCGTTCTACGGCCGGCTCGAGGACGACGGGCACACCTGGTGGCTCTGGACCTGCCTGGCCGGCTTCGGGCTCGGGCTGTTCGGCCTGGAGTACTGCCGCCGGCGCCGGAACGTCCGCGCGCGAGCGCGCGACGAGCACGGCCGACGTCGACCGGCACCGCGGACTGAGCCACCGGCGGTCTCAGAAGCGACTCGACCTCGTCGACGTTGAGGGTGTCGAAGACGTGGTCGGGCAGCGGCTGGGGCTCGTGCTTCTTGGCGAGCCGCACCTCGGAGTGGGCGCCGCAGCCGTGGTCGGTGCTGACCACCCGGCCGTCGTCGTTGGCGTCGCCGTTGGCGCAGACGCCGAAGGTGTCGGTGAGCGGGCCGGCGATGCGGACCAGGAAGCCGCAGCTGCGGCAGTGGTGCGGGCGCGGACTGGGCCAGCGGCGAGTCGGGGCCGCCGTCGCCGTCGTACCAGCGCTGGGCGGCGAGGTCGCGGCCCTTCGACGGAGAGGGTGCGCACCCGGCCGAGGCCGAGGTCCTGGGCGACCTCGCGGATCTGCGCCTTGTCGTCGGTGTCGAGCGGGTCGTCGCCGAAGGAGTACGTCGGGACCAGCCGCGGGTCCTCGTCGCTGACCGGGAGCAGGTCGCCGGGCGACAGGTCGCCGGGCTGGATCCGCTCGCGGTAGGGCACCCAGGCCGGGGCCACGATCGCCTCGTCGCCGGGGATCAGCACCACCTCGTCGACGGTGACGCGCCTTCTGCCGCGTGGCGCGGGTGACGGTGACCGACCAGCGCCAGCCGACGTAGCCCCGGCGGGTGCAGGCGAACAGGTGGGTGACCACCCGCTCGCCCTCGTTGGCCGCGCCGAGGTGGTCGCCGACGTCGGCGGCGTCGACGTCCTCGAGCAGCGCGGCGCGGGCGACGTCGGCGGCCGCGACCAGCGCGGCGTCGGCTCGGCCTCGCGGCGCGGCGGTGGTGCCGAGGGTGCTCACGGGCGCAAGCGTGACTGATCGGCGGGTCGTGTCAGGTCGAGGTCGTGGCGCGTCGATCGCCAGGGCAGGATGGGTGCGTGGACGAGGACGACGCAGCGCTGGCGGGACGCGCACCCTCAGGGGGTGCCGGTCGCGCCGCCGTCCGTGTCGGCGGCCGACCGGGCCCGCAAGGTCGGGCGCGGGGTGGCGACGGGCACCAAGGTGACCGCGCGCGGGCTGCGCACGCTGGGCCGCGGCACCGCGCGCGCCAGCCGGTTCACCGTGGTCCAGGCCCGCCGCGCCTCGGAGGCCGAGGGCGCCGGCGAGTCCGGCCTGCCCCGGCTGATCCAGATGCACGTCTTCAACACCGCCGGCGACGCCGCGGTGGCGATCTCGCTGGCCGGCAGCCTGTTCTTCCAGGTGCCCTCGGGCGAGGCGCGCGACCAGGTCGCGCTGTTCCTCGGGCTGACGATGCTGCCGTTCGCGATCGTGGCGCCGCTGATCGGCCCGTTCCTCGACCGGTTCGCGCACGGCCGGCGCTGGGCGATCGGCGCGACGATGGCGGTCCGCGCGTTCCTCTGCTGGGCGCTCGCGTCGTCGATCGAGCAGCGGCTCGGCGCTGGTCTTCGCGGCCGCGCTCGGCGTGCTCGTCTCGTCCAAGGCGTACGGCGTCACGCGGGCCGCCGCCGTACCCCGCCTGCTCCCCCGCGACTTCACGCTGGTCAAGGCCAACGGCCGGGTCTCGCTGTCGGGCATCGTCGGGGCCTCGGTCTCGGCGCCCATCGCCGCGCTCGCCGCGCTGGCCGGCCCCGAGTGGTCGCTGCGCTACGCGACCGCGCTGTTCGTCATCGCCACCGTCTGCGCGATCCGGCTGCCGGCCGCGGTCGACTCCAGCGAGGGCGAGGGCGAGATGTCCTGGCGCGGCCAGGAGGGCAGCACCTCGCGGCGCGGCCGGCTGCGGACCCGGATCCCCGGCCCGGTGGCGTTCGCGCTGCGCGCCAACTGCGGGCCGTGGTTCCTCGTCGGGCTTCCTGCTGATGTTCGTCGCGTTCCTGCTGCGCGACCCCGACGTGCGCCCGGACAGCGCGTTCGGCGCCGGGCGTGATGATCGGCATCGTGGTCGGCGCGGCCGGCCTCGGCCGGGTCGCTCGGCACCCTCGCCGCCTCGCTCGCTGCGCCGGGTCACGCCGGCGCTGGCCGTGGTGCTGGCCCTGCTCGATGGGCGCGGCCGCGGCTCTGCTCGCCGCGCTCTTCTACAGCGTGTGGACGCTGGCGCTGCTCGGGCTCGTGGCCGGGCTGGCGCAGGCGCTGGCGAAGTTCTCCCTCGACGCGACCATCCAGCGCGACATCCCGACCCGGGTGCAGGCGAGCGCGTTCGGGCGCAGCGACACCACCTGCCAGCTGGCGTGGGTGCTGGGCGGCTTCGTCGGCATCGCGATCCCGCTCGACCCGCCCCGGCTCGGGCTGACCGTCGCCTTCGCGGCGCTGGCCGCGTGGACGGCGTACGTCCTCTCGACGGCCCCGCGCGGCCGCCGGCGCCAGCGGCTCGAGGCGCAGGCGCGCGCCCAGCAGGCCGACATCGACACCCAGCCGATGCCGGTCCAGCGGCGGCCCTGAGCTCGGGCTAGAGGTCGAGCTCGTCGGCCAGCGCGCGGAGCAGCTTGGCGGTCGGGCGCGCGGTGCTGCGGTCGGGGTGCCGGCCGTGGCGGTAGGCCTCGCCGACGCCGTCGAGCAGGCGGATCAGGTCCTCGACGATCGGGGCCATCTCGTCGGGCGTCCTGCGCTTGGCGTGCGACTGGTTGCGCTGGACCGAGGCGGGCTCGTCGAGGATCCGGACCTGGAGCGCCTGGTCGCCGCGGCGGCCCTGGGCGATCCCGAACTCGACGCGGGTGCCGGCCTTGACCGTGGTCACGCCCTCGGGCAGGGCGTCCGCGCGCAGGTAGACGTCGGGGCCGTCCTCCTGGGACACGAACCCGAAGCCCTTCTCGGCGTCGAACCACTTCACCTTGCCTGTGGGCACGGTCTGACCTCTCGCTCTCAGCGTCTGCTACGGCGCCGGATGGGCGCGACCGTCAACCCTAGCCAATGACCCGGAGCCGCGCTCGACCCGATTCCGGCGCTCAGACCAGGTCGGGGGCGAGCGTGCAGACGCCGACGACCAGCCCGGCCAGGTTGGCGAGCAGGAGCAGCAGGATCCAGAGCACGGCGGGCACGCGGGTGAGCCCGGCGAGCTGGTCGGGGTCCGACGTCCGGCCGCGGCGCCGGCCCGCGGTGAGCAGCTCGACCAGCGGTCGCGGTGCGGCGAGGAGGAGCAGCCAGGCGATGAGGTACGCCGCGACGGACTGGACGGTGCCGTCGCCGTACCACGTCAGCAGGAGGACGCCGGCGCCGCCGAGCAGCAGGACCAGGAGCCCGTAGCCGTTGCGCACCCAGAGGATCAGCGCGGCGGCCAGCACGACGAGCAGCCAGAGCAGCCCGACGCTGCGGCCGTCGGCGAGCAGCAGCGCGGCGACCAGCCCGAGCACCGCGGGCGCGAGGTAGCCGGCCGCCAGCATCGCGACCATGCCCGGGCCGCGCGGCTTGCCGCGGGAGACGGTGAGCCCGGAGGTGTCGGAGTGCAGCCGGATCGAGCGGAGCCGGCGGCCGACGAGGACGGCGACCAGCGCGTGGCCCGCCTCGTGGACCACGGTGATGCCGAGCCGGACCCGCGGCCAGGTGGCCGGCAGCGAGCACCAGCACGAGGGCCAGGACGCCGGTGGCCACGACGAAGCCGGCGTCGGGCACCGGCTGGGTCGAGGTCGCCCGATCCCAGATCTCGCTCCAGCATGCTCAGCCCCGCGCGAGCCGGTAGGCCCGCACCTCGCCGTACTCGCGGAAGCCGGCCCTGAGCAGCACCGGCGCCGAGGTCTCGACCCGGCCCTTGACCAGGGCCATCGTGCAGCCCGCCTCGACGCCCGCGCGCAGGCGGCGGTCGAGGAGGGCCCGGTAGGCGCCGGTGTGCCGGGCCGAGGGCACGACGGCGCCGCCCCAGAGCCGGATGGTCTCTCCGGCGACCACGTGGCCGGCGGCGCCGACCGGCACGCCGTCGCGGAGCACGACGAAGCGGTGGTCGTCCGCGAGCCGCGACGCCGTGCGGGCGAGCGCCTCCTCGTCCGCGTGGCTGCCGCCGAAGACCTCGACGTCGATCCGGTCGGTGGCCCGCAGGTCGTCGAGGTCGGTCACCCGGCGCACCTCGAGGTCGGGCGGCACGTCGAGGTCGGGTACGCCGCGGGTGAGGTCGAGGGCGAGCACGGCGAGGGTCTCGGTCAGCTCGGCGCCCCGCTCGCGGAGCCGCGGCTCGAGGTCGGGTGGCCGGGTGGCGTCGCCGAGCTCGAAGAAGCTCACGGACTCCCGGCCGAGGCCGTGCGCGGCGTCGAGCACGTCGTCGATGAGCTCGTCGGCCGGTCGGTCGCTGTCCCAGCGCAGCGCCACGGTCGGGTCGGAGAAGTGCTCCGGGTAGGCGATCAGCAGGAACTCGTCGGTGTCGACGGTCCGGGCCTCCGGCGGGAACCAGATCCAGGCGGCCGCCTCGGCGAGCACGTGCTCAGGGCTCACGCGAGCCGCTCGTTCATCGAGCCGGAGCGGAACCCCTTCTCGTCGACGACGACCTCGTCGAAGCCCGCCGCCCGCACCGCGGCCACGACGCTCCGCGTGCCGGTGCTCGGCGAGCGGCAGCAGTGCCCGGTCGACCTCGACCGAGGCGCGGTCGCCGAGGTCGCGGACCCGCAGGTTGGCCAGGCCGTCGGCCGCGAGCAGGTCGCGGACCGCGGCCTCGGCGCGCTCCACGCGGGCCAGCCGGTGCGGCGTGACCTCGACGCCGTACGCCACCCGCGAGGAGAGGCACGCGGCGGCCGGCTTGTCCCACGTCGGCAGCCCCCACCGGCGCGAGGCCTCGCGGACCTGCGCCTTGGTGAGCCCGGCGTCGCGCAGCGGTGCGACCGCGCCGCGCTCGTCGGCGGCGCGGATGCCCGGGCCGGAAGCCGGCCACCGCGTCGTCGGCGTTCGTGCCGGTCGCGACGGTCCCGATGCCGCGCGCCTGCGCGAGCGGGGTGAGCACGTCGATCAGCTCGGCCTTGCAGAAGAAGCAGCGGTCGCCGCCGTTGGCGCGGTAGCCCTCGCGCTCCATCTCGTGGGTCTCGGGCGTGAGCAGCTCGACGCCGAGGCCGGTCGCGAAGTCGCGGGCCGGGTCGCGCTCGACCTCGGGCAGCGAGTGGCTGTAGCCGGTCGCGGCGACGACGTGGTCGGGCCCGAGCGCGCGGACCGCCGCCGCGAGCAGGAACGCGCTGTCCGCGCCGCCGCTGTAGGCGACCATGACGCTCCCCCGCGCCTTGAGGTCGCGCTCCAGCGCCTCGAGCCGGGTCTGCAGCAGGTGCTCGTCGAGCCAGGCCGGGAAACTCCGCGAGGCTCTCGAGCACCACGTCGGTCCCGGCCTCCTCGAGCTCCTCGCGGGTGCAGCCGCCGGTCAGCACGCTGACGCTCAGCGCGCCGGCCGCCCGGGCGCCCTCGACGTCGTGCACGTGGTCGCCGACGTAGATGCTGACGCCCTCGCGCCGGAGCACCTCGGCCTTGCCGACGCCCCAGACCCAGCCCTCGAGCACGTCGACGTCGAGGGCCGAGGTGGTCGAGGTGCCGCTGCGCGTTGGGCGGGTACTTGCCGGTGACCACCACGACCCGGCCGCGGTGGCGGCGTACGGCGGCGAGCGCCTCGTGCGCGCCGGGCAGCACCGGGATGTCGGCCACGGCATGGTCGGGGTAGAGCGCCCGGAACCGGTCACCTGCCGGGCCGACCTGGTCGGCGCGGCAGGTGCGGCGCCAGCGATCTGGTCCAGCGGCGGGCCGAGCTTCGAGGTCAGCTCCTCGACCGGGAACTCGACGCCGAGCTCCGCCCCCAGCACCCGGAGCACCGCGCGCGAACCCGGGCACGGTGTCGATGAGCGTCATGTCCAGGTCGAAGCCGACCGCGAGCTCACTGGACACGCGTAACAGCGTAGGTGGCTGGTGCGACTGTTGAGCCATGGGCCGCGATCCGGAGCCGGAGCGAGGCGCCCCGGTCGGCCGGCGCGTCGTCCTCGGGCTGCTCGGCCTCGGCGCCGCCGGCGTGGTCGGCGGCGCGTCGTTCTCGCGGCGGCTCTCGGAGTGGCTGGCCCCGGTCGAGCTGCGCGACCCGACCGGCCTGCTGGGCACGCTGCCCCTGGGGCCGGTGTTCCGCTTCTACTCGGTCACCGGCGCGGTCGAGCCGCGCGACGAGAAGACCTATCGGTTGCAGGTGGACGGGCTGGTCGCGCAGCCGGCCACCTACCGCCTCGCCGACCTGCGGGCGCTGCCGCAGACGTCGTTCACCAGCGACTTCCACTGCGTGACCGGCTGGGTGGTGCCGGGGGTCCACTGGGTCGGCGTGCCGCTGTCCGAGCTGCTCGACCGCGCCCGGCCGTCCGCGTCTGCGCGGGCCGTCCGGTTCCGATCGTTCGACGGCGCCTACACCGAGAGCCTGAGCCTCGAGGACGCCCGCGGCTCCCGGGTGATCGTCGCGCTCGAGATGCTCGACGGTCCGGTCAGCCACGACCACGGCGGGCCGGTGCGGATGTACGTCGACGGGCAGTACGGCTACAAGAGCACCAAGTGGCTCTCCGGCATCGAGCTCACCGAGGACGAGGTGCCGGGCTACTGGGAGCACCGCGGCTACGACATCGACGGGACCATCCGTGAGTGAGCTCGAGCGACTGGCCGGTTCACCCCGGCCGAGCGGTGGGTGCACCGGACCACCGGGCTGCTGATGGGGGCCTGCCTGGTGACGGCGTTCGTCCTCTACTACGGCCCGGTCTCGCTGGCGGTCGGCCACCGGCACACCGTCGAGCTGGTCCACGTCTGGGCCGGCTACGCGCTGGCGGCGCCGCTGCTGCTCGGGCTCGCTGTCGTCGGCGTACCGCGCCGACCTCGGCGTCCTGAACCGGTTCACCCGGGAGGACTGGCGCTGGCTGCGGTCGAAGAACCGGCGCGACGGCTCGTTCGAGGTCGGCAAGTTCAACGCCGGCCAGAAGCTCAACGCCGCCCTCACGGCCGGCTCGATCGTGGTGCTGCTCGGCACCGGGACGCTGATGTTCTGGACCGGACTGGCGCGGCTCGCCTGGCGGACCGGCGCGACGTTCGTGCACGACTGGTTCGCGCTCGGGCTGGGTCTGCTGGTGCTCGGCCACATCTGGTTCGCGATCAGCGACCCCGAGGCCCGCGAGGGGATGCGGACGGGTCGGGTCAGTCGGCGCTGGGCGAAGAAGGAGCATCCGGCGTGGGTCAGCTCCGAGGATCGGGAGGGGTAGGCACCATCGCCACAATCATCGCCGGCAGCTCGACCACGTAGACGTCGTACGTCGCTCCCTGGACCAGGCGGTTCAGCGGGATGGGCAGGTTGTAGGTGAGACCGGCGACGCCGACGCGCTTGCCGCGGCGGACGAACGCGTTGATCGGGCCGGAGTGGAGGACCACCGCGCCGTCCTTCGCGGCGACCGTGAGCTTGCGGACCCAGCCGGCGCCGACGACCAGCAGGGCGAGCTCCAGGGCGGCGACCAGCAGCCAGCGCCACCACTGGATGGGGTGGACTGCGGGGCCGAGCAGGATCCAGAGCAGCCCGCCCATGAGGAGCAGCGTGAGCCCGACGTTCACCGCGGCCATGCGGAGCAGTCGGCGGCGCTGGCTCTGAGCCAGGCGGCCCTGCGTGTTGAGGGCGAGGTCCGCCTCGGTCGTCCCGAACGCCGTGTGCAGGTCGGCGGCGCTGACGCGCTCCTTGCGGGCCACGGCTCAACCGTCGGCGAGCGGTCGGTCGTGCAGCACCTTCTGGAACAGCACGTGGTCGCGCCACGCGCCGTTGAGGAACAGCAGCTTCGGGGCCACGCCGTACTGCTCGAAGCCACACCGCAGCAGCACGCCCTGCGAGGCGACGTTGGACACCATCGTGCCGGCCTCGAGGCGGTGCAGCCCGATCTCGAGGCCCCGCTCGCACAGGTACTCCACCGCTGCCGTCGCCAGCCCGCGCCGTAGGTGGTCCCGGTCGACCCAGTAGCCGAGCACGCCGCTCTGCATCGGGCCGCGGACGATGTTCTGGATGTTCGCCCGGCCGACCGGCTCACCGCCCGGCCCCACGATGACGAACAGCGCGAAGAGCCCCTGCTCCCGCAGCTTCAGCCGCTCTGCGGCCTCCTTCCGCTGCCCCTCGACGGTGTAGAACTCCGCCGGACGGTCGGGGTCCCACTGCCCGAGATGCTCCCTGTTGCGGTCGTACGCCGCGACGAGGGCGGCCGCGTCGTCGAGCTCGTAGGGGCGGAACGAGTAGCCGTCTGGAAGCACCGAGCGAGGCTAGCCGGGCAGGCGGAGCCGCGCAGCGGGGTTCTGCCGGAGCGCGGCGACCTCGGCAGGGGTCGGTGTCGGTGTCCCGGCCGGAGGAGCACCGATGGCCCCATCGGGTCATGCCAGGGCCCGTGACCTGCGAATAGTGTGCGTGGATGCCTACCCGCCGTCCGGCGGCGGTTCTCGGGCTGCTGTCCATCCTGCTGGCCCTGCTCACGGTCGTCGCCCCGGTCGGGTCGGCGGAAGCCCTCGCGAAGCCGAAGGGACCCAAGGTCTCTATCGGCGACGCGACCGTCACCGAGACCGACGGGCCAGGGGTCGTCGCGACCTTCCCGGTCACCCTCAAGAAGGGCACCGGCAAGAAGGTGACCGTCCGATGGACGGCCACCGGGCTCACGGCCAGCGCCGGTGCGACCACGGCACCCAGGTGGTGCTGACCGCCGCCGCCGGATCCAACTCGACGTTCGCCGGCTGGTCCGGCGGCGGGTGCAGCGGGACCGACACCTGCACCGTCACCCTCACCGCGGCCGCCACTGTGAGCCCGATGTTCGTGGTGCAGGCGCACACGCTCTCGACCTTCCACCCGGTCATCCCGGGCGGCGCCACGGTGACCGTGACCAACGGGAACGCGTCGCCGAGTACCTGCCAGATCAGCCAGCTCTCGCCCTGCCTCCTGGAAACGAGCTCGGCGACGATCACGCTGCAGGTCTCCTACGCCGGCAGCACCCAGCCCCAGTCCCCGCTCTGGACCGGCTGCGACCAGGTCGCCGGCGACCTGTGCGGGGTGTTTCATGACCTCCGACCGGAACGTCACGGTGCACCTCGATCCCGTGCCCTGACGACGTTCCCTGACGACGTGCCGCGGCCCCAGCCTCAGGGCAGGCGCTTCGACTTCAACGCGCGGCAGCAGTTGACGTGGTCGACGTACCACGTGCCTTGGGACCACAGGGCGCGCATCCGTCCGCGTGGGTCGACGGCGAGCAGCGGCTCGGTGGAGAACTGGCCCAGGCTCGTCGCACCCAACCACCGGCCGTCCGGCAGACGGTGCCGCACGGTCGCGGGGAGGCCACGCGGATCCAGTGTCGCGAACTGCCACCCCACGGCGATGTCACCCTTCGGTCCGACGACGAGGCCCGGGCGGGTCAGGAGGCCGACACCGGTCGTGTCCACCGGATCCGAGACGGTCTCGGTGTGCCAGCCGCCCCCCAGGCCGTCCTCGAGCACGAGGAGATGCTGGGTGGCGTAGCTCTGCGGGCCGGTCTGGGTGAATGTCTCCTGGAGGACCACCCCTCTCCCGTCCGGACCGACCGCCGCGATCGGCGCCTGGAGGTCGGTTGCCGGCGAGGGCACGTACGCCGCGACCGGAGCCGCCCACGCACCGCCGGGGGCCCGCCGCCGGGTCCACAGCTGCTCGCCCGAACCGCCGATGGTGATCGCGACCAGCAGCTCACCCTCCGGCGACGTGGCGAGGGAGACATTCCCGGCGTAGGCACCCGGCACGCCGCGGTAGAGCTCCGTCGGAGCCCAGGCTCCCCCGCCCCGTGCGGTGGCGCTCTGGACCCGGCCGTAGACGAGGCCCTCGGGTGTGGGGATCCGCTCGACCTCCACCCACGCCACGGTGGCCTTGCCGTGGTTGTCGATCACCGGTGGTGGCTGTCGCGACGACGGTTTGTAGGTGCTGTCGGTGGTGAGCCCGCATAACCGTCTGCTGCACTTCCTCATCCGCGCGACCGAGCCGGTGCTCGGGCCGTTCCGCCGCGTCATCCCGCCGATGGGCTTCTTCGACCTCTCGCCCCTCGTCGTCCTCTTTCTGCTCGACCTCTTGCAGCGCGCCGTCTTCGCCACGCTGCTCCGCATGTAAGTGGTGATCGGCCACAGGGAAGAGGGCGGCGCTCTCGTCTTCGCGGTGCGGGTCGTGCCGCGCGCGTCGAAGACCGCCGTCGCGGGCGAGCACGGCGGCGCGCTCAAGGTGCGCGTGGCGGCGGCGCCCGTCGAGGGCGCGGCCAACGCGGAGCTGACGCGCTTCCTCGCACGGCGGCTCGGGGTCTCCGCGGGCTCGGTCGAGGTCGTCGGCGGCCACACCGCTAAAACGAAGGTCGTGCGCGCGGCGGGGGCGAAGGCGGCGGACCTTCTGCGGCTGGCGGCCGGGGGCTAGGGCGGCGGGGCCGCGAGTACAAGTCGCGCGCGGGGTGTGGTATATTCCCGACCCGCTTCAACATACAAACTCAGCCAAGGAACTCATCAAGATGTCGGGACACTCGAAGTGGCACACTATCAAGCACAAGAAGGGCGCTTTGGACGCCAAGCGCGGCAAGGTCTTCACCAAGCTGATTAAGGAGATTTCGGTCGCGGCGCGCACGGGCGGCGGCGACCCGGACGCCAACGCGCGCCTGCGCAAGGCCGTCTCCGACGCCAAGGGCGCCAACATGCCCAACGACACCATCGCGCGCGCCATCCGCCGCGGCACCGGCGCCGAGGAGGGCGTCAACTACGAGGAGATCACCTACGAGGGCTACGGCCCCGGCGGCGTCGCCGTGATGGTCGAGTCGATGACGGACAACCGCAACCGCACCGTCGCCGAGATTCGTCACATCTTCGGGAAGAACGGCGGCAACCTCGGCACGGCCGGCGCGGTCAACTGGATGTTCGAGAAGAAGGGCTACATCGTCGTCGCGAAGGACGCGAAGCCCGAGGACGAGCTGTTCGAGATCGTGACCGACGCGGGCGCCGAAGACCTGCGCGATGACGGCGAGAGCTTCGAGGTCATCACCGCGCCCGACGACTTCGACGCCGTGCTCGAAGCCGTCAAGCAGGCCGGCGTCGAGCCGCAGGTCGCCGAGGTCGAGATGGTGCCGAAGGAGTACAAGAAGCTCGAAGGCGCCGAAGCCCGCCAGATGATCAAGCTGATGGAGGCCCTCGAAGACCACGACGACGTGCAGAAGGTCTCCGCCAACTTCGACATGGACGAGGCCGACATGGCCGGGGCGTAAGCGTTAAAGGATTGCTGTCGCAGCGAGGCGGGCGCGGACTTGAAATAAGTCCGCGCCCGCCTGACTTTCAGCGCCACCCTCAACCGACCCAACCGTCCGGGGGGACCTCAAGGAGACGGCCTCAATGAAATATTTACTTCGTTCGATGAAGCGGAAACCATGATTTCTACTGTCTTGGAAAGATACCCGGCCTTACTCACCATTACTTCATGAGTGCCGAGGGGAAGTTTAACGAGAAGTCGGCCGTCCGCGTCAGATTGCCCCACAATAACACCATCGACGCTGACTATCGCATTCGGAATGGAGAGCTTGATAGTCACAGTTCCTAAGTTGTCGGAGGCGGGGCAGCCTTTGACCGTAACCGTCTGGGTGATGCCCTGTCTCGATGTCCCGGCCTGGGCGGCGGCGGCGGCCGGCCGCGCCGTGACGGTGTAAGTCCCCGGGGCCATGCCGGAAAGGTTCCAGTCGTACACCGGGTAGTTGGCGCGGCTGACGCCCCGCGAGCTGAGCTTCCCGTCGTTGACCGTCACGTCAATCATCATGGTCGTGCGTACGGTGACGCTCACCGTGGAGTCCGGCGGGTCGTTGAGCTTCGGGTTGCTCGGGCAGACCGTGACGCTCTGCGGCTCGACCGACACGGTGAACGCGGGTACGGAGGTGGGCGTCGGCGTCGGCGTGGCTCTGCCGCCTGCAAGGGTGTAGGTCGCGACGTTCGGGCAGCCCGCGGGCAGCCCGCCGACAGTTAAGGTTACACGTATCGGGGCGGATTCGGGATTGTAGTTCATGACACGAAACACCCGCGTGAACTGGCCCTCCTCGACCAACACGCCCTCCGTGCTCCAGGTATAGGAGACGGGGTAGTTCTGCGCGCCGTTGATACTGGCCGTGACGGTGTCCCAGGCACCGCTGGCTCTGCTTAATCGAATGGTCGGACATTGAGTCGGCGGGGCCGTAGCGACGGTGATGAAGAGAGAGGCGCGGAGCCGTAGCCGTGGGCTGTCATAGAGGAGGAGTTGGGCCTCGCCGAGCGGCGCGTCGGGGGCGATGGTGACGGAGGCTTTGAGTGAGTCGCTGTTCTGGTTGAGGGCGGAGTATGAAAGCCCGCGGCCAGCGTCGATGGCCATCGACGTGATCTTGCTATCGGGGCTGGCCGGAGAGAGGCTCATCTCGCTTAAATCGTACTCGCCCGGCGTCACCGCTCGCACAGTGATCTCGACGGTCTGGCCGCGCTGGACGGTCGTCGGCGTGTAGGTGAAGTCGGGGTCGATCGTCTGCTCGGGCGGGCGCGGGAGCAGGCGCGACATGAGGTCGGGGGGGAAGCCGGGCGTGTAGATGTCATCGACGGGGCGTTCGAGCAGGAGGAGGAAGAGTCCGGTGAGGACTGCGACGGCGACGAGCGCGGCGGCGGGCGCGAGACGGAGGCCGAAGGCGGCGACGCCGCGGCGGAAGAGTCTGTTGCGGACGGGCTCGGGCAGGGATTCGGCGTGTTGGTTGTTCGTGATGTAGTTGAGGAAGACCGGCTCGGCGAGCGGGCTGCGCGCGGGGGCCTGTTCGAGTCTGCGGCTCAGGCGCCGGCTCCGACGCCACGCCGCGAACCGTTCGCTCAGGCGCGTTATAAGGGAAGCGTGTGCGGCCTCCTCTTGCGCGGCCTGCTCCTCCGCGAAGCGCGGACGCAGACCCTGCTCCGGGGTTTCGAGGAAGGCGAGCAGAAGGTGTTCCAGTCTCTCGCGCACGAGGCGGCGGCGCGCGCGCGGCATCTCGCGGACGAGTGTGCGCCGGAGCCATTGGGGCATCGTCCCGTTGCGGAACCAGGGGAGGCGCAGGAGTCTCGGCAGCACCTCTTCAACCTTGTGGCGCCCGAGCAGTTCGTAGGCGAGGAAGAGCGTCACGCCCCACTGCATGACCGGGTAGACGGCGCAGGCGCAGAGCAGCTCGAAGCCCTCAGGGCCGAGGTAGCGGCGCAGGTGCGTGACGAGCCTGCGCGTCTGGGACGGGGACGGTGCGTCGCGCTCCTTCCAGAGCGAGGGCTGCTCGCGGAGGATGTCGGGGTAGGGCGGCGTCTCGTCGAAGCCGGGCGCGCGCGTCGAGCGGCCAACGGTGCTGACGGCATCGACCAAAAGGCGCAGGCCGTCGATGCTCGCGGGCAGAACCTTCAGCCCCTCGCGTTCGAGCGCCCACTCGCGGTACTCCCATTCGAGGCGCGGGACGGGCGTGAGCAGCGCGCGCCCGCGCCAGTAGAGGAGCTGTTCGACGAAGGGCTCGGGCCTCCCCGTCGTCGTGCTCAGAAGGCCCGTGCCGTCGCTGAAGATGATGAGGTAGTGGTCCGGGTGTCGCGCGGCGAGGTCGCTCAGAGAGAGCTGCGGCGAGTCGGCCCCGCCCTCGCGGCAGCGGCGCGGGTCGCCGTGGAAATAGTATGTGTCGAGGTAGACATCGTGCTCGGAGAGGCGCGCGACGATGTCGGCGTTGAACTGCGCGAGCTGGTCGCCGAAGCCGACGCGGTCGATGAGGACGAGGTACTCGGGCAGCGTCCGGCGCCGGCCGTAGACGGGCGTGAACAGGCCGCCGCGCCCGGCGCTGGCGCGCACCGTGGCGCGCGCGTCCAACTGGCGCGACTCGACGCTGAGGTAGTGGCGCAGGCCGCGCGCGATGGGGCGCAGCGCCGCGCTCTGGAAGACGCGCTCGCGCGCGCCGCGCACCTTAATCTTGTCGTAGCGCGGGCGCGCGCCGCGCCAGCTCTCGGCGTCCCTGCGCCGCCGCCTGCGCCGCAGGACTTGCCATAGCCCCAGCGCTGCGAAAGGCGTCGTCAGCATGAGTGCGACGACGGCGGGGAAGTTGCGCACCCAGAACCCGGCCGGGGGCGGAGGGTCGATTCAACACTGTCTGTGAGAGGTCGTCCGCTTGAGTCTTGCCGCCCTCGGGCTTATCTACGTCCCACGCGACACCTACGTCCTGCTGCTGCGTTGTCGTCGGAAGGAGTGTCACCTCAACGTCGTCGGGCGGCACGGGGATGGGCGTGGGGTCGGGCACGGGCGGGTCGAGCACGACGACCTGCGTCGGGTCTTCGCCCCGCAAGTAAGCCTTGACGAAGTAGTAGGCGGCGAAGAGTGCCGCCGCGACGACGAGCGCCGAGAAGGTGACGAGCAGGGGCCGTCTGTGTGCGGAGAGACGGCGGGCGACTCTTTCCCAGAGGGGCGGCGGCGTGACCGGCGGCGGCGCGGGAACCGTGACGGACGGCGGGGGCGGGGGCAACTCCTCCTGTCCGACCAGCCGCCGCGCGACCAGCCATTGAAGATACCTCTCGCGGAAGTCCTCCTGCTGCGCGGGCGTGAAGCAGATGAGCGGTGCGAGCCATTCGTCGAGTTCGAGGAGCGTCGGCGGCAGCCCGCCGCGCGCGAAGAGCGAGCCGACCAACTCGTGCGCGGCGACGTGCTGGCGCGTCCCCAGGCCGTACCCTTCGGCGCGCAGGCTCTCCAGAAGGTCGGGGAGACCTTCGAGGAAGGCGCTGAGCGTTTCGGGGTTGATGCGCCCGTGCGTGTTCATGGGGACTCTTCGGCGAAATCGACGCGGCCTAAAGCAGCTCGTTCAGCGCGGGGCGCAGCGCGGCGTGGTCGGCCGTATCCTTGGCGAGCACGCCGAGGCTCGCCCTGACCTCCTCGGCGTGCTGCTTCAGCCTGTCGCCGGGCTTCGCGCCGCGCTCGGCGAGGTAGAGGAGCCAGCCGAGCATCTCGGCCGTCGCGGGCTTCTTGTTCAAGCCTTCGAGCTTGCGCACGCGCTCGAAGAAGTCGAGCGCGTCGGAGAGGAAGGGGCTCCCCTCCGTGAACTGCCCGATGCGCGCGGAGACGATGCGCGCCAACTGCTCCTTCCCCGGAAAGGCGATGTGGTGATAGACGCAGCGGCGCAGGAAGGCGTCGGGCAGGTGCTTCTCGGAGTTGCTCGTCATGATGAGGACGGGGCGCAACTCCTCGGGCGGCGCGCACCTCGCGGTTGCCCAGCTCCTGCACCTTGAAGTACATGTGCTCGACCTCGTTGAGGATGTCGTTGGGGAAGTCGCGCGGCGCCTTGTCGATCTCGTCGATGAGGACGACCGAGCGGCGCCCGCGCCCCGGATGTTGAAAGCCTTCGGGCAGCGCGTCGGCGACCGCCTCCAAGTCGTTGGCGTAGAGGATGGCGAGGCCGAGCGCGTTGTAAGAGAGGTAGTCGCGGTCTTCGAGCGAGCGGTTGGTCTGCACGGCCTGGAAGCGCGCGACCGTGTCGTAGGTGTAGAAGAGGTCGCGCGCGACGCTCGAAGACTTCGTCTCGAAGAGGAGCGGCGCGGCCGTAGCCCAGCTCGCGGCTGACGCTGTAGGCGAGCTGCGTCTTGCCCGTGCCGGGCTCGCCCGTCAGGAGCAGCGGCTGGCCGAGGAGCAGCGCCACGTTGACCGCCTTGACGAGCGCGGGGTCGGGCAGGTAGCGCCCGGGGTCTTTGAGCCGCCGGCGGTCGGGGGAGGGCAGCGGCGAAGGCCCGCCGGGCTCTCGTCCCTCACCGGTGTAGAAGGGGAACATCGCTCTCTCCTCGTGCGGCGCGTCAGGCGGCGGTGCCGGCCGCGCCGCACCTGTGGTTGGTGATGACGGCGTGGAGTTGCGGCGCGAGCCGCTCCAGAGGGATGCGCGTCAGCGGGTCGGGGTAGAGCTTCTCGATCTCCGCGACGGCGCGCTCGACGTTGCAGAAGTAGAGGGGGTGGTTGCGGCAGAGCTTACGGAAGTGCTCGCGGCTGCGCACCCACGTCTCGGCGTCGCCCAGCGCGATTGAAGGGAGCCGCGGGAGGACGAAGGCGTGCGCGCCTTTGAAGTCCGCGAGCCGCGCGCCCAGGGAGTCGAAGAACTCCCCGGCGCGCGCGTTCAGCTCCGCGAGCCGCGCGGAGGCGCCGCCCGCGCCGCCGCCGTACTTGAAGAAGAGGAAGCTCAGCACGCGCCCGCCCTTCACGTCCGGCAAACTCCCCCAGAAGTCGAGGAAGGCGCCCACGATGCGCTCGCCGTCGCCGCCCCAGTCGCGGCTCGCGAGGTGCGAATGGAAGAGCGTCGGCACGTCCTTCGACGAGAGCGCGTCGGCCACCGCTTCGCGGGTCGCGTACATGTTATCGGCGACGGGGACGCCGACCTCGGCCTGTAAGAAGTCGAAGGGGACTTCGGGCTCGATGAAGGAGGGCGGGACGGGGACGAAGAGGTCGTCGAGGCGGCCGAGCACGGGGTCGTAGAGCGGCTCGCCGTCGTCGCCCTCGGCGCGCGCCGAGAGCAACGCGGGGAGCGTGACCTCGTGCAGTCGGCGCTTGAACATGTCGAGCGACTCGTCGTCGCCGCCGTGGACGACGCAGACGAGCGGCCGCTTGGCGAGCCCGCGCGCGCGCCAGTTGTGGACGGCGCGGCGCAGCAGAGTCTCCTGCGCCGCGCGGTCGCAGAGGTACGGGAGCAGCTCGGGGACGGGCGCGGCGGGCGCGGCGGGCGCCGGGTCGCGTATGACGGTCGCGTCGCCCCACGTGGCCGCGCCGCCCGCGAGCTGCTCGACGACCTTCGACACGCCGTCCGCGATGTTGTCGAAAGCCTCCTGTCGGTTGCGCCACTTGGTCACGGGGCGCGCGCCTGCGGGGAGCGCCTGCACCTTGCCCAGATCGAACTCGCCGCCGTCGCAGGTCAGGCGCACGCGGTCCCAGTTGCAGGGCTGAAGGACGACGGGGATGAGGACGGCCTCGCGCCGGAGGTGGCGCTCGACGGCCTGCTTCAGCTCAACGTCGAAGCAGTAGTTGGAGTTGATGAAGTGTGCGCTCAGCAGTAGGAGGATGACGTTCGCGCTGCGCAGGTTGTGGTCGATCTGCGCGGCCCAGTCGGAGCCCGCGTATATCTCGTGGTCGCTCCAGAACGTGGCGACGCCCTGGCGCCGGAGCAGCGCGAGGTGCGGGTCGAGCGCCTCCCTGAGCGGCTCGTCCTTGTGTGCGTAGGAGCAGAAAATCTTGACGGTCTGAGGCGGAGGCATCTGGTTCGACCCTGAAGCTGGCAAATCAAACAGAGGCGCGGGGCGTTCGGTGAGATTCTTATTTTAAAGGGCGCCACTGTCAAGAAATAAGTTCCGTTTCGTCCGGCCGGGGGCGTGGTAAACTCGGCGCACTAACCCGCTCAGTCGTGAACTCTTTGCTGTAACCGGGGGGCGTTGAATTGCGCAACATCAACCGACGTGAGTTCATCGGCGGCGCGCTGGCGGGCTCGGCCGCGCTGCTCGCGCCGCGCAGCGCACGGGCCGCCGACGCGCGGGTCGAAATACTCCTGGGCGAGCAGGTCGGCACCGTCGCGCCGGAGATTTACAGCCACTTCATCGAGCACCTCGGCGGCGTCATCTACGACGGCGTGTGGGTCGGCGAGGGGTCGAAGATACCGAACGTCGGCGGCGTGCGCGCCGCGCTCGTCGAGCACATGCGGAGGATCAAGCCCGCCGTGGTGCGCTGGCCCGGCGGCTGCTTCGCCGACCAGTACAACTGGCGCGACGGCACGGGGCCGCGCGGCGCCCGCCCACGCCGCACGAACTTCTGGGTCAGCGACTCGACCAAAGACTCCGACAGCCCGCAGGTCTACGAGCCGAACCACTTCGGCACGAACGAGTTCATGCGCTTCTGCAAACTCGTCGGGGCCGAACCTTACCTCGCCGCCAACCTGCGGAGCCTGCCGGCCAAAGACTTCTACGAGTGGGTCGAGTACTGCAACGCGCCCGCTGCCCTGACGACGAACTCGCGGATGCGCGCGGCGGCGGGCGACGCGGCGCCCTTCAACGTGAAGTACTGGGGCGTCGGCAACGAGTCCTGGGCCTGCGGCGGCAACTTCTCGCCCGAGGACTACGCCGCCGAGTTCCGCAAGTTCGTGGCGTGGGTGCCGCGCTACGGCCTCAAGCTCAACTTCGTCGCGGCGGGGCCGGACGCGGGCGACTGGGACTGGACGCGCGGGTTCTTCACGAAGCTTTTGGAGAAGGGCGAGCGGGCGCTCGGCTCGCTCTACGGCTGGGCGCTCCACTACTACGCGGGCATCGACGCGCCGCGCAAAGCCTCGACCGACTACGACGAGGCCGGTTGGTACGAACTGCTCGCGAAGGCCGACCGGATGGAGTCGCTCATCAACGAGCACTGGGCCATCATGGGCGGCGTGGACACGAAGCACCGCGTCAAGCTCGTCATAGACGAATGGGGCGCGTGGCACGGGCGGGCGAAGGAGATGCCCGCGACCTACCTCTGGGCCTACCCCGGGACGCTGCGTGACGCGCTCGTCTCGGGGATAACGCTCGACACCTTCAACCGCCACGCCGACAAGGTCGCGATGGCGAACGTCGCGCAGACCATTAACACCATCCACTCGCTCTTCCTCGCGCACGAGGAGAAGTTCGTCGCGACGCCGAACTTCCACGTCTTCGAGATGTACGCGGCGCACGGGGGCGGAAAGTCTGTGCGGACAATCTTCAACGCGCCCGACATCGCGGCGAACGTGAACGGCAAACCCGCCAAGCTCTGGGGACTGCAAGGCTCGGCCACGCTGCACGACCGGCAGCTCATCCTCACCGTCGTCAACCCGCACCACGGCCGCCCTTTGGAGGCGGAGGTTGCCATCCGCGGCGCGTCCGTCGCCTCGTGCCGGAGCCGCGTGCTGACTTCAAACGACATCCACGCCCACAACACCTTCGCGAACCCGCGCGCGCTGGAGCCGACCGACGGTGAGGTGAAGGCCGGCGGCCCGACGCTCGTCCACCGCTTCGCGCCCGCCTCGGTCACGCGCTTGCAGATGTCTCTGGCCTGAGCCGGGCTCGTTCGCAGAGATCGCCCACGGTTCGGGCGAGGGATTATGAGTGCCATAGTCTTCGAGATTCTCTTCATCGTCGTGCTGCTCGCGGCCAACGGGGTCTTCGCCATGTCGGAGATAGCCGTCGTCTCCGCGCGCAAGGCGCGGCTCCAGCGGATGGCCGCGGGCGGCGACCGGCGCGCACGCGCCGCGTTGGAGCTGGCGGCGGAGCCCGACCGTTTCCTCTCCACCGTCCAGATCGGCATCACGCTGGTCGGCATCCTCGCGGGCGCCTTCGGCGGCGCGACCGTCGCCGAACAGCTCGGCCAGACGCTCGACCGCGTGCCCGGCGTCGCCCCCTACGGCGAGACCCTCGGCCTGCTCGCGGTGGTGCTCGTCATCACGTACCTTTCGCTCGTCATCGGCGAACTGGTGCCGAAGCGCCTCGGGCTCAACAACCCCGAGGGCATCGCGAAGGCGGTCGCGCGGCCGATGGGCTTGCTCTCCCGTCTCGCCTCGCCCGCGGTGCGACTGTTGAGCCTCTCCACGTCGGCGGTGCTCCGCCTGCTCCGGACGCGCCCGCCCGAGGGGCCGCCCGTGACCGAGGACGAGGTGCGCGTGATGATCGAGCAGGCGACCGACGCCGGCGTCTTCGAGCCGGCGGAGCGCGAGATGGTCGAGAGCATCTTCGGCCTCGGCGACCGGCGCGTGACGGCGTTGATGACGCCGCGCGTGGACATGGCCTGGCTCGACATCAACCTGCCGGCCGAGGAGGTCGCGCGGCAGATTTCCGCGAGCCACTACTCGCGGCTGCCCGTGTGCGAACGGCACCCGGACAACGTGCTCGGCGTAGTCAAGGCCAAAGACCTTCTGCCGGTCGCGCTCGCGGGGCGTCCGCTCGACCTGCGCGCTTCCTTGCGGCAGCCGCTCTTCGTGCCCGAGTCGATGACGGCGCTGCGCCTGCTGGAACTCTTCCGACGGTCGCGGGCACGCGTCGCCATCGTCGTCAGCGAGCACGGGTCGGTCGAGGGGCTGGTGACGTTGACGGACGTGCTCGAAGCCATCGTCGGAGACCTCGTGCCGCCGGGCGGGCCGGTCGAGCCTCTGGCGGTCAGGCGCGACGACGGCTCGTGGCTCCTGGACGGCGGGATCACGATAGACGACTTCAGGGAGGTCTTCCCCGTCGGGCCGATGCCGGGCGAGGGGGACGGCGCGTACCAGACGTTGGCCGGCTTCGTCATCACGCACCTGGGGCGCATCCCTTCGGCGGCCGACCGCTTCGAGTGGGGCGGCCTCACCTTCGAGGTGGTGGACATGGACGGCCGGCGCGTCGATAAGGTGCTGGTGGCGCGCAAGGGGCCGGAGGGGTGAACGCTGAAGCGGCAGGCGGCGCGTCCGCGTCCGGAAGTGATAAACTCCGTCCACCGCCAAGTATTCTCTGGCTCCCGTCCGGGCTCGCCCCGCCGGAGCCGTTCGGCTACATCGCGCACACTTGAGACTCAGGATGAATCAAAGGATGAAGACTCTGCTCCTTGCCTTCGCGTTCGCCCTCGCCTTCACCTACGCCGCCCGCGGTCAGGAGTCGTCGCCGCCGCCCGACTCCGCGAAGCCTTTGACTGAACAGCAGGCGCTCATGGCGCTCGACCTCTCCTGGCATCAGGCGGTGTTGGGCCGCGACGCGGACGCGCTCGGCCGACTGCTCGCCGACGACTACCGCTTCGACCTGGACGCGCGGCGGTTTCTGACGAAGGCGCAGGAGATAGAGGCCGTCGGGGCGTCGGACGCGCTCTACGCCCTCGACCCCTTCAAGCTCAGGGAGGTGACGGTGCGCATCGAGGGCGAGCGCGCGATAGTGACGGGCGTCCTCGCCGTCATCCCTAAAGACAAGAGCGCCCGCCATCGCTACTTCTACACGCGCACGTTCGTCAGGCGAGACGGCCGCTGGCAGATACGCACCGCGGGCCTCGTCACCCTCTTCGGCGAGGACGGCTCCTGATTGTTGGTGCGCGCACGCGAGGGCTTAGTGTATAAAGGCGCGTGCGCGTTTTAGGGATTGATCCGGGGAGCGAGACGACGGGGTGGGGCGTGGTCGAGGGCGACGCGCGCCGCTACCGCATGGTTGACTTCGGCACGGTGAAGGCCAACCCGCGCGAGCGCTTCGCGGCGCGTCTGTTGAAGATAAGTGTCGGCGTCGAGGCCCTCGTCGAGCGGTTCCGTCCCGATGTCTGCGCGGTCGAAGAAGCGTTCTTCGCCGTCAACCCGCAGACGGCGCTCAAGCTCGGGCACGTGCGCGGCGTGGTGCTGCTCGCGGCCGAGCGCGCGGGCGTGGAGATCGCGGAGTACGCGCCGCGCCTCGTCAAGCAGACGGTGGTCGGCTACGGCGCGGCCGAGAAGCAGCAGGTACAGGAGATGATGCGCGTGCTGCTCAAGCTCAAGGAGCCGCCCGCGCCCTTCGACGCCTCCGACGCGCTGGCCGTCGCCGTCACGCACCTGCACCACGCTAGCCGGCCGCAGGTCTCGAAGGAGAAGGCGGCGCCCGCGCGCGCCGCGCTCGAAGCGCTCCTCGCGGCGAACCCGCGCCGCCGCGCACCGCGTTAGAGAAGCGAAGGCCCCGGGCCTTTCATCCATTCCGCTCCGCCACCTTAATCCCTCCGCCAGGGGCCGACCTTAACCCGACCCGACGAAGGAGGGAGCCCATGTCTCACGTTCAAACGTCCGTGCTCTTCAAGCGCATCGCCGCCGCCGCGGCGTGCGGTCTGCTCTTCACGACTTCAAGCATCGAAGCGCAGCGGAGGCGTCGGCCGCCCGCGGGCGGCGGGGCGGCCGTCGTCGTGGACGAGCGTCTGGCGGCGTTGCGCGACGCGCCGCGGCCGTCGGCCAACCTCATCCGCAGGTTGGGGCGCGGCCGCTTCGTGGCCGTCACGGGCGAGCGGGCGGCGGGCGGCGTCACATACCTGCGCGTGCTTGTGACGAGCCGCACGGGCGGTTGGTTACAGGCCGAAGCGGTCGCCCGCCCCTCGCGCGCGGGCGACGACGCGCGTCTGCTCCGGCTCGCGCGCGGCTCCGAGGAGTTCGACCGCCTCGCGCGGGCGCGCATCATGCTCGAAGCCTTCCCGCGCTCGACGCTGCGCCCGGCCGCGCTGCTCCTCTTCGGCGACACGGCCGCCGAGGCCGCCGAGCGCCTGACGCGTGAGGCGCGCCGCCGCCTCGACCCCGCCGAGATGGCCGCGGGCGGCGCCCACGCCCCGAGCTACTTCCTCAACTACAACGGCCTCGACCGTTACCGACGGCTCGGCGTCGTCTACGATTTCGACGCCGCCTCGCAGCGTTACCGCTACGACGGCGCGGCCTTCCGCGAAATCCTCCGCCGCCACCCGCGCGCGCCCGAAGCGATGGAGGCGCGCAGGCGTCTCGAACAGACGCCGCGCGCCTCCGAACGTTAGACGGTTGAGGCGGGTGCTAACCGCCCTGATTCGAGCCGCCGGAGCCGCCGCCGCCCTTGCGCGAGGG
This sequence comes from uncultured Acidobacteriota bacterium, assembly GCA_963726735.1. Classification (GTDB taxonomy): domain Bacteria; phylum Acidobacteriota; class Blastocatellia; order Pyrinomonadales; family Pyrinomonadaceae; genus QHXN01. The sequence goes on from CAVSDM010000015.1 coordinate 28,816, forward strand.
GCGGCGAATCTCGCTCTGGCGGGTGCCGCCCGCCTGTTCGTACTGCGTCGAGTCGGGGCCGAAGACCGCGCGGAAGCCGCTCATGGCGCGCGTGCGGATGGCGGCCAGTTCGTTCGTGTGTTCTTCGAGTTCGTTGGCGAGCGCGGTCGCCTGCATACGCAGGTTCTCCAACTGCTCGCGCTTCTGCCGCGTCTCCGTGATCTTCGCCTGGAAGCCCGCGAGCGTCACCTCGCCCAGAGAGAAGGTCGGGTTCTCAGTCCAGACGCGCGCGATGCGCTCACATTCCAACAGCACGGAGTCGGTGCTGTATCTGCTCGGCATAAACTGCCTCCTTTCGTTGTGACAGAGGTTCGTGAGGTGGGCCGAGACCTTCGCGCGCGTGCCGAACTTCGGAGGGCGCGCGCGGAAGGCCACGGCGGGCGTGTGACAGAGTTGAGCCGCGCCGCTACACTCCGGGGCCGGCCCGCTACGGAGTGTAGCCGCTCGCCTGCACTCCGTAACGAACTGGCTACACTCCGTAGCGGGGCGCCTACACTCCGTAACAGGCCGGCTACACTCCGGAGCCGGCCGCCTGCACTCAATAGCGGGCCGGCTACGCTCCGGAGCCATCCGCCTGCACGGTGTAGCCGCCCGGCTCCGTCGTGTAGCCGCCCGGCTCCGAAGTGTATGCGGGCGGCTCCGGAGTGTCCGGGCGCGGCCGGACAGTGTAGCCAGCCGACTAAAGAACGGAAACGACCTGCCCGAAGGTTCGTGAGAGCAACTAGAAGGTTGAGCCGACCCCTTGCAAACCCGCTGGTGAAGTGCGGGCGCATTATGCCACCGTTCCGACGCTTTCGCACGATAAATATTCTCGTGCGCCGACTACGCGAAACATGGGGCGAAAGGGTATTGCAAAAACGGGCGGGCGCGGTTAGATTGTCGGCGGAGATTCAGAGTTGCGGGCGTGGGGACTACTCCCAAGTATTAGGGTCGGGCGTGCCTCCCGTCTACTTGAAACCTGGAGGAAGGAACAGTGCCGGTAGGAACGTGTCCTGACTGCGAAGCCGAAGTCCACGTTGACCTCGACGCCGACAAAGGCGACACGGTCACCTGCGACGAGTGCGCAACCGAGTTGGAGATTGTCGGACTCGACCCCGTCGAACTCGACATCGCCGAAGAAGACCTCGCCGAAGACGACTTAAAGGACGACGACGAGGACGATTACTAAGTGACGAGTGACGAGTGATGAGTGATAAGAAAGGGTCTCGCCTTCTCTCATCACTCGTCACTCGTCACTTATCACGGCTCTGATAGCTCGTCCGATTCTGGCGGACGGAGAGGCCGCGCGGGCCTTCCACCCGGATGGTGTGGAGGCGCCCGTCGCGCCTTTTTTCTTCGGGCGGGTAGAAGGCGAGCACGTAGGTCGAGGTCACCTCCTCGGCCAGCGCCTTGAACAAGGGGTCGTAGTCTTTGGCCGTGGCGTAGAAGTTCGTCCCGCCGGTCTTCTCCACCAGACCCGACACGTCGAGCGGCGTCGGGAGCGGCGCGCGCCCCGGCGCGTTCGAGGCGAGCAGGCGCGTGTAGCTCGGCAGCGTCACCGTGTAGACGCTCACCTCGGCCTGGTTGGCGCGCTCGATGACGGTCGAGGGGTGGACGGTGTCGCCGACGGGGAAGCCGTCCGTGACGACGACGACGGCCTTCTTCAGCAGGCGCCGGTCGAGCGTGCGCGGGGCGTTGCGTTTCAGCAGCCGCACCGCGTCGTCCACGGCGTCGTAGGCGTGGGTCGAGAGGCCGTTCGTCTCGCGCGCGAGTTTGACGAGGGCGCGGTCGAGCTTACGCGCGTCGGAGGTGAAGCCCTGCACGACGCGCGCGTTCATGCCGAAGCTCATCAGGGCGAACGAGGCCGGGCGGTTCGAGAGCTTTTCGGAGAAGGCCGACATCGCCGTCCGCAGCCGCTCCATCTCCTCCGGCGTCATGCTGCCCGACACGTCCACGGCGAAGACCACGGCCACGGGCCGCTCCGCCGCCCGCGCGCCGCTCGACGTTGAGGAAGGCGACAGGGCGCTCTTCGCCGTCCTCGTAGAGCTTGAAGTCCTCCGGGCGCAGCCCCTTCACCGCGCGCCCCTCCGCGTCCGTCACCGTCACGTCAACGAGCACGAGGTCTGTGTCGATCTTCAACACGTCCTCTTCGCCCAGCTCGACGGGCTCGGGCGTGGGGCGCTGCTTGCTGCGCCCTGCGCGCGCGGCGCGGGGGCCTGCGCGAGAAAGAGGAGGCACGCGAGCAGGGCCGCGGCGGAGAGCGCTGCGCGCGCGGAGAGTTCGAGCCTGTGTCCTGATTTGTACGACATAAAAAAGCGGCGCCCGACGCGCGGCTGAGGAGTGGCCGGCGCGTGGATTATACGTCGCGGCGCGGCCCCGGCGCCAGAGCATACCCCGCGGCCGGGCAACAACCCCCGACGCCCGACGCATCAACCAACCGGAAACCGCGTGTTATAATCCGCGCCGCCGCAAGTTTGATGCGCGCGAACGATTCAGAGGAAGAGATTCTTGAAGATGCTCGGAAGAAGATTGACGGCGGCCGCGTGCGCGGCGCTGCTCGCGCTGACGTGGGCCGCGAACGGGCGCGGCGCAGAAGAAGTCGAAGAAGCAGCAGGAGCCGGCGCCGACGACGGGCGCCATCAGCGGCCGCGTGAAGGTCGCGCCGGGGGCGACCCCCGGGGGCGTGGCCGTCATCGTCCGCCGCGGCGACGAAGAGGTCGCGCGGCGCGAGACCAACCCGAAGGGCGAGTTCGAATTCCAGGGGCTCGCGCCCGGCACGTACGGCCTGACGCTGCGCAAGGCGGGGCTGGAGGTCGGCCGGATGGAGGACGTGGAGGTGCGCGCCGGCCGGACCGTCTCGCTCAAGGACAAGCTCTACCTGCCCGTGGACGACGGCGCCATCGCGCACATCCGCGGGAGCGTCTTCGACGCCAGCGGCCGGAGCGTGGGCGCGGCGAAGGTGGAGCTGGCGCGGGTCGAGGCCGACGGCACGCTCAAGAAGTTGGAGAGCCGCGTCTCGAACGGGACGGGCTCTTTCGCCTTCCGGCTCCCGCCCGAGCGCGCGCTCTACCGCCTGACGGCGAAGGCCGACGGGGCCGAGCCGGCCACCGAGGACCTGAACATCGACGGCGCGGCCATCTACCGCGTCGCGCTCTCGCTCCGCTCGAAGAAGTAGGGGACCGAAGTGAAGGACGCGCACCCGAACAGGGAAGAGGCGCGCGAGGGGTTTTTGACGGCGCGCCAGCTCGCCGAGGTCTTGCAGGTGAGCGAATCGACCGTGCGCAGGCTCGCGCGCGAGGGGCGCATTCCGTGCGTGCGGCTCACCCCGCGCCTGCTCCGCTTCAACCTCAAGGCCGTCTCCCGCGCCCTCGACGGACTCCGACACCAACTCGCGCTCCAAACGAAGACAGGCCGAAGAGGCCGCGCGCGACGACGGACAGTTGTCCTTCCTTTAAAGCCGAAAACCGTGAGGCGTGAACCGTGACAAGTGAAGACACTTCTTCCTCTTGTCACAGTTCCGCCTCACGGTTTTCGGTTCACCGTTTACGGCTCTTCTTCTTCTTCGGCGTCGCGCGCTTCGACTTCGGCGCGGGGGCGCCAGTTGCGGGGGCCGTCCTTGACGAGGTCGTGCTTGCGCTTGACGGCCGCCCTCACGTTGAGGAACCACGCCGAGGCGCCGAGCGCGGCCGTGAAGAAGGCCACGTCGAGTGCGGCGCAGGTAGAGCAGCACCAGCGTCGCCGCCAGCAGCGCGTACGCCAGCAGCCTCCACACGCGCGCGAAGTCGGAGCCCGCGTCCTTCATCCATTCCGCTCTCATGCTTCAGTTGATGGTCACGTTGATGGGCACGTCAATGTCGCGCGGCTGGGCGGCACGTCTGGTCGTTGCAGGTCTGAACGCGGAGCTTCGCGCGCAGCGTGTGGCGGCCCTTGAGCGCGTTCTTGTCGGCGCGCAGCGGGAGCCTGATGACGGACGCTGCCCTCGTAGAGCGAGAGCGGCTTGTCGAAGAAGTCGAGCTTGCGCGGCACGCCCGGCGGGTAGACGGGCTTGCCCGGCGTGATGCCGTCCGCTGCCTCCGCGCTGAGCGCCGGTCGCGATGTAGAACTTGTCGGTCGCAGGGTTGGCGTGCGTGTGATAGCCCTGTTCGATGTCGAGCCGGACGGCGGCCTCGCCCGCGCCGCCCGCGTCGAGCTTGCACCTCTTCGGCCGTCGCGGTCACGTGCTGCGCCTGCGGCGCCGGGGTCGGCGCGGCCTGCGCGGTCGCGGCGGGGCTGGGCGCGGGCGTGACGGCCGCGACGCCGTTCGCGTTCGTCTCCCCGCCGCCGCACGAGGCGAAGGCGAGGGGCGCGCAGAGTAGAGAGGCTCGGGAGCAGATTTGTTCGTCGCATGGCTCGGAGTTTATCTCAAATACCGGCGCGCCTCACACGGCGGTCGGCGGCTGTCGGAACTCTTGCGGCGGCGTCTGGTACTGCGGCGCGGGCGGCGCGGGGCGCCTCCGGACGCGGCGCGCGAGGTAGCGCAGGAGGAAGTAGGCCGGCAGACCTATGAAGACGACGACGGGGATCAGCGCCAGCAGCAGCCGGATGAGGAAGAGCGTGATGGCGGCCGCGATGTCCACGCCCTCGCCGAAGGCCGAGCCGACGCTGCGGAAGAAGCCCGTGGTGCCGATGAGCGGCGCGGGCGGCTGGAGCGTGACGCTGATGGTCGAGAGGCTCGACTGGTTTTCGAGGAAGCGGCGGCGCCCCTCCACCCGCTCGATCTCTGTGCGGACGTTCGTCAGCTCGCGCTGGACGGAGATGGCGTCCGAGACCGCCTGCGCGCGCTTCATGATCTCCAGCAGTTGCGCTTCGAGGGCGCGCTGCGTGCGCAGGCGCGCTTCGAGGTCGATGTACTCCTCGGTCACGTCCTTGCCCGTAATCTTCTGCGCGGTGACGCTGCCGCCCGCGGCGCGGATGTCCGCGAGCGCCGCGTCGAACTGCGCGGCCGGGACTCTCAACTCGACGGTGACCACTTCGTAAGGCGCCGCCCCGTTCGTGCCGACGTGCTTGACCGAATCGGAGGTGACGACGAAGCCGCCGCGCGCCTCCGCGATGGAGGCGACGCGCTGCGCAGCCCTCGCCGGCTGTTCGACTTCGAGCGTGAGGGTCGCGTTGCGGATGATCTTGCGCGCGACCGGCGCGGCGTTCGGGTCCTGCTGCGCGGGCGGCGCGGGGTCTTCGGTGCGTTCGAGCGAGACGGTCTTCATGTCCGCGGAGCGCTCGCCGCCGCCGCCGTCCTGAGCCGCGGCGCCCGCGTTCTGCTGTGGCGCGGCAACAGGCTCGGCGGAGCGCTGGGAGCCGGTGGCGCAGCCGGCCGCCGCCGCGAGCGCCAGCGTGAGGAGGAAGGTCTTCAACGTTCTCATGGAATCTCTCCGGGGCCGAGTCTGTTAGAACAACGTCTGAACGGGCGCGGCGTCCGCCGCTTGCAATGGGGGCGCGCGCGGATTCAGCGCGCGTCCTCCTTCTCGAAGTAGGGCGGCAACTCGCCGGGCTTGAGGCGGCGGAGCGTCACGTCCTCGGGGAAGTAGCTGACGCCGCTGCGGCGCAGCGTCTGCCAGCGCAAGCCTTTGCCACTCAAAGTGAGCTTGACGGTGGCCGAGCCGCCGAAGCCGCTCCCGAGGCGGAACTGCGCCGCGCCGTTCCTGACCGTCGCCGTGAAGTCGCACTCCTCGATGCGCGCGAGGTAGCGCGCGACGATGCCGCAGGTGGCGCGCAGGCGGTTGCCGGTCTGCCTGATGGTGATGTCCATGGCGAACTGCGGCACCTCCTCCAAGTTTCATGTCTTGGTAAGCGGGCGGCAGCTCCGACTTGTCCTGCGCGTAAGTGGCGTAGTTCCACGAGCCGCTGAAGCCCCTGGCGGCGGGCCGCGTCTGCGCGACGGTCGCGTGCGCGCAGGAGAGGAAGGCGAAGGCGAGCAGGGAAAGAGCAGGGGGAATCTTTTCATCACAATGTTCTCGGAAGGTGAAGCGGTCTACACGTCGGTGACGGAGGCGGCGCGTCTTACTCTTCGCCGCCCTCGTCCTCTTCCTCTTCGTCCCGCGCGCCGTGGCGTTCGGGGCGCTTGATGCCGAACTTCTCCAGACGGTATTGGAGCGTGCGGAAGGTGAGGCCGAGGAGCTTGGCCGCCTTCGTGATGTTGTAGTCGGTGCGCTCCATCGCCTGAAGGATGAGGTTGCGCTCCACGTCCTCGAAGTTGACGCCCTCGACGGGCAGCTTGAAGCCCGCGCCCTCGGCCGCGGGGCGCGTCTCCTGCCGGACTTCGAGCGGGAGGTCTTCGACCGTGATGTAGTCGGCCTCGGCGAGCAGGATGGCGCGCTCGATGGCGGACTCAAGCTGGCGGACGTTGCCGGGCCACGCGTAGTCGAGCATCACCTTGCGCGCGTCGGGCGTCAGCCCGCGGATGAGGCGCGAGGTGTTGCGCGTGTGCTTCTTCAGGAAGAAGTCGATGAGGACGGGGATGTCCTCGCGCCGCTCGCGCAGGGGCGGCACGTCGATGGAGAGGACGTTGATGCGGTAGTAGAGGTCGTCGCGGAAGCGGCCGTCCGCGACCATCGCGCGCAGGTCGCGGTTCGTCGCGGCGACGACGCGCACGTCGATCTTGATGGGGCGCGTGCCGCCGACGCGCCGAATCTCGCGCTCCTGCAAAGCCCGCAGGAGCTTCGCCTGCATCGACACGTCCAGCTCGCCGATCTCGTCGAGGAAGAGCGTGCCGTGGTCGGCGATCTCGAAGAGCCCCTTCTTCTCGGCGTGCGCGCCGGTGAACGACCCCTTCTCGTGGCCGAACAGTTCCGACTCCAACAGGTTCTCGTTGATGGCGGCGCAGTTGACGGCCTGAAACATCTCGGCGACGCGCGGGCTCTGCGTGTGGATGGCGCGCGCGATGAGCTCCTTGCCCGTGCCCGACTCGCCGCGGATGAGCACCGTCGAGTTCGAGCGCGCGACCTTCAGGATCATCTTCTTGACGGCCTCCATCTCGGCCGAGGCGGAGATGATCTCCTGGTCGAGGGCGTCGAGCTTCAGGAGCGCGCGCCGGATGGTCTCCAGCAGCGCCTCGCGCTCGAAAGGCTTTTCGAGGTAGTCGAACGCGCCGCGCCGCAGCGCCTCCTTCGCCGAGTCGATGGAGCCGTGGGCGGTCAGCAGGATGACGATGATCGAAGAGTCGAAGGCGAGCAGCTTCGACAAAAGCTCGATGCCGTCCATGCCCGTCATCTTGAGGTCGGTCAGCGCGAGGTCGAACCGGCGCTCGCGCGCGATGCGCAGCGCCGCCTCGCCCGACGACGCGGTCGTCACGTCGTAGCCCTCGCCCGACAGGATCATCTCCAGAATCTCGCGCTGCGACTTCTCGTCGTCAACGACCAGGATGCTTTTGCGTGACATATTCGAATGAGCGATGAGATGTTGAGATGATGAGATGATAAGAGTAAAGCACGGCCGGGTCCTCTCACTGTCATCTCAACATCTCAACACTCATCACCTCCTCCTTGTTGGTATCTCGACCGTGAACGTTGTGCCTTCGCCGGGCTTGCTCTCGACGCGGATGAAGCCGTCGTGCTCGTCCACGGCCTTCTTGGCGATGGCGAGGCCGAGCCCGGTCCCCGTCTCCTTCGTCGAGAAGTAGGGCTCGAAGATTTTCGGCAGGTGGTCGGCGTCGATGCCGACGCCCGTGTCCGAGACGCGGACGCGCGCCAGCCCGTTCTCCGCGGAGAGGCTGACCGTCAGGCTCCCCCCGCCCCCTTCCATCGCGTGCATGCCGTTAATGATAAGGTTCGTGAAGAGCGAACGTAAAGCCTCCCGGTCGCCGAGCACCGGCGGCACCGCCCCGTCCTCCTCGAAACGCGTCTCGACGCCGATCTCCGCCGCCTGCACCTCGACCATCGAGAGCGCGTCGCGCAAGCGTCGCGCGCAGGTCGAGCGGCTTGAGGTCGAGGCTGGCGGGGCGCGTGTACTTCAGGAACTCCGTGATGCGCGTGTTGATGCGCGCGACCTCGGCCTTCAGTTGGAGCGTCAGCTTCTCGACGAGCGCGCGCTTCTGCGGGTCGTGAGGGGGCGAGCGAGGTGCGCAGGTGGTCGAGCGTGAGGTTGATGTAGTTCGAGCGGGTTGCGTATCTCGTGCGCGATGGCCGAGGCGAGGCGGCCGATGACGGCCGACTGCTCGGCCTGCTGCACCTGCGTCTCAAGCTCCCGCATCCGCCCGAGCTGCGCGATCATCTCGTTGAAGGTGGCGGCCAGTCGCCCGACCTCGTCCTTGCGGTCGGCGCCGGGGACGTGGAACGAGAAGTCGCCCGCGGCGACGCGCTGCGCCCCGCGCGAGAGCTCGTTGAGCGGGCGCGTGAAGCGCCAGACGAGGATGCCGGCCCCGAGCGTGGAGACGAGCATGATGACGAGCGTCGGGGCGAGCGGCCGCATCGTCTCGTAGAAGGAGCCGTCGCTCATCGGGGTCGTCCCGAGCACGATGACGATGTAGACGAGCCCGCGCTCGGTCTGGAGCGGGATGGCGAAGGTGCGCGGCTCGCCCGAGACGGGCTGCGTCGTCGACTTCAGCGACGGCGCGCAGCCGCTTGAAGCCCTCGGTCGCCTCGCCCGCGTCCACGCAGATCGGGCAGCTTGCACGCTGCGGGTCGGAGATGAAGAAGTAGTGCGCCTCGCCGTTCTCCAGCGTCTCGGGCCTGGTAGTCGGGGTCGAGGCTGTCCTCGATGCGCCCGTCCGCGGTCGCGGACGACGAGGACGTTGATCGATGCGTCCCCTTGTACTCTTCGAGCAGCGACTTGTCGCGCTCGCTTCTCCAACTCGAACATGTACTTGCTGGAGGTGATGCTCTCGTTGGCGAGCGCGATGGAGGCCGTGAGCGCCTGCTCCTGCCCGGCGACGCGGACGGCGCGGTCGCGCGAGCGGATGCGGCCGAAGTAGTACTGCACGCCGACGGTGGCGACGAGCAGCAGCGCCATCACCAGCAGGAGGCGCGTGCGGAAGCTGTAGAAGAGTCTCGGCAGTCCCATTCGTCGGAGGTGCCGCCGGACGCCGTCCGTACGCCCCGCGGGAACTTTCGTCAAAGCTCAAGCAAAAGTAGTTGCCCTGCGGCTTTGACAGATGTTATAGTCGCCACGGTCTCCAGCGCAAACCCCTCCGGGAGACCGCAAGCAGGCACTCTCCAATAACCTACTCGGTGCGATTTGAAGTTTTGAAGGGAATGTAGACCTTGGACGGCAAAGGCTTGGGCATGGCTTTTTCGACACTTCGAGTCCGGCACCGGCGGCGGCGCACATCCTGCGCCCGCCAAAAATTGCGCGCAATCAAAGTTCTGTCTAAGTGCATCTTAGCGGTTTGACCCGGCCGGGTCGGGCGCTCCCCTCGTGAAGTATGAGCCCCGATTCGGCCTCTTCTGCTTTGCTTTTTAAGCGAGGAACGCTCAATGACCCCAACGTTCAGGTTCCCCCGTATCGCGCTCGCCCTGTCCGCCATCATCCTTTTCACCGCCGCGTCGGCTCAGGCCGCCGCCAAGAAACCGGCCGCTAAGAAACCGGCCGCGAAGGCCGCCGCCAAGGCGCCTGCCAAGTCGAAGCGCGGCGGGCGCGAGACGGCCTCTTCGCGCAAGGAGTCGCGCTCCTCGAAGCGCGAGCGCGCGGCAGAGGCGCGCCGGGGGAGGAACGACCGCAGCGCGAAAGCCGACGCGGCAGCGGGAAGAAGGGGCGCGCCGAGGAACGCGCCTCGGCGCGGGAGTCGAGCAGAGACTCGCGCCGCGATGAGCAAGCGCGAGCGCATCGCCGCCGCGCGCCGCGAGGCCGAGCGCCGCCGCCGCGAGGCCGCCGAGCGCGCACGCCAGATCGCGCATCGCCATCGCCCGCCGCCGCGCCGCCGACCAGGCGCTCAAGGACGAGGCGGCCGCCAACATCGCGCAAGGACGAGACGACCGGCGAAGACCTGGCCGTCCGCCGCGCCGCGCTCGACGCGCTCGGCGACAAGGCCGGGACGGTCGTCGTGATGAACCCGAAGACGGGGCAGGTCTACACGGTCGTCAATCAGGACTGGGGGCTGCGCCGCGGCTTCAAGCCCTGCTCGACGATCAAGCTCGTGACGGGCCTGGCCGGGCCTCAACGAGCACGTCATCGACCCCGTCCAGACGGTCAACATCGGCACCTCCAGCTTCAGGCTCGACCTGACCGACTCGCTCGCGCTACTCGAACAACGGCTACTTCCAGCGCGTCGGCGGCCAGGTCGGCTTCTCCAAGATGATGGAGTACGCCAAGAAGCTCGGCCTCGGCGAGCCGACGGGCATCAACCACCCGTCCGAGAGCCCGGGCCGCCTGCCCCTCTTCAAGGAGGGCTACGCCGTCAACCACATGTCCTCGCACGGCGACGACATCGAGGTCACGGCCATCCAGCTCGCGCGCATGGCCTCGGCCATCGGCAACGGCGGCAAGCTCCTCGTCCCGCACCTCCCGCGCACGCCGCAGGAGAACGTCAACTTCAAGCGCGAGGTCAAGCGCGAGGTCGAGATTCCCGAAGACAACCTGCGCCGCATGCTGCCCGGCATGATCGGCGCCGTCAGCTACGGCACGGCCAAGCGCGCCGCGGCGCCGACCTTCACCGTCGCGGGCAAGACCGGCACCTGCACCGGCCAGGGCTCCAAGCTCGGACTCTTCACCTCCTACGGCCCCGTGCACGACCCGCAGCTCGCCGTCTCCGTCATCCTCCGCAACACCGGCATGAGCGGCCCGAAGGCGGCGGCCGTGGCCGGCGACGTTTACCGCCGCCTCGCCTACGACGCGCGCTTCGCGCCGAAGCCGGGCAGCCAGCCCATGCTCGCCAACGACATGCTCGCGCCGCGCCCGCACATCGACCCGCGCAAGGCCGCCGAGGTCTCCGACGAGGAGCGCGAGGACGAAGCCACCGACGCTAACGAGAAGGCCGCCGACGCCTTCGTCGTGAGCGAGGCCGGCGAGGACGCCTCGGGCACGGGCGCGCAGCGCCCCGCGGTTCAGAAGACCGGGAAGTTTGGCGACCGCCCCGCCGCCACCCCGATGCCGGCCGCGCCCCGCACGACCGACGGCACGGTCGCGCCCGCGACCAACGGCGTGCAGCGCCCGCGCCGCGTCTCGGACAAGCCGGAGTAGGGAACTCGAAGTCTGAAGTCTGGTGTCAAAATAGGAGGCCCGGTTTTATGAAACCGGGCCTTCTTTATTCTGATTCTTTTCTTGTTATGTTCCGATTTCAGACCCGGGCCGCGGCGCCCCCGAACGCGCCTCCGGACTGCGGATTGCCTGCCTTTATTCTGAGGGCGTTCGGCTTGACACTTTTCGTACGGTTGATGCAGTATCAGGCGCGTAAATCGTTCAAGGTTAGTACGGACGGCCTGAAAGCTTCCCCCGGTGAAGCCGGCGCGCACAGTTCCCGACGGCGGCAACTGGCCGTCACGGGCGCGCATCTGAGATTTGAACGCGACGCTATAGAGAAGAGAGCGGGCGCGCGCACCGATAATTTAATCTCCCAACAATTAGTCTGGATCAGCGCACGGAGGATTTGCGACCGATGAAAAACGTGTTACGACTTCTGGTCTTTGCCGCGCTCTTTACGGTGTTCGCGCTCCCGTCGTATGCGCAGGATGCGGCGGCGCCGACGCCCGCTCAGACGCCTGCCGCCACCGGCCCCTGCACCGAGGCGGAGGCGAAGGCCGCCCTCTACGGCAAGTTTAGAGAGAACTTCAATAAGACTGCCGACTTGCAGAAGCTCGCCTACGAGTCGGGCAAAGAGTACCTGAACAAGTACGGCGCCTGTACCGGCGAAGCCGACAAGCCGATCATCACCTACATCCAGAACTGGGTGACCAAGTACGAGAAGGCGACGCTGGAGTTCAACTGCAAGAAGGCAGTCAACGACAGCCCGACCACCGCGTTCGCGGCCTGCAAGCCGTACGTTGACGCCAACCCCGAAAACCTGAGTCCTTACCTGCTGCTCGTCACGCGCCGGCGTGAAGAACGTGCAGGCGAAGAACGACGGCCCAACGCCGAGGCGGCCAACGCCGCGCGCCGCGCGCTCGCACTCGTCGAGCAGGGCAAGACCGCGGACTCGTGGCTGCCCTTCACGAGCCAGGCCGAGGCCGCGCCCGGGCTCAACTACTACGTCGGCTTCTTCACGCTCAAGAATTCGCCCGCCGAGGCGGCCAACTATCTGCTGAAGGCGGCGCAGTCGAACAGCACCTTCGCCAAGGAGCCGACGACCTACGACTTCCTCGGCGCTGCCTACATCAACAGCGAGCTGAAGACGCTGGTCACCGACTACAAGGCGAAGTGCGAAGGCAAGGACGCCTCGCCCGAGTGCGACGCCCTGCTGAACAAGGTCAACGCCGTGCACGCACCGGATCGTCGATTCCTACGCGCGCGCCACGGCACTAACGCCGGCCGGCCCGGCGAAGGACGCGCGCAGGAACAACCTCGTGACGTTCTACAAGCAGCTGCACGACGGCAAGGAGGACGGCCTGAACGAGTTTCCTCGCCAGCGTCCTGTCGAAGCCGGTCATGCTCCCGGGCCAGGAGCCGCCGCCGCCGGCGCCGGCCACCTCGGCCGCGGACGGCACGACCGGCGCCGCCACGACGACGACCACGCCAGCCAACGGCACGACGGCTAAGCCCGCGACGACGGCTACGCCGGCCAACGGCACGACGCCGAAGCCTGCGGCAACCCCGACCCCGAAGCCGGCGGCGCCGAAGCCGCCCCGCTCGTAGCGCCCCGCGGCCGCTGAAAGGGCCGCAGGACGCCGGAGCAGGAATCGGTCGCTCGAAGACTCCGAACGACGGGCGCACCCGAAGACGAAAGTCTGACGGTGCGCCCGTCGTTTTTCTTGCTACAATCCCGCGCATGACGAACGAGGAGAGCCCCGCCCCGGAGGAGATAACCCCCGTCCCGACCGAAGAGAACGAGGCCCCGCCCGCGCCCGACCACGCCACACTCGAAGAGAAGATCGGCTACAGTTTCCGCGACCGGCGCCTGCTCGAACGCGCGCTCACGCATCGCTCCTGGGCTCACGAGAGCGTAGGCTCGGGCGGCGAGCGCGAGGCGCGCGCGCTGCACAACGAGGCATTGGAGTTCGTCGGCGACTCCGTCCTCGGACTCGTCGTCGCCGACGCCCTCTTCCGCTCGCACCCGGAGGTGACCGAGGGCGAGCTTTCTCGCATGAAGCACCGGCTCGTCAGCACGCAGACGCTGGCGCGCGTCTCGCGCCGTCTCGGGCTCGGCGAGCACATGCGCGTCGGCCGCGGCGAGGAGAAGACCGGCGGCCGGCGCAAGCGCGCGCTGCTCGCCGACGCCTTCGAGGCCCTGCTCGCGGCCGTCTTCCTCGACGGCGGCTACGCAGAGGCCGAGGGCTTCGTGCGTCGTGCGTTGGGGAGTGATCTCGAAGAGGCGACGCCCGAGTCCGCGGCCGCCGCCGACTTCAAGACGCTGCTTCAGGAGCGCCTACAGTCCGAGCGCCACCTCTCGCCCACGTACGACCTCGTCGAGACGGAAGGCCCGCCGCACGCGCGCACCTTCCACGTCGAGGCCGTCTTCGACGACGAGCGCGTCCGCGGGGCGGGGCGCACCATCAAGGCCGCCGAGATGGACGCCGCCTGCCGCGCCCTCGAACTCATCGGCCCGCCCCCGGGTTCGACTGAAGAAGGGAATGAGTCGGACTCGGATACGCAAGGGGAGGAAGACGAGGCCGAAGCTATGTGACTTCGGGCCGGTCGAAGAACTCGTGGGCCCACATGAAGCGTGTGCCGGCGGCGCGGGCCGCGCCCTCGTCCTTGTCCATGTCGCCGACGAAGAGCGTCTCCTCCGGCCGCGCGTCGAAGCGGCGCATCAGCCGCACCAGCATCTCTGGCCTCGGCTTGCGGCAGGGGCATCCGAGGTGCGGCGCGTGCGGGCAGACCTCGATTGAGCCGGGCGGGGCCGCGCGCACGCCGAAAGCCTCCAGGACCATCTCTTCGAGCAGACCCCGCGCGGCCGCGAGCGTCAGATAGCCTAAGCCCACACCGCCCTGGTTGCTCGCCACGCCGAAGTGCGCCTGACTCCAATTGATTACGGCGAGGCGCTCGCGCACGCCCGGAATCAACTCCCACTCGCCCGGGCGGTTGGGGCAGGCGAGCCCCTCCACGGTCGTGCGCCGCAGCGTCCCGTCCGCGTCGAAGATGTAGAGCCTGACCGGCGTCTCGATGCTCACGGCCCGAGTCTACGTCCTAACTTTTATTTAAGGCTGTTGCTTGTGTGGAGAAAGTTGCGCACGTGCTTTCAGCGGAAGCGGTCGCAGTCGATGCCGTAACTTCTTCACCTTGTAGCCGATGATGCGCTCGGTCGTGTCGAGAAGCTTCGCGGCCTTCTTCCGGCTCCCGCGCGCACTCTTCAGCGCGTCCTGAATGATGTCGCGCTCATAAGCCTCGACCGCCGTCGAGAGCGACAGACGCGTCACCGTGCCCGAGCCTTCGGCCGTCTGGAGGCTGGGCGGCAGGTGATGGCCGTGGATGACCGAGGAGTCGCAGACGACGACCGCGCGCTCGACGACGTTCTCCAACTCGCGCACGTTGCCGGGCCAGTGGTAGAGCTCGACAGCATGTCGATGGCGGGCGTCGAGATGCGCTTGATGTGCTTGCCGTGCTCGCGCGCGTACTTCTCAAGGAAGTGGTCGGCGAGGAGCAGCACGTCGGGCTTCCGCTCGCGCAGTGGCGGCATGAAGATCGTGAAGACGTTCAGGCGGTAATAGAGGTCTTCGCGGAACTCGCCCGCCTGCGATGGCGCCTTCCAGTTCCTTGTTGGTCGCGGCGACGAGGCGCACGTTGACCTTGATGGTCTCGGTGCCGCCGAGCCGCTCGAACTCGCGCTCCTGGATGGCGCGCAGGAGTTTTATTTGGGTGGAGGCGTTGAGGTCGCCGATCTCGTCGAGGAAGAGCGTGCCGCCGTCGGCCAGCTCGAAGCGCCCCTTCTTGCGCGCCATCGCGCCGGTGAACGCCCCGCGCTCGTGGCCGAACAGCTCGGCCTCGATGAGCGTCTCGGGCAGCGCCGCGCACGAGACCTTGACGAAGGGCTTGCCCGCGCGCAGAGAGTTGTAGTGGATGGCGTGCGCGACCATCTCCTTGCCCGTGCCCGACTCGCCGCGCAGCAGCACGGTCGTGTTGGTGCGCGCCACCTGCTCGACCTGCTCGTAGACGTGCCGCATCGGGTTACTGCTTCCGACGATGTGGCCGAAGTCGAACCGCTCACGCAGCTCCTGCTTGAGGTGCGCGTTCTCGTCGGCGAGGCGCGAGCGCTCCGACTCGACCAGCCGCTCCACCTTCACCGCCTGCGCCACCATCGAGGCGACGACCGACACGACCTTCGTCAATCGCTCGAAGTCGCGCGCCTCCGCGTACGGCACGTCCACGCCGAGGACGCCGACGGCGCCGCGGCCCACCGCGAGCGGCACGCAGACGAACGAGACCTCCTGCCGCGCGGCGGCGCGCTCTCGCCCCGCGACGCGCTGGAGCATGAGCGGCTCGCGGCTCACCTGCGGCACCACCACCGGCTTGCAGGTCTCGGCGACTCGGCCCGCCACGCCCTCGCCGACGCGGTAGACGCCGCGCCGCGCCGTCTCGTCGTCCAGCCCGTAGCCGGCCTCGACGTGCAGCTCGTCCGCCTCCGCGTCGAGCAGCATGATGAAGGCGCGCGTCAAAGGCTGCGCCCGCCCGAGCAGTTCGAGCGTGCGCCCGAGCGCGGGCCGCAGCTGCCGCGCGTCGGCGAGCGTCTGCCCGATCTCCAACAGCGTCGCCATCTCGCGCGCGTCCGCCTGCCCCTGTCTGAGAAGCTGCGGAAGGTTTTGGGGAAGGTTTAAGACATTTTCCATGAAGAACCCTGTTCGTATCGAACCGTCGATGCATCCGGCGCGCGTTTAGACCCGGCCGGCTGAGTTTACGCGCGACAATTATGTCTTGCCAAGTTAGGGCCGCGACATAATTGTCGCGCCTTTTAACCGTTTGCGCCCTTCGCGCTCCGGTTCCTGTTACTTTGAAGGGTCATTCGAGGCTCACAGAATCGTCGCCAACGGACAGCCTCACGACAAAATTGCTCTCAAACTCGCGCCCCGCGTCAAGCGCGACAATATTGTCCGGCGCTTTTCCCGACGCGACAATATTGTCTTCGACGGAGAAGGCGCGGAAAAGATTGAGACACGCGACTCTTCGCCCGAAAACAGTTTGAAAAGTCAGGTGAATCTTCTTTCGAGTAGCATACGCCGCCGTGCGTTGCGACGGCCGTGCCGCGTGGCACGTGCGTTGTTAACCCGAGTGCACGTGACAGACGGTCTTCACCTTCAACCGAAGCCCGTGTCGTCGTGCGGGAGTTCGTTGACGAATAAACTTAAACGGGAGAAATCGAAGATGAGAAGGTCTTGGGGAGCGTCAAGGTGTGTCTGGTCTCTGCTGCTCCTGACGGCGACGCCGATAGTCGCTTTGGCGCAAGCGGGGCCGGAGGCGGCGTTGGCGGAGCGTCTGGCGAAGTTGGAGGCCGCGGCCGCGTCGGCGCAGACTGCGGGCGACAACGGCTGGATGCTCACGTGCGCGGCGCTCGTGCTCTTCATGACGGGGCCGGGGCTCGCGCTCTTCTACGGCGGGCTCGTCAGGCGCAAGAACGTCCTGGCGACGATGATGCAGAGCTTCATCCTGATGGCCGTCGTCACGGTGCTCTGGGCGGTCTTCGGCTACAGCGTGGCGTTCGCCGAAGGGACGCCGTTCGCGGGCAACTTCAGCTACGCGTTCCTGCAAGGCGTCGGCGTCCGCGCCGAACGAGACGTACGCGGCGACCATCCCGCAGCAGACCTTCATGGTCTATCAACTGATGTTCGCCATCATCACGCCCGCGCTCATCACGGGCGCCTTCGCCGAGCGCATGAAGTTCAGCGCGATGCTGGCCTTCACGATGCTTTGGACGAGCGTCGTCTACTTCCCGCTGGCGCACATGGTCTGGGGCAAGGGCGGTTTCCTGAACGCCGCGCTCGGCGGCGTCATCCCGGCGCTCGACTTCGCGGGCGGCACGGTCGTCCACATCTCTTCGGGCTTCTCGGCGCTCGTCTGCGCGCTCGTCGTCGGCAGCCGCGTCGGCTACGGGAAGGCGCCGATGGAGCCGCACAACCTCGTCCTGAGTCTCGTCGGCGCGTGCATGCTGTGGGTCGGCTGGTTCGGCTTCAACGCGGGGAGCGCCCTGTCGGCCGGGAGCCTCGCGACGAGCGCGTTCGTGGCGACGCACTTCGCGGCGGCGGCGGCGACGCTCGGGTGGGTGGCGGCCGAGTGGGTGCGGACGGGCAAGCCGACCGTGCTCGGCGCCATCTCGGGCGCGGTGGCCGGGCTGGTCGGCATCACGCCGGCCTCCGGGTTCGTGACGCCGATGTCGGGGCTCGCCATCGGGTTCATCACGGGGCTCGGTCTGCTTCCTGGCGGTGACGGAGTTGAAGAAGCGGCTCGGTTACGACGACTCGCTCGACGTGTTCGGCGTGCACGGGGCGGGCGGCACCATCGGCGCGCTGCTGACCGGCGTCTTCGCCACGAGCGCCGTCAACCCGATCTTCAAGGACGCGGCCGGCGGCGCGCTGCCCGTCGGACTGCTGGAAGGCAACAGCGGGCAGTTGCTCAACCAGTTGATGGGCGTCGGGCTGACGGTCGGCGTCGCGTGCCTCGCCTCGTTCGCCATCCTCAAGATCGTGGACCTCTTCATCGGCCTGCGCGTGAGCGAGGAGCAGGAGTTCACGGGGCTCGACCTGAGCCTCCACGGCGAGGACGGTTACCACCTCGGCCCCGTCTACGCGCGCGCCGTCGCGGCGGAGGCCCCGGAAGCGGTCGCCGCCCCCGACTACAAGGTGGAGGTGGCGTTGGAGGGGGCGGGCGTGGACTGAGACGGCTTCGACTCGCGCGCGCCGGTTCGAGCCGAAGGCGCGGCGCGGGCACACTTCATCGCAGGGGCGCGGGGCGCGGCGGGAGGACGCTTAAAAGGGGGTGGACTTCCTCAATCTCTGCGCCTCTGCGATGAATACGAAAAGGAAAATCGAGCCTCGGAGGCAGAAAATTCGTCCTCCGAGGCTCGATTTTCAATCTGAAAGAGTCAACTTTCCGTCTCCGGGAGAGTCATTGTTGACTCCCGAAGAGGGAAAATTCCGTCCCGAAGGGTCAACGATGACTCTCCGGGACGGAATTTTGGCTCTCGAAGAGTGAATTTTCCTTAATTTTCAGGGTTGTGAGCCGAAGCGTGCGACGAACTCGTCTTTAGAGAGGCCGCCCGCAGTCGGCGAGCCGGGCGACCCACGCGTCGTCCTCAAAATCTTTCCTGTTGATGCGCACCATGTAGTCGCGCGCGACCTGATAGCTCTCCGTGTCCACGTCCACGGGGCGCTCGCGGCCGCGGCCCGATTCGGACTCGACCAGTTCGCTGAAGGGGACGGGGCGGAACTCGCCGCCCTGAATCATGATCATCGTGCCGGAGCCGCCGCCGTGCAGGTGCCGGAAGGCGGCGTAGCCGAGGTCGCGCGCGTACTCGGCGTCGTAAGGGATGGGCGGCGCGCAGCGCAGCTCGTAGCCGATGGTCTTGTCGACGAGCGTCACCTTGATGCCGCGGCGCTCCAGACGCGCCTGCACCTCGCTCTTGACCTTGCGCCCGAGGTCGATCTCGGCGACGCGGATGTTCCCCTGCGCGTCGCGGTCAACGTCCTGAAGCTCCGCCACCTCCTCCGGGTCGAAGCGCTCGACCAGAGCCTCCGCCAGCAGCACGACGCCGTACGAGCGGCCCATCGCGCGCCGCTTGATGATGGTGCCCTCGACCACGTCGCAGATGTCGGAGAGCGAGACGCGGTCGCTGTCGAAACTCTTCGGGGATGATGGTGCAGGTGGCGCTCGCGGCCTTGCCGATGCCGAGCGTGAGGTGGCCCGTGGGCCGCCCCATCGTCACGCCCAGGTACCAGCGGCCCGTCGTCTTCGCGTCCTCCATCAGGCGCTGGACGAGCTGGACGCCGACGTGGCGCGCCGTCTCGAAGCCGAGCGTGGAGACCGAGAGCGGGAGCGAGAGGTCGTTGTCGATTGACTTGGGCACCTGCACGACCTTGATGGCGCCGTTCGTCGGCGCGCTCGACGGCGGCGGAGCTGCGCACGAGGTCGTCGCCGCCGATGGTGACGAGCGCCTCGATGCCGAGCTTGCGGAGCGCGGCGACGGTGTTATCAAGGCTCTCGGGGTCGCGCGTGATGTCGGTGCGGGCGGTGCCGAGGACGCTCCCGCCGTCGAGGTGGATGCGCGAGACCTCGTCGATGGTCATCTCGTGCTGCTCGTCCGTGTAGCGCTGCGAGAGCCACTCGAAGCCGTCGTGGAAGCCGACGGGCGTGCAGCCCATCTTGATCGCCTCGATGACGACGGCGCTGATGACGCCGTTCGTGCCCGGCGCCGGGCCGCCACCGACAAGGATTCCGAATCTTTTAATAGCCATAATGATTCCGTATACCGCCGCGGAGCGGCGGCTGAGTGTAGCCCGGCCTTTCAAGGCCGGGAGAGCCGAACGTTGACGGGGTTGCGTCGCGTCAGCGACGCTTGAACGGCTCAGGCGTCGCTGACGCGACGCGGCGTCGTTGTGTCCGACCCAGACCCGGCCTTGAAAGGCCGGGCTACATTCAAGCGCCGCTCCGCGACGCATTTATACACGGCCTTCATTTATGCCGGGACGTGGCCGCTCAGGTAGCCGAAGCGGTCGCGGAACTCTTCGATGGTCAGGTTGCCGGCGCCGGCGAGCTTCTGGACCCAGTAGGCGTCCTCGAAGTCTTCGGGTTCGAGCCGGATCATGTACTCGCGCGCGACGCGGTAGCCCTCGCTGTCGGTGTTGACCATGCGGACGCGCGTGCGCCCCGTGCCGGGCTCGCGGATGTCCGTGAAGGCGATGGGCACCATGCGCCCGCCCTGGACGCTGACCATCGCGTCGGAGCCGCCCGCGAGCAGGAAGCGGATGGCGGCGTAGCCGAGGTCGCGGCAGTACGCGGCGTCGAACGGGATCGGGTCGGCGCAGCGCAGCTCGTAGCCGATGTTCTTGTTGGTGATGGTGACGCGCAATCCCGCGCGCGTTGAGGCGACCCTGCACCTCGACCTTGACGCGGCGCGCGAGGTCCACTTCGGCGAAGCGGATGTGCCCGTGCTCGTCGCGCTCCACGTCCTGAAGCTCGGCCAGCTCGGCCGGGTCGAGCTTCTCGATCAAACCTTCGGCGAGGACGGCGACGCCGAAGTGTCTGCCCATCGCGCGGCGCTTGATGATGGCGCCCTCGACGATGTCGCAGATGTCGGAGAAGGCGATTGTCTCGCGGTCCACGAACTCCTCGCCGATGATGGTGAGCGTGGCGCCGGCGGCCTTGCCGATGCCGAGCGCGAGGAAGCCGGCCTTGCGCCCCATCGCGACGACGGCGAACCAGCGCTTGGTCGAGCGCGCGTCCTCCATCAAATTCTGCACCAGCTCGACGCCGACGTGGCGCGCCGTCTGGTAGCCGAAGGTCGGGATGTGCGACGGGAAGGGGCAGGTCGTTGTCGATGGTCTTCGGGACGTGGACGACTTTGATCTCGTGGCCGCTGCGTTCGGCGACGAAGCTCGAAGAGAGCGCGGTGTCGTCGCCGCCGATGGTGACGAGGTGCGTGACGCCTAAGGAGCGCAGCGTCTCGATGACGGCGCGCGTGGCCTTCTCGGACTTGGTCGGGTTGTCGCGCGCGGTGCCGAGGACGGAGCCGCCGCGCAGGTGTATGCGCGAAACGTCCTCGATGCGCAGTCGCCGGACGTGCGAGGCGTCCTCGCGCATAAGATATTTGAAGCCGTCCTGCACGCCGAGGACTTCGAAGCCGGTGTTGATGGCCTCGATGGCGGCGGCCGAGATGACGGCGTTGATGCCGGGCGCGGGCCCGCCGCCCACGATAATAGCCAGAACCTTTTTGTCAGACATGCCGAGAAGAACGCCCTTCGCTACGGTTTGATGAAAGCGGGATTGTACCGGAGCGAGTCTGTTTCTCAAATCGCGTGCAGGACGGTTGAAGTCAACATAAATATTTGAAATAGGGCCATTAACCACAGTAACTCAGACGGCGGCCGCTGGCGTATAATCGCGCATACAAACAATCCGCGGATGCATATCTAAAGGGGGCTACGGATGGAGCAGAGGGAGTTGGGCGGGAGCGGCCTGAAGGTCTCGGCGCTGGGGCTGGGCTGCATGGGCATGTCGGAGTTCTACTCGGGGCGCGACGACGAGGAGTCGGTGGCGACCATCCACCGCGCGCTGGAGCTGGGCGTGAACTTTCTCGACACGGCGGACATGTACGGCGTGGGTCAGAACGAGGAACTGGTCGGGCGCGCGATACGCGACCGGCGCGAGGGCGTGGTGCTCGCGACGAAGTTCGGGAACGTGCGCGGCGAGGACGGGAGCTTCCTCGGCGTCTCGGGGCGGCCGGAGTACGTGCGCTCGGCGTGCGAGGCTTCGCTCCGGCGCCTGCGCGTTGACGTGATCGACCTCTACTACCAGCACCGCGTTGACCCGAACACTCCCATCGAAGAGACGGTCGGCGCGATGTCGCGTCTGGTGGAAGAAGGGAAGGTGCGTCACCTCGGCCTCTCCGAGGCGTCGGCCGAGACCGTCAGGCGCGCGGCGGCAGTCCACCCCATCGCCGCTTTGCAGAGCGAGTACTCGCTCTGGACGCGCGACGTGGAGGCGGAGATTCTGCCCGCGTGCAGGGAACTGGGCGTCGGGTTCGTCGCCTACAGCCCGCTCGGGCGCGGCTTCCTGACGGGGCGTTTCGAGAAGCCGGAAGACCTGCCCGAGGACGACCGGCGCCGTCAGTTCCCGCGCTTCCGCGAGGAGAATTTCGCGCAGAACATGCGCCTCGTCGAGCGCGTCGGCGCGGTCGCGGCGGAGAAGGGTTGCAAGCCCTCGCAACTCGCGCTCGCGTGGGTGCTGGCGCAGGGGCGGGACATCGTGCCGATACCGGGGACGAAGCGGCGCACGTATCTGGAAGAGAACGTCGGCGCGGTCGCGGTCGAGCTGAGCGGGGAAGACCTCGCGCGCATTGAGGAGGTGTTGAGCAACGAGGCGGTCGCGGGCGAGCGCTACCCGGAGCAGTCGATGAGTGCGCTCAACCGTTGAGCGTTAAGAGGTGAGTAAAAAGAAGCGGCGCTCTCTTCACACTGAAGAGAGCGCCGCTTCTTTTGTGAGTGTGCCCAAGTCTGGGGCAAGGAACTTTTAGAGTCGCGCGGCCCGGCCTAGACCGTCCGGCGCCCCGTCAAAAGGTTAATCACGAAGACGACCAGCGCCACGACGAGCAGCAGGTGAATCAATCCACCGCCGACGCCGCCGATCAGACCCAACAGCCAGAGAACCAGAAGAATCACAAGAATCGTCCACAGCATTTTACAAACCCTCCATTTGGTTCAGAAGTTTTTTTCTAACCGGCCCACCATCCCTCCCGGTCGGGGACAGACAATGGCAACGCTCATGCCAGCGCCGCGTTGAGAAGGGGAAGACGAATCAAACGCTTGAAAGAGTAAGAGTTACTGCCTTCATACACGGATGTGCATGCGGAAGATGACAACACCGGCGTGTACTGTTAACGAATCGGTCGTGTTTACTTTCGCATCATTCAGGTGGCGTTGGACGACGGGCGACGGGCGATAAAGTCTCTGACCGTCGCCCGTCGTCCGTCGTCCATCGTCCGCCTACCAAATCTGGCAGCGCTTGTCGGCGGGGCGCACCATCGCGTCGCCGACCTTGCATTGGAACGCCTCGGCGAAGGCGGGCATGTTCGAGAGCGGGCCGTTGACGCGGAAGCGACCCAGAGGGTGCGAGTCGGTGGCGACGCGCTGGCGCGCGGCCTCGGGCCGGATGTTCTGCGCCCAGACCTGCGCCCACCCGAGGAAGAAGCGCTGCTCAGGCGTGAAGCCGGCGACGGTCTTCGGCCGCGGCTTGCCCTCCAGGGACTTCCGGTAAGCGGCGTAGGCGACGGTCAGCCCGCCGAGGTCTGCGACCGACTCGCCGACGACGAGCTTGCCGTTCTGGTTGAGACCGGGCTCGACCTCGAAGGCGTCGAACTGTTTGACGACGCAGTCGGTGCGCTCGCCGAACTTCTTGAAGTCCTCGGGCGTCCACCACATGACGAGGTTGCCGTCGGCGTCGAACTTCGCGCCCGAGTCGTCGAAGCCGTGCGTCATCTCGTGGCCGATGACGGCGCCGATGCCGCCGTAGTTGAAGGCGTCGTCGGCACGCTCGCTGAAGAAGGGCGACTGGAGGATGCCGGCCGGGAAGACGATCTCGTTCATCGACGCGTTGTAGTAGGCGTTGACCGTCGGCGGCGACATGCCCCACTCCGAGCGGTCGATGGGCTTGCCGATCTTGCCGAGGTTGCGCCGGAAGTCGAACTCGCCCACCGAGACCGAGTTGTTGTAGTAGGCGCCGCGGCTGACCTGAAGCGGCTCGTAGCTCCGCCACTTGTCGGGGTAGCCGATCTTGCGGACGAAGGCGTCGAGCTTCGCGATGGCGCGCTGGCGCGTCGGGTCGCTCATCCACGCGAGCGTCTGGAGGTCTTCGCGCAAAGCGGCGACGAGGTTCTTCACCATCTCCTGCGCGCGCGCCTTCGCCCGCGGCGTGAACGTCCGGTCGATGTAGAGCTGCCCCAGCGCCTCGCCGAGCGCGCGGTCGGTCGAGGTCACGCAACGCTTCCAGCGTGGAAGCTGCTCCTGCGTGCCGTTCAGGAACTTGCCGTTGAAGTTAAAGCTCTCCTCGACGAACTTCGACGAGAGCGTGTTGCGAAGCGGCGTTCAACAGATGCCAGCGCAGGTACGTCTTCCAGTCCTCGACCGGCACGTCCGTGAGCATCTTGTCCACGGCCTCGAAGTAGGGCGGGTGGCCGACGTTGATTTTGGCGACCTCGGGCAGGCCGATGTTGCGGAAGTAGAGCCCCCAGTCGAAGTGCGGCGTCAGCTCGATGAGCTGCGCCTTCGTCTTCGGGTTGTAGCGCGCCTCGGGGTTACGCAACTGCACGCGCGAGGCGGAGTTCTCTGCGAGCCGCGTCTCGATTGACATCACGGTGCGCGACGCGGCGCCGGCACGGTCGGCGTCGTCGCCCAGGAGCTGGAAGGTGCGCGCGACGTGCGCGACGTACTCGTCCCGAATCTGCTTCGACTTCGCGTCGTCTCTGCGTATAGAAGTCGCGGTCGGGCAGGCCCAGTCCGCCCTGCACGGCCTGCGCGATGATGACGGTCGAGTTCTTGTAGTCCTGCACCGCGCCGAAGCCGAAGAGCGCGGGGATGCGATGCGCGTGGAAGCGCGCGACCTCCTCCTGCACGCCGCCGAGGTCCTTGATGGCCGCGATGCGCGCCAGCTCCGACTCCAAAGGCTTCGCCCCCTGCGCCTCGACGCCCGCCTCGTCCATGCAGGACGAGTAGAAGTCCGCGAGCTTCTGCTCGTTGCTGCCCGGCCTGTGGTTCTTCCGCTTCGCGAGGTCTTCGAGGATGGCGTGGAGGTGCTCGTTGTTCTGCTCCGCCAACTGCTCGAAACGCCCCCAGCGCGCGTACGCCGCCGGAATCTGGTTCGACGCCTTCCAACCCCCGTTCGCGAACTGGTTGAAGTCCTGACACGCCGACGCCCCTCGGTCGATGCTCGCCAGGTCGAACCCCGGCAACGCTTCGGACTTCCCGCCGCCGTTCTGACCACTGACAGACGAACCCGTCGTCCCCACGACCAACAACGCCGCCGCGACCACGCACAGCACGGCGGCACACCTAAACCTCAGAGACTTCATGGCACTCGGCTCCTCAAAAAAGTATGGCAACTGCCCGCGGGGGAAAACTTGGAGTGCAACGATGATAACAGCGCGAAAAGGTTTTGGTAAGCGTAAGAAACCTTGACTTCCCACGACGACCTGCCTTAAAGTCCGCGCGCTGACTTCCCCATCAACAGACGGACTTAAGCCCCAAAGGAAGCCTCGATGAAGACTCGAATCACACTCGCCGTACTTGCACTCTGCCTGCTGCCGGCCATCGCACGCGCCGACACTTTAACGTTCAGCAATCCGAACTACACCCTCACCTTCTCCGCGCAGGCGGGCCAGCAGGTCGAGGCGCGCATCACGCAATACACCTGCACAGGGTTCGACCAGTTGACGGGTCTTAACTGCGGCGATGCCAACAATCGGTCACTCTATGTCTACAACGCGTCGGGCGCTTTAGTCGCCAGCCAGTGGGTCCCGTTGAACATGGTCACCACCTTAGACATCCTCTTCACCGCCGCCTCGACGGGGCAGTACACCGTCGTCTTCGATGGTTACGCACTCAGGGGCGCGACATGGAGGGGAGAAGTCACGGTTAACGCCCCCGTGCCGGAGCCGGCCACACTGCTGTTGCTCGGCACAGGGCTCTCCGGGGTGGGCGCGGCCGTCCGCCGGCGGCGTAAGGCGAAACCAGTCGAGGACTGACAGTCACTTCTCAGCGAAAGGCGCCTGACGCTCAGTAAGCACACACAAAGAGAGGGCATCCAAACAGGATGCCCTCTCTTTTTCGTTCGCAAATATGAGCCGGACTGGGCTCGAACCAGTGACCCGCTGATTAAGAGTCTTAAACTACCCGTTTTTCTGAGTTAGGCTGTGTGCTGCGGAGTGCATATTTATTAGCCTTCCATTCTCATCTATCATGGTTGAGTTGGGCTCAATACTGCCCTGTATTGCTGAGTTGGCACACTATTGGCACACCAATATCAAGAGGGCCAATGGCAGCCAGCCCGATATGCCCAATTCAGAGGCACTAGTGATTTGCACCTTCCTTCGTGCTACTTGGTGTGACACGGGTGATGCGGGTCATAGCTCCAGCGGGCTTTTAACGCCTTTCCCTCCGCGGTTGAGGACGTGCGTGTAGATCATCGTCGTCTGCACGTCCGAGTGCCCCAGCAACTCCTGTATCGTGCGGATGTCGTAGCCGGCCTCCAGCAGGTGAGTGGCGAAGCTGTGTCGCAACGTGTGGCAACTGCCCGTCTTGTTAATCTCCGCCGTCCTGATCGCCGCTTTAACGGCCTTCTGTAATGCCGTCTCCGCTAGGTGGTGGCGCTGCTCACGCCCGGAGCGGGGATCAACAGACCGCTTTGAGGCAGGGAAAACGTACTGCCAGCCCCACTCACGGTCAGCGTTCGGGTACTTCCTTGTCAGTGCATAAGGGAGATAGACATGCCCGAAGCCCTCACGCACGTCCACCTCATGCAACGCCTTAGCCCTCTCCAATTGTCTCTCCAGTGGCTGCACGAGAGTTGCCGGCAGCATGGTGATGCGATCCTTATCCCCCTTGCCCTCGCGCACGACTATCTGGAGCTGTGCGAAGTCTATGTCCTTAACCCGGAGGCGGACGCATTCCATCAGGCGCAGCCCTGACCCATAAAGGAGGGAGGACATTAACCACATATCAGCACGCAGATACCCCAGCACCGCTTTGACCTCCTCCTTGGTGAAGACGACAGGCAGCCTCTTCGGCCTCTTAGCCCGCTCGACATCGTCAACCCACCCGATGGGCAGGGAGAGGACTTCGCGGTAGAGAAACAGCAACGCCGACAGCGCTTGGTTCTGCGTGGACGCGGCGACGTTGCGCCCGACCGCCAGGTGGGACAAGAACGCGCTTATCTCTTTTGCTCCCAGTTCCGTCGGGTGGCGCTTATCGAAGAAAAGGATGTACTCGCGAATCCAGCGGATGTATGCTTCCTCGGTGCGGATGCTGTAATGGCGCGTGCGGACGGCATTGCGCACCTGTTCTAGCAGTTGGGACATGATGAGGCGCTCCTTACGAAATGCGTGGAGTCTAATCTGGCGGGATTATGGCGGCAAAATACGCCCCCGGATGATGGAAAGCAAGGGGAAAGTTCAAGACGGTGCCGGATTAGACGCCCAATTGGGCGTAATCGATGGCGGCTTATACGCCAGGATAAAAGTAAATACGCCCAAACGGGCGTGTTTACCGGCGGCTTGTAGTACGTCTACTTTGCGTTCGGCCTCTTCTTGACAGAACAGAAGCCGCGACTGGCTTGTCGCCGCTATTTAGCAGGGAGAAACTTGTATGTCCTCCGAAGGTTCTGCCGGCGAGCAGCGGGCCGAGAACGCGCCCGCTTACAAATCGACGCCACTTCGGCCGGCGATCATCATGACAACCGTTCTCGTCTGGGCGTTAGTCGTTGCGCTGATAGTGCGCGTCCCGGCATGGGCGAGCATCTTCCTAGCCGTTCTGACCGGGGCATCGTTCCTGGCCTTCCTAGGGGGGTACTTATACCTCTTCGCGAGGGATCGCGAGTCGCTCCGCACCGGCCGAGCGCGGCGCGGCGCGCTCGCCGCAAACGCACCCGTAGGGGAGAGAAGAGCGGTGGCCGCGGGCGGGGCCATGCCTCTGGGCGTCCAGGAGATGTCCGGGATTCCGGTGTCGGAGGCGAACGGGGTGGCGGAACGTCGCCCTCATTAGGCGGCGGCGATGCCGAACAACGGCATGCACCCGACCCGCGACACGATGGCTCTCATCAACCTCCATCTTGTGGGCGGGCGGGTGAGATACTGTGTTAGCTGTCAAGCTCTTTTCGCCCACTCAGGGTCGAACGGCCTGCCGGTCTTGAGCACGCCGTAAGCGAGGTGGACGAGCTTACGCATCGCCGCCCCGATGACCGCCATCTTGCTCTTGCCCCTTTGGCGTAAGCCTTCGGCCCACGCCTGGAAGAACGGGCTGCACCGCAGCGCCGTCACCGCCGGGAAGTAGAGCGCCTTCCGAAGCCGCGCGTTGCCGATCTTCGAGAGCCTGACCCGCCCCCTGACGGAACTGCCCGACTGCCGCTCCCGCGGCACCAGCCCGGCGAAGGCGGCGACCTGCCGGGCGCTTTTGTACTGCTTGATGTCGGGCACCTCGGCCAAGAGCGCCGCGGCGGTCGCCTCCCCCACGCCGGGGATCGAGTCGAGCAACTCGCGCTGCCGCTTCAACCCGGGGTGGGAGTCGATGTGGTCGCGGATGAGCGCCTCGGTGCGCTTGATCTGCTCGGCGATGTGGGCGAGGTGCTCTTCAACCGACACCCGCACGGCCTCGACCGTGACGCCCGACGAGAGGCGGTTCTCCTCCATCGTCCGCATCTCGACGAGCGAGTCGAGGCGGCGGACGAGTGCCTGCAACTCACGCAGTTCCGGCGCGGGCGGCGCCCAGGCGGGCGGCCGCCGCTCCGCGCAGAAGCCCGCGATCAGCTCGGCGTCGACGCGGTCGTTCTTGGTGCGTGAGAGCCGGCTCTGCGCGTAGGCTTTGACCGAGGCCGGGTTGACGACGCTGACGGTATGGCCCTCCTCGTGGAGGTAGGCGGCCAGCGCCTCGTAGTAGGTGCCGGTGGCCTCCATGCAGGCGTGCGCCGTGCCGGCTCCCAGCTTCGCGAGCCACGCGGAGAGCTGGGCGAAGCCCGCGGCCGAGTTGGCGAAGGATGAGTGGCGGAGCTTGCCCGACTCGCGGATGAGGCAGGCGTTGAACTTCGACTTAGCGACGTCGAGTCCGAGCGGCGGAAGGTCTGTCATGGCCGGGCTCCTGGTGGTGCGGCGCCCGGCCAGCCTTGCGATGCGGGCTCAGCTCAAGGTGAGCGGCCACGAGATACTGTCCGGCCTTGCGGGCGCGCGCTGGTGGGAGGCGCCGGGGGCTTGATCTCACCCCCTGGCTCTTCTAGCCGGATGCCGGGCACAGCCTCGCCGGCGCCTCGTTGACGGCTAAAGCTTGTCGCTTTAGCCGTCTTCAGTCAACATACAATGCCGGGCGTTAGGCGGCGGTATACAAAGGGGTGCGATGCTCCGAGGAACCCGGGAGACGTAACACGTATCGCGCGCCGTGCGGGTTTCGGCGTTACTTGCGCGCCGCCTAACAAGCGCATGCACGCGACCCGCGACACGAACGATGTCATCGAACGCAATCTCGCGGGCGGGCGCATGATGCGCGGCGTTAGGTGCTTTGGAATTGCACTATGAATCGCACAATAGAACAACCAGACAAATCAGCAGCGAGAGTGCAACCGCTTCGCATAATCTGTAAAGCTGCCTTAATTGCGGCTATCTCTCTGATATTGGGAGTGGTAGTGCCCGGTTTAGTAGCTCATCATGGCGGGGTTTTCTACCGAAGTACTATGAACCCTAAATTGCCTGAAGAAGTTAGAAGACATTTGGAAGAGTTTGAAATGCTTCAGAATGAAGCAAGAAAGCAGATAAAGCACATTGATGAACTTCTTCATCAACAAGCAAGTATTCAAGCCCAAGAAGATCGCTTAAATCTCTTATCGATAAGGTCTTATTACCAGAAGGAATTAGAGTCAGCTAATCCCCCGATCCAAGTTATACCCTTCTATCTAAATACAGCAATGTTCGCATGGGTTGTCGTATACACAGCTTTAGGGTGGCTTGTTTTCATACTGGCTCCTTTGAAGGGGCCGCTGCTAAGACCGTTAAGGAGTTTAAGAACAACTCTCGTCATTGCAATTGGAATATACATTATTTATCAGTGGCCTGTATGGATGCGTAATTTCGTATTGTCTAATGAGAAACGTCTCGTTTATTCCTTCGCAAACTATGACATTTATTCACCATCTTTTTTCGCTCAAGAAGGCAATACCATTCTGTTTTCCATATTGTTAGCAGTGCTTTGGCAACAATGGTCTACATTTTTCTTGTTTCGACGCGCCAAATTATCAAGGCCAACAAAGGTGGAATTTCGAGTTGCCGTCTTCAATTATTCGAACATAGAGCGTTTATCTAAAACCTTTATACGTTGGCAAGTGTCATCATTAATATTGGCGCTGGGCTTTATAGCTTTTACAAGCGGTTTTTGGGGCCTTGTTGTTCGCCTTCAGGATCAGCGCTACCTTTTAGCTGCTGTGGTTATTCATGCCCTCTGGGGGATCACTTGGATTCTAATTAGTCTTCCCCTGCTAGTCACATGGTATGACTGGCAGTCAATACGAATGCGCTTTCTTTCGGAGATTGCACATGAGACATCGAATATTAATGGAAACATAGATACAACAATGAAAGTTTTGAGTGAGGTTAAGCCAATTAGCTTTTGGAACGTAGCTACATCAGGAGTTGTAGCTCTAATATCTTTTGCTCTACCTATTATTCAAGCCTTTTTTAAATAGATTCTGATGTAATGAGACCCGCACCTAACAAGCGCATGCACGCGACCCGCGACACGACGGCTGTTAAGATTCTCAACCTTGCGGGCGGGCGGGTGAGATACTGTGTTCTCTGTCAAGCTGTTTTTGCCTTCTGCGCCCACTCCGGGTCGAACGGTCTGCCGGACTTGAGCACACCGTAAGCCAAGTGGATGAGCTTGCGCATCGCCGCCCCAATGACCGCCATCTTGCTCTTGCCTCTGGCTCGTAAGCCGTCGGCCCACGCTTGGAAGAAGGGGCTGCACCGCAGCGCCGTGATGGCCGGGAAGTAGAGCGCCTTGCGCAGCCGGGCGTTGCCGATCTTCGAGAGCCGCACCCGCCCCTTAACGCTACTGCCCGACTGCCGCTCGCGCGGCACCAGCCCGGCGAAGGCTGCCACCCGGCGGGCACTCCGGTACTGCTTGATGTCCGGCACCTCGGCCAGGAGCGCCGCGGCCGTCGCCTCCCCGATGCCGGGGATCGAGTCGAGCAACTCGCGCTGCCGCTTCAGGCCGGGATGCTTGTCGATGTGGTCACGGATGAGCGCTTCTGTCCGCTTGATCTGCTCGGAGAGGTGCGCGAGCAATTCCTCGACCGACTCGCGCACGGCTACCACCGCGATGCCGGAGGAGAGACGGTTCTCCTCCATCGTGCGCATCTCCCGGAGCGAGTCCAGGCGGCGCACCAGCGCCTGCAACTCGCGCAGTTCGGGCGCGGGCGGCGCCCAGGCGGGCGGCCGCCGCTCGGCGCAGAATGAGGCGATGAGTGCGGCATCCACGCGGTCGTTCTTCGTGCGTGAGAGGTGACTCTGCGCGTAAGCCTTGACGGCCGCCGGGTTGACGCGGCTGACGGCGTGCCCGGCTTCGTGCAGGTACGCGGCGAGCGCATCGCCGTAGGTGCCGGTGGCCTCCATGCAGGCGTGAACGCGCCCGGCGCCCTGCTCCGAGAGCCAGCCGGCGAGCTGGGCGAAGCCGGCCTCGTCGTTGGAGAAAACTTTATGACGGAGCTTACCGCCATCGTGGACGAGGCAGGCGTTGAACTTCAGCTTCGCGAGGTCGAGCCCGAGGGGTGGTAGTGACATGGCCGTGCTCCTGGTGGTGCGGCGCCGGGCCAGCCTTGCCAATGCGGGCTCAGCTCCGGCGGAGCGGCCGCGAGATACTGTCCGGCCTGCGTGGCGCGCGCTAATGAGAGGCGCCGGGGGCTTAATCTCACCCTCTGGCTTGAGAGCCGGATGCGCGGCACAGCCTCACCGTCGCCTCTTTGTGCGAGAGAAAGCTTGTCGCTTCAGCTCGCGTGAGTCAACATACAAGGCGCGGCGTTCGGTTGCTCGGGTTACTAAAATCCGAAACGGAGGCTCGCGGCTGGCAGCGGCGCGCGGCTCTTTCTCGAATCGGCGCTCGTCTTTCACCCGTGGGTCGCGCTTCGGATTATTCCCGGCGGGGCGTGGCGGGAGGCGCGTCGCTCCGCGTGAGGTGGGTCGCGGTAGGCGCGAATTGTCTCAATCGCGCACCCGAACAAGCCAATGCACCCGACCGCCGACACGACGGTTGTCATCTACTTTCATAGTTGCGGGGCGGCGGGTGATTGGCAGCGTTAGGTCGCCAGAACGTGCCGCCCCGATACTGAGGGCGTTTCGTGGCGGCGCTGTTAAGCGGCCTGACATCAAGTTTGAAATGCAACACTGACTAAGATTCGTTATAGCATTCGAGCGGCGTCCGGAAGCCGAGTCGCTTCCGAGGCCGCGTGTTGAGCTTGCAGGCTATCGCGTTACATTGGTGCTGACTCAGCCCGGCCATGCTGACGCCCTTCGGCAGGTACTGACGGATCAACCCGTTGGCGTTCTCGTTGCTGCCGCGCTCCCACGAGTGGTACGGCCGCGCGAAGTAGAAGGCCGCACCCGTGAGTCGCTCGATCCTCCGATAGTCGTGGAACTCCGTCCCGTTGTCGGCCGTCACCGTCTCGAACCTCATGTCGGGTCGGCGCATGAGGCTGATCGCCCTCCGGCTCAGTCCCTCGGCCGTCCGGTCGGCCAGCTTGCCGATGAGCACCAGCCCGGTCTTGCGCTCGACGAGCGTTAAGACGCAGTCCTTGCTGCCCGCGCCCATTACGGTGTCGGCCTCCCAGTGGCCGACATGGCTGCGAGCCTCGACCTCGGCGGGTCGCTCGGAGATCGGGCGCTTTCCCGCGAGCCGGCCGCGGCTGTCGTAGGCGCCGTAGCGCTTACGCCGCCTCTTGCGCGCCCCTCGCAGGTGGGTGTAGAGCGCCCCGCCCGCCTTCTTGTCGCGCCAGACGTGGCGGTAGATGGTCTCGTGGCTGATGAGGAGCCGCCCCAGGCGGCGCGAGGTGTCCCGCGACCTGCTCGGGGCTCCACTGGCGGCGGAGCAACTCGTCTATCAGCGCGAAGTCTTCGGCCGAGAAGCGTTGGTTGCGTCGTGAGCGTGAGCGGCGGCCGTTGGTGCGCTCCTGGGCGGTGAAGGCGCGGTAGTGCCCGTCCGCGCGGGTGGAGTTGCGCCTGACCTCGCGGCAGACGGTCGAGCGGTGGCGGCCGAGGGAGCGGGCGATCTGGGACTGGTTACAGCCTTGCCTTCTGAGCGCGGCGAGCATATATCTCTCCCCGGAGGTGAGCTGGCGGTACGTCATGGCGAATATCCTCTTCGTGGTAGTCGAGAATCTTCGTCAGTATCGCCGCTCACCTCCGCTACGGGGAAGCGTGTTGCACTTAGTATATGAATCCGCGAAATCTAACAACGGCATGCACCCGACCGCCGACACGCTGCCTCTCATCAATCTCCATCTTGCGGGCGGGCGGGTGATGCCGAGCGTTATGCTGCTAATCTTAATGTTATGAGAGGTATGAATAGGTGTTGATATGATATTTCAACTGAAGTCAGTTCTTACTGATGGTTCCAAAGCTACAATCGTTAAACTTCGATGTCCTGCCTGTCGGCAACGCGGCACTTTTGAGCCTGTCGTTTCCCATGATGCAAAGATTCATAAAGGAGGAAGTTCTACCGCATACACTATATTGGGACAGCGTCGGTGTCCTGACCCGGAATGTAATGCACATGTCTTTGTTGCATGGGATACACAATATCCGGGGCGGCTAATAATTTCATATCCGCCAGAGCGTATTGATTTTGACACAACCGATATTCCATCTACAGTGGTTAATTCCTTTGAAGAAGCTATCTCTTGCCACGCCGGACAGTGTTATGTAGCTGCTGCAATCATGGTGCGTAAGACGCTAGAAGAAATCTGTCGTGAGCGTGGAGCCGCCGGGCAAAATCTAAAGAAGCGTCTTGAAGAGTTGAGGAGTAAGGTTGTTCTCCCACAAGAACTTCTGGATGGTTTAGATGATCTTCGCTTACTCGGTAATGATGCAGCTCACATCGAATCACATGAGTATGACAAAGTTGGTCAAGAAGAGGTGGAGGTAGGTATAGAAATTACGAAGGAAGTATTGAAAGCTGTCTATCAGTATTCGGCTCTAATTGGTCGTCTTCAAAAGCTAAAGAAGCCCATACCGTAACGATATTAATTCCACGCGCGCCGCATAACAGGTCGTGATACAAGCAAGAGCGTTCGGTGTAGCATGCTCGCCACACAAGGAGGCGGCGAGCGAGAGACGGGGCGAGGGCCGGATGCCGTTGTGGGCCAACGCGAGCGCAGAGCCCGGATAACAGTGTGGTCTTCCGATGAGCCCCCGCCCGCATCACGGAGTGGGACTTCTTGATCCCGGATAGGAGCGTGGAGCTACGCCGAGCAGTCTCCGCTTCGTCTCAACCTCCTCTTCACTCGAAGGAGGTAAGAGAGCGGTGAGACACATCGGGGTTGACCTGCACAAGACGAACTTCGTCGTCTGCTTCATCGAGGCCGACGACACGCGGCGCTTAGAGACTTACCCGCTGACCGGCGACGGCCTCGCGCGCTTCAAGCGACAACTCGACAGTGCGGACGAACTCGCCGTCGAGGCGACGCAGAACGTCCACTATTTCTACGACCAGGTGAAGGCGCACGTCAGCCGCGTGGCGGTGGTGGACACCTACCGCTTCGGGGTCGTCGCCAAGTCGAAGAAGAAGACGGACAAGGCCGACGCCGCGGCGCTGGCCCACTTCCTCAAGCTGGGCTGGCTGCCCGAAGTGCCGGTGCCGTCGGAGCAGAGTGCGGGACACTGCGGCAGTTGCTTCAGGCGCGCGAGACGCTGGTCTCGATGCGGACGAAGCTCAAGAACATGGCGCACGCCGCCTTCTCTCGTAACGGCGTCGCGCTGACCCGCGCCGCTTTCGCCTCGGCCGCGGGCCGGGCGCGGCTGTTGGCGCGCGACGGAACTGCCCGACGCAGACCGGCTCGTGCTCGACGTGGCGCTGCGGCAGATCGCGCAGCTCGACGCGGAGGTCAAGGCGGTCGAGGAGGAAGTGGTCAGGCGGGGCAAGTCGCTGCGCGGGGTGAGCCGACTCTTGCAGGTGCACGGGCTGAACCTGCTGTCGGCCATCTCGCTGTTGGCGGAGGTCGGAGACATCGCGCTCTTCGAGACCTCGAAGCAGTTAGTCTCCTACGCCGGGCTGGCGACCTCGACGAGGCAGTCGAGTGAGACGACGCAGGCACGGCGGGATCACGAAGCGCGGGTCGGAAGCGGCTGCGCACCGTCGGTCATCCAAGCGGTGCTGGCGATGGTGAATCGGACGGACACGCCGCTGATGAGTTTTTATCAGAAGAAGAAGCGGGAGAAGGGTGCGGGCAAGGCGATCTGCGCGACGGCGCGTAAGCTGCTCACCATCATCTTCGTGCTGCTGAAGAAAGAACTCGACTACTGGTACCTGGAGGACAGACTCTACAATCGCAAACTACGCGCGCTCAATGCCGCGGCTTGAGCGTTGACTTTGCATAGGAACGGCATGCACCCGACCGCCGACACGCCGCTTGCCAAATTCCTTCAAAGGCGCTGGGCGGCGGGTGATGCCTGGCGTTAGATTGCCTGAACGCGCGGGACTGATACGCGGAAGGTTTCAGACCCGCGCACGTAGGCAGTCTAACAAGCGCATGCACGCGACCCGCGACACGAATCATTTCATGCTTCGGCAATCGCTCGGGCGGGCGCGTGATGCGCGGGGTTAGACCGCAGGACACCTACTATGAAAGTGTTCGTCTCCTATAGTTCTGCCGACCGCCCAGTCGCCGCCGAAATTGCAGACACGCTTCGCGACCACGGCTTTGAGGTTATGATAGATTTTCAACTCATTTCCCCAGGCGAAGAATGGCGTTTAGCCTTGCGGAACGCTATCAAAGAATCTGATGGCGTAGTCATGCTAGTGTCTCATGCTTACCTTGATAGCGAGTTCTGCCGACTGGAGTTGGAAACTGCGCGTATCTTCAATAGGTTTCTGTGTACTCCAATACTCATAGATGACTGCTGGAACCGTCTTCTCTCCGACAAAAGTCTCTCAGAGCTATGTGAAAACGTTCCAATTGACTTCTACCGCGGCGAGTTCGCTGGACTCAAAGTGCCTCGTGAGGTGCTAAAGGCAAAATTGATAGACGGTTTTAATAAAGCGCGAGACCTCTGGGGCGAGTATGAGGGCGCAGATGTTGTGCTCGGCTCTATGCCAAGCGACCACAATTTCACGCAGGCACTTGCCGAGGAACTGAGAGCAACAGGACTCACGGTATACACCATCGCCGAACATGGATATGCAGGACAAGCAGTCCCGCAATTGATGTATTACTTCATGGAAAGATCCAAGTTCTGTGCAATTGTAATCTCCCCAGATTGCCTACAGATTTCCTCGATAGTTGGTAGCTTCGCGCTAGCCTCAGAGGAACACGGGCTGCCTGTCGTAGCAGTTGCCACGCTAGAACTTAGCGAGCAGTCTGATAGACTCGCCGCTGAGATTCAATCAATCCAGCAGAAGGATCGTGTCTTTGCAAGAGTCCTTGATCGTCAGCTGATACTCTCCAATCGGTCTATAAAGGAGGTTGCATCTGACGTACGTGATGCCGCATTGCGCGCGAGTCGCCGTGAGTCCGACGTTATGGGGCATTTTGGAAGGATACTCTCCACGCTTTGGCGGCTCATTCAGACTGCGCGCTAGAACTCGCGCAGTCTGCCCACGCTGCTGCACATCGCGGTTTAACCTCTCACTCAACCGAGAGATGAGGCTTGAACAGCAAAGTTGGAAAACTAAGCGCCAGATTGAATGGTTAAGCAATGTGCGGTCTAACAAGCGCATGCACGCGACCGCTGACACGACGAGCGGTTTGCTCTTGAGTTTACCAAGAGCAGACATTCAGAATGCTGCGCATGAAACCCTACTCGAACGACCTGCGCCGCAAGATCGTCTCAGCCTACGAGCGCGGCCAACGCTCGCAGCGCGAGATCGCCGAACTCTTTGGTATCAGCCCCGCCACCGTGCGCAACCTCGTCCGCAGGAAACGCGAGCGCGGGGTGCCTGACGCGTTGCCGCGCGGGGGCGGGGCACCGGCGCGCATCACCGACGCGGCCCGCGCCGAGTTGCGGCGGCTCATCGCTGCCTCGCCCGACGCGACGCTCGAAGAGGCACGTGAGCACCTGGCGCGTGAGGCCGGCGTCAGCGTTGGTCTCCCGGCCGTCTGCCGCGCCCTGACCAAGCTCGGGTTGCCGCGTAAAAAAAGTCACTCCACTCCTCCGAACGCGAGACGCCCCGCGTCCTGAAGGCCCGCGACGAGTACCGCGAGCAGTCGGCGCGCTTTGATCTTGAGCGCCTGAAGTTCGTTGACGAGTCGGGCGTCAACCTCGCGCTCACAAGACTCTTCGGTCGCGCCCCGCGTGGCGAGCGGGTCTGTGATGCGGTGCCGCAGAACTACGGCGAGAACGTCACCATGCTCGGTGCCCTCTCGCTCTCAGGCGTCGAGGCGCTGATGACCGTCAACGGCGCGACCGATGGCGACATCTTCTCCGCCTTCGTGCGCGAGGTGCTCGCCCCGACGTTGCGCGCGGGCGACGTGGTCATCTGGGACAACCTGGGCGCGCATCGCTCGCAGTTCGTCCGCGAGGCGGTCGAGGCCAGAGGCGCAACCGTGATGTTCCTGCCGCCCTACTCGCCGGACATGAATCCCATCGAGCGGTGCTGGTCAAAGCTCAAGACTTACCTGCGTGCGGCGAAGGCCCGCACGCGCGAGGCGCTGGAGGCAGCTATCAAGCGTGCCCTCTCGACCGTCACTGAGTCCGACGCGCGGGCTTGGTTCAAACACTGCGGCTACTCAGTAAACTGATATGCAAACCGCTCGACGGCTGTCATTAACAGCAGAGGCTTGGGCGGGCGCGTGATGCGCGGCGTTGGGCGGCTATCGCTTGAGGCGGATGCGGCGATAGCACAAATGCTTTTCAAGACATCCGTCGCCGGCTTAGCGAGTCGGCCGTCCGGTCAGCGAGCTTCCCGATGAGCACCAGCTCGGTCTTGCGCTCGACGAGCGTGAGGACGCAGTCCTTGCTGTTCGCGCCCGCCACCGTGTCGGCTTCCCAGTGCCCGACGCGGCCGCGCGCCTCGACCTCCGCGGGGCGCTCCGAGATCATCCGCTTCCCCGCGAGTCTGCCGCGGCTATCGTAGGCTCCGTAACGCTTCCGGCGCCTCTTGCGGGCGCCTCTCAGGTGGGTGTAGAGCAGCCCGCCCGCCTTCTTATCGCGCCAGACATGGCGGTAGATGGTCTCGTGGCTGATCGAGAGCAGCCCCTGCCGGGCGAGGTGCCCGGCCACCTGCTCGGGGCTCCACTGGCGGCAGAGCAACTCATCTATCAGCGCGAAGTCCTCGGGAGTGAAGCGGCGGTTGCGGCGCGAGCGTGAGCGGCGGCCGTTCGTTCTCTCCTGGGCGGTGGCGGCGCGGTAGCGACCGTCGGCCCTCGTGCTGTTGCGGCGCAGTTCGCGCCAGACGGTCGAGCGGTGGCGGCCCAGCGAGCGGGCGATCTCGGCCTGGTTGAGCCCTTGCCTTCTCAGCGCGGCGAGCATATACCTCTCCTCCGGGGAGAGCTGGCGGTACGTCAGGGCTAAGACCTCTTCGTGCTAGCCAGTATCACGGCTCCCCCCACTTGAAGGAAGCCTGTTGCACTTAGTTCCGTTGGGGGTTCCGGCGCAGCTATACTGCTTGCCGCTAGGCTCACGTGTCCCGACTATTAACGGACACTGCGCGCTCGCCACGAAAGGCGCGAGCGAGGCCGAGGCGAGAACCATCAA
Organism: uncultured Acidobacteriota bacterium; assembly: GCA_963726735.1. Taxonomy (GTDB): domain Bacteria; phylum Acidobacteriota; class Blastocatellia; order Pyrinomonadales; family Pyrinomonadaceae; genus QHXN01. The sequence goes on from CAVSDM010000015.1 coordinate 67,244, forward strand.
CCCGTACATTGCCAGGAAGCGGGTGGTGAAGCGTTTCATGGGATGTCCTCCGTTGCTGAGTTGCGGTCGAAAGGTGAGCGGCCACTGCCTAATGTCGGGAGGAGGCCACAGGCGAAAGGCGAAATTACTCCATACAGAAGCCGCTCAAAGTCAGCCGAGAGGCGCGGCTCCGACCCGGCAATTCTCGGCCAGGGCACGACTTACAACGGCGGTTTGTGCATCACGACACACCGGGCGTGTGCCGGAGGCCGCTGCGCGGACGCGGGAGACTATGTCTGTTCTGCTTCTGTCTGGTGTTTATGTGAGGCTACTGCCCTGTGGGCAGGTAGCCTGCCTGAACAGTGAAAGCGGTGTTGAAGTGATCAGTGAGGAGGAACCGGACTATCTGCGACCGGGGGACGCGCGGGAGAGTACTTCAAGCCTCAATGCAAATTTCCGTCCCGTGGCTGTATTACCTGTGTCGGACACCTTCTCGTCTGGCGTGTCCCACGCCGACGCGGCATCGACGTGACGCTGATCGGATCGCTCGCCGTGAAACCGTATGGAAATCTTGCACTTTTGGGCATGAATTCACATTTTGAGTAAGTTTTAGAAGGGGGGTCACTTATACAGTGGCCTCACCGTTGTTCCACCGTTGATAAACAACGGTGGAACAACGGTGAGGCCACTGTATCTATATTTGGATTAGGCCCGCCTGCAAAATATGACAGTTTGCGCGGCAGAAGAGGGCCGCCCACATCGTCAGCCCAAATCAGGATGTAGGTACTTCACTTTCCTATTTTTCCTTGCCCAAAGCTTTTTTGCCGCCCGCTTTTTCGTGCCCCCGCAGGCAAGGCAAAAATGGTTTCTACCTTCGGGAGGTTTCCGCTCGGCTATGAAATAGCGGTAGCACCCATCGCATTCATAAATCCCTTTGCCGCCGCATAAAGACTGAGCAATTTGCAACCAGACCAGCCTGAAGAAGCCGAGCCCTGTATCCTGCACCATCACAGGATGACCGCGCTTTCTCGACCAATAGAGGCGGAAACTAGGGCCATTAGCGATTGTGAGGAATCTATTGATCTCTCTTATCAGGTGATTCTGTTGTACGCGTAGATCGGCCTCGCCTTTACCGTCTAACCTGCCAACTGTCCCATCGGGAAAATGCTCCATGTACCAGACCCGGACGCTCTTTCTGACTTGTGGGGTAAGGCACGTTTCGACAGCGAAGAGCATGAGATTCACACGCGGGTCGCGGCCCACGGGGATGCCATCTATCTCGATCTTTGCGACGCAGACTGGCGGGCTGTGCGAATCATGCGTGACGGGTGGAGCGTTGTAGAGGCGCGCGAACTTCCGGTCAAATTTCGTCGTGCGCGCGGGATGCTGGCGCTGCCTGAGCCTATGATCGGTGGCGAGCTTACCGATCTGCGTCAATTCATCAACGTTCGTCCCGAGGATTGGGTGCTCGTAGTTGGATGGCTCGTCGCGGCCTGCCGCCCCGGTCGGCCGTTCCCTGTGCTGGTGTTGCACGGGGAGCAGGGAAGTGCGAAGAGCACAACGGCTCGCATCTTGCGGTCTCTGCTCGATCCAAATAAAGCCTCTCTTCGCAGCGCACCGCGCGATGAGCGCGACTTGATGATCGCTGCGACAAACGGCTGGGTGATTTGCCTGAATAATCTTTCAAGCGTCAAGCCGTGGCTCTCCGACGCCCTTTGCTGCCTGAGTACCGGCGGCGGATTCGCAACGCGCGAGCTGCACAGCGACGACGAGGAGACTCTTTTCGACGCTATGCGGCCGGTGATGATGAACGGAATCGAAGAGCTGGTGACGCGGGGTGACTTGCTTGAACGGGCGATCATAGTCCACTTGCCGGCCCTAACTGATGAGACACGGCGCGAGGAGGAGGAATTAGACCGCACGTTCGACGGAATGCGCCCCTATATTCTCGGCGCTTTGCTGGATGCGGTTAGTACCGCGCTCCGAAACCTAGAACAGGTGCGGTTAGAGAGACGGCCGCGCATGGCCGACTTCGCGCGTTGGTGCATCGCCGCAGAGCCGGCCCTCGGATGTGGGGCCGGGGCCTTCATGCGCGCTTACGCCAGCAACCGGTCAACTGCCCACGAGCTTGCGTTGGAAGCCTCTCCTATCGCGGGAGCGTTGGTCTCCTTCGCCGAAAGGGAGGAGCAATGGACGGGCACGGCGGGGGAACTTCTGGAAGAGCTAACCAGGCAGACGCCCGAAGAGGGGTCGCGCGAGGGGTGGCCCAAGTCGCCGAAACATCTTGGGGGCATCCTCAAACGTCTCGCCCCAAATTTGCGGGCTGTAGGCGTGAACGTGCGCTCTGGTAAAGACGCCGCCCGCGAAGGAGGGACAGGCAGACGTATGATTCGCATAGAACGTATCTGTAGCGAAATGTCACGCTCGTCACAGTCGTCACAAGTCGAAGCTGTCCCGGATAGAGTGTGACAAGGGGAGTGACAATCGACCAGTAAAGGCTTCTGCCTTGTCACTGAAATGCGCAGCCGACTCCGCATCTTGTGGCAACAGTGACAACCGTGACACTGAGAAACAAATGACGCAGTCGGCGCACACTATTCATCATTACCGGGCTCGTGCTTCAAGAGATCATTCGGCTTGCACTTGAGCACTGTGCAAAGCCGATCAAGTGTGCGAAGAGCGATCATATCTACCTCGTCGCGGAAAAGACGGGCCGCCATGCTGGGAGGCAGCTCGGTTGCCTTTTGCAGTTGATAGGCGGTTGTGATGCCGCGCTTCTCTGCCATCTCTCTGATCCGCGTCGTAATCATGTATCGGATAATACACTCGCCTTACATTCAACAGAAATATTACTGCCGCCGGGAATATTTCCGTTGACGGTAATTACTGTCGATAGTAATATGGTCTCTGTTAGATAAAGCCATGCAGGAAGGCTAGCGGAGATGCTCAATATAGATCAGGAAAGAATGCTACTGGTAATTCAAGATGCTTTTGACAAGGTTTCCGATTCGCGCCGATGGCAACTCGCTATAGCCAAAGCCAAACAGCAGATCGAAGAGAACCCTTACATACACTTCGACGGCCGCACGTTACTGATCCTCTCACCCTCCGGCGAAATCTACAGCGCGAACGGCGCGTGCCAGTGCAGGGCATACCTAAACCACCAACCTTGCTGGCATCGGGCGGCGGCGAGGCTTGTCGAGCGGTATAACGAAACTTCTCACTAAAGCAAAACGGGATAGGTGAGCGGATCAACGCTCCCTTTCTTCTCACCCAATTACTTCAAAACAAGAAAGATTAGAGCAGGTGAGTTAGGAGGATCAGCTAATGGCCGGACAGATTATTAGGCGCAGAGAAGATACTTGGCTTGTCCGCATATTCATGGGACGCGACGCTCAGGGCAGGCGTCGTTACATGAACAAAACGATTAAAGGCAAGAAGAAGGATGCGGAGACGTATCTAAGCAAAACTGTAACATCTATTAGTACCGGCACGTTCGTTGAGCCATCATCGCTGACTACGGGCGAATATCTAGACAAGTGGCTTCATACAGTGGCCCGGCATCGAGTCCGGGAGCGCACCTTTGTTGATTACTCTGAATTGATAGATAGATACGTGCGCCCGGCACTCGGAGAAAAACGGCTTTCAGACTTGCGCCCGCTTCACATTCAGAGCCTTTATACTGAATTGCAGGAGCGTGGATTATCGCGCACGGCGCGTTATACACATGCTGTTCTATCTTCGGCACTCAAGCAGGCTGTTAAGTGGTTGATGCTTGCGCAGAATCCGGCAGGACTTGTGGACGTGCCGAAAACGGTCCGTAGGGAAATGCAAGCTTTATCGCCAGAAGAAGCGAAACGATTTCTTATAGAGTCCAGTACAGATCGTTGGAGCGCATTATTCGCCCTTGCATTATCAACAGGAATGAGGCCGGAAGAATATCTTGCGTTGCAATGGAAAGACGTTGATCTTGTGAAGGGAATAGCCACCGTGCAGCGCGCTCTGACTTGGAATCGTAAAGGCGGCGGTTGGAAATTCACCCAACCGAAGACAGCGCGCAGCCGCCGAAATATTCCGCTCCCGAGTTCAGTTATCAGCGCGCTTATTGCTCATAAGAGGAAGCAAGCCGAAGAGAGATTGAAGGCCGGGGCGGAATATCAAAAGCACGATCTAGTATTTGCTACGGTCGAGGGGACGCCGCTGATGATGCGGAACCTTTTACGACGCCACTTCAAACCGATTTTGAAGCGGGCGAAGCTTCCCGATAATCTCCGGCTATATGATTTGCGTCATTCATGTGCAACGCTTTTGCTGGCAGCAAATGAACATCCGAAGGTAGTGAGCGAGCGGTTAGGGCACGCTAGTATCACTTTAACGCTGGACACCTACTCGCACGTTTTACCATCTATGCAGCAAGCCGCGTCTGAGAAGTTGGAAAGTTTGTTGTTCAAGTAATTGGCTCAAAGTATCTTCGTTGCCAAAACTATTGCATTCTGGGCCGCGCGGGGTTAATCTCCCGGCAGTGGGCGACACCTCCGCTTTCCGCCGCTCACAGGACACACTACTGCTTAGCCGCCACTAGGCAGCTCGCTCCGATTGAACTGATACTGACTTAGAGCAGCGTCGGCAGAACCGCGAGTAGTTCCAGCGTGATCTGTGTCAAGCCGCTCGGCGCTTCGTTCTGCATGTAGCCGTTCGCAGTCGGCTCGTTCGTCGGCTCATGAATGGCGCTCGCCGGGGATGGCGTCTGCTGTGGCGCAGGGGGAGTCAACATCTCGCCTGCGAGCGTGGGGCAGCTAAAGGCCAGTAGTAACAGGCCCGTCGTCAGAGTCTTTCGCATCGCTCTTTTCCTCTTTCGGTTATGAAGTTGTCGAGTGGCTTAACCGTCCATCCCCGCGCGGGTATGACGGTTTTTTCGTATTTGCTGAACCTTCAGCAAAATCAGGAAGGGCTTGCCTCACATGACTTTAGCAGATGAGCGTTTGAAGGAACTAGATAACGCTTCGCTTACCGCGGACGAACGCGCCTTACTTCGCTGCTCAGGTGGCGGCAGACCTCATCCATAAAGGGCAGTATGAGGCCGCACGCGAGGCTTTAGGCGAACTGTGGCACGACATAGGCCAGCGGCCGGATGTGGAAGGGTTGGACGAAAGTACGGCCGCCGAAGTATTGCACCAAGTCGGCGCGCTGTCCGGCTGGATGGGCGCGAGTCTGCAAGCGAAGGGCGCGCAGGACGCAGCTAAAGACCTTCTCAGCGAGAGCGCGACACTCTTTGAAAGGGTAGGCGAGACAGCTAAGGCCGCTTTCGCGCGCAGCGACTTGGCCCTGTGCTACTGGCGTGAGGGTGCATACGACGAGGCGCGCATACTACTGACTCGCGCGTCCGACGAGCTGGCCGACGCGGACGCCGAACGGCAGGCGATTGTCCTGTTGAGGTGGGTTACGGTCGAGTGCGCGGCGGGTAGCTTTGATAACGCGCTCGGCATCCTTAAAGCGTCCGAACGCATACTACAGGGGAGTGAGAATCACGCCCTGCTGGGCAGCTTTCATAATCTTTACGCCGTGACCCTACGGCGTCTGGGGGCAGCGGAAGGACACGGTGACTATTACGACCGCGCCATAATCGAATACACGGCCGCCGCCTACCACTTCGAGCAGGCGCGGCACGAGAGGTACGTCGGGCGCATAGAAAATAATCTGGCCTTTCTGCTCTACAAGCTCGGACGGTATGCTGACGCCCACGAACACTTAGACCGCGCTCAGTTGATCTTTACGCGACTGAGGGACGCGGGGAGCCTCGCACAGGTAGACGAGACGCGGGCGCGCGTCTTAGTTTCCGAACGCAGATACAGGGACGCAGACCGCACGCTGGCGGGCGCTCTGAAGACGTTAGAGAAGGGAGACGAGTCGGCCTTGCTCGCGGAAGCCTTGACCGTGCGGGGTGTCGTGTGGGCGCGGCTGTGGGCTTACGACGCCTCTCTCAACGTTCTGCGCCGGGCCGCCGAAGTGGCCGAAGGCGTGGGGGCGCTGACGAGTGCGGGGCAGGCCGTGTTAGCGCTTATCGAAGAACACGGGGCGACAAGGCGACTGCCCCCGGCCGAGGTGTACGAGGCTTATCTGAGGGCGGACCGGCTTATGAAGGATACTCAGAACGCGGAAGACAAAGAAGGGCTTCTGGCGTGCGCCCGCGTCGTCATGCGGCGGCTCTCCGACACGCCCATTCACGATAAGAATTTCAGCCTGTACGGGGCCGTCCACGAGTTCGAGGCCCGGCTAATCGGGCAGGCGCTAGAGGACGCAGGCGGGAGCGTCAGGAAGGCGGCGGGGTTGCTTGGCCTCACTCACCAGACCCTCAACTCGATACTGCACACCCGCCACAAGCAACTCTCCGCGAAGCGGAAGCCCGTACAGAAGAGGTTGAAAAGTATTATCAAGAAGCCGAAAGATTGATCTGCTAGACGGCATCCCCCATTAGTTTATTCCGACGGGTAAGGCCGCTACGTTGGGAATTGGCACACTATAGGCACACAAAAAAGTTAGGGCATCCGATTTGGATGCCCTAACTTATTGACTGCATTGATGAGCCGGACTGGGCTCGAACCAGTGACCCGCTGATTAAGAGTCAGCTGCTCTACCAACTGAGCTACCGGCCCATGTGTGCCGAAACAAAGTACACGACGCGCGGAGGCGATGTCAAACGGCCGTACGCCGTGTTTCAGCGCATGAGGCGCGCCGCGGGAAGCTGCTTGTCCACGACGGGGCGCGCGGGCGCGTTGGCCAGCTCGGAGGCGAGGATGAAGACGGTGCGCGTGATGTTCTCCATCTTCTTGTAGTCGATCTTGTCGGGGCTGTCCGTCGGCTTGTGGTAGTCCTCGTGGACGCCGTCGAAGTAGAAGATGATCGGCACGCCGTGCTTCGCGTAGTTGAAGTGGTCGCTGCGGTAGAAGAGCCGTTCGGGGTCGTTCGGCTCGTCGTAGTGGTAGTTGTACTTGAGGTTGAGATACTCGCGGTTGACGGCCTCGTTCAGCTCGCCCAACTGCGTGCTCATCATGCGCGAGCCGATGACGTAAATCTCGTCCGGGCCGGAGAGCATCTTGTTGGCAGGGTTCGTGTCGCCCGCCCTCTTGCTCCGCCCGATCATGTCGATGTTGAGCTGCGCGACGACCTGCCGGAGCGGCACCGTCGGGTAGCGCGTGAAGTACTCGGAGCCCCACAGCCCCTTCTCCTCGCCCGTGTGCCAGACGAAGAGGATGGAGCGCTTCGGGCGCGGCCCCTTCGAGAACGCCTCGGCCATCGCGAGCAGGCCCGTCGTCCCGGAGCCGTCGTCGTCCGCGCCGTTGCAGATGGAGTCCGCGCCGACGGGGCGGCAGCCCGAGGCGCCGCTCGCGCCCACGTGGTCGTAGTGCGCGCCGAGCGCGACGTACTCCTTCCTGAGCTTCGAGTCCTTGCCCTCCAACACGCCGACGACGTTCTGCGTGCTCGAGTCCGTCACCGAGAGCTTGACGGACAGGCGCAGCCGCTTATCGGCTTTCAGCGCGAAAGCCTTCGGCGTCTCGCCGGCCGCGGTCGCCTGCGCGAGCTTGAGCACGGCCGCGCCGTCCAACTGCTCGCCCGCGAAGAGCGCGTCGAGCATCGCGCGCGAGGGGATGATCGAGACGAGCCCCGAAGCGGGCGCCGCCGGCTCCGGCTCTTCCTCCTCGTCTTCGGACGCCAAGCCTTCGAGGCGCGGGACGGCGTAGGAGGCGCGGTTGATAGAGAACGCGCCGTAGCGCCAGCGCCGGTCGAAGTTGCGCGGGACGAGGACGAGGGCGCGCGCGCCGTTCTTCTGCGCGTAGCTGACGGGGCTCTCCCAGTCGCCCGCGCGCAGGCTGGGGATGGCCACGCCCGGCGGCGGCACGACCCCGTCGCCCGAGACGACGACGACGCGGTCGCGCACGTCCACACCTTCATACGGGTTGATGTTCTTCGACTTGATGACCCAGCCGTAGCCCGCGTAGACGACCGGAGCCTCTATCTCGCCGCTCGCGCGGCCCGCGGGCAGGAAGTCCTGGCCGATGCGGAAGGCGCGCTCGCCGAGTTGCGCCGTCGAGCGTTCGCGGTCAACCTCGGTCTTGGTGAGCGCGATGCGCTGGAAGTATGAGCCGTCGTCGCCGGCGGGCTTGACCTTGAGCTTCTTGAGCCGGTCGGCGATGTACTGCGCGGTCTTGTCGAGTTCGGGCGAGGGCGTGTCGCGCCCCGCGTACTCGTCCGAGGCGATGGTGTAGAGAATCTCCTTCATCCCCTCGGCCGTGATGCGCTCGGCGGCGGCGCGCTCGGCCGCGAAGTAGGCGGAAGGCGGCCCCCCCCGCCGCGACGCGCGCGCCCTGCGGCCGCTGCTGCGCGCGCGGCACCGGCGCCGACACAAACAGGATGGCCAGCACGAGGCCGACCGTAGTCAATCTACGCATGTCCCCTCCAAACGATTGCTTCCGCTGCGATGAGTGCATGTGACTTCGATGATAAACCGGCGGGAGGACGTTTGCCAGTCGTTAGTGATGAAAGGGACGGAGAGAGGTTTGAAAGTCAGCACAGGCGTGATATTAAGCACGGAGGAGCCGCCACTCACATCCTTCGGCGGAGGTGAAACTCAATATATTGAAGTACGAGCGCGGCAACGGCAGCGAGGGGAGGGTCCTGAGCGCCTACGTCAACGCGGGCTTCGTCGTAAGCATCCCTTGCGGCACTGGCGCCAGTTACGATCTGGTCGTCGGTGCCGGCCGGAGGCTCTTCAAGATTCAGATGAAGACGGCCTGGTTGAATAACGGATGCGTACTCTAGCAAGAGCCAGCGCAGACAGCCGGGCATGGGTTTAACACGCAGGCCGTATAAGAACGGCGAGGTCGATTTCTTCGCCGCGTATTGTCCGGCCACGCGGGCGATATACGTCGTGCCCGCGGAAGACCGCGGCAACGAAGGGCGGCTCAGGCTAAACCCCGACAGGAACGGCCAGTCGAAATTAGTGAAATGGGCGGCGGACTACGAGTGGGAGTGTCACGTCGAGGAGTTGAGAAAATACGCCTGGCAAGGATCGAACTTGCGACCTCCTGTTCCGGAGACAGGCGCTCTATCCACTGAGCTACAGGCGCGCGGGAGGCATTCTCGCATAGAAGGCGGCGGGGAGCAAAACGAGGAGCAAGGCGGCGCGGGTTGGGAGACGGATTTGACGACGCGCGGCGTCGATTCTGTACGCAGGGGGACTGTTTAATCGGCGCCCGAAGTGGTAAAACAGAGGGCGTCAACCCCGAATAGTCTCACGCGCCCCGACCCCGAGCAACCCCCCTCGATTTACGCCAACGCGTGCGCTGCGCGTGGCGGCAACGGTACGTACAAAGGAGAGAATAACAGTGGAGAGAAGAAGAGACGCGAACGTTTTGCTTTCCGTACTGGCGCTCGTGCTGGCGCTCGCCTTCACCTTCGCGCCGCGGACGGAGGGGCAGGACCAGAACAACCAGAACGGTAACGCCAACCAGAACCGGAACATGAACGGCAACCGGAACCGCAACGCCAACCGCAACCAGAACACCAACGCCAACATGAACGAGAACATGAACTCCAACGAGAACATGAACTCGAACGGGAATATGAACTCCAACGGCAATATGAACTCGAACGGGAACATGAACTCGAACGGGAACATGAATGCTAACAGCAACATGAACTCGAACATGAACTCGAACATGAACTCAAACGGGAACACGAACTCGAACAACAACAACAGCGTCGGCGGTTCGTTTAGGTAACGGCCGCCGCAAGGGGCTCAGTGGAGAAGGGGACGCGCGGGTCGCTCGCGCGTCCCCTTCTCCATAGGCTTTAGTCGTCCCCGTGCCGTCCTGACTCCTTTTGCCCGCGCCGCACGCGCTCGGCTACAATGCCCGCGCGCGCAAGACCAGCCGTTCTCTCCAGCGACCCGTATAAGCTCTAAGCCCGAATCCGCCCCCTTGAGGTGAAACTGTGTCCAGAAGACTCCAAGCTCTCCTCCTGACCCTCTCCATCGCACTTACGTCATTCGCGCCCGTCCTCGCGCAGAGCCCGCAGGACAGGCAACTGCAGGACGCGCAGAAGAAGATCGAGCAGTTGCAGGAGGCGTCGAAGAAGCCCGAGCCCTGGGACGTGGAAGGCGACCACGGCCCGACGACCGCCGTCGAGTTCGACACGGACGAGGGCACCTGGATGAGCTGCGACGTGTCGCCCGACGGGCGCACCGTCGTCTTCGACCTGCTCGGCGACATCTACCGCATGCCCATCGACGGGGGCAGGGCGGAGCTGCTCGCGGGCGGCGCCTCGTGGGAGTGGCAGCCGCGCTACTCGCCCGACGGCAGGTGGATCGCCTACACCTCCGACCGCGACGGCGGCGACAACATCTGGGTGATGGACGCCGACGGCCAGAACCGGCGGCAGGTGACGAAAGAGACGCAGCGGCTTCTCAACACGCCCGACTGGACGCCGGACGGTCAGTACATCCTCACGCGCAAGCACTTCGTGGACACGCGCTCGCTCGGCGCGGGCGAGGTCTGGATGTACCACGTCAACGGCGGCGGCAAGGGCGTGCAGTTGACCGAGCGCCCGAACTGGACGGCCAACATCGGCGAGCCCGTCGCGGACCCGAAGGGGCGCTTCGTCTACTTCGTCGCCAGCACGGCCTTCGACTACAACAAGAACGTCTACGACAGCATCTACTGGATCGACCGCTACGACACGCAGAAGGGGCGCCGTTCGACCTTCGTCCGCGGCGCGGGCGGCGCCGTCCGCCCGGCCGTCTCGCCCGACGGCAGATACCTCTCCTTCATCCGCCGCGTCGGTTTGAACTCCGTCCTCTTCCTGCGCGAGATCGACACCGGCCGCGAGTGGCCGGTCTACGACGGCCTCACGCACGACCAGCAGGAGACGTGGGCCGTCTACGGCACCTACCCCGGCTACGCCTGGACGCCCGACGGCAAGTCAATCGTCATCACGGCCAAGGGCAAGTTCGTCCGTCTCGACGTGGCGTCGAAGCGTGCGACGCCGATTCCTTTCAACGCGCACGTCGCGCAGAAGGTGACGGAGGCCGTCCGCTCGCCCGTCAAAGTCGCGCCCGAGCGCGAGCGCGCGCGGCTCCTGCGCTGGGCACAGCGCGGCGCGGGGCGCGTCGTCTACAGCGCCCTCGGCAAAATCTACGTGAAGGAGGGCGACGCCGCGCCGCGCCGACTCTTCGACACGAACTACCTTGAGTACGCGCCGTAGCTTCAGCGCCGACGGGTCGCAGTTGACGTTCGTGACGTGGAGCGACGCAGAGAAGGGCGCGGTGTGGGCCGCCAACGCCGACGGCACGAACGCGCGCAAGCTCACGACCGTCCCCGACCAGTACGCCAACCCCGTCTTCTCGCCCGACGGGACGAAGATCGCTTATCTGAAGGGGCGCGGCAGCGTCTATCACGAGGAGGATTTGGCGAGCGAGTCCACGTTCGAGATTCACTACTGGGGCGCGGGCGCGCACCATTACGTGATGGACTTGCAGAGCCGCGGCACGAACGCGCGCATGCCGGTCTTGAGCTTCGACCGCGACGGCGAGCGCATCTACTTCATGGAGGCGGGCGGCGGCGGCCCGCCGTCTGCCGCCGACCGAGCCCGCGAAGTTCATCACCTACCTTTCGAGCGTCAAGCTCGACGGCGACGACGCGCGCCGCCACATCGAGGGCAACTACGTCACCGAGATCGTCCCGTCGCCCGACGGCAACTGGGTCTTCTTCAAGGAGCTGCACAAGCTCTACGTCGCGCCGTTTCCGAAGGTCGGCAAGACCGTCCGGCTCAGCTCGACGGAGACCGGCGTGCCCGTCCGTCCGGTCTCCGCGGCCTCGGGCGACTGGCTCGCGTGGTCCGCCGGACAGCAAGACGGTCGGGTGGACGCTCGGCGAGAACTTCTACGAGCAGTCGCTCGACAACGTCCTGCGCTCGCTCGCCAAGGACGAGAAGGCGCCCGCGCCGCGCAAGACCGAGATCGGCTTCGACTTCGAGCCCGCGCGGCCGCGCGGCACGGTCGCGCTCACCAACGCGCGCATCGTCACCATGAACGGTGACGAGGTGATCGAGAGGGGGACTGTGCTCGTCGAGGACAACCGCATCAAGGCCGTCGGCGGCGCGTGTCAACATCCCCGCGGACGCGAAACGCATCGACATGGCCGGCAAGACCATCATCCCCGGCCTCATCGACGTGCACGCGCACATGTCTTACGACACGCTCGACATCATCCCCGAGAAGCAGTGGCCCTACTGGACGAACCTCGCCTACGGCGTCACGACGACGCACGACCCTTCGGCCGCCACGCAGACCGTCTTCGCGCAGTCCGAGATGGTCAAGTCGGGCGCGATGGTGGGGCCGCGCATCTTCTCGACCGGCTTCGTCCTCTACGGCGCGGAGAGCGCCGAGAAGGCCGCCATCAACTCTTACGAAGACGCGCGCGCGCACCTCGAACGCCTCAAGGCCGTCGGCGCCTTCTCCGTCAAGAGCTACAACCAGCTCCGCCGCGACAACCGCCAGCGCATCATCAAGGCCGCGCGCGACCTCGACATGATGGTCGTGCCCGAGGGCGGCTCGACGTGGGCCTACAACATGTCGATGATCCTCGACGGCCACACGGGCATCGAGCACGCCGTGCCCGTCGCGCCGCTCTACAAGGACGCGCTCACGCTCTTCGCGAAGAGCCGGACGCAGTACACGCCGACTCTCATCGTCGGCTACGGCGGCATCTGGGGCGAGAACTACTGGTACCAGCAGTCGAACGTCTACGAGAACCGGAAGCTGCTGCGCTTCACGCCGCGCACGCACGTCGAGCCGCGCGCACGCCGAAGGATGTACGTCTCGGGCGACGACTTCTACCACTTCGAGCTGGCGAAGACGGTCCGGGACGTGGTGCGCGCGGGCGGCAAGGCGCAGCTCGGCGCGCACGGGCAGTTGCAGGGCCTGGGCGCGCACTGGGAGCTGTGGATGCTTCAGCAGGGAGGGCTGACGACGTTGGAGGCGCTGCGCTGCGCGACGCTCTCCGGCGCGCAGTACCTCGGGCTCGACCGCGACCTCGGCTCCGTCGAGCCGGGCAAGCTCGCCGACCTCGTCGTCCTCGACAAGAACCCTCTGGACGACATACGCAACTCCGAATCCGTCCGCTACGTCATGGCGAACGGCCGTCTCTACAGCGCCGACAACATGGACGAGGTCTATCCCAACCAGCGCACGCGCCCGCCCTTCTTCTGGGAGCGCCGCGGCGAAGGCAACCTCGCCGGCACCGAGCCGTAAATCGGGTCATTTGTTCATCGGGTCATTGATTCATTGGCGCAATCAAACAATGAATCAATGACCCGATGAATCAACTCATCTGCTCGTCTCTCTGTCTCCGTACGGGCCGTCGATCTGGCCGGTGCCCTGGCCGGCGACGTTGGTCTCGGTGGCGCCCTCGCCTTCGTAGTTCTCGCCGGTGCGCGGCTTGCCCTCGCCCGCGTTGTCGGAGTTTGAGCCCTCGCCGGTGGACTCGTTCTTCGGGAAGCTCTCGCCGCCCTCGCGCTGTTCTGCCATCGTGCTCTCTCCTGTCGTCTGGAAGTCTCTTCGTACGGGATGCGTGCGTCGCGGACGCCGCGCGGGGTGTGCGGGCAAAGGCCGTGCCCCTTACCCTCGGTCGGGAACTTAGGCCGCGGCGCGGCGTGTAAGAGGCACTATGCGAGAGGTCGTTTTTGAGAGTCGCGCGTGCGACGCCTGCGGGGCGTTCGTGTCAATGGCGCGGGAGGACGGCGCCGTGTTCGTCAGGCGGCGCGGCGGGACGTTCTCCCGCGATTCGTTGACGGGAATACTGACGGCCGTGCCGCGGGAGCGTTCGGGGCTGGCGTACGCGGCGGGGTACGCGGGGCTGCTCTCGCTGTTCCGCTACTCCTTCGCATACCTCACGGTGTCGGGTTGGTGGCCGGCGTGGACGCTGGGGACGCTGCTCACGCTCTGCTTCAGCCTGCTGGCGCCGCTGGCGCTCGTGCTGAGCTTCGCCGCGGCCGTGTCGCTCGACCGCTCGCCGTCGAAGTCCGGGAGGCTCCCGGCGGTCGTCGGCCTCCTCTTCGGGTGGGTCGGGAGTTACACGCTGCTCTTCGTGCTCGACGAAATCTGGCAGTGGCTCGCGTCGCTCGGCTAGGAGAGCCTCGCGACGGCGAGGTAGATGTAGAACGAGATGGCGGAGATGAGCGCCGCGAGCGGGATGGTCAGAACCCACGCCCAGACGATGCGGCCGGCCACGCCCCACTTGACGGCCGAGAGGCGGCGCGTCGCGCCGACGCCGACGATGGCGCCCGTGATGGTGTGCGTCGTCGAGACCGGGATGCCGCCGAAGGTGACGCCGATGATGGCGGCGGCCGCGGCCGACTCGGCGCTGAAGCCGCCGACCGGCTTGAGCTTCGTGATGCGCGAGCCCATCGTCTTCACGATGCGCCACCCGCCCGACAGAGTCCCCAAGCCGATCGCCGCGTGGCAGATGAGCACGACCCAGAGCGGGATGTCTTTGGTCGCGCTGGGGTCGAAGTTCGAGGCGACGAGCACGCCGGCGATGATGCCCATCGTCTTCTGCGCGTCGTTGCCGCCGTGGCCGAGGCTGAAGAGCGCGGCCGAGACGAGCTGACCGCGCCGGAAGAACTTGTCCACGCGGAACGGCGACCAGTCCCGGAAGATCCACATCACCGCCACCATGATGGCGAAGCCGAGCGAACGCCCCGATGAGCGGCGAGAGGACGATGAAGATGACCGTCTTCGTCCACCCCGACGGCAGGATGACGCCGAAGCCCGAGGCGGCGATGGCCGCGCCCGCGTAGCCGCCGACGAGCGCGTGCGAGGAGCTGGACGGGATGCCGTAGTACCACGTGATCAGGTTCCAGACGATGGCGCCGATGAGCCCGCAGAGCAGCACCCACAACTGCCAGCCCTCGGGGATCGCCTTGATGTCCACCATGTCCTTCCCGATGGTCTTCGCCACGGCCTCGCCGAAGACGAGGAACGCGATGAAGTTGAAGAAGGCCGCCCACACGACTGCCGCGCCGGGCGAGAGCACGCGCGTCGAGACGACCGTCGCGATGGAGTTGGCCGCGTCGTGGAACCCGTTGATGTAGTCGAACACCAGCGCGATCAGGATGATGACGACGACGAAGGTGATGGTGGCAGTCATAGGTTTGGGAGTGATGAGTGACGGGTGACGGGTGATAAGAGGTTGAGACCGCTCTTTACTTATCACCCGTCGCTCAACGCTCATCACTGCCTTTCACGCGTGCTTGATGATGACGGTCTCGATGATGTTGGCGGCCTGCTCGCAGCGGTCCACGGCGGCTTCGAGCTTGTCGTAGATGTCCTTCCAGCGGATGACGCGCAGGGGCTCGGGCTCGCCCCGGAAGAGGTCGCCGATGGCCTCGTGGTAGAGGTCGTCGCCCTCGTTCTCCAGGCGGTGTATCTCGACGAGGCGGGGCGCGATGCCGCCCGGGCGCTCCAGGGTGGAGACGACCTCGTGGAGCTGGACGGCCATGCGCTGGATGACGTCGCCGAACTGGCGCGCGAAGTCGGTCGTCTCCCTCACGTTGTACATGACGACGGCGCGGGCCGCGTCGTCGATGAGGTCCACGATGTCGTCGAGCGCGCCCGAGAGCATGTAGATGTCCTCGCGGTCGAACGGGGTGATGAAGGAGGTGTTGAGCTTCTTCGAGATCGAGTGCGTCAGCTCGTCGCACTGGTGCTCGATGGCCTTGATACTTTCGAGGTGGGTCTGGAACTCGGACGCCTTGCCGGCCAGCATCTCGGCGAGCTTGGTGGCCGCGTCGTAGATGTGCGAAGTCATCTGGCGGAAGAGGAGCGAAATACTGCTCCTCCTTCGGAATCAGGCTGAAACGTGCCATGAACAGATTTCTCCCTGCCCGACTGGTCTCACTGTTTTGGAACGAGAGCCGAAATATAGAACAACGCCGCCGCGTTGTCTATCCGGGGATGAATGGGGGGTGAACCCCGTTTG
The DNA here is from genome assembly GCA_963726735.1 of uncultured Acidobacteriota bacterium. GTDB lineage: Bacteria > Acidobacteriota > Blastocatellia > Pyrinomonadales > Pyrinomonadaceae > QHXN01. The sequence continues at coordinate 83,257 of CAVSDM010000015.1, forward strand.
AACGGCGCGCGGCGCCGGGCGGCCGGTTGTCCTCCCCGGAGGGTTCGTCGTATCCTCGTCGCCTTGAGCCGATGAGCAAAACTCACCACGAACAGGTCGTAGAGATCATGCGCATGGAGGCCGAGGCCATCGCCTGCACGGCCTCGCGCCTCGCGCCCGAAGAGGTCGGGCGCGCCGTCGCGCTGCTCGCCGCGTGTCGCGGCAAGGTCGTCACGGTCGGCGTCGGCAAGTCCGGCCACATCGCGCAGAAGGCCGCGGCCACCCTGACGAGCACGGGCACGCCGGCCGTCTTCCTGCACCCCTCGGACGCGCTGCACGGCGGCATGGGGCTCGTGTCGGAGGGCGATGTCTGCCTCTTCGTCAGCAACAGCGGCGAGACGGCCGAGCTGCTTGAGCTGCTGCCGTACCTGCAACACCGGCGCGCGACCGTGCTGGCCGTCGTCGGCAACACCGCGAGCGCGCTCGCGCGGCGCGCGGACGTGGTGCTCGACGCGTCGGTCGAGCAGGAGGCGTGCCCGCTGAACCTCGCGCCGACGACCAGCACGACCGTGGCGCTCGCCGTCTGCGACGCGCTGGCGATGACGCTGATGTCGGTGAAGGAGCTGACGCCCGAGGACTTCGCGCTCAACCACCCGGGCGGTCGCCTCGGCAAGCGGCTCACGATCAAAGTCTCCGACCTGATGCGCGGCGGCGACGAGAACCCGAAGGTCGGAACGGGCGCGACGCTCCTCGAAGTCGTGCAGGCCATCGGCCGCGGGGGCTTAGGCGCGGTCAACGTCCTCGACGGCGGCGGGCGCCTCGCGGGGATTGTGACGGACGGCGACGTGAGGCGGGCCTTGCAGCGCGTGCGGCTCGAAGACCTCGCGGGGCTGACGGCCGAGGGCTTCATGACGCGCGAGCCCGTCGTCGTCGCGCCCGACCTGCTCGCGCACTCCGCCCTCCAACTGATGGAGAACCGCCCCTCGCAGATCGCCGTCCTCCCCGTCGTCGAAGCGGGCGGCCGCTGCGTCGGCCTCCTCCGCCTCCACGACATCGTCCGCAGCGGACTCTAAGATGAAAGCATTCGTCATACTGTTGAGCGTCCTGTCGGCGCTCTCGTCGCCGGCCCCGGCGCCCGCCCGCGCGGAGCGCGTGAGCCCGGCGGGCGAGGTGGTCGTCGTGTTGAGCGAAGAGTTTCTGAACTCGCTGCTCGTGGCGGTGGCGTCGCGGCCGGAGCCGCCGAGCTTCCCTCTGTCGAAGGGCGGCGAGGGGAAGAAGTGCGAGAGCCGCGTCCAACTGCTGCCCGAGGCCGGAGGGACGCGGACGGCCGTGCGCTTCGCCGACGGGCGCATCAACGCGCCCGTCGCGTTCCGCGGCTCGTACGAAGCGCCGCTCGTCGGCTGCCTGCGGTTCGAGGGCTGGGCCGACACCACTTTCCAGCTTGAGTTCAACCGCGAGCGTCAGGTGCTCGGCGCGCGCGTCACCGTCCGCGACCTGAAACTGAAGAACGTCCCCGGCTCACTCCTCGGCGGCGGACTGACGGGGCTCGTGCAGGACGCCATCGACGAGCGCGTCAACCCGGTCGAAATCCTGCGCGCCGAACAGCTCGGCGCGCGCATCCCCGTCACGCGCAACGACGAACTGCGCCTGCGCGCCGCGGACGTTCGCCACGAGGTCGTGGGCCGCGAGCTGCGCCTCCGCATCGTCTACGAGATCGTCCAGCCCGATTAACTCAAAACATCCCTGACCGACAGGCAGGAACCCGCCGCCGCGCGCGGTGTCTATGTTGACGCGCGCGCCGACTTGAGCGTTGGGCTTTTAAAGCCTGACGCAATGCCACACGTACGTCAGGAGAAGACTATGCTTCAAAGACACACGCCGCGGCGCGCAGCGTCACGGTCGTTGCTCGCTTCCTTTCTGTTAATTCTGTTCGCAGTGTTACTCGCGCCGTCCGCCTTCGCGCAGGAGACGACACAGGGCCTGACGCCGGGCGCGCTCAACGCGTTCGGCGCGAACGGCAGGGCTCGCGGCCTCTGCCCGCTCAAACACACGGACGTGCGCGCGAGCGTCGCGGGCTTCCTCGCGCGCGTCACGGTGACGCAGGAGTTCGAGAACCCGTTCAAGGATAAGATCGAAGCGGTCTACACCTTCCCTCTGCCGCAGGCCGCGGCCGTGGACGACATGACGATGCGCGTCGGCGAACGCACGGTGAAGGGGAAGATCATGCGGCGCGAGGAGGCGCGGCGAGGTCTACCGCGCCGCGCGCAACGCCGGCCAGGTGGCAAGCCTGCTCGACCAGGAGCGGCCGAACGTCTTCACGCAGTCGGTCGCCAACATCATGCCCGGCGAGCGCGTGACGGTCGTCATCAGCTACGTCGAGACGCTGAAGTACGAGGCGGGCACTTACGAGTTCGTCTTCCCGATGGTCGTCGGCCCGCGCTACATCCCCGGCACGCCGACGGGGCGCAGGGCTCCGCGCGGGCGGCGCGCCGGACACCGACCGCGTGCCCGACGCCTCGCGCATCACGCCGCCGCGTCGCGCGGCCGGGCACGCGCGCCGGCCACGACATCTCCGTCGAGGTCTCGCTCGACGCGGGCGTCCCCGTCGAGGGGCTCAAGTCGTCTTCGCATGAGATAGACGTTGAGCGGCCGTCGCCGTCGGGCGCGCGCGTGCGCCTGCAGAGTCTCGCGGTCATCCCGAACAAGGATTTCATCCTGCGTTACGACGTGGCCGGGCAGAAGATTCAGGACGCGTTGCTTGACGCACCGCGACGCGCGCGGCGGCTTCTTCACTTTGATACTTCAGCCGCCCGACCGCGTCAACGGCCGCGGACGTGACGCCGAAGGAGCTGGTCTTCGTCCTCGACACTTCGGGCTCGATGTAGCGGCTTCCCCATCGAGAAGGCGAAGGAGACGATGAAGCTCGCGCTCGACAGCCTCAACCCGCAGGACACGTTCAACCTCATCACCTTCGCGGGCGACACCAGCATCCTCTTCGAGGAGCCCGTGCCGGCGACGCCGGAGAACCTCTCGAAGGCGCAGCGGTTTCTTGAGACGCGCGCGGGCGGCGGCGGCACCGAGATGATGAAGGCCATCACGCGCCGCGCTCGACCCGTCGGACGCGCAGGGGCACGTGCGCGTCGTCTGCTTCATGACCGACGGCTACGTCGGCAACGACTTCGAGATCATCTCCGAAGTTCAGAAGCACCCGAACGCGCGCGTCTTCTCGTTCGGCATCGGCAGCTCGGTCAACCGCTTCCTGCTCGACAAGATGGCCGAGCACGGCCGCGGCGAGGTCGAGTACGTCTCGCTCGAAGACGACGGCTCGGCGGCCGCGCGCCGCTTCCACGAGCGCGTCCGCAGCCCTCTGCTCACGGACATCACAGATCGACTGGGGCGGCTTACAGGTCGCGGACGTGTACCCGCGGCGCATCCCGGACCTCTTCGGCTCGGGGCCTGTTGATTGTGAGCGGGCGTTACACGGCGGGCGGGCGCGGCGTGTTGCGCCTGCGCGGGACGATGGCGGGGCAAGCCTTCGAGCGCGAGATCGCCGTCGAGCTGCCGGAGTCGCGGGCCGAACACGACGTGCTCGCCACGCTCTGGGCGCGCCGCCGCGTGGAAGACCTGATGAGCGAGGACTACGCGGGCGCGCAGTCGGGCGAGATGCGCGCAGACCTGCGCGAGGCGGTCACGGGCCTCGGCCTCGAATACAGACTGATGACGCAGTTCACTTCGTTCGTCGCGGTCGAAGAGACGACCGTCACCGACGGCGGCAAGCCGCGCCGCATCGACGTGCCCGTCGAGACGCCCGAAGGCGTAAGCTCACATGCAAGCGAGGGCGAGGAAGAGATCGCCGTCGCCGCCCCGGTCTTGGCAAACAAGAAGGTCAGGGCGCTCCGAAGCGCCAAGATGCGGACGGAGAGGGCCTTGGTCGGGCCGTACTCGCTGGCGAACCCGTCGGGGACGGTCGCGGGCGTCGCCGGAGGCGCGGGGGGCAGCGGTGCCGCGCCGTCCCTGATGGAAGTTGACGAGCCCCCCCCCTGCCTCCCACGCCGGCCCCGATGCTCACTCCCGTGCCGAAGACAATCGTGTCGGGCGCCGTCCCGCCCGACCCGGCAGAGCTGAAGCGGCGGCAATTCCTCGCACGGCTCCACCCGTCCGTCGCTGCGGTCGTCGAGAGGCTGCGTGAAGGGAAGGAGCCCCGGGCGAGGCGGAGGCGAAGTTCGTCTGCGAAGGCAAGGCCGAGCTGCGCATCTGGCTCACGGAGAACTCGCCCGCCGTGCTGGCGCAGCTCAAGGAGCTGGGTTTCGAGCTGATACTCGACGCGCCCTCGGCGGGACTCGTCGTCGGACGAATGCCCATCGAAAAACTCGCGCCGCTCGCCGACATCCAGGCCGTGCGCTACGTTGCGCCCCAAATGAACTGACAGAGCCGTTGAGCGGTAGCGGAGCGGGTGACGTTGACATCAGAAGCGTCTTCGATGTCAACGTCACGCCGCCCGCTACCGCTCAAGGCTCTGTTAATTGGCGACGGCTACGCGCGCGCCGACGGGCATGTCCACGATCTCCCACGCCGACTCGTCGCGCAGGAGCTTCGACATGAGCGCCGCGTGGAGGAGGTGGCCGCTGCGCTCGGCGCGCACCAGCCCCAGCAGAGGCATGCCGAGCAGCGCGAGGTCGCCGATGATGTCGAGGATTTTGTGACGGACGAACTCGTCCGGGCGCCGCAGCGGCGTCTCGTTGAGCATCCCTTCGGGCGTGAGCACGATGGCGTTGTCGAGCGAGCCGCCGCGGATGAGGTTCGCGCGCCGGAGCGCCTCGATCTCCTCGGTGAAGCCGAAGGTGCGCGCCGGCGAAATCTCGCGCAGGAACGCCTCGGGGTCGAGCGCGTCGAACGTCATCCGCTGCACGCCGATGAGCGGGTGCGCGAAGTCGATCATGCACTCGATCTCCCACCCTTCGAGCGGCTCGACCGACACGCGGCGCGCGCCCTGCTCGACCTCGACCCGCCGCCGCACGCGCAGGGCCCTGCGCGCCGCCGGCTGCTCGACCACGCCCGCGCGCAGAATCATCGCCGCGAAGTCATCCGAGGAGCCGTCCATGATCGGCAGCTCAAGGTTATCGACCTCGACGTAGGCGTTGTCCACCCCGAGGCCGCGCAGCGCCGCGAGCAGGTGCTCGACCGTGGAGAGCATGACGCCCGTGCGCATCAGCGTCGTGGCGTAGGAGCAGTGGGCGATGCACTCGACCGAGGCGGGTATCTCGAAGTCGTCGAGGTCCGTGCGGACGAAGACGTGGCCCGTGTCGGGCGGCGCGGGGCGCAGGCGCAGGCGCACGGGCACGGCCGTATGCAGCCCCAGACCGCTGGTCTCGACGGGCGCGGCGATGGTCATTTGTTTAATCAATGCGAGGTCTTCGACCTTTCGTCTACCGAGCGCACGCGGCGCCCTCTTTATGAAGGAACGCAAAATATAAGAGCAACGCCCGTGCCCCCGCGTTGCACGCAAAAACACTCACACTTTCAACTCACACAACCCCGCCCTGTGGCGCCCGGGCGACAAACCCCGCCGCCGCTTGTGGCACTGGCGCCACACACGCCCACAAACTTCTTGCCCGCGCCTGACGGCGGGAGGATAATGACCCGCATCGGCTCAGAGCTAAAACACCATGAGCACACAGACCACGAACTATCTCGACATCATCGAGCGCTTACCCGCCGGCGCGAAGCTCGAACTCTTCCAGATAGATTGGGACGACTACGAGCAACTTCTGTCTCAGATGGGAGACTTTCCCGGCCACCGTCTGAGCTACGACTGCGGGAGGCTAGTCATCGTGGGCCCATTAGCCGAACATGAGCATTACAAGGATTTCATCTATAGTCTGGTTCGTCTCATCTCTTTGGAGACCGATGTAACACTTGAGACAAGAGGCGCCACGACCTTCAAGAGCAAAAAACTGTTGAAGGGCGCTGAGCCTGACACCTGTTTCTATGTTCAGAATGCGTCGCAGATCATCGGGAAGCGCCGTATAAACCTCGATACGTGACCCGCCACCGGATGTCGTAGTCGAAATCGACCTCAGCAGCGACTCGCTATACAAGTTTCCCATTTACGCAGCGCTCGGCGTCCCGGAAATCTGGCGTTACGACGGCCACACGACACGCTTCTACAGACTCGCGGGCGAAGACTACGAGGTGATACAGAACAGCCTCGCCTTCCCGACCATCACGGCCGAAGACCTCACGCAATATCTGGAGCAGAGTAAGACAGAAGGACAGACCGCCGCGTTGAAGGCTTTCCGCCGGATGTTGCGCGCGCGCGCCTCTTCCTGAAGGCGCGGACGCTCGTAGCTTGTCACCCGCCGTTGTGATTCCTTATCATCGGAAAACATGCCGTCGAAAAAATCGAAGCCGAAAGAGCCGACCGAGCGCGTCTTTCTCATCGACTCGTTCTCGCACATCTTCCGCGCGTTCTTCGCGCCGATGGGGGGGCGGAGCGAGCCCCTGACGAACAGCCGCGGGCAGGTCACGCAGGCCGTCTTCGTCTTCACCAACATGCTGCGCAAGCTCCTCGCCGACGAGAAGCCGCACTACATCGCGGCCGTCTTCGAGTCGGGCGTGCCGACGTTCCGCCACGAGATGGACGTGGACTACAAGGCCAACCGCGCGGAGATGCCCGACGATTTACAGTCGCAGATTCCATACATCATCCGCGTCTGCGAAGCCTTCAACGTCCCCATCCTCAACGTCCCCGGCTTCGAGGCCGACGACGTGATCGGCGCGCTCGCCGTGCAGGCCGACCGAGGCGGGCTTGCAGGCCGTCATCGTCTCGAACGACAAGGACATGACGCAGCTCGTGCGCGACCCGTGGGTCGTCTGCATGCGCAACAACTCGCAGAACGTGAAGCGCAAGGAGCCGGTGCCTCCGGTCGAGTGGTGCGACGAGGCAATGGGTCGAGAACAAGTTCGGCGTCAAGCCCACGCAGATCGTCGACCTGCTGGGGCTGATGGGCGACTCGGTCGATAACATCCCCGGCGCGCCCGGCATCGGCGCGAAGGGCGCGGTGCAGATCGTCCAGCAGTTCGGCTCCATCGAGAACGCGCTCGAACGTTGGGAGGAGGTCAAGCACAAGACCTACCGCGAGTCTCTGCGCGACAACCGCGATCTCATCCTCCAGTCGAAAGACCTTGCGACCATCCGCACCGACGTTAACATCAAGCTCGACCTCGACCGGCTCCGCTGCAAAGCCCCCGACCGCGCCGCCGCCTACAAGCTCTTCCGCGAACTCGAATTCCAGACCCTCACGCGCGAGTTCTCCGACGCCGCGTCCGAGGTCGATCTGGGCGCGGCCGTGAAGGTCTACGCGCAGGTGCGCAACGTGGCGGAGCTTGAAGTCGCTCACGCGCAAGCTCTGGGAGGTTGACCACTGGGCCTTCGCCGTCGGGGACGCGACGCCGGCCGGGGCGGGGCAGCAGACGAGCGTGCGCGAAGGGCACTTCGCCCACGTCGATCGCCATCTCGCACGCGCCGAACACGGCCCACTTCATCAACTTCGAGGAGTTCGAGGGAGGCCGCGAGCAGGCCGTCTCGATGCTGAAGGACGTTCTGTCGAACGGCCTGCTCTCGAAGTCCGTCCACGATCTGAAGCGCGCCGTCGGGTTGCTCGGTGCCGTCGGCGTCGAGTTGGAGGGCGTGACGGACGACACGCTGCTCGCCGCTTACCTGCTCGACCCCGTGCGGAGCCGCTACGACCTCGGCGACCTCGCGCGCGAGGCTTTGAAGCGTCGACGAGGCTTGGTCGGAGTCGCCCGGCGAGGGCTGGTCGGCCGAGCACTGGCGCACGGCCGAGGCCGCAGACCTCACCGCGCAGGTCGCGGACGTGCTCCACGGACGCATCCTCGAACAGGGCCTCGAAGCCATCTACAACGAGATCGAGCTGCCCATCGCGCCGCTCCTCCACCGCATCGAGCGCGCGGGGCTGCGCGTGGACACGTCCGTCCTCGGCGAGCTCTCGGCGCTCTTCGGCGCGGAGCTTGAGAAGCTGACGGCGCAGATTTACAAGGTCGCCGGCCGCGAGTTCAAGATCAATTCGCCCAAGCAGGTCGGGGAAGTCTTGGAGGAACTGAACATCAGCACGAAGCGCAAGACCGCGACGGGGCAGGTCTCGACGAGCCGCGCCGTGCTGGACGAGTTGGCCGCGCAGGGTTACGAGCTGCCGCGCCTGCTCATCGAGTTCCGCGAGCTGGACAAGCTCAAGGCGACCTACACCGACGCGCTGCCCGCGCTCGTCGGCCCCGACGGGCGCATCCACAGTCAGCTCAACCAGACCGTGACGGCCACGGGGAGGCTCTCGTCGAGCGAGCCGAACCTACAGAACATTCCCATCCGGACGGAACTCGGCCGCCGCATCCGCCGCGCCTTCGTGCCGGAGGAGGGGAACGTCTTCGTCGCGGCCGACTACTCGCAGCTCGAACTCCGCCTGCTCGCGCACGTCACGCGCGACGAGCAGATGCTCGACGCCTTCCGGAAGGACGAGGACATCCACGAGCGCACGGCCCGCCTCGTCTTCGGCGCGCGCACGAAGGAGGAGCTGAAGGAGAAGCGGCGCTTCGCCAAGATCGTCAACTTCGCCATCGCCTACGCCGTCGAGCCCTTCGGCCTCTCGCAGCGCGTCGGCATCTCGCGCAAGGAGGCGCGGCAGGTCATCGACGACTACTACAAGACCTACACGGGCGTCCGCCGCTTCATGGAAGAGATTCCGGAGCAGGCGCGCGAGACCGGCCGTCGTGCGCTCCATCTACGGCCGCATCCGCCCCGTCCCGACCATCAACGACCGCAACGGCAACATCCGCGCCCGCGCCGAACGCGAAGCCATCAACATGCCCATCCAGGGGAGCGCGAGCGACATCGTCAAGATCGCGATGCTGAAGGTGGACGAGGCGCTGCGTGCGGCGGGCCTGAAGGCGCAGATGGTGATGCAGGTGCACGACGAGCTGCTGGTCGAGGCGCCGTAGAAGGAGGCGAAGCAGGTCGAGGAGATTCTGTGCCGCGAGATGGAGACGGCCGTCGAGCTGGACGTGCCGCTCGAAGTCGAGGCCGGCGTCGGCGACAACTGGATGGACGTGAAGAAGTAGAATGGTGAATAGTGAATGGTGAATGGTTGGTAGTAACTGTCTTCACATTCACCATTCACCATTCACCAACATTTTATGGACGAGAAGCGTGGCGAAGGGCTCGTCGTTTACAGCCGGCCGGGCGGGGAGGGCGGCGAGGGCGAGGTGCGCGCCGCGGCGGCGGGCGGTGCGGTGGCGCGGCCGGGCGGCGCGTACGGCGCGCCGTGGCAGACGCTCGTCCCGCTCTCCGTCGGGTTCGTGCTGCTCGTCGGGCTCGTCATCGGCCTCGGGTATAAGAGCGCGGCGAAGGTCAGCGAGGTCAACTACGGGACGAAGAACGAGTACCTGCGGCTCTCGACGATGTCGGACGCGCTGCTCAACATGCGTCTCGGGCTGAGCCGGCTCGACACGGAGGCGCGGATGCGCGCGCGCCTCGAAGCGGGGACGGGCAACGTCATGCTCCCGCCCTCCGACCTCCGCCTGCGCAACGAGCGCGGCGAGTTCGAGAAGCTCCTGGCCGAGTTCGATAAACTCTCCATCCCGAACCCCGCCAAGAAGCGGGAGGTGCATGACCTCGCCGTCGATTACGTGGCCTCGACCCGCGACACTAAGGCGTACTCGCTCGAAGGCTTCCAGAAGAACCGCGACCTCGACCTCAGGCTGCGCGGGCTGATGTCCGACCTCGCCGACGAGCGGACGCGCCTCGAAGACCAGCGCTTCGACGCGCTGCGGGCCGCGCAGAGCGACATCAAGAACCTGATGTGGCTCGCGGCGCTGACGGGGCTCGTCGTCGCCACGGCGACGTTCCTCGAAGTCTGGCGGCGCTTCCGGCAGATGCGGCGCGGCTACGCCGAGCTGCACCGCGAGCGGCAGTTCAGCACGCAGATGCTCGAAGGTCTGCCCCCGGCGGTGGCGGCCGTGGACCGCCGCGACCGGATTCGCTCGGCCAACGCGGCCTTCTTCCAGGTCTTCCCCGGCGCGTCGGTCGGCGCCTCCATCCACGACAAGTTCACGACGCCCGACGGGCTCAAGCTCCTCGCCGCGGCCTCCTCGACGCGCGTCCGCCGCACCGCCTACCACGGCCGCTTCCGCATGTCGGCCGAAGGCGACGACCTGAAGGAGCACGCCTTCGACGTGTACTCTTCGCCTTTGGAGATCGAGGGCGAGCTGGGGCAACTCCTGACGCTGGTGGACGTGACGGAGGCGGCCGAGTCCGAGCAGGAGCTGCGCCGCAGCGAGTCGCTGGCCGCCGTGGGGCAGGCGGCGGCGCAGGTGGCGCACGAGATCAAGAACCCTCTGGGCAGCATCCGCCTCGGCGTCGCCATGCTGCGCGACATGACGCGCGACCGCGAGGCCATCACCACCATCGACCTCGTCGAGCGCGGCATCGAGCACCTCTCCAAGCTCACGCTCGACGTGACGCAGTTCTCGCGCCGCGGCCAACTCACGCTCGCGCCGGACGTTGACCTCGCGGAGCTTCTCAACGAGAGCCTCGACCTCATCACCGAGAAGCTGCGCGAGAAGCGCACGCCCGTCGAGCGCCGCTTCCCCGAAGAGCCCGTGCGCGGCCACTGGGACGAGGACCAGTTGCGGCAGGTCTTCGTCAACCTGCTCGCCAACGCCGTTGACGCGGGGCCGGCCGAGAGCCCGGTCAACATCTCCGCCGAGCGCGTCACGATGCCCGCGGGCGACCGGCGCAACGGCGAGGGCGGCCGTCAGGTGCCCGCCGCGCGCGTCTCCATCACAGACCGCGGGCAGGGCATGGACGAGCGCACGCGCGCGCGCATCTTCGAGCCGTTCTTCACGACGAAGAAGAAGGGGACGGGGCTCGGCCTCGCCATCGCCAAGCAGATCGTCGAGCAGCACGGCGGCTCCATCCGCGTCGAGAGCACGCCGGAGCGGGGCACGCGCTTCACCATCGACCTCCCCCTCTCGCCCGAGGGCGCCTGAGCCCTGACACATTTCACATTTGAAGTTAGAGTTTGGCGGCGGCCAGAATCTCCGCAACGGCGAAGCCGTGCTCGCCCAACTCACCCTCGTCCTCTATCGTCCACCACGCCGAGAGCACGGCCTGCGCTAAACCCCAGCCGCGGACGCGCGCGCGCTCGAAGCCGAGTTCTTCGGAGAGTTGTGCGATGCGCCTCTCGGTCACGCGCACGGGGTCGGGCCGGCGCAGGAGTTGGGGCAGCGGGTTGCGCAGGAGCGCGCCGACCTCGTAGGCGGGTTCGGCGACGACGCCCTGCGGGTCGATGGCGAGCCAGGGTTCGCGCGCGGCGGCGAGGATGTTCCCGTGGTGCAGGTCGCCGTGCAGGAGGATGGGCGGGGCGGAGGTCGAGAGGAGTTCCGCGTACAGAGACTCCGCCTCTTCAAACAGCTTCGGAGGGAAGGGGCCGCAACCGCCGCCGAAGTGCGAGCGACACCTCTCGAACCCTTGACCCCAGTCGGCGGCCGTCGGGCGTCGGTGCGGCTGGCTCCGCCCCGCGCGACCGAGCCTCCGCATGACGGCCGCGGCCGCGGCGGTCGCCGCCTCGTCGTCCTCCTCACAGAGGGCCGAGAGCGGCGTCCCGGGCTCTACCCTCTCCAGCAGCAGCGCGCCGCGGGCGGCGTCCGAATCGAGGAGCCGCGCGGCGCCGCACCCGCCGAACCAGAGCAGCGCGTCAATCTCGCCGAGCAGCCCGTGCGTGGGCACGCCCAACTTCAGGACGAAGCGCTCGCCCCGCGGGCCTTCCGCCGGCGCGGCGTAGTTGTAGGAGAGGGGCGCGAAGGGCGGGCCGACCTTCAACTTCCAGCGTTGGGCGCAGTCTTCGAGGAGCGCCGGCAGGTCTTCGAGCCAGAGCCGCCCGGCCTCGCCGTGGAGCGCGAGGGTGAGGCGGACGAATTCGTCAGGTGGGGGCGGGACGCGCCCGCGTCGTGGCATGCCGGTGGACGGGCGCGGCTAGCTCCACCTCTGCTCGGCGTCCTCCGGCAGACGGTCGAAGACCTTGCCGGCCAGCGCCAGCGCGGGCGCGGGGAAGTCGCGGGTGATGAACTGGAACCAGTTGAGGTAGCGGTGTATCTGCCGCCAGGTGGAGTAGACATCGAACGATTCGCGGCCGGCGATCTCGACGAGCGCACCCGCGTAGCGCAGCGCGCGCTCCTCCGCCTCGCGCTGTTCGGGGCGCCCGCCGCCCGGCCCCATGATGAGCGCGAGCAGGTTGAGTTCGATCAGGCTGCCGTGCGCCCAGACGCGTCGCCCGTCGTCCTTGCCGGTCAGCTCGTAGAGCGCGAGCAGGTGCCCCAGCGTCCACAGCGCGCTGGGGCACTGCTTCTCTTCGCGCTCGTCCCCGCTCGGGCGGCGCTCGCCCCTCTCCCTCTCCTCCCTCTTCTTCTCCTTCTCCTCGCGCGGCAGCGAGGCGTTGTTCTGGAAGCGGTCGCTCCGCTGCATCAGGACGGTCAGTGAGAGGTACTGCACGACGGCCCAGCTCTCCGACCGCTGGAGCTGGAAGGAGTCCCAGTAGTAGTCGCGCGCCTTGAGCAGCAGCGCGTCGTGCTCGCGCATGAAGGCGTTTCTCGTCTCGCGGTCTTCGTCGAGAAGGGGATTGCTGGAGGCCGTGTAGAGCATCTCGGCGTGGCGCTTCGCCGTGCTGCCGAGCAGCCCGTTGATGAGCGCGCCCTTCGCGGGGATGCGCTTGAGCAGCTCTTCGAGGCGGTCGTTCGCCGCCTCGATCTTGTGCCGCGACTTCTCGATCAGCGTCTTCAGGGCGTCGGTGTTCTCCTGCTCCGCCGCCCCGGTCTTCCACGAGTCGTAGAGCCGCTTGGTCGCCTCGTCGGCGTGGTTCATCGCGGCGTTGATGCTGTACTTGACCTGCTCGATCTGCACGCCCGGGAGCTGCTGGTCGATGTCGGGGGGCAGCGAGACGTAGGCCGTCAGACTGGCCCAGTCGTGGTTCTTCTGGAACTGAGAGGAGAGGCGGCGGCGCAGGTCGTAGAGCAGCGGGCGCGGGTCCTTGCCCCAGAGCAGCCCCTCGTAGAGGCACTCGGCCAGGCGCACCGAGCCCTCGAAGGAGAGCGGGAACTGCCCGGCCACCACCATCGGGATGCCCGCCTCGTGCAGCGCGTGGGCGATGCTGGCGCCGGCGCCCGCGACCGAGCCGACGCCGGCGCTGTCGCAGCTCGCCAGCGTGACCACCGCCGGCATCGAGAGCCCTTCGGCGTCGCGTCGCGTCGAAGCGCGCAACGCCGTGGCGAGCCGCGCGCCGCTGACCTTCTCCATCTGCTGCGGGTCGCGGTCGTCGTGCAGAGCGAGTGCGAAGCGCCTGTCGTACTCCCCCTTCTCCTCGACGCCGTGCGCGAGGATGTGGATGTGTGTGTAACGGCCCGACGCGCAGGCGTCCTCGATGGCCTTGATGGAGGCGCTGGGCAGCACGTCCAGATGCTCCTCGACGCGCGCGCGCTGCTGTTCGGGGTCGCTCGGGTCGTAGTAGTAGACCCAGGGGGCGATGACGCGTCGCAGCACGAGCAGGTGGGCGTCGAGCGGGATGCTCCCGACCTCGGGGGGCGCGGCCGCGACGAAGAGGATTTTAGGCTTCCTGGGCCACTCGACCCGCTCGCCGCGGACGCGGCGGACCTCCCGCGTCAGGCAGATGGGGGTCTGCGGCTGAAGCAGGAGGTGCTGGCCCGCGCCCGGCAGGCCGTTCGGCGAGAGCGCCAGCTCGAAGGGCAGCAGCGCCAGCTCGGAGGCCGAGAGGATGAGGCGCAGGTGCGTCAGGTGCCCGCTCTCCTGGTCCTTCTTGTTCGACTCGGCCGTCAGCCCCGGTATCTCCGCCAGCATCTCGCCGATGACGCGCGCCGTGTCCTGTAGCTCGAAGGTGCGCGACTCCTCCTTGAGCTTGTAGGTGAGCGAGCGCAGGCGGTAGAGGAACTGGTTGTGCTCGAAAGGGACGTGGAGCGTGACGGCCGCGTGGTTCTCGCAGAGGGCGAGGTAGGGCGTCAGCGGCGACAGCAACTGGTTGTTGGCCGGGCCGTGCCGCAGCAGTTCAAGGGTGATCGTGCGCATCTTAGGCTCTCCCCTTCGGTATGACGAGAGTTGCTTCGGTCTCGCGCCACACGGCCCCCGGCGGGCCGTTATCGGCGACTCGCCGCAGCTCGCCCACCGTCCGCCCGCCGCCTTCGTCGCGGATGGCGACGACCGACAGGCGGCGCATGACGAGCCCCGGGTGCTCGTCGAGCGCCTGCATCTCCTTCTTGCCGAAGGTCTCGAAGACCTTGCGGAACTCCTCGGGGTTCCGCAAGACGTTGTCTTCGAGCCTGATGAGCCGCGCCCACGTCCCGCTGTTGAAATAGTAGCCCGGCCCCTGCTTCCGCTCCAGCGCGCGCGCGAGGTGCGTGTGCCCCGAGACGAGGAAGTCGAACTCCCCGACCTCCTTGTCGAGCTGCGTGAAGGTGTCGTCCTCGGTGGTCGGGTCGAAGCTCTTGTCCTTGTACAGCCCGTCGAGCGCCTGGCGCAGGACTTCGGAGGGCTCCATCCCGACGGCGAGCTTTAAACCGGCGGCGGTCACCTTGAAGGCCGCGGTCGCCAGCCCGCGGACGGTCGAGAAGACCCCGAGTTGTCTGCCCACCTCGTCGGCGCCGAGCAGCGTCATGGGGTCAACGCCGCGGTGATAGTTCTCCGAAGCGTCGTCGAGGAGCATCCGCGCGTACAACTCGCGGTCGAACAGCTCGGGACGGAACCCGACGCCGGGCGCGCGCGGCGGCGCGAAGGCGTCGGCGACGGCGACGGCCCTCCCCGGCAGGTCGTCGTCCTCGTCGGAGCGCGCCGAGAAAACCGGTCCAGTGTCTGACCCGGTCGCGCTCGCGGCGCCAGAGGGTCGTGCCGATGGCGCTGAGCTTGATCTCCTGGTCGGGGGCGAGCGCGAGCAGCGTCGGGACGGCGGCCTCCGTCTCGGGCTTGAGCAGGTCTACGAACGGGTAGTCGCGCTTCACCCCGTTCATGATGTCGATGACGAGCTGCGTGCCGGCGTTCGGCACCCAACTCTCGATGGGGCGGCCGTGCGAGACCTCGACGCCGAAGCGGCGGAGGCGCTCGTAGTCGGCGAGGTTCCAGACATCCACCTCGTTGCCGTGGACGCAGAGCACCGTGGCGTCGCCGACGCGGCAGGGGAAGCCCGCGCCGTCGAAGGCGAGCGTGATGCGCCCGTAGGCCGCCTCCTTCCCGCCGGAGAGGATTTCGAGCAGCCGCGCGCGCACCCACGGGAGCGACAGCTCCAGGTCGTGGTTGCCGAGGGTGAGGACGAGCCGCCGGTTCTTCGCGCCGGTGAACCTCTTCAGCGCGTTGAAGACGGGCTTGAAGGCGTCCCGCTCGATGATGCGGGCGAGCTTGTCGTTGGCGCCCGCCGGGTCGAAGTACTTCGCGTCGTCCTCGGCGAGGAAGTCCACGAAGTCGCCGTTGATGACGAGCGCGACCTGCTTCTCGGGCGACGTGACGCGCAGGTGGTCGATGAGTCGCTCCAACTCGCGGCCCGAGTTGAAAATCTGGAAGCGCTCGCTCCCGCCCAGGTGCAGGTCGGAGATGACGTACAACTCGTCGAACTGCGGGGCGCTCTCGGGCGGCATGTCCTTGAAGGTAATTGGCATAAGTGTAGAGCGTTTCGAGGGGGCGCGCAGGGACACGCGCTCAACCCTCCGAAGTCGATGACAAGGATGTCAAACTACTCATGTCCCCGGCGCGCGCCGCGAGATCATCAAGACGCCTTGTAACTTATTAGAGAGGCTGAACGGGTGCCCGCTTGCAGGCAGTCGGCGGACAGGGACGGGAGTGTAAGCCTCGCCCCTGAAGTTGTCAAACTTTTTCGGACGGACTCAGACGAAGTGGGCGAGCCCCGCTGTACATCAGAGCGCGCGGAAGGCTTTGCGCGCGGCCTCGGCCGTGCGGTCGAGCAGATCGTCGGTGTGCGCGGTGCCGATGAAGGCGGCCTCGAACTGCGAGGGCGCGAGGTAGACGCCCTCTTCGAGCATCGCGTGGAAGAACTTGCCGTAGCGCTCGCGGTCGGACTTCGCCGCCGTGGCCCAGTCCGTGACCTCCGAGCCGTTGAAGAAGGTCGTGAACATCGAGCCGACGCGGTTCGTGACGGTCTCGACGCCCGCCTCGCGCGCGGCCTCCGACACGGCCGCGGTCAGACGGCGGCCCGCCTCTTCAAGTTGCTCGTAGACCGTTCGGTCGCGCAGGCGTCGGAGCACGGCGAGGCCCGCCGTCATCGCCAGAGGGTTCCCCGAGAGCGTGCCCGCCTGATAGACGGGGCCGGCGGGCGCGACCTGCTCCATCATGTCGCGCCGGCCGCCGTAGGCGCCGACGGGCAGGCCGCCGCCGATGATCTTGCCGAGCGTGGTGAGGTCGGGCGTGACGTTGTACAAGCTCCTGCGCGCCGCCGCGCGCGAGGCGGAAGCCGGTCATCACCTCGTCGAAGATGAGCAGCGCGCCGTGCCTCCGCGTGATGTCGCGCAAGTGCTTGCAGGTAGCCCGCGCGCGGCGGGACGCAGCCCATGTTGCCGACGACGGGCTCGACGATGACGGCCGCGATGTCTTCGCCGTGCTCCGCGAAGACCTCTTCGAGCGCCGCGGCGTCGTTGAAGGGCGCGGTGATGGTGTTGGCGGCGACCGAGGCCGTGACGCCGGGGCTGTCGGGCAGTCCGAGCGTCGCCACGCCGGAGCCGGCCTTGACGAGCAGGCTGTCGCCGTGGCCGTGGTAGCAGCCCTCGAACTTGACGATCTTGTTCCTGGCCGGTCGCGCCGCGCGCGAGGCGGAGCGCGGACATCGTCGCCTCGGTCCCCGAGTTGACCATGCGCACCATCTCGACCGAAGGGACGGCGTCGATGATCTCCTCGGCCATCTCGCACTCAAGCTCGGTCGGCGCGCCGTAGCTCGTCCCGCGCCCGAGCGCTTCGTGCAAAGCGTCGATGACCTCCGGCGCGGCGTGGCCGAGAATCATCGGCCCCCACGAGCCGACGTAGTCGATGTACGTCCGCCCGTCCACGTCGGTCATCGTCGCGCCGCTGGCCGCAGCGATGAAGCGCGGCGTCCCGCCCACGCCGCGGAACGCGCGCACCGGCGAGTTCACCCCGCCCGGCATCAGCTCGACCGCGCGCGCGAACAGTTCTTCCGAACTTCGTTTCCTCTCAGTTGCACTCATGCGGCAAACAATGCGGCTACAGAGTTAATTAGCCGAAGATGCTACGCCAGCCGCGGTCGAGGGCGGAGCCGAAGAGGAAGGTGACGAGCGAGGGCGATTCGTGCGAGCGGTCGTAGCCGACCAGCTCGACATAGGCGCGCCCCTTGATGTCGGCGTCGTCGCGCCTTCCTTCGACCTCGCACGCGCCCTCCCAGTAGACGATCATCGTCGTGCCGCGCGTGTCCAGCTCCTGATCTTTGAGAACCGGCGTGACCGTCACGTCCACCCCCACGCGCGGCACGCGCAGGCGCCAGCCGCTCGGGTAGGTCGCGCCGGTGTGCGGGCTGCGCCAGTGGTCGGTCGGCTCAAGCTCGAAGTCCTCGCGCGAGAGGTGCGTGCCGCGCCCTTCGGCGTCGATGAAGGTGCCGCTGGAGAAGGTCGAAGGCCGGTTCTGCGCGTCGCGGATGTGGTAGACCATCAGCTCGGTCCGGTCCTCGAACTGGATGCTGAACCAGTCCCAGCCCTTCTGCCCCTGCGTCGTCGCCCACGTCCCGAACTCCCTGTCCATCCACGCCTCGCCGCCGAAGCGCTCGGTCACGCCGTCGAGCGTGAGGTCGCCCTCGGCCTCCATGCGCGTGTAGGAGAAGTAGCGCGAAGCCTCGCCGTGGTCTTTGAAGCTGACGCCCGCGCCCTCGCGCCCGTTGAGCGCGGCGGGCTTCGAGGGGCGGAGCGCGGCCTCGAAGACGAGCCGGCCGCCGTCGAGCGTCGCGCGCAGCAGGTGGAGGCCGTGCGCCTCGCGCACCGTCCAGTCGCCGAGCCGCAGATACAAGCGCCGCGAGTCGGCGCGCGCCGCCGGGTCGAAGAGGCCGTTGGCGCTCTTGCGGTGCTCGTAGCGGAAGAGTCCGCGCGACTCGTCCGTCAGCGCGAAGTGCGCGAGGTAGAGCGGGTTCCCGATGAGCCTGAGCGGCACGACGCCGAAGCGGTCGAGGTCGGTGCGCCGCTTGAAGAAGACCAGCTCGAACCCGAGCCGGCGCCCCGTGTCGGTCCGCAGGTGGCCCGTGTAGTACCACCACTCGGTCTGCGCCCCCGCGTGCGCGTAGAGGTCGCGCGGCAACTCCACGCCCGCGTGCTCCGTCCCGTCGCGCAGGGTCGAGGCCGGCCCCAGCACGGCCTCGGCCAGCCCGTCCAGCACGCTCGCCGCCGTCTCCCCAACTGTGTCGATGAGATTGGTGCTCATAAAAAGTCGATTGAACTCCCGAATGAAATTACGCCCACGCTAGCCGCGGCGCGTCGCGAAAGTGTGTGCCATTTGCAAAGTCGGAGTGAAGATACGCGGGCCGGCGGCGTGCGGATTGGCCGGGACTCAGACGCGCTCGATCTCTTCGCCGGGCTCGACGAGGAGCGTGCGGAAGGAGGAGAGGTAGACGAGGCCGGGCGCGGCGCCGCGGGGCTTGGAGACGAACTTGCGCTGCGTGTAGTTGACGGCGACCTTCGCGTCCCTGCGCGCCTGGCTGAACTGCGCGGCGAGGCGCGCGGCCTCGACGAGCGTGCGGTGCGGGATCGCGTCGTCTTTGCCGCGCGCGCGGACGACGACGTGCGAGCCGGGGTAGTCGGCCGCGTGCATCCACGTGTCGTAGGAGCGCGCGACGCGGAAGGTCAGCTCGTCGTTCTCTCTCGCGCCGCGGCCGACGATGACCTCGTAGCCGTCCGACGAGCGGTAACGCCTGAGCGTGCGCCCCTTCTCGGCCGAACTCTTCCGCGAACCCTTTTCACGTAAAAGAGCAGCGGGACGCCCGTCCCTCGTTCTTTCATCCGTCTTCCCGCCGACAAACGCCGCGAGCGCCTCTTCGTCACGCGCGGCGACAATCGTCTCAAGCTCTGCGCGCTTCTCTTCGAGCGCGGCCAGCTCCGGCTCGATCCTTTCGAGCCGCTCCGCAATCTCGCGCGCCGCGCGCTTGGCCTTCGCGTAGCGCGCGAAGCGTCGCGCGGCCTCCTCCTGCAAAGTCCGGTTCTCGTCAATCTCAATCTCGATAATCGGGGCGCCCTCGGCGTAGTAGTCGGTCACACGCGCCCGGCCGCCTTCGCGCACGGCCGTCCCGATGTTGGCGAGCAGGAGGTCGCCCGCGCGCTTATGCTCTTCGGCGTCGCCGTGCCCTTCGAGGTCGCGGCGCAGGTTGTCGCGCAGCTTTCGCTGGTTCGCGATCTGCTGCCGCAGACGCGCGGCCGCCGCACCCGCCCGCGCGTCGTAAGCGCGCACGGCTTCCTGTTGAAGATAATGCTCGTCGAGCGCTTCGGAGAGGGAAGCGGCGCCCTCACGCGGAATCTCTTCACCGCGGCGCTTGCGCGTGGTCTCGACCTCGCGCGGCACCTGGGCTTCGCCCCGCGCGGGCGGGCCGTAGACCTCGCCCTCGGTCTGACCCTCGCCGCGCGCGGGGCGCATGGCGATGCGGACGCGCCCGCGCTCGTCGAGCAGGAAGAGGTTGGCGGAGCGCCCCGTGAGCTGCGCGACGAGCGTCGCCTCGCCCTCGACGCCCACGGCGTCCGGCACCGTGAACTTGAAGCGCACGACGCGCTCGCCCTCGTCCTTCGTGAGCGCGCGCAGCGTCGCGCCGCCGAGCGCCTTGCGCAGGAAGAGCACGAAGGGAGGAGGGGAGAGGGACGCGCGCTCAAGCTCGCGCACGGTGCGCGCGATCATGTGCAGGCGCGGGCGCGCGGGGTCGGCCGAGAGCAGCAGGTAACGACCGTCGCCCGTGCGGAAGTCCAACGCGAGCGTGTTGGCCGAGAGTTGAAAGACCTTGCCCCACGGCCGCTCCAAAAGTAGCGGGCCGCAGCTCCTCCAACACCTCGCCGATCAACTGCTCGTTCATCCGTGCTCGCCTTGAAAGGTTTCGCCCAAAGGCTAACAGACTTTCGGACGCCGACAAAAAAGGGAGGCGCGACCGTCGAAGGCGCGCCTCCCTTCTGTCTGCTTGTTTTGAACTCTACTTCCTGACGACGACGGTGCCGGAGAGTATGTCGTGGGCGGTGCGCCCCTCCGCGTCGAAGAGCGAGTAGAGAATCCCGAGGCCCCCGGTCGCGAGCGAGAGCATGTAGACGAGGGCGCGGCGCGCGCACTGGCCCGTGGTCGGCACACTCGCCTTGCGCGCGTCCACGGCGTGGAGCCCGGAGAGACGCATCCCCGGCGTGCGCCCGGCCAGCGCGACCGAGCACGTGTGGTAGAGGAACATCACGAGCGCCGCGATCAGCGCCATCGAGCCCGACACGCGCGGGTCCTGCCAGTTGCCGATGCGTCAACTCGATGGCCGCCGCGAACGGCGCGCAGAGGAGGGCGACGGCGAGCAGGTCGACGAAGGCCGCGGCCATGCGCTTGAAGCGCGGGGCGCGGTCGTCGTACGTCAGCTCCTTCTCTTCGACCTTCGGCAGCAGCTCGATGCCCTGGCGCTCAAGCCAGAACTCGTCGAGCACGCCCGAGATGTGTCGCGGCTGGCGCGAGCCGGACTGAGCCTCCGCCTCGGCCAATGCTTCGGCCGAAACGCTCGGCGGCGGCATGACCTCGGCGACCTCCGCCCTCATGACGGGCTCGGCGACCGCCTCGACCTCACGCGTCAACACAGTCTCAATCGCGGGCGTTTCCGCGACGGCCGCGGGCGCTTCGGTCACTTCGGCGACCATGCGGGCGGCGGCCGGTTCGACCATGACGGCCGGCGGCGGCGGTTCGGGCCTGGGCGTCGGCTTCGGCTGGACGACGACGAGGGGCGGCGGCGGGGGCGCGACCGTCGCGGGGCGCCTCCTGCACGGGCTGCTCCTCGACCACGCGCGCAGCGGCGGTGGCGGCCTGACCGCGGCCCGAGGACGGGCGCGTG
Source organism: uncultured Acidobacteriota bacterium (assembly GCA_963726735.1). Taxonomy (GTDB): domain Bacteria; phylum Acidobacteriota; class Blastocatellia; order Pyrinomonadales; family Pyrinomonadaceae; genus QHXN01. The sequence goes on from CAVSDM010000015.1 coordinate 104,355, forward strand.
GCGGTCGCGCGCGCGCGCTCGACGCGGCGCAGGGCGGCGGCGACCAGAGGATTAAGCACCGGCTCGTCCGGCGTCGGGACGAGGCCGAGCTGCTTGGAGGCCGAATCGGCCGCCCTCCCCTTGGCCGAAGCGCGTGCGGCGTCGAGCGTCCGTTGAGACTGCTCGGCGTCGGGTGGCGCTTCGACATCGGCCTCGCGGGCGCGCTTCTGTTGGATTTCGCGGAAGCGCTCGCTCAGCTCCCTGCGCCAGGCCGGGCGGTTGACGCCGGGGAATTCGATGAGAGTCGAGTTGTTCGGGGCTTGTGCGCCGCGAGTCGTGACGTTGGAATTCTCGGTCATATCGGGAGCATCGGCCTGCGACGCGGGTCTGGGCGCGTCAGGCTCTTGTATACCATCCGCTGGGTCAACCGCTTCGAGGGGGGTGTCTCTCGGCGCCGACTCCGCCGCAGGGCATTGAGGACATTCGTCGAGTTCTTCCGCGTACTCTTCGCTGCAAACCGCACACTGCATCGCTAAAAGGGCGGCCTCCCTGCGTCTCGTGTCTCTTGTTCGAGGGGCGAAGGGCACATGCCTGTAAATCCATGCCCACTGCGGAGTCGCGGCGGATGCTATCAGAACTTACTTTAAGTCGTCAACCAGAAAATGTACAAGGCGCTGTATTTGGGCGGCGGGAGGGTACAACATTTGGGGGGGCGTCTAGCGGAGCAGGGTGCCGATGCGGCCCCAGCGTGTGTTGTTGAAAAAGTTACGAACGAAGCCGAGACCGCCCTTGTCCTGCGGGGCGCCCTCGTCGTAAGACCAGATGACGAACATGGCGCGGCCGACGACGAGGTCGCGCGAGACGGGGCCCCAGTAGCGGCTGTCGCGGCTGTTCTCGCGGTTGTCGCCCATCATGAAGTAGTGGCCGTCGGGGATGCGGTAGGGGCGTCGGACGCCGTTGACGGCGTCCGCGCCCGGGAGCGGCTCTCGCCGCAAGCAGCGCGGCTGGGGAAGTAGACCGCGTAGGGCTCGTCGGCTTTCGGTCGCTCGGCGCTCAGTTCCTTCAACTCCGCCTTGTCGTTACCCAGGCTGCAATTGCGCGACTCGATGCGGTACTCGGGCAGGGGTTGGCCGTTGATGTAAACGTCGCGCCCTTTGACCTCGATGGTCTCGCCGGGCAGGCCGATGACGCGCTTGATGAAGAGCGTCTTGTACTGGACGATGTTCTCGGCGGGGATCGACTCGGCCGGGTACTTGAAGACGACGATGTCGCCGCGGCGTATCTCGCGCTGCGGCAGGAAGGGCAGGTGCGGGCCGGGGCCGAAGACGAACTTGTTGATGAGGAAGCGGTCGCCGACGTAGACCGTGTTCTCCATCGAGGCCGAGGGGACTTCGGCCGCCTGCGCGACGAAGGTCATGAAGAACATCGCCATGACCAGCACGACCGCGCCCGACTCGAAGTACTCGCGCAGGAGGCCGCGGGGCGGCCCCTTGGGGCAGGTCTTCCGCGCCGTCGCGCGCGTCGTCCGACTTCTCCTCGATCTCTGTCGTCGCCACTGAGGGTCAGAACCTTTCTAAGGGACGGGACGCAGGTCAGAGCGGCTGGCGCCCGGCGAAGCCCGCCTCCAGGTCGTGCCACCACTCCAGCTCGTCGCCCTCGCCCATCTGCCAGCAGAGCAGCACGACGCGCCCTTCGCGCAGCGTCGGGAAGTCGATGAGGCCGCGCGTGTAGTCCTTGATCTGCACGCCCAGCTCTTCCAACTCGCCCGAAGCCTCCGCCAACTCCGAGAGCGTGAGCACGTAGCTCGGCGCCGCCCTCCATTCCGCCGCCGCCGTGCGCCGCGCCGGCCGCGGCCAGACGCGCCTGCTCCTGCGCCGCCGAGACACGCGCGTACGCGCGCTGAATCCGCCTCACGACCCCACGCACGGTCGGCAGCAACGCGTTCGCCTCTTCGACGGTGAAAAGCTTCATAAGTCCGTTCGTGAATCGGTGAATGCGTAAATGCGTGAATGGTTAAAACAGGTTCTTACTATTCACCATTTACTATTCGCCATTCACGGCTACTGGTCGTCCGTGACGCGGATGAAGTCGGAGCCCTTGTCGTCGCGCTCGTCATCGATCGGGTTCGGCGAGGAGCCGCGGGACTGTCTCGTCGAACTCTTCGGTGCGGCGCGCGGCGTCGCGCTCGGCCTCGACGTCGCAGAGGAGTTCGCGCGCGTGCGCTTCCAGCTCGTCGTCCGTGGGCGGCGCCGGCTGCGCGTGGTTGGCGTAAGCGTTCGCGGGCGCGTGGTTGTCGTGCGGCGCGTGGTTCTCGTAGTAGCGGTGCGAGTGCGCGGGCTCCTTGCGCACCTTGTGCGCGATGTCGCCGAGGTCGATGAAGTAGTCGGCCACGTCGATCAGCTTCGGCGCCGTGTTCGAGCGGAAGCCGGCGACCTCCACGCGGCAGCCCTTGTAGGCCACGGCGTTGACGGCGTAGACGAAGTCCTCGTCGCCCGAGACGAGCACGGCCGTGTCGTAGCGCCCCGCGAGCGAGAGCATATCGACGGCGATCTCCACGTCGAGGTTCGCCTTGCGCGTCCCGTCGTAGAAGGTCTTCAACTCCTTGTGGATGACGCGGAAGCCGTTGCGGCGCATCCAGAGCAGGAAGCCCTGCTGGCGCTCGGCCCCGACATCGACGCCCGTGTAGAAGAAGGCGCGCAGAAGCCTCCCGTCGCCCAGGAGGACGCGCAGGAGCTTGTTGTAGTCGATGTCGATGTTGTGGAACCGCGCCGCGTGAAAAAGGTTGTTGCCGTCGATGAAAACCGCCACCCTGCCTCTGTAACCTAACTGCCAGGAGATGTTGTTAGTCGGATCATAATGCATGCGAAAGACACCCCATTCCGATTTTCTGATTCACGAGATTTCAAACATCAGCGGGACGGTAATCCCGCCCGTCCGCCAGCGCCGGTAAAATTCAAGACACAAGGCTTAACACTGACACGCGCTGACTACGACATCCGGCGTGACGGCAAGTTATTTAACCACGAACTTTGCCGGTACGACAACAGGAGCGGTGAACTCTGCGTGCGGCCGTGGCGCAGCAGAAGACTCGGCCTAAGTAAGGCGAGGGCGTACCTCAGCGCTTGATCAGAAGTCGCGTCGGCGTCTGACTGTACGTCCTGCCCTGCCTGCCGGGCTTCGGCCCCGAGCACGTCGCCCGTGGCGGCGTCCACGTAGACGAGGAGCGATGCGTCCGCCGGCAGCGACCTCCCAGGCGACGTGTAGTTCGAGCGCGCCGGAGTCTGTCGTGTCGCGCCGGACGGGGAAGACGACGAGTTGGCGTGCGGCGGTCGGGTCGGGTTGCGCGAGCGTGCGCGTCTGTTGCGCGCCGGAGCGGTCGGTGTAGGTGACGGCGCGGTTGGTGAGCGCGGCGGCAGCCTGCGCGGCGGTGACGGTCTTGGGGACTGCGGCGAGCGTGCGGCCGAGCCGCTCGGCGTCGGGGACGGCCGTGCTGTTGAGGCCGACGACGCGCAGGTCGGGCGTGAAGGTCACCTCGATTGAGCCGTAGCCGTTGCGCAGGGGGTATGCGAAAGGGTTCTGCCGGTAGACGCGCGCGGCGCGCGCCGGGTACGGCCGCGGCGTCCGACACTTCGACGAGCGAGACGTGCTGAGGTTCGATGCCGAGCAGCGGCGCGGCCGTCGCGAGGAAGCGGCGCAGCGACTCGCGCGTCTCCTCCTCCGTGCGGTTCTGCGCGTCGCCGGCGACGACGAGCGGGAGACGCGGGAAGTCGCGCAGCCCTGCGGGGAGTGACGCGAGCGTCGCCGTCACGGGTCGCAGGTCCGGGCGTCGGGGAAGTCGCGGCGGCCTGCTCGCCGACGACCGTCTTCCAGTTGGCGAGCGCCGCCGCCCGCCGCTCGTCGCTCGCGGCGAGGACTGCGAAGCGCGGCGGCTCGCTCCCGCGCGGGCGCTCGGCGCCGGCCGGCCGCGCGGCGGACGCGCACGCGCCGAGCATGAGAGCCGCGGCGAAGAGAAGGATGCCGCACGCAACCCTTCGGGCGTAAGTCATGGCAATCACGGAAGGCACTCGGGCAAAATGTTGAAGGGGAAACTTACGAGAGGCATTATACTCAAGTACGTGCGCGGGGCAATCGGTTTAACTTAACCTGTCGATGCCGGATAAAGTAACGGAGGGGAACTTGTCGCGCGAAGATGATGCGGAGAGGTTCGGCGAGTTCGACGCGCTCGGCGAGAGCGCGGCGCGGCCGTTCGCGCCGGAGCAGATGGTCGCGTGCGTAGAGTGTCTGCGCGCCAACGCGCCGACGCGGATGGCGTGCCTCTACTGCGGCGCGGCGCTCCCGCAGACGGAGCAGAGCGCGGCGCTGCGGCGCCCGACGCTGAAGAGGCTTGAGGAGTGGGAGCAGGGTTCAACGTCGTCACGCTCCCGCGCGCGGCCGGGGCGCTCACGTCGGACGCGGCGGAGGAGGCTGCGTCGCTCCTGCGTCTCGACGTGGGCGGGCTCAAAGAGATAGTGCTCGCGGGCCGCGCGATGCCGCTCGCGCGCGCGGCCAACGCGGACGAGGCGTGGCTCGTCGTCGAAAGACTGCGCGACCTCGGCCTCAGCACCGAGGTCTTCCCCGACGAGGTGCTGGCGCGAAAGCCGACGCGCGTGCGCGCGTTCGAGTTTGAAGAGGACGCACTCGTCTGTCGCGTGGGGCCGGAGTCGGAGCCGCGGCGCGTGGCGTGGTCGGAGGTCGTGCTGCTCGTGACGGGGCGCGCCGTGTCGAGGCGCGTCGAAATCTCTGAGCGCAAGCGCGGGCTCGCGAGGCGCACCGAGACGGTCGAGACACGCGAGCTTACGTCTGACGAGGCCGTGCTCGATCTCTACACGTCCTGCGTTGACGAGCACGAGGCGCAGGGGACGGGCGGCGCGGGCTTCCGCGTCATGGCCGGCGGATTCGACTACTCGTGCCTCGGCGGACGCAAGAGGCTCATCGCGGCTGAGAACTTCAACGTGCTCGTGGCGGCGTTGCGCGAACGCGCGCCGTCGGCAGTTCACGACGAAGATTACGCGAGCCTGCGCCCTCTGCTCTCGGACGTGTGGCCTTCCGCCGAGCGCACGGAGTCGCTCGGCCTGCGGCGCGAGCGCGCGGGACGCTTCAACACGGAGGCCGTGACGATTGTGAGCAACGAGACACAGTTCACGCGTTACGCGCGGCTGCGCCACCTGCTGGTGCTGCGCGCGCGCGCCGAGAAGAGATGAAACAGCACGGTGGAGACAACCGAGGGCAGGGCCGCCGCGCCGAAGGGCGCGAGCGCCGGGCCAAAGGCCGCGGCGAGTCGCCGGGCGACCGCGTGGCGCGCGCCTTCTCGGGCGAGGACAGGCGCGAACGCCCGCCGCGCGCGGCCCAGGGCGAACGCACGCCCTTCAAGCGTCCGAGCGAGCCGCGCGAGCAGGCCCGCCGACCGGAAGCTGCGCAAGTCCGCCGGACGGAGGCTACGGATGACGGCGCGCACGTCTTCGGCGTTCAGCCCGTGCTCGAAGCGTTGCGCGCGGGCGCGCGCGCCATCGAGCGCCTGACGCTGGCCGAGGGCGCACACGAGTCACGCTTGCGCGAGATTCTTGAGATCGCGCGTTACGCGGACATCCCCGTCCGCCGCGTGCCGCGCACAGAGCTGCAACGCATCGCAGCGGGCGCCAACCATCAGGGCGTCATCGCGACCATCGCCGCGGCGCACTACACGCACGCGGACGACCTGCTCGACGCGCTCGCCGCGCGCGTGGGCACCGAAGACCCGCCGCTCGCCATCGTCCTCGACGGCGTCGAAGACCCGCGCAACCTCGGCGCCGTCATCCGCACGGTCGAGTGCGCGGGCGCGCACGGCGTCTTCATCCCCGAGCGGCGCGCGTCGGGTCTGACGGAGACGGTGGCGAAGGCCGCGGCCGGTGCGCTCGAATACGTGCCCGTCGCGCGCGCGGTCAACGTCGTGCGGCTGTTGGAGGAGTTGAAGGAGCGCGGCGTCTGGACCATCGGCACCGCGGCCGAGGCCGACACCTCCTACACGGACTGGGACTGGACGCAGCCGTGCGCCCTTCTGCTCGGCGGCGAGGGCGAGGGTTTGCGCCGTCTGGTGCGCGAGCGCTGCGACGTGCTGGTCAGCATCCCGCTGCGCGGCCGGATCGAATCGCTGAACGTCTCGGTCGCCGCGGGCGTAGTGCTCTACGAAGCTGTTCGCCAGCGACGCGCCCGCCGCCAAGAGGCGGCTCAAGAGGAGGCTCAAGCAGATGTTCTGTCCGAAGTGCGGGACGCCTAATGCGGATGACGCGAGGTTCTGCCGGTCTTGCGGCACGGACATCGGGCTGGTGCCGCAGGCTCTGAGCGGCTCCCTCGCGGAGCGCTTGGCCGCGGCCGAGGATGATACGCGGCACGGCCGCCGCCGCCGCCACAGGGGCGACCGCCCGCCGAGCATCGAGCGCGCCTTCAGGGGCATCTTCATGGGGCTGGCCTTCATCTTCATCGCCTTCGCCGTCAGGACGTGGGCGCCGGCCGGCAACATCTGGTGGTTCTGGATGTTCATCCCCGCCGCCTTAAACCTCGCCGACGGCGTCTCGACCTACCTTCGCCTCGCGAGCGAAGGGAAGGGGCGTGACGCGCAGCCTTACGTCCCGCCGCAGACGGCCGTCCCGCCGCCGCGCCACGTGAGCGCGCTGCCGCCCGCGCGACACCGGCGAGATGGTCCCGCCGCCCAGCGTCACCGAAGGCACCACGCGCCACCTCGGCGTCCCCGTCGAGCGCAAGCGGGGCGAGGGCTGAGCGCGCCCGCCGCGGTGTGTTAGTCTCCAAACGTCATGCGAAGTTCTGAGGAGAAGGGCGGGGGGCGCGTCTGCGTCCCCGTCTGCGTTAAGCGGGCTGCGGAGCTGCGCCCCTCAATCGAGCGCGCCGCGGAGGTGGGCGACATCGTCGAGCTGCGCCTCGACTGCCTCGACTCGGGCGAGCTGGACGCGGCGCGTGAGCATCTCGGTTCATTGCTCGAAAGAGTGGAGCGCCCGTTCCTCATCACGTACCGGCCGAAGGAGCAGGGCGGCGGCGTTAGTTCGAGCCTCGAAGAGCGCGCGGCCTTCTGGCGCGAAGTGCCGCTGTGGCTGCGCGGGGCGGCCGTGCGCGGGCGGGCCTTCGTTGACGTTGAGTTAGACCTGCTTGAGTCTCCGCACGTCGAACGCTTCGGCGCGCTCTTCGAGAGCTTCACGGTCATCTGCTCACACCACGATTTCGAAGAGACGCCCGCCGACCTCGAACGGATATACGAGCGGATGGCGCGCACGCGCGCTGAGCATCTCGAAGCTGGCGACGCGCGCGAACTCGATTACGGACAGCATCGCTCTCATGCGTCTGCTCGAACGCGGGCGGCGCGAGGGGCGCGGGGTGATCGCCGTCTCGATGGGCGCGGCGGGCGTGCTGACGCGCGTGCTCGCGCCGGCCTTCGGCGCGTTCCTCACCTACGGCTCGCTCGACGCCGAGCAGGCGACCGCGCCGGGGCAGATCGACGCGCGCGACCTGCGCGGCCTCTACCGCGTCCGCGAGCTGAGCGAGCAGACCGCCGTCACCGGCATCGTCGGCTCGCCCGTCGCGCATTCCCTGTCGCCGCACATGCACAACACGTGCTTCGCGTCGCTCGGGCTCGACGCCGTCTACTTCTCATTTGAAGTCGAGGACTTGCCCGAGTTCGTCGGGCGCATGGCCGACCCGCGCACGCGCGAGCTGCGTTGGAACCTGCGCGGCCTGAGCGTGACCGCGCCGCACAAGCAGGCCATCATCCCGCACCTCGACACGGTCGCGCCGGACGCGGCGCGCGATCGGCGCGGTCAACACTCTGGTCATCTCGGACGAGCGCGGCCTGGAAGGCTTCAACACGGACGCGGACGCTTCGGTCGTTCCGTTGGGCGGACTGATCGAGCTGCGCGGGGCGCGCGTGCGCCGTGCTCGGCGCGGGCGGCGCGGCGCGCGCGCTGCTGTGGGTGCTCGGCGAGCGCGGCGCACGCGCGACGGTCTTCGCGCGCGACGAAGCGAGCGGCCGCGCGGTCGCCGAAGAGTTCGGCGCGCGACTCTGCGCGGCTCGCGGGCGCGAGCTTCGACGGCTTCGACGTGGTCGTCGAACACGACGCCGCTCGGCACGCGCGGCGCGCGCGAGACGGAGACGCCGGCCGCGGAGTCTCAACTGCGCGGCGCGCGCGTCGCCTACGACCTCGTCTACAACCCGGCCGAGACGCGCTTCCTGCGCGCGGCGCGCGCGGCCGGCTGCGAGACCGTCGGCGGTCTCGGGATGCTCGTCGCGCAGGCCGAAGAGCAGTTCCGCCTCTGGACGGGGCGCGTGCCGCCGCCGGGCGTCATGCTTGAGGCGGCGCGGAAAGGAAGATGTTAGAGGTTGTGGGAGCAGCGGCGCTAAGCTCTCAAATTTGAAATTCTGCAACCAACCTCTAACATCCGCCCTAGCATCTATTATGGAGCGTTACAGCAGGCAGATTCTGTTCGAGGGCATCGGCGAGGAGGGGCAGCGGCGTCTGCGCGCGGCGCGCGCGCTGGTCGTCGGGTGCGGCGCGCTGGGGTCTGCGCAGGTCGAGATGCTGGCGCGCGCGGGCGTCGGACGCTTGCGCATCGTTGACCGCGACTTCGTCGAGGAGTCGAACCTGCAACGGCAGACGATGTTCACGGAGCGCGACGCGCGCGAGCGTGTGCCGAAGGCCGTCGCGGCCGAGCGTCGCGTCGCGGAGATCAACTCCGATGTCGCGTGCGAGGCCGAGGTCGCGGACGTGAACCACACGAACGTCGAGCGGCTGGTCGAGGGCTGCGACGTGGTGCTCGACGGGACGGACAATTTCGCGACGCGCTTTCTCATCAACGACGCGTGCGTCAAACACGGCGTCGCGTGGGTCTACGGCGCGGCCGTGGGGAGCTACGGCGTGACGCTGACCGTCAGGCCGAACGTCGGCCCTTGCCTGCGTTGCGTCTTCCCCGAAGTGCCGGCCGCGGGCACCGCCCCGACGTGCGACACGGCGGGCGTCATCATGCCCATCATCTCGGTCGTCGCCGCGGTGCAGGTCGCAGAGGCTCTGAAGCTCCTGACGGGCAGGGTGGAGAGTCTGCACGGGCGGCTGATGCAGTTCGACGTGTGGCGCAACGAGTGGCGGCAGATCGGCGCGGGCGGGCGCGTGCCCGACTGCCCCGCGTGCGGGCTCCGACGTTTCGAGACGTTGGAGGCAGAGGCGGGCGACCTGACGACCGTGCTCTGCGGGCGCAACGCCGTGCAGGTCACGCCGCGCGGGACGCGCCGCGCTCGACCTCGACGCTCTGGCGGCGCGTCTCGGCGGCGCGGGCGAGGTGAAGGTCAACGAGTACCTCGTGCGGCTGCGCGCGGGCGCGTACGAGCTGACCGTCTTTCGCGACGCGCGCGCCATCGTGCGCGGGACGGACGACGCGTCGGTGGCGCGCTCGGTCTACGCGCGCTACGTCGGGACGTGAGACACGTCGTTTGTCGTCGGTCGTGGTTTCGCGGGCGGGGCTTTCGGGTTATGATTCGTGCAGGCGGGCGTGAGCGAGCGTCGCCCCGGTTTATGCCCCGACCCGACATTGAAAGCGAACCTTCATACTTGATGACAAACAGACGAACGCCCCTTCGCACTCTTCGACTCTTTCTCCTTTCTTCAGCGGTCTTGATCTTCGGCGTCGCGAACACGCGGGCCGGCGGCCCCGTCGTGTGGGAGACCGACTCGCGCGCGCAGCTCATGTCCGGCGAGTCGCGCGGCGTCTCCGTCACCGACACGGGCGCGCTGATGCTCGCGCCGCGCTTCACGCCGGTCTTCGACACCGAGCAGGCTTACGTCTGGTCGAGCGCGGCCGACGCGGCGGGCAACGTCTATCTCGGGACGGGGCACGACGGGCGCATCTTCCGCGTCGGCGCGGACGGCAAAGGCGCGCTGCTCTACGACGCGGCCGAGCTGGACGTGACGGCGCTCGTCGTGGGGCGCGACGGCGCGCTCTACGCGGGCACTTCGCCCGACGGCAAGGTCTACCGCGTGACCGCGGACGGCAAGGCCGAGGTCTACTTCGACCCGCCCGACAAGTACATCTGGTCGCTGGCGCTCCTGCCCGACGGCGCGCTCGCGGTCGGCACGGGCGACACGGGCAAGCTCTACCGCGTGAGCGCGGCGGGCGCGAAGCCCGAGACCGCGCTGCTCATCGACACGAACGAGACGCACGTCATCTCGCTCGCGGTTGACCGGCAGGGGAACCTGCTCGCGGGCACGGACCCGGGCGGGCTGGTGCTGCGCGTCTCGCCGCAGGGCAAGGCGTTCGCGCTCTTCGACTCGCCGCTGCGCGAGATACACGCGCTCTCGCTCGCGGCCGACGGCTCGCTCTACGCGCTGGCCCTGAGCGACGCGGCGACGGGGCCGCGCGCCGTCTTCGACGAGCGCGACCACTGTGAGCACCAGCACGTCCGGCGGCACCGTGACCGGCACCGTCACGACCGACGACGGCGCCGCGCAGACGGTCTCGCTCGGCGCGCAGGCGCAGGCGGCCGCGCGCAGCCGCAACGAGCTGAACGGCGCGCGCTCGCGCCGTCTTCCGCATCGCCGCCGACGGCGGCTCCGACGTGCTCTGGAGTTCGCAGACGGTGACGGCCTTCTCGGTCGCGGCCTCGCCGCGCGGCCCGGGCGTCCTCGTCGGCACGAGCGACAAGGGGCGCATCTACTCCGTGACCGACGACGGGCGCGACACGCTCCTGCTTCAGTCGAGCGAGGACCAGATCTCTTCGTTCGTCGTGCGCGGTTCGCGACGTGTTCGTGGCCTCCTCGAATCAGGGCAAGCTCTTCCGCCTCGGCGCCGAGCAGACGGCCGAGGGGACTTACGAATCGCCCGTGCGCGACGCGAAGTTCGTCGCCTCCTGGGGCCGCGTCTGGTGGCGCGGGCGCGGGCAGGTCGAGTTGCAGACGCGCACGGGCAACACCGAGCGGCCCGACATGACGTGGAGCGACTGGAGCGCGCCCTACCGCGACCCCGCGGGCGCGCCCGTGTCGAGCCCGCGCGCGCGCTTCGTACAGTGGCGCGTCGTGCTCCGTCCCGCGGGCGGCACCGACCCGCGCGTCGAGTACGTGAGCCTCTCCTACCTGCCGCGCAACGTCGCGCCCGAGGTGTTGCAGATTCAAGTGCTGCCCGTCGGCATCGCGCTCCAGCCGGCCGTGCAGGTGCAGGTCGATCCGAACATCGAAGCCTCGGGAATCGACCCGGCGCTCATCGGGCCGCAGGTGCAGATTCCGCCGCGCCGCACGTTCCTGCGCGGCGCCGTCTCTTTGCAGTGGCAGGCCGAGGACCGCAACGGCGACCAGATGCTCTACACCGTCTACTACCGCTCGGTCGGCGAGCAGACGTTCCACCTGCTGAAAGAGAACCTGCGCGACAACTTCTTCTCCGTGGACGGCGCGGCGCTGGGCGACGGCAGCTACGTCTTCAAGGTCGTCGCCTCGGACGCGCCCGAGAACTCTCTGGGTCAGGCGTTGACGGGCGACCGCATCAGCGAGCCGGTGGACGTGGACGGCACGCCGCCGGTCGTGCGCGCCGAAGGGCAGCCGCAGGCCGGTACGGACGGGCGCGCGCGCGTCCGCTTCACCGTCGATGACGCCTCGGGGCGCGTGCGCCGCGCGGACGTGTCCGTCGATAGCGGCGAGTGGCGCGCGGTCTTTCCCGAGGACGGCATCGCCGACGGCCCGCGCGAGACCTACGCGCTCGAACTGCCGCTCGACGGCGCGGGCGAGCACACGATTTCTCTGCGCGCCATCGACGGCAGTGGCAACGTGAGCAGCGCCAGAGTCGTCGTAAGACGTTGAAGGTTGTGCATTCGGTGCACAAAACCGAACGCCGCCACGACCCGCGCCTGAACATACACGATACGGTGCGAGTCCCGACGATACGGTGCGAGTGGGGCAAAACTCAGGCCCTAAACGCTTTATAGACGGGGACGCCCGCCGTGGCACTGGCCTTGCAGACTTGAGTCGCTGAGACTCGCGCGTCTCTCCTTCTCCCTCCGGTGCGCGAACGGAGAACACGAGGAGGCAAAGGCAGGAACCATGAAGTCGTTAAGGAAATTCATCATCGGGGTTACCGCTTCATGCGTGCTCGCCGTCAGCGCGATGGCAGTCGGGCCGCAGAAGGGTAACGAGAAGCCACCGCCGCCGCCGAAGGAGCGGCAAGACGTACCCCGCCCGCCGAAGGAGTCGCCGCCGCCCCGCGACAAGGGCAACGACAGCGGCAACAAAGGCAACAACGACGGCAAGCGCGGGGGAAAGCCCTGAAGCTCTTTAAGGGGAGCGTCGCCCCGACCCCTTTGAAGGGGCACGCGGCCCGGAGACAGGCGAGCCGCCCGCGCCGCAAGACGCGGGGGCCACAGACAGCAGGCGCGCCGGAGGAGGCGTTGAAACATCCCCCTCACGGCGCGCCTGAATCTTTTTTCGAGGGGGGGAGTGAAGCAGTGAAGTTCAAAATCTTCAGAGTCGGAATCTTAGCTTTGATCGCGTGGGGCGCGCTCTTCACGCCGCTCGCGGGCGAGGCCGCCGCGCAGTGGAGGCGCCGTGGCAACGTGCCCGCGCCCCAGCCGGCACAACAGGGGGGCGCCGACCCGCGGCTCGTGGCGATGGCCCAACAGTATTCGGGCGACCGCTTCCAGTTCGAGTCGCAGACGCCGCGCGGCGTGCGCGTCTACTCGGTGAGCCGCCCGCGCGTCGAGGCGCTGCGCGCCATCGACAGCGGGCTCTCGGAGCTGTTCGCCGTCGCCGGCCGCCGCGGCTATCGGCAAGGGCTGAACTACTCGGACTACACGGTCTTCATCGGCCGCGCCGACCGCAACCGCGACTCGGCGGGCGCGTACTCGCCCGACATCGCGGTGGGCGCGGCGCAGTACGCGGGGAGCGTCTACGACCAGGGCGGGTACGTCTACGCGGCGGGGATGGTGCTCTCGATGGCGCCGGGCGCGTTCCTCATCGCCGAGCACGAGCGCGACTTCCAACGCATCGCCAACGTCGCGCGCTACGAGGGCGAGCACATCATCCTCTACCACAACGACCGCCGCCTCTATCAGCAGACCTACGACCACAGCCGCGGCGGCAGCCACCCGATAATTCAGTAGACGGTAGACGGTAGACGGTAGAAAACATCGGCGGGCGTTATGGGTAAAGAACCCGACGCCCGCCGATGTTGTTTTTTCCTAGTGACTACTGTCTACCGTCTATTGCGTCTTGGCGGAGAGGATGACGACGACGTTCTTGTCGGCGATGCTGGTGGTGCCGGCGACGACGCGTTCGCCCTCGCGCAGCGAGACGGGGTTGTTGAAGCCGACCGTCTCGTAGACGATCTTGTCGCCGCCGAGCTAGAGCGGCATCCGCAACTCCATGTTGAACTGCCCGACCCGCAGGCGCGTCTGCGCGCCCGCGCCTTCGAGCGAGACGGCGTTGAGGTTGTAGTTGTAATAGACGGGGTTCTTGCTGGCGGGCGTATCGTTCGCCAGCCGCAGGTCGGCGACGCCCTTGTTCCAGTTGGTGCTCGCGCCCCTCCCTGGCGCGCACGATCTGCGAGCCCATCAGGCTGAAGTTCTTGTAGCCGAGCGAGCCCTGGAGCTGCTTGACCACGTCGGCCAGCTCCGCCGGGTAGCGGTTCGCCACCGCCTCGTCGTTCGAGGCGACGAGCAAGTGGACGCTGAACTCGAACGCGGGGCGCGCGGCCTCCGGCATGTCGAGGCGGCGGATGGCCTCTTCGATGACGGCGATGTTCTCGGCGAAGTCGCGCACCGAGATGGTGCGGAACTCCGGGTTGGCCGAGACGACGGCGCCGCGGAAGCCGCTCGTGAGCGGCGCCAGCACGCGCACGAGGCTCTGCGGGTCGCGGTTCTTCACGTCGAAGACGCGGTTCTGAAACATCTTCTGCGTGACGTAGTTGTCCTCCTGCCGCGGCGCCTCCGACTGCGCGAGCGCCGCGGGCGCGGCGAGCAGCAGGAGGGCGAGGGCGAGGAACGTTCTGGGTCTGAGTTGGTGCATAGTCTCTCCTTAACTTACGGGGGCTGACGGGTACGGCCGACGCTCGCCTGCCTTACACGCGGGCGCGTCCGAAAGGTTGCAGAAGAATTCGTCAGTTTGAAAATGGGTGGACGCGATGCGGTGCCGCACGTACAATGCCCGCGCCGGCCGCCCCATGTACGCGGGCAGCCGAACACCCATCCATCCTTGAAAGGAATTGAAGAGTTGATGTCGAAGGAGCGTTTGATGCGAGGAGTCGTGTGCGCGGCTCTGGCCCTCGCCGCGTCGTTCGTGCTGTGGGGGCGCGCGGCGCGCACCGCGGCGCAGGGGCCGGCGCAAGGGGATAAGCCGGTCGAGCAGACGCGCAAGAACATACAGGTGCTCAAGGGCCTGCCCGACTCGCAGCTCATGCCCGAGATGAACTTCATCGCGGTCTCGCTCGGCGTGCAGTGCGGCTTCTGCCACGTCAGCCAGGGCAAGGACGCGCAGGGGCGAACAAACTGGGTCTGGGAGAGCGACGAGAAGGAAGAGAAGAAGGTCGCGCGCGAGATGATGCGCATGGTCCTGGCCGTCGGCAAGGGCGACTACGGCATCAGCCGCGGCCAGGTGACCTGCTACACCTGCCACCGCGGGCAGGAGCACCCGCAGAGCCTGCCCACGCTCCCGCTCGCCGTCTCGGGCCACGAGGCGCCGCCGGCCGGCGCGCCGCACGCCGCGCCCGGAGCCGCGGCCGCCCACGGCGCCCCGCGTCCGGAGCAGCCGACCGTGCAGCAGGTCTTCGACAAGTACGTCGCGGCCGTCGGCAAGCCCGAGGCCGTCTCGAAGTTCCAGACGCAGGTCGTCAAGGGCACGAGCACGGCCTCGCAGGGGCGCACGCAGAATTTCGAGGTCACGATGAAGGGATCGGACAAGGCCCTGCTCGTCGTCGAGTTGGGGCAGGGCGCCACGCAGCGCAGGGCCATCAGCGGCGCGGCGGGCTGGATGGCCGGCCCGCGCGGCCAGCGCGCGCTCGGCCCCGTAGAGCTGGCCGAGGCGCGGCGCAACGTAGACTTCTTCAGCGCCGTCAAGTTCGCCCCGACGCAGACGATGCGCGTGGCCGGGCGCCGGAAGGTCGGCGAGCGCGACGCGGTCGTCGTCGTGGACCGAGCCGTCGGAGACCGTCCAGCGCCGCTACTTCTTCGACGCGGAGACGGGGCTGCTGCTGCGCATCGTGACGCTGACCGACGCCATCCTCAACCAGCTTCCCGAGCAGGTGGACTTCGAGGACTACCGCGACGTGGACGGCGTCAAGCTGCCCTTCGTCGTCCGCGTCTCGGCCATCGACACCTTCTTCAGCCGCACGCAGACCGTCACCGAGGTCAAACACGGCGTCCCCGTCGAAGACACGCTCTTCACCATGCCACCCGCGCCGGCCGCCACGCCGAAGCCGTAAGTAAAGTGCTGAGGACTGAGTGTAAGACGACGGTGTCTTCACTCAGTCCTCAGTCACTTCCTAATCCACATGCGACGAATCGATCTCACGAAGGCACAGGCCGCGCGGTCGTCCACGATCAGGGACCTCAACCGGCAGTTCGTCCTCAACTACATCCGCGACCGCGAGCCCATCTCGCGCGCCGAGATCGCGCGCTCGACCGAGCTGCAACGCTCGACCGTCTCGACCATCGTCGAAGAGCTGAAGGACGAGGGGCTCATCGAGGAGATCGGCGCGGGCGCCTCGACCGGCGGCCGGCGGCCGACGCTTCTGCGGCTGCGCGCCGCGGGCGCGACCGCCATCGGCGTGGACATCACGCCGTCGGCGACCACCATCGCCGCCAGCGACCTCGTCGGCCGCGTCATCGCGCGCGAGCGCTTCGAGAACAGCCCGCGCCCCGAAGAGCTGGCCGCGCAGGTCATCGAGCGCCTGCGCGACATCGCGGGGCGCCAGCACCAGGGCACCATCGCCGGCGTCGGCGTGAGCCTGCCGGGGCTGGTGGACACGGGGACGGGTCGCGCCATCTACATCCCCTTCTTCCGCTGGCGCGACTGGTCCATCGCCGAAGAGATCGAGCGCGCGACGGGCCTCAAGGCGCTCGTGGACAACGACGCCAACGCCGCCGCGCTCGCCGAGCTATGGTTCGGGCGGCCCGAGGTGAGCGGCGCGCGCGACTTCATCCTCGCGCTCGTCGCCGAGGGCATCGGCACCGGCATCGTCTTCGACGGCCAGATCTACCGCGGCGAGCGCGGGGCGGCCGGCGAGTTCGGCCACATGATCGTCGGGCAGGACGCGCCCGTCGCCTGCTCCTGCGGCAACCGCGACTGCTGGGAGGCGTTCGCCTCGGAGCGCGCGGCCGTCGCGCGCTACGCGAGCAACTCGGGCCACGACGCGCCGTCTGCCTTTCAACGAGGTCGTCGAGCGCGCGCTCGGCGGCGAGCAGGCGGCCATCGACGCGCTGACCGAGACGGCGCACTATCTCGGCATCGGCATCTCGAACCTCATCGTCGGGCTCTCGCCCGAGACGGTCGTCGTCGGCGGCCAGATAACGCGCGCGTGGCCCATCATCGCGCCCTCGCTCGAAGAGACCATCCAGCGCAGCATCCGCCGCGGCCTCCCCTCCGCCCGCATCGTCGCCTCGACCCTCTCCGAGCCGACGCTCATGGGCTCGCTCAGCCTCGTCCTCGCGAGCAAGTTCGGGCTGGCCGAAGCCTAGCCGTGTAAAGTTGAAACGTCGCCGCCACGACGGGAGTAAAAAATTCTCAGGAGGTTTGCAGACATGAGACTTCTACTCTTACTGTCGTCGGTAATCTTCGCGTGCGCCGCGCCGGCGCTGTCTCAGGAGACTTCCGACAGGGAACAGTGGGGATATAAAGGCCCCGTGAAGACCGTCCGGACGAAGACGGAAGGGCTGACGCAATCGCAGGCAGCGCCCGGCAGAACCTTCCCCGAAGTTAACCACGGACTCACCTTCGACAGGGACGGGCGGAAAGTCGAGGATGCGTTTTACGAGCAGGACGGAACGGTTTCCAGAAGGCGCGTCTACACCTACGATGCCGACGTAGTTACGGAGGAGAGCTACGGCCCGGACGGGAGGCTGCTCGAACGGGTCGTCAAGAAAGATGAGTTCGACAAGGCGCGCGGAACGAGCAGGACGACGTTCACCAGGGAACTCGGCGGGAAAAGCTTTGTCTCAACAGTAATGAAACAAAGGTATGACTCGCGGAGACGCTTGGTCGAGAGTTCGAGTTTTGACAGCGAAGGGGTGTTGCAGAGCCGAAGCACGTGGAGGTACGGCGCGAACGGCGGGCTCGAAGAGTTCGTGTTCTACGACGGCGCGGGCTCAGTCAACCGGAGAACCGTGTGGGTTCCGGAGGGGGCACGAACCTTCGTCTACGGGGACGACGGCGCGCTCGTGTCTACGGAGACGCAGCGGCGGCAGGTCTGCGAGGATTCGGACCATTACGGCAACTGCAAACGCGGGACGACAGCGAACACAATCGACAGGGCGGGCAAAATCGAACAATTCAACGTCATCTCCACGCGCAGCTTCACTTACTACTGACGGCCTGTAAACACCGATGCATACAGCCGAAGTTGTCATCATCGGCGGGCGGCGTCATCGGCGCGAGCGTGGCGTACCACCTCGCGGCGCGTGGCGTGCGCGACGTGTTGGTGCTGGAGCGGGGCGCGGCGCCGGGCGCGGGGAGCACGGGGCGCGCGACGGGCGGTTTCCGCGCGCAGTTCGGGACGCGCGTGAACGTGCGGCTCTCGCTCCTCTCGCGCGAGAAGCTGTTGCGATTCGAGGAGGAGACGGGCGTCGATGCCGTGCTTCCGGCAGGTCGGCTACCTCTTCGTCGCGGGGCGTGAAGAGGAGATTCGAGAGCTTGTCTCGGCGCAGACGGTGCAGCGCGAGTGCGGGTTCGCGGAGGCGCGCGAGGTCGGACGTCGAAGAGGTCGCGCGGCTGAACCCGGCCTTGAATCTGGAAGGCGTGGCGGGCGGGGTCTACTGCCCGGCCGACGGTTTCATACGGCCTCTGGAAATCCTGCGCGGCTACACGGAGGCGGCGGCGCGTCTGGGCGCGCGGTTCCTTTACGGCGTCGCGGTCGAAGGCGTGCGGGCGTCCGAGGAAAGGAAGGTCGGGACTCTGTTGACGACCGCGGGCGAGGTCTCCGCGGGCGTAGTTCGTCAACGCGGCGGGCGCGTGGGCGGGCGAGGTGGGGCGAGTGTTGGGGACGGAAATCCCGGTCACGCCGCTGCGCAGGCAGGTCGCGATCACGCGCCCGTTCGACCTTCTACCCGAAGAGATGCCGATGACGGTCTGCGTCGGCGACGGCTTCCACCTGCGCGTGCGCGACGGGCGCGTGCTGCTGCTCTGGCCGGACGACGCGGGCGTTGCAGACCCCTTCGACACGAGCGTCGATGAAGGGTGGCTGGCGACGGTCGTCTCGAAGGCGCACGCGCGCGTGCCCTGTCTGCGTCGGGCCGAGATAGATCGCGCGGCCTGCTGGGCCGGGCTCTACGAGATGTCGCCCGACCGGCACGCGCTGCTCGGACGTGCCGAAGGGTTCGACGACCTCTACCTCGCCAACGGCTCCTCCGGCCACGGCGTCATGCACGCGCCCGCGCTCGGCCAACTCCTCTCCGAAATCATCCTCGACGGCGCCGCACACACGTTAGACGTTCACACCCTCCGCCCCTCTCGCTTCGCCGAAGGCGAGCCGAACGTCGGCCCCGACCTCCTCTGAGCCCTTGAATCTCTTGCACCCCTCGCACGTCTCTGATAACTTTTTATACGCCCGCCAGGAAAGGTTACGGTAAAGAGGTGAGTGAAGACCGCACCCAAGACCTGACGCAGAAGTACGACACCAAACCAACAATCGAGACGGTGCTCTCCGAAGTGCGCGCAGGCTTCGCGCGTATGGAGGAGCGCTTCGGCACTCTTGAAACCCGCTTCGTCGCACTTGAAACCCGCTTCGAGGGGGTTGAAACGCGCCTCGGCGCGGTTGAAACCCGCGTTGAGGGGGTTGAAGTGCGCGTCGAGGGGATGGAAACGCGCATCGAAAAGATGGCGTTGCAGCTGGAGCGCGTGACCAGCGTCGTTCATGAGACCCGCGCCGAACTGCTTGAGCTGCGCATGGAGTTTCGGGAGCGTTTCAAAGAACCCGCCTGACCGAGCGCGGCGTAGGCGGAAAATATCAACCACAGAGACGCGGCCGGTTGAGGATAGCTCAACCGGCCGCGTCTCTCTGTCTCCGCGGTTAATTTACGGTTACTTCGAGCCTTTGCCCTGCGTGAGCGTGAGCGTCTTATCGACGGCGGGCACGTCGAAGGTCTCGGCGGAGCCGTCGGGCCAGCTGACTTCGAGCTTGTCCACTTTCGTCGCGGCGCCGAGGCCGAAGTAGAGGCAGGGGTCGTTCTGCGAAGAGTAGCTGCCGCCGCTCAACACGTCGCCGCGCTGGCGGAGCTTGCCGGTGGTGACGTAGACGGTCGCGCCGGTCGCGTCGCGCGGGCTCTTCTTCGCGGGGTCGCCGACGAGGCGCAGGCGCAGCCAGTGGTTCTTCGCGTCCGTAGACGTTGCGCAGGAGCGTGGGTGCGCCGTCGAGGTTGTTGAGGACGAGGTCGAGGCGGCCGTCACCGTCGAGGTCTGCGACGGCGAGGCCGCGGCTCGGCCAAGCCTCTGCGAGCCCGGAGCCGGGGGCGGCGCCGACGCGCTGGAACTGTGCGCGCGCCGCGCTCGGCCTGCCTGGCGTCGGGGTGCGCGGCGTTGCGGAAGAGAAGAAGTTGCTGCGCGTAGGACGTGCCCCACTGCTGCGCGTCCACGGCCGGGTAGACGTGGCCGTTGGCGACGATCACGTCCTTCCAGCCGTCGGCGTCGTAATCGAAGAAGGCCGTGCCCCAGCCGAGGAAGGGGATGGACGGCTCGCCCATGCCCGCCTGAAAGGTCACGTCGGTGAAGTTGCCTTCGCCGTCGTTGTGGTAGAGCGTGTTCGAGTCGTCGGAGAAGTTCGTGACGAAGAAGTCCACGCGCCCGTCGTTGTCGTAGTCGCCGACGCCGAGCCCCATGCCCGCCTGCTCGCGCCCGTTCTCGTTCAGCGCGACGCCCGAAGGGTAGCCGACCTCCTCGAACGTGCCGTCGCCCTTGTTGATGTAGAGCTGCTTCGGCGTCGAGTCGTTGACGACGATGAGGTCGAGCAGGTTGTCGTCGTCGGCGCGCACCCACGCGGAGGAGAAGCCGTAATAACGCGTCGCGTCGTTGACGCCCGTCTTGTCGCGTCACGTCCTCGAACGTGCCGTCGGGCTTCTGTCGGTAGAGCGTGTCGCGTGTCGCCTTTGAGCCCGCGCGGGCCGCACATGACGGCGACGCCGCGGAACTGGCAGAAGTTCGCCGCGACCTGGCCGGGCTTGGCCGCGTCCGAGGGCGAGGGCGGGAGGTTCTCCAGATCGAACGCGACGTAGCCGGGGACGAAGAGGTCGAGCCGGCCGTCGTTGTCGTAGTCGCCGAAGCTCGCGCCCGTAGACCAGCCCTTGCGCGCGACGCCGACCTTCGGCGCCACGTCCGTGAACGTGCCGTTGCCGTTGTTGCGATAGAGGCGCGACGTGCCGAAGTTGCCGACGTACATGTCGGCGAAGCCGTCGTTGTCGTAGTCGCCGACGGCGACGCCCATGCCCCAGCGTTCGTTCGAGACGCCGGCCTTCTCCGTCACGTCCTCGAACTTCCAACCGCCGAGGTTGCGGTAGAGCGCGGCGCGCGGCGCCTTCTCCCTGCCCAGCTCGGCGCCGATGGTGGAGCCGTTGAGCAGGTAGATGTCGGGCAGCCCGTCGTTGTCGTAGTCGAAGACGGCGACGCCGCCCGAGACGGTCTCGACGATGTAGTCCTTCTGCCTGCTCCCCGAGCTGTGCCTGAACTGCGCGAGCGCGGTGCGCGCCGTCACGTCCTCGAAGACGACGGGCGCCTTCGGGTCGGTGATGCCGGCGGTGCGGCGCGCGCCCGTGACGGCCGTCGAGCCGCGTCACCACGCCCATGCCCTGCGGCGGCTGCGGCTTCTGCTGTTGCGCGTGCGAAGAGATTTGGAAGAGCGTCAGCGCGGCGAACAGCGCGAGGGCGAGCGTGCGACGGGGGCGAAGCGCGAAAGGGGATAACTTGTCATCTGTATGACTTCAAAATTCGAGCCGCTGACGCGGCGACTGCCGCTGCCTACTTCTCCTGGACAGTGTGGTAAGAGTCAACCGCGGGGGAGTTGAGCGCCTGCACCTTGCCGCCCGGCCAGCGAACCTCGACCGTGCGGACGCCGGCCCGACTTCCGAGGCCGACGAGCAGGCGCGTGTCGTTGGTGGAAAGATAGCTGCCCGCGCCCGTCACGTCAAAGACCTGCCGCGCGCCCGCCCGCGTCCGTCACGACGACGCGCGCGCCGAGTCCCTGTCGTGTTCCCTTCGAGCCCGACGAGCGCGAGGCCGAGCCAGTGGTTCTTCGCGCCCGAGTTGCGCAGGACGAGCGCCGGGCCGTCCGTCTGCGCGAGCACCACGTCCGTGTCGCCGTCGTTATCAAGGTCGCCGAAGGCCGCGCCGCGCGCGGCGAGCGGGAGCCTGAGGCCGGCCGACTCCGAGACGTTGACGAAGGTCTTGCCGTTGTTGCGCAGGAGCAGCGGCGGCTGTCTGTAGAGGATGAAGCCGGTCGTCTTCTCGATGGTGTCGAGCACGTGGCCCTGCGCGACGAAGATGTCGCGCAGGCCGTCCGCGTCGAAGTCGGCGAAGCGCGTGCCCCAGCCCGAGAAGGGGATGGTGATGGGGCCTAAGCCCGTCGTGCCCGTCGCGTACGAAAAACTCAGGTCGCCGTTGTTGCGGAAGAGCGGGTAGGTCTCGTTCGAGAGCGCGGTGACGAAGACATCCATGCGGCCGTCGTTGTCGTAGTCGGCGGCGTCCACGCCCATCCCCGCGAACGCCTTCCCGTTCTCGTCGTAGCCGACGCCCGCCAGCAGCGCCACGTCCTCGAACGTGCCGTCACCCTTGTTGCGGAAGAGGAACTGGCGCGCGTTGTCGTTCGCCTGAAAGATGTCCGTCCAGCCGTCGTCGTCGAAGTCGGCGAAGGCGACGCCGAGCCCCTTGCCTTCGGGGTCGGCGACGCGCGCGCGCGCGCTCACGTCCTCGAAGGTGCCGTCGGGCTTCTGGCGGAGGAGGACGGGCGCGGCGCCTTTGAAGTTGTCCGGGTGGCAGTAGGCGCGCACCTGCGGCGAGCCGCAGTAGAGCGAGCCGCGCTCGAAGTCCCACTCCATGTAGCGCGCGACGTAGAGGTCGAGCCGCCCGTCGCGGTCGTAGTCGAACCAGCCCGCGCTCGTCCCCCAGCCGCGCGACGGTCGGCTTTCAACTTCATGCGTCACGTCCTCGAACGACGCCGTCGCCGCGGTTGCGGTAGAGGCGCCCCTCGCCGCCGTAGGCCGCGACGTAGAGGTCCGTGCGCCCGTCGCCGTCGAAGTCTCCGGCGGCCGCGCCCATCGAGTAGCCCTCGCCGCGCAGTCCCGCGCGCTCGGTCACGTCCTCGAAGGTGCCGTCGGGCTTCTGTCGGTAGAGACGATTCCAGAAACGCGGGTCGCGCTTGTCGGGCGCGCGCGCCCTTCGGCATCGGGTCTGTGAGGAGCGCGCCGTTGGTGAAGAAGATGTCGAGGCGCCCGTCGCCGTCGAAGTCGAAGAGCGCGACGCCCGCGCCCATCGTCTCGGGCAGGTACTTCTGCGAGGTGGGCGAGGCGGAGTGTCTGAAGTTGATGCCGACCTGCGCGGTCACGTCCGCGAAGACGACGGGCGAAGGCGACTGCGGCGCGGGCGGCGCGGCGCGGCGCGCGGGCGCGGCCGTGTCGTAAGAGCGTCCCGTGCGCTGCGCCGGAGTCTGCTGCGGCGCGGGCGCCGTCTGTCTCGCGTACGCCTCCGCGGCGCAGAGTGTCGCCAGCGCGAGCACGAAGAGAGAGCGGACAGACTTCGATGCCTTGCCTTGAGTCACGGCCATGTCTGTACCGTAACAAAACGTCCTCACGCCGTACAAGCGGACAAGCCGCGCGCCGCGTTCCTTTATCGACCTGATACTTTTTCGGGATTTTTTACGCTATTGCATGTAGAGACGGCGCGGCATATCGGTTGCCGTGTGGGATGAGACGACGGACTTTGACGTTCGATTCAGGAGCCTTGAAGATGAGAAGACGCAGCCTCGCCAGTTTAATCGCGGTCATGTTAACGCTCGCGGCCTACGCGCCCGCGCTCGCGGCCTCGGACGGCGCGCAGCCGGACACGGACGTGCGGAAGGTTGACGCGAAGGTCGTCGAGGTCAACGACCGCCACATCTCCATCGTCGCCCGCACGGGCGTCGAGCACGTCATCGCCACGGACGCGGCCGACACGCACGTCACGCTGCGCGGCAAGCGCGTCGAGATGAAGAAACTGCGCGTGGGCGATGTCGTGACGGTCGATCTCGACGCGTCGAGCCAGATGAAGTTCGCGCGCCGCATCGTCATCGGCGAGCAGAACGGCGACACCGTCGCCTCGGCCAAGGACTAACAGGGACTTACAACAGGATTGCCGCCCGTCGGCGTCGATCTCCTTCGGGAGAATCCGCTAACGCGCGGCATGACGAAAGCCGTCCGGCTCCCTCGCTCTTCGTGAAGCCGGGCGGCTTTCAGTCTGTCCGGGCACCCGCGCCCGACCTCAAACCGCTCAGCGCGTGCAGCAGCGTTCCAACTGAAAGGATGACGACCGCGGGCAGCGTGAAGTGTCGCTTGAGCCCCGGCGCGCCCGGCTCCGCAAAGAACGCCGCCAGCATCAACGCCGGCGCGGCGATGACGAGCGCCGAGCCGAACAACTGCAAACGCCTCCGCCAACCGCGCTCGCGGTAGTCGAAATAAGCCCCCAGCCCGACGTTCACGAGCCCCGCCAGCAGCAGATAGATGTGGCGCGAACGGAACATCACGCGCGCCGTCTCGCCGAGCGCGTTCGTGCGGACTTCGAGATAGTCCATGTACTGCCCGGTCAGCAGGAAGGCGACAAGGGCCGCCACCCCAACGACGAGGTGTAGACGCTTCATGACTTGTAGCGCGAGGGCAGGAAGGAGCACGAACCGCGCGCCGTAAACCGTGACGAGATAAGCACGGTGCTTATCTCGTCACGGTTTACGGCGCGCGGCGCACGCTCTTCAAAGTCTGTAATGAATGTGGCCGCGCGCGCGCGCGTCCTCTTCGAGTCCGACGTTTTGGAGTCGCAGGGAAACGTCCGCGTCGAGGTCGAGGCCGTCGCTGAAGCCGGCCTGCAAGCTTGACGGTGCCGGCGGCGGCGATCATCGCGGCGTTGTCGGTCGAGAGGTGGCGCGAGGGGAAGTAGGCGGGCACGCCTATCTTCCGCCCCAACTCGCGTGAAGCCTCGCGCAGGGCCTCGTTGCAGGCGACGCCGCCAGCGACGATGAGCGTCCGCGGCCGATGCTCCCCGGCGAGCCGTTCGGTCGTGCCGACGAGCGAGCGGATGACCACGCTCTGGAAACTCGCGGCCAGATCCTTGACCGCCTGCGACGGCTCCTCGCCCTCGGCCACGGGCTTGAGCCCCGTCTCGCGGACGTGCTTCGACACGGCGGTCTTCAAGCCGCTGAAGCTGAAATCGGGCAGGCCGTCGCCCATGCGCGGCACCTGGAAGCGCACGGCGCGCGGGTCGCCCTCGCGCGCGAGTCTTTCAATGACGGGGCCGCCGGGGTAGCCGAGGCCGAGCATCTTCGCGACCTTGTCGTAAGCCTCGCCCGCCGCGTCGTCGCGCGTGCGCGCGAGCACGCGGTAGACGCCCGGCTCGGGCACCAGGAAGAGGTTGGTGTGGCCGCCCGAGACGACGAGCGCGAAGGCCGGGTACTCAATCGGCGGGTTGTCGAAGACGACCGAGTAGATGTGCCCCTCGATGTGGTTGACGCCGACGAAAGGTTTTTCGAGCGCGTAGGCCATCGCCTTCGCGAACGAGAGCCCGACGAGGAGCGAGCCCACGAGCCCCGGCCCCCGCGTGACGGCGATGCCGTCGATCTCCTCTTTGCTGACGCCGGCGCGCGCGAAAGCCTCCTCGACGACGGGCACGATCTTGTCGAGGTGCTCGCGCGAGGCCAATTCGGGCACGACGCCGCCGAAGCGTTTGTGAATCTCGACCTGCGACGAGATGACCGACGACAACATCTCGCGGCCGTCGCGCACCAGCGCCGCCGCCGTCTCGTCACAGGAGCTTTCGATACCTAAAACGAGCATACCTATAGCGTTGAATTATTATTGATGGCGGGCAAGAAGGGAAGTCACGGGGAGAGTTTATCGTCGGCCGGACGTGCGCGACCGAATCCTGGACAGCCGTTTTTGACCTTGGGTCTCGAACCACTGCTTGATCTCCGCGACCTCTTTGCGTTTCGGGAACAAGCGCGCCATGTCGGAGAGAATTAGAATTTCGCCGAAGATTTGGAGGGGAATGGCGGCCTTACTCAGGGCCTTCCGGTAGTGCTTCCGTGCGTCCGCGATCCGTGAAGTCAGAAGCGACAGCAACCCCGCCGTGCGCTCCCGGTCGCACTCGTTTTTCTCCCCACTCAACAGGCTCTGCGCCAGATCGAAATCAGAGGCGGCGCGCTTCACTTGGCCCTGAAGGAACCGGGTCAGGCCCCGGAATTGTACCGGCTGGGGCTGCTGGGGTTCTAATCTCGCGGCGCTCGCAAAGTCCTTCAGCGCCATGTCGTAATCCCGCTTGTTAAGACGGATTCGCCCTCGGGTATAGAAGGGCCCGCGCGGCATTCTTGTCAAGCTCAAGCGACTTAGAGAGTAGCCGGGAAGAATCCTTATACTTCCTCAGGATGAAGTAAATCCGGCCGAGCAGTAACGCGTATTCGGCGTTCGAGGGGTCGAGTGTACATGCGCGGACGAGGTCGGCCCGTGCCTCGGGCATTTCCCACAAAAGGTAATGCGCCATGCCCCTCATGTAGTAGTTGACGGCGACCTTCGGATTTAACTCCAAAGCGCGGGTGAAGTCGCCCAGCGCGCGGGCGGGTTGGTTCAGCTTAAGGTAAGTGAGGCCGCGCCAGTAAAAACCTGCTTCCCTGGCGGGGGAGAGCTTGATAGCCTTAGAGAAATCCGAGAGCGCCGCCCGGTGGTTTTTAAGGTTGATCTGGGAGACCCCGCGCCAGATGGGGATGAAGGGGTTGTGGGGGGCTAACTCGCCCGCGCGGGTGAAGTCTCCCAGCGCCTGGTCGAAGCGACCCATCTCGCCATAGCTCCGCCCGCGGTTAAAATAGACGGCGGAATCCGTCGGAGCAAGCTTGATGGCGCGCGTGAAGTCGGCCACGGCTTCGGAGTACTTCTTTAGGTTGAGCCGGGCTACCGCGCGATGGTTGTAGTTACTTGCGTCCTCCGGCGCGTAGCGAATCGCCCGCGTGTAATCCAGGGCGGCGGCCTTGTAGTCCTTGAGCCGGTTGTGCGTCTGCCCGAGCTTCCGATACAACTCGGCGTTAGACCGCTGGAGGCCGACGGCCTGATTGAAGTCGGCGAGGGCTTCTGCATACTCACGCCTTCTAAAGTGGACATCGCCGCAGTCGGCGTAGTGTGCGAACAGACGGCCCCGGTACTCTGCGTACTGCTTCCGATTTCTGCCCGCGCGCCAGTCCTTGAGAAGTGCGTCGCGCGTGTTGTCGTGATAGAAGAAGTAACCGTCCTTACGCTGTTGCACGAAGGAAAAGTCTTTGAGCTGTTCAAGCAGGTGGCGGTTCTTCTTCCTTCCTTTGGGCGCGCCGCGGAGTACCCCGATGATGGTTTCGTCGAAGCGGCGGGGGATGGCGCAGGCGCGCATCATCTCGCCCAGCACCGGGTCAGTCCGGCTCACCATTTCCTGGTTGAGCTGGAAGAGGCGGAGGGTGATTTCGTCCAGGCTGGCGCCGCCCGAGAGAATGGATTCCAGGGCGATTGGCAGCGTGTCGGCGCCACCCGGTGTCGGCTCGTTGATTGTCATGTTCGGGGCGTCGCGGCTAGGCCGCTTTCGGCTTCAGGTAGAGTTGCATGGCCTGAATGACCTGCGAAGGCGGGTGGCCTAGTTCAATCATGCCGTAGAAGGTGTCCACTTGTTTCGAGCTGTAGATGAATCCGTGCACGTGCAGGCACTCCTCGACGTGCTCCTTCTTCCACTTGTGCAATTCGTTGATGGATTTGACGAGTAAAGAGCAGTCGTCCTCGGCCCAGTAACTGTTGAAGCTTGGGATGTCGCGGCCGGCGACGACGAACGCCAGGTTGGCCAGTTGCGTGAGATCGCTGAAGAAGAGGCTGTCAAGGAAGACCTTCGTGATCCAATCCCGGAGATTCGGGTCGCACTTCTCGTAGGAGTCGAACATGATGACGACGGCCTGCCTCGAGCAGAACTTCTTGAGGTCGTCGAAGAAGGAGTTGATGACCACGTTCTGGGCGGCCCGCTCCTGCGCCGAGGTGAGCTTGGCCGTCCCACTCGTGTTGAGCGTCACCCGTTCAGCGTGCTCGACGATGTTGCCGATCTTCACGTCCTGCGCTTCGGTGAAGTTGCTGCCTTGCAGGTAGACGGACGAGGTGATGGAAGGGAAGTCGCCCGACAGGCGGCAGCTCTCGTACCGGGCGTAATTATCGAGCCTGATCTTGTACGCCGACAACTGCTCCATGAGATTCTGAATGAGGTAGAGGGGGGAGAAGTCGGGCAACTGGTCGAGCGGGATGAGGGCGACGGGCGTCCGCTTGGGCTTGTTGACGCGGCAACGGTATTGAAACCGCTCCAGCAGATGACTCTTACCCATTCCGCCGGAATCCTTGACGGCGAGAATCCGCGCCTGGCCGTCGAACTTTAACAGGTCCTCGAAAATCTCCTGCTCGAACTCCCGGTCGATGAATTTTTTTGGGTCGAAGGACATGGGATTTATCGTGGTGAAGCCCCGATCTGCAAAAGGCCCGGTTGGAACGCATCGGCCCGGCGGAAGAGGCGTGGGCAGCTACTCGGCGGCGTCTCCTTCGGGCGGCTTGGGCGGGAAAGTCCCGTACTTGACTCCGGCTATCTCTACCCCGCGCGCGCCGGAAAAGTTCGCCCCCCGGGCGTCGGCGATACCCGCGATGTGCGCGTTCATGATCTGCGCCCCGGTGCTGACGCCTCCCGCGACTGGCTTGTCCACCAGGTCTGAAAGCTCCTGTGCGAGCGCCGGGTCGCTTTCCAGCTTCTTCTCCAACTTCTTCTTCAGCAACTCGCCAGCGGCCTCCGGCTCTTCTTCAAAGTCTGTGATGACGTGCGCTTCCTTCTCTGACGAGAAGAGGGACTTGACGCGTTCCCAGAGCTCGCGGCTATCCCCGTAACCTGATCGGCGGCCTCGCCGCTGACCTTCTCGGTGATGGTCTCGGCAATCTTTTCGGCGCCCTGTTTAATGTACGGGAGGAGAAAAGAGGAAACGACTGTACCCGCAAGCACGGCGATGTCCAGGGGCATGATGAGTCTCCTTGTGAAGGAAGCAGAGTGTGTGTGCGGTCGGGGCGTTTGCCAGCCGGTAAGCCCGGCCCGGAACACCCTGGTAGTTATCTGTTAGCCGACCGCGGATGTGACGAGTGGTCGGCCGAAACAGAACCTCTTCACGAGCGTAAGGAAAATATGCTCGACGGCCAAAGATGTCAAGATATTTCCTGACCGCCTCTAACGCATAAGCTCAACTCAATCAGTACCGTAGTGGGTAACCATCTTGCCGACGCTGAGCCTAACGGCGCTTCCAGCGGACGCCGTCGCGCGTGTCTTCGAGGGTGATGCCGCGGGCGGCGAGCTGGTCGCGTATCTCGTCGGCGCGCGAGAAGTCGCGGCGGTGGCGCGCCTCCTGACGCTCGTCGATGAGCCGCTGAATCTCCTCGTCGAGCAGCGCGGGCTCGTCGTCGGGGAAGATGTTCAGGACCGAGTTGAAGCGCTATCTATGAGAGCAAGTATGTCGCGCTGGTCATCTTCGCGGAGCGTGCAGGAGTCGAGCGCGGTATTAACCTCGCGCTTTAGGTCGTGGATGGCGGCGAGCGCGACAGAGGTGTTGAGGTCGTCATCCATGCCTGCCTCGAACTTTCGAGCTCGCGCGCAGTCGAGCCGCCTTCGAAGCTCAGGGTTCGAGCCCGACTCGGTACGCGCCTCGCTGCAGCGCGCGTGCGGAAGGTGCGCAGGGACTCGACCGTCTTCTCCGCGCCCTGCAAAGCCTCGAACGTGAAGTTGAGTTGCTTGCGGTAGGGCACGCTCAGGAGCAGATAGCGGATGGCCGTCGGGTTGTAACCCTTCTCCTTCAGGTCGCGGAAGGTGTAGTAGTTGCCGAGCGACTTCGACATCGACTCGCCCTCGACCTTCAGGTGCTCGGCGTGGAGCCAGTAGCGCGCGAACTGCTTGCCCGTGGCGCCCTCGGACTGCGCCACCTCGTTCTCGTGGTGCGGGAAGACGAGGTCGATGCCGCCCGCGTGGATGTCGAAGGTCTCGCCGAGGTACTTCATCGACATCGCGGAGCACTCGATGTGCCAGCCGGGCCGGCCCTTGCCGATCTCCGTGTCCCACGCGGGCTCGTCGGGCGAGCCTTGGCGCCTTCCAGAGCGCGAAGTCGCGCGCGTCCTCCTTCTCGTACTTGTCGGTGGCGACGCGCTCGCTCCCGCCGACGAGGTTGCCCGCGAAGTTGATCTTCGAGAGCTTGCCGTACTCGGGGAAGGAGGCGATGCGGTAGTAGTAAGAGCCTTCGGACTCGTAGGCGTGGCCCGACGTCGCGCAGCCGCTTGATGATCTCGACCATCTCATCGATGTGGCGGGTCGCGCGCGGCAGCACCTCGGGGCGCTCGGCGCCGAGCGCCTCGTAGTCGTCGAGGAAGGCTTCGGTGTACTTGCCCGTGTACTCGTCGATGGTCTGGCCGCGCTCGGCCGAGAACTTGATGATGCGGTCTTCGATGTCCGTGATGTTCATCACGTGCGTGACCTTGTACCCCTTGTACTTGAGGTAGCGGCGCAGCGTGTCGCCGAAGGCCGCCATCGTGCGGAAGTTGCCGATGTGCGCGTAGTCCCAGACCGTGGGGCCGCAGATGTAGAGCCGCGCCTCGCCCTCGTGCAGCGGGTGGAACTCTTCGACGCGGCCGGAGAGGGTGTTGAAGAATTTGAGCATCGGTCGTTGCGAAGTTAAATGAAGCGCGCGCCCTGCCGTCAGACGCGAGCGTCGGGCCGCCGGCGCGCGCCCTCGAATAAGATTGGTTGAGAGCGAAGTCTCAACTCACGTCGCCCGAGGTCTTCACCGTCCGCCCCGGGAGCAGTGTTTGTAGGCGCCGGGCCGCGCGGGCGCCGGCTTGAAGTCGAAGAGCCACGCGGCGCCGGCGCCGACGGCGAAGGTCAGGAGCGCGACGAGAAGACGAAGGCCGTAGAGAATCATTCTGTTCCTCCTTACCAGAAACGGGACACGGGCCGGGGAGCACTTGGTGTGTGAGAGTCTAGGCAAGGACGGTCGGCCAGTCAAACATTACGGCCGCGGCCGAAGTGCTCGAAGCCGCCGGGCCTGAGCAGACGAGCCTTCCCGCCGCGGACGAGTCGCACCTTGCCGCGCTCGCCCGTGACCTCGCCGACGCGCGTGACGGGCACCCCATCGACCTCGCGCGGGAGCCGCGACGCCTGCGCGCGAATCGGCGGTGAAGAGCAGCTCGAAGTCCTCGCCGCCGTCGAGCGCGAGTCGGAGCGCCTCGTCCTCGTCCAACCCCGACTGAGCGAGCAGAGGGTCTACGGGCAAGCTCGCCGCCTCCACGCGCGCGCCGACGCCGCTCTCGCGGCAGACGTGCGCGAGGTCGGACGAGAGCCCGTCGCTCAGGTCAATGAGGGAAGTGGCGAGCCCCTTCTCGCGAGAGCAGCGCGCCCCACTCGACGCGCGGCTCCGGCCTTCGCTGCCGCAGCACGAGCCCGCGCGCGGCGAGCCCGCGGGACGTTCGGACAGCGACCACTCTCAAGCATCCTCAGCCCGCCCGCGGCCCCGCCCAGCGCGCCGGTGACGAAAATCTGGTCGCCCGCCCGCGCCCCGCCGCGCGTCAACGCACGACCGCGCCGCACCTCGCCCAGCACGATGGAGTCGATGACGACGCCCCCGGCGTCCGCGAAGTGTCGCCGCCGATGATCCGCACGCCGTAAACTTCGGCCAGCGAGCGCACGCCCTCGTAGAACTCTTCCGGAAAACGCCCGCGCCACACCGCGCGCGGCACGCCGACCGAGAGCAGACAGAAGCGCGGCCGCCCCCCCATCGCCGCCGCGTCCGACAGAGACACGGCCAGCGCCCTGTGCCCGAGGTCGCGCGGCGAAGTCCAACCGCCCCCGAGCCGGAAGTCAACGCCCTCGACCATCAAGTCGGTCGTGATGACGAGGTCGAAGCCCGCGCGCGGCCGCAGCAAAGCGGCGTCGTCGCCGATGCCAAGAAGAAGTGATGAATGATGAGTGTTGAGTGATGAGTGTTCGCCTTTCGTGAAGCGCGCGAGTTCCTGCCGGCGGATGCGTTCGATGAAGTCGAACTCGCCGCCGCCCGTCAACTCATCACTCATCACTCGTCACTCATCACTGACTTAGAGGTTGCGGCGGAGGGAGTCGAGCCCGGCCCGTATGTTGTCGGGCGAGGTCGAGAAGGAGAAGCGGAGGTGCCCTTCGCCGTGCTCGCCGAAGACGACGCCGGGCACCGTCGCCACCTGCGCGCGTTCGAGCAGGATGTCGGCGGCGGCGCGGCTGTCGGCGGTGGACGCGCGAAACGTCCGGGAAGGCGTAGAAGGCCCCGGCCGGCGGGTCGCATTGGAAACCCAACTCGTACAAGCCCCCGACGAGCAGGTCGCGCCGCTCGCGGTAGGCGCGCCGGATGCCTTCGTAGAAGTCCAGGGGCAGACCGAAGGCCGCGAGCGCCGCCCACTGCGTCGGCGTCGAGACGCCGTTCGTCGTGTAGAGCAGGCACTTCTTGAGCCCCGTCATCCACGGCTCGGCCGCGACGGCGTAGCCGATGCGCCAGCCCGTCATCGCGTAAGACTTCGAGAGCGTGTAGCAGGTGATCGTCCGCTCGAACATCCCTTCGAGCGAGGCGATGGAGACGTGCTCGCCCTCGTAGACGAGGTCTTCGTAAGCCTCGTCGGCGATGACGACGAGGTCGCGCTCGCGTGCGAAGCGCGCCACTTCCTCCGCCTCCTCGCGCGTGAAGACGATGCCCGTGGGGTTCTGCGGCGTGTTGTAGTAGATGGCGCGCGTCTTCTCCGTCGCGTGGCGCGCGAGCGTTTCGTAGAAGCCCTCGCGCCGCGCCTCTGTGCTGCGGACGAGGACGGTCTTGCCCTCGCAGTGCGCGATGAGGTCGCGGATGGGCGTCCAGAAGGGGGAGAAGACGAGCACCTCATCGCCGGGGTCGACGACCGACTGGAAGGCCGAGAAGAGCCCCTGCATCCCGCCGTTCATGACGACCACGTCCTCTTCGTCGCGCGGGGATGCGGTTGCGCTCGCGCAGCTTCTCGGCGACGGCCGCGCGCAGCTCCTGGATGCCGGAGGAGGGGGCGTAGCGCGTGCGGTTCTCGGCCAGCGCCCGCGTCATCGCCTCTTTGATGGGCTCGGGCGTTTCGAGGAAGGGCTCGCCGCCCTCGAACTGGAAGACCTGTGCGCCGTCGGCGCGCAGCGCCAGAATCTTGTTGCGGATTTTGACGATGTCGGAGAACCCGACGCCCTCAAGTCGCCTCGCCAGGCGGAAAACGGAAGCGGACGTAGACACTACGTGCGGCTCAACTCTCAGATTATTTTTGACCAAGCGCGGATTATAGCTTCCGGAACGGCGGGGGCGTCCAACCCCACACGTTGAGGATATGGTCGGAGCGTAGCCCCATATCGTGTACACCGTCCGTGCCGATACGTATGGGCGGCACACACCTCTTCTTACATTTCGGAGACAAAATGATTGCAACGACATGAGAATAACCACAAGGCCGCGCGAATTTGCTAGATTGTCGGGAAGGCTGCCGGAAGCGGTTCGTAGAGGAATAGCAGTTGCCACTCTCCCCGGTGTGTACGCTCATTCACGTGCGTCCTAAAAGACCATTCGAGAACCTGAGGAGACACTGACCTATGAACGACGAACAAGATTCTGCCCGTGGCGCTCGTGGCGGCACTGCTCGGCGGCACCGTCGGCGCGTTCGTGATGCGCCCGAGCAATAATACTCCGGAGATCGCAAAGGCCGAGGCCCCGAAGCCGCTCGTGGCGGGCGCAAGCCACGGTCAACCCGGCCGACGAACAGAAGAGCTTGCTCGAAAACGAGCTGAACGACGAGACGAAGGACATGTCCGAAGAGGAGCGCGCGGCCTTCAAGGACGGCTTCCTTGAGGGCGTCGAGGCCGCTCGCGAGGTCGAACCTGACGACCGCGGCCCCGGCCGCGACCACCACGCGCGTCGTTAACCGCGCCGCGCCGGTTCGCCGCACCGTTCGCCGCGCGAGCGCTCCGCGCCGCGTCTACTACGACTACGGCCAGACCAAGGGTCGTTCCTTCTGGCAGAAGCACCGCGACAAGCTGACGGTCGCGATGGGCGCGGGCGGCGGCGCTCTCGTCGGCGGGCTCATCGGCGGCAAGAAGGGCGCGGGCATCGGCGCTCTGGCCGGCGGCGGCGGCTCGGCGCTCTACACCTACAAGCTGCGCAAGCGCAACCGCAACTACTAAGAAGGGCGACGCCGATGCGTGGAAGTCTGAAGACCGCCCTCGCGGGCGTGACTTCGGCTCTGCTCCTGGCGCTGTTACTGTTCGGGCGGGCGACCCCTGCGAATGCCGGGGCCGCCCGTTCCCGTCTGTGGCAGGGCGAGGCGACGGGGCGAGTCGGAACGGCGCTCCCTGCGGCCGTCAGCTTCCGCGAGTCCGACAGCCGCGGCCTGCTCGTCAGGACGTGGGTCAACGGCGCCGGGCCTTTCACCTTCGCCCTCGACACGGGCGCGGGCGCGACCCTGCTCTCTTCGAGGGCGGCGAGCGAGGCGCGGGTCGAGGTTGAAGTCGGAGGGCGCGGCATCGTCATCGGCGGCCTGAGCGGCGCGCGCGCGGGCGGCGCGAAGAAGGCTTTCGTGCGCACGCTCGCGCTCGGCTCGCGCGAGAACACTCTGCCCGCGCGCGGCCTCTTCGTCGTCGCGCCCGGGCTGCCCGAAGGCTTGGACGGCGTCCTCGACCCTTCCGAAGCCTTCTACCCACTCGGCTTCACGATAGACATCCCCGCGGGCGAGCTCAGCTTCTTCGACCCGCGCACACGGCCTCTGCGCGCGGGCGCCGCGCCGCACGGAGGCGCGGTCGTGCCCTGGCTCACCGAAGGGCGGCACGCGCCGCCCCTTCGTCATGCTCGCCGAAGGCCGCCGCGCGCTGCTCGACACGGGCTCCGGCTTCGGCCTCGCCGTGGACGATGCGGCCGCAAGAACTCTCGGCATCATTCAGACCGAAGGCCGGCGCGGGCGCGGCGCGCGCGACCTCGCGGGAGGGGAAGTGCACGCGCGACGCGTGCGCGCGGCGACGGTGAGCGTCGGCGCGCTCGTGCTGCGCGGCGTCCCGACCGACCTGCTCGTGCGTGCGGAGAAGGGCGCGCCCGTCATCCTCGGGCGCGACGCGCTCCGGCCGTTCCGCCTCACCTTCGACCCCGTCAACCGCCTCATCATGCTCGACCCGCGCGAGGGATAAAGTCCCGCCGGCTGCTAACAATAATGTTGACAATGGTTTGAGGCGCGGTTAACATTGACCGCGCCTGACTTTCCGGCCGCCCGCGACGGGCGGCGAGTCGTCAACAGTTCTGACTTGCAGTCACACGCATCGTGTGAACTTGAACACAGAACGCGTTCTCTCCGTCCTCCCTTCAGTTATGAACCGAGCAGCCGTCTCCATCCCCGAAAAGCTCTTCTTCAAGATCGGAGAGGTGTGCGACATCACAGGGATACAGGCGCACGTGCTCCGCTACTGGGAGTCGGAGTTCCCGATGCTCGCGCCGCAGAAGAACCGCGCGGGCCAGCGCACCTACCGCAAGCGCGACGTGGAGATGGTCCTGCGCATCAAGGAACTGCTCTACGAAGACCAGTACACCATCGCCGGCGCGAAGAAGCGTCTGACGAACGAGACTACGCGGCGCCAGCAAGCTCAAGGTCGTCACGCCCGAGATGAGCGCGCAGGCCATCGCCGCGCCGCCCGCCCCGCAACTCGTCCCTGCCCCCGCGCCCGAGCGCGAAGAGCCGCCGCACGACCTCGAAGACACGCACGTCGAGACCGGCGCCCGCCGCGTCCGCACCGAACGCCTACCCCGCACGACCCGAACCCCCGCAGACCGACGAAGGCCGCGCCGCGCTGCGCCGCCTGCGCGAGCAACTTCGCGACATCATGCTCCTCCTCGAAGCAGGGCGACTCGCGCCCCGACTCGCCCCGCCGTTGAACCCGCGCGCGCCTCATTTGACCAAAATAAATTTTCCGGTGATACTACCCACCGTCACGGGATGTGGCGCAGCCTGGTAGCGCGCTCGCTTGGGGTGCGAGAGGTCGCTGGTTCGAATCCAGTCATCCCGATGCCGAAAAGCCTTCAACCGTTAATGGGTTGAAGGCTTTTGCTTTTATGACGAAGATTCAAAAGTCCGCGTCTAGAAGCGCTTGGCCCCGGAGGGGACGGGGGAGAGCGTTTTGACGGCGGGGAGGCCGGGTTTGGCGGCGCCGTCGGTGAAGCCGCCGGCGAGGGTGATGACGCACATGGCGCCGAGCTTGTGGTCGCCGCAGGCGACGCCGGCGACGCGGAAGGAGGCGTCGAGCAGGCGCTTGCGGTGGCCGCGGTTGGCGACGCCGTCGTCGATGAGCAGCGTCAGCACGCGCTCGCGCGCCGTGTCGCTGCCGTAGGAGAGGTTCTCGCCGATGGGCTCCTGCCATTTGCCGAAGCGTTGCGCGCGCTGCTCGCAGAGGCTCCCGTCCGTCCCCCTGTGTCCGGTCGAGTCCGTCCCCGCCTGCTCCCTCACCAGCTCACGCGCGCCCGAGCACATCCCCTGCGACAGCGACAACGCCGGCGCGGGCCGGGCCGCGCGCAGCACAGTGATCGCCTCGTCGAGCGCCTGGGTGCCCTCCTGCGTCAACAGCCCGGGCATGCCCGGACGCCTGTACTCCTTGCCGTTGAAGTACGGGCGCAACTGTTCGAGGTAGGCGGCGTACTCGGCCGGGCGCGTGCGCGCGAGGTTGATCTCCCTGAGCACCTCCTGTTCGAGCGCGGCCGCGGCGGCGCCCTTCGTCGAAGAGACTTGGCGCGCGTCGGAACGTGTCGGGGCGAAGGTTAAAGAGAGTAGAAGGCAGAACAGGGCTAGAGGGAAGACGAGGTAGGGGCGTTGCAAGGGTTCGAGGCTCCTTCAGTTTGCGTTTGGAAAAACCGGATGATGCGAGCGCGACAGTGCGTGCGTCGTGGCGGGAATATGCCGCAACGCGCGCGCGCCGGTCAAGAGATTTTTTGGCGGCGGGAGTTACGGGACTTTCGGGGCGGCCTGTTCGATGGCCTGCTGGAGCTGCTGCGCGGCGTCCGGGTCGAGTGACTTGAGCGCCTCCTGCTGCTCGCGCGCGGCGGCGGCGTTGCCCTGCTTCAACTGCGCGACGGCGAGGCGGACGCGCGCCTCCGCGTCGTCGGGGCGCAGGCGGACGGCCTGCGCGAAGGCTTCGGCGGCCTCCTTCGGACGGTTCAGCTTGTTGTAGGTGTTGCCGAGGTTATAGAAGGCGTCGGCGTCCTTCGGGTTGAGGCGCGCGGCCTGCGCGAAGGCTTTGGCCGCCTCCTCCTGCCGCTTCAGTCCGTCGTAGACGTTGCCCGTCTGGAAGTACGCGTCGGCGTACTTCGGGTTCAGTTTGATGGCCTGTTGAAAGGAGGCGAGCGCCTCGTCTGGCTGGTTGAGCTTGAGGAGCGCGTTGCCCAGAATGTAGTGCGTCTCGGCGTTCGCGGGCGAGACCTTGCGCGCCTCGGCCGCCGCCTCCTCGAACTTGCCCGCGCCGAGCAGCGTCTTGGCGCGCACGTTCGGGTCGAGCTTCTGGTACTCGGCGCGCTCGGCCGCCGCCTCGGCCGACTTGCCCGCATTCTCGTACACGTCGGCGAGCGCCTGATGGAGGTACGCGTTCTTGGGCTGTAGGCCCAGAGCGCGCTTGAAGGCGTCGGCCGCCTCGTCGAAATGCTTCGCGGCCGTGTAAGCCATCCCGAGTTTGTCGAGGGCATCGACATCGTCCGGCTTCTTCTCTGCGACGAACTTGAACTGCTCGGCCGCCTCAAGGTACTTGCCCTCGACGAGGTATCGCGGTGCCGAGGTTGTAAGTGCCGCCAGGTCTTCCGGGTTCTGCTCCAACGTCCTTCTTCAGTGTGGCGGCGTGACTTCGACGGCGCCCGGCGGCGGGGTCGGCTGGGCGTTCGCCGCCGGGGCGCCGGGAGTCGCGCCCGCGGTCGCGGCCGGCTCGGTCGGGCGCTCGGACTTGCAGGCGGAAGAGAGAAGGAGCGCGAAAGTCAGAAGCAGCAGGGGCAGACGTTTCATCGGATTCATATGGAAAGGTGCGGGCGTGGAAACAACCGGCGCGGACATTTAACCGCAGCGCGGGCGCCCGCGCAAGAGGGCTCAGCGCGGCTCGTCGGACATCTCCGTGACGGCGATCTCGTTGGTGAGCGTGCGGTGGACGGGGCAGCGGTGCGCGATCTCTTGCAGGCGCGCGCTGCTCCTCGCTCAGGTCGCCCTCCAACTCGACGGCGCGCTCGATGTGGTGGATGAAGTCGGCCGAGTCGCTCTCGCACTCCGCGCAGTCCTTTGCGTGCACGCGCCGCTGCCGCAGACGCACGCGGACGCGCTCCAGCGGCCAGCCCTTCCGGCGCGCGTAGAGCGTCACCGTCATCGAGACGCAACTGCCGAGCGCGGCGAGCAGGAGCGTGTAAGGGTCCGGCCCCGCGCCCTCGCCGCCCACCTCCGCCGGCTCGTCCGTGACGAACGTCAGCCCTTCGCCGTAAGAGACCTCGTTGCGCAGGTTCGAAAGGGAGGTCACGATCACTTCGCTCATGCTCCGTCTCCTTCGAGTGAGATTCGGACGCGGACGGCCGGAAGGTTAACGCGCCGCGGCCGCGCGTGCCAAGTCCCGCGCAAAAAAAAGCGGCGGGCCGGAACGCTCCGGCCCGCCGCTTCTCTTCACTCTAAGGGATGCAACCGACTAGCTATCTCGACCTGCCGGCTCTCGCGTAGAGGTTGACAGCAAAGAGCACCGTTAAAGCCAACGTCATCGCGTTCACCTCGCCTGCCTTGATGACCTAAAGACAGTTCTAATAGTTTTGGGTTTTCAGAAATCAGCCGGACAAAATTTGACGGCTTCAATTTGACGTACGCGCCTGTCACAAAACGGTCTGGCTGAAGGCCGAGTGCTGACCGATGAATGCCTCGCTCCTTGCAGTCCGCGCGGGGCGTGCCGGTACACTCGTCGGCGTTCCGACACAATAAAATTCATTTGCAAGCGGCGGGCCTCGCGGGCTGTCCGCCGAAGGGGTCGAGGATGAAGATTCACGAGTATCAGGCGAAGGAGCTTTTGAGTAAGTACGGCGTCGCGGTGCCGCGCGGGCATAGTCGCGCGCTCGCCCGAGGAGGCGTACCACGCGGCGAAGGAGCTGGGCACGGAGGTCGTCGTCGTCAAGGCGCAGATACACGCGGGCGGGCGCGGCAAGGGCGGCGGCGTCAAGGTCGCGAAGAGCGCCGACGAGGCGCAGGAGGTGGCCTCGCAAGATTCTCGGCATGAACCTCGTCACGCACCAGACCGGCCCCGAGGGGCGCGAGGTGCGCACGCTCCTCATCGAAGAAGGGCTGCCGATTGACAAGGAGTTCTACCTCGGCATCGTGCTCGACCGCGCGACGGGCCGCCCCGTCTTCATGGCCTCGTCGGCCGGCGGCATGGACATCGAAGAGGTCGCCGCCAACACGCCCGAGCTGATTCTGAAGGAGACCATCGACCCGGCCGTCGGCTTCCGCCCCTTCCAGGCGCGCAAGCTCGCCTTCGGGCTGGGCCTCCCCGCGGCGCTCGTCAATCAGGCGGCGAAGTTCATGCAGTCGCTCTACCACGCCTACGAGCAGACCGACGCTTCGCTTGCTCGAGATCAACCCGTTCCTGCTGACGAAGGACGGCCGCCTCTTCGCGCTCGACGCCAAGATCACCTTCGACGACAACGCGATGTTCCGCCACACGGACTTCCACTCGCTTGCGCGACCTGAACGAGGAGGAGCCGCTGGAGATCGAGGCGTCGAAGTTCGACCTCAACTACATCAAGCTCGACGGCAACATCGCCTGCATGGTCAACGGCGCGGGGCTCGCGATGGCGACGATGGACATCATCAAGCTCGCCGGCGGCGAGCCCGCCAACTTCCTCGACGTGGGCGGCGGCGCCTCGCAGGAGCGGGTCGAGGCGGCCTTCCGCATCCTGCTCGCCGACCCGACCGTCCGCGCCGTGCTCATCAACATCTTCGGCGGCATCGTCCGCACCGACATGGTCGCGCGCGGCGTCATCGAGGCCGCCAAGTCCATCGGCATCCAGGTGCCCGTCGTCGTCCGCCTCGAAGGCACCAACGTCGAAGAGGGCCGCCGCCTCATCGCCGAGTCCGGCATGAACTTCACCGTCGGCCAAGGCATGAAGGACGCCGCCGAAAAGGTCGTCGCCCTCGCCAACCAACAGGCCGCCGCCTAAAGGAGATGAGTGAGTGATGAGTGATGAACTGAAGGGCAAGGAGCTTCGGTTCATCACTGCATCACTCGTCATCCGATCATTAGCACATGAATGAGAGGCCGTCTACTCCTCAAGATACTCGTCCACGTCAGCCGCTTCGGCCTCGCGGCGCTCTTCCTCTTCGCCGTCGGGGCGAAGCTCTACACGATTCGAGACTTCGCCGCCAACCTCTCCAACCTCGTTCGAGAGAGCTGGGTCTGGCCCGCGGTCTTCGCCGTCATCGCCGTTGAGCTGGCCGCCGCCGCCCTGCTCCTGCTGCCGCGCACCGCGCGCCTCGGCGCGCTCGTCTCCGCCGCGCTCCTCCTCGGCTTCGCCGCCTACGCCCTCTACTACGTCTACGTCCTCCACGGCGAGCCCCTCGAATGCGGCTGCTTCGGCCGCCTCATCGCCTCCCAACTCGGCGTCTCCACGGCGCTACGCAACCTCGCCCTCCTCGTCCCCTGCGCCCTCGTCTTTTTCGGACGCCGACGGCTGAGTCGAACTTACTTGATCGACCCGTAGAGGCCGCACGTCCTTCGACCGACTCGACTTTAATTTGGAGGTGAGATGGCGACACTGAGTTTCTGGGGCGGGGTGGGGACGGTGACGGGGTCGAAGTATCTGGTGGAGAGTGGGGGGAGCCGGGTGCTGGTGGACTGCGGGTTGTTTCAGGGGTTGAGGGAGTTAAGGGAGCGGAATTGGGAGGACCCGCCGTTCGACCCGGAGAGTCTGGACGCGGTCATCATCACGCACGCGCACGTGGATCATACGGCGTACCTGCCGCGGCTGGTG
This sequence comes from uncultured Acidobacteriota bacterium, assembly GCA_963726735.1. GTDB lineage: Bacteria > Acidobacteriota > Blastocatellia > Pyrinomonadales > Pyrinomonadaceae > QHXN01. The sequence continues at coordinate 144,849 of CAVSDM010000015.1, forward strand.
CGGCTCGGGTTTAAGAACCCTGTGTACTGCTCGAAGGGGACGGCGGATTTGTTGAAGCTGCTGCTGCCGGACTCGGCGCGTTTGCAGGAGGAGGAGGCGGAGTACAGGAACCGGAAGGGGTTGACGCGGCACGAGCCGGCGCTGCCTCTGTACACGGAGGCGGACGCGCGGGCGGCGCTCAAGTTGATTCGGACGTGCCCGAACACGGGCGAGGCGACGGAGGTCGCGCAGGGGATGCGCGCGGGGTTCCACATCGCGGGGCACATTCTGGGGTCGAGCCTCGTGTTGTTCGAGCTTGATGGAGCGGGCGAGGACGGGCAGGGGAGACGCGTGCTCTTCTCGGGCGACCTGGGCCATTACGACCAGCCGATCATACGCGACCCCGTGGCGCCGCCCCGCTGCGACTACATGCTCGTCGAGTCAACTTACGGCGACCGCCTGCACGACCCGGAAGACCCGAAGGTCGCGCTCGCGCGCGTCGTCAACGAAGCCGCCGAGCGCGGCGGGCCGCTGCTCATCCCGGCCTTCGCCGTCGGGCGCACGCAGGAGTTGCTCTACCACCTGCGCGAGCTGGAGGACGAGGGGCGCATCCCCATCCTGCCCGTGCGCGTGGACTCGCCGATGGCGGCCGCCGCGACGCAGATCTATTCGCGCAACCGCGACGAGCACGACGAAGAGTATGCGAGCGTCATCGAGCAGCACCGGCACCCTCTGCGCACGCGCTCGATGGTGACGGCCTCGACGCGCGAGGAGTCGAAGCGTCTGAACGAGGAGAAGGGGACGCGCGTCATCATCTCCGCTTCGGGGATGATGACCGGCGGGCGCGTCCTGCACCACGCGCGGCGCGTGCTGCCCGACGAGCGCGCCACCGTCCTCTTCGTCGGCTATCAGGCCGCGGGCACCACGGGGCGCAAGATTCTCGAAGGCGCGCAGCTTCGTCCGCATCATGAAGGGGGACGTGCCCGTCCGCTGCCACGTCGAGCGCATCGGCGGACTCTCGGCGCACGCCGACTGGTCAGAGGTCCTGCGCTGGCTCGCGCCTTTAGAAGCGACGCCCCCGCGCCGCGTCTTCACCACGCACGGCGAGCCCGAGTCGGCCGCCGCGATGGCCGGGCACATCCGCGAACGCTTCGGCTGGCGCGTTGACGCGCCGCAGTACGGTGAGCACGTCGAGCTTGAGTAGACCTTAACGCCTTCGGGCGCGCCTGCGGGTCGTCGCGGGCTTCGCGGCGGGCTTCGGCGGTTCGAGATCGTATTTGACTTTGAGGTAGTAGGTGAACTGGACGACCGGCTCCAGCACGACCGGCTCGATGACGAGATCGAAGTTGTCGGCGGTCAGCGCGTTGAAGAAGAAGGTGCGGCTCTTGCGCGCGCTCTGGACGGCGAAGGGCTGCTGGCGGTCGTAGTAGGGCTGGGAGATGTTCTCCGACTCGGCCGCGGTGTAAGAGTCGTACATCTCGATGGGGAAGTAGATCGACGGGCGCTCGGTGTAGACCTGCGGCGGGCGCTGGAACTTGACGCCGAGCAGGCGCTCGTGGCGCGCGGCCTTCTCGCGGACGATGCGCGCGGCCTCCTCCGCGAGGCGGCTGTTGACGGCGTACGTGTCGCGCACGACGTAGTCCACCTTGATGAGGTCGAAGATGTTCGCGCGCGCCGCCGCGACGACGATGCGGTCGAGCAGCAGCCGCTCCCTGTAGCGCACCGAGACGTTCTTCTTCAGCTCGAAGCCGACCAGTTTCTCTCGCGCGAGCTGCCGCTCCTTCTCCAGCTCGTAGCCGTAAATCTTGTTCTGCGCCGCGAAGTCCACGAACACGTCGCCGGCCGCGACGCCCAACTGGCGCAGCCCCGCCGTGAAGTCCGCGATCATCGCGTCCACCTTCTGCGTGCATTCGGGGATGCTGGCGCACTCCTGCATGACGCCGAAGACGGCGACGTGCTCGTCGGCCTTGACGTTCATCAGGACGCTCGCGTCCACGATGAGCGAGTTGCCGGAGGCGTCGATCTGGCCGCGCTTCGACAGTTCGCGCTGCTCCGCGCGCGTCGCTCTGCCTGACCCTGCTGCTGCGAGTAGGCGACGTTGCCGCTCGCCTGCGCGCGGCAGACGGCCGCGGGCACGAGTGACGCACGTGAGAAGTAACAGGACTCTTTTCATCAAAAGGCTCCTTGTGTCTATGAAGGTGTGAATGGCCTGGGGCGCGCGGAAGAGTAGCAGAAGCGCGCGGCCGCGGCGGTAGAGCCCTCGCGCGGCCCCGGCGTGTGCGGCGCCGCGGGGCGTTGTGCTATACTGCGCGTTCATAAAAGCAGTCCAACTAAAAGCCGTCAGCCGTCGAGAGGCAGAGCCTTGACTTCAAGGGGCACGGGCGGGCGCGGAAACTGAGGAGCAGAACGTTGAGCGTACTGGTTGATAAGAACACGCGGCTCGTCGTGCAGGGCATCACGGGCAAAGAGGGCACGTTCCACACGAAGCAGATGGTGGAGTACGGGACGAACGTCGTCGGCGGCGTCACGCCCGGCAAGGGCGGCACCACCCACGAGGGCATCCCCGTCTTCAACACCGTCGCCGACGCCGTCCGTGAGGCCGGCGCCAACGCCTCGGTCATCTACGTGCCGCCGCCCTTCGCCGCCGACGCCATCATGGAGGCGGCCGACGCCGGGCTGCCGCTCGTCGTCTGCATCACCGAGGGCATCCCCGCGCTCGACATGGTGAAGGTCAAGGAGTATCTCGGCCGACAAGCAGACGCGGCTCATCGGCCCGAACTGCCCCGGCGTCATCTCGCCCGGCAAGTGCAAGATCGGCATCATGCCCGGCCACATCCACAAGGAGGGCCGCGTCGGCGTCGTCTCGCGCTCGGGGACGCTGACGTACGAGGCGGTCGGCCAGTTGACGGCGCTCGGGCTTCGGTCAGTCCACGGCCATCGGCATCGGCGGCGACCCCATCATCGGCACGACGCACTTGCAGGCGCTCGCGCTCTTCCAGGACGACCCCGAGACCGAGGCCATCGTCATGATCGGCGAGATCGGCGGCACGGCCGAAGAGGAGGCCGCCAGCTTCGCGAAGGAGAACGTGACGAAGCCCATCGTCGCCTTCATCGCCGGCCAGACCGCGCCGCCCGGAAGACGCATGGGCCACGCCGGCGCCATCATCGCCGGCGGCAAGGGCACCGCCGCCGAGAAGATGAAGGCGTTCGAGGAGGCCGGCATCCGCGTCGTCCACTCGCCCGCCGACATCGGGCAGGCCATGAAGGACTCGCTCGGCTCCGGCGCGTCGGCTTAAAAGTTTCGATTAACTCAAAAACACTCAAGAGGACATTGATGGCAGAGCAGGCAGGCAACTCACTTTCGGAATCATCAAGCCCGACGCGGTGCGCGCGGGCAGGACGGGCGCGGTCTTGCAGCGCGTGCTGGACGCGGGCTTCAAAGTCAGGGCGATGAAGCTCATCCACCTGACGAAGCCGGAGGCCGAGGGCTTCTACGACGTACACCGCGAGCGGCCGTTCTTCGGCGAGCTGACGGCGTTCATGTCTTCGGGGCCGTGCGTCGTGCTGGCTTTGGAGAAGGAGGGCGCGGTCAAGGCGTGGCGCGACCTGATGGGCGCGACCGACCCGGCGAAGGCCGACGAGGGGACGCTCCGCAAGGAGTTCGCCAACTCCATCGGCGAGAACGCCGTCCACGGCTCCGACTCCGAAGAGAACGCGCAGATCGAGCTGGCCTACTTCTTCAGCCGCCTGGAATTCGTCTAGCCGGACGCCGAGGTCTTATGGGCATCATCAGCGACGTGATCGAGAACACGCGGGCCATCATCAAGGGGATGATGACGACCGCTTCGTACATCCCGCGGGAGAAGTGGACGGTGCAGTACCCGGACGAGCCCGTCACGCTCCAGCCGCGCTTCCGCGGCCAGCACCTCCTGCACGTGGACGAGCTGGGGCGCGAGAAGTGCGTCGCGTGTTACCTGTGCGCGGCCGCGTGCCCGTCCGACTGCATCTACATCGTCGCGGCCGACGACCCGCGCCCGCCCAAGGAGCGCACCGGCGTGGACGAGCGCTTCGCGCAGGTCTACAACATCGACTACGGCCGCTGCATCTTCTGCGGCTTCTGCGTCGAAGCCTGCCCGAAGGACGCCATCACGCACGGCTTCAACTTCGAGCTGTCGGTCTACAACCGCGCCGACCTGCTCAAGACCAAGGACGACCTCCTCATCACCAAGCAGAAGCAGTCGCTCAACTACCGCGTCGCCTTCGCCGACGAGGAGGTGGACTCCGAGTACAAGGTCGTCTAAAAAAACGTCTTCGGGGTGTAACCGCGCGCCCACGAAAGGTGTCTTACATAGTAGGCCGCACTCTCCCGCGCGAGCGTCTCGGACGCCGCGCCGGCGGGTGCGGCCTAAACATTTTTGACAAGGAAAAGGGGAAGTATGAAGAAATTACTGGCATTGACGTTGACTTTGGCTTCGGTCGGTCTCGCGGGCGTTGGCGGCCGAGGCGAAGGCGGCCGGTTCGGCGAACTCCTCGGCGGCCGTCGAACGTGTCGAAGGCCGCGGCCGCTCCTGCCGCCGTTCAGTGGCGCAGACGCTGGCGCCGCAACCGCGTGCCGTGACGAACTATTCGCGTCTCGTGCGCCGCGGCCGGCGGTCTAGCGCGAGACCTATCAGGTCAGGTACCTGCCGAACGGCAGGACGCGAGACGAGACTCGTCAGCCGCGTCCGCGTTCGCTAAAAGACCGGCAGAATTAACCACAGAGACACGGCTTGATGTAACAAGACATGCAAGCGCGTGTCTCTGTGGTTAGATGCCGTCTACTACTCGCCCGGCGATATTTTCGAGGCGCTCGCGGTCGAGGATGGTGATGTGTTTGCGGCCGATGGAGATGAGGTCGGCGGCCTTCAGCTCGTTCAGAGCGTTGGTGGCCGTCTCGCGGTAGACGCCGAGGCGCTCGGCGATGTCCTGATGCGTGAGGCCGTCCACCGAACGTCGCCCTGCGACTCCCGCAGGAGCAGCGCGGCGACGCGCGCGGGGATGCCTTTGAAGACCGTGTCTTCGAGCTGCCGCTCGGCTTCGAGCACGCGGCGGCCGAAGGCTTCGAGGATGCGGCGCGCGATCTCGGGCTTGCTGACGAGCAGGCGGTTGAGCACCGCGCAGTTCATCGTGACGATGGTCGAGTCTTCGGTCACCTCCGCGAAGGTGTCGTACATGCCCTGACCGATGCAGGTCATCTCGCCGAAGAAGCTGTGCGGGAGGAGGTGCGCGATGACGAGCTTCCGCCCTTCGGGCGACATGCGGTAGATCTGCACCGCGCCCTCGCGCAGGAGAAAGAGCGCCTCGCCCGTCTCGCCCGGCGTGTAGATGACCGCGCCGCGCGTAGAACGTGCGCGTCGTCGTCACGCGCTCGACCTCGCGCAGCTCCTCCGCGGTCATCCCCTGAAAAAGGTCTGGCCCGCCGGCGTCGTCGTCCAGCTCTCGTGCTCATAGATTCCGCCCCCGAAACTCACTCTGATGCGCGCGAAGGCCGCGGCGTTCCAGTTTACGACGCGGGGCCGCCGTGCGGCGAGCCGCCCTCGGTAATCGCGATTACTGAAGCCGCGGGCGCGTGTCGGCGCATAATGCGTCTGCGCTCGCGTTAAGGCGGCGCGGATTTTGAGAATTGAGACCGGAGACAGGAGATTAAAGAGATGAGCCAGTATGTTTCGGCCGTTGACGACGCGGGTTTCGAGCGCGAGGTGCTTCAGTCGGACGTGCCCGTGGTGTTGGACTTCTGGGCCGAGTGGTGCCCGCCGTGCCGCGCGCTCGCGCCGACCTTCGAGGAGCTGGCGAAGCGGTACGAGGGCGCGTGCGCTTCCTCAAGCTCAACGTGGACGAGAACCAGCAGGTGCCGCAGCGCTTCGGCATCAAGGGCATCCCGACGCTCGTCTTCTTCGACGGCGGCCGCGAGGTCGAGCGCGTCGTCGGCGCCAGCAGCAAGGACGCGCTTGCGCGCATCGTGGACAAGTACGTCAAGGTCGCCGGCCTGAGCTTAGAGCGAGAGGCGGATTAACGACATGAGACGCGGAGGCAGCGGCTTCCGAACGCTCATATCGACTTCAAGCCGTCGCGCTCTGTGTCTCCGTGGTTAATCTTCGCGGCCGTCGTGATAATCTCCGCGCTGCTTTCGGTCCCACAATTCCCGAAAACTTCCGCGAGGTGAGTCTCGATGCCCGAGAACGGCCGCACCCGTTGATGACGCTCGAAGCGCTGCGCTCCGTCCCGCTCTTCGCCTCGCTCGGCGACGAGTCGGCGGGCGCCCTGCGCGAGCTGCTGGAACTCGAAGCTGCGCCCCGCCGGCAGCGTCCTCTTCCGCAAGGGCGAGCAGGGCGGCGCGATGTACCTCATCGAGGGCGGCCGCGTCCGCATCCACATCAGCGACCGCGACGGCGACGACGTGACGCTGGCCGAGCTGGCCGCCGGCGACTTCTTCGGCGAGATGTCGATTCTCGACGGCAAGCCGCGCTCGGCCACGGCCACCGTCACGGAGGACGCGCGCCTCGCCGTGCTGTCGCGCGAGCACTTCCACGACTTCGTCCGGCGCAGCCCCGAGGTCGCGCTCTCGATGATGGCCGCCATCGCCGAGCGCCTGCGCCACACGGACGAGATGCTGCGCCAGCGCGTCACGCGCAACCTCAACGAGGTCGATGAGGAGCGGCAGACCCTCGCCGACCGCATGGCCGACGCCGTCTCGGAGTTCGGCGGCAGTTGGAAGTTCATCGCCGCCACCATCGCCTTCATCATCTTCTGGGTCTTCTACAACACGGCCTGTCCGGCGCGACCAGGGCATAGACCCGTTCCCCTACGCCTTCCTCGACGTGATCAACGGCATCGTCGCCGCGCTGCTCACGCCCATCATCCTCATCTCGCAGAACCGGCAGGGCGAGAAAGACCGCCTCCGCGCGGACCTCGACTATCAGGTCAATCTCAAGAACGAACTCGCCCTCACCGAAGTCATGCGCCGCCTCGACCTGCTCGAGTCCGAACGCCTGCCGAACCTCTTCGCGGAGCTGCGAGAGGAAATGAAGAAGTAGACAGTAGACGGTAGAAAACAGCGGCCGCGCGCGGCTTGAAGGCTGAGACGCGTTGCCCGTGTTTCTTCTACCGACTACTGTCTACTGTCTACTGTCTACTTCCTGTTACAATGGTCGCGTTCTGCTCAAACCAAAAAAAACTTGCTTGAGGTCTAATGATTCAGGCCGTTTTTTTTGATTTCAACGGCGTCATCATCGACGACGAGCCGTTGCAGATGAAGGCGTATCAGGAGGTGCTCGGGCGCGAGGGGCTGACCGTCACCGAGGCCGACTATTACGGTTCGCTCGGCATGGACGACCGCGCGTTCGTGCGCGCCGCGTTCGCGCGCGCCGAGAGGGAGTTGACGGACGAGGCGCTCGGCCGCGTCATCGAGGCGAAGACGGCCGCGCACCGCAAGCTGCTCGAAGGCGAGCTGCCGCTCTTCCCCGGCGTCGTCACCTTCATCAAGGCGCTCAAGCGCCAACACTCGCTCGGGCTCGTCAGCATGGCGCGCCGCACGGAGATCGACCACGTGCTGGAGCGCGCCGCGCTCGCGAGCTACTTCGCCGCCATCGTCAGCGCCGAGGACGTGACGGCCTGCAAGCCCGACCCCTCCTGCTACAACAGCGGGCTCGAATCCCTCAACCGCCGGCGCGGCGAGGCGCACGTCATCCCGCTCCGCCCCGACGAATGTCTCGTCATCGAAGACTCGCCGCCCGGCATACAGTCGGCGCGCGCCGCCGGCATGCGCACGCTCGGCGTCACCAACACCGTCTCCGACAAGGCCCTGCGCGAGGCCGGTGCCGACTCCGTCACACGCAGCCTCGCCGACTGGACGCCCGACGCCGTCCACCACGTCTTCGACACCAATGGGGAAGGAGATAAATGATGAATGCGGAATGATGAATGATGGATTAAAGACGAACTTGCTCTTAATCCATCATTCATCATTCCGCATTCATCATTTCCTTTATGACTCCTGCTGACAAGGTCGCGGCGGCGGAGGTGCGGCGGCGGTTCGCCGAGGAGGCGTCGCGGCCGGACGCGGAGATTGACCTCGCGCGCGCCGCGCTGCTCATCGGGGCGGAGGAGGAGCCGCGCCGCGCGGACGTGGGGCGCTGCCTCGCGCGTCTGGACGAGATGGGCGAGGAGGCGCGTGCGCGCGCCGTCCGCAGGGGCGGGTCGAGGGTCGAGGCGCTCAACGAGTATCTGTTCGAGGAACTCGGGTTCGCGGCAACGAGTCGGACTACTACGACCCGCGCAACAGCATGCTCCATCAGGTGCTCGGCCGCCGGACGGGGATTCCGATCACGCTCTCGGTCGTCTACATGGAGTCGGGCGGCGCGCGGGGCTGCGGGTCGAGGGCGTGGGACTGCCCGGCCACTTCGTCGTGCGCGCGTTCGAGGATGATGAGGACGAGGGCGTGCTGGTCGATCCCTTCAACCGGCGCGCGACCGACGCGGAGGAGTGCCAGAGTCGTATCGACCTCATCTACGACGGCCGTCTTGAGTTGGGCGAAGAGCACCTGCGCGCGGTCGGCGCGCGCAACATCCTCGCGCGCATGCTCGGCAACCTGAAGGCCGTCTACGTCCGCGCCGGCCTCTACCGCCGCGCGCTCTCGGCGGTCGAGCGCATGCTCCTGCTCGCGCCCTCCGACCTCGAAGAGCGCCGCGACCGCGGCATGCTCCTCGCCCAACTCGGACGCCTCCGCGAGGCCATCGCCGACACGCAGACCTACCTCAATCTCTCCCCCGACGCCCCGGACGCCGACACCGTCCGCGAACAACTCAAGAAGATGCAGGCCCGGCAGTCGATGTTGAATTAGAAGTGACAGTAGGCAGGTTGAAGTGACGAGAGACATCTCCTGCCTTTCAACTGCCTGACTGCCAACTGCCTACTGCCTGCTACGTTCCGGCTTCCCCTTACACGTCGGGCCGAAGAGGGCGGGGATTTTGCCGCTGAGGATAGGGTATTCTTCTGCGGTGGCGTTGAGGGGGAGCCAGTCGGCGTACTGTTCGGGGAGGGCGGCGTCCGAGTAGATGGCTTCGACGGGGCACTCGGGGACGCAGGCGTCGCAGTCGATGCAGGTCTCGGGGTTGATGTAGAGGCGGTCGGGCAGCTCGTGGAACGCCTCGACGGGGCAGACCGCCGCGCAGTCGGTGTACTTGCAGTCCACGCAATCCTCTGTCACCACGTAAGTCATCGCTCGGTCTGTTTCCTTCAACTGTGATCGAGAGTTTTCGGGCAGGGAGATTTTACGACGCGCGGCGCGCGTGTCAACCGACGGCCGCGTCGAGTGCAGGACCGAAGGGATTAACCACCGCAGACACGAGAGACACGGCTTGAAGCCATATGGCTTCAAGCCGTGTCTCTGGGTGATTGCCTTAAAGCAACCTTAGCGGCCGTCGTTGCCGCCCTCGCGCGTGTCGGCCGGGCCGGGCTGCGTGTCGGTCAGGTTCGAGGCGTCGCGCACCTGCTGCGGGGCGCTCGCCTCCTGCACGACCTCGTTCTCGCGCTCGTGCATCCGCTGGTTCTTCTTGTCCTTCCGCTCGCCGTCCTTCTTCTGCCTGTCCTTGTCTGACATCTGTCCCTCCGTTCGTTATTGAAATTAAGACCCTCAGCCCGCGGTCGTGTCGCCGCCGAGGAGCGACAGCACCTCGCCCGTGATGTAGCTCGAATCCGCCTCCGAGGCGAAGAAGACGTAGGCCGGGGCCATCTCTTCGGGCTGCGCCGGGCGCTTGTAGGGCGTGTCGGCGCCGAACTCGGGCACGTCCTTCGCCTCCTTGTCCGCGGGGTTGAGCGGCGTCCAGACCGGCCCCGGCGCGACGCAGTTGACGCGGATGCGCCGCTCGACGAGGTTCTGCGCCAGCGACTTCGTGAAGGCGTGAATCGCGCCCTTCGTCGCCGAGTAGTCGAGCAGCTCCTTGCTCCCTTCGAGCCCCGTGATCGAGCCCGTGTTGATGATGCCGGCGCCCTCGTTTCATGTGCGCGCAGCGCCGCCTTCGCCATGTAGAAGTAGCCGTAGATGTTCGTCTTGAAGGTGCGGTCGAACTGCTCGTCCGACACCTCTTCGATCGTCTCCTGGTGCTGCTGGAAGGCCGCGTTGTTGACGAGGATGTCGAGCTTGCCGAACTCCTCGACCGTGCTGCTCGACCGCCTCCTGGCAGAAGCTCGACTCGCGCACGTCGCCCGGAATGAGCAGCGCGCGCCGCCCCTCGCTCTCCACCGCGCGGCGCGTCTCCTCGGCGTCCACCTGCTCCTCGGGCAGGTAGACAATCGCCACGTCGGCGCCCTCGCGCGCGAAGAGCACGGCCACGGCGCGGCCGATGCCCGAGTCTCCGCCCGTGATGAGCGCCGCGCTGCCCCTCAAGCTTGCCCGCAGCCCTGTAGTGCGGCGCCTCGTAGCGCGGTTGGAGTTTGAGGTCGGCCTCGATGCCCGGCTTCTCAAGGTGCTGCGCGGGCATCGGCGACTCCGGCTCCTCCAACACGCGCGGCGGAGGCGCCCCGCGCAGAGCGGCCAACTTCTCCGCCGCGGCTGCAGCGGCCGACTTGCCCGAAGACTTCTTCGCCGCGCCACCCTTCTTCGCCGACTTCGCCGCGCCCTTCTTCGCACCCTGCTTGTTCGACTTGGTCGCCATCAGTTCTCCCGTTGGATAAGGTTTCGCCGTCAGTCACGTCCGCGCACGGACGCGTGCCCGAAAGTTTCAGGGGAAGTTCAGTTGAAGGGGATTTGAGAACGGGCGTGATTATAGGCAGGCCGCGGCACGGATTTCTAGCCTAACTATCAAGTTTCTGTCTTTAAAGTCGGGCGCAGACAGAGAGAATGTAACCACAGAGAGACGGCGGCCCAGCTGAAGACGAATTAGCTGGGCCGCCGTCTCTCTGTGGTTAATGCTTCTCTTCAGGCGCGCTTGAGGTTGCGTGCGGCCTGTGCGCGTGCGGCGGGCTTCTCCTCTTCGGCCTCGGGCTGCGCCATCTTGACGCGCTCGGCGCGGGCGGTCATGCGGCGGTCGAGGTCGGCGATCTGCTCGGGGGTGAGGCGGTAGATGTTCGGCTGGTTGTGGTAGACGCGCGCGCCCGTCACCACGTCGGCCTGCTTGAAGCCGAGGCGCTCGGCCTTCTCGACCAACTCCTGCACGGTCATCTGCGGCTGGACGAGCGTGAGCGGCTGCTTCTCCTCAATCGTCTCGGGGACGACCGTCGGCTTCGGCGCTTCTATCGGCAGGTCGCCGCCGTGCTCGCGCTTCATGTGGTCGAGGAAGTCTTTGAAGGTGACGCTGCCCGTCAGCTCGAAGCCGACCTCGAAGGCCGGGCTGTTCGACTTCACGACCTGAAAGACGCGCACGATCTCGCCGTCGCGCTCCTGCAAAGAGACCTCGACCATCACGTCCACGAAGTATTCGAGACCCGAGGCCGTCATCGGCAGCACGCGCCCGATCTCGTTGTCCTCTTTCGACTCTTTGCCCTTCGCCGGAATCTGATCGACGATGACGACCGACTTGCCCGACTCCATGCAGAGCCGACGGAGCACGCCCTGCAAGACCATCTGGTCGGCGGCCAACTCCTCGGCCGAGGGCTGCGCCAGAGGGTCGCTGGTGCGCTCGCGCACGGCCTTGATCGTCTCGGCGTGCTTGGCGGAGAAGTATGCCGCCCACGAGTCGAGCCCGAAGCAGCCGTAGTTCTGCTCCTTGCCCTCGCCCGACAGCGCCCAGTCGATGAACTCGGGCAGCTCGTCCGGGTGCTCGATCTCCAGGCCGTCGAAGTGTTCGCCGACGCCCGACAGCAGCCGCGTCTTGCGCTCCATGTCGAAGATGCAGAGGCGGCCGAGGCCGGCCTCCGCCAGACAGCGCAGGAACCAGCTCTTGCCCGCGCCCGCGCCGCCGCGGACGGCCATCACCAGACGCTGCTGGCGCGGGCGCCGGCTCAAAGGGTTCACTCTCGGTTTCGTCGTATTGCTCATCTCTCTAATTCTCCTCAGAAAGCCGGTTCCGGCTGAAAAATGCTTGGAGGGGGGCCTCTCTTTAGCGCCTGACCGGCGGAGAACTCTTCCGGAACTTCGGGAGTCGCTCCGCGATTCGCGGGGCACTGTATCACAGATGAAACGGCCTTGCAACGATTTTTCACGCGTGAAACGGAGCGGCGAGGGAAAATCTGCGCGCGCGGCCGCGCGGTATCTACTAAGGCTGGTAGTAGTTCCCCGGCGCTCTTATCATCTGCGCCATCCTCCGCCGCTTCGGCGAAGACTTCTGTCTACAAACTTTTCGTTCAAGCAAAAACCGGGAAGGATTGCCATGTCTGACTTGAGAACCTTCGCGCGCCGGGCCGCGCCTCTCTTCGCACTGCTCCTGTCGGCGCTGCTCTTCGCGCAGGCGGCGGTCGCACAGTCGCCGAACACGGCGTCGATGATCGTCGTCGTCGTAGACCAGAACGACGCCGTCGTGCGGGACGCGAAGGTCACCGTCTCCAACGACGACACGGGCGCCGTGCGCGAAGGCGTCTCCGACGGCGACGGCGAGCGTCACCATCCCCGCGCTCTCGCTGACGGGGACTTACACGGTCGCCGTCTCGAAGGAAGGGTTCGGCAACCAGGAGTTGAAGGACGTGACGCTGCGCTCGGGCGAGACCGCGACCGTGAAGGTCAAGCTCCTTGTGGGCTCGCAGTCGGCGGAGATCACGGTCTTCGGCACGACCGAGGGGGTGCGCGACAACCCGCAGACGGGGCTCCCGCTCAACGCCGCGCAGATCGACGAGACGCCGATTCTCGGCCGCAAGGTGACGACGCTGCCGCTGCTCAACTCGGCGTTCCGGCAGGGGAAGGGGACGGGCGACCTCTTCGTCAACGCGACCTACTTCATCACGGGCGTCGGCTCGCGCCGCGCGACCACGTTCACGCTCGACGGGGCGAACAACGACGAGGGCTGGGGCCGCCAGACGGCCATCGCCACCGTGCCGCTCGGGGCGGTGCAGGAGATAAACATCCTCACGAACGCCTTCTCCTCCGAGTTCGGCTGGACTTCGGGGCCGGCGCTGAACATCGTCACCAAGTCCGGCACGAACGACTTCCACGGCGACGGCATCGTCCTCGTTCGTCCGGGCGGGAGCTGGCAGGCGAAGACCTTCTCGACGAAAAACTTCTGCCCGCCGTCCGTCACGACCTGCGTCACGCCCGCGACGCTTCAGGCCATCAACCCCGTGGACATCCCCGACGCGCTACAGCAGGTCTCGGCCAACTTCGGCGGGCCGCTTGTTCAGGACAAGACCTTCTTCTTCGCCGCGGCCGACTACACGCGGCAGAACCGCACGACGTTCCTCTCGTCCGCTCTGCCCGCCTTCCTCCTGCCGGCGGACGGCCGCCTCGACTACACGGGGCACTACCGCCAGTTCCTCTTCGACGGGCGGCTCGACCACAGGTTCTCTTCGAGCCAGTCGTCGATGGTGCGCGTGAACGTTGACCGCTTCTTCGACGACAACCCGCAGGACGCCGTCGGCGGCACGAACGCGCCGAGCGTCGCGCGCAGGTACTCGCGCCGCTCCTGGACGCTTCAGGCCAACCACACGTCGGTCATCAGCCGGAGCGTTCTGAACGAGGCGCGGTTCGCCTACCTGCACGGCGACCCCGTCACGAAGTGGGAGGCGGGGACGCTCTCGACCACCTACACGCGCGGCGGCAACGTGCCGTTCACCATCGGCCAGTCGCGCGCCGCCGACATCTTCAGCCATCAGGTGCAGTTCGGCGACACGCTCTCGTGGTCGCTCGGCCAGCACTACCTGCGCCTCGGCGGGAGCGTCATTCACCACACCTCCGGCGGCACGGGCAGCGAGCCCGGCACGGCCATCCTCGGCACGTTCAACTTCAGGAACACGACGACCGCGCCCTTCGGCTCGCTGACGCTGGCCGACGTGCAGAACTACCAGCAGCCGATCAACTTCGGCATCGACAGCTACGAGCTGAAGCAGTGGCTCCTGACCGGGTTCGTGCAGGACGACTGGAAGGTGCACCCGGACTTCACCCTGAATCTCGGCCTGCGCTACGACCGCCAGACGCTGACCGACGCGACGAAGAACTTCGCGCCGCGCGTCGGCTTCGGCTGGCACCCGAACGGCGACGCGCGCACCTCGATCCGCGGCGGCTACGGGATGTACTACACGCAGATTCGCTCGAACGCGGTCGCGAGCTTCCTCGTCAACGGGCTCGACGGGTTGACGACCTACACGGCGGTCGCGGGGCAGACGGGATTCCCGACCAGCCTGACGAGCGTCCCCGTCAACGTTGACCCGCGGACGCTGCCGGCCTCGCAACTGCCCGCGCGCGACATCACGATTCGCGCGGGCCGCGCCGGACTTCTACCGGACGCAGTTCGCGCAGTACGGGCTCAACTTCGACCGGCTGCCGAACTACCCCGACGAGCTGGCGAACCCGCGCAGCCAGATCATCACCTTCGGCGCGGAGCGCGAGTTCTTCGGCGGCCTCTTCGTCGGCGCCGACTACGTGAAGCAGCACCTCGACGACATCGACCGCACGATTGATTTGAACGCGCCCGCGCCCTTCGACCGCAACGCGCCCGGGCAGGTCAGGAGCGTGGCCGCGGCCAACCTGACGCGCCCGATTCTGCCGGTCAACGGCGGCGTGCGTCAGGTCAACGTGCTGACGAACTTCGGCAAGGCCGACTACAACGGCATACAGACGCAGCTCAGCCTACCGCGGCAACCGCAGGATGTTCGCCTCCGTCAGCTACACGCTGTCGAGGGCGAGCAACACGACGGAGCCGGACGGCAACGGCATCGGGCCGAACGAGAGCAACCTCGCGCGGCTCGGCGAGGAGGAGCGCGGCCCGAGCGTCGTCGATCAGCGCCACCGCGCTGTTCTCTCGTTCCTCTACCGCTTCCCGTACAACTTCACGGCCGGCACCGTCTCGATGTTCGCGTCGGCGCGCCCGTTCAACGCCACGACCGGCGTTGACAACAACGGCGACGGCGTCAACAACGACCGCCCCGTCGTCAACGGGCAGGTCCTCCGCAAGTCGGCGTTCCGCGGCACCTCGACGCAGGACGTTTCCATCTTCGCCGAGGAGCGCATCAGGCTCTCGGAGCACACGGCGCTCACGCTCCGCCTGGAGGGCTTCAACATCTTCAACCACGGCAACTACCTCGGGCGCGGCCTGACCATCTACGGCGACGCGGCCGCGCCGCTCCCGACGTTCGGCCAGCTCGTCGCGGTCGGCACGTCCACCAACGCGCTCCCCGCGTTCGCCAACGTTGACCCGCCGCGGATGTTCCAGCTTCAGGCGCGGTTCAGCTTTCTAAGGCGTTCCCAGATGCAGGTCGTACCGCCCCGGTAGCGAGCGGCGGTACTGACCTGTTCTCCGCGATGGCGACTCCGGTTCAAACTGCTATAAATCTATCCGATGAAACGAACTCTTCCGTCGCGTTGCTTCTCGCCGCGCTCGCCTGCGGCGGCTGCGCGCGCTTCAACAACCCGGCCGGCGACGCGAAGGCCGAGCGCGTGGTCGTCATCTCGCAGACCTACAACGAGATCATCTGGGCGCTCGGGGCGCAGGACGAACGTCGTCGGCGTCGATTTCTCAAGCACCTATCCGCCCGAAGTGAAGAAGGTGCAGACGGTCGGCTACCACCGCGCGCTGAGCGCCGAGGGCATCCTCTCGCTCCACCCGACCGCCATCATCCACGACAACAACATCGGCCCGCCGCAGGTCGTCGAGCAGCTCAAGGGCCTGAACATCCCGATGAAGACCTTCGACGCGAAGAACGATTCCGTCGAAGGCACGAAGGCGCTCGTCCGCGAGATGGGCGCCTACTTTCATAAGGAGGCGCAGGCCGAAGAGCTGTGCCGCACGCTCGACACGCAGATGGCGGCCTCGCTCGAAGCGGTCAAGAAGTACACTGACCGCCCGCGGGTCGCCGTCCTGCACTTCGGGCGCGCGTCGAACGTCTACCTCGTCGTGGGCAAGGGCGGCGGGACGGGCGACGGCAGCGCGGCCGGCCGGATGATAGAATGGGCGGGCGGCGAGATGGCGATCAACTCGGAGCGGATGCAGCGGATGGAGTCGCCCGAGACGGTCGCGCAGGCGAACCCGGACGTGATCCTCGTCACCGACTACGGCTTCGACCGCGCCGGCGGAGACCTTGAGCAGATCAAGGCGCTGCCCGGCGTCGCCACCTCGAACGCCGCGAAGAACAACCGCATCTACCGCATCGAAGAGAACCAGCTCATGTACTTCGGCCCGCGCACCGGCGAGAACATCGAGAAGGTCGCCGCGGTCATCCATCAACAGTGACAGAGAGCAACGTGGGCACCGAGGCGCTGATACTGGTCGCACTGGCCTGCACGATGCTCCTCGTGCTGGCCGCTTCCATCCGCTTCGGCGCGATTGATTTTTCGATACCGGCCATCGGTCAGGCGCTCGCGTCGCTTCTTCCCGGCCACGCCGAACCGACTTTAGACCAACGCATCTTTCTTGAGCTGCGGCTGCCGCGCGCCGTGCTGTGCCTGCTGGTCGGCGCGAGCCTCGGCGTGGGCGGCGCGCTGATGCAGGCGCTATTCCGCAACCCGATTGTCGAGCCGGGGCTCGTCGGGACTTCGAGCGGCGCGGCCTTCGGCTCGGCGCTCTTCTTCGTCCTCGGCGGCGCGCTCAATCTCGGCACGAGCCTCTGGAGCCTGCCCGCCGCCGCGTGTCTCGGCGGCGTGCTCTCGACCTACCTCGTCTTCCTGCTCGCGCGTTCGCGCGAGGACGGGCGCGCGTCGGTCGTGACGCTGCTGCTGACGGGGCTCGCCGTCAACGCGCTCTTCATGAGCGCCATCGGCTTCCTCTCCTACATCGCGCGCGACCCGCAGGCGCGCTCCATCACGTTCTGGAGTCTGGGCACGCTCTCGGGCGCGAGCTGGCGCGCCGTCGAGGTCGTCGCGTTGACGACGGTCGGCGGCACCCTCGTCGCGCTCCGCTACGCGAAGCAGCTGAACGCCCTGATGATCGGCGAGGAGGAGGCGACCTACCTCGGCGTGAACGTGAACCGTCTGAAGTGGATCATCCTCTCGGTCAACGTCGTCGTCGTCGCCGTCGCGACGGCGTTCACGGGCGTCATCAGCTTCGTGGGGCTGGTCGTGCCGCACATCCTGCGGATGCTGGGCGGGGCCGACAACCGCTACCTTATCTTGGGGAGCGCTCTGACGGGCGCGACGCTCCTGAGCCTCGCAGACCTCATCGCGCGCCTCTCGCTCCGGCCCGCGGAACTGCCCATCGGCATCGTCACCTCGGCGGTCGGCGTGCCCGTCTTCCTGCTGCTGCTGCGCCGTCGCCAGTACGTCTTCTGAAGATGCTCGAAGCCCGCAACATCACCTTCCGAGTCGGCGCACGCGCGCTCCTCTCCGGCGTGTCGGTCAAGTTCGAGCCCGGCAAACTTCATCTTGATAATCGGCCCGAACGGCGCGGGCAAATCGACTCTCATCAAAGTGCTGGCGCGGCTGCTGCGCCCGCAGGAAGGGAAGGTCCTGTACGAAGGCGCGGACGTTGCGCGCGCGGGCGAGGTCGAACTCGCACAGCGCCGCGCCGTGCTCTCGCAGGCGGTCGAGGTCGCGTTCCCTCTGACCGTCCGCGAGGTCGTCATGATGGGCCGCCACCCGCACTTCGGGAGCCGACCCGGCCCCGCGGACGAGAAGATTGTTGACGAGCTGATGGAGTTCTTCGACGTGACGGAGTTCGCCGGGCGCAACTACCAGACGCTGAGCGGCGGCGAGCGCCAGCGCGTCAACTTCGCGCGCGTGCTGGCGCAACTGTGGCGCCCCGGCACGTCCCGCCGCTACCTGTTCCTCGACGAGCCGCTGACCTTTCTCGACATCCGCCACCAGATCGAGTTCATGAAGAAGGTGCGCGCCTTCGCCGACTCGACCGACGTGGTCGCGGTCGGCGTCGTCCACGACCTCAATCTCGCCGCGCGCTTCGCCGACCAGATCGTCCTGCTGAACCACGGGCGCGTCGTCGCCACCGGAGCCCCCGCCGACGTGCTCACGCACGAACGCATCCGCGACGTGTTCGGCGTCGAGCCGACCTTCGTCCCGGTCGAGCAGTCCGGCCTTCACCTCATCTTCGACTGAAAGCGTCCGGGCGGGCTCTACTTCAAGGCAGAAGAGATTCGAGATGAGGTCGCCGAGCCACTCGAAGTCGATGGGCTTGGTGACGAAGGCGTTGCAGCCGGCGGCGAGGGCGCGGGCGCGGAGGTCCGGGTCATGGTGGGCGGTGACGGCGACGATGACCGTCTCCTTGAGTTCGGGGTTGGCGCGGATGCGCTCGGCCGCGCCGAAGCCGTCGAGGACGGGCAGGTTCAAGTCCATCAGGATGACTGTCGGGGCGCACGCTCTCGGCGACCTCGACGGCGCGGACGCCGTCCGAGGCTTCGAGGATATGATACCCCTTGTGTTCGAGCGCGAGCCTCATGGCAAGGCTCGTGTCCTCGTAGTCTTCGACGACGAGGATGGTCACGTCTTCGGGCCGCCTCTCAGACATTGCTGGATGATTCCTTAAATCGCTATTCTTATCAACCGGAGGGCGGCAAAATAATAGTTCTGCAACGACAATGCAACTCTGGCGCGTATAGCCGCGTGGTAAACAATCACGCGCGCCGCACAAGCGTGCGCCGAGCCCTCCCATCTTTGCCAACATTTATACACCAATCATCGAGGTCACCCGACTTGAAGAGCGAGCAGGATTACCGCATGCGCGAGTGCCTACACCGCGCGGCCGGTGCGCCGGGCAACTACTACCCCGGCCGCACATACGTCAAATACCTCCAGCGGCTGCCGTCCGACGCGGCCGTCCGCGCCGCCGCGCGCGTCACGCCCTTCTTCTGGGCCGACGCCGCGCACATACACGTCTGGCTCTGCCGGGACTGCGCCGACGAACTCGGCCTG
Source organism: uncultured Acidobacteriota bacterium (assembly GCA_963726735.1). Taxonomy (GTDB): domain Bacteria; phylum Acidobacteriota; class Blastocatellia; order Pyrinomonadales; family Pyrinomonadaceae; genus QHXN01. The sequence continues at coordinate 163,804 of CAVSDM010000015.1, forward strand.
ACGGAGAGGGAGTCGGACGCGGCATGAAAAGATTCAGTTGCAACGGCAGTTATCGCTTCATTTCTTAATTGAATCAATGAAGCGATTGACCCGTTGAACAACTGTCAATCAACTCGTGAGCGGCTTGCCGCAGCGGTTGCAGAAGCGGGCGGCGGGGTCTTTCTGCTTGGCGCCGCAGGAGGCGCAGGTGTGTTCGACGCGGAGGTTGGCGCCGCAGCCCGAGCAGAAGGCCGAGCCCGAGGTGACGACCGAGCCGCAGGTGCCGCAGCTCCCCGGCATCGGCGGGACGTAGCCGCCGGCCTTGCGCGCGACGTGCCCCTCGATAATCTTCCAGGCGTCCTCGGTCAGCTTGTACTGCCAGTAGGCGCCGAGCGCCGGCAGGGCGAGCAGCAGGCCCGCCGAGAGGAAGACGGCCACGGCCGCGACCGCCGCCTTGTCGAGCCACTTCTGCATCCCGATCTCGACGCGCGTCCCGCCGTGCTCGGGCGTGATCTTGATGGTCAGCGCGGCCGAGAGTCCGGTCAGGTCGCGGAGCGTGCTCGACTTGCGCGCCTGAATGACCGCGGTCGTCGAGACCTGCATCGTCTGGACCTCGAAGCCCGTGTCGCCGTCGAAGAGGGCGCGCAGCTCTCGCGTAAGCTGCGCGGGGTCGGCCTGAACGCCCGGGTAGAATCTGCTCTCCATAAATCTCCTCTACGATTCCTTTCGCGCCCTATTCTACGACACAAGCCGCCGCGTTGTTCGGCGCGGACAAATTAAAAGGCGGCGCCACGTCCGCTCAAGCACGCGCGCCGCCGGGTTCGCCCTGTAAACTTACAAGTCTGACTCAGTCGTTCTTCTTCGCGGCCTTCGCCTTGGTCTTGAGGTCTTCGGCCGTGACGCCGCGCTCTTTGGCCGCGTCCGTTATCTCGCGCGCGGTCTCCAGGGCGCGGTCGAGCTGGTCGGTCTCGGCCTCGCTCTGCAACGTCCTGGCGCAGCTTCGACAGCGCGGGCAGCATCCGGCCCGTGGCCTCCGAGAGCATGTAGAGCGACTTGCGCAGCAGGGGGCTCTCCGGGTTGTGCTCGGCCACGTCGTCCACGTTGACGACGGCCTCTTCGAGTATCTTCGAGATGTCGTAGAAGAGCTGCGTGCGCGTGCCCTTCACCTCGCCCCACTTCTCCTTCTCCTTCGGCGCGTTCTTCTCGGCCTCGGCCGGGTTGGTGGCGGCGAGCAGTCGCCGCTCGGCGGCCTTGATGAAGACGCCGGTGCGCGCGTCCAGCTCCTGATTGTCGCGGACAAGCTCGATCTCCTCGGGCGTCAGGTGCTCGCGTTTCTGCGCGGCGACGGGCGCGGCGAGCGACAGGCAGACGCAGAGCGCGAAGAGGAGCGAAGTGGCGCGTCTGAAGCGCGCGGGCAACGTCTCGGGGGGGCTGGAGGCTGTTCATCTCTTACTGCTGTTTCTGGTCGGGCTTCTTCTCGGGGGCGGGCTGCGCGGAGGTGAAAGAGTTGGCGCGCTCGCCCTCGGGCGTGGTCGTCTCGGGGAGGCGCGGCTCGCGTAAGACCGAGTCGGAGTAGAAGGCGCCGAAGCGCCTGGTCGCGCCGGTCGCGCACGAAGTCGATGGCGTCCTTGAGGTAGACGGCGTGCCGCTCGGGCAGCACGCGGCGGATGGATTCGAGCCGCGTGACGTGCGCGCGCAGGGTGATCTCGACGCGCTTGAAGATGTCGCGCAGCTTGTTGTTGGCCCGGCCGCCTGCGTTCGAGGCGTGCAGCGTGCGGACGGTGTCTTCGACGACGGCCTCGTAGATGCCGATCTCGGCGGTCGAGGCCGCGAACTTGTCCTCGTCGGCCAACTGCGCGGCGCGCAGGAGCCGCTCCTCGGCGATGTCCATGCTGAGGCGCGCGCGCGCCTTGGCGTCCTTCTCGCCGTCGAGCTGCTGGCGCACGTCCGGCGGCAGGTAGCGCAGGGGCGGCGGGCCGTCCTCGCGCTGCGGCTGCTGCGGCGCCGCGCCGTCCTGCGCCTGCGCGCCCGCGCACGCGAGCAGGGTGAAGATGAGAACCAGCGTTGCCGAAACGCGCACCTCTATCGTGCGCGCCGTCGCCCTCTGCTCCGCGCTGCGATATGTGTCCATCACTGCGCCCTCTTGTCTTTCTTCACCCCTTCGCCGCGCTTGATCTGGTTGCGCAGCACGGGGAGTCGCAGGTTGACCTTCTCGATCTCAAGCTGGTTGACGCCGGCGTCGGCGCGCGCGAGGAAAGTCTCGTACTCCGCGAGCGCCTCCTCGTACTCGCCCAACTGGTCGTGCGCGATGGCTATGAAGAAGTGCACGACCGCCAACTCCGGCTTCGCACGCTCGATCCATTTGTATTCCACAACGGCCCGGTTGTAAAGCTTTAACTCGAAGAGCGCGGCGGCGAGGTTGGCGTGCGCCTCGTAGTGCTCGGGCGCGGCCGCGATGACGCGCTGGAGGATGCCGGCCGCCTCCGCGAATTTGCGGAGCTGCACGAGCGCCGCCGCGTAGCCGACGGCGTAGTCCACGTTGCGCGGCTCGGCCTCGGCCGCGCGCCTGTAGAGTTCGGCGGAGCGCTCGGGGTTGTTGGTGCGTTCGAGCCGCCCGAGGCAGGCGAGCGCCGCCGCGTTCTTCGGCTCGGAGCTGATGAGTTGTTCGAGCGTGGCGCGCGCCTCGGGCGTCTCTTCGCAGCGGCATGTCGGTGAGCGCCGCGTGGAGCTTTCGCCCCTCCTCGGACTGTTTGGCCTCCGCGGGCAGCGACTCGTAGACGCGTCGCGACTCCTCTTTCTTCCCGACGAGGCCGTAGCGGTTGGCGACGGCGACGGCGAGCTTCCAGTCGGACTTCGCCTGTGCTTCGAGCGCGCGCACGTCTTCGAGGGCGCGCTCCTTCTCGCCGCGAGCCGATGAGCAGGTCGGCGCGCCCGAGCAGCGCCTCGGAGTTCGCGGGCGCGACCTCAAGCGCGCGGCCGTAACTCTTGAGCGCGGCGGCCGTCTCCTTCGCGCTCGTCTCCGCGCGCGCGAGCGTGACCCAGAGCCTCGCGTCGTCAGGCTTCAGCTCGGCCGCGCGCCGCCAGTACGTGATGCTTTCGGCGGTGTTTCCGGAACGCGAGTGCAGCTCGGCGAGCGCGACGGTCGCGGTCAAATTCTTCGCGTCGAGTTCGAGCGCGCGGCGCAGCAGCGGCTCGGCCTCCTTCTCGCGCCCCGCCGTTCGCACCAGCAACAGGCCGAGCGCGGCGGGCGGCATCGCCCACGTGCGGCGCAGCTCCATCGCGCGGCGGTAAGACTTCTCGGCCTCGGGCATGCGCTTTAGGGCGACGAGCGCCGCGGCCTTCTGGAACTCCGCCTCGGCGAAGTCGGGCTTGATCTGCAAAGCCTCTTCGTAGAGTTCGAGCGCGCGCTCGTACTCCTTCTTCGCGTGCGCCTCCTGCCCGCGGTTGAAGAGCTTGACGGGGTCGGCCGAAGTCTCGTCGAACTCGTCCCGCTCCTGCGCCGCCGCGCCGTGCGCACACGCGAGCACGAGCGCGAAGGCCAGCGCGACGACGAGACGACGGTGTCGAAAGCCGCAGGGCATCAGAGCGATTGTCACGGGGAAAAGCGTCAGACCGAAACTGCCCACGTTGGGAGACGTAAGCGTGAGTTTCGCGCCGAATATAGCACGCGCTCGCGCGACCGTCATCCCCGACGCACGATTTCAGATCTGAAATTTCAAATTTGAAATTCGTTCTACTGCTGTCACGGCGGTCCGGGTTGCGCGGCCCGCGCGCGTGAGATAACATTCGCGGCCGGTAAGTTTCTTAAAACCAAAACAGTTCAAGTCATTCGGGAGAGACCGCGGCGGCGCCTGCGTTCGTGCGCGCCGCGGGTCTGAAAGGTGAGCGTTGAACAGTCCGGCCGTCGAAGAGGAAGTGCGGGGCGGGGAAGTCGTCGGGGCTCTGACGACCGAAGAGTCCGAAGCCCTTTTGAAGGAGGAGACGCCTGCGCGCCATTCTCTCGCGAGATGGGCTCGGCGCTCGTGGCCTTCTCGGGCGGCGTGGACAGCACGTACCTCGCGCACGTCGCCAACGAGGCGCTCGGCGCGCGCGCACTCTGCCTGACGGGCGTCTCGCCGAGCCTCGCCTCGAACCAGCGCGAAGAGGTCGCGGCGCTCGTCTCCCGCCTCGGCCTTCACCACGAGTACATCCAGACCGGCGAGATGGACGACCCGCGCTACCTGCGCAACGAGTCCGACCGCTGTTACTTCTGCAAGTCCGAACTCTACACGAAGCTCTCGCCGCTGGCCGAGGCCCGCGGCTTTGCTTTTGTCGTCGACGGCTCGACGACCGACGACCTCGGCGACTACCGCCCCGGCCGCGCGGCCGCGGGCGAGCGCGGCGTCCGCAGCCCTCTGGTCGAGGCGGGCATGGCGAAGCGCGACGTGCGGCTCCTGAGTAAGCGCGCGGGGCTGCCGACCTGGGATAAGCCCGCGAGCCCGTGTCTCTCCTCGCGCCTCGCCTACGGCACGCCGGTCACCATCGAGCGGCTGCGCACCGTGGACACGGGCGAACAGGTCATGCGCGACATGGGCTTCCGCGAGTTCCGCGTGCGCCACCACGGCGAGCTGGTCAGGCTCGAAGTCGCGCCCGCCGAACTCGACAGGGCGCTCAAACGCGAAGTCACGGACGAGCTGGCGCGGCGCTTCCGCGCGCTCGGCTTCCGCTACGTCACGCTCGACCTGCACGGCTACCGCACGGGCGCGATGAACGAGATTTTGAAAAACAGGGAGTCAGGAGTCGGAAGTCAGAATACGGAATGAGCAGAGGTCGCCACGGCGCTTCTGCTTTTTTCTTGTCTGACTCACGACTCCTGACTCCCGACTTCCTTGGAGATGAACATGACGAAGGCAATGATGGACGACCCGCGGCGCATCAGGGAGGAGAACCCCTTCGAGTCGATGATGGAGCGCTTCGACCGCGCCGCGCAGTTGCTCAACCTCAACCCCGACCTCTACGCCGTGATGCGCGTGCCGAACCGCGAGCTGAAGGTCTACATCCCCGTCCGCATGGACTCCGGCCGCATCGAGGTCTTCGAGGGCTTCCGCGTCCAGCACAACTTCGCGCGCGGCCCGGCCAAGGGCGGCATCCGCTACGCGCCCGACGTGATCGATCGACGAGGTGCGCGCGCTCGCGGCGTGGATGACCTGGAAGTGCGCGGTCGTCAACGTCCCCTTCGGCGGCGGCAAGGGCGGGGTCATCTGCGACCCGACGATGATGTCGCTCGGGCGAGCTGGAGCGCATGACGCGCCGCTACGCCGCCGAGCTGATCGACTTCATCGGGCCGGAGCGCGACGTGCCCGCGCCCGACATGAACACCAACGAGCAGACGATGGCGTGGATCATGGACACCTACTCCATGCACGCGCGCCACACCGTCAACGCCGTCGTCACGGGCAAGCCGGTCGAACTCGGCGGCTCGCGCGGCCGGCGCGAGGCGACGGGGCGCGGCCTCCTCTTCGTCATCAACGAGGCCATCAAAAAGTTCAAGCTCTCGCCGCCCAGCACGCGCGTCGTCGTCCAGGGGTCTGGGCAACGTCGGCGGCATCGGCGCGCGCCTCCTCCACGAAGCCGGCTACAAGGTCGTCGCCATTTCGGACATCTTCGGCGGCATCTACAACCCGGACGGCATCGACATCCCCGCCGCGCTGGCGCACTTGCAGCAGACGCGCTCGCTCCAGGAGTTCCCCGGCGTCGAGCACGTCTCGAACGCGGAACTGCTCGAATTCGACTGCGACGTGCTCGCCCCCTGCGCGACCGAGAACCAGATTCGCTCGGAGAACGCCGACCGCATCAAGTGCCGCATCCTGGCCGAGGGCGCGAACGGCCCGACCACGGCGAACGCCGACAAAATCCTGCATAACAAGGGGATTTTCGTCATTCCCGACATTCTCGCCAACGCCGGCGGCGTCACCGTCAGCTACTTCGAGTGGGTGCAGAACCGCATGGGCTACTTCTGGAAGGAGGATGTCGTCAACGAGCGCCTGTCGGACATGATGGTGGCGAGCTTCAACGACGTTGTGAAGTACGCCGAGAATCACAACGTCGATACGCGCACGGCCGCCTACATGCTGGCGATTGACCGCGTGGCCTACGACACGCGGATGCGCGGCATCTATGCGTGACGAAAATGTGAACCTTTTTTCGGGCTAAGTTGCGAAAAACTCTTGATTTCCGCGACTAAGAGGTGTATGGTCTGGCGGAACTTGGTACGCCCCCGGCATCCGTCCGTGTAGGGTTTTAGCGACGGGGCCGCGGCCGTTCCGCCCAAGGTGTTGACAGCAGCGCACCCGTTTTATATAAAGCAGGTGCGCTAAACAAAGCACAAAGTTACACTCAGTTGAGAGGCGCTGTAGAGGCATTGCAAGAGCGCCCAAAGAACGCCGACCAGGTGTTCAGGCGCCTCTCGCTGCTCCGCTCCATCTACAAGACGTTCGAGTTCGAGGGCGGTAGCAGTTTCTTTGACTTAAAGGGTTTACGCTTGTAGTTGGAGCGTCCGCGCCCCAGGCCTTAAAGGGTCGCCCGGTCGCGGCCAGAAGCGGCGCCAGCACGCGGGCCGTCACGCGACATCGGGGAGCACGGTCGCCCCCTTCCGCAAAAATTAAACTCATTTCGCAGGAGGAATGCGATGAGACTCGCGAGAAGAGCGCTCTTTGCCGCGCTCGCCACTTTGGTCCTGCTGTCGGCGGCGACGGCGCAGACCTTGCGACCGGGCAACGACCCGCGCAACCAGGCCCCGACTGTCGGCACGGGCGGTACCCCGGGCGGCCCGACCGGGCTCTTCACCATCTACGACGGCGACACGCTGCGCAAGGGTGAGTTCACCTTCAGCATCGCCTACCGAACTACGACCGCGACCCCGGCAACGTCGACTTCTCGGTCATCCCGCTCAGCTTCAACGTCGGCATCAACGACCACTTGGAGCTGTTCTTCAGACCGAAGGCTAGCGCGGGCGTGAAGGTCAACAACCCGAAGCACCTGTCGAGCTTCTACCTGCCGAACTCGCAGCTCTTCTTCGGGCCGGGACGTCGCTGGGCAGCGGCGCCGGCCATCGTCCAGGGCTTCCCGAACCCGGGTCGGCGGCGCGGCGTGGGCTCGCTCTCGGGGTCGGCGCTCTTCCGCCCGGCCTTCAACCAGACCGTTCGTGCAGTTCCCGTTCGTCGGCGGCCCCGGCCCCAACTTCGGGCTGACGGGCAACCGCATCGCGCCGCCCCTGACGACGCGGCTCGGGATCGCCGACGGGGGCCGAGCAGGGGAACTTCAGCGGGGCCGGCAACTTCCCCGGCATCGGCTCGCCCTGCGGCTCGATCCTGCCGGGCGTCGTGCTGACGACGCGCACGATCCCCGCCAACCTGACCTTCAACACGCTGACGGTGCCCGACCTGTTCACCATCTGCCCGACCTACGTCGCCGGACGCGCCGTTCATCAACCGGCTCTACGGCGAGTCGTCGTTCGGGACGATGCAGGCCGGCGCGAAGGTGCGCTTCACGGGGCCGAACAACCCGCTCGGCGTCGGCTTCGTCGCCTTCTACCGCTGGTATCTGGACAAGGCCGACGACCTGTCGGGCTTCAACCAGCTCCAGCGCGGCGCGAGCCCCGGCGGCGACATCGGCGACCTCGGCGTCGTCGGCTTCGTCTCGGGGCCGCCTGAGCCGCTCGGTCAGCCTGCACGGCCAACTTCGGCTACATCCTGAACTCGAACCCGCAGTCCGAGGCGTTCGGCACGGGCAAGATCACGCTGCTCGACCGCGCCGACGAGTTCGTCGCGGGCGTCGGCATGGACTTCGTCGTCAACAAGCACTTCCAGCTCATCACCGAGTTGAAGTCGGTGCAGTACGTGGGCGGCCGCACGCCGAACTCGTTCCAGCAAGAACCCGGTCGATTTCCTCGGCGGCATCCGCATCTTCCCGCGCCGCTGGTTCGGCTTCTCGGCGGCCTACCGCGGCAACCTGAACCAGCAGGGCCGGAGCTTCATCGACATCTTCCGTGATGAAGAGGCGAACGACGGCTTCCCGGCGGGCTTCCGCACGTCGGACGACCCGCACGGCTTCGTCTTCCAGTTCTTCGCCGGCCGCCGCAACGAGCGGCTGCCGACGATCTTCCCGAACCAGCCGCCGACGGTCACGCTCACGGCCTCTTCGAGCCGCGTCGTGCTGCCGGCGACCTGCGCGGAGGGTCAGCAGCCCGAACCCGAACTGCACGCCGACCGCGACCACGGTTCAGCTCTCGGCCGACCGCGACCGACCCGGACGGCGACACGCTGCTCTACACCTACTCGACGACGGGCGGGCGCGTCGACGGGTGACGGCCCGAACGCCACGCTCGACCTGACGGGCGTCGCGCCCGGCACCTACACCGTGACGGTGGAAGTCGACGACGGCTGCGGCTGTATCGCGTTCACTTCGACGACCGTCGAGGTCGCGGCCTGCGACTGCGTCGTGGTCGAGAGGCCGATCGCCTGCCCGACGGTCACCGTGAGCTGCCCGGATACGGTTACGGTCGGTCAGCCCGATCACCTTCACCGCGAACGTCAGCGGCGGCGACACGAACGTGACGCCGACCTACAACTGGACGGTCTCGGCCGGCACGATCAGCAGCGGCCAGGGCACCAGCTCGATCACCGTTGACACGACCGGGCGTGACCGGCACGGTCACGGCGACGGTGGACGTGGGCGGCTACGACCGCACCTGCTCGACCTCGAGCAGTTGCACGACGAGCCTCCCGGCGTGTGCCGCTGGCGCGGAAGGTTGACGAGTACGGGAACATCAAGTTCAACGACGAGAAGGCTCGGCTCGACAACTACGCCATCGAGTTGCAGAACGACCCGACGGCGCAGGGCTACCTGGTCTGCTACGGCGGGCGGACGGGCCGCACGGGCGAGGCGCAGCGTCGTTGCGACCGCGCGAAGAACTACCTCGTCTCGACGCGCGGCATCGACGCCTCGCGCATCGTGACGGTGGACGGCGGGTTCCGCGAGGAGCTGACGGTCGAACTGTGGGTCGTGCCCTCGGGCGCCACCCCGCCGGCCGCGAGCCCGACGGTTGACCCGTCGGAGGTGCGCCCGGCGCGCGCCCGCCGCGCCGCCGCGGCCGCCGCGACGACGACGAGGAGTAGTCCTTTAACCTTAACCCGCGGGGCTTAACGGCCCCGCGGCCGACACAGAGAGCGGGCGGCGCTTCGATCCGAGAAGCGCCGCCCGTTTCCTTTATCGGCGCCGGGCGGGCCCGGGCTGTACGAATTCGTACAACGGCCAAAATTACCCGGGCATCATACATTTTGCCGCGCGGACGACGGCCGGGCTTTGCAAAGTCGCAGTCGATAAGGATAATAGCCGCGCGGTTTCCTGCTGGCCCCCCGCCGCGCAGCTCGTAGAATTTGAAGACCGTGGTGTTAAAAATGAAGAATCGCTTGCTCCGTAAGTTCACCCCCGCGCTCGTGCTCCTGTCTATCCTGCTCGTCTCGTCGGGCGCCGCCAGCACTTTCGGCGCGCGCCGCGGACAACGACGCAGACTCTTCCGCCGAGAGGTATTTGAACTGGGAGGCGACCGGCCCGCTGGGCGGAGACGTGCGCTCGCTCGTCATCGACCCGCAGGACGCGCGCCGCCTCTACTTCGGCACCATCGACGGGCAGATGTACACCTCGCCCGACGGCGGCGACAACTGGTCGCGCGTCGCGGGCTTCAACCGTCCCGGGCTTCTCATCGACAACATCATCGTCGATCCGCGCGACTCGAACGTCATCTACGTCGCCGCGCACCGGCACAAGGAGTCGGGCGGCTTCTTCAAGACGACCGACGGCGGCCGCACGTGGCGCGAGGCGGAGCAGTTAAAGGGCGACGGCATCCACGCGCTCACGCAGTCTGCGAAGAACCCCGACCTGCTCTTCGCCGGCACGAACCGCGGCGTCTGGCGCTCGTCGGACGCGGGCGACCGCTGGGAGCAGCTCAACACTTCGGCCACGCCCGGCCTCATCAACGTCGAGTCGCTCGCCGTTGACCCGCGCGACTCGAACGTCATCTACGCCGGCACGTGGTATCTGCCCTACAAGACGACCGACGGCGGGCAGACCTGGGGCATCACCAAGACGGGCATCATCGACGACTCAGACATCTTCGCCATCGAGATCGACGAAGAACCCCGACCACGTCATCGCCTCGGCGTGCAGCGGCATCTACGAGACGCGCAACGCGGGTGCGAACTGGCGCAAGGTCAACGGCATCCCCTCGCAGTCGCGCCGCACGCGCGCCATCCTTCAGAATCCCGGCCGGCCCGACACCATCTACGCCGGCACGACCGAGGGCTTCTGGATGAGCATGAACGGCGGTACCGACTGGAAGGTGACGACCAGCCGTCAGATCTTCGAAGTCAACACCATCGCCGTCCATCCTTCGAACCCGGACATCGTCTACATCGGGACGAACAACTACGGCGTGATGGTCTCGCGCGACGGCGGGCGCAACTTCGTGCCGTCGAACGGCGGCTACTCGGGGCGCCGCGCCTACGCGGTCGTGCCCGACCGCGAGAAGCCCGGGCGCGTCTACGCGACGACCATCAACACGGCGACGGGCGGCGGCTACTTCTACGTCTCGAACGACGCGGGCGAGACCTGGCAGCTCTCGGCGCGCAACATGCCGCCGCGCCTCATCGCCTACACCATCCTTCAGGACCAGCGCGACGCGAACATCATCTACCTCGGCACGAACTACGGTCTCTACCGCTCGACCGACCGCGGCGCTTCCTGGGCTCCGCTCGGCGCGCCGAAGCCGAAGGCGCCGGCGAAGAAGGGCAGGAAGGCAGCATCCAGGACTCCGGCCGCGGTCTTCGAGCGCGGCCTCGCGCGACGGCGCCCAGGTGGCCGCGCCGACGGTCGCCGCGCGGCCGACGCCCAACGACAGCGTGAAGCGCGCGCAGGAGGCTCTGAACCTCGCGGGCTACGACGTGGGCAAGCCCGACGGCGTGGCGGGGACGCGCACCATCGCGGCGCTCAGGAAGTATCAGGCCGAGAAGGGCATCCCCGTCACGGGGCAGTTCGACGCGGCGACGCTCGGGGCGCTCGGGCTCGCGGGCGGCATGCAGTCGGCGGGGGCGATGGCGGCCGCGATACAGACGGCGCCGGTCTTCCTCGTAGACACCATCAACGCGCTCGCCTACACGGGCGACGAGCGCGACGGCACGCGTCGGCATGTTCGCGGCGACGAACGCGGGGCTCTTCCGCACCTACGACGTCGAGAAGGGCTGGGAGGTCATCCCGTACGGCCCGCGCCTCGACGTGCGCACGCTCTGCGTCTCGGCCAGCCCGCAGGAGCCGGAGACAATCTTCGTCGGCACGTCGAACTCGGGCGTGCTCGTCTCGCGCGACAACGGCAAGACGTGGGAGCAGGTGCGTGGCGTCCCGGCCGAAGCGCCCGTCAACGTCATCGAGCGCGACCCGAAGCGCCCCGAGAACGTCTACGTCGGCACGACGCAGACGCTCTACGTCTCGCACGACGGCGGGCAGCGCTGGCTGCGTCGCGGCGGCAACCTGCCGCTGGGCAGCTTCACGAGCATCCTCATCAACCCTGAGAATCCGGACGAGGTCTTCGTCGGCAACGCCTACGAGCGCGGCGGGAAGGTCTTCAACTCGTTGGAGGGGGGCGGCGTCTTCCGCTCGACCGACAAAGGGATGAGCTGGCAGCGGCTCGACCCGCAGCTCCCGAGCCGGCGCGTCTGGGCGCTCGCCTTCGACCCGCGCGACAACACGCGCATCTTCGTCGGCACGCACTCGGCCGGCGTCTACGTCGCGCGGCGCGGCGCGGACGCGGCGGCGACGAGCAAGTAAAGAGGCAAAAGGCGAGGGGCCGAGAGAGTGGCGGACTTGTTAGAGGCACGTTCATTCTCTAATCAACCTGCCACTCTCCTGGCCCTTCGCCTCTTTTTCCCTGTTTCCGCCTTGACACAGCGTTGCCCCGCTGTGTAAATTGCTCCCCTACCTGGCAGAATAGCGAGGTGACTTGGCGGAACACGCGGGTGTTCCACGGGCGTGTGGAAAATTGAAACTTTGGCAACTCCTTTTATTTTTCAACTGCTCGCAACTCCCGCCTCAATCCTCCGTTTCCGTTAAATCGCCCCAAGCTACTCTCGGCAGAACAGAGGCGCATCGCCGCGGGTGACACCACACACGTCGCGCGCCGAGTTTTGTCGCCGGGCAGGCGCGGGAGGGAGCCCGAGCGTTCGCGCCAGAATAATCCAGCAGGAGTCCGACAGGAGTTCATGTCAACCGAAAACGAGAAGCCTACCAACGGCGATAACACCAGCGAACAGAGCGCGCCCGGCGCCTCCTCGAACGAGGCCGGCGAGCGCGGCGAGACGGCGGCGGCGGCGGCGGCGGGTGCCGCGGCGGCCACCGCTTCTGCGGATCAGTCGGCGACGGCGGCCGGAGAGCCGGCGGGCGAACAGCCTGCCACCTCCGCCGCGGCCGCGCCGGCTCCCGAGAGCGCCCCGCCGCCCTCACAGTCACCGCAGTCTTCTGCGGCGAGCACGGACGCCGACGATGACGACGAAGAGCCGCGCGGCGGCGGCTTCGACTTCGGCGCGATGCTCGACCAGTACGAGCAGGAGCAGGCCCAGTATCAGGAGGGCTCCGTCGTCGAGGCACCGTGGTCGGCGTCACCGAGCGCTCGGTCGTCATCGACTTCGGCTTCAAGTCCGAGGGCGCCGTCCCCATCGAGGAGTTCCAGGAGGCGGGCGAACTGACGGTCAAGCGCGGCGACGAGGTCGAAGTGCTCATCAAGAGCATGGAGTCCTCCGAGGGCGTGCCGATCCTGTCGCGCGCCGACGCCGTGCGCATGCGCGCGTGGGACGTGCTGGAGGAGGCGTACCGCTCGGGCACGCCCGTCAAGGGCCGAATCGCCGAGCGCGTCAAGGGCGGACTGCGCGTTGACGTGGACGGCGTCGCGGCCTTCCTGCCGGGCTCGCAGGTTGACGTGCGACCCATCCGCAACCTCGAATCCCTGCGCGGGCAGGAGGTCGAGGCCAAGGTCATCAAGCTCAACCGCAAGCGCTCGAACGTCGTGCTCTCGCGCAAGGCGATTCTCGAACAGGAGAACGAGGGCAAGAAGGGCGAGACGCTCAACAACCTCGAAGAGGGCATCATCGTCGAAGGTCAGATTAAGAACCTGACCGACTACGGCGCCTTCGTCGATCTGGGCGGCATCGACGGCCTGCTCCACGTCACGGACATGTCCTGGGGCCGCCTCCTCAACCCCGGCGAGATGTTCCGTGTCGGCGAGAGTGTGCAGGTCAAGGTCTTGAAGTTCGACAAGGAGCGCGAGCGCGTCTCCCTCGGCTTCAAGCAACTCCTGCCCGACCCCTGGGAGTCGGTCGCCGAGCGCTTCCCGACGGGCCAGCGCATGCAGGGCAAGATCGCGTCGGTCACCGACTACGGCGCCTTCATCGAGCTGGAGCCGGGCGTCGAAGGGCTCGTCCACGTCTCCGAGATGACTTGGTCGAAGCGGATGAAGCACCCCAGCAAGCTGGTCAACGTCGGCGACGACGGTCGATGTCGAAGTGCTCGGCGTGGACCCGAAGAACCGCCGCATCAGCCTCGGCATGAAGCAGACGCAGCCGAACCCCTGGGAGACTCTGCCCGAGCGCTTCCACATCGGCGACCGCGTGCGCGGCCGCGTCCGCAACCTGACCGACTTCGGCGCCTTCGTCGAAGTCGAGGACGGCGTGGACGGCCTCGTCCACGTCTCGGACATCTCCTGGAACAAGCGCATCAAGCATCCAGGCGAAGTCCTCAAGAAGGGGCAGGAGATCGAGGCGGTCATCACCAACATCGACATCGACAACCGCCGCCTCTCGCTCTCGATCAAGGACACCGAGCCGAGCGCGTGGGAGAAGTTCGTCGGCGAGCACCGCCCGGGCGACATCGTCCGGGGCAAGGTGACGCGCTTCGCCAACTTCGGCGCCTTCGTCGAGCTGGCCGACGGGCTGGAAGGCTTGTGCCACGTCTCGGAGCTGTCGGACGACCGCGTCGAGCGCCCCGAGGACGCGGCGCAGATCGGGCAGGAACTCGACTTCCGCATCCTGCGCATCGAGCCGGAGTCGAAGAAGATCGGGCTCTCGCACCGCGCGGCCAAGCACGACGAGCCGATTGTGGACGTGAAGAGCTACACGACCGACGCCGGCGGCGGCATGGCCAGCATGGGCGAGCTGGCGGGCCTGGCCGACTTCTTCAACAAGCGCGGCGGCCCCGATGACGAGGAGAACCGCTAGCCTTTAACAGGACAGAGACGAGAAGCCCCGCGCGGAGTCGTATTGATTCCGCGCGGGGCCTCTTCTTCGGCGGCCCGCCCGTACGCTAAAGCACGAACCGCGGAGGGTACGAAGGTTTTCACTAAAGCGCACAAGGCCTCACTTCGCGACCTGCATGAGCGGCTTCACGTCCTTTGTGTTTAAGCTCACAGTCCGGCTAACTTGTTGGCCCCGCGACGTTTTCCCCTTGTCAGGCGTTCCCCGTATCTGCTAAGTTACAGTCCGGTTCTTGCACCCCATACTCAATCGACCTGCCATTGTTTCGCGGCGGCAGCTTTCACCGAGAGGCCCGGAGAGGTGGAAACCATGACTAAAGCAGAACTGGTTGAAGACGTGGCCCGCGCGGCCGAGCTGACCAAGAAGGACGCCGAGCGGCTCGTCGAAATCGTCTTCGAGAGCATCATCGACACGCTCAATCAGGGCGAGAAGATCGAGCTGCGCGGCTTCGGCTCCTTCCGCGTGCGCGAGCGCGGCGCCCGTCGCGGCCGCAACCCCAAGACCGGCGACCCCGTGGACATCCCCGCCAAGCGCGTCCCCTACTTCAAGCCCGGCAAGGAACTGAAGGAGCTGATCAACGAGGACGAGAACGGCGCGGGCGGGGCAGGCGAGACCGCGCCGGCCGATCCGCCCGACTCCGACGTGAGGCCGACCGACCCGCCGCAGCCCGACGTACGCGCCGAAGTTCCCGCGGAGCCCGCGGCCGCCGACAGCGGCGACACGGGCGGCGGGCAGACTCCCCCGCTGATGTGACGGCGGCGCGGGGGAGGGCGACGGCAAGGGGACGATAGTTTGGACAGGCTCTACACACCCTGGCGCTTCGACTACATCAAGGGGACGAGCGGCGAGAAGACCGGCTTCGGCGACTCCTGCGTCTTCTGCGCGCTGCCCGCGCTCGGCGACGACGAGTCGGCCTTCATCCTCCACCGCGCCCGGCTCAACTTCGTCATCCTCAACATCTACCCCTACACCAGCGGCCACCTCATGGTCGTCCCCTTCGAGCACACGGCCGACCTGCCGGCGCTCGCCAAAGAGACGGCGGACGAGATGACGGACTTGTCCCGGCGCGCCGTGGGAATACTCGGCGAAGTCTACCGCCCGCACGGATTCAACCTCGGCATGAATCTGGGTCAGGCCGCGGGCGCGGGCGTCTCTGACCACCTGCACCTGCACGTGCTGCCGCGCTGGTCGGGAGACGCTAACTTCATGACCACCGTCGGCGAGACCCGCGTCATCCCCGAAGACCTCCGCTCCACCTACGACAAACTCCGCAGCCGTTTTTAGAGACCTGCGGCCCTCCCACACGGTCGGGATTTCGCCTCATTCTTAATGAAAGTTCGGGGGACGCGGCTCAGTAGGAGTTAGAGTCGTCGGGCGGTGGAGGCTTGCGGGAGTCTGCGCTGCATGTCGCGCAACGCCTCGATCTGGTCGGCGTTTAGCTCGACCCGGTCCGGCCCGAGCCGGACGACGACGCGCCGGGCGCTGATGATGTCGAGGAACTTGTCGTAGGGAATCTCGGCGGAGAAAGACTCGGCGGCCATCGTCTCGACGACGCGCCCGTCCTCCAGTTTTTCCGACGAATGCGGGACGCTCTCGCGTTTCCAGCTATACGAGTGTTCCCCCGGGTCGAGGGCCGAGCGTTCGGGCCAGACCACCTCCTCGTCGGCCTTGATGGTGAGCGGGCAGTTGTCGGGGCAGGACTCCCCGTCCGCGGTCGTGTAGAGGATGAAGTTGAGGAGGACGGATTGTGGGTCCGCGGGCGGGGACGTGCGCGCGCTGAACGACGGCGAGAGCAGGAGCTTGCGGCCGGGACGCTTGAGCAGCATCAGGTCATCGTTCAGAGAGACATGGAGCAGGTTGCCCGACTGGAAGGCCGACGCGCGGCTCGGGGCGGCGGGCGGCGGGAGCGGGACGTAGCCGGGCCGCGCGACCGGCATCGCGCGTGCTTCACGGGTCGCGCGCGCGCGCTCAAAGAAGCGCGGGCGCGTGTGCGGCATCGTCGGCGTGAAGATGCTGATGAAATAGAGGCCGTTGACGATCAGCGCCAGACGGACCTTCGGACTCGAAAGCCAGGACATCGGTTTTAAGCCCCCAAGCGTTGCCAGCATAAACGCACTCGCGCCGGGGATTCAAGCTCTACCTCTTCGACTTCGACGAGAGCGCCTCGTCCTCGACTTCGCCGCCGCGGCTGATGGGAACTTCGATGGGGCGCGTGTAGCCGACGCCGCGCTCCTCGCTGTCGATGTCGGCGCGCGGGAGCGCCGGTTGCGCCGGGTCGAGCGAGGGCGGGTTGAAGCCCGGGTAGTCGATGCGCGCGTGGTAGATGGCGACGAGCGAGGCCGAGATCGACTCGCGCACCTTCGTCAGCTCGCGCAGCGAGAGGTCGCACTCGTCGAGCTGGCCGTCGCTGACGATGGCGTCGAAGATTTTACTGACGATGGTGTTGATGTTCTCGGGGTCGGGTCGCGCGAGGGAGCGTGCGGCGGCCTCGCAACTGTCGGCGAGCATCATGATGGCCGCCTCTTTGAACTGCGGCTTCGGGCCGGGGTAGCGAAACTCCTTCTCGTCCACGGCCTCGCCGTCGGGCGCCTCGGCCTGCGCCTTGCGCAGGAAGAAGTGGAGCGTGCGCGTGCCGTGGTGTTGCGGGATGAAGTCGGCGATCTGCTTCGGCAGACCTATCTCGCGCGCGAGCCGCAGGCCGTAGGTGACGTGGCTCGTGATGATGCGCGCGCTCTGCGCCGGGCGCAGGCGGTCGTGCGGGTTGTCGCCCGTCTGGTTCTCGACGAAGTAATCGGGCGAGGCCAGCTTGCCGATGTCGTGGTAGAGCGCGCCGATGCGTGTGAGCAGGCTGTTGGCGCCGATGGCGCGCGCGGCGTCCTCGGCCAGACGGCCGACGGCGTGTGAGTGCTGGTTCGTCCCCGGCGCGCGTAAGGCCAACTGGCCGAGGACGGGCAGGTCCGCGTTCGACATCTCAAGCAGACGAACGTCCGTCAGTATCCCGAACAGAGACTCGCCGACGGGCAGAAGGCCCGCCGTGAAGATGGCCGTCAGAAGTCCCCCGCCGAGCCCGCACGCCGCGGCCAGCAGAATCGCGTTCAGGGTCAGAGGCTTCTGCGACGAGAGCATCACGGCCACGGCGAGCACCACGTTGACGCCGCCGACCAACAGCCCCGCCTTCGTCACAGACTGGCGCTCGCTGTAGCGACCCCCGACGCCGTAGATGGCCGACGACGCGGAGACGAGCGCGAAGCAGGCCGTCAGCATCCCGCCCGGCGCGAGCAGTCCCGCGAAGACGGCGGTGAGGACGGCCGTTATCAGCGCGAGCTGCGTGTCCACGAGCAGCGCGACGAGCAGCGCCGCGGCGGCGTAGGGGATGGCGAACGTCCAGAGGCTCACGTCGTTCGTCGGCGCGTGCGTGGACTGCGCGGCGATGCCTTCGGCGAGCGCGAAGCCGACGCGCATCAGCGCGAGCCCCGCGAGCACGGACAAACCGACGAGCGCGAAGCCCCGCGCGGCAGAGAGCGGGAGCGTCGTGATGGTCGCGCGGTACTCGGTGAAGCGCCACGCGCCCCAGTAGAGCGCGCAGGCGAAGATGAAGAGGCCGACGTAGAGCTGCGGCCGGCGCTCCGTGCGGCTGTAGAAGCGGATGGCCTCGAACTGCCCGAGCATCTGCGCCGTCACCGTATCGCCCTCGCGCGCGACCGTCTGGTTGCGCTTGAGCACGACGAGGGAGCGCGGGACGGCCGCCGCCGCGGCCCCGCGCGCCGCCTCGGTCGCGGCGCGGTTATATGTGACGTTGGCCCCCAGGAGCGGCAGCATCGCCGACGCTATCAGCTCGCGCTCCGCCTGCCTCCAACCCGAAAGCTCCGCGACGCGGCCGCGCAGTTGTACGCGTGCGACTTCGAGGCTCAGGAAGCGACTGCGGTCGTCGCTTACGACTGTTGCGCTACCGTTGCGCACGTCCGCCACGCGCATCTCGGGGCGAAGCTCCGAGGCGTCGCGCTCGTCGTAGACGTAGACGCCGCCCGCGTCGCGCATCATGTGCGTCAGCATCTCCAGCGCGCCGGCGTCGAAGTTGTGCGCGGCGACGGCGCGCGCCACGGCCTGCTTGTCCGGCGCCTGTCCGGGCCATGCGAGTTCGCGCTGAGAGTTCGCGTTGGCGGCGTTGCTGTTAGACAAGCCGCGCGCCTCCGACTGCTGTCTGAGCGTCGCCCAGGAGGCGCGGAAGCTCTGCACCGCGGCCTCGACGCGCGCCGGGTCGTAGTCCCAGACGGGCGGCGTGTTCGCGCGTGCGGCCGCGCGGCGCGAGTCCGTCTGGCGCGAGTCCTCGGCGGTGATGTCGGCCGGCGCGGTCACGTCGGCGCGCACCACGTCGCCCTCCTGATAGACCTCCGCCGAGGTGAGCGCCGAGTGCGTGCGCGCCAGCAGCAGCGTCGTCAGGACGGCGAGGGCGAAGAAGCCGACGAGGAAGCGCGTCGTGGGCGGGAGCTTGCGGAAGGGGAGTGTGACGGCGCGGAGCGCGCGGTCGCGTGCTTCCGAGAAGGTGGACTTGAAGCGGGGGCGTCGTCCGTGTCTCGTCATCGGTTTCGGTCTAGCTCGCGATGGCCCCCGACGCGCGTTCGGCGTCGTCACCATCGCGGCTTCCCTCGGGTGTGCTTTCGGTGTCTTCGACGGCCTCCTCGTTGCCCGCGCCCGACGCGGCCCGCGGGCCCCGCTCGTCGCGCGTCAGGTCGCGCGCGAGGATGGCGCCGGCGCGTTCGAGCAGCGGGCGCAGAGTCTCGGGCTTGAGGGCGGAGACGGCGATGCACTCGCGCCCGCCGACGGCGCACGCCTGTCGGAGCATGGCGTCGAGTTCGTCGGGGGCGAGGAGGTCCGACTTGTTGAAGACGACGAGGCGCGGGATGTCCGTGTGCCCGAGGTCGTTCAGAATCCTCTCGACCGATTCGAGTTGCTGCTCGAAGCGCGGGTTCGAGGCGTCGAGGAGGTGGATGAGCAGGTCGCTGTCGTCGATCTCTTCGAGCGTCGCGCGGAAGGCGGCGATGAGGTCGGGCGGCAGGTCGCGTATGAAACCGACCGTGTCGTTGACGATCACCTCCTGCTCGCGCGGGAGCCGAAGTCTGCGCGAGGTCGGGTCGAGCGTGGCGAACATGCGCTGCTCGGCCAGAACCTCGGACGCCGTGAGCGTGTTGAGCAGGGTCGATTTGCCGGCGTTGGTGTAGCCGACGATGGAGATGATGGGCAGGCCCCTGCGCGTGCGCTCCTTGCGCCGCTGCTGGCGGCGGAGGCGCTGTTGCTCGATCTCTTTCTCCAGACGGTTGATGCGGTCGCGGACGCGGCGGCGGTCGGTCTCAAGCTTCGTCTCGCCGGGGCCGCGCCCGCCGATGCCGCCCGCCAGCCGGGAGAAGGCCGAGTCGTGGCCGGCGATGAGCCGCGGCAGCATGTAGCGCAACTGCGCCAGCTCGACCTGAATCTTGCCCTCGCTCGTCTGCGCGCGCTGGGCGAAGATGTCGAGGATGAGCTGGGCGCGGTCGATGACCTTGAGGTCCGTGGCCTCCGAGACGGCGCGCACCTGCGCGGGGCTCAGCTCGCGGTCGAAGATGAGGAGGTCTGCGCCGAGCCGCAACGCGCGCACGATTAATTCGTCCAACTTGCCGCGGCCGAGCACGGTGCGCGGGTCGATGGCCTGGCGCCGCTGGATGGTCTCGTTCATCACGACCAGCCCGGCCGAGGCCGCAAGCTCTCTCATCTCGGCCATCGACTCTTCGGCCTCGCTCAAAGAGCCCGTGGTCACGCCGACGAGGATGGCGCGGTCGCGCGCGGTCGCGCGGCGGCCGGCGCTGCGGTTGCGCGCGATCTCCTCTTCGAGCGAGCTGATGAGTTCGATGAAGTCAACGTCCAACTGCGAGGCGGCCGGCGCCTCGAAGAAGGTGTAGGCGGCGTCGTGAACGTCGGCCAGCTCATCTTCGCTGACCTGCTCGGCCGTGGTCGGCAGCAGGTGCGCGCCGCGCACCTTGCCCGGCAGGCCCGTGCGTTCGTCCACGTCCACGGCGACCATCAGATCGAGCCGCAGCAGGGCGAGGTCGTTCAGGTCGTCCTGCGTCAGCTCCTCGCCGCGCAGGTGCGTGTGGACGGCGCGCAGGCCGCGGAAGCGGCCCTCGCCGACGCGCGTGCGCTTGAGGTCGGGCCACTCGATGCGGCGCGCGTCGCCGACGACGACCGACTCGACGTAGCCCTTGCGGTCGATGAGCGCGCCGATCTGCCGCCGCGTCTCGTACGAAAGCTCGGAGAGCTGTCGCGCGAACTCGGGCGTCACGATCTGCTGCGGCGAGATGCGCCGCGAGTAGAGCTTCTCGATGCGCCGGAGCTGGTTGGGCTTTAGACCCTGAGTGTTACCCTGTACGTTGCTGATGACCCCTCCTCGCCGCGCGTCCGCGACCCGCCAGAATGCGAAACGCACCGTGCGGGAGACCGCCGGTGCGCTGATGCCGTGCTCAAGTTAGAGAGATAGTGAAGCGAGCGGGAACTAACGGACGCTGCCTAAGGACTCTGATTTTTGACCCTCGCGCAAACACTTCGGTGTGAGCGCCCGCGGCCCCGGAAAACATCACGACAAAAAAACAAGCCGCGATTTTGAGGCCGCAGCAGATGTCTCCTTTAACTGCGGCGGAGTATAGCACACTTTCGCGAATCGTGAACCGTAAAGCGTGACAGGAGGCGGGCGGTTTTTTCTTATCGCGGTTTACGGTTCACGGTTCACGGCTGTATCATGAAATCAACTTTTTAGGAGCTTAGATGTCGAGCGAACAGAACGTGCGTGTAGTGCCGTCGGCCGCGATACCGGGCGGGGAGGTGTCGGTCGAGTGCTCGGGGTACGACACGACCAACCTGCGCGAGTGCCGCGTGACGTTCGACGGGACGCCGGGGCAGATGGTCGGGGCCGCGCCCTGGCGCGTGATGGCCGTCGTGCCCGAGACGCTGGAAGGCGGCGGCGAGGTCGAGCTGCTCCTCGAAAGCGGCGACGGAGTTCAGCACCGGCCCGGCGCCCCTCGTCGTCGGGCGCAAGCTCGCCGACGACATACACATGGTCGCCAACCCGGCCGTAGACCCGGACGACGGCTCGGTCTACGTGACGCGCTCGGGCACGCGCGGCCAGCGCATGCCGGTCTCGCTCTTCCGCATCGACCCGGGCGGCGAGCCGCACGCGGTGACGGGCGAGATCACGAACCCGACGGGCATCGCCTTCGACAGTCTGGGTCAGATGTACGTCACCTCGCGCATGGACGGGACGGTCTACCGCGTCACGCCCTTCCACGAAGTCGTGCCGTTCGCGCGCGACCTCGGCGTCGCGACCGGGCTCGCCTTCGACCGCGCGGGGCGGATGTACGTGGGCGACCGCACGGGCACCATCCACCGCGTCAACGGCAAGGGCGAGTCGGAGGTCTGGGCGCTGTTGGAGCAGTCGGTGGCGGCCTACCACCTCGCGTTCGGGCCGGACGAGCAGTTGTACGTGACCGGCCCCACGGTTTCGAGCAGCGAGTCCGTCCAGCGCATCGACCGCGACGGGCGCACGTCGGTCTTCTTCAAAGGGCTCGGCCGCCCGAACGGGCTCGCCTTCGACCGCGAAGGCAATCTCTACGTCGCGGCCTCCTACCGCGGCCGGCGCGGCGTCGTGCGCATCTCGCCGGACGGGGCCGAGGCGGAGCTGGTCGTCGCCGGCACGAACGTCGTCGGCCTCTGCTTCGACGCCGCGGGCAACATGATCGTCGCCACCGGCGAGGCCGTCTACAGCCTCCCGCTCGGGGTGAAGGGGACGCTGGTGAGGTAGCCGTCAGTGTTAGCTCCGTCCGATTGACCTCTGAAACCATTGCTCCCTAACTCGCGTGCTACTTTTTCTGACTTCGCGCGGGAGCGCCTTTTCGCCGGTGTGTGCCAATGCCAACTGACCTCGTCGGACAGCTCATCATCTACATCGTCGTCCTGCTGCTGGCCATCTCCGCGCACGAGGCCGGCGCACGCGTGGATGTCCCACAAGTTCGGCGACGACACGGCGTACCTTCTGGGCCGCGTGACGCTCAACCCCATCGCGCACACCGACCCCATCGGCACGCTGCTCATCCCCATCTTCAACTTCATCATCGCGGCCGGGACGGGGGGCAGGTTTATCGCCGCTCATCGGGTGGGGCAAGCCGACGCCGGTCAACCCGCTGCGCTGGCGCAACAAAGACCTGGCCAACATCATGGTCTCGCTGGCCGGCATCATGGCGAACCTCCTGCTGGCCCTCATCGGCTTCGTCGCCTTCAAGGTCTGCCTCCATACGGGCATGATCGGGCTGGGCACCGTGGGGCAGTTCGGCACGCTGCGAGGAGCCCGTCGTCACTGCTGCTCGACCGGGTGCTGATGATGAACCTCTCGCTGGCGGTCTTCAACCTCCTGCCGGTGCCGCCGCTCGACGGCAGCAAGGTTCTCTACAGCATCCTCCCGCCAGCGCGGAGCCGACGCTGGAGGCGATGGAACGATTCAGCTACATCATTCTCATCGGTCTGCTCTACCTCGGCGTCATGGGCGCGATCATGGCGCCGATCAGGCGGCTGGTGGTGTTCTTCCTCCTGCTGGGCTTGTGAGGGCGAACGAAGGCGGTTCTCTTCGAGATGGCTAAACGAATCTTCAGCGGCGCGCAGCCGACCGGCAACCTGCACATCGGGAACTACCTCGGGGCGCTGCGCAACTGGGTCGCGCTCCAGCACGAGTACGACAGCATCTTCTGCGTCGTAGACCTGCACGCCATCACCATCCCGCAGGACCCCGCGCAACTCGTCGCCAAGACGCGCGAGGTCGCGCGCATCTACCTCGCCGCGGGCGTAGACCCGAGCGTCTCGACCATCTTCATCCAGTCGGACGTGAAGGAGCACGCGGAGCTGGCGTGGGTGCTCAACTGCGTCGTCCGCATCGGCGAGCTGGAGCGGATGACGCAGTTCAAGGACAAGGCGAAGAAGCAGCGCGAGAACGTCTCGCACGGGCCTGCTGACCTACCCGGTGTTGATGGCCGCCGACATCCTGCTCTACCAGACCGACCTCGTCCCCGTCGGCCAGGACCAGAAACAGCACCTTGAGCTGACGCGCGACTTCGCCGAGCGCTTCAACCGCGACTACGGCGAGACGTTCCGCGTCCCCGACGCCTTCATCCCGAAGGTCGGCGCGAAAATCCTGGCGCTCGACGACCCGTTGAAGAAGATGTCGAAGTCGGACGAGAACGTGAACGGCAGCGTCATGCTCATGGACGACGCCGACGCCATCCGCCGCAAGTTCAAGCGCGCCGTCACCGACTCCGGCACCGACATCCGTTTCGACGAGACGCGCCCGGCCGTCACCAACCTGCTCTCGATGTACCAGCTCCTCACGGGCCAAACGCCCGAGGAGATCGAGGCGCACTTCGCGGGCAAGGGCTACGCGCAGTTGAAGGGCGATCTGGCCGAGGCGACCGTCGAGTTCCTGCGGCCGTTCCAGGAGCGCGTGCGCGCCATCGGCGACGAGGAGTTGAGCCGCATCCTGCGCGACGGCGCCGAGAAGGCGCGCCGCATCGCGGCCGAGACGATGCGGCAGGCGAAAGAGCGCATGGGGATCGTGGGGGCCTAGACGAACTTGTCGAACGAGCACACAGAGACGCCAGAAGCCCACCGAGGAGGGGACGGTCGCCAGCGCGGCCGACGGCCAGCCCATCAACGTCGCGGGCGCGACGCCCGAGATATCGGCCGGGCAGGGCGGCGACACGCTCAAGCTCGTCCTCGGCGAGTTCGCGGGGCCGCTCGACCTCCTGCTCTACCTCATACGGCAGGAGCAGGTCAGCATCTACGACATCCCCATCGCGCGCATCACGGACGAGTACCTGCGCTACCTGCGCCTGATGCAGGGCATGGACATCACGATGGCCAGCGACTTCCTCGTCATGGCCGCGCAGCTCATCGAGATCAAGTCGCGGATGCTTCTGCCGCGCGACCCCGCGGTGAGCGAGGAGGAGTTGCAGTCGGACGACCCGCGCCGCGAGCTGGTCGAGCGCCTGCTCGAACACCAGAAGTACAAGGCCGCGGCCGAAATGCTCTGGTCGCGCGCGACGGTCGAGCACGCCGTCTACACGCGCGCGCCGCTTGAGACCGACAAGGAGAACCCGGAGGTGTCGGCGGGCGCGTTCGACCTCCTCAGAGTCTTCCAGCAGATACTCGCGCGCAAGAAGGAAGAGGTCATGATGGAGATCGAGCGCGACGAGGTCACGATGGCCGAGATGCTCGAACGCCTCCGCAACATGATCTACTCCGCGGGCGAGCTGAACATGCGCGACTTCTTCGAGCGCATCGAGACGCGCCGCGAGCTGGTGCTCGCGTTCCTCTCCGTCCTCGAACTCGTCCGCACGACCGAAATCAAACTCTTCCAGCGCCAGACCTTCGGCGACATCGTCGCGCGCGCCGGCGCGTGAGGTTTTTAACTTCAGACATGAGCAAACGTAGAAGCAAGCAGAGCGCGGAAGAGGCCGCGGCGCGTCGGCCGTCGAGACGAACGTCGCCGACGAGGCATCGTCCTTTGACGAGAGCGCGGCCGAGGCCGCGGCCGACGAGGGCTCGCGCGAGGAGGCCGTCGAGGAGCTGGACGAGGCGCTCGAAGCCCTGTCGGAAGGGGACGCCGCGACCGACGACGACGTTGTGCCGGCGAACCCGCTCGCGCAGATCGACGTGAGCGGCGAGACCTCCTTCGACTCGGCCGAGCTAGACTCGGCCGAGTTCGAGGCCGACGACGAAGAGGACGACGCTGACGACGAAGACGAGGATGAAGAAGACGACGAAGAGGATGAGGACGAGGACGACGACGACGTGGCCGACGACGAGGCGTCGGACGACGAGAAGGCCGAGTTCGTCGTCTTCGACGCGGAGGCCGAAGACCGCGCCGAGGAGTTCGGGCGGATGCGCGCGGAGGTGGCCGCGTCGCAGCCGGCAGACGCGGGCGAACGACGAGGTCGCGCCCGGCGGACAGCCGCGCGAGCTGGCCGAGCTGGTCGCCGTCTGCGAGGCGCTCATCTTCGTCTCGGAAGACCCGCTGCCCGTCAAGGCGATTGCGGACATCCTCAAGGAGGACAAGGGCTGGGTGCAGGTCGCGGTCGAGGAGCTGGCGAAGGAGTTCAACGAGCGCAGCGGCGGTCTGATGCTGCGCGAGGTCGCGGGCGGCTGGCAGTTCGCCACGCGCCCCGAGTACCACGAGCACGTCCGCGCCTACCTCAAGTCGAAGCCGAGCGCCAAGCTCTCGCTCGCCGCGTTGGAGACGCTCGCCGTCATCGCCTACAAGCAGCCCGTCACCGTCCCCGAGATTCTTGAGATACGCGGCGTCCAGTCCTCCTCGGCCATCAAGACGCTTCTGGACAAGCGCCTCATCGTCGCCAAGGGGCGCAAGGAGACGGTCGGCCGCCCGATGATGTACGGCACGTCGAAAGACTTCCTCCTCCAGTTCGGACTCAAGGACTTGGGCGAGCTGCCGAACGTCGAAGACTTCGAAGACCTGACCGCGGGCGGCGGCGAAGGTTAAGAGGGGCTCAAGAGACAGGAGGAGAGAGCTATGCGACACCTCACGGGAATCGTTCTAGCCTTCGTATTGCTGCTCTCGTGACACAGACTGCTTCGGCCCAGACAACACGGGGCTCGAAGCGGGGCGCGGTGAAACTCCGACCGCGCCCGACCTCGGAGAAAGAAGAGTTCCCGTTACCTACGGTCATGATGTCGGGTGAAATGATCGCCAGCGGCAGACCCGATGAAGTCAGGGGGCTGGAGCAAGGCTCGGTCGGTTATTGACTATCCGATTTACAAAAGAATCGCCGACGGCAAGGAGCTTAAGTTTCAGTTCGGCAAGGTCGAGATTGACTTGAATGAAGACCAGTTGGAAGCCCTGCGGGATGTGTACAAGGCTCTCGAAGCCGGCAAGCCCAACAACTAAATTCGCCGTTTGTGATGAAAGAGCGTCTGCAAAAATTGGTGACGGCGGCGAGGTCTGACGCCTGGAAGCGTTTGAGGAGGGAGACGAGCCTTGGGACTCGCACTGTGTGTCGGCGTGCCGTCGGAAATACGCGAGAGCGACCCGGAGTACGTCGCGTACTTCGAGCAGCAGGTCGAGATCATCAACGGCGTCCTTGAGTCCTTCGGCCTGCCCGCGCACCGCGAGCCGTTCGACGTGGAGGACGAGCGCACGTTCGAGTGCGACATGATCGGCTTCTCCGGCCTCCACTACCTCCGCCGCCTCGCGGCGCACCTCGCGCTCGGGCGTGAGCTGCCGCCGCCCGGCGACGACGGCGCCGCGAGCGACCCCGTCCTCTCCGACTACTACAAAATCTTCGACGCGAGCTTCGCGCGCGGGGAGGCGACGCACATGCCCTTCCAGCACCTCATCGTCCACGGCGACGCCGAGGGCTACTACCTGCCCGTCGAGTTCGACGATGTCATCATCCCCGACGCCTCTCTGGAGATCGCCGGCGGCATGCTCGGCTCGTCGCACGCGCTCCTGCGCGAGTGCAGGGAGTTGGCGCAGGCGCTCGAACTGCCCGAGGAACTATCGCTTGAGGACGACGCGCTCTGGGAGGCCGTCGATAACCAGGGCGAGGGCGAGGCGAAGTGGGAGCGTTACGGCGTCGAGACCTACACCTGCCTCGCGTTGATAGAAGCCTGCGAGGCTTCCGTCGAGACCGGCGCGGCCATCGTCTTCGCCTGAATCGTAGCCGAAGGAGAGTCTTTGGAAGAACGTCTGCAAAAGTTGATCGCCGCCGCCGGGCTCGCTTCGCGGCGCCACGCGGAAGAGATGATCGAGGCCGGCGAGGTGACGGTCAACGGCGAGGTCGTGCGCGAGCAGGGCACGAAGGCCGACCCCGCGCGCGACCACATCAAGGTGCGCGGGAAGTTGATCAACCCGCTGCTTGAGAAGCAGGAGAAGGTCTACGTCCTGCTCAACAAGCCGCGCGGCTACCTCTCCGCGCTCTCCGACCATGAGCGGCGCCCGCTCGTGACTGATCTGGTGCCGCCGTCGCTCGGGCGCCTGCACCCGGTCGGCCGGCTCGACTTCAACACCGAGGGGCTGCTCATCCTGACCAACGACGGCGAGCTGACGAACTACGTCACGTCGGCGCGCAACCACGTCTTGAAGGTCTACGAGGTGAAGGTCAAGGGCGTGCCGCCCGAGGAGCAGGTGGCGCGCCTGCGCCGCGGCATCCGCCTCGACGACGGCGTGAAGACGGCGCCCGCGCAGATCGTCAAGACCGACGAGACGAAGACGAACGCCTGGTACGAGGTGACCCTGCGCGAGGGGCGCAACCAGCAGATTCGGCGCATGTTCGACTCCATCGGGCACTCCGTCATCAAGCTCCGCCGCGTCCGCATCGGCCCCGTCACCGCCGAAGGAATTCTGATCGGCCAGTGGCGCCACCTCACGCCCGTCGAGGTCAAACGGCTCAAGGGCGAGCAGGGCGCGAAGGGCGGCAGGAAGAAAGGCACGCCCGCGGGCGGCGCGCGTGCCGCCGCGAAAGGCGCGGCGTCCGGAGGCAAGTGGCACGAACGCGGCACCGCCGAGCCGCGCGGGCGCAGACCGCCGCGCGCCGGCTCGAAGTCACGCGCGGGCGGTCACGGTGGGCGCCGCAGTTAAGATAGAATGATGAATGCGGAATGATGAAGTGATGAATTAAGAACCGCTCTTCAATTCATCATTCATCATTCATCGTTCATCATTTTCTTTCAGAGGTCATAATGGATTTCGAGCTTAACGAAGAGCAGCTTCAGGTGAAGATGAGCGTGCGCGAGTTCGCGGAGGGCGAGATCGCGCCGCACGTGCGCGAGTGGGACGAGAAGCAGACACTTCCCGGTCGGAGCTGGTGCCGAAGATGGCCGCGCAGGGCTTCATGGGCGTCATCTTCCCGGAGGAGTACGGCGGGGCGGGGATGGGCTACGTCGAGTACGTCGCCATCATCGAGGAGCTGTCGCGCGTGGACGGCTCGGTCGGCATCTCGGTCGCGGCGCACAACTCGCTCTGCTCGAACCACATCTACCTCTTCGGCACCGAGGAGCAGAAGCGCAAGTACCTCGTGCCGCTCGCCTCGGGCGAGAAGCTGGGCGCGTGGGGGCTGACCGAGCCGCAGGCGGGCTCCGACGCTTCGGGCACGCGCACGACGGCCGTCAGGCGCGGGGACGGCTGGGTCGTCAACGGCTCGAAGAACTTCATCACGCACGCCATCCACGGCGACACCTGCGTCGCGATGGCCTCGACCGACCGCGCCATGCGCTCGAAGGGCATCACGGCCTTCATCTTCGAGAAGGGCACGAAGGGCTTCGGCCCCGGCAAGAAGGAGGACAAGCTCGGCCTGCGCGCCTCCGAGACGGCGAGCGTCATCTTCGAGGACTGCGTCATCCCGGACGAGAACCGGCTCGGCGGCGAGGGGCTCGGCTTCATCCACTCGATGCAGGTCCTCGACGGCGGGCGCATCTCGATTGCCGCGCTCGCGCTCGGCATCGCGCAGGGCGCCTACGAGTCGGCCATCAAGTATTCGAAGGAGCGCCAGCAGTTCGGCCAGCCCATCTCGAACTTTCAGGCCATCCAGTTCAAGCTCGCCGACATGGCGACGCAGATTGAGGCCGCGCGCCTGCTGACCTACCGCGCCGCGGCGTTGAAGGACGCGGGGCGCAAGACGACGAAGGAGTCCTCGATGGCGAAGCTCTACGCCTCCGAGGTCGCCGTCAAAGTCAGCGAGGAGGCCATCCAGATACACGGCGGCTACGGCTACACCAAGGACTATCCGCCCGAGAAGTTCTGGCGCGACTCCAAGCTCTGCACCATCGGCGAGGGCACGAGCGAAATCCAGCGCCTCGTCATCGCCAAGCATGTTCTGAGCAACGCCTGATAAGCGAAAGAGGAGCCTTCGCAGACTTTGAAAATCAAATTTCTGTTCGCGGCGCTTTGCGTCTGCTTCTCAACTCTATCCGCGTCTGCTCAGGACGGCGCGGCGCCCGGGTTTCGGCGACTACGCCGCGCCCGTCGTACAAGGGGCGCGCGGCCGCTTTGAAGTTGACGACGCCGACGGCGCGCAACTACCGCACGCGTCTGCGCGAGGGGGCGCGCCGCGCCGTCAACTTCGCGGGACGGTACAAGCTGCACACGTGGAGCTGCGGGACGGGCTGCCTCCAGACCGCATTCATCGACGCGAAGACCGGCGACGTCTTCTTCCCCGAGGAGCTGAACGGCTTCATCGCGTGCTACTACGGGTCGCAGCCGGTCAATGACCTGGAAGAGGCTTTGCAATTCCAGAAGGGGAGCCGCCTGATAGTCATGTCGGGCTACCCCTACAGCGAGCGCGGCAAGGACGAGCCGAAGAAGGGGCTCTACTACTACGAGTGGACGGGCACGGAGTTGAAGCTCGTCAAGTTCGAGGCGAAGGACGAGGAGTGTTAGCTGTCCCGACGATGAGCGGCGCGCAGACCATCGACAGGATTCTGGCGGGCGACCCGCGCGCCGTCGCGCGCGCCATCTCGAAGGTCGAGGACGGCGCGGACGACGCGGCCGGTCTGATGAAGGCCGTCTTCCCGCACACGGGGCGCGGCCTCGTCGTCGGCATCACGGGCTCGCCCGGGGCGGGGAAGTCTTCGCTCGTGGACAAGCTCGCCGGGCTCTACCGCGCGCGCGGCGAGCGCGTCGGCATCGTCGCCGTTGACCCTTCGAGCCCGTTCTCGGGCGGCGCCATCCTCGGCGACCGCATACGCATGCAGGCGCTCGGGCTCGACCCCGGCGTCTTCATCCGCTCGATGGCGACGCGCGGGAACCTCGGCGGGCTCGCGCGCGCGACCGTGGACGCCGTGGCGATTCTCGACGCCGCCGGCTACGCAGAAGGTCATCGTCGAGACGGTCGGCGTCGGGCAGGACGAGGTCGAGATCGTGAAGACGGCGGACGTGTCGGTCGTCGTGCTCGTCCCCGGCATGGGCGACGACATCCAGGCCATCAAGGCCGGCATCATGGAGATCGGCGACGTCTTCGTCATCAACAAGGCCGACCGCGACGGCGTGTTGAGAACCGAGAAGGAGCTTGAGGCGCTGCTGAGCCTCGCGCACCGGCCGGACATGTGGTCGCCGCCGATAGTCAAGACGGTCGCGACGGAGAGCCAGGGGCATCGAAGAGCTGGCCGCGGCCGTCGAAAGCTACCGAGAGTTTCAGCAGTCGTCCGCCGGGCGCGCACGGGCGGCGCGGCGCGGTCGCGCGCTGGCGCATGCTCGAACTGCTGCGGGAGCGTCTGCTCGCGCGCGCGCTCGAAGCGGACGGCGCGCGCGAGCGTCTGGAATCGCTCGCGCTCGAAGTGGCCGACAAGCGCCGCGACCCGTACTCGGCGGTCGAGGAGCTGCTGCACGGCGGGCGGGAATCAACATTCATGAAGATCGACCACATCGGCATCGCCACGCGCGGCATCGAAGAGTCGCTTGGCTTTCTGGCGCGACGCGCTCGGGCTCGAAGTCAAACACACGGAGACGGTCGAGGAGCAGGGCGTGCGCGTCGCCATGCTGCCCGTCGGCGAGCCGCGCGTCGAGCTGCTTGAGCCGACCGGCCCCGACACGCCCGTCGCGAAGTTTCTTGAGAAGCGCGGGCCCGGCATCCACCACGTCGCCGTCCGCGTCGCAGACATCCGCGCGGCGCTCGCGCGCCTCAAATCGCGAGGGCGCGCGGCTCATTGATGAAGAACCGCGGGTCGGAGCGGGCGGCTGCCTCGTCGCCTTCGTCCACCCGGCCGCGTCGGGCGGCGTGCTGCTCGAACTCGTCCAACACACGAACGAACCCGCGGGACAGACAACAGAAGAAAGGTAGACGTTTTGCTCTTCAGAAAGATCGTTCTCACGACACTCGCCGCCGCCACACTCCCGTTCACAGCCGAAGCACAGACACGAACCATCCGCAAACCGCCCGCGCGCCCCGCGGCCGGCGCGACCAGGCCCCGCGAGCGCGGCGCGTGCGCGCGGCTGCTTCGCTCGTCAACCTCAACGCGGCCGACATGGCGCTCGTCATCGAGGGGCTAGACTTGCCGCAGCGCGAGCGCTGCGCGTCTGACGGAGAGCGCCGACGAGCGCAGAGGCTTTGCCGACCGACATCCGCCGGATGCTCGCCGCGGCCGAGGAGGCGAAGGCCGCGGGCTACCACGCGCGCCCGGAGTTGAAGTTGCAGACCGAACTGGCGCGCTCCTTCGTCATCGCGCAGGCGTATTTCAAGCAGCGCCAGGCCGCGGGCGCGACGGCGGTCGGAGCAGGTCGTCACCGACGCCGAGATCGACGCCTACTTCAAAGAGGCGGCGACGGCCCGCGCAGTTCGAGGCGTTCTTGCAGGACTACTCGAAGAACAGCCAGCTGCCGGGGCGCGCCCGTCCCCGAGGCGACGCGCCAGGGGCTGCGCCAGCACTACGGCCGCGTGATGCTCGCCGATGCGCAAGGGCGTCGCCGCCGGGCTCGACCGCGAGCGCAAGACGCAGCTCACCGTCATGCTGCAACAGGCGAAGCTGCTCGCCAGCGCCTACGAGCGGGAGACGAAGCGCGCGCTTCCAGCCGACCGCCGCCGAGACGGACGCCTACATCGCCGCGCACCCCGAGCTGGACACGAAGGCCGAGCGCGCGAAGCTCGAAGGCATTCTGGCGCGCGTCCGCGCGGGCGAAGACTTCGTGAAGCTGGCCAACGAGTTCACCGAAGACCCGAGCGGCAAGGGCAACGGCGGCGACCTCGGCTGGTTCGGCCGCGGCATGATGGTCAAGCCCTTCGAGGACACGGCCTTCGCGCTCAAGCCGGGCGAGGTGAGCGGCGTCTTCGAGACGCAGTTCGGCTTCCACATCGTCAAGCTCGACGAGCGGCGGCACGCAGGGCGCGGGCGAAGAGGTTCACGCGCGCCACATCCTCATCCAGTACAAGAAGGGTGCGCGCCGCCCGAACTCGCCCATGTCGCCGCGCGAACAGGCGCGCGCCGCCGTCGAAGACGAGAAGCGTGACCGCGCGCTCGACGAGGCGGCCGTGCGCCGCCGCATACAGGTGGCCGAGGATTACGCGGTCGGCGTCGCCGCAACCAACCCGCCGGCCGCGAAGCCCGCGCCCAGCGGGCGCCGCCGCGTCGCCGCCGCCGAATACGAACAGTAAGCGCACCGTGCCGCGCCCGCCGCCGACGCGCAAGGCGCCCGCGCGTCGCCCATGAAGCCTGTCGAGGAGCCGCGCCGCGGCGGAATGCGCCCGGAGCCTTTTTCGTGTATCTTGAACGGTCGGCGCTCCCCCGTTTTTTGCGGACATACGGCCCGGCAGTGCCTTTTGATAAAGTTTTAGAGAGAGAGGATAAGTTTTGAAGGCAACCACAAAAGCATTAATCGCCGTGCTCGTGGCGGTGTTCGTCTCGGTCGGGCTCATCTTCTGGCAGGCCACGCGCAGCCGCGCCTCCGTCGCTGACGAGCCTCACGCCCGAAGACATGGGGCTCATCGCCGAGTCGCTCGGGCCGGCCGACCGCGCGCGCCTCGCCTCCAGCCCCGAGGAGCGCAAGAAACTCTCCGAGGACATCAAGCAGATTCTCGCCGTCGCCGCCGAGGCGCGCGAGAAGGGCATCGCCGACAAGCCCGAGGTCAAGCGCCAGCTCGAAGCGATGAAGATGCTCGTCGTCGCGCAGATGTACGCCAAGAAGCAGCGCGACGCCAACGCCAAGCCCGAAGACTATCGACCGAAGCCGGAAGAGATCGAAGCCTACCTCAAGGACCCGAAGAACACGCAGCAGGCCGACCAGTACCTCGAAGACCTCAAGCAGATCGGGCTCGTGCCCGACAGTCAGCCCATCACCGACGAGGTCAAGGAGCAGTTCCGCCAGCAGTGGGCGCCCATGTCGCTGATGGCGCGAGAAGGGGCGCGCCGCCGGCGTCGAGCGCGACCGCGCCACGCAGCTCCAGATACAGTTCCAGCAGGCCGTCGCGCTCAGCCGCATCTACTCGAACGAGCTGACGAAGAAGCTTGAGCCGACCGACGACGAGATTAACAAGTACTTCGCCGACCACCCGGAGATGGACCCGAAGCTCGCGCGCCAGAAGGCCGAAGACATCCTGAAGCGCGCGCGCGCCGGCGAAGACTTCGACAAGCTGGCGAAGGAGAACTCCGACGAGCCGGGCGCGAAGGAGAGCGGCGGCGACCTCGGCTGGTTCGGCCGCGGGCGCATGGTCAAGGCGTTCGAGGACGCGGCCTTCGCGCTGAAGGACAACGAGATCAGCGATGTCGTCGAAAGCTCGTTCGGCTTCCACGTCATCCAGCGGCTCGGGACGCGCCAGGGCAAGAGCGAGCCGAACCCGATGGCCGAGGGCGACGCGCCAAGGGCGGGCAGCCCGAGGAGCAGATTCACGCGCGCCACATCCTGATTAAGCCGAGCGCGGGCCCGAGCCAGAACCCTTTCGCCCCGCCGAAGTCGCCGCGCGACACGGCCAAGGAGGCGATCATCGAGGAGAAGACGAAGAAGGAAGTCGAGGAGATCGCCAAGCGCACCAACATCAAGGTGCCCGAGGACTTCCCCGTCAAGGCCCCCGAGACGCCGCCGCAGATGCCCCCGGGCATGGGCTCGCCGCACGGCGACATGGGCGGCGGCGCGGGTCCGGGTGGACCCCCTCCGCCTCCGGCCGCGGAGGACGCCGAGCCGTCGGGCGGCGCGAAGCCCAAGGGCGCGTCCGGCAAGAAGAAGTAAGCGAGCGCGCGGAGGCTTTGTGCAGTTCGGCGACTACCGCGTCGAGGTCGTGCCCGGCGGCGAGTTCCGTCTGGACGGCGGCGCGATGTTCGGCGTCGTGCCGCGCGCCCTCTGGCAGCGCGTCGCCCCGCCCGACGAGGAGAACCGCGTCACGCTCAACGCCAACTGTCTCTTCGTCGAGGCCGCGGGCGAGCGCGTCCTCGTCGAGACGGGCATGGGCGACAAGTGGTCGCCGCGCCAGCGCGAGATGTACGGCGTCGAGCCCCGGCCCGAGCCTCGCCGAGACCCTCCGCGCGCGCACGGGCTTCCGCCCCGAGGACGTTTCCATCGTCGTCAACACGCACCTGCACTTCGACCACGCGGGCGGCAACACCACGCTCGACGCGTCGGGGCGCGCTCGTCCCCGCGTTCCCCAACGCGCGCTACTTCGTCTCGCGCTCCGAGTACGAACACGCCGAGGCGCCGCACGAGCGCGACCGCGCGAGCTACCTGCCCGAGAACTGGCGGCCGCTCGCGGAGTCGGGGCAGTTGGAGCTTAAAGACGACAACTACGAGGTCGTTGCCGGGCTTGAGCATGGAGACCGTGCCCGGCCACTCGCGCACGATGCAGTGCGTGCGGCTTGAGCGCGGCGGCCGGACGCTCTACGGCTTCGCCGACCTCGTGCCGACGCGCGCGCACGTGCCGCTGGCGTGGGTGATGGGCTACGACCTCTACCCCGTCGAGACGGTCGAGGCCAAGCGCCGTCTCCTCCCGCAGGCCGCGCGCGAGGGCTGGCTCTGCCTCTTCTACCACGACCCCGCCGAGCCGCTCGCGCGCGTCGTCGAGGAGGGCGGACGGCTGCGCGCGGTGGGCGAACAACTTGAAACAGTTTAAGGTGAAACGCACATGACGACCGCGAAGATCGGCATTATCGGGGGCAGCGGCCTCTACCAGATGCCGGAGTTGAAGGACGTGGAGGAGGTGTCGGTCGAGACGCCGTTCGGCCCGCCGTCGGACGCCTTCATCGTCGGCACGCTCGAAGGCGAGCGCGTGGCCTTCCTGCCGCGCCACGGCCGCGGGCACAAGCACCTCCCGACGGAGCTGCCGTTCCGCGCCAACATCTACGCTATGAAGCTGCTCGGCGTCGAGCGGATACTCTCGGCCTCGGCCGTCGGCTCTTTGCAGGAGCAGTACGCGCCGCTCGACATGGTCATCCCCGACCAGTTCTTCGACCGCACCCGCGCGCGCGCGCACGAATCGACCTTCTTCGGCGAGGGCATCGTCGGCCACATCACGTTCGCGCACCCGGTCTGTCACGACCTGGGCGACGTGCTGGAAGCGTCCTGCGGCGCGGCGGAGGTGAAGGTGCATCGCGGCGGCACGTACCTCTGCATGGAGGGGCCCGCGTTCTCGACGAAGGCCGAGTCGAACGTCTACCGCTCGTGGGGGATGGACATCATCGGGATGACGAACTTGCAGGAGGCGAAGCTGGCGCGCGAGGCCGAAATCTGTTACGCGACGCTGGCGCTCGTCACCGACTACGACTGCTGGCACGAGGCGCACGACGCCGTCTCGGTCGAGGCGGTGGTCGAGTACCTCAACAAGAACGTTCGCAACGCGCAGGTCATCATGCGCGAGGCCGTGCGGCGTCTGGCGACGGCCGAGCGCGCCTGCGCCTGCGGCTCCGCCATCAAGAACGCCATCTTCACGCCGCCCGAACTCTGGCCCGAGGCGACAACGAAGAAGCTCGATGCCATCATCAAAAAGTACCGGAAGCAGTAAGCTGTCGGCATTGAAAGAGGTGTTTTTATGAGGAGACTTTACGCTTACGATTTGCGGTATCGCTTTGGCGCTCGGCCTGGCGTCCGGGGCGCGGGCGCAGTCGGGCGCGGTGGCGGCGGGGCCGGACCCCTCGACCGTGAGGGACATCGAGTCGGAGAAGGCCGCGAAGCACGAGCTGGAGGTCGCGCGCCACTACTTCAAGAACAAGAAGGCGTACTACGCGGCCTTCAAGCGGTGCGAGGAGCTGGCCGCGGGCTACCCCGACTTCTACAAGATCGACGAGGTGCTCTACATCGCGGGCATGAGCAGCCTCTACCTCTCCGAGGGCAAGGGCAAGCAGAAGCCGCCCGCCTCCACGCCCGAGAAGGCCGAGGAGTTCTCGCCCGAGAACATGCGCGTGACGGCGCGCGACTACCTGACGCGCCTCGTCAACGACTACCCCAAGAGCGACTTCCTCAAGGAGGCTCGGGAGGCCCTCTCGCGACTCGGCGAGGCGAAGCCGAAGGCCGAGACGCCTCGGTAGCATAAGCTATTTCATTTCACACAGCAGGAGAACTCATCAAGGTGTCATTGCTCGTGGTTGGTTCGGTGGCGTTCGACGCGGTCGAGACGCCGTTCGGTAAGCGCGAAAGGATGTTGGGCGGGTCGGCGACGCACTTCGGGCTGTCGGCCAGCTTCTTCACGGACGTGCGCGTGGTCGGCGTCGTCGGCGGCGACTTCGGCGCGGAGGAGATGGCCGTGTTTGAAGAACGCGGCATCAACACGGACGACCTGGAGCGCGTCGAGGGCGGCAAGACCTTCTTCTGGAGCGGGCGCTACGACTTCGACCTCAACACCGCGCACACGCTCGACACGCAGCTCAACGTCTTCGCGGACTTCAAGCCGAAGCTCTCCGAGGAGTCGAAGCGCTCGCGCATGGTCTTCCTCGGCAACATCCAGCCGGAGTTGCAGAGCGAGGTGCGCGAGCAGGTGCGCGGGGCCGAACTGGTCGCGCTCGACACGATGAACTACTGGATCACGTCCGTCCCCGAGCAGGTCGAGGCCGCCATCAGCGTGGTCGATGTCGTCATCATCAACGACGCCGAGGCGCGCATGCTCTCGAAGGAGCCGAACCTGATTAAGGCGGCGCGCAAAATCCTCTCGTGGGGCCCGCGCGCGCTCGTCATCAAGCGCGGCGAGTACGGCGCGGCGATGTTCACGCAGGACTCTTACTTCGCCATCCCGGCCTACCCACTCGAATCGGTCTTCGACCCGACGGGCGCGGGCGACACCTTCGCCGGCGGCTTCATGGGCTACCTCTCCAGCCACGAGACGGTTGACGACGAGACGCTGCGCCGCGCCATCATCTTCGGCTCGGTCATGGCCTCCTTCAACGTCGAGGAGTTCGGCACCGAGCGCGTCCGCCGCCTCACGCACGAAGAGATCAACCAGCGCTTCCGCGAGTTCAAGCGCATGACCCACTTCGAGGAAATCCCCTTCGAGCGCGCCGCCGGCGCCTGAAAACCGTGAGTCGTGAACCGTAAACCGTGACCGGAGGAAGAACCTTATCCTCTCTGGTCACGGTTTCACGGTTTACGGCTCACGGCCTTATAATCCCCCCGACCTACAGTTTTCCCATCAACTTAATCCCGGGGGGCTTTCGGATGTTCTGTCCTGTTTGCGAGTCGGAGTACGAGGAGGGAATCACGACCTGCGCTGACGACGGCGTCGGATTTGGTCGAGCGGCTGACGCCCGAGAACACCCTGCACGACAACAGCGAGGCGCGCTTCGTCCCTCTGCACAACTCGGCTCGCCGGCCGAGGCCGAGATGGTGGCCGATATTCTCCAGCAGAACGGGATCCGCGCGGCCGTCCAGTCGGGCGGCCTCGACGCGTTCTCGCCGCTGCTCTCGTCGGCCTCGCCCGGCGCGTTCGTGCTCGTCGACGAGCGCGACTTCGACCGCGCGCGCGAACTCTACGACTCCTTCTTCGGCGGCGACACCACGCCGCTCACCGGCGCGACGGAAGAGGAAGATGATGAAGAAGGTGATGAAGAAGATGATGACGAGAGCGTAAACCGCGAACCTTAAACCGCGACGAGCGAAAGACAGTTCTTTCTTGTCACGGGTTACGGTTCACGCTTCACGCTCCTGCGAGGAGGTTCATCGTGGCTGAGGCGAGTTCGGCGGCGATTGTGGTGCTGCTGACGGCGGGGAGTCAGGAGGAGGCGTCGCGTCTGGCCGAGATGCTGGTCGGGGCGCACCTCGCGGCGTGCGTGCAGATCATGCCGCAGATGGAGTCGATCTATCGCTGGAAGGGCGAGGTGCATCGCGCGCCCGAGTTCCTGCTGCTGGCGAAGACGACCGCCGCCTGCTTCGACGAACTGGAGCGCGAGGTGCGCTCGCTCCACACCTACGACACGCCTGAAATCCTCGCCGTCCCCGTCGCGCACGTCTCCGCGCCCTACTTCGAATGGCTCACCTCCAACGCCTTCCCGCCCCTCGTCTCGCGCCGCCCGTCCGCCGAACGGGCCGCGCCCACGCCGCAGCCGCCGTTGGAACAGTAGGCAGATGGCAGTAGGCAGTTAAGACAAATACGGTTTAAAAGAATCGTGGGCGGCGAGATTAACGACTCGCCGCCCACGATTCTTTTCTACCTGTTGCGTTAAAGGCCACTTGCCTTTAACTGCTTACTGCCATCCGCCTACTGCCTACTCTCAAATATCATAAACGTCGTGGTTGACCTTGCTCAGCGTGTCCTGACTGCGGCGGATGATCTCGACCACTTCGGCGGGCGAGTCTGTGAGGTGGAGCAGGCCGCGGTCTTCGGCCCCGATGTATTTGGACTTGAGCATCGCGCCTTCGAGCCATTCGAGCATCCCGCGCCAGTAGTCGGAGCCGAAGAGGATGACGGGGAAGTTGTTGATCTTGCGCGTCTGGATGAGCGTGAGCGCCTCGAACAGCTCGTCGAGCGTGCCGTAGCCGCCGGGGAAGATGACGAAGGCGTTGCTGTACTTGACGAACATCGTCTTGCGGACGAAGAAGTATTTGAACTTGAGCGAGCGCGTCTGGTAGGGGTTGGGCGCCTGCTCGAAGGGCAGCTCGATGTTGCAGCCGATGGAGGCGCCCGCCGCCTCGAACGCGCCGCGGTTGGCGGCCTCCATGATGCCGGGGCCGCCGCCCGTGATGATCGCGTAGCCCGCCTTGGCGAGCAGCGCCGCCGTCTCCTGCGCCGCCGCGTAGAAAGGGTTGTCGGGGGGCGTCCGCGCCGAGCCGAAGATGGCGACGCCGCGCGTCACCGTCGCCAGGTCGTCGAACCCCTCCACGAACTCGCCCATGATGCGGAAGACGCGCCACGTGTCCGTGTGCGTGAACTCGTCCGCGCGCGGCGTTTCGAGCAGTTGCTCGTCCTGCGTCACCTGCCGGCCCTGCGCGACCTCTTCTGTGTCTCGCCATAGGTACGTCGAGTCTGTCGTTCGTCCTACTAGTCAGAAGGCCATGATGTTGAAGCCGCAGTCCACGTGGAGGACTTCGCCGGTGATGCCGGAGGAGAGCGGGCTGAGGAGGAAGAGGGCGGCGTTGCCGACCTCGCGCGCCTCGACGTTGCGGCGCAGGGGCGCGCGCTCGGCGTGGTGGCGCAGCATCACGTTCAGGTTGCCGACGCCGCGCGCGGCGAGCGTGTTGAGGGGGCCGGCGCTGACCGTGTTGACGCGGATGTTCTGCTTGCCGAGGTCGGAGGCGAGGTAGCGCGTGCTCGCTTCGAGCGCGGCCTTCGCCACGCCCATCACGTTGTAGTTGGCGACGACCTTCTCGGCGCCGTAGTAGGTCATCGAGACGATGCTCCCGCCCTCCGTCATCAGAGGCGCGGCGGCGCGCGCCAGCTCCGCGAGCGAGTAGGCCGACACGTCCAGCGCCGTCAGGAACGCCTCGCGCGTCGTGGCGACGTACTCGCCTTCGAGCGCCTCGCGCGGGGCGAAGGCGAGGCTGTGGACGAGGAAGTCGAGCCGGCCGAACTTCTCGCGGACGGCGTTGAAGGCCGACGCGACCTCCGCCGGGTTCGACACGTCGCACTGCACGAGCGGCGAGCCCGTCCCCGTGGTCAGCCCCTCGACGTTCTCGCGCAGGCGCTCGTTCTGGTACGAGAAGGCGAGGTTGCGCGCCCGCCTCCAGACAAGCCTGCGCCGTCGCCCACGCGATGGAGCGCTTGTTGGCCACGCCGAAGATGATTCCGATTCTTGTTCTCAAGCAGCATCGGAGAGACACCTCGTAGTTACTGTGAGCGGAGTTCGTACTGTTCTTTCAGCTCGGCGGTGCGCGCCTTGGTCACGCGGGTCAGGCAGAAGGACTCGATCATGGGGCGCATGGTGCCGCCCGCGTACTGTGAGGACTCGAACGTGCAGTTCGTGTCGCGGTACTTGATCCAGACGAGTTCCGCCTCCTTCAGCAGCGCCTTCTCCTCCGCGTCGAGGATGCCGGCCAGACGGCCGTAAGCCTTGTTCAGCTCGGCGTCGGCGGCCTGAAACTCGCGGTGCGCGCACCCGCTCGCCTCGGCCTGCGAGCCGCGCTCCTCGCAGGGTTGAATCGGCCGCTGCTTCTGCGTCTTCGCGCCCGCCGCCGCCGCCGTCAGGAGCAGCGGCGCGAGCAGGGCGCAGAGCATGATGTTTCGCGTCTTCATCTTCAGTCCGTGCCGTGGAGTGTTTTAATCTGCGCCCTCAGCTCGCCGGCGCGTTCCAGCGTCACGCGCGCCATGCATTGCAGTTGGATGAGTGGCTGGATGGTCCCACCTTCGTAGATGGAGGCTTCGGTGTCGCAGTTCGACTTTCGGTAGCCGAGCCACCGTCGCTCGGCCGCGCGGAGCTTCACGCGTGAACGCGGCTCAAGGTCTTCGTAGAGTTCCGCCCTCACGCGCTTCAACTCGGCCGTGGCCTCTCTGAACTTCCTCTCGGCGCAGGCCATCAACTGCGTCGAACGTTGCGCCTCGGGGTCGCACGGGTCTTCCTGCGTCTGTGCGTGCGCGCCCGCAGGGGCGAGGAAGAGAAGGATGACGACTGTCGGGACGAACGTCCTCATCCTTCTCGTCATGCGGCGGCGCTCGCGGGCTCGCCGCTCAGGACGCGCGCGTACTCGCCGCTCTCGACCCAGCTCAGGATTTCGGCGACGCGCCAGACGGGGAAGGGGTGCGTCAGCCCGGCGTTGATGATGTCGGCCCAGAAGCGGTCGAGCGCCTTCTCGTCGTAGTTCTTCTGGAAGTCGCGCGCCTGCACGAGGAACTGCTCGTAGTCGATCTCTCGACGCGAACGTCCCGCCGCAGAGCTTCATCATCGTCCGGCCGATCACGTCCACGTCCTGCGTGACGAGCAGCGCCGCGCGGTCGCACGAGAGTTCCGCGCGCCGCGCCCACGCGAGCAGCGCCGAGCGCATCGTCAGCGAGACGATCTGCGTGATCAGCGCGGCGATGGGGGCGGCGGCGAGGGCGGCGTTGCGTCACCGCCTCGATGAGGCGCGGCCGCGGTGATGTAGAGCACGTGCTCGGCGTGGATGTGGCCGACCTCGTGGGCGATGACGGCGAGCACCTCTTCGTCGTTCAGGCGCTCGATGAGCTGCGAGTGGAGGACGATGACCGGCCGTTTAACGCCGCCGGTGAAGGCGTTGACCATGGGGTTCTGCTGGACGAACATCTCGGGCATGTCTACGCCGAGCGTGGTGCAGGCGACCTGGAGCTTGGCGTAGAGGTCGGGGCACTGCTTGGGCGTGACCTTGACGGCGCTCGCGGTGAAGATGACGCGGATGGCCGACTCGCCCGTGACTTCGAGCAGCTTCTTGAGCGCGCTGTCGATGCCCGGGATGTTCCGCAGCGCGGCGAGCGCGCGGCTGTCGAGCGGGTGGACGTAAGAGTATTTGTCGAGGTTGGCGAACTTCTTGTGCGGCTCGTCCGAGAGCAGCAGCCGGCAGCGGCCGCACCGCGCCTGCCCGCCGTCTGGCCGCGCTCGTTGTTCAACTGCCCGCAGTAGCGGCAGCGGATGGTCTCGCCGCCCTCGCCCGTCCAACATTTCCAGATCAGCCATCTTTAATCCCCTTCGGAAAACGAGAATGACAGGCCGCGCGGGAAGACTCGAACTTTGCGTCGGAGAGCCTGTTTCGGTGACGCAAGTATCAACGATTGCGCGCCGCGAGGGCAAGTGTCAGAAGCCGACAGCTTCAGTGTCTGAAATGTCTGATGCCGGTGAAGACCATCGCGAGGTCGTGCTCGTCGGCGGCGGCGATGACTTCAGCGTCGCGGACGGAGCCGCCGGGCTGGATGACGGCGGTGATGCCGTGCCTGGCCGCCTCGTCGAGCCCGTCGCGGAAGGGGAAGAAGGCGTCGGAGGCGAGCACGGAGCCCTCGACCGGGAGTCGCGCGCGCATGGCGCCGAGGCGGACGGAATCGACGCGCGACATCTGGCCGGCGCCGACGCCGACGGTCTGGCCCGCGCGCGCGTAGACGATGGCGTTCGACTTCGTGTGCTTGCAGACCGTCCAGGCGAACATGAGCGCGTCGAACTCTTCGTCGGTCGGCTCGCGCCGCGTGACGACCTTGAGGTCTTCGCGGCGGAGGCGGTGCGCGTCGCGCGTCTGGACGAGCATGCCGCCCGTGACGCGTTTGAGGTCCAGGCCCGCCGGGCTCTCGCACTTCGCCCGCGCGGAGGATGCGCAGGTTCTTCTTCGACTTCAGAACTTCGACCGCGGCGTCGTCGAAGTCCGGGCGCGACGACGACCTCTGTGAAAATCTCCGTGACGGCGCGCGCCGCGGCCTCGTCAACAGTGCGGTTGAAGGCGACGATGCCGCCGAAGGCCGAGACCGGGTCGGTGGCGAGCGCGCGCCGGTACGCCTCTTCTAGCGCCGCGGCCGTGCCCACGCCCGCAGGGTTCATGTGCTTGATGATGGCGCACGCCGTCTCTTCAAAGTCGCACACGAGCTGCCACGCCGCGTCGGCGTCCACGTAGTTGTTGAAGGACATCTCCTTGCCGCCGAGCAGCTTCGGCCTGCGCGATGCCTGTCTCGCGTCGCCCGTCGTAGTAGAGCGCGGCGCTTCTGGTGCGGGTTCTCGCCGTAGCGAAGGTCTGACTGTTTCTCAAGACGGAAATTGACGTTCAGTCGGGGCCGACCCGTCAGGCGTCGAGCTGGATTCGGTCGCTACCGTCTTGACGAGTTCGGTGCATGGTGAACGCGCTTTGACGAGTTGCCGGCGTCCTCACCCGAGTCGTTCGGCAGCAGCTTCGAGCAGGTAGCGGGCAGATGGCGCGGTCGTAGCCCGACGTGTGCGTCGAAAGCGCTCGAGCGCGAGCCGCGAGCGCGTCTTGAGTGAGAGCGCGCCGCCCGTTGCGTCGCAGCTCCTCAGTCAACTCCGCGTAGACTTCGGGCGAAGACGACGACGGCCACGTCTCGGAAGTTCTTCGCGGCGGAGCGAACCATCGCGGGGCCGCCGATGTCGATCTGCTCGACGGCCTCTTCGAGCGTGACGCCCTCGCGGGCGACGGTCTGCTCGAAGGGGTAGAGGTTGACGACGACCATGTCGATGGGGCCGATGCCGTGCTCTTCGAGCGCGCGCGCGTGCTCGGGGTTGTCGCGGACGGCGAGGATGCCGCCGTGAATGCGCGGGTGGAGCGTCTTGACGCGGCCGTCGAGCATCTCGGGGAAGCCGGTCACGTCCGACACGTCGCGCACGTCCAGGCCCGCCTCGCGCAGGGCCTTCGCCGTGCCGCCGGTGCTGAGCAGCTCGACGCCGAACTCGCGCAGAGCGCGCGCGAAATCGACGAGCCCCGTCTTGTCCGAGACGCTCAAAAGCGCCCGGCGGATGTGTCTGAGACCTTCCGTGTTCTGTTCGTTCATATGTCCGTGAAAAGAAGATTCGGGTGTCAAGAGCGGAAGGCAGATTGTAGAGCAACCCGGCGCGCTCGCGTGTCATGCCGGGGCCGGGTCAGCGCTTCGACTCGTACGCTCTCGCGCAACTGCCGAACGCGGAGCTTGCGGTCGCGCGGGGAGTTGAGACGCACTTCGACGCGGTGCGTGCCGGGCTCCGCGCCCGCGGCGTCGGCGTGGTAGCCGAGGACGTACTGGCTCTGTAGGTCTTCGGCGATGGCGCGGAAGATGGGGCCGAGGTCGTGCTCGGCGCGCGGGTCGAGCGAGGAGCGCGCGTCGCCGACGACGAAGAACTGCCCGCCGGTCTTCTCG
Organism: uncultured Acidobacteriota bacterium; assembly: GCA_963726735.1. Lineage (GTDB taxonomy): Bacteria > Acidobacteriota > Blastocatellia > Pyrinomonadales > Pyrinomonadaceae > QHXN01. The sequence goes on from CAVSDM010000015.1 coordinate 207,803, forward strand.
GCCAGATCGCGGAAGCCTTTGGCGGGCGTGCGCGCGGCGAGACGCCCGTCGCGCGGCGCGTAGAGCGGCAGGTGTATGACGTAGAAGGAGACGCCCGCGGCGTTCGCCTCGTTCGACGACGGAGGCGGGCGCGCGTGTCGCTCGCCGTGTCGAGGCCGTCGCTGATGAGGACGACGATGCGGCGCTCGGCCGCGCTGCGCCCCTGCGCGGCGAAGGCGCGGACGGCGTCGCGGGCGGCGTCGAAGATGGCGGTGCGCCGGTCGGGCGAGCGAGGCTATCTGAAAAGCTTGCGGCGCGGCGCGCAGGTCGCGCGTGAAGGCCTGCGTCAGCTCCGCGCGCTCGCGGAACTGCATGACGGCGACGTGCGAGCGCGCGCCGAAGTGCGAGAAGAGCGCGAGCGCCGTCTCGCGCTGCTGCGTGATGGTCTCGCGCGTGCTGCCCGAAGCGTCGAGCAGGAAGAGGAGCGCGACGCTGCTCGGCGCCCGCGGCGAAGTAACTCGTCTCGACGCGGACGGCCGTTGTCGTCGAACTTGAAAGTCGCTCTGCGTGAGTCCCGAGACGCGGCGGCCGCGCCCGTCGGTGACGAAGACGGGAACGACGACAAGGTCCGTGCGGACGCTGACGACCTCCTCGTCCTCGGCGGGCGTCGGCGTCGGCTCCTGTGCGAAACAGTTATGGTTCGAGAAGAGAAGCGGAAGAAAGAGGGCGGCGGCGAGTAGGAGTTGATGGCGGCGGCCGTCGGCGCGGGGCCGCGCTGCGCCGGCCGGTCTCATGTGAGTCATCCGGGCAGTTTAGAACAGGAAGCGCCCGAAGAAGAGGAGGCCGAAGATGAAGGCGAGCGTGATGAGTGATGATCTTGATGAAAGTCAGAGTCACAGCCGATTCCTCCGGAGTTTGCGCGCCTGCCCCTTGTTCAGGACAGACATTCTATCGGCGCATTGAGCGGCGTGTCAACGTTCGAACTTGCCTTCTCGAACCGTCCGAGCCTGTGCATTTCCTCCAAAAATACGCGAAAACGGCCGCGCAGGTTCCTCTCCGTCGAGGGTCGGGGCAAAGCGCGTGCGGTCACGCTTCATCTAAGCAGGTCGTGGTGCTATAGTTCACCGTCGAGACTCTTCCAGTCAGGTAACGTCTAAAGGTTTTGGGCGAGAAGCTGAGCAGTCAGGTGCAGAAGTTTGTGCGGTCGCGCGCGGCGGCGGGTCTGTTGCTGCTCGTACTGACGGCGCACGCCTTCGTCGCCGGCGCGACTCACTTCCACCGTCTCCCGCAGGCCGGCGCTGGGCCGCGCGCGGGTCGCCCTCCAGAACGGGGAAGAGCGCGGCGAGCGCGCGCCTCTCGGCGGCGACGAGAAGCAGTGTCTGCTGTGCAGGCTTCAGCGCAACTTCGTCACAGACCTACAGCACGCGACCCTCGTCCTCGCCCCGCCGCCCGCCGGGACGCCCGGCCACGCACACCTTCACGAAGTAGCCGCACGCGCCGCGCACCCTTCTGCTCCGGCAGGGTCGCGCGCCACCCTCAATCCTGTCCTGATTTTCAATCCGCATTCATAAAAGAGCACGTCCGCGCTTGCGGTCTGCGCCCGAACGCGGTCGGCTTCGCCGTTGGAATCGCGCGAAGGCTCAAGCGTCCGCCCGCGTCGCACTCGAACGCGGCCCGCGGGCGTGAGCCCTTCCCGATTCATTCGACGGCCCGGGACAGTTTTTGAAGGGGAAATATTATGCGTTCTCTTAGATTCGTCATCGTCTCGATACTCACGGTCTCGACATTAGTTTCGCCCGCGCGCGCGCTTACGCGAGGGCGGTTTCGCCGGCGGACTCTTCGGACAGGCGCCGTCGAGCGGCGGTTCGATTCGCGGTCGCATCATCCTGTCCGACGGCGGCACGCCGCTCCACAACGTCATCGTCAACCTCGTCCAGTTGAAGCGCTCGGTCGAGACCGACGAGGACGGCGCGTTACGAGTTCCAGAACGTCCCGCCGGGCACTTACACCATCCTCGCCCACATGGAGGGCTTCCCCGACCAGGCGCAGCAGGTGCGCGTCACCGCGGGCGGCGCCGCGGCGACGCTCGACTTCAACGTTGCGCCTCGCCGGCCTCAAGGAGGAGGTGACCGTCACGGCGACGGGCAGCGAGCAGTCTGTCTTCGAGTCGTTCCAGTCCGTCAACACGGTGGACGCGCTCACGCTCGCGCAGGAGAGCCACACCTCCATCGGCGAGGTGCTCGACAAGGAGCCCGGCATCGCCAAGCGCAGCTTCGGCCCCGGCTCCGCGCGCCCCGTCGTCCGCGGCTTCGACGGCGACCGCGTGCTCAGGTCACGCAGGACGGCGCCTCGACCGGCTCACTCGGCTCGCAGTCGGGCGACCACGCCGAGCCCATCGACGTGCTCTCGCTCGAACGGCTCGAAGTCGTCAAAGGCCCGGCCACGCTGCTCTACGGCAGCAGCGCCGTCGGCGGCGTCGTCAACGCGGTGACGGGCCACGACTACGCGCACGAGGGCTGGCGCGGCTACTTCACGGGCGTCGGCGGGACGACGAACAACCAGGGCGGCGCGAGCGGCGGGCTCGAATACGGCACGGGCAAGTGGATGTTCTGGGGCAACGGCACTTTGCAGCGCACGGGCGACTACGACACGCCGCTCGGGCGCATCGAGCAGTCGTTCACGCGCGACGCGAACGGCACGCTCGGCTTCGGCCACTACGGCGACAAGGGTTTCGCCAGCTTCACCTACGGCTACGACCGACGCCGCTACGGCATCCCCTTCGCCTCCTTCTTCGAGTCGGGCGGCGAGGAGACGGGCTCCGACGTCTCCATCAAGGCGCGGCGCCACGACTTCAAGTTCAACGGCGGCTGGCGCGACCTCGGCGGCTTCGTCAACGGCTTCCGCTTGACGCTCGACTACAGCGACTACGCGCACGACGAGCTTGAAGGCGAAGAGGTCGGCACGCACTTCGGCAACAAGAACTTCATGTTCCGCGGCGTCTTCGACCAGCACAAGACGTGGGCGCTTCTCGGGGAGTTGGGGCTTCTCCGGCTTCCGCCGCGACTACACTCGGTCGGCGCGGAGAGCGCTCGCGCCGCCGACGATCCAGAACAACTTCGCGGTCTTCGGCATTCAGGAGATAGACTTCGAGCGCGTCAGGTTCCAACTCGGCGGGCGCGTCGAGCACAACGGTTACAACCCCGACGGCGCGCTCGAACGCTCCTTCACGGGCTTCTCGGGCGCGGCGGGCGTGCGCGTGGGGCTGTGGAAGGAGGGCGCGTTCGTCGCCAACTACACGCACTCGTACCGCGCGCCCGCGCTCGAAGAGCTTTACAACAACGGGCCGCACGTCGGGAACCTGACCTTCGAGATCGGCAACCCCTCGCTCACGCGCGAGCGCAACGACGGCATCGACTTCTCGCTGCGCCACGACTCGAAGCGCGTGCGCGGCGTGGCGAACTTCTACTACTACAACATCAAGGACTTCGTCTTCCTCGCGCCGACCGGCGAGATCGAGGACAACCTCATCGAGGCGCGTCTACGACCAGGCCGACAGCCGCTTCACCGGCACGGAGCTGAGCTTCGACTTCGCGGCGCACGAGAACCTCTGGGTCAACCTCGGGTACGACTACGTCAACGCGCAGTTGAAGGAGACGGGGACGCCGCTGCCGCGCATCCCGCCGATGCGCGCGCGCGTCGGGCTCGACTGGCGCTACAAGGCTTTCAACGTGAAGCCGGAGGCGGTCTTCGTCAAAGACCAGGACCGCATCTTCCCGACCGAGACGCGGACGGCCGGCTACGCGCTCTTCGACCTGGTCGGCCTCCTACACCATCGCGCGCCCGCACTACGCGCAGGTCTTCTCGGTCAACGCCTTCAACCTCGGCGACCGCCTCTACCGCAACCACCTCTCGTTCATCAAAGACCTCGCGCCCGAGATCGGCCGCGGCATGCGCTTCAGCTACACCATCCGCTACTTCTGATAAGCGGATCGAGTCATCGCGCTTGGCGGGCCTGATATGCTTAAATGCTCTCGCCAAATGTTCACACCGCCTGGAATCAAGTGGGGGAGGGAAGCCGCGTCGAAGGCTTCCCTCATTTTCTTTAGCCTCTGCTTCGTCTCTTCTCTGTATCCGCGCACGACGCGGCGCGCGCAGGCGCTCGACGTGAAGATTAAGGTCTTGCCCGGCACGCCTGCGCGCGTCCGTATCGAAGGGCGGAGGGGTGAGGCGGCGACTGCGTGGTCGATTCGCAACTTCTACGGGAGCGCGGCCGGGCTCGCCGAGCGCGTCGAAAACTTTCAACTGTTCGGCGAAGACGGGGCCGCGGTCGCCGTCAGGAGACTCGCGCCGGGAGAGTTCTCGGCCGCGGCCCCCGCCTCGCGTTTCGCATACGACTTCAGGCTCGACCCGCCGGCCTTCGTCTCAGACTCCTCGCACGTCTCCTGGCTCGACGGCCGACCGCGGCCTTCTCATGCTCGCAGACCTTCTGCCCGTGCCGCTCAAGAGCGCGAAGGTGGAACTCTCCATCCCCGCCGGCTGGCAGGTCTCGACGGCCGAGGCGCGCAACGCGGCCGGCGCGTTCGAGGTCGCCGACGCCGAGCGCGCCGTCTTCGCCGTCGGCCGAGACCTGAAGGAGCGGCGTGGGCGCGCGGGGTCTTTGTCGTTCACGCTCGTGACGGCGGGCGACTGGGCCTTCACCGAGGAGGAGGCCGCCGACTCGGCCGCAGAGATTCTCAAAATTCACCAGGAGATGGCGGGCGGCTCGCCGCGTCGGAGCCCGACCGTCGTGCTGCTGCCGCTGCCGCAGACGGGCGCGGCGCGCGAACCTCTGGAGCGCGGAGACGCAGGGGCTCGACGGTCGTGCTCGTCTCGGGGCGTCTGCCCTCAAAACTCGCCGCCAAAGCGCAGCTCGACGGCGCGCTGACGCACGAGCTGTTTCACCTCTGGGTGCCGAACGGGCTCGCGCTCGAAGGCGAGTACGACTGGTTCTACGAAGGCTTCACCAACTACGTAGCGCTGCGCGCCGGGATGAGGCGCGGGCAGTTGACCTTTCACGACTACCTGAACGCGCTGGGCAACGCTTACGACTCTTATAGGCGCGCGCGCGGCCCGCGCGAGGTTTCGCTGCCGGAGGTTTCGCAGCGGCGCTTCGCGGGCAGCGGCGCGCTCGTCTATCACAAGGGGATGCTCGTCGCACTTCCTCTACGACCTCACGCTCATGCGCCAGACGGGGGGCAAAAACTCTCTCACCGATGTCTACCGCGAGCTGTTCCGCCGCCACGCGCGCGGCAACCCGCCGGCGGACGGCAACCGCGCGCTCGTCCAGATCCTCGGCTCGACGGGAGGCATGCGCACCTTTCGTCGAGCGCTACGTGGAGGGGAGCACGGAGATGACGCTGCCGTCACTCATCGAGCCCTTCGGCCTGAGGGTCGAGCCGGGCGGTGCGCGCACGCACGTCGGCGTCTCCGGCGCGCTCGACTCGGCGCAGCGGGAATTACTCCGCAAGTTGGGTTACAATGAGCGACCGGACGCGGAGTCTCGCAAGCTCCACGAGCGTTTGAGAAAGCGCGCGTCGCAGTAAAAGTTCGATGAGGCGGTCGCCTCGCGTGCCCGCCCGACGACGTTTCTTCTCCGCCGATTCCAGACCCTTGAAACACTTCGACCCAGCATGAAGTCCATAAAGTTTGTTTCGACCCTCCTTCTCTTATTCGTCTCTTCCGCGTGCAGCTCGCTCGCCGCCAAGGAGGAGATGGGCGTCGTCATTGCGCGCAGGGCGCAGGTGAGGAGTTCGTCCGCGGTCGTCGCCGCGGACTTGAAAGAGGTCGTCCGCGGCGACGAACTCGACATCATGGACTCGGTCACCGTGCCCGACACGAGCGAGCGCTGGCTCCACGTGCGCACGCGCGACGCCGAGCCCATCGAGGGCTGGATCGAGGCGCGCAACGTCATCTCGCACGAGATGATCGAGCGCTCGCGCCGCCTCGCGCGCGAGGACGGCGACATCCCGCCGCAGGCCGCCGGCCAACTCCGCGCCAGCACCAACATCCGCTTCTCGCCCGACCGCAGCGGCACCGACAACATCCTCTTCAAGCTCGAAAGCGGCTCGCGCTTCGACATCATGGGCTGGAAGCGCGTGCCGCGCCCGAAGTCGCAGGAGGCGACCGAGAGCGACGACGTGCCCAAGGCCGGCACCGCCCAGTCCGGAGCCGCCAAGCGCGGGAAGAAAGAGGAGGAGAAGGAGCCCGAGGAGGTTGACGAACTCTGGTACAAAGTCCGGCTCCCGTCCTCAATCTCGCCCGCGCCCGCCGGCTGGGTCTTCGGCAAGCAGGTCGAGCTGACCGTCCCGAGCGACATCATCTTCTACCGGACGGGCCGCGAGTTCGTCGCGTGGCAGCGGCTCGACGGCGACGAGTCGGCCGCGCAGCAGTCGAGCCCGAAGGACAAGGACGCCGCCAAGGAGACGCGCCCGGGCAGTTGGGTTATCCTTGAGAAGAGCAGCGCGAACAACCCGGCGGGCACCGACACTTCGGACTTCGACCGCATCTACGTCCTCGGCTACGACAAGGACAGGCAGGAGCACTACACGGCCTACCGCAGCCCCGACGTGAACGGCTTCCTGCCGCTGCGCGTCGAGGGGAAGGGCGACGCCAAGACCTTCACGATCCGCGTGCAGAGCGAGGGCGAGCCCAAAGACTTGAAGTTCAAGACCTACATCAACGAGCGCGGCCTCTTGAAGGTCGAAGCGCTCGGCGAAATACCCAGGACGAATAAGCCGAAGTAATCCGGCAAGCGAACTTACACCGCACGGCTTTACAGGCTGAACGCCTGCCTCCGCAGACGGCTCAGACGGTCTTACTTAATCTTCCCGAAGGAGACTCTTAATGGCCGCGAAGTTCGACTACTCACGTATCGAGGGCGTTCAAGGCAACGCCAACGTCACCCCCGAGTTCATCGGCGCCGTCGAGCAGATGGCGGAACGCCTCGGGACGCAGCCCGAATACATCCTCGCCGCGATGAGCTTTGAGACCGGCGGGCGCTTCGACCCCTCCATCCAGAACGGCATCGGCGCGACCGGCCTGATACAGTTTTTAAAGAGCACCGCGCAGGGCCTCGGCACGACGACCGATAAGCTGGCCAAGATGTCGGCGGTGGCGCAGCTCGCCTTCGTGGAGAAATACTTCGACGCCGTTCAAGGGCAAGCTCGGCACGCTCGAAGCC
>CAVSDM010000015.1:220000-724788 GCA_963726735.1 uncultured Acidobacteriota bacterium
AATACTCCGAAGTGACCGATAGTGAACCAGTACCGTGAGGGAAAGGTGAAAAGAACCCCGGTGAGGGGAGTGAAATAGTACCTGAAACCGTTTGCTTACAAGCAGTGGGAGGCCAAGGTTCGTCCTGGCTGACCGCGTGCCTTTTGCATAATGAGCTGGCTAGTGAATGTCACAGGCAAGGTTAAGGCAGATGCCGGAGCCGAAGCGAAAGCGAGTCTTAATAGGGCGTTTAGTCTGTGGTATTCGGACGTGAAGCGAGATGATCTAGGCATGGGCAGGATGAAGCGTGGGTAACACCACGTGGAGGTCCGAACCAGTATGGGTTGAAAACCGTTTGGATGACCTGTGCTTAGGGGTGAAAGGCTAATCAAATCTCGTGATAGCTCGTTCTCGCCGAAATAGCTTTAGGGCTAGCCTCGGACTGACGCCATCGGTGGTAAAGCACTGAATGGGCTAGGGGCCCCACAGGGTTACCGAACCCAATCAAACTCTGAATGCCGATGAGCGATATCCGGGAGTCAGACTACGGGTGCTAAGATTCGTGGTCGAGAGGGAAACAGCCCAGACCGACAGCTAAGGTCCCCAAGTCGTGGTTTAGTGGAAAAGGAAGTGGGGAAGCACTGACAGCCAGGAGGTTGGCTTAGAAGCAGCCATCCTTTAAAGAAAGCGTAATAGCTCACTGGTCAAGCAGCCCTGCGCCGACAATACAACGGGGCTCAAACCACGCACCGAAGCTTCGGATTGAAGTCGCAAGACTTCGATGGTAGGCGAGCATTCTGTAGCTGCGAAGCGGCACCGTAAGGGCCGTTGGAGCGATCAGAAAAGACTCTGTCAGCATAAGTAGCGATAACGCGGGTGAGAACCCCGCGCGCCGTAAACCTAAGGTTTCCTGAGTAAAGTTAATCTGCTCAGGGTAAGTCGGCACCTAAGGCGAGGCCGAAAGGCGTAGTCGATGGAAATCCGGTTAAAATTCCGGAACCAGTAGCAGTGTCGTGGGGGGACGCATCCGGGTAGGAGAGACCGGCGATGGATGTCCGGTTGAACCGTTATAGCCCGTGGCTTAGGCAAATCCGGGCCACATAAGGGTAAAGGCGGGGACGAAAGTACGCCCTTCGGGGCGGAAAAAAGTCTCTGACCCCAAATGCCAAGAAAAGCCTCGTTCGACATAACTGTGATCTGACCGTACCGCAAACCGACACAGGTAGGTGGGGTGAGAATCCTAAGGCGCTTGTGAGAACACTCGTTCAGGAACTCGGCAAAATGACCCCGTAACTTCGGGAGAAGGGGTGCCGTCCTCCGGGACGGTCGCAGTGAAATGTCCCAGGCGACTGTTTACTAAAAACACAGGTCTCCGCAAAGTCGTGAAGACGACGTATGGGGGCTGACGCCTGCCCAATGCTGGAAGGTTAAGAGGAGGGGTTAGTCGCAAGGCGAAGCTCCGAATCGAAGCCCCAGTGAATGGCGGCCGTAACTATAACGGTCCTAAGGTAGCGAAATTCCTTGTCGGGTAAGTTCCGACCTGCACGAATGGCGTAACGATCTGGGAGCTGTCTTAACGAGTGGCACAGCGAACTTGTAGTACCGGTGAAGATGCCGGTTTCCCGCATCTAGACGGAAAGACCCCGTGCACCTTTACTACAACTTGATAGTGAATGCGGGCATGCGCTGCGCAGGATAGGTGGGAGCCTTTGAAACGGTCCTCTCGGGGGCCGGTGAGGCAACGGTGAGATACCACCCTGTGCATGTCTGCGTTCTAACCTAGCCCCGTCATCCGGGGCAGGGACACTATCAGGCGGGTAGTTTGACTGGGGCGGTCGCCTCCTAAAGAGTAACGGAGGCGCTCGAAGGTTGGCTCAGGCTGTTTGGAAATCAGCCGTAGAGTGTAAACGCATAAGCCAGCCTGACTGTGAGACATACACGTCGAGCAGGGACGAAAGTCGGAGTTAGTGATCCGGCGGTTCTGTATGGAAGGGCCGTCGCTCAACGGATAAAAGGTACGCCGGGGATAACAGGCTGATCCTGCCCAAGCGTCCACAGCGACGGCAGGGTTTGGCACCTCGATGTCGGCTCATCACATCCTGGGGGTGCAGAAGCTCCCAAGGGTTCGGCTGTTCGCCGATTAAAGTGGTACGTGAGCTGGGTTTAGAACGTCGCGAGACAGTTCGGTCCCTATCTGGTGTGGGCGGAGCAGGTTTGAGGGAATCTGTCCTTAGTACGAGAGGACCGGGATGGATCCACCTCTAGTGTACGAGTTATCCCGCCAGGGGTAGCGCTCGGTAGCTACGTGGAGCATGGATAAACGCTGAATGCATCTAAGCGTGAAGCCAGACCCAAGATGAGACCTGCCAGTGAGACTCGTGGTAGACCACCACGTTGATAGGCTGGGTGTGAAAGCGTGGTAACACGTTTAGCTGACCAGTACTAATAAGTCCCTAGGCTTGACCGTAAAATTTACTGACGAGCAACAAGTGCTTGCGCGGTTGGCCTGTCAACTTCACTATTCGATTGTCAAAGCCCTCTGGGCTTCAGCTCTTTTAAGTTTTCCGGTGGTTTTGTCGAGAGGGTCACACCCGTTCCCATCCCGAACACGGAAGTTAAGCCTCTCAGAGCCGATGGTACTGCGTGGGAAGCTGCGTGGGAGAGTAGGTCGCCGCCGGATTTATTTTTAAACGAAAAGCCCGCTCAATATTAAGCTCGCGCGGGCTTTTCGTTTATGCGCTGAGCCGCGTTGCAAGACAGACGCGCTTACTTCTTGATGACTCCGTCAAACCAGACGTGCGCCGGCACCGTCTGCCCGTTACACGGAGTCAGGTTGCTTGTGATGTGGAAACGTCCGTGGCCCGTCGCCCCCGTGTGCCCTCCGGTGCCGCCGGCGACACGGAAAGGGACACCATGAGCGTTCGAGGCGGCGCAGTTGGCAAGGTTCGGCTCCAGCACGAAGGGGTCACCCTCGATAAAGACCTGATCGCCGGTTTGCAGATAGGTGTCGGTCGCTTTCAGGTCGAAGACGAGATTGGTCGTGGTGTCGGTGCACGCGGAGAAGACGGCGGTGTTGTAGCCGCCTTCCGTGTCGATGCCCGAGCCGGTGAAACTCAGCTCGATGTTTTGCGGAAAGGCCCCGCACCGAGCGACGTTTGGGCCGGCACCGACCAGATCGAAGGTTGAGCCGCCTTTGTATCTTTGGGATCGGGCGCGTCTACTTTTTGATGACTCCGTCAAACCAGACGTGCAACCCTTAAGGCGTAAATCTCGCGCGAAAACTATCATCGGGGAAGAAGCCCGCTCAAGTTTCGGTTGAGCGGGCTTTCGTTTTTCCGCCTTCTCTTGAGAGAATGTTTTGAGCTTTCAGCCTCGGAATCGGAAAGGGAGGGCGGGCAACGTCCAGACATGCGACAACTTTTAGGCATTATTCTGCTCACGTCATTCTCCGTCGGCGCGGGCTGCGGCGCCGGCACGAAGACGAACTCGATGCCGGTTGACGCCGCGCCGCCGGGCGCGAACGGCAACGCGGCGCGCGCGAACGCGGCCCCGACCCTCTACGGCTACGAGGTCGTCAACACCTTCCCGCACGACCCGGAGGCATTCACGCAGGGGCTCATCTTCCACGAGGGCGCGCTCGTCGAGAGCACCGGGCTCGAACGTCATTCGACACTCCGGCGCGTCGAGTTGCAGACGGGCAAGGTCTTGCAGCGGGTGGACGTGCCGCGCGACTTCTTCGCCGAGGGCATGACGCTCTTCAACGGAAAAATTTACCAGCTCACCTGGAAGGGCGAGAAGGGCTTCGTCTACGACCCGCAGACCTTCGAGAAGACCGGCGAGTTCACATACACCGGCGAGGGCTGGGGCTTAACGCACGACGCCGACTCGCTCATCCTCAGCGACGGCTCGAACAAAATCCGCTTCATCGACCCCGCGGCGGACTACCGCGTCAGGCGCACGATCAACGTCACCGACGGGGGACGCGCCGTCGAGCAGTTGAACGAGCTGGAGTACGTGAAGGGCGAGATTTTCGCCAACGTCTGGCACCGGAACCTCATCGCGCGCATCGACCCGCAGACGGGGCGCGTCAAGGGCTGGATCGACCTGTCGGGACTGCTCAAGCCGGGCGACGTTTCGGACGCGGAGGCCGTCCTCAACGGCATCGCGTACGACGAAGCGGGCGACCGCCTCTTCGTCACGGGTAAGCTCTGGCCGAAACTTTTTGAGGTCAAACTCAAGCAAAAGTAGGCCGTCCGGGCATCTAAGAAGGCGATGTCTTTCGAGAGCTACTTCCGCGCCTGCTCCTACGCGATGGTCGCGTGCGGCGTGCTGGCGCTCGCCGTCGCGGGCGGCGTCGGCCCCGTGCTGGCGCTCGCGTTCGCCGCGGTGCTCGTGCTCTCTTGGAGACTCACGGAGACTCGCTGGCAGTTGTCCGAGCGCGCGGGGATGGTCGTCGTGCTGCTCGCGCTCCCGGCCTTCTACCTCGACTGGAGCGTCCAGCGCGAGGGGGCGCAGGACGCCGCGGCCCAGGTCTACGCGGGCGTCAGCGCGCTCGTGCACTTCACCCTGCTGCTCTCGTCCATCAAGCTGCTCCAGGTCAAGTCCGACCGCGACTGGCTCTTCCTCTACCTCATCTCGTTCTTCGAGGTGCTGCTGGCCGCGGGCCTGAGCGCGAGCCCGACGTTCCTGCTCTCGCTCGGCCTCTACGTCTTCACGGCGCTCCTCGCCGTCGTCTGCTTCGAGCTGCGAAAGTCTTCGCGCGTCGTCCCGCAGGCCGAGAGCCGCCTGCTCGTCGCCAACCGGCCCGGGCTCCTCCGGCGCAGCCGCGCGGGGAAGAACGCGAAGGGCGGCGAGGGCGCTGCGGCGTCTGCCGCTGGCGGCGGCCTGCCTGTTCCTTGCCATCTTCGGGCTGGCGCTCCCGATCTTCCTCATCACGCCGCGCGCGGCCGAGAGCACGCTGTCCGTGCCGGGCGGCGCGGCCTCGTCCGGCTTCACAGGCTTCTCCGACCACGTCACGCTCGGCGACATCGGCCGGCTCAACGAGAGCAACCAGCTCGTTATGCGCGTGCGCGTCGAGGCGCCGGCGCGCGGGCGGGGGCCGTCCCTTGCGCTGGCGCGGCGTCGCGCTCGACCACTTCGACGGCCGCCACTGGTCGCAGTCGGGCGCGCTGCCGAGCTACCCGGACTTCGACGGCAACCTCTTCAAGCTCGGCACGACCGAGGACATCACGCGCCTGACGACGCAGACCTTCTTCGTCGAGCCCATCGACACGCCCGTCATCTTCGCCGCGCCGCGCGCGCTCGCGCTCCAGGGCGCGTTCCCGTACGTCAGGCGCGACAGCGAGGACGGCCTCCTCTCGCGCCCGCATCCGCACGGAGCGCGTCACCTACACGGTCCACTCGGACACCTACGAGCCCCCGCCCGAGCAGTTGCGCGCGGAGCCCGTCTCGCTGCCGGCGAACAACACGCCGAACCTGCGCCGGCCCGTCGAGGACTATCTGCAACTGCCGGCGAGCCTCGACACGCGTGTGGGGAGCCTCGCCGTGATGGTCGCCTCGCAGGCGCGTGCGCGCAACGCCTACGACGCGGCGCGCGCCGTCGAGGCGCACCTGAACAGCAACGCGTACGGCGGCGACTACCGTTACTCTCTGGAGATGCGCGCGAAGGGCCCCGACCCGCTCTCGGACTTCCTCTTCAACGTGCGCGCGGGCCATTGCGAGTATTTCGCGACGGCGATGGCCGTGATGCTGAGGACGCTCAGGGTTCCGGCGCGCGTCGTCAACGGCTTCCAGCCGGGCGAGTACAACGCCGCGGCCGACGCCTACGTCGTCCGTCAGGCCGACGCGCACTCGTGGGTCGAGGTCTACTTCCCGGAGGCCGACGCGTGGGTCACGTTCGACCCGACGCCCGCGGACGGCCGGCCCGCGGGCACGAGCGGCGCCGGGGTCGTGGGCGCGTTCCGGCGCTACGCCGACGCGCTGGAGCTGTTTTGGATTCAGCACGTCGTCGCCTATGATAGGCAGGGCCAGCGCGCGCTGGCGCGAACAATCTCCAGCCAGATCAACTCTTACACCCAGTCGGCGTCTGAGTCGGCCGACGGTCTGGGGTCGCTCTTCGCCGTCTGGTTCGGCGGCAAGGGTGGCGGGCTCTCGGGCGCGCTCGGCTACGTCGCGTCGCCGCTGCGTGCTCGCGCCCGCGTCGCTCCTGCTCGCGGGCGTCGGGCTGCTGTGGCTCCGCCGCAAGGGACGTTTCGGGCGCGGCCCGAAGCGCGGCGACGAGGGAGGCGGCCCGCGCGGTCGTCGAGTTCTACGAGCGCATGACGGCGGCGCTCGCTGCGCGCGGACTCAAGCGCCGCGCCGACCAGACGCCGCTCGAATTCGCCGAGGCGGTCGGCAGCCCGAGGTGCTCGCCGTCACGCGCGCCTACAACCGCGTCCGCTACGGCGCGCACGACTTAACCCGCGCCGAGGCCGAAGAGGTCGAGCGCCACTTACAAAGAATTGAAGAGAAGGTGATGAGTGAATCAGTGATGAGTGAATGAGTGATAAGCAGAGCTCGGCCGCAGTTCTTTTCTTATCACTCATTCACTCATTCACTATTTACGAGCTTTACACATGAAGAAAGTCGGATTCATCAGTCTGGGGTGCCCGAAGAACCTCGTGGACAGCGAGGTGATGATGGGGCGTCTGAAGCAGGAGGGTTACGAGCTGACGAGCGACGCGGCCGAGGCCGACACGCTCGTCGTCAACACGTGCGGCTTCATCGACGCGGCGAAGAAGGAGTCCATTGACGCGATCCTCGAAGCGGCGCGGTTGAAGTCGGAAGGGAAGTGCGAGCGCTTGATCGTCGCCGGCTGTCTCGTCGAGCGTTACCGCGACGAGCTGCGCGCGGAGATGCCGGAGGTTGACGCCTTCATCGGCACGAGTCAAATCAACGACATCACGACGGTCGCCGACTCGACGAGTCAACACGCGCTCGTTGCCCGTGCTGCCGCTCGGCAACCAGACGGCGACATATCTTTACGACGAATCGACGCCGCGCGTGCTCGCCACGCCCGGCCACTTCGCCTACGTCAAGATCGCCGAGGGCTGCGACCGCCCGTGCGCCTTCTGCTTCATCCCGCAGATGCGCGGCCACTTCCGCAGCCGCCGCTTCGGCTCCGTCGTGGCCGAGGCGAAGCAGTTGGCCGGAGCAGGGCGTCAAGGAGCTTGATCCTCGTCGCGCAGGACTCCTCGCGCTACGGCGAAGACCTGGGCGAGCAGGACGCGCTCGCGCACCTGATGCGCGAGCTGTGTCGTCTGGACGGCGTCGAGTGGGTGCGCGTGATGTACACCTACCCGACGCACATCAGCGACGCCTTCCTCGACGTGCTGGCCTCCGAGCCGAAGGCCGTCAAGTATCTCGACATGCCTTTGCAGCACGCCTCGCAGAACGTCCTGAAGTTGATGAAGCGCGGCGGGAACCGCGCGAGCCTCGAACGACTCATCGAGCGCGTCCGCGCGCGCGTGCCGGGCATCGCCGTCCGCACGACCTTCATCACGGGCTTCCCCGGCGAGACCGAAGAGGACTTCGCGGAGCTGCTAGCCTTCGTCAGGAACGTCGAGTTCGACCGCGTCGGCGTCTTCACCTACTCGGACGAGGAGGGCACGCCCGCCTTCGACCTGCCCGGCAAGGTTGACGCGAAGGTCGCGCGCGAGCGCCGCGCCAGATTGATGCGCGCGCAGTCGCGCATCTCGCTCAAGAAGCAACCGCGCGCGCGTCGGCGAGATCGTGCGCGTGCTCTTCGAGGGCGCGTCGGAAGAGACCGACCTGCTCTGGCAGGGGCGCATGGAGACGCAGGCGCCCGACATCGACGGCTGCGTCCTCATCAACGACGCGCCCGAAGGCTTCGCGCCCGAGCCCGGCGAGTTCGTCAACGTCGAGATCACCGAGGCGCAGCAGTACGACCTCGTCGGCAGGATAGTTTAAGAGGCGGTTGGCGAGTCTCCCCATGACCAAGCACAAAGAGACGAGCGATTCGCTTGCCCACCCGGTAGTCGAGCCGGCGCACATCGTCGTGCCGGAGCGCAGGCGAAGCGCGGGCGACTACGTCGCGCTGGCGCTGGCGACGTGCGGCGTGGGGCTCATCCCCATCGCGCCGGGGACGTGGGGCTCGGC
This sequence comes from uncultured Acidobacteriota bacterium, assembly GCA_963726735.1. Taxonomy (GTDB): domain Bacteria; phylum Acidobacteriota; class Blastocatellia; order Pyrinomonadales; family Pyrinomonadaceae; genus QHXN01. Next base: position 228,137 of record CAVSDM010000015.1, read on the forward strand.
GGTCGGCGTCGTCCTCTACCTCGGGCTCGGGCGCTTGACGGAGCGCGTCTTCAACTTTTCGGTCGAGCGCGGGCTCGACCTCTCGCCGCAGGCAGTTCCCCGGGATACTGACGACGGTGATGCTTGTCGCCATCCTTCTGGTCGCGCTCGCGGGCATCTGGGCGGGGACGCGCGCCGAGAAGCTTCTGGGGAAGAAAGACCCGGGCGCGGTCGTCGTGGACGAGGTGGCGGGGCAGTTGATCACGTTCCTGTTCGTGCCGTGGCTGACGACGTGGACGTGGTCGGTCGTCGCGGGCTTCGTCGCCTTCCGCGTCTTCGACATCTGGAAGCCGTACCCGGTCAGGAGGCTCGAAGGCTTGGGCGGCGGGCTCGGCATCATGGCCGACGACATGCTCGCAGGCTTCTACGCGGCGACGGCGATGTCGCTGCTCGTCACGCTACGTTTACTCTACTACTGACAGGGGGAACTGAGATGGAAGAGACGCGAGACCCGAAGGCTTCGACCGAAGGCGGCGGCACGCCCGAGCGCGACGCGGAGGCGACCAGCTCCGAGACCTTGAGCGACATCGAAGAGAACGACAAGGTCGGCACGGGCGGCTCCGGCGACAGCACCGGCAGCCCGCTCGAAGGTTCTTCGCCCAAACCCGACTCCGGCGGCGAAGGCCGCGCCGACGGCAGCGACTCCGGCGGCCCGATGTGAACTTCAACATTGAGTCAGAAGCAGTGAGTCAGGAGTGCAGCAATGAAAAGGCGCGAGCCACTTACATTCTCACTCCTGACTCCTGACTTCTAAGTTACCTGATTCCTATGCCTGACATCAAAATTTTTGTCGCGGACGACGTGAGCGAGAGCGGGTTGGAGCCGTTGCGGGCGGCGGGCTTCGTCGTGGAGAAGCGGACGGGGTTGAAGGGCGAGGAACTCGCCGAGGCCGTGGCCGGGGCGGACGGGCTCGTCGTGCGCAGCGAGACGAAGGTGACGGCGGGGCTTCTGGAATCGGCCGGGCGGCTGCGCGTCATCGGGCGCGCGGGCGTCGGCGTGGACAACATCGACGTGGCGGCGGCCACGGGGCGCGGCATCGTCGTGATGAACGCGCCGGACGGCAACACGATGACGACCGCCGAGCACACGCTCGCGCTGCTGCTCGCGCTCGCGCGGCGCGTGCCGCAGGGGCAGGCGAGTCTGAAGGCCGGGCGTTGGGAGCGCAAGAAGTTCGTCGGCGTCGAGCTGCGCGGGAAGACGCTCGGCATCGTCGGCCTCGGGCGCATCGGCCGCGTCGTGGCGAGCCGCGCCGCGGGGTTCGAGATGAAGGTCGTGGCCTTCGACCCGTTCGTCGCGCCCGAGCAGGTGCGCGAGCAGGGGATAGAACTGGCCACGCTCGAAGAGGTCTGCGCGCGCGCAGACTTCATCACCGTCCACTCGCCGCTCACGCCGAAGACGCGCGGCCTCATCGGCGCGCGCGAGTTCGCGCGGATGAAGCGCGGCGTGCGCGTCATCAACTGCGCGCGCGGCGGGCTCGTGGACGAGCGCGCGCTCTACGAGGCGATCAAGGAGGGGCGCGTGGCGGGCGCGGCGCTCGACGTGTTCGAGGAGGAGCCGCCGCCCGCTGACCACCCGCTGCTCTCGCTCGAAGAGGTCGTCGCCACGCCGCACCTCGGCGCTTCGACGCGCGAGGCGCAGGAGGGCGTGGCCGTCATCGTCGCCGAGCAGATGCGCGACTTCTTCCTGACGGGCGCGGTGCGCGGCGCGGTCAACCTGCCCGCGGTCGGCGCGCAGGAGTTGAAGGCGCTCGAACCTTACCTGCGTCTGGCCGAGCGCCTCGGGCGCTTCCAGGCGCAGCTGGTGGACGAGCCCGTCCGCGCCGTCGAGATAGGGTACGCGGGCGAGGCCGCGGGGCTGGACGCGGCGCCCGTGACGCGCGCCTTCCTGGCGGGGCTCCTGCGGAACATGAGCGCGCGCGTCAACGTCGTCAACGCGCTGCTCATCGCGGAGGAGCGCGGCATCACCGTCACCGTCTCGCACAGGCACGCGGCGGCGGGGGACGCGCGCGACGCCTTGAGGACGCGCGTGAGCACGACCGCGGGCGAGCACACGGTCGCGGGCGCGCTCTTCGGCCCGGGCTCGGACGGGCGCATCACGGAGATCGACGGGTTCCGCATCGAGGTCGTGCCGGCGGGCAACATGCTCCTGACGCGGAGCAGCGACGTGCCCGGCGTCATCGGCCGCGTCGGCACCATCCTCGGCGACCACGGCGTCAACATCAGCCGCTTCCACCTCGGCGGCCGGCGCGAGCGCGGCGGCGAGGCGATGGCCGTCATCGAGACGGACGCGCCCGTCGATGGCCCGACGCTCGAAGAGCTGCGCGCCTTCGCCGCCGTCATCTCCGCCCGCCGCATCTCGCTGGAGAATCAGTAGGCGGCAGGCAGATGGCAGGAGGCGGTTGAAGGCAGGAAGCCTTTCCAAACCAATTCGCGGAAAAGAATCGGAGGCGGCGAGTCGCTAATCTCGCCGCCTCCGTTCTTGTAATGACCTTCTCTTTCTTTAACTGCCTACTGCCATTCGCCTGCTGCTATTCGACGGCGAAGCGTGTGCGCTGCGAGGTGCTGGTCTTGGCGGCGCGGTCGATGGCGGTAATCTGGAGGACGTAGCGGCCGGGGGGGAAGGTCGAGAGGCTCAGCTCGGCCATGTAGGGGAGGCGCGTGAAGTCGGTGCCCGCGTCGGCCCTGAGCTTGGTGAGCGGGGCGGTGAAGACCGGCTGGTCGTCGCGGAAGATCTGCACCTGGAGCGCCACGTCCGGCGTGCCCGCGGAGGCGGGCGCGGAGTTGTAAATGAAGGTCAAAAAGCGTATGTGCGAAGTGCGCGCGAAGCGCCGGTCAACGCTCAGGAGCACGCCGCGCTGCATCTCCTCGGGCTTCAACTGTGCTGACTGCTGTCCCGGTCGTGCGCTCGCCGAGGAAGATGCTGCTCATCGAAAACTGCCTCTTCGCCTCGGGCACCTCGACCCACTGCATCGCGCTCCCGGTGCGGCCGCTGTTGGCGTCGCGCGTGGCCGCGCGCACCTGATAGAGGCCGGCCGCGAGCGGTAAGCGGAAGCTGTAGACGACGTGCTGCTGCGACTCGGGGGCGAGCGGGCTCGACGTGACGCTGAGGTGATGGCCGAACTGCTTGACGGGCTTGCCGCGGTCGTCGATGACGGCGCCGATGAGGTCGAAGTCCGCGCGCTTCTGCTCGCCCGGCAGGAAGGTGAGCGCGCCGCGGTCGATCTCGATCGAGACGGTGAGCACGCTTCCCTCCGTTTCGCCGTGGACGTACCCGACGGCCACAGAGGTCGGCAGCGCCGCGCGCGGCAGCGGCGAGTGCAGCGCCGACATCAGCTCGCGCTCGGCCGCGGAGGGCTCGCGCCCCGCGCGCGCGGCGTCGGTCTTCTTGTCGCCCTTCTTCTTCTTCTCGGCGCGCGGTGCTTCAGTCGGCGCGGCGCCGTTGTAGAAGCCGCGCCGGACGAGCACGCGCAGCTCGGGCCGCTCGCGCACGCTGACCTCGATGCGCTGGTACTTCGGCAGGAGCCGCCGCCCGTCGCCGACTCCGGCCTCCAGGCCAGAAGGTAGTAGAGCGATGTCTCCTTGAGCGCGCCCGAGACGACGCGCCCGAGCGCGTTCGTGTTGACGAGCGCGCGGCCGCCCGTATCGGCGGCGAGCGTGAAGAGCGGCGCCTGCATCGCGGCGACCTCGCCGTTGTTGGCGCGCGCGAGGCGGTCCGCCCGGGTCGAAGCTGCCCGCCTCGGAGGCGTCGGGCTGGCCCGTGCGCAGCCCTTGCGCGTCGAGCGAGTAGATGACCACGCCGCGCGCGCGCCGCCGCGTCCGAGATGCGTCCGCATGCGGTCGCGCAGGCGTCGAGCTGTTGTCGTCCATCAGGAAGCCGTCCGAGACGAAGAAGAGAACCTTGCGGCCGGGCAGCGGGCCGAAGCCGCGCACGACCGAGGCGAGCGAGTGCAGCGTCGTCATCGCGACGGAGTTCGACTGCTGGAGAATGCTGCGCGCGCGCGACTGCACCATCGACTCGGCCTGCTCGCGCTTGAGGTACGGGTTCTCGCGGAGCGCCTGCTCGACGAAGTAATCCTGCACCGAGAGGTCGTGGTGCTCGATGGCCGAGGCGTGCATCTCGGTCATGGTCGGCGACTGGCCGTCGCGCACGACGTAGGGGCGCGTGTTGATGCGGCCGGCCGCCGCGCGCAGCACGGCCTTGTTGTCGGTGAGCTGCTGAGAGGAAGCCGACCGCCCCGCTCGCCGAGACGACGACCGCCTCGTCGTTCTGGCCGATCTCCTCGTCGATAAAGCGCTGGATGGTCTTGCGGATGTGGAGGGCGCTCGCGGGCGAGAGGTGGAGGTCGTCCACGAAGAAGACGACGGTGCGGCCGCGGTCGAGCGGGACGGCGCCGCCGCCTGCGGTCGGCCCGTAGCCGCCGCCGCGCGCCGCGGCGATCTGCGCGTCCTCGTTGACGGTGCCGGCCTTGACGCGGTCGAAGAAGACGACCTGCTGCGGCTTGCCGTCCACGCGCAGCTCGAACTGCTCGGGCTTCAGGCCATCGACGAACTTGCCCGAGCCGTCGAAGACCATCACGTCGGTCTGCACCAGCTCAGTGCTGATGCGCACGACCTCCTCGTCGTCTTTGGCGGGGGCGGCGCGGGCGCGTCGGGCTGTTGAGCGCGCGCGGGCGCGAGCAGACAGAGTGCGGCGAAGAGCGCGGCGGCGAGGCGCGGCCGGCAGAGTCTTCTGGAGAGCATGGTGGAGAATCCCTGTCGCAAGCCGCTCTGGGGTGACGGCGCCAGAATCTTACCACGCGCGCGGCGTGCGGGGGAGGGAAAACCGGCGCCCGGGCTAAAAATCGAGGCCCGAAACTTTCCCGACCGAAGTCCGTATAAGTTCGCGTCCAATATCCACATTCCTGAACTGCTAAAACGTTGAGCGAACAACAACCCACACTCAGACTTGAAGGCGTGACGAAGCGCTTCGGCGAGTTCACGGCCGTGGACGGGTTGAGCCTGACCGTGCAGCCCCGGGCGCATCTTCGGCCTGCTCGGGCCGAACGGCGCGGGCAAGACCACGACCATCCGCATGATCGTCGGCATCACGCGGCCCGACGAGGGCTCGGTCGAGCTCTTCGGCCGCCCGCTCACGCCCGAGTTGCAGAACCGCATCGGCTACCTGCCCGAGGAGCGCGGCCTCTACAAGCGCATGCGGGTCGGCGACCAGCTCAAGTTCTTCGCCGAGCTGAAGGGCTTCTCGGGGCGCGCGGCGGACGAGGCGCTCGACCGCTGGTTCGAGAAGGTGAAGCTCTCGGACTGGAAGCGCAAGAAGGCGACCGAGCTGTCGAAGGGCATGCAGCAGAAGATACAGTTCATCGCCGCGGTGCTGCACGACCCCGACCTCCTCATCCTCGACGAGCCCTTCTCCGGGCTCGACCCCGTCAACGTCGATCTTCTGAAAGACCTCGTGCTCGGGCTGAAGTCGGCGGGCAAGACCATCATCTTCTCGACGCACCAGATGGAGGTGGCCGAGCGCATCTGCGACGACATCTGCCTCGTCAACCGCTCGCGCAAAATCCTCTCCGGCAGCATCCGCGAGATCAAGAGCGGCTTCGGCCGCAACTCGGTCGCCCTGCGTTTCGAGGGCGGCGACGGCGTGCTCGAAGACCCGCAACTAATCGCCTCGGTCGTGCGCCACAGCGACGGCCTTGAGGCGCTGCTCGCGCCGGGCGCCGACGCGCAGGAGTTACTGAGACGGCTGCTCGCGGCGGGCGCGCGCGTCACGCGCTTCGAGCTGGTCGAGCCCTCGCTGCACGACATCTTCATCGAGAAGGTGGGCGGCGACGAGGGCGTGGAGGGGGCGAATGACAAAGTTCCGCGCGGTCCTCAAACGCGAGTACGTCCAGCGGGTGCGCAGCCGCATGTTCGTCATCGTCACCCTCGGCGCGCCGCTCATGTTCGCGCTCTTCACGGTCGTCCCCGTCCTCATCGCCGGCATCAAGGCGGGCGGCCCCTCGCGCGTCGCCGTCGTTGACGAGACGGGCCGCATGTACGCGCGCGTCCGCGACTCGCTCAAGGGCGCGCCGACCGGCCGCAACGACGACGACGAGGAAGGGGCAGAGGCGGCGCAGGGCGCGATGAACCAGAACTCGCGCGCGCGGATGGAGCAGGCGGCGAAGTCGGTGGCGCAGAGCTACGAGGTCGAGGAGGTCTCGGCCGAAGGCCGCTCGCTCGAAGAGGTCAAGGCGCAGCTCGACGAGCGTGTCAGTCGCGACGAGCTGAGACGGCTATCTCATTCTCCCGCCGGACGTGCTGGAGGGCGGCGAGGCGGAGTATCACACGCGCAACGTCGGCGACGTGTTCACGATGGGGCAGGTCAGGAACGCGCTCACGCGCGCCGTGCGCGACGCGCGGCTCGACGCGCGCGGCGTCGGCCCCGAGGTGATGCGCGCCGTCAACCAGCCCGTCAACATGAAGACCACGAAGGCCGGCGGCGGCGGCGGCGAGGCCGACCGCGGGCAGGGCTTCTTCCTCGTCTTTGGCACGGGGTTCGTCATCTACCTGACCATCCTCATGTACGGCCAGGTCGTGCTCGGCGCCGTCATCGAGGAGAAGGAGACGCGCATCGCAGAGATTCTGTTCTCCTCCATTCGGCCGTTCACGCTGATGGCGGGCAAGCTGGTCGGGGTCTCGCTCGTGGCCCTGACGCAGTTCGCCATCTGGGGCCTGGCCTTCGCCGGCCTCGGCGCGTACTTCGCAGAGCGCGGCGCCTCGGTTGCCATCCCGCAGGTGTCCGGCGGGCGTCTACGCCTACGTCGTGCTCTTCTTCCTGATGGGCTACTTCATCTACGCGACCCTGTACGCGCTGGTCGGGTCGATGGTGACGACTTCGCAGGAGGGCGGGCAACTCGCGATGCCCATCATCCTGCTGCTCGTCGTCGGCTTCTACCTCGCGTTCCCGGTCATCCGCAGCCCGAACTCTTCGTTCGCCGTCTGGGTCTCGCTCGTACCCTTCTTCGCGCCCATCACGATGCTCATCCGCATCGTGGCGGCCGAGCCGCCGCTCTGGCAGATCGCGCTCTCGCTGGGGCTGGGCTTCCTGACCGTGGCGCTGATGCTCTGGCTCGCCGGGCGCGTCTACCGCGTCGGCATGCTGATGTACGGCAAGCGCGCCACCATCCCCGAGGTGCTCAAGTGGGTGCGGCAGCCCTGAACTACTATGGCTATCGAGATAGAGAAGAAGTACAGGCTTGAGCCCGAGCAGGTCGGGCCGCTACGCCGAAGGTTGCAGGAGGCCGGCGCGGAAGGGGACGGGCCGGCGGAGTTCGAGGAGAACGTCATCTACACGGGGCCGGGGCTCGACCCGGCGCGGCGCGTGCTGCGCCTGCGACGCAAGGGCGCGCGCGCAATCTTCACGTTCAAGGAGCGCGACCTCTCCGGCTCTCCCATCAAGCGACAGCGCGAGGAGGAGACCGAGGTCTCCGACGCCGGCGCGCTGGCGTCGATACTCGAAGCGCTCGGCTATCGGCCCGCGCTCGTCTACGAGAAGCGTCGAGAGACCTGGCGCGTCGCGGGCGCCGAGGTCGTCATCGACGAGCTGCCCTTCGGACTCTTCGTCGAGATCGAGGGCGAGGAGGAGCGCATCTTGGAAGCCGAGCAGCTTCTCGGGCTCGGCGGCGCCGAGGCAGAGCACGCGCCCTATCCCGAGCTGACCCTGCGCCACGGGACGAGGCGCGGCGACGTAACCGAGTCGCGTTTCTGAAAAACACTAAGAAGCCTTTCTCAAGTATTGAGAAAGGCTTCTCGTCTTTTGAAGGGCGTCTTTCTAAGCCGGAGCATCCCTGTCTAAAGTCTGAGGCGCGCGGCCAGAGTCAGGAGACTTGAGAATTAAAGTTGAAGGCTCTCAGGGGAGTTGCACCGGACGCTCGCGCCCGCCGGGGCCGGACTCGGGGGAGGGGAAGATGTCCGAGAAGTCGTAGATGATGCCGCCGTCGTCCTCCACCACCGGCGTCGCCGCGCCCTGCAAAGCCATCCGCTCTAAGCGCCGCGCGACTCTCCTCGATGCCGACGCGGCAGTGGAGCGCGACCATCCCCACGGTCAGACGGCAGCCCCTGGCCTCGGCGAGTTGAAGGATTCTGTTTTCGAGATCGACGTTCGGTCGCGCGGGCTCGCGGCGCATAAACTTCCACGCGGCGAAGATGCCGACCGCGGCCAGTCCGCCGAAGAGGACGATCATCCCGACCAGCACGCCGACCTCCTTCGGGTCGCGGTTGATGATGAGGTCGGAAAAAGCGGCGACGACGAAGAAGAGGCAGACGAGGGCGACGCCGATGCCGAGGATGCCGCACCCGTAGCGGAACACGCCGGGCGCCGACCCTGTCGGCTTCTGTAGTTGGTTGGGGGTCATCGGATACTTGCCGGCGACATGATCTTCGTCGAGCGAGCGGCGAGTATAGTCGGCACCCGGCGGGCTTTCAAGTCGCACACGCCCAGATAAAAGAAGGGCCCGCGCGAACCAACTTCGCGCGGGCCCTGCCTTCGTTGCCGTCCAAAGTCCGGCGAGCGACCGACTTACATGCCCATGCCGCCGCCCATGCCGCCCGGCATCGCGGGCGCCTTGTCGTCCTCGGGCAGCTCGGAGATGAGCGCCTCGGTCGTCAGCATGAGGCCGGCGATCGAAGCCGCGTTCTGGAGCGCCGAGCGCGTCACCTTCGCCGGGTCGATGACGCCCGCCTCGACGAGGTCTTCGAACGTCTCGGTGGCCGCGTTGTAGCCGTAGGACTCCTTCTTGGCCTCGCGCACCTTCTCGACGATGACCGCGCCCTCTTTGCCCGCGTTCTGCGACGATCTGGCGGAGCGGCTCTTCGAGCGCGCGGCGGACGATGGTCACGCCGATCTGCTCGTCGGCGTCGCCCTCGCCCTCCTCGTTGGCGCGGAACTTGTCGAGCGCCTTGGCCGCGCGCACCAGCGCGACGCCGCCGCCCGGGACGATGCCCTCCTCGACGGCCGCGCGCGTGGCGTGCATCGCGTCCTCGACGCGCGCCTTCTTCTCCTTCAGCTCGGTCTCGGTCGCCGCGCCGACGCGGATGACCGCGACGCCGCCGACGAGCTTCGCCAGACGCTCCTGCAACTTCTCGCGGTCGTAGTCGGACGTGGTGTCCTCGATCTGCGCGCGGATGGTCTTGACGCGCGCCTGCACGTCGGCGTCCTTGCCGCCGCCCTCGACGATGGTCGTGTTGTCCTTGTCGATGGTGATCTTCTTGGCGCGGCCGAGGTCTTCGAGCTTGACGTTCTCAAGCTTGATGCCGAGGTCTTCCGAGATGACCTTGCCGCCCGTCAGGATGGCGATGTCTTCGAGCATCGCCTTGCGGCGGTCGCCGAAGCCGGGCGCCTTGACGGCCGCGACGTTGAGCGTGCCGCGCAGCTTGTTGACGACGAGCGTCGCGAGCGCCTCGCCCTCGACGTCCTCGGCGATGATGAGCAGCGGCTTGCCGAGCTTCGCGATCTGCTCGAGCAGCGGGAGCAGGTCCTTCATCGAGCTGATCTTCTTCTCGTTGATGAGGATGAGCGGGTTGTCGAGCACGGCCTCCATCCGCTCGGGGTCGGTGACGAAGTAGGGCGAGAGGTAGCCGCGGTCGAACTGCATGCCGTCGACCACGTCCAGCTCGGTCTCCATCGTGCGCGACTCTTCGACGGTGATGACGCCGTCGCTGCCGACCTTCTCCATCGCCTTGGCGATCATCTCGCCGATGGTGCGGTCGCCGTTGGCCGAGATGCGTGCCGACCTGCGCGATCATGTCGCCCTTGACCGGCTTCGACATCTTCTTGATCTCGGCGGTGGCGCGCTCGACGGCCTTGTCGATGCCGCGCTTGAGGGCCATCGGGTTCGCGCCCGCCGCGACCGTCTTCACGCCCTCGCGGAAGATGGCCTGCGCGAGCACGGTCGCGGTCGTCGTGCCGTCGCCCGCCACGTCGGAGGTCTTCGACGCGACCTCGCGCACCATCTGCGCGCCCATGTTCTCAAGGCTGTCCTTGAGCTCGATCTCCTTGGCGACGGTGACGCCGTCCTTGGTGATGGTCGGCGAGCCGAACTTCTTGTCGAGGACGACGTTGCGGCCCTTGGGGCCGAGCGTGATCTTGACCGCGTCGGCGAGCTGGTTGACGCCGCGCAGGATTGCCGCGCGCGACTCCTCACCGTGAATTACTTGCTTAGCCATAACAATCTCTTCTCCTTCGATATCACGACTGCAAAGATGCTTGACACTGAAAAGGCGGCCGCAGTCGTAAGACTACTTGCCGCCCTTCTTGCCGCCCGAGGCCGCGCCGGCGCGCTCGATGACGCCGAGGATCTCGTCCTCGCGCATGATGAGGAACTCCTCGCCGTCGAGCTTGATCTCCGAGCCGCTGTACTTGCCGAAGAGCACGCGGTCGCCGTCCTTCACGTCGAGCCCGATGCGCGTGCCGTCGTCCTTGCGCTTGCCTTCGCCGACGGCGATGACCTCGCCCTCCTGCGGCTTCTCCTTCGCCGAGTCGGGGATGATGATGCCGCCGCGCACCTGCTCGCCTTCTTCGATGCGCTTGACGATCACGCGGTCGTGCAGTGGTTTGATGTTGGTAGCCATAACGCTCCTTTCCGCTTTCTTTGTGGATGTGGGTTGATTTGATTGCTTCCCGTCGGGGCTTTCGCGGTCAAGCACAAAAGACCGCATATTTACTATGGAAAACGCAAATTTTTAGCACTCCATTCACGGGACTGCTAAAAAATATAGCACTTCAGCTTTCTTTGTCAACCCGGCCGTACGCTTCCTCTCTGCCGGCGCAAGTCTCGGGGTAAAACTTGACTTGTCTATCCGGGAGAAAGCAACATCCAACCCACTCAGTTGCACCAATCCAAGCGTAAAGCCGACAAGGGTCTCAAAGGAGTGTTCGATGAAACGGAAGGCTGTCATCACAGGGCTGAGTCTATTCGTGCTGCTTTCTGCCGGCTGGGTGTTGCTGGCGGCGAAGCAACAGCGGAAAAGAATCGAGACGACGCCCGCGCCGTCGTTGCGCGTCGAGCCGGCGAAGGAGGGCGACGCCACCGGCAAGACCGTCGCGGCGGCCAGGGCCTTTCTGGCGACGCTCGACGCGGCCGGGCGCGCCAAAGTCAGCGTGCCTTTCGACGACGAACACAAGACCCGTTGGTCAAATTTCCCCGTCGGCATGGTCCCACGCAACGGCGTGCGCTGGGGCGACCTGAGCGCCGCGCAGCGCTCGGCCGCGCTGACGCTGCTGGCCACCGCGTTGAGCAAGCAGGGGCTGCAAAAGGTGCAAGAGATTGTGGAAGGCGACGAGGTGCTAAAGGCTACTGACAGTGGCGTGCCGCCGGGAGGCCCTCCGGCCGGCGGCCCTCCGGGTGGAGCCCCTCCTGGAGGCGGCGGCCCTCCGGGTGGTTTTCGTGGGGGGATGGGAAGCCCGAACTTCGGCCGCGACAACTACTATCTGGCCTTCCTCGGCACGCCCTCGCTCACGGAGCCCTGGTTGATTCAGTTCGGAGGCCACCATCTGGCGATTAACGTGACGGTCGTCGGCAAGAGCAACGTGCTGACGCCGAGCCTGCCCGCCGCGCAGCCCGCGATCTACAAACTCAACGGCGAGACCGTGCGCCCTTTGGGCCGCGAGAATGACAAGGGTTTCGCCCTGGTCAACTCGCTCGACGCGGCGCAGCGGAAGCAGGCCATACTGAATTATCAGGTCGGCGACCTCGTGCTCGGCCCGGGCCAGGACGGCAAGACGATTCAGCCCGAAGGCATCAAGGCTTCGGCCCTGAACGCCGCGCAGCAGCAGATGCTGCTCGAACTGGCGCGCGAGTGGGTGGGCATACTTAACGACGAGGCGGCGGCGGCGAAGATGGCCGAGGTCAAAGCTAACTTGCCGGAGACGTGGTTCGCGTGGAGCGGGCCGACGACCGAGGGCAGCGCCTCGTACTTCCGCATTCAAGGGCCGACGCTGTTGATCGAATACTCGCCGCAGCGGTCTGCGCGGCAGCGGCCTCGACCCCACACACATCCACACCATCTACCGCGACCCGACCAACGATTACGGCGAGCGGCTGGTGAAGAGATGAGACGGACGCTCGCCTGGCTTCTCTGCGCGCTCGCCTTGCAGGCGACGGCCGTCGCGCACGTGCTCGACGAGTACGTGCAGGCCGCGCAGATCGCGCTCGCGCCCGAGGGGGTGCGCGTCGAGTTGCGTCTGACCCCGGGCGCGCTGGTGGCCGAACGCGTCTACGCGTTGGTTGACGTTGACGGCGACGGGCAGATTTCGCCGTCGGAGGAGCAGGCTTACGCGCGGCGCGTGATTGAGGACGTGGCGCTCGAAGTGGACGGGCGGCGCGCGCCGCTCAGGCTGAAGGGGAGCGAGTTCCCGTCGCGGCGCGAGATGGACGAAGGCGTCGGCGCGATTCGGCTCGAACTCACGGCGGACGCGGATTTGGTCACGGCGGGCGAGCACCGAGTCTCTCTTCCGCAACGACCATCTGCCCGAACTCGGCGTCTATCTGGTCAACGTGCTGGTCCCGAAGAGAAGCGAAATCAAGCTCGGCGGGCAGGAGCGTGACCCGCTCCAACGCGAGATGCGGCTGGGCCTGCACGTCACCGACGGGGGCACGCGCGGGCCGCGGCTGTGGACGGGCGTGTTGATGTTATGCGTCTGTCTGGTGCTGCTTATTCCGCGTTGGAAGCGACGGCGGCGGGCGGGAGTTTAGCGCTTGCGGCGGGCGGCGGGTTTGCGTGGGCGGTGGTTGTTGGAGGCGGCGGCGCGCTCCTGCGTGCGGTAGCCGGCGACGCGCTTGGAGAGCGTGTTGCGGTGGATGCCGAGCGTGGCGGCCGTGCGCGAGAGGTGCTCCTTGTGGCGCGCGAGCGCCTTCTGGATGTAGAGCTTCTCGAACTCTTCGAGGGCCTCGTCGAGCATGATCTGGCCGTCGAGCATCTCGTCAATCAGGGCTTCGAGCCGGGCGCGCATAGGCATTGGGGGTTCGCTCCGTCCGTTCAGATAAAGTCTCAATGGTCGCCCGGTTCTCGGCGCCCGCCGGGCGCTCAGGCGAAAAGGTGCTGGTACTGCGCGAGGAAGCGTGCGCGCACCTCGTCCGAGGTGCAGAGGGCGAGCAGCCGCGCGCCCTCGGCGAGCGCGGGGCCGGTGCGCGCGCGCGCGACCGCTTCGAGCTTGACGGGGAAGGCCGTCAGCGCGAGGTAGACGACCGAGCAGACGGCCACGCCGCGCACGAGGCCGAAGCCGGCGCCGAGCACGCGGTCGAACCACTGGAGCTTCGCGCGCTTGAGCCCCGCGCGCGCCGAGTGGCCGAGGATGAACCCGAGGGCCAGCACGACGCCCACCATCAGAAGAAAGCCCGCGGCGTAACCCGCCTCGACCGACTCGACCAAGCCCAGGCCGCGCAGGAACGCGCCGGCCCGCTCGTACGTGTGCGACGCGACGAAGAAGCCGACCACGAGCCCGACGCTCGCGATCAGCGCGCGCACGAACCCGCGCAGGGCGCCCGCGGCCACCGACGCCCCGACGATTGCGAGCACGAACAGGTCGAAGAAAGTCATGGAAGCATGTTTGATTTCAGAATTATTTGCTTTTCGATTTGTGAGTACCATTTCTTAAATCGAAAAGCGAAATCTGACTAATCGCTAAATCTTAAAGCGTCTTTCCCGTCAAGAGTCTGTAGGCTTCGAGGTAGCGGTCGGTCGTGGCGGCGGCGACTTCCGTGGGGAGCGGCGGTGCGGGCGGCCGCTTGTCCCAGTCGAGCGTTTCGAGGTAGTCGCGGACGAACTGCTTGTCGAAGGAGGGCTGGGAGTGGCCGGGCTCGTAGGCCGCCGCGGGCCAGAAGCGGGAGGAGTCGGGCGTCAGCGCCTCGTCGATGAGCAGGACGCGGCCCTCCGGGTCGAGCCCGAACTCGAACTTAGTGTCGGCGATGATGATGCCGCGGCCGCGCGCGTAGGTTTCGGCGTCGTGGTAGAGCGCGAGCGCGGTGTTGCGCAGGTTCGTCGTCGCCTCACTGCCGACGATCTCGCGCATGCGCTCTTCGCTGATGTTCTCGTCGTGGCCGGTCTCGGCCTTCGTCGCGGGCGTAAAGATCGGCGCGGGGAGTTTGGCCGACTCCCGCAGCCCCTCCGGCAGGCGGTGGCCGCAGACCTCGCCGGTGGCGAGGTAGTCCTTCCAGCCGGAGCCGGCGAGATAGCCGCGCACGACGCACTCGACGGGGAAGACCTCTGTGCGGCGCACGAGCATCGAGCGGCCGCGGAGCAACTCGGCCGAGGCGCGCGACGGCGCTCGGGCATCGCGTGTACGTCGGTGGTGACGAGGTGGTGCGGCGTGATGTGCGCGAGGCGCGCGAACCAGAAGGCGGAGAGCGCGGTCAGCACCTCGCCCTTGCGCTCGATCTGCGTCGGGCAGCACGCAGTCGAAGGCGGAGATGCGGTCGGTGGCGACGATGAGGAGGTGCGAGTCGTCCACCTCGTACACGTCGCGCACCTTGCCGCGCCGCGCGAGCCTGAGCCCGGGGAGGGAAGTCTCGGCGACTGTCGGAGTGCCGGTCATGTCTCTGGTCAAAAGTCAGCCTCAGGGCGGTTTGGGCGAAAGCGGGAGCCCCCGGGGCGTGCGGGATTGTGCTCGCGCGCTCCCGATTTTTGTCAAGAGTGAAGCCGGAACGCCGGTTTAACGCTACTTGCAATTCGCTTCACGCAGGCGTCGAATCTGCGCGGCGTGGTTGTGTGCGTGGTCGGCGTAGATGCGGAGCCAGTCTTCGGCGGTGTAGCGGCCGGACTCGGAGTGCGTGCCGGCGCGCGACCAGTCGGCGTCGGACATCTGGTCGAGGAGTTGGCCGGTGGTGGCGCGGGCGCCGCGCAGGGCGTCGAGCGCGGGCTCGACGGGCGCGCTCGTTGTAGCGGAGGCTCGCGGCGTAGAGTTCCTGGTCGTAGCCCTGTATCTGCGGGTCGTCTTCGGTCAGGAGTTTGCGCAGGCGGATGGCGCTGTTCATCTCGCTGTCGGCGAGGTGCTGGACGACCTCGCGCGCGCTCCACTTGCCGGGGATGGGGTGGGCCGAAAGCGACTCCTCGTCGAACCCTTCGAGGCTCCGGGCGACCTCGTCGTAACCGGCCTTGTACTGCTCGATGAGCGCCTGTCGTTCTTCGTTCGTCATTAGGACTCCTTAAGTCGTCGGGGGTGTCTGCGACCGCCGTCGCTTCGTTGTAAATATCACACGCGCGGCGGCTTTGAAAGGGCGACCGTCCCGGTCACGACAGGCCACGGCGTTTGTCCCGTGCCGGACAGTGGCGCGGGCCGAAGATTATTTATTGCTTGAGTTTAGTCGGCCGGTTCGCTATAGTCTTTGATGTCCCAGGGCGCGCGGCCGCTGATGGCGCTCCCCTTAACCGTTCCGCAATGACTCAAAAATCTGCCGCCGCCATTCCCGACGTGAAGGATACTGGTGAAGAGAAGATCGAGGCGGGCGAGCGCAAGCTCAAGCTCCTCATCATCGAGGATGATGAAACGATCCTCGAACTCATCTCCGAGCATTTTTCGCGCACGGGCTACACGGTGCAGACGGCGGAAGACGGTTTGGCAGGCGTCCAGGCGGCCTTGAACGACCGTCCCGACGCGATCGTTCTCGACCTCATGCTTCCCAAAATGGATGGGCTGGCCGTCTGCCGTGAGATACGGGAGAAGGCGCCGTACATCCCGATCCTGATGCTGACGGCCAAGGACGACGTGGTTGACAAGGTGCTCGGGCTGGAGATGGGCGCGGACGACTACATCACCAAGCCCTTCGTCCTGCGCGAGCTTGAGGCACGTCTCAAGAGCGTGATGCGACGTATGCGCGCCGCGTCGCGCGTCCGAGACGAGCGAGGACGCCCCGATCCTGCGGGGCCGTCTCCGCATCGACCCGGCCAAACGCGAGGTGACGGTCGGCGACCGGCAGGTCGAACTCACGCCCAAGGAGTTCGAGCTGCTCCGGCTCTTCGCCTCCAACCCCGGCCGCGTCTTCCCGCGGAAGTACCTCCTGGAGAAGATTTGGGACTACTCCTACGAGGGCTACGACCGCACGATTGACTCGCACATCAACCGCCTGCGGGCCAAGATCGAAGACAACCCCGAGAACCCGCAGATGGTCCTGACCGTCTGGGGCATCGGTTACAAGTTCAGCGACGAACAGCGCTGAAGGGTTCCATCCCGAAGAAGGCCGCCAGAGCCTTCCGTACTAAAGGGCGACGAGCAAGCAATCCACAGCTCGCGACCTTTCTAATCCCTAAAGACTTCAGACGGTCTCACTCACCGGCGGGCGCACACGCCCGGAAGTAAAACTATGAACAAGGAATCGACCGGACACGACTTTGCCGTGCTCTTCAAGACGTGGAGCCGCAGCGCACTCGGCTCGCGTTGCGTGCGGCTCGGCCTCGTCGCCGCGGCGGGCGTCTCGCTCGCCCTGAGCGGGCCGGAGCAGCCCCTCGCGCAGCAGCGCTACAGGGAGACACCCGTCACCGTCACGGGCGTCTCTTCGTCGGGCAACACCGTCTCGATCTCCGCGGACGGCTCGCTCAACCGTGCGCAGACGTGGCAGGACGCCGAAGGGTTCCACGTCGTGCTCGTCAACGGGCAGGCGTCGGGCTCGACGCGCGGCGTGAAGGTGCAGCGCGTCGGCAACTCCCTTGAGCTGGTCGTGCCGGTCAAGCGCGGCGCGAGCGTGACCGTGCAGCCGCGCGGCAACCGCCTCGACCTCGTCGTCACGGGCGGCGCGCTCAACGTCGAGAACTTCCCCGTAGAGCAGCAGCCGTCCCGCGCCGAGCGCGCGCAGGACCGCGCCCAATCGGCGTCGCGCGAGGGGGCGTCAGTCGAGGCGCCCATACGTGCGCAGCAGCCGAAGGCGGAGTCGAAGCGCCGCGGCGCGGCCGAGACCTCCGCGGCCGAGTCGGAGCAGCCCGGGTCGCAGCCTTCGGAGGTCCAGTCCTCTACGCCCGCCCCGCCGAACGTTGAGACACAGGCGCCCGAGACTGCGCCGCCGCCGGCCGAGGCGGTCAACACCGTCGCCCCCGTGGCGCCGCAGTCGGACGACCCGATTGTCGCGCAGCCGGCCGAGCTGACGGTCGAGAATGAGAAGGCCGAAGGGCTCCTGTCATACCTCCTGTCACTCCCGTCGCTGTTCGCGGTGGTCGGCATCGGCCTCGTGGGCTCGGTCGGCATGTTCGTCAGGCGCCGGCGCGCGCGCGGCGTTGAAGATGAGAGCCACGCGGTCGATACGAAGAACGAACGCGCTGCGGAGAAGTCTCCGAAACCTTTCGAGCATTTCAAGGGCGACCGGCGCAAGTCCGACATCACCGTCCCCTTTGAGCGCCGCAAGGGTGGCCGCGGCGCGGAGGACACGGCGACGCGGCGTGGGCAAGAACTGGCCGGCGAAGGCGTCGGAGCCCATGCGGAGCGCAGCCTTGAGCTGAAGTTTCAAGCGGACGCGCCTGCTCTCGCCTACGGCTCGTATCAGATCGAGCGGGAGGTCGCGAGCCTCGTCGCGGGCGGCGCGCACAGCATCGAAGTTCTCGCCTCGCGCGCGGCGGACGACCGGCGCGCCGTCGAGACCTCTCTGCTCAAGGCCCTGCGCGCGCCCGGGACGGACGAAGACGGGCGCCGCCGCGCGCGCATGGCGCTCGAAGACTACGGCTTCGTCGCGCGCTCGTGCGCCACGCTCCTGCTCAGCGGCGAGACCTTCGAGCGCGTGAGCGCCGCGCAGGCGCTCGGCGACATGAAGAGCGCGCAGGCGCTCCCGTTCCTGACCGAGGCGCTCTACGACCACGACCCGCTCATCCGCACCGAGTGCGTCCAGAGCCTCGGCGCGCTCGGCCTGCCCACGGCCATCGGCGCCCTGCTCGACGTGGCGCGCCGCCACCAGGACATCCCGGCCGCCGTGCTCGGCCCGGCGCTCACCGCCTGCTCGGTCGAGTCCTTAGAGCTTGACCGGAACGCGTCCGCATTCGCGCCGACGCGGCTCGATGCTGAAGAGTCGGAAGACGCGGGCGCGCACGTTCGCTCGCTGATGCCCGCGCCCGACTACGAGGAGTTGCCCGATTCGGTCGATGACGAGATGCTGAGCGCGGCCCTCGTCCGCATCGAGAGCACGGACGCGGAGTCGCGTGTCAACGCCGCGCAGCACCTCGCGCAGTTCCAGGTGCGCCGCGCGGTCTCGGCGCTCGCGTTGGCCGCGCGCAACGACGCCGAAGACTCTGTGCGCTCGGCGGCCGTCAACAGCCTCGGGCTCATCAACCACGAGTCGGTCTTCGCCAGCATCATCATCGCGCTCGCCGACGAGGCGCGCGAAGTCCGCGCCGCGGCCGCGCGCGCCCTCTCGCGCCTCGGCTTCGAGCGCGCGGAAGCCTACGTCCGCGTCGCGGAGACGGCCGAGCCGCACACCCTGCGCGACGTGGCGCAGGCGTGCGTCAAGGCGGGGCTCGCGGCGCAGGCCGTCGGCCGCCTGTCGAGCGAAGACCGGCGGCAGGCTTACGAGGCGTTCTCGCTGCTCTCGCTCTGCGTCGGCAGCGGCGAGGTGGGGCCGGTGCTCGACGCCATCGGGTCGCACCGCGACGACGAGTCGAGCCTGACCTGCGTCCAGTTGCTCGGCGACTCGCTCACGCCCGAAATCTGCGAGCACCTGCGGCGGCTTGCGGCCGAGAGCGGGATGCCCGCGAGGGTGCGCCGCTCCATCCTCGAAACGGTCGAACGTGCGTCGCGCGCGCAGTTGGCCTAAGCCGCGTGACCTCGCGTCCGCGCCGGATTTGTTTTGGTGACAACCCGGCCGCGCTATAGCATAATGGCGCCGCCCGCAACCCTTTTCCCGGGACCGTAGCGATGCCCCTGAAGTCCGGCTCACACATGCACAGATATATAAGAACGCAACTGCTCGCCGCGCTCGTCGTGGCGCTGGCGCTCTCCGCTCTTCTTCTGGCCGGGGGCGCGAGCGCGCAACGCGCGACGCGTCAGGGGAACGACAACGCCTCCGGCGGCGCCAAGTCGAAGCGCGTCGTGGGCGTGCGCAGCAGCGACACCGGCAACGGGTCGCGCGTGACGATCACGGCCGACGACACGCTCAAGGACTACTCGGCCTATCGCAGCGGCGACCGCTTCTACGTCGTGCTGCCGAAGTCCGCGGCCGGCGCGCGCGGGGGCGGCTCGGGCCGTGGCTACAGCGACATGCAGGTGCAGCAGCGCGGCGACTCGGTCGTGCTCTCCTACCGCGTCCAGCCCGGCGCGAAGCCGCGCGTCGAGCAGAAGTTCAACCGACTCGACGTGGTCTTCGACGTGCCCGGCGACGCGGGACAGCAGGCCGCGACGAACAACGCCGCTCGCCAGCAACAGCAGCAACAGCAGACCCCGCCGGCCGAGACCAGACCGACCCCCGCACAGACGAACAATCAGGCGCAGGCCGCGACCAACGCGCCCAACGCGAACCCCACGCCCGAGCGCCGCCAGCCCACGGCCGAAGAGACTGCGAGGGCTCAGGCGGCGAACTCTGCGGCCGCCAACACGACCCAGCCCGGCGTCACACCCGTACAACCCGGCGCGCCCGCCGTAGACCCTTCGGCGCAGAACCCCGCAACGACTTCCGCGGAACCGACGCCGGCTGCGACGCCCGCCGCCGAGCCGCAGCTCGCGCAGGCGCAACCGCCCGCGCCGGTCGCGCCCATCACCACGAGCCAGCCCGCGGTCGGGACTCAGACCGGCAGTTCGCTCGGCGCCTTCCTGATTCGGAACTGGGCGCTGGCGCTCGTGCTGGCGCTGGTCGTCGTCGGCCTCGGGCTCGTCGTCGCCGCGCGTCGCGCCACCTCGGGCGCGCCCGCGCCGGTCGAGGGATTGGACGAAGCGTCCGCCGCGAAGCTCGCAGAGCCGCGCCCCTCGTCGCGCGCGAAGGAGGCCACGGCCAAAGCACTCAAGGACGCGTCGGCCGCCGCGCAGGCTTCCACGCTCAACGCGGCGAAACCTTCGCCCGTTGTCACGCCTTCGCCCGTCGTCACGCCTGAACCCGTCGTCAGCAAGGCTGAGCCCGTGAGCGCCGCCGAGCCTGTCAGCGCGGCCGAGACCGTGAGCGCGGCCGAGACCGTGAGCACGGCCGAGGCTTCGGGCGCGGACGTGAACCCGCTCGCGGCCGCTACGGCTCTCGCAGGTGGCGCGGCCGCCGCGAAGTCGAGGAAGCTGTCGAGGAAAGAGGCGAGGCAGGAGTCCAAGCGGAAGAAGAAGGGCGGGCGCGTCGAAGAGCCCGCGGTCGAGGAGCAGTTTGTCGCCGCGCCGCTCGCGGAAGAGACTGCGGCCGTCGAGCCCGTCGCCGAAGAGACGCTCGTCCACGAAGGGACTTCGGTCAAAATCACTCCCGTCAAACAGCCTGCGGTCGCGGAAGAGACGCACGTTGTAGAAAAGACTGCGGTCGCTGAAGAGACTGTTGTTGAAGAGACTGTCGTCGAAACTCCTTCAGTCGAAGAGGTCGTTCTTGAAGAGCCGGCCGAAGTCGCGCAGGTCGCCGCGACCGAAGAGGTCGCCGAAGTTGTGCCCGAGCCCGCGGCCGCGGAGCATCTTGTCGCGCCCGTCGTCGAGACGGCCGAGCCCGAGCAGTTTGAAGTCGCGGCGCCGAGCTTCGAGACGGCGGCGCCGGTCTTCTTCGCTCCTGAAGTCGAGACCGCCGAAATCGCTCCCGTCGAGCCCGAGGCGGTCGAACCCGCGGTCGCGGAGGCGGAGGCGCCCGCGCCCGTCACGGAGATCGAGCCGGCCTTCGCGCCCGACCCCGAGCGCGTACTGGCCGAGACCCATCAACTGCTCGAAGGCCAGGATTACGACCGCACGGTCGTCGGCTCGCGCGACGCGATGGCGCGGCAGATGATTGCCGCGGAGATGCTCTCGGCGCTCGCCGGCCGCAACGCTCTGAGGCGTGAGCGCGCGGGCACGGCCTTCGTCGAGCACGGCTACTACGACGAGACGGCGCGCGACCTGCGCGAGGCCGACGCGCCCGCGGAGCGTTCGGCCGCGGCGCGCTCGCTCGCCATCCTCGGCGACCGTAAGGCCACGCCGCTGCTCGTCGCCGCGCTCGAAGACCCCGTCTCGGACGTGCGCCGCGCGGCCGTCGAAGCGCTCGGGGCGCTGCGCGACCCGGCGGCCGTCGAACCGCTCGAAGCCCTCCTCGAACGCGAGAGGACCGAGCGCAACCGCATCCCCCCGCGCGTCATCCGCACCGCCGTCGAGTTCTGCCGCGAAGGCTTCGCGCAGACTCCGGCCGTCGAAACGCAGACCGCCATCCCCGCCGTCGAGGCAAGCGCAACCGCCCCCTCCTTCGAGCCCGCGCCCGTCGAAGAGGCCGCGGGGGTTGTTGACGTGTTGCCGGCCGAAGAGCCCGCGCCCGTCGGCTTCGTACACGAAGACGAGGCCGCGACGGTCGAGGTCGCTCCGGTTGAAACGGCCGCTGTCGAAACTGCGCCGGAGCCCTCCGCCGATTCGGCCGCGCCCGAAGCGTCCGAAGAGACGACCGTCTCCATCACGCCCTTCGTTGATGAATCCTTCGCGGCCGAGCCCGCGGCCGAGGCGACCGGCGAACCGGCGCACGTCCCCGAGCCCGTCCACACCGAAGAGGCTTTCGAGACGACCGCGGAGACCGCCGTCGAGCCCTTCGTCGAACACGAACGGCTGTTTGTCGACCTTGAAGAAACGACGCCCGAGGCGCTTGAAGAGGTCAGCATCGAGCCCGCCGCCGAGCAGTTTGAGGAGGTTTCGACGGTCGAAACTCTCGAACTGCTGCCGGGGGAGTCCAATCCGGCCCCAATGTTCGACGCGGGCGTTGAAGAAGCCACGCGCGAGGTCGAGCCCGTCGCGGCCGACACGTCGAAAGAGTTGGCCCCATCCGCGGGCGAGTGGTTCGACTTCGACATCAGCGAGATGGGCGGCGAGAGTCAGCCCGCGGCCGACGCGACGATGGCCGAGGCGACGCTCACGCACGAGCCACCGGCGACCGAGCCCATCTTCGAGACCTCGTCCGGTGAGACGCTTGCGGCCCCGCCCGCCGTTGAAGAAGTCGAAGAGGTCACCCTCGTCACCGAGCCGCAGGCCGAAGTAACTCGGGACATCGAAGTCGCCGACATAACCGCGGAGGCGCCGCCCGTCGCGCACGAGCCGGAGCCCGCGCCCTTCGTATACGAGCCCGCGGCCGAGGCGCGCGAGAAGGGGCTCGCGCCCTTCGACGAGCTATCGACCGTCCCCGCCTCCATCCAGCAGCGCATCGCGAGCAGCGACGCACGCGAGCGCGCCACAGCCATCGTCGAGCTGTCGCACGTTGACACGGACGAGGCGTTCCAGCAGATTTGCGCCGCCTTCGACGACCCTTCGAGGGAAGTCCGCAGCTCGGCCGCGCGCGCGCTCCACGAGCTGCGCGCCGACCGCGCCGAGTCCTTCACGCGCGCCCTGCGCGAGGCGACGCCCGAGCGCCGGCGCGAGATAGGCGCGGCCATCGCCTCTTCGGGGCTCGCCGGCGAGTCGATCTCGCAGCTCACGGGCGAGAGCCGCGAGCGCACTTACGAGGCGTTCTCGCTCCTCTTCCTGATGGCGAAGGCGGGCGAGGTGCAGCCGCTTCTGCGCGCCATCGAGGGGCACCCGAACAGCGAGGTGCGCCTCGCCGTCGTCAAGCTGCTCGCGCTCTCGGGGCAGAAGGAAGTCCTCCCGGCCTTCCGCCGCCTCGCCGTGCGCGGGTCGCTCCCCACGGAGGTGCGCTCGGCCGTCATGGAGGCCATCTACCAGATCAGCTCAAGCCAGCCGACGCCCGCGTAGGCGAAAGGTCCGGCTGCGGTTTTCCCACTTCGGGCTTCGGGTTAAAGGCAGGGGGCTTTTAACCCGAAGCCCGTAACCTTATCAGGAGGAACCTATGTCAAGTAACCCACCTTCGAGGCTCATGGGCATCGACGTTTCGCACTTTCAGGGCCACGTCGATTGGCAGGCGGTGAAGGCCGCCGGGTGCGACTTTGCCTTCGCCAAGGCGACCGAGGGCACCGGCGTCACAGACCCCATGTTCGCCGCCAACTGGGCCGGGATGAAGGCCGCGGGGCTCATGCGCGGCGCCTACCACTTCTACCGCGCCGCCGAGCCGGCCGCCACGCAGGCCGCGCACTTCCTCTCGACCGTCCAGTTTGAAACGGGCGACCTTCCGCCCGTCCTCGACATCGAGGTCAACGACGGCGTGGTCGGCGAGCCACTCGTCGGCGGCGTCCAGACGTGGCTCGACGCGGTCGAGCCGGTGGCGGGCGTCACGCCCATCATCTACACCAACACGCCCTTCTGGAACGCGCACTTCAACAACCAGTTCAGTTCGTACCCGCTCTGGGTCGCGCACTACACCAACGCGTCTGCCCCCTCGCCGCTGCCCGTCGGCTGGACGGTCTGGACGTTCTGGCAGTACTCGCAGAGCCTCAACATCAACGGCGTCAGCGGCGCGGCCGACCACGACTACTTCAACGGCCCGCTCACGCAGCTTCGGGCGCTGGCCGTCCAGCCGCCGGCCGCGCAGTAAGGGCGGGGGCCGATTTCGGATGCCGGATGCCGGATGTTAAAATCAGGCTTTCGACATCTGACATCCGAAATCAGTCTTTATGCCTTTCAAACTCCGCTCAGAATTCCAGCCGCAGGGCGACCAGCCGGCCGCCATCGACACGCTCGTCCGGGGCCTCGACGAGGGCGCGAAAGACCAGGTGCTGCTTAGGCATCACGGGCTCGGGCAAGACCTTCTCGGTCGCCACCGTCATCGAGCGCACGCAGCGCCCGACGCTCGTCATCGCGCACAACAAGACGCTCGCCGCGCAGCTCTACCAGGAGTTCAAGTCGTTCTTCCCCGAGAACTCGGTCGAGTACTTCGTCTCCTACTACGACTACTACCAGCCGGAGGCGTACGTCCCGGCCTCGGACACGTACATCGAGAAGGAGGCGACGATCAACGAGGAGATCGACCGCCTGCGTCTGTCGGCCACGCGCGCGCTCTTCGAGCGGCGCGACGTGATCGTCGTCGCCTCGGTCTCCTGCATCTACGGCCTCGGCGACCCGGACGCCTACTACAACATGATTCTCTTCGTCGAGCCGGGGATGAAGACGACGCGCGAACAGCTGTTGCAGCGACTGGTCGAGCTTGCAGTACGAGCGCTCGGATGTCGAGTTCGACCGCGGCACCTTCCGCGTCCGCGGGGACACGGTCGAGGTCTACCCCTCTTATCAGGATCAGGCTTACCGAATTGAGTTATGGGGCGACGAGGTTGACTCCATCTCGACCATCGACCCGCTGCTCGGCGAGGTCTTGCACAAGCACACGTCGCGCCTGCCCATCTACCCGAAGACGCACTACGTGATGCCGAAGTCCACGGTCAAGCGCGCGATCAAGACCATCCGCGACGAGCTTGAGTGGTGGGAGCCGCAGTTGATTAAGGAGGGCAAGCTCGTCGAGGCGCAGCGCCTGCACCAGCGCACGATGTACGACCTCGAGATGATTAAGGAGATGGGCTTCTGCCGCGGCATCGAGAACTACTCGCGCCACCTGACGGGCAAGCCGCCCGGCTCGCCGCCGCCGACGCTCCTCGACTACCTGCCCGAGAACACGATGGTCGTCATCGACGAATCGCACCAGACCGTCCCGCAGATTCGCGGCATGTTCAACGGCGACCAGTCGCGCAAGCGCACGCTCGTCGAGTACGGCTTCCGGCTGCCCTTCGGCGATGGACAACCGCCCGCTCAACTTCGAGGAGTTCGAGGCGCGCGTCGGACAGACCATCTACGTCTCGGCCACGCCCGGCCCTTACGAGCTGACGCGCACCGGCGGCGAGGTCGTCGAGCAGATCATCCGCCCGACGGGGTTGACCGACCCGCGTAGTCGAGATACGACCCGTCAAGGGGCAGATCGACGACCTGCTCGGCGAAGTCCGCACGCGCGCCGAGCGGAACGAGCGCGTCCTCGTCACCACGCTGACGAAGAAGATGTCCGAAGACCTCACCGAATACTTCGCCGAGGTCGGCGTCCGCGTCCGCTACCTCCACTCGGACATCGAGACGCTTGAGCGCATCAAGATACTCCGCGACCTGCGCCGCGGCGAGTTCGACGTGCTCGTCGGCATCAACCTCCTGCGCGAGGGGCTCGACCTGCCGGAAGTCTCGCTCGTCGCCATCCTCGACGCCGACAAGGAGGGCTTCCTCCGCTCCGAGTCGTCGCTCATCCAGACCATGGGCCGCGCCGCGCGCAACGTCAACGGGCATGGCGATTCTCTACGCCGACAAGATGACCGACTCGATGAAGCGGGCCGTCGGCGAGACCGAGCGCCGCCGCGCCATCCAGGAGGAGTACAACCGCGAGCACGGCATCACGCCGCACGACCATCATCAAGTCCATCGAGTCCACGCTCGTCACCGCCTACGAGGCCGACTACTTCAAGGTGCCGCTCGACCTCGAATCGATGGACGACTACACGGCCGCCAACATCGAGGCCACCATCGCCCGCCTCGAACACGAGATGCGCGCCGCCGCCAAGGCTTTAGAGTTCGAGCGCGCCGCCGAACTCCGCGACCGCGTCAAATACCTCCGCGAGCGCGAGCTGACGATGACGTAAGAGGCCACGGACTCAAACCCGATGCTGGTTAAATCAGAGCAGGACGAGATTCAATCCTTCCTCGCGGACGCGAGCAACACGGCGGGCGGGCGGGCCGAGCGCGTCGTCTTTCCGGAGAGCGCGGAGGAGGCGGCGCGGGCGCTGGCCGAGGCCGCGGGCGCGGGGACGCCGGTGACGGTGGCGGGCGCGGGGACGGGCATCGTGGGCGGGCGCGTGCCGTACGGCGGCGTCGTGCTCTCGACGGCGAGGCTGAACCGCGTCGGCGAGTTCGTGCGCGAGACTTGCGGGCGGCGGTTGTGCGACGGCGGGCGCGGGCGTCGTGCTGTCGGACTTCCAGCGCGAGGCGAAGGCGCGTGGCCTGCTCTACCCGCCCGACCCGACCGAGGCGAGTTGTTACCTCGGCGGGACGGTGGCGACCAACGCCTCGGGCGCGCGCACGTTCAAGTACGGCCCGACGCAGGCGCTACGTGCGCGCCCTTCAGGTCGCGCTCACGACCGGCGACCTTCTGGAGATTCGGCGCGGCGAGCGGTTCGTCGGCGCGGACGGGAGCCTCAACCTTCCGTTAGGCGGAGGGCGGAAGATAGAGGCGCGGCTGCCGACCTACACGATGCCCGCGACGCGCAAGCACGCCGCCGGTTACTTCACGCGGCCGGGCATGGACTTGATCGACCTCTTCATCGGCAGCGAGGGCACGCTCGGCGTCGTCACGGAGGTCGAGCTTTCGCTGCTGCCGCAGCCCGAAGGCGTCTTAGCGGGCGTCGTCTTCTTTAAGGCGGAAGACGTCTTTACTCGAACTTCGTGCGCGAGGCGCGCGCGCGTCTCGCTCGAAACGCGCGCGCGGGTCGGGCGAGGGCATCGACGCGCGCGCGCTCGAATACTTCGACGGCGAGGCTTTGAACTTCCTGCGCGAGCGCTACCCGCTGGTGCCGCGCGGCGCGGCGGGCGCGGTCTTCTTCGAGCAGGAGACTGCCGAGCGGACGGAAGAGTCGCTGATGGGCGAGTGGCTCGAACTCGTCGAGCAGCACGACGCGCTCGCCGACGAGTCGTGGTTCGGCACGAACGAACACGACCGCGCGGAGATGCGCGCCTTCCGCCACGCGCTGCCCGTGATGGTCAACGAGTGGCTCGCGCGGCGTGGACAGCGCAAGGTCTCGACCGACATGGCCGTGCCCGACGACGGCATTCCCCGAGATGCTCCGCTTCTACAAGGAGACGCTGCGCGCGTCGCGGCTCGCTTACGTCATCTTCGGGCACATCGGCGACAACCACGTCCACGTCAACATCCTCCCGCGCGACGACGCCGAACAGGCCGCCGCGCGCGAGACCTACGGCCGCTTCGTCGAGCGCGCCGTCTCTCTGGGCGGCACCATCTCGGCCGAGCACGGCGTCGGCAAGATCAAGCGCGAGTACCTGCGCGCGCTCTACGGCGAGCGTGCCTTGCGCGAGATGGCCGCGCTGAAGCGCGCCTTCGACCCGGCCTGCGTCCTCGGCCGCGGCAACGTCTTTCCGAAGAGTTCCTGCCCGCGCCGGGCGTGAGCTGAGTTTTCATCCGACACTTCTGCTGACGGTCAAACTCATGGTAGAAACTTCGGTCGGCGCACCCGTCCTGCTCTACGACGGCGTGTGCGGCTTCTGCAACAAGTCTGTGCAGTTGATACTCGACCACGACCGGCGCGGGGAGATGCGCTTCGCCGCGCTCCAGAGCGACTACGGGCAGGCCGTGATTGAAAGACATCCCGAGCTGCGCGGCATCGACTCGGTCGTCTTCGTCGAAAGTCACGCGGGCGGCGAGCGCATCTACACGCGCTCGGACGCGGCGCTGAAGGTCGCGGCCTACCTCGGCGGCTTCTGGAAAATCTTTCTCGTCGCCAAAGTCGTTGCCGAGGGCCGTGCGCGACTACTGCTACGACCTGTTCGCGCGCAACCGCTACAGGCTCTTCGGCAAGTACGACACGTGCATGCTGCCGCCCCCCGAGGTGCGCTCGCGTTTTCTGGAGTGCGCGACAGTAGTCAGAAGATTGTGAGACGGTTCAGGCTCGCTGACGCGACGCGAGCTGACTCTCGACACCCGGCCGATTCAAAGCGAAGGATAATTCGACTGACGCCTCTCCCTACTGACTATAGACCACATAGATAGATGTTTCGCTTCACACACAGCCGGGGAGTCGCACGGGCGCGCGCTGGTCGCGATAGTCGAGGGCCTGCCCGCGGGGCTTCCCGTTGACGTAGAGGTCGTCAACCGCGAGCTTGAGCGTCGGCAGTGGGGCTACGGGCGCGGCGGGCGGATGAAGATCGAGCGCGACCGCGTGGAGTTCCTGAGCGGCGTCCGACACGGCCGCACGCTCGGCTCGCCCGTCGCCTTGCAGATCGAGAACAAGGACTGGAAGAACTGGACGGAGATCATGTCGTCCGAGCCGCGCCCGGCCGACGAAGTGGAGGAAGGGAAGATGCGGCGCGTGAAGCGGCCGCGGCCGGGACACGCCGACCTCGCGGGCGGCCTCAAGTACGGCGCGCGCGACCTGCGCGACATCCTCGAACGCGCCTCGGCCCGCGAGACGGCCGCGCGCGTCGCCTGCGGCGCGCTGGCGCGACAGATGCTCGCCGTCCTCGGCGTCGAGATTCGCAGCCACGTCATACAGCTCGGCGGCATTCCTTCGGCGCCGCTCGAAGTGGACTGGGAGCGCATCGACCGCATCCCCGACGACGCGCCGCTGCGCTGCGCGGACGAGGAGGCGCAAGCCGCGATGGTCGCGCTCGTGGACGAGAAGCGGCGCGAGGGCGACACGCTCGGCGGCGTCTTCGAGGTCGTCGCGCGCGGCGTCGTCGCTGGCTTAGGCTCGCACACCTCCTGGGAGGCGAAGCTCGACGGGCGTCTGGCGCGGGCGTTGATGTCGATCCCGGCGGTCAAGGCCGTCTCCATCGGCGCGGGCGTCGAGGCCGCTTCCTTGCCCGGCTCGCAGGTACACGACGAGATCGGCTACGACGAAGAGGGACGCACGTTCACGCGCCCGACGAACCGCGCCGGCGGGCTTGAGGGCGGCATCACCAACGGCGAGGAGCTGCGCGTGCGCGGCTTCCTCAAACCCATCTCGACGCTCCGGCGCGCGCTCCGCTCCGTGGACATCGAGACGAAGGCCGAAGAGTCGGCCGCCTTCGAGCGCTCCGACGTGACGGCCGTCCCCGCGGCCGGCGTCATCGGCGAGGCGATGGTCGCGCTCACGCTCGCCGAGGCGGCGCGCGAGAAGTTCGGCGGCGACCACGTCGAAGAGATGCGCCGCAATTTCGACTCGTACTGCGAGCAGGTTCGTGACTACTGATGGGCCTCTCTGACATCGAGCAGATACTGACACGGCTCTCCGCGGACGACGAGTTGCGGGCGCGGTTCGTCGAGAACCCTTTCGCGCTCGGGCGCGAGCTGGGGCTGACGCCTTCGGGGACGCGCCAGCTCAGGCGCGAGGCCGCGGAGCGCTACGACTCGTTCGCCGCCACGCCGCGCGAGCGCCGCTTCGTGCAGGTCAACAAGCTGCTCCCGCTCACGCACCGCGTCCTGCGCGACCGCTTCACGAACTACTTCGACCGCTACGTCGCGGAGCACGGGGCGCCGGCCGTCTCGCGCCTGTTCGGCGACGTGCTCCTCTTCGCCGAGTACCTTGAGGAGAAGCTGAAAGAGGACTACCTCGGCTCGGGCTGGACGCTCGACCTTCTGCGCTTCGAGAAGTCGCGCGTGAAGGCGGCCGACCCCGAACGCCGCCTCGTCGTCCAGACCTTCCGCCACGACATCAGCCGCCTCGTGCGCGGCTTCGCGCGCAAGGATAAGGAAGCGTTGCTCGAGGTCGTCGTCCGCCGCTCGGTCGCCGTCTGGTGGCGGCGCCGCCCGCGCGATCCCATCCGTTACGCGGTCTTCGCCGCGCCGAAACTCTTCGGCCGGGGCCGCTGAGGAGAGTTATGAGAGAGGTCGAACGCATCGCCGACCAACTGAAGCGCGCGCACGAGGGCGGCGCCTGGCACGGCCCCGCCGTGGACGAGCTGCTGAAGGGCCTGAGCGCCGCGCAGGCCGCCGCGCGCCCCGTCGAAGGCGCGCACAGCATTTGGGAGATGGTCGCGCACATCGAGGCGTGGGAGCGCGCCATCCTGCGCCGCCTCGGCGGCGACGCCGCGCAGATTTACCAGACGGAAGAGGACTGGACCGTCGCTCTCGGAAGCGTCCGAAGAGGCTTGGGCCGCGGCGCGCCGGAAGATGTCGGAGACCTACGTCGCCCTGCGCGAGGCCGTGCTCGAACTGGACGACGACGCGAACTCGACGAGCCCATTCTCCCGAACATGTCTACGCGCTACGTCTCGCTCCACGGCGCCATCCAGCACACGCTCTACCACGCGGGACAGATCGCCCTCGTCAGAAAGGCGCTCGGGCTGAAACCTCTGACCATAGATTCGGACACCGCCGGCACCATATGAACAACGAGAAACTCCAGGTCACGCTCGACGCGGGCGTCAAGCGCATCACCTTCAACAACCCCGCGCGCCGCAACGCCGTAGACTTCGAGATGTTCGAGGCGTTCGCCGCCGCCGTCGAAGAGGCCGCGACCGACGAGAGCCGCGTCGTCGTCATCACCGGCGCGGGCGACTTCTTCTGCGCCGGCCTCGACATGAAGTCGATCAGCCCGTCCGAGCTGGCCGCGTTGGACGTGGCGGCGAGGATACGCGAGTTAATCAACCCGCCCGTCATGCGCCTGCGCGACACTGCCCAAGCCGGTCGTCGCGCGCGTACACGGCCCGGCCGCGGGCATCGGCTTCAGCTACGTGCTCGCCTCCGACGTGGTCGTCGCATCCGAAGAGGCGACCTTCAGCCAGAGCTTCGTCCGCGTCGGCCTGATGCCCGACGGCGGCGCGACGCACCTCCTGCCCGCGCTCGTCGGCACGCCTGAAAGCCTTCGAGCTGATGGCGACCGGCGACACACTCTCCGCGCAGGACGCGCGACGCCTCGGGCTCGTCGTCACGCGTCGTCCCGCGCGCCGAACTCGACGCCTTCGTGGACAAACTCGCCGCCCGCCTCGCCGCCGCGCCGCAGCCCTCGCTCGCGCGCATCAAGGCCGCCCTCAGCCTCTCCGAGCAACAGGCCCTCGCCGCCGCCCTCGACTTCGAGGCCGAAGGCCAGGCCGAATGCTTCCGCTCCGCAGACTTCCTCGAAGGCGCCACCGCCTTCATGCAGAAGCGCGCCCCGCAGTTCGGGAAAGGGTGATGCCGCGAATCCACGCACCGCTGCCAAATCCGGCACACGATACGCCAATTCTTCGAGACGAGTTACAAACTCTGTCGGCCGCGTCACTTTTTCTCGGCGGTGCGTGTGCAAACTCGCGGCGGTGCGTGCCAATTCAGGGCGGTGCGCGGCAGAGACGCGGCGGTGCGCGGCAATTCTCTGACTACGCGCGTTGATTCTCGGTCGGTGCGGAACAATTTCCGGGCGGTGCGCGCCAAGCTTCGCCGGTGCGCGCAGATTTCTTCACACGCGAAACTTTTTCTCGGCCGTGCGCGCCAATGTCTGAGCGGTGCGGGCATTTTTCGTGAGGCGGGGTGCTGATTTCGAGGGCGCGGGGCTGAATTATCACGGCGGCGCGTGTGCAACTGCGGGCGTGGGCGCGGACTCTAAACGTCCTGCTGGCTGGCTTTAAAAGCTTTGTAGTAAACTCGCGGCGGGCGCGCACGCGCCGCGGCCGGGGCGCGTTGATTATCGGCGGACGGGGAAGTTTTTGAGATGGCACTTCTGGAGATCGTGAAGTACGGGGAGCCGGTGTTGGAGACGCCGGGCGAGCCCGTGACGGAGTTCGACGCGGGGCTGAAGCGGCTCGTGTCGGACATGTTCGAGACGATGTACGCGGCGCGCGGGGTGGGGCTGGCGGCGCCGCAGGTCGGCGTGTCGAAGCGCCTGTTCGTGATGGACTGTGCGGGCGGCCGCGACCCGGAGGCGCGCGTCGTGCTCATCAACCCGGTCGTCCTCAGCATCGAGGGCGAGCAGACGGGCGACGAGGGCTGCCTGTCGTTCCCCGGCATCTTCTTTCAGGTGAAGCGCTCGCTGCGCGCCGTCGTCCGCGCGCAGGACTTGAAGGGCGAGGAGTTCGAGTTCGACGGCCTCGACCTCGAAGCGCGCTGCATGCTTCACGAGACAGACCACTGCGACGGCATCGTCTTCATCGACCGCACCACGTCGCTCAAGCGCGAGCTGGTCAGACGCAAGATCAAGAGACTTCAGAAGCAGGGCCGCTGGGTCTAACCTGGCCGGAGGCCGTGCGTGACCCGCCGCGGAGCGGCGCTTGAGTTTAGCCCGGCCTTTCAAGGCCGGGTTGAGCATGACCGAACACCGCCGCGTCGCGTCGGCGACGCCTGAACCAGAGCCGCCGCGCAGGTTCAGGCGTCGCCGACGCGACGCGGCGCTTTGTTTATTGCCGGCGTCCCCGGCCTTGAAAGGCCGGGCTACATTCACCCCGCCGCTCCGCGGCGGTATCGCCTCGCGGTACTGTTTTCCCATGTGATAGCATGTCGGAAAACAACCGACGATACTTCAGTCCGACATAACGCAATCATTATTTCCGACGAGGAGAAGAGTATGCAGCAGATGAAGCAAGAAGAGTTCCGCAACGAGCCTTTCACAGACTTCTCGGACGAAGAGAACGCGCGCGCGATGCGCGAGGCGCTCGCGCGAGTTCAGACTGAGTTGGGACGCGAGTACCCGCTCGTCATCGGCGGCGAGCGGGTCGAGACCGGCGACATCCTTGAGAGCCTGAACCCCGCGCGCAAGACCGAGGTGGTCGGCCGCTTCCACAAGGCGACGAAGGAACTGGCGACGCAGGCCGTCGAGAGCGCCGACGAGGTCTTCAAGACGTGGCGCAACACGCTCCCGCACCAGCGCGCGGACCTGCTCTTCCGCGTCGCCTCTCTGCTGCGCGAGCGCAAGCACTACTTCTCCGCGTGGATGGTGCACGAGGTCGCCAAGACCTGGCCCGAGGCCGACGGCGACACGGCCGAGGCCATCGACTTCTGTGAGTTCTACGCGCGCGAGATGCTGCGCTACGCCGCGACGCAGCCGCTCACGCGCATCGACGGCGAAGAGAACCGCCTCACATACATCCCGCTCGGCGTCGGCGTCGTCATCCCGCCGTGGAATTTCCCGCTCGCCATCATGGCCGGCATGACCGTCGCCTCGGTCGTCACGGGCAACACCGTCGTCCTCAAGCCCTCGTCCGACGCGCCGACCATCGCTTACAAGTTCTTCGAGCTGCTGGAAGAGGCGGGGATGCCGGCGGGCGTCGTCAACTTCATGGTCGGCGCGGGCGGCGAGGTCGGCGACGTGGTCGTCGATCACCCGCTGACGCGCTACGTCGCCTTCACCGGCTCGAAGGAGGTCGGCCTGCGCATCAACGAGCGCGCCGCCAAAGTTCAGAAGGGGCAAATCTGGATCAAGCGCGTCGTGGCCGAGATGGGCGGCAAGGACGCCATCGTCGTCGATTCCGACGTGGACTTTGACGAGGTCGCGGCCGGCGTCGTCAGCGCCGCCTTCGGCTTTCAGGGGCAGAAGTGCTCGGCCTGCTCGCGCGCCATCATTCACCCGGACGTGTACGACTCGGTCGTCCAGAAGATCGTCGAGGGCGCGTCGAAGATTAAGGTCGGCGACCCGTCCGACGTTTCGACGACGATGAGCGCCGTCATCAACCAGAAGGCTTTCAAGACCATCAACCAGTACATCGAGTGGGGCCAGGAGGACGGCGGACGCCTCGTCGCGGGCGGCGGCAGCGACGGCGAGCAGGGCTTCTTCATCGAGCCGACCGTCATCGCCGACGTGAAGCCCGGCGACCGCATCGAGCAGGAGGAAATCTTCGGCCCCGTGCTCGCCTGCATCAAGGCGTCGAGACTTCGACGACGCGCTACAGATCGCGAACGACACCGAGTACGGACTGACCGGCGCGGTCTACACGAACGACCCCGAGAAGCTGGAGCGCGCGGCGCGCGAGTTCCACGTCGGCAACCTCTACCTCAATCGCAAATGCACGGGCGCGCTCGTCGGCGTCCACCCCTTCGGCGGCTTCAACATGTCGGGCACCGACTCGAAGGCCGGCGGCCGCGACTACCTCGGCCTCTTCATGCAGGCCAAGGTCGTCTCCGAAAAAATCCGCCCCGGCTACTCGAACAAAGAGAAGCGCGGGACGATCTGAAAGCGGCGGGCCGCAGGCGCTGAGTCAAAGGCGAACTTCATGAACCATTCCAAGTCCGGGGCCGCCGCGTTCGTCGCGGCGCTGCTCCTTCTCGCGCAGCCGACGCCGCGCACCGACGCGTCGCCGCAGCAACAACCACGCGCGAACGCGCGACAGAATGCGGTCGTCTTCCTCGTCACGAAGGACGCGACCGAGGGCGCGCAGGTCGAGCCGGTCGCGGTCATCGACGGCCGCGGCGCGCTCGCCGAGCCGGGCTCGGAGGCGACGGCGGGCGACGGCGCGCTCGCCGCGTTCCTCGCGCGCCACTACCGCCCGGGCGCGAAGTATCGACTTATCTACGGCGGCGCCGAGGCGGGCACCCTGACGATTCGCGCGGCCACGCCCGCCGAGTGTTCGCCCAACGCCGCGAGCGCCGACATCGACTCGACGACGGCGAAGCTCGGCGGCAACGTGATGGCGCTGGCGACCGACGGCGCGCACGCGCCGCGCGCGCAGAGTTCGAGACGCGCGCCGACCGCCGAAGAGCGCGCGGCCGTCTTCGGCGTGGCGAAGCGCTTCCTCGCGGGGAAGCGTGTGAGCGCGTCCGCGGTCGAGCGCGGCACGAAGACGCTCAACCTCACCGCGACCGACCTCGACGGCGACGGGCGCGAAGAGCTGGTCGGCAGCTACGTGGTCAAGGTCGGGCCGAAGGTCAGGGACACGCTCTTCCTCATCGCCGCGCCGCAGGGGCGCGGCTACCGCGCGGCCTTGACGAAGTACGCGCGCGTCAACGCGAGCGAGATGATGGACCCGTCGCTCATCGACAACGTCGGCGAGGGCGGACTCGGCGCCGAGATTTACGTCGAACAGTTGGACGCGGACGGCGACGGCGTGGGCGAAGTCTTCACCTCTCGCGCAGCTTCGAGGGCACGACCTACAGGGCCTACCAGCGCCGCCGCGGCGTCTGGCGCGCGGCCTACGAAAACTACAGCTACCGCTGCGCGTACTGAAGGCACAGGCCGCGTCGTCCGACACTTATGAAAATCATCTTCATGGGCACGCCCGAGTCCGCGGTGCCGACGCTGAAGCGTTGCGTCGAGGAGGGGCACGAGGTCCTGGGCGTGTGGACGCAGCCGGACAGGCCGGCGGGGCGCGGGAATAAGTTGAAGGCGTCGCCCGTGAAGGAGTTCGCGCTCTCGCGGGGCTTGGCCGTTCGACAGCCGTCGAAGATTAAGACGGAGGAGGCGCTGGCGCTCTTCACCGAGCGCGAGTTCGACGCGGCGGTGGTCGTCGCGTACGGGCGGATACTGCCGCCCGCGTTCCTGCGCGCGCCGCGGCTCGGCTGCGTCAACGTCCACTTCTCGCTGCTGCCGAAGTACCGCGGCGCCGCGCCCGTCAACTGGGCCGTCGTGCGCGGCGAGCATGAGACGGGCGTCACGACGATGCTCATGGACGAAGGGCTCGACACCGGCCCCGTTCTCCTCCAACGCTCGACCGCGATTGAAGACGGACGAGACCGCGCCGCAACTGCTCGAACGACTGTCGCACGTCGGCGCGGAGCTGCTCGTCGAGACGCTGTCGCGCTTCGACGAGATCGAGCCGCGGCCTCAGGACGACGCGCGGCGACGCTCGCTCCCATCCTCCGACGCGAGGACGGGCTCATCGACTGGTCGCTCGACGCCGCGCAGATCGAGCGCCGCGTGCGCGGCTTCCAGCCGTGGCCGAACGCCTTCACCACGCATCAGGGTCGGCGCCTCGTCGTCTGGCGCGCCGAGGCGAGAGGCCGCGAGGCGGGACGCGGCGACGCGGCGGCGCCGCGTGAGGAAGTGGCGACGGCGGCGGGCACGCTCGTCGCCGCGCGCGGCGACGAACTCGTCGTGGCCTGCGGCGGCGAGACGACGCTCAAACTCCTTGAGGTGCAGCCCGAGGGCAAGCAGCGCCTGCGCGCGCGCGACTTCATCAACGGCTCGCGCGCGCAGGCGGGCGAGAAGTTGGGTTGAAAGTTGATGGCCGGGCGCGTGCGCATCGTGAAGCGTGCGGCGAAGAAGGGCGCGGGCGGCGGCCGTCAA
This sequence comes from uncultured Acidobacteriota bacterium, assembly GCA_963726735.1. Classification (GTDB taxonomy): domain Bacteria; phylum Acidobacteriota; class Blastocatellia; order Pyrinomonadales; family Pyrinomonadaceae; genus QHXN01. Next base: position 264,049 of record CAVSDM010000015.1, read on the forward strand.
GCGGCGTGTCGCCCGCGCGCCGCGCCGCGTTCGAGGTGCTGCGCAGGGTCGAGGAGGAGGGCGCGTTCGCCGCGCCGCTGCTGGCGAATCTGCCCGACGCACTCTCGCCGGAAGACCGCGGGCTCGCTACGAGCTGACGCTCGGAGTGCTGCGCCGGCAGTTGTGGCTCGACCGCGTCGTCGAACACTTCTCAGGGCGGAAGGCGGGGAAGCTCGACGCGCCCGTCCGGCTCGCCTTGAGGCTGGGGCTGTTTCAGCTCCGCTTCCTCACGCGCGTGCCGGCGCACGCGGCCGTCAACGAGTCCGTGCAGCTCGCGCACGCCAACGGCTTCCGCTCCGCCGCCGCCTTCATCAACGCCGTGCTGCGCCGCGCCGACGCGCGAGCCCGACTTCGACCCCGCGGCCGCGGTCGAAGACCCGCTCGAACGCATCGCCGTCGAGACTTCGCACCCGCCCTGGCTCATCGCGCCGCTGGGCCGAAGCCTTCGGCGTCGAAGAGGCCGCAGACTTCGCCAACGCCAACAACGACTCCGCGCCCGCCGCCTTCCGCGTCAACACTCTGAAGTCCGACCCGGCGACTCTCGTCGAAAAGCTGCGCGGCCGAAGGTCTCTCCCTCACGCCGTCGCGCGTCGCGCCCGGCGGCTGGCGCGTCGAGGGCGGGGCGGGCGCGAGCGCCTCCCTGCGCGGACTCGCGGCCGAAGGTCTCGTCTACATGCAGGACGAGGCGTCGCAACTCGTCGCGCACGTCCTCGGCGCGCGCGCCGGGCGAGCGCGTACTCGACGCGTGCGCCGCGCCCGGGAGCAAGACGACGCACGTCGCGACGCTCGCCGGAGGCCGCGCCCTCGTCGTCGCGGGCGACCTGCACGAGCACAGGCTCCGCGTCGTCGCGGAGACGTGCGCGCGTCTGGATGCGCGCGGCGTGAACCTCGTCGCGCTCGACGCGGAGGTCGCGCTGCCCTTCGCCGCGGAGACGTTCGACCGCGTGCTCGTGGACGCGCCCTGCACGGGCACGGGCACGCTGCGCCACAACCCGGAGATACGCTGGCGCCTCTCGCTCGAAAGCTTCCGCGAGCTGCCCGCGGTCCAGGGGAGGATTCTCGCGGAGGCCGCACGCGTGCTTGCGCCGCGGCGGGCGCCTCGTCTACTCCACCTGCTCGGTCGAGAGGGAAGAGAACGAAGAGGTCGTCGCCGCCTTCCTCCAAACCCACACGGACTTCAAACAGGTTGAGGCCGCGCCCGCGCCCGCCTCGCTCCTGCTCCCCGACGGCGCCGCACGCACCTGGCCCCAACGCGACGACGTTGACGGCTTCTTCGTCGCGGCGATGGAAAAGCAGTAGCCGTCAACTGCTTCCTTGCGGCTCGCGCGCGGCGGGTGTTAGACTGCGCCGGCCGTCGGGTGTCAGTCTTTTGGCGGCAAATTCCCCCGTCGGGCTCATGAGAGGCAGCAGTTATTGGCCGTGCGGAACATCCTGTCGGCGTTCGGTAAACTGGGAGTCGTTGCGCTGATCGCCGTCGCATTCGCCTTCGGCCTCGTCTCGACGATCTACCTCTCGCTGCGCAGCCCGGACATCCCCGTGCCCGAGGTCGTCAACCAGTCCTACTTCGACGGCGAGAAGACGCTCGCCCGCGCCGGCCTCGACATCCGCGAGCGCGCCAAGCGCTACAAGCCCGGCGTCGAGCCCGGCCGCATCCTCGACCAGTCGCCGCGCGCCGGCGAGGTCATCAAGGCCGGACAGACGGTCGCCGTCGTCGTCAGCCGCGCGCCCAAGGAGGGCGAGAAGCCGCCCGACGAAGCGGTCGCCGAAGAGCGGCGCGAGGAGCGCGGCACCGAGGGGCTCGACCAGAACAAGAACCAGAACACGAACGCGAACCGGCGCCGGAACACCAACCGGAACACGAACGGCAACGCGAACGCGAACAGCTCGGCCAACTCGAACGCGGGCGCGAACACCAACGCCGGCGGCCGCGAGCAGAACTCGAACGGCGGCGACGCCGCCAACCGCAACTCGAACGCCGCGCGCCCCTCGAACTCGAACCGAACGCCGCAGCGGCCGCGGAACTCGAACCAGAGCCCGACCAACAGCAACTCCCGCCCGCGCACGACGACGACGACGAACAGCGCGCGCCCCGCGGGCACCAACGCCAACCGCCGCCCGAACCCTTAAGCCGCGCGCCCCCGTGGAGTTTTATGATCGAGATTGCGCCGTCCATCCTTTCGGCAGATTTCACGCGACTCGGCGAGCAGATCGAGGCGGCCGAGCGCGGCGGCGCCACCATCATCCACGTGGACGTGATGGACGGCCATTTCGTGCCGAACATCACGCTCGGGCTTCCCGTAGTTCGTTCACTCGCCCGCGCAACCCATCTGCCCCTGGACACGCATCTAATGATTTCTGAGCCGGGGCGCTACGCCGAGCAGTTTGCCGAGGCCGGGGCGCGCATGGTTTCCGTTCACATCGAGGTTGACCCGCACATCCATCGCACCCTCGCGGTCGATCCGCAAGCGCGGCGCGAAGGCCGGCGTGGTCATCAACCCGGCGACTTCCTTGAGCGCGCTCGACGAAGTCCTGCAATTCGCGGACTACGTGCTGGTCATGTCGGTCAACCCGGGCTTCGGCGGGCAGGAGTTCATCCCGGCCTCGATCGAGAAGGTCCGGCGCCTGAGCCGCATGATCCGCGAGCGCAACCTCGACGTGCGCATCGAGGTTGACGGCGGCATCGGCCCCGACAACATCGCCGAGGTCGCCGCCGCCGGCGCCGAAATCTTCGTCGCCGGCACGGCCGTCTTCGGTCAGGACGACCCCGCCGCCGCCACCCGCGACCTGCTCAACGCGGCGGCGCAGTTGGTTTAAGTGACTGAGAGACGACGGACGACGTGAACGATGAAGCTCTGCTGTTATCTGTCAGCTCGATGGTCTATCGTCTCATGACTGATCACTTATCACGTGTTTTTTCTTCGGAGGTTTTGCTGATGCGTTTTCGCAAAGTAGTGATGACCGTCCTGTGTGCCGCGCTGCTCGGGGGCGCGGTGCCGGCCGGGGCGCTGAGGGCTTCGGCGGCGACGCCGCAGGACTCGTCGCAGCTCACGCCCATCGCAGCGGCTCGACGTGATGCGCTCGCGGCTCGACACGATGCGCCGCACGCTCAACAGCGCCATCGCGGGCCTGAACGCGAAGGACAAGAGCGCGGAGGCCACGGCCGACGACCCGCGCGTGCGCCTGGGCGGGCTGGAGAAGGAGGCCAGCAAGCTCATCAACGAGGTCGCCGACCTCCGCGGCAAGCAGGAGCGCGCCGAGCGCTTCGACACGTCGCTGCTCGACAAGCTCGAAGCGGCCGTCGCCGAACTCGACACGCGCGTGCAGTCCTCGATGCGCGACACGATGCGCGAGCGCGCGGCGGCGCCGGCCGTGGCGCCAAGGACGACGACAAGAAGAAGAAGAAGGGCCCCGGCTTCTTCGGCCGCATCCTCGGCCGCGGCGGCGAAGAGAAGTACGACGAGCTGGTCGGCACCGTCGCCCCGGGCCGCGACCGCGAGCTGTTCGAGGAGGCGACCAAGGAGACGCGCAAGGACAGCTACGAGACCGCCCGCGCCCTCTTCAGCGTCATCATCAACACCTACCCCGACTCGGTCTACCTGCCGCTCGCCAAGCTCGCCATCGCCGACACCTTCTACCTCGAAGGCACGACGAGCGCGCTCATCCAGGCCGGGCAGGCGTACCAGGACTGGGTCACCTTCTTCCCGACCCACGGGCTCTCCGACGACGTGTGCCTCAAGATGGGCGAGGTCGAGATGCGCCGCATGGGGCTCGCCAACCGCGACATCTCGCCCGCGCGCAAGGCCGAGCACCGCCTGAAGTTCTGCCTCCAGCAGTTCCCGAAGTCCTCGCTCCGCCCCGACGATCGAGGTCCGCCTCAGCGAGGTGCAGGAGAACCTCGCCGACCACGAGAAGGACGTCGGCGACCAGTACTTCAACAAGTTCTACCAGCACCGCGCCAACAACCTGAAGGGCGCGCAGTCGCGCTACCGCGAGGTCGTCGAGAAGTACAAGAACTACTCGGGCATGGCCGCCGTGCTCTTCCGCTACGCGACGACCTACCTTGAGGAGGAGGAGCCGGACGAGGCGACGAAGTACCTCCAGCAGCTCGTGCGCCGCCACCCGAACAGCGAGTACGCCGAGAAGGCCAAGGAGAAGCTCGCGGCCATCGGCGCGCAGGTGCCCGACCCCGACCCCGACCGCCTCAACTTCGAGGAGCCGAAAGGCCCCGGCATGGTCGGCGGCGTCCTGCGCGAGATCAGCGGCGTCGTGCCGAAGACGGTCCACAAGGACGGCGTCATCATCAGCCAGTCGAGCAAGGGCAACGACATCATCGCCGCCGTGATCGCCAACAACGGGACACTGCCCGCTAACTACGACCGGCCCGTCAACCGCACCGCGCCCGCGCGCGACGTGCGCCCGCTGCCTCAGACCCCCGCGCCCGCGCCGGCCCCGCCGGCCGCGACACCCGCGGGCGGCAACGGCATCAAGCCGTAAACGCTCTGGATTTGAGCGCGACCCTCCGCGAGCGCGCGGGCCTTCACACAAAGGCCCGCGCGCTCTTTGAATTTCGAGGCGTGGCCGTCGGTGTGAGCCCGACCCGGCGGTTCTCATGTTTGCCCGGCCGTTTGAGCGGGTGCTAGAATTCTCCGCGTCCCCCTGAGCAGAGTTTAATTGACGGAGCTATCCCGCGCGGCGAGGAGACGGCGTTGGCACAGACTGTCGAGGGTACGCAGGGCGAGTTGGCGCGCAGGCACGCGGCGGCCGCGAACGTCGTGAAGCTGGTGGGCATCTTTACGCTGCTGCTGCTGCTGGTCGCGCTCACGGGATTCCTCTCGGGGGCCGTCCGCTTCAACCCGACCGCGGCGAACACGCTGCGTTTCGTCGTCGTCTTCCTCGGCGTCGGCGCCATCGTCTACCGGCGCACGAGGTTCCAGGCCATGCGCCTTCAGGACATCGCCGCGCTGCGCGGCACGTCGGGGCTGCTCGCGACTTTGCAGACGACGACCGTCACCGTCTCCCTCATCGCCGCCGTCATCGCGGTCCTCGGCTTCCTCATCAGCATCATGACGGGCGACGGGACGGACATGATCTACTTCGGCGTCATCGCAGTCGCCGTGCTCGCCTACTGCTACCCGCGGCGCGCGGCCTGGGCCGCGGTCGTCCGCGCGACCGAGGGCGGGGAAGGCGACCCGGTGCGGGCCGCGAAAGGAACATTAGCTTGAATCCGTCTTCTCGTCCCGCGCGGACCGGGCACGCGCGCCTCGCGGCCTTCGCACTCGCGGCCGTCTGCTCGGCCGCCTCCTCCGCCGCCCACGCACAGCCCCGCGCCGGCGCCGCGCCCCACCCCGCAGACGCAGACTCAGCCGGCGGCTGCGCAGACGCAGACTTCGACGCTCTCGCCGCGCGCGCAGGCTTACGCCAAGCTGCTCGAAGGGCAGCGCTACTTCGAGGGCGTGCGCTCGGGGACGCTCACGCTCGACGGCTTGAGGCGCGCGCAGGCCGCCTTCCAGCAGGCCGCCGAACTCGACCCGACGCTCTCCGAGGCGCGCGCCGCGCTCGCCGAAACCTTCCTCATCACCAACGACCTCAAGCAGGCCGAGACCGAGGGGCAGGCCGCCGTGCGCTGCCAACGCGGACAGCTACGGCGCGCACCGCACGCTCGCGCGCGTCTACACGCTCCAGAGCGGCCTCGCCGACAAGAGCCTCAACCGCGCCGCCGCCGACAAGGCCATCGCCGAGTGGCGCGAGGTCACACGCGTCCACCCGAACGACGCCGAAGGCTACGCCCTGCTCGCCGAGTTCTACGTCGCCACCGGCCGCGAGAAGGAGGCCATCGAGGCCCTGCGCATGTGGACGACGCTGCCCGCGTCGATGGAGGGCCGCTTCTATCAGGTCGTCACGCAGGGGCGCGAGTTGAGCCCGGACTCGGCCAACGCGCGGCTCGGCGAAGTCCTGCTCGGCGCGCGGGCAGACGGCCGAGGCCGTCGCCGCCATCCGCCGCGCGATGGCCATCGCTCCCGAAAACCCGCGCTACCTGCAACTCCTCGGCGAAGCGTTCGAGGCGGGCGGCCTCGGCCGACCAGGCCGTCATCGAGGAGCTGAAGCGGATAGTCGCGCAGAGCCCCTCGAACGCCGGCGCCGCGCAGACCCTCGCGCGCGCGCAGGCACGCGCCGGCAACGTCACGGGCGCCGTCGAGACGCTCAAGGGTTCGCTCGCGGCCGTCAAGCCGGGCAGCGATGTCGAGCGGCTCCAACTCCAGCTCACGCTCGCCAAGGTCTACGAGGAGGCGTCGCGGTTCGACGAAGCCGTCGGCATCTACGAAGAACTACTCACTTCGCGCAACATCAAGGACTCGCCGCTCGCCAACGACCGCGAGCGCCGTTTCGCCGTCTCCGTGCTCCTTGAGATTGCCGGCTTGCGCCAGCAGGCCGGGCAGACCGAGCAGGCGCTCGCCGTCTTCGACCGCATGCGCGCGCTGCTCCCCGACACAGACCCGACCGCGGACATCCAGAGGATCGAGTTCCTGCGCTCGAACGGCAAGCGGGCCGAGGCGCTCCAGGGCTTGCGCGCCGCGCGCCAGCGCTTCCCCGAGGAGGGGCGGCTGCTCCGGCTGGAGGCGCAGACGCTCGCCGAAACGGGGCGCGCCGAAGAGGCGCTCGTGCTCCTGCGCCCGCGCCTGAAGGGCGACGCGAGCGACTTTGAAGAGTACCTCTTCATGTCGAACATGCTGATGAGCGCGGGTCGTGGGACGGAGGCCGTCGAGGCCGCCCGCAAGGCGCTCTCGCTAGCCTCGGCCGAAGACCCCACGCAGACGACGAACGCCCTCATCATGCTCTCCTCTGCGCAGGAGCGCGCCGGAGACACGAAAGGCGCCGAGGCCACTCTGCGACAGGTGCTCGCCAAAGACTCTAACAACCCGACGGCGCTCAACAACTTGGGCTACTTCCTCACCGAGCACGACCAGAAGCTCGAAGAGGCGCGCGACATGATCGAGCGCGCCGTCCGCGCCGAGCCGCAGAACTCCTCATTTCTTGACAGCTTCGGCTGGGTTTATTACAAGCTCGGCAAACTGAAAGAGGCCGAACGCTATCTAAGTGACGCGGCACGCCGCAATCCGACTTCGGCCACGATTCAAGAGCACCTGGGCGATCTCTTTCAAAAGCTCGGCCAGCAGGAAAAGGCAGCCGCCTCATGGCGCAAAGCCCTCTCCCTCTCGGCGGAAGCCGCAGACACGGCCAGAATCAAAGCCAAACTGGGCGAGAAGAAATAAAGGGTTGATTTCTCTCGCATTTAGAGGCTAAAGTGTGCCCGCCTTCAAACGGTCGTACCCCCTTCGACCAACTGAAGCGTATCTCTCTCCTTTAAGTCGCGCATTTCCGCCTTAATTGAGGCAAGTACTTGATTTTAAGTAGGTTGTCGTGTAGTCGGCGTGTGTCAATTCTGTCGCAAAGTTTTAAGGATTGACTTACGGCCAAACGATGTTTTAACATTGCCAACGGGTTGGCCACTTGCCCAGTCCGGTCAATTTTCTCGGCCTCCTCCGGCCCAAGAGTTTGAAATTCAAGGAGTTCCCCCTATGATTTCAGGGCGGTTCCCCCGTAACGCGTTCATACTGTTATTCTCTTTAAGTTTGACGGCACCGGCGGCCTTCGCACGCAACGGCGGTAACGGCACGCCGAAGGATGCCGGTCGGACGGGCGAGAGGCCCGTGGCGAGGCTCGTCGGGACGGTCTACTCGGAAGGGCCTTCGCGGGTGAGGGAGCGGCAGGTGGCACGCGTCGCGGCGCCGACGCCGGCCGCCGTGCGTTCTTATGCACCGGCCCCTGTCTCGGCCGCCGCCGTCGGGGCGACGGGTGACGAGCGCCGCGCGTTCGAGCTCATCAACCGGGAGCGCCATCGCAGGGGCTTGAGCCCGCTCGCCTGGGACGGCGGCCTGATTCGGCTCGCGCGTTACCATTCGCAGAACATGGCGCGCAGCGGTTTTCTCAGCCACGTGGACCGAGAGGGGCTCGACCTGAAGGCGCGTGCGCAGGCGCTCGGGCTGCACGGTTGGAGGACGATTGGCGAGAACATCGCGTATAATCAGGGCTACGACGATCCGACCGCGTTCGCCGTCGAGCGCTGGATGGTCTCCGAGAAGCACCGCGAGAACGCGATGAGCGGCGAGTACACGCACGCGGCCGTCGGCATCGCGCGCGCTTCGGACGGGACGTACTATTTCACGCAGGTTTTCATGAGGCGTTAAGCGCCGCAAGTCGCAACGAACGTTGAGCTTCCGGGCGGCCGGCGCTTTCAAAAGGGAGGCGCCGGCCGCTCTCAGTGTCAGCAGAGAAGATAAACGTCCCGGCCTTCGCCAAGATCAACCTCGGCCTGCGCGTCCACGGCCGGCGCCCCGACGGCTACCACGAGATCAGCACCGTCTTCCAGACCGTCACCCTCCACGACACGCTCACCTTCCACGCCGCGGCCGACGGATAAACTCGAACTCGTCTGCTCAGACCCTTCAATCCCGACGGACGATTCAAACCTCGTCCTGCGCGCGGCCTCGGCCCTGCGCGAGCGCTTCGGCGTGGGTCGGGGCGCGCGCGTCGAGCTGGAGAAGGTGATTCCGGCCGGCGGGGGTCTGGGCGGCGGTTCGGCGGACGCGGCGGTCGACGCTGGCCGCGCTCGCGGCCCTCTGGGAGATTGAGACGGACGCGGGCGAGCTGGCCGAGATCGGCGCGCGTCTGGGCGCGGACGTGCCCTTCTTTCTGACGGGCGGGACGGCGCTCGGGACGGGCACGGGGACGGCCATCCGGCCGCTCGAAGACGCGCCGAAAATGCACCTCGTCGTCGTCGCGCCGGGCGTCCACGTCTCGACCGCGGAGGCTTACGGGGCGCTGGGCGCTCCCGCCTTGACAAAGGTGGAACCGCTCGTTAACCTTTCTGTTTCGCGCACGGAGGCCGATTTCCCCGATTCACTCTGTGATGTGTGGTCGAACGATTTCGAGGCCGTCGTGGTGCGGCTTTACCCCGAAATCGGCCGCGCGCGCGAAGGCGCTGGTCGGGTCGGGCGCGGCGAGAGTCATGCTCTCGGGCAGCGGCTCAAGCGTCTTCGGAGTCTTTGAAAGCAAGGGGGAAGCGGAGCGCGCGGGCGAGGCTCTGAAGGCCGAAAGCGGCTGGAAGGTCTTCGCGTGCGAGACGCTGACACGCGCCGGGTACCTCGCGGCGCTGGGCCGCGTCGCGGCGGTTCTCCGGGCGGGCGGCGGGGCTTGAAACCGGGATTGGGGAGTCGCCAAGTGGTAAGGCACCGGTCTTTGGAACCGGCATTCGTAGGTTCGAGTCCTACCTCCCCAGCTAAGATAAAGTGACGAGTGATGAGTGATGAGTGATGAGAAGGGGCCGCCTTCTTTCACTCATCACTCATCACTCATCACTCATCACTTAAGAGATGAGCACAACCGGCGGCATCAAAGTCTTCTCGGGGAACGCGAACCGTGCGCTGACTCAGGAGATATGCAATTACCTGAGCTGCGACCCGGGCCTTGCGACGACCGACAGGTTCTCGGACGGGGAGTTCAACTTCCAGATCACCGAGAACGTGCGCGGCGCCGATGTCTTCATCGTGCAGCCGACGTGCCCGCCGACCGACGCGCACCTGATGGAGCTGCTCGTCATGCTCGACGCCTTCCGCCGCTCGTCGGCCGAGCGCGTGACGGCGGTCATCCCCTACTTCGGCTACGCGCGCTCGGACAAGAAGGACCGGCCGCGCGTCTCCATCAGCGCGAAGCTCGTCGCCGAACTTGATCACGACCGCGGGCGCCGACCGCGTGCTGACGATGGACCTGCACGCGGCGCAGATTCAGGGGTTCTTTGACATCCCGGTCGATCACCTCTTCGCGGCGCCGGCCTTCATCGGCCACTACATGGATCACAAGCTGCCGAACCTGACGGTGGTCGCGCCCGACACGGGCGGCGCGGAGCGCGCGCGCGCCTACGCCAAGCGCCTCACGTCGGACGACGGCACGCCCGCCTCGCTCGCGCTGTGCGACAAGCGGCGCGAGAAGGCGAACGTGGCCGAGGTGATGAACGTGGTCGGCGAGGTGAAGGGGAGGAGCTGCCTCATCGTGGACGACATGTGCGACACGGGCGGCTCTTTAACGAAGGTCGCGGCGGCGCTCAGGAAGGAGGGCGCCGAGCGCATCCACACCTGCTTCACGCACCCGGTGCTTTCGGGGCGCGCGTGCGAAGCGCTGGCCGAGTCGGAGATCGAGCGCATCGTGACGACGAACACGATCCCTTTGCGCGATACGGCGTGCCAGCGAGAAGAAGATAAACGTTTTGAGCATCGCTCCGCTGCTGGCGAAAGCGATTAAGTCGATCCACGAGGAGACGAGCGTCTCCTCGCTCTTCGTGTGAGGCGGAGGGCAAAAACTTAGACGTCGACGGTCAGACCGGAAAGGGACGGGAAAGCTTTACTGACCGCCGAAGCCGAGCTTAGGAGTCATTATGGCAGAGAGACAAGAGATCACGGTGCGCGCCGAGCTGCGCGCTGGACGCGGCAAGAACGACTCGCGCCGGCTTCGCGCGCGCGGCATGGTGCCGCTCACGATTTACGGCGGCGAGGGCGATCCCATCGCGGCCGCCGCGCCGCTCGCGGAGCTGGCCGCCATCCTGCGGTCGGGGGCGGGGCACAACGCCATCTTCACGCTCGACGTGGACGGCGTCGGCCCGAACGAGGTCATGTTCCTCGACCGGCAGATCGACCCCGTCAAGACGCGGCTCATCCACGCCGACCTGCGCCGCCTCGTGCGCGGCCAGGAGATCGAGGTCTCCGTCCGGCTTGAGCTGGAAGGCGAGCCGGAGGGCGTCCGCGAAGGCGAGGGCGTGCTCGAACAGTTGCTGCGCGAGGTTGAGATTCGCTGCCGCCCGAGCATCATCCCCGACTTCATCACCGTGGACGTGTCGAACCTCGGCGCGCACGAGGTGCTGCACGTCTCGGACGTTAAGGTCGATGAAGGCATCACGATCCTGACCGACCCCGAGACGGCCGTCGCTACGGTCGCCGTCGTCCGCGAGGAGCCGGTCGAAGACACCGCGCCCGAGACGGAGACCGCCGAGCCCGAAGTCATCGGCAAGGGCAAGAAGGAAGACGAGGAGTAGAATTTTTGGTTTTAGATTTTTGATTTGCGATTTGGGCTGTCAGAATTCGACGGCCGCTCTTTAAATCAAAAATCGAAAATCGAAAATCTAAAATTCATTCATGCTCATCGTCGGTCTGGGCAATCCGGGCGAGCGTTACGAGTGGACGCGCCACAACCTGGGCTTCATGCTCGTGGACCTTCTGGCGCGGCAGGCGGGCGCGCAGGTCAAGCGCGCGGAGTGCCGGGCGCTCGTCGGGCGTGCGGAGCTTGAGGGGCGCGCGGTCGAGCTGGTCAAGCCGCAGACCTACATGAACCTGAGCGGCGAGTCGGTCGCGTGCCTGCTGCGCAAGCGCTCGGAGTTGAAAGCCGCGAGCGACCTCGTCGTCATCAGCGACGACATCGCGCTCCCCTTCGGCTCCATGCGGCTCCGGCCTGCGGGTTCGAGCGGCGGGCAGAAGGGCCTGAAGAACATCATCTCGGCGCTCGGCACGGACCAGTTCCCGCGCCTGCGCGTCGGCATCAAGCCGGAGCACCCCGTGGGTGACACGGCCGGCTTCGTCCTCGAACGCTTCCCGAAGGGACAGCGCGCAGAGGTCGAGCAGATTCTGGAGCGGGGCGCCGAAGCGCTCCGCGCCGTCATACGCGACGGCATTGACAAGGCAATGTCGCAGTTCAACGGGAGTGACAAGTGACGAGTGACAAGTGATAAGAGAAGAGCAACGGCTCTTTCGTATCACTCATCGCTCATCACTTATCACTAACCCTTTTCCTTCTTGCTTCCGCCGACACGGCGGAGGCTAGACATCCATAAGGAGGATGATTTTGGCAGAGAAGAGAGTTTACGAGGTCATCTTTATCGTTGACCCCGACACGCAGGAAGACGACATGACGAAGCTGACGACAGAACCTCAGCGGCGTCATCACCGACCAGGGCGGCACGATCACGCGCAACGAGGTGCTGGGCCGCCGCCAGCTCGCCTACCGCATCGGCCGCAAGAACGAGGGCGTCTACGTGCTCTTCGAGGTCGAAGGCACCGGCTCGGAGATCGCCGAGCTGGAGCGCCGCATGCGCGTCAACGACGCCGATCATGCGCTACATGACCGTGCGCGTGGACGAAGACCGCCAGCGCGCAGAGAAGCTCAGGGCGCGCCGCCAGCGCAAGGCCGCCAAGCGGCCCGGGTTCGTCGCGGCCGCGGCCGGCGGCGGCGGCGGCTCAGCGCGCGCCGGCTCGCGGCGGCGACGAGTCGTAGGGACGCGCGCGCGTGTCACCTTTAACTTAAAGGTCGGCGGGTCGGAGGCCAGCGCGCCCTCTCGCTCGGAGAGAGGCGAGCCGCGCGGCCGTCCCCGCGTTTGAAAGAGGGAAGAGAAGAGAGATGTCCAGAAACATTGAGAGAGAGCGCGACTTCGACAACGAGGACGAGGGAGTACCGGAGCGCCGGCCGCAGGGCGGCGGGGGGCGCGGGGGCGGCCGGGGCCGCATGCGCCGCCGCAAGGTCTGCCGCTTCTGCGTGGATAAGGTAGACCTCATCGACTTCAAGGACGTGAAGCTCCTGCAGAACTTCATCCCCGAGCGCGGCAAGATTCTGCCGCGCCGCATCTCGGGCGTCTGCACCGCGCACCAGCGCATGCTGACCGAGGCCATCAAGCGCGCGCGCAACATCGCGCTGCTCCCGTACACCGCGGACTAGAAGGAGGTTCACACAAGAGATGGCAACGACAAACGTACTGCTGCGCGAGGACGTGGATAACCTCGGCGCCCGCGGCGAGATCGTCAAGGTGAAGGCGGGCTACGCGCGCAACTACCTGCTGCCGCGCAAGCTCGCCGTCCAGGCGACGCCCGGCAACGTCAAGCAGATCGAGGCCGAGCGCGCCGCGCTGTTGAAGAAGGAGGCGAAGGAGCGCGCGCACGGCCGAGGCGCAGGCCGGGCAGATGGGCGGTCTGCGCCTGAACTTCGAGCGCAAGGTCGGCGAGCACGGCCTGCTCTACGGCTCGGTGACGGCGATGCACATCGCCGACGCGCTCAAGGAGAAGGGCTACGAGATCGACCGCCGCCGCGTCCACCTCTCCGAGCCGATCAAGGAGACGGGCGAGTACACCGTCAGCGTGCGCCTTCACCGCGAGGTGAACGTCGAAATCCCCGTCACCGTCAGCGGCGAGGGCGGCGCGCAGACGGCCGGCGCCGCCGCCGCGCCCGCACCCGCTGCCGCTGAGGCGCCTGCCCCCGGCGACGGCCCCAACGACGAGACGACCGCAGCGGCCGAGGAGTAAAGAGCAGTAGACAGTAGGCTCCGCTCCGCGGAGGTTAGTAATAAGAACCGAACGTTTCGACTGACGGAGCCGTTTCTACAGGCTACTGACTACTGTCTACTGACTACTTATCAACGGGGCGCGTCAACATGATTGTTGTCGCGCCCCTCGGCTTGTAGTATAAAAGCCGGCGGCGCGACCCCTCCGCGCTCCCGCGCCCGACCGCAAGCGGGCGCAGGCGGGAAGGGGACGCGCCCTTTGCCTATCTAGTCCACGTCAGTTTTCCACAGGCCCTACTCCCGATGGCTCAGTACATAGCCGACCCGTCACGCGAACAGCTCTTGGAGCGCCCGCTGCCCCACAGCGCCGAGGCCGAGCGCGCCATTCTCGGCTCCGTCCTCCTCGACAACTCGCTCGTCAACCACGCCATCGAGCTTTTGCGCCCCGAGGACTTCTACGTCCGCGCGCACCAGTTCGTCTTCCGCTCGATGATCGGGCTCTCCGAGCGCGGCTCCGAGATCGACCCGCTGCTCCTCAGCGAAGAGCTGCGGCGCGAGGGCGTCCTTGAGCAGGCCGGCGGGATGACCTTCATCTCCGAGCTGACCTACGGGCTGCCGCACTTCACCAACGTCGCCGCCTACGCGAAGGTCGTCAAAGACCACTCGCTGATGCGGCAGCTCGTGAAGGTCGCCAACAAGATCACGAGCGAGGCTCTGGAAGGCGAGGACGAGGCGACCATCATCCTCGACCACGCCGAGCAGATGATCTTCGCGCTCGCCGACGAGCGCACGCGCCAGGGCTTCGCGCACATCAAGCCGGTCGCCGACCAGCTCCTCGAAAAAGTTCAGGAGATGGCCGGCCGCTCCGCCATGCTGACGGGGCTCACCACCGGCTTCTCCGAGCTGGACACGATGACCTCCGGCCTCCAGCCCTCCGACCTCGTCATCGTCGCCGCCCGACCGTCGATGGGCAAGACCGCGCTCTGCCTGACGCTCGCGCAGAACGCGGCGATTCAGGCGGGCGCGGTGGTCGGCGATCTTCTCCCTGGAGATGTCGAAGGAGTCGCTCGTCATGCGTATGCTCTGCTCGGAGGGGCGCGTGGACGCGCACCGCTTCCGGAGCGGATACCTGTCGCGCGACGAGTGGGCGAGGCTGGCGGGCGCTCTGGGGACTCTGGCGGAGGCGAAAATCTTTATCGACGACACGCCGGGCATCTCCGTGCTGGAGATGCGCGCGAAGGCGCGGCGGCTGGCGGCCGAGCAGAAGAAGCTCGACCTGATTGTGGTGGACTACCTGCAACTGATGTCGGGCTCGTCGCGGCGTTCGGAGTCGAGGCAGCAGGAGGTGTCGCAGATTTCGCGCGAGCTGAAGGGTCTGGCGAAGGAGTTGAACGTGCCGCTCGTCGCGCTCTCGCAGCTCTCGCGCGCGCCCGAGGCCCGTGCCGACCACCGCCCGCAGCTCTCCGACCTGCGCGAGTCGGGCTCCATCGAGCAGGACGCAGACCTCGTCGCCTTCATCTACCGCGAGGAGCAGTACAACCGCACCGAGGAGAACACGGGCACGGCCGAACTCATCATCGCCAAGCAGCGCAACGGCCCGACCGGCACCGTCAACCTCGCCTTCCTCAAAGAGTTCACACGCTTCGAGAACATGTGGCGCGAGTAGTCCGCCGGTAAAGAATTAACCACCGCAGACACGGAGACGCGGCTTGAAGAGGTAACTCAACAAGCCGCGTCTCCGTGTCTGCGGTGGTTATCCTGTCTGAGCCTTACCCGTCCTGTGGCAGTTCAAGCAACTTACTGACGATGTCGCGCGCGGCGTCGGGGCGGGCCATGCGCCGCGCGCCGGCCTGCATGGAGGCGAAGCGCGCGGGGTC
This sequence comes from uncultured Acidobacteriota bacterium, assembly GCA_963726735.1. Taxonomy (GTDB): domain Bacteria; phylum Acidobacteriota; class Blastocatellia; order Pyrinomonadales; family Pyrinomonadaceae; genus QHXN01. The sequence continues at coordinate 279,337 of CAVSDM010000015.1, forward strand.
GTCGAGCAGGCGGTCGAGCTTGTAGGCGAGCACCGGCAGGTTGTTGCAGCGGACGGCGACGCCGTTCTCCAGCAGGTGGTCGGAGTTGCGCTCCTCCTGTCCCGGGATGGGGTTGACGATGACGAAGACCAGCCCCTTCGCCAGTGCCTCCGAGGTCGTCAGGCCGCCGGGCTTGCCGAGGAGTATGTCGGCCGCGCTCATGTACTCGTCCATCTCGGTCGTGAAGCCGATGGGTTTGATGCTGACGTGGTGTGAGCGGGGCAGGCGTGCGGCGGCCGACTCAAGCTTCGACTTCAGCTCACTGTTGCGGCCGCAGAGGGCGACGATCTGCGCCGGGTGGCGCATCCCGGCGAGGGATTCGAGCATGTGCTCGATGGGGCCGACGCCGAAGCCGCCCGCGGAGACGAGGACGGTCGTCACGTCGGGTTTGAGGCCGTGCTTCGCGCGCATCTCCAGTTTGTCCTTGTGCTCGGCGAAGACCGGGTCGATGGGGATGCCGGAGGTCGTCACCTTCGCCGCGGGGATGCCCAGCCTGACGAGGTGCTCGCGCGTCTCGTCCATCGCCACGAAATACTGCTCGTAGTGGTGGCAGAGCCACATGGCGTGCACGTCGAAGTCCGTGACGACGATGGCCTGGCGGAACCCGACGCGCCCCTTCGCCTTGAGCCACGAGATGATCTCGGCGGGGAGGAAGTGTGTGCAGACCGTGATGTCGGGCTGGTACTGCTCAAGCATCTTCACGAACGGCCGCGTGTTGAGCTTGTCGAGCGCGAGGCGGCGGCGCTCGTTCTTCCAGGGCTTGTCGAGGTGGTCGTAGAACCAGCCGAGCAGCTCCGGGGACTTGTTGACGAGGTCGATGTAAGCCTTCGAGTAGAGGTGGCGGAAGAGCTTGTTGGTGTATTGCAGCATGTCGAAGTGCTTCACCTCGGCGGCGGCGTTCGTGAGGCGGAACGCGCGCTCGACGGCGTCGGCCGCGCGCATGTGACCCGCGCCGGCCGAGGCGGACAGTATCAGGACTTTGTTGAATGGCATAAGGGGATGGTAACGGTTCAGTTGAAGGACTGACGTTGGAAGTATAGCAGAAGTAAAAAGTCGGGAGTGAAGAGCTAAGGGCGGCGCGCTTCTCATCAATGGTCGATGATGAGAAGCGCGCCGCCCTTAGCTCTCCCCGCTTAACTTTGGGTTAAGGCTTGAGCACGACCTTGATGCAGTCGTCCTCCTTGTTGCCGAAGATCTCGAAGCCGTGCGCCGCGTCGTCGAGCTTCATGCGGTGCGTGATGACGAACGACGGGTCGATCTCGCCGTTCTGGATGTGGCCGAGCAGCTTCTTCCAGTAGCGCTGGACGTGGCACTGGCCGGTCCGCATCGTCAAGGAGCGCTGCATGAACGAGCCGACGGGGAACTTGTCGATGAACCCGCCGTAGACGCCGATGACCGAGACCGTCCCGCCGTTGCGGCAGGCCATGATGGCCTCGCGCAGGGCGATGGGCCGGTCGGTCTCCAGCATCAGAGCCTGCTTCGTGCGGTCGTAGATGTACTCGAAGCCGTGCGCGCCCGCGCCGTGCGCCTCAAGGCCGACGGCGTCGATGCACGCGTCGGGGCCGCGCCCGCCGGTCATCTCCATCAGCGTCTCGTAGACGTTGGCCTGCTCGTAGTTGATGGTGTCGGCCTTCGCGCCCTCGCGCGCCATCTTCAGGCGCTCGGGGAAGCGGTCGATGCCGATGACGCGCTCGGCCCCTAAGAGGTACGCGCTCGCCATCGCGAACTGCCCGACGGGGCCGCAGCCCCAGACGGCCACGGTGTCGCCGGGCTGGATGTTGCACATCTCCGCGCCCATGTAGCCCGTCGGGAAGATGTCGGAGAGGAACAAGACCTGCTCGTCGTCGAGCCCCTCGGGAATCTTCAGCGTGCCCACGTCGGCGAAGGGCACGCGCGCGTACTCCGACTGCCCGCCGGCGAAGCCGCCCGTCAGGTGCGAGTAGCCGTAGATGCCGCAGGTCGAGTGGCCGAACATCTTCTCGGCCATCCACGCGTTCGGGTTGGTGTTCTCGCAGAGCGAGTACAGCTCCTTCTCGCAGAAGAAGCACTTGCCGCACGAGATGGGGAAGGAGACGACGACGCGGTCGCCGACCTTCCGGTCGTACACCTCGGGGCCGACCTCGACGACCTCGCCCATGAACTCGTGGCCCATGATGTCGCCGGCCTGCATCGTCGGGATGAAGCCGTTGTAGAGGTGCAGGTCCGAGCCGCAGATGGCCGTCGAGGTGATCTTCACGATGGCGTCGCGCTTGTTGAGAATCTTCGGGTCGGGCACCTGCTCGACCCGCACGTCTTTCTTACCGTACCAACAGTTCGCTCTCATACGTCCCCCTTATTCTACTGTCCACTACTGCTGAAGCTGCTTGCCGCCGACGCCGACGCCGAGCGGCTGCGCCGGCCGCTGCTCGGTGTAGCCCTCGCCGACCAACGTCCCGTCGGAGACGACCACCTCGCCTAGCTCGATGACCTGCTTGAAGCGGCGGAGGTCGATCTGCATCTGCGCGCCCGGGTCTTCGCCGAAGAGCTTGGCGACGAGCGCGCCGACCACGCCGCCCGGCGGGCTGTAGTCGAGTTGGACGTGGACGACCGTGCCGCGCCCGCCGACCGCCGGCTCGAAGCGCACCGAGCCCGAGGTCTCGACCTCCGACCCTTCGAGCGAGCGCCACGCGATCAACTCGTTCGGGCGGTCTTCGGTGACCTCCGCGTCCCACTCGACGCTGCCGCCCGGCGCCTTCGCCACCCAGTGCGAGCGCCCCTCGCCGTTCACCGTCACCGATTCGAGGTAGTGCATGAAGCGCGGCAGGTTCTCGAAGTCGCGCCAGTAACTGTAGACCTCCTCGGCCGTGGCGTTGATGACAATGCTCTTGTTCACAGGAATTCTCCCCCTCTCGTGTCTGCGCGCCGTCAGGGTCGGCGCTGAGCTGCTGCGCGCAGAGCACGTCGAGCGCCGTCACGGCCAGCACGTTCGCCGTCGCGAAGGTGAGCCGCGCCTTGTCGTTGTCGGGCGAAGCGAAGGCCGCGCCCAGGCACGCGAGGTCGAGCGCGTCGCCCACGACCCTCGACCAGACTGCGCCGGCCGGCCTCCGGCCCTGCGTGAAGATGGCGATGCCGCTCGCGATCTCGCGCAGGCCGAACAGGCGTATCAGCCCCGTGTTGGCGCCGCGCATGCCCGCGACCTTCGCCACGCCGCGCGGCGCCAAAAGCTCCGCCAGCCCGAGCCCGATGCTGAACCACCCGAGCCCGCGCGCCAACTGCTCCTCGTTCACGTACCGCTTCAGCGCGTTCTGCCGGCCGTCGGCGCCGAACTCGCGGCCGTTGACGGGCGCCTCCGGCCCCGTCAGCCCGTCCTTAACGACGAGCGCGGGCGCCTCCTGCGAAGCCTGCCCGGCCGCCTCGCCCTGCTGTCCCGACCCCTGCTCCAGTCTCTTCGTTGCAGTCGCCATATCTGACCCCCCTGTTTGAAACATTCCACGCGGGCCGGCCTCTTTAAGCGCTCGCTGGCCGCCCGCAACGTACTGTCCTGAACATTTCGGATGAAAGTAACCCCAACTTATCAGTATCCGGTTGCAATAAGTTTACGAGAATGCTGCGCGGCAATCTCAACCGAGCGTTGTGGCAGTCCCGCGCGGTTTTGTGCGAGACTGCGTACAGCGTTCTTCTCATCAAAAAGTTCTGGCAGCATGGCTTTCATGAATGATTCCGTTTTGGCGGGCGGGCGCCCGACGTGGGCCGAGATTGACCTCGACGCGCTGGCGTGGAACTTCCGCGCGATGTGCGAGCGCGTCGGGTCGGGCGTCAAGGTGATGGGCGTGGTGAAGGCCGACGCCTACGGGCACGGCGCCGCGGAGTGCGCGCGCAGGCTCGAAGCCGAGGGCGCGGAATGGTTCGGCGTGGCGACGCCGGAGGAGGGCTTCGCGCTCAGGCGCGCGGGCGTGTCGCGGCCGGTGCTGAGCTTCGGCGGCTTCTGGGAGGGGCAGGCCGAAGGGTGCGTCGCCGAAGGGATTGTCCCCGTCGTCTACCGGCTCGACATGGCCGAGGCTTTCGACGCCGCGGCGCGCGCCGCCGGGGTCGTCGCCGACGTACACGTCAAGGTTGACACGGGGATGGGCCGCCTCGGCGTGCGCTACGACGAGGCGGCGGAGTTGGCCGAACGCCTTCGCAGCTTCAAGCACATACGCGTGGACGGCCTGATGACACACTTCGCCGCCGCCGACGAGCCGCGCCGCGACTGCTACACGACCGACCAGTTGACGCGCTTCCGCGAGGCCGTCGCCGCCTTCAAATCGCGCGGGTTCGACCCCACCTACGAGCACATGGCCAACTCCGCCGCCACCCTCGCGCACCCCGAGACGCGCGGCAACATGGTCCGACCCGGGGGCGTGCTCTACGGGCTCTGGCGCGACGTGCTGCCCCCGCTCACGAACGCTCTGGAGCTGCGGCCCGTGATGTCGCTGCGCACGCGCGTCACGCTGCTCAAGCAGGTACACGCGGGCGAGACGCTGGGCTACGGATGCACGTACGAGGCCGCGCGCGAGATGACGGTGGCGACCGTGCCCACGGGCTACGCCGACGGCTACGCGCGCGCGCTGTCGAACCGCGGCCGCGTCATCATCAAGGGCGCGTACGCGCCGGTCGTGGGTCGGGTCTCGATGGACTTGACGCTCGTGGACGTGACGGGCGTCGAGGGCGTGCGGGTCGGCGAGCCGGTGACGATGCTCGGCGCGGACGCGGGGCTGCTGCTCCCGGCGGAAGACCTCGCGCAGACGGCCGGCACGCTCTCCTACGAGATAACCTGCGGCGTCAGCGCGCGCGTCTCGCGTCGTTACGTGCGGGGAGCGTGAGGGAAGCACGAAAGCGCGAGAGACAGAAAGGCGAACGCCGAACCGAAGTCACTTCATCTTCGGTTCGGCGTTCGCCTTTTTATGAGTTCGGAGTTGGCGTCGAAGCTACTGCACGCGCACGTCGCGGACGAACATGCCGATGTGCAGGTGCTCGAAGTTGGTGGCGGGGAGCCCGACCTGGTTGGTGCGCAGCACGCTGCCGGCGGGGACTTTGACGAGTGTCTCCTGGCCGTTGCTCTGCTCGCGAACGGTGATGGTGCGGGCGTCGCGGTCGATGCGGATGATGGCGCCGCTGATGGCGCGCTCCTTCGAGGTCTCGGACTTGGCGAAGACGCTCGACGAACCGGACACGAGAACCGCGACGATGCCGAAGCTTATGATTGCCTTATGAAGTCTCTTCATCACACCTCTCCTGTTTTTGACGCGTGCGCCGTGACGCACGCCTGCCCTGTATGATTGCGTTGTCGCCCCCGCGGGGCGCGCCCTTCAACCCTCGGCTCCCGACTGTTCGGAACCTGTCATCGGGTTCATTAACGCGAGGCCGCGCGTTGAAGTTCCGGCTGTTTGAAAAAAAATAATCGGGGCGTGCAGAGACGCGCGCGCGTCGAGCCGTGAAGATGCTCGACGCGCGCGCCGAAGGAGGGAGCGCCGTCAGGTGTGGCCCGCGGCGTACGAACGGGGTGAGTTGTAGCGGGCGTCGTCAACGACGGTCTTCAGTGGAGGACGAAGTTGTACGTGATGCTCCCGGTGACCTTCACCGCCTGACCGCCGAGGACGGTCGGCGTGAAGCGCGCCCGGTAGGCCGCCTGGACGGCCGCGCTCAGGAGAAGCGGATGTCCGTTCGTCGCCTTCGCGGAGAGGACGCGCCCCTGCTCGTCGATGACGATCTGGACGGCGACCGCACCCTGCACGCCCGCGGCCTTCGCGATGGCGGGGTAGGGCGGCGCCGGCTTGTCGATAGCCTTGCTTGAGATGAGCGAAGGCGCGAGCCTGACGGGGCCGGTCTCCTGCTTAGGCGTCGGCGCGGGCTTCGGAGTCGGCACGGCCGCGGGCGGCGGCACTTCGACCTCCGTCACCGTGGGGCCGCCGCCGACGGTCGAGCCGTGGAGCGGGCCGTTACTCGGAGGCCCGATGGGGCCGCCGGTCTCAACGGGCGTGAAGTTGCGGGGGCCGAGTGCGACGGCCTGACCGGGGCGCGTCTCGGGCGTCTCGCGGCTCGCGACGCGTTCGGCGTAGGGCGTCTGCATCGAAATCTCGGTGCGCATGGCGATCTGGTTGGAGCGCGCGGGTGCCGCGGCGGCGCGCTGCTCCTCGCGGCGGGGCTCGGCGCTGCGCGCCTCGGCGGGCGGGAAGCGCATTATCGAGACCAGCTCGTAGTCCGGGTCGTAGTCGAGCCGGACGTTGTAGGCGTAGATGCTGCCGACGCCCGTCACGGCGAGCAGCAGGCCGTAGAAGGCCGTGGTGGCGAGAAAGAATCTTCCCCTGCGCTTGAGGTCGGCCGCGTGCGACCCCGACTCGATCAGGTTGCTGAACATCGTCTGTGTCCTCCATCGCGCCGGTGCCAACGGGTCGAGCGGGACTCTTCCATTTAGAAACCGCCGCGCGGCGCCGGTTCCGGAAAGTCCTTGAACTTTGAACTGCGACCTCATAGGATTGTCGCGCTTCAAAGGAACGACGGAGGGGGTGACGGCGGATGGCGACCAGCAGCGAGTGGCACGAGGGCTACGAGGGGATGAGCGAGGAGACGCGCAACTTCTCGCGGGCTCTGAAGTCTTTGCAGGAGGAGTTGGAGGCGGTTGACTGGTACAACCAGCGGGTCGAGGCGACGAAGGACGACCAGCTCCGGCGCATCCTTGCGCACAACCGCGACGAGGAGATCGAGCACGCCATGATGGCGCTCGAATACCTCCGCCGCATGAACCCCGCCTTCGACAGACACATGCGCACATACCTCTTCACCGAAGGCGACATTCTGGAGATCGAAGAGAAGGCGGAGGAGTGAACTCCCTTGAATCTTATGGACGACAAGATAACTGTCTACGAGAAGCCGACCTGTACGAAGTGTCGCGAGGCCGACCGGCTGCTCCGTGAGAGCGGCGTGGACTTCGAGAAGGTCAACTACTACCTTGAGCCGATAGGCGAGGCCAAGCTGCGCGAGCTGATCGCCAAGATGGGCACCCGGCCGCGCGAGCTTCTGCGCACGGGCGAGGCCGTCTACAAGGAACTCGAACTCGGCAAGCGAGAGCTTTCCGACGACGAGCTGATCCGCCTGATGGCCGAGCACCCGGACCTCATCCAGCGTCCCATCGTCGAGCGCGGCGACCGCGCGGTGCTGGGGCGTCCGACGGAGAGAATCAAGGATTTGCTGTAGAAATAGCCCGAAAAACCCGTTCGGCCGCCGTCAGTTCGTGTCAAGCGAAGGGCGGCGGCCGTCGCACTTTGTAAGGCTGAAGCGACCGCCGCGGGGTGGTAAAATATGCCGAACTTTGCGCGCGTGTTGATAAGACTGTCGGCGTAACAGAAGTTAAATTTAAGACAAGGAAGAGTTGAAAAGTGGCTAAGGCAACAGGGACGGTTTACGTCTGTCAGGGCTGCGGGAAGCAGTCGCATAAGTGGCTGGGGAAGTGCCCCGACTGCGGCGAGTGGAACTCGTTCGTGGAGGAGAGGGCGAAGCCTGCGGTCGGCGCCGCGAAGGGGATGGCCGCGCGCGGCGGCTTCCGCCTGCGCGAGGTGAAGCCCGTCCGCTTCGGCGAGATCGAGTCGCAGGACGACGCGCGCGTCTCGTCGGGCGTGACGGAGTTCGACCGCGTGCTCGGCGGCGGCATCGTGCCGGGCAGCCTCATCCTCATCGGCGGCGACCCCGGCATCGGGAAGTCCACGCTGCTCCTACAGGTCGCGGACCGTTTGAGCCAGCAGGACCAGCGCGTGCTCTACGTCTCGGGCGAGGAGTCGGAGCGGCAGATCAAGATGCGCGGCGAGCGGCTCGGCGTCGAGGCCGAGAACCTCTACCTCCTGCCGGAGACGAACCTCGAAAACATTCTCGACGAAGTGGAGCGGAACGAGCCGGGCATCATCATCGTCGATTCGATACAGACCGTCTTCTCGTCGAAGATTGAGTCGGCGCCCGGCTCGGTCTCGCAGGTGAGGGAGGTGGCGGGGCAGTTTTTGATGCTCGCGAAGAACCGCGGCATCCCCGTCTTCCTCATCGGCCACGTCACGAAGGAGGGCTCGATTGCCGGCCCGAAGGCGCTCGAACACATCGTGGACACGGTGCTCTACTTCGAGGGCGAGCGACACCACAACCACCGCATCGTGCGCGCGACGAAGAACCGCTTCGGCGCGGCCAACGAGCTGGGCGTCTTCGAGATGACCGGCGAGGGGCTTGTGCCCGTCGCCAACCCCTCGGAGATGTTCCTGCACGGCCGGCCGGAGAACGTGTCCGGCTCCGTCGTCTCGGCCTGCATGGAAGGCACGCGCCCGATGCTCGTCGAGATACAGGCGCTGGCCTCCGACTCGTCGTTCAACTACCCCGCGCGCACCGCCCAGGGCTTCGACACGAATCGACTCACGCTGCTGCTCGCGGTGCTGGCGAAACGGGTCGGGGTGGAGGGCCTGCTCAAGTCCGACGTGTTCCTTAACGTCGTCGGCGGGTTCGAGGTCGATGAGCCGGCCGCAGACCTCGGCGTCGTGGCCGCCGTCGTGTCGAGCTACCGGAACAGGGTGGTCGACCCGAAGACGGCCGTCTTCGGCGAAGTGGGCCTGACGGGCGAGGTGCGCGGCGCCATGCAGGCGCAGGCGCGCGCGCGCGAGGCGCAGGCGCTCGGCTTCAAGAAGCTCGTCCTCCCGTCCTCGAACACCGCGGGGCTCGAACGCCTCCTCGGCGTCCGCGTCGTCGGCGTCCGCTCGGTCGAGGAGGCTCTGGACGAGTTGTTTTAGAGAGTTTCAGGAATCACATTTCACATTAAAGACCGGATGGAGAGAGCATGTCGGTACATTTCATTCACGACCTGGAGCAGGAGTCTCTAATCAAACCTTACGCGCCGGTCGAGGCGGTGTGCGGCGTCGAGGTGCGCGAGGCGCACGAGATCGTGGCGCCGGAGTCGGAGGCGGACGTGTGTCCGGAGTGCCTCTCATGGTCGCGGCGGAACAAGTATCAGAACCGCCGCTGCGCGGTCGAGATGAGCGCGGCCGCGCCCGCGTCCGGCCCCGTCCGGGCGCCCGCGGGGCCTCGATTTCGTCAGAGACAGACGCGTAAAAAGGTGTTAATATCCTCGGCGTCATGCGGACGAACACGGTTCTCATACGCCTCGTTTTCATAGGAATCCTCATCGGTGCGGGGTACCTGCTTGACCCAATCGGGCACGCGATGCCCGGCCGCACGCACCTGTTCGCGGTTCCCACCCATTGCGTCTCCGCCGTCCTCGCCCTCCTGCATCGCGGGCATCATCATCCTCTTCGAGGTGCGCATCCAGCAGGCGTCTCTGAAGACGCTGATCGGGGCCGCCATCGGGTCGATGTTGGGCATCGTCGGCGGCGTGCTGATCGGGTTCCTCATCAGCTATCAGGAGGCGAACGCCGTCCACCCTTCGACGAAGGTCTTCCTGACGCTCGCGCTGGCCTTCATCATGGCCTACATCGGGCTGATGGTCGGCGCGACGAAGGGCGACTACCTCGACCTCTCGGCCCTGGGCGGCATCTTCAGCGACAAGGCCACGCGCCGCGACGTGAAGATACTCGACACCTCCGTCATCATCGACGGGCGCATCGCCGACGTGGCCGAGACCGGTTTCCTCTCCGGCACCATCGTTGTCCCGCAGTTCATCCTCCGCGAGCTACAGCAGGTCGCCGACTCGCCCGACTCCTCCAAGCGCCAGCGCGGGCGCCGCGGGCTCGACATGCTCAACCGGCTCCAGTCGAACCCGGCGCTCGACATACAGGTCGTGGACACGGACTTCCCCGCAGTCAAAGAGGTCGACCTGAAGCTCCTTGAGCTGTCGAAGAGTCTGGACGGCGTGGTCGTCACGAACGACTTCAACCTCAACAAGGTGGCGCAGCTCCACGGCATACAGGTCCTGAACATCAACGAGCTGGCGAACTCTCTGAAGCCCGTCGTGCTGCCCGGCGAGGCGATGCGCGTCTTCATCCTGAAGGAGGGCAAGGAGTACAACCAGGGCGTCGCGTACCTCGACGACGGGACGATGGTGGTGGTGGACAACGCGCGGCGGATGATCGGCAAGAACGCCGACATCGCCGTCACCAGCGTCTTGCAGACGACCGCCGGCAAGATGATCTTCGGCCGCCTCTGGGAGGACTCCGAGAACGGCGGCCACCAGCGGGAGTCGCGCGACATACACAACACTCAACCGCCGCGCCGCACCTTCCAGCAGCGCGAGCCGCGCCCGCAGCACGCCCCCGTCCGCAGCGCGGAGCCGGAACAGTCTTAGCAAACTGATGAGTGATGAATGATGAACTAAGAACAATCTTCAATTCATCATTTCGCATTCATCACTCATCACTTTAAACTGACTATGAACGTAGCGATCATCGTCGCCGCCGGGCGGGGGAGCCGGGCGGGCGGCGCGCGGGCCAAGCAGTTCCGGGAACTCTCCGGCATCCCAATCATCATCCACACGCTCTCGCGGTTTGAGTTGTGCGAGACGATCCGGGAGGCGGTCGTCGTCCTGCCCGGTGACGCGCGTGAGGAGTTCCTCGCGCTCGCCGCGGGGCACGGCCTGCGCAAGGTCACGCGCGCGGTCGCGGGCGGCGAGACGCGCGCCGAGTCGGTCTGGCGCGGCCTGCAAGCGCTCGAAGGCGAAGAGGTTGAGGTGGTGGCCGTACACGACGGCGTGCGCCCCTTCGTCACCCCCGCGGAGATCGACCGCACGGTGCGCGAGGCGCAAGAGCACGGCGCCGCGGTGCTGGCCGCCCCCGCCGTCGAGACGATCAAGGAGGCCGAAGGAGGCCGCGTCGTGCGCACGCTCGAACGCGCGCGACTGTGGCACGCGCAGACGCCGCAGTGCTTCAGACTCGACCTGCTGCGCCGCGCCTACGAGCAGCCCGGCGCGCTCTGCGCCGACGTGACCGACTGTAGCGCGCTGGTCGAGCGCCTCGGCGAGACCGTCCGCCTCGTCGAAGGCGGCGCCGACAACATCAAGATCACGACCCCGCGCGACTTCGCGATAGCCGAACATCTGGTGCACAAGTTCAGGTATCTGGGTTAAAGGCCCGCTCCCGACTTTGAGCTTCAAACGCGTCACTGTGAGCCATGTTCAGAATCGGCATCGGGCACGACACGCACAGGCTGGCGGAGGGGCGGCCGCTCGTCCTCGGCGGCGTGACCGTCGAGTCGGAGCGCGGGGCGGAGGGGCACTCGGACGCTGACGCCCTGGCGCACGCGCTGACGGACGCGGTGCTCGGCGCGATGTGCGAGGGCGACATCGGGCAGCACTTCCCTGACAACGACCCGCGGTGGCGAGGGGCCGACAGCCTGCAACTGCTCGCGCGCGTGATGTGGCTGGCGAGCGAGCGCGGCTACCGCGTCGTCAACGCCGACGCGACCGTGTTGATTGAGAGGCCGCGCCTGCGCCCGCACGTGCAGGAGATGCGGCAGAGGCTCGCCGAGGTGCTGGGCGTCGGCGTCGGCTGCGTCAGCGTCAAGGCCAAGTCGGGCGAAGGGCTCGACGCCGTCGGCGAGTGGCGCGCCGTCACCGTGCAGGCCATCGTCTTACTCGAACGCACATGAGACCACAGGACATCATCAGGAAGAAGCGCGACGGCGGCGAGTTGTCGCGCGAGGAGGTCGCGTCGTTCGTGCGGGGCGTGGTGGACGGCTCGTGGGCCGACTATCAGGCGTCGGCGCTCTTGATGGCCGTCTACCTTTCGGGGATGACGACCGTCGAGATGGAGGCGCTGACGCAGGCCATGCTCGGGTCGGGCGAGGTGCTGGACTTCTCCGACATCGAGCTGCCGAAGGCCGACAAGCATTCGACGGGCGGGGTCGGCGACAAGACTTCGCTCGTCATCGCGCCGCTCGTGGCCGCGTGCGGCGCGGCCGTGCCGATGATCTCCGGGCGGGGACTCGGCCACACGGGCGGCACGCTCGACAAGCTCGAAGCCATCCCGGGTTACCGCGTCCACCTCGACCTCTCGGAGTTCAGAAGAATCCTCGGCCGCGTCGGCTACGCGATGATGGGGCAGACCGCCGAGATCGCGCCCGCCGACAAGAAGCTCTACGCGCTGCGCGACGCGACCGAGACGGTCGAGTCCATCCCGCTCATCGTCGCCTCCATCATGTCGAAGAAACTCGCGGCGGGGTTGGGCGCGCTCGTGCTCGACGTGAAGACGGGCAGCGGCGCCTTCATGCGCGACGAGGGGCGGGCGAAGGCGCTCGCGCGCGCGCTCGTGCGCACCGGCCACTCGTGCGGCGTCCAGACCGAGGCGCTTTTGACCGACATGAGCCAGCCGCTCGGCGCGGCCGTCGGCAACGCCAACGAGGTGCAGGAGTGCATCGCGATTATGCGCGGCGAGTCGGGCGACGAGGCGCGCGACGTGCGCGACCTGTCGGTAGAATTAGCGGCGCGGATGGTCGCGCTCTCGGGCGTCGCGGCCTCGCTCGAAGAGGCGCGCGCGAAGGTCGGCCGCGCGTTGGATTCCGGCGCCGCGCTCGAACGCTTCCGCCGCAACGTCGAGGAGCAGGGCGGCGACCCGCGCGTCTGTGACGACCCTCGAATGCTCACGGACTTGACCGTGCAGGAAGTCAGGGTAGAATCCGAGCGCGCGGGCTACGTCGAGGCGATTGACGCGTCGGAGGTCGGCCGCGCGGTGGCCGCCGTCGGCGGCGGCCGCGCGCGCGTGGAGGACGAGATAGACTTCGCGGTCGGCTACACCGCCCGCGCGCGGGTCGGGCAGCAGTTGAGCGCGGGCGAGCCGCTGGGCCTGCTCTACTGCCGGCCGGGCGCGCACGCGGCGTCGGCCGCCGCGCGCATCCGCGCCGCGTACACGGTCGGCGAAGCGGCCCCGAACCGCGTCCCGGAACTCATCAAGGAAGTGATCGCGCAATGAAGTTGAGAGTGTTGCTGGTCGCCCTCCTGTCGTCCGCCCTCCTGGCCGGCGGCACGTCTTGCCGGCAGGAGCTGCGCGCCGAAGAGCGCGGCAAGGTCCGCGTCGGCATCGTCTTCGACATCGGCGGCAAGGACGACCGTTCCTTCAACGCCGCCGCCTACGACGGCGTCAAGTGCGCCGAGACCGGGCGCCACCCGGACGGGACGCCCTGCGACGACAAGCACCCTTCGCTCGGCATCATGCTGCGCGACGTGGAGCCCGGCAACCCGACCTCCATCGAGCCCGCCATGCGCGCGTTTGCCGAGCGCGGCTACGACCTCATCATCGGCGTCGGCTTCGCGCAGGCGCCCATCATGGAGCTCGTGGCGAAGGACTACCCCAACATCAACTTCGCCATCGTGGACGGCGCGAGCCAGTTGCCGAACGTCGCCTCGCTCGTCTTCAAGGAGCACGAGGGCTCGTACCTCGTCGGCATGATCGCCGCGAAGGAGTCGAGGACGGGCGTGCTCGGCTTCATCGGCGGGATGGACATCGGGCTCATCCACCGCTTCGCCAAGGGCTACGAGGAGGGCGCGAAGGCGGCGCGACCCGACGCGCAGGTCATCGTCAACTACGTCGGCGTCACCGACGGCGCTTGGAACAACCCGGGCAAGGGGAAGGAGCTGGCGCTCGCGCAGATCGGCAAGGGCGCCGACGTTATCTTCACCGCCGCCGGCAACTCCGGCCTCGGCGCCTTCGACGCCGTCGAGCAGGCGGGCCGCGGCCCCGACGGGCGCGCCAACCGCTTCGTCATCGGCGTGGACTCGAACCAGAACGGCGTCAAGCCCGGGTTCGTCCTGACCAGCATGGTCAAGCGCGTGGACAACGCCGTCTACCAGATCGTCTCGGACGTGGTCAACAAGCGCTTCCAGGGCGGCTTCCACACCTACGGCCTTGAGGCCGACGGCGTCGCCTACTGGGTGGACGAGTTCAACCGGTCGCTCATCAGCCCCGACGCGATAAGACAGACGGAGGAGGCCCGGCAGAGGATCATCAGGGGCGAGATTAAAGTCACCGACGCGATGTTGAAGTAGAGATGGTTGCCGAGGAGAGGGAGCTATACCGGCGCTTCGCCGCCTACGACGACGAGGAGCTGCTAAGGATCCTGACCGTCGAGCGCGCCCAGTACCGCAGTGAGGCGCTGGCGGCGGCCGAGATAGTTCTGGCGCAGCGCGGTGTGGCCACGCCGACGTTCTTCACCGCGACGGAGCCGCCCGGGGTTCACGTCAAAAAGCAGGCGCGGCCGAAGAGCCCTTACCAGTTAGTCGATCTGGTCCTCGACGCCCTGCTCGTCTGCCTGGTGTGCTGGGCCTTGATCAAGTTATGGTCGTGGACGATGGCGTCCCCGGAGTTTTTATGGCACCAGGTCGCGTTTTACACGCTGGCCGCCCAGCTCGTGGGCTCGGCAATAGCTCTGCGCCGGAGGTGGAGGACGAAGTCATGGTAGGGCCCGCCGACCTTGCGGGGAGGCGGGCGGTCGCCGGAAACACATGCTTGAACTAAGGGCCATCACCAAACGCTTCGGCGACGTGCTCGCCAACGACCACATCGACATCCGCGTCGAGCCGGGGACGATTCACGCCATCGTCGGCGAGAACGGGGCGGGGAAGTCCACGGCGATGCGCATCGCCTACGGCTTCTACACGGCCGACTCGGGCGAGATTCTGGTGGACGGCGAGCCGCGGCAGATACAGACGCCGCACGACGCCATCCGGCTCGGCATCGGCATGGTGCATCAGCACTTCATGCTGGTGGACACGATGACGGTGGCCGAGAACATCGTGCTCGGCGCGGAGCCGGGCTCGGCCGCCGCGATAGATTTGGGCAAGGCGTCCGAAGAGATACGCGCGCTCTCGAACGAGTTCCGGCTGTCGGTAGACCCGAACGCCTTCGTCCACGACCTCTCGGTCGGGCAGCAGCAGCGCGTCGAGCTTTTGAAGGCGCTCTACCGCCACGCGCGCCTGCTCATCCTCGACGAGCCGACGGCCGTCCTGACGCCGCAGGAGGTCGAGGAGTTCTTCGCCATCCTCCGCCGCATGCGCGAGCAGGGGAAGACCGTCATCATCATCACGCACAAGCTCTCGGAGGTGCTCGCCATCTCGGACGACGTGACCGTCATGCGCGACGGCCGCGTCGTCGGGCGCGTCAAGACCGCCGAGACGAACGCCGCCGAACTCGCCCGCATGATGGTCGGCCGCGACGTGCTCCTGCGCGTCGAGAAGCCGGACGCGCGGCCGGGCGAGACGGTCTTGAGCGTGAACCGCCTGACGGTCTCCGTGGCGGGCGGCGAGCGGGGCCTGCGCGACGTGTCGTTCGACGTGCGCGCGGGCGAGATCGTCGGCGTCGCGGGCGTCGAGGGGAACGGCCAGACCGAGCTGATCGAGGCGCTCGCGGGTCTCGTCCCGCCGGCCCGCGTCGGCGGCGAAGTCCTCTTCCGCGAGCGCGACATCACGAAGACGAACGCGCGCGAGCGCTACGAGATGGGCATCGCGCACATCCCCGAAGACCGGCACCGGCGCGGCCTGCTGCTCGACTTCGACCTGTCGGAGAACTCAATCCTCGGGCTCCACTACCGCCCGCCGGCCGTGGGCGTCGGGCCGCTGCTCGACCTGCGCGGCATCCGCGCGCGCGCGCAGGAGATCATCCGCGACTTCGACGTGCGCCCGGCCAACCCCGACCTGCCGGCGCGCGCGCTCTCGGGCGGCAACCAGCAGAAGCTCATCATCGGCCGCGAGTTCGGCCTGCGGCCCAAGCTCATGCTCGTCTCGCAGCCGACGCGCGGCGTGGACATCGGCGCCATCGAGTTCATCCACCGCAAACTGGTCGAGCTGCGCGACGAGGGCTGCGCCATCCTGCTCGTCTCGGCCGAGCTGGAAGAGGTCACCTCGCTCGCCGACCGCCTGCTCGTCATCTACCACGGCCGCATCGTCGGCGAGGTGGACCCGAAGCGGTCCACGCCGGAAGAGATCGGACTCCTCATGACGGGGGGAGAGAAATAGAAGTCAGGAGACAGTAGTCGGTAGCCAGTGGCGCTCCGCGCCGCGGCCGTTGACTCTGATGAACGAGCCCTTCGACTGAGAAGGTTTTTCTACTGACTACTGACTACTGTTTACTGTCTACTCAAACTATGAAACTTCTCCGCGAACTCCTTTTCCCCGTCATCGCCGTGCTGGTGGCGTTCGTCGTGGGCGGCGTCATCGTGTGGGTCATCGGCGACAACCCGTTCGAGGTCTACGGGCTGCTGCTGGGGAGCGCTTTGACGTGGCCGGACGGCATCGGCTACACGCTCTTCTACGCGACGCCGCTCATCTTCACGGGCCTCGCGGTGGCGGTCGCCTTCCGCTGCGGGCTGCTGAACATCGGCGCGGAGGGGCAGCTCTACGTCGCCGCGTTCGCGTGCGCGTGGGTCTCGATCAAGTTCGGCGGGACGGTCATCAAGGACTTCTCCGGCAACCCCATCACGTACGGCGGCGTGAGCCTGCCGGCCGTGGTGCTGGTGCCGCTGGCGGTGCTGACGGCGATTGCGGTCGGCGGGTTGTGGGGCGCGATCCCGGGCTGGCTCAAGGCGCGGTTCGGGGCGCACGAAGTCATCACGACCATCATGCTGAACTTCATCGCCGTCGCGCTCGTCAGCTACTTCACGCAGTACTACTACAAGGCGCCGGGCGACCCCATCATGGAGAGCGTGCCCATCGGCGAGGCCGCGCACATCCCCCGCCTCGGCGCGTTCGTGCCGGGCCTCCCCGAGCGGCTGCCGCTCAACGTCGCCTTCCTGCTCGCCATCGTCGCGTGCGTGCTCGTCTACGTCTTCCTGTGGCGGACGAAGTGGGGCTACGAGATTCGCGCGACGGGCGCGAACCCTTCGGCGGCGGAGTACGGCGGCATCAGCGTGCGCAAGCAGATCGTGCTGGCGATGGCGGTGTCGGGGGCGCTCGCGGGGATGGTCGGCATCAACGAGGTGCTCGGCTACCGCTACCGCTACTACCACGAGTTCTCGGCCGGTTACGGGTTCACGGGGATCGCGGTGGCGCTGCTCGGGCGCAACCACCCGCTCGGCGTCTTCCTCGCGGCGCTGCTGTTCGGCATGCTCATGCGCGGCGGAATCTTCGTGGACGCCTTCTCCGAGCACGTCACGAAAGATTTGGTCGAGGTCTTGCAGGCCATCGTCATCCTCTTCGTCGCCGCCGAAGCGCTCTTCCGCGGCCCGTTCAGCAGGTTCGGCCTGCTCAAGCGCTCGAAGATTTAGGGCGGACTCTGACGTTTATGAACCTGATAGACATCTTCAACGTCGGCCTCCTGCTGTCGGCCCTGCGGCTGGCGACGCCGCTGCTGCTGGCGGCGCTCGGCGGGTTGTTCTCGGAGCGCGCGGGCGTCATCAACATCGCGCTCGAAGGGTTGATGCTGGCGGGCGCGTTCACGGCCGCCGCGGTGACGTGGTACGCGGGGAGCCCGTGGGTCGGGCTCGTCTCGGCGGTGCTGGCGGGGGCGGCCATCGCGGGCGTCCACGCCGTCGCCTGCATCCGCTACCGCGCCGACCAGGTCGTCTCGGGCACGGCCATCAACATCCTGATGCTGGGCGTGCCGGCGCTCCTGAGCGGCGCGTTCTTCCTCTCGTCGGGCTCGACGCCGCAGGTGCCGAAGGAGCAGTTGATACCCTGGACGCCCATCGTCATCGCCTTCCTGCTCGTGCCGCTGACCTACTACGTGCTCTACTACACGCCGTTCGGGCTGCGGCTGCGCGCGGTGGGCGAGAACCCGGAGGCGGCGGACGCGGCGGGCGTGAGCGTCAAGCGGATGCGCTACGCGGCGGTGCTGCATCTCGGGCGCGCTCGCCGGCATCGGCGGCGCGTACCTCTCCATCGGCCAGTCGTCGCTCTTCACGCGCAACATGAGCGCCGGCCGCGGCTTCATCGCGCTCGCCGCGCTCATCTTCGGCAAGTGGCGCCCCGTCCAGACGATGCTCGCCTGCCTGCTCTTCGGCTTCACCGAGGCCGTCGCCATCCAGCTCCAGGGCGTGCCGCTCTTCGGCGGCGAGGAGATACCGACGCAGTTCGTCCAGATGATCCCCTACGTGCTGACCATCGTCGTCCTCGCCGGCTTCATCGGCACACTCGCGCGCCCCCCGCGCCCTCGGCATCCCGTACCAGAAGGAGAAGTAGACGGTAGTCAGTAGACAGTAGACAGTAGTAAATTAGTTCCGGGCAACAATCCGTCAACTTACTTTTCAAGGCGTCTTCTACCGACTACTGACTGCCGTCTACTGTCTACTCTGACTTATGGCTCTCTCGCTCAAGCCCGAACACCTGAGGCGCTACAAGGACATGGCGCTGCTGCTGATGCGCTACGGCCGCGCCGACCTCGTCCGCAGCGCCGGGCTCGAAGAGGCCATCGAGGGCTCGCAGCCCGAAGTGCAGGTCTGACGCCCGCGAAGATGGAGGAGCTTGCCGACCGACGTGGAGCGGATGGGGCCGACCTTCATCAAGCTCGCGCAGCTCCTCTCGACGCGCGCCGACCTTCTGCCGCAGCCCTACATCGAGGCGCTCACGCGCCTTCAGGACAAGGTCGAGCCCGTTCGCGTTCACGGAGGTCGAGCAGATCGTCGCCAACGAGCTGGGCGTGCGCATCTCGAAGGCGTTCTCGCACTTCGAGTCGCACGCCCATCGCCGCCGCCTCGCTCGGGCAGGTCCACCGCGCCGCCCTGCGCGACGGCCGCGAGGTGGTCGTCAAGGTGCAGCGCCCCGGCATCCGCGAGGAGATGTCGAAGGACATCGACGTGCTCGCCGAGATGGCCGCCTTCCTCGACGCGCACACCGAGGCGGGCCGGAAGTACGAGTTCGCGCCGCTCCTCGAAGAGTTCCGCAAGAACCTTCTGCGCGAGCTGGACTACCGCCTGGAGGCGCGCAACCTCGTCATCTTCGCCAACAACCTGCGCGAGTTCGACCGCATCGTCGTGCCGCAGCCCGTCGACGACTACACCACGTCGCGCGTGCTGACGATGGACTACATCACGCGGCAGGAAGATCACCGCGCTCTCGCCGCTCGCCAAGATCGACCTCGACGGCTACCAGCTCGCCGAGCACCTCTTCCGCGCGTACCTGCAGCAGATTCTCATCGACGGCTTCTTCCACGCCGACCCGCACCCCGGCAACGTCTTCCTCACCGACGACCGCCGCATCGCCCTCATCGACCTCGGCATGGTCGCGCGCATCGCGCCGCGCTTGCAGGAGCAGCTTGATTCAGCTCCTGCTCGCCATCAGCGAGGGCAAGGGCGACGACGCGGCCGACATCACCATCAAGATGGGCGAGGCCAAGACGGGCTTCGACGAGAAGGGCTTCCGCCGCGCCGTCGCCGACCTCGTGCTGGAGAACCAGAACGCGCAGTTGGAGAACCTCGATCGCGGGCGCGTCGTGCTGCGCATCCAGCAGATCGCGGGCGAGGCGGCTTCCGCCTCCCCACCGAGTTCACGATGATCGCCAAGACGCTCCTCAACCTCGACCAGGTCGTCCACACGCTCGACCCGAAGTTCGACCCGAACTTCGCCATCCGCTCCTACGCCGACGTGATCATGGAGCGCCGGTTCAAGAAGAGCCTGTCGGCCGGCAACCTCTACGGGACGGTGCTGGAGCTGAAGGAGTTCGTGGACAAGCTCCCGGCGCGCGTCAACCAGCTCGTGGACACGTCTGACGACGCAGGGCATCCGCATCGACGTCGATGCCATCGACGAGCACAGCCTGCTCGCCAGCCTCCACAAGATCGCCAACCGCATCACGGTCGGGCTGCTGCTCGCGGCGCTCATCGTCGGCGCGGCGCTGATGATGCGGGTCGAGTCGAGCTGGACGCATCCTCGGCTACCCCGGCATCGCCATCATCTTCTTCCTGCTGGCGGCCATCGGCGCGGTCGTGTTAGTTTTCAACATCATGTTCTTCGACGAAAAGGATAAGGGCGACCAGGAAAAGTGAGCGCACAGGAAGGCCAGAACCCGGAGACACTCTACGAGCGCGCCGAGCACGCGGCGCGCCTCATACGCGCGCGCGCGGGCGAGGACGTGCGCGTCGCACTCGTCCTCGGGAGCGGGCTCGGCGCCTTCGCCGACGAGCTCGAAGACGCGCAGGCGATTCCCTACTCGGAGATTCCCGGCTTCGCGCGCCCGACCGTCGAGGGGCACGCCGGCCGCCTCGTCGTGGGCCGGGTGGGCGGCGCGACCGTGGCCGCGATGCAGGGGCGCTTCCACTTCTACGAGGGCTACACGCTCGAAGAGGTGACGTTCCCGATCCGCGTGCTGGGGCTGCTCGGGGCGAAGAGCCTGGTGCTGACGAACGCGGCGGGCGGCCTGAACAACTCCTTCGAGCAGGGCGCGCTCATCCTCATCAGCGACCACCTGAACCTGATGGGCACGAACCCTCTGCTCGGCCGCAACGACCCGCGCTTCGGCCCGCGCTTCCCCGACATGACCGAGGTCTACGACCGCGAGTATCAGGAGGCGGCCATCGCCGAGGCGCGCGAGATGGGGCTGGAACTCCGGCGCGGCATCTACGCGGCGCTCACGGGGCCTTCCTACGAGACGCCCGCCGAGATCCGCATGCTGCGCGCTGCTGGGCGCCGACGCCGTCGGCATGAGCACCGTCCCCGAGGCCATCGTCGCGCGCCAGATGGGCCTGCGCGTGCTCGGCATCTCCTGCATCACCAACATGGCCGCCGGCGTCCTCGACAAGCCCATCAACCACGATGAGGTCATCGAGACCGGCGAGCGCGTCCGCGAGACCTTCGCGGAGCTGCTGCGGAGGGTGATACCCAAGTTGACAGTGAATGGTAACATAGTAAATGGTGAATGGGAAGAGCGTGATTTATCCATTCACCATTTACTATTTACCATTCACGCCATTCGGAGCGGAGCGACGAATGATCATCGGAATTTGCGGCGGGACGGGTTCTGGGAAGACGACGGTTGCGAACCGGATTCTTGAGTCGGTGAGCAAGGACGAGGTCGTCTTTCTCCAGCAGGACTCCTACTACCGCAACCTCGACCAGCTCCCGCTCGACTACCGCAACGTGGTCAACTTCGACCACCCGAGCGCCATCGACAACGACCTCCTCGTCGAGCACCTGCGCGCGCTCAAACAGCGGCGAGGCCGTCGAACTGCCGCTCTACGACTTCAAGACGCACTCGCGCCGCGCGGAGACGCTCCACGTCGAGCCGCAGCCGATCATCATCATCGAGGGCATCCTCATCTTCGCCGAGCCGCGGCTGCTCGACGAGATGGACATCAAGGTCTACGTGGACACGCCCGACGACATCCGCTTCATCCGGCGGCTGCGCCGCGACGTGGCCGAGCGCGGCCGCACGGTCGAGTCGGTCATCGAGCAATACCTCGCCACCGTCCGCCCGATGCACATGCAGTTCGTCGAGCCCTCGAAGCGCTGCGCCGACGTCATCATCCCCGAGGGCGGGCACAACCTCGTCAGCATCAGTCTCATCTCGGGGCGCATCCGCGAGCGTCTGGCCGACGCGCGGAGCGAGCGCGCCGATCCGCCGCGTCGGTCGGCGTGAGTCTCAAGAGTGGAGCAGGGAGGGTAAGTGAGTAAGGACGAGTCTGCAAGAGATCATCAAACGCGCGACCGACGCGCGGCAGTGCGCGCTGGCGCGCTACTCGAACTTCTGCGTCGGCGCGGCGCTCGAAGCCGAAGCCGGCGGCGTCTACACGGGCTGCAACGTCGAGAGCGCGGCCTACGAGCAGACCATCTGCGCCGAGCGCGTCGCCATCTGGAAGGCGCTCTCGGAGGGCGAGCGCAAGTTCAGACGCCTCTGCGTCGTCGTGGACACGGAGCGCCTGACGCCGCCGTGCGGCGCGTGCCGGCAGGTCATCTGGGAGTTCTGCGGCGACATCCCCGTCGTCCTCGCCAACCTGCGCGGCGACATCCAGACGCTTCCAGATGAAGGAGCTGCTCCCGCACCCCTTCGACGCGGGCTTCCTCGAAGAGACCGGCGCGGGACCGAAATGACCCGCGGGGTGTGATCGACAGGGCCGCCGCGCCTCCCGTTTCGATTTAGGGTTGTTATGCGAATCACGGCCTGCCTCCTGTCGCTCGCGCTGGCCGCCTCGGCCGCGGCGCAGCAGAAGAGCAAGTGGGTGCGCGTCCACACCTACGACGACGCCGTCATCAAGATGGAGGAGATCAACCTCTCGTTCGGCAACTTCGGGCGCGTGAGGTTCCGCACCGTCTTCAAAGAGGCCCGGCCGCTGCACGGCAAACCCGACGTGAGGTTCAAGGCGGTCGTCGAGGACATGGAGATCATGTGCGCCGAGCGGCAGTACCGCTTAGGCTCGGCGGTCTACCTCGACGCGAAGGGCGTGCCCGTCCACTCCTACAAGGCGCGCGGGGACGAGGAGTGGGAGGAAGTGAGGACGCACATGATGATGCGACTCCTGACCCCCGCGTGCCGGATGATCGATAAGAAGAGACTGTAACCCGCGACCCTCCCGATATGAGCAGACACCCCTTTCGCACGTTCGTCGCCTGCGCCCTGATTGCGCAGACGCTCCTGTTCGGCCTCCCCGCTTCGGCCGCCGCGGCGCAGCGGCCGCGGCGTGTTGACCTCATCGTCAGCGGCGGGACGGTCGTGACGATGGACGCACAGCGGCGCGTCATCGAGGACGGCGCGGTGGCGGTCGAGGGCGGGCGCATCGTCGCCGTGGGGACGCGCGCGGAAGTCGCCGGGCGCTTCACGGCGCGCGAGGTCATCGACGCGCGCGGCGCCGCCGTCATCCCCGGCCTCATCAACGGCCACACGCACATCCCGATGTCGCTCTTCCGCGGCATCGCCGACGACCTCGACCTCAACGAGTGGCTGACGAAGTACATCTTCCCGGCCGAGGCGAAGAACGTCACCGAGGAGTTCGTCCGCGCCGGCACACAGCTCGGCCTCGCCGAGATGATCCGCGGCGGGACGACCACCTACTGCGACATGTACTACTTCGAGGACGCCATCGCCGAGGAGACCGAGCGCGCGGGCGTGCGCGCGCTGCTCG
Organism: uncultured Acidobacteriota bacterium; assembly: GCA_963726735.1. GTDB lineage: Bacteria > Acidobacteriota > Blastocatellia > Pyrinomonadales > Pyrinomonadaceae > QHXN01. The sequence continues at coordinate 302,347 of CAVSDM010000015.1, forward strand.
GCGAGACCGTCATCGACTTCCCCGTGCCCGACAACAAGACCTGGCCCGCCGCGATGGCCTACGTCGAGCGCTTCGTCGCGCGCTGGAAGGGGAACAAACTCATCACCGCGGCCATCGCGCCGCACGCGCCCTACACCGTCTCGGAGGCGCACCTGCGCGAGGTGCGCGCCTTCTCCGACCGGACGGGCGCGCCCGTCGTGACGCACGTCGCCGAGACGCGCAAGGAGGTCGAGGACGTGACGCGCGACCACGGCGCGAGCCCCGTCGAGTACCTCGCGCGCATCGGCTTCCTCTCGCCGCGCACGGTCGCCGCGCACACGGTACACCTGACCGAGGGCGAGATAAATCTCCTCAAGCAGCACGGCGTCGGGTCGATCCACAACCCGCAGTCGAACATGAAACTCGCGTCGGGCGTCGCGCCCGTGCCGCAGATGATGCGGGCGGGCGTGCTGCTGGGCCTGGGCACCGACGGCGCGGCGTCGAACAACGACCTCGACATGTGGGAGGAGATCGACACGGCCGCCAAGCTGCACAAGCTCTCGTCGGGCGACCCGAAGGTCGTCACGGCCGAGGAGGCGCTGGCGCTGGCGACCATCAATGGTGCGCGCGCCCTGCACATGGACGCCGACATCGGCTCGCTCGAAGAGGGGAAGCGCGCCGACCTCGTCGTCGTCGGCCTCGACTCGCTGCACCAGACGCCGCGCTACAGCGTCTACTCGCACCTCGTCTACGCGACGAAGGCCGGGGACGTGCGCACGGTCGTCATCGAGGGCCGCGTCGTCATGCGCGAGCGCCGCCTGCTCACGCTCAACGAGGCGCTCATCAAACAGAAGGCGCGCGCCATCCGCGAGCGCATCACCCGCAGCCTCGCCACAAATTAACAGTGGGCAGGAGGCAGATGGCCGTAGGCAGTCAAAGCCGCGTCAGCGGCGGTTGAATGTAGCCCGGCCTTGCAAGGCCGGGGAAGCCGAACGTTAACAAGGTATGCGTCGCGTCAGCGACGATTGAATCAACCCGCAACGTTCAATCGTCGCTGACGCGACGCGGCGGCCGTTTGCTCAACGCTGACCCGGCCTTGCAAGGCCGGGCTACATTCAACCGCCGCTCCGCGGCGCTTTCAACTGCCTACGGCCATCCGCCTACTATTCCCCGTGGTGGGTTGAACGGCGCAACGTGAGAGGGCATAATGTGCACCTAAATTGTTGTGTGGTCTCAAAGCGAGCTTCCTAGCTCGCTTTTGAATTTACGGAGTTATTTATAGTGAATTCATCTCGCCCGTCATCCCCCGGCCGTCTGTCCGCCGGCACCATTCTCGTTCTGTCCGTCAGCGTCGCTTTCTCCCACGCCGCCCACGCGCAAACACAACCGCCCGTGCCCGAAGCAAGGGTCACAACGCAGGCCACCGACGCGCAGCCCACGCCAACGCCCGACCCCGCCGCGGCCGAGGCCGAGACCGTCCAGAAGCGCCTCGCGCGCGCTCGCGCGCTCGCGGCCATCGGCAAGCTCGCGGCGGCGGCGACCGAGCTTGAGAGCGTGCGCGCCTCGACGAAGGACGAGGCGGTCAGGGACGTAGCTCGTCTGCTGTTGATGGCCATCTTCGTCGAGATGCCCGACTACCAGCGGGCGGCGGCGCTGCTCGAAGAGGCGTTCAAGGCGCGCCCGGCGAACCGGGACGGAGACGCCGCGACGCACTTCTACTTCGCGCTCGCGGGGCAGACCGTCAACGCCGTCCGCACGCACCTCGAACGCTACCGCTCGTTCGGCGTCAACGTCGCCGACGCCTCCGACCTCCCACCCGACGCCGCGGGCGACGTGGAGTACGTGCGCGGGCTCCTGGAGCAAGTGGTCCAGCAGGCGCGGGCGCTCCACGCGGAGCAGGTCAAGGGCGGCAACGAGGGCATGCGCGGGCTCGACGCGGCGGCGCTTTTGGAAGACGCCGCGACCGTCCGCATGCGCATCGCGCGCCACGACCAGGACCGCGCCCGCTGGCAGAATGAGGTCTCCGAGGCGCGCCAACACCTCTTCGCCTCCGAGACGCGCGTCGCCAGCATCAGCCCCGTCCCGGCCGCGCGCCCCACGCCCCCGGCGGCCGCGCTCAGGACCGGCGCCCCCGCCGCTCCGACCGGCGGCAACGCGAAGAGGCCGGACCAGCCCGCCGGCGAACAGCGTACGAACGCGGCTCCCGCGAACGCGAGTAATGCCGGCGCGCAGCCCGCGCCGCCGCCGCAGACGCCCGCGGGGAGGGTGGACAACGCCCCCGTGGCGGTCGGCTCGCTGGTCGGCAAGGCCAAGTCCCGCTTCCCGCCGACCTACCCGCCGCTGGCGCGCACGGCGCGCGTGACGGGCAGCGTCACGGTCTTCCTCGTCGTCAGCGAGAAGGGCGAGGTCGAGTCCGTGATTCGCGCCGACGGGCCGCAGCAGTTGCAGCAGGCCGCCGCCGAGGCCGCGCGCCGCTGGAAGTTCAACCCGACGGTCATCGACGGCCAGCCCGTGCGCGTCACCGGCTACCTCAGCTTCAACTTCACGCTGTAAAAAAACGAGTAGACAGTAGTCAGTAGCCGGTAGTGAAAGACAAAGACGGCGCGACTCTCTTCATCGCCTGAAGAGAGTCGCGCCGCCCGTTTTTCTACTGGCTACTGACTACTGTCTACTCCCTTCAATCACTCATCGCTCGTCGGCGCCGGCTCGTTGCCGGCCTCCCGGATGGCGCGGGCGGTGTCGGTGAAGAGGAGGAGCAGCAGGCCGGAGATGAAGAAGACGATCAGAGCGAGAATCGCGTAACGGAAGGAGCCCGTGCTCGCCACCACGACGCTGAAGACGACCGGCCCCAGCCAGGACGTGCCCCGCTCCGAGACCTCGTAGATGCCGAAGAATGAAGCCTCGCGCCCCGCGGGAATCATCTGCGAGAAGAGGGAGCGCGAGAGCGCCTGCGACCCGCCGAGCACGACCGCGATGACGCCCGCCATCACCCACGCCTGCGCGCGCGTCTCGAAGAAGGCGAAGGCGTAGACGACGATCCCCGACCAGATGACGAGCGAGACGAGGATGGCGCGCTTCGTCCCCACCAGGCGCGCGATGCGCTCGAAGAGCAAAGCCCCGCCGATGCCCATGAACTGGACGAAGAGGAAGATGCTGAGGACGAAGGTCGGCGCCTCCGGGTTGTCGAGCCCGCCCTCGAACAGCTCGGCGGCGATGAAGACGGCGGCCGACCCGATGACGGTCTGGATGCCGTCGTTATAGAGCAGGTACGCGACGAGGTACTTGAGCGTGTGCGGCAAACGCCGCAGCTCGCGGAAGGTGTCGGCGAGCTGCGCGAACCCCGCGGTCAGAAAGTTCTTACCCTCCGGCAGTTGGCGCCCCGTCTCGCGCTCGCGCAGGCGCCTGAACGCGAAGAAGGCGAAGACACCCCACCAGACGCCCGCCGACAGGAGCGAGAGGCGGACGGCGAGTCCGCGCGCGGCCCCCTCCGTGTAACCGTAGGGCGCGAGCAGCGAGGGCGCGACGCCGACCATGAGGAAGTTGAGGGCGAGCAGGAGCCCGCCGCCGAGGTAACCGAGCGCGAAGCCGCGGCTCGAAACTTTGTCGCGCCGGTCTTCGGTCACAATCTCCGGCAGGAAGGAGTTGTAGAGGACGATGGCGCCGCCGTAGCTCAGGTTGGCGATGATGAAGAGCACCCCGCCCAAAAGGTACAACTTACCCGTCACGAAAAACAGAAGGCACGTCGCCGCGACGCCCGTGTAGCAGAAGACGGCCATCAGCCGCTTCTTCAAGTTCGAGTAGTCGGCGATGGACCCGACAATCGGCAGGAGTAGCACCTGCGAGAAGACTGCGACGGCGACGAAGAGTTGATAGAAGGACTGGGCCGTCACCGACCCGAGGAAGCCGAGGTTGAGGACGACGCCCGTCTTCCCCACGTCGGCCTGCGCGAGCGCGATCAGGTAAGGGCCGAGCAGCGCGCCGACGACCGTCGTGTAGAAGGCCGAGTTGGCCCAGTCGTAGAGCATCCAGCCGAATATCTCGCGGCGGTCGTTGATGGGCCGTCCGTCCGGCCCGACCTCGACCGCGGATTCGGCGCGCGGGTCGTCTGTTGTTGGGGTCACTTGGTGGCGCCCTCTCCCGTCAGGATTTCGAGGATCGTGGGTGTGATGTCGGCGAGCGTGCGCACACCGCTCGCGGCCGTCTCTTGGTCGCGCCCCCAGGCGAGCGTCGGCACGAGCGTTGAGCGTGTGGTTGCGCGTCGAGAGGTCTTCGACGTTGCCGTGGTCGCTCGTGAGCAGGACGGTCGTGCGCGCGAGGTCTACGAGCGAGAGGGTCGTGCGGACGAAGCGCGCGAGGTCGCGCGAGAATCGTGAGCGCCGCCCGCTCGTCCTGCTCGTGGCCGGCGCGGTCGGCGATGAAGTGTTCGTAGAGCGTGAAGCGGTGCGCGGCGCGCGAGCGTCGCGAGGACGGCGGCGGCCTCTTCGGGCGTGCGCTCGGGAATGTCGACGCCGCGCTCGATGAGGAAATGGTTGGTGAAGTCGTGGTAGACGGCGCGCCCCTCCCGCAAGTCCTCGAACGTGCGGAAGGGGAGGCCGGCGGCCTCGACGGCGACCGTGGTGGCCGCGACCCAGCGCGGGCGCTTGGCGAAGAACTGCGGCGTGGTATGCGTTGGCGAAGAGGTCGGGGCCGATGCCCGAGTTCTTTGAGCTTGAGGAAGAGCGAATGCTCGCGGAGGATTTCGCGCATCCGCTCGTTGGGGAAGCCCTGCTTGTGTTGGCCGAGGCGTGCGGGCACGTTGACGCCCGTGAGGATGGTCGTCTGTCCCGAAGCGCTCTGCGGCCGCCCCTCGACGCCGAGGCGCGGGTCGGTGCGCGCGAGCAGTCCGCCGAAGGGCAGTCGCGGCTCCTCGTCCTCGAAGACGGCGAGCGGCGCGGCCGCCTCGCCGAGCACGTGGAGCGGGTTGTGCGCCCCCCGCGTGCCTATGCCGAGGCCGTCCACGAAGATGAGAAGAACCGGCATGAAGTGGATAAGTAGCATCTGCGGCCGACGCATAGCAAGTCGAATCGGTGTAACCCGACCCGGAGTGTGGCCGTCTTTGAACTCAGGAACGTAATGCACGTATATTCACTGCACGTTTGAAATCCGCGAGTACATCCAGATAATTTTCGTCTAAAACTTCGGAGGTGGAATGTTCACAGTTAAGACTCCTCGCGTGTGCCTGCTCGTCGCGCTGCTGCTGCTGTCGGGGTTGAGGGTCGCCCCGGCTCACGCCCAGACGGCCGCGGCGCCGGCGAAGGCCGAGCCGCGGCCGTACTTCTACGAGCCGGCCATCTCGCCCGACCGTCGGGAGATAGCCTTCGTCTCGGGCGGCGACATCTGGACGGCGCCGGCCGAGGGCGGCGAGGCGCGCCTGCTCGTCTCGCACCCGGCGACCGAGCTGCGGCCGCTCTACTCGCCCGACGGACGGCGGCTCGCCTTCGTCTCGACGCGCACGGGCAACGGCGACATCTACGTGCTCGACTTCGCCTCGGGCGAGGTGCGGCGCGTCACCTTCGACGACGGCGGCGAGCAGCTCGACGCGTGGTCGCACGACGGCAAGTGGCTCTACTACTCTTCGACGGCGCGCGACATCGCGGCGAGCAACGACGTGTACCGCGTGAGCCCCGACGGGCGGGACGCCGATGCAGGTCTCGGCCGACCGCTACGCGAACGAGTGGGCGGCGGCGCCCGGCGCCGGACGGCTCCGACGCTCGCCTTCGTCGGCCGCGGCTACGTGCAGTGGTGGCGGCACGGCCACGCGCACATCGACGAGTCGGATCATCATGCTGATGCGCGAACACTCGCCCACGAAGTACGAGGCGCTGACCGACGGCAACGCGAAAGAGGTGTGGCCGATGTGGGGCGAGGGCGGGCAAGAGCCTCTTCTACATGTCCGACCGCGGCGGGGCCGAGAACCTCTGGAAGCTCCCGCTCGGGGGCGGGCGGCCCGTGCAGTTGACGAAGTTCACTTCGGGGCGCGTGCTCTGGCCGAACATCTCTTACGACGGGCGCACCGTCGTCTTCGAGCGCGGCTACGGCATCTGGCGCATGGAGACCGACTCGGGGCGCGCGACGGAAGTGCGCATCACTCTGCGGGGCGCGCCCGCCGGGGCCGGCCGTCGAGCGCGTGCGGCAGACGGACCAGTTGCAGGAACTGGCGCTCTCGCCCGACGGCAAGAAGGTCGCGTTCGTCGCGCGCGGCGAGGTCTTCGCGGCCTCGGCCACGGACGGCGGCGACGCCGTGCGCGTGACGACGACGGCGGCGCCCGAGTCGCAGCCGGTCTGGTCGCCCGACAGCCGCCGCCTCGCCTACGTCTCCGAGCGCAACGGGCACGGCCAGCTCTTCGTCTACGACTTCGCCGCGAACGCCGAGACGCAGTTGACGAACGCATCTGAGTCCGACGACACGCCGCGCTTCTCGCCGGACGGGAAGTGGCTCGCCTTCCAGCGCGCGGGGCGCGAGCTACGCGCGCTCAACGCCGAGACGAAGCAGGAGCGCGTGGTCGCCGCGGGCACCTTCTCGCGCCCGCCCCTGAGCCCCGACCGCCCGTTCGCCTTCTCGCCCGACAGCAAGTGGATCGCGTACATGCCGGTCGGGCAGAAGCTCTTCCGCAACGTCTACGTCGCGCAGGTCGAGGGCGACGGCAAGGGGCATCCCGTCAGCTTCCTCGCCAACAGCGGGAGCAACACGGTCTCCTGGAGCACGGACGGCACCTTCATCCTCTTCGACACGGGGCAGCGGACGGAGTCGGGGCAGGTCGCGCGCGTCGATCTCATCCCGCGCACGCCGCGCTTCCGCGAAGACCAGTTCCGCGACCTCTTCAAGGAGGAGACGCCCAAGAACGTCTCGCCCACGCTGCGCCGGCAGGAGAACAACCCGCAGAGCCCTCCCGCTTCGCCGACGCCCTTCGCCCACGCCTTCGCCCGCCGAGCCGGGCCAGGCGCCGACGCCGAGTCCGACCCCGGCCCGCTCGGACGCGTGCGGCGGGAAGGGGACCGGCGGGCGCGGAGAAGAAGCCGGTCGAGGTCGTCTTTGAAGGCATACGCCGACGCCTGAGCCTGCTCCCCGTCGGCGTGGACGTGTACTACCAGACGGTGAGCCCCGACGGGAAGTACCTACTGATGGTGGCGGGCGCGGTCGGCCAGCCGAACATCTACCTCTACCCGCTCGACGAGCTTTCGCGCGAGCCGGCCGTCGCGCGCCAGCTCACGTCGACGCCCGGCTTCAAGGTGGACGCGCAGTTCTCGCCCGACAGCCAGCAGGTCTTCTACCTTGAGAACGGCCGCATTCAGGTCGCGCCGCTCGACCAGCGGCAGCCGCCGCGCGCGGTCGCGGTCGCGGCCGAGCTGGACGTGGACTTCGCGCGCGAGAAGTTGGAGGTCTTCGAGCAGGGTTGGGAGTTGATGCGCGACAACTTCTACGACCCGCAGTATCACGGCGCGGACTGGCGCGGGCTGCGCGCGGAGGTCGAGCCGTACGTCGCGGGCGCGCGCACGCCCGACGAGGTGCGGCGTCTGATGCGGCTGATGGTCGGCGAGCTGAACGCCTCGCACCTCGGCGTCGGCGCACCCTTAAGCGCGGCGCAGGTAAACACGGGGCGGCTCGGCCTCGACTTCGACCGCGCGGAGTACGAACGTCGGGCAGGCTCAAGGTGAGCGAGGTCATCCCGCTCGGCCCCGCCGCGGTCGCGCGCGACTCGGCCGCGCCCGACCGGACGCGCGCCGTGAAGGTGGGCGAGTACGTCGTCGCCGTTGACGGCCGCGCGCTCGACGCGGGCTCGAACCTCGACGAGCTGCTCAACTACAAGATCGGCCGCCGCGTCACGCTCACCGTCGCCCCGGCCCCCGACGGCGCGGAGAGGAAAGACCTCGACGTGCGGCCGGTCAACGTCAACACCGAGAAGGGGCTGCGCTACCGCCGTTGGGTCGACGAGCGGCGCGCCTACGTCGAGCGCGCGAGCGGCGGGCGCCTCGGCTACGTGCACATGTACGACATGTCTTCGGGCGCGCTCGCGCAGCTCTACGTGGACCTCGACGCCGAGAACCAGTCGAAGGAGGGCGTGGTGGTTGACGTGCGCCACAACAACGGCGGCTTCGTCAACGTCTACGCCATCGACGTGCTCGCGCGCCGGAGCTACATGCGGATGACGCCGCGCGGGTTCGCGGCGGCGCCGGCGCGGCCGTATCTGGGGCAGCGGGCGCTGGAACTGCCCACGGTGCTCGTCACCGACCAGTACTCGCTCTCCGACGCCGAGGACTTCGCCGAAGGCTACCGGAGCCTGAAGCTCGGGAAGGTGGTGGGCGAGCCGACCTCCGGCTGGATCATCTACACCACCGACATTCAACTGATGGACGGGACGATCTTCCGCCTCCCCTTCGTGCGCATCGAGACTTCCGAAGGCGTCAACATGGAGCGCAACCCGCGCCCCGTGGACGTGCCCGTCGAAAGGCCGTTCGGCGAGAGTTACACAGATAAGGACGCGCAGCTCGACGCCGCGGTGAGGGAGTTGTTGGGGAACAGGGTGAGTGATAAGTAACCGGGCGGCGGAACGACGGAACGCCACGAGGTTAGGCTTTAACCTCGTGGCGTTCCGTCGTCACAAGCTGTGCGCAGGCGTTAACCCCGGCGGGTTTTAAAACTCGTCGCGGGCCCGCCTCACGGCCGAGGGCGAGGGCGCGGACGCGGGGCGGGCGCTGACCTTCTCCCACTCCTCCCGCGAGAGTGTCTTCAGCGGCGCAAGCTTCTTCGCGCCCAGCTCGGAGTTCAGACCTGAAAGCTCCTTTGAAGTCCAGGCGTCGAAGTCTCTGACCACGTCGGCCAGCTCGCGCGCGAGGGCGTCGGTACGCTCGACCTGCGTCTGCGACGGGCGCCCCTCGTAGAAGATGACGTTGGCGTACAGCTCCGCCATGAACTCGCGCAGCCGCTCCTCGCCGGTGATGGCGCCGCCCTCCTTGGTGGCGACGATCTTCTTGCGCAGCTCGTCCACCTGCGCCGAGGCGTCCCGCAGACGCTTGCGCAGAGGGTCGCCCTCGGCGAGCTTCGACGCGCGGTCGTCGAGCGCGAGGCGCAGCGAGTTGATCTTGTCCACGGCGAACGACATCTCGCCGAGCTGCTTGTGCAGCTTCAGCGCGAGGTCGAACTGCTGCTTGCGGTCTTCGGCCGTGTGCGTCGAGCGCGGGTCGGGCGCGACCTTCAGCTCGGTCGTGTAGACCTGCTTGTCCTTCGTCATCTTCACCGTGTAAGTGCCGGGCAGCACGCGTGGGCCGTAGGCGGCGCCGCCGGCGAGCGTCGCCGCGGGCGGCACCTTCGGCGGGTCGAGCCGCATCGCCCACGTCACGCGGCTCAGGCCCCGGCGCTTGCTGCTCGGGACGACCTTCAGGAGCTTGCCCTGCGGGTCGAAGACCTCGATCTTCAGGTCGCCGAAGATGTGTCGGCGGCGCTGGTAGTAGGTGATGACGGCGTCGCCGTCCGGGTTGGGGCCGACGAACTCCGCGTCGCCGTTGGGCCAGCCGCCGCCGCCCGAGACGGACTGCACGGTCGGCCGCCCCTCGATGAAGAACGCGTCCTTCGCCAGCGCGTCCGAAGTGAGCGCGCGCAGCGGCGTGATGTCGTCCACGATCCAGATGCCGCGGCCGTGCGTGGCGATGACGAGGTCGTGGTCGCGCGGGTGGATGGCGAGGTCGCGCACGGCACCGAAGGCAGGTCGCCGCCCTTGTACTGCGCCCAGCGCTGCCCGCCGTCGAGCGAGACCCACAGACCGAACTCGGTGCCGACGAAGAGCAGGTCGCTGTTGACGAGGTCTTGCCTGACGACGTGCGCGAAGCCGCGCACGGGCGAGCCCGCGGCGATGAGCGCCGTCCACGTCTTGCCGAAGTCTTCGGTCTTGTAGACGTAGGGCTTCATGTCGCCGAACGTGTGCGCGTCGAAGGTGACGAAGGCCGTGCCTTCGGCGAAGCGGCCGGCGTCGATGTAGGAGACCCACGCGTTCTTCGGGATGCCCTTAACGTTGCCGACGACGTTCGTCCACGTCTTGCCGCCGTCGCGCGTGAGCTGCACGTTGCCGTCGTCGGTGCCGACCCAGATGACGTTCGGGTTCTTGGGCGACTCGGCGATGGCGTAGATGGTCGTGTGCATCTCGGCCGCGGAGTTGTCCACGGTGACGCCGCCCGAATGCTCCTGCTTCTGCTTCTCGGGGTCGTTGGTCGTCAGGTCGCCGGAGACGCGCTCCCACGTCTGCCCGCGGTCGCGCGAGCGGAAGAGGTACTGCGAGCCGAGGTAGATCGTCCCCTTCTGCGTCGGCGAGAGGTGGATGGGCGCGTTCCAGTTGAAGCGGAGCTTCTTCTCGCCGTAGCAGGGGAGCGGCTTGATGTCGCGCGCCTCGTGCGTCTTGCGGTTGATGCGGCCGATGTAGCCGCCCTGCGCCTCGGCGTAGATGTAGGTCGGGTCGGAGGGGTCTGCGAACATCCAGAAGCCGTCGCCGCCGTACATGTTCTCCCACTGCGCGTTGGTGATGCCGCCCGGGTACTCCGACTGGCCGACCCACGAGGAGTTGTCCTGCAACCCGCCGTAGACCTGATACGGCCGCTCGTTGTCCACGCTCACGTGGTAGAACTGCGAGATGGGGAGGTTCTGCGCCTTCCACCAGCGGTTGCCGCCGTCGTAGGAGTACCAGAGCCCGCCGTCGTCGCCCGTGATGATGTGGTCGGTGTTCGCCGGGTTCACCCACACGTCGTGAAAGTCGCCGTGCGCGCCGCCCGAGATGTTCGAGAAGCTCTTGCCGCCGTCGTTGCTGACGATGAGCGACAGGTCGGGCTTGTAGATTTTGTTCTCGTCCTTCGGGTCAACGATGAGGTTCGAGAAGTAGAACGGCCGCCAGATCATGTTCTGGCTGCGGTCGAGCTGCGTCCACGTCTTCCCGCCGTCGTCCGAGCGATAGAGCCCGTCCTTCGGGATGACCGCCTCGACGGCCGCGTAGACGACGTTCGGCTTCGACGGCGCGACCGTGACGGCCACGCGCCCCCAGGGCTTCGGCGGCAGTCCCTTCGCGCTCGCCTCGGTCAGCTCCGTCCACGTCGCGCCGCCGTCCGTCGATTTGAAGAGGCCGCTCGCGCTCGGGCTCTCGGGCGTGTCGCCGCCGGAGCGGAACGTCCAGCCCTTGCGGCGGAAGTCCCACATCCCCGCGTAGATGGTCTTCGGGTTCGACGCGTCCATCGACATCATCGAGCAGCCGGTCGAGAGGTTCCCGCCCTTCAGAACTTTCGCCCACGTCTTCCCGCCGTCGGTCGTCTTGTAGACGCCGCGCTCGTCCGAGTCGCTCCAGAGCTTGCCCGGCGCGCAGACGTAGACCGTGTCGGTGTTCGGAAGGGTCAACCAGAATCTTCGAGATGCGCTCGGACTCTTTGAGGCCGACGTTCGTCCAGTTGTCGCCGCCGTCAGTCGATTTATAGACGCCGTCGCCGACCGAGACCGAGTTGCGCGTCCAAGCCTCGCCCGTGCCGACCCAGACGACCTTCGGGTTCTTCGGGTCGATGGTGACGGCGCCGATGGACTGGACGGGCTGCTTGTCGAAGACGGGCTTGAAGGTCGTCCCGCCGTTGACCGACTTCCACACGCCGCCCGACGCCGAGCCGACGTAGACGGTGAGCCGCTGCCCCTCCTGCACGGCGTCGAGCGCGGCGACGCGGCCCGACATCTGCGCCGAGCCGATGTTGCGCGCGCCGAGGCCCGAGACCGTTTCGGCATCGACCTTGACCGGCGCGTTCGACTGCGGCCCGGCGGGGCGCGGCGTCTGCGCCGAGGCTGAAATTGATAACGGCGAGAATTTGAAGCCGAAGAGTGCTGACGAGAGCCGGCGTGAAAGTCTTCTTTTCATGATTGGGGAATCCTCATTTGTCGGAACTGCGCGTCAGTCCGCCGCGCAGCGGCGCTTGAATTTAGCCGCGGCCCAAGGCCGGTGAGGCGGAATCCGCGTCGCGTCGCTACGTCCAGCCTGCCGGGTGCGTTAGACGTCGCTGACGCGATGCTGCACCGGCGTGGTTAGTGACCCTGGCCTTTCGGCCGGGCTAATTCAAGCGCCGCTGCGCGGCTTTGGCATATGCACTTCTCTTAGTCGGTCGGGGGCTTGCCGGGTTCGGCCTTCGTCGTCTCCTTCGGGTCGGTGGTCGAGGCGTCGGGCGCGGCGGCGGGCGCAGACTTGGCGGCGGGCGTGGCGAAGCGCGCGTCGTCGAGCGCGACGTTGGCCTCGATCTTCTCGTAGGTCACCTTCGAGCGGTTCGGGTTGCCCTTCACGCCGCTCTCGACGGAGAAGGGCAGGTACCAGCCGCCGACCTCCTTGTAGTCGCCGAGAACGGTCTCGTACTCGCGCTCCGCCCCGCGCACCATGCGCTTCGTGTCGATCTTGATGGGGACGAAGTAGTCCGTGTCCATGTAGTAGAGGCGCACGTCGCCGTTCGCCAGCGTCACCTTGAGCTTGTAGGTGTCCGTGCCCTCGACCTCGTCGGTGCCGACGTACTCGACCTTCACACCCTTCTGCTTATAGTTGACGAGCGGGCCGTCGAGGTCGGAGTCCTCGATGATGCCCTTCATCTCCTCCTCGCTCGAGCGCCTCGGCGTCCTTCTTGCCGCCCCACGGCTCGATCTTCCAGCCCGTCTTGCCGTCGTAGGCCGTGACGCCCGTCATGCCCTGAATGACGAACTCCTGCCGGACGAGGTTCGGGCGCCGGTTCTCCTCGACGAGCACGGCCTCGAAGCCGCCGCCGCCGCTGAACTTGCCCACGCGGCGCAGACTCTTGACGGCCTGAATCTTCTCCATGCCGCCGACGGTCTTGATGAACTTCTCGACGATCTCGTCGGCGGTCTGCGCGCGAGGCGGGCGCCGTCAGAGCGGCGACGCAGGCTAACCGCCAGTAAAAGTTTACGCATGATCAGGGTCTCCTGGTTGGGTGGTGCAGATGTGTGAACGGCCTGTAAATACGAAGGGCAATAGTAGTGCAGCCCGGGGCGCGAAGTCGATGACAAAGCTTCGGCGCGCCCGGCGCGCGCGAAAGTTTCTTCCGTTTCGTCACGGGAAAGTGCCGACTCGTAACAGGTGGGGCGGAATCAGTCGCCGCGGCTGCCGGCGCTGAGCGCGTCTTCGCGGTCTCCGAGGGACGGGTGCTGGCCCGCCTCTTCGGGCTGGGGTAGGCGCCCCTGCTCGCGGTAGAGGCGCAGCTTGTTGTGCAGAGTCTTGAGGCTGATCTGGAGCAGTTCGGCGGCGCGCGTCTTGTTGTTCTCGGTCTTCTGGAGCGTGCGCAGGATCATGCGGCGCTCGACCTCCTCGATGGGCGTGCCGACGGGGAGCGTGAGCGTGTCCTCGGCGCGGCCCTGCGCGCGCTGCTCAAGCGGGTAGGGCGCGAGGTGGTGGCGCTCGATGACTTCGCTCGAACAGATGATGACGGCGCGCTCGATGACGTTGCGCAGCTCGCGGACGTTGCCGGGCCAAGAGTGCGACTGAAGTGCCTCGACCGCCGCGGGGCTCAGGAGTCGCGCCGGGCGCACGTGCCGCTCGGCGAGCTGCGCGACGAGGTGCTGCGCGAGCAGCGGGATGTCCTCTTTGCGTCTGCGCAGCGGCGGCAGCTCGACCGTGATGACGTTGAGGCGGTAGAGCAGGTCTTCGCGGAACGAGCCCGCCCGGACGGCCCCCTGCGGGTCGCGGTTCGTCGCCGCCAGCACGCGCACGTCCACCGACAACTCCTGCGAGCCGCCCAGACGGCGTATCGTGCGGTCTTCGAGCACGCGCAGTAGCTTCGCCTGAAGCGAGACCGGCATCTCGGAGATTTCGTCGAGCAGCAGCGTCCCGCCGTTCGCCAGCTCGAAGCAGCCCAGACGCCGCGCGGCCGCGCCGGTGAACGCCCCGCGCTCGTGGCCGAACAGCTCCGACTCCATCAAGCGTCTCGGGGATGGCCGAGCAGTTGATGGCGACGAAGGCGTTGTTCTTGCGCGGGCTCAGGTTGTGAATCGTGCGCGCGCACAGCTCCTTGCCCGTCCCCGACTCGCCGGTCAGGAGCACGGAGGCCGACGACGGCGCCACCTGCTCGATGAGCGCGTAGATCTGTCGCATCGGCTCGCTCGCCCCGACCAGCTCGCCGAAGGCGCCGCGGTCGCGCAGTTGGAGCCGGAGCGCGAGGTTCTCGCGCCGCGCCTCGGCGTACTCGTCGGCGCGCTCGACGACGAGCCGCAGCTTGGCGAAGTCGATGGGCTTCTCAAGGTAGTGGAACGCGCCCTCGTCCTGTATGGCGCGCAGGGCCATCTCGACCGTGCCCTGGCCGGTGAGGAGGATGACGGCCGTCTCCGGGTGCAGCTCGCGCATCTCGCGCAGCAGCCCGAAGCCGTCGAGGTTCGGCATGTACACGTCGGAGACGACGACCGACGGGCGGAACTCCTCGACCTTGGCGAGCCCGAGCAGGCCGTCCGAGGCGACCGCGGTCTCGTACCCCCAGCCTTCGAGCAGCTCGCTCAAGGACTCGGCTATCACGGGTTCGTCGTCGACGATGAGGATGCGCCCCTTAGGCATAGGATGAGTTTAGCAAGTTAGCTCGAAAGGAAAAAGGTTGCGCGCGCGGCGAGGCGCGCGCGGCTACGGAGCCGGCTAGTAGAAGTCGGCGACGGCGCGTGCGAGCGCGCGCGCGTTAGACTCGGCGGGCGCCACGTCGGCGCGCAGGCCGTACTCGGCGGCGGTGCCGGCCGTGACCGCGCCGATGCAGGCGACGCGCACGCCCGAGAGCAGCGGGCGCAGGTCGCGCGTGTCGAAGAGCTGCGCGAAGTTGTGGACGGTCGAAGAGCTGGTGAAGGTTATCGCAGTCCACGCCGCCGCCGACGAGCAGCGCCTCGGCGCGCGCGCGGTCGGTCGTCTCGGGGCGGACGGTGCGGTAGGCTTCGACCACGTCGCAGCGCGCGCCGGCCCCTTCGAGCGCGCGCGGCAGGAAGTCGCGCGCGACGGCCGCGCGCGGCAGAAGGAAGTTGAGGTTCTCGAACCGCTCGCGCCCGCCGAGGTAGGCTTCGAGCGCGGCGAAGACGCCCTCGGCGCGAGACTGTTCGGGGATGACATCGACGTGGACGTGCGCTTCGACCAGGCGCGCCGGCCGTCGCCTCGCCGATGGCGCAGACGTGTAGCTCGTCGAGGTCGCTCACGTCCTTGCCCGCCGTCGAGAGCCTTGCGAGGAAGTGCTCGACGGCGTTCGCGCTCGTGAGGATGAGCCAGTCGTAGCCGAAGAGGTTCTCGATAGCTTCGTCGAGCTGTGCGTAAGAGGCGGGCGGGACGATCTCGATGGTCGGGCAGGCGACGACGCGCGCGCCGTACGCCTCAAGCTCGGCCGCAAACTCCGCCGCCTGTTCGCGCGCGCGCGTAATCATCACCGTGCGCCCTTCGAGGGGTTTTGACCCGCCGGTACTCATCAACCCTCAAGCACTTCGGCGGGCGTCTCCCTGAGCAGTTCGCCCGCGCCGCGTTCCAGAAGCCTCGCGGCCAGCTCCTCGCCGATGCGCGCGGCGTCGGCGGCCTCTCCGTCGTGGCTCTCACGCAAGACCTGTGTGCCGTCGAGCGTGGCGACGAGCCCGTCCAACTTCAGCCCGCCGCCTTCGACCTTCGCGTGCGCGGCGATGGGCACCTGGCAGCCGCCGCCCAGGTGACGCAGCAGCGCGCGCTCGGCCAGCACCGCGGCCCGCGTCCGCGGGTCGTCGAGGCGCGAGACGAGCGCGTTCGTATCCGCGTCGTCCGTGCGCGTCTCGACGCCGAGCGCGCCCTGCCCGACCGCGGGCAGCATCTCCGAAGTCTCTATCGGCGTCATGATGCGATCGGTAACCCCCAAGCGCCGCAGGCCGGCGGAGGCAGAATGATTGCGTCGTACTCTCCCTGGTCGAGCTTGCGCAGTCGCGTATCGACGTTGCCTCTCAGGTCTTTAATAAGGATGTCCGGCCGCGAATGCTTAAGCTGAGCGATGCGTCGTAGACTCGACGTACCGACCGTTACCCCTTGAGGTAGTTCTACAATCGAAGTGATTCCTGCGCCCGCCGCTTGAGCGAAGGACGAGCGCGTCGCGCGGGTCTTCGCGCTCGGGCGTCGCCGTGATGGAGAGCCCTTCGGGCGTGACCGTCGGCAGGTCTTTGAGCGAGTGGACGGCCACGTCAACCCGTCGTTCGAGCAGCGCGACCTCCAGCTCCTTCGTGAACGCGCCCTGTCCGCCGATGGTCGAGAGCGGCACGTCGCGTCCGCACGTCGCCCAGCGTCTTAATAATCTCGATGCGGACTTTGACCCCCGGGTCGAGCGCTTCGAGCCGCGCCTTCACCCACTCCGACTGCCACAGCGCGAGCTTCGACCCGCGCGAACCGATGATGATCTCTCGCATAAAAACTCGTGAACCGTGAATCGTCAACCGTGCCGAGTAAGAACAGGCTTCACTCTTGTCGCGGTTGACCATTCACGGTTCACGTTCCTTCTCCTCCAGGCCGAAGATGTCGCGCCAGGCTTGCACCTCGGCCTCTTCGCCGGCGTCGTAGGAGCGGCGCATGCGGTGGATGACGGGATGCGAAATCTTGTTGACGGCCGACATGAGCATCGCCTCGATGGCCTGCTCCTGTTCGGGCGTCAGGTCGCCGAGCCGGTTGCGCTGGCGCTCGAACTCTTCGTGCGCGATGCGGCGCAGCTTGCTCTTTGAGCGCGCCGACCGTCGGGCCGATGTCGAGCGCGCGCAGGGCCTGCTGGAACTGCATCACCTCGGACTCGACGATCAGCTCCGCGCGCTCGGCCTCGCGCTCGCGCTCGCGCATGTTCGAGGCGACGACCGCTTCCAGGTCGTCCACGTCGAAGACGAAGATGTTGTCGAGCTTGGCGACCGCCGGGTCTACGTTGCGCGGGACGCTGATGTCGATGAAGAAGGCCGGCCGGTTCCGTCTCGCCGCCCGCGCCCGCTCGGCCATCTCGGGCGTGATGATGTACTCGTGCGCGCCCGTCGAGCAGATGACGATGTCGGCCAGCGCCAGGGTCTCTTCGAGCGCGCCGAACTCGACGGCCTCGCCGCCGAACTGGGCGGCGAGCTTCTGCGCCGTCTCGTACGTGCGGTTGGCGACGAGCACGCGCGCAGAGCCGGCCCCCGCGAGGTGCTGCGCGGCCAGCTCGGCCATCTCGCCCGCGCCCACGAGCAGCACGGTGGCGCCTTTCAGCGAGCCGAAAATCTTCCGCCCCAGCTCGACGGCCGTGAAGCTGAGCGAGACGGCCGAGGCGGCGATGCCCGTCTCGGTGCGGACGCGCTTGGCGACGCGCAGCGCGTGGTGGACGAGCTTGTGGAGGACGCGGCCGGCCGTGCCCGCTTCGACCGCGAGCGAGTAGGCGTGGCGCACCTGGCCGAGGACCTGCGGCTCGCCGACGACCATCGAGTCGAGCGAGGAGGCGACGCGGAAGAGGTGGCGGACGGCGTCCTCGTCGGCGTGCGTGTAGAGGTGGCCGCTGAAGAGATCGACGGGGACGGAGCGCGCGTCGCTAATGAACTCGCTGAGGCGCCCGACGGCGTCCCCGGACTTCTGCCGCGCGGAGGCGGCCAGAATCTCGACGCGGTTGCAGGTGGAGACGATCAGGCCCTCGCGCACGACCTCGCCGTCCACGAGCGCGCGCAGACTCTCGGCCAGCGCCTCGTCGCTGAACGCGAGCCGCTCGCGCACCTCCACGGGCGCGGTCTTGTGGTTGAGTCCGACGAGAACTATCGACATCGCCTATTCCTTGCCGTCTCGACCCTCCTCCCCGATTTTGTCTGCCTGCGAGTCGGTGAGCGTGTCTGACCCCTCTGTCATTTCCTTGAGCTGCGCCTTCATGCGCTCGTGTATAGCTTCAAGTTTCGCCCGACTCTCGCGCAGAGAATCCATCGCCCGTTCAAATGGCTCATTGTTCATCTCATAATCCCTTTCTGGATGACGGAACGAGCAGCGGCAGAGGGCAGGCGCATAAAACTTTAACGGAAGACGTGGAAGCCGCCGAGCGCGACGGCGCCGACGAAGGTGCAGAGGACGAGCGTGAAGCCGCCGACGCCGAGCCACGCGGCCTTGCGCCCGCGCCACTGGACGCGGTAGTGCAGGAGCGCGAGGTAGACGACCCACGTCAGCAGCGCGAAGAACTCGGTCGGGTCGTTGTGGAACATGCGGACGCTGCGCGCGCGCGACCAGATGACGCCCGTGATGATGCCGAGCGTCAGCAGCGTGAAGCCGACGCTCGCGGCCGTCGAGGCCACGTCGTCCACGGTCGTCAAAGACGGCAGACGGTGGAAGACGGCTGCAGAACTTCTTCAGACGCAGCTCGCGCTCCTGCCACAGGTACATCACGCTCGCCGCGAAGGCGACGAAGAACGAGGCGTAGCCGAAGATGAGCAGCGTGACGTGGACGGGGAAGAGCCACGACCCGCTGCCGTCGGTTACCGAACTCGGGTCTTTGGTCGTGTCCGGCGAGACGAGCTGCGAGGCGAGTACGAGCAGCGTGACGACCGGGAGCAGGAAGGCGCCGAGCGCGCGCAGCGGGTAACGATAAGTAACGAGCCCGTAGGCGACGACCAGCGTCCAGCCCAGGAACGAGAGCGCCTCCGTCGTGCTGAAGAGCGGGTAGTGGCCGTCGCGCACCCAGTCGAGGACGAGCGCGGCGGTGTGCGCAGCGAAACGCGAAGGAGGCCGCGTAGAGGGTCGTCCGCTCGGCGGCCCGGCGCTTGTTGACGAAGGCCAGGACGGCGTGGACGGCGGCGACGACGTAACCGGCCAGGGCCGCGTAATGAACCGCGTAAAAATAAGGTTTCATCGCTAAACCGGGCGGCGCGTGGGACGCTTGCGGGCCATTGTAATTGAAGGGGAGGGGGCCGGCAAGCTAGTGTCCACCTTAACACTTTGAAAGCCCGCGCGCCGCGTGAGAAACTAGCCCCGGAAGATTAATCTCAGTCAGGACGTTGAAGGGGAGCGCGAAGGCGATGCCGACCCGCGAAGAGGCCTGGGAACTGCTCTGCGAGTACACGAAGGGGAAGAGTCTGCGCCAGCACGCGCTGGCCGTCGAGGCGGCGATGCGCGCGGCCGCGGGGCGCTACGGCGGCCCCGACGCGGACGTGGACGAGTGGGGCGTCACGGGGATGCTGCACGACTTCGACTACGAGATGTTCCCGACGGCGGAGGAGCACCCCTACAAGGGCGCCAACATCCTCTGCGGGCGCGGCTACCCCGACCGCGTCATCCGCGCCATCATGGGCCACGCCACCTACACGGGCGTCCCGCGCGACACGCCTCTGGCGCGCGCACTCTTCGCGACCGACGAGCTGTGCGGCTTCCTCGTCGCCTGCGCGCTCGTGCGCCCGTCGAAGAGTCTCGACGACCTCGAAGTCTCCTCCGTGAAGAAGAAGCTGAAGGACAAGGCGTTCGCGCGCACCGTCAACCGCGACGACATACGGCAGGGCGTCGCCGAACTCGGCGTCGAGCTTGACGAACACGTCCGCTTCGTCATCGAGGCGCTCAAGCCCGTGCAGGAGCGGATAGGATTGAAGGGCGGGGCCGAGGGTTGAGCGAAGGGGCGGGCTCCGTCGTCGCCAGCCCAACGCACGGCCGTACGCCTTCCCGCTTGCGCGCAGGCGTGCGCGTTACTTATGCTGGGGTGACAGTTGATTCAGGTGCTGTTGGTCGGTACGAACCTTAAGTCTTCGGGATGCGGGCGGGCGCGCGAGAAGAAGGAGCCGAGCGTGAGGGCCGTCAGCGTGAGCAGCGAGGCGAGGAGTGCCACGGCCGCGGCCTGGAGCGCGCGCCGGCGCGCCGTGTGGCGGTAGACGAAGACGGCCGCGAAGGCCGTCGCCGCGGCCGGGACGAGCAGAGGGAGGGCGACGGCCCAACGCTGTACGGCCCAGTCGAACGCGAGCGGGTAGACCAACACAATCGCATAGCAGGCCCCGGCGCCCGCGGCGGCGGCCAGCAGCGAGGCGGCTATGACAAGCTTCCAGCGCAAGCGTCTCTAGTTCTCCGGTTGTCTCAGGTGGCCGCGGCGAGGGCGAGAAAAACGCGTGGAAGCATAACACAGCACGCGGGCCGCGGCGCCCTTAAATTTGTCGGGAGTTCGTCCCGGATCCAGGACAGTTAAACGAAACGATGGTTGCCAGAAGCACACTCCTCTTTCTCTCGCGGCATGAGGGCCTCAAGGACTTTGCCACCCGCTTCAAGCCCTTCCGCCGGATGACCGAGCGCTTCGTCGCCGGCGAAGACATCCAGACGGCCGTCGCCGCCATCCGCGAGCTGAACGCGCGCGGCTGCACGGCCACGTTCGACCACCTCAACGAGGGCGTGACCAGCGCCCCCGAGACCGAGGGCGAGGTCCGCGAGTACAAGCGCGTGCTCGCCGCCATCGACGAGACGGGCATCCGCTCGAACGTCTCCATCAAGCTCACGCAGTTCGGCCTCGCCTTCGACCCGGAGCTGGCCTACCGCAACGCGCGCGCCATCGTCGAGGAGGCGGCGCGCCGCGGGAACTTCGTTCGCGTGGACATGGAGGACTCGGCCGTCACGCAGGTCACGCTCGACATCTTCAAGCGCCTGCGCTCGGAGTTCGACCTCAACACCGTCGGCATCGTCCTCCAGTCTTATCTGAGGCGCACCGAGCAGGACGTGAACGACATGCTCGCCATCCCGGCGCGCATACGCCTCTGCAAGGGCGCGTACAACGAGCCGCCCGAGGTGGCCTTCCCCGACAAGAAGGACGTGGACGACAATTACGTCCGCTGCATGAAGCTCCTGCTCCGGAGCGGCACGTACCACGGCATCGCCACCCACGACGAGAACATGATCCGCGCGACGAAGGAGTTCGCCGCGAGCGAAGGCATCGGGAAGGAGCGCTTCGAGTTCCAGATGCTCTACGGCGTGCGGCGCGACCTACAGGAGGGCCTGGCGCGCGAGGGCTACAACGTGCGCGTCTACGTGCCGTACGGGAAGACGTGGTACCCGTACTTCATGCGCCGGCTCGCCGAGCGCCCGGCCAACGTCTGGTTCGTGATGAAGAACTTTCTCAAGGGCTGAGGCCGTCCCTTATGAGCGAATATTGGACGTGGATTCTGTGGGCGGTGCTCGGCGTGGTGCTCGTCATCGCCGAGGTCTTCACGCCGGGCTTCGTGCTGCTCTGGTTCGGCGTCGGCGCGCTGGCCGCCGCGCTCGCGGCCTTCCTCGGCGCCGGGTTCATCACGCAGTTCATCCTCTTCATCGTCGTCTCGGCGGCGCTCACGGCGCTCTCGCGCACCATCTTCGTCAACTACTTCACCTCGCGCGGCGAGCCCGAGGGGATGAAGATGGGCGTGGCGTCTCTGCCCGGTCAGGTCGGGACGGTCGTCTCGGCGAGCCAGGGCGCGCTGAACGAGGGCGCGGTCAAGGTCTTCGGCTCGGTCTGGACGGCCTACCCGGCCGAGGGCGAGCCGCCGCTCGAAGCCGGCGACCGCGTCGTCGTCGAGCGCCTCCAGGGCGCCTCCATATACGTCCGCCACCACGACTCCACCCCGGACTGGCGCGCCCACGAACTATCCGAACGCGAGACAGGGAAGTGATGTTGTTAGTTTTTTAGTCCTGCCCGCCGGAAGACCCTCAAACCCCAACGCTTGAGATTAACCCTCGAACGCGGTGCGTGCGTGGAAGCCTTTGTCCGCGACTTGCGGGCGTTGATGCGGGAGTCTGCGCGCGGCGTAGAGGGAGAGGAGCAGCGTCCCCGCCGAGGCGATGAAGCAGAAGCAGGCGAGGAGCGCGTGGGGGTTCTCGAAGAGGTAAGGGAGCGGGCCGAGGCTGACGAAGTTGGAGGGGAGGGCGCGCAGGGCGCGCGTGCGGCGCCAGGTCGAGAAGGTCCGGAACTCTCTGTGTTGCGTGAGCGCGGAGAGCGGTTCCAGTTCGTTGAAGTAGGTCGGGTCGGCCGAGGAGTCAACGATGAGCACCGTGCCGTCCTCGCGTGTGACGACGGTGATGACGTGCGACTTCTCGCCTTCGAGGTAGAGGCGCTGCGCGTCGATGCCGGCGGCGCGGGCCATGTTGACGAAGACGCGCGCGGCCTCGCCGCAACGGCCCTTGCCCGTCCGCAGCGTGTCGGCGGCCGTGTCGCGCAGGAAGGGGCGGGTCAGACCTCTGAACTCGATGTTGCGGACGTGTGTGCGGATGTAGTCGCGTAAGGCGACGACCTTCGCGTCGAAGTCGTCGGGGGCGCCCGCGAGCGCCTCGCGCGTGACGGCGCGGACGTACTCGTCCTGCCGCTGCTGTTCGCGCGCCTCGAAGATGCCCGCGGCCAGCAGCGCCAGCGCGAGCCCCGCGAGGGCCGCCGCGAGCGGACGCCGCGTCATAGCCTCTCCGTCGTGTCGTCTTCGTGCCCGATGGTGTCGTCGGGCTCCTGCGCGGGCAGCTCGACCGTGATGCGGTCGGTGTCGGGGGCGGGGAGGTCGTCGCCTTCGAGGCGCGCGAGGACGACGGTGATGTTGTCCTCGCCGCCGCGCTCGTTCGCCTCGTCCACCAGGGCCTCGCAGGCGCGCCTGAGGTCGCCGTTCGACTCCTGGACGATGCGGAGCATGTCTTCGCCGCGGAGCTTGCCCGAGAGGCCGTCGCTGCACAGCAGCAGCACGTCGCCGCGGCAGGCGCGCACGCGCCCCGTCACCGGCTGCAACTCGGGCTGCGCGCCGAGCGCTTGCAGGATGACGTTGCGGAACATGTGCGTCTCGGCCTCCTGCTCGCTGATCTGCCCCACGTCCACCAACTGCTGGACGAGCGACTGGTCTTTGGTGGCGAGCTTGATCCGGCCGCCGCGGATGACGTAGCCGCGGCTGTCGCCGACCTGGAGCAGCCCGACGCCCTCCGGCGTGACGGCCGCCGCCGTCAGCGTGGCGCCCATGCCGGAGCAGTGCGGGTCTTCCTGGCTGCGGCGGTGGATGGCGAAGTTGGCGTAGTCGGTCGCGTTCCTCAGGCACTCGACGAGCGGCGCGTCGGGGTCACAGGCGCCGTCGCCCGCCTCGTCGCCGTCGCCGCCGAGGAGCATCTCGCGGACGGTATCGACGGCCATGCGGCTCGCCACGTCGCCGGCGAGCGCGCCGCCCATCCCGTCGGAGACGACGAGGACGACGCCCTTCGGCCCGACCTCGAAGCGGCCCAGCCCCTCGGGGATGGCCTCGCCGTCCGAACCCGTCCACGCGCCCTGCTCCCGACAGGTCGAGCACGAGGAAGTTGTCCTCGTTACCCGCGCGGACGCGGCCCACGTTGGTCTTGGCGTAGAGCTCTACGAACATAAGAGAGGTGAATGGTAAATGGTAAATGGTAAATGGTAAAGAGAAGATACGCCCGCGCCTTACCATTAACTATTCACCATTCACTATTTACTAAATTTTG
Organism: uncultured Acidobacteriota bacterium; assembly: GCA_963726735.1. Lineage (GTDB taxonomy): Bacteria > Acidobacteriota > Blastocatellia > Pyrinomonadales > Pyrinomonadaceae > QHXN01. Next base: position 325,746 of record CAVSDM010000015.1, read on the forward strand.
CTGAGTGCCTGATCCAAATCGGCGATGATGTCTTCGGTCTCTTCGAGGCCGACCGAGATGCGGACGAGCCCGTCGGTGATGCCGAGGCGCGCGCGCGTTTCGGGGAGCACGGAGGCGTGCGTCATCGTCGCCGGGTGCGAAATCAGCGTCTCGACGCCCCCGAGGCTCTCCGCCAGCGTGCAGAGGCGGACGGATTCTAACACAGTGCGCGCGTTTTCCAGCGAGCCCACGTCGAAGGCCACCATCCCGCCGAAACCCTGCTGCTGCCGCTTCGCGAGTTCGTGCTGTTTGTGCGAGAGCGAGCCCGGGTAGTAGAGCTTCTCGACCTTCGGGTGTTCTTCGAGGAAAGCGGCGACCGCCCGCCCCGTCGCGTCGTGCTGCTCCATCCGCACGGCGAGCGTCTTCGTCCCGCGCAGGACGAGCCACGAGTCGAACGGCGAAAGGATGGCGCCGACCGCGTTCTGGAGGAAGGCTATCTTCTCGGCGTCCTTCTCGTCGTTCAAGACGACGACGCCGCCGACGCTGTCCGAGTGGCCGTTCAGGTACTTCGTCGTCGAATGGACGACGATGTCCACGCCGAACTCTATCGGTCTCTGGAGGTACGGCGACATGAAGGTGTTGTCGCACACGACGCGCGCGCCGGCCGCGTGCGCCATGTCCGAGACGGCCTTCAAGTCCGTAATCATCATCACGGGGTTCGTCGGCGTCTCGACGAAGACCATCCGCGTGTTGGCCTTCAGCGCCGCCTCGACGTTGAGCGGGTCGGTCGTGTCCACGTAAGAGAACTCGATGCCGTAGTCGGCCAGCACGCGGCTGAAGAGCCGGAACGTCCCGCCGTACGTGTTGTCGGAGACGACGACGTGCTCGCCGGCCTTAATCAGCCGCAGCGTCGTGTCGATGGCCGCCATCCCCGACGCGAACGCGTAGCCGAACCGCGCGCCTTCGAGCGCCGCGATGTTCCGCTCCACGGCGAGGCGCGTCGGGTTCTGCGTCCGCGCGTACTCGTAACCGCCGCGCGGCCGTCCCAACCCCTCCTGCTGGTAGGTCGAGGTCTGGTAGATCGGCACCGTCACCGCCCCCGTCGTCGGGTCGGGCTCGTTGCCGGCGTGAATGGCTGTAGTTGAGAAACCCATAGTTGGTAAATGGTAAATGGTGAATGGTAAATGGTGAAGGCAAGTAACTCTTGCCATTCACTATTTACTATTTACCGATTCACTAATCAAAGATTCCCTGGCTCATGTAGCGCTCGGCGCCGTCGGGGAAGAGCGTGACGACGCGTTTGCCTGCGCCGAGCCGTTCGGCGACTTTTCGGGCGGCCGCGGCGGCCGCGCCGGTCGAGCCGCCGCCGAGGACGCCTTCGGTGCGCGCCAGCTCCGCGCACGGTGGCGAACGCTTCCGCGTCCGAGACGGCGATGACTTCGTCGGCAACGTCGCGGTCGAGGTTCGGCGGGATGAACTCGCGCTGGCCGATGCCTTCGAGCCGGTAGGGGCCGGGCTCGCCGCCGCCGAGGATGGAGCCTTCTGGCTCGACGAGCACGCAGTAGACCTCCGGGTCAGACGTTCTTGACGGCGCGCGTGATGCCGGTGAACGTTCCGGCCGAGCCGCACCCGAGCACGAGCGCGTCGATGCTCCCGCCGACCTGCTCGATGATCTCGCGCGCGGTCGTCTCCTCGTGGAAGCGAGGGTTGGCCGGGTTCTCGAACTGCTGCGGGATGAAGCTGCCCGGCGTCTCGGCGGCCAGTTCGCGCGCGCGGCGCACGGCGCCCTCCATGCCCTCCTCGGCCGGGACGTACTCGACGCGCCCGCCGAGCGCCTCCATGATCTTCATCTTCTCGCGCGAGTAGCCCTCGGGCACGCAGAGCACGACGCGGTAGCCGCGCGCCGCGCCGACGAGCGCGAGCCCGATCCCCGTGTTGCCCGCCGTCGGCTCGATGATGGTCGAGCCCGGTTCGAGGACGCCGCGCCGCTCGGCGTCGAGAATCATCCCGAGCGCCGCGCGGTCTTTCACCGACCCGCCCGGGTTCATGTATTCGAGCTTGGCGAAGAGGTGGGCCGCGGGCGGCGGCGCGAACCTCGACAGGCGCAGCAGGGGCGTCTCGCCCACCAGCTCAAGGATGTTCTCGACAGCCCTGAGCGGCGCCCTCCCGCCCTCCGAATTCCTGCTTTGTGACGGCGTAACCATGAAATTGGAACCGCCCGATGGTAGCCCACCGGGTGGCGGGAGACAAGCGGGAAGAGGGTGAATAGTGAATGGTAAATAGTAAATGGTAAGCCGCGGGCGTCCCTTCTCTTCACCGTTCACCATTTACCGTTCACCATTTATTAATTCCCCTTGTCACCCGTCGCCGTCTGAGTTATGTTGTACCCCCGTGAATCACACGGGCCCACCTGTTCCAAATCCCACGGTCGTCGCCATCATCCCCGCACGCTACTCTTCGAGCCGGCTCCCGGGAAAACCTCTGTTGGAGATACAGGGACGCCCGATGGTCGTCCACGTCGCGGAGCGCGCCCTGTCGGCGCCCACGGTCTCGCGCGCCGTCGTCGCCACCGACGACGCGCGCATCTACGACGCCGTCCGCTCGGCCGGCTACGAGGCGCTGATGACGAGCCCCGAGCACGCCTCGGGCAGCGACCGCCTGGCCGAAGCCGCCGCAGCAGATAGAGTGCGACATCGTCGTCAACGTGCAGGGCGACGAGCCGCTCATCTCGCCCGACACCATCGAGGTCGCCGTCGGCGCGCTGCTCGAAGATGAGAATGCGGCGGTCTCGACGACCTCCGAGCCCATCGAGACGGCGGCCGACGTGCTCAGCACGGACGTGGTCAAAGTCGTCGTGGACGCGCGGGGCCGCGCGCTCTACTTCTCGCGCTCGCCCGTGCCTTACCCGCGCGAGGCGGCGCGGCGCTACGGCTCGCTGGCCGCTGCGCTTGGAGATCGAGCCCGCGCTGTTGGGTACGTTCCGCAAGCACACGGGGCTTTATGTTTACCGCCGGGCCTTTTTGTTAGAATACGCGCGTTGGCCACAGACGGCGCTCGAACGCGCCGAATCGCTCGAACAACTGCGCGTCCTCGAACGCGGGCACGCGATACGTGTCGTCGAGGCGGCGTCCCCGTCAATCGGCGTGGACACCGAGGACGACCTGCGGCGCGTGCGGGAGATGTTGAGGGAACAGCCATGACCGACTGGATCGGACTCGGCATCATCGTGCTCGTCGTCGTCGGTGCGCTCGTCGGCCTCTCCTATTTGGGGAAGAAGCCGAAGCCGTTGACCGAAGAGGAATATGAGCAGCGTGTGCGCGAGGCGCCGGGGTTGTTGAGCGCGGGCGTGCTGAGCATTCAAAAAGTCTTAGACCCCGGCGCGGCGAAGGCCGAGGCGGTGCAGCAGGACTTGAAGGCGGGCTACTACGACGACCAGGAAGAGGAGGGCGGGGGCGACGAGCCCGGCGCCGAGGGGAAGAAACGTCTGAGGCCGACTGACGAAGGGGGAGGGGATGCCTAAATACATTTTCGTGACGGGCGGGGTGGTGTCGAGTCTGGGGAAGGGGCTGGCGGCGTCGAGCATCGGCTGCCTGCTCGAAGCGAGGGGCTTGAGCGTGACCTGCATCAAGCTCGACCCGTACATCAACGTCGACCCCGGCACGATGTCGCCCTTCCAGCACGGCGAGGTCTTCGTCACCGACGACGGCGCCGAGACCGACCTCGACCTCGGCCACTACGAGCGCTTCACGCACGCGCGCCTCTCGCGCGCGAACAACTGGACGACCGGGCGAATCTATCTTTCGGTCATCGAGAAGGAGCGGCGCGGCGACTACCTCGGCAAGACGATCCAGGTCATCCCGCACATCACCGACGAGATAAAGCGGGCCGTGCGCTCCGTCGCCGAGAAGGACTCGACCGACGTGGTCATCGTCGAGATCGGCGGCACGGTCGGCGACATCGAGTCTCTGCCGTTCCTCGAAGCCATCCGCCAGATGGGGAACGAGGAGCGGCAGAACGGCCAGAACGGCGCGATCTTCATCCACCTCACGCTCGTCCCCTTCATCGCCGCCGCGGGCGAGCTGAAGACGAAGCCGACGCAGCACTCCGTCCGCGACCTGCGCGAGATAGGCATCGCCGTTGACATCCTTCTGTGCCGCTCGGACCGGACGCTCCCGCGCGACATCCGCTCGAAGATCGCGCTCTTCTGCAACGTCAAGGAGCAGGCCGTCATCGCCGCGCAGGACGTGGACACGATCTACGAGGTGCCGCTCGCCTTCCACGAGCAGGGCCTGGACGACCAGATAGTTTCTGCGCTGGGCCTGCAAGACCGCGCGCCGAACGCGGACCTCGCGCGCTGGCGCGAGCTGGTCGAGACCATCCGCGACCCCTCGAAGGGGAACGTCACCATCGGCATCGTCGGCAAGTACGTCGAGCTGGAAGACTCCTACAAGTCTCTGCGCGAGGCCCTGACGCACGGCGGCGTGGCGAACAACTTGCGGGTGGACGTGCGCTGGGTCGAGTCGGAGAGTTTGATGGACGAGGACTACGAGGAGCGTCTGCGCGACTACGACGCTATCCTCGTCCCCGGCGGCTTCGGCAAGCGCGGCGTCGCGGGCATGATTCGCGCCATCAACTACGCGCGCCGCACGCGCACGCCCTACTTCGGCATCTGTCTGGGGATGCAGACGGCCGTCATCGAGTACGCGCGCGCCGTCTGCGGGCTCGACCGGCGCCGACTCGACCGAGTTCGACGCGGAGACGCCCCACCCGGTCATCTTCAAACTGCGCGACCTCGTCGACGTGGAGGAGATGGGCGGGACGATGCGCCTCGGCGCGTGGACGTGCCGTCTGGCCGAGGGGAGTCTGGCGCGGGAGGTCTACGGCGGCGCGAGCGAGATCAGCGAGCGCCACCGGCACCGCTACGAGTTCAACCCCGAGTTCCGCGCGCAGCTCGAAGGGCGGGGCTCGTCTTCAGCGGCATCTCGGAGGACGGCCGCTTCGTCGAGATGGTGGAGCTGCCGCGCGAGGCGCACCCGTGGTTCCTGGGCTGCCAGTTTCACCCCGAATACAAGTCGAAGCCGCTCGCGCCCCAGCCGCTGTTTGCGTCTTTCGTCCGGGCGGCGTACCGTAACCGCATGCGCGACGACGCGGCGGTCGAGGGCGCGGGCGAGTCGGAGCCCGAGCCGCTGGCGCACGAGCGCGCGCAGGTTTTGGCCGGCGACGATTGAAACGAAGAACGCGACCCGAGGAGGTTTTAAGTATGGGCGAGGATTTAGGTCTGGGCACGATGACGGGCGAGCACGAGACGCCCGAGTTCGAGAGCACCAACACGAAGATTCACGGCGAGCCGCCCCCCGGCTCGCCCCTGCCCGGCGTCGAGAGGGAAGAGGACGCCGAGGTCAAGGAAGAGGTCAACCCGAACACCGAGTGAGTCGGCGGGACGACTTGTAAACTCGGAGGGCGTCGGGAAGTCGCCGGAGGTCGCAGAGAAAATCTTTGCGCCCCCCGGCGACTTCCCGGCGCCCTTTGCGGTAAAATCGCCGCGCAAGGTTCAAGCACTCCCCTACGTCACGCATATGCTCCAGTGCCCGAAATGTCTCCGGCAGTTCGACGCAGGCGAGACCGTCTGCCCCGACGACGGGACGCCGCTCGGCGCCGAGGCGACCGTGCCCGGCGTGACGACGGGGCCTGTCGGACGCGCTGCTCGGGCTCGTCCTCGACGACAAGTACCGGCTCGACGAGCGTCTGGGCGAGGGCGGCATGGGCACGGTCTACCGCGCGACGCACCTGCTCATCGAGCGCCCCGTGGCGGTCAAGGTCCTGAGCCCGCGGCTCGTCACGGACGACGCGGCCAAGGAGCGCTTCCGCCGCGAGGCGCGCGCCGCGGGCCGCCTCCAGCACTCCAACGCCGTCGCCGTCACCGACTTCGGCGAGACGCGCGAGGGGCTCGTCTACCTCGTGATGGAGTTGCTCGAAGGCAAGCCACTGCGCGAGGTGCTGGCGCGCGAGGCGCCGCTCGACCCGGCGCGCGCCGTGTCGCTGATGCTGCAGATCTCCGCCGCGGTCGAGGCCGCGCACGAGGCCGGCATCATCCACCGCGACCTCAAGCCCGGCAACATCTTCCTCGTCCAGCGCCCCGACTCGCCCTACATCGTCAAGGTGCTCGACTTCGGCATCGCCAAGCTCGCGGCCGACGACGGCGAGTTCAACGTCGCGGACACGCTTGACGGGCATCGGCGTCATGATCGGCACGCCGCGCTACATGTCGCCCGAGCAGTGCGACGGCGCGCAGCTCACGCCCGCGTCGGACGTTTACAGCCTGGGCGTCATCCTCTACGAGATGCTGACGGGGCAGACGCCCTTCTCCGGCGTCTCGCCGCTCGCGCTCGCGCTCAAGCACTCGTCGGAGCCTCCGCGGCCGCTGCGCGAGCTGGTGGGAACGATCCCGCCCGCGCTCGAAGCGGTCGTGCTTCATGCGCTTGAGAAGCCGTCCGAGGCGCGCGCCCGCGGACGCGGGCGAGTTCCGGCGCGAGCTGTTCGCGGTGGCCGAGCGGCTCGGGCTCGAACACTCCGCGGGCTTCAGCGCGCCGACCATCGAGACGCTGCGCGACGCCGGAACGGAGACGCCTTCGGGGCGCCTCGTCATCGACATCGAAAGGCTCCGCCGCCGCCGCGCCGCCGCGCAGACGACGGAACTCGGCGTGCCCACGACCGAAGAGGAGGTGGCCGACACTTCGGGCCGGCCTTCGGGCCTGTACCCGAGTGGGGTGAGTGAAAGCGCCGACGCGGGTTCCGGCCTTTCACCGGCGACAGACCCGCGCCTCGCTCAAGCCGCGAGCGAGATGGCGAGGAGGCGCGCGGAGGATAGGGCCGCGGCCGCACAGATGCGGGGGCGCAAGCGAGACTGGAAGGAGTGGATCACACAGCCGCTGGCCTTCGTCGTCATCATCTCGGCGGCGCTGCTGCTCGTCTTCGGCGCGGTGCTGCTGCGGCGCACGCCCTCGCGGCGGGCCGCGCTCGCCGACGTGCGGGCGAAGAGGGCGGGGGACGTGTCGGAAGCCGCGCTCGGCCGCACGCTCTCTTCGGCAGACTCTTCGCCGCTCGGCTCGCTCGTCGAGCAGCCGCGCACGGCGGCCGACTTCTACGAGAACGGCACGTACTTCCTCTCCATCCGCAGCTACGACGCGGCCGTGCGCGACCTGCGGCAGGCCGTCGCGCTCCAGCCCGACTTCCCCTCGGCGCACAACCGCCTCGGCGTCGCGCTGATGCGCAAGGGGCAGTTCGGCGAAGCGGCCGAAGAGTTCCGCACGGCCGTCAGCCAGCGCGGGGGCAAGTATTCGACCGCGCAGTACAACCTCGGGTTCGTCCTCCAACAGCAGCGCGAGAGCGAGAAGGCCGTCGAAGCGTACCGCGCCGCCATCGACGTCGAACGACGGCGACTACCCGGACGCCTACTACCAGATCGGCAGCGTCCTTTTGGAGACGCCCGCGCGCGCGCCCGAGGCGGCCGAAGCCTTCCGCAAGGCCATCGAGCAGAACAAGGGGCGCGACCCGGAGGCGCACTACCGGCTCGGCTTCGCGCTCGTGCAGCAGAAGGACTACGCGGGGGCCGAAGCCGCCTTCCGCGAAGCCCTCAACCAGCGCGGCGGCGACTTCGCCTTCGCGCACTACAATCTCGGCCTCCTCTACCAGCAGACCGGCAGAATCGACGAGGCCGTCAAAGAGTTCGAGGCGTACCTTGAGCAGGCGCCGCGCGACGAGTAACCGCCAGCGGGCCGAGAACACCCTGCGCGACCTGCGCCGGCAGGCCGCGCGCGGAGAAGAACAGGCGGCCGTGAGCTTGAAATCGAAAAGGATGAGAGACGTTGAGTGAGAATGTGAACCGGACGGTCATCGAACCCTTCGAGGTCGGCGGCGCGACGTTCGGCGACGGGCGTCTGACGCTCATCGCCGGGCCGTGCGTGGTCGAGTCGCGCGCGCACGCGCTCTTCATGGCGCGCGAGTGTCTGAAGCGCGCGCGGGACGCGGGGCTCGACTACGTCTTCAAGGCTTCGTACGACAAGGCCAACCGCTCCTCGGGCTCGATCTACCGCGGGGCCGGGCATGAAGGAAGGTCTCGAAGCCCTGCGCGCGGTCAAGGGGGAGACGGGCCTGCCCGTCCTGACGGACATCCACGACGTTACTCAGGTCGAAGAGGCGGCGCGCGTCGCGGACGTGCTACAGATACCCGCGTTCCTCTGCCGCCAGACCGACCTCATCGTCGCGGCGTGCGAGACGGGCCGGGTCGTCAACATCAAGAAGGGTCAGTTTCTCGCCCCCGCGGACGCGCGCAACATCGTCGATAAGGCGCGCGCGGCCGGTTGCGGAAGCTGCTGCTGACGGAGCGCGGCTTCACGTTCGGCTACAACAACCTCGTCGTTGACATGCGCTCGTTCCCCATCATGCGAGCTTTCGGCGCGCCGGTCGTCTTCGACGTGACGCACAGCCTGCAACTGCCCGGGGGGTTGGGCAGTGCAACGGGCGGGCAGTCGGAGTTCATCGAACCGCTCGCGCGCGCGGGCGTCGCCTGCGGCGTGGACGCCGTCTTCATGGAGGTGCACGAGGCGCCCGAGCGCGCCCTCTCCGACGGCCCGAACGCGCTGCCGCTCGCGCGCATGGCCGCGCTGCTCAAGACCCTGCGCGACCTGCACGAACTCGTCCGACGTGGAACGTCGCGACGAAGTTTCGGAGAGGCGCGGCGACTGGACTGTGACTCCGAATATGACCAAGACGCTGACCGGACTCGTCCTTCTCATCTTAACCTTCCACGTCGCCTCGCCGCCCGCGCGCGCGCGGCAGACGGGCGCGAACCTGCCCGCGTGGCAGGTCACTTCGTTCGACGTGAGCGTCAACGCGTCGGGCGCTTCGGGCGACGCGCGCGCCATTGCGGCGCGCGCCACCATCAGCGCGCGCAACGTGGGCGCCGCCGCCGGGCGCACGCTGACGCTGCGCCTGAACCCCGCGGCCAAGATCGAGTCGGCGACCGTCGGCGGACAGCCCGCCACCTTCAACCCCGGCAAGGACGCCGCGGCGCAGTTGCAGACGGCGCAGATCACTCTGCCCGCGCCCGTCCCCGTCGGCGGCAGCGTCACCGCGACGCTCGACTACCGACTGCCCGTCGCCGAGAACACGGGGCTCGCCGCCGTCTCGCCGCTCGGGTTGCAGTTCCTCCCGCTCTCGCAGTGGTACCCGTCGCCCAACACGCCCATCGCCCCGCGCGGCGCCGACTACGCGCCCGTGCGTCTCACCTTCGCGGGGCTCCCGACGGGCGACGCGGTCGTCTCCTCGGGCAAGGCTTCGGGCGCGGGCTTCGAGCAGCCGCTCAGCGCACAGCCCTTCTTCCTGACGGGGCGCTGGGAGACGGTCGAGGGCACGGGCGACGCGCGCGGCGTGACGGCCATGCTCCACACGGGCGCGACGCCAGAGGAGCGGAAGAACGCAGAGGCGCTGGTCGCGCTCGCGGGCGCGGCGCGCGCCTTCTACGCCACGCTGCTCGGCCCCGCGCCCGACGTGCCCGTCCGGCTCGTCGGCGTGCGGCGCGGCGCGGGCTTCGAACTCGGCGGGCACGCTGCTTCTGAACAACGCCGCCTTCACGCGGCGCAAGCTCGACTCGGTCACGGCGATGCAGGTGGCGGACGCGGTGGCGCGCCTGTGGGTCGGCGGCGCCGCGGGGGTTGAGGGCGAGGGCGCCGGCGCGCTGCGCGAGGGGTTGCCGCGCTACCTCGCCGCGCTCTTTCTTGAGAAGCAGTTCGGCAAGCCCGCGGCCGACGCCGAATGGATGAGGATGGCGCTGCTCTACGCGCCCGTCGCCGCGCGCGACGCGCCGCTCTCGAAGCTGACGCCGTCGTTCGACACCTACTTCAACTCCGCGACCAACAAGGGCGCGCTCGTCTGGCGCATCCTCTCCGGCGCGGTCGGGCGCGAGGCGTTCCACGGCGCCCTGCGCGGGCAGTTCTCGCAGGGCGGCTCGCAGCCCCTGACGCTCTCGGCGTTGCGCGCGCGACTCGCGCAGGCCGGCGGCGACCGCGCGAGCCTCTTGATGTCTTCGCTCTTCGACCTGCCGACCGACACGGACCTGCTCGTCGGCCTCCCCGTCGAGCGCGCGGGCGCGTGGGTCTCGAACCTGCGCAACACCGGCTCGTTCGACGTGGAGGTGACCGTGCAGGCCCTCACCGCGAGCGGCGAGCGTCTGACGACCGTCGCGCGCATCCCGGCGAAGGACTTCGGCGAGGCGCAGTTCAAGACGGCCTCGAAGATCGTCCGCGTCGAGGTTGACCCGGAAAAACTTTACCCGCAGACGAACTTCGCGCAACGACGTGGTGCCGCAGGGGCCGGGCCTCGTCGAAGCCGTCGAGCAGGCGCGCATCCAGCTCGGCCAGCAGCCCGCGCGCGCCGAGTCGCTCGCGCGCGAGGTGCTCGCGCGCGCGCCCGCGAGCGAGGAGGCGCGCGTCGTGCTCGCGCGCGCCCTGCTCGAACAGAACCGTCTGGACGACGCGGAGCGCGAGTTCAACGCGGCGCTCGCGTCGCCGCTGCCCGTCCCTGCGACGCTCGCCTGGTCAGACATCGGCCTCGGCGAGATAGCGCTCAAGCGCAACCGTCCGGCCGACGCCGCCAGGCTCTTCGACTCGGCGGCGCGCGCGGAGGCCGAGTACGCCTCGACGCTCGCGGCGCGCGCGGCGCGCATCCGCGCGGAGACGGCCGCGGGCACGCCCCCGGTTGACGAGCAGATCAAGACGGCGGTCGCGAACCTCGACGCGGCGATCCGGACCGCGCGCCAGTGCGGAGATCGAGGGGCAGATCGTCGGCGGCGAACTGGCGGGCTTCGCGAAGGGGCTCATCGGGCATCCCGCCCGAGCTGTGGCAGACGCGCGTCCTGCGCACCGAGCAGCTCGACCCGAACCGCGTCGCGGCCGACGTGGTGCTCACGGCGCGCGTCACGCGGGCGCTCGCAGGAGGGCCCGGCCGTCTACGTCTTCGCGCGCACGCCCGCCGGCTGGAAGCTCGCCGAGATTCCCATCTTCGAGGTGCGTGAAGGATGGACGAGAGGGACGAGGTCGAAAGTCGCGCGGCGCGTGTGAGGTTACTGCTCCTGGACTGCGACGGGGTCTTGACCGACGGGCGCATCACGCCGGTCGAGGGCGGGGAGGAGCTGAAGAGCTTCCACACGCGCGACGGGCACGGGCTCGTCATGCTCCACCGCGCGGGGCTGCGCTCCGGCATCATCTCGGGTCGCAGGTCGAGGCTCGTCGAACTGCGCGCGGCCGACCTCGGCATCTCGTTCGTGCGGCAGGGCGCGCTCGACAAGGTCGAGGTGTTCGAGTCGCTACTGTCCGAGGCCGGCGTCGAGCCCTCGCACGCGGCCTACGTCGGCGACGACGTGGTGGACATCCCGCTCATGCGCCGCTGCGGGCTCGCCGTCGCCGTCGCCGACGCCACGACGACACGCGCGCCGCGGCCCACTACGTCACCGCGGCTCCCCGGCGGCTTCGGCGCCGTCCGCGAAGTCTGCGAGCTGATCCTCAAGGCGCAGGGCCGCTGGGACGAGTTGTTGAAGAGATACCTCGCCTGACCTTCACCCTTTAGACTTAGTTTCGCCGCTGATTTGCGGCCGGCCTTCTTCGTGGAGGTTCTTGCCTTCGCGCCGCGTCGGCGCTTCGGCTCCGCGGCGGGCGCGTTGGCGGCGAAGTGCTCGCGGCAGAGGTCGATGAAGGTCTGGCAGACGGGCGAGAGGTAGCCGCCGCTCAGGCGCGCGAGCCCCATCTCCCAGTTGATGCGCGCGCCCTCGATCCACCAGCGCACGAGGCGTCCGCGCTCCACCTCGTCGCGCACCACCGACAGCGGCACGATGCCGACGCCCATGTCGGCCGCCACCATGTTCCGGATGGCCGCCTGCCGGCTCAGCTCCATCGCCACCGTCGGCTTCAGGCCCGCCTCGGCGAAGAACTCGTCGATGAGGCGGCGCGTGTTGCCGCCGCGCTCGCCGAGGATGAGCTTCTCGCCCGCGAGGGCGAAGGCGCTCACGACGCGCTGGCTCGCCAGTGGCGTGGCGCGGGCTGGCGATGGCGACGAGCTGGTCCTGACTGAGCAGCTCCGTCTCGACGTTGCGCGCCTGCACGGGGAGCGAGACGAAGGCCGCGTCCATCTCGCCCGCGAGAATCTTCTTGACCAGCTCCTCGCTCGTGCCCGACGTGACCGAGACCTCCGCGTGCGTGTGCGCCTTCTGCAGCTTCTTCAGGATGGCGGGGAGCGAGTCGGCGCTCACCATCCCCGAAGCGCTCCCGAGCGCGCAGGCGCCCGTGCTTGGCCCCGGCCAGCTCGGCCAGCTCCGCGAGCGCCGCGTCGTGCTCGCGCAGGATGTGTTGCGCGCGCGCCAGCAGCCGCTCGCCCGCCTCGGTGAGCACGACCCGCCGCGGCATCCGCGTGAAGAGCGGGACGCCGACCTCGCGCTCCAACTGCTTGATCTGCATGCTGAGCGCGGCCTGCGTGTAGTGGATGCGCAGGGCGGCGGCGGTGAACGTGCGCGCGTCGGCGATGGCCAGGAAGGCCTTAAGCTGTCTGATCTCCATCTGGGGCTCCGGTATCAGGGATGGTTATCATAGAAATAAAATCTTTTAGTTTTGATTATAATCAAACTTCCGCTAGGATTGCACAAAATTTTTCGGGCGCGGGGCCTTCACGGCCCGCGCCCCGCCGACCGACAGTCCCCGATGAAGGCCAGGCGCCGCCCAGTCAAACTCCACTCGAAAAGCCCGCAGGCGCTCGCCGCCCGCACGCTCCTGCTCGGCGTGGACGGCGGCGGCTCGAAGACGCGCGCGGTCGTCGCCGACGGCGCGGGCGCGGTCCTGGGCGAAGGGCTCGCGGGGCCTTCAAACCCTCTGCGCGTGGGCGTGGGCGAGGCCGTGGGCGCCATCCGCGACGCCGTCGATAAGGCGTGCGCGGAGGCCGGCGTCAGGCGGGTCGAGATCGTCGCGGCCGAGGTGGGACTCGCCGGCGTCAAGCGCGCCGACATACGCGAGCGCATGCGCGCGGCCGTCGCGGAGCTGGGCGTCAAGACCGTCGAGGTCGTGACCGACGCCGACATCGCGCTCTACGGCGCGACCGAGGGCAAGCCCGGCCTCGTCATCATCGCGGGCACGGGCTCGATCTGCTGCGGCATCAACGCGCGCGGGCGGCGCGCGTGCGCGGGCGGCTGGGGGCCTGTGGCGGGCGACGAGGGGAGCGGCTCGTGGATCGCGCGGCGCGCGTTGCAGGCGGTCGCGCGCGCGACGGACGGGCGCGGGCGGCAGGACTTCGCTCGTCGAGGCGGCGTGCGAGTACTTCAACGTGAGCGCGGCGGACGACCTCTCGACGGCCGTCTACGCGCCGAACATGACGAACACGCGCATCGCGGGCTTCGGCCGGCGCGTCGTCGCGGCCGCGAAGCGGCGCGACGCGGTGGCGCGCGAGATAGTCGAGGAGGCCGGGCGTGAGCTGGCGCTGGCGGCCGCGGCCGTCATACGGAAGTTGAAGATGGAGCGCGAGCGCTTTCAGGTGGCATACGTCGGCGGCGTCTTCGCCGCGGGCGGGCTGATACTCGACCCGCTGACGGAGGAGCTGGCGCGCGTCGCGCCGCGTGCGTTCATCGCGCCGCCGGTGCTCGCGCCCGCCGAGGCCGCCGCGCGGATGGCGGGCGAGCAGTTGCAGCTCGCGCTCGCGGGCTGAGCTTGAGATTGATGTCCGACGAACTTCACACAGAGCTTCCGCTGACGGAGCAGGAGAACCCACGGACGCGCGGGCTGAGCAGTCTGCCGACGGCGGACGTGCTGCGGCTGATGAACGAGGAGGACGCGGGCGTCGCGGGCGCGGTCGGGCGCGTGCTCGGTGACGTTGAGCGCGCCGTCGAAGAGATCGTTAAGAGGCTGAGTGCGGGCGGGCGTCTCTTCTACGTCGGGACGGGCACGTCGGGGCGTCTGGGCGTGCTCGACGCGTCGGAGTGTCCGCCGACGTTCGGCGTGCCGGCGGAGCTGGTGCAGGGAATCATCGCGGGCGGATACGACGCGCTCTACCGCGCGACCGAGGCTTCGGAGGACGACCGCGAGGCGGGGGCGCGCGACGCGTAGGCGCGCGGCGTGACGGGCGGGGACGCGCTGGTCGGCATCGCGGCGTCGGGGCGGACGCCTTACACCATCGGCGCGGTCGAGTACGCGCGCGGGCTTGGGCGCGTTCACGGCGGCGTTGACGTGCGTGCCGGACTCGCTAATCACGCGCGCGGCGGAGGTCTCGATCGTGCCCGTGGTCGGGCCGGAGGTGGTGGCGGGCTCGACGCGTCTGAAGGCGGGCACGGCGCAGAAGATGGTCTTGAACATGATCTCGACGGCGACGATGGTGCGGCTCGGCTACGTGACGGGGAACCGCATGACGAACATGCGCCCGAGCAACGTCAAGCTGCGCGCGCGCTCCGAGCGCATCCTCGCGGCCGAGACGGGGCTCGACGAAGGGGCCGCGCGCGAGGCGCTCGACGGCGGCGGGCGGCGACCTGCGGGTGGCGCTCGTGATGTCGAAGACGGGGCGCGGGGTCGAAGAGTCGCGCGGCGCGCTCGAAGCCTGCGGCTGGGTCGTCGGCCGCGCCGTCGAAGAGCTTTCGCGTAAGCACGAGATTCGCCCGTAGGCGGTCCCTCCCTTGTTCACTCATCATTGCAAGGCGTGCTTCCCTCATTGCAGCGCGTGCTTCCTTCATTACAGCGTGTGCGCCTTCCTGCCGCGGAGCGGCGTCTGAGCTTTAGCCTGGCCTTTCAAGGCCGGGGACGTTGTCGGTTATGAATGTCGCGTCGCGTCAGCGGCGGTTGACCCGTTCAGGCGTCGCTGACGCGACGCTTCAGCTTGCTGTCGTCGGCTCTCCCGGCCTTGAAAGGCCGGGCTACATTCAACCGCCGCTCTGCGGCGTGCGTCGCGCGCGTTTCCTTTATTGCAGGCCGTGTTTCCCTTGTTGCGGCGCGTGTTACGTTCCTGCAACGACGCAACAACCCTTCCCGCAAGCGCAACATCCCGCAGAGAAATCCAACGGAATGAACTAAAACCCGGCCGTCTTTCGCCGCTTCAATTCACGCCCAAAACCAGTCGCAAGCCCTTTCAAGACCTTCACTGCACCCACGCCGCAGTTCACTGCAAAGATGAATTCCGCACGCACGGGCTGAGATATAACCTCGCCGCGTTTTAAGAAGGAGGTGCGGTGTGAGAGAAGAGAACTCGGTTGGCGGCGGCGGGTTGTTCGAGTCCATGTGGCGCGACGTGCGTTACGGGGTGAGGGTGCTGCGCCGGAGCCCCGGTTTTACGCTGGCGGCGGTCGTGACGCTCGCGCTCGGCATCGGCGCCAACACGGCCATCTTCAGCGTCATCTACGGCGTGCTGCTGCGCCCGCTCCCTTACCGGGAGGGCGAGCGCCTCGTCGTCGTGCGCCAGCAGGCGCGGCTCAACAACGTCAACAGCCTCGGCTTCTCGGTCAAAGAGTTCTTCGACTACCGCGACCAGAGCCAGACGATGGAGTCGATGGTCGAGCACCACTCGATGAACTTCATCCTCTACGGCCGCGACGAGCCGGAGCGCGTGCAGACCGGCGTCGTCTCCTCGAACTTCTTCGACGTGCTCGGCGTCAAGCCGCTGCTCGGCCGCTCCTTCACGCCCGAAGACGAGACGGCTGGGCGGCGAGGCCGTGCTCATGCTCAGCCACAAGTACTGGCAGCGCAGCCACGGCGGCGACCCGCACATCGTCGGCCGCGTCTTCCGCATGAACAACCGCCCGCACACCGTCGTCGGCGTGCTCCCGCCCATCCCCGAGTACCCGTCCGAGAGCGACGTGTACATGCCGACCGTCAACTGCCCGTTCCGCTCAAGCCCGCAGACCATCGACAACCGTCAGGCGCGTCTGCTCTCCGTCGTCTTCGGCCGGCTCAAGCCCGGCGCGACCCTGGAGCAGGCGCAGGCGGACATCGACAAGGTCGCCGGCAACCTGCAAGCGACCTACCCGGAAAACTACCCGAAGAACATCGGCTACGCCGCGCAGGCGCAGGGGCTTGGGCGAGGCGCTGACGCAGCAGGCGCGGCCGACGTTCCTGATACTGCTGGCGACGACGGGGCTCGTACTGCTCATCGCGTGCGCGAACGTCGCGAACCTCAACCTCGCGCGCGTGCTGCGGCGGCAGCCGGAGATCGCGATGCGGACGGCGCTCGGCGCGAGCCGCGGGCGGCTCGTCAGGCAGATGTTGACCGAGAGCACGCTGCTCTCGGTCGGCGGCGGGGCGCTGGGGCTGCTGCTGGCGTCGTGGGGGCTGCCGCTGCTCACGTCGTTCGCGGCGCGCTTCACGAACCGGACGGCGGAGATCGGCATCGACCCCTCCGTCCTGCTCTTCGCGCTCGTGCTCTCGGTCGGAACCGGCCTGGTCTTCGGGCTGCTGCCGGCACTCTCGTTCGGCAGGGGGGCGAAGCAGAGTCTGGCCGCCGCGCTCAAGGAGGACGGCGCGCGCTCGACGGCCGCGGGGAAGAACCGCGTGCGCGCGCTCCTGACGGTGGCGCAGGTGGCCATCTCCTTCACGCTGCTCATCGGGGCGGGGCTGATGCTGCGGAGCCTCATCAAGCTCCAGCAGGTTGACCCCGGCTTCAACCCCGAGAACACGCTCGTCATGCGGCTCGCGCCGAACTGGACGAAATTAATCAACAGCAATGACCCAAACGCCACGGCCGCGCAGTACGCCGCCTACTTCAAACGTCTGCTCGAACGTGTGAGCCAGCAGCCGGGGGTCGCGGAGGCCGCGGTCGCTTCGACCTACCCGCTCAACCCGGCGGGCCTCACGCAGAGGCCGAACGGCATCAGCGTCCTCATCGAAGGCAAGCCGCAGGACGACGGGAGCGCCGCGCCGCGGCTCGACGCGCGCGCCGTGAGCCCGGCCTACTTCCGCGCCGTCGGGCTGCCGCTGCTGCGCGGCCGCGGGTTCACGGAGGCCGACGACCTGAACGCGCCGCAGGTCTCCGTCGTCAACGAGGCGACCGCGCGCCACCGCTGGGGCGCGGAAGACCCGGTCGGCAAGCGCGTCTCGTTCGACAACGGGCAGACGTGGGTGACCATCGTCGGCGTCGTCGGCAACGTCCACCAGTACGGCCTCGACAAGGAGCCGGCCGACGAGATATACGGCCCCGTCGCGCAGCTCGCGTTCGGGCAGTTCCTCGTCGTCAAGACGAAGGGCGACCCCATGGCGGCCTCGAAGTCTCTGCGCGACGCCGTCCACGAGGTCGATACCGAGACGGCGGTCGATCAGGTGAAGACCCTGCAACAGGCTTTGGATGACTCGGTCGCCTCGCCGCGCCTGACGGCGTGGCTGCTGGGGCTGTTCGCGCTCGTCGCGCTGGTCATCACGGCGGCCGGCATCAGCGGCGTGATGGCGCTGGCCGTGACGCAGCGGACGCGCGAGATAGGCATCCGCATCGCGCTCGGCGCGTCACGGACGGGCATCGTCACGATGATCATGCGGCAGGGGATGACGCTGGTCGTGGTCGGGCTCGTAATAGGCGTGGCCGGGGCGCTGGCGCTCAACGGGCTCGTCGCCTCTTTGCTCTACGCGACGCCGGGCGCGGACCCTCTGACGTTCGCCGCCGTCTCGTGCCTGCTGATGCTGGTGGCGGGGGCGGCGTGCCTCATCCCCTCGCTGCGCGCGACGGCCATCGACCCGATGCTCACGCTGCGCCGGGAGTGACAAACCGACCCCGCCCTGCAAAAATCTCGGGTGGACACTTGAAAAACCCTCGGGACGACGACCGCTTCACCCGTCGTCGTCCCGAACCGGGGGGCGCGAATGCGTGCTGAGAGGATAGACGTGAACGCCGCGCGCGCGGCCTTCGACGCCGCGGAGGCGGGGGGCGAGCGCGCCCGCGTTGACTGGCTGAAGTGGGCGACGCTCTTCGGCTTCTGGGCGCTCTTCAGCTTCCTCAACGCCAACCAGGTCTACTTCGAGATGCTGCACAGGCCGGGGATGCACCACTCGTGGTGGCGCATCGTCGTCTGGCAACTCGCCGTCTGGTGGGTCTGGGGCTGCCTGACGCCGCTCATCCTCGGGCTCGGGCGGAGGGTCACGGGCGCGAACGCTTCGTGGCTCCGCGGGCTCCTCATCCATCTGCCCTTCAGCCTCCTGCTCCCGGCCGCGCACGTCGCCGCCTCCACCGAACTCCGGATACTGATCCAGCCGTTCGACGTGTGGAGCGACACGCGGTCGTTCTTCGACCAGTTCAGCAGCGAGATGCGGAGCCTCTTCCTCTTCGACTTCTTCGTCTACTGGGCCGTGCTCGGCGTCGGCCACGCCTTCGACTACCGCGAGCGCTACCGCGAGCGCGAGTCGGCCGCCTCCGAACTGAAGGCGCAGCTCGCGCAGGCGCGGCTCGAAGCCCTGAAGGTGCAGCTCCACCCGCACTTCCTCTTCAACACGCTCCACACCATCTCGGGCCTCGTGCGCGGGGGCGAGCGCCAGCCCGCCGTCAACATGATCGCGGGCCTGAGCGAACTGCTGCGCCGCGCCCTCGACAGCGCCGACGAGCAGGAGGTGGCGCTGCGCGAGGAGTTGAAGTTCGTCGAGCTTTACTTAGACATTCAGCGCGTGCGCTTCTCGGACCGCCTGACCGTGCGGACCGACATCGCGCCCGAGACGTTGGACGCGTACGTGCCCAACATGATTCTTCAGCCGCTCGTCGAGAACGCCATCCGCCACGGCGTCTCGCCCTGCGAGACGCCGGGCACTGTCGTCATCAGCGCTTACCGCGCGGGGCGGATGCTCCACGTCGAAGTCTCCGACGACGGCCCCGGCCTTCAGTCCGGCTGGCGCATCGAGGAGAGCGAAGGCATCGGGCTCGCCAACACGGCCGAACGCCTCAAACGCCTCTACGGCGCCGACCACCGCTTCGAGCTGCGCAACGTCGCGGGCGTGGGCAGCGGCGTCACGGCTTCCTTCGTCGTCCCCTTCCGCGAAGGGCGCGGGGCGGCCGCGTGAGCGCCGGGCCGAAGCGTTTGAGGACGCTCATCGTGGACGACGAGCCGCTGGCCCGCCGCACGATCAGGAACCTTTTGGCCGAAGACCCCGAAGTGGAGGTGGTCGGCGAGTGCGGCGGCGGCGCCGAGGCCGTCGAGAGCATCCGCCGAGCGCCCGCCCGACCTCCTCTTTCTCGACATACAGATGCCCGGCATGGACGGCTTCGGCGTGCTCTCGCAGATAGAGCTGGAGCGCATCTCGGCCGTCATCTTCGTCACCGCCTACGACGCCTACGCGCTCAAGGCGTTCGAGGTGCACGCGCTCGACTATCTTCTGAAGCCGTTCACCGACGAGAGGTTCAGGGAGGCGCTGGCGCGCGCCAAGTCGCACGTCGAGCTGCGCGAGGCGAAGGGGCTGGCCGAGAGTCTCCGCGCCTTCCTCCGGGGCCGCGCGGGCTCCGAAGAAGAGACGGCGGCTCCCGTCCCCGCCGGCAAAAAGGGCGGCTACCTGACGCGCTTCATGGTCAAGGTCGGCGGCCGCGTCATCTTCATCAACCCGGCCGACGTGGACTGGATCGAGGCCGACAACTACTACGTCAAGCTCCACGTCGGGGGCCGCGCGCACCTTCTGCGCCTGAGCATGAAGGAGCTTGAGGAGCGGCTCGACCCGAAGACCTTCTGGCGCACGCACCGCTCCGCCATCATCAACCTCGACCGCGTCAAAGAGCTGCACCAGCACCCCAGCGGCGAATACGTCGTCGTGCTCCGCGACGGCACCGAGCTGAAGCTCAGCCGCGCACGCCGCGAGCGTCTGCAAGAACTCCTCATGGGCGAGCGCGACTAGCCCCGCGCGTTCGTATCAAGGCATAATCCGACCACAATGTCTTCAACTTCGCTCCACCCGTCCCTCCGCGGAGCGCGCGCGTGCGTCTTCGACGCGGGCGGGACGCTCATTCACCCCGACTGGGAGCGGCTCGCGGCGCTGGCGGAAGGGCACGCCGGGCGCAGGTTCGGCGCGGAGGAGATGCGGCGCGCCTTCGGCGAGATGCTGAAGTGCGTCAACGAGCCGACGCCGGGCGCGCGCGTCATTGACCAGGGCGGCCGCCACTGGACCTTCAGGGCGATGTACGGCGGGCTCGGGTTGGACGAGGCGGCGTGTGAAAGCCTCGTCGGGCACATCGACGCGGCGCACGCCGAGCGGCACATCTGGTGCGGCTGCGACCCCGAAGCCGCGCGCGTGGTTGACGAGCTGAAGCGTCTGGGACTCCTCGTCGCCGTCATCTCGAACACGGAGGACGGGCGCGCGCGAGACGCTTTAGAGGCGGCGGGCCTCGCCGAACGCTTCGACGTGATCGTGGACTCGCACCTCGTCGGTTTCAGTAAGCCCGACCCGGCCATCTTCCGACACGCGCTCGGACTGCTCAAGGTCGAGCCCGACGAGGCCGTCTTCGTCGGCGACTCCTACGCGCACGACGCGCTGGCGGCGCGCGCCGCGGGGATGCGCGCCGTGCTGCTCGACCCCTTAGACCTCCACCCCGAGGCCGTCTGCCCGCGCATAAGGGCCTTGGGCGATTTGCTTCCGCGTGAGGTTTGAAAATAGAATCTGCGCGTCACTCCCGCTCGTTAACGTCTAAGCCCGGCCGCCAACCTTCTAAATGGGACTGCTCGACCTGATCATCGTCTTCGGCTACCTCGTCGGCATCACGCTGTTCGGCATCTGGTTCGCGGGCAAGCAGGAGACGACCGAGGACTACTTCGTCGGCGACCGCAGCGTGCCGTGGTGGGCCATCGCCGCCTCCATCGTCGCCACCGAGACCTCGACCATCACCTTCATCAGCGTCCCCGGCGTCGCCTTCTCGCGCGGCGGCAACTTCCAGTTCCTGCAACTGGTCGTCGGCTACATGCTCGGGCGCATCGTCATCTCGCTCCTCTTCATTCCGTCCTACTTCCGCGGCGAGCTGCTGACGGTCTATCAACTGTTAGAGCGTCGCTTCGGCGGCCGCATCAAGATGCTGGCGGCGGCGCTCTTCGTCGTCATGCGGAACATCGCGGACGGCATCCGGCTGCTGCTGACGGCCATCGTGCTCGCCGCCGTCTACACGGCCTTCCAGCCGCAGGCGAACGTGACGACGGTGACCATCGCCTCCATCGTCCTGCTCGGCGCGGTGATGATCGTCTTCACGTACTACGGCGGGATGGAGGCGGTCATCTGGGTCGAGGTCGTGCAGCTCGGCATCTACCTCGTGGGCGCGCTCGCGGCGGCCGTCGTCATCGCGTCGGCGCATCAAGGGCGGCTTCGGCGGCGCGGTCGAGCTCGGGAGCCAGTTCGGCAAGTTCGACGTGGTGGACTTCGCGTTGAGGCAGACGCCCTACACGCTCTCGTTCCCGTTCACCGAGGCGACCTACACGTTCACGCTGCCGATCGATTTGACGAAGAGCTACACGTTCTGGGCGGGGCTCATCGGCGGCTGCTTCCTGACGATGAGCACGCACGGCACCGACCAGTACCTCGTGCAGCGCTACCTCTGCACCGACCGGCCGCGCCGCGCGGCGGCGGCGCTGCTGTCGAGCGGCGCGGTCGTCTTCGCGCAGTTCATCGGCTTCCTCTTCATCGGCGTGCTGCTCTTCGCCTTCTACGGCCCGCACGCCTCGCCGCTCTACAGCGACTTCGCCGCCGCCTGCGCGCAGGTGAACCCGACCGAGGCCGCCGGGCGCTGCCTCTCCGACCCGGCCTTCGCAAGGGCCGCGAGCGCGACCTTCCCCTTCGCGGGCGGCGACCGGGTCTTCCCCGACTTCATCACGAAGCACATGCCGACGGGGTTGTCGGGCCTCGTCGTCGCGGCCATCTTCGCCGCGGCGCTCTCCTCGTCGCTCAACTCCATCGCGGCGACGGCCGTCAACGACCTCTACAAGCCTTTCCGCCCGAAGCGCGAGGACAGGCACTACCTGCGCGTGTCGCACGTGCTGACGCTCGTGTGGGGCGTCGTGCAGATCGGCGTCGCCGTCGTGGCGATGTCGTACCCGAGTTCGGCGCTCGACAAGGCGCTCTCCATCGCGTCGCTCATCAACGGGCCGGTGCTCGGCGTCTTTCTCGTCGGCACGTTCCTGCGGCGCGTGAGCGAGCCGCCCGCGCTCGTCGGGATGGTGGCGAGCATCGTCGTCATGCTCTACGTGCGCTTCTACACGCCGCTCGCGTGGACGTGGTACGTGCTGCTGGGGAGCGGCATCACGCTCCTCGTCGCGTGGCTCGCCAGCTTCGCCTTCGCGCCCGCGCCCGTCGAGCAGAGGGACGAACTGGCCCCGACGAGCGCAGCCGATTGAGTTAACCGAAGGCCGTACGTCCGGCGCCGTCGAAGCGGCGGTATAGGCATAAGGCTTCTGGCTGAAAATGAGACTTAAGATGAATTTTATATCCCGCGTATTGTTGGCGGCCGCCGTCGATAGCCTCACTGACATCTGCGCCCGCTCAGCGCGGGGCGTGCGCAGGGCGTGCCGACGGTCGTACTCAACGGCCGAGGCCACGCCGGCATACAGGTCGCGGCCGAGCAAGGACGCGCTCAAGTGGGCCGACGAGCAGTTGAAGGCGATGACGCTCGAAGAGAAGGCGGGCCAGCTCATCTCGGTCGGCATCAACGCGCGCTTCCTCAACCAGCGAGAGCGAAGAGTTCAAGGAGCTGCGCCGGCAGGTCGAGCAGAACCACGTCGGCGGCATCATCCTTTTCCGCGGCCCCGTCTACGAGTCCGTCCACCTCGTCAACCGCATGCAGCGGCTCGCGCGGCTTCCGCTCCTCATCTCGGCCGACCTCGAAGCCGGCAGCGGCATGCGCTTCGAGGACACGACGAACCTGCCGTGGAACATGGCGGTCGGCGCGACCGGCGACCCCGACTTCGCACGCCGCCAGGGCGAGCTGACCGCGCGCGAGGCGCGTGCGCTCGGCGTCCACCACGTCTTCGCGCCCGTCGCCGACGTGAACAACAACGCCGGCAACCCCGTCATCAACGTCCGCTCCTTCGGCGAAGACCCCGCGGAGGTCGCGCGCTACGTCGCCGCCTTCGTCGAGGGCGCGCAGGGCGCGGGCGTCATCGCCACCGCCAAGCACTTCCCCGGCCACGGCGACACGGCGGTGGATTCGCACCGCGGCCTGCCCGTCATCGACGTAGCGCGCGCGCGTCTGGACTCAGTCGAGCTCGTCCCGTTCCGCGCGGCCATCAAGGCGGGCGTCGGCTCGGTGATGACGGCGCACATCGGGCTGCCGCAGATTGACCCGACGCAGGTCACGCCGCTCCCGCGCGAGGCCATCGTGCGGCCGACCTACGCCGAGCGCGAGGTCTTCGTCGAGAACGCCGTGCTGCCCGGCACGCTCTCGCCCGTCGTCACGACGAAGCTGCTGCGCGGCGACCTCGGCTTTGACGGAATCGTCGTCACCGACGCGCTCGACATGAGCGGGCTGACCATCTACTTCAAGCAGGACGAGGCGGGCGTGCGCGCCGTGCTCGCGGGCGCCGACATGCTCCTGAAGCCCGCCGACCCGGACGCCATGCTGCGCGGGCTGGTCGAGGCGGTGCGCGGGGGGCGCCTCACGGAGAAGCGCATCGAGGAGTCCGCGCGCAGGATTCTCGCGGCCAAGTACGACCTCGGTCTCGCGAGCAACCGCATCGCTTCGCTCGAACAGATATCGACACAGTCGTCGCCGGCCCCGACGCCATGAAGTTCGCGGACGAGGTGGCCGACGCGCGCCGTGACGCTCGTGCGCGACGACGCGAGGCTCGTTCAGCGCGCCGACGGCTTCGGGCTGCAAGCCCGGCGCGCGCGTCTTCAACCTCGCCATCACGAACGGCGAAGACCGCTTCTGGGTCGCGAACCCGTTCGTGTCGCAGTTGGCGCGGCTCGGCGTCAGGCCCGAGACGGTCGTGCTCGACTCGCGCTCGACCGAGGCTGAGGTCACGGACGCGCTTGAGCGCGCGCAGAAGGCAGACGTGGTCGTCGCTTCGATGTACGGGCGCGTGCGTTCGGGCGCGACGAACAGCGTCGGGCTCCCCGAGCAGGGCGCGCGCGTTCTGAACGCGCTGATTGAGAAGAAGGTGCCGGTCGTCGGCGTCAGCTTCGGCAACCCGTACCTGCTGCAAAGCTTCAAGGGGCTCGGGACGTACGTCGTCGCCTACGGCGACATGCCGAGCCTGCAACGCGCCGCCGCCCGCGCCCTCCTCGGTCGCGCGGACTTCAGCGGCCGACTGCCCATCTCGCTCCCCGGCCTCTACCCGCGCGGCACGGGCATCCAGTTGAAAGCCCCGGCCGACCCCGCTGCGGCCGTGTCCAGCAAATGAGAAGAGAAACAACGAGCAGCATCCGGGCGCGCCGCCGCCCTTCTCCTGACGCTCGCGTGTGTCGCGCAGGCGCTGGCCGCGCCGCTGCCGACGGTCGCGCCCGCGAAGGTTTCGATGGCGGCCGACCGGCTGGCCTTCATCGACGGCGCGGTGGCGGAGTCGATTCAGAAGAAGGAGTTGCCCGGCGCCGTCGTGCTCGTCGCGCGCCGCGGCGGCGTCGTCTGGCGCAAGGCTTACGGCGCGCGCGCGCTCGTCCCCGCGCGCGAGGAGATGACGGCTGACACCGTCTTCGACCTCGCGAGTCTGACGAAGGTCGTCGCGACCTCGACGAGCGCGATGATACTCGTCGAGCGCGGGAAGCTCCGCCTCACCGACCCCGTCTCGCGCTACATCCCCGAGCTGAAGGGCGAGGGCAGGGAACGCATCACCGTCGAGCACCTGCTCACGCACCGCTCGGGCTACGCGCCCGACTTCGATTTGGGCGACCGTTGGGAGGGGCACGAAGAGATGTTGAAGCGGCTCTACGTCGAGCCCCTGCGCAACGCGCCCGGCGCGCGCTTCGTCTACAGCGACATCGGCATGATCGTCGCTCGGCGAAATCATCGAGCGCGTGTCGGGCGAGCCGCTCGATGTCTTCGCGCGCAAGAACATCTTCGAGCCGCTCGGCATGAAGGACACGGGCTTCCGCCGCCTCGGCCCGCGGCAACGCGTCCGACGCCTACCGTCAGACGCATCGCGCCGACCGAGTCGGTGCGCGGGATGAAGAGCTACCTCGGCGGCACGGGCGACGCGGGCGCTGACGGCCGAGACGATGCTGCGCGGGCAGGTGCACGACCCGACGGCCAACCGCATGGGCGGCGTCGCGGGCCACGCCGGACTCTTCTCGACCGCCGACGACCTCGCCGTCTTCTGCCAGATGATTCTGAACGGCGGCGAGTATAACGGCGCGCGCATCCTCTCGCCGCTCGGCGTCGCGGAGATGACGCGGCCGCGGCAGGTGACCGAGGACGGCGGCGCGCGCGGCCTGGGCTGGGACATTCACACGTCGTTCTCGTCCAACCGCGGCGACCTCTTCCCGACCGGCTCGTTCGGCCACACGGGCTTCACGGGCACCTCGCTCTGGATCGACCCGGCGAGCGAGACGTTCGTCGTCTTCCTCTCGAACCGCGTCCACCCGGACGGCAAGGGCGACGTGGGGCCTCTGCGCGGGCGCGTGGCGAACGTCGTCGCGGGCGCGGTCACGGACGCGGCGGTCGACCGCCCGCGCGCAGCTCGGAGCAGACGCAGTACGTGCAGGACATGCTCACGGGGCTCGCGAAGTTCACCTCCGACGTGGCCGCGGCGCGCAGGTCGGAGGAGGGCGGCGCGCTCGCGCCCGAGCAGGCCGAAGTGCTCAACGGCATCGACGTGCTCGCGCGCGACGGCTTCAAGGAGTTGCAGGGCTTGCGCGTCGGGCTCATCACGAACCACACGGGGCGCGACCGCGCCGGGCGCCAGACCATCGACGTGCTGCGCGAGGCGCCGGGCGTGAAGCTCACGGCGCTCTTCTCGCCCGAGCACGGCATCCGCGGCCAGTTGGACGAGAAAATCTCCGACTCGAAGGACGAGAAGACCGGGCTCCCCGTCTACTCGCTCTACGGCGAGACGCGGCGGCCGAAGCCCGAGCAGTTGAAGGAGCTGGACGCGCTCGTCTTCGACATACAGGACATCGGCACGCGCTTCTACACGTACATGTCCACGCTCGGCAACGCGATGGAGGAGGCGGCGAAGGCGCGCATCCCCGTCTTCGTCCTCGACCGGCCGAACCCCATCGGCGGCCTCGACGTGGAAGGCCCCGTGGCCGACGCCGACAAGCTCTCGTTCATCGCCTACCACCAGCTCCCCGTCCGCCACGGGATGACCATGGGCGAGCTGGCGCGGCTCTTCAACGAGCAGCGGAAGATCGGCTGCGACCTGCGCGTCGTGAAGATGGAGAACTGGCGGCGCGGGATGTGGCTCGACGCGACGGGGCAGACGTGGGTCAACCCCTCGCCGAACATGCGGAGTCTGACGGAGGCGACGCTCTACCCGGGCGTCGGGCTGCTTGAGACGACGAACGTCTCGGTGGGGCGCGGGACGGACACGCCGTTCGAGGTGGTCGGCGCGCCGTGGCTCGACGGCCGCAAGCTCGCGACCTATCTTAACGGCGCGGGCCTCGCGGGCGTGCGCTTCGTCCCCGTCAGGTTCACGCCGCGCGCCTCCGTCCACAAGGAGCAGGAGTGCGGCGGCGTCAACCTCGTCGTCACCGACCGCGCGCGCTTCCGGCCCGTGCGGACGGGGTTGGAGATGGCCGTCGCGCTGCGTCGGCTCTACCCGAACGACTGGAAGGTCGAAGACTACAAGCGCCTCCTCGTCAACGAAGACACGCTTGAGCGCGTCCGGCGCGCCGACGAGCCCGAGTCGATCGAGCGCGCGTGGCAGGCGCGGCTCGCCGAGTTCCGCCGCGCCCGCGCGCGCGTGCTGCTCTACAAGTAGAGCGTCAGGTAACACGAGCTGCCCGACACATTTTCGTCAGGAGAAGAATGATGCGCTTAATCTGTAGAGTCTTCATCACCCTCGTGCTGCTCGCGTCGATGCCGGCGAGCGCGCTGGCGTGGCACGACACGGGGCACATGATCGTGGCGCAGGTCGCTTACCTGCGCCTGACGCCCGCGGCGAAGGCGAGGGTGGACGGCCTGCTCATCCCGCCGCCGGACCGCCGGCCGCTCATCACACCTCTGCGCCGGCTACTACATGGCCGACACCTGCGAGAAGACCTACGACCCCATCCAGATCGCCGTCTGGATGGACGACTTCCGCGGCGACTCGCTCAACTCCGACTACGACAACTGGCACTACATCGACTTCAGGCCCATCTGGGACGGCATCCCCGAGCGCACCAACGTCGGCGCCGAGCCCGAGAACGTGCTCTCGCGCCTCAACTGGGCGATTAACACCCTGAGGAAGGGGACGGGCGCGAACAAGACGGACGCCGAGACGCTCGGGTTCCTCTACCACCTCGTCGGCGACGTGCATCAGCCTTTGCACACGGCGACGCGCTACTCGGCCGCGAACCCGAACGGCGACGCGGGCGGCAACGGCTTCAAGGTTCAGATGCCGCGCGGAGACGCGCATCTCGAACCTGCACTCGTTCTGGGACTCGGCCGCCGGGCAGTACGGCTACAGAGCCCGAAGCGGCCGCTCGACGCGGCCGGCAAGGCCCGCATCCTCGCTCTGCGCCGAGGCGGCGATGAAGGAGTATCCGGCCGAGTCGTTGCCGGAGTGGAAAGACCTCGACCCGCACGCGTGGGTCGTCGAGAGCAACACGCTCGCGCGCGAGGTCGTCTACAAGAACATCACAGAGGGCGCTGAGCCCTCGAAGGCTTACACCGACGCGGCGCAGAAACTCGCGCGCAAGCGCCTCGCGCTCGCCGGTTACCGCCTCGCCGGCGTCCTCAACGCGCTCTTCGTCCCGATGCCACCGCCGCCTAAATCGTAGCGTTGGTTAGGCAAGATAAATAGAAGCCCCGGCAGGGGCGCGGGAAATTAGCCGGGGGTTGAGTCCGAGGCGCGAGCGAAGCGCAGCGCCGACGCGAGCCCCGGGACAGACAGAATCAAATTGTCAGAGCCCGGAGGGGCGAAGAACGTGTGACGCGTCCTTCGCCCCTCCGGGGCTCTTGAATTGTGTTTGCTCGTGTTACGAGGGCTCGCGTCGGCGCTGTCGCGCCTTCGGCTCACCCGGCTAATTCCCACGCCCTGCCGGGCTCACACCAATCAAAGCGACTTTCAAATCCTCAGCCCCTCTGAAGGTGATGAAACGGGATGTGCTCGGCTTCGCGCCCCGCGTCGCGGAGGACGCCGAGCATGCGCGCGGCGCCGGTGTAGTTGAGCGAGTGGATGAGGATGAGTGGCGTCGCGCTGCGCGGTCGGGTGGTCGGCGAGCCAGCGGGCGACGGCGTAGCCGGTGCGCTCGTCGTCGGGCTCGTTCGAGAAGTAGTGCTCGTCAGCGTCAGGTCGTGGTCGAGGAGCACGGCGCGGTAGTCCCGCTCGCCGAGCCAGCGGATGGCCGTCACGACCTCGCAGGTCACGTCGAGCTGATGGCCGCGCAGGCGCTCGCGGAACCACGCGCAGCGCGTCTCGTCGTCCTCCACGATCAGAATGCGTTGCTCTCCCGCCAAACGTCGCGAACCCTCCCGAAACCGTTTCGACAACTCGCCCGGCAGTTGTTGAATTTATAATACGGTTCTCCCGGCCCCCTACAAATCCGCGCCCGGAGTTGGCTATGATACGGCCACAGTGATAATCGCGACATGGAACGTTAACTCGGTGCTGGCGCGGCTGCCGCTCGTCCTGCGCTGGCTGGAAGGGGCGCGGCCGGACGTGCTCTGCCTGCAAGAGCTGAAGTGCACGGACGAGCGCTTCCCGGCGGCGGAGTTCGAGGCGGCCGGCTACCGCGCGGCCGTCAACGGCCAGCCGACCTACAACGGCGTGGCGATACTCGCGCGCCACGCGCTGGAGGACGTGCGGCGCGGCATGGCGGGCGACGAGGAGGGCGCGCACGCGCGCGTCGTCGCGGCGACCGTGCAGGGCGTGAAGGTCGTCAACGTCTACGTGCCGAACGGGCAGTCGGTCGGGACGGACAAGTACCGCTTCAAGCTCGAATGGCTCGCGCGGCTGCGCTCGCACCTCGACGAAGAGTTCTGGGCCGACGACGACGTGCTGCTCTGCGGCGACTTCAACGTCGCGCCCGAAGACCGGGACGTGCACGACCCGGAGCTGTGGCGCGGCCGCATCCTCTTCAGCCGAGCCCGAGCGTGAGGCCATCGAGGAGGTGCGGGGCTGGGGCTTCACTGACGCGTTCCGCCTGCACAACCCGGGCGGCGGGCAATACTCCTGGTGGGACTACCGGCAGGGCGGGTTCCGCCGCAATCAGGGGCTGCGCATCGACCACGTCTGGGTCTCGGAGCCGCTGGCCGCGCGTTGCAAGCGCTCGTGGATCGACCGCGAGCCGCGCGGCTGGGAGCGCCCGAGCGACCACACGCCGGTCGTCGCCGAGTTCGCGAAGGCTTGAGGAAGCATTTGAAGTTCCGACTTTTACAGTTCGGCTCAAAGATGAGGGGATGAAATGAACGAGGGGCTGAAGAACGCTTTGACGCTCGCGGCGGCAGGGGCGGGCGCGTTACTCGCGGCGCGCGCGGTCTACAAGCGGTTCGGAGGCTACGACTTCGAGGGCAAGACCGTGCTCATCACGGGCGGGTCGCGGGGCCTCGGGCTCGTGCTCGCGCGCGGGTTCGCCGCCGAGGGGGCGAACGTCGCCGTCTGCGCGCGCGACCCGCAGCGAGCTTGAGCGCGCGCGCGCCGATCTCGCCTCGCGCGGCGCGCGCGTCTTCGCCTTCCCGTGCGACGTGACCGACCGCGCGCAGGTCAAAGAGCTGGTCGATGTCGTCACGCGACACTTCGGGCGCATCGACGTGCTCGTCAACAACGCGGGCGTCATACAGGTCGGGCCCGTGGAGCTGATGACGCTCGAAGACTTCGAGCAGGCGATGGCCGTACACTTCTGGGGGCCGCTCTACGCGACGCTGGCCGTGCTGCCGCAGATGCGACGGCGGCGCGAGGGGCGCATCGTCAACGTCTCGTCCATCGGCGGCCGGATCTCCGTCCCGCACCTCGTCCCCTACAGCGCGAGCAAGTTCGCGCTCGCGGGACTCTCCGACGGGCTGCGCGCGGAGCTGGCGAAGGACGGCATCGTCGTCACCTCGGTCTTCCCCGGCCTGATGCGCACGGGCAGCCCGCGCAACGCGACCTTCAAGGGGCAGCACCGCGCCGAGTACGCGTGGTTCGCCATCAGCGACTCGCTCCCCGTCACCTCCATCGGCGCCGAGCGCGCCGCCGCGCAGATCATCGACGCGTGCCGCCGCGGGCCGCGCCGAGCTGGTCATCACCACGCAGGCGCAGTTGGCCGTCAAGTTCCGCGCGCTCTTCCCCGAGGCGACCGCCGACATCCTCGCCGTCGTCAACCGGCTCCTGCCCGGCCCCGGCGGCATCGGCCGCGCGCGCGCCAAGGGGAAGGAGAGCGAGTCGTCGCTCGCGCCGTCCGTCCTCACGACCCTGACCGAGTCGGCCGCGCGCCGCAACAACGAGTTACGCGAGGCGGAGGCTTGAGCTTGAAGCCGCCGGCCCTCATCACGCCCGAACTCCTGCGCAAGCTGCCTCTGCCGCGGCCCGACGAGGGCGGCGACAAGGAGGCGCGCGGGCGTGTGCTGGTCGTCGGCGGCGGGCGCGAGACGCCGGGCGCGGTCGTGCTCGCGGGGATGGCCGCGCTGCGGGCGGGCGCGGGCAAGTTGCAGGTCGCGACCGTCGAGTCGAACGCGTCGCTCGTCGCTTCGGGCCTGCCGGAGGCGCGCGTCTTCGCGCTGCCTGAGACACGCGCGGGGAAATTGTCCAGGTCAGCGTGCGCGGTTCTGGAAGAGCATCTGGGTAAGGCGCAATGCGTCTGCGTCGGCCCGGGAATGATCGAAGACGAGTCGGTCGTGCGCTTCGTCGAAACGACGCTGCGGATGTGCGAAGGGGGCGCGGTCGTGCTCGACGCGGGCGCGGTCGCGTGCCTGAGCGCGGGGCGAGACCTGCTGCACGCGCTCGGCGGGCGCGCCGTCGTGACGCCGAACGCGGACGAGCTGGCCGAAGTTTACGGCGAGGAGTTCGCGGCGCGCGGCGGCGCGCTCGCGGCCGCGCGCCGGGCGGCGGAAGAGTTCCGCGCGGTCGTCGTGCTCAAGGGGCGCGAGACGTTCGTCGCCGCGCCCGGCGGCGAGACTTTCGTCAACCGCGCGGGTGGCGTCGGGCTCGCCACCTCCGGCTCGGGCGACGTGCTCGCCGGGCTGATCGCGGGGCTCGTCGCGCGCGGGGCCGAACCGGCGCGCGCGGCCGCGTGGGGCGTCCACCTCCACTCGCTTGCGGGCGAGCGACTCGCGCGCAGAATCGGCCCGCTCGGCTTCCTCGCGCGCGAGCTGCCCGCCGAAATCCCTCCGCTGATGGCGGAGCTTTCGGGGGCGAACTGAAAGCTTAAAAGTCTTCGTCCGACGAGTAAGTCATGCCTGTTGACGACCGCGAGAAGTTCTTCGACGCGCTGGACGAGAGTCTGGACAGCGGCAATTTCATCAAGCTCACACTCGCCCGATACCGCGGCGCCGAGGCCGGGCTCAAGAACGTCTACGTCCGGCCCGCGGAGCTGAAGGGCGGCCCGCGACTCTCCTTCCTCTACCGCTACCGGACGCGCGACGCGGTCAGGAATCACACGTACGAAGAGGGCTCGAAGCTTTTGCGCGAGCTGCTCGGGGCGGAGTTTTCGAGCGGCCACCTCTTCACCTCGAAAGAAGACCTGCGGCTGGACGTAACCCGCAGGGGCGAGGCGCGGCTCACCTCGCACGCGCCGACGTTATCGAGTCCCGCGGCGGCCGGGCACGAGCGCCGGAAGCGGCGCGCGATTGACGTGGCGGGCAGCGTCTACCTGCGCGAACTGGGCGTGACGAACGAGCGCGGCGAGGTGCGCCCGGCGATGGGCGACAAGCTCCGGCAGATAAACAAGTTCGTCGAGATAGTCGCGGGGCTCTACGACTCGTCGCCGCTCAAGGGGAGGGGAGGGCTGTCGGTCGTGGACGTGGGCTCGGGCAAGGGCTATCTGACGTTCGCGCTCTACGACTACCTCAACCACGTGCGCGGCGTGCGCGCCTCGGTCACGGGCGTCGAGGCGCGCGCGGAGCTGGTCGAGCTGTGCAACGAGGTCGCGCGGCGCGCGGGTTTTGAAAGACTGGAATTCAGGACGGGCTTCATTCAGGACGTTGAGCCGCCGCGCGCCGACCTGCTCATCGCGCTCCACGCGTGCGACACGGCGACCGACGACGCCATCCACAGAGGAGTCGAGGCCGGGGCCGCGGTCATCGTCACCGCGCCCTGTTGCCACAAGGAGGTCAGGCCGCAGATCGTCGTCCCCGCCCAACTCCGCGCCGTCCTGCGCCACGGCCACCTGCTCGAACGCGAGGCCGAGTCGGTCACGGACTCGTTGCGCGCGCTCCTGTTGGAGTCGGCCGGCTACCGCGTCAAGGTCTTCGAGTTCGTCTCGACCGAGCACACGCGCAAGAACACGATGATCGCCGCCGTCCGCCGCGAAGACGCCTGGGACAAACAAGCCGCGCTCGCAGAGTACCGCGCCCTCAAAGAGTTCTACGGCATCCGCGCGCAGCGGCTCGAAACGCTGCTCTGCGCCAACGAGTGAACAGGTCAGAACCGCCTGTTATATCCGTCAGAGCCGCGTCGCAAATTGCAAACCGCTGTCAGGGTTTAAAGCGGCGCGGCGGCGCGCGGACGAAGCGGCGCGGTATTTGCGGCGGCCGTTTCCATGTTCGGACGTGCCGACTCCGGTCGCCGCCGCCCGACGCCGTGCACGGTGCCGCGGTCGCCGTGTACTTCGTGCCGACGCTGTAACTGGCCCGGCCGATTCCGTATCAGGGTTGTCCGACGCCGAATTGGAGCGCGCCGACGCCGTAATTCCTTCGTCCGACGCCGTATCGGCTCGGCCGTTCAAAGATTCGGCGCCGCCGCTGTCATATCGACCGCGTCCGGCGCCGTGTTGAAACGGAAAACTCCGTAATTGAAATGGCGAAAAGGGTGCGGCCGTTCAGTCGCCGGTCATCGTCTCGGGCTGGCGGGAAGAGAACTCGCGCCACGTCAGCGGCTGCGAGCCGTCGTCCAGTCTCACCATCGAGATGCAGCCCGGGACGGGGCAGACGAGGTAGCAGAGGTTGCAGCCGACGCACTCGTGCTCGTCCACGACCGGGTAGCGGCCGGCCTCCAACTGCACGAGCGGGATGCACTGGTGCGCGCCGTCCTCGCAGGCGACGTGGCAGAGGTTGCACTGGATGCACTTCGCGTGGTCGATGCGCGCGACCGTCTTGTAGTTGAGGTCGAGGTTGCCCCAGTCGGTGACGCGCGGCACGCTCGCGCCGATCAGTTCGTTGACGGTGGCGAAGCCCTTCTCGTCGAGGTAGTTCGACAGCCCGTCGATCAGGTCCTCGACGATGCGGTAGCCGTAGTGCATGACGGCCGTGCAGACCTGCACGTTCGTCGCGCCGAGCGCGAGGAACTCGGCCGCGTCGCGCCACGTCGAGATGCCGCCGATGCCCGAGATCGGGCACGTTGACTTCGGGGTCGCGCGCCAGCTCCGAGACCATGTTGAGCGCGATGGGCTTGACCGCCGGGCCGCAGTAGCCGCCGTGCGCCGCCATGCCGTTGACGTTCGGGTGCGGGACGAGCGTGTCGAGGTTGACGCCCATCACGGAGTTGATGGTGTTGATGAGCGAGAGGGCGTCGGCGCCGCCGCGCACGGCCGCGCGCGCGGGCGGGTTGATGCTCGTCACGTTGGGCGTGAGCTTGACGATGACGGGGATGCGTCGCGGCCTCCTTCACCCACTCCGTCACCATGCAGGTGTAGTCGGGCACCTGCCCCATCGCCGCGCCCATGCCGCGCTCGCTCATCCCGTGCGGGCAGCCGAAGTTCAGCTCGAAGCCGTCGCAGCCCGTGTCCTCGGCGCGCTTGACGATCTCGTGCCACGCCTCGCGTTTGGACTCGACCATCAGCGAGACGATGACCGCGTGCTTCGGGTACTTGCGCTTGCACTCGCGTATCTCGCGCAGGTTGACTTCGAGCGGGCGGTCGGTGATCAGCTCGATGTTGTTGAGCCCCATCATGCGCTGCGGCCCCATGTCGACCGCGGCCAGGCGCGAGCAGACGTTGCGGATGGGCTCGCCCAGGGTCTTCCACACCGCGCCGCCCCAGCCCGCGTCGAACGCCCGCTCGACCATCGAGCCCATGTTCGTCGGCGGCGCCGACGCCAGCCAGAAGGGGTTGGGCGACTTGATGCCCGCGAAATCAACACTGAGGTCTGCCATTTCTTCTCACGTCCTTGTCTTTTAAAATCAGTTGCTGTCGTCCTGCGCCGGTCGCCCGTACAGGTAGCAGTTCGTGACCGCGAGGCCGTCCTTGACGAGGTAGCCGTTCAGCCTGTCAGGCGCGCAGACCACGTCTACCTCGCCGCCGATGGTGTCGAGCCTCGCCCAGCAGAAGTCCTGGCCGGTGACGGGGTTCGTGATGATGTCCGTGTCGCAGACGTAGCCGGAGACCTCCGCGTGGGCCGACTGTAACTCGCCGCCCTCGCCCCGCTCCCGGTCGACAATGAGCGCCGGGATGAAGTGCTTGTAGTCCCAGCAGTAGCCTTTGTCGTCGGCCGGGTGCGCTTCATCGTACGCCTCCTCGTCCTCGAACCCGGTCATGCGGAACGAGAAGGCCGTGAGTTGGACGGTGGTCACGCGCGGCAGGCTCAGCGTGTCGTAGCGGTGGAAGTCGATGGCGTCGAAGATGAAGGGGTTGCGGCCCGCGACCCAGCCGTCGCTCTCGCACGCCTTGCCGCGGCAGAAGAACGCGCCGTCCGAGAGCATCTCATCCCGGCGCGGCGTCCTCTCCATGAGCGCGACCTTCATGCGCGCCTCGCCCGCGTAGAACGTCCTGTAGATCATCTCGGGCTTACCGTCCTTCACGTCCGCCCACAGCTCGACGCGCTCGCCGACCTCCCACTTCAGGTATTTGAAGCCGCCGGCCTCGACCAACTCCCCCTCTTCGCACATGCGCTGGTAGGTCTCCAAGAGTTTAGCGGCGCCCCGCCTGGGGAACCCGACGCACGCGGAGAAAATCATAACGGTGCTCCTTGTGAAGGGAGGAGTGACGCGGCCGCGTCAGTGAGCCTTAACGTCCTGCGTCTCTTCGGCCAGCGGGACGCGCGCGCCCGCGAACTCGACGCGCTCGCCCGTGAGCGCGAGGTGGATGCCCTGCGCGGCGAGCTTGCCCATCTGCGAGGCGTCCACGGCCTCGCGCCCGCCGTTGACGCAGTCGCCGCCGGCGAAGAACTTCGGGTTGCCCGTGCGCATCGTCTCGGGCTCGACGACGACGCGGCCGGACTTGTCCACCTCGATGCCCGGGATGCTTGAGAAGAACTCGCGCATCTTCTGCTGGCCCGTCGCCTTGATGACCGTGTCCACGGGGACTGTCGAACTCGGAGCCCTCGACGACGTTCGCCGAGCGGCGGCCCGAAGCGTCCGGCTCGCCCGGCTCCGTGCGGACGCAGCGCAAGGCCGCGACGCGCGCGCCCGACTCGTCCGTCAAGACCTCGACCGGCGCCGTGTGCCAGAGGAACTCGACGGCGTCCTGCTTGGCGAGCGTGTACTCGTACTCGTAGGCGGGCATCTCGGCCTGCCCGCGGCGGTAGACGAGCAGGACGCGCTCGGCGCCGAGGCGGCGCGCCTGCGTCACGGCGTCGATGGCCGTGTTGCCCGCGCCGATGACGGCGACCGTGCGCCCGAGCGGCACAGTCTCCCAGCGCCGCGACTTGATGCGCTCGATGACGTAGAGCGCGTCGTAGACGCCCTCAAGCTCTTCGCCCGGGATGTTGAGACGGCCCGTCTCTCCGAGCCCCACGCCGAGGAAGACGCCGTCGTGCTGCGACTCAAGCTCTTCGACCGAAATGTCTCGCCCGACTTCTGTGTCGAGTCGGAACTTGACGCCGAGGCGCTCGACCTGCCGCGCCTCCTCGGTCGAGACGCGCTGCGTCATCTTGTATTCGGCCATGCCGTAGGTGTCGAGGCCGCCGGGCAGAGACTTGCGCTCGTAGACCGTCACGTCGTAGCCGAGCCGCGCGAGGTACGTCGCGCACGAGAGCCCCGCCGGGCCCGAGCCGACGACGCCGACCGACTTGCCGTTCGGCGCGCCCGCCTTCAGCACCTCGCGGCCGGTGCGCGCCGCGTAGTCGGTGGCGTAGCGTTGCAGGCGCCCGATCTCGATGGGCCGCTGCATCAGCGTGTTCTCGACGCACGCGCCCTCGCACAGCACCTCGACGGGGCAGACGCGCGCGCAGGTGGCGCCGATGGGGTTAGCGTCGAAGATGACGCGCGCCGAGCCCGTCAGGTTCCCCGACGCGATCTTCTTGATGAAGGCCGGCACGTCGATGTGCGTCGGGCACGCGTGCGTGCACGGCGCGTCGAAGCAGTAGACGCAACGGTTCGCCTCGAACAGAGCCTCGGCGTCCGTCAAAGGCGGCGCGATCTCGCGGAAGTTCTGCTCGATCTGCTCCTGCGTTAGCGGTGTCGTTGGAGTTGTTGACATGGTTCTCAGTCTGCGACGAGCGATTGGTAGGTGTCGGGCCTGCGGTCGCGGTAGAACTGCCAGGTGTTGCGGACCTCGCGAATCTGGTCGAGGTCGAAATCGGCGACGACGAGGGCGTCCTGGTCGCGGGGCGCCTCGGCGATGATCTGGCCGCGCGGGTCGCAGAAGTAGCTCTGGCCGTAGAACTCGCCGATGTCCCACGGCTGCTCGTGGCCGACGCGGTTGATGGCGCCGACGAAGTAGCCGTTGGCGACGGCGTGCGCCGGCTGCTCAAGTTTCCACAGGTACTCGGAGAGTCCCGCGACGGTGGCCGAGGGGTTGAAGACGATCTCGGCGCCGTTGAGGCCGAGCGCGCGCGCGCCCTCGGGGAAGTGTCGGTCGTAGCAGATGTAGACGCCGACGCGCGCGTAGGCCGTGTCGAAGCAGGGGTAGCCGAGGTTGCCCGGGCGGAAGTAGAACTTCTCCCAGAAGCCGGGGTTGACGTGCGGGATGTGGTTCTTGCGGTACTTGCCGAGGTACTTGCCGTCGGCGTCCATGACGGCCGCCGTGTTGTAGTAGACGCCGGCAATCTCCTCCTCGTAGATGGGCACGATGATGACCATCGAGTGCTTCTTCGCCACTTCCTGCATCAGCTTGACGGTCGGGCCGTCGGGGATGCGCTCGACGGCCTCGTACCAGCGCGTCTGCTGCTCGGCGCAGAAGTAGGGCGTGTTGAAGACCTCCTGCATGCAGAGAATCTGCACGCCCTGCGCGCCCGCGTCGTCGATGAGCTTGAGGTGCTTCTCAAGGTTGAGCCGCTTGATCTCCTCGATGGGGGCGTCGGCCGGCGCGGCCGTGGTCGCCTGGATCAATCCGCATTTGACGGTGCGTGCCATTAAAACCTCCGTGTGTCTCTCTTTAAGTTAATCGTTAACGGGGCGATGTTCGTGCGAACGGCTTTCAGCCGACCTTCTCCCGCGTCTTGGTGATCTCGGACATCTTTTCCTCGTCGATGACGTACGACTCGAAGTAGCCGCAACTCGTGCAGATGAGGTGCTCGACCGGGCTGGTCCAAGTCGGCCAACCTGTGTGGACGTAGACGCTGCTGTTCTCGTCGCTGCCACGGCTGCTGATGCCGTTGAATTTGCGGTAGACGGTCGGCGTCCCGCACTTCACGCAGAGCCCTCTCCTCATCCTTCGACCCTCCTCCTGCGCGCGAGCAAGATTCATTCGGCGGTGACGGCCACGCCCGCGGCGGCGCCGGCCGCGGCCGGGTCGGGCGCCGCCGGCGGCGCGAGCCTCGTCAGCCCGTAATGCGCCGCGAAGGCGACGCCGAAGCCCACGAACCACGCGTAGTCGTAGAGCACCCTGAGCGCCGGGACGAGCAAGCCTATCCACGCGAAGAGGCAGCCGAGGAGCGTCGCCGCGACGGCGCGCCAGTTCCAGCCGGAAGTGTAAGTGTAGACGCCCCTCTGGCGGTAGAGGTCCGCGAGCGCGAGGCGCTTGCGTCTAATGAGCCAGTAGTCCGCGATGAGCACGCCGGCGATGGAGCCTAAGCCCCCCGAGTAGCCGAGCAGCCACGAGAAGATGTAGCCCGAGGGGTCGGCCAGCAGCCGCCACGGCTGCATCAGGATGCCGATGACGCCCGTGATGAGCCCGCCGAGCCGGAACGAGATCAGGCGCGGGAAGGCGTTGGCGAAGTCGTTCGCGGGCGAGACGACGTTGGCGGCGATGTTGACCGAGAGCGTCGCCACCACCACCGTGAACATCGAGACGGCGACGACCACGGGGTGCTCGAAGCGGCCGACCAGCTTCACGGGGTCCCACACGTCGCCCGCCGCCATGTCCGGGTAGATGACCATCGCGGCCGAGGTGATGAGCACGCCCATCGCGGCGAAGATAGTCATCGTCGAGGGCAGGGCGACGACCTGGCCCACGGCCTGCTCGCGCTGGCTCCGGCCGAAGCGCGTGAAGTCGGGCATGTTCAAAGAGAGCGTGGCCCAGAAGCCGATCATCGCCGTCAAGCTCGGGACGAAGATCGGCCAGAATTCGCCCAGCGTCTTGAAGTGCGAGGGCTGCGTCAGGATGTGGCCGATGCCGTCGGCCCGCCAGATGGCCCACGCCACCAGCAGCGCCGTCATCACCAGCACGAAGGGCGCGGCCCAGTTCTCGACGTGGCGCAGCAGGTCCATGCCGCGGTAGATGATGTAGATGTTCATCCCCCAGAAGACGAGGAACGAGAGCCACTCGGTCGTCGTGTGGCCGCCCGCGCCCGCGCCGAGCAGCGTATGCCAGCCGGGCACGACCGCCTTCATCAACACGTCGATGGCCTGCCCGCCGATCCACGCCTGGATGCCGAACCAGCCGCAGGCGACGACGGCGCGCATGATGGCCGGCAGGTTCGAGCCGACCGTGCCGTAGGCGGCGCGCGCGAAGACGGGGAAGGGGATGCCGTACTTCGTGCCCGGGTGCGAGTTCAGAAGGATGGGCGCCAGCACGATGGTGTTGCCGAGCAGGATGGTGATGAGCGCCTGCCACCAGTTCATCCCCGCCGAGATGAGCCCCGAGGCCATCATGTAGGTCGGGATGCAGTGCGCCATGCTGATCCACAGCGCCGCGTAGTTGTAGGTCGTCCACGTGCGCCGCTCGACCGGCACGGGCGCGAGGTCTTCGTTGTAGAGCGGGCTGCGGCGAATCTCCTCCTCCGCGCCCGCCCGCAACTCCACGCGCCCGTCCTCGTGTTGTATGACTTCCGCGTCCTTCGCCGTCTGCATGTTGACTTGCAACCTTTCGCGCCGCGCCCCGGGGGCCGTCTACTCCAACACGAAC
Organism: uncultured Acidobacteriota bacterium; assembly: GCA_963726735.1. Taxonomy (GTDB): domain Bacteria; phylum Acidobacteriota; class Blastocatellia; order Pyrinomonadales; family Pyrinomonadaceae; genus QHXN01. The sequence continues at coordinate 365,108 of CAVSDM010000015.1, forward strand.
TTGACCGTGACGCGGGCGCTGACCTTGATGAGGCCGAGCGCGAGCGTGCCCTCGGAGTCGGTGGCGCCGTCGCGGTTGACGGTGACCGAGTTCGCGAGGAGGTTCGGCGCGCCGCCCCGGTTCGGCGCCTCCTCCTCGATGGTGATGGCCTTGCCGATCTTCTGGCCGACGGCGGCGGCGAGCGCGGCGGCCTTCTCCTGCGCGGCCTTCATCGCCTGCGCGCGCGCCTGGTCGCGGTACCTGCGCATCTGCGAGGTCGAGAAGTCGATGCTGTTGATGCGCCAGACGCCGTAGTCGAGCATCTCCGACAGAAGCCCCTCGGCGCGCGACACGTCGCGCAGCGTGAAGACGAGGTCTTTGCGCACCCAGTAGCCGAGGAACGCCTTCGAGTCGTCGTTCCCCTTGAAGCGCGGCTCGACCTTGACGTAGTCGGTCTGCGTGTCCGACTCGGCGACGCCGTGCTTCAAGGCGAGCGCGATCAGACCCTTGAGCCGCTCGTCCGTCTGCGCCTTGGCCGCCTTCAGGTCCTTGCCGAAGTGCTGCAAGGTCACGTCGAACCTGACCTCGTCGGGCGCGATGTTCAGCTCGGCCTCGCCCGCGACGGTGACGTGGGGCGGCTCGGGCCTCTCCTGTGCGGGCACGGCCGCGGCCGCGGCCAGCAGGAGGAGGAGGAGTGCCGCCGTCGCCGCGCGAAAGGGTAGTCTCATCTTCCTCCTCATCTCGTCGAAGCCCGCACGGGCCTAGATCAAACGCCGCGTTCTGAGTTCGGCCGAGACCGTCTCGGCGCCGCGCCTGACTTGCAGCGCGTAACGCCGGTCGGGCTGGCGCAACATCTCGCGGAGCGCCGCGAGCTTGAAGTCCGTGACGGGTCGCCCCTCGATTGAGACGATCTCGTCGCCCTGCCTGAGCCCGGCCTCGGCGGCCGGCGAGTCCGAGAGGACGCGGAGGATGGTCACCGTCTTGAAGGCGGGCCCCTCGGTGACGAACTGGAGCCCGCTCATGTCGTACTCGAACGGCTCCGGGTAGAGCCTGTTCGGCTCAAGGAACATCCGGCTCCGCGAGTAGTCGAAGGTCACCTTGAAGCGGCGCAGGACGCCGCCGCCGATGTTGCCCGCCGCGCCCTCGCGCGCGAACCAGCCCGACTGCGGGAAGGACGTGACGGGCTGTTCGAGCGAGTAGCTCGCGAGCATCAGGCGACCCGTGCGGCCGACGGGCATCGCGACCTCGCCGCCGACGCCGCGGCCCGTGACCTTCAAAGTCTTCGTGAGCGACTCGGCGAGCCGCTTCTCTTTGACGAACGAGTCGAGCAGGATGAGCGGCAGGCTCGCGCCCGTGTCGAGCACGAAGGCGCCCTCGACCGGCGCGCGGCCCGGCATGGCGACCCGCGCGCGGATGTAAGGGTGGTTGTTGACGAAGGTCAGCGGCAGGCCCTCGCCGCGCCCCCCGGACACGAAGCCGGCGGGCTCGTAGAGGTTAACGAACCGTCGCTCGTAGTCCAGTTCGACGACGTAGCGGCGGAAGAATTCGTAGCCGAGTATGCCGTCCATCTTTCGCCCCGCCGCGTTCTCGATTGAGGTCAGCTCGATAGCCGTGACGTTCAGATTTTCGAGACGCGCGCCGCCGATGTCGAGCCGCACGCCGCGGACGGCCGAACTCTGGACGTGGCCGCCCGCGCCCATCGTCTGACCACTGCGCTCAAGCTTCAGGCCGAGCGCCGCCGCGGTCTGCGTGTTGACGACCGTGACGCTGGCCCCCGTGTCGAGCCCGAACCAGAGCGGCTCCGAGCCGTTGACCCGGACCCGCAGAAAGATCAGGTTGCCGTTCAGCTCGACCGGGATTTGCGCGAACGGCTGTGCGGCGGCGGCGGGCTTCGCGTCCGGCCCGCGCTTCGCCTCCTGCCCGTAAGCGGCCGCGCAGAGCGCGACGACGGCGACGAGCGCCGGCAGCCGTGAGTGCAGAGCCGTCCTTCGATTCATAACTGCCTTCGGTGCGCGCCGCCTCACATCGTCACGCACGTGCCGCGCTTCAGGAATTGACCCGCGCCCGCCTTGCCCTTGAACTCGCCGCCCTCGACGACGACGCTGCCCGCGCGAGAGCACGGTCTCGACGACGCCCCGCAGCTTGCGCCCCTCGTAGGCCGAGTAGTCTACGTTCATGTGGTGCGTGGCGGCCGAGATGGTCTGCTCGCCGTCGGGGTCGAAGATGACGATGTCGGCGTCGGAGCCGACGGCGATGGTGCCCTTTGCGCGGGAAGAGGCCGAACATCTTGGCCGCGGCCGTCGAGGTCAGCTCGACGAAGCGGTTGAGGGAGACGCGACCTTGCGCGACGCCGCCGTCGTAGATGAGCGACATGCGGTGCTCGACGCCGGGCGCGCCGTTCGGGATTTTCGAGAAGTCGTCGCGGCCCAGCTCCTTCTGCTCCTTCATGCAGAAGGGGCAGTGGTCGGTGGAGATGACTTGCAGGTCGTCGGTCTTCAAGCCCTTCCACAGCTCGTCCTGATTCCACTGCTCGCGCAGCGGCGGCGTCATCACGTACTTCGCGCCCTCGAAGCCCTCGCCGTAATCGTCTATGGAGAGGAAGAGGTACTGCGGGCAGGTCTCGGCGAAGGCGGGCAGCCCGCGGTCGCGCGCCTCGCGCACCTGATTCAGCGCGTCGGCGCAGGAGAGGTGGACGATGTAGACGGGCGCCTCGGCCATCTCGGCGAGGCGGATGGCGCGGTGGACGCCCTCGGCCTCGGCGATGGTCGGGCGAGTGAGCGCGTGGTACTTGGGCGCGGTGCGCCCCTCGGCGAGCGCGCGCTTGATGATCTCGTTGATGACGATGCCGTTCTCGGCGTGCATGCAGATGAGGCCGCCGCGCTCGCCCGCCGCCGACATCGCGCGGAAGATGGTCGCGTCGTCGGCGAGGAAGACGCCCGGGTAGGCCATGAAGAGCTTGAAGCTCGTCACGCCCTCGTCCATCACCTTGTACAGCTCTTCGGTCTGCGCTCGTCTTCGAGGTCCGTCGTGATGAGGTGGAAGCCGTAATCAATCACGCACTTCCCCTCGGCCTTCTCGTGCCAGTTGTCCACGCCCTCGACGCAGTGCCTGACCCTTGTACTGCACGGCGAAGTCGATGATCGTCGTCGTCCCGCCGTGCGCCGCCGCAATCGTGCCCGTGCGGAAGTCGTCCGACGCCTCCGTCCCCCCGAACGGCAGCTCCATGTGCGTGTGCGGGTCGATGCCGCCGGGGATGACGAGCTTCCCCGCCGCGTCAATCACCACGTCGGCCTCCATGTCTAGCTTCGCGCCGATGGTCGAGACCTTCTCGCCCTCAATCAAAATGTCGGCCTTGTAGTCGTCAACCGCCGTGACGACGCGCCCGTTACGGATCAGTGTTTTCATCGCTTCGGTGATGTCTACCTAGTGTTGCCGTAGAGCTTGAAGGCTTCCTTGTGGTCGATCCGGCGCGCGCGGAGCGGCCGTCGCCGAGCTTGTCGGCGGCGAGCGGGTCGATGTAGTCGCGCCCCGAGAAGTTCTTCGATGCCGTCGAGGTCGAAGACCGCGACGTTGAACATGAAGGCGTGGCCGCTCGTCGGCCTTGAACCAGTGGATGTTGTGGCGCTCGTCCGAGATCGTGGACAGGTCGCCGCGCGCGAAGGTCTTGTCGAGCGACGGCTCGATGATCATGCGCACGCTCGTCGCCGCCCCTGTTCTCGTAGTGGCGCGCGCGGACTTCGCCTTCGAGCACCATGTGCATCGAGACCATGTTGCGGTGGCCGTGCGGGACGACGGCCCGCCCGCGCTTGAGGGCGACGAACGAGGGCATGTAGGTCAGTCGGCGGGCAGACCTTCGACCTGCGGGAAGTCCAATTCAAGGCTCGACTCGTGGTCTTCGGGAAGACGGACGTCTTGACCAACTCGTCGTAGTTGATCGAGCGAAGTCAAGTCTTTCAGCTCGATGCGGTGGAACAACTCTTCAACCTTCGTCTGCCACTCGGCCGGCTGAGCTTGCGGCCCTTCAGCCCGCTGCTCAGCTCTTCGACTTCGGCTAGCCACTTGACCCGAACGGCCTCACGGCCGCGCCGAGTACCTCCCACCGCACAGCGCCCTGACCAGCGAGAAGGTCAGCGCGCCGCCGAGCATCCGCGTCATGAACGTTCTGCGAGGTGACTGCTCCATCTCTCACTCGTCCTCCCCGACCTTTTCAGGCCGCGGCGCCGAACGCGGCGTCGAGCGCCTCGATCAACTCGTCAACGGTGTCCTTCGTCGAGTTGAGCATGAGGCCGGTGCGGATGACGTTGCCGTAGAGGCCGCCCTTGCCGATGAGGACGCCGCGGCGCTTGGTCTCTTCGAAGACGCGGAGGACGGACTGCGGGTCGGGCTCTTTGGTCTCGCGGTCTTTGACCAGTTCGAGCGCCTGCATGAGGCCGAGGCCGCGGACGTCGCCGATGACGGGGTGCTTCTCTTTGAGCTCTTCGAGGCGCTCGCGGAAGTATGCGCCGACGCTCGGCGGCGTTGCGTGCGGAGGTCTTCGTCTTCGATGACCTTGATGACGGCGAGCGCGGCGGCCATCGAGACGGGGTTGCCGCCGAAGGTGGAGAAGGTGAGGCCGGGGTAACTTGTCGGCGACCTCGGGCGTGGCGATGGTCATGCCGACGGGGACGCCGTTGCCCATGCCCTTGGCGGAGGTGATGATGTCGGGCTCGACGTTCCAGTGCTCGATGCCGAACCACTTGTCGCCCGTGCGGCCCCAGGCGGTCTGCACTTCGTCGGCGATGAAGAGGCCGCCGTGCTTGCGCGCGATCTCGGCCGCGCGCTCGAAGTAGCCCGGCGGCGGGACGATGAAGCCGCCGACGCCGAGGATCGGCTCGGCCATGAAGGCGGCGATCTCGCCCGTCGTCGTGCGTCATGATCAGCTCTTCGATGTCGTCGGCGCAGGCGAGCCCGCAGTTCTCGGGCGTGAGCTTGAACGGGCAGCGGTAGCAGTAGGGCGCGCGCGCGTGGACGATGCCCGCGACCTGCGGCGGGCAGCGGTCGCCACGTCGAATGGCCGACGGCCGAGAGCGCGGTGGCGGAGCGGCCGGAGTAGCTGTGGCGCAGCGACGACGATCTCGTGCCGCCCGGTCGCGGTCTTGGCGGCGTGGATGGCCGTGTCGTTGGCCTCGGTGCCGCTGTTGGTGAAGAAGGATTTTTTGAGGCGGCCGGGCGTGATCTGGTAGAGCTTCTCGGCGAGGTCGGACTGCGGCTTGTTGGCGTAGAGCGTCGAGGTGTGCTGGATCGTCTTGACCTGCTCGACGATCGCCTCCGTCGACCTTCGGGTTGGCGTGGCCGACGCTGACGGTGAGCACGCCGCCGAAGCAGTCGAGGTAGCGGTTGCCCGTGTCGTCCCAGACGTACTGCCCCTCGCCGCGCACGAGCGCGAGGGGCTCCTGGTAGTACATCGCGACGGCGGGGAAGAGGAACTCTTTGTGCTTCTCGACGATCTCGGAGTCGGTCGGCTGGTCTCGGTCGCGTTAAGCTGCGGTTCGGCGGTGCTCATGTTCTGTCTCCGTCTCTGCGCGAAGGTGTGTTGGAAGTTCAGGCGGCGCTTCAGCGGCTCGGCCTTGTCTTGTAGGCCTTGCGAGTCGTTCTTGATGTTGAAGAAGATGATGTAGACGGCCCACACGATGCAGGCGAGCATCGCCAGCACGGCGACAATGCCGCCGTACTTGGCGCCGAGCGCGCCTTTGATCGTGCTGTTGACTCGCGAGGAGTTCATGAAGCCGAGCACGACGGGCGCGAGCCCGACGACGACGAGCGCGTAGACGCGCAGGACTCGCGCGGCCGAGAGCGGCGTCGCGGCCGAGGATGTCGAAGTAGGACTCCATGCGGCCGTAGCTGTTCTCCTGCCGCTTCGGCTTGATGACGTAGGTCGCGAGCGGGACGACGGGCAGCATCGCGGCGACGACCCAGCGCGTCGCCTCCCAGGCGCCGTCGTCGCGCTGCGCGGTAGTCGAGCAGCGTCGTGCCGAAGCCGTTGAAGGTGTTGAACGAGGGCGCGTTCGACTCCTGCATCCGCTCGGTCATCCTCTTCAACTCGTCGATGCTGTGCTGGATGACGGCGGCGGCCGAGCGGCTCGCCGCACGTCGGAACACTTCGAGTTGACGTCCGCGTCCGGGTTGACGGTCTTGCAGGCGGGGCAGCGACGGTGACTGTCTTTGCTCCAGTGCTTGTGCTCATTTGTGTCGATTTTGAAGTTGCCACAGCGACGTCGACCACCTGACGATTGCACTCCGGTTCGAAAGTCTACAGTCGTCGACCGAGCTTCGGTCGCTCTGCGTCTCTGTAACGCTAGCATCGAATCAGCGTTCGCGCAGCGCCATCAGTAAAGGTTGCCTTCGCGCTTGCGGCCGGTGTAATCGACGTAGACGACTTTGAGTTCGGTGTAGAAGTCGAGCGCGGTCGAGCCCTGCTCGAAGGCGCCGACGCCCGTGGACTTGATGCCGCCGAAGGGGACGTGCGCCTCGCCGCCGGTGGTGGGCGAGTTGACGTGCGTCATGCCGGTCTCGATCTCGTCCACGAAGCGGAAGACGCGCGCCGCGTCGTTGCGTGAAGATGGACGAGGAGAGCCCGAACTCGCTGTCGTTGGCGACCTGCAAGGCTTCGTCGAAGTCCTTGACGCGCAGGACGGAGAGGACGGGGCCGAAGACCTCCTCGCGCGCGATGCGCATGTCGGGCGTGACGCGGTCGAAGACCGTCGGCTGGACGAAGAAGCCTTTGCGCAAGCCCGCGCCGTCGGCCGGCGCCGCCGCCGCAGACGAGTTCCGCGCCGTCCTCGCGCGCAACGTCCATGTAGGAGAGGACGGACTTGAACTGGCTCGCGTCAACGATGGGGCCGACCTCGGTCTCCGGGCTCGCTGCCGTCGCCGAGGCGCAAGCGCCTGCGCGCGCTCGCCGATGCGCGCGACGAACTCGTCGGCGACCGACTCGACGACGACGGCGCGGCTCGTCGCCGTGCAGCGCTGGCCCGTCGAGCCGAACGCGCCCTGCGCCGTGGACTCGACGGCGAGCGTCCATGTCGGCGTCTTCGAGCACGACGACGGGGTTCTTGCCGCCCATCTCGCACTGCACGCTCGACGCCGCGCCGCGCCGCCTGCTCGTAGAGCTTGATGCCGACGCCGTTCGAGCCCGTGAACGAGATGGCGCGCACGGCCGGGTGGCTCGACGATCTCGTCGCCCGCCTCCGAGCCCGAGCCGAGGATGAGATTGAGGACGCCCGCGGGGATGCCCGGCCTCGGCGAAAGTCTCGACGATGCGGACGGCCGTCGCGGGCGTGTTCGTCGCGGGCTTGAAGACGACCGTGTTTCCCGCGACGAGCGCGGGCGCGATCTTCCAGACCGGAATGGCGACGGGGAAGTTCCAGGGCGTGACGACGGCGACGACGCCGTGCGGCTGCTTGAGGGTGTAGGCGAAGTTCGAGGGGAGCTCCGAAGGGATCGTCTCGCCGTTCATGCGGCGCGACTCGCCCGCGCAGAACTCTGCGACGTTGATCGGCGCGCTGCAACTCGCCGCGCGACTTCCGCGAGCGTCTTGCCCTCCTCGCGCGTGAGCAGCGCGGCGAGCGTCTTCCTTGTTCTCTTCGATCAGGCGTGCGGAGCGCGCGACGATGCGCCCGCGCGCGGGGGCGGGCGTCGCGCGCCAGCCGCGGAAGGCTTCCGCGGCGGCCTCGACCGCGCCGCGCGCCTCTTCGCGCGTCGAGAGGCGGACGATGCCGAGCACGTCGTCGGTGTTTGCGGGGTTGACGTTTCCGACGGTCTTCTGCGACGAAGACTCGACCCACTCGCCTTCGACGAAGTTGCGATAGGTGTCCATGCAGTTTGACTTGTATAGTTTGCAATTTTCGGCGCCCGGTATGCGAAGCGTCTGACAGCGGAGCGCGGCAATTTGCCGGAGACCGCGAAAATATACCACACGCGGGGCGCGCGGCGGGCGAAAAATGAGGCGAGGCTTAGCCATTTTTGCCCAACTCCATCCGCTATGATGTCGGCGCGTCTTCCGAATTCAGACCGTTCGAACCGCAACGATGGACTTCCCAGAACCTACGCGAACTGCTGGAGGCGCGCGCCGCCGCGACGCCCGAGAAGGTCTTTCTCTTCTCGGAGGCCGACGGCCGCCGCTTCACCTACGCGCGAGTTCGACGCGGCGGTGAACCGCACGGCGCGCATGCTCTCGGCGCACGGCGTCGGGCGCGGCGACGTGGTCAGCCTGCTGCTGCCGAACGGCGCGAGTACGTCATCGCCTATTTCGCGTGCTTCAAGCTGGGCGCGCTCGCCGGCCCCGTCAACTCCCTGCTCAAGCCCGAAGAGATGGCCTACGTCGTCGGCAACTCGGAGGCGAGCTTCCTGCTCTTCGGCCGCGAGTTCGCCGAACAGGTCGGCCGACCTCCGCCGCGAAGTCCGACGACGCTCGGGTCGGTGCAGTCGACTTCGACGACGAGGCGCGCCGCGACCTCCGGGCTGCGACGGGACGGACGACGAAGGCTGGCGCGACTCCGACCTGACGCGCGACGACGAGGCCATCATCATCTACACGTCCGGGACGACGGGGAAGCCGAAAGGGTGTCTGCTCACGCACGGCAACCTGCTCGCCAACGCGCGGCAGATCGTCGAGTGGCTGGGCTTCAACGAAGACGACCGGCTGCTGACCGTCATGCCGCTCTTCCACATGAACGCCGTCTCGGTGACGACCGTGAGCGCGCTCTACGCGGGCGGCTCGACGGTGACAGCCCGCGCTTCTCCGCCTCGCGCCTCTGGCAGATCGTCAGCGACTACGAGGTCACCTCCTTCGGCTCGGTCGCGACGATGCTCTCGATGCTGCTCAAGACTTACCCCGAAGGCGTGCCCGAGGGCTTGAGCACCGAGCGCCTGCGCTTCGCCATGTGCGGCTCGGCGCCCGTGCCCGCCGAGGTCATGCGCCGCTTCGAGGAGACGTTCGACTGCCTCGTCGTCGAGGGCTACGGGCTGTCGGAGTCCACCTGCCGCTCGACCTTCAACCCGCCGGACGGGCGCCGGCGCGCCGGCTCGTGCGGCCATCCCATCGGCAACGAGATGCGCGTCGTGGACGAAGAGGACAACGAGTTGCCCGACGGCGAGTCGGGCGAGATCGTCATGCGCGGCGAGAATATTTTCAAAGGCTACTTCAAGAACGAGGAGGCGACGGCGCGCGCCTTCCGCGGCGGCTGGTTCCACACGGGCGACGTGGGCTTCCGCGACGCCGAAGGGTTCTATCCACATCATCGACCGCAAGTCCGACATGATCATCCGCGGCGGCGAGAACATCTACCCGCGCGAGATAGACGAGCTGCTCTACAAGCATCCCGCGGTCGCGGAGGCCGCCGCCTTCGGCGTCCCCGACCCGCTCTACGGCGAGGACGTGGCCGCCTTCGTCGTGTTGAAGGAAGGGCGCGCGGCCGCGGCCGAAGAGATCGGAGCCTACTGCCGCGAGCACCTCGCCGACTTCAAGTGCCCGAAGACCGTCCGCGTCGTCGCCGCACTCCCCAAAGGCCCGACGGGCAAGGTGCTCAAGCGCGAGCTGCAAGCGCTCTGGCGGCAGGGTCGGTAAGCAGTCGTTTATGGCCAAAATCAAAGACAAGGTGGAGAACGCGCTCAACGAGGCGCGGATGCTCGTGCTCGGGTGCGCAGGTGCTGGTCGGGTTCCAGTTCCGCTCGGTCTTCGAGCCGGGGTTCGACGAGCTGCCGATACCGTCGCAGTTGTTGAAGATGGTGGGGCTCGGGCTGATGCTCTCCGCCGTGGCCCTCATCATCTCGCCGGCGGCCTACCACCGCCTGGTCGAGCGGGGCGAGGACACGCACGAGATACACCGCTACACGTCGAAGCTGATGACGTGGGCGCTGCTGCCCTTCTCGCTGGGCCTGGGGATCGACTTCTACGTGGCGGCGGAGAAGGTCTTCAACTGGAAGGCGGGCGTGGCGGCGGGGCTCTTCGGGACGCTGCTGGCGGCGTCGTTCTGGTACGGGCTCGGATTCTACATGCGGCGCGAGCGCAAAGGCGAGATTGAGGCGGCGAAGGGGAGGAGCGAGATGTCGGAAGCGAAGGGGGAAGGGAGCAGGACGAGAAGCGGAAGCTGACCGACAAGATCAAGCACGTGCTGACCGAGTGCCGCGTCGTGCTGCCGGGCTCGCAGGCGCTCCTCGGCTTCCAGTTCATCTCCATCCTGACGGAGAGCTTCGACAAGCTGCCGTCCCTGTCGAAGTACATACACCTCGCCAGCCTCGGCCTGAACGCCGTGACCATCGTGCTGCTGATAACGCCGGCCGCGTACCACCGTCTGGTCGAGCAGGGCGAAGAGACCGAGCACTTCCACCGCTTCGCGTCGAAGATACTCATCGCGGCGCTCGTCCCGCTGGCGCTCGCGCTCGCGGGCGACGTGTACGTGGTCGTCCAGAAGGTCACGGAATCGCAGCTCGTCTCGGTCGTCTCGGCGCTCGTCGTCCTCGCCGTCTTCTGGGAACTCTGGTTCGGCCTGACGCTCTACCGGCGCACGCAGCGTCAATACGCTGACTGAGAACGGAGAAAAACCTTGAGACTGATAACCGCCCTCTTGATTTCGGTCGTCTTTGTCGCGTCCGCGGTGGTTGCGCCGCGCGGCTCAGCTTCCGCTGACGCGGGGCCGAGAGACCAGAAGGTCGCGGCGGCGGCGGAGGCGCTGCGCGGGCAACTCGTGGCGACGCGGCGCGACTTCCACATGCACCCGGAGCTTTCGAACCGCGAGGAGCGCACGGCGCGCGTCGTCGCCGAGCGCCTGCGCGCGCTGGGGCTGACGGACATCAAGACGGGCGTCGGCAAGCACGGCGTGACGGCGCTACTCGTCGGCGGCAAGCCCGGCCCCGTGGTCGCCGTCCGCGCCGACATGGACGCGCTCCCCATTCAAGAGGTGGACGACAGACCCTACAAGTCGCAGACGCCGAGCGTCATGCACGCCTGCGGCCACGACGTGCACACCACGGTCGAACTGGGCGTCGCCGAAGTCCTGAGCAAGATGAAGGACGAGGTGCGCGGCACCGTCAAGTTCATCTTCCAGCCCGCCGAGGAGGGCGCGCCCGCGGGCGAGGAGGGCGGCGCGAAGCTGATGATTAAGGAGGGCGCGCTCGACAACCCGCGCCCGCAGGCCATCTTCGGCCTCCACACCGAGCCCAACCTACAGGCCGGGACAGATCGGCTATCACTCCGGCCCGGCGATGGCTTCGGCCGACACTTTTTATATTACGGTGAAGGGCAAGGCCGCCCACGGCGCGCAGCCGCAGAACGGCGTGGACTCGGTGGTCGTCGCCTCGCAGTGCGTGCTCGCGCTCCAGAACATCCGGAGCCGCCGCATCGACCCGCTGGAGCCGCTCGTCATCACCGTCGGGACGATTCAGGGCGGCGACCGCTTCAACGTCATCGCGGGTCGAGGTGAAGATGTCGGGCACGATGCGCACCTTCAACGACCAGGTGCGCGAGCGCTCCATCGCGCTGATGCGCGAGACGCTCCAGAACGTCGGGGCCGCCTACGGCGCGACCGTCGAGCTTGAGATGGGCGACGGCAACGGCGTCACCTACAACGAGCCCTCTCTGGTCGAAGAGACGCTGCCGACCATCCGCCGCGTCGTCGGCCCGCAGAACGCGCTCGCCATCAAGCCCTTCATGCCGGCCGAGGACTTCTCCGCCTACCAGAAGGTCGTCCCCGGCTTCTACTACTTCCTCGGCGTCGGCAACCGCGCGAAGGGCATCACCGCCGGCTGGCACACCCCGGACTTCGACGTTGACGAAGAGAGCCTCGTCGTCGGCGTCAAGGTGATGTCGAACGTCGTGCTCGACTATCTCGAGCGCCACGCGGGAAAGAAGTAAGCAGTAGGCAGATAGCACGCAGGCGGTTGAAGAAATTAAAGTTGTATGAAGAGCCAGCGGACGACGTGTGAGCGTCGTTGACAGATAAGAGATGAGTGTCACTATCGACACTTAACTGCCTTCTGCCTTCTGCCTTCTGCTCCCATGTTCTTCACCGACTCTTACCAGGCGTTGAGGCGCGGCGAGCGAGCGCTGGCCGTCCGCTACTTCGTGGTCTCGGTGCTGGTCATCGCGCTCGCCGCGTTGCCGGTCGGGTTCTTCATGCTGCGTCGTTTCGAGGCGTCGGTCATCTTTCACCCTGAGCGCGCGGCGCTCGGCGGCCTGTGGCGCGTGCCGCAGGGGGCGGAGGAGGTCTGGTTCAGGAACGCCGAGGGGCTCAAGCTCCACGGCTGGTTCTTTCACTCGAAGACACAGCCGGCGCACGCGACGGTCGTCTACGCGCACGGCAACGGCGGCAACCTGAGCTACTGCGACTGGGTCGGGGAGAGCTTCGCGGCGCGCGGCTTCGACGTGCTGCTCTTCGACTACCGCGGGTACGGGCGGAGCGAGGGCGAGGCCGCGGGCGAGGCCGGGCTCTACGCGGACGCGGAGGCCGCTTACGACTTCGTGACCGGGGAGCGCGGCGTGCCGGCGGGGCGCGTGGTGCTCTACGGGCAGTCTCTGGGGACGGCGGCGGTGGGGGACGTGGCGGCGCGACGCGAGTGCGGGGCGCTCGTCCTCGAATCCGGTTTGAGTTCGGCCGCCGACATGGCCGCGGTGGTCATGCCGTGGCTGCCGCGTTTCGTGAGGGGGTTGACGAAGAATAAGCTCGACACCGCCTCGAAGCTCCCGGGCGTCCGCTGCCCCGTGCTCGTCATCCACGGCGACCGCGACGAAGTCATTCCCGCGTCGCAGGGGCGCACGCTCTTCGAGGCCGCGCCCGAGCCCAGGCGGCTCATCGTCGTCAAGGGCGCCGGCCACAACGACCTTTCCAACGTCGGCGGCGAGGAGTATCTTGACACGCTCGCCGAATTCGTCCGCGGCTCCATCCGTTTAGAAAAATGAGAGTGGGAAAATCTTTTTCACCACAGAGACACGGAGGCGCAGCTTGTAGACTCACATCTCTAAAGCTGTGCCTCCGTGTCTCTGTGGTGAAATTCTGCGTGCTCTTCGTTCTTTGTCTCGTACTCGTCTCAACCAGCGCGCACGCGCAGTCGGTCCTTCGCTGGGGCGCCGACCCGAGCGGAGGCGCGCCCTACGTCTTCTCCGACCCGGCGCATCCCGACAAATACGTCGGCTACGAGCTTGAGATGGTCGAGGCGCTGGCGGCGGCGGTGGGCCGCCAGCCCGAGTTCGTCCCGACCGACTGGGAGACCATCGTCACCTCGCTCCAGCGCGGCGAGTTCGACGTGGTCGTCAACGGGCTCGAACCGACGGAAGACCGCGCGCGCTCTATCCTCTTCAGCAAGCCCTACTACATCTTTCAACTCCAACTCACCGTCCGCCGGAACGAGACGCGCATCGACAAGCTCGAAGACTGTCGCAAGCGCGTGGTGGGCACGCTCGGCAACACCGCGGCCTCGCGCCTGTTGGAGAAGGAGGGCATCCCGTTCAAGGGCTACGCCGACCCGGTCGGGGCTTACAGGGACTTGGAGCTGGGGCGCGTGGACGCGGTGCTGATGGACGTGCCGATGGAGGCGTTCTACGCGCGGCCGAACCCGAAGCTTAAGCCCGCGGGCGGGCCCTTCATGCGCGGCGCGTACGTGATCGGTCTGCGCAAGGGCGACGAGGCTTTGAAGGCGGAGGTCGATGCGGGGATCGATAAGATTGTGCGGGACGGGACGCTCGAACGAATCCTGCGCAAGTGGAACCTCTGGAACGACGCTCAGGTGGAGCTTCAGGCTTCGGCGCGCACGGACGTGGCCGAGGGCGAGAAGAGGCCCGAAGAGGTGAAGTACGAAGTCACCTCGTCCGCCTTCAACTGGTCGGAGGCAATCTGGCGTCTGACGCGCGCGGCCGCGGTCACCGTTCTGCTCTCTCTCGGCGCGATGGTCATCGCCGTCACGCTCGGGCTCGGGCTCGCGGTCGGCCAGTCGCGCGGTCCTTCGGTCTTACGCTTCTTCTGCACCGTCTACGTCGAGTTCTTCCGCGGGACGCCGGTGCTCGTGCAACTCCTCTTCCTTTACTTCGGCCTGCCGCTCGTGGGGCTGGCGATGCCGGGTTGGCTGACGGCGCTCGTCGGGCTCGGTCTGAACTACGCGGCCTACGAGTCGCAGGTCTACCGCGCGGCGCTCGAAGCCGTCCCGAAGGGTCAGTACGAAGCGGCGTACGCTTTAGGCATGAGTCCCGTGCTCGCGTTCCGGCGCATCGTGCTGCCGCAGGCGCTGCGCATCGCTCTGCCGCCGATGACGAACGACTTCGTCTCGCTCTTTAAGGACACGTCGGTCGCCTTCGCTATTTCTGTCTGGGAATTGGCGACCGCGTACAGGGAGCTTGCGAACGCTTCGGGCGAGTTCATGCTGCTCGGCGTCATCGTCTCGGCCTTCTACCTCTTGATGAGTCTGCCGCTGGCGCACCTCGCGCGGCGTCTGGAGTTGAGGCTTCAGCGGCGTCAGGCGCTGCGCGCGGTCGAGTCGGAGGTGGCGGGATGATACGCATCGAGGGCTTAGGGAAAGTCGCGGGCGAGACGCGCATCCTGCGCGGCGTCAGTCTCGAAGTGGAGCCGCGCACCGTGCTCGGCATCATCGGCCCTTCGGGGTCGGGGAAGACGACGCTTCTGCGCTGCATGAACGGGTTCGAGCGCATCACCGAGGGCGCGCTCGAAGCGGGCGGCGTGCGGCTCGAAGCGGGACTGGGTGAGAAGGAGTACCAGCGGCGCGTGAAACTCCTGCGCCGGCAGGTCGGGATGGTCTTCCAGCACTTCTACCTCTTCCCGCACCTCTCCGTGCTCGGCAACATCTCGGAGGCGCCCGTCCACGTCCTGAAGCGTCAGCGCGGGGAGGTCGAGGCGGAGGCGCGACAACTTCTGGAGACGGTCGGTCTGGGAAAATCCGCGACGCGTTACCCCGAGTCTCTGTCGGGTGGCGAGCAGCAGCGCGTGGCCATCGTGCGCGCGCTGGCGATGCGCCCCGAAGTGCTCCTCTTCGACGAGCCGACGAGCGCGCTCGACCCGCGCCGCAGCAACGAACTGGCCGGGACCCTGCGCGGGTTGGTCGAAGCGGGACAGACGATGGTCATCGTCACGCACTCGATGAAGTTCCTCGAAGACGTGGCCGACCGCGTCCTTTACATGGAGGCCGGCGAAGCGGTCGAGTTGGGCGCCACCGCGCAAATCCTCGACGACCCGAAGGACGCGCGCACGCGCGACTTCGTCCGCCACGCTGATTAAGCAGATTAGGGGATTGATATCGCCGCTCCGCGGCGGATTCGTGCGCAGCCAACGCTCCCTGCGAACGGCTAATGGGGATAAAACTCAATGAGAGCATTCACGACTGTTATATTCGCGCTCATCGGATGCACGACCGCGCTCGCACAAACATCCCCCGCACCCACTCCCACGCCGACGCCGGTCGCTACGCCGGCCGCGCCGAAGCCCGTGCCGGCGTGGCTCGACCGTCGCGTGCGCGCGGAGGCGGCCGGGTTCAAGGGGAACGTCTACCTTTACGCGAAGAACCTCGACACGGGCGCCGTCTACGACTTCGGCGGCGACGAGCCAGTTCGGACGGCGAGCACCATCAAGGTCGCGGTGATGGTCGAGGCGTTTGCGCGCGTGGCAGAAGGGAAGGCGAAGTGGTCGGACGAATTGGTGCTGACGAAGGCGGCGCGGTACGCGGGTTCCGGCGTCTTAAACGAGTTGACTGACGGCCTGCGCCTGACCCTGCGCGACGCCGTGACGCTGATGATGGAGTTGAGCGACAACACCGCCACCAACATGGTGCTCGATTATCTTTCGACCGACGCCGTCAACGCGCGGATGGAGTCGCTCGGCTTCAAACAGACACGCATCATGCGTCGCGTGGGCGGGGGCGGCGTCAGTAAGGAAGGTCAGGTCGAGACTAACAAGCGCTTCGGCCTCGGCCGCACGACGCCGCGCGAGTTGGCGACGCTTTTAGAGAGGCTTGAGCGCGGCGAGGTCGTGAGCCCGGAGGTCTCGAAGGAGATGACCGACCTTCTGAAGCGTGAGCAGGGGACGAACGGCATCTGGCGCAACCTCTGGCGCGTGCCGAAGGCGACGAAGTCGGGGGCGCTCGACGCGTTGCGCTCCAACGTCGGCGTCATCTACCATCCGGAGGTTCTAAGGATTTTGTGTAAGTGAGTTCTGGCTGAGCCCGCCCATCGGGACTCTCCCCTCGAACAGGATGGCGAACTGGTTCATCGCACCGCTCCAGTTCTTGATCGGCATCGTCCACCGCTGGCTGATGTTCCTCAGCGCTAGATACATCAGCTTGAACGCGGCCTCGTCGTTCGGGAACAGCGACCGGTTCTTCGTCACCTTCCGCAGCGTCATGTTCAAAGACTCTATCGTGTTCGTCGTGTAGATGGCCCGCCGGATTTCCGCCGGGTAGCCGAACATCGGGACGACCCTCGACCAGTTCTGCCGCCACGACCGGGCGATGACCGGGTAACTCCCGGCCCACGCCTCCTCGAACTGCCCGAGCTGGCGCTCGGCCTCTTCGAGCGTCACCGCCTGGTAGACCGCCTTCAAGTCCGTCGCCACCGCCTTGCGATCCTTGTGCGAGACGTAGGAGAGCGAGTGGCGGACCATGTGCACCATGCAGAGTTGCACCTGCGTCTGCGGGTACACCGCCTCTATCGCCTCGGGGAAGCCCTTGAGCCCATCTACGCAGGCGATGAAGATGTCAGAGACGCCGCGGTTCTTCAACTCCGTCACAACCTGCATCCAGAACTTGGCACCCTCCGCTTCAGCAGCCCACATCCCCAGAACTTCTTTCAGCCCTTGTAGGTTGACGCCGAAGGCCAGGTAAATCGCCTTGTTCGTCACACGCCCCTGGCTCTTGACCTTCACCTGTAAGGCGTCGAGGTAAAGTATGGGGTAGACGGCGTCCAGAGGGCGGGACTGCCAGGCGCGGACTTCGTCGAGCACGGCGTCCGTAACGGTCGAGATCAGAGAAGGCGAGACCTCGACGCCGTAAATCTCCTCCAGGTGCCCCTGAA
Organism: uncultured Acidobacteriota bacterium; assembly: GCA_963726735.1. Classification (GTDB taxonomy): domain Bacteria; phylum Acidobacteriota; class Blastocatellia; order Pyrinomonadales; family Pyrinomonadaceae; genus QHXN01. The sequence continues at coordinate 382,131 of CAVSDM010000015.1, forward strand.
TCTCGCGCTGCGTCATCCCTCTGGCATAGAGGGAGATGATGTTCTCGTCGAGCCCGTCGAAGCGGGTCTGCCCCTTCTTGACGAGCTGCGGCTCGAACTCGCCGGTGCGGTCACGCGGCACGTCGATCTGCACCTGCCCGCGCTTGCCCCGCATCGTCTTCGGGGTGGTGCCGTTGCGCGAGTTGCCGGAGTTGTCGCCGGCGGGGTCATGGCGCTCGTAGCCGAGGTGGTGAGTCAACTCGCCGTCGAGGGCGCGCTCGACGAGAGCTTTAGTGAGTTGCTGGAGCAGCCCGTCCTGGCCCAGCAGGTCATCCGGCTTCTGGTAATCTTTGAGCAACTCATCGAGCAGTTCGGGACGGATCGGTGGCATAATCAGGTCTCCTTTCGAGACGGAACGGTTGATTATCGCCACTTACACAGAATCTAGAAAGCCTCCACCATCCGCGCGGCCGCATCGTGCTCGCCGTCACCTGCGACGACATGCCCGAGCCCGAATGGACGCCCGACAACCCGGCCCTCCTCCTCATGTCGCGCCTCTCCGAGTTGATGATTGAAGGGCTGGGGAAGTAGCGGCTTAGTCGCTCATGCTGTGCCCCGACTTACGGCTTCCGTTCGTCAATCAGATACCCGGTGACGGCCACCTGCACCCACTGGCCCGGTTCGAGCCCCGCGTTAGTCCACGCCATTACCGAACTACCGTATCTTGCCGCGATTATTTCAGCGCGCGCTCTAACCTTTTAACAAACTCCTCTAGCGTAACCCCGACAACCTGACATATCTCGCGCACCTCCAGCACATCCAACCGCCGCTGTCCGCTTTCATACCTCGAAACATAGGCTTGGTCCTTCTCGATCCGTGCGGCTAAATCAACCTGTGTTAGCCCCGCTTCAATCCTCATCTCTCTCAGGAGGATGACGAGGCGACCACGCTGAACAATGTAAATCCTCTTCTTCATTCAATATGTTATATGAACATATTGAATGATACACAAAATTGACATATTCTGGGGCATGTAGAATATGCATAATCACTCAAGGAATGATGGAGCATCTACCTGCAAGTGGAGAAGACTGGGCCGCGATTCTTGAACCCGCTTTGTGTCAAGATGCAGCCGCCATCGAATGTTTAGCGCGTCTTCTCTTCAGGGTTAAAAGAGCGATAGACAGCGGGCCGGAAGGTGCAATGCAGGCGAGCAGGGCGCTACTCGATGGCATCGAGGTGCTCTGCCTCTACACTAATACCCACAAGGCCGCTGTCAAACTGTATGTGCTTTCACTGGAGGGTAATTTGAAGCCGCAGGACGAGCCGCTTAATCTCATCAACGCGGCCCTTGAAAGAGGGGAAAGCCCTCCGCATTAACTATCAGGTAGGTGGGATTGATACGCCTAACGCTTGAGATGACGTGGGTCGAAACCGCCGCCAAGCCCGCTAAAGTTTAACGGACACCGTGATAAGAAAGTCGCTGTTTCGCCCTCACGTCCATTGAATTGTTCGACATTGCCTTAATAGAATACTTCTTAGCTTTGCGGCTTTTGAGTATCTCCGGTTGCCAACAAATTGGGTTTACTCGTTTTCAGTTTTCGATTGTATTCTGATACGAGACGATTGTGGTCTCTTTCCGCCTTGCCTTTGTCCTCTGAGTTCAAAAGATTTTCAAACTCTCGAAACTGTTCATTATCTTCGCAACCTTTGATACGAGGGGCAATAATATGGGTCCAGTAGTAAGAGTAAATCTTAGAAAAGATTTTTTCATTTTCACCAATCAACCCATCTTCTCTAGCCAGCTCAACAAGCCAAAAAAAGTTTGGAATAGCCCTAATGTAAAATCTTGCTTCTCTGTCTTCCTTATCCGCTTGCTCACTTAGGAATGAGTCAATTTGTATGAAGTTCATTTCCGTATCGCCTAAAACCTCGTGTTTTATTCCTGTTGGTAGTAGATATGCCTGACTGATTAGACGCGCTTTAACAAAATACTCATCAGTCATAAGTTTGCTCAGTAATTCAAAGGCTAATTTCTTTTGTTCTCTTATACGCGCTTCACCTAATCGTCTTTGCTCTTTTTCACGGTCTTTAAGCACAAAGAAGTAGTAGTTAGCAGTATAAGTAAGCAGTCCCGCTACAAGCGCACCAATAATAGCTGCAATTATAGGAATGATTGGTATCAATGGTAATGATTCCATTTTTGTCTCCTAATTTAGAACGTGAGATTAAAGCGAAAATGTCAAAACTAATATTGCACCGAATGGCTCGGCCTAACTACGCGCTGAGCATCGGCGGGCCGGGGAAGTATGAGTTAATCAGAGGGGGACGTAGTCGTACTCGCCGACGCCCTGGAGGATGAGGAAGGTCGCCGAAACTTCGCCGCCGTTGGCGACGAGATGCGGGCGGCCGGGTCGTACGGAGTAGGTCTCGCCGGGCCCGAGCCGCACCTCCTCTTTCGGCTCGCGCATGAAGAGCCTGATCCGCCCCTCGATGACGTAGAACGTGTCCTGGACGTTGGTGTGGTAGTGCCAGGGCACTTTCTGCGTCGGCGAAATCTGTAGCTCGCTGATTCGGAAGCCGGGCCGCTCCGCGTGAAGCGCACGCCGCTCGACCTCGTAGAGATGGCTCGCGTCACTGTACGTTTCCATCGTCTCCTCCACGCCGAACTCTTCGGCAACGGGTACAAGGGGCGGTCGGGCCGTTGGCGCCGCCGACCCCCGTGAATATAATCCCTCGCTTGGACACTCTCAACTTTAAAGTCGGACGCAGCCGCATTCAGGGGCGTGGGCTCTTCGCGCGCTCGTCCGTCCCCGCGCGGAAGAAGCTGGGCGAGCTGGGCGGCGAACGCATCAGCCTGCGCGCGGCCAGGAGGCGTGCGCGCGCCGTCGGCGAGTCGATCAAGATCGTGGAGTTCGACGACGGCACGGCGCTCGACGCCACGCGCACGGGCGGCCCCTTCGGCTACGTCAACCACTCGTGCGAGCCGAACGCCTTCATGCGGCGCCACCGGGGCCGTGTGGAGTTCTACGCGCTGCGGCCGATAGAGGCCGGCGAGGAGGTGACGTGCGACTACGGCGAGACGCACCACGACGGCCGTCTCCCCTGCCGTTGCGGGAGCCCGCGGTGTCGGGGGCGCTTATAGCGGTTTGCGGTTGGCCGACTGAAAGGCGATTAACCGCAGAGGCACAAAGGCACGGCTGGTTGAGTCATTCTCTTCAAGCCGTGCCTCCGTGTCTGCGGTGGTTAATCCTTCGCTGTCATGTGGAAGGTGAACCGCGTCTCGTCGGGCGTGGATTCGACTGCGAGCGTGCCCTCGTGCGCCTGCGCGATCTGCGAGGCGATGTAGAGGCCGAGGCCGAGACCCTGACGGCCGGGGCGGTCGTAGGCGCGCGTGTAGGGCTGGAAGAGGCGCTCGATAGTTTCGGGCGGGATGGGCGCGCCGAGGTTCGAGACGGAAAGCTCGAAGGCACCCTCGTCGGAGCGCGCGCGGACCCAAACGGGGCCGCGCGGGTCGCCGTGCGTGAGCGCGTTGGCGAGCAGGTTCGAGAACATCTGCGCGACGCGCGCGCCGTCGCAGTTGACTGGACGGCCCAGGTCGATCTCGCTCCTCACCTCGCGGTCGGGCCAGACCGTGCGCGCCTCCGCGATGACCTGTTCGAGCGTCGCGCTCAAACCGGCGTCCGCCGTACGGTTCAGCACGAGCCCCCCGCCCAGCCGCGCGCGCGCGAAGTCCAGAACGTTCTCGATGAGGCCGGTCATCCGCGCGGCGCTGCGCTTGATGAGCGCGACGACGGGCACGGCCTTCTCCGGGAGCGGCATCATCATGAGCAGCTCCGCGCCGCCGCGCACGGCGTTCAGAGGGTTGCGCAGGTCGTGGCCGAGGACGGCGAAGAACTGCTCGCGCAACTGCGCCGTCTGGCGCTCGTCGAGAAGCTCCGTCTCGCTCAGGCTCAGACGCTCCTGCGCGTCGAGGTGAAAGGCGATGAGGTCGGCGAAGAGCTTGAACATGCTGATCGTCTCGGGCGTGTTCAGGCGCGCAGGCTTCGGGTCGATGGCGCAGAGCGTGCCGAAGAAGCGGTTGCCCGAGAGGATGATGGGGACCGAGATGTAGCTCTGGAAGCCGTAGAGCTTCGGCGTCGGGTGTTGGCAGAAGTTCGTGTCCTCCGAGGCGTGATCGATGACGATGGCCTGACCGCTGTCGCGTATCTCGTCGCAGAGCGTGGTCGCCACCTGTAGCTCGCCGCCCGGCGTGAGGCCGAACTCGATCTCGTCGCGCACGGCGCAGGCGATCCAGCGCTTCTCGGTCACGCGCGCCACGGCGGCGAAGCCCAGGCCGGTCGTGCGGCACACGACCTCCAGTATCTTCGGGACGGCGTCGATTCTGGAGACGACTTCCAGGTCTTCGGCAAAATTGTCCTTCGACATTAGCGCTCTCGGGTTGTCACGGGTTTCGTCTTAACTTTAGACACGGACGCGCGGCTCGTCAAACCGGCGCGTTTGGGGACGGCGGCCCCGAAGACTTAAACTTGAGCCCGTGGCGAACCCCTCGAAACGTCTGCCGGAGAACGTGCCGGGCGACTTCTACGTGGACGAGTCGTGCATCGACTGCGACGCGTGCCGCCAGATCGCCCCAAATGTGTTCCGCGACCACGGCGAGCAGTCGAGTGTTTACCGTCAACCGCGGTCGGAGGAGGAAGTGCTCGGCGCTTTGAAGTCAATCGTCGCGTGCCCGACCTCTTCCATCGGCACGACCCGCGACTACGACGCGCGGCTCGGCGTCGCCGCATTCCCCGAGCGCGTTGACGGTAACGTCTACTACTGCGGCTTCAACGCCGAGTCGAGTTTCGGCGCGTGGAGTTACCTTGTCGTGCGGCCTGACGAAGAGGGCGGCAACGTCCTCGTCGATTCGCCGCGCTTCACGCGCCCTCTCGTGCGGAAGATCGAGGAGTTGGGCGGCGTCCGTCACATCTTCCTCACGCACCGCGACGACGTGGCCGACCAGGAGAAGTACGCGCGACACTTCAAAGCCTCCCGCGTCATGCACGCGGACGACAACGCGGCGCGTTACGGCGTCGAGCGCGTCGTCGAAGGCGAAGCGGCCGTGCGTCTGGACGAAGACCTCCTCGTCATCCCCACGCCCGGCCACACGCGCGGCCACGCCGTCCTGCTCTGCCGCGACAAGTACCTCTTCACGGGCGACCACCTCGCGTGGTCGCCCGCGCGCCGGACGCTCACGGCCTTCCGCACGGCCTGCTGGTACTCCTGGCCGGCGCAGACGCGCTCGATGCGACGCCTTCTCGACCATAAGTTTGAGTGGGTGCTGCCCGGCCACGGGCGCATACACCACGCCCCGGCCGCAGAGATGCGCGCGGAGCTTGAGAAGTGCGTGGGGTGGATGAGTTCGCTCGCCTGATCTTTCAGTTCCAGACTTGTAGTTCAAGGCATCTCGGCGAGCTTGCGGCGGAAGGCTTCCGTCTGCGGGCTCTGGGGCGCGATGCGTGAGAGCTGTTCGACCGCCTCGGCGGCGGTCTCCTTGTCGCGCTTCTCGAACGAGGCGGCGGCGATGTTGCGCCAACTGTTGAAGTGGCCGGGGTCCACACGGACTGACTTGCGGTACTCGGCGATGGCGCGGTCAAAGTCCTTGCGGTTGAAGAAGGTGTTGCCGAGGTCTGTGCGCACGTCGGGCGAGTCGGGCTTGACGGCGAGCGCGCGCTCGTAGAAGGTCTGCGCCGCCGCGAAGTCCTGCGCGTCGTACTTGGCGTTGCCCATCAGGACGAGCGCGTCGAAGTCCGAGCCCTTCAGCTTGAGCGCGCGGTCGGCGTAGAGCGCGGCCTTGTCGTAGTCGTGCAGTTCATAGAAGACGCCCGCGGCCTTCAACTGCGCCTCGAAGTCGCGCGGCGCGCGGTCGGCCTTGTCCATCGCACCCTGCGCCTCGACCGAGGTCGAGGCGGCGTTGCCCGCGCCCGCGCCGCCCGCGGGGACTTCCGGGTGGCCGGGCGGGAGTTCGCCGCCCAACTGGTCGGGGCCGAGCGGCCGCGCCTCGCCGCCGCCCGTCGCCGCCGCCGTGCGCGCCTGCGCGACCTGCGCGCCGGGCTTCGTGATGGCGTTCGTGATAAAGAAACCGACGATGAAACCGAGGGCGATGCCGAGCGCGCAGAGGAGAAGATTTTTAGACATGTTGGTAATCCGGCGAGATGATATCACAGGCCCGCGGCCGACAAAGCGCGGGCATCGCCGTCCCTCCACGCGGCAACCAAAGTGATAGGGAACTGACTTCGCGGTGGCGCGCCGAGGGCTTTTCGGAGGAGGGCCGCGGGGCGCCGTCCCGGCGGGCGGAGAGGGTTGCCGACGCACGCGCATTTAGTTATCATTCGGGCGCACACTGTTCGGCTTCTTCGTCAGCGAAGTGCCCCGCGGCCTTACTTTCGTTCCGATTCGGTTCGCCGCCCTTTTTCATCAACATGTCAGCCATCGAAGAGACCAACGTACTACCCCGCGGCTCCACGACCGCGTCGAAGGATTCCCCCTCGACCACGGAGCGGGTCGTCATCGCGGTCGTCGGGGTGATAATCGCTCTGCTGCCCTGGGCGCTCACCCAGGGGTTCGGCGGGACTTCCGGCGAGGGCCTGTTCAGCCCGACCTACGCGGTCGTCGTCCTGCTCGTGACGGGGGCCGTCTGCTTCATGGGGACGAAGCGGACGCTCGACCTGCTCAGCTCGGTGCGCTTCGGCGTGAGCCTGCTCGTGCTGCTCGCCGCGGCCTGCATGGTGGGCATGATCATCATGCAGCAGAACGTGGAGGGGTTCGACAAATACTTCGCCGCCATGACCCCCGCGTCGAGGCTGCTCTGCGGCAAGCTCGGCCTGTTCGACATCTACCACGCGTGGTACTTCAACGCGCTCCTGCTCGTCCTCTCGCTCAACATCGTGCTCGCCTCCATCGACCGCTTCCCCGGCGCGTGGACTTTCATCTCGCGCAAGAAGCTCGACGCCTCGGCGCACTGGCTGCGCGGGCAGAGGCCGAGCGCGACGCTCGACATGCGCGCGGCGAGCCTCGAAGCGGCCGTCTCCCGCGTGGCCGAAGCGTTCCGCGGGGCGCGCTTGAAGACGGTCGTGACCGAGAAGAAGGGGAAGACCTACGTCTTCGGCGAGCGCGGCGCGTGGAACCGCCTCGGCGCCTACTCCGTCCACGTCGCGCTGCTGACGATCTTCTCTGGCGGCTTCCTGACCTCGATGTTTACGGTCGGGGGCCAGATGCCTTTGGAGCCCGGGCTCAGCTCGAACGAGCTGACCGAGACGGTCTTCAACCTCGACCAGCTCTCGCGCTCGGTGCGTCAACTCCCGTTCGAGGTCGAATGCACGGACATCGAGCAGAAGCTCATCCGCAAGGAGGGCGCGATCACGGCCGACAACACGCTCGACTGGCTGACGCGCATCACGTATCAAAGACCCCGAGCGCGGCGAGCACGAGGCGCTCGTGCACCTCAACCGTCCGTACGACTACCGCGGCTACCGCTTCTTCCAGGCGAGCTTCATCGCCGACGGCAAGGCGCGCAGCGTCAAGTTGCAGGTGACGCCGCAGTCGGGCGGTGCAGCCGCAGGAGTTGACCATCCCGCGCGGCGGCGCGGCGACGCTGGCCGACGGCACGCGCGTCGAACTCAGGGACTTCTCGGCCAACTTCACCGTCGGCGGCAACAACAACCAGGAGATGGACGGCAGCGTCTACAACAACCCGGCGGCCACGCTGGCCGTCGCGGCGCCCGGCGCGTCGAGCCCCGCCCGCGCCATCGCCTTCACGCCCGAGATGGCCGAGCGCGCGCCCTTCGCGCGCCAGCCCGTCGCGGGCTACACGTGGCGCCTCGTCGATTTCGAGAAGGCGCCGAAGGCACACATCCTCGCCATACAGAAGGACCCGGGCGCGACCGTCGTCTACATCGGCTTCGGGCTGCTCGGGCTGACGCTCTGCGGCGTCTTCTTCTTCTCGCACAAGCGCGTGTGGGCGCTGGTCGAGGAGAAGGGCGACGGGCGCTTCGAGGTGGTGATGGGCGGCAATACGAACCGCAACCAACTGGGCTTCGAGGACCGCTTCTGGAAGCTCGTCGCCTCGGTCGGCGGCGAAATCTCGGGAGCGCAGTCGGCGAAGCCCGCGAGGTGAAAAAGCGATGAGCGAAGTCTTAAAGCAGCCGGCCGTCGTGGGCGCGCCGGAGATAAATTTGAAGGGGTCGCGGCTGGCGTCCTACCTGCCGGCGGCGATTGCGCTCGCGGGCGCGGTCGCGCTGATGTTCTTGAGGATGCAGGTCGGCCCCGCCGGGCTCGTCAAGTCGGACGGCGGGCTGATGTTGTTTGCGCTCGCCGCCTACCTCATCGCGGCCGTCTTCTACCTGGTGAACCTCTACGCCCCCTCCACGCTCTTCGAGAAGATCGGGCTGGGCAGCGCGACGCTCGGCGTGTTGCTGAACCTCGGGAGCTGGCTCGTCCGTTGGGTCGCCTATCGCGACCACGACGTGGCCATCTGGCTCCAACAGGGTAAGCCCGAGGCGGAGTGGCCGTGGGTCTTCCGCAACATCCCGTTCGCGAACCTCTACGACCTGAGCCTGGCGTTCGCCTTCGGCGCGGGCATCACGACTCTGCTCATCGCGCACCGGAAGAACTTCCGCTTCCTCGGCGCGGTGAGTCTGCCGCTGGCGTCGCTGATCCTCATCCTCGCGCGCTTCATCGGCGACGACATCCTCGGGCTCCAGCCGGTGCTCGACTCCTACTGGCGCCCGATTCACGTCGGCATCGCCTCGCTCTCCTACGGCATCGCGCTCGTCTGCTTCGCGACCGCGGTCGTCTACCTTCTGAAGGACGGCGTGAAGACCGAGGCGATGGCCATCTGGTCGAGCATCTTCGGCCTCGCCGTCATCGCGACCATAGGCAAGGGGAGCGTGCTCGCCGTCGGGACGCTCTTCTGGGACATGAGCGGGACGTTCGCGTCGTACGGGACGGCGGTCTTCCTGCCGCCGCGCTTTCCGCTGCCGCTGCGGGCGGAGCTGCCCTACGTCGGCTGGCTGCTCGCGGGCTCGGCGCTGCTGCTCGTGCTGGTCATCGTGCTCTTCTGCCGCTACGTCTTCGCGAACAGCGAAAGCTCGCGTCGCCTCGGCCATCACGTGCTGAAGGCCGCGCTCATCACGCAGGCGCTCGCCGTCGGGATGCTGGTCTTCCAGGTGAAGTCGCTCCACACGGTCGCCGTCTGCGACGAAGGCGCGGGGCGGCCCGCGGGCACGGCCTGCATCAAGCCGGCGCAGTTCCAGCGGGCCGGACAGTTCCTGGCGGAGAACGAGGGGCTGCGCCCCGAGCAGATCGCGGCGCTGCCGGCCGGCCGGCTCGCGCAGGCCGGCGAGCAGTTCGTGCGCGGCCGTCAGGAAGAGTTCTTCCTGAGCCTCAACGCCAACCCGGTCGAGCTGGCCATGCTCATCACCGCGTTCGCCGCCACGCTCTTCGTCATCATCTTCAGCTTCCGAACCGAGAAGCTGATCGCGGCGCTGCCGGACAAGGAGAAGATCGACAGCCTGATGTACAAGACGGGCGGCGTGACGTTCGCGGGGCTGGCGCTGCTGCTGATGACGGGCGCCATCTGGGCGAACGAGTCGTGGGGGCGGTACTGGGGCTGGGACTCGAAGGAGACGGGGGCGTTCGTGGCGTGGCTGACCTACGGCGGCTTCCTCCACGTGCGCATCTCGCGCGGCTGGACGGGGCGCGCCGCGGCCTACTTCGCCGTCGTCGCCTTCCTGCTCATCATCTTCACCTACCTCGGCGTCAGCTACCTGCTGCCGGGCCTGCACTCGTACGCATAAAGCGTGAACCGTGAACCGTAAACCGTGACAAGATAAACGCCGCTCTTCTCTTGTCACGGTTTACGGTTCACGGTTTACGCCTTTTCTTATGAACAGAGAAAACGTTCTCTTCGCGGCCGTCGGGTTGCTGCTCGGGTACGTCGTCGCGTTCCACCTCGTCGTGTACGTGAACCAGGGCCAGCCGGCGCTGGCCGCGGGCGGGGCGGGCGCGGAGTCGGCCGAGGGGCTGCCGGCGGACCACCCGTCCGTCGCGGGCGGGGCCGACAGGCAGCGTTTGCTGGCGGAGGCGGAGAAGGCTGCGGAAGCGGCGCGCAAGACGCCCGACGACTTCGAGGCGCAGGTCAGGGCCGCCGAGGGCTTCTACGCGGCGGGCAGCTTCGAGGACGCCATCGACTTCATGACGCGCGCCAACAAGCTGCGGCCCGACGAGTACGGGCCGGTCGTCCGCCTCGGCAACTTCTACTCTTCGGCCGAGCGCTTCGAGGACGCGGCGCGCTGGTACACGGCCGCGCTCGCCAAGCGCCCCGACGACTGCGACGCGCGCTCGGAGCTGGCGCTCACCTTCTTCATGCGCAAGCCGAGCCAGCCCGAGAAGGCCGTCGCCGAGCTGCGTCGCTGTTTACAGTCCGACCCGAACCACGTCCACAGCCTGCACAACCTCGCGCTTATGCTTTTGGAGACGAAGCAGTTCGCCGAGTCCGAGGCCACGCTCGCGCGTCTTGAGCAGACCGACCCGAGCTACCCGCAGCTCCCGCTCCTGCGCGAAGAGCTTCGCAAGGCGCGCGCCGGCGCGCAGCAGAAGTCGCCGACCGATTGACCCGAACAAGACGATGAGAACTGGACGACGCACACTCCTCCTGAGGGCCGCGTTGTTGTCGGGCCTCTGTCTTATCTCCGCCGCGTCGGCGCTCGCGCAGGGGGCGCCGCCGCCCGCCGCCTCGTGCCAGCCGACCCCGACCCCCATCGCCGTCAAGGCCGAAGCCCCGCCCGCCGCCACCGACGCCGCCGCCGCGGGCGGCATCCGCGTCTTCCTCTTCGACGCCGACAAGAAGCCGCTCGCGCGCAAACGCTTCTACCTGCTCCGCCGCAGCGCCTTCTCGGCGGGGATCGACTGGGCCTCGATGCCGAGACAGGCAGACTTCCTACAGGGCACGAGCCCGCAGCTCCGCGAGTGGCTCGCGCGCCACGACTGCGACTCACTCTACTGCCCGGAGATGGAGTCCGAGTTCGCCGAAGCGGTCAAGACCGTCCCCGAGTTCAAGCGCGCCTACGACGACGGCCTGCGCAAGTACCGGAGCGAGCGGCTCGCGCTCAAGTGGCTCCCCAACAACTTCCCGCTCAGGAACGTGCGCTCCGAATACTTCCGCCGCAAGAAGGCGTGGCTCGACCGCGCCGGCCAGCAGGCGGGCAAGGTCGTCTCCTTCATGACGGACGAGAAGGGGCGCGCCATCTTCACGGGCTTCGACCGCGGCGACTACTACATCTCCAACCTCTTCCCGTTCGACGAAGGCGGCCCCGTCTGGGACTGCAAGGTGCTGACGCTCCCGCCCAACCCGAGGCAGATGTGGGCCGTCACATACGTCCTCGCGCCGCCGCCTAAGCAGACGGCCTCGTCGCCCTAGACGGAATATTTCTGTTGTCAGCCTTTCGTCGGGTGTGCTACTACAAACCGCTACAAGCTCTTTAGCCGACGGATGAAGCGAAGAACACTGACGCTCGCGTTCCTGCTCGCGGCGGCCCTCGCCGGCGTCGTCTCGGCGTGGGTGTCGTCCTCGTCGTCGGCGGCGAGCCGCAGCAGCGGCGGCGCTCGACGCAGCGTCGCCCGCCCGCGCGCACACAGCGCCCGCGCGTCGATTACACGAAGTTCACGCACTCCACGCCCGCGCACCGCAAAGACGCCTGCGCCTCCTGCCACAAGAGCCCGAGCGACAACTGGGCGCAGGTGCGCGAGCGCGACGCGGCCTTCCCGGACATCACCGACTACCCCGAACACGACTCGTGCCTGAGCTGCCACCGCCAGCAGTTCTTCCGCGGCGCGCGCCCCGCCATCTGCACGGTCTGCCACACGGTCGTCTCGCCGCGCTCGGGCGCGCGCCACCCCTTCGCCAACCCGGCCGCGGCCTTCGCGCGCTCCGTGAAGGGGAGGAGCGAGACCTCCGAATTCGCCATCAACTTCCCGCACGACCTGCATCAGGACGTGATGGCGCGCGCGCCTGCGCGCGAACGAGTCGGGCGTGCGCTTCGTCCGCGCCGCCTTCGTGCAGGAGCCGGCGAAGCCCTCGAAGCCGAACAGTTGTTCCGTCTGCCACGAGACCTACGTCGGGCCGGGGCAGGCGGCGGCCACGCCCGCGCCGCCCGACGCGAAGGCGGGGGCGGGCTCGGGACTGCCGTTGCTCCCCGCGGGGCTCTTGAAGACGACGCCCACGGGTCACGACTCCTGCTTCAACTGCCACTGGCAGGACGGCGGCGAGAAGCCCGTCTCGACCGACTGCGCCGGCTGCCACAAGCCCCTGCCCACAGTCACGGCGCGCCCCGCGCTCGAGGGCAAGGACGCGGACGCGCAGTTCGCCGCGCGCTCGGGCTTCACCGACCCGCACATTGTCAGGAAGCTTCTGCGCAGGGACTCGGTCATCTTCGCGCACGAGGAGGAGCGGCACCGCGAGATCGACTGCGCGACCTGCCACACGCGCATCCCGGCCCTCAGCACGCTCGACGAGATGACGCTGAAAGTCCCAATCCTCTCGTGCGGCGCCGGCTCCTCCTGCCACATCGGCGCGAAGCCGAAGAGGATTCTCAACGAAGAGGTGGACAAGAAGCTGGCCGACTCAAACTTCCAGTGCGCCAAGTGCCACTACAACCTCGGGCGCGAGAAGCCGCCCCGGTCGCATCTGGACGCGACCGGTAAGTAAAGTCTTCGACGAGCGGAAGCGAACCAGGACGTGAGAGAAGCGGAAGACGAGAGAAGGGAACATGCGAGCGCGAGGCGCGCGGAGTCGCGCGGCCGGCGCCTGCGCGTGTCGGCGGCGTGCGTCCTGGCGTCGCTGCTACTGCTCGCCCTCGCTTCGTTGAAGCTCACGCCAGCGTCCCCCGCGTCGGTCTTAGCCGCGCCCGCTGTCGCCTTCGAGCCGCAGGGCGGCGACGGCGCGCGCTTCTCGCACTCCGCGGGCCGGCACCCGACGCTCGCGTGCGCCTCTTGCCACGAGCGCCCGGACAACTGCCTCGACGCCGCGCTGGCCCGGCCACAAGGCTTGCATCGATTGTCACGCGCAGAACTTCGTGATGCGCGACGGGCTGATCTGCTCCAACTGCCACTCGAACCTCGAAGGGAGCAACCCGCCGCTCAAACCCTTCCCCGGTCTCACGGGCTTCAACATGCGCTTCGACCACGCGCGGCACGCGCAGGGCGGCGGGCGACCCGAGCAGGGCTGCGCCTCCTGCCACCGTCCGGCGCGGCGCGGCGTCGCGCTCACCATCCCCGCGGGCGCGCCCGCGCACGACAACTGCTACAGTTGCCACACGCCGCAGGCGCGCGGCTCCGCGGGCGACATCGGCTCCTGCTCGACCTGCCACGCGCAGGGCGGCTACCGCCGCACGCCCGCGACGGCGCGCGCCTACTCGGTCAGCTTCAGCCACGCCACGCACGGCGCCCGCCAGCGGATGAGCTGCGACGACTGCCACCAGGTGCGCGCGGGCGTCGGGCCAGGGGCGGCAGGTCACTTCGCCGCAGCCGACGCAGCACTTCGGCGCGGCGCGCGCGCAGACCTGCATGACCTGCCACAACAACCGGCGCGCCTTCGGCGGCGACGACTTCGCCGACTGCAAGCGCTGCCACAAGGGCCAGACCTTCCGCTTCTGAAAGAAAAAATTGACAAGGTGTGAGGGGCGCGTCTATCATTCCGCGACCCCGATGAGCCTTAATGACGTCGGACTTTAAAAGGCAGGTTCATCTCTCCCGCCGCGAAGCTCTTTTGACACCCGGGTAGGGTTAACTCCGAGGACAGACAACCATGAAACTTTTCATCGCGTCGGCCGCGCTCGCCTGCTTCCTGTGCGTGCTGGGCTGCAACTCGAACGCGCTCCGTTCCGTCTCGGCCTCGCTCGCGGCGCAGGGCGGGCAGACGCCGAAGGACGAGTACAAGCTCTCGACCGACTCCAAGAAGGACAAGACCAAGAGCATCTCCGTCCCCTTCAGCCACGTCAACCACGCGACCAAGAACTACAGCGTCGACGGCACGAAGGCCCATCGGCTGCGTCGAGTGCCACCACACCGACCAGCCCGCCGCCGAGGCCGCCAAGCACCCGCCGCTCAAGTCCGCGTACCCGGCCGACCGCACCGTGACGCTCACGGCCGAGACCGCCAAAGACCCGAAGACGCCGAAGGTCGATAACTGCCGCGCCTGCCACGCGCAGGAGGGCGCCAAGCCGAAGATCGGCGACGCCATCCCCGAAGTCACCTACGAAGGCGACACCGACCCGACCGTCCTCGACAACGAGCAGGCGTACCACCGCAACTGCAACGGCTGCCACGACGCGGCCACCGAACAGCGCAAGATCAAGACCGCGCCGACCAACAACGAGTGCAGCAAGTGCCACACGGGCAAGTGAGCGCGCGTTAGAGAGGTAAGAGAGGACGCCCGCCGGAGTCGTGTGACTTCGGCGGGCGTTTCTGTGTATCATCGACCGGCAATCAACTTCCACAAACGGAGTCCTGAACTGATGCAAAAGCCCTTCATCGCGTCCGCTTCTTTTGTCCGCGACGCTTTTAACCTCGTGCGGCGGCGCCGCGCCGGCCCCCACCGCGGCGCGCAACTCGAACGCGCCGGCCAACAACGCGCAGACGAGCATCGGGCACGGGGTGAGCCCTTCGTCGAACCTCGGCGCCGCCTCTTCGCACGGCGGCGGCGCCGCCAACGGCGGCCTCGTCCCCGACCACGGCGCCGGTCGCGACGCCCGAGCTGGACGCGAAGATCGAGAAGGCGGAGGCGAAGGCCAAAGCCGCGGGCGCGGGCGAGGCCGACAAGAAGGCCGCCGCCGCGGCCTACTTCGAGCGCGCAGACTTCTTCCGCGAACAGGGCGACCCGAAGCTCTACCGCTTCGCACTCCGCGACTACCGCGTCGGCCTGCGCTACGACCCGTCGGCCAAAGAGGCGCGCGCGAAGATGGACGAGATCGTCAGCATCTACCAGTCGATGGGCCGCCCCGTCCCCGACCTCGGCAACGAGCCCCAGGATTAGTAGACAGAGTCAGTAGTCAGTAGGAAGACCGCGCGGCGCGTCTCAGCAGTGAGCTGAAGCGCGCCGCCTGTTTTCTCTACTGACTACTGGCCTTCTACTTCAGCCGATCTTGATGCCGATGGATTCGAGGAACCGGGTGGGGCGGTCGCCGCCGATCATGGCGAAGATGAAGTCGTTCGGGACGGTGGCCTTGACCTCCTCCGTGCGCGCGTTCTGGAGCACGACCTCGTCGTCGCGTATCTCCTTGATGGAGGTGCCGAAGAAGACCTTGATCTTGCCCTCGTCGATGCAGTCGTAGACCTGTAGCTTGTTGCCGAACTTCAGATCGTTCTTCATGTCCGAGCGGATGACGAGCGTCACGTCGTTGATCTCGGAGTCGGGCCGGAAGGTGATGCGGTCGCCCTGCCGCGTCGCCACGAGGTCCACGGCCGCCTCGATGGCCGAGTTGCCCGCGCCGACGACGATGACGCGTTTGCGCTTGTGGGCTTCGGGGTCGGTCAGCTTGTACTTGACCTTGTCCTCCGTCCGGCCGTCGCGCGTCACCTTCAGCTCCTCGCCCGGCACCTTCAGCTTCATCGGCGTCCCGCGTTGCCCGAGCGCGAGGACGACGCGGCGCGCTTTGTACGTCACACGCTGCTTCTCGACCCCGCGCTCGGTCTGGACGACGAAGTAGTCGCCGTCCTCCGCGCGCTTCACGGACTTGCAGCTCTCCTGCTCGTTGACCCGCACGCCCGTCTCGCGCAGCGCGCGCGTCCAGTCGGCGAGGATGGCCTCGCGCTGCATGCCCGCGCCCTCGGGGCGGATGCCGCCGCGCGTCTCCATCGTCTCGGGCTTGAAGAAGACGTACTTGTTCGCCGGGTAAGCCTCGATGGTCGCGAGCACCTTGTCCTGTTCGACGGCCGCGTAGGAGAGGCCGAGCCTTTGGGCGGTGATGGCGGCGGAGAGTCCGGCCGGGCCGACGCCGACGATGACGCACGTCCACGTCGGACTTCGGCTCGGCGGGCGCGCCGCCACCGCGCAACTCGTCGTGGATGAACTTGACGCAGTCGGCGCCCTCGTTCGTCGCGTTCTTGATGAGCGGCGTCCCCGACACGTCGCCGATGATGAAGCAGCCGGGCACGTCGGTCATGAAGCGCGCGTCGCGGTTCGGCACCTTGCGCGGCGGAATCTTCTTGGTCGTGTTGACGACGATGCACGCCTTCGGGTTGACGGGGCACTCGACCTGGCAGGCCGTGTCCTCCATGCACTGGTCGCGCGCGACGGGCGTGGCGACGCCGTTGACGATGGCGAGCACGTCGTGCGGGCACGCGTCCACGCAGGCGTGGCAGCCGATGCAGCGCTCGGTGATGACGACGGGGTGCGGGTAGGAAGGGCCGTCCGGGTCGTACTGTTCGAGCTGCTTTTGTGTGAGCTTGATGCGGCCGTCGTCCTCCTCGGGCTTCGGCGGGAGCGGGACTTCCAGCAGCAGCCGCGCGCGGCGCGCGTCGCGCAAAGTGAAGGCGACGGCGACGAGCAGCAGGGCGAGCGCGACGCCGGCCCAGCCCCACCACGGCAGCCCGCCGAAGAAGCTCTTGCTCGGGTCGGCGGTGAACAGGTTCACGGCCGCCAGCATCGACAGCAGCGCGAGTATGACGAGTAGCTGTGATTTCTTCATCGTGTCCGCTCAGTTGGAGGCCGGGTTCTGTGCGGCCGAGAGGTCGTTCAGGAGCGCGCGCCCCCACTCGCGCCGCGCCTGCGGGTGCTGGACGTGGCACGAGATGCAGTTCGGTCTGTCGGCCGCCAGCACTCGCTCGAACTTGCCGCCGCGGTCGCCGTTGTGGCAGGTGGCGCAGGTCTGGCGCGGCGTCTCGCGGTCGAGCGGGCTGAAGGACTTGTGGCAGGACGAGCAGGACATCTCGCCGTCCTTGTTGCCGGGCAGGCCGCCGACGGCCTTCACGCGGTGGATGTGTAGAGCATGGAACTCGGCGCTGCGGCGCAGGTCTTCGGGGTCGCGGTTGGCCGAGCCGGGGCCCGACGAGGAGCGAGCCGCGCACGGTCTGTACGAGCTTCCTCAGGGCGGCCGACTTCTGCGCCCACTCCTCTTCGGCCAGCCCCTTCCAACTCCAACTGCCGTCCACGACCGGGTAGCCGTACGTGCCGCCGTGCGGCGTGTGAACCGCGCGGCCGTTGTAGGTCTTCTTGTTCGAGTCGCTGTGGCACGTCGTGCAGGTCTGGAGGCTGGCGACGTTGGGGCGGAACTCCGTCCCCTGATGCTCGACGTGGCAGTCGTTACAGCCTACGCCCGCCCGCACGTGCGGCTCGGTGACGGTCGCCTTGAAGCCCGGCGCCTGATGGCAGGAGGCGCAGTTCGTCTCGATCTTCGAGGTCAGAGAGTGGCAGGTGGTGCAACTGCCCGCGTTGGCGCGCGCGGCGATGGCGGGCTGCGAGCGTATCGCGTGGGCGGCGTGCGCGGCCGAGACGGGCGCGGGCGCGTAGGCTTCGGCGTAGACGTAGGCCGCGACCGCCGAGAGCGCCAGCACGAACGCCGAGCCCCAGACGAAGATCGAGGAGGGCCACGGGCGGACGAGGTCGCGCGTCGGCGTCCAGTTGAAGCGCGCCTTGCCGAGCACGCGCATCGGCTTCTGCGGGCGCAGGGGCGAGACGCGCTGCATCTTGCCCGCCTCGCGCTTGCGCTTCTCCCAGAAGACGTTGAGCGCCTGCGAAAGCTCCGACGTGCCCGTGGGCCGCTTCTTGAAGGGCGAGGGGCCGGTCGGCGTCTCGACGCGGTACATGGAGTCCGAGACGTTCGTCGTGACTTCGAGCGTGACGCGTGAGGCGCAGCGCGTCGCCCACGCGCTTGACTTCGAGGAAGAAGGGGCCGATCTGCATGAGGTCGCCGTCGGCCAGCACCTCGCCCGACTCGGTCGCGACGACGCGGCCGTTCAGGGTCGTCCCGCTGGAACTGCTGAAGTTGTAGAGGTAGTGGCGCCCGCCCGACATCGTGATGCCCGCGTGCAGGCGCGAGACCGCCGGGTGGTTGAGCACCAGCTCGCAGCTCGGCAGGCGGCCGATCTTCAGGCCGTCGGTGACGAGCGTCACCGGGTCTACGTTCAGGTCGTCGCGCTCGATGATGAAGCTGCTGTCCTGGGTCTGCATAAGCCTTTCAGCGGACGGCGAAGAGGACGACCTGAATGATGTGGACGAGCATCAGCGCCAGCATCAGCGAGGTCGCGACGACGTGCGGCGCGAGCCAGAGCTTGAGCAGTTGGTGCAGGTAGATGAGCGAGTCCACGCGGCGGAGCGTGACGGTCGCCTCGACGGCTTCGAGCAGCAGTTGGCGCGACTCGGGGTCGAGGCTGCGCGCCTCCGCCTCGTAGGTCTCGCGCGCCGAGGCGAGCAGCGCCGTCAGCTCCTCGCGCCGGAGGTACTGGCGCAGGAGGTAGCCGAAGGAGAAGACGCGCGCCGCGGACTTTCTTCTTGATGAACTCGCGCAGGTGCTCGTTGCTGCGCTGGCCGATCTCGGCGAGCGTCTCGCTCAGCTCCTCGCGGCGCGCGCGCAGGTCTTCGACGAGCAGCGGCTCGCCCTCGATGCTCGTCATCACGCGCGGCACGACGAGGTAGACGAGCGTGCCGAAGAGTCCCGTGACGATGACCGCGTCGAACGTGACCATCAGCAGGGAAGTGAGCAGGCCCCCCGTCGTCCTCCCGCCGTGCAGCAGCAGCACGAGCCCCGCCGCCACGCCGACGTAGACGTGCATCTGCATCCAGTAGCGCAGCGCGCCCGCGCGCCTGCGGTAGACCTTTCGGCGCAACGGGTACGTCATCACCGCCGCGATGCCGACGAGCCCGACGAGGCCCGTGATCCAGCGCACCGTCAGCCACGTCCCCGCGAGCCGCGCGTCGATGCCGAAGCGTTCGAGCGCCCAGACGATGGCGCCGCGTCAGCCCCAGGACCAGCAACACCCCCGCGACGTGCCAGAGCGGTCGCGAAGGGGTCGCGCCGGTGTATGTTGCGGCCGATGGCGTGCGTCTGGTCGCGGAAGACGAGGCCGATGCGCCCGTTGACCTCGGCGAAGTACTCGCGCGGGTTGACGCGCACGAGCGCGCCCGTCGGGCAGTTCTCCTGGCAGGAGAACGCCTCGGACTTCGCGCCCGGCGGGTTGAGCGAGGTGCCCGCGCAGAGGTTGCACTTGGTGGCGAGCAGGTTCTCGGTCGCCGTCACGGGCTGCGGCTCCACGGCGGGCGCGAGGCTCAGCCAGTCCTTAAGTCTGCCCGGCGAGCGTCGGCGGCTTCTACCGCCTCCGGCCGGCTCGGAATCATCGTGATGGCGTTGTAGGGGCACTGCGTGGCGCAGTCGCCGCAGCCGATGCAGGTCTTGGGGTCGATGTCGATCTGGCCGTTGGCGAAGCGGCCGATGGCGCCCGTCGGGCACCCCGTCAGGCACTCCGGGTCCTGGCAGTGCATGCAGACCGAGGGGACGAGAATCTTCTCGCCCGAGACGCCGCCGTAGTTCTTCGGCCGCTCGATGTGTGATGCCGCGGCGCAGCAGGCGCGACTGGCCGTGCACCTGATGGCAGGCCATCGAGCAGTTGCCGCAGCGCACGCACTTGTCCATGTCCATCACGAGCAGGTTCGTGCCGTCCACGACGCCCGTCGCGATCTCGCGCTCGGTGGCGGCGACGAGCGGCTTGTTGAGCCGCGACGTGACGGTCACGTCGTCGTCCGCGAGCGAGAACCCGGAGAAGGTGCGCAGGATGGTGTCGCGCAGCTCCGGGTCGGCGACGCAGCGGCGGCATCGCGACTTCGAGCACCTCCGTGCGCTGCAAGACGACGGCCGTGTAGGCCCAGCGCACGTCGCGCCCGACGCCTTCGAGCCCGAGGCAGTTGCCCGCGCCGAGGAAGTCAATGCCCACGTCCTCCGTCAAACCCTCGACCGTCAGCTCGCCGACCGCGCCGCCGTAGCCCGAGGCCGCGCACGCGCCGCACCCAGCCGTTCTTGACGAAGAAGACGCGGTCGATGGGGTCGCCCTCGCGGAAGAGGACGTGGTGCTTGGCGTAGACCATGAAGCGCGCCGACTTGCCCAGCTTGTCGAGGATGGGCTGCGGGAACTCTTCGCCCGCCGCCTGCCCGATGTCGATGAGCGTGCGGCTCAGCCCGTGCTTGCGGTAGTTGGCGTCGAGCATCTGCCCGAACTTCGGGAGCTTGCGCAGCAGCCGCAGCGCGGGGCGCGTCACTTCGAGCACGCGCGCCTTCGCGCCCGTGGGGACGCGCACGGTGGCGTTGCGCGGGACGCCCGCCAGGATGGACATCTCGCCGAAGCTGACGCCCGGCGGGATGCGCGGCGACCTTCCTGTCCGCGCCCGTCTCGCGGTCGCGGACGAACACGTCGAGATTTCCTTCGACCGTGATGTAGAAGGTGTTGCCGCCCCAGTCGCCCTCGCGGATGACCTCCTCGCCCGAGTCGAACTCGTAGAGGTGGACGTACGGGCCGACCTTCTTGCCCTTGTAGTTGCGCCCGTAGGCGATGACTTCGAGGTCGAGCTCGTGCCGGAAGTGGCCGCCGTGCTTTTCGAGCAGGTCGGAGATGATGTCAACGCTGCGGATGGCTTCGAGGACGGTCTGGTGCTTCTTGATCTCTTTGGGCATGGGCCTCGAAAAAAAGGCGTCTGTCACGAAGGCTTCGGAAATGACATGAACGGCCGGCTAAAAGAGTCGGCATTATAGCACCGGGCGGCCGTGTGAAAAGCAACAAAAGGTCAGGGCGGGCTCGAGCGTCCCGGTCCCGGGATTTTTTGGAACCCCGCGGTACGGCGCGGCGTGTAAGTGGGCGAGCCGGCGCGGGGGGAGTGTATAATTCCGGCGTAGTCCCCCGGCGTGACTGTTAACGGCAAGGCCCCACTTTCCCGGATGAGCGCGATCTCGTCAACGGACGAGCTGATCTTCTCCGTCGCTTCGGCGGGGGCGCCCGTCCGCGCGCGAGGAGCCGGTCGGCGAGATGACCGACCACGGGCTGCTCGAAGCGACGAAGACGGGCGACGACGCGGCGTTCGCCGAGATGGTGCGGCGCTACCGCAACCAGATTACGAACTACGTCTACCGGATGACGAACGACTACGACCTCGGGGTCGATCTGGCGCAGGAGACGTTCATGCGGGTCTACGCGGCGGCCGAGCGCTACCAGACGAGCTACGCGTTCTCGACCTACATCTACCGCATCGCCACGAACCTGGCGATCTCGGAGCTGCGCCGCCGCAAGCGCCGCCGGCTGGTCTCGCTCTCCTCCTTCTTCGGCGAGCGCGAGTCGCCCTCGGACTCCTGCGAGCTGGACTTTCCCGACAAGGGGCCGCTTCAGGACGTGACCGTGGTCGAGGACGAGAGGCGTGCGGCCGTGGCGCGGGCCATTGCGACGCTCCCCGAAAAGTACCGCGCGCCGCTCGTGCTGCGCGACGTGGAGGAGCGCAGCTACGAAGAGATCGCGCACATCCTCGCGATGAACGAGGGCACCGTCAAGTCGCGCATCAACCGCGCGCGCGGGTTCCTGCGCGACAAGTTGCAGGCGTACCTGTAAGGAAGTGTTGTTATGTCTGAGTGCAAAACTTATCGGCGGGAGATTGAAGCGGCCGCGGACGGCGTCGCGCGTGAGCGCGCGGCGCGCGCGCGCACGCCGCCGCGTGCCGCGCCTGCGGTGACGAGTTGCGCGCGCGCGCGTCTCTGCGCGCGCTCGTCGGCGGCCTGGGCAAGGTCGAGGCGCCCGCCGACTTCGAGTTCCGCCTGCGCGCGCGGATGGCCGCGTCGAAGGCCGACGGGGGGCGCGGGCGCTTCGGGGGCGCGCGCTGGCTCTACGGCTTCGCGCCGGTCGCCGTCGCCGCGTGTTTCGTGGTCGTGTCGGCGACGCTCTACTTCAGGCAGGCCGCGCGGACGAACACCGCCAACCCGCCGCGCCGTCGCCACCAGCGGACCGTCGCGCAGCGTCGAGCCCGACCGCGTCACTTCCGACCGACGTACAGAATCAAGATGCGGCGCCGGTTACGGTCGGCGAAGTTGCCAGGGTGAATTCGACCGAGGCCGTCGCGCCCAGGTCGCATAAGGCTGCGCACAAGTTGTTCGCGCGCGTCCACGCAGGCGCGCGAAGTCGCGTCCAGAGGTGAGAGCCGTCGCGGAGGCCGCGCCGCGGACGCTCGTCAGCAGCGTCACGGGGGCGCAGGTCGTCAAGCCGATATCCGTGAAGCTTCCGCCGAGCCTCTGCGTGTGATTGTGAGGGACGAGCGCGGCGCCGAGCGCGTCGTGTCGATGCGCGGCGTCAGCTTCGGCTCGCAGGACTTTCTCGCGCGGGGCGCGTCCGGCCGTGCCGGCGGTCGCCGCGGAGGTCGGAGGCGTCTGGTAGTAGCCCGATGATCTACCCGGACTACATTCGAGCGACTGTTTCCCGTCGCACGCAACTCGGGCGCGGCGCTTTCGCTCGCCTGCCTGTTCCTGCTCTGTCCCGCCGCCAGCGCGCGCGCGGCAGGCGGCGACGCCGCGCCCGGACGCCGCGGCCCCGCGCCGCGCCGCGGCCCGCACACCCGACGCGCGCCCGCGACAGGCGCCGCGCGCGCCGCCCGCCCCGCCGCCCGCACGCACCGGCCGCGCACGCCGCCCGCGCCGGCGCGCCCGTCCCATGCCGCGTCGTGCCGCCGCGCCAGGTCGTCACGGTCGTACACCGCCTGAGCGGCTGGAAGCTCCTCGCGTGGCTCGCGACGAGCGGGCCGCCCGCGCTCGTACTCGACGAGCTGCCCTCGCTCTCCGACTCGCACACGAACATCGTCGCCGGCTACGTCTACGAGCGACGGCCGCAGCGTCGTCGCGCGGCTCCCGCAGGCGGAGCCGGAACTGGAAGCCTTCAACGCGCCGCAGACGCCGCCGTCCTTCTTCGCGCAGGCCGCGGCGCGCCAGGTTAAGCCGGAGCCCGAGTACCTGCTCGTGACCTCGGAAGGGAAGCGCGTCGAGGCGAAGTTCGTCGGGCTCGACTCCTCGACGGGGCTCGCGCTGCTCGAAGCCGACGAGCCGCTGCTCTCGGGCGCGCCCACGGGCGACGAGGGCGACACGGACGACCCGACCGTCGGGCAGCGCGTGCGCCTCTACGCGCCGATCCCGGCCGACGCGCCGCCCGCGCCCGTCGCGGACGCACGCCGCCGCGCCGCCGACAGCCCGAGTCCTGCACCGTCTATCTGAGCATCGACCAGAAGGAGGGGCGCTTGACGCGACCTCGTCCGCGCGCCCTCGGGCAAGCCTTCGAGCGTCGTCGTCAGCGCCGCACGTCTCGCCGCGAGTGGGTCGGCGCGGTCGCGGCCAACGAGCTGGGCGAGGTCGTCGGCATCGTCTCGCAGAGCCGCGACGGCGAGACGCAGCATCCTGCCCGTCGCGGCCGTCCGCGAAGCCTGCGAGCGCGTGCTCAAGCTCCGCGGCACCGTGCCGCAGCCCTGGCTCGGCGCGCGCGGCGACGCCGGCTTCAAGGCGCCGCTCGACGCCTGGGTCGAGCTTCGGCTGGAAGCCCGAGGCCGCGCGCCCGCTCATCGAGAAGCGGCAGGGCGTCTTCCTGACCTCGGTCGCGCCGGGGACGCCGGCCGCGCTCGCGGGGCTGCAGCGCGGGCGACCTCATCGCGAGCGTCGGCCCGCGCGACGTGCGCGAGCATCGAAGACCTCTCGATGACGTTGAAGGAGGCGGGCGTCGGCTCGGTCGTTGACCTGACGGTCTGGCGCGCGCTGTCGCCCGCGCCGCTCAAGTTCTCGGTCGAGCTGAAGGGCGCGAAGAACCCCGCGCTGGCGACGGCGCAAGGCCGAGGAGCGCGCAGCTGCGCCAGCTGCTCGGCCTCGACGCGCGAGATTCGCGAGATGCGCGACGCCGCGGCGCGCCTGAGAACGCAGCCGTCGCAGGCGCGCGCCGCGCGAGCTTGCGGGCATCAGCCAGCGCCTCGCCGCCGCCGAGGGGCGCGCCGCGCGGATGCGCGAACAGCTCGAACTGACGAGGCAGAGGCTCGGCTACCGCGCGCCTCTTCAAGCTTCGAAGGCGCGCCGCTCATCGGGCCGCAGGCCCTGAGCCGGAACGACGACGTGACGCGGCGTCTGAAGACGTACGGCCTGCACTCAATCGCGCTCTCCTCGCGCAGCGCCGCGCCGCTCGGGGCGGAGGGCGGACTGCTCGTCGTCGCCGTCCAGCCCGAGAGCCCGGCGGCCGCCTCGGGCCTGCTCCCCGGCGACGTGATCGAGACGGTCAACGGCTCGCCCCTCTGGCGCTTCGAGCTGCGCCGCCTGACCTCCGGCCCCGAGGCGAAGCCCGCCGTCCTCGGCCTCGTCCGCGGGGGCAAGCGGCTGAGCGTCAACTTCCCGCCCCCCGCGGCCGGCGGACCGCAGCGTTAGTTTTCCAAACCGGCCCTCAACTGTGCTACTCTTATCCCGCCGCTCGTTCAATAAAAACAGGGAAGCTCTCAAACAGCCATGCTGCAAGAGGCCGTCGAGTTCTACCACCAGCTCCTCCAGGAAGGCGAGGTCGCGGAGTCTTCGCGCCGGATGCTCGACGAGGGGCTGGAGCGCGCGAAGCTCATCTTCGGCGGCCGCCGCCTGTCGCCCTACCTGCGCCCGCACTTCGTCACCGAGGCAGACTTCGCGCGCGTCACGCGCATCTGCGAGACGGTCTGGGGCGCCATCCAGAAGGTGAAGGACGCCGCGGTCGAGGACGAGCGGCTGATGGACGAGCTGGGCGTCACCGAGATCGAGCGCGAGCTGGTGCGCATCGACCCCGGCTACCAGCGCCGTCTCGCCCACCGCGCGGCTCGACTCGTTCCTGACGGCCGACGCCTACAGCTTCGTCGAGCTGAACGGCGAGAGCCCGGCCGGCATCGCCTACGCCGACGCGGCCTACGAAATCTTCTCGGGCCTGCCCGTCATGCGCCGCTTCGCCGAGCGCTACACGCTGCGCACCTTCAACGGCCGCCCGCTGATGCTCGAAACGCTGCTCGAAGCCTACCGCGAGTACGCGGGCGCGCGCCGCGACGCGCAAGCCCTCCATCGCCATCGTTGACCTCAAAGGGCTCCCGACGCAGAAGGAGTTCGAGCTGTTCCAGCGAGTACTTCGAGTCCGAGGGGCACCCGTCGGCCATCTGCTCGCCCGACGAGCTTGGAGTTCGCGGGCGGGCGCCTGCGCTGCGGCGAGTTCGAGATCGACATCGTCTACAAGCGGCTGCTCGTCAACGAGTACCTGCCCATCATGTCGCGAGTACCCCGCGCTCGCTCGACGCCTGCCGCGCGGGCGCCGTCTGCATGGTCAACAACTTCCGCTCGAAGATGATTCACAAGAAGGCGCTCTTCGCGGTGCTGACCGACCCGGCCTACGCGCGCCTCTTCACGGCGCGAAGAACTGCGAGGCCGATCCGCCGCCACGTCCCCTGGACGCGCAAGGTGCGCGAGGGGAAGACCGAGAAGGGCGGCGCGGAGGTTGACCTGCTCGACTTCATCCGCCGCAACAGCGACCGCTCGTCCTCAAGCCCAACGACGACTACGGCGGGCACGGCATCTACATCGGCTGGAACAGCGACGCGGCGGCGTGGGAGGAGGCGCTGCAAGCCGCGCTCGCCAACGGCGACTACCTCGTGCAGGAGCGCGTCCCGACGGCGCGCGAGACCTTCCCGGCGCTCGCCGACGACGGCTCGGTCGTCTACGCCGAGCAGCTCGTAGACCTCGACCCGATGCTCTTCAACGGGCGGGTCGGCTCGGCCTTCACGCGGCTGTCATCGACCGAGCTGGCGAACGTCTCTTCGGGCGGCGGGATGGTGCCGACCTTCATCATCGACAGGAAGAGTTGAGCCGCAGCAAGTTTCCGCAGCCCCGACAGCGCAGGAGTCAACCAACGATGAACTACGTCAACAGCGAAGAGCCGCACGAGGAGCGCAGGCGCTTCGAGCGCTCGCGGCTCATCATCGACGTGTTCTACAACGGCGCCGACCTGACGGGCGTCGCCAGCACGCAGGACATCAGCCCCGGCGGCCTCTACATGAACACGCAGGCGGAAATGCCCGAGGGCTCCGTGCTCACGCTGCGCCTGCCGCTCGCGGGGCGCGACGTGGTCTGCAACGGCGAGGTCGTCTACAGCAACCCCGGCCGCGGCGTCGGCGTGACCTTCCAGGGGCTCTCGGACGAAGACCGCGCGCACATCGAGTCCGCACTCAAGACAGCAGTAGAGGCCAGGAGAACTTCCCGATGACGGAAGAACGATACACACTGGGGATCGAGGAGGAGTTCCAGATCGTTGACCCGCAGACGCGGGAGCTGCGCTCGCGCGTCGCCGAGATGCTCGAAGAAGGGCAAGATGATGCTCGGCGAGCAGGTCAAGCCCGAGATGATTCAGGCGCAGATCGAGGTCGGCACCGGCATCTGCCGCAACATCACGGAGGCGCGCCGCGACATCACGCGCCTGCGCTCCATCGTCTCGGGGCTCGCGCGCAAGCAGGGTCTGCGACATCGTCGCCGCCTCGACCCACCCCATCTCGCAGTGGAAGGAGCAGGAGATCTACGACGACCCGCACTACAAGCTCCTCATCGAGGAGTTGCAGATGGTCGCGCGCTCGCTGCTCATCTTCGGCATGCACGTCCACGTCGGCATCCCCGACCGCGAGCGGCAGATTCACATCATGAACGCGGCGCGCTACTTCCTGCCGCACGTGCTCGCGCTCTCGACCTCGTCGCCCTTCTGGCTCGGCATCGACACGGGGCTCAAGTCCTACCGCTGCGAGGTCTTCAAGAAGTTCCCGCGCACAGACATCCCCGACCACTTCGACTCGTACGCCTCGTTCGAGCAGCTACGTCAAGTTCCTGCTCGACACCAACTGCATCAGCGGCCCGAAGAAGATCTGGTGGGACGTGCGCCCGCACCCGTTCTTCCCGACGCTTGAGTTCCGCATCTGCGACATCCCGACGCGCGTGGACGACACGGTCGCCATCACCGCGCTCTTCCAGGCCATCGTCGCGCGGCTCGACAAGCTGATCGAGAAGAACCTCGGCTTCCGCCTCTACCGCCGCATGCTCATCCAGGAGAACAAGTGGCGCGCGGTGCGCTACGGGCTCGACGGCAAGATGATCGACTTCGGCAAGCAGAAGGAGGTGCCGGCGCGCGACCTCATCCGCGAGCTGCTCGACTTCGTGGACCCCGTGCTCGACGAGCTGGACTCGCGCAAGGAGGTCGAGCACATCCACACCATCCTGGAGCGCGGCACCTCCGCCGACGAGCAGCGCCGCGTCTTCAACGAGACCGGCGACCTCAAGGCCGTCGTAGACCGCCTCATCGAACTCACCATCGAGAACGTCCCCGAAGAGTGGAAGGACTAGGCGGCCCACACGTAAGCATCAACCGCAGAGACACGGAGGCGCGGCTAAAACTAATTTAGCCGCGCCTCCGTGTCTCTGCGGTTGATTGACGCTCAGCTCGCGCGTTGGTTGTGTTCGAGCGCGAGGATGAGGAAGTTCTCGAAGAGCAGGCGGCCGTCGCGCGACTCGTTGGGGTGCGCCCAGAGCGTGCGGGCGCTGGCCTCCTCGCGCAGGAGGCGCTTGCGCTCCTCGGGCGGGAGGTTCGGGTCGATGCGCTGGAGGTTTCTCGTCAGGTCCTGGAAGGACTTCTCCAGGTGGAACTGCACGGTGTAGATGAGCTGCCCGTCGGCGCGCTTGACCATCATCTGGTTGCGGCAGAGGTACGAAGTCGCCAGCAGTTGGAACCCCTCGGGCAGGCGCGGGAGCTGGAGGCCGTGGTTCTGCCAGACGCGCAGGTTGCGCCCCTCGGTCGTGTAGTCCTGCCAGACGCCGGCCTCGCGCTCGTGGATGCCTTGGAAGATGGGGTCGTCGGGCTCGGTGATGCGGATGAAGCGGTACTGGTACTCGAAGTTGCGCCCGACGCGCTGCTCGCCCGGCTCCTTGTCGTCGAGCGTGACGCAGGGCACCCCGAAGCAGAGGCCGATGAGCTGGTGCCCGCCGCAGATGCCGAGGATGGGCGTCGTCGTCTTCACCGCCCACGCGCCGAAGCGGCGCAGCATCCCGGGGTCGTAGTAGTCGAAGTCCGAGAGCGTCCCCGACAGCACGACGGCCTCGGGCCGGAACTCGGCCGCGGCCTCGGCCGCCTCGGAGAGGTGCGCGACGTGTATCACGGGCTCCTCGACCAGCCGCTTGATGTTGTTGACGATGTTGTCGAGTGCGAGCCCGGAGATGTAGCGCTCGCGCTCCAACCTGCCGGCGGCCGACTCGCCCCACTCACGGCGCGCCGTGTCGGACAGGTCCGACTCGTCGCGCAGGAGGTCGTTGACGACGAGGACGCGGATGCTCTTGACCCGCTTCTCGAACGGCTCGTAGGGGCAGTAGGGGCGCTGGCTGTATGGGAAGGGGAGCGAGTCGAGCGGCTGCTCCTCCGGGTTGTGCTGGGTCATCTGTGAAGTCATCTTGAAAAGTCTCAAAACCCCCTTGTCCGTACTTTAGATGCGCGGCGGCCGCTGCCGGGTGTTCTGGTTAAACTGCGGGACGGCCGTCCCCGCGCCCGCCTCTTCGACCTCGCGCCTCATCTCCTTGAGCGCCGCCGAGCGCACGCGCGCGCGGAAAGAGGCGGCGCGCTCCTCTGCCAGATGGTCGGCCAGCAGCAGCGTCCGCTGCCACGCGGACTCCAGGTCGTCGGCGAGCCGCGAGATTTTGGTGATGTCGTAGGGGACCGCGACCCGCGTGACGCCCGCGCGGGCGAAGACGGAGAGATACCGCGCCGTGGCGAAGTCGGGACACGAGACTCTTCGGCGGCCGACCTTCAACTCGATGCCGAGCAGCGTGTGCTGCACCTCGACCGCGGCGTTCCGGGCGGCCGCGGGGACGGAGTGCGAGCGCGTGCGCAGCGGCAGGATGCGCTCGCGGTAGATGCGCGGCGGCCAGTCTTCGCCGAGGCGCTCGCGGACTTCGGCGACCAGCGCCTCAACCGAGCCGGGGCGCGGCGCCGCCGCGGCGCCCGCGTCGGGCGCCGCGTGAGTGTGTGCGGTCTCGGCCGCGACTCTCATCCTGATAGTGCTCGTGTACAAAAGCGAAAACCCCGAAGGGACGGCCGGCGCGACCCGGACCGTCCCTTCGGGGTTGACGGATACGGGGTCAGCGCAGGGCGGAAACTCCGCTCCACTGTGCGGCGCGGAAGGCGTCGATGACGCGGCCGGGGAAGAGCCCGAGGTAGAGAACGCCGCCCACGGTCAGCACCAAAGCCAGCGCCACGCTCGCCGGTATGCGCGGCGAGTGCCACTGCGTCGTGCGTTCGCGGAAGAACATCACGACGATCAGCCGCAGGTAATAGTATACAGAAATCGCCGTGTTTAGCACGCCGATGATGACGAGCCAGCGGTACCCCTGCGCGAGCGCCTCGCTGAAGACGACCACCTTGCCCATGAACCCGGCCGTCAGCGGCACGCCCAGAAGGCTCAGGAGGAAGAGCGAGAGCGTCAGCGAGAGCGCGGGCGACTGGAAGCCGATGCCGCGGTAGTCCTCGACATCCGTGCGCCGGTCGCCGCTGCGCGCGACGAGCGTGACGACGGCGAAGGCGCCGAGGTTCATCACGGCGTAGACGAGCAGGTAGAAGACGACCGCCGCGACCGCGTCGTCGCGCCGCCCGGGGTCCGTGGCCGCGCCCGCCGCCACGAACCCGACGAGCGCGTAGCCCGCGTGCGCGATGGACGAGTAGGCCAGCATCCGCTTGACGTTCGTCTGCACGAGCGCGACGACGTTCCCGACGCTCATCGTCAGAATGGCCAGCAGCCACAAGGCGTCGAGCCACGCCGAGTGGAGCTGCACGCCGGTCGAGGGCCGCGCCTGCGAGGCGGCCGCGACCACGGGGAAGGCGAAGAGGAAGACGCGCATGAAGGCGGCGAAGCCCGCGGCCTTCGGCCCGGCGGCCATGAAGGCGGTGACGGGCGTGGGCGCGCCCTCGTACACGTCGGGCGTCCAGACGTGGAAGGGCGCGAGCGCGACCTTGAAGGCGAAGCCGATCAAAAGCATCGCCGCGCCCGCGAAGAGGAGCGGCGGGTAGAGGCTGTCGTTGATGCGCTCGGCGATGACGCTCAGGTTGGTCGTGCCGGCCATGACGGCCGCCGCACCCGCGCCGCCCGGCACGACCTTCGCCGTCGCGCCGTAGACGAGCGCGATGCCGAAGAGCAGGAAGGCCGACGAGAACGAGCCGAGGATGAAGTATTTGAGCGAGGACTCGTTCGAGCGCACGTCGCTGCGGCGGAAGCCCGCCATCACGTAGGTCGCGATAGAGAGAATCTCCAGGCCGAGGAAGAGCATCACGAGGTCGTTGCCCGCCGCCATCAGCATCATGCCGACCGTGGCGAAGAGGAGCAGCGTGTGGAACTCGCCCGCGGGCAGCCCCTCCCACTCGACCCAGATCATCGAGACGAGCACCGTCAGCGCCGCGATGGCGATGAAGACCAGCGTGAAGGAGAGCCGCAGCGGGTCGAGGACGAGCATGCCGTCCCAGGCCGACGCGGGCACGCCCCCGTCGGCGCCGTTCCACAGCCAGATCGTGGCCGCGGCCGAGGCGCCGAGCCCCGCGAGCGAGATGCCGCCGGTGACCCAGCGCTGGCCCCGCCGCGCGAAGGCATCGACGAGCATGACGACGACGCCCGTGACCGCGAGTATCAGCTCGGGCAGGAGTATCCCGAAGTTCACGTCGGGCGCGGACGGTTGTATGGCTGCTAAGCTCAGGTTCATCGTGTCCAACTCTTATTCTTCTCGGCCCCCGGCCCCGCCGCCGGGGCGCGCGGCGAGGAGCGCGTTGACGCGTTCGCGTACCAACTGCTTGTAGACGGTGATGTCCTGCGGCATCCCCCTGTGCGCCGGGCCGCTCACGCGCCCCTCGGCGTCGAAGAAGACGACGACGGGGATGCGCGTGCCGGTCCGCTCGTACTGCGCCAGCGCCACGCCGCCGGGGTCGCGCAGGACGGGGACGGTCATCCGCCGCTCCTTCGCGTAGTGGCGCAGGATGTTGTTCGAGACGCGTTTCGTCTCCTCGATGCTGACCCAGAGGAAGCGGACGGGCTTGCCCGCGTACTCGACCTTCAACTCCTCGACCGCGACCTGCTCCCAAGTGCACGGCACGCACCACGTCGCGCCGAACGAGACGACCAGCACGGCCCCGCGCATCTCCGAAGTGTCGTAGAACTTCCCGTCCAAACCCTTCAGCCGGAAGCCGTCGCCGTTCGTTAAAGGAGTAGGCGCGTTCTTCTCCTGCGCGCGCGCGTCGGCGGCGGCGAACAGGAGGACGAGCGCGAAGAGGGTTCCGGTCAGGCGACGCATCACGTTTATTTCGTCTCCCGCGCCTCGGCGTGGAAGACGCCCTGCGAGCCGCCGGCGACGACGCGCGCGCGGACGGCCTCGACGCTCGCGCGCGCCCGCGCGAGGAACGGGCGCGGGTAGGCGCCCATGTAGAGCATCAGCACGAGCAGCGGCGCGAGCAGACCTATCTCGCGCCAGTTCAAGTCGGCGAGCCTGCGGTTCTCGGGGTTGGTCACGCGCCCGAACAGCACGCGCTGCAACATCCAGAGCATGTAGACGGCCGCCCAGATGACGCCCGTCGCCGCCAGCATCGTCACCAGCCAGCTCCTCGAAACGTTGGTGACGGCCGGGTCGGAGTTCCAGAAGCCGAACATGATGAGGAACTCGCCCACGAACCCGTTGAGAAGCGGCAGCCCCACCGACGAGAGCGACGTGAAGACGAAGAGCGTGGCGAAGATCGGCATCGGCTTCGACAGGCCGCCGAACTCAGAGATCATGCGCGTGTGCCGCCGCTCGTAGATCATGCCGACCAGCAGGAAGAGCGCGCCGGTCGAGACGCCGTGGTTCAACATCTGGTAGAGCGCGCCCTGCATGCCCCACTCGGTGAAGCTGAACATGCCGAGCACGACGAAACCCATGTGGCTCACCGACGAGTAGGCCACGAGCCTTTTCACGTCGGGCTGCACCATCGCGACGAGCGCGCCGTAGATGATGCCGATGACGGCGAGCACGACGAAGAAGGGCGCCGCCTCGCGCGACATCTCGGGGAAGAGCGTGAAGTTGAAGCGCATCAGCCCGTACGTCCCCATCTTCAGCAGCACGCCGGCGAGGATGACGGAGCCGGCCGTCGGCGCCTCCGTGTGCGCGTCCGGCAGCCACGTGTGGACGGGCCACAAAGGTATCTTGACGCTGAAGGCGAGCGCGAAGAGGATGAAGAGGACGAACTGCTCGCGCGTGGCGACGCTGCCCGAGGTCAAAGAAATCCTGCCCTGCTGGACGGCGTCGAGCAGCCGCACGTAGTCGAACGTGCCGCCGGTCTCGCCGGGGATTTGCGAGAAGAGGTACCAGAGCCAGATGATGCCGGCCAGCATCAGGAGGCTCCCCACCGCCGTGTAGATGAAGAACTTGACCGCCGCGTAGAGCCTGCGCTCGCCGCCCCAGGCCCCGATGAGGAAGAACATCGGGACGAGCGACGCCTCGAAGAAGAGGTAGAAGAGCAGCAGGTCGAGCGAGACGAAGACGCCGATCATCGCCGACTCTAAGAGCAGCAGGAAGGCGAAGAAGGCCATCGGCCGCTTCTCGACCGCGTTCCACGACGACAGGATCGAGATGGGCAGCAGCAGCGTCGTCAAAATCACGAGCCACAGGCTGATGCCGTCCACGCCGACGTGGTAGTGCGCGCCGATGGAGCCGACCCACGGCACGTCCTGCACGAAGTGGAACGCGCCGCCCGGCCCCAACCCCACGGGCTGCGAGAGCAGCAGCAGCGAGGCCGCGAACGTCACCACCGAGAAGAGGAGCGCGATCCAGCGGTAGTGTTTGGCGTCCGCGTACGGCGCGAAGAGGCCGTGCGCGGCGAGCGCCAGCGCGCCGACGAAGGGCAGAAGGATGAGTACGGTGAGCAGGTATGGCTGCATGTTCTTTTACCGTGCGAGCTGCCAGGCGTTCCAGGCGAAGTAGCCGAGGACGGCCAGCGCGCCGACCAAAATGATGGCCGCGTAGGAGCGGACGAAGCCCGCCTGTAGATAGCGCAGCACCCCGCCGAGCGCGGCCGTCCCGCGCCCGAGCCCGTTGACGAAACCGTCGATGACGCCCACGTCGAAGAAGCGCCACAGCCCCTCGCGCGAGAACGCCTTGAGGGGGTTGATGATGACGGCGTTATAGAACTCGTCAATCTTGTACTTGTGCTCAAGCAGCCGCGGCATCTTCATCAGCGGCCACTTCGAGAAGAGCGCCCAGCCGATGCCGATGCCGAGCAGGCCGACGGCGATGGAGATGCCCGTAAAGACACGCTCCCAGAAGACCTCGTTCGGGTCGTGCGCGTGCCCGGCCGGCCCGGCCGCCGCCCCGTGACCCGCGGGCGCGCCGTGCCCGGCCTCGCCCTCGCCGACCGACTGCGGCAGAGAGCCCTCGTTGCCGTGGGCCGGAGGTGCTTGGGCCGTCGCGCCCGCCGCGTGCGTGGCCGCCGCGCCGCCGCCGTGCGCAGTCGCTTCGCCGACCTCGGGCGCGTGCGCGACGACCGGCTCCAGCGTGTGCTCGAAGTAGTTGGAGACGGCGCCGCCGCTCAGGGCGTAAGGGATGCCGACCCAGCCGCCGACGACCGAGAGAAACGCGAGCACGACCAGCGGCACCGTCATCACCCACGGCGACTCGTGCGGTTCGACGGGGCCGTGGTGGTGCTCCTCGTGCGCTTCCTCTTCGTCCTCAAAGTCCGCGGCCGCATTATGTGAGCCGTGGTGGTCGGCGTGGTGCGCGTGAGCGTTAATCGCATCGCCCGGCGCGTGGTGCGGGCGGTCGCCCTCGGAGGGCGTGTGCGCGTCGTGCGGCCCTCGTCCTTCGTCGTAAGCGTGCGCGTGTGCCTCGTCGGCCTCGCCGCCCGCGTGCGCCTCGCGGAAGCGCTCCGAGCCCCAGAAGGTCATCACCATCAGACGCGTCATGTAGACGGCCGTCAAGCCCGCCGTGATGATGCCGACGACCCACAGAATTTTGCCGATGCCGGCCGTGCCCAGAGTCTCCGTGCTCCACGTCTTCCACAGAATCTCGTCCTTCGAGAAGAAGCCCGAGAGGAGCGGGAAGCCGCTGATGGCGAGCCAGCCCGTCGCCATCGTCGCGAAGGTGACGGGCATGTACTTCTTGAGTCCGCCCATCCGCCGCATGTCCTGCTCGTGGTGCATCCCGTGGATGACCGAGCCGGAGCCGAGGAAGAGGAGCGCCTTGAAGAAGGCGTGCGTCATCACGTGGAAGATGGCCGCGACGTACGCGCCCACGCCGCACGCGAGGAACATGTAGCCGAGCTGCGAGACCGTCGAATAAGCCAGAACCTTCTTGATGTCGTTCTGCGCGATTCCGATCGTCGCGGCGAAGATGGCGGTGGCCGCGCCGATGACCGCCATGATGAAGAGCGCCGTCGGCGCGTGCGAGAAGACGGCCGAGCAGCGGACGACCATGTAGACGCCCGCCGTGACCATCGTCGCCGCGTGGATGAGCGCCGAGACGGGCGTCGGCCCCGCCATCGCGTCCGGCAGCCAGACGTACAACGGGATCTGCGCCGACTTGCCCGTCGCGCCGATGAAGAGCAGCACTGCCGCCGAAGTGATGCCGCCCGCGAAAATCCAGTGCCAGCCGAACCCATCGACGGCCATCCCGCCGATGGTCTTCAACGCGCTCACGACTTCGGGGCCGCCGCTCGTGCCGAGCACGTCGAGCGACTTGTCGAAGTAGCTGATCGAGGGGTGGCCCGCCCCGGCCGTCAGCCAGAAGACGAGCATGATGCCGAGGACGACGCCCCAGTCGCCGATGCGGTTGGCGACGAAAGCCTTCTTCGCCGCGTCGCCCGCCTCTTTCCTGTCCGTGTAGTAGCCGATGAGCAGGTACGAGCAGAGGCCGACGCCCTCCCACCCGACGAACATCAGGAGCAGGTTGTCGCCGAGCACGAGCGTCAGCATCATGAACATGAACAGGTTCAGGTACGCGAAGAAGCGATAGAACCCGCGGTCGCCGTGCATGTAGCCCGTGGCGAAGAGGTGTATGAGGAAGCCGACGAACGTGATGAAGCAGGCGTAGACGCCCGAGAGCCTGTCCATCGCGAAGCCGTAGTCGGCGCGGAAACTGCCGACCTGAATCCACGTCCAGAGGTGGCTGAAGACGGGCGCCGCCGAAGGGTTCCTGAGCGCGCCGCCGCCCTCGCCCGTGAACGCGACGACGAAGGCGCAGACGGCCGAGACCGCGACCGACCCGCACGCCACCGCGCCGATGAGCGACTCGCTGCGCACCCTGCGCCCGACCAGCCAGCAGACCAGCGCGCCCACGAGCGGCGCGAACACGACGACGGAGAGCAAGTGATTCGTCATACCACTTTACAGTCTCTCAAGATGCTCGCGTCGTCCACGTCGAGCGACTCGCGGTTGCGGAAGATGGCGATGATGATGCCGAGTCCGACGGCGGCCTCGGCGGCCGCGACCGTCATCACGATGAAGACGAAGAGCTGCCCCGTCACGTCGCCGAAGTAGCTGGAGAAGGCGACGAACGTCAGGTTCACGGCGTTGAGCATCAGCTCGATGCACATGAACATCTGGATGGCGTTGCGCTTGACGATGACGCCGACCACGCCGATGGTGAACAGCACGGCCGAGAGCGCGAGGTACCACGTCAAGGGAATCATCGCCCCTCCTCCTCTCGCGAAATGTTCGAGGGCGCGGCCGCGTCGCCGCTCCGGATCTGCTCGCGCGCGTACGCGCGGCCCGTGGCCGCGGTGTCGCCCGGCTTGAGCGCGAGTTCGCCGCCCGCCGTCAGCACCGCCGGCTCTTCGGTCACGTTGCCGGGCGCGGCCAGAAGCGGCGTGCGCCCCTGCCGCGCCAGAGTGATCGCGCCGACGAGCGCCATCAGGATGAGCACCGAGGTGATCTCGAAGGGCAGCAGGTACTTCGTGAACATCCCGGTCCCGATGGAGGCCGTCAGCCCCACGTCCGAGCCCGCGGCCTGCGCGGGCTCGAAGCCCGGCGGGCCGCTGTTGCCGAGCTGGAGCATGAAGGCTGCCTCGCCGACGAGCACCGCCGCCAGAAGCACCCCGACGGGGATGAGGTAGGTCAGCCGCAGGGGGCGCCGCACCTCCTCCTCGACGTTGAGGAGCATGATGACGAAGACGACGAGCACCATGATCGCGCCCGCGTAGACGATGACCTGAATGGCCGCGATGAACGGCGCCTGGAGCGTCAGGTACAGGCACGCGAGCGAGACGAAGACGCCGACCAGCGAGATGGCGCTGTAGAGCGGGTTGCGCTGCGCCACCATCGCCACGGCGCACCCGAGGGCCATCGCGCCGAAGAGCACGAAGAGCAGTTGCGGTATGCTCGGGAGCAGATTCAACATCGCTTATCGACTCCAACGGAAGAACAGGACGGTCGCCGTCAGGATGACGTTGACGATGGCGACCGGCAGCAGGAACTTCCAGCCGAAGTTCATCAACTGGTCGAAGCGGAAGCGCGGCAGAGTCCCGCGCAGCCAGATGTAGAGGAAGAGGAAGAAGACGACCTTGAGCAGGAACCACACGATGCCGAGCCACGGGAACACGTCCACGAACGGCCCCTGCCAGCCGCCTAAGAAGAGGGTCGTGGCCAGCATCGAGACCGTGAACATGTTGACGTACTCGGCCATGAAGAAGAGCGCGAACTTCAGGGCGGAGTACTCCGTGTGGAAGCCCGCGACCAGCTCGGTCTCGGCCTCGGGCAGGTCGAACGGCACGCGGTTCGTCTCGGCGATGGCCGAGATGAGGTACGTGATGAACCCGATGACCTGCGGGAAGCGGTTCACGTCCCACAGGTTCCAGCGCAGCCCGTACCATCCGCCCTGCTGCTCGACGATGGAGTAGAGGTCGAGCGTCCCCGACATCAGCACGACGCCGACGAGCGAGAGCCCGAGCGACAGCTCGTACGAGATCATCTGCGCCGCCGCGCGGAGGCTGCCCATCAGGCTGTACTTCGAGTTGGAAGACCAGCCCGCCAGCGCCACGCCGTAGACGCCGACCGAGGTGATGCCTAAGACGTAGAGCAGCGCGATGTCGAAGCGCGCGATGACGAGCGGGAACTCGCCGATGAAGGGCAGCCAGACCACCGGCCCGAACGGGTAGACGATGATCGGCATCAGCGCCGCCGTGATGGCGATGATGGGCGCCAGGAAGTAGACGAAGCGCGTCGAGGCCGAGGGCGTGATCTCCTCCTTGAAGATGAACTTCAGGAGGTCGGCGAACGGCTGGAAGAGCCCGCCCGGCCCCACGCGGTTCGGCCCCAGCCGCCCCTGTATGAACCCCAGCACGCGCCGCTCGGCCAGCACCGTGTAGGCCACGATCATCAGCACGACGACGAACCCGACGTTGATGCCGACGAACTGCGCCAACGCGCGCGCCCAGTCCGCCCCGATTTGGTTGGATAGCCAGTCCATAGGTTTAGTAAATGGTGAATGGTGAATGGTGAATGGTGATTCGAGCGTATGCGAGACCGCGCCGTAATCCTTCACGCTGCGGCTCTCAACGACTATTCACCATTTACTATTCACATTCACTCCTTTCAGTCTCCCGCGGCCGACGCGCGCCGGAGCGCGGGGTCAACGGTTATCTGGTAGAGGGGGGAGATGAGCACGCTCTCGGGCTCGGGGTTGCCGGCGGCGAGCAGGTGGAACTGCGGCACCTTGCTCGTCAGCACGCCGAGCTTGAACAGCTCGTGCCCGACCGGGGGCGTCTGTTCGAGCTTGTCGCCGGTCTCTTCAAGCTCGGAGACCGCGTCGCGCAGAGAGCCGATGAGCGACGCGCCGTCGCCGCCCGCGGCCTGCGCGTGCTTGACCTGCGACGGGCTTCGACTCGTCCTTGAGCAGCGGGTAGCGCAGGCCCTCGTAAGCGCGGGACGCTGCGCGCGATCTCAAGGAAGATGTTGCTCGAAGACATCTGGAAGCCGAGGTCTCGGCCGAGCGCGGCGGCGAGCTGCGACGTGATGGCCCAGTCGGGCTTCGACTGGTGCACGGGCGAGATCGACTGGCGCACGCGCTGGACGAGCCCGCCGTTGTTCGTGAACGTCCCGTCCACCTCCGCGAACGAGGCGGCGGGGAAGATCACGTCGGCCGCCAGCGCCGTCTCGGTCAGGAACAGCTCCTGCACGATGAGCAGGTCGAGTTTCGTTAAGCGCCTCTTCGCGCCCTTCGAGGTGCGCGGGCAGGAAGCCCCCGGCGACGTAGAGGGCGCGCACGTCGGTGCCCGCCGCGTCGAGGACTTCGAGCGGGTTGTAGGCGCCCGACATCAGGCCGAGGTCGTGACAGCCGACGCTGTTGTTGAAGAGCGGCAGCGGGTGCAGGAGGAAGCGGCGCCCCTCCTTCTCGCCGAAGGCCGAAGGCATGCGCGCGAGCACCGCTTGCGCCTCGGCGCTCAACTCGCCGCCGAAGAGGACGACCACGTCGCCCGCGGTCTCGCTGATAAGCTGGCTGGCCCTCGCCAGTTCGTCGGCCTCGACGCCGAGCTTGCGCGCCGCGGCGTCGGCGTCGCCGGGCGAGGCGAGCGCGAGCACGGCCGCGTCCTCCGAGCCGGGGCGGACGTGTATGAACTGCGCGGCCTGCTGCTTGAGCCGGATCGGGCATGCTGTTGACGATGACGAGCTTGGCGCCGCCGTTGCGGACGGCCTGACGAATCGCACGCCCCGTCAGGGGCTGCAACTCCTCGGGCTCGCCGCCGATGAGGACGATGGTCTTGGCGTGACGTATGTCGCGGTGCGTGGCGATGGGCGCCGACAGGTTCTCGAAGAAGGGGACGAGCGAGAACGCCTCGGACGCCGTGTACTTGTCCGTGCCCAGCACCTCGCGCGCGAACTTGAGGAGCGCCCAGTTCGACTCGTTCGTCAGACGCGGGCTCCCGACGACGCCGACCGAGTTGCCGCCGTGCGCAGCAATAACCTCTTTAAGTTTCTCCGACGCGAACCGGACGGCCTCCTCCCACGTCGCGGGCACGAGCCGGCCGCCCTTCTTGTAGCGGACGAGCGGCGTGCGCAGACGCTCCTCGTGGTTGACGAACGGGTGCGCGAAGCGACCCTTGATGCAGAGGAACTCGCCGTTGTGCCCGTTGACGTAGCGGTCGCGCGCGACGACGCGCATCACCTCGCCGCGCCGCGAGCCGACCGAGAGCTGGCAGCCGTCGGAGCAGAACGAGCAGGTCGAAGTCGTGCGGTTCAGCTCCCACGGCCGCGTCTGGTGCCTGTAGGTCGCGTCGAGCAGCGTCCCCGTCGGGCAGACCTCGATGCAGTTGCCGCACTGCGAGCAGTTGAGCCAGCCGCCGTAGGTGCCGATGACGGTGTGCGCGCCGCGCCCGCCGGCCTCGATGGCGTCCTCGCCCATCCACTCGTCGCAGACGCGCGTGCAGCGCTTACAGAGGATGCAGCGCTGCGGGTCGTTGGCGACGATCGGGCGAGAGGAACTTCTCGGGCGCGTAGTTCTTCCGCTCCGTGAAGCGCTCTTCGAGGTTGCCCCAGTCGAAGACCATCTCCTGCAACTCGCACTCGCCGCCGCGGTCGCAGACGGGGCAGTCGAGCGGGTGGTTGGCGAGCAGGAACTCGACCATCCCGCGCTGCGCCTTCTCGATCTCCTCGGACTGCGTCGTGACGACCATCCCGTCCGTGCAGGTGATGGTGCAGGAGGTCTGGAGCTTCGGCATCTTCTCGATGCGCACCAGGCACATCCGGCACGAAGCCTGAAGCGCGAGGTCGGCGTAGTAGCAGAAGGAGGGGATCGAGTAGTCGTTCTCGCGGCACACGTCAATCAGCCGCGCGCCCTTCTCGACCTGCAACTCCTGCCCGTTGATTGTGACCTTGACTAATTCTGCCGGCATGTTGATTTAAACCAGTACCGCTTTCAAATTCGGTTCACCTGATCGTCACTTCGAGCGTGTAGGCGGCGGTGGCGTCGGTGCTGACGTTGATGACGTACTGCGCCCGTCTCCGGCAGATTCGCCGCTCCAGTCCTTAACGCCGTCGGCGCCCTCGATGATGTCGCCCGAGGGGGCGTAGATGGTAAAGCTCGTGCGCTTGCCGGTCGCGAGGTTGACGCTCATCGTCTGGCCGCCGGTCGCGCCGCAGGTGATATTCGTGCGCGGTGCAGAGGCGGACCGTGTCCTTGATGACGGCGGTCGTGCGGCCCCGCGCGAACCTGAGCTGCTTGGGGATGATGCGGTCGGTGCCGCGGCACTGCGCGGCGGCGGGCGTCGCCCGCGTCGCCGCCGCCGTGGGCGCGGCCGGCAGGGAAGCGACGCAGCCGGTCAGGGCGATGATGCGGAGGAGACTTTTCATCTTCGATACTCCAACGCGCGACATTAAGCCGTCGGCAGTCCTTCCCTGGCGTGGCCGTTGCCGTTCAAGACCTTGCGGCGGAAGTCTTCCGGAAACTTCTTGATGGCCGACTGGATGGGCCACGACGCGGCGTCGCCGAGCGGGCAGAAGGATTTGCCCTCGATGTTGTCCACGATGTCTAAGAGGAGTTGCGCGTCGTCGGGGCGGCCCTCGCCCGCC
The DNA here is from genome assembly GCA_963726735.1 of uncultured Acidobacteriota bacterium. Taxonomy (GTDB): domain Bacteria; phylum Acidobacteriota; class Blastocatellia; order Pyrinomonadales; family Pyrinomonadaceae; genus QHXN01. The sequence continues at coordinate 422,728 of CAVSDM010000015.1, forward strand.
TCGATGCGCTTGAAGACCTTGACGAGCCAGTCGGTGCCCTCGCGGCAGGGCGTGCACCAGCCGCAGGACTCGTGCTTGTAGAACTCGGTCAGGTTCTTCGTGGACTCGAACACGTCCACGGTCTCGTCCATCACGATGAAGCCGCCCGAGCCGACCATCGAGCCGGCCGCGACCAGCCCCTCGTAGTCCATCCGCACGTCCTTACCCTCGATGTCGGACGCGGGCATGATGTAGACCGAAGAGCCGCCGGGGATGACGGCCTTCAACTTCCGCCCGCCGAGCATCCCGCCGCAGTCCTCGATGGATGAACTTCTCCATGTGGGCGTAGCCCATCGGCAGCTCGTAGACGCCGGGGCGGTTGACGTGGCCCGAGACGCTCCAGACCTTCGTCCCGCCGCTCTTCTCCGTCCCCAACTTCTGCCAAGCCTCGCCGCCCATCTTGATGATGTCGGGCACGGCCGTCAGGGTCTCGACGTTGTTGACGACGGTCGGGCAGCCGTAGAGGCCCGCGACCGCCGGGAAGGGGGGCTTCATACGCGGGTGGCCGCGCAAGCCTTCGAGCGAGTTGAGCAGCGCCGTCTCCTCGCCGCAGATGTAAGCGCCCGCGCCGGTGTGCGTGTAGATTTCGCAGTCGAAGTCGGTGCCGAGAATCTTCTCGCCGAGGAGGCCCGCGGCGCGCGCCTCTGCGAGCGCCACGTCCATAATCTCGATGAGGTAGCGGTACTCGCCGCGCGTGTAGATGTAGTTGGTGCGCGCGCCGAGGGCGTAGGCGGCGATCAACATGCCCTCGATGAGCATGTGCGGGTCGCGCTCCATCAGGTAGCGGTCTTTGAAGGTGCCCGGCTCCGACTCGTCGGCGTTGCAGACGACGTACTTCGGCTTCGGCGAGTCTTTGGGCACGAAGCCCCACTTCATCCCCGTCGGGAAGCCCGCGCCGCCGCGGCCCGCGGAGCGCAGACTTCTTGACCTCGCCGATCACGTCGTCGGGCGACATGCCGTCGAGGACTTTCCGCAGCGCCTCGTAACCGCCGTTCGCGCGGTACACGTCGAGCGAGGCGGAGTTGTCCAGAAGCACCCGCCGCAGTTGTAAAGGCTCGCAGCCTATCGCCCCGATAAACATAATCTTTGCTACCGCACGCCGTTCGACAACTCGCCGCTCCGGCACTTGTCGATGACCTCGTCAACCTTCTCGTCGGTCAGGTTCTCGTAGTAGTCGAAGCCGATCTGCATCATCGGCGCCGTGCCGCAGGAGCCGAGGCACTCGACCTCGGAGAGCGAGAACTGCCCGTCCTCGGTCGTCTGACCCGGCTTGATGCCGAGCCGCTCCGTGCACTTCGCCGTCACGCGGCCCGCGCCCATGATCTTGCACGAGAGCGTCTTGCAAACTTGCAGATGATACTTACCGACCGGCTCGGTATTTATCATCGAGTAGAAGGTCGCGACCTCCCAGATGTCCGTGATGCGCACGCCGAGGCGGTCGGCCAGGTAGGCCACGCCCGGCGGGTCGAGCTGGCCGCCGCGCTCGCGCTGCACGATGAACATCAGCGGCAGGATGGCCGAGCGCTTGACCGGGTACTTCGCCAAGTGCCAGTCCATCTCCGCCTCGACCTCGGGCGAGAAGACCGCGATCTCCTGCGGCACCTTCGCCCCCTGCGGCAGCGGGTTGTTCGGTGTGAACTGCTGACTCATGATTGGTAAATGGTCAGATGGTAAATGGTCGATGGTGGTAAGAGGCCGCTCAAGCTTCTATTCGCCATTTACCATCTACTATTCGCTAACGGTCTATTTCCCCGAGCACGATGTCAATCGAGCCGATGACGGCGACCACGTCGGCGACCATCTCGCCCCTGACCATGTCGGGCAGGGCGGAGAGGTTGACGAATGAAGGGCCGCGGACGTGGACGCGCGCGGGCTTAGGGCCGCCGTCACTCTTGACGTAGACGCCCAGCTCGCCCTTCGAGCCCTCGATGGGCTGGTAGACCTCGCCGGCGGGGACGTTGAAGCCCTCGGCGACGATCAGGAAGTGATGGATGAGCGCGTCCATGTGCGTCTTCATCGCCTCGCGCTCGGGCAGCACGACCTTCGGCGCGTCGGCCTTGATGGGGCCGGGGCGCAGTCGCGCGAGCGCCTGCTTGATGATTTTGTTCGACTCGATCATCTCGCGCATCCGCACCATGTAGCGCGACCACACGTCGCAGCCCTGCTCGACCGGCACCTCGAACTCGTAGGTCTCGTAGCCGCAGTAGGGGTTGGCGCGGCGGATGTCCAAAGGGACGCCGCTGCCTCTTAAAGAAGGCCCGGTCAAGCCCCAGTCGATGGCGTCCTCGGCCGAGATGATGCCGACGCCCTTCGTGCGGTTCTGGAAGATGCGGTTGCCCGAGAGGAGGTCGTGCCACTCCTCGACCGCGGCGGGGAAGTCTTCGGTGAACTGCTTGCAGCGCTGGTCGAAGCCCGCGGGCAAGTCCATCATCAGGCCGCCGATGCGGAAGTAGCTGGGCGTCATGCGCTCGCCCGAGGCGGCTTCGATTAAATTAAGAATGCGCTCGCGCTGGCGAAAGCAGTAGAAGAAGACCGTCATCGCGCCGATGTCTAAGGCGTGCGTGCCGAGCCAGACCATGTGCGAGGCGATGCGCTGCAACTCGCACATCAGCACGCGGATGACCTGCGCGCGCTCGGGTATCTCAAGCCCGAGCAGCTTCTCCACCGCCATGCAGTAGGCGAGGTTGTTCCCCAGCGGGTTGAGGTAGTCCATGCGGTCGGTGATGACGATGCCCTGCTGGTACTTCTTGTACTCGAAGAGCTTCTCCATCCCCGTGTGCAGGTAGCCGATGTCGGGCACGCACTTGACGACCATCTCGCCGTCGAGGACGAGTTCGAGCCGCAGCACGCCGTGCGTGGACGGGTGCTGCGGCCCGAACGAGATGGTCATCTGCGTGTCGAGCGGCCGGTCTACCACCTCGAACGCGGGCGGCAGGTTTGTCGTTGATGCACTCATGCCGTGTCTTCTCTGATCGTCACTACTGTTCGAGCACGAAGTTATAAGTCAGCACGCCGGAGACCTTGACCGGCTTCCCGCTCAAGAGCGTCGGCGAGAACTTCGCCTGCTTCGCGGCCGCCTCCGCCGCCGCGCGCAGCAGCGGGTGCCCCGAGACGGCCTTCGCCGAAGTGACGCCCCCCGTCTCGTCAACCGTCACCTGCACGACCACCGCGCCCTGCGCGCGCGCGGCCCTCGCCGCGGGCGGGTAGGGCGGCTGCGGCCTGCTGACAGCCTTGCCGTTGAGCACGCCGCCCGAGACGCTCTGACCGTCTTCGGCCGCGTCGGCCTCCTCGCCGGTCGCGTCTTCGGGTGCGTCGCCGTTGGAGCCGTCGGCGTCCTCTTCAACGTCAACCGTCGAGCCGGTAGGCGGCTGCACGACGTTGCGGTCGAGCAGCGAGACGGTCTCGCCGCCCGCGGCGAGGTCGAGCCGCTCGTACATCCAAGTGCCGTCGGGGCTGACCGCCCTGACGTGGAGCGTCCCCGAGCCCTTCGGGCCTGAGACGGGAATCTCGAAGTTCGCGTGACCGCCCCCGCCATCGACCTTGATGTTGCCCGGTGACGAACCAGCCGTCCTTGATCGGCTCGCCGAGCCGCTCGACGGCCGCCGGGTGCGTCTGCACGACCTTGAGCGCGCCCTGATAGACCTCGGAAGACTTGATCGCCGACATCGCCACGAAGACGATGCCGCCGACGAGCGAGACCCCCGCGAGTATCAACCCGAGGCAGCCGGCCGGGAGCATCCACTTCCAGTTCCGGCCCAGACAGCCCTTCTGCTGCTGCGGCTGCTGGGGCGGCTGCTGAAATGAGCCGCTAAACGGCGCTGGGTTCGGGTTCATCAAGGCTCCGCCGGCCCTTCAATCAAGTCAGGCTGTACGGCTCGTAGCCGCGCAGCGGGAAGTCTTTCCTGAGCGCGTGCCCCTGCCAGTCGTCGGGCAGGAGGATGCGCCGCAGGTCCGGGTGTCCTTCGAAGATGACGCCGAACATGTCGAAGGTCTCGCGCTCGTGCCAGTTGGCCGTGCGCCAGACGGTCGTCACCGTGGGGACGTGCGTGTCCTCCTGATTCAGCAGGACTTTCAGGCGCACGCGGTGGTAGCGCTTCGTCGAGAAGAGATGGTAGTTGACCTCGAAGCGCGGCTCCTCTTCGGGGCCGCGGTCGGCGCCCGTGATGTCCGCGAGCATGTCGAACTCGAAGCCCGGCGCCGTCTTCAAGTGCGCGCAGACGGCCGCGATCTGTTCGCGCGGCACGAGCAGCGTCAACTCGCCGAAAGCTTCGACGACCTCCGAGACCCAGCCCTCGTGCTCACCCCGCAGCGCCGCAATCAGTTCGGCCGGCGGCAACGGGTACGAAGTGGCCGCGCGCTTCCCGGCGGCGATCTCTTTCTCGCGTTCGATGTCTTGAGACATATGAAAACCGTGAATGGTAAATAGTGAATGGTAAACGGTGAATAGACAGGACCTGATTTAACTATTCACCATTTACCATTCACTATTTACGGCTCTAGCTCGACCTGCGGCGCTCGTGGCGCGAGGCGATGGTGTAGGGGCGCGAAGGCTTGCCTTCGGCCGCGGCCTCGTTGGTGGCCGAGACGCCGACGGCGGGGAGCGTGCCCGGCGGGACGGCCTCGTAAGCCTCTGCGGCCGGCACGTCGTCGCGGTCGCGCAGGGACTCACCCATCACCTTCTGCTGAAGCATCAGGATGGCGTGGATGAGCATTTCCGGGCGGGGGGGCAGCGGGGGATGTACACGTCCACGGGCACGATCTTGTCCACGCCCTGGACGATGGCGTAGTTGTCGAAGACGCCGCCCGAGGTGGCGCACGCGCCCATCGAGATGACCCACTTCGGCTCGGGCATCTGGTCGTAGATGCGCCGCAGGACCGGCGCCATCTTGCGCGACACGCGGCCCGAGACGATCATCACGTCGGCCTGGCGCGGGCTGGCGCGGAAGACCTCGGAGCCGAAGCGCGCGAGGTCGTGGCGCGAGTCGGTGGTCGCCATCATCTCGATGGCGCAGCAGGCGAGCCCGAAGGTCGCCGGCCACAGACTGGACTTGCGCGCCCAGTTGACCAGCGAGTCGAGCCGCGTCGTGATGATGTCGGGCAGCGCCTCGGCGATGAAATTCTCTAAGCCCATAAGTAACCCCTTGCTAGTCCCTCTAAGCGGCGCGCGCCGGCGCCGCGTGCCGCGCCTCGGCCGCGCGCGTGCGCTCTTCGGCCAACTCCAGCGTGCGCGCCTCCGCCTCGGCCTCGACGCGCGCGCGCGCGCCCCACTCCAGGATGCCCTTCTTCCTGACGTAGACGTAGCCGACGAGGAGGAGCACGACGAACGTCATCATCTCGACGTAGATGAGCGTGCCGAGCCCGCTCGTCGCGAAGCTCTTGAAGACGACCGCCCACGGCAGCAGGAAGATCAGCTCGATGTCGAAGAGGATGAAGATCATCGCCACGAGGTAGAACTTCACCGAGAACCGCTCGCGCGCAGAGCCCACGGGGTCTTTGCCGCACTCGTAGGGCATCGTCTTCGTGCGCGTCGCCTTGTGCTGGCCGACGAGCTGCGAGAGCAGGACGTTGCCGGCGGCGAAGCCCACGGCGACGATGAACATGAGCGCGATTGGCAGGTAGTCGGCCAGACTGAACACACTATCCTCCCGTCAGCTTGCGCCGAAAACGCGGCCCCCTAGCGGCCGTTTTTGAGTTTGAGAATCATGGTACAAGGGCAATCCTAGTCCACGTCGCGGGTCGTGTCAAGCCGCCTTCGCCGCGCCCCAAAGCCCTGTTTTGCAAGGAGATTGACCGGCTTCGCGGCGCTGTGCTAACTTGATTTTACCCCCGCCGGGGAGGCCAGAAGGCACCGGCCAAATCCGCGCCACCCATACGACTTCCGTAAGCGATCAGTGATCACCGGATTCAACACCGACATCCCGTACGACGGAGTCACCTACCACGTCCAGACGGAGGACAAGGGGCTCGACACACCGCTCATCCTTTCGCTCGTCTACGTCGGCGGACACATCATCGCCAGCAAGCGCACCCCTTACGCCGACCTCATCAGCAAGGGCTTCGACGAGGGCGTGCTGACCGAGCGCCTCCAGCGCCAGCACAAACTCATCTGCGCCGCCATCAAGCAGGGTCGCGTCGAAGACCTCAAGCGAATGAGCGGCCCCGACGGCGGCGCCGCGATGCCGGTGGCGGAGGCGTCCGCGGGCGTCCGCAAAGCCGCGCCAGCGCCGGAAGAAGTCCGAAGCGCCCGCGCCGGAGGAGACGGCCCCGCCCGCCGTCGAGCCTAAGCCGCGGCCCGTCGAAACGGCCGCGCCTCCGGTCGCAAGAGCCGCGCGCCCCGCGAGCAGCGCCGCCGTCCACCCGTACCCGCGCCCGCGCCCGCGCAAATCCTGAAGGCGGAGGCCGCGCCGCCCGTCAGCGTCAAGACGAAGCCCGAGCCCGACATGGTCATCCTCTCGACGCTCGCCGAGGAGATGGGCTCGATGGACTACTACCGCATCGCGCCCACGACGAGGGAGACGGCCGCGCCCGCCGCCACGGTAGAGGCCCCGCCCGAGGCGCCGCCCGCACCCGTCCCCGTCGTGCCGGTCCTCGAAGCGGTGGTCCTGGAGGAGCCCGAAGAGCTCTCCGACGAAATCTACCTGAGCCTCCTCGACGACGAGGGCGAGTTCCGCGCGGGGCAGTTGGTGACGATCAAGATTTACGTCGGCCGCGGCACTTACGGCCAGAGGCCGGTGGGCAGGGCCAACCTGACGGTCAAAGTCCTCGGCACCTCCTTCCGCCCGATCATCGTGACGGCGGAGACCGACGCGCACGGCGTCGGCGTCGTCCGCGCTCTGCTCCCGCGCTTCAACTCTGGCCGGGCGGCCATCATCATCCGCGCCGTCGCGGGCGAACATTCGGCCGAGATGCGGCGCATCATCCACCAGTGAACGAAAGGGGCCGCGCTTGCGCGTAGAGCTGAACGGCGAGCCGAAGGAACTGGCCGAGGGGACGACGCTGCTCTCCCTCGTCGAACAACTCGCGCTCGCGCCCGAGCGCGTCGCCGTCGAACTCAACCGCGACGTTGTCCGCCGCGCCGACTGGCCCGCCACGCGCCTCCACGACGGCGACCGCGTCGAGGTCGTCCACTTCGTCGGCGGCGGCTAATTTCTGTTTCCAAACGTTAGGGTGTAAATTGTGCGCGAGCCCGCCGACTCTTCGAGGGCGGGCTGTCATCTTTTAGAAAGAGCACTCATCAAAAATGTCCACAGCGGTTGAGGCAGACAGGGAGACTTTCGAGGTCGCGGGGCGCGTGTTCGCGTCGCGTCTCATCGTGGGGACGGGGAAGTACCGGAGCTTCGAGGAGATGAAGGCGGCGCACCGCGCGTCGGGCGCGGAGATGGTGACGGTGGCCGTCCGCCGCGTGCCCTTAGACCGCAAGACCGAGTCGTTCCTCGACCACCTCGACCCGAACCTCGTCATCCTCCCCAACACGGCCGGCTGCTACACGGCCGAAGAGGCAGTCCGCACGGCGAGGCTCGCGCGCGAGGCTCTACAGACCGACCTCGTCAAGCTCGAAGTCATCGGCGACCAGACGACGCTCTTCCCCGACAACGAGCAGACACTCGAAGCCGCGCGCGTGCTCGTCCGCGAGGGCTTCAAAGTGCTGCCATACTTCTCCGACGACCTCATCATGGCGAAGAAGCTGCTCGACGCGGGCTGTGCGGCCGTGATGCCTCTGGCCGCGCCCATCGGCTCGGGGCTCGGCGTGCAGAACCCCGCCAACCTCCGGATCATGCGCGAGCAGTTGCCCGACGCCGTCATCATCGTGGACGCGGGCGTCGGCACGGCGAGCGACGCGGCGGTGGCGATGGAGTTGGGCGTGGACGCGGTGCTGATGAACACGGCCATCGCGGAGGCCGAAGACTCCGCGCGGATGGCTACGGCCATGCGCCTCGCGGTCGAGGCCGGCCGCCTCGCGTACCTGGCGGGGCGGATGCCCAAACGTCTCTACGCCAGCGCTTCGAGCCCGCTGACGGGCGTGGTGCGCTGAACTCGTAGGCGTATAGAAGATTGAAGAGTGGCGGGAGAGTCGCCTCCGAAGACGGGGAGGACTCTCCCGTCTCGTTTTGTGCGGGCGTCGAAGGGCACGTCTGCGCGGGCGCCGACGTGTTGCGCGGGTTTGGTGGAGCGGCCGCGAAGTCCGCTGCGTTGTTGCCCGTGTCTGTGCATCCGTCGCCCTTCCTGACGGCCGCGGTGTTCGTGCCCGGCGCGGGCGCGGGCGCGGTCTCGGAGCAACTCGCCGACGAGCCGTAACCGACGAGGTCGATGATGTCCGTCCCCGAAGGGCACGAGCCGGACAGAGCGGCCGTCGTCTTGACGAGGGCGACCTTGCCGGCCGTCGCGCTCATGTTGATCGAGCCCGTCGCGTCCGGAGTCGGGAGCGAACTGACGCCGTTCGCGTTGCCGGCTCCCTGCACCAGATAACGCTGGCCGGGCGCGAGCGTGACGTTCGTCAGGCTCGTGACCTGCCACGAAGTGCTTCCCGGCCGCGGCATACTGCACAGACCAGCCGTTGAGCGACTGCGCCGCCGTCCCCCGGTTGAAGAGCTCGATGTAGTCGTTCCTGTAAGTCGAGCAGTTCGCCGTGCCGCAGCCGGCGCCGCCGTAGACCTGACTGATGACGACCGCGGCCTGCGCAGGCGTCGGACTCGAAGGAGTTGGCGTCGGAGAAGGAGTTGGCGTTGACGTGGGCGTCGGCGTCGTGGTCGGCGTAGGTGAAGGGGACGGAGTTGACGTGGGTGTAGGTATCGGTGTGGGAGTCGGTGTCGGTGTTGGTGTTGGTGTCGGAGTCGGAGTCGGAGTCGGCGTAGGTGTCGGCGAAGGCGTAGGAGTTGGCGTCGGAGTTGGCGTTGGAGTTGGCGAAGGCGTAGGGGTCGGCGTAGGTGTGGGGGTGGGAGTTGGGTTGACGTTGACGTTGGCCGAGCCTTCGATGCCGCCGGCGCGTGCGAAGAGAGTGGCCGGGCCGGACGCGTGCGCCGTGACGTTTACCGTCGAGCCTTCGTCGGGCGCGACCGTCATCCGCTTCGTGTCGCCCGAAGACCAGATGAAGAAGACGCCGTTAACTTCCGTCTCGACCCCGTTGTTGCTCGTGAAGGCGCGGGCGTTGAAGTCGAGCCTGCCGCCCACGTCGAGCGTGGCCGCGGCGGGTGTGACCTCGACGCGTGCGAGCCGCGGCGAGCCGAAGGGCGTCCCGTCGGCTCGCAGGCCGGGCGAGTATGCGCGGCCGGCGGAGGTCGAGGCCAGCGTGTGCGCGTCGAAGTCGCCGCCGGCAGAGCCCGCGTCCGCGTCGGGCGAGCGCGTCAGAGATTGGTCGCGCGGCGCGGTGACGGCGCCGCCGGTGCCGTACGCGAGCGTGGCGACGACGAACGTGCGTTCGGCGGCGAGCGGGAGCTTGAGGGTCAGCGTGTCGCCGCCGTCGTTGAGGCTGAGCGAGCCGGTCTTGAAGACGAGTGCCCCGCCGAAGGCGTCGGCCGGCGGCGCGCCGCCGCCGAAGATGACGAGCGGCCGCCCGGCTTCGACGGTCGTGTGCTCGGGGAAGGTGAAGCGGACGCCGTGCGCGTCGGCGATTTGCAGCCCCGACAGTTCGAGCGGGGCGTCGGACGTGTTGATTAGCTCGACGAACTCGTCGTCGTCCGCGTTGCGCGTGCCGTCGCGGTTCGCATCGCCCTCGACCTGCGTCGTGTCCGTGTCGTCGGGCGGCACGTCGGCGAGGAGTTCGTTGATGACGAGCGGGACGAGGACTCTCACCTCAGCGTGGGCGGACACTTCGGCGCCGCGGTTGTCGGGGGTCGTGGCCGTGACTCGAACGGTGCCCGCGCCGGACGCGCGCAGCAGGCCGGAGACATCGACAGTCGCGACGGGCACGTCGTCCGAACTCCAACTGATGGGAGCGTCGGGGACGGGCTGTCCGTTCTCGTCGTAAGCGTTGGCGTTGAGCTGCGCGGTGCCGCCGCGGTTGAGGGCGAGGGCGGGCGGCGATATTTCGACGCGGACAATCTTCGGCGGGCATCTGTCCGGACGATAAGCTCGGCGTCGGCGCTGACGAGGGTGATGTCGCCCGCGCTCGCGTGCGCGTTGACCTTAGACGAGCCCGGACTCAGACCTCGCAGGGCGAAAGTGACGGAGCCGTCCGGTGCCTCGACGCCGATGCCCTCCACGCTCTGCGACGCCCGCGTCGCTCGACTTGAAGTCAAACCGCACGCCTCTCAACACGCGCTCGTACTGGTCGAACGCACGAGCCGTGAAAGTCGGCCGACTCGCCGACGAAGACAGTCTGTTGAACCGGCGCGACCTCAACGCGCGTGAGACGGCCCGTGCGTTCGAGGAAGAAGCCGCCGTCAACGCGCCTTCCGGGCGAGAACCTGCGCGCGCCGTTCGCGTCGGTGTGGCGCGCGTAGGCGCCCGCGATGTCGGGCGAGCGCGTGATGGATTCGTTGACCGTGTCGCCGCCGAAGTTGTCGCCCGCGGTGCCGTAGGTGAACTGCGTGACGAGGTTGCCCGCCGCCGTCGCGCACGACGAGCGTAAGCCCCGCGTTGGTGAGCGAGAGCGACCCCGCGCTCGCCTTCGAGACGAGCGCGCCTCCGAAGACGGGGTCGTGCGGGTCGGGGCTTCCGCCGCCGAAGAGCACGAGCGCCTCGCCCGCCGGGCAACAGACTCTCCTTCGTGAAAGTGTGCCTGACGCTCTCGGCCGTCCCGCTCAGAGTCCGCGTGCGCAACGTCCAGCCTGAGAGGTCGAGCGCGTCAGTCGAGCCGTTGACCAGCTCGACGAACTCCTCTTCGGCGCCGACGCGGACGCCGTCGTGGTTCGCGTCGCCCGCGGCTCCGTCGGGCGGGTCGGCCAGCACCTCGTTGATGACGAGCGTCCGTTCGACAACACGCAGCGTCGCCACACTCGTCGTCTCGCCGACGCTCGCCCTGACGGCCGTGACGCCCTGCGCCACTCCGCGGGCGAGGCCGGACGCGTCAACCGCGGCGACGCCCGCGTCTTCCGTCTCGAACGCAACAGACAGGGTTCGGAATCTCTTCGCCGAGCGCGTCGAAGGCGCGCGCCTTGAATCGCATCTCGCCGCCGACGGGTATCGAGGCCGAAGCCGGACTGACTTCGACACGCGCGGCGCGCGCGGGCGGCGCCGCCGTTGCGTGAGAGTCAGGGTCGCGCGGTTGCTCTCGGCGCCGTCGGCGCGGACGACGAGCGCGGCCGCGCCCGCCCCTCTCATCGACGACGTGAGCGCGATGTGTAGCTGGTCGAGCCCGGGCAGGTCGGGTGAGGGGACGACGGCCTCGACCCGCGCGGCGCGACCGCCGACGAGGGCTTCGACGTGGCCCGCGTCGCGCAGCCCCGTGCAGAAGATGATGAGGCGGCGCGGGTCGCCGGCCGCGTCCGTCACGTCGAAAGGGCCGGGGCGCAGCGTCGTGTTGTCGAGCGCCACGGCCTCGCCCGCGCCCGTCCCCGTCAGCGTGAAGAGGCCGGGCGCGGCGTGCGCGACGTTGACCTCGCCGCGGATTTCGAAGCCGTCGGGGTTGCGCACGATGACTTCGTTGACGCCCGCGCCGAGCGCGGCCGGCAGCTTGAAGTTGCAACTGCGTCGGCGAGGCGAAAAATATCTGCGCCGCGCGTCCGCCGACCGTGACCGAGAGCTGCTCGACGTTCGTCGGGAACGTGCCGTCGCCGAGCCTCGCGGCGTGAGCTGGAAGTGAGCGCGAGGTTCTTTCCCGTGATGACGGCGATGGAGTCCGGCGCGAGCGCGCCCGCGGGCGGCGTCTTGCCGGGGACGGCGGCGTTGAAGAGTTGCAGCCCCGTCCCGAATGGTGCGCGCGGCGGCAACGGTCGCGAGGTATATCTCGGAGTCGTCCTCAAACTCTTCCGAGCACGTCGGGCTCCGAGAGCACGCGCGGGAAGTTGAAGACGACGCGCGCGCCCGCGTCGTCGAGCGAAGAGACGACTTCGGCGTTGGCCGCGGCCGGCGCGTCCGTGATGCGCGTGGTCGTGTTCGATGGGATGTCGTGGAGGTAAAGCTCGACGCTCGTGTCCGGGTTCAAGCCCGAGACGTTGCGGCGCGTGGCGTAGGCGACGCGGTTGCCGTCGCCGCTGATGGTCGGGTTGAGGGGCACGTCCGACGCGCGCGTGCCGAGTTGCGTCAACTGACGCACGAGCCGGCCGTTGCGCCCGTCGAGGAGGAAGACCTGCGTCGCGCCGTTCGCTCCACGCGCGGAGTAGACGACGCGCAGCCCGTCGTCGCTCAACGCACGCCCGTATGTCAACGCGAGAGACTGCACGCCCGCGGCGGCCGTCAACGTCTCGCCGCTCGCAACCGAATAGACGAGCAGGTCGCTCAAGCCGCTCTTCGGAGATCAACGTCGAGGACGAAGGCGACGCGCGACCCGTCGCCGCTCAACTTCGCGTCGCGCGCCGACGTGCCGACGCCCGCGCGAGTTATCTGGACGACCTTCTGCGTCGAGGTGTCCGAGCAGAAAAATCTGCCGTGCGAGTCCTGCGTTCTCCCCGACGAGGTCGCGGTCGGAGGTGAAGGCTAGGAGGCGGCCGTCGTCGGAGATCGAGGGAAGGAAACAGCCCTGTTCCGCGCGCCGCGCGGGCTCGTCGGGCGTGGTGTGCGTCAACTGCCTGAGACGTGTTCCGTCGTGGAAGAAGATTTCGGAGTCGCCGTCGCGGTTCTCGCCCAGAGGGTCTGCGTTGGAAGCGAAGGCCGCGCGCGCGCCGTCCTGCGAGAGGGCGGGGGCGGGCGCACGCGCGAGCGCCAACTCTTTGAACGTCGGCGCCTGCGTCGTGTCGGCAGAGACGAGTCTGAAGCCCGCGCCCGCGCCGACTCCCGCAAGGTCCGCGCTCGTCTCGAAGGCGATGCGCGACCCGTCGCCGCTGATGGTCGGGTTGAGATTGATGGAGCCCGGCCGCGTCTGTCGTGACGCGGACGACGGCCGCGCCCTGCGAGCCGACGCGCGTGACCAACAGGCAGAGCGAGACGGAGAAGAGAACGGCGAGAGCGATACGCCTTTGACGTGAGGGCACGCCCGACCTCCTTTAAGCGAAGAGGCGAGAGGCTGGCGGGCCGCTTACCGTGTCAACAGTTGAAGGTATAGAGTCCGAAGGGCACTTCCCGCGAAGCGGACGGGTCAAGGCCGTGAGTGGGCCTGACCGAATGTGCGCGGCATTCTACAACTTCGCGCCGGAAAGGCAAGGAATATTTGAAGCGCGATGAAGGATGCACTATAATCACGGCGCCGAATCCAGCGGACCACGCGGCGGAAAGACGGACGGCCGCCGGCCCTTATCTAAAGCCCCGGGAGTGAATGAATGCTTATACGCCGCCTGTTGTATGTTGCGACTATCTCTCTGCTGCTCTGCGGCGCGGCCGCGGCCCAGGAGAAGGAGCCGCAGACGGCCGACGAATACTTCAACCGCGGCGTCGAGCGCGCGAAGAAGGCCCAACTGGACGCGGCCATCGACGACTACGGTAAGGCGATTCTCCTCAACCCGAACGACGCCCGGCCGTATTACAGACGCGGCGCCATCAAGGCCATGAAGGCCGACTTCGACGGCGCGCTCGCAGACTTCAACAAGGCCATCGCCCTCGACCCGAACAACTCCGCCGTCTACTACAGCCGCGGCCTCGCACACATCCGGAAGGGCGACAACGACGGCGCGCTCGCAGACTTCGACAAGGCCATCTCGCTCAACCCGCAGGAGACCGCGGCGTACAACAGCCGCGCCGTCTTGCGCTCGAAGAGGGGCGACTACGCCGGGGCCATCGCCGACTACGACAAATTCCTCGCCGCCAAACCCAACGTCGCGGAGATCTACACCAGCCGCGGCATCGCTCGTGCGGCAACGGGCGACTACGACGGGGCCATCGCGCGACTACAACAGGGCCATCGAGCTCAGGCCCGGTAACGCGGCCGCCTTCCACAACCGCGGCAACGCCTACGAGAAGAAGGGCGACGCCGACGCCGCGATAGCCGACTATGACGAGGCCATCTCCTTCGTCACCAGCTTCGCCGCGGCCTACGCCAACCGCGGGCTCGCCAAACTCCGTAAAGGTCTGGACGCCGCGGCCGAACAGGACTTCAAAAAAGCCCTCGAGCTGAGCGCTGACCTCGCGCCCATGATCGAGACCGAATCGAACAAAATCAGGCAGAAGCGGAAGGCACACCCGACCACGAGCGGTACGCCATAGAACGTCGCGGTGCGTGCGAAAACTTCGCCAGTGCGGACTAAAGCCGTATGCATGGCGCGGATGCGCGGCAAGGTGTGTCAAAGCCGCCGCCCGCATCTTTGGTAGAGGAGCGTGCGGCGATTAAATCGTTAGAGTCGGAGCTGTGTGTCCGCGCTCAGCTGCTTCGCCCGGCCTCTTTGTTCAGCGCGGAGAATTCGGGGAGACGCTTCGAAGACTTCGAGGGCGTATTTGACGTTGTTGAAGGGGGCGGAGACCTGGACGCCCTGGATGGCGTCGCGCACGTCGAGGAGGCATTCGCGGGCGATGGCGAGTCCTTCGTCGCGGGCGGCGTCTTTGCCCTTCTCGGAGGCGAGGCGCATGCGCTCCATGATGGAGGGCGTGACGCGGACGCCGGGCACTTCGTTGTGGAGGAACTCGGCGTTGCGGTAGGAGACGAGCGGCCAGATGCCCGCGACGACGGGGACGCGGACGTGCTCGATGCGCTTGAGGAAGTCGCGGAGCTGTTCGGTGTCGAAGACCGGCTGCGTGATGGCGAACTCGGCGCCGGCCTCGACCTTCCACTCGAAGCGCTTGATCTCTTCGTCCAGATTGACCGCGCCGGGGTTGACGCCGACGCCGATGCAGAAGGAGGTCGGCGTGCCCGATCGGGTTGTTGCCGAGGTCGAGCCCGTGGTTGAGCTTGTTGACCATGTTCGTCAGGCCGATGGAGTCGATGTCGAAGACGGCCGTCGCGTCCGGGTACGGCCCCATCTTCGGCGGGTCGCCGGTGATGAGCAGAAGGTTGCGCAGGCCGAGCGCCGCCGCGCCGAGCAGGTCGGACATCATGCCGAGCAGGTTGCGGTCGCGGCAGCAGTAGTGGAGCACCGACTCAAGCCCGATCTCGCGCTCGACGAGAACGGCCGTGGCCTGCGCGCTCATGCGCGTCTGCGCGCGCGGGCCGTCGGGGATGTTGACGGCGTTGACGCCCGCCTCCTTCAGGAGCCGGATGCTCTCCAGCGTCTTCGTCGCGTCGCAGCCTTTGGGCGGCAGCACCTCGACGGTCGTCACGAACTCGCCGCGCGCGAGGCGGCGGCCCCAGTTCGAGCGCTCTTCGAGCGGCATGACCGGAATCTCCTCCTGCTTTAATCTCCTCGACGCGCGCGGCGGCGCTGGCGAGCTTGCCGGTGACGCCCGTGTGGCGCGGCGAGAGCGGGCGGACGGCGTCGGAGATGAGCTTGATGTGCGCGGGCGTCGTGCCGCAGCAGCCGCCGATGAAGCGGACGCCGGCCTGTATCAGACGCTTCGCGTACTTCGCCATGTACTCGGGCGAGCACATGTAGAACTGCCGGCCCTGCACGTCGCGCGGCAGGCCCGCGTTCGGCTGCGCCGAGAGCTTCTTCGTCGTGACGAGCGCGCATCTTCTCGATGGCCGTCAGCACCGTGGCGGGGCCGACGCCGCAGTTGAGGCCGATGACGTCGGCGCCCCACTCGTCGAGCCGCGCGGTGAAGACCTCGGGCGTCGTGCCGAACGAGGTGTTGCCGTCGAGCGAGATGGTCATCTGCGCGATGATGGGCAGGTCGGACAGCTCGCGCACGGCGCGGATGGCCTGCCGCACCTCGGACACGTCGGAGAAGGTTTCGAGGACGAAGAGGTCAACGCCGCCTTCCAGGAGCGCCTCGGCCTGCTGCTTGAAGAGTTCCTTGGCCTCGTCGAAGGAGGTCGGGCCGTACGGCTCGATGCGCAGGCCGAGCGGCCCCATCGCGCCCGCGACGTAGCAGCTCCCGCCCGCCGCCTCGCGCGCCAGCCGCGCGGCCGTCGCGTTGATCTCGCGCAGGCGGCCTTCGAGCCCGTACTGCTGGAGCTTGTGCGCGGTGGCCGTGAAGGTGTTCGTCTCGATCACCTCGGCGCCCGCGCGCACGTACTCCTCGTGGACGGCGCGCACGAGGTCGGGGTTCGTCAGATTCAGCTCGTCGTACGAGCGGTTGATGTAGACGCCCTTCGCGTACAACTGCGTCCCCATCGCCCCGTCGAAGACGGTGACGTGGTCGGTCTCGATCAAGCTCTCGGAAAGTAGATCATTGTCTGAGCTATACTCAAAAAAAATATCCCGCGCCAAACAACGCGGGACTTCGGTCTAAGAAGTTGGCGGCGCGCGGAAGCGCCGAGCTGTTTAGCTGTTTATTTTACGTGGCCGCAAGTCGCCTTAACTCACCACGTCTTATGTCAACGGCGCTTATACGCCGCGCGGCCCGCGTCTGTCAAGTTTACCCCGATTTAGCCGAGCTGGCAGCGCGGGCAGAAGTAGGTGGAGCGGCCGGCGTGTGTGATGCGGCGGATGGGGTCGCGGCATTTGCGGCAGGGCTCGCCCTCGCGGTCGTAGACGCGCCAGCGGCCGTTGTAGCCGCCGCCGCCGAAGTAGCTGCCGTCGATGTTCTCGGGGTCGACGTTCATCGTGGAGCCGTGCGCGAGCGCTTCGCCCAACACGTCGAGGATGGACGTGGTGGAGGCGCGTGACCTGCGCGGCGTTGTAAGTGTGAAGCGGTCGAGAAGGGGTTGACGCGCGCGAGGTGGAGCACTTCGGCGGCGTAGATGTTGCCGAGCCCCGTGACCTTCGTCTGGTCGAGGAGCACGTCCTTGAGCGTTCTGCTGCGTGCGCGCGAAGACGGCCGCGAGGTAGTCGGGCGTGAACTCTTCGGAGAAGGGCTCGGGCGCGAGGCCGCGCAGCTCGCGCGCGTCGGCGAGAAGTTCGGCGGGCACGACTTTCATCAGGCCGAAGTGGCGCTGGTCGGTGAAGGCGAGGCGGCGGCCGTCGTCGAGATGGAAGAGCGGCGTGCGTGTGTTTCGGGCAGCGCGCTTGCGTGCGGGCAGCAGGAGGAAGCGGCCCGTCATGCGCAGGTGCGTGATGAGCACGCGGCCGTTATCCAGCTCGGCGAGGATGTGCTTGCCGCGCCGCCCGACCTTCTCGAAACGTCGCGCCGCGCAGCTCGCGCGCGAACTCGCGCGGCGTGTTCTCGGGCGCGAGCCCCGGGCGGATGAGCTTCGCCGCCTCGATGCGGAGGCCGGAGACGAGGCGGTCGAGCGAGCGCGCGACGAGTTCGACTTCGGGTAGCTCGGGCATGAGTTCAGTGTCGAAAACTTTCGGCCAGTGCGGCAGCCTTCGTCGAGCAGCGCGTTGCATCTTCTCGACGGAGGTTGCCTCCGAGTAGACGCGCAGGACGGGCTCGGTGCCGGACTGCCGGAAGAGGAGCCAGGACTCGTCGCCGAAGACGAGCTTCGTGCCGTCGAGCGTCTCGACCGAATCGACGGCGTAGCGGGCCGGCCGCGGCCGGCGGCCGCGTCGCCGAGCGATTCGACGAGCGCGAGCCCGCGCGCGACTTCGATGTGCAGGTCGCGGCGGCCGAAGTAGAATTCGCCGAACTCGCGGTGCATCTCGCGCACCATCTCGGTCGGCGTCTTGCCCGCGGCGGCGATTGCTTCGAGGAAGAGGAGCGAGTTGAGGATGCCGTCGCGCTCGGGGATGTGGCCGCGCACGCCGATGCCGCCCGACTCCTCCGCGCCGATGAGGATGTCTTCGCGCAGCATGAGGTCGGCGATGTATTTGAAGCCGATGGGCGTCTCGTGGAGCGGGAGGTTGTGCGCCGCCGCGATGCGCTTGAGCAGCACCGACTGGGAGAAGGTGCGGACGATGCCGCCGCTCTGCCCGCGCACGCGCGCGAGGTGGAGGAGGACGAGGGGCACGACCTCGTGCATCGTCATCGTCTCGCCCAGCTCGTTGACGGCGCCGACGCGGTCGGCGTCGCCGTCGGTGGCTAAGCCCACGAGCGCGCGGCGTTCGCGCACGCGCTCCTTGAGCGGCGCGAGGTTGCGGTCGATGGGCTCGGGCGCGACGCCGCCGAAGAGCGTGTCGCGCTCGCCGCGGATGGTCTCGACGTTGAGCCGCCCGCCCTTCAGAAAACTCTCGACCCAGCGGCCGCCCGAGCCGTGCATCGGGTCAACCACGACGCGACCCTCCAGCGCGCGCGCACGCTCAAGGTCAACATACGACGCGACCTGCGCGCGATAGCTCTCGACGTCGGCTTCCAGATTCGACGAAGCGTCTGTGTCGAGAGCGCGCCGTCTGCGGCGGCTGCGCGTCCAACAGCGCCTCGACGGCGACCGTCGTCTCGGGCGTCGCGCTGCCGCCCCACGGCGCCTTTGATCTTGAAGCCGTTGAAGTTCGCGGGGTTGTGCGAGGCCGTGATGACGACGCCGCCGGCCGCGGCGCGCTCGCGCACGGCCCACGAGACGAGCGGCGTCGGCACGTCCGCGTCGAAGAGCGCGACCGCGATCCCGTTGCCGGCCAGAACTTCCGAAGCGCGCGTCGGCGAAGTGTTCGGAGAGGAAGCGTCGGTCGTAGCCGACGACGACCTGCTTCTGCGCGGAAGGCTCGGCCCCGCCCGCGGGGGGTTGCTGGTTGATGAAGTCGGCGTAGGCCTGCGCGACGCGCTCGACGTTCTCGAAGGTGAAGCCGTCGGCGATGACGGCGCGCCAGCCGTCGGTGCCGAAGCGGATGGGCGTCGGGATGCTTCGCGGCGCACGGTCACAGCGCGCCCCCGGTCTGCGTGTAGTCGGTGAGGCTCGTCTTGTCGCCGAGCACGGCGCCCGCGCCGACCAGCGCCGAGCGGCCGATGTGGCAGCCGCGCCCGACGACCGCGTTCGAGAGGTGCGCGCCCGCGCCGATGCGCGTGTGCGGCCAGACGACCGAGTTCTCGACCCGCGCCTTCTCTTCGACGTGGACGCCCTCGCCGAGCACCGAGTTGATGATCTGCGCGCCGGGCTTGATGGTGCAGTCGTCGGCGATGAGCGAGAGCTCGTCAATCTCCGCGGCCGTCGCCAGCTCGCAAGTCGCCCTGGCGCTTCCGCAACTCGATGCCGCGCACGCGCCCCGCCAGCATGTCGTGGTGGACTTGCAGGTAACGCGCGGGCGCGCCGATGTCGAGCCAGTACGCGCCGTCGGGGACGTGCGCGTAGAAGGGCTCGCCGCGTCGCAGAAGGTCCGGGAAGAGGTTGTACTCGAACGAGTAGCTCTCGCCCGCGGGGATCATGTCCAGAACCTTCGGGTCGAGGATGTACGTGCCGGCGTTGATGGTGTTGACGCTGACCTCGTCGGCGCGCGGCTTCTCGGAAAAACTTTTGACGCGGCCGTCCGCTTCGGTCTCGACCACGCCGTAGGCGGAAGGGTTCTCGACCGGCGCGAGGACGAGCGTGGCGACTGCCGTGCGCTCGTCGTGCTGGCGGATGACGGCGCGCAGGTCGAGGTCGGTGACGATGTCGCCGTTGAAGACGACCGTGGGCTCGCGCAGGAGGTCTTCGGCGAACTTGTAGCCGCCGGCCGTGCCCATCGGCTGCGGCTCGACCGTGTAAGTGATGCTTGACGCCGAAGTCGGAGCCGTCGCCGAGTTGCTGCTCGATCTTGTGCGGCTGGTAGGAGAGCGAGAGCGTGATGTCCGTGACGCCCGCCCGCTTGAGCGTGTCGATCTGGTAGAGCAGGAACGGGCGGTTGCAGACGGGCACGACCGGCTTCGGCGTGTAGACCGTCAGCGGCCTGAGTCGCGTCCCTTTGCCGCCTGCGAGTATGAGAGCTTGCATAGATGGTCGGGCGAGGGAGGGCTGGTCTCCGTTGTCACTTTCGTGTGTTGAAATAGTCGGCGCGGCCGAGTCTAACACCGCGGGGAAAGGCTTTTCAACGACGGCCCTTGCGGCCGGAAGCGCTTGCTTGACACCCCCTTGGGCCAACGTATAATCGGTCTTTGGGCTAATCATTTATAATTCTTGAGTTTGACAGGAATGCGCGCCCGGCGCGCGGAGGGGAGTGAGGTAATCATGGCTGACCGGAGAGAGGCCGTCATCATCAGCGCCGCGCGCACGCCGACGGGGAAGTTCCTGGGCTCTCTGAAGGGGTTCACGGCGCCGCAGCTCGGCGCGCTGGTCGTGCGCGAGTCGGTGCGGCGCGCGGGCGTGGCGCCGGAGGACGTGGACGAGGTCATCATGGGCTGCGTCGTGCAGGCGGGGTTGGGTCAGAATCCCGCGCGGCAGGCGGCGCTGCACGGCGGCATCCCGTTCGGCGTCTCGGCCGTGACGATCAACAAGGTCTGCGGGTCGGGGCTGAAGTCGGTGATGATGGCCGCGCAGGGGATTCAGCTCGGCGACTCGGAGATCGTCGTCGCGGGCGGGATGGAGTCGATGTCGAACGCGCCCTACCTTCTGAAGCAGGCGCGCGAGGGCTTGCGGATGGGCGACGGCAAGCTCGTCGATTCGATGATTCACGACGGGCTCTGGTGCGCGTTCGAGAACTACCACATGGGCAACACGGGCGAGGTCGTCGCCGAGCGCTACAACGTGACGCGCGAGGAGCAGGACGAGTACGCACTGAACTCGCACCGCAAGGCCGCGGCGGCCATCAAGGCGGGCAAGTTCAAGGACGAAATCCTGCCCGTCGAGATTCCGCAGAAGAAGGGCGCGGCCCTCGTGTTCGACACGGACGAATCCGTTCGGGAAGACACTTCGCTCGAAGCGCTCGCCAAACTCCGCCCGGCCTTCAGGGAGGGCGGGACGGTCACGGCCGGCAACGCGCCGGGCGTCAACGACGGCGCGTCGGCGCTCTGGTCGTCACTTCGGAGGAGCGCGCGCGCAGCCTCGGCGTCGAGCCTCTGGCGCGCATCGCGGCGCAGGCGACTTCGGGCATCCAGCCGGAGCTGGTGATGATGGCGCCGGTCGAGGCCATCCGGAAGGTCGTGCAGAAGGCCGGCTGGTCGCTCAACGAGGTGGACTTGATCGAGCTGAACGAAGCCTTCTCGGTGCAGGCCATCGCCATCATGCGCGAGCTGGAATTAGACCCCGCGAAGGTCAACGTCAACGGCGGCGCGGTCGCGCTCGGCCACGCCATCGGGCAGTCGGGCTCGCGCCTGCTGACGACGATGCTCTACGAGATGCAGCGACGCGACGCGCGCCGCGGGCTCGCCGCCCTCTGCCTCGGCGGCGGGAACGCCGTGGCGCTGGCCGTCGAGCGCTAAAGGCGCGCGGGTGAAACGGAGACCCTAATGACCCCCCAAGACCACAACAAGGTCATCGGCATCATGCACCTCATCTAGGGCGGCTTCAACACCCTGATGATGCTCATCATTTTCCCTATCTTCATCGCGATGATCGGGCCGCTGTTGCGGAGCGACCCGAACGCGCCGCCGGAGTTGGTCGCCTTCTTCGCCGCCTTGATGGTGGCGGCGCTCGTCTTCTCGCTGCTCTTCGGCCTGCCGCCGTTACTCGCGGGCTACGCGATGCTGAAGCGCAAGCGCTGGGCGAAGGACGATGAGCATCGTCGCGGCGTGTGTCGAGGCGATCAGCATGCCCGTTCGGGACGGCGCTGTGCGTCTACACGCTCTGGTTTCACTTCGGGCCGGGGACAGGACTTTCACGGCGGCGGCTACGACGCGCCGCCCGCGCCCGACTGGCGCGGCACGCTGCGCGACGGGAGCGCTTACGACTGGGAGGCGCAGCGTGCGTCGCAGCAGCAGAGCCGGCCGCGCGAGTACACGCCGCCGCAGGCAGCCGCCCGACTGGCGCGGGTAGAACAACTTTCCGGAGAGCTTAAAACGTGTCTGAACTGATCGGAGTCGTCGGCGCGGGGACGATGGGCAACGGCATCGCGCAGGTCGCGGCGCGCGCCGGCTACGAGGTCGTCCTGCGCGACGTGTAGGAGGAGTTCCTTGAGCGCGGGATGAAGGCGATTGACAGCAGCCTCCAGCGCGACGTGGACAAGGAGCGTCTGAAGGAGGAGGAGAAGCGCGCCATCGTCGGCCGCATTCGGACGACGACCGCGCGTGTCCGACCTGTCGGGCGCCGGCTTCGTCGTCGAGGCCATCTACGGAGAACCTCGAAGCCAAGCAGGCGGTCTTCCGCGAGCTGGACGAGACGTGCGGCGCCGAAGCGATTCTCGCGTCGAACACTTCATCAATCTCCATCACCAAACTCGGCGCGGTCACGCGCAGGCCCGACAAGGTCATCGGGATGCACTTCATGAACCCGGTGCCCGTGATGAAGCTGGTCGAGGTGATCCGCGGCATCGCCACCTCGGACGAGACGTGGGCGCGCACGCGCGAGCTGTGCGGAGAAGATGGGCAAGACGGCGCTCGAGTGCAACGACTCGCCGGGCTTCGTCTCGAACCGCGTGCTGATGCCGATGATCAACGAGGCCATCTTCGCTCTGCACGAGGGCGTCGCCACGCGCGAGTCCATCGACGGCATCATGAAGCTCGGCATGAACCACCCGATGGGGCCGCTGACGCTCGCGGACTTCATCGGCCTCGACGTGTGCCTCGCCATCCTGAACGTGCTCCACACGGAGCTGGGCGACCCGAAGTACCGGCCGTGCCCGCTGCTCCGCAAGTACGTGGACGCGGGCTGGCTCGGCCGCAAGAGCGGGCGCGGCTTCTACGAGTATTAAGGACGATTGGCGGCGCGCGCGAAGTCTGCGGAAGGCTTCGCGCGCGTTGTCATTTGAAGGCTATGTCGAACGTACGCGGGAAAATCTTCTGCCAGCGCTGCAAGTCGCCCAACGAGCTGGGCGAGGACTCGTGCGGCCAGTGCGGGACGCGCCTGATGCTTCTGGTCGAGCCCTCGGGCGCGCGCTTCGAGAGCCGCGGCACGGGCGGCGGCATGGAGGAGCACCTGCTGGAGCGCGTCACCGCCATCGAGACGCACATCTCGCGCGTCATCGACAAGCTGGAGAAGATGGCCGAGCTGATGCTCAAGCAGTCGCGCTCGGCCTTCTTCGACCACGAACTGCTGGACACGCTCATCACCGTGCTCGGCGAGTCGGGCGCCATCAACCGGCAGCGCCTCGCGGAGTTGTGGCGCGAGCGGCGGAAGAAGGAGACGGGCGACGGCGAAGTCGAGACCGGGAAGGGTTCGCGCGTCGCGGGCGTCATCGAGGTCGTGCTCGAACACTACGCGGGCGATGAGCGCGAGCAGTTCGCGGGGCTCGTCCGCGAGGGGTTCGGGGAGATAGAGAAGGGGAGCGTGGCCGCGGGGCTCCGGCGGCTCGAACGCGCGGCGGCGCTCGCGCCCGCGAACGGCCCGCTCAACCACTTCCTCGGCGTGCAGCTCTACCGCAAGGGGCGGACGGCGCCCGCGCGCGACTACTTCGAGCGGGCGCTGGCCGCCGATAAGGAGAACGGCTGGCTCCACCTGCTGCTCGGGCTGGCCTGCGGCGACGAGGGCGAGGCGGAGCGCGCGCGGCAGCTCCTGAAAGATTCCGTCATCCTCGGCGGCCCGACCTTCGCCGCGCACTACGCGCTCGGGCGCCTGGCGGCGTTCGAGTCGAACTGGAAGGCGGCGCTCTCCGAGTTCAAGCTGGCGCAGGCGACGCGGCCCGGCCCCGAGGCGCACTACCTGCTCGGGCTCGCCAACTTCCAGCTCGGCCGCGACAGGACTGCGCTGCGCGAGCTGAGGAAGGCCGTGGGGCTCGACGAAGCTTACGCGCGAGGCGCACTACCTGCTCGGGCTCGTGCAGCTTCGGCTCGGCGAGCGCGAAGGCGCGCGCGCGGGCTTCGAGGCGGCCGCGGCCGCGCGGCCCGACGTGCAGCTTTACCGCGACGCCTGCGAAGAGCCGGAGGCCGCCGCCGCCCCCGCGCTCTTCGAGACGAAGGGGCGCGGCCGGCGCAGGCTCGTCACCGGCCGCGACGAGCGGCTGGCGGCGGCGCTGCGCGAGGACGCGCTGGGGAAGGCCGCGGGCGTGTGAGAGTTCGGCCGGGCTGGTTTGACACTTTCGCGTAAGCCGTTATAATTGCAACTTTTGCGCGAGTGCGCCTTGAAGTGCTGGGGCCGACCGGGGGGTGTTTCATGCGAATTGAGGTCGAAAATCTGACTGCGGCGGCCACGCCCTTCGCGCACACCTACCGCCCCGAAGAGATAGAGCTTGAAGAGGAGGGCGCGCGGCTCCTGACGGACGCGTCCGTCGAGGGGGGCGCCACGCGCAAGGGCCAGCAGGTGCGCCTGCGCGGCAAGATCGAGACCGAAGTCGAGCTGCTCTGCGACCGCTGCGCCGCCCCCCGGCGCGCCCCGCTCGCGGTCGAGTTCGACACCTCCTTCATCCCGCAGGAGGTCGAGGCTGTGAAGGCCGAGAACGTCGAGCTGCAAGCCGAAGATTTGATCCTGTCGGCCTACGAGGGCGACGCGGTGGACCTCGACGAACTCGTGCGCGAACAGATTCTGCTCGCGCTCCCCTCGCGCCACCTGTGCCGCGAGGACTGCAAGGGGCTCTGCCAGAAGTGCGGCGCCAATCTGAATGACGAAAGCTGCTCATGTGAGCAGGGCGAAGTTGACCCGCGGTGGGCGGCGCTCGCAGATTTGAAGAAGAGCGTGAATGGTGAATAGTAAATGGTGAATGGTTTTACTCGCTTAAGAGGCAGCCGATTTACCGTTCGACTTGGATAACATTCAACCACCATTCACTATTTACCATTCACCATTCACCAATAACGAAGGAGTTATAAAATGCCTAATCCGAAACGACGCCATTCCAAGTCGCGCACGCGCCAGCGCCGCGCGCACGACGCGCTGCGTGCGCCGCAGACCGTCCTGTGCGAGAACTGTCAGGAGCCGCGCCAGTCGCACCGCGTCTGCCCGAAGTGCGGCTTCTACGACGGGCGCCAGGTCGTGAAGGTCGAGCAGGAAGCCTAGTATCCCTGCCGCGGGCGCCGCGAGACCTTTTTGATGGCACAGTCCAAACCGACCGGCCGAGTCGTCGTCGATGCGATGGGCAGCGACCGCGCGCCGCACCCCGAGATTGACGGCGCGCTCGCCGCCGCGCGAGACTTCGGGGTCGGAGTCATGCTCGTCGGGCAGCGCGAGGTCGTCGAGAAGGAGCTGCGCCGCTGCCGCTGGCGCAAGGACGGCGACAAGGGCATCTGGTTCGTCGAGGCCTCCGAGTTCATCGGGATGGGCGAGGCGGTCGCCACGGCCGTCCGGCGCAAGCGCAAAAGCTCGATGCGCGTCGGCGCGCGCCTCGTCGCCGACGGGCACGCCGACGGCTTCGTCTCGGCCGGCAACACCGGCGCGGCGATGGCGACGGCGAAGATGGTCTTGGGGATGCTGCCCGGCGTTGACCGGCCGGCGCTCGCGGCGATGCTGCCGACCAAGTCGGGGCGGCCGACGCTGCTCTTGGACGTGGGCGCCAACGCCGAGTGCAAGGCTCACCACCTCGCGCAGTTTGCTATCATGGGCGAAGCCTACTCGCGCTCGGTGCTGGGGACTGAGCGGCCGACCGTCGGCCTGATGTCCATCGGCGAAGAAGAGGCGAAGGGGAACGACCTGACGAAAGAGGCGTTCCCGCTCCTGCGCGAGCTGTCGAGTCTGAACTTCGTCGGCAACGTCGAGGGGCGCGACGTGTTCTCGGGGCAGGTGGACGTGATCGTCACCGACGGCTTTACGGGCAACGTCATCCTCAAGCTCTCGGAGGGCTTGCAGGACGCAGTCGTGACGTTGATCAAGCGCGAGCTGTCGGCCTCGGTCATCACGAAGACGGGCGCGGTGCTGGCGCGGCCCGCGTTCCAGAATTTGAAGAAGCGGCTCGACTATGCCGAGTACGGCGGGGCGCCGCTCCTGGGCGTGCGGAAGATCGTGGTCGTCGGCCACGGCAGCTCGAACGCGCGCGCCGTCCGCAACGCCATCCGCAGCGTGAAAGAGTTCTCCGACCACGGCGCGCAGGAGCGCATCGAGCGCGGCATCGCCGAGACGAACGCGCGCGAGTCGTTGGCGCCGCGCGCCGCGGCCGAGTCGTAGCCGTCGGGGCTGCGCGCGACCGCGGGTGGTTCTGGCCCGGTCTCCTTTGTGGTATGTTCTCTGGAATCCGGAGAAAGCAGGCAGGCTAATGGCAGAAGTCAGATCGGCAATACTCGGCACGGGTCGCGCCTACCCGCAGGGCATCCTGACGAACGCCGACCTCGAACGGATGGTCGAGACCTCGGACGAGTGGATCACCACGCGGACGGGCATCAAGGAGCGCCACCGCGCCTCGGAGGCCGAGTACACGTCGATGTTCGCCGTCGCAGGCGTCGCGCCAGGCCATCGAGCGCGCGCGCATCGACCCCCTGGAGATCGGCCTCGTCATCTGCGCCACCGTCTCGCCCGACCAGATTCTTCCCTCGACAGGCTGTCTCATCCAGGCCGAGCTGGGCGCGCACCGCGCCGCCGCCTTCGACCTCGCCGCCGCCTGCTCCGGCTTCCTCTACGGCCTGACGCTGGCCGACAAGATGATCAAGACGGGGCAGGTGCGTTACGCGCTCGTCATCGGCGCCGAGGTCCTGTCGCGCTACGTCGATTTCACCGACCGCTCGACCTGCATCCTCTTCGGCGACGGTGCGGGCGCGGCCGTGCTCGGGCCGGCCGAAGGGGAGCGCGGCGTGCTCGCCACCAGAATCTATTCCGACGGCCGCTTCGCCGAGCAGCTCTACTCGCCCGGCGGCGGCACGCGCATCAAGCCGACGGCCGAGACGCTCTCGCAGGGCTTGCACTACTTCAAGATGAAGGGCAACGAGCTGTTCAAGATCGCCGTGCGTTCGATGGCGGACGTGTCGCGTCGAGGTCTTGAACGAGGCGGGCTACAAGCCCGAGGACGTGAAGCTCTTCATCCCGCATCAGGCGAACCAGCGCATCACGGACGCGGTGGCGTCGAGGCTGAACGTGGACGGTTCAATCGTCTACTCGAACATCGCCTACCACGGCAACACCTCCTCGGCCTCCGTCCCCATCGCGCTCGACGAGTGCGTCGAGAAGGGGATGGTCTCCGAGGGCGACCTCGTGCTCCTCGCCTCCTTCGGCGGCGGCGTCACGTGGGGCGGCGCGCTGATTAAGTGGTAGGCTTCGGGTAAATAGTAAATGGTCGATGGTCAATAGAAGCCGCTTCTAACCATTCACCATTTACCATTCACCATTTACTTATGATTGCATACATCTTTCCGGGTCAGGGCTCGCAGGCGCCGGGCATGGGGCGCGAGCTGGCCGCAGACGTACGCGGCCGCGCGCGAGGTCTTTGAAGAGGCGGACGATGCGCTGGGGTTCGAGCTGTCGCGCCTATGCTTCGAGGGGCCGGCGGAAGAGTTGCAGTTGACGGAGAACACGCAGCCCGCCATCCTCGCGACCTCGGTCGCGGCGCTGCGCGCGGCGGAAGGCGAGGGGCTGCCGCGGCCGGACTTCGTGGCGGGGCACAGCCTCGGCGAGTATTCGGCGCTGGTCGCGGCGGGCGCGTTAAGCTTGAAGGACGCCGTGTCGGTCGTCCGCAAGCGCGGCCGCTACATGCAGGAGGCCGTCCCCGTCGGCGCGGGCGCGATGGCCGCAGTCCTCGGCGCCGACATCGAGACGGTCGAGGCCGCGTGCCGCGAGGCCGCGCGCGAGGGCGAGATATGCAGTCCGGCGAATCTCAATTCGCCCGGACAGATCGTGATTGCGGGGAGCGCGGCGGCCGTCGAGCGCGCGCTGCCGATCTTGAAAGAGCGCGGGGCGAAACGCGCGATTCCGTTGAAGGTGAGCGCGCCGTTCCATTGCGCGCTGATGCTTCCGGCGCAGGAGCGGCTGTCGGCCGACCTCGACGGGATCGAGTTTAAGGACTTGAGCGTGCCGCTCGTCACCAACGTTGACGCGGCCGTCATCCGCACGGGCGCCGAGGCGCGCGCCGCGCTCGTCCGACAGGTCTCAAGCCCCGTGCGCTGGCGCGAGTCGGTGGAGCTTTTGACGCGCGAGGGCGTCCGGACTTTCGTGGAGGTCGGGCCGGGCAAGGTCTTGAGCGGGCTCGTCCGGCAGACGAGCGGGGACGCTCGCGCGGCGAACGTCGAGGACGCGGCGAGTCTCGAAGCGGCGCTCGACGCGCTGCGCGAATACGGGCGGGAGTCAGGCCGCGGCCGGCGATTAAGTTTTACGGGTTTTCCAACTTCAGACGCAGAGGAGCAGGACTAATGGCCGATCAGGAGATCGAGAATAAGGTTAAGCAGATCATCATCGACGAGCTGGGCGTGGACGAGAACGAGGTCACGCCGAACGCGCGCTTTATCGACGACCTCGGCGCCGACTCGCTCGACACGGTCGAGCTGGTCATGCGCTTCGAGGAGGAGTTCGGCATCGAGATTCCGGACGAGGACGCCGAGAAGATTCAGAGCGTCCGCGACGCCTACAACTACATCGACCAGCACAAGGCGAAGGGCTAGAAGCCCTTCCGCCTTGAAGCAACGCGCCGGGTGACGTGCTGCGTCCCCGGCGTCTTAGACGGCCGCGCCGACTCGCGCGCGGCCGACCCGCCCCTGCGCGAACCGTCTCGCAGGGGCGCGCGGCCCCTTCCAAAGGGACTCGCGCCGTCCGCACTCCTTCGGAGGAGCAGAAGCTTTGAAACGTCGCGTAGTGGTCACGGGCATGGGACTCGTCACCCCCTGCGGGCACACCGTCGGGGAGACGTGGTCGGCGCTGATGTCGGGCAAGAGCGGCGTCGGCTACATCGAGAAGTTCGACACCGAGAAGTTCTCCGTCAAGATCGGCGCCGAGGTCAAAGGCTTCGACCCGCTCAAGTTCATCGAGAAGAAGGAGGCCCGCAAGATGGGCGCCTTCATCCACTTCGCCGTCGCGGCCGCCGACGAGGCCGTCTACGACGCGGGGCTCGTCGAGCGCGGGCAGAAGCTCTACGACCGCTACGGCGAAGAGAC
Source organism: uncultured Acidobacteriota bacterium (assembly GCA_963726735.1). Lineage (GTDB taxonomy): Bacteria > Acidobacteriota > Blastocatellia > Pyrinomonadales > Pyrinomonadaceae > QHXN01. The sequence continues at coordinate 451,702 of CAVSDM010000015.1, forward strand.
CTCGTGGCGGATCGGCACCTACATCAGCAGCGGCATCGGCGACTTCTGGGCCATCGAGCGCGAGCACTCGAAGCTCCTCAACGACGGCCCGCATAAAGTCTCGCCCTTCTTCATCCCCTCGTCCATCGTCAACCTCGCGGCCGGTCAGGTCTCGATCCGCTTCGGCGCGAAGGGGCCGAACTCGGCGACGGCGACGGCCTGCTCCGCGGGCGCGCACGCCATCGGCGACTCTCTAAAGATCATCCAGCGCGGCGACGCCGACGTGATGATCTGCGGCGGCGCCGAGTCGGCGATCACGCCGATGTCGGTCGCGGGCTTCGCCGCGATGCGCGCGCTCTCGACGCGCAACGACGACCCCGAGCACGCCTCGCGCCCCTTCGAGCGCGACCGCGACGGCTTCATCATCGGCGAGGGCGCCGGGCTCATGATTCTCGAAGAGCTTGAGTTCGCGAAGGCGCGCGGCGCGCGGATTTACGCGGAGCTGGTCGGCTACGGCATGACGGCCGACGCCTTCCACATCACGATGCCGGACGAGACCGCGTCGGGCGCGGTGCGCGTGATGAACATGGCTTTGAAGGACGCGGGCGTCTCGCCGGAGCAGGTCGGCTACGTCAACGCCCACGGGACTTCGACGCCGTACAACGACAAGTTCGAGACGCTGGCGATCAAGAAGACCTTCGGCGAGCACGCCTACAAGCTCGCGGTCAGTTCGACCAAGTCGATGACCGGCCACGCTGCTCGGCGCCGCGGGCGGCATCGAGGCGGTCTTCTCCGTCCTCGCCATCCACGACGGACGAATTCCGCCGACCATGAACTACGTCAACCCGGACCCCGAGTGCGACCTCGACTACGTCCCCAACGAGCCGCGGCCGGCGCGCCTCGACTACGCGCTCTCGAACAGCTTCGGCTTCGGAGGCACGAACGCGGCGCTGCTCTTCAAACGATACGAGGAGTAGTCCGTTTCGTCACCGTCAGCTTAATAACATGAAAATAGTCGTCTTAATGAAGCAAGTCCCGAACAAGGACGCCGTCCTGCGCGTGCGCGGGGACGGGAAATGGGTGGAGGAGGGCGACCTGTCGTTCGAGGTGAACGAGTCGGACGGCTACGCGCTCGAAGAGGCTCTGCGGCTGAAGGAAAAGAAGGGCGGCGAGGTCGTCGTCGTCACGCTCGGGCCGCAGCGCGCGAAGGCGGTCATCAAGGACGCGCTGGCGCGCGGCGCCGACCGCGCCGTCCACGTCGTCGCCGACGACTTCGGGCAGGCCGGGGCGTTCGCCGTCGCCAAAGTGCTGGCCGAGGCCGTCCGGCCCGAGCAGCCCGACCTCGTCCTCGCGGGCCTACAGTCCGACGACCAGGGCTTCGGGCAGACGGGCGTCATCGCCGCTGAGCTGCTGGGTCTGCCGCACGCGACCATCGTCATCGACGTTGACTACTCGGGCGAGCAGTTGCGCGTGAAGCGCGAGTTGGAGAGCGGCTGGTACCAGTGGTACACGATGCAGACGCCGGCGCTGCTGACCATCCAGTCGGGCATCAGCCAGATTCGCTACGCCACGCTCAAGGGCATCATGGCCGCCAAGAAGAAGGAGATTCGCGAAGTCCAGCCGGCCATCGCCGCGGGCGAAGCGGAGTTCCAGACGGTCGAGCGCGTCTACCTCCCGCTCAAGCAGAAGCAGACGCAGTTCCTCGGCGACGGCGACGCCAAGAAGGGCGCGGCGCAACTGGCCGAGAAGCTTCGCAACGAAGCGAGAGTCATCTAACAATCATGAGCAACGGAATACTCGTCTTCATCGAGCACCGGCAGGGTGTCATCAACAAGAGTTCGTTCGAGGCCGTGGCCGCGGCGCAGCAGTTGGGCGCCGGTCTGGGTCAGGAGGTGACGGCGGTCGTCTTCGGCGCGGACGCGACGCAGGCGAACGAGGTCACGGGCTTTCGGCTTGCGGGCGTCGTGTCGGCCGAGAGCCCGCGGCTGGCCGAATACACGCCCGACGCGTACGCCGACGCCTTCGAGCAGGTCGTGCGCGCGCGCGACCCGCAGTACGTCATCTTCACGCACACGTACCTCGTGCGCGACTTCGCGCCGAAGCTCGCCGCGCGGTTCGGCAAGGGGCTCGTGAGCGACTGCATCCGCATGAAGGCCGAGGGCGGCAACGTCGTCTTCACGCGCCGCCTCTTCCAGGGCAAGATGGACGCGGACGTAGTGGCGCGGGGCGAGGGGACTGTGTTCGCGACCTTCCAGTCGGGCGCGTACCGCGGCGACCAGGCGGAGCGCGGCGAGGGCGCGCGGCGGTCGAGTCTTTGCAGGTCGAGGTCGGCGAGGTGCGGATGCAGCCGGAGGCGCCGTTCCAGGAAGTGAAGCAGGCCGTAGACCTCTCGAAGACGGACGTGATCGTCGCCATCGGCCGCGGCATCAAGAGCCAGGAGAACATCGCGCTCGCGCAGAAGCTCGCGGAGTTGTTGGGCGGCGACATCGCCGCGTCGCGCCCCATCTGCGACGCGGGGTGGCTGCCGATTGACCGGCAGATCGGCTCTTCGGGGCAGACGGTCGCGCCGAAGCTCTACATCGCGCTCGGCATCTCGGGCGCCATCCAGCACCTCGTCGGGATGAAGAACGCCGGGACCATCGTCGCCGTCAACAAAGACCCGGAGGCGCCCATCTTCGACATCGCCGACTACGGCATCGTCGGCGACCTGTTCGAGGTCGTCCCGACGTTGACCGAAGAGATTCAGAAGTTGAAGGGCTGAGTGCTTGTCGCCGGGCGTTGAGCGGTAAGTTAGTTCAACGCGTCAGCGCGGCTGACGCGGTAGTGGGCGCGGAGACTTGAATCATCTCCGCGCCCACTACCGCGTCAGCCGCGCTGACGCGTTGAAGTTTAGCGTCAGGTAACTCAGGGTGTATTGGAGATTTAAATATTGAAATTCTCAGAGATGCGGGATATGGTTCTGCCGCTCAATTTCCTATCCTGAGGCTCATGCGTGTCTGAGAACTAGGGGTGATTCCGGAACGTTGGTATTCGCATTCGGCTTTTGCCGCCTCATTACGTAGTTTGACCGAATCAGTCGGCACAATAATAGACCTCTTGCGAAAGTCAGGTAACTGATGCGACAAGTAGCTCGACAGGGTACAAACCTATGAGCTACGAACAGATCAAAGATTTACGCCCCGCGGACTTCAAGCGCTACTGCGGGGTGGAACCCGAGACGTTTCAACGCATGGTCGAACTCGTCTCCAGGCGGCTGACCAAGGGGCGGCGTAAAACGGGGCGACCACCGAAGCTCTCGGTCGAAGACCAAGTCTTGCTGACCCTGGAGTATTGGCGCGAGTACCGCACGCTCTTCCACCTCGCCACGAGTTGGGGGCTGCACGAGTCGAACGTCTGCCGCATCATCCGGAGGGTGGAAGACATCTTGACCAAGAGCCGAGCCTTCAAGCTGCCGGGCAAGAAGAGTGTTGCAGCCCGCTGACCACGAGATCGAGTTCGTCGTCGTGGATGTCGCTGAGACTCCCAGTCGAACGCCCGAAAAAAAGCAGCAAGCCTACTACAGCGGCAAGAAGAAGCGCCACACGCTGAAGAGCCAGGTGGTCGTCAACGGGCCGACCCGACAAGTCATCTGCACGGCTCACGGGCGCGGCCCCGTCCACGACTTCGCCCTCTACCAGCGGAGCAAAGTCGAGCCGCATGAGAGCCTTGAAGTGCTGGCCGACAGCGGCTACCAGGGCTTGTCGAAGCTGCATGAAAAGAGCAGGACGCCGCGGAAGAAGCCGCGCAAGTCGGAGCTGACCGACGAGCAAAAGCAAAGCAACCGCGAGTTGGCGCGACGCCGGGTCGTGGTCGAGCACGTCATCCGCAGCTTGAAAATCTTTCGCATCCTCGCGGAACGCTATCGCAACCGGAGGAAGCGCTTCTCGTTGCGGTTCAACTTGATCGCCGGGCTGTACAACTATGAACTCGGCCTCGGCTAATCACTTTCGCAAGAGGTCTAATAGTTAGGCGGCAAAAGTTGTATGGAAGAGCGGCGTGGCAAGACGCGCCTTAAGGTTTGGTAAGCAAGCACTATGACGAGCGACCTCTTACTGCGGGATGTGAGAGAAGATGACCTTCCCATCTTCTTCGAGCAGCAACTCGACCCGGATGCCAACTATATGGCCGCCTTCACAGCCAAGAACCCGGCCGACAGAGACGCCTTCACCGCGCACTGGAATAAGATTCTTCGCGACGACACTACCACAAACAAGACCATCCTTTTTGCGGGGCAGGTGGTTGGTCACATCGCGAGATTTGAACGGTGGGGCAAACCGGAAGTCACCTACTGGATTGGGAAGGAGTATTGGGGCCAGGGCCTTGCCACCGAGGCGCTTTCAGAGTTTCTGAGCCAGATGAAAGAGCGCCCTGTTTCTGCCCGTGCTGCCAAAGATAATACCGCCTCTATCCGAGTTCTGGAGAAATGCGGATTCGAGATTTCGGGCGAGGATAAGGGTTTTTCCCACGCGCGCGGCAAGGAGGTCGAAGAATTTATCCTGGAACTGAGAGGGGAGGAAAGGGACCGAGCGCAGTGATCGCGGTACGCCGCCTAACAAGCGCGTGCACGCGACCGCCGACACGATGCTTGTTAAGTTCAATCGCAGTTGCGGGCGGGCGGGTGAGATACTGTGTTCTCTGTCAAGCTGTTTTTGCCTTCTGCGCCCACTCCGGGTCGAACGGTCTGCCGGACTTGAGCACACCGTAAGCCAAGTGGATGAGCTTGCGCATCGCCGCCCCAATGACCGCCATCTTGCTCTTGCCTCTGGCTCGTAAGCCGTCGGCCCACGCTTGGAAGAAGGGGCTGCACCGCAGCGCCGTGATGGCCGGGAAGTAGAGCGCCTTGCGCAGCCGGGCGTTGCCGATCTTCGAGAGCCGCACCCGCCCCTTAACGCTACTGCCCGACTGCCGCTCGCGCGGCACCAGCCCGGCGAAGGCTGCCACCCGGCGGGCACTCCGGTACTGCTTGATGTCCGGCACCTCGGCCAGGAGCGCCGCGGCCGTCGCCTCCCCGATGCCGGGGATCGAGTCGAGCAACTCGCGCTGCCGCTTCAGGCCGGGATGCTTGTCGATGTGGTCACGGATGAGCGCTTCTGTCCGCTTGATCTGCTCGGAGAGGTGCGCGAGCAATTCCTCGACCGACTCGCGCACGGCTACCACCGCGATGCCGGAGGAGAGACGGTTCTCCTCCATCGTGCGCATCTCCCGGAGCGAGTCCAGGCGGCGCACCAGCGCCTGCAACTCGCGCAGTTCGGGCGCGGGCGGCGCCCAGGCGGGCGGCCGCCGCTCGGCGCAGAATGAGGCGATGAGTGCGGCATCCACGCGGTCGTTCTTCGTGCGTGAGAGGTGACTCTGCGCGTAAGCCTTGACGGCCGCCGGGTTGACGCGGCTGACGGCGTGCCCGGCTTCGTGCAGGTACGCGGCGAGCGCATCGCCGTAGGTGCCGGTGGCCTCCATGCAGGCGTGAACGCGCCCGGCGCCCTGCTCCGAGAGCCAGCCGGCGAGCTGGGCGAAGCCGGCCTCGTCGTTGGAGAAAACTTTATGACGGAGCTTACCGCCATCGTGGACGAGGCAGGCGTTGAACTTCAGCTTCGCGAGGTCGAGCCCGAGGGGTGGTAGTGACATGGCCGTGCTCCTGGTGGTGCGGCGCCGGGCCAGCCTTGCCAATGCGGGCTCAGCTCCGGCGGAGCGGCCGCGAGATACTGTCCGGCCTGCGTGGCGCGCGCTAATGAGAGGCGCCGGGGGCTTAATCTCACCCTCTGGCTTGAGAGCCGGATGCGCGGCACAGCCTCACCGTCGCCTCTTTGTGCGAGAGAAAGCTTGTCGCTTCAGCTCGCGTGAGTCAACATACAATGTCGGGCGTTACTTAGCTGATCGGAGAGGAATATCTAACCGTTTGGTCTCCCCTCGGCGCATGTGTAAAGCTCCCAAAGCTTTCGTTTCATAACCCGGTGCTGATACTTCAATTGTAAGGGGCACGGGGGGAAGCAGAGTAGTTAAACGCCCGTCCACGTCCGGTTCTGCCTTGTATGAGTAATCGAAGTTGTCGCCGCGGCGGAAAGTTACTGCCACGCCCTGACCGCGAAGGAGTTTGTTCGTTGTAGCGTCCACGACGCGCCCGACCACCTTTGCCGCTTTCGCCCCGATGTTCACCGCGATACCAGAAGTCGTGTGCCCTTCATAAACTGTCACCTCTGGAACCTCTACTAAACCAGCACAGTAGAATGGGAGATGAGTCGGCGGGTAATCGTCTTCTATTTTAGAGACGGAGATCATGTATGATCCGGGTGCTAAATTCTTAATCAGAAACATCCCCTGCTCATCTGTATAAGCCGCCGGCAGCTTACCCGTAAAATTCATTTTTTGAGCGAGGACTTCGGCGTTATAGACCGCCCGTCCTTCCGCGTTCAAAACTTGCCCTTCGATGGCCCCGGAATCTCGGTGTGAGTGCCCGGGCGCATCCGGGTAAGCGTGCAGGGGTCGCTGCTCTCTGTGAGACGAAGCCGCCGCCACCAATCCGGCCGTCATAAACATACCGATGAGCAACCGTATACGCATTTCAGTCCCTCCTCACGGGTAAACCTGCGTGCCGTTAGAAATGTCGCTGCCTCCGTTCACTTGAACGAAAGAGCGACCAAGATGATATGTGAGCGATGCGAGAACTACCGGCGAGGCCCCGCGGGGACACCACGACCACTTGGAGACGAATATCGCAGTCCCGCATTCACCGCCCACTAAAGGGCAGCCCACCCATAATTGGTCTGTAAAGACGCCGCCTACGTCAGTCGAACAGGCCGATGGGGAAATATTCTCGTTACGACAACTGTTGTACGCGCAACCGGGGCAATCAGAGCCGGTGTTCGGGTCGTGGAAAGATTCTTTCGTCTGTGTAGTCCCGACGCGGCGACCGTTACTGTCAACGACCTAAAACTTTATGCGTCTTCTTTGGGAATCACAGGACTCATCGGTATCGTCTGAAATAACCTTCAGGTGATGCGGTTGCCCCGATACCCCGCCCGCCGTGAAAACGCCTGTGATGGTGCCCAAAAGAATATCCCTCATGGACGTGACCTGGGGTCGCCCGAACCGAAGAACGTGTAGTAATTCGGGTAGATGACAGGCTGACCGTACGTGTACTCGATATAATCATAAGAATCGTACCAGCCGCCGTACTGCTGAAGAGTAACGTCTACCTCGTGGTATGCCTCGATGTCATACTCTGCGTTCGGGTCGTAGCTGAAGTAGGTTTCGGCCGTGGCCTGCCCGACACAGAATCCGGAATAATCATATGTGTCGTATGCGTAAACGTCACCTATCTCGACCCCGTCTTTAACACGTACCCATACGCTTCCGCGCAGTAATAGGCCGCGGTGCCATAATCCGTTTGTGTTCCGACAAAAGCGCGCATGGAGCTGACCTCGGGCTCATAGCTGACATGGGCCCAGGTGTATGCGCCTGCCCTCACGTCCAAGGACGTGGCCAAGCTCAACCCGCCGGCTAACACTAAACAGATGAAGTGCTTCCTCACGACGGCCACCTTTCGCCTTTCATTGTTTCGCCCGGTCGCATGTTTGAGACTCCGTGACGCGCCTCTTACTTATTGGCCGAAACGCCCGCGCTTTCCCGGCGACGCCTGACGCTTTCGTCGTCCGCTCCGTACGGGAATTTCGCTTGCCGGTCGAACCGTCGAAAGCTCTCTTCGCCCAGGACGGTGCGTAAGCGGTCGCGCGCGCGAAGTATCATCGCATTCCTCTCTTCCCACATTACCTTTAGTTCTGGCGGTGGGGGCGGGGGCGTCACGCCGTCAGGAATTTTCCCGTTCGGAAACTGCGCCCGGTACGCTGAGATTGAGGTCTTCGCTTTCTCGTCCTGACGCGCCACCTCCTCTCGGCAGGCGAAGGCAATTCCCTCAAGTGCTTCTGCCTGGGCTTCGCTCAGTTGCGCCTCCTTCTGAAGCGCGTAAGTAGGCTTTCGCGCGATACGTCCTTGTCCCTGAAGCTCTCTGATCTTTTTCTTGACGGATACAACCCTCTCGAACAAGAGGCCATATATCACATGATCCGGAGCCGCCTCATTCACTTGCGGGGCGGTACGCCGGCCGGGAGGTAGCTGTGGTGTCTGCTTAAACGCAAGACCGTTGCTGATGGTGAGCATAGTCAGTACAAAGAACACAGCGCAGATAGTTAACAGGTTGATTTTTCTTTTCATGAGGGCCTCCGATAAATTTCACCCGTAACAAGCTGCGGGGGAAATTCAGTTAAGGAGTCGGAAAATGTAGGTGGCCGATTTAGGTGACGGCGTGCGAGGGGCCATCAACAGCTTCCGGGGCAAGCACGTTTTCGTCGAATGGCCGCCTTATACGCCCGTGGCGTTCTGCTGTCAAGAACTTTTTAAAGCGCTCGAAGCGTCAAGAGGCATAGTCAACCGGGTCTAAGGCGAGACGGTAACTATCATTACGGCCGACCCAATTTAATGTTCGGTGGGCAAAATCTATCGGCTCAATCTCCGGCCGGGTCTGTGTGAATCTGGACGCGGGAGCGGGGGATTTCGGCTTCGATGGCGCGGAGGACGCGGACGGAGAGGTCGTGCGCCTGTTGGAGCGGCTGGTCGGCCTCGACTTCGAGATGGAGGTCGATGAACTTGTGCGAGCCGGAGCGGCGCGTGCGCAGGTCGTGGAAGCCGAGGACGCCTTCGGCGCGGAAGCGCTCGACGACCGCGGCGACCTTCGCGTCTATCACGCGCGGGAGCCGCCTGTCCATCAGCACGTGGACGGAGTCGCGCGCAACGTCGAACGCGGACCTGAGGATGAAGGCGGAGATGAGGAGGGAGATGATCGGGTCGGCGAGCGTCCAGCCCGTGAGCGCGACGAGGAGCAGCGCGCCGAGCGCCGCGCCGTTCGTGTAAACGTCGGTCGCGTAGTGGACGGCGTCGGCGTTGAGGGCGGGCGAATCGGTCTTGCGCGCGACCCGGCGCAGGCGCGCGACCAGCGCGACGCTCACGCCGCACGCGACGGCCATCGTGCCGACGCCGAGCCACTCGGACGAGGTCGGCTGCGGGGTGATGATGCGGCGGACGGCTTCCCAGAGCAGGACGAGTCCCGAGACGCCGATGACGAATGACTGGAAGAGCCCTGCGAGCGACTCGGCCTTGCCGTGGCCGTAGCGGTGGTCTTCGTCGGGCGGGGCCGCGGCGGCGCGCACGGCGAAGTAGTTGATCCCCGACGCGAAGATGTCCATCGCCGAGTCGAGCAGCGACGCCCACACGCTGATCGAGCCCGTCAACACGCCCGTCAAAGTCTTGAGGGCGATGAGGAAGGCGGCGGCCGCGACGGAGAGGCGCGCCGCCGAAGCCTTAAGCTTGGCTTCCGAAGCGGCTGCGCCCGCGGCCTGTGAACCCACGTCCTGCATAGTTGATTCCGCGCCGGATTGTAGCAAATCAGTGTGCGAGCGCGTCAGGGTGTTCGGGCACATCCTCCTCGAAGCCGCCCCGCCTCCCCCAAGTGACCACGCCGACGCCCGCGAAGATGAGCAGCGTCGCGATGGCGTGGCGCAGCCCCGGCCGCTCGCCCGCGCCCAGTAGGAGCGGGGCGACGACGAAGGCGAAGAGCGGTTGGAGGTAGATGTAGACGGCGACCGTGCCGGGCGAGACGCGCTCCAGCGCCCACGCGTTGAGGTAGTAGGCGCCCACCGTCTGCACGAGCACCGTGTAGACGAGCACGAGCCAGACGAGAGGGCCGACCGCGCCGAAGTCGGTCTGCGCGAGGTGGTAGCCGCCGAAGGGGACGGCGGCCACCGAGCCGATGACGAAGAGCCACGTCATGGCCGTGAGCGCGCCGTAGCGCCGGAACACGTCTTGAGAGATGGCAAGGTAGACGCCGTAGCAGAGCGTGTTGGCGACGAGAAGCAAATTGCCTTTCATCGCGTCGCCGCCGAGGCTCGCGCGCAGAGGGTCTATCAGGTAGACGACGCCCGCCGCCGCGATGAGCGTCCCCGTAGTGACGCGCGTCGTCAGTCTGTCCTTACCCAGAAGCGCCCCGACGAGGAGCGTGAAGACGGGGATGGTCGCGTTAATGAGCGCGGCGTTGACGGCCGTCGAGAGCGAGAGACCTTTGACGTAGAGGAACTGGTTGAGGACTACGCCGAGGAGACTGTAGAGCGCGAGCCGCGCGAGGTCGCGGCGCTCGGGGATGACGAATCGGCCGCGCAGCCCCAGCAGCAGGAGAAACGCGACCGCCGCGCCCCCGACGCGTATCGCGACGAGCCCCGCGCTCGGCACGACGCGTAGGGCGATCTTACCCATGACGGGCCACGTGCCGAAGATGACCTGCACCGCGAGCAGCGCGACGTGCGGCCCGGCCGGATTGCGGACGTGAGATTCGGGATTGCGGACTGGAAGACCCATGAAAGTCGCTCTGTCTTCAATCCGACTTCACATCCGCAAAACTGAATCCCAAATCAACTGTACTCGCCGCCCTTGGCGCCGGTGCCTTCGCCGGGCTCGCCCGCGCCGGTGTTGGAGGGGTCGGCCGCGGCGTCGGGGTCGGAGGAGCCTGTGTTCTGCCCCTCCGGGGTCTGGCCGTGCTGCGCGCCGTACTCCTGACTCTCGGCGTCGGTGGTGACGTTCGCGGGTGCCTCTTCGGGTTGGTTCGTGCTCATCGTGTCCCCTTGTCAGTTTTAAGCGATCAAGTAAAGCGGGTTCTCAAGAATCTTCTTGAGCGTCTGGAGGAACTTGGCGCCGGTGGCGCCGTCCACGACGCGGTGGTCGCAGGAGAGCGTGACGCGCATCAACTGGCGCACCACGACTTCGCCGTCGCGCACGACGGGCGTGGGCGTCATCGCGCCGACGGCGAGGATGCAAGCCTCGGGCGGGTTGATGAGCGCCGTGAACTCGCTGATGCCGAACATGCCGAGGTTGCTGACGGAGAAGGTCGCGCCCGTGTACTCCTCCGGAGTGAGCTTGCGGTTGCGCGCGCGCTCGGCCAGCTCCTTGACCTCGCGGCTGATCTGGCCGACCGACTTCGTGTTCGCCGCGCGGACGACCGGCGTGATGAGCCCGTTCTCAAGCGCCACGGCGACGCCGATGTCGGCGCGCTCGTAGTAGCGGACGGTCTTCTCCTGGAAGGAGGAGTTGACGGCCGGGTGCTGCATCAGCGCGACCGCCGCGACCTTGATGACGAAGTCGTTGATGCTGACCTTGTTCTCGGGGTCGAGCTCGTTCAACTGCTTGCGCATCTCGGCCGCCCTGTCCATCTCGATCTCGGTCGTGAGGAAGATGTGCGGGATGGGGCCGAGCGAGGCGACGAGGCGGCGCGCGATGGTCGCGCGCATCGTCGAAACGTTCTCTTCGTGGTAAGGCGCGGCGCCTCCTTCAGGTTGAACCGAAGGCTGCTGCGCGGGTGCGGGCTTCGGCGCGGAGTCTGAGTTGCGGGCTGTTCCGGCTCGGCCTGCGGCTGAGCCTGCGCGGCGCCGCCCTTCATGGCCTCCTCGATGTCGCGCTTGACGATGCGGCCGCCGGGGCCGCTGCCCGTCAGAGTGTTGAGGTTGATGCCGGCGTCGGCCGCCATGCGCGCGGCGATGGGCGAGACGATGAGACGGCCGCCCTGCCCGCGTTGGCCGTTGCCGCCCGCGCCGTCGCCCGCGGCCTGTGTCTGTTGGGCAGGCTGAGCCTTACCGGATGCCGGCGCGGCGTCCTGTTGGTGCGGAAGGTGCGCGGCCCGCATCACTCTTGTCGGGTGGGCTTCGACCTTCTCCTCGACGGGCTCCTTCTTCTCGGCCGGCGCCGCGCCCGCCGAAGAGGCTTGTGAGACGAGGCCGGAGATGTCCTCGTCCGGCTCGCCGATGATGGCGATGATGGCGCCGAGCGGCACGGTCTCGCCCGCGGGGACGAGTATCTTGCGCAGCACGCCCGAGGTGAGCGCCTGCGCCTCCATCGTCGCCTTGTCGGTGTCGATCTCGGCCAGCCCTTCGCCGACGCTGACCTTATCGCCCTCGTTCTTCAGCCAGCGCGAGAGCTGCCCCTCTTCCATCGTCGGCGACAGCTTCGGCATCACGACCTGCGTAGCCATTAGTTCTCCCGGTAAATGGTGAATCGGTAAATCAGTGAATGGTAGAAGACAGCAAACAATTTACTATTCACCATTACTTCCATTCACTAATCCAAGTACGAGACCTCGCGGACGGCCTTGACGATGCGCTCAACGTCGGGGAGCGCGAGCCGCTCGAGGTTCTTGGCGTAGGGCATGGGGGCGTCGGCGCCTGAGAGGCGCTTGACGGGCGCGTCGAGGTAGTCGAAGGCGTGCTCCATGACCTGCGCGCTGATCTCGGCGCCGACGCCCGCGAAGGAGTGCGACTCCTCGGCGATGACGACGCGGTTGGTCTTCTTCACCGAGTTGACGATGGTCTCGATGTCGAGCGGGCGGATGGTGCGCGGGTCGATGACCTCGACCGAGACGCCCTGCTTCTCCAACTCCTCGGCCGCCTTCAGCGCGAGCGGCACGGTCATCGAGCGCGCGACGATGGTGCAGTCCGTCCCCTCGCGCTTCACGTCGGCCACGCCGAGCGGGACGAGGAAGTCTTCGCCGTCGGGCACCTCGCCCTTGTTGCCGTACATGCGCTCCTGTTCGAGGAAGATGACGGGGTCGTCGTCGCGGATGGCGCTCTTCAGCAGCCCCTTCGCGTCGGCCGGCGTCGAGGGCATCACGACCTTGAGGCCGGGGAAGTGCGCGAACCAGCTCTCAAGCGCCTGCGAGTGCTGCGACGAGACCTGGAAGGCCGAGCCGTTCGGGCCGCGGAAGACGATGGGGATTTTGAACTGGCCGCCCGACATGTAACGCATCTTCGCCGCCGAGTTGATGATCTGGTCGGTGGCGAGGATCGAGAAGTTGAAGGTCATGAACTCGATGATGGGCCTCAGTCCCACCATCGCCGCGCCGACGCCGAGGCCGGCGAAGCCCAGCTCCGTGATGGGCGAATCGACGACCCGCTTGTCGCCGAACTCTTCGAGCAGCCCCTTCGAGACCTTGTAAGCGCCCTGATAGGCCGCGACCTCCTCGCCCATCAGGAAGACGCCCTCGTCGCGGCGCATCTCCTCGCGCATCGCCTGATTCGAGCGCCTCGCGCATCGTGATGACAGCCATTCAGCAAACCTCCGGTTTGCGTAAATGGTGAATAGTAAATAGTGAATGGAAAGAGCTGTGCTTAACCATTCACCATTTACCATTCACCATTCACTGCTTTTTGATCGGTGTGGCGTAGATGTCCGTGAAAAGCTCCTCGGGCGGCGGCTCGGGGCTCTCGTCGGCGAACTTGACGGCGCGCTCGACCTCCGCGCGCACGCGGTCTTCGATCTCCTTGAGCCCGGCGTCGTCGAGGACGCCCTTCTCGCGCAGGTTGTCGCCGAAGACCTTGATGGGGTCGCGCTCCTGATAGCTGCTCGATCTCGGCGCGCGTGCGGTAGTGGCCGGGGTCGGACATCGAGTGACCCATGAAGCGGTAGGTGCGAATCTCGAGCAGCGACGGCAGGTACTCCTTGCGCGCGCGCTCGACCGCGCGCTCCGTCGCGGCGCGCACGGCGAGCACGTCCATGCCGTCCACGAACTCCGACGCCATCCCGTAGCCGACCGCCTTCTGCGACACGTCGCTGATCGACATCGCGCGGCTTGAGCGAAGTGCCCATGCCGTACTGGTTGTTCTCGCAGATGTAGATGCAGGGCAGCTTCCAGAGCTGGGCCATGTTGAGCGACTCGTGGAACGCGCCCTGGTTGACCGCCGCCTCGCCGAAGAAGACGAGCGTCGCCTGGTCGGTGCCGCGGTACTTGGTCGCGTAGGCGACGCCGGTGGCCAGCGGTATCTGCCCGCCGACGATGCCGTGGCCGCCGAGGAAGTGCTTGTCGGCGTCGAAGAGGTGCATCGAGCCGCCCTTGCCCTTCGAGCAGCCGCCGATCTTGCCGTACAGCTCGGCCATCACCTCGTCGGGCGAGGTGCCCATCGCGAGGGCGTGGCCGTGGTCGCGGTAGCTCGTGAAGACGTAGTCGTCGGGCCGCAGCGCCGAGAGCGAGCCGACGGCGACCGCCTCCTGGCCGATGTAGAGGTGGCAGAAGCCGCCGATCTTGCCGAGCGTGTAGGACTCGGCCGACTTCTCCTCGAAGCGGCGGATGAGAACCATCTGGTAGAGCATCTTGAGCAGCGTCTCGCGGTCGATCTCCTCGATGTGCTTAAGCTGCTCCTGGTGCCGCTGCTCGTGCTCCTCGCGTAGCTCGGCCGGGTCGATGCGGTCGCTGCTCGTCGCGCTCCTCGGCGACGCCGGCGCCGGCCGAGGCGCCTTCCGACTGTGTCCTGGGTCTCATCGGTGTCACTTTAAGCTCACTCATAGTGTGAAATTCTCGCGCGCGTACGGGCGCTGCTGCCGACACAGACGCACCCGAAGGGGCTTCTGCGCCGCACTACTTCCGCGACTGTCGGTGTTCAGTTGTGACGGGAACGGATTATACGCGACTTTCACGCCCGCGGCAAAAAGACCTACAGAAGCGCGAGCGGCGGCGAGCGGGTGCGTATTTCTTCAGTCAAACGTTTTGAAGAAATACGCACCCGCTCGCCGCCGCTCGCGCTTCTGTTATCGGAAGGCGTCGATGGAGACGACCGTGGCGGGGGCCGTGGCGGGATTCTTGCGCGCCTGTTTGTCGCGGCGCATGTCGCGCGTGGCGGCGGCGAGGAGTTCGTCGGCGGTCTCGCCGTCGGCGGGGTAGGAGGCCGTGCCGGCGCTGAGGCGCACCTGGACGTTGCGACCCGTCTTGACGTTGAAGACCTCGGACTCGACGGCGTTGCGGACGCGCTCGGCGACCAGCGCGGCGACCCTGTCGGAGGCGCCCGGCATGACGGCCAGGAACTCGTCGCCCGCGAAGCGCGCGAGCATGTCCATCTGCCGCAACTGACTCTTGACGACCGCCGAGACCGAGGCCAGCAGGCGGTCGCCGATGCCGTGGCCGAACTGCTCGTTGAAGCTCTGGAAGTCGTCGAGGTCCATGCTGAGGACGGAGACGACCTCGCCCTCGTAGCGGCGGCACTCGGCCAGGCGGTGTTCGAGCATGAGGTGGAGCGCGCGCGCGTTCGGCAGGCCCGTCAACTGGTCGGTCAGCGCGCTCTCGCGTCGTGCGCTCGTGCGCGAGCGCGTTGTTGAGCGCGCCCGAAGTGTGCAGGCAGACCGAGTCGAGCAGGCGCATGTGCTCGGCCGTGTACGCGCCCTTCGTCTTCGAGTAGAGCGTGACGGCGCCGAAGGCCCCGTCCTCGCGCACGAGCGGCGAGGAGAGGCAGTCGCGCACCTGCGCGGAGACTTCGGCGGGCGCGCCCGCCAGCTCAAGCTCGGGCGGCGTGTGGCACATCCCGCGCGCGTTGGCGACGACCCAGCCCGTGATGCCTTCGCCGGCGGTCACGCTCCGGGCGGAGAAGAACTCCGACCACTCGCCCGCGGCGTAGACGGGCTCGGCCGCGCCCGGTCTTGTCGTCCAGTGACGTAGATGACGCAGGCGTCGAACGGGACTATCTCGCGCAGGCGCACGGCGACGAGCGCCACCGTGTCTTGCAGGTTGAGCGAGGCGCCGATGATCTGCGTCATCTCGTGCAGGGCCGAGACCTCGCGCTGCGCCTGCGCGATGGAGCGGAAGCCCTCAGACCATTCGCCGCGAGGTGCGCCCGTCCTCCGCCGACGTCGAAGACGCGGGCGCGGCCTTCGACGCCTCGAACACCGCCGAGTGCACCTGCTCACTTAAGTCCATCGGCGAGATGAGGGCGTCGAACTCGTCAACGTGCTCGACGAACATCTCGACGACGACGGGGTCGAACGACTTGCCGGCCTTGCTCCTGAGCAGGGCGAGCGACTCTTCGCGCGTCATCCCGGCGCGGTAGGGGCGGTCGCAGCGCGTCGAGTCGTAGAAGTCCACGGCCGCGATGATGCGCGCCACGAGCGGGATGCGCTCGCCCTTCAGCCCCGCCGGGTAGCCCGTGCCGTCCCAGCGCTCGTGGTGGAACCGGACCACGTCCTCGACGGGGTAGGGGAAGCCGACGCGGCTCACGATGTCGCCGCCGACGGTCGCGTGAACCTTCATCTTCTCGAACTCGGCCGGCGACAGCCGCCCGGGCTTGTTCAGGATGTACTCGGGCACCGCGAGGTTCCCAACGTCGTGCAGCAGCGCGCCCGCCTTCAAAGCCTCCAACTCCTCGGCGCTCACGTTCAGGAGCTCGGCCCAGGCCCAGCGCGTAGATCTGCGTGCGGCGCACGTGCCCGTGCGTCGTCTGCGCCTTGGCGTCGATGGCGATGGCCAGAGACTCGACGGCCCGCAGGTTCAACTCGGCCGCGGACTCGGCGAGACTCAGGCGCCCCTCGGCCTCGCGCCGAACTTCCCCCAGAGCCCTCTTGTGGCGGAGGGGCAGATACAGTAAGAGTATTAGCGCGAACGAGCCCGCGCCGAGCAGCGACGCCTCCCGCGCGGCGAGCCCGGCCGGGGCCGAGAGCAGCAGGCCGAGCATCGACGCGAGCAGGCCCGCCGCGGCGAACAGGCAGAGGAGCGGGGCGGTAGAAAACTTTTTTGTCAGCGGCATGTTCAGGCGATGAGTGCGGGAGTGTTAACCGTCCGGCGAGAGCTGCATCGGTGTGGCGGCCAACGATGTTGGCCACAACTAAAGTAGCGCTTTACGGTGACTGTTAAGTCAAGATAAAATTTGGCCGGCCGATGCAGGCTTATCTTGTTGAATGAGTGGAACTTCCGCGTGGCCGCCGGGCAGAATCTTGCCCGGCGTGAAAGGGTCAGAGGGGAGACGTTTTGAGCTGGATTGAGCAGTCGAGCCGCATTACATGGCGCTACGTCGAGACGGCGGAGCAGCTACGCGAGGCGGCCGAGGCGTTGAGCGGCGAGGGGCTGATCGGGCTGGACACGGAGACCTGCTGGGACATGAAGTCCAACGGCCAGCAGTTGGCGCTCGTGCAGTTGGCGCCGCCCGTGGGCGACGTGGTCGTGGCGGACGTGCTGGCCGCGGGCGTCGAGCCGCTCAGGGCCCTGCTGGAATCGCCCGCGACGAAGATGGTCGCGCACAACGCGCGCTTCGACGAGGGCGTGCTGCGCGGCGCGGGCGTGCGCGCCGAAGGGCTCATCGACACGCTGCGCATGTCGCGCATGGCGTTGACGCTCGGCTCGCACAGCCTCGCCTCGCTGACCGAGCACCTGTTCGGGCTGCCCATCGACAAGACTTTGCAGAAGTCGAACTGGCGCCGCCGCCCGCTCACGCGCGCGCAGATCGAGTACGCGGCGCTCGACGCGCGGATGGTGCTGCTTCTCTACGACGAGCTGAGCCGGATGCTGGCGGAGGAGGGTCGTCTGGAATTGGCGCTGCGCGCGTCCGCGGTCGCGCCGTCGGAGCCGAAGGAGCCGGGCGCGGAGCCGCGGAAGAAGAGGAAGACCGGCCATGCCGGAACTCGTCCTGACGCCCGAGGAGAAGCGCGTCGTTAAGGCCCTGAAGAGTTGGAGGCTCGGGCTCGCGAATACACAGCGCGTGCCGGCCTACATGATCTGCGCCGACCGCACGCTCGAACACCTCGCGCGCGCGCGCCCCGAGACGCTCGAAGCCCTCGCAGACATCTACGGCCTCGGCGAGTCGAAGATCAGGAAGTTCGGCGAAGAGATGCTCCGCGCCCTCCGCGACTCGTGCGGGTAGACGCTCACGAGCCGTGGGCCGGCGGGGCGAGCCACAGCGCGAGGTTCCCCACGTACGTCTTCACGTCTTCGAGCTTCTCCGGCTCCCTCATGAGCTGGTCGCCGGGCGGCTCCGCCACGAAGCTCGGGCAGCCCGCAGACGTGTCCCAGTTGTAATCAACGAAATGATGAAAGCTCGATTCGGCCACGGCGCGTCCGAGCGTGTTGCCGTGGTCATCTGGCGTGGCCTCGAAGGCGACGATCAGATTGAAGGGGCGGTTCGTTACGCCGCTCAAGCCCGTCGCTATCACGCGCGCGTGACTCTCTCCCTGGCGGCACGCCGACCCCGCCCTCGTGCGGATGCGCGGGGAAATACTCGACGCGGCCGGAAGGCGACGAAGTGTTACGCAGGATTTCGTGCAGCGGCTCGGCGTGCGTGACCGGCTGATAATCGCCGTTGCTGCCCGAATGGTAGTTGGGCCAGTCGATGTTCTCTGTGTCGCGGTCGTCGCGCACGCGGCGCGACTCGTCCGGGTCCTGATGCTTGCTGTGGAAGAAGTGTGCGCGGCCGATGCCGCCGAGCGTGCAGAGGGACGAACCCAAATCCTGATGGTCGCGCGTGGAGAGGATGCCTCCGCCGCGCTGTCGAAAGCGCGTGATGCCCTGGCAGTCGGCCGTGGTCAGCCCGTCGCCCGTGTCCACGGCGAAGAGCCACAACTCGTCGAAGTCCGTCGCGTCGAGCCGGCTCAAAACCTCGTCGTCGCCGGCCGCGTTCGTCACGCGGTCGCGCGCGGTGACTTCGCAGAGCGGGCGCCCTTCCGCGTCGCGCAGCCCGCGCAGGTGCTCCGCGAGCAGCGAGAAACGGCCGACGTGCCAGTCGTCCTCGGTGGCCGGGATGGTGGTCTGTAAAAGAATGCGAATCGGTCTCGTCATACAAACATTCTCACCTTTCGGCGGCGCGTCCCGCGTTGCCTTCGAGTTGCGCGGCAAGCTCCGCGGCCGTGTTGACGGGCTGGAGGCAGGTGTAGCTCTCGCAGACGTAGGCCGGTCGCGCGCCCGCCCTGAGCCGTCCGCTCTCGCAGCAGCGGGACGAGAGCGGCGGCGGCCTCGTCAACGCCGTTTGACGACGACGACGACCTTGTTGGGCAGGTAGCGTGTCCAGACCTCGCGCAGGAGCGGGCGCGCCTGTTCCGCCTCGCCGACGATGACGATCTCTTTGGGCGTCGAGAGATGGAAGTCGATCGCGCCGAGGGCGTAGCCGAAGGCCGAAGGGTAGCGTTCGACGGCGTCGCGGACGAGGCGCAGGACGTTGACGGCCTTGCGCCGGTAGTCCTCGTTGCCGGTGAGGACGGAGAGGCGGAGCAGCGCCTCGGCGGCGACGGAGTTGCCGGAGGGCGTCGCGTTGTCGAAGTAGTCCTTGTTGCGCACGATCAGCTTCTCGCCGCTCCGGCCGTTGTAGAAGAAGCCGCCGCCCTCCTCGTCCCAGAACTCTTCGACCATCTTGTCGGTCAGCGTCACGGCCGCTTCGAGCCAGCGCAAACGCCCCGTCGTCTCGTAGAGCGTGACGAGGCCCGAGGCGACGAACGCGTAGTCGTCGAGGAAGCCGACGTGCTTCGCGCGCCCGTCCTTGTAGACGTGGAGGAGCAGCCCGTCTTTGACGAGCGTGTCGAGGATGAACTGCGCGTTGCGCTCGGCTATCTCGCGGTAGTCGTCGCGCCCGAGCACCGCCGCGGCCTCCGCGTAGGCTTCGAGCATCAGGCCGTTCCAGGCCGTGATGACCTTCTCGTCGCGCCCGGGCTTGATCCGCGTCTCCCTTTCGGTGTAGAGAATCCCGCGCCCGCGCTCGACCGCTTCGGTCAGCCGTTCGACGGTAACGTTCTGTTCGCGCGCGACCTCTTCGGCGCGCCGCTCGACGTGGAGGATGTTCCGCTCCTCGAAGTTGCCGCCCTCGGTCACGTCGAAGTAGGCGCTGAAGAGCCGCGCGTCTTCGGGGCCGAGCAGGCTCTCGACCTCCTCCTTGTCCCACACGAAGAACTTGCCCTCGACGCCCTCCGAGTCCGCGTCCTGCGTCGAGTAGAACGCGCCCGACGCGTCGAGCATCTCGCGCTTGACGTACTCGAGCGTCTCCTCCGCGACGCGGCGGAAGAACTCTTCGCCGGTCGCCTGGTACGCGTGCAGGTAGAGCCGCGTGAGGAGCGCGTTGTCGTAGAGCATCTTCTCGAAGTGCGGGACGAGCCACTGCGCGTCGGTCGAGTAGCGGTGGAAGCCGCCGCCGAGCTGGTCGTACATCCCGCCCTCGGCCATCATGCGGCAACTGTGCGTCGCCATCTCCAACGCGCGCGCGTCGCCCGTGCGCCTGTACGTCCGCAGCAGGAAGTCGAGGTTCATCGACGAGGGGAACTTCGGCGCGCCGCCGAAGCCGCCGTAGCGCGGGTCGAACGAGCGCGCGAGCCCGCGGTACGCGTTGTCGAGGAGTTGGGCGTTGATGACTTCCGAAGACTCCTGCGCCACGCTCATGCGCCGCAGCTCGGAGAGAATCTCCCACGCCGACTGTCGCACCTCTTCGGGGCGCGTGCGGTAAGCCTCCGAGACGGCGGCGAGGATGCTGCGGGAAGCCGGGCATCTGGTGCCGGTCTTCGGGCGGGAAGTAGGTGCCGCCGTAGAAGGGGACGAGGTCGGGCGTGAGGAAGACCGTGAGCGGCCAGCCGCCGTGGCGCGTCATCATCTGGACGGCGCTCATGTAAATCTGGTCGAGGTCGGGGCGCTCCTCGCGGTCAACCTTGATGTTGACGAACTGCTCGTTCATCAGGCGCGCGATCTCCTCGTTCTCGAACGACTCGCGCTCCATCACGTGGCACCAGTGGCAGGCCGAGTAGCCGATGCTCAGGAGGATCGGCTTGTCCTCGCTGCTTCGACTTCTCCAGAGCCTCCTCGCCCCACGGGTACCAGTCCACAGGGTTGTGCGCGTGCTGCAAAAGATACGGGCTGGTCTCTTCCGCGAGACGGTTCGTGTGCTTGTGCTCGGCCATCGGGCTTGCCCCCTCGTCCTGAATTGTTCGGTAATAATCTTGCCGAGAATTATGTGCCCTGCGCCGCGAGAAACGGCAAAGGCGAGGAGCCGTTTTGCTATTTTACGCCGTGCCGATAAACTGAATGGCGATTCATTTTTCTCTTCGGCAGACTTCAGGAGCGCGTGTGATGGAACGTGAAAGCATCGAGATGGACGTGCTGTTCGTCGGCGCGGGGCCGGCGTCTCTGAGCGGGGCGCTGCACCTCTCGCGGCTCGTGAGCGAGCACAACGAGGCGGTGGAGAAGGGGACGCGGAAGGGCCGAGCCGCTCGGCGAGATACAGATCGCCGTCATCGAGAAGGGCGCGACGGTCGGCTCGCACATCCTCTCGGGCGCGGTGATGGACCCGAAGGCTTTGCAGGAGCTTATCCCCGACTTCCTCGAGCAGGGCGCGCCGGTCGAGTCGCCGGTCAACGAAGACTACTTCCTCTATCTCACGAAGACGCGCGCCATCAAGTCGCCCATCACGCCGCCGCCGCTGAAGAACCACGGCTACTACATCGTCTCGCTCAACAAGCTCACGGCGTGGCTCGGCGAGAAGTGCGAGGAGGCGGGCGTCAACATCTTCCCCGAGTTCCCCGGCGCCGAGATGCTCTACGACGAGGCGCGACCGCGTCGTCGGCGTGCGCACGGGCGACAAGGGGATCGACAAGGAGGGGCGGCGCAAGGCCAACTTCGAGCCGGGCGTGGACATCCTCGCGAAGGTGACGGTGCTCGGCGAGGGGCCGCGCGGGTCGCTCACGAAGCAGTTGACGCAGCGCCTCGGCCTGAACGACGGGCGCGAGCCGCAGGTCTACAGCATCGGCGTCAAGGAGCTTTGGGAGTTGCCGGACGACCGCTACCCGGCGGGGCGCGTGACGCACACGCTCGGCTACCCTTCGGACGCGAACACGTACGGCGGCGGGTGGATTTACGGGATGCAGAACCGCATCATCAACATCGGGTACGTGACGGGGCTCGACTATCAAGACCCGCTGCTCGACCCGCACGCGGAGTTCCAGCGCTTCAAGGAGCACCCGTATCATCGCGAAGCTGCTCGAAGGCGGGCGGATGATTCGCTACGGCGCGAAGACCATCGCGGCCGGCGGCTTCTACGCCATCCCGCAGTTCCACGGCGACGGCTTCCTGCTCGTCGGCGACTCGGCCGGCTTCCTCAACGCGCAACGCCTCAAGGGCATCCACACGGCCATCAAGAGCGGCATGCTCGCCGCGCAGGCGATCTTCGAGGCGCTGCTCAAGGAGGACTACTCGAAGCAGCAGCTCAAGCGTTACCGCCAGTTGATACGCGAGAGCTGGATCACGAAGGAGCTGCGGCGCGTGCGCAACTTCCACGCGGCGTTCAAGCACGGCCGCTGGCTGGGGCTCGCCAACGCCGGGCTTACAGTTCATCACGGGCGGCCGCTCGTGGGGACTCTTCGACCGCGCGAGCTCGGAGCCCGGGCACGAGGCGATGAAGCAGTTGAAGGACTACGGCTACCACGGCGACGACCTCAGCCAGCGCTACGGCAAGCTCAAGTTCGACGGCAAGCTCACCTTCAACAAGGTGACGGACGTGTACCACGCGGCCGTCTCGCACGACGAAGACCAGCCCGCGCACCTGCACGTGCTCGACACGAACATCTGCTCGACGCGCTGCGCGGAGGAGTACGGCAACCCGTGCCAGCGCTTCTGCCCGGCGGCCGTCTACGAGATGGTCGAGGACGGCGGGGGCAAGCGCAAACTACAGATCAACTTCTCCAACTGCGTCCACTGCAAGACGTGCGACATCATGGACCCCTACCAGATCATCAACTGGGTCACGCCCGAGGGCGGCGGCGGGCCGGAATACAAGGGGATGTGAGAAGGGGAGCTATGGGCGGAAGCCCGACCGTCCGTGAATGATGAATGCGAATGCTGAATGCACGACGGCTCTTAATTCATCATTCCGCATTCATCATGCCGCGCCCTCCCTCACGGCCGGGCTTCCGCCTTTTGACCATGCGACTCTCGGACGAATCCCACGCGCACGTCGAACAGTTCTTCCGCGAGCACACTGGGCGAGCCGGGGCTGGTGCTTCCGCGGATACGTCTGCACGTCGGGGCGCTCGCGCGTCTGTTGATGTGGCGTCGGCGGGGATGGGGGCGATGACGTTGGGGCGTCACGTCTTCGTCAGGCCGGGGCTGTTGCAGGAGAGACTCGAAGGGGCGCGTGACGCTGCCGGGCTGGCTCGTCGTGCACGAGGCGGCGCACGTCTTACAGTACGCGGAGAGGGGCTTCGTGCGCTTCCTTTGGGGCTACCTGCGCGGCTACTGGCGGGCGCTGCGCGCGGGCGGGCGCTGGGACGCGGCCGGGCGCATGGCTGCCTACCTGGCTATCGAAGAGGAGCGCGAGGCGCGCAGGGCCGAAGAAGCCTACGCGGCGCAGACGCCCGCGTGGCACAGGCCACTGCCTTGAAGGTTGGACTGCGTACGCGTGAGGGGGCGCGGGCCTCGGCCTACTCCTTCTCGATGATGGAGAAGTTGACCATGCCGCGCTGCACCTCTTCGAGGGCGATGCGGGTCGGCTTGTGCCTCTGCATGTCCATCTCGACGCGCGGGCGTGCGCCCTTCTGCAACTGCTTGCTGCGCTGGGCCGCGACCAGGATGAGGCGGTACTTGGAGTCGAGGGTCGGGTTCTCGTGTTCCTGCTCCTGCTCGTTCAGTTCTTCGGTCTTCGTCGCGTCTGCGGGTTTCGCCATATCTCTCCCCGGCCGGCTTTCGTCGTCTATGGCCGGCCTCCTCATAAATCCAGCGTTTAGATGAACACTCTTTTATAAACGTTCCGCGCCATTTATTCAACGTGCGGCGGCGCGCCGAACGTGGCGAGCACGCGGCGCGCGAGCCACTCCTGCCGTTTGCGCCGCGCCCGCTCGGCCCAGACGACCGAGGCGAGCTGCGCCGCGGCGCGCTCCACCTCGTCGTTCAGGATGAGGTAGTCGAAGTGCCTGTACTGTTCGACCTCGCCGCGCGCGTTCGCGAGCCGCAGCTCCAACTCTTCCGGGCGCTCGGTCATGCGCGCGGTCAGACGCTCGCGCAGGACTTCGAAAGAGGGCGGGAGGATGAAGACCGACACGACCGACCTCATCGCCTTGCGGACGGCGCGCGCGCCCTGCACGTCGATCTCCAGAATGATGTCGCGGCCCCGCGCCAACTCCTGCCTGACCGACGGCGCGCACCGTGCCGTAGAGGTTGCCGTGGACGACCGCCCACTCAAGGAAGCCGTTCGCCTGCCGCTTGCGCGAGAACTCCTCCTCGGTGACGAAGCGGTAGTTGACGCCGTCCACCTCGCCGGGGCGCGGCGCGCGCGTCGTCCAGGAGACCGAGTAGCCGACGCCGGGGACGGTCTCGCGCAGGCGTCGGATGAGCGTGCCCTTGCCGCCGCCCGAGGGCGAGCTGATGACGAAGAGGATGCCGCTGTAGCCGTCCGCCTCGCGCGTCGGCGGAGCGCCGGTCTCGCTTGCGGACCTCACTCAACGTTCTGCACCTGCTCGCGTAGTTTTTCGACCGCGGCCTTGATGGCGAGCGCCGCGTCCTTGATGGCGAGGTCGGTCGATTTCGAGAGGACGGTGTTAGCCTCGCGGTTGAACTCCTGCAAGAGGAAGTCGAGCCGCTTGCCCGTGTCGGCCGTCTCGTCGAGCGCCGCGCGGAACTGCGAGACGTGGCTGCGCAGCCGCGCCGTCTCCTCCGTGATGTCGCTGCGGTCGGCGAGGTACGCGACCTCCTGCGACAGACGGCCCTGATCGAGCTCGACGATCTCAAGGCCGTCGCGCGCGAGCAGTTCCGAGATGCGCTTGTAGACGCGCGCGCGGTAGTTCTCGATCTGCTCGCCGGAGAGCGACTTCGATGACGGGGAGGTGACGCTCGATCTCGTCGAGGCGCGAGGCCATCTCGGCGGCGAGCGCCGCGCCCTCGCGCTCGCGCATCGCTTCCAGCTCGTCGAGCGCCTGCGACAGCGCCTGCTCGACGCCCTTCAGCGCCTCCTCGGAGACGCTCGTGCGCGCCGTCTGCATCGCGCCGGGGAGCCGCGCGAGGACGTTGATGTCGGGCTCGCCCGCGAGGCCGAACTCCTTCTGCATCTCGCGCATGGCCTGGATGAAGCCGGCGATGAGCGGGCGGTTCAGCTCGTAGCTGACCTCGCTCGTCCGCTCGACCGAGATGTTCACGTCCACGCGGCCGCGCGACAGGCGCTCGCCCACGCGCCGCCGCACCGTCGCCTCCAACTGCGCCAGCTCCGTGCTCGCGCGGATGTGTACGTCGAGGAAACGGTTGTTGACGGTCTTCAAGTCCACGGCGACGCTGAAGCCCTCGCCCTGCGCCGTGCCCCGCCCGAACCCGGTCATTGATTTCATAAGCTAGTGAATGGTGAATGGCGAATGGTAAATGGTGTCTGAGTTGCGACCGTCAGCCTTGTAACTTGACAGGGCGCGGGCAGCGGCTACTATGCACGATTTACTATTGACCATTCACCAGAGCTTCCTCCTCCTCGTCCGCGAATTGCAGTTCGTAGAGCCTTCGGTAAGCGCCGCCGTGCGCGAGCAGTTCGGCGTGGCGGCCGGTCTCGATGATGCGGCCGCGCTCGATGACGACGATGAGGTCGGCGCGGCGGACGGTCGAGAGGCGGTGCGCGATGACGATGGTCGTGCGCCCGCGGGTCAGGTTGGCGAGCGCCTTCTGGACGAGCCGCTCGCTCTCGGCGTCGAGCGCCGAGGTCGCCTCGTCGAGCACGAGCACGGAGGCGTCGGCGAGCACGGCGCGCGCGATGGCGAGGCGCTGGCGCTGGCCGCCCGAAAGGAAGATGCCGCGCTCGCCGACGACCGTGTCGTAGCCGTGCGGCAGCTCCTTGATGAACTCGTGCGCGTGCGCGGCGCGCGCGGCCGCCTCGACCTCCTCGTCGGTGGCGTCGGGGCGGCTGTAGGAGATGTTGTAGCGCACCGTGTCGTTGAAGAGCACGGTCTCCTGCGTGACGAGCGCGGTGTTGCCGCGCAGGGAAGCGAGCGACGCGTCGCGCAGGTCAGTGCCGTCCCAGAGCACCGCGCCCTCGGCGGGGTCGTGGAAGCGCGGGACGAGCTTCGTCAGCGTTGACTTGCCGCCGCCCGACTCGCCGACGAGCGCGACCATGCGCCCCGCGGGGATGCGCAGAGAGATGTCGCGCAGCACGAGCCGCTCCTCGTTGCCGTAGCGGAAGACGACGTTCCGGAACTCGATCTCTTCCCGAAGCGGGCCGAGCGTGACGGCGTCCGGCTTCTCGGGCATCTCGGCGCGCTCGTCCATCACCTCCCAGACGTGGCGCGCGGCCGCGAGCGCCTGCTCCATGCCGTTGTGCAGGCGCGAGAGCTTGCGCATCGGGTCGTAGCTGGAGAAGAGGAAGAAGAGGAACGTGATGAAGAGCGCCGCGTTCATCCGGCCCGGAGACGATCTCGCGCTGCGCGAAGAAGAGCAGGGCGGCGACGGCGAGGACGCCGATCATCTCGATGACGTTGGCGGCGCGATGCCGTTGAATCTTCGCGGTGCGCAGGTTGGCGCGCATGATCTGGCGCGCGACGCGCTCGAAGCGGCCGCGCTCGCGCTCCTCGGCGACGTACGCTTTGACGATGGTCTGGTTGGACGAGCGCCTCCTGCGCCGTGTCGACGAGGCGTTGGCCGCCCTCGTAAGACTCGCGCGCGAGGTTGCGCAGCGCGCGGCCGAAGCGCGCGGTGAGGAAGCCGATGAGCGGCGCGATGGCGAGCGAGCCGAGCGTCAGGCGCCACGAGTAGTAGAACGAGGCGCGAGAGGAAGAAGGCGAGCGTGAAGCTCTCGCGCAGCATGTCGCGCAGCGTGTTCGAGACGGCCGACTCGATGGCCGCGGCCGAGCCGACGAGGCGCGAGACGAGGTAGTTCGTCCGGTGGCGCTCGAAGAAGTCGGCCGACTGCGCGTGCAGGTGCGCGTACATGTCCGCGCGGAGTTTCAGCACCGACTCCTGCCCGACGCGCGCCATCAAGTAGGTCGAGAAGTATTCGGCGACGCCTTTCGCGATGCGTGAAGGCGATGAGCAGGACGGCGATGGTGCGCCACGCCTCGAAGCCCGAGTCGGGGATGAAGCGCTGGAGGCCGAAGAGCGTCGGCGTGCGCGTGCCCCGCGTCGCCGCTCCGCGCGAAAGCCTGGTCGAAGATGGGGACGATGAGCGCGCCGATGGCGCTCTGCAGGAGGCCGACGAAGAGCATCGCGACCGTCGCGAGCGCGAACTTGCCCCAGTGCGGCTTGAGGTAGAATAGGAGTCGCCGTAGGTCGCGCATGAAACAGTCGCCCGCTTGTCGTCTGCTGGTTTGGAGGGGAAGATTCGTGCCGCCTCTCGGTAAAACAAAACTATACGGAGCCGGGGCGTGGGGCGTCAAGGAATGGTCAAGGCCGAGGGGCGCGCAGTTTCGCGCTTCTTGCGCTATAATCCCGGCACGCGGGAACTGGCTGCGCCAAGCTCTACCACGACAAATCGACAGGTGGGACGTGTGAGCCTTCGGATTCTGATTGTCGACGACGACCTGAGCATGCGGATGCTGCTCGCGGAGTATTTCCGGCGCCTCGGCTTCGAGGTCGAAGAGAAGGAGAGCGCCGAGGAGGCGCTCGAACACGCGGTCTCGGGCCGCTTCGACTGCTTCATCTTCGACGTGTCGATGCCCGGCATGAGCGGGCTCGAACTCCTGCAGGCGCGTGCGCGACCGCGGCGTCGAGACGCCCGCGATGTTCTTGACCGCGCACGACGCCGTCGATGACAAGGTCGCGGGCTTCCAGGCCGGCGCCGACGACTACCTGGCCAAGCCCTTCAGCCCGCGCGAGCTTGAGGTGAGGGTCGAGGCGCTGCTGAGGCGCGCGGGCAAGTGGGCGGCCGAAGCCCGACGACGAGACGCAAGGACCGCATCGAGGTCGGCGAACTCGTCATCGACAAGCGCCGCCACGAGGTCACGGTCGGCGGCAGCCGCGTCGAGCTGACGCCTTTGGAGTTTCACATACTCGAACGGCTCGCGAGCGAGCCCGGCCGCGCGTGGTCGCGCAACGACCTGCTCGACGAGGTGTGGAGCACGGAGTACGAAGGCTACCAGCGCAACGTAGACCCGCACATCAACCGCCTGCGCCGCAAGATCGAGCCCGACCCCAAGAACCCGCAGTACGTCCTGACCGTCCGCGGCGTCGGCTATAAACTGAACGAGGCCCCATGATCCACCGAACCCACAAGCCCCGCCGACTGACCTTGAGCGCGCTCACGCTCGCCGCCCTACTCTTCGCCATGCAAGGCGGCCACGTCGTCGGCGCGCGGCAGAAGAAGTCGGGCGGGAAGGTCAAGCCCGGCGCGAAACTTCTGCCCGAACGCCTTCGACAGACTCCCGACTCGACGCAGAAGCCGGTCGCGACGCAGATGCCGCCGTCGATACTCGTGCGCTGGCAGGGCAAGCCCGGCGTCAACCGCTACCGGCTCCAACTCGCGACCGACGAGAAGTTCGAGGACGTGGTCTTCGACCAGGCGGTCGAGGGTCGGCAGTACGTCGTCAAAGACCTCCCGCCCGGCAACTACTTCTGGCGCGTCGCGCCGGCCGCCGCCGAGACGAGCATCTCTTACTCGCGGCCCGAGCGCGTCACGCTCGGCAGCGAGCAGAAGGTCGAGGTGGCGAGCGTCGTGATGCCCGCGGACGCGACCGGGTGGCGCGTGGCGACGGGCGAAGTCGCGAAGGTCGCGCCGGCGCAACCTGCGCCCGGGCGGCGTCCTGGATTTCGTCGGCCTCGGCGCGGACGGCCGCGTCTTCGCCGTGGACGGCGCGAGCGGCATCTCGCTCTGGACTTCGCGCTACAACACGGCGGCCGCGGGGCAGACTTCGAGCCCGACGAAGGCCGTCAACTTCGAGCCGCTCGTCGTCGGCGACCCGCTGCGCGGCGCGTACGTCGTCGTGGCGACGCAGGGCGGCGTGCGCGCGCTGCTGCGGCGACACGGGGCGCGAGACGTGGCGCGCGACCCTGGAAGGGACGGCGTCGGCGGGCGCCGCGGCCGACCTCGACGGCGACGGCAAGCAGGAGCTGGTCGTCGTCACCGAAGAGCCGGAGATGTTCTACGTCATCAACCCGCTCACGGGTCGCGTGACGGCCAGCCAGAAGCTCTCGGGCGAGGTCGCGGGGCAGCCGCTATCCGTTCGAGGCGGGCGGCAAGCGCGGCGTGCTGCTCGGGGTGAAGAAGGGGCGCGTCGAGTTCCGCGGCGCGGACGGGCAGGTCATCGCGCGAGGCGAAGATCGACGAGCGACGTGACGACGGCGCCGCTCGTCACGCGCCGCGGCGAGATGGCCTTCATGGCCGTCGGCGGCGACAGCGCGCCTCTGGGCCTTGAGCGTGCCCGACCTCAAGGTGCTCGGCGCCATCCGCGCCGAGGACGACTCGGTGCGCGGCGCGCTCGCGTCGGCGGACGTGGACGGCGACGGCAGCGCCGAGATCGTGATGGTGACGAAGAAGGGGCGCGTCGCGCTGGTGAGCTACGGACGACGGCACCGTCCGCTGGTTCGCGGAGGGCGGCGCGGCGGCCGCGTCCGCGGCCTTCGCCGACGTGAACGGCGACAACGTGCTCGACGTGATCGTGCCCGGCACGGGCAGCACGTTCGCGCTCGGGTTCTCGGGGCGCGACGGGTCGCTCGTGATGCGCGTCGAGGAGAGCGGGAAGGCGCGCGCGGAGAAGTCGGGCGGGCGCCCGCGCTCGCTCGTCGTCACGCCCGCGCTCGGCGGCGGCGGGTGGCTCGTCGGGGGCGACCCGTCGGGCACGGGGCTGCGCGCGGTCGAGCTGCCGAAGGGCTCTGTGAAGACGGCCGCGAAGTGAAGTCTGTGGAAGGGTTCGTCATGAACGTCTGGCGAAGGGGTTCAGTTTAACTTGTACGTCCGTCTGTTCGTCGCGTCGCTCTTCGCCGCGTGGCTCGTGGGAAAATTCGTGCTGGGCAAGGAAGGCTTCATCCACATCCTCCTGCTCTGCGCCGTCGCCATCGGCGTCGTGCAGTTCGTCCACGAGCGCCGCGCGCGCGCGCGGCTGAGGCCCGACCGTCAGGGAGGGCTTTGCCGTCTTTTTCGCTGCAACTGTGCGGGCGGGGCGGAGCATCAATCATCCTGTAGGCTTTGTTCTCGGCGCCGTCAGCTTCCGGCTCCCCGGGGCGCGCCCACTTCACACGAACAGAAGGAGTAAGTTCTTATGAGATTCGATGGCTCTCCTTTCCGCGTGGCGGCGGCGTTGCTGTTCGCGCTCATGTTATCGGCGCCCGCGGCCTTCGCGCAGGCCGACAGCCGGCGCGAGACCGTGGCCGTCTCCTACCCGCTCGAACAGACCGTGAGCCTGAAGTTCCGCGGGACGACGCGCCTGCCGCGCCTGTCGGGCTCGGCCAAAGTGCGGCGCACGGGGCGGCGCAACACGCGCGTCGAGCTGGGCGTGGACAACCTGCCGCGCGCCTACGAGGTCGGCGGCGTCTACACGACCTACGTCCTGTGGGCCATCTCGCCCGAGGGGCGCGCCGACAACCTCGGCGAGCTGAAGCGCAGCGGCAGCAACTTCATCGACACGAAGATCGACGTGACGACGCCGCTCGAAACCTTCGCGCTCATCGTCACCGCCGAGCCGCACTCATCTTGTCCGCACGCCCTCGCGCATGGTCGTGCTCGAAAACCTCCCGCCGCGCGACCCCGGCGACGCGCAAATCTCGACCGTGCCCGTGCAGTACATCGGCAACACCTCCGACTACTTCCGCGACTCGCGCGTGCCCGACATCGCCGACCGGGACTATGCTGCGCACGCCCGTCTCTCTGCTCGGCGCGCGACAGGCCGTCAGCCTCGCGCGCTACGCGGGCGCCGAGCGCGACGCGACGCAGGAGCTGAACGAGGCGAAGGCGATGCTCGAACAGGCCGAGAACGCCTGGCGCCTGAATCAGTCGGAGGCGGAGGTGGACGTGCTCGCGCGCCGCGCCATCAGCCTCGGCGTGAAGGCCGAAGAGACGGCCGAGCTGCGCGCCGCCGCGCGCAAGCGCCGCGACGAGAAGGCCGCGAGCGACCGCGCCATCAGCGAGGCCGAGGAGACCGCCGCCGAAGCCGGGCGCACCATCCAGGAGTTGCGCGAGTCTCTGCGCCGCGAAGAGTCTGCGCGCGAGATGGCCGAGCGCGACGCCGCCAACGCCAACCAGCAGTTGCGCGAGCTGCGCAACGAGAACGCGCGGCTGCGCGACGAGCTGGCCGGCGGTGCGCACCGAAGGCGACGCCGCGCGCCTCAAGCTCGCGCGCATGGAGGGCGAGCGCGCCGCCGAGCAGGCGCGCGTCGAGGCCGAGCGCCGCGCCGCGCAACAGCAGGAGGCGCTCGCGAGCCTCAAGTCCTCGCTCGCGCGCTTCGGCACGGTGAGGGAGACGGCGCAGGGGCTCGTCCTCGTCCTGCCGGACACTCTCTGGGCGGGCGCGCGCGCGGCCGAGTTGACGCCGAAGGCCGTGGCTTCGACCATCGACCCGCTCGCCGCGCTCCTCGCCAACAACCCGGACCTGCGCGTGCGCATCGAGGCGCACGTTGACGCGCGCGGCGACGCCGCCGAGTTGCAGAAGCTCACGCAGGACAGGGCCGAGGCTCTGGCCGGACGCCTCGTCTCTTCGGGCGTGGACGGCGCGCGCATACAGGCGAACGGGATGGGCGGCTCCAACCCCGTCGCCGCCAACACGACCCCCGCCGGCCGCACGCGCAACCGCCGCATCGAGATCACACTCACCCCCGCGGCGGGCGACGCGGTCTCTGCGAACGGACAGCAGTGAGGGACGAGGCTGTTAGTGTTAGAGGCTCGGAGGCCGGTTGGGGACGTGCGTTCGCTAACTGGCCTCTAGCCTCCTTAGCAATTAGCACCTTTAGCGGCGATGGCCCTGCTCGAAATCCTACAGCTCATCGGGTACAGCACGGCGGCGGCGCTGCACTTCCTGGATCGCGGCGCTGTTGGGGCGGAGCCGGCGCGTGCTTGAGCCGTCTGGAGCGCGTGCTGCTGGTGCTGGCCGTCGCGCTGGGCGTGTGGCACGGGTCGAGCCTGCTGGTCGTGCTCCACACGATGCTGGGCCTCTCCAATGATCGCTGGACGCCTCTGCTGCGCTCGGCCGACACGCTCGCCGTCACGGGCGTGACGCTGACCTACTCGCTGCTGCTTCACTCCATCTACATCTCTGGGCCGACGCGCGCGGGCGTGGTCTGACGTGGAGCGAGCGAGCGCGCGTCTATCTCTCTTACGTGCCCGCGGTCTTCCTCGTCTACGCCGCGCCGAAGCTCTGGACGGGCGCGTACGCGCCGATGTTCGTGCGGCTGTCGCACCTGCTGGTGCCGTTCGCGCTGTGGGCGGCGTACGTGCTCTGTCTCGTCGCGGGCACGGACTTCTTCATCGCGCGCCTGTCGAAGTCGCAGTCGGAGCGCAGACTTCTGAACACGCTCGCCGCGTCGTTCCTCGGGATCGCGGCGCTCATCCTCGCCGTCTACGGGTTGCGGCGTGGGGCAGGGGACGCGGCTCGGGCTCTATTTGCAGACAGTCGCGAACCTCGGGTCGCTCCTGCCGACGGCGCTGCTCGCGTATCACATCTACCGTTATCGATACCTCGGGCTCATCTTCAAAGAGAGTCTCATCCTCGCCTCGCTCGCGTCGTTCGTGCTGGTCGCGTACCTCTTCGGCATCCGCACCATCGCGCTGTGGCTGACCGAGCGCTTCGAGCTGAGGCCGGGCGCGGTCGAGTCGCTGCTGATACTCCTGCTCGTGCTCTTTGGCGGCGCCTCTGCGGCGCTGGCTCGACAAGAGGTTCCGGCGTCTGTTCGAGGAGGAGGCGGGGCTCTTCCGAGAGGTGGCGGCGCGCATCGGCAAGTCGGCGGGGCGTTACGGGCAACTGCCCGAGTTCCTGCGCTTCGTCGAGGAGCGCGCGGCCGAGAGCCTTGGACTGAGCCGCGTGAGCATCATCGCCGCCCCCGCCTCCGATAACGACGGCGGGAAGGGGAAGGCTTTAAATCCTGTGCGCGAAGGGGACGAAGCCGCGAATGGGAGCGCGGGCGAGGGGGGTCGGAACGGCGACGTAAGGGCGGCGGCGGCGCGTCCGGCGAATCTACAGTCGCACTACGAAGCCAACGTGCCGGGCCTTTTGAAGAAGGGCGGCGCGACGGCGACGACGAAGTTGGAAGCCGCAGTGTCGGAGACGGTCGAGGACGTTGATTCACACGCGCGTTCGGAGGAGGAGCAGTGGGCGGCGCGCGTGCTCGCGCTCGAAGCGGCGTCGGGGATGACGCAGATCGAGGACGAGCCGCTGCTCAGCGGGCGCGGCTGGGAGGTCGCCTACGCGCTCCGGCGCGACGAGCGCGTCGTCGGTCTCATGCTGGTGGACGCGGCGCCGGAGGCTTTGACTTACGAAGTTCGCTCGTCGCTGGAACTGCTCGCGGGGCAGGTCGCCATCGCCATCGAGGACAGCCGTCTGGTCGAAGAGAACGTGCGGCTCGAACGGCGCATCGCGCAGAGCGAGCGTCTGGCGGCGCTCGGGCGGATGGCCGCGACCGTCGCGCACGAAGTCAAAAACCCGCTCTCCGCCATCAAGTCCATCGCGCAGGTCCTGCGCGAGGACGACTACCTCAAGCGCGAGTACGCGCGCGACCTCGAACTCATCGTCGGCGAGACCGACCGCCTCTCGCGCAGCGTCACGCAGATGCTCAGCTTCGCGCGCACGCGCGCCGCAGGCCGACGAGCCGCGCCGCGCGGGCGAACTGCTCGACTCCGTCCAGTTGCTCTTCCAGAAGGAGGCGGCCGCGCGCGGCGTCACGCTCAGAGCGCGACTTCGGCGCGCGCGACGAGGAGCTGGACGGCGCGGCCGCGGCGTCTTTGAGGGACGCGTTGACGAACCTCCTCCTCAACGCGCTCCACGCGACGCCCACGGGCGGGCGCGTGAGCCTCTCGGCCGTGGCCGAAGGCGGCCGTCTGACGGTCTCGGTCGCGGACACGGGCCCCGGCGTCGCGCCCGACCAGCGCGAACGCATCTGGGAGCCCTTCTACACAACCAAGCAGCGCGGCACCGGCCTCGGCCTCGCCATCGTCCGCAAGCGCATCGAGGAGGTCGGCGGCCACGCACGCCTCGCCCTCCCGCCCCGGCGAGGGCGCGCGTTTGAGCTGACGCTGCCGCGCGGTTGAACATGCGGTAGCGGTGACGTTGACACGCCCGTTCGTACAACTCAGGCCTAGTGTGGCACGTGGCGTGCAACTTGTTCGGGCATGGATAACGAGATGAGTTCAGAAAGAAGAGGGAAGTGGCGCGTGCTCGTCGTGGACGACGAGGAGGCCGCGCGGTACGGGATGCGGCGCGCGCTCGGCAGTTTCGACTACGAGGTCGAGGAGGCCGGGAGCGTCGAGGAGGCGCGCAACCTCGTCGCCGCGCGCAGGCCCGACCTGCTGCTGCTCGACGTGAACCTGCCGGGCGTGAGCGGGCTCGAATACCTGCGCGAACTGGCCGCGCGAGGGCGAAGGGGCGCCGCTCGTCGTGATGGTCACGGCCTACGGCTCGGAGCGCGTGGCGGTGGAGGCGATCAAGGCCGGCGCCTACGACTACCTCTCGAAGCCCTTCGAGATTGACGACCTGCGGCTCGTCGTCAAGAACGCTCTGGAGACGTTCGGCCTGCGCCGCGAGAACAAAGTCCTCCGGCAGCGCATACAGCTCGAAGGCGCGCAGCGCGGCGCGCTCATCGGCAACTCCGAGTCGATGCAGCGCGTGCGCTCGATGATCGAGAAGGTCGCCGAGACGGACGCGACCGTCCTCGTCCGCGGCGAGTCGGGCACGGGCAAGGAGCTGGTCGCGCGCGAGCTGCACGAGCGCAGCTCCCACCGTCGGCGCGGCTCTTTCGTCGCCGTCAACTGCGCGGCGCTCCCTTCCGAGTTGATCGAGTCGGAGCTGTTCGGCCACGAAAAAGGCGCGTTTACGGGCGCGGCCGCGCGCCGGCGCGGGAAATTCGAGCAGGCCGACGGCGGCACGCTCTTCCTCGACGAGATCGGCGACATGAGCGCCAACGTGCAGGCGAAGCTTCTGCGCGCGCTCGAAGAGCGGCGCATCGAGCGGCTCGGCGGCAACGACTCCATCCCCGTGGACGTGCGCATCGTCAGCGCCACGCACCGCCCGCTCGAACAGGACATCGAGAAGGGGAGTTTCCGCGCCGACCTCTTCTATCGTCTACAGGTCGTCACCGTCGAGATACCCGCGCTCCGCGAACGGCGCGAAGACATTCCCGTCCTCGCCGACACCTTCGCGCGTCAGGCCGCGGAGCGTTACGGGCTGCCCCCGCGCGCCCTCGCGCCGTCGGCGCTGCGCCGCCTCGTCGAGTACCACTGGCCGGGCAACGTGCGCGAGCTGCGCAACGCCGTCGAGCGCTCGTTGATTCTCGCCGAGGGCGACGAGGTCACTGCGAAGGACTTGCCCGAAGAGATAGGCGGGGCCCGTCAAAGGAGCAAAGGCGAAGGAGACGGCCGCGCCCGCGGCGTCCGTCGAGCCGGGCGCCCTGGCCGTGCCTTTCACGTCAGACTTCCGCGAGGACCGGCGCGAGTTCGAGCGACGCTACATCGCGCGCTGCCTCGAAGAGACGGGCGGGAACGTCACGCGCGCCGCGGCCATCCTCGGCATGCACCGTCAGTCGCTCCAGCACAAGCTGCGCGAGCTGGGTCTGGCGCGGCGCTACGTCGCCGTCTCGGACGGTGCGGACGGCGGCGAAGACGCGCAGGATAATTCCGACACCTGAAAAGTGAATTTGCCTGCCCCGGCCGCGAAGAGATAGACTTGCCCGCCCGAAAAAAAATCTGAGAGCGGAGTCAAGTACATGAAGGCGCGTCTCGACGCCATCGTCAAGCCCGAACAGGCCGAGTACCTCGAACGGCTGCTGCCTGCGAACACGGGGCTG
Organism: uncultured Acidobacteriota bacterium; assembly: GCA_963726735.1. Taxonomy (GTDB): domain Bacteria; phylum Acidobacteriota; class Blastocatellia; order Pyrinomonadales; family Pyrinomonadaceae; genus QHXN01. The sequence continues at coordinate 487,400 of CAVSDM010000015.1, forward strand.
CTCGCCGAGATGGAGGAGTACGCGGAGGCCCACCGCGTCCCCATCGCCGACCGCGAGGTGGCGCGGTTCCTTGAGATCACCGCGCGCGCGAACGCGACGCGCCGCGTGCTGGAAATCGGCATGGCCATCGGCTACTCGGTCATCCACCTCGCGCGCGGGATGGGCGAGGGCGGCCAGGTCGTCACCATCGAGCCGAGCGAGGAGATGATCGCGCGCAGCGAAGAGTTCGTCGGGCGCGCGGGGTTGAGGGAGCGCCTGAGGATTGAGCGCGGGTTCGCCCTCGAAGTTCTACCGCGACTCACGGGCGAGACGTTCGACATGCTCTTCCTCGACGCTTTGAAGGAGGAGTACGCGCAGTACCTCGAACTCTCGCTGCCGATGCTGCGCGTGGGCGGCGTGGTCGTCGTGGACAACCTCCTGTGGGGCGGGCAGGTCGCGGGCGAGATTCGCTCGCCGGAGCAGACGGCTTCGACGCAGGCGCTGCGCGAGTTCAACCAGATATTCGTCCGTCACCCGCAACTGCTCGCGGTCGTGCTGCCCGTGGGCGACGGCCTCGGCTACGCCGTCAAGCTCTCCTGAGTGAGGCTCGAATTTCACCGCAGAGACACCGAAGACACAGCTTGAAACAGCAGTCTGTTTTTAGCTGTGTCTCGGTGTCTCTGCGATTAATCCTTCCTTTGTAGAGCACGTGTCACATGCCTGAACTCTTCCCCGACGCGGAGCTTTTCCGACTCGCCGCGGCCCGGCCCGAGCACGAGCTGCTGCTGCTCTGCGCCCACAGGGGAAGCCCTCCGACCATCCGCGAACGTGTCGCCGCACTCGCCCGCTCTGCAAACGACTGGGACTATCTCCACCTGCTCGCGCGCCGCCACGCCGTGCTCCCGCTGCTTTATAAGGGACTCGCAAGATGTTGACGGCGTTCCCGCCGACTTTCGTGCGAAGCTGCGCGAAGAGTTTCGCAAGAACGCGACGCGCAACACGCTCCTGGCCGGCGAGCTGGCGAGCCTCGCGCGACTGTTCGAGGCCGAAGGGCTGCCGCTGCTCGCCTACAAAGGCCCCGCGCTCGCGCTGGCAGCGTTCGGCGACATCACGCTGCGTCGCTACGTTGACCTCGACGTTATCGTCAGGCGCGGCGACGCGCGGCGCGCGGGCGAGCTGCTCCAAACGCTCGGCTACTCGAAGCCCGAGGGGCTCACCGCGTCGCACGAGCAGTTTCTGCTGCGGCGGCAGCACAACCTCGCCTACACGCGCGACCGCGGGCTGATGATCGTCGAGCTGCACTGGGAGGTCGCGCCCGCGCACTTCGCGGCGGTGCCGATTGGCGAGGGCGTCTGGGCGCGCGCGACTGCCGTCAATCTCTTCGGGACGCAGGTGCGTTGCCCCTCGCCCGAAGACCTCCTGCTCGCGCTCGCCGTGCACGGGACGAAGCACCTGTGGGAGCGCCTCGCGTGGGTCTGCGACGTGGCGGCGCTCGTCAACTCACAGGCGGATTTCGACTGGCCGTACGTGCAAAGGCGCGCCCGCGAGGCACGCGTCGAGCGGATGCTGTCCCTCGTGTCTGCGCCTCGCGCGCGGGCTCGCGGGGGCAGAGTTGCCGGAAGGTCTTGTAAACGATGCCGACGGCGAAACCCTGTCGGGGCTCGCGGCGGAAGTGACGGCGGTCATGTTCTCGGGCGTCGATTACGTGCCTATCGGCTTCGTCAGGAATGTCCGGTTCAACCTGCGCGCGCGGCCCGGCCTGAGGGAACGGCTCGACTACCTGCGCTTCATCCTCACGCCGACCGACGGCGACCTGTCGGCCGTGCCGCTCCCGGCCGGAATGTCTTTCGCGTACTACCTTTTGCGGCCACTGCGGCTGGCGTTGAAGAAAGAGGCCGGCCATTGAGTCGGGGGGCGCGAGAAGGGGCTCTGACGGGAGCGTTAAATCTTTCCACGCCGTTGACCTTGATGTGCATTTATGTTAGTTTCCGCTTGCCCGTTAGAAGTGTACGTTTGTGGGCTTTGCCTTCTCCGCCCGAGCTGCCGTTAAGGGCTTTTCTTTTTTGAGACCAGGACAGTCGAGGACTGAAGCTTTACCGTTCGGGGATATTCTGTGCTTTTATGTTAGAAAGTCTTTTTAACTGGCGGCGCGCACTTCCCGCTGCCGGTTTCGCGTTAGCAGCGGCGCTCACGCCCGCGTCGATCTTTGCAGCCCAGCAGGCGGCGACCGAGCAGAAACCGGCTGACACGGCCCAGTCGCAGGCGAAGCCGGCGGCGAAGAGCTGGAGCGTCCGGATGAGCAAGGGCGCCCCGTACACCTTCACCGTCAAGGCCAAGGAGTCGCCGCTCTCGGAGATCGCGGCCGAGCTGTCAAAGCTGACGAAGGTGCCCGTCACGTTGAGCCCTCTCATGGTCAAGCAGAAGGTGTCGCTCGACTTCGCCGGGCTCAACCTTGAGGCCACGCTCCGGATGCTCGCGCCGCAGGGCTATGTCGATTACGTCGCCGGCGGCGAGAACGGCGACGAGCCCAAACCTCTTGCCCTCTACCTCCAGGGCGCCAACGAGAAGGCGCCTTCGACCACGGCCACCGTCCGCGGCAACTCCGAGGCGATCCTCATCGAGGGCGATACGGAGGAGGGCACGGACAGCGAGGCCCAGAAGAAGCGCGAGGAGGAAGACCCCCTGCGCGTCACCTGGGCCAACAATCAGCTCAGCGTCCGCGCGCGCAAGCAGCCGCTCTCGGTCGTGCTCTTCAGGATCGCGAGCGAAGTGGGCGTGCCCTTCGAGATGCGCCACGAGTCGGCCGAGCTGGTGGACGTGGAGTTTCAGAACTACCCGCTCGACCAGGCGTTTCGGAGCCTCTCGCCGGGAGTGAGGTTCTTCTACCGGGTCGATTTACAGACGTTCCAGGTGCAGCCGCTCCGCCTCGCTTTACTGCCGCCGGCCGTGCCGAGGACGTAACGGAAGTCATCAAGACGAACAAGTGAGGTGGAGACTTGAACACGAAGACCGAGAACCTGAACTCCGTGCTGCTTCCCGAAGTCGAAGGGACAGTCGAGATTGCGAAGGTCGGCGCGGCCGCAACTAAGAGGGCCTTCGTCGAGCCGGAAGTTTCATTCCCGATAGACGTGCTCGAATCCACCACCTTCTTCCAGTTCACCGAGAGCGGCGCCACCAACTAGTAAGTTGACTGCCCGGGCCCCTCGCCCCGTGCTTTTACTAAAGCCAGAGGAGGCATAAAACTTTGCCAGCGAAGACCGAGAATCTGATCCCCGTGCAGCTTTCCCGTGTCAACCATAACGAGACGGTTGCGACAGGCGATAACGACACTTCCAAAAAAGCATTCGTCGAGCCGGAAGTTTCATTCCCGATAGACGTGCTCGAATCCACCACCTTCTTCCAATTCACCGAGAGCGGCGCCACCAACTAGCCGGCCGCGGCCGTCAAGCTCTTATCAGCGCCCCGTCCTTTTACCGCCAGAGGAGGCACATCACTTGAACACGAAGACCGAGAATCTGATCCCCGTACAGTTCTCCCGGGTCGAAGACGGAGACGCCGCGCGGCCGTCCGAGCGGGCCCCTGACAAGAAGCAGTTCGTCGAGCCCGCAGTCTCTTTCCCCATCGACGTGCTCGAAGCCACGACCTTCTTCCAACTGACCGACAGCGGCTCGACCACTTAAGGCTGTCAGCAGAGGATATCTCGCGGCGCGATGGAGAACGTGATCAGCCCCGACCCGTACGCCGGGGCGGTAGCGAATTCAGGACGGCCGGCTCTCGCGGAAACTTACGCGGTCGCCGGTCGTTTCGTTTGCGTGTGGACCGACGAGCCCGAGGCGGCCGAACTCTTCCGGCGCTTCTTCGCCGGCTGGCACTTCGCCCGTCTCGAAGGCGCGGACGCCCCCCAACCTGACGCGAACATCCGCGTCAACCCCGGCGCGCCGCCGCCGCCGCCCGACGGGCTGGAGTCGTTCGAGACGGCCGGCGGCGGCTTCTGCTGTACGGACGGGCGCACGTACATCTTCGAGAGGGACGGCTCGGCCGTGCGCGCCGTCGGTGACGGACGCGGCGTCGAGGTCTGGATCGGTGAGGGAGCCGATTCGCGCGAGCGTTCGGCGCTGGCGCGTCTGGTCTTCGAGGCGACGATGGTCGCGCTGCGCCGCTGCGGGCTCTTCGAGCTGCACGCGGCCGGCGTAGTCGAGCCGGAGACGGGCGGCGGCTTCCTCGTCGTCGGCCCCTCGGGCAGCGGCAAGTCCACGCTCGCAACGCAGCTCGCCTCCGCGGGCTGGCGCTATCTTTCGGACGACGCGCTTCTGCTACGCGCCGTCGCGAGGGACTGGTCGAGGCGTGCGCCCTGCGCCGCGAGTTCGCCGTCACGGAGCAGACGGTCGCCGCCGGCGTCCTCGAAGGCTTTGAAGATTTACTCAATGAGCCCGTGCCGTTCGACCCGCTCAAGCGCCGCTTCAAGCCGCACACGATCTTCCCCGAAGGCTTCTCCGAATCCTGCGTCCCCAGCGCGATCTTCTTCCCCGTCATCACGAACGAGCCCGCGAGCCGCGCGCGCCGGCTCACGCAGGCCGAGACGATGCGCGGGCTCCTGCGGATGTGCCCCTGGGCCTGTTATGACAGGCCGGCGGCCGCGACGCACCTGGGTCTGCTCGCGCGGCTCGCGCGCCAGGCCGCGGGGTTCGAGCTGCACGCGGGGCGCGACCTGCTCGGCGACGCGGAGTACTCGTCTCGATACCTGCGCGGGCTCGTGCGGAGGGGGAAGCGTTTGAGCCTTCGGACGGAACATGAGGGGGCCGGGCGGTCGCGCGAGCGCGACTACGGGCCGCCGCGCCTCATCGTCGAGCTGACGAACATCTGCAACCTGCACTGCTCGTACTGCCTGCGCGACGAGGACGCGCTCTACCACTCAGCCCAGCGAACTTCTTTCCGGTCGAACTCCTCCGCCGCGTCGTGCGCGAGGCGCGCGAGTCAATCGGCGCGCGCACGGTCATGTTCACGGGCGGCGAGACGACCCTGCACCCGCGCTTCGCGCGACGTGATCGAGGCCGTCGGCGCCGAGGGCTTGACGTGCAGCTTCGTCACCAACGGCTGGCACTTCGAGCGCGTGTGGCCCGCCATCGCCGCGAACCGCGCGGCGGTGACGCACGTCTCCTTCAGCCTCGACGGCGCCGACGCGCGAGACGCACGACCGCTGGCGCGGCGAGGGCTCGTTCGTGCGGCTCGTGCGCGCCTTCGCGCGCTGCAAGGCCGCGGGGCTGCCCTTCATCGTCAAGCTGGGCCTGCGCCGCGACACGCTCCCGCTCTTAGAGCAGACGGCGCTCTTCGCCGCGCGCATGGGCGCCGCGTCTTTGAGCTTCGGCCATAACCTGCCGACCTCCGGCGCGGCCGACGACGAGCTGTCGCTCGGCCCCGAAGACCGCATCGCGGCCGAGCAGGAGATAGCCGTGCTCGCCAGCATCCTGAAGATGCGCGTCACGCTTGAGGTCGGTTACAACAACCTCGACCCCGAGCCGCCCTGCTCGGCGCTGGCCGGCGTGAGCTGCAACGTGGACTACCGCGGGCGCCTGTCGCTCTGCTGCAACCTCTCGGGCTATCGCGGCGCGGCCGGCGACCTGGACATCGTCGCGGACCTGAACGAGGAGGGCTTCGCCGCGAGCCTTCGCGCGTCTGCAAGATGTTGCTTCGGCGCAACTGGAGCGCAGGCGCGAGGCGCTGGCCGAGTCGGCGCGCGCGGGCGCCAAGCCCGACATCTACCTCGGCTCGCCGTGCCTCTTCTGCCTGCGCAGCTTCGGCAAGATACCCTGGCACGCCGGGGCGCGGCCGCCGCGCCGCGCTCGCTGCCGGTCTTACAGGCCGTCTAGCGCCGGGATAACATTCAGAAGTTACGGAAGGGAATTAGTCTACTTGATGAGCACGACCGGCCTGCTGCCGCACGAGCATGTTGTCTTCACGGAGTTCGACGCGGGCGAGGGCATCCTCGTCGATCTCAACACGAAGAAGTATTTCCAGTTGAACGAGACGGGCACGCTCGTCTGGCGCGGGCTGGAGAAGAACCGGACGTTCGAAGAGATCGTCGGCGAGATCACGGCCGCCTACGACGTGACGCCCGAGCACGCCTCCGAGAGCGTGCGGAAACTCCTCGACAACCTGCGCGCCTTCAAGCTCGTCCGCCCGGCCTGACGAGAAGATGACCGGAGACATCCGGGAACCGACCGACGCCGGGACTCGGCGCCTGCGAGTCCGCTACGCGCTGCTGACGGCCGCGCTCTTCGCGCCGCTCCTCTACTCCTTCCTCGCCGTCAGGAACGTCTATCCCTTCGCGGCCTCGACGATGATGATGGCCGGCGGCGACCTCGGCCGCGGCGCGAGCTACTACCGCCTGCGCGGCGAGACCGCCTCCGGCGAGACCATCGACCTCCCGCCCGCCGAACTCACCGACGCTCTGAGCTGGCGCCACTGGTCTCTGGTCGGCGAGACGGTCAAGAACAAACAGTTCACGATCTATAAGCCGCACCCGTCCAACGTCGCGCTCGCGGCCTCCGCGGGCGGCGTCGAGAATCTCCCGCCCGCCGCGAGTCTCGAAGAGCTGCTGCGCGCGTGGGGCGGGATTTACAACTCGCGTCTGCCCGACGGTTCTCCACGACGCCTGCGCGCGGTCAGGCTCGACGCGTACAGGTGGGAGGGCGGGGCGTACGGCGACTACGAGCGCTTCGTCGAGTCGTGGAGGGCGGAGCTTTGACGCGCGGGGTGCCGGACACCGCCGAGGCGCTCGGGATGGTGCGCGCGGGCGCGTTCGGCTTCGTCCTCTGCGAAGTCCTGCTCACGTCCTTCCAAGCCCTCGGTCGTCTGCCTTTGACGGTGCTGCGTCCGACGGGCGTGATGCGGCTTCTGCCGTGGGGCTTCTACGAAAGGCTTTTGACGCCCGCGTCGATGACGGCCTTCAAGTGGCTCTTCGTGGCCGCGCTGCTCGCGGCGACGGCGGGCGCGCTCACGCCTGTCTCGACGAAGGCGGCGGCCGTACTCTTCCTCTTCTACCAGGGGCTCCTGCGCAGCTTCACGCACTTCAACCACGACGAGATGCCGGCCGCCTACATCCTCGCTCGTGCTGGCGTTCACGCCCTGCGGCGACGCCTTCTCTTTGGACGCCCTGCGCGGCTGGCGGCGGGCGTTGCCGGGCGGGTCTTGGGTCTACGGCTACCCTCTGCTGCTGGCGCGTCTGCTGCTCGCGTGGTCGTATTTCACTTCGGGGCTCATCAAGCTGCGCGTCGCGGGCCTCGGGTATCTGAGTGCGGACAACCTGCCCGCGCTGGCCGTCTCCAACTCGCTCGACAACATGCACGACACGCAGTTCCGCGCGGGGCTGTGGCTGCCGGCATACCGCGAGTACACGCCGCCCTTCGTCGCGCTGGTCGTGCTGTGGGAACTGCTCTTTCCTCTGGCGGTCTGGTTCCCGAGGGCGCGCGCCGTCATCCTCACGGCCGGCGTCTTCTTCCACCTCGGCACGCTCGTTCTTCATGAACATCTTCTTCCCATACCACCTCGCGATGTATCTCGTGTTCGTTGACTGGCCGTGGGTCGTGCGGAGGGCGCGCGAACTCTTCGGTAGACAGTAGTCGGTAGAAAAACCGAGCGGCGCGTCTCGGCCATCATGCCGAGCGCGCCGCTTCTGCCTCCTTCTACTGTCTCCTTCCTTACGCGGGGAAGCTGTACGTGACTTTGTAATCGGGCGGGGTCTTTTCGAGGATGGGCACGCCGCCCGCTTCGAGCCAGGCGTGGCCGTTCAGCACGTCGGAGCCTTCGCGGCGGACGCCGAAGAGGACGCGCGTGTCGATGCCGCGCAGCGCGAGGTAGCGGTGGAGCACGGGCGCGCGCTTCCAGCAGGTCGGCGTGAAGACCCAGAAGTCGGCCGCGAGCACGGAGTCGAGGAGGCGCGCGAGCCTCGCTTCGACGAGCGCGGCGTCGGGCGGCGACGTCCCGCCGCGCGCGTCTCGGCGCGACGAGTGCGAGCGCGCGCGGCAGCGGCATGAACTTCACCAGCAGCGAGAGCGCGGCCACCCACGCGCCCATCCGCGCCGCGAGCAGCGCCGAGCCCGGCTCGCACAGGACGAGCCGCGCGGCGCGCGAAGGCAACGCGGCGTAGGCTTTGAGTCTTGGCGCGAGTGCAGGCATTTCGGTTTCCGTCGGCTGAGAAAAAATCCCGCGCCTCTGCTAACATCGCGCGGGAGATTCGAGCCTTGTTAATTTACCCCGACAGCCCCGAGGCGCGCGAGCGCGCGGCACACGTCACGGCCGCCGGCGGCCTCGTCGCCTTCCGCACGGACACCTTCTACGGCGTCGGCGCAGACCCCTTCAACCCCGCGGCGCTCGAACTCATCAACGCGCTCAAGGGGCGCGACGGCAAACCCATCCTCGTCCTCGCCGCCGACGCCTTCGACGCGGAGCGTCTGTTAGCAGAAAGGACGCGAACCTTCGAGTTACTCGCCGCACGCCACTGGCCGGGCGCGCTCACACTCGTCGCGGCCGCGCGCGCGGAGGTGCCGGAGCTTTTGACGGCGGGCACGGGCACGGTCGGCGTCCGCCTCCCGGACGACGCGCAGGCGCGTGCGATTGTGCGCGCGTGCGGCGGTCTGCTCACGGCCACGAGCGCGAACCCCGCGGGGCGCCCGCCCGCGCGGACTGCGCGCGAGGTCGCGGACTACTTTCCAGAACGGACTCGGCCTCGTCATCGACGGCGGCGCGACGCGGACGGAGCTGCCCTCGACGGTCGTAGACGTGACGAACGTCGGCCCGCGCCTCATCCGCGAAGGCGTCGTCACGCGCGTCGAACTGGAAGAGACTTTGCGCGCCGCCGGGATCGAGTTCTGAACTACTGTCCCGCCTTGTAACCCGCTTCGTCCAGAATCTGCCTGGCGCGCTCGGGGTCGTAGTTGTAGACCTGTCCGGGCGAGTAGGCCCAGGACTGCTCCGGGAGAATCGAGTGGGCGACGCGCGCCTGGTCGAGCAGAAGCTCTTTGACGATGGCCGGGCGGTCGATGGCGTAGGCGATGGCCTGCCGCACGCGCGGGTCTTTGAGCACTTCGTCCTGCGCGTTGAAGTTGAGGTAGACGACGTTGACGCCGGGGAACTGTGCGATCTTCAGGTTCGCGTCCTGCCCGAGCTGCTGGTAGGCGTCGGGTTGCAGGTTGGCGACCTGCGCGATGTCTACGCCGCCGCTCTTCAACTCGGCCTGTAAGGTGTTCGCGTCGAGGATGGTGCGCACGCGCAGTTGTTTGACGGCGGGCGCGCCGCCCCAGTAGTCCTCGTTGGCCGTGAGGTCTACGACCTGCTGCGACTCGTCGTAGCGCGCGAACTTGAAGGCGCCGGTGCCGACCGGGCTCTGCTTCTGCTGGTCGGTCGTGTAGCCCTGCGGCATCATGCCGACGGGGACGAGCCCCGAGAGGAACTTGGTCAGAGGCTTATTCAGGCGCACGACGAGCGTGAGCGGGTCGGGAGTCTCGACGGCTTTGACGACGGCTTGGCGTTCGGCGCCCGTGCCCTCGAAGAAGTCGTTGGCCTTGCGCGAGTCGGACTTGAGCAGCGTTTCGAGCGTGTACTTCGCGTCGGCCGAGGTGAACGCCTTCCCGTTGTGGAACTTGACGCCGTCGCGGAGCTTGAAGGTGTAGGCGAGGTCGTCGGGGCTCTGTTGGATGTCGGAGGCGAGGTCGCCGACGTAGTCGAAGTTCTCGTTCTTGCGGACGAGCGAGTTGAACATGAGCTGGCGGAAGCGCTCGCTCGAAGCGTCGGTGCCGCGCAACTGGTCGAGCGTCTCCGGGTTCGATTCGAGCACGACGACGAAGGGGCCAGACTTTCCGCCCTCGACGGTCACGTCGCGCAGGAAACGCCAGTCGCCGTCCACGGGGACGTTGAGGTTCTGGACGTTCCTGCGCGCGACGACCATCTGGTCAACGTACCAGAGCGGGAACTGCGGCTCGTCGCGGCTGATGATCTCCTGCGCGCGCGCGTACAAGCTCCTTCGCCTTCGCGCGGTCGAAGGTGGCGATGGCCTCTTCGAGAATCTTGTCCAGCTCGGGGTTGCTGTAGCGGCCGCGGTTCTGGTAGGCGCCCGTGTGGAAGAGGTCGTAGAGGTAGATGGGGTCCTGGTTGCCGCCGACCCAGCGGCCCGTGGTCAACTGGAACTGCCCCTTGCGCTGCTGGTCGAGCAGGGTGTTGAACTCGACCTGATCGATCTCGCAGGGGATGCCGACCTGCTTGAGCTGGTTCTGGATGATGCTCGCGTACTGGCGCGTCGGCGCGCTGGCGGCGTTGATCTTGAGGAAGATGGGCTGCTTGAAGCGCGAGGCCTGCCGTGCCCCGTGCGCCGCTGCCGCCGCATGCGGCGCAGGAGCGATCGCGGACAGATGACGAGCAGGGCGAAGACGTTGGTTGGTTGACGGCGCCTCATTTTCAAAGCTTACCTCCGTAGACGTAGTTCAGCTTGCGGTTCAGCTCGGCCACTTCGGCCGAAAGCTCCTGAAAGCGTTTGGGGTCGAACGTGAGGGGAGGCTTCGTCAGCGACTTGAAGGCGGCGATGCGGCGGAGCGACGCCTGTATGCGGCCGCGCGAAAGCTCGCCGCGGCGCGCGGCGTCGAGGAGCGAGTGGTACGAGCGGCGGATGAGGTCGGGGCGCGCGCAGACGAGGAGCATGTCCTCGCCCGCGAGGACGGCGCGCAGAGAAGCCTCCTCGATCTCGCAGTGCTTGGCGATGGCGCCCATCTCAAGGTCGTCGGTGACGACGAGGCCGTCGTAGCCCAGCTCGTCGCGCAGGAGGTCGCGGACGATGGAGGGGTTGATGGAGGCGGGGACGAGACGGCCGCCCGCGGTGCCGCGGTGGATGTCGATGTTGGGGAAGCCGCCGTGGCTGACCATGACGGCGCGCACCATGTTGTCCTCGCGCTGGAAGAGTTCGATGTAGGGCGCGAGGTCCTGCGCGATGAGGTCGTCGTGCGTGAGGTGGATGACGGCCATCTCCTCGTGCGTGTCCACCTCGCCCGCGCCGATGCCGGGGAAGTGCTTGGTGCAGCCGAGCACGCCCGTCCCCTGCAAGCCCGCGCAGGTAGACCATCGTGTAGCCCAGGACCTCGCCGGGCGAGCGGCCGTACGAGCGCGAGTAGAGGCCGTTCGAGAGCAGGTCGCGGTCGTCCGTCATGATGGACATGACGGGCGCGAAGTTCATGTTGAAGCCGAGCAGGCGCAGGACTTCGCCCGTGATGCGGCCGTGCGCGCGCGCGCCGGCGAGGTCGCCGTGCTGGCGTATGACGCGCGCCGCGGGCATCGGCGTGCAAATTTTGCGGAGGCGGTCAACGAGCCCGCCCTCCTGGTCGATGCCGAGCAGAGGGTCTACGCGCAGGGTGGCGCGGACGCCGTCGAGCAGCGCGCGCAGTTGCTCGGGCGCGGCGACGTTGCGGCCGAAGATGATGACGCCGCCGGGCTTGACCTCTTCGAGCGAGCGCGCGCGCCTCGGCGTCGAGCTCGGTGCCCGGAAGACCGATGAAGAGCAGTTGTCCGATTTGGTGTTCGAGCGGGAGCGACTGAAGGGTTTGGAAGTCGGTCATGTATTAGACGATTCTGTTCTTCAACCCGAGTAGGAGTTGGCGCGCCTCGTCCCCTGTGAGGGTTTCTACATCAACGCCGCGAAGCTCGTCAAGGAGGCTCTGGTTGACGGAGTCGAAGAGCGTGATCTGCGCCGCCAGCGCGCGCCGCCCCGACGCGCGCGCCGCGCGCCCGAGCGCGTCCGTCGCCGTTCGCGCCGTTCTCGATCGATGAAGGCGCCGCTGTCGCCGCGTTGGACTGCCGCGGCGCCCTCCTCGGCGAACACGTCCAGCTCGTAACGTTCGAGCTTCGTCAGGACCTCGCGCGCGCGCGCGAGCACGGCGGGCGGCAGCCCCGCGAGGCGCGCGACCTCGATGCCGTAGGACTTCGACGCGCGCCCGCGCTCGATCTTGTAGAGGAAGATGACCTCGCCCTCGCGCTCGGCGACGCGGATCTGGTAGTTCTGCGCGCCGGGCAGGCGCTCGGCCAGCTCGGTCAGCTCGTGATAGTGCGTGGCGAAGAGCGTCTTGGCGCGAGTGCTCGGGCGAGTCGTGCAGGTGCTCGGCGACGGCCCAGGCGATGGAGAGCCCGTCGAAGGTCGCGGTGCCGCGGCCGATCTCGTCGAGCAGGACGAGCGAGCGCGGCGTCGCGTTGTGGAGGATGGCGGCCGTCTCGGTCATCTCGACCATGAAGGTCGAGCGGCCGCGCGCGAGGTCGTCCGAGGCGCCGACGCGCGTCCAGATGCGGTCGAGGACGGGCAGGCGCGCGCGCTCCGCGGGCACGAACGAGCCCATCTGCGCGAGCAGGCAGATGAGCGCCGTCTGTCGCAGGAGGGTGCTCTTGCCGCCCATGTTCGGGCCGGTGATGATGAGCAGGCGCTCGGTCGAGCCGTTCATGTAGAGGTCGTTGGGGACGAAGGGCGTGTCGCCGATGGCCTCGATGACGGGGTGCCGGCCCGCCTTGATCTCAAGCTCGTCGCCGTCGTGGAGCGTGGGCTTTTGGTAGCGACGGCGCGCGGCGATCTCGGCGAGCGAGGCGAGCACGTCGAGCATGGAGAGGGCGCGGGCGGTCGTCTGTAGTCTGCGCGTCTCGCTGCGCGACCTGCGCGCGCACCTCGCCGAAGATGCGCGTCTCGATTTCGAGGATGCGCCCCTCGGCGCCGAGCACCTTCTGCTCCCACTCCTTCAGCTCGGGCGTCGTGTAGCGCTCGGCGTTGGCGAGCGTCTGCCGCCGCTCGTAGTCGGCGGGCACGCGCGCGGCGACCGACTTTGGAGACCTCGATGAAGTAGCCGAAGACGTTGTTGAAGCGGACGCGCAGACTGTTGATGCCGGAGCGCGCGCGCTCGCGCGACTCGATGGCGGCGATGGTCTGCTTGGCGTCGCGGCTGACGGAGCGCAGCTCGTCCAGCTCCGCGTCGAAGCCCTCGCGGACGACGCCGCCGTCAGAGAAGTTGACGGGCGGGTCGTCGCTCAAGGCGCGGCCGATGAGTTCGCGCACGTCGTGCAACTCGTCCGCGTTCTCGACGACGACTTGGAGGAGCGACGCCTCCGCATCCGATAACGCCTGGCGGATGGCCGGGACTTGATTCGAGCGAGCGGCGGAGGGCGACGAGGTCGCGCGGGGTGGCCGTGCCCATGTTGATGCGCCCGGTCAGGCGTTCGAGGTCGGAGACATCTTTGAGGAGCGTGCGCGCGCGGTCGCGGCGCATCTGCGAGCGGTGCAGGTCTTCGACGGCCGCGAGCCGCGCCTCTATCTCTCCGCGCCGCACCGAAGGGCGCAGCATCCAGGAGCGCAGGAGGCGCGCGCCCATCCCCGTGACGGTCGCGTCGAGCACGTCGAGCAGGGAAGCGCCGCGGCCGCCGCCGCCCTGCGACTCGACGAGTTCGAGGTTGCGGCAGGTGACGGCGTCGATGACGAGGTGGTCGTGCGTCTCGAAGAAGCTGATGTCGGTGACGTGCGCGGCGGCGGCGCGCTGCGTCTCGCGCGCGTAGCGCAGGCACGCGCCCGCGGCGGCGACGGCCGCGACCTTGCCCGCGAGGCCGTAGCCTTCGAGCGTGCGCGCGCCGAACTGTTCGAGGAGCAGAGAGGCGCAGGAGGTCAGGCTCCCACAGCCAGTCTTCGAGCGGCGTGAGCGGCAGCCCTTCGCCCCGCGCCGCGTGCGTGCTCGGCCGGCATGATGCGCGCGACGGGTGCGTCGTCCTCGTCATCCGGCTCCGTTTCGAGCGGGCAGCGGCGTGGTGTGTGCGCGCCGCCCGCGTAAGCCTCTTTGACGAGCGGGCGCGAGCGAGCGCGGGAAGAGCAGTTCGCGCGGGGCGTAGGATTCGATGTCGGCGCGCACGCGCGCCCAGGCGTCCGGGCCGTGAGACTTCGGTCGCGCGGAAGTCGCCGGTCGAGAGGTCGAGGAAGGCCGCGCCGTAGGTGTCGCCCGCGCCGCAGACGGCGGCGAGGTAGACGGTCTCCTTCGCTTCGACCAGGTGCGCGTCGATGGCCGTGCCGGGCGTGATGACGCGCACGACCTCGCGGCGGACGAGCTTCTTCGCCTTCGAAGGGTCTTCGGTCTGCTCGCAGATGGCGACGCGGTAGCCCTTGCGGATCAGGCGCGCGACGTAGTTGGCGACGGCGTGGTGCGGGATGCCGCACATGGGGATGGGCTGGCCGCGCTCCTTGTGCCGCGCGGTAAGCGTTATTTCAAGCTCGCGCGCGCCGGTGATGGCGTCCTCGAAGAAGAGCTCGTAGAAGTCGCCGAGGCGGAAGAAGAGGAGCGCGCCCGGGTGCTGCCGCTTAAGCTCCTGGTACTGCCGCAGCATGGGCGTCAGCGCTGAGTTCGTCGTCGTCATGTGCTTGAAAAGCGCCTGCGTGAAGGGCGGATTTCAACGACCGCAGGCTCGGGCGTCAAAACTACCACAGACGGCCGGGACATGCACGAGGGCCGCGCCGGCCGCGTCGACGCGCGCAGGGACGGGCGTTGAAAAATTCTCACAGTTCGGGATAAAACCGTGACAGCGTTGCGGGAGAGTTCGGCGATCCGAGGAGGTCGCAGGAGTTGTCGCTGATGAGCCTGGGCTTACAGGTGCCATGCTCTTCGTGCTCGCGATACCCATCGCGTGCGTCGCCTGGACGGTGACGCACGAGGAGGTCTTCCGCGAGCCGCGGGAGTACTGCGTGCGCCGGAGCAAGGAGTGCCGGCGCTGGTACCAGAGGAAGTTCTTCTACCTCTTCACCTGCGAATATTGCTTCAGCCACTACGTCACAGCCTTCTTCCTCTTCATCACGCGCTACCAGCTCCTCTACGAAGACTGGCGCGGCTACCTCGTCGGCGGCTTCGCCCTCGTCTGGGTCGCCAACCAGTACATGAGCCTCTACAACCGCCTGCGCCTCGACATCAAGAGCGAGAAGATCGAGACGAGCATCAAGGAGAAGGTGGCGGAGAAGGTGAAAGTGATGAGTGACAAGTGATGAGTGATCGAGTGATAAGAAGAACCAGAGCGCGGCCTCATCACTTTCACCCGATCACTTGCCACTAACCGAAGAAGACTTCGGCGACGTGGTAGATCTCTTCGTCGAGGTGCTTGATGCGGCGGACGGCGTCGTCGAGCGGGACGGTGATGACCTTGTTGCAGCGCAGCGCGGCCATCTGGCCCCACTGCTCGTCGAGGACCATCTCGAACGCCTTGACGCCGAAGCGCGTGGCGAGCACGCGGTCGAAGGCGGAGGGCGAGCCGCCGCGCTGGACGTAGCCGAGGTTGGCGTGGCGCGTCTCGATGCCGGTGTGGCGCTCGATCTCGCGGCGAGGTGGAAGCCGATGCCGCCGAGCCGCCCCTTGCGGTAGATCTGCTCGCGTCGCCGCTTCGTCGAGGAAGTTCTCTTCCGGGTGCGGGTGCGCGTCCTCGGCGACGACGATGATGGAGAAGGCGCTGCCCTGCGTCTCTCGGTGGCGGAGCAGCTCGCAGATGCGCGTGAGGCGGAAGGGGTGTTCGGGGACGAGGATCACGTCGGCGCCGCCCGCGATCCCGCCGTAGGCGGCGATCCAGCCGGCGTGGCGCCCCATGACCTCGATGACCATCACGCGGTGGTGCGACTCGGCCGTCGAGTGCAGGCGGTCAACGGCCTCCATCACGGTGTTGACCGCCGTGTCGAAGCCGAAGGGGAAGTCCGTGCCGTCGAGGTCGTTGTCGATGGTCTTGGGGATGCCGACGAGTCGGGAGCTTGTGCTCGTGCCACATGTCGCGCGCGGCGCGCAGCGTGCCCTCGCCGCCGACGACGATGAGGGCGTCGAGGCCGTGCCGCTCCCAGGTGGCGCGGATGCGCTCGCGGGTAGTCGGCGCCGTCCTGCGGGTTGGTGCGCGAGGTGCCGAGGATGGTGCCGCCGCGCGGGAGGATGCCCGTGACGGAGAGGCGCGTGAGCGGCTGCGATGTCGTCCTCGATGAGGCCGCGCCAGCCGTTCTTCACGCCGAGGACTTCGGCCCCCTCGACGTGCATCGAGCGGCGCACGACGGCGCGGATGACTGCGTTGAGACCCGGGGCAGTCGCCGCCCCCCGTCAGAATTCCTACGCGAAGACCCATCTGGAACACCCCTGGTACGCCCCGTGACGAAACTAAACTGAATTGATTTGGTTTGCTGACCACGCCTATAATCTCGCGACAAATCGCGGCGTGTCAAACAACGTACATTTTCATCGGACGGGGAAGCGACGTTCGGCGTCGGGGTGGACTGAGTGGATTCTGAGAAGGAGTTGCTGACGCTGGGCGTCGATACTTCCACGGAGCGCAGGAGCGTCGCGCTCCTCGCGCGGCGGGCGCGTGCTCGCGCAGTCTTCGAGACGGGCTGCGCGAGGGGCGGCTCGGCCAACCTCCTCGCGGACATCGACCGCGTGCTCGCGGCGGCCGGCGTGGAGTTGAGCGAGGTCGGGCTGTACGCCGCCGCGGTCGGGCCGGGGAGTTTTACGGGTCTGCGTGCGGGGCTCGCGACCGTCAAGGGGCTCGCGCTGACGACCGGCAAGCCCGCGGTCGGGCGTGCCGACGCTGCACGCGCTCGCCTACGCGGTCAGGCCGGCGGCGCGCGTCTGGCGCTCATCCCGGCCGGGCGCGGCGAAGTCTTCGCGCAACTGCTGTCGGTGTCGGCCGAAGGGCATGTGACGGAGCTTGAGAGTCCCGACGCACATGCCGCCCGAGCGTCTGTTGGAGAGGATGGCGGGGCTCGGCGGCGGGCTGAAGTGGACGGGCGGCGGCGCCCTCAAGTTCATCGAGCATGATTCGGGAGAAGGCAGAGTCGCGCCGGGATCGAGTTCAAAAGTCGCGGACGCGTCGAACGGCGCCGAGGAGGAGGGCGGCTGGGTGCTTGACGCCTGCCGAAGAGGCGCTCGCCAGCGAGCGTCGCGGAGATGGCCCGGGCTGCTTACGTCTCCGGGGCGCGGGTGGAGGGGCTCGACTCTGCGCGATTTACGTCAGGCCGTCGGACGCGGAGCTGAAGGGTGTATGTCACGCGCAGAACTGAGGGTTGAGCTGGAGACGGCCAGGGTGCGTCATCGTCCCGATGACGGAGCACGACCTTTTGGAGGTCGTCGAGATAGAGGAGACGACCGGCCTCAGCCAGTGGGGCTGGGAGGCTTACCGCGCGGAGCTTGAGAAGCCAGAGGCCGTCATGCTCGTGGCGCCGCGCGCAACGCCCGGACGCACTGACCGGCCGCGCCTTGAGCGGCTACATCGCCGCGCGCATCAACGCCGACGAACTGCACGTCAACAACATCGGCGTCTGGCCCGAGTCGCGCCGGCGCGGGCATCGGCGGCGCGCTGCTCGGGGCGGCGCTGGAGGCGGCCGCGCGCCGCGGCGCGTTCGAGGCCGTGCTGGAGGTGCGCGCGGGCAACCTGGCGGCGCAGAGCGATGTACAAGCGCTTCGGCTTCCGCGTAGTCGGCGAACGCAAGAACTACTACAGGGAGCCGGCCGAGGACGCGAAGATTATGACGAGGCGGCTGGCACCAGCCGCTTGATACGGTGTTGGGAATTGGGCTAACATTTTCGTACCGGAACGGCCGCGCGCGGACAAGAAAGTGAGGTCGGCGCGCAGCCGCTCGAACACACCACTCCACGCATCTGAAAGGAGAACTTTCCGCTATGGAAACAACCAACACGGACGGCTTGAAGGAGCAATTGATCGCAGGTGGACCCGGAGTTCCGTGAGCTGGCGCGCGAGCACGGGCGCTACGAGCAGCGCCTGAGCGAGCTGTCTTCGCTCCAGTACCCGAGCGACGAGGAGCAGCTCGAAGAGGTCACGCTCAAGAAGAAGAAGCTGGCCGTGAAGGATCAGATGCAGGCAATCATGTCTCAAACACCAGAACGCGGAGAGCACGGCGCACTAAGGGCGCCTCGGCGGCGGGCGCCACACGCGCGCGGCAGGCGCGCATCCCAAAGTATTTAAAGGGACGGGGGACGCTTCAAAGTTTGTTGGGCGCCCCCGTTTCCTATAGGCGGAAAATTTCGAGGCGTGTCCGGGTCGCGCCGCCGTCGAGCGGGCCTCCCGACGGGGTTCGAGAGATGGTCAAAGACGGCTACCCATGGGTTCTCGTCCCGCTCGCGGCGGCGTTGGCGGCGGGCGTGCTCGTACCTTTTCTGGCCGGCGCTGCCGCTGCTGGCGCTGGCCCTCGTGCTGCTGCTCTTGGCGGCCTTCATGGCCTACTTCTTCCGCGACCCGCAGCGCGCGGTGCCGACGGAGGCCGGCCTCGTCGTCTCGCCCGCGGACGGCAAGCGTGACGAGGGTCGAGAAGCTCTCGGGCGACGGCGCGGAGTCGCCGACCGTCGTCAGCATCTTCCTCTCCCCCTTCGACGTGCACGTCAACCGCGCGCCCATCGCGGGCGAGGTCGTGGACGTGACCTACACGAAGGGGCGCTTCATCGCGGCCACGAGCGACGACGCGAGCCTCGTCAACGAGCAGAACGCTCTGACCATCAAGGGCGAGCGGATGACCGTGGTCTGTAAACAGATCGCGGGCGTGCTCGCGCGCAGGATCGTCTGCTGGAAGCGTCCCGGCGACAGCCTGGAACTGGGCGAGCGCTTCGGGCTCATCAAGTTCGGGTCGCGCACAGACCTCGTGCTGCCCCACGGCGTCGAAGTCCTCGTCAAGGTGGGCGAGCGCGTGAGCGGCGGCGTGACGATTATCGGGAGGTGCCTCGATGGCGAGTGAAGCGATGGGATCCGCGGACACAGCCGTCCGAGGAGGTCGAGGACGCGGCGCGGGATCAAGAAGGGGCTCTACCTGCTGCCCTCCGCCTTCACGGCCGCCAACGTCGGCATGGGCTACTTCGCGGTGATGGCCGCGCTGCGCGGGTTCCAGATGCTGGACGGGGTGGCTTCGGCCAGCCGCTGGAAGGGGTGACGGCGCAGAAGATCGCGGCCGCGACGGTGCATTTCGACAACGCCTCGCGCGCCATCGGCTGGGCGATTCTGTTCGACACGCTCGACGGCAGGATCGCGCGGCTCACGAAGACGACGACCGAGATCGGCATCCAGTTCGACTCGATCGCCGACGTGCTCACCTTCGGCATCGCGCCCGCCGTGCTCGTCTACGCGTGGGGCTACGGCTCGACTTTCGCCGACGGCAGCCAACTCCACAAGCTCGGCTGGTTCCTCTCCTTCATGTTCCTGATCTGCGGCGCGCTGCGGCTCGCCAGGTTCAACGTGCAGGCGACGCGCCCGCGCACGCTCGCCGAGGGGAGCGCGAAGGTCGATAAGAAGAATTTCCTGGGGCTCCCGATTCCCGCGGCGGCGGGGCTGCTCGCCGCGCTCATACACTTCGCGCCGCTCCCGCTGCTCGCGTACGGGCGCGATTACTCGACACTCTACGCGGGCCTCCTGATGGGGGTGGTCGCGGTGCTCGGGGCGCTGATGGTGAGCACCATACGTTACTCCAGCTTCAAGACGCTCGGGGCGGGGAAGCGCAGCACGATGATGGTCATGCCCATCATCGCCGCCGTGGGCATGCTCGTCTGGCTCTTCTCGCGCTACGTCCTTCTGACGATTGTGCTCGTTTACGTTCTGCACGGAATCCTTTTCCGCATCTTCGCGCTATTCCGTTCGCGCCCCGCCGAAGATTGAGGCTTCGCGCGGGCGCGCGCCTCTTCAAGGCGCGTCGGACGCCTGCGCGTTGTTGGTCAACGCCAACAGACCTTCCCGGGTCGTCAATAAAAGCGCGTCGGCGGTGAGCAGGGGCGCGGCCTCCGTGTTGTTATCCTCGCCGACGTAGATGCTGTTGACCTTCTTCCCATCCTCCAGATTGAGCACCACACATTCTTCACCGACTAGAGGCGCGAGCAGTACGTGGTTGTTCAGCACGAGGGGCGGAGCCGTGACCCTCCCCGCCAACTGCCGCTTCCAGACCTTCGCCCCGTTCTGCGGCGAGAGGCAATAGACGAAATTATCTAGAGACGTGGCCAGAACCCACTTCTCACCCGCCAGAACGGCCTGTATCGCGGCCCCCGCGCGCACACGCCATCTGAGCCGCCCGTTCGTCCTGTCGATTGCGTAGACGAATCCGTCCGCGGTGCCTGCGTAGATCATATTGCCGTAGACGGCGACCGGCGCGCTCAAAGCCTTTCGAGTCCGATAACGCCAGAGAGTCTTTCCGTTCTCCAATTCAATCGAGAGGATATCTCCATAGGTATCGTAGGCGTAGAGTGTCTGCCCCTCCAGTAAGTTCAGAGAACTGAAAGGGGAAGAGTTGTACTTGATCCATCTGATCTCGCCCGTCTCCTTCCTGAGGGCGTAAAGTCGCCCGTCGGCAGAAGTGACGAAAAGATTCTGGCCGTTCAAATTAATGAACCCTCTGACGGGGGAGGGCAGCGTGCGCATCCAGGAGGTCAGACCGCTCTGCCGGCTCAGGGCGCGCAGAACGCCCGTGGCCTGCGGGTAGACTGATTTGGGTGTCGGGAGACTTTCCGAGGCGACAAAGACGTTCTTGTCATCGACCGCCGGCGAGGCCGATAAGTGCGCCACCAATATCACTCCTCCAGACGAGACCTCCGTCGGACAGCCGCACAGAGACGATTGAGCCGTTGCCCAGCGGCATGTATGCGCGTTCGTTGTCGGCGGCGGGCGTGAGATTTGTTACATCTTCAGTCTTGAAGAGCCAACGGACGTGTACTGGTCTGGTCAGGTCAGCCAAGCTCTGCCGCGCAACCGAGTCCGATAAGGGCGCTCAGCAGTAGCGTCAGCAGAAATAGTCCCTGAATTAGAAATATTCAAGCCGCTTCGGCTATTTCTGTAGTGCGACTCTACTCTCATTTGTTTTTGATGAAAGCATTTCCAGTATGCTTGGCTAATAATAATTCGACAAACTATAATCACGCGCGAACCACAGAGCCACACGTGCGGTAGACGTTAGTCTACGGAGGAGGCCGGCTTTTGAGCAAGCAACCCGTGCAACACGACACCATCCTGATCCTCGATTTCGGTTCTCAATACACACAATTAATCGCCAGGCGGGTGAGGGAATCCAACGTCTATTGCGAGATTTTGCCTTTCGACACCCCGAAAGAGGCGATTCTCGCACGGGAACCGAAGGGGATTATCCTTTCGGGGGGCCCGGCCTCGGTTTACGACGCAGACGCCCCCAAACTCTCTTACAGCCTGCTCGAAGTCTTTAAATGTCCCGTCCTCGGTATCTGCTACGGTTTACAGGTGATCGCCGCGGAACTTGGGGGGGAGGTTCGCCCTTCAGCGAACAGGGAATACGGGTACGCGCGACTCCAGGTCACGGATCAAAACAGTCCTATTTTCAAAGGCTTGCCGGCCGAGATGGACGTTTGGATGAGCCACGGCGATCACGTCATCAGCGTCCCCGAAGGCATTCGCGTGACGGCCCGGACCGCCGATGCGCTTAACGCGTTCGAGGGTTTAAGCGGGCGCATATACGGCGTCCAGTTTCACCCGGAAGTGGCGCACACGCCCTTCGGAAAAGAGATTCTGCAAAACTTCATCTTCAGAGTGTGCGGGGCGAAGGGGGACTGGTCTCCGCAATCAATCATCGGCGAGCAGGTCGCCAAAATTCGCGGCCTGGTCGGCACGGAGAAGGTCATCTGTGGGCTCTCCGGCGGGGTCGATTCGACGGTCGCGGCGGCACTCGTGCACGAGGCGATTGGCGAACAGCAGACGTGCATCTTTCGTCGATACAGGGCTCCTCAAGGAGGGGGAGTTCGAGACCACATGCGCTCTGTTCCAGCAGAAGATGAGTCTCAACGTCGTAGGCGTAAAGGCCGCAGATGAGTTCCTCGGCGCACTGAAAGGCGTTATCGATCCGGAGGAGAAGAGAAGGATCATCGGCAGGGTTTTTATTGAGATATTCGAGAGGGAAGCGGCCAGACTGGGCGGGGTCAAATATCTCGTCCAGGGAACTTTATACCCGGACGTGATCGAATCGATCTCCGTGCGTGGCCCTTCGGCCGTCATCAAGAGCCACCATAACGTCGGGGGCTTGCCCGAGCTTATGAATCTGACACTCATCGAGCCTCTCAGAGAGCTTTTCAAAGACGAGGTCCGAACGATAGGGCGTGATTTGGGGATACCCGAAGATTTCCTCGCGGAGACATCCTTTCCCGGGGCCCGGTTTCGCCGTCAGGATACTGGGCGAGGTCACCGAAGAGCATTTGAAACTGCTGAGGGCGGCCGATCTGATCATCGAAGAGGAGCTGAAACTGGCACAACTATATGACAGCGTCTGGCAGGCTTTCCCGGTGCTTTTGCCGGTCTCGACGGTGGGTGTGATGGGGGATTTCAGGACGTATGAGCGTGTGCTGGCGGTTCGGGCCGTGACGAGCGTGGACGGTATGACCGCGGATTGGGCGCGGCTTCCGCACGACGTTTTGGCGCGCATCTCGACGCGTCTGATCTCCGAGGTGCGTGGCATCAACCGTGTGGTTTTTGACGTGAGCTCAAAGCCGCCGAGCACGATCGAATGGGAATAGAGGCGGGCATGATGCTTAACCAGTTAAGCCCTTTCTTATTTAAGAAAGGGCTTAACTGTTTAAGCCGCGCGAAGATTGTGTTCTTTCGTCGGCCCGGGGGCAGTCTTCGGCGGAACTTTATCTCCTTGCCACAATCAATTCTGATAAACTGAGCGCAGAGGGTTTATAAATGAGTAAGTTGAGCGTCCACATTGAGACTTTCGGCTGCCAGATGAATGTGTCCGACTCGGAGCGTGTGGCCGCAAGACTCCGCGCGGACGGGTTCGAGTTAACGGAGGCTTCAGATTCCGCCGATGTCATCCTGCTCAACACCTGCTCGATACGGGAAAAGGCTGAGCAGAAAGTATTTCGGAGGGTGGATGAGATCAAGCGTGCACGTGCTGGAGGACAGCCCTTAGTCGGTGTAATGGGGTGCGTCGCGCAACTCGAAGGTGAAGCCATTTTTAAAAGCTCGCCGTCCGTTCAACTGGTCGCAGGCACGGGCGCCACCGACAGGATCTCGAATCTTTTGGAGCGTGTGGGGGGAGGCGAGAGGCGTGTAATCGATCTGGAGGGCGGGAGGACGACGCGGCTTTTGAAATATCGCCGACTGCACGCCATTCCAAACACGTCGCCTTCGTCCCGATTATCGAGGGGTGTAATAAATTCTGTACTTATTGTATTGTACCGTATTCGCGCGGTCGTGAGCGTAGCCGCACGGCGTCTGAGATCATTGAAGAGGTCGAGCGACTCAGAGACAGTGGTTTTAAGGAAGTGCAGCTTATAGGCCAGAACGTCAACAGTTACCGGCCAAAAGTGGAGAAAGGACTTGAAGGATTTTCTGGGGCGACGCCTTTTTCCAGACTTCTACGTGCAGTCGCCTCGACCGGTATGCCGCGCGTAAAGTTTACGACCTCTTTCCCTAGGGATTTCCACGCAGACATCGTCAAGGCGTTTGAAGAGTTCGAAAACCTTTGTAACTGGGTGCATCTGCCGGTACAGTCTGGAAACAACAGGGTTCTGCGTGCGATGCGCAGGGGGCATAAGGTCGAGGATTATCTGGAGAGGGTTGCGGCCGTAAAGAGCTCTCGGAGAGAGATCTCGCTCACCAGTGACATTATCGTCGGGTTCCCGGGTGAGACGGAAGAGGAATTTGAAGACACATTAAGTCTGGTCGAAAATTGTGGGTTTCACGGTCTGTATATCTTCAAATATTCAGAGAGGCGCGGCACTCCCGCAGCACAAGTTGGTTGACGATGTCTCCGACGGACGAGAAGACCCGGCGCTTTCTTGCACTCGAAAACCTGCAAATGTCCATACAGAGTGAAATTTACCGCTCTTATGTTGGCAGAGAAGTTGAGGTCCTGGCCGAAGGTTTCAGTGCCAGATCGGAGAGCGACTTGAAGGGGCATACGACCTGTAATAAAGTCGTCAACTTCGGAGCGGGCGCGGAATTCATCGGGAAGATCGTCAGGGTTCGTATCACCGAGGCGAAGACTCACAGCCTCTACGGCCAGTTTCTGCGAGAGGTCTAGACGCTTATAGAGGGCTCTATGGAGATCGAAGTTAAGATCAGAGGATTAATGATGGACCCGAGCAGCGGGACGCCGATCATCATTCTCAAAGACATCAACAGTGAGACGATGTTACCCATCTGGGTCGGCGCGTACGAGGCTAACGCCATCGCGCTCGAAATAGAGAAGATAGCTCCGCAGAGGCCGATGACGCATGACCTTCTACGGAACGTCATCCTTGAGATGGGCGCGAGCGTCGAGCGTGTCGTTGTCACGGAATTGCGCGACAACACATTCTTCGCCACGATCAATATGAAGGACAGAGGGGGCGAGCCCGTCATGATCGACGCGCGGCCTTCGGACGCCATCGCGCTCGCACTGCGGGTCGATTGCCCCATTTTTGTAAACGAAGAGGTGATCAGGGCCTCACGGAATACTGTCGCGAGCGGGGAGGAGGAGGAGAGCGTTTCGGGCTCCGAAGAGGAGTGGCCCGACGTAATCGGCGAGGCAGGCGACCTGCCGATGTAGTTCTTTAAATCTTCTGACCGGGACAACCTTCTTTGAGCACCGTCATCGCAATAGCCAACCAGAAGGGTGGAGTCGGAAAGACCACGACCACCATCAATCTCGCCGCCGCCTTCGCGCAACGCGGAAAGCGCGTACTTCTGCTCGACCTTGACCCGCAGGGCAACAGCTCCATCTCCTTCCTGGACCCGCACGCGATAGGCCCTTCGGCGTACGAGCTGATGGTGGACGGGCAGGAGGATCTATCTACCTACACGTACCAGACGTCCGTCGGCGGTCTGGAGATTATTCCTGCGAGGATTAGTCTGGCGAAGCTGGAGTCGAAGCTTGTGGGGGACTTTGACGCTCCTTTTCGTCTGAAGGATCGTCTGGAGCGTGTCGCAGGACGATACGATACGATCTTCATCGACACGCCGCCGACGCTGGGTCTGATAACCGTGAATGCTCTGGTTGCATCCACGCACGTCCTGATCCCCATACAGTCCTCATTCTATGCGCTCGAAGGCACGGATGACCTTCTGGAGACAATCGAGAAGGTCAAAGCACGTCCGAACCCGGATTTGCGCGTACTGGGTGTGCTCGTGACCCTTTTTGATAAGCGCACGACCCTGGCGAGGGAAGTCTACGAGCAGATCAGAAGCGTCTTCGGCCCGCAGGTCTTCGAGACCGTGATAACCAAGAGCGTGCGGCTCGAAGAGGCTCCGGCCTATAAGGAATCGATCTTCACGTTTGCGCCGCAGTCGTCCGGCGCCAGCGAATACGCAAAACTTTGTGAAGAGGTGATGCAACGTGTCTAGAAGAGGACTCCCCGCGGGAATACGTATGAGGCACGATGCGCATTACGTAGAAGAGCTTTCGAGCCAGAGCCCTACGACGATCGGCCGTCTGATCGCGGTGGAAGCTCTCGACCCCAATCCCGAGCAGCCGCGTGTCGAGATAGGTGACTTGACGGAGCTGACGATATCCGTCAAGGAGAAGGGCGTTTTAGAGCCGCTCCTGGTGAAGCCGACGCAGCAGAAGGGGCGCTGGATGATCATCGCAGGCGAGCGCAGGTGGCGCGCCGCGTGCGCCGCGGGACTCAGGGAGGTTCCGTGTATTGAGATGGACGTGGACGAGGCGGCCGTCGCGGAGATAGCGCTCATCGAAAATATGCAGCGGAAAGATCTGACACCCTGGGAGGAGGCGGACGGACTTGCGGCGCTGTGTCAAAGGTACGGTTACACGCACGAGGATGTGTCGAAGAAGGTCGGGAAGAGCCGTACGACTGTGACGGAGGCCATTGCGCTTGCGGCAATACCTGAGGAGATACGTGAAGAATGTCGGCGCGCCGACATCAACGTCAAGTCTCTGCTCTTACAGATCGTCAGGCAGCCCGATACATACACAATGCGTGAGACGATAAACGCCATCGCCAACAGGGATTTTACAAGGGACGAGGCACGTGCGCTGATTCGTGAGCGTAAGTTCAAGGAAGGGAATGCCGAAATTACTAAGCCCTCCACCTTCAAATACCACCTGCCGCTACCTAATGTAAAAGTTGAGGTGAAGTTCCAGAAGTCGGAGGTGGAGAAGGGGGAGATTATAGAGGCCCTGAAATCCCTCCTGAAAGAGTTGGAGAGTTCGTAAGAGGCGAGCAGACCCTCTCCGACACGTGTCTCGTCCTAGGAAGTCCGCCCGCCCTTTTTTGCCCTACGCTGTAGACTCTGTGCCCAACGTTCAAAGGTTGGCTGGAGCGGTTTGAAGAGCCTTGCACGAAATGTGTGCTCCTTCTCGTTCCACTTCTTCAAGTGCCTCTCCGTGTAGGTCCGGATAGATGATTCCAGTTGGCCTTTTTTTACGGAGTGTCGAAGCGTCAGGTAATGGTGCTGGCCGACGAGTGAGAAGACCACTGCGGCCATATTCGCTTTGAACGAGAGCCTCGGAATCAGCCTCTTATGAAAGGGAGCATCTTTGGGGAGGAGCACATCGAGTGCGACTTCAATCCAGGCGGGCTGTGAACCCTGCCGAGGGTGGTAGAGGCCCGGTAATTGTGTCTGTTTTAACTGTGTGTTGCGGAGCCTCGGGTCCGAAATCGAATCGACCAGGCGCAGGCGTTCGAGGCCCCTCAAGTGTTCTTTGGGTAGAGTAGATAGAATCTTTCTGATGTTGGCTTCCGTCCCGGAAGGTAACTTTTGACGGCTGGAACTGTTTTCGATTTTATTAACCATGAGCAGAAGCACCCTTCGGATGCTTCTAGAGTTGTAAAGAAGAAAGGGTAATTTTGCAAGTGGAGCTTCAGAAGTATTTCAGAAAAGCAGCCACAGTAACTATTCAGGTACCGGCGGCTGCTTAGCCGGCGCCTGCGGCTGAGCTGAAGGGGAGGGGCTTGCCCGAGAGCACGCGCTCCAAGGCGTGGAGCAGAGGATGACCCTGCTTGCGGGCGGTCGAGAGGTAACTCCTCACGCGGCAGAAGGCGCGTGCCCCATCCTCGGTTCTGAAGCAGCCCGAGACCTTCTGTTGCACCTTGACCATCCGCAGGTCACGCTCCGCGCCGTTGTTGGTGAAGGGGACGGCCAAGTCCGTCATGAAGCGCAGCACTTCGTCTCTGCGGCGCAGCAGCCGGTTGACGAGCCGCCGCGGTGGCGAGAGCGGCGGGCGCTGCTTCTTCGCCGCGTCACCTTCAGCTACCACCTTCAGCGGGTGTGGGTTGAGCTTGTCCGCCTTCCTGAGCAAGCGGTCATAGCGGCGCAGGTACGCGCCCTGCGTCTCCTCGCCGAGTTGCGCGTGCCCTGTGGCGCGCACTTCTTCGGCGGCCTCTTTGATCTCGACGAGGAGCGCGGCGAACGGCTTAGTCCAGACCGCCTGGGCGGGGCTGACCTCTTCGACGTAGACCAGTTCTCGGAGCAGGTGGGCGTTACACAGGCTGTGGCGGCACGCCTCGAAGCGCGTATAAGAGAGGTATCCATCCCTGACGAGCGTGCCGCGGAACTGCGGGAGGATGCCGACCTCCTGCATGGCGTCCTTGCCGCGGCGCGAGTCGTAGGCGAAGTGGGTGAGGGCGTCGGTGCGAGCGACATGAACCCAGCCGCTCGTGCCCGCCACCCGCAGCCCGGTCTCGTCCGCCCCGACGACCGCAGAGTCGCGGATGGCGGCCTTGAGCCGCTGCTCACTCCTGACCAGCTTTCCCGAGAAGAGGCGCCCGGCGCGCTCGACGGTGGCCGGCGAGAGCGGGCAGCCGAAGAGGTCATGCAATGTCTCGGCGGTACGCGCGACGGGGAGGAGTTGGTAGAGGTTGAGGTAGGCCGAGCGTGCGAGCAGTGCGGGGCCGTATTGCGCCGGGGCGCGCAGGCCGACGGGGAAGTCGCCCTTGGCCGTGGTGCCGCAGGCGGCGCAGCGGCGGGTCTCTCCGCGGTGCTCGGTGACACTCAGCTTCACCGGCGGGAGGTCGAAGAGCTGCCGGCTGTCGGAGGCGACCACCTCTGCCTCGTGGAGCGAAGCGCCGCAGCCGGGGCACCGCTCGGGCGCGTGGGTAATGACGTGGTCGGGGTGCTTCGACGGCTGGAGAGTCGCGCCGCGGTGGCCGGGCTGACCGCCGACCTTGCGCCCGGACTTCTGGCGGAGGCTGCGGGTGCGCAGGACTTTCTTCCAGGGCGGGTCCGCAGAGGGCGGCAAAGAGGAGTTATGCGAGTCGCGCTCGACCGTGGTGCCGCGCTCGACCTCGCGCTCGAGTTCGCGGATGCGGCGCAGGAGCTGGTGGTTGAGCTGTTGCTGCCGGAGCAGTTCCTGAGACTGATGCGCGAGCGTGCGCTTGGCACGGGCGAGTTCTTTGGAGAGCGAGGTGATGACCTGTTGTGGCGCACGGAGGGGCTGCGCTTCCAACTCGTCGATGCGGTCTGCGAGGCGGTGAACGAGGCGGACGATAGCAGGGGCGCCTTGCGCGTAAATCTTTCGAATGTGAGCCTCGCTGAGCAGGTTCATGGCGGTAACCGGGAGCGAAGTAGAAGATCGGAGGCGGGAAGGTAGGGGGAAAACGTAGCGTGAGGATGGAGCTTCTATACCCTTTAAGTGTCGCCGCTTAGCAAGGTATCTGAACAATTACGCGACAGAGTCCGATAATGAATCTTATGTCATAACGATAGCCGAACCTTATCCTTGCAAACCCGTAGTAAGGCGTAAACGAACCGGCATCCTACCCGTAGGATTAGAGCCCCGGTTCCTTGACATTGCTCGACACGTATTGCTACATTACGCGTTCTTTTGTCCTGAGCTACAGCTACTCTTTCCAGACAGACCACAGGAGGCATTTAGCAATTGAGCAACTCCGGCAGTTATCTCTTCACCTCTGAATCCGTAACCGAAGGCCATCCAGATAAAATAGCCGACCAAATTTCTGACGCCGTCCTCGACGCAGTCCTCACAGAGGACAGCAACGGACGCGTCGCCTGCGAGACGCTTGTGACCACGGGTCTGGTCGTTATCGCCGGCGAGATCACAACCAACGCGCAGATAGACTTCTCGCAAGTGGCACGTGAAACCGTTCGAGAAATAGGTTATACGCGGGCCAAGTACGGCTTTGACTGCGACACGTGCTCCGTCCTGACCGCGATTGGTAAACAGTCTCCGGACATCGCAATGGGCGTAGACACGGGCGGCGCGGGCGACCAGGGGCTCATGTTCGGGTTCGCATGCAACGAGACGGCAGAGCTGATGCCCCTCCCGATCCAGTTGGCGCACAGGCTCGCGCGCAAACTCTGCGGAGGTCAGGCGCTCGGAGGCGCTCCCTTACCTGCGACCCGACGGCAAATCTCAGGTCACGGTCGAGTACAGGGACGGACGCCCTTTCCGCATCGACGCCGTAGTCATCTCGACACAGCACTCCCCGGATGTCTCGAACGAGCGGCTGCGCGAAGAGATCGAAGAACAGGTCATACGCGCGACCGTCCCCGGCGAATTGCTCGACAAAACGACGAAATATCACATAAATCCCACCGGACGCTTCGTCGTCGGCGGCCCGCAGGGCGACGCCGGGCTGACCGGTAGAAAGATCATCGTCGACACGTACGGCGGTTATGCACCGCACGGCGGCGGCGCCTTCTCCGGCAAAGACCCGACCAAGGTTGACCGCTCGGCCGCGTACATGGCGCGTTATATCGCCAAAAATATTGTGGGCGCAGGGCTCGCAGAACGCTGCCTGGTCCAGTTGGCTTATGCAATCGGCGTCGCGGAGCCCGTCTCTGTCCTCGTAGACACGAGCGGCACGGGCCGTATAAGCGAGACAGACCTTTCAAACCTCGTACGCGAACACTTCCGACTGACGCCGCACGGCATCATCGAAGACCCTTAACTTACGGCGGCCAATCTATAGACAGACGGCAGCTTACGGGCATTTCGGTCGCGACGAGGAAGGCTTCAGTTGGGAGCTTACGGACCGCGCACAGGAACTGCGTGAGGCCGCGAAAATCTAATCGCCCTGTTCTCCTAAAAGGCAAAAAAATGAGCACAAAAAGCGCCGCAGAGTTTGACATAAAGGATATAGGCTTGGCCGCAGAGGGCAAGAAGCGTATCGAATGGTCCGAGCGCGAGATGCCGGTCCTGCGCCTCATACGCGAGAAGTTCGCGGCCGAGAAGCCCCTGGAGGGCGTACGTCTGGTCGCCTGCGCACACGTGACGACCGAGACCGCGAACCTCGTGAGGACTCTGCAGGCGGGTGGCGCCGAGTCGATTCTCATCGCCTCGAACCCTCTCTCCACGCAGGACGACGTGGCGGCCTCGCTCGTCAGCCGACTGGGGCGTCCCCGTCTACGCGATCAAAGGCGAATCCACGGAGACTTACAACAGGCACGTGCGCACGGCGCTCGACTCCCGCCCGCAGATCATCATCGACGACGGCTCGGACGTAGTCGCGACGCTCCTCAAGGAGCGCGGCGAACAGAAGAACGAGATCATCGGAACGACTGAGGAGACGACGACCGGCATCGTGCGCCTGCAGGCGATGGAGCTGGCGGGCGTCCTCCCCTTCCCCTCCATCGCCGTCAACAACGCGCAGACGAAGCACTTCTTCGACAACCGATACGGCACGGGGCAGTCCACCCTCGACGGCATCATACGCGCCACGAACATTCTTCTGGCCGGCAGAAACGTCGTGGTCGTCGGTTACGGCTGGTGCGGCAAGGGGGTCGCGATGCGTGCGCGCGGCATGGGCGCCAACGTGGTCGTGACGGAGATCAACCCGATCAAGGCCATCGAGGCCGTGATGGACGGCTTCCGCGTGATGCCCATGCACGAAGCCAGCGCCATCGGCGACATCTTCATCACGGTCACAGGGAACCGACACGTCATCGACGGCGCGCACTTCGCAAGGATGAAGGACGGGGCGGTCGTCTGCAACAGCGGCCACTTCGACCTGGAGCTGAATCTCGTCGCTCTGCGCGACATGTCGAAGCCGCCGGTCAATCTGCGCCCGTTCGTAGAGGAGTTTACAGGTTAACGAAACAGGGAGTCGCGTCATAGTCCTCGGTGAAGGACGCCTCATCAACCTCGCGGCGGCGGAGGGTCACCCGGCCAGCGTGATGGATATGAGCTTCGCCAACCAGGCGCTTTCGGCCGAGTACCTCGTCAAGCGCAGGGGCGAACTCAAGCCGGGCGTGCACACGCTCCCGGAGGAGGTCGATACGGAAATCGCCGGCCTCAAGCTGAAGGCGCTCGGGATCAGCATCGACACGCTGACGCCGGAGCAGCTCGAATACCTCTCCAGTTGGGAGACAGGAACTTAAGGCCAGCCTCCGGAGAGATGTGCGAAGCAGTAACAATAAGCGGGCCGCCTCAAGCGCGGCCCGCTTATTTGTCTGTCTGGGGGAAGGGCTTGTTCGCGTGCCCTTCAGGTTCTCGTGCGCGAAAGCATATAAAGTCCCGCCGCCGAAAAGAGTGCGGGTGGCGCCCAGGCCGCGATATGCGTGGAGATGAGCCCGCTCGAACCCACCTGCTGCGCGACGCTCGAAAGCCCAAGGAAGAGGAGCCCGACCCCTATCCCGAAGCAGAGTCGCGAGCAGCGTCCCGCGCCGCCCGAAGGCGAAGGCGAGCGGGGCGCCGACGAGAATCATGACGAGCGGGAGGAAGGGCTCGACCAGCCGCCTCTGGAGGGCGACGGCGAGCGGCTGCACGTCAACCCCTCGCTCCTTAAGCGCTTTTATGTAAGCGCTTAAGCCCTTGAAGTTGAACTCCATCGGCCGGTTAAGTCCGGAGTTGAAAGCCTCAAACGCCTCGGCCCCGACCGAGACGCGCGACTGGTGCTCGTAATTGACCCCGCCCCCGCCGAAATCCACCACCTCCGCCTCACGCATCTCCAGGCTCATCCCACCCGCCGGCGAGGCCCCGGGCGCCAGGTAGATTCTCTCCAGATGGAGGGCCTCCCGGTCAAAATTGAAGACCACAAGGTCTGCCAACTCGCCCTCCGGGGCCTGCCGGGCTGTAATTAAAAATGCGCCTGGAATCCGCGCTCGCAACCCAGCGGCGCCCCGTCTGCGCCTCTGCCTGCGCCCCGCCGCTCCGAATCACCCCGCGCAGAGCGTTCTGCCGACGATTGGCCTCGGGCATCACCTTGTCCTGCAGAAGCCAGATGCATGTGCCCAGAAGCGCCGCGAAAAAGAGGCAGGGCAGGATGAAGCGGTA
This sequence comes from uncultured Acidobacteriota bacterium, assembly GCA_963726735.1. GTDB lineage: Bacteria > Acidobacteriota > Blastocatellia > Pyrinomonadales > Pyrinomonadaceae > QHXN01. The sequence goes on from CAVSDM010000015.1 coordinate 519,576, forward strand.
GACGCTCTGCCCGCTCGACCACCATGCGACCGACTCGTTCCGCCTCAGCATCAGCGCGAACGTGACGAGCGAAGACAGGAGCACACCTACGGGCGTCACCGCGATACAGGCGAACGGCAGGAGGTATAGAAGGTAGCGCACGACCAAAGCCGGCGCGATGCCGTGTGCGGCGATGAACCTGATCAGCTCGAAGAGCGTGAAGACGAGGAAGATCGAGACCAGCGCCGAGACGATTAGCAGAAAATTGGTCGTCAGAGACTTAAAGATGCTCTTGTCGAGTAGCCCGAGCAGAGCGACGTAACGCCCCCCCGCCTTCGGATCCCCTACCCCGTCCGGGGCCTTCCGAAGCCTGCCCGCGGGCCTATATATCGGCAAAGTGAAAGACCAGCGCCGCGTGAAGAGGAGCAGGCAGCCTGCACACACGGCCGTGCAGAAGGCGAGCCAGGAGCCCAGCAGCGGCGGGACCGTGCCGGCGCGACCGAGTTGCTCCCCCGCCAGCGTTAGAAGGTAGTAGACCAGCATGGCCGCCAGGGAGAGCAGGACACCTTTCGAGCGCCCCCCGCGCACGACCTTCAGCCCGAGTCCCGCGCCGAAAAAGGCGAAGATGATCGGCGAGAGCGAGAGCGTCAACCTCCTGTGCAGAACGATCGCGGCTTCCCTGCCGGCCGCCGGGGTCTTCGGTTTTCGAGCCCGCTTCAGGAGCCCCGCCCAGCCAAGCTCGTCCAGTTCCGGCTCGCGTTCGCGCATGCGCCTCGTGATCGAGCCCCTCCCGAGGTCAAGCCGCTCGTCCCTCACGCGCATGTTCGCCGAGCGCTCTATCGTGACGTGCGCGCCCTTCGCGAAAGCCTCGAAGCCCCCTGGCGGCAGCGTCGTCAAAAGCGCGTCCTCCAGCACGAGTTCAGCCTGTTCGCCGGAGAAGTCGAGCCGGCCGCTCCGCGCCGTCACGAGGCGCACGAGCCCCCCCGCCTCCTCCCACTGTATAAAGATCTTTCCCCAGAGCCCCCTCTCCTTATCCCCTTCGCGCACGTATACGACCTTGCCGGGCATCCCCGTATAGAAACTCCTCGGCTCGACCGGCGACTCAAGCCTGTAGAGCGCCGCCTGGAGCCCTATGTCCCGAAGATTCTGCGCGGAGTCGGGCGAGACGCCGAAGGCCACGTAGAAGTTAAAAAGGCTCGAAATCGCTCCCAGAAACATCAGAGGGGCAATAATCCTCAGGGTCCCCACCCCCGCCGCGCGGATCGCGACCAGCTCGCTGTCGTGTCCGAGCTGACCGAAACCGGTCGCAGTCCCTACGAGGACGGACGTCGGGAGCGTGAAGATGAGTATGCTCGGCAGGATGTTCGCGGCCACTTGCAGTGTCAGGTGCAAGGGAGTCTCGGTCGCGCCCAGAACCTCCGCGAACTTGGCCGTCTGCTGTATTAAGAGGATGGCCGAGAGGATCGTGAGCGAGAGCAGCACGTACGGCAAAGCCGCGCTGACGAGGTAAGCGTCGATGGCTCTCCAAGGTCTGCTCATGCGCTAAATGTGCGGGACAGAGGCCTTCCCGGCGCGTGGCTCCCTCTCAAGAGCCCTCCTGACAAGCCTGCGTGCGGTCTCGGAAACGACACGCCGTGTCTCCTCCTGAGCGCCCTCGAAGCTCTCTGCCCAGGCCGCAGGGCTCTCTCGTCGTGTGTTGGAGAGAAGCTGAAACGCCTCCGTAGACAGAGGCTGTGCACCTCCCTTTCGGCAGTTCTGACACCACAGAACGCCTTCGTGCGAGATGTAGCGCTGCCCTCGGAAAGGTTCCTGGAGGGGTGTGCCGCAGTCCCCGCAGCTCCTGAAGTCGGGTAGAAAACCCGTCAGCCTGAGGGTCCACAGCTCCGTGTATGCAGAGCCTGCGGCCGCGCGTTCGGGCGCGCCGGCCATGAAGTCTACACACGCGCGCAGCATTTTGAAGAGTTTTTCGTCTGCGTGGTGCGGGGGCGCAAACTCTTTCACGAGTTCGAGGATGTATACGAGCCCCTCGAAGGCTTCGGGGCTCCCGGAGGCTTGGAAGTAGGATTTGACGATCTCCGCGCCCTTGATCGTGACCAGTTCGCGCGTCTCCTTCTCGAAGAAGGTCAGGTGTATGAGGGTGAAGGGCTCAAGGCTGGCCCCGAACTTACTCTTCAGGCGCCTCGCGCCGCGCGCGACGCCGCGTACGAGCCCTGACTTCTCCGTCATGCACAGGACAATCTTGTCTGCGTCGGCCAGTTTGTACGTCTGTAGGACGATGGCCTGTGTTTCGACTAGACCCATTTACCTTGCTCGAACCTACGGGGGCGCCTACCAGGGCACGAAGTAGAGTAGCCAGGCCAAACCGAAGCCCACGCAGACGAATTCCAGGAAGATCTTCAGCCCGTAGCGCAGCCGGCCGCCCTCGCCCTCACGGCCGACCACCCCGAAGACCAGAGCGACGAGGAGCGCGAAGAGAACCATCAGCGTAAAGTGTATCAAGCCTTCCTCCCCGCCCTTATGTCGAACGCGTCGAGCGCCAGTATAAGGTTGAGCAGCCCCGCGACCATCAGAAACACGCTGCCGTACTCGGAGGTGGCCTGCTCCGGACGCTCGTTGACGGCCAGCCCTAAGAACTTTGAAAGAAGGTAGAGCACACCCGAGCCCATGTCACAGAGGCCGAAGAGGCTCGAAAGAAGCCCCTCGCCCGTCTCCCGAAGCCCATAGATGTGCCCGCCAATGGAGACGCCCAGGACAAACATCAAGAGGACCGTCAGAGAGCTGACGGCGCCTCTCAGGACTCGGCCCTGTATGAAGTGTCCGAGTCCCGGAATCAGCCAAGCTAGAAAACCGACCAGCCAAGGGCTCATATTGAAAACTCTCGCTCCTCCACGCTTCCAAATGGATTTTTTGAAAGTCTTAGCTTACAAAGACGAATCTGAGACGTTATCGGACCCATCCCTGCCTGCCGTATCTTTTTTCCGATAATAGCCTTCAAAGGCACAGGGGCGGCATACGCTTCGATTTAAAGCATCAAGCAGGTCGCGACCGTCGTTGACGCCCTCACCGCACTGTGCGCAGATTATACGCCTGCGCGGTCTTCCGGGCTTTTCAAAGTCGTCTAATTCGATGCCGACAAACTCCACTTTGAAAAGCTCTGACTCGTCCGCCTCTCTGTAGGTTAACATCTGCCGCTCTTTTTTATCCCCGACCGCCGGATAGAGCGCGTCCGCCAGTTCCCTGGACTCTTCCTTCGCCACAATCCTGTAGGCTCGATTCTCCGAAAGATTCAGAAAAGTCGCAGCCACCTTACCGTAATCCAGAAACTTAAGACTTCTCTTCCCGAGTCTGACGCCTGTCACCGCGCTGACCGCGTCCGTGACGCAGCGGTCGATCTCGACCCAGACCAGAAGGCTCTTTCGGTCTACGCCGCGTGGGTCTTCAATCCCCGTCAGACGACATCCGAGGACGGCCATTCTAACACCCAGAACCTGGCCGGGGCAGATATGCCCGTGAAGGCGCCCACACTCTTCTATTAAACCCTTAAGATTAGCCAGATAATGAGTCTCCATCTTACTTTGACGCATAAGAGATAAGAATCAACTTTAACTCACAGAACGGGCTCAGGTTTCTCTTTAACTGTCGGCGCGGCGACAAAATTAAGGTTTCAGTTGAACATATCTCCCCCGACTGAACACTCCTTTAACTCTCCAAGGATTAATAGAGAAGATAGTTCTGACGTACACTCTCAAACTCAGACAGCTCTGCACGCCAGGAGCGCTCCAAATCCTCCAGAGAGTCGCCCCTCTCGATAGAGATTCTTAGACGATCCGTCCCCGATATTACGTCGAACGGATTCTTATCAAAAACATACTCGTACGGCGGCTCCTTCCAACGAAAATTCTCCCCGTACATGTCGAAACAGGTCTTTACAACCGCCAGCCCCGTGATGACCGGCCTCATTTCGAGCCGTTCGAGCACATGTATCTGTACCCCTCCGCAGGTCACGCCAGCATGTTTCTGAAAGGTCGGCAGAAAATTCGTGGGGCGGAAACATACTCCGGGCAGCCCTTTCGATTCGAGCCGACGCGCGAACTCCCCCGCCTCTATATATGGCGCACCCGACAGCTCGAAGGGGCGCGTCGTCCCCCTCCCTTCCGAAATCTGCGTGCCTTCGAGGTGCACAGTGCCCGGGAAGACCGTCGCAGAGTCGAGCGTCGGCATGTTGGGCGAAGGCAGAACCCACCGGGCGTCCGTCTCGTCGAACCAGAGTTCGCGCGACCAGCCGTCCATCTTCAAGACCTCAAGTTCACAGCCGATGCCCCAATGCTCGTTGAACATCTTCGACAACTCGCCCGCAGTCATCCCGTGACGCGTGGGCAGTGGAAACTGCCCTACGAAGGACTCGAAGCCCGCCTCCAGCAGATTTCCCTCGACCGCGAGCCCGCCGATCGGATTGGGCCGGTCACAGACAATCACACGCTTCCCGAGTTTGCGCGCCACGCGCATACAGTTCGCAATCGTGTAGACGAAAGTGTATATGCGACAACCGACATCCTGTAGGTCGCAGACCAGAACGTCTACGTCTCTGAGCATCTCTTCGGACGGCTCACGCGTCTCGCTGTAGAGTGAGTAGACCGGAAGCCCCGTCTCAACGTCGTGCGTGTGCGGCGTCTCGACCATATTGTCCTGCACGTCTCCCCTGATTCCGTGCTGCGGGCCGAAGAGTGTAGTCAGTTTCACCCCCTCCAGGGACTTCAGAACGTCCGCGGAGTGTCGAAGCTCTCGATCTACCGAAGCTTGGTTACAGACCAGCCCGACCCGTCTCCCCTCTATCAAAGCAGACCGCTCGCCACAGAGCTTCTCGATGCCTAACGTGACTTTACGCACACTCTTCAAACTCTTCCCCTCCAACTGCTTAAATGACGACTATTCATCTATAGCTCAAACCCTCGGCGTTATCGGACTCGCGCAGATTCCGCCGCTTCGAGAAATGACTTGAAGATGTTAGAGGAGAGTTGATCCCTCTCCCAGCCTATCTCCGGATGCCATTGCACACCCAGGGCCCAGCGGCCGTCACGCGTGTCCTCGATTGCTTCGACCAGCCCGTCCGAACTCCAGGCCGAAGCCTGTAAGCCCTCGCCGATCTGCTCCAGGGCCTGGTGATGGTGGCTGTTGACCAAAGCCCACGCCTCCCCCGCGAGGCTCGCCAGAAGGCTCTCGGGTCCTATTTTGACTCCGTGCGAGTGCCTGTCGCGCGGCGCACCCTGTTCGTGCTTGTGCGCCTTCGGAACCTCGGAATTGATGTCCTGGATCAGGCTCCCTCCCCTGTAGACGTTCCAGACCTGCATCCCGAAACAGATGGCCAGCAGCGGCAGACGCCTCTCTTCGGCCCCCTCTAACACGAGGAGGTCCGTCTCATCCTTGAGCGGGTGTACGGGGCCGAGTCTCGCGTGCGGCTCACGACCGTAGCGCAGGGGGTCTACGTCCGAGGCGCTGCCGGGCAGAAGCACGCCGTCCAGCCTCTGGACGAAAGCATTTATCAACTTCGGGTCAGGGATGAGAGGGATGTGCACGGGTACGCCGCCCGCCGCGGCCACCGCTTCGCCGTATTGACGCGCGAGGTAGAACCTCTCCGTCTCCAGCTCGTGGCGCATCGTGATGCCTATGAAAGGTCTGAAGGTGCCCAAGCCCTCTTAACTCCCCTTGGACTCATGATAACCCAAATCTTCCCGCGTGTCCGTTCGAGCCCGCACCCGCACCTCTTCGCGACCCCTCTTGCCGACTCCGTGTCTCGCTTGACTTCACTTCTCGCCACTTTCTATAGTGCTACCCTACTTTATGAGCCGCACAGCCAGAGAGATACGCAGCACCACCATCCTCCTCGTGCGCCGCGGCGACCGCGTCGCGCTCGCGGGCGACGGGCAGGTCACGCTCGGCGACACGGTCATGAAGACCGGCGCACGCAAGGTCAGGCGGCTCTACAACGAAAAGATTCTCGCAGGGCTTCGCGGGCGCCTCCGCCGACGCCTTCTCCCTCCTCGCGCGCTTCGAGAGCAAGCTCGAACAGTTCCAGGGAAACCTCGAACGCGCGGCCGTGGAACTCACCAAGGAGTGGCGCACAGACAAGGTCCTGCGCCACCTGGAGGCGCTCCTCATCGTCACGGACGAGAAGAGCTCTTTCCTCCTCTCCGGCAACGGCGACGTGATCGCGCCCGACGGGGGCGTGCTCGCCATCGGCTCCGGCGGGCCTTACGCGCTCGCCGCGGCGCGCGCCCTGCTGGAACACACGGAGCTGGGCGCGCAGAGAGATCGCCGAGCGCGCGCTCCTGATCGCAGGCGAAATCTGCATCTACACGAACCAGAACATCGTCATCGAAGAGATTTGAGCCGGCGCCCGGTCCGCTTCAAACCGCGGGCGCCGGGCCGATTCGGAATAAGAGTTTTTCGTCAATGGTGATCTACCTTTCAGGCGAGGTCGAAGAGGATTCGAGGCTCGACGAGATGACCCCGCGGCAGATCGTCGCGGCAGCTCGACAAGCACGTCGTCGGGCAGAACGCGGCCAAGCGCGCCGTCGCCATCGCCCTGCGCAACCGCGTCCGCCGACAGAAGCTCCCGCCCGAGATGGCCGCCGACGTGATGCCCAAGAACATCATCATGATCGGCTCGACCGGCGTCGGCAAGACCGAGATCGCGCGCCGCCTCGCGCGCATGTCCAATTCGCCCTTCCTCAAGGTCGAGGCGTCGAAGTTCACGGAGGTCGGCTACGTCGGCCGCGACGTGGAGAGCATGATCCGCGACCTCACGGAGATCGCCGTGGACATGGTGCGCGAGGAGAAGATCGAAGAGGTCGCCGAGAAGGCCGAACATAACGCCGAAGAGCGCGTCCTCGACCTCCTCCTCCCGCAACGCTCCAACGCGGGCTTCTACGACTTCGACTCCGACGCGGGCGAAGCGTCCGAGGCCGGCGGGCGTCGACCGCGACGAGCAGTTCCAGAAGACGCGCGAGAAACTGCGCGCGCAGTTGCGCGAGGGCAAGCTCGACAGCCGCCTCGTCGAGATGGAGGTGCGCGAGAAGAGTTTCCCCACCATCGAAGTCGCAGGCCCGCAGGGCGTCGAAGAGATGGGCATCAACATGAAGGACATGCTCGGGAACCTCTTCCAGGGGCGCACCAAGCGCCAGCGCATGCGCGTGGACGAGGCGCTCGAATACCTCATACAGGAGGAGGAGGAGCGGCTCGTGGACATGGACGCCGTCGCGCGCGCCGCGCTGGAACGCGTCGAGTCTTCGGGCATCATCTTCCTCGACGAGTTGGACAAGATCGCCGGCCGCGAGTCCTCCGGCTCCGGGCCCGATGTCTCGCGCGAGGGCGTGCAGCGCGACCTCCTGCCCATCGTCGAGGGCACGACCGTCAACACGCGCTACGGCATGGTGCGCACCGACCACGTCCTCTTCATCGCCGCCGGCGCCTTCCACGTCTCGAAGCCCTCCGACCTCATCCCGGAGTTGCAGGGTCGCTTCCCCATCCGCGTCGAACTCGACTCGCTCACGCTCGAAGATTTCAAGCGCATCCTGACCGAGCCGAAGAACTCGCTCGTCAAACAGTACAAGGCGCTGCTGGAGACCGAGGGCATCGAGCTCGACTTCACCGAAGACGCCATCGACGCCCTCGCGCGCTTCGCCGTCCGCGTCAACGAGCAGACCGAGAACATCGGCGCGCGCCGCCTCCACACGATCCTTGAGAAGGTGCTCGACGAAATCAGCTTCGAAGGCCCCGACCTCGAACCCAAGCGGCAGCTCATCGACGCCGAGTACGTCGGCCGCACCATCTCCGACATCGTCAAAGACCAGGACCTCAGCCGCTACGTCCTCTGATGAAGGCAAGAAGGCAAAAGGCAAGAAGCAGAAGGCAAAAGTGTGAGCGCGACCGGCGTTCAACAGTTTCGCCCTTCTGATTTTTGCCCTTTGCCTTTTGCCCTCTGCCCTGACCTTTTCCGGCTGCGGAAAACGTCGGCCGCCACAGCCGCCGGTCGAGAGAGTCCCGCAACGCACGGAGTTGCTCTCGGGCGTACAGCGCGGGAACCAGGTCATCCTCAACTGGCCTGCGCCGCGCCGCAACGCCTCTGACGAGAGCGTCCAGAGCATCAGAAGAGTGGACATCTACCGCCTCGCGGAGGCCGTGGACGACCCTCTGCCCGCTGACCGAAGAGGAGTTCTCGGCGCGCGCGAACCTCATCGGCTCGGTCACTTCGGAGCAGATCGAGGGGGCCAGAGACACGCTCGCATACACGGACGAGCTTTCGCTCTCGGAGCCCGTGCGTCTGCGCTACGCCGTGCGCTACGTCAACGCCGCGAACCAGCGCGCCTCCTTCTCGAACTTCCTTCTGATCGAGCCGGCCGCCAGCGTCAGCCAGCCGCCTACCGTCGGACAGACGCCCGAGGTCAGCGAGAACGCCGTCGTCATCCGCTGGGACGCGCCCGCGGCGAACGTCGATAACACGCGCCCCGCGAACCTGCTCGGCTACAACGTCTACCGCTCCGCGCGCTCGCAGAACGAGCCCGCCCAGACGCCTCTGAATTCGCGGCCGCTCAACGCCCTGAGCTTCGCCGACCAGACCTTCACCTTCGGCGAGGAGTACGTCTACGTCGTCCGCGCCGTCTCGCTCGGCACGGGCGGCGAGCCGGTCGAGAGCCTCAACTCGAACCCGTCCGAGGTCAAACCCCTCGACACCTTCAAGCCGGCGCCGCCCACCGGCTTGACCACGGCCGCCGCCCCTACGCCCCTGCGCATCTCCGTCTTCTTCGCCGCCAACCAGGAGCGAGACATCGCCGGCTACAACCTCTACCGCTCCAACGACCCCGACCTGCCGAAGGAGCAGTGGACGAAGCTCAACCGCAACCTCCTCGAACGCACGACCTACCAGGACGAGGCGGTCAAGTCCGGGCAGAAGTACTTCTACTACGTCACCGCGGTCGATAAGGCCGGTAACGTCTCCGACCCTTCCGAAGTCGAGTCCGAGACCGCACCTTAAAGTTCCTTCTGAACTGCAAACAAGATGATTATCTGCCGTTTCACAGACCCGGAGACACAGCGCCCGGCCTTCGGCGTCGTCGAGAACGAGAAGGTCTACAGGCTCTCCGGGGATTTAAACGCAGGGACCCTCTCCCTCGAACAGAGCGAACCCTCGCTCAAACTCTCAGAGGCGCAGATTCTGCCGCCCGGTCGCGCCCTCCAAAATCGTCTGCGTCGGGCGCAACTACAGCGAGCACGCGGCGGAGTTGGGGAACCCGATGCCTTCGGAACCGCTGCTCTTCCTCAAAGCCCCTTCGGCGATCATCGGGGACGGCGATCTCATCGAACTGCCCGAACTCTCTCAGAGGGTCGAGCATGAGGGCGAACTCGGCGTCGTTATCGGACGGAGGTGCAGCCGCGTCGCGGACGACGAAGACCCGCTCTCGTACGTCCTCGGCTACACATGCCTCAACGACGTGACCGCGCGCGACCTGCAACGCAAGGACGTACAGTTCACACGCGGCAAATCCTTCGACACTTTCTGCCCCGTCGGCCCACACATCGTCACGGGGCTCGACCCCTCCGACCTCAAGGTCGAGACGCGCGTCAACGGCCAGGTGCGTCAGAGCGGGCGCACAAGCGCTATGGCCTTCCCCGTCACGCACCTCATACGCTATATCTCGCACGCGATGACGCTCGAACCGGGAGACCTGATCGCGACGGGGACGCCCGCGGGGGTCGGGCCGCTCCTCGACGGCGACGTGTGTGAGGTCGAGGTCGAGGGCGTCGGGACGCTCCGCAACCACGTCCGCGCCTTCCGTGCCTGAGCCGAAAATTTTCTGCGTGATGTTCGAGTCTTCGTCGAAGGAGAGCGGGACGGAAAAGGCCGAGGTCGTCGTCCGCTCTTGCAAACATGACGGCCGCGTCCACCGCAGTTGGCCCGCGCGCGTGGCGCGTCGGGAGGACTCGCTCATCGTCCTCGACGCATTTTTCGCGGAGGAGGTACGCCACAGTCTCATCGGCACGATTGCGGCGGGGACTCTGAGCACGGAGTTCTTCTGGACGGATCGCTGGTACAGCGTCTTCCGCTTTCAGGCGCCCGACGGCCGACTCCTCAAGTTCTACTGCAACATCAACACCCCTCCGACGCTTGAGCCCGGCGTTCTCACTTTCGTAGACCTCGACGTTGACGTTCTGGTTGAGCCTGACTATTCGTTTGAGGTTCTGGACGAGGACGAGTTCGAGCGTCACGCGGAGCTTTATCAATATCCGGCCGCCTACCACTCGAAAGTTCAGGAGGCGCTTGATGAGCTTCGACATTTAATCGAGAATCGGCAGTTCCCCTTCAACTTCCGGTAAAGCCCCTCAAGTAATGTAGAACGCGAGCCCGGACCGTATGAACAACTCGAAGTGCGTCGCACACGGCCTCGAAGTCGGCTCCGGGGGCAGGTTCATGTAAGCGTTGAAGGGTCGGCGCGCCGACCTTTCAACGCTTACCTTTCAAGTTCTATCTCATGCTCACTTTTGCGCCCGCGCGTGTACAAATTCGCCCGTTTCATTCATAATCCCACGCATAACTTCTCGACCTATGAAACCCGAACCGGCCGAAAATACGCACCAGTCTAAACTCGAACAGCTCTCTGAGCGCAAGCGCCTCGCAGAGGCGGGCGGCGGCGCCGCGCGCACCGCACGCCAGCACGAGTCCGGCAAGTGGACCGCGCGCGAGCGCATCGAATTCTTCCTCGACGACGGCACCTTCGAGGAGTTCGACCAGCTCGTCGTCCACCGCTCGCGCGACTTCGGCCTCGACAGACAGCTCTTCCCCGGCGACGGCGTCGTCACGGGCCACGGACTCGTGGACGGCCGCCGCGTCTTCGTCTTCGCGCAGGACTTCACGGTCTTCGGCGGCTCGCTCTCCGAGACGCACGCCGAGAAGATCTGCAAGGTCATGGACATGGCGATGCGCGTGGGCGCGCCCGTCGTCGGCCTCAACGACTCGGGCGGCGCGCGCATACAGGAGGGCGTCGTCTCCCTCGGCGGCTACGCGGACATCTTCCTGCGCAACACGCTCGCCTCGGGCGTCGTCCCGCAGATTAGCTGCATCATGGGGCCGTGCGCGGGCGGCGCCGTCTACAGCCCCGCCATCACGGACTTCAACGTGATGGTGAAGAACACCTCATACATGTTCATCACCGGCCCCGAAGTGATCCGCACCGTCACGCACGAGGACGTTTCGAAGGAGGAGCTGGGCGGCGCCGACACGCACAACAGCGTCTCGGGCGTCGCACACTTCGCCGCCGACTCGGACGAGCACGCCCTTCTGCTCGTGCGCGAGCTGCTCTCCTTCATCCCCTCCAACAACATGGAGGACGCGCCGCGCGTCGAGACCAGAGACCCTTCGGACCGCCGCGTCGAATCGCTCAACACGCTCGTCCCCGAAGCCTCGAACCAGCCCTACGACATGCGCGACGCGATTCACGCGGTCGTCGACGACGGGTACTTCTTCGAGGTGCACGAGCATTACGCCCCGAACATCGTCGTCGGGTTCGCGCGCCTCGGGGGCCGAAGCGTCGGCATCGTCGCCAACCAGCCCGCTTACCTCGCGGGCGTGCTCGACATCGACGCCTCCGTCAAGGGCGCGCGCTTCGTGCGCTTCTGCGACTGCTTCAACATCCCGCTCGTCGTCTTCGAGGACGTGCCGGGCTTTCTGCCCGGCGTGCGGCAGGAGCACGGCGGCATCATCAGGCACGGCGCCAAGCTCCTCTACGCCTTCGCGGAGGCGACCGTCCCCAAGATCACCGTCATCACGCGCAAGGCTTACGGCGGCGCCTACTGCGTCATGGCCTCGAAGCACATCCGCACGGACGTCAACTTCGCCTGGCCGACGGCCGAGATCGCGGTCATGGGCGCGGAGGGCGCGGTCGGGATTCTCTACCGGCGTGAGATAGCGGAGGCGTCCGAACAGGAGTCTGCCAGAAAAGCGCGCGTCGCGGAGTTCGAGGAGAAGTTCGCCAACCCTTACGTCGCGGCCGAGCGCGGGTTCATCGACGAGATCATCGAACCCGCACTGACACGCAGGAAGCTCATCAGCGCCCTGTCCCTGCTCGAAAACAAGCGGGACACGAATCCACCCAAGAAGCACGGGAATATTCCGCTCTGAGGCGGCGAAGTCAGGCCGGTCTCACAAAACTTAAAAGGCGCGCGAGACTGAATCTCGCGCGCCTTTTAACGTCTGCGGTTCCGAGCCCTTTACGAGGGACGCTGCGGGCTCTGCGCCGGCTTATTCTCGCGCAGGAGTTCGAGAGCCTTCTTCAACTGCACGTCTTCCGGCTGCTGTTTCGGCGAGGCCGCTTCGGGCGCCACGTCCCTCCGGTCCGCGGGGGCGTTGGGCTGCGCGATGGGGTCGTCGTCGTTGCCGGTCAGGTCTTCGGGGTCAATGGCCTCGGCCAGCTCCGGCGCCTTGACCTCGACCGTCGGCTTCACGCCCTCGCCGAGGAACGCCTTGCCCGTCGAAGAGGCCCACTTGACCGTCGTCAGCAGAAGCCCGTCGCCCGCGCGCAGCGTGAAGAGCTGCTGCTCCGCGCCCGCGCCGAAGCTCTTGACGCCGACCACGTCGCCGCGCTTATGCTCCGCGAAAGCCGCGGCCACGACCTCCGCCGCGGCGGCCGTCCCGCGGTCAATGAGCACCGCCGACCGGCCCTTCAAAGAGCGCCGCCTTCGGGTCGGCCGTGTAACTCTTCAGGGGCTTGTTCCCGCGCCCGACCGTCTGCGCCAGAGTCCCTTCCTTGATGAAAAGGTTCGCGACCTTGACGCCCTCTTCGAGCGAGCCGCCGGCCACGCTCCGCAGGTCGAGCACGATCTTCTGCGCGCCCTGCTTCAGAAGCTCCTGCAAGCGCGCCTTCACGTCCGCCGCCTCGCCCTCCGCGAGACTGTTGACCTTGATGACGCCGATCTTCCCGGGCTCCATGCGCGCCTCTGCGCCGGGGACTGCGACGGCGCCGCGCTTGACGTTCAGCACGAACGGGCGCGTGCCCGCGCGCAGGACGCGCAGTTTGACCTCGCTGCCGGGCGCGCCGTTCAGAAGCTGGCGCGCGTCGTAGAGCGAGATGTCGCGCGTGGCCTTCCCGTCGATGTATTCGATGATGTCGCCCGCCTGCATACCGGCCAGGTCGGCCGGCCCGCCCTTCACGGGGGCGATGACGTAGAGGTAGGAGGCGAACTGCGAAAGCTCCGCGCCGATGCCCGGCTGGCTGCTCTGACCGGCCGCCTGGAAGCCCTTGACCTGCTCGGTCGTCAGGTAGGTCGAGTACGGGTCGAGGCCGTAGGCCAGCCCGCGCAGCGCGCCCGCGCGAACCTTGTTCAGATCGGGCTCGTCCACGTAGTCGTCCTGTATGTGCCGCAGGACGCTCTCGAAGATTCGGAGCTGCGCGCCGGGGTCGTTCTGCTGCTGCTGCGCGTTGATCGACATCCAGCCGCCGACGACGGCGTAGAGCGCCAGCGAAGCGGAGAAAACGACGAGAAGGAACTTACTGCGAAAAGACATCGAGCACCTCTGAATTCCACTCAAACCCTTTATAAGCGCCTCAGCCCTTCGAGAGGCTGAATTGTCCGAACCCACGGGTCGGATGATACAGTAGCCACGTACGGCACGCAAGCCCTCTAAGTGGCACTATTGCCAAGGGTTGCGTTATACTCCGCGCCGGCCGAAGGCGCAGATTTCATCCAAAAAACGAGTCGGGAAGGTCTTACGTGCAGGGTCGTGTCCTCGCCATCGACATGGGTTCGAAGAGAGTCGGCTTAGCCGTCTCGGACGAGTTGCGCCTGACCGTGCGCGCGCTCCCGGCCCTGCCGCGCACCCCCTGGAAGCGTCTGCTCAGCTCACTCGCCGAACTTTGCGTGCAGTTTGACGTGCGAGGCATAGTCCTGGGTTTGCCGCTCCGCCTCGACGGCACCGAAGGCGACGCCGCACGAGAGGTCAGGCGCGTCGCACACAACCTACAGCTCTCGCTCAAAATCCCACTCTTTTTTCAGGACGAGCGCCTGACCTCCAAAGACGCGGAGGCTTCCCTGCGCGAGCGCGGCTTCGGAGACGTTGAAATTTCAGACCGAGTCGATAGCGAAGCCGCATCTATAATCTTGAATGACTTTCTTGAGGTTCAAAAAAGCGCAGAAGGCTGAGACCGGCAGTTGAGTATCAACTTAAGCTCAGACTGGACATCTAATGACTTTTAAACGAGTTATCATTTCGTTCACTATCGTTCTCATCCTTGCCCTCGCAGGCTCCCTGTTCTGGCTTCGTCGAGAGCTACAGGCGCCGAAGCTCCATTCCCAGAGCGAACAGTACATCGCCATCCCCAAGGGCTCCACCCCGGATCAGATTATCAATAATCTTGAATCCCGCGGCGTTATCGGACACGGGTGGCTGCTGAAACTCTACGTCCGTGTGACGGGTTCGGGTCAGCGCCTGAAGGCCGGAGAATATCGCTTCCCTTCGCCCATCTCGCCTCTGGCTGTGCTCAAAAAACTCGAAGAGGGCGAACAGCGCCTGAGCCGCCTGACCGTCATCGAGGGTTGGACGCGTTGGGACATCGCCGCCCTCCTCGCGCGGATTCCGGAACTCAAGCTCCGGAGCGCCGAAGAGGCTCTGGCGCTCTTCGACGACACGAGCGCCATACGCGACCTCGACCCCGAGGCCAAAAATCTCGAAGGCTATCTCTACCCGGACACATACAGTTTTCAGCCCGACGCGACCCCCCGGCAGGTCGTCGAGACGATGGTGAAGCGCTTCCGGCAGGTCTGGGGCGAGTTGTCCGCGAAGCACACGCCGCCGCCCGGCCGGAGCCCGCGTGAGGTCGTCACCGTCGCCTCGCTCGTCGAGACCGAGGCGAAGCTTTCGGACGAGCGCCCCGTCGTCGCCTCCGTCATCTACAACCGGCTCGGGCGTGACATCCCGCTCGGGATCGACTCGACCGTCATCTACGCCTCGAAGGCCGCCGGCAAATGGAGGAACAACGGCAAGGTCTACCAGAGCGACCTCGACCGCGATTCGCCCTACAACACGCGCAAAGTCCGCGGACTGCCGCCCGGCCCCATCGCCTCGGCCGGCCAGAGCTCGCTCGAAGCGGCGCTCAAGCCCGGCGCAGACCGACTACATCTACTACGTGCGCGAACCTTCGCGTAACGACGGCGCGCACAACTTCTACAGCAACGAAGCGGACTTCCAGCGCGGCGTGCAGGCTCTCAGGGAGTGGGAGCGTAACCGCAACGCCAACCTCTCGGCGACGCCTACGCCCTCCGAAGGGACGGACGTGACGACGCAGCCGTCCCCTTCCCCTTAAAATTGCATCAAAGCTGTCGTGCTCCCGTGTGAGTCTTGAATTCGCCTGTTCGTTGCTTTATGCTCGCAGCGTTTCCCTCTCGAATTGTTGGCAAGGTCAGGCAAAGGGGTTTTCCATGAAAACGCTTCTCGCAATCGCGCTTCTCGTTACAGCCGGCACGGTCTGCGCCGCACAGGAGAAGGGCGTCGATCAGCAGAACGACCGCATACGCGACAGCAGCACCAACCGCCAGCCGGCCGTCAACGGCAGCAAGGTGGACACGGGCGTCGGGCGCGGCATCGACTTCGGCAAGGGCAAGACGCAGCCGCCGCCGCCCGTCCCGAACCCTTACCGCTTCCAGACCCCCAACGACGTGCTGACGAAGGCCATCGCGGAGTTGATGCGCGAGAGGAAGCTCATCCTGGACGATACGGTCTCGAAAGCCGAGACGGGGCTGCTGGTCTCACAGCCCTACACGTTCACGCGCGGGACGTTCGTCACCTCCTCCGAACTCTTCCGCTTCGCCGAGGTGCCGCGCACTGAGCAGGGTAACTGGACCCGTGGCCGCTACACGCTCATCATCGAAATCCAGCCCATCGACAGCACGGCTACCAACGTCTCGATTAACGCTCGCGTAGAAGGCAGGAGCGACAACGTGCTCGGCGCCGAGTGGCTCTCTCTGAAAAGCAACGGGACGGCCGAAACGGAGTTCCTCGTGGCGCTCATCACGAAGATCACGGGCACCCCACCGCCGGGGCACGAACAGGACCAGCAGTAGAAGCCGCCGCCCACGCGGCTCACGTGCAAAAGCCTTGCGGGTAATTCGTGTCATTTGAGCGGTATAGGAGCGCAAAGCTCAACCATCAGTCGAACCAAGCAGTAAGATGATCTATCTCAAGCCCCTCGTCTCGGCCGCGCTTAAGCCCGCCCTTACGCTCTCTTTACTCCCCTTTCTGATTTTGTCGGGCTGTCAGAAATCCCCCGACGCCTCACAGCAGAAGGCGGCCCGCGCGACGCCGACTCCGAAGCCGGAGCCGCAGGCGCACGTCTTCGTGGACGAGGCGAAGCTGGCCAGACCCTACGCCGTCATCGGCGGTTCGGTGCAGAATGTCGGCAAAGAAAAGCTGGAAAAACTCTCGGTCGAGGTCGAGCTGAGGCGCAGGGCGGACTCGGGCGTCGAGACGCGCGAGGTGAAGGTCGAGCCTGCCGACCTTGAGCCCGGACAGCAGGGCAAGTTCACGCTCAAGGTACTCTCGGAGGAGTGGAGCGGGTCGCGCGTGGTCGGGCTCAGGCGCGGTGGGGCGGAGGTCGCGTTCAGGTCCCTGCCGGGCGCGAAGCGGCCGCCCGAGAAGATCAAGGATAACGTCATCATCGTCAAGACTCCCTCGAAGAAGAAGCAGGGCGGCGACGATTTCATCAACACGCCCGACACGCCCTACAGCGTTCCTTAAAGCGCCGGAAGCTCGCGTCCAGCTTTAAGAGTCGGCGCGCCGACAAAGCTCATGTAAAGCATTTAGCGGACTGCTCTAACACGCTGAGGCTTTGCAACCCGGCGTCTCTTCGGACGCATCCCTAACTTAGTCGCACGTGTTACACTCGCGGAATCTTCCGGAAGGTGAGTCTTAAGGCCGTTTTCATGCACAGAGCCGTAGCTCTCATTTTATCCCTCCTCGCCCTCGGTGTGGTCGGCGCTTCGGCGCAGATACCCGGGGCGGACCAATCGAGCCCGAGGTCGCAACGCGCGAGCGACTTCGGCAGGCCCGAGGAGGAGATGCTGCGGCGCGCGGAGATTCGGCGCGAGGAGGAGACGCACAAGGGTATGGTCGAGCGCGCCGACGAGGCCGCGCAGATAGGGGACGAACTCCTCGCCTCCTACAAGAAGAACAACACCCTCACACGCGACGACCAGAAGCGGCTCGAACGGCTCGAAAAACTCGCGCGCAAGATTCGGGGCAGCGCGGGCGGCTCCGACGACGAAGAGGAGTTTGAGCGACCCGCCGGGTCAGTTCGAGCCGGCCGTCACGCGCCTCGCCAAACTCACGTGCGACTTGAAGGAGAGCGTGTCTAAGACTTCGCGCCTCGTTATCTCGGCCAACGTCATCCGGCGCTCCAACGAGATGATCGAGCTTATCCGCCACATACGCACCATCAAACAGCCATGAAGACTTCGCCGAGCGCCGCGCCCCGCCGCCCCCCTTCCCCATTCCGCCTGCGTCCGAAGACGAGAACTCTTCTATTCATCCTGGCCCTCCTGTCTCTGGCTGCGCCCGCCCTCTACGTCGCGCGCGCGCAGCAGAACGACGATGAAGAGGTCGTCCGCGTCAACGCCGACCTCGTCGTCCTCAACGTCACGGTGACGGACGGCAGCGGCCAGTACGTGCACAAGCTCTCTCACAGGGACTTCAGGGTGCTTGAGGACGGGGTGGAGCAGCGCGTCTCGCTCTTCTCCGTCGAGGAGACGCCTTTCGCGGCGGCCATCCTGCTCGACACTTCGGGGAGCATGGAGACGCGTCTGACGCTGGCGCGCGCGGCGGCCGTGCGCTTCCTCGACGGGCTGCGCGAGGAGGACGTGGCGGCCGTCTACCACTTCGACTCGAAGGTGGAGCAGTTGTCGGACTTCGCGCCGGGGCGCGACCTGCCGCCCGTCGCCTACGACCTCGGCTCGAAGGGGATGACCGCGCTCAACGACGCGGTTCTGCTCGCGTCGAAAGACCTCGCCAGGCGGCCCGAGAAGCGCAAGGCCATCATCATCCTCTCCGACGGCGCCGACACCAAGAGCAGCGCCACGCCCGAGAAGGCGCTCAACGCCGCGCTCGCCGCCAACGCGACCATCTACACGGTGGACATGTCCGACCCGCTGTTGAATCAGGCCGCGCGCATGTCTGCGGCCGGCACGCTGAAGAATTACGCGAACAGGAGCGGCGGCCGTTTCGTCTCGAAGCCGGGCGGGCGTGCGCTCGACGAGGCTTTCAGGGAGATTCTTCAGGAGTTGAGCAACCAGTACACGGTCGGCTACCGCCCGAACAACACGGCGAGGGACGGCCGCTGGCGCGCCATACAGTTGAAGCTCTCGCGGCCGGAACTCACCGCGCGGACGCGCAACGGCTACCGCGCCCCAAAGGGTTAGGGCACGCCGGCTCAGAAGTTACTCGAACAAGTTTTCGCGCGCGCCGGCCGTGGCCGCGGCTCTTAGGGGTCTTCGTGGCGGGGACAGTTTTCGGCCGGAAGGATTTTAAATGCTCGTCGCGTTCCGAGCCTTCTCCGCGTGGCGCTCGAAGGCGAGTTCGACCAGACGGTCGATGACCTGTTTGAAGGGCACGCCCGAGGCGTCCCACATCTGCGGGAAGCCGGAGACATCCGTGAGGCCCGGGATGGTGTTCAGTTCGTTGACGAGGAGTTTGTTGTTGTCCCTCCTCAGGAAGAAGTCCACACGGGCGAAGCCCGCGCCGTCCACGGCCTTGAAGGCGCGGACGGCCAACTGCTGTATGCGCCGGGACAGGCGCTTCGGGATGGGCGCGGGGACGACGAACTGTACGTGGCCCGTGCTCGAATACTTCTCCGTGTAGTCCAGAAACTTCGCCTGCTCGTCGTGCACGACGTACTCGCCCGGGAGGCTCGCCTCGGGCTCGTCGTTCCCCAACACGGCGCACTCGATCTCGCGCGCGTCCAAACCCTCTTCGACGATAATCCTCCGGTCGTAGCGCGCCGCGAGGTTGACGGCCTTGACCAGCGTCTCCTCGTCGTCTGCGCGCGAGACGCCCACGGAAGAGCCCAGGTTGGCAGGTTTGACGAAGCAAGGGTAGCCGATCTCGCGCTCGACGCGTTCGCGGACCTCCGAAGGCTTCGCCTCCCAGTCGCGCCGCAGGAACCAGTCGTATTTGCAGACGGGCAGGCCGGCGTGCCGGAAGATCGTCTTCATCGTCACCTTGTCCATCCCCGTACTCGACGCGAGCACGCCGCACCCGACGTATGGGATGCCCGCCATCTCCAGAAGCCCTTGAATCGTCCCGTCCTCGCCGTAAGTTCCGTGTAAGACCGGGAAGACTACGTCGAGCCTTTGCTCTCCTGCCTGCGCGCCCTCCCGACGGAGGAGGCCGCCCCGCGAGGGGTCTACGACGAGGGCCGTGCTGCCTTCGTCAGCGTCGCCAGCGTAATTCGAGAGCCTGCGCCGCGCCGACTCCGGCAGCATCGAGGCCGACTCGGCCGGCGAGAGCCAGCGCCCTTCCCTCGTGATGGCGACGGGGATGATCTCGTACTTTTCCGGGTCAACGGCCTCGATGACCGCGCGCGCCGAACGCACCGAAACCTCGTGCTCACCCGAGCGGCCGCCGTAGATGACCCCTATCCGAATCTTTGTCGTCATGTTGAAATTCGCCGTGATAAAAATTTAGCCCAAAGCCGGCCGGCACAGCAGCTTCGGGCTCCCGAGTTAAGGAACGACTACAGCACGCGGCCGCCTTACAGAATCGACTTGCCGAGGGCGGAAAGTATCAGCTCGACGCCCAGCTCGGCCGTCCGGTTGTTGATGTCGAGCGCGGTGTTTATCTCGACCACTTCGAGGGCGCGCGCGCCGCCGGCCTCTGCGATCTTCTCCATCGCGAGGTGCGCCTCCCTGTAGGTCAGCCCCCCGCGCACGACCGTCCCCGACCCGGGCGCGTCGCCGGGGTCGAGCGCGTCCACGTCGAGCGTCACATGATAGCCGGCCGGCGCCTGCGAGGCGATGTGGACGGCCTCATCGACGCAGGCGGCCATCCCGCGCTCGTCGATCTCGCGCATCGTGAAGAAGCGTATCCCGAGCTTCCGTATCAGTTCGCGCTCGCCCGCGTCCACGTCGCGCGCGCCGATGTGCGCGCAGAAGCGCGGGTCGAGTTTGGGCGAGAAGCCCTCGATGCCGGTCAGCTCCGGCGTGCCGTAGCCGAGGAGGACGGCCAGAGGCATCCCGTGGATGTTGCCGGAGGGGGTCGTCTCGGGCGTGTTCATGTCGGCGTGCGCGTCGAACCAGATGAGGCCGATGGGCTCTTTGCGCCGTCTGTAGAAGGAGGCCACGCCCGCGACCGTGCCGATGGCGATGGAGTGGTCGCCGCCGAGGACAATCGGCAGCTCGCCCGCCTCAAGCGATTGCCGCACCTCCGCCGCCAGAAGTTCGCAGGCGTCCTTTATCTCTTTGAGGTAACGGAGTTTCTCGCCCGGCGGCGGCTGCTCCGCGGGGAACTCCATGGGCAGGTCACCCCTGTCCCTCACCTCGATAGCCGAGCCCCGCGATGCGTTGCTTCAGGCGCGCGACGCGCATCGCCGCCGGCCCCAGATCGACGCCCGCGATGCTCGCGCCCAGGCCGCACGGGGCGCCGATGATGCACGCGCGCCGCCCCTCCCCCGGCAGGCGCCCCGCGCCCTTCAAATTCTGTTCTTCGAGCAGACCGCTCATAATTCCCTCTGCCAGCGTTATCGGTCGCGTCAGCCGCCGAGGTTGAGGTTGAAGCCGCCGCTACCCCCGCCGCCCTGCGTCGGGAAGAAGGGCTTGAGCAGCCCCGCGAGCGCCGCGAGGTTCCGCGTCTGAATCAGAAGCTCGCCCGGCCCCGTGAACTCCGCGACCATGCCCTCGCCGCTGACCATGCTGCGGAAGAAGCCGGCCGCAGCCTTGCGCAGGGTGTACTGCGTCGTCCCCTCCCACGCGACGAGGTGGCCCGTGTCAACCACGTAACGCTCGCCCGCGGCCAGACGCTTGCGGTGTATCGCGCCGAAGGAGGAGAGGAGCAGCAGCCCCGTCCCGCTCACCTGCATCACGAACAGCCCCTCGCCGCCGAAGAAAGTCTTGGCCCCGCCCCAGCGCGTGTCCACGTTCAGGCCGGCGTCGCCTGCGAGGTAGGAGCTGGACTGTACGAAGAAGAGCTGGTTGCTCATCTCGATGGCGGCGATGTCGCCGGGGCTGCCCGGGGCGAAGGTGACTTCGCCGGGGCCGCCGCGCGCCGTAAAGGTCGAGACGAAGGCCGACTCGCCGCCGACGGCGCGCTTCAGGGCGCCCATTAAGCCCCCCTTCATCTGCGACTGCAACTCGACGTTCGCGGACATCGAGACCATCGCGCCCGCCTCGGCCAGAATCGACTGCTCGGCCGCGAGCCGGACGACCGCGAGAGAGAAAGATGGCTGGTGCAGTATCTCGAACGAGTAGCCGCGCCCCTGCCCCCGCGAGTCTTCGTCAATCTTGATTCCGACGCCGGCCGGCGCAGCCTGGTACTGCTGCTGCGGCGGCGGCTGTGGCGGTTCGGCCGCCGCGACGGTGGTGCCGCAGGCACCGCAGAACTTCGCCCCCGGCACGAGGCCGCCCCCGCAATTCTGACAGTTCATACGCTCTCTCCTCCGGAGCTTTCCACGATAATCCGCACAGCCTCCTCCGGCGTGTTGACGAAGTTGAGGAGGGCCACGTCTCTTTCGCTCACCACGAGATTCTCCGTGAACGACTGGATGACTTTCCGCCAGAAGTCGCCGAGCAGCACGAGCGGGCGCGGCTCGATGACCTTCGTCTGGAGCTTGTTCCAGACGAGCGAAAGCTCGGTCACGGTGCCCGCGCCGCCGCGCAGCGCGATGAAGCCGACCGAGCGCTCGATCAGATTCTGGAGCCGCTCGTAGAAGTGCGCGCTCGCGACCTTCTCGGTCAGGTAACGGTTCGGCTCGGACTTGAACTGGTTCATCACGATGCCGAGCACGCGCCCGCCGCGCTCGTGCGCGCCGCGGCTCGCGCCCTCCATCACGCCTAAGTACCCGCCCGTGCAGATGGTGTAACCGCGCTCGGCGAGGAGCCGTCCCAGCGTCAGGGCCTGCCGGTACTCCTCGCTATCCTCGCCGCACTTCGCGCCGCCGAATATCGTTACGATCTTTTCCATGAGAGCTTCAAGGTCTGATTCTGTAGAGCATACGCGGGAACGGGATGGTCTCGCGGATGTGCTCGATGCCGCACATCCACGCGACGCAGCGCTCGATGCCCATGCCGAACCCGCCGTGCGGGACGCTGCCGTAGCGTCGGAGGTCCAGATACCACTCGAACGCCTCTTTCGGCAGCTCGTGCTTTTTGAGCTGTTCTTCGAGGAATTCGAGCGAGGTGGCGCGCTCGCCGCCGCCGATGACCTCGCCGTAGCCTTCGGGCGCGAGCACGTCCACGCCCAGGGCGAGGTCGTCCCGCTCGGGGTCGCGTTTCATGTAGAAGGCTTTGACGGCCGCAGGGTAGCGGTGAACCATCACGGGCCTGTCGAAGCGCGAGGAGATATACGTCTCGTCGGGCGCGCCGAAGTCGCCGCCCCACTCGAACCTCTGTTCCAGCTCGCCGCGCTCGTGCCCCTCGTGGAGTATCTTGACGGCGTCGTCGTAGTGCACGCGCGGGAACGGCGGCACGATCGCTTCGAGCTTCGAGGTGTCGCGCTCAAGGACTTTCAGCTCCTCGACGCGCTCTTCGAGCACGCGGGCGGCGATGGCCGAGAGGAAGCGCTCGCTCAGGTTCATCACGTCGTCGAGCGTGGCGTAGGCCATCTCGGGCTCGACCATCCAGAACTCGGTCAGGTGGCGGCGCGTCTTCGAGCGCTCGGCGCGGAAGGTCGGGCCGAAGCAGTAGACCTTGCCGAAGGCCGCGGCCGTCGCCTCGTTGTAGAGCTGGCCGGACTGCGACAGGTACGCCTTCTCGTCGCCGAAGTAATCGACCTCGAAGAGCGTCGTCGTGCCCTCGCACGCCGCGGGCGTGAGTATCGGCGTGTCGCAGAGGATGTGGCCTTCGCGGTTGAGGAAGTCGCGGACGGCGTTGATGATCGTGTGGCGGACGAGCAGGATCGCGTGCTGCCGGCGCGAGCGGAGCCAGAGGTGGCGGTGATCCATGAGGAACTCCGTCCCGTGCTCCTTCGGCGTGATGGGGTAGCCCTCGACGCTCTGCAAAACCTGTGCGTCGGCCACGTCGATCTCGTAACCGCCGGGCGCGCGCTCGTCGGCGCGCACGGAGCCGCGCACGGTGACGGCCGACTCCTGGCCGGCGTGGCCGAGCGCCTCCCAGACCTCGGGCGCGACCGCTTTTTTGAAGACGACGCACTGGACGACGCCCGTCCCGTCGCGCAACTGCGGGAACATCAGCTTGCCGCTCGAACGCGTGTTGTAGACCCAGCCCTGCACGGTGACCTCTTCGCCCGCGTGTCTTGAGAGCTGGTTGATGTGGACATTTTGCATCTCGGTCTTAAACGTGAGGCGGCGCGGGGCCGCCCTGCCTCCTTCGGGACTTTGGATTCAGGTGTCGCCGCCCCCCGCGCCCGGCGGCACCGCGCCGCTCAGGCGCGCGCGCAGCGTCGAGCGCAGCAGAGGGAAACGGCCGAGCCAGTCGGCCGCCTGGACGACTATCTCAAGCATCGGGTTGATGAACTGCGCGTAGGTCTCGCCGCGCCCGGCGACGGCCGTCTGGTAGGAGAAGGTGCCGACGGCCTTCAGGCAGCGCTGGACGGTCATCAGGCGGAACTCGTAGGCGAAGTCGTCCGGGTCGATGGGGTCGAGCCCGCGCGCGCGGCGCTCGTCGAGGAAGTAGAGGCGGCGCTCGCGCACCTCCGCGAGCGAGGGCATCGTCGTCCGGCGGTCGAGCAGGAGCGAGACGAGGTCGTAACTCGCCGGACCCATGCGCGCGTCCTGATAGTCGATGATGCGCAGGCGCCCCTTCGCGTCCACCATCAGGTTCGACGGATGAAAGTCGCGGTGGCAGAGCGTGCGCGGGCGGCCCGAAAGCTCGGCCGCCACGTCGTTCAGCTCGGCCCGCAACTGCGCCTCTTCGCCGTGCTTGATGGTCTCGCCGCGCAGGCTCTTGAAGTAGTGCTCGAAGAAGTAGTCCAGCTCCCAGGAGAGCTTGACCTCGTCGAAGGCGAGGCGGCTGGCGATGGACTGGCGCTCGTGCGCGAGCGCGGTCGCGGCCTGTATGTCGGCGATGACGGAGATGGCCTGTTCGAGGTAGGACTCGCGTTCGTCCTCGGAGGCGGTCTCGAAGACGCGGCGGAGCTGCCGGTCGCCGAAGTCCTCCTGGACGATGATGCCGTTCAAGGGGTCCACGTCGAGGATGGCAGGGACGGGCAGGCCCGGCTCGGTGAAGAGGCGCGTCACGTCCATGAAGGGGTGTATGTCGGGGTCGAAAGGCTCCGGGTAGACGGCGGCGACGGCCTTCGTGTTCTTCCACGGGAGGCGGAAATATTCGCGCGTCGAGGCGTCGGGCGTGAGCGCGAGCACCTGTTCCGCGTCGCCCCCGAGCCGCGCGACGTACTCCGCCAGGCGCTCGCGCGCCGAGGTGCGGAAGGCGTTCGGGGTGATCTGCGAAGGGTGGTGCATCGGGCGAAACGTCGGGGCGGCGTTCAAGGGTGCAGACGGGCTCGGGTGGAAGGGAGGGCTCCAAGGGGGGTTTGCCCGTCTCCGACACTTTTTCGCGGCTGCGGCTGCGTTCTTTAGTATGACTTTAGCTGCCTGTCGGCGCGCGTGGATTGTATCACTCCGGTATTGGCGCCACAAAATTTGAGCCGCGGAACTCGCCCCGTAAGCCCTTCTCCGGCCGCTCGACGCCGCGCGCGAGTTCGGCGCGGACGACGGCGACGTTGTCGAAGACTTCGCCGGGGCCGACCCGCACGCCCGCGCCGAGCACCGAGCGCCGGACGCGCGCCCCGCGTGCGACGTTGACGTTCTCCCAGAGAACGCTCTCGGTGACGTTCGCGCCCTCTTCGACGGAAGAGCCCTGTCCCAGTTCCAGGTCTCGCCCCTCGCGCTTCAAGAGCGTCACGCTCGTCTCAAGGTAGCGGCGGACGGTGGAGAGTTCATACCAGGAGCCGCGCGCGACGTGCGCCGCGACGCGGTCGCCGCGCGCGATGGCGGGGACGTACACGTCTGTCACCGAGTGCGAGAAGACGCCGGGCGGGATGAAGTCGAAGACACGCGGGTCGAGGATTTGAATCCCCGTGAACATGAGAGGCGCTTCGACCGCAACGCTTTCATCAACGACCGTCGATTCCCCGCCCCGCTTGCCTGAAACATCTTTTTGAGCGGCGCCGGGGGCGCCGCCGGCCTTATCGGACGCGGGCGCGGGGTTGCCGCCGAAGCCGGTGACGAGGCCGTCGCGGAGGTTGACCGTGCTGTAGCGCTCCCGCGCGGGGTTCGGGCGCAGGACGAGCGTAGCGAGCGCCTCGGTGCGCCTGTGCGTGTCGAGCGCTTCGCGAAGGTCGATGTCGGTGGCGAGTTTGCCGTTGATGACGACGAAGGCGTCGCCGTCGAGCAGTCGGCGCGCGTTGCCGATGGCGCCGCTCGTGCCGAGGATGGAGGGCTCCTCGACGTAGTGGAAGCGCACGCCGAACGCGCTCCCGTCGCCGAGCGCGGCGCGGACGGAGTCGGGCTGGTGGTGGAGGTTGACGACGATGTCGTCGAAGCCGTAGCCGGCCAGGTACTCGGCGACGTAGCCGATCAGTGGCCGGCCCATGAACGGAATGGCGGGCTTGGTGCGGTCAATCGTCAGCGGCCACAAACGCGTCCCGTAACCCGCGGCAAGAATCATCGCGCGCATCTGCCTTAATGAAACCTCTTCTATTTATTCGTCGAAAACGGTTCTCGAAAACTTAACACAAGTTACACATAGAGACACGGGGACGCAGTTCGGAGCGTGTGGCTCGACAAACTGCGTCCCCGTGTCTACGTGGTTACTTCTCTTCTCTAAGAGGCTTGGGCGGCGTCGCGGATGGTGAGGTCGAAGGTGCCGGGGGCGACTTTGCGGAAGCGCCGGTTGCGGTTGAGCGAGACGGCGATGCTGATGGTCGGGTTCTGACCCGTGAACTGGAAGCCGCCTTCGAGCAGGCGGTTGTAGAGTCTCGTTGACGTGGAGCGGCCCGCCCGTCTCGCGCAGCAGGACGGCCGCGGCGTGGGGGATGGTGCGCTCGAAGAAGCGGTCGCTCTTCGGCTCGATGTCGGAACGGATGGGGGGGATGTGGTGGCGGAAGTGGTGCTCCTGCTGCTGCGGCTGGCTCTGCGCGTAGGGCGAGTGCGACTGCGTCGCCTGCGAAGTGGCGCGGGCGTTGGCCGCGGCGTCGCGGCGCAGCGCGAACTCGATCTCGGCGTCCGAGGGCGGTGTGGCCGTCTGCGCCGCGCCGAACATCGAGGAGAGGATGCGGAACATGGCCGCCTCGGTCTGACTGATGATGGCGTCCATCTCGTTCAGCTCGGTGCGGACGCGCTCGGCCTCGGCCTCCAGGTCGGCCAGCCGCGCGTTGAGGCGCGAGCGCGTCGTGCGCGACTGCCTCAGCCCGTTCTCAAGTGTGGCGAGCAGATTTTCGTCAGGCATCGTTAGCTTTAGATGGCGGTTAGCTCTCAGCCGAATCTTACGTCTATCCGCTTCACATCTCCCTTTCGAGGATGTACGAGGGAATGGAGCGGAGGCCGTCGGCGTACTTCGAGGGCGCGACCTCTTCGAGGGCTTTGGCGGCGGCCTCGGCGTAGGAGGCGGCGGCGCGCGCGCGAGCGTTCGAGCGCGCCGCTCTTCTCCGCGGCGCGGACGAGCGACTCGCGCGTGAACTCGCCGTAGGCGCCGTCGCGCATGACGGACTGCACGCCGGCCTTCATCCGCGGCTCCTCTGCGAGCAGGTGGATGACGGGCAGCGTGACTTTCCCTTCCAGAAGGTCTGCGCCGGCGGCCTTCCCCAGAGAGTCGCCGTCGGAGGTGAAGTCGAGCAGGTCGTCCACGAGTTGGAAGGCCGTGCCGAGGTTCATGCCGTAGTCGCGCAGCGCGCGGCACTGCGCGGGGCTCGCGCCGCCGAGGATGGCGCCGATCTCGCAGCACGCGCTGAAGAGGTACGCGGTCTTGCGCCGGAGCACGTCGTAGTACTGCTCCTCGGTCACGTCGGCGCGGCCGAGCAGCGTCAACTGGAGCAACTCGCCCTCGGTCATCTTCCGCGTGACGTTGGTCAGGATGTCGAGGATGTCGAGCGAGCGTTCCTTGAGGCTCGTCTCGAAGGCAGACATGTAGAGCCAGTCGCCCATGAGCACGGCCGTCTGGTTGCCGAAGCGCGAGTTGATGGAGGCGCGGTTGCGGCGCGTCTCGGCGTTGTCGATGATGTCGTCGTGGACGAGCGTAGCCGTGTGGAGAAACTCCATCACGGTCGCCATCCGCACGACGTTCTGGCGCGAGGCGTCGCCGCCGACCGCGGAGGCCGACAGAAGCGTCAGCGCCGGCCGCACGCGCTTGCCGCCCGACGCGCGCAGGTAGTCGCCGATGTACGCGATGACCTGAATGTTCGAGCGCGCCTGCCGCTCGAACTCCTGCTCGACGAGCGCCAGCTCCGCCGCGACCAGACTGAAGATGCGCCGCGCCGTCAAACGCTGCTCCTCGACCGCCGCTGTGTTACCGGAAGTGTTCATAAGTTTAGGAGTGAATGGTGAATGGTAAATAGTGAATGGTAAGCTGGAAGTCTGTCTTCACCATTTACTATTTACCATTCACCATTCCCTAGTTCGTCCTGTAGTTCGTGTACTGCATGTTGATGCCGAAGTCCTGGGACTTGAGCTGGGCGATGACTTCCTGAAGGATGTCGCGGTCGCGCCCCGTGATGCGGACGGTGTCGCCCTGGATGGCGGCCTGCACCTTGAGCTTCGATTCTTTGATGAACTTGACGATCTCCTTGGCCTTGTCCGAGGGGATGCCCTGCTGGAGGGCCGCGTGCTGGCGGACGGTGCCGCCGGCGGCCGGCTCGACGCGGCCGTAGGAGAGCGCCTTGAGCGGCACGCTCCGGCGCACGAGCTTCTGCTGGAGGATGTCGTTCATGTTGCGGAGCTTGGTCTCGTCCTCGGCGGTGAGGATCAGCTCCTCCTCGCCTTCGAGCCGGACCTCGGCGCGGCTGCCCTTGAAGTCGAAGCGCTGCCGGACCTCCTTCATGGTCTGGTCGAGCGCGTTCTTGACCTCCGCCATCTCCACCTTCGATACGATGTCGAATGAATTCTGCTGAGCCATAGGAAGTGTAAAGTCGCCGCGAACCCGCTCACGGCTTTTATAACATTTAAGGGCTGCGAGGAAAAGTTGATTGTGCCGTTTGGCGCAAGGTCGCCCGCGGCCGCGCGGGCCCGTCAGGCCGTTTCCACGCCGAAGAGGCGCGAGAAATTTTCCGAGGTCGCGCGCCCCAACTCTTCTTCACCGACGCCCCGGAGTTCCGCGAGAAAGCGCGCCGTCGCGGCGACGTAGGCCGGCTCGTTGCGGCGCCCGCGGTGCGGCACGGGCGCGAGGTAAGGGCAATCGGTCTCGACCAGCAGACGTTCGAGCGGCACCGCGCGCGCGACCTCGCGCAGCGACTCCGCCTTCTTGAACGTCACGTTCCCGGCGAAGGAGATGTAGAAGCCCAACTCCAGCGCCGCTTCGGCCAGCGCCGGCCCGCCGCCGAAACAGTGCATGACGCCGCCCCGTTTCGCCGCCGCGTACTCCGCGCCGAGGATTTCCAAAGTCTCCTCGTCCGCCTCGCGCGAATGAATGATGACGGGGAGAGAGAGGCTTTGCGCCAGCCGCAACTGCCGTGCAAAGACTCCGCGCTGTACACCGCGCGGCGAGTGGTCATAGTGATAGTCGAGCCCTATCTCGCCGAGCGCGACGGCGCGGGAGCTGCCGCGAAGAAGGTCTGACACGTGTTGCTCGGCAGCGTCGTCGTAGAGCTTCGCGTCGTGCGGATGGACGCCGGCCGCGAAGTAGACATCTTCGTACGTCTCCGCCACCGTCAAAGCACGCTTGAACTTGTCTCCACGCGGGTCGCCCGTCCCGACGTTCAGAATCGCGCGCACGCCCGCCTCACGCGCACGGGCCACAACTTCGTCGCGGTCGGCGTCGAACTCCTCTCCGTCAATATGCGCGTGCGAATCGACAAACATTTTGAAGCTGAAGGTAGAGCGTTAAAAGGCTGTAAATTCGAGCTCACTCCGAGCGCTGACTCTACTGCTATTTCAGCCGCGCCCCGTTCGGCACGTCTTCGGCGAAGGTGGCGAGGACGGGGCGGCCCTCTTCGCCGATGGAGGCGGCGAGCACCATCCCCTGCGACTCGAAGCCGCGGAGCTTGCGCGGCTTGAGGTTCGCGACGATGACCAGCTTGCGTCCGACCATCGTCTCCGGCTCGTAGTGCTCGGCGATGCCGGCGAGAATCTGTCGCGGCGCGGCCTCGCCCACGTCCACGGTGAAGCGGAGGAGCTTGTCGGACTTCGGCACGCGCTCGGCCGTCAGAACCTGTCCGACGCGCAGCTCGACCTTGACGAAGTCCTCAATCGAAATGTAGGTGGCGACGCCTTCGGGCGTGGCTTCGGCTTCGGTCGCGCCCTTCTGCGGCGGCTGTGCGGGCTGCGTGCCGGCCGCGGTCGGCGCGCCGGGCACGGCCGCCTGCGTGGCGTGCGCGCCACCGTCCGTCGTCGATGAAGGCAAAGATGTTTGTGCCTCCGCTTCTTTACGCTCCGTAATCTCTTTCTCAATCTCTGCCATCGTCTTCGCCTTGTCTATGCGCGGGAAGAGCGGGGCGACCTCGCCGACGCGCTCGCCCGCACGCAAGCCCCCCCAGTTAAGTCCCGCCGGGTCTATCTCCTGCGGGTCGCCTCCCAACCCCAACTGCTTCCAGACCGCACGCGCCGACTCCGGCATCGACGGGTAGAGCAGGACGGCCAGCCAACGCAGCGTCTCGGCCGAGCGGTAGAGCACCGCGCCCAGCGTCTCGCGCTGCTCCTCTTCGCGCGCCAGCTCCCACGGCTTCGCCTCGGAGATGAGCTTGTCCACGCGCGCGATCATGCCCCACGCCGCTTCGAGCGCCCGATGAAAGGCGTACTCGTCCACGTGCAGAAGGAACTGGTCGCGCATCAGCTCCAGGCTGCTCGAAAGCTCCTGCGCGTCGGAATCGACGCCCGCGCGTTTGGCGAGCAGACGCCGCGGCTCCGAGATGTCCGGCGGCGGGACGACGCCGTCGAAGTATTTATGAATCATCGTCAGCGTGCGGCTCAAGAGGTTGCCGAACCCGCTGGCGAGGTCGCTGTTGGAGCGGTCGAGGATGACCTCGTAATCGACCTTGCAGTCCTGCCCGAAAGACATCTCGCGCAGGAGGAAGTAGCGCACCGCATCGACGCGGAAGTGCCGGTGCAGGACGGGCAGCTCAAGCGCGTTGCCGAGCGTCTTGGAGCCCTTGCGCCCCGTCTGGTCGAGCCAGAGCCCGTGCGCCACGACCGTCTGCGGCAGCTCGACGCCCGCCGCCAGCAGCATCGCCGGCCACAGTACCGCGTGCTGCCGCAGGATGTCTTTGCCGAGCAGGTGGACGCCGGGCCAGAACTTTTGGAAGAGGTCTTCGCCGACCTGCGGTTGTCGCTGCTCGCTCCCCCAGCCGAGCGCCGTGATGTAGTTGATGAGCGCGTCGAACCAGATGTAGACGGTGTGCTGTGGGTCGCCGGGGACGGGGATGGCCCAGCTCACCGAACTCTTCAGGCGGCTGATCGAAACGTCTTCGAGCCCGCCGCGCACGAGGCTGATGACCTCGTTGCGCCGCGCCTCGGGGCGCACGAAGTCCGTGCGCGCCTCGTAGAGTTCGAGCAGCGCCTCGTCGTAGTCGGAGAGGCGGAAGAAGTAGCTCTCCTCCGAAACCTTGTCGAGCGGGCGCTCGTGAACGGGGCAGAGCGGCGGGCCGCCCTCCTCCGTCGCGGGCAGCATCTCGGCCTCGGTCTTGAACGTCGCGCACGGCGCGCAGAACCAGCCCTCGTAGAAGCCTTTGTAGATGTTCTCGCGCCGCTTCGGCGTCTGACGCGCGGCCGCGCGCCGCCAGAACTCCTGCGCGCCCTCGTAGTGGAAAGGCTCGGTCGTGCGCATGAAGATGTCGTAGCCGCCGTGCTCCGAGTCGAGCCCGAAGTCACCGAACATCTTCTTCAGCTCGCCGACGACGTAATCGACGTGCTCGCGCGGCGTGCGCCCGGCCTTCGCCGACGCCCGCTCGATGTTCGTCCCGTGCTCGTCCGTCCCCGTCAGGAAGTAAGCCTCGGAGCCGCGCTGCCTGTGGTAGCGCTTCAGGAAGTCGCCGACGACGGTCGTGTACAGGTGCCCCATGTGCGGCAGGCTGTTCGCGTAATAGATCGGTGTGGTGACGTAGAAGGTTTTCATGTAAGCGAAGGCTTGTTCACCTCGACTCTTCAAACTTATCTCTTCTTATATCGCCCGCCGCGCGGCACAGTCCAGACGTAGACCGTGCGGTAGAGGTTCTTCCACGGCACGCGCACCGACTTTTCCGGCGGCCAGTCGCCCATGCGGAAGTCGTGCGAGACGATGCGCGAGCCGGGCCGAAGCTCGCGCAAAAGCTTCGGGCGGAGCATGACGTTGAGCGTGTCGGACAGGTAGAGCGTGACGACGGTCGCCCCCCTCAGGTCGGCCGCGAACATGTCGCCGAGGCGGAAGGTGACGAGGTGTTCGAGCCCCTCGCGCTTCGCCGTCTCGGTCGCCTCCTCGACGAGTTTCTGGTCGATGTCGATGCCGACCGCGCGCACGCCGTACTGCTTCGCCGCCGCGAACGGGATGCGCCCGTCGCCGCTCCCGAGGTCGAAGAGCACGTCGCCCTTCCTGAGCCGTGCCTGCCGCAGCATCTCGTCCACGGTCTCGGGCGGCGTCGGCACGAAGATCACGTCCGGCTCGCGCAGGCGCGGCTTACGACGCTGAGCGGGTCGGGCGGTCCTTCTCTTTTGCAGGGCGGACCCGGCGCGGGTTGCGGCGGCGGCGGGAAGTAACGCCGTGCAGAGCAGACACGCGGCCAGCGCGATTTTCGACAGCGGCACTCTCATCTCTCACTTCTCGCGTATCAGAGCCATCGCCTCCGCGCGCGTGCGCGAGTCCTTGCGGAAGCCGCCGCGGATGGCCGAGGTGATGGTGACGGCGCCCGGCTTCTTCACGCCGCGGATGGTCATGCAGGTGTGCTCGGCCTCCATCACGACCATCACGCCCAACGGCTTCAACCCCTCGAAGAGCATGTCGGCTATCTCCGAGGTCAGACGCTCCTGCACTTGCAGGCGCCGCGCGAAGCTCTCGACGAGCCGCGCGAGCTTCGAGAGCCCGACGATGCGCCCCTGCTTCGGGATGTAGGCGATGTGGCACTTGCCGACGAAGGGCGCGAGGTGGTGCTCGCAGAGCGACGCGAAGTGTATCTCCTTCACGATGACCATCTCGTCGTGGCGGTCGCCGGGCAAAGGCTGCACGTGCTCCGAAGGGTCTTCGCGCATCCCCTCGGTCAACTCCGCGTACATCTCCGCCACGCGCCGCGGCGTGCGCTGGAGCCCCGGGCGCTCCGCGTCCTCGCCCACGCCTTCGAGAATGAGCCTCACGCCGCGCTCGATCTTTTCGAGGTCAACCCCGCGTGCGCCGCCCTCTTCGGAGCCGTCGTCCGGCTCGGTCGCGGAAAAGATCGTCGCCATGTATCCCCCTCCCCGAATCCCTACATCCCGGAACGTCTGAACGCGCCGAGCGCCGCCTCCTGCACGACGCGCAGCGGGACGTTGTGCGCGAGCGCGGCCGCGTGGCAATCCTCGTACTCGGGGGCCGCTCCGACGACCCGCCCCTCTTTGCGCGCGAGCTTGACGGCAATCGTACCGAACTCGGTCTCGACAGTCACGAACTCACGTTCGAGCGCGCGGCGTTTGACCGCGTAGCTGCGCACGCCGAGCGTCGGCGTCTCCGCGAACAGAAGCTCGTGCATCGACTCGCCGTCCGCAGGGCGACAGAGGATTGAGACGAGCACGCCGGGCCGGTTCTTCTTCATCTGCACGTGCGTGAAGAAGCAGTCGAGCGCGCCGGCTCCGAGCGCGCGCTCCAACAGGTGGCCGAGGACTTGGGGCGACACGTCGTCCACGTTCGTCTCGACCATCAACAACTCCTCCTCGCCCTGACGTGAGACGCCTGACGGCGTCTCTCCGGCCTTATCGGACTCGCCGACGAGCACGCGCAGCACGTTCGGGAAGCCCTTGTACTCGCGCCCGCCCGCGCCGTAGCCCGTCGCCTCGACACGCATCCGCGGCAGCGGGCCGAACTCTTCGCACACCGTCGCCACGATGGCCGCGCCCGTGGGTGTCACCAGCTCGCCGACGATGTCGGTCGAGTAGACGGGCGCGCCGCGCAGAAGCTCCGCGACCGCGGGCGGCGGGACCGGGAAACGGCCGTGCTCCATCTCGACCGTGCCGCTCCCGACGTGCAGCGCGGAGGCGGCGAAGCGCTCGACGCCCAGCAGCTCGAAGCAGATGCACGCGCCGACCACGTCCACGATGGCATCGACGGCGCCGACCTCGTGGAAGTGTATGCGCTCGACGGGCACGTCGTGGACGCGCGCCTCGGCCTCGCCGAGTCTTCGGAAAATCTTCAGCGCGCGCTCCTTGACCGAATCGTTCAGGCGAGAGTCGCCGATGATCCGCTCGATGTGCGAGAGGTGCCGGTGCTTCTTCTCCTCGCGCGTGAGGCGCACGAGCGCGCGCGTCGCGCTGATGCCGCTGCGGTCAACCTTCTCGAAACTAATCTCGTAGCCTTCGACGCCGAGCAGCGCCAGCCGCCCGGTCAGCTCGCGCGCGTCCGCGCCCGCGTCCACGAGCGCGCCGAGCGTCATGTCGCCGCTGATACCGGCGAAACAGTCGAAGTACAGAGTTCTCAATTACAATCCTTCCGTTTTCAGCGACGGCTGAATGGATGTTCAGATGTTGTGGTGTGCATCGAAAACGCATTGGATGGTAGCAGAGCGCGTCGGGCGAGTGTCAAGGCAAGTGCAAGTAGACATCGGCTGAGCTATACTTTCGGCTTTTCCGACGAACCGAGAAAGTGCCGGAGGAAACAGACGCCTTGAACCTGATCGAATTGCAACAGTCCCTGCGCGAGCGCGTCCGCGCCGCCGCCCGCAAATTCGGGGTCGAGCTGGAACAAGTCCCTTCGGAGGTTCCGCCGCGCACCGACCTGGGCGACCTCGCCTTCCCCGTCGCCTTCGAGCTGGCCAAGCGCATCAAGCAGGCGACCGGCGAGAAGCGCAACCCGCGCGCCATCGCCGAAGAGCTGAAGCAGGTGCTCGAATCCGACGCGGCGGTCGAGCGCGTCGAGGTCGCCGGCGCGGGCTACCTCAACCTGTTCTACGACCGCGCGCGACTGCTGGCGGCACTCTCTTCGTCTACGTCGGAAGCGGCGCCGACGGCCGAGGCCCGGCCGAAGCGCATGGTCGAGCACACGAGCGTCAACCCGAACAAGGCCGCGCACATCGGGCACCTGCGCAACTCGGTCCTCGGCGACACCTTCGTCCGCATCCTCCACGCCAACGGCGAGCGCGTCGAGGTGCACAACTACATCGACAACACGGGCGTGCAGGTCGCCGACGTGGTCGTCGGCTTCAAACACCTCGAAGGGATGTCTCTCGAAGGCGTGCGCGCGCTCGACGCCTCTCTGAAAGAAGACTACCCGTTCGACTATTACTGCTGGGACCTGTACGCGCGCGTCGGCCTCTTCTACAGAGGCGGCGACCCGGACGCTAAGGAAGACAAGGAACGACTGAAGCTCCGAGTCGAGACGCTGCACGCGCTCGAAGAGGGCGGGAACGCGACGGCCGGGCTGGCCGACTACGTCGCGACGCGCATCGTCCATTGCCACCTCGACACGATGCGCAGGCTCGGCATCGCGTACGACCTGCTGCCGCGCGAGTCCGAAGTGCTCCACTTCCTCTGGTCGCACGCCTTCGAGCGGATGAAGGAGTCGGGCGCGATCAAGTTTCAGACCGAGGGCAAGAACAGCGGCTGCTGGGTGATGCCGATGGAGACGCACGAGGGCAGCGAAGAGCACGAGGCCGACAAGGTCATCGTCCGCTCGAACGGCACCATCACTTACACCGGCAAGGACATCGCCTATCAGCTCTGGAAGCTCGGGCAGGTCGATCTCAACTTCTACTTCAAACCCTTCCGCACCGAGCCGGACGGCCGCACCGTCTGGACGACGACCAGCGACAAGGAAGAGGCCGCTGACGGAGCGCCGCACTTCGGCGCGGGCGCGACCGTCTACAACGTCATCGACTCGCGCCAAGCCTACCCGCAGGAGGTCGTCAAGCTCGGGGTGAAGGCGGTCGCCCCGCAGGTCGGAGAGGCCGCGAGCGTCCACCTCTCGTACGAGAGGTCGTGCTCACGCCGGCCGCGGCCGAGGAGCTTGGACTGGAGCTGAACACCGAGGAGAAGTCACGCACCTTCGTCGAGATGAGCGGACGCCGCGGCCTCGGCGTCAAGGCCGACGACTTTATCGACACGCTCGAAGCGAACGCTTTGCGCGAGGTCGAGGGGCGCCACCCGGACGTTTCCGACGAGGAGAAGCGGAAGGCGGCGCACGCCCTCGCCATCGGCGCGCTGCGCTACTTTTTGATGAAGTGGACGCGCAACTCCGTCATCGTATTCGACTTTAAAGAAGCCCTCTCGACGAAGGGCGAGGCCGGCCCGTACTGCCAGTACGCGGCGGTGCGCGCCAACTCGATCTTTCGCAAGTTGCCAAACGGCGAGCTTGAGAATGCACAACGCCTCGTCGCCGACGGCGAGTCGGCCGCGGGCGTCAAGCACGTGTTCGAGGGCGCGACAGGGGGCGAGATTTGGTCTCTGGTGACGCTCGCGGCGCGTCTGCCCGAGGTGCTCAGGCAGTCGGCCAACTTCGCGGAGCCTTCGCACCTCGCCAAGTACGCCTTCCAACTCGCACAGGCATTTAACTTCTTCTACAATCGCGACGAGAACCGCATCCTCGAAGAGCGGGACGCAATCAGGCGCGCCGTCCTCGTCTACGTCACAGACTTCGTGCGCACGCAACTCACCGCCGCGCTCAACACACTCGGCATCGAGGTTCCCGAGAGGATGTGAGCGCGCACGTCCCGGGCGGCACGAGCCTTGCAATATTTTCCGGCGACTGTAGGACTGTTTAAGACATAGAGGGACACCATGCTTATCGTCATGAAGGCCGACGCCACCGAACGCGACGTAGCGGAGGTCGAGCGCGTCATAACGGAGATGGGCTACCGCCCGCACACGATGCCCGGCGCCGCGCGCACGGCCATCGGCATCACGGGCAACGACAAGCCCGTGGACATCACGCGCTTCGAGATGCTGCACGGCGTGGCCGAGGCCATCCGCGTCACCAAGCCCTACAAGCTCGTCACGCTCGACCTGCGCCCCGAGAAGACAATCGTCAAAGTGGGCGACGCCGACAATCGGCGGCGACGAGCTGGCCATCATCGCCGGCCCCTGCGCCGTCGAGAACCGCGAACAGCTCTTCGCCGTCGCCGAGGCCGTCCGCCGCAGCGGCGCACGCTTCTTCCGCGGCGGCGCCTTCAAGCCGCGCACGAGCCCTTACGCGTTTCAGGGTTTGGGCGAAGAGGGCTTGAAGCTGCTGGCGGAAGTCCGCGAGGCTTTCGGGCTGAAGATCGTGACGGAGGCGGTGGACGAGGCGAGCGCCGATTTAGTCGATAAGTACGCGGACGTGTTCCAGGTCGGCGCGCGCAACATGCAGAACTTCTCCCTGCTCAAGCGCGCGGGTCGGTCGCGTCTGCCGGTGCTTCTGAAGCGCGGGCTGTCGGCGACGATTGACGAGTGGCTGCTCGCGGCCGAGTACATCATGGCCGAGGGCAACTACCAGATCGTCCTCTGCGAGCGCGGCGTGCGCACCTTCGCGCAGCACACGCGCAACACGCTCGACCTCGCGGCCATCCCGGCCGTGCAGCGCATCTCGCACCTGCCGGTCGTCATCGACCCCTCGCACGGCACGGGCAAGAACCACATGGTCACGCCGCTCGCGCGCGCCGGGGTCGCCGTCGGCGCCGACGGCCTCATCATCGAAGTCCACAACCAGCCCGAGCGGGCGCTCTCGGACGGTGCGCAGTCGCTCACCCTCGACCAATACGAGCAGCTCGCCCGCGAGGTCCGCGCCATCCACGAGACCATCGCGCCCGCGCCCGTCGCTTGAAAGAGGGCAACAGTACGGAAGAATAACAGCGCGGCTCTCATCGTCAACGGATGAGAGCCGCGCCGCCTTTATCCCTCAAAGGTTGAGTTCTTAAATCGCGCCGGTCAGGATGTCGCGCAAGTCGCTGCGTGAAGACGGAGCGCGGCAGGACGTGCTCGACTCCGGCCTCAAGCGCTCTTCGCCGAAGCTCGGTCTCGACGTGCGAGAAGAAGGCGACGACGGGCACGGCGCGCAGTCGCTCGTCGGCCTTGAGGCGCGCGGCCAGCGCGAAGGGGTCGAGGCGCGTGTCGTGCAGGTCGAGGATGATGAGCGACGGCATCTCCGCTTTGGCGTAGTCGAAGAGGCCGTCCTCCGTCCGCGCGAAATCGACCGAGACGTTGAGGTGCTCCGCCGTCCCGCGGATCTTCGAGGCGAAGAGCATGTCGCTCACTGCGGCGATGACGCGTCGATTCATCTATTGTAATCTCCGTACGTTCTTTCTGAATTTACAGCGCGCCGATTGTGCAACACGCGCGCGGCGCGAGCCAAGCCGCCCGACCCGATGGCTTCAAACGTCGAACACGACAAACGTTACTCGGTCCCGCC
This sequence comes from uncultured Acidobacteriota bacterium, assembly GCA_963726735.1. Lineage (GTDB taxonomy): Bacteria > Acidobacteriota > Blastocatellia > Pyrinomonadales > Pyrinomonadaceae > QHXN01. The sequence continues at coordinate 557,439 of CAVSDM010000015.1, forward strand.
CGAACTCGAAATCGAGCGCGGCGAATTCGCTCCGCGCACCTCTTCGACGGAAGAGACGCGGCGGCTGGTCGTCGTCACCTACAACATACGTTACGCGGTCGGCTCGCACCTCATCGGCGGGAGCCTTCTGCGCCGCGCCGGCCTCGGATGGCCCGGGCGCCGCCCGCGGCTCGTCGGCGAGAACATCCGCAAAGCCGCGGGGATACTCTCCGACGGCGCCTCACTTCCCCGCGCAGACATCGTCGCTTTGCAGGAGGCGGACCGCGGGACACTCCGCGCGGGCGGGCGCCACGTCGCGCGCGAGTTGGCCGCCGAGCTGAAGATGAACTACGTCCGCGCGCACGTCCCGACGCCGGCCGACGTGGAGCCGAGCGACCGCAAGTGGTGGCTCGACTTCGAGGAGCGCATGCTGCGCGGCGAAGAGGGAGACACGGGCGTCGCCATCCTCAGCCGCCCGCCGCTCTCTTCGCCCGCGCGCATCGAGCTGCCGTGGGGCGTGTGCCCGTGGCGGCCGCGGCTCGCCGTCTCGGCGTCGGTGCCCTTCGGCGCGAGCGCTCTGCGCGTCTTCAACGCGCACATCGACACGCACGCGGATGTCGAGGGCCAACTCGAACAACATCGAACCGTCCTCGCGCTGGCCGCGCGCACAACCGAGCCGGCCGTGCTGCTCGGCGACTTCAACACGCTCAACGACGAGGGGCGCCACGCCGCGCGCGAGTTGCTGGAATCGAACGGCTACACGACGCCGCTCCCCACGAACTCGGCGACGTGGCGTTCGGGGCCGATACGTCACCACTTCGACTGGATATTCCTGCGCGGCGCGCGCGTGCTCCGCTGGGGCGTCGCGCGCGTCCGCGGCATCTCAGACCACTGGCCCGTGTGGGTCGAGATCGAGCCCGAGTGAGATGACGAGCGAGACCATCAACAGCCGCAGGAATCCGCTCGCGCAGCGCGCGCGTGCCGTCCGCGACGGGCGCGAGAGGGGGCTCGTCTTCGTCGAAGGCGTGCGCCTGTGCGAGGAGGCCCTGCGTGCGTCGCTCGTGTTCGAGGCCGTCATGTACACGCGCGCGCTCACAGTAGATGAGCGCGGGAACGCCCTGCTCGACAGGCTGCGTGAAGTCTGCCGGAACACGCACGCCGTCTCCGAAGACGTGCTCGAATCCGTCTCGGACACGAAGACGCCGCAGGGCCTCGGTCGCGCTCGCGCGCCGGCCGCAGACCGGCAGTGAGCGAATCGAACGGGCCGCGGGCGTGCCGCTGGTCGTCGTCATGCACAGGGCGAACAACCCCTCGAACGCGGGCGCGGCGTTGCGGGTCGCCGAAGCCGCGGGCGCGACCGGCGTCGTCCTGACGCAGGGCTCGACCGACCCGCTCTCGCCGAAGAGTCTGAGGGGTTCGATGGGTTCGGCGTTCAGGCTCCCGCTCTGGACGGGGCCGACGCTCGAAGAGGCGCTCGGGTGGTGCGCCGCGCGCGGCATCGGCACGGTCGCCACCGCCGCCGCCGCAAACTCTTTGCATACCGAACTCGACTGGACGAAGCCGCGCGCCGTCGTCCTCGGCCCGGAGGCCGGCGGGCTCTCGGAGGCCGAACTCGGCGCGAGCGGAGAGTCCGTGCGCATCCCCATGCGCGAGCCGGTCGAGAGTCTGAACCTCGCGACGGCGCTCGCCGTCGTCCTCTACGAGGCCGCGCGGCAGCGGCGTTTCGACTGAACCCCACGGTTAAATGTCTCTTTCTTCTCACCTTTCCCTTTAACTTTTGACGACACTTCCGCGGGGCGGCTCATTTCGGCTAGAATGACCGCAGTCGAAAAAGGTTTCAGACAGTTTCCCCTTTCCCCGTTCTAAGACTTTCGCCGCCGGGCCGAAGCGAGCCCGCCGGCCGTTTTGTCGCGTACGCCCCATATGAGCGAAGAGAAAGAGAAGAAACGAGACGACGCGCCGAAGAAGAAGAAGCGCGACGAGGCGCCGAAGGAGAAGAAGCGCGACGAGGCGCTGGTCGAGCGCCTGATGCGGCGCGTGCTCGAAGGCATGGGCTCGGTCGTGGACCGCAAGCTCGGGCGCGAGGCTGACGCGCAGAGCGGCTTTACGACCACCAAGCTCATCGAGCGCATGAAGCACCTCGTGGACGAGCGCGCGCGCACCGACGCCGAAGGGCGCCGCATCGCCCCGCACCTCTTCAAGCTCAAGGTCGAATGGGGCACGCACTCCGAGGCGCCGCCCGAGTTCATCAAGGAGTTGGAGCACGAGGTGCGTCGCCGCCGCCATCGACCACATCAACGACCGGCGTTACAGGACGCTCGCGCCCATCAAGGTCGAGACGAGCGCGGACATCTTCACCTCCGGCATCGCCGTCGATCCCGTCGTACGGCGAGTTCGAGGAGGAGTTAAAGCGGCGGGACGAGGCCGAGCGGCTGCACGGGGAGATGGCCGACGCGGTGCCGAAGGCGAAGACTTTAACGACGACCGACGTGCAGATACTCGCGCGCGTCAACACTGCCCGACCGCGCGTTCGAGAAGCCTCTGGCGTTCCGGCCCGGCGGGCGCCGCATGGGCGTCGGGCGCGTGGCCGACAACGACCTGCAACTGGAGCACCCGAGCGTCTCGAAGATTCACGCGTCGCTCGTGATGAACCGCGAGGGCACGCTGCTCGTCGCCGACACGGGCTCGACCAACGGCACTTTCATCAACGGCCGCCGCATCGCCTACGGCGAGGCGCGCCACATCGAGGACGGCGATGTCGTCAGTTTCGGCGATGTCGAGGTGAGGTTTAAGAGGCAGTGAATGGTGAATAGTAAATGGTAAGGCCGTTCGCGAGGCCGGCCGTTTACCGCCAAAGTCGTGTAGCACTAAACCTCTATTCACCATTTACTATTCACGATTTACCATTTACCTATGATGTTTCTAGCAGAAATTCCCGAGGCGAAGCCGGCGCTGCTGAGCCTGATGTACGTGGGCGGGGCGGCGCTGTTGGCGTTGATCCTGTTCGTGTCGCTGCTGCTGATGCGGAGGCGGAAGCGTTCGGCGCTCGAAGCCGTCGCGCCGGCGGACTTGCCGCCGGAGGTGCGGCAGCGTTTGGGGGCGACCTCGACGAACCGCGGCTTGCGCGCGCTGCGCTGGGTCTTCGTGCTGCTGGCGCTCGGCGTCTTCGCGTCGCACGTCTACTGGGCGCAGTACGCGGCCGAGTCGAACGAGCGCTTTCAGGAGTTGAGTTACAAAGACCTGCGCAACCGGCGTCTGGCCGAATCGACGCTGCGCGGCTGGATTCTCGACCGCACGGGGAGCCTCGACCACGCGCTGGCGCTCTACCGGCGCGCGCCGAACGGGCAGATCGTGCGCGACTACCCGCTCGACACGGAGATGTCGCAACTGCTCGGCTCCGACCGCGGCGACGCCGGTCTGGAGCGCGCGCTCTTCGGCATCCAGAGCGGGGCCGCGCCCGAGGCTTGGGACGTGCTGATGGGGCGCAACATCATGCAGCAGGCGAACCAGGACGTGCGCCTCACCATCGACAACGAGTTGCAGAAGGAGGCGGTCGCACAACTGCGCGGGCGCCACGGCGCGGCCGTCGTCCTCAACCCGCAGACGGGCGAAGTGCTCGCCATCTACAGCAACCCTTCCTACAGCCTGAAGGAGGTGCAGGACGAGGAGACCTGGATTCGCCTGAACGCGAACGAGCGCGACCGGCCGCTCGTCAACCGCGCGCTGCGCGGCCGCTACATCCCCGGCTCGACCTTCAAGACCGCCGTCATGCTCGCGGCCTTCAACAACGGGATGCAGAACGAGAAGTTCAACTGCTCGGGCGCCGGCTTCTACGCCGAGCGCGGCGCCCGGCCCATCTTCGACTCGGGCGGCACCGGCGAGGTGCACGGCAACATCGGCATCGACACGGCGCTTGAGGTCTCCTGCAACCAGTACTTCGCGCAGATGGCGATCAAGCTCGGCCCGGAGAAGCTGACCGAGGCGCTGCGCCTGATCGGGATGACGCCGGTCGGCAGCCCGCAGGAGGCGCTCGGCGGCGGCCGCCAGCCCGAAATCTGGAACACGAGCCTGCCGGCCGTCGCGCGCGCGCTCGCGCCCGTCGAGGCCACCGTCGCGCTCTACCCGCGCGAGCGCCCGTACGACCTCGGCCTCATCGGCTTCGGGCAGGGGTACGCGGGCCAGATGACGCCGTTCCAGATGGCGCTCGTCGCCGCCTCCATCGGCAACCTCGAAGGCAAGCTGATGAAGCCGAAGATCGAGTACGACCGCCCGCCCGAGGTCTTCGCGCAGGCGACGACGCCGGAGCACGCGGCCGAGATGCGCCGCATCATGGGGCTCGTCACCGCCGGCTCTTCGGGCACGGCGACGAGCGTGCTGGCGCCCGTCCACGCGCAGGGCATCATCACCGGCGGCAAGACCGGCACGGCCGAGAAGCAGGTGCCGCTCTACGACAAGAAGACCGGCGAGATGCTGACCGAGAAGAAGGTCGAGCGCGACCGCCGCGGCAACCCCATCCGCGAATACACGGTGCCGAAGCTCGACCCCGAGTTCCGCATCGACAGTTGGTTCCTCTGCATCGCGCCGCTCGACCGCCCGCAGCTCGCCATCGCCGTCATCATCGAGGGCGGCGGCTACGGCGCCAAGGCGGCCGCGCCGGTCGCGGCCGCGCTCGTCCTGAAGGCGCGCGACCTCGGCCTGCTCGCCGCGCCCGGCGCCCCGGCCCAGCAGCCGCCGGGCGGCAGGCCGCAGGGACGGCCGCAGAACCGGCCGCAGGCGGGCGGCGCCAAAAGCGGAACGCCGCGACGCCGTAACCAGTCCCCGCAAAGATAGGGCGCAGTTCAACAAGGGTTGTTCATAGATGATTCGTAAGGTCATTATGAGGAATCGCGCTTCGACACACCTGCTGCTGCTGCTGCTGATCGTCGGGCTGGAGATCGTCGGCTACATGGCGGTCTACGACTCGGCGCTGCTGCGCGGCTACGAGCCTTCCACCGTGGGCGCCGTGCGCGACCTCCTGCTCTACGTGCCGCTCGTCTTCCTGCTCTTCTGGTTCTCGCGCGCGATGCATTTCAAGGGCAGCTGGACGCTCTACACGACGGCCGTGCTGCTCTTCTCGGTCGGACTGCTCGTGCAGTACAGGCTCTACAGCGACCCCGAGTACGGCTCGGGCAACAAGGCGCAGGCGCGCGCCGAGAAGACGCAGGTGCAGCGTCTGCGCTACATCAACCAGTTCTACGGCCCCGACAAGAAGCAGGCGCTGGGCCTCGACCCGACGGCCGCGCAGCCCGCCGCCACGCCCGAGGTCGTGCGCCGCTCCGAGGTCACGGTCGGCCGCGCGCTCACTTCCTCCTTCACGTGGATTCCGCTCTTCGCCTTCGTCGCGATGGCCGCGGCCTACTGGTTCTGCGTGCAGGATAAGTATCTAGACTGGATGCAGCGCAACAGTTTCATCATCGTGCTCGGCGACGCTCGTCCCGCTCTTCGGCGCCATCGTCTGGTCGAGCGCGGGCAAGTTCGGCGGCAACATGACGCCGTGGGAGCCTTCGAAGATTCCCTTCCTGCTCGGCTTCGCGGGCATCCTGACCCTTCATTACCGAGAGCTGGCGCGCACCTACTGGGGGATGCCGCGCGCGCGAAACGTGCTGCCGCTGCTCGCGATGGGCGTCATCCCGTTCATCCCCTTCTTCGCCCTGAAGGACTTCGGGCAGATGCTCGTCTTCAGCGGCGCCTACGCGACGCTCTACCTCGTCGCCGTGCGCCGCTGGCCGCAGCTCTTCGTCTTCGTCGGCTCGCTCGTGCTGGTCGTCGTCATCCTCGTCGTCGGCGCGCTCCCCGTCAACGTGCAGGAGAAGGTGCCGACGCTCGCCACCATCGCCGCGCCCGTCCGCGCCGTGCTCCCCGACCGCATCAAGCAGCGCTTCCACCTCTGGCTCGACGGCTTCGACCCGCCCGCGCCCGGACACCGAGTGGTGGAAGAAGGACTACGAGGACGCGCTCGCGCGCGACCAGCGCATGCGCGAGTTGGCCGAGTCGAGCCCCGCGATGCAGAAGACCGTCAACGTGGACGTGTGGTTCGACCGCATCGCCTTCCAGCCCTCGCAGGCCACGTTCGGCCTCGCCGCCGGACGGACGACCGGACGCGGGTCTGGGGCTCGGCTTCTCCGAAGTGATTCCGGTGGCCGACTCGGACTACATCTACGCGGCCATCGGCGAGGAGTTCGGATTAATCGGCGGCGCGGTCGTCCTGCTCGCGCTCGTCGTCTTCGTCAACGCGGGCGTGCGCACTTCGATTGAGGCGCGCGACATGTTCACCAAGCTCTGCTCGGCGGGCCTGACGGCCTTCATCGGCTTTCAGGCCATCGTCAACATCGGCGGCACGACGCGCGCGCTGCCGATGACGGGCATCACGCTGCCTTTCGTCAGTCACGGGGGTTTCAGCCTCATCACGAGCTTCGCCATGCTCGGTATGCTTTTGGCCTTCTCGCACCGCAACGCCAGCGACGCCGAGGCGCCCCACCTGCGCGCCGCGCAGGCCGTGGCCCCGCAGCGCGAGGAGGAAGAGTACAAAATCCCGGAGGCGGTTCAATGACAGCAGACCCCAGGGCGTTCTCCATCGAGGCGGCGGCCGTCACCGACCGCGGCCTGAGCGAGAAGCGTCCCGAGAACGAAGACTCGATGCTGAGCGACCCCGCGCACCGCATCTTCGCCGTCGCCGACGGCGTGGGCGGCGCGCAGGCCGGCGAGGTCGCCTCGCAGACCGCCATCGAAGTTTTGCAGGAGGCGTTCGCCAACCAGCACGCCGCGGGCGAGGACGTGGAAGACCTGATGGAGATCGCCATCCAGCGGGCCAACGACTCCATCTACCGCATGTCGCGCGAGCAGCCGCGCTTCGCGATGATGGCGACGACCATCGTCGCGCTCCACCTCGACGGACTGCGCGCGACCGTGGGCCACGTCGGCGACTCGCGCCTCTACCGGCTCGCGCCCGACGGGCGTCTCAGCCGCGAGACCGAAGACCACTCGCTCGTCGAGGAGGAGATGCGCGCCGGGCGCCTGACGCCCGAGCAGGCCGCCACGCACCCCAACCGCAACGTCATCAGCCGCGCCCTCGGCGCCGAGGCCGCGGTCGAGGTTGACATGCGCTCCTTCGAGGTCGAGCGCGGCACCATCTTCCTCCTCTGCTCCGACGGCATCACGCGCCACGTCCCCGACGCCGAGCTGTCCACGGTCCTGCGCAACGCGCGCACGCTCGAAGCGGCCTGCGAGGAGCTGAAGCGCCGCTGCTTCGAGCGCGGCGCCGAGGACAACCTGACGGCCGTCGTCGTCCGCGTCGGCGGCGAAGGCGACGCGCGCGCGCCGACGAAGAGTCGGACGAAGACCAGACCCTCGTCAGCGAGCGCCCGAACCTGCACACCGCGCGCACGCTCCCCGACACGCCCGTCAGCCACCTCCGGAGGCCCTTCGACGCCGGCGCCTCGGCCGTGGGCGTGGCGACGCAACCCGCCGCGGAGTCGAAGGCGCGCGCCGCGGGCAGCGGCGACCCGAGCGTCTCTCAAGAGACATCAGAGGCCGCGCAAGCCTCATCAAACGTCCGCCCGGCGAAGGGCGGCGGGGGGCGCGGGGTGCTGGCGGTCGGCGCCGCTCCTGCTGACGCTCGGCGCCGTGGCGCTGGCCTTCTACGTGGGGATGATGTTCGAGCGCAAAGGGATGAGCAGTCGCGTTATTCCGGCCGCGACGGCGACGCCGACGCCCGTCGCCCGCGCCCACGCGGCCGGCCGACGCCGCGTTCACCGAGACGCCCGCCGAGCGGTTCGTACGCCTGCGGCGCGCCGTCGATCTCTCGCCCGCGTCCGAGGCGGCGCGGATGTCCACGGAGGCGAACGGCCAGCCGCTCGACTCGGCCGACCCGGAGTTCCTGTATCTTATACGGGCGCGCGCTGCTCCTCTCCGACCGCCAGCCCGAGGCGGCCGCCGCCTTCGACCGCGCCATCCGGAGGATCAACGAGAACATGACCTCGGCGAACGGCGAGCTGAAGATCGACGCGCGCCTCGCCAAAGTCGCCGCGCACCTGCGCGCGCACAACGACGCGGCCGCCCGCGAGGCCGCCGACGCGCTCTCCGAGATTGTCCGCGCGCAACCGACGCCGACGGCAGTCACGGAACCTGGGACTGCGCCGACGCCGTGATCTGGAGTAGACAGTAGTCAGTAGCCAGTAGCCGGTAGGCTCCGCTCTGCTGACGTTGAACATGAAAATCGGATGTGTTCGCAATTGAACGAAGGTTTTTCTACTGACTACTGACTACTGGCTACTGTCTACTGACTTAAGATGAGCGAGCTGAAGCTTCAGCAGTGTAGACTCGACGGGCGCTACGACGTGCTCGACTGCCTCGGGCGCGGGAGCTACTCGGAGGTCTACGTGGCGCGCGACGCGGCGGCGCTACGAGGGCGGCCCGAGCCTCGTCGTCATCAAGGCGCTCAACACGCACCTTCAGGGGATGCCCGACCCCGAGCTTGAGCGCACGCTCGTCGAGAACTTCCGCAACGAGGCCGTCGCGCTCGACCGCGTCCGCCACCCCAACATCATCAGCCGCCTCGGCCACGGCACGGCCATCGACCTCTCGGGGCGCACGTTCCACTACCTCGTCGTCGAGTACCTGCCGGGCGGCGACCTGCAAGCGCTCGTCCTGCGCCGCCCGCTCCCGCTCGACGGCGCGCTCTTCTACCTCGAACAGGTCTGCAAGGGGCTCGGGCACGCGCACAAGCACGGCGTCATCCACCGCGACATCAAGCCGCAGAACCTTCTGCTGACGGCCGACCAGCACACCATCAAGATCGCAGACTTCGGCGTCGCCAAGATCGAGGCGGCCGAGGGGGCGATCACGCGCGTCGGCACGGACGTGTACGCCGCGCCCGAGCACCACCCGCTCGCCGTCACCGGCCCGCTCGACACGACCTCGCTCTCGCGCCCGCGGCCCGCGCAGTTGACGCCCGCGGCCGATGTCTACTCGCTGGCGAAGACGACCTACATGGTCCTGACCGGCGAGGCGCCGCGCCGCTTCTCGCAGAAACCGGTCACGCAGCTCCCGCAGGAGTTCGCCGCGGAGGCGTGGTCGCAGTACGTCCTGCGCGTGCTGGAGCGCGCGACGCAGACCAACCCCGCGCGGCGCCAGCAGACGGTCGAGGAGTTCTGGCGCGAGCTGCGCGACGCGACGATGGCGCAGACGCGCCCGCTCCGGCGGCCCGACGGCGGCATCGCCGGCCCGGGCGAGCCAGACGAGCGCGGCCACCGCGACGACTCAGGCTCGCGCGGCTTCACGCCCGCGCCGCCGCTCGCGCCGACCTTCGACCGCGAGTCGCGCACGCCGCCAACAGCACCGGGCGACACCGCTTCGTCGTCCCCATCGGGAGCGCGGGGCGCCGCGGCGGCGGCGGCCGTCGTCGCGGAGTTCGACAGCGCCCCTTCCCCGCCCCGCGCCCGGGCGCCGCCGCCGCGCTCGACAGGGCTTACACGGACCGCCGCCCCGAGCGCCGAGTCGCGCGCCTCGGGCATCCCCCCGCGCCTGCGCAAGTGGGGCGTCGCGCTCCTGCTCCTGCTGGCCTTCTCCGGGATGCTCTACGCGACCTTCCGTTACGTGCAGAACGTCCGCGGGGGCGCCGCGGCGCAGCAGCAGCGGCAGCCGGCCGGCACGGCCGCGAACAAAACGGCAACCGTCGGCAGTGAATTTGTGACGACGACCGGTGTAAACTTACGTGAAGGCCCCGACACGAGCTACACCAAGATTGGCCTGGCCGAGATCGGCTCGCGCGTGCAGGGTCTTGCAAGGGCCCAGGGGCGGATGGGTCTTTGTGGAGGTCATTGAGTACTCGCGGCCGAAGGCCGACCCGAACGGGGCGGACAAAGGCTGGGTCAACAGCGTCAACTTGAAGAAGTCCTGAATACCGCCCCGTGGAGAGGTGACGACGACAGTGAGCATACTCGATTCGATTCGGCGTTGGATTGACGGGGAGGTCTCGGACGACCCTCTGGCCGAGGTGGACGCCGGCGCGCGCCCGCGCCGCATCTGGGAAGACTTCCTCGTGAAGGTCGCGCGCGAGGTCGAGTCGGTCATGCAGCGCGAGATGTTCACGCCGCCCGGCGGCCCCACCTACATCCCGCCCGAGTACGTCGTCTATCTCTCGAGCGACGACGACAAGGAGTGGCAGGGCGAGAAGCGGCGCGGGCTGGAGCAGGGCCTCTACTACGTCCTCTCGGAGCGCGCGCGCGAGCTTTCCGGGCAGACGCAGCTCGCCACCAAGTCCTTCGCCGTCGAGCTGCGCGTGGACGGCACGCTCAACAAGGGCGAGTTCCGCGTCCAGCCCGTCTGGGAGTCGAACGAGCAGGGCGGCCACACGATGGTCACGGCGCGGCCCGCGGAGACCTCCGGCGGCCGCCGCGGACGACCGCGTCCGAGACCGCACTCGGGCGAGACCGGCGAGCTTGAGAGCGACGTGACCCGCGTGACGGCGCGCGCCGCCGGCCGCCCTCTACAGCGTCGAAATCTGGCGCAACGGCCAGCGCCAGACGGTCGAGGCCATCACGAAGAATGAGATCACCATCGGCCGCGGCTCGAAGTCCGTCTCCGTCGATATCCCCATCAAGGGCGACCCCGAGGTCAGCCGCAGCCACGCCACGCTCGAACTCGACAACACCGGCCGCTACTGGTTCACGCCGAAAGGGCGCAACCCGACCTTCGTCGGCGGCCGCGAAGTCCCGCGCGAGGAGCGCGTCGAAGTCCTCCCCGACCAGAAGATCGACATCGCCAGCTACACGCTCCGCATCCAGCCCAAGTGAAGGCATAAGAGCCCGGCCCTGAGGAGGGCGTCCGTCCGCGCCGCCCGCGCGACGCCCACCTCAAAAGCCAACATTGAACCTCGGCGGCGACAATTTTCGCCTCCTAGGGGGCTCTTCATTTTTTCTAAGAAACCGTTGAAGTAACCGACGACAGGGTGCATCATCACCCCGTCCGGTACCGCCCGGAGAGGACTCGTCTTTCGGCCGCCCCACTATGTAGTTTGACCGATTCATTCGGCAAAATAGTAGTTAGAACCGACTGGATGCGCCGGGCTTTTCTATGGAACGAAAACTATTAAGAAGCTTCCGGGCGGCGCGGTAAGAGTTTGGATTAGAGAAGTGTTAAATAATCAAACCTCATTGGGTAGAGCAGAGTTCTTACGCAATCGTAAAGCGCGCGGGGTACGCACCTATGGTTATGAAAAGTATTCTCACACTCTCACCTTGTATGAGTTCAACTGCACAAAAGCAGAGACGCGGATTCTATCCACAGTTGATTATGATGAAGTAGGGCAGGTTATAGATTCCACAAGCTATAAAAACAGCGCGTGGGATACGTGGTTCCAGATTCTATCGGGGAATCCATGCTAAAGGCAGTGTGTAGTAATCCACGGAGATAGGCTGAATGATTTTCTGCGATGGGCAACATAGCACCGGCATGCACCCGCCCCGCGACATGTTGCCTCTCAAATTCAATTAATGAGGCCGGTGGGCGGGTGATGTCGGGTGTTAGGCGGCCCAAACTTATGGACGGAGCAATAGAATGAGTAGGCTGACTGTCAGACTCGTCGCAACAACTCACTCCATCCGACAGCTCTCGCCCTCGGATCAGCAGTTCCTTTGGGAGATGCTGTATCAATCCCTCCACGCCCCGGAGGGCAGCCCTCCCTTCCCGTGCGACGTGATCGACCGGCCTGAGATAGCGAAGTACGTGCGGGCGTGGGGTCGCGCTGGCGACGTGGGCCTGATCGCCGTGGACGCGGGAGGCGTTGAGCCGATAGGGGCGGCATGGCTGCGCCTACTCAAGGGTGACGAGAGGGGGTACGGGTATGTGGATGACGAAACGCCCGAGCTGGGCATGGCGATCCTGCACGCGTACAGGGGGCGTGGCGTGGGCTCCGACCTGCTCGGCCGCCTGTTGGAGTCCGCCGGGACTGTCTACCGTTCGGTATGCCTGAGCGTGTCGGCTGACAACCCTGCGGTGCGGCTGTACGAGCGCGCGGGGTTTGAAAGGGTGTGCGTGTGCGGGACTTCCCTGACCATGGTCAAGAGGTTGAGGGCTTAAACGGCGACGCGCCTTGACACGGGTTTGCCTTAAGCCTGTCCGGCGGCGACGTGCGTGCCTGCTTCGAGGTCGGCGATGAGCTGTTCGAGGGCGGGGATGGTCTGCGCTTCGACGTAGTCCTTGCCCAGGAGGCGCATCATCTGGCGTGGGCGCGTCTCGCCGCGCGCCTCTTTGAGGAGGGCGCGGCAGAGGGCGACGACGACGGGCGTGGCGAACTGGCGTCCGGCGTTGCGGCGGAAGTCGGCGACGACCTCCGGGAAGGTGCGGCGGCGGCGGTAGGGGCGGTCGGTCGTCATCGCGTCGAACGAGTCGGCCAGCGAGACGATCTTGGCGCCGGGCGGAATCTGCTCGTCCGTCAGACCCTCGGGGTAGCCGCGGCCGTCGGGGCGCTCGTGGTGGTAGCGCGCCATCAAGGGGATGTCGGCGAAGGGGTGGTGGATGGGGCGTAGGATTTCGTAGCCGGCGGCCGGGTGGCGGTTCAGCTCCGAAGACTGCTTGGCGTCGATGCGGTAAGGCGCGTTGATGATCTCGCGGTCCACGACGAGCTTGCCCACGTCATGGAGGTAGCCGCCGATGGCGATGGCCTCGACCTCCTCGTCCGCCCAACCCATCTCGCGCGCGATGATCTCGCTGTACTTGCCGACGCGCTCCGAGTGCCCCTGCGTGTACTTGTCCTTGCAGTCGATGGCCGCGGCGAAGGCGCGCACCGTGTCGTTGTAACTGCCCTTCAGAGTCTCGTAGAGCTTTCGGTTCTCCTCCGCGCGCCGCTCGACCTCGCGCAGCAGGCGGTGGTTGTGCAGGCCGACGCCGACGTGGCGCCCGAGCGCGCGCGCCAGTTCCCTGTCCTCCTGCGTGAACGACTCGCCGCTGGCCTTCCCGCCGAGGAGGATGATGCCCACCAGCTCGCCGCGCACGACGAGCGGCGTGATGACCTCGACACCCGCGCCCACGAATTTGTCGTGCACCTCGTGCTCGACGCGCGCGAAGTCCTGAAGGGCGTGCGCCAGCGCGCCCGCGCCGTTCCCGTTCCCGTTACCGTTCGAGGACTCGTCGGGCCGGGGCGCGAGCGAGAAGTCGCGCGCGAGTTCTTCGTCGAAGCCGCGGGCGGCGACGAAGTGGAGCGCGTTGCGCTCGCGGTCGAACTCGGCCACCGCGCCGCGGCGGATGCCCATCGCGCCGAGGACGACGTGGAGCGCCGAGCGGACCATCTCCTCGAAGTCGCTCGTCTCCGCGATCTCCTCGCCGAGGTCGGCGAGCGCCGCGAAGGCGTGGAGAACCATGCGCGTGCTGTCAGACATATTCGGTGAACGGTGAACGGTGGTCGAGCGTTTATGAGCCGCGTAGGTATCCCGCTCCGTTACAGCTCTCAACGACCATTCACTATCTACTAGCGTCAGTGCCCGGGAGGGGCCGCCGAGAAATCTTCGAGCGTGGCGAGCGCGTCCTCGTCGCTGTCGGCCAGGACGACGAGGCGGGTGAGCCCGAGCAGCTCGAACAGCTTGAGCGTGTGCAGGCTCACGTTGGAGAAGGCGACGCGCGCGCCGCGCCGCTCGGCCTCGTCGATGACGCCGAGCAGGATCGAGACGCCGATGCTGTTGACCAGCTCCGTGTCGCGGAAGTTGATGACGAGCGCGCGGCAGCCCCGCTCTATCCTCATCAGACACTCGCGCTCGATGCGCTGGCCGCTCATCTTGTTGACGTAGTCGCCCGCGTAGACGACCGCGACCTCCCCCGAACCCGGCGCGGGCCGCGGGGCAGCGGCAGACGATGGCTCTGACATCTCGGCAGGTCTCCCCTTCTTATTTGCGCAGGTACTTCGTCATCCGCAGTCGGGTGCCGTCGTCGACGCGCTCGAACTCCACGTCGTCCATCAGCGTGCGGATGAGTTTGAGCCCCCAGCCTCGGCGCCCTTTCGCGCCCTCGCCGCCGTTGCCGTTCTTGTCGGCGGCGCCGTTCTCGGGGAGAGTAACGGGTACGGACAGCCCTCGGCTCGATACAGTGATGACTAATTTATCACCTTCGACGCGAAACCGGTTATAGATTTTTCGCTCGGTGCTCAGGGAATGCTCGGCGGCGTTGATGCACGCCTCGACCAGCGCCGTCTTGATCTGGTTGATGGCCTCGGGCTGGAACTCCATCCGGCGCGCGATCTGCTCGACCGTATGCGCCGCGATCAGCTCCGTGTCTTCGGACATCGGCAGCTCTATGGCGAACTCGTCGGCCTCGCCGTTGCCCGCGACTCCGGCGCCCGAGATCATGCGCCGTCAGGTGCTTCAACTGCTCGCGGCACGAGCCGTAAGCGTCGCGCTCGCCCAGCAGCTCCGCCGCTTCCGCCGAAAAGCCCTCGCGCGAGACGAGCCAGAAGCGGACGCGCTCGAAGCCGCACGCCTGCGCCACCTGCTCCAGGCGGTCGAGCCAAAGCTCCGCGAGCGCGCGCCCCGCTTCCAGCTTGGATTCGACCTCGGCCGCGATCCAGACGACCTCGCCCCCGGCATTGTAGCCGCCGGACTCGAAGCCGTGCGCCACCGTGCAGCGCTCCTCGTCGCAGAGCTGCGCGATGGGCGGGTGGAACGACGCGCAGCTCGCGGCGTGGACGATCTGCGGGAGCGTGAGTGATTCGGCTTCCGTCGAGAGCGCGGCCTGCGCCTCCTCGCGCGACAGCCCGCGGTACGTGCGCGCCCAGCGGTCGTAACGCAGCAGGCTCGCGGGCACGCGCTGGAAGTCGAAGCCGCGCAGAACGTCCGCGAGCCTGAGCGCGGACTCGCGGCGGTAGTGGCGCGCCATCGTCTGCGGCGCGCGCTTCAGGGCTTCGACGAGCGTGTCCGCGACGACGAGCGCGCGCGGCTCGGCCGCGACCTGGAGGCGGTAACTCGCGCGCAGGAAGTCGCGCCAGGGCGCGGTCGGCGTCGTCTCGACGTAGGTGGCGTGGAAGCTCGCCAACTCGTGCATGTGGAGCAGGCGCATCACGCGCTCGAACTCAAGCACGTCGGCGCCGAGCCGCTTCATCCAGACCTCGGCCGGCGACTTCCCCGAAGGGTTGGCCGCCGACTCGTAGAGCACGCGCAGCAGGCCCCGCCGGAGCGCCGGCGTCGCCGCCACGTCTTCGAGCACGGAGGCGTAGCGCCGCCCGACGCGGCCGCCGAGCAGTTCGTCAACATACAGGCCCTGGAATTCGCGGAAGCTCGTCAGGCTCGCCGCTTTGGCCCGCGCGGCGTCGAGGAGCGCGGCGATGAGGTACGGGCTCGCTTCGAGCTGTTGTGTGATGAGGTCGCGCGTCTCGTCGTTTAAGGCGACGCCGAGCCTCTGCGCGAGACTCTCGACGAGCGAGCGCGCGTCCGCCTCGTTCAGGCGGTCGAGGTGGAGGCGGCGCAGCCCTTCGAGCGCCGCGAGCGGCAACGACCCGTTCAGCAGATCGAGCAGGCGACGGCGCGGGCCGGCGACGACGAAGGGCACGCCCCACTGCGCGGCCGACTGCGCCACGGCCGGCCCGAGCGCGACCTCGCCGCGCAAAGACTCGGCCGCGTGTATCTCGTCGAACATGACGACCGCGCGGACGCCCTGCGCGGCGGCCTGCTGCGGCGCGCCGAGGCAGAGCCGGACGAGTGCGCGCTCGTCCCCTTCCCCCTGCGCGCGCTCGAAGTCCTGAATCAGGCGCTCGACCCACACGTAGTCCTGCGGCGCGGCGAGGTCGAGCAGCGTGCGCAGGGTCGGCGTGGCCGAGACGAGCGCCGGGTCGTCTCGGCGATGAGCGACAACCTGTGTAAGAAATGTTTGAAGGAAGCGGCGCGCGGCGGCGGTCGTCGCCGCGTCCGAGCGCGCGAAGGCGTAGTAGACGGGCGCGGGGCCGCCGCGCTGTCGGAACAGCTCGTCGAAGGTCTGTCTTAAAAGTTCCGAGACGCCCGACTGCGGCGCGCCGAAGAGGAGGAGGCCCTTCTGCTCGGCGCGCGCGGAGCCCAGCGCGGTCAGCTCGCGCAGTTGTTCGCCGCGCCCGACGAAGTGTTCGGGAGCGACGCGCGCGAGTATGCGCCTGTGTCTGGGAGTCCTGACCGGCATCCCGTCTTCAGCCCTCTCCGGCGCCCTCCTCGCGCCGCGCTTCCTTGCCCTGCGCGCCCGCGGCCTTCCGCTTCTTCGGCTCGTAAGCCTCGATGCAGTTCTTGCCGCGCGCCTTGGCGGCGTAGAGGGCGCGGTCGGCCGCGCGGATGATCTCGGCCGGCGTGTCCAGCTCCGCCCCGAAGGAGGAGACGCCGATGGTGACCGTGACGGCGCCCTGCGGCTGCGTCTGGCCGTGCGGGAACTGCGTGCGCTCGATGCGGCGGCGGATGCGCTCGCCGATGGCGCGGGCCTCGGCGAGGCCGGTCTGCGGGAGGAGGATGCTGAACTCCTCGCCGCCGTAGCGCGCCGCCACGTCGGCCGAGCGCAGCGCCGTCTTCAGGCACTGCGCCGTCATCTCCAGCGCGAGGTCGCCGGCCTGGTGGCCGTGCGCGTCGTTGTATGCCTTGAAGTCGTCGATGTCCACCATCATGAAGCTCATCGAGAAGCGGTGGCGCTTCGAGCGCTCCAGCTCCTCCTGCAAGCGCTCTTCGAGGTAGCGCCGGTTGACGAGCCCCGTCAAAGGGTCGGTGATCGAGAGCAGTTGGAACTGCGTGGCCTTGCTGTGCCACTCGACGCGGTCGAGCGCGAGCGCCATCTGCGGCGCGATCATGTCGAGCAGGTTGAGGTCGAACTCGTCGTACGCACCGCCGCCGGCCTTGTCCGTCACGTTCAGCACGCCGACCTTGCGCCCGCCGACGCTGATGGGATAGCTGATGAATGACTTCGTCTTGTAGCTCCGCTCCGAAGTCGAGTCGGCGTTCCAGCCCGAGACCTTCGACACGTCGCGCACGACTGCCGGGCGCCCTTCGCGCATGACGGCGCCGGCGACGCCCTCGCCGATGCGCACGCGCGTCTCGCGCGTCACGTCGGCGCGCGGGCCGAACGACGCCTTGACCGAGAGCTCGCCCGCGCGCTCGTCGAAGAGGAGCAGCGAGCCGCGCTCCGCCTTCAGCAGTTCGGCCGAGTGGCGGAGGATGGTCGTGTACGCGTCCTCGGGGCGGGCGGAGTTGACGACCTCCGTGAAGGCGCGCAGGTGCGTGGCGGCGCGGACTCTGCGCTCCAACTCCTCGCGCAGGCGGCTCAACTCAAGCGGCATCGAGATGTCGCGGCAGAACTCCGCGAGCGCGCGTCGCTGTCCGTCGGTGAGGTCCGCGTCGCCGACGAGCAGCGCGCCCTTGATCTCCTCGCCGACGACGAGCGGGAAGAGCTCGACCGCCTCCTCGTGCTTCGGGCCGGTGCGCCCGCCGACGGGGACGGCGATGGAGTCGCCCTTCGTCGCGGCGAGCAGGAGCTTGATCTCTTTCGGCTTGAGTGCGACGCGCGGCGGCTTCTTCTCGAAGAGGCCGGTGACGCACGTCGCGTAGAAGCTGTCGTCGGTGCGCAGGAGCAGCGCGAGCGACTCGACGCCGTAGTCTTCCGAGAGAGTCTTGACAGCCCTGCGGCACACCTCCTCCAGAGAGCCGCCCGCCTGCGGGCCGCGCGTCGTGTGTGCGTGAGTGTCGGCCGCGGCGTTCGGCGCCAACGCCGCGCCGCCCTGCGCCTGCAAGGCCGCGACCTCTGTCCGGACGAGCATCTCTTCAGCCCACTCCTCGGGCTTCGACCTCGCGGCCTTCGGCTCCGAAGGGTGGTGACCGTTCGTCGCGTGTCGCGCGGCCTCCTCGCCGCCCTTGACGACCAACTCGCCTGGGATGCCGTCGGCGCCGGCCGTGGGCGAAACCTCGACCGCGGGCTGCTCCGGAGAGTTGCCGCGCGAACCCCTCTGCCGCGTGAACGACCCCGCCGCCTGCCCGACGCGCGCGGCCAGCGCGTCCAAATCCTGGCGCGAGGCGAAGATGACGTTGCCGAACAGTTCGGCCGAGAGCAGGTCGGAGAGGTCGCCCGCGCGTATGCGCTCGGCCAGCGCGCGGTAGTCTGCGACGCGCAGGAAGCAGCGGCCGCCGATGACGGCCAGCGGCGCCGCCGTCCCCAGGTTCACGGGCGCGACGAAGCAGTTGAGACCCGCGTGGCAGCGGTACTGGACGGCGCCGCCTTCACGCACGGCGCGCGCGTGGGCTTCGCCGCAGTCGGACTGGCAGAGGTGCGCGTGCGCGGGCGAGGTCTGGAACGCCTGGCAGATGGAGTTGTTGTTGGCGACGGCCAGGGC
Source organism: uncultured Acidobacteriota bacterium (assembly GCA_963726735.1). Classification (GTDB taxonomy): domain Bacteria; phylum Acidobacteriota; class Blastocatellia; order Pyrinomonadales; family Pyrinomonadaceae; genus QHXN01. Next base: position 575,770 of record CAVSDM010000015.1, read on the forward strand.
GGGCGGCTGTCGGCCTTCGACGAGCAGGAGCGCGAGCCCCGACGACGAGGCGAGCCCCTCCTGCACCTCCGCCCACCCGTGTGGCGGCACGGCGGAAGTTTGGCTCTGGGCAGCACCCACTTGGGGCGGGGTGGTGTTGTCCATTAGCTGTCGCGGCACGATCTACGGACTTCGAGTTGCGGACGGAGGGAGGTTCGACTGCGTAAGCGGGGGTGGCCCGTCGGGAGCAGGTGAATCTCTGAGAGAGCGGGAGCACCGAACGGCGCCCCCATCCTCCTACCGCAGTATATTTGCCCGCACGGCAATAGACAAGGCTCAAGGCAGACCCGGGGCGGCACGCACACAAAAAGGGCGTCTGCGACCTTGTCACCTGTGTTTAAACTACTAATGGCGGGGGAGTTTCACTGCGCGATGACGCGACCCGTGCCGCGCAGGCCCGGCGCGTCGCCCGGCGCCACCTTTTCGATGTCAGGTTCTTCCGGGCTGATGCGGATACAGGCCGCAAAGTGGCTCGGCTTGATCTCGGCCAGAGGGGGCACGACCTCTTTGCACTTCTCGATGGCCCAGGGGCAGCGCGTGTGGAAGCGGCAGCCCGGCGGCGGGTTGATGGGCGAGGGCACGTCGCCCTGGAGGACGATGCGGCGGCGCGCGGCCTCGACCGCGGGGTCGGGCACGGGGACGGCCGAGATGAGCGCCTTCGTGTAGGGCATCAGGGGGTCGCGGTAGATGACCTTGGCGTCGGCCAGCTCGACCAGTTTCCCGAGGTACATGACGGCCACGCGGTCGGAGACGTGGCGGATGGCGCGCAGGTCGTGCGAGATGAAGAGGTACGTCAGGTCGCGCTCGCGCTGGAGACGCTCCATCAGGTTCATGATCTGCGCCTGGATGGAGACATCGAGGGCCGAGATGGGCTCGTCGGCGACGACGAAGTCGGGGTCGGCCGCGAGCGCCCGCGCGATGCCGATGCGCTGGCGCTGGCCGCCGGAGAACTCGTGCGGGTAGCGCTTGAGGAAGCGCGGGCTCAGGCCCACCGTCTGCATCAGCTCGCGCACGCGCCCCTCGCGCTCCGCGCCGCGCCCGCCGAGGCCGAAGGTGCCGAGCGGCTCGCCGATGATCTGCGCGACCGTCATGCGCGGGTTCAGAGACGCGTAAGGGTCCTGGAAGATCATCTGGAGGTGGCGCCGTTGGCCGCGCATCTCGCGCTTCGAGAGCCGCGCGAGGTCGCGCCCGCGGAAGAGCACCTGGCCCCCGGTCGGCTCGGTCAGGCGCAGCAGCGCGCGGCCCAGAGTTGACTTGCCGCAGCCGGACTCGCCGACGAGCCCGAGCGTCTCGCCGGGGTAGATGTCGAGCGAGACGCCGTCCACGGCCTTGACGACGCGCCGGACGGCGGAGCCGCCGACCATCTTGTCGAAGACGGTGCCGCCGCCGAGGTCGAAGTGGACTTTCAGCTCGCGGATGGAGATGAGCGGCTCGCGCGCGCCCGCCGGCGGACGCACGACGTTACCGGCCGCGCCGGTTTGCGCTCCGCCCGTGCTCATCGACCCGCACCCCCTTGTAAGTTCACCCCGTCCGGGTCTCCGCCGCCGCCGCGCGCGGACAGCGACTCTTTGTAGACCTCTTCGGCGAAGTGGCAGAGCGAGAAGTGCTCCGCGTTGAGCTGGACGAAGGGCGGGAACTCCCTTCGACAAACGTCTTCGACGCGGTAGCAGCGCTCGGCGAACGGGCACTGGTCCACGGGGAGGTGCGCCACGTCGGGCGGGAGGCCCGGAATCTGGTACAGCTCAGTCCCCTCCTCGTGCGCGGGGTCGGGGACGGACTTCAGCAGCCCCTTCGTGTAGGGGTTGCCGGGCGCGGCGAACAGCTCGCGCGTGGGCGCACGCTCGAAGACCTTGCCGGCGTACATGACGATGATGTGGTCGGTCATGCCGGCGACGACGCCGAGGTCGTGCGTGATGAGGATGACGCTGGTGCCCGTCTCCCGCTTCAGCTCCTTGATGAGTTCGAGAATCTGCGCCTGGATGGTCACGTCGAGCGCGGTCGTCGGCTCGTCGGCGATGAGCAGTTCGGGCTCGCACGCGAGCGCCATCGCGATCATCACGCGCTGGCGCATGCCGCCCGAGAACTCGTGCGGGTAGGAGTCGACGCGCGAGCGCGCCTCGGGGATGCCGACCGTCTCCAACATCTTGACGGCGTGCTCGTACGCCTGCTCTTTGGTGTGGCCGAGGTGGAGCCGCGTGATCTCCATCAACTGTCTGGAGATGCGCATGAAAGGGTTGAGCGAGGTCATCGGGTCCTGGAAGATCATGCTGATGCGCTTGCCGCGAATCTTCCGCACCTCGTCCTCCGGCAGGCTCAGGATGTCCTGCCCGTGGAAGAGCACTTCGCCCGAGACGATCTTGCCCGGCGGGCTCGGGATGAGGCGGAGCACCGACAGGTTCGTCACAGACTTCCCCGACCCCGACTCGCCCACGATGCCCAGCGTCTCGCCCCGCTTCAGGTCGAAGCTGATGCCGTCCACGGCCCGCACGGTGCCGTCCTCCGTCTCGAAGTACGTCCGCAGGTCTTTGAACTGAAAGAAGGTTGCCGTTGTGACTCATCGTTTGGTGAATGGTGAATAGTGAACAGTAAATGGAGGTCGTTTCCGCTTAGCTCCGGCTTAACATCTCAGCCCTCGTCAAGCTCAACGACGATTCACCATTTATCATTTACCATTCACTGTCTTCAGAATTTCCGCATCTGCGGGTCGAGCGCGTCGCGCAGGCCGTCGCCGAGGAAGTTGAGCGAGAAGAGCGTCAACGCCATCGTCACGCCCGGGAAGATGAGCTGCCACGGGAAGACCGCGATGTTCTGGATGCCCTCCTGCGCGAGGCTCCCCCACGACGCGTACGGCGCCTGCACGCCGAGGCCGAGGAACGAGAGGAACGCCTCCTGCAACATCACCGACGGGATGGTCAGCGTCGCGTAGACGATGACCGGCCCCAGGGCGTTCGGCACGATGTGGCGGAAGATGATCTTCGGCGTCGAGACGCCCGTCGCGCGCGCCGCCAGCACGTACTCCTGGTTCTTGAGCGAGATGACCTGCCCGCGCACGATGCGCGCCATCGTCAGCCAGGAGACCGCGCCGAGCGCCGCGAAGAGCAGGAATATCTGCTGCAACGGCGAACGGCCGCCGAAGAATGCCAGCAGCACGATGACCACCATCATGTACGGGATGGCGTAGAGCACGTCCACGATGCGCATCAGCAGGTCGTCAACCTTGCCGCCCAGGTAGCCCGCGGTCGCGCCCCAAATGACGCCGATGAGAATCGAGACGAAGGTCGAGATGATGCCCACCATCAGCGAGATGCGCCCGCCCTGTAGCACGCGCGCCAGCATGTCGCGCCCCGCCGCGTCCGTCCCCATCGGGTGCGCCGCAGAGAAGGTGCCGTCGGGCGCCGTGAACGGCGGGTAGGACTGCTGCTGACCGGGCGGCATGTAGTCGTAGGTGAAGCCCGTCGTCGCCTTGATGATCCACGGGCCGACCAGCACCGCGACGGCGATGAAGCCCACGACGAACATGCCGAAGACGGCCAGCCTGTTCTTCAGGAGGCGCTTCCACGCGTCCCTCCACAGGGACGTGCCGCGCGCGGGCGCCGCCGACTCGCCCGAAGTGCGCACGTCGCCCTCGCCGACGGCCGTCTCGGGGAAGGCGTGTATCTCGGCGCCGCTCCGCGCCGCGACGGGGGCGCTCGGCGGCGTGCCCCTCGGCGTGAGCGCGGGCTCGCCCGCAGCCCACGGGTCTTGCGGCTGCGAGCGCCCCTCTTCGGTCGGCACCTGCGGTGTTCTCTCGTCGCTCATCTCTTCAGTAGCGTATCCGCGGGTCGATGAAGCCGTAGGCGATATCGACCAGAAGGTTGAAGACCAGCACGAGGATCGACGTAAAGGCGACGATGCCGAGGATGAGCGGCTCGTCGCGGTTCAGGTTCGCGTTGATGAAGTAGGTGCCGAGGCCCGGGCAGCGCGTAGATGCGCTCGACGACGACCGTGCCCGTAATCAGGATGGCGAGCGCCGGGCCGGTGAACGAGACGACCGGCAGGAGCCCCCCGCGCAAGGCGTGGCGCATCACGACCTGCCGCTCGGTCAGCCCCTTCGCGCGCGCCGTGCGGATGTAGTCCGAGCGCAGGACTTCGAGCATCCCCGCCCGCGTCAGCCGCGCGATGTAGGCCATGTAGATGGCCGAGAGCGTCAGCACCGGGAGCACCATGTTCCAGGAGGGGAACCCGCCCCAGCGCGCGGGCGGCAGCCAGTAGAGCGAGAGCGAGAAGATGAGGACGAGGATCGGCCCCAAGCACGAAGTTCGGCATGCTGATGCCGAGCATCGAGAGCCCCATCGCCGCGTAGTCGAACTTCGAGTTCTGTTTGAGCGCCGCGATGGTGCCCAGCGTCGTCCCGACGAGGAGCGCCAGCAGGTACGCGCACGTCCCGATGGCGGCCGAGACCGGCACGGTGCGCAGGAGCACGTCGTTGACCGTCTCGGTCTCGTAGCGGAGCGAGTTGCCGAAGTCGAGGCTCAGGATGTTGCGCATCACCTTGCCGTACTGCTTGTACCAGGGGTCGTCTAGCCCGTACTTGGCGCGGATGTTCTTCTCGACCCCGGGCGGGAGCTTGCGCTCGCTGTCGTAGAAGTTGCCGGGCGCGAGCCGGATGAGCGCCCACGTCAGCGAGATGACGACGAGCACCATCGGCACGGTCACGAGCATTCGGCGGAGGACGAAGCGGAACCTCATCCGGCTACTCCTTCAGCCCGGCCAGCTCCGGGTCGGTCATGTCGGGCATGCCCTGGTCCCACTTGGCCGGGTCGTGTTCGATGTAGACGAACTTCCAGGCGTGGAGCGTCCCCGGGTTCGGGTAGAGCCCCTTCACGTAAGGCTTCTTCATCCAGCTCGTCGCGGGCTTCGTCAGCGGGATGATCGGCGCCGCGTCGAGCAGGTACGCCTCGGCCTTCGAGAGCATCGCGTAGCGCTTCGTCTGGTCGGGCTCGCGGTTGGCGGCGTTGACCATCTCGGTGAACTTCGGGTCGCTCCAGCCCGTGTTGTTGTCGCCGGCCGCGTTGGTGAAGAGGCCGAGGTAGGTGTACGGGTCCATGTAGTCGCCCGACCAGCCGGCCCCGCCCGCGATGCCCTTGTATTCGAGCCGGGCGCGCATGGGGAAGAAAGTCTTCGTCTCGACGGCGTGCAGCGGGATCGTGATGCCGAGGTTCTGCTTCCACTGCGCCTGCACGAACTCCGCGACCTGCCGGTTCGACTCGCTCGTGTTGTAAGTGATGTCGAGCTTCGTCCACGGGGAACTTCGCCGGGTCGAACTTGCCCGACCCGTCCTTGTACCCGGCCTCGGCCAGCAACTTCTTCGCGGCCTCCACGTCGAACTTGAAGCCCTCCGGGCTCGGGTAGCCGTAGAGGATGCCCCGCGGGACGAACACGTCGTTCGCCTTCGAGACCACGCGGAACTTTTCCAGCGCGTCCCGGTCGATGGCCATCGCGAGCGCCCTGCGCACGCGCTTGTCATCGACGGGAGGCACCTTCACGTTGTACGTCCAGTAGATCGAGCCGTTCTCCGGCGCGTCCATGTAGTCCTTGACGTAGCGCACGCCGGCCTTGAGCCACGACGCGGGGACGCTGTGGTTGTAGGTCGCGTCCACGTCGCCCGCCTTGTAGAGGTTCATCATCGTCGTCTGCTCTTCGAGCGGGTAGAAGGTGATCTTCTCCAGCCGGACGTGGGCGGCGTCCCAGTAGTTCGGGTTCTTGACGACGACGATCTGGTTGTAGGGCGTGTGCTCGGCGAGCATGTGCGAGCCGCTGCACACCATGTTGCCGGGCTTCGTCCAGTTCTTCTCGTACTTCTCGATGGTCTTCTCATGGAGGACGCGGAAGAACTGGTGCTGGACGAGGCCCATGAAGTAGGGCGCGGGCTGGCGGAGCGTGAAGCGCAGCGTGTAGTCATCGACGGCTTCGACGCCCACGTCCTCGGGCTCGACCGGGACCAGCTCCTTGCCCTCGACCAGAGCGGCGAGCTTCGGGTTGGCCTTGAGAGCTTTCGCCCGGTCCTCCTCGTCCGCCGGGACGACGAGCCGCTCGGGCTCGTGGATGCGCCGGTGGAACTCGGTGTCGGGCGCCACGTCCTCGCCCGAGACGCGACTGCGGCTGCGCACCCTCGGCGGGCGGCGCGGCCTCGGCGGCGGCGAGGAAGCGTCCCGACTGCGGGTCGCGGACGAAGGCGCCGCCGGTGTTGAAGGCTTCGGCGTACTTGATGTCCCAGGCGAAGGCCGAGACGCGCGAGGCCAGTTCCTTGCGCAGGCCGCGCCGGACGGTGTAGACGAAATCGCGCGCGGTGATCGGGTCGCCGTTCGAGAACTTCGCGTCGCGGCGCAGGAAGAAGGTGTACTCGCTCCCGTTGCCGTTCGGCTTCCAGCTTTCGGCGATGCCCGGGATGGGGTCCATCGTCTTCGGGTGGTACTCGACGAGCCCCTCGAAGAGCGCGATGGCGATGCGCGCGTCGGGCTGCCCCGTCGTCATCTGCGGGTCGAGCGACTCGGGCTCGGCGCCGGAGATGTAGCGCAGCGTCTGGCCCGAGGGCGGTTCGATCTTGCCGAAGAAGTCGCCCTTCTTGACCTGCTGCGCGCAGGCGCTGAAGAGGACGGAGGCGACGAGGGCGAGGGTCAGAAGGCGCGCGGACTTTCCTTCGGTCATGGCCGTATGTACTCCTGCTTCAACCGAGAACGGGGCGGCGCGGGGTTCGGGGCTTGGGGGTCGTAGATAAATGTTCGACTGAACGAACCGACCCCGAACTTATCACGCCGCGCGGGGTCAATCAAGGATGAAGTGACTCGACTGTAACGATGCGCCGCGAGGCGCCGGCCGTTGCACGTTCGCGCGTCGTAGCTTCAGGGTTTCGCGGCGCGCGCGACCCGCGCGGTTCGCTCGGCCGCGGGCGGCCGCCAGTCGCGGTTGATGCGGACGTGCTTGAGCGACGGCGCGTCCAGAAGGTTGGACTCGAATCCATCGACGTAGGGTTTGACGAGCGCGTAGGAGGAGGCGAAATGGAGCGGGATGGCCGGCAGCTCTCTCAACGCCTGCGCCTCCGTCAGGGCCGCGGGCGTCGGGCGCGCCTGCGCGCGCGCTGTGGCTTCGCCCTGCCCCTCGACGCCGGCCGGCGTGTCGGCGGGCGTCGGCGAGGGCGCCGTCTCGGCCTCGGGCGCGACTGTTTCGCCGTCGCCGACCTCGCCGAAGAGCTGGCGCATGTTCGTCTCCTCGTCGGTCGTCTGCATGACGAGGCTGCGCCGCGCCACGTCGTAGTCGCCGGCGCGGAGCATCGCCTCGTACTCTTCCCACACGCGGACGACGATCTCGGTCTCGACGCCGAGCGCCTCGCGCCACATGCGCGCGACGGCCTGCGCGACGAGCCGCTGCTGCTCGTTGCGATTGATGAGCAGGCGCAGCGCGCGGGAAGTTCTCGCCGCCCGGGTAGCCGGCCTGTTCGAGCAGCGTCCGCGCGCGCTCGACGTTGTGTTCGAGCCTCGACGCGCCGTCTCGCTTCCGCCGCCCGTCCGCTCCTCTGCGGCGGGATGAAGGTGCGCGTCGGCTCGGTCGCGCCGCCGAGCGTGTCCTTGCTCAGGCGCTCCACGTCGAGCGCGAAGGCGAGCGCCTGGCGCACGCGCACGTCGTCGAAGGGCGGGCGGGCGGTGTTGAAGCGGTAGTAGTTGAGCGCGGCGAAGGTCTCGCGGCGGAAATCCTCGTAGGGCGTGAGCAGCTTGACGGCCAGAGGCTCGACCGCCGCGTTCGAGACGACATCGACCTCGCCCGCGCGGTAGGCGGCGAGCGCGGACTCTGTGTCGCCGCTCGCGACGAAGCGCACGCGTTCGAGCTGCACGGAGGCGGCGTCCCAGTAGCTCTCCGCCCGCGACAGCTCGACGCTGTCGCCCGCGAGGCGCGAGAGGCTGAAGGCGCCGTTGGTCACGATGCCCGGCTCTGAGACCGCGCCGCCCTGCCTCTGTTCGTCAAGCGGCTCGGGCAACACGGCCTCCGGGCTCAGCTCGTGCACGGGGCGAAAGACTGGGTGCGCGACGAGCGCCGGGAAGTTCATGTCCGGCCGCCTGAGCGTCACACGCAACGTCCGCGTGTCGAGCGCGACCACCCCGAAAGACTGCGGCCTCGGAGTCTGCTTCACGCCCGCGCCCTTCGCCGCCTCGCCCTCGCGTGAACGTTTGACCGCGGCCGCTTCATCTTCGACCGGCGGGCCTGCCTGCTCGTCCCGGTCTGTCTGCGTCGTGAGCGACTCCGCGCCTTCGATGTTTGAAAGCAGGGCGGCGTGCGGCGCGCGCTCGCCGAGGTGGAGCGTGCGCCGCCACGAACGCACGAAGTCCTGCGCCGTCACGGGGTCGCCGTTCGTCCAGCGCGCGCCCTCGCGCAGGTGGAACGTCCAGCGCCGCCCGCCGTCGGCCGGCTCCCAGCGGCTGGCGACCGCGGGCGCGGGGCGCAGCGTCCCGGGCTCGTAATCGGTCAGCCCCTCGAAGAGCGCGCGCACCGCGTCCGTGTCGGGCGGGGCCGCCGCGCGCGCCGGGTCGAAGACTTTGGGGAGCCCGCCGTCGCTCCAACGAAACTCCTGCGCCGCGGGCACCACGGCGTTGCCGTAGAAACGCTCACCCTTCTGCTCCCTGAAGCAACCGCCGAACAGCAACGCGGACGACAACACGAGCGACAGCCACAGCCTCACGCCGCGCGCGCGCATCAAGCGTCTACGTCTGTGGATTGTTTTCCCGGCGACTCTCATCGGCTAACCTGCGCAGTTCCGCGTAGACCTCTTCGGTCCGCCTGCGCGACTCCTCAAAGCTCCCTGAAGTGTCAATCCTAAAGTCCGCGTACCGCAGCTTCTCCTCCTGCGGCATCTGCGCACTGATGCGCGCGGCGGCCTCCTCGCGCGAGAAGTCGTTGCGCCGCATCAGACGTTCGAGCTGCACCTCGGGGCGACAATGAACGACGACCACTTTGTCGAAACGTCCGTGTCCGCCCGACTCGATCAACAGCGCCGCGTCCACGATTCCGACGCCCCGCGGGTCTTCAAGCTCCCAACGCCGCAACAGCCCGTCCTGCTCCGCGATGATGAGCGGGTGCAGCAGCGAGTTGATAAGCTCGCGCTTCGCCCCGTCCTTAAAGATGACCGCGCTGACCGCGGCCCGGTCGAGCGTCCCGTCCGGCTTCAAGACCCATTCGCCGAACGCCTCGACGATTCTGCGCAACCCCTCGGCTCCCGGCTCCACCACGCGCCGCGCCACCACGTCCGCGTCCACCACGCGGCACCCCAGCTCCGCCAGCACGCCGGAGACGAAAGACTTCCCAACGGCAATCGACCCGGTCAGCCCGACCCTCAACATAAGAATTAAGACTACAACCCGCGGCGGAGACGCGCGGCCTTGACGGTGTTCTTCATCAGCATCGCCACCGTGAGCAGGCCGACGCCGCCGGGGACGGGCGTGAGCCGCCCGGCGACGCGCTCGACCTCGGCCGGATGCACGTCGCCGACGAGCGTGTAGCCGCGCTTGTTCAGAGCCTCCAGCCGGCGCGGCGCGTCGTCGCCGAAAAGCTCTTTGACCTCGTCCTCATCCGCCAAGCGGTTCATGCCTACGTCGATGACGGTCGCGCCGGGCTTCACGTGCTCGCCGCGGATGAAGCCCGCGCGGCCGATGGCGACGACGAGGATGTCTGCCTCCCTCGTCACCTCGGGCAGGCGGCCCGTGCGCGAGTGGCAGATGGTCACGGTCGCGTCCCTTTGCAGGAGCAGCTCGGCGACGGGACGCCCCACGATGTTGCTGCGGCCGACGACGCAGGCGCGCGCGCCCGCGATCTTCACGCCCTCGCGCACGAGCAGTTCGATGATGCCGGCGGGCGTGCAGGGGAGCAGGGTCGGCCGCCGCTGCATCATGCGCCCGACCGAGACGGGGTGGAAACCGTCCACGTCCTTCGAGGGGTCGATGGCCTCGATGACGGCCGCTTCGTCCATGTGTCCGGGGAGCGGGAGCTGTACGAGCAGCCCGTCAACGTCTTCGCGCGCGTTGAACCCGGCGACCATCTCCAGCAGGCGCCCGGCGGACGTGTCCGAGGGCAGGTGGTGGTGCTCGGAGACGAGCCCCAACTCTTCGCACGTGCGCACTTTGTTGCGCACGTAGACGGCGGACGCGGGGTCTTCGCCGACGAGGACGGTCACGAGCCGCGGCGTAACATCGTGCTCGCGCCGCAGACGCTCGGCCTCTTCCGCCACCTCGCGCTTGATCTCTGCGGCCACGCGCGCGCCGTCGAGCCTGCTCGCCTTCGTGTCTGCGTTCGGCTGTGCTGTTGTTTCCATCGGAGGTTGAACGACATCCTAGCACAACTCGCGCGGCGCGCGTGACAGTGCGCCTCCCGACCCGCCGCGGTTGCGCGCGGCCGCGCGGCTGCGACACAATCGGCGCATGCATGACTCCCCCCGCAGACTCCGACGGATGCTGACGGCCGCGCTCTTCGCGTCCCTCCTGCTCTACGGCTGTTCATCGAAACCCGCGAACGAGCAACGCTACGAGTTGAAGGGCAAGGTCGTTTCCGTTGACCGCGCGAAGGGCGAGGTGTCGGTCGATCACGAGGAGGTGAAGGGCTACATGGGCGCCATGGCGATGGACTTCCCCGTCCGCGACGCGGAGGCGCTGAAGGTCTTGGAGGCGGGCGACCGGTTACAGGCTTCACTCGTCGTCACCGACGACGGCTACTGGCTCGACAGCCTCGTCGTCACGAAGGGCCTGTCCGGCGGCCCCGCGACGCCGCCCGCCGGCTCGAACGAGCCGCAGCCCGGCGCCGAAGTGCCCGACGTGAAACTCTTCAACCAGGACGGACGCCCCCTGAGCCCGAAGCAGTTCAGAGGGCGCGCGCTCGTCGTCAACTTCATCTACACGCGCTGCCCTCTGCCCGACCAGTGTCCGCTGCTGAGCGCCAACTTCGCGCAACTCAACTCCGCCATCCTCGCGGACGAAGCGCTACGGAAGCGCACGCACCTTCTGAGTGTGACCCTCGACCCGGAGTACGACCGCCCGCCGGTGCTCAAGGCTTACGGCAAGACCTACGCGGGCGGCAGGTTCGACAACTGGGACTTCGCCACGGGAGAGGCCGCCGAGGTCCGACGGCTCGCGGAGTTCTTCGGGCTGACGTACAAGGCCGAGGGCGATCAGGTCATCCACTCGTTAAGGACGGCCGTCGTCACGCCCGAGGGCAAGTTGCTGAAGATATACCGCGGGAACGAGTGGAAGCCGGATGAGGTCTTGAGTGATTTGAAGAATCTGCCGGGCTGAGTAGTAGCGGCGCTCACGATGCTAAGGCATCCAGGATATGAGTCGGAGATGGCAGCCGCGAGGGTTTCGGAGTTTGAACCAGGCAAGAATGAGCCGCCCTCACCTGTGCTGTTGGCGTATGCGCGGGCGGTTAACGTGATTACGGACGTTCCGATTGATGACCGGCTAGACCTGCCCGCCAAGCTGCCAGCCAAGCCGAAGCGCTCCTAACGCCCGGCCTTACCCGCCGCCCCGCGCCGTTGCTACAGGTGAGAGCCGGCGTGTCGGCGGTCGGGTGCAGGCCGTTGTCGGGCGCGATGTAAAGCAACGGCAGCTAGTTCTTGATTAACTTCTGTCGTTACGTTAATAGCATGGGTCTAGAAACCGACGACATGTAGCCATTAGACCTCTTGCAAAAGTGATTAGCCGCGGCTGAGTCCATAGTTGTACAGCCCGGCGATCAACTTGAAGCGTAGCGAGAAGCGCTGCCTCCGGTTGCGGTAGCGCTCCGCTAGAATGCGGAAGATTTTCAAGCTGCGGATGACATGCTCGACCACCACTCGGCGGCTCGCCAACTCGCGGTTGCTCCGCTTCTGCTCGTCGGTCAGTTGCCCCTTGCGCGGCTTGCGCCGCGGCGTCCGGCTCTTTGCATGCAGCTTGTCGAGTCCCTGGTAGCCGCTGTCGGCCAGCACTTCCAGCGTCTCGTGCGGCTCGACCTTGCTGCGCTTGTAGAGCGCGAAGTCGTGGACGGGGCCGCGGGCGTGCGCCGTGCAGATGACCCGGCGGCTGCGCCCGTCGATCACGACCTGGCTCTGGAGCGTGTGCCGCTTCTTCTTCCCGCTGTAGTAGCGTTGCTCCTTTTTTTCGGGCGCTCGACAGGGGTCTCGGCCACGTCCACGACGACGAACTCGATCTCGTGGTCGGCCGGCTGGAGCTTCTTCTTCCCCGGTAAGCGGAAAGCCCGGCTCTTTGTCAAAATATCTTCCACGCGGCGGATGGTGCGACAGACGCTCGACTCGTGCAGCCCCCAACTCTTGGCGAGGTGGAAGAGCGTGCGGTACTCGCGCCAGTACTCCAGCGTCAGCAGTACCTGGTCTTCGACCGCCAGCTTGGTCGGCCGCCCTGTCACGCGGCGCTTCTGCCGCAGGTGGTTCGCGACGACCTCGACCATCCGGCGGAACGTCCCGGGCTCGACCCCGCAGTAGCGCTTAAACTCTGCGGGCCGTAAATCTTTGACTTGTTCGTAGCTCATCGGGAGCTACTTGTTGCATCCGTCAACTGACTTTTGCAAGAGGTCTATTGTAGATTGTTTGAGAGTTATAGATGTCATCCCCCTAGCAGTCTCCATACATTTCTCGTACTCCACACGTCCCCTTCGGCAAGCTTCCAATTTTATCTGGGTTTCTGTAGCGCTAGAGGCGGATTTTGTTTGCGTCGACTGCGGGCGACTAGTTGATGGAGGCGGATTGCGTCTAGATGAACTACCTCCGCAGCCTGCCAAAAGTATACATGTGCCTACGGTAATAACCAGCGCCATGTCCTTTTCTCTTATCATGCAACGAACTCCTTCCTGATCTTGTGGACGTGAGGCCAACGGAAGTTAAGGCTTTCGTTAGCAGTTCAGGGAACGAGGAAAGCAGAGGAACAATACGGTTACTAGAATTATTATGTCAATACTCAAGTGAGGCTGCTCAAGTTATTTTACCTAGAAGTAAGCGCCTAACGCCGCGCCTCACCCGGCGCCCCGCATCTTCAAGCCGTCTTGAATGACCTCGTCCCCTTCTCTTTCTCGCCCTCGGCCATGCGGCGCAGCTCGAAGAGTTTCATGAGGGCTTCGACGGGCGAGAGCGAGTTGAGGTCGGCGGCGAGGAGTTCTTCGACGATGCGCGCGCCGCGCCCCCAGGCCGTGGCGTCGAACTGTTCGAGCGCTTCGACCGCAGCACTCTCGTCATCAATCCCGCCGGACTCGTACTCGCGCAAAAGCTCCTCGGCGCGGCGGACGACCGGCGCGGGCAGGCCGGCGAGCTTCGCGGCGTAGACGCCGTAACTCCCCTCGGCGACGCCGGGGACGACGCGGTAGAGGAAGACCAGCTCGCCGCCGCGCTCGGCGATCTCGACGTGCAGGTTGCGCAGGCGCGGCAGCGTCTCCGGGAGCGCGGTCAGCTCGTGGTAGTGCGTGGCGAAGAGCGTCTTCGAGCGCAGGCGCGGGTGGTTGTGCACGTATTCGAGGACGGCGCGCGCCACCGCCAGCCCGTCGTAGGTCGAAGTGCCGCGCCCCAGTTCGTCCAGCAGCACGAGCGAGCGCGGCGTGGCGTGATGGAGGATGTGCGCCGTCTCCGTCATCTCGGTCATGAAGGTGGACTCGCCGCTGCCGATGCGGTCGTAGAGGCCGATGCGCGTGTAGACGCGGTCGGTCAAGCCCACGCTCGCCGACGCGGCGGGGACGAAGCTCCCGGCCTGCGCCATGATGACGATGAGCGCCGCCTGCCGCAGGAAGGTGGACTTGCCCGACATGTTCGGCCCCGTGATGAGCGCGATCTCCGGCGCGCCCGCGCCGCCGAGTTCGAGGTCGTTGGCGACGAACTCGCCCTCCTCAAGCAGACGTTCGAGCACCGGATGGCGGCCGCCGCGGATGCTGAGGACGGGCTCGTCGACGACGGTCGGCCGGACGTAGTTCCAGCGCGCCGCGCTCTGCGCGAGCGACGCGACGGCGTCGAGGTGCGCGAGCGTCGAGGCCGCCGCGAGTATCTCTTCGCGCGCGCTGGCCTATCTCCGCGCAGACCTGCCGGAAGATGCCCGCCTCAAGCTCCGCGATGCGCTCCTGCGCGTTGAGGACGAGCGACTCGTACTCCTTGAGTTCCAGCGTGACGAAGCGCTCGGAGGCGGCGAGCGTCTGCTTGCGCGTGTAGACGGCGGGGACGAGGTGCAGGTTCGGCTTCGTGACCTCGATGAAGTAGCCGAAGACTTTGTTGTAGCCGACGCGCAGACTCCTGATGCCGGTGCGCGCGCGCTCGCGCTGCTCCATCTCGGCGAGGAAGGTCTTGCCGTTCTTGAGCAGCGAGCGTAGCGAGTCGAGCTCTTCCGAGAAGCCTTCGCGGATGACGCCCGCGCCGTCGCCGCGCCGGGGCAGGTCGTCGTTGACGGCCGAGCGTATGCGCCCGAGCACGCCCTCGCACGTCGGGAGCGAGCCGAGCGCCGCGCCGAACCGCGCGGCCTCGCGTTGCAGGAGCGCGCGCACGCGCGGCACGGCTTCGAGGCTCTGCCGCAGCGCGAGGACTTCCGAAGGCGTCGCCAGTCCCGCGCGCGCGCGGCCCGAAAGGCGTTCGAGGTCGTGGACGTTCTCGAACGCGGCCGTAAGCTCCGCGCGGTCTTTGTCATGAGAGACGAACCAGCCGACGTGCTCGTGGCGCCGCGCTATCTCTGCGAGGTCTAAGAGCGGTTGGCGCAGCCAGCGGCGCAGCATCCGCCCGCCCATCGCCGTGCGCGTCTCGTCCAGCGTCGCGAGCAGCGAGGGCGCGCCGCCCGAAGCTCTCGAACACCTCAAGGCTGCGCACGGCCTGCGCGTCGAGCACCATGAAGGACTCGGGGTTGTAGCTCGTCAGCCGCGTCAACTGCTCGGCCACGCCCGCCTGCGTCTCCGACAGGTACGAGATGACGGCGGCGGCGGCGGCCGTCGCGAGCGGCCAGCGCGACGAGGCCGAAGGGCGCGAGCGTGCGCGCGCCGAAGTGTTGCTGCAAGACACGGCGCGCGCGCCCCGGGTCGAAGCCATCGTCCGGGCGGCGCGTGATGAAGCCCGGCAGACCCGACACCTGCGCGGCCACTTCTTCGGCGACGAGCACTTCGGAGGGCGCGATGCGTTGAAGCTCGGAGAGCGCCGCGTCGGCGTCCAGCTCCGTCGCCTGAAAATCGCCCGTCGTCACGTCGGCGTAGGCGATGCCGGCGCGTCGCCCGTCGGTGACGAAGGCCGCGAGGTAGTTGTTGACCTTGCTCTGGAGCAGACCCGTCTCTAGAACCGTCCCGGGCGTGACGACGCGCACCACGTCGCGCTCGATGAGGCCGCGCCCCGCCGCTTCGCCGCGGACGGGCGCGGCGGTCAACTGCTCGCAGATGGCGACGCGGTGGCCGCGCGAGATGAGGGTGGCGAGGTGGCGTTCGAGACTGTGATGCGGCACGCCCGCGAGCGGCACGCGCACGTCCGCGGCCCATCGGCTTCGAGGTGAGCACGATGTCCAGCTCGCGCGCGAGCAGGCGCGCGTCGTCGTCGAAGGCTTCGTAGAAGTCGCCGATGCGGAAGAGGAGGATGGCGTCGGCGTGGCGGCGCTTGATGTCGAGGTACTGTCGGCGGAGTGGCGTGGACGGCGTCGTCATCATCGCTCGAAGAGTGCGGCGAGGATGTCCCCGACCGAGGTGAGCGAGCGGTGGAGGCGGCTGAGCTGCTCGAAGCTGAGGATGGTCGTGACCCGGCCGATCTCGTGGAAGGGGCCGGTGCGCGCGAGGCTCAACTGACGCTCGGCGCGGTTCGTGTCGCGCTCGCTGTCCACGACGAGGAACGGGCGCGTGCGCTGCGCGTCGTAGGCGCGTTTGAGCTTGGCGAGCGCGGCGTCCACGTTCCCCTTGCGCTGCACCTCGAAGACGTGGCTGAGGCGCGGGCTGTCCTCCGCCTCGCGCCAGACCACGTCGTAGTAATCGAACTCGGCCTCGGCGTAATACCCGAGCACGCGCGCGACCTCAACCAGCATCATCTGCACCTCGACGTGCGAGAGCCCTTCGGCCGCCGCGACCTCGACGGCGGGCGGCGCGTCGAAGGTGAACTGAATCTCCTCCTCCGCGACGCGCCTCTTCCCGCGCTCCGTCAAACGCCAGCGCCCGCGGTCGCGCTCGATCTCGCGCCGCTCGTCCAGGCCCCGCGCCGCGCGCCTGCACCAGCCGTCGCCACTGGCGGCGGTGCCCGTTCGAGACGGCGAGCACCTCCTCGGCGCCGAGCTGCGGGAAGTAGGCCACGAGCCGGTCGTAGAGAAAGCGCACGTGCTCCGTGCCGCCCGTGGCGGCCAACTCCTGTAGGAGCGGCAACTCGATGCGCTCAACGCTCGGGTAAGGCATTTGAAAAGCTCGGGAGTGTTCGGACGACGGGAAGGGCAGTTCCCGTTACTAAGGCGAATCGTTACGAGGAAAGTTACAGGAGAAGCACACCAACAATCAAGTAAGCAAAAGATTGACGACGAGGCGCCGCTCCGCGGAGGGTTTTTACTCGGCTTTGAATAGATCAATCCCCCGGAGGAGTCTTTGCGCACGCCCGGCGGGTGATTGTCCGCGCCGTCTTAATGATTAAATTTGAATGATTAAATTTGGCGGCCGGCTTTTCGACAGAAAAGCGGAAGGGCGTCAGGAGGTAATTCCCCTCCCGACGCCCTTCCGCTTCCTAATCGAGCCTGCCCCGTCTCAGGCCGCGACCGGCTCGGCCTTGATTCCGAAGCTCTCGCGGATTTCGTCGGCGTCGAGGGTGTCGCGCTCAAGCAGTCCCGCGACGAGGTGCGCGATCTCGTCGCGGCGCGAGTCTACGACCTCGCAGGCGCGCTTCAACTGGGCGTCGATGATGGCGCTGGTGGCGTGCTCGATGCGGTCGAGGAGCGTCTGGCTGTGCGGGTCTTCGGGCTTGCCGAGGTGGATGGGGCCGAGCGGGCTCATGCCGAACTCGGCGACCATGCGGCGCGCGATCTCGACGGCGCGCTCGATGTCGTTCGACGCGCCCGCCGTCATCGTGTCGAGCAGCAGGACCTCGGCCGCGCGCCCGCCGAGGAGCATGGCGATCTGGTCTTCGAGGTACTCGCGCGTGCGCATCAGGCGGTCGCGCTCGGGTAGGGCCTGCGTGACGCCGAGCGCGCGGCCGCGCGGGAGGATGGAGACCTTGTGAATCGGGTCGCCGTTCTTGACCGCCAGACCGACGGCGACGTGGCCCGCCTCGTGGACGGCCGTCGCGTAACGCTCGTCCTCGTCCATCATGAAGCCCTCGCGCTCGACGCCCATCAGAATCTTGTCGCGCGCGTACTCGACGTGCGGGCGGCCGACCGCCTCCGAGCCGTCGCGGGTCGCGGCGATGGCCGCCTCGTTGAGAAGGTTGGCGAGGTCGGCGCCGGAGAAGCCCGGCGTGCCGCGCGCGATCCAGCCGAGGTCGAGCCCTTCTTCGAGCGTGAGCTTGCGCGAGTGGACGCGGAGTATCTGCTCGCGGCCGCGCATGTCGGCGAGGTTGACCGTAATCTCGCGGTCGAAGCGACCGGGGCGCGTGAGCGCCGAGTCGAGGATGTCCGGGCGGTTGGTCGAGGCGATGATGACGACGCCGCTCAAACGCTCGAACCCGTCCATCTCGACGAGGAGCTGGTTAAGCGTCTGGTCCTGGTCGGCCGAGGCCGAGTCGCCGCCGCGGCCGCGCTTGCGGCCCGAGCGCGTCGATCTCGTCGATGAAGATGACGCAGGGCGCGAGCTTGCGCGCGCGCGCGAACAGACGCCGGACGCGGGCCGCGCCGAGGCCGGCGAACTTCTCCTGAAAACTTGAGCCCGAGACCGACAGGAAAGGCACTTCGGCTTCACACGCGGCGGCGCGCGCGAGCAGTGTCTTACCCGTGCCCGGGGGGCCGGAGAGGAGTATGCCGCGCGGCGGGCGTCCGCCGAGCCGGCCGAACTTGCTCGGGTCGCGGAGGAACTCGATGGTCTCGGCGAGTTCGGAGCGCGCCTCGTCCACGCCCGCCACGTCCTGGAAGGTGACGGGCTCGGCGGGGCCGGACTCACTGGCGTTCGACTCGTTCTGCATGCCCATGCTGGCGTAGACGCGCCAGCCGATGACGGCGAAGATGAGGAGCGCCAGGACGGGCAGCATGTAGTTGAGGACGGTGACGAGTACGCCGGGCTGCATTGTCTCGAACTCGACGGGCACGCGCGCCTTCTCGAAGGCCGAGACGACCTCGTGCTGCGCGACGGCGTTCGTCACGACGCCGCGGATGACGGCGCCGTCCGCCTGTGTCACCGTGACGACCTCGCCCGAGACGCTTACCTTCTGCGCCGAGCCGGACTCGGGCAGCTCGCGGAGTTGGCTGAAGGAGATGTCGCGGACGGAGGGCTGCACGCGGCTGGCGCTCAAGGCCACGACGGCGACGGCGGCGAGCAGGAGCAGGAGGGCGCCTGAAACGGCGAGCGTGACCTTCTTCTTCTTAGGGGAAACGGAACGGGAGAAAGGCATAGGAACCTCAAAAATAAATATGGAGGGAGTCGGGGGTTCCAAGACTCCTTCGGGTCGAGCAGTTGTAAAGCTTTAGAAACCGCCTCAGGAGGGCCGTCGGGGGCCGCCGGACAGGTTCAAGCGGTGACAAGCGGAGGCGTCCGCCAAAGGCGGCGGACGCTGGCTTACACTCTAGCAGTCAAGAGCTTTTCAAGTCCAGCGAAAATGCTTTTGAACCGTCTTCGTCCGTGCGAGGCTTCAGTTTCAACCCGCGGCCTGTGCCGCTTAATCTTCCGATGACACAGTTTAGGCTCCGGTTGCCGCGCGCCGGTGCTTTTATGTGCGGGCTTTCAGACGCGCCCTGTATCCAGACACACGGCCCCCCCGCGTCACGGCGCGATTTCATACATCAAGTGACGGGACGCCGGACGGCCCAAGCGTTAAACCGGACTGGTTGAAAAAAGCAGGGGCGGCGTGTTTCGGCACGCCGCCCCTGCTTTCGTGTTGCAAGCCCGACCTTAAGGGAGGGCTACTCTCGGCTCATTTCAACTCGGCGCCGCACGAGCGGCATTGAGCGCGCCGCTTCGCGTTGAGGGTGCCGCAGGCCGCGCAGCGTCTGTACATCGTGCGCGCGAACCAGTTGGTGATAAAGGCGCTGACGGCGAGGATGCCGACCAGAACGAGGATGCTCAGGAGAGTGTCTTTCAACCTTTGTGTCTCTCCAACAGTTCCCTCTCGTAGCGCCGGCCGCGCTCGTAGCCGTGCCGGAAGGCCGCGTCTTCGCAGTCGGCGCCGTGGCACTCGCGGAGTCGTTCGGCGTCCTCTTCGTAAGCACGGCCGCGCGCGCGCGGGTGGAGCGACGCCTCGAAGCCGCGCCGGAAGAGTGGCTCGTCAACGCCGAAGTCGCCGCCGTCAACCGTGTACTCGGCCTCCTCCGCGTCGCGCAGGCCGACCCACCACGTCTCGCGCGCCGCGTCCACGCTCTCGGCCCCGACCTCTTTGAACAGGTCGCGCGCGATGCCCTCGCTCGCCTCGTCGTCGGCCACGACCAGCACGACCGAGCGCCCGCGCCTGAGCGCGTCCTCGTAGATGAACAGTTCGTCGTGCGGCAGCCCCTCGGCCATCGAGTCTTCGAGCGCGCCGCCGGCCGCCATCCCCGTGGCCGCGCCGCCCGCGCCGAGGAGCGCAGCCCCGACTATCCCCGCCGCCAGCACCGGCCCCACGCCCGGGATGAGCAGGCTCGCCGCCGCGGCGCCCAACGCCCCGCCCCCCGCGATGCCCATCGCCCCGCCCACCACGCCGCCGACGGCCTTGCCCATCCCCGGCTGCTCGGTCTCGGTCGTCGGCACGTCGTCGAGCTGACTCTCGGACGTGCCCGGCGTCAGGAGGCTGATGCGGTCTTCGCCGATCCCGGCCATACGCAAAGCCTCGACGGCGCTCTCGGCGTCCGCCGACGAGTTGAAGATTCCAGCGACAGTGCTCATGCGTTCCACGTCTTCGGGCGCGCCCCCGCGAGGGTTGTTCGCCCCGGCCGCCTTCCCCGGCCCCGTTTGAATGACGTTACAGACTGAAAGCGTTATGCCTCGATTCTAACACGGAAAGTGAAGGTACGAATTAATTCGTTGAGCGCGCAAATGAGTCATGTTAAAGTGTGAGTGCCTTCCCGAATGTTTACGTCCGGAGCCTTAGAAGAGCATGATCGGTATCGTCGAAAAGCACTGGCCGATGTCCGTGGGCGACGGCAAGGCGACGCGCAAGAAGAAGCCGCGTATCCTCGCCATCACGACCGACTGCTGCACGGGCTGCGCGGGCTCGCCCGCCTGCATCGAGTACTGCCCCATCGAGGCGTGCATGTTCTGGGTGCCCGACGACGACCACACGCCCTTCGGACGCATCGAGGTTGATCCATACCTCTGCATCGGCTGCCAGAAGTGCATCAGCAAAGGCCCCGACGGCGCCTTCCTCGACGGCTGCCCGTGGGACGCCATCGAGATGGTGCCGACCGAGGACTGGGAGGCGATGCACGGCGTCGCGCTCCCCGACGCCCCGCCCCCGCCGCCTTCGAGCTGAGCGGGTACAGACCGGGCTCATTGATTCTGCGACAAGCGGCGCCTGATGGCTTCGGCCGTCAGCGCCGCTTTCGTCTTTACGTCCTCCGGCATCCCCCCGACGCCACGCGCGTAGCGCTCTACATCAGCCAGTTCTTCCTGCCCTCCGAAATAGAGTAAGCCCGTGAGCGCGTCCGTCACCTGCTCGGCGTCGGGCGCGAGGGCGAAAAGCTCCACGCCCGCCTCAAAGCTTTCGCCATCCTTCACCGACGCGCGCTCGACCGTGCCCGGCAGCGGCGAGCGCACCTCGCCGGTCTCGCCGGCCGGCCTCTGAAACCTGAGCAGGAGCGAGTCGCGCTTGACGCGGGAGCCGTCGGTGAGCGCCGTCAGGGCCGTGCCCCGCTCCGCCGCGACGACGTTGTAGGGGCGCAGCATCGCGAGCAGTTCCGGCCGGCAGCGCCCGTCGCCGAAGCGGACGAGCGCGAGCGCGGCGTTGCGACGTACGATGGGCTCCGGGTCTTCGAGCAGACGCGCGAGCGACTCGCGGAACTCGCCCGACTTGTGCTCCACGCCCATCACCCACGCCGCCGTCATGCGCACGTCCGGCGAAGGGTTCGTAGTGAGACTCACGACCTTTGCATTCCAGCGGCCCGCCTCCAGGTCGCCGCGCTCGACCTTCTCCGCGACCTGTGACAACGCGTGCTGAACGTGGCGCGGCTTCCCTTCACTCAGATATTTTTCGATCTCCTCGTCGCTCAGAGACCTCCCGAACCAGGTCCAGTACCACGTCAGGAACGGCACGACCACGAAGAGGACGGCCACCACCGCGAGCGGCCACGGCGTGCGCCTGCGCCGCGCGGCCGTGGCGTCGGAGCCCGCCGGCCCGCCGCCGTTCCCTTCCGCGTGCGGTCGCGCGTTGCTCATCGGTCTATTGCGGTCGGAACCAGTGGTAGAGCATGAGGTAGACGACGACGCCCGTCACGGAGACGTAGAGCCAGAGCGGGTACGTCCAGCGCGCGATGCGCCGGTGGCGCGCGAAGTCGCCCGCGAGCGCGCGGCGCAGCGTGATGATGACGAGCGGCACGATGGCCGCCGCGAGGATGACGTGCGTGACGAGGATGACGAAGTAGACCGCACGCACCGCGCCCTGCCCCGTGAAACGCACCGAGCCGTACTGCGCGTGATATGCGACGTAGGAGACGAGGAAGAGGCAGGAGACGGCGAGCGCCGAGAGCATCAGGCGGCGGTGCGCCTGCACGTTCCCGCGCCTGATCATGTAGAGCGCCGCCACGAGCAACAGAAAGCTCGTGGCGTTGAGCGCGGCGTTCAAGTGCGGCAGTACCGAGTCGTTCATAGTCTACGAGAACGCCTCGGCGATGGCCGCCGTGTTCTCGTAGCACTGGAAGCCGGACACCTTGCCGCCGTCGAAGGTGAAGACGAGCGCCCACTCGTTGTCGAAGCTCTTGCCCGTCCCCTTCACGCGACCGCGCTCGCGGCCGAGCACGACGACGCGGTCGCCCTCGGCCACAAAAGCCACGGGCTCGAAGTGCTCGAAATCGACGTTGGTGCCGAGTTGCACGAAGAACTCGGTGGCGCCGGCGTGGCCGCGGCGTTCGCCGAAGTAGGGGACCGCGTCGGGGCCGGGCGCCCTCCACGACGCGTCCTCCGAGACGTGTTCGAGGACGCCGGGGATGTCGCCGCGCCCGAAGGCTTCAAAAATCGACTGGACGGTTCTCTTGTTCTCTTCTGCGCTCATCCTTCAACCTTCTTTTTCGGGGGGTGTGCGGGTTTCGCGGCCGGCGCCTTCTTCTCGCTGATCTCTTCGTAGCCGCAGCGCTCGCACTGCCACGCGGGAAAGACCCCGCCCGGGTCGGTCTTGTTCTCGTAGACCGCGCGGTCGGACGGGATGATCTTGCCGCCGCACGCAGGGCACGCGCGCCCGCGTATGGTCTGCCTCTCAACGTCAACCGCGGGGACTAGTTCGTCTGCCATAGTGTCTCACTCTGTCGTGTCTACGCGCCGGCTAGCGCCCGCGGTGCTCTCCTTCGTCGTGGCTCTTCGCCTTCCGGTAGACGACGGCGAAGATGGCGCAGAAGATCGAGACGGGCGGGATGAGCAGAACGACGATGGCGAGGTTCAGCGTGCGCGCCGTCTGGTCGCCCGCGTCCTGCAAGGCCGAGCGGCAGAGCGGGCACTGCGCGAGCGCCGTCTCGGGCCACGCGGCCGCCAGCGCCGCGAGCGCCGCCGCGATGATGAGAATGATGCTGCCCGCCCTCCTCGACAACTCAAGACCTCGTCAGTGCGCTTGCGTGTTCGTGCCTTCCGCGGCCGGGGTGGCATCCGTCTTAGTCGTGCGCAGGCTGCTCGCCCGGAAGCTGTCGGGGAAGAAGATGAAGAGCAGGCAGATGCAGACGGCGAGCATCGGGACGAGCGTCAGCACGAGGCTCATGCGCTCGAACCGCAGGTGCATGAAGTAGGCCACGATCATCGCCGCCTTGACGAGCGAGAGCCCGATCAGGAGCGTCAGCATGATGTGAAGCGGCACGTGGATGTAGGCCAGGAAGACCTCGACGACCGTCAGCACGAGCAGCCCCAGCAGCACGTTGAGGAAGAGCTTGATGCCGCCCTCGAAGTGGACGTGCTCGTGCGCGCGCGCGGGCGGCACCTCGTCGCCGACGCGGAAGGGGTGGACGCCGCGCTGGTGCATGGTCAGCGCGGGGACGGCGACGAACGTCAGGGCCAGCAGCAGGCAGACGGCCGTGAAGAAGAGGCTGTCTATCGTCAGGAAGTTGCCGGCCTCGACCGCGTTCAGGCCGCGCCAGCACGAGAAAGCCCGCGGCCAGCACGACGCAGACGCCTATCAGCATCAGGTCGGACTTCTTGAAAACGTCTCGGATGTTTGCGCTCGCCATCGCCGCCCTCCCCTCTTTAATGTCCGGCCCCGCCCGGCGTGAAATCGACCGACATCAGGTAGATGAGCGGGAAGACGAACATCCAGACGAGGTCTACGAAGTGCCAGTAGAGCCCGCTGATCTCCACGTCCTCGTGGCGCGTCTTCTGGATGCGCAGCGCGACGACGCCGAGGTAGAGGACGCCCGTCAGGACGTGGAACATGTGCAGGCCCGTGATGGCGAAGAAGCTCGCGCCGAAGAGCGGCGGCGCCTGCGGCCAGCGGTGCGCCCACTCGCCCGCGAGCCGGAAGGGCCGCAGCCCCTCCTCGATCAGGTGCATCCATTCGATGGAGTGCAGCACGAGGAAGATGAAGCCGCCGAGCATCGTCGCGCCGATCCAGCGCCGCGCCGCGCGGAGCTTGTTGTGCGCGGAGGCCCGCACCGCCATCACCATCGTGAAACTCGACGCGAGCAGGAAGAGCGTCATCGTCGTCGAGAAGATGATGGACGGGTAGAACGGGAAGGGCGTCGGCCAGGCGTCGCTCGACACGCGCGCGTAAGAGTACGCGATGAGCATCGCCGAGAACGTCATCGCGTCCGAGACGATGAAGAGCCACATCCCGAGCTTGCGGTGGCCGACGCGGTACGGCAGCGCGCCGCCGTCCCACTCGGTCGCCGGCAGCCTTCCGACATGCGCTTCAGTGCTCAAAGCCTCACCTCCAGAAGAAGAGTAGCAGGAAGAGAAAGACCCACAACACGTCCATGAAGTGCCAGTAGATGCCGACCACGTCGGTCAGCGCGCGCCGCTTCAACTCGCCCTCCGGCCCCTCGGCGCGCCGCACGAACCAGTGCAGGTAGGCGAGGGCGAGGATGCCGCCCACGAGGTGGATGGCGTGCAGCCCCGTCAGCACGTAGAAGAAGGAGCTGTGCGGGTTCGAGGCGAGGTAGACGCCCGCCGCCACCAACTCCCGCCACGCGAGCACCTGCGCCGCGAGGAAGCCCAGCCCGAGCAGCAGCGTCACCGTCAGCCAGAGCCTGTAGCCCGCCTCCTCCGAATGCTTGAGCGACGCCTTCGCGCGCATGAACGTCAGACTGCTGAGGATGATGAGCCCCGTGCTCACGTAGACGAAGGTGGGCATCTGCCCGCCGCGCCAGTCCACAGAGGTGTGCAGCCCCGAGCGCACGATGAGCGCGCTCGCGAGCGCCGTGAACATCATCAGGATCGAGGCGATGCCGACCAGCACGCCGATGCGGTAGCGGTCGGCCTTGAAGCGGCGCGGCTCGTCGCCGCCGCCGCCGCCGGGGCCGCCCGCCGCCCGGGCCGCCGCCGCCGCCGGGCCCGCGCCCGTTGCCGCCACGCCCGCGCCCGCCGCGGCGCCGCGCGCTCGTAACGTCGATGACGGCCTCGGACTGTGCCACCTCCGTCTCCTTCTCACCCGTGAGCGTCGTTGCCATTACTTCCCCGTCCTTGCACTTCCAGGTCCTCGGCGTAGGCGACGTTAGGCCCCGTCTCGTCCGGCGTCGTCTGCAAAACGTAGTCCTCGGGCGCGCCCGGCACGCCGAACTCGTAGGCGCCGCGGTAGACGACGGGCACGCGGCCGCCGAAGTTGTCGTGCGGCGGCGGCGTCGCCGTAATCCACTCCAGCGTCGTCGCCTCCCACGGGTTGTCCGAAGCCTTCTCGCCTTTGAAGAGGCTCCAGAAGAAGTTGAAGATGAAGAGGAACTGCGCGGCGACGGTGATGATGGCCGCCCACGTCACGAAGTGGATGAGCGCGTGGGTCGGCTTGTTGAAGTGATAAATCCATTCGAGCTTGCCGTCGATGACCTCGTAGAACTGCGAGTAGCGGCGCGGCAGCCCGACCAGCCCCATCACGTGCATCGGGATGAAGATGGCGTAGACGCCGATCATCGTCGGCCAGAAGTGAATCTTCCCCAGCGTCTCGTTCATCTTCCGCCCGAACATCTTCGGGAACCAGAAGTAGGTGCCGGCGAACATGCCGAAGATGGCCGCGACGCCCATCACGAGGTGGAAGTGCGCGAGCACGAAGTAGGTGTCGTGCATCGAGAGGTCGAGCGAGGTCTGCCCCAGCACCAGCCCCGTGATGCCGCCCGCGACGAAGAGCGAGACGAAGCCGACGGCGAAGAGCATCGGCGTGTGGAAGCGGATGCGCGCGCCCCAGAGCGTGCCGAGCCAGTTGAAGGTCTTGATGGCCGAGGGCACGCCGATCGAGAGCGTGAGCACGGAGAAGGCCGCGCCCGTCAGCGGCGACATGCCGCTGAATGAACATGTGGTGGCCCCAGACGAAGAAGCCGAGGAGCCCGATGGCGAACATCGCGAAGACCATCGCGCGGTAGCCGAAGATGGGCTTGCGCGCGAACGTCGAGAGGATGTGCGAGGTGGCGCCCATGCCCGGCAGGATGGCGATGTAGACCTCCGGGTGCCCGAAGAACCAGAAGAGGTGCTGCCACAGAATCGGCGAGCCGCCCGAGTGGTCGAGCACGACCGTCCCGTTCGAGAGGCCGCCGGGGACGAAGAAGCTCGTGCCCGCGTTGTGGTCGAGGAAGAGCAGCACGCCCGCCGCCAGCAGCACCGGGAACGAGAGCAGCGCCAGCACGGCGGTCGTGAACCACGCCCAGCACGTCAGCGGCATCCTCATCAGGGACATGCCCTTCGTGCGCAGGTTCAAAAGCGTGACGATGAAGTTCAGCGCGCCGAGCAGCGAGGCGACGCAGAAGATGGCGATGCTGATGACCCAGAGGTTGACGCCCATCCCCTGCCCCGGCACGTTGAGCAGGTGCCCGATGGCCGAGAGCGGCGCGTAACCCGTCCAGCCCCCCGTCGGCCCGATGACCGAGCCGCCCGAGGCGAAGATGGCGGCCACGAGCACGGCGAGCCCCATGAACGTGACCCAGAACGACAGCATGTTCAAGTAGGGGAACGCCATGTCGTCGGCGCCGATCTGGATGGGCAGGAAGTAGTTGCCGAAGCCGCCCTGCGGCGCCGTCGTCAGCACGAAGAAGACCATCATCGTCCCGTGCATGGTGACGAGCGAGAGGTAGAACTCCGGCGTCATCACGCCCCCGGGCGCGCCCTCCGGGAAGAGCGTGCCGAGGATGGGCCAGCGCGTGGTCGGGCCACGTCATCTTCATCCGCATCAGCACCGACATCAGCATCCCCAGCACGACCGAGAAGAGCGCGAGCAGGAGGTACTGGATGCCGATGACCTTGTGGTCGATGCTGAAGATGTACTTGCGGATGAAGCCGGTGGGGGCGTGGTGCGCGCCGTGCCCGGCGGCGTGCCCTTCGGCCGCGTGCCCGGCCTCGGCGTGGGTCTCGACCGTGACTTCCGTCTCTGCCATCTCCAAGCTCCTTCGCCGGGCACGCGCGCGGGCCTCGGCCGGCGGGGGTTTAGTAGTTGAGCGGGTACTTCTTGATCAGTTCGTCCACGCGCTTGTTGAACTGCGCCTGCGGCATCGCGACCAGCTCGTCGTACTCGTTCGCGGGGAGGACGAGCATGTAGCTGCGCATCTTGTAGTGCTGCTGCCCGCACAGCTCGGCGCAGGCGATCTCGTACTGGCCGGCCTGCTGCGGCGTGAAGTGGACCTTCACGTCGAGGCCGGGCACGGCGTCCTGCTTGAAGCGGAGCTGCGGCACCCAGAAGCTGTGCGTCACGTCGCGCGCGGTCAGCGTCAACTGGACGGGGGCGTTCGCCTTCGTGACGAGCGTCTGCGTGACCGTGTCGTCCTTCGAGGCCGGGTCGTCCGAGTCGAGCCCGATGTAGTTGATCGACTCGTCGCTGATCTTCTTCGGGTCGGTGCGGCCGAAGACGCCGTCGGGGCCGGGGTAGTGGAAGTTCCACTGGAACTGCTGCGCCATCACCTTCACCTGCGCGGCGCCCGCCGGCGCCGCGACCATGTGCAGGTTCCACCAGACGCGCTGGCCGAGCAGCGCGACCGTGATGAAGATGGCGGCCGTGATGGCCGTCCACAGAATCTCCATCCGGTTGTTGCCGTGCGAGTAGACGGCGCGCGTGCCCTGCCCCGTGTCGGCGAAGCGCCAGACGGCGTAGCCGAGCGCCACCTGCGCCGCGACGAAGGCGATGCCGACGACGATGATCGTCAGCAGGAACTGCTGGTCGTACGCCGGCCCGTGCTCGGAGATGGAGGCCGGGAACCACCACCTCCCGCTCACGAACATCCACACCGAGAGGCCGGTCATCACCCAGAGGAACACCGCGAGAGCACGACCCATCTCAAGCTCCTTCGGTAGTAATGGTGAATGGTAAATGGTGACGCGACCTTAAGGCTGGCAGATCTTCGAGACGGACGGCAAGTCCTATTTACTATTCACCATTTACCATTCACTTGTTGAAGACCATCAGCCCGAACAGGACGGGCAGGTAGAGCACGGAAGCGAGGAGCAGCCGGCGCGCGCCCTGGCGCGTGTGCGCGAGGGCCGCGTGGATGCTCGTCCCCAGGAACAGGATGCCGAGCACGAAGGCGCCGTAGAAGTAGATGGAGCCGGTCGTCCCCAGTACGGTCGGGAGGAGGCTGACGGGCACGAGCACGAGCGACCAGATGACGATCTGCCGCGCGGTGATGCGGCACGCCGGCTCGACCACGGGCAGCATCAGTATCCCCGCGCGCGCGTAGTCCTCGCGGTACATCCACGCGATGGCGAGGAAGTGCGGGAACTGCCACGCGAAGAGGATGGCGAAGAGCGCCCACGCCTCCAGCGCCGACCGCGCCGGTCGCGGCCGTCCACCCCATCAGCGGCGGCATCGCGCCGGGGAACGCGCCGACGACGGTCGAGAGCGAGCTGCGCGTCTTGAGCGGCGTGTAGCAGAGCAGGTAGCCGACGATGACCGTCACGCCGAAGGCCGCCGTCAGCAGGTTGACGAAGACCGCGAGGTAGATTTCGGCGAAGAGCGTGAGCGCCAGCCCGAAGGCGAGCGCCTGCGCGGCGGAGAGCTTCCCCGCCGGGAGCGGGCGGGCGAGCGTGCGCCGCATCCGCGCGTCGAGGTCGCGCTCCATGTACTGGTTGAGCGTCGCGATGCCCGAGGAGAGCAGCGCGATGCCGAAGAGCGAGTTGAAGAGAGCCAGGTAGTCGAAGCCCCCCTTCGAGCCGAGGCAGAAGCCCGCGGCCGAGGTGAGCACGATCAGGAAAGTGATGCGCGGCTTGGTCAGCTCGACAAAGGCCCCAAGTCGTCCGCGCAGCGCCAGCGGCTCGGCCGCCACCGGCACGTCGGTCGTCGCTTCTAGTACGAACTCCTTCATGTATTACTGCCGTTTCCCTCTGGATAAAGTTCAGTGGTGCATCCCGAGCATCGGGAACTCCAGCGCGGGCATGGCGCGCAGCGCGCCGCCCTCGATGTTCTCGGCCTTGAGCTGGTCGGCCGTGAAGCTGAAGTCCGAGGTCGCCGGCGCGCCCGCGCCGACGGTGACCGTCTGCGTGATGCCCTGCGGGTACTTCTCGTGCCAGGCGACGAGCGTGTAGGTGCCGGCGGGCACGCCCTTGATCTCGAACTTGCCCGAGCCGTCCGAGACGGCGAAGAACGGGTGCTGGAGCACGCCGACGTAGGCGCGCATCCAGGGGTGCTGGTTGCACTTGACGGGGATGACCGTCTCGGCGCGCTTGAACGTCTTGTTGATGGGGGCGGCGCCGGGCGACTGCCCCTGGTTGAACTTCTCGTTCTGGCGCGGCGTCCACGTTGACGTTGTGCGCGGTCGGGTCGGAGTTGGTGACGCTGAAGGGCTGGTTGACCTGCACGCCGACGACGTGCGGGACGTAGTGGCAGCCCTTCTGGTCGAGCGTCGCGGCCTGCGACGCGGGCGCGAAGCTGTAGCCGCCGAAGTTCTTGTCGCCGACCTTGCCCTCCTTGATGTAGACGAGGACGTTGGCGAGCTTGTCGCCGTTGACGACGATGTCCTCGGCGTGCGCGTCCGGGTTGGCCGAGGCGCAGACCGCGTCGGCCGTCATGCTGATGGGCGCCTTCTCGGGCGCGGCGCCCGAGAAGCTGACGGTGCCGGCGATGGAGCCCTCCTGCGCCGGGTTGGGCTTGTAGGGCGTCAGGTTTGCGACCTCGGCCGAGTCGTCGCCGGAGCTTTCGGCGTCCTCGGCGTCGTCCACGCCGCGCGAGCAGGCGACGGCGAAGGCCAGCAGGCAGAGCGCCGCGAAGAGCGCGACCAGAAACCGCGCGCGGCTTGAATGCATCGGATGAGACCTCCTCAAAAGGGGACTACGGACGTGTGCGAATGAACTTTGATCGTATGATACCGCGAATCGCTTACGGCGCGAAATCACGCGCACGCTCCCGCGACAGCGGCCGCCTGCCGCCAACGCTCGCGTGCGAGCTTGAGCCTGCGCTCCCGCGCGACCCGGCGCTGCCGCGCGCGCTGCGAGACCTGCGCGCGCGCGCCGCGTTTTGACTTCGCGCGGCCCGCGCTCTGCCTGCTCGGTGCCGCCGCCGTGCGCGGCCTCGCGCCGCCGCCGTGCGAGGCGACGGGGCCGGCCTGCGTGCCGCTCGGGGCCGGGACCTGCGCGGGCACTGTGGAGCGCGCGCGCGCCTGCTCCTCGGGCGTCAGCGAGAGCAGGTAGCGCGTGAGCAGGCGCGCGTGGTCGCCCTTGTAGTCGGCGGCCGAAGGCGGGAGCGGGCCGTTGAAGACCCAGCGCTCGCCGTCGCGCTTGAACAGCTCCGAGGGCATCGCCGTCCCCGGCATGATGCGCTGCGGGTCGAGGAGCCAGCGGACAGTCCAGTCCTCCTTCAGGCGCTCGCCGGCCTGTAGGAAGTTGGGCGCGGTCGCCGTCTGGTCGTGGCCGGCGTCGCCCGTCATGTGGCACTTCAGACAGGGCGCGGCCTGCGAGGTGAACAGAGCGCGCGCGAGGTCTTTCTCGGCCGCCGTCAGGGGCTCGGCCTGCGGCTTGATGTACGGCTCCTGCTGCGCCGAGACGGCGAGGAAGAAGCGCACCAGCGTCCGCAGCTCGTTCGGCGAGAAGTTGAAGGTCGGCATGCGCGACGCGCAGGTATGTGCGGACGCCGTTGCGGTTCTCGCCGGGCTGCGGCAGCAACCTGCCCATGGCTTCCCCGCCCTGCGGCGTCGGCGCCGCGCCCGTCTGCGCCGGCGAGGCATCGGGCTGGCCCTGAATCGGGCCCCTCCGCCTCCGCCCGGCCCGGACTGCCGGTTCGACTGCGTCCCGCGCCCGACGTTGTTCTGCTCCGGCGGACGCTGCGCGGGTTTACCGCCGTGCGCGGCGAGGTCGATGCCCTCCGAGTAGCCGCTCAGACTCGGGTCGGAGAGGAAGCGCAGGAGCCAGTCCGGGTCAACGCGCGCGCCCTCGGTCATCAGCCCCGGCGGTAGTTGTTCGGGGCCGAGCTGCATGTCGCCGAGCGTGCCGCCCGGCTGGTACATCGACAGACCGTAGAGCGTTGACTTCTGCCCGACCTGCACCGAGTGGCAGCCCATGCAGTTGTACTTCTTGATGACCCACCAGCCGTCCTGTATCGCCTTCTGCTGGTCGGTCGGGGTGTAGAAGAGCGACGCGGGCACGTTCGCGCCCTCGGCGCCGACGCTGCCCAGCAGGAACGTCGTCAGAGCCTTCTTCCACTCCTCGGTCAGGTAAGGCTTCGGCATGCGCAGGTGCTCGCGCGGGTCTTTCACCTTGCCGGAGTCGTAGATGCTCGGCTCGCCGAGCTTGTGCTCGAAGAAGCCCTTGTGGTCGTACCAGGGCTTACCGTGCTTGTCGTCGCGCGCGGCGGCCTTGCCGGCGCTGGCGGAGCCGCTCTCGCCTGCTGAGGCGTCGCCGCCCTCGGCGTGGCTGTCCTCGCCGAAGCCCGGCGGCTCGTGCCCCTCTTCGGCGAGGTGCGTCATGCGCGCGAAGTCGAGCCGCTCAAGCGGCGTGGAGCCCTCGGCCGTCAGCTCCTTGCCGATGCGCTGCTCGTCCTCGAAGCCGCGTATCTCGTGGCAGCCGGCGCAGCCGTACTGCTTGATGAGCGTCTTGCCCTTGTCGGCGAGCCGCGGGTCGTCCATGAAGGACGCTTCCGGGTACTGCGCCGCGGGCGCGAGCGAGACGAGGTAGGTGGCGATGTCGCGCGCGTCCTGGTCGGAGAGGCGGAAGTTCGGCATCACCGTCATGTTCTGCACCTGAAGCTCCGCGCCGTCGTTCGGGCAGCGCGTGTGCTTGACGGTGTCGAAGGACGAAGGGCTTGCCGTTCTTCGCGTAGTCCTCCGGCGTCAGGTCGCGCTTCTCCTTCGGGCAGTAGGGCGCCCAGCGCTCGCGCGGGTTGTGCACCCAGCGGACGATGTAGTCGTAGTTCGACTTCTGCCCGACCTTCGTCAGGTTCGCGGCGAACGTCGCCGCCGACCTTCTGTTCGCCCTCGCCGATGGAGTGGCAGGCCATGCAGCCGCGCGTCTTGAACAGCTCCTCGCCGTGGCGCGCGTCGCCGGGCTGCTGCGTCTGGACGCGCCCCTCGTAGGCCGACTGCCAGAGGTACGCGGAGATGGCCTTGCGCTCCTCGTCCTGCATCGAGGCGGGGACGATGTTGCCCTTGTTCGCGTCCTCCTTGCCCGACAGGTACCAGAAGGTCGGCATCTTCGTGCCGGGGCGGAACGCCTGCGGGTCTTTGAGCCACTCGGGTATCCACTCCTTGCGGAGCTTCAGACGCACGTCCTTCAGGTTCGGCCCGACCTTCTTCTGATCCTGCATCAGGTAGCGGGACTGCGTGTTGAGCTGGTCGATCTTCGCTTCGAGCTGGCTGTTGGAGACGACGAGCGATTCGGCGCGCGCGAGGAGTTCCGTGGCGCGCGTCGTCCGAGACGCCCGCCGCGCTCGATTCGGCGCGCGCGACCTTCGCGTCGTGCTCGTTCGACGTGACCTCGTCCTCCAACTGCTTGACGAGCTGGCGCGTGTTCGAGAGCGCGTCGGTCTCGCGGTCGAAGCCCTCGTAGCGGTGGCAGCCGACGCAGCCGCGCTCGTAGAAGAGGTCTTTGCCCTTGTTGAGCATCGTTCGCGCCTTGCAGCACGCGGTCGGCCGAGTGGCACTGGTTGCAGCCGGCCTCCGTGTTCTCCTTCGCGAACAGCGGGTGGAGCCAGAAGCGGTGCCGGCCGTGCCCCTTCTCCTCCGAGGTGGTGGCGCGCCCGTTGCCCCAGTGGCAGGAGGAGCAGCCGAACTTCTCCGGGTCGTGAATCTTGAGCAGTTCGTTCGAGGGGTGGCTGACGAAGGCGCGCGCGAGCCGGTCGGGGCGGCTCATGCGGCCGCGCCCCAACGGCACCATGTCCGAGGCGCGGATGGGGATGGGCGAGCGGATGCCGAGGTGGCACGACTCGCAGCGGTCGACGATCATGTCGCCCTTGTAGTTGACCTGCTTCATCCCGAAGTCGAAGTTTTCGAGCGACGTGCGCGTGAGCCTGACCTGCTGCTGCGGTGGCTTCGGTGACGTTGTTCTTCAGGTACTCGTCGCGCTGGCGCTCCAGCTCGCCCGCGGGCTTGAGCAGCTCGCCCTTCTCGGCGAGCAGCCGCCCCTTCTCGTCCTTGAGCGAGACGTACATCGTCTCCAGCTCGTTGAAGTTCAGCTCGCGCTTCTGCGTCCCCTTGCCCCCGTCGGCGGCCGGGATGTAGACGGCCGACTTCTGCGCCTTCATCTCTTCGAGGTCGCGGTGCAGGCTCTCCTTCTTGCCGCCCGTCGGCCTGCTCGACGTTGTAGCTGGCGACGGTGATGCGGCCGCGGCGGTCCTGGAACTCGTCGGAGATGGCGTCGAGCTGGTCGTCGATGGAGGCGACGCGCTTGTCGATCTCGCCCTGCTTCTGCGCGGTCTGCGCGCGCGCGGCCTTGGCCTCGGCGTCGAGCCGCTGGTACTCGGCGCTCTTCCTGACCTCCTCCTCGGACTTGAAGCCGCGCTTCTGCAGCCGCTTCAGGTAGCGGTCGTAGCGCTTGACGAAGGACTGCTGGTACGACTTCCACGGGCGCATGCCGTAGACCTCGTCGTAGAGCGACCAGGCGAGCACGACCGTCAGGAGCAGCGCGCGAGACGAGCAGGATGGCGCTCGTCGAGCGGCTCACGATGGGGTCGGCCGCCGGCGCGTCGGGGTCGCGCCTCGCCAGCTTGTCGGTGTCAGGAGTCTCAGCCACGGGTAAGAATCCTCCGCTCTCGTTGTCCCTTCAGACGTTGAACCAGGGGGTGACCCAGATGTACTTGATGGTGAACGCGAGGCGCAGAATGAGCTTCACGGGGAAGAGCCAGAGCACCGAGATGGCGAAGAACTGGAAGGTCAGGTATTGCAGGATGCTCGTCCGCGCCAGCAGCTTCTCCTCGAACTCGCCGTTGCGCGTCGCCCAGTCCTTCAGTCGCTTGAAGGACTTCAAGTCCGCCCACTCCAACCCCCTCCGCAGCATCAGCCAGTGGAAGAAGAGCCCGCCCGCGACGAAGATGACGCCGACGACGAGCGCGCCGAAGATGGCCTTCCACGGGTAGAGGTTGAGGAACGGCGAGCCCCGAGGCCGCGCGACGATCTCGTGCAGGTCGCGGTTGCGGTCGAAGACGACGGCGTTGTGATCCCACGTCTGCCCCGGCCAGAACCAAATCCAGCCCGGCCCGCGGATGAACGTCCCGATGATGATCAGGATGATCCACATGAAGAAGCCCCACAGGAACATCGAGACGGCGAACGCCGCTGCCGCCACGTGTAGTAGCCGTTGCCGAGCGGGTTCGAGTCCACGTACGGGAAGACCATCAGGCCCGACGACGAGCAGGCCCGGCATCACCACGCCCGCGATCCACGGGTCGAAGTAGACGAGCATCTCCTGAAGGCCGAGGAAGTACCACGGCGCCTTCGAGGGGTTCATCGTCAGGTTGGGGTTGGCCGGCTCTTCGAGCGGCGCGTTGAGCAGGATCGACCAGACGAAGAGGATGACGGTGACGATGATGGCGGCGAGGAACTCGATGCGGACGAGGTAGGGCCAGACGTGCAGCTCGCGCGCCCAG
The DNA here is from genome assembly GCA_963726735.1 of uncultured Acidobacteriota bacterium. Taxonomy (GTDB): domain Bacteria; phylum Acidobacteriota; class Blastocatellia; order Pyrinomonadales; family Pyrinomonadaceae; genus QHXN01. Next base: position 610,229 of record CAVSDM010000015.1, read on the forward strand.
CCCGGCCGCCACGGCTGCGTCTTGCGGTGGTGCGTCTTGGCGAGCGCCGGGTCTGCCTCAAGCTCTTCGACGAGCTGGTCGTTGTCGCGCGACTGCTTCAGGCCCAGCCAGGTGAAGAACGAGGACGAGCGGAGATCATCCCGACGATGGGGACGTTGTCCGGCGCCGAGCTGATCTTCCAGAGCTGCCCCCAGTCCTCGACCATCAGCGCGAGGACGCCGATCACGACGAGGCTGACGACCAGCCACAGCAGCCAGCGGTTGCTCCGCGGCCGCTCGATTGCCATTGACATTGCCAGTCTCTCCCTCTAACTAAAAGAGAACGTAGAAACCGCCGGACTACTTCTTCACGGCCTTCATCTCGGATTCGAGCATGACGGGCGCGGGGCCAGAGATGCCGCCGTCCTTGCGGATGCGCCAGAAGTGGACGGCCATGAAGATCGAGGCGACGATCGGGATGCCGATGCAGTGCCAGATGTAGGAGCGCAGCAGCGCGTTCGCGTCCACGATGGAGCCGCCGAGCAGGCCGAAGCGCACGTCGTTGAAGGGCGTCATCCCCAACTGCGGCCCGAACGGGCCTTCGCTGCCCGAGCACCGGAGTGGCGCGCGCCATGTTCGTCCCCACCGTCACCGCCCAGAAGCCGAGCTGGTCGTCCGGCAGCAGGTAACCCGTGAACGAGAGCAGCAGCGTCAGCACCAGCAGCACGACGCCGACGCACCAGTTGAACTCGCGCGGCCGCTTGTAGGAGCCCGTCAGCACGACGCGGAACATGTGCAGCCACGTCGTGATGATCATCAGGTGCGCCGCCCAGCGGTGCATGTTCCGCAGCAGCTTGCCGAACGGCACGTCGTGTTCGAGGTAGAGGATGTCGCGGAACGCCTGCACCTTCGTCGGGTGGTAGTAGAACATCAGCAGGATGCCGGTGAAGGTCAGCACGATGAAGAGGTAGAAGGTGATGCCGCCCATGCCCCACGTGAACGAGTAGCGCGCGGCGTCGCGGTTGATCTTCGCCGGGTGGAGGTGCAGGAAGACGTTCGAGAGGATGGCTAAGCGAGCGGTTGCGCGGGTCGGAGCGGTCGTGCGAGACGCGGAAGATGGACTTCCAGAGCTGCGTCTGCTGCGGGTCTTTGTAGGTCTTGGCCTCGGCCTCGGCGCGCTCCTTCAGCGCGAGCGCCCTGTGCGCGCGCGCGCGCCACGACCCCCGCGCCTTTGCCCTGCGGCGCGAGCTGGCCGTCGCCGTTCCCCTCGGGTCGTTCAGGCTCCATTACGACCTCCTCAGCTTCGAGCTGATAGCTGGTCGCTGATGCGATAGCTGGACGCTTCCGACTCGTCGCGCTCGTTCAGCTGGCACTAACGTTCAGACTCGGATGTAGGCGCCGTCGTCGTTGAAGTGATTGGTGCCGCCCTTCTGCCAGTCGTAGAGCTTGCCGGTGTTGACGACGAGCTGGCCCTCGGCGTCGAGCTTGATCTCGGCGCGGTCCATCGGGCGCGGCGCGGGGCCCTCGAAGTTGACGCCCTCGCTGTCGTAGCCGCTGCCGTGGCACGGGCACTTGAACTTGTTCTCGCTCGCCTTCCAGTCGGGCGTGCAGCCGAGGTGCGTGCAGCGCGCGTAGACGACGAACAGCCGCTCCGAGTTGCGGACGACCCAGATGCGGTACTGCTGCTGCCACTTCGTGTCCACGCCGAGCGCGTAGTCGCCGGGGAAGCCGATGCGGAAGATGCTCGAAGGCTCGAAGATGGCGCGCGGCAGGAAGAAGCGCGTCATCGACGGCGCCGAGCGACGGCGAGGAAGCCGAAGACGCTCGCCCAGACGATACAGCGGCGCAACTTGATTGACCGAAGGGTCGGGCAGGCTCTGCACGAGCGGGCCGGCGGCGGGCGGCTTCGCGCGGCGGCTTGGCCGCGACGGCCTTCGCGACGCCGGCGTTGACGGAGGGCGTGGGAGTCGAGGTGGTCTTCGAGGCGCCGGAGGCGGGCGCGACGCGCGCGGCGGGCGGGGTCGCGGCCGGGAAAGACTTGGCGGGCGTGTCGCCCGCGGGCGCGTCGGCGGCGACCGTCCCCGAAGAAGCGCGGCGCGCGGGCGGCGTCACGGGCGTGCGCTCCGCGGTCGTGCCGGGCTCGCGCTTGACGACATCGCCGCGCGCGGCGGCGAGCAGCTCCGAGACCGAGGGACGCGCGCCCTCGGCCTGCTCTTCAGCCCCCGTCTTGTCCCCTTGTTCGTTCCCCTGAGTGCCGGATGCACTCTCGGCGGGCGGAGTTGGATTGTCGTTCTGATCCACGCCGCGACCTCCCTTCAGTTAGCTTTGACTTGAGAACTCGTCAACAAGCCGAGGCTTCAGGTGCAGGCCATGCGCGAGACGGTACAATTCACCGCAGAAGAGCTTTGGGCTCGACTTTCCGCGCGTGGATTCAAATGCTTGTGCGTGACATGAAGTGCGCCGCGCCAGAATAACAGATTAAAATGGCTTGGCTTCGGCTGCCTTTATACCCTTTCCGCCCCCCGCGTGGCAAGGTTTATTTTTTACTACGTGGGCGGAGTTTGCAGAGTCGAGAGCGCGCTCGATTCCGGCGACCTGAGCCCTCGGGAGGCAGAAAATGTCAGTCAAACCACACGTCGTCTTCTACACCAAACCCGGCTGCCACCTCTGCGACAGAGGCGCGGGCCGAGATGGCCCGTGCGGGCTGCGCCGGGCTCTACACGTTCGAGGAGGTGGACATTCTTTCAGACCCCGAACTAACTCGCCGCTACGGCTGGGACATCCCCGTCGTCCTCATCGACGGCACACACGCCTTCAAACACCGCCTCACCGCCGAAGAGTTTCGACGCGCCATATCTGAGGCGGAAGCCCGACCGTGAGGAAGGGCGGGCAGAAATGATGAAGGCGGAATGATGAATTAAGAACTGTCTTCAATTCATCATTCCGCCTTCATCATTCCGCATCGCCCCTAACCCCTACGGCGCGAAGTAGCCTGCGAGGTCTACGATGAAGTCGATGGTGGTCGCGGCGTAGATGTTGAAGGCGCCGTCCGCGCCGAGCCCGACCGCGAAGGCGTTGGGCACGACCTGCCCCGCCACATAGTTGAGGTTCGAGGCGTTCGGCAACGCCATACCCGAGGGGTAGAGCGTCACGTGGCCCGTGCTGGAGCCGGCCCGCTGGTTGACCACCGTCGCGTTGCCGACGACGGCCAGCGCCGATGACGGCACCGTCACCCCGCCGCAGGTCATCCGCGCGCCCTGCGTCCGCACGCCGCCCGCCACGAGCGGCGCGCCGGGATTCTGGCACGCCGTCACGCCCGGCCTCGTGTCGAGCAGGCGCACCGGCGTCGGGAGGCTGTAGAAGAGCAGCCCCGACAGACCGTTGCTATCCACGGCCGCGCTCGCGCTGTAGTAGCCGGTCACGTCCACGACGAAGTCCACGGTGGTCGCGGCGTAGATGTTAAAGGCGCCGTCCGCGCCGAGCCCGACCGCGAAAGCGTTGGGCACGACCTGCCCCGCCACATAGTTGAGGTTCGAGGCGTTCGGCAACGCCGTACCCGAGGGGTAGAGCGTCACGTGGCCCGTGCTGGAGCCGGCCCGCTGGTTGACCACCGTCGCGTTGCCGACGACGACCAGCGCGTCGTTCGGGATGATGACGCCGCCGCAGGTGGTGCGGGCCGTCTCCGTCCTTGAGGTGTTGGCTTGGAGCGGGGCGCCGGGCGCGTCGCAGGCCGACGTGCCGACGCGCGTGTCGAGGAGCCTCAACGGGTTGGGGCAGCGGGTGATAGTAGAGTCCACCCTGACCGGGCGGCGCGTAGTAGCCCGCGATATCGACGACGAAGTGTGTCTGGGTCGGCGTGTAGATGTCGAAGGAGCCCCCGGAGCCGAGCCCGACGGTGAAGGCGTTCGGCACGGTCTGCCCCGCGTTGTAGTTGAGGTTCGAGACCGTGGGGAGTGCGGCGCCCGACGGGTAGAGCGTGATGTAGCCGCCCGCGGCCGGGGAGGTGACGGTCGCGTTCCCGACCACGGCCAGGGCCGTCGCAGGGATGTTGAGGCCGTCGCAGGTGACGGCGGCCGGCTGCGTCCGGGTCGTGCCCCCGCCCAGCGGCGCGCCGGGCGTGTGGCAGGCGGACGTGCCCGGCCTTGTGTCCAACAGCCTCACCGGGTGCGCCAGCGGGTAGTACTGTAAGCCGGTCAGATCGGTCGGGGTAGGCGTCGGCGTCGCGGAGTTGTCGTCGTCGAGGATGAAAGCGACGCCCTGCGCGTCGGCGAGCACCGCGGGGCCTGTGACGCCGTCGAGGGTGATGTTAAAGACCTCGTCCGGCTCGTCCAAAGTGTCGCCGTTGACCTGCACGACGACGCTGGCGGTGGTCTGGCCGGGGTTGACGGTCACGCTCCCACTCGCCGCCTGATAGTCGCCGGGCGCCGCGGCAGTCCCGTCGGAAGTGTGGTAGCTCACGCTCACGGCAGAGTCGGGCGCGCGCGCGAGCGTGACGGCGAACGTGGCGGCGGTCTGGCCGCCGCTCCCTTCCGTCACGGACACGTCGTTGATCGAGACGGTCGGCGGCGTGTCCACGACCGAGTAGATTTGGCCCGTGCCGTAGCTGGCCGCGTAGAGGTTGCCGGCCTCGTCCTCGCCGAAGGCCGTGATGTTGAAGCTCGTGTCGAGCAGGAGGCTGCTCTGCCAGACGGAAGACACGCGCCGCAGCGCCCAGATGCGGCCCGTGCAGAAGTCGCCGTAGAAGTAGAGCCCCTGCATCCGCGGATACGCCGCGGCCCGGTAGACGTAGCCGCCCGTCACCGAGCAGTCGCCCGCCGAGTGGTCGTACTCAAGCACGGGCAGCGTCAGACCCGTCTGGTTACACGTCGTCGTGCCCGGCGGGTAACAGTGGAAGCCTTCCATCACGCGCCAGCCGTAGTTCTCGCCGCCGACGCTCGCGGCCGGTTGAAAGTCTATCTCTTCGGAATTCCCCTGCCCCACGTCGGCGACGTAGAGGTCGCCGGTCTGGCGGTCGAACGAGAAGCGCCACGGGTTACGCACGCCGAGCGCCCAGATTTCGGGTCGGAAGCCCGCACGCCCGACAAAGGGGTTCGTGGGCGGGACCGTATAGGTGGTCGGGTTTGCTGTCTCCACGTCGAGCCGGAGAAGCTTGCCGAGCAGCACGTTCGTGTTCTGCGCGTTGTTGGGCGGGTCGCCGCCCGAGCCCCCGTCGCCCGTACCCGCGTAGAGAAAGCCGTCCTGCGGGCCGAAGGCCAACTGCCCGCCGTTGTGATTGGACTGCCCCGGGTGCGGGATGGTGATGATGACCTGCTCGCTGGCAGCGTCGGCCACGTCGGCGTTCCCCGAGCTGACGCGGTAACGCGCGATGACGATGTCACCCGAGCCGTTCGTGTAGTAGACGTAAAAACGCTGCGTGGTCGCGAAGCCGGGCGGGAAGGCGAGGCCGAGCAGTCCGCGCTCGCCGCCCGTGCCGATGCGCCCCGTGATGTTCAGGAACGGCGTCGAGAGCAGCGCGCCGTTCTTGATGACGCGAATCCGGCCGCCCTGCTCGACTATGAAGAGCCGGTTCGAGCCGTCGGCCGCGTTGACTATCCCCACGGGCGACGCGAGGCCGCCGACGGGCGAGACGAGCGCGATTTGAGGCAGCGCACTCTGCGCGCCGGCGCGCGGGACGACGGCCGTCCGGAAATCGGCGCAGCACAGCACGACCGCGACCGCGAACAAGACCGCGAAGAAATACTTCCGGCGCATAACTCTCCCTCCATTTTACGTTCGGCCCTGAATCGCCGCTGGCGCTCACTTCAGTCTACGGCCTGAAGCGCTGGCGGTACTCGATGGACGCGAGGAAAGCCTTGACCAGCTCCGCCTTGCGGTAGTCGCCGCCGAAGTCGTTGAGCTTGCCGAGCCAGAAGTTGTAGCCGTCGAAATTCGTGTTCGGCGAAGCGTCCGGGTCGCGCCGCAGGTACCCGAAGTATTGCATCAGCACGAAGGCGCGGTTGAACTCGGCGGCGCGGAAGTCCGCGTCCTCCGCGACGCGGCGCAGCACGCTGGCGCGCGTCTCGCGGCCGTCGGCGAGACGCGCGGCGAGGTCCGTGACCTCGGCCGGCGTGAGCGCGAACTCCGCGTTCGTGTTGAGCGCGTCGACGAACTGCGTCGGCGTCTGCCCCGTCGAGTAGAGATTGACGAAAGCCGCGCGCTCGACGAAGGCGTTGACGAAGTCGCGCTTGTTCGACTCAAGCCGCGCGGGCCAACCGTCCTGCCCGACGATGACGCCGCGGCCGATCTCCTGCGTGTCGCGCAGGAAGTCCGAGAGCCTGACGGGCACGGGCGTCCCCGGCACGTTGCCGAACGCGGCCTTGTGCAGGAGGTAGACGAGGTAGCCCGTCTCCTGAAACTCGATGGAGAGGAAGAAGGCCGCGCTCGTGTCGATGCGCTTCACCTCGCGGCATCCGGCGTCGGCGCCGCACGACTCGATGCCCTGTATCCAGAACTGCAGGCCGGCGGCGTCGGGCTCGCGGTTGAGGAAGTCGAGGTAGTGCTGGCGGACGAAGAAGTCGGAGCGGTCGATGGGGTTGTCGGTGCTCGTCGCCGCGTCGTCGTCCTGAATCGCGTGACGTCCGGCTCGGGACGCTCTCAATCGCCCCGCGGCTGGCGACGAGGTTGCCGAGCGTCAGCGTGAAGGTCTCGCTCGCGTCTCGTCGGTGTCGTCGTTAGGTGACGAGCACGTTGAACGTCTTGATGCGTCTCGCCCGGCGCGAAGTGGAGCGTGCCGCGCGCGGCCGTGTAGTCGCTGCGCTGAGGAGGCGGTCCCGTCTGCCGTCGCGTAATCGACGTAGATGTCCACGGTCGCTGTCCCCCGAGCGGAGGACGGGTATCGAAGCGGCGCCCGACGCTCTCGTCGATGCTGACGGCCGGGCTGCCGAACTATGATTTCGGGCGTCGGCGTCACGGCCGGCGGGAGCGTCGGGCCGTTGTCCACGAGCGGGTAGATGTCGCCGCCGCCGTAGCTCGCGACGTAGAGGTTCCCCGCCTCGTCCTCGCCGAAGGCGGAGATTTGAATCGACGTGTCGAGCAGCAGCGTGTTCTGCCACGCGCTGCCCGTCTCTCTTCAAAGACCAGATGCGGCCGGAGCAAAAGTCGCCGTAGAAGTAGAGCCCACTGCATGCGCGGGTAGGTCGCGGCGCGGTAGACGTAGCCGCCCGTCACCGAGCAGTCGCCCGCCGAGTGGTTGTACTCCACGATGGGCAGCGTCAGCCCCGTCACGCTGCAAGGGTTCGGGTTGAAGCAGTGCGTCGCCCTCCATGATGCGCCAGCCGTAGTTCTCGCCGCCGCGGCTCGACGCGGGCTGGAAGTCAATCTCCTCCCACGAGCCCTGCCCCACGTCGGCGATGAAGAGGTCGAAGGTCGAGCGGTCGAACGAGAAGCGCCAGGGGTTGCGCACGCCGAGCGCCCAGATTTCGGGGCGGAAACCCGCGCGTCGTGACGAAGGGGTTCGAGGCCGGCGAGGTGTACGTGTACGGCCGCCCCGGTCTCCGTGTCGATGCGCAGGATTTTGCCGAGCAGTTCCGCCGGGTTCTGCGCGCGGTTGCCGGGGTCGCCGCCGGCGCCGCCGTCGCCCATGCCGACGTAGAGCATCTCGTCGACGGGGCCGAAGGCGAGCTGCCCGCCGTTGTGGTTCGGCGAAGGGCTGCGCGACGGTGAGGAGTGATCTGCTCGCTCGCGGGGTCGGCCGCGTCTGCGTTCGACGCGCTGCGCCGGAAGCGCGAGATGACGGTGTCGCCCGCCGGGTTCGTGTAGTTGACGTAGAAGTATCCCTTGCGCGCGTAGTCCTGCGGGAAGGCGAGGCCGAGCAGGCCGCGCTCGCCGCCCGAGCTGATGCGCGTCGAGATGTCGAGGAACGGCGTCGGCTGTAGCGCGCCGCTCTTGACGATGCGGATGCGCCCGCCCTGCTCGACGACGAAGAGGCGGCCCGACCCGTCGCCCGCGTGCCCGATGCCGACGGGCGAGCTGAGCCGCCTTGACGGGCGTGCCGAGCGCGAGCGTCGGGGCCTCCGAGGTCTGCGCGAGCGCGACCGGAGACTCGAACGGGTTGAGTGAAACGGACGTGAGGAGACAGGCAGGGCGGCGACGAAGAATCGTCGCGCAGCAGAACACGACGAGACATACTCCCCTCCCTTATTCGTCGAAACGCTTTGACGGTCTGCCCTACTCCGCGGCGAAGTGAAGCGCGCCGGCCTTCTCTTCGATCGCCGAGTAGAGTTGTTCGCGCTCCCGCTCGTCGGCCGACTGGCGGTAGGCGCGCAGGAGTTCTTTCAGTGAAGCGAGCTCTCGGTAGAGACCCGCGTCCTCGACCGGGGGAGTCAGGTACGAGACGAGCCCCGCGTAAGAACGACGCCGGGCGATCGAACCTTCCGACGGGTTGTTGACGCTGTAAAGATAGACGTGCGGCAGCTCTCCAATCAAGCGGTCGGGCCAGCACTCGCCCGAGAGTCCCGACCTGCTTGCCGGGCATGAACTCAAGCGACGCCGTGCGTCCCGACGTGCACGACCGCGTCGGCGCCGAAGACTTTTTCGAGGTACGTGTAGAGCGCGGCGAAGCCGTGATGCGGCGCGCCGCCGCGCGACATGAGCAGGCGCATCGGGTCGCCCTCGTAGCCGAAGGTCGGCTGCACGGCGACGAAGACGTTGCCGAGGCGCACGCCCTGAATCAGCAGGTCGCGCCCGAACGTGTTGATGCGACCCGGCGCCGCGCCCCACTCCGCCTCGATCTCCGCAGCGTAAGGGCAGAGCCGCAGGTACTCGTCCACGTTCATCCGGTAAGCGACGTTCGCCACCGCCCCGAAGCTCTCGGAGTTTCCGCCCAGCACCAACTCGCGCAGCGCGTCCGCGTCGGCGGGCACTTCGACGTCGTAGCCGTCGGCGCTTCAGACGTCGAAGTATCTCGTGCAGGCTCGGGAAGACGTCGAGGTCGGCGGCCGTGCCGATGTTCCCCTTGTTCGGCGGGAAGCAGAAGAGGACGAGCGCGAGCTTCAACCCTCTGCGCTCCTCGCGTCTGGAGCCGGTTCCAGCGCCGCAGGCGCCGCGCGATGCGCGTGCAGCGCTCTTCGAGCGCGGCCGGCTCGACGCCCGCCGGCCGGCATCCCGCCGTAGACGAAGGGCTCGGTCGCGCCGTCGATCTCGGGGATGGCGACCTGCATCCCGGCCTGCACGGGGTTGAGCCCCGTCTGCGAATCGCGCCACGACTCAATCGTCTGCACGTCGAGGCTCACGGCCGAGCGCAGAGGCACGTTCAACCCCTTCAGAAACTCGACGGCCGCCTCGCTGTCGTTCATCGCCGGCCCGCCGACGAAGCTGAAGCCCGTCAGCGAGACTATCTGACTGACGCGCGGCCGTCCCTCCTCGACGAAGAAGCTCGAGCACGCGTCGCGGTTGTCCATGAAGGTCGAGATGACGGGGAGCGCGGCCAGCCCCTCGCGCTCGACGGCGCGGACAGCGCGTCGTAGTGGCGCCGCGTGCCGCTCACGACGTTCGTGCGCATGAGCAGCAGCCCGACCGTCTTCGACGCTTCGAGCGGCGGGTCCCGTTCTCGCGCGCGCGCGCGTCGTACCAGCGGCGGTACGCCTCGAAGCTCTCGAAGATCGTGCGCGGCGTCCGGGTGGTAGACGCCGACGGCCGGGCACGCTCTCGGGCGGCGGCACCTTCACGTTCGACGAGACGCGCGTCGCCGCCGTAATGCTTCAGCGCGTAGAGCAGCATCGAAGTGACGTTGCGCGGGCGTCGGTTGCAGGAAGTAGCAGAAGAGGTAGAGGTAGTGCTTCAGGTCGCGCAGGCGCCCCGCGTTCGGCACGAAGCGCAGCAGCGCGGGCATGCGCTCGACGAGCTTAAGGTACTGCGTGTGCTTCGACGCCCGCCCTTCCGCGCGCGCGCGCGCCTGCTCGCCCATCCACGACCCGACGCTCTTCAACAGACGACGCGCGCGCCCCTCGCCGCCCTTCGCCCTCGCCCGCCGACTCGGCCGCTCGCGCCCCGAAGCTCAAGCTCCCCATGCGCGTCTGCCGCATCAGCTCCGGCATGCAGTTGATGACGACGACCGCGCGCGCCCGACTCAGCTCCGCGTTCGAGCAGCTCGATCAAACGCGTCGGCGTTCTCGCCGTCGGTGACGTGTATGACGAAGACGATCTCCGACCCGCTCAGGTCGCGCTCGACCGCCGCCCACTCCGCCTCGTCGAGCGGCGCGCCGAAGTTGTGCGCGCAGACGGTCAGGCCCGCCGCGTGCCGCCGGTTTATCTCTCCTCCGCGCGCCGCAGCGGGCCGAGCAGGCTTGAGCCGACGATGAGCGCGGTTATCTTCATGCGACGCCCTCGATGCGGTCTTCGAGGTCGGAGAAGGCTTCGCGCAGCCGTTCGACGACGCCGGCCTCCGCCTCCCAGAAGCCGCGCCCCTCTGCTTCGAGCAGGCGCGCGACGAGCGAGCGCGCCGAGTGCGGGTTGAGGCGCGACAGACGTTCCAGCATCTCTTCGTCGAGCACGTAGGTCCGCGCCACCTCGTCGTAGACCCAGCCGTCCACGGCGTCGGCCGTCGCGCTCCACCCGAAGGTGTTCGTGACGTGGCTCTCGATCTCCGCGACGCCGCGGAAGCCGTGGCCGAGCATCCCCTCGTACCACTTCGGGTTCAGAGTCTTGGCGCGCGTCTCAAGCCGCACCATCTCGGCGAGCGTGCGCACGCGCGCGTCGCGCGAGAGGGCGTCGGAGAGGTAGACGGTCGGGCGCGCCTGCGCGTGCCGCTCGACGGCCTTCGAGACGCCGCCGAGGTACTCGAAGTAGTGGTCAACGTCCGTGATGCCTATCTCGAACGAGTCCACGTTCTGGTACGTCGGCCTCGACGCTTGAGAGTGCGCGGGACAGGGCGCCGCGCGCCTCGCGGCCTTCGAGCGCGCGCCCGTCGCGCCCGCGGCCGTAGGCGAAACACTTGCGCGTGACGAAGAGGTCGCCCAGAGCGTCCGCGCTCTCCCACTGCGAGTCCATCACCATGAAGTTGACGTTGGTGCCGTAGCTGCCCGGCGCGTTCGAGAAGACGCGGAGCTGCGCCTCCTCGAACGAGCAGCCCTCCTCCGCGACGCGCGCGCGGACGTTGGCGCGGACGGGGTTCAGCTCGTCGGGCTCGTCCAGCTCGGCCACGCAGCGCACGGCCTTGTCGAGCAGCATCATCGTCGCGCCGAACAGGTCGCGGAAGATGCCCGAGACGGTCATCACCACGTCCACGCGCGCGCGCCCGAGTTCTCCGAGCGGCGACGGGCTCGACCTCCGTCACGCGGTTCAGCGAATCCCGCACGGGCCGCACGCCGAGGAGCCGCAACGCCTGCGCGACGCCCTCGCCCTGCGTCTTGATGTTGTCCAGGCCCCACAGCACGAGCGCCATCGCGCGCGGCTGTCGCCCGTGCTCGGCGCGGTGGCGTGCGAGCAGCGTGTCCACGACCCGGCCCGCGCGCTCGTAGGCCGCGTGCGAAGGGACGGCGTAAGGGTTGACGGCGTGCGTGTTCCTCCCCGTCGGCAGGATGGACGGGTTCTGCACGATGTCCGCGCCCGGCCCGGGCTCGACGTACTCGCCGCGGAGCGCGCGCGCGAGCCCGTCCAGCTCGCCGCTCGTCTTAAGCTGCTCCCTTATCTTCGCCAGCAGCTCGAAGACTTTGCGAGACTCGTCGCGTGTCGACCCGCGCCGTCTCATTCGAGCAGGTCGCACGCGGCCGCCGTCGCCTTCGCGCATGAACAGCTCGACGGAGGCGCGCACGGCCTCGTCAACGCGCGCGCGCGCACGCCAGCCCTCGTCGGACTTGTCTCTGAGGAGTCGCTTCGTACGACGCCGAGGCCGAGACCTTCCGCGACGAGGTCGTCGAGCGAGCGCGCGCCGCACTCGGGGCGGTCGAAGGAGGCGACGGCGCGCAGCAGGTCGGCGCACTCGCGCTCGCCCGCCGCGCGGCCGAAGACGTGCAGCCCCGTCGGTATCAGACGCTGCTCGACCTCCACGACCCGCTCCCACAGTTCGAGGACGCGGCGGTCACGCTCTTCGTTCGACTTGTCGCTCTGCGGTCTACTCATCGAAGTAAACGTCCGACACTCGTCTCCGACAACAACTGCGGCAGACGCACGTAGCCGCCGCCGAGCGCGCTCGGAGAGCGCGCGCGCCTCGCCGCCGTCGAGTGAAGCGGCCCTGCGTATCCACGACCACGCGACGCGTCGCACGCCCGCGCGAGCGACGCGCCGAGCGAAGCAATCTCCCGCCTGATCCGCTCCCTCCGCGACGCTCTGTCCCCACCACTCTCATCCGCCAGCGGAACGTTCGCGCGGCCGTCGGTGAAGACGACGAGGCGGACTCTGCGCGCCCCCGCCATCTCGGCGCGGCGCGCGACTTCGAGGGCGCGCAGGAGGCCCGACGGCGAGCGGCGTGCGCGCCGCCGACGGGCAGCGCGTCGAGCAGCGCGCGAGCCCTTGAGACGGACGAGGACGGCGGGAGCAGCAACTCCGCGCCGCCGCCCCGGAAGACGACCAGCGCGACGCGGTCGCGGTTGACGTAAGAACGTCTGAGCAGTTGCGCGAGCGCGCCCTTCGCCTGCTCGATGCGGTTCAGGGCCATGCTGCCCGACGTGTCCACGAGGAAGATGAAGAGCGTGCCCGCCCTGCTCCGTTGAACGCTTGTATCGAAGCGCCTCCGGCGCGACGCGGAACCGCGCGTCACGTTCGTGGCGCGAGCTGAACGCCGCGGCGCGCAGCGTCGCGTCGAGCGCGACCCGCGCGCCTTCAGACTTCGACGGCGTCGCCCCCGCGTAACGGCCGCGCGCGGAGAAGGTCGAGCCGCCCGAACCCGCACGCCGCCGGGCCGGGCGCCGACGCGCTGTTTAGACGCCGCGCGCGACTCTTAGCTTCACTTCTGCGCGAGCGCGTCCGGCCTCAGGCCGACTTCCGCGGGAGGCGGGACAACGGTCTTCTCATCATTACCCGCTTCGTCCGACGCTTCATCTCTGACCGTTGAAGCGACGCGGGCGTGCGTCGCGTGCCGTCGCCGGAGGATGCGGCTTCAGACTCGGCTTCGTCATCGCCGAAGACCTCTTCGGCCGCCCGCTCGACGCGTGCGCCGCCGCCGCCCTGTTCGAGCGGGTCGCGGCGGAGGCGGTGGCGGAGCGACATCGGCGCCACCCTGCGCACGTCGGCGGCCGTCACCGCGCGCCGCCCTTCGAGCGCGGCGAGCGCGCGCGCCGCGCGCGTCAACGTTATCTCGCCGCGGTGGCCGTCCACGCCGAGCCGCAGGCACAGCTCCGCGGCCTGACGCAGCACCGCGCGCGGGACTTCCACTTCTGCGTAGAGCGCGGCCGCGCGCGCGACGCGACGGCGGAGACGCGCCTGCTCCGTCTGAGTCGAAAGGTTGAAGGCCGCGGGGTCGCGGTCGAACGCTTCGCGCCGCTCGACGATGAGGACGCGGCTGTCTAAATCCTTCTCGGTCTCGACCTCGACGCAGAGGCCGAAGCGGTCGAGCAGTTGCGGCCGCAGCTCGCCCTCCTCGGGGTTGCCGGAGCCGACGAGCACGAAGCGCGCCGGGTGTTCGGCCGAGACGCCTTCGCGCTCGACGCGGTTGCGCCCCGTCGCGGCCACGTCGAGGAGCAGATCGACGAGGTGGTCTTCGAGCAGGTTCACCTCGTCGATGTAGAGGAAGCCGCGGTTGGCGCGCGCGAGCAGCCCCGGCTCGAACGCCTTCACGCCCTCCTGCAAGCGCGCGCCCGAGGTCGATGGTGCCGCACACGCGGTCTTCGGTCGCGCCGAGCGGGAGTTCGACGACGGGCACGCCCTCGCGCTCGCGCCCGAGACTCTCGCCCGCACGAGAGGCGCGCGGCGCAGTCGTCGCACAGCGCGTCTGCGTCCGCGGGGTCGCAGTTGTAGGCGCAGCCGCGCACGGTGTCGAGCTGCGGCAGGAGGTCTGCGAGCGCGCGCACGGCCGTCGACTTCCCCGTCCCGCGGTGCCCCGTGACGAGGACGCCGCCGACCGCGGGCGCGACGACGTTCAAGCAGCAGCGCGAGCTTCATCTCCTCCTGGCCGACGATGGCCGTGAAGGGGAAGACCGGGCGCGCGGCCGAGGGTTTTCCGCCCCTGCTGTTGTTGGAACGACCTGCCATGCGGACTGGAAACGAGAAAGAGAACCGAGGAGCGAGAGGGATTATAAACAGTTCGGGGCGGAACGGAAGAGAAATAATTTCAATTCCGAAATCTCGAATCGTCTTCAGGGCTCGATGGACATGCGGAGGATGTCCGCGAGCGGGCGGCGCGTGACCTTGCCGTCGCGGCCGACGATGACGACCTGATTGTTCTCGACCGTCACGCGGCGGACGCCGCTCATGTCGCGCTCAAGCGTCTCGCCGTCTTTGGTGACGATGATGAGCCGCTGCGTCGGCGCGGGCGGTGCGGCTGCGGCGCGGCGGTTGGCTGTGCGGAGGCTCGGCCGTCGTCCTCGCCCCGGCGCTCTCGCGCGCGGAGCCGCGCCGCGTGTTGCGTGTGCCGCGGCGGCGCGGAGGGGTCGGCGCGGCTTCTCGGCGTCGGCGCGGGAGTGTCGGCGGTCTCCTCGGGCGGCTTCGCCTCGGTCGGTGTCGGGGCCGTGTCGGCGCTCTCGCGTCGGGCGCGGCCTTGTGGGCGCGGGGCGCGTGTTCCTGCCGCGCCTGTTGGCGGTTGAACTGCGCCCCGTCGCCCTTTCCGGCGTGGGCGTCGGCGCGGGGGTGGGTTCGGCGTTGGCCGTCTCCGCTGCGGGCGTGGGCTCGACCCTCGGCTCTTCGATGCGCGCGCCGGTCGAGGTGACGCGGCGCGTGTTCCCGCGCCGGCTCGGTCGAAGAGAGCGTCGGCGCCTCCGGCTGAGTCTGGTTCGCAAGCTCGGGCGGGGCGGGCAGGAACGAGCCGCCGAAGGTGATGCGGTACGTGCCCTCCACGTCGCCGACGGCGCGCGCCTCGACGCGCAGGACGAGCGTCTCCTCCTTCCGCAGGTAGAAGCTCTTCGAGAGACGCGCCGCGTCGCCGAAGAGCGTGAACTTGACGAGCGGCCGGAAGCCGTTCGCCAGGAACACGTCCACGTCGCCGAGCAGTTCCGTCGTTTCGAGGTTGACGACGAGGTCGCCCTCCGTGCCGCGGAAGAGTGTAGAAGTGGCGCGTGCGGCGCGCGTCGCCCACGTCGCGCGGCGCGATGCGCCCGCTCAACTCGCTCGCGAAGACCGGCGTCGGGTAGTTCGCCTCGCCCGACTGCGCGCACAGCGGCGCCGCGGCCGCGAGCGTCAGCAGGAACGCGGCGACGGCCGGCAGAAACATTCGCGACTTTGGACGGCGAGTTAAGAAACATGCAACAAGCCCCGCGGGAGCTGCCGAGTTTACCAGCCGGCGCTCGGAAGCGACAAACGATAAAGGCCGTAGAGCCGTAAACCGTCAACCGTGACAATGATGCAAGAGCATGCCTCTTCTCTTGTCACGGCTTGACGGTTTACCGGCTTACGGCCTTTTGTGGCTTTGATGCGGAAGGGGGGACTCGAACCCCCACGAGTTGCCTCACACGCCCCTCAAACGTGCGCGTCTACCAGTTCCGCCACTTCCGCTCGGGGTCTGACATGCAGACTAACAAATAACACCGGCGCCGTTCAAGTCGGCCTCAGGGCCGCGTGCGCCTTGACAACGCTTACTTCGTCGCGGGGCTGGCCGTGGTCGCGGGCGTCGCCGCGGGGCTCGCCGCCGGCGCGGCCGCGGGCGTTGGCGCCCTCGCGGCTGCGCGGCGGGCGAAGCGGCCGGAGCAGCACCCTCGGCGGGCGCGGGGCTCGCCGCCGGGGTCGGGGTCGCCTGCGGGGCGACGCCGCCCTCCATCAGCGAGCGCTGGCCGCCGCCGACGCCGAAGCCGAGCAGCAGCGCCACGATGAAGAAGGTCGCGGCCGCGCCGACGGTGATCTTGGCGAGGATGGTCTGCGTCCCGCGCGGGCCGAAGGCCGTGCTGAAGAGATCGAGCTGGTGAAGAGCGAGCCCGCGTCGGCCTTGCCCGGCTGCAAGAGCACCGAGACGACCAGCACGATGCAGGCCAGGATGAAAGAGTCCGTAGAGAAGATAGCTGAGCAAAACTTTTATGACCTCGATTCCGAACTTACCTGTCGTAATTAACAATCTTCGCGAACGACTCGGCCTCCAGGCTCGCGCCGCCGACGAGCGCGCCGTCCACGTCCGGCTGTTTCATCAGTCCCGCGATGTTGTCGGGTTTGACCGAGCCGCCGTAGAGGATGCGGAGCGCGGCGGCCGCTTCCTGCGAGAACCTACCCGCGAAAACGCGCCGGACAAACGCGTGCATCTCCTGCGCTTGCTCCGGCGTCGCTGTACGTCCCGTCCCGATGGCCCAGACCGGTTCGTAGGCGACAATGATACGTTCGAGGTCGGAGGCTGTCAAATCGCGCAGGCCGCCCTCGACCTGCCCCTTCACGACGCTTTCGGCCACGCCGCCGTCGCGCTGCTCCAGCGTCTCGCCGACGCAGACGATGACCGTCAGCCCCGCCTTGAGCGCGGCCAGCGCCTTGCGGTTCACGAAGTCGTCCGGTCTCGTGGTAGAACTGCCGCCGCTCGGAGTGGCCGACGATGACGTGCGACGCGCCCGCGTCGCTGCAGCATGTCGGCCGCGACCTCGCCCGTGTGCGCCCCGTGCTTCGACTCGGTCGAGCAGTCCTGCCCCGCGACGTGTATGTTCGAGCCTTCGAGCCGGTCGGCCACCGTCTTCAAGCGCCGTGAAGACCGGCGCGATGACCACCTCGCAGTGGTTCGCGTTCGCCACCAGCGGGCTTCAAGCTCGACCGCCGTCTGCACCGACTCGGCGATCAGCTTGTACATCTTCCAGTTTCCGGCGATGACAGGTTTTCTCATGCTCAACGTCTCTTGGCATCATTGCAATCTTCTTAAGCTACTTGTCATTCAACGCCGCGACGCCGGGCAGCTCGTCCCCGGCGAGGAATTCGAGGGTGGCGCCGCCGCCCGTCGAGATGTGCGTGATCTTGTCGGCGACGCCGGCCTGCTGGATGGCGGAGACCGAGTCGCCGCCGCCGACGATGACCGTCGCGCCGCTGCTCGGCCGCCTCGGCCACGGCGAGCGCGACGCCGACGGTTCCCTCTTCAAAACCCTTCTCTTCGAAGACGCCCATCGGGCCGTTCCAGATGATGGTCTTCGCGCCCTCAATCTCGTGCGCGAAGAGCGCGACCGTCTCGCGGCCGATGTCGAGGCCGACGAGCCCCTGGTTGGTGAACTCGACGGGGATGGTCTTGCGGCTGTTGAGCGGGTCGTAGCTGTCCACGACCTGATGGTCGGTCGGAAGGACGAGCTTGACGCCCTCGGCCTCGGCGCGCGTCTTTGATCTCGCGCGCCGTGTCCAGCATCTCGTCCTCGACGAGCGACTTGCCCGTGTTGAAGCCTTCGGCCTTGAAGAAGGTGTAGGCCATCGCGCCGCCGATGAGAATCTTGTCCACGTGGCGGCTCGATGAGCGAGTTGATGACGGGAATCTTGTCCGAGACTTTCGCGCCGCCGAGGATGGCGACGAACGGCCGCTCCGGGTTGTTGCAACGCGCGCCCGAGGTACTCAAGCTCCTTCTCCATCAAGAGCCCGGCGGCCGCGCTTCTCGACGTGCTTCGTGATCCCCGCGGTCGAGGCGTGCGCGCGGTGCGCCGCGCCGAACGCGTCGTTCACGTAGAGCCCGTCGCGACAGCTCGGCCAACTGCTTCGCGAACCCGTCGTCGTTCTCCTCCTCCTCCTTGTGGAAGCGGAGGTTTTCGAGCAGCAGCACGTCGCCGTCCTTCAGCTGCGCGACCGCCGCCTCGGCCTTCTCGCCGACGCAGTCTTCCGCGAAGGCGACCGGCTTGCCCGAGCACTTCCGACAGATGCTCGGCCACGGGGCGCAGGCGAGTACTTCTCGACGCGCTCGCCCTTCGGCCGCCCCAGGTGCGAGGCGAGGATGACGCGCGCGCCCTGCGCGGTCGCGTACTCGATGGTCGGCAACGCGCCGCGGATGCGCGTGTCGTCGTCCGACCTTCCCGTCCTTCACCGGCACGTTGAAGTCCACGCGCACGAAGACGCGCTTGCCCTTCAGGTCGAGGTCTTTGATGGAAAGCTTTTTCATAAGTGACGTAAGTGACAGGTGAATGCGTGAATGGTGAAAGCGACAAGAACGAACTGCTTTCATCTTTCACCTGTCACCATTCACGATTCACTGCCTCTACAGTCCTTTTCTCCGCGATGAACTTGACGAGGTCGCGGACGCGGCAGGAGTAGCCCCACTCGTTGTCGTACCAGGAGAGCACCTTGACGAGGTTGCCGCCGATGACCTTCGTGTACTCGGCGTCCACGATGGAGGAGTTGTCGTTCTTGCGGAAGTCCACCGAGACGAGCGGCTCTTCCGAGAAGGCGAGGATGCCGTGCAGCTCCTCGTTGGCGGCGTTCTTCAGGGCCGCGTTGACCTCCTCGGTCGTCATCTCCTTCTCGACCTCCATCACCACGTCCACGAGCGAGACGTTCGGCGTCGGGACGCGCACCGAGATGCCGTCGAACTTGCCCTTCAGCTCCGGCAGCACGAGCGCGACGGCCTTGGCCGCGCCGGTCGAGGTCGGAATCATCGAGAGCGCCGCGGCGCGCGCGCGCCGCAAGTCCTTGTGCGGGAGGTCGAGGAGCTGCTGGTCGTTCGTGTAGGAGTGAATCGTCGTCATCTGCGCCGACTTGATGCCGAAGTTCTCGTGGATGACCTTGGCGACGGGCGCGAGGCAGTTCGTCGTGCAGGAGGCGTTCGAGATGACGTGGTGCGCCGCCGGGTCGTACGTGCCCTCGTTGACGCCGAGGACGATGGTGATGTCCTCGTTCTTGGCGGGCGCGCTGATGATGACCTTCTTGACCGAGCCGCGCAGGTGCTTGGCGGCGTCCTCGCGGTTCGTGAAGCGGCCCGTCGATTCGATGACGATCTCGGCGCCGACCGCCTCCCACGGAATCAGCGCCGGGTCTTTCTCGGCGAAGACGCGGAACTCGTCGCGAGCCGACGCGGATGCCGTTCTCGGTGGCGGCGATCTCCTCTTCGAGGTTGCCGAGCACGGAGTCGTACTTCAAGAGGTGCGCCAGCGTCTTCGTGTCCGTGATGTCGTTGACGGCCACGAAGTCGATGTCCTTGTCGCCGAGGCAGGTGCGCAGGACGTTGCGGCCGATGCGCCCGAAGCCGTTGATTCCAACTTTGATTGCCATAGTGATGGAAGCCTCCTCACGCGTGATCTCTGAATTGCGACGCACACGCACCGCCGGCGCAACTCGCGCGTCGCGGTGCGCGTGTGAACACTGTCAGTTTTCAGGGCTGACTCATAAAGAATGAAAGACTAAGCCCGCACGCGCCCACTGTCAAGCGAACCCTCCGGCGGCCTCCTTCGTCTCACACGTGCGCGCGACGGCCGGCACTTTCGTCGCCGCGGCGTCCACGCGCGAAGCGTTAAATGTATGTTTTTGAAACCCCGTGCGGGCGCGGGACGTAGTAGGCACAGGTTCGCGCGCGCGGCGTCTGAAGGTGGTCTTGAGGGCGCCGCGGCCTGCCGTTTGCAACCCCGTTTCGACAGTTCGCGCTTCGGAATTTTCATTCTCGCGCGCATGCATAGCGCGCATCCCCTTCGGGACAGTTTTAAGGTAGAGAAAATGGTCAAACAGAGTCGGTCTATCAACACGGGAAGCGGGCCGCCGCCCTCATCCCCTCGACGTTCCTCTGCGCCCTTCTCGTTTTCGGGAACGTGGTGTCCGCTTTTGGGAATGTGCCCACGCGGTCGTAAGGCGCGCGCCAAGTCCGCGCCGGCCCCGACAAGCGAGGCCCCGCGCCCCGCGGAGAGCGACGCCGAGAGTCCGCACGGCCCGACGAGCACGGCCCGGTCGGTCTTCACGAAAGTCGGCGAGCCCTTCGTCGTCGAGACGGCCGCCGTCCCGCAGTCCACGCCGGCGCAGACGCCCGCGCAGCGCGACGCGACCCGCCCGCCCGGGCACGCGAGCAGCGGCAGACCGTCCCGCCGGGCGCGCGCAGCAACCCGCAGGACCCGCGCACGCCCCCGGGCACGACGCGCCCCGCGCCGCAGAACCCGCCGGGCGTCGAGACGGCCCCCGTCGCACGCAGCCGCCCGCGACCACCCGGCCCAACCCCGCGCAGACCGACCCGGCCACGCAGCAGACGACGACTCGCCGACGACAACGACGACGCCGGCCGAAACGACGACGCCGACTGACCCGAACGCGGTCGAGCAGGACCCGACCTTCCCCGTCGTGCAGCCGCGCCCCGTGCCGCCGCTGCCCTCGCTCGTGCGCGTCGGGCGTGACCGGCACCGACGCGCTCACGCTCACGCTGAACGAGGCCATCCGCCGCGCGCTCGAAAACAACAACGACATCGAGATCGCGCGCGCCGACGTGCGCCTCGCCGAGCAGACGCTCAACGCCCTGAACGGCGTCTTCGACCCCGTCTTCACCTACACGCCCGAGATACAACAACAGCGTCCGCCCCGTCACTAACATCTTCGGCGGCGCGGGCTCGGGCGGCAACGTCACGACGACCGACTACAACAACGACGCCACGGTCAACAAGCAGTTCGGCAAGGGCGGCGGCAACTTCACCTACTTCTTCAACAACACGCGCGAGACGACCTCGGCCGACAACATCTCGCTCAACCCGTTCTACTCTTCGGCGCAGGGCATCACAGTTCACGCAGCCCCTCTGGCGCAACCGCTCCATCGACCGCAACCGCCAGCAGATACGCATCCAGCGCAAGCGGCTCGAACAGACCGACTCGGACTTCCGCCTGCGCACCATCGCCGTCATCTCGCAGGTGCAGAGCGCCTACTGGGACTTGGTCTTCGCGCTCCGCAACGAGCAGAACCAGATCGCGAACGTGAAGCTCGCGCAGGAGAACTTCCGCCGCACGGAGGCGAGCGTCGCCGCCGGCGCCTCGGCCCCCTTGCAGCGCGCCGAGATCGAGACCGAGCTTTCGACCCGCGAGTCGTCGCTGCTGCTCGCCAACCAGCAGGTGACGTTCGCGGAGAACACGCTCAAGAACCTGCTCATCAAAGACCCGCTCTCGCCCGACTGGTCGAAGGCGCTGCTGCCGACCGACTCGCCCTCGTTCGAGGAGGCGCCGCTCAACCTTGAGACGGCGCTCAAGGAGGCGCACGAGAACCGGCCCGAGATGCGCCGCCTGCGGCTGGAAGAGGATGTCAACGACATCAACCTCCAGTTCTACAAGAACCAGACGAAGCCGCAGCGTGAACCTCGTCGGCACCATCTCGACCAACGGCCTCGCGGGCACGGTCAACCCGAACCTCATCAACACGGATTCGTCGCCGCTCATCGACGTGACCGGCTCCAGTTCGTCGGCGTTCCTCCTGAACCAGATCAATCTGCTGCGCCAGAGAGCGGGGCTCCCCGACGCCGAGGTGCCCATCATCCCGCCGGCGGCGATCACGCTGCCCGAGCAGTTCATCGGCGGCTACGGCCAGACGCTCCAGAACCTCTTCAGCTTCGACACGCGTCAGGTCGTCGTCAGCGCGGTCATCTCGCTCCCCTTCAAGAACAAGACGGCGAAGGCCAACCTCGCCTACGCGCAGATTCAGCGCGAGCAGCTCGCCGCGACGCACGCGCTCGCAGGAGCAGATCATCGAGGTCGAAGTGCGCAACGCCGTCCAGGCGGTCGAGACTTCGCGCCGCCGCGTGCTGGCCGCCCGCGCGGCGCTGCGCAGCGCCGAGGAGCAGCTCGCCGGCGAGCGCCGTCTCTATCAGGTCGGCCGCTCGACGACGTTCCTCCTCTTCCAGCGCGAGAACGCGCTCGTCAACGCGCAGAACCAGGAGCTTCAGGCGCAGACCGACTACAACAAGGCGCTCGCCGAGCTTCAGCGCGCGACCTCGACGACGCTGCGCTCGAACAACGTCATCATCGACTCGCCGGTCGCGCCCGAGAGGTTCAGGAAGTAGACGGGCGGTCGAGTCACACGAAGTGCGGCCGCGGGAGACTGACTCCCGCGGCCGCACTCGTTTTACGCGCGCACTTCTTTACTCTTCGCCCGCCCGTTTGCGTATCCTCTGAACGCCTTGAAAATCTCCGCCACCATCATCACCTTCAACGAGGCCGAGAACATCCGCGCGGCGTGCGAGTCGGTCGCGTGGGCCGACGAAATCCTCGTCGTCGATTCGCGCTCGACCGACGACGACCGCCCGCGATCGCCGAAGAGTGCGGCGCGCGCGTCATCGTCCGCGACTGGCCCGGCTTCGCCGCGCAGAAGCAGTTCGCCGCCGAAGCCGCCGCACACGACTGGGTCTTCAGCCTCGACGCCGACGAGCGCGTCACCGACGAACTGCGCGCGAGCGTCCTGCGCTTGCGCGACGGTGACGAGCTCAAAGCTCGCCGACGGCTACCGCGTCGCGCGCCGCTCGTTCTACATGGGGCGTTGGATCAAGGGCGGCGGCTGGTATCCGGACTACCAGCTACGCTTCTACGACCGGCGCCGCGGGCGCTGGGAGGGCGCGCACATCCACGAGTCCGTCAGGATGCAGACGGGCGCGCGCGTCGAGACTCTGACGGGCGACCTCCAACACTTCAGCGTGCGAGACGCCGCGCATCACCACCGCATGATCGGCGAGCGCTACGCGCCGCTCTCCGCGCGCCAGATGTTCGAGGCCGGCCGCCGCACGACGCCGCTGCGCATCGCCACGGCCGCCCCCGCCGCCTTCGCGCGCAGCTTCATCCTCAAGGGCGGCTTCCGCGACGGCCTCGCCGGCCTCGCCATCGCACGCTTCGCCGCGCACCACGCCTTCCTCAAACACGTCATGCTCTGGGAAATGCAGAAGGGCGCGAGCCGTAAACTGTAAACCGTGACAAGAGGAAGTCGGGCTCTTCATTCTTGTCACGGGTTACGGTTCACGAGCTTTCGTTACTACTCAAGCACTTCCAGGTCCGTGCTGTCCAACTGGTGGCGTGGCTTTTCGGGTTTGGGGATGGGGGCGGGGATGTCCTGGCTGAGCGTGATCTCGGCGAGGAGCTGGTCGGTGAGCTGGCGCGACTCGGCGACGCCGGAGCCCTGGTTGAGGACGACGAAGTAGACCTTGCCGTACTTCTGCGTGTAGACGACCCCGCCGAGGCTCGCCATCCCGCCGTCGTCGTGCACGAGCGTCCCGGTCTTCGCCACGACCGCGCCTTCGAGCGGCGTCCCCACCATCCTGCGCCGCAGCGTGCCGTAGTCGCCGCTCGCCACCGCCATGATGTCCACCAACTCCAAGCCCTGACGACGCGCCTCGTCGTCGAGCGCGCGGATGACCGCCACCAGCCCGCGCGGCGTCATGCGATTGATTTCCAGCCCCGAAGTCGTCGCCAGCGTCACCTGCTCCGGCGGGAGCTTCACGTCGTCGATGAGGAACTGGCGCACGCCCTCCGGCCCGCCCACCAGCGCGCCCAGGCGCTCGGCGACGAAGTTGCTCGAATGCGCGTTCATGTAGAGCAGTATGTCGCTCAGGGGGTACGAGAGCACCGCGAACGCCGGCTCGCCCGCGGGCGCTTCCGCCACGGCGAAGGTCTTCGGGTTGAGCTTGACGACTTTGGCGAGGCGCTGCGCGGCCTCGTCCGGCTTGTCGGTGAAGTTGAAGACGAAGTCGGGCGTGACGGCCATCTCGCCCTCGAACTTCTTGACGCCGCGCTCGGCCAGCTTCTTCGCCACGAGCGTCGCGTGGAAGTCGCCGAAGGTCGGGTCGTTGCCCGCGGCGATGATCCGCCCGCGCAGCACGCCGGACTTGTCCACGTCGCCCTCGATGTAGAGCTTCGTCTCGAACCGATAATCCTTGCCGAGCTTGCGCAGCGCGGCGAGCGAGGTCGTGAGCTTGACGAGCGAGGCCGGGTTGTAGGCCGCGTCCGCGTTGTGCTCGGCGAGCGTGGCGCGGCCGTCGTCAGACTGGACGAGCAGCGCGTGGCGCGCCGGGTCGTCGCCGCGACCCGCGTACCAGCCGGCCACGTCGAAGGCCGGCGCGGGCGGCGTGGTCGGCGCCGGCACGGCCGACGCGGGCACGGCCGACGTAGCCTGCGCGAGCGGAACCTGTATGTACGCGGCGGCGGCCTTGCGCGCGTCCTTCATCAGCGCGTAGGGCGCGAAGGTCAGCGCGAGGATGGCGGCCGCGCCGATCACCATCAACGCGTAGATCGGTTTGCGAGGGTTCAACGCGTCGCCCTCCCGATGTTGAAAATCTGCTTATCAATCACTGTATTATTCCCGGCCTTTCACAAAGCATGATAAAGCTTTAATATGCAAATAGGGCGCCACGCGTCAAGCTAGGGCGCCACGCGTCAAGCGGCGTTCTGCGTTAA
Organism: uncultured Acidobacteriota bacterium; assembly: GCA_963726735.1. Classification (GTDB taxonomy): domain Bacteria; phylum Acidobacteriota; class Blastocatellia; order Pyrinomonadales; family Pyrinomonadaceae; genus QHXN01. Next base: position 634,598 of record CAVSDM010000015.1, read on the forward strand.
ACCATTCTTCTTTCTTCATCCACATCGAATGGACATTCTCCAGAGATTCGTGACACCGGACACACTGACGGGGCTGCCCGCGTACATTATCGCCACAGCCGTCGGCGTCCTCGGGGCCATCATCGGCAGTTTTTTGAACGTCGTCATCCACCGCGTCCCGCGCGAGGAGTCGATCGCCTTCCCGGCCTCGCACTGCCCCTCGTGCGACGCGGCGATACGGCCGTACGACAACATTCCCGTCGTCAGTTGGGCCGTGCTGCGCGGGCGCTGCCGCGCCTGCCGCGCGCCCATCTCGGCGCGCTACCCGGCGGTCGAGCTGCTGACGGGCGTGCTCTTCGCGCTGACGTACGTGCTCCATTCCGGGCTCACGCTCTCTCTGCCGTTCGACCTCGCCTTCGTCGCGGCCATCATCGCGCTCGTCTTCATCGACGCGGAGCACATGATTCTGCCCGAACGTCATCACCTACCCCGGGGCCGCGCTCGCGCTCGTGGCGCGCGTGGTCGTGCCGAACCTCTACGGCGTGGCCGTCGCTCGGCGGCGCCGGAGACGCCGGCGTGGCTGCTCTCGCTCGGCGGCGCGGTGTTGGGGGCGCTGGTGGGCGGCGGGTTCCTGTGGCTGGTCGGCTGGCTCTGGGAGCGCGCGCGCGGGGTCGAGGCGATGGGGCTCGGCGACGTGAAGATGATGTTCATGGTGGGCGCCTTCCTCGGCTGGCCGCTGACGCTCCTGACGATCTTCGTCGGCGTGCTCACCGGCTCAATCGCGGGCGTGGCCGCGATGATCCGTAGCGGCGAGCGCGACATGCAGATGCTCCTCCCCTTCGGCATCTTCCTCGGCCTCGGCTCGCTCGTCAGCCTCTTCTTCGGCACACGCATCATCGACTGGTACGTGGGGAAGTTCTGAAGAACAGTAAATCGTAAATGGTGAATGGTAAATGGAGCTTGAGTAGTAGCCGGCGGGCTTAAAACCTCAACGCCGGGCAGAGCACAATTACTATTCACCATTTACTATTCACCATTCACCATTCACCAAAGATGCCTCGTCACGAAAACCGGATGCAGTTGGCGCTGGCGCTGTTGGTGGGGCTTCTGCTCCTGGCCAACCTGTTCACGCTGACGCTGGTGGCGCTCTCGCCCGCGTCGCGGGCGGAGCGCGCGCCCGTGCTCTACACGGTCTTCGTCCTCACGCTCGTCATCAGCGTCCCCTCCATCCTGCTGCTGCCGCGCTGGCTGCTCAGGCCCTACCGTCAACTCGTCGATGAGGCCGAGCGCGCGCCCGTCGAGTCGGCGGCCCGCGGGCGCGCGCGGGACGAGTCGGAGTTCGTGCTCGAAACTTTCCAGGAGGTCGTCGCGCAGCTCCGAGCCAAGCAGCGCGAGCTTGAGCGCCTGAGCGCGCGCGCCGCCGAGCGCGCCGCGACCGCCGAGCAGTTCAGCGAGCGCGTCGTCGCGAGCCTCCCGTCGGGGCTCGTCGCCTTCAACTCCGAGGGCCGCGCGACCGTGGTCAACGCTCCCGCGCGCGCGCTGCTCGGCATCGAGGGGCGCGTCGAGGGCGAAGACTTCCCCGTCGCTTCTCGCGCGCGCGCCAGAGCTGGCCGAGATGGTCGGGCGCTGTTTGCAGACGGGCGAGCTGTACCGGCGCGAGGAGGCGACGGCGACGCTCGACGGCGGGCGCGCGCGCCGGCTCGGGCGTGACGGTCGCGCCGATCGACCCGGCGCCCGCGGGCGGTTCGCGCGGCGTGCTCTGCATGCTGACGGACATCACGGAGGTCGCGGAGCTGCGCGAGACGGTCGCGCGCAAGCGCAACCTCGAAAGCCTCGGCGAGATGTCGGCCGGGCTCGCGCACGAGTTCAAGAACGCGCTCGCGACGCTGCACGGCTACGCGCAGCTCTTGCAGAACGCCGCGCTCGCAGGCGACGCGCGCGCGTCGGCGACCGCGGCGCTGTTGCAGGAGGTGCGCGGACTCTCCGAGATGGTCACTTCGTTCCTCAACTTCGCGCGGCCGAAGACGCCCGACCTCGGCGACGTGCCCCTCCGCGAACTGCTCGACACCTGCGCCGCGGACCTCGACGCGCTCTTCGACGCTCGACGGGTCGCTCTCGCAATCGAAGGCGAGTTCCCCGAAGTCCGCGCCGACGAGCGGATGCTCCGGCAGGCGCTTCTCAATCTCATGCGCAACGCCGCCGAGGCGATACCGGACGAGACGGAAGCGCGGCGCGTACTCGTCAAGGGCTCGATCGAGACGGACGCCGACGGCCGCAACTGGGCGCGGGTCGAGGTCGAAGACACGGGCGCCGGGATACCCGCAGAGGACTTGCGCAGAATCTTCATCCCCTTCTTCACCACCAAGTCCAAAGGGCACGGCGTCGGCCTCGCCCTCGCGCACCGCGTCGCCACAGACCACGGCGGCACGCTCTCGGCCGCCAACGCCCCGGGCGGCGGCGCCGTCTTCACACTCCGCCTCCTCGTCTGAACTTTTACTATTTGACGTGACCCGCTTGAAACCGAGGCCGATGTCTCAGCCGCCATCTCCCTTCAACCCCGCGGGAAAGTATTCGCGCCAGCGGCGCGTAACGAGCTCTCCGATGTCGGGGCGGACGATTAGCTCGTCGGGGTAGCCGGGCTTCATGCGCGCGTCGATGACGATGGGCGCGGTGTACTTGACGTGGTGGCGGCGCAGCTCGGTCGCGGCGGCGTGGATGTCCGAGGCGGGCTCGAAGCGCGTCCAGGTCGCCCAGAGGAAGTCTGAGGCGTTGCGCGCGACCGCGGCGTCGTCGTGGACGACGACGAGCGGCCATTCGCGGAATACCTCTTCGCGCGCGAGGCGGGCGGCGAGGTCGGGCTCCTCCTCGAACTTCTTACCTTCCACGACGAGGCATCCGGCGCAGAAGACTTCGGCGCGTGTGACTCCGCCGGGCAGCTCGCCGCGGAACTCGCGGGGCAGCTCGCGCACGGCCTCGCCGAGCCCGAGGAGGACGGCCTTGCTGCCGCGGTTGACGGTGCCCGAGGTGTAGTCGAGCGTGTCCATCGAGAGGTTCGAGAAGACGAAGCAGGTCGGTCTCGGGTCGGAAGCGCGCGAGCACGTGCTCGAACAGGCGCGGGAAGTCGCGCAGGTCTTGCGGCGTGTCTGTGAGCAGCAGGAACTTCGTGAGCGAGAGCTGCCCCTCGCCGAGGATGCGGAAGGCCGAGACGAGCGCCTCGCGCGCGTAGCGCTCGCGCACGACCGCGGCGGCCAGCGAGTGGAAGCCCGTCTCGCCGTACGTCCAGAGGTCGCGCACGCTCGGCATCACGACGGGGAAGAGCGGCGAGAGGAGTTTTTGCAGATAGTCGCCGATGAAGAAATCTTCCTGCCGCGGCTTGCCGACGACGGTCGCGGGGTAGATGGCGTCGCGCCGGTGGTAGACCGCCTCGACCTGAAAGACCGGGTAGTCGTGTTGCAGAGAGTAGTAGCCGTAATGGTCGCCGAAGGGGCCTTCGGGGCGGCGCTCGCGCGGCGGCACGCGGCCGACGAGGGCGAACTCGGCCTCGGCGACGAGCCGGTGCGGGTGGCCTTCCGAAGGGGAATCGGCGACGCGAATCTTCTCGCCCGACAGCACGGAGGCCAAGACTAACTCGGGCACGTCCTCGGGGAGCGGCGCGATGGCGGAGAGTATCAGCGCGGGCGGGCCGCCGAGGAACATCGTGACGGGCAAGCGCACGGCCCGCCGCCTCGGCCTCGTGGTAGTGAAAGCCGCCGCCCTTGTGTATCTGCCAGTGCATGCCGGTCGTCTGCGCGTCGAAGCGCTGCATGCGGTACATGCCGAGGTTGTGCTTGCCCGTCGAGGGGTGCTCGGTGTAGACGAGCGGCAGCGTGAAGAACGGCCCGCCGTCCTCCTGCCACGTCGTCAGCACGGGCAGTTCGTCGAGCCGCGCCGGCCGTTCGACGACTTCGGTGACGGGCGCGCGGCGCACCTTCTTCGTGCCGAGCTTTAAGGCTTCGAGCGCGAGCGCGCGGTGCTGCCAGAGCGCGGCGGGTTTCGGCGGGAGGAGCGATTCGGCGACGTGTACGGCCTGGCGGACGAGCGCTTCGGGCTTGGGGCCGAAGGCGCGTTCGATGCGGCCCGCGGTGCCGAAGAGGTTGGTGACGACCGGGTAGCGGCTGCCCTTCACCTTCGTGAAGAGGAGCGCCGGGCCGCCCCTTTCGATGACGCGGCGGTGGACTTCGGCGAGTTCGAGGTTGGGGTCAACTTCCGCCCCGACTTCGACGAGGTCGCCTTCGTGCCGGAGCAGTTCGAGAAACGAGCGGAGGTTGCGGTGCATGCGCCGCCAGTAAATCACACGGGCGGCGCCCGCAACAAATGGCACACACGCGCGGTCAGACGGGCGGCTCTTCTTCGGACTGGCCGTCCTTGCCCACCTTGCGCTCGCGCTTGGGCTCGACGGCGGGCGTCTCTTCGACGCGGATGGTGATTTCGCGCTCGGCGAACTTGGCGGCGTCGGCGATGAGCGGGTCGGTGGACTCCGTGTAGGGCTTAATCTTTTCGAGCGTGCCGCGGTCGCCGACCGCCGCGAGGACTTCGAGGAGGCGTATCTGCGTGAGGCCGTTGACGCGGCCGAGGAAGACGTAGAGCGGCTCCGGGCCTTCGAGTTGCTTGAGGTACGCGACCGACTGCTCCGCATGGCCCTTCTCGTCGAGCGCGCGGACGAGATTGAAGAGGGTCTCGTTCTCGCCCATCCGGTAGAGCGCCCAGTCGAGGGCGAGCTTGACGCGCGAGTCCTTCTCCTGCGCGCGATAGCCCTCGGCCAGACGCAGGTGTTCGACCGCCGCGAGTCGCGCCAACTCCTCGGCCGCCTTGCGCCGCTCGAACGGGCTGCGGCTCGACAGCTTACGCGCGACCGCGGAGGAGTCTGCGCCCTGTGCCCTCGAACGCTCGTCCTGCGCCCTCACCGGCGAAGGAGAGATGACAAGTGAAAGCAGCGCCAGCGTTAAGATCGTCTTGCTCTTCATGGCCTGACCTCGGAAGAATCTTTAACCACAGAGACACAGAGACACGGCTTTAAGAATTTGAAATGTTTTAGCTGTGCCTCTGTGTCTCCGTAGTTAATCATCCTTTAGCTTACTGCTTCGCAGTCCCGCCGTCGGTCTTGCGGAGCTTGCCGGTGTCGAGGTCGAGTTCGTCGCGCTTGATGACTTCGACCTCCGGGAACTGCTTGCGCAGCGGCTCGATGAAGTCCTTAGCGTCGCCGACGATGACGATGGCGGCGTCGGAGGCGCCGAGGCGCGAGCCGGCGAACTTCTGTATCTGCGCGGCCGTCACCGCCTGCACGCTCGCGATGTAGCGGTTGATCTCGTCGAGGCTCAGCCCGTAGAGCGCGAGCGACGCGATCTGCGCGACGAGCCCTTCGGTCGTCTCCAGCGAACGCCCGAAGTTGCCGATGACGACCGCCTTGCGCGGCGTCAGCTCCGTCTCGCCCACGGCCTCGCTCGACAGGCGCGTCAGCTCGCCCACGAGCAGCGAGGCCACCTCCGCGCCCGACTGGTTCTTCGTCTGCGCCGAGGCCACGAACGGCCCCACGTCGCGCCGCGTGTCGAGCGACGAACGCGCGCCGTAGCTCAAGCCACGCTTGATGCGTATCTCCTGATTCAGACGGCCCGAGTAGCCCGAGAGCACGGAGTTCGCGACCACGCCCGAGTAGAACTCGGGGTCGGTGCGCGCGATGCCGCGCCGCGCGAAGACGACCGCCGCCTGACCCGCGCCCGGCATGTCTACGACCACGACGCGCCGCTTGCCCGCCGCGCCTTCGACGCGCGCCGTGGCCGAGGCCGTCAGCGCGGCCGTCGGCTTCGCCCAGTCGCCGAACAGGCGCTCGGCGAGCTTGTAGGCGTCGGCGGCCTTGATGTCGCCGCCGAGGACGAGGACGGCGTTGTCCGGTCGGTAGAAGCTCGCGTGGAAGTTGGCCGCGTCCTTACCCTGTATGCGCTGGATGGAGGCGGGCGTGCCCGAGACGGGGTGGCCGTAAGGGCTGTCGCCGAAGACGACGCGCCCGGCGACCCACGAGGCGAGCGTGCCGGGCTCGTTCATCCCGACGCTCAGGTTGTCGAGGTACTGCTGGCGCAGACGCTCGACCTCCTCCTCCTTGAAGACGGGGTTGCGCACCACGTCGGCGAGGATGGAGAGCGCCGGCTCGGTCTTCGAGGAGAGGACGTTGACGCTGGCGCGCGACGCGTCCCAGCCCGCGCCCGAGTTGAGCACGCCGCCGAGCGCTTCGATCTCCTGCGCGATCTGCGGCGCCGTGCGCGTCTTCGTCCCCTTCGTCAGCAGCTCGGCCGTCATGTCGGCCAGCCCGCTCAGGTTCGCGGGGTCAACCTCGCCGCCGTTCTTCACGAGGAGCTGTGCGCCGACGAGCGGCGTCGAGTGGTTCTCGATGACGATGACGCGCAGGCCGTTCGAGAGCGTGCGCTCGACCGGCTTCGGCACGTTGACCGAGCGCGGCTGTGCGGGCGGCGGCGGAGTCTCCTGCGCGAGCGTCGTCGTGCCCGAGGCCGTCTGCGCGACCGTGCCTGAGGCGAACGCGAACGCCGCGAACAGGAGGGACGCGGCGACGAACGCCGCCGGTCGGACTTCCTTCAGAACGTTTCTCATCGGCTCCCCTCCCCTCCGGTGCCCTCGGCCTTCTTGTCCTCGGGCTTCGGCGCCTCGGCCTGATAGGTGATGACGACGCGGTTCGTGTCGGTGAAATACTTCTTCATCACGCGCTGCACGTCGGCGGCGGTGACGGCCTGCAAGCGCTCGATGTCAGTGTTGACCCGCTTCACGTCGCCGAGCAGGACGACGGCGTTGCCGATGGCGAACGCCTTGCCGCTGTTCGTCTCGCGCTCGCGCAGCGCGTTGGCGACGAGCTGGTTGACGGCCTTGTCGAGTTCGGCCTTCGTCACGGGCTCCGTCTGCATCCGCTTCAACTCGGCGAGCAGCGCCTTCTCCCCTTCGGCCGGCTGCTTGCCGCCGGCGAGGATGGCGCCGAGGACGAAGATGCCCGTGTCCTGCCGCAGGTTCGCGCTGCCGAAGGCTTCGGCCGCCACCTGCTGCGTGTAGACGAGCGACTGGTAGAGGCGCGACGACTCGCCGTTGGAGAGGATGGATTCGGCCACGCGCAGGGCGTCGGCGTCGGGGCTCGACACGGGCGGCGCGAGGTACGTGATGGCGACGGCCGGCAGCGGCACGTTCGGGCCGCGCTCGTCGAAGCGCTTCTCGGCCGTGCGCTCGGGCTCCTTCACGGTCACGCGCGGGATGGCGGGCGCCGGCTTCGGAATCCGTGCGAAGTATTTATCGACCCAGCCGTCGAGCCTGCTGCTGCTCGAAGTCGCCGACGACGATGAGCACGGCGTTGTCGGGCCGGTAGAAGGTCTTGTGGAACGCGCGCACGTCTTCGATGTTGGCGGCGTCGAGGTCTTCCTTGCTGCCGATGGTCGGCCGCTTGTACGGGTGGACGGAGTAAGAGAGCTTGTCGATGGCGTAGAAGAGCCGGCCGTACGGCGGCGCGAGCACGCCCGTGTTGAACTCCTCCTTGACCACGTCGCGCTCGGACGGGAAGTTCTTGTCCGTCACGTTGAGCGAAGACATGCGGTCGGCCTCGGCCCAGAGCAGCGTCTCAAGGTAGTTGGAGGGGACGACCTCGTAGTAGTTCGTCACGTCGTCCGAGGTCGAGGCGTTGTTCCAGCCGCCCACGTCCTCCGTCAGGCGATCCATCATCTCGTCCTTCATGTTCTTCGACGACTTGAACATGAGGTGCTCGAAGAGGTGCGCGAAGCCGCTCCGCTTGTCGGGGTCGTCCTTCGAGCCGACCTTGTACCAGACCTGGATGGAGACCGTCGGGCTCGAACGCTCCTGCGCCGTGATGACCACGAGCCCGTTCGAGAGCGTGCGCTCCTTGAAGTTGATGGGCGGCACGCGCGTCTGTCCATTGACATTGGTCACGCCGGCCGTGCCCGAGAGCGCGCACAGAATCAGGAAGACTGCCGTTCGTCGAAGCATCTCTGTAGCTCCTCGTCTTTACTCGGTTCGGGCGCCCCGCCGGCCCGCGCAGGAGAGTTCGTGTCAGCGCGTCCTTTGATGCCCTTCCGCCGAGAGATTGTTGTACGTTCCCGCGGCCCCGGGGTTGAGGCGGGGACGGTTGCACCCTGTCGGTTCAGGTCAGGTTTACGCGCCCGCCGCGCCGTATGTTTCCCGCGAACCGGCCCACGGAGAGCTTTTACGCCCCGTCAACACGACTTTCGTCCACGCCCTTGAATCCGGTACGCGGCGCTGGATTTTCGGCGCGGCGCAGAACTTTGCCGGTTCTTCAAATGTAATATAGAATCGGCGCCGGTGGCGAACGCGCCCGGCCGTCCGAAGCTTTCGAGTGACGGCCGAAGAGGCGCTCGCCACAGTTTAGTCTTGGGGCCGGGGTTACGAAGGCGTTAACGTTAGATGGCAGGCGGTCTGGTCGTACACATCTCGAACGGGCAGGAGCGGCACACGGAGGTGCTCTCGCAGGAGCGCGTCCTCATCGGGCCGGGCGAGGGCTGCCACATCCGCCTCGGCACCGACCTCCTCTCAGACTCCAGCGTCATGCTCGAACTCGCGCGGCAGAACGGGCACTTCCGCGTGCAGGAGTTCGACCCCGAGATCGGCATCACCCTCAACGGCCGCCCCGTCGCGCGCGGCGCCAAGATCGACGACGGCGACGAACTGCGCTTCGCGGCCTTCGACGTGCGCATGCAGTTCTTCCCCGTCGGCAACCTCCCGGCCATCACGACGGGCGGCCGCCGCGCCAGCGTCGCCCCCTTCATCGAGCAGGCCGCCATCGAGGCCGCCGCCACCGCCCGGCGCGACGACGCCAAAGTTTTCCTCCGCGAGTTCACGCGCGAGCTGCTGCGCGAGATCAACTGGAGCACGAAGATCGGCGCGTTCCTCTGCGTGGCGATTCTCATCGGCGGCCTGTTCTACATCGGCAACGCCGTCTACCACGAGCTGCGCCGCTCGCGCGACCTCATCAACAAACAGAACGAGCAGAACGAGAAGCTCCAGCGGCAGCTCGAACAGGTCGGCGTCCAGTTCGGCGAGGTTGACCAGCGCAACCGCGAGATCATCAACAGCCTCTCGCTCGCGCCCCGCCTGCGCAGCGAGTACGGCAACGGCGTCTGCCTCATCGCCGGCTCCTACATGCTCTTCGAGCCCGGCACGGGGCGCCCCATGCGCTACCCCGAGACGCAGACGAACGAGGACGGCGAGAACGTGCAGACCGCGGGCGAGCAGCCGCTCCTGACCGCCGAGGGCAACGGCCCGCCCTTCATCCGCGACTTCGTCGGGACGGGTTTCCACGTCGGCTCCGGCTACGTCGTCACCAACCGCCACCTCGCCGTCGAGCCGTGGACGGCCGACGAGGGCGTGAAGTCGCTGGGCCAGAGCGTGCGCGCGCAGTTCCGCGTCACGCGCATCGTCGCCTTCTTCCCCGGCATCCGCCAGCCCTTCGTCGTGCGCCTGCGGCAGACCTCGCGCGACGACGTGGCCGTCGGCACGCTCGAAGCGAAGGAGTTGCCCGCCGGGTTGCCGGCCCTCCCGCTCGACAGCGACCCGGACACGGCGATGATCGGCGGGACGGTCGTCATGATGGGCTACCCTTCGGGCGAAGACCGTCTGATGGCGACCATCCCCGAGGCCGAGGCGCGTTCTCTGCGCGAGCGCTGCGGCGCGTCGGTCGAGACGCTGCTCGCCTGCCTCTCCGAACGCAACTACATCAAGCCGCTCACCACGCAGGGTCACATCTCGGACCTTGAGGGTCGCAACATCGTCTACGACGCGCGCAACGCCGTCGGCGGCTCCGGCTCGCCGCTCTTCGGCCCCAAGGGGCGCGTCATCGGCGTCAACTTCGCGACCTTCACGGAGATGGAGGGGCAGAACTACGCCGTCCCCGTCAAGTACGTCTTCCCCCTGCTCGAACGCGCCGGCTGGAAGACGGCCGAGCCGTCCGAAGACCAGAACGGGAAAGACCAGAACTCGAACTCCAACACCGCCCAGCCGCCCAAAGACGCGCGCCCCCCCGCCGAGCAGAAACGTTAAGCCCGGGCGCGTTTCCTGCGGACTCCGTCCGACACAAAATCCGCGTCGGCCGTGACGCTTAACCTTCTGGCACACATGGTTTTGACAGCCGCGGCCTAGTCCGCTACTCTCCGTTCTTTAGGCGACGGGCGTGAATTTTCCAGAGCCACGCCCTGCACGTTTCAACGGAGATTCAGCCGAACCTTGTCTGCGCCCGCTGCATCAGCCACGACCGCGCCCGTCAGGCCCGAACTCTTCCCGGGGCAGTTGGTAGGCGCGACGAGCCGCGCGCTCATTCTGTCGGCGCTGACGGCCTTCACGCTGCTCGGTTTCGGGCTGCGCGCCTACCAGCTCGGCGCCGAGAGTCTGAGCGAGGACGAGCTGAACAAGGTGCGCGCCGTGGCCGAGTACCGCGAGCGCGGCCTGACCCCCGCCAACGGCGAGCACCCCTTCCTGATGAAGGCGTTGATGGCGGTGAGCATCGTCGCCTCGGAGGGCTGGAACTCGACTTCGTTCGCGCGACAGAACCCGCCGCTTCAAGTCTCGACCGAGACGGCCGCGCGCCTGCCCGGCGCTATCCTCGGCGCGCTCACTTCCATCCTGCTCTTCCTCGTCACGCGAGAACTTTTCGGCGCGGAGGTCGGCGCTGCTCGCCGCCGCGCTCTGGGCCTTCGACCCGGCGGCCGTCGGCTTCAACCGCATCGCGAAGGAGGACAGCTTCCTCGTCTTCTTCTTCCTGCTCGGCAACATCTTCTGGCTGCGCGGGCAGAAGGCGGCCGAAGCCGGCGGGCGCAAACCCGAGCCCTTCTACTGGGCGGCGGCCGCGGCCTTCGGCGCGATGTTGGCGTCGAAGTACGTGCCGCACTTCCTCGCCATCAGCGGCGCTTACTACTACGCCTTTCAGGGCTTGAAGACGACGCGCTGGCGGATGGGCAAGAAGAAGTGGCTCGTCTGGTTCGCGGTGATGGGCGTGGCCTTCGTCATCTGCAACCCGACGATCCTTCTGCCGGGGACGTGGCAGGAGATGCGCACGTTCGCGGGCGAGAAGCGCATCGGGCACGACGCCTACGAGTTCCTCGGCCAGCTCTACCGCAACCAGATGACGCTCTGGCTGCGCGGCTCGCCGTGGTACTTCTACTACGTCTTCATGGGCGTGAAGCTGCCGGCGTCGGTGCTCGTCGGGTGCGTCGCGGGGCTCCCGCTGCTCTTCAGCAAACGCCTGGGCGACGGCCGCTACTTCCTTCTCTTCTGGCTCTTCTTCTGGTTCTTCCCCTTCACCTTCATGGGCGGGAAGTTCACGCGCTATTTCACCTTCGCGCTGCCGGCCGTGCTGATGACCTCGGCCGTCGGGCTCAACTACCTCGCGGGTCTCGTCGCGCGGCTCGTGTCGAAGCTGCGGGGCGGCGCGGCGTGGGCAACGTACGCGCGCGCGGGCCTTGCGCTCGTCGTCGTCGCGCTCTCGCTCTACGCCTCGGCGAGCGCGGCGCCGCACTACGGCTCTACACGAACCTCATCGGCGGGGGCGAGGCGCGCGCCGGCACATACTTTCCACACGACGAGTTTTACGACTCGAGCACGCGCGACATAGCCGACGCCGTCGCGCGGCTCGCGCCGCCCGGCGCGCGCGTGGCGAGCGAGACGCCTGAGCTACTGACATATTACTTACGGCTCGCGGGGCGCGAAGACCTGCGCTCGGTCTCGCTCTCCGACCGCGCCGCGCTGCGCGAGTTCCGCCCGGGCGACCTCTCGGTCGTCGCGCGCGGCCGCCGCTACTTCAGCAACGACGAGTTAACGTCGCGGCTCGAAGCGGCGTCTCAACCGGCGGTCGCTATTTCGCTCGGGCGCGTGCCCTCGGCGCGCGTCTACGTGCTCGACGCCGCCACGTTCGGCGCGTTCGAGGAGGTCGTCAAGCGTTAGCCGCGCGGAAATTTCGGGCAACAAGGCGGGCGCGGCCGCGGCATCGCAAGCTCTGACGGCAGGCGTGTAAGTTTCTCAGCGTGCCGAATCGCGGCGTTCGTGTAGATTGATTGTGTAAGTGGAACGTCGGTTGCACTCTTGAGCCGCGAGGCTTTGTGAGACGCACGCATGGCGCAGTAATTCGACTCCCCTCGAAGTGGCCGCGCGCAGTCTTATCGCTCCGACGGGAGCCTTCTGATTGAACATAAGGGGCCTTTGAGGACATGAAGACTGTTCACCGGCTGCGACCGGCGAAAAAGCGACTGACGCTCGTGCTCGCTCTCTTCATCCTCGCCGGACAGGTGCCGACGGCCGCGGCGCGCGCAGGTGCAAATCGTCGCCTGCCCTGAAGAGCGAGGACGTGCTCCCGCGCAAGCCCGCCGGCCCCTCGCCCTTCCGCATCGAGACGGTACCCGTCGGCCGCGACGCGCAACTCCTGACCGTCTTCGGCAAGCTCGACGGGCTCGACGACGGGGCCGCGCGGGGCGAAGAGGTGCCGCTCGTCAGCATCCTGCGCGACACGCTCGGCGACGCCGACCCCGAGAACGACCGCCTGCGCTACGTCTGGATGCTCACCTACACGCGCCCTTCGGCGATGCAGCGCGTCGCCTCCGCCATCCCCTTCCTCTACGGCCGCGTCGGCGACAAGAAGAGCGCGAGTAAGGAAGGCATGCCGCCGGCCGTCATGGACCTCGCCGACCCGAAGCAGGACCTCTGGCACCGCTTCATGTGGCTCGCGCTCCAGAACGTCGTCTTCAACCCCTACGGCGTCGCCGCGAAGGCTTCGACCTCGGCGCTGCGCCGCAACTCGGAGCGCTACCGGCAGGCGCACATCCTCCGCGCGCTCGCCATCCTCTCGCTCTACGAGGCCGAGACCGGCGCGCGAGTCCGCCTTCACGCAGGCCGAGTCGGCCGAGATACAGGCGCGCCTGATGCTGACGAGCAAGACCTTCGGCGGGCTCATCGACGACGCGTACCTCGACGAAGTCCTGCGCCGCCAGAACACGCAGACGCTCGACACGCGCGGCCACAACTGGGAACTCCTGCGCCAGCGCGCCGAGGCCGAGGGCCTCTACTTCGAGCCGCTGGCGCTGCCCGACGGCAGCGCCACGCACGCGCTCCTCTGGGTCTCGCGCGAAGACATACAGAAGAACAGCGGTCGCAAGTTCGGCAGCCGCTTCCTCAACATCAAGAGCCCCTGGGACGACTCGCGCCTCGCGCGCTGGGACGGCCACATCGAGACGCGCTACTTGGACGCCGAGGGCCGCCCCGTCGCCGCCGGGACGGAGGGCGCGCGCAAGCGTCGAGCTGATACCGCTCGCGCTCTACGGGCTCGACTTCCCGAAAATTCCCGCGCTGCTCGTGGACTTCCGCGACCGCCTCAACCCGAAGCGGCGCGAGATGTCGCACCGCGTCATCGAGGACGTGGCGCGCAACGTCCTCTCGCTCTCGCGCTACGGCGACGTGCATTACTTCCTCGGCCGCACGGTCTTCGACTTCGTCACCAGCCGCCGCGGCATCGACGTCAACCAGCCGACGCGCCTGCGCGCCTACTCGCAGCTCAAGCTCCTGCTCGCGCTCGACCGCACGCTCGACCGCGACCTGCGCGAAGAGATCGGCCGTCGCATCGAGACGCGTCTCGCTCAACCCGCTTGAGAACGACCTCGACGCCGAGGCGCGGCTCGCGCGCCAGCAGTACGCCGCGCTCGTCGGCCGCGGCCGACCGCCCCGACGGGCCTCGCCGCGCGCCTCGACCGCGACCGCCGCGAGGAGATGGTGCCGCTCGAACACGGCAAGACCGAGCGCGTGCTTTTCCGCTTCGCCAACATCCTGAGCCTCGGCGCTCTACAAGCACCGCGAGTCGGCCGCGCCCGACGCCGTCGCGCCAGACGCTCGACGCGGAGCGCCGACTCGCCTTCCACAAACAATTCCTGCGACGAGGTCGCGAAGTCCACGCCCGTGCGTCGAGGTCGTCTGGAACATCGAGGACGTGCGCCGCAGCCTCCGCTTACGTGGCCGCGGCCAACACGCGCGGCGACGCGGGCGCCGCGCGCGCCGCGGCCAAAATCTTCGCGCAGACCGGCGACGCCGAGACGCGCCGCCTCTGCCTCGACTGCCTCTACCGCATCAACAACGAGGCCGCGAAGACCGCCCTGCTGCGCATCTACCAGTCGCCCGGCGTCGAGCCCGAGCTGCGACTGCTCGACGGCCGAGTACCTGCGCAACGCCCTGCGCGAAGAGCAGCGCATCACCCCCGAAGACGCGCGCGCCATCATCGCCGCCATCGGTCAGTGAACAACTATTTTTGAGTTAGAACCGCCGTCATCCCAGGTTCCGCGACGAACAGCTACGGTGAAGCGAGTGCCCGAAGGTATCGTTAAAGGTCTCAACAGAAACTCCGTTCGTCGCCTCGGGCTCGCGGCCGTCGTCGTCATCCTCCTCGCTCATCTCGACGGCCCTCGCCGCGGGCGCGAAGCGGCTCGTCGTCGTCAAGGTGGACGGCCTGCCGCACGACACGGTCGAGCGCTTCGTCCGCGCGCGCGACCCGCGCACGGGCAAGAGTGTGCTGCCGTGGTTCGAGCACGTCTTCTACGAGCGCGGCACGCGCCTCGAATAACTTCTACGTGCGCGGGATGAGCCTGTCGGGGCCTTCGTGGTCGCTCCTCGACACGGGGCAGCACTTGCAGATCAAGGGCAACGTCGAGTTCGACCGCTACACGCTCCACTCCTACGACTACCTCAACTTCATTCCCTTCTGGGTCGCCAACGTCGGCGGCGTGCGCGTGGACATGCCCGGGGCCGAGCTGCTCGACGAGGTCGGCGTCCCGCTCCTCGCCGACGCGTATCCTTACGAGGAGCGTTACCTCAGCTTCCAGCTCTACCAGCGCGGCACGCGTTGGACGACGCTCCAGCGCGGACTTCAGAACAAATTCGCCAGCGTCGCCGCGGCGCGCTGTTCGACGAGTGGCAGATAGGGCTCGACGGCCGCGGCATCCTCAACGAGCAGCAGGAGCGCGAGCTGATCGAGAAGCTGCAAGACCCGCGCGTCCGCTACCTCGACTTCTACACGACCGACTTCGACCACGCCGCGCACCACAACCACGACGAGGCGACGCAGCTCGCCGCGCTGCGCGACCTCGACGCCTTAGTCGGCCGCGTCTGGACGGCGATTCAGAAGAGTTCGCGAGGCCGCCGACACGGCGCTCGTCCTCGTCTCGGACCACGGCACCAACACCGACGAGCGCGTCTACAGTCAGGGCTACAACCTCGTCAAGTTCCTCGGCTCGGCCGCGGGCGGCGGCCACCACGTCATCACCAAGCGGCGGCTGCTGAACGACTACGCGCTCAAAGGCATCTACCCGCTCATCCCGCTCATCTACACGACGACCGAGGACTCCTTCTACCTGAAGGGTCAGAGCACTTCGTACCCGACGGCCCTCGTCGATTTCGACGGCAACGAGCGCGCCTCGATTCAGCTCCGCGACAGCGACCTCAACCTCATTCACATCCTCCTGCAACAGCTCAAGCGCGGCGACCTCGCGCAACCGTTGCGCCGCGCCGCGACCGACGCGCTCTTCGCCACCATCGACCGGCGCCGCGCCGGCTGGCGGCGGACGCTCGAAGAGATGCGCGAAGAGCTGGGCGCGCTGCGCCGCCTCGATCGAGCGCCAGCGCGCCGTCGTCGCCGCGCAGCCGAAGAAGTTCACGAAGGAGGACGCCGACGCGGGGCGTAGACCGCGAGGCCGGACGCCAGTCCGCGCGGCTCAACTCATGGACGACGGACGAGCGCGAATACAGCGCCTACCTCCAGACGCTCGCCAACCTCCTCGCGCTCGACCCCGCGCGCCTGAACCCTTCGGCCGTCAAGGTCGAAGACCTCATCGCGAAGGGCGCGATGGGCGACCACAACACGCTCTACGAGTTGCAGAACTACGTCGTCGGCCCCGCGGACGGCGGGCTCGTGCTCGCGCCCGACGGCTCGCTCGACATGTCGAGAAGAGCTTCCGGCGCGTCGACTACTTCTCGCTGCTCGGCGGCCTCAGCGTCCGCAACAACGTGCAGCCGCTCGTCGAGAGCCGCCCCGTCGATTTCGTCGCCGTCCGCGTCCCCGAAGAGGCGCTGCGCGGCGCGCTCGACGCGGACGAGCGCCCCGACCAGGCCGTCTGGCTCTACGGCGGCCCCGACCGGCAGGCGCTCATCCTCGCGCGCGACGAAGGCAGTCAACTTAACCTTCGCTATCTCCCCGTCGCGAATCTCAAGCAGTCGGCCGACGGCCGCGTCAGCTTCGAGCGCGCGGGCTGGCGCGCGGGGCTGCCGCTCAAGCTCTGGGAGGACGCGCGCCTGACGCCGCCCGCGGGCGAAGACCGTAGCCGCTGGCTCGGGGCGTGGCACACCGACCTCGAATGGCTGCGCGCGACGCACCTGACCCGATACTCGAACGCCGTCGTCGGCCTGCACGAGCAGTTGGCGCGACACGTCGTCGAAGGCACCGACGCAGACGCCGCGGGACTCTCTGAGGACGAGCAGACTCGTCCGCCGCTTCCGCCAGCGCCAGCGCATGCTGGTCGAGAACGACCTCCTCATCCTCGCCAACGACCACTGGAACTTCGACGTGCGCGGCTTCAACCCCGGCGGCAATCACGGCTCGTTCTTCCGCATCTCGACCCACTCGACGCTCATGCTCGCGGGCGGCGAACAGCACGCGCATCCCGCGCGGCCTCGCGGTCGAGGAGCCTTACGACTAGCTTGAGCCTGATGCCGACGCTGCTCACGCTGACGGGGCAGCTCGAAGAGAGTTCGCGCCCCGTCCCCGTCCTCTGGCGCCGCGGCTTCCGCGCCTTCCCCGGCCGCGTCGTCCGCGAGATCTTTGAAGCGCCCGCGCCCGCCGCCCCCGTCGCCGACGCCGCGACGCCGGAGGCGCGACCTTGACCACCGCCCGCGAAAAAGACGATGTCGGCCGCGAAGACCTCTTCGAGGCGGAGATACACGTCACCGCCGACACGGGCGAGCCCGGCACCAAGCGGCGCGGCCGGATCATATACGTCCAACTGCTCGCCTTCCTCTTCGGCGCGACGCTGCTCGTCCTCCTCATCCGCGCCGTCGGCGTCGAGCCCATCTTTCAGGCGCTCGGCCAGATACACTACGGCTTCCTCATCCTGCTCGGGCTCGCCGGGCTGCGCCACGCGCTGCGCACGCTCTCGATGCGCGCGGCGGTCGCGCGCGAGCACCGGCGCTTCAGCTTCTGGCAGGCGTACACCACCCGCCTCGCGGGCGAGACCATCAGCTTCTTCACCTTCACCGGCCCCGTCCTCGGCGAGGCGACGAAGGCGGCGCTCCTGCGCAAGAGCGTGCCGCTCCCGGCCGCGGTGCAGGCGCTCGCCGTAGACAACCTGCTCTACAACCTCTCGGTCGCCGTCTTCATCTCCAGCGGCGCGCTGCGTCATGCTCTTCACCTACGACCTGCCCCTCGGCGCGCGCTTGCCGCTGATCGGCATCGCCGCGGGGATGGCTCTCGTCATCACGCTCATCGTCGCGGCCGTCCTCTCCGACGTGATGCCGGTGACGGCGGCGGTCGATTTCTTCATCCGCCGCGGCTGGAAGGCGAAGCTGGTTCAAGTCCAAGCGCGAACCACTTCCAACAGGTCGAGGAGAACGTCTACGACTTCTACAAGAAGCGGCCGCGGACGTTCTTCACCATGCTCGCCTGCGACTTCGGCGCGCACGCGACGACGGTCGCCGAGGTGGCGGCCGTCCTCTGGATGCTCGGCTTTGAGCCCGGCGTCGGCGTGTCGTACATTATTGATTCACTGACGAAGGTCATTAACCTCGTCTTCAGCTTCGTGCCCGCCACCATCGGCGTCTACGAGGGCGGCACGGGGCTCATCCTGAACACGCTCGGCTACGCGGTGGCGACGGGGCTGACCATCGGCATCGTGCGCAAGGCGAGCATGATCGTGTGGGCGCTCGTCGGGCTGCTGATGCTCGTCCGGCACACGGCGCCGGCCGCCCTGCGCAAGGCCATCGAGCGCCACCCGCGACTGCGAGAAGTTATGGACAACCTGGTTCTCTCGAACATGACGCACCGCCCGGCGCGCACCTTCGTCAGCATCCTCGGCGTGGCCGTCGGCGTCCTGCTGGTCGCCTTCACCGTCGGGCTCGCGCACGGCGTCCTGCGCGAGCGCGGGCGGCGCGAGTCCGAGGTCGGCGCCGAGATCATGATGCGCGCCGCGGGCTCGACCGGCTTCGGCGCACAGCGCTTCGCCATGCCCGTCTCGCGCGCCGCCGAGGTGTCGCGCATCCCCGGCGTGCGCGGGGCCTGCCCGGCCGGGCAGACCACCGACACGAGCGACTCGGGCTTCGGCATGCGCGTCATCGACGGCATCGACTTCGACTGTTACTCGCGTCTCGTCGGGTCTGCGCGTCGTCGAGGGGAGGCCGCTCGGGCGCGGCGACGAGGCCATCGTGGACTCGGTCTGGAAGGAGCAGCGGAAGGCGAAGATCGGAGACGCGGTCAAGCTCTTCGGCCGCGACTTCAAGCTGGTCGGCGTCTACGAGCCGCCGGGCGGGGCGCGCATCAAGATTCCGCTCTCGACGATGCAGGAGAACGCGGGCGTCGAGGACGGCGCCTTCTGCCACGACCATCCTCGTCGCGGTCAACAACCCGGCCGAGCAGGAGGCCGTGGCCGAGCGCATCCACGACGCCTTCCCCGAAGATCAGATCATCTTCACGCGCGACCTGCCCGAGCTTTACGCTTCGAGCGTGCCCGCCTTAGACGTTTTCATCAACGTGGTCGTCGGCGTCGCCGCCGCCATCAGCATGCTCGTCATCCTGCTCGCCATGTACACGACCGTGACGGAGCGGACGCGCCAGATCGGCGTGCTCAAGTCGCTGGGGATGTCGAACGCGGGCGTGGCGTGGGTCATCGAGCAGGAGGCGCTGGCCGTGAGCGTCCTCGGCGTCCTGCTCGGCGTGGTGCTGACGCTGGCGGCGCGCTTCGTGGTGATGCGCACGACGACGCTCACCGTGGACATCGAGCCGCAAGTGGCTCGCCGTCTCGCTCGCCATCGGCCTGCTCGGCGGCACGCTCGGCGCGCTCTACCCCGCGCTCCGCGCCGCGCGGCAAGACCCCGTTGACGCGCTGAGTTACGAGTAGACGCGTGCCGAACCTTTCCTACATCTCGCCCCGGGCCGAAGTGAGGGAGAGCCCGATTCACGGGCGCGGGCTCTTCGCGCGCGGGCCGCTCGCGGCGGGCGAGGTCGTCTGCGTCAAGGGTGGCTACCTCTTCGACCGCGCGACGCTGAAGTCGATGCCCGTCTGGTACAGGGCGGCCGAGATTCAGGTCGCGGAAGACCTCTTCATCGGCCCCCTGGCGGAGGAAGAGCGCGAGGGCTCGATGATCTTCAGCAACCACTCGTGCGAGCCCAACGTCGGCGTCCGCGGGCAGATCGTCTTCGTGGCCCTCCGCCCCGTCAGTGCGGGGGAAGAGCTGACGCACGACTGGGCGACGACCGACGACGACGACTACGAGCTTGAATGCCGCTGCGGCGCCCCGACCTGCCGCAAGGTCATCACGGGCCAGGACTGGCGCAGGCGCGACTTGCAGGAGAAGTACGACGGCTACTTCTCGACCTACCTCGCCGACAAAATCGCAAGCGCCTCGGGGCGCTGACGGTGCTCGTGAAAGAAGGAGGGTTGATGAAGGACACGCCGTCCTTCATCAACCCTCCTTCCGCGTTTGACCGGCGCCCTCCCTCACGGTCGGGCTTCCGCCTGTGTTACTCGCCCGCGTTCATTCGCCACGGCGGGAGGAGGCCGACGCGCACCTCCTTCTGCGCGCGCGCGATGAAGGCTTCGATGTCGGCGACGGTGCGCGGGAGCGCGGCCGAGAGGTTGTGGTGGCCGTCCGCGGTGACGACCACGTCGTCCTCGATCCTCACGCCGATGCCCGCGGTACTTCTCGAACGCGGGGCGCACGGCCGCGATGAACTTCTCGGTCTCGGGCGTCTTCGGGAGGTTGTCGAGCGCGTCCGGACGGACGTAGATGCCCGGCTCGACCGTGAAGACCATCCCCGTGTCCAGACGGTCGTCGCCGCGCGCGCTCACGTCGTGGACGTTCATCCCGAGCCAGTGCGAGGTGCCGTGCATGAACCAGACGCGGTTCTGCGCGAGGCTGTTCCGCTCGGTGATGAGGCCGAGGCGGAGCAGCCCGTCCTTGATGACCTCGGCCGCGGCGTTGTGCACGTCGGAGAGACGCGCGCCGGGCTTGATGGCGCGGAAGGCCGCCTCCTGCGCCGCGAGCACGACGTTGTAGACCTCGGCCTGCGCCGGCGTGAACTTGCCCGAGGCCGGGAACGTCCGCGTCACGTCGGCGCTGTAGTGGTCGTACTCGGCCGCGGCGTCGATCAGCAGCAGGTCGCCGGGCTGCACGCGCCCCTGCGACTCCTGATAGTGGAGCGTCGTCGCGTTCGGCCCGCAGCCGACGATGTGAGGGGTAGCCCCAGTTGTCTGCGTTGCGACGCTTGTATGTGTAGTCCAGCTCGGCCTCGACCTCATACTCCCACTTCGCGCGCGAGGCGACGGCCTGCGCGCGCTGGTGCCCCTCGATGCTGATGTCCACGGCGTGCTGCATCAGCGCGCAACTCGTACGGCGACTTGCGCTGCCGCATCGCGGCGAAGACCTCCCACGCCGAGCGCACGCTCAGGCCGCCCGAGTTGCCCACCCACGCGGTCGAGTACTGCATACTCCGCTCTGGAACTCCTGATTCTTCTCACGCCAGTAGCAGAAGGTAGAGCGTGGCCTCGTTCTTCGACATCGCCGCGAGGAACTCTTCCGCGGGCGCGGGCTGCGCGTTGGGCGGCGCGAGCAGGACGGCCTGCGGCGCGGGCCTGTATGAGAGGCGCGACCGGACGGCCTTCATGAAGGGCTCGAACTCCCTCGCGTCCCAGATTTCGCCGAGCCCGGAGGCGGCGCGCGCCTCCTCGGGCGAGTACATGTGGCCCGTCCAGGTCTCGGCCGCCGCGTTGCGACGCGGCAGAAAGAGTATCTCGCGCGCCGGCCCCTCGGCGCCCTTCAACATGACGAGCGTCGCGCCCTCCTGCTTCAGCGCCGTCAGGTAGTAGAGGTTGTTCTCCTGCCGGAACTCGTAGTCCACGTCGTTCGTGTAGACGCGCGGCTCGGCGCTGAAGAGGACGAGCAGAGAGTTCGGCCCGAGCTTCGCCATCACGCGCTCGCGCCTTGAGCGCAGCTCCGCGTGCCGCTCTTCGTCGGTGAACTCGGGCGC
Organism: uncultured Acidobacteriota bacterium; assembly: GCA_963726735.1. GTDB lineage: Bacteria > Acidobacteriota > Blastocatellia > Pyrinomonadales > Pyrinomonadaceae > QHXN01. The sequence goes on from CAVSDM010000015.1 coordinate 655,890, forward strand.
CGGCGGCGCCTCCCGAATCACCGGCGGAGGCGGCGCCGCGGCGCGAGTCGGCGCGGAGTTAAAACCCGCGGGGAGGCGTCAAGGCAAAGGCGCAGACGCACAGCAGCGTCAGGGTTGCCGTTCTGATTTTCAACTCAAATCACTCCTTCGAAGACTTACTGGAACAATTCTTAGTAGCCGACGGGCTCGCCGTAGTTGCGCGGGTCGCTGGCGCCGAGGCGGACGCCGGTCTGCTCTTCGATCATGATGCCCTGCGCGTCGCCCATGTAGCGCGGCTTCGCCACGAGGCGGTGGCCGCGTGCTTCGAGCGCGCGGAAGGTGTCGGCGCTCATCCCGAAGGGCTCGTACGTTATCTCGTCTGGCAGCCATTGGTGATGTATGCGCGGCGCGTCGATGGCCTGCTGGATGTTCATGTCGAAGTCGATGACGTTAATGATGACTTGCAGGACGGTGTTGATGATCGTGGGGCCGCCCGGGCTCCCGATGGCGAACCAGAGCGAGCCGTCCTGCCGGAGCACGAAGGTCGGCGTCATGGCCGAGAGCGGGCGCTTGCGCGGGGCGACGGCGTTGCGCTCGCCCTGGATGAGGCCGAACATGTTCGGCGTCCCTGGCTTCGCCGCGAAGTCGTCCATCTCGTCGTTCATGAGGATGCCCGTGCCCTTCACGACCACCTTCGAGCCGTAGCCGTCGTTCAGCGTGTAGGTGTTCGACACGCAGTTCCCTTCGGCGTCAACGACGGTGAAGTGCGTCGTCTCCTCCGACTCGTAACCGGCGGGCTTGCCGGCCTTGACCTCGGCGCTCGTCGAGGCGCGCTCCATCTTGATGCCTTTGCGCAGACTCTCGGCATAAGACTTGTCGATCAGCCCGGCGACGGGGACGCTGACGAAGTCTGCGTCGCCCATGTACTCGGCGCGGTCGGCGAAGGCGCGGCGCATGGCTTCGGTCTGGACGTGGTAGCGCTCGGAGCTGTTGGCGCCCATGTGGCGCAGGTCGAAGCCTTCGAGGATGTTGAGCATCTCGATGAGCACCGCCCCGCCCGACGACGGCGGCGGCATCGAGATGACTTCGAAGCCGCGGTAGGTCGTGCGCAGCGGCACGCGCTCTTTCGCGACGTAGTTCTTCATGTCTTCGAGCGTGATGAGGCCGTCGTGCGCGCGCATGTCCTCGGCGATGAGCCGCGCGGTGCGCCCCTCGTAGAACTCGCGCGGGCCGAAGCGCTGTATGCGCGCGAAGGTCGCGGCCAGCTCCGGCTGCCGCCAGACCTCGCCCTCGTTCCAGAAGCGGCCGTTGTTGTTATAAATCTTCTTCGACTCCGCGTAGGGAGCGAACTCCTTCGCGTTGGCCCTGAGCGAACGCGCGAGGCCGTAGGGCAGCGCGAAGCCTTCGGCCGCGAGGCGCCGCGCGGGCTCGACGAGCTGCGCCCACGTGAGCTTGCCGGAGCCGTACTTCTTGAGCGCCAGCTCCATCCCCGCGACCGTGCCGGGCACGCCCGACGCGCGGTAGCCGACCGAGCGAGCCGCCCTCGCCCTTCTTCAACTCGCCGCGCTCGTCCAGGTACACGTTGCGGTGCGCGGCGGCGGGCGCCATCTCGCGGTAGTCGATGGCGGTCGTGCGCCCGTCGCGCAGGCGAATCATCATGAAGCCGCCGCCGCCGATGTTCCCCGCCGCCGGGTAGGTCACGGTCAGCGCGAACGCGACCGCGATGGCCGCGTCCACGGCGTTGCCGCCGCGCTTGAGCACGTCCACGCCCGCCTGCGACGCGAGCCGGTCGGTCGAGGCGACCATGCCGCGGCGCGCGCGCACGGGCTGGCGCGAGGCCGCGCGGGCGACGCCGACGTTTCCAACTTGCAGAACCGGCGCCGCGGGCGAGACGAAGAAGAGCAGGACGAGAAGCAGTCGGACGAGAATGTTTCTGGCGGTCATGGTCGGAATCTCGCAAACGTGATGGCTGTCAGTTACCGTAACTCAAGCTCCATGTAGAGCGTGCCCTCGACGGGGTTGAACCTGTAAGCCTCGATCTCTCTGAAGCCGAGCGAGCGATAGAGCGCGATGGCCGAGCGCATCATGGGGAGCGTGTCGAGTCGCATGCGCTCGTAGCCGAGTGCGCGCGCCTCGCCGACGATACGTTCCGCGAGCGTGCGGCCGAGCCCGGTGCCGCGGAAGGCGGGGCGCACGTACAGTCGCTTCATCTCGCAGGCCGCGTCGTCAACCTTGCGCAGGGCCACGCAGCCCGCGGCCTCTTCCCCTTCGTGCGCCAGTATCAAGCGGCCCGCGGGCGGCGCGTAGTCGCCGGGGAGCTTCGCCAACTCCTGCGCGAAGTTCTGAAAGCAGAGGTCAACGCCGGTCGCGGCTTCGTACTCTTTAAAGAGCGTGCGCGCCTCATCGACCTCTTCGTCAGTAAAGACGTTACTCAGTCTCAACCGGACTCCTCAGAGGCTCGCGACGAGCGCGGCCAGGAGGGCGCCGCGGCGCGCGACCGCGTCCGCGTGTATGTGCTCGTGCTCGGCGTGCGCGCCGTCGCCGTCCACGCCGAGTCCGTCGAGCACGGTCGCGCCGCAGGCCGCGGCGAAGTTCCCGTCGGACGCCCCGCCGACGCTCGCCTCGCCCAGCTCGAATGTCCAGCGACGCGGCCACCCGCTTAACCTTCTCGAAGAGCGCGGCCACGGCCGCGGTGCGCTCCATCGGCGGGCGGTTGATGCCGCCCGAGACCTTCAGACGCGCGCTCCCGTCGAACGGCTCAAGGCCGCGCACGGCCTCCTCGACGCGAAGCGCCTCCGAGGTCGTGCTGAAGCGCACGTCGATTTCGGCGCGCGCCTCGGCCGGGACGACGTTGGCGTGCGTGCCGCCCGAGACGGTGCCGACGTTGAGGGTCGTGCCCAGCTCCGGCTTCGCCAGCGCCGACGACGCGCTCTATCTGCCGCGCGATTTCGAGGATGGCGTTGACGCCCTTCTCCGGTTCGAGGCCGGCGTGCGCGGCGCGCCCCTCCACTTCGAGCGTGAAGAGCCCCGTCCCCTTGCGCGCCGTCTTCGCGCGTCCGCCCGGCGCGGGCGGCTCAAGCACCAGCACGTACTCCGCGCGGCTCGCCTCGCGCTCGACCAGCTCGCGACCGCTGAAGCTCCCGGACTCTTCGTCGCACGTCAGGAGCAGCACGACGGGGCGCCGCGGCCGCAGGCCCAGCTCGCCGCACGCGCGCACGGCTTCGAGCGCGACGGCGCAGGCGGCCTTCATGTCGTAGACGCCGGGCGCGTAGATGCGCCCCTCCGACTCGCGCCAGGGCCGCGCGGCGAGCGCCCCGCGCGGGTGGACGGTGTCCGTGTGGCCGAGCAACAGCAGCGGCCGCTCGCCTTTCGAAGCATTGTCGAAGGCGCGGAGGACGAGGTGCTCGCCGTAACCGTCCGGCGCGGCGATGCGCTCGATGTGGCCGACGCCTTCGAGGGACTGCGCCGCATCGACGAGAAGGTCAACCGCGGCCGTGCTCCCCTCGCCGTCGCCCGACGGAGACTCTATCTCGCAGAGCGCGCGCGCGAGCGACAGGACCTCGCCGCGCCTCCCCTCGAAGTGACGGCGCAGGCGCGCGATGTCGGAGCTGTTCGGCTCGAATGTCATTCGGGTTACTCAATGCGCGTTGAGTGTTTCGCTGCGCACCGTCAGGCGCTCGATGAGGTCGCGTTTGATTTCGAAGCCGATGCCGGGGCGCGTCGGGCGCGATGATGGTGCCCTGCGGCGTGACTGTGACGGGCGGGTCGATGATGTCCTCGGCCCAGTAACGCGAGCTGGCCGACACGTCGCCCGGCAGCGTGAAGCCGCGCGAGCGTCGCCATCGCGATGTTGTGCGCGCGGCCGATGCCCGACTTCAAGCATCCCGCCGCACCAGACGGGGACGTTCGCCCCGCTGCACACGGCCTCGACGCGCGCGGCCTCGGCGTGCCCGCCGACGCGGCCGAGCTTGACGTTGACGATGCGGCACGCGCCCAGCTCAATCGCCTTGCGCGCGTCCTCGGCCGAGCGCACCGACTCGTCGAGGCAGACGGGCGTCTTGATCTGCCGCTGCAACTTCGCGTGGTCTTCGCGGTCGTCGTAGGCGAGCGGCTGCTCGATCATCATCAGATCGAACTCGTCGAGCGCGCGCAGCAGCGGCGCGTCTTCGAGCGTGTAGGCGGAGTTGGCGTCAACCATCAGGCGTATGTCGGGGAAGCGCGCGCGCACCTGCTCGACCACGTCCCTGTCCCAGCCGGGCTTGATCTTAATCTTGATGCGCTGGTAGCCCGCGGCCAGCTCCCGCTCGATCTTTTCGAGACAGCGCTCGGGCGTGTCCTGGATGCCGATGGAGACGCCGCAGGGAATCTCCGGCCGCACGCCGCCGAGGTGTCGCCAGAGCGGGACGCCCAGACGCTTCGCCTCCAGGTCCCAGCAGGCCGTCTCGACCGACGCCTTCGCCATGCGGTTGCCGCGCGGGCCGCGCATGAGCTCGACCGACGCGCGGCCGCGCCTTCGACCTCCTGCCCCAGAACCATCGGCGCGAGGAAGAGGCGCGTCACCTCCCACGCCGAGTCGATCCACTCCTCGCTGTAGAAAGGCCCCTCGCCCGCCGTGCATTCGCCCCAGCCCTCGGCGCCGTCCGCGTCCACGACGCGGACGAGCATGATGCGGCGCTCGACGGTGCGGCCGAAGCTCGTCTCGAAGAAGTGTACGAGGCGCAGGCGTATCTCGCGCAGCTCGATGGTGCGGATGTTCATGCGGGCTAAGATTAGCAAAACGCCACGGGCGAGCGGTAGCGGGCGGGTCGTTTAACGGTGAAAAGAATTAGCGTGGGTGGAACAGGGTGTTCAGGATGAAAGTCTTAATTCCTTATCCTGAACACCCTGTCCACCCACGTTAATTCACTCCTGTTATTCGACGCTTGCGGCCTGCGAGATGTCGGGGCCGAGGTGCTCGGTCGTGACCTGCTCCTCGCCTTCGAGCGCGGCGTGCATGGTGTGCCACGGGAGGCTGGCGCACTTGACGCGCGCGGGGTAGTCGCGCACGCCGGCGAAGATCGTCAGACGGCCGAGGTGGTTCGGCCTCCGCCTCCTCGTCCAGCTCGCCCGTCACCATCCGGTGAAACTCGTCGAAGAGGGTCTGCGCCTCCTCGCGCGTCTTGCCCTTGACGGCCTGCGTCATCATGCTCGCCGCCGCCTTCGAGATGGCGCAGCCGGTCCCGACGAAGCTCATGTCCTGCACGACGCCCTCGTCCATCAGCATGTAGACGGTGAGCTGGTCGCCGCACAGAGGGTTGAACCCCTCCGACACGCGGTTCGCACCTTCGAGCTTCTGGAAGTTCCGCGGCTTCTTGTTGTGGTCGAGAATGACCTGCTGATAAAGCTCGCTCAGTTCCGACATCTACGCCGAACACCTCGATAACTTTCTGGACGGCCGCCACGAGGCTGTCCACCTCCTCCTTCGTGTTGTAGAAGGCGAAGGAGGCGCGCGCCGTCGCGGGCACGCTGAAGTGCTGCATGACGGGCTGCGCGCAGTGGTGGCCGGCGCGGATGGCGATGCCCTCCTGGTCGAGGATCGTGCCGACGTCGTGCGGGTGTACCTCGTCGATGACGAAGGCCAGCACGCTCGCCTTCTCGCGCGCCGTGCCGATGATGCGGACGCCCTCGATGGCCGAGAGCTTCTCGGTCGCGTAAGCGCAGAAGCTCCTGCTCGTGCGCGTGCGCGGCCTCGCGGTCGATGCTGTTGAGATAATCAATCGCCGCGCCGAGGCCGATGGCCGAGGCGATGGCGGGCGTGCCGGCCTCGAACTTGTCGGGGATGGCCGCGTAGGTGCTCCGCTCGAACGTGACCGTGCGGATCATCGAGCCGCCGCCGAGGAACGGGTTCATCTTCTCCAGCCACTCGGCCTTGCCGTAGAGGACGCCGCTGCCCGTCGGCGCGAACATCTTGTGGCCGGAGACGGCGTAGAAGTCGCAGTCCAAGTCCTGCACGTCCACCTTCAGGTGCGGCGCGCCCTGCGCCCCGTCCACCAGCACGGGCACGCCGACCTTGTGCGCGCGCGCCGTGATCTCTTTGACCGGGTTGACGGTGCCGAGCGAGTTCGAGACGTGCGCCGACGCAGACGAGCTTCGTCCGCTCGTTCAGGAGCGCGTCGAACTCGTCGAGCATCAGCTCGCCCGCGTCGTTCATCGGGATGACGCGCAGGCGCGCGCCCTTCTCCTCGCAGAGCATCTGCCACGGCACGAGGTTCGAGTGGTGCTCCATCTCGGAGACGACGATCTCGTCGCCCTCGCCCACGAACTTGCGGCCGTAGCCGTGCATGACGAGGTTGACGCCCTCGGTCACGCCGCGCACGAAGATGCACTCGCGCGCCTCGCGCGCGTTGATGAAGCGTCTGCACCTTCTCGCGCGCGCCCTCGTAGGCCGAGGTGGCGCGCTGGCTCAGGTAGTGGACGCCGCGGTGGATGTTCGAGTGCTCCTCGCGCAGGTACTTCGCGCCGCGCTCGATGACGATGCGCGGCACCTGCGCCGACGCGGCGTTGTCGAGGTAGACCAAGCGGCTTGCCGTTCACCGTCTGCCCGAGCACGGGGAAGTCCTCGCGCACGCGCGCAACGTCCCAGCCCGCGCCCGGTTCGTACCGGCGCGCCGCTCTCTTCGATTGTCTTCTCTGTCGCGATCATCTCTTCTATGCCTCAAGCCGCGCGTGCAGGCGGTTCAGAATCGCCTCGTCCAACTGCGCGCGGATGGACTCGAATTTGATGCTGGCGACGATCTCCTCGGCGAAGCCGTAGGTCAGAAGGTTGCGCGCGAGGTCCGGGTGCAGGCCGCGGCTGAGGAGGTAGAACAGCTCCTCCTCTTCGAGCTGGCCGACGGTCGCGCCGTGCGCGCACTTCACGTCGTCGTTGTAGATTTCGAGCTGCGGCTTGGTGTCCACGCGCGCGTCCGTCGAGAGCAGCAGGTTCTTGTTGCTCTGCTGGGCGTCCGTGCCGCTGCGCGCCCTCGTGGACGTAGACGCGGCCGTTGAAGACGGCGCGCGACTTGCCGTCGAGGATGCCCTTGTAGTTCTGCCGGCTCGCGCAGTTGCGGCTCGCGGTGGTCGATGAGCGAGTGCGTGTCCGTGTGCTGGCCCGTGCCGACGATGTAGAGTCCGTCCACGCGGCACTCCGCGCCCGGGCTCATCGAGCGCGACCTCGATGTCGTGCCGCGAGAGGCGCGCGCCGAGCGTCACGGTCGTCAGCTCGTACGCGCCGTCCTTCGAGACCTCCGCGCGGGTCGAGGCGACGTGATAACGCCGAGTCGGCCTCGTCCTGCACCTTGTAGTGCGTCACGCGCGCGCCCTCGCCGACGAAGACCTCGACGACCGCGTCCGTGAAATACTCCGCGTCGCCCACGGCCGCGTAGCGTCTCGATGATGTCGAGCCGGCTGTCGCGCTCGGCGACGACCAGCACGCGCGGGAACGATCGCGGCCTCGCCTCGCCCGGCGCGGTCAGGAAGAGCAGTTGCACCGGCGCCTCGACCGCAACGCCCTGCGGGATGAGCAGGAGCGCGCCGCCGCCGAGGAAGGCCGTGTTGAGCGCGGTGAAGGCGTCGCTCCCCTCGCCCGAAAGTCTGCCCAGATGCTCCCACAGAACTTCGCCGTGCTCGCCCGCGAGCGCCGCGCCGAGGTCTTCCGCCACGACCCGCTGCGGGTATCGCTTCGCGCGAAGAGAGCTCGGGGCTGTAGACGCCGTTGACGAAGACGAGGCGGCTGCGCCGCGCCTCCGCCGAGACGAACGGCTCGACCGCAGCGCTCTCAAGCTCGACCTGCTCATGCGCCGCGGGCCGGAACGCCTTCCGCGCGAGCGGCGCGACGTTCGTGTACTTCCAGTCCTCCTCGTCCGTCGTCGGGAAGCCCAACTCCTCGAAGCGCCCGAACGCGCCCTCGCGCAGACGCTCGACCCACGAGGGCTCGCCCTCGGCGCGCGCCCGCGAATTCGCGGAACGCGTCCGCGTAAATGCTCTTTTCCTTGACCGCCTGTGACATCAATTTTTGACTCTCTACTTAAGCGCCGGCCGCGGCTTCCTTGATCCAGTCGTAGCCCTTCTCTTCCAGTTCGAGCGCCAGCTCCTTGCCGCCCGTGCGCACGATGCGCCCCTTGTAGAGGACATGGACGTGGTCGGGCACGATGTAGTTGAGCAGCCGCTGGTAGTGCGTGACGAGGACGACGGCGTTCTCCGGCGTGCGCAGCTTGTTGACGCCCTCGGAGACGATGCGCAGCGCGTCGATGTCGAGACCCGAGTCGGTCTCGTCGAGCACGGCGAGCTTCGGCTCAAGCACGGCCATCTGCAAAATCTCGTTGCGCTTCTTCTCGCCGCCCGAGAAGCCCTCGTTGACCGAGCGCGACATCAGCCCCGCGTCCATCTCGACGACCTTCGCGCGTTCCGCCAGAAGGTCTTTGAACTCCAGCGGGTCAAGCTCCTCTTCGCCGAGGTGCTTGCGCTTCTCGTTGTAGGCGAGCCGCAGGAACTGCGCGTTCGACACGCCCGGCACCTCGACGGGGTACTGGAACGCGAGGAAGACGCCCTCGCGCGCGCGCTCGTCCGGCGCGAGCTCGAGCAGGTTGCGCCCCTCGAACAGCACCTCGCCCTTCGTCACCTCGTAGGCCGGGTGGCCGGCGAGTATCTTCGCCAGCGTAGACTTCCCCGACCCGTTCGGCCCCATGATGGCGTGAATCTCGCCCTTCTTAATCGTCAGGTTGATGCCGCGCAAAATCTCCTTGCCGTCAACCGTCGCGTGCAAATCACGAATCTCTAGCAACAATTCTTCTCCTTCCCGCTACGAGCGATTCGCTCAGAATCGTCTGAATCGCCTAGATTCGTCCTCGCCTCCTCGGTCTCCCAGAGAGATCGCGCGCAGTTCCATGACGACCTGTGCAACTTCCGCTGCTGTAAATGATTCACGCATTTACATCGCATCGTCACCCTTATCCAACGCTGTTCTCAAGCTTCATCCCGAGCAGGCGCTGCGCCTCGACGGCGAACTCCATCGGCAGTTCGCGGAACACGTCCTTGCAGAAGCCGTTGATGATGAGCGAGACGGCGTCCTCCTGCGAGATGCCGCGCTGCTGGAGGTAGAACAACTGCTCCTCGCTGATGCGCGAGGTCGTCGCCTCGTGCTCGACGCGCGCCGTGTTGTTCATCACCTCGATGTACGGGAACGTGTTCGCGCCGCAGCGTCCGCCGATGAGCATCGAGTCGCACTGCGTGTAGTTGCGCGCGCCCTCCGCGCCGGGCAGAACCTTGACGAGGCCGCGGTACGAGTTGTTCGACTTGCCCGCCGAGATGCCCTTCGAGATGATGGTCGAGCGCGTGTTCTTCCCGATGTGAATCATCTTCGTGCCGGTGTCGGCCTGCTGCGCGTGGTTCGTCAGCGCCACCGAGTAGAACTCGCCGATGGAGTTGTCGCCCTGCAAGATGCACGAAGGGTACTTCCAGGTGATCGCCGAGCCGGTCTCGACCTGCGTCCACGAAATCTTCGAGTTGCGGCCGCGGCACGCGCCGCGCTTCGTCACGAAGTTGTAAATGCCGCCCTTGCCCTCTTCGTCGCCCGCGTACCAGTTCTGCACGGTCGAGTATTTGATCTCCGCGTCGTCGAGCGCGATCAGCTCCACGACGGCCGCGTGCAACTGGTTCTTGTCGAACTTCGGCGCGGTGCAGCCTTCGAGGTAGGAGACGTGCGCGCCCTCCTCGGCGATGATGAGCGTGCGCTCGAACTGGCCCGACTCCTGGTTGTTGATGCGGAAGTAGGTCGAAAGCTCCATCGGGCAGCGGACGCCCTTCGGCACGAAGACGAACGAGCCGTCGGAGAAGACCGCGCTGTTCAAGCGCCGCGAAGTAGTTGTCGCCGACGGGCACGACCGAGCCGAGGTACTTCTTGATGAGTTCGGGGTAATCCCTGACCGCCTCGGTGAACGAGCAGAAGATGACGCCGTGCTTCTTGAGCTTCTCCTTGTAGGTCGTCGCGACCGAGACGGAGTCGAAGACGGCGTCCACGGCGACGTTCGCGAGCTGCTTCTGCTCGGTCGAGGGGGATGCCGAGCTTCTCGAACGTGCGGAGCAGCTCGGGGTCAACCTCGTCGAGGCTCGCCTTGGTCGCCTTCTGCTTCGGCGCGCTGTAGTAGATGATGTCCTGGTAATCGACCTCGGGGTACTTGATGTTCGGCCAGTGCTTCGGCTCCGACATCTTCAGCCATTGGCGGTACGCCTTGAGGCGGAACTCAAGCATCCACTCCGGCTCGCCCTTCTTCTCGGAGATGAGGCGGACCGTGTCTTCGCTCAGACCCCTCGGGATCATGTCCGACTCGATGTCGGTGACGAAGCCGTACTTATATTCCTTGTTTGCCAGCAGCTCGATTGTGCTCATCTGATGATCGCTTCCCTACAGACTTAATCTGTCCTGACTTATGAAAACTTACTGCGCGCCCTCGGCCACGGCCTCCGCGCCGGGCCGCAAGCCCTGAATCTGGTGGAGCATCGTGTCTACGGTCCGCTCGTCTCCGATCAACTGCGCGAGCGTGATGGCCGACAGCGCGCGCTCGACCGCCTCGTGGACGTTGACGATGACCGAGCGGATGCCGCAGTCGCCCGTGTGTACGCACGAGTCGAGCACGCCCGGGTAGGTCTTGCAGTGGCCGTCCACCGCGCCCTCGTCCAGAACCTTGATGATCTCGCTCAGGCGAATCTCCGCGGCGGGCCGCGCCAGCGTGTAGCCGCCCTTCGTGCCGCGGGTCGAAGTGACCAGGCCCGCCTTGTTCAAAAGCCACAGCACCTTGCCCGCGTTGGCCTGCGAGATGCCCTCGCGCTCGGCGATCTGCCCGAGCGTCAGGAACTCGCCCCCGCCCAGCCGCGCCAGTTGCAACAAGCACCGCAGTCCGTACTCTTCCTGTGCCGAGACTTTCATAAAGCACCCGAAAATTGGCCGCCCAGATTAGTTGACGCTGACCCATACTAGACATACCTGACTTTTTTGTCAAGATTGGTTAGACGCCCGTCCGACGATGGGGGTTGTACTGCTAAACCGTTGAGCGTTTGTGGTTTAGAAAGAGAAAGTCTGCCCCGAACGTCCGGGCAGAACCCTTCCTGAACCTCAAAGTTCACCCTCTGTACAGCAACCTCCAGTCTCGGAGAGTCAAAATTCACTCTCCGAGACTCAGCTTTGACTCTCCGGGACAGAATGTTGACTCTCAAAGACGGAATTTTGGGTCTCAAAGATGGAAAGTCGGGTCTCGGAGAGTCAACATTTAGTCTCCGGGAAGGAATTTTGGGTCTCGGAGATGGAAAGTCGAGTCTCGAAGACGGAACTTTCCTTCTCGGAGACAGAATTTCGGGTCTCGGAGAAGGAATGTTGACTCTCGGAGACGAAAATTTGGGTCTCTGGGGCGGAAGGCTGACTCTCCGAGACGGAAAGTTGAGCCTCCGGAGCTGAAAGTTGAGCCTCCGAGGGTGAAGTTTGAGCCTCGGAGGCGGAACGATGAACCTCTGAAGGCTGAAAGTTGAGCCTTTTTGTGCCGCGTAGCGGCAATCTGAGTTTAGCCCGGCCTTTCAAGGCCGGGTCTGCGTCGAATCGAATACGCCGCGTCGCGTCAGCGACGCCTGAACGTGAAAGGTCGGCTCAGGCGTCGCTGACGCGACGCGGCATATTTATCGTCGTCGGCCCCGGCCTTGAAAGGCCGGGCTAAATTCGGGCGCCGCTGACGCGGCAGAAGACGTGCGCAGCTTCGCCGGCACCATGGCCGGGCTAAATTCATGCGCTGCCGACGCGGCAAAACCTCCGCCGCTAACGCGGCAAAACCTTCGCCGCTGACGCGGCGGAATTGGGCGGCCTTTACCTTCTCCACTCGTCAATCAGGGAGGCGACGAGGCCGGACCAGCCGGTCTGGTGCGAGGCGCCGAGTCCCATGCCGGTGTCGCCGTGGAAGTATTCGTAGAAGAGGATGAGGTCGCGCCAGTGCGGGTCGGTCTGGAACTTTTCGTACCAGCCGTGGGCGGGGCGGCGCCCGTCGCGTCGCGCGTGAAGAGGCCGATGAGGCGGTCGGCGAAGCCGCGCGCCATCTCGTCGAGCTTGACGGGCGGCTCGCCTTGGACGGGGCTCTCGACGGCGAACTGGTGGCCGTAGGCTTTGCCGAGCTTGCGCAGGGACTCGATCATCATGAAGGTCGTCGGGAACCAGACGGGGCCGCGCCAGTTGGAGTTGCCGCCCTTGAGCATCTCGCCGACTCTCGGCCGGCTCGTAGCCGACCTGCGCGCCGCCGAGGCGGAACGGGTTCTGCTCGTGGCACTTCGAGAGGCTGCGCAGGCCGTACTCGGAGCGGAACTCCGCCGGGTCCCAGACGCGCTCCAGCAGGCCGCGCATCTGCTCGGGGTTGACGATGGCGAGGACGTGGACGCGCTTGCCGTCGTGCTCGATGGTCGTCACGCAGCGCTGCACGATGTCCTGCCGGTTCTCGCAGGAACCAGTCGAGGTGCTCGCCGAAAATCTTGAAGGGCTCGATCCAGTCCTCTTCGAGCCGCTCGATGGCGTAGAGCGGGATGAGGCCGACGAGCGAGCGGACGCGGAACTTGTGGTAGGTGCCGTCGGCGTGGCTGAGCACGTCGTAGAAGAACTCGTCCCGCTCGTCCCAAATCTCGACGTTGTCGGCGCCCATCTGCTTCATCGCCGCGCCGATGTAGGCGTAGTGCTGGAAGAACTTCGTCGCCAGAGCCTCGTAGACGCTGGTTCTCCTTCGCCAGCTCCAGCGCGATGCGCATGAGGTTGAGGCAGAACATCCCCATCCAGCCGGTCGCGTCCGACTGTTCGAGCGACGCGCCTTCGGGGAGCGGCGTGGCTGCGGTCGAGGACCGTGATGTTGTCGAGGCCGAGGAAGCCGCCCTCGAAGACGTTGTTGCCCTGCGCGTCCACCTTGTTCACCCACCAGGCGAAGTTGATGAGGAGCTTGTGGAAGCACCTTTCGAGGAAGTCGCGGTCGGCCCGCCCCGAGCGCAGCCGGTCCATGTTGTAGACGCGCCAGACGGCCCACGCGTGGACGGGCGGGTTGAGGTCTGAGAACTCCCACTCGTACGCGGGGATCTGCCCGTTCGGGTGCTGGAACTGCTCGAAGAGGAGCATCCAGAGCTGCTCCTTCGCGAACTCCGCGTCCACGAGCGCGAGCGGGACGCAGTGGAAGGCCAAGTCCCACGCGGCGAACCAGGGGTACTCCCACTTGTCCGGCATCGAGATGACGCGCATCGAGTTGAGGTGCTTCCAGTGGACGTTGCGAATCCGCTTGCGCGACTCGGGCGGCGGCCACGCGGGGTTGTCGCCGTCGAGCCAGACGTTCACGTCGTAGAGGTAAATCTGCTTCGTCCAGAGCATCCCCGCCAGCGCCTGCCGCTGCACGCGCCGCTCGTCCTCGGTCGCCTTCGGCGGGTGGATCTCCTCGTAGAACTCGTCGGCCTCCCGACGGCGCACGGCGACAATCTCATCGACGGCGCGCAGAGGCTCGTCCAGCAGCTCGTCCGTCAGGCGCAGACGCACGACGACCGAGCCGCCGGCCGGGACGTTCAGTTCGGGATAGTGAAAGCACGCCTTCGTCCCCGACGGCTCGGGGTTGACGGCCGCGCGTTCGCCGTTCGACGACGTAGCGGTGGAACGCGTCTTTGACGTAAGGCCGGCGGCTGCTCGCGCGCCCCAGATGCGCGGGCCGTTCGTCTCGTTGTAGGTGAAGAGCGGCCGCCCGCCGCCGTCGGCGTAGAGGTAGCGCGCGCCGAGTCGGTACTCGAAGGCGAGGCCGGGCACGGGCCCCGCGTCGGTCGCTTTGAGGCTGTTGAAGTCGGCGCCGGCGGGGCCGAGCGTGATGGACGGCTCGGGCCGCGGCTCCGGATACCAGGCCCAGGTGTTGCGGAACCAGAGGTGCGGCAGCAGGTGCAGCGGCGCGTCCTCCGGCCCGCGGTTGAAGGCTTCGATGCGGATGCAGATGTCTTCGGGCGCGGCCTTCGCGTACTCGACGAACACGTCGAAGTAGCGGTCGTCGTCGAAGACGCCCGTGTCGAGCAGCTCGAACTCCGGCGCGTCGCGGCGCCGCGCGGCGGTTCTCTTGAATCAATCTCGCGTAAGGGTAAGGCGCCTGCGGGTACTTGTAGAGGAACTTCATGTAGGAGTGCGTCGGCGTCGAGTCGAGGTGGAAGTAGTACTCCTTCACGTCCTCGCCGTGGTTCGCCTCGGAGGCGACGCAGCCGAACATGCGCTCCTTCAGAATCGGGTCGCGCCCGTTCCACAGCGCGAGCGCGAAGCAGAGCACCTGATAGCGGTCGCAAATGCCCGCGATGCCGTCCTCGCCCCAGCGGTAGGCGCGCGAGCGCGCGTGGTCGTGCGGGAAGTAGGCCCACGCGTTGCCGTCCGCGCTGTAGTCCTCGCGCACGGTGCCCCACGCGCGCTCCGACACGTACGGCCCCCACTTCCGCCAGGGCCGCACGGACGCGTCCGTCTTCTCGTAGAGTCTTTCCTGCTCTTTGCTCAGTGGGCATGTTCAGAGCGCGGCTTCAGAGGCTTAGCCGGCGGCGGCGCGGTCTACGAACCATTCGAGCGTGCCGTCGGAAGGGCGGATGAGTTGCGAGGGTAGTCGTGAAGGGTCGCGCTCGCCCTTCAGGACTTCGCGCAGGCGCTCGGCCTTGGCCGCGCCGTTGACGAGGAAGGTGACGCGCCGCGCGGCGTTGATGGCGGGCGCGGTCAGCGTGACGCGCCATGCGCCGAGCTTCTCGACCCAGTTGGGCGCGGCCCACAGGCGCGTTTCATTCAAGGCGTCGTGCCCGGGAAGAGCGAGGCCGTGTGGCCGTCGTCGCCCATGCCCAGAAGGACGAGGTCGAGCCGCGGCCACTCCGCTTCGCCGAAGAGGCCGCGCATCTCCAACTCGTACGCGCTCGCGTTGGCGGCGGCGTCGCCGACGCCGTCGATGCGGTGGACGTTCTCGAGCGGGATGCGTACGCGCGAGAGCAGAGCCTCGTTCGCCATGCGGTAGTTACTCTCGGCGTTGTCGGGCGGCACCATGCGCTCGTCGCCGAAGAAGACGTGGACGTTCGGCCAGTCGATGCGCCTCCACGAACTCTTCGCCCGCGAGCAGCTCGTAGACGCTGCGCGGGGTCGTTGCCGCCGGAGAGCGCGACGGTGAAGAGTCCGCGCGCTTCAATCGACTCGCGCGCGAGTTCGGCGAAGCGCGCGGCCGCCGCGCGCGCGACCGACTCCGCGTCGTCGAAGACGAAGACGTTCGGTTCTGCGTCGGCCGAGCCCAAGTCGCTTCACTCCTCGCCCATCAGCGCGCAGCGCGCCGCGCCGTAGAGCGCGGTCTTGTCGTCGAGGATGACGCGGACGGGGATCGACATGACGAGCCCCGACATGCGCCCCTTGTCGCCGTAGTTGCGCATGAAGGTGCCGTCGGTCAGCTTCGGCATGATCTTCGGCGCGATGCCGCCGCCGACGTAGAGCCCGCCCACCGACTTCAAGAGCAGCGCGAGGTTGCCGGCCATCGCGCCGTAGACCTCGACGAAGATTTCCAAAGCCGACCCGGCGAGTTCGCTCTTACCCGCGAGCGCGGCGAGCGAGATGGCGGCGCTGGGGTCGCCCGTCCTTATCTCTTCCGCCAGCCACGCGGGCTCCTCGCCGTACCCGCGGTCGCGCAGGAATGAGTAGATGTTGTGGATGCCCATCCCCGACAGCACGCGCTCGTAGGAGACACGGCCGCCGACCTTCTCGCGCAGGTAGTTGAGCAGCTCGAACTCGCGCTCGTTGCGCGGGGCGAAGTCCACGTGTCCGCCCTCGGAGGGCATCGGGTGATAGCGCCCGCCGTCGAAGTAGATCGCCGCCATCCCGAGCCCCGTGCCGGCGGCGATGAGCGCGCGGTGTCCGACGCGCTCGCCCTCGCCCTCGTTGAGCGTGTAGAGCTGTTCGGGGCCGAGTTCGCCGATGCCGAAGGCGGTGGCTTCGAGGTCGTTGATGAGCCGGACGGAAGGAACGCCGATGGCCTCGGCCAACTTGTAGTCGGGGACCTTCCACGCGAGGTTCGTCGCGTCCACGTGCCCGCGCACGACCGGCCCGGCCACGCCGAAACAGGCGTGCGTGATCTGCGCCTGCGGGTGTTGCCGGACGAAGTCGGTGAGTATGTCTTCGAGCGAGCCGTAGCGCCCGCTCGGGTAGCTGTGCTGCGCCAGCGGAGCCCCGACGCCGCCCGCGCCCGCCTCGAAGAGCGCGACGTTCGTCTTGGTCCCGCCGATGTCACCCGCGATTATCATCTGTGTCAGTGAAGCTCCCCCGCTTGAATTGGTTTGATAAGACTCACGCGCCGAGCGCCGCGAGCAGCCGCGCGGCGCCACCCACAGCACTCTCGTATACCTCGTCCCTCGAAAGGATGTCGAGTTCGCCGCCCAGGCGCTCGCCCTCTGTGCGCGCCTCGTAGCCCAGCACGCGCCCGCACGAGTGGCCCGCGCCGCGCAGACGCGCGCCCGTACGGAGCCGGCGCTCCTCGTAGAGCAGCTCGACGAAGAACTCGTCGCCCGCCTCCGTCGAGATCGTGAGCGAGGTGAGCCAGCCGTCGCGCCCCGCCACGTCGCCCGTGGCCGCGAGCACGGCCTCAATCTCCCTCCCGCCGTCTCTCAGGATAAACCGTGCGCGCCCTGCGTCAAACGTCGAGCCATCGTCGGCGACCTCCCAGCCGAGGCGCGAGGCGATCCAGCCGAGCGCGAGCAGGGCCTTCGGCGCGATCTTGTCGGGCGAGCGGTCGGGCGGGTCATACTCGATGACGATCTTTTCAATCCGCGCGAGCGAGTCGCGGTAGTCGGCCACGTCCCAGAAGGCGGCGACCAGCGCGCGCCAGGAAGTGAGTCGCCCCCAGTTCAAGTCGCTCAGACGCATCCGACCGCCTTCGAGCAGACCGGCCAGACGCCGCAGGTCTTCATGCGGCCGGTCGAACGAGGCCGAGTCGATGACGACGCGGTCGGCCATGCCCGCGAGCCGCGTGAAGAGCTTGTCGTCGTCGTGCGGGATGTCCTTCCACCAGAGGAAGACCGGCACGTCCGGCACGAGCAGCGGCGCGACCGCCGACGAGGCCGTGTCCACGGCCGCGCCCGCGGCCTCGATGGTTATCTGCTCGCCGCAGATGCGCTTCGACCCGCGCGAGGAGAGCTGGCAGCGCGTCGAGACGAACGCCTCAAGCCGCGGCTCCTCCGCCCCGCGCTCGGCCGCGAGCACGATGGCGCGGCAGGGGTGACGCTCGACCACCTCTGACAGCAGTTCGTCAACCTCCGCGCGCTCCGCCGCGCCTTCGGCGTAGACGACCAGATTCAGCACGCACGCGCGGACGACGCCCGCGGCGCCGTTCTCGCCCTCCGGCGCGGACATCTCCGACCACATCGCGTTCAGCTCGCGTTCGAGCTTCGAGGCGTCGATGCCCTTCCCCAGCGTGACCTGTGCTGTGCTCGCCTGTGTTTCCATTTGCGCGTTACGGACGGCGCCAGCGTCGCCCGTGTTGTTCGAGGAGCTTGAGAGACTCTTCCGGCCCCCACGAGCCGGCCTCGTAGTTCGGGAACTCCGCATCCTCTTTGCGCGCGCCCCACTCTTCGAGGATGGGCATGACCAGTTCCCAGCCGCGCTCGGTCATGTCCTTGCGCGCGTACAGGGTCGAGTCGCCGAGGATGCAGTCGAGTATCAGGCGCTCGTAGGCTTCGGCGAGCTGGACGCCGAAACTGGCGCCGTAGCGAAAGTCCATGTTCACGTCGCGGATGCGCGTGACCTGGCCCGGCACCTTCGCCGCGACGCGGAGCGTGATGCCCTCGTCGGGCTGGATGCGTATGACGAGCTGGTTGGGCGCGACCGCCTCCATCGCGCGGCCGAAGAGCGCGTGCGGCGCCTCGCGGAACTGGATGGCGATCTCGGTGACGCGCTTGGCGAGCCGCTTGCCCGAGCGTATGTAGAAGGGCACGCCCGACCAGCGCCAGTTGTCGAACCACATCGTCACCATCGCGTAGGTCTCGGTCACCGAATCCTTCGCGACGCCCTTCTCTTCGCGGTAGCCGGGCACGGCCGCGCCGCCGATGCTGCCCGGTCCGTACTGCCCGCGCACGCACTCCCCGCGCACGCGCTCGGGCGTGAACTCGCGCGCCGAGTGCATGGCCTTGATCTTCTCGTCGCGCACGTCTTCGGCCGAGAGCGACGCGGGCGGCTCCATCGCCACCAGCGAGAGCACCTGGAAGACGTGGTTCTGAATCATGTCGCGCACCACGCCCGACTTCTCGTAGTAGCCGCCGCGCCCCTCGACGCCGACCGTCTCGGCGTTGGTTATCTGAACGTGATCGACGTACTGCCGGTTCCAGAGGGGCTCGAAGATGCCGTTGGCGAAGCGGAAGACGAGGAGGTTCTGGACGGTCTCCTTGCCGAGGTAATGGTCGATGCGGTAGACCTGCGACTCTTCGAGGTGGCGGAGTATCTGCTCGTTCAGCGCCCGCGCGCTCTCAAGGCTCGTTCCGAAGGGCTTCTCGATGATGACGCGCGCCCAGCCCTTCTCCTGTCGGACCAGCCCGGCCTCGCCGAGTTGCTTGACCGCCTCGGCGTAGAACTCGGGCGCGACCGAGAGGTAGAAGAGTCGGTTGCCGCCCGTGCCGCGCTCGCGGCTCACCTCCTCCAGCCTCTGCGCGAGTTCCTTGTAACTGTCGGGGTTGTCGATGTTCGACGGAAGGTAGTGGAGCCCCGCGGCGAACGAGCGCCAGACCTCCTCGTCAACGTGCTTCGACTCGGAGAACTCCGCGACGGCCTCCTTCATCCGTTCGCGGTACTCGTCGTCGGTCATCGGCGTGCGGCCGAGGCCGATGACCGCGAACTCGGCCGGCAGCAGACGTTCCTGCACCAGGCGGTAGAGCGCCGGTATCAACTTCCGCTTGGCGAGGTCGCCGGACGCGCCGAAGATGACGACCGCGCACGGCTCGGCCGCGCGCCCCAACCGCATCCCGACGCGCAGGGGGTTCTCGACGACGGTCGCTGTGGTCATAAGAAACTCAGTGGGCAGTCGCCGCGTCAGCGGCGCTTGAGCTTAGCCCGGCCTTTCGAGGCCGGGTGAGCCGATTGTTAACGGGTGCCGCGTCGCGTCAGCGACGCCTGAGCCGATGTGGCCCGTTCAGGCGTCGCTGACGCGACGCGGCGATATCGTGCTCAACCTTGACCCAGCCTTGAAAGGCCGGGCTACATTCAGACGCCGCGCCGCGGCGTTTGCGCGCGAGGCTTTCGACTAACTGCCTACTGCCATCTGCCTACCGCCTACTTGCTCTGCTTCTCCAACAACTCCTCCCACTCCGTGTGGACGAAGCCCGCGTCGGGGCGGTCGGTGCGCTGGTAGGTGTGCGAGCCGAAGAAGTCGCGTTGCGCCTGCGTGAGGTTGAGCGGGAGGTCGGCCGTGCGGTACGCGTCGAAGTAGCCGAGCGAGGCCGAGAAGGCCGGGATGGGGATGCCGGCCTGCGCGGCCGTCGCGACGACCCGCCGCCAGTTGGCCTGCGCGCCCTGGATGTATGCGTCGAAGTCCGGGTCGAGCAGGAGGTTCGGCAGGTCCTGGCGCCGGTCGTACGCCTCTTTGATCTTGCCGAGGAAGCGCGCGCGGATGATGCAGCCGCCCTTCCAGATGCGCGCCGTCTCGCCGAGGTTGATGTCCCACTTCCAGTTCTCGGAGCCGGCGCGGATGAGGTTCATGCCCTGCGCGTAACTGCAAATCTTCGACGCGTAGAGCGCGTCGCGCACGGCCTCGATCATCTCCCTGCGGTCGCCGTCGAACTTGAAGCCCTGCGGGCCTTGAAGCTGCTTGCTCGCCTCGACGCGCTCCTCCTTGCGCGCCGAGAGGTTGCGCGAGTCCACGGCCGCGTTGATGGTCGGGATGGGGATGCCGAGGTCGAGCGCGACCGAACTCGTCCACTTGCCCGTCCCCTTCTGCCCGGCCTTGTCGAGCACGAGGTCCACGAGCGGCTGGCCCGTCTCCGGGTCTTTGACCTTGAGAATCTGCGAGGTGATCTCGATGAGGAAGACTCTCCAGCTCGCCGCGGTTCCACTCGTCGAAGACCTCGGCCATCTCGTCGGCCGACATGCCGAGCACCTTGCGCATGATGTCGTACGACTCGGCGATGAGCTGCATGTCGCCGTACTCGATGCCGTTGTGCACCATCTTGACGAAGTGCCCGGCGCCGCCCGGCCCGATGTAGGTCACGCACGGGCCGTCGTCCACCTTCGCCGCGATGGCCTCCCAGATGGGGCGGACCTGCTCGTACGCCTCGCGGTCCCCGCCCGGCATCAGCGACGGCCCCCACAGCGCACCCTTCTCGCCGCCCGAGACGCCGGAGCCGATGAAGTTGAAGCCCTCTGCCTTCAAAGCCTTCTCGCGCCGCTCCGTGTCCATGAAGTAGGAGTTGCCGCCGTCGATGACGATGTCGCCGGCTTCGAGGAAGGGCTTGATCTGGTCGATAGTCCAATCGACGGGGTCGCCGGCCTTCACGAGCAGGATGATCTTGCGCGGACGTTCCAGCGACTTCACGAACTCCTCGGGCGTGTGCGTGCCGATGAACTTCCCGCTCCCGTTCTCCTTCATGAAGGTCGCGACGCGGTCGGGCTCGTCCTTGCTCGGCGGGCGGTTGTAGACGGCCACGGTGTAGCCGTTGCGCTCGATGTTGCGCGCCAGGTTCTCGCCCATCACGGCGAGGCCGATCATGCCGATGTTCGCGGTCTTCGGTGTCTGTTCAGGTGTCGCCATTGTCTTCTGTCTTCCCTCTTAAAGACTTCTACTAAGCCCCCGTCGCGCCTGAGACGGGGACGGCCTCGCGGATGATGTCGAAGAGGCGTTGCAGTCCGGCCGTCACGTCCGGGCCGATCTCGACGCGGACGGCGCGGCGCCCGCGCGTCGAGAGCGAACGGAAGTCGCCGAGCGCCTGCGCCTGCTTGAGCGTCGAGAAGGTGTAGGGCTCGCCGGGTATCTCCACGTCCTTCGCGTCTTTGGCCGTGACCTGGATGAAGACGCCGCTGTCGGGGCCTCCCTTATGGAGCTGGCCGGTCGAGTGCAGGAAGCGCGGGCCGTAGCCGGTCGTCGTCGCGCAGTGGGTCGCGTCGCGCAGGTGCGTGCGTATCTGCTGGACGATTCGTTCGGCCTCCTCCGACTCCTCGAAGTAGTTGAGCAGCGCGATGTAGTCGCCCGGCTTCACACGTTGCAGGTGCGCCTTGAGCGCATCGGCCACGGAGTCTGAAGCGAGCGCCGCGCGTGTCGCGTCGTCGGCGTAGACGGTTAAGCCGTCGCCTTCGGCCAGAACCGGCTGCTCCTGCAAACTCCCATCCTGCTTGAAGGCTTCGAGCAGCTCCTTCGTCGCGTCCTTCGACTCCTGCACGTTCGGCTGGTCGAAGGGGTTGATGCCGAGCCGCCAGCCCGCGACGGCCGTCGCGATCTCCCAGAGGAAGAACTCTTCGCCGAGGTCGTAGAGGTCGGTCAGCGTCCGGTAGACGACCGGGTGTCCGGCCGCTTCGAGCGCCTTTAACTTCGACTCGACCTCGCTGTCGAGACGGCCTGCGGCGATTGAGACGAACAGGCGGTCGTCGCCGTACGCGGACGGCGCGGCGAGCGGCTCGCCCGCGACGGGCACGACGCCCTTGCCCTCCTTGCCCGTCGATTCGGCGATGAGCTGTTCGACCCAGAGGCCGAACGATTCCACCTTCGGGTCGGCGACGATGGTCAGCTTGTCGCGGCCGGCCTTCGCGCACTCGCCGATGATGGCGCCGAGGCGCGCGCCGGGGTTCTCGCCCGCGGGCACGACCTGCGAGCAGGCGTGGATGACGCGCTCGGCGCGGTCGAGGAGTTTCCTGATGTCAACGCCCATCAGCGCCGCCGGCACCATGCCGAAGTAGGAGAGCGCCGAGTAGCGCCCGCCGATGTCCGAGGGGTTGAGGAAGACGCGCTTGAACTTGTCGCGCGCGGCGTCGGCCTCCATCTTCGTGCCGGGGTCCGTGACGGCGAGGAAGTTCTCGCCCGGGTTCTCCTTGACCTTGCCGACCTCCGCGTACCAGTAGCGGTAGAAGGAGAGCGGCTCCGTCGTTGTGCCCGACTTCGACGAGACGACGAAGAGCGTGTGCGCGGGGTCGATCTGCTCTCGAAACTCCGCGACCGTGTCCGGGTCGGTCGAGTCGAGGACGAGCAGTTCGGGGTAGCCCTCCTGTTTACCGAAAGTCCTCCGCAGGACTTCGGGCGCGAGCGAGGAGCCGCCCATGCCGTTCAGGACGACGTGCTTGAAACCCTTCTCGCGCAGGCGGTCAACGAAGGCGACGAGTTCGTCCTCGACGCCGATCATCACGTCGGCCACGTTGAGCCAGCCGAGCGAGTTCCTGATGATCTTCTGGTGCTCCTCTTCCGACTTCCACAGTGCAGCATCTTTACGCCAGACGCGGCGCATCACGTCGCCCTTTTCGGCTTCCTTGATGGCCGCACTCACCGCGTCAGCGTATTTTCCCAACGACGCGCTCAACCTCTCGTTGATACCGGACAGCAGAGCGCCGCGCTTGGCCTCAATCGACTCGGCGAGCGTGTCGAAGGAGTTGACGAAGGCCGCGAGGCCGTCGCGTTGTAACTTCTCGGTCACGGCCTTCAGGTCGATGCCGACCTCGGCGAGCTGTCCGATGAGGGCGCGGCATTCGTCCAGTCCCTCTTCGAGCGTCGGCTCGACGCGGCCGTGGTCGCGGATGGCCGTGTAGGTCGCGGGCGGGACGGTGTTGACCGTCTCGGGGCCGATGAGGTTATCGACGTAGAGCACGTCCGAGTAGTTCGGATTCTTCGTCCCCGTCGAAGCCCACAGGCAGCGCTGCACCTGCGCGCCCTTCGCCTTCAGCTCACTGAAGCGCGGGCCGTGGAAAAGCTCCTTGTACTTCTCGTAGGCGAGCTTCGCGTTCGCCACCGCCGCCCTGCCGCAGAGACTTTCGAGCCGCTTCTTCTCTTCCGGCGAAGAGGCGTGACGCGCCTTGTATTCGAGGTCGGCGTCAATCGCCGTGTCCACGCGCGAGACGAAGAAGCTCGCGACCGAGGCGATGCCGTCCACGTTCTTCCCCTCGGCCGCGCGGCGTTCGAGCCCCTTGATGAAGGCTTCGGCCACCTGCACGTAGTTCTCGATGGAGAAGATCATCGTGATGTTGATGTTGATGCCGCGGTAGATCGACTCCTCGATGGCCGGCAGCCCCTCCTGCGACGCGGGAATCTTGATCATCACGTTCCTGCGCCCGACGCGCTCGAACAGCCGCGCGGCCTCGTCAATCGTCCCCCGCGTGTCGTAGGCGAGCTTGGGGCTGACTTCGAGGCTGATGTAGCCGTCGAGCCCTTCGGTCTTGTCATAGACCGGCTTGAGCACGTCGGCGGCGTTGCCGATGTCTTCGACGACGAGGTCTTCGTAGATTTCGCTCACGCTCTTGCCGGCCTGGACGAGTTGGGCCAACTGCTCGTCGTAGTCGGTCGAGCCGGTGATGGCCTTCTCGAAGATGGTCGGGTTGGAGGTGACGCCGCGCAGGTCGTCCTCCTCGATCTTCTTCCGCAGGTCGCCGGTCGAGAGCATGGCGCGGCGGATGTTGTCGTACCAGATTGACTGGCCGAGCTTCATGATTTCGACGAGTCGGTTACTCATAAACACTCTCCTCAAGCGGGGTGAAAACAGGGGGACGGACACTCTCAATAGATTTCGCAGTGGGGCGAGGGGCTACACTTCGGCCGCCGCCGCGCCGGGCAGCGGGGCCCGGCGGTGTCCCTTTCAAACGACGCTGTTACGAATTGGCGGGATACTATCACATCAATTCTGGCGTCGCCAACATAGGGGGTCGGTGCCGCCCGCCGGAACGAAACCGCCCGCCCGCGTGTTTGACGCGGGCGGGCGGCTGACGCTTTCGGGGGTTCGCCCGTTCGCTTACGGCTGCGCGGAGGCCGACTCGGCGGCGAAGACCGAGTCTTCGGTCTTGACGCCGTAGGTGACGGTCAAGACCTGCGACTCCTCGACCTGCCGGTCGCCGGCGTAGAGGACGGAGCGGTAGGGGACGAGCGTCCCCTGCACGATGCGGTAGTCGTGGAAGGTGCGGCGGTACTTGACCGAGTTCTCTTCGTATTCGAGCCAGAGGATGCGCCCCGTCTTCGCGCTGATGTAGTAGAGCGTCGAGCGCTTCTCCTTGTCCGTCACCTCAAGCTGCCAGAGGTCTAAGCCCTTCTGGGTCTCCTTGCCGTTGAACTTGAGGGTCGCGCCGCTCTCCTTGTAGCGCAGCAGCGCGTCGATGCCGTGGAGGCGGTCGGTCATCAGGCTCGTCACGTCCTCCTGCTTCGGCGTGAAAGGCGTCCCGCGCAGGATGCCGGTCACGCGCCCGTCGTTGAGGACGAGCGTGTACTGGAGGGACGACATGCGCTGGTCGAAGCGAATCTTGTCCTTCTCGAAGGTCTCGCCGCGCTTGAAGGTGCGCTCGTAGGTGATCTCTTCGGGGCGGCCGTCCTGGCCCGGGCGGATGATGCGGCCGCGCTCGACGCCCGTGCGCCTGATCTGCGCGAGCCCGGGGCGCGAGCCGTAGACGAGGACGACCGTCTCGGCGACCTGATCGGCCGTCGGGTTGTCCCGGTCAGCCTTAACCGGCTTCGGCTGCTCCTCCTTCTTCTTCGGCTTCTCCTCCGCCTTCGGCTCCTGCGCCTGCGCCGCGGCGGGGGCGGCCGCGAGCGTGACCGCCGCGGCGGTCAAGAGCGCCGAGAGCGCGCACACCAATAAGCGTCGTAACACTGAGTTCTTCTCCATTCCTGAGTTGATCGCCCGGCGGCCCCGGCCCGTGGGCCGCGCCTGAGGAGAGGTTCGGCGGCCGAACATCGGCGGATTGTAACACATCCGCGAAACCTTAGCCCCAGACCGGGCGCCGCCCTTCCGTCCAAAACAATTGATGCCAATGGCCTTGCGGCGGATGCCCGCCCGCGCTTTGACAACCCTGCGCGCGTGCCTGTAAAGTCCTGTGTTTTCATTAGAGTTTAAGAATTCAGGAGTCAGAAGTCAGGAGTCAGAATGTGCCAACGGCGACCGCTTTATCTCTTCTGACTCCCGACTTCTGACTCCTGACTACAGATTTCGTCGTGAAAGGACAGGAACCGTGAAAAAAGTAGGACTGCTGGTCGGCCGCGAGCGGACGTTCCCCGTCTCGCTCATCGAGAGCATCAACGAGCGGGGTGGCGGCGAGGTCGTCGCCGAGTTCGTCAAGATTGGAGGCGTGCGCCACGACGCGGGCGTCGGCTACGACCTCATCATCGACCGCATCTCGCACGAGGTGCCCTTCTACCGCGCCTTCATGAAGCGCGCGGCGCTCGAAGGCACCATCGTCATCAACAACCCGTTCTGGTGGTCGGCCGATGACAAGTTCTTCAACTACTCGCTCGCCACGAAGCTCGGCGTCGCCGTCCCGCCCACCGTCCTGCTCCCTCAGAAGAACTACATCGAAGGCATCACGAGCGAGTCCCTGCGCAACCTCGAATTCCCGCTCGACTGGCAGGGCATAGCCGACTACGTCGGTTTCCCCGCCTACATCAAGCCTTTCGACGGCGGCGGCTGGAAGAACGTCTCGAAGGTCAACAGCCTCGAAGAACTCTGGGAGGTCTACGACACGACCGACACGCTCTGCATGACCTTGCAGGCGAACGTCGAATGGGATCAGTTCGTGCGCTGCTACTGCATCGGGCAGGAGGACGTGCTCATCATGCCCTACGACCCGCGCAAGGCATACCTCTCGGGCGAGCAGTACGTCCACAACCCGACCTATCTCACACCCGAGGTGGCGGCCCGCGTCGCACAGGACGTGCTGACCCTGAACCGCGCGCTCGGCTACGACATCAACACCGTCGAGTTCTGCATCAAGGACGGCATTCCCTACGCCATCGACTTCATGAACCCGGCGCCGGACGCGGAGATCGCCTCGGTCGGCGAGTTCTACCACAACTGGCTAACGAAGGCCGTCACCGACCTCGTCTTCCGGCGCCTCGCCGAGCCGCGCCCCGAGAACGTCTACCGCTGGGATAGGTCCCTCAACCCGCAGCCGGAGCCGCCGGGCGCGAGCCAGACGCTCGCCGCCGCCGCCGCGTCCGCCGCGCAGACGGCCGCCGACTCGGTGCTGCCGCAGTCCGTCCGCGACCTGCCTGCGAACGTCGTCGATACGGTCACGGAGTTCCTCGGTCAAGCCACGGGCGTCGTCTCCGGACTGGTGAACGCCGTTTCGGAAGCGGCCACGCAGGCCGGCGAACAGAGCGAGCCCGCGGTTCAGTACGCCCCGGAAGCGCCGAAGGCCGCGGCCAAGCAGCCCCGCGCCGCCGCTCCCTCGAAGAAGTCCGCCGCCAAGGGCTCGACCAAACGCGCCGCGGCCACCCGCCCGAAGAAGTCCACGGACGAAGGGCCGAGCGAAGCCTAAGCGGAGAAACTTCTCACGTTAATCGCAAAGAGAGGGGGGTGACCGGCGCCGGTCACCCCCCTCTCTTTTAATAGAGATAGCCGACGAACAATTTGAGGGGAATCTTTGAAGGGGCGCCCGGCAGACTCTTGATCAATGAAGAACGGGCGCCCCGAAGGACGCCCGTCTGTCTACAACTCTTTCGATGGCCAGGGACGGAGTCAAACCGCCGACACCGCGATTTTCAGTCTCAATTCGGTTGTTTCGCTGAGTCGGTCTGAGTTAGGCCGGACGCAGATAGGCCGTGAAAGGCACCTATCTGCGTCCGGCCCTTTTCGTCTGAGTGCGACTGAGTCGGGTGGGTTCGGAGCAGTTGTTGCACTAGTTGTTACACCGCGCCATGCGACTCGTGTCCTCGCATACCTTTAAATACGAGGACAGCAACGGTGGGAGGACACGCGTCTCGCGGCCGACGCCGCGCGAGCTGAAGGTCTGGGGGACGTGGCCGCCCTCCTCGAATCAATCAAGAGGAACCTGGGCGCGGCGCAGTCGAAGCTGAAGGAGGGCGGGGCTTGACGGTGAAGACGGAGGTGCAACTTGTAAAGCTGGTCTACCACCGCGAGGGGGAGTATCATCTGAGTGATGAGAACCGCGCAGAGTTGAAGCGCGTGTTCGCCCGCATCTTCGGCCGGAAGGTGACGGGAAAACTCACGGTCGATCTCGCCGATGGGGGCGTCAACTCCTTCAAGGTGTTCGAGGTCGTCAAGCAAACTAAATAACTCTCGGCAGTTCTGGCGAGCCCCGCGAGGGAGTTCTTCGGAGGCCGACTCTTGAGACGCAAGGGCGTCTTCGGGGTCGGCCTCTTTGCATTGAGGGAGAGAGATGGGCGCAGCGGCACAAGAGACTGAAACGACGTTCGGTTGGCTCCCTCCGGAGGAGTGGGAACTGCTCGCGCCGGTCTTCGCGGAGCAGGGCGCCCCGATGCCTTCCCCCGAGTCGGCGGCCATCCTCGCGACGGTCGAAGGCGGTGAGGTGGTCGGCTTCGTCGTGCAGCAGCTCGTCTACCACGTCGAACCCCTTTGGGTCGGCGAGTCGAAGCGCGGCGGCTCGCTCGCGGGTGAACTGGTCGCGCGCATGGATGGGCATTTCGCGGAGTCGGGGACTCCCTACTACTCGTTCTCGGATAACGCCTGGGTGGACCGCGCCGCGCGCCGCCTCGGCATGAAAGAGTTGCACTACAAGGTTCACGTCAAGGAGTTCAGCTAATGCCTTTCATCCCTGCGGTCATCGGCGCCGCGCTCATCGGTACGGGCGGTTCTATCGCCTCGGGCATCATCGGCTCGAAAGCGCAGAAGAACGCGACGAAGGCGATGCTCGAAAGCCCGCTCACTCAGGAACAGACCCGCCTCGCGCGCCAGCAGGCCGACTACGGCAAGCAGGCGGGCGATCTGGCGGGCCGCCTGCTCCCGCAGTACGAGGAGGGCACCAACTACTTAGCCGACTACTTCAAGAAGTTCCTCGGCCCCGACATCGGCCCGGCGATGGAGGCGGCGTCGCCGCTCATCAACGCGAGGAAACGGCAGACGGCGGGCCTCGTGCGCTCCCTCGACTTCGCCCCGCGCGGCGGCGGGCGCGGCGAGTCGTTGTTCAATTTGTACAGCAACGAGAGCAGCGACATCTTCAACTTGCTCAACACTGAACGGCAGAACGCGCGGCAAGGCTACGCGGGCCTCATCGGCGACATCGGAGCGCGCGGGTCGGGGCTGCTCGGCGCGGCGTCGGGTTCTTCGGGCTCGGCCGCCTCGACGCTCGGACTCATCCAGGCGAACGCGCAGCAGGCCGGGCGGGTCGCGGGCGCGAACGTGGCGAACACGGCGGGCTCCATCGGGGCGGCTCTCGGGCCGCTCCTCGTCGAGTGGATCAAGTCGTCGCGGGGGAAGTGATGAAGTACGACCCCGAAGTCTTCGAGGTGTGCGAGGGGCCGGCGTGGGCCGCCTTTGACAACGCGTCGGTCATCGTCCTCGGCGATGCGTTGATGGAATACAGCCACCTCAAAACGCCCGGAGAGATACGCGAGTTCGGGCTGGCGCGGGCCGTCGAGTTCTTTCACGACTTCCCCGGCTTCCGTGAGCAGGTCAAGAGGTCGCTTGACAGGTATTTGGAATTTTCGCGGCAGCTCCTGTTGAGGATGCCGACGAGTAACAAATGAGGAGGTGAGAGGTATGGGCGGGGCTCAAGGTGCGGGTTCATTTCTGGCGGGCCTTCTGGGCGGCTCGGTTAATCACTACCTGCAAGAGAAGGAGACCGAGCGGCAGGAGTCGGAGCGGAAGCGCACGGCGTTGATGGGGATTCTTTCGAGCGCGCTGGAGAATCCGAACCTCGACCCCGCGGCCTACGGCCACCTGTTCCGGCTGGGCCTTCAGTCGGTCGGCGCGAAGGGTAGGGAGGTGGAGCGCGTTGCCTCGACGGTGGAGAACCTGTTCGCGCAGGGGTACGAGACGCCGGGGCTCGAACTGACCGGCGAGACGGAAGAGGGCGGCCCCATGCGCGTCAACGCGGACACGTCGGGTTACGCGGGCCTTCTCGCCCCGACGCTTCAGCTTCAAGCCGGAGGCGGCGGCGAATCCCCTGCGCCGCCGCCTGAGCCTCCGCGTGAGGCCGTGCGCGCGCGGCGGGTGGGCGTGACGCGCAAGTCTCCGTCTATGGCGCTCCCGGCCTTCCCGTGGGATGTCGAGGCCCCCGCCCCGGTCGGCGTCTCCGACGTGCCGGTGAGTGAGGAGTTTGCCGGCGCGGGGGCGGCCCCGGTCGCCAAGGTGGGGAAGATTAAGCGCCCCCTGATGCTCTCGCCTGAGGAGCGCAGCCGCAGGCGCATCGAGGAGAAGGTCGCGGAGACGCAGGCGCTCTCGGACGCCGCCTGGCCGGGCAAGGAGAGGGAGCTGCGCGCTGAGTACGGGCTGCGCGGCGAGTTGAAGGACAAGGAGGTCGCGGCGCGCGTCGCCGAGAACGGCCGCAAGTTTAACGAGTGGTTGCTGAAGCAGGACGTGCGCGAGCGCGCGGCCATTCAGAAGAAGCGGAAGGAGCTGGCGGATTCGTTCTTCTCCTCGGGGCGTGCGCCTACGATGTCGGAGGCCATGTCGATGGCTGGCGAGATGATCTCGGAGGGCGCGTCGCTCGATGTCGAGCTGAAGGGCTCGCGGCTCAAGCTCAACGAGGAGCAGTTGCCGCTCATCCGCGCGCGGGTTCAAGAGTCTCAGGCGCGCACGGCTCGGACGCTTCAGGAGATGAACGCCGGCATCCCGGCCTCGGCGAAGCGCACCTATGACGTGGAGACGCAGGCGGCGCGCGAACGCCTGCGCGGCATCAACCAAGAGCGGGCGGCCATTCAACGCAGGCTCTCCGAAGGCAAAGCCCTGCCGGGCGACTATCAGGGCGAACTCGACGCGCTCGACGCTGAAGAGACGGGCCTCTCCGCGCAGGTTCAGGCCGCGCGCTCGAAGGCGCTGTCCGGCGGCGGCTCTCGGCGCTCGACGGCCCCGGCGCCCGCGGGGCGTGTGTCGCGCAAGAACTTCGATAAGGTGCGCGCTAAGAATCCGACGCTCGCGGGGAAGAGTGACGCGGAGGTCGAGGCGGCGCTGCGGGCGCAGGGGGTTGAGGTCTACTGATGTCAACGCCCCCGAACGGATTGAACCTCGACGGCCTTCTCGAAGGCGCGGCTTCTCCGCGGCCGAAGGGCGCGCGCCGCCGTGAGGGGCTTGACCTGTCGGGGGTGCTGGAGACTGCGGCGCCCGCGTCTTCTCGTCCCGCCGCTCGCCCGCGGCACCCTTACGCCGCCGACGACTTCCTGCTCGACGGCGACTGGTCGCCTGCTCGCGTCGATGAGGTCAAGTCATGGTTCAAACAGACGTACGGCCGCGACCTCCCGCACAGGTTCGGGCAGACGGCCACGCACAACCGCATGGGGCTGGATCACAGCAGCAACATGGACGTGCAGGTCAATCCTCAGAGCGCCGAAGGGCGCGCGCTCGCCTCGTTCCTCAGAGAGAGTCGCATCCCGTTCCTCGCCTACAACAAGGCGAAGGCGGGCGCCGCCACGGGGCCGCACTTTCATGTGGGCAGACCTTCACATGGCCTCGGCTCTCAGCCGGAAGCGCCTACGCTCAACCTCGACGGCGCGCCGGAACCTCTCAGCCTTGACGGCATCTTAGAGCCCAACATCGCGGCCGACTTCAGGGAGGCGTCCGACCTCGAACGTCAGCAGCACGTCGATGGGGACGGCCCGGTCGAAAGGGTAGACTCCTATATCAGTTATCTCCGGAGGGCGGGAGAAACTGAGCCCTACGCCTACACCACGAACGCACACCCTTCTGTCTCGGCGGCTGGCCTGCCTCCGTTGCCGGCGCCGACTGCCGCGCCGACGCCGACTGCTGCGCGGCTCCGTCGTGATGTTACGGCCGCGGTCGAGTCGTCGCCGACGGGCCGTGAGTGGGTGGACGTGCGTCTACCCGAAGGGGTGCGCGACTGGTCGGAGTTGAAGTCGAACGAGGTGGTCAAGGTCGGCTTCCGCCAGTGGGCGGAGGGCCGCGGCATCCCTCGTGAGTTCGTCGAAGAGTGGCTGAAGAAGAACGGCGGCGGGCTCCACATCTACGACCTCGCAACCAAAAAGGCTCTGACCATGGGTGAGGCGATGGGCCGTGAGGACATCTACGACACGAACCGGCGCACGTTCCGGCTCTCCGCGGAGATGCCCAAGCTCAAGCAGTTGGAGAGAGACTACGATGTGAGCCTCGGGGTCGTGTCGCGCACGGTCAAGCACTTGGAAGAGGCGGGAAGGTATTCGGCGGGTGAACACGCGCTCGGTGTGCTGGGCGAGATACCGGGGGCCGCGTCCTTCGCGTTGACGCCGATCTCCCGGCCCGTCGAAGCCGCGCAGGCTTACGTATGGTCGAAGGCTGACAAGCTCACCCGGCCCGGCCTCGGGGGCAAGCTCGCAGCCCTCGGCAACCCTTTCGACCCGCAAGCCATAGGCGACGCCTATAAGACGCTGAAGGGCGAGCGCCCCGAGAACGCGCGCAACTTCATCGCGCAGGACATTGAGCGTGATATGTCGCGCCTGCACCCGACGATTGGAAAGGCTTACGGCGTGCTGGCCGAGCTGGTATTCGACCCCGTGAATCTGCTCGGCGCCGCCGGCGCACTCAAGTATGCCAACCGCTTCAACAAGGTCACGGAGGCGGCGCGCGTCGCGTCGGCCGCGGGCGACGTAGACAGGTTAGAGTCTGCGGCGGCGGCGGCCGGGAGGGTCGCCGACGAAGCGGCGGCGGCGGTCGGCACGTCCGCCGATGCGGCGCGGCTGAACTACGCGCGAGAGAGGGCCGCTCACTACGCGCAGGAGGCCGCGACGGCGCAGTCTCCCGGCGCGCGTCGGGTCGCGCGTGAGCTGGCCGACGACTACGCGCAGGAGGCCGCGGGTCTTGAGTCGGGCGCGTCGCCCCTGCCCGGTCCCGATGACATCCCCGTGAGCATCTCCGCGGCGCCCCTGCCCGCGGGCGCTTCCGCCTCACGGCCGGGGCTGCTGCGGCGCGCCGGTCGGGCCGTCTCCGACGTGCTGCAACTGCCGAAGGCGAAGGCCGGGCTTGACCTCTCGGCCCCGATGAGGCAGGGGCTTCCCCAGGTGGCGGCTCATCCGTCGTACATGCGCCGCGCCTACGTCGAGCAGGTCAAGGCGTTCGCGTCCGAAGACCACTTCAACGCGTTCGTTGAGTCCATCCGCGCGCGCCCCGACTTCCAGCAGATGCAGGACTCGGGCCTCTACCTCTCGCACGTCGGCGCGGGGCCGGAAGAGGTCTTCACGTCGGGGCTCGCTCAGAGAATCCCGGGCGTGGCCGCCTCAGACCGCGCATACTCGGCCGCGCTCGATTCAATCAGGCTCTCGGCGTGGGACAACTACACCTCGTCCCTGCCGGCGCATCTGCGCGACAACTCCGAGATGCTGAAGGCGGTGGCCGAACTCGTCAACGTCTCGACGGGCCGCGGCGTGGTGCCGATACTCGACCGCTTCGCGGCCGGTCGCAAACTCGTCGAGCTGGCTAACATCCCCTTCTGGTCGCCTCGTAACATGGCCGGCAAGTTCAACGTGCTTTCGCCCGTCCGCGTCGTTAGAAACATGGTAGACCCCGCGACGCGGCCCGTGGCGTGGCTACAGGCGCGCGACGCCTTCCGCGGCCTCACGATGGCGGGGACGACGCTCGGGCTCGCACACCTCGCCGGCCTCGACGCGGGCCTCAACCCGTTCAAGCCCGACTTCGGCAAAGTACGTCTCGGGGACAAGGTGGTCGTTGACCTGACGGGCGGCGAAGGGTTCACGGTTAGATACCTCGCGCAGATGGCGCAGAGCTTCGCTGACATCGAAGCGGGGAGGACC
This sequence comes from uncultured Acidobacteriota bacterium, assembly GCA_963726735.1. Classification (GTDB taxonomy): domain Bacteria; phylum Acidobacteriota; class Blastocatellia; order Pyrinomonadales; family Pyrinomonadaceae; genus QHXN01. The sequence goes on from CAVSDM010000015.1 coordinate 688,742, forward strand.
CCGAAGAAGACGCCCGCCGAGTTGACCGGTCATTACCTCCGCTCGCAGTTGCAACCCTCGGCCGCGGTCGGGGTGGACTTCACGACGGGCGAGCGGTTCGGCAGCACGAAGCAGAATCCGAAGCCCTTCACCTACGGGGAGGCCGCCGCGGACCTGACCGTCCCGTTCGTGGTCGAGTCGGTCTATGACGGCTGGGTCGCGTCGGGCGGCTCGACGCTCGGCGAGATAGATGAGTCGGGCTCGCGCGGCGACTTCCTGCGGGGTGACTTCTCGAAGGTCAAGGCCGGGTTCAAGTACACGCCCGCGTCGCTGCTCTCGGTGCTGGGCCTCGGCGTCGGGTTCTACGAGAAGCCGAAGGACTACGCGGCCGCGGCGGAGAGGGCGAAGATTCAGCCGGGCGGCGCGGCCGGTGAGGAGTTGAAGCGGTTCGGCGTCGTCCTGGGCGATCTGCCGAAGGGCCAGCGCGTGAGGGTGGCCGACAACTTCAAGTTCGAGGGGCTGACAGGTGACAGCGTTGGGTTCACGGGCCAGCATGTGGGGCAGACGCCGGAAGACCTTCAGCACTTCCGCGACGAGCTGACCTCCGAGCTTGAGAAGAATATCGCGGCGGAGATGCTGAAGCCTGACTATCAAAAGCTCGACCGCGGGAAGCAGCGGGCCTACCTGCTACACGTCGTCAAGGCGACGCACTCGACGGTGCAGAGTCGATTCCTGCGCGACGCGCGCGGCCGTGAGGTGGAAACTCTGGAAGACTTTGAGCGATACCAGAAGGAACTGGAAGGGCGCGGGCCGGGGCTCAAACCGGGGCAGACTTTGAGGCTGGGCGGGCCGGGCACGTCGATGCGGCCCGGTGAAGATGGCGGCGCAGCAGTCCGCCCCTTGATGAGCTTCGACGGCGGGTAGTGGGGCCACATGAAGGAGCCGCCTCGCAGAATTGAGTTGACTTACACCCTCATTCCGAGCTTTGTAACTGACCCCTGTTTCTTCGTTCCTACTCATCACGTTCGCACTTGATACCGTCGAGTCGGGCAGAATGTCAACAGCCTGTAGCGATGAGTAATGTCCTACATCTGTGTTGCAGCCATAGTAAATTGAAGAAACCCCCTGTATGATGTTTGCACCCACAGTCTCTCTTGAAAGGAGTTAACTTCTATGGGATGGAAAGAAGTAGCGGCGGGCGTCATGGCAGCGCACGCTATAGCGACAAGCACGCCTGACCCAACGGCCACTCCGACTCAGAATGCGGCTGACGACTACTCGTCACACCAAGAAAACCAGCAACAGCAACGCGAAGCCGAGATGCAAGATAGCATTGCAGCTGGCAACGCAGAGCAGAACATACCGGCGGAACACAGGCCGAAATAGGAAACGCAGTTAAAATTAATTAACGCGTTTCAAGGAGCATGGCCAGCGTACGCTGGCCATGCTCCTTTCTGCTCTCCTTACGCGAGCAAGTCCCTCAACTCCCAGATGGTGTTCGTGATCCCCGCCTCCATTGCCGGCGTGCAACGGATTGTTTTGTGGATGCGACAGAAGTTGTAGTAGGCGAAGTGGAGCGCCAGCGCCGCGTTCAGGTTCTCCCTCTTCTTCGAGAAAGCGTTCGTCAGACGCGTCAGCCGTCGCATCATCATTCGCATGGTCAGGTTCTGCCGCTCTATGTGGGAGGTAGATGTCAGCCACAGATTGGGATCGCCAATCCGCGGGATTTTGATGATCTCCTCTACGCCTGAAGGCGAGTACTTCCGTTCCCCTTCCGGGGATTGTTGAGGATGCGCGCTCCTGTACGTCTTGATCACCTGAGCGTAATCCACGCGCGATCCCAGAAGGAGTTTGACGGCTGGCGGGTATTGGTCGAAGCCGTCCGATGACAACTGGAAGAAGCCCGTGGTGGCATACTCCAGCTTCTTCATGAAGTCCCAAGTGTCGTCGGCGGTGCGCCGCCCCATGTGCCACGCGAGCACCAGCTTGGTCTGCCGCTCGATGGCGACGAAGATGTAAACGTCACCGGCGTTGAAGTCGAGCGGCCTTAACTCCATTCGTGTCTTCTGTTTACAAAACACGAACCCCCAAATTTCATCCATCTGCACATCTCTGACCTGCACTCGCGGTAGTGCGTCGCAAGTACGCCCCCGCGGCGGACGAGGGCTCGGAGCGCGGGCTGCGGGTCGTCTCGCACGTCAATCGTGCAGCACGCCTAAAGCCAGTGCACGGGCGCCCCACGTAAAAGGCAATTCCGCGGAGCGGGGCCGACCAAAAAGAGAGGGGCGAGCCCCTTTCGAGAGCCCGCCCCCTTCCAAAACGTTTTGGCCTAGCTACCTGAAACACCGCCAGATGCCTTTGACGATTCGCCGCAACGTCGGCGGTCTGCTCGTCCTGACCGGCTCGGGTCGTCGCCGCAGGTCGGCGCGGTGCTGGGCGATGATGGAGTGGTAGAGGTCGTTCACTGTCCGCCTCCCTTCCGCCACTCGGCGAGCCTGCGCACATGGTCGGCCTCGAAAGCCTCGCGCACGCCGCCGACGCTGAGCGCGAGGCTTTCGCACGCCTCGAAGTAGGTGACCGAGCGCTCGTCCTCGTCGCCCTCGTTCGCCAGCGAGTAGAGCAATCGTTCGCCAGCGAGTAGAGCAACAGGAGGTAGAGGCTGGCCCCCGTCTCGTTGGCAGTGAAGTAGGCGCCGACCTCTTTAGCGAGTCCGGCCAGCTCGGCGCCCGTGAGCGGGTTGCGCTGCACGCCTTGCTCGTCGTAAAGCTCGCGCGGGCGGCTAGAGTCGCCCACCTTGCCCTTTACGCCCCCTCGTGCTTTTCTTTTCGTGGTCATGGTGTCGTCCTTCCCTTCAAAGGTTGATGACCTGTGGCCGTGGGGCCGGCGCGTGCTTACGACACATGCCGGCCCCGTTGACTATCTCGCCCTACTCGCCTGCGGCCTCCTCCAGCGCACGGAGAAACGAGCGGAGCCACTGCGCGTGGCGGCTGCGCCCCTTCACCGCGCGGGCCGCGCGCATGATGACGGGCAGCGCGTGAGGCAGCACGTCGGGGTGGAAGATCGTCACATCCAATTCGCTGGCGAGCGTGGAGACGTGGTCGATGATGCTACCGGTGAGAAGCGCGGCGTGCGTGGCCCGCTCCCTGTCGGCGTCGGTCGGGTAGGCCCGGGCGAGCAGGCCGCGCACGGTGCGCTCGTCCTGCGGCTCGTGCCGGTCGATGGCGGCGGCGAGGCGGTCGTATATCTCGCGCTCGTCGGGCTGGGCCGTGCCGCCCGCGAGGTGGTCGTTGATGAAAGTCTGCTGAAACAGGAGTCCGAAATACTCGCTGGTTGCGGGGAGCGTGTCCCACTGGCCCGCGGCGTAGAGCTGGTTGACGAGTTTCTTGACCTCGCCTTTGACGCGTTCTTTCACGTCGGGGCTTGCGAGGAATGCGCGCAGGCGCTCGGCGGTCACTTTGTCGCTACCTTCGGCCTTGCCCCTCGTGCCGCCCTTCGTGGTAACTTTCTTGGTGGTCATTAGCTTGTCCCTTCATGGTTAGAGTTGGTGGCCGTGCGCGGGGCGCGTGTCTTTTCTTTGCATGATGGGCGCGAGCCCCGCGTGTGTGTCTGCTGGTTTAGTCTTCGTCGTCTACGTTCTTCACCGGCGGCAGGTCGTCCGCGAACGGCAAGCCGCGCAGCTCGACGCCCTTTAACCTGACGGGCAGGCCGCCGCGGGTGACTGCGATTACGCGGCCGATGATGGTCAGCTCCTGCGGCGCGAAGTGCTCGTCGTCGCATTCGAGCGGGCTGTCTCCGCGCACGCAAAAACGTTCCCCTTCTATGGCGAGGAACGCGAAATACCACTCGTGTTTCCGCCCTCCCCCGTCGGCGTCTGTGTAGTAGCTGATGACGGCCGCTCCCCGCTCTCGGCGTCGCCGTCTAAAGTGAAGTACAGGGCGTCGCCTTCGCGTATGCCATACCTCGTCCAACCGTCATTTCCTGCTATGACGGCGCCGATTCGTTGCTTAGAGGCTGCGTCTTCAGCCTCCTGCACCCCCCACTTGGCGAAGTCGTTGATTAGCCCCTCTTCTGCTTCGGCGCGCTCGGCTGGGGTACCCAGTGACGGCGGGGACTGCGTTTGGTGGTAGGACTCTCCCGGCCACCCGACGGGTTGGTAACTTACTCGGTTCTGTATTCGAGCCATCGCCCCGGGGGTGGCTACGGCTGCGAGCGCTTCGTATAGCTCCGGTTTGGTCTTGCCGGCTGTCTCTACGTTGAATGTTTTGGCGTACTCGTTGAGCAGGCGGGAGACTGACTGTCGGGCGCCGCGGCCGAAGGCGGGACAATCTTCGCTGTAGATGAAGCGGATTTTAGCGGCGACTTGTTCGTCGCGCTGGTCGGTCTTATGCTTCTGTGGCATCGCTGAAAGACTCCTTTCGGTGGTGTGAAAGGGGCTCGCGTCAGTCTTTCCACGGGAGGCGCGAGCCCCGGCCTTTGTTTAGAGATGGGTTGCGGGTTGCCGTCGCCAAGTTGATAGATGGACGACGGGGGCGGGCGAGTCCTGCGGCACATGCTCGGGGATGGGGTCGGGTCTGATGAGTTGGACTCTGCGCGTGTAGCCGACGACGCGGCAGAACTTTTTCACCTCGGCGAAGTCGTGCGTGCGCATCTCCCCCTCGTGCGTGCGGACGGTGAACCTCTCGGCGCCCATACTCACGAGGCGGGCGAGTGAGGCGTAGACGCGGGCGCCGTCGCCTTCAAACTTGCACCACACGATTTCACCCGGGCGAACGTCGCGCGTCTCTTCAATCGAGAGTCCGTCGCCGCCGCGCAGGTCGAAGCCCGGGAAGTTGAGCCTATCGGCCACGCGCGAGGTGAAGGTTTTGCCCGGCCCGGCGGTCGAGTTGTTTTCAGCCTCGGGGTCGAGCCGCGCGAGCTGGTCGGCGATTGCCTCGGCGTGGCCGTACACCTTGTTGTGACTTATCCAGCCCGCGTCTATCTTGACGCGGAGCGCCTGCAACGCGCGGGTGAACGCCTGCGCGTGGTTGTCTCCGGCGCGGCGCGTGTCGGACAGGTCGATGAGTTGCGTGAGGTGCCTTCTGATGAACTTGAGGTCTGCGGCCGGTACGACGAGCTTCATCTCGCCGCGCTTCACGTCGAGCGCGAGGAAGAGTAGCCGCGCCGTCCGCTGGTGGTCGGGGGCGAGCGGTTGATGGTGCGTGCGCTTGAATTTATTCTGCTCTGGCATCTTCGTGCCTCCCTTCAAGGCTGGTGCGTGGGTGTCGAAGGGGCGGGCGTCGAATCCGGCAAGATGGGGCGCCCGCCCCGGTCTGTTGGCTTTAGCCTTCGAGCGTGTCAATGAGACGCCAGTCGTCGCCGACCATCTCATCGAGCGAGCGCAGGCGCGGGTTGGAGTATTTGCGGTAGACGACGCGGAGATACTCGGCCGCGGTCGTGCGGCCGACCTCCTCGGGCGTAAGGCGGCCGTCGAGGAGGGCGAGGGCCATCTCCTGCACCAGCTCGTCGCGCGTGTCGTCGCGGACGTAGTCGGGGGCGACGGCGCGCAAGGAGGCGAGGAGCGTTCGGCCGCCTTCCTCGTCGAACTCGTGCGCCCGCTCGCGCGAGCGTCGGAACCTGCACGCGCGCTCGAACGTCTCCCGCACCTTGCCTTTCGGCGCGGGGAAGTAGGCGCGGGTCTTGACGTTCGTCTCCGGTCGCCAGGAGACGTAGAAGGTGACGGAGCCGTTACGGTTCGCCCGGCGCGTCACGCCCGGCATGGTCGTAAAGCTGTCAACGCCCGGCTCGGCGGTCGCCTGCGGGCGCGCGGGGCGCAGGGCGGTGCGGAGCGGGCGGGCGGGATTTCGCACTCTTTGAAGAGAGAGTCGCGCAGGGCGAGGGCGGCGGCGAGTGACCCCTCCCGCCCGCCGTGCTTTTGGTCGGCGAAGAACTTACGCTGCTTCCCGCCGCCCGGCAGGCGCACGTCTACCTCGTACCCGTGCGACCACTGGGCGGGGTTGTCTACGCGGCGGATGCCCTTGTGCCTGACGTGCTCGCCGATGGGCGCGCGGAGCGTAGGTGCCGGCGTGTGGGTTGGTGTTAATTGTGCGCTCATGACGCGAACCTCCCTTCCCTTCTGAGGAACTTGCTGAAGGTGCGCGCGCGGTCGTCGTCGTACCTGACGGTGAGCGATTCGGGCGCGGCCCGGAAGCCGCGGCGGCCTCCCTCGACGCACTCCTCATAGGTGAACATGTGTCGTCTCACATCCGGGCCGAGCTTGAAGCTACCGGCGTTTGCTCTGCGCGTCGAGGTAGAAGAGGTGTTCATCGGGCGACACCTCCTCTCCGGAGCTGGCGCGCGAACCGTGCGCGCTGTTTCTGGCCCCACGCCTCCCGCGCGGCCTGCCACAAGCCGAAGGCAAAGACAATCAAGTCGTCGAGGGATGCGTGCAAGACCATCTCCTCGGCCGCGTGCACGACCATATCGGCAAAGCCATCGTTGCCGGCGAGCGCTTCTCTCTCGTGTCTCGGCGTTGGTGGAAGTCTTACGCATGGGCGCGCACCTCCTTCGCTTCGAGCTGGCGCGCGACGCAGCGCAGGCGCTCGGCGGCGTCGCACCTGATCGTCCAGTCTCCGAAGTCCTCGCCCTCTGATTCGAGATCGCGCACGACGGCGGCGGTCATGTCGGCCAGTTCGTCGGTCGGCAGCTCGTCGAGGATGGCGCGCAGCTCGTCGGCCATTTCAAGGCGCGACTCCCAATCGCCGAACGGAAAGTAAGTCGCCTCCAACCTGAAATCGGCGGCGCGCAGGGCCTTCAACGCCTCGTGTACCTCGGGCGTGAATTGTGATTGACTGGCGGCGGGAGTTTGAGTTAGATTCTGCATGTCGTTCGTTCCTTTCTTCGCGGTTAGGCGGACGATTCAGAGTGAAGGGGCAGCGGGCGTGCGAAACCTGCTGCCCCTCTTCGTTTCTAGTGCGATGTGGCGCGGACGGCGAGCCGGTACGCTGCTCGGTGCCAGCACGGCCAGCCCTGCTGGTAAGCCTTACACTGACAGACGCCGTTCGCCTTATAGATGGTGAGTGAGTCGGAGAGGATGAGCAGGCCGTCGGCCTGAAGATGAATGTACGGGTTGGATTCGAGCTGCTGCTTCGCCTTAGCGATGGCGCGCTGCCAGCGGTCTCCGAGGCGCTTCCCCTGGCACGCGTCGAACGCTTCCTGAGCTACCTGCTGAAGTCTTTCGGGAGTTGTCTGCAACATCGCGGTTCTCCTTTTCAGAGTGACGGTTTCCACCTTGTTCTGGACTGCCCCGGCTGTGCGAAAGCCGAAGTAGTCTTCTCATTATGTTCATGCGAGCGCACCCGCAGGGGCGTAGCGAAGCGAAGCACCCCGAAGGCGAAGCCGAAGGGGTTGCGCCGCATGGCATAATGAGAAGACTACGGAGGTCATATAGATTCGCTATGGCGAATAGCCGACCTTCGGTTACTGCTATTTAATTGTGCTGCGCTGGGGAGCGTGGTGCTTGAATCGGGCGCCCTTCAAGGTGTATTATTTCCTTAGCCCATACTAAGGAATTATACGCTTTCCTTAGTTAGAGTCAAGGAAACTCTTTCGGGCTTATGGCTAAGAAAAAGAGGGATGAGGTTTCGGAGATGATTACCGTTCAGGATGCGGCGAAGCGGCGTGGCGTCACGGACGCCCGGGTCTATCAGTGGCTCTCAGAGGGAAGATTGACGCGGCATGAGAAGTTCGGCCGGGTGCTGGTGGACGCGGGCGAGTTGGACTCGCTGACGGAGTTGCCGCGCGGGCCGAAGCGTTCTCGGAAAGGTGGGAGTCAATGACCGGTGAAGAGATGGAGCGGGCTATCGAGTTCCTGCTACAGAATCAGGCCACGCTGGAGCAGCGCGTCGAGCAGACGCAGGCGCAACTCTCTGAGACGCAGACGCAGCTCTCCGAACTGACCCGCGTCGTGCAAATGCAGGCCGACTCACAAGGTCAGCTCAACCAGACGCTGACGACAGCCATCGTCGCGCTGGCCGAGGCGCAGACTAAGACCGAGGCGAAGGTTGATCGGCTCACGGTTGTTGTGGAGAAGCTCGTCGAGCGGCTGTCGCCGTGAAAACTTGCGGACGGCAGGCGCGAGCCCTCCGCTGCGGCGAGGAGCGCCAGGTGAGGTGAGGACCTTGACGCGCCTCCCGCGGGCGACGTGACCGACAGCCCGGCACTCGCCGCCAACGAAAGAGGCCGGAACGTTCCCCGACGTGTCCCGGCCTCTCGGCGTCTCAAAATGTTTTGGGCTGCGCCGGCTACTCCGGCCTGAAGTTATATTCCAGCGTCACGATCTGCGCGACCTGCTTCCCTTTCCTCTCCGCCAGCCTGAATCTGATGCCGCGCTCCGCCTTGATGACCTCCTCGTTCAACCCGTCCGGCAGTAGAACGCCGGAGGGCGGAGCCGGTTAAGACAAATCAAAGATACCCCGGCGCGAAGCGCCTAATGTTTTACTCAACATTGGCGGGCCTCAACCCTCATCCCGTGGTGTGGCCCTTCCCGCCTGCCCCGCTCACGCAGGGGCGAAAGCTCGAATGTGTGCTTTGCAGCCTTCCATCCTGTCGCGGTCATCCCTTTGCCGCTTTCACCCTTCGCGCGTCTCGCCCACTGCACACCGCATACTGCACACCAACGGGCAGGGCAGGACCGCGCCCGCTGCGACCTCGCGCCGCGTGGGACGTGGGAAGGTGGCAGGGAATTGCGTAGTTAGTTGTTAATAGTCCGAAGGGTTGTTTTATAGGTAGCTGAAAGGGGTACCTAGTCAGAGGGGGTGATTTTTTTAATTTTTGACGCCGGTGCTTTCACCTGCACCCAACGCGCACACCTGAGCCTCATCGACGTGCAAACGCTCGCGCGACTCTTACACTCAGCCGACACCCTATGACGCCGCTCGGTGTGACAAACCCCAGCAAAACCCGAAGAGATTGCCCGAAGGCCGACACCCAAAGGCCGGTAGAAGGGCAGAGCGTGAGAGTTACTTGGTACGGAGGGGCAGATTGCGCGCAGGATGCCTACACCCAACATTCATAAATGCACGTTTTGATGACGCCCCGGACGCAGCAGGCGAAACGGGCTAACAATGCTCGCCTCAACGACTTCGGGATTTCAGGGGGCGAGCGTGCTGGTCGTGGGGAAGTGGAAACCTCTGATTTACGTGGTGCGGGTGCGCGTTGTGCCCTACCGAAGATTCATCGGTCTTTGACGAAAAGGTATACCCCGCCGAGGATAAGGGTGGCGGCAAGGAACTGAATGAAAAGGCGGGTGGTATCTATCTGGTTTGAATGCTCGGGCGGCGTGAAGATGAAGGCATAGCCGGCGATCCTCTGGTTATAGCCAGAGCCTGGGGCGGCACCGCGCCACACCCACGGCGGGAAAAGGAGCATCGCGCCGATGACGAGGCCGCCGGCCAATAGCGTTACGCGCTGCTTACTGTTAGTCGGGGCTCCCACTGTTCACTATGGCCTTTAATTCTCCAGTTCATCCTCCACACTGTCGGCCTGCATCTCCACATCGTCAATGCCGGACTCAACGTCGGACACGACATCGCGCCAGTCGGAGCCGTGGCGGAAGCTATCGACCTTCATTTTAAGGTCGTCTATGTCCGACCGGAGCTGCGTCATCTCGTCGCGGGAGCGGTGGAGTTTCCCCTCCAACTCCTTGACCCTCTCTTGCAGTTCCCTGTTTTCGGTCTTTACTCGGTCATATGCAGACTGCGAGACGCAGCCCGAGAGTAGAAGGGCGAGCGAGACGCTCAGGATGAGTTTCTTCACGTTGGATCCTCCCGGGTCGTGAGGCCGGCAACGATTCGCAGGCCGAATCCCGCTTGACGGTTAGGCAGCGGCGGAACCATACGCCCGCTGCGGCTGGCTGTCAACACTTCCTCCTTTGACGCGCGGGCGCGAGTTAGTTGCGCCCGCGCGAGAATACTTGTATACGTCAAGGAAGATGCGACGTATAATGTAACCAATGGCAAGACAACCGAAGCTGGATGTGGAAGACCTGATTACCCCTGCGGAGGCCGCGAAGCTGCGCGGCGTGAGCAACCAGGCGATTGTAGACCTGTTACGGCGCGGGCGGCTGACCAGGGTGGAAGTCGGCGGGCGGCCGTTCGTCTCTCGGAAAGAGGTCGTGTCCTTCCGGGCGGTGCGGAAGGGGTGGCCAAAGGGGAAGAAGCGGAGGGTGGAGAGCTGAGCGTGCCGATAGAGATAGAAGTAAAGGGGCGTAGGGAGGGGCTGCGAAGTATGGGCACGGAAATTTCGGCGGCGCCGAGCGTTGTCGCGGCGCACCCGGTTGTTGATTCGCCTGTCGGTGCGTATGGGTCTATTGCCCACTGGTCGGAGTTATTTACGTTGCGGAGGGTTTATCAGTCCGGCGCGGCTGTGACCCAGACGATCCCTGTCACCTGCGGCGAGTGTAGGGGCAAACGCCCGGCGCGCGTCTCGCGCGTCTTGACTGCTAACTACAGCGGACTTCACCCAGGCGAGTGCTGGCGGAGGACCCAGAGAAAACAGCTAAGTAGTCGGCAAAAAGTTCTTTGACATGTATTCTGGGTGCAACTTACGAACCCAGAGAACGACTGATGACTGACTTCTCGCTCAACCGCCGGGAGCGTCGCTTCCTCGAAGACTTCGTGACCTGCCCCTGCGGTAGTCGGGAACTGCGCCGCGCCCAAGCCCTGCTCTGGCTCAGCGCGGGCGAGAGCGCCGAGGAAGTCGCCGCGCGGCTGAGAGTCTCGCGCCAGACCGTTTATAACTGGCGGGCGCGCTTCTCCGCCCGCCACGAACTTGAGCCGGCCGCGCGGCTGGCCGATGGCGAGCGGCAAGGCCGCCCGCGCACGGCGCGCGGCCTCATTGAGCCGCTTATCGCAGAAGTCATCGAGGAAGACCCGCGTGAGTACGGCTACCGCTCGACGGTCTGGACGGCCCCGCTGCTGGTCGGCTACCTCGGCTCGGAGCACGGCGTCGAGGTCTCGTTGCGTAGCGTCGGCTACGCACTTGAGCGGGAGCAACTCCGCTGGAAGCGACCCCGGCACCGGCTGGCCTTGCGCCCGGAGACGTGGCGGCAGGCCAAAGGGGGCTCAAACGCGGGCTGCGGGGGCGCGGGCGTACCGCCCTGCTGATGCTCGACGAGACGATCATCACCGAGACGCCGCCGCTCTACTGCTGCTACTGCCGGAAAGGCTATCAGGCCGGGTGCCGATCACCGGCAACCGACAGAAGCGGATACTGCATGGGGTACTCAACGTCACGAGCGGCGACGCGCTGCTGTTGATTACCCGCGAGTGGGTGGCCGAGACGCATCAAGCCTTCCTGCGCATGATCCGCTCGCACTGGCGCGGGTGGCGCGTCGTCCTCTTTGAAGACCGCGGCACGCCGCACACGGCCGAGGAGAGCCGGGAGGTGGCGCGGAGTCTCGGCATCGAGGTGCGGCTGGTTGCCGCGCGCGACGCCGGAACTCAACGCGATGGATCACCTGTGGCGGCAGGTCAAAGGGCGGGCTCTGGCGAACCGCCCGACGCGCTCGATAGATGACTCGGCGGACGCCGCATGCCGCTACATCATCGAGATGAGCCGGCGCGAGCGGCTCAAGGCAGCCGGAGTCCTCTCGGGGAACTTCTGGCTGACGAAATGAACTTTCTGTCAAAGAACTTTTTGCCGACTACTTAAATGACGTAAAACTACTCTCCGGCGCAGTCATATACAAGTCGCAGGGCGAGCCTGATAAGGTCGCGCCGGTGCGCTGTCCTCGCTGCCGGCAAGTGCGCAAGGTTACGGTTCAGAGTCGGCCTACATGGACGGGCATCTGCACTGACTGCCTGCGAAGGCGCGGCGATGAGTTGCTAGCTTGCAACTCGATCATCCATTGGGACGAGCCCGACCCCTTGAACTCTAAGCGGCGCGCTGTGACGTGTGGGGGCTGTAGGCAAAAACGGTTCACTACTCCGCCCGGAGCAGGCAAGTCTGGTCTCTGCCGGTCGTGCGCGAACCCTCGGCTGCGCTCGGGCGTTCTAGTTCTAGATTCCGCTTCAAAAATCGACTTTGACGATCATAACCCAGAAGACTCTAAGCAGGTGGCTGTCTACTGTGGGCGGTGTCTCGCCGAAGAACGACCCAAACCGAAGCGCTATGCGACTGTATGTGCGGGCGAAGAGGCCCTGATAAAGAATTACTTAGGTTACTGCCAGAGTTGTAAATCGCGGGGGCGTCGGAAACGAACGGGTAAGGAGCCGCTAGACGCCTTCGGCTCATACGTAGATTGGGATAGCTGTGACCCCGAGAATCAGCAGCGTCGGAAGGTGGTATGTACTTGTGGCGACTGGCGCTATGACTATGCAATCCGCAGCAAGAATCAGCCTAAACTCGTAGGTCTTTGCAAGCGGCACCGAACCCCTGCGGGGCTATTTGAAATTGTCGAGGGGAGAAAGAACGGTGTTGCAGAAAAGCGCGGGCGCGGGCGCGCTCCGAAACCACTCGAAGTGAAGCAAGCCGAACTCGGACGGCGCAAGGCAGAGTTTGAAGAAAAGATTAGGAGGCTAAGTGAATAGCCAAAAGTCTTTGCACGAATAGTTCTTTGACACTACGCTGGCCTCATGCGCACGCCAGCCACGCCAGCCGGGCGAGGGTTCACCGTCACCGACCACCGACGCCTTGTGCGAGCTTTAGCCGAAGCACGAGAGGCGCGGCTCTACCGCCGACTGCAAGCCGTCCTGCTCGTCGCCGAAGGCCGCCCAGTCGCCGAAGCTGCCCACGTCACTGGCCTCAGCCGCCGCGCCGTCTACCACCTGGTTAACTCCTACACGGCGCGCCATGAAGTGGAGGCGCTCTGTGAGAGCCCGCGGGCCGGGCGACCGACGGTCGCTCAGGCTCTCACGCCCGCACGCATCCTGCGTGAACTCGACCGCTCGCCGCTCAGGCTCGGCTACCGCACCAACGTCTGGACGGTGGAGTTGCTTGGCGGCCCGCTTGGCAGAGCGTTACGGCTGCGCCATCAGCCCGCGCACGCTGCGCCGGCGGATGCGCCAGATGGGCTTACGCTGCAAGCGTCCACGCTACGTCTACTCGGAGAAAGAGCCACACCTGCGCGCAGAAAAAGGGGCGATTGTCAGGCAGTTAAAGCTGATGCCTGCCGGAGCCGTGCTCCTGATGGAAGATGAGACCCTGCTCCGCTTGTTCCCTGTGCTGCGCCGCGCCTGGTCGCTGCGCGGCGAGCAGGCCAAGGTGCCCGTCACAGGCCGCAACGCCAAGCGCGTGTTGTTCGCTACGATCAACTTACGCACCGGGCATCGCATCTGCCTGCGCGGGGCGCACATGCGGCAGATGAACTTCCACGCGTTGCTGTCGGAAGTCCGCCGCCGCTATGGTAAGCGACCCATCTGGATGCTGCTTGATGAGGCGCCCAGCCACATCGCCGCCAGGAGTCAGGCGTTAGCCGCCGCGCTCGACATCCACGTCGTGTGGCTGCCGAAGCAGTGCTCGGAACTCAACAGCATGGACCAACTGTGGAAAGAGTTGAAGGGCAACGGTCTCAGCCAACCATCAGTTCTCCAGCATTGAGGAGCATGCCGACTATGCCGAGCGCTGGCTGCTGAGCCTGACCGACAAGGAGGCGTTGCGTAAAGCCGGCGTCTTGTCAAAGAACTTTTGGCTACGAGCTTTTTTGCAATAACTTTTGGCTACTCACTTAGGAGAGAAACTATCTCGTAGCGAGATCACGCGAGCTGCAATTGCTGATGACTATGCAAGCGAAGCGGGAGAAATACCGGACGACTCTACGATATCAAGATGGGTATGTGAGTTTTATGGGAAAGGCGTTAAAGTGTCGGTCGCTGTGGACAGAATTCTTGATGAAGCCCGCATAAATACTGGGTTTGACCGTGAATTTAAATAGCTGATTTAAATTCACGGTCCGTGAAAATAAATCGCTGAATTAACCGCCTTCTGGGCGGTAATACACTGAGCCCGTCATCGAGGATGCGATCCTCAATGACGGGCTCAGCTTGTTGGTAAGAAACCCGGCCTACCAGCCGGACTCCTGAAGGTCAGAACAATGGACAGATTATCGCTAAACCATCCGCCTTTCAACAATAATTCTCGCCCGACCCCGTGGGAGGTCGTCTTTGCCTCCTACCTCGTCACGCTGATTCACGCGCAGCAGGCGCGCATCCGGCGGCTGGAGTTCTTCGACCGCCAGAAGGCCGTCCACATCGACGAGCAGCGCCGGCAGGGCGGAAGGCGCGCGGCATGACCGACCTGCTAGACCGGCCGCTGCCGCACTCTGCCGAGGCCGAGCGCGCCATCCTCGGCTCGGTGCTGCTCGACAACTCGCTCGTCAATCGCGCCATCGAGCTGCTGCGCCCCGAGGACTTCTTCGTCCGCGCGCACCAGTTCGTCTTCCGCTCGATGCTAGCCCTGAGCGAGCGCGGCTCGGAGATCGACCCGCTGCTCCTCGGCGAAGAACTGCGCCGCCAAGGGTGGTTGGAGCAGGCCGGCGGCCCCACTTTCATCTCCGAACTCACCTTCGGGCTGCCCCACTACGCCAACGTCGCCGCCTACGCGAAGGTCGTCAAAGACCACTCGCTCATGCGGCAGGGCGTGCGCGTCGCGGGGAAGATTCTCTCTGACTTTTACGCTGGCGAAGACGAGCCGGGGGCGGTGCTTGAAGGCGCACGGGAACTTTTCAGCACCCTTGACGCCGAGTGCGAGCGGGCCGGCGGCGGCCGGGCGTCGCTGTTGACCTCGTTCGCGGAGTTCATGTCTGCGGGCTTCGACGACGGCGAGGAGGTTGCCTTCCACGCGCGCCGGGGCGAACTCGTCCTCCTCCAATCCGTCACGAACCACGGGAAGACCACGTTCATGCGTAACGCTGCCCTCGCCCTCGGCGTGGGTGGAACGTTCGAGCCGGTCGTCGAAGCGCGCGAGCCGCGGCGCGTGCTGCTGCTCAACTTCGAGGGCTCGGCGGGCTGGTTCCAGTCAGACCTGCGCGTGATGACGCGCGACTTCACCGGCGAAGAGGTCGAACTGCTGAGGCGGAATTTCTTCCCTACCCACGCCCCTATGCTCGACGGGGAGCCCCTGTCGCTGTCGCGCCACATGCGCGTGCTCGAAAGCGCCGTGCGGCGCGCCGGCGGCGTGGACGTGCTCATCATCGACACCGCCTCGGCGGCCTTCAGCCTCAAGAACGAGAACGACAACGCGGAGGTAGCGAACTCCGTGATGAAGCCGCTGGTGAAGCTGGCGCGGCGGCTGAACTGCCTAGTCCTCCTCGTCCACCACGTCGGCAAGGCGAAGGCCGAAGAGGGCGCGGCCCGGGAGCAGGCGCACCGCGGGCGCGGCGCCTCGGCCTGGGGCGACTTCTGCTCGTCCATCTTCAACCTCGACGCAGACCCTCACGACAAGGAGCGCGTCACCGTCACCTGCGGTAAGCGGAAGAATGGGGGCGACTATGAGCGCGTCCTGCGACTGAATCGGGAGAGGCGCTGGTTCAAGGCAACGGACGAGACACCCGTGAAGCCCGTGACGAACGACGACCTCGTGCTCGCAGCGATGGAACGCTCCGGCTTCACGCAGATGTCTACGGCCGAGGTGGAGAAGATGCTCGCCGGGAAGATGGCGCGCAGTACGGTCATGAGTTGCCTGAAGCGCCTGGCCGACCTCGGGGAAATTACCTCGCTGCGGCGCGGCTGGTGGGCGTTGCCGAGCGTTTGTCCGACTTGTCCGACCCCTTTAGAGTGTCGGACAAGTCGGACAAACTGTGTCGGGGGCGGGAAGCTGCCTGTTTCCTGTGAGTTACCGCTCGTAGCCGCGCCGCCGAACGGCAACGGCTTTCATAAGGGGGTGACGGTTGGCGAACATTGAATCGACAACCCCTAACGCGCGCCTCGTCACCCTGATAAAGAGAGCCGCCTTTGAGTTGCGCCTCGCCGCGGACATCGCGCGCACGGATGGCTACGAGCCGCAGTTGCGCGCCCTGGTCGAAGGAGCGCGCGGCACCCTCCGGCGCGTCCTGCGCCTCGTGGGGCCGGAGGCTTCCGGCGGGGTCAAACATCCCGAACGGGAGGGCGCCAATGTCAAAGGTTGACCTCTTCTTCGACGAGTTCAAAGAGCGATTCCGCCAACTCGTGCGCGAGACGGTCGCCGAGGAGCTGGAGCCCCTGCGCGATGTGCTGCTCAGACCCGCAGGTGACACTTCCCCGCCCCCGGTCTCGGAGTTGGTTGACGTGACAGAGGTCGCCCGGCTCCTCGGCGAAGACGTGTCGTCTGACAAGGCTCGGCGCCGCGCGGCGCAGAAGGTCTACGACCTTGCCCGCCGCGGACTCATCCCGAGCGTGCGCGTCAGTCCGCGCCGCGTGTGCTTCGACTTGATCGCCGTCAAACGCTCGCTGGCAGAGCGAGCCTCGACCTCTACCGCTCCCGAAAATGCTTGCCACGTGGTGCCGCGCTCGTTACGCTTCGCGGCCACAGCTCCACACACCATACGGAAAGGAGAAAGCACGATTGGCAAGCATCAAGAATCGCGGTAAGAACAAGTGGTTCGTGCGCGTCTTTCTCGGCCGCGAGTCGGGCAAGGTCAGATTCCATGACAAGCTCGTCCGCGGCGAGAAGAAGGACGCCAAAGGCTACGCCGACAGAATCGAGGCGGCGCGTGACAACGGCACGCTCGAAGAGCTGCTCAACCCGAAGCCCGTGGAAGTCCTGACGCTCGGCGCGTATCTCGACAGGTGGCTCGCGGAGGCCGTGAAGCCGTCGGTCAGGGAGACCACATACGACGGCTACTCCGGTCTGCTCGACCGCTACGTGAGGCCCGCGCTCGGAATGATGGCGCTCGCGGAGGTGACGCCTCCGGACGTGCAGGCGCTCTACAACTCGATGAAGGAGCGGGGGCTTTCGACCCGCATGATCCAGTACACACACGCCGTCCTCCGGTCGGCGCTCAAGCAGGCCGTCGGCTGGCAGCTTGTCAGCATGAACCCGGCCGACTACACCCGGCGGCCGAAGTCGGAATCGGATGAACTGGAGACGGCGGAGACGGGTAAAATTCGCGTGCTCGACGCCGGACAGGCCGAGGCGTTCATCAAGGCGGCGAAGGCCCATTCAATGGGCGCGGCGCTCGTCTTCGCCCTCGCCACGGGGGCGCGCCCCGAAGAGTACCTCGCGTTACGCTGGTCGGACGTGGACTTCGACAAGGGGGAGGTCCGCATCCAGCGCGTCGTCCAGTGGCACAGGAAGGAGGCAGGGGGCGGCTTCTATTTCCTCCCGCCGAAGACGAAGAAGAGCCGCCGCACCCTGCGCGTCTCAGAATCCGTCCTGAAGGTCTTACAGGGCCACAGGCGGGCTCAGATGCTCTGGCGACTCAAGGCGGGTTCGCGCTACCATCAGCTCGACCTCATCTTCGCGTCGAGCACGGGCACGCCCATGCAGCGCCGCAACCTTCACCGCAGGCACATGATTCCGGTGCTCGAAGCCGCGAAGCTCGACAAGACGCTTTATCTCTACTGCCTGCGTCACACGTTCGCGACGCTGGCGCTCGCCGGGGGCCTCGACCCGAAAGAGGTCTCCATGATGATGGGCCACTCGTCAGTGGCCTTCACCCAGGACAGATATCAACACGTGCTCCCGTCGATGCGGGAGGCCACGTCGAACAGACTCGAAAAGCTGCTATTCAAGAATCGGATTGTGGGCTGAAAGCCGAAGGGTCGGAGGGTCGATTTTGAAGGGCTGTTACACTAGAGTTGCACCAACGAAAAACGGGCGCCGTGAAGAGCGCCCGCAAGTCGTTGATTCTGTTGATGGCCAGGGACGGAGTCGAACCGCCGACACCGCGATTTTCAGTCGCGTGCTCTACCAACTGAGCTACCTGGCCGTAAACCCTCTCGCGCGAAGAGAAGGCAGAGTATAAGGGGGTCGAAACTGGCCTGTCAAACGACGCGCGGCCGGTTCATTTTTTGTCAAATGCGTCACAAAAAATCGTTGACAATTTTTCGGCGAAGGGTATAATTCGTCGCGTCTGAGGGTGGTGCCGGTTGCCAAACAGCCGGTGCGTTCCGCGAGGGACAACCAGCCGAAGCCCGAACATCGACAGTGCCCGCCCGTGCCAGCTCGACCGCCGTACGTGCCCCCCACGTCGCTACCTTCGAGCTGGCACTCTTATTTTCCCACGCAACTACCAAAACCCCTTCAAAATCAGAGTTTAGCTCGGGCCGTGAGGTAACCGACCGGGATCGTGTATGAATCGTTTTCGGATGATTCGCAGGAAGTTCGGCGTCGGAATGTTGCTCCGGACGGCGCTGTTGCTGGCCGGACTTTTCGCGATGGCCGTCTTCGATTACTTCGCCTTCAGCAGCTACAAGGCGGGCGTCATCGCCGCCGCGGGACTGGCGCTGGGGTTTCTGTTCAGGAAGCGCATCCCCGAAGGGATCGAGTATTACTCGCGCATCGCCTCAATCGGCCTCTTCGTCTACCCCATAATTCTGTTCGTGGGCGGACTGCTCGGCTTTAGTCATAGCGCCCGGCTCGCGTTCATCACGGCCGTGACGGCCGCCATCTTCGACCTGCAATTCTGGTCGCTCTCCGACCCTTCGGCGGTCAACGTCGAACGCAAGGTCGGCTGAGCGGGCGTGGAGTTCAGATGCCTGAGCGGGACTTGAGGAGTTCGTATTGCCGCTCGGCCTCGGCGACGACCTCGCGCTCGTCGAACGTCTGCAACTCTCCGTCGCGGAGCACGGGCCGTCCGTCTATCAGCACGTCGCGCACGTCGCGCGCCTCGGCCGCGTAGACGACTGTGGAGACGACTTCGGGGCGCGGCGTCGTGTGCAGCCGCCCGAGTTCGAGGATAGTGATGTCGGCGAGTTTGCCGGCCTCAAGACTTCCGATCTCGCCGTCGAGCCCGAGCGCGCGCGCGCCGTCTAGCGTCGCCATCCGCAGGACGCGCGCGGCGGGCAGTGCGTCGGCGCCGCGGCTCACCTTCTGGAGCAGAGCCGCCGAGCGCATCTCCGTGAATATGTCGAGGCGGTTGTTGCAAGGCGCCCCGTCCGCGCCGAGCGAGACCGAGACGCCGCTCCCCAACATCTCCGCGACGCGCGCGACGCCCGAGCCCAGCTTCATGTTCGACGACGGGCAGTGCGCGACGTGCGTCCCCTTCGACGCGAGCAGCCCTATCTCGCCCCCGTCCAGATGGACGCAGTGCGCGAGCAGAACGTGCGGCCCCGAGAGGCCGAGCGAGTCGAGGTACATGACGTTTCTCATCCCCGTCTCGCTCTCGACCAGCTCACACTCGGAGAGGTTCTCCGAAGCGTGCGAGTGAATCATCACGCCGCGCTCGCGCGCGAGCACGGCCACGCGTTCCAACAGGCCGCGCGTGCAGCTCACCGCGAAGCGCGGCGCGAAGCAGTAGCGCACGCGCCCGTCCGCGCGGCCGTGCCACTTCTCAAGCAGCGCGAGCGACTCGCGTATCGAGTCCTCGCTCTCCTCACGAAGTCCCGCGGGCACCTCCTCGCCCTTGTCCATCATGCACTTGCCGACCGTGGCGCGGAAGCCGGACTCCTCGACGACGCGGAAGACCTCTTCCGTGTGCTTCACGGTCTCCATCGTGAGCGCGGAGGTCGTGCCGCCGCGAATCAGCTCGGCCACGCCGAGGCGCGCCGAGGCGCGCAGTGACGCCGGGTCGTGCGCGGCCTCCATGGGCCACACGCGCCGCTTGAGCCAGTCGAGCAGCGCGAGGTCGTCGGCCGCGCCGCGGAAGAGCGTCTGGCAGAGGTGGACGTGCGTCTGCACGAAGCCCGGCAGCACGGCGCAGCCGCGCGCGTCGATGGTCACGTCGGCCCGGGCCGCGGACAGGTCGCCGCCGACGGCCTCGATGCGGCGCCCGCGCACAAGTACGTCGCCGTCCCGAACCGTCTCCGCGGCGTCCAACGTCACGACGGCGCCACCCTTGATGAGGACAGTCTGCTCCATCTGAAATATGCGAAGAGAAGTTTTAAATCGGAGTCTCTTGCCGCGCGATTATCCACGCACGGCGGCAGCGCTGTAAAGGCGAAAGGCAAAAGTGGAAGACGAGAGCCGTGCTGTCCGGCCGTCCCCACTTTTGCCTTTCACGCTCTGCCTTACTTCGTGGCCGCGGCCTACTCGGGCTTAGACTCCTCGCCGAAGCCGGGCATCTTGAGTGCCCTCTTCACGTCCAGTTCGATGCGGCCGAGCATCTCGGGGTTATCCCTGAGCGTCGTCTTCGAGTTCTCGCGGCCCTGGCCGAGCCGCTCGCCGCCGTAGGAGAACCAGGCGCCCGACTTCTCGACGACGCGGTTCGTCACGGCGAGGTCGAGCACGTCGCCCTCGCGCGAGATGCCCTCGCCGTACATGATGTCGAACTCGCACTCGCGGAAAGGCGGCGCCACCTTGTTCTTGACGATCTTGACCTTCGTGCGGTTGCCGACGACGCGGTCGCCGTCCTTGATGGCGCCGATGCGGCGGATGTCGAGGCGCACGGTCGAGTAGAACTTCAGCGCGCGGCCGCCGGTCGTCGTCTCGGGGCTGCCGAACATGACGCCGATCTTCTCGCGAATCTGGTTGATAAAGATGAGGCAGGTGTTCGTCTGCCCGACGATGGCCGTCAGCTTGCGGAGCGCCTGCGACATCAGGCGCGCCTGAAGGCCCGGAAGGCTGTCGCCCATCTCGCCGTCCAACTCCGCGCGCGGCACGAGCGCCGCGACCGAGTCGATGACGATGACGCCGACGCCGTTCGAGCGCACGAGCGCCTCGGTAATCTCAAGCGCCTGCTCGCCCGAGTCGGGCTGCGAGATGAGCAGCTGTTCGATGTCGACGCCGAGCTTGCCGGCGTAGTCCGAGTCCATCGCGTGCTCGGCGTCGATGTAGGCCGCCACGTCGCCCGACTTCTGCGCCTCGGCCACGATGTGGAGCGCGAGCGTCGTCTTGCCCGAAGACTCGGGGCCGTAGATTTCGATGACGCGACCGCGCGGGATGCCGCCGACGCCGATGCAGGCGTCGAGCGAGAGCGAAGTCGTCGAGATGGCCGGGATGTCAATAACCTCTTTATCGCCGAGGCGCATGATCGAGCCCTTGCCGAATTTCTTTTCGATGTTCGCGAGCGCCGCCTCGACCGCCTTGCCGCGGTCCGCGCCCTGCCTGTCAGCCATAGTTGCTACCACTCTTTCTCGTCCCCTTTTCTCACGCTGTTAAATTTGTGTCCTAAAGCTTAAGACCCGGAGAGTCTACCACAAACAGCGCGAGAATGGAACAACGTTTCACACTTGCAACAATATTTTTTTCACCCTGGCGGGGATGAAGCCGGAGACCCTGATTGGAGCCGGGACAATATACGACAGCCGTCCCCTCAAGTCGAGCGGCGTCTGCGCGACCGTCTTTTGATGCGCGAGAGACGGAATCAGTGGGGCAGCAGCGAGCGCGCGAAGGCGCCGACGCGCGCGACGAGGTCGGGGCCGCCGGTCTGTTTTTCGATCTCGGAGACGAGCGCCGAGCCGACGACCGCGGCGTCGGCGTAGGCCCACACGTCCGCGACCTGCGCCGCCGTGGAGATGCCGAAGCCGACGGCGACGGGGAGGTCTGTGACGCCCCGCACGCGCTCGACGAGGCGCACGGCCTCCGAACTCATCGCGTCACGGGCGCCCGTAACGCCTGCGCGCGAGACGGCGTAGACGAAGCCGCTGGCCCGCCCGGCGATCATCCGCAGGCGCGCGTCGGAGGTGGTCGGGGCGACGAGGAAAATCTGGTCGAGGTTGTGGCGTACGAGGACGGCGTTGAAGTCGGCCGACTCTTCGGGGACGAGGTCGGTGGCGAGTACGCCGTCCACGCCCGCCCGGACGCATTCGTCGGCGAGCCGTTCGAGGCCGAACTGAAGCAGTGGGTTGAAGTAGCTGAAGAGGATGACGGGCACGTCCGTCTCGCGCCGCGCCTCCGTGAGTATACGCAGCACGTCAACGAGTCCGACGCCGCGGCGCAGTGCGCGCTCGGCCGCGCGTTGAATGACGGGGCCGTCGGCGACCGGGTCGCTGAAGGGCACGCCCAGCTCGATGAGGGTCGCGCCCGCGCGCGCCAGTTCGACGATGAGCGCGCGCGAAGTGTCGAGGTCGGGGTCGCCCACGGTAATGTAGGGGATGAAGCCGCGGCGGCCGGCGGCCCGGAGGTCTTTGAAAGCCGCCGTGATTCGGCTCACGCCGACTCCCCTGCGGAGAGTTCGGCCACGGTCTGCACGTCCTTGTCGCCGCGGCCGGAGAGGTTGACGACGAGGGCGTCGCTCGACTTCATCTCGCGCGCGAGTTTGAGGGCGTGTGCGACGGCGTGCGCCGATTCGAGCGCCGGGATGATGCCTTCGAGTTTCGAGAGCAGGCCGAAGGCTTCGAGCGCCTCTTCGTCGGAGGCGGAGACGTACTCGACGCGCCCCGCGTCGTGGAGAAAGGCGTGCTCGGGGCCGATGGAAGGGTAGTCGAGCCCCGCGGAGATGGAGTGCGTCGAGGCGATCTGCCCGCGCTCGTCCTGCAAGACGTAGCTCAGAGTCCCTTGCAGGACGCCGGGCCGGCCGCCGCCCGCCTGGTTGAACCTCGCGGCGTGCAGACCCGGCTCGACGCCCGTGCCGCCCGCCTCGACGCCGACCATGCGGACGCCTTCGTCTTGCAGAAAGGGATGGAACAGACCTATCGAGTTCGACCCGCCGCCGACGCACGCGACGAGCGCGTCGGGCAGTCGCCCTTCCCTTTCGAGAAACTGCGCGCGCGCCTCGCGTCCGATGACGCTCTGGAACTCGCGCACCATCAAGGGGTACGGGTGCGGCCCGAGCGCGCTGCCTAAAAGATAATAAGTATCGGCGACGTTCGTCACCCAGTCGCGCAGGGCCTCGTTGATGGCGTCCTTGAGCGTGCGCTGGCCCGCGTCCACCTCGCGCACCTCGGCGCCGAGCAGGCGCATGCGGAAGACGTTGAGCCGCTGCCGCCTCACGTCCTCCGAGCCCATGTAGACGACGCAACTCAATCCGAAGAGCGCGCACACGGTCGCGGTCGCGACGCCGTGCTGCCCCGCGCCCGTCTCGGCGATGATGCGCTGTTTCCCCATCCGCCGCGCGAGCAGGACCTGCCCGAGCGCGTTGTTGATCTTGTGCGAGCCCGTGTGTGAGAGGTCTTCGCGCTTGAGATAGATGCGCGCGCCGCCCGCGTGTTCCGTCAGGCGCGCGGCGTGAAAGAGCGGCGTCGGTCGGCCCGAGTAGTCGCGGAGCAACGACTCGAACTCCTGTCGAAAGCCCGCGTCATCCCTCGCCGCGTCGAAGGCTTCGGTCAGCTCTTCGAGCGGGGCCATCAAGGTCTCCGGCACGTAGCGCCCGCCGTAGCGCCCCCAGTGCCCGCCCGCGTCCGGATGTAGAGTCTGCTCGCCCATCGAAGCCACACGCCGCCCCCGGCCCTCGAAATTTTGAGCGGCGGCGGGTGTAGCTCTCACACCCGCCGCCGCTTTCTCTTTAACGGTGCCGCCAGTCTAGCCCAGGCGGAATATTTTTGGAAACAGAGTCCCGCGTCTACTTGCGCGCGCCCGACGCGGGTCCCGCGGCGCTGGCGAGCACGGCGCGGTTGCGCCCCTCCTGCTTGGCGCGGTAGAGCGCGGCGTCGCTGGTGCCGAACAGCTCGCGCTCGGTGCGCGCGTTGTCGGGGCACGAGGCGACGCCGACGCTGACGGTCACGCCGCCGCCCACCTCTTCCAACGGGCGTTCTTCGACGGCGGCCCGGACGCGCTCGGCGGCGGCCAGCGCCTTGTCGCTCCCGACGCCCGCGAGCAGCAGCGCGAACTCCTCGCCGCCCAGACGCGCCGCCGTGTCGTTGTCGCGCGAGAGTTCGGCGAGCACTTCGGCGATGGCGCGGATGACGCGGTCGCCGGCCGGGTGGCCGTAGGTGTCGTTGACACGCTTCATGTGGTCGATGTCGAGGAGCAGGAGCGCGCAGGGGATTTCGTAGCGACGCCAGCGCTCGACCTCCTGCTCAAGCGCCTTGCGAAAGCGGCGGCGGTTGGCGAGGCCCGTCAGGTAGTCGCGGTCGGCCTCGGCGCGCAGGCGGTCCACGGTCAGGCGGTACGCGATGAGCTGCGCGGCGCGCGCGGCGAGCAGTTGGAACTCTTCGGGGAGGCGGAAGTAGTCGGAGGCGCCGGCGTCCATCGCCTCGCCGCGACGCTCGGGCGTCGAGGGGTCGAAGCCTGCGAGGATGACGGGGACGGGCTCCTGCGCGTCGGAGAGCATGCGCGCAAGCTCCGGGGCGCTGACGCCGCGGACGGCGGCGTCGGCGACGACGACGTGCGGGCGCGTGCGCTGGAGTGCGACGAGCGCCTTGACGCCGCCCGCCACGCCCGCGACGTGGAAGCCGCGCTCTTCGAGTCCGGCGCCGTAGGCGCTCACGCGCGGGTCGTCGGTCACGAGCAGGACGCGCCCCTGGTCGCGCGCCGGCTGGCGGCCGTCGATGAAACGTGCGGTGGCAGTCATCAACTGGAACTCGGGCGAAAGAATGAACTGATTGTCGGCCCTAACGGTGGGAGGCGAAGTCGGGCATTACGCTCGGCACGGCTACCGAACCCCCTTGCTCGTTCGCCGTCAGCATAACCGATGAGGTGGGAGAGGAGTCAAGGGGAAAGGAGCAAGTAGGCAGATGACAGTGGGCAGTTAGAAAAGCCGCGGAGCGGCGGATGAATGTAGCCCGGCCTTTCAAGGCCGGGCCGGACGATGATTATGAATGCCGCGTCGCGTCAGCGACGCCTGAACCTGCTCGCACCCTTCAGGCGTCGCTGACGCGGCGACTGCCTACTGCCTGCCGCTCTTCACTTGCTCGACGAAGCGGCGGATGAGTTCGGGGCTTTTGCGGCCGGGGAAGGTCTCGACGCCGCTGCACACGTCCACGGCGTAGGGGCGGACGGCGGCGACGGCCGACGCGACGTTGTCGGGGTTGAGGCCGCCGGCGAGGAAGAGTCTGGGGACGCGCTCGCGCGTGCGGGTCGCGAGTGCCCAGTCGAAGGTGTGACCCGTGCCGCCGCGCTCGCCCGCGACGTAGGCGTCGAGCAGGACGGCGTCCGTGTCGTAGGCGGCGGCTGACTCGGGCGTGTAGTCGGCGCCGACGCGCAGCGCCTTGATCGTGTTCAGGTCGCGCAGGCTTTGACAATACTCGGGCGTCTCGTCGCCGTGGAGTTGCGCCGCGCCGAGACGTGCCTCACGCGCGATGCGCTCGACCTCGGCGGGCGCGGGCTCGTTGACGAAGACGCCGACGCAGGTGACGCCGTCGGGGAGACGCTCGATTATCTTGCGGGCTGCGGCGGGCGTGACGTAGCGCGGGCTCCGCGCGTAGAAGTTAAAGCCGAGCATGTCGGCGCCCGCGTCCAGCGCCGCGAGCGCGTCTTCGACGTTAGTCACCCCGCAGACTTTGACCAGCGTCATGCTCAGCCTCAGACCGCCGCCTCGCCCCGGCCGCCCGCGCCCGCGAGATTCCGCAGCGCGACCTCCGGATCTTCGGCGCGCATCAGCGTCTCGCCGACGAGGAAGGCTCGGAAGCCATGCGAGCGCAGGCGGTCGATGTCGCCCGCGCCGCGCAGCCCGCTCTCGCTCACGAGCAGCAGGCCGGCGGGCGCGAGTTCCGCCAGTCCGATTGAAGTCTGGAGCGAGACCTCGAACGTGCGCAGGTCGCGGTTGTTGACGCCGACCACGCGCGCCCCTGCGCCGAGCGCTCGTTCAAGCTCTTCGGCCGTGTGAACCTCGACGAGCGCGTCCATGTGCAGCTCATCTTCGGTTAGCCTGAGCAGTCGCGCGAGCGTCTCGTCGTCGAGGGCCGCGACGATGAGGAGCAGCGCGTCGGCGCCCGCGGCGGCCGACTCGAAGACCTGATACTCGTCGAACACGAAGTCCTTCCGTATGACGGGCAGACGCGTGCTCGCCTTCGCCTCGCGAAGGTCTGCGAGCGAGCCACGGAAGAAGTCCTCTTCCGTCAGCACCGACAGGGCCGCCGCGCCGCCGCGCTCGTAAGCGCGTACCGTCTCGGCCACCGAAGCGCCCGCGCGGATCTCCCCCTTCGACGGCGACGCGCGCTTGAACTCCGCGATGATGTTCACGCGCCCCGCGTCCTCCAGCGCTTGACGAAAGGCGTGGTGACGGGCGTCCGCGCGGGCGGCGAGGGCTTCGCGCCGCACCTCATCCGGAGGCCGCGCGGCCTTCGCCTCGGCCAAACGCGACGCCTTGCGCTCGATGATCTTCGATAAGAAGTCGCTCGACATACGCCCTCAAACGTTCGACGCCTTCACAAGCCCTTCGAGCTTTTCCAGCGCCGCGCCGCCGTCGATGCTCCGCCCTGCCAGACGCGCGGCCTCCTTCAAATCCTCGGCCACGCCGCCGACGTAGAGCGCGGCGGCCGCGTTGGCGCAGACGAGCGCGCGGCCCGCGTCGCGCCGCTCGCCGGAAAGTATCGAGCGGATGACGCGCGCGTTCGCCCCCGCGTCGCCGCCGCGCAGTTCGTCGAGCGGCGCGGACTCAAGCCCGAAGTCTTCCGGCGCGACCTCGAAGACGCGCACCGCGCCGTCCGAGACTTCGGCGACCTTCGTCCGCGCGGCTATCGTCACTTCGTCGAGCCCGTCGAGCCCGTGGACGACCCACGCGCGTTCCGACCCGAGCACTTTCAAAGTGTGCGCGAGCGGCTCGACCAGCGCCTCGTGCCATACGCCGATGACCTGCCGCGGCGCGCCCGCGGGGTTCGTCAGAGGCCCCAAAAGGTTGAAGGTCGTGTGCACGCCCAGCTCGCGTCTCACGCCCGCGACGCGCGCGGTCGCCCCGTGGTAGAGCGGCGCGAACATGAAGCAGACGCCCAGCTCGTTCAGACAAACTTCAGAGACTTCGGGCGGCGCGGCGACGTTGACGCCGAGCGCCGCGAGCACGTCGGCGCTGCCCGAGCGGCTGGTGGCGGCGCGGCTCCCGTGCTTGGCGACGGGGAGGCCCGCGCCCGCGATGACGAAGGCCGCCGCGGTCGAGACGTTGAAGGTCTTCGCCGCGCTCGACCCCGTCCCCGCCGTGTCCACGAAGCGTTCGTGCCGCGCGTTGATGCGCACCGCGCGTCCGCGCATCGAAGAGGCGAGCCCCGCCAACTCCTCCACCGTCTCGCCCTTCACGGCCAACGCGACGAGGGCCGCGCCTATCTGCGCGTCCGTCGCCGTGCCGTCGAGCAGAGCGTCCAACAGCGCCGCCGCCTCCTCACGCCGCAGGTCTTCGCCGCGCATTAAGCGCAGCGTGAACTCGCGCAGGGGCGGCCCCGCGCGCTCGTCCCTCCGCGCGGGCGTCGGCAGGAGCCACGAAGGCAGCGTCCTCTCTCTGCGAGGTTCGTCTGGCATCTATGGTTGTCGGGTTACAGCTTCAGGAAATTGGCGAGCAGCCGCTTCCCTTCGGTCGTCAGGATTGATTCGGGATGGAACTGCACGCCCTCGACCTTGAGGCGGCGGTGGCGCAGACCCATGATGACGCCGTCGGGCGTCGTGGCCGAAACTTCGAGGCAGTCGGGCAGACTCTCGCGCTCGACGACGAGCGAGTGGTAGCGCGCGGCGGGGAAGCGGTATTCGAGCCCCTCGAAGATGGTGCGGCCGTCGTGGCAAATCTCGGCCGGCTTGCCGTGGACGGGCTCGGGGCCGCGCACGACGCGCCCGCCGAAGATCTGCCCGATGGCCTGATGGCCGAGGCACACGCCGAGCACCGGCACGTGTCCGGCGAGCGCGCCGATCATCTCCAACGTCACGCCGGCCTCGTCGGGCGTCCCCGGCCCCGGCGAGACGACGACGCGGTCGGGCCGTATCTCTTCCTGGACCTCCCCGACCGTCACCTCGTCGTTGCGACGCACCTCCACCTCCGCCCCAAGCTCGCCGAGGTACTGCACGAGGTTGTAGGTGAACGAATCGTAGTTGTCTATCAGTAGAACCTTCTCGCCC
Organism: uncultured Acidobacteriota bacterium; assembly: GCA_963726735.1. GTDB lineage: Bacteria > Acidobacteriota > Blastocatellia > Pyrinomonadales > Pyrinomonadaceae > QHXN01. The sequence goes on from CAVSDM010000015.1 coordinate 716,687, forward strand.
ATCGCGGCACACGCCCCCAACCGTTCAAGCCTTCTTCCTCGTCGCCTCCGCCTCGCGCAGCGCCTTCTGCACGTCGGCGTGGCGCGCGTCCGACGCGTACGCGAGCGCGGTCTTGCCCGACCTGTCCTTCGCCGCGGGGTCGGCGCCGCGTTCGAGCAGGAGCCGCACGACGCGCTCGCGCCCCTTGAGCGCCGCGGTCATCAGCGGCGTGCCGCCGCCGACGTTGGCGATGTTCGGGTCGGCGCCGCGCTCAAGCAGCCGCGCCACCAGCGGCTCAAGGTCGTAGTAGACGGCCCACGTCAGAGCCGTCCCGACCTGCTCGTCCAACTGGTTCACGTCGGCGCCGGCGTCGAGCAGCAGTTCGACGACCTCGGGCCGGTTCTTAGAAATCGCGTACATGAGCGCGGTCGAGCCGCGCGTCTCGGGGTCGGTGGTCTGTGCGCCGAGGTCGGGCCTGAACTCAAGAATCGCCCTGACGGTCCCTTCCGAGCCGTTGAGCACCGCGCGCATGAGCGGCGTGAAGCCGCGCCGGTCGCGCCCGTTCACGTCCGCCCCGCCTTCGAGGAGCGCGCGCGCGGCCCTTACGTGGTCTGAGCGCGCGGCCAGAAGCAGCGGCGTCTCGCCCTCCTGATTCCGCACCTCCGGGCTCATCCCCGCGATGAGGAAGAGCTTGACGCCGACCTCGCGCCCCTCCTTCGCCGCGTTCAGGAAGTCCGGCTCCTGGTAGGCGTAGCCGCGCAGGAACAGCTCGCGCCGCGCCGTGTCCGGCCCGATGTTACGGTCCTGATTCCCGCCGCCGCAGGCCGCGAAGGCAACGGGCGACAGGCAAAGGGCAAACATCAAAAGTGAAAGGCGACTCAAGTCCATACCACTTCAGAGGCTGTCCACGCTCAAACTATAGCCCTCGCTCGGCCATCTCGACGGCGTTGAGCACGGCGCGGGCCTTGTTGACCGTCTCCTCGTACTCGCGCTCGGGGACGGAGTCGGCGACGATGCCGGCGCCGGCCTGGACGTGCGCCGCGCCGTCGCGCACGACGACCGTGCGGATGGAGATGCACGAGTCGAGGTTGTCGGCGTAGTCCACGTAGAGCACGGCGCCCGCGTAGACCCCGCGCGGCGTGGGTTCGAGCCCGCCGATGATCTGCATCGCGCGCACCTTCGGCGCGCCGGTGACGGTGCCCGCGGGGAAGCACGCGGCCAGCGCGTCGAAGCGGTCGCGGTCGTCGCGCAGACGCGAGCGCAGGGAGGTGACGAGGTGCATGACGTGCGAGTAACGCTCAAGCGTCATCAGCTCGCCCACCTCGACCGACCCGTAGTCCGAGACGCGGCCGAGGTCGTTGCGGCCGAGGTCAACGAGCATCGTGTGCTCGGCCACCTCCTTCTCGTCGGCCCGCAGCTCTTCGCCGAGCAGCCAGTCCTCGGTCTCGGTCGCGCCACGCTTGCGCGTGCCCGCGATGGGTCGGTAGTCCAAACGCTGGCCGCGGCAGCGCACGAGCATCTCGGGCGAAGCGCCGACGACCGTCTCGCGCCCCATCCGCAGAAAGTACATGTACGGCGAGGGGTTCGTCGCCCGCAGCGCGCGGTAGATTTGAACCGGGTCTACGTCGCACGCCTTCGAGAAGCGCTGCGAGAGCACGGCCTGATAACAGTCGCCGGCCGCGATGTGCTCCTTGATTTTGACGACCGCCGACTCGAACTGTTCGCGCGACCAGTTCGACTCGAAACGCCCCCCGACATTCTCTTCCCCGCGGCCCTCATCGACAACCGTCGGCGCCGACGCTTGCTCCGACAGAAGCCTCTCGACGCGCGCGGTCTCGGCGACGGCCGCCTCGTACAGCTCGCGCAGGCGTGCGCGGCTCTCGGCGGCCTCCTCGGTCATGACGCAGGAGGTGATCTCTATCTGCTGGCGCACGCGGTCGAAGGCGAGCACGGTGCGGAAGAGCATGAAGACCGCGTCGTCCGAGCCCTCGGCCGGGCGCAGGTCTTTCGTCAGCACCGGCTCGAACCAGCGCGCGGCGTCGTAGGCGACGTAGCCCACCGCTCCGCCGGCCATCGGCGCGAGCCCCGCGCGGCGCGCGAGGCGGCGTGCGCGAAAGTAGTCGCGCAGGAAGTCGTTCGCGCGCACGCCGCGCAGCTCGTCAATCTCGCCGTTGCGCTCGACGTAGGTCGTCTCGCCGCGGCCCCTCACTATCAGCTCGGGGTCGGCGCCGATGAACGAGTAGCGCGCGATGCGCTCGCCGCCCTCGACCGACTCCAGCAGGAAGGCGTGGCTCGCGCCGCCGGCCACGCGCAGGAACGCGCCGACCGGCGTCTGCAAGTCCGCGAGCACGCTCCGCACGACGGGCACCACGTTCCCGCGCGCGGCCTCCCGCTCGAACTCCTCGAAAGTGGCGGGCGTCAACCCGATCATGTTTATACAGTCAGGCTCAGGACGCGCTCTCGCGCGCGTAGGATTCGAGCCGCCCGCAACGCTCGCAGCGATACGTCATCACCTTGAAGAGCCGCTCTTCGTCTATTTTGAGCCCCGTCCAAAAGCTGCTCTGCGGCTCGCCCCCCACCCACTGCTGCTCCCCCGGAAAGTTGTAGCTGCCGCGGTCGAGGACGAAGCCTTCTTCCATCGTGCCGCCGCAGCCCGCGCATGTCTTAGCCTCAGCCATCTCTTCAGCTCCCCGCACGACGTTACCCGACCAGACGGTTTGACCCGAGCCAGTGGCCGCCGTCCACGACGATAACGGCGCCGTTGATGTAAGCGGCCGCGTCGGAGCAGAGGAAGAGCGCGCACTGCTCGATGTCGCGGACGCGCCCGAAGCGGCCGAGCGGGATGTTGCGACGCAGACGTTCCTTGACGGGCTCTGGGACGAGGCGGCTCATGCCTTCCGTGTCCTCGATGGGGCCGGGCGCGATGGCGTTGACGCGTATGCCGTGGCGGCCCCACTCGACGGCGAGGTTGCGCGTTAAGGCGTCCACGCCCGCCTTCGCCGCCGAGACGTGGAGCTGCATCGGCGTGCCCAGATAATGGAGCGTCGCGCTGATGTTGAGAATCTGCCCGCCGTTCTTCTTCAACTCCTCGAACGCCGCGCGGCAGACGTTGAAGGTTCCCTTGAGGTCGATGTCTACGACCGTCCCGAAGCCGTTCGGCGAAAGCTCCTCGGCCTTGCAGAGGAAGTTCCCGGCCGCGCCGTTGACGGCGATGTCGATCCGGCCGAAGCGCTCAAGCGTCTCCGCCAACGCGCGCTCGACCGCCGCGTAGTCGCGCACGTCCGCCGCGACGGCCAGGGCCTCGCCGCCCGCCTCGTTGATTCTCGCCGCCGCGGGCTCCAGGTGTTCGAGCTTGCGGCTGACGAGCGCGACGCGCGCGCCCGCCTCCGAGAGGGCGCGGGCGACGCCGCCCGTGATGCCCGTCCCGCCGCCCGTCACGAACGCGACCCGACCCTTGAGAATGCCTTCCGCGAAGATGTTCTTCGACTCTTCCGTCATGCGGCCTTCAAAGCCTCCTTCAGTGTGAAACGCCCCTCGTAGAGCGCCTTGCCGACGATGACGCTATCGACGCCGCACTTCGCGATGGTCTTCAACTTCACGATGTCTTCGAGCGACGAGACGCCGCCCGACGCCGTCACACGCAGTCCCGACTCGCGCGCGATGGCGCACGTCTGTTCGAGGTTCGGCCCCGACAACATCCCGTCGCGCGACACGTCCGTGTAGACGATGCGGTCAACGCCCGCGTCGGCCACGCGCCGCGCGAGCGCGGCGGCCGTGATGCGCCCGCCCTTCTCCCAACCGTGCGTGAGCACGAGCCCCTCGCGCGCGTCGATGCCGACGCAGACGCGCAGCCCGAAGAGCTGCACGAACATCTCAAGCGTCTCCGGCGACTCGGCGGCGAGCGTGCCGACGACGACCTGCGCGGCCCCGTACTCGATCAACTGCTGCACGTCAGAGACTGAGCGCAGGCCCCCGCCGAACTGTACGGGGATGCCGACGGCGCGGATGATGCGCCGCACGATCTTCCGGTTCAAGGCGTTCTTGTCCGCGAACGCGCCGTCCAAATCCACGACGTGCAGCATCCGCGCGCCCGCGTCCTCGAACCCCTTCGCGATCTCGGCCGCCTCGCCGTCGTAGACCTTCACCTCCTCGCGCCGCCCCTGTGTCAGGCGCACGCACTTCCCGTCCCTCAAATCGATTGCCGGAATGATGAGCATGAGTGGTGAATGGTAAATGGTGAATCGTAAATGGTAAATGGAAGAGAGCGGCTTTCACCGTTCACTATTTACCATTCACCATTTACTGCCTTTTAGGTGTTGGCGTTGGCGTCGGCTTCTCGTCCTCGTCGGCGACGTTGGGGGTGATGGGGAGCGGGGCGGGGGCGCCGTTCTCGTCCTCCTTGTCGCCGCCGATGGCGTCGGTCGCGGCGGCGGCGCCGGCCTGCGCGTCGTCGTTGTCCGGGTCGTGGCGCAGCGCGCGCTGGTAGTCCGCGAGCGCCTCCTGAAACTGCCCCCCGCCCTGCTCGACCTTCGCGCGCTTGACGTAGGCGCGCGCCAGCTCGTCCCGCGTCTCCTCGTCGGCGGGGTTGCGCTCGGCCTGCTTCTCAAGACGCTCGATCTCGCCGTTGAGCTGCGCGATGTCGGCGGGCGACGGCGCGGCGCCGGGCGGCGCGTTGGCGTTCGCGCCCGCGGGCGGCGAGGCGGCCCCCTCCTGCGCGTCGCGGCGGCAACCCGCCTGAGTGGCGGCGACGGCGAAGAGCAGTGTGAGGGCTGAGGCCAACGCCGCCGCGCGCCTGTTGCGTGGGCTTCTTTTCATAACGAAACTCAACTCCCCTGGACGAACGGGCGCGACTGCACGATGTAAATTTGCCCGCGCATGTAGACCCACTCGATGTCCTGCTCGCGCCCGCGGAAGACGACCTTGATCTGCGAGGCGGCGCGCGCAAGCTTCCTGACGACCTCGTCGGTCAGCACCGCGCGCTCGCCCGTGATGGCTACCTCTTTGACCCCGCCCGCCTCGTCGAAGGTCAGGAGGCTGTCCTCTTCGGAGCGCGTCAGGACTTTGACCGAGTTGGCGCGCGGGAGGAAGAGGAGTTGTTCGGGGATGCGTTTGCCTTCGACCACTTTGATGCCCAGACCGCGCTTGGCGCTGATGTAGATGGCGCCGCGGTTGTCCGAGTCGAACGGGTCGGTCGTAATCATCACGCCCGCGCTGTCGGCGTTGACGCCCTCCTGGACGAGGACGGCCATGTACGCCTTCGAGTGGTCGATGTTGGCGCGCTCGCGCGCCTCGTACGCCTCGAAGTTCCAGAGCGAGGCCCAGACGGTCTTGACCGCCTCGACCAGCTTCTCCTCCTCCTTCACGTTCGGCACCGTGTCGTAGAGCCCCGCGCCGTTGAAGTTCGGCAGGTCTTCCACGTTCGAGCTGCTGCGCACGAAGAGCCCCTTGCCCGCGTACTCGGCCCGCGCCTTCCTGAGGAGCGCCGCGCGCAGCTCGTCACCCACCTTCCCCGCACGGAAGCGCTCGCGCATGGCCGTCAGGCGCTCGCGCCGGTACGCGGGGTCGTGGACGAACTTGCTGGTCGTTCATCATCTCTAGATCGCGGTCTTCGAGCTCGTTCTCTTTGACGAACTGGTCGTAATAGTAGATGGGGATGCCGAAGCCGCCCGGCACGCATCACGCCCGGGATGCGCGAGCGCGCGACCTCGCCGAGGTTGGCGGACTTCGAGCCGTAGGCGTCGGCCATCCGCGCGCGCTGCTGCGAGAGGTCGAGCAGGCGTCGCTCGTCGAGGTTGAAGCGCGGCGTCATCGCCTTGACGATCTTGAGCCAGTCGTCCTGGTACGCTTTAATCTCGTCCGATGTCCGCGCGCTTGATGGTGTACTTGTCGGGCGTCGTCTCGAACGAGACCCACCAGGTGTCGTACTGCTTCAGAAGCTCGTGCGCGTTCTTGATGTAGGCGTTCGGCACGCCCCAGCCCTTGACCAGCAGGTTGATGTGTGAGAGCGGCGTCGAGGGCTTCGAGATGATGACCCCCGCGACGGGCGGCAGGCTCAATGGCACTTCGTTTAAGACGAGTATCTCGTTGGAGCCGATCTCGACGTGCTCGTCGAGCTTGTCGATGATGTGGATGCGTCCGATGCCCTTGGCGACGTTGAGCGCCTGGTACTCCTGCTCGCGCGCGATGTCGCTCTGCGTGACGCGCTCCAACCCCGCGATCTGCGCCGACTCCTGCTCCTGCCGGAGCGAGTTCGGCTTGTAGGCGACCGGGTCGAAGAAGGTCTTCTTGATGGTGTCGGCCGTCAGCTTCATCAACTCGGCCGTGACGAGGTCGCCCTCCCAGAACTCGAACGTGTAGCGCTTGACGGGCGCCTGCCACGCGAGCGTGCCGAGGATGAAGCGGCGGTTGGCCTTCAGGTAGTTGTTCTTGAAGAACTCCTCGCCGCGTTCGAGCGAGAGGTAGGTGCCGTTGACGAAGTCCCGGTGGAAGCGGAAGCGCTTCGAGTTGGCATAATAAATCTTGTCGCCGCTCTTGCGGTCGATGACGAAGATGACGTGCGGCAGGGCGTAAGGCTGGTCGGTGTAGACGCGCGCCATCCGGTCGAAGTCGGCGCGCGAGTTAAGCCGTTCGAGCCAGCGCTCCGACGTTTCGGCCGCGGGCTTCGTCGCGGCCTTGCGCGGCGTCTGCGCGCGCGCGGCTACGGGGCTGAGCGCGAGCAGCAGGCAGACGAGACAGGGCAATGCGGCGCGGGCGGCCTTCGACTTCATACATTCTTTCCCCCCTGCGTGAGCAACGTGCCTTCTTGACGCAGCAATTCTACCAGATAGTCGATGTGTCGGCGTTCGGTGAGGAAACTGTTGACGTTGATGCGCAGCACGCGCCGCCCGCCCAGCACGGTCGTCGCCAGCCACGCCCCGCCCGAGCGCTCGACGCGCTGTTGCAATGCGCGCTGCACCTCGTCCTGCCCTTCCGGCGATTTCGCGCGCGCCCACGCGGGAGGTACCGCGCGCAGCAGAGCGCCGTCTCGACCTCGCCCACGCGCTCGAACTCTTCCAGCTCGTCGAAGCGCGCGGCGAGGTATTCGACCAGCTCGATCTGCCGGTCAACCACCTCCGCGTAGCCGCGCACGCCGAGCGACTTGAGCGCGGCCCAGACCTTCAGCGCCATCCCGCGGCGCGTCCCCAACTGGCCGTAGCGGAAGAAGTCGTACTCGACATCCGCCCCGCCGCGCTCCTCGCTCAGGTACTCGGGCGTGATGTCGAAGGCGTCGCGCAGCACGCGCCCGCCGTCGCGCACGAGCAGCGCGCCGCACTCGAAGGGGACGAACATCCACTTGTGCGGGTCGAAGGCGACCGAGTCGGCGCGCTCTAGCCCTCGCAGCCTCCACCCGTGCTTCTCCGAGAACGCGAGTGCGCCGCCGTAGGCCGCGTCAACGTGGAACCAGAGTCCGAACTCTCGCGCGATGTCGGCCAGCTCGTCCAGAGGGTCTACGACGCCGGTCGAGGTCGCGCCCGCCGCGCCCGCGACGCAGACGGGCGTGTGCCCCTCTTTCAAATCCTCTTCGACGGCGCTTCGCAGCAGATCCGTGCGGATGTGGAAGCGAGAGTCGGTCCCTATCTTCCTCAGGTTCTCGCGGCCGAGGCCGAGGATGTCAACGCTCTTGATGAAGGAGTAGTGGCACTGCTCGGAGGCGTAGACGACGAGGCGCCCGCCCGCGCCCCGCGCGCGGAGGCCGAGGTCGCGCGCGCCCTCGACGGCCCGGTCGCGCGCGCACTTGAGGGCGACGAGGTTCGCCTCCGACCCGCCGCTCGTCAAAGTCCCGAACGCCTCGGGGCCGTAGCCGACGAGCTGGCAGAGCCAGCGCAGCACGCGCGCCTCGACGACGCTCAGAGAGGGCGAGTTGCGCCACGCCGCGCCGTTCTGGTTCAGCGCCGAGGTGACGGCGTCGGCCCAGACCGCGACGGGCAGCGGCGTCGGGATGAAGAGGCCGAAGTAGCGCGGGCTCGGGATGTTCATCGCGTGCGGGATGAGGTCGCGCCCGATCTGCTCGAATATCTCGCTGAAGCCAATGCCCTCCCGCGGCAGCGGCTCGTCGAAGAGGTTGAACAGCTCTTCGGGCGTGG
>CAVSDM010000016.1:0-1057500 GCA_963726735.1 uncultured Acidobacteriota bacterium
CTGGATGCCTTCGGCGAAGCCGGGGTAGTTCTCGACCTCGGTGGTGATGGTGAGCTGGCCGCCGGGCTGCGGGCCGTGGATGACGAGCGGGCGCAGTTCGGCGCGCGCGGCGTAGATGGCCGCGGTCAGGCCGGCCGGCCCGGAGCCGACGATGACGACTTCGCGGTGCAGGGTCTCTTTCATCATGCCTCTGATTATACAGTCTCCTCGGGGGTTGTCTGTAAGCGCGCTTACCGAGCGCGCGCGCTGGTCGGTGGTAGCCTTTTTCTCGGCGCGTGTAGTATAACTGCTCGCGCCGTGAGGTAGTCGAATTTGACCGCTAAGAGCGAGCTCGGAGCCCCGACCGCCCGGCGCCCGCCGAGACCCTTTGAGCACGCCGCAGGAAGAGAGGACTTCGACGCCGCACGCGACCCCGCGCCGTGCGGCGCGTCGCCGTCCTCGGGGCGGGGACGATGGGCCACGGCATCGCGCAGGTCGCCGCCGCGGCGGGCTACGGTCGCCCTCCACGACGTCGACGCGACGGCCGGCGCGAGGGCCTGCGCGCTCGAGTCGAACCTCGCCAAGGGCGTCGAGCAGGGCAAGGTGACCGACGCGGAGCGCGACGCGCCCTCTCGCCGTCCGCGCCGACGACCGAGCTCGCCGAGCGGCCGGCGCGACGTCGTGATCGAGGCGGTGCCCGAGCGGCTCGAGTTGAAGCGCGAGGCGCTCCGCGCGTCGACGCCTGGCCGCGGCGCGCCTCTCGCGACCAACACCTCGTCGCTCTCGATCGCCGAGATCGCCGCGCCGCGCGCCGCCCCGAGCGCGTCGTCGGCATGCACTTCTTCAACCCCGTCCACATCATGCGGCTGGTCGAGATCGTCGTCGGCCCCGGACCTCCGCCGCGACCGTCGCGGCCGCGCGCGCCTCGCGCGTCAGGCTCGGGAAGGAGCCGATCGTCGTCCGCGACTCGCCGGGCTTCGCCTCGAGCCGCCTCGGCATCGCCCTCGGCCTCGAGGCGATCCGGATGGTCGAGCAGGGCGTCGCGAGCCCCACGACATCGACACCGCGATGGAGCTCGGCTACGGCCACCCGATGGGCCCCCTGCGCTGACCGACCACGTCGGCCTCGACGTGCGCCTCGCCATCGCCGAGTACCTGCACCGCGAGCTCGGCTCGGAGCGCTTCCGCCCGCCCGGTGCTGCGGCGATGGTCGCCGCCGGCAAGCTCGGCAAGAAGACGGGCGAGGGCTTCTACAAGTGGAACGATTAGTAGTCTGTTAGCTCTTTAGCTCTTAGCTGTTAGCCAAGCGTGCTGAATGTCAGATCAACGACGAAAGATTTTGCCGCCAGGCGGTTGACAGCTCATAGCTAACAGCTAGAGAGCTAACAGTTCTCTATGACGACGCCACCAATGAAGAGAGACGTTCGCGTTGCGCATGGCGCTGCGTCTGCCCATCGTCGTCTCCGGGCGCGCGGAGGACGGCGCGGCGTGGAGCAGCCGACCGAAACGGACGACATCTCGACCACCGGCGCGCTCTTTCATCTCAACCAGAAAGTGACGCGCGGCGAACAGCTCTACCTGCGCGCCCACCGCCCTGACGGCGCGCCCATCGAAGTCACGGCCCGCGTCGTGCGCATCGCCTCGGCCATCTACGGCACGGCGCGCGTCGGCGTCTCACATCGTCGAGCCGACCGATAACTGGCTCCGCCTCTTCGTCTCGTGGGTCGCCGACGAACAGGCGACGCCGCCGGGGCGAGAAACAGATAAAAACCATGATGAGTGATGAGTGACAGGTTACAAGATAAAGATCGAATCTCTGTTTCCTCTCTTGTGACTTTAACTTTTCAGCTGTTACTATTTTCATTTACGGAGCGAAAACAATGGCATCATACGAGACTCTACTGGTCGAGCGGCGCGGGCGCGTCGCCGTCCTGACGATCAACCGGCCGGAGAAGATGAACGCGCTCAACATCGACGCGCGTAGGACGGCGCGGCGGCGCTCGAAGAGTTGCGCGAGGACGAGACGGTGCGCGTCGTCGTCATCACGGGCGCGGGCGAGAAGGCGTTCGTCGCCGGCGCGGACATCACGGAGTTCGCGGGCCGCACCGCCGTCGCGCAGCGCGACGTGATGACGGCGCGTTCGGTCTTCACCGCCATCGAGAGTTTCCCAAGCCCGTCATCGCATGATCAACGGCTTCTGCCTCGGCGGCGGCTGCGAGCTCGCGCTCGCGTGCGACCTGCGCATCGCCTGCGACCGGCGCGCTCGGCCAACCCGAAATCAACCTCGGCATCATCCCCGGCGGCGGCGGCACACAACGGCTGACGCGGCTCGTCGGCGAAGGCAAGGCGATGGAGCTGATCCTCACGGGCGAATGATCGACGCGCAGGAGGCCTGCGACTCGGCCTCGTCAACGTGGTCGTCCCCGAGGCGAACTCGAAGCGGGACGATGGAGATCGCCAACCGCATCGCCGAGAAGAGCCCCATCGCGCTGCGCATGGCGAAGGAGGCCGTCAAGACGGCCGCGCGCGCGAACCTCGACGAGGGGCTGCGCCGCGAGATCGATCTCTTCGCCCTCTGCTTCTCGAGCGAAGACAAAGACGAAGGCGTCCGCGCGTTCATGGAAAAGCGCAAGCCCGAATTCAAGGGCGTCTGAGCGCCGCGAAAGTTGGACGCACATTGAGGGCCGCCCCCGTCATGTTCGGCGTCGTGCTCGCGGCTGCCGGCGGCGTGCTCCCTACCGCGCCGACTTCGTGGAGCCGAGAGCGGCGGTCGTCATCACTGAGGCAGCCGTCCGCGAGGGGCCGAACATGGCGCGCGTCGCCGGCGGCCTCGTGCTGCTCGCGGCCGGCGCGACGCTCGCCTTCTACGCCGCCCGCGGCCGCAGGTCAGAGGGACGTCCCCGGCGCCTGACGCCTTTTGCGTTTTACCTGAGCTAATGCTATCTTATTTTTCCCGTGCCGGGCGAGCACACATGGGGCCGTAGCTCAGCTGGGAGAGCGCTTGAATGGCATTCAAGAGGTCAGGGGTTCGATCCCCCTCGGCTCCATCAATCAAGTCAATAAGTTAAGGGCTACCATCTGGTAGCCCTTAACTGTCTTACGTGCCGCCCCTCTCGGCCTTCCCGCCGCGGGATTGTTTCCCTTTTAGGTAAGAGCAATCCGGCACTACTAAGCTTGGCTACTCGCAGCGCCGCGCCGCCGTCGGGTCGAGGCGCGCAGACGCCCCGCGTACATCAGGACTCCTCCGCCGGCTCGAAGAAGCGCGCGAGGGTCGCGTCGTCCGCTCCCACTCGCGGGCCTCTTCGCATTGTTCCGCCCCGCGCGCGTGAGGCGGTAGAACTTGGCCCGGCGGTTGTTGTCGGAGATGCCCCACTCCGACGCGACGCGCCCTCCTGCTCGAGCTTCAGCAGCGCCGGGTAGAGCGTGCCGTAGTTGATGGTCAGCAGGTCGTCGCTGGTCTGCTCGATGCGGCGGGCGATGCCGTAGCCGTGCTGCGGCCCCATCGCCTCCAGCGTCTTCAGCACCATCAGCGCCAGCGTCCCCTGCCAGATGTCCGTGCTTTCGCCCACCGTCCACCTCCTATTGGATAGGCATAGGTATATACTCCTTTCCGTATTGGAAGGCAACAGGAAACGCGAGGCGGCGCGGCCGTCAGAGGCGGCGCTTCCAGAAGTCGAGCATCGTGCGTTGCAGGTGCATCTGGGCGGCGCGGTCGGCGAAGCCGTGCTTGCGCATGGGGTAGTTCATCTGCTCGAAGAGCTTGCCGGATTGGATGAGGGCGTCGGCGAACGCCTGCGTGTTCTGCGGGTGGACGTTGTCGTCGTAGGTGCCGTGGACGAGCAGGAGGTGTCCGTGCAGTTCGCCCGCGCGCCTGACTAAGGAGGCGCGGGCGTACCCTTCGGGGTTCTCCGACGGCATCCCGGCGAGCGCCTCGGCCCACTTGGTGTCGTAGTAGCGCCAGTCGGTGACGGGCGCGCCCGAGATGCCGGCCTTGAACTCCTTCGAGCGCGTCAACAGACTGAGCGTCATCGAGCCGCCGCCGCTCCAGCCCCAGACGCCGACGCGCTCCGGGTCCGCCCACGGCTGACGCTTGAGCCAGCGCACCGCGTCGAGCAGGTCGTTCGTCTCGGGCTCCGACGCTCCCATCGCGATAGTGTTCTCCAGCTTCTTGCTGATGCCCGTCGCCGCGCGGTTGTCCACCGTCAACAACACGAACCCTTCGGCGAGGTAGAGCTGGTCGGAGAGCAGGTTGCCCGGCCAGGCGTTCGAGACCGACGGCGCGGACGGCCCGCCGTAGACGTAGAGGATGACGGGGTAGCGCCGGTCTGGGCGGAACCCTTTCGGCTTGAGCAGGCGCGCGGGCATCTGGAAGCCGTCGGCCGCGGGGATGTTCAGAAGCTCCGGGTACTGCACGTCGAAGCGCGCGATCAGCTCCGGCCTCGGCGGCGCGAGCACCGACACGCGCGCGCCGTCGGGGCGGCGGAGCGTGAGCGACGGCAGCGTCCGTACGTCCGAGAAGTTATCGAGGTAGAAGCGCGCGTCCGCCGGCATCGAGATGCGGTGCGTCCCCGGCTCCGACGACAGGCGCGTCATGCCGGTGCCGTCGAGCTTGCTGCGGTAGAGGTGGCGCTCGACCGACGAGCGTTCCAGCGCCGTGAAGTAGACCCAACCCCCGGCCTCGTCGATGCCCGTCACGGCCTGTCTGACCCAGAAGACGCCCGCGCCCGACGACGCGAGCGACCACGGGCCGCGCGTGACCTGATTAACCAGACGGCCGTCCAAAGTGTAGCGGTAGAGGTGGTAGAAGCCGTCGCGCTCCGACGCCCAGAGGAAGTGTTGCCCGTCGGCGAGGAAGTGCAGGTCGTCGTGGATGTTGACCCACGCCGGGTCGGTCTCGGTCAGTATGCGCCGGGCCGCGCCCGTCTCGCGCGCGACGAAGTAGAGCCCCGAATCGTGCTGGTCGCGCGAGAGCGTCTGCACGCTCAGGCGGCGCCCTTCGGGGAGCCACTTCACGCGCAGGACGTACTCGAAGGGGCGGTCGTCGATGCTCACCCACGTCGTCGCGCCGCGGCCGACCTCCGCGACTCCGACGCGGACGCGCGGGTTGGGCGTCCCGGCCTTCGGGTAGCGCTGTGTGATGAGGCGCGGCGCGCTCTCGGGCCGGAAGTCCATGAAGGCGCTCGTGCCCACGGCCGACTCGTCGGTCTGGAGGTAGGCCAGCGCGCGCGAGTCCGGCGACCACCAGTAGCCGATGTCGCGCCGCCCGAAAATCTCCTCCCAGTAGACCCACGACAGACTGCCGTTCAACGTCGTCTCCGACCCGTCGCGCGTCACGCGCGTCTCGGCCGACGTGTCGAGGTCTATCACGTAGAGGTCGTGCGCGCGGACGAACGCGAGCCGCCGCCCGTCGGGCGAGAAGCCGGGCGACTGCTCTTCCGTCTCTGTTCTGGTCAGGCGCTTGAAGCGCGCCGCCGCGAGGTCGAGCACGTAGAGGTCGCCGTCAAAGACGTAGAGTGCGCGCCGCCCCGACGCGTCGAACGCCTCCGGCCAGTCGAGCGACTGCGTCACGCCCGAGTCCGGCGCGAGCGCCTTCAGGCTCGCGACCGCGGCGGCCATGTCGAGCGCAGACCGCCGCGCGCCCGTCGAAGGGTCCAACACCTCGAAGGTGCGCTCCGACGGCGGACGCCTCACGTCGAACAGCAGAAGCCTCCCGTCCGACAGCCACGTGTGCGTCGGAAGAGTTGCGACCCGCCGCCCTTCGTCGCCGTATACCCAATCCAACGTGAGGCCGCCCGCGGCCCCGGTCTGGGAACGCGCGGGCGCCGCCGCGAACAACGAGACGGTCAGGACGAAGGCGAAACAGAAAGCGCGTGCGAGCATCGTTGACACTCCTTTTGAATTCAACGTCGAGGCGATTGTATCCGGGGAGGAACGCGCACCGGGAGTTACTGATAAGTCTGCCCGTTATGTTTGAGCCACCCCGCCGTGTGCCTCCCCCTCGGGTCGTGGTGCGTCCAGTGAACCGTGCCGCCCTGTGAGTTCCACTCGTACTCGCCGTAGAAGCGCACGCTGTCACCCTTACGCAGCCCGCTCACGCGCGGCGCGATGTCGATGTTGTGGGCGATCAGAATTGTCTGACCTGACGCGAGGCGAAGGATGAATCGCTGGTGCCGGCTGCCGTCGTTGTCGTCCGCCAGCAGGCGCGCGACCACGCCTTCGTCTTCGACCTGGACGTTGCTCGTCCGTGACTTGAACGCGCGCCCGACCGGACTGTCGTCAACGGCCTTGCCGCGTTTCTGTCCGCGGGACTGGGCCGCGCCGACACAGCCCGCCCAGAGCAGCGTGCCTACAAGAAGCGCGGCAAGATGATTTCGTTTCACAGGCGTTGTGCCTCCCGAAGTTGTCGGCGCGCGAGCGGCCGGGCCGTCTCTCCGCCGCCGTGCAATTTATCATCTTCACCCGCACCCGCGCTTGTGTAGAATGTGTGCATGGCTAAAACGGTTCTGACTCTCTCGGCGCTCCTCGTCCTGTCCCTGCTACTGCCCGCGGCCGGCGCGCGTCAGCCGACGCGGACGATGCGGCTCGACTTCTACCACACGGGCACCGCTGCGGAAGAGGTCTTCAGCCTCGACCGCGCCGTCGTCGAGCCGCTGACCTGGCCCGGCAACCCGCGCCGCGCGGTGGACGACTCGAACCTCGGCAAGTATTTCTTCGAGGTGCGGGACGCGAAGTCCGACCGCGTCCTCTACTCGCGCGGCTTCGCCTCCATCTACGGCGAGTGGGAGACGACGGACGAGGCCAAGACTCTGCGCCGCACGTCTCAGGAGTCGCTCCGCTTCCCCGCGCCCGACGCTCCCGTAAAGATAGTTCTCAAGAAGCGCGACGCGAAGAACATGTTCCGCGAAGTCTGGACGGTAGGCTTAGACCCCGCGGACATCTTCATCGACCGCTCGCCCCTGAAAGCGCCGGCGCCGCTCATCGAGATTCAGAAGAGCGGCGACCCCGCGTCGAAGGTCGATTTCCTCATTATCGGCGACGGCTACACCGCGGCCGAGACGGGGAAGTTCGAGCGGGACGCGCGGCGGATGACCGAAGTGCTCTTCAACACCTCGCCCTTCAAGGAGCGGCGGCGGGACTTCAACGTCTGGGGCTTGTGCCCGCCCGCGGCGGAGTCGGGAGTGTCGCGCCCCTCGACGGGCGTCTACCGCGACTCGCCGCTCGGCGCGACCTTCGACGCCTTCGGCTCGGAGCGTTACGTCCTCACGTTCGACAACCGCGCGCTGCGCCGCGCCGCCTCGTTCGCCCCTTACGAGTTCGTCGAAATCCTCGTCAACAACCGGACCTACGGCGGCGGCGGCATTCATAATCTTTACTCGACGGTCGCCGCCGATAACGCCTGGGCCGACTACGTCTTCGTCCACGAGTTCGGCCACCACTTCGCGGGACTGGCCGACGAGTACTACACCTCCTCGGTCGCCTACGCCCCGGCCGCCGAGCGCACAGAGCCCTGGGAGCCGAACGTGACCGCGCTGCTCGACCCTGCGAATCTGAAGTGGAAGGATCTGGTCTCCGCGGACACGCCCATCCCGACGCCGTGGGGCAAGGAGGCGTTCGAGACTTACTCGAACGAGATTCAGAAGCGCCGCCGCCAGATTCGGGCCGAGCGCAAGCCCGAAGAGGTGATGGAGGCGCTCTTCCGCGAAGAGTTGGAGCACGAGGGACGGATGTTCGCGAAGGAGAAGTATGTGGGCCGGGTCGGCGCCTTCGAGGGCGCGAACTACAAGGCCAAAGGCTTCTACCGCCCCGAGGTCGATTGCATCATGTTCACGCGCACGAACCGCTTCTGCGCCGTCTGCCGCCGCGGCATCGAGCGCGTCATCGACATGTACGCACGCTGACTCTCCCCAACCCGGCAGCCCGAGCCCGTAGTCAGTAAAAAGTCAGAGGGCCGCCATCGACGGCGGCCCTCTACTTTTTACGTCTGTGCGTCGGCGCTAGTGCCCGAGGTAACGCTCGCCGGCCTCGACGCGCAGCGCCAGGCGGTTCTGCTGCGGCGGGAGCGGGCAGGTCGCGTACTTCGTGAAGGCGCAGGGCGGGCTGTAGGCGCGGTTGAAGTCGAGGCGGACGAGGCCGTCCGCGCCCGGCGGGTCGGCGTAGAGGTAACGCCCCGCGCCGTAGCTCTCCGTCTTGTTCGTCTGGTCGGCGAAGATGATGAAGAACTGCTCCTCACCCTTCTCCTTCAAGGCTTCGAGCCTGTAGGGGCGGCCGTCCACCTCGAAGGCGAGCGCGCCCGGCGAAGTCTCCTCGGTCTCCATCCCGAGCACGTTCAGAATCGGCACCTGCTTCGGCGGGTTGTACGGCTCGAAGCGCGCGCTGATGACCCACTTCCTGTCCGCGGGGTAGTAGTCGGTCCCCTTGAACTCTGCGCGCGCGGGGTTCTCGCGGTCCTTCACGCGCAGGCCCAGGCGGTCGCCGCGCTTGACGACGTGGAAGCTGAGCGTGCCCATTTCGAGTAACGTCGGCTCGCCGTTCTCGTCCGACTGTAGTTCGAGCGTGGTGACGGGCTGCCCCCTGGAAGTGATCTTCGCGTCGGGCTTCGCGTCGAGCGTGACCTTGCCCGCGGCGAGCCGGAGCGTCCCGGCCAGCGCGGGCGCTTTGCCGTCGGGCAGGACGATCTCGTTCGTCGGGTCGCTCCCGAAACGGTTCTCGCCCTCCTTCAACCAGAAGAGCCCGACGAGCGCGAGCCAACCGTCCTCGCTCTTCAAACTCGCCAAACGCTTCGCCTTCCACTGCTCCAACTCCTGCTCGTACGAAGCCGCGGGCACGGGCGCGGCGGCCTGCTGCGTGGGCTGCGGCGTCGGCTGCGTCCGCGGCGGCTCCTCCATCTTCGCGCAGGCGGCGCAGAGTGTGAGTGCGGCGGTGAAGATGATAAGTCTACGAATTGACACCCCTTAAAACTCCTTTCGTCGATGCCGCTCAGACGTTGGCGGCGAGCGGCGAGTCGCACCGCTTAATGACCTGCGCGGCGAAGCGCTCCATCTCCTCGAGCTGCGGGCTGCACTGAAGCAGGAGCAGATCGACGCCCGCCTCCTCGAACTCCTCCACCCGCGCGGCGACCTGCTCGGGCGTCCCCACCAGCCCCGCGCGCAGGCCGCGGTTCGAGACCGAGTAGTCTTCGAGCGACACGCGCTGCTCGAACTGCGTCCCCGCGATCCACTGCTGATAGTTGTCGTAGCCCGCGGCCGACTGATGCACGTCCGTGATGCGCTCCAACTCGTGCGCGCCTCCGCATCCGTGTCGCGCACGACCGTGTACCCGGCCACGCCGAAGATCATCGGCCCGAGTCCCATCCGCTCGCGCCGCGCCGACATGTCGCGCACCTTCTCGCGCATGCGCTCCGGCGGGTCGCCGTGCATCACGTACGCGTCGCAGCGCGCCGCGATCAGCGCCTTCGCCGCCTCCGACTCGCCGCCCGCGTAGATGACCGGGCGCGGCTGCGTCAAAGGCTTAGGCTCGAGCACCGTGTCGGCGACCTTATAGAACTTCCCCTCGTAAGAGAAGTGGTCCTCCTTCCACGCGCCGTCAACGACTTCGAGCCACTCGGCCGTGCGCGCGTAGCGGTCGTCGTGCTGCTCGAAGTGGACGCCGTACATCGAAGCCTCCGCCGCCCACCACGACGAGACGACGTTCAAGGACAGACGGCCGCCCCCGCCGATGTGGTCGATGTTCGCCGCCTGCTTGGCGAGGAGCGCGGGGTGGTGGAAGGTGGGCCGCACGGCGACCATCAACTCCAGCCGCTCGGTCACGGCGGCGAGCGCCGCGGCCGTAGACCACGCGTCGAGCGAGGGCGCCTCGACGCCCTTGATGTCGTTCAGATTCAGCTCGGCGACGAGCGTCAGGTCGTAGCCTATCTGCTCGCTGCGCCGCGCGAGGCGGCTGACGTAGTCCCAGCTCGCCTCCATCCCCTCATCCTCGACGTTGCTCAGCCAGCCGCCGAAGACCGGAAGCCAGTAGCCGTAACGCATCGGCGCACCTCCTCCTCGAGGTAGTCGACCAGCCGCGCGTGCGGGTCGAAGCCGACCACGCGCGTCGCGTCGGCGACGAAGTTCGAGAGCGCGTTGATGTCGTAGAAGTCGGCCGCCCGTCGCGCTCGTCGATCAGATACTCGACGCCGCCGATGTCGAGACCCGCCTCGGCGGCGATGCGCTCGACCTGCTCGATGATCTCGGCCGGCGGCTCGTAACGCTCGACCTTCAGCCCGGCCTTCGGCGCGTCGGCCAGACAGACCTCGCCGGCCGCCGCGATGCCCTTCAACTCGGCCGCGCGCTCCACGTCGCAAATCTCCGCCGGGCACAGGTTGAAGTTCTCGCCCGAGGTCGTGACCTTCATCGCGTAGAGGAACTTGCCCGCCAGCGTCTCGACGCGGACGATGTGCCCGCCGCCCGCCTGTATGTACTCCTGCACGAGCGCCGTCGAATCTATGCCGAGTTCGACGAGCCCCGACTGAAGCGCGTACTCAAGGTCTTCCGCGGTCTCGAAGCGCACGATGCCCGCGCCGCGCCCGCCGACGTTCGGCTTGAAGACGACGGGGAACGTCAACTCGCGCGCGGCCTCTCTCACTTCCTCAAGACTGTTGACGACGCGCGTGCGCGGGTACTGCAAGACCGAGCGCGGCGAAGAGCGAGAGCTGCAAAGCCTTCGAGGTCTCGTAGTCGAACGCGCGGCTCCCGTTGACGACGCGCACGCCCGCGGCGTTCGAGGTGGCGCAGGTATTGGCGCGTGTAGAAGACCGCGTTGCCGTGGCCGCGCAGGTACGCGGACGCGCTCATGCGGTTGAAGAGGAGCGCGAAAGGCTCGCCCTCTGCGCCCGGGTCGAAGCGGTGGCGCGCGGCGTCCACGCGGACGTAAGGCGTGCCCCGCCGTTCAAGCTCCGCGAAGAGCGGGCGGAACCAGTCGGGGTGTTCGTAGTAGACGGCTAACGGCGGCAGGGCTGCGGCCATGCTCAACTCCCTCCGGAAATAAAAAGGCCGCTCTGCGAGCGGCTGGGGCGACTCCCAAACCTTAAACGCGGGCCGCGGGCAAGTCAAGCAAGTAGGCAAGCGCCGATGACGCGGCGACTGCCTACTGCCATCCGCCTACTGCCTACCGTCCAAGTCCGTCACCGCGCCCAAGCTGCTCGAAGAGACGAGCCGCGCGTACTTCGCGAGCACGCCGCGCGTGTGTCGCGTGGGGGGCGGGCTCCACGCCGCGCGACGCCGAGCCAGTTCTTCTTCATCGACGTTGAGAGTGAGGAGACGCGCCTCCGCATCGACGGTAATCGGGTCCCCCTCCTCGACGAGCGCGAGCGGGCCGCCCACGGCCGCCTCCGGCGCGACGTGGCCGACGACCATGCCGTAGGTGCCGCCCGAGAAGCGCCCGTCGGTGATGAGCGCGACGGCGTCGCCGAGGCCCGCGCCGATGATGGCCGAGGTCGGCGCCAGCATCTCGCGCATCCCGGGTCCGCCGCGCGGCCCCTCGTAACGTATGACGAGCATGTCGCCCGGCCCGATCGAGCCGTTCAGTATCGCGGCGAGGCAAGCCTCCTCCGAATCGAACACGCGCGCCGGGCCGGTCAACTGCCGTGAAGTCACGCCGCTGATCTTCGCGACCGAGCCCTCGGGCGCGAGGTTTCCCTTGAGCACGGCGAGGTGCCCCTCCGCGTAGACGGGTCGCTCGAACGGCCGTATCACGTCCTGGTCCGGGCGCGGCGTGTCCGGCACGTCGGCGAGGACTTCCGCGATGGTCTGCCCCGTCACCGTCAAAGCGTCGCCGTGCAGCAGGCCGTGCGCGAGCAGCATCTTCGACACCTGCGGCACGCCGCCCGCCGCGTGCAGGTCGGTCGCGACGTAGCGCCCCGAAGGCTTCAAATCACACAGCACGGGCGTGCGCGCGCGTATCGCTTCAAAGTCTTCGAGCGCGAGCGGCACACGGGCCGCGTGCGCGATGGCTAAGAGATGAAGCACCGCGTTGGTCGAGCCGCCCACGGCCATCACGACCGCAATCGCGTTCTCGAAAGCCTTCCGCGTCAGGATGTCGCGCGGGAGAATCTGGCGGCGCACGGCCCCGGCCAGCACTTCAGCGGAGCGAGCGGCGCTCTCGGCCTTCTCCTCGTCCTCCGCCGCCATCGTCGAAGAGTAGGGCAGACTCAAGCCCATCGCCTCAATCGCCGAGGACATCGTGTTGGCCGTGTACATCCCGCCGCACGAGCCCGCGCCGGGGCAGGCGCGCCGCTCGACTTCGAGCAGGTCCGACTCCTTCATCTTCCCCGCGCAGAAGCTCCCGACCGCCTCGAACGCGCTGACGACCGTCAGGTCTTCGCCGCGAAAGTGTCCGGCCCTGATCGTGCCGCCGTAGACGAAGACCGAAGGGATGTTCATCCGCGCGATGGCGATCAACGCACCCGGCATGTTCTTGTCGCACCCGCCGATGGCGAGCACGCCGTCGAGGCTCTGGCCCCGACAGACCGTCTCGATGGAATCGGCGATGACCTCGCGCGAGACGAGGGAGTACTTCATCCCTTCGGTCCCCATCGAGATGCCGTCGCTGACGGTGATGGTGCCGAAGGTCTGCGGCATCGTGCCGGCGGCCGCTAGAGCCTCGACCGCCCGCCCGGCCAGCACGTTCAGGCCCGCGTTGCACGGCGTGATGGTGCTGTAGCCGTTGGCCACGCCGACAATCGGCTTCTCGAAGTCCTCGTCGCCGAAGCCCACCGCCCGCAGCATCGCCCGGTTCGGCGTCCGCTCGACCCCGTGCGTGACGGTTCTGCTCCTGAAGTTGTCGCTCATAAAAATAGTAGGCAGTAGGCAGTAGGCAGTAGGCAGTTAATCGGATAAAGGAGCGTGCGAGCTACCCGCCGCGGAGCGGCGAGGTGAGTTTAGCCCGGCCTTGAAAGGCCGGGGCCGCCGCCGGTTAAGCGTGCCGCGTCGAGTCGGCGACGCCTGAGCCTATCCGGCGCGCTCAGGCGTCGCCGACTCGACGCGGCGGTCTGTTTCAACCTCAACCCGGCCTTGAAAGGCCGGGCTACATTCACACGCCGCTGACGCGGCGACGGCCCTCAGTTTTTAGCTCTGTCAACCAAACGCCCGCCGCTGAGCCACGGCATCATCTCGCGCAGGTTGCGGCCGACCTGTTCGATGGGGTGGTCTTCCGTCTGGCGTTCGAGGCTGCGGAAGCGCTCCTTGCCGTTGCGGTTCTCGCGCATCCACTCGCGTGCGAAGGCGCCCGATTGAATCTCGGCGAGGAGCGCGCGCATGCGTCGTTTCGTCTCGTCGTTGACGACCACGGGGCCGCGCGTCATGTCGCCGTACTGCGCCGTGTTCGAGATGGAGTAACGCATCTCGCTGATGCCGCCCTCATACAATAAATCGACGATGAGCTTCATCTCGTGCAGGCACTCGAAGTAGGCCATCTCGGGCGCGTAGCCCGCCTCGGTCAAAGTCTCGAAGCCGGCCTTGATGAGCGCGGTCAGGCCGCCGCAGAGGACGGCCTGCTCGCCGAAGAGGTCGGTCTCGGTCTCCTCGCGGAAGGAGGTTTCGATGACGCCCGCGCGCCCGCCGCCGACGGCCGAGGCGTAAGCGAGACCCAGTTCGCGCGTGTCGCCCGACGGGTCCTGATTCACCGCGAGCAGACAGGGCACGCCCGCGCCGCGGACGTACTCGGAGCGGACGAGGTGGCCGGGGCCTTTGGGCGCGACCATGAAGACGTTCACGTCCTCGGGCGGCTTGATGAAGCCGTAGTGGATCGAGAAGCCGTGCGAGAAAGAGAGGTACTTGCCCGGCGTCATCGACTCGGCCACCTCGCGCGCGTACACGTCCGCGGCCTGCTCGTCGGGGACGAGCATCATGACGATGTCGGCCTCGGCCGCCGCCTGCGCGACCGGCAGAACCTTGAGCCCCGCGGCCGCGGCCTTCGCGCGCGAAGGGCTGTCGGCCTTGAGGCCCACGGTCACGTCCACGCCTGAGTCCTTCAGGTTGTTCGACTGCGCGAACCCCTGGCTCCCGTACCCGATGACCGCGACGCGCCGCTCGCGCAGCGCCCCCACGTTCGCATCACTGTCGTAATAAACTTTCATCTCAATTCCTTTCAAGTAGACAGTAGAAGAAACTTCGCAGACACGTTGTCAGAGTGTTAGTGCTAAGCCACGACGAGCGGAGCCTACTGACTACTGACTACTGTCTCCCGGCTGCTCTCCTCATTCGACACGCGGTTGATGGCGATGTAGCCGGAGCGCGTGATGTCGTTGATGCCGAGGGGGCGGAGCATCTCGATGAAGGCGTCCACCTTCTCGCGGTTGCCCGACGCCTCGATGAGCATGCGCGTGTGCGAGATGTCCACGACCTTCGCGCGGAAGACCGAGACGAGGCTCAAGACCTCCTGCCGGGCCGCGCCCGGCGTGGCCGACACGTCGATGAGGGCCATCTCGCGCTCGACGTGCGGCTGGCTGGTCACGTCGCGCACCTCGCGCACGCGCGCGAGCCGCTCGCACTGCTTGACGATCTGCTCGACCGTGCGGTCGTCGCCGCACGTCACCACGGTCACACGCGACCACTGTGGGTCGAGCGTCGGGCCGACCGACAGCGTCTCGATGTTGAACCCGCGCGCGCTGAACAGCCCCACGATGCGCGACAACTCGCCCGGCTGGTCGGCGACGATGATGGAGAGCGTGTGCCTCATGGCTCCTGCACGATCATGTCCCGCGAGTTGGCGCCGGCGGGGACGATGGGGAAGACGTTCTCCTCTTTGGAGACGAGGACTTCGATGACGGCGACGCCGGGATGCGCGAGCCCGGCGGCGAGCACGGCGGCGAGTTCGCCGGGGCTCGTCGCGCGGAAGCCGGCGGCCCCGTAGGCTTCGGCGAGCTTGACGAAGTCGGGCGCGACCGAGATGTCCACCTCCGAGTAGGTGCGCTCGTAGAACATCTCCTGCCACTGGCGCACCATGCCGAGGTAGCCGTTGTTCATGACGACGACCTTGACGTTGATGCCGTACTGCACGGCCGTCGCCAACTCCTGGTTGGTCATCTGGAAGCCGCCGTCGCCGACGACCGCGACGACCAGTTCGTCGGGGCGCGCGAGCTTCGCGCCGACGGCCGACGGCAGGCCGAAGCCCATCGTGCCCAGGCCCCCGCTCGTGATCCACTGGCGCTCGCCGTCGAACGGGTAGAACTGCGCGGCCCACATCTGGTGCTGGCCCACGTCGGTCGTGATGACGGCGCGCCCCCCGGTCTGCCGGTGCAGCTCGCGGATGACGGCCTGCGGCTTGATCTTGTCCGAGGAGCCCGCGTAACGCAGCGGCTGCTCGCGCTGCCACACGCGTATGCGCTCCCACCAGGCGGCCCGGCGCGCGACGCCCTTCTTCGCCGAAGCCGCGCGCGCCTCGACCTCTTTACTCAAGGCCGAGAGCGCTTCGCCGGCGTCGGCGGCGATGGAGAGCGTGGGCGCGACGTTCTTGCCGATGTTGGCGGGGTCGATGTCGATGTGTATGACGCGCGCGCGCGGGGCGAAGGTGGCGAGCTTGCCCGTCACGCGGTCGTCGAAGCGGACGCCGACGGCGACGAGCAGGTCGCTCTCGGCCACCGCCATGTTGGCGGCGTAGGTGCCGTGCATCCCGAGCATCCCCATGCAGAGCGGGTGCGCCGAGGGGAAGCCGCCGAGACCCATGAGCGTCGGCGTGACCGGCAGTTGCAGGCGCTCGGCCAACGCGAGCAATGCTTTCGACGCGCCCGAGTTGACGATGCCACCGCCGACGTAGAGCACGGGCCGCTCCGCCTTCACGATCTCTTCGGCGGCGCGCGCGATAGACGCCGGGTCGGGCTCGCCCTTCTTCTCGCGGAAGGGGAAGGCGACGTGGTCGAGCCGCGAGTAAGGGCAGCGCGCGGCCGACACGTCCTTCGGGATGTCGATGACGACGGGGCCGGGACGACCCGTGCGCGCGAGGAAGAAGGCTTCGCGCACCGTCCCCGCGAGGTCGCGCACGTCGCGCACGAGGTAGTTGTGCTTCACGCACGGGCGCGTGATGCCGACCGTGTCCACCTCCTGAAAGGCGTCGGTGCCGATGAGCGGGAGCGGCACCTGACCCGTGATGACGACGATGGGCGTCGAGTCCATGTAGGCGTTGGCGATGCCGGTCACGGCGTTCGTCGCGCCCGGGCCGGAAGTGACGAGCGCGACGCCGACCCTTCCGCTCGCGCGCGCGTAGCCCTCGGCCATGTGGACGGCGCCCTGTTCGTGCCGGACGAGGTAGTGCGTGACCCGCTCGCGGTAGCGCCACAGCTCGTCGTAGATGTGCAGCACCGCGCCGCCCGGGTAGCCGAAGATCGTGTCCACGCCCTCGCTGACGAGCGCCTCCAACAGAACCTCGGCGCCCCTCGGCAGAGTCTCGTCCGCGACCGCCACAACGGGCGGCGCCGGCTTCGCCTTCGTGATGAGCTGTTCTGCGATCATGGCTATTTATGCGGAACGACCTTGACGAATCTCTCGCGCCAGTCTTCGGCGAGGCGCGCGACCTCTTCGGCCTCTGCGTGGTGCTGGGCTTCGGCGAGGGCCTGGCGGTAGTGGCCGAGCAGCTCGCGCAGGGACGGCGCGTCCGTCTCCTCGACCGGCCTGATGCCCACCCGGGCGCCGGCGGCGAGGCGGCGGCGGATGGCCTTTTCGTCGAGCCCGAGCCCTCTCTCTAAAAGCAGGTAGACGACGCCGCCCGTCATGCCGGAGCAGAGCCAGGGGCCGGGGTCGCCGAGCACGAGGCCGCGCCCCGAAGTCATGTACTCGAAGGCGAAGCCCTTGAGGTTGGCGCGCGCGGCGATGTTGCCCAGCTCGTCGCGCAGGTGTGCGCGCAGGCGCCCGCCGAAGATGAGGTCGGCGCCCGACAGCCTGATCCCCGCGCGCGAGTCGGCGTCGCCCTGCACGACGAGCAGGCCGGCCTGCGCGCCGTAGGCGAAGCACTTGCCGACCGAGCCGTCCACGGGCACGCCGTCGTGGCTGATGCCTTTGAGAATGCGTATGCGCCCGCCCGACGCGCCCTTCGCCGCGCCGTCCTGCACGCCGCCGTGGACGACGATGTCCACGCCGTCCGAGTTGAACGCGCCGAGGCCGTTGCCCGGCACGCAGCCTTCGAGGAAGTTGAGCTGCGCGCGCTTGAGCCCGAGCGCAGCGGCCGCCCCGTTGCCATTGACGGCGTGGCCGTTGCCTTTGCCTTCCAACACTTGACTCAGGCGCGCGCGCGTCAGGCGCCCGGCGAGGTGCGTGCCGAGCGCGCGGTCGCCGCTGGAGACGTTCGAGTCGTCGTAGTAGACGACCTCCTTGCCGGCCTCGGCCAGCTCCGTCACCGAGTGCGAGATGACGCGCGTCAGCGACGTGAGCGAGCGGCGCGCGCGCCCCACCGTCGGCTCCTGCGCCGACAGGCAGAGCACGCACGGCTCCTCCGGCTCCAACAGCCACGCGAGGTCCAGACGCTCGTGCCCGCGCACCTGTTCGAGCAGGTCAACGCGCCCCACCAGCTCACGTGTCGATAAGAGCCCGGCCCGAGCCGTCTCCCGCGCGATCTCATCTTTGACCTCTGAGAAGAAGCGGACGAGATGTCCGACGGCCAGCTCGTACTCGCGCGGCTTGAAGTGTTTCTGGCCGGCGGCGAGGGCTTCTTCGGCGTCCTTCAACTGGCTCGTGATGCCGACGTGGCACGTGCCCGTGTTGCACTCGCGGCAGCTCGTGCAGCCAATCGCCGCCATCGCCATCGTCGCGAAGCCCACGCGGTCCGCGCCCAGCATCAGAAGCCTCACCACGTCCCGGCCCGACTTCACGCCGCCGTCGGCCCACAGCTCGACGCGGCGTCTGAGTCCCGCGCGGACGAGCGCGCGGTGCGCCTCGCGCAGTCCGATCTCGACGGGCAGTCCCGTGTGACGTAAAGAGTGTTTGCGCGCGGCGCCCGTGCCGCCGTCGTAGCCCGAGACGGCGATGATGTCGGCGCGCGCCTTCGCGATGCCGGTCGCGATTGGCCCGAGATGTTGGATGGAAGGAATCTTGACCGATATCTTCGCGCGCGGGTTGATGGTCTTCAGCTCCTCGACGACCTGCGCGAGGTCTTCGATGGAGTAGATGTCGTGGTTGTTCGACGGCGAGATGAGGTCGATGCCGGCGGGCGTGTGGCGCGTCTCGGCGATGCGCGCCGTCACCTTGAAGCCGGGGAGCAGGCCGCCCTCGCCGGGCTTCGCGCCCTGCCCGATCTTAATCTCCAGGAGGTCGCACGAGTTGAGCAGCCGCGCGTTGACGCCGAACCTTCCCGAAGCGACCTGCTGCCCGCGGTGCTCGCGGTAGCGCCCGAGCATGTCGGGAATCTCGCCGCCCTCGCCGTTGACGCAGATGATGTCGAGCCGCTTCGCGCCCTCGGCGTAGGCGCGAAACGAAGTCTCGCCCTGCGAGCCGAAACTCATCGCGGAGAAGTAGAACGGCGCACTGTGGCGGCCGGCGCGCGTGTCTACTTCTCCGCCGCGGGGAGAGCTTAGCTCTTCGGTTTCGGGAGCGCGGATGTCGAGCAGTTGACGGAGCGCGACCGGCTTCGTCTCCTCTATCTCTTGCAGGCGCGCGGCGAACTCCGCGTAAGGCTTCTCGCCGCGCGCGACGCGGCCCGCGACGTTCCACAGAGAGGGCTGCTCGCGGAACTCGCCCGGCAGCGCGACGGGGCGCCGCTTCTTCAACTCCTCTTCCGACTCGCCGCGCGCGTGCGCGAGACGTGCGCGCGCGTCGCGTTCGAGGTCCGTCAGAGACAGTCCGGCGAAGGCCGAGCCGCAGTAGTTAACGACGCCGAAGAACTCTTCAACGTCGGGCGCCAGACCCACCGACGCGAAGAGCCGGCCGTAGCCGTCCAGCTCGTGGATGCCCATCGTCGAGAGAACTTTTTCAATCCCGACCGTGAGCGCCGAGGCGATTTTGACGATGCGCCTCGCACGCTCTTCCAACGTCGCGGCGCCGCGCGCACCCACGTCGAAGAGCGCGTAAGGGTTGACGGCGTCGGCGCCGCAGCCCAAAGCGAAGACGAGGTCGTGGACGTTGCGCAAGCCGCCCGCGCGCAGCACCACACCGACGCGGCGGCGCAGGCTCAGCCCTTCGGCGTCGCGCTCGTCGCGCAGTCGCGCGTCCACGGCCGCGAGCGCGAGGTGCGCATCGATCCCTGGACGCGCGCCGCGATGAGAACGCGCGTCGTCGAGGATGAGGACGGACGACCTGGATTCTCTAACCAGCCGCGCGGCCTCTTCGCAGAGTCGCGCCAGCCCCCGTTCGAGCGTCTCGTCCTCACCGAACGTCGTGTCAATCGTCGCCGCGCGGAGAACGCCTCGGGCCTCCGACGCCCCTTCCGACGTTCCGTCAGCGGCACTCTCATCAAACGTCTCGCAGAGCGCGACGACTTCCGCGAGCGTGCGCTGGTGGGTCGCGCGCGCGGCCGCGGCGTGCGCCTCTTCGTCCTCCGCGCCAACCCCGCCGAACAGCAGAGGCGTGCGCAGCTCTATCTGTTCAACTTCCGACGACCCGGCGGGCGTGGGGCGCGCGCCGAGGAAGACGCGCGTCGAGAAATGGTCGGCCTCGCGCTCGCGGTCGATGGCGGGGTTGGTCACCACGGCCACGCGCTCGTGGAAGTAGTCAGAGACGTTGCGCCGCTTCTGCGAGAGCGCCGCGAGCGGGCCGTCCCATCCCAGGCCGCTGATGGGCTCCTTGCCCGACTCGGCCATCTCGCGGACTTCCGACTCTTCGAGACGGCCCCAGCCGAACGCGGCGAGCAGGCGCTCGTCGAGCCCCGCCGCCGCGCCGCCGTCGGGGGCCGGGGGCGCGGCGGCGCGCACACCGATGGAAGCGGCGCCGTCGTCGGGGGGCTGTGCGGTCTCTTCGTCCGCCCACTTCACGCGTGCGTTGAGGCGCGCGGGTTGGAAGCGCGCGCGCACGTCTTCGAGCGCGCGGCGTTGTAGCTCGTGGTACTCGAAGACTTCGACGCCGACGCCGCGCTGCAAGAGGAAGCCCATCTTCTCGCCGGGCGCGAGCGGGCGCGGGTCGCGCACCATGTTCTCTAAAGGCACGACGCCCTTCTCCGAAGAGGCGAAGAACTCCTTCTCCGTCTCGCCGCACCACAAGGGCCTTAAGCCCAGCGCGTCGGAGCTGAAAACTATCTCGTCGGCCTGACGGGCGATGATGGCCGCGGGGCCCTGCGCGTGCGCGCCGAAGGCGCGGCGCCAGTAGCGGTACAGTTCGCGCACCTCCGCGGGGAAACGCTCGATCTCGCTCCACACCGGCGGGAAGGCGATCTCCAGCGCGTTCATCAGGCTCAGACGGTACTCGAACATGAAGCTCTCGACGACGCGGTCCAAGACCTGCGAGTCGCTGGCGCGCGAAGGGAGTTGGAAGCCGAGCGCGAGCGCCTCTCGCCCGAGTCTATCGACCGAGTTGATCTCGCCGTTGTGGCCGAGCGTGGAGAACATCTGCGCGCGCTCGGGGCGCGAGTCGGTGTTGGTCGAGTAGCGGCCGTGGCCGAGCGAGATGGCCGACTTGAAGTCGGGGTGCGAGAGTTCGGGAAAGTAACGGCGCAGGGTGTCGGCGTCGCCGCGCACCTTGTAGATGACGCTGTTCGGGCTTAGGGAAGCGACGTGGACGGGCAGCTCGCGTTCGAGCCTGAGAGTGATGTGGAAGATGTCGCGGTCTTCGACGCCGCGGGCGGTGCGCGGCAGCGCGGCCACCTGCCAGAACTCTGGCTCCATGGCGCGCGCCTGCGGCCCCAGGGCCTCCGTGCGCACGCGCGCGGTCTCACTGACCAGCACCTCGAAGATTGAATCTTCAAATAGCTCAAGCGCGCGCCGCTTAATCTCCGACGCGTCGGCGCGGTGCTCGTGCGGAATCATGATGTGCGCGACGGTGAACTGCGCGCGGTTGACGAGCGTGCCGCGCAAGTCGGCCGCCTCAAGCCGTTTGGCCCAGCGCTCGCGCGGGATGTCGGTCTGTAGGCCGGCGCCGTCGCCCTCGCCCTCGACCTCGCCGGTGCGGTGGCCCATCCGCGCGAGCGCTTCGAGCGTGCGCTTGACGTTGCCGTGTGAAGGACGCCCGTCCTTCTTCACGTTGGCGATGATGGCGCAGGCGTCGCGCTCCGACTCGTCGTGGCGCCAGCGGCTCGGGCGCTCGGCGGCGCCCTGCGCGTGCGCGCGCGCGTCAGACTCGCCGACTCTGTGGGCCGCCTCGGACATTGACTTCGTGACAGGAAGGTCGGGGAAAAAAGAGGCCATCAACCCTCGGAAGTTGATGGCCTGCCGCAGACACTCAGGTTGCAGGACAAGCCGTCAGGTTACGCGCTTACGCGCTAGGGCGACTACGGACACGCGCGCCACGAGGGCGACGGCCGAAGCCTTCCGGCGCCGGAAGTGCGACTCGACGGAAATGGATGGACGCAGATCAGACATTCCACACACCCGGAGACTGGAGAGCCGGCGCCCGTCGGCTTGGCACCAACGGCTGGCGCTTCTCTCCCCACTATGGAGGCGGATGCTACAACCTTCGCGCCCGTTTGTATAATTGATAATTTTTACAACCCCATAAATCACAAGCGCCCTCTCACCCGCGACACATTCGTCGAAGTTGCCGCGCACGACGACAAAAACGTCGGCCCTCATTCCCAAGTTAACCGGAGGGCATATGTCCGCCGCGTCAGTGGCGTGTGAATGTAGCCCGGCCTTTTAAGGCCGGAGAACGTTGAACCCAACACCGCTGCGTCGCGTCGGCGACGCCTGAACGGGCGGCGCGACTCAGGCGTCGCCGACGCGACGCCTAACTCGTTAACTGTCGGCCGTCCCGGCCTTGAAAGGCCGGGCTAAATTCACCCGCCGCTGACGCGGCGCCTGCTCACCGCGACATTTTTGCAGCGCACGACGATGCGAACGACGAGATTGTGACAGTCGTGGTCGGTCGCCGGAGCCGTCGAACACGCTTAACCCTGAAAACTTAGTGTTTGAGCAGAGCGGGGCGCGACGGCATGGGCCTTGCCATCCGAGTCGGGCCACAAGGCTGCACATATGGACGGAGGGTTTAAGGCTCGTGTCATTGATCCTGAGCGGTAAAGAATTCATCTCGGCCGATCCGCTCGGCGCGAGCATCCTCGCGGGCCTCTCGAAGCTCGCCTCACGTAACCCGGTGCTCCTCAACGGCGTCCGCCTGAGTGCGCAGGAGCTGGCCGAGTTGGCAGAGGAGGCGCGCCGTACCCAGCGCGCCGTCTGGGTCGGCGCCTCCCCGCGGGACGCCGCGAGGTGAACGCGCCCCACCGCGCCGACCACTTCATTTCCATCCCGGCAAGAGTGTCGGGACACGCCGCAGTCGCTTGACTAACCGCGGACGGGTGTGGCTATTGTCACCGGACGTTTCTCGCTGAGGTGACTTTAGACTCATGGAAATGACGCAGCTCGAATTCTTCCTTCAGGTCATCGCCGAGGGCAGCTTCTCGAAGGCGGCGGACGCCGTCGGCCGCACGCAGCCCGCGGTGAGCATCGCCATCCGGCGGCTCGAAGAGGAGGTCGGCGCGCCGCTCTTCGACCGCTCGCAGAAGTCGCCGACGCTCACCGAGGCCGGCCAGCGGATACAGGACTACGCGCAGCGCATCCTCGCGCTGCGCGACCAGGCGCGCGGCGCCGTCAACGAACTGCGCGAGCTGAAGCGCGGCCTCGTCCGCGTCGGCGCCAACGAGAGCACCTCGCTCTACCTGCTGCCGCAAATCATCCTCGCCTTCCGCGAGAAACACCCGGACGTGAAAGTGGAAATCTACCGCCACGTCTCCGAGCGCCTGCCCCGCGAGGTCTTGGAGCGCAACGTCGATTTCGCCGTCCTCGCCTTCGAGCCCGTAGACCGCGACCTCGAATCCTTCTGCGTGCTGCGCGACGAGCTGTCGCTCATCCTCAACCCCGAGCACCCGTTGGCAAAGCGCAAGGAAGTGACGGTCGAGGAGTTGGGGCGCGAATCCTTTCTCGCGCACAACGTGAAGACGGCCTCGCGCAACAAGGTCATCGAGGTCTTCGCCGAGCACCACACGCCGCTCAACATCACCCTGGAGCTGGCGACGGTCGAGACCATCAAGCGCTTCGTCCAGCTCAACGTCGGCCTCGCCTTCGTCCCGCACATGTGCGTGGGCGAAGAGCTTGAGCGCGGGACGCTCGCGACGGTGCCCGTCAAAGGGCTGACCTACGTCCGCACGCTCTGGGCGACGCACCGCCGCAACGCGACGCACTCGCACGCGGCCGCCGCGTTCCTCGCCGTGCTGCGCCAGCACGCGAAGGCCGTCCCATAAGCCGCGCCTATCGGCCCATAAAAATTTTTGCCGAAAGTTTTGTTGACAGTCCCGCAAGGCTTTCTTACTATCCTGAAGCGGCCCCGCCCGCGGGGCCCGCAACGTCGGACAGACTCTCTGACATGAACTACGACGCGCGCTTTTATTACTTCGCCTTTACCTACCGCTTCCCCTACGGGGGGCGGCGGGCCGGGCGGACTTCGTGCGTGCGTGGGTGGGCGAGAGAGACCTGAAGACGCCGCACAGAAAGATTCGGACCGAGCCGGCCGCGACCCCGCAGAGGAGTTCGCGGCCGGCTCTTTTTGATTGGGGAGTTAAGGATTGAGTCATCAGTTGATTTCTTCATTGACTCGATGAACCAATCCTTAACTTCCCGGAGTGTGACAGATGACCATCGAAGACTGGCGGGTCGAGATCGACAAGATTGACGCGGAACTGCTGCGGCTGCTGAACGCGCGCGCCGAGATCGCCGTCCGCGTGGGCGAGTCGAAGCGCGTCGCGGGGCTCTCGGTCTGCGACCGCGGGCGCGAGCGCGAAGTGCTCGACCGCGCCCGCGCGAACAACCGCGGGCCGCTCGACGGGGAGGCGGTCGAACGACTCTTCCGCGCCGTCATACGCGAGTCGCGCCGCCTCCAGACGCAGCTCGCGGCCGAAGCCCGGGGGGCCGCCAGATGAGCGCGGGGCGCGACCCCGCGCGCGTCGCCTTCCAGGGCGAGCGCGGGGCCTTCAGCGAGGAGGCGGCCGTCAAGCTCCTGGGCGAAGGCGCGACACTCGTCCCGCGCCCGACCTTCGAGTCGCTCTTCGCGGCCGTCGGCGACGGCGGGGCCGACCTCGCGCTCGCGCCCGTCGAGAACACGCTCGCCGGCTCGGTCCACCGCGTCTACGACCTGCTCCTCGACAGCCCGCTCTGCATGACGGCCGAGGTCGTCATCCCCATCCGGCACTTCCTCATCGGCGTCCCCGGCGCGACCGCCGAAGGCGTGAAGACGGTCGAGTCGCACCCCGTCGCCCTCGCGCAGTGCGAACGTTTCTTCGCCTCGCGCCCCGACATACGCCGCGTTGCCGCCGACGATACGGCCGGAAGCGTCGCCGCCGTCCTGCGCCGCGGCGACGCGACGTGTGCCGCCGTCGCGGGCCGCCGCGCGGCCGAGATTTACGGCGGCCAAATCCTCCGCGAAGGGCTCGAAGACCACCGGGAGAACTACACGCGCTTCATCCTGCTCGCGCCCGAGCCTGCCGACGATAGGAGGGCCGACAAGCTCTCGCTCATCGTCAAGCTCGCGCACCGCCCGGGTGCGCTCCACCACGCTCTGGAGCCCTTCGCGCGGCGGGGCATCGACCTGCTCAAGATCGAGAGCCGCCCGCTGCGCGGCCAGCCATGGGAGTACCACTTCTACCTCGACCTGCGCGCGCCAAGCGACCCCGAAGCCGCGGGCGCACTCGCAGAGCTGCGCGAGCACGCCGCCAGCGTGCGCGTGCTCGGCCACTACGCCTCGGCGCGTGAGCTTTGATTGGGTCTAACTTGAGAGTCGTCGTGTACGGACCGTGTGATGTCTAAACCGATGTGGGACAGGGTGACGGTGGTCGGGTGCGGGCTGGTCGGCGCGTCGTTCGCGCTGGCGCTCAGACGCGCGTGCGCGTGCGCGTGCGTCGCGGGCTGGGACGCGGACCCTTCCGTGCTCGACGAAGCCCTGCGCCGCGGCGTGATTGACGAGATTGACGAAGCGTTCAGAGAGGGCGGCGTCTCCCGCTCGGGCCTCGTCTACCTCGCGACTCCCGTCGGACAGGTCGTCGAGTTCCTGCGCGCAGGGGCGCCGCACGTCGGGCCGGGAGCGGTCTTGACCGACGCGGGCAGCACGAAAGCAGAGGTCTGCCGTGCGGCGCGCGCGCGCACAAATGAGGTCTGGCGCTTCGTCGGCGGGCACCCCGTCGCGGGCAGCCACCTGCGCGGGCCTTCGCACGCGCGCGCCGACCTCTTCGAGGGCGCGCCCTACGTCCTGACGCCGCCCGAAGACGGCAGCGACCCTTCGGCGCTCGCGGCGCTCGCGGAGACTCTAACGCTCCTCGGCGCGCGCGTGCGCGTGTTGACGGCGGCCGAACACGACCGCGCGTTGGCGAGGCTGAGTCACCTGCCGCAGCTCGTCTCGTGCGCGCTCGCGGCAACAGTCAACGAAGATGTAGATGAAGTCGAAATCACCGCGCTCGCCGGCTCCGGCTACCGCGACATGACGCGGCTGGCGTCGAGCCCCTGGGGCATCTGGCGGGACATCCTCGCCACGAACTCAAGCGAAGTCGCCGACGCGCTCGACACACTCATCGACAAACTCTCCGCCGCGCGCGAAGGGCTGCGCGGACACCAGCGGCAACTGTGCGAAGACCCTGAAGGCGCGCGCCGGGGCGAAGGACTCGACGCGGCGCGCGCTCTGTTCGGCCGGGTCCGGCCGAGTTAACCATTATGCTGAAGGCTGTCAAAGACATGATTCTTATCCTCGACCCGAAAGTCGCCGCGGGCGGCGAGACGTACGGCCAGTTGATGGCTCACCTCTCGCGGCTGCCCAACATCGAGCTGCGCGTGCACCAGGAGCAGGGCGCCGAGAAGTCGCTGACCGAGATTTATCTGATCGGCAACACGGCCGCGCTCTCGGTCGAAGACATGCGGGCGCTGCCCGGCGTCGATCACGTCGTCCGCGTCTCGGAGGAGTACCGCGTCGTCGGCCGCCACAAGGACGACGACCGCCCGACCTCCTTCGACTACAAGGGCGTCCGCTTCGGCCAGGACACGCTCAACGTCTTCGCGGGCCTCTGCGCCGTGGACACGCGCGAGCACGTCGAGCAGATGATGCGGGCGCTCCGCGACGAGGGGCAGGTCTGCACGCGCATGGGCGCCTACAAGCCGCGCACGTCGCCCTACTCGTTCCAGGGCCACGGCAGCAGTTGCCTGCCGTACGTCTTCGAGCTGGCGGGCAAGTACGACATCCGCGTCATCGCGATGGAGGTGACGCACGAGTCGCACATCGACGAGATACGCGCGGCGCTCGAAGAGACGGGGAGCCCGGCGGGCGTCATGCTCCAGATCGGGACGCGCAACACGCAGAACTTCGAGCTGCTGAAGTTCGTCGGCCGGCAGCGCGACTTCCCCGTCCTGCTCAAGCGCGGCTTCGGCATCACGCTCGACGAGTCTCTGAACGCGGCCGAGTACCTCGCGAGCGAGGGCAACCGCAAGGTCGTCTTCGGCCTGCGCGGGATGAAGACCACCATCGGCGACCCGCATCGCAACTTCGTGGACTTCGCGCACGTCCCCGTCGTCAAGCGTCTGACGCGGATGCCCGTCTGCATCGACCCGTCGCACTCGGTCGGCGCGCGCACCTACGCGCCCGACCGCCTGCTCGACATCCTCCACGTCACCGCGCAGGGCATCATCGCCGGCGCCAACATGATCCTCGTGGACTTCCACCCCGACCCCGCCCGCGCGCTCGTGGACGGCCCGCAGGCGCTCACGCTCCGGGAGCTGCCGCACTTCCTCGAAGACGTGGCGCTCGTCCGCGAGACCTACGAGAAGCGCGTCGCGCTCGCCGCCCGCGCCGCCGAGCGGAGGGAGGAGCCGGTCGAAGTTAAGGTTTAAGTGAGGCACCGCCGCGGCAGCGGCGGTTGAATGTAGCCCGGCCTTTTAAGGCCGGGGACGCCGACCATTAAAATTGGCCGCGTCGCGTCAGCGCCGCCTGAACATTAGAGTCGGTTCAGGCGTCGCTGACGCGACGCGGCCATCTTCGCTTTCACGCCAACCCGGCCTTGAAAGCCCGGGCTACATTCAACCGCCGCTGCCGCGGCGGATTTGTGCGTGGCCGCTTAACTGAAGGCCGCCTCTTTCAAAGACTCAAGCGACGGCTCGATCTCTTCACACGCCGACTCCTTGTCGAGCAGCGCGGCGAGCGCGGGCGGCGTCTCCACTTCCCTGCCCACGAGCGGCTCGACTATCGACTCGAACTTCGCCGGGTGCGCCGTCGCCACGACAACCCAGTGCGGCGTCGAGAGCAGCGCGCGCACGCGGACGGCCGCCGCCGTGTGCGGGTCGAAGACGCGCCCGTGCCGCTCGAACTCGTCGGAGATAACGCGCTCGATCTCTTCGTCGGAGACGGTGAAGGCGCGCGCGAAGCTCTTGAGTTCGTCGAAGTCGGGGTGCAGGTGGAGCAGGCGCTCGACGTTGCTCGGGTTCCCCACGTCCATCGCGTTGGCGAGCGTGCGCACCGTCGGGCGCGCCGCCCACGCGCCCGAAGTGAAGTATTCGGGCACGGCACGGTTCGCGTTCGTCGCGAGCACAATTTCGCGGATGGGTAACCCGGCGGCGCGCGCCCAGAAGGCCGCGACGGCGTTGCCGAGGTTCCCCGTCGGGACGATTAAACCTGCGCGCTCGCCGCGACGACGCAGATACCAGAGGCTCGCCGCCGCGTGGTAAGCGGCCTGCGGCAGCAGGCGGCCGAGGTTGATGCTGTTGGCGGAGAGCAGGCGGCGCGCGCGACTCAACTCGCGGTCGGCGAAGGCGGCTTTGACGACGCGCTGGCAGTCGTCGAAGTCGCCGCGCACGGCGAAGGCGCGCACGGACGCGCCCCAGCAGGTCAACTGCTTCTCCTGCCGCGGCGAGACCAGACCTTTCGGAAAGAGGATGACGGACCTCGACGTTCGCGCGCCCGGCCGAAGGCCGCCGCGACCGCGCCGCCCGTGTCGCCCGAGGTCGCAACCAGAACAGTCCGACGCCCCGGCAGACGCGAGACGCACGCGGCGAGGAAGCGCGCGCCCACGTCCTTGAAGGCCGCGGTCGGGCCGTGGAAGAGTTCGAGCAGCGCGGTCGTCTCGTCAAGCTCGACGAGCGGGACGGGGAAGTTGAAAGCCTCGTGGCAGATGTCGGAGAGATGCGCCGACAGCCCGTCGCCCTCGAAGAAGGGCTTGAGGAATCTCTCGGCGATGCCGGGCAGCGAGTCGAGCCCGTCGAACTCTTCCGTCTGAAACTGCGGGAAGCGCTCGGGCACGTAGAGCCCGCCGTCGGGCGCGAGGCCGGTCTGTATGGCCTCCGACAGCCCGAGCGGCGGAGAAGCCGCGCGCGTGCTGACGTACATCATCCGACGATCCTCGCGCCCTCACAGCTGACCGGCGAGACCCATGAGTCAACCCCGCCGACGCCGCTCGACTTGAACGCTTCGACCATCGCGGCGCGCACGCGCCCGGCCGTCTCATCCGGAATCCGACTAAAGCGAAGACGCTCGGGCCGGAGCCGGAGATGGAGGCGCCGAGCGCGCCCGCTTCGAGCGCGGCCGACTTCACGCGCGCGAAGCCGGGGATGAGCGCGGCGCGCTGCGGCTCGATGACGATGTCGTCGAGGCACTCTCTCAACAGCTCCAGATCATCCGTGAAGCAAGCGGCGACGAAGCCCGCGAGGTGTGCCGACTGGCGCACGTGGTCTGCGAGCGGGACGTTCGGCCGCAGCATGGCGCGCGAGTCGCGCGTGTCCACGCGCACGTGCGGGTGGACGAGCACGGCGAGGAGTCCGCGCGGGACGGGCAGCCGCACGCAACGCAGCGGGTCGGTCGAGACGATGAGCGTGAGCCCGCCGAACAGAGAGGGCGCGGCGTTGTCCGGGTGCGACACGCCGCACGCCACGCGCTCGGCCGCGAGCGCGTACGCGAGCAGAGACTCTTTCGGGAGAGGCCGCGCGAGCAGCGAGTTCGCGGCGACGAGCGCGGCGACGGCCGAGGCGGCCGAGCCCCCCATGCCGGAGCCGAGCGCGATGCCTTTCCGCACGCGCACGTCGAAGCCGAAGCCGGGGCGCAGGTCTTCGAGCAGTTTGAGGAGGCCGACGGTCGCCGTGTTCTGCGCCGGGTCGAGCGGGATGGCGCCCGGGCCGAGCGTGCCCGTCGTGTCAGAGACCTCGGAGACGCGGACGGTGGGCTCTTCCGTCAACGTCAACGTCACCTCGTCGCCCGCGGCCTCGACGGCGAAGCCGAGAACGTCGAAGCCGACGGCGACGTTCGAGACGGTCGCGGGCGCGAACGCCGCCGCGCTCCTCATAGCGGCGCCCCCAGGAAGGTCGCGAGCCGCAGGAGGTCCGCGAAGACGCCGGCCGCCGTCACCGCCGGCCCCGCGCCGGGGCCGCGCACGATCATCGGCTGCACGTTGTAGCGCGCCGTGCGGAAGCTGACGACGTTGTCGCTCTCGCTCAGGGACGCGAACGGGTGCGCGAGCGGGTAGGGTCTTAAGCTCGCCGACACGCCGCCGCCCGGCTCAATCGTCCCGACGTAGCGCAGCACCTCGCCGCGCGCGCGTGCGGCGCTCAACTGTTCGGCGACGGCCGCGTCGTGTCTGCTCAGGCTCTCGAAATACTCTTCGACGGTCGAGGCGCGCAGGTCTTCGGGGACGAGGCTCTCGACCGCAACGTCCTCAAGCTCGATCTCCATCCCCATCTCGCGCGCGAGGATGACGAGCTTGCGCGCCACGTCCATGCCCGAGAGGTCTTCGCGCGGGTCGGGCTCGGTGTAGCCGCGCGCGTGCGCCTCGCGCACGACCTGCGAGAAGGGCTGCGCGCCGTCGAAGGTGTTGAAGATGTAGGAGAGCGTGCCGGAGAGGACGCCCTCGATCTTCAGGATCTCGTCGCCCGTGTCGAGCAGGTCGCGCAGCGTGTGGATGACGGGCAGGCCCGCGCCGACGTTCGTCTCGTAGAGGAAGTAGCGGCCGCGCCGGCGGGCCGCGTCGCGCACGGCGCGGTACTGCGCGAGCGTGCCGGTGTTGCCCTTCTTGTTCGGCGTGATGACGTTGATGCCGCGGTCGAGCCAACTCTCGTAACGCGCGGCGACGCCCGCGTCCGACGTGGCGTCGATGAGCACGGCGTGCGGCAGGTGCTCGGCGAGGACGTGCTCGGCGAAGCGCTCGATGTCGGCGTCCGTGCCCCTGCCGCTTAAGTCTTCCTTCCAGTTGCTCAGGTTCACGGCGCGGTCGTCGAGTAACATCCGGCGGCTGCTCATCACGCCGCGCACGCGCACGTCTATCGAGCGGCGCTCGCGCAGACCTTCGAGCCGCGCGCCGAGCTGGTCGAGGAACGTCCCGCCGATGAGGCCCGTGCCGACGACGCCGACCGAGAGCGTCTGGTGTGAGAGGTAGAAGGCCGAGTGGACGTTCCTGAGCGCGCGCGTCGCCTCGCGCTCGTCGATGACGGCCGAGATGTTCCGCTCCGAAGAGCCTTGCGCGATGGCGCGCACGCTCACGCCCGCGCGGCCCGAGCGCCGTGAAGAATTTGCCCGCCACGCCCGGCGCGTCCACCATGCCGTCGCCGACCGCGGCGAGGATGCAGCAGCCCTCCGTCAGACTCACGGTCTGAATCTGGCCGCGCCGTCATCTCCGACATGAACGCCTCTTCGACCGTGCGCTTCGCGAGCTGACCCTTGCGCGCCGGGGACGGCGAAGCAGATGGAGTGCTCGCTCGACCCCTGCGAGATGAGGACGACCGAGACGCCTTCGGCCCGCAGCGCGCCGAAGAGCTTGTTGGCGATGCCGGGCACGCCGACCATGCCCGTGCCCTCGACGTTGACGAGCGTCATGCCCTCGACGCTGGCGAAGCCCTTGACGGCCGAAGCGGAGGACGAGTCGGCGGAGATGGTCGTGCCCGCGGCCGTCGGGGCGGAAGGTGTTCTTGATGTGGACGGGGATGCCGCCCGCGATGACCGGCGACATCGTGTTCGGGTGGATGACCTTCGCGCCGAAGTAGGCCAGCTCGGCCGCCTCCGCGTAGGAGAGCGCGGGGACGACGAGCGCGTCGGGGACGCGGCGCGGGTCCGCGCTTAAGACCCCGTCTACGTCCGTCCAGATGGTGACCGACGTGGCTTCCAGGAGCGCCGCGAAGATGGAGGCCGAGTAGTCGCTGCCGTTGCGCTTGAGGGTCGTCGCCACGCCTTCGCGCGTCGAGGCGACGTAGCCGGTGACGACGAGCGGGTCGGGCTCGCGCCCTCCGAGCCACTTGCTTAAGCGTTCGCGCGAGACCTCCCAATCGACGGCGACGCCGCGCGCGTCCGCCTCGACGACGAGCACCTCGCGCGCGTCGAGCCAGTCGGAGGGACACCCCTTCTGTTCGAGCAGCGCGTTGAGGAAGCGCGCCGACCACAGCTCGCCGTGGCCGGAGACGAACTCCGCGATGGGCTCGGACTGGAGCCGCGCGATCCAGACGCCGCGCAGGACCTCCTCGATCTCGCGGAAGTCCGCCCCGATGGTGTCGGCCAGAGACTTCTCGCGCGCGGCGTCGAGCCCGAGCGCGGCCGCCGTCTCCAGGTGACGCGTGCGCAGGCTCGGAGCCTCTCGGCGTAACCCTCTTCGCGCGCCCGCGCGCCCGAGACGAGCCCGAGCAGCGCGTCGGTCACGCCGGCCATCGCCGAGACGACGACGGCCGCGCGCTCCCCTCCGGCGCGCCGCGCGAGCAGGATGTCGGCGACGGCCTTGTACCGACCCGCGTCGGCCACGCTCGTCCCGCCGAACTTGTGTACGACCCAGTTAGCCATAGAGACCTCACGCGGACGCGCGACCTTAGCCCACGAGCGCGCCCGCGCGCAAGCGCACTCCGCGGCGGACTTGCAAGAGGTGCCCGGGTCGGAACTATAATGCCCGCACCCCTGCATTCCACGATGAAAGCCCTCGTCATAGACGACAACGAACTGGTCAGAGACAACGTCGCCGAAGTCCTGCGCGGCGAAGGCTGGGAGGTGTGCGAGGCCGACTCGGCCGCGCGCGCCTTCGAGATGCTCGGCGAAGGCGAAGGCTGGCAGCTCGTCTTCTGCGACGTGAAGCTCTCGGACAGCCACGAGGCCGAAGGGTACGCCGTGCTGCGCCGCTTCGTCGAGGAGCAGCCCGAGGCGCAGATCGTCCTGATGACCGGCCACGGCTCGGCCGCGGGCGCGCTCGACGCCGTCAGCTCCGGCGCCTACGACTACCTCATGAAGCCGTTCGAGGTCGCCGACGTGCTGCGCATCGCGCAGGACGTGCGGCGCGCGCACGAGAAGCGCGAGCGGCCGGGCACGACGGGCGAACTCCCGCCCGCGCCCGTCTACACCTCGGACATCGACCTGGTCGGCGTGAGCGGCGGCTTCGTCGAGGTGATGAAGATGGTGGGCCGCGTCGCCGCGACGAACCTGCCCGTGCTGATTACGGGCGAGTCGGGGACGGGCAAGGAGGTCGTCGCGCGCGCCATCCACTGCCGCAGCACGCGCGCCGAAGGCCCGTTCGTCGCCGTCAACTGCGGCGCCGTCCCCTCGGAGCTGATCGAGTCGGAGATGTTCGGCCACGTCCGCGGCGCCTTCACCGGCGCCGAGCGCGACCGGCGCGGGCTCTTGCAGGAGGCCGACGGCGGCACCATCCTCCTCGACGAGATTACGGAGACGACGCCCGCCTTCCAGGTCAAGCTCCTGCGCGCGTTGCAGGAGGGCGAGATTCGGCGCGTCGGCTCGAACCACACCATCCGCGTCGATTCGCGCGTCATCGCCGCGACCAACCGCGACGTGGAGCGCGAGGTGCGCGAGGGAAGGTTCCGGCAGGACTTGTTCTACCGCCTGAACGCGGTGACGCTGCACCTGCCGCCGCTGCGCGAGCGGCGCGAGGACATCATGCCGATGGCGCGCCACTTCGCCGAACGCGCCTGCCCCGTGGGCGACCCCGTCAGCTTCTCGCGCGACGCCGTGCGCGCGCTCGTCTCCTACGACTGGCCGGGCAACATCCGCGAGCTTGAGAACGCCATCATCCGCGCCGTCGCGCTCTGCGACCGGCTCGTGCGCCCCGAAGACTTGCCCGAGCGCCTGCGCGAGGCCGCCGCCGCTTACGAGAGACAGCAGCACGCGCCCGACCCCGCCGGTCTCGAAGAGGCCGCGCAAGACTCGACGCCGCGGCCGACGAGCCGCTCGTCTCGCTCTCCGAACTTGAGGGGCGCCACATCGCGCGCGCGCTCGCGCACACGGGCGGCAACAAGCAGGCCGCCGCACGCCTCCTCGGCATCGACCGCACTACGCTCCAGCGCATGATTAAGCGCCACGGCCTCAACGGCGACGGTAAGCCCGAGACACACGCTTAGGCATTAATCAGAAGCCCGACCGTGAGGGAGGGCGTCCGTCTTCCGTGATGAGTCTTAACGGAAGACGGACGCCCTCCCTCACGGTCGGGCTTCTGGCTGTTCCTTCAGGCGGCGACGATGCCGTGGCGGCCTGACTCGCCGCGACGTACGACCTCGCGGGCGATGGCGAGTATCTGCGCGGTGTCGAAGGGCTTGGGGATGACCCAGTCGACGCGCGCGGCGAGACGCTCGCTCGACCCGACCGCCTCGCCCCAGCCCGTGACGACCGCGATGGGAATCTTCTCGTCCAGCTCGCGGACGGCGTGCGCCAACTCCCAGCCGCTCATGCCCTGCATCCCGAGGTCCGTGAAGAGCGCGTCGAAGGCCGCGCCGTCGCCGAACTTGTCCAGCGCCTCGCGACCGCTCGAAGCCAGCTCGACGTGGTAGCCCTCGCTCTCAAGGATGTCTGCGAGCAGCTCGCGCACGTTCTCCTCGTCGTCCACGACGAGGATGCGCGTCGCGCCGGTGCGCTGCGGGACGAGCGCGATGGCCGGCGCCTCGGCGGCCGGCTCCTGCACGGCCGCGGCCGCGGCCGCCGGCAGCTTGATGCGGAAGGTCGTCCCGCGCCCCAGCTCCGACTCGGCCTCGATGCCGCCCTCGTGGCGGCGGATGATGCCGTACGAGACGGCGAGCCCGAGCCCCATGCCGGCCTTCCCCTTCGTCGTGAAGAACGGGTCGAAGACGCGCGAGCGCACCTCCTCGGCCATCCCCGTCCCCGTGTCGGCCACGGCGATCTCGACCTTCCCGGCGGCCTCGCGCGTCGAGAGCGTGAGCGTCCCGCCCTGCGGCATCGCGTCCACGGCGTTGAAGACGAGGTTGACTAAGACCTCGCGCAGCTCCGACTCGTCGCCCATCACGCGCGCCTCGTCCGAGCCGAGCTGTAGCTCAAGGCTGATGTGGACGCCCTCCGATTCGGCGCGGCTCTTCCAACGCGGCCGCGTGATCTCGCGCACGTCGAGCAGCAACTGGTCTACGGAGACGGGCTGGAAGTCGTGGTCGCGGCGCTGGCGCGCGAAGTCCTGGATGCGCTTGATGGTCTTGGCGCCGTCCTTGGCCGTCTTGATGATGAGCTTGAGGCCGGCGTCGATCCTGTCGGGGTCTTGCGTCCCGAGCAGAAGCTGCGCGCGGCCGAGGATGCCCGCGAGCGTGTTGTTGAAGTCGTGCGCGACGCCCGAGGCCAGCTCGCCCAAGCGCCGAGAGCTTCTCGATCTGCGCGTACTGCTCGCGGATGCGCTCCTGCTCGCTGATGTAGTGCGACAGCTCCTCGACGTGGCGGCGCGCCTGCTCGGCCTGCTCGGCGGCGGCCTCGGCGCGCGCCTCGGCGGCGGCCTCGGCCTTGGCGGCGGCCGACATCGCCTCGATGTTGTTGAGGTAGGTGCGGTAGGTCAGGTAGATGATGACGATGATCGGCGCGGCCGCGACGAGCGCGTAGACGCCGCGCCGTCGAGGCGAGCTTGACCGTGATGCCCGCGGCCGACGCGCCGCCGAAGTAGGTGATCGAAGTCCAGAGGTACTTGTTGCGCCACGTCACCCAGAGCGGCTCGTTCGCCTTGAGCGCGGTGTGCCCCGCGACGATGGCGGTGTTGGCGAGGTACTGCACGAGCCCCATCACGCAGAGTGCGCCGGCGAAGTAGGCCGAGAACTCGCCCCGCGCCAGCGCCGTCACGTCGCCGTAGAGGAGGTGCAGCACGCCGTAGGTGATGAAGGTCGAGAACCCCATCATCGCCGCGTTGAAGGTGCTGGTGAAGAGGCTGATCGGCTTGCTGGCGAAGCGCGAGGCGACGAAGATCTCGGCCGCCCCGAGCAGCACCGCCACCTCGCCGCCGTAGAGCAGCAGCGCGAGGAAGATGAGGGCGTCGGAGAAGGAGATTTTGCCCGTCGTGCGCGGGATGGGGACGCACAGGCGCGAGCTGACGAAGAGCGTGAAGGCGACCAGCGGCAGCAACTGCAGGTCGAGCCGCTCTACGGGAAGGCTCGCCACCACGTAGAGCAGGACAGCCGCGCCCAGCCGCGATGAACGCCCACATGTACGGCCTGACATAACGCTGCGTCGGCATAATCGATATTCCGGGTAGATTTGCTCATCGGTTCATTGAGCCGTTGAAGAATTGTATCAACGAACCGATGAGCAAATGAATCAATCACCTCCGTTCGAGGAAGACCGTGTCGTAGCGGCCGCGCAGCTTGTAGCCGGCCTTGTTGAAGAGCGCCTGCGCCACGAGGTTCTGCTCGTTGACGAGCGCGCTGACGCACTTCGTCCGCTCCAGCAGCGCGCGGCCGAGCTGCGACAGGCAGCGCAGGCCGCAAGCCCTTCTGGCGGCTGGCCGGGTCAACGTAGACGCCTTCGAGGTAGACGCACTCGGGCGTGTCGGAGGCGATGTCGGCCTTGAAGAGCAGGTTCCCGTCCTCGACCATCACCCAGACGCGCCCGTGCTCGATGCGGCGCGCGCAGCGCATGCGGAAGCCGTGCAGGTCAACGTCGATGGGGTTGACGCCGCTCTCCTCGTAGGCCAGGGCCGCGTGGACGGGCATGACCAGCATCAGGTCGTCGAGCGTGGCGGGGCGCAGGCCCGCGACGGGCTCGGGCGCCGAGACGGGCCAGCGCAGCTCGAAGAGCAGTTCGCGCGAGAAGAGGCGCGGCGCCTGACCCGCGGGCGCGTAGTGCTCCCAGAAGCGGCCGACCAGCGCGTCTTCGCCGAGGATCATGTGCGCGTTCTGCTGCCCCTGCGCGATGCGCGCGAACGCCCTGAGCGCCGGCGCCGTGTCGGCCGCGACGTAGACGGCGTGGCCGACGAGCGCGACGCCTTCGAGGCGCCCTTCCCGGTCGCGGCACGCGTGGAAGGTGCCGCGGTTGAAGGGGCTCTCGAAGCCGTTGTCGCGGATGAGCCCGCTCATGATGACGGCCTGCGCGGGGCGGCCCGAAAGGAAGTCCAGCACCTCGGACTCCGCGTGGCTCTCGGTCAGCGGGTGAACCAGGGGGGCCGGTTCGACGGCTT
Organism: uncultured Acidobacteriota bacterium; assembly: GCA_963726735.1. Taxonomy (GTDB): domain Bacteria; phylum Acidobacteriota; class Blastocatellia; order Pyrinomonadales; family Pyrinomonadaceae; genus QHXN01. The sequence continues at coordinate 36,444 of CAVSDM010000016.1, forward strand.
CGGGGCGCGTGGCCGCCGCTACCACGCCGAGCGTTTTCGACTTCTTCAACTGGGGCATCGCCTCTCTCCTAAACGTTGGCGTGTCACCTACACGACCGCGCGACGGCGGCTCGGGGGGCCGCCCGGCGCGCGCGACTCATTTGTAGTCCAAACAGTCCTCTCCCGTCTCGGGCGCGGGCGCGCGGGGCCTTCGTGGCGTCGCCGTTGACGGCCGCCGACAGCGCCTGCAACGCCGCGTCGGTGGCGTACACGCCGTCGGTCGCGTACACGCCGTCGGTGGCAAAGACGCCGTCAGCGGCGTACAAGCCGTCGGTGGCGAAGACGCCCGAGCCGACGAGGTCAAGGGCGAGGCCGCCGGAGCCTAAGAAGACCGTCCCGCCGCCGAGCGCCTGCCCGTCGCTCACGAGGATGTTGTCGGTGGCGAAGACGCCCGAACTGAAGCAGCGTCCGGTCGGTGGCGTAGACGCCGTCGGTGAAGCGTGCACGCCGTCGGTGGCGTAGACGCCGAGGCCGTAAATCTTCTGGTAGGCGGTGATGAGGTCGCGTGCCGGTCGCGTAGCCGTACTTGATGACGATGCCCTGCGACCAGACGAAGGTCTCGCCCGCGATGGTCGTCTGCGGCGCGGGCGGCGACGGCAGGTGAGCAGCGGCGCGCCGAGCGGCGTCAGCGCCGACAGGTCGCGCCGCACGAGCTTCGCCAGCCCGCACCGCGCCCTCGACGTTCAGCTCGCCCGCGCCCTGCTCCAGCAGGTTCGCGCCGCGCAACTGCTGCGCCGTGTACATCAGGAGCGTCTTGACGAGGTTCGGCGTCAGGCGTCGGGTTGGCCTGAAGCATCAGCGCCGCCGCGCCCGCCACCGCGGGCGTCGCCATCGAAGTCCCGTTCAGGTACATCATCCGGCGCGCGTCCGCGTTGCTCACGCCCGCGTCGAGTTCGGGGTGGCTCGTAATCAGGTAGTTGTCTTCGGCCGCCGCGTCGATGATCTTGTTGCCGGGCGCGACGAGGTCGGGCTTGACGAGGTTGTCGTGGTGGCGCGACGCCGAGCGCGTCGGTCCACCCAGGAGCCGCGCGTCGGGCCGCGCGAGCTGTAGCGAGGCGACGCGCGTCGTCCGAGCGCGCGTCGGTGCCGAAGGTGTTCGTGGCGCCGACCGTGATGACCGAGGGCTCGCTGCCCGGCGAGTGGATGGCGCCGTAGAGCTTCTGCCCCGAAGCGTCCTTGCCGTTGTTGCCCGCGGCGGCGACGACGACGACGCCCGCGTCAACCAGCCTGCGCACGGCCTTGCAGACGGGGTCGTTCTTGTAGGACTCGACCGCCGCCGTGCCGAGGCTCATGTTGACGACGCGGATGTTGTAGAGCGCGCGGTTCTGGTAGACCCATTCGAGCGCGCCGAGGATGTAGGAGACGCGGCCCGTCCCCTGCGAGTTGAGCACGCGCAGGTTGATGATGTTGGCGTTCGGCGCGATGCCGACGTACTCGGCGCGCGCGACGCGGCCGTTGCCGGCGGCGATGGAGGCGACGTGCGTCCCGTGCCCGTGGGGGTCGTCGGTGCGCCCCTCGCCCGTGAAGTCTTTGCTGTAGACGACGCGCAGGCCGTTGCCCTTGCTTTCAAGGAAGGAGGCGTGACCGGTGTCGATGCCGGAGTCGAGGACGGCGATGCCGATGCCCGTGCCGTCGAGCCCCGTCACGTTCGTCGCGTCCGGGCCGCGCGCACTGCGTCCGTGCCGGTCGTGCGCGAGACGTGGCCGAAGCCCGTCGTCTCGCGGTCGAGCGAGATGAAGCGCACGCCCTTCTGCTCGGACAGGCGCTCGACGAGCCGCGCCGGGAGTTCCAGCACGCGCGCGCCCAGCATGTCGAAGCGCCCGCGGGTCTTCGCCTCGCCCCCGAGCGTCGCGGCGAGCACGCGATCGAGCCCCTCGCGCTCCTGGAGGATGACGCGGACGCGACGCCCCGCCGCCTCGGGGTCGCGCGCCAGCTCAAGCAGGTCGGGCGAGATTCGGTCGGCGGGCTCGTCCCGCCGTCGCGGCGTCGGACGCGGCGGGAGAGACCGCACGCACGACCTTCAGCCCGGCGCGACTCGCGCCGCCGGGCGCGAGCCCCGGGCCCGTGAGACACAGCAGCGCCAGCAGAGAGACGAGCGCCGCCGCCGTGTACCTTCTAACGTTTTTCACCTTGATCACCCTCCAGTCGGTGCGCGCCGGGATAAATGCTGACGGGACGCCGGCATGCCCGCGGGATTCTTCGGCGCGAGGGATAAGCAGGCCGCACCTGTCATAAGCTGTCCGGGGTCGGCGCCGTTCACTTCCGGCGCGCGGATTAAGTTTAGAGAGAGTGCCTCGGACGCTCCTGGGGAGAGAATCCTCCGGAGGGGAGAAGAGGCTCACAAAGTATCCGGCTCCGCGGAGTCTTCGTCAACCCGGTAAAGCTTCACTTCATGCACGGTGTCTCGTCCCCCTCGAACAGAGTTGACTGCGCCCGCAGGTTCGTGTCGCCGGCCATGATGCCGTCGCCTACCATCGTCCCGTCGCCGGCCATGACGCCGTCGCCGGCCATGACGCCGTACCCTTCGGTCGTCCCGTTGAGCAGCGCGGACGCGTCCATGACGGGCGTCCCGCCCGCCATCGTCGAGCCGTCGCTCAAGAGCAGCCAGCGCCCGACCGTGACGCCGCCCGTCATCATCGACGTGTTCAAAGTCTGCGACCCGCCCGAGCCCTCGTTGACGCACGAGCCCAACTGCGCGCCCGGCGCGTAGACCTTCTGGTAGAGCGTGTAGAGGTCCGACCCGGTCGCGTACGTGTGGTTGAGCACGAGCCCCTGCGACCACCAGAACGTCTCGCCCGCCACGGTGCTCTGCGGGACGGGCGCCCCGCCGCTGGAGCAGCGGCGCGCCGAGCGGAGTCTGTGCCGAAAGGTCCGTGCGGACGAGCCGCGCCAGACGCAGCGCCCCGTCCACGTTCAGAAGCCCGGCGCCCTGCTCCAAAGTGTTGTGGCCGTAGACGGGCTGCGCCGTCAGCATCAGCAGCGCCTTGACTAAACTCGGCGTCAGACTCGGGTTGGCCTCGAACATCAGCGCGGCCGCGCCCGCCACGACCGGCGCCGACATCGACGTGCCCGACAGGTACATCATCCTCCGCGACAGAGGGCTGGCTCGCGTCCGCGTTCAACTCCGGATGGCCCGCCAGCAGCGCGTTGTTCCGCGCCGCCGCGCCGACGAGTTTGTTGCCGGGCGCGACGAGGTCGGGCTTGACGAGGTTGTCGTAGTGGCGCATGCCCGCGGCGTCCGTCCAGTAGCCGCGCGTCGGCCCGCGCGAGCTGTAGCTCGCGAGCCGGTCGTCCGAACGGCCGTTCGTCCCGAAGCTGTTCGACGCGCCGACGGTGACGGCCGCGGGCTCGTGCCCCGGCGAATGGACGGCGCCGTAAACCTTCTGCCCTCGCGCGTTCTTCCCTTCGTTGCCCGCGGCGGCCACGACCACGACGCCCGCGGCGAACAGACGGCGCACGGCCTCGCACGCCGGGTCGTTGCGGTACGTGTCCACGGCCGGCGCGCCTAAAGAGAGGTTGACGACGCGAATCCTGTAGAACGCGCGGTTCTGCAAGACCCAGTCGAGCGCCGCGAGCAAGCCGCGAGGTCGTCCCCTTCCCTTCGGAGTTGAGCACGCGCAGGTTGACGATCTTCGCCGCGGGCGCGATACCGGCGTACGCGCCGTTCGAGGGCTTGCCCGACCCCGCGGCGATGGAAGCGACGTGCGTCCCGTGGCCGAAGGGGTCGTCCGTCCGCCCCTCGCCCGTGAAGTCCAGACTCACGGAGACGCGGCTGAAGCCCAACGAGTCGCGGAAGACCTCGTGCCGCGCGTCGAGCCCCGAATCGATAACCGCGATGCCGACGCCGGAGCCGTCGAGCGTCGTCGTCGTCTGAAGGAGCCCGAGCAGCGCCGAGCCGGTCTGCGTGCGGACGGCGGCCGTGCCCGTCGTCGTCTCGACGTGCCCGCCCGCGACGAGCGTCCTGTCGAGCGACACGTAGCGAACCTCCGAGCGCGAGGCCAACTCACGCAGCGACCGCGCCGGCACCCGCGCCGACACCGCGCCGAGTATCCCGAAGCTGCGCGTCACGCGCCCGCCGAGCCTGACGACGACGTTGACGAGGTTGAAGATGGAGCCGAGCAGAGACTGTTGCGTCGTACCCTCCTGCTGGACGATGACGTTGACCGAACCGGGCTGCGAGCCGTCGGCGAGCGAGCGCAGTTCGGGCGAGAGCTTCTCAGAGTTCCCCGGGCCGCTCGAAGCGCCCGCGCCGCCCCCCGGCGCCGCCGCGAACAGGCAGAGAGCCCCCGTCACACACGCCGTGTAGAGCCACCCGCGCAGACGGCAGTGCTTCCCAGATTTCACCTCACCCTCCTCGGTATCTGGCTTCAGGGGACTGCTTGTAACGCTTGATGGGGCTTGTAACGGGCGTGCAGACTTTTCCGGCTGCACACGGATTTGAGCAAGCCGCGTTCCACCCTCTACCCGCCCCGCCCCGCCCCGTCGGCCGCCCCTTCTTAAACGTCCGTCCCGGCCGTTTGGCGCCCCCGCCCGAACGCCCCGTGCCGACGACCGCCCGGCGGATGTTGTTGATAACAAAGGGAGACATTCCCGACCCAGCCGCGCGATGACCGCCGCCTCTACCCGCGCTCTCGTGCGCGTACGCGCGATACAAGACGTTCGTCAGCGCGGCGCGAGTCGCCTCACTCTATATGGCCTCGGACGCGGCATTGTGCAGCAGGGGCGCGAATCCCGCCGATGCAAATTACACGGCAAGTCGGCCGACCCGAGCCGTTCGACGGCACCGCGAGAATGTGTGGATTTCGTCGAAATATCCGGCTGGCATGACCGTTGCCGGGAGGACTGCGCCCTGAAGTCAACCCCCTGACGATTTGAGACTGTCGCTCAGGCGTCGCGGCGTGCGGGCCGGCGTCCGCGGGCGAGTTCGCGCCCCGGCCAGAGTGTTCGCCGGAACCCGACGAGGAGGGGGATTTCATGTCGCCGCCGATGAGCCCGATGTCCTTGAGGATGAGTTGCGCGTTTTCGCAGGCGTGCCCGCCGCGCCTGCTCGTGGCCGACGACGACGCGGCCGTGCGGAGCGTGCTGGCCGAGTTCCTGGGCGCTGAGTACGAGTGCGAGGCCGTCGGGTCGGCCGAGGAGGCGCTTCGGCTGCTGGAGTCGGGCGGGTTCCAGCTCGTCCTGAGCGACATCGCGATGCCGGGGATGAGCGGGCTGGAACTGATCCCGCGCGTGCGCGGACTTTCGCCCGACACGCTCGTCATCGTGGTGAGCGGCTCGCAGGAGATCGAGAGCGCCGTCGAAGCCCTGCGCGCCGGGGCCTTCGACTACATCGTCAAGCCCTTCGACCTCGAACACCTACAGTTCGCCGTCCGGCGCGCGCTCGAACACCAGCGCCTGCTCGCGGCCAAGCGCGGCTACGAGACCTACCTCGAACGGATAATCAAGCAGCGGACGGAGGAACTCGACAGCGCGCTGCGCTCCTGCGAGTGCTCCTACCGCATGACGCTCAAGGCGCTCGTCGCCGCGCTGGAGACGCGCGACTCCGAGACGCACGGTCATTCGGAGCGCGTCGTCAACTTCAGCCTGCGCCTCGGTCAGGAGTTGGAGTTGACCGCGGAGCAGACGCGCTCGCTTGAGTTCGGCTCGCTGCTCCACGACATCGGCAAGATCGGCGTCCCCGACGCGATACTTCGGAAGCCTTCGAAGCTGACGGAGGAGGAGTGGGTGCTGATGTGCGAGCACCCGCTGCACGGCCAGAAGATTCTCGGCGGCATCGACTTCCTCGAAGGCGCGGCCCGCGTCGTCGCGCGAGCACCACGAGAAGTGGGACGGCTCGGGCTACCCGCTCGGGCTTGAGGGTGAAGAGATAGACCTGTGCGCGCGCATCTTCGCCGTCGCCGACGCCTTCGACGCGATGGTCAGCGACCGCGTCTACCGCACGGGCCGCACCTACGAGGCCGCGCTCGCAGAGTTGGACGCCTGCGCGGGCGTCCAGTTCGACCCGCGCGTCGTCGAAGCCTTCCGGCGCGTCCCGCGCCAGGAGTGGGAGCGCCTGCGACGCTCCCGTCCCGCCGCGGCGGCCGACGGCGGCGGCGCCTCACGCACGCAAGCCGCGGCGGCCGCAGCGCCGTCGTCCGCCGCACAGAACGCGCAACGGCGCTCCCCGCTCGGAGATTTCGGCAACCGCACGCGCATTAGACATTTCTAGCTCTTGACCGGCCGGGGCGGCGCGGCGGCCATCCCGGGCACCGCTGAGAATGTTCCGCGGCGCTGTCCACGGCCGGTCAGGTTAGTTTATGATTTGCGCACACGGGCAAGGCGGCGGTTGGAGAGTTTTCGAGCACGGGAGGCTTTCATGACACAGGGTGAGATGGCAACGGGCGGGCCGTTGGTGATGCTCGTGGAAGACTTCCGGGACACGCGCGAGATGATGCGGCGGATGCTCGAACTGCAAGGGTGCCGCGTGGTCGAGGCGTCGAACGGGCAGGAGGCCATCGAGCTGTCGCAGCGCGGCGGGCTCGACCTCGTCCTGATGGACTTGAACATGCCCGTGCTCGACGGCTTCAACGCCACGCTGCGCATACGCGAGTACGAGCGGACGCGCGACGTGCCCGTGGTGGCCGTCACCGCCTTCGACTCGGCCGAGTCGCGCGCGGCCGCCGGCGCCGTCGGCTGCTGCGACTACGTCGTCAAGCCGATAGACCTCGAACACCTCTCCACGCTCCTCCGGCGAATCCTGCCCGCACGCAACGGCGCAAACTCGGAAGCCTGAAGAAGAGTCAAAAGGCTAAGGGCGGGAGGAAGCTTCATCTCTTCCTCCCGCCCTTAGCCTTTATCCTTTCACTCTGCTTGCCACGCCGCACCTCACGGGCGAGAATAAAACAACCCCGGCGCCTTTTTTACAATGCACCAGACGAACGCGAGCGAAAAGGTTTCAAAGGAGCGACCGACGCCGTGCGCCCTCTTCTCAGAATCTCCTCCTCCTCCTCGGCCTGTCATTCATGACGCTGACGGCCCGCACACTCCGGCCGGGGCGCAGACCGCGCCGCCGCCGCCCGGCGCGGGCGTCCCGCGCGACCTCGCGCGCTGGCGCGCAGAGCACTACCGCGACGTGCGCTACCTGCTCGACCTCATGCTCAGGCAAGGCGCGGAGAGGCTCGAAGGCCGTCTGAAGGTGTCGGTCACGCTCGACGCGGCGGCGGGCGACCTCGTGCTCGACTGGCGCTCGACGAAAAGGGACGAGGACGTGCGCGCGCGCGTCTCTGGCATCAGGGCGAACGGGCGCGCGGTGGCGGACGCGCGGTTCGTGGACGAGCACGTCGTCATCCCGCGCCGCGTACTTGAAGGCCGGCGTGAACGAAGTCGAGCTGAGCTTCGAGTCGCCCATCAGCGGCGCGGGCAGCGCCGTCACGCGCTACCTCGACCGCGAGGACAAGTCCGAGTACGTCTACACGCTCTTCGTCCCCTCGGACGCGAGCACCGCGTTCCCATGCTTCGACCAGCCCGACCTCAAGGCGCGCTTCACGCTCCGCGTGACCGCGCCGCAGGCGTGGCAGGTCATCTCGAACACGGAAGGCGCCGTCCTCTCCGAGTTCGACGAGACGAGCGGCGGGCTCCCGCAGTCGCCGCCCGCCGGGATGCTCTGGCACTCGTTCCCCGAGACCGAGCCGCTCAGCACCTACCAGTTCGCCTTCGCCGCCGGGCCGTTCGAGGTGCTGGAGGTGCAGCGCAAAGTCTCGATGCACAGATACCCGCTCGACCCGAAGACGGGCCGAATGTCTCCCGTCCACGGGCCGGACATTCTCACGCCGGTCATCGACACGCCGCGCACGCGCCTCTTCGTCCGCAAGTCGAAGAGGGAGCGCGCCGGGAAGGAACTCGAAGAGGTCGTCCGCATCAACCGCGAGGGCGTGGAGTTCTTCGAGGAGTACTTCGGCACACAAGTTCCCCTTCCCGAAGTACGACCTCATCCTCATCCCCGAGTTCGCCTACGGCGGGATGGAGCACGCGGGCGCGACCTTCCTGCGCGAGGAGGGCGTGCTCTTCCCCTCCGACCCGACCGCGGCCGACCTCGCCGCGCGCGCCGAGGTCATCCTCCACGAGGCCGCGCACCAGTGGTTCGGCGACCTCGTCACCATGCGCTGGTTCGACGACCTCTGGCTGAAAGAGGGCTTCGCCACCTTCATGTCCTACAAGGCGTTCGAGCGCGTGATGCCGCAACTCGACGCGTGGAAGGTCTTCCACCTGCGCACGAAGCCGCTCGCCTACCTGACCGACGTGACGAAGGGCACGACGCCCATCTGGCAGGAGATTCGCGAACCTCTCGGCGGCGAAGTCGGCCTACGGCAACATCGTCTACCGCAAGGCGCCTTCGATGCTGCGCCAGGCCGAATTCTATCTGGGCGAGCGCGAGTTCCAGCGACGCCGTCCGCCTCTTCGTCAAAGAGCACGCCTACGCGAACGCCACCTGGGAGGACTTGGTCGGCGCGTTCGAGCGCACTTCCGGCAAGAAGCTCGACGCGTGGGCCGCCGCGTGGGTCAAGCGGCGCGGGATGCCGGACGTGCGCGTGCGCCGGACGGCGAACCGGCGCGGCCTCGTCAACAATTTTGAGGTCGAGGAGAGCGACACGCTCTCGCGAGGGCGGCTCGTGGCCGATGCGCTTGAAGCTCCTGCTCGCGCCCGACGCAGGCGAAGGCGCGGCCGGAGGTTTTGACGTGACGCTCGCGGGCGCGGGCGTGACGAAAGTCCCCGCGGCCGTGGGCAAGCGGAGACCGGCCTTCGTCTTCGCCAACTTCGAGGACTACGGCTACGGGCGCTTCCTGCTCGACGACGAGAGCCGCGCCTACGTCGTCGGGAACATGGGCGCGATCAAGGACGACTTCCTGCGCGCGCTCCTCTGGGGCTCGCTCTGGGAGTCTGTGCGCGAGGCCGAGCTGGCGCCCGCCGACTTCGTCGAGCTCGCGGTCAAACACGCGCCCGCCGAAGCGGACGACGTGATGCTCGCCTTCATCCTCGCGCGCGCGCAGACGGCGTTTACGCGCTACCTCTCCGACGCGCAGCAGAGGGCGCTCGCGCCGCGGCTCGAAGGGCTCCTGCGCGAGCGGATGCTCGAGCGCCGCGACGCCGGGGCAGCGCATCACCTACTTCCGCACCTACCGCGAGGTCGGCGACCACGCCGGCCGCGCTCGACGACCTCAGCGACATCCTCGCCGGCGAGACTCCAGGTGCCCGGGATGACCCTGCGCTCGCGCGACCGCTTCGACATCATCCGCGCGCTCGTGGCCGCGGGTGACGCGCGCGCGCCCGAGCTTCTGCGGAAGCAGGGCGAGGCCGACACGACGGACGACGCGCGCCGCTACGCCTACGCGGCGGCGCGCGGCCGCGCCGGACGCCGCGTCGAAGAAGAGGTACTTCGGCCAGTTCGTCAACGATAAGGAGCTGGCCGAGAGCTGGATCGAGGCGGGCCTCGGCCCCTTCAACGCGCCGCAGCAGGCGCGCGCTCACGCTCCCCTACCTTGAGCCCGCGCTCGCGGAACTCCCGACGCTGAAGCGCACGCGCAAAATCTTCTTCGTCAACGGCTGGCTCGCGGCCTTCATCGGCGGGCAGTGCGACGCGCGCGCCTCAGCGGTCGTCCGCGACTTCCTCGCGCGCGAACAGTCACTCGACCGCGACCTGCGCCTCAAAGTGCTCGAAGCCGCCGACGGCCTCGAACGCTGCGTCCGCGTCCGCGAGAAGTTCGCGGGCGCCGGCGCCGTGATAAAATCCGCCCGAGAATCAACCTTGAGCGGGGGCCGCCACGACCCCGGGGAGTCAAACGACATGGCAACCGAAGTCTTAGAGCAGGCGACCGAAGAACGCCTCATCCGACGCCGAGCGTCCGCCGAAGAGTTCTGGTCGCTCCCCGAGTCCGTTCTTCCCACCGAGTACATCGACGGGGAGATCATCATGGCACCTTCGCCCACCATCGCACATCAGTCCGCGTCGCGGAACATCTTCCGCGGCCTCGATAAGTTCGTGGCGACCACGGCCGCCGACCAGACTTTTCTACTCGCCCCTCGACGTGGTTCTGCCGAGCGGCGATGTCGTCCAGCCCGACCTCTTCTTTCTAACCAAAGAGGACGTGCGGCGGGCCAGGAAGCAGGGCCGCATACGCTGTGTGCCGCTGTTAGCGGTCGAGATTCTTTCTCCCGGCTCGGCCACGCACGACACGCTCAGGAAGCGCGATTTGTACGAGAGGAACGGCGTGCGCGAGTACTGGATAGTTGATGTCGAGGAGCGCACAGTCGCGCAGCTCATGCTCCGCAAGAAGCATTACGTGTTGACGGAGCTGGGCGAATCGGATGTCATCAAGAGCGCGGTCGCTGACGGGCTTCGAGATGACGGTGGGCGAGTTGCTCGGCGGTTAAACTTACGCGCGAGGGGTTGGCGGGGGGATGCTGAAGGACGGGCGGCTGAGGGTCGTCACCTACAACGTGCACAAGTGCGTCGGGATCGACCGCCGCGAGCGGCCCGGGCGCATCGCGGCGGTGCTGCGCGAGGTGGGCGCGGACGTGATCGCGTTGCAGGAGGTCGTGAGCGTCGAGTCGGACTCGTCGCGCGAGGCGCACCAGGCGCGCTTCATCGCCGAGGAGCTGGGCTGCCAGTTCCACCTCGGCGAGAACCGCAAGCACCGCGGCGGCGCCTACGGCAACGTCGTCCTGACGCGCCTGCCCGTCGCGCACTGCCACAACTACGACATCACCTGGCGCTGGCAGGAGCCGCGCGGCGCGCTGCGCGTGGACGTGCAGCTCGGCGAGCCGGGCGCGGCGGTCGTCCACCTCTTCAACATCCACCTCGGCACGGCCTTCGTCGAGCGCCGCCATCAGGGGCGCAAGCTGTGCAGCGACTCCGTCCTGCGCGACCCGACGGCTGGCGGGCCCGCGCGTCGTCGCTCGGCGACTTCAACGAGTGGACGCACGGGCTCGCGTCGCGGCTGCTCTCGCAGGAGCTGCGCAGCGCCGACCTGCGCCAGCACCTCCGCACGCGCCGCACCTACCCCGGCGCGCTCCCCTTCCTCCACCTCGACCACGTCTACTACGACCACGTGCTCGAACTCGAACGGCTCACGCTCCACCGCAGCCGCCTCGCGCTCGTCGCCTCCGACCACCTCCCGCTCGTCGCGGATTTTAAACTCAGCAGGCAGTAGGCAGACGGCCGTAGGCAGCTAAGAGCAGACTTCAGTCGCTCAAACGAACGAGGCGGCCGAGTCATTTCCGACCGGCCGCCTCGTTTCATGTAGAAGGCTTCGTTCCGCCTTCAACCGCCGTCTGCCTACCGCCTACTATTTTCGCGCGAGGACGACCGGCGCCTCCTCGCTGGCGCGGACGCGGCCGAAGAAGGCGCGCACCTCGGCGTACTTCTCGGCGGGGATGGTGGCGGCGCGCTGGACGAGCCGGCGCGTGTAGAGGAGTTGGCCGTCCTTGACCTCGTAGCTCGCCGTGTAGGAGCCGAAGTCCGAATCGACCTTGACGGGGTCGGGCAGCTCGTCCACGTCGAAGCCCGCGGGCAGCTTGAAGCGCGCCGTCTCGTTGAAGGACTTGCTTTCGAGCACGACCGGGTGCCTGCGCGTCGTCGGCGCGAGCCAGCCCGTGCCCGTGCGGCCGATGACCGTCGGCTGGAAGACGAGCAGACGGTTCTGCATCGACTGGCCGTAAGCCGAGGCCGTGAACTCAACGTCTAGAGCGAAGCGCCCCTCGGCGTGGCTGTCGGCGGGCTCGATCTTCGTGAACTTCGCGCCCGCGGCCCCCGCCCCGGCCCAGCGCTCGATGGCCTTCTGGTAGTCGCCGCGCGACAGCTCCTTGAAGACGCCGCGCTCGTAGGCGGCCGACTGCCCCACGGTGCGCTCGCGCACGACCGCCGAGATCGAGCCGTCGTCCGCGAGCGTCACGTCGGCCGTGCGCTCGACCGTGTTGGCCTCGGGCGGCATGGCGGGCATCCGCATGAGCTGCCCTTCGCCGCCCGCGATGACGAGCGCCCAGCTCCCCTGCTCGTGGTCGGGCAGGTCGCCGACGGGGGTGTTCGGGTCGGTCGGGTCGAAGATGAGCAGACGGCCGAGGGTCGGGTGCTTGACGACCGAGGGCGCGTTGGTCTCGTCCGAGACCTTGACGGCGATGATGCAGTGGTTGAACTGGTGCGGCGAGGGCCACTCGTCGCGCACGTAGGTGCGGTCGCCCGAGTAGATGGCGACGGGGTAGGCCGTGATCTTCAGGACGCGCAGCATGGCGCGCATCAGGTTGGCCTTGTCCTTGCAGTCGCCGTAGTTCTTGGCGAAGACCTGCGTGGCCGCGTGCGGGCGCATCCCGCCGCCGCGGTTGACGCCCATCTGGATCGAGATGTAGTGGACGGCCTGCGCGTAGCGGCCGACGGCCGCGATCTTCTCAAGCTCGGTCTTGCAGTTGGCCGTCAGGTCGCGCGCCTTGAGCGCGAGCGCGTCGTCGGGCTCGGCCTGCGGGTCGTGCAGGGTCGAGAGCCAGCGCGAGACCTCCGGCCAGTTCTCGAAGCCCGGGATCATCGCGTTGCGCGCGGCGTCGGGCGCGAGGTAGCTGACGGCGAGGCGCGGCGCGAGGCTCGACATCGTCGGCGCGTTCGTCTCGTGCTCGATGGGCGGCAGGTCGCGCAGCTCCCACGTGTAGGTCGTCCCCGCGACCGCGGGCTCCAGCCTGGCGTGGTTGAAGACGACGCCCGCGGCGCGCCAGCCCGCGGGGAGCGTGACCGTGTAGCGTGCGACGAGCGCCGGCAGGTCGTCCTGAAAGTCCCAGCCGTCCTGCGAGAAGACCGTGCGCTCCTCGGTCACCGACTGGTAGCCGAAGACGGTGCCGGGCGCCTCGGCTTCGTCGCGCGCGTTGATGACGCGCACGCGCGCCTCGTCGTACACGTCCTCGGCGTTGAGGGCCATGTCGACGGTCTCGTCCTTGCCGTACTTCTTCACCTCGCCGCCCGGGCGCAGGAGCCACGCCTTCAGCTCGCGCACCTTGCCCGCGCCGTTGAGGTAGAGGGCGTGCGCGCTGCGCCTCGTCGCGCCCCTCGCGCGCGAGGATGCGGACGGCGTAGTTGGTCGTGGTCACGATGCGCCCGTCCTCGCCGACCGCGACGCTGCGCTCGTGGTGGAGGACGACGGCCTTGACCTTTTTGTCGTAGGCGGGCGCGGGCGAAGCGGCCGCGGCCTTGAGCCACGCGGGCACGTCGTCGCCCGCGGCCGCGGCCGTGCGCCACGCGGGGCCGTCGGCCGCCGCGAGCAGCGCCGCGGCGCAGAGCGCGACGGCGAAGAGGTTCAAACGTCGGAGCATGTTCTTAATTCCTTTGTCTGCGAGGGGAAGGAGTAAAGAATGGTGAATGCGGAATGATGAATGACGAATTAAGAACCGTCTTCAATCTCATCATTCCGCATTCATCATTTGTCTTACTTGGCGGCCGTCGCGCCCTGCTTGAGGGCGATGGTGTGTGCGTCGTGCTTGCTCACCTCGTCGAAGTAGGTCTTGAGCGTCGGGTAGGAGCCGACGGGGAAGCGGAGCGTGCTGTCGGCCTTGCCGAAGTAGAACTTGCGCGTGTAGACGAGCGTGCGCCCGTCCTGGCGTGACGCCGGCCGCCGGCTCGTACCTGCTCAGCGGGCCGCCGGAGAGCGCCCCCGGCGCCTCGGCGTTGTCGAGCGCGAAGCCCTCGGGCAGCGTGATCTCGACCGTGTCCTCCTCCGACCAGGTGTGGTGGAAGTAGACCTCGTGGCGGCGCGTCGCCACGGGGAAGCGCGGCGCGAGCCCCTTCTGGAAGAAGGCGGGCTGGAGGAAGAGGCGCTTGCCCGTGCGCGTCGCGTAGCCGGGCACGCGGACGTGGAACGCGTAGACGAACGGCTTGACGGGGTCGTTCACGTTCTCGATGACGAGGTTGGTGACCTCGGCGCCCATCTGCGTCTTCCACGCTTCGACGAGCGTCTTCTCGCGCTCGGCCGGCGAGTCGTCGTCGTTGTACTCCTTCTGCGCGAAGGCGAGGTGGCCCGTGTACTCGATCCGCACGTCGCCTTCGAGCGTGCCGTCCTCGGAGAGCTTGAGCCTGGCCGTCCGCCGCTCGACCGACTTCTCGGGGCCGGCCACGGGGCTGCGCACCCAGACGGGCTCCTTCGCGTCGGTGACGAGCACGTCCTGCCCCTCCTCGGGCCAGCCGAGCATCCCGTAGGGCGTGTAGGTCTCGGCCGGGCTGAAGAACTGCCACGCGTCGCCGACGCGCACCGCGACGAAGGAGGAGCCGAGGAAGGCGCTGTGCATCAAGCCCGCGGTCGAAGAAGAGGTCGCCGTTGTTGCCCGAGAGCGCGACGCGCGCCTCGAAGCCGGCCGCGCGCGCGAGCGCCGCGAAGAGGAAGTCGATGTCGCCGCCGGTGCCCTGCGCGCGCTTGAGCGTGTCGGCGGGCGACTTGTTCTCCTTGAGCTTCGAGCGCTCGTCGGCCGTGAGGCCCGAGGCGTCGTCGCTGACGTTCTTGATCTTGGTGCGGCAGAAGTCGTAGAGGCGCTGGAGCTTCTCGCCGTCGGTCTTGGCGTCGCCGACGATTGTGGCCGCGGCGGCCTTCACCTCGTCGTTCGCCTTCAGCGGCGTCCTTGAGCGCCTCGTAGACGCCCCGGCCGAAGCCCTTCCAGTACTGCTCCGCGTCCTGCTTCAAGTCCTCGCGCGAGTAGTAGAGGAAGACCCACGAGCGGACGGAGTCGGCGGGCGGCATGCGCGGCTCCTCGCGGAAGGCGGGCATGTTCGTCATCGTCATCCGGGAGAAGCCGTCCTTGTCCTTCTCGAAGCGCGCGTCGCCCATGTTGAAGGGGCGGTAGCGCATGCCCATGAAGGGCTTGAGGTAGTAGGTGACGGTGCGGACGGGGATGTCGCGCTGGAACTGGAGGCGCAACTGGTTGGCGTCGGCGTAAGGGTGCACCTCGCGCCAGCGGTACTCGATGACCGAGCCCGGCTCGACGCCCGGCAGGGCGAAGGACTTGACCTTGACCTTGACGCCGCCCAGCTTGACGACCGTGCGGTCGAACACGTCATCCTTCTTCAGCTCGACGACGGTCCCGTCGGGCTTGATGACGCGCGCGGCGATGTCCTTGATCTGGTGGTTGCCGTAGTAGGGCAGCTCGACCTTGCTCTGCGAGTCGCGGCCGCGCTCGTTGTAGACCTTGATGCGGAGGTAGTGCTTGAGCGACAGCTCGTAGCTCTGGCTGTCGTCGACGACGACCTCCCAGAAGAGCGCCTCGGCGTCGGCGTCCTTCTCGACGGCGGGCGCCGCCGCGGCCGAAAGCTCGGACGGCTCCAGCGGCTTCCAGTCCTTGTCGCCGCGGGCGTAGGCCGGCGCGGCGGCGAAGCAGACGAGTGCGAGCAGAAGGGCGAGCGCGCCGGACGCTCCGGGGCGCAGACGGGGGTTGGGGGACTTCATTCTCTTGAACCTTTCGGGGCGGAAAGAGCCTGTTGAGGACGGTCGGGGTCGGTCGCACGGGCTGACAACTTGTGAAACGAACGGCACTGGAACAGGGAGGCGTCGCCGCCGCGGCCGACGTTAACGGACGGAGGATTTTACGACGAGAATTTGGACGTGGCAAGTGGGGAAAAGGCGAAAAGCGAAGGCAAAAGGCAGAAATTCAGAGGCGCGGAGAGTCCCGCGCGCCCGGCGCGTCCGCGCGCTCACCTTACCGCACTTTGCCTTTTGCCCTTCGCCTTGTTAACTTCGCGCCGGGGTCCGGAGAGATGAGTTTCAAGTCTTTAACGCCGAAGGAGTTCGGGGAGCGCGTGCGGGGCGGCGAGGAGCTGCTGCTCGTGGACGTGCGCGAGCTGGAGGAGTACGAGCTGGCGCGGGTCGAGGGCGCGCGGCTGCTGCCCCTGAGCCTCTTCAACGAGTGGGCGCCGACGCTCGACCCGGAGCGCCCCACGGTCTTCATCTGCCACCACGGCATCCGCAGCGCGCAGGTCTGCGCCTACCTCTCGCGCCAGGGCTTCGAGAAGCTCTACAACCTCTCCGGCGGCATCGACCGCTGGTCGGCGGAAGTAGACCCCTCCATCCCGCGGTACTAAATGAGCTACACGGAAGAACATGCCGGGGCGTACCCGGCGGAGTACCTGGCCGGGATAGACCTCTACAACGCGGGCGAGTTCCACGCGGCGCACGACGCGTGGGAGGAGCGGTGGCGCGACGACTGCGGCCCGCGGGAGAAGCTCTTCCTACAGGCGTTGATCCAGTCGGCCGTCGTCTTCCACCACATCGAGATCGGACGGCGCGGCGCCGCCCGCCGCATGTACCGCATGGCGCTTGAGAAGTTCGAGCGCCTCGCCGCCGCGCGCTTCATGTCGCTCGACATCACCGAATACCTCGCGCAGCTCGCGCGCTCGCTCTCGTGGCTCGAAGCGTCGGGAGACCCGCGCGACGCCGTCCAGCCCGAAAACTTCACTCCCCCGCGCATTCAACTCCTGCCCGGCGCGATGGACTACGACTGACGCTCCTTTCCTCGCGCGGCGTTGTGATTTAGAATCGGCGCAAGCATTCAAACGACAGCACGGCCGGGAGGGGTGAGGATGTCTCAAGTGGAGATACTTGAAGGCGCGGAGGACTGGCGCGACCGTTACGCGCGCTGGAAGCAGATCAACGAGCTGCGCGGCGGCGACGTGGGCGGGCACTACCCCTGGGTCGAGAACCGGCATGCGCCCTTCCGCCCGGCGCGGCGCGCGCTGCCGATGCTCAACCTCGCGCTCGTCACCTCGGCCGGCGCCTACCTCGACGGCACCGAGCCCTTCGACACGCAGACCTTCGGCGGCGACACCTCCTTCCGCGAAATCCCCGTCGAGGTCGGCCCCGAGGATTTGAAGTGGACGCCGCGCGGCTACGACCCCGCGGCGGTCGAAGCGGACATGAACGCCCAGGTGCCCATCGACCGGCTGAAGGAGTTCGAGGGCAACGGCATCATCGGCCAGCTCAACTCTGTCTTCTGGAGCATCTCCGGCTTCATCCCGAACGCCGCGCGCTTCGCCTCGACCGGGCTCCCGCAGCTCATCGAGCGCGTCCGCCGCTACGAGGTGCAGGCGGTGCTGCTCGTCCCGGCCTCGCGCCTCTGCCACCAGACGATCTCGCTCGCCGCGCGCGCCGTCGAGGCCGCCGGCATCCCCACGATGATGCTCGCCGTAGACCGCGCCGTCGTCGAGCAGGCGCGCCCGCCGCGCGCCGCCTTCTACCCCGGCGAGTTCGGCTGCGTCGTCGGCAAGCCCAACTGGCCCGAGTACCAGCGCCGCGTCCTCGACGAAGCCCTCCGCCTCATCGAGCCCATCGACCAGCCCAGCGTCCGCAACCTCAACGTCGCCGCCTCGACCGAAGTCGAGATGGAGCGCGGCGAAAGATAGCTCTCGAAAAAACTAACAGGGACAGACAGGACGGGCAGGATTAAGAGAGTTAACTCCTAATCCTGCCCGTCCTGTCTGTCCCTGTTAATTCGTTAGGGCTTCACCCTCCGAACTGCGTCAACACTTCCTCGACCTGCGCGAAGTCGAAGGGCTTGCCGATGACGGTGTCGGCGGGGGCGTCGCCCTGCGTGCGGGCGGCGTCGCGGCCGTAGCCGGTGACGACGGCGATGCGCGTGCGCGGGCTGCGGCGGCGCACGGCGCGCGCCACCTCCCAGCCGTCCATCTCGGGCATCGAGAGGTCCGTGAAGACGAGGTCGAACTCGTGCTCTTCCAAAGCGGCGAGCGCCGCGCCCGCCCGTCGGCGCGGTGGGCGCGGTGGCCGAGCGCCTCGACCATCTCGGCCAGCGTCTCGCGCACGTGCTCCTCGTCGTCCACGACGAGGACGCGAGAGGCCGCGGTCGCGCTCGCGCCGGTCGCGCGCGGGCTCGCGGCGCCGGCCGCGCCGCCTCGGCGTGCGGGAGGTCGATGGTGAAGGTCGTGCCGCGCCCGGGCTGCGAGGCCGCCGAGATGTGGCCGCCGTGGCGCTCGACGATGCCGTAGGAGACGAAGAGCCCGAGCCCCGTCCCGTGCACGCCCTTCGTCGTGAAGAAGGGCTCGAAGATGCGCGCGCGCACCTCCTCGGCCATCCCCACGCCGGTGTCCGTGAAGAGCAGGCGCAGGCGTTCGCCGCGGCGGCGGCAGTCGATCCGGAGGCGGCCGCCTTCGGGCATCGCGTCGATGGCGTTGACGACGAGGTTGACGAAGACCTCGCGCAGCTCCGAGGCGTTGCCGCGCGTGTGGAGTGAGTCGTCGCCCTCGACCGTCACCTCGTAGCGCAGGCCGCGCGCGCGCGCGTCGTTCTCCCAGCGCGTGCGCGTGATCTCGACGGCGTCGCGCAGCAGCTCGACGACGCAGACCTCCGCGTGCCCCTCGCCCGGGAGCTGTTGCGCGAACGAGCGTATGCGGCGGACGGTGGCCGCGGCGTCCTCGGCCGCCGTGAGGATGATGTCGAGGCCGCGCGTCAGGCCCGGGTCGCCCGCGGCCGAACGGCGCAGGAGCTGCGCGCGCCCGAGGATGGCGGCGAGCGCGTTGTTGAAGTCGTGCGCGACGCCCGAGGCGAGCTGGCCCAGGCCGCGCAGCTTGTCGGCCTGCGCGGCGCGCTCGCGCTCAAGCCTCTGCTCCGTCACGTCGCGCGTGATGGTCAGCACGCCGGTCGTGCGGCCGTCGGTGACGAGCGGCGTCGAGTCCGTCACGGTGTAACGCAGCTCGCCGTTACTCCGCAGCAGACGCAGCTCGACCGTCTGCGGCTCGCCCGCGAGCGTGCGCCGGAAGCGCTCCTCCGCCGCCTCGCGCCCCGACTCTTCAATTAGCTCATGGAAGTGCCGGCCGATGAGCGACTCCTTCGCGTAGCCGCACATGGCGGCGCCCGCGCTGTTGATCCACATCAGGTGGCCGTCGGGGTCGGTGGCGGCGATGTTCTCGCGCGCGCTCTCAAGGACGTGTTCGAGGAGCGACTGACGCTCGCGCGCGACGGCCTCGACCTGCCGCAGCTCCGAGAGGTCGCGCACGGTGCAGACGATGCCGACTCGGCCCGACTCCTCCACGATGGGCTCGGCCGTGACGAGCAGTGGGCGGCCCAGCCGCTCGGGCGTGTATTCCATCGTCACGGGGCGGCGCTCCGCCGCCACGCGCTCGATGATGCAGCCGGGGGGCGAGGCCGTGCGCAGGATGTCGCAGCACCGCCGGCCCAGTAGCTCTCGCGGCTCGGCTTCTTCGAGCGCGGCGCCCGCGCGGTTGACCCTCGTCAAACGGCGGTCGTTGGAGAAGATGTAGATGCCGTCCGACATCGCGTCGAAGGTCGTCTCCCACGCGCGCTTGGCGCGCTCGACCATCTGGAACAGCTCGGCCTGCCGGACGGCGATGCCGGTCTGGTCGGCGACGGCGCGAGCGAGCGAAACGTCCTCGGGGCGCCAGCGCCGCGTCTCCCTGACGGTCGAGACGACGAAGCAGCCGGGCACGTCGTCGCCCACGCGGATGGCGACGTACATGATCGAGCGCGTCCCCAAATCCTTCAGAATATTTTCGTAGACGGGCCGGATGGAGGGGTCGTGCTCCACGTCCTCTAAGGCGATGACGCCGGTGCCGCGGATGGCCTCGACGAGACGGCCGACGACCTCCAAAGGGTACTCGCCCGCGGCCGGGGCGACGCCCGGCGCGGTGTAGACGGCCTGCGTGCGCACGACGCCCGCCGCGCGGTCGAGCATGAAGACGGCGCAGCGGTCCACGCCGAGCTGGACGCCCAACTCGCGCGTGGCGGCGCGGACGACCTCGTCGGCGTCGAGCGACTGGCGCACGGCGCGCGTGATGCGGTTGATGAGCGCCTCGCGCTCGGCCTGCGCGGCGAGCTGCGCGGCGTCGCGCTGGCGCGCGACGAGCTGCGCGGTCTGGCGCGCGAAGGCCACGGCCGGGAGCACGCTGCGGCGGTCGGGCGCGCGCCCCGACCGCGGGTCGTCGAGCGCGATGAGCCCCACGAGCCCGCCGTCGTGCGCCACGAGCGGGACGAACAGCTCGTCGCCGTCGTGCCAGGCTTCGGGGCCGTAGATGTGCGCGGGGCGCGGCAGCCCCGACTTGAAGCGGCGCAGGTAGAAGGAGTCGAGCAGGTGATAGTGGCTCGGCGGGTAGTAGGCGGCGTAGCCCAGGCCGCCCACGTCGATGCGCAGTCCGCGCGCGATGAGGCGCGCGACCTCTTCGCGCGGGTAGTCGCGCGCGTCGGCCTGCGCGACGTACTCCCGGGGGACGTGCGCCGAGTGCGAGATGATACGGCGCGAGCGCCCGTCCTCGTTGAAGAGGATGACGAGGCAGGTGCGGTAGTCGGTCAGGTCCGTGATGGTGTCGGCCAGCCCCGCGAACAACTCTTCGAGCGCGCGCCCGTCGCCGGCCGGCGCGGCGGCGAGCGCCGTCAGCGCTTCGAGCTGCCGGACGGAGGCGCTCAGGTGCTCTTCGGGCGCTTCGCGCTCTTCGGGGTAGGTCTCGGATAGAGGCATGTGGGTGTTCTCCCGTCGGGGATGCTGAAGCGTAGTCCGGCGGCCCTTGTTTCCTTCGGTCTCAAGGCGCCGGCGCTTACGGAAGATTTCGAGAGGAGGGGGCTTTCGGGCTCTAACGGCCCGTTTGAGGCTGAATTTTCGTCCCCTTGCACGCGCCCGCACACGCGGGGCAAGTCCGACTATAACAAAGCTTTAGCGTGATTGTCATTAGGAAAGACGAAGGGGAGGCCGTTCGAGCCTCCCCTTCATCCTTCGTCACTAACGCGTTCTCTTTAACGCGAACGCGGGCGGCCGTCCACGGCGCTGCGGGCGAAGTAGCCCTGGCGGTAGGTGAGGCGCATCTGCTGCTTCTTCAGCTCGGGGTTGACGATGTCGATCTGCACCTTGCGGAAGGAGCCGTCCTTCGTCTTGTTCGAGGGCGAGTAGGCGATGAGGTATTGCGAGCGCAGGTCCTCCTGAATCTGCGCGAAGGCCGAGCGCAGGTCGTCCTCGTTGCGCGGGAAGTAGGCGCGCCCGCCCGTGCGCTCGGAAATCTTGCGCATGCTCCCCTCGTCCACGCCCTCGAAGCTGAAGCTGTCGCCGATGCCGACGGCGTAGATGATGGCGTCGGCCTTCAGGGCCGAGTCCACGGCCTCTTGCAGTTTCAGGCGGCTCGACGTGTCCACGCCGTCGGAGAGGAGGATGATGGCGCGGCGCGTCTTGTCCGAAGACTCGGAGAGCACCTCGCGCGAGGTGACCCAGATGGCGTCCCAGATGGCGGTCGAGCCGGCGCGCGCCTGGTTGTCGCCCGAGATGGGCGGCGTCCCCACCAGCACGCCGCCGCCGATGTAGCCCGAGGGCGGCGTGAACTCGACGCGGTCGATGGCGCGGCGCACCCGCACGGCCGAGCCCGTCAGACCCTGTTCGAGCGTCGCGTCGCCGGTGAAGGTGAGCACGGCCACCTCGTCCTTCGCGGCGCGGATGACGGTATCGACGAAGCGTTGCGCGGCCGACTTCTCCTCGGGCAGCGTGCGCTCCTGCGAGGCCGAGCAGTCGATGAGGATGGCGAGCGAGAGCGGCCGGTCGGTCTCGCGCTGGAAGGTCGTGACCTTCTGCTCGACGCCGTCTTCGAGGACGCGGATGTCGTCCTGCCTGAGCGTCGTGACGAAGCGCTTGCTCTTATCGACGGCGGTGAAGAGCACGTTCGTCAGGTCGGTCTCGATTCGCTCCACGTCGTCGTCGTCGAGCGTCTCGTCGCGCTGCGGTGCCGGGCGCTGCGGCGGCGGCTGCGACTGCTGCGCGCTCACGCCCGCCCGCGACGGCACGAGCAGCGCCGACGCGGCGAGCAGCAGCGCCATGACGAAAGCGAATCTCTTTTGACTAAACATCTCTTCCCTCGTGAATAGTGAATAGTGAACAGTGAATAGAAAATGCCTTTATCCATTCACCATTTACCATTCACGATTTACTGCCTTGTCGTATCCCTGTCCGCCGTGTAGCCGCGCTTGGCGTTGATCTTGTACTTCTCGCCGGTGTTGACCTTGACCTCGATGCGGCGGTAGCCGCCGTCGAAGGGCGGTTCGGGGCGGTAGGTGAGGAGGTACTGCGAGCGCAGCTCCTCGCCGATCTTCTTGAAGGCGCGCTCCAGCGCCAGCATGTCGCCGGTGTAGAAGGAGCGGCCGCCCGTCTCCTCGGCCATCTTCGACAGGTCCTTGTCGCCCGAGTCCTTGACGGTGCCCGCCTCGACGCCGGGGACGGCGCTGCCGATGAAGCCGCCCTTGGTCGAGATGGCGAAGATGATGGTGTCGGTCTTCTGCGCGATGGAGATGGCGTCGTCGATGCGCGCGCGGCTGTAGGTGTCGTCGCCGTCGGTGATGACGACGAGCGCGCGCCGCGGGCTCGACACGCCGCGCATCTTCTGGTCGCAGAACTCCCAGATGGCGTCGAAGAGCGCGGTCTGCGTCCCCGGCGTCTTCACGCTGTCGATGGCCTTCTCCAGCAGATCGAGGTTGCGCGTGAAGTCCTGGCGGAGCTTGACCTCGTCGTCGAAGGTGACGAAGGCGGCGTGGTCCTTGCGCGTGCGCGTGACGGTGTAGAGGAAGTTCTTGGCCGCCTCCTTCTCGAACCCGAGCTTGCCCGCCGTCGAGCCCGACGTGTCCATCAGCACGCCGATGTAGATGGGCAGCTTCTCCAACTCCTTGATCTCGCCGAGGAAGTCGAACTGGACGGGGCGCTTGTCTTCGAGGACGGAGAAGTCGTTTCGGGTGAGCCCCGTCACGGGCACGCCCTTCTTGTCGAGGACGGTGACGGGCACGCGCACGACGCGCGAGACGGTGACGCCGCCCTCGACCTGGTCGGGCTGCGGCGGCGTGGGCGTGGGGGTCTGCCGCGGCGTCGCGGGGACTTGCGCGGGCGCGCCCGTGCGCGCTGCGGCGGCCGCGCCGAAGAGGGCGCAGGCGACGACGGTCAGTGAAATCAGGAGTCTCGCGATTTTCATAGACGGATGAAGGGGAGCGCGGGTTCGGACCTCGGAGTCTTCAGCCGATTCGAGCACCCCATTCGATGCCCCCGGCCGTCGCGGTCGTTGCTTCCCCGGTGCCGGACAGTATACCGCCGAAACAGCGGTCAGAACCAACCGCGGTAGCGGATGGCCCTTATTGCAGCGTTTCGAGAAATCCCGAAAGCTCGGGCGGGAGCGGGGCGGTGAAGCCGAGCCATTCGCCGGTCGAGGGGTGGTGGAAGCCGAGCCGCTCGGCGTGGAGGAACTGGCGGCCGAGGGCGGCGACGCGCGTGCGCAGGAGCGGGTCCGGGAGTGTCTTGTCACGGCCGCCGCCGTAGGTCTCGTCGCCGACGACCGGGTGCTTGATCCATGCGAGGTGGACGCGTATCTGGTGCGTGCGGCCGGTCTTGATCTGCACGTCGAGCAGCGTGAAGCGCGTGAAATGCCGCCGCACGCGCCAGAGCGAGAGGGCCGCGCGCCCGCCGCGCACGACCGCCATCCGCGTGCGGTTGCGCGGGTCGCGCGCGAGCGGCTCCTCGACTCTCCCCTTCTCCTCTTTCGTCACCCCGTGTACGAGCGCGGCGTAGGACTTGAAGACCGTGCGCGCGCGGAACTGGTCCGAAAGACTCTCGTGCGCGCGAGCGGTCTTGGCGACGACGATGACGCCCGACGTGTCGCGGTCCAGGCGGTGGACGATGCCGGGGCGGAGCGAGCCGCCGCCGGAGAGTCGCCCGAAGTGGAAGGCTAAGGCGTTGGCGAGCGTGCCCGAAGGCACGCCGGCCGCGGGGTGTACGACGAGCCCGGAAGGCTTGTTGACGACGACGACCTCCTCGTCCTCGTGGAGGATGTCGAGCGGAATCTCTTCGGGCTCGACCTCGGACGGCGGCGGCGCGGGCAGCTCGACCTCGACGTGCTCGCCGCCCTTCAGCTTGAGCGAGGGCTTCGCCGCGCGGCCGCCGACGAGCACCTCGCCGTCGTCGATGACGCGCTTCAGCGTCGAGCGGCTCACGCCCTCGACGCGCGCCGCCAGGAACGCGTCGAGCCGCGCGCCCGCGTCCGCCGCGCCCACGTCGAACGCGAGCGTCGCGGCCTCCGGCTCCGCCTGTGCGGCCTCCGCCTCGTCTTCTAAGTTAGCTTGCTCGTCAATCATGCGCTGGCGGTGTCCGGGGTCACGCCGGAGGCGCGGCGCCAACGGAGAAGGAGGAAGATGAGCCCGCCGGCGACGACGAGGAGGCTGATGAGCTGCGAGGTCGAGAGGCCGGTCAGCGTCGTCAGGCCGAGGATGTCGCCGCGCGGGTCGTCGCGGAAGAACTCGATGGTGAAGCGCGTCAGTCCGTAGAGCACGGCGTAGGCGCCGATGATCTGGCCGTCGAAACGCTTGCGCCCGTGCAGCCAGTAGAGGAGGAGGAAGATGAGGAGCGTGGCGAAGGACTCGTAGAGTTGCGTCGGGTGCAGGTGGATGCCCGTAGGGACGCCCGTGATGCGGTGCGCGAGTTCGCCGAACTCGACGCCCCACGGCACCTCCGTCGGCCGGCCCCAGCAGCACCCCGCGGCGAAGCAGCCCTCGCGGCCGATGGCCTGCCCGATGGCCACGCCCGGCGCGAACGCGTCCGTCACCTTCCAGAACGGGAGCCGGTAACGTCTAATCAGCAGCACCCCCGTCAACAACCCGCCGAGGAAGCCGCCGTACCACACGCCGCCCGAACGCAGGAAGTCGACGGAGAGCAGGTTGCGCCAGTCCTGCCCGTACTCCGGCTCGGCCACCATCAGCAAAAGCTTCGAGCCGATGAGGCCGCCCAGAAGCATCCACAACCCCACGTCGAACAGGCGCTCGCGCGGCAGACCGTCGCGCCCGCCGAGGCGCGACGCCGCGAACAGCGCCGCCATGAACGCCAGCGCCAGCAACACGCCGTACGTGTTCACGGGGAAGCTGCCGATGTGGAAAAGCTCAGGGTACATTTATCTATTCGTGAACCGGTACGGCGTTAACTCAGGCGCCGCTCCGCGGCGATTCAACTTCCGTGACGCTCGTCGCCGCCTTCGCCTCTCGCGCCTCGCGTCGCCCTTCCAGAATCAGGTCGAGCGCGAGCAGCGCCGCGCCCGTGCAGATGGCCGCGTCGGCGACGTTGAAGGTCGGCCACTGGTACGAGCCGATGAAAACGTCGATGAAGTCGATGACGTGGCCGAGCCGCACGCGGTCGGTCAGGTTGCCGGCCACGCCCGCGAGCAGCAGCGCGAGGGCGCCGAGCAGACGGTCGTCCGTGCGCGCCGTGCGGAAGAAGTAGAGCAGCAGCCCCACGACCGCCAGCGCCGCGAGCGCCGCCAGCATCCAGCGCCCGAACTCGCCGCCCTCCTGCAAGCGCCCGAAGGCGACGCCGGGGTTCTCCGCGTACGAGAAGTGCAGCAGCCCGTCGAAGACGCGCACGACCTCGCCCGTCTTCAGGCGCCGCACGGCCCACGCCTTCGACGCCTGGTCGGCGAGGTAGACGGCCGCGGCGGCGAACAGGTACGCCGCGCGCCAGCGCAGGAAGCCACGTGTGTGTACGCTCAACTGACTCCCCCCTCGGCCTCGATCTCGGCCAGCGCCTCGACGCAGCGCTCGCAGGCTGCGGGTAGCGCGTGAAGGTGCCGACGAGCGTCGAGTAGTTCCAGCAGCGCTCGCACTTCGCGCCCGACGCGCGCTCGACCGTGACGCGGATGTCCTCGCCGGCCTCCTCTTCCAGAAGCGTCAAAGAGACCTTCGAGACGATGAAGAGGTAGCGCAGCTCATCGCGATAGCTTTCGAGCAGCTCGAACGTCGGACGTTTCGCTTCTAGACGGACGTGCGCTTCGAGGCTGCTCCCGATGAGCTTCGCCGTGCGCGCCTCTTCCAAGCCCCGCAGCACGATGTCGCGCACCTCGAAGAGCCGCGACCAGCGTTCGAGCAGGCCCGCCTCGCGCTCCGCGCCGAGCACGACGGGGAACTCCGCCACGTGAACCGAAGGCGGGACAGCGGCCCTCTCATCCACCGCGACGGCCTCGTCGCCCGCCACGTCAGAAGGGGACGTGTGAACGACCGCGGCGCGCGACTTCACCTCCGGCAGGTTCTCCCAGATCTCGTCGGCCGTGAACGAGAGCACCGGCGCGAGCAGACGCGCGAGCGCGTCGATGATGTAGTTGAGCGCGGTCTGCGCCGAGCGCCGCGCGCGCGGACTTCGGCGCGGACGTGTAGAGCCTGTCCTTCGATGATGTCGAAGTAGCGCGCCGACAGCGTCACCGTGCAGAAGGCGTCGATG
This sequence comes from uncultured Acidobacteriota bacterium, assembly GCA_963726735.1. Lineage (GTDB taxonomy): Bacteria > Acidobacteriota > Blastocatellia > Pyrinomonadales > Pyrinomonadaceae > QHXN01. The sequence goes on from CAVSDM010000016.1 coordinate 62,713, forward strand.
AGCCGGTAGACGGCGTGAAAGTCGTACGCCTTGTAAGCCTCAAGCGCCCGCTCGACTACGCGGTCCAGCTCGGCGAGCGCCCAGCGGTCTATCTCGTGCAACTCGCCGAGCGCGCACGCCGTCGCGCGCGGGGTCGAAGCCGTCGAGGTTGCCGAGCGCGAAGCGCGCCGTGTTGCGAATCTTCCGGTACGAGTCGGCGACGCGCGACAGAATCTCCGGCGAGCAGCGCATGTCCTCGCGGTAGTCGGAGGACGTGACCCACAGCCGCAGGATGTCCGCGCCCGAGTCCTTCACGAACTCCTCGGGCGCGATGGCGTTGCCGGCCGACTTGTGCATCGCGCGCCCCTGCGCGTCGAGCGTCCAGCCGTGCGTGACGACGGCGCGGTACGGCGCGCGGTCGTGCGCGGCGAGCCCGACCATCAGGGATGAGTTGAACCAGCCGCGGAACTGGTCGCCGCCTTCGAGGTACACGTCCGCGGGCCAGCGCAAACCCTCGTAGTGTTCGAGCACCGCGATTGAAGAGACGCCGCTGTCGAACCAAACGTCGAGGATGTCCGTCTCCTTCGTGAACTCCGTCGCCGCCGCAACTCGTGACAGACGTAGCCCTCGGGCAGGAGGTCTTTCGCCTCGCGCCCGTACCACGCGTCGGTCGTCTCGCGCTCGAAGATGTCGGCGACGTGGTCGATCGTTCGGCGGTCGGCGACCGGCTCGCCGCACGAGCAGTAGAAGACGGGGATGGGCACGCCCCACACCCTCTGGCGCGAGACGCACCAGTCGGGCCTTCCCTTCTGCATGTTGCGCATCCGGTCGGCGCCCCACGCCGGCACCCACTGCACGCGCTCGATGTCGCGCAGCGCGCCCGCCCTCAGAGAGGCCGGCGCGTCCTCCTCGTTCTCGGTGTAGTTCGCGCGCGGCCGGCCGTCGTCATCGGTCTCGACATCGACGGCCGGCGCGTCGGCCGTGGCGTCGAGCGAGATGAACCATTGCGGCGTCGCGCGGAAGATGACCGGGTTCTTGCAGCGCCAGCAGTGCGGGTAGCGGTGCGCGTACTCTTCCGAGAAGAGCAGCGCGCCGCGCTCGCGCACGAACTCGACGATGGCCGGGTTGGCCTCGAAGACGCTGCGGCCGGCGAAGTGCTCGACCTCCTGCGTGAAGCGGCCGGCGTTGTCCACGGGGCAGTAGATTTCGAGGCCGTAAGCCTTGCCGATGACGAAGTCGTCGTGGCCGTGGCCCGGCGCCGTGTGGACGAGCCCCGTCCCGGACTTGCCCGTCGCCTTCTTGTCCCGAGCGTCTTTCACGTCCAACTCCGTCTCGCCGTCGGCCTCGCCGCCGAGCGTGACGTGGTCGCCGAGCATGAGCAACGAAGGCCGGTCGAGCCACGCGTGGCGCGCTTCGAGACGGTCGAGCCGGGAGCCGGGGAAACGCGCGATGACCTTCGGCGGCCAGTTGACGGTCGAGAGGTTCGGCGGCTCGGAGGGGTCGCGCGGCTCGCCCGTCTCGAGGTCTGCGGGGCGGCCGAGGCCGCACTTGTTCGCGACGTGCGTCGACGAGGTCGCTGGCGACGACGTAGACCTCGCCCTCTTTACCCTCTATCGCCGCGTACTCGAACTGCGGGTTGACGGCGATGCCGAGGTTGGCGGGCAGCGTCCACGGCGTCGTCGTCCAGATGAGGAAGAAGATCTGGCGCGGGTCGTCCTCGTCGCCGAGGACCTCGCGCTTGAAGACCTCGGCCTCGACCGAGTCCTCCGAGAGCGGGAACTTGACGTAGACGGACGGGCACGTGTGCTCGCGGTACTCGACCTCGGCCTCGGCCAGAGCGGTCTGGTCGTGGATGCACCAGTAGACGGGGCGCGCGCCCTTGTAGACGTAGCCGCGCTCGACGAAGCGGCCGAACTGCCGCGCCGTCTCCGCCTCGTAGTGGTTCGACATCGTCAGGTACGGGTCGTCCCACAGGCCGAGGATGCCGAGGCGCTGGAAGTCGCGCGTCTGCCGCTTCAAGGCCTCGGCGGCGTGCTCGCGGCAGATGCGCCGGAAGCTCGCCACGGGGAGGTCGGCGCGGTTCTTGCCCTTCTCCTTGAGCGAGCGCTCGACGTGCTGCTCGATGGGCAGGCCGTGGCAGTCGTAGCCGGGGACGTAGGGGCTGTCGTAGCCCAGCATCGTGCGCGACTTGACGACGATGTCTTTCAGAATCTTGTTCATCGCCGTGCCGAGGTGGATGTCGGCGTTGGCGTAGGGCGGCCCGTCGTGGAGGATGAAGCGCTCGCGCCCCGCGCGGGAGCGGCGGATCAGCTCGTAGAGCCCCATCTCGGCCCAGCGCTTCAAACGCGCGGGCTCCGTCTGCCCGAGGTTGGCCTTCTGCGCGAAGCCCGTCTTCGGCAGGTTGACTGTCTTCTTCAGCTCAAGCGGTGCCTGTGTTGACATGATAAGGTCGCGTCCTTCTCGGAATTTCGATAGTAGCGCAGCCAAAGGGCAAAACAAAACTGCGAACAAAAGTGCGAAAAATCGCCCGGACTATCGGCTCCCTCGCGGAGGATAGTCCGGGCGCTTCCGAGTCGCCGTTAAGATGTCACGGGTCAGCCGATGAACATCTCCTCCTCCGCGTAGGATTCGTTGATCTGCTTCGGGGCGGGGGCCAGCAGGACTTCGAGTCCGCGCCTGACCCCCGCCATAATCGCGGCGATCTCGCGCGCCGGGTTGATGATGCGCGACGTGACGTAGTTGGTCGTCACCATCAACTTCCCGTGCGTCTCGTCTATCGAGCTGGCTGATCTGCTCGATCTTGTCGCGCGCCGTCTCGGCCGAGAGCCCGACGATCTCTTTGAGTTCCGCGACCTCGCCGCGGATGAGCGCCATCGACTCCGAGAAGTGGAGCGTCGCCGTCGAGATGTGTCCCGACATGACCGTCACCTGATCCGCGACCTCACGGCCCTGCGCGGCGATGGCCTGCGCCTGCTCGGCCAGCGCGCCGACGCGCTCGACCAGGGGCGAGACCTTCTCCTCCACGCTGCGCACCACCCGCACCGCGCGCGACGCCAGCACCGCCACCACGACGGCCACCGAGATGGCCGCCAGCGCGATCAACGCGAACGACACGGCCACGACCACCAGCACCCAGAACGCCGGGTCGTTCGTGTTCAGTTGTAGCGCGGGGAAGGGCATAAAGAAGTTGACGGTGGTTAGCCGTTCCCGCCTTCGGGCGCGGGCGGCTCGTGCTCGGTGAGCGCCGAGGACTCGGTGCGGCGCTTCTCGTCGCGGTAGGCTTGCCGGCCGGCTTCGATGGCCGAGCCGAAGAGTTCGCCGCGGCGCGAGGCCGCCTCGCGCGCGCTCGACGCCAGCTCGCCCGCCTTCGACGTGGCCGTCTCGTAGACCTCGCCCGCGCGCGCCGAGAGCTGCGAGCCCGTCTCGCGCGCGCGGTCCACGCCCTTGCGCGTCGCGTCGGCCACGTCCTGGCGCAGCTCGCGCCCGGACTTCGGCGCGAACAGCAGCGCGACGACCGCGCCGACCGTGGCCGCCGATGGCGAAGCAGGTCAACTGCGTGCTCATGCCCGCCTCTTCCCTGCGCCCGCGGCCGCGCCCTTGATTCTCTGACATAACGCCCTCCTCTTTAAGGGGAAGTGTCGCCCTGAAAGTTTAGGCGAGAGTTTTTCGGAAACCGTTTGACCTGACCCGCACTATAACAAAGACGCGCAAAGCGGCGCAATGGAAAGGCAGTAGGCAGTAGGCAGTAGGCAGTTGCAAACGCCGCGTCAGCGGCGTCTGCATGTAGCCCGGCCTTTCAAGGCCGGGTCAGCGTCGCATCAAACGCCGGGGCGGGCGTCGCGTCAGCGACGGCTGAGCCGACACGGCCCGTTCAGCCGTCGCTGACGCGACGCGGCACGCCAGCCATCACCTGTCCCGGCCTTGAAAGGCCGGGCTACATTCATGCGCCGCTGACGCGGCGACTGCCTACTGCTCGCCCCCTTCGTACTGGCGGAGCTTGCGGTAGAGGGTCTTGCGGCCGATGCCGAGGGCGCGGGCGGCGCGCGTCTTGTCGCCGCCGGTGTAGTCGAGCGTGGCCTCGATGGCGCGGCGCTCGATCTCGTCGAGCGCCGCCGGCACGTCCAGCTCAAGCGTGACGCTGCGCCCTTCGGAGGCCGCGCGCTCGCGCTCGCCGCGCGCGCGCGTGCGCTCCTCGCGCGCCGCGAGCGCGATCTGCTCGGGCAGGTCGTCGGCCTCGATCTGTCTGCCCGACGCGATGATGACGGCGCGCTCGACGGCGTTCTCCAACTCGCGGACGTTGCCCGGCCAGTCGTAGTTGACGAGCGCGCGCAGGGCCTCGCGCGAGATGCCGGAGACGAAGCGGCCGGTCTTCTGCTTGTAGTGTTCGAGGAAGTGTATGACGAGCGTGTGGATGTCCTCGCGCCGCTCGCGCAGGGGCGGGACGTGGATGGGGAAGACCGAGAGGCGGTAGTAGAGGTCGCGGCGGAACGTGCCCTGCTCGGAGGCGCGCGCGAGGTCCACGTTCGACGCGGCGATGACGCGCACGTCCGCGCGCAGGACTTCCCCGCTCCCGACGCGCGCGAACTCGCCGTCCTGAAGCACGCGCAGCAGACGCACCTGCGCCGACAGGCTCATCTCGCCGATCTCGTCGAGGAAGAGCGTGCCGCCGTCGGCCTCTTCAAAACGCCCGTGCCGGCGCTGGCGCGCGTCGGTGAAGGCGCCGCGCTCGTGGCCGAAGAGTTCCGATTCTAGAAGCGACTCGGGTATCGCGCCGCAGTTGAGCTTGACGTACGGCCCCTCTTTGCGCCGCGAGTTGTAGTGGATGAGGTTGGCTAAGAGTTCCTTGCCCGTGCCCGACTCGCCCTGGATGAGCACGGAGGTCTGCGTGTCGGCGACGTTGAGGGCCAGCTCGCGCGCGCGGAGGATGACGGGCGACTGTCCGATGATGCGGTCTTCGGCGTGGCGCTCGTGGAGCGCGCTCCGCAGCCGCATGACCTCGGCCGAGAGCTGGTCGCGTTCAAGCGCGGTGCCGATCTGCACGGCGATGCCTTCGACCAGCGCCACCTCGTGCTCGTCGAACGCCTCGCGCGGCTCGCCCCAGACGAAGCCGAGCAGGCCGAAGGTCTGACTCCGAATCGTCACGGGCGCGACGAGCGCCGCGCGGCCGCCGAGCGTCGCGTTGAAGGCGAAGCGCACCGGCTCGGGCAAGTCGAAGTGTCGATGACGCGGAGCGTGCGCGGCTCGGCCAGCAGCTCGACGACCGCGGGGAAGGCCGAGATGTCGATGGACTTGCCGTGCGACTCGATCAGCTCGCGCACGCGCAGGGTCGTCGCGTGCGGCGCGGCCTTGAAGGCGGCGAGGCTGATCGACTGGCCCGAAGGCTCCACGACGCCGAGCGCGCAGTAGTCGGCGCCGACCAGTTCGTTCGCGCGCTCCAACACGTGAGAGGTCAGCTCGCCGAAGTCGGAGCGCGAGTTGAGCAGGTTCGCGATCTCAAGGAGCGCGCGCGTGCGGCTCGCCTCGCGCCGACTCTCCGTGTAGAGGCGCGCGTACTGGTAGCCGACGGCGATCTGGCGCGCGATGGACTGGATGAGCGCGACCTCCTCGTCGTCCCAGTGGCGCAGCCCGCGCGTCATGTGCAGCCCGAGCAGCCCGAGCACGTTCCCGTCGAGCACCACGGGCACGATGAGGAGCGAGCGCGTGCCGAGGGAAGGCGGCAGCAGCGACGCGCGCGGGTCGAGCCCCGCGGCGGCCGCGTCGTCGAGGCGGATGGGCCGCGCGAAGTCGAAGCGCTCGGCGAGCTGACCGAAGTCCACGGGAATCGACGTGCCGAGAGAGGAGGGCACGTCGGCGGCGGCGCGCCACTCGTGGCTGATGCGCAGCTCGCCCGCGCGGACGAGCTGCACCACGTCGCAGCGGTCAACGTCCATCATGCGGCCCAGTTCGGCGACGACGGCGTGGAGGAATTTGTCGAGGTCTATCTCGGAATGGATGTTGGGGGCCAGGCGGTCGATGAGCGCCTCGCGCGCCTCCTGCATCCGCGCCTTGCGCTCGCGCGTGAGCGTCTGCACGTTCGAGCCCGGTATCGGTCTTTGCGCGGACAACTGCTTGCGGGTTCTCCTTCGGATGAGCTTGTAAATTCTCGCTCTCGGACTGCGGCGGCCGTTCCGGGTGAGGAGAGAGCCACGCCCCACTTCAGCCGCACGCCCCTTGGAGTTTTTGTCGGGCGCAAATCATAGCAAGGCGGGTGGGTGAAGGCAAAAGGCGAAAGCGTAAACCATAAATCGTAAACCGTGACAGGTAGAAGACGTCTTCTTTCTTGTCACGGTTTACGATTCACGGTTTACGCTTGCCCCTCAGTTCGACGGCAGGAGGTTGAAGTGGGACGAAGCCTCTTCAGGGGTGAGCACGGGGTGGTAGTTCTTGCCGTAGCGGCCGGTGATGATGCGGACGTAAGCCTGGGTCTCGTTGAAGGGCGGGACGCCCTCGTACTTATCGACGTTGCCCTCGCCGGCGTTGTAGGCCGCGAGCGCGAGCGTGACGTTGCCGTCGAAGCGCTTGAGGAGCCAGCGCAGGTACTTGGTGCCGGCCGTCACGTTCGCGGCGGCGTCGTTGCGGTCGTCGCAGCCGAAGCGCTGCGCGGCCGCGGGCATGAGCTGCATGAGCCCCTGGGCGCCGGCGTGCGACTCGGCGCTCGGCTTGTACTTCGACTCCTGCCAGATGACGGCGTGAATCAGGCGCGGGTCAACGCCGAGGGTGCGGCCCGTGCGCGCGATGACGAGGTCGAGGTCGTGGTCGCCCGACGTGGGCACGTCCGAAGGGATGAAGTCTTCGATGGAGACGGCGGCGGTCATCGCCGAGGCCGAGACGGGCGCGAGTACGCGGGTGAAGGGGCTGTCGATGAAGTTCGAGACGACGAAGATGGCGACGACGGCAAAGACGACGTTCTTAAAAGAGCGCAGGGGCTTACGAGGGGTAAAGTGCATTCTCGATCGTTCTCCATGTGAGCTAATGACCTCTGCATTTCGCTTAACGGCCAGCGAGGTCGGGCGATTTCCACTTGCACATCGCCGGCGATGCACGGGGTTTGGGGGCTACGCATGGTGGAAACGAACCGGGTCTGCAACTCTCAAATGAGCACAGCCTGTCGAAACCGTAAACTTAGATGAAGAGGTTGCGATCCAGTTGCATTCCGGCGAATTGAAGCTTTACATCTAACTGCTTGAAATGTATGCCTTTAAGGCAATCGGCCTTAAGTGACTGAGGCTTTGTGGTTTGTGCCGACGCTCTCTCATCGTGAAAGCCTTTCTGGTCCCATCAGAAGCGTTATCGCGTACCGAAGGCAGACAAAGTCCTGTGATTTTTATCGATATTTTTTCGCGTCAATCTGGTGTAGTAGACGCGAACGCGCGAACGCGCATCGAAGGTTGCAAGGCGTTTGCAAGCGAAACGTTTGTCCGTATAATTTCCGCGGGACGTTTACCAAAAGTTCAGTTTGTATATAAGAGGAGAAGCGACGGGATGCCCATTTACGAATACTCTTGTAAGAAGTGCGGCGCGCACATGGAGGTGATGCAGAAGGTCTCGGACAAGCCCCTCGCGCGCCACGCGAAGTGCGGCGGGAAGCTTGAGAAGGAGTGGTCGCGTACGGGCTTCCAGTTCAAGGGCTCGGGCTGGTACGTGACCGACTACGCGGGCAAGAAGTCGGAGTCGAAAGACTCGAAGGAGTCGAAAGAGGGCGGCGAGGCGAAGGAGGCCAAGGAGTCAAAGGCCGAGAGCACGACAGAGGTGAAGTCAACGGAGGCCGGCGCGAAGGCCGAGGCGAAGCCCTCGAAGAATGATAAGAAATCAAAAGACACGCACATCCCCGGCTAATGAGGAAGTCTAAGAACATGCGGCCGCACCTCAAGACCGTGACAACGCTCGTCGCGATGGGACTCCTGCTCGCGGCGATGGCATCGGGGCAGGCGGGGCGGCGCACGGGCGGCGAGGCGGACATCGGCCGCGAGCGCGGCGTCTTCCTCAACGTGACGGCCGCGCGCGAGGACGGGTCGGAGGAGCGCGTCACGGCCCCGGAGGTCTCACTCTACGACGGCGGGCAGGAGCAGAAGATACAAGCCTTCACGCCCGACCCTAGTCCTGCGCGCATCGTCATCCTCGTTGACAACTCTCTGGGCCTGCGCGCCGACGTGGAGAAGTTGCAGAAGGCGACGCGCGAGTTCGCCTACGAGATTTACGAGGGCGATCAGGTGATGGTCGTCGGCTTCGACCAGCAGCCGGAGATCATCTCGGACTGGACGGACGACGCGAAGAAGATCGAGGCGGCGCTCCCCCTCTTCCGCAAGCGCGGCGAGCCGCACCTCTTCGACGCGCTCTCGGCCGTCATCAACGACGCCTTCGGGCCGCTCGTCGGCCGCGTGCGCAAGCGCGTCATCATCCTCGTCGCCGACGGGCTCGACCGCGGCAGCCGCACGCACTTCGAGAAGGTCTACGGCGACCTCCTGCGGCAGGACATCACGGTCTACGCCTTACAGATTCCGGACCGCACGGGCGGGGCGCTGCGCCGCGACCGGCTCAAGCCCGCGCAGGCCATCCAGAAGTTGACCGAAGGCGACGGGCGGCCGCGTCCTCTCCGTCAACGACTCGCGCGACGCGGCCAAGAGCATCTGCGACGAGTTGCGCCGTAACCGCTACGTGCTCGCCTACACGCCGACGAGCCTCCCGCTCTACGACGCGCGCCGCCTCCTCGTCCTCGCCAACGACGGCATCACCATCCGCCATAAGCTGCAACAGCCGGGGAACTGAAAGACGCGTAAACTGTAAACCGTGAACCGTGACAAGAAGGACTGGATTCCTCTTGTCACGGTTCACGGTTTACGGTTGTAGATGAAGAACATGACGCAGATGACGAGGACGAGGAGCGCTTCGAGTTGGAGGAAGTACTGCCAGTCGGCGCGCCCCGCGTCGTCGAGGGCGAGCGGGTAGAGCGAGAAGGTGCCGAAGAGGAGTCCGACCCCGAGCCAGATGAGTTGTCGCTTCCTGTCCCACATCCGGCGTCAGAACCTTTGCAGTTTGCGCAGGCGGTCGGCGGCCGCCTCCAGCGTCTCGTCCTTCTTGCAGAAGCAGAAGCGCACCTGGCGCGCGCCCAGCTCGGGGCGGCTGTAGAAGCTGGAGCCGGGGACGCAGGCGACGCCGATCTTCTGGATGAGGTGGCGCGTGAACTCCACGTCGTCCCTGAAGCCGAAGGCCGAGATGTCCGTCATCACGTAGTAGGCGCCGTCGGGCTGGAAGACCTTGAAGCCCACGTCTTCGAGCACGGGCAGCAGCAGGTCGCGGCGGCGGCGGTACTCGCGCCCCAGCCCTTCGTAATACTCGGGCGGCATTCGCAGGGCGTAGGCGCCCGCGCGCTGCAAGGGCGCGGCGGCGCCGACCGTCAGGAAGTCGTGTACCTTGCGCACGGCGCTCGTGATGTCGGGCGGCGCGAGCACGTAGCCGACGCGCCAGCCCGTGACCGAGTAGGTCTTCGACATCGAGTTGACGACGAGCGTGCGGTCGCGCATCCCTTCGAGCTGCGCCATCGAGATGTGCTCGACCTCGCGGTCTTCGCGCGGGTAGAGGATGTGCTCGTAAATCTCGTCGGTGAAGCAGAGCGCGTCGAACTCGCGGCAGAAGGCTGCGATGAACTCCAGCTCGTCGCGCGTGAAGACCTTGCCCGTCGGGTTGTTGGGGTTGCAGAGGATGACGGCCTTCGTGCGCGGGTTGAAGGCCGCGCGAAGCTCGTCGGGGTCGAACGTCCAGTCGGGCGCGCGCAAGCTGACGTAGCGCGGCGTCGCGCCCGAGAGGATCGCGTCGGGCGCGTAGTTCTCGTAGAAGGGCTCGAAGACGACGACCTCTTCGCCGGGGTCTACGGTCGCCATCATCGCGGCGATCATGCCCTCGGTCGAGCCGCAGGTAACGGTTATCTCGCGCTCGGGGTCGTAGTCTAGCCCGAGGAACCAGCGCGTCTTGTCACTGATGGCGTCGCGGAAATCCTTCGCGCCCCAGGTGACGGCGTACTGGTTCACGTCGTCCGCGATGGCCGCGGCGGCGGCGCGCTTCAGGTCTTCGGGCGCGGGAAAATCGGGGAAGCCCTGCGAGAGGTTGACGGCGCCGTGCTTCAACGCCTCGCGCGTCATCTCGCGGATGACAGACTCGGTGAAGCGGCCCGCCTTCTGCGAGACGCGGCCGCGCTTTCCTGTTTCGGGTGTCGCCATGCGCTTCGGTCTTCCTTCGGTTGGAGTCGCGGCGATGCTCTCACAGAGTCGTGACGCCGGGCAAACGCGCCCGCCGGGGCGTTGACGCGGGGCGCCGCGCGGGTGTAGAAACTTCCCCGCCCCACCCCGCTCGATTGAATCCCTGACACGAAAGCCTCGCGGGCCGCAATACACAACAAGAGGAGTCTGTAAATGAGTTCAACCGGTGAAGCCAGACAGATCGACCAGGGGAAGCTTGAGGCGTTCTTAGGCAAGGTGGTCACGGACTTCGGGGCGGCGCTCAGCTCGTCGCTCGTCTACATCGGGCAGAAGCTCGGGCTCTACAAGGCCCTGGCCGAGGCCGGGCCTTCGACGCCCGCGGAGTTGGCCGCGCGCACGGACACGCAGGAGCGCTACGTGCGCGAGTGGCTCGTCAACCAGGCGTCGGGCGGATACGTCGAGTACGACCCGCAGACGGCCAGATTCTCGCTCTCGCCGGAGCAGGCCGCGGCGCTCGCCGACGAGGAGAGCCCGGCCTTCGTCGGCGGCGGCTTCTATCTCATCAAGGCGATGACGAACGCGGTGCCGCGCATCGAGGAGTCTTTCCGCAACGGCGGCGGCATCCTCTGGGGCGACCACGACCCCGACCTCTTCGTCGGCGTCGAGCGCTTCTTCCGCCCCGGCTACCGCACGCATTTAGTCAACGACTGGATACCGGCGCTGACCGGCATCGAGGAGAAGCTGAAGGCGGGCGGGCTGGTGGCCGACGTGGGGTGCGGCCACGGCGCCTCGACCATCATCATGGCGCAGGCTTACCCGGCGTCGCGCTTTACGGGCTTCGACAACCACGGCCCTTCAATCGAGCACGCGCGCCGCGCGGCCGAAGAGGCGGGCGTCGCCGACCGCGCCACGTTCGAGGTCTCGTCGGCCGACGCGATACCCGTCAACCCTTACGACCTCGTCTGCTTCTTCGACTGCCTGCACGACATGGGCGACCCCGCGGGCGCGGCCCGGCGCGCGGCCGAGGCGTTGGCCGAGGGCGGGAGCGCCCTGATCGTCGAGCCGATGGCCGGCAACAGCGTCGAAGAGAATATCAACATCATCGGCCGCACGTTCTCGGCAGCCTCGACGCTCTGCTGCACCGCGAACTCGCTCGCGCTCGGCGGCCCGGCGCTAGGCGCCGTCGCCACCGAGGACGCGCTCCGCGAGGTGGTCGTCGGCGCCGGCTTCAAAGAGTTCCGGCGCGCCACCGAGACTCCCTTCAACCGCGTCTTTGAAGCGCGGAAGTGAGTGAAAGCAGTAGTCAGTAGTCAGTAGTCAGTAGCGCTCCGCGGTGCGGGCGTTGACGAGTATAATGACGGCACGACGGTGAAGGCTCTTCTACCGGCCACTGACTACTGTCTACTTTGTTATGAGCGAACACGGCAAGTGCCCGATGGGCAAATACCCCTGGCTGGCGACCTTCTTCGCGCTCGCCTTCGCCCTCGTCTTCCTGGCGCACAAGCTCGGGCTGCTGTAGCGCGTGCTTCAGCGCGGCGGCTGTTGCTGCTCCGACTCGGCGGCCTGTTGGCGGAGCTGGTCGATGATGGAGTTGATGGCCGAGGCGTGCGCGCCCTGCGGCGCAAGCTCTAAGTACTTCTCGTAGGCGGCGACCGCCTCCTTCCAGCGTTCCAGTTTTTCGAGGTTGCGCGCCAGCAGCTCGTAGACGACGGGCTCAGTGTCGGAGAGCTGCGCGAGGGCCTTCCTGAAAGAGGCGACGGCCTCCTCGTGTCGCCCCTGCTCTTCGTAGACGAGCCCCGCGCCCGTGTGCGCCTCGGGCTGGAGGCCGCGCGCCTCGCGCAGCGCGCGCGCGAAGGCCGCGAGCGCCGCGTCGTAGTCGGCGAGCGCGCGCTGGATGCGCCCCTCGACCGCCCACGACTCGGGGTAGACGGGACGGTCGGCGCGCGCCGCCTTCAACTCCTCCAGAGCCTCGTCCGTGTTGCCCTGCGATTCGAGCGCGCGCGCGAGCCCGAGGTGCGCGGCGGCGAAGCGCGGGCGGAGTTTGAGGGCCTGCCGGTATGACTCGACGGCCGCGGCGTTGTTCCCCTTCTCGCGCGCCTCCTCGGCCTGCTGAAACTGAAGCTCGGCCTCGTCGGTCGTCGGCGTCAGCACGACGCTCAGGGCGCCGCGCTGCGTCGGCAGCAGCGCCAGCGTGCGCTCGGCGAAGCCCTTCGCGCGCACGCGCAGGGCGTGGCGGCCGGGGGCGAGCTTGAGTCGCAGCTTCCCTTCCGCGTCCGCCGCGCCGCGCCGCACCTCGTCCACCCAGACGACGGCGCCGGGCTGCGTGCTGGCGGTCAACGTGCCGGACGAAGTCGTCGGGGCCGACCTGGTCTGAGGCTTCGTCGAAGGCTTCGGCGGTGCCGTCGAAGCCTTGCGCTTCTGCGCCGTCGCGCCGGACGCGCAGAGGGCCACGGCGCAGAGCGCGAGCGCGAACGAGAGCGCGCGCAGGCACAGGGACAGATCGACGCTCGTCACTTCCCGCTTCATCTTCAGACTCCCCTCACTCTTCGTCTTCGTTCGACACGCGGCGGGGTCGCGTGTTGTCGCTCGCAGGCGCGTCCGCCCCCTGCGAGATGTCGCGGCGCGCGGCGCGCGTGCCGACCTCGGCGCGGAAGCGCCCCTGCTCGTCGTAGAGCCGACGGTACTGGAGCATGTTGCGCACGACGCCCTGCACGTAGCCGCGCGTCTCGCGGAAGGGGATGGCCTCGGTCCACTCGTCCATCTGGAGCGGCAGGCTCGCGCGCCACTGCACGACGCGCCCCGGCCCCGCGTTGTATGCGGCCGCCACGTACTCGATGCGGCCGTACTTGTCGAGCTGGTCTTTGAGGTACGACGTGCCGAGACGGATGTTTAAGCGCGGGTCGCTCAGAAGCGACTCGGCCGTGACGGCGCCGTCGCCGCCCTTCGCCATCATGCGCGCGGTCGGGACGAGCAACTGCATGAGGCCGTAGGCGTCCGCGTGCGAGACGGCGCGCGGGTTGAAGACGGACTCCTGACGGATGAGGCCGGCGACGGTGTAGGGGTCGAGCGAGCGTGCGGCCGCCTCCTGCTTGATGGCGTCCCAGAAGGCGAGCGGGTAGAAGACATCCCACTCGTCGGGCGTCAACTCCTCGGGCTCCATCTGCGAGTAGTCGGGGAAGCTGCGGCGGAGCACGTTGAACGCCTGCACGTTGTCGTTGCGTGCGCGGTAGAGCTGCGCCTTCGCGAGGTTGAGGCGCGGGCTCGTCTGTTTCCCTTCGAGCGCCCGGTCCAGCTCGGCGTGCGCCGCCTCGTCCCACGCGGCGGCGCTCAACTGCGCGGCCCGCTCAAGCCGTGCGGCCTCGGCCGGCCCGGCGGTCTCTTCGGCGACGGTCACGGGCTTCAAATTCGCCACGGCGCGCGCGACGAGGGCCGCGTCGGTCTTCATGGGGAAGCGGCTCGCGTGTCCGGGGGGCCTGAGCGCGTCGAGCCGCTGCTTGGCGAGGTAGCCGTACCAGGTGGCGCCGTAGCGTTGGAGCATCGCCTCGTAGAGCGCGGCGGCCTCGCCGAGCAGCCCCGCGCGCTCGGAGTCGCGCGCGGCCCAGTAACCGGCCTTGCCGCGGTTGTCTGTGTTGCGGTCGGCGTAGTTCGCGAGGTGCTCGATGAGGAGGCGCGAAGCCTCCGCGAAGTTCTTCGCGTCGTGCGCCGACCACGCCGACTCGAACTGTGCGCCGGCGACCTCGGGCTCGCCGGGGAACTGCTGGACGGCCGCGCGGTAGAGGTAGAGCGCGTCGGCGGTGTTCTTCGCATCCTTCGCCGCCGCGCCCACGCCGACGAGCGCGCGCATCGTGAAGGGACTCCGCGGGAACTCGCGCCGCATCTCTTCGATTGTCGTGCGCGCCTGCGGCCACTGCTTCGCGCGCGCGTAGTGCTGCGCGAGGTAGCCGAGGGCTTCGGCGCGCGTCTCGCCGGCCGAGGTCGGGATGTTGCTGAGAGCCTCGACGGTCTCGGGCGCGCGGCGCGCGTTGAAGGCGGCGACGCCGCGGCGGAACTGCGCCTGCGGCGTGCGCGTCTCGGGGAAGCGCGCGAAGGCGTCGGCGTAAGCGTTGACGGCGTCGGCGTAGCGCTTCGCCTTGTTCAAACGGTCGGCGCGCGCGGCGGCCTCCTCGGCGTTGGCCGGGACGGCGCTCGAACTAAGACGCGCGAGGGCGGCCGCGGCCTCCGCCTCCTTGTCGGCCGCGGTGGGCGCGTAGAAGTAGAGGCGGCGGTAGGCGTTCAGCGCCTTGAGCTGTTCGCCCGAACGCTCGTAAGCCCTCGCCGTGAGGAGCAGCGCCTCCGCGTCGTCCGCGTCGGCCAGTCGCTTGACGGCGACGGGCACGCCCGTCGCCTGCCCGTCCTGGGCCAACATCTGCGCGGCGCGCAGGGTCGCGTCGCGCGCGCGCAGGGAATCGGGGTAGTCGCGCGCAAGCTCCTCGAAGGCCGCGCGCGCCTCGGCGCGTCGGCCCGCCTTGTCGAGCGCGTCGCCGCGCAACCAGAGGGCGTAATCGCCCACGCGCGTCTCGTCCTTAAAACTCGTCGCGCGCAGAAGCTCGGCGGCGGCGGCGAAATCGCGCGCCTCGGCCGCCCGGCGCGCGCGCACGAGTTGCGCCAGCGAGCCGGTGCGCGTGCCTTTATAAGCGTTGGCGAGCTGCACCAACTGCGGCTCCGCGGGCAGCACCCCGCCGCGCGTGAGCAGGCGCAGGCGCTCGTAGGCGGCGGGCTCGTCCGGGGGCGCGGTCTGCGTGCGGCAGCTCGCGACGGTCAGCGGCAGCGCCGACGCCAGCAAGAGCGCGGCGCAGACGGCGAGGGCGAAGGTCGCGCGGTGGTTGCGGAGCCTGTTTCCGGTCGGGGTCATAAGTTCCTCGTTCGATGTTGAAGGGGAGGGCGCGGGGATTATAAAGGAAGTAGACGGGAGACAGTAGTCAGTAGCCGGTAGAAAAGAGAGGCGGCGCGCCCGGCCCGAAGGCTGAAGCGCGCCGCTTTGTCTTCCTACTGCACTGACTGTCTCCCGTCTACTTGTTCTTCACGCGTTGACGGTGGCGCCGGGGTAGTCGGCCCCGAGCTTGTTGCGGTCGCCCTCGGCGAGCATGTTGACGAGTTCGTGGTCGAAGTAGTCGTAGCGGCTCGAAACCTCGGGCCGGACGCGCTTGTCGTACATCTGGCGCGAGCGGTCGATGTCCTCGCGCAGGCGCTCGTAGAGGTCGGAGGCGTCGCGCCCCTCGCGCACCTTCTGCTCGTTGTAGAGCTTGATCTCGGAGACGAGCAGGCGCGCGAAGCGGCGCGCCTCGTTGTGGTAGCGCTTCTCCTCCTCCGTGACCTCGACGGGGAAGTCCATGTCCATCGAGCCGTAGCGGCGCGCGCTGCCCAGCGGCGAGACGGGCTGGGCGGCGGGCTCGGGCGGCGGCGGCGTGAACGACTCGGGGTGCGAGAACTCAGACTGCCCGCCGGAGGAGGGCGTGTGCTCCGGCGTCGTCGTGAACGAAGGCTCGGCCGGCTCCGCGCTGAAAGTCGGCGTGGGCTCGGGTTCGCTTCGCGCCTCGGCCGCGATGGGCTGCGGCTCGAAGCCCGCGGGCCGCGCCTCGAAGGAAGCTTGCGGGCGCGCGGGCTCTTCTCGCGCCGGCTCTTCTTGTCTCGGCTCTTCGTGTTTCGGCTCTTCGGCGCGCGGCTCTTCGTGACGGGGCGGCGCGGGCGGTGCGGGCGGCGGCGTGGGCGCGGCGTGGGTGGTGGAGGGGCGGCCGGCGCCCGCGTCGGACGGAGCGCGGCGCGCGGCCAGCAGCTCGACCGCCATGCCGGCGACGCGCACGAGCGTCTCGATGGCTTCGAGGTTGACGGCGTCGGCGTCCTGGCCGGCGCTGTCGGCGTAGAGCACGGCCACGGCTTTCTCGCGCGCGACTAAGGGGACGGCCAACATGCGGTGCGGCGGCTCGCCGCCGAAGTGCTGGTAGATGGTGTGGTCTTCGGCGTGCGAGCCGGGCTCGCCGGCCCACGTCGAGCGCGTGCGCACGACCTCGCCCAGCAGCGTGTCCGACCCCGTAGTCAGAGACAGCTCGCGCACCGAGTCGTCGCCGACGGTGCCTTCGAGTCCGCGCGCGCGCCAGCCCGTCGCGCGCTCGCCCTTGACGACGAAGAAGGCGACGCGGGGCGCGAAGGCGGCCGCGCGGTTGACGAGCGCGTTCAAGACCTCGGCCTGCGTGTGCTGAGAGTCCAGCTCGTCCACGGCGGCCTTAATCAGCGCGATGTCGGAGGAGGCGCGGGCGCGCGAAGACTCGGCGGCCGCGGCCTCGATGCCGAGGTTGCGCGCGTTGCGCAGGTGCTCGGCGACGGCGACGGCCAGCGGCGCGTCCCCCTCGGCGGCGGGCTCTTCGAGCCGCTCGTCCATCCGCGTGAGGGCCTCGTTGAGCTGCGCGCGCAGACGCCCCAGCTCATCTTTCAAACCGCTGGTGCGCTGCGAGACGTAAGACTCCACGTCGGCGCGCAAGCTCTTTTCCAAGTCAACGCTGGACACGTTCACTCTCTCCTTTGTAGGCGGATTCTGGTTCGGCGCGGAGTCGAGGCGCCGCGGGAATGGCTTTAAGGGGGGGCGCGTCTCGCCCGGCCCGAGGCCCGGCAAGGCCCGCGACGCCCGCCGAAAACGCCCGGGCCGCGGGCACTTAGGATTATGGACGCCGCCACGGAGGGGTGTCAAGAGACTCAATTTTTAGCGTTTCGGATTTGCGATTTTCTATTTTCGATTTATCATTTGTCGCCGAACGTCGGCCGCGCGCCCCGCGGCGCCCGGCATGCTCTCCCCGAGAAACATGCAGGTGGACTTCCCCTTGATGCCCGACAGCATTCTCATCGCCGACGATTACGACGACAACCGGGAACTCCTGCGCCTGATGCTGGAGGGCGAGGGCTACCACATCCGCGAGGCGCGCAACGGGCACGAGGCGCTCGACGCCGCGCGCGAAGAGGCGCCGGCGGTCGCGCTCATCGACCTCTCGATGCCCTCGCTCGACGGCTGGGGGCTTCTGCGCGAGATGCGCGCCGACGAGCGCACGCGCGCCGTCCCCTGCGTCGCCGTCACCGCGTTCGCCGCCAACCAGGACCGTCTGCGCGCGCTCGAAGCCGGCTTCGACGCGTACATCTCGAAGCCCTTCCGCGCCAAGGAGCTGATCGAGCTGGTCAACAGCTTCGCGCGCCGCGACGGCCAGCGCGGCGACTCCGACGGCGGCGGCGGCCCGACCGGCGCCGGCCAACCCTCCTAAAGCTCGACCCGCATGGCAGAGCGCGACAGACCCGAAGCGGAAGAGGTGCCGGCGGCGGGCGTCATCCTCGTCGCCTTCGAGAAGCTCTTCGCGGGCGGCCGCGGCGTCCGACGCTTCCGCCAGTCCGGCCTGCGCCACGTCGAACTCCCGCACGACTGCGCCCTCATCGAACAGAACCCGAAGAAGTCGAGCGAGTGGGCCGAGCTTGCGCGCTGCGGGCCGCCGCGTCGCCTGGGTCATGCGCGACGGCCGCTACCTCGCACGCGTCGTGGACGGCGAAGTCACCTTCTTAGAACAGTAGGCAGGAGGCAGTTCAGAGCCGCGGCAGCGGCGACGGACATTAGCTGGGGGTAAGCCGAAGGCGCGACAGCGCCGACGCGGGCTCCCGGTTTGACGTTGATAAAAATGAGAGGAGCCCCGGAGGGGCGAAGGACGCGTCACACGTTCCTTCGCCCCTCCGGGCTCCTCTCATTTATGCGTGCAGTTCCGGGGGCTCGTTTCGGCGCTTCGCTACGCTTCAGCGCCTCGGACTCACCCCCGGCTAATTTCCCATGCCCCTCCGGGGCTTGATACCAACTGCCTACTGCCATCTGCCTCCTGCCTACTTCTCCCTTTCGAGGACGAGGCGGGCGAGGCCGCGGAGCATGGGCGTCGGCGTGTCGATTGAATCGAGCGCGGCGCAGGCGCTCTCGAAGACTTCGCGGGCGCGCGCGCGGGCCGCTTCGAGGCCGTAGAGCGCCGGGTAGGTCGCCTTCTGCGCGCGCGCGTCCTTGCCCGGCGTCTTGCCGAGGTCGGAGGCGCTCGCCGTCACGTCCAACAGGTCGTCCGTGATCTGAAACAACAGCCCGAGGTCGAGCGCGTAGGCGTTGACCGCCTCGACCTCTCCGTCGCCCGCGCCCGCGACGAGCGCGCCCGCGCGCGCCGCCGCCGCGATGAGCGCGCCGGTCTTGCGCCGGTGGATGCGTTCAAGCTCTTCGCCGTCGCACGTCGGCGCGCGCCTCGGCCGCGAGGTCGTGCGCCTGCCCGGCGACCATCCCTTCGGGAGTCCCCGCGGCGCGCGCGAGCCCCGCGACCAGACGGACGCGTAAGGAGGCGTCGAGCGTCTCGTCTTCGGCGATGGTCTGGAAGGCCAAGGTCTGAAGCGCGTCGCCCGCGAGGATGGCGGTCGCCTCGCCGAACCTGACGTGGCAGGTCGGGCGTCCGCGGCGCAGGTCGTCGTCGTCCATCGCGGGCAGGTCGTCGTGGACGAGCGAGTAGGTGTGGAGCAGCTCGAAGGCGCAGGCGGTTCGGATTAAGTGGCGGGGCGTCGCGCCGAACGTCTCGCCGGAGGCCGTGACGAGCAGCGGGCGGAAGCGCTTGGCCGGCGCGAAGAGGCTCCAGCGGATGGCGGCGTGTACCGACGGCGGGTCTGCGGACTCCGAAGGGACAGGCGGTCCAACTCCGCCTCCACGTCGGCGCGCACGCGCTCGGCGTAGGCGCGCACCTCGTCGGCCGAGGCTTCGAGCGCCGGCGTCGGCGTGGCAGCGTCAGAAGACGGTCTCGTCATCCGCGGCCTCGTCCTCGATCAGCTCCTCCGACTCGAACGGGGCGGCGATGGTCGCGCCGTCGCCGCCGCGCAGCAGCACCTCGATGCGCCGCTCGGCCTCGTTCAGACGCTCCTGGCACTCGCGCGAGAGCTTCACGCCCTGCTCGAACAGGTCGAGGCTCTGCTCCAGCGGCAGGTCGCCGCGCTCCAACTCCCGCACGATGCGCTCCAGCGTCGCGAGCTGCGCCTCGAAGCTCGACGGCGGCCGCGCTCTTCACTTGTTCTCTTTTCGGCATCTCTCGTCTGGCTGAGCTGAGCGTCAGCCTTCTTCACGCTTCCTCGGCGCTCAGTCTGGTCTCCCTGCGGCGCGGCTGGCGGCGCGCGGCGGCGCGGCGGGGAGGCTCGCGGCGAGGCGCGTGGCGATGTCGGAGGCGAGCTGCGGGTCTTTGACCGTGACGAGCTTCCAGCGCTCGCCGTCGCGGCGCATCGAGAGTTCGACGGGGCGCTCGCCCGCCTTGACGTTGACGGTCGCGGCGTCGCCGCGCTCGATCGACGGTCGCCATCTGGCGCACGCCGAGCGCCTTGACGAAGAAGGGCAGGTTCGACGAATCGTTCTGCCCGATACCCTTCATCGCGCGCGCGATCTCGTCGCGCATCGTCTCGCGCACGCGCGGGAGCAGCGCGGGCAGCGTCGCCGTCAGCGACGCGCGCGCCTGCGGCGGGAGCTGCGAGCCCGCGCCCGCGAGGTTGTCGATGACCTGCGGGACGAACCCCTGCGCGATCTGGTCGGCGTCGATCAAGCGTCTCGACCGCCTGCACGTCGTCGTGCTGCGCCGCGTCGAGCAGCAGCGCGAGGCTGTAGGGCGGGCTCTTCTTGAAGCCCTGATACCACATGTACGAGCCGACGAGCAGGACGAGCAGGACGCCGACGACGATCAACCCCGTCACGCCCAGCACGCGCCCCGCGCGGCCGACGACGCCGCGCCCCTTCTTCGCCTGCGCCTCGGCCCGCACGCGGTCAACGTCGATGACGATGCGGCTCCTGCGTCCCTGCGACATCAGCCCTCCCTCAAGCCCCCTCGTTCTTCGGTGCCCTTCCGTCGCTTCGACTTCCTCCACGCGGCAGCGCAGAGAGCCTTCGGCGAGACGCACGCGCACGCGTCTCGCCCTCCTCGACGCCGCGCGCCGAGCGCAGCACACGGCCGCGCGCGTCCGTCGCCAGCGCGTAGCCGCGCCCGAGCACGGCCAGCGGCGACATCGCGTCGAGCGACGCGACGGCCAGACCCAAACGCCTCGCGCGCGTCGTCGAGCCGCGCGCGCGCCGCCGTCTCCAACGCCGCGCCGCCCACCGCCAGACGCACGCGCGTGCGCGAAGCGGACGCGGCCACGCCCGCGGGCGAGAACTTGCCCCTCGACCGCTTCGAGCCGGCGGCGCGCGGCGCGGCTCAAGTCGCCCGCGCGGTTCTCCAGACGACAGCGCGCGTCGTCAAACTCCTCGCGCGCGACCCGCAGACGCATCCTGACCTCGTCGAAGCCGGGCGACATCGCCGCCTCCTGCACGCGCGCGCGCTCGGCGAGCACGCGGTAGCGCGCCGAGTTGAAGAGGCCGTGCGTGAGCCGCTCGACGTAGTCGCCGATCTCGTCCTCGCGCTCGGCGACGATCTCGGCGGCGGCCGTCGGCGTCGCGGCGCGCACGTCGGCCGCGAAGTCCGCGATGGTGAAGTCGGTCTCGTGCCCGACGGCCGAGATGACGGGGACGAGGGAGGCGCGGATGGCGCGCGCCACCTCCTCCTCGTTGAAGGCCCAGAGGTCTTCCGCGGAGCCGCCGCCGCGCCCGACGATGATGACATCCACGCTGCTCCTCGCGTCAGACCTTCCGCGACGCGCGCGCAGGTGGTGCTCGTTCAGGGCGCGGATGGCGCGCGCGACCTCGGCGCCGGCGCCCTCGCCCTGCACGCGCGTCGGCGCGAGCAGGATGCTGACGGTGCGCGTGCGGCGTTCGACCGTGCGGATGATGTCGCGGATGGCGGCGCCCGTCGGGCTCGTCACGACGCCGACGCGGCGCGGGAGCAGCGGCAGCTCGCGCTTCACAGACTCGTCGAAGAGACCTTCGGCGGCGAGCCGCTCCTTCAACTGCTCGAAGGCGACGCGCAGCGCGCCCGCGCCGACGGGGTCGAGCGCCTCGACGATCAACTCGTACTCGCCGCGCGGCTCGTAGACGGTCATGCGGCCGCGCACGCGCACGAGCAGCCCGTCCGAGGGGCGGAAGCGTATGCGCGCGTTGACGCCGCGGAAGCAGGTCGAGCGCAACTGCGCGCCCTCGTCGCGCACGGTGAAGTACCAGTGGCCCGACGCGGCCTGCTTGAAGTTCGAGATTTCGCCCTCGACCCACACGGACGCGAAGCGGTTCTCCAGCGCCCCGCGCACCTGCGAGGTCAGCTCGGAGACCGACAGCGGCCGGCGCTCCGTCTCGTCGAACAGAGACATGAGTAAGGGGCGAGACATCGTGTACGGGAAGGATGAAGGATGAGTGGGGAAAATTCAAGTAGGCAGTAGTCAGAAGCAGTAGTCAGAAGCAGTGGTCAGTCGCCGCGTCAGCGGCGTGTGAATGTAGCCCGGCCTTTCAAGGCCGGGTTGAGGTTAAGCAAAACGCCGCCGCGTCGCGTCAGCGACGCCCGAATGCCCCGTGTCAGCTCAGGCGTCGCTGACGCGACGCGGCGCTCATAACGCTCGGCGTCCCCGGCCTTCTCAAGGCCGGGCTCAACTCAAGCGCCGCTGACGCGGCGACCGCATACTGCCTACTGAGCTTTCGCGTAGTAGCCCTGGCGGTAGAAGAGGCGGAGGTTCTGCTTCCTGAGTTGGGGGTTGATGATCTCGATCTGGACGCGGCGGTAGGAGCCGTCGCGGGCGCGTTGGTGGGGGTGTAGGTGATGAGGTACTGCGAGCGCAGCTCCTGCTCGATCTGGGCGAAGGCGGCGGGGAGGTCTTCGGGGCGCTTGGGGAAGAAGGCGCGGCCGCCGGTCTGCTTCGGCGAGGTTGCGGAGGAAGTCGGGGCGCATCTCGCCGTACTTGAACTTCTTGTCGCGGATGCCGATGGCGTAGACGACCGTGTTGTGGCGCGCGGCGTACTCGGTCGCCTGGTAGAGGCGCACGCGGCTGCTCGTGTCGTCGCCGTCGGTGAGGATGATGATGGCGCGGCGCGTCCGCTCCGGCGTCTTCGAGAGCACCTCGCGGACGGCGAGGACGACCGCGTCCCACACGCCCGTCAGGCAGCGCAGACGCACGTTGTCGGGCGCGTCGCGGTCGTTGCACTCGGGGCTGCGGTCGGTCCAGCGCACCTGTAATGCATTGACGGCGGCGAGGAGCGGCGCGGCGTCCGAGACGAGCGGCTGTTCGAGCCGCGTGATGCCGGTGAAGGAGACGACGGCCGCCGAGTCCTTCGCGGGCCGGAGCACCGAGCGGATGAAGCTTGACGCGGCCTCCTGCTCGTCCTTCAAGACCTTCTCCTGCGAGGCCGAGGTGTCCACGAGCAGGGCGAGCGAGAGCGGCGCGTCCGTCTCGCGCTCGAACGTCTCGACCTTCTGCTCGACGCCGTCCTCCGTGACGCGCAGGTCTTCGGCGCGCAGCGTCGTGACGAAGCGACGCTTCTTGTCGGTCGCCGACAGCAGCAGCCGCGTCAGGTCCGTGTCGATGCGCTCGACCTCTTCGGACTCGTCGGGCGTCGGGGTCGGGGGCGGCGTCGGGGTGGGCGTCGGCGTCGGAGTAGGTGTGGGGGTCTGGGTCGGGCTGGGCTCTTGCAGCGGCTGCGCGGGCGCGGGCTCCTGCGCGCGCCCGCCGGGGCCGGCCGCCGAGAGGAGCAGCGCGAGCGGCAGCGCCAGGAAGAGAAATCTTCCGCGGCGCACGACAGAAGAACGAAGAAACATCTTGCCCCTTGTTCTTTGAAGCTACTGCGCGGGGGCCGTCACGGCGGCCGAGACGGAGACCGCGGGGCTCAGGCGCACGCTCGCGCCCTCGTGCGAGACCTTGACGCGCACGCGCGATTCGGGGCGCGCGTCCGCGCCGGTCTCGTAGGTGATCGTGTAGGCCGTGCGCAGTTGCGCGGCCACGTCGTCGTAGGCGCGCTGCAACTGTTCGAGCCGCGTGATGGGGTAGTACTTGCCGCCCGAGACCTCCGCGAGCCGCGCGCCCTCCTCTTCGGCGCGCGTGGTCAACTCAAGGAAGCGCGTGCGCGTCGGGTCGAGCGTCGCGGAGGCCGCGGGCGCGCTCGAAGAGGGGATGAGCCCCGAGGGAACGTAGAGCGGGTAGATGATGGCGCCCGTCTCGTAGACCGCATCGACGATGACGGGGAACGAGAGGAACGAGCGGTTGTCGTCGCCGTCCGAGAGCACCACGACGCCCGTGCGCTCGCCGCGCAAAGGGCGCAGCACGTGCACGAGCGAGTAGCCGAGCGCGTCGTAGAGCGACGTGGCGCCGCCGGCCTGGATGTCCTTGATGCGCTCGGTGAGCACGCTGCGGTCGTTGGTGAACTCGGAGACGAGCTGCACGTCGTCGCGGAAGGAGACGATGGCGATGCGGTCCTGCGGGCCGGCCGAGTTGAGAAACGCGAGCGCAGCCTTGCGGATAAAGTCGATGCGCTCCTCGACGCTTCCCGAAACGTCGAGGAGGAGGACGAGGTTGAAGGGCGCGGTCGTCGGCCGTACGTCGCGCACGGCGCGCTCGACGCCGCCCTCCGTGACGGTGAAGTCTTTGGCCGTGAGTCCCGTGACGGCGCGGCCCGTGCGGTCTGTGACGCGCGCCTGCACGCGCGCGAGCGAGGCGCCCGCCGAGGTGCGCACGTCGAAGGGGCTGCTGTTGCGCGCGCCGAGCGTGGGGCCGCCGCGGCGGTCGCCGAGCGTCTGCGCGTAGTCGCCGACGAGGCGCGGCGCGACCTTGCGGATGGCGTCGATCAGTTCGCTGTCGCCGCTGCGGATGATGGCGCGCGCGGCGTCGGTGAGCGTGCGCTCGCGCAGGTCGGACGGGACGCGCGCCTCGTCCTTGACGCCGAAGAGCAGGACGCCGCGCGCCGTCTCAAGGCTCAACCTGATCTGCGTCTCCTTCAGCGTCTTCCGGGCCTCGGCCTTCAACGTCTTCGCCTTCTCCTCGCGCGTCTTCTTCAGCGCCTCTTCCTTCTTCTCGGCCTCCTCGCGCCGGCGCTCCTCCTCCTTCTTCAACGCCTCCTTGTCCTTCGGGTCCGGCGTCGGCCGCGTCTCGACCGCGGCGCCCTCGACGACGGCGGTGTCGTCCGCCTCTTCTGCCGAAGGCTCGGGCTCGCCCTTCTCCTTCTCCTTCTTCTCGTCGGGGAAGCGGCCGGAGATTTCGTAGACGCCGCCGCGCTTCTCCTTGACCTTCGGCAGCTCGACTTCGGAGAAGAGGCGCGGGCGGCTGAGCGTCCAGCGGAAGCTGTAGCGCAGCGCGTCCAGCGGCACGTCGGCGCGGATGGTGCCCGTGTCGGTTTTGGCCTCGGCCTCGGCGACGTTGCCGACGACATCGACGGCGCCCGCCTCGGTCTCGACCCACACGCGCGAGCGCGCGGGGACGCGCACCGTCAGGTCGATGCGTTCGCGCTCGACCTGCGCCTGACTCGGCCTCACCTTCCGGCCGTCCGCCGGCCGCGCGGCCGCGCCCTCGCGCTCGACCTCGATCTGGATGGCGCCGGCCGCCGCCGTCACGCGCACGTCGCGCTCAGACACCGCCAGCCCCGCGGCCGACGACGCGCGGATCGAGACGCGCTTCGACTCCTCCTCGGCCAGCACGCTCACGCGCCCCGTCCGGTTCTTCACGCGCAGCTCGATGGGCGCGGACGCGTCGAGGTCGCGCTCGAACGCGGCGGCCTCTCCCTGCGCGCGCGCGCGCGGCAGCGGCACCGCCAACAGCAGGATGACGAGAGCTATGATTTGAAGACGGGAGACGCGGCCGGACACGTCCGCGGAGGGGACTCGGTAAAACATAGACTGAAATCTTGCCCGCCGGGGGCGCGGGGGTCAAGGGGCGTGATCAGTGATGAGTGATGCAGTGATGAGTGATGAGAGAAACAAGCGGCCTTCCGGTTCTTCTTACTACTCATCACTCATCACTCATCGCTCATCCGTTCCTCTTATGTATGTACTCCCCGATGGCGTCGCGCAGTTCGGCGGCCTGCTCTTCGGAGAGGGTGCCGGTGACGGCGCGCCCCTCCTGGAAGCCGATGACGGCGACGCGGCCGTCCATCTGGAAGTTGAAGGTGAAAGTGCTGCCGTTCTCCAGCTCGAAGACGAGCGCGGGCGAGACGCTGGCCGCGCTGTTTGACTCAAGTGGCATCTCTAAGCCTTCTCCAAATGCTTTTCGGGATTCTCGGTCGGGAACCGTGCGCGCGCCGCGTCAACCTGAAGTTCCGCGGTCGTGGCTCCGGCGGCGCTATCTTAACAGAGTCGGCGCCCGGCCGCGCAGCCTGACCGTAAACTTTGCGGACGCCGAACAGGTCAAGTTCAACTCTGAAATTTCAGATTTCAGACCCTCCGGGGACGAACCGGCGCGCGGCCGCGCGCATCTGATATGCTGTCAGCGGGAAGCAAACCTCAACGCGATTTTCGGGCATCCATCTTCCAGAGTTCGGCCGCCGTTTCAGTTTTAAGGATGAAGCAGAAGCAGACCCAGCTCGCCGTGTTCGCCGTCGCGCTCGCCGCGCTCGTCGGCGTCTTGACGCTCGTCTCGCGCACCGGCTACGGGCAGCAGTCGCAGGCCGAGGGGCAGGCGGCCGCGTCGCCCGCGCTGAAGCCCGCTGGCCCTCGTCGAGAAGAGGACGGCCACGCACCTCCGCCGAGAAGAAGGACTCTTCGCTCTTCGCGGCCGCGGCCGAGCGCAACACGGTCCTGAAGTATGAGCTGAGCTGGGCCTTCGGCGGTAAGCAGCAGCGCGGCTGGTACCTCTACACGCCGCTCATCGCGCGTCTGCTGGAGGCGGAGGGCGAGGCCGCCGGGTCCGACTTCGCCTCGGCGCTCTCGCGCTGGCAGACGGCGGCGGGGATGCGCCCGAGCGGCGTGCTCGACGACGAGACGCTCTACCGCATGGTCTCGACGTGGCAGGGCGCGCGGCTGAAGCACAAGGAGTACGCGACGCCCGACCGCCTGCTACAGGCGCCCGCCTCGGACTTCTACGACCCCACGCGCGCCGACGCGCTCCGGCAGGTCGAGCGCGAGACCTACGCCGCCTACAAGCGTATGGTCGCGGCGGCGGCGGCCGACCCCTCGCTCGGGGCTGAAGGTGACGGCCGCGGGCGAGCTCGCGCCCGAAGAGAAGTTCCTCAAGATCATCTCCTCCTTCCGCTCGCGCGAGCATCAGGCTTCCCTGCGCGCGCAGTCGCCCGGCTCGGGCCGCGCAGGGCTGGCCGTCAACAGCCCGCACTTCACGGGTCGCGCCCTCGACCTCTACGTCGGCGGCGAGCCCGTCGAGACGCGCGACTCCAACCGCGCCCTACAGGTGCAGACCCCCGCCTACCGCTGGCTCGTCGCGAACGCCGAGCGCTTCGGCTTCCGCCCTTACTATTATGAGCCGTGGCACTGGGAATATGTGGGTGAGTCAATCGTTGCGAACAGGTAGGTTGCGGGCGTCGGCTTTTCAGGTCTCCGCTTTTTTCTCCGTCTCTACGCGAAAAACTGCCAACCCTCCGCGGTCAGGCCGCCCGTCACACGTAGTAGACCTTCCCCTCTACGTGCAGGGCGCAATTACTGACGCACTAACCCCTGCCGACAAATAAAGAGGCGCGCCTAAGTCTGGGAAACATGGCGCGCCTCAGTCGTTCCGCTTCGCTATTTAGGCGAAGCCTTTGTTTGCAGGCAGGAGACTCCTGGGATTGCGCAAACTTAAAGTCAGCAGAAATCCGCAGAGCTACCGCCTTACACCTTCTATGGTGTGGAGTGGGGAAATGTTACATCCGATAGGTAGGATTTTTTTTAATCAATAGGGGTCACGAGCAGAAAATATTTCGTTTGCCGCGCCCATCTGATGAGCGTACACTCGCCGCGCGCATAAAGTCTGGGAAGTCTTGCTGCGCGCCTTAGTCGTTCTGCTTCGCCATCGCGGCGAGGTCTTTTGTTTGCCGGATCGACGGCCGCCCTGGTCTCTGATTCGGGTAGTGGTCGTCGATCCGCCCTAACGGGAGGCAGAGGTCGATGTACGTCATCTCCATTCCGTGCCACAACTGTGGCCACGACAACCCCGCCGACACACCTTGCTGCACCGAATGCCAAACCGCCCTTCGGCTGCGGCCCACGAGAACCACACAACAACTTAGGCCGGCAAGTCACGAAGAGACGAGCGAGGAGGGGCTGATCCGTGAAGCCCATCTCGTCGCGTCTCTCTTGTTACAGTCTGCCTACCGCCTGCGGACCCTTCTCGACGCGAAATCAGGCAAACGGTGACTTAACCATTCCGGACGGGCCCGCCGACGGCGGCGGGCCCGTCCGCCCAGAACGGACGAGGGGGCGGCTGCCGGCGGCCCCCTCGTCCGGATGCTATTTGCCTGACAGTGCCAAGAAACGACGTAAAAACTGAGGAGGAGTTCGAGAGACTGCTCGCCTGGCTCGACCCGGGGGATCGCGGGCGGGCTGGTGAGAAGTATGAAGCTATACGCCAAAGATTGATACAACTGTTTGTTTGGAATGGTATTAGGGACGCCGAAGATTTAGCCGACCAGACGATCAATCGAGTCGCAAGGAGATTGAAAGAGTTGGCGGGGAGCTATGTGGGAGATCCGGCACTATATTTTCACGGCGTGGCAAAGAATTTAATGCACGAAGCCTGGAGGTCGCAACGTGAACATCAAAGCGTCCCTCTCGATTCGCTATCTTCTATGCCCGCTGAACCTGACGGGGATAAGCTTGAGGCCGAGTTATATGCGGAAGCATTTGAAAGATGCTTTAACAACCTCCCTCCGGAAGACCGAAATCTTTTGATGACTTATTACGGGGTCCCCGAGGAGTCCAGACTCGTCGCCCGAAAGGTCGTCGCTGAACAACTTAATGTGCGTTGGGGCGCACTTAGAGTGCGGATCCACAGGATAAAAGACAAACTGGCAAAATGTGTAAAGAGCGAGCTGGCCAGGTTACGCGAAGACTACAGCGGCCCTCTGCCGATGTGACGGCGACCATCCACCGGCGCTCGCAGCGAGCCCCGACGGACTGCCTACTGCGTACTACTTGCCAACCCTGGCACGGGGAGTAGGTGGGCGCCCCGACTGTCGTAAACAAGTAGCTTTTAACCCGGCCGTTGTCAGGACTCCCCCTTGAAGTCGCCCCTCGTCCGCCTGCGGCCGGAAGCCCTCCGGGCGCGGGGCGTGCTAGAATCCGCCGCGCTCAACGTGAGCCGACGGGGAAATCTTCAATGCTCCAGAGACTGATTAAAGCGCGCACCACCCGCGGCGTCCGGGCCGCCGCGCGACGACTGGCCGACGAGCTGCGCCTTCAGCGCCAGCATCGCGCGTCGCTCAAAACGGCCCGGCGCTACGACGGCCAGACCGGCCTCAAGCTCAACCTCGGCTGCGGCCCCAACCCGAAGCGCGGCTGGGTCAACATAGATTTGACCGACACGGCCGACCTGCGTCTCGACCTGCGTGAGCCGCTGCCCTTCAGGGACGGCTCCGTCTCGTTCATCTACACCGAACATTTTTTCGAGCACCTTGAATTTCCGACCGAAGCTGAGGCGCTGCTGCGTGATGCCATGAGAGTGCTCGCGCCGGGCGGGACGCTGAGCGTCGGGGTGCCCGACGCCGAGGGGCCTTTGCTCTTCTACGCGGCGGACGTGCGCGCGAGTGAGGCGGAGCGGGCGGCCGGGGCGGCGGAGCGGCAAAGAGTGGCGGATGGGCCTCACGTCATGCCGGTGCCGAGGTACGTGTTCGGGACCACCCTGCACATGGTCAACTGGGTGTTCCGGCAGGGCACGGAGCACAAGTACGCTTACGACTTCGAGACGCTGCGGGAGGCGCTCGCCGCCGCCGGCTTCGTGCGAATCGAAAGGCGCGAGTTCGACCCAGAGCTGGACGCGGAGACCCGCCGCGAAGGCACGCTCTATGTGGTCGGGCGCAAGCCTGAGTAGGCGGCTACGGCATCGTGTAGTTAATGTCGAGGGATAGAATCTGGTTGCCCCCCTCGATCTGCTGCACGGTGCAGCCCGGGCTCGGGTTGACCTGAATCGACGCGGGCTTGTTCACCCCGCCCGAGGTCGAGTAGACGACGAAGCGTCGCATCTTCGGCGGGCACAGGCCCGCGGGCAGCGTGAAGATTGTCCCCAACGACCCGCCCTTGATGTATCCCTTAATCCTCACCTCGTAGCCGTTGCCCGTCAGCGCGTAGGCGGCCGACTCCCAGTTGGCCGCGTCGTAGTTCGTCCAAGACCCGGCCAGCGTCGGCGTGTACCAGACCGTGTGGTTCGTCACCAGTTGGCCCGCGGCGCCGAGGTTCGTGATGACGGGCGAGACGCGCGCGTGCGCCGTCACGACATCGGAGACGTAAGCCTTCGACACGGACGCGCCGACGCGCACGTGGTTGTCGGCGGAGAGCATCGCGGCGTCGCGCAGCACGACGACCCCCGTCCCGCCCAGCTCCGCCGTGTAACCGGTCGTCGCCGCCGAGGACGAACCCACGATGGAGATGAGCCCGCTGCCTTCTACCTGGAAGGACGAGGTGGCCGCGCCCCACACCTTGACGTTTCGGAACTGCGCCTGCCCCGCGTTGGTCGGGCGCACGCGGATGCCCACGGGGTTCGCGCCGACGTAAGGCACGAGCGAGACGTTGGTGAACGAGAGCCCGTGCACGGCGCCCGCGTCACTGATGTCGATGCACGAGTTGCACACGTCCATCGAGACGTTGACGAAGTCGCCGTAGGCCGCCCCGTTCGCCGAGCCGCTATCCTCCGGCCCGGCCGAACGCTCGAAGCGCATCCCCGCCTGGTAGCCGAGCGAGAAGAGGTCGGAGCCCTGTATCGAGTCGGCGCGCCGGATGAGGAAGGCCGTGCCGTTGGCCTTCGCCCAGACGTGCGGCCCCGTCTCGGCCCCGCCCGCCCCGTTCGAGTCGCCGGTCTTGTAGCTCCAGTTGGGGACGAAGTGAACCGATTGGAGGCGCGTCACGTCGAGGTTCTTATCGACCTCGACGCCGATTTTGAGCGGCTGCCCCGTCACGTCGCGGACGGTCGCCCGGTGGCTGAAGTTGCCGACGTAGATGCCCTTGAAAGGGTTGACCAGCTCGACCCGCTCGACGCGCGCGTCCATCCCCGCGAGGCTAATGGCCCACGGGTAGGCCGTCGGCGTCGCGGCCGTCGGCGACTGGTTCGGGTGGTAGATCGAGACGCCTTCGAGCGCGCCGTTCTGCCGCACCGTGACGCAGGGCGGCCCCGCCTCGTTGCCCGCGTCGGCGGTGCAGCGAATGACCGTGCCTTTGTCGAAGTCAACGTTGCGGGAGGGCGTCCACGTCCCCGACTCGGGGCGCGGGTGCGTGCCGGAGTTGAAACCGACCAGCCGCACGTTCTTCGGGACATTGATCGCCGCGCCGAGCCGGTACTGGCCGGGCGGGAGCAGCACGTCGAGGACGCCCGCGCCCGAGGCCGCGGTCAGCGCGGCCTGCAAGTTCGTGGCGTCGTTGGTCGAGCCGTCGCCCGCGACGCCGTAGCTCTTCGCGTCGAAGCTCTTGCGGTCCGACTGCCCGCCCGTCTGGGTGCCGCCGCCCGTCTGGATGCCTCCCTCGACGGCTCGGCTCGCGGCGGCGGCGGCGTTGACGGGCGGGCCGTTGCCTTTGACGCCCTCCGGCGCGCACGCCAGCAGCGCCGCGGTCAGGAGTGCGGAAAGTATGCGCAGCATTAATCGTGTCTCCCCCTTGAAGGGCATCGTAAGCGTGGCGGCCGCGGGAACCAAGTCTCCGTGGACTTCGACTCCCGACGCACGCGTTGACGCGCGCACGCGCGAGGGGGCGGCCCTTGTTGCGGGCCGCCCCCTCGCGCGTACAGAGCCCGGAGGCTCTTCCCTTCCCTTCCGCCCCCTTCAGTCTATCTCTATCCCGAGGCGGTCGGCCGACTTGAAGAGCGAGAGGCCGAGGAGGCATGCGACGACGAGGCTCGTGTAGAAGGTGACGACGCCGCCGAGGAACGTGCCCGGCAGGTTGCCGACGAGCGGCATGTCGAAGGGCGCGGTCAAGACCCCGACGCCGACGTGGAAGACGAACGCCACGCCCTGCACGACGAGATACATGAGGAAGGCTTTGAAGTAGGTCGAGCCCATGTGCCTGATCGTGTCGAGCCCGACCAGAGGGTTTAAGACCGACTTCAGGCTCTCGGTCCATCCCGCCACGAGCAGGGCCATCGGGTGATAGAAGACCGCCCAGCCGAACGCGAAGAGACCCAGCACGAGCACCAGCCCCGGGTGCTCCAACAGCAGACGGCAGGCGTAGACGGCCGCGTGCTCCTCGCCCCCTTTGGACGCTTCGAGTTGCTGCGCCACGCCCGCGCCCGGCCGCATGGAATCGATCTTCTGCCGAAGCTCTGCCTCCTGCTCCTTCGTCCCGCCCTCCGCGAGCAGGCTCATGTCCTCGGGCTTAAAGCCCGGCTCGTCCTTCATCTCGCGCCCCTCGGCGGCGGCGAGCGCCGGGTGGTCGGTCGGCAGCAACTGCGGCGCGCGCGCCGTGCCGAGCCAGCCGAAGACGAGCATCCCGACGAGGATGAGCGCCGGCGCGAGCGTGACCAGCGTGACGCCCAACCCCAGCGCACAGGGCACGACCACGTCGTCCCAGAAAGAGAACTCGCTGAAGTCCGGCAGGAAGTCGCGCTTGAGGTTGCCGTAGGCGACGCGCCGGACGACGAGCGAGATGCAGCCGAAGACGAGCGCCGAGGCGAGGAGCTGCGCGCGCATCCCCGCGAGCAGCAGCACGCCGTAGAGCAGCGCGCCGCCGAGCAGGCTGCCGAGGTGCTTGAACGGGTAGACGAGCGCCGTCCGGAAGTCCCCGAGCCCGAAACCCTCGGACTGTCGCTCGTAGAGTTCGAGCCGCTCGGTCAGGATTTCGACCGGGTCGCAGAAGCCGCCGCAGAGCGCGCAGAGTAGGACGCTGCTCGTCCCGACGCGGTTCGGGCACGCGCGGCAGAAGGTCGAGTCGCACGTCCGGCAGAAGACGGTCGCCGCCTGCAAGGGGTGGAAGTGGCACGCGGAGCTGAGCGAAGGCTCCGCGACGTTGCAGGGCGCTTCGTCGCCCGCGAGCCCCATGTCGGGCGAAGTCTCGCGCGCCGCGGCCGTCTCCTCCGGCCGCGCGCCCGCGCCCGTGTGCGCGGCCTGCGGCGTCGGGGCGGAGACCTCGACCCGCTCCTCGCCGTTGAAGACCCGCCGCAGCATCGGCGCGCGCCCGGCCTCGATCCACTTGAGCGCGCCCTTGCGCACGCGGTCGGTCGGCAGCACTAACCCCTCGACCACCCACTGCTTCAACGTCGGCAGGTCTGCCTGATAGACGCCGTCGTGCGTCTCGACCTCCCAGATTTCCGTCTCCGATTTCATAACTCCTCCGTGAGCCTCCGCGGGGCTGCCGGGCGCGTGCACACGTCACGGCTGCGGTGGCCTGAACCTTCTGCGTCTGTGTCGAATTGGTGAGAGTCGTTCGCGACGGTTAGGGCGGCTGCTGGGAGCCGGTCGCTGAAACGAAAACTGCTTACGCGGCCCCCGAAAGGGCCGCGTAAGCAGTATGGAAAAGCGGCGCGCGGCCTGTCAACATTAATCGTCCCGAGGCCGCGCCCGGCGTCAGGACGGGTTCGCCCCTCACTTCCCGGCGTCGCCCGCGGGCCTTTGCGTCTTGAGCAGGAGCGAGCCGCGCTTGAAGCTCACCCTCTGCGGCTCGTTCAGGTCCGGCAGGTCGTGCAGGGGCGGGGCGTACTGCTCGGCCGACTCCAGCGGGAAGACCTGATAGTGGTAGCCCTTCGGCACGTCCCTGAAGACGAACGCGCCCCTCCGGTCTGTCGAGGCGAAGCGGCCCGAGCGGGAGGCGCCCGACGTGTCCAGGTTGCGCAGCACCAGCGTGACGCCGCGCAGGCCCTCGCCGTTCTCGTCCGACACGACGCCCGAGACGGTCACGCCCGCGCCCGCGCCCGCGCCGCCCGCCCGGTGACTCGCCTCGATCTCCTCGTCGGTCAGGCAGCGGCCGTAAATTTTGGGCTCGTCGATGAGACCGTTGAAGGGGGCGTTCAGGGGGTGCTGGCCGACGTAGAGCGGGCCGGTCGTCGGGATGAGGAAGCTGCCGAAGACCTCCTCCTTCACGCGGACGCCGTTGCGATAGAGTTTCGCCACGCCGGTGGGGCGGTCGTAGGTCATGGCGACATGGCTGAAGACCTCCGGCTGAACGCCCCCGTCGCTGGTCGCGAACGAGTGCATCTCGTCGGTCTCGCCAGACACCCCCTTGACGGACCCGCTGATCGAAGAAGGAATCGCCACGAGCTGAATCGCCAGCCCGTCCCACTCGAAGACGGCGCCGCCGCCGCCCGCCCCCCCCGCGGGCTTCACCCACGCTTCGAGCGTGAAGCCCTGACAGCTCCCCACGTCGAGCAGCACCGAGGGGCGTATCTGAAGCCACGAGTTGGTGCCGCAGGAGAACGCGCGGCCGACCTGCCCGTCGGCGTACTGGATGTCCTGGGCGTTTACGGGGTTGTGGCCGCCGGCCACGTCCTCGGCCGTGTCGTTGCCGGGCCACCAGGCGACGAGCGGCGGGCGGCGCGCGGGCTTGATCTCGCGGCCGGCGGTGAACGACCAGCGGAGGATGTCGTGGTTGCAGTAGGCGAGGTCGTTGCCCGCGCTGAAGCCGACGTAGGCCCACTTGAAGTGGTCGAAGAAGGTGCCCTGCCGCTCGAAGAGTAGATCGCCGCGCCGCCGCCTCCAGTTCCCCAGCCAGACCCGGAGGATGTGCCCCTCCGCGACCTCGACCGTGACGGTGTACACCTGTCCGCTCTTGAGGTCGATGCCGGGGTTGTGGACGACCCACGTCTCGCCGTAGAAGATGACGCGGATGAAGTTGCCGCTCGGGTCGCCGCGCTCCTCTTCGCGGCGCGTGATGAACTGGACGGTGAAGTATTCCGTCGTCCCGTTCTCGTTCTGCGGGACGAGGTGGGTGGTGATGTAGGTGTGGATGTTGAAGGCGAAGCCGTCGCCGCCGCCGCGTTCGGGGTCGCACTCGGCGACGCGGCACTCGAAGGTGGTCGAGAAACCGTGCGAAAGGTCGAGCATCTCGTCGCGCCAAGCCGAGCCCCACGCGTCGTGCTCGGCCGGCGTCAGGCGCAGCACACCGCCGGGGACTATCTGGGCGTGGTGCATCACGTAGAGCAGCGGGTCGTCGCCCGCGAAGCCGTCATACTCGAAGGTGGGCGGCGGCTCGATGGTAAGGAAGTCTCTTTCCATGTTTGATCCTCTTTGCGTCGGTAGAGAGTCGTTAAAGATTGCGTCCCGGTCGGGCCGGCGCCCGAAGCGTCCGGCGAAGTTGTCCGAGTCCTTTCGTCACGGCCCCGACGTGGGCCGCGCGCGGCCTGTCCCGTCGGGCTTTGCAAAGGAAGAGGCGCGGCGGGGCCGAATATTACCGGCGGCCGAAATTATTTTCGGGCGGTAATAGATCGGCACGGCACGGCTCAACCCCGGCCGGCGCGGGCGTAGGCGGGCGGGCGGTTCTGTTCACAAAGGGGCGGCCGAGGAATCTCTCCCGACGGTCGGCCGGGGCGGGTTGGGTGGAGAAGTGCGCGCGCGCAGTGGCTTCGGGCGGGCGGGATGGCGGCGGCGGGGGTGTGTCAAATCGCGGAGGGCGTCGCGCGCGACGCCCTCCGCGGCTTCGGGTCGGGAGCGGGTGCGGCTATTGCGTGACGCCCACCTGGGTGAGGATGAAGGCGTAGTCGAAGGCCGCTTCGCGCAGCGCGTCGTAGCGGCCGGAGGCGCCGCCGTGGCCCGCGCCCATGTTGACCTTGAGGAGCAAAGGGTTCTTGTCGGTCTTCATGGTGCGGAGTTTGGCGACCCATTTGGTCGGCTCGTGGAAGAGCACCTGGCTGTCGTTGAGCGATGTCTTGACGAGCATGGCCGGGTAGGCTTTGGCGGCGACGTTGTCGTAAGGGGAGTAGGAGAGCATGTACTGGAAGTTCTCTTTACTCTTGACGGGGTTGCCCCACTCCTCCCACTCGCCGGCGGTGAGCGGGAGCGTCTCGTCAAGCTCGGTGTTGACGACATCGACGAAGGGGACGTAGGCGACGACGGCCTTGAACAGGTCGGGGCGGAGGTTGACGACCGCGCCCATCAGCAGCCCGCCCGCCGAGCCGCCCGTGATGACCAGACGCTCCTTCGACGTGTAGCCCGCCTTAGTCAGATGCTCGGCCGCGGCGATGAAGTCGGTGAAGGTGTTCTTCTTCGTCATCATCTTGCCCGCGTCGTGCCACTCCTTGCCGAGGTCGCCGCCGCCGCGGATGTGCGCCGTGGCCCAGATCACGCCGCGGTCGAGCAGCGAGAGCCGGTTCGAGGCGAAGTTGGCGTTCGCGGGGATGCCGTAGGAGCCGTAGGCGCCCAGCAGCATCGGCCGCGAGCCGTCGAGCTTCAAGTCCTTCTTGTAGACGAGAGAGATCGGCACCCGCGTCCCGTCCGCGGCGGTCGCGTAGACGCGCTCGGACTTGTAGAGGGTCGGGTCGTAGCCGCCGAGGACCGGCTGCTGCTTGAGCAGCTCGCTCTTGCCCGCCCGCACGTCGTAGTCGTAGGTGGACGCGGGCGTGATGAAGGACTGGTAGCTGTAGCGCACCTTCTGCGTGTCGAACTCGCGGTTGGTGCTCATCGAGATGTTGTAGACGGGCTCGGGCACCGCGATGTCCGTGGCCTTGTTCGTCTTGAGGTCGAAGATACGCAACACGGGCGTCGCGTCGCCGCGCTCCGAGACGACGTAAAAGTCCTTGAAGAACTCGACGCCGCCCAGCATCACGCCGGGGCGGTGCGGGATGACCTCCTTCCAGTTCTCACGCTTCGGGTCGGAGACGGGAGCCGAGACGAGCTTGAAGTTACGCGAGTTCTTCTCGTTCGTGCGGATGTAAAACTTGTCGCCGTGGTGGTCAACGTAGTACTCGTGCCCCGCCTCGCGCGGGAGGAGGAGGCGCCACGCGTCCGCGGGTTTGTCGGCGGGCAGGTAGCGCACCTCGCTCGTCGTGTGGCTCGAAGAGGTGAGGAAGAGGTAGCCGCGCGAGCGCGAGCGCTCGACCTGGACGCCGAACATCTCGTCCTTCTCCTCGTAGAGCAGTTCGTCCGCGCCGGCGCGGCCTAACGCGTGCCGGTAGAGGCGATAGGGGTTCTTCGTCGTCGGGTGATCCACGACGTAGAAGAGCGTCTTGTCGTCGGCCGCCCACGCCGCGCTCGACACGCGCTCGGCGATCTTCGTCGCCTCGCCCGTGCGGAGGTCTTTGACGTAGAGGATGTACTCGCGGTAGCCGGTCTCGTCGGTCGAGTAGGCGAGCAGGTTCGCGTCGGAGGTCACGTCGAACTCGGCGACCGACATGTAGGTGTGCCCCTTCGCCATCTCGTTGAGGTCGAGGAGCACCTGCTCGGGCGCGGACATCTGCCCCTTGCGGCGCGCGTAAATAGGGTACTGCTTCCCCTGCTCGGTGCGCGTGTAGTAGAGGTAGCCGCCCAGCGGCCACGGCACGTTCGTGTCCGTCTCCTTGATGCGCGAGAGCATCTCCTTGTAGAGCCGCTCCTGTAGCTCGGCCGTCCCCTTCGTCAACGCGTCCGTGTAGGCGTTCTCGGCCTCCAGGTAGGCGATGACCTCCGGGTTCTTCTTGTCGCGCATCCAGAAGTAGTCGTCCGAGAGCTTGGTGCCGTGGACTTCGATCGTGCGCGGGATTTTCTTCGCCACCGGCGGCGCGGGCGGCCGGGCCGCGGCGCCGTTCGTCTGTGTCTGTGCCATAGTCATCATGCCGGCCGGGATGACGGCCGCCAGCAGCAACGCCGGCAGGGTGAGCCTTCTCATCTTGAGCCCTTTCATCTTTCGCGTGTCCGAAGAGTGTTGACGGAGAGTCGGTCAAGTTTCGCCGCGAATTATAGAACAGAACCGCGGGCGGTAGCGAGCGGTTCGCAGTTTCAAAGGGCGGGCTCAACTTCCGCCGGACGCACCCGCCCGCCACCGCTCGCGGTACTGTTGCGCGCGGCGCGCGACGGTTGTACGCTCTTGCCGCGCGCGAGGTGAAGGTTTGCGAACTCCCGGCCGCCCCGCGCGTGTAAAGTCCCCGACAGCCTCACGGCTGTACGTCCCAAAAACTTTTCCGGCCCGCTCCCGAAAGGGTTTCAAGAGATGCCGACACCCAGCACGCCCAGAGCCCGGCCCGCGCGCGGCGCGCTCACGCTCGCGGCCGCGCTGCTCTGCGCCCTCGCGCTCGCGCCCGCCGCCCGCGCGCAGACGGCGGCGCCCGCCACCGTCTCGGGGCGCGTCACCGACGGCGAGCGCGGCGCGCCCGGCGTCACCGTCATGCTCGTCTACAACGAGCCGGCGCGGCGCTTCCGCCTCGCGGCGCGCGCGAAGACCGACGCCGAGGGGCGCTTCCTCCTCTCGAACGTCGCGCCCGGCCTCTACCAGATTCTGCCCGTCGCGCCCGCCCACGTCGTCGCGGGGCTCGGGGTGAACTACCCGCCCGGCCGGCCGCTCAACATCGTCTCGGGCGAGGAGGTCAAGGACATCGACTTCAAGATCGAGCCCGGCGGCGTCATCACCGGGCGCGTCACGGACGCCGACGGCAACCCCGTCGTCGCCGAGCCGGTCGTGGCCGCGCCCGTCGAAGAGAGCATGGGGCCGCCGCGCTTCAACTTCGACCAGCGCGACATGCTGACCGACGACCGCGGCGTCTACCGCCTCTTCGGCCTGACGCCCGGGCGCTACCGCGTCTCCGTCGGGCGCGCCGACGACTCGGGCGCCGTCAGCTTCGGCCGGCGCAAGCTCTTCCGCCGCACCTTCTACCCGGACGCGGCCGAGCCGGCGCAGGCGCGCATCGTCGAGGTCAAGGCGGGCGACGAGGCCGCCGACGTGGACATCAGGGTCGGCCGCCCGCTGAAGACCTACAGGGTCGCGGGCCGTTTCGTCACGGCCGACACCAACCAGCCGGTCGCGGGCATCCCCGTCGGCTACAGCACGGTGGACGCGCGCGGGCGGCGCACGGGCGGCTACGGCGGCGTCACAACGACGAACGCGCTCGGCGAGTTCGTGACCGACGGGCTCGCCTCCGGCCGCTACGCCGTCTACTCCACGAACTCGTTCCAGCCGCAGGCGGAGCCGTCGGAGTTCTACAGCGACCCCGTCTTCTTCGAGGTCACGGAGGGCGACGTGTCCGGGCTCCTCGTCAAGCTCAGGCGCGGCGCGACCGTCTCGGGCGTCGTCACCATCGAGGGCGTGCCCGACCGCGCCGCCGCGGCGCAGATGCTCTCGTCCGTGCGCGTCTCGTCGTGGGTCGAAGCCTTCCGGCAGCCGTTCGGGACGACGAACCAGACGCGCCCCGTCAACGTCAACCCCGACGGCACCTTCCGCGTGACGGGCCTGAACCCCGGGAAGCTCCGGCTGAACACCATGAGCGAGGCGACGAGGGGGCTGACGACGACGCGCGTCGAGCTGAACAACGCGAACGTCATCGGCGGCTTCGACATCGCCGATGGGGCGCAGGTCACGGGCGTGCGTATCGTGATGACGTACGGGACGGCGACGCTCGTCGGGCAGACGACCTTCCTCAACGGGGGCCCGGCGGCGGGCGCCCGCCTGATGGCCTTCGCGCGCCTCGTCACCACGACGCCGGGCGCCACGGTCTCGCGCTCGACCGAGGTGGACGGGCGCGGCTTCTTCCGCCTCGAAGGCATGCCGGCGGGCGAGTACGAGGTCGTCGTCCAAGCCTTCCCCCTCGCCTCCGTCGCCGGCACGCGCCTCCGCCGCAGCGAGCCTCTGCGCGTCGTCCTCGGCGACGGCGGCGAGGCGAAGGTCGCGCCCGTCATCGACTTTAAGTAGAGCGGAGGAGAGAACGTTGAAAGCCCCTCGCACAACCCGCGTCGAGACCTTCGTCAGGACTTCCGCCGCAGCCCTTCTCTTCCCGCTCCTCATGCTCGCGCCGCCCGGCGCACGCGCGCAGCAGGAGCCGCCGAAGGCCCAGACCGCGAACGGCGCCGCGGCGGCCGTCGCCACCCCCACGCCGAAGCCCACGCCCGCGCCGAGGGCCGCGCTCGCGGGGCGCGTCCTCGGCGAGTCGGGCGAGCCGCTCTCCGACGTGCCCGTCTCGCTGTCGCGCCGCTCCTCGGGCGTGTTCCGCGTCGGCCTGGACAACACGGTCTCGGCCGACGAGGGCGGCAACTTCCGCTTCGAGGGCCTCGACCCCGGACTCTACGAAGTCTATACATCAATGCCCGGCTTCATCCCCGACACCGACCCGCTGACGGGGCGCACGCAGGGGCCGTACCGCCCGGGCGACAACGTCACCGTCCGGCTCGTCAGGGGCGGCATCGTCACCGGCACGGTCACAGACATGCAGGGGCAGCCGCTCGTCGCCCTCAACGTGCGCGCCGTGCGCGTGCGCGACCTCGACGGCGGTCAGCCGCCCAGCCCCTTCCCCTCCGCCGGCGAAGACCGCACGGACGACCGCGGCGACTATCGCATCTACGGGCTGCGTCCGGGGCTCTACGTCGTCTACGCGGGCGGCTACAACAACACCCCGATGCCCTTCTTCGGCGGCTCCGGCGAGGTGGCGACCTTCTACCCTTCGGGGACGCGCGACACGGCGGCCGAAGTCCCCGTGCGCGGCGGCCAGGAGGTGGGCGGCCTCGACATACGCCTGCGCGACGACCCCGCCCGCCGCGTCACCGGCACGGTCGATTCGCCGACGGGCTCCCTCGGCGAGTACGGCGTCGGCATCAACCTCATGTACGCCTCGACGGCCATGCTCGCCGGGACGGCCCACCTCAGCCCGAACAACCCGGGCGACCGCTCCTTCTCCTTCGACGGCGTCGCCGACGGCGAGTACGACTTGCAGGCGACGGTCAACGGGCGCGACGGGGTGACGCTCGCCTCCGCGCCGCAACGCGTCTCGGTGCACGGCGCCGACGTGACGGGCCTGCGCCTGACGCTCGTAACGCTCGCCTCCGCCTCGGGCACCGTGCGCTTCGAGCCGGCCGCAGAGGCGGGGCGCCCCGCGCCCGAGAGCTGCAAGGGCGTCCGCGCGACGCAGCTCCCGCAGGAGACGCTCATCACGGTCTCGGCCGCGGCGCCGACGCGCCCCAGGCCCGGGGCCGTCTTCTCGCGCCTCGCCGTGCCGCAGAGCGGGACGCCCGACGACACGGGCGCCTTCACCGTCCGCTCGCTCGACGCGGGCCGCTACCGCCTCAACGTCCGCCTCTTCGACGAGGCGCTCTACGTGCGCTCCATCCAGGCGCCCGCGCCCGCGGCCCCGACGCGCACGGCGGGTGCGCAGCGCACGACGACGACGGCGGCGGCCGCGGCGGTCGTCTCGCGCGACGTGTTCGACGTGAAGACGGGGCAGCAGTTCTCGGGCCTGAACGTACGCGTCGCCGGAGGGGCCGCCTCCCTGTCCGGCAGTGTCGCCGCGGCCGAGCCCGCCGCCGGCGCGCCCCCGCCGCCGCTCCCCTCCTTCTCGCAGCTCCGCGTCCACCTCGTCCCGCAGGAGCGCGAGCGCGCCGAAGATACCTTGCACTACCACGAGGCGCCCGTCTCCGGCGACGGCACCTTCGCCTTCAAGAACCTCGCGCCCGGCCGCTACCTCCTGCTCGCGCGCCCCTTCATCGTCGAGGCCGGCGAAAGCGCCCCGCGCCCCGCCGCCTTCGACACGGACAAACGCGCGCTGCTGCGCCGCGAGGCCGAGTCGGCCGCGACGACCGTCGAGCTAAAACCCTGCCAGCGCACGAACGACTTCGTTCTCCGCTTTCCGCCGAAGTAAGGACAAATAACCGCGGAGAGAGGGAGGCACAGCTAATTGAAGCCTGTGCATAAATTAGGCGGCGATTCTCCATCGCGCCAAGTCCAACTGCTCTTTGATATGTGCTGCGGGTCGGCCTGCCCGATAGTTACTCAAGAAGACGACCTGATACAGCCACACGCTCGCTAAGACGAACGCCCCGTTGCGGTCGCGCCCCTTACTAGGGCACGCCTTCAAGTCACACGCTTGAACCACCCTTTGGAAGAGCAACTCTATCGTCTCCTTGCGGTACGCGTAGAGGTCGCGCTTCCACGAGCCGCGCCGACGGGGCAGTTGCCGCGGCGTCAGCACCCAGCCGCCGGCCGCGGCATAGGCGGCGGTGAAAGGCTCTGCGCCGTAAGTCGTATCGCCCAAGAGAGCGCCCGTCACCGGAAGTCGGCTCTCTTCGACGGCGCGGGTCGCGACCGCCGCCTCGTTCGCGTGGTTGGCTCGCCACGCCGCCCACAGCGGCACCGGGCACGGCCAGACCAGCCCTTGCAGCGTGAGCCGGTAGCCCTGCACCCAGCCGCGGTAGCCGCTCTTCGACCAGGTGGACTCGGTGTCCACGCCGCGCAGGCTGACGGGGACGCGCCCCTTCAAGCGGTCGGCCTTGTGCCACTTCGGCCCGCGCGCCTCGTACATCCGCCCGTCGATGGCGCTGACCTGCGAGTGGCCGGGCTGCGGCCTCATCTCGGCGCTGATCCGTTCGCCCAGGGCGGCGACCTGCGCCTCGGCCTCCGGCACGAGCCCGCTCAGTCGCCGCCCGATGGTGGTGCGGTGCGGCACGCGCGGGAAGCCGAGCGCGCGCAACAAGGCGGCGTCTCGCGTGAGCAGCTTGCGCAACTCCGAATCACGGAAGGTGCGCGTCGTGACAGCGACGACGGCTAGGAGCAGGAACGACAAGGCGGAGAAATCACGCCGCTTACCACGCCTAGGCGGCGCGGGCGGCGGCTCCCGATAGTTTTCGCCAACCTGTTGGAGTAAGCTCAACAGGGCGTCAGAGTCAGTCGGAGTATACATATCGCCGATTGTGCAGCCGCCGCGCGGCGGTTGCGACTCTGACGCCTCTGCTTAGGTCGCTGACTTCAAAGAACTTTTATTTGCACAGGCTTCAGTTAAATGAGTGAAAACCTTGAAGCGGTGTTGACGTTGGCGGACGCTTTGCGCGAGGCTTCGGCGCGCCTGCGCGACGCGGGGATCGCTGAGCCGCGTCGAGAGGCGGCGGCGCTCCTCTCCTCTTCGTTGGAGCGCGACAGCGCGTTTCTCATCACGCACTCGGACGATAAGCTGACTGCCGAACAACTCTCGGCCTTCCGCGACGCGGTCAGGCGCCGCGCCGCGGGCGAGCCGTTCCAGTACATCGCGGGGCGGCAGGAGTTCTACGGGCTTGAGTTCGAGGTGACGCCGGACGTGCTCATCCCGCGTCCCGAGACGGAGCTGCTCGTCGAAGAGGCGCTCAAAGTTCTGAAGGGTTCGGACGCGCCGCTGCTGTGCGACGTGGGCACGGGCTCGGGCTGCATCGCCGTCACCTTACTTCATGAGCGTACAGACGCGCGGGGCTTCGCGCTCGACGTGTCGCCCGCGGCGCTCGCGGTCGCCGCGCGCAACGCCGCGCGCCACGGCGTCGAAGAACGTCTGCGGTTCATCCTCTCCGACTGCTTCGACGCTCTGCGCGACGGCGACCGCAGAGAGGTTCGCTTCGACCTCGTCGCGTCGAACCCGCCTTACATCGCCGAAGCGGAGATCGAAGGGCTGCAAAGGGAGGTGCGCGAACACGAGCCGCGCCTCGCGCTCACGCCCGGCGGCGACGGCCTCGCGGTCGTCCGCCGCCTCGTCGCGGAGGCGCCCGAATTTCTCAAGCCCGGCGGCCACCTCCTCATCGAGATCGGCTACGGGCAGCACGCGCAGGTCACCGCGCTCATCGACCCGGCCGTCTGGACGCTGCTCGACATACACCGCGACCTGCAAGGCATCCCGCGCACCGCCGCGCTCCGTCTGAACGACGGTTGAGAATTTCGACGCCGGTGGTCAGCGTTTCTCGGGGCGTGCTAAAATCCGCCCGACCTGACTCCTTAAAAAAACTTTATGGATAGATTCAGAATCACGGGCGGGCGCCCCCTGCGCGGGCGCGTGACGGTGAGCGGGGCGAAGAACTCGGCGCTGCCGTGTTTGGCGGCCGCCATCCTGACGCCCGAGACGGTGACGCTCCACAACGTCCCGTACGTGCGCGACTGCATGACGCAGCGCCGCCTGCTGGAAGACCTCGGCGCCACGGTGCTCGTGCCCGACCTGCGCACGCACAAGATCACGGCCGCCAACATCGAGGTCTTCGAGGCGCCCTACGACCTCGTGAAGACGATGCGCGCGTCGGTGCTCGCGCTCGGGCCGCTCGTCGCGCGCTTCGGCAGGGCGAAGGTCAGTCTGCCGGGCGGCTGCGCCATCGGCACGCGCCCGATTGACCTGCACCTCGAAGCCTTGCAACTGCTCGGCGCGCAGGTGAGTCTGGAGTCGGGCAACATCGTCGCGCGCGCGCCGAAGGGCGGCCGTCTCGTCGGCGCCGATGTCACCTTCCCGAAGGTGACCGTGACGGGCACG
This sequence comes from uncultured Acidobacteriota bacterium, assembly GCA_963726735.1. Taxonomy (GTDB): domain Bacteria; phylum Acidobacteriota; class Blastocatellia; order Pyrinomonadales; family Pyrinomonadaceae; genus QHXN01. The sequence continues at coordinate 106,302 of CAVSDM010000016.1, forward strand.
GAGAACCTCTTGATGGCGGCGACGCTCGCGCGCGGCACCACCACCCTGCGCAACGCGGCGCGCGAGCCGGAGGTCGAAGACCTCGCGGACCTGCTCAACCGCATGGGCGCGCGCGTCCGCGGCGCGGGCACCGATACGATAACTATCGAAGGCGTCGAAGGGCTCGGGGCGGCCGAGCACACCATCATCCCCGACCGCATCGAGACGGGTACGTTCCTCGTCGCCGCCGCCATCACCGACGGCGAGCTTGAGGTGAAGGACTGCCAGCCGCAGCACCTGATTGCCGTCATCGAGCGGCTGCGCGAGGCCGGCGTCGAGATTGAAGAGGTCAACCCGACGACGCTGCACGCGCGCCGGAAGGCTTCGGGGCTCAAGTCGCGCGACGTGACGACCGAGCCCTACCCGGACTTCCCGACCGACATGCAGGCGCAGTACATGGCGCTCTTGACGCAGGCCGAAGGCAGCGCGCGCGTCGTCGAGACTATTTTCGAGAACCGCTTCATGCACGCCTCCGAGATGCAGCGCATGGGCGCGCGCATCCGCGTCGAGAGCAACAGCACGGCCTTCGTCGAAGGCCCGGCGGAGCTGTCGGGCGCGCGCGTGCAGGCGTCGGACCTGCGCGCCTCGGCCTCGCTCGTGCTGGCGGGCCTGGCGGCGCGGGGCGAGACCATCATCGAGCGCGTCTACCACATCGACCGCGGCTACGAGAAGATCGAGGCCAAGCTGCGCGCCGTCGGCGCCGACATCGAGCGCCTGCGCGAGTCGGTCACGGCGCAGCTCCCGCCCGCGGAGACGATCACCGCATGACGGCGGCCCTCAGTTTAGACGTGGGGCGGCGCGCGCCGCTCGGCCGCGAGGAGTTGAGACGGCAACTGCTCGCGCTCGTCCTCGCCTTCGTGCTCGTCTGGTACACGCTCGTCGTGCCCGCGGGCGCCGCGGGCCCTCGGCGCTTCGAGGCTGATGAAGACGGCGGCGACGGCGAAGTGCGGGGCGTGCGGCCGTCGGGCGTCAAGAGTGATTCAGCGCGGGTCGAAGACCTCGACTGGCCCGAGTACATCTACCCTTAAGGAAGGTTTTATGGCGTTGCGAGACGACTGCATCTTCTGCAAGATAGTCGCGGGCGAGATTCCCGCGGCGAAGCTCTACGAGGACGAGCGCGCGTTCGTCTTCGGCGACATCAACCCGCAGGCGCCCACCCACGCGCTCGTCATCCCGCGCCGACACGTCGCCTCGCTGAACGAAGCGAGCGAGGCGGACGAGGCGCTGCTCGGCCACCTGCTCCTCGTCGCCGCCCGCGTCGCGCGCGACGCGGGTCACGCCGAAGGCGGCTACCGCACCGTCATCAACACCAACGCCGACGCCGGCCAGACCGTCTTCCACATACACGTCCACCTCCTCGGCGGCCGCCGCCTGACGTGGCCCCCCGGCTAAGAGTAACGCCGGTCTCTTCGGCAGAAAAGTCTTGCAATAAGCGTGGGATTTGCTTATGCTCCTGCCCCTGGAGCACGCTGCCGCAGGGAAACTGACAGTCTCCCTACTCTTGAGCTACTTAACCCCCCTTGCGAAAGAACCACCCTCAGCACTTAGTGATGGTTCAATTCAGACACCTTAGATAGGAGAGCATAAATGGCTGTCCCAGACTCTTACTTTCCTCACATCCAGCGAGAGAAGGCACGGCGGTACAAAGCGGAATTCTTAAGCAGGATGTTTGGTGTCACCTCCGCCAGTGCCGAAGGGGGGTATTCCAGGGAAGGGGAGTTTTCCAGCGAAAGTACAATTTTTGACATAGCCTCAAAGTCGGATAACATCATCGGTCTTGGATTCGGGTCGAAACTGACGGCGGGTAATGTAATTACCGGTGAAGAAGCTATAAGGGTCTACGTCCGGGAGAAGGCAACGTTATCATCATTACCCGGTAGTGCGATCATCCCTCCTACGGTGAACGGGATACCAACCGACGTTATACCTATAGGAGATTTGGTGGCGGCCGCGCGCCCCACGCCGTGCGGCGTCTCCATAGGCCACCACGCCATAACGGCGGGCACTTTAGGATGTATCGTAAGGAAAGCTTTTAGTGAAGATGATGAGCTATACATCCTCTCCAACAACCACGTCCTGGCTAATTGCGATCAGGCAAGCATCGGGGACTTGATCCTGGAACCGGGCCCGTATGATGGCGGAAGGCTCGATGACCCGATAGCCCACCTGGCCGACTTCGAGCCGATCACTAACGGCAAGGTGAATACTGTTGATGCGGCCATCGCCAGGCTACTGGTTCCCAGCTCCGTCACCCGAGACATCCTGGGAATTGGGAACGTTCAGCAACCTCCGCTGCAAGCCACTATTAATCAATCCGTTCTCAAATACGGGCGAACGACTCAGCTTACTCAGGGCATCGTTGAGGGCATAGATGAAGATATCCCGATCAGGTACGGCAGTCAGCGGCTCAACTTTGAGGGACAGTTAGCGATCAGGGGCGCTAACGGACCTTTTGCGAGTGTAGGTGATTCAGGATCGCTTATCGTGGATGCTGATACGAGAAACCCCGTGGGGCTGTTCTTTGCCGTAGACAGGGCCGGGGTTGGCACGGCTTTTGCCAATCATATTGAGCCAGTTCTCGCACGCTTCGGCGTGGAGATTCTGTAGCCGGAGCTGGGGTGGGTGCCAGTTTTTGGCAGCCGGCTGACTGCTTTTTTTGTCACCCTGTGCTAAGGTTATCAGTATCCCCAGCACTGATAACGAAGTGAATTTTGCACGGAAGCGGCGAACTTCCGTACAACATTTACGTTTCTGTCTTTGTTGACATTAAGAGGTTTTGGATGTCAAAAGAAAGAGACAAAGAGCAGGCCGAAATAGCAGAGTTGCGCGCCATTAAGCGCGCGGCTAAGGAACAGTTCGGCGACGTGGCAGGCATCGAGGGCTTCGGCATCGGAGACCACGTCCTGCGCATCTACGTGAGCAACCTGGATATCTTAAGCGAGCTGCCTAAGAGGTATCATGGGGTGCTGATTGACTACATATTGACCGAAGACGTGGTGGCGAGGTGAAGTGAGGCCATGCAATAGGGCCTCACTTCGCCTCGCTGCAAATCAGTGCTTCAGCATCCTAATTGGTGTTCTACTCTCCCCGGCTGCCTCACCTACCCCGAACAAACGTTCAACCATTTGGCGGGCCCTGACCGTCGAGGCTTTCGCCTGCTCCAAACGTCCCCTTCGGGCTCGAACATCGGTGGGGATGAGGCCGGGCGCTGCCCTCAGCTCTGTTTGAGTGTGCGGGCGTGAGTCTTGACGGGCTCGTCCGACTCGGCCTTCGCCTCTTCGGTGCGCTGCGCGCGCTCTTCTTTGAGGAGCGAGGTCTCGTACTTCACGTCGCCGACGAGCGTGTCCATGATGGCCTTGGCGAAGCCGAGGATGGCGGGGCCGAGGACGACGCCGGGGATGCCGAAGGCGTAGACGCCCGTCACCAAACCCACCAGCATCCAGTAGAAGTTGAAGCGCTCGGCGCTGCGCGCGGCGAGCTTCGGGCGGAGCACGAGCGACGAGCCGACGGTCATCGCGACGCCGATGAGGAGGTAGGCGGCCGCCGCCCCGGGCCGGTGCTGGAAGACGAGCAGGAAGATGCTGACGGGGATGTAGACGGCCCACTCGCCGAGGATGGGGAAGAAGCCGATGAGGAAGGTGACGAGCGCGAGCGCCACCGCCAGCGGCACGCCGAAGACGAGGTTCATGATGAGGATGGCGACGGCCTTCGCCGTCTGATCGACCATCACGGCGAAGAGCGCGCCGCGCAGGGCCCCGCCGACGTTCTCGCCCAAACGCTCGTAGAAGGGCAGGAAGTCGCCCGGCACGCGCAGCTTGATGTAGGCGGCGAGCCGCACGCGCTCCGTCAGCACGTAGAAGAGCGTGAAGAAGAAGACGGTGGCCGAGACGAGGAGCATCGCCGTCCGCTTCTTGAAGTCGGCGAGCGCCTCGCCCGAGCGGACGAACGCCTCGGCGAAGGCGTTCTGGAGGACGGAGCGCGTGTTCTCGACGGCGACGTACTCGGAGAGCGACTGGCTGATGCCCTCGACGATATGCTTGCGCCGCTGCTCGTCCTGCACCTGCGAGGAGTAGCCCGACATCTCGTACCAGCCGTAGCCGACCGTGGCCGCCAGCGGGACGACGATGAGCGCGATGGTGATGAGCGCGCTCCCGGCGCGTGCGCGCAGGCGCCGCTCCAACCACTGCTGCACCGGCAGGAGGTACGCCGCGGCCACCGCGCCCAGCAGCAGCGCCACCAGCACCTCGCCGAGCAGGCGCACGAAGAGGAAGAGCGCCAGCGCGATCAGCCCCGCGTAGATGACCGCGCGCTTGGCCTCGCCCACCGTCACGTCGCCCAGCCGCTTCGACTCGCCGGATTCAGACATCAGGGTCGTACTCTATCACGCAGTTTGTAACCAGAGTCTGTCTTTGCCGCCACAAAACGTAGGCGGTGCGGGACGCGCTCGCTACGACGGGCCGCGGCTTCCGAACCAGCGCCGCCAGCCGCCCGGCGCCGCCCACTCGTCCGCGAACTCCCGCGTCCGCGGGTTCCGAGGGTCAAGTTCGTCGTCCGAGGTGTAGAGGCGCAACTCGCCCTGCGTGGGCAGACGGACGCGGTCGGGGTTCAGGCGGCTGCGCCAGCCGTGCCACCCGCGCCGCACCTCGGCGGGGTCGTAGACGCGCCGCGTGTATTTGGCAAGCAGGTGCTCCACGCTCAGGAAGGGGTAATGGAGCATGGGGAAGGAGGTCGGGGCGACGCGCAGGCCGGGGAAGCGCACGCGGTGACCGCCGTACCAGGCGAGTTCGACCCGCGCGGGCTGCCGCCGCCAAGCGTTGAGCCGGTGCGGCGACCAGGGCAGGAAGGGGTAGTAGTGGCGCATCGTCCGCCGGTAGTCCGGGTGGTCGTGGTCGGGCTCCTCGCGCGTCGGGATGAAGGTGAACTCAAAGAAATCGACGGCGTTGTATCCCTGTGCGTCCACTTCGGCCAGGGCCTCGGCGAGGGTCTGGCCGGGCCGCGGCGGCAGGCGCACTTCGTCGGCGTCGGCGTGCATGAACCAGTCGGCTTCCAGCGTGGCGCCCAACTCCTCCTTGCGCAGGAGGAGGTTGCGCCAGTCGCACCTGCCCGCCGGGCGCGGGAATGACTCGATGCCGACCAGCCCGCGCCCGAGGTGACGCCGCGCGATCTCCGCCGTCCGGTCGGTCGAGCCGTTGTCGATGAGGTAGACCTCGACGCCGTGTCCGAACAGGTGCTCCAGACAGTCGGCGATGAAGCGCTCCTCGTTGTAGGCGGCGATGATGGCCAGGACGCGCACGCGCAGCTTCCTTCTCCGGGAGGGGCGAACGCCTTATGACATCAGAGCGCGCAGCGCCCGTTTCAGCATGCGCCGTGGCGAACGGCTCTGGCGCCGTTCCTGCTCACGCCAGGAGCCTTCCCAGTGGTGGACGCAGTAGGTGCTCTCTTGAATACAATCGGGCGAGAAGGTGCCGTGCCAGGGGAACGGGTAAAAATACTCCGCCGGGTACAACGTCACCCCCCCGATCTCTTGCAGCTTATAGTCGCGCAGGCCCATCTCCTTCAGCACCCGGGTGACGACCGCGGGGGAACGCGGGAACTGACCGGTCGAGGCGAACAGGGACTGCGTCAGTCGTAGACATTGAGCCAGGAACGGGTGGCCCGCCCGGGCACCTAACACCGCGCTGTTGACCCAGTCCACCTCCTCCTCCGGCTGCTGGAAACCCGCGAAACATTCATGCCGCAGGAGCGGGGCGAAACCTTTGAGCACCTCGACGTCCGTGTCAAGGTAGATGCCGCCCTCGCCGTGCAGGGCGTGGAGCCGGACGTAGTTCGTTAACCTCGACCACGCGCCGGCCGCGTGGGCGGCGCGGGCGTAGGCGTTATCGAGCGGGGCGTTGGTCTCGTCCCAGAGTTTGACCTCGTAATCGGGCAACACCCTGCGCCAGCTCTCGATGCATCGCAGATTGAGGTCGCCCGGCGGACTCGGGCCGAACCAGCAGTAATGAATTTTTTTCGGAATCATGAGTCGTGTCTCGCCGCGCCGCGGGGGGCGACGGGCCCCCGCGATTATAGGTGAAGCGTGGCAGGCAGGCTAACCGGGTGTCGCGCGCCGACCCCTGCGTTTGTGCGCGGGGGCGAAGACGGGTAAACTCTTCGTTTCGGTTATCATCATTTTTTCGGAAGAGTTCTCATAGAGGAGCCATGAGCAGTAAGAGAGAGACGCCGCTGGAAGTTTTCCTGAACCGACACGACGACGCGGCGTGGCGCGCGACGCTCGTGACGCTGCTGCCCGCCACCCACGAGGTGGACAGGAACGCGGCGCAGGTCTGGTTTCACTTCTACCCGCTGGCGCTGCTGCGCGCCTTCCAGGCCGCGGAAGACCCCGCGCGCCTCGCGCAGGAACTGTTGATGCAGGGCCGTTGGTATCTGAAAGATCAGCTCGACTCGTCGCACACGTTCCTCTACGGCCACCGCTTCTGGCCCGAGGTGAAGCGCGCCGTCGTGCGCCTGGCCGAGGGCGGGGAAGTGCCCGACGGCCGCACGCTCGCGGAGGTCGTGCGCGAGGTCGCGCGCGCCGTGGCGTCGGAGAGGAAGGTTGAAGAGTCCCTGACGACGGCCGTCGCCGCCGTGGGCCTGATGGCGTTGCAGCAGGTGGGCCTGTCGGAGTTCAAGCGGACGCCGGGCGAAGTCCTCATCGACCGCAGGCACCTCAAGCGCACGCCCGAAGAGGTCTTGCGCGAGCGAGCGAAGGACGAGGGGCAGGGGCTCTTCGGCTTCCTGCGCACGTCCGACAGGCGTTGGACGGTCGTGTGGGACGAGAACGCCGACGACCGCCGCTTCAAGGCGCTGGACAAGCAGGAGGTCGCCACCGGCGCGGCCACCGACAAGCGGCCGTGGCACGAACAGGACGAGCGCTGCACCGTGGACGAAGGCCCCATCCCCGTGCAGTGCCGCTCGGCCTCGTGCGGCACCTGCTGGGTCGGCGTGCTCGGCGGGGCCGAGGGGCTCTCGGAGACCGACCGGCGCGAGCGCAAGATGATGCCGCTCTTCGGCTACATCGAGACGGACGACCCCAGGCCGCTCATCAGACTCTCGTGTCAGGCGCGCGCCGAAGGGTCGGTCTCGGTCGTCATCCCGCCCTGGAACGGTTACTTCGGCAAGTACCTGAAGCGCCGGCAGGAAGGCGCGCCGCAGGAGGCGGGCGAGACGGTCGCGAGTTCATGATGTCGAAGTCGAAGGCAGACCCGGCGGCAAACGCGGGCGGGGCGCAGCCGCAGGGGCCGCCCGTCCTGCGCCGCGACGTGGGCGGGCGCGTCGAGCCGGCGTCGCTGGCCGCCGTCATCCAGTGGTTCCTCGACTACGACGAGCGCGTCGCGGTCGTGCGCTTCCCGGCGGTCGAGGCGCTCTTCCAGTGGCGCCAGCAGGAGGAGTTGAAGGGGAGTGAAGAGCCCCTCGGCTTCAACCGCGCCGAAGACCGGCTCGCCGTCGGCGTCATGCAGGCGCTCGTCCAGTACGACAACGAATCGGCGCTGCACGGCTGGATCAAAGAGCTGCTCGCCGCGCTCGAAGACGCGCGGCAGACGAACGAGTCGATAGCCGAGGCGTACGGGCTGAAGCCCTCGGAGGACTCTTCGGTCGTCCACGAGGCGGAGAAGATTCCGTCGCGGCGCGAGCGGGACATTTACCTGAACTGCTGCTGGCTGGAGACGCTCTGCACGGCCGAGGCGCGCGTGCTGGGCTGGGCGTATCAGGGGCTCTACGGCAGGGCTTTTCATCCCGAAATTTTTACCGGATAATTTTTAAGAGGCAATCATCCTATGTCGGAAGAGAGACCCAGTTCACTAACAACTCGCAGACCGTCGTCGTCGATGCCGACACCTTCGAGTTCGAGACGCTCGAAGAGTCGAACGGCCACGCGACGGTCGTCCGCTTCGAGGTCGAGAACCCGGACGTGCGCGCGGGCGACGTGCTGCTCGTGCTCTCGGGCAGCGACATCCACTTCCACGGCATGATCGGCGTCATCGAGGACGGCCGCGGCGTCGCCACCGACCGCCGCGGCTCGCTCCTGCCCTCCACGTTCAGTACAGTAGCCGCGCGTGAGCCGCGTCGACCCCGACCCTGCAGTTCACGCGACGGCTCTGCCTCTGCCGACTCTTCTCCGCAAAAATTGTTGACAACGGCGCGCGGCGGGATTAGGCTTCCCGCGCAAACGCTAGCCAGCGTCCCCCGCCCCAGTCACTTGCCCGACCTCCCACTAAGGGGCTTCACCGGCTAAAGACCGAGGCTGCGCCACGCGCAGTCACACCTTCTTTGCTCCCGCAGAGTTGTTCGAGAGCGGCGCGAGCGGCCGGAGTGCCGGCGTCTTTCGGGCGCGTTTCCCTGTACGCCCGGGCGTAGCCGGTAGTCTCGTCACCCTCGGCCGACGCCACACGCCTCTCGCTGACTCTAGACGCGCGGGCGCGACGACGCTCCTCGCCGCCGCCGCGCCCCTGCACGCCCGCGGGGGCAGAGAACTTCCTTCCAGGGCGAACACACGGGCGATAAATTCAAGCGCGCGCGCCGCCACTCTCACGCGCCGCGCGCCCCGACACACCTTCCCGAGGGGGCCTCCTGCGCCCCCGCATCGCCAGAGGAGAGACCGATATGAAAATCCTGAAACTGTCCGCCGTGACGGCCATCGTCCTGGCGCTGGCGCTCGCGTCCGCATCGCGTTCCGCGGTCGAGAGCCAGACCATCCAGGAGGCGCCGACCACCGACCTGAACGTCCTCACCGACGACCTCTTCAACGGGCTGGGGCAGCGCGGCACGCCCATCGACGAGTGCGTGACGGGGCCGCCGGTCGCTAACCGCTCGTTCGAGGATAACAAGTTCATCTTCGAGGAGCGCGAGACGGCCGACGACGGCCTCGGGCCGACCTACAACGACGTGGCCTGCGTCGCCTGCCACCAGAGCCCCGACACCGGCGGCATCAGCCAGACCAACGAACTGCGCGCCGGCCACCTGAACTCCGCGGGCACGTTCGTCAACCCGCCGGGCGGGTCTTCGCTGATTCAACTGCGCGCGCTGGCCGCGCCCATTCAGGAGCGGCTCGACAACGCGCCGCTCGAAAACATCCGCACCTTCCGGACGAGCCTGAACCTCATCGGCGACGGTTTCGTCGAGGCCATCGCCAACTCCACTTTGACCGACATCCGGAACGCGCAGCCGGCCGAGTTCCGCGGCACGATCATCAACGTGCCCGTCGTCGAGGCGAACGGCCAGCTCCGCATCGGGCGCTTCGGCTGGAAGAACCAGCACGCTAGCCTCGTCTCGTTCTCGGGCGACGCCTACCTGAACGAGATGGGCATCACCAACCCCTTCGACGGCAACGGCGGCACGGTCGAGAACAACGCGCTCGGCCAGTCGGTCGCGGCCTTCGACACGGTGGCCGACCCCGAGGACGACGGCGCGGACGCCGAAGCCTTCGCCAACTTCATGAGGGCGACGCGCGCGCCGGGGCGCGGCCCCATCACGGCGGCCGTGCAGAACGGCCAGACGCTCTTCAACCAGATCAGCTGCAACGTCTGCCACACGCCCTCGATAGTGACGGCGCCGGCCGGCACCTCCATCAACGGCGGGGCGTTCACCGTCCCGGCCGTGCTGGGCGACGAGCGCATCCGCCCGTTCAGCGACTTCCTGCTGCACAACATCGGCACCGGCGACGGCATCGTCCAGAACGGCGGCGGCCGCGACGCGCAACATGGTGCGGACGCCGCCGCTCTGGGGCGTGCGCATGCGCCCGCTGCTGATGCACGACGGGCTGTCGTTCACCTTCAACGAGGCGATCCAGCGCCACGCGGGGCAGGCCACCTCTTCGCGCAACGCCTTCAACGCGCTGACCGCCGCGCAGAAGGAGAACGTCGTCGCGTTCCTGAAGTCGCTGTGAGTCAAAGCGCCGTGCGCGCACGGCACTGACCGAGGCCGGGGCCGTCTCTTCTGAAGGGGCGGCCCCCGGCCCCGACCCCCGCATTCATTCCCGAGGACAAAAGGATGTCGAGCAGAACCTTCACGCCCGCGCTCATCTTGTGCGTCGCCGCGGCGTGCGCGCTGGCGGCCGGCTGCGGCGGCGGCGGCGCGTCGTCCACGCGGCGGCAGGCCGTGGTGGCCGAGGCGCCCCCACCGCCCGCCGAGGCAGCCCGCGCAGGTGCCCGAGTTGAACGTGATTCCCGCGGCGGCCGAAGCCGCCGGCGCTTTGAAGCCTCCCGCCGCCCGGCGCCGCGGAAGTCTGCGGCGCCGTCGAACGCATCTTCAAGGGCGCTTTGACGGCCGGCCCCGCGCCCTCTTTCGCCGTCGGCGACTTCAACGGCGACGACTCGCAGGACCTGGCCGTCGCGGTCGCTCCGGCGCCCGGCAGGCTCGGAGAGGTGAACGACGAACTCGCCGGTTGGATTATCAAAGACCCGTTCGCGCCCCCGCCCGTGGGCTCCGCCTCTTACGGCGAGGCGCGGCGGCGCGTGCTCGTCGAAGAGCCGGACGCGCTGCTCGCCGTCATCCACGGTTACGGCGTGGAAGGCTGGCGCGACGCGCGCGCGACGCAGACCTACGTGCTGAAGGACGCCGCGGGCGAGCGCCTGAAGGCGCGCGCGCAGAAGGCCGCGCTCGCCTCGGGCGACGAGGCGAAGATGCCGCGGCTCGTCGGCGACGTGATAGACGAGACCGTCGGGGGGCGCGCGGGCTTCATCTACTACAACGGCGCGCACTACCTCTGGTACGACCCGCGCGGTTACAGGAAGCCGCCGCCCGCGCGCGTCGTGCACGGCGGGGTGGTCAAGGCCGTGCAGCAGTGAAGACGACTCTTAGAGGAGATGAAGAGTATGAGGCTCAACAGGTCTCGCGCGCTCGCGTGCGCGCTGCTCGCCGCGTGCGCGGCGACGTTCGGGTCGGGGGCCGCGCGCGCCGGCGCGCAGGACGCGAGCGGCCGAGTTCGTCTCCGCCGCCGAGCTGAAGGAGAAGCTGTCGAAGGGCGAGCCGTTGACGCTGATAGACCTGCGCTCGGCCGACGCCTACGCGGGGAGCGACGGCAAGATCGCGGGCGCGCTCCACATCAAGGAGCGGCGGCTGCGCGCGCGGCTGGCGCTGCCGCCGCTGCGCGACCTCCCGCGCGACGCGGAGGTCGTCACCTACTGCGCCTGCCCCAACGACGAGGCCGCCGTCCGCGCCGCGCAGACGCTCACGGCCGCGGGCTTCAAGCGCGTCCGCGTCTTAAAAGGCGGCTGGCGCGGCTGGCTCGACGCGCGCGGCCAGGTCGAGGCGAAGCCGCGGGGGCAGTGAGGAAGAAGTAGACAGTAGGCAGTAGTCAGTAGAAATAGCAAGGCGGCGCGCCTCGGCCCGGAGGCTGAGACGTGCCGCCTGTTCTTTCTACTGACTACTGCCTACTCGTCTTTCACTCGGTGACGGTGAACTTGATGTCCTTGGCGCTCTCGGCGAGCTTCTGGTCGGAGTCGTTGTAGGCTTCGAGCTGGACGCGGTACTCGCCCTTCGGGAGCGGCTTGTCGGCGGGGAAGGTCGTCGCCTCGACGCGCTGGCCGATGTAGGGCGAGGTGACGGACGAGCTCCGAAGGGTAGAGGCTGAGCTTGTAGTAGGCCGCGTCGGGGTACTCCTGCCACTTCAGCTCCAACCCCTGCGCGCTCACCTTCGAGCCCGCCTTCGGGTTGAGCATCTTGAGGTCGGACTTGAAGAGATGCGTCGGGCGGACGAAGAGCGTCTTGTCGGCCGCGACCTCGTACTTGGCCGAACTGAGACCCGCGAGGCCGGTCGTGGCGAAGATGTAGCTGTCGGTGTCGAAGACGCGCGCCATCAGCCCCTCGTAGGTCTCGGCGGGACGTTCGTGACGACGTAGTCGCCCTCGGCGTCCGACTTCGCCGTGTAGGTCTTGCCCGAGCAGCCGCCGAAGAACTGGTTGAACTTCTCGCAGAGCTTGACCTCGATGCCCGCGGCGGGCTTGCCGTTGTAGAGCACCTTGCCCTGCACGTTGCCGGTGCCGGGCGCGGGCTTGACCTTCTCGACGCCGGTCTCGGGCGCGGCCGTCCCCGCGTTGGAGTTCGCAGGCGGTGGGGCGCGCAGCGTTGCTGTTGCCGGCGGCCGTGTTCCCCGCGGGCGCGCTCCCGCCGAGCCCGCCGCAGCCCGCGAGCGCCAGGACGCGCCGCGGCGCAGACGCAGGCCAGTAGCAGTTTGATCGTTGTCATTGTCGTCGTTAGCCTCTCGATTGAAGGCCGGGGCGGGCGTGTTTCGAATGACGGCTGCCGCCCGCGCTCAAGCGTCGCGGTGGACGGTGTCGGGCGAGAAGGCGGGCAGGCAGACGGCGACGTACTCGGCGCCCTCCGCTTCGGGCGTGCTGTACTGCACCCACTCGCCGCGCCGCGTGATGACGGCCTGACCGGCGCGCACGTCGAACGTCTCGCCCTCGGTCTTGACCCGGAGCATCCCGCGCAGCACGACCGTGTACTCGTCGAACTCGGGGCGCTGGCCGGGCTCCTCCCAGCCGCCGGGGCTGCGCATCCGCGCGACGCTCACGTCCGCGCCGCCGCTGTTGACGCGGCCGACGTACTCCTCGATGATCTTCGGCTTGTTGCCCGCGGCCTCGATGACCGACGGCGCTTCGATGAACTCAGGCACTAAATCTCTCTCCTCCGACTCGACGGGTTCGATAAAGACGAAAGCTCTCACTTGACCACGAAGCTGATGCGCTGCGTGGCCGTGGACTTCGCCGTGCGGTCGTTGACGGTGACGCGGAGCGAGTAGCGGCCGGGCGGCAGTCCTTCGAGCGGGACTTCGGCCGCGTAGGCGAGCCGCGCCGCGTCCTGCCCTTCCGGCGAGACGCGCGCGGGCGGCGCCGTGAAGATCTCGCGCTTGCCGCGGAAGATTTGCGTCTGCAAGGTCACGTCCGGCGGGGCGGCCGCGCCGCCGCGCGCGTTGTAGATGAAGAGGAGGTAGCGCAGCGCCGACGTGCGTTCAAAGCGGCGGTCAACGCTGATCTCGGCGGCGGCCGGCTCAAGGAGCGACTCGGCCCGCGGCGGCGCCGGCCGGGTCGGTCAGGCGGCGCGCGGCCTCGGCGCGCGTCTCGGCCACGAGCAGGCTGCTTAGCGCGAGCTTGCGCGACTTGAGGTCGGGCACCTCGACCCACTGCACGGCGCTGCCGATGCGCCCCGTCTTCAGGTCGCGCGTCGCCACGCGCATCTGGTGGAGGCCGGGCGTGAGCTTCGTCTGGTAGTTGTAGAAGACGTTCGGCGTCAGCCCGCCCTCGAAGCGCGACGGGGGCGCGCTCAGCGCGAGGAGACTTTTGAAGGTCGTCTCCGACTTGCCCTTCGAGTCGTAGACGACGCCGACCACCTCCACGCTCGCCTTCAACAGGTTGCCCTCGCGCGTGAACTCCACGGCCGAGCCGTCCACGCGCACGGCCGCCGAGAGCAGCGGGCCGCCCTCGGCGTCAAGGTAGTTGATCGACAGCGAGGTCGGCAGTCCCGTCTTCGGCGCGAACGAGTTGAGCGCCGCGCGGAGCTGTTCCTCCTCCGGGTTGAGGGGCGGCGCCGCGGCGGCGGTCGTCTTCGCCGCCGCCTTCACGTTCTTCGGCTCGCTCTTCGCCCCCTTCGCCGCCAACTGCTGCGCCTCCTTCGACTCCTCCGGCAGGTAGCCGCTTTGCAGCCGTACGGTCAGCTCGGGCCGCCCCTTCACCTTCACCTCGATGCGGCGCAGCCTGGTGCTGCTGCGCAGCTCCGGGTCGGGCCGCCAGGCGAGCAGGTAATAGCGCGAAGCCTCGGCCAGAGCCTGCGAGAGGACGGGGCGCATGTCGTTCCTGTTCTTGAAGAGGCGCCGCCCGTGCCTTCGGCGATGGAGTGGAGCGGGTTCTGCATCTCGAAGCGCGAGCCCGACTGCGACGCGGTAGGCCCGCGATCCCCGTCCTATCGGGGGGCACGGCTTCGAGACCTTTCGCGTCGTAGGTGTAGACGACGGCGTTGGCGCGCGCGGCCGCGTCGGTGATGCGCCGGAGGCGGTACCGAAGAGTCGGTGTTGGCGCTGTCGAGCAGGAAGCCGTCGGAGATGAGGAGGACGATCTTGCGGCCGGGCATCTGCGCCGAGCGGCGCAGGGCCTGCTCCAACGCGTCGAAGGTCTGGCGCGAGATGATGGCGGCCGTTTGCAGGACGTTGCGCGCGCGCGAGCGCGCCTGCTGCACGGCGTCGTCCTCGCTGACCGCCAGCCCCGCCTGCATGATCAGGCCGGCGAACATCTTCGTCACGTCCATGTCGGAGCGGTCGATGAGCAGCGCCTCGTACTCGGACATCGGCGGGTCGAGCCGGTCGCCCGCCTCCCGGTTCTTGTCGTCGCCGAGGCGGGCCGCGGCCGCGCGCAGCACGGCCGGGTTGTCGGTGAACTGTTGCAGGAAGCCGAGGCGGCCGCTGCTCGACACGACGACGGCCGTGTCCTCGTCCGTCAACTCCTCCTCGACGAAGTGCTTGATGACATCGCGCGCGCGCTTACGGTCTTCAAAGCTGAGGTGGAGGTCGTCCGCGAAGAGGATGACGGTGCGCGCGCCCGACGCGGCGGCGGCGGCCCGCGCGGCGTTCGGCTCCGAGTTCTTCGCGCGCCCGCCGTTCGTCGCGGGCGGAGACGGCGCGCCCGCGACGCGCTCGAAGAAGGAGAGCTGCGTGGGCCTGTCCTCGACCGTCAGCTCGAAGTCTTCCTGGCGGAGCCCATCGACGAACTTGCCCGACTTGTCGAAGACCATCACGCCGGTCTGGATCAACTCCGTCTCGATGCGGACGGTCTCCTCGTCGTCCTGCGCGGCGGCGTCCTCCTGCGGCGGCCGCGTCGGCTCCTGCCGGCCGAGCACCGGGGCCGAGGGCAGCAGGCAGCCCGCAAGCGCACAGGCGAGGGGCAGCGACTTGAATAAGCGTCTCAGTGTTGGCGGCATAAGACTTCAGAATGTCCGGCGGACACGCTCGTAGGAAAACGGCGCAGAGATTATCACGAACACGGCCGCGCGCTATAGCGCTTTTTTGCCGCCCGGCGTGCGCCGCGCCTCACTTCGAGGGGTCTCCGCGGCGCTCGGCCGCGCGCTTGCGCAGGGTGAAGACCGTGCCGCCGCCCTCGCGCCGCGTCCACCCGGCCTCGGCCTCGATGAGCGAGGCGCGCGCGCGGATGCCGGCGAGGCCGCGACCCTTCAAGCGCGCGCTTGTTGTCGGCGTCGAAGCCGCGGCCGTCGTCCGAGAGCTTGAGGAGGAAGTCGCCCGCGTCGTCGAGGTGGACGCTCAAGGAGACGCGTTCGGCCTCCGCGTGGCGGCAGACGTTGCTCACGGCCTCCTGCACGATGCGGTAGACCTGCATCTGCACGCCGGGCGCGAGCGCCAGACGCTCTTCGAGGTCTTCGTCGCACACGAAGTCGTAAGCGAACCTGTGCGCGGCGGGCTGCTGCGCGCAGGCCGAGGTCACGGCCCATTCGAGCGCGGCGGCGAAACCGACGTTCTCAAGCACCGACGGCGAGAGGTCTTCGCAGATGCGCCGCACCTCCTGCGAGATCGACTCGATCTCCGCGCGCAGGCGCGGCGCGTCGGCGACCGTCGTCGCCGGTCGTCCCCGTAGTCGATGCGACGAGCGCGCCCTGTGCGCCGTTGGCCCCGCCGGGCTGCTGCATCTCGTCGGTGAGCAGGAGCAGGCGGCGCAGGTCTGCGAGCGTCTGGTCGTGGAGGTCGCGCGCGATGCGGCGGCGCTCGGCCTCGGCCTCGCTGGCGAGCTGGAGGCGCGCGGCGGCGAGTTGGTGGTTGGCCTCTTGCAACTCCTCGCGGCTGCGCACGACGCGCCGGTGTTGCAGGAAGGCCCAGACGAGCGCGACGAGCGCGAAGGCGAGCAGCACCGAGAGCGCGACGATGGTGCGCGGGAACGGCGCGCGCGCCACCTCGAAGTTGAGAACCAGCGTGTCGGAAGGGACGAGGTCGAGGGTGTAGGCGCGCGCCGTGACGGTGTAGGCGCCGGCCGCGAGCGACTCGGCCTGGAACTGCGAGTCGCGCGAGAGCTTCTGTTGACGACGCTGCCCCTTCGCGTCGCGCAGCGTGAAGGCGTAGAAGAACTGCTCGGGGAACGTCCGGCTCGCGGCGGCCGCCACGTCGAGCGCGAGCCCGTTCTGCGGGTACTGAAGCCGGAGCCCGCCGCCCTGCAACTCTTCGGGCTGGATGGCGCGCGAGGAGGTGACGCGCACGAGTCTTAAGACCGGCGCGAGCGTCCCCGGCTCGTAGCGCGCGAGCCCGCCCGTCGTGCCGACGAGGAGCGTCTCGGCCGTCTCACCCTGCGCGCGCAGCACCGCGAAGGCGTTGTCGGTCGGGAGCCCCTGCTCGGTGCCGAGGCGCGAGGCGATGGGGCCGAACTGCTCGTCGAGCACGACGCGCAGAAGCCCGATGCCCGCCGTCACGCACCAGGCCCGCGGCACGCCCGCGCCTTCCGAGGCGACGACGGCGCGCGCGTCAACGCCGCCGACGAGCGCGACGAACCTGCCGCCGGGGCCGAGCGCGTAGAGGCCGCGCGAGGTGGCGAGCCAGAGCCAGCCCTCGGCGTAAGAGACGCCCCAGACCGTGCTCTGCCCGAGCGGCGCGAGCGCGGGCTCGGCCTTGACCGTCGAGCCGTCGAAGTAGAAGACGCCCGCGTTGGCCGTCCCGACCCAGAGGCGGCCCCGCGACTCGTCGGCGTAGAGGCTGACGACCTCGCGGCCGCGCTCGTCCTGACCCGCGCGCGGCCAGACCAGCTCGCGCCGCCCGGGGCCGAGGAAGCGTTCGAGCCCGCGCCCGTAGGACGCGACGTAGACGCCGCCCGCGAAGCGCGCGATGGCGCGCACGCTGCCGCTCAGCGCCGGCTCCGCGACCTTCTTCGTCTGGGCCGCCTCCGCGCCCTTCTCCGGCGTCGCGGCCGGCGCCTCGCCGCCCTTCGTCACGCCCCCGGCGGTTTCGGTCTCACCGACTTCACCGACCGGACTCTCATTTGCGACCGAGCGCTTCTCATCGACGCCCGGAGGTTTCTCCTCGACGCCTCCGGCCGGCTTCTTGGCGGCCTCTCCCGCGTCCTTCGCCTTCTCCTCCGGCGCGAGACGCACGGGCGACTTCGCCTTGAGCCCTTCCGTTTGCAGGCCGACGAAGAGCCCCGCGTTCGTGCCGACGAGGAGGAGTCCGCGGCTGTCCTCGGCGACCGCGTAGACGGTCTTGCCCGCGACCTCCGCGACCTCGCGCCACGCGCCCGCCGCCGGCGTCGTCGCGCGCGAAGAGCCCGCGGCTCGTGCCCGCCAGCAGTCGGCCCGCGGGCGTGCGGTAGAGCGTGCGGATGAAGTTCGACTCCGGCCTCCGACGAGAGCTGCTCGACGCGCACGCCGCGCGGGTCGTAGCGGCAGACGCCGCGCGGCGTGCCGAACCAGACGACGCCCTCGCGGTCCACGAAGACGGCGTTGACCGTGTCGGAGCGCAGGCCCCCGGCCGTCCCCTCGAACGTGAAGCGCTCGACGACGCGCCCGTTCTTCAGGCGGAAGACGCCGCGCGCCTCGGTGCCCGCGTACAGCTCGCCGCCCGGCGCGGCCGCGAGCGCCGTCACCTTGCCCGTGGCGACGCCCGCGACCTTCGACGGCCGCGCGAAGTTGCCGCCCTCGATCTTGAAGATGCCGCTGTCGGAGGCGGGGGTCTGCACGCCGTAGTAGAGCGCGCCCGCCGAGTCGCGCGCCAGCGCCTCGACGTAGAAGGTGCGCGGCCGCGCGGCGATCTCCTTCGCTCGCCGCCGGGCTCGAACGTCATCAGCCCGCGGCCGTGCGTCCCGACCACGACGGTCTTGCCGTCGTACGCGAGGCCGGTCAACTCGAACCCCTGCGGCTTGCCGGGCGCGACCGTCAGGCGCTGCTCGACCTGGGTCACTTCGAGCGCGCCGCCCTCGCGCAGGAGGCACTCGAAGAGGAGCCCGTCGGCGGTCGAGATGAAGGCGCGGCCGGGCGCGTCCGCGACGGCGACGGCGAGGACGGACTTGTCGCGCGTCTCCTCGACGCGGCGGAACTGCTGCGAGCCGGGCGGGCGGACGTACGCGCCGCTGTCGGCGCCGACCCACAGCGCGCCGTCCGGCCCCGCGGCGAGCGCGCGCACGCGCGGCCCCGCCAGCCCCTCGGCTCGTCACAGACTGCACGCGGCGGCCGTCGTAGCGCGCGAGCCCCGCGTCGGTGCCGAACCACATCTGCCCCTCTGCGTCCTGCGCCACCGCGCGCACCTGATCGGAAGGGAGCCCGTGGAAGAGCGTCACCGCGCCCCAGCGGTGGAGCGTCGTCGCCGTCTCGTTCCGTTCAAGGGAGTAGGCGGTGGGCAGTAGACAGTAGGCAGGAAGAAGAAGACAGAAGACGGTAAGCAGTAGGCAGTAAGCAGTCGGCGGACGACGGACGGCACGGAGTCCCTGCCTTCTCTTTGCTTTCAGCTTACTGCCTACTGCCATCTGCCTACCGCCTACTGTTCTCACTTGTGTTCGTCGAGGAAGCGCTTGCGGTCGCGTTCGATCCAGTGTTCGAGGTCGCCGGCGGCCTTCTCAAGCTCGTCGGAGTTGATGAGGCCGCGGCGCAGCGCCTCGAAGAAGGCGCGCGTGCGCATGTTGTAGGCGAGCTTGTCGTAAGCCTCGTGCGGCGTGCCCTCGGGCGTCGAGACGAAGAGCTTTTCGTAGAGCGTGGCGAGCCGGCTCTCGACGCCGCGCAGAGAGAGCGCACACTTGCGCGCGATGGCCCAGTTCGACAGGCCCAGCGCGAGGTAGTAGAGCGCCTCGGCCTCGAACTCGGTGAGGAGCGGCCGCTTGAAGGAGTCTTTGAAGGCCGGGTCGATCATGTCGGCGCCGTCTTCGAGCACGGCGGCGACGAAGCGCAGGAAGCGACTC
This sequence comes from uncultured Acidobacteriota bacterium, assembly GCA_963726735.1. Lineage (GTDB taxonomy): Bacteria > Acidobacteriota > Blastocatellia > Pyrinomonadales > Pyrinomonadaceae > QHXN01. Next base: position 125,246 of record CAVSDM010000016.1, read on the forward strand.
TCGGGGTTGTTCTTGTGGATGAAGCCGTAGGCGGGCTGCGGCTCGACCGCGCGGACGATCTTGCGCAGCTCGTTGATGTAGACCTCGTGCGCGAACTGCGTCCAGAAGATGATGCGCGCCGAGGGGAAGTCGCGCCAGATGGCGCGCGCCGCCTTGACGCCCGAGAGCCGCGGCATCTGGATGTCGAAGACGCACAGCTCGGGCCGCTCCTTCAAAGCGGTGCGGACGGCCTCCTCGCCGTCGGCGGCCTCGATGACGGGGGCGTGTGCGGCGAACTCGCGCTCCAGCAGTTCCCGCAGGTAGCGCCGCTGCGCGACGTTGTCTTCGGCAATCAGGATGGACATAGGCGGGGGCGGCCGAAGCGCGGGCTCGGGCTAATGCTGCGGCACGTCCAACTCTTTCAAAAGGATTCGGTCTCGGGTCCTGGTCACGGCGTAGACCTTCGACCCGACGACCCGAAGCTCGGCGTCGGGCGGCGTCTCGACGTGCCAGAGCATTCTAGTCCCTCGCCGCGCCGTCACGCCATCCGGCGTCGGCGCGGGGCCGCCGCGGTGGTCCGGGTTGTGCCCGACGGGCGCGTCGGCGACGGGCGTGGGCGGTGCCGTCTCCGCACAAGGGTTTGAAGCGACGGCCGGTGCCGCGGAACTCTTCGCGGCGGGTGCCGGCCGGGCCTCACGCTTCAGCACGCAAGCGAGGCCCGCGCCGCAGGCGAAGGCGAGCGCCGCGACGATGACGCCGCTGACCTTCCTGCTCAGCAGGTGGTCGCCGAACCGGCTCATCCCGACGACGAGCTTCGTCAAAGCCTCCAACACGCTCATCACGCGCCCTCCTCTAACACATTCTCAAAACGGCGCGCTAACAATCGCGCGAGGCCGCGCGCGGGTCAATGTGGTTAGCCACACACGCGCGGGTTGGGAGAGACACAGGCGCACGGGGCACGCGGCACGCGCGCGCGCTGTTGTTGCCCGCGTCGCGGAAATTTCGCGTTCGCGGATAATCACACACGGCACGGCGGCCCCGGCAGTTTTCGCAGTCCGGCCGGGGTTACGTCGGCTGTGCCCACGGACGCGGGGCGCGCACTGGGGAGGGCGCGCCCCGCACTCATCTTCAAAGCGATGTTCGGGAGACTCTCACGCGGGCGCAAACTGTTAAGGCTGCTCGCGGCCGCCGCGGCGGTGCCCGCGTTGATGCTCGTGGCGGCGGGCTGGCGCCGTGCGCACGCGCCGCGCGCGTGGGGGCCGGGCGAAGTGCCCGTCGCGTTCTGGTCGTGGCGCGCGGAGGCGCCGACGCGGGACGAGGTCGAGCGCGCCGCCGCCGAGACGGGCGCGCGCACGCTCTTCCTGCGCGCGGGACAGTTCGAGTTGATGAAGTCGGGAGGCGTCGGGCGCGTGCGGGCCGTCGCGGGAGTGATGCCGCAAGGCTGTGAACTGCACCTCGTCTACAACGCGACGCCGCGGCTCCTCAAAGAGTTCGAGCGCGTGGACGAGAAGGCCCTGGCCGCATGCGTGGTCGAGACGTTTCGCGCGGACACGGCGCGCGCCGAGCGTGACGGCGCGCGGGTCTTGGGTCTGCAACTCGACCTCGACGTGCCGACGCGTCTGCTGCCGCGCTACCGGAGCGTGCTGCGCGAGACGCGCTTCGCGCTGCCCGCGGGCGTGAAGCTCTCGGTGACGGGGCTGCCGACGTGGATGGAGTCGAAGGAGCTTGCGGGCGTGCTCGCGGAGGTGGACTTCTGGGCGCCGCAGTTCTACGGCGCGGAGATTCCCGCGACCGTCGGGCGCGCCATCCCCATCGCTTCGCCGCTCGATGTCGCGCGCGGCGTCGAGACGCGCGCGCGAGCTGGGCGAGCCCTTCTACGCGGGGCTCGCCGCCTACGGCCAGGCGTTGGTCTACGACGCGCACGGCCAACTCGTCGAGCTGCGCGGAGACCTCGACCCGGCGCGCGTGGCGTCGGACCCGAACCTCGAACTCGTCGGGCGGCGCGCGTTCGGCGCGGGCGTCGAGGGAGACGGCGCGCGCGCGGGTGCGGCGCCGCCCGCGGGCGAGTGGCGATACGTTTTCCGCGTGCGCTCCGACACGGTCATCGACGGGCTGACGGCGCGCGCGGGCGAACAGATCGTCCTTGAGGTGCCGGGCAGCGAGTCAGCTTGCGCGCGAGCGTCCGGGGGGTACGCGAGCGCGCGGGCGACAAGCTGCTCGGCATCTGTCTCTTCCGACTGCCCACGCGCGGCGACGCGACCACGCTCCGTCTGAAAGAGATCGCCGCCGCGCTCGCGGACCGCGAGCCGGAGTTCTCGACCTCTCTGAGCGCGGGCGCTTTCGACGAAGGAGGGGCGACGGGGAATCGTCTGTTGTTGACGGCGGAGAACGACGGCGCGTCGGGCGGGGTCTACGGCGCGGGCGCGCTCACCGTGACGCTGCGCGTGCCGCGCGGGAGCGTGCGCGGCGTGACGGGGCTCGAAGGCTTCGAGACGTTCGAGACGCTGTGCGAGACGCGGGCGGGGCTGCAACCTTGCGGCGCGCCGCGCGCGGGCGTGGTGCGTCTGGGCGCGCGCGTGTGGCCCGCGGGGGCGCGTGCGCGCGCGGGCCTGAGCTTCGAGGGCGGGGCGCCGGGCGCGCTCGAAGCGAGAGTCGCCGTGCGCCGCGACGACGGGCGCGTGTGGGAGCGGGTCAAGAGCTTGAGCACGAACGGGGTGGAGGGGCGATGAGTCTCGACTCAAACATCAGGCGTGAGCCTTCTGGGAGCGCGCGTCTTAGTCCGGCGCGCCTGCGCATACTGCGTCTGCGGCGCGTGATGCGGCTGCGCCGGAAGCTGCGCCGCGTGGGTCAAGCGCCGGCGGGCCAGGTGTCGAACGCGCGGGCCGGGTCGGTCGCCGCGCGAGTTGCGCCGCGCGTCCCGCGCGGGTCTGTGTTCGGCCTGCTGCTGCTCGCGCTCGCCGCCTGCGCGGGCGCGGCGTGGGGCTGCGGGTGGAGTGGGTTCGGGAACTCCGTGCGCTTCGGCTACAACGCTGAGGCGTGGCGCACGCGCCTGCCGCCGCTGCCGTCGGACTCAGGCGTCGTCGCCGCCGCGGCGGAGGATGAAGGGTCGTCGTACGAGGAGCAACTGAATGAGGTCAACAAGCTCTGGGAGGATGCGGACTCGGCATTCGTTGCGGGCGAGCTTGAGCAAGCGCGCCGGCTGCTCGCCCGTTACGTCGAGCGCACGGCGGGGTCGATGTGCGAAGGATGGATGGTGCGGGTTGACTGCCGCGACCGGCGCAACTCCGCGCTCGACCGCCTCGACGCGCTCGACGCGCTCGACCGCGGCTCCCGGCCCGCGGATGTGCGCTCGTACCTCGAAGCGCGAGCCGCCTACGACGGGCGGCTCGCGGGGTTGAAGGTCACGCCCGGGGAGCAGGGCTCGCAGCACAGCGAGCCGACGGCCGAGCCGCAGGCGAGCCTCGCGCGCAAGGATGAGCGCGCGACCGACATCCGCGAGTGGGACGAGCAGGTCGAGGCGCGGCTCCACGCGGCCGAGCGCGACCCGAACCTCGCCGACAACGTCGCCTACCTGCGCGCCGCGTGCGTCTACACGGCGCACGGGCGAGGACGCGTACGAAGCCTTCGAGTCGGTCGCACGCCTGCACCCGCGCGGCGAGAAGCGCGAGGCGGCGCTCTTCATGGCGGGGCGCGTGGCGATGCTGTCGAGCGGTGTCTACCTGGGCGGCGAGGCGGCCACCGTCGAAGACCCGTGTCGCGCGCCCGAGTGCCGCGACGAGGGTTGGGTGCGCGCGCGGAAGAACTTCAAGCAACTGCTCGCGGACTACCCGCGCGGCCGCTACGCGCCGGACGCGCGCGGCTGGCTCGCCTACCTCGACTACCGCGTGGGCGACACGGCCGGCGCGCTCGCCGGGTACTACCGGCTGCTCGCCGACGACGGTAACCCTCGGGCGCGCGACGTGGCCGCGGTCTCGCTCCGGCTCGTGCGTCACCGCGCCGGCGCGGCGGACCTCGACGCGCTGGAGCGTGACCTTGAGGACGAGCCCGAAGCGGCGCTCACGTACGCTTACCACAGCGTCTACAACTACGTTGCCGGCGACGACCTGCACGTCCCGAGCGAGGACGAAGAGGAGGACGATTGCCCCGAGGGGCCGTACCAGGGCGAATGTGAACGCAGGCGTGAGCAGCACTCGTGGGCGCTGCGCGCGAGCGCCGAGCAGGCGGAGCTAAGGCGCGCGGCCGACTTCGCCTCGCGCATGGTCGCGCGTTACCCGGGCGCGCGCGTGGGCGGGGCGTTCCTCGTCAGGCTCGCCGGCGCGCAGCTCGAACTCGGGCGGCCGAAGCCCGCGCTCGAAGCGGCGCGGCGGGCGCTGGCCTCGGGGGTGGGCGGCGAGGAGCGTGCGCGCGCCCTGTGGGCCGAAGGGTTGGCCGAGTATTACCTGAAGGACTACGCGGCGGCGCGCAGGTCGCTCGGGCGCGCGGCGGCCGCGTCGCCGCGTTCGGCGCTGGCGCGGCGCGCGGGCGAGCTGGCGGCGGTCGCGGCCGAGGACGCGGGCGACCTCGAAGGCGCGCTCGAACAGTACCTCCTGATCGGATACGACCCGGACGTGGCCTACTTCGTGGACGTGCTGTTGACGCCCGACCAGTTGGCCTCCTTCGTCGCGCGGCACGACGCCTCGCCGCGGCGCGACGAACTGCTCTACGCGTCGGGGCTGCGCTTCATGCGCGCCGGACGCTACGCGGAGGCGCGCGCCGCCTTCTCGCGCGTGCGCACCAACGCGGACAGCTACTACCTTTCGAGCGCGCACTTCGGCTACCGCAACTCCGACTCGGAGTCCGGCCCCGTTCACCCGAAGATGAATTTCCGACACGACTTCTGGGTGGACTACGAAGAGCCCGACACGGCGCCCTTCGCGGGCGTGGAGGGCGGCCCCGCCCGCGCGCGCGACACGCGCGTCTACGCCGACTGGCTCATGCGCGACATGCGGACGCTCTCGGACCTCGAACGCTTGCAGGCCGACGTTGAACGCGCGCGCGGCGACGACGAGCGCGCGGAGGCCCTGTACCAGTTGGCGAGCTACTTCTACGAGGGCGAACTGCTCTTCTACAACCCGGCGGCGTGGCGCGGTATGCGCGCCGAGATGATTAAGGCGCTCGGCGAGTCGAGCTACCGCGCGCCGGCCGAGGCGCAGAAGGTTTGGGACTACGTGCAGGAGCACGAGGGGGCGGCGCGTGCGCTCGCGCTCTACCTCGAAGTGGTGCGGCTCTACCCGCGCACGCGCGCCGCGCGCGACTCGCTCTACACGGCCGTCCTCTGCCACCAGCGTCTGTCGAACTTCAACGGCTACTGGCGCGCGATGTACGACGAACGCGGACTGCACGCGGGAGGGCGACTCGTCACGCTCGCCGACGTGCGGCGCGAGTACCCGCAGTACCGTCTGCCGGCCGCGGGCGAGTGGAAGCCCTCGACGCGCACCGTCTCGGGCGAACCGGCGTGGCCCGCGCCCCCGAAGCCGAGGCAGTTGACCGGCGTCGAGCGTGCGCGGCTGAAGCTCAAGCGGGCGGAGCTGCGCGTCGGGGCAGGCGTGGGAGCTGTTCGGCGAGGTCTACGGCGGGCGCGCGCGGCGCTGGACGGTCGCGGCGCTGCGTTGGTCCGTCGTCGGGCTGGTCGCGCTCTTTGTGCTCGGCCTCTTCCGGCGGACGCGCCGCGCGCGACGCTTCCTCTACCGCCGACTCGTGCGCCACCTCAGACGGCCCGCACGCGCCGCGTCCGGTCTACGCGCCATCCTCCACCTACGGCGCGCACCATGCGCACGCGCCGCTCGCGGGGCTGCGCGCCAGCGTGGCACGCGCCGCGGGCGGCCTCCTCCGCCTCGCCCTCCACGAGCGCGGCCGCGCCGCCCTCGCCCTCAATCTATTCACACACGGCCTCCTCACAGTGCTCCTGTGGGCCGTGCTGTGGGCGATGAGAGGAGCGTGAACCGCGAACCGTGACGAGATAGGGACTGCTTTCTCTTGTCACGGTTGACGGTTTACGGTTCACGCTCCCTCAACGCACCCAGTTGACGCGGCTGTCGAAGTAGTCGGGAGAGCGGTCGGGGTGTCGCGCGTGCCACTCTTCGTAGCGGGCGAGGAGTTGGCGGTAGCGGCGCTCGGAGGAGGGAAGGGGCTTGTGCGGGATCACTTGCAGGTGTCGCTCGACCTTCCAGACGTTGCGCGGCGAGAAGCGCCAGTCGTAGCCGCCCAGCTCGTACATGCTCGCCAAGCCCGTAGCCGGTGAGGCGCGCCGTCGTGTCCACGTAGGGCTCGAAGTAGCTGTAGGCGAGGTGGCGCAGACTGCGGAAGACCGGCCGCCGCCCGTGCAAGCCCAAATCGCGCGAGCGCGCCACGGAACCCCAGCGCCCCTCCCGCCGGTAGACGAAGAGGACGTGGTCGAGCAAGTCCTGCGACTCAAGGCTCAAAAGCAGCGGCGGGTAGCCGTGCTGCTCCAAGATGACGGCCGCGACGAGCGCCGCCTCCAGGCAATGGGCCTCGCCGCGGCGCATGACTTCGCGGAAACTGCGGAGCGTCCCGCCCTCCCGCTCGCGGTTGTACCTCATCCCCGTGAGCAGACGCTGCACGCTCCGCGGCGTGCGGTGCGCTTCGATGACGCGCCACTCGCTCGCCTTGAACTCCTCCCTGCCCGGCACGACGCTCATCATCTTCCGTACGGCTTCGAGCCGCTTCAGGTCGTCGGCCGTGGCGGGCTTCAGACTGACCGCGGCGCCCCGCCCGTGGCTCCCTGATCTGGTTTTTCTTCCGGCCGCGCTTGCGGGGCGCGATTATACCCTTTCGGGTCGGGCGGGCGGCGGCCTCTTTCCCTGAAATGTGCGCGCGGGCCGGTAAGACGTGGCGGAGTCGAACTCATTCTGTTATCTTTGTCGGGCGCGCCGGGAAATCCTCTGAGGCGCGCGGGCCGGGCGGGGCCGGGTGGCCGACGCGGGCCGAGCAATTCTAATCAACAAGCAGGGCTGATTTTGGTGAGTACACAAGGTTCAACATCTCCCTCGAAGCCGCTCACACGCGCGGAGCAAGAGGTACAGTCGGCGGCGGAACGCCTTAACTCGCAGACCGACGACGCGCTGGCGGCGGTCGCCGCTCGTTCTAACCCGGGCGGCGTCGAAGAGCTGGAGGGTTGCGCCGAACGTCTCGAACGTGCCGCCCGCGACCTCGCGGTCGCGCTGCGCGAGCTGGTCGAGGAGCGGCGAGAGAAGGACAAGCAGTTATAGCCGACGGGGCCACAGTCTATTCAGTCAACGCCACAGGAGCGCCGCCGCCGCACGCCGCCGGCACGCGCTCCTGTCGTGCGTCGGCCCCGAATTTGTTCAAGAGGTCAACAAAGAAGAAGTGAATGGTGAATAGTAAATAGTGAATGGTGGAGGACGTCTTACGCCACCATTCACTATTTACCATTCAACGTTTTTACACAGGAGAACTTATGGCCGCCATTAAACAGAGCGTGGCGCGCGAGCACGGGCGTCAGGCGCAGCGACGTGGGGCTCGACGCGCTCGGCATCCGCCCCCAGTCGGATGTCTACTGGAACCTGAACACCCCGAGCTCTACGAGATCGTCGCGCGCCGCGGCGAGGGCATCATCTCGGCGCACGGCGCGCTGCTCGTCGACACGGGCGAGCACACGGGGCGCGCCGCGAAGGACAAGGCCATCGTCCGCGAGCCCGCCAGCGAGGAGCAAGGTCTTCTGGGGCGAGGTCAACAAGGAGTTCCCGCAGGAGAAGTTCGACAGCCTGCGCGAACGCATGATGCGCCACGCCTCGACCCGCGAGCTGTTCGTGCAGGACACCTACGCGGGCGCCGACCCGCGTTACCGACTGCCCGTGCGCATCATCACGGAACTCGCGTGGCACTCGCTCTTCGCGCGCACGATGTTCATCAACGACGACGCGGGCGAGGCGGAGCACGCGCCCGAGTTCACCGTCATCAACATCCCGAGCTTCAAGGCCGACCCCGCGACCGACGGCACGCGCTCCGAGACCTTCATCCTGATGGACTTCGCGCAGCGCCTCGTCCTCATCGGCGGCACCTCTTACGCGGGCGAGACGAAGAAGTCGGTCTTCACGATCCTCAACTACCTGCTGCCGCAGCGCGGCGTGATGTCGATGCACTGCTCGGCCAACGTCGGCGACGCGGGCGACGTGGCCGTCTTCTTCGGGCTGTCGGGGACGGGCAAGACGACGCTCTCGCGCCGACCCCGAGCGCCGCCTCATCGGCGACGACGAGCACGGCTGGTGCGACGACGGCGTCTTCAACTTCGAGGGCGGCTGCTACGCCAAAGTCATCAAGCTCTCCGCGGAGGCCGAGCCCGACATCTACCGCACGACGCGCATGTTCGGCACCGTGATGGAGAACGTCGTCTTCGACCCCGCGACGCGCGTCGCCCGACCTCGACGACGCCTCGCGCACCGAGAACACGCGCGCGGCCTATCCGCTGACCTCGCATCCCGAACATCGTGCCCGAGGGCTACGGCGGGCACCCGTCGAACATCATCATGCTCACGGCCGACGCCTTCGGCGTGCTGCCGCCCGTCGCGAAGCTGACGCCCGAGCAGGCGATGTACCACTTCCTCTCCGGCTACACGGCGAAGGTCGCGGGCACCGAGCGCGGCGTGACCGAGCCGCAGGCGACCTTCTCGACCTGCTTCGGCGCGCCCTTCATGGTGCTGCACCCGGGCGTCTACGCCGACCTGCTGGGCGAGAAGATTCAGGAGCACAAGGCCGACTGCTGGCTCGTCAACACGGGCTGGTCGGGCGGCCCCTACGGCGAGGGTCAGCGCATGAAGATCAAGCACACGCGCGCCATGATCCGCGCCATCCTCAACGGCTCGCTCGCGCAGGTCGAGACGCGCCCCGACCCGGTCTTCGGCGTCCACGTCCCCGTCTCCTGCCCCGACGTGCCGTCCGAGGTGCTTGAGCCGCGCGGCACGTGGAAGGACGGCGCGCGCTACGACGAGAAGGCGCACGACCTCGCCCGCCGCTTCAACGAGAACTTCAAGAAGTACGAGGCCGGCGTCTCCGCCGGAGGTGCGCGCCGCCGCGCCGAAGGCGGACTGAGTTTCTAGCGTCACTCGAAAAGAAGGGGCGGCCGCTTTTACGAGCGGCCGCCCCTTTCTTCGTCATGAATCGTGAACGTCTCTAGAACCTGTAGCCGAAGCCGACGCTGAACTGGAAGTTGTGCGTGGTGTCGCTGACGGCGGTCGGGCTCCCGAGGACGCCGCGCGTCGCGTTGCGTATGCGGACGATGGTGTCGCCCGCGTCGAGGCGGACGATGGCGCGCGCAGACGGGTAGAGTTCGAGGACGCCGCCCGCGTCGAGGGCCAGGTTGTTATGGCTGGGGCGGCACGTCTGGCCGAGGCCGCTGCTGTTACAGTTGAAGCCCGAGGTCACTTCGCCGATGAACATCACGCCCGGTCTCAACTTGGCGAAGAGTCCGACGCGGTTCGAGCGCGCGCCGGCCTTGATGCCGGCGAACGCCTGCGTCTTCTGGCCGGACTGCTGTTGCCGAGGTGCGTCTCGGGGAAGAAGCTGAACTCCGTGTCGAGCGCGAGGTGTTTGTTGAAGTTGTAGCCGAAGCGGCCTCCGAGCCCGTTGACCGTCTCGCCGAAGCCCTCAAGCGCTGACGCCCGTATAGAACGCGCCGACCTCGGCCCGGTGAGCCTCAACGTCCGGCCGTCGCCCGTCTGCGCGCGAGCCGCAGACGAAGCGACGAAGAGCGTGACGAGCAGCGTGAAGAAGATTCTGTGACTCACGAAGTAACCTCCGTCTGAAGGTTTAAGGGTTTAAGGCCCGGACTTCTTTGCGTGTCGGGCGGAGCTAACTCTGACCCGTCTGCTTCTTCTCCTTCGACTCGCCGCGCGCCTTCCGCATCTCCTCGACGATGCGGGAGGCGAGCTTCGGCGCGGCGGCGTTGCCGTCTACGGCCGTGACCTTGCCGGTGGCGAGCACGATGCCCGTCGCCCTGTCCACGATTTCGTAGGTGAAGGTGAAGGTGAAGAGCGGGCGGTCGATCTCGACGAGGATGTCCGCGACGCTGCTCGCCGGGTAGCCGTCCACGATGACCATCCGCCACGCCTCCAGCTCGTCGCGCTTGCGCAACTCGTTCTGGAGCTGTGCCTCCTCGAAGTAGGAGGTGTCGGAAGAGATGTAGACCGTGCGCGCCCGCGCGAGCAGAGCCCGCGGGCTCTGCTCGGCGAGACGCGCCGACTGCTCGGCCGCGAGCCGCTCCTCGGCCGCCTTGCGCAGCTCCTTCTCCTTCAACTCGTCGGCGACGCGCTGCTCCACGCCCTGCGAGGGGCGCACCGTGACCTCTGTCTTCTGCGACTCGGCCTGCCCGTGCGCCGCGCCGCAGCCCAGGAGGGCAGCGGCCACGAGCGCCTCCAACAATCTCTTCGCGTTCATCGCTTCAGAACCTTTCCGCCCGCGGGGCGAGAGAGTTTAGTTCGACTCGCTCCACTCGTCGTCTTCGTCCGAGTCGTCGCGGTCGCGGTTGCGGCGGCGTCCGCCGTCGCCGGAGGCGCGCACGTCCTTAATCTTCTTGACGATCTCTTTGCCGAGGTACTCGGCGGCGAGGCGGCCGTTGACGGCGACGCACTTGCCGCTGGTGACGATGACGGAGGTGCGCCGGTCGGTGAGCGTGAAGATGTAGTTGAGCGCCGTCTTGTCGATGGTGATGACGAGGTCGGCGACGGCCGGGTCGGCGACGAGCATCAGGCCCCAGTCGCGCAACTCGTCGTACTTGCCGAGCTTGTATTCGAGGTACTTCTTCTCGACGTGCCGGTTCTCCGCGACGTAGACGGTGCGCGCCTCGCGGACGAGCGAGCCCGGGCTCATGTCTTCGCGGCTCCGCGCCGTGCGCGTGCGCTCGCGCCGCGCGTTCGGGTCGTCCTGCGAGCCGCCGCGCCCGGCCTGCCCCGCGGCGAAGACCGCGTGACTGGCGAACGCGAAGAGGGCGACCGCCGTGAGCCAGCCCAAAACTTCCGCAACTCTCTTCATGACGAACAACCTCCGTGGCATCCTTCTCGCTCTGCGTTAGTTGGTTTTCGACGTTCATAACTTCACCGGCCACGCCCCGCCTGGGCAAGGTGCGTGCCGCCGGTCTCTCTCAGGAAAACAGCGGGTTCGCGCGTCAAACGTCACTCCGGGCGGGCGGAGCGCCTGCGTCAGGTGAAAGAAAATTACGACGCGGCCCGCCCCGGCGCCGCAAGGCTTTGTAACCGGACGGCCGCGGGGAGCGTATATAAGGGACAGTAGCGGTCGATTCTGGCAAGATAAGGGCGAGATGGCAGAGAGCAGAGACAGCAGGCGCGCGGAGGGCGCGGCCACGCTCGACACGGTGGTCGAGACCGTCAGGCGCATCCTGCGCGCCGACACGGCCGAGCATCGCCAGCTTCTCCGAGTCCGAGCGCACCATCACGTGGCTGGCGACGAGCGGCTTCCGCAGCGTCTCGAGCCGGGCGGGCTCGATGTCGTCAACCCCGTGCGCGGCGAGTTCGCCGAGCGCGCCGCCGCCTTCGACCGCGAAGAGGACGAGCCCATCTTCGAGGTGCGCGGTCTGGCCGGCGACCTGCCCGGAGCGAGTTCCCGCTCCACAGCGCCGAGGGCGTGCGCGACCTCGCCATCGCGCGCCTGCGCGCGCGCGGCGAAAGCCTCGGCATCCTCGCCGTCGGCTTCCGCGAGCACCACCGCTTCACCGCCGAGGAGCGGCAGCAGTTGGAAGGGCTCGCCGACATGGCCGCGCTCGCGCTCGACAACGCGCGCCTGCTCGACACGCTCGGCGCGGCCAAGCGCGTCTGGGAGCAGACCTTCGACGCCATCCCCGACGGCATCATCGTCCACGACGACCGGATGCGCGTCGTGCGCTGCAACATGGCCGCGGCCGAGGCGATGGGCCTGCCACCCCTCGGACGTGGTCGGCATGTCCTGCGCCGAGGCGTTCGCGCGACTCTTCGGCGAGCGCGCCGCCGCCTACCACATGCGGCCGGGCACGCCCCGCACGATCAGCTCCTTCGAGCTACAGGCCGAGGACGGCCGCCGCTACCTCGTCGCCGTCGCGCCGCTCTCAAGTCTGGAGTCGGAAGCTGGAGTCCGAGTCCAGCCGACGACTCTCAACAGCCCGGGTTCCAGACTCCTTCTTCGTGGAGCGTGATTACGTGGAGCGACATCACGACGCTGGCGGAGGTGCAGGAGCAGCTCGCGCGCTCGCGCCGTCTGGCGACCATCGGGCAGTTGGCCGCGGGCGTCGCGCACGAGATCAACAACCCGCTCGCCGCCATCACCACCTGCGCCGAGGCGACGCTGCGCGACATCAAGTCCGACCCCGCGACGGCGCGCGCCGCCGGCGAGAGGCAGTGGGACTACTACCTCGAAGAGATCGTCCGCCAGGCGCTGCGCTGCAAGCAGATCACGCGCGGCCTGCTCGACCTCTCGCGCCAGAAGCGCGCGCGCCGCGACCCCGTCGACCTCAACCGCGTCGTCGCGCAGGCCGCGCAGCTCTTCGAGCGGCGGGGGCGTGAGGAAGGGCAGCGTCAGCGTCGAGGTCGAGGCCGACCCGCTCGGTCGGCGAGGTCGCCACCGACGAGGCGATGGTGCGACAGGTCTTGGACAACCTGCTCGCCAACGCGCTCGACGCGGCGGGCGAGGGCGGCGCCGTGCGCGTCTCCACGCTGCTCGACGGCGAGCGCGTGCGCGTCGAGGTCGCCGACACCGGCCCCGGCATCGCGCCCGAGACGCTGGCGCGCGTCTTCGACCCGTTCTTCACCACCAAAGACCCGGGCCGCGGCTCGGGGCTCGGCCTCGCCATCTCGCTCACGCTGGCCGAAGCTCTCGGCGGCGCGCTCACCGTCGAGTCCAAACCCGGGAAGGGCAGCCGCTTCCGCCTCTGGCTCCCGAGGCGGACTCCCGAAAAACAGTGAGGAACTTAGTGGACACGCGGCGCGCCGGAAATGTTAAGATGCGCTCCCGACCGACTTCTGCCTGCTTTGCACTTGTCACACGTCACTTATCACTGTCCTTATGAGCAGAAAAATTCGCGTGATGGTCGTCGATGACGACACCGTGCTGCGCAAGCTCGTGTCCGATCAGGTCGCGCGCATGGGCTTCGACTCGACGCCCGCCGCTTCGGGCGAGGAGGCTTTGGACGCCCTCTCGAAGAGCGACTTCGACGTGGTGCTCCTAGACATTCGCATGCCGGGGCTCTCGGGGCTCGACACCCTGCGCGAGGTGCGCAAGCTCGAAGACGCGCCCGAGGTCATCATGCTCACGGCCGACACCTCGCTCGGCACCGGCATCGAGGCGATGCGGCTCGGCGCCTACGACTACCTGACGAAGCCCGCGACGCTCGACGAGATCGAGGCCGTCATCCGCAAGGCCGACGAGAAGCGAAGGCTCGTCCGGCAGAACGCTTCCTTGAGGGACGTGGTCCGCCAGCCCTCGGAGGAGGCGGCCGGCGCGCTCGTCTACAAGAGCAAGGCGATGGAGGGCTTGGTCGCGCTGGCGGAGACGGCCGCGCGCGCCGACTCGACGGTCGTCATCACCGGCGAGTCGGGCACGGGCAAGGACGTGCTCGCGCGCTTCCTGCACGCGCGCAGCCAGCGCGCCGACTCGCCGATGATCGCGGTCAACTGCGCGGCGCTGCCCGAGACGCTCTTCGAGTCGGAGTTCTTCGGCCACGAGCGCGGCGCGTTCACCGGCGCCACCTCGACGAAGCGCGGGCTGATCGAGGCGGCCGACTCCTCCACGCTCTTCCTCGACGAGATCGGCGAGATGCCCGCGCAGACGCAGGTCAAGCTCCTGCGCTTCCTCGAAGAGGGACGCTTCCGCCGCGTCGGCTCCACGCGCGACCGCGAGGCCGACGTGCGCGTCATCGCCGCCACCAACCGCAACCTCGCCGACGACGTGACGGCGGGCCGCTTCCGCGCCGACCTCTTCTACCGCCTCAACGTCATCTCGCTCCACGTGCCGCCGCTGCGCTACCGGCGCGAGGACATCCCCGCGCTCACCGAACACTTCCTCGCGCTCTTCCGCGAGCGCTTCAACCGCCCCTCGCTCGACCTCTCGGCTGAGGCGCGCCAGCGCCTCGGCGCCTACGACTGGCCCGGCAACGTCCGCGAGCTGCGCAACGCACTCGAACGCGCCGCCGCGCTCGCGGCCGCCGACTCCGACATCATCGAGGCCGACCAACTCCTCCCCTCCGTCTCTGCGCAGAACGTCGGAGAGACGACCGCCCACGCTGACTCCGCCCCCCTCACGCTCGACCAGCTCGAACGCCAACACATCCTCCGCGTCCTCGAAGAACAGAGCGGCAACCGCGAGCGCGCCGCCGCCGTCCTCGGCATCTCCGCCCGCACCCTCTACCGCAAGCTCCGCGAGTACGGGGACTGACAAAACGTCAGTCCGGCTGACAGAATTGCAGCCTCACTTGTCAGACAGCCCTCTTTCGCCCTCCCGCCGAACGCACGAGTCGGTGCCGTAAAACCCTACATGTCAAATATTTGACACCCCGAGTGTCAATGTCTCGTCGCGCGGTACGGGGGTTGTTAAGGGTGTGTGTGCGGGCGGGTGTGTGTTTTGGGCGCCCGACCCGTCGAAAGTTTCATTCGAGCAAAGGAATCAAACGAGATGGCGCGCGTGATGATTTGCGACGACGACCGTGCGGCGGCCGAGCAGCTGTTGAAGGCGCTGCGCGCGGCCGGCCACGAGGCCGAAAGTTGTCGCCACACGATGGACGTGCTGAGGGCGGCCGCGCGCGGCGACTTCGACCTCATCGCCGTCGGGATGGACATGGCCGGCTTCGGCCGCAGCGGCGCCGTCGCCGCGCTGGCCGAACTCGCGCCCCGACGACCGCGCTCATCGCCTTCCACGACCGGCCTTCCGAGATCATGCGGGCGCACACGCACGCGCGCCTCGCCGCGGTGCTGCCGCGCCCCGTCCGCGTCCGCGACTTCATGTACGCCGTCGCCTGCGCGCTCAAACAGGAGGCGATGGCCGACCCCGCCTGAGGGACTCACTACTTCATGCCCTGACGTACCTCGCCCTTTTAATACGCGCCCGCTTCGCGAACGACACGCCGCAAGCCTCGCGCCCCAACCCTAAAGCCACTAATCATCGGAGGAGAAACCAATGAACAGACTCAAGAACAGAAGGGCCGCCGCCCCCCTGCTCGCGCTCTGCGTCGTCGCCCTGGTCGGCGGCGCGGCGTTCGCGCAGCGGCAGCTCAAGGCCGCGCGGCGGCCGGCCCGAGATCAAGGTCGAACTCGCGGGCTCGGTCGAGCGCGGCGGCGCCCGCCTCGCGCTCGACAAGGTCGAGCACGTCAAGCCCGGCGAAATTCTCGACTGGCAGATCGTCTCGTCGAACGAGGGGACGGGCGCGGCGCGCGACTACAAGGCCGTCGGCCACATCCCCGAAGGCACCGTCCTCGTCGCGGGCTCGGCCGCGGCCGAGTCGGGCTCGAACGTCACCTACTCCATCGACGGCGGCAAGACCTTCTCGACGCAGCCCGTCGTCGAGGAGCGGCAGGCGGACGGCACCGTGAAGAAGGTGCCCGCCCCCGTCTCGATGTACACGGAGGTGCGCTACGAGTGGTCGGACGCGTTCGCCCCCGGCGGCAAGCTGTCGGCCTCCTACAAGGTGCGCGTCAAGTGACCAGAGGGACCCGCGCGGCCTTAGCGCACGGCCGGGAGGACTCAAAGCCCTCTCCGGCACTTACCTAAGCGCGGCCGCCAAACCCCCACCGACCACCGGAAGGAACCAACGAAGATGAAAACGAGAAACACATCCCCCACACGCCTGCGCGCACTCCCCGGTGTGCTGCTGGCCCTCGCCGCGCTGTGCCTGTCGGCCGCGCCCGCGCTGGGCCAAGCCACCTCGGGCGGCACGACCATCTCGAACCAGGCGTCGGCCACCTACTCCGACGGCACCAACAGCTACTCGGTCAACTCGAACACCGTGACCGTCACGGTCGCCAACGTCGCGGGCCTCGTCATCACGCCCGACGGCGGCTCGGTGCCGACGGTCGTCGCGGGCCAGACGAGCGTGGACTTCACGTTCACCGTCACCAACTCGGGCAACTTCCCGACGCAGGTGCGCTTCCCCGCGCTCGGCGCAGGCATCGTCACGAGCGGCCCCGTCACCGTCACGCAGGCCGTCATCGACGTGACCGGCAACGGCCTCGGCGCCGGCGACACCGACATCCTCGGCAACGGCGCGGCGGCGCTCTACCCCGCCTCGCCGTACCTCGCGCGCAACGCCTCCTTCCAGGTCGTCGTGCGCGTGAGCGTCAACGCCGGCGCGGCGGCGGGCGCGCCCATCAGCGTCACGCTCGGCGACGCGTCGGGCGACAACGTCGCCTCGAACGGCTCGGCGGCCGAAGTCCGCACGTCGGTGCCGCCCAGCGTCACGCTGACGGGCAGCGAGAGTGAGGCCGTCGGCAGCATCACGACCTCGGTCGAGAACGACGCGCAGCTCCGCCTGAACCTGTCGGCCCCGGCCGGCCCCGTCGCGCTCGGCTCGAACGTCACCTACACGTGGTCGCTCGACAACGTGGGCGCGCGCGCCGTCTCGTCGCGCACGCTGACGAACGCGCCGGCCGGCTCGCAGACGGGCGTCTTCGTCATCGCGCCCGTCCCCAGCCGCACCACCTTCTCGTCGGTGACGCCGCCCGCGGGCGTGACCGTCCTCTACTCGACCTCGGCCCTGACGACCGACCCCGTGACGGGCGCCATCTGGACGACCGTCGCGCCGCCGGCCGGCTCGGTCACGCGCATCGCCTACAACGTCGGCGCGTCGCTCGCGACCGGGGCCTCCGTCTCGAACATGCAGATGGTCGTGACGGTCAACACGGGCATCAACGCGAGCCTGCCGCTCTACGAGATCGGCGACGCGTTCGGCCGCAACAACGTCAGCGCCAACATCACCGACCAGTCGGGCGACGCGGTCACCAACAAGGGCGACGGCAACGCCGACTTCAACGAGCCGCGCTTCAGCGTCGATCCCTTGAGCGCGACGCAGGGCTTCCAGCTCCCGACGCTCCTGACGCAGGTCGGCAACGTCCTGCTCGGCCCCTCGGGCGCGCCCGCCGCGGTCGGCCCGACCAACAACAACGACGACTACACCAACAAGTCGGTGGCCCCCGCGGCCATCGCCGGGCTGTCGCACCTGAGCACGCTCGCCGCGGCCACGACCGTCGACTTCACCAACACGGTGCAGAACACGGGCAACGCCAACGACACGTTCACCTTCACGGCGCCCACGGTGCCCGCGGGCTTCACGGTCCAGATGAGCACGAACGGCGGCACGTCGTTCACCACGCTCTCGGGCGGCGGCAGCACGACGCTCGCCGTGGCCTTCGGCGCTTCGGCCAACGTCATCGTGCGCGTCACGGCGCCCGCGGGCACGACCGTCTTGCAGGCGGGCGGCTTCGGCGTGACCGTGCGCGCGACCTCGGGCACGACGCCCGCGTCGTCGAACGACACGCGCGACAACTACTACACGGGCTTCCTGAGGCTCGTGAAGTCGGCGCTGGTCTTCAACTCGACCGGCGTGGGCGGAGCCTCCGACCCCGTCCCCGGCGCGGACATCGAGTACACGATCACGTACTCGAACGTCTCGGTGGGCGGCGGCGGCGCGGGCTGCGTTGACCTCGTCGCGTCGAGCGTCGTCATCAGCGAGAACGGCGGCGACCGCGCCCAACAACTGGGCGGCGACCACCACGCAGTTGACGACCCCGGCGCCGTCCGACTCCAACGGCGGCACCATCACCGACGGCAACACCAACGGCGCCGTCACCGCGGCGACCACGTTCCTCAGGGACGCGGCCGGCACGGTCAGCCCCGGCGTCTCGCGGACGTTCGTCTTCCGCCGCCGGATCAACTAAATGGGTAGAGGTCAGAGGTTAGAGGACGGAGGTTGGTAACAGCCCGACTCTAACCCCTGACGCTAGCCTCTGACCTCTAACTTTCAACCCCAGCGTTAAGGTCTTCTCCGATGATTAACGCCCGCCCCCACATCCTCCTCCGCGCGCTCGCGCTCCTGCTCGCCGTCGCCGCCCTCGCGGCCGGCGCGCCGGGCGCGGCCGCGCGCGAAGGGGGTGTGGAGGCGGGCGTCGTTATTTCCAACCGCGCCGAGGCGACCTACGCCGACGAGAACGGGGAGGAGTTCCTGACCGTCTCGCCGACCGTCTCCGTCACGGTCTCGACCGTCGCCGCCGTCACCGTCAGCCCCGACGAGACCGAACCGTCGGCCAGCGTCGGGCCGAACGAACGCGTCACGCGCCTCTTCCGCGTCTGCAACACGGGCAACACGCCCGACTTCTACACGATAACTTCTGCCGAAGTCTCGGCCCCGGCCGCGCTCGTCTCGCTCCACTTCGACGTGGACGGCTCGGGCGCGCTCGACTCGAACGACCGCCCCGTTACGCTCGACTCGACGATGAGCCCCAGGCTCGCGCGCGGTCAGTGTGTCGGGGTGCTCGCCGTCGTGGATGTCGGGGCGGGCCGCCTGGGCGAGCAGTTCACCATCCGCATCGTCGCCCGCTCCTCCGTCGCCGACGCGCTGAACGCGGGCGCGCAGGACGCGGGCACCATCGTCAACGCCTACGGCAAAGGCGCGAGCCTGACCGACCCGGCCGACCCGGCCCTCCCGCCCGTCAAGCTCGTCGAGGGTAAGAAGAACGTCACGACCTCGCCGGGTCAGGTGCTCAACTACACCATCACCTTCCGCAACAGCGGAGACGCCCTCGCGCGCAACGTCGTGCTGCGCGACGAGCTGCCCGCCGGGCTCGACTACCTCAACGGCACGCTCCGCTTCGGCGCCCGCGCGCTGACGGACGCCGAGGACGGCGACGAGGGCGCAATCGTCGGCCGCCGCATCGAGGTGCGCGTCGCGCAGTTCGCCATCAGCGATGTTTTAGAAGTTTCGTTCCAGGCCCGCGTCGCGCCGGGGTTGGCGCACGGCTCGGGCGTCGTCAACACGGCGTCCGTCGGGGCCGACAACGCGCCCTCCGTCGCGAGCACCTCGGCCACGGTCGTCGCCAGCCCGTTCGGCGTCGTCTATCAAGGTCGCACCGCGGGCACTCCCGTCCCCGGCGCGCGGGTCTCGCTCGTCGCCGATACGACGAGCGGGACCCTGGTTCCGCTCAACGCGGGCTCGGGCGCCGGCATCGACCCGAACAACGAGAACGCGAACCCGTTCGGGGCCGACGGCGGCGGGCGCTGGAGCTTCCTGCTCGCGAACGCACAGCTCGGCGCCCCGGGCAGCCCCGCGCGTTACTTCCTCAACGTGACGGCGCCCGGTTACCGCTCGCGCCTCATCGAGACGACGCTTGCGCCCGACGGCTCGGGGCTCTTCACGCTGCTGGTGCGCGCGCTCGACGGTCTGCCCGTCGCGCAGGCCGGCGGCTTCGAGCTGACCGAGGAGCAGGTTGACATCCCGCGGCTCGCGGCCTACGCGCTCAACGTGCCGATGTTCGAGAACTCCTCTTTAGAGATTACGAAGAGCGCCGACCGGCCTTCGGTCGAGGTCGGCGACACCGTCACCTACCGCGTGGAGCTGCGCAACGCGACGCCCGTGGCGCTCGACAACGTCGAGGTGCGCGACCAACTCCCCGCGTCGTTCCACTACGCCGAAGGCACGGCGCTCTTAGAGAACCCGCCCGCGCCCGCGCGCAGCGTCGAGCCCGAGGCGGCCGCCGAGAACACCCTCGTCTTCCGCGTGGGTCGGATAGATGCCGGCGGGCGCGTCACGCTCGTCTACCGCCTGCGCGTCGGCGCCAACGCGCGCGAGGGCGAACAGTTCAACACGGCTTCCGCGGCGGGGACGTTCTCGAACGGAGAGCGTGTGTCCACCCCCCGGGCCCGCGCGAGTGTGCGCGTCCGCCGCGGTCTCTTCTCCTCGCAGCAGGTGCTGCTCGGCCGCGTCTATGCGGACGCGAACCTGAACGGCCAGTTCGACAGGGACGAGCGCGGCGTGCCCGGCGTGCGCCTCTATCTGAACAACGGCCAGTCGGTCATCACCGACTCCGAAGGTCTCTACAACTTCCCCGTCGTCAACGAGGGCGCGCAGGTGCTCTCGCTCGACCCCGTCACGCTGCCGCCCGGCTACGCGCTGGTCGAGACCGGCCGCCGCGACGAGCGGAGCTGGACGCGTCTGCTGCGCACGCCGCTCGGCGGCGGCGCGCTGCTGCGCCAGAACTACGGCCTGCGCGCGCCCGACTCCGACTCCGCGTCCTCCGCGAACCCCGAGTTGAAAAATAGTCTGACTCCGAACGCCTCCAACTCGAAGTCGCCGCTCGCCGGCTCACTCTTCGGCTCGACCGAAGCGAAGAGTTCGACCGAAGCGAAGCCGGCCGCGGCCAGGTCATACGCCGCGTCGGGCACGTACAATGAAGACGACGGAGACGCTTGAGCCGGTCGCGCCCGGCGAGGTGCGCGTGCTCTCGCCGAAGCCGGACGAGGCCGTGGCCGGCGCCGCGCTTGAGATCGAGGCGCGCACCAACGCCGCCTGGAAGGTCACGGTCGAGGTCGGCGGGCAGCGTGTCCCCGACTCGAAGATCGGCGAGAGCCGCATCGACCGCAGGAACGACCTCGCCACTTTCATCTTCGTCGGCCTCGGCGTCGAGCCCGGCCCGAACCGCATCCGCGTCACGGCCGTCGGCCCGGAAGGGCAGGCGGGCAAGACGGTCGAGCTGACGGCCTACGGCCGCGGCCCCGCGAAGCGCCTTGAGATCGTGCCCGAGAAGGCAGAGCTGTCGGCCGGCGGCCGCGACTCGACCACGGTGCGCGTGCGCGCCTTCGACCAGTGGGGCCACCCCGCGGCCGACGGCTCGGTCGCCATCGCGGTCTCCGCGGGTCGCCTGATGCGCGTCGATGAGGTTAACGCCGACGGAAGTCGCAACAATAAGACGGCGGAGAAGGCGGCCGAAGCCGCGCTCAGGCAGAACGACGTTCGCACCCGCGTCGGCTCTCTGAACCAGCCGGAGGTTGACGTGCCGGAGGGAAGCGACGCGTCTTCGAGCGAGCAGATCGTCCCGCTCGTCGGCGGCGAGGGCCGCGCCGTGCTCGTCGCGGACAACGCGCCCGGCTCGGCCGAGATACGCGCGACGACCGGCGCCGTCAAGGCCGAGCGCGAGATACGCATCACGCCCGAAGTTCGCCCCTCTATCCTCGTCGGCCTCGGCGAGATGACCTTCGGCGCGGCGGCGCCCGAACTCTCCGGCGCCGAGTCGGAGGCGTCTGTGCGCAGCCGCCTCGCCTTCTTCTACCGCGGGCAGTTCCTCACCGCGAAGAACCTCCTGACGCTCGCCTACGACAGCAACCGGCCCATCAACCGCACGAGCGGAAGAGACCGCCTCTTCCAGTTCGACCCGCTCGACCGCGCCTACCCGCTCTTCGGCGACTCCTCGACGCGCTTCGAGGACGCGCAGACCAACTCGAAACTCTACCTGCGGCTCGACCGCGGCCGCTCCTACTTCCTCTTCGGCGACTTCGAGTCGGAGAACCGCCACGCTGGCCTCGCCTCCTACACGCGCAAGCTGACGGGCGTCAAGGTCCATCTTGAGAACGCGAAGGGCGACTACATCTCTCTGACCGGCGCGCGCCCCGACACGGCGTTCGCGCGCGACGTGTTCCCCGGCGGCGCGCTCGGCTTCGCGCGGCTGTCGCACGCCGAGGTGCTGCCCGGCTCCGAGTCGCTCATCATCGAGGTGCGCGACCGCCGCAACCCCGAGACGATTCTCTCGCGCGAGGCGCTCATCCGCTCGGTCGATTACAATCTCGACGCGGCGACGGGCGAGGTCTTCTTCCTGCGGCCCATCTCGACCTTCGACTTCTCGTTCAACCTCGTGCAGGTCGTCGCCACCTACGAGTACGCGGCTGGACTGGATGTCGCAGGCCGTCTACACCGGGCGCGCCTACAAGAACTTCGAGGGGCTCGGCCTCAAGCTCGGCCTCTCGCTCGTTGACCAGCGGCAGGGCGACTTCGGCTCGTTCGTCCTCGGCGGCATCGACGCCGAGAAGACTCTCCCGCACAACGGGCGCGTGCGCGCCGAGTGGGCGACCTCGCGCGGCCGCGCGGTCGGGGGCGGCAACGTCTTCTTCGGCAACACGGCAGACGACCGGCACGACGGCAACGCCTACCGCGTCGAGCTGGAGCAGCCGCTCGCGTGGCGCGAGACGACCGTGCGCGCTTCGTTCGCGCGCGCCGACGAGGGCTTCCTTAACCCCTTCGGCCAGACCGTCACGCCGGGCTCGCAGCGCGCGGACCTCTCGGTGGACATGCGGGTCTCGAAGTCGGCGCGCGCGCAGCTCTCCTTCACGGACGAGCGCAACAAGACCGAGAACGTCGACAACAGCCGCCAGACCGCCTCGCTCATCTGGACGCAG
Source organism: uncultured Acidobacteriota bacterium (assembly GCA_963726735.1). Lineage (GTDB taxonomy): Bacteria > Acidobacteriota > Blastocatellia > Pyrinomonadales > Pyrinomonadaceae > QHXN01. The sequence goes on from CAVSDM010000016.1 coordinate 147,653, forward strand.
CAGTTCGGCGAGCGCCTGCGCGCGCAGTTCACTTACGACTTCCGCCACCTCAAGGACGAGATTACGGGGCGCGAGACCGACTCGAATCTCGTCTCGGTCGGCGCCGAGTACAGGGCGACCGACAAGCTCCAGCTCTCCGCCAAGCGCGAGCAGAATCTCGGCGAGGCCGACCCGACCTACCCGAACCAGACGACGCTCGCGGCGACGTACCAGTGGAACCAGTACACGAAGCTCTTCATGACGCAGCGCATGTCTTCGGCGCCCATCACGCCCATCGGCGACGTGGCCGGGAACGGGCTTCGCCTCGACGGCCGCGCGCAACGAGACGGCCATCGGCGTCGAGACGAAGCTCGGGCGGGTCGGGAGCCTCAACACGCGCTATCAGCTTGAGAACGGCATCAACGGCACGGACAGCTTCGCCGTCATCGGCCTTGACGAACCGCCTGCCGGTCAATAAAGAACTGGCGCTCGACCTCGGCTACGAGCGCGGCTTCCACATCGCGGGCGCGGGCGAGAGCTTCAACGCCGGCCACCTCGGCTTCGCGTGGCAGCCGGTCGAAGACTTCCGCACGACGGGGCGCTACGAGATGCGCGACCGCGGCGGCGTCGGCTCCGTGCTGACGCTCGGCGCGGCGGGCCGCCTCGGCGACAACGTGACCTCGCTCGGGCGCTTCCAGCTCTCGCGCACGGACTTCCAGGGGCGCAAGGGCTCGGCGATGGCGGCGACGGGCGCGCTCGCGTGGCGGCCGCTGCACCGCGACTCGATGGGCCTGCTCTTCAGCTACACGCGCCGCGACCTCTCGCAGGAGAACGGCGCGGGGCAGGGCGAGACGCGCGACCGTTCGGACACGCTCTCGACCGACGGCTTCTACCAGGCGTCGCGCAACGTCGAACTCTACGGCCGCTTCGCTCTGAAGTTCGGCGACACGAGCTCGGTCGGGTTCGGCGCGCGTCTCGACGCTCACATACATGACGCAGGGTCGCGCCGTCTACCGTCTGGGTCGCTACGTGGACGTGGCGGGCGAGGGGCGCTGGCTGGCGCAGCCCGCGTCGGGGACGGCGCGCGCTTCGTTCGGCTCCGAGCTGGGCTTCTGGGTGCATGCCCGACCTGCGGGTCGGCGGCGGCTACAACTGGACGGGCGCGTCGGAGCCGGGCGGCATCGGCCTGAGCCCCGCGCGCCGCGGCTTCTACTTCACCATCTCCTCGAAGCTCTCGAACCTCTTCGACCTCTTCGGCACGAGCAAGGCAGGGCTCGGCGGCGAGAAGAGTCACGACGAAGAGGAAGAGGAATAGGCGCGCGCGACGCGCCCCCGCCCGTATGAACAAACGGCCTGCGAACGTGAGGCTCCTGTGCGCGGCGCGGCGTTTACGCGGCGCGGCCGGGGGCGCCTTGCGCGCGCGCCTGCTCTTCGCCCTGCTCTCGCTCCTCGCGCTCGCGGCTTTCGCTCCGGGGGCCGCGGCGCAGACCTCCGTCTATCACATCCGCGGCAACGCCAGCGCGGGCAGCAACAACATCTGGCACATCAACCTGACGACGGGCGTCGAGACGGCCGTCTACACGGGCTACCCCGGCGGCAACGCCGCCACGCTCGCGCAGCGCCCGTCCGACGGGATGCTCTTCTACGTCATCAACGACGCGTCGGGCGAGAACGGCGCGGTCTACCGCTTCAACCCGGCGACGCCCTCGGTCGGGCCCGTCCTGCTCGGCAACATCGGCCCCTCGACCTCGGGCGGCGATGTCGGCAGCGGCTTCCGCATGGCCTTCTCGCCGGCGGGCACGCTCTACTACATGCCGGGCGGCAACGCCGCGGACAACGACCGGCTCTACACCATCAACCAGACGACGGGGCGCGCCACGCCCGGCGGCAACATCACGGGCACCGGCAACGGCGGCGACATGGCCTTCTCGACCACCGGCACGCTCTACATCATCAACCAGGACCGGCAGCTCTACACGGCGAGCACCGCGGGCGGCGCGGCCACGCTCGTCGGCACGGTCACGTTCCCCGGCGGCGCCACGCCCGGCACGCTCGGCCTCGGCGTGGACGGCACACGCATCCTCATCCAGACGCAGAGCCCCTCGAACATGTACGCCGTCACGCTGCCCTCGCTCTCGGCCACGCTCCTCGACACCCTCGGCGGCGGCACGACCTCGACGGGCGACCTCTCGACGGGCGTCATCCCCGCGCCCTCGCTCACCGTCACCAAGACCGACGGCGTACGAAGTACTATCAGGGCGCGAGCATCACCTACACCGTCGTCGTCACGAACAACGGCACCTACACCGTCACGGCCACCGTCACCGACACCATCCCCGCGGGCCTCACGGGCGCGACGTGGACGTGCGCGGCCTCCGCGGGCTCGTCCTGCGCGGCCGCCTCGGGGAGCGGCAACATCTCGACGAGCGCCACGCTCGAAGCGGGCGACACGGCCACCTACACCATCACCGCGACGGTCACGGCCTCTTCGGGCAGCATCGCCAACACGGCCACGGTCGCGCCGCCCGCGTGGCTGACGGACGCGACGCCCGCGAACAACACGGCGACGGACACCGACACGGTCATCGCCGCCGCCGACCTCTCGATCACGAAGACCACCGCGAGCACCTTCGTCGTCGGCTCGAACGCCAGTCTACACGCTCACGGCCACCAACGGCGGGCCGCAGTCGGCCGCCGGCACGATCACGGTCAGCGACACGCTGCCCGCGGGGCTCACCTACGTCTCGGCGACGGGCACGGGCTGGACGTGCTCGAACTCAAGCGGGACGGTGACCTGCACGCGCGCGGGGCCGGTGACGAGCGGGACGACGCTGCCCGCCATCACGCTCACCGTCGCGGTCGGTGCGGCCGCCGCGCCGAGCGTCACCAACACGGCGACCGTCGCCAGCAGCACGACCTTCGACCCCGACGCGACGGACAACAGCAGCAGCGTGACGAGCGCCGTCACCCTCCCGACCGACCTCACCATCGCCAAGAGCCACAGCGGCAACTTCACGCAGGGGCAGAGCGGCACCTACTCGATCACCGTCACGAACTCGGGCGGCGTCGCGTCGAGCGGCACCGTCACCGTCACCGACACTCTGCCCGCGGGGCTCACGCCGGGCGCCGCGACGGGCACGGGCTGGACGTGCAACACGGCCGGGCAGATCGTCACCTGCACGCGCTCCGACGCGCTCGGCGGAGGCGCGAGCTACCCCGCCATCAGCGTTCCCGTCACCGTCGCCCCGAACTCTTCTTTGAGTCTGACCAACACGGCCTCGGTCTCCGGCGGCAACGACAGCAACACCGGCAACAACTCTGCGAGCGACCCGACGACCGTCAACGGCGTCCCCGACCTGACCATCGCCAAGACGCACGCGGCAACTTCACGCGCGGGGCGGCGGGCAGCTACACCGTCACCGTCAGCAACGCGGGCGGCGCCGCGACGAGCGGCACGGTCACGGTCAGCGACACTCTGCCCGCGGGTCTCTCTTACGTCTCGGCGACGGGCACGGGCTGGACGTGCGGCGCGGCGGGGCAGGTCGTCACCTGCACGCGCGCGACGGCGCTCGCGGCGGGCGCGAGCTACCCGGCGATCACGGTCAACGTCAACGTCCTGCAAACCGCCGGGTCGAGCGTGACGAACACGGCCGCGGTCTCGGGCGGCGGCCAGACGAACACCTCGAACGACTCCGCGAGCGACCCGACGACGGTCGTCTCCAGCGCCGACCTCAGCCTGTCGAAGACCGTCAACAACCCGAACCCGATTCAGGGCCAGAACGTCACCTTCACCCTGACGCTCACCAACGCGGGGCCGAGCAACGCGACGAACGTCGTCGTCACAGACCTGTTGCCCGCGGGCCTAACTTCGTCTCGGCGACGCCGAGCGCGGGGACTTACATGTCGGGGACGGGCGCGTGGTCTGTGGCGAGCCTCACGAGCGGCTCGTCCGCCACGCTCCAGATCGTCGCGCTCGTCTGCCAGCACGGGGACGATCACCAACACGGCCGAGGTCACCGCCTCGGACCAGCCCGACCCCGACTCGACGCCCAGCAACAACAGCCCCGCCGAGGACGACCGCGCGAGCGCTTCGTTGGGCGCCGCCGCTCCGCCCAACATCACGTTGACGAAGTCGGTCACGCCCTCGGGCACGCAGGTGCCCGGCACGCGACATCACCTACACCGTCGCCTTCCTCAACGCCGGCGGCTCGCCCGCGAACGCCTTCGTCCTGACCGACCCCAACCCGGCCACCGTCCTGCGAATCAACGACTACACCGACTTCAAGGTCGGCTCCGTCACAAGCAGCGCTCGGCACGACCGGGCTCGACTGCCACGGTCGCCTACTCCAACAACAACGGCGCGACGTGGACTACACGCCACGTCTCGGGCGCGGGCGGCGCGCCCGCCGGCTATCGACCGCAACGTCACGCACGTCCGCTGGACGTTCACCGGCAGCCTCAGTCAGACCTGCGCCCAACAACGCCGGCAGCGTCTCCTTCACCACCCGCATACGTTAGGGAAGCAGGTAAAGGCAGTTGACCACGGAGAAACGCCGAGCGATGAACTGAAAGCCACGCGCCTTCAGTTCATCGCTCGGCGTGCCTGTCTTCCGTCTTACACCAAGCCCTCCCCGCGGTCTGGGCTTCCAGCTTTTAGCTGTGTGCTAGAGTTGTAGTCCTACCGATGACGGACGAAAAACTTTTTCAGGTGAGCGAAGAGGTGCGCGCGGCGCTCGGCGAGGGGCGCGCGGTCGTGGCGCTCGAATCGACGGTCATCTCGCACGGGCTGCCGCGGCCGCAGAACCTTGAGACGGCGCGGCGTTTGGAGCAGACCGTGCGCGAGGGCGGGGCGGTGCCCGCGACCGTGGCCGTGCTCGGCGGGCGTCTGTGCGTGGGGCTCGAAGAGGCGCAGCTCGATGCGTCTGGCCGAGGGCGAGGGCGTGCGCAAGGTGAGCCGGCGCGACCTGCCCCTCGTGGTCGCGCGCGGCGTAGGACGGCGCGACGACCGTCGCCGGCACGCTCTGGATCGCGAGCCGCGCCGGCCTGAAAGTCTTCGCCACGGGCGGCATCGGCGGCGTGCATCGCGGGCAGCTCCCGGACATCTCGGCCGACCTGCCGGAGCTGGCGCGCACGCCGATGACCGTCGTCTGCTCGGGCGCGAAGTCGGTGCTCGACCTGCCGGCCACGCGCGAGTGGCTTGAGACGTACGGCGTCTGCGTCTTGGGCTACGGCTGCGACGAGGTGCCGGCCTTCTACACGCGCCGCAGCGGGCTCGCGTCGGACGCGCGCGCCGACACGCGGCGAGGAGGTCGCGCGGGTGGCGCGCGCGCGCGACGCGCTCGGGCTCGAACCCGCGCTCGTCGTCACCGTGCCCGTCCCCGAGGGCTTCGAGGTGGACGAGCAGGTGATGGAAGAGTCTCTGTCGGAAGCGCTCTCGGTCGCGGCCGCGCGCGGCGTGACGGGTCGCGAGCTGACGCCCTTCCTCCTCGCACACATGAGCTGGCGCTCCGGCGGCGCCACCCTGCGCGCCAACATCGCCCTCCTTAGAGAACAACGCCCGCGTCGCCGCCGAAATAGCCGTCGCTTTAAGCGCGTGAACCGTAAACAGTGAACCGTGACAAGAAGAAGACTGCGGCTCTCTCTCGTCACGGATTCACGGGTTACGGTTCACGCTCTAATTTCCTGTGAACTTCGCCCCGCGCCCCGTCGTTCTCACTGCTGGAATAGTCGGCGGGCGTTAGCAAACATCAATAAAAGTGGCGGCGGCGTGGGGGCACGCGACCGTTGCCGGAAGGCGGATAATGAAGGGCAGAATCTTCGTCGTCGTCGTACTCGTGGCCGTCGCGGCCTTCGCCGGGCGTTGGGTGAACAGGTCGGTGAGCGGCGTGAACTCTGAACGGCGCGCGGCGCGAGGAGACGCGGCAGACCTTCAGGCTCGACCCCGGCGCGCGCGTCGAGGTGGGCAAGATTAACGGCGCCGTCGTCGTCAAGACGGCCGACACAGACACGGCCGAAGTCCACATCGTCCGCACCGCCAACAGCCCCGAAGACCTCGAATACGGCCGCGTCAACGTCGAGGCCTCACGCGTCGTCGCTCGAAGTCCGCGGCGAGGGCGGCGGCCGCAGCCTCTGGCACCGGCTGTGGAACGGCGGCGGGCAGCGTGCGCCAGGAGGTGACGCTCGTGCTGCCGCGGCGCGTCGAGCTGTCGGCGGGCCACGTCAACGGCTCCGTGAGCGTCGGCGAGGTCGAAGGGCCGGTCGATGTCTCGCACGTCAACGGCCGCGTCGAGGTCGCGCAGTCCGCGGGGCGCGCCGAGGTCAGCCACGTCAACGGCGGCGTGAAGTTCGGCGTCTCGCGGCTCGGCGAAGAGGGGATGGAGGTCAGCCACGTCAACGGCAACGTCGAGATTCGGCTCGCCCAACTCGTCAACGCCGACGTGGAGGCGCAGCACCACAACGGCGCGCTCTCGCTCAACGTCCCCAACGTCACGATGCAGGAGCGCATGAACCGCTCGTACACGCGCGCGCGCTTCGGCGCGGGCGGCGCGCCCGTCCAGATCAACCACGTCAACGGCAGCGTGCGCTTCGAGTCCGACGCCTCCGCGGCGTCCGTGACCAACATCGCCCCCGTGGTCGTCTCGGTGGAGGCTCTGCCGCCGGCCCCGCCCGCTCCCCGGCGCCCCCCGCGCCGCCCGCGCCGTAAATTTCCTTCGACCGCAGCCTGACCTGAAAGCTAGTCCAAGTAAACGTCCCGCGTCGAACATCTCGACGCGGGACGTTGTCTTTATGTGTGAACAGGCATAAAACAGGAGCCACACTTCAGACGGAAAGGGAAGAGAACGGGGTGGGCGAAGAGGAGCGTTTGTGGGAGGTGGACGACCAGCGCGCGCGGCTGGAGGAGTTGACGGCGCGCGCGGGCGCGTCGAGAAGGAGGCGCCGCTCAGGCGCGACGTGCGCTCGCTCGGGCGTCTGCTGGGCGCGGTGCTTGAAGGAGCAGGCGGGCGCGGCGCTCTTCGACGCGGTCGAGGAGCTGCGGAGCTTCACGTCCGCGCGGCGTGAGTCGTCTGACAAGGCCGAGCGCCAGAAGTTGATGTCGCGCGCCGAGTCGGTCGTCGGCCGCGCGTCAGTCGAGGAGGCGTACCGCCTGACGAAGGCGTTCGCCATCTACTTCGAGCTGACGAACCTCGCCGAGACGAACCACCGCAAGCGCCGCCGCCGCGCCGCCGAGGTGTCGGGCGCGGAGCCGCAGGCGGGCACGTTTCTCGGGTACGCTCCGGCGCGTGCGCGACGCGGGCGCGAGCGTGGAGGAGGCCGTCGAGCTTCTGGCCCGCGTCGAGGTCGTGCCGGTCTTCACCGCGCACCCGACCGAGGTCGCGCGCCGCACCGTCCTCTTCAAGCGCGCGCGCATCGCGGCGGAGCTTGAGCGTCTGGACAGCCTGCCGCTCTCGGACCGGCGCGCGCGCGAGGCGGCCGAGCGCATCGCCGCCGAGATAACCGCGCTGTGGCAGACCGACGAGGTGCGGCGGCGCCAGCCGACCGTGCGCGACGAGATCAAGATGGGGCTCGACTACTACCCCGTGTCGCTCGTCAAGACCGTGCCCGAGGTCTACGAGGAGATGGCCGACGCCTTCCGCGAGACCTACGGGCGCGAGCTTGAGGCGCGAGAGCTGCCGCGGGTCGTGCGCTTCGGCTCCTGGATCGGGGGCGACCGCGACGGCAACCCTTACGTGACGCCGGGCTGCACGCGCGACGCGCTGCGGATGGCGCGCGAGACGGTGCTCGACTTCTACCTCGCGGCCGTGGACGAACTGCACGAGCGCCTGAGCGGCTCGACGAAGCAGGCGCTCACGTCGCGCGCGTTGGCCTCGGCGCTCGAAGAGTACGAGCGCGAGCTTCCGAACGCGGCGGCGCGCCCGTTCGCGCCGCACGCGCCGGAGGAGGTCTACAGGCGCTTCCTCTCGCTCGTCCTGCGCAGGCTCTCGGCCACGCGCGCGGGCGACGGCGCGCCCGAGAGTTACGGCGACGCGGGCGCGTTCGCGGCCGACCTGCGGCTGCTGCGCGAGAGTCTGGCGGAGGGCGGGGCGCTCAGGCTCGCGCGGCAGTTGGTTGACCCGCTCGCGCGGCAGGTCGAGACGTTCGGCTTCCACCTGCACACGCTCGACGTGCGCCAGCACGCGCGCGTCCACGCGCGGGCCGTGGAGGAGCTTGCGCGCGGCGGGTCGATTACTGATGAGAGTGATGCGGTCGGCAACGAATCGCGCGCCGCCGCCGTCCTGCCCGAGACGCCTTCGCCGGAGACGGCGGCGATGCTCGACGCGCTGCGCGCGGTCGCCGCGCTCAAGCGCGAGTTCCCGCCGGAGTCGATCCGCAGTCACGTCATCAGCGGCGCGCGCGGCACGGCCGACGTGCTGCGGCTCGTGTGGCTCGCGGAGAGCTGCGGCGTGCGCGTCGCGGCCGAGGCGGAGCGCAAAGACCCGGGGCTGATGCCCGTCCCGCTCTTCGAGTCCATCGAAGATTTGCGCAACTGTCCCGAGGTGTGCCGCGCGCTGTGGACTTCAAATGAGTACGCGCCGTACCTCGACTCGTGGGGGCGCCGGCAGGAGGTGATGCTCGGCTACTCGGACTCGAACAAGGACGGCGGGATGCTGACGAGCACGTGGGAGATTTTCAAGGCCCACCGCGCGCTGCACGAGGTGGCGCGCGAGTGCGGCGTGCGCTTGCAGCTCTTCCACGGGCGCGGCGGCACGGTGGGGCGCGGCGGCGGGCCGACGCACCACTCCATCGTCGCGCAGCCCGTCGGGCGCGTTCGAGGGCTCGCTCAAGATCACGGAGCAGGGCGAGGTGCTCAACTGGAAGTACGCGGAGCCCGTGCTGGCCGAGCGGAACCTGGAGCTGATGGTCGCCGCTTCGCTCGAAGCGCTGGCGCGGCCCGGCGGCGCGGCGTGGCGCGGGGAGTGGGAGGAGGCGCTCGAATGGATGTCGGGCGCGGCCTTCGAGTTCTACCGCGAGCGCGTCGCGGAGAACCCGGACGTGGTGCCTTACTTTGAAGAGGCGACGCCGGTGCTCGAATTCGACCTCGCGAAGATCGGGTCGCGCCCGGCGCGTCGGTCTTCGCAGACGCGGGGCTTAGCGGACCTGCGCGCCATCCCGTGGGTCTTCGGGTGGATGCAGAGCCGGCACGTGCTGCCCGCGTGGTTCGGCGTCGGGCACGCGCTCGAAAGATTTCTGGAGGAGCGCGCGGGCGGGGCCGCGCTGCTCGGGGAGATGATGCGCGACCTGCCGCTCTTCATGAACCTCGTGGGCGACGTGGAGATGGGGATGGCGAAGGCCGACTTCTCCATCGCGCGCAGGTACGCGGGGCTGGTCGGGGACGAATCCTTGCGCGAGCGCGTCTTCGGGATGATCGCCGACGAGTTCGAGCGCACGCGTCGCGTTATTCTGCGCGTGAGCGGGCAGACGCGTCTGTTGGAGCGCAACCCCGTGCTCGCGCGCTCCATCGAGCTGCGCAACCCCTACGTTGACCCGATGAGCCTCGTCCAGATCGAGCTGCTGCGGCGCAAGCGCGCGGGCCAGTGAGTCTGAAGAACTCGACTACGCGCTCGCCGCCACCATGAACGGCATCTCGGCGGGGCTGCGCAACACGGGGTGAGTCGAACGCGGCGCGCCGTCTACCTGAAACCGGCGGCGGCGTTCGCGCGCTGGGCCGCGTTGGAAGCGAGCAGCGGCGAGATGACCAACGCGAGAAGGAAGCAGAGCGGGCCGGTGATGAAACCGATGAGGACGAAGCAGAGCAGGATGTTGATGAACTGCACGAACCAGTAGCCGAACATAAAGAGCAGCCCCACCACGACGTTGCCCGCGTACAGGTGTCCGATGCCGAAGGTCTGTAGGAAGAGGCCGGGCAGGACTTCCAGCAGCACGGCTACGGCCGTAGTCTTGGGCGGCGACTGGTAGTGGTGTACGACGTGCCGGACGTGCTGCGGCGGGTAGGGGTAAGGCGGCTGCGGCGGCCGTGGCGGCGGCTGGTAGGGCCGCGGCGGCTGGTAAGCGGGGGGGCGATACTGACTCATCGAAGGGCTCCTTTCGGGGATACACACGGCCGAAGAGTTTGGCGCGCGCGGCCGAGGTGATGCGGCTGAGGCGTCGCCGCGCGCCGGATACTATAAAGCCGTGCGCCGCGGACCGTAAACTGTGACGAGAGGGAACGCAGCTTTATCTCGTCACAGTTTACGGTCCGCGGCGCACGGCTTTAGAAGTTGAAGGCGCCTTCGCAGGTGATCTCGGCGAGAGTCTTGCGGCCGCTGGGGGCCTCGCGCCCGCGCAAGGATTCGGGGAGCTGCGCGGGGTCGCCGGGGCGCCCGACCGCGATCATCGCCTCGACGCGGAAGCCCTCGGGGATGTGAAGCTCCGCGCGCGCCCTCTCGTAGTCGAACCCCTGCATGCCGTGCGTGACCAGCCCGAGCATCGTCGCCTGAAGCGCGAGGTTCTCCCACGCCGCGCCCGTGTCGAAGGAGTGCGTCGGGTAGGGCTTCCCGTTAAAGTCGAACGTCTCCTTCGAGACGAAGAGCAGCAGCGCCGCCGCGTCCTTCGCCCACGCCCGGTTGCCCTCGACGAGCAGATTGAGGAAGGCGGGCCACTGCTCGGTCTCACGCCGCGCGTAGAGGATGCGCCACGGCTGGTTGTTGTAGGAAGAGGGCGCCCAGCGCGCCGCCTCGAAGAGCGTCATCAACTCCTCAACGCTTACGCCCGCGCCCGACATCGCGCGCGGCGACCAGCGGTCGAGGAACAACTCGTCCACCGGGTACTGCGTCTGCGGCTCCCTTGTGTTACTGCCGTCGATCATCGTTCCCTCCCTGTCTTGTTCGTGAATTTACTGGCGACGAGCGCGATGGGCAGCCCGACCAGCAGCATGTGCCCCGCGGAGTTGAGGAGGATGGCCGAGGCGTCGCGTGGAAGACTGGCGTGAATGGCCGAGAGCGGCAACACGACGCAGTACATGAAGGCGTAGACCACGACGCCGTAGAGCAGGCCACATACGACCGGGTGCCGCACGAGCACCTTGAGCCGGCGGCTCGCCAGCCAGAAGACTGTCGCCCATATGAAGGCGATGGTGAAGTGGAGCACCGCCCCGAGCGCCGCCGTCGCCAGCCCCCCCTCCCGCGCGGCCGCGCCGAGCAGCCCGCTCGCTACCGACTGCAACACTCGTACGGGGCCGATGCTGCGCCAGACGACGAACGCGAACGTGATGTCGCCCAACCCCGCCAAAAGTCCGCCCCACACAATCGCGCGCGCCGCCCTTGACCTCTCAAGGGAAGGCTCAGCCGTGGCTGCGCTCATGAATTCCGTCTCCTTCAGCGAAGCAGTGTTGGTCGAACGCCGGAGCGAGGATGGTCAGTCGAACAGTTCGTCAACGGGCATGGTCCAGCCGTGGACGGCGGGCTCGGCCTCGGCCAACTCGCCGCGCCGGTAGACCTTCGGGTCGTCCGGGTCGGACAGGCGATAGACCCTGACCACGTCCTCGCTCAGGAGGTCAACGTCCCAGACGACGAGCGTGCCGGCGGCGAAGTAGTCCCTGCGCTTCGCCGCGATCTCGGTCTCCGCCTCGCGTCCGTAATCGTTCTCGCTCCTGATCTCTGCGGCGAAGGCCGGCGCGCCTTCGAGAAACTTCATGCCCGTCGGCGGCCCCGTGTAGAAGGCCGCGTCGGGAGTGAAGGACTTGCGGTTCGGAAGATTGACCCTGAACCCGACGTTGTCAGGGTACGCGCGCCCGCCCGAAAGTCGCTCGGCCCCCCTGAGGCTCACGTAAATCGCGCCGCCCGCACGCGCCGGCATGTCTCCAGTGGGACTCTTGAGGACGACCTCCCCGTTGACGATTTCCGCCTTGCCGCGGACGCGGACGCGGTATAAATCCTCGACGGTCGCCTGTGTTTTAATGCTCATGGCGGGATTTCTTCCTCCGACTTCGCCGGGATGATATCAGAGAACACGAGCCTTTTCCCGCTTTCTATTCCTCGCACGGAGCGTGCGAGGTGGAAACGGGGCGGGATTGGGTGTTTCCGGGGGGTGTAAGAATACCGTTGTCGGCGCGGGGGATTTGGTTTAACCTGTGCGTTTGTAACTGCTAACCGGATAAGTTAAGGAGTCGGACATGCTCTCAGGAAAGCGTACCGCCGCCGTCTTAGGCGTGCTGCTGCTGGCCGTCGCGGCCTTCGTCGCCACCTCTTCGCGCGCGGCGCACGGGGGGAAGGGGCCGCAGCAGACTGCGACGCCCGCGCCCCAATACCAGCCGCCCACCATCCGGCTCGACGCCGACACGCAGGTCGTCACGCTCTGCCCCGACGCCGAGTCTACGGCCAACCCGCGCGTCCGCCTCAAGGCGCAGGGCGTGAGCCCCGAGGGCAAGCCGCTGCGCTACAAGTGGACGGTCTCGGGCGGCCGGCTCGACAACTACGACGGCACCGACGTGGTCTGGGACCTCACGGAAGCGCAGCCCGGCGTCTACAACGCCTCGGTCGTGGTCGAGAGCGGCCCCGTCGATAACCCGCTCTGCACGGCCTTCACCTCGACGAAGGTCGTCGTGCGCAACTGCCCGCCGCCGCGCCCCGTCTGCCCGAACGTCTCCATCTACTGCCCGGACGTGCAGCAGGCGGGCACGCCCATCACCTTCACCGCGTCGGTCTCGGGCGGAACGCCCGGCGTGACGCCCGTCTACAACTGGGTCATCTCGGCCGGCCAGATTCTCTCGGGGCAGGGGACGGCGACCATCACCGTTGACACGGCGGGGCTCGCGGGCCAGCCCATCACGGCGACCGTCGAGGTGGCCGGCTACAACCTCGAATGCCGCGCGCAATGTCAGGCCGCGGTGCCCGCGCCGCCCAACCCGACGAAGTTCGACGAGATCGGCGAGGTGGCGCGTGACGACGAGAAGGCGCGCCTCGATGTCTTCGCCATCGAGTTGCAGAACAGCCCCGGGGCCCAAGGGTACGTCATCGCCTACGGCGGCAGCGGCCGGCGCGCCGTCTCGGGCCAGAAGCGCGGACAGAACGCGCGCGACTACCTCGTCACCACGCGCGGCATCGACGCTTCGCGCATCGTCGTCCTCGACGGCGGGCCGCGCACGACGGGCTCGCTTCAACTCTGGCTCGTCCCGCCCGGCGCCACCCCGCCCCGGCCGTAGGAGGCAGTAGTCAGAAGTCAGTAGCCAGTAGGAAAACAGGAAGCGCGGCTCTCATCATTAACCGATGAGAGCCGCGCTTCCTTTATCTCTTCCCTACTGCCTACTGCTTCGGGAAGAGCGGGCTCGACTTCGAGAGGCGGTTGACGGAGGCCGGCATCGCCGACTCGCCCTGGAGAAGCACCTGCTCCTCTTTGAACTTCATCGAACTGGGCTCGATCATGTTCGAGGCCCACGCCGACTCGTTGGCGAAGGCGGCATTGGTGCGCTTGCCGTCGGCCATCAGGATGGCGTCGCCCATCAGGATAGCGCTGCCGAAGGGGTACTGGTCGGCCATCAGGATGGCGTCGGCCATCAGGATGGCGTCGCTCAAAAGAATCCCGTCGGCCATCAGGATGGCGTCGGCCATCAGAATCGCGTCGGTCATGACGATGCCCGTGCCGACGATGCAGTTCGGCGCGACCGTGTGCCCCGTGGAGAGGAGGTACGTGCCGTCGGGCAGCAGACGCCCCGCGGCCATCACCCAACCCTCTTCGAGCACGCGCCCGTCGGGCAGGCGGAAGCCCCCCGTCATGGTCAGACGCTCGTTGAAGGCGATACCCTCGACCCAGATGACGCCGTTGTTGAGCGGCATCTGTTCGCCCGCAATCGGCGAGGTCACGCCGAGCGAGGAGTAGGTCGTGTTCTTCGACGTGAGGAGGTTGTCGCCGGGCTCGGCGCGGTTGGCGTCCTTGCGAATCGCCTTCGCCACCGTGACCGCGGCGCTCACGTTCATCTCGCCCGCGCCCTCCGTGATGATGCGCTCGAAGTGAGACATCCGTCCGTCGGCGACCAACTGCTCGTAGACGGGCAGGCGCTGCGCCGTCCTCATCAGCAGGGCCTTGACCATCGAAGGCGTCAGGGAAGGGTTGGCTTCGAGCATCAGCGCGGCCGCGCCCGCCGCGGCCGGCGCGGCGAAGGAGGTGCCGCTCATCACGCGGTAGGTCCCCGTGGCGTCCGGCCTGTTCGTGCTCGTGTCGCCGCTGACGATGGTCCCCAACAATCCGCCGCCGCCCGAGTTGCTGTAGTTGTAGCTCGCCGTCGGCGAAGTGGCAGCCGTCTCGGCCGCCCCGAGCTTGTTGCCGGGCGCGACGAGGTCGGGCTTCAGCACGCCGTCCACGAGCGTCGGCCCGCGCGAGGAGTAGGTGGCGACCGTGTCGTCGGAGCGCGCCGCGGTCTGCTGCGTGTTCGTCGCGCCGACCGTGATGACGCGCGGAGAGTTGGCGGGCGAGAGGATGCTGCCGTAGAGCGTCTGCCCCTGTGCGTCCTTGCCCCAGTTGCCCGCGGCCACGACGACGACGATCCCGGCGTCAACGGCGCGCCCGAGCGCGAGGCACAGCGGGTCGGTCTTGTAGCTCTGCGTGGGCGGCGCACCTAAAGAAAGGTTCATGACGCGCACGTTGTAGGTCTTCCTGTTCTTGATGACCCAGTCTACGGCCGCGACGACGTTCGAGACCTTGCCCGCCCCGTACGAGTCGAGCACGCGCACGTCGATCAGGTTGGCGTTAGTCGCGATGCCGCCGTAGGTCGGCGCGCCGCCGTTCTGCGCGGCGTAGTTCTCGCTGGCCTGACCCGTGCCGGCGGCGACGCCGGCCGTGTGCGTGCCGTGGCCGAACACGTCGTCGGTGCGCCCCTCGCCGGTGAAGTCGACGTGCTTGAGGACGCGCGGGTAGGAGGCGAGATACCTCTGCGCGAAGAGCCCGAGGCCGAGCGTGCCCGAGGAGGTGCGCCACTCGTAGCCCGCGAACTCGGCCGCGTCGGGCGGGCTGATGCCGCTGTCGAGGACGGCGATGCCGACCTTGTTCCCGCCGCCGCCGTTCGCCAGCGCCTCGTTGCCCGAGGGCAGGAGCTTGCTCGCGCCCGTCGCGACTTCGTGGTGGCTCGTGTTATCCACGCCGGTCGAGCGCACGTCCTGGTCGGAGGAGACCCACGAAACGTCTTCGCGCGCCGCCAGCTCCGCGAGCCGCTCGACGGGCACGTCGGCGACGACGAGCCCCAGCGAGTTCAGTTCGGCCGAGACGCGACCGCCCGCGCCGCGGAGCGCCGCGACCGCCGCCGCGCTCTCCTGGCCTTCGGCCGCGCGCACGATGACGCGCGCCGTCTCGCCGCCGCCCCGTCGCGCGTTGTTGACGCGCGCGAGCAGGTCGTCGGTCATCTTCTTCAACACGCGCCGCGGCGCGCCCTGCGCGGGCGTCTTCGCGGAGGCTGTGAGCGCGCCAGCCAGAGGGGTCAAGAGAGAGAGTGTGGCGAGCGCCGCGATTAATTTGTTGCTGTTTCTCACGCTGTTTCTCACAGTCAGTCGGCTCCTTACAGAATCCGCGTCGAACAATGGCAACGCGCGTGCCGGCGCGAAAACCCTGAAAAAGGGGCGCGCGCCGTTCAGCTTCAATCAGCTTGACGGAAGTGTTTGACACGATTTCTGTCAGGAAGAACGAGCGGTCAGGCGGTTGCCGTTTGCACGGCGGGGAAATAGAATCGCGCGAGCGGATAAACTTTCACTCGACGGACGTTTAAGTTCTTGGCCGAAGGTCAGTCAGAGGGCGCGGGACGCACGGGCGTGTGCCGCCACTGCGGGGCGCTGGTGGGCGCGGGCGAGGCGCGCTGCATGATGTGCGGCACGCCGGTCGCGCGCCCCGCCGCGCAGCAGCCGCGGCCGCCGCGCGCGCCGCGCGCAGACCCCGAGACCCTGCGCTTCCTGCGCGCGATCATCTCGCGCCCCGCCACCTTCACCTTCATCTTTCTCGTCGCCAACGTCTTCCTCTATCTTTTGATGTGGCTCTCGGGCGGCGCGACCGGCGAGGTGCTGCAAGCCTACGGCGCGAAGCTCAACTCCCTCATCGACCGCGAGGGCCAGTGGTGGCGCTTCGTCACGCCCATCTTCCTGCACGTGCAACTGCCGCCGCAGTTCGTGCAGCCGGGCCCTTTGGGGTGGCTGCTGGCGAACATGCACCTGCTCTCGAACATGTACGGCCTCTTCATGCTCGGGCCGTACGTGGAGAAGCTCTACGGGTCGGCGCGCTTCGTCGTCTTCTGGATTCTGACCGGCATCGCAGGGGTTGTGGCGAGCTACCTCGCGGTGCGGCCCGAGTGGGCGCACGGCGCGTTGGGGCAGTTCCTCTTCAAGCCGTACGACACGGCGTCGGCCGGGGCCTCGGGCGCGCTCTTCGGGCTGATGGGCGTGCTCTTCGTCTTCGGCATCAAGTACAGCAGCGAGCTGCCCGAGGGCTTGAAGCGCGCGTTCGGGACGGGACTTTTGCCGACGCTCTTCATCAACCTCTTCATCGGCTACGTCGCGCGGCAGTACATCGACAACGCGGCGCACCTCGGCGGGCTCGTCGCGGGGATGGGGATGGCGCTGGCGGTCGGTTACAAGCGGCCGGGCGCGCGCGGGCCGGTGGCGCACGCGTGGCACGCGGCGCAGGTCGCCTGCCTGCTGCTCGTCGCCGTGAGCTTCCTGATGGTCGTGCGCCACTTCGACGCGCCGCCGCCGCGCCTGTCGAACCTGGCCGAGCGCGCGCTGGGCAAGTCACCCGTCCCCCCCTACATCGAGGCGATCAACGCCGGGCAGAACGCGCTCAACGCCTTCACGGAGCGCGGCGACGCGGGCGCGCTCGAAACGGCCGCCGAGCGCTTGGAGCAGGCGCCCGCACTCACCCCCGAGGCGGACGCGCTGCGCGAAGAGCTGAAGGCGCTCGTCGCGCGCGCGCGCGACACCGCGGGCGACAACTCGCTGGAACAGTCGGCGCGCGACGAGCGGCTGCAACAGCTCGCCGCCGACCTCCACGGCTGGCAGGAGCGCTTCGCGCAGTGGGTCGCGGCGGAGGGCGCGGAGTTAGGCATCGGCATGCAGAAGCCGGACGCGCCCGCCGAAGAGAAGACGCCCGCCGAAGAGAAGAAGTAGCGGGATTAAAATTTTCTTAACTCAACACAGGAGAACTCAAAGAGATGGAGATTAACAGAGTCGGCGTGCTCGGCTGCGGGCTGATGGGCTCCGGCATCGCCCAGACGGCGGCGGCGGCCGGGTGCGAAGTCATCGTGCGCGAGGTGACGCAGGACTTGTGCGACCGCGGCTTCGCAGGGATCGAGAAGTCGCTGGCGAAGTTCGCCGAGAAGGGCAACATCACGCCCGAACAGCAGACCGAGATCCGCGGCCGCATACGGGGCACGATTTCGCTCGAAGACCTCAAGGACTGCGACATCATCATCGAGGCCATCGTCGAGAACCTCGAAACCAAGCGCGACACCTACAACCAGCTCGACGCCGTCTGTAAGCCCGAGACCATCTTCGCCTCGAACACCTCCTCGCTCTCGATCACGGAGATGATGACGGCCACCCGCCCCGAGCGGCAGGCGCGCTTCGTCGGCCTGCACTTCTTCAACCCCGTGCCCCTGATGAAGCTGGTCGAGGTCGTCCGCACCATCCTCACCGACGAGGAGGTCTACGAGACGGCGGTCGGGTTCGCGGCGCAAGCTCGGCAAGGTGCCCGTGCGCGCCGGCGACAAGTCGGGCTTCATCGTCAACCGGCTGCTCGTCCCCTACCTGCTCGACTCCATCCGCGCGCTCGAAGAGGGCGTCGGCTCAATCGTGGACATCGACAACGGCATGAAGCTCGGCTGCGGCCACCCAATGGGGCCTTTGACGCTCCTCGACTTCGTGGGCCTCGACACGACCTACTACATCGCCGAGATCATGTTCGACGAGTTCCGCGAGAAGCGCTTCGCGCCGCCGCCGCTCCTCAAGCGCATGGTCAAGGCCGGCCTCTACGGACGCAAGAGCGGCCGCGGCTTCTACGACTACACCGACCCGAAGAAGCCCGTCCCGATGAGCCTCGTCTAGCAGAATAATTCTGTAAGGGCGGGGCTCGTCCCTGCCCTTACGTTCACCTCAATCCCTTGAACGCTGAAGTCATAGTTGAGGAGCGCGGCGCGTTCCTCTTCGTCCGGCTCGAACGCCCGGCGAAGCGCAACGCCCTGACGCGCGCCATGCTCGAACGCGTCGGCGAAATCTTCGCGGGCGTCGAGACGCGGCGCGACCTGCGCGCGGTGATTCTGTGCGGCGCCGGAAAGGACTTCTGCGCGGGCACGGACATCGTTGAGCTGGAAGGGATGGACGAGACGGACGCGCGCCGCAAGGCCGAGCGCGGGCAAGAGGTCTGCGACCGGATTGAGCTGTGCGGCACGCCCGTCATCGCCGCCGTGCAGGGCGCGGCCGCGGGCGGCGGCTGCGAGCTGGCGCTCGCCTGCCACCTGCGCGTGGCTTCAACAGACGCGCGCTTCAGCCTCCCCGAAGCGAGCCTCGGCGTCATCCCCGCCTACGGCGGCACGCAACGGCTCGCGCGCGCGGTGGGCAGCGGCCGCGCCCTCGCGGCGATGCTCGCGGGCGAAGAGTTGAGCGCGGCGGAGGCGCTCCGGCTCGGCCTCGTCAACCGCGTCGTCGAGCCCGACCGCCTCGTCGAAGAAGCGGAAGCACTCGCGCAATCCGTCAACGACAACGCCGCCCCGCTCGCCGTACGCGCCTGCCTCCAAGCGGTCACGCGCGGCGCGCGCCTCCCCCTCGACGAAGCCCTCCGCCTCGAAGCCGAACTCTTCGCCCGCCTCTTCGCCACCGCGGACGTGCGCGAAGGCACCCGCGCCTTCCTCGAAAAGCGCAAGCCCTCGTTTAGAGGCGAGTAGCCAGTAGGCCGTAGGCAGTTAAAGAAGGGGGCGACGATTCTCGACAGAATCGTCGCCCCCTTCTTCACACGCCCGTCATCGAGTGGTGCGTGCGTCTAACTCACGGGCGGCTAGCGACCGCGCGGGACCGTTACTGTGACTGCGCGCGCAGAGGTGTTGCCGGCCGCGTCCGCGCAGGTGATGTTTACGGTGTAGACGCGGCCCGAGCCCTTGCCCGAACGCTCGGCGCGAAGCTGCAAGTGGTGCGCGTCGAGTATGAGCCAGTCGGGTGCCGTGTCGCCGTCGCCCGTCCCGTTCACAGGTTCGTTGCTCGCGACGCCGAGCGTGCAGGCTACGCCGCTCAAGTTGTCCGTGGCGTTGTAACTGATGCTCACGTCGTTCATCTTGTGATTCGAGGACGAGAGCACGGACGGGCTCGCGGACGCGGCCGTGATGGAGGGGCTCGTCGTGTCTATCTTGACGACGAGACTCCGGAGCGCGCTCGCGTTCCCCGCGTTGTCGATGGCGCGCAGGTAGATCGTGTAGACGCCCTGCGTCGAGAGCTGGAAGCTCGCGGCCGCGCCTCCGTTGACGGCGGGGCTGCCGCCGCCGACCCAGTAACGCAACTCCTTAACGCCGCTGCCCGCGTCCGTCGCGCTCAGGTTGACCGTGACGGGGGTCGCGTTATTCCACCCCTGCGCGTTCGGCGAGGGGTTGACCGTGATGTTCGCCAGGGGCGCGTCCGTGTCCACGGCCGCGGGCGCGGGGAGCAGCACGACGCCGCCGCGCGCCGCGAGCGTGACGGTAACGTGCCCGCCGCCGACGGTGTAGCCCGCGCCGGTCAGAACATCCACGAGCGACGTGCCGTCCGCGAAGAGGGAGCCGACGGGAACGCTCGACGTGTTGGACGCGGGGCCGTTGTTGAGCACGACGACGGCCCTGCTCGCGCCGCTCACGCGCGCGAAGGCGTAGGTGTTGTCGTCCGTGTTCGAGGGCGTCGTGTCGCCCGTGAGCAGCGTCTCGAACGAGCCCTCCCGGAGCGCCGCGAACTGCTTACGCATGTGCGCGAGCTTCGTGTAGTAGACGTGGACGCCGCCGTCAACGGGGCCGTAGACGTTCGCGTCGCCCGCCTCGTCGCTCCACGGATAAGGCGCGCGGTTGTAAGGGTCGTCTTCGGGGCCGTTCGAGCCGTTCGCGAGCGCGGGCGAGTTGAGCGCGCCCTCGTCGCCGTAGTAGACCATCGGCGCGCCCATGTAGGTGAACTGGAAGAGGGCCGAGAGCTTGAGCCGCTCCTTCGCCTGCGCGGTTCCGGAGTCGCCGAGGAGCGTGAGCACGTAGAGCGAGCGGTTCGTGTCGTGCGAGTCGAGCAGGTTGAGCATCGCGGCGGTCGCCTGCGCCGGGTAGTCCTCGCGCACCGAGCGCAGGGCGCGGTCGAACTGGCTCGGCGCGAGTCCGACGATCTGGTTCGAGCCGAAGTTGTCGTTATCACTCCAGCCGGCGCCGCGCGCGAACCCGAGGACGTTCTTGCGGAAGCGGTAGTTCATCACGGAGTCGAGCTGGTCGCCCGCGAGGTACTGGCTCGCGTCCTCCCAAATCTCCCCGACGAGCGGCCCGTCCGCCTTGTAGCCCTTGGCGTAAGGGCGGTACTCGTGCCACCAGTCGTGCCCGAGGTCGCCCGCCACGTCGAAGCGCCAGCCCGCCGCGCCGCGGTCGTACCAGTGCTTCGTCACGTTGTCGGCCGCAGTGCGGTAGAAGAAGTCGCGCACCGCGCCGTTACTCTTCGTGAACGTCGGCAGCGAGTCGAAGCCGAACCACGCGGCGTAGTCCGTGTAGGTGCAGGGCACGTTCGAGTTGAAGAAGGTGTACCAGCCGCGGTAGGGCGAGGCCAGAGACTCGCAGCCGCCGTCCGACGCGTAGCGTTGGAAGCGGTCGAAGTAGACGCTGTCGGACGACGAGTGGTTGAAGACGCCGTCGAAGATGAGACGCATGCCGCGACGCTCGGCCTCCGAAGCGAGCGCGGCGAGCGCGGCGTCCCCGCCGAGCGCCGGGTCAACTTCGAGGAAGTCGTCCGTGTCGTAGCGGTGGTTCGAGCGCGCCTTGAAGATGGGGTTGAGGTAGATCGTGTCCATGCCGAGCGACTGTAGGTAGTCGAGCTTCTGCGCGATGCCTTGCAGGTCGCCGCCGTAGAACTGCGTGCCGTACTGATTCTGGAACTGGCCGGGCTGGCGCGGGTCGCCGATGGCCGTGTTCCAGGGCTCGCGCGGGAGCGGCGTCTGGTCGCCGTAGAAGGTCGGGCACCCCGCGGTCGAGCCCGGACGACAGTAGTCGTTCGACACGTCGCCGTTGCGGAAGCGGTCGGGGAAGATGTGGTAGACGTTCGCGTCGCGCAGCCACGCGGGCGTCTGGAAGCTCGGGTCGTAGACCGTGACCTGGAACGACGGGAAGGGCTCGGAGTCGGAGGCCGCGCCCTCGCCGCCCTGATTGAGATTGTCGTGGTCGTCGGCGTAAGAGTCGCTGTAGTAGTCCTCGTCGCCGCTGTCAGTGACGCGGAACTTGTAATAGAGGACCGAAGGCGTCGAGGGCGTCTGAAGCGTCGCCGCCCAGATGTCGTATTCGGTCCCGCTCTCCGTGCGGTTCTCGAAGAAGGACATCGGGTGGTCAACCGGGCCCGTGGTCGCGCCGGTCGCCGTGTTGACCGTGTAGACGCGCACGTTCACGCCGTCAACGTCCAAGTGCGCGGTGCGGAAGCGGAGCGTCACCTGAGAGCCGGCCGCGACGGCGCCGAAGGGGCTTCGGTAGTAGTTGTCGAACGTGTCGTGGCGCAGGCCGCCCCACTGTATGTCGCCGAGGGGCGCGCCCGCCGTGATCGTGAGAACGTGCGTGGCGGCGTCGTAGCTGAACGTCACCTTCTGGTTGTTCGTCGAAACGTTGAAGGGGATGTCCGCGCCGTTCTGCGCCCCGCCCTGACCGTAGTTCACGTCCCAACTCTCGTTGAGTGCGACCTTGGCGAAGTAGTCGCCGGGCGGGATGGAGGTCGTCTCGAACGTGTACGTGCCGTCGCCGTCCGGGTCTTGCAGCCAGGAGCGCAGGCAACTCGGGTCCCAATCGCCCGCGCAGCCGAGTTCCGACTGGAAGCTGCCCGGCGCGACCGCGATGACGGAGTTCCGGTTGTCGGTTATCCAATGCGTCTCGTGGTCGTAGTAGAACTTGACGCTCGACGCCGCGCCGAGGGACAGAGGTACGTTCGCGCCGTTCTGCTGCGCGTGCAGGCCGTAGTTCTCGTCCCAAGAGTTGTTAACCGGGGCCTTGTACTCCCAGGAGCCTGCCGGGACCGTGAACGTGCCCTGCCACACGCCGTCGTTGGCGTCGTAGCCTAAGTGCGTGGCGGCGCAACCGGGGTCCCAGTCGCCCGCGCAGCCGAGTTCGCTCTGTAGACTGCCGGCGATGGTGACGCTCGTGGGCTCGGGCGTGTGCGAAGCGAGCGCCGCGGGGAAGCTGTACGGGAGCAGCAGGGCGAGGGCGGCCAGGCCGAAGGCCGCGACGTAGACGAAGAGGCGGACGGGTTTGCGTAAAGACATGACAGACTCCTTAAACCCGACGCCCGCGGCCGAGCGGCGGAACATTCTCTGGAAACTTGACGCTTAGACGAGGCCGGGTCGGAGGATTGCGGTCAAACGCAGACTCTTAGGGCCAGCCCAACTTTGTTCGGGCGGACAACTTACTCAAATCGTTATTGGAAGTCAAGGGAGCGGCGACCGTCTCCGTCTACGCGCCCGAGCTACTTCGGCGCCACTCGCGACCGCGGTCCGGACGTTCCTCTTTCCCCCCCTCACTTGTAACTCGTCACTCACTTTTCTATACTGCCTTCAGTTCTTAACTCCCACGCGATTCGGAGAAGTCGAGGAAGACTTTTTGGAGCCTGTGACGCATCAGGGGCGGTTGAGCGCCGGGGGCTTTCGCTTTGCGCTGGTCTCCAGCCGTTGGAACGACTTTCTGACGGCGCGGCTGGTCGAGGGTGCCCTGGACGCGCTCGAACGTCTGGGCGCGGACGAGGCGGCGGTCGAGCACTTTCGGGTGCCCGGCTCGTTCGAGATTCCGCTGGCGGCGCTCAAGGCGGCGCAGTCGGGTCGCTTCGACGCCGTCGTCTGTCTGGGCACGGTCATCCGCGGCCAGACGCCGCACTTCGAGTACGTGGCGGGCGAGGTCACGAAGGGCGTCGCGCACGTCTCGCTCCAGACGGGCGTGCCCGTGCTCTACGGCATCGTCACCGCCGACACCTTAGAGCAGGCCATCGACCGCGCGGGGGTTAAGGCCGGGAACAAGGGGTTCGAGGCCGCCATGTCGGCCGTCGAAATGGTTAATCTTTTTAAAGTGATGAGTGATAAGTGATGCGTGATAAGAAACTGCTTTACTCTTATCACGCATCACTTATCACTCATCTCGGCATTTATACCTATGGGTTCAAGACGTAAGGCGCGCGAGTGCGCCTTGCAGATGCTCTTTGCGGCGGATCTGGGTGGCGCGGCCGTGCGGCCGGACGACCTCGTCCGCTCCTACTGGGACGAGCTGGGCGAGCCGGAGATGGACGAGGGCGCGCGCGAGTTCGCGACCCGCCTCGCCGTGGGCGCGCTCGCGCACCTCGAAGAACTCGACGAGCGCATCCGCTCGCGCGCCGAGCACTGGCGCATCTCGCGCATGGCCGTCGTGGACCGGAACATCCTGCGCATGGCCGTCTACGAGTTCCTCCACGAGCAGACGCCGCGCACGGTCGCCATCAACGAGTCGCTGGAGATCGCGCGCCGCTTCTCGACCTACGAGGCCACGCAGTTCATCAACGGCATCCTCGACGCCATCAAGCGCGACCTCGACCGCGAGCGCCCGCAGGAGGACGCCGTCCGCCACCCCGAAGAGGAAGAGGAGCCCGGCGCCGATGACGACGGCGGCGACACGCAGGCCGACGGCGAGAAGACCGCGTCGGCGACGTAAAACAGTCTTCAGTTCTTAGTTTTCGGTTTTCAGCGCGACCCGGTCAGTGTAGGCTAAGAAGCGGTGCGACACGCCCGGCCGCGGGCGCGCACCGCTTTCGCTTTCTTGAACTGAAAACTGAAAACTAAATACTGAAAACTGTTCCCCATGGACGAACGCCTGCTCAGAGAGTTCCTGGCCGAGGCCGAAGACCTCATCGAAGAGCTGTACGGCGACGTGGCCGAGCTGCGCGCGCGGCGGGGCGAGGGGCCCGCGCGGCGCGAGCTGGTGGCGCGCACCTTCCGCCACGTGCATACCGTGAAGGGGACGGCGGCGGCCGCGGGGCTCGACCCGGCGGGGCGTGTGGCGCACGAGTTCGAGTCGCTCCTCGACGCCGTGCGCCGCGGGCAAGCGCCGCTCGACGAGGAGGCGCTCGACGCGTGCGAGGAGGCCGTCGGCGCGCTGGCCGAGAGCCTCGACGCCGCGGCGCGCGGCGCGGAGTGGGCGGTGCCCGCGCGGCTCGTCGAACGTCTGCGGCGGCTGGCCGCGCAGAATCCGGTCGCGGCGGCGGGCGCGCGCGCGGCGGCTGAAGAGCTTCTGCCGCCGGAGGTCGCGCGGGCCTTGAGCGCGCCCGAGCGCGGGCGTCTGGCCGAGGCGGTCGCCGAGGGCGCGCGCGCGTACCTCGTCAGCGTGGAGTTCGACCTCTCGGACTTCGACGAGCAGTACAAGCGTCTGAGCGAGTCGCTCAAGGGGTCGGGCGAGGTCGTCTCGACGCAGCCCTTCGTCAGCGACGTGGGGCCGGGCCGCGTCGGCTTCCGCATCGTGTACGCGAGCGCGGAAGCGTTCGCGAAACTCGCGGAGCGCGCGAACGCCTTCGGCGCTACGCTCGACGCCGCGAAGGCGGACGCCGGGCCGGCGGACGAGACGTTTGAAAAAAATCGGGACGGGACGTTAGAGCAGTCCGAGGCCGCGCCGCACGCGACGACGAACACGACACCTTCATCAAGCACGTCAACGACGGGCGTGCGCGTGACGCTCGAAGAGCTGGACGAACTCATCTCGGCGACGCACGGGCTGTTCGCGGACACGCTGGGCGCGCTCGAACTGGCGCTGGCGGGGGCCGAAGGGCGCGAAGGGTTGGAGGGGCGCGCGCGCGACGTTCGGCGGAGCTTCTTCGAGCTGGAAGAGCGCCTGATCGGGCTGCGCATGGTCTCGCTGCGCGCCTCGCTGCTGCGCGCGGCGCGTGCGGGTCGCGCGGCGGCGCGCGAGGCCGGCAAGCGCGTCGAGTTCGAGGTCGCGGGCGGCGACGCGCGGCTCGACCGCTCGCTCGCAGAGCGCGTCGCGGACCCTCTGCTCCACCTCGTGCGCAACGCGGTCGATCACGGCGTCGAGACGGAGGAGGAGCGTCTGGCCGCGGGCAAGCCGGCCGCGGGGTGCATCCGCATCGAGGCGGACTCCGAGGGCGGGCTCGTCGTGCTGCGCGTCTCGGACGACGGGCGCGGGGTTGACGTGGAGGCGGCCGGGCGCGCGGCCGCGGCCGCGGGGCTGGTCGCGCCCGGCGCGAAGATCACCGACGCGCACGCGCTACGGCTCATCTTCCGCCCGGGCTTCTCGACCGCGGCGCGCGCCTCGCTCGTCTCGGGGCGCGGCGTCGGGCTCGACGTGGTCGAGCGCGCGGTCGAAGAGGCGGGCGGCGAAGTCCGCGTGCGGAGCCTGCGCGGGCGCGGCACGACCTTCGAGCTGCGCCTGCCGACGGCGCTCGCGCTCCTGCCCGCGCACGTCGTCAGGTCGGCCGGGCGTCGCTACTGCCTCGGCGCGTCGCACGTCGTCGAGATCGGTCACGCCGAAGCTTCGGAGGTTTCGAGCGCGGGGGCGCGTCGCACGCTCCGCTGGCGCGGGCGCGAGCTGCCGCTCGTCGAGCTGCGCGAGCTTCTGGGATTGAGCGTTCAAGATGGTGAGACGGACGGCGCGGCGCGGCGCGCCTACGTCGTCGCGCGCGCGCGGCAGGGTTCGGACGGCGAGGCGCGCGCGGCCATCGCCGTGGACGAGCTGGAGGCGCAGAGCGAAGTGCTCGTGCGCGGCCTCGGGCGCCACGCGAAGCGCTGGCGCGCCGTCGGCGGCGCGACCGAGCTGCGCGACGGCACGGTCGCCCTCGTCCTCGACCTGCCGCGGCTCTTGGACGGTCTGGACTAAAAAAGAGGCCGCAAGCCCGGCCGTGAGTGAGGGCGCCGGTCGAACGCGGAAGGAGGGATGACGAGAGGCAGCGTGCCTCTCGTCATCCCTCCTTCTTTCTTACTCAACTTACTGCGTCAGACGTACGCCCTCCCTCGCGGTCGGGCTTGCGGTCTTTAGCGGAAGATGAGGCCGATGCCGACGCGGAAGTTGTGCGAGGTCTCGCCGTTGGCGCGGATCGGGTTGTAGTCGAACTGGACGGCGCGCAGGTCGACGCGGTCGTTGAGCTTGAAGTCAACGCCGCCGCCGACGGCCGCGGCGAAGCCGGTGTCGCTCTCGCTCGAACGAGGTGAGCGAGTTGCTCACGTCGGCGCGCGCGTGCGCGACGCCCGCGAGGACGTGGGCGAACGGCTTCACCTTCGTCTCCTTGGCGTTGTCCTTGAACTCGACGCCGCCGAGGAACTGGTGCAGGTCGGCGTCAACGTCGAACGTGGTCGCCGCCGTGCCGCCGTCGATGTCGAACGACTTGCGGTTGAACGAGTAAGAGCCCTTGAGGCCGACGTAGCGGCTGATGTTGCCCTTGGCGAACGCCTCGACGCCGTGGAAGCCCTCGCGCTCGCTAAGGAAGTTCGAGGTCGTCGGGTCGTCGAAGCCGGTGTCCTGACGGTTGTGCGAGTAGAGGACGCCGAAGTCGTACTTGTTGTAGTCGTCGCCGGTCTGCGCGAACGCGAACGACGAGGTGCAGGCGATGAAGAGCGCCGCCATGAAAAGCTTACGCATGAGTTAAATCTCCTCCTGAGTGTGTACTGCTGATTTCTCGGACATCACTTGATGACCTTCGCCCGCGCGCGGGTTGCACCGAAAAATTTTCGGCCCGCGACACGCGCACGGCAGCGTGAGACGCGCGGCAAGTCTCGCCGAAAGTGCCGCGCCGTCCGCCGGACGTGTGACACTTCTGACACTGACACACGGCGCGGCGCCGCGTCTCCCGCGTAAAATTTCAACAAGAACTCGTATCAGAGTTCCTTATCGAATCGCGGTTTTTGATAAAGCAAAGGCGATGCCAGAGGCGCGCGGCCGGCGAAAGCGCGGGGGACCGCGGGGCGGGCGTGGGGCGCGCGCAGGAAGAGTCCGACAGTCGCAGCGGGCTCCGAAAGAATGGATGAGGCGTCGGCGTTTTCGGATGAGGAAAGTCGGGTTGCCCGATTAAAAATTCGTCGGGTAAAGATTTAGTCTCTAAGTTGCCACAGAGATGCAGAGATGAAGTTCAACTTTAAACCTTCAAATCTTAAGGCTCCGGCGGGCGGCGCGTGTGCCAGTCGGTCGCGGACTGGTAGGCGACCGACAGCTCAAGCAACTCGCGCTCGCCCCACGCGGGGCCGACGAGCTGGATGCCGGTCGGCAGTCCGTTCTGACCGAAGCCGTTCGGCACGGAGACCGCGGGCACGCCGACGAGGTTGCTCGCGCCGATGGGCGAGGAGGCGCCGATGCCGGGGTACGCCTTATCGAAGGTCTTGTCCACCGGGTACGAGACCGTCGCGCGCGAGGGCGCGACGAGCACGTCCACCTTCTTGAACATCTCGGCCCACGCCCGCCGCATCGGCGCGCGCAGACGCATCGCGTGCAGGTAATCGACGGCCGTCACCAGCGACGCCGCGAAGCCGCCGACGCGCCCCTCGGGCGAGGCCAGCTCCGAGACGCGCCCCGACTCGATGAGGTCGCGGAACGCGCTCGCGCCCTCGGCATCGACGATGGTGCCGACCGAAGGGCCGTAGGGAAAGTCGGGCAACTTCACGTCCATCTCGACGGCGGCGAAGCGTCTGAGCACTTCGAGCGGAGGCGAGGAAGTTCCTGTTCACCTCGGGCTGCGCCTTCTCGTACGAGTCCTTCAACACGCCGACGCGGAGCGGACGACGCTCGCGCCGCGGGTTGAGCAGCCGCCCCTCTTTCGAGTAGCGCGGGAGCGCGTCGGACGCGCGCGAGGTCGGGTCGAGCGGGTCGCGCCCCGCAATCGCGGCGAGCACGAGCCCCGCATCCTAAGCCGAGCGGCACATCGGCCCGAGCTTATCGAGCGTCCACGAGAGCGCCATCGCGCCGTGGCGCGAGACGGCGCCGTAGGTCGGCCGCAACCCCGAGAGGCCGCAGAAGGCCGCGGGCGTGATGATCGAGCCGGAGGTCTCGGACCCGATGGAGAAGGCGACGCAACCCGAGGCCGTCGCCGCGCCCGGCCCCGACGAAGAGCCGCCCGACCAGAAGCCCGTGTTCCAGGGCGTGCGGCACGCGCCCGTCCACGAAGCGTCGGCCTGGTTGTAGCCCATGCCGCCGGCCAGCTCGATCATCGCGAGCTTGGCGACGAGGATCGCGCCCGCCTCGCGCAGGCGCGTGACGACGGTCGCGTCGTAGTCGAAGCGTTGTTCTTTGTAAGGCGTCGCGCCCCAAGTCGTCGGCGCCTCGCGCGTGGCGCAGAGGTCTTTGACGCCGTACGGGATGCCGTGCAGGGGGCCGCGGTAGCGCCCGCGCCTGATCTCGTCCTCGGCCGCGCGCGCCTCCCGCAAGGCCGTCTCGCGCATGACGTGGGCGACGGCGTTGAGACGCTTGCCGACGGTCTCAAGCCTTTGCAGGTAAGCCTCGGTCAGCTCGACGGGCGAGAGCTTGCGCGCGCGTATCTGCGCCGCCAGCTCGGAGACGGGTGCGTAGAGTGTCTCGACTGAAATCATGCGCGTGGCTTTCAATCGGCAACTTCAGGGCGCGTTGATGGCGCGCTCAGGCTTCGAAGACGAAGTCGGGCTCGTCGGAGTTCTTGAGCTTGGAGGCGCGCAGGCGCTCGGCCGTGCGCACGTTGCCTTCGAGGTCGCGCTTGACGGCCTCAAGCTGTTCGGGCGTCAACGATGTGCCGAAGCGCTGGCGCGCGACCTCGAAGTAGGCCAGCGCGAGCGGCGAAGGCGCGGGCGGCCCCTGCGGCGTCGGGCGTGGGCTGCGGCTGCGGCGGTGCTTTAGGCTCTGAGGTGGCGGGCGGCGTCTGCGCCCGCGCGGCCAGCGCGGGCGCGGCGATGAAGGCCGCGGCCAACGTCTTCGTGAACCTTCGCCGCGAGGCGTTCGGCCCCGCGTCGTGCGAGGTCGGAGTTCCGACCGCCGTCTTCTCAACACTCGTCTTCCGTCTACTCATGGGCTCACTCCATCACGTGCGGCAGGTGCTCGTGTCCTTCGGCCTCGGAGCACTCGCCGAAGATTTCGGCGGGCGTGCTGTAGTCGTCTTTGAGGAAAGCCTTGACGACGCCGACCAGCTCTTCGAGCCGCAGGAGCGGGATCATGTGGCCGGCGCCGGGGAAGGTGCAGACGAGCGCGCGCGGGTACGCCTCGCGCAGGCGGCGGCGCTCCTCGGCGGGAATCATGGGGTCGTTGTCCGACTCGATGATGAGCGTGCGCCCGGGCCAGCCCTCCGAGTCGCCGGGCGCGTAACGTTCGTTGCGGTTGAAGTCCACGCTCAACGCCACGCGCGAGAGGAGCGTCCGTTTCGTCAAGGTGTGCTCGAAGTAGTGGTCGAGCCGCTGCCGGAACTCGGCGATGCGCGCGGCGTGCTCTGCGGGGACGGGCGCGTCCAGATGACGCGAGATTTCGAGCCGCATCAACCCGCGCATGAAGGGGAAGGGGAGCAGGCGCATGGGCGCGGTCGTCCACCTCGTGCGCGCGCCCACCTTCGGGCTCGGGGCGCCGGTCGAGAGCAGGACAAGGTCCTGCACCTGCGCGCGTCGCCTGTGAAAGAACGCCTGCGCGACGAGACCGCCGAACGAGCCGCCGAAGACGACGGCGCGCCCGACGTGCTCGCGGTCGAGGATGGCGCTCGCGGCGTCGCACACCTCCGCGAGCGTGGACACGTCGGCGACGGTGGGCGTGATGGTGCGGTACTCGTCCTCGAAGGCGGAGGCGAGCCAGCGCATCGTCTCGGCGCCGCCCACCGCGCCGTGGAAGAGCAGCACGGTCTGCGCGCCGCGGCCGCCGGTGACGTAGTGCCACTCGACGCCTTTGATCTTCAGGCTCTTGTCGGGCATCTGCTTCGAGAAAGTAAACGTGCCGGCGGGGCGTTCAGGCCGCGGGCAGATGATAGTGGCTCGCAATGAGCCCCGCAACCTCGGCGGGCGCGCGCGAAGTGTTGTCTATCTTAAGGCTCTCGCGGCCGGGCACGGGCGAGAAGATGTCGTAGCGCGACGTGACCTCGCGCAGCGTGTCGAGCGAGGCCAGCTTGCCGACCCGCGCGCGCCCGGGGTGCGGCAGCCTCCGTTCCAACTCTTCCCGCGCGCAGGAGAGACGCGCGAGCAGGACGCGGCCGCCGAGCCCTTCGACGAGTTCACAGACGCGCCCGACGAAGGGCGTGTCCTCGGGGCACGCGTAGACGAAGGTGAAGACGAGCGAGACGCCCGCGCGCGCGGCCTCCTCGAAGACGGTCATGCGAATGTCGCCGACGACCTTCCCGAAGGGCTTCGTGCCGAAGTCGAAGACCGACTCGGCGCACCGGATGCTGACGTGGTTGTCGAAGAGCTTGTAGCCGGTCAGGCGCGCCAGCTCGCGCGCCACCGACAGCTTGCCGACGCCCGGCGGGCCGTAGATGAAGACGAGGTTCATCTCCGTTCGAGGAAGTCGAGCAGCGCGCGGTTGAACTCTCGCGGCGTCTCGACCGGCGGGTGGTGGCTCGCGCCGGAGATGGTGACCTTGCGCGCGCCGGGGATGCCGCGGGCGAGCGTGTCGGCGATGTTCCGGAGGTTCGGCGCCGTCGACGCGAGCCGATGAGGACGAGCGTCGGCGCCTTGAGGTCGGAGAGCCTCTCGGCCGTCGGCGGGTCGGGGTACTTGAGGAACCCCGGCCGCAGCGTCGAGAGCGACTTGAAGCTGTCGAGCAGCATCAGCCGCAGCCGCGCGTGCGCGCGCGTGCCCGGCCGGACGGCGGCGTAGCAGGTCCGTCTTCATAGTGGCTTCGGCGAAGGCTTCGGCCCCCTGTCGCATGGCGCTCGACGGCGGCGGCGGCGTCCTTCGGCGGCGGCTGCTTGTCGCCGCGCAGGCCCGGCCCGACCAGCACGAGGCGCTCGACCCTTTCGGGGTGTTCGAGCGCGAAGTCGGCGGCGATGATGCCGCCGAGCGAGAGGCCGACGAGCGTCGCCTTCTCTAGCTTCAGGAGGTCGAGCAGCCGCGCAGGTCTTCGAGGTGCGAGAAGGACTCGGCCGGCGCCGCCGAGCGCGCCGTAGCCGCGCAGGTCGTAGCGCACGACGCGGAAGCGCTGCGCGAGCGGCTCCATCTGGTCGTCCCACAGACGGCTGTCCACCAGCCCGCCGTGGACGAGCACGACCGCCGGCCCCGTGCCCCGCGCCTCGTAATACAACCGGGTCCCGTTCACCTCGGCGAAGCCCGACGCGGGTTGCGCAGCACGACTGCGCGAGGGCCGAGCCGCAGGCCGCGCAGAGAACTAAGAGCGGCCGCGGCTCTAACGAAGATTCCCGACACTAACTCTCTCATCCTCAACCCTCCCGCCTTCCTTCGAGCCGCATGATAGCCGCGCGTGCGGAGGCGGGCAATCTTTATCTCCGCGGCGCGGCCGTGCCGGGCCTCGGTCACGGGCGGGGTGTGTGCAAACGGGTGCGGTTGGTGATAGGCTATAAAGCAAATTTCAGCAGGCAGATTTCGGCGTGTGCGGCCGGCGGTTGAGCGGGGCGGCGCGGGCGCGTGTTGAGGTGATAAGACCTTGAGCGAAGAGATTAACAGACAGGATTTGTCGGAGATCATCGCGGAGAGCTTCGGCGCCAACGCGACGTACGTGGAGGGGCTGCTGGGCCGTTACCGCAGCAACCCCGCGCTGGTGGACGAGGCGTGGCGCGCGTACTTCGCGGAGCTTCTGGGCGACGGCGCGGGGCGCGGCGGGCGGCAACGGCGCGTCGGCGTCCGCGGGCTGGCCGGAGCCGGCCGCCGACGGCGGGCCGGCCCGCGGCTCAAACGGAAGCGGAGGCGCCGGCCGCGGCCCACGTCCGCAGCGCCGCGCCGCAGGCTTCCGCGGGAGCGCAGGCGGGTGCGGCGGCTCAGGCCCGCCGCGGCTCAGGCGGCGCAGGTGCGCGGCGAGGCGCAGCCCATCCGCGGCGGCGCGCTGAAGATCGTCGAGAACATGGAGACGAGCTCTGACGGTGCCGACGGCCACGTCGAACCGGCAGGTGCCCGTCAAGGTGCTCGAAGAGAACCGCACGCTCGTCAACCAGTATCTGAAGGAGCACAAGCGCGGCAAGGCTTCCTACACGCACTTCATCGCCTACGCCATCCTGCGCGCGCTCGAACGCTTCCCGCAGATGAACGACGGGTTCGCGGTCGTGGACGGGGCGCCCGCGCGCGTCCGCCGCTCGGAGGTCAACCTCGGCCTCGCCATCGACCTGGAGAAGAAGGACGGCACGCGCACGCTCCTCGTCCCGAACGTGAAGAACGCGGGCGCGCTCAACTTCGCCGAGTTCCTCGCCGCCTACGACGACGTGGTCAAGCGCGCGCGCGCGGGCAAGCTCGGCGTGCCCGACTTTCAGGACACGACCATCTCGTTAACGAACCCCGGCACCATCGGCACGGTCTCTTCGAACCCGCGTCTGATGGCCGGGCAGTCGGCCATCATCGCCACGGGCGCCATCGAGTACCCGGCCGAGTATCACGCGATGACGCCGCAGGCGCTCTCGCTCCTCGGCATCAGCAAGGTCGTCAACATCTCCTCGACCTACGACCACCGCGTCATACAGGGCGCGGAGTCGGGCGCCTTCCTCGCGCACGTCCACGAGCTGCTGCTCGGCGAGCACGACTTCTACGTCAAGATCTTCCGCGACCTCGGCATCCCGCACCAGCCGATGCGCTGGGCGCGCGACTTCAACCCGGCGCTGCTCGGCCGCTACGACGCGCGCGAGGAGGTCGTCGAAGGAGGCGCGCGTCCTCGAACTCATCAACGCCTACCGCGTGCGCGGCCACCTCATCGCCGACATCGACCCGCTGAACGCGCTGCCCATCCAGTACCACCCCGAACTCGACATCGAGACCTACGGGCTGACCATCTGGGACTTGGACCGCGAGTTCATCACGGGCGGGCTCGGCCGGCAAGGAGAGCGCGACCGCTCCGCGAGATACTCGACATCCTGCGCCGCGCCTACTGCGGCAAGGTCGGCACCGAGTACCGCCACATCCAGAGCAAGGAGCAGAAGCTCTGGATACGCGAGCGCATCCGCGTCGAGTTCGTCAACCCCGAGCCGCTCGACGCCGAGACGAAGAAGGCGCTCCTCAAGCGGCTCATCGCGCGCCGAGCAGTTCGAGCGCTTCCTGCACACGAAGTACCTCGGCCAGAAGCGTTCTCAGCTCGAAGGCTGCGAGACGATCATCCCGCTCCTCGACCAGCTCGTCGAGCGCGGCGGCCGAGAAGGGCGTCGAGGACATCACGCTCGGGATGGCGCACCGCGGGCGTCTGAACGTGCTGGCCAACGTCGTCGGCAACTTCTCCGAGAGAATCTTCACGGCCTTCGAGGGCTCGGTCCACCCCGACTTTCCCGCCGACGAGGGCGACGTGAAATACCATCAGGGCGCGAAGGGCGAGCGCGAGACCGCGTCGGGCAGGAAGGTGTCGCATCACCATCTCGCCCAACCCGAGCCACCTCGAATTCGTTGACCCGGTCGTCGAGGGCATGGTGCGCGCCAAGCAGGACGCGTGGGAGCTGGCGGGCGCGCAGCGCGAGGAGGTCATCGACCGCGCGCTGCCCGTGCTGCTGCACGGCGACGCGGCCTTCGCCGGGCAGGGCATCGTGATGGAGACGTTGCAGCTCGCCGACCTCAAGGGCTATCGCACGGGCGGCACCATCCACATCATCATCAACAACCAGATCGGCTTCACCACCGTCGCCCGAGGCCAGCCGCTCGTCCATCTACTCGACCGACGTGGCGAAGATGACGCAGCTCCCCATCTTCCACATCAACGGCGACGACCCCGAAGCCGCCTTCCGCGTCCTGCGCATCGCGCTCGACTTCCGGCAGGAGTTCAACAAGGACGTTGTGCTTCGACGTCATCGGCTTCCGCCGCCTCGGCCACAACGAGGGCGACGAGCCGAGCTACACGCAGCCCCTGATGTACGCGCGCGTGAAGGCGCACCCGGGCGTCCGCGCCGTCTACGCGCAGCGGCTCGTCGCGGAGGGCGTCGTCACCGAGGAGGAGGTCGAGCAGATGACGCGCGAGGCCGTCGAGCGCTACGAGCGCAGCCACGCGCGCGCCAAGGAGATCGTCGCGCAGAAGGTGCCGCTGAAGGAGCTGCCCCCGGCGGAGCCCGAGGAGGACGGCTCCGACATCGTCGAGACGGGCGTCGCCGCCGAGGTCATCCGCGACATCGCGCACCGCATCGCCGTCGTGCCCGAGGGCTTCAACATCAACCCGAAGATGGTGAGCCAGCTCGCGCGCCGCGCGAAGATGGGCGAGGGCGCAGGTGCCTCTGGACTGGGCCTTCGGCGAGCTGATGGCCTTCGGCTCGCTCGGCGCTGGAGGGCACGCGCGTGCGCCTGTCGGGTCAGGACTCGGGGCGCGGCACCTTCTCACAACGCCACGCCATCCTCTACGACACGCGGACGGGGCGGCCGTGGTCGCCGCTCTCCGAGATGACGAAGCGCAACGACACGCGCTCGCTCGTCGAGGTCTTCGACAGCTCGCTCTCGGAGCAGGGCGTGCATCGGCTTCGAGTACGGCTACACGGTCGAGGCGCGCGACGCGCTCGTGATGTTGGGAGGCGCAGTTCGGCGACTTCTCGAACGGCGCGCAGGTCATCATCGACACCTTCATCGCGCCCGAGCGTGGACAAGTGGCAGCAGCCCTCGCGGCTCGTCCTGCTCCTCCCGCACGGCTACGAGGGGCAGGGGCCGGAGCACTCGAACGCGCGGCTCGAACGCTACCTGCAACTCTGCGCCGAGAACAACATGCAGGTCTGCTACCCGACGACGCCCGCGCAGTACTTCCACCTGCTCCGCCGTCAGGTCAGGCAGCCGAGCGCGCGGCCGCTCGTCGTGATGACGCCGAAGAGTCTCCTGCGCCTGCCCGCGGCCGTCTCCTCGATCGAGGAGCTGACGACGGGCGGCTTCCGCCCCGTCATCGACGACGCGGAGGTGACCGACCGGGGCGCCGTGCGGCGCATCGTCGTCTGCGGCGGCAAGGTCTTCTACGACCTCGCGGCGGCGCGCAAGAAGTCGGACGACTACCGCGTCGCCATCGTCCGTCTGGAGCAGTTCTACCCGTTCCCCGAACGCGCGCTGCGCGAAATCTTCGCGACGTACGAGCAGGCGACGCAGCTCGTCTGGTGTCAGGAGGAGCCGAAGAACTACGGCGGCTGGCACTTCGTCGAGCCGCGGCTCGCCGGGCTGCTCAAGGGCTGCGAGCGCCCCTTCTACGCCGGCCGCGCCGCCTCGGCGAGCCCCGCCACGGGCTCCTACACCATCCACGAACTCGAACAGCGCAAGCTCATCGACGACGCGCTCACCGAGCACGCGCCCTACGTCTCCGGCGCCAGCACCGCCCGCTTCGCCGGGCAGGCGGACTCGTGAAGAGGCAGTAGGCAGATGGCGGTAGGCAGTGGAAAGCGCCGCGTCAGCGGCGGAATGAATGTAGCCCGGCCTTTCAAGGCCGGGGCCGCCGCACGTTACAAGACGCCGCGTCGCGTCAGCGGCGCCTGAACTGACTCGCACGTTCAGGCGCCGCTGACGCGACGCGGCGACGTTTTGCTCAACCTCAACCCGGCCTTGAAAGGCCGGGCTACATTCATTCCGCCGCTGACGCGGCGTTCGACGCGCACGCTATCTCGACTACTGCCTACTGCCTACTGCCATCTGCCTACTACCGCCCAACCCTTCTGCCTTCACCCTCCTGATAAACTCGGGCCACGCGTCGTACAGGTAGAGCGAGAAGGGGACCCACCAGATAAAATCGTTGGTTAGACAAAGAATGATTGTCGAGGGCGGCCACGCGCCGCTGTAGATGAGTTGGGCGAGTCCGACGGGGCCGAGCACCTTACCCAACAGCCCGACGGCGGCGAGGAGCCAGCCGCGCTCCGGCGCGCGCGCGACCTCGAAGTAGACGAGCCCGTAGAGCCCGACGACCATCCCGAGGCAGGCAAAAATCTGCGGGTGGTTCTGCAAGGGCAGACCCGAGAAGCGGAAGAGCCACTGCGGGTCGAGCGCCGAGTAGAGTCCCCAAAGGATGTTATAAGCGCCCGCCGCGCAGAAGATCGCGCGGTGAAACTTTCTCCGCGCGATCAAGCCTTCGCTCCTTCGGCCCGCCACGGCCAGCCGCCGCCCGGGAGCCCCAGCGCCGCATACGCGTCGCGCAGGCCGGAGGCGGCGACGCCCGCGGACATCAACGTCAGAAGCCAGACCAACTCCGCCGGCACGGCCGGTGTGTGCGGCGCGAGCGCCGTCGGCTGGCCCCGCCACGCGTTGAGCGCGGGGAGCAGGTTCGCGAGCATCGCGCCGTAGATGATGGCCATGATGGTGTGCGTGACCCGCTCGCCCGCGAAGACGCCGCCGAGCGGCGCGCGCACGTCGTCCTCGACGACGAAGTCGCGCAGCGTGATGAAGATTTCCGCCGCGAGCAGCGCCCCGAGCACGTAGGCCCACGCGCCGCGCCACTCGACGCGCGGCAGGACGGCGAAGAGGACGGCGTAGATGAGCGCGCGCACCGCGTGCAAACGCAGTTCGGGTTGCGCGCCGGGCAAGCGCCGGCAGGCGCGCGCGCCACTCGTGATAATAGAACGTGTCGAAGGCTCCTATCGCCCCCTGCAACGCCAGCAGCCACAGCGCCGTAATCAACCCGCGTCCTCCTCTGTCTCGACCAGACCCTCGTAACGTATCAGCAGCCCCAGAAGCGGCGCCGTCACGCAGACCGAGACGCGCACGCCGCCCCCCTCGTCCGCACGCTCCCGCGCCTCCACGCGCGGCGCGAGCGGCCGCGGCAGTCTCACCCTCAAACTCTCTAACGCGTAAAAACGCGTCCCCACTGGGTAGTACGCCAGCGCGCCGCCCTCGACGCTCAGACGGTAGAGCAGCTCGAAAGGCCCCGCGCGCTCTGCCATCAAGCCGGCCGCGTGCTCGCCCTGCTCGGTGACGAACTCGCGGCCCGCGAAGTCGCGCCGCCAGCGCTCGCCCCCGCCGTGCGGCTCGACCGAGAGCCGGAGCGGCACGGCTTCGCCGCCTTCGGGCAGACGCATCAGCCGCGCGACGGCGCGCGCGAAACGCCCCTCGCCGCGCCGCACCGCGAACACGCCGACGCCGCGCCCGCGCAGGTGGAGGCGGCGCACGGGCTCGTCCAGAACGCCCCAGCCGTCCCCGACCAGACGCTCGATAGAGCCGCGCGCGCGCGCCCTCGCTCGTCTGTGCCCCGGCGGACATGGACGGATGATAACCCGAACGCGCGGCGCGCGCGCCTGAAAGTATTGACTCGGACGCGCGTTTGAAATAGAAGGCGCGTTACAACTTCGCGCCCGACCCGCAATCCACTCGCGTGCTCGCTCGTCGTAGTAAGACGCGAGCGCAATCTAACCCGAGCCGCCGCCCCCGCGCGGCGGGGCCGTTTCACACACGCTCGACGGTTAAGCCCGTGGTCGAGGCCGGGCAGTTGAAGCTGTAGGGGTGAGCCGTGGAGAAACGTTAAGAACCGCCGTGACTCGAACTGTTCCAGTCACGGCGGCTCTCGACTTGCCTTTTCTATTTACGGTTCACGCCTCAAGGCTTTTTCTCGGGCGGCGGCGGCGGGGGCGGGGCCTCCTCCTTCGGGGACTTCTTCGTCGACGAAGTCGTCGTCGAGAATCTTCAGCTCGGTGCCGTACTTCTGGTAGTTGCGGAAGCGTATCTCGTTGCGCGACTGCGTGCGTCTCGCCGCGCCGGATGGTCGGTCAGGACGCTGACGGAGTGGGAGGGCAGGAGGTACTCGCCCTGCCCCGGAATCGTCACCCAGTCGTAGTCGAGATCGACGGCCGCCGCGCGGATGGGGAACGTGTCGGGCACGTCGTAGGACTCGAACTCGATGCGGAGGATGCGCGCGCGCTCGCGGTCGATCCAGACCTTGCCGCGGTGCGCGGAGATGATGGCGCTGCTCTCGGTCTCCAGCCGCCACTGCGAGTTCGCCTTCTTGATGTCGTAGCTGTAGACGACGGTGCGGCGCCCGCGCAGGGTGTCGGTGTCGAGCGGCTTGAACTCGGCCTCGGCTCTTCTCCTCGAAGAGCGTCTTGAGCACGGAGACGAACTCGCCGGTCGAGTTCGCGCCGCCCGCCTCCTTGTAGTCGCCCCTCTCGCCCGCGGCCGGCGGCGTCGTGACGCCGTTGACCTGAGAGCAGGCGGTACTTCTCGCCCTCGCTCGCGCGGTAGCTGACGCCGACGATGAGGCGGTCGGAGACGCGCCAGTTGCGCGTCGTCCCCGCGGCCCACGAGCGCGTGACGTGCTGCTTGACGACGAAGTCGGGCATCTGCGTCGTCGCTTCGAGCGTGGCCTGCGCGCGCGCGTTCGAAGCAGCGCCGCGGTCTCGGCCTCGGGCGGCAGAGGCTTCGCCTCCGCGGGGTTGAGGAAGCGGCGCTCGGCCTCTTCGAGCACGCGCCGCAGCTCCACGTCGTTGCCGCTCTTGGTGGCGACGAAGGCGCGCAGGCCGCGAGGTCAGCGTGAACCCGATGCCGCGCCGCCGTATCTCCGCGACAAGCTGATCCTTGATCGCCGGGGTGCTGCGGGAGCTGCCGCACGAGCGCGAGGAACTCTGCGTTCGTCAGCGGCGCCTGCTGCTGCGGCGCTGCGCGCCGCAGACACGCGCCGACAGCGCACGACGCGCACAGCGCCAGCGCCGCGGCACGCCTCGGAAAAGAACTCTTATGAAACTTGTACAGATGGAGAAACATTGCTCGGATAGAACGCCGAATAGTAATCTCGACGATTGCTACTGCCGATTTCGCACTGCCTAGTTTATTGATGCTCCGGGCCGCAAAAGCGTTCGATTGTGCGTCGGAGGATTCGGGCGCATTCGCGCAGCTCCGGCGGCGGGGACGAACTCGCCCGTGCGGTGCGCGACGCGTATGTCGCCGGGGCCGAAGACGACCGCGTCGGCGCCCAGCTCGGCCATCTGCGGCGCCTCCGTGCCGAAGGAGACCGTGCCCGCCGTCTGCCCCGTCAACTCTTCCAGAGCGCGTTGACGAGCGGCGCGTCCGCGCGCGTCTCGGCCCCGCCGTCGAGCCGCGTGACGGAGACCTCACAGTCGAAGTCCTTCGTCCTCGTGCGCGCAGGCGCTTCGACCTCGCGCCGCACCAGCTCGGCCACGAGCCCGGGCTCCTGCCCCGGCACGGGCCGCCATTCGAGCGTGAAGCGGCACTCGCCCGCGATGATGTTCTTCGCCGTGCCGCCCCGATGAGCCCGACGTTGAGCGTCGTGTGCGGCGGGTCGAACGCCTCGTGCGACCAGCTCTTTCAACTCTTCCGCGACGGCCTCGATGCGGTGACGAGGCGCGCGGCGCGCATGATGGCCGACGCGCCCGAGGTGCGGGTAGGCGCTGTGCCCCTCGCGGCCGCGCACCGTCACCTCCGCGAGGCAGTAGCCCTTGCCCGCGCGCATGGGTCGCAGGGAGGTGGGCTCGCCGACGACCGCGTGCGCGCGCGCGAAAAGGTTTCGCCTCCGCGAGACGCTTCGCGCCGAGGCAGCCGACCTCCTCGTCCGCCGTCAGCACGAGCGCCAGCGGGCGCGCGAGCCTTTCGATGTCCGTCTCCTCCAGCGCCGCCAGCGCCGCCGCGATGAACCCCTTCGTGTCGCACGCCCCGCGCCCGTAGAGCCTGCCCTCGCGCTCCGTGAGCGTCAGGGCCTCCGCCCACGCCGGGTCGAAAGGCACCGTGTCGGTGTGCCCGACGAGGGCCAGCTCGACTTCGCCGCCTTCCTCAAAAGTCTTCGGGTGGACGGCGACGAGTTGCAACTTCTCGACGCCGCGCTCGTCCGTGTAAGGGTAGAGGCGCGCGGCGCAGTCCCAGCGCCTCGACGTGCGCGGCGACGAGACTTGATGACGCTCGACGTTCGAGCGTGACGAGGTGGAGTCAATCGCCACCAGCTCCGCGAGAATCTTTTCAACGCTTCATTCGTTTCGACCGAAACACAACGGCCGCCGGTCACGCCGCGGCTGTGACAGAGCCGGGCGGGCGGCGGCCTCTGCTAAGAAAGTCGTGGCTTGACGGGCGTTGAATGTGGCGGGCCGGCGCTCACCAGGGCACGGTGAACTCGCACGAGACGATCTGCCAGCGGCCGCCGCGCTTCTCCAGGTGGCGCGTGTAGCCGTAGCGCGGCGTCGAGAACTCGCGCTTCGCGGAAGCTTCCCGAGAGCCGCGCCGTGCCGGTCATGAGCGCGTGGCCGTCGCTCACGACCACCTGCACGTCGTCGGTCTTGAGCGAGGTGACGGCGAAGAAGGGGTTCGAGACGAGCGCCAGCCGGTGCTCCTTCTTGACCCGCCCGCCGAACATCGAGAAGTCTTCGGCCAGCACGCGGTCGAGCGCCGCCACGTCCCGCTCGACGTGGGCGCGGACGTACTCGCGCTCGACGGCGAGCACGTCGCGCTCGTCCGACGAGCCCGACCAGACGTAGCCGACGAGGTTGGACGACGCGATGCCGAGGACGAAGGTGATTAAAGCCGCGGGGATGCGTGTGGCGTAATATCTCATGCCCTTTACTCCTTGGTTGTAGCCCCGAGCGTAGCACGCGCCGCGCCGCCGCGACAAGAGTCAGAAGACGTGAAGCTGACTGAGGATGAGTGAAGAGCCGGCCTTGCCTTCTACTCAGTCCATCAGTCTCATCGATTCAGCACTCTTTCTCCCCAGAGTCTCTTCTGGAGCGCGTTGAAGCGCGAGACGATCTCGTCCTGCGCGGGGTGGCGGCCGGCCTCGACGACGAGGCGGCCGCCGACGGCCGTCTCGCGGACGGCGGCGCGCGAGAGCGAGAAGACGATCGCGGGCAGGAGGTCTTCGGCGCCCGCCCCCGCGACCGTAGGGTCTTCGAGGTCAACGGTGAAGAAGTCCGCCGCGCGCCCCGGCTCGAACTCGCCCGCGTGCGCGCCGATGCTCTCGGCCCCCGCGAGGGTCGCGCACTCGAAGAGGCGCGCCGCGAGCGCGGACGTCCGCGACGCTCCTGCCGTTCAACCGCGCTTCGATGACCTCGGCGCGTCTTCATCGCCGGCGGGCGCGAGGACGTTGCGCCGGAGCGTCGTCAGGCGCAGGTGGTACTCAAGCTCGCGCGCGTCTTCGAGCAGGTCGATCTGCGTGTGGCTGTCGGTGCCGAGCGCGACGCGCACGCCCGCGTTGAGGAGACGCGTCGGCGGGCACGACGCCGTCGCCGAGGTTGCGCTCGGTCGTCGGGCACGCGCAGACGCAGCGCGCGCCGCGTCGCGCAACCGCGCCGACCTCTTCCGGCGTGACGTGCACGGCGTGGACGCCCGTGAAGTTCGCGGCCGAGCACGCCCTCGTCGGCGAGCAGCGCGACGGGCGTGCGCCCGTCTCTGCGAGGCACGCCTCGACCTCGGCCGGCTGCTCCGCGACGTGCATGTGGAGCGGGCACGGCGGCCCGCGCGCGAACGCGCTCACGCTCGCGCAGGTATTCGACGGGCACGGCGCGCACGCTGTGCGGCGCGACGCCGACCCACGCGCGCGGCGCGACTCCGCCCTCGCGCGTCGTAAGTCGCGCGCGAGCGCGTCGGTGTTGCGGATGGAAGGTCGTCGGGGTCGGGCTCGATGAAGCGTCGTTGCCGCGGGTCGGGCTCCTTCTGAAAGCCCGCGCGCGCGTAGGCGACGCGCAGCAGCGCGATGCGCAGGCCCACGTCGCGCGCGGCGCGGACGACCTCGTAGCGCGAGCAGGTTCGGGTCGTCGTACTCGCCGCCCTCGGGCGTGCGGTGCAGGTAGTGGAACTCGCCGACCGACGTGATGCCCGACGAGCGCCATCTCCAGGAAGGCCATCCGCGACGCGTCGTAGATGTCCTCGGGCGTGAGGCGCTGGGCGGCGGCGTACATCATCTCGCGCCACGTCCAGAAGGAGTCCGCACGCGCTCGCGCCGCGGTACTCCGTGCGCCCGCGGATGACGCGCTGGAACGCGTGCGAGTGCGCGTTGACCATGCCCGGCAGCAGCGCGCGGTTGCGGAGTCGCGACCGCGTTCGTCTCGCCCGACAACTCTTCGACGCGCGCGACGGCGACGACGCGGCCCTCGCGCGTCGCACACGAGCGCGCGGCCCGCGTGGAAGCGCCCGCCGGCGTAGAGCAGGTCGGGGATGAAAGTCGTGCGTGACCGGAATGTCCGGGGCTGGCGCGTCGTCACTTGTTCTTGCGTGCGTTGACCGTTGGGCCGCGCCTGTCTGTTGCTTGCAATCCACTCGTCAACGTTGCTGCTCCAAGCACGTCGAGCGGGACGGCGCCGGAGCCGAGGACGAGGTCGTGGAACTCGCGCACGTCGAAGCGTCGCCGAGCGCGGCACTTCGAGCGGGCGCGCAGCTCCTTGATCTTCAGCTCGCCGATCTTGTAGGCGAGCGCCTGGCCGGGGTCTGTGATGTAGCGGTCGATCTCGTTGGTCACGTCCAGCTCGGTCTTGGCGGCGTTGTCGAGGAAGTAGTCGATGGCCTTCTGCCGGTCCCACTTGTAGGCGTGCATGCCCGTGTCGACGACGAGGCGGACGGCGCGCCACATCTCGTAGGTGAGCTGGCCGAACTTGGAGTAGGGGTCGTCGTAGAGCCCCATGTCCTCGCCCAGACTTTCGGCGTAGAGGCCCCAGCCCTCGATGAAGGCCGTGTAGCCGCCGTAGCGGCGGAACTTCGGTATCTCGCCCAGCTCCATCGCGCGCGCGATCTGGAAGTGGTGGCCGGGCACCGACTCGTGCAGGCGAGAGCGCCATCATCTCCCACTTCGGCCGCGTCTCGGGCTTGTAGAGGTTGACGTAGTAGTAGCCGGGGCGCGAGCCGTCGGCCGCGGGCTGGTTGTAGTAGGCGGTCGTCGTGTCGGGCGCGAGCGTGTCGGGGATGGGGATGACGCCGTAGGGCATGCGCGGGATCGTCTTGAAGACCTTGACGAGGTTCGGGTCGATGCGCT
This sequence comes from uncultured Acidobacteriota bacterium, assembly GCA_963726735.1. Taxonomy (GTDB): domain Bacteria; phylum Acidobacteriota; class Blastocatellia; order Pyrinomonadales; family Pyrinomonadaceae; genus QHXN01. The sequence continues at coordinate 190,743 of CAVSDM010000016.1, forward strand.
TGGCGACGGCGCGGTAGGCGTCGAGCAGGTCTTCGGGCTTCTTGTAGTAGAACTGTTCGTCGGTGCGCAGCTTCTTGAAGAACTCCTTGTGCGTGCCCTTGAAGCCGACCTGCGTCATCACCTTCTGCATCTCGGCGCGGATGCGCGCGACCTCGCTCAGGCCCTTCTCGTGAATCTGCTCGGGCGTCATGTCCGTGGTCGTGTAGCGGCGCGCGAGGAAGGCGTAAGCCTCCGCGCCGTTCGGCCACTGCCACGCGCCGACGTGGTCGAAGGAGGCGGGCAGATACTCTTTGACGAAGTAGTCGCGGAACTTCCGGAGCGCGGGCATGACCGACTGCTCGACGGCCTCGCGCGCAGCCTGCGCGAGGCGCGCGCGCTCCGCTTCGGGGATGTCTTCGGGGAAGTTGCGGAAGGGCTTGTAGAAGCCGCTCTCCTCGGTGCGCGCGGCGAACTGCCGGTCGAGCTGGCCGGGCACGCGCTGCAAGGTGACCTTGGGCCAGAGCATCTTCGCGCGCACGCCCTCGCGCATGCAGCTGCGATCGGTCTGATCGACGTAGGCGGGGAAGGCGCGCAGGCGCGCGAGCCAGTCGTCGTAGTCCTTGACGGTCTGGAAGCGCAGGCAGGTCGGCCAGCTCGTCGGCGCTCTGGATGCCGCCGCGCTGGTTGACGGGCATGAGGTAGAAGCGGAACTTGTGCTCCTCGATGTCGTCTTCGAGGTCTTTGCGGAAGAGGTCGTAGTTGAGCTGGTCGGCGGGGGCGAGCCGCGCGCGGGCGATCTGCAGCAGGCGCACGAGCGTCTCGCTCGCGGTGCTGCTGGCGGCGCTCGATGGCCGCGAGGCTCGCGTCGTCCAGGCGGTCGTTGTAGCGCCGGTCGCCGAGCGATGAGGCGAAGGTCGGGGACTCGCGCATCGTCCACTCCCACTCCTCTTCGAAGAGCTGTTTGAGGGCGGCGGCCGGCGCGCGGCCGCCGCGCGCGGCGTTGCGCGCCCGCGGGCGCGGCCTGCCAGACGACGGCGGCGGCGAGCAGCGAGAGAACGAGGCACTTCGCACGGGAGCGCATGGCTGTCGGTTCCTCCGTGGACGGATTGCGGAATGGGTAAGACGGGAGACGCGTTGGAGGATACCGTAAGAATTTCAAATTTGAAATTGTCAAATTTGAAATTCAGAGAATCTGTGTCGAGGCTGCCGCCTGCTCGGCTACCTGGCCACTACCTCGCCTCAAGCATCAAACACTCATCATGAGTGTTTCAGTCAAAGAGTTGAGGACTTATACGAGTTTCGCGCGGCGGTTCGCGGGGAAGTTCGTGCGGGAGCGCATGGAGGAGCGGCGGGTGCCGGTGCTGCCCGCGCCGCACCGGCCGGAGCCTTCGACGTGGAGCGACGAGCGTCTGACGGTGGCGTGGCTCGGGCACGCGACCGTGCTGATAAATTTTTACGGGACGTGGCTGCTGACCGACCCCGCGCTGCGCCCGCGGGTGGGCGTGCGCGTCGGCGGGCTGACGCTCGGCCCGCGGCGTCTGGTGCAGCCGGCGCTGGGCGTGAGGGAGCTGCCGCCGCTCGACGCCGTGCTCGTCTCGCACGCGCACATGGACCACACCGATCTGGGGACGCTCAGGCGCCTGCCGCGTGGGACGCGCGCCGTCGTGCAGGAGGGGAACGGCGACCTCGTGCGCCGCTTCGCGCGCGTGGACGAGCTGAAGTGGGGCGAGGCGACGGAGGTGGACGGCGCGCGCGTCGAGGCCATCGAGGTCAACCACTGGGGCGCGCGCCGGCTGACCGACAAGCACCGCGGCTACGGCGGCTTCCTCGTCGAGAAGCGCGGCCGCGCGCTCGTCTTCGGCGGCGACACGGCCTACACCGACGCCTTCGCGCGGCTCCGGAGGCGCGGCGACGCCCGTCGACGCTGGCCATCCTCCCCATCGGCGCCTACGACCCTTACATCTACGTCCACGCCAACCCCGAGCAGTCCTGGCGCATGGCGCGCGAGATGGGCGCCGAGTACATCCTGCCCATGCACCACTCGACCTTCCGCCTCAGCCGCGAGCCCGCCGACGAGCCCCGCCGACGCATCCTCGCCGCCGCCGGCGAAGAGAGCTGGCGCGTCGCGCTGACCGAGATAGGCCAGACGTGGGTGTTGCCGGAGGAGAGTAGGCAGTAGGCAGACGCAGTAGGCAGTTAAAGACAGAGCGTAGCGTCAGGGTTAGCGGCAGGGGCGGCGGAAATTAGCCGGGGGTGAGTCAGAGACGTGAGCCGTCAGGCGAACGTCGAAGCGAGCCCCCGGAACAGGCGCAATAAAATTCAAGAGCCCCGGAGGGGCGACAGAGGATGAACATGAGGGTCGTCGTGCTCGCCGTCTATCGCCCCTCCAGGGCTCTGTATTTTTTATAACGTGTAACCGGGGCTCGCGTCGGCGCTCGTTATCACTCGCGCCTTGCGCTCACCCCGGCTAATCTCCCGAGCCTCCGGCTCAACCTTACCCGCGGCTCCTGTCTTTCAACTGCCTACTGCCTTCTGCCTACTACTCCCTACCACTCGAAACGGTTGCGGTACTCGGTGGCCTCGATGAAGGCGCGGACCATCTCGGCCTTGTGGAAGTCGCCGCCGTTGTCGTCGAGCTTCTTGCAGCCAGAAGTTGAAGCCCGAGAGGTCGGCGTCGCGGCCCTCGTCCGGGTTGCGGTGGAGGTAGCCGAAGTACTGCATCAGGACGAAGGCCGGGTTCTGCTCCTTGCGCCGGAACTCGGCGTTGTCGGCCACCTTGCGCAGGACGGTCGCGCGCGTCTCGGCGCCGGAGTTCAGGCCCTGGACGAGCGCGGCGCGCTCGGCGTCGGTCGCGAAGACGCCCGCGTTCGTCGAAGAGCGCGTCCACGTACTGCGCGTTCGAGAGCGAGCCGAAGCGCTGCTGGAAGTCGGCGCGCGCCACCCACGCCTCGGCCGCCGCCGCCTTGTTCGCCGCGAGCTTCTCCTGCCAGCCCAGCTGCCCGACGACGACGCCCTGCGCCGCCGCCTGCATCCTCACGAGGAAGTCGTTGCGGCGCGGCATCGTGCCGAACGAAGCCTTGTTGAAGAGGTAGAGCATGTAGCCCGTCTCCTGAAACTCGATGGAGAGGAAGAAGGCGCCCGACGTGTTGACGCGCGACGCGCTGCACGCAGGCCGCGTCGCCGTTGCACTGCGCGATCTCGCGCAGACCAGAAGCCGAGGCCCGAGTCGTCGGCCTCGCGGCCGAGGAAGTCGCGGTACTGCTGCTCGACGAAGAAGGTCGTCGCGTCGATGTCGTTGGCGGCCTGCGTGACGAGCCCCGCCGTGTTGAAGACGCCGCGAGAGGATCGTCTGCCCCTGCGCGTTCGAGACGACCACCGCGCGTCGCCGTCGTCACGTTGGGCACGAACTGGCCGCGCTCGGCTCTCCAGCTCGAACTCGTCTTCGAGCGTCGAGCGCGATGACCAGCTCGCCGACCTTCACGCCGTCCACGAAGACGTTGAGGATGGTGCCCGCGGGCAGGTTGACCTTCTCGACCTCGACCTCGAAGTTGCGGTTGCCGGTGCGCGTGCGGAACTTCGCGTGGCCCGTCGGCGTCAGGCCGCCGATGGCCGCGCCCGCGAGGCGCGCCTCGATGCGCAGCCTCGCCGTCGGGGCCGGGCGTCGGCATCGGCGCGGGGCCGGGGTCGCCGGGCGTCTGCGGGATGTTCGAGAAGGAGCCCGCCACGATGGTCGCGCCCGACTGGTCCGCGACGACGACGCGCGTGCGCGAGTTGATCTGCGGGACGGTCTGGCCGTCCTCGGTCTTGAGCTTCAGCTCGCTGCGCGTCGAGGCTCGGGCGCGACCGAGAGCGTGCCGACCTTCGCGCCGTCAACGAGGACGTTGAGCGGCGTGCCCGCGGGCAGGTTCACGTCCTCGATGCGGACGCGGAACTCGCGGTTGTTGAACCCTCGATCTCGAACTCGGCGTCGCCCTTCGGCACGATGCCGCCGATGGCCGCGCCGGTCAGGTCGGCCTCGAACTCGTTCATGACGGGCGTCGGGCTGGGCGTCGCGCCCGGCGTGGGCGTGGCCGTCGGCGTGGCGGTGGGGCTGGGCGAAGGGGTCGCGCCCGGGGTCGGAGTCGGCGAAGGGGTCGCGCCGGGCGTCGGCGTCGCGGTACGGCGTGGCCGTCGGGCTCGCGGTGGGCGTCGGCGTCGCGCCGCCCGAGCCGAAGGCGCCGGTGACGATGTTCGCGCCCGACTGATTCCTGACGGCGACCGCCGTGCCGTTCGTGACGGCGGGGACGGCCTGGCCGCGCTCGGTCTCAAGCTCGACCTCGCCCGCGCGGAACGTGTTGAGCGTGATGCTGCCGACCTGTCGGCCGCCGACGAAGACGTTGAGCACGGTGCCCGCGGGCAGGTTCACGTCCTCGACCTCGACTTCGAGCTTGAGGTCGTTGCCCGGCCGCTGCCGGAAGACGGCCTTGCCGTGCGGCGTCTGAGCCGCCGATGGCCGCGCCCGAGAGGCCGGCGTTGATGATCGATCTCGTCGTCGTTGGCGAAGGCCGGCGCCGCGGCCAGCGCGGCGAGCGTCGCCAGCAGCGCGACGAAGGCGAGCGCGGCGCGCTTGAAGGATGAAAGGGACGAAGGTTCGTGATTGACCCTGTGGCATGGAAGCTCTGCTGCTCATCGGTTCTTACTCCGCAATCTTGTAAAGTCTCTTGAAGTCGGGGAGCCTCTACCTGCCGGACAGTGCGGCGGCGCGGGCGGAAAAAATACGGGCCGCCGGAGAAGTTTTTCCCCGCGGCGCGTTATCATTGGCGCCGCGAGCTCGAACACGTCGAGGCTTGAAAGGACGGAGGGATGAGCAGGGAAGAGTTCGAGGGCGGCGGCTTCCAGACGCGCGCCATCCACGCGGGCAAGGGCGAGAACCGCACGCGCGCCGTCACGCCGCCCATCTGGCAGACGACGACGTTTAGCGCCGACTCGTCCGAGCACTTCGCCGAGATCGCCTCGGCCGTGCGGCCCGCCGAGTTCTACACGCGCTACGGCAACCCGACGCACAAGGAGGTCGAGGCCACCGTCGCCGCGCTCGAAGGCGGCGAGACGGCGCTCCTGACCTCCTCGGGGATGGGCGCCATCTTCACGGCGCTGATGTCCTCGTTGAGCGCCGGCGACCACGTCGTCGCGCAGACGAACCACTACGCCGGCGCGATGACGCTCTTTGAAGACCTGCCCGCGCACTTCGGCGTCGAGGTCACCATCGTTGACCAGACGCAGACCGAAGCGTTCGCGCGAGGCCGTCCGCCCCAACACGCGCGTCATCTACGCCGAGTCGCCGACGAACCCGCTCATGCAGATCACAGACCTGCGCGCCGTGGCCGAGCTGGGGAAGAGTCGCGGCATCACGACCATCGTCGATAACACCTTCGCCACGCCCGTCAACCAGCGCCCGCTGGAGTTCGGCTTCGACGCCGTCATCCACAGCGCGACCAAGTACCTCGGCGGCCACTCCGACGTGACGGCGGGCTGTCATCGTCTCCGGCCGCGAGTTCGTCGAGCGCGCGTGGCACTTCTCGCTGCTCGCGGGCTCGATCCTGAGCCCCTTCGACGGCTGGCTTCTGCTGCGCGGCCTGCGCACGCTGGCCTTGCGGGTCGAGCGGCACAACTCGAACGCGCTGGCGCTGGCGCGCTTCCTCGAAGGCCGCGCGCGAGGTCGCGCGCGTCCACTACCCCGGGCTCGAATCGCACCCGCAGCACGAGCTGGCGAGCACGCAGATGTCGGGCTTCACGGGCATGCTCTCGGTCGAGCTGCGCGGCGGCTTCGAGGCGGCCGAGCGCTTCATCGCCTCCTTGCGCCTCGCCACCAACGCCGCCAGCCTCGGCGGCCACGAGACGCTCGTCGTCCACCCCGCCGCCATGTGGCGCGGCTACATGACGGCCGAACAGCTCCGCGCGCGCGGCCTGAGCGACAGCCTCGTGCGCATCTCCGTCGGCGTCGAAGACGAGAAGGATCTGGTCGAAGACTTCGCGCGTGCGCTCAGCGATAACGAAGAGTCGTGAACCGTGGACCGTGACAAGTGAAAAGCGGTTCTGTTCTTGTCACGGTTCACGGCTCACGGCGAACGGAGTGAACTAATGGTCGCAGCGACAATCCCTCAGGGTCCGCGCGGCGGGCGTCTGTTGGGCAACATGCGCGAGTTCAACAGCGACTCGCTCGGGTTCATCGAGCGCTGCGCGCGCGAGTTCGGCGACGTGGTGGCGACGCGCTTCCTCTACGTCCCCGCGCTCTTCCTCTTCCACCCCGACCACATCGAGTACGTGCTCGCGGCGGGCAGCAAGAACTTCATCAAGGCCGCCTCGCTGCGCTCGCCCTTCTTCCAGCGCCTCGTCGGCAACGGGCTGGTGACGAGCGAGGGCGACTTCTGGCGCCGGCAGCGGCGCCTGGCGCAGCCCGCCTTCCACCGCGACCGCGTCGAGGCGTACGCGCGCACGATGGTCGCGTACGCCGAGCGGATGCTCGGGCACTGGCGCGACGGCCAGACGCTCGACGCGCACGAGGAGATGATGGCGCTGACGCGGGTCGTCGTCGCGCAGACGCTCTTCAGCGCCGACGTGTCGGGCGGCGACTCGCGCGAGATCGGCGACGCGCTCTCGCGCCTCGTCCGACCCTTCGCGGAGCAGGCGACGCTGAAGTGGATACTCGACAACCGCCTGCCGACGCCCGCGCACCTGCGCTTCAACCGCGACGTGCGCAAGATCGACCGCTTCGTCTACCGCCTCATCGAGGAGCGGCGCGCTGCCCGGAGAGGACACGGGCGACCTGCTCTCGATGCTCCTCGCCGCGCAGGACGAGGACGGGAGCGGCATGACGGACAAACAGCTCCGCGACGAGCTGATGACCATCTTCCTCGCCGGCCACGAGACGACGGCGCTGGCGCTGACGTGGGCGTGGTACCTGCTCGCGCAGAACCCGGAGGCGGAGGCGAGGCTCGCGGCCGAGTTGGGGGAGGTGTCTGGAGGGCAGGGCGCCGACCGTGGCGGACTTGCCGCGGCTGCGTTACGCCGACTGGGTCGTGAAAGAGTCGATGCGCCTGTACCCGCCCGCGTGGGCCGTGGGGCGCGAGTGCGTGCGCGAGTGCGAGGTGGGCGGCTACCGCGTCCCCGATGGGGATGCAGGTCTTCGGCTTCCAGTGGGTCATCCAGCGCGACCCGCGCTGGTTCGCGGACCCTTCGGCCTTCCGCCCCGAGCGCTGGGGCGACGAATCAATCTCGCGCATCCCGCGGTATGCCTACTTCCCCTTCGGCGGCGGCCCGCGCCTCTGCATCGGCAACTACTTCGCCACGATGGAGGCCGTCCTCATCCTCGTGACCATCGCCCAACGCTTCCGCCTCCGCCTCGACCCCTCCCACCCGCTCGAAGTCCTCCCCGCCCTCTCCCTCCGCCCGAAGCACGGCCTGAAGATGACGTTGGAGAAGCGTTAGCTATCCGCCCCTTCAAGGGCCGGGGGATACGCTCGCCTCCGAGAAGTGGATTGCCTGCAACGTTTAGTCGCCCTCGAACTTTTTCCCGGGTGCCTCAAGAATTCCTCAAGTCCCGCGCCGTACATTGTTGACGGTTTTAGCATCGGGGTCTTACCCGGCCCCGCCCGTCGGAAATTTTTCGGCCCGGAGGGGAAACGTTGAACGCCTCACTGCGAAAGCTCAGAGGGACTCACATGGCGCAGGTCATCCCGGAAAAGATCACGCCCCCGGCCGAACTCCCGCGCGTCTCGCGCGAGCGGCTGCTCCGGACGCTCGTTGAGAGCATGGAGGGCTGCAACTCGACCATCGTCGCCGGGCGCGCGGGCACCGGCAAGACGATGCTCGCCAACGACTTCGCGCGCCGCTCGGGCCGCCGCGTCGCCTGGTACAAGCTCGACGCGCCCGACTCCGAACTCTCCGTCTTCCTACGCCACCTCTGCGCGAGTCTGGGCCGGGCGCGGCCGGGCTTCGGCGCGCAGACGCTCGAACGGCTCGCCCCGGAAGTCGGGGCGTCGACGACGTGCCGCTCGCGGTCGAGCACCTCGTCTACGAGCTGCTGGAGTCGAGCGAGCCCGCGCTCGTCGTCATCGACGACCTGCACCTCGTCTACGACGCCGAGTGGATGGTGCCCTTCTTCCGGCGCTGGCTGCCGCTCCTGCCGCGCGAGGTGCACGTGATGCTGCTGGGGCGGAGCCTGCCGCCGACGCCGCTCTGGCGGATGCGCTCGAAGCAGACGCTCTGCGTGCTCGAAGAGGAGACGCTCGCCTTCACGCTCGAAGAGGCGCGCGACCTCTACGCCAGCTACGGGCTGGCGGGCGCGTGCGCCGACGCGGCGCTCAGAGAGACGCGGGGCCGGGCCGCCACGCTCGACGCGCGCGCGCGCCGCGACGGAGTCAGGGAAGAGTTGGAGCGCACGTCGCAGGCGCGCGGCGCGCGGGCATCGGGCCGCCTGTCGCTCCGGCTCGTGCAGTCTCCCCGCAAGACGCTGGGCACGGCCTGAAGTCAACACTCCAACCTCGCAGACGGCCCAACTTAAGTTATACTTTCGGCCACATACGCTTAGTCATTAACACAGTCCGCGCCCCCCGGGACTCCAAAGCCCCGGACGCCTGTTAGTGATGTCCAACTTACCGCACCGCCAGGAAGGGAGCATCCACGACACGCAGCCGCCCGCGGCCGCGGCGCCGCAGCTCCCGACCTTCTTCCTGCGCACGAAGCTTCTGCCGCCGCGCCCCGCGCCGTCGCTTCTGCCGCGGCCGCGCCTCGTCGAGCGCTTGCAGCAGAACCTCGCGCACGCCGTCACGCTCGTCACGGCGCCGGCCGGCTCGGGCAAGACCACGCTCGTCGCCGACTTCATACGCACCGGCGCGCACCCGTTCGTCTGGTACCAGTTGGACCGGGCGGACTCCGACCCGCTCGTCTTCCTCGGCTACGTCACGCACGGCATCAAGCAGATCGTGCCCGGCTTCGGCGCCGCCACGATGTCCTACATGCAGGAGGCTTCGAAGGAGCTGGCGCAGGCGCCCGAGCGCGCCGTGGACGTGCTCTTGAACGAAGTGCTCGACCGCGTCGAGCAGCAGTTCATCCTCGTCCTCGACGACTACCACCACCTCGGCACCGAGACGCCGGTGCACCGCGTGGTTGACCGACTGCTCGCGTACCTGCCCGACCTCATCCACGTCGTCATCATCTCGCGCGACATGCCGCCGCTCGCGCTCGCGCGCATGCGGACGCAGGCCAGCCTCGCCGTCATCGACCGGCAGGAGCTGCTCTTCACCGACGACGAGACGCAGGAGCTTTTCCGCAAGGTCTTCGATTTGGAGCTGACGCCCGCGCAGTTGGCCGAGTACCGCGAGCGGACGCACGGCTGGATCACGGCGCTCCAGCTCGTCCGGCAGGTCGCGCAGCGTCAGGCGCTCGCGCACAGCGGCGAGTCGGCGGCCGCGCCGCCCGACCTCGTCGAAGTCCTGCGCCAGAGCGAGCGCGACATCTTCGACTACTTCGCCGAAGAGGTCTTCGCCGACGAGTCGGAGGAGGTGCAGCAGCTTCTTCTGCGCGTGAGCCTCCTCGAACGCGTCGAGCCCGACGCGTGCAACCGGCTCTACCCGCAGTCCTCCGCGACGCTGCAATACGCTCGTGCGCCGCAACGTCTTCATCTCGCTCGCCTCGGACGGGCGCGGCGAAGAGTACCGCCTGCACCCGCTCTTCCGGGGCTTCCTGCAACGCCGCTTCCGCGCCGAGCAGGGCCGCGACGGCCGTCGCCGCGGAGCACGCGCGCCTCGCCGACTTCTTCCTTGAGCGCGAGCAGTGGGAGCAGGCCATGCACCACCTCGTCGCCGCCGAGGACTTCGAGCGCGCCGCGCGCACCATCGCCGAGCGCGGCGGCGCGTGGATCACGGCGGGCGCGCTCTCCTCGCTCGCCGCCTTCGCCGACGCGCTGCCCGCGCAGGCTTTCGAAGCGCACCCGCGCGCGCTCGCGCACCGCGCCGAGGTCGCGCGCCTGCGCGACGAGCACGACCTCGCGCAGTCGCTCTTCAACCGCGCCGCGGCCCTCCTGCACGAGCACGCGGACGCGGAAGGCGAGGCCGAGGCGCTGCACTCGCTCGCAACCATCGCGCGCCGCCGCGGCGACTGCGACACGGCCTTCAACTACCTCGACCGCGCCGTCGAGCTGACGGACGAGCGCTCGGTCGTGCGCACGAAGTGCGGCAACACGCGCGGCCTGTGCCTCGTCGGGCTTGGGCCAGTGGACGGAGGCCGAGCGCGAGTTCCGTCTGGCCTTGCAGTCGGCCGAGGAGCGCGGCGACCGCTACTACGCCCGCCTCATCGCGCACAACCTCGGCATGCCCTCGGGGCTGCGCGGCGACTTCGGCGAGTCGCTGCGCTGGCTGCGCCGGATGCTGCGCGAAGAGGGCTCGGGCGCGCCGCCCGTCCCGCAGGAAGCAATCGCGCACCTCAACATGGCGCGCTGCCACTGGCACCTCGGCGACTTCGAGGCGTGCGAGCGTCACCTCGACCGCGCGCTCGAAATCTGCCAGCTCTTCAACATGACGGTGCTGCGCGGCGAGATCTTCGAGTTCTACGGCAACCTCTACCGCGAGCGCGGCGAGTTGCAGCGCGCACACGAGTTCTACGAGCGCGCCGCGCGCGCCTACGACGAGGCCGGCGTCGATCTGGCGCGCCAGGAGTTTCTGGAAGAGCGCGCCCTGCTCGCGCTGCAACTGGGCGACCTCGCGGAGGCGCGCGCGCTGCTCGACCGTCTGATCGAAGGCGCGCGCGGGCGACGAGCTGCTGCGCCAGCGCGCTCTGCTCGCGCGCGCACGCGTTGACGTGGCCGGCGGGAGCTACGCGGAGGCGCGCGGCGGTCCTGCGCGAGGTGCTCGCCTACTGCCGCTCGACGAAGCTCTACTACAGCGAGGCGCAGGCGGCGATGCTGCTCGCCGTCTGCGAGCACGCGCTGGGGCACGAGGCGGAAGTGCTCGGGCATCTGCGCCGCGCGCTCGACCTCGCCGCGCGCTACGACTACGAGTACTGGTTCCAGCGCTCGGTCGCGCAGTTCCCGCAGGTCTTCTGCGACGCCGGAGGCCGCGGAGCTTACTGCCCGCCGACCTGCGCGAACAGCTCCCGGCGCGCGCGGCCGAGGCGCGCGCCGCCGCGACGGCCGAACGGCCCGCGCTCGTCGTCGTCCAGCAGGGGCCGGCGGCCGACCTGACGGTCAACATGCTCGGCGCGGTCGAAATCTTCCGCGAGCCGGCGCGACCGCTCGCCGCCGACGCGTGGGTCACGCGCCGCGCGCGCGACATCCTCTGCTTCATCGCCTCGCGCCGCCACCGCCGCGTCTCGAAGGACACGATCATCGACACCTTCTGGGGCGAGTCGGACTTCGGCTCGGTCGAGAAGAACTTCCACCCGACCATCTCGCACATCCGCAAGGGGCTGAACAGTAACCAGCCGTTGAAGCAGAACTTCCTGCTCTACCGCGACGGCGACTATCAGCTCAACCCCGAGTTCTCTTACCGAATCGACACGGAGGAGTTCGACCGGCTCGTCGCCGAAGGCGACGCCGCGCGCCGCGCGCGCGACGCCGAGAGCTTCGTCAAGGCTTACGAGGAGGCGGCCGCGCTCTACCGCGGCGAGTTCATGCAGGGCTCTTACGACGAGTGGGTCGAGGAGCAGCGCTCCTACTGCCGCGAGCAGTACCTCCGCATTCTGGAAATCCTCGCGCAGACCGCGCAGAAGTCTGAGGACTGGGCGCGCTCGCTCACCCTCGCGCAGCGGATCCTGCGCGAAGACCCCTTCCGCGAGGACGTGCACTGCCACCTCATGCGCGCGCACGCCGCGCAGGGGAACCGCGTCGCCGTCCGCGAGCAGTACGAGACGCTGCGCAAGCTCCTGCGCAAAGAGCTGGGCGTCGAGCCCGCGGCCGAGACGCAGAGGGTCTACAAAGAACTGCTCAAGTGACTCGGGCAGAAGCCCGACTGCGGGAGTGTGCGCAAGTTTGCCGGAAAATGCGCGGTAACGAAGGAAAGAGTAAATCACAAGAAAACCGTAACAATTGATTTAAGAGGACGATGTACAAATTTAGAGTCGGTTTTTGGCGCGCAACCCTCGCAAGCACCTGCTCCCGACGCGGGCCTTGCCCGAAGTCGCGGGCCGGAAACAGTCGAAGCCCCAAAGCCCCAAAGATGGTTCGGAAGCCCTAACCCTTAAGAGTCTCCGTCGGGCCGTCTCGCTGGCCCTCGTCGTCGCCCTCTGCTCGCTCCCCGCGAGCGCCGGGATCGTCATCCACGGCACGCAGGGGCTCTCGATGACGGGCGCCGACGGCATCTACTACGACAACGTCTCCGGCCTGTCGATGACCGGCGCCGACGCGCTCACCTACAAAGTCAACGGCATCTACAACACCTCCTGGACCAGCGGCCTGTCGATGACGGGCGCCGACGGCCACTCCCGCCACCATCGACGGCGTCAGCTACACGGGCGCGAACAGCTACGCGGCGACGCACGCCGACGGTCTCTCGATGACGGGCGCCGACGGCCTGTCGATGACGGGGGCCGACGGCCTGTCGATGACCGGCGCCGACGGCACGACCTGGCAGGTCGCCTCCGTCGACGCTGCGCCGGCCGCAGGGCCTGATCGATGACGGGCGCCGACGGCCTGAGCGATGACGGGCGCCGACGGCTTGAGCATGACGGGCGCGGACGGGCTGACGATGACCGGCGCCGACGGCATGATGATGACGGGCGCGCGACAGCGGTGCGCGTCGATTCCGCGGCGCAGGTCGTCGCCACGCGTCTGGACGGGACGGTCTTCTACGCGCCGGTCAACGGCCTGTCGATGACGGGCGCGGACGGCCTGTCGATGACGGGCGCCGACAACGTGCGCATGTGGGGCGTGTACGGGTCTGTCGATGACGGGCGCGGACGCGCTCGCCGTGCTCGGCGCGCAGAGCCCCGTGGGCGACGTCGGGGCTGATGAGCTTCGACCCGGAGCTGGCCAAGAAGCTCGACGCGTTGACCGACGACAGCAACGTCAACGCGGCCGTCGTCTACCACCACCCCGTCACGGACTCCGACATCGCCACCCTCAAGGCGCTCGGCGTCCGCGGCGGCACGCGCTTCCGTGCGCTCCCCGTCGTCGTCATCACGGCGTCGAAGGAGCAGATCTTCGAGATCAGCAAGCTCCCCGGCGTGCGCCACGTCACCGACGACCGCACGCTCCAGTGGAACGCTGACAACAGCCGCACGCAGACGGGCCTCGCTGCGCATGCGGCAGGACGACGACCTCCAGCGCTTGCGCGGCGTCGGGCACGCTGCAAGGCAACGGCGTCGTCGTCGCCGTCCTCGACACGGGGCTCGACGCGACGCACCCGGACATCTCGAAGAACGTGCTGCGCAACGTCAAGCTCGCCGACCTACAGGGCGCGAACCTCCTGGAGTTCCTGCCGCCCGCGAACGTCGAGCAGCTGCCCGACACCGACCAGTTGAGCGGCCACGGCACCTTCGTCGGCGGCATCATCGCGGGCAGCGGCGCCCGCTCCGGCGGCAAGTACGCGGGCTACGCGCCGAAGGCGAAGCTCGTCGGCCTGTCGGCCGGCGACTACTCGCTCTTCAACGTGCTCGCGGGCTTCGACTACATCCTCTCGCACCCCGAGCTGAACGTCCGCGTCGTCAACTGTAGCTTCTCGGCCAACACCACCTACAACGAGCACGACCCCGTCAACGTCGCCACGCGGATGCTCTACGAGCGCGGCGTCAACGTGGTCTTCTCGGCGGGCAACGCCGGGCCGGGGCTGCACACGCTGAACCCTTACGCGGCCGCGCCGTGGGTCATCTCGGTCGGCGCTCTGGACGAGCGCGGGCGGCTCGCCAACTACTCGGCGCGCGGCGACTTCGGCAGCCGCAGCTTCCGCCCGACCCTGTCGGCGCCGGGGACGAACATCGTCTCTTTGCGCGCCTCGGGGACGAACCTGACGGCGGACGACCGCTCTGCCGGTCCGACGCGCAGGGGCTAACGCTCGCGGAGCTTCCGTACTACACGACGGCCTCGGGCACCTCGTTCAGCGCGCCGGCGGTGGCGGGCACCGTCGCGCTGCTGCTCGACGCCGACCCGACGCTCACACCTGCGCGCATCCGCGACATACTCCAGCGCACGGCGACGCCGCTCCCGCCCTACTACCAGCACGAGGTCGGCGCGGGCGCCCTGAACACGCACGCCGCCGCGCTTCAGTCGGCCTTCCCCGACGCGCCAGATCGGGATGTTCCGCGCCGTGATGAACCGCGGGCAGGTGCGCTTCGTGAAAGAGCCGGCGCAGACCTTCAACGGCACGGTCAACCCGGGCGGCGCGGTCGAAGTCTCTCTGAGCGTGCCGGCCGACGCCGTCTACGCCTCGACCGACGTGGCGTGGGGGCCGATGATTACGACGAACGACCTCGGGCTCGTCACGCTCAACCCCTCGGGGCAGGTCGCGGGGCAGTCGAACTACCTGAACCTGCCCGGGCTGACCGGCAGGCACGAGCGGACGCTGGTCTCGCTGCCCGCCAGAGGGCACTTGGCGCGCGCGCGTGACGCACACGCTCGCGGCCGTGGCGACGCCGCAGGAGTTCGCGGGCGTCTTCGAGACGGCGCGCGCCGAGTACGCGCCGATGGCCGACCTCGCGGGGCTCGACGCCTTCACGGTCGATAACATCCGGCGCGCGGTCGCGGCGCTGGCGATGTGGCCGGACGCCGACGGGCTCTTCCGCCCGGCGGCTGCGGTCTCGCGCGCCGAGCTGGCCGGGGCGATGATCGCGGGCGCGCGCGTCCCGCAGTACGTGCCGAACACGCCGTCCTTCGTGGACGTGCAGGACACGACGACGATGAACTTCGCGGAGGGCGCGCAGCCGCTCTTCCCCGACGCCGTGCGCGGCGGCGCGTTCCGCCCCGACGACCACGCGACGCGGCTCACGGCGGCCGTCGTGCTCGTGCGCGCCGCGGGGCTGCGGGCGGAGGCCGAGTCGAAGGCGGGCGCGTTCCTCCCTTACACGGACGCGGCTTCGATACCCTACGACCTGCGCGGCTACGTGCAGGTGGCCGTGAGTTACGGGCTGATGAGTTCGGCGACAGCAGTTCAACCCCTCGGGCGCCCTCACCCGGGCCGAACTCGCGCGCGGCGTCGCGAACATCCTCCAGATGAACATGCAGTAAGGAAGCTTTAAGACTTAACCACAGAGACACAGAGACACGGCCCGTTGAGCGATCAGCTCCAAGCCGTGCTCCGTGTCTCTGTGGTTAAAACTCTTTCTGATTTATGCTGTGGCAAATTCTGATAACGGGGTGAGGGTAATGATTGACTGGCGAGTTTTCATGACGACGTTCGTGACGATATTCCTGGCGGAGATGGGCGACAAGACGCAGTTGGCGGCGATGACGATGGCCGCGGAGACGAAGAAGCCGCTGACGGTCTTCGTCTCGGCGGCGCTGGCGCTGGCCTGCGTCTCGGCGCTCGGGGTCGCCGTCGGCGGCGCGCTCGGCCACTACCTCCCGCTCGAATGGATCAGGCGCGTCGCCGCCCTCGGCTTCATCGCCATCGGCGTCCTCATCCTGCTCGACAAGTTTTAGGGGCTTGCCCTGAAGAGGCGGCGAAGGGTAATCTCTTGCGCGAGCGATGCTGAAAGATTTCAAAGGCGTGTTGACGAGGCTGCTGTTGGCGGCCTCGCTCGTCTGCGCTCTGGCGGCGGCCGGGTTGGCCGCCCCTCGCGGCGCGCGCGCCAACGCGTGCCCGCTGATGAACCGCGCACACGCCTGCTGTAAGAAGGCGCGCAACCGGGCCGCGGACGCGCCGCGCCTCGCGCCCTCGCGGCTCTGCTGCGTCACCAACTCGCCGCAGCCCGCGCCGGCCGGGACGAGCTACAACGCACGGCCCGCGCCCGGCGCCGCGACCGACCCGCGCCCGGCCGTCAACGCCTTCGAGCACGCGCACGTCACAACAACACCGCGCGCACACGCGCCCGTCTTCAGCGCCGCGCACTCGCCGCCCGCCTACATCCGCCACGCCTCGTTTCTGATCTAGACAATTCACAAGGCCGCAGTGTGTCCGCACGCGACCCTCGACACGCCCGCAGAACGTCCGCGCGGGCCTCTGGCGGTCTCCCCGTGCGTGAAGGCGCGCGGCCTCTTCCCGTTCCCGACAAACATGCGGCGGCAGAGAGGCGCGGTCGCCTGCGGGCGCAGGCCGAGACGCCTGTGCTCCCGCGCGGGCGACCCCAACAAACCTGGAGGAGTTATGAGCAAGGATTTCAACGCCCCCGGAGCTGTCCGCGAGGGCAAGCGCGCGCAGTTCGCGCAGGACGCCGAAGGACGGTCGAACAAGAACACTGTCAAGATTCTCGCGCTGGTCGCGGTGGCCTTCGTCGCCGTCGTCGCCTACGTCGTCGCGGGCGCGCGCGGCGAGCGCGGGGCGTCGGTCGCGGGCGGCGGCGGGCTCAAGGTCGCGGGCGGCGAGGTCTCACTGCCCGTCTCGGAACTGAGCGAGAAGGCGCGTTTCTACGAGTACAAGACGGCCGTCGGGGAAGACCGTCCGCTTCTTCGCCGTGAAAAGCTCGGACGGCGTCTACCGCGCCGCGCTCGACGCGTGCGACGTGTGCTTCCACGCGAAGAAGGGCTACAGCCAGGAGGGCGACGACATGGTCTGCAACAACTGCGGGAACCACTTCCACTCCGCGCAGATCAACGAAGTCAAAGGCGGCTGCAACCCCGTCGGCCTCGAACGCAAGGTCGCGGGCGACCGCCTCAGCCTCAGCGCCAAAGAGCTTGAGGCCGGCGCGAGCTACTTCTAGAAGGATTTGAAATTTCAAATTTGAAATTTGAGATTGAGGAAGTCCGTTATGCGCATCAGCACCATCGCGTGGGCCAACCTCCGGCGGCGTAAGAGTCGCGCGGCGCTGCTCGTCGCCGGCGTCGCGATAGGCATCGCGACGGCCGTCGCGCTGCTCACGCTCAGCCGCTCGATCAGCGAAGAGATAGGGCTCCAGCTCGACCAGTACGGCGCGAACATCGTCGTCGTGCCGAAGTCCGAACAGTTGGCGCTCGACTACGGCGGCGTCTCGGTCGCGGCGGCCGCCTTCGACGTGGGCGAACTCCACGACGAGGACGCGCGCCGCATACGCGAGATTCCGTACGCGAACCGCCTGGCCGTCGTCGCGCCGAAACTGCTGGGCGCGGCCGAGGCGGGCGGCCGGAAGGTCGTCGTCGCCGGCGTCGATTTCGAGAGCGAGTACGCCTTGAAACGCTGGTGGCGCGTCGTCGGCCGGAAGCCCTCGGGCGCGAATGAACTGCTCGTCGGCCACGACGCCGCGGAGGCGCTCGGCCTCATCGAGCACGTGCCGGAAGACGCTTCGCACGCGGTCGCGCCGGCTGCGCCGAACACCTTCGACGTGTCGTCGCGCGGGACGATGTCGGCCGCGGAGCACGCGGCGCACACGAATCAGGCGGCGCAGCACTTCCGTGTCACGCGCGACCGTCTGAACTTGAGCGGGCGCGAGTTCCGCGTCGCGGGGGTGCTCACGCCGACGGGCGGGCGCGACGACGCTCTGGTCTTCGGGAGTCTGTCGGAGGTGCAGGCGCTTCTGAACCGACCGCAACGTCTGAGCCTCGTCGAGGTGAGCGCGCTCTGCAAAGACTGTCCCGTCGAGGACATCGTCGGGCAGATCGCGCAGAAGCTCCCCGCGGCGAAGGTGTCCGCACTGCAACAGGCGGTGCGCGCGCGCGCCGAGGCGGTCGAACGCCTGACGCGTTTCGGCGCGGCGGTCTCCGTGGTCGTGCTGCTCATCGCGGCGCTGCTGATCTTCACGACGACCACCGGCGCCGTCGTCGAGCGCACGAAGGAGATCGGCGTCATGCGCGCCGTCGGCTTCCGCCGCGCGCACATCGTCAAGGAGCTGATGCTGGAAGTGCTGGCCGTCAGCCTCGTGGGCGGCGTGCTCGGGTGGGCCGCGGGCGCGCTCGCGTCGTGGGCGCTCGTGCCCTACTTCAGCCAGACGGGGCGGGGCTTCGAGTTCGACCCGGGCCTGGCCGCGTTCGCGCTCTTCGCGGCGCTCGCGGTCGGCGCTTTGAGCAGCCTCTACCCGACGCTGCGCGCCGCGCGCCTCGACCCTTCGGAGGCCGTGCGGCACGTGTGAGGAGTTCGGAGGAGATGTCTTTCATCGTCGTCGAAAACGTGGGGAAGGTCTACAGGGCGTCCGCGGGCGGGCCGGAGACGCGCGTGCTCGAAGGCATCAGTTTCCGCATCGCCGAAGGGCAGTTCGTCGCGCTGATGGGGCCTTCCGGGTCGGGCAAGACGACGCTCCTGACGGTCGTCGGCGCGATGAACCACCCGACCGAAGGGAGTGTCAACGTGGACGGCATCGACGTGTACGCGCTCTCCGAGGAGCGCCGCGCCGACTTCCGCCGCGAGTACCTCGGCTTCGTCTTCCAGCAGCACCACCTGATGCCGTACCTGACGGCCGTCGAGAACGTGATGCTGCCGCTGGCGACCCTCCGCACCCCGGCGCGCGAGAAGAGGGCGCGGGCGCTGGCGGCGCTTGAGAAGGTGGGACTCGGGTCGAAGGCCGCGCGTCTGCCGAGCCAGCTCTCGGGCGGCGAGCAGGGGCGACTCGCCATCGCGCGCGCGGTCGTTAACGAGCCGCCGCTGCTCTTGGCCGACGAGCCGACGGGGGCGCTCGACACGCGCACGGGCGCGGAGGTGTTGAACGTCCTTCTTGACCTCAACGCGCGCGGCCAGACCGTCCTGCTCGTGACGCACAACCCCGAGACGGCCGCGCCCGCCGGCCGCGTGCTCCACCTGCGCGACGGGCGTCGCTCCGGCGAGACGGTCGGCCCCTCGACCCCGGCCACAACTGTCAAAGGCTATAAACACGCTCTGATAACGGAGGAACTTTAAAGTGAGAAAGATGATGGCGATTACCGGCGCGCTCGCGCTGCTCTCGGCCCTCGCGGCCTGCGGCGGCGGCGGCGGCGGGGCGGGCGAGAGGGAGATCAAGAGCGGCAAGGTCGGCACGATGACCGTCACGCTCGCCAACACGGACGGCGTGCTGCGCAACGGCGAACAGGAGTTGACCGTCACCTTCAAGGACGCTTCGGGCAAGGCGGTGGACGTGGGCTCGGCCTCGCTCAACTTCTACATGCCGGCGATGGGCTCGATGGCGGCGATGAACGACGCGGCCACGCTCACCACCACCTCGACGCCCGGCGTCTACCGCGCCAGGGTCAACCTCCAGATGGGCGGCGAGTGGCAGGCGCAGGTCGCCTACGAAGGCCCCGCCGGTACGGGCAAGGGCTCGTTCCCGGTGACGGCGCAGTAGGAATGATGAATGCGGAATGATGAATGCGGAATGATGAATGCGGAATGATGAATTGAAAACAGTTCCTCATTCATCATTCCGCACTCATCACTCATCACGTTCTTATGATTTCCCGCCTCATCGAACTCTCCCTGCGGCACCGCGCGCTGACCATCGCCGTGTATCTGGCGCTGGCGGCGTGGGGCTACTGGGCGCTGCTGGCGACGCCGATTGACGCGATACCCGACCTGTCGGACAACCAGGTCATCGTGTTCACGGACTGGCCGGGGCGCTCGCCGCAGGAGGTCGAGGATCAGGTCACGTACCCGCTCGTCACCAGCCTGCAAGGACTGGCGGGCGTGCGCGTCGTGCGCGCGTCGTCGGCCTTCAGCTTCTCGATGGTCAACGTCATCTTCGAGGACGACGTGGAGCTGTACTGGGCGCGCACGCGCGTGCTCGAACGCCTGAACCTCGTGGCGGCGCAACTCCCCGAGGGCGTGCGGCCGACGCTCGGGCCGGACGCAACCGGCGTCGGGCAAGTCTTCTGGTACACGCTTGAGAGCGACCGGATGTCGGCGCGCGACCTGCGGACTTTGCAGGACTGGTTCGTGCGCTATCAGCTCAACTCGGTGCCGGGCGTGGCCGAGGTCGCGTCGGTCGGCGGCTACGTGCAGCAGTATCAGGTGGACGTTGACCCGAACCGTTTGCGCGCCTACGGCCTCCCGCTCTCCGCGGTGGTCGAGGCGGTCGAGCGCTCGAACACGAACGTCGGCGGGAACGTCGTCGAGCAGGCGGGCCAGCTGGGCGGTGGTGCGGGGCTTGGGGCTGATCGAATCGACGGCGGATGTCGAGAACATCGTCTTAGGCGCGCAGAACGGCACGCCGGTCTACGTAAAGAACGTCGCGGAGGTGAAGCTCGGCGACGCCTTCCGCACGGGCGCGCTCGACAAGGACGGCGCGGAGGCCGTGGGCGGCGTGGTCGTCGCGCGCTACGGCGTCAACGTGCTCGAAGTCATCGAGTCGGTCAAGCGGAAGATCGAGGAGTTGAAGCCGGGACTGCCCGAGGGCGTGCGCGTCGTGCCCTTCTACGACCGCACGCAGCTCATCAACCGCGCGACCGACACGCTCAAGTGGGCGCTCGTCGAGGAGCTGATACTCGTCACGCTCGCGAACCTCCTCTTCCTCGCGCACTTCCGTTCGGTCTTCATCGTCACGGTGCCGCTGCCGCTCGCGGTGCTCTTCTCGTTCCTCTTCATGAAGTACTTCGGCATCACGTCGAACATCATGTCGCTCGCGGGCATCGCCATCGCCATCTCGGATTTGGTGGACGCCGGCATCGTCGTGACGGAGAACGCGTACCGCGCGATCGAGAAGGAGGGCATCGACACGAGGGACCGCGCGCGCGTGTGGCGGGCGGTGCTCGACGCGACGAAGACGGTGGGGCGGCCCATCTTCGCGTCGATGGCGATCATCGTGCTGGCCTTCGTGCCGGTCTTCGCGCTGACGGGGCAGGAGGGGAAGCTCTTCCACCCGCTGGCCTTCACCAAGACGTTCGCCATGTTCGGCGCGGCCTTCATGGCGGTGACGCTCGTGCCCGTGCTCTGCACGTACTTCCTCGGCGGCAAGCTCCACCCCGAAGAGTGGAACCCGCTCATGCGGTTCCTGCGCGCCGTCTACCGGCCGCTGCTCCTGACGGCCGTGCGTCACCGCGTCGTGACGGTCGCGCTCGCCGCGCTGCTCTTCGCGGGCGCACTCTTCATCTCGACGCGCATCGGGAGCGAGTTCATGCCGCCCTTGAACGAGGGCGATTTGATGTACATGCCGGTCACAGACCCGGCCATCTCCATCGACGAGGCGGCGCGCGTGCTCGCCCTTCAGGACAAGATTCTGAAGAGCTTCCCCGAGGTCGAGTGGGCCGTCGGCAAGGCCGGCCGCGCCGAGACTTCGACCGACCCTTCGCCCGTCAACATGAACGAGACGATTGTCCACCTCAAGCCCGAAGAGCAGTGGCGCGCAGGGATGACGCGCGAACGGCTCGTCGCAGAGATGGACGCGGCGCTGCGGATGCCGGGCGTGACGAACATCTGGACGCAGCCCATCATCAACCGCATCGAGATGCTGGCGACGGGGATGCGCTCGCAGGTCGGCGTCAAGGTCTTCGGCAACGATTTGAAGACTCTGGAAGAGACCTCGCGGCAGATAGCCGACGCGCTCCGCGCCGTGCCCGGCGCGGCCGACGTGTACCCCGAGCAGATCGGCGGCACGCCCTACATCGACATACGCGTCAACCGCACGGCCGCCGCGCGCTACGGATCGACACCGGCGACGATTCAGGACGCCATCGAGCGCGGCATCGGCGAGACGAACCTCTCCGTCACCATCGAGGGGCGACGGCGCTTCCCCATCCGCGTGCGCTACGCGCCGGAGTTCCGCAGCTCGCCCGAGGCCATCGGGCGGATTCCCATCACGTCGCCCGCGGGCGTGCCCGTCCCGCTCGCGCAGCTCGCGGAGATACGCACCGTCGAAGGCCCTTCGATGATACAGAGCGAGAACGGGCTGCTGCGCGGCACGGTGCTTTTGAACGTGCGGGGGCGCGACATCGGCGGCTTCGTCGAGGAGGCGAAGGAGAGTCATCTCGCGGCGCGTGCGGATGCCGGCCGGGTACTACTTCCAGTGGAGCGGCCAGTACGAGAATCAGGAGCGCGCGCGCAAGCGGCTGCTCGATCGTCGTCCCCGTCGTCATCCTCATCATCTTCGCGACGCTCTACCTGACCTACAACTCGGCGCTCGAAGCGGCGCACGTCCTGCTGGCCGTGCCGTTCGCGCTGACGGGCGGGTTCTACCTGCTCTGGCTGCTGCAATACAACTTCTCGGTCGCGGTCTGGGTCGGCTTCATCGCGCTCTTCGGCGCGGCCGTGCAGACCGGCATCGTGATGGTGGTCTATTTGGAAGAGGCGGTCGAGCGGAAGACGAAGAGCTTGGGCGGCTTGACGCGCGAGACGCTTTTAGAGGCCGTGACCGAGGGCGCGCTCTTAAGACTGAGGCCGAAGGTGATGACGGTCTCGACGATCGTCGTCGGCCTGCTCCCCATCATGTGGTCAACGAGCGCGGGCTCGGAGGTGATGAAGCCGCTGGCGACGCCGGTGCTCGGCGGGATGCTGTCGAGCCTGCTCCACGTGCTCATCGTCACGCCGGTCATCTTCTTCTGGATGCGCGACTACAGGCTGAAGCGGGAACTGCGGAAGGAAGCGGTGGGTGAATGAGAGCTTACTTGAAGACGGCGGTGCTCGCACTCGTCATCGCGCAACCCCTGTGGGTCGCGGCGCAGACGGCGACGGACGTGCCCGCGACGAAGACCGCAGGCCGCGCGCGGACGGGGCGACCGTGGGGCTCTACTTCGACCCGGCGGGCGGCGTGACGGCCGACGAGGCGGTCGCCCGCGCCCTCGCGTCGAACGGCGAGCTGCTCGCGCTGCGCAAAGAGGTCGAGGCCGCGCGCGCGCTCGTCAAACAGGCGTCTTTTCGCGCCAACCCGCGACTCGACGTGTCGGGCTCGAAGGCCGTGACGACGCCCGACCATCAGTTGATGGTCGAAGGCATGCTGCCCCTGGAACTCGGCGGCCGGCGCGCGGCGCGCGTGCGCGTGGCCGTGCGCGAGGTCGAAGTGCAGAGAGGCGTCGCTCGCAGACCGCGAGCGCATGCTGGCCGCGGAGGTGCGCGCGAAGTTCGGCGAGGCGCTGGCCTCAATTCTGAAGCTCGGCGTGACGGAAGACTTACTTAACAACAGTCAGCGCGGTTACCGGCTCGTCGTCGCGCGCGTGCTCGAAGGCCGCACCGCGCCGCTCGAACAGAATCAGGTGCTCGTCGAGGTCAACCGCCTCCGCTCGATGCGCGAGACCGGGCGCGGCCGGGTCGGAGGTCGCGCTGCTTGAGCTGCGCAACCTCATGGGCGCCGAGCCCTCGGAAGCGTTGAAGCTGCGCGGCGACTTCGACGGCCTCATCGACCCTCTGCCCGCGGCCGACGAGGCGACCGCGCGCGCCCTCGACTCGCGCCCGGACATACTCGCCGCGCGCGCGGCGGAAGCCCTCGCCGAGTCGCGCATCGACAGAGGCGCGCGCCTCCGGCCGCGCGGACGCCGAAGTGCGCGCGGGCTACCAGCGCATGCGCTCGGGCTACGGCCTGAACGGCATCGACGACGCGGGACGCCTCGCGCCCATCGACGACACGTTCCACTCCGTCACCTTCGGCGTCTCGGTGACGCTGCCCGTGCGCGACAGGAACGTGGGCGCGATCGAGGCGGCGTCGGCCGAGCTGGAGGCCGCGAGGCGCAGGCGCGAGTTTCTTGAGCTGACCGTGCGGCGCGAGGTGGCGGCCGCGTACGCCGCTTACGAGGCGGCGGCGCGCGCCTCGGAAATCTACCGCGTCGGCGTGCGCGGGCAGGCCGGGCAGAACCTTTCGGTCATCCGCCAGACCTACGAGCTGGGCGCGAAGACGCTGCTCGACTACATCGCCGAGCAGCGCCGCTTCATCGAGCTTGAGAACGACTACGTCGATTCGCTCCTCGAAACCTACCTCGCGCGCGTCCGCGTCGCGAGCGTCGCGGCCTCGCCGGGGCTGACGCAGGCGGAAGCCCGACCGTGAGAGAAGATGGAAGAGAAGCAAGCGAAGTCAGAGCA
This sequence comes from uncultured Acidobacteriota bacterium, assembly GCA_963726735.1. Lineage (GTDB taxonomy): Bacteria > Acidobacteriota > Blastocatellia > Pyrinomonadales > Pyrinomonadaceae > QHXN01. The sequence goes on from CAVSDM010000016.1 coordinate 214,721, forward strand.
GACGGAAGAGGTGCCGGCCGTTAAGCGTGTCGAGCAGACGCGCGTGACGACGCGGCGACGTTCGAGGACGCGTGTCGTCATCATCGTCGCCCTCTTCGCGATGGCCTGCGCGGCGCTGCTGTTCTGGTGGCTCAATCGCCCGGCGCGGCGGCTCGGGTCGCGTCGTCACGGCGCCGCGCAACGTCAACTTCGACCAGCCGGCCGCGGCGCGCCCGGCGGCGACGCGGCCGCGCCCGGCGAGGCGACGCTGAACGTCGCGCCCGAAGCGGCCGCGCGCGCCGGCGTCAAGGTCGAGGCCGTGGGCGAGCAGCTCGCGCCCGAGGCTTTGCAGCAGGCGGCGACGGGCGTCGTGCAGGCCAACGCCTACCGCTCGACGCCGGTCGTGTCACTGGTCGGCGGGCGGCTGATGCAGGTCTCGGCCGAGGCGGGGCAGGAGGTGCGTCGCGGCCAGCAGCTCGCCGTCATCTTCAGCGACGAACTGGCGATGGCGCAGTCGCGCTACCTCTCGGCGCAGGCGGAACTGGAAGAGCACCACCAGCACCACCAACGCACGACGCGGCTCGTCGAGCTGGGCGCGGCCAGCCGCGAGGAGTTCGAGCAGGCGACCTCCGTGCTGAAGAAGGCCGAGGCCGAGATGGCGGCGCAGCGTCAACGCCTTCTGCTGCTGGGCCTCACGCCGCAGCGCGTCGCGGCCCTGCGCGGCCCGGCGCAGGTCAGCTCGGAAATCTCTCTGCCCGCGCCCACGGGCGGCACCGTCATCAGCCGCGCGGCCAACCCGGGCGAGGTCGTCGAAGCCAACAAGGAACTCCTGCGCGTCGCGGACCTCTCGAACGTCTGGGTCGTCGGCCAGGTCTTCGAGCGCGACCTCGCGCGCGTGCGCACGGGCAGCGGCGCGAGCGTGACGAGCGAGGCGTACCCGGGCCGCGTCTGGCGCGGGCGCGTCACGTACGTAGACCCGCAGCTCGACCCCTCGACGCGCACGGCGCAGGTGCGCGTCGAAGTGGCGAACCCCGGCCAGCGCGCTCAAGCTCGGCATGTTCGTCAACGTCGGCTTCGGCGCCTTAGGGACGGCCGAGGCGACGGCGCCGACCGTGCCCGCCTCGGCGGTGCAGACAATCGGCGGCCGCACAATCGTCTTCCTCGCCACCGGAGACCCCGGCGCCTACGTCATGCGCCCCGTCCGCCTCGGCGCCGAGGCCGCCGGCCGCTACCCCGTCCTCGAAGGCTTGCACGTCGGCGACCGCGTCGTCACCGACGGCAGCTTCATGCTGAGGGCCGAATGGCTCAAGCTCCATCCGGAAGGACAGTGAAGGCAGTAGTCAGTAGCCAGTAGCCAGTAGAAAAACCTTCGCCGGTCGAACCGTACGGTCGCCACTTCAACGGCCGCAGCGCGAAGCGCTCCTGCCTACTGCTCTATGTTGCCCTCGGGACAAGTTTGGGATAGGCTCTCCGCCACACGATTACTCCCCGGACGGCCGTCACGTGCGTGCCGACCGCCCGCCGTAAGACGATTCCTGCCGAAGACCGAGGAAGGAAATTTTTCGTGTCACAGAATCAAGCGCACAAGTGGGTCTATCTCTTCGAAGAGGGCGACGGCGGCGCGCGCACTCTGCTCGGCGGCAAGGGCGCGGGGCTCGCCGACATGACGCGTGCGGGGCTGCCGGTCCCGCCCGGTTTCATCGTCACGACCGAGGCGTGCAACGCCTACTACACGTCGGGCAAGAACTTTCCCGAGGGCATGTGGGAGCAGGTCATCGAGGGCTTGCGCGCCGTGGAGGCCAAGACCGGGAAGAAGTTCGGCGACCCCGAGAACCCTCTGCTCGTCTCCGTGCGTTCGGGCGCGCCCTTCTCGATGCCGGGCATGATGGACACGGTCTTAAACCTCGGCCTGAACGAGCAGACCGTGCAAGGGTCTCGCTACACAGACGGGCGATCTGCGCTTCTCTCTGGACGCCTACCGGCGCTTCGCGACGCTCTTCGCGGAGATCGTGATGGGCGTCGCGCACGAGAAGTTCGAGCGCGTGATGGAGCGCTACAAGGCGCAGACCGAGGGCGGCCGCGACACGGACCTGAGCCCCGAACAACTCCGCGACATCATCGCCGCGCAGAAGCAGATCATCTTCTCCGACCAGAGCGGCCTCAACATCCCCGAAGACCCTTACGAGCAACTGCGCGTCGCCATCGCCGCCGTCTTCAACTCGTGGATGGGACGGCGCGCGTGCGATTACCGCCGCGTCAACCGCATCCCCGACGACCTCGGCACGGCCGTCAACGTGCAGGCGATGGTCTTCGGCAACATGGGCGCCGAGTCGGGGACGGGCGTGGCGTTTACGCGCAACCCCTCGACGGGCGAGAAGAGGCTCTACGGCGAGTACCTCCTGAACGCGCAGGGCGAGGACGTGGTCGCCGGCATCCGCACGCCGAACCCCATCAGTCAGCTGCAGGAGGAGCTGCCCGCCGTCTACAAACAGTTCGAGGAGATCACGGGCCTGCTGGAGCGGCACTACCGCGACATGCAGGACGTGGAGTTCACCATCGAGCGCGGCCGGCTCTGGATGCTCCAGACGCGCACGGGCAAGCGCACCGGCGCGGCCGCCGTCCGCGTCGCCGTGGACATGGTTCACGAAGGTCTCATCGACAAGGCGACGGCCGTCCGCCGCGTCACGCCCGAACAGCTCGACCAGTTGTTGCACCCCGCCGTTGACCCCAACACCGACGCCAGGGTCGTCGCGCAAGGTCTGCCCGCCAGCCCCGGCGCCGCGCAGGGCAAAGTCGTCTTCGACCCCGACGAGGCCGAAGAGACTCGCGCGCGAGGGCGAGAAGGTCGTCCTCGTCCGACAGGAGACGAGCCCCGACGACTTCCACGGCATGGTCGCCGCGCAGGCCATCGTCACGGCGCGCGGCGGGATGACAAGCCACGCCGCCGTCGTCGCGCGCGGCATGGGGAAGTCGTGCGTGTGCGGCGCGAGCGTTTTGAATATTAGACCTCTTGCAAAAGTCAGTTGACGGATGCGACAAGTAGCTCCCGATGAGCTACGAACAAGTCAAAGATTTACGGCCCGCAGAGTTTAAGCGCTACTGCGGGGTCGAGCCCGGGACGTTCCGCCGGATGGTCGAGGTCGTCGCGAACCACCTGCGGCAGAAGCGCCGCGTGACAGGGCGGCCGACCAAGCTGGCGGTCGAAGACCAGGTACTGCTGACGCTGGAGTACTGGCGCGAGTACCGCACGCTCTTCCACCTCGCCAAGAGTTGGGGGCTGCACGAGTCGAGCGTCTGTCGCACCATCCGCCGCGTGGAAGATATTTTGACAAAGAGCCGGGCTTTCCGCTTACCGGGGAAGAAGAAGCTCCAGCCGGCCGACCACGAGATCGAGTTCGTCGTCGTGGACGTGGCCGAGACCCCTGTCGAGCGCCCGAAAAAAAGGAGCAACGCTACTACAGCGGGAAGAAGAAGCGGCACACGCTCCAGAGCCAGGTCGTGATCGACGGGCGCAGCCGCCGGGTCATCTGCACGGCGCACGCCCGCGGCCCCGTCCACGACTTCGCGCTCTACAAGCGCAGCAAGGTCGAGCCGCACGAGACGCTGGAAGTGCTGGCCGACAGCGGCTACCAGGGACTCGACAAGCTGCATGCAAAGAGCCGGACGCCGCGGCGCAAGCCGCGCAAGGGGCAACTGACCGACGAGCAGAAGCGGAGCAACCGCGAGTTGGCGAGCCGCCGAGTGGTGGTCGAGCATGTCATCCGCAGCTTGAAAATCTTCCGCATTCTAGCGGAGCGCTACCGCAACCGGAGGCAGCGCTTCTCGCTACGCTTCAAGTTGATCGCCGGGCTGTACAACTATGGACTCAGCCGCGGCTAATCACTTTTGCAAGAGGTCTATTGACTACGGGCAGCAGCAGTTCAACGTCAACGGGACGGTGGTGCCGAAGGGCGAGTGGATTACGGTTGACGGCTCGACCGGCAGGGTCTTTCTCGGGCAGGTGCCGACCGTGCAGCCGACGCTCGGCGAAGACTTCCGCGAGTTGATGACGTGGGCCGACGAGTTCCGTCGCCTGCGCGTGCGCGCCAACGCCGACACGCCGCACGACGCGCGGGTCGCGCGCGAGTTCGGCGCGGAAGGGATCGGCTTGTGCCGCACCGAGCACATGTTCTTCGGCGACGAGCGGCTGGCCGCGATGCGCGAGATGATTCTGGCCGACGGCGTGGGCGCGCGCGAGAAGGCGCTCGAACGACTCCTCCCGCTTCAGAAGAACGACTTCGTCGGCATCTTCCGCGCGATGGAGGGACTGCCCGTCACCATCCGCCTGCTCGACCCGCCGCTCCACGAGTTCCTGCCGAACATGGAGGAGCTGTTGGGCGATCTCTCCGAGCTGAAGATGTCTTTGCAGCGCGCGGGCTCCATCCGCGAGATGGACCGGACGCTCGACTCCATCGACAGCAAACGAAAACTCCTCCAGCAGGTCGAGCGGCTGCGCGAGGCCAACCCGATGCTCGGCCACCGCGGCTGCCGCCTCGGCCTCATCTACCCGGAGGTGACGCGGATGCAGGCGCGCGCCGTCTTCGAGGCCGCGTGCCAGGTCGCGGGCGAGGGCGTGGCGGTGAAGCCCGAGCTGATGGTGCCGCTCGTCTCGACCGCCGCGGAGCTGCGCGACCAGGCGGGGCTCATCAACGAGGTCGCGCGCGAGGTGCTGGGCGCGCACGGCATGTCCATCGACTACACGGTCGGCACGATGATCGAGCTGCCGCGCGCGGCCCTGACCGCCGACAAGATCGCCGAGCACGCAGACTTCTTCTCCTTCGGCACGAACGACCTGACGCAGACCACGTTCGGGCTCTCGCGCGACGACTCGGGGCGCTTCCTGTCGAAGTACGTCGAGATCAAGATTCTGCCCGACGACCCGTTCCAGGTCTTAGACCGCGAGGGCGTCGGCGAGTTGGTGAAGATGGGGACGGAGCGCGGGCGCTCGGTCAAGCCCGACCTCAAGGTCGGCATCTGCGGCGAGCACGGCGGCGAGCCGCGCTCCATCGCCTTCTGCCACCTGACGGGGCTCGACTACGTCTCCTGCTCGCCCTTCCGCGTCCCCGTCGCCCGCCTCGCCTCCGCGCAGGCCGCGCTGGAGATGCAGGACGCCGCCGCCGCGGCCGACAAGTAGAAGGAGAGTAGGCGGTAGGCAGTAGGCAGTTGAAGGCCCGGGGAGAATCCGTCGCTCCGCGGCTCTTTTTCCGCGGGCGCGTGGAGCGCGCGATGGTGCGCCTCTCCGGCTCGCCCGTCGTCAACGTCACCTCGGGCGGCAGCCGAGGCCGGCCTCTTCGCCCTTGAAGAGCGGCGAAGAGCGGCTAACCCTTCCTCAACATCTTCTACACAATTCGGGAAGACGGCGGGTGCTATAGTGACGGCGCGCGCTTACTGCTTATGACTCTGCTCCTGTTCCCGAAGCTCACGACCATTCTCTTCATCGCCGCCGTCGGGACGGCGTCGGGCGTCATCGTCGTCTACCTCTTCTGGTGGGCCAAGTCGCGCTACCAACTCTGGACGGCGAAGGAGCGGCCCCTGCGCGCGCGCAAGGTCTCGCTCTGGCACGACCCGGGCGACGTGGGGCGCCTCGACTTCCGCGGCGGGTACGGCGGGCGCGGGCGCGAGCCGAAGCCCCCGTTCCGCTTCGTCGAAGAGCACGCGACGGGGTCGAACCCGTGCATGGGCGTGCACGACGCGCGCGAACTGAACTGGCGCGTGAAGTGGGGCGACGAGGTGAAGAGCGAGACGTTCACGACGCGTCTGGCGTGGGCCGCGGGCTACCACGTCGAGGCCGCGTACTACGTCGCCGAGGGGCACATCCACGGCGCGGAGAACCTCGGGCGCGCGCGGACGTGCGTCGCCGAAGACTTCAGCTTTTCGGACGCGCGGTTTGAGTTGGACGAGGAGGGCGTGCGCAAGCTCTTCGACGAGCACGGGTGGTCCTGGGACGACAACCCTTTCGTGGGGACGAGGGAGCTGGCGGGGCTGAAGGTGCTGTTGATGCTCGTGTCGAACTGGGACAACAAGGACGTGCGGGACGTGGCGCGCGGCTCGAACACGGCCATCTTCGAGCACGCGTTGCCGGACGGCAGTACGGAGGCGCGCTATCTCATCATCGACTGGGGCGCTTCGATGGGGAAGTCCGGGAGCCCTCTGACACGCACGAAGTGGGACTGCGAGGGGTTCGCCTCACAGAACGCGGACTTCGTGCGCGGGGTGCGTGACGGCGTCGTCGAGTGGGGCTACACGGGGCAGCGGACGGACGAGGCGACCGAGGGCATCAAGGTCGGCGGACGTGCGCTGGCTCTACTCCTACTTGAGCCGCGTCACCGACGGGCAGTTGCGCGAGGGGCTGCTCGTCAGCGGCGCGACGCACGAGGAGGCCGACTGCTTCACGCGCGCCCTGCGCGGGCGCATCGAGATGCTCGGCCGCGTCGCGGAGCTGGGCGACGCATACACTCCGCCCGAAGTCTGAAAGCGCACGCCCTACGACACGCCGGGCTGCTTCTTCTTCGAGTCCTCCCCGCCGCTGCCGCCGCCGTCCTTCTCTTTCTTGATGACGCTGATGTGGCCGTCGCCTTCGAGGCAACACTTCTTTACTTCGGAGAGGTGCTCGACGCCCTGCTCGCGCAGTTGCGACATCAGCTCCTCCATCGAGATCATCTCCTTGCGCAGGTTCTGCCGGAGCACGCGGCCGTCCTTCACCAAGCGGGAGCGGCGCGGGGCGCAGCAGCCGCCCGACGGCGGGGAACCTGTAGCCGAGCCAGTCGAGCGAGTAGTCCCACGCGATGATGGTGCCGACGAGGACGGCGCCCTCCGTGACGGACTTGTATTCGCTCGACATCGCGTTCTGCGCCGCGTCGGCGATGAGCACGACGACCAGCAGGTCGGAGATGCCGAGCGCCCCCGCCTCGCGCCGCAGCACCCTGAGCACGAAGAAGAGCAGCAGGTAGACGAGCGTCCCGCGCAGCACGATCTCCGCCAGCGACACCGTCGGCACGAAGACCGCGTTCCAGTCGATTTGTAAGAGTGTGCGCACGATGGGTTCGGGCGGGGCGGCTACTTGCCGCCCCCGGTTACGACGTACTGGGCGACGTAGCGGCGGAGCTTGTCGCGGTTCTGCCCGAGGTAGGCCGCGTGGTCCTGCGCGGAGGCCGGCGGCGAGAGCGTCAGCAGGGGCAGGGAGCAGAGGAGCACGCGGCGCGCGGCCTGACGTTGTTGGGACATGACAACTCCTTGGAGATGTTTTCGCACGGTCGGGAGGCGGCCGACATTGTACATCACCGGTCTCAACCTCTGGCCGGCAGGACGTAGATGAAGACGGCGACGTAGTGGCAGATGCTCCCTCCCAGCACGAAGAGGTGCCAGATGGCGTGGTGGTGCGGGATGCGCTTGGCCGCGAAGAAGAAGACGCCCGCCGTGTAGGCGAAGCCCCCGGCCGCGATCCACGCGAGCGCGCCCAGTGGGACGAGTTCCAGTATCGGCTTGACGGCGACGACGCAGAGCCACCCCAGCATCACGTAGGAGGCGACGGCCAGCGGCCGGTAGCGCGTGCCGAAGAGGACGCGGAAGAGGATGCCCGCCAGCGCGATGCTCCACACCAGCCCGAACAGCGTCCACCCCCACGGCCCGCGCAGGGTGACGAGCGTGAACGGCGTGTACGTCCCCGCGATGAGCAGGTAGATGCCGCAGTGGTCGAGCGCCTGAAACAGCTCCTTGGCGCGCGGCGCGCGCGCGCCGTGGTAGAGCGTCGAGGCGAGGTAGAGCGCGACGAGCGAGGCGCCGTAGACGCCGCAACTCGCGACGTGCCAGGCGTCGCCGTCAGCATAGGCGAGCGCGACGAGCGCGACGAAGCCGGCCACGCTCAGGGCCAGCCCGAACCCGTGCGTCGCGCAGTTCGCGACCTCCTCCAGAGGGAGCCTCTCCTTCGCCTGCGTTGACATGGGTTAACTCTCCGGGGTCTCGACCAAAGGGAGGGACGGGGCCATTCTAACTCTTACGCGCTCGCGCCGGAAAGTTTTCGCGCGGCCGGCCTCAACCCGCGCGCAGCTCGCGCGTCCTCTCAAGCAGCGCGTCGAGGATGCGTCCGGCGGTGTGGCCGTCCCACAGCGGCGGGACGCGCGGCGGCTCCTACTGTCTATCTTTCGCCAGCGCCGCTTCGGCCTCCGCGACGATCCGCTCGGGGTCTGTGCCGACGACGCGGTTCGTGCCCAGCTCGACCGTGACGGGCCGCTCCGTGTTCTCGCGCAGCGTCAGGCAGGGGATGCCGAGCGCCGTCGTCTCCTCCTGAATGCCGCCCGAGTCGGTCAGCACCAGCCGCGCGCCGCTGTAGAGCCGCAGGAAGTCGAGGTAGCCCAGAGGCTCGACGAAGCGGACGCGCCCGCCCGACTCGCCGGGCGGGCGCAGCCCGAACTCCGCGAGGTTCTTCCGCGTCCGCGGGTGGATGGGGAAGACGACGGGCAGATGTCTGCTGATGTGCGTGAGGGCCGAGAGGATGCCGCCGAGCACTTGGGGGTCGTCCACGTTCGACGGCCGGTGCAGCGTGACGACCGCGTAGTCCGAGCCCGCGAGCCCCAGCTCCTCCCGCACACGCGAGCCCTGCGGCCCGCTCCAACTGCTTGAAGAGCGAGTCGATCATCACGTTGCCGACGAGGCGGATGCGCTCGGGCGGGAATGCCTTCGTCGAGGAGGTTGCGGTCGGCGTCCTCCGACGGAGTGAGCAGGAGGTCGGAGAGCTGGTCGGTGAGGATGCGGTTGATCTCCTCCGGCATCGTGCGGTCGCGGCTCCGCAAGCCCGCCTCGACGTGCGCGACCCTCACGCCCAGCTTCGAGCAGACGAGCGCGCAGGCCAGCGTCGAGTTCACGTCGCCGACGACCAGAACCCAGTCGGGCCTCTGCTCCAAGACGACCGGCTCGAACTTCTGCATCACGAGGGCGGTCTGCTGCGCGTGACTGGCGGAGCCGACGCCGAGGTGGACGTCCGGCGTGGGGAGCGCGAGGTCGCGGAAGAAGGCGTCGCTCATCCGCTCGTCGTAGTGCTGCCCCGTGTGGACGACCGTCGGGGAGAACTCCGCGGGGCGGCCGCGCATCGCCTCGACCACGGGCGCGACCTTCATGAAGTTCGGCCGCGCGCCCACCACGTTGATGACTTTGAGCATGAGTTCAAAGCTCAAAAGCTCAAGGCTCCGGGGGCAGAGGTTTGTGCCTCTGCCCCCGGAGCCTTGAGCTTCCAGCCTACAGCCTGACGATCTTGGCGCTGCTCTCCTTGCGCTGGTCGCGGGAGAGCGCGTTGCGTGTATCGACGATGACCTTCGAGAGCTGGCACACCCGCGCGTAGTCCACGCCCGAGTGGTCGGTGACGATGACGGCACAGTCCGCCGCCCGCAGCGCGTCGTCCGTCAGCTCTATGGTCTGCAAAGGCTCGCCGCCCCCCTGCGTGTGCGCGTCGTCGAAGCGCACCTCCGCGACGAACGGGTCGTGGTACGAGACCTCCGCGCCCTTCGCCCGCAGCCGGTCGATGATCGAGAGCGCGGGCGACTCGCGCACGTCGTCGATGTCCTTCTTGTAGGCGACGCCTAGGACGAGCACGCGCGAGCCCTTCAGAGACTTCTGCTCCTCGTTCAGCGCGTCGGTCACGAGCGTCACCACGTGCTCGGGCATCCGCGAGTTGACCTCCTCCGCCAGGCCGATGAAGCGCGAGTCGAAGCCGTGCTGGCGCGCCTTCCACGAAAGGTAATGCGGGTCCAGGGGGATGCAGTGGCCGCCGATGCCGGGGCCGGGGTAGAAGGCCATGAAGCCGAACGGCTTGGTCGCCGCCGCCCGGATGACCTCCCACGTGTCGATCTCTAGGTGCGTAGCAGAGGCGCGCCATCTCGTTCGCCATGCCGATGTTGACGGCGCGGAAGGTGTTCTCTAAGAGCTTCGCCGCCTCGGCCACGCGCGCCGAAGAGACGGCGTGGACATCCTTCACGATCAGCCCGTAGAGCGCCGCGGCGACCTCGGTCGAGTCGTCCGTGCAGCCGCCGACCACCTTCGGGATGTTGTCGGTGTGGAACTGCGGGTTGCCGGGGTCCACGCGCTCCGGCGAGAAGGCGAGCAGGAAGTCGGCGTCGAACTTCAGGCCGCCCTCCTCGAACATCGGCAAAAGCACCTCGTCGGTCGTGCCGGGGTAGGTGGTGGACTCAAGGACGATGAGCTGCCCGCGCCTGAGGCGCTTCTGGATCTCGCCCGCGGCGGCGAGGATGTAGGAGATGTCGGGCTCCTTCGTCTTCCGCAAAGGGGTCGGGACGCAGATGATGATAACGTCGCACTCGGCCAGCTCGTCGAAGTTGACGGTCGCGTGCAGCCGCTCAGCGCGGACGACCGAGGCTAAGGCGTCGGAGTGCACGTCGCCGATGTAGCTTTCGCCGCGGTTGATCGACTCGGCCTTGCGTGCGTCCACCTCGAAGCCGACGGCGCGCAAGCCCTTGCGCGCGAACTCGACCGCCAGCGGCAGGCCGACGTAGCCCAGCCCGATGACGCCCACCCGCGCGCCCTTTGCCTCGACGAGGCGCTTGATATCTTCTTTGACCATGATTTTTCCGTTAAGCGTTTCCGAAATGTCTGCGACGGGATTAAAGCGTCGGAGTTCAGTGCGTGCGGCGTGAGTGCGCTCAGGGACTTCGCCACACGAAAGACTAGGGAAGGCGCGGCGCGGCTGTCAAGCGACGAGCCCCGCGCCGCCGGGCCCTCTCCGCTTGACAGCGCCCGCCCGCGCGTAGAGACATGCGCCGCCTTCCGCCGCCTACCGACTACTGCCCTTCACTTGACCCACTCGTCCGTCACCGCCGACTCGACCTTGACGGGGACGGCCTTGACGTACTCCTCGCCGGCGGCGCACATCGCCTCCTCGACGACGCGCGCGAAGTCTTCGGCGCCCTCCTCCGAGCACTCCACGACCACCTCGTCATGCACCACGTTCACCACCCGCGCCTCCGTCCCCTTCAGGCGGTCGTGCAGCAGGCGGAGCGCGCGCTTGATGATGTCAGCGGACGATCCCTGGATGGGTGCGTTTTTGCCGTTGCGTTGGGCGAGGGAGGCGGCCTGGCGGTCTTCGGGGTCGAAGTTGAAGCGGAAGAGGCGCCCCGCCACGGTGCGCGGGGCGGTGCGCTCGCGGACGGCCTTGTGGGCGGCGTCGCGCAGCCACGTGTCGAGGTCGCGGTAGGTGGCGAAGTAGCGCTTGAGGAGGTCTTCGGCCTCCGTCTCTTTCATGCCCGTCAGTAGCGCGAAGCGGCGCGCGCCGATGCCGTAGACCACACCGAAGTTCAGGCGCTTGGCGTCGTCGCGTTGCTTCTTCGACACCTCTTCAAGCTTCACATTGAAGACCTGCGCGGCCGTCACGCGGTGCAGGTCGGCGCCCGAGCGGAACGCGCCCACGAACCCGGGGTCGTTCGTGAAGTCGGCGAGGATGCGCAGCTCGATCTGCGAGTAGTCGGCGTCGATGAGCTTCCGGCCCGCGGGCGCGCGGAAGCAGCGGCGCATGTTGAAGGCGTGGGGCACCTGCTGCACGTTGGGGTCGGTGCAGCTCATCCTCCCGGTCGGCGCGCCGATCTGGTGGAAGTGCGAGTGGATGCGGCCGTTCCTTTCGGGTTCGGGTTTCCCCTTGTCCACAGATTCCAGCAGGGTCTCGCCGAACTTGAGGGTCTTCTGGAGCGTGCGGTATTCGAGGATGCGGCGGACGACCGGGAACTTCGCGGCGAGCGGTTCGAGCTTCCAGTTGCGCGTCGAGTCGGGTATCTCCTCGCCCTCGGGGAGCACGCGCTTCATGGCGCGCGTGAGCTGGACGTGCGAGTCGAGGTTGATGTCGCCGCGCGCGGGGCCGAAGAGCGACTGCTGCGCGGGCTCCTCGGCCAGCTCGTCCTGGAGCAGCTCGTGCAGCTCGTTGCGCTGCTTCTCGATCTCCTTGAGCTTGGCGCGCCAGCAGTCCTGGTCGAGGTAGACGCCCGGCCAGCTCCATCGCGGCGAGCGGCACGACGCACTCGAACTCCAACTGCGCCGTGCGCGTGAGCGCGTTGGCGCGGAGCGCTTCGACGAGCTTGAGGCGCAAAGGGAGCATGAGCGCGGCGTCGCGCGCGGCGTATTCGAGCTGCGCGGCGGAGAGCTTGCCGCCCCAGTCGCTCACCTGCTGCGTCTTGTCCACGGGCACGTTGAGGTAGCGCTCGGAGACGGAGGCGAGCGAGTGGCGGTCCTCCTGCTCGCCCGCCGAGATGAGCTGGCTCGCGAGCAGCGTGTCGAAGAGGCCGCCGCGCTCGACCTCGACGCGGTCGGTCGAGCGCGAGTCGAAGTCGCCGCACAGCTCGACGCCGAGGTAGTGCCCGACCCACTTCGCGTCGAATTTAAGGTTGTGGCCGATCTTGACCGGGCGCACGGCGGCGAGCAGGCGGCGGAGCGGCGCGAGCGACTCGTCGGTGCGCGCGCGCCCCCTGCGGGCGGCGTTGTCGCCTTCGCCGGTGAAGGCGTCGAGGTCGAAGACGTAGGCGGGCTCGCCGGGCGCGGCGAGCTGGACGAGGCGGACTCGGCCCTCGAAGGGCGAGAGCGAAGTCGTCTCGGTGTCGAAGCCGACCTCGGAGTGCGCGCGCGAGGCGCTCGCACGCGGCCGCAAGCTCCTCCGCGGTCTCGACGAGTATGTAGTCGATCTGTTCCATTTGGTTTCTAGTCGGTATGTGTAAGCTACCTGAAAAACGGCGCGCTGTCATGCGGTGAGGGAGTGGCAGTAGCCGGTAGCCGGTAGTCAGCAGTCAGTAGGAAAAGATCGGGCGGTGCATCGGCCCCATTGCCAAGTCGCACCGCCCGATATCTTCTACTGGCTGCTGCCTACTGTCTACCGGCTACTTCAAGGGAGCAGGACGTGCATGTGGTTGTTGTGGTCGAGGGTGGCGCGCACGAGGCCGTCGGAGACGAGCGGCGGGTCGTCGAAGTAGACGACCGCCGCGGGGTTCAACTGCCGGATGAGTTGAACCAGCTCGATCGTCAGCGGGCGCGAGTAGTTCGGGGCGTAGATGTTGGTCGGCTCGGGCCGGCCGTCGTTGGTGAGCGGCCAGATGTCTGCCTCGCGCCCGTCCTGGTGGTCGCCGCCGTGGCCGGGGAAGTTGCCGCCGCCGCGCAGGCTGAGGTCGGCGACGACGAGCCTGACGTTCGGGGTGTCGCTTGTTCCACTCGGCGGCGACCCTGCTGATGAACTCGATGAACTCGGGGCGGCCGTAGGCGTTCTCGGTCTGCCGGTTGAAGAGCACGTAGCCCGGCCCCTCGGCCGCGAGCTGCGCCGAGATGGCGGGGTCGTTGCCGGGGTTGGGCGGGCCGATGGGCTCGCGCCTGAGCGGCGTCTTGAACTTCTCGCGGAGCGCCTCGGCCTTATCCCACAGCTCGTTCCCGAACTTCTCGTCCGCCTTGTCCTGCGTCCTCCACAGCGCCGTGCTCGCCTGCCGGTACTTGTCGGCCAGCGCCTGCGGGTCGTCATTCATGACCTCTTCCCAGATGCTCAGCGCGAGCCGGTAGTGCCCGCGCGCCTTGACGAGGTCGGGCTCGGACGCGGCCCGCGCGGCCGCCGCGGTGGCCCGCGCCTCCTCGCCGCGGGCGGCGGGGCGGGCGTCGCCCGCTTCGCGCACCGTCGCGAGCGCCGCCGCGCGGGAGCGCGCGAGGTAGAGGTCGGCGAGGTCCCTGTGGACGTTAGCCAGGTTGAGCCGGAAGTACCGGTCATTCCGTTCGGGGGACTTGGCGACGATGTCCAGCAGGAGTTCGATGTAGGAGACGGCCGCGTCGTAGTTGCCGGCCTTCTGCTGCGCGAGCGCGAGGCTGTAGAGCGTGCCGACCGAGTCGGGGCCGAGCCGCCCGTGAATCATCATCTCGGCCTGCAAGGCCGACTCGAAGAAGGCGGCGGCGTTCTCGTGGCGGTCGAGGCGGCTGTACAGCTCGCCGAGGTTGTAGAGCACCCACGCGCGGTTCTCGTGCCCCTCCTCGTCGTTGGACGTGAGCGCGTAAAGCTCGCCCAGCTTGCGTTCGGCCTCTTCCATCTCGTAGCTCTGGATGAGCTGGGCGGCGGTGCGGCTCATCTGGAGCTTCTGGCGCGCGCGCTCGACGCGCTCCTGCGCCGACTCGGCCCGCCGCTCGGCGATGACGGCGAAGACGAGCGCCGCCAGCGCGCCGAGGAAGACGACGCCGAGCACGGCGGCGATGTAGCGGAAGTGGCGGGCCGCGCGCCGCTGGTCGGCCGCGTACCGCTCGGCCTGTTCGCGCTCGCGCCGCTCGCGCTCCAGAAGCTCGCGGCGCTGCGCCTCGCGCTCCTCGCGCTCGCGCCCGCGCGCCTCGCGGCTCTCTTCGAGGAAGGCCATCGCCGCGTCGTAGTCGGGGTGATAGCGCACGCCCCACGCGCGGTTCGGGTTGTAGCGCTCCTGCCAGCGGTTGACCCACCCGAGCGTCACGTCGTCCAGGAGCCCCGACTCGCCCGCGCGGTAGGCGCCCGCGGCCTCGGCCAGCCGCCGGTAGATGCGCGCGGCGTCGGCCTCGTCCTTCACCCACTCCTTGAGCCGTCCCCAGTTGCGGATGAGACTCTCGTGCGAGATGTCGATGATCGTGTCGGGCTCAAGCCTCACGCCCTCGGGCGGCATCAGGAACGTGCGCCCCTCGCGCCGGAAGACCTCGACGACCGCGGCGACCTCCTCGTGGGTCGCGCCCGCTATCTCGCAAATCTCTTTGAGCCGCGTCGGCCTGCGTATCTCGCGGTTGTCGGGGCCGCGCTCGGTCAGGGACTTGAAGAGCAGCTCGGCGAGGCGGCGGCTGTCGCTCGTCCGTCAGCTCGGTGTAAGCCTCGTCGGCGTGGCGCGAGAGGGCGTCGGCCATCCCGCCGATGGCCTCGTAGCAGCAGAATCGATCTTCGCCCCGGCCGCGTGCACGGCCTCGTGCTCGGGGCCGCGCGCGCGCCACTCGTCCCACGTGCGCATCAGCGCGTGCTGAAGGATCGGGAGCTGGTCGGGGTTGTCGCCCACGTCGTTGAGGAGCCGGTTGACGAGCGGCTCGGTCATGCGCGCGCGCGCGACCCGCACGGGGCCGACGATGGCGAAGCGGCGCTCGTCGCGCGTCATGCGCGGGATGAGGTACTGGCCGTCGTTGATGGCCTCGGGCAAGCCCTGGAACTGCGCGCAGTCGCCGAGGAAGTCCGAGCGCATGGTGAGGACGACGTAGACCGGCACCTCGCGCTGGCGCGCGGCTTCGAGCAGGAGCTTGACGAAGGCCGACGCCTCGTCGTCGGCCGTCGCCGCGCGCGCCGCGCGGAAGCGGAACAGCTCCTCGAACTGGTCGATGACGACGAGCAGCTTCTCCGAGCCGAGCCGCGCCGAGCGCGCCGCGTCCACGAGCCCCAGCGAGCCGCCGCGCAGCATCGCCTCGACGATGGCCTCGCGTTCCGCGGGCGCGAGCGACGCCCCCGCCGAGGCGAGCACGCCCTCCTCGGCGAGCGCGCGCGCGAGGTTGCCGAAGGGGTCGTGGCCGGGTCTGGCTACGCCCACGCGCCAGCCCGCGCCCGCGCCCGCCATCATCCCGCCGCGCAAGGCCGGCAGCAGCCCCGCGCGCACGAGCGAAGACTTGCCGCTGCCCGAAGTGCCGACGACGGCGAGGAAGCGCGAGCGCTCAAGCCGTTCGAGCAGCGCGTCGGACTGCCCCTCGCGCCCGAAGAAGAGCCGGTACTCGTCCGTCTCGAAGGGGCGCAGGCCCGGGAACGGGTTCGTGGGGCGCGCCGGCATGGTCACGCCCCCCAGTGTCGTGAACTCCCTCGTGCTCACGCCGTCTCTCCTTCGGCCTCGCGCACGGCCTCGACGAAGTCGCGCAGGTCTTCGGGGTTGAACCCGCTCAGGCTGTGTATGACGTAGGGCACCATGTGCGTGAGGAAGTCTTCCTTCTGCTCGCTGGGCGGCTGGCCGACGAAGACCGCCGACGCCGCCCAGTCGTCGTCGCGCCCGTAGCCGTACGCCTTCTCAAGGTCTTCGAGGTTCTTGCGCACCCACGGCTCGTCGCCGCTGCCGAAGTAGATGAGCGCGGCGTCGCACTCGCGCAGGTTCTTGCGGTGGTACTCGGCCAGGCGCTCCGCCCCCGCTTCGCCTTCGAGCCAGGTGATGACCTCGAAGTTCTCCTTGAAGAGGTACTGCTTGATGGGGCGCACGAACTGCCGGTCGCGGTTCTCGCAGATGAGGTAGACCTGCTTGACCTTCCTGCGCTGGGGGCCGGCCGCCGCCGCCGACTTCGCCTCCTGCGCCTTCGCCAGCGCCGCCAGCTTCTCGACGGCGCGCGTCTTCAGGCCCTCGACGGTCGTCTGTAGAAGTTCGGCCCCGGCCGTTAAGCCCTCCTGGAGCGTCCGGACGAAAGCCTGCTGGCGCGCGTCGTTGACTTCGAGCGCGGGGGAGCCGAGGCCCGTCGGCGTCCAGAGGATGCGCTGGAAGGTCGCGTCCCCCGCGCCGCGCTCGGCCGCGAGCCGCTCCTGTATCTGCACGACGGAGGCCGGGTCGTCCTCGGGCGTCGAGCCGTAGCGCGGGCCGACCATGTGGACCGAGAGCGCGCAACGCGCGAGGTCGGCGCGGACGGCCTCCTCGATCCGGCGCCGCTCGTCGAGCGGGAGCCGCTGTTCGGGCAGCACGCCGTAGCCGCGCTGGCGCAGCTCGTCGCGCACGTCCTCGCGCTCGCGCGCGAGGTCGCCGGTCGTCTCCGCGAGGTAGACGAACCTCGACGGCGCGGCCGCCTGCGCGACGCCCGCGAGGCCGGGCGTGTAGGTCATCTGATTCGTCGCCGCGGGCGCGGGCGCCTGCGGCGGGGCGGCGGGCGCGTCAAACGTGGGCGGCGCGGGCGCGGCGGGCGTGTGCTTCAGCTCGATGAGCGTCTGCTTGATGTCGGAGACGAGGCGGTTGAGCGTGCGCCAGTACTGCTTGTCGTTGGGCGAGGGGCTGAACTCCGTGAGCACGCCGCTCGACTCGTCCTCGCCGTAGAACTGGTAGCCGATGAGGTTGCGGATGTGAACGGGCTCGGACTCGCGCAGGTGCTCGGGCAGCGGCGTCTTGACGACCTTGAAGACGCGCGAGCGGAAACCGGGCGCGCCGGGCAGAGGCCCCTGGTTCGCCTGCGCCGCGTGGAACGAAGCCATCTCGCGGTTGCACCAGTCGGACTGCACGTAGCGCGGCGAGATGACGGGCACGAGCAGGAGCGAGCGCGTGACGCCCGCGCCGATGGCGCCCGTCAACTCGTCGTTGCCCTGCAAGCGGTGGCCGTCGCGCCAGATGCGCGGCTCGTAGCCGAGCGCCTGCGCGAGGAGCACCGACAGGCGCTCGTGCAGAAGGTCGATCCAGCCCTTCTCGTCTGCCGAACGGGTTCAGGTCGTCGATGTGCGCGTAGCTGATGAAGAGGTCGTACTCGTACTCCATGGCGCGAACGGGGCTTTTCCGGCCTTCGGGACTCTCTTGTGAAAGGGGTTCGGAAGTGGGACGCGTTGTTCGGCCTCGGGCTCGGCCTCCCGTCGCGACAATCGCTACTTAGGCTGTATACAGCCTGCGGCGAGAGGCTGTCAATGCAGGGCCCTCACGCCCGGCTTCACGAAGAGCGCGAGCAGGAGGGCGGCGGTCGAGCCGATGGCGGCGCTGACGAAGAAGGCCGTCTCGGGATTCCACGTGTCCCAGAGCGCGCCCATCAGCAGCGAGGCCGGGAGCACCGTGATGCCCGAAGGCGAGATTATAGAGGCCGTAGGCCGTGCCGCGCTGCTCGGGGCGCACGAGGTCCGCGACCAGAGCCTTCTCCGCGCCCTCGGCCAGCCCGAAGTAGACGCCGTAGACGAGAAAGAGCGACCACGCGCCCACGGGGCTGGAGACGTAGGCGAAGCCGAGGTAGACGGCCGCGTAGAGGAGCCAGCCCGAGACGATCAGGGTCTTCCGGCCGAGCCTGTCCGAGAGGTCGCCGCCGACGACGGAGCTGACGACCTTGCTCAAATGCAGCGCCGACCAGAGCAGCAGCGTCCCCTGTCCCGTCGAGACGCCCGCCATCTGCGCGCGGCGGATGAGGAAGGCGTCGGTCGAGTTCGAGAGGGTGAAGAGCGCCACCAGCACCAGAAACCACTTGAAGTTCCCGTCGAAGCCGCGCAGCGTCAGACGCATCCTCCCGCCGTTCGTCGCCGCCGCCGCCGGTGCGGCCGCCGCCGCATCTCCCGCTTCGACCTTCTTGTCCCGCGTCTTCTGCTTCGACGACGCGTGCGTCTCGCGCACGGCGAAGACGAGCACGAGCATCGCGAGCAGCGCCGGGACGGAGGCGAAGAGGAAGATGGTCGAGTAGTCCGCCTTTGAAGGCGTCTGCGGGTCGGCGGCCACGAGCCAGAGCAGCCCGAGCCCGATGAGCGGCCCCAGCACCGCGCCGCCGTGATCCATCGCGCGGTGGAAGCCGAAGGCCAGGCCCCGCTCGGCGGGCGGCGCGGCGTCGGCGATCATCGCGTCGCGCGGCGCGCTGCGCATCCCCTTGCCCACGCGGTCGGTGAAGCGCACGGCGAGCACCTGATGCCACGTCGTCGCCAGCGCGAGGAGCGGCCGCGCCACGCTCGCCAGCCCGTAGCCGAAGACGACCAGCCCTTTGCGCTTGCCGGTCCTGTCGCTGAAGTATCCGGAGAAGAGTTTGAGGAGGCTTGAGACCGACTCGGCCACGCCCTCGATGATGCCGATGGCTTTGGGCGACGCGCCGAGGGCGAGCGCGAGGAAGGCCGGCAGCATCGGGTAGATGATCTCGCTCGACGCGTCGTTGAGCAGGCTCACCACGCTGATGGCGACGACGTTGCGCGGGAGTCGCCACACGCGCCGCCACAGTCCCGGCGTCGATTCGTCGAGCCGTCCCTCGCGCACGCGCGTGTCGAACTGGTCGGCGGCGTCGGTGTCCGTCTCCCCCATGCCCTTCGCGCATTCCCCCTAACGTGAGTTGCGCGCCGGGCGCGCGGGCGCGTTACGATTACTCCTCGACGAGCCCCCGAACGGCTCGTACCACCACCACGCCACCGCGCCAATCAACAGCGCGAGCAGCAACGCCCCCACCACCGCCAGCTTCAGCGCCATCCGCAGCACGCGCTTCAACACCACGAAGAAGAGCCAGAATCCGACGAGCGCGGCGGCGATGATGATGGCGAGTTCCATGATTAGACTTCAGTAGGCAGATGGCAGCAGGCAGTTTAAGAGAGCCGCGTCAGCGGCGGTTGAATGTAGCCCGGCCTTTCAAGGCCGGGAGAGATGACGGCCGGCGTGCCGCGTCGCGTCGGCGACGCCTGAGCCAACACTTCAGGCGTCGCCGACGCGACGCGGCCGTCTTCGATTCGACGCACACCCGGCCTTGAAAGGCCGGGCTACATTCATGGGCCGCTGACGCGGCGACTGCCTGCTGCCATCTGCCTACTGCCTACTCTTCTTATACTGCGCGCTCACGGTCGTCTTGATGTTGCCGCGGACGTTGAAGTCGCCTTCGAGGTGGACTTCGAGGGGGTCGCGTGGCGCGGACGAAGTCTTCGAGGATGACGTTGACGACGTGCTCGTGGAAGATTTTGATGTCGCGGAACGAGTTGACGTAGAGCTTGAGGCTCTTGAGTTCCACGCAGCGCTCGTTCGGCACGTACTCGATGCGGAAGGTGGCGAAGTCGGGGAAGTCGGAGAAGGGGCAGACGCAGGTGAACTCGGGCAGCTCGAACTTGATGCGTATCTCGCGCCCCGCGTAGTCGTAGGGGAAGGTGTCGAGCGGGTAGAGGCTCATCTCCTCGCGCGGCGTCGGGCGGATGTCGAGACCCTGCTGGTTCGCGGGCGGGAGGCCCGCCTCGGTCGTAGCCATAACGATTCACTCCTTTTGCTTTCGACCGAATCTTAACCGACCGCCTCAACCGGCCTCAACCCGCGCGCCCGTCTTTGCGCGCGCCGGGGCGCGTGTGATACAAGACGCGCCCCTGTTGAGGAGGACTGTTCGATGGCCGGATACTCCGGAACGCCGCTCCCGAAAAAGCTCTGCATCAAGGAGGGCGCGCGCGTGGCGCTCGTGAACGCGCCGACGGATTTCGAGTCGGTGCTGGGTGAGTTGCCCGAGGGCGTCGAGTTCGTCTCGCCGTCGCGCAAGAGTCTGGATGTCGTCCTGCTCTTCGCGCGCTCGCGCGCCGAGTTGGTCCGCCGCTTCGAGAGTCTCGCCGCGCGCATCGCGGCGGACGGCTCGCTGTGGGTCGCGTGGCCGAAGAGGGCTTCGGGCGTCGAGACGGACCTCGCCGAACCTTACGTGCGGCAGCACGGGCTCGACGCGGGGCTCGTGGACGTGAAGGTCTGCGCCGTGGACGAGACCTGGTCGGGGCTGCGCTTCGTCTACCGGCTCAGAGACCGCCCGCGCCGCTAACCAACGCCTGAGGCGAGTCACGGGGCCGCGAATCCGTTTCCTCCTCCGACCGCGTAAGTCTGGACGTTAAGCAACGCGCGGCCGGCCGCCTCGCGCGACAAGTTCAGGGTGCCCGCGTTCGAGTAGAAGGAGCCACTCGCCTTCGTCAACAGTCTCAAGGCCGACATCGTGGAGAAGGAAGTAATCAGTAGACGGTAGCAGAAAACTGAAGCGGCGCGCCCGGCCCGAAGGCTGAAGCGCGCCGCCTCTCTTTTCTACTGACTGCCGTCTACTGCGTATTGGCGTTCGTGTTCGTAAGGTTGCCGCTCTTGCGCATCATCATCTTGTCGTTGATGCGTTGGATCATTTGCAGGTGCTCGCGGAGCGTGGGCAGCGTGGAGGCGGCCCACGCCTTGAGTTCGGCGTCCATGCCGCCGCCGGCCTCCTTCTCGAAGGTCGCCACGGTCTTCTTGTGGTCCTTCACCATCATCTTCACGTACTCTTTGTCGAACTTCTCGCCGGAGAGCGCCGAGAGTTTCTGCATCTCCGCCTGATGCTTCGCGTCGGGCGCCGCGGGGAGCGTCATCCCCTTGCCGGAGGCGAGCTGCATCAGCTCTTCGTTCGCCTTCGAGTGGTCGTCCACCATCTTCTGGCCGAACTGGCGCACCTCGTCGCTCGCGCCCTTCGAGGCGGCCAGTTTCCCCAGCTCGACCTCCATCATGCCGCCCATCGCCGCCTCCATCGCGAACTTGTGGTCGGCCGCCATGTGACCCGAGCCCTGCTTCATCCCGCCGGTCTCGTTCGTGTTGCCGCCGCCGGTGCCGCTTGAGTTCGAGTTCTGCGCGACCGCCGCGCCGGGCGTGCCGGCGAAGACCGTGAGCGCCAGGAGCGCGCACGCGCCGAAGATGAGAATTGCCCCGCTGAAAGTGTTCTTACTCATGTGTCCCTCCTTGTTCTGCCCCTGTCAGGTTGTTGTTTGTTTCAGGCGCCCGCGCCCGACCTCCTGTCGAGGTTGGCGACGTAGGTTGTGCGCCTCCTTGACCTCCGCGAACTGGCGCTCGACCATCGCGCGCACGCCCGCGGGCATGTCCGTCCCGAGCGCCGCGCGGTAGGTGTCGAGCGCCATCTCCTCGCCGCGCTCACATTCGCTGACGACCGCGCGGTCGTCGCCGCCTTCGAGCGCCGCCCTCAGACCCATCCAGCCGCGGTGGAGCGTGGCGACGAGGCTCCCCGTCTGCTCCGCTTCGCCGCCGAGCCGCCGCACCTCGTCCTGCAACTCGCTCGACGAAGCCCTCGCGCTGGCGCGCGTAAGTTTGGAACAGCTCGCGCAACTCCGCGCTCCGCACGCCCTCGGCGGCGGTGCGGAAGCCCTCCCGCCCGTCGCGGCAGGTCTCGATCAGGCGGTTGAGCGTCGAGATGACTTCGGCGTCGCTTGGCATCGTCTCGGGCCTCCTCCGGCAAATTTCGTTAACGACTCCGGCACGCGTACGCGCGCTAACGCACACACGACCCCCCGGTCTGAAGACGAGAAGCTTCGGACATTCTTCTGACGGAAGTTTTACGGGAGTATCAAGAAACCGCGGCGTCAGGACGCGCGGGAGAACGCGCCGTCGAGGTAGACGGGCTCAAGCCCCGAGGCCCAGTAGGCGAGCGCCTCGCGGTTCGGCTGCGTCGTCTCGCGTCCTGTGCGCCGCGGCGCGCCCGCGGCGGAATGGAACTCAAGCCAGCCCTCCCATTTCCCGTCGGCGCGCGCCTCGCCGTAGGTGTGCGCCGTGTACTCCTCGCCGCCCGCGTCGCGCAACTGTCTCTGCGTAAGTCTGTATCAGCTCGGCCATCGTCTCCCCCTTACGATCAATCAGTCGAGCACGTCGTGGCTGCTCGGCCCGCCGCGGACTATCGCCGGCCGCCTCCAGCGCCGGCACGTGCGGCTTCAACAAGCTCGTAGCCCTCGGAGCGCGCGACGTAGGTCGCCGCCGTGATGTCGCCCGCGACGTTCAAAGTCGTGCGGCACATGTCGAGTATTCGATCCACGCCGAGGATGATGGCGATGAGCGCGGGCGTTGATGTTGTAGGTGGCGAGCATGACGATGATGAAGGGGATCGAGCCCGAAGGGACGCCCGCCGTGCCGATGCCGCCGAGGATGGCGAAGTAGGCGACGCCGAGCTGCTGCGCGAGCGTCAGGTCGACGCCCGCGAGCTGCGCGAGGAAGAGCACCGTCACGCCCTCGTAGAGCGCCGTGCCGTTCTGGTTGGCCGTCGCGCCGACGGTCAGGACGAAGCTGTTGATCTCGCGCGGCACGCCCAGGTTCTCCTCCGAGACGCGCAGCGCCGTCGGGAGCGTCGCGTTCGACGAGGAGGTGGAGAAGGCCGTCAGCATCACGGTCTTGATGCGGCGGAAGAACTCCAGCGGCGAGATGCGCGACAGGAAGTAGACCGAGAGCGAGTAGACGCCGAACATGTGGAGCGCGAGGCCGAGGAGCACGGTCGCCACGAACCACGCCGAGCGCCTGCAGGAGGTCGAGCCCGAAGCGCGCCGTGTTGTTGAAGAGCAGGCACGCGACCGCGAAGGGCGCGAGCTTCATGATGATGTCGATGATCTTCGCCGAAATCTCGAAGAGCGCCTGGAAGCCGCGCAGCAGCGGGGCCGCGACCTCGACGGGGACGAGCGTAGCGGCGACGCCGAGGAGCACGCGCGAAGAACATCAGGTGGAGCATGTCGGGCGTGTCGGTCTGCTTCTCCTCGCCCGCCTTGATGCCCGCGACCGCCGCGATGGGGTTGACCGGCACGATGGTCTTCACCACCTGCATCAGCGGCGAGTCGGTCGACGCCGCCTTCGTCGCGTCGGCCACGCGCTTCTCGGCGTCCTCGCCGTAGCGCGCTTCGAGCGCCTGCGCGCGTCGCCGGGTCGAGCCGCTCGCCCGGCCGGATGGTGTTCGCCAGCGTCAGCCCGATGACGACCGAGATGGCCGAGATGACGAGGGTGTAGCCGAAGGACTTTGAGCCCGACGCGGCCCGAGATTGCGGATGTCGCCGATGCCCGGCGACGCCGACGACGAGCGAAGAGAAGACGAGCGGCACGACGATCATCAGCAGCAGCCGCAGGAAGAGCGTGCCCGATGGGCTCGGTGATGTTGCGAGATCGATCCACTCGACGCGCGGGTGCGGACGTGGTCGCCGCCCGGGTCGGGGATGCGGATGGCGCGTAGCCGACGCCCGCCACCACGCCCACCAGCAGCCCGATGAGGATGCGCGTGTGCAGCGCCATCCCCTTCGGCCGGTCGGGCGTCGTGTCCTTGAGGTCGGTCGTCGCCTCGCGCTCGTACGCGTCCGCCTCCAGCGGCCGCCGCTCCTCTCGCTTGTCTTCACTCATTCGGCCTTCATCTTCCCCATTTAAGTTTGTTCCGCAGCACGTCGAAGTAGTTGCGCGTGTGCGCCTGAATCAGGTTGAAGCCGTGCGGCTCTTGCGCACGGTGACGCGGTCTTCGTATTCGAGCGGCATGCCGACCTGCCCGTCGAGCGTGAGCGCGACCTCCTCGCGCGGCGTCTTCAGCGTCAGCTCGAACTCGGCGTCGTCGGGGACGACGAGCGGGCGGTTCGAGAGCGTGTGCGGGCAGATGGGCGTGATGACGACGGCGTTCATCGAGGGGTAGATGACGGGGCCGCCCGCCGAGAGGTTGTAGGCCGTCGAGCCCGTCGGCGTCGAGATGATGAGCCCGTCGGCGCGGAAGCGGTTGACGAACTTTTTGTCGATGTGCGTCTCGATCTCGATGATGCGCGCGAGCGCCGACTTCGAGATGACCACGTCGTTCAGCACGCGGTCGTGCAGTAGCTGCTCGCCGCCGCGCTCGACCGTGGCCGAGAGCATCAGCCGCCGGTCGATGGTGTAGTCGCCCGCGAGCACCAGCTCCAAGCGCGGGGATCATGTCTTCGACGGTGAAGTCGGCGAGGTAGCCGAGCGTGCCGAAGTTGACGCCGAAGACCGGCGTCTCCGCGTCGCCGACCATCCGCGCCGCGCCGATCATCGTCCCGTCGCCGCCGAGGACGACGATGAGGTCGGCGCCGCGCACCAGCTCCGCGTGGTCGAGCGCCTCGACCGCGCAGCCGGTCTCGGCCTCGATGCGCTCGCGCTGGAAGCGCGGGCCGCCCGCGACCTTGATGCCGCGCCGCGAGCACCACTCCACGAGGCGGCAGATGGTCTGGAGCGCCTCGGGCTGGTTCGGCTTGACGAGCACGCCGACGCGTCGGACTTGCAGCTTCTCCATAAAAGGCGTGGCCGCGGAGGCAGAGTCTCAGGCTCTACAGTAGGGGCTCGAAAATGGCGCGAAGAACTGGCGCGGATGATAGCCGCGCCCGCCGAAGGGTGTCAACGAGGAAGTGATGCGTGACTGAGTGATAAGCGAAGGCAAGAGGCATTTCTTCCTTCTTATCACTCATCGCTCATCGCTCATCACTTCTTTGGAGCGTGTTCGAGCGTGCGGGTCGTCTGTTCGGTGATGCTGGGGACGGGGGCGGGGTTGAGCGAGTCGAAGCGCGGGGCGTCGAGGCCGCGCGTGTCCTGCGCCTTGGGCGGTGGGAGCGCGGCCGGGGCCGGGGCGCTCGGGCGCGCGGCGCCGACGCCGAGGAGCATCGACCAGAAGCGCAGAAGCATCGCGGCGCAGCCGACGACCGCGAGCGCGACGAGGAGCGCGAGGATGACCACCGCGGTCGGGTCCATGCCTTTCGAGGTCAGCTCCGACGTGATGGGGAAGATCATCCCCAGCCCGATGATGACGACGGCCGCCGTCGAAAGCCCCGCGGCCCACGCCGCGCCGGCCGGCCACGATGACGCGCGTCTCCTGCACGGGCGCCTGTGTGAGCGGGGCGAGGTTCCCGCCGCAGCGGTTGCAGTAGTTCAACCCCTGTGTCGTTTCGGTTGCGCAGTACGGGCAGAACATAAGACCTCCGTGTGTGTCGCGTGCGTGTCGGCCGGGCCTCCGCGTCGCGGCGTCAAAACGGCCGCCGGCGCACGGCCTTACGCGCGCAGGACGGGCAAAGTTCTATTCTTCGGGCGCGGCCGTGCGGCCCCTCGTTCGCGCGCCACGCGCGCCGGGCGCGACCCCCACGCGCGCGCGAGCCTTCGCAACTCCGCGCCGTCCGAGTAAGGGTCTACGAGCGTGAGCCAGACGGGCAGCGGGAGCCACTCCCAGGCCGTGCCGTAGGCTTCGGTGTTGAGCCGCTCGATGCGCCCCTCCTCGCGCCACTGCGCGTCGAGCGGCGGCACGTCCGCCCAGTCCTCGTAGCATGCGTGCTGCACGCACGGCGCGGGCTTGGCGCGCTGGTGGACGAGGCACCCGCTGCCTTTCATGAAGAGCGGGCAGGAGAAGGTCTGCGCGAAGGTGTCGCCCGCGGAGTCGAGGCCGTAGCGCCCGACCGCTTCACGCGCCCTGACGTAGACGGCGCGCCTCTCATCCTCATTCAGCCGCGGGGTGCGCGCGAGCGTGTCGCGGATGGCGACGGCTTCGAGCCGCGTGATGTGGACGTTGACGAAGTGCGCGTCCGTGCAGCACACGCCCGGCGTCGGGCACGCGCGACAGCTCAAGGCCCTGTGCTCGTAGTTGAGCTTGATGTGTGTCTGGAAGCTCACCTTGCCGCGCTTCAAGCGCGCGACCGCGTCCGCCTCGTTCAATTTCCGCATGCTACACTTCCCGCCATGTGGTACGTCATCCTGCTCGCCGCCATCTTCCTCTTCTGCATCGTCGGCACCGTGCTGCTGATAGTCTACTACTACTGGGGGCCGAAGGGGCCGCCGGGGAAGTGAATAGGCAGGAGCAGGGTCAGATCAGTAGCAGTTTGAAAACTGTTATCGAGTAGAATCGCTGAGATGCTCAACGTCAGCGGCGCGGATGCACTACTGCCTCCTGCCTACTGTTTCTCGTAGAGCGCCAGGAACTCCCGGTTGCCGTCGGCGCCGGTGATGGGCGAGTCGGTGACGCCGAGGACGTTGAGGCCGAGGGCGCGGGCGGCGGCGTTGACCTCTTCGACGACGCGCGCGTGCTGCGCGGGGTCGCGCACGATGCCGCCCTTGCCCACCTCGCCCTTGCCCACCTCGAACTGCGGCTTGATGAGGAGGACGACGCGCCCGCCCGGGTTGAGGAGCGGCACGATCGCGGGCAGCACCTTCGTCGCCGAGATGAACGACACGTCCATGACGGCGAGGTCGAAGCGCTCGGCGAACTCTTCGGGCTTGAGGTGGCGCGCGTTGACGCCCTCGCGCACCTCGACGCGCGGGTCTGTGCGCAGGCGCCAGTCGAGTCTGGTTGTGCCCCACGTCGAGGGCGACGACGCGGCGCGCGCCGTGCTGGAGCAGGCAGTCGGTGAAGCCGCCGGTCGAGGCGCCCACGTCGAGGCAGTCGAGCCCGCCGGGTCTATCTGAAACTCGGCGAGCGCCTTCTCAAGCTTCAACCCGCCGCGCCCGACGTAGCGCGCCGCCGGGTCGTCGCCCCCGCGCACGCGCAGAGGCGCGTCCGGCGGGAAGGTCTCCGAAGGCTTCTCCACCCGCCGCTCGCCGGCCAGCACGCGCCCGGCCATCACGAGCGCCTGCGCCCGCGTCCGCGTCGGCGCCAGCCCCCTCTCCACCAAAAGCCTGTCCACACGCTCGCGCTTCACGCGCAGGATTTTAGCAGCAGGCGGTAGGAGGATGGCAGTTGGCGTTAAGAGAGTGAAGTTAAAGAAATAGGGGGCGGCGAGGTTACTAACCTCGCCGCCCCTCGTTCGTTAAGACCCGTTTCGTTAAAGTCCTCTTGCCTTTCAACTGCCGACTGCCATCTGCCCGCTGCCTACTATCATTCCGGCGGGCCTTCAAAGATGCGGCGGAGGCGGTCTGCGTCGTCGGCGCGGCGTGCGCGGCGTGCGCGCGGCGTTCGGCCCTGCGCTCGGCGCGGCGCTGGCGGTAGAAGATTGTGTCCACCTGGCGCGCCTCGGGCTGGTCGTCGCGTGCGTCGTTGCCTTCGGGCCGCGCAGGGGCGCGACGCTCGATCTCTTCGTCGCGCTCGCCCTTCTTGCCGCGCCTGGGCGTGCCCTCGGACGGCGCCGTCGTGCGCCGCTCGGCGGCGGGGACGCTCTCGGGCGCGCGCGCGCGGGCCGCGGCCGGCACCTCTTCGTCGGGCGCGTGCGCGGCGGGCTCCGCGACGTTCGTCGCGGCGTCGGGCGGAGGCTCGGTCTGTCGGGCCTGCGCTTCGGCGTTCGGCGCGGCCTGCGGGACTTCGGCGGGCGCGGCCGGCGCCTGCGCTTCGGCGTCGGGCGTGGCGGGCTGCTCCGCCGCCGTCGTCGTCGCGGCCGGGCTCACGGCGGGGTCTTGCGACTGCCTCTGGTAGAGGTAGAGTCCCGCGCCGCCGAGCACGCCGCCGATCAAGACGGAGACGAGCATGAGCGCGAGCGACCGAGGGCGGCGCGTGGCGAAGGGACTGTTGTAGCCTCGCGCGGGGAGCGCGGGCAAGGGTGCGGGCGCGTCGATGTGCGCGCCGTTTTCGAGCGGCACGACGGGTCGCGCGACCAGCGTCTCCTCGTCGTCGAAGCGCGGCGCGACGAGCGTCGCTCCTCGCCGACGACGAGCGTCGCCTCGTCGTCAAGCTGTGAAGTCTGCTGTTGGGGCTCTCTCATCTGTTTCCTGCAATAAAGGCCCGCCGCCCGTCCCGCGCCTGGTCTCCGCGCGCCGAACGAACCGCAGGCCGGAGTCTACGGTCTTTGGATGTCCACAACTGTAGACTTGCTGCCCTTCGGAATGATTACAAAACGGTTGCGGCGGGCGTGTGTTGTTAAGCGGGGTAGTTCTTAAGTGGGGTATTCGTCGCGCGCTTTGGCCGCGGCGAGGGGCGCGGGCGTGGAATCTTTGAAGTCGCCCAACAGACTCTTAATCGAATCGTTCACGATGCGGCCGACGACGCGCGGCGAGAAGTGGCGCTCGACGTGCGCGTGCGCGTTCGAGGCGAGGCGCCGCCAGAGCACTTCGTCGCGGTAGAGGCGCACGACCGCCGCGGCGAACTCCTCCGCCGTGTCGGCGATGAGGGCCTCTTCGCCGTCGCGCAGGGACATCCCTTCGGCCCCGACCGTCGTCGTCACCAGCGGGACGGCGTAGGCGAGCGCCTCGCCGATCTTGCCCTTGATCCCCGCGCCGAAGCGGATGGGCGCGACGAAGACGCGTGCGCGCGCGAACAGAGGGTCAACGTCCGGCACGTAGCCCGAGCAGCCGCACGCCCTCCGCCGAGAGTTGCGCCAGATCCTGCGGCGCCCCGTCGCCGACGAGGAGCAGCTCGACGCCCGGCAACTCCTCCCTCACCAGGGGCAGCACCTCGCGGACGAAGAAGCGCACGCCGTCCTCGTTCGGGCGGTGGCGGAAGTTGCCGACGAAGAGCAGGTGCGCGCGCTCTCGGAAGGGGAGGCCGCCCGCGTGCGGGCGGTGGATGGTCGGGACGACGACCGAGGGGACGCCGGGCGCTTCGCGCTCCAACACCTCCAAGTCCGTGGACGAGGCGAGCCAGACGAGGTCGCTCGCGCGCGCGAGCCGCGTCTCGATCTTGCGGGAGCGCTCGGCCTCGCGCGCGAGCGCCGGGTCGCCCGTCAGCTCGGCCTCGCGCGCGAGGCGTACGAAGTGCAGGTCAACCGTGTCGAAGATTACCTTGACGCGCGGGTCGGCGCGGCGGATGGCGCCGAGCAACCCCTCGGCCACCTCGGGCCGGCTGACGACGGCCGCGCGGAAATGCCGGGCCTTCAACAGGCTGCGGAGGTTGAGGGCCGCGGCCGTCTCCACGCCCTCCTTCCACAGAAGCTTTTCGTACTCGGGCCAGCCCTGCTTGCTCGTGGTGATGAAGACGGGGTGGCACCACTCGGAGAGCGCGCGCAGGATGTTGAGCATGCGGAGGCTCCCGGCGTCGCGGTCGGGCGTGGGGATGCGGTCGTCGAAGACGGCGACCTGCGTGGCCCAGCGGCGGTTCGCGGCGCGCTCGGCGTGCGCGGGGTCTTTCGGCGGGTGCTCGCGCGCCAGCACGTCGCGCCACTTGTCGTAGAACTTGTCGTGGTTGATGACCTGATAGCGCTTGAAGCCGGCGCGCGTGTCGGTGCCGGCCGTCGCGCCCTCGAAGTGGTAGAGGCGCGAGGCCGGTTGATAGACGACCTTGTAGCCGAGCGAGCGCACGCCCATGCAGAGGTCCGTGTCCTCGTAGTAGGCGGGCGCGTAGCGGCGGTCGAAGCCGCCGAGCCGCTCGAACAACTCGCGCCGGACGAGGAGCGAGGCGCCCGAGCAGTAGTCCACCTCGCGCGCGAACGTGAAGCGGCGGTCTTCCGGCGACTTGCCCCAGCCGTACTTGAACGTCTCGCCGTTCGACCAGATGACGGCGCCCGCCTCCTGTATGCGCCCGTCGGGGTAGAGGAAGAGCGACCCGACGGCGCCCGCGCGCGCGTCGCGCTCGATTGTCTCGACGAGCGCGTCGAGCCAGCCGGGCAGGACGACCGTGTCGTTGTTGAGGAAGACGAGGTGGCGCCCCGCGCGCGGCCTCCGCCCCCTGGTTGCAGGCGTCCACGAAGCCGCGGTTCTCCGCGTTCTCGATGACGCGCACGAAGCCGCGGAAGTGTGAGAGGAGTTCGCGCGTGCGGTCGGTCGAGGCGTTGTCGATGACGATGACTTCGGTGTCGTTGAAGTCAACTTCGCGCAGGAGCGAGCGGAGGCACTGGAAGGTGAACTCGACCTTGTTGAAGACGGGGATGATGACGGAGGTCGTGACGGGCCGTCCCGGTTCGAGGGTTTCGGGGCCTTCCGCACCGGCGCGCGCGAGGAAGAGGAAGTCGGAGGCGCCCCAGTCCAGCGCGTGCGGCGGGCCGGGGCGCTGCTTCACGTCGAAGGCGCGGCGCAGGTCTACGCCGTTGGCCTCGGCGCTCCCGGCGAGGCGCTCGGCGAAGTTGTAGGCGCGCGCCGCGAGCCGCAACCCCCACACGACGGGCGCGAACACCGCGCGCTTGAGCCGCAGCTTCGACGACAGCGAAAGTTTTTCGCTCAGCTTCTCTTTCATTGCGGGGAGAAAAGCAGTGCACGGATGGCAGACGCCGCGTCAGCGGCGACTTGAGTTTAGCCCGGCCTTTCAAGGCCGGGGACGGCAAGCGTTACAAACGGTGCGTCGCGTCAGCGACGGTTGAACGGGCCGCGTCGGCTCATGCGTCGCTGACGCGACGCGAAGGCGTGTTGCTCAACCTTAACCCGGCCTTGAAAGACCGGGCTAAATTCAGACGCCGCTCCGCGGCTCTCAACTGCCTACTGCCTACTGTTCACGTGCGTCTCCCATTCGAGCAGGGGGCGCACGACGCCCGGCATCGGGCCGGCGTAGTCGCCGCGCGCGGAGACGCCGCCCGGCTCGTCCAGGACCTGGAAGGCGACGGCGTTGGTCGCGCGCACGTGCAGGATTGTAGACGGAAAGTGCGACATTATCGAGACGTGCGCGATGAGCGTCCCCTCGGCGAGCAGGTTGCCGGGGAGTTTGACCGCGCTCGTGTAGCGGCCGACGGGGCGCGGGCGCCGGCGCCACTCCGCGCCCGTGTCGTGCGTGCTGAAGACCTCCGTGCCCTCCTCGTTGTACAGCTCGACGACGGGGACGAGCGCGTGCCCCTCTTCGAGCACGTCGTAGGTGACCTCGATGCGCGACGCGCGGCGCACGTCCACGGCCGCGGCCGTCTCGCCCTCCTCGCTGGCGACGCGCACGCGGCGCAGGCGCGTCACCGCGTCGCCCGGCGCGTCGTCGCCCCACGCGCGCTCGGCGCCCGCGCCCCAACTCGTCGAGAGGTAGCGGTTGACGACCTCCTGCGGCTGGCCCTCGGCGACGAGGCGGCCGCGCTCCAACAGCACGGCGCGCTTGCAGAGGCGCGTGATGGCCGGCAGGTTGTGCGAGACGAAGAAGATGGTGCGCCCCTGCCGGCGGATGTCGTTCATCTTGTCGAGGCACTTCTGCTGGAAGGCCATGTCGCCGACGGCGAGCACCTCGTCCATGATGAGTATCTCCGGCTCCAGGTGCGCGGCGACCGAGAAGGCGAGCCGCACGTACATCCCCGAGGAGTAGAGCTTGACGGGCGTCTCGATGAAGCGTTCCAGTTCGGAGAAGGCGACGATCTCGTCGAACTTCGCGTCGATCTCGACCTTGCGCATCCCGAGCACCGCGCCGTTGAGGTAGACGTTCTCGCGCCCCGTCAGGTCCGGGTGAAAGCCCGTGCCGACTTCGAGCAGGCTCCCGACGCGGCCGTAGATTTCGACCTGCCCCGCGCTCGGGCGCGTGATGCGCGAGAGGATTTTCAGCAGCGTCGATTTGCCCGCGCCGTTCCGGCCGACGACGCCGAGGATTTCGCCGCGCCGGACTTCAAAGCTCACGTCCTTGAGCGCCCAGAGCGTGGTCGGGTCGCCGTCCGTCTCGCCGCCGCGCCGCAGCCGCCGCAGCCGCGCCGCGAACGCGCGGGAGAAGACCTCGCGGAACGAGTCATAGCCCGCGGGCAGCGCCCCGATGCGGTAGCGCTTGCTCACTCCCTCGACGCTGACGACGACGGGCTCCATCCCTCTTCTCAGATCACGTCGGCGAAGGTGTCTTCCAGCCGCCGGAAGACGTAGTAGGCGGCGCAGACTGCCACGGGCGCCACCGCGGCCGGCACCGCGACGAGCGCCCAGTCGAACCCCGTGCCCGCGAGCGACGCGCGGAAGCCTTCGACCACGCCCGTCATCGGGTTGGCCACGAACGCCCAGCGCCAGCGCTCGGGCACGAGGTGCACGGGGTAGAGCACCGGCGAGGCGAACATCCACAGTTGCAGGAGGAAGGGGAGCGCGTGGCGCAGGTCGCGGTAGCGCACGGTCAGGGCCGCCGCGACCATCCCCGCCGAGAGCGCGAGCATGGCGCCGAGCAGCAGGAAGACCGGCAGCAGCAGCAACCCCCAGGTGACGTTGACGCGGTAGTAGACGGCCAGCGCCAGCAGCGGCACCGCGCCGACCGAGAGGTCTACGAGGCCGGCGCCGACGGCCGCCGCCGGGATGAAGGCGCGCGGGAAGTAGACCTTCGTGACGAGGCTCGTGTTGCTGATGAGGCTGTGCGTCCCCGACGTGACCGAGACCTGAGAAGAACGTCCACAGCAGCAGCCCCGCGTAGGCGAAGAGCGGGTAGGGGATGGCGCCCTCGTCGAGCCGCACGAAGCGCGTGAAGACGAGCGTGAAGATGAGCATCGTCAGCAGAGGCTGAAGGACGACCCACGCCACGCCCATCAGCGTCTGCTTGTAACGCACCTTGATGTCGCGCCACGTGAGGAAGTAGAGCAGCTCGCGGTAGGCCCACAGGTCGCCGAGGTTGAGCTGGACGCCCGCCGCCTCCGGCCTGAGCACCGCGTGCTTCAGCCCGGCGAGCGCGGCCGTGTCGCGCGCCTCCGCCCGCGCGCGCCCCGCCGCGCCCGCCGCGGGCAGACCGCCCTCCGTTGTTTCGCCAGTCTTGGAACTCATTAAACTCTTCCGCTTCGGCAGACTGGTAAGTCTGCCAGCCGTAACTGCGACCGTCAACAACGCGCGCCGGGCACCTGGCGCGCATTCGGCCCGCGCTCCTTCGGGTCGGGTGTTCCTTCTTGTAAACTTGCCGCCGTCGAATGAGCGTCACGAGCAAAATCAAACGCGCGCTGCGCGGGCGCGTGCCCTTTCGCGCGGCGCTGCTTGAGGCGGGCCGGCGCGGCGTCGCGGCCGTGCGCCTGCGCGGCGAGCGCGCCGCGTCGCTGAACGGGAAGGCCGGCGCCGAAGTCACACCGCGCGCGGCTCACGCCGGAGTTCAGGCGGATGGGCGGCGCCGAGCTGCTTGAGCACTTCAGGGCGCGCGCGGAGCCGCGTCTGTTCGAGGGCTTTGAAGAGGGCGAGAGCGATCACCTTTCGTCGAAGCGAGCCGGGTTGGAAGAGGAGGCGCGTGCGGTGGCCGCGCACCGCTGGCCCGTGCTCGGGTACGGCGTGCGGGAGTTCGGCGGGCGCGTGGACTGGCTGCGCGAGCCCGCGTCGGGCGTGCGCTGGCCGCTGGGGTTCCACGGCGACGTGCGGCTCGTGCGCGGCGACGGGTCGGACGTGCGTGTGCTGTGGGAGCTGAACCGGCTCGGGCACCTGCTCACATTGGGCCGCGCGTACGCCGCGGGCGGCGGCGAGGAGCTGGCCGAGGAGTTCTTCGCGCAGGTCGAGGGGTGGCGCGAGCAGAACCCTTCGGGGCAGGGGCCGAACTGGGCCTGCGCGATGGAGGTCGCGCTGCGCGCCGTCAACCTGCTCGCCGCGTTCCGCATGTTCCGGCGCGCGCCGTCGCTGAATGATGGAAAGGCTCGCGCGACTGCTCGCGCTCTTCGACGCGCACGGGCGGCACGTGCGGCGCAACCTCGAATACTCTTACATCGCGACCGGCAACCACTACCTTTCGGACGTGGCGGGGCTGCTCTGGCTCGGCCTGCTCCTGCCGGAGTTGGAGGCGGCCGAGGGCTGGCGCGAGTTCGCTCTGAAGGAGCTGCTGCGCGAGCTGGACCGGCAGGTGCTCGCGGACGGCGCCGACTGGGAGGCTTCGACCGGGTACCAGCGCTTCGTGACGGAGATTTTTCTCTACACGTTCCTCCTCTGCCGCGAGAACGGCTTCGACGTGGGCGAGCGCGCGTGGGCGAGGGTGCGCTCGATGCTCGAATACGTGCGGGCCATCTTGCGGCCGGACGGGCGCGCGCCGCTCGTCGGCGACGCGGACGGCGGGCAGTTCCTCCCGCTCGTCCGCCGCGGCGCAGACGAGCACGCCTATCTGCTCGCCGTCGGCGCGGTCGTCTTCCGCGAGCCTCGTTTTAAGGTCTCGGAGGAGACGCCCGAAGAGGTCTTCTGGCTCCTCGGCGGCGAAGGCGTCCGCGCGTTTGAAGAGCTGAAGACGACGGAGCGCCGCAGCGTCTCAAGTCGTTCAAGCAGGCGGGCGTGTGCGTGCTGCGCGCGGGCGACCTGTACCTGCACCTGAACGCGGGCGGCGCGGGGCTCGACGGCCGCGGCGCGCACGGCCACAACGACGCGCTGAGCATAGAGGTCTCGGCCTGCGGCGTGAGCTTCATCAAAGACCCCGGCACCTACGTCTACACCTCCGACCTGCGCGCGCGCCGGGAGTTCCGCTCGACCGCGTACCACTCGACCGTCGAGGTTGACGGCTGCGAGCAGAACACGACGCCCGAGTCCGCGCCCTTCTTCAACGGCGACGAGGCGCGCCCGCGCCTGCTCGGCTTTCGCCGTGGCGGACGAGAGCGACCGATTCCGGCGGGTGCGACAGGGCCGCCGCGGAACACTACGGCTACGGCGCCTGCCCGCGGGCGCCGTCACGCACCGCCGCGAGGTCATGTTCGGGCCGCTCCGGCGCTGCTGGTTCATCGCAGACACCCTGACGGGCGCGGGCAGAGCACGACTTCCGTTTCGTCTTCCACGCCGCGCCGGGGCGCGAGGTGCGCGTCGTGGGCTCGTCCGTCGAGATTGTTGACAACGCTTCGGGCGCGCGGCTCGTCATCGTTCCGCTCGAAGGGCCTGAGGACGTTGTCGTCGAGCCGCGCTGGTCTTCGCGCGACTACGGGTGCGAAGCAGGAGTCGGCGGCCGCGGTCTGGACGCTCCGCGGGCGGCCGTGCCGCTGCGACGTGCGCTGGTGGCTCGTGCCCGTCTGCGCTGGCGAAGACGTGCGCGCGCGGTTAGAGTTGTTGACCTGGCCGATGGCGGGGCGGACGAGTTTAACTCTATGTGCGGCATCTGCGGAGTCTGGGAGTACGGGGCGGCGGCGGGGCGCGTTGATGTCGCGCTCGTCGACGCGATGCGCGACCGGATGCCGCACCGCGGGCCGGACGACGTGGGCGCGGAGGTCTTCGACGGCGGGCGTCTCGGCTTAGGCTTCCGCCGCCTCTCCATCATCGACCTCTCGCCCGCCGGCCACCAGCCGATGCGCGGGTGCGAAGGCTCCGGCGTGTGGCTCGTCTTCAACGGCGAGATTTACAACCACGCCGAGCTGCGCGCGGGTCTCGAACAACGCGGCCACCGCTACCGCTCGCGCACGGACAGCGAGACGATCATCCACCTTTACGAAGAGCGCGGCCTCGACTTCGTCA
This sequence comes from uncultured Acidobacteriota bacterium, assembly GCA_963726735.1. Lineage (GTDB taxonomy): Bacteria > Acidobacteriota > Blastocatellia > Pyrinomonadales > Pyrinomonadaceae > QHXN01. The sequence continues at coordinate 250,240 of CAVSDM010000016.1, forward strand.
AGGAGATCGAGGGCGACTACGCCATCGCCATTTGGGATGAGCCGCGCGGACGGCTCGTCCTCGCGCGCGACCGCGTCGGCGTCAAGCCGCTCTATTACTATCTCAACGGCGGCCGCCTCATCTTCGCCTCCGAAATCAAAGCCATCCTCGCGCACCCCGAAGTCTCGGCCGAGCTGGACGAGGAGTCGCTGCAACACTACCTCTCCTTCCTCACCACGCCCGCGCCGCGCACGCTCTTCCGCGGCGTCGGCAAACTCCCCGCGGGCCACATGCTCGTCTGCGGTCGCGACGGCGAGGTGAAGACGATTCGTTACTGGGACGCGCTCCCGCCCGAAGCGCCCGCGAACGGCGCGCGGCATAAACCTGATGAAGAGTACCGCGCGGACATCCTCCGCCTGCTCCGCGAGTCGATAAAGAAACGCATGATGGCGGACGTGCCCTTCGGCGTCTTCCTCTCGGGCGGCGTGGACTCCTCGGCCAACGTGGCGCTGATGGCCGAGCAGATGTCGCGACCCGTCGAGACCTTCACCGTCGCGTACAAAGACCACGAAGAATTAAACGAGCTTGAGTCGGCGCGCGACATCAGCTCGGCGCTTCGCGGACGAGCCACCACGAAGTCCTCATCGGCGAGCAGGAGATGCTGGACTTTCTGCCCGACCTCGTCTTCCATCAGGACGAGCCGCTGGCCGACCCCGTCTGCGTGCCGCTCTACTACGTCTCAAGGCTCGCGCGCGAGTCGGGCACCGTCGTCGTGCAGGTCGGCGAGGGCGCGGACGAGCTGTTCAGCGGCTACGACAAGTACGTCAAGTACCTGCGCCTCTACGAGCGCTTCTGGCGCCACACCGAGGCGCTGCCGGCCTTCGCGCGGCGCGCGGCGGGCGCCGTCGCACAACCTTTCGTCAGCGCGGCGACGGGCAAGGCCGAGGCGGCGGAACTCGCGCGGCGCTTCGGCGCGGGCGAGTCGCTCTTCTGGGGCGCGGCCGTCGTCTTCGACGAGACGCTTAAAAGTCAGCTCGTCTCCGCCGAGACGCGCGCGCGCCTCAACGGGGCTCTCTTCGTACGAAGTCGTGAAAGAGGAGTTGGAGCGCGTCGCGCGCGAGCGCCCCGCGTCGGACTTCCTCGCGCGCATGACCTATCTGGAGCTGAAGCTGCGCCTGCCGGAACTGCTCCTGATGCGCGTGGACAAGATGACGATGGCGACCTCGGTCGAGGCGCGCGTGCCGTTCCTCGACCAACACCTCGTCGAGTACGCGATGGGCGTCCCGCGCGCTCTGAAGGTCGAGGGCCGGAGCGGCAAGCACGTCCTCAAGCGCGCGCTCGAAGAGGTGCTGCCGCGCGACGTGCTCTACCGGCGCAAGCGGGGTTTCGGCGCGCCGGTCGAAGGCTGGTTCCGCGGCGCGTCCGCCGCGGAGCTTGAGTCGCGCGTGATGAACTCTAGCTTACGCCGCCGCGGCCTCCTCGACTACACGTTCGTCGCGCGCCTCTTCGAAGAGCACCGCCGCGGCGCGCGCGACTGGGGCTTCCACCTCTGGGCGCTCCTCAATCTCTCGCTCTGGTACGACCGCTGGATTGACAGCCCTTAAGATGAAAAGTCTGTGTAACGCTTCGCGGCGTTCGACTGTCGGCGGCGGTTGCGGCGTCGGACGAGTGCGTAGGGCGTGACGAGACGCAGGGCGACTTTCGCGAGGGCCGCGGGCGAGGGCGCGCCGGAGAGGCCGCGGCGGAGGTACTTGAGGGCGGCGCGCTTGTCGCCGAGGCGGAGGAGGTCTTCGGCCCCCGCGAAGTTGAGCGCGCGCTGGTAGCGTTCGAGCTGCGCGGGCTTCAGTTGAAGATACGCGGAGGCGTTGCGCTGCGCTTCGAGCCGCGCCTCGATCATCCAGACGAAGTCGCCGCTGGTGTTCGTCCCGTGGCGGCGCCAAGCCGAGAGCACGCGCGGGTCGAAGGCGAAGTCGCCGTCGGCGCTCAGACGCAGATAAAGCTCGTAGTCTTCGAGCCGCGCACGCTCGTTCCACCCGTGCCGCTCGACGGCCGCGCGCCGGTGAACGACCGTGGGGCTCATCGGCGCGTAGATTCTCTTCGAGCAGCATCGCGCGCGCGTCGCCGTCCGCGTAGCGCGCCCAGTCGAGCGTGCAGTCGTAGACCTCTCCGCGCCCGTCGATCAGGTATGCGTGGCCGTAGGCGAGCACGGCGCGCGGCCTCTCTTCAAGGAGTGCGACGCGCGCCGCGAGGAAGTCGGGCAGCCAGAGGTCGTCCGAGCCGAGGTAGGCGAAGTAGGCCCCTTCGGTCTTCGCCAGACCCTCGTTGAGCGTGGCGCACAGTCCGCGGTTCTCGCGCGCGATCAGCTCGCAGGGGAAGGGGCAGTCTTTGAGTACGTCCTCGATGACTTGCGGCGAGCCGTCGCGCGAGCCGTCGTCGATGACGAGCAGGCGCGCGGGCGCGCGGGTCTGCGCCAGCACGGAGCGCAGCGCCGCCGCGACGTACGGCGCGTGGTTGTAGGAGGGCACGACGACCGCGACGCCTCGTCCGCCGTCGCCGGCCCCCGCGTCGGGCCTGTGTTTCATCCGGAGCACCGCGAGAACGTTTCGAGTATCATGAGAGCCGTGTCGCCTAAACTCCTGCCCCGCCCGGCGGCCGCCGCGCTCGCCGCGCCCCTCTGCGCGGCACTGCTCGCACACGCCTACGTCGGGCTCTACAGCCGTTACTGGTACGACGACTTCAACACCGCGGCCGTGCTGCGCGACCGAGGCTTCCTCGGCTCACAACACTACTGGTACATGAACTGGTCCGGCCGCTTTTCGTTCCATCTGGCGGTGAACCTCTTCGAGTCGGCGGGGCCGTGGGTCGTCTCCCTGCTGCCGCTGGCCGCGCTGTCGGCCTGGGTGGCCGTGACGGCTTGGGCGGTTTACGGGGGGGCCGCGCTGCTCGGGTTGCCGGGTCGCGCGCGCTCGGCGCTCCTCTCGGCGCTGCTCCTGGTGTACGCGACCGTCGAGAGCACCGCCGACGTTGTGCAGTCGCTCTACTGGCAGACGGGGGTGCTCACGTACCTGGCGCCGCTCATCTTGTTCACGGCCAACGCGGGGCTCGTCGCCTCGTCCGTCAGGAGAGAGCCCGTGCGCGCGGCCCCTTGGCGAATCGGACTCTGCGCGCTGCTCGCCCTCGTGGCCGGAGGGTTCTCGGAGGTGTCGGCGGTGTTGCAGTTGGGCGGCCTCTCCCTCCTGCTGGCGGCCTCGCTGGCGGGCGCCCGCGGCCTCCGCTCGCGCGGCGCGCGCGCGCTCATCCTCGCGGGGTTCGTGGGGGCGCTCGCGGCGCTGCTGCTCGTCGCGCTCGCGCCCGGGAACGGGGTGAGGCAGGGGCTCGGGGCCGCGCCCGCCGCCCTGCCCTGGTCGGTCGAGTCTTCGTGCCGTTACGCGCTCTATTTCTTCGAGCAGCACACGCGGCGCTGGCGCGGCACCGCCCTGCTCTGCTTCGCACTCCCCGCGTGCCTCGCACTGGCGGCCGGCGCGTCCCGCCTCGGACAGTCCGTAGAGACTCCGGACGCGCGGCGCCTTCTCAGACTACTGGCCGTCGGCACCGCCGCCGGCTTCGCCCTGATTGTACTCTGCTTCATCCCGGGCTTCTACGCACAGTCCGAGGCCCTGCCGCGGCGCGCACAGATCATCCCGAAGTTCGTCCTCGTCTGCCTTAACGTCTACTGGGGGGCGCTGGCCGGGCTCGCGCTGCTGAAGGCGACGCGACGAGGTCGGAAGGCCCTGCCGCGCACCCTTCTGGCGGGGTGGTGTGCGGTCGCGGCGCTGCTGTTCGTGTCGCCGGCCGCCTCCGCCCGACGCACCTTCGCCCTCGGGGCGCGCGCCCGCGCGTACGCCGAGCGGTGGGACGAGGCGGACCGGCAGATACGCGCGGGCGCCGCGGCCGGGGCGAGGGAAGTGTCGGTGCCCGCCGTCGAAGGCGTCGAGTGGGAGTTGGGGTTCGGCCGCCCGGAACTGCGCCTGAGCCGCGACCCTTTGGCGCCGCAGAACGTGGCCGCGGCCCGTTACTACGGCCTCGACTCCGTCAAGGTCGAGTAGGCGGCCGAGGCAGTTATCAAACGTCCCGAACATGCGCAGGAAGCTTATTCTGCTGGGGCCGCTCCCGCCGCCGTACGGCGGCGTGGCCATCTTCATGCACTCGCTCTTCGAGTCGCTCAAGCGCCACGGCGCGGAGCTGTGGGCCTACGCCGGCCGCGCGCCGCAGGGCGAGCGGGGCGTCGTTCGCTTTAATCACAGGAGGCTGGGCTTCGTCCCTTTGCTCGTCCGCCGCGGCGCGCGCGCGCGCATCCTCGACTCGTCACATTTCCTGGTCGAGCACCCGAACCCTCTGCTCGTCCCCCTGTGGCTCTCCCTGAAGCTGCTGCTGCGGTTCGAGTGGGTGAAGGTCGTCCACGACGGCTCGCTCCCCGCGAGGTACGAGAGCTTCGGCCCCCTCCGCCGCCTGCTCTGCCGCATGGCCGTGGCCTCGGTTGACGAGTTCGCCGTCGTCAACGACGAGATCGCCGTGTGGCTGCGTGTCGAGATGGGCGTGCGGCAGAAGGTCTCGACGGCCAACGCGCTCCTGCCGATTCCGCCCGCCGTCTTCGACGCGCCAATCGCCCCGGAGCTGGAGGCGAAGCTCGCGCGTTACCCGCGGCGCGTCTGCTCCACGGGCGCCTTCACGCCCGACTACGGCTTCGAGCACGCCGCCGAGGGCGTCGAGCGGCTGCGGCGCGAGTCGGGCGAGGAGATCGGCCTGCTGCTCATCGACGGCACGTTCGTGCGCGACGAGGCGTACCGCGAAAGGGTCTTGCGCGGGCGCGACTGGATCACCGTGTTGGAGAACGTGCCGCACCCGCAGGTGTTACAAATCTTCAAGCGGAGCGACGTGTTCGTGCGGGGCGTCCGCTACGAGGGCTACAGCCTCTCGCGCGTCGAGGCCGTCTGGTGCGGCACGCCGGTCGTGGCCGGCCGTGGAGAGGAGAGCCGCGGCATCTACATCTACGATTACGGCGACCTTGAAGCGCTCAACGGATACCTGCGCAAGGCCCTGTTCGACCCGCCGAGGGACGAGATACGGCGTTGGGGAGAGCAGTTCCGGCGAGAGGCGGAAGAGAACCTCCTGCGCTGGGAGCGCATAGCCGGGCTCGGCGAAGACCGCGCGAACGCCGAACCGACGGACACCGCCTGAGCCGCTATTAGATTCGCTGTCCCGACCACCTTCCACGGACCCGGAGCCCCGCCTCCCGCAGGGCGAGCGCCGCGGGCACCAGCAGAAAATAGTGCACGGCGAGGACGTAGCGGTACTCCGTGTGCAGCGCCGACTGTACGCAGAGGTAGTAGAAGGGGACGGCCGCCAGCGCGGCGAGCACGCGCCAGCGGCGCGCGCGCACGAGGGCGGCGAGGCCGAAGAGTTGGAGCGGCAGCAGGACGGCGGTGATGAAGAGCTTCTGCGCGGCGCGCAACATTAAACGGAGAGGCCGCGTCCGGCCTTCCGAGACGGGCACGGCGTTCGACGCGAGCGGGACTCTCTCAAGTCTCAGCATCGAGGAGGCGCGCCGTGCCATCACGCCCGCGAACCAGAGCGGGTGGGCGCGGATGACGCCGAAGGCGCGCGCGCGCCGGGCGCGGTCGCGCCCGATGGCGTCGGGGCCGAAGAGTGAAGTGGCGTACTCGGGGCGGCCGTACATCTCTGCCTCCTGCCGCTGGAGTTCTACGTCGGTGGCGGGCAGGCCGAACCGCCCCGCCGGGTCGTAGTCGCCGATGCCCTCAATCAAGGTCTGCCCCGCGCCGAGCGAGACGGGAATGAAGTGGCCGAAGACGAGCGCGTTGCGCACCGTCACCGGCGCGACCGCGAGCAGAGACCCCGCCACCAACGCCAGCGCCGGCCCCACCCGCGCGCCCTTCGCGAAGAGAAACGGCACGGCCGCAAGCGCCATGAACGGCGCGAGCAAAAGCGCGTTCGCCCTCAGCCAGCACGAGAGTCCCACGAGCACGCCCGCCCCGAGCGCCTTGAGCACGGGCCTCCCCGCGCGCGCGCGCAAGAGGAGCCAGACGGCCCCCAACAGCGGCAGCACCGCGAGCGTGTCCGGCAGAAGCATCAGGGAGTTCCAACAGAACTGCGGCGCCAGCCCCGCGAGCGCGCCCGCGACGACGCCGACGCCGAACGTCAACAACTCCGCCGCGATGAGGAAGACGAGCGCGACCGCCAGCGCGTCGCACGCGGCCTGAAAGAGCTGCACCGCCGCGTCCGACTCGCCGCAGACCGCGTAGACCGCCGCGAGCAGGAAGGGGTAGCCCGGCGGGTGGCCCAGCAGGTCGGGCTCGCTCGTCGTCGAGTCGGCGTCGTAGAACGACGACGCCCCGTTCTCCGCGAGCAGACGCGCCATCTGCTTGTAGTTCTCGGTGACCGAGGTCTGAACCTTGTAAGCCTCGAACCGCACGTCGCGCCAGCAGAGGAGCCGCACCCCGAACGCCGCCAGAAAGATGAGCCCGAACGCGACGGCCCTGCGCCGCGCGTCGCGGCGACGACTGTCGTCTGTCTGCTTTTCGGGAACGGGCGGGCGCTGTTCGGGAGATGCCATGCGGCTTTCTGCTGAGTTCAGGGTCGGCGACGCGGCTGCTATTATACAGACCGGCGCCCGCGCCCGCCGTCAGAACTTAAACGCGCGCCGCGGCGTAATGCCGGCAGTAGTTCGGAACGCCGCCGAAGCCACAGGTGAACCAGATGTTTTGTCCCAAGTGCGGTCAGCATTCTTCAGACGAAGTCCGCTTCTGCCCGAAGTGCGGGCTTCAGCTCGCGGGGCTCCCCGCCTACGTGGCCGGCAACGAGTACGCGCCGGTTCGGCCCGAGGCGCCGCCCGCCGCGGAGCTGACGGCGAAGCGTCGGGGGAAGCGCCGCGGCGCCAAGCTGATGTTCTTCAGCGTCGTGCTCTTCCCCATCTTCTTCGGGTTCTGCTTCATCGTGGACAACCCCGCCCCCCTGTTCGTCCCTTTCACGGTCTTCCTGGCGGGGCTCATGATGTTCGTCTACGCGCACCTCTTCGGCGACGAACTGATCAGCGTTCCGCAGAACTCGCCGCGCAGAGACCTCGGCGCGGGCGCGGAGCGGCCGGCCCTCGGCGCGCCGCAGTTCAACCCCGCGCCGCTCTTCAACCAGCAGCGCGCCAACACCGCCGAAATCTACCAGCCGCCCAGCATCACCGAGAACACGACCAAGCTCCTCGACAAGGACTCCTAAAACTCCCTGCCGCCCGCTGGGCGCGCCGCCGCGTGCTACTATCTCCCGTCCCGAAAGGGCGTGGCGCCGCAATGTCTATTCTCGAAAACAAACAAGGCCGCCGATGCTGAATGGCAAGAGCATCGTCTGCTTCGGCGGCGAGGACTGGTGGTATCACCACCCGCACTCGAAGAACCACCTGATGCGGCGGTTCGCGCGGGCGGGTAACCGCGTCGTGTTCAATAGTTTACGGGCATGGCCGATGCTCTGAAAACTACCCGCAGATAAAACCGACCAGACTTAAATTTTGCCGTTTGTGTACCTCTTGTGTACCTCTGTTGCGTTTCGGCGCAAAGAGAAAGGGCGTCAGAACTAAGCCTGACACCCTCGATACTCCCGCCTCTTAAAACCTTAAAAGGGTCGGAGTTCCTCACCTTCGGCGGGGTTGTCTATAGTAAGCTGTTGCTCACCCTTATTCGGATTCCCGTAGGCAATCGCGCCAAGTATTTCAACCGCCTCAAGCTGCATACTCGGCAAGACGTGAGTGTAAGTCTCAAGAGTACGTGAAATGTCCGCGTGCCCTAGCCTCTCGCTTACTGCCTTCACATTTACCTTACGCGCGATTGCCAGCGTTGCCATAGAATGGCGCATGGTGTAAAGCCGATACCGTTTCGGGTCTAGCCCAATGCCTTTGACGATTTCACGATAAAGGTCAGTGAGTAGGTATTGGTAAATCGGCTCTCCGGTCTGATTGGGAAAAACCAAGTCATTATCTTGCCAGCTATCCCCGCGCTGTTTCCTGTAACGCTCGACCGTGAGTTTTTGCAGCCTTAACAATCTTGCCAACTCGCGGCTAATCCGAATGTTCCTGACGCTGCTAGTCGTCTTCGGTTCATCAAACCACCACCCGCCTTTAGCGGAATCACGTATGGCGACACGCTGAACCCTTATGTGCGGTGGGTTGTCGTCAAGGCAAAGGTCGGAGAATTGAAGCCCGCAGTATTCTTCCGGGCGCATCCCCGTTTCGTAAGCGACGTGGAAGATACAGCCGTAAGGAATCCGTAAAGGGCGCTCTACCTGATACTGCTCCCACGCTTGGAAGAAAAGCCGGATTTCTTTCTCTGTGAAAGTTACCATCTTCTGCCGAGGCGGTTTGCGAACCGTCACATTCTCCATAGGGTGACGGCTCAACTCGCCAGTCTTCATGCCCCAATTAAAAGCCATGCGTAAGTGAACATGAACCCTCTGGATAGTCGCCTGTGACAAAGGCGCATCCGTTCGCGGGGAAATCCTGCTTTGAAGCGTTGTGTACAAATCCTGAATGTCTAAGGCTGTGAGGGCGCGTACTCGTTTGTGTCCGATGAAAGGGTAAACCCAAGCCGTGAACGCTCGCGCCACTTTGCCGTGAACATACGGCTTAACTCTATGGGCGTGAGCCTCGCGCAAGAATCTTTCAATAAAGGCGCGGAGAGTTTCGTTAGTGTCAACGATGCCTTTGCCGCGATTTCTTTGCGCGACGATTCGCGCCAAGTCCGCGTCAGCTTCTTTAAGTGTGTCCCATGTTTTGGTGTATCGCTTTTTGCGCCCGTCGCCGTCCGTGTGTGAATGAACCCAAACCATAAACTGGTTAGAGGCGCGTTCAATGATTTGACCGACCGGACGCTTGTGCTTTATCGGATACTTTTTCTTACTCTTTGCAGACGTGTCCTGTGGCTTGTTATTATCGCCCTGCATCATCTTTCCTTTCTGACCGGAAGGGGTTGGTGTAGAGGGCTTAGGGAAGTTGACGCTTTCCTAAGCCCGTCCTCTTAGGCGGCAATCCTTGTGGCCGCGACGTGGAGGTGTAACAAGACAGCGGAGACGCCGTGCTTACACGCCACGCCGTCTTTAGTCAGGCAGTTACAATCAACCACCTTCTCACCAAAGAAGCGGTAGCACTTCACGGTGTAGCTGTTCCCACGGCTTCCAGTTACGGCGTATTCTCCGAAGCGAATCATTCGGACTCTAGGGCGCAGGGCTTTAGCTTTCTGAACCGCGCGGCTGAGGTCTGTCGTTTCGAGGTTGAACACTGTCCTTCTCTCCTGCTTTTGGGTTATAGCTTTTGCCATCTGACAGAGGACAGTATTACACATCTGTGTAAATCAGGCAAGCAGAAACTTACACTCTTGTGTAATCAATGTGACCGTGCTATCGTGCAGCTATGATTGAAGTGACGATTAGAGAGCGGGCGCAGAAATGCGGCATTGAGAATGCCTATCAGTTGCAAAAGGCGATGAATGTTTCGCCCACGCTGGCGGCGCGGCTATGGGGCGGCGACTTCGATATGATAGGGGTGAAAACGACGCTAGACCGCTTGTGCCGCGTTCTTAAGTGTCAGCCCGATAAGTTGTTCAAGTATGTGCCAGATGTGAAGTAGCGGTCTACGTTTCTTTTCAGTGCGATGAGAGTTAAAATTGAAGTATGCAGGTTTTTCTTAGCTATGCGTTTGGGCGCTATGATGCCCCTATTGCTGCTAGATTAAGAGCAGTGGCGGCTGCTTATGACATTGGAATCCTTTTACCTGACAGAACCGACCCCTTTACCAGTAGCCTTCCCACAGACACAATTCAGAAGATACAGCAGAGCAATGCGGTTATCGCGTTAGTAACGCAAACCGCACCACACGGAGTCAAAGCTGCCGTGAATCTTGAGTTGATGGCGGCGGCGCAATTTACGAAACCAGTTATCGCCTTAGTGGAGCATGGCATTCAGGTTCAAGGCGTAGCTGAAACCCAAGTTGTTTATTTCAACCGCCTCAATCCTACTGCACATGAGCAACAACTAATGAGCGCGTTAGGGCAGATTCGACAGCAACAGCAACAGGGGAAGAATGATTTAACCGCGCTCGGGTGGATTGCGGGAATCGCTCTTGGCTTAGTCGCACTTAGCGAACTACTCAGCGACAAAAAGTAATGGCGCGATTCTCAAAGCGGGGCGGCCTGCCCGATGCCGTGATAGACAACACCCTGCTTACGCGACTCGTTAAACTTGAAATTGCTGACTTCCTACCTCTGCTTTTCAAACGCATCCTCATCCCGCCCGAAGTTAAACGGGAAGCATACAAAGCCCCTGAAAAGGGGAAACGACGCTTGCGTAAGGTAATCAATGAAATGGCGGGGTTCTTTGTTGATTGCCGCGAGGTTGATAAGTTTACTTTAGAATTTTTGAAGGCAGACCTTGACGAAGGCGAGGCCGCTGCTATTGCACAAGCGGACTATACGCAATCTGTTCTGCTACTGGATGAGAACAGAGGGTACAAACGCGCAGGGTTGATGCAGCTAACGACTATCAGAACCGCAAACTTAATAGTCAGATTGAAAGAAGCGGGGGCGATTTCAGAGGTTAGGCCATATTTCGACAAGCTAGAGAAAACTGGTTTCTATTTGAGTGCGGAAGTGCGACGGCGATTGCTTGCCGAAGCCGGAGAAGAATAGTCTCTTGAGTATTCTTCTCGCTGATAATTATGTGTTGCGCATATGATAATTTGTTTTGTTTCCGCAACGCACTTATGGTATAAGCGGGTGATTGCTTCCCCCCCCCTCAACATTGGCTCTATTCCTCTGTGAGTCACAGTCAACCACAAATACCACTTTGTTCTTTGGTTCGTACGCAGAATGACTATGAGAGAAGAAGACCTTATTAGGCGCGTTGATGCTCTGTTATCAGGAAGCGCGAACACTGATAAACATATTAGGGGGCATGAACTGTTGCAGGGGGCGATTACCCTTCTAACCGCAATTCATGGCGCAGAAAGTATCCAAGTGTAGTCCATAGTGAAGGACGCGGAGCAAATACGGACTAAGTACAGCGCACCATATGTATCCGACTGGATAGGAGTAATAGCAAAAGGAGCATTACAGAATTTAAAGGCTGAGTTAGACGCAGGGTTGGTCGGCAGCCTACAGCGAACTATTACGGGCGAAGTGCTCACCGATTTCATTCGATTAGCGCGTACTGCTCTTGAAGAAAAGGGTGATGAAGCTAAGAAAGTTGCTGCTGTTCTAGCCGCATCCGTTTATGAGGATACGATACGCCGGTTAGCAATAACGAACGCTATCCCTCACATGGAGAAACTAGCTGACGTTCTAACAGCATTGAAGGACAAAGGGCTACTTCAAGGTTCGCAGGTTGGTATTGCCAATTCCTACCTGAACTTTCGTAACAATGCACTTCATGCACAATGGGACAAAGTTGAGAGAGAAGCTGTTGCAAGTGTGCTTGGATTTGTTGAGCAATTATTATTGAAGCATTTCTAATCACAACCGATAGACTCTGCTACTAAAACTGGGGGGTTGGTCATGCAATCGTTCTCACAACGAAAAGGTCTAAAGCCAGTCAAAAGCATCATGCAAGTTGATTCTATGGATGCTGACTTGCGGAATGGCCTATGGAATGGATTACAGCTATTTTTTTGGGATAAGTTGGACTTCCGCTCAGTAAAGTTTATTCGTGAGAATGCAGCCCTCAATGCTCTTATTCGTGTGATATGGATAGATTACTTCAAACTGCCCATTGATACGTTAGATGAGTTTTGGCACAAAGCCTATCCACCGCTGAGAGATTGGTTTTTTAAATGTTCATGGAATGAAGTTTATGACTTCATTGAGTTCGTTGCTAATTCAGCAGAACCTACTAAATTTAACGTAGCTAGATTCATAACATTTTGTAACGAGATACTTGAACGTGAAATGTCTGCATATCGCTTCGTTGATGGAATAATTGTACAACTTACATCAGACGAAGAATTAGCCGAAGTAGAGCAGGCATTGAACGCCCCTGCGCCCCTCAAACCAGTGTCAACTCATTTGAAGACAGCACTCACTTTGCTGGCTGACAAGATGAAGCCGGACTACAGAAACTCAATCAAGGAATCAATCAGTGCGGTCGAGTCAATGTGCAACCTGATAACAGGTGGTAAGGACACACTAGGGGATGCACTTAGAAAGGTAGAAGCCGCAGTAGCTATTCACCCTGCTTTGAAAAAAGGATTCAGTAGTATCTATGGATACACGAATGATGCCAGCGGCATACGTCACGCCTTGCTTGACGAACCCAACTTAGATTTTGAAGATGCAAAGTACATGCTAGTTTCCTGTTCAGCCTTCATCAATTACCTTGTTTCAAAAGCAGCTAAAGCGGGAATCACTTTTTAATATGATTTCCAATTAGGCTACACGACGGCCAAGACCCAAGCGAACCTGTAATAGCTTCTAATCTAATTCAACTGACGGATGTTTAGATAGAGGTGAGAGTCCAGCACATAACCCCCTATGAGACGCCACGCTCGCGCTACTATTCTTTTAGCTCTTTGACGATGCTTCGCAGGCGTTTCTCAGGCGGTGTCCGTTATTTTGCGCGGCTGCGCGGGGGTGCAGGTAGTTTTTTGGGTAGGGGTAGATTATCGTCTATCAAATAGTCTGTTGATAAGTTCACACAACGGGCGTAAGCCAGAATCAGCGGCAAGGGCGGCTCACGCTCTCCCGTCTCGAACCCTGAAACGTTCTGCGGATAAAGCGGCGAAGCCGTATAGTTCAACCTCTTAATCATCTGCTCTTGTGTTAGACCAAGAGCCTCACGAATCTGTAACAGCTTCTTGGCAAGGCGGGCAGGTCTGACACGGTTCGCGCGTCCCATTCAGAGTATCCCCCTGAAAGTGACGTTTTGCCGTTTGCCTGCCTTGATTATCTCCCAATATAGGGATATGGTTTGAGCGTCAGCTTGTGCCGCCGTGAGTTCGTTACGAATGAACCCGACAGCGACCATAAACCCCTATTTGGTCGCCTCACTCATAAGCCTATGTTGTCAAAGACTTCGGCAGAATAACAAAGAGCGTGCGCGGCCGTCATGCTTTTTAGATGGCTGCCGCCGATGGAGTGACTATGAACCTCGCACCTTGCCCCTCTTGCGGCCACTACGTCTCACTGGAAGCCGTCTCTTGCCCGAAATGCGGGAAGCCATTCACCCCCGGAGAACTGGTGGCGCAGCAGGTAGCCCATCAGGAGAACGTTAAATCAGGTAAGCGCGGCTGCCTTTGGGTTGTGCTGATAATCGTCGCACTATTGCTCCTGTGCGGCTTGTTGAGGAAGGACGACCCCGAAGAAGATATGCGGCGCGAGCGTGAGGAAATGTTACGGGATGCGGGCTTCCCTCAAAAAAAATGAGGGGTATAGGATTACCGCTAGAAAATTTTCACTGACGCCTCAATCAAGCCGACCCGCCCACAGGGGTTCAGAAACCAAAACATGGCTAAGCAGCGTCGTCTTGCTGACCCTTACCCGACACACGGAAGCGAGGGGTGCAGCCAGTCAAATTGCATTACTGTATATGTGGTTGAGCAGTTGAAACCGCAAGAAACGACGCGGCAAACAGGGAGCGTTTTAGCCAAACTAGCCGGTAAATCCTCATTCAATGATTATCGAGAGGCATTATCAGCGGGGAATTGTAAGGCTTTCGGTAAGGAAAAATCCGACCCGGAAAACAGCTTATGTAACGACTTCAAGAGCCATTCAGCCGCGCCGCAATCTTTCTAAAACGTCACGAAACAACGCGGGATTGATACAAGTCTCTCGGCCAGTAGCACAAAGCGTGCATACTCTTTTGACTGCGGTTTGGGTTCATTTGGCTTTGCCTTGCTGGTTATTCCTTTAACCTTTCCGCAAGGATGCGCATAAACGATTCGACGTGGTTCAGAACCGAGCGGGCGGAGGGCTCATCATACGACTTGCGCGAATGCGACACGTCGTCGCGCCACGCATTCTTGAAGTATTCAAACTCAAGCGAGGCTCTGGAATAAAACCTCATGCGGTCTTTATCCGGTACAGGGTTTAGACGCGCCAAGCGTTTCGGGTTTTCAACCGCCACCTGAATTTCGTTGATGATGTTGCCCCAATTTGTTTCCTCTACCATTGCGCCGAAGACAATTCCCGCGCTGTGATTATTATTGAGGTCATGCACTAAGGCATGAAGACCTTTTTAATTACGCGCATGGAGTGAAAGACGCATGCGGTGTAACGGCTAAGAACAAAACAATTCCACGCCTCGCTTACGTCGTGACGAGAGGACGGGAAGTTCGTGTATACCGCCTCGCCAAAGGGTTGCTTTTTGTTGAAGTGAGCGGCCTCGTTAGCAGGAATCATCAAGAACTTGTTTCCGCCAAGCGACCTTTGAATATCCTTATGCAGCTCATCCAGTTGAAAATGCAATCGGTATAGGGTAAAGGAATGCCCTGCTAACGGTTGCAGTGATTCATCGTCGGTATGAAACTCACTAAGCCTTTCCAGTACCCTAGAAAACTGTAAGTTCTCGGCTTCGTTTTCGAGACGCCTTACAAGTTCTTTTGTGTAAATAACTTCTTCTTCGTTCGGTAAGGAATCACCGCCGCGCTCCTCTATCGCTTTAGTTATCTTCACCTGCAAGCTATACAGCCTGCGCGTTGCGTAGTAGAACAATTTCGCGTGGTGCTCTAACATCTCAAGTAGACCTACAATCTGGTTAGACGGAATAGGCGAACGACTAATTTTGCACCCTCTCCCGATGATGAGTCGAGCAATATCGATTATTAAGAGCCATTTCTGCCAAGGCGCACGTTTCCGCCATGTCACAAGAGAACGCGCCCGCCAGCGATAGCCAGTGGGCGCGTATAGAGCCAACAAACGTTGAAGAAGAAGCCACTACCGTGACGGCTTCGCTAGACGGCTCGCTCTTTCAACTACTCCCTCGGCATAACTGTTGTGGCGTTCCTGTGCTTTGGGTGAGTGAGTGTTAAGCAAGTCAACCGTTTCAGTTTCTGTGAATCCCCAATTTAGGCAAGTCACCGCATAGTGTAAATCAACCCCGCTACGGTCAATGTCCCCATTCGGCTTACGCTTCACACTCGAAACCGCAACTTCGTAAGAAGGCTCGCGGTTCGCCCTGTTGCTCTGCCGCGTGATACCCGCCTTTTCTCTAAACTGAGGTTTCGGTTGTGGCGCGGCCAGTAACCCGCACCTGTCTAGTTCTTCAACAGTTGTAACCCGGCCCGACGTGAACGCGAGCAATCGGACGCGGGGAAAGCTACCATCCACGGCTTTACGCTCCGGCTTAAAATTATGTGTTCCTATCCACCGAAGGCCGCCCGACGCGCCTTTGTTCGCGCCCTTAGCTTCGAGCACGGCAAATAGTCTGTCCTTAACAGCCTTAATCTCAGAAGCGTCTAGCCTTTGCGGAAGGGCAAGCCACACCTGACCGTTGCCGTTGCTTGTCTCCACAGTCATAAAGGAAACAGGGGCAAGCATCCGCATGACCTCTGCATTGGCCTCGTCCACTTGAATAATGTGGCGTCCGTCCGGCTTCACATCTACTACTAGACTCTTCTTCTCACGCTCGCTGCGGTCTAGCCACGTCGGCAACTTCTCTTTCACTTCATCCAACGTGACCTCATTAGCCAGCACTTTTGTCCGCTTCGTGGCATCCTCAATCAAAATCACGTTCGACCGCCATGCGCCAACTGACCTGACCAAATCCAGAGCCTTGAGCGCGTCTGTCAATGCAGCCCCATCCCCCCCGCTGTCACTCTCTATTGGCTCGCTTCCCAAACTGTTGAGAATGACAGGCGGGGTGGAAATTGCATCTTGCGTCGTAGCTCCGAAGGTACACGCCGCTGCATCCCTTATTCCTATAGTATGGTGGTCAGACGTGTGCCCCTTGCTGCCAGCCGCCTTAATCCGCCGCGTCAATTCATCTAGTCGTTCAGGCCGTTCCGCCGCGCTCTCCGCGTCCTGTTTTTCAGCTTCTAGGCGTGCGGGGAAGTCAACAGCAAACCAGCGGTCTAGCTTCGCCTGTAAGTACTCCTTTAACTCACTCGCAACATCTTCGGTGAATCCCACCTGAGTCGCAGCGTGGTTGTAGAGTTTTCGGCAATAGGTCTTTATGTTGCTTTCGTACCGCTTTAACCTGCTCTCCGGCCTTTGCCCTCTGCCTCGCACTCCGACATTCGAGTTAGAATCTGCCGGGACGTAGCGGCGCGTCATTCCGTCGCGTACCTTCTCCGCCGCCCGTTGGAAACAACGTAGCCTATACTCTGTGAAGTCTTTCGACGCTCGCGCAAGTTCTACGGTTCGGTTTATCGCGTCAACATCAAGACGAATTAAGGACTTTACGCGCTCCCCATCACTAATGCCGCCGCTTTCAATGGTCACAAACCAAAGCCCTGTAGCCTGCTGGTCTGCTTCCAGCCTCTTGTAAGCCCGCTTGAATTTTAGTTCTAGGGCGCGGCGGCGATTATTCCGCTCCCGCTCGCTCATATTGTTCTTATGCGGCTCGACCTCACCGCTCATACGCGCTCCGAGTTCGGCATAGCTGGCACGGAACTCTTTGCGGCTATGCGCGGCGGCAAGGCAGGCAAGAAAAATGTCGTTGTGGTTGTGGCTGAACCCGCAGACTTGTTGCAGGGCGCGTAGTGCTTCTGCAAGGTCTGAAAATGAGTGAGCCGTGTTGGTGTCTTGTTGCGTTAAATCGAGAGTGGTTTGTGTTTCCATACGATGCCGCCCTCAATAGGGACGCAGCATCCAAGGCGGTAAATTTCAGGCATGGGTTTCCTTGTTCCTCTCTACTCTCATCGCTCACGGCGGCGTTAATTCCGACACTTAACTATTAGCAACGGGTATGCCAAAACATGATGGTAGTGCGGGCAAAGACAAATACTTTTTCGGAACAATTAGCTGTGCAGCAATCCCCTATGTATCGAATTTCGCGGCCTCTCTGTATCGGATTTGACGCTCATTAAAAACCGCGTAAATACTGGCTAAAATGAGTAAGCTAACCCCTTAAAATACAGGGAAAATTATCATGTGTACTGGCGAGTTTTGATAGGGGATTACGGGGTGTTTACGGTTTGCCAATCGGCAGGCTTCTCATCGCCTTTCCTATGACTCTCACTCTCTTTGAGTCGCGTGCTAGTATCCTAAAACCAACTCTGTTCTTGTGTACCTCTTGTGTACCTCTTGTGTACCTCTAGGCCAAAAATGGGGTCAAAATTAGCCTCTTTTGTAGAGAGAAACAGCGATTTTACAGGGGAAATCCATTGTTTGTTTCGGCGGCGAGGACTGGTGGTATCACCACCCGCACTCGAAGAACCACCTGATGCGGCGGTTCGCGCGGGCGGGGAACCGGGTCGTGTTCGTGAACTCGATCTCGATGGGGTTGCCGGGGTTGGGGAACAAGGATTTGGTGCCGCGCGTCGTGCGGAAGCTGCGTTCGTACGCGAAGCTGGCGCGCACCACCGAGGAGGGCATCACGGTCGTGTCGCCGGCGGCGCTGCCTTTCTACGGGAGCCGCGCGGCGCGCGCCGTTAACCGCAGCCTGCTGGCGGCGCAGGTCGGGGGACTGGCGCGCGCGCGCGGGCTCAAGCGGCCGGTACTCTGGGTCGCCATCCCGACCGCGGCCGAGATGATCGGGCGCCTCGACGAGTCGCTCGTCGTCTATCACGTCTCGGACAAGTACGACGAGAACTCGATGGACCACGCGACCGACCCCGCGGCCATCCGGCGTTTGCACGAGCACGCCTTAGACCGCGCCGACCTCATCTTCTACTCGGGGCGCAAGCTGCTGGAGGAGGCCACCCGAGGCCGCGAGCGCTCACACCTTTTAGAGCAGGCCGTTGATTTCGAGCACTGGTCGAAGGTCGGCGACGGGAGTCTCAAAGTCGCCGAAGCGGTCGCGCGCATCCCGCGGCCGCGGCTCGGCTACTTCGGCGCGGTGGAGCCGTGGCTGATCGACCAGGAGCTTATCAAACGCGCGGCGGTCGAGCGGCCCGGTTGGCAGTGGGTCTTCATCGGCAACAAGTCGCGCGGGGTGGAGGTCGAGAGTCTGCCGAACACGCACTTCCTGCCGCCCGTCGCTTATGAGGCGCTGCCGCGCTACGCGGCCGGGTTTGATGTGTGTGTGCTGCCGTGGGAAACTGAGCGCGCGTTCACGAGCTACGGGTCGGCCATCAAGGTGCGCGAGTACCTCGCCACGGGCAAGCCCGTCGTCATCTCGCCGCTCCCCGAGTACGAGCCGATGGGCGACGTGCTGCGCATCGCGCGCAGCCGCGAAGACTTCTTCCGCCTCGTCGAAGAAGCGCTGGCGGAGTCGGACCCGTTGGCGCCGCTCCGGCGACAGCGCGCGGTCGAGGGCGGCACCTGGGACGCGCGCGCCGAATGGGTCAGCGGCCTCATCGAAGACGCGCTGGCGAAGAAACGATGAAGAGCCGTAGTCAGTAGCCAGTAGTCAGCAGCCGGTAGAAGAACGCATGTCTTTCTACCGGCTACTGGCTACTGGCTACTGGCTACTGGCTACTGACTACTGATGAAGCAACTCCTGCAAAACTTAAAAACGGGCGAGGGCGTGGTGGCGGACGTGCCGGCGCCGGTGGTGCAGCCGGGGCGCGTGCTGGTGCGCGCCGCCAGCTCGCTCGTGAGCGCGGGCACGGAGCGCGCGTTCGTCGAGCTGGGGCGCAAGAGCCTTCTGGGGAAGGCGAAGGAGCGCCCCGACCTCGTCGGTAAAGTTATCGAGAAGGTCAGGAGCGAAGGGCTGCTCAGCACCTTGCAGTCGGTGCGCGAAAAGCTGGACGAGTCGCACGCGCTCGGCTACAGCGCTGCGGGCGTCGTGGTCGAGGCCGGCGAGGGCGTGACGGAGTTCCGCGCGGGCGACCGCGTGGCGTGCGCGGGCACGGGCTACGCCGCGCACGCGGAGCTGCTCTCCGTGCCGAAGAACCTGTGCGTGCGCCTGCCCGACAACGTTGACTTCAGGACCGGAGCGTTCGCCACGCTCGGCGCCATCGCGCTTCAGGGCGTGCGGCTCGCGGAGCCGACGCTCGGCGAATCGGTCGTCGTCATCGGCCTCGGCCTCATCGGACAGCTCGCGGCGCAGTTGCTCAGGGCCAACGGCTGTCGCGTCTTCGGCGTTGACCTCGACGCATCAAGAGTTGAACTCGCAAAGTCTCTCGGCACGGACGACGGCTGCGCGGCCGGGGTCGATGTCAGGCAGGCCGTGTTGAAGTGGTCACGCGGGCGCGGCGCGGACGCGGTGCTGCTGACGGCCGCGACGCAGTCGGACGAGCCCGTCGCACTCGCCGGTGAAATCTCACGCTTGCGCGGGCGCGTCGTCGCGGTCGGACTGGTGGGGATGAACGTGCCGCGCGCGGCCTACTTTCAGCGCGAGTTGACGCTGCGGGTCTCGATGTCCTACGGGCCCGGGCGCTACGACCCCGAGTACGAAGAGCGCGGGCACGACTACCCTCTGCCGTACGTGCGTTGGACGGAGGGGCGCAACCTCGAAGCCTTCCTCGACCTCGCCGCCGCGGGCTCCGTGCAGACCGCGCCGCTCGTCACACACCGCTTCCCGGTCGTGGAGGCGGCGCGCGCCTACCGGCTCATCTCGGGCGACGCGGGCGAGCCCTACCTCGCCGTCCTCATCGACTACGACACCGAGCGCGAGATAGAGCGTCACGTCCGTAACCCGCTCTCGAATCCTAAGTCTCAAGCTTCAACTTCCGAGGTGCGCGTCGGGATGGTCGGCGCGGGCGACTGGGCGCGGCGGATGCTCCTGCCGAGCTTCCGTGAAGAGGGCGTCGCGTTCGTCTCCATCGCGACGGCCTCGGGCGTGACGGCGCGCGACGTGGGCGGCCGCTACGGCTTCGCGCGTTTCGTCTCGGGCGCGGACGAAGTGTTGGGCGACGAGGGTATCAACCTCCTCGTCATCGCCACGCGCCACGGCACGCACGCGGCGCTGGCGCGCAAGGGGTTGGAGCGCGGCCTCGACGTGTTCGTCGAAAAGCCGCTCGCGTTGAATACGGAAGAGCTTGACTCGCTGCTCGAAGCGGCGAGAGGTTCGCGGGGGCGTTTGACGGTCGGCTTCAACCGTCGCTTCTCGCCGCACGCGCGCCAGGCCCGAGAGTTCTTCAAAGACCGCCGCGGGCCGCTCTCGATCCTCTACCGCGTCAACGCCGGGCGCGTGCCGCGCGCGCACTGGACGCAGGACGCGGGCGAGGGCGGCGGGCGCATCCGCGGCGAGGTCTGCCACTTCGTGGACTTCATGCAGTACGTGACCGGCTCGCCCGTCACGCGCGTCTACGCCGAGCCGGTCACGTCGGACGACCGCGAGGGGACGGACGATGACTCGGTCTTCATCACGCTCAAGTTCGCCGACGGGTCGAACGGCACGATTGCATATCTGGCCGAGGGCGACCGCGTGCTCCCCAAGGAGCGCGTCGAGATTTTCGGCGCGGGCCGCGCCTTCGTCATCGAAGACTACCGCGCGGCCGTGAGTTACGCGGGCGGGCGCGAGACGCGCACGCGCCTGCGCGCGCAGGACAAAGGGGTGCGCGAAGAGGTGCGCGCCCTCTGCGCCGCGCTGCGCGAGGGCGGCCCCGCGCCCATCCCTCTGGAAGACCTCGCCAACACCACGCGCGCCACTTTCCGCATCCTCGACTCGCTGCGAACGGGAGAGCCGAAAGAGGTGAATAGTGAATAGTAAATGGTAAAGGATAGAAGCGGCTTTCATTTACCATTCACCATTTACTATTTACTATTTACCATTCACCAGCTATGTGCGGCATCGCCGGTCTCATCTCCGTCAACCCCGAGCGCCGCGTCGGCGCGATGCTGAAGTCTATCGAGCACCGCGGGTACGACGACGAGGGCGTGTGGAGTTCCGCGTCACTCGACGAAGAGGGGCGGCGTGCGTGTCTGGCGCACAGGCGTCTGGCGATCATCGACACGAGCAGCGCGGGACACCAGCCGATGCCGTCGGCCGACGGGCGCTTCACGGTCACCTTCAACGGGGAGATTTACAACTACCGAGAGCTGCGCCGACGCCTCGAAGGGCGCGGGCGCGTCTTCCGCACCGACACGGACACGGAGGTCATGCTCGAAGCCTTCGCCGAGTGGGGCGTCGAGGGCGCGCTGCCCCATCTCAACGGCATGTTCGCCTTCGCCGTGTGGGACGAAGTTGAAAAGACGCTCACGCTCGCGCGCGACCGGCTCGGCATCAAGCCGCTCTTCTACGCGGAGACGCGGACGGAGGAGGGCGTCTCCTTCGTCTTCGCCTCGGAGGCGAAGGGCGTGCTGGCGTCGGGGTTAATCAAACGCTGAACTCGACCCGGAAGGGCTCAACCAGCAGCTCACCTTCCTCTGGACGCCCGACCCGCACACGCTCTTCCGAGGCATACGCAGGCTCCCGCCCGCGCACGTCCTGACGTGGCGCGCGGGCGTTTTGACGACGCGCGAGTGGTGGGACGTTTCGTTCGACGAGATCGAAGAGGGACGCAGCGAAGAGTGGTGGCGCGAGCGCCTGTCGGAGACGTTGGAGCGCGTGGTCGGGATGGAGATGGTCTCGGACGTGCCCCTGGGGTCGTTCCTCTCGGGCGGGGTGGACTCGTCGGTCGTCACGGCCCTGATGGCGAAGCGTGGCGGCGGGCGGCGAGTCTCAACTTACACCGTCGGGATCGAAGAGGACGACCTGCGCTTCGACATCATCCCGAGCGACGTGCCTTGGGCGCGTAAGGTCGGAAAGTTACTCGACGCCGACTATCACGAGACGATGTTGCGGCCCGACGTGGCGCGGCTCCTGCCGATGCTCGTGCGACACCTTGAGATGCCGGTCATCGACATGTCCATCTCAAGTTACCTCGTGTCGAAAGAGGCGCGCGAGACTCTGACGGTGATGCTGTCGGGGATGGGCGGCGACGAGGTCTTCGCGGGTTACCCGCGGCAGGTGGCGATGAGTCTGGCGGGCGCGCTCGACACCGTGCCTGCGGCGCTGCGGCGGCCGGCGATGCGCGCGGTCGCGAGCGCGCTGCCCGGCGGGAGGCCGGGGCGTCTGACCGCGCCTCTGCGTAACGCGAAGAAGTTCGCGAAGAGCGCCGCGCTCGACTTCGAGTCACGCTACATGGGCTTCGGCACGTACTTCACGGACGAGGCGAAGCGGAGGCTTTATACGGACGAGGTGCGCGAGGCTGTGGGCGACGCGGACGCGTACTACATGCACCGGCGCTACTTCGAGCGCTCGGCCAAAGCGGCGCCGCTCAACCGCCTGCTCTACGTGGACATGAAGACGTTTCTGCCGTGTCTGAACCTCGACTACACGGATAGGACTTCGATGGCGGCGACGCTCGAAGTGCGCGTGCCGCTCCTGAACCACGAGCTGGTCGAGCTGGCGGCGCGGATGCCGCCGCGTCTGAAGTTGAAGGGGCTGCGGCGCAAGTACATTCTGAAGAAGGCGGCCGAGGAGCTTCTGCCGCGCGACGTGGTGTGGCGGAAGAAGGCGGGCTTCGGGGCGCCGATCCGTGCGTGGCTGCGCGGGCCGCTGCGGCCGCTGGTGGACGAGCTGCTGTCGGAAGAGGCGGTCAAAAGTCGCGGGCTCTTCCGGCCGGAAGAGGTGCGGCGCGTGGTCGAGTCGAACCTCTCGGGGCGCGAGGACTTCAACCTGCAAGTCCTCCAACTGTTAACGCTGGAGATGTGGCAGCGCGAATTTCTCGACGCGTAGATGAAGAAGAAGCGGCTCGCCAAACCTCAGGAGCAGACGGCGCGGCTCCCCGCGTGGTTCGACGCGCGGGTGGTGGGGCTGGTGCTGGCGGTCAAGGCGCTGTTGCTTCTCTACGGCGCGCAGGCGTTCGTCGTGTGGAAGAACGAGTGGGTCGGGTCGTTCTACGGCTGGCTCGCCATCTGGAACCGCTGGGACGCGCCGCACTACTTAGACATCGCGCGCATGGGCTACGTCCCGCAGGGCGTCGAGTCGCGCTGGATCGTCTTCTTCCCGCTCTACCCGTGGCTGGTGCGCGCCTCGGCTGTCGTGCTGCGCGACGGGCTGCTGGCCGCCTTCTTCGTCTCGGGACTGGCGTCGGTCGCCGCGGGGCTCCTGCTCTACAGGCTCGCGCGCGCCGACGAAGAGCCGGAGGAGGTCGCGCGCGGCGCGGTCTTCTACCTGCTCGTCTTCCCGACCGCGTACTTCCTGCACATAGGTTACAACGAGAGCCTCTTCCTCGCGCTCGTGCTGGGCGCTTTTGTGGCGGCGCGCGGGCGCTGCTGGTGGGCGGCGGGGCTGCTCGGGGGGCTGGCGGCGATGACGCGCCTCAACGGCGTCGTGCTGGTGCCGGCGCTCGCGTTCGAGGCGTGGGCGGAGTACAGGAATGAGGGGCGGCGCGTGCGGCGCGAGTGGCTGTGGCTGCTCCTGCCCGGGGCCGGCTTCGCCGCCTACCTCTTAATCAACTGGTGGGTGTTGGGCGACCCGCGCGCGTTCCTGCAAATACAGGGCGAGCACTGGTTCAAGTCGCCGACGTGGCCGTGGGTCGGCATCGGCGGGGCGTGGGACGCGACCTGGGGGAAGACGCCTTCGGACGCGTTGATGATCGGGTGGCAGGAGTTCTTCTTCATCCTGCTGGGGCTGGGGCTGACGGTCTGGGCGTGGGCGCGTCTGCGCACGTCGTACGCGGTGTGGATGACCTGCAACTGGCTGCTCTGGACGAGCACGAAGTTCGCGCTGAGCGTGCCGCGCTACACGCTCGTGCTCTTCCCGGCCTTCATCCTGCTGGCGCGTCTGCGCGCGGCGCGGCCCGCGTGGGGCGCGACCGTCGCGGTCTGGTCGCTGCTCATGCTCGCGCTCTTCGCCGCGCGCTTCTCGCAAGGGTACTGGGCATTCTGAGGACGTTAAATCTGAGGACGTTAAAGATGAGACGAATGTTGACGGCCTTGACCATCGCGGCGCTGCTCGTGTCTGTGAGGACGCCACACGTCGCGGCGCAGGGACCCGGAGGTGAGGCGACGCCGCGGCCGCTGCGGCCGGTTCATACTTATTCCATCGTGGCGCGCGACCCCGCGACGGGCGAGATGGGCGTCGCCGTGCAGTCGCACTGGTTCTCGGTCGGGTCGAACGTGGCGTGGGCGGAGGCGGGCGTCGGCGCCGTCGCCACGCAGTCCTTCATCGACCCCTCGTACGGCCGCAACGGGCTCGACCTCATGCGCGGCGGCGCGCCGGCCGACGAGGCCCTGAAGACCCTCGTCGCGAAGGACGACGGGCGCGACGTGCGGCAGGTGGCGATGATCGACGCGCGCGGCCGCGTCGCCGCGCACACCGGCGCGAAGTGCATCGAGGCCGCGGGCGACCGCGTGGGGGCGAACTTCTCGGTGCAGGCCAACCTGATGTCGAACGCGACCGTGTGGCCCGCGATGGCGCGCGCCTTCGAGTCGGCGCGGGGCGATCTGGCCGACCGGATGCTGGCCGCGCTCGACGCGGCGCAGGCCGCGGGCGGCGACATCCGCGGCCGGCAGTCGGCGGCCCTCGTCGTCGTCAAAGGTCAGTCAACGGGCAAGCCCTGGGCCGACCGCCTCTTCGATTTAAGGGTTGACGACCACCCGGAGCCTTTGAAGGAGCTGCGCCGCCTCGTCAGACTCCAGCGCGCCTACAACCACATGAACGCGGGCGACGCGGCCGTCGAGCGCAAGGACAACGAGGGGGCGCTGCGCGAATACTCGGCGGCCGAGAGGCTCGTGCCCGACAACATCGAGATGGTCTACTGGCACGCCGTCGCGCTCGCCAACATGAAGCGCGTCGAGGAGGCGCTGCCGCTCTTCCGACGCGTCTTCAACGCCGAACCGAACTGGCGCACGCTCACCCCGCGCCTCGTCAAGTCCGGCATCCTGCCCGACGATAAAAGACTGATAGACCGCATCGTCAACGTGGGTCGGGCGGGCGGGAGAAGGCGTTAAGCGGTCCGCCGGGCGCGAGGGAACAAAACGGCGACGCCGGCGTTCTAAGAGACGGACTGATGATAAGCACTTCGGGACTGACGAAGTTCTACGAGACGCACCCGGCGGTGCGGGAGGTGAGCCTCTTCGTGCCGGCGGGCGAGACGTGCGCGCTGGTGGGGCCGAACGGGGCGGGGAAGACGACGCTCCTCAAGATGCTGGCCGGGCTGCTCCGGCCCACGAGCGGCAAGATCGAGGTCGCGGGCGTCGAGGTCGGCCCCTTCCCGAAGCGCCTGCACCGCATCGTCGGCTACGTGCCCGACACCTTCGGCCTCTACGACGACCTGAGCGTCCTGCACTTCCTCGAATACTTCGCGCGCGCGCACGAGGTCCCGCGCGAGAGCGAGGGGAAGAGGATCGACGGCGTGCTCGGCCTGACGAACCTCGCGGGGAAGCGCGACGCGCAGGTCGGCTCGCTCTCGCGCGGGATGCGGCAGCGCCTGGTCATCGCGAAGACGCTGCTGCCCGCGCCGAAGGTGCTGCTGCTCGACGAGCCGGCGTCGGGGCTCGACCCGCACGCGCGCATCGAGCTGCGCGACCTCATCCGGCAGCTCGCGGCGCTGGGGACAACCATCCTCGTCAGTTCGCACATCCTGACTGAGCTGGCCGACTTCAGCACCTCGGTCATCATCATGGAGCGCGGGCGCGTGGCGCGCTCGGGGCGCATCGACGCGCTGGTCGAGGAACTCGCGGGCGGCACGCCCGTCCGCGTCGAGTTGCTCGCGGCCGAAGGCGCGGTGCGGCTCGCGGAAGATTTGGGTGCGCGCGCGGGCGTGAAAAAGGTTAAAATCGAGGGCGCGACGCTGGACTTTACCTTCACCGGCGCGCGCGCCGAGCTGGCCGCGCTCCACCGGGAGCTGGCGGCGGCGCACGACGGTCTGGTCTCCTTCTACGAGCGGCGCCTGACGGTCGAAGATGTCTTCCTCGCCTCGGGACGCCGGGACGTTTCGTGAAAGTGATGAGTGATGGGTGAGGAACAGGTCGGTCTTTATTCATCACTTAACAAGTCGGGAGGTACTTCCGTATGGCCTGGAATCCTTCGTTGAGTATGAACCCGGAGTTCGTGCGTGTGCTGCGGACGACGCTGCCGCGGCGGCGCGCGCTCTTCGTGGCGGGGCTGACCGCCGTGCTGCTGGCGGCGGGCGCGTGGCTCGTCTGGAACAAGACGGAGCCCCCGTTCTACCTGTACGAGTCTGGCGGGGACGTGCCGTCCGCCGTCACCAGGCCGAGCTATACGCGCAGCACTTGAAGAGTTTCGGCGCCACCGCCTACGGCCTGCTGACGGTGCTGCTCTTCGCACTGCTCTTCGTGCTCGGGCCGGCGCTGGCCGGGCTCTCGTTCGTGCAGGAGCGCCTGCGCGGGACGGCCATCTTTCAACAGATGAGCCTGCTCTCGCCGCTCCGGCTCGCGGCGGGGAAGTTCTGGGGCGCGGGCGCGCTCCCGTACTTCGTCGCGCTGATGCTCGCGCCCTGCGCGCTCGCCGCGGCGTGGCTCGGCGGGGTCGAGCCTGGGAAGGTGACGCGGCTCTACCTCTTCCTACTCGTCGGCGGCCTCGCGTGGCAGGCGCTCGGGCTCTACGCCTCGGCGGCGGTGTCCGGCGCCTCGGGGCGCGCGCCGCGCGGGGGGCTTCTGGTCGGCCCGCTCGTCGCGGTCGGGGGCGCCGTGACGGCGCTCGCGCTCAACCAGTTCTTCACGGCCGACTACGAGTTGATGGCGCGTAAGCTCGCGGAACTCGCCGCCGCGGGCGGGAGACTCGGGGAAGGGAGCCTCGACGAGTATTACTACAGGAGTTATCAATTCTTCTGGTGGAACTTCTACGGCGCGCGGGTGCCCGCGTACGCGGTCGTGCTCGGGCTGGTCGGGTTCGGGGGGCTGTGGGCGTTCGCGGGCGCGGTCAGGCGCGTGAAGGCCTGGCAGTTGATTCCGCTCGGCGCGGGCTCCGCGTGGCTCTTCTTCGGGAGCGCGTGCGCGCTCGTGACGGGGCTGCTCTGGGGGAGGTATCTGGATGACTCGGTGCCGGCCTACCGGCTCGAAATCTACATGCTCCTGTGCTGGGCCGCTTTGGCGGCGCTGGCGGGCGAGTCGGCGCTGACCCGGAGCCGCCTGCGCGAGTGGTGGAGCGCCGAGCGCGGCCCGCTGGCGCTGCTCCAGCGCTCCGAGATCAAGGCTTCGGTCACGACCATCCTCGTCGCCGCGGGCTTCTCGCTCGCGGGGCTCTTCGCGCTGTGGCTGAGCTATCACGTGGACGCGCTCGGGAACCGTCTGGAGTATAACCTCGGGAGGTTTCTGGCCGTCGCGCTCTGCTTCGCGCTGACGCTCGCCGCGACCGTGGCCTTCGTACAGTTCTGCGCGATGTTCCGCTTCCGGCTCGGGGGTTGGGCGGGCGTGGCGCTACTCGTCTTCGTCTACGCCTTCGCCGGGGTGGCCGGCGCGTTGTTGAAGGAGCCGGCCAACACGGCCACGCTCTTCAACCCGCTCGCCTACGCCGTGACCGTCACCAAGGGCGACTACTACCTCGACAGCACCTACAGCTCGCTCACCTGGGCGCACGAATCGACCAACACGACCGGCCGCCCCGTCGTCGCCGCGCCCGACGAGTACCGGCCCCGCACCGCGCCCCGCTACGACCTCGTCTCCGCCACCACCCGCGGCCTCGCGGTCGAAGGAGGCTTCGCCCTCCTCTGCCTCCTCCTCGCCACCCTCAAATACCGCCAGACCCGCCGCGACATGCTCAGCGACCCCGGCGACTAACACGACAACACCGAACCCCATTCTTCAACCACGAGGGCGGAAGGCACACAACCTTCCGCCCTCGCTTTGCTTCTCCGCCTCTGCTCTACACTCCTTAAGCCTTACCGGCACTCTTGACGCCCGTGTTTCTCTCAATCGCCGCGCCGATTAAGCGCACAGGCTCGTCCCCGACCTTCAACCGCCCCTCTTGCGAGAGCAGGTACAGCCTGAGCGCCGCGGCGTGAGCGCGCGAGTGCGCGAAGGTCAACTCGACGGCCGCCGCCAGCGTCTCGCTCGTCCGGTTGATTCCCTCCAACCTGTCCGACATGGCATCCCGCAAGATGATGAACAGGTGCGCCAAAGCCTCGGCCGAATACTCGTCGCCCTTCAGAATCGAGGCGATGTCAGCGGCCAACTCTTCGCGGGAGAAGAGCAGATTTCCTTCAGCGCACGGCGGCTCATCTGCCAAACGATTCATGGCAAGTCTCTCCATAAAACTTACAATCGGAGCTATAACGATTTGCTCCATCCCGCTTTCGGTAATAAACCGCGCGTAACCGAAAGACTCTTATTATACGTCATAAGTAACGTAGTACGTCAATAGTAGCGTATATGGTCGATTAGATTGCGTGCTATAACCGCCTCAATGATAGAGGTCAGGTTAAAGGAGTTTCTCGAAGCCCGCGGTCGGTCTCGTTACTGGCTGGCGAATGAGACGGGTGTTGAGTACAACACTCTAATGAGAGTCGAGAGAGCCGGGCCGTCAAACCGAATCGAACTCCGAGTCCTCGACGAGATTTGCCGCGTGCTGGAATGTCAGCCCGGCGATATCCTGATTCGGGTGGACGATAGCAACGTCAAAAGCACACGGAAAGTAAAAGGGAAATAAGCTGCCGCGTCAGCGGCGTCTGAATTTAGCCCGGCCTTTCAAGGCCGGGTCACGGTCAAAGGGAACACCGCCGCGTCGCGTCAGCGACGCCTGAACGTGCCGGGTAAGTTCAGGCGTCGCTGACGCGACGCGGCGTCGTTTGGCTCGACTTTAACCCGGCCTTGAAAGGCCGGGCTAAATCCAACCGCCGCTCCGCGGCGACCGGCACACGCGCTTCCTCTGCGGCCGGCGCACGCGCTTCCTTTGCGGCCGGCACACGCGCTTCCTTGAAGTGGTGGCTTGTGGGGGGCGGGAGCGGCATGGTAATTTCCTGAGTTTCGTGTGGGGGGTGTGGAATGCGTTGTGCGGCGTGGTGTGGATGAGATTGGTGTCCGGGTGTCGGCGAAGTGTTTCATGGCGGATGAGCGGCAGAGTCTGAAGGAGAGGGTGCGGGCGTTCTGGCAGGAGCACCCGTGCGGGACGAAGTTCGCGGACGCGGAGGTGGGCTCGCGCGCCTTCTATGAGGCCGTCGAGGAGCACCGCTACCGGACCGAGTGGCACATCCCGGGGGCCGCGGGGTTCGAGCAGGCGAAGGGCCTGCGCGTGCTTGAGATCGGGTGCGGGCTCGGGACGGACGGGGCGCGGTTCGCGCGCGCGGGCGCCGTCTACACGGGCGTCGATCTGACGGAGGCGGCCGTCTCGCTCGCGCGCAGAAGGTTCGAGCTGGAAGGGCTGCCGGGCGAGTTCCGCGTGGCCGACGCCGAACGCCTGGAGTTCGAGGACGAGAGCTTCGACCTCGTCTACTCGCACGGCGTGCTGCACCACACGCCGGACGCGCGCGCGGCGGTCGGCGAAGTCCGGCGCGTCCTGAAGCCCGGCGGGCGCGCGGTCGTGATGCTCTACCACCGCGACTCCTACAACTATCGCGTCAACATCGGCGTGCTCCGGCGCGTGGGCGCGCGGCTGCTGCGGACCGAGGGCGGACTCCGCCTCGCGCACCGCCTGACGGGCGAGCCCGTGGAGAGTCTGCGCGAGCACGCGGCGCGCCTGAAGGAGGACGCGGCGCAGTACCTCTCGGCGGGCGAGTTCCTGAGCCGCAACACGGACGGGGCCGGCAACCCTCTGACGCGCGTCTACTCGCGGCGCGAGGCGCGCGAGCTGTTCGGAGATTTCGCGCGGGTGGAGTTCGCCGTGCACTTCCTCAACAAGCGCTGGCTCCCGCTCTTAGGCCCGCGTCTCCCACGCTCGACCGAAGCGCGCCTCGCCTCCCGCTGGGGCTGGCACCTGTGGATTTACGCGACGAAGTGAACAGTTTCCAGTTTTCAGTTTTTAGTGTTCAGCCGGAACGAGGCTCTTAACTGAAGACTGAAAACTGAAAACTGAAAACTGATTATGCGAAACGTTCTGGTCACGGGCGGCGCGGGGTTCATCGGGTCGCACCTGGTCGCGCGGCTGCTCGCCGAAGGGCAGTGGCGCGTGACGGTCGTGGACGACTTCAACGACTTCTACGACCCCGCGCTCAAGCGCCGCAACGTCTCCGCGCACCTCGGGCGCGAGGAGTTCGCGCTCTACGAAGCGGACATCCGCGACCGCGCGGCGCTCGACGAAGTTTTTAAAGAGACCAGGTTCGACTGTATCGTCCACCTCGCGGCGCGCGCGGGCGTCAGGCCGTCGCTCGCGGAGCCGGTGCTCTACACGGAGACGAACATTAACGGCACCGTCAACCTGCTTGAGCTCGGCGCGCGCCCGCGGCGTGAGGCAGTTCGTCTTCGGCTCGTCGTCTTCGGTCTACGGCGAGAACGAGAAGGTGCCGTTCGCCGAGGATGATCCCGTCAACAGACCCATCTCGCCGTACGCGGCGACGAAGGCGGCGGGCGAACTTCTGTGCCACACCTACTCGCACCTGTTCGGGCTGCGCATGCGTCTGCCTCCGCTTCTTCACCGTCTACGGCGCGCGCCAGCGGCCCGACCTCGCCATCCACAAGTTCGCGCGGCTCATCTCCGAGGGGAGGCCGATACCCGTCTTCGGCGACGGCACGACGCGGCGCGACTACACGTACGTGGACGACATCGTCGCGGGCGTGCGCGCGGCGATGGACTATGAGGGAGTCGACTACGAGGTCTTCAACCTCGGCGGGCTCGCGCACGGTGGAGTTGCGAGAGCTGATCGCGCTGCTCGAACGTGAGCTTGGGCAGAAGGCCGTCATCGACCGACAGCCCCCGCAGCCCGGCGACGTGCCCCGGACCTTCGCCGACGTGTCGAAGGCGCACCGCCTCCTCGGCTACGACCCGCAGACGCCCATCGAAGAGGGCATCCGCCGCTTCGTCGAGTGGTTTTTAAGTGACGACGGACGATAGACGACGGACGACGGTCTGAGCTTCCGTCGCCCAACGCCCATCGCCTGAAGGATTTTTTATGAAGATTTACGACGAGGAAGAGACCGCCATCAGTCCGACCGAAGAGGTGACCGCGGCGGCGACGTTGGCGGAGCCGGGCGCGGCGCCGGAGATTTCGCTGTTCCTGCCCGTGCTGAACGAGGAGCCGAACCTGCGGCCGCTGCACCTGAAGATCGACGAGGCGCTGGCGGTGCTGGGGCGCACGGCCGAGATCATCTACGTGGACGACGGGAGCACGGACGGGAGCCTCGAAGTTTTGCGCGAGCTGGCGCGCCGCGACCCGCGCGTGCGGGTCGTCGCGCTGCGCCGCAACTACGGCCAGACCGCCGCGATGGCCGCCGGCATCGACGCCGCGCGCGGCAAGGTCCTCATCCCGATGGACGCCGACCTCCAGAACGACCCGGCCGACGTGGGCCGTCTGCTCGACAAGCTCGACGAGGGCTTCGACGTGGTCTCGGGCTGGCGCAAGGAGCGGCAGGACAAGATGGTCTCGCGCAAGATTCCGTCGATGATCGCCAACCGCATCATCTCGTTTATCGGCGGCGTGCGGCTGCACGACTACGGCTGCTCGCTGAAGGCTTACCGCCGCGAGTTCCTCAAGGAGGTCAGGCTCTACGGCGAGATGCACCGCTTCATCCCCATCTACGCCTCTTGGGTCGGCGCGCGCGTCACCGAGATTCCCGTGCGCCACCACCCGCGCACGATGGGCCAGTCGAAGTACGGCCTGTCGCGCACCTTCAAGGTGATGCTCGACCTGATGACGATCAAGTTCATGGCCTCGTACCACACGAAGCCCATCTACGTCTTCGGCATGTTCGGCTTCTCCTCCTTCCTCATCTCGTTGGTCGCCTTCGTCTGGGCGGTCATCCGCAAGGTCGGCGGCGAGTCCTTCATCCGCAACCCGCTCTTCACCATCACCATCGTCATGTTCGCCGTCGGCGTCCAGTTCATCCTCATGGGACTTTTGGCCGAGATGCTGGTGCGCACCTACCACGAGTCGCAGTCCAAGACCATCTACGCCGTCCGCGAGCGCCTCGGCTTCCGCGACGAGGAATAAGAGTCACGCCACGAAAATTCCTGCGCGCGCCGCCAACCGTGCGGCGCGCGTTCGTGTCTATGACTTAAGACACGAACGCACGCCGACGTGCGCCGACCGAACGTGCGAAAGGACGAGCCATGAGGAAGCTGCTGTTTTGCGTCACACTCCTGCTGCTGACGAACACGCCGTTTGTCGTCGGTCAAACGTCGGACGCCGCGCCGACCCCGCCCTCCTTGCCCTTCGGCGAAGCGGAGGCCGCGCGGCTGCTCAAGTCGCAGGGCAGCCGCGAGCGCGCGTGGGGCGCGTACCTCGCGGGGGCGCATGGGATGAAGGAGCACGCGTCGCTGCTGGTCGGCCTGCTCGAAGACTCGAACGTCGCCGCGGGCGGTTGGGAGGAGGCGGTCGTCCGTCAGGCGGCGCTCGACGCGCTCATACGTCTCGACGCGGAAGTCCCGGCCGAGACGCTTTTGCCGCTCTACGGGGCGTCCGCCGACGAGGTCGTCATCCTTCTCTCCCGCGCGCCGAAGCGGAACGAGCGGGAGCTGCTGTCGCTCTTCAACGAAGCGGTGCCGGACGTGCGTTGGGCGGCCGTCGGCAACCTTCTGGCCGGGGCGCGCGCGCCGGGCTTCGCCGCGCGGCTGCTGTCGGGACTGAAGGTCGAGGCGAGCGTCTACGTCTACGACTGGGAAGGGGCGCGCGGCTACGGCAGCAGCGGCGGCTGCGGCGGCCTGTGCGGCGACAGCGTCCACATGCCCGAAGGGTTCCCCCCGGTCGGCTACTACTCGCTGAACGCGAGCGGCGTCCGCGGCTCGGTCGTCCTGGCGCCGGGGAAGCACACGGTCTATTACGTGCGCGCGCTCCACCCGGACACGTGCGGGGGACCGTCAAACGGCTGGCTCGCGCGCGACGAACGCCGCGTCGAGTACCTCGCGGAGATGCTCGGGACGACGGAGGAGGAGCTGAGTCTGGAGGTGCGCCCGTTCCGCGAAGTCGTCTGCACGGACGCGCGGCAGTGTGGCCAGGTACTCGCCGCGCTGCGCGACGAACTCGTCGGCGCTCACACGCAGGCGCTCGCGCGTCTGCTCGAAGCGGGACTGCTCGACCCGGCCGAGGCCGCGGAGTTGAAGCCCGACATCACACTCCAACTGAACGACTCGCGCGACAGAAGGAAGTTCCCTCTGCCCGAAAAGCTCAAAGGCGTGAAGATAGAGATTATTATGCTCGGAGTCGAGCCGTCGGCTGACTCCGACGAGCCTTCGCCCGCCGAGACGGTTAAGGACGCCCCGCGTTAGGTCGTCGCGTTCGCGGGCGCGCGCCGCCGTGGTGTATCTTGGCGGCGATGTCGTTAGAGCTTGAGCGCGTCTACGAAGAGTTGCGCGCGTGGTGCCGCGAGCGCGGCCACGCGGTGCCGACCCCTTCGACGCGCTCAACAGCCGCCTCTTCCAGTCAACGCCCCTCAAGCATTCGCGCCTCGCGCGGCTCGCCTGGACGCAAGCCTTCAAACGCTCGCCCGTCAACCTCCGCGCCCCTCGCGCTCGTCCCCGCGGGGAGGAACGCGAAGGGCACGGCCCTGTTCGCGCTCGCGGCGCTCTCGCGCTTCCGCGCGACGGGCAGGGAAGAGTACAAACGCGAGGCGCGCTCCCTGCTCGACGAACTGCTCGGCGCGCGCGCGGAGACGGGCGGCGCGGCGTGGGGCTACAACTTCGACTGGCAGGGGCGCGCCTTCTACGCGCCGCGGGGGACGCCGACCGTCGTGCCGACGGCCTTCGCCGTCCGCGCGCTGGTTGAAGCCACGCGCGACCTCGACACGCCCGGCGAGGAGGGCACCGTCTCCGAGGGCGTCTGGCCGTACCTGACGGCGGCGACCTTTGCCTGCCGCTTCATCCTCGACCGACTCAACCGCAGCGACGAGTCCGACGAAGAGGTCTGCTTCAGCTACACGCCGCTCGACCGCACGCGCGTCTTCAACGCCAGCTTGCTGGCGGGCGAGGCGCTGGCCGCCGCGGGCGCCGTGACGGGGCCGAAGACCTGGGCCGACTACGCGCTGCGCGCCGCGCGCTACGTCGTGCGCCGCCAGCGCGCGGACGGCTCGTGGGCCTACGGCGCCGACTCTTACCAGAGCTGGGCCGACAACTTCCACACGGCCTTCGTGCTCACCTCGCTCGTGCGGATTCAGAGGGATTGCGCGCCGCAGCTCTCGACGGACGAGGCGACGCGCGAAGAGATCGAATCCGCCGTCGGCCGCGGCTATCGCTTCTGGCGCGAGGGCTTCTTTCTTGCGGACGGCTGGCCGAAATACTACCATCGCAGCGCGCACCCGGCCGACGCACATTCCGCCGGCGCCGCCGCTCGTCGCGCTCGCAGAGCTGGGTGGGCGCGAGCCGGACGCGCAGGAACTCGCGCACCGCGTCGCCGCCTGGACGCTGCGTGAACTGCGCGACCCGCGCGGCTTCTTCTACTACCAGAAGCGGCGCCTCCGCACCGTGCGCACGCCCTACATGCGCTGGTCGCAGGCGTGGATGGCCTACGGGCTGGCGAGACTTCTCGAAGTGAGCTGAATGATGACAGTTGTTATGAATTAAGACGAACTGCCTCTTCATTCAATCATTCACTCACTGTTCACCCTCACGATGCTCATCTGGATCGACCTTGCGAACTCGCCGCACGTGCCGTTCTTCCGCGCGCTGGCGGGCGAGTTCAGGGCGCGCGGGCACGAGGTCGCGGTGACGGCGAGGGAGTTCGCGCAGACAATCGAGCTGGCGAGGGCGGCGGGCCTGCGACCCGAGGTCGTGGGCGGGCACGGCGGCGGGAAGCTGTCGGGGAAGGCCGGGAACCTTCTGGGGCGCGCGTGGGCTCTGGCGCGTTGGGCGCGTGGGCGCGGGTTCGGGCTCGCCGTCGGGCATAACTCTTACTCGCAGGTGTTGGCGGCGCGCGCGTCGGGGTTGCGCGCGGTGACCTTGATGGACTACGAGCACCAGCCGGCGAACCATCTCGCGTTCCGGCTCGCGTCGCGCGTGGTCGTGCCCGAGTCGTTCCCCGAAGAGGCTTTGCGAAAGTTCGGCGCGCGCCCGCGCAAGGTTCGGCGTTACCGGGGAATCAAAGAGGACGTGTACCTCGCCGACTTCGAGCCCGACCCGCGAGTTCGGCGGGTCGTTGATGAAGAAGTTCGGGATAGACGCTGAGCCGGGACACGCTGGTCGTCGTCCGTCCCCCCGCGCGCGAGGCGCTCTACCACCGCTTCGAGAACGAGCTGTTCGGCGGGCTGCTCGCGCGGCTGCTGGCGTCAACGAACGTCAAGGTCTTACTGCTCGCGCGCACGGACGCGCAGCGCGAAGAGCTGGTCGCGCACTTCAAAGCGGACAACCTCTTCGCCCCGCGCGAGGCGCTCGACGGCGCGAACCTCGTCGCGGCCGCGGACCTCGTGGTGAGCGCGGGCGGGACGATGAACCGAGAGGCCGCCGCGCTCGGCGTCCCGGCCGCCACCGTCTACGCCGGCCGCTGGGCCGCCGTGGACGAGTACCTCGTCCGCGAAGGACGCCTCAAGCGCATCAGTTCGCGCGAAGACCTTGAGGCCCTGCGCGTCGAGAAGAAGTTGAGCGGGAGCCCGCGCCGCGTGACGGGCGCGCGCGCCGAAGTGGCCGAGTTGATTCTGAAGTGATGAGGGCAGAGCGTACGGAGAGCACGAGCGTGACGGCGGCGACGACAGCGGTGCCGCGGGCGGCGGCGCGCGCGCCGGGGTGGGTCGTGCCTTTGGTGAAGGCGGCGCTGGTTTTGGCGGACGCGGGCGTCGCCGCCGCCTGCTTCTGCGCGGCGTACTCTCTGCGCGAGGGCGGGCGTCTGCTCGTCGATTTCAGCTTCGCGCGCGGGTTCGTGTGGGAGCGCCACTTCGAGCCTTACGCGGCGCTGCTCTGGTTCGTCGTGCTGGTGCGGCTCGTGTCGAACGCCTATTACGACCTCTACCGACTGCGCGGCGAGTTCTCTTACCTGGACGAGTGCGTGCGCGTCTTCCGCGCGACGGCCGTCGGCTCGCTGCTCGTCGTGGCGTGGACGTTCCTCTACCGCGGCGGGTTCGAGTTCCGCGCCTTCTCCTACGCGCGCGGCGTCTTCGTCCTCGACTTCGCGCTCGCGCTCGCGGCCTACACGGCCTTGCGCCTCGCCACGCGCGCCGCGCAGAGCGCCGTCCGCCGCCGCGAGGTGAATCTCATCCCGACGCTCGTCGTCGGCCGCGGCGCGGAGGCCGCGCTCTGCGTGCGCGAGATGCGCGCGCGGCGCGAGCTGGGCTACAGGGTCATCGGCGTCGTCGAGACGGGGCTCGGTAAAGGTGTACCCGTGGGCGAAGAGTTCGAGGGCGTGCCCGTCGTCGCCGACCTGAGCGGCCTGACCGAGGCCATCCGCGAGACGGGCGCCAACGAGGTCATCATCACCGACCCGACGCTCTCGGGCGACATGCTCTTCGAGGTGATGATGCGCGTCGGGCGCCGGCGCGGCGTCGAGTTCCGCGTCGCGCCCTCGCTCTTCAACTGCCTCCCGCGCAAGACCGAGGTGGACCAGATCGGAGTGCTGCCCGTCATCACGCTCTTCCGCGAGCCGCTGGGTCAGGGCGCGCGCCTCTTCAAGCGCGCCTTCGACATCTTCGCCGCGGCGCTCGCGCTCGTCCTGCTCTCGCCGCTGTGGGTGCTGATGGCCGTGCTCATCAAGCTCGACTCGAAGGGGCCGGTGCTCTACCGGCAGGAGCGCGTGGGGATGGACGGGCGCGTCTTCCTCTTCCTCAAGTTCCGCACGATGCGGACGGGGGCCGACGACCGCATCCACCGCGAGTTCCAGCGCCAGTACATCGAGGGGCGCCCCGAGACGAACCTCGGCGACAGCCTGCGCCCCGTCTACAAGCTGCACGACGACCCGCGCGTGACGCGCACGGGCCGCTGGCTCCGCCGCACGAGCCTGGACGAGCTGCCGCAGCTCCTCAACGTCCTGCGCGGCGACATGAGTCTCGTCGGGCCCGCGGCCGCCGATCCCTTACGAGGTCGAGGCGTACGCGCTCTGGCACCGCAAGCGGCTCGACATGAAGCCGGGGATGACGGGGCTCTGGCAGGTGTCGGGCCGCAACCGGCTCTCGTTCGACGAGATGGTCCGGCTCGACCTCTTCTACATCGAGAACTGGTCGCTCTGGCTCGACCTCAAGATCATGCTCCGCACGCTCCCGGTGCTGTTGCGCGGAGAGGCGTATTAAGGAAGTGAGGCTGGACAGTTAAGAGCCGAGTGACGAGAATGAAACTCCTCAACTCGCCACTCGTCACTCTCTCTTCCTGCTTTGGCTGGAGCGCGCGACCGTCGCGTGTCTCTTCCTGTACGCGGCGGCCGCGCCGCACTCGATTGCGGGGACGCAGACGGCGTGGCTGCTGGCGATGCTCTTCTGGGTGGCGAGGCTCTGCTTCAGGCCGCGCCCGGCGCTCTTCCGCACGCCGGTCGACCCGTGGCTCTTCGGCTTCTTCGTCCTCACCTTCCTGACCGCGCTCACCTCCTACAACCCCGAGGTCTCCATCGGCAAGCTGCGCGCGGCGAGCCTCTTCACGGTCGTCTACGTCGTGGCGCAGAACGTCCGCAGCCCCGCGCTTCTGCGCGCGCTCGCGCTCACGCTCGTCGCCTCGTGCGCGCTCGGGCTCGTCCACACGTTCGCAGTTTACGCGCGGGGCCGCGGCGTGAAGTTGCAGGCGCTGACGGCCGACAGTCCGCTGCGCGCCGCGCGGTTCATCGAGGGCGACGCGATCATTTCGGTTGACGGGGCGGAGGTCGGGAGCCCGGCGGAGGTGGTTGACCGGATAGAGCAGGCACGGCCGACGACGCGCGAGCGCGTGCTGCGCCACCCGGACGGGAAGCCCGCGTGCCGTTGGGACGAGACGACGGCGTGCGTGCGCGTCTACCGCGCAGAGGCGTTGCCGGCCGCCAACGTCGCGCGCGAAGGGCTGCCGCCGGGCGCGACCGCCGGAGGCGCGGCTCGGCATCGAGGCATGGTCGAAGGGGCGCGACGAGCGCGCGAGCGGGTTCTACGGCCAGTACCAGACCTACGCGGAGGTCTTGCAGCTCATCGCGTCGCTGGCGCTCGGGATGCTGCTCAGCCTGCGCCGGAAGTTGAGCTTGGAAGGGGTTGCTGTTGGGGGTCGCGCTGGCGGGGATGCTGGTCGCGCTGATTCTGACGGTGACGCGCGCGTCGTGGGCGGGGCTGCTCGCGTCGGCCTTCACCATCGCGCTCGTCGGGGCGAGCCGGCGGACGCTGCTCTGGACGGCGGCGCTGGCCCTGCCGCTCGCGCTGGCGGGGCTCTTCGTCCTCCAGCAGAAGCGGCAGGTCGGCTTCATCGACACGCAGGAGGGCTCGACCTCGTGGCGGCTGATGGTCTGGCGCGAGGGCGCGCAGCATCCTCGTCAGCAAGCCGCGCCACCTGCTCGTCGGCACGGGGATGGACTCGCTCAAGCGGCGCTGGCGCGAGTGGGGCATGTTCGACCGGGGGCGGCAGCCGTGGGGACACCTCCACTCGACGCCCTTGCAGATAGCCTTCGAGCGGGGCGTGCCGGCGCTTTTGGTGTGGGCGGCGTGGCTCTTCGTCTACGGGCGGATGCTGTGGCGTCTGGCGCGCGGCGGGCTGTCGGAGGGCGACTGGGTCGCGCGCGGGCTGGTGCTCGGGCGCTCTGGGCGGGCTCGTCGGCTTCCTCTCCGCGGGGCTCGTGCACTACAACTTCGGCGACTCCGAGGTGGTCATGGTCTTCTACCTCATCATGGGCCTCTCGCTCGCGGCCGAACGTCTGAACCGTGAGCCCGGCGCGCGCGTATACACAGCGGGTTAGAAGAAGGGAACGAAGATGAAGAAACTTGCCGGACTGCTCGCCTTCGCCGTTGCGCTCGCGGGCGCGATTCTGTTGACGCAGTACTACTCACGTCGTTACGCGCCGCCGCCGCCGCCTCCTCCTCCGGCCGCCGCGCCCGCGCCGCCCGCGCCGGGGTCGGGCTCGGCGACGTTGACGCCGCCGCCCGGCGCGATCTATACGGACGCGCGCGGGAACGCCCCCGTCAGCCTCAAGACGCAGTACGCACGGCTCGACCTCGCCGCGGGGAAGGGTTACGTGACGCTCGCGCTCGAACGCGACCCGGCGCGGCCGGCGCCCGCGAGCCTCTGGGTCTGGGCCTACTTCTTCAGCCCCGACACGCCGGGGCGCTACTGCGCGGGCGACCCCGTCGAGGTGCGCCAGCCCTTCGCCAGCGCCGGCGGCCCGCGCCGAGGTCAAGGTCGAGTTGCCCGTGCGCGGCTGCCCCGCGCCGCGCTCGCCGTCCTCGACCTACTACGCGCGCGTCAACCTCTCCGCCGAGTCGGCCTTCGCCGCGCGCCTCACCGAGCAGCGCATCAGCTACGACGTGTCGCAGGCGTCGCCCGTCGTCGTGGAAGGGCAAAGATGAAATGCAGTAGCCAGTAGCCAGTAGCCATTAAGGAGAAAGAAGAGCGCGGCTTTCATCATCGCCGATGAGAGTCGCGCTCCGCACATCTTCCCTACTGGCTACTGCTTTTTACCCCGCAAGTCCCCGGCGGGGACTGCGTTCAGACGTTGACAGCGGCCGAAATCAGGCTTGAAACTCTCGGACGGAGGAATCATATGAGTCACGAAGAACGACGGACGGCGCGGGGCGCGCGTCCGCTCTCCCTGTTGCTCCTCGCGGCGCTGCTCGCCACCTCTTGCGGCGAGGGCAAGGACGCCGCTAACTCGACCGGGACGCTCCAGCGCAGGACCGACTCGGTCGCTCCCGCCGGGCAGCCGTCGGCCCCCATGTCGGCGAACGCCGAGAAGCGCGGCGACGCCTACGGTAACCTTGAGGCCGTCCCGCGCGACGGGGCCGCGGGCGAGTCGTACGCCGAAGATCGACGAGAACCCGTTCCTCGACGCCGCGCGCGCGCCGCTCTCGACCTTCTCTATCGACGTGGACACGGCCTCCTACAGCAACACGCGCCGCTTCCTCAACGACGGCCGAATGCCGCCGCGCGACGCCGTCCGCATCGAGGAGCTGGTCAACTACTTCACCTACGACTACCCGCAGCCCGAAGGCCAGACGCCCTTCTCCGTCTCGGCCGAGGTCGCCGAGTGCCCCTGGAACACGCAGCACCAGCTCGTCCAGATCGGCCTGCAGGGGAAGAAGCTCGCGACGGAAGACCTGCCGCCCGCCAACCTCGTCTTCCTCCTCGACGTGTCGGGCTCGATGAACGAGCCGGACAAGCTCCCGCTCGTCAAGTCGTCCCTGCGCACGCTCGCCAACCAACTGACCGCGCGCGACCGCGTCGCCGTCGTCGTCTACGCGGGCGCGAGCGGGCTGGTGCTGCCCTCGACGCCCGGCGACCAGCGCGGCGAGATCAT
This sequence comes from uncultured Acidobacteriota bacterium, assembly GCA_963726735.1. GTDB lineage: Bacteria > Acidobacteriota > Blastocatellia > Pyrinomonadales > Pyrinomonadaceae > QHXN01. The sequence continues at coordinate 290,693 of CAVSDM010000016.1, forward strand.
CTCGGCCTTCGAGCGCTTGCAGGCGGGCGGCTCGACCAACGGCGGCTCGGGGATTCGTCTGGCCTACCGCGTCGCCGAAGAGAACTTCATCCGCGGCGGCACCAACCGCGTCATCCTCGCCACCGACGGCGACTTCAACGTCGGCCTGACGGGCGACGCGGAACTCGTGAGCTTGATTGAAGAGAAGCGGCGCGGCGGCGTCTTCCTCTCCGTGCTCGGCTTCGGGACGGGGAACCTCAACGACTCGATGATGGAGAAGCTGGCCGACAAGGGGAACGGCAACTACGCCTACATCGACACCGAAGCCGAGGCGCGCAAGGCGCTCGGCGAGCAGGTCGCGGGCACGCTCGCCACCATCGCGAAGGACGTGAAGATACAGGTCGAGTTCAACCCGCGGCTCGTCGCAGGCTACCGGCTCATCGGCTACGAGAACCGTCTGCTCGCGCGATAAAGACTTCAACGACGACACGAAGGACGCGGGCGAGATCGGCGCCGGCCACACGGTGACGGCGCTCTACGAGGTCGTCCCCGCGGGGCAGAAGATCGAGAACCCGGGCGTGGACGAGCTGAAGTACAGCCGCCCGGCCGAGGTCACGCAGAACGCGAACACGAGCGAGTTGTTGACCGTCAAGCTGCGCTACAAGGAGCCCGAGGGCGACGTGAGCCGACCCGTCAACGTCGGCGTGCCCGACCGCCGGGCGAGCTACCGCAACGCCTCTGACAACTTCAAGTTCGCCGCCGCGGTCGCGGAGTTCGGCCTGCTCCTGCGCGGCTCGCGTTACAAGGGGCAGTCGTCTTACGTGAACGCGGCCGAGCTTGCGCGCGCCTCCACGGGCGCGGATTTGAGCGGACGCCGCGCCGAGTTCGTCGGCCTCGTCGAGGCGGCGGGCAGACTCGCGCCGCGCGAGTCCGCCGCGCGTTAGAGCCGGGGCGTCAGGGCAAAAGAAGCGAGGGCGCGCAGCACATCGTGTGCTGCGCGCCCTCGCTTCTTTCAAACCCTCTGCCCGGGTTTATTGTTTGTCGCCCCGACGGGCCTTCGCCGCGGCCGGGACTCTCTTTGCAGGGGCGCGCCGCGTCGTCGCGGGAGCGGGCTGCGCGGCAGGCTCGTCCGCGGCCTGCGCCGGAGCGTCGGGGGCCGACGCCTCGGGCGCCTGTGACGCGGAAGGCGTCGTCGCCTCCTCCGACTTCTTCTCCCTGCCCTCGTCCTCCTTCTCCTGCTCGTCGTCCGCGGGCGGCGTCAGGTTGACGAACCAGGGAGCGGTGTAGACGTTAACCGGCGCCGCCGCCGGCTCCGCAGGCGCGGCCGGGGAGGCCGTGGCCGGCTGGGCGGCCGTGACCGCCGTGGCGGGCTGGGCGGTCTCCATCATCAACTTCCTCTTCTTGGAGCCCGCCTCGCCGTTCTCGCCCAAGCCGGGGGCGGGGCCGTCAAGCAGCACGGGAGTCGTGCCGTTCAACGCTTCGGTGTTGACGAAGAAGCGGAAGATGCCGGTGCGCTCGATGCTGAGCTTAAACTCCACGTTGAGGCTCTGGCCGCTCGGCAGCGGCGTCGCGAGCGTAACGGTGTCGGCCGAGAGGCTGGCGTTGTAGCCGCCCCCCGCCGGCTGCGTGGGCGGCTCTTCCAGCCGGAGGCCGAGCACGGTCACCACGGTCGGGCCGCTCACGGTCACCTCGCCGCCCTGCGAGGTCAGCGCGCGCGTGTCGGCGCACGAGCCGCCGGCGCACTCGGAGGTGGGCGTGCCGGCGGTGGTCATATTGATGATGCGGAAGCGCAGGCGCGAGACCGGCTGCCCCGTGTTGTTCGTGATGGTGCGGCGGATGAGCAGGGTGCCGAAGGTTCCGTTCGGCTCCATGCCGAAAGTGCGCACCCGGTTGGGCGGCATGGTCGAGGTGACGGACGGGTCGAGCAGCGTCGGAATGATCGTGGCGTTGTTGACTACGGGGCTCGCGAGGTTCTCGGGGCCGGGCGCGCCGAGGCGCGTGACCTGGATGTTGGTGGCCGTCCCGACGAGCACGAAGTCCGAGGCGTTGTCGTTCGTGTCCCTCGGCAGGCCGCCGCGCAGGTCGCGGTAGTAGGTGTGCTCGGTGTTGGCCGTCACCACGTTCGGGATGCCGCCGCCCTCCCGGTAGAGCGCGGGCGAGGTCGTGAAGCCGGCCGCGTCGAGCCGCGTGCCCGCCGTGAAGTTCGTGCCGTTCGTCGTGGAGAAGAGCGCGACGCCGGAGCCGTCGGGCGCGTCGAAGTCCCACGTCCGGTCGGGCGCGGCCGTGGCGAAGGGCACCAACGGGGTCGGGGTCGGGGATGGGACCGGGGTCGGGGTCGGGTAGCCCGCAGGGTAGCCGGTCAGGCTGTAGCCGTTCGAGTTGGCGCCGAGCAGGTGGCCGCGCGCCGGGATGACCGTGCCGTTCGGGATGCTGAAGACCGGCCCCGTGATCTGCCCGTTGGAGATGACGACCGACCAACCGTTCGAGGCGTCGGTGGCCTGGACGGTAATCGGCTGGTCGGTGTTGTTATAAAGCTCGACGAACTCGTCCTCGGCCCCGGCAGGGCCGCGCAGGCGGAACTCACTGATAATGACCTGGCCGGCCTGTATCTGAGTCTGCGTCGAGGCGGAACGTCCGCCGAAGATGATGCCGCAGACGATTGCGGCAGACACGACGATGCAAAGGCGCTGGTTGAGAAGCATAGAACCTCCGAGGTTGGGACAAGTTGTGGCTTTGGGGAGTTACGTTGCGCCGGCGCCGCGAACGCCGGCCGCCGGAGAGAACAGACACGCCTGAAAGTCTCTCTTGCCGCGTGTCCTGAGCCGCGCGCAAAAGGCGCACGGCTTCGGGCCCGGCCGGGACTGAATGGGGAATGTTCTCCTGACTTTAAACGCGTAAGGTGGCCGCCGAATCTCTCATGCGGGCGCGGGAGAGTCCCGGAGGAGGGAAGCGCCTGAGCCTTTGAACCCGCTTGGTCTAAGTTAACTTCCGAAGACTTTGCCTGGAACCCTTTAGGACAATTTTGCGGCAGGGCAACACGGGTTTCGTCAGAATACGTAGCACTTTTTCCGCCCCCCGAGCCCCTCTTTTGAAGGGATGTCTAACGAAACTGTAATCCGTTCAATTCGATGGTTATTCTCGGCCGGGCAAACGGTATCCCCCTTTCCTTGACACCATTTACCGCCGCCGGTATCATCCTTGTTTTCGGCTGGGGCTGGCCGGCCTGTCTGTGTAGTTATGTTCGAGTCTTTATCCGACAAGCTGAAGCGCGCGCTGAAGAATCTGCGCGGCGAGGGCGTGCTCACGCCGGAGCACGTGGACGCCGCTCTGCGCGAAATCCGCCTCGCGCTGCTCGAAGCGGACGTCAACTACAAGGTCGCCAAGGACTTCATCGCGTCGGTCAAGGAGAAGGCCGAGGGGCAGCAGGTCTGGCAGGAGCTGAAGCCCTCGGAGCAGGTCGTCAAGATCGTCTTCGACGAGCTGGTCGAGCTGCTGGGCGGCACACTCTCGCGGCTCGTCTTCACGAAGACGAGCCCGAACGTCGTGATGATCGTCGGCCTGCAAGGCTCGGGCAAGACGACCTCGACGGGCAAGATCGCGATGTGGCTGGCGAAGAACCAGCAGCGCAAGCCGCTGCTCGTCTCGACGGACGTGAACCGCCCGGCCGCGCGCCAGCAGTTGGCCGTCATCGCGCAAGGCGACGGGGCAGTCGGTCTTCGAGAAGCCCGAGTCGAACGACCCCGTCGAGCTGGCCCGCGAGGCTTTCAAGCACGCGCAGCAGACCGGCTACGACACGCTCCTCATCGACACCGCCGGCCGCCTCCACATCGACGACGAGTTGATGGACGAGCTGGTCAAGATTAAGGGCGAGACGCGCCCCGTCGAAATCCTCTTCGTCGCCGACGCGATGACGGGCCAGGACGCGGTGCGCTCGGCCGAAGAGTTCCACCGGCAGGTCGGCATCACGGGCGTCGTGCTGACGAAGATGGACGGCGACGCGCGCGGCGGCGCCGCGCTCTCCATCAAGCAGGTGACGGGGCAGCCCGTGAAGTTCGTCGGCGTCGGCGAGAAGTACGACGCGCTTGAGCCCTTCTACCCCGACCGCATCGCGCAGCGCATCCTCGGCATGGGCGACGTGCTCTCGCTCATCGAGGAGGTGCAGTCGAAGGTTGACCAGTCGGAGGCCGAGGCGCAGTTAGAGAAGCTTCAGAAGAACAAGTTCACGCTCGACGACTTCCGCAGGCAGCTGCGGCAGGTCAAGCGCATGGGCTCGTTCTCGAAGATCATGAAGATGCTGCCCGACCAGCTCCTCGGCGGGATGGGCATGCCGCAGCTGGACGAGGAGCAGTCGGCCGAGATGGAGCAGCAGCTCAAGCGCACCGAGGCCATCATCGACTCGATGACGAGGGAGGAGCGCGAAGACCACCGCATCCTGAACGCGAGCCGCCGCCGCCGCGTCGCGCGCGGGTCGGGCTCGACCGTGACGGAGGTCAACCAGCTCATCAAGCAGTACGTCGAGATGCGGCAGATGATGCAGCAGCTCTCGCGCGCGGGCCTCTTCGGCGCGCGCGGCGGCGGCGGCGGCGGCGGACTGAAGGGCAAGCATGATGCGCCGCGCGGCGGGCATGATGGGCATGCCCGACATGAGCGGCATGATGGGCGGCGGCGGTGACGACGAGACGGGCTGCACTGCCGCCCGACTGCCCCGGCGCCGGCGCGCCGCAAGAAAGAAGAAGCCGCGGCACAAGAAACGGAAGTGGTGAGTGATGCAGTGCGCAGCGCTCGCTAAGAAGAAGCTCGCGCCTACAAGACTTATCACTGCACAGCTAATCACTAGACAACTAGTTTTTGGAGGATAGATGTTAGCAATCAGACTGATGCGCATGGGCGCGAAGAAGAGCCCGTCGTACCGCGTTGTCGTCAAGGAGAAGCTGTCGAAGCGCGACGGCGCTTACGTCGAGAACGTCGGCTTCTACAACCCGACCCGCAACCCGGCCGAGGTGCGCCTCAAGATGGAGCGCGTCAACTACTGGATCGCGCGCGGCGCGCAGCCGACCGACACCGTCCGCCAGCTCATCCGCCAGCAGTCGAGGGCGCAGGCCGCCGAGCGCAGCCGACGGCCTAGTTCAAAGTTCAGGTCGCAGTTCAAAGTTAAGCTTCGGCCTCAACTTGAACTTTGAACTCGGACTTGAATTGATGAAAGACGCCGTCGAGTTGATCGTCAAGCATCTCGTGCGCGAGGCCGAGTCGGTGGACGTGCGCGAGGTTCGAGCGCGACCGCTCGACGAGCGTCATCGAGATTCGCGTGGCGCAGGAAGACGTGGGCAAGATCATCGGCCGCCAGGGGCGGACGGTGAAGGCGCTGCGCTCGCTCCTGCACGCGGCGGGCGAGAAGCAGCGCAAGCGCTACGTCCTCGAAATCGTCGAATGAGCGGCGGGGCGAGAGCCCTGAGCGAGGTCGAGCTGGTCACTGGTGGCGCGGGTCGCGAAGCCGCGCGGGGTGCGGGGCGAGGTCGCCTGTCGACCTCCTGACCGACTTCCCCGAACGCTTCGACGGGCTCGAAGAGCTGATCGCGGTCTTCCCCGGCGGGCGGCGCGAGCGTTTGACACTCGAAGGCCACTGGCTCCACGGCGACCGCGTCGTCCTGAAGCTCGAAGGCTTCGACAGCCCCGAGGCGTCGGCCGCGCTCGCGGGCTGCGAGCTGGCCGTCCCCGAGTCGGAGGCGGTCGAGCTGGAAGAGGGCGAGTTCTACGACTGGCAGTTGGAAGGCTGCCGCGTCGAGACGGTCGAAGGCGCGGAGGTGGGCACCGTCCGCGAGGTGCTCCACACGGGCGGCGAGGCCCCCGTCCTCGTCATACGCGACGAGGACGGACGCGAAAACCTCGTCCCGCTCGCCGAGAGCATCTGCGTCGAGATCGACGTTGCCGCGAAGCTCATACGCGTGGACGCGCCGGAAGGACTTTTGGAAGGTAATGGTAAATCGTAAATGTGAATAGATAGCAGTCGGCGTCACTTGATGCTCAACGATGCACATCCACATTTACGATGCTCCGGTTTGACATCATCACCATCTTCCCGGAGTTCTTCCGGGGGGTGTTCGACTTCGGCATCGTGCGGCGGGCGCGCGCGGCCGGGCTGGTCGAGATAGCGGCGCACGACCTGCGCGGCTGGACGCACGACCGGCACAAGGTCGTCGACGACCGACCCTTCGGCGGCGGCGACGGGATGGTCTTGAAGCCCGAGCCGATCTTTGAGGCGGTCGAATCTTTGACGGGCGTGACGGGCGGCGCCGAACGTCTCCGCGAAGCCGGGCAAGCGCGTCGTGCTGCTCTCGCCGCAGGGGCGACAGCTTACGCAGAAGCTCGCGGCGGAGTTGGCGGAGGCCGTGCAGGTCGTCGTCATCTGCGGCCGTTACGAGGGCGTGGACGAGCGCGTGTCGGAGATGTTGGCGACCGACGAGGTCTCCATCGGCGACTACGTCCTGTCGGGCGGCGAGCCCGCGGCGGTCGTGCTGGTGGACGCAGTGATGCGGCTCATCCCGGGCGCTCTGGGGAGCGAGACCTCGGCGGTCAACGAGTCCTTCTCGGAAGGGCATTCTCGACTTCCCGAACTACACGCGCCCCGTCGAGTTCCGCGGCCGGCGCGTGCCGGAAGTTCTGTTCGGCGGCCACCACGCGGAGGTCGCGCGCTGGCGCCGCCGCGCGGCCCTGCGCAAGACGCGCCGCAACCGCCCCGACCTCTTCGCGAGTGTCGAGCTTGAGTGAGAAGGAACGCGCCGCGCTCGGAGAGCCGGACGAGGTTTGAAAGTTTTATCGAGGCTGAGAGCGTCAGCCGTGTTTTAAGTCAGGAAGACTAGCTGATGGCTGAACGCTGACAGCTAACGAGGTAACATCATGAACCGCTTGGACAGTGTGGACAGCGCGCAGAGGCGCACGGACATCCCGGCCTTCTCGCCGGGCGACACGGTGCGCGTGCACGTGCGCATCAAGGAGTCGGAGACGAAGGAGCGCCTTCAGGCGTTCGAGGGCGTGGTCATCGCGCGCAAGGGCGACGGCATCCGCGAGACCTTCACCGTGCGCAAGACCAGCTTCGGCGTCGGCGTCGAGCGCATCTTCCCCGTCCACGGCCCCATCATCGGCAAGGTCGAGCTGCTGCGCCGCGGCCGCGTCCGCCGCGCCAAGCTCTACTACCTGCGCAACCTGCGCGGCAAGGCCGCCCGCATCAAGGAACTCGACACGCGCCCGTCCGCCAAGAGCGGCGGCCAGGCCAAGGGCGCCTCGGCGGCGAACAAGAGCAAGTAAGGCAGTGAATAGTGAATAGTGAATAGTAAGAACCTGTCTTAACCATTTACCATTCACTATTCACGATTTACCTTCTGTCATGGCTCGCCAGAAGCGCCAGTCGCTCATCCACACGCTCTTCGAGGAGGAGGCGCGCGGCTCGGGGTTCGGGCGCGTGGCGGGGCTCGACGAGGTCGGGCGCGGGGCTTTGGCGGGGCCGGTGGTGGCGGCGGCCGTCATCCTCGACCCGGCGGCGCCGGTCCCCGAGGGGCTGGACGACTCGAAGAAGCTCACGGCGCTACAGCGCGAGCGGATCGCCGAAGAGCTGAAGCGCACGGCCGCGGCTTACGCCTACGGGCTCATCAGTCCAGAAGAGATAGACGCGACGAACATCCTCATCGCCACGCGGCGCGCGATGTTGCAGGCACTTGAGCAACTGCAACCGTGCGCCGATTTTCTTCTGATCGACGCGCTGCAACTGCGCGAGTCGCCGCTGCCGCAGAAGGCCATCATCCGCGGCGACTCGGCCTCGGCCTCCATCGCCGCCGCCTCCGTCCTCGCCAAGACCTACCGCGACGCGCTCATGCGCGACTACGACGCGCAGTACCCTCTTACGGCTTCGCGCGCCACGTCGGCTACGGCACACGCGACCACTGGGCCGCGCTCAAAGCGCACGGCTGCTGTCCCATCCATCGCCGCACCTTCCGCGGCGTCCTTCAGGAAGAAGAAGAAACAGCCGCCGAAGGCTAAAGTAGAGAGGCCGCGCCCGCGCCCGCCCGTCGCATACGCGGCCCCCAAGACCCCGGCGTGGATCGACGGGGCGGCGGCACAGCCTTCCCTTCAGGCGTGCCAGCACTAATCGCTAACTAAAATGCCCATGTGGTATCCTCCCTCGCGTTCGTGTCTTTGAAAATAAGGCAACGGGTCGGATGCGCAGCGTAGCTCACCCTCAACCGCCAGAGAGATGAGCATCGCCGTTGAGCATAAGAGGTCTCTACTCACGGCGATAAGGTCACGCGAAGACATTCTGCTAGTATTTGCCAGTAGCAGCAAGCGTCGTGTGCGGCTTTGCCCGTCGGGAGGTCACTCCTGATGGGCAAGAAGGCACGCCAGAGGCCGGAGCGTTTAGGCGAAAAGCTCCGTGTGATACGTGACGCGCTCGGCTTATCTCAAACGGCGATGGTTAAGCGTCTCGGTGATGAGGGCGTAGCCGCCAGCCAAATCTCGGAATATGAGACGGGCAAGCGTGAGCCGTCGTTGATAACGCTCCTGCAATACGCGCGGCTGGTGAACGTCTGCCTGGACGTATTGGTTGATGATGAAGCCGACTTACCCGCCAAACTGCCCGCCAAGCACAAACACAAAACCTGAGCCTCTAATTCAAATTCAAATCAGGACACTACTCGTGTGGGAAGGAAGCCGCGTATTAAGCCGGAGCGTCTGGCAGAGAAGTTGCGCCGGATAAGGGAGGCGTTAGGGCTTTCTCAGTCTGAGATGTGGAGACATCTCGGAGTCGAAGACCTCATTTGGTCCAAGCAGATTTCGACGTATGAGGTAGGAACGAACGAGCCTCCGCTCCCCATTCTTCTGCGATACGCGCGCGTAGCTAATGTCAGCACGGACGTTTTGATTGATGACGAGATTGATCTTCCCGCCAGGCTGCCGGCTAAGCCGAAACACAAGGCTTAGTCGCCCGAACATTACTTAAAGCCCGTGCCGTCATCCGCCGCGGAGCGGCGTCTGAATGTAGCCCGGCCTTTCAAGGCCGGGGCCGCCCGACGTTGACGGGTGGTGCGTCGCGTCAGCGACGCTTGAACCGTTCAGCCGTCGCTGACGCGACGCGGCGCAATCTCGCGCACCTCAACCCGGCCTTGAAAGGCCGGGCTAAATTCAAGCGCCGCTCCGCGGCGGATGACGGCACAGGCTTCAAATTACTTATCCTGCCTGATAAGTAACTTATCCTGCCTGATAAGTTACTTATCAGGCAGGATAAAGCCCCATTCAAAACTCAGTTGTTAGGCGAGTCCCGCGCAGTTGAAGATTAATTTAGAGGAATCGAAGCCTTATTGCGTGAAATTGAAGATTATTGACGCGGAAAGAAAGCTCAGTTGCCGACAATTGAAGTTAGATTTCGCAAAAATAAAGCTTTGATTCGCAAAAATAAAGCTTTGACACGCGAAACTAAGCTTTAATTCTCCGAAACTAAGCTTTAATTTCGGAGAATTAAAGCTTAGTTTCGGAGAATTAAAGCTTCAACTTGCAGAATTAAAGCTCAGTTTCGCGCAATTGAAGTCATATTCTTACCCAAGGAACTCATTTTTCCTTTAATTTAGCACAACTTTCCTACTGCATCAGACATGCACGAAGATTTCTGTTGCCAACTTTGCGCGTTTGCATAGAATGTCTGCACCTCGCAAAACCAACTCAGGAGTAAAAGCCTCATGAGCCAGCCTAAATTCACACTGGAGAAGCTCAACAGCGTCATCAACGGATGGGAGACGCTCGCCCCGGATAAGTCTTTCGGCGGGATGACACTCGCACAGTTCAAGGGCGCGTTGAAGCCCTCTTTCGACACGCGCGAGGCATTGCGCGCCCTTGAAAGTCAGATTCAATCTAAGCGGATCGAGCGCGACAACGCCGACACCGAGAGCCTGCGGCGCGTCCAACTCGTCGTCAACGGCGTCATCGGCGACCCCGAAGAAGGCCCCGACAGCGACCTCTACGCCGCCTTCGACTACACACGCAAGAGCGAACGCAAGACCGGCCTTACTCGCAAGAGGAAGCCCGGCGGCGACGACGGCGGCGACGGCAAATAACGACCGCCACCCTCAAACGGCAACCAACGACCCACGCCACGCAAACGCGCGGCGTGACGCTCCACTTGTCCCCACACGCCGAACAAGTAGGCAGTAGACAATGGACAGTAGCCAGTAGGAAGACAAAGCGGCGCGCACGGCTTTTAACCGAAGCGCGCCGCCTCTGCTTTTCCACTGACTACTGTCTACTACCTGCTGTCTACTTCACATGTCCCATCATGCGCCGCAGCGTCGGGATGAGCAGGGCGAGTAGCCCTGTGGCGACGAGGAGGCCGAGGGCGATGCCGCCGTAGAGGCGCACGAGCGTCGAGGGGTCGTTGGCGACGAAGAAGCCGGAGAGGTAGCCGGCGAGTTTGCTCCCCAGAGACGAGGCGAGGAACCAGACGCCCATCATGATGCCGACGAGCTTCGCCGGCGAGAGCTTCGTCACCGTGCTCAGGCCGACCGGGCTCAGGCACATCTCGCCGACCACTTCGAGGAAGTAGAGGCCGACGAGCCACAAGGGGCTCACCCTGCCCCCGGCCGTCATCCACGCGGCCGGCACCATGAACAGCAGATAGGCGAGCCCGATGAAGAGCAGGCCGAGTGTGAACTTGGCGGGGCTCGAAGGCTGCCGGTCGCCCATCCGCACCCAGAGGATGGAGAAGAGCGGCGCGAGGATGATGACGTAGAAAGGCGTTAGCGACTGAAGCCAGCTCGAAGGGAAGGCGAAGCCGAAGACCTGCGTGTTGACGAGGTCGCGCGCGAAGAGGTTGAGGCTCGCGCCCTTCTGCTCGTAGGCGGCCCAGAAGAGGATGGTGAAGAGGAAGAAGACGAAGACGACGCCGATGCGCTTCCAGTCGCCGGCCGAAAGCTTCTGCGCGCCTTCGGCGGCCCCCTCCTCGCGCGCGCCGCCCCCCTGCTTCTCTATCCTCCGCTCCGCCTGCCGCAGCCGCCCGCGTTGCAGCACGAAGACCACGAGGCCGAGCGTCATCCCGATCCCCGCCGCGCCGAAGCCCCAGTGCCAGCTCGTCGCCGGGTTGAAACCCTGCGCCGCGAGAAAGCCCTTGAAGCCCTCGCTCTGCGCGAGGTAGCCGCAGGCGAGCGGAGCCAGCACCGCGCCGATGTTGATGCCCATGTAGAAGAGCGAGAAGCCGCTGTCGCGGCGCGGGTCGTTCTCGCGGTAGAGGCCGCCGACCATCGCGCTGATGTTCGGCTTCAAGAGCCCCGTCCCGATGGCGATCAAAGCCATCCCCGCGTAGAGGAAGTTCGTGGACTGGAAGACCATCGTGAAGTGTCCGCACGCAATGACGATGCCGCCGATGAGCACGGCGAGGCGCGCCCCGAGCCACCTGTCCGCGATGAGCCCGCCGGGCAGCGCCGTCAAATACACAGACATCGTGTAAGTCCCGTAGATCGACGCCGCGCGCTTCGTGTCGAACCCCAAGCCCCCCTGCTCCGGCAGCGCCACCATGTAGAGCACCAGGATCGCGCGCATCCCGTAATAACTGAAGCGCTCCCATAACTCCGTAAAGAAGAGCGTCGTCAAGCCCCGCGGGTGCCCACCCAAACCGCCGGTGTCCTGCAAGCCCTCGACGACTTCCTGCGTCGGCTGGTCGATTGCTTCACTCATAATAGTGACGTTAATCTCCGTCCTGTTTGTTTGAGTCTGGCTTTCGATGGAATGGCGGGCCGCAGTATATCACGCGGAATTGACGTGGTATGCTGCGGCCCGTGGTCCGGTCGCGCACCGTTCGTCTTTAAGGTCGCATAAATTGAGACCGGGCCGTCGGGCTTGTCATTCTTCTATTGTGCATATCGCGATTGACGCGCATTCGGTGGGGACGGGGTTGGCGGGGAACGAGACGTACGCGGCGAACCTCGTCGAGGCGCTGGCCGAGGTGGATCGGGAGAACCGGTATACGGTCTACGTGACGAGGGAGGAGGCGGCGCAGAGGTTCGGGGGGCGTTGGGAGAACGTCTCCGTGCGGCGGACGGTGCCGCACACGCCGCTGGTGAGGATACCTTTGACGCTGTCGGCGGAGTTGCGGCGGCGCCCCGTTGACCTGCTGCACGTGCAGTACACGGCGCCGCCGCTCGCGCCGTGCCCGGTGGTGGCGACGATTCACGACCTCTCGTTCGAGCACATCCCCGAAACTTTCAAGCGACGCAGTCGTGTACAACTCAGGCTCACGGTGCGCGGCCACGGCGCGGCGCGCGGCGCACGTCATCGCGCCTTCGGAGTACACGCGGCGCGACCTCGTGGAGACCTACGGGCTCGACCCCGCGCGCGTGTCGGCGATACCTTTGGCGGTCGCGCCGCACTTCCGACCCGTCGCGGACGCGGGCGAGTTGGCGCGCGTCCGCGGGCGTTACGGCATCGCGGGCGAGTACGTGCTGGCCGTCGGGTCGATTCAGCCGCGGAAGAATCTGGCGCGGCTGGTGCGCGCTTATTCGGCCTTGCGCCGCGGGCGCGGGAGGAGTAATCTGCCGCAACTGGTTCTCGTCGGCAAAAAGGCTTGGCTCTACGGCGACACGCTGCGCGCGATTGAAGAGGAGGGCCTCGGGGAATCCGTCCTCCTCACGGGGTACGTATCGGAGGGCGATCTGCCCGCACTGTATACGGGGGCGCTCTGTTCGCCTACCCCTCTTTCTACGAAGGCTTCGGCCTGCCGCCGCTCGAAGCGATGAGCTGCGGCGCGCCCGTCCTGACGGGCAACTTGACGAGCCTGCCGGAGGTGGTCGGCGACGCCGGCCTGACGGTGGACCCCTTCGACACGGACGCGCTGGCCGAGGCCCTCGCGCGGCTCATTGACGACGACGCCCTGCGCGCCACCCTGAGTGAGCGTGGACTACGAAGGGCGCGGCGCTTCGACTGGCGGGAGACGGCCCGCATGACCTTGCAGGTTTACAGGAGCGTGATGAGTGATAAGTGATAAGTGATAAGAGTAAAGCGCCGTGCCTTTTCTTATCACTTATCACTTATCACTCGTCACTCATCACTCATGAAAATCGCCATTCTGGGGACGAGGGGGATTCCGGCCAGCTACGGGGGATTCGAGACGTTCGCCGAGCAGCTCTCGACGCGGCTGGTCGCGCGCGGGTCACGACGTGACGGTCTACTGCCGCGCGCACTACGTCAGCCCCCGCCAGATCGAGTACAAGGGCGTACGCCTCAAGGTGCTCCCGACCATCCGCCACAAGTACTTCGACACCGTAGTCCACGCCGGGCTCTCCGCCCTCCACGCCGCGGCGCTGCGACGCTTCGACGCCGCGCTCATCTGCAACGCCGCCAACGCGCCCATCGCGCCCGTGCTGCGCGCCGCGGGCGTGCCCGTCGCCATCAACGTGGACGGCCTCGAACACAAGCGGCGGAAGTGGAACTGGCTGGGGAAGAACTACTACCGCGTGGCCGAGCGCCTCTCGGTCTGGCTGCCGAACGAGACGGTGACGGACGCGCGCGTGATTCAGGACTACTACCTGGCGAAGTACCGCGCGGGCTCGACGATGATCGCCTACGGGGCGGAGGTCGAGCGGCGCACCGACCGGCAGGCCGTCTCGCGCTGGGGGGTGGAGCCGAACCGCTACGTGCTCTACGTCTCGCGCCTGGAGCCGGAGAACAACGCCGAGATGGTCATCGAAGCCTTCCGCCGCGTCCGCACGCCGCAGAAGCTCCTCATCGTCGGCGACGCCCCCTACGCGCACGAGTACATCGCGCACCTGCGCTCGCTCGCGCGCCGCGACCGGCGCATCGTCTTCACCGGCTTCGTCTTCGGCGACGCCTACCGCGCGCTCCAGCAGAACGCCTTCTGCTACGTCCACGCCACCGAGGTCGGCGGCACGCACCCGGCGCTGCTCGAAGCGATGGGCTACGGCAACTGCGTGCTCACGCTCAACACGCCCGAGAACGTCGAGGTGACGGGCGAAGCCGCCATCCACTACCGCGACGCCGGCGACCTCGCCGCGCAGTTGCAGCGCGTCCTACGCGGCGGCGCGATGGTCACGCAGTACCGCCAGCGCGCGCAGGCGCGCATCCGCGAGCGCTACGACTGGGAGCACGTCGTGGACGAGTACGAGCGCCTGTTCGCGAGCATGGCGGGCGTGGAGCCGCCCGCGCCCGTCTTCGTCGCCGCCGGCGCGCAGCCGGCCGCCGAAGCCCTGCGCGACGAGTCGGTTTTGAAGAAGAGTTAAGGACTCGTCATAAAGGTCAGAGCCGCCCGCGGTAGCGGGCGGCTCTGACCTTTATTTTTAGAACTTAATCGTCTTGATGTCGGCGGGCTTGGCGAAGAGGGAGTCGGGGATGGGTTTGTTGACCTCGACGGTGTCGTAGTTGACGCGGCTCGACTGGACGCCGGCGCGGTATTTGTCGATGACGAAGGGGAAGCGCGCGCCCTCGATGCTGAGGAACTGCGCGTAACGGTCCTCCTCCTCGACCCGCTCGCCCTCCTCGCCCGGCCGCTTGTAGAGAACTTTGGCGGGCAGCCCCTCGCGCGCGTCGAACTCGAACTCGACCTCGAAGCCGTCGGGGTAGGTGAGGCGGACGACCTCGTTGCGGCGCGCGAGCCCCGCCTCGCGCCGCCCGACGTAGGTGAGGCCCGCGCCCTCTGCGCGCCACCAGCCGCGCAGGATGTTGTCGAGGCTCGTCCGCAGCGTCGTGCGGATGTCGGCCATCTGCCCGGGCGCGAGGTCGTTCAGCGCCTTCTTCCGGCCGTCGAAGACCCAGCCGGTGTCGCCCGCGAACGACTGGATGATGCGGCTGCCCCTTGAACTCCGTGCGGTTGCGGTCGGGGAGGACGAGGTAGTCGCGGAAGGGGTCGGGGATGCCCGACTGCCCGTCGCGGAACGGCGTGAAGTAACCCTTCGAGATGACCGAACGCACGCCGAGGAAGGCCGGGCCGCCCACGGACTCGACCGCGCGCGCGACGATGGCCAGGGCCTTCTCGTCAGCCTTCACGGCCGCCTTCGGGGCGCCCGCCTGCGGCTTCGCGTCGCCGCCGTCCTTCTGCGCGCGCGCCGCGGCCGGGGTGAAGAGCATCAGCGCCGCGACGAGCGGCTGCGCGAAGAGGTAAAGCGTCTTTCTCATGCCCGAATTTATAAACGCGCGCGGGGAGCGAAGGCAAACGCCGGACGGGCGGGGCCCGGGCCTTCGGGGTAAAGCGAGAGGGGCCGGAACTGATTCAGTTCCGGCCCCTCTCGGTTCGCGGGCGAGCGTAGACTCGCCTTTACCCTTCGGCCTTGACGACGACGACCTCGCCGTCCACCACGTCGGCGACGAAGCTCGAAGCATCCTTCCACATCGCGGTGATGGGGAGCTTGACCTTCTCGTCGATGTGGCGCTTGAGGAAGCGCGCGCCGTAGGCCGGGCTGTAGCCCTTCTCGGTGAGCAGGTCGATCGCGGCCGGTGTCACGCGGCAGCCCTTGCCCTGCTGCTCCATCTGGCGGCAGAGCTTCGCCGGTGTAGATCTTCGCGATGTCGCGCACCTCGTCCATCGTCAGCGGCGAGAAGATGACGATCTCGTCGATGCGGTTGCGGAACTCGGGCGAGAAGCGGTTCTCGGCCGCCTTCATCACGTCGCCCCTGATGGCCTTCATGTCGCCCAGGGTCTTCGCGCCGAACCCGAACGGCTTCTCGTACTTCTTGAAGTTCTCCGAGCCGAGGTTCGAGGTCATGATGATGATCGCGTCGGAGAGGTAGACCTTCTTGCCGCGCCCGTCCGTCAGCCAGCCCTCGTCGAAGGCTTGCAGGAACAGGTTCATCAAAGTCGGCGAAGCCTTCTCGACCTCGTCCAGCAGGAGAACCGTGTAAGGGTTCTCGCGCAACTGTTCGGTGAGCACGCCGCCGCGCTCGCTGCCGACGATGCCGCGCGGCATGCCGATGAGCTTCTCGATGCCGATGGTGCCGTCCTGGTACTCGGACATGTCGATGCGCACCATCTTCTCCTCGTCGCCGAACATGAACTCGGCGACGGCCTTCGCCAGCTCGGTCTTGCCGACGCCCGTCGGCCCGAGGAAGAGCAGCACGCCGTCGGGCTTGTAGTGCGACTCCTTGAGCGGCCCCTTGTTCAGGCGCAGGCGCTGCGCGACGGCGCGGATGGCGTCCTTCTGGCCGATGACGCGCTTGCCCAACTCCTCCTCCATCGCGGAGAAGCGGTCGTTGGTGTCGCGGTAGATCATGTCGCGCGGGATGCGCGACTCCTGCGAGATCACGTCGATGATGTGCTCGGGGCGCACGACCAGGGTGTCCGGCTCGTTGATTTCGACCTTGACCGCCGCCGTGTCGAGCCAGCCGATGGCCTTGTCCGGCAGGTGCAGGTTGCGGATGTACTTCGGCGCCATCTCCAAGCGCCGTGTTGATGGCGTCGTCCGAGATGGTGACCGAGTAGTTGCGCTCGAGCCGCGGCCGCAGGCCGAAGAGAATCTCGCGCGTCTCGGCGATGGACGGCTCGTCAACCTTGACCAGGCGGAAGCGGCGCGCGAGCGCCTCGTCCTCGCCGATGTACTCCTTGTACTCGGTGATGGTCGTCGCGCCGACGATGCGCATCTCGCCGCGCGCGAGCGCCGTCTTGAACATGTTGGCGGCGTCGCGACGACGTGCCGAGCGCGGCGCCCGCGCCGATGATGGTGTGCGCCTCGTCGATGAAGAGGATGAGGTTGTCGCGCTCCTTCACCTCGTCGATGATGCCCTTGATGCGCTCCTCGAACATGCCGCGCAGCATCGTGCCCGCGACGAGTCCGCCCATCTGCAACTGCACGACGTGCGTGCCGCGCAGGCGCGACGGAACCTTCTCCGGTTCGAGTTCGATCAGACGCGCGAGACCTTCGACCACCGCCGTCTTGCCGACGCCCGGCTCGCCGACGAGCATGGGCGAGTTGGCGCGCTCGCGGTGGCAGAGGATTTCGATCATCTGCTGAATCTCGCGCTCGCGGCCGATGGTCGGCGGCAGCTTGTCGGCGCGCGCCAGACGGTTCAGGCTCACGCCGAAGTGCTTGAGGTAAGGAGGCAGCTCGAACTTCTTCTTGTACTCCTCCTCCTGCTGCTCGCGCGTGCGGACGCGCGCGCGCACCTGCTCGACGACGGTCTCGTTGTTGGCGCCGAGCGTCGCGCAGCACGCCCATCAGCGCGCTGTTCTCGTCCTGCGAGAAGGCCATGAAGAGGTCGGTGGCCTCGATGGTCTTGCGCCCCTGCGCGCGCGCGCGCTCCATCGAGCGCTTGAAGAGCTCGATGGTCTCGGGCGCGATGCGGATGCCCTTGTTGACGTTCTGATAGCGTGCATTCTCAAGACGCTTTTCAATCAGCACCTTGACCGAGCGCGGGTCGAGCGAGAGGTCGCGCATGGTCGAGTTGAATAACTCGGCCTCCTCCACGGCGAGGCCGTTGAGAATGTGTTCCACCGCGATGTAGTTTTGGTCACGGTGGCGCGACTCCTGCACGGCGTGCTCCAGCACGCGCTGCCCGCTCTCGGCGAAACGGTCTTTGTAAGTACCCAGGTCTATCATTTCTTTTCCTTCTGGTGAGCCGCGGGGGGAGTCTACGAGGCGACCTCCGCAGGGGCTCGAAAACATCAGCCTTAAAAAAAATCTGGACGGCGGGCGGCGCGGCTTCTTCGAGGGCTTTCAAACCCGAAACAATTTCGCCAAACCTGCCCGTCGTCCGGCTTCTGTTAGATGCCTGGCTCGGATGTCCCGTTGCGCTTTGTCGCGCTTCCGGACACCTGAACTATAGCACATCGCCGCGTTGCAATTTGAAAGCCGTGACCCGTGAACTGTGACAAGAGGAGAGCAGAAAGTGTGAGCCGTGACTTGCGTCGAATCACATAGGACTTGACGCCAGTCACGGCTCGACAGTTTGTTACTTGTCACGGTTTACGGGTTACCGTTCGCGGCTCTCAGTAGTCGCCGTAGTCTTCGCCTCCGCCCATCGGCGGCGCGCCCGCCCTCTTCGGCTCGGGCGCGTCGGTGACGGCGGCGTCCGTCGTGAGCAGCAGGCCGGCGATGGACGCGGCGTTTTGCAGGGCCGTGCGGACGACCTTCGTCGGGTCGATGATGCCCGACTTGACGAGGTCTTCGAACTCGCCGGTCGCGGCGTTGTAGCCGACCGCGCCCTTCGACTCCTCGATCTTGCCGATGACGACGGCGCCCTCCATCCCCGCGTTCTCCGCGATGCGGCGCAGCGGCTCCTGCATCGCGCGCTGGATGAGGCGCACGCCCGTCAGCGTGTCGCCCTCGACTTCGAGCTTGTCGAGCGACCTTCGCCGCGCGCACCAGCGCGACGCCGCCGCCGGGGACGATGCCCTCCTGCGCGGCCGCGCGCGTCGCGTTGACGGCGTCCTCGACGCGCATCTTCTTCTCCTTCATCTCGGTCTCGGTCGCGGCGCCGACGCGGATGACCGCGACGCCGCCCGCGAGCTTCGCCAGCCGCTCCTGCAACTTCTCGCGGTCGTAGTCCGAGGTCGTCTCCTCGATCTGGTGGCGGATGGTGGAGACGCGCCCCTCGATGGCCTTACGTTCGCCCGCGCCCTCGACGACCGTGGTGTTCTCCTTGTCCACGATGATGCGCTTGGCGCGCCCGAGGTCTTCGATGGTGACCGACTCCAGCTTGATGCCGAGGTCTTCGGTGATGACGCGGCCGCCCGTCAGGGTCGCGATGTCTTCGAGGATGGCCTTGCGGCGGTCGCCGAACGCGGGCGCCTTGACGGCGCAGACCTTGATGGTGCCGCGCAGGCGGTTGACGACGAGCGTGGCGAGCGCGTCGCCCTCCACGTCCTCGGCGATGATGAGGAGCTGCTTGCCCTGATTCGCCACCTGTTCGAGGAGCGGCAGCAGGTCGCGCATCGCCGAAATCTTCTTCTCGTGGATGAGGATGACGGGCTCGTCGAGCACGGCACTCCATGCGGTCGGGGTTGGTGACGAAGTAGGGCGAGAGGTAGCCGCGGTCGAACTGCATGCCTTCGACCAAGTCGAGTTCGGTCTGCATCGACTTCGACTCCTCGACCGTGACGACGCCGTCCTTGCCGACCCTGTCCATCGCCTCGGCGATCAGCTCGCCGATCTCGCGGTCGTTGTTGGCGGAGACGGCCGCGACGTTCGCCAGCTCCTCCTTACCCTTGACCTTCTTCGAGAGCTTTTCGAGTTCGGCGGTGGCGGCCTCGACGCCGAGCTGGATGCCGCGCTGCAAGGACATCGGGTTGGCGCCGGCCGTGACGTTCTTGACGCCCTCGCGGAAGATGGCCTGCGCGAGCACGGTCGCGGTGGTCGTCCCGTCGCCCGCGATGTCGTTGGTCTTGGTGGCGACCTCCTTGACCATCTGCGCGCCCATGTTCTCGTACTTGTCTTTGAGCTCGATCTCCTTGGCGACCGTCACGCCGTCCTTCGTGATGACGGGCGAGCCGAACTTCTTGCCGAGAACGACGTTCCGGCCCTTCGGCCCCAAGCGTCACGCGCACCGCGTTCGCCAGGACGTTGACGCCCTTCAGCATCGCGCTCCGCGCCTCTTCCCTGAACTTCAAATCCTTCGCTGCCACTGTGTTCTTCTCCTGAGAAAATGTTTGACCGTCGGTTAGTCTGTTCTAAAGAGCCTTCACGCGCCCGCGCTCTCGCTCCTGGCGCGGCCGACCTGGACGCGCGCGGGGCGGAGCAGTTGGTTGCCGAGCCGGTAGCCGCGGCCGTATTGCGCGGTGACCTGGCCGTCGAGCGCGGGCTCGACCTCGGTCGTGTCCACCGCTTCGTGCAGCTCCGGGTCGAAGGCGCGGGCGAGCGCCTCGACGGGCTCGGCGCCGATCTGCGTGAGCACGTTCTCGAAGCCGCTGATGGTGCCGCGCAGGCCGTTGATCAGCGCCTCCTGCGAGCCGCCCGCTTCGGCCGCCTCGACGGCGCGTTGCAGGTTGTCGATGACGGGCAGCAGCGCGGAGATGAACGACGCCTTCTCGCGCGCGACGCGTTCGTCGGCGTTGCGCGCGAGGCGCTGGCGCAGCTCGTCCGTCTCGCGCTTGAGGTCGGCCCGCACCTGCTCGAAACGCGTCTGCACGTCCGACACCTTCTGCTCCGCCTCGCGCGCGCGCGCCTCCAACTCTTCCACGTAAGAGGGCTTCACGCTCGGCGCCTCTTCCGCGGCCGGCGCGTTCGCCCTCGGCCTCTTCCTCTTCGCCGAGGCGGATGCGGCGGCGGTCGTTGAAGCGAACCTTCGGCGCTCCCTCTTCGGCGCCCAGCTCCTCCGGCCAGTCCTTCTCGGCCGACTCTTTCTCTGCCATATCTCGCTTCTTACTCCCTCTGCGAAATAGTCTCATGCTCGTGAACCGTGGATGGGATTCTTCGTCTTCCGTTGAAGCTTAACACCCGAAGGCCGGTTCGGCCCAACACCTTTCACGAGCCGCCCGGTCACTTCACGTCTATCTTCAGGCGGTGCCCCTGCCGCTCGTCGCGCTTCGGGAGGTGGAGGAGCAGCACGCCGTCCTTGTAATCGGCCGAGATGGAGGCGCGGTCCACGGCGTCGGGCAGACTGAAGGTGCGCACGAAGCGCCCCTGCGGCCGCTCGGTGCGGCGCGCGTGCAAGCCCTCGCCGGCCGCTTGCGGTCGCCGCGGATGACGAGGCGTCCCGTCGTCTAAACTCACGTCGAGCCCCTCGCGGTTGATGCCGGGCAGGTCTAAGACGAGCAGGTACTCGCGCTCGTCCTCGTACACGTCGGCCGCCGGAATCCAGTCGGCGCGCTCGATCTCGCCCTCCGTCCTCGTGCGCGCCCGCGCGGCGGTCGGCCGCCTCCTCGAACAGGCGGTTCATCCTCTCCTGCAAGGTGAAGAGGTCGCGCGGGTCGAACCTGTGGTGTCTCATGCCAAGCCTCCTACGGGTTTTGGACAGCGTCCGGAGCACGCCGAACGGCATAACCCAAAAGTCTCACCTTAGACTGCATCGCTTCGGCGCCCCCTTTCGCCGTCATGCTATCGCCGCCTCGGTCGCGGCGTCTCCGCCGTCGGCCGTGAACTGCAACTGGTCGCCTTCGGCCGAGACGCGCACGGTCTGGCCGGGGAGAACCTCGCCGCGCAGGAGCTTCGACGCGAGCGGGTTCTGGATGAGCGTCTGGATCGCGCGCTTCAGAGGGCGCGCGCCGTAGAGCGGGTCGTAGCCCTCGCGCGCGAGAAGCTGTCGCGCCGAGTCGTCGAGGACGAGGTGCATGTCGCGCTCCGCGAGCAGGCGGCGCAGGCGTTCGAGCTGTATCTCGATGATGTCGCCGATCTGCTCGCGCGAGAGCTGGTGGAAGATGACGATGTCGTCCACGCGGTTCAGGAACTCCGGCTTGAAGTTCTCGCGCAGCACTTCGAGCACCGCCTCGCGCACCTGCTTCTCGTCGTCCGCGACGGCCTGTATCTCGCGGCTCCCGAGGTTCGAGGTCATAATCAGCACGGTGTTCTTGAAGTCCACCGTGCGCCCCTTCGAGTCGGTCAGACGCCCGTCGTCGAGAATCTGCAAGAGGATGTTGAAGACATCCGGGTGCGCCTTCTCGATCTCGTCGAAGAGGATGACGCTGTAGGGGCGGCGCCGGACGGCCTCGGTCAACTGCCCGCCCTCCTCGTAGCCGACGTAGCCCGGCGGCGCGCCGATCATGCGCGCCACCGCGTGCTTCTCCATGTACTCCGACATGTCGAGCCGCACCATCGAGCGCTCGTCGTCGAAGAGGAACTCGGCGAGCGCGCGCGCCGTCTCGGTCTTGCCGACGCCCGTGGGGCCGAGGAAGATGAAGGAGCCGACGGGGCGGTTCGGGTCTTGCAGCCCCGCGCGCGCGCGGCGCACGGCGTTGGCGACGGCCGTCAGCGCCTCGTCCTGCCCGATGACGCGGCGGCGCAAGCCCTCCTCCATCGTGACGAGCTTCTGCATCTCGCCTTCCAGCATCTTCGAGACGGGCACGCCCGTCCACTTGGCGACGACCTGCGCCACGTCCTCCTCGTCAACCTCTTCCTTGAGCATGACGCCGTCGCTCTGAAGCTCGGCGAGCTTCTGCTGCTCGGCGGCGAGCTGGCGCTCCAGCTCGGGAATCTGGCCGTACTGAATCTCGGCGGCGCGCTGGAGGTCGCCCGCGTTGCGCGCCTGGTCGAGTTGCAGGCGGAGCTGTTCCAGCTCGTTCTTGGCCTCGCGCATCCGGTCGATCTCTTCCTTCTCGGACTGCCACTTGGCCTTCATCCCGGAAGACTTCTCGTTGAGGTCCGCGATGCGCTGCTCGATGTCCTTCAGACGCGCCTTCGAGCGCTCGTCCTCTTCGCGCTGCAACGCCTGGCGCTCGATCTCCAGTTGCAGGATCTCGCGCTCGAGCACGTCGATCTCCTGCGGCAGCGAGTCGATCTCGATGCGCAGGCGCGAGGCCGCCTCGTCGATGAGGTCGATGGCCTTGTCGGGCAGGAAGCGGTCGGTGATGTAGCGGTTCGAGAGCGTCGCCGCCGCGACGATGGCCGAGTCCTTGATGCGCACGCCGTGGTGCACCTCGTAGCGCTCCTTCAGGCCGCGCAGGATGGCGATGGTGTCCTCGACCGTCGGCTCGCCGACGAAGACCTGCTGGAAGCGGCGCTCTAAGGCCGCGTCCTTCTCGATGTACTTCTTGTACTCGTTCGAGCGTCGTCGCGCCGACGCAGCGCAGCTCGCCGCGCGCGAGCGCGGGCTTCAGCATGTTCGACGCGTCAATGGCGCCCTCGGCCGCGCCCGCGCCGACCAGCGTGTGCAGCTCGTCGATGAAGAGGACGATCTGGCCCTGCGCGTTCTCTATCTCTTTCAGGACGGACTTCAGACGGTCTTCAAACTCGCCGCGGTACTTCGCGCCGGCGAGCATCGAGCCGAGGTCGAGCCCGACGAGCCGCTTGTTGCGCAGCGTTTCGGGCACGTCGCCCGAGACGATGCGCTGCGCCAAGCCTTCGACAATCGCCGTCTTGCCGACGCCCGGCTCGCCGATGAGCACGGGGTTGTTCTTCGTCCGGCGCGTAAAGACCTGGACGGTGCGGCGTATCTCGTCGTCGCGGCCGATGACCGGGTCGAGCTTGCCCTGGCGCGCGAGCTCCGTCAGGTCTTTCGCGTACTTCGAGAGCGCCTGATAGTTGGCCTCCGCGTTCTGGTCGGTGACGCGGACGCCGCCGCGCGTCTGCTCGATGACCTTGAAGAGGTCGTCGCGGTTGACGCCGTGCTGGCGCAGGATGCGCCCCGCCGCGCCGTCCTTCTCGGCCGTGATGGCGAGGAGCAGGTGCTCGGTCGAGACGTACTCGTCCTGCATCTGCTCGGCCTCCTTCTGCGCGGCCTGGAAGACCTGCGTGATGCGCGGGCTGAAGTACTGCTGAGCCGCCCTGCACCTTCGGCAGGCGCGCGACGGCCGCCTGTAGGTCGTTCAAGACGACCTGCAAGTTCGCGCCGAGCTTGCCGAGCAGGGGCCGGACGACGCCTTCGGGCTGTTCGAGCATGGCGAGCAGGAGGTGTTCGGGCTCGACCTGCTGGTGCTGGTTGCGCTCGGCCGCCTCGATGGCCGACTGGATGGCCTCCTGGCCGCGCAGTGTGAAACGTTCTAGACGCATGATTGCCTCGGGGAAATCTTTACCGACTACTTCTCAAAAAAAATACCGCTTCCGCCGACTCGGTCTGAAACCTGAGCGGCCAGCCGCGTCGGGTGGCCGCGGAAGTTTCGGCTTCCGTGGCTCCTGACCGTCGGGCTGGCCGCCGAAGGTTTCCTGCCGGGTTAGGCGTTGGACGTGTTCGCCTGGGCCCTGGCCGCGGACTGCTCGGGCTTCGCCTCGATGGTCTTCGGGGTCTGGCCTTCGGCCGACTCGCCCTTGACCTCGATGCGGCGGGCCTTCACCTCCTCGCGCTTGCGGAGCGCGACGCGCAGCACGCCGTTCTTGTACTCGGCCGTGGCGCCCTCGCCCGAGACGGTCTGCGGCAGCGTGAAGGAGCGCGTGAACGAGCCGTAGGCGCGCTCGACGCGGTGGTAGTTGTCGGCCTCGTCCCTCTTCTCGAAGCGGCGCTCGCCGCGCAGCGTCAGGACGCTGTTCTCGATGGTCAGCTCGAAGTCCTCGCGGTTCATGCCGGGGAGTTCGGCTTCGAGGACGATCTCGTCCTTGTTCTCGAAGATGTCAACGTTCGGCGTCCAGGCGCCGCGGGCGATGCCCTCGTCGCCGAAGCCGCGCGAGAAGTTGGTGGAGAAGAGGCGGTTGACCTCGTCCTGCAAGGTCTTCAGGTCGCGGAAGGGGTCGTAACGTGTGATGCTCATGATTTTTTTACCTCCAGAGAGAATTTTTTGCAGCCCCTCCGGCCCTCTCGGAGAGGTACCGGGGCGATCCTCAATGCGTGAGCACGGAGGAATAATAAATATTGAGTCCCTTCTTGTCAAGTCTATGGATGAACGGGGAAATTCCCGGGTTGCCCCGGCCCGACGGCAACAGCCGTCGCCGCGTTTATTGCTCTATAAATTCTATTAGGGGGAATATTTATTGACTATTTGCTTATTGTGGCGTATGATAAGCGGCGATTCGCGCTTTTTACCGAATTTGACGGAACGTGACGGCTCGGGGGTTCGTAAAGGAAGAAGATGGCTGGGATACTTGACGAGAAGGACGCGAAGATTCTGGAGATTCTCCAGAAGGACGGGCGGACGACCAACGTGGAACTGGCGCGCGTCGTCGAGCTGACCCCTTCGGCCACACTTGAGCGCGTGCGTAAGTTGGAGGAGCGCGGCCTGATTAAGGGCTACACGGCGATTCTCGACCCGCACGCGCTGGGGCTCGGGCTCGTGGCCTTCATCTTCCTGCGGGTGGAAGACCCGGAGGATTTGGTCGGGCGCGCCGAAGGGACGGGCGAGGAGCTGGCGGCGTTGCCGTCGGTGCTGGAATTGCACCACCTCGCGGGCGAAGACTGTTTTCTGTTGAAGGTGCGCGCGCGCGACACGGACGACCTCTACCGATTTCTGCGCGACGAGCTGGGGCGTTTCAAGGCGATCAGGAGCACGCGGACGACCATCGTGCTGAAGACTGTTAAGGAGTCTACGGTGCTGCCGGTGAACAGGGAAAGGGCGGGTGAGTGAGATGGGCAGGGAGAAGTTGGGGGCATACGGCGCGTGGGCGGCGGTCTGTTTCTTCTGGGGGACGACGTATCTGGCGATTGCCGTCGGGCTGGAGAGTTTTCAGCCGACGCTCTTCGCGGGGCTGCGCTTTCTCATCGCGGGCGGCGTGCTCTTCTTCGTCATGAGCCGGCAGAGGGGCGCGCGCCTGCCCATCGGGCGCGAGTGGTTCCACCTGGGCGTGGTGGGGTTGATGCTGCTCGGCGTGGGGAACGGGGCGGTCGTGTGGGCCGAGCAGTGGGTGCCGAGCGGGATGGCGGCGCTTCTGGTGGCGACCTCGCCGTTCTGGGCGGCGGCGCTTGAGCGCTTTCAGAAGGACGGCGAGCGCGTCGGCCTGCGGGGCCTGCTCGGGATGGCCGTGGGCTTCGGGGGGCTGGCGATGCTCGTCGGGCCGAAGCTCTTCGGGGCGGAACTGAACGGTAAGTACGTGCTCGGCGTCGTCATCATCCAGATCGGGAGTTTCTTCTGGCAGGCGGGCTCGCTCTACTCGAAGCTGCGCCCCGTAGGGGTCTCGCCGCTGATGGCTTCGGCGGTGCAGATGCTCTGGGCGGGGGTGGTTTTGACTCTGGCGGGCACGCTCGTGGGCGAGTGGTCGGGGATGCATTTCAGCGCGCGGAGCGCCGGCGCGTTGCTGTACCTCGTCGTGTTCGGGTCGATTGTGGCCTACAGCGCTTACATGTACGCGATACAGAAGCTGCCTTTGCCGCTGGTCTCGACCTACTCGTACGTGAACCCTCTGGTGGCGCTCTCGCTCGGCTGGTTCATTCTTTCGGAGCCGCTCGGCTGGCGCGAGGCGGGCGCGGCGCTCGTCATCCTGCTCGGCGTGGCGCTGGTGAAGACCTCGCCGAAGGAGGTCGCGCTGCTGCTCGCGCGTGTGCGCGGGGGGAAGCGGGCTGAGCCGCGCGACGAGTGCGGGGCTCAGGTCACGCGGAGCGCGGCCTGAGTTCAAGGTCGAAGAGAGAAGTTAAGAAGTAGAGACGGCGCGGCCCTCTTCAAACGTTTGAAGAGGGCCGCGCCGTTCTTCGTCCTCACTTCTACTTTTTAGCAGCGGGGTCGAAGCGGAAGAGCAACGACCCGCGGGTCGTGCCGGAGACGTGCCGCTGCTGCGACTGCGGGCCGAGTTGGTCGGGCGGTTGGAACTTGCTCCCGACGGCGGGGACGACGTGGAGGACGGCGAGGCCGGTCTCGGGGAGGTCGAGCAGGCCGTCGCGGCCGTCCTTCGGTCTGTAGACGCCGAGGTGTGAGTCGCCCGACTCTTTGAAGACGGTGACGACGCCGGCCGTCGTCTCGAAGGCGGCCCAGCGCCAGCCGGCGAAGTAGCCCTTGAACTCGGGGTAGCCCCAGCCCTCGCCGGGAGTCGTGTCGTCGTAGCGGCGCTCCCACACGTCGAGCCGCGTGCCGTGCGTGCGGTTCTGCCAGACGCGGTACGGCCCGCGCCCGAGCCAGCGTAAGGAGCGCACCTCACCCTCGGGCGCGTCGAACTGCACGCCGAGCAGATCGACCGCGCCGTCGAACGCGTACTCGTAGTCGAGCCGCACGACGCCGCCCGGCGAGACGCGCCAGCGCGCACGTTTGAGGGCGCCGTTGTAATGCACATCGACGACGAGGTCGCCGCCCTTCATGTGTGGCTCGAAGAAAATCTTTTCGGACGGCCCGGAGATGTCCGCGAACCTGCGTCCGTCGCGGCGGAAGGCCAGGAAGCGCGGGCCGTTGCCGAAGGGCATTAACGTGCCGCGGCTGCGGACTTCGGCGAGCAGGCCCGAACGTCTGTCGAAGCGCAGTTCGAGCGCACCTGTCTGCACGAAGAGCGCGCCGCCCTCTTCCCTCGTCGAGACCTCTCCTTTCGCCGAGCGCGGCGCGGCGGGCGCGCGCTTCAACCCCCAGGACCACGTCCAGAGTTCGCGCCCCGCCGGGTCTTTCGCGGTGAGATAGAGCGCGTCGGCGCGCCGTCTGGGCGGCGGCAGTTCGAGCCGCAGTTCTCCCGCGCCGTGCGGCGGGACGTGCGGCCCTTTGAATCTGCCCGCGGCTAAAGTGACGTGGCCCGATCTCGCCTCATAAGGAGTGGGGAAGCGCGCGAGTCTCCACTCGAAGGTGCATTCGTCGAGGTCGGTGAAGTCGAAGCGGTTCTCCAGGGCGAAGGAGACGCTCGGGGCTTCCGTTAACTCCTGCGGCCCCGTTATCTGCACGGGCGACCAGATTTCGCGGACGGCGTAGAAGCTGCCCTCGCGCTCGCGGTGCGGGCCGACGACGCCGTCGGCGCCCTGATTGCCGGAACAGTCGAGACGGCCGCCGCGGTCCGTGCGCGCGACGCACTCGTCGAGCAACGCCCAGATGAAGCCGCCCGCGCGCATGCGGCTCTTGCGCATGACCTCCCAGTAGTCCCAGAGCGCCGCGCCCCCGCCGCCGTCGTAGAGCGCGTGCAGGAACTCGGTCGGCATGTAGACGTTCGGCCCCGCGGCGAGCCGCGCGTGGCTCTCGTAAGTTTCGTAGTGATTCGTATCGACGCCGCCGGCCAACTCCCACGGGTGGAGCACCGGGCGTCGCTGCGGGTCCCACTTCGCGAACTCGCCGTCGTTCTCACGGTTCCAGCCGCCCTCGTTGCCGTTGTCCCAGAAGAGTATCGAGGGGTGGTTCACGTCGCGCCGCACCAGCTCGCCGATCAGTTTCCGCCCCGTCTCCGCGTCGTAAGCGCGTTGCCAGCCGCCCAGCTCGTCCAGGACGTAAAGACCCAGCTCGTCGCACGCTTCGAGGAAGTGCGTGTCGGGCGGGTAGTGCGACATGCGCACGGCGTTGTTGTTCATCTCCTTGAGCAGACGCGCGTCGTCGTAACTGACTTTGCGGCTCGTCGTGCGCCCCGACTCGGGCCAGAAGGAGTGCCGGTTCGTGCCCTTCAGAGTGATGCGACGGCCGTTGAGGTAGAGCCCGTCGCCCGGCCTTACCTCGAACGTGCGGAAGCCGAAGCGCTCGGTAACGTCGTGCGTGCTCTTCGACTCCTGCGACAGCGTGAGGTGAATGCGGTAGAGGTTCGGCGTCTCCGCCGTCCAGAGCTTCGGCGCGGCGATCCTGGTCTGGAGCCTGACGGACGTGTTGCCGCGGCTCACGTCGGCGCCGAACGGCATGCCGACCGGTGCGCCGCGCGCGTCGAGGATTTGCGCCGACACGCCGCCGTACGTGACGTTACCCCCGAGGTACACGTCAACGGAGAAACTGCCGTCGGCGCGCGCGTCTATCGCAGTCCGGTCGATGTGGGCGGCGGGCAGCGCTTCGAGGTAGACGGGCCGGAAGATGCCGCCGAAGACCCAGTAGTCCGAGCCGAAGCGCTCGGCGCGGTTCACGCTCTCGTTCGCGGAGAGTTTACTGACGTTGACTTCGAGGAGGTTCTCGGCGCCGTACTTGAGGAGCGGGGTGATGTCGTACTTGAAACGGTAGAAGGAGCCTTGATGCGTGGGGCCGGCGGACTGACCGTTGACCGACACTTCCGCGTCGGTCATCACGCCGTCGAAGACGAGGCGGACGACCCTGCCCCGCCAGCCCTCGGGGACGAGGAAGCGCAGACGGTACTTCCCCTGCTCGCGCGCGACTGGGTTCTTCTGCTCGTCGTGCGGCCGCCCGAAGTTGTACGCGCCGAAGCCGTGCTGCTCCCAGTTCGAGGGCACCGGAATCTTCGCCCACGCGCCGCTTTGCCGCCCTCCGGTGCAGTAGAAGTCCCACTCGACGGCGTCGTCCTTACCCGTCCCGGAGAGGTATTTGACCTGCGTCTGCGTGCCGATGCCCTGCGCCACGACACGAGTCTGCGCGTGGGCGCCCGCGCGGACGCCGAGCAGGAGGCAGGCGGCCGCGCATAAGAGTCTGGTCGTCCTCATCTGTTCAGTCGAGCCGGAAGAAGCGTTTGATTCTGGAGAGGAGTCCGTCGTGTGTCTCTTCGTCGCCGGAGGGGGCGGCGGCGTTGGCGAGGAGGCCGGCGCGGCGTTCGTTGATGGCGCGGCTCAGGGCCTCGACGAGGGCGGGGTTGGTCTGGAAGAGTCCGCGCATCGCGTCGTGGCCGATCTCCAGGACCACGGTCTCCTCGGCGGCGACGACGTTGGCCGTGCGCGGCTCGCCGGTGAAGAGCGCCATCTCGCCGAAGAAGCCGCCCTCGCCGAGCTGGTTGATGGTGCGCGGCGCGCCGTTCGAGTCCACGCGCACGTCCACGCCCCCGCGGCTGACGACGAACATCGAGTCGCCGTCGTCGCCCGCGCGGATGATCGTCTCGCCGGGCGCGTAGACGTGGTTCGCGGAGGAGGCCGCCAGCGCGTTCAGCTCGACGGGCGTGAGCGGCGAGAAGATGTCCACGGCCGAGAGCAGTTCGGCCAGCGTCTCGGCGTCGCGCCCGTCGCCGCCCGCGGCCGCGGGCGGCTCCATGTAGAGCGTGCGCGTGGGGAAGGGGAAGGTGAAGCCGTTGCGGCGGAAGGCGTACCAGATGCGCTGGCGGACGAGCGCGTCCGTGTCGTTGTAGCGCGAGTAGTCCGAGAGCCAGTACTTGACCTCGTACTCGACGCCCGAGTCGCCGAGGCCGCGGATGCGCACGACCGGCGTGATGTAGCGCAGGACGTTGTCGGCCTCGCGCACGGCCTCGCGCACGGCGTGGATGACCCTGACGGGCGAGTCGGTGTAGGCCGCGCTGAAGAAGACGATGCGCGCGTTCTGGTTGTCGCGCGGGCAGACCTCGATGGACTCCTTGGCGATGCCGGTGTTGCTCACCAGCACGATGTGGTTCGAGAAGGTCTTGATCTTGACGGCGCGCCACGTGATCGACATGACGACGCCGCGTGTGCTTGCCGACGGTGATCACGTCGCCCACCTGGAACGGCTTGTCGGCGTGGAGCGAGATGCCCGAGAAGAGGTTGCCGAGCGTGTCCTGCAAGGCGAGGCCGAGGACGATGCCGAGGAGGGCCGAGCCCGGCAGCAGCGCCCCGAACGAGAGGTCGAGCGTGTACTTGAGGATGACGGCGCCCAACGTCACGTAGAGGACGAGCGAGAAGAGGTCGCGCATCAGGCTCGGCGCGTCGTAGCCCTTGCGCTTGCGGAAGATGAAGAAGGCCAGCTCGTTGAGCGCGCGCACGGCCATGAGCGCGAGGCTCATCCAGAAGACGATCTGGACGAGCGCGACCGCCCACTCGTTCGCCGCGTGCGCCATCCGCTGCTGCTCGTTCGAGCCCGCGGGCAGCTCCGGCATGAGCCGCGAGAGCACGTACCACGCCAGCCCGAAGACCGCCGCCAGCACGAGCGGCACCGCGATCTGATTTTTGAGCGGAGGGCGACTCATCGGAAGAGAGTAGGCAGTAGGCAGCAAGCCGCGTCAGCGGCGCATGAATCTAGCCCGGCCTTTCAAGGCCGGGGCCGCCGGCCGTTAATAAGGTGTGCGTCGCGTCAGCGACGCCTGAGCGGGTCTCATCGACTCAACCGTCGCTGACGCGACGCAGCAGCCTTCGATGCGATTTACCCGGCCTTGAAAGGCCGGGCTACATTCACCCGCCGCTGACGCGGCGGCCGCCTGCTTAAAAATTGAAAATCCGGGTCGCGATAAAGAGAAGCGACAGGGCGGAGACGACCAGTACGGTCAGCCACGAGGCCGCATTATAGACCCGCCCGTTCGCGTGCGCACCCATCAATTCGCGGTCGTTGGCGAGCCGCAGGACGGAGACGAGCAGGACGGGCAGCAGCAGCCCGTTGATGACCTGCGTCGCCAGCAGCACGCGGAAGAGCGGCACGCCGGGGATCATCGCCACCAGCCCCGCCGACCACGATCAGGAACGTGAAGATGCCGACGAAGATCGGCGCCTCGCGGAAGGTGCGCGAGACCCCCTTCTCGAACCCCAGCGCCTCGCTGATCGAGTAGGCCGTCGAGAGCGGCAGCACGGCCGCCGCCAGCATCGACGCGCCGAAGAGGCCGAC
The DNA here is from genome assembly GCA_963726735.1 of uncultured Acidobacteriota bacterium. GTDB lineage: Bacteria > Acidobacteriota > Blastocatellia > Pyrinomonadales > Pyrinomonadaceae > QHXN01. Next base: position 321,759 of record CAVSDM010000016.1, read on the forward strand.
GCCGAAGAGCGTCTTCGCGTAAGGCCCCGCCAGCGGTTCGAGCGCGCGCGCCGCCTGCTCGGCCGACTCGATGCGGACGCCCGCGTGGTGGAGCGTCGCGGCCGTCGCCACCATGATGAAGAAGGCGACGGCGATGGCGAAGACCGTCCCCACCCACACGTCCACGCGCGTCAGGTGGTAGTCCTCCTCGTCCACGCCCTTCTCGACCACGGAGGACTGGACGAAGACCTGCATGTAGGGCGAGATGGTCGTGCCGATGAGCGCGACGACCGTGAAGAGGTAGCCCGCGTTGAAGTCCACCTGCGGCCGCGCGAACCCGCGCGCGACCTCGCCCCAGTCGGGGCGCGCGAGGAAGGCCGAGACGACGTAGCCGAGGAAGACGAGCGACATCAGGAGGAAGACGCGCTCGACCCGACGGTAAGAGCCCTTCACCACCAGCCACCACACGGCGAAGGCCGCGAGCGGCACCGAGACGAAGCGCGGCACGCCGAACAGCTCGGTCGCCGCCGCGATGCCGACGAACTCCGAGACCGTCACGCCGCCGTTCGCGACGAGGAGCGCCAGCATCACCAGCACCGTCCAGCGCACGCCGAACTGCTCGCGGATGAGGTCGGACAGACCCTTGCCCGTCACCGCGCCCATCCGCGCGCAGGTCTCCTGCACGATGCCGAGGGCTAAGACCAGCGGGATGAGAGTCCAGAGGAGGTTGTAGCCGTAGTCGGCCCCGGCCGAGGCGTAGGTGGCGATGCCGCCCGCGTCGTTACCCGCGTTGGCGGCGATCATCCCGGGGCCGATGACGGCGAGGTAGGCCAGAAGCCCGCGCCGCCGCGCCGCCGCGCGCTGCACGCGCCGCGAGCCGCGCCGCCACAAACGGCGACCCGCGTCCCGCACACTCTCTGCGCGCGTCGAAGCCACTCGGAGGTTCCCCGTCAGCAGTCATAAGAAACTTGTCAGCTCTCGCCCGCCGACTCCCGGGCGGGGCGCCGTAGCCCCTCGTTCTCGTCCCGGCTCTCTTTAATCTCCCGACTCAACTCCTGCAAACGCCGGACGATCTCGACCTTCTCCTCGAAGGGGAGCTTAGCCAGTCGCCGCCTGCGCGCGGCCTTCTGCTCAAGTATCTCTGAAATGTCTATCTCTCCGCTCATCTTCCAGACTCACTTGAGAACTCGTGCCACTTGTCGGCCAACCCGTGGCGCGACAGGATGTCCGTCAGGCGCTCAACGTTGATCACGCCCTCTTCAAGAAACCTCGCCGCGCGAGCGTAGTCCTTCTCCCTGCCGGTTTGCACCATGATGGCGACGAGGTGCTCGGCGCTCAACACGCGCGTCGGCGTGCCCTTGAATTTAATCCCGACTGCCTGCTCTACCGCTTCGGCCGCCAGCGGATTATAGGTCGGTATAAACTGCACAGGCCAGCCTTCGATGTTGATGGCCTCACCCTTCGCCTCATAACCCGCGGCCGCCAGGTAATCATAGACCGGCGTCATCATCACCAGGCCGCCCGACAGGTCCACCGCGAAGAAGATGTCGAGGTCGAACGTCGCGAACGGCTCCACGTAAAAGATGGAGGCTATCGCGCCGCCGATGGCGTACCGCCCGATGCGGCCCTCCGCCTCCATGCGGTTGATGATTTCAAGCGTCTTCTCCACGACTGCTTAACCGAACACCCTCGGCAATCTCGGGCGCCAGTCTTTGGGGAGGAGGTATTCCATGGCGTCGTCCACGGTGACGATGCCGGCGATGTCCCCGGCGTCGTCCACGACGGGCAGCGCGAGGAGGTTGTACTCGGCGATGGTCTCGGCGACCTCGCGCGCGGAGTCTTTGGGGTGCGCGAACTGGAACTCGTCGCGCATGACCTGCGAGAGCCGGTATTCCGGGTCGGCGAGGATGAGGCTCCGGAGGGCGATGACGCCGCAGAGCCGCCAGGACTCCTCGTCCTCGACGACGTAGAGGTAGTAGATCATGTTCGGCGTCTCGGCCATCTCGCGCAGACGCGCCAGCGCCTCGCCCGCCGTCAGGTGCCTGGGGAGCACGACGAACTCGGTCGTCATGAGGCCGCCCGGCCTCGTCGTCCTCGTAGGGGAGCAGCTCCCGCACGTCGGCCTTCTCCTCGTGCTCCATGCGTTCGAGCAGGTCTTCGGCCTTCTCCTCGGGGAGGTCGCCCAAAACGTCCGCCGCCTCGTCGGGCGACATGTGTTCGAGGATGTCGGCGGCGCGCTCCTCCTCCATGTCGCCGATGATGCGCGCCTGGTCTTCGGCGTGCATCTCTTCCAAAGTCTCGGCGGCCGTCTCGTCGTCGAGGGCCTCGATGACCTCGGAGCCGTGGTGGCGCGAGAGGGCCTCGGCGAGGCGCGCGATCTCGACGGGGTGGAGGCGCGAGAGTTTGTCGCGCGAGGACTTCAACTGGACGGTCGCGGCGTCGGTGGCCAAGTACCCTACGTCGGCCCAGTCGATGACCTCGACGGGGCGGTCGGTGCCGATGAAGTTGTGCGGGGTGAGACGGCGCCAGAGCCCCGCGAGCGTCACGTCGGCGCCGGTGACGAGCCACTCGCCGCCCGACTCGATAAGCTGCACGTCGTTGACGCGCACGACGCGCTTGCCGTCCACGTCGATGAGCTGCTTGTCGAGCACGTCGCGGGCTAAGAGCACCTCGCCTTCGCGCCGCGCGAAGCGGCGCAGGTCGAGGATGTCCGAGCTGAGCCGGACGCCGCTCACGTCGATGCGCGCGACGCGGGCGCGCGGGACGAAGAAGTCCCGGCGGCGGTAGCGCGCCACGAGCCCCGTCACCGGCGGATGGTCGGAGCCCAGACGGACGATCACGTCCTTGAGCGTCGCCACCCGCTCGCCCTCGACCTCGCGGATGGGCCGGCCCAGCACTTGCGAGAGATAGAGCATCTGAAATTATCGCCCCCGTTTGAACGGCCGCATCATAGCACGCGGCGGAAGGCCGATGAGAAATTAACCGCCGCAGACACGGAGGCACGGCCTGAGGTCGTTCGTCTTCAAGCCGTGCCTCCGTGTCTGCGGCGGTTAACCCTTCTCACTCGCGCCGCGACGGCGGGAGGAATTCGACGAGCCACTCGTTGAAGTCGAGCGCGGGGTCTACGTAGAAGGGCAGGAGGGTGATGGCCGGCGCCTGCTGCTTGACGGTCGCTTCGAGCGCCTCCTCCTTCTCGCCGCGCGCGGAGAGGCCGCGGCGGCTATATTTGAGGTATTCGAGCGTGAGGCGTTCGCCGACCTGAAGGATGACGGGCGTCGTCCGGTAGCTGTTGCCGCCGCCGCTTGAGGAAAAACGCTCGGTGTAGCCGTGGACGTTGTCGCCTGAAGAGATGACGGTGATGGGCGTCCCCGGCGCGACGACGACCACGGGCACGGCGCGCGCGCCGGCCGTCTCGGCGAGGGTCTTCGGCCCGTCCGCGGCGTCCGCGGACGCCGGCATCGTGACGGCGAGGTTGAAGGCGCCGGGCTTGACGGCCTCGAAGGTCGCGTGGAAGGTCATCGTGTAGCCGGGCGCGCGGTGCGGGCTGTAGTACACGCGGCGGCCGACGTATCTCATGAACTCCCCGGCGGGGTTGTGGACCGGCTCGCGGTGGAGGCTGCCGTCCTCCATCTCGCGCAGGCTCTTCTCGGTGGCGGCGTCGGCGGGCGCGTACGGCTGCGCCTCAAGCTGGAACGTGTGCTCGGTGTAGTCGTTGAAGACGACGGGCAGGATGACGGTGTCTCCGACGCAGACCGAGTTGGAGCGCGGCCTGCGCGCGCAGCCGACGGGGCCGACGTTGACGAACGTCTTGTGCTCGACGAAGGTGTAGAGCGGGTCGTGCGGGTTGACGCGGTCGTTGTACCTGTACCTGTAGCCCAACTGGAACCCGCCGGGCCGCCGCGCGCGCAGGTGTGCGAGCCAGTAGGTGCCCCCGCCGTGCCAGTTGGAACGGCGTGTGAGCCGGTCGCGCGCGACCTCGAAGTGCTCGCCGACCGCCGCCGCGAGCGCGCCGCGCAGACGCGCCGCCTCGGCGCGCTGCGCCGCGTCGGGCTCGAACGCTTTCGCCTGCTCTTTCGACGGTTGCGCCGCCGCGCTCAGGCAGAGCGCGACGAGGAAGAGAAGGAGGCGGCAGGTCGTCGGCATGTGCGTCCTCTTCATGTGCGTGTTCACTTGTTCTCGACGGTGTAGGTGACGGTCGTCTTGCCGCCGGCCGGGACGCGGACTCGCATCTGGAAGGTGTTGGCCGAGAGGCGTTCGGCCGGCGCCGAAGGCTCGACGACCGTCCATTGGTTGTCGTTGTACGGCTCGACGCCCTCGCGGACTAACGCCTCCGCTTCGAGGGCGCCGCGGTTGGTCAGCACGATCTCGACGCGCGTGACGATCTTATAGCGCGTGCTGCCCTGCTCGTTCTTGAACTCGACCTGCCGGCGTTCGAGGATGCGGCGCGTGCCGAAGAGCGTCGAGGAGCGACCCTGCGTGACGCTGAACTCGCCGCCCGGCGGCGTCAGGGGGATGCGGTCTTGGCCGACGACCTGCGCGACCGGGCCGGTGCGCGCGTAGATGGTGACCTGCCCCGCGGGCATCGGCACCTCGGCCGGGTTCTTCGAGACGAGGCGCACCTCTAAGCCCCTCGGGATGAGCACGAAGCCGCCGCGCGCGAGCGTCTGCGTGGCGTATTCGTTCTCGAAGACGTTGCGCTGCGTGACCGAGAGGCGCTGGCCCTGGAAGAGCGGCAGGCGGCTGACGGGGGCGTTCGCGTTCAAGGCCACGTCGCGCCCGAGGCGGAAGCGGCTGAAGGCGCTTAAGCCCGTCGCCTCGGCCGACGAGTCAGGCGGCGACAGCACCTCGCTCTCGGTGCGCATGACGTTCATCTGCGACGTGACCGTCACCTCCTCGCTCTGCCGGTATCCGCCGCTGTCGTTGAGCAGCGCGATCTCGCCCGCGACGAGGTCCACGGTGCCGCCGCGCACGTCCGTCCCCGTGTTGTTGTAGACCGAGACCCACGAGTCGAGCGACGCGGCCGCGGGCGGCGCACCGTTCTGCGTCGGGTCGAGGACGAGCGAGTAGTCGCCGCGCCAGCTGATGTCGGGCGCGAGGTAGTCCACCTGCACGCGGCGCTGTCCGGCGCGCCCGCGGTTCTGGATGAAGAGGTGCAGGACGGGCGAGCGCTGGCCGCGCACCTCGACGCCGTCGTAGGTCACGTCCACGCGCACGACCTCCGCATCGTCGGCCGTCACGCGCAGCGTGCGCGTGTTGGCTTTGGGCATGAGGCTGCGCCACTCGACTTGGTTGAGGCCGGGCTGAAGCGCGACCGTGCGCTCTTCGAGAACTTCGGCGACGCCCGCGTCGTAGACGGTCAGGTGCGCGGCCGCGCCCTGCGACTGCGCCAGTGCGTGAGTTGGTAACGCCGACAGGGCAAGGAGCAGGGCGTGGAAGAGTCGGAGCGGCTTCTTCATCTTAGGTCTCCTGGTTGAAAGTGTTGCTGGCCGAGACTCGGGTTTAGAACGGCGCGTCCGGCCGCGGCTTGCGCCGCCGCGCAAGAAGGGTGTTGCAAAGGGTCGGCTCTTATCCTATCCTCGCACGCGTTCGGCCCAGACCGGAAACCGCCGCTCTTATCGTTCTTCTCCTAGCCATGTTGACTGTCGGGACGGAATGGCTCATCGAGGCGTCGGGGTGCGACGCCGAGGCGCTGCGCGACGTGGGACGTTTGCGCGCGGTCTTCGCGCGCGCGGTCGGGGAACTGGGCCTGCTCGTCGTGGGCGAGCCGCAGTGGCACAAGTTCCCCGGCGAGGGCGGCGTCACGGGCCTCGCCATGCTGACCGAGTCGCACCTCGCCTGTCACACCTACCCCGAGTTCGGCGTCGCCACCTTCAACCTCTACTGCTGCCGCGAGCGCCCCGAGTGGCCGTGGGCCGAGCGCCTGCGCGAGATGCTAGGCGCGGACGAGGTCTGCGCCCGCGGCGTCAGCCGCTCGGCCGAAGAGTCCCACGCGCGGGCGGAGCGGAGCGGAGGAGGGGCCTGATGGCGCTGCGTGCGAACTGCCCCGCGTGCGGCGCGGAGGTTCTGTTCAAGACGGGCTCGTCCGTCGTGGTCGTCTGCGACTTCTGCCGCTCGGTCGTGGCGCGCACCGACCGCGGCATCGAGGACTTGGGGAAAGTCGCCGACGTGGCCGAGTCGGGCTCGCCGCTCGAAGTGGGCCTGCGCGGCGTCTACTTCGGCGTGGCCTTCGAGCTGACGGGGCGCGCGCAGTTGCAGCACGCGGCCGGCGGCTTCTGGGACGAGTGGTACGCGGCCTTCGCCGACGGGCGCTGGGGCTGGCTCGCCGAGGCGCAGGGGCGCTTCTATCTCACCTTCCAAATTCAAGTCCCTTCGCCCAACGCGCTCCCCTCGTTCGACTCCCTACAGTTCGGCCAACAGGTCTGGGCCATCCCCTCGCAGTCGCCGCCCGTCGTCGCCGAGAAGGGCACGGCGCGAGCCCTCGCGGCCGCGGGCGAGATTCCGTACCTGCTCACGCCGGGCGAGACATACCCTTACGCAGACCTCTCGGGCGCGGGCGGCGTCTTCGGCACGCTCGACTACGGCGAGCTGCCGCCGCAGGTCTTCATGGGCCGCGAGACGACGCTCGGCCGAACTGGGGCTCGCGCACGCGCGACGCACGGAGGAGCGCGAGGCGCGCGCCGTCGCGGCCACGCAGTTGAGCTGCCCGAACTGCGGCGGGCCTCTGGAGCTGCGCGCGCCGGACAGGACGGAGCGCGTCGGGTGCCCGAACTGCGGCTCGCTCCTGGACGCGAGCCAGGGGAAGCTCCGGTACCTGAAGACGCTCGAACGCAAAGGCTGGGGCAAGTCCATCCCTCTGGGCGGCACGGCCGAGTTCGAGGGGCGGCCCTTCACCGTCATCGGCTACATGGTCAGGAGCGTCGAGTTCGAGGGCGTGCGCTACTTCTGGCAGGAGTATCTTCTCTATAACCCCGCGGTCGGCTTCCGCTGGCTCGTCGAGTCGGACGGGCACTGGAGTTACGTGACCAACGTGCCGCCGGGCGAGGTCTCGGAGTCGGGCGCGACGGCGCGAGCACGGCGGCAAGAGCTTCAAGGTGTTTCAGGACGCGGTCGCGCGCGTCGAGTACGTCGAGGGCGAGTTCTACTGGCGGGTCGAGGCGGGCGAGCAGGCGCGCGCCACCGACTTCGTCAGCGCGCCGCTCATGCTCTCGAAAGAGATCCCGGTCGCGGCGGTCCCGCGCGGCGGCGGCCAAATCTCGGCCGAGGAGATCAACTGGTCGCTCGGCGCCTACACGCCCGTTAAGGAGATCGAGAAGAAGTTCAGCGTTGACCTTCCTTCGCCGAAGACGGTCGCGCCGAATCAGCCGTGGAAGCACAAGAAGGTCTACGCCTACTGGGGGCTTTTGATGCTGGCCGCGCTCGGGCTCGGGCTCTTCTTTATGGCGGCGGCGCCGCGCAAGGTCGTCTTCGAGCAGACGTACACCTTGCAACCGCAGCCCGCGGCCGCGCCCGCCGCCGCCGCGGCGCCGCTCACGCCGCGCCCGGGCGCCTCGGCCGCGGAGATACAGGCGGCGGTTCGTCAGCGCATCGCGCAGGCGCAGGCGCAGGCCGCCGCCGCCGCCGCGCAGGCCGCGCAGGGCGCGGACGCCGACGGCGGCAACGAGAAGACGCAGGTCATCTTCACCGACCCGATACAGTTGGCCGGCGGGCGCAACCTGCGCGTGACGGGGCGCGCGCTGAACGTGGACAACAACTGGCTCTACGTCGCCGGCGACTTCATCGACGAGGAGACCGGGCTCATACAGCAGTTCGACCTGCCGATGGAGTCCTACCGCGGCGTCGAGGACGGCGAGTCCTGGAGCGAGGGCGACCCGGAGCAGGCGGCCTACCTGCCGGCGCTGCCCGAGGGGCGTTACACGATGCGGCTCGAAGCGCAGTGGGAGAACTGGAACCAGCCGTCGCCGCCGCAGTTCACGGTGCGCGTCGAGCAGGGCGTGCCGCGGGTGGTGAACCTGCTGCTCCTGCTCGTCGCGCTCTCGATCATCCCCGTGTTCTTCGCCCTCCGGCACTTCGAGCTTCGAGCGGCGACGCTGGGCCGACAGCTCCTTCAACCCTTACGCGTCGGGGGACGGCGACGACGGTGGTGGCGATGACTGACAACAAACGTTCGACCCTCCGCGCGGCCGTCGCCGCCGCGCTCGTCCTCTTAACGCTCTCCGCGCCCGCGGGCGCGCAGGCGGTTCGTAAACAGGAGAACGTCGCGCTCGCCGTGAAGGAGGAGACGGTCGATTCGCTGTTGACGAAGGCGGGCACGCTCGCCGTCGTCCGGCTCGGCGAGGAGACGGACCTGCGGATGGAAGTTGCGTCTGAACGGCAGGGCCGTGCATGACCTCAGCGGCAACATGTACGTGGGCTTCCGCGCGCACTTCCGCAACCTTGAGGTGGGCGAGGCCGTCCTGATGTCGCTCGGCAGCGGCGGCTCGGGCTGCCCGGAGAGTTCCGCTCGTGCGCGTCGAGGAGCGGGGAAGGTGAGTTTGACGGAGGAGTTCGGCGACTGCTCGGACTCGCCGACCATCACGCTGCAACTCCTGCCGGACGAGCAGCTTTCGCTCCGCTTCCCCGGCTACTACCAGCTCAGTCAGGAGTCGGAGCCGGGCTTCCGCAAGCCGCCGCCGACCACGTGGGTCTACAAGAAGGGCGTGCTCCGGGAGCTGAAGCCCGCGGCGAAGAAGAGATAAGGGTCACACGACATGCTCAGTAAACTCTACCTCCTGCTCGGCTGCGCGGCGCTCCTGCTCTACGGCGCGGCGGCGTGGAGCGGGTGGGAGATTGTCGACCGCGACGCGGCAGACTTTGCCGGCCGACGTGCGCAACTCGCCGGGCGGCTACCGCTCTTTCCACTTCTGGCATTCCGGCTACCACGGAGGAAAATGATGCTCAACCTGTCAACGCCGGCGCAGGCCCTCGGCCTGGTGGTGAAGTTCGAGGAGCTGGCGCCCGTGCTCGTCACGACCGCCATCTTCACCGCCTTCGGCCTGCTCATCTTCGGCGTCGCCTACCTGATCATCCTGAAGGCCACGCCCTTCTCCATCCGCAAGGAGATCGAGGAGGACCAGAACGTCGCGCTGGCCGTCGTCATCGGCGCCATCATCATCGGCATCTCGATCATCATCGCCGCCGCCATCCAGGGCTGAGAGGAGTAGGCAGTAGGCAGATGGCAGTAGGCAGTGGTTGAAAGAAATGTGGTGCCTGCGTCTAACGCCGCGCCGGCGGCGCGTGAGTTTACGGCCTTTCAAGGCCGGGGCCGCCGACCGTTAACTCAACCGTCGCTGACGCGACGCGGCCGGGTTCATTGCTACCTGACCCGGCCTTGAAAGGCCGGGCTAAATTCAAACCGCCGCTGACGCGGCAACCGCCTACTGCCGTCTGCCTACTGCTTTATGAACCGCACGCCCATCCTCTTCCTCAACGTGCTGGTCATCGCGACCTGCGGGCTCGTCTACGAGCTGCTGGCGGGGACGCTCGCGTCGTACGTCCTCGGCGACTCGGTCACGCAGTTCTCGCTCATCATCGGCATCTACCTGTTCGCGATGGGCGCGGGGTCGTGGCTCTCGCGGTTCGTCGAGGGCGATCTGGCGCGGCGGTTCGTGGACGTGGAGCTGGCCGTCGCGGTGCTCGGCGGCGTCGTCCGCGCCGCTCCTGTTCCTGACCTTCGCGCACCTGAGCTACTTTCAGGTCGTGCTCTACACGTCGTCTTCCTCATCGGCGCGGGCGTCGGGTTGGAGATTCCGCTGCTGATGCGGATTCTCAAAGACCACCTCGACTTCAAGGAGCTGGTCGCGCGCGTGCTCGCCTTCGACTACGCGGGCGCGCTCATCGCGTCGCTGCTCTTCCCGATCTTCCTCGTCCCGCGGCTCGGGCTTGGTGCGGACGAGCCTGCTCTTCGGCCTCTTCAACGCGGGGGTCGGGCTGTGGGCGACGTGGCTGATGCGGCCCATCATCGCGGGCGGCGTGACGCGTCTGCGGGCGCAGGCGTGCGTGGTGATGGCGCTCCTCGCCGTCGCCTTCATCAAGGCCGACGCGCTCACCTCGCTCGCCGAGGACGCGATGTTCGCCGACGACATCGTCTACACGAAGACGACGCACTACCAGCGCATCGTCGTCACGCGCAACCGCGCGGGCTTCCAGCTCTTCCTCAACGGCAACCTGCAATTCTCTTCGGCCGACGAGTACCGCTACCACGAGGCGCTCGTCCACCCGGCGATGGCGCTCGCCTCCGACGGCAGACGCGCGGTCAGGCGCGTGCTCATCCTCGGCGGCGGCGACGGGCTCGGCCTGCGCGAGGTCTTGAAGTACCCGTCCGTCGAGGAGGTCGTGCTCGTAGACCTCGACCCGGACATGACGGAGCTTTCGCGCCGCTTCCCGCCGCTCGCGCGTCTGAACGGGAACTCCTTCGCGGACCCGCGCGTCCGCGTCGTCAACGAGGACGCGATGATCTGGTTGGAGCGCGACGAGCGCCCCTTCGACGCGGCCATCGTCGACTTCCCCGACCCGAACAGCTTCGCGCTCGGGAAGCTCTACACGACGCGCTTCTACCGCATGCTCAAGCGGCGGCTCGCGCCCGACGCGGCCGTCAGCGTCCAGTCCACGTCGCCGCTGTTCGCGCGCAACTCCTACTGGTGCATCATGCGCACGCTCGAAGCCGCGGGCTTCCGCGTGCGGCCCTACTACACGGCCGTCCCTTCGTTCGGCGTCTGGGGCTTCGCGCTCGCGCGCCGCGAGCCGTTCGACGTGCCGGCGCACGCGCCGCCGGTCGCTTTGAAGTTCTTAGACGACGCCTCGCTCCCGGCGATGTTCATGCTCTCGGCCGACCTCGGCCCCGTGCCCGTCGAGGTCAACCGGCTCGACAACCAGTCGCTCGTGCGCTACTACGAGGCCGAGTGGCGCCACTACGAATGAGCAAGGAGGCGCGGATGAAGACGCGGGAGCGCTCGAAGCCCACGGGCGACGAGTCTGGTTGGTACGCGTCGGCCGCGCGCCCTTCGACGCCGGGCGAGATGACGAGGGCGGAGCCCGCCGACCTCGCGCAGGCGGAGGACGAGGAGAACGCGGACGCGGGCGCGAAGCGCCGGAAGATGCGCAGGGCCGTCGTAATCTACGTCGCCGTCGCCACTATGTTCGTGGCTCTGGGGAACGTGTTCGACTCGATCTACTGGGCCGCCGCCGCGCTCTTCTTCGCCATCTCGGCGCAGCCCCGCGCGCGCGTCCCGAAGCTCCTACGGTACTTCTCCGTCGCCGCCGTCGTGGTGCTCACCGCCATCGTGTTCGCGAGGTTGATTATGAAACACTGGGGGGCTTGAGGGCGGAGGCTTCTCGCAGACTGGAATGGCAGGACGCGGGTTCACGAGAAGGGAACTGCTGGCGGCATTCCTCGGCGCGCCGTTCGCGCTCGCGGCGTGCGGCGGGCGCGGGGGGGACGCGGCGCCCCCTCTGCCCGAGGGCGAAGTGGTCGGCGCGTCGGACCGTCTGGGCCATCTCATCCGCGACGGGCTGAGGCCGGAGCCGGAGGTCTGGGAGAGGGCGGGCGTCGTCATCGTCGGGGGCGGAGTGGCGGGGCTCGCGGCGGCTTGGAGGTTTCTGCGTGCGGGCTTCGAGGACTTCGTGCTGCTCGAACTCGAACCCGAGCCGGGCGGGACGGCGCGTTCGGGCGAGGGGCACGGCGTGGTGCCTTACCCTTGGGGCGCGCACTACCTGCCGGCGCCGCAGAGGGAGAACCGCGCGCTCGTCACGCTGCTCGAAGAGTTGGGCGTGCTCGAAGGCGCGGACGCCGCGGGCGAGCCGGTCGTCGCGGAGCAGTTCCTCTGCCGCGACCCTGAGGAGCGCGTCTACTACCGCGGGCGCTGGTACGAGGGGCTCTACCTGCACGCGGGGGCGACCGAAGAGGACGCGCGTCAGCTCCAACACTTCAACGCGGAGGTTGACGCGTGGGCGGCGTGGCGCGACGCGAAGGGGCGGCGCGCGTTCGCCATCCCCGTCTCCCGTGGTTCGGACGACGCGGAGGTCGCGGCGCTCGACCGCGTCTCGATGGGCGAGTGGATGCGCGCGCGCGGCTTCACGTCGGAGCGTCTGCGCTGGCTCGTCGATTACGGGTGCCGCGACGACTACGGGCTGACGTTGGAGCAGGCGAGCGCGTGGGCCGGGCTCTTCTACTTCGCCTCGCGCATGAAGGGGCCGGGCGCGGAGGCGCAGCCGCTCCTCACGTGGCCCGAAGGCAACGGCCGCCTCGTGCGACATCTTTATGAGAAGGCGCGCGCGCGCGTCCGCCTCGGGCTGGCCGTGGCTGACGTACGGACGGCCGAGGTTGAGAGTGGTGGTGTCGGAAATCGCGGCGGCGTCGAGGTCGTCGCGGTCGGGCCTGAAGGGCGCGGGGCCGTGGGCTTTCGCGCGGAGCGCGTCGTCTTCGCGGCCCCGCAGTTCTTAACGAAGTACCTGCTGAAGTCTTACCGCGAGGGCGCGTGCCCGCCGCACGTCGCGGAGTTCGAGTACGGCGCGTGGATGGTCGCGAACCTCTTCCTCTCCGAACGGCCGCGCGCGGGCCTCGGCTTCCCGGCGGCGTGGGACAACGTGCTCTACGAGAGCCCGTCGCTCGGCTACGTCACGGCCACGCACCAGCGGGGCTTGGACCGCGGCCCGACGGTCTTCACCTACTACTACCCGCTCACCGAGCAGAGCCCGCGCGACGCGCGCGCACGCCTCCTCTCGGCCGGCCGCGACGAGTGGGCCGAGGTCACGCTCTCAGACTTACAACGCGCCCACCGCGACGTACGCACACTCACCCGCCGCCTCGACGTGATGCGCTGGGGGCACGCGATGATACGGCCCCGCGTCGGCTTCCAGTGGGGCGGCGCGCGCCTGCAAGCGCAGAAGCCCTTCGGCCCCGTCCACTTCGCACACACGGACCTCTCCGGCGTCGCCCTCTTTGAAGAAGCCTTCGACCACGGCCTGCGTGCCGCCGAAGAAGTCCTCGCCGCCCGCGGCCTGAAGACCGAGAGCATGCGTTGACGGTGTTCAGGGCTTGCGCTCGGCGACGAGTTCGTAGAGGGCGTTCTTGAAGAAGAGACGTTTGAGGCGGTCGCCGGCGTGGCGCGGGGGGCGCAGGCGCGCGGCGCGTTTGGCGTCGGCGACGTTGCCGCTCTCCGCGAGGACGCGCAGAGGGAGGCCGTCGAAGAGTGCGCGCGCGGCCGAGAGCGTGAGGTGGACGGTGTGGTCCGCGAACGGGCCGACCTCGAAGCGCAGGCCCGCGGCGTTCCAGGCGGAGTGCAGTCGCGCGGCGGCCGTGTAGACGGCGTGGTGGAAGTTGACCGTGAAGTAGAGCAGGCCGCCGGGGGCGAGCACGCGCGTCAGCTCCGTCGCGATGCGCGCCGGGTCTTCGGCGTGATCGACGACGTTGTCGCAGAGCACCACGTCGAACGAGGCGTCGGCGAAGGGCAACTGCTCGCCCCCGGCGGCGAGGGTCTGCGCGCGGTTTTGCCACGCGGGGAAGAGCGCCGCGTAGTCGCAGGCCAGAGGGTCTACGCCCACGCCGCGCGTCGTCCCGAAGAAGAAGATGAGCCCGTGCGCGCCGCTCCCGACTTCGAGCACGCGCGCGTCCGGCGCGATGGCGCGCACGCTCTCCAACTTCTCGCGCACGCGCGCCGAGCGCTGCCGCATGGCCTCGACGTAGTCCGCCTCGTGCCCGCGCGCCTTCGCGGCCTTCGCGCGCTGGTAGTCCAACTGCCGTTCGAGCGCGCGCCGCGCGCGCCGCTGCTTCGCCGTCTCGGCGTGTCCGTTCTGTTCGGTCATCGGCCTGTAAGATAAGAGTCCAAAAAATTTCTTCCGGGCGGGACGGGCACAGTATAAACTCAACGACCGCCGCGCGCGTATGTCCGCCGAACCTTTAACCAACGTCGAAGCAGTGCCGGCCGCCCGGGGAGACGAGGCCACGCCGGCCGGCCGTCGAGATTCGCGGTGGCTCTTCTCGCCGCGCGTGGACGTGTGCGTCTTCGGCGGGAGCGCGCTGGTGTCACTCCTGCTGCTGTGGGTCGGCGCGCGCGCGGGCGTGTTGGAGTCGGAGTCGCCGGACTGGGCGTGGGTGCCGGCGGTGCTGCTGGTGGACGTGGCGCACGTCTACGCGACGGCCTTCCGCGTCTACTTCGACAGGGAAGAGTTGAGGCGGCGTCTGTCGCTCTACGTGCTGGCGCCGTCGATAGCGTTCGTGCTGTCGGTGGCGCTCTACTCCGAGTCGGAGGCGTACTTCTGGCGGGCGCTCGCGTACCTGGCGGTCTTCCACTTCGTGCGGCAGCAGTACGGTTGGGTGGCGCTCTACCGCGCGCGCGCGGGCGAGCGCGGGCGCGCCGGGTGGTGCGTGGACGCGGCGGCCGTCTACATGGCGACTCTGTACCCGCTCGCGTACTGGCACGCGCACCTGCCGCGCCGCTTCTGGTGGTTCCTGCCGGGCGACTTCGCGGGTGTGCCCGCGTGGGTCGAGTCGTTCGCGTTCCCCCTGTACTGTCTCGCGCTCGGGGCGTACGCGGTGCGCTCGGCGCACGCGTGGCTCGTGGCGGGGCGCGGCAACCCGGGCAAGGATTTAGTGGTGTTGACGACGGCCGTCTGCTGGTACGCGGGCATAGTCGCTTACGATTCGGACTACGCCTTTACGGTGACGAACGTCCTTCTCCACGGCGTCCCTTACGCGGCGCTCGTCTGGTGGTACGCGCGCGCGCGCGCCGCTCGGACGGGGAAGGTCTACCGGACTCTGGCGCGCTGGCCGGTCTTCCTCGCGACGCTGTGGGTGATGGCCTACGCGGAGGAGCTTCTGTGGGACCGTGGCGTCTGGCACGAGCGCGCGTGGCTCTTCGGCGGGGCGTGGGAGTGGGAGTCTCTGAAGGTCTTCGTCGTCCCGCTGCTCGCGCTCCCGCAGGCGACGCACTACCTCCTCGACGGCTTCGTCTGGCGGCGTCGCGGCAACCCGCAACTCTCGATCCTTAATCGGTAGACGAATGCAGCAACAGACAGAACCCCAACCGAAAGTGCACCGCTTCCGCTGCCCCGGGTGCGGGGCGGACTTGCAGTTCGCGCCGGAGGGCGGGAACCTGACCTGCCCTTACTGCGGGCGGCAGGAGCGCATCGAGCCGACGGGCGGCGCCGTCGAGGAGCGCTCCTACGAACAGTATCTTCAACTGCATGCCGACCGCATGGGGACGCTCGCCGAGGGCGCGCTCGAAGTCGCCTGCCAGACGTGCGGGGCCACGGTCACCTTTACGCCGCCGATGGTCGCGGGCGAGTGCGACTTCTGCGGCAGCCCACTCGTCGCGCAGCCGCGCTCGGCCGACCCCGTGCTCGCGCCCGAAGGCGTCCTCCCCTTCCGCGTGACGCAGGAGGCGGCGGACGGCTCCATCCGAGACTGGATCGGCTCGCTCTGGTTCGCGCCGAACGCCCTGAAGCGGCTCGCCGCGCACGAGGGCGTCGGCGGCGTCTACATCCCCTTCTGGACTTACGACGCCTACACCGCGAGCCGCTACACGGGCGAGCGCGGCGAGCACTACTACACGACCGAGCATTACACCGAGCGCGACGCGCAGGGGCGCGAGCAGCAGCGGACGCGGCAGGTGCGCCACACGCGCTGGCACCCCGCTTCGGGGCAGGTCGAGCGCTGGTTCGACGACATCCTCGTCCCCGCGACGAAGTCTCTGCCGCCCCAGCGCCTCACGGCGCTTGAGCCGTGGGACTTGCAGGAGCTGACCGGCTACGAGCCCGCATACCTGTCCGGCTACAAGGCGCAGCGCTATCAGGTGAGCCTCGCCGAGGGCTTCGAGCTGGCGAAGCAGACGGCCGCCCCCGCCATCGAGGCGGACGTGCGGCGCGACATCGGCGGCGACGAGCAGCGCGTCTCGAACGTCGCGACGCAGTACTCGGCCGTCACCTTCAAGCACCTCCTGCTCCCCATCTACGTCGGCGCCTACCGCTTCAACGACAAGGTCTATCAGGTGGTCGTCAACGGCCGCACCGGCGAGGTGCAGGGCGAGCGCCCCTACAGCGTCTGGAAGATCGCCCTCTTCGTCCTCGTCATCCTCTTCGTCCTCGTCATCCTCGCCCTCGTCTTCGGCCGACGGTAGCGGCGACGACTGATGGAGTGAAAGACAGAGGCGCCCGGCGGCACTCAAGTCCGCCGGGCGCCCCGCGCTTCAAAGGTATTGACTCGCGCCTACTGCCCCGGAACGAGGATCACATCCCACGCCCAGCGGCCGACCTTCGCTCCCTTCGCGTCGTCCACCTTTGCCCGGTAGCGGAAGGCGTTGCCGTAGGCGTCCGTCTTCTTTGACCGCTTGTAGTCCAGGTGGATGCGCGCCACGTCGAGCGACGGAAGCGTGTGCAACTCTGCGGCCTGCGACACCCCGTCGTGGTTCACGTCCTGCCAGAGGCGCAGCAGGGAGAATACCAGGGTCCCTCTTGTCGATCACCCCGTCGGCATCGCCGTCGAAGACGGCCAGCGCGAGGAAGCCGTTCTTCTCGGAAGACGGCGGCTGCGCGGTGAAATTGCCGAACGGCTCGTGGGCGCCTCCGTGCCTTCAAAATCATGTAAACGGTCATTCTGGGCGGTGCATAAGGGAAGCTCGGGCCCACACGGGAATTGTTCGGGGGGCCTCGCCTCTTTGCACGCTGAAGACTGCAAGGCGGTTTTGACGAGCTTCATCGAGGCGGGGAGGGGGGAGAACATGGCCCACATCCCTCCGGTCCAGTGAGCAGTTAAAAATGGGCGGCGTTGGAGCCGCCCAAGTGATTGTCTGTGTCCGGGGGCGGGGTCTGTTCTGCCCCGGCTCCACCCCTATCTGCCGGAGGCGAAGCCACTTTTTAGGGTTGTTCAGGTCACGCTGAAGCCGCATGCTTTTGTACCACCGGGTGCCGTCGGCGAAGATGACATCGGAGACGGAGAGTTCGGCGTGCTTCGGGGGCAACGGGTAGGCGTTCTGCGACAACATGCTGATGAGGGATTCGTACGCCTCGTCGGTCAGCGCGATGTCTACCGAGTCCCCGGGGGCAATCGCCCCGTAGGGGCGCCCGGCGCCAGCGGCTGGCTCGGGTCGGCGTAATTATAGTTACCGTAGGAGAGAGGGTATACGAACGGCCGCTTGCCGGTGGCCTCCCGGTCGCCCTTTTCGCCGAAGAGTACCAACTCCAACTCGACGTAGACGATGGGCTTCGTCGATGTGTTCTTCACGCCCACGGTGAGCCCCTTCAGCCACTCGCGGCCACCGCCGATCTTCCGGCCGAAGGTCACCGGGACGCCCTTCACCTTCACGTTAACGAGGTCGGTCACCGGGTCCCGGTATTCTCCCTTCTTAAGTACCTTTTGGTCCTCCTCCTGCGCGACGTTCGAGGCCCCGCTGCCGTCTAAGCGCGCGATGAGTAAACATGTCAGAGCCAGCATGAGGATGCCGAAGATGCCTCTTCGCTTAGGTAGTTCGGCCATTTTTGACTCCTTATGTGGGGTAACTTTACGGGGGACGCGGAGCAGCGCCGCTGCGGGCGGTGCGCTCTGATCAGCGAGGTTTCGACGGCCGTCTGGTGTCGGGTGTCGGGCTCGGCTGCGAGGGGAGCAGCTTATGAGACTGCCACACGAGGATAAGGCGATACGCGGCCGCTTTGTCGGCGCGCAGAACTTCTACTTCCGTCCGAAAACGTTGTCAACGAAATTCTCGCCCGTCCTCGTGCCGAAACGTTGGGCTTAGGGCGCCGTGCAACGTTTGCGGCGCCGCAGCACTGCGGTCAATGCCGACTGGGGTCGTCGGGGGCGCTCTGGCTCGGGCGGGCGCGGCTTATTAGATTTCTTAATGTGCGGTACGCGTCAATATCATACCCAAATTTTGAATAAGCGCTTGCCCATCGGGGAAAAAAGTAGTATCACTAAGGCACTTCAAGCAGTTCTTAATTTTGGTGGTGCGGCCGTAAGGGCTTTCGCGGACGCGCGTCGCCCCGCCGTCGGGCGTTAAGACCGCAGGCGGCGCGCGTGTGCGCCCGACCAGAGTTCGAGGGTTTCGTCTCGCCGGGCTAGTTCCAAGAGTCACAAGACGGGTTCGGGGAAGAGCATGCAGATTTTCCACCACAGCACCAACACCATCGCCAAGGTCAGCATCTTCGGCGGCATCTTTCTCGTCGCCGCCTCGCGTCTGGGTGCTCGCCGAGATCAACCGCTCCTCCTACAACACGGGGCAGTTCATCGAGGTGCAGCAGCCCGTCCAGTTCTCGCACAAGCACCACACGGGCGACGACGGCATCGACTGCCGCTACTGCCACACCTCGGTCGAGACCTCGAACACGGCCGGCATGCCGCCGACCAAGACCTGCATGAACTGCCACTCGCAGATCTGGAACGAGAGCCCGTACCTCGAGATCGTCCGCACCAGCTTCCGCGACAACAAGCCCATCGAATGGGCGCGCGTCCACGACCTGCCCGACTACGTCTACTTCAACCACTCGCATCCACGTCAACAAGGGCGTGGGCTGCGCCTCCTGCCACGGGCGCGTGGACACGATGCCGGCCATCTACCAGGCCGCCTCGCTTCAGATGGAGTGGTGCCTGGCCTGCCACCGCGCGCCCGAGCGCTACCTGCGCCCGAAGGAACGAGATCACCAACATGGGCTGGAACATCGAGGGCGACGCGGGGGACGGACGACCCGAGGACGACGTCACGGCCAACTCGGAGAACCGCCTCGGCGAGAACGTGGCGCCCGCGCGCCGCGAGCTGGGGCTCAGGCTCAAGCGCGAGTACCGCGTCCGCGACGCGGCCACGCTGACGAGCTGCTCGACGTGCCACAGATAGACCGCTCAGGATAGGCAGAGATGCACATCAAAGACACTTTCCCCGAGCTGTACCAGATTCGCAAGCGCCCCGTCTCCATCGAGGGCGTGCGCGCGAAGCTCGCAGGACAAGCGCGGGCGCGAGTACTGGCAGAGCCTCGAAGAGCTGGCCGGGACGCAGGAGTTCGAGGAGCTTCTGCACCAGGAGTTCCCGCAGCACGCCTCCGAGTGGGACGAGGGCGCCGACCGCCGCACGTTCCTCAAGCTGATGGGCGCGTCGCTCGCGCTCGCGGGGCTGGCGGGCTGCTCGTACCAGCCGCCCGAGACCATCGTCCCCTACGTCCGCCAGCCCGAGGAGATCGTCCCCGGCAAGGCGCTCTACTTCGCGACCGCGATGCCTTTCCCCGGCGGCGCGGCGCCGCTGCTCGTGCGCAGCTACATGGGGCGCCCCGATCAAGGTCGAGGGGAACGACCTCCACCCGGCTAGCCATGGGCGCGGCCGACCTCTTCGCGCAGGCTTCGGTGCTCGACCTCTACGACCCCGACCGCTCGCAGACCATCATCAACCGCGGCGAGGTGCGCCCCTACACGGCCTTCCTCGGCGACATCCTGACCGCGCTCGAAGGGCAGCGCGGGAAGCAGGGCGCGGGGCTGCGGTTCCTGACCGAGACCGTCACTTCGCCGACCGTCGGCGCGCAGATGCGCGACATCCTGCGCCGCTTCCCCGGCGCGCGCTGGTATCAGTGGGAGCCCGCGGGCGGCAACAACGGCAGTCTCGGTGTGCGGCAGGCCGCGGGCGGCTTCGCGACGCCCGTCTACAACTTCGCCGCGGCCGACCGCGTGCTTTCGCTCGACTCGAACTTCCTCGAATGCGGCCCGGGCGCGCTCCGCTACGCGCGCGACTTCGCCTCGCGCCGCCGCGCCACGCGACGGCGACGCGCGCGAGATCTGCCGCCTCTACGCCATCGAGACGACGCCGACCAACACGGGCTACTTCGCCGACCACCGCGTCGCGCTCACGTCCGAGCCAGTTCGCCGCTTACGTGCGCGGCCTCGCGTCGGCCGTGGGCGCGTCGAGCCCCGCGCTCGCGGGCGGCGCGGCCGCGTCCGACGACCAGATCAAGCAAGATCGCCGCCGACCTCAAGGCGCACAACGGGCGCGTGCCTCGTCATCGCGGGCGACGAGCAGCCGCCGGAGATTCACGCCCTCGCGCACGCGATGAACGCGGCGCTCGGCGCGATCGGGCAAGACCGTCAACTACGTCGAGCCGGTCGAGGAGAACCCGACCGACCAGTTGAACGACCTGCGCACGCTCGTCGCGCGAGATCGACGCGGGCGCGGTCGACATCCTCGTCATCGTCGGCGGCAACCCCGTCTACACGACGCCGGCCGACCTCAAGCTCGACGCCGAGCGGATGAAGAAGGTGCGCCTCGCCGTCCACCTCTCGCAGTACGACGACGAGACCTCGGAGCTGTGCCACTGGCACATCCCGCAGACGCACTTCCTCGAAGAGTGGGGCGACGCGCGCGCCTACGACGGCACGGTCACCATCCAGCAGCCGCTCATCACGCCGCTCTACAACGGCAAGAGCGTCTGCGAACTGCTCGCGGCCTTCACGGACAACCCCGACCGACGCGGCTACGACATCGTCCGCCAGTACTGGCTGACCGAAGGGCGCGGCGCTCTGCTCGCCGGCGCCTCGGCCGCCGGGCGCCGCGCCAGGCCCCGGCGCAGCTCCGGCGCCCCGGCCCCGACGCAGGGCGGCGGGACGACCGCGGCCCCGAACACTCCCGACGCTCCCGCGACCGCGGCGACTTCGACGGCCGCTACGGCTTCGACCGCGGCGGCGGCGACGCCCGACGCCGCTTTCGAGCGCGCGTGGCGCAGGGCTCTCAACGACGGCTTCGTCGCCAACTCGGCCCGGAAGCCTGCCGGCGGCGGCGGCGGGAGCCGCGCCGCCCGCGGCCGGCGCTCAAGGCGCGGCGACGCCACCGCCGGCCCCGGCGCCGGCCCAGCCCGCCGCGCCCGCGGGCGCGTTCGAGATCGTCTTCCGCACCGACCCGACCATCTACGACGGGCGCTTCGCCAACAACGGCTGGTTGCAGGAGCTGCCCAAGCCCTTGACGAAGCTGACGTGGGACAACGTCGCCATCATCAGCCCGGCCACGGCCGAGGCGCTCGGCGTCGGCACCGCGCCCGACGGCGCGCTCGTAGACGCCGCGCCGCGCCGCGTCAACCGCCTCACCGCCAAGGGCGGCGAGATCGACGCGGAGACCGTGCGGCTCACGTACCGCGGGCGCGCGCTCCCCGACAAGGGGAACAAGATGCACGCGGAGATGGTCGTCCCCGTCTTCATCCTGCCGGGCCAGCCCGACGACGTCGGTGACCGTCCACCTCGGCTACGGCCGCTGGCGCTCGGGCCGCGTCGGCGGGAACCTGCGCGAGGGCGCGCGTCGGCTTCAACGCCTACGACCTGCGCACGTCCGACGCGATGTGGTCGGGGACGGGCCTCGGGCGTCGAGGTGACGGGCGACAGCTACTCGCTCGCCTGCACGCAGATACACTTCCGCATGGAGGGGCGCGAGATCGTCCGCGCCGGCACCTTCGCCGAGTGGACGCACGACCCGACGCTCGCCCCCGCGCACGAGCCGACAGCCGCCGCGCCGCCGAGCCGGAGCATCGACGATGTACCCGCCCTACGACTACTCTGCGAACGAGGAGGCGGGGAAGCGCGGCTACAAGTGGGGCATGGTCATCGACACGGCGACCTGCGTCGGCTGCAACGCCTGCATCGTCGCCTGCCAGGCCGAGAACAACATCCCCGTCGTCGGCAAGGAGCAGGTCTCGCGCTCGCGCGAGATGCACTGGCTGCGGGTGGACTCCTACTTCCGCGGCGCGACCGAGAGCCCGACGGCGTCTACTTCATGCCCGTGCCCTGCATGCACTGCGAGAACGCGCCGTGCGAGCCCGTCTGCCCCGTCCACGCCACCGTGCACAGCAGCGAGGGCCTGAACGACATGGTCTACAACCGCTGCGTCGGCACGCGCTACTGCTCGAACAACTGCCCGTACAAGGTGCGCCGCTTCAACTTCCTGCTCTATCAGGACTGGGACACGCCCTCGCTGAAGATGCTGCGCAACCCGGAGGTCTCGGTGCGCTCGCGCGGCGTGATGGAGAAGTGCACCTACTGCGTCCAGCGCATCGAGTACGCGAAGATCGAGTCGGAGAAGGAGGGGCGCCGGGTGCGCGACGGCGAGATCAAGACCGCGTGTCAGGCCGACGTGCCCGACCGAGGCCATCGTCTTCGGCGACCTGAACGACCCGACGAGCCGCGTGGCGAAGCTCCACGCGCAGAAGCGCCGCTACGACCTGCTGGCCGACCTGAACACGCGCCCGCGGACGGTCTACCTCGCCGCGGTGCGCAACCCGAACGAGGAGCTCGGCGGCGCGGCGGCGGCGCCAGTCACGGCGAAGGCGGACACGGAGGGGAGGCGTAAGGGATGTCGCAGGAGAAATACGACTTCGCGCACGACGACGTAGGCATCCACACCACGCCCGCCGTCATCGAGCCCGGCCACACGTTCGGGACGGTGACGGACAAGATCAGCTCCATCGTCCTGCGCAAGCGGACGCCGATGGCGTGGTGGATCGGGCTCGCCGTCTCCTTCGGGATGGTGCAGGTGTTGATGCTGACGGTCACCTACCTCGTCTTCACCGGCATCGGCATCTGGGGCAACAACCAGCCGGTCGGGTGGTCGTTCGACATCATCAACTTCGTCTGGTGGATCGGCATCGGCCACGCCGGCACGCTCATCTCGGCCATCCTGCTGCTGCTCCGGCAGACGTGGCGCACCTCCATCAACCGCTTCGCCGAGGCGATGACGCTCTTCGCCGTGGCCTGCGCGGGGATGTTCCCGCTGCTGCACACGGGGCGGCCGTGGCTCGCCTACTGGCTCTTCCCCTACCCGAACACGATGGGCATCGAGCCGCAGTTCCGCAGCCCTCTGATGTGGGACGTGTTCGCCGTCTCGACCTACGCCACCATCTCGGCGCTCTTCTGGTACACGGGACTGATTCCGGATCTGGCGACGCTCCGCGACCGCGCGCGGAGCCGCTTCGGGCAGATCGTCTACGGCATGGCCTCCCTGGGCTGGCGCGGGAGCGCGCGCCACTGGGCGCGCTACGAGATGGCGTACCTGCTGCTCGCGGGGCTCTCGACGCCGCTCGTGCTCTCCGTCCACACCATCGTCAGCTTCGACTTCGCCATCGGCATCATCCCGGGCTGGCACGCGACGATCTTCCCGCCCTACTTCGTCGCGGGCGCCATCTACGCGGGCTTCGCGATGGTGCTGACGCTGGTCATCCCTCTGCAGGAAGTTCTACGGCCTCGAAGACTTCATCACCGAGCGCCACCTGCGCAACTCGGCGAAGGTCATGCTGGCGACCGGGCTCATCGTGGCCTACGGCTACATGATGGAGACGTGGACGGCGTGGTACAGCGCGAACACGTACGAAGAGTTCATGATGCGGAACCGCTTCTTCGGGCCGTACGCGCTCTTCTACTGGGCGCTCATCGTCTGCAACGTCGATCGTGCCGCAGTTCCTGTGGGTGCGGCGCGTGCGCCACTCGAACTTGGCGCTCTTCGCCATCGCGATGTTCGTCAACGTCGGGATGTGGCTGGAGCGTTTCGTCATCATCCCGATCAGCCTGCACCGCGACTTCCTGCCCTCGTCGTGGGGCTTCTACCGGCCGACGATGTTCGACTTCTCGATGTTCTTCGGCACCATCGGGCTCTTCTTCTTCCTGATGCTGCTCTTCCTCCGCTTCCTGCCCGTCATCTCCATCTTCGAGATGCGGACGATGGTGCCCGGCGCGCAGATTAAGGAGGAGGAGGCGTAATGGCTGGGAAGCGCAAGGTCAGGCCGGCGACCTACGGGCTGATGGCCGAGTTCGACAACCCTTCGGACGCGGTGGCCGCGGCGCGGCGCGTCCACGAGGAGGGCTACACGCGCATCGACGCCTTCTCGCCCTACCCCGTCGAGGAGCTGTCGGAGGCCATCGGCGTCCACAAGACGCACATGTCGCTCATCGTGCTCATCGGCGGCATCCTCGGCGGCTCGCGCGGGCTACCTGATGCAGTACTACATGCACGTCATCTACTACCCGATCAACGTCGGCGGCAAGCCCTTGCACAGTTGGCCCGCCTTCATCCCCATCACCTTCGAGTGCACGGTGCTGGGCGCGGGGCTCTTCGCCGTCTTCGGGATGCTCGCGATGAACGGCCTGCCCGAGCCGTACCACCCGGTCTTCAACGCGCCGAACTTCGCGCTCGCCTCGCGCGACCGCTTCTTCGTGCTCGTCGAATCGGCCGACCCCAAGTTCGACCGCGAGCGCACGGCGGAGTTCCTCCGCACGCTCGGGCCGCGTGAGGTGACAGATGTCGAACACTGAAGTGAGAGGCAGAGTCAGGAGGCAGGAGTCAGGAGGCAGCAAGGCGCGTCGCTGCGGCGTCGCGTCCGCTGTCTTCTGCTGCCTATCTGCTTCCGTCTTCTGTCTTCTGTCTTGCGGGCTGCCGCATGGACATGCAGGATCAGCCGCGGTACGAGTACTACGAGCCGGGCGACAAGAAATTCTTCCCCGACGGGGCTTCGTCGCGGGCGACGGTCGAGGGCACCGTGCCGCGCCAGGCGGGCGCGCGTACCGCGACCGCGAGGACTACTTCTACACGGGCAAGGCGGGCGGGCGGCGCGGGCGCGCTCCGTGCCGACGACGCAGACGGGGGCGGCCGCGGCCGCGCTCGCGAACGTGCGCGGCAACGTCGCGGGCGGCGCGCCCGGCACGACGCGCGGCGACGGCGACGGGCGGGCCGGACATGTTCCCCGTCGCGATCGACAAGGCGGCGCTGGAGCGCGGGCGCGAGCGCTTCCAGATCTTCTGCACGGCCTGCCACGGCGCGACGGGCGAGGGCGACGGCATGATCGTCCGCCGCGGCTTCCAGAAGCCGCCCTCCTTCTACGACGACCGGCTTCAGGAGAACACGACGCCCGCGTCGCACTTCTTCGACGTGATTACGAACGGCTGGGGCGCGATGCCCGACTACGCGGCGCAGATTCCGCCGGAAGACCGCTGGAAGATCATCGCCTACCTGCGCGCGCTCCAACTGAGCCGCCGCGCTCAAGCTCGAAGAGCTTTCGCCCGAGGAGCAGAACAAGGTGAAGACGGCGCGCCGAGCAGCCGGCCGGCGAGCACGGCCGAGGGCGGCACGCCTTTGCAGTCGCAGCGCGGGGGGGAGCAGCACTAGGATGGAAGCGACGACCACACACACTTTCGACGCCCCCGCGGACCTCGGGCGCTACCGCGACGCGCGCGCTGCTCGTCGGCGTGGTCTTCCTCGTCGTCGGCGCGGTGCTGGCCTTCCTGATGGGGCAGGCCGCGGGCTTCGGCGGGCTCGTCCACGTCCTGCGCTCGTACCTCGTCGGCTTCTTCTTCGTGACGGGCGTCTCGGTCGGGAGCCTGGCGTGGCTCTGCCTCGGCCACATGACGGGCGGCGCGTGGGCCGTCACGAGCCGCCGGCTGTTCGAGGCGGCGACGCGCTGCATCCCGCTCTGCGCCGTGATGTTCATCCCCGTCGTCGTCTCGCTCTTCGTCCACGACGCACGGGCACGGAGCGGGCGGCCACTCCGTCTCGGTCTACGAGTGGTCGGACCCGGCGATAGTCGCGGGCGACCCGGCGCTTCAGCACAAGAGCGCGTATCTCAACGTCCCGTTCTTCATCGTCCGCGCCGTCATCTACTTCGCGATCTGGTTCGGCCTGGCGCTGATTCTGAACCGCTGGTCGGCGGCGCAGGACAAGTCGGCCGACCCGCGCGTGCGGCGCAAGATGCAGGACATCTCGGGGCCGGGCATCCTGCTCTTCGGCCTGACGGTGACGTTCGCGGCCATCGACTGGGGGATGTCGCTGGAGCCGCACTGGTTCTCGACCATCTACGGCCTCATCATCATGGCCGGGTGGGGCCTGTCGGCGCTGGCCTTCATGATTACGGTGGCGACCTGGCTCTCGCGAGCGCGAGCCGATGGCGCACGCCTACCAGCCGTCGCACTTCCACGACTGGGGCAAGCTTCTGCTCGCGCTCGTGATGCTCTACGCCTACTTCTCCTTCTCGCAGTTCCTCATCACGTGGGCGGGGAACCTGCCGGAGGAGATACCGTTCTACCTGCGGCGCCTGCGCGGCGGCTGGCAGTTCGTGGGGCTCCTGATCATCCTCTTCCACTTCGCGCTGCCCTTCGTGCTGCTGCTCTCGCGCGGGCGCAAGCGCGCGCCGCGCTCGCTGCGGCGCATCGCGCTCCTGATGATCTTCATGCGCGTGGTCGATCTGGTCTTCTTCTTCGCGCCGTCGGTGCATCAGGGCGGCGAGGCCGAGTGGCACACCTCCGACCTCCTGCGCAGCTTCGTGCCGATGTTCGCCATGGCGATCGGCCTCGGCGGCATCTGGCTCTGGTTCTACTTCGGGCAGCTGGCCTCGCGCCCGCTGCTCCCGCTCGGCGAGCGCGACCTCGAAAAGGCCATCGCGCCGGCGGAGGGACACCACTGAAAGGCGGTGAATGGTGAATGGTCAATAGTAAATAGAAAAAGCAGTCTTACCATTCACCATTCACCATTCACCATTCACGAGGGTTTATGGCTCACGGCAAGCGCAGACGGGACAGCATCCACGAGACGCCGGACGTGTCTTACATCACGAACCCGGACGTGGCGCACGAGGAGTCGGACGTGGCGGTGCGCCCGCTGCTGTGGTTCGTGGGCGGGCTGACGGTCTTCACGCTCGTCACCTGCCTGGCGATGCTGTCTGATGTTCAAGTTCTTCCAGCGGCCGCGAGGAGTCGCAGGAGCTGGCGGCGTCGCCGCTGGCGCGGCAGGGCGAGGAGCGTCTGCCGCCCGAGCCGCGGCTCCAGCTCGCGCCCGGCTGGAAGGTGGAGACCGGCGGCAAGCGTCAGGACTTGTCCTACTCGACCGACAACGCCGGCTACGTGCCGCAGCCCTGGTCGGAGTAGCTCCTCGTTAACGAGGCGTGGCAGCGCGAGCTGAAGGGGTACGGCTGGGCCGACGAGCAGGCGGGCACCGCGCGCGTCCCCGTCGAGCGCGCCATCGACCTCTACCTTGAGCGCCGCGCCAAGCAGCAGCAGGCCGCCGCCGCCCGGCGGCCAGCCGCCGCCCGCCAACGCCGCGCCGAAGGAGACGACGCCCGCGGAGTCCAGCTCCGGCCAGCAGCCGGAACAGAAGCATCAGTAAGCGGTAGGCAGTTGTTAGGAAGTGAGAAGTTTTGTGAGGAGTAATTTAAAGGCAAGGTGCTGTCGGGTTCGCGCGGCGCGCGTTGTGCGCGGTCGGGCTGTTACTGCTCGCCGCTCACTGCTCGCCGCTCACCGTCCGGCGCGCAGTACGCGCAGCCGCCGATGGGGCCGGTGCCGACGGGCAACTCGAACGAGGTCTTGAAGAAGGTTGACATCGAGCAGCGGCTGAACAACCAGATACCGCTCGACCTCAAGTTCCGCGACGAGTCGGGGCGCGAGGTGCGCTTGGGCGAATACTTCGCGAAGGGCAAGCCGGTCGCCCTCACGCTCGTCTACTACGAGTGCCCGATGCTCTGCAATCAGGTTTTGAACGGCGCGGTCGGCGCGTTCCAGGGCCTCCCGTTCACGGCCGGGCAAGGAGTTCGAGGTCGTCACCGTCAGCTTCGACCCGCGCGAGGGGCCGGAACTGGCCGCGAAGAAGAAGGAGACCTACCTGCGCCGCTACAAGCGCGAGGGGGCCGAAGCAGGGGTGGCACTTCCTGACCGGCGACAAGGCGTCCGATCGACGCGCTCGCCGAGTCGGTCGGCTTCCGCTACGTGTGGGACGAGCAGTCGCAGCAGTTCGCGCACGCCTCGGCCGTGATGGTGGCGACGCCGCAGGGGCGCCTGTCGCACTACTTCTACGGCATCGACTACGCGCCGAAGGACCTGCGCCTCGCGCTCGTCGAGGCGTCCGCGGGGAAGATCGGGTCGCCGGTCGATTCGCTGCTGCTCTTCTGCTACCACTACGACCCGGCCGCGGGGCGCTTCGCGCCGGTGATGGGCGTGCTGCGCGCGGCGGGCGTGCTGACGGTCTTCGGCGTCGCGGGGCTGCTGTTCTACCTGAGGCGGAAGACGCGGCGGCGGGAGGAAGAGTTGAGCGTCGGCGGGCCGGCCTGAGACCGGCGGCGGCCGCCAGAGCACCGACCCTTCGGGGAAGGGGAGTCCGAGTGAACCTGATGCAGTCGATTCCGATACCGAAAGTAAACCTGCCGGTGCCGTTCTCGCCCGAGCAGGCGTCGACGTTCGCGCCGCACGTGGACGCGCTCTACGTCTACCTCGTGACGCTGACGGCCTTCTTCACGATAGCCATCTCGGCGGCCATCATCTTCTTCGCCGTCAAGTACCGGCGGCGGCAGCACGGCGAGCTGCCGCGCCCCATCGCCGGCTCGATGGTGCTGGAGCTGACGTGGACGATCATCCCGCTCCTGATCTCCATGACCATCTTCGTCTGGGGCGCCTCCATCTTCTTCAAGGCGTACCGCGCGCCCAAGCAGGCGATGGAGATTTACGTCGTCGGCAAGCAGTGGATGTGGAAGTTCCAGCACGCGACGGGGCAGCGCGAGATCAACGAGCTGCACGTCCCCGTCGGCGCGCGCGTGAAGCTGACGATGACGACCGAGGATGTCATCCACAGCTTCTACGTCCCGGCCTTCCGCATCAAGCAGGACGTGGTGCCCGGCCGTTATCTGCAGACCTGGTTCGAGGCGACTAAGCCCGGCAAGTATTATCTCTTCTGCACCGAGTACTGCGGCACGAACCACTCGGGGATGGGCGGTTACGTCTACGTGATGGAGCAGGCGGCCTATCAGCAGTGGCTCGCGGGCGGGACCGGGACGGAGTCGGCGGCCTCGCAGGGCATGAAGCTCTTCCAGCAGCGCGGCTGCGCCTCGTGCCATCAGGTCGAGGCCGGCGGGCAGCAGGGGCGCGGCCCCACGCTCTACGGCATCTTCGGCAAGCCGCAGGCAGGTCGAGGGCGGCGCGCGCGGTGACCGTGGACGAGGCTTACATCCGCGAGTCGATCCTCAACCCGCAGGCGCACGTCGCCGCGGGCTTCCAGAACATCATGCCGACCTTCCAGGGTCAGCTCAACGAAGAGCAGATTCTACAGCTCGTCGCCTACATCCGCTCGCTCGGGCCGGCGGAGCAGCACGCCGGGCGGCGCCGGGGCGCGCGACGCCGGCGACGACGACGACCACGGGCGGCATCCCGCCGCAGCAGCAGCGCGCGAACCCCATCGGGCCGACCAGCGAGCGGCAGGGCAGTCCCTCGCCGCAGGTCCCGCCCGCGCGGCAACGCCGGCAACGCGAACCGTCAGCAGTGAGCGGCGCCCGCGAGGTGTCGGGGCGTGAGGACAAGGCAGTTTTAGGGAAGACGCATTTATGAGCACGAACACGACAGCGGCGGCGGCAACGGCAGAAGCAAGGCGCGAGTGGCGCAGCCGCTTCCCGACGGTCAACTACCTGAACGCCGACTACGGCATCAAGTCGTGGCTGCTGACGAAGGACCACAAGCGGATCGGCATCCTCTACCTGATCTCGGTGACCTTCTTCTTCGCCATCGGCGGCGCTTACGCGGGGGCCATCCGGCTTGAGCTGCTGACGCCGCTCGGCGACCTGATGCAGTCGCACACCTACAACAAGGTCTTCACGCACCACGGGATCATGATGGTCTTCTTCTTCCTGATCCCGGCCATCCCCGGCGTGCTGGGAAACTTCCTGCTGCCGCTGATGATCGGCGCGAAGGACATGGCCTTCCCGAAGATCAACCTGCTCAGCTGGTACATCTTCATGGTCGGGCGGCATCCTCACCTTCGCCGCGCTCCTCTTCGGCGGCGTGGACACGGGCTGGACGTTCTACGTCCCCTACTCGACCAACTTCTCGAACACGTACGTCACGCTCGCGGGCGTCGGCATCTTCATCAACGGCTTCTCGTCGATCCTGACGGGGCTTGAACTTCATCGTCACCATGCACACGATGCGCGCGCCGGGGATGACGTGGTTCCGCCTGCCGCTCTTCGTCTGGGCGCACTACGCGACGGCGCTCATCATGATCCTGGGGACGCCGGTCATCGCCATCACGATTCTGCTCCTCGCGCTGGAGCGGCTCGCGCACGTCGGCATCTTCGACCCGGCGCTGGGCGGCGACCCCGTGCTCTTCCAGCACATGTTCTGGTTCTACTCGCACCCGGCCGTCTACATCATGATTCTGCCCTCGATGGGCGTCATCTCCGAGCTGGTGGCGACGCACACGCGCAAGCCCATCTTCGGCTACTCGTTCGTGGCCTTCTCGTCCTTAGCCATCGCGGTCTTCGGGTTCCTCGTCTGGGGGCACCACCTCTTCGTGTCGAGCCAGTCGGTCTACGCCGGGATGATCTTCTCGCTCATCTCGTTCGTCGTGGCGATACCTTCGGCGGTGAAGGTCTTCAACTGGACGGCGACGATGTACAAGGGCTCGATCTCGTACGACACGCCGATGCTCTACGCCTTCGCCTTCATCGGGCTCTTCCTGATCGGCGGCATGACGGGGCTCTTCCTCGCCGCGCTCGGCTTCGACATCCACGTCCACGACACCTACTTCGTCGTCGCGCACTTCCACTACGTGATGGTCGGCGGCACGGTGATGGGCTACCTCGGCGGGCCTGCACAACTGGTGGCCGAAGATCACGGGGCGCATGTACCCCGAGGGCTGGGCGCGGTTCGCGGCGCTCGTCATCTTCGTCGGCTTCAACCTGACGTTCTTCCCGCAGTTCCTGCTGGGCTACATGGGGATGCCGCGGCGCTACCACGCCTACCCCGTCGGCGAGCCGATGTGGCAGGTGCTCCACGTGATGAGCACGGGCGGCGCGACGGTCCTCGGCATCGGGCTGCTGATCCCGGCCGTCTACTTCATCTGGTCGATGCGCTACGGCCGGTTCGCGTCGGCCAACCCGTGGCCGGGGACGAGCCTGGAGTGGCGCACGCCCTCGCCCCCGCCGACCGAGAACTTCGCCGTGACGCCCGTCGTCACGTGGGAGGCGTACGAGTACCGGCCCATCGAGGAGATGCAGGTCATCGGCCCCGGCCCCGCCGACCAGCCCGTCGGCGGCCAGCACCCGCTCAACCGCGGGGTGGAGACGGAGGAGACGCCGAGCCGTGAACGGTGAGTCACCGGCCGTGACTAGGAGGAGCCGCCCTGACCCCGCCCCGGCCCGCGGTTCGCGGCTCTTCACTTGTCACGGTTCACGGCTCACGGT
Organism: uncultured Acidobacteriota bacterium; assembly: GCA_963726735.1. GTDB lineage: Bacteria > Acidobacteriota > Blastocatellia > Pyrinomonadales > Pyrinomonadaceae > QHXN01. The sequence goes on from CAVSDM010000016.1 coordinate 352,920, forward strand.
TTACGCAGGAGGTAGTTTTGGCGACACACGCGGAGGCAATCGAACACGGCCACGGGCCGGAGGCGGCGCACGAGGCGCTCGCGCACCACTTCGACAACCTTGAGCAGCAGCGCGAGGCCGGGGCGCTGGGGATGTGGGTCTTCATCGCGCAGGAGGTGATGTTCTTCGGCGGGCTCTTCCTCGCCTACCTCATCTACCGGATGAAGTACCCGACGGCCTTCATGGCCGCCAGCAACCACCTCAACTGGAAGATCGGCACCTTCAACACGGCCGTCCTCATCACGTCCTCGCTGACGATGGCGCTCGCCGTCTGGGCGACGCAGGTGGGCAAGTCGCGCAAGGTGCAGGTCGGCTTCATGGCGGCGACCCTCCTGCTCGGCTTCGTCTTCCTCGGCGTGAAGGCGGTCGAGTACAACGACAAGTACGTGGACGGCCTGATCCCCGTCGCCGGGATGTTCAACCCGCACGGCATACACCTGCCGGCCGGCGTCACGATGGGGCAGTACCAGATGTTCTTCTGGATCTACTTCGCGATGACGGGCCTGCACGCGCTGCACATGATCATCGGCGCCGGCATCCTCCTCCCGATCATGTGGATGGCCTGGCGCGGCCGCTTCTCGCCCGAGTACCACGGCCCCGTCGAGAACTTCGGGCTCTACTGGCACTTCGTGGACATCATCTGGATTTTCCTCTTCCCGCTGCTCTACCTCCTGGGCGCGCACTTCGGGCAGGGGCATTGAGGGGGTAAATGGTGAATGGTAAATAGTGAATAGTAGTCGAGCCCCGGCGCGGCCCGTGAGGTAAGACCGAGGCGGCGACTCGCAACCACCATTAACCATTTACCATTCACTATTCACGAGGCTTTATGTCGGAACACATCGTCCCGCGCACAATTTACTTCGGGGTCTTCGGCGCGCTGCTCGTCCTGACGGCGGTGACGGTCGTCGCCGCGAACTTCGACTTCGGCCGGATGAACGACGTTGTCGCGATGACCATCGCGGTGACGAAGATGATGCTCGTGCTGCTCTTCTTCATGCACGTCCGCTACAGCTCGCGGCTCATCTGGGTCATCGTCGCGTCGATGTTCTTCTGGCTGCTCATCCTGCTGCTGCTGACGCTGACGGACTACACCAGCCGCGACTGGTTCGGCTCGAACGTGGGCGGCATCATGAGCCGCCAGTAGCCGCCGCCGCCGAGCTTCGAGTACAATGGAGCCCGGAGCGGGCGCCCGCCGAGCGCGGGCCGTCCCGCCCCGGGCTTTTCATTCTTCGCCGCGGGGGCTTCCGCTCAAACTTGCTGAGGCGTGTCATCAAGGTCGTGCTGCTCTTCGCGCTGCGCGTCTTCTTCCGCCGCGATCGAGGTGGTCGGGCGCGGAGCCGCGTGCCGCGCGACGGCGCGTGCCTCTTCGTCCTCAACCACCCGAACGCGCTCGTAGACCCGGCCTTCCTCCTCTGCTTCGCGCCGCGCCGCGTCTCCTTCCTCGCCAAGTCGCCGCTCTTCCGCATGCCCGTCATCGGCTTCTTCGTCCGCGCGCTCGACTCGATCCCCGTCTACCGCAAGCAGGACGAGACGGGCGACACGGCCGCCCTCAACCGCAAGACCTTCGAGCGCGCGGCCGAGTTGCTGCGGCGCGGCGGCACCATCGCCATCTGCCCCGAGGGCGCCTCGCACAGCGAGCCCTACCTGCTCCCCTTGAAGAGCGGCGCGGCGCGCATCGCCCTCGGCGCCGTCTCGATCAAGGGTGAAGAGGGCGACGGCGCGGCGGCGCCCTCGATTTAAAGATCGTCCCGGCGGGCCTCTACTACACCGCGAAGGCGACCTTCCGCAGCGGCGCGCTCCTCTACTTCGGCGAGCCCATCCCGGTGGAGCCCGCCGAGCTCGACCCCGACGGCGAGCCGCCGCGCGAGGCCGTGCGCGCCCTCTCCGACCGCGTGGCGGAGTCGATGCGCTCGCTGACGCTCAACGCCGACCGCCACGAGGCGCTCGCGATGGTCGCGCGCGCCGAGCGCATCTTCTCCGCGGCCGACGACGAAGAGGAGGGCGCGAGCCTTGAGCGCGAGCTGCTGCGCCGCCGCCGCTTCGTCGAGGCTTACGCCTACCACCGCCAGCCACTCGGCCGAGCGGCTCGAAGCGCTGGAGCGGCGCGTCTTCGGCCTACGAGGAGGAGCTGCGCCAGGCCGGGCTCGAAGACCCGCGCCAGCTCTCGCCCTCGACCGTCGCCGACTACGCGCGCGTGCCGCGAGCTCCTCGCGCGCGTCGTCGTCTTCCTCCTGCTGCTGCCCGCGGCGCTCGCGGGCGCGGCGCTCCACTACCCGGCCTACAAGCTCGCGGGCGTTCTGGCGACGCGGTTCGCGCGCCAGTACGACGACGTGCTCTCGACCTTCAAGATCGCGGCCGCGCTCCTCTTCTTCCCTCTGACGTGGGGCGTGCTCGGGTTCGTGCTCTACGGGTTCGCGGGTTGGTGGGGAGTGCTGGCCGCGTTCACGCTGGCGCCGGCCGCGGGGTACGTCGCTCTGCGCACGCGCGAGGAGTTCGGCCGCTTCGCCGCGGGCACGCGCGCCGCGCTCTTCTTCGTCCGCGAGCGCAGCTTCTTCCGGCAGCTCCTCGAAGAGCGCCGCCGCATCCGCCGCGAACTCCTCGACCTCGGCGACGAGATGACGAGCGCGCCGTCGCTTCCGGGCAGGCTCAGGGTTAGTCTGCGCGAGCACGAACGCGACGAGCACCCTCCTCATCATTCGCGACGCCTTCATCAATTAACAGTCCGGTTCGGCGACTCGCGCGGGTAGCCGCGCACGCCCATCCGCTCCAACTCGGCCTCGGCGGCGACGTAGCCGAAGCTCGTGCGCTGCGGGAGCCGCATCAGTTCGAGGAAGAGGTGGAGCGACTTCTCGGCGCCGCCCGTTGTAGACGTGCCAGTTGCCGACGCCGTAAGCGATGGTCGCGTAACCGACCCCCGACTTCTCCTTCGACGCGTCGGCGAGCAGGCGCTCGGGCGTCGTCTCGCCCTTGTACATCAGGAGCAGCCGCTGGTAGTCGCGGTTCTCGATGATGTCCATGTCGGCCGTAATGCCTTCGAGCACGCGCCGCGCCTCCTCTTCGCGCTTCAGGCGCCGCAGCGTCATGTAGAGCCAGTGCGAGGTGGCGACCAGCATGTCCGCGTTCTTCGAGAACTTCCCGCACTCGCGGTAGGCTTCGAGCGCGCGGCGAAAGTCGCCCAGCAGGTAGTGCGCCAGCCCGAGGTGATACCAGACGTTCGAGTTGAGCGTGCTCGTCGGCACGTTCCGCGCGTTCGGCAGCCCGTCCGGCTCGACCTCGTCCGCCCTGCCCTTTATCAACTCCGCGGCCCTCTCTAAATCTCTGACGGCTTCACGGAAGCGGCGCGTGGTGATGAGCCGGTGGCCGCGGTGCCGGTAGAGGCGCGCGTCGCGCGGGTGTCTCCTGATGCCTTCGGTGTAGAGCCTGATCGCCTCGTCGAAGCGCCCGAGGTAGGCCGTGCGCCGCCCGAGCCAGATGAGCGCGTCGGCGTCGTCCCGCTTCTTCTCGTAGGCGGCGCGCGCCTCCGTCCACTTCGCCTCCGCCTCGCGCCTCGCCTCCGGCGACATCGGCGGCGCCCTGTACACCTCCGGCGACGCGGCCGGGTCGTTTGACGAGACGAGGCCGCGAGTGCGAGTCTGCGCGCCCACGGGCGGCGCCGCCCCCGCGAGCAGGCTCAACAACACGACGGTGACCGGCAAACGTCTCACGGCCTCACTCACTTCCGCCCGAGCGCGACGGCGCGCTGGTAGGCGGCGTAGACGGCTTTGGAGAGGACTGTGCGGAGCGAGCCCTTCTCCATCTGGTAGATGGCCTCGGCGGAGGTGCCGCCGGGCGAGGTGACCATGTTGCGCAACTCGGCGGGGTGCTTGTGCGTCTCGCGCGCGAAGAGCACCGAGCCGAGCATCGTCTGCGTGACCAGCTCCTCGGCGACGTGGCGCGAGAAGCCCATGTGGACGCCGGCGTCCACGAGCGCCTCCATCATCATGAAGATGTAGGTCGGGCCCGTGGCCGAGAGCGCCGTCGCCATGTCGATCATGTTCTCGTTCTCGACGTACATCTCGCGCCCCAGTGCGCCCAGGAGCACGCGGACGGCTTCGAGCTGCCGCTCCGAGACCTCGGGCGTGGCCGTCCACGCCGTCATGCCCTGACCGATCTGCGCCGGCGTGTTCGGCATCGCGCGCACGATCCCGCGGTGCCCCAGCTCCGCGGCGATGGTCTCGATGCGCGTGCCGGCGACGACCGAGAGCAGGAGCTGCTCGGGCGCGAGCGACTCTTTAAGCTCTTGCAGGACGCGGCCGACGCGCTGCGGCTTGACGGCGATGACGACGAACCCGGGGGCCGCCGGGTCGGCGCGGCGCGCGGCCTCGGCGTTCGACTCGAACATCGCGGATGCCGTACTGGTTCTGCAACTCGTCGCGGCGGGCGGGGCGCGGGTGGCTGCCGACGATCTGCGTGCGCGTGACGAGCTGGCGGCGGAGCAGCCCCGCGATCATGGCCTCGGCCATCACGCCGACGCCGACGAAGGAGAGCTGCGCGCCGCGCAGGGGGTTGCCCGCGGACGGCGGCGGCGGGAGAGGGACGTTCATCATGGCTTCATCATATAGTAGACGGTAGACAGTAGTCAGTAGCCGGTCGGGCTCCGGCGGTCGGGCGCCGCGGCCCGACGAGGGGTGATCCGACGGAATCGGTTTTTCTATTGAATGCTGACTACCGCTGCTGACTGCTGGCTACTGTCTACTGCTTTTTGTTACCATGCGCGGCACACACACTGTTCACGGGTCAGGGCCGCCGGACGCGAGTCTCCCGGCACCGAAGCGGGCCACGGCCTTTCCGCAGACAGATGACTCCGGCACCCATCTCAAACGAGGAGAAGTTCAAGATGAAGACCGTACGTAGATTCTTGCCCCGCGCGTCGGCCGCGCTCGTGGTCCTGGCCTGCGCCTGCGCCGCGGCGAGCGCGCAGGGCATACGCCGCCCACGCCCGAGCCAGAAGGCGAGCGTGATGCAGACCGTCGGCGTCACCGACCTGACGATCACCTACAGCCGTCCCGGCGTCAAAGGGCGCAAGATTTGGGGCGACCCGCCCGCAGGCGCGGCCGCGGGTACGGCCACGCTCGACGACGAGAGTGCGCGCCCGAAGGACGCCGCTGTCGTGCCCTACGGCCACGTCTGGCGCACCGGCGCCAACGAGGCGACGACCTTCACCGTCACCGACGACGTGCTCGTCAACGGCCAGCCCTTGAAGGCCGGCACCTACAGCCTCCACACCATCCCCGGCCCCGCCGAGTGGACCATCATCTTCAACGGCGACCCGGGCCAGTGGGGCAGCTTCACGTACGACGAGAAGAAGGACGTGCTGCGCGTGAAGGCCAAGCCCGAGACGGCGGCCGACTCGCAGGAATGGCTCGCCTACCAGATCGACCCGGTCGGCGAATCTTCGGCGCGCGTCAACATCCGCTGGGAGAAGTTGACCGTGCCCTTCACGGTCGAGGTCAAGGACGTGCCCGCGCTCACGCTCGCGAAGGCGCGCGCGGCCGTCGCCGCGGCCAAGGCCGACGACTGGCAGACGCCGCTCCAGGCCGCTAACTACCTGCTCAACAACAAGGGCGACCTGACGCAGGCGCTCGCCTGGTCGGAGCAGTCGATCAAGTCGCGCGAGAACTTCAACAACCTCAACCTCAAGGCGCGCATCCTCGCCGCGCAGGGCAAGACGGCCGAGGCCGTCGCCACCGGCGAGAAGGCTTTGCAGGTCGGCCGCGCCGCCAACGCCAACGCGCAGGCCATCGCCGCCTTCGAGAAGACGCTCGGCGAGTGGAAGTCGAAGCAGTAAGCCCCGAGTAGCCCGACCGTGAGGGAGGGCGTCGGCCGAACACGAGAGGGATGATGAGAGGCAGCGTGCCCTTCATCATCCCTCTCCCCTTATGCCGGCCGGGAGCCCTCTCCCGCGGTCTGTCTTCCGCGCAATCAAACTGACGACACGCCCCTCTCACCCTGACCGACCCGGTCAATCCGACCGCCGCCTACGCCGCCGAACGACCTCAGAATCCCCGCAAAATCGGGGATTTTCACTAGTTTCCGCCCCGAACCGTCGCGGCACGCGGGCTGCACTAGCCGTGGCGGCGCCGCCCCCTTGAACTGAAGGCGCCGGACTTGAACCCCTTGCGAATCCCCTGATCGATGAAGTCAAAGACGAAAATCTTAAGCCTCCTGACCTGCTGGGCCCTGCTGCTCCCCCTCTGCGGCGTGGCGCTGGCCGGCGGGAAGGGCAAGGGCGGCGACGAGCCGGACGCGCGCGGAACCTTCAACCACGACAAGGTCTCCCGCAGGCTCCGCGAGCGCCCGCGCAAGGGCAAGAGCGGTAAGGGCGGCGACGAGGCGAAGCTTCAAGTCATCCTCCGACTCGAAGGCCAGATGAGCAGCGGCCTCAACTCGCTGCTCAAGCGCAACGGCGTCCGCGTCAAGCAGGAGTTGAAGAGCCTCGGCATGGCGACCGTCGAGCTGCCCGAATCGGCCATCGACGAGCTGGCCTCGTTCGAGGAGGTCTCGTTCGTCTCGGACGACGCGCAGACCGAAGTGCTCGGGCACGTCTCGAAGGCGACGGGCGCCGACGCGGCGGCCGCGCAGACCTACAGCACCGTCACCAAGCTCGACGGCACGGGCGTCGGCATCGCGGTCATCGACTCGGGCGTCTACGACCAGCACGCCTCCTTCCTCGACGCCGCGGGCACGGCCTCGCGCGTCGTCTTCAACAAGAACTTCGTCACGACCGAGGTGCGCACCGACGACCCCTACGGCCACGGCACGCACGTCGCCGGGCTGGCCGCCGGGCTCGACCGCGTCAAGGGCGGCGCCTACAACGGCGTGGCCACCGACGCCCGGATCATCGACCTGCGCGTGCTCGACTCGAAGGGCAAGGGGCAGACCTCGTGGCTGCTCGGCGCGCTCGACTGGGTCGCGGCCAACCACGCGGCCTACAACATCCGCGTCGTCAACATCAGCCTGGGCTCTCCGGCCGTCGATTCGTGGGCGGACGACCCGGTCTGCGACGCCGTCCGCAAGCTCTACCACCTCGGCATCGTCGTCGTGGCCGCCGCGGGCAACAACGGGAAGAATTCGCTGGGGCAGAAGGTCTACGGCCAGATTCACACGCCCGGCATCAGCCCGCACGCCATCACGGTCGGCGCCGCGAACACCTTCGGCACCGACACGCGCACGGACGACGGCGTGGCTACCTACAGCTCGCGCGGGCCGACCCGCAGCTACTGGACGGACGCGGCCGGCGCGAAGCACTACGACAACCTGCTGAAGCCCGACCTCGTCGCGCCCGGCAACAAGCTCGTCGCGGCCGAGTCCTACCCGAACACGCTGCGGACGGGCGGCGTCGTCGTCGGCGCCTACGACGACGCGGCGCAGGAGAAGGACTTCATGTACATGTCGGGCACGTCGATGGCGACGCCGCTCGTGGCGGGCGCGGCCGCGCTGATGTTCGAGGCCAACCCGAAGCTCACGGCCGGGATGGCCCGGACGCTCTTGCAGTACACGGCGACGCCGCTCAAGAACTTCAACCTGCTGGAGCAGGGCGCGGGCCAGTTGAACGTCGCGGGCGCCACGCGCCTCGCCGACCTCGTCCGCCGCGACCTCGACCAGGCGACCGCGGCCGTGGGCGCGCCGCTGCTGACGGGCGCGCTCCCCGCCGCCCAGACCTACATCGTTGACCGCAACTATACGTGGGCGCAGGGCGTCACCTTCGACTTCAACTACGGCACCGGCGCCGAGCTGGTCACGAAGGTTCAGGAGGGTTACCGCCTCGGTAATCACATCAACAACGACTGCCTCGCGCAGGGCAACGGACTCATCGTCAAAGATTCGGCGAAGCTGACGGCCGGCGTCCTGCTCGGCAAGAACGTCATGACGAGCGCGGGCGGAGTGCTCGGGACGGGCACGGCCATCCCCTTCAGCCTGCGCGGCAGCGGCGTCATCCTGAGCGACGGCGTGCTGCTGGCCGACGGCGCGTTGCTGAGCGACGGCGTGCTGCTCAGCGATGGCGTGCTGTTGAGCGACGGCGTGCTGCTGGCCGACGGCGCACTGCTGTCGGACGGCGTTCTGCTCAGTGACAGCATCTCGGGTCTGTCGGTGCTCGTCGGCGGCGATAACACGGCCTTCATGTCCCCCGCGCCGTAGCCGACTCGGCCGCCCCAAATCATTTCAGCGTTCGTCTCCTGCGCAGCCAAAGTTAAACCGATGTTCCAGTCGTTGTCACAGACCGAAGCGGTGTGCGCGCACAGCCTCTCCGCCGCCTTCGCGCCCCTCCGGGTGGCGCACGGGAGGCCGGCGCTGAAGGCCGAGCCGCTCGCGCGCGGGGCCGAGGCGGAGGTCGTCGAGTTCCTCTCGGAGCGGCTCACGCACGCCGTCAACCTGCTGGGGCTCGTCGCCGACAACGGCCTTGTCAGTCCGCACAACCGCGGCACGTTCTACGCCTGCCGCGACGAGGCGGGGCGCCTCGAAGGCGTGGCGCTCATCGGCCATGCGACCCTCTTCGAGGCGCGCACGCCGCGGGCGCTCCGCGCCTTCGCGCGCGCGGCGCAGGCGCGGCCGAACCTCCACTGGTGCTGGGCGAGCCGGGGCCGGTCGCGGAGTTCTGGCGCCACTACCGCACGGCGGGCCAGCCGATGCGGGTCGCCTGCCGCGAGTTGCTGTTCCGTCTGGACCGCGGCGCGCGCTCTACTGTGAGCGAAGCGGTTGAGGGGCTGCGCCTCGCCACGCGCGCAGACCTTCCGCTGATCATGCCCGTGCAGGCGCGCATGGCCGAAGACGAGAGCGGCATCGACCCGCGCGTGAGCGACCCGGAGGGCTTCCGGCGCCGCTGCGAGCGGCGGATAGACCGCGGCCGGACGTGGGTGCTGACCGAGGGCGGGCGGCTCGTCTTCAAGGCCGAGGTCATGGCCGAGACCGAAACGGTCGTCTACCTCGAAGGCGTGTACGTCGCGCCCGAGGCGCGGGGCCGAGGGAAGGGTCTGCGCTGCCTGTCGCAACTGACCGGCGGACTGCTCAGCCGCGCGGACTCCGTCTGCCTCCTCGTCAACGAGCGCAACGAGCCGGCGCACGCCTTCTACCAACGTGCGGGCTTCCGCTTCGACTGCCACTACGACACGATCTTCCTGCGCCGCGACTGAGCGGGAACTCTTTAACTACGGAGACACAGAGACACGGCTTTGAAGTCTTATAACTTCAAAGCCGTGTCTCTGTGTCTGCGGTGGTTATTTCTTTTTCGATTCGCCGTAGAGCGCCTGGACGAGGAGCGCGGCCAGCACGACGACGACCGCGCCGACGACGTTGTACCAGAGGAAGGCGAGCGGGGTGCGGAAGAAGCAGTAGAGGACGGCCGCCTCGCCCGCGAGCGCGCCGACGAAGGCCGCCGTGCCCGTCACGCGCTTGAAGTAGAAGCCGAGGAGGAAGATGCCGAGGAGCGTCCCGTAGAAGAGCGAGCCGAGGCGGTTGACGGCCTCGACCAGGGAGCCGAGCTGCCCCGCGTACTGCGCGAACGCGATGGCGAAGAGGCCCCAGAAGACGGTCGCCAGCTTCGAGGAGATGAAGTAGTAGCGGTCGGACGCGTCGCGCTTGAGGAGCCGGCGCTGGATGTCCACGACCGTCGTCCCCGCGAGCGCGCTCCACTCCGAGGCGGTCGAAGACATCGACGCGAAGAAGACCGCCGCCAGCACGAGCCCGACCAGCCCCGCCGGCATGTAGTGCGTGACGAAGCTTAAGAAGACGTAGTTCGTATCGTTCGGCTTCGGGTCAAACTCTTTGATGACTTCGACCGCGCCCGCCCTCACGCCGTTCGCACGCTCCTGCGCCGTCTGCAACTGCCGCGTGGCGCGCGGCCGCCGCCTCTCGTCGCCCGCGCGCAGGGCATCGACGTAGGCGCGCGCCGCCCGCTGCTTCTCGGCGAAGGCCGCGGCGTAGTCCTCTTCGAGCGCGCGGAACTGCTCCCCCTGCGCGCCCGCGCGCGCGCGCTCCAACTGCACGGGGTTGAAGAAGACGGGCGGCTGCGTGAACTGGTAGAAGGCGAAGACCATCGCGCCGAGGAAGAGGATGAAGAACTGCATCGGCACCTTGACCAGCCCGTTGAAGAGCAGGCCCAGACGGCTCTGCGCGACCGACTCGCCCGTCAGGTAGCGCTGCACCTGCGACTGGTCGGTGCCGAAGTAGGCGAGCGCGAGGAAGCAGCCGCCGAAGAGTCCCGACCAGAAGTTGTACTGGTTCTTCACGTCGAAGGAGAAGTCCACGGCGTTCAGGCGGCCGAGCTTGCCCGCGACGTGCGTCGGCTTCAAGGAACGACACGTCCGGCGGCAGCAGCCGGACGATGGTGAAGAAGGCGACGAACATCCCGCCCATGATGATGAGGAACTGGAGGAAGTTCGTGTTGTCCACGGCCCGCGCGCCGCCCAAGGAGGCGTAGAGCATCACGGCGCCGCCGATGATGAAGATGACGACGCGGATGTCCCAGCCCATGATGACCGAGAGGATGAGCGACGGCGCGTAGAGCGAGACGCCGGTCGAGAGTCCGCGCAGCGCGAGGAAGAGGAGCGCGGCGAGCGTGCGCGTCTTCAAGTCGAAGCGGCCTTCGAGGTACTCGTAGGCGGTGTAGACCTTGAGCCGGTGGTAGATGGGGACGGCCGTCACCGAGAGGATGACCATCGCGACGGGCAGGCCGAGGTAGACCTGCACGAAGCGCATGCCGTCCGCGTACGCCTGCCCCGGCGTGGCGAGGAAGGTGATGGCGCTCGCCTGCGTCGCCATGATGGAGAGCGCGACGTGGTGCCAGCGCATGCGGCGGTCGGCGACGAAGGAAGTCGTCGAGGTCGCGCGTGCGCCGCCCCTTCCAGACGCCGTAGAGGACGATGCCCGCGAGCGCGGCCAGCAGCACCGCCCAGTCGAGCGGCCTCATCCGAAGTACCTCGTGAAGAGGTAGAAGAGCGACGATGAGCGCCGCGAGGTTGAGGAGGACGACGGCGTAGAGTGTCTTCCAACTGCCGCCGAAGGGCGGCGGCGCTTCGTGCGTCGCGGGTGTCGTGTCGTCTCGTCTCTCATCTTCAAACTCACGCCCTTCACTTGCCCGCCGAAATCAGGTTGACGAACAGGCGGTACGCGCCGGGCACGCCCGCGGGGAGCTGGCGGAAGAAGGCGAGCGCGGTGAAGACGTAGGTGCCTTTGCCGTGCCGCGCGACGAGGGTCGAGCCCCTGAGGTCGGGCGCGCCGGGGTCGTGGCTCGCGAAGAGCGGCGTGTAGCGCGCGTCCCACTCGGAGGCGAAGTAGAGGCCGCGCTCCTGCACCCAGCCGTCGAAGTCCGCGGCCGTGATTCTGTTCGGCGCATTCAGCAGCGCGTCCGCGGGCGCGAGCGGCGTCACCGCGGCCGTCTCGTCCGTCACCCTGTCCTGCGTGATCTTGAAAGGGTAAGGGCCGAGCTGCGCGCCTTCGAGCGTGCGGTCGGGCGTGTTGTACTGGACGACGAGCGTGCCGCCGCGCTCGACGTATTCGAGCAGGCGCTGCTGCTGACGACGCAGGGCCGCGCGCGTGTTGTAGGCGCGCACGCCCGTCACCACAGCGTCGAAGCGCGAGAGGTCGGCCGCCTCAAGGTCTTCGTCGGAGAGCAGCGTCACGTCGTAGCCGGCCTGCCGCAGCGCCTCGGGCACCTCGTCGCCCGCGCCCGACACGTAGCCGACGCGGCTCCCGCGCTTCTGCAAATCGACGCGCACAAGCTCGGCCCGCGCCGCGGGGAAGAGCGTCTGGCGGGGGATGTGCTGGTAGTCGATCTCCAACATGCCGCGCGCGAAAGTCTTTCCCGCAGACTCGAACTCGGCGGCGAGCGCGGCCGTCGAAGCCGCGGCGGGAGGCGTGACGTTGAAGGTCGCCCTGAACTCCTCGCCCTTCGCCTTCAACGTCGCGGGAATCTCGGCGGGCGTCGCCGCCCAGCCCGCGGGGAGTTTAAGTCTGAGCGTGCCTGAGGCGTCGGTCGTCGCGTTGTTTCGGAGCGTGACGCGCACCTGCTTCGGCTGGCGGTCGGGGAAGACGAGCGTCTGCTCGCCGACGGCGACGGACACCTCGGGCACCACCGTCAACGGGGCGGTAGAGGTCGCCGCGCACGCGGTCGGTCCAGCGGTAGAGGACGGGCACGTTAAAGGTGACGGCCTCCGAGTCCGCGCCTTCGCCGAAGACGGCGGTGACGGGCACGCTCAACGCGGGCGGCCCCTCGGGCGCGCCGACGAGCCCCTGTTCGCCGACGCGGAAGAGGCTCTGCGACGGCTCTTCGCGCAGCCAGTAGGGCTGGCTGTAGGCGGCGTCGGCGGGCACGCGCATCGTCCTCTCGCGCGTGAGCGGCTGGTTCGTCTTCAGTTCGGCGCGGAGCACGTCGGCGCCGGCCGAGGAGACGCCGACCGTCTCGAACTTCAGGGGGTAGCCCGAGCGGTTGACGACGGTGGTCGTGACTTTGACTTCGCCGCCTGGCGTCGCGTAAGGGTCGGCGGCCGCGGCCTCGACCCAGAGCCCCGCGCGCGGCGCGGATGACCTCGTCGAGCGCCGCGCGCTTGGCCTCGGCGAGCGGCTCGTCCGTTGCGCGAGCTTCAGCCAGCTCGCGGCGCGCGAGCAGGAGCAGCGGCAGGCTGGCCGAAGGGTTCGCGGCGTCGTACTTGCGCGCGGCCTCTTCGAGCGTACTGGCCACGACCTCGCCGCCGCGCGAAACGGCGCCACGTCATGTCCACGCCGTCGAAGAGGTCTTTCGTCGCCGGCTCGCCCTTGAGGTGCGACGAAGTAGTTGAGGGCGGGGCCGCGGCGGCCGGGCGTGCCCTGCGCCTGGCTCATGTGCATCGTGCGGCTCTCGGCGGCGATCTCGGTGTAGGACTTGCCGAGCAGAGGGTCGTAGCCGCCCACGTCAACGCTCAGCATCTTGTCGGCGCCCGGCGGCGGCTCCGGCCGGAAGTTGAAGACGTTCCAGACGAGACGCTTCGGCTTCCAGGGCGTGACGCCGTTCTTCAACTGTTCGGGGAAGCGCGCGGGGTCGCCCGCGGCGTCGAAGGCTTCGGAGGCGAGGATGGCGGAGGCCGTGTGCTGCCCGTGGCCGCCCTCGCCGGTGGTGGGGAAGCGCGCGATCATCACGTCGGGGCGGAAGCGGCGCACGACCCAGACCACGTCCGCCAGCACCGCGTCGTGGTCCCAGAAGCGGAAGGTCTCTTCGGGCGACTTGGTGAAGCCGAAGTCGATGGCGCGCGTGAAGAACTGCTCGGCGCCGTCGATGCGGCGCGCGGCCAGAAGCTCCTGCGTGCGGACGACGCCGAGCAGCGCGCCCTTCTCCGAGCCGAGGATGTTCTGCCCGCCGTCGCCGCGCGTGAGCGAGAGGTACGCGGTGCGCGCGCCGCGCCCGCGCGCGAGGTAGGCGAGGAGCGCCGTGTTCTCGTCGTCCGGGTGCGCGGCGACGTAGAGCACGCTCCCCGCGACCGCGAGCCTGCGGAGCGCCGCCTGCGTCTCGGCCGCGTCCAACTGCCGCGGCGCCTGCGCGCGCGCCGCAGGGGGGATGAGAAGGAGAAGGAGCGCGGCGGTCGTGAAGCGCGACATCAGTCTGGTCATAGTTGGAGTCGTCGATGCGTTGAGTCAGGTCAGAACCGCCTGCGGTGGCGGGCGGGCGCGGAAGCGGCCCGCGTGATTGATGAAAGTACGCGCTGTCATAAATCGACAGGCCGTAGTCGGAAGGCACACCCGCGGCAGCGGGTGGTTCTGAACGCTATATCGGCGGCGGGGGCGGCGGCGGAGCCGTGCTGCTATCGACGCGCGGGCCGGCGTTCGAGTTGTTGGCGTTGGAGTTCGTGCTCCTCTTCTTCAGCTGCTCCTCCTGACGCTTGCGGAACTCGGCGACGCGCTGCGCGCCGTTCTTCGCCTGCTCGAGCAACTCCTGCGCGGGGAAGTTGTCGGGGTTGATTTCGAGCACCTTGTTGAGGGCTTTGACCGCCTCGTCGTACTGCGCGATCTTGAAGTGGGCGGAGGCCAGCTCGAAGTACTTGTCGTCGTTCTCCTCGGGCGAGTTCTTGACCGACTCCTTGAGCGCCTTGACCGCCTCGTCGTACTTGCCGAGCTGCTCGTAGGAGAGGCCGAGGAAGTAGTAGGCGTCGGAGTTCTTCGGCTCGCGCTTCGTGACCTTCTCGAAAGCCTTGACGGCGCCCTCGAAAGCCTTGTCGGCCTCTTCGCGCTGCTTGGTCGCGTTGTAGGCGAGGCCGAGGCGGTAGTGCGCCTCGGCGAAGTCGGGGGCCAGCTCGACCGCCTGCCTGAGTTTCTCGACGGCCTCCTCGTCGCGGTTGGCCTTGTAGGCGGCGACGCCCTGTTCGTAGAGCGCCTGCGCGTCGCTCGAAGGGCGCCGACGGCGCCTGCTCGCCGCCCGCGGGCGAGCCGGCGCCGTTCGCGTTGGCCGCGTTCGGATCGGCCGCGCGGCGGTCGCAGCCCGACAGGAGCAGCGCGGAGACGAGGATGGATTGCAGGGTGACGCGGAGCGCTTTCATGGTCTTAAGCTTTCTCTCGGAAGGGCTGGGGACGAGAAACGTATCTACGACAAATCGGCCGGAGAGTCAAACGGGGTGGGGCGTGCGTTTTGGACTGGTTCTTGCCTTCCCATATGGCGGAACAGGGTGGAGTGTACGGGTAGCGTTCAAAGGGGGTGGTGTGCCGGATGGAGAGGAGGGAGCGAGACGCGTTCATAAGTCCAACGGAGCCGACGGTTCCGCTCGAAGTCGAGCGCGAGCTTCCGCCGCCGCGCTTCGACGAGAAATCGGTACAGCGCGCGCAGCCGGCCGTGCCTCTGAGCCGCGGCGCGCGCGTGCGCTCGTGGCCGCTGTGGGTGATTATTCTGTGCGTTCTGGGCGGCGTTCTGGGCGGCGTGTTTGGGGGGCCTCGCGCTCACATACTACCAGCGCGGCAACGCGCCGTCGGCCGCGCGGCGGATGCCGGCCGACGCCCCGGGCGGCGCGGTCGTGGCCCCGACCGCGGTCGTCGTGCCGCAGCCGCAGCCGTCAACTACTCCGGGCGCGCAGGCCGCGACGGTCTCTACAACACTTGAGCCGGCGGCCGACGCGGTCGCGAGGCCCGAAGCGAAAGCCGATGCGAGGACAATCGAGCCGAGTGCGGACGCGCGGGGCGAGTTGCGCGCGGCGCTCGGCGAATGGGTGGCGGCGACGAACGAGCGCGATGTCGGAAGACAGATGAGCTTCTACGCGCCGACGGTCGAAGCCTTCTACCTCTCGCGCAACGCCACGCGCGACTCGGTGCGCGCGGAGAAGACGCGCCTGTTCGCGCGCGCCTCGGCCGTCAACGTCGAGGCCGCGCCGCCCGAGATACGCATGAGCCCCGACGGGCGCACGGCCGTCATGCGCTTCCGCAAGCGCTACCGCATCGACGGCGCCGAGAGTCGCGCGGGCGAGGTCTTGCAGGAGCTGCGCTGGCGCCGCACCGACTCGGGCTGGAAGATCGTCGGCGAGCGCGACCTGCGCGTGTTGCAATAGGGAGAGTTTGAGGAGCCCCGAAGGGGCTCAGGAACTTGGTCGGGGGTGAGTGAGAGGCGCGAGCCGTCAGGCGATGCGCCGACGCGAGCCCCCGGTACTCGGCAGCAATAAAATTTAAGAGCCCCGGAGGGGCGAAGGATGAGTCGAACGTTCCTTCGCCCCTCCGGGGCTCCGGCATTTTATAACCCTCATTCCGGGGGCTCGCGTCGGCGCTCCGCTTCGCGCCTTCGGCTCACCCCCGGCTAATTTCTGCCGCCCCTGCCGGGGCTTATTTACGCGTCCGCGGCGCGGGCGGAGGGCGAGTCCCGGCGGATGTCAGTCGCTTTCCTCGACGATTCCGCGGAAGCGGCGCGCGTCGTCGCGCATCTCGACGTTGTTGAAGAAGACGTAGGAGGTGGCGCGCTTCGGGAGCATCGAGGCCAGCTCTTCCAGCTCTCCCTCCTCGTACTTGTAGCGCCAACCCTTGCGGCCGTGCAGGCGGAAGTAGCACTTGCCGGGCGTGACCGAGCGTTCGCTGAAGGGGTCTACGGCGTGCCAGAGCTTAAGCTCTTCGCACAACTCTTTGACCAGCTCGCGCGGCCAGCCGCCCCGCGGCTCCCATGCGAAGACGAGCCGGCCGCGCTCGACCTCTCGGAAGAAGCGGCGGAGGTTCTCGACGTTCTCGGCCGTCGGCTTGAAGCTGGCCGGGCACTGGAAGAGGACGGCCCGCGCCTTCAGGGCACGCGCACACTCGCGCGTCACCTCCCACGCGTTTTGCACAGCTTCCGTCGGGCGGAAGAAGCCCGCGCCCTCGCGCTGCTCTTCGGTGAGCGGTCGCCGGGCGCGCCGGTAGGTCGGGCTCGACGAAAGGTGCGTGACGAGCTGCCACGCCTTGAGCGCGAACTCGAAGTCGGCGGGCGCCTCCTCGCGCCAGCGCCGCAGCGTCGAGACCTGCGGCGGCTGGTAGAAGGTGTGCTGCACCTCGACCGAGTCCAGCAACTCGTAATACGACTCGCGCGACGAGCGGAAGCCGCAGCACCCGATCCGCACCCGACCCTTGCCCGAACTCATAAGGCTGATTCCGCGTCGTCCTTAAGCGCCCGCCTCGTCGGCCGAGGGGCCGTAGATGGAGGGCAGCGGCACGTCGAGCAGCCGCAGGTAGACCGAGAGCTGGCCGCGGTGATGTATGACGTGGTTCAGGCCCACGAAGCGGACGACCAGCGCGCGCGGCATCTCGAAGAGGACGCGGTCGCCGCTTCGGAGCCGCCACTTCTCGCCCATCCGCTCGTCCGGCTGTTGCTGTAGCGCCTCGGCGGCGGCCGAGATGTTCCGGTCGAACTTCTCCAACAGCTCGGCGGTCGTCTGCGGGTGGAACGGCTTGAAGTCGCCCGAGCCGAAGTCGAACTCGTCCTGCTTGAGCGCCGGGAGGATCAACTCCGGCAGCTCCGCGACGTGCGCCGCCAGCCGCCCGAGCGACATCGACTTCTCGTGCGGCTTCCAACCGAACGACGCTTCCGGCACGCGCTCCAGAATCCTCCGCGTCGTCTTCGCCTCCTGCTGCAACTCCGCCGCGAGCGGCCCGCATATGCTCATAAGATGTTCCTTCCGTGAATCGGAGAGTGGGAAAGCGCCAGCCAATCTACGCCGCGCCGCCCGCCCTTTCAAGTTGCGCCGCCTGTGTGGACAAAAAAATAGGGCGGCTTGGCCTTGCGACCTCGCCGCCCGACTGGCGGAACCCCCGTTCTCCCCGTGACGGTTAAGCTCCTCCAGATTCTTGAAAAACTTCCCCCCGGCTCTTCGACGTTGCGGCCCGCGTCGGCGGGCCTTCCGTCTTACACGCGAACAGTGCGGCCGGCGTTCGGAAAAATACCGGCCGCGTGATTTTTTTTTACCGAACCTACTCGCGGAAGCGCCGCCGGTACTCGATCGAGTCGATGAAGGCGCGCACCATCTCGGCGCGGTGGAAGTCGCCGCCGTTCTCTTCGAGCTTGCCGAGCCAGAAGTTGTAGCCGACGAAGTTCGGGTCGGGCCTCCCGTCGAAGCCGACATCGTCCGGGTTCCGGCGCAGGTAGCCGAAGTACTGCATCAGCACGAACGCCTTCTTGAACTCCTGCCGGACGAGGAGCGGGCCCTCGGCCACCTTGCGGAGCACGCTCGCGCGCAGCGCGGCCGAGTCCGGGTTAACCTTCAACTCGTCGATGAGCGCCTGACGCTCGGCCGCGAGCGGCGCCACGCCGGCGTTCTGGAAGAGCTTATCGACTATCGCCTCGGCGCTCGTCCCCGCCGGGAACTTGGTCGCGAAGTTGCGGCCCGAAGCGTCGTTCGTGCGCGTGACGAAGTCGAGCACGAAGGCGTCGCGGTTACCGGCGAGCCTCTGCTCCCAGCCGTCGGAGTTGACGACGACGTTCTCGCCGATGCGCTGCGTGTCGGGCATGAAGTTTTCGTAGCGCACGGGGACGGGTCTGCCCGCGAGGTCGCCGAAGGCGGCCTTGTGCAGGCGGTAGACGAAGTAGCCGGTGTCGCGGAACTCGATGGAGACGAAGAAGGCGCCCGAAGTGTTGACGCGCTGGTAGTCGGTGCAGCCCTTCTCCCCGACGCACTTTTCGATCTCGTTCGTCCAGAAGCCCTCGCCCGAGGGGTCGGGCAGCGCGGTTGAAGAAGTCGAGGTAGTGCTGGCGGACGAAGTTGCGCGCGTCGTCGTTCGGGTTGGGCGTGCCCGCGGCCAGAGAGGCGACGGCGCGCGCGGCGTCGATGCGGTCGCGGACGGGCACGTCCTTGTCGCCCAGGTCGCGCGTGTCGAAGGCCGTCTCGTTGATCTGCTCCTTGACGCCGTCGGCGTCGAGCGCGGGGGCGGCCGCGCGCACCAGCGCCGCCACGCCCGCGACGAGCGGCGAGGACATCGAGGTGCCCGACCAGACGCCCGTTCCCTCGCCGGGGACGCTGCTCGTGAGGCCGACGCCCGGCGCCATCAGGTCTACGCGGTCGTCGCGCTGCGAGAAGCCGGCGAGCTTGTCGTCCCTGCCGCTGGCGGCGACCGACAACTCGCCCTCGAAGTTCTCGGCCGCCGGGAACATCTCCCGCCTCGGCTCCGTCTGGCCGCGGTTGCCGGCGGCCGCCACGACCACCACCTTAGGGTAGAGCGAGGGCTTGTTCGAGTCGCAGGCGTCGCCGATGACCTCGCGCAGGAGGTTCGAGTCGTGGACGGTCGCGAGGCTCAGGTTGATAACGTCGGCGCCGTCGTGCGTCGAAGGGTCGCCGTCCGGGTCCACGGCGTAGCGGACGGCCTCGGCCAGCACCCACATGTTGCCGACGCCCTGCGGGTCGAGCACGCGTAGCGGCATGATCTTGGCCTCGGGCGCGGCCAGGGTGACCAGCCCCGCGACGTGCGTGCCGTGGCCGTACGGCCCGAGTTGACGCGCCTCGGCGATGGTCTTCGCCCCGGCCGGCATGACCTCGCTCGGGTCGTCGTCGTCGTCTACGAAATCGCGTCCGCGCAGGAGTCGTCCGGCCAGCGCCGGGTGCCTGCGGTCCACTCCCGTGTCGAGGACGGCGACGACCGTCCCCGCCCCCTTCGTCGCCTTGTGCGCCGCGGGCAGCCCGATCTTCTGCTGCGCCCACTGCGTCGCGGTACTCGGTCTCGCCGCCCACGGTCCACGAGAAGCCCACGGTCCACGAGAAGCCGACCGTCCACGAGAAGCCGCTCCCCTCGGGCGCGCCGGAGGTGTAGTTGGCCTCGGCGAACTGCACCTTCGTCGGGTTCTCGGAGAGGATTTTGGCGGCGAGCGCTTTGGAGTCGGAGGCCGTGCGCAGGAGGTAGATGGGGCGGTTGCCGAACTGCTCGACGAGCTGGAGGCCGTACTGCCGCGCGACGGACGTGATGTCGGCCGCGGGCAGGAGCTTGAGATTGACCTCGTTCGGGACGTACGCCTCTTCGCCGTTGGAGACGGAATCGGACGAGGCGCGTGCGGCGGGCGCGGGCGGCAGGCCGCCGACGAGCAGCGCCGCCAGCAGCGCGAACAGACTCAGGGGGCGCAAGAGCTTGCGGGACACCTTAAAGGGCACTCCTTAAAATTCCGGGCACAAAGATAACCTGCGGGGAACGGCGCGAACCTGGACTTGTCGGGAGCTTAAGCACGGCGTGCGCTGGAAAAACCGAACATTTTTGATGCCTCCCGCCCGCAAAACAGTGCCCGCGGCGGGCCGAAAAATACATGGGGAGGAAAAAAAGTAGGCAGTAGGCAGATGGCAGTAGGCAGTCGGAGCGGCGTTGACATGGGTGCGCCTCCCTTACCGGGAGCTTTCGGCCTCCGAAGCCGAAATTTCGGCCTCCGAGGCCCAACGTTGAGGTAAAAAGCCCGAACGTTGAGGTAAAAAGTGAGAACGATGGGGTAAAAAGGCGGAACGTTCGAGTAAAAAGCCCGAACGTTGAGGTAAAAAGGCGGAACGTTCCGGTTCTGAACCGCAGCGTCGGGGTAAAAAGGTGGAACGTTCGGGTAAAAAGGTCGGGATTTCGGGTAAAAAGTGAGAATGTCGGGGTAAAAAGGTCGGCATTTCCGCTTCGGAGGCCCAACCTTCCACCTCTGAGGCCCGACCTTCCACCTCTGAGGCCCGACACACGCACGCGGCCGCCGCCGTAGGTTTTCAACTGCCTACTGCCATCTGCGCTCACCAGCGGCCGGTGAGGACGAAGGGCGACCAGAAGAAGGGGTGGGGGCGCGCGCGCATCTGCCGGAGTTGGGCCGCGCGCAGGGCGGCGGCCGGGCGGGAGCCGGCGCGCAAGTCCGTGTAGAAGTCGGTCATCAACTCGGCCGTCGCCTCGTCGTCCACCGTCCAGAGGCTCAGCAGCAGCGTAGGCGCGCCCGCGTAGAAGAAGCCGCGGACGAGCCCGATCAACTCGTCGCCCGGCGCGACGGCGCTCACGCCGGTCTCGCAGGCCGAGAGCGTGACGAGCCCCGCGCGCAGGTCGAGCGTGTAGGCGTCGCGCGCCGTGAGCCAGCCGTCGCCGAGCTTCAGCGAGGAGAAGAGCGGGCTGTCGGGGCGGAACTGGCCGTGGCAGGCGAGGTGGAGCACGTCGGCCGTCGGCGCCCGCTCGCGCAGCGCCGCCAGCGTGGCCTGCCCGTCGAGCAGCGCGTCGGCTTCGGGGAAGAGCGGGGCGAGCGCCGCAATCTCCTCGCGCACGCGCGGCGTCTGCTCGTCGGCCACGCCGAGCAGGAGCGCGCGCCGAAACTCGGGCTCGGGCCTCGCGAGACAGTGGCGCAGCACGCCCGCGCTCGGGGCGTAGGAGACCTCGCGCCGCTCGACGACGTACGAGTCGCCGTCGTGCAGCGCGTGGAAGGGGACGTAGTGGAGCGCGCGGTGCGGGACGACCACGAGGCGCCGCCCGCCCAGACGCTCTTCGACGCGCCGGAGCAGCAGGTCGTAGAGGGTGCGCAGGTGCCGGCGCGCGCGCTCGGTCAGCGAGGCGAGCGTGCGCGCGCATCCGCTCGGAGCCGTAACGCAAGCTCCCGATCTGGAAACGGAACTGGCCGAGCGCCTCCGCCACCTCCTTCTCGTCGGCCAGCCCGCGCACGACCTCGACGCCCTCGCCCGTGACGACGAACGCGAGCAGTTCGCCGCCGAGGCTCGCGTACTCGACGAGCGCGGTGTCCGAGCCGAGTGAGCGTTGGAGCGCCGACACGTCGAAGGGCTCGGGGCGGCCGAGCGCGACGCCGCCCCCGCGCTGCTGTAGCTGGCGCATGATTTCGAGCGTGCGCGTCTCGCGCTCGCGCACCGCGTCGTGGAGCGCGCGCATCTCACGCGCGCCGGGCGCCGACTCGCCCTCGGGCCGGCGGTTGATCCGGCTGTAGAACCAGTTCAGCTCTTCGCGCAGACGGTCGAGCTGCTCGATGAGCCCCGCCTCGAACTCGTCGCGCGGGCGCGGGTGGACGGCGAGCGCGCCGCTCATCATCTCGACCAGCGCGCGGGAGCGCGCGCGCTCCGCGTAGGAGAGCGCCTCCGTGACGCGCGCGCCGCCCGCGTCCGACGAGGCAGAGGCGGACGAGTTCGTCGTAGGGCGTGAGCTTGTCGGCGACGAAGGCGGTGCGGAACTCTTCGGCCGGCAGCGGCGCGCGCAAATCCTCGATGAGCGAGACGGCTTTGCGGAACGACTCTTCCGCCTTCGAGGTCTCGCCGCGGGCGGCGGCCAGCAGGCCGAGCGACGTGTGGCAGCGCTCGGCGATCTGCGGGAGCGCCTGCGACTCGGCCTCGCGGAGCGTCGCCTCCAGAAGTATCTGCGCCAGCCGCGCCTGCCCCTGCGCGCGCGCCGCCTCGCCGCGCAGCCAGCGCGCCAGAAGCATCCGCCGCCGCGCGCCCGCGAGCGCCAGCGGCTCCTCGGCCTGCGCCGCGAGCACCGCGGTCGCGGCGTGGTCCCCCTCGGCGTGGCTGAGCTGCGCCTCCGTGAGCGTGACGTAAGCCTCGCCGACCGCGTTGCCCTCGGCGGCGTAGAGCGCGCGCGCCTCGGAGAGAAGCCCGTGCGCCTCCGTAAGCTCGCCGGCCACGATGGCCGCGCGCCCGGCCTGGGCCACGGCGCGCGCCTGTTCGGCCCGCATCCCGAGTTCGGCGAAGGTCGAGCGGACGCGCCGGTAGACGGCGAGGGCTTCGGCGGCGAGGTTGAGTTCGAGGTAAGCGTCGGCGAGTTCGACTTCCGCTATCGCCGACTGGTGCGGCATCCCCATCGAGGCGTAACGCCTGCGCGAACGCTCTAAAAGGTCGAGCGCCGCCTGGTAGCTGCCCCGGTGGAGCGCGAGCGTCCCCATGCTGCCCTCGATCTCGGCCTGCGCCCCGGAGAGACCGACCGCGCCCGCGCGCTGCGTAGAGCCTCGCGGTAGAGCCGCTCCGCCGTGCGAAAGTCCTGCATCAGGGTGTAGCAGAGCGCGAGCGAGTTCTCCGCGAGCGTGAGCTGACGCGCGTCGCCCGCGGCGAGCGAAGCGCTCGCGCGCAGACTTCATGAAGGCCAGCGCCTCGCCGTAACGGTCGCGGCGGCCGCAGAGGTTCCCGATGTTCAACTCGACCTTGCCGGCGGCGAGCAGGTCGCCGTGTTCGAGGAAGCGGTCGCGCGCGCGCAGGCCCGTCTCGATGGCCTCCTCGTAGCGGCCGAGCATGGCGAGCGCGATGAGCTTGCTGACCTGCGTGGAGGCGGCCGTGTGCGGCTGGCAGAGGTGTTGGAAGCGCGACTCGGCCTCGTCGAGGCTCCGGACGGCCTCCTCCATCCGTCCGCCGACGAGCGCGGCGATCCCCTGGCCCCAGTCGCGCAGCGCGGCGACCTCTTCGGAGTCGTCGGCGGCGGCCAGCACTTCGAGCGCGGAGGCGGCGGCCACGGCGCGCGGCGGGTCGCCGCTCCACGCTTCGAGGCACACGTCCTTGAGCGCGTGCGCCAGCGACGCGCCGGCGTAGAGCGGGTGCGCGGCGATGAGCGCGCGCCGCTCCCCGTCATCTACGGCCGCAACGAGGCGCGAGACCAGTCCCGCTCGGGTTATCTTCGGGTCGTTCGACACGGTCGGACTTTAACGGGAAAAGGCTTTACCACAGAGACACAGAGACACAGCTAAAACCATAAGCTGTGCCTCTGTGTCTCTGTGGTAAAGGTTGCCGTACGCCGCTTGGCCGTTAAGCCTTCAGACTCAGCTCGGGAATCTCGACCTCCGCCCCGTCGAGCCGCAGGCGCAGCGCGTAGGTGCCGTCGGGCGTCGGCGGCAGCAGCGTGAACTCGCACAGCTCGTTGAGCGTCGCGCGGGCGGCCGTCGAGCCTTCGGCGTCAACCAGCTCGACCTCGCCGCCCTCGCACGGGCCGAGCACCTGACCAGAGACCGTCCAGCCCTCGCCGCCCGGCGCGAGCCGCAGGTCAACGTCGAGGCCGCCCGCGCTGAAGAGCATCTGCCGCGCGGGGGCGGCCTGGCCCGAGCGGACGCCGAAGGCCGGTTGGAGGCTGCTGCTGTCGAAGGTGAGCGCGGCGACGAGGCGGCGCAGGAGCCCCGGCTCTTCCGCCTGCGCGCGGCGGGCGCGGAACATGCGGACGACCGAGCCGACCAGCCCGGGCGGCGCGTCCTCGGACGCGTCGGCGCGCATGAGCGCGGCGAGGTGCCCGAGCTGCGCGGCCTGCGCCGAACAGTTCGTACAGTCCGCGAGGTGCGCTCGCTCTGCGGCGGCATCTTCGGGCGAGAGGCGGCCTTCGGCCAGATCGGCCAGCCGGGCGAATGGTATGTGTCGTGAGGTCATTCTCATTTTCCGCTCCAACGGAGCGCCTGAAGCGCCCGCTCGACCGAACAGTGCGCCGGCCGCCGCGAAAAATACATGGGGGGATGGTTTACGAAAACCCCTTCTTTCTAAGCGCGTCGAGCAGTTTCTTGAGGCAGCGGGCGCGGGTCGGGCCGATGCTGCCCTCGGAGGTGCCGAGCGCGGCGGCGATCTCGGAGTAGGGCGGCGCTTCGGCGGCGTAGAAGAGCATCCGGAGGAGCGTGCGGCAGCGCTCGCCCAACTCGCCGAGCGCCGCGCGGACGAGGTGCTGCTCTTCGAGTCGCGTGAGCGCCTCGTCCGGCAGTAGCCCCTCGTCGGCGAGGTCGTACATCTCGTCCTCCGCCCCGTCCTCCTCGGACGCGAAGGGCCGGAGCGCCTTCGCGCGTCCGACCGCGCGCCACGTCTTGCGCTTGGCCGTCGTGACGAGCCAAGCCTGTAGGCGCGCGGGCTGCTCGATGTTCCCGATGCTCTCTAAGAGGGTCGTGAAAACGTCCTGGAAGATTTCGGCGGCCGCGTCCTCGTCGAGTCCCGCGCGCCGCGGGATGGCGTAGATGAGCCGCTGGTAGCGAAGCACGAGCGCCTGCCACGCGCCCTCGTCGCCGCGCCGGCACGCCGCCAGCAGTTGCTCATCGCTCCGCGCAGTCGCCTCCGCAATCGCCACGTCGCCTCGCGCCTCCCCTAGAGCTTCCGGGGCAGCGGGCCGCCGACGGTGTAGAGCGTGACGGAGCTGGAGAGGCCGAGCCCCGAGAGGCGGCCGGCCATGAGGACGATGGTCTCCTGCTGCTGGGCGATGCCGGCCTCGACGAGCGTCCGCTCGCAGATTTTGAGCATCTCCTCGGTGTTGTCGCAGGGCTCGTGCAGGTGCGTCTCGATGCCCCAGACGAGCGACAGCTCGCAGGCGACGCCGTGCTCGGGCGTGAGCGCGACGATACGCTGCTCGGGCCTGAGGGACGAGAGCCGGCGCGCCATCAGGCCCGAGGCGGTGATGACGGCGATGGTGCGCGCGTCGATCTCTTCGCCCGCGAAGACGGCGGCCTCGCAGAGCGCGCGGCTGACCCGGCCCGACTGCCGGCCGGCGAAGCGCGTGATGGCGTCCTGCGTCGAGGGCGGGCGTGCCCGTCCTCGGCCGACTCGATGATGCGCGCCATCGTCGCCACCGAGAGCACCGGGTACTTGCCCGAGGCGGTCTCGGCCGAGAGCATCACGGCGTCGGTGCCGTCCCAGACGGCGTTGGCCACGTCGGACGCCTCGGCGCGCGTCGGGCGCGGCTCCGAGATCATCGACTGGAGCATCTGCGTCGCCGTGATGACGACCTTCTCCTTCTTGTTCGCCGCCTCGATGATGCGCTTCTGGTAGACGGGCACCAGCTCGACGCTCGTCTCCACGCCGAGGTCTCCGCGCGCGACCATCACGCCGTCGGCCGCGTCCACGATCTCGTCGAGGTGCTCGATGGCCTCGGCCTTCTCGATCTTGGCGACGAGGGGCTGCGCGCCGCCCGCGGCCTTGATGAGCGCCTTCGCCTCAAGGCAGTCCTCGGCGCGGCGGACGAAGGAGAGCGCGATGTAGTCGGCGCCCTCGCGCACGGCCCACTGGAGGTCGCGGCGGTCCTTGTCGGTGAGCGAGGGGATGGGGAGCGCGGCGCCGGGCAGGTTGATGCCCTTGCGCTCGGCGAGCGTGCCGCCGTTGACGACGCGCGTGACCACGTCCGTCTCGGTGGCGCGACTCGACCGTCAGCTCGATGGCGCCGTCGTCGAGCAGGATGCGCGCGCCGGGCTTCACGTCGCGCGCGAGCCCCGCGTAGTTGGTCGAGACCTCGCGCGCGTCGCCGACGACCGAGCGCGTCGTGAGCGTGAAGACGGCGTTCGACTCCAACTGCACGGGCTGTCCGTCCTTGAGCACGCCCGTCCGAATCTTCGGCCCCGACAGATCGACGAGCACCGAGAGCGGCCGCTTCAGCCGCTCGGCCGCGGCGCGCGCGCGCGCGATGGTCTCGACGTGCTCCTCCTGCGAGCCGTGCGACATGTTGATGCGCACGGCGTTCGCGCCCGCCGCCAGCAGCGACTCCAGCACCGCCGGCTCGCGCGAAGCCGGCCCGAGCGTGGCAAGTATCTTGGCTCTCCTCAACGTGAAAACCCCTCTGGTCTTTTTGATTGGATAGACTGTTTGTAACCCTCTGACCGCGATTAGTCAACGCGGAACGCCGAACGATGAACTGAAAGTCCGATGTCTTCAGTTCATCGTTCGGCGTTCCGCGTCCCGCGGCTAATCGGCCTTCTCGGCGAGCGCGTCGTTGATCGCCTGTTCCATCTCGGAGGCGACCTCGGAGTCGTAGCCGACGAAGTGGCGGACGAGGCGCCCCTGCCGGTCGAGGACGAAGGTCTGCGGGATGGAATCATCCTGTGCGAGGAAGAGGCGGACGGTCTCGGGGTCCGGGTCGGCGAGCTGGTACTGGATGCCGTAGAGCTTGACGAACTCGGGGATTTTGGGCTTGTCCTCCTCGCCCCCGACGTTGAGGCCGATGACCTTGAAGCCCTTCGGCCCGTACTGCTTCTGTAGCTTGACGAGGTGCGGAATCTCCTCGCGGCAGGGCGGGCAGTAGGTGGCCCAGAAGTCGAGCACGATGACCTGCCCGCGCAAATCCTCCAGGCGCACGCGCCGTCCGTCCGGCTGCGTCCAGCCGCCGACGGGGGCCGCGCCCTCGGCCACGCTGCGGGCGGTCGCGGCCGGGGGCATCGGCAGGTTCGTCCGCCGCGTGCCCGGCGCCTCCGCCGACTTGCGCCGCGCCTCCTCGGCGCGCTTCTTCGACGGGCCGTCCAGCTCGCACGAAGCGGCGAGCGCGACCAGCGCGCAGAGGGCGAGCGCCGCCGACCGACGCCGCGCCTGTGACTTCAGAGGGAATCTCGGGAGCATGCCGTTACAGAACTCCTCCGGGCGGCATTCTACACGAACGCCCGAGACGGCGGCACGCGCCGTTCCCGTTAGTTGAAGATGAAAGGGTCAGGGTCTAAACCCGGTCCGATTCTTCGCTCGGCGGGTTCGTGCCCTGCGGCGAGTCTTCGGGCTGGGGCGGCGCCTCTTCGGCCGGGATGGCGTACTCTTCGTTGGCCCACGCGCCGAAGTCGATGAGCTTGCAGCGCTCGGAGCAGAAGGGGCGGTAAGGGTTACCCTCGTAGGTCGTGGGGCGGTGGCAGATGGGACACTTCATAGTTGGTGAATAGCGAATGGTAAATAGTAAATGGTGGCCGGGCGCCGTCAGGGTTGACGCTCGAACCACCATTTACTATTTACCATTCACTATTCACTAAATTCAAATGACGGCGGGCGCGGCCGGGGTCTTAATGAGAATTTTTCTGTCGACGAAGTCGATGATACCGGCGCGGCGCAGCGCGTTCAAGCGGACGGTGACGCTCTCGCGGGTGGAGCCGACGATGGAGGCGATTTCGCGGTGCGGCAGCGGCAGGTCGATCAGCACGCCGTCGGCCCCGGGCCGCCCGTAGCGCTCGGAGAGGTCGGCGAGGAGTTTGTCGAGCCTGGCCGGGATGGCGTCGAGGGCGAAGTCGGCGACGCGGCGCTCGGCGCGGGAGAGCCGTTGACCAACCATGCGGAAGGTGTAATCATAAAGCTCGTGGCTCGCAGCCATCCCCTCCCTGTAAACCCCCGCAGGAATCCTGAGCAGGCGCGCCTGCTCGTAAGCGATGGCGCACTTCTCGCGCACCCCCGCCGAGTAGAGCGACGACTCGCCGAAGAGGGCCCCCGCCCCCACGATGTCGATGACGGCCTCGCGCGCCGTCACCGAGTCGATGAGGCAGATTTTGACGCGGCCCCGCGCGATGCAGTAGAGCGCGTCGGCCGTGTCGCCGGTGCGGTAGATGTAGCGGCGGCGGCGGTAGTCCACGGCCTCCGAGCCCCCGGCCAGCAGCCGGAGGGTCTCTTCCGAGAGGTTGTTGCCGACCTCGGAGTGGCGCAGGATTTCGGCACGCTCGGCCGCGGACAGGTCGCTGGCGCGTCGGTGTGACATGTCGGGGGAACCTCTTTTAGGGGGTCGGGAACTTCAAGAGCCTGTGTGTGCGGCTCCCGCGGTCACGCGCGGTCTGCGACCGGACGCGGGGCAAAGCGTCCTTAAACCTGCTTGACCGGAGTGGGAGATAGAGCGGACGCGGGTGCCGCAAATGCTGCGAGGTAAAGCTAAAATTTAACCCGTTATTCGATGAGGAAAAGTTAACCGACAGAGCAATCCTTCAGGTAACCGTCCCTTGAATTAGCGGGCACAATAGCACGAAGACCCGGGGGGCGCAAGGACTGTTTTTTAATCCGCGAGAACTGTTTTTCATTATATGACCACAAAACTGAGCGTGCTCGTCGTTGACGACGAGCCGGACAAACGGCTGCTGCTGGCCTTCGCGCTGGAGAACGAGGGCTACGAGGTGCACACGGCGGTCGACGGCGTGGCGGGCCTCGCGGCGGTCGAACTCTACCAGCCCGACCTCATCGTGACCGACGTGATGATGCCGCGCATGGACGGCTACGAGATGATCCGCCGCGTGCGCGCGAACCCGCTGACCAAGTTCATCCCCGTCATCATCCAGTCGGCCGCGCGCGTCGAGGGGCGCGACGTGCGGCTCGGCTCCGAGCTGGGCGCTCTGGGGTACATCACAGACCCGACCGACCTCGACCTGCTGAGGGCACGGGCGCGGACGCTGCTCGAGCTGAAGCAGTACCTGGACTCTTGCCAGGAGGCGGCGTTCACCGACCACCTGACGGGGCTCGCCAACCGCCGCCGCTTCGAGCGGCAGTTGGAGCGCGAGGTGGCGCGCACCGAGCGCTACAACCGGCCCTTCTGCCTCCTGCTCGTGGACATCGACAACTTCAAGGACGTGAACGACACCTACGGGCACGACGCGGGCGACGAGGCGCTCCGCCGCGTGGCGAACGTCATCCAGTCGGGCACGCGCGGCATCGACACGGGCGCGCGCATCGGCGGCGACGAGTTCGCCGTCATCCTCCCCGAGACCGACCTCGCGCGCGGGCTCGAAGTGGCCGAGCGCCTGCGTTCGGCCATCGCCGCGCTCGACTTCGGCCCCGCGGGGCGCGTCACGGCGAGCCTCGGCGTCGCGGAGCTGCCCGCCTGCGCGCGCACGGGCGAAGAGCTGCGCGCGGCGGCCGACGCCGCGCTCTACGAGGTCAAGCGCGGCGGCCGCGACCACGCCGCCAGCGCGCCCGTGTTGGAGAACCCCACGCCTGCATTGAACGTAACGTAGAAGGAGATGTTAAATGTCAGATGCTAAATGTCAGTTAAATACACCAGCATCCGGCATCTGACATCTAACCTCTATTCCGAAGGAATCAACATGGCAGATTATCGAGACAAGCTTGACGAGTGGCGCGAGGCGGCGCGGCGCAAGGCGCGCGACCTGGACGAGAAGTACAACATCCGCGAGCGCGTCGAGGAGGGCGCGCGCGCCGCCGGCGAGGCCGCCAAACGCGGCGCCGACGCCGTCAAGACCGGCGCCGAGCGCGCGCGCGAAGAGGCCGAGCGTATCGGCGACGAGCTGGACATCGACGAGCACGCGGCGGACGCGCGCGAGCGCACGCGGGAGGCGCGCGAGCAGGCCGCGCGCGCGGCCGAAGAGGCGGCGCGACTCGCGCGCGAGGTCGGCGGGCGCGTCCGCGAGGTCGGGCAGAAGGCCGGCGAGCGCGCCGAAGACTTCATCGGCGAAGCGAAGAAGTATTACAAGGGCGCGGCGCGCGCGGCGGGCGCGGGCGCGCGCTTCGCCGGCTTAGGCGTCCGCGCGACTCGTCTGACGGCGGCCTCGACCGCGGGGCTCTACCGTGCGTACGACTGGGCGCGACAGAACCCGAAGCAGGCCATCGCCGTCACGCTCTCGCTCGCCGCGGGCGTGCGCGTCGGCGCCTCGTTCCCCGGCCTCGACGGCTTCCTCCTCGGCGCGCACCCGCACTGGTTCACGCACTCGGCGCTGCCCGTCTGGGCCGTGCGCAAGGCCAGCCAGAAGTTCGACGACTACCTGCGCGAGCGCGAGCGCCTCGTCGCCGCGGGCGAGCTGGACGAGGCCGACCGCCGACGCGTCGAGTTCGAGCGCAAGATGGTGCGCTACGTCGGCGCGCCCCTGCTCGGGGCGTTTAGCTGCGCCGCGGGCGTCGCCATCTTCGCGCAGATACTCCAGCCCGGCCCCATCGTCGGCGCGCCCATCAGTTGGCTCCTCGGCGGCAACCCCGTCCTCGACGCCGTCTGGCTCTTCGCCAACGGCATCATTTGTATTCAGCAAGGCTACAAGTTCTTCATGATCGCCTTGAAGGACGTGGAGGCCGCCGAGCGCATCGTCCGCGAGATCAGGGGCTTCCTGCCCGCGGCCGCGACCGCCTGAGCGCCGCCCGCCGCCGCAGTCGCTTGAACGAAAGCCGCCGCGAGTAATCAACTCGCGGCGGCTTTCCTCTTACCTGACGGTCAGGGGGAAGGGGAGGAAGGAGAGCGCGAAGACGAGGAGCGTCAGGAGCGCGACGAGGTTGCGGGCGGCGCCGAGCGGGTCGCGTTCGTCGAGCGGCTGCGGGTGCGGCACGCGCAGGATGATGAAGAGGAGGACGACGTAGAGGGCGCCGCTCGGCACGCCGTGCCAGAGCCAGCCGAGCGGGGCGAGCGCCAGCATCAGGAGGAAGGCGACTCGGCCCGCGTGCCGGTGTACGCGCCGGCCGAGGACGGAGTAGACGGCGTGCCCGCCGTCGAGCTGGCCGACGGGCAGGAGGTTCAGGCTCGTCACCAGCAGCCCGATCCACGCCGCGAAGTAGAAGGGGTTCGGCGCGATGCCCGGCAGGTCCGCAACGCCGAGCGGCCCCGCCAGCAGCCGCAGCAGCAGCGGGTCGTTGAAGACGAGGACGAGCAGCCCCTCGGGCGCGGGCCGGTCCGGCGTGCTCGTCAGCAGCGCCAGGCACGCGACGGGGATGATGACGAGGAAGCCCGCGAGCGGCCCCGCCACGCCGATGTCGAAGAGCGCGCGGCGCGAGGGGATGGGCGACTTGATCTTGATGAACGCGCCGAGCGTGCCGGCCATGAAGGGCGGCGGCATCGGGACGAAGTACGGGAGCGTGGCGTCCACCCCGTAGAGGCGGCAGGCGACGTAGTGGCCCGACTCGTGCGCGAGCAGGATGGAGAGGAGTGCGGCGGCGAACTTCAGCCCCTCGACGATGAGCTGCGGGTGTGCGAAGGCGTAGACGGCCTCGGCCGCCAGCATGAGCGCGAAGTACTGCGGGACGAAGGTGAGGTAGTCGAGCGGGGTCGTGGGCGCCGCGACGGCCGGTTCGGGGACGGAGGCCGGGAGCATGAAGCTGACGCCGGCCCACGTCACCGTCAGTGTCGTCAGAAGGAAGTATGCGGAGTGCCTCAGCCACTCGCGCGCCGTCGGCCGCGCCGCGCGCGGACGCGCAGACGGGGCCGCGCCGCGTGTCACGAGGGTCGGTATTTCCCTGACGTATTCAGACATGACAGGTAGATGTCGGATGTCAGACGTTAGATGCCGGCAGGTGCCCTCGGCCAGCATCCGGCATCCGACATCTGACATCCACTCAGAAGCTGTCGGGAGGGCGGCCGCCCGCGTCCGGGTGGCCGGCGGGGGCGTTTGGGGTGGTGCCGTTGGGGGCCTCGGTGTCGTGGATGTCGTCGTCGTGGTCGTCGTGCTCGTCGTGCTCGGCGTCGAAGCCGTGCGCCTGAAGCTCCTTGCCGGGCTTGAAGCGGATGGTCTTGCCCGAGGGGATGGCGACCTCTTCGCCGGTGCGAGGGTTGCGCCCCACCCCGCGCTTGCGCGGCTTGACGACGAAGACGCCGAAGCCGCGCAGCTCGATGCGCTCGCCGCGCGCCAGGGCCTCCTTCATCGAATGAAAGAGGGCGTCCACGGCCTGCTCGGCCTTCATCTTCGGCACGCCCGTCCGCTCGGCCACGCGGTTCACGATGTCGAGTTTGATCACTGCTCTACGGCCTCCGCTTCCATGTCCGCGTCATCTCGCGGGAGAGGATTTGTCTAAACGCGACAACAGTTTACGTCCGCGATAATAGAGACGCGCGGCGACGGCTGTCAAGGTTTGACAACGCCGGAGGGCGGCGGCTAACCTCGTTTGACGGACGGACGGCCTATGTTCCTATTCAACAAGAAGAGCCAGCGCGTGCCCGCGTTCGGCGACGTGCAGGCGGACGACGACCGCGACATAGAGGTGCGGCGCCTGCGCGACGAGTCGCGGACGCACTTCTGGGGCGAGGCGCGCCTGCTCTTCCGCGACCTCGTCTTCGCGCTGATGATCATGGCGCTCGTGCTCGTCTTCGTCGCGCAGCCGGTGAAGGTCGAGGGCACTTCGATGCTCCCGCGGCTGCACGACGGCGAGCGCATCTTCGTCAACAAGCTCATCTACTACGGCCTGCCCGAGATCGAGCGCGGCGACATCGTCGTCTTCTGGTTCCCCAACGACCCGACGAAGAGCTACATCAAGCGCGTCATCGGCCTGCCCGGCGAGACCGTCCAACTGAGGGCCGGGCGCATCTTCATCAACGGCAAGGAGCTACAGGAGCCCTACCTCGAACCCGCGCTCAACGTCGCCGCCGCCGACGAGCCGCCCACCTACGTCAAGCCGCACTACTACTTCGTCATGGGCGACAACCGCGACAACTCTTCGGACTCGCGCATGTGGGGGCTCGTCCCCGAGAAGTACATCTACGGCAAGGCGCTCTTCCGCTACTGGCCGCTGTCGAAGGCCAGCGTCATCCGCCACGAGACCGAATACCCCGGCATCCCCACCCCCCGCGTCGAACGCTTCGACGAACAGGAGTAGGAGCAGGCAGCCGGCAGATGGCAGTCGGCAGTTAGCAGCCGGGGGCGCGTGCTCCGGCTGTTTTCGTCTTGAGTCCCGCTTCGTCTTGAGTCCCCGATCCCGACGCGCGCCCGACGCATTTGATATTTCGCGCCCGAGATTGCAAACTAACTGACTACTGCCAACGCCTACTGCCTGCTGATTTATGGACTGGCTGAGACCACTTCTGATGATGTTCTACGCGCCCGCGCGCGGGATGGCCGAGGCGCGCGACCGTGTGCCTCTGGGGCAGGCGGCGCTGCTGGCGGTGCTGTTGCAGGTGGCGCACGCGCTGGTGGAGCAGTTGCGGGAGTTGGTGGGCGCGGCCGCGGGCCCCGGGGCGTGGGGGGGCATGCGAGCGATACTGTTGGCGGCGGGCGCGGTGCTGTCGGTGGGACTCGTCTACGTGCCGGTCTCCATCCTGCTCGCCAACCTCTTCGAGCGGCGCGGCGGCTTCGGGCTCGTGCTGCGGCAGGAGTACTCGACGGCGGCCTCGACCGCGCTCTACGCGCTGGCGGCGGCGACGCTGGTCGCGCTCCCGCTCGCTTACTACGACCAGGCCGTGGGACTGAGTACGTCGGTGCGCGACTCGGTGCTGGCGCTCAACGCGACGATGGCGGGCTACCCGCCGCAGGGGCCGTCGCAGGAGGAGTCGCAGGCGCTGCTGACCTCGTTCGCGGCGCTCGTGCCGCGCATGGCGCTGGCGCTCCTCATCCAGCCGCTTGTCATCTTCGCCCTGTGGGCGGTGGCGGCCGTGCGCGAGGTCTTCCGCCTCGCGTGGTGGAAGTCGGTGCTGATCGTTGGCGTGAGCACGTTGGTGATGTTCTTCGCCTCGCCGCTCGTCTACATCCTGAGCGCGCTGCTCGGCTCGCCCTTCCTGCTGCTGCTCGTCTTCGTCGTCGTGCGCTCCTACTTCGTCGAGGCGCAGCGGACGCAGCGCGCGCGCGCCTCCTTCCGGCAGAACCTGGAGGCCGCGACGCTCAACCCGGCCGACGCCTCGGCGCACTACAACCTCGGGCTCCTGCACCAGCAGCGGAAGGAGTACGACGAGGCCCGCAAGCGCTTCCTGCGCGCCGTCGAGATCGACTCAGGCGAGACGGACGCGCACTACCAGCTCGGCCGCATCGCGCGCCGCGAGAGTCGTCTGCCCGAGGCCATCCAACACTTCGGCGAGGTCGTCGGGCGCGACGACGCGCACGCGCAGCACGAGGTCTGGCGCGAGGTCGGCGCGACCTACCTCGCGGCCGGCCAGTTCGCGGACGCGCGCGACGCGCTGGAGCGCTTCCTCGACCGAAGACAGTCCGACCCCGAGGGGCTCTACCTGATGGGGCGCGCGGCCGCGGGGCTCGGCGACGCGGGCGGGGCGAAGCACTGGATGGAGCGCTGCGTCGAGGCCGTGCGCACCGCGCCCGCCTACAAGTACCGCGCCGACAAGCGCTGGCTCAACGAGGCGCAGCAGTTCCTGCGCACGCAGGCTTGAATCCGAAAAGATGACTGACAGAGAGAATAAAGCGGCGCTGCTCGTCCTCGAAGACGGCCGCGCCTTCCGCGGGCGCGCGTGGGGCGCCGAAGGAGAGGCGTGCGGCGAGATGGTCTTCAACACGTCGATGTCTGGCTATCAGGAGGTCCTGACCGACCCCTCGTACGCGGGGCAGATCGTGTGCATGACCTACCCGCTCATCGGCAACTACGGCGTGAACCGCGCCGACGAGGAGAGCGCGCGGCCGTGGGTCGAGGGCTTCGTCGTGCGCGAGGTGAGCCGGCTCGCGTCGAACTGGCGCTCGGAGGAGACGCTCGACGCCTACCTGAAGCGCTGGAACGTGCCCGGCATCGAGCGCGTGGACACGCGCGCTCTCGTCCGACACATCCGCGACAAGGGCGCGATGCGCGCCTGCATCTCCTCGATTGATCTGGACGAGCGGAGCCTGCTTGAGAAGGCGCGGGCTTCGGCTCCGATGGAGAACCGCGAACTGGCGAGCGTGGTCACGACCCCGCGGCCTTACGAAATCCCCGCGGAAGGCTCCGAGCGCTTCCACGTCGTCTGCTACGACTTCGGCGTGAAGCGGAACTCTCTGCACGAGCTGGCGGCGTTGGGCTGCCGCGTCACGGTCGTCCCGGCCTCGACGCCCGCGCGCGACGTGCTGGCGCTACGGCCGGACGGCGTCTACCTCTCGAACGGGCCGGGCGACCCGGCGTCGATGGACGAGGTCGTGAAGGAGATTCGGGGGCTGGTGCGGGAGGGCGTGCCGACCTTCGGCATCTGCTTCGGCCACCAGTTGCTCGGCCGCGCCTTCGGCGGCGAGACCTACAAGCTGCGCTTCGGCCACCGCGGCGGCAACCAGCCGGTGCAGGACCTCTCGACGGGCAGGGTCGAGATCACCTCGCACAACCACGGCTTCGCCGTGCGCGCCGACAGCCTCCCCGCCGAGGTCGAGGTCACGCACCTCAACCTCAACGACGACTGCGTCGAGGGCTTAAGGCACAAGACCCTCCCCGTCATCTCCGTCCAGTATCACCCCGAGGCCGCCCCCGGCCCCCACGACGCCGAACACCACTTCCGGCGCTTCGTCGAGCTGATGGAGCGCGAGCGCGTCGCCGAGTAAGACAGTAGCAAGGACGGTTTGAGCCAAGGACGGTTTGAGCCGCGGCAGCGGCGAGGGAAATTAGCCGGGGGTTGAGTTCGAGACGCGAGCGCGAGCGAGCGTCGAAACGAGCCCCCGGTGCAAGGCAGCAATAAAATTTAAGAGCCCCGGAGGGGCGAAGGAACGTTCTTCGCCCCTCCGGGGCTCCGATATTTTATAACCCTCATCCCGGGGGCTCGCGCCGGCGCTTCGCGCCTTGGGCTCAACCCCCGGCTAATTTCCCTCGCCGCTGCCGCGGCTCAAACCTTCTTCCTCAACTCTGCAAGAGCCTGTCTATCGTCTGGACGAGCGAGACGAAGTCGGAGGTCTTACTCTTGTAGATTTGGGCGCCGGCCTGGACGGCCTGCTGCTCGCGGCGCGGGCCGGAGCTTTCGAGCGAGAAGAGGAGGACGGGCGTGACGGGGTCTAGCTCGCGGAGCTGTCGGCAAAGCTCTAAGCTGTCGGCGTCGATGTAGGAGTCGTTGAGGATGTAGAGGTCGAAGCGGTCGGTGGAGGCCACCTTCAGGCAGTCGGCGGCCGTCTGCACGGTCTCGACTTCGTACCCCTTGCGCGTGAGCATGAGGGCGATCAGCTCGCCCACGTCCTTGTTCGACTCGGCGCACAGAATGCGCCTCTGGCCTTCAGACATGCATACACACCCCGACGAGAGAAATCTGGAAGTGGAAGACGCGCGAGGGGGAAGTGCAAATAAAGGGAGAGTTAAATGTACGCGCGCGTGCGGTCTCAGTCAAGGCCCCCCGACTTTCGGCGCGGCGCGGGGCCGGCCGAGTTGCCCGAGAGGATGGAGTTGACGGTCGAGACGATGTCGAAGAGGTCGTCGGGCTTGGTGAGGTAGGCGGTGGCGCCGGCTTCGAGCGCCAGCTCGCGGTCGCGGCGGAACGCCTGGGCGGAGAAGAAGAGGATGGGCGTTCCCGGAGTCATCTCGCGCAGGCGCTTGCAGAGCTGGAGCGCGCTGCCGTCGATGTAATCGTCATCCACCATGTAGAGGTCGAAACCCTTCGCGCCGGCCAGCCCGACGCACTCGGCGATGGTGCGGGCCGCGACGACCTCGTGGCCCTGACGTTCGAGCAGAAGGGTGATGAGCTGGCACGTGTCTTCGTGCGGCTCCGCGCAAAGGACGCGTCTGCGGGGGTACGACGGCATCGGGGGAAGCTCCTTACTGTCCTTTGTTCGTTGTAGCGCCACGGGCGGCCTGGGAAAGTCGAGTCGGTGAAGACTTGAACTCTAACGCCGGCCGGCCTTCGGGTCTCTACGGGGAAGAACAGACCTCTATTGGTACCGGCTCAGGACGGCAGACATTAAGCCTCAAACCAAAAAAATTATCAACATAAATTCGTCGGCCCCGGCCCGCATAAAAGACGCGGCAGGCTTCGGGGCCGCCTGCCGCGTCTGACGGTTGGTTTGCTGACGCGCCAACCCGCCAACGTCACCGCCGATTTCGAGAGGACTTGATGGGCAAGGCCGCGCGCCGCGGGGCTATCGCGCGGGCGAAGGCGCGGGGGAGTCGGGTGTTTCGACCGCCGTCGAAGGCGCGGGGGAGCCTTCCGCGGACGTTGCGTCGGCGGGGGACGCGGCCGCCTCGGCCGGGCGCAGAAGCTCTGCGACCAGTCCCGAGCTGCCGCGGTGTTCGAGCCAGTGCCGGTACGTGACCGTGAGGACGGCGATGACCGGGATGGCGAGGAAGATGCCGGCCATGCCCGCCAGCTCGTGCCCGGCGAGGATGGCGAGGATGACGGCCAGCGGGTGGAGGTGTATCCCCGAGCCGATGATGCGCGGGTAGAGCACGTAGTCCTGCACGATGCGCAGCACGCCGAGGAAGGCGAGCACGGCCATCGCCTTCGTCCCCGAGTCGAACCCCGCGACCGTCCCCGCCAGCACCGCGACCACCACGGGGCCGAGCAGCGGGATGAACTCAAACATCCCCGCCACGAGCCCCAGCACCAGCGCGTAGCGCACGCCGAAGACGACGAAGGCCACGGTGCAGATGGTCCCGATGAGCAGGCACGAGATGAGCTGCGCGCGGATGTAGGCGGCGAGCGTCGAGTTGATGTCCTGGAACAGCTCGTCGCCGCGCCAGCGGATGCGCCCCTTCGGCAGCATCATCAGCGCCGAGTGCCGGAAGCTGTCCGCGTCCTTCAGGAAGAAGAAGGCGAGGATGGGGATGAGGACGACGTAAGGCAGGTAGCCGAGGAAGTTGATCGCGCTCGAAAAGCCCTCGCCCGTGACGTACTTGCCCGCGTCGCCGATGGCGTCCGAGACCGTCTTGTTCGCCGTCTCGCGCACCGACGGCGGCAGGTTCAACTGTTCGAGCACGCTGTTGAGCCGCTTGGCGCGCTCGCGCGCGTTCGTCAGGTAGCCGGGCGCCTGCTGCGCGATCTCGCCCATCTGCACGCCGATGAGCGGCGTGAGCACCCACCCGCCCAGCGTCAGCGAGCCGAAGATGGCGACGTAGACGACGGCGATGGCGGCCGTGCGCCCCAGCGGCCGCGGCTCGTCGCTCGCGCCCGCGCCGCGCGAGCCCCTTGCGCACCAGCTCGATGAGCGGCGAGATGAGGTAGGCGAAGAAGATGGCGAGGACGACGACGAGCAGCACGCCCGTCAGCGCGTAGAAGACCCAGCGGACGGTCTCGAAGACGTAGTGGATGACGAGGACGAGCACCGCGACCCACAGGAACGAGCGCGAGGCCATCCGCAGCACGACGCGCGTGCGCTCCTTCGTCAGCGCCAGCTCGGCGGCCGCCTCCTCGTCTTCGACCGGCTCGGGCCGGACGACTGTTTTCTGTTTCGACAAAGCCTTCCGCCCTCCGCCCGCGCCGGGTCCAGGAATCCAATACTTGTGAGTTCGCGGGACGCGCCAATGATGCACCAAACCGGCGCGGGAAAACAATGCCCCCGGCGCGCGTCTGTCAGTCAGACCATTAATCACCGCAGACACAAAGACACAGCCTGTTGAGTGCTAAAGTCAACAAGCCGTGTCTCTGTGGTTGAACGGAAGCGGACGCGGCGCCTTCAGTTCTCGTACTCCGAGTAGTCCTCGTCGGCCTCGCGCTCTTTGATACCCGCGGGCTCCCAGACGAGGCCGCGCCACTCGTCGGTCTCGCCGAGCAGTTGGAGCGCGGCGAGCGGCTGCACGGGGTTGCGCTCCAGACGCAGAACCTCGGCGAACGCCTCGACCGTGCGCCCCTCGGCGTCGGGGACGATGACGCGGACGCGGCTGCCCACGTCGGGCAGCCGCTCCAGGTGGACGAGCGCGCCCTGCGGGCCGATGTTCTCGGTCTCGCCCTCGACGACGACGTGCTCGCCCGATGCGCTCGTCGTCCCACTCGGCGCGCACGTTGACGTGAACCATATAGCGCGGCCCTGTGCGCTGCTCGCATCAAGGTTGCTGACATGCGGGGCATCCTCCGTAAAAGGGCGGAATTCTCTCCGCCTACAAATAAACTCCTAAAGGGGGCGGAATTCGGGAAATGATGAATGGTCAGAAGTGATGAATGATGAATTAAAGAGCTGGTTTAACTTAATTCATCATCTCATCACTCGTCGCCTTCTGTCACTTCTTTCACTCATCGTCGTGCGCGCGCAGCTTCTCAAGCACGGAGAAGTCTTCGAGGGTCGTCGTGTCGCCGTGCGCGGAGCCGGAGGTGGCGATCTCGCGCAGGAGCCGGCGCATGATCTTGCCGGAGCGCGTCTTGGGGAGCGCGTCGGTGAAGCGGATCTCGTCGGGGCGTGCGAGCGCGCCGATCTCCTTCGCGACGTGGCGGCGCAGCTCCTCCTTCAGCTCGTCGGTCGCCTTGCGCTCGCCTTCGAGCGTGACGAAGGCGACGATGCCCTGACCCTTCAGCTCGTCCGGCCGGCCGACGACCGCGGCCTCCGCGACCGCCTCGTGCGAGACGAGCGCGCTCTCGACCTCCATCGTGCCCAGGCGGTGGCCCGAGACGTTGATGACGTCGTCGACGCGCCCCATGATCCAGAAGTAGCCGTCCTCGTCGCGCCGCGCGCCGTCGCCCGCGAAGTAGACGCCGTCGATCTCGGACCAGTATTGCTTGCGGTAGCGCTCGTCGTCGCCCCAGATGGTGCGCAGCATCGAAGGCCACGGCCGCTTGATGACGAGGTAGCCGCCCTCGTTCGGCGCCGACCTCGCTGCCCTGCCTTCGACATGACGGCGGCCTCGATGCCGGGCAGCGGCCGCGTCGCCGAGCCGGGCTTCGTCGGCGTCGCGCCCGGCAGCGGCGCGATCATGATGGCGCCCGTCTCGGTCTGCCACCAGGTGTCCACGATGGGGCAGCGCCCCTTGCCGATGATCTCGCGGTACCACATCCACGCTTCGGGGTTGATCGGCTCGCCGACCGTTCCGAGCAGGCGCAGGGACGAGAGGTCGTGGCTGCAGCGGCCAGTGCTCGCCCCACTTGATGAAGGCGCGGATGGCCGTCGGCGCGGTGTAGAAGATGTTGACGCGGTGGCGCTCGATGATGTCCCAGAAGCGGTCCGGCTCGGGGTGGTTGGGCGCGCCCTCGTACATCAGCACGGTCGCGCCGTTCGAGAGCGGGCCGTAGACGACGTAGCTGTGACCCGTCACCCAGCCGATGTCGGCCGTGCACCAGTACATGTCCTCGTCCTTGAGGTCGAAGACCCACTTGGTCGTCAGGTGCGTCTGCAAGAGGTACCCGGCCGTCGTGTGCAGGATGCCTTTGGGCTTGCCCGTCGTGCCCGAGGTGTAGAGGATGTAGAGCGGGTGCTCGCTGTCCAGCTCTTCGGCCGGGCACTCGTCGGGGACGGCCTGCGATGATCTCGTGCCACCAGTAGTCGCGCCCCATCTGCATGTTGATGCGGCTGCCCGTGCGCTTGAAGACGATGCAGGTCTTGACGGTCGGCGTCTTCTTCAGAGCCTCGTCGACGATCTCCTTGAGCCGCACCTCGGCGCCGCGCCGGTAGCCGCCGTCGGCCGTGACGACGAGCTTGCAGCCCGCGTCGTTGATGCGGTCGATGAGCGCCTGCGAGGCGAAGCCGCCGAAGATGACCGAGTGCGGTCGCGCCGATGCGCGCGCACGCCAGCATCGCAATCGCCAGCTCCGGCACCAGCGGCATGTAGAGCGCGACGCGGTCGCCCGTCTCGACGCCCGCGCGCTTCAGGACGTTGGCGAAGCGGCAGACCTCCCGGTGCAGCTGGCCGTAGGTGAGCGTGCGCTGCTCGCCCGGCTCGCCCTCCCAGATGATGGCGGCCTTGTTGCGCCGCCACGTCTGCAAGTGCCGGTCGAGGCAGTTGTACGCGACGTTGATCTTCCCGCCGACGAACCACTCGGCGTGCGGCGCCTCCCACTTCAGGACCGTGTCCCACTTCTTGAACCAGTGCAGCTCCGCCTCGGCCATGCGCGCCCAGAAAGCCTCCGGCGCCTCCGACGCCTCGCGCCGCAGCGCCTCCAACTCTTCCAGAGACTTGACGTGCGCCCGCGCCGCGAACTCCGCCGGCGGCGGGAAGACGCGCTCCTCGTGGAGGACGGATTCGATGTTGGTCGTGTTTGAAGACATAGCCCCCGAGACCCCTTCACCCTCGGACTCTTCTGATAACGGTGTGGCTGCCTTGTGTACCAGAATCCGCCCCCCGCGGCAAGGCCGAGCCGCCGACCTGTTTACATCCCGCGCGCGCCGATTGTATTGTTGCCGCGCGGAACGCGGCCCTCAACACCCACGCCCGAGGAGCGCACGAATGTCCCCAGAGATAACAATCCTCCCCGTCTTCGTCAGCTCGACCTGGCTCGACCTGACGCCGCGAGCGCAGGCCGTCGAACCGCGGCCGCTCACGAAAGCGCGAGACGAAGTGTCCGGCATGGAAAACTTCGGCAGCCGCGACGAGCGCCGCGCAAGCTTCGCTCGACGATTACGGCCGTCATCGACGCGCATCCGCGTCTACGTCGGCATCGTCGGCGGCAACGCTACGGCTCCGGCATCACCGAGGCCGAATACCAGACGCGACGCATCCGCGCTTGCGGCCTGGCCGCTTTCATCTACTTCGACGGCCCTCGCCATCACCCTCGCCGACGCCGTCGAGACCGACCCCGCGCAACCGCGCAAGACTCGAAGCTCAAACGAAGCTCCGCGCACGATCTCACGGTCGACTTCGAGAGCCCCGACAACCTCCGCAAGTCACCTCAGCTCACCGCCGACGTTCCGCGCCGTTGCGCTCGACACTCAACTCCGCGCCGCCGCCGGCGACTTCATCGGGCGCGAGCAGGAGATCGAAGATGATGTCGCGGTCGGCGCGGCGGCGCGACCATCAGCGGCATCAAGGCCTGGGCGGCATCGGCAAGACGGAACTCGCCCTCTACGTCGCCGCGCGGCTGCGCGACGGTTACCCGGACGCGCAACTCATCTGGACATGCGCGGCACGGACAAACAACCGCGCGACCCGGCCGACGCGCTCGCCACCTCATCCGCGCCTTCCCCCGACGAGCAACGCCTGCCCGAAGGCGATGCAGAACTGACAGCGCATCTACCGCAGCGTGCTCGAAGGCAAACGCGCGCTGATACTGCTCGACAACGCCTGCGACGGCGCGCAGGCGCGCCGCTCGCTCCCGCCCGAGGCTTCGGCGCTGCTCGTCACCTCGCGCAACACGTCACGCTCCCGCGCATGACGCGCACTGGCTCGAACAGCTGCCGCTCACGGAGGCGCGCGAACTCCTGCGCGGCATCGCCCCGCGCGTCCCCGCGACACGGCCGACCGGATTTGCTACCTCTGCGGCTATCTTCCGCTCGCCATCCGCGCCGCCGGCAGCCTGCTCGACTGAGCGGCAGACCTCGTCCCCCGAGACGTACGCCGCACAACTGCGAGACGAACGCCGCGCCTCGAACTCATCGGCGCGGAGGGCGTTGACCGGCGTCGAAGCCTCCTTCGGCCTCAGCTACGCGCGTCTAACCCCGACGCCGCGCGCTCGCGCTCGCAGTCTTCCCCGCCACCTTCGACGCCGCGGCGCCGAAGGCCGTCTGCGAAGACCCCGAACACAAGACACCTGAGCGAACTCCTCCGCCGCAACCTCATCCACTACAACGCAGAGACCCGACGCTACAGCCTCCACGACCTCGCCCGCCTCTTCGCCGACTCGCGCATGAGCGACGACGAACGACACGCGACCCGGATGCGCCACGCCGAGCACTACCTGACGGTATTGAGAGAGTGCAATGCTTTCTACTTAAAAGGCGGCGACGCTATCAAAAGCGGGCTTGCGCTCTTCGACGTTGAGCGGCGAAACATCGAGGCCGGGCAGGAGTGGGTATGTCAGTATTCAAGCGGAGACGAGGCGGCCGCACAGTTGTGTAATCAATATCCTTTCGCCGGAGCGCATGTGCTCAGTCTGCGCCTGCATCCGCGCGAGTTCATCTCCTGGTCTAAGCCGCGTTGGCGGCCGCGCGTCAGCTTAAAGACCGTGCCTCTGAAGAAGGGCACTCGGGCAACTTAGGTAACGTTTACGCTTCATTGGGTGAGACCCGTCGCGCCATCGAGTTCTTTGAGCAGGCGCTTGTAATCGCCCGCGAGATAGGCGACCGCCGCGGCGAGGGAAATGCGTTGAACAACTTAGGTAATTCTTATGCCACTTGGGCGAGACGCGCCGCGCCATCGAGTTCTACGAGCAACACCTTACTATCGCGCGCGAGATAGGTGACAGTCGCGGCGAGGGACATGCGCTAGGCAACTTGGGCAATGCTTACGCCGATTTGGGCGAGACGCGCCGCGCCGTCGAGTTCTACGAGCAGGCGTTAGTAGTCTCACGTGAGATAGGCGACCGCCGCGGCGAGGGACAATTCTAGGCAACTTGGGCATCGCTTACACCAATTTGGGCGAGACGCGTCGCGCCGTCGAGTTCTATGAGCAAGCGTTAGTAGTCTCCCGCGAGATAGGCAACCGCCGCGGTGAAGGCGGAATACTAGGCAACTTGGGCATTGCTTACAGCGGCTTGGTGAGATGCGCCGCGCCGTCGAGTTCTACGAGCAGGCATTGATAATCGCCCGCGACATAGGCGACCGCCGCGGCGAAGGGAATGCGCTTTTCAACACGGGCTTGGTACTCGATAAACTTGGCGACCGCGCAAAAGCTATCGCTCACGTCGAAGCGGCGCTTGAGATTTTCGAGCAGATTGAGTCGCCGTATGCCGAAGAGGCGCGGGCGCGACTTGCTGAGTGGCGCGGGGAGGCGTAGCGGGAGGGTTGTGGGGGAAGTTGGGTGGAGAGGGGCGGGACAGTGAAAAAGGCGGGGAAAAGGGAGGGTTGGGGCTGGTGGCAGGGGTTTTGCGGGGTGTTGTTGGATTGGAGTGAGGGTTGTTGCGTCGTTGCAGGGCGTGATGCGTCATTGCAGCGCGTGTTGCGACGTTGCAGGCG
Organism: uncultured Acidobacteriota bacterium; assembly: GCA_963726735.1. Classification (GTDB taxonomy): domain Bacteria; phylum Acidobacteriota; class Blastocatellia; order Pyrinomonadales; family Pyrinomonadaceae; genus QHXN01. The sequence goes on from CAVSDM010000016.1 coordinate 396,601, forward strand.
TTGCAATGAGGATTAGCGGGTTACAGTGAAGGAAGCAGGGGTTGCAGCGAAGGAAGCACGCGCTGCAATAAGGGAAGCAGGGGTTGCAGGAACGTAACAGGCGTTGCAATGAGGGAAGCACGGGTTGCAAGAAGGGATGCACGGGTTGCAGGAAGGGAAGCGGGCGGTGCGTTGAAGTAAGGAGGCGGGGTGTGGGAGGGGTAGACCTCACGGGGGCGAAAAAAAGTGTTGCGGGGGCGGAGCGGTGGGCGTAGAATTCCGCGCACCTCGCACACGATACAAGGGTGCAGCTCGCAGGGAAGAGCAGGACACCTCGTAGGAAGAACGTGAGCCTCATGTCGCTAACTCACGAAACAGTCACGCCCCCTCATGCCAAGGAGAAAAGCTGATGGCGAAGAACCAGACGAGACGTATTGCGTCCAGGGTGCTGAGCGAAGACCGCGAGGCGTTCGACGCGTTGCAGGGCATCACTGCTTACGCGCCCGCGAACCCGGCGTATAAGACCGAGACCATCAAGGCCGCGCGCGACCGCTTGGACGACGCGCTGCGCGAGGCGACGCAGGCCGAGGCCGCCGCGGAGGCGAAGCGTGCCGCGGCGAACGCGGCCGAGTGGGAGTTCCACAACGCCATGCTCGGGGCGAACACACAGGTGGAGGCGCAGTTCGGCGACGACTCGGACGAGTACGCCGCGCTCGGGAACAAGAAGAAGTCGGAATACAAGCCCCGACGCGCCGCAAGCAGACAACCCCGCCTGCGAGTTGAAGGGGCTTCACCCCGCTTCAAAAACTGTGTGCGCGCGGGCTTTAAAACAGAACCGCGAGCGGTAGCGAGCCATTCGGGGTGACCGCCCGCGCGCCCCCTTTTTTTTATGTAATGTTCGACTGTAGACAAAGGTTATTATGCTGCGCTGAACGCTCGGGGACGGCGTGCGATGCGGGGCGTGGGGGAAGGTTGATGAGGGTTTTGAAGGGGAGAGTGGTGACGGGCGTCGGGAACTTCTCCTACTGGATCGAGAAGCTGCAAGAGCATTACCGGGAGAAGACCGGCATGCGGCTCTTCCTGGACCCTGAACATCGAGTTGGACGAGCCGTTCGAGTTACCGCGGGAGCGTGCGCGTCTGTTGGCGGAGGAGTACGGCGGGACGGTCTCGGTCAGCATCGTGCCCTGCACGGTGTTCGGCCGCGCGGCCGTTATCCTGCGGACGGACAAAGCCGATAGCGAGCCCGAGTCGCGGAAGATTATCGAAGTGGCCTGCGAAGTGAAGCTGCGCGAGCGACATCGATTACAGGACGGAGACCTTGTCGGGGTCGAGGTCGCGGGTTAGTCGTCGCCGCCGGGCCGAAGATTTCATTACGCTCCGTGAAAGGGAGGACTGTTGATGGGGACGCAGATTGACGTGAGGGTGATCGCGAAGGGCGGGAAGTACCTCGGCGACGACATCGGCGGGGCGCTCGTGACCGTCCACGATGTGTGGACGGGCGAGCTGCTGGCACGCGGGACGACCGCGGGCGGGTCTGGGGAAGCGAACCTGATGAGCGTGTGCGTGACGCGCTCGGAGGTCTTACCCGTCGATGGGGCGTCGGTCTTCACGGCGGCGCTCGAACTGGACGAGCCGCGGCTCATCAGGGTGACGGCCTACGGGCCGCTGGCCGCGCAGCAGTCGGCCAACACGGTCTCGCTCACGCAGTGGGTTGCTCCCGGGAGGGACGTGACCGGCGGCGCGCAGGGGGGCGGGTTCCTCCTGGAGATACCGGGCCTCGTGGTTCAGATACTGAATCCCCCCACGCATTTCCTGCCGGGCAGCGCGCCCGCGCAGATCGAGGTCAGGGCCAACGTGACGATGATGTGCGGCTGCCCCATCGGGAAACAGCCCTGGGACCCGTCGCTCTTCGACGTGTCGGCGTCGGTCAGGTCGGGCGACACCTACGCCGTCGAGTTTCCGCTCGCGTTCGACGCCGACGCACCCTTCGGCGCGCCGAGCCAGTTCGCGGCCCCCTGGACGGTGCCGGCGAACACGACGGGGCAGGCGCAGATGTACGAGATAACGGTCACGGCCTTCCAGCAGTCAACGGGCAACACGGGCGCCGAGAAAGCGACGCTCATCATCCCGCCGCCGCCCGCCCCGCAGGGTTGAGTCGGGCGGGCGGCGGCGCGGGACAATCGCCCGAGCCGCGCTTTATAATCCGCACGCTCTCCGGTCTTAACGTTCAGACTAAAAGTAGGAATCGATGATGAATAGATTGCCGCGCGTCTTCATTGTCCTCTGCCTGGTCGCCTCAGTCATGTCGGTTGCCACATCGCTCGCCGCGAGCTCATCTCCGAACAAACAGGCGCCCGCGCCGCAGGCGGGTGCGACGCCGGTGCGGGATGAAAAGTTGTGGAAGCGTGCGTTGGCTTTGCAGAAGAGGGCCATTGTGGTGGACGGGCATAACGATATCCCGACGATCATGGCCGACGAGGATTACGACATCGGGGTCTCTTCGGTGGGGAAGTATCATACGGATATCCCGAGGCTCAAGCAGTCGGGGATGACGGGAGCGTTCTTCTCGATCTACGTGGACAGGCAGTACGCGACGCCGGAGTGGTTGTCGAAGAACTACGCGACGCAGGGCGGGTCGGCGCGGCGCGCGCTCGATCTGATCGACGTGAGTTACCGGATGATCGAGAAGTACCCGCGCGACCTGATGCTCGCCACCTCGACCGCCGACATCCGGCGCGCGAAGAAGGAGGGGAAGGTCGGCGTGCTGATCGGCATCGAGGGCGGGCACGCCATCGAGAACTCGCTGCCCGCGCTGCGCGAGTTCTACCGCCTCGGCGTGCGCTACATGACCCTGACGCACAACAACACGAACGAGTGGGCCGACGCCTGCTGCGACACGGCGCAGCACGGCGGGCTGTCGGAGTTCGGCAAAGAGGTCGTCGCCGAGATGAACCGTCTGGGGATGCTCGTGGACGTGTCGCACGTCTCGGACGAGACGATGTCGGACGTGCTGGACGTGTCGAAGGCGCCGGTCATCGCGTCGCACTCTTCGGCGCGCGTCTTCTCGAACCACAAGCGGAACGTGCCGGACGAGCTGCTGAAGCGCATCGCGCAGAACGGCGGCGTCGTGATGGTCAACTTCTACCCGGCCTTCCTCGACGAGAAGGTGCGCGTGGCCGGGCTCGAACGCGACCAGCGGCTGAAGGCGCAGCGCGACGCACTGCGCGAGCAGTTCAAGGACGACCAGAGCGTCTGGACGAAGAGCTGAAGAAGCTCAACGACGCCAACCCCATCCCGAACACGACGCTCTCGATGCTCGTCGATCACATCGAGCACATCGCGAAGGTCGCGGGCGTTGACCACGTCGGGCTCGGCTCGGACTTCGACGGCGTGCCCAACCTGCCCGAGGGCATGAAGGACGTGGCCGACCTGCCGGTCATCACCTACGAGCTGCTGCGGCGCGGCCACTCGGACGCGGACGTTTTGAAGATACTCGGCGGCAACCTGATGCGCGTCTTCGCGCAGGCCGAGCGCGTCGCGGCCGTCGAGCGGCGCAAGATCAGCGGCGAGGGGAGCCTCCGCCGTCTGAACGCGGGGAAGTGAGGGAGAGTAGGCAGGGGCAGCGGCAGTCGAAAGCGCACGTGTCGAAACCTCGGCATTAATCTTTCAACCCGTACGCGGATTCGCTGACTACTGAATAAACAGAGGCGCGCGAGCAACGGCCCGCGCGCCTCTTGCTTTGAATGTTTAGTTAGGTGTTACTTTCCCGCCGCCGCCCCGAGCTGCTGCCGCCTCCGCTGCCGACTGCCACCGAAGAGCTGCCGCCAGCGCCGCCACCGGAGCCGCTGCCGCCACCACTGCCGCTCGAAGAGCCGCCGCCACGAGCCACCGGTGCCGCCACCGCCGCCCGAGTCGCTGCCGCCGCCGGACGAGCTGCCGCCGTCACCAGCGCCGCTCGACGAGCACCGCCGCCGCCGTGCCGCCGCCGCACCGCCGCCGCCACCCGAGCTGCCGCCAGAGCTGCTGCCGCCGCCACCGCCGGAGGAGCTACCACCGCCACCGCCAGAGGTGCTGCCGCCACCGCCGCCGCTCGAAGAGCCGCCACCGCCGGTGCTGCCGCCGCCAGTTCCTTCTTCGTTGTCTGCCATAGAACGATTCCTCCAAGTGTTGGTGTTGTTCGTTGAAACCCTCAGATGAGACGCGCGAGCTTTTCAAATAGAAGAGACGATGAGATGGCCACGCGCATTCACCCGACATATTCTGCTTTTGTTCCGTTACGCAACAAATCACATGCCATGTCGGTCGCGCACATCGCCGCGAGTTTTAGGAAATAAACTTTTTCGCTTTGCACGGCTTTCGCTACGCGCGAAACTTCGGTTCGAGGATTGGTACTATTGGAGACAAAATTAAAGTCGTACACGACCCTTCTTAAAAACGTACAGGCCGCGCGCCGCATCTGTCGTCTAACGGACACGAGAACTTGACGCCCGAGGCGCGTGTTATAATCACGAATCTTTTAAAGATGAATTGCGCCGGAATCTACATCCACGTTCCCTTCTGTCGTTCGCGCTGCTCGTACTGCGACTTCGCCACGGGGGCATTCGAAGCCGCGCTCGCCGAGACGTTACGTCGGCGCGCTCGCGCGCGAGATCGAGTCGTTCGACTCGACGGCGCGCTCTCGGAAGTTGACACCGTCTACTTCGGCGGCGGCACGCCCTCCCTGCTCACGCCCGCGCAGGTCGCGCGCGTGCTCGACGCGGTGCGCAGACGCTTCGACGTTGACGCGCGCGCCGAGGTGACGCTTGAGATGAACCCCGGCACGGTCACGCCCGAACGCCTCCGTGCGCTGCGCGCGGCGGGCGTCAACCGCGCGAGCTTCGGCGCGCAGACCTTCGACGACCGCGAGCTGAAACGGCTCGGCCGCACGCACACCGCCGACGACACGCGCCGCACGTTCCGAGACCTGCGCGCCGCCGGGTTCGACAACATCAGCTTCGACCTCATCGCGGGCCTCCCGCGCCAGACGCTCGCGGGCTGGGAGCGAAACCTCGAAGAGGCGCTCGCGCTCCGCCCCGAGCACCTCTCGCTCTACCTGCTCGAAGTGCACGAGGGGACGCCGCTCGGCGAACAGATTCGGCAGGGGCGCTGGCCCTTGCCCGACCCCGACCTCGCCGCCGAGATGTACCGCCTGCTGGTCGAGCGCGCGCGCGCCGCCGGCTACGAGCAGTACGAGATTTCCAACTTCTGCCTCCCGGGCCTCGAGTCGCGGCACAACCTGAAGTACTGGACGGGCGCGCCCTTCTACGGCTTCGGCAACTCGGCGCACTCCTTCGACGGCCGCCGCACGCGCTGGTCGAACGAGCGCGACGCGCGCGCTTACGTGAAGCTGGTTGAAGAGCAGGGCGACGCGGTCGTCGCGCGCGAAGAGACTGGACGAGCGCGGCGCGGGCGCCGAAGCGCTCTTCCTCGGCCTCCGTCTGTTATCGAGAGGCGTTGACCTCGCCGAGCACCGCGCGCGCTTCCACTGCGACGTGCGCGCCGACTACGCCGCAGACCTCGCGCGCTTCGACGAGGCCGGGTTGATCGAAATGGACGGCGACGTGCTGCGCCTCACACCCGCCGGCGCGCTGCTCTCGAACGAGGTCTTCGCCGCTTTCGTCTGAACGAGCTTATGAGATTGATCGACCTGCGCAGCGACACCGTGACGAAACCGACGCCCTCGATGCGGCGCGCGATGGCCGAGGCCGAGGTGGGCGACGACGTGTACGGCGAAGACCCGACCGTCAACCGCCTGCAGGAGCGCGCGGCCGAGATGTTCGGGAAGGAGGCGGCGCTCTTCGTCCCGACGGGCTCGATGGGCAACCAGATCGCCGTCAAGCTCCACACGCGACCCGGCGAGGAGGTCGTCATCGAGGAGCGCGGCCACATCTACAACTACGAGATGGCCGCGATGTCGGCCGTCTCGGGCGCGCTGGCGCGACCCGTCAGGAGCGTCGACGGCTCCGGCATTCTGACGCTGGGAAGAGGTGAAGCCGGCCGTCCACGCCAGCGACGCGCCCTACTACGTCGCGCGCACGGGGCTCATTGCGCTTGAGAACTCGCACAACCTCGCGGGCGGCAGCGTGATGACGCGCGAACGCACGGAAGAGATTTGCGACGGCGCGCACGCGCTCGGGTCTGCCCGTGCATCTCGACGGCGCGCGCATCTTCAACGCGGCCGCCGCGCTCGGTGAGACGGTCGCGGCGCTCGCGGCCCCGGCCGACTCGGTGATGTTCTGTCTGTCGAAGGGGCTGGGCGCGCCGGTCGGCTCGCTGCTGCTGGGCACGCGCGCCTTCATCGAGGAGGCGCGGCGCTGGCGCAAGCTCCTCGGCGGCGGGATGCGGCAGGCGGGCGTGCTCGCGGCCGCGGGGCTGGTCGCGCTCGAAGAGACGCCGCCGCGTCTTGCAGGAAGACCACGCCAACGCGCGCCGGCTCGCCGAAGGCGTTGGCGGAGCTGCCCGGCGTCGAAGATAGACCCCGAGCGCGTCCAGACCAACATCGTCATCTTCGACATGACGGGGACGGGCCTCGCGGCCGACGACATCTGCGCGCGCGTCCGCGCGCGCACGGCGTCCTCTGCTCCGGCTTCGGCGACTCCATCCGCATGGTCACGCACTACGACGTTTCGCGCGCAGACATCGACGTCGCGCTCGACGCGTTGAGAAGTAGTCAGCAGACAGTAGTCAGTAGCGCTCCGCGTTGCGGTCGCTGAGCTTCACTCAGCGTTGATCTACAACGCTTTGATACTGACTACTACTGACTACTTAATCATGACTAAACCATTCATCATCGCCATCGACGGGCCTTCGGGAGCAGGGAAGTCTACGCTGGGGCGGAGGCTCGCGCGGGAACTGGGGCTGCTCTACATCGACACGGGCGCGATGTACCGCGCCGTGGCGCTGGCCGCGACCGCGGCGGGCGTGAAGGATTCGGACGCGGAAGGGCTGACGTGCGTCGCGCACCGCGCGCGCATCAGGCTCGAGGGCGACCCCGACTCTTTGCGCGTCTTCCTCGACGAGCGCGACGTGTCCGATGAGATACGCGGCGAGGCGGCGGGGCGCGGGGCGTCGGTCGTCTCGGCCGTGCCCGGAGTGCGGCGCGAGCTTGTGCGCCGGCAGCGCGAGATGGGCGAGGCGGGCGCGGGCTGCGTGCTCGACGGGCGCGACATCGGCACGGTCGTCTTCCCCACGGCCGACGTGAAGTTCTTCCTCACGGCCGCCCCCGAGGCGCGCGCCCGCCGCCGCCTCGAAGAGGAGCGCGCGCGCGACGCCGCGCGCGACTTCGAGGCCACGCTCGCCGACATCAACGACCGCGACCTCCGCGACGCCACCCGCGCCGACTCGCCGCTGGCGATAGCCGACGACGCCGTCGTCATCGACACCACCGAACTCTCCGCCGAGGAGGTCTTCCAGACAATGCTCCGAACCGTCCGCGACCGACAGCCCGGCGGTGACCAACGGGGTGAGACGGAGTCTTAATCCTGCCCGGAGGGTTTTATGTTTACAGGCATCATCGAGGAGCTGGGGCGCGTGCGTTCGTTGGAGCGGCGAGGCGAGGGCGTGCGGATGACGGTGGAGGCGCGCGTGGTGACGGAGGGGACGGGTGAGGGCGACTCGATCGCCGTCAACGGCGTGTGCCTGACGGCGCTCGAAGTGCGGCGCGACTCGTTCGCGGCCGACGGCTCGCGCGAGACGTTGCAGCGTTCGACGCTCGGGACTTTGCGCGCCGGGTCGGTCGTCAACCTTGAGCGGGCCGTGACGCCCTCGACGCGGCTCGGCGGCCACATCGTGCAGGGGCACGTGGACGCGCGCGGTCGCTTCCTCTCGGCCGACGAGCACGGCGGCTCCTGGACGGTGCGCATCGGTTACCCGCCGGAGCTGGCGCGCTACCTCGTCTTCAAAGGCTCGGTCGCGGTCGAGGGCATCAGCCTCACCGTCGCCGCCCTCGCGGACGAACACTTCGAGGTCGCCGTCATCCCGAAGACGTGGGCCGTGACGAACCTCTCGCACCTCAGACTCCGGCGACCCGGTCAACCTCGAAGCCGACATCATCGCCAAGTACGTCGAGCGCATCCTCTCGGTCGGCGCCCGTCAGGGCGAAGCGGCGCCCGCGCTCACGCTGGAGCGTCTGTCAGAGCTGGGCTACAAGTAGCCGCGCGGCGAAAATTTTGCGTGGGTTGTCGGTGCTTTACAGCGTCTTCGGGTTGGCGAATAATTTCCGAGCCCGAAGGGAGCCGTCCTATGAAGTCCATTCCTCGCCCGACACTCATCTGCCGGCAGCTCGCCTGCGCCGCGCTGCTGCTTTTGCTCGCGGCGCCGGCGCGCCGCTGCGCAGACCGAGACGTTCGAGCCTTACGCCCTGCGCGCCGACCAGACGGCCGTGCGCGTCTGGACTTCGGGCGACCACACGTTCGCGCGCGTCAACCTCACCTTCAATAACGGGCGGCTACCGCGTCACCAGCGTCGGCGCCGTCACGCGGCAGGGCAACGACCTGTCCGTCGATTTCGTCATCGACCGCTGGACGGGCATCACCACGCAGGCCCTCGTTCTCAAAGAGTACTTCTTCGACCTCGGCGCGCTGCCCGCGGAGCCGGGCACCTACACCTTCACCGTCAAGTCGCGCGGCACGGATGTCCGCGGCGTCACGTTCGACCCGGCTCAGATCGTCGAGCACTGGGAGGACGCGTCGCTCACGCGCAGCGACATCCTCTTCACCGTCTGGACGGTCGGCGGTGTGACTTTCACCGGCGTCGAGCTGTGGTTCCCCGACGAGAGCTACCGCGTCGTCGAGTGGAAAGAGCCCGCGCGCGTCGGCAACGACTTCGTGACGCGCGTCAAGCTCGAACGCTTCACGGGACGCGCCTCGGCGTTGCGTGAACAGGCGCGACAAGCGCATCTTCGCGCTCGGCATGCTGCCGCCTAACGAGAACTTCACCGTGAGCGTCGAGTTTCGGACGGCGTGCGCAGTCCGAGCCAACCCGTTCACGCCCGCGGGCACGGCGCGTCCGGCCGGCATGAACCCGCTCGACGACACGGCCTTCTTCGTCCGTCAGCACTACGTCGACTTCCTCGGGCGCGAGCCCGACGCGGAGGGGCTCACCTTCTGGACGAGCGACATCGACAACAACTGTCCCTTCTTCCCTTCGCCGTGCGCCGACGTGAAGCGCGTCAACGTCTCGGCCGCCTTCTTCCTCTCCATCGAATTCCAGCGGACAGGCTTCTACGTCTATCGCCTGCACAAGGCCGCGACGGGGCAGGTGCCGCGCATGGCCGAGTTCTTCGCCGACACGCGCCGCGCCGCCGAGGGAGTGGTTGTCGGCCGCGCCGGTTGGGAGGCTTTGGTCGAGGAGAACCAGCGCCGCTTCGCCGATGAGTTCGTCGCGCGCGCGGAGTTTAAGGAGCGTTACCCGGAGACGCTGACGCCCGCGCAGTACGTCGACGCGCTCAACGACAACATCTCGCACCTCTTCCGCGAGAACGAGCCCGGCGCCCTCTCGTCGCCCGAGCGCGAGCAGCTCATTCAGGGGCTCGCCGGAGGCACCGAGACGCGCGCCTCCGTCCTGCGCAAGATGGCCGCGCACCCCGACTTCGTCCGGCAGGAGTTCAACCGCGCCTTCGTCCTGATGCAGTACTTCGGGTACTTGAGGCGCGACCCGACGAGGGGCCGAAGGGTGGAGTACAACTTCTGGCTCTCGAAGCTCAACACTTTCGGCGGCAACTACCTCGATGCCGAGATGGTCAAAGCCTTCCTCGACTCGACCGAGTACCGCCGGCGCTTCGGCGCGCAGTGATTTGGGAGGCGGATTGACGGAGGATGAGAACCGCACTCTCCTGATCCTTCTTCAAATCCGCCATCCGAAATCCGCCTTCCACATCTAACGGGGCAACCCGTCCGGCCGGTGAAACTCTCCAAGGGTTTCGCCGGCCGGACGTTTCTGCGCGCCTCCGGCGACCGCGCGGCCCCCGAACAATCCGTTCGCCAAAACGGCCGGTTTCGGGTAACATGAACGCCGACCGCTAAAGCTCTCCACAGTTGCTTTTAAAGGCCAGACCCGATGCCTTTTGCTTCTATCGAAGAGGCCGCCGCCGACATGCGCGACGGCCGCATGATCATCATCGTGGACGACGAGGATCGCGAGAACGAGGGCGACCTCGTCTGCGCCGCCGAACTCGTCACGCCCGAGGTCGTCAACTTCATGGCGACGCACGCGCGCGGCCTCATCTGCATGCCGCTGACGGAGGAGCGCTGCGACGAGCTGCACCTGACGATGCAGGTCGCCGACAACACCTCCTTCCTCGGCACCGCCTTCACCGTCTCCATCGAGGCGCGCAAAGGCGTGACGACCGGCATCAGTGCGTCCGACCGCGCGACGACCATCCTGACGGCCGTCGACCCCAAGACGCGCCCGCAAGACCTCGCGCGCCCCGGCCACATCTTCCCGCTGCGCGCCAAGAAGGGCGGCGTGCTCGTCCGGCCCGGCCAGACCGAGGCCAGCGTGGACCTCGCGCGCATCGCGGGGCTCACTCCGGCGGCCGTCATCTGCGAGATCATGAACGAGGACGGCACGATGGCGCGGATGCCGCAGCTCGAAGAGTTCGCCGCGCGCCACGAGCTGAAGATCATCACGGTCGCCGACCTCGTCCGCTACCGGATGCAGAAGGAGATTCTGGTGCGGCGCGCGGTCGAGACCGACCTGCCGACGGTCTACGGCACGTTCCGCGCCATCGCCTTCGAGAACGTCCTGAGCGAAGAGGTGCATCTCGCGATGGTGATGGGCGAGGTGCGCACCGACGAGCCCGGTGCTCGTCCGCGTCCACACCGAGAACGTGACGTGCGACATGTTCGGCTCGCTCGTGGACGACACGGGGTTCCAGCTCCACGCCGCGCTGGAGCGCATCGCGGCCGAGGGGCGCGGCGTCGTGCTGTATCTGCGCCAGCGGCAGAACAACCTCGACCTCGTCCACCAGCTCCGCACCTACCAGCTCATGAGCACGGGCGGGCTGTCGAAGGAGGAGGCGAGCCTCCAGACCGGGTACGGCTCCGACCGCGACTACGGCGTCGGCGCGCAGATACTCCACGAGCTGGGCCTGCGCCGGATACTGCTGCTCACGAACCACCCGCCGCGCGTCTCCGCGCTCGAAGGCTTCGAGCTGGAGATCGTCGGCAACGTCCCGCTCGGGACGCCGGCCGCGAGGAGCGCAACGAACTCGGTGCAGCGGGTCGGAACAGGATGGTCGTCTGTAGCACGCACGCTCGCTATCCGCGATTCTATTAATCTCTTCCCGATTTCGTTTCTCTTTCTCGCCGCCACTCCCCCGGGCGGCACTTCACGGAAAAGTTATGCCGACGGACGAGCACGACGAGCGAGACGCTCAGCCGACACCGGGGCCGCAGGCCGGCGGCGACCCCGGCGCGCCGACTCCGCCCGACGAAAGTCGTGGTGTCGGAACGGCCGCCGCCGTCCGTCGCCGCCGCGGCATATCGTCGCGTGGTCAACCGGCGCAACGCGATGTGGACGGCCATCGTCGCGGTCGTGGCCGCCGTCGCGCTCGTCTTCATCATCTTCGTGCTCTACCGCACGGGGCAGATCGACCGCTACGTCGCCGGCCAGATCGTCTCGACGCTCGCCAAGTACAACGTGCGGGCCGAGATCGGCTCGTTCAGCACGCGGCTCGGCCCGCGCGAGGTCGAGGTCAACGACCTCAAGCTCTACAACTCCGAGACGGGCGCGCCCATCGGCAACATCGGCCGCATCGTCGCCACCGTCCGCATCGAAGACCTCTGGTCTCTGAAGCTGACGCGCGACGTGAACCTCGAAAAACTGGTCATCGACCGCCCGGAAATCTGGGTCAATTACGACGCCGAGGGGCGCTCGAACTTCTCGGGGCTGAAGGTCCCGCCGCCCGAGCCGAACTCGCGCATCCTCTTCGCCTACTCGACGGCGCACGTCACCGTCAACGACGCCGTCGTCCACTACGACGACCGCCGCTACGACATCTCGGGCGAGGCGCGCAACGTCCGCGCCACCGTCCGCCCCGACGACCCCAACGCGCCCGCCGAGAGCCGCATGAACGTCATCGAGTTCGCGTCCACCGGCTCGACCTTCAAGCTGAACGGGCGCGAGGTCAACCCCATCGACATCAAGTTGAGCGCGCGCGCGAATCAGGTGCGCGCCGACGTCGGCGAGCTGGTCCTGAAATCGCCCGTCGCCGAGGCGCGTCTGACGGGCACGCTCGACGACTGGCGGCGCCTGAGCTACCACATGGACGTGCGCGCCGACGTTGACCTGACGCAGACCTCGGACGTGCTGCGGCTGGAGACGGCGATGCGCGGCGCGGGCCGCTTCGAGGGGAAGGTCGAGGGCGAAGGAGATAAGTACAAAGTCGAGGGCCAGATCGTCTCGGACGCGCTCGCCGCCGACAACGTGCGCCTGAAGGCTCTGCAAGTGAACGCGACGCGCGTCGGGGCAGGGGAGCGCTTACGAGGCGAGGGGTAAGGCCGTCGCGGAACTGCTCACGGCGGGCGACTTTCAGTTGAACATGGTGCAGCTCGTCGGCGGCGTGACGGGGACGGGGAGCGACTTCCGCTGGCTCGGCGATCTGCGCGCGGCCGCCGCGCGGAGCGGCTCGACGAGTCTGGCCGGGCTCTTCGTGAAGGACGCCGCGGCCGAGCTGCGCGGCGGCGAGATCGCGGGCGGCGAGCGCCACGTCGGCTTCGGCCGACTCGGTCGTCTTCGCGGGCGGGCGCGTCGCGGGCGCGCAGGTCGCGGGCGTAAAGGCCGCGCGCGACGACGGTGGACGTTTGCGGGTGACGGCCGACTCGGCGCGCGCCGGGACGATAGTCTCGAACGGCGCGACCGTCGGCGGCGTGCAGGCCGCGGGCGTTGACGCGACCATCAACCCGGACAACTCTGTGACGGCGACGGTCGCGCGTCTGAACGTCGCGGGGCTGAACGCGGCGGGCGCGCGCACGGGCAGCATCAACGTCGCGGGCGTGCGGCTCGCCGTCTCGCCTGCGGGGCGCGTCGAGGGAACGCTCGAACGACATCGGCGTGGGCGCGGTCGCCTTCACGGTGCCGCCGACCGCGAAGGGCGCGGCGCCGCAGCAGGGGCGCGTCGATAACGTGCGGCTCGCGCGGCCGCGGTTCACGCTTGAGCCGGGCGGGCGCTACCGCGCGAGCGCGGACTTGAGTCTGGGCGGCGGCGTGCTGGGCCAGTTGAATCTGGGCCAGGCGCGCGCGGCCGTCGTCGCGACGAACGAGCAGATTCAGTTGAACGACTTCGTCGCCGACCTCTTCAACGGCAGCGCGCGCGGGAGCGCGACCATCGCCACGTCGGGCCGCGCCTCTTCGAGCGTCCAGGCGACCTTCGAGAACGTGGACGCGGGCGGCCTCGTCGCGCTCACGTCCGGCAACGCCGTGCCTTTGACGGGCGCCGCGACCGGCACCGTTGACCTGCGCTTCCCCGGCACGAACTTCAAACTCGCCACGGGGCGCGTGGACGCGACCTTCGAGGGCGCGACGGGCAGGGACGAGTCGGCGCGCACGCCTCTGACGGGGCAGTTGGCGCTGACGGCCGAGCGCGGCACTTTCAACATCGAGCGCGCGAACCTGCGCGCGGGCGCGACCGAGCTGACGGCGACGGGCCGCTTCTCGTTCGAGGGCGGCTCCGACCTCAACGTCAACCTCAACTCTTCGGACGCCGCCGAGTTGCAAACGGTCGCGCTCTCGACGGGCCTGCTCTCCGAGTTCGAGGAGAAGATCAAGGCCGTCGGGCTCGCCGGCAACCTGCGCTTCAACGGCTACGGTGACCGGCGACCTCGACGCGCCGATTGTCAACGGGCGCTTCGAGCTTCAGTCGCTCAACCTTCGCGGGCGCGACCTCGGCGCCGTCTCGGCCGACATCGCCTCGAACGCGACCGAGACGCGCATCGACAACGGCCGCCTCGACGAGCCCGACGGCGGCGGCGTGGCCTTCAAGGCCCTCATCCCGCGCGCGGGCGAGAACAACATCGAGTTCGACGCGACGCTTGAGAACGTCAACGCCGGGAACCTCGTCGCCGCGCTCGCCACGGACGAGAAGGGCGGGCCGAGCGCGCTCGGCGAGCAACCTCTCGGGGATGGGGCCGGCCTCGGGCAAGGTCAGCGTGAAGGGCTACCCCGGCGCGATGAGCGGCAGCGCGGACCTGCGCGTCGCCTCGGGGCGCATCGGCACGACGCCGTACGACGAGATCGTCGCGCGCGCCACCTTCAGCGGGTCGAGCGTCATGCTCGACTCCTTCAACGTGAAGCTCGGCGACGGCAACATCACGGCGGCCGGCGGCATCGAGATCGCTTCGGGCGCGCAGGGGCTGCCGGGCGCGACCGTGAAGGACTTCCGCGTCGAGGGGAAGAACGTCGATCTGAATCTCATCGCCACGCTCTTCGGCGGCGGCGGCCTGCCCGCGCTCACGGGCAAGACCGACTTCACCGCCACGCTCTCGGGCAACGTGGCCGACCCGACCTCCATCCGCGCCGACATCAACGCGCAGGGGCGCGACGTGACCATCAACGGCCAGCCCGCGGGGCAGCTCACGCTGGTGGGCAACATGACGAAGGAGCAGAAGTTCGTCGCCACCTTGACGACCGGCATCTTCGGCCAGCCGCAGGTCGTGCGCGCCACGCTCGACCTCGCGGGCGAGAACTTCCCCGTCGAGGCCGAGACGACTTTGACGGGCGCCGACCTGACGCCGCTCTTCGCCGCGCTCCTCAACAACCCGAACGTGCAGGTCACGGGGCGCGCGACGGGCACCATCCGCGCGTCGGGCACGCTCCTCGAGCGAGGACGAGAACGCCTCCATCACCGACGCCATCTCGGGGCGCGCCGAGTTCACGGAGCTGAGCGTCAAGGTGCAGGAGGTGCAGCTCGACGCCGACAACCCGCTCGTCGTCACCTTCACGCCCAAGGAGGTCAGGTTCGAGAAGACGCGCTTCACCGACCGTGCGACGCGCTCGCCCATCGAGATCGTCGGCAAGGCGGCCGTCGGCGCGGGCGGGACGAACAGAACCTCGACGTGAACGGCTCGCTCAACCTGCGTCTGCTGTCGAGCGCCAGCCGCAACCTCTTCCTCTCGGGCACGGCGAGCATCGCGGTCGGCGTGGACGGCCCGTTCGAGCGGCCGCAGGTGACGGGCACGGCCTCGGTGCAGAACGCGTCGCTCGCGCTGCTCCTTGAGAACGAGCGCCTGACGGCGACGCAGATCAACGGGCTGGTGCGCTTCAACTCGAACCAGGCGAACCTCGAATCGCTGACGGGCCGTCTCGGCGGCGGGCGCGTCTCGGCGACGGGCGGCGCGCTCATCTCGGGCTTCGTGCCGACGCAGTTCCGCCTCGTCGCGCGCGGCGAGAACGTGACGGTGCCGGCCGCGGCCTTCGTCACGCTGCCGGCCTTCCTCGGCGACCTGCCGACGACGGCCGACGCCGACCTCGAAATCCGCGGCGGCTCCGAAGGCGTCTTCGCCACCGGCACGGTCAAGGTGCGCCGCACCGAGATCACCGAGGACATCGACCTCGCGGACCTCATCGACCGCCGCAACGAGGTGCCCATCACCTCGGGCGACGGCGGGGGCGGCGGCGGCGGCGGCGGGCTTCTTCGGGCCGACGACCATCGCCCTGACCATCCAGGGCCAGGACGCGCTGGTCGTGCGCAACAACCTCGCCGACATGGTCGGCTCGCTCAACCTGCGCGTGCAGGGGCCGATTGACGCGCCGGTCAGTTCGGGGCGCATCACGGCGACGCGCGGCACCGTCTCCTTCCGCAACGACCGCTACGAAATCCTGCGCGCCATCGTCGATCTGCCGCCGCGGGTCGAGGCGCCGCCCGTCATCAACCTTCAGGCGCAGTCAGACATCCGCGGCTACCGCGTGACGGTGACGATGTCGGGGCCGATCTCGGGCGGCCTGACGACGACGGCCACGTCCGACCCGCCGCTGCCGCAGGCGGATGTCATCGCGCTCATCACGACGGGGAACCTTTCGGGCGGGCCGGAGGGCACTTCGACTCTGGCGCAGACCGGCTTGGGGACGGCGACGAGCCTGTTGACGGACACCCTCATCAACGCGCCGGTGCAGAAGGCGACCGACAAGCTGTTCGGGCTGAACCGGTTCGAGTTCGACCCGGTCATCGCGGGCCGCGGCGGCCAGAGCCCGACGGCGCGCATCACGGTCGGGCGGCAGGTGAACCGCGACCTCGCCATCACCTACTCGACCAACGTGACGGGCGAGCCCAATCAGGTCATCGCCGTCGAGTACCGCGTCAGCGACCGCCTCTCGTTCATCGCGCAGTACCAGCAGGGCTCGACCGACACGCTGCGCACGCGCAGCAACAACTTCAACTTCGAGCTGCGGTTCCGGAAGAGGTATTGAAGGGGAGTGGTCAGTAGACAGTAGTCAGTAGCCAGTAGGCTCCGCTTGCCGACACTGACTCTGACAGCCGGGCGGTTCAATATATGGAATGCTTTTCTACTGTCTACTGACTACTGTTTACTGACTACTGTGACTACCCAGCGGGTCATCTTTCTAACTCTCGTGCTGGTGCTCGCGGCGCCGTCGGTTGCGGCGTCCAAAGACGCCCCGCGCCTCGCGCCCGACCTGAGCCGGTACGAGGGGCGGACGGTCGAGAGCGTGGCGCTCGACGTGGAGGGGGCGTCGCTCGGCGAGTCCGATCTCGCCGAGCTGCGTACGCGCCTGCGCGTGGCGGCCGGCACGGTCTTCTCGGCCGTGCTCGTGCGCGAGTCGTTGCAGGCGCTCTTCGACACGGGGCGCGTCGCCGACGTGCGCGTCGAGGCGCGCGACGCCGCGGGCGCGGGCGCCGACGGGCGGCCCCGCGTCGCGCTCCGGTTCGTCATGCGCCCGCGCGTCTCGGTCGAGCGCGTCGAGTTCAACATCGCCACCACGCCCGGCGCCGACGTGAGCGAGGACGAGCTGCGCTCGCGCGTCACGCTGTTGGAGCCGGGCAAGCGCCTGAACGACGCCGCGCTGCGCGAGAACGCCGACGCCATCCAGGCATACCTGCGCGACCGCGGCTACTACCGCGCCGAGGTCACGTACGACACGCGCCTCGACCCGACGCGCACGCGCTCCACGGTCGTCTACGACGTGCGGCCCGGCGCGCCCACCACGCTCGACTCGTTCCAGATAGACGTTAAGGGCTTCGAAGGCGCGCCGCTCGCGGAGGTGCGGCGCGAACTGAAGCTCCAGCCGGGCGAGCACTTCACGCAGTCGCTGCTCGGCGAGGACGTGGCGCGCGTCCGCCGCGCCGTCCTCGACACCGGCCGCCTCGCCCCGCGCTTCGACGAGCCCGAGATCCGTCTCGACTCGGCCGCCAACCGCATCGCCGTCACGCTCAGGGGGAGCGTCGGGCCGAAGGTCTCGGTCAACATCACGGGCTACGAGCTGAGCGAGAAGCGGCGGCGCGAGCTGCTCCCCGTCGAGCGCGAGGGCACCATCGACTACTCGGCCATCGAGGAGGGTCGAGCGGCGCATCAGCAACCGGCTCCAGACCGAGGGCTACTTCTTCAACGAGGTCACGGCCATCGTGCGCCGTCACGCCGCCGCTCGCCCCGCCCCCCGACACGCTCGGCGCCGAGTTCAACCCCTGCGAGCTTCTGAACCCCGAGGAGCTGGCCAACAGCAACGTCTCTATCACCTACGAGGTCACGCGCGGCCGCCGCTTCAAGCTCACCGAGATGCGCATCGAGGGCACCGACAAGCTCTCCATCGAGGACGTGGACGCGGACCTGCGGACGCAGACGGCGAACGTGCTCGGCATCATCCCGCTGCTCGGGTACGGGCGCGGCTACACGAGCGAGGACGCGCTGGAGCGCGACCGCCGCCTCGTCGAGGCGCGGATGCGCGACCTCGGCTACCGCGACGCCGCCGTCTCCGTCCGCCAGGGCATCACCTTAGAGAGCGACAGCCTCATCATCACCTTCGCCATCGCGGAGGGGCCGCTCACGCGCGTCGCCGACATCGAGGTCCGCGGCAACCAGATTTACACGGCGGCGCAGTTGCGCGACGCGCGCTGCGTGGCCGGCACGCTGGGGCGCGAGGGCGCGCCCGCCGGGGCGACGACGGCCGAGGAGGGCTGCCTCGTGACGGGCGGCCCCTACTCGCGCGCGGCCGCGCGCGCCGACGGCGAGCGGATGCGCTCGCACTACGTCCGGCACGGCTACGTCGAGGCCGACGTGCAGCTCTCGCTCGACGAGCTGCCCGCCGCGCCGAACGGCGACGCGCAGGTGCGGCTCGTCTACCAGGTCAACGAGTCGGACAAGTTCTACATCAACCGCATCTTCGTCAACGGCCTCGTGCGGACGAAGAAGGAGGCCGTGCTCGAAGCCATCCCGCTGCGCGAGAACGAGGTGCTGCGCGGCGACGAGCTGGCCGAGAGCGAGCGCGCGCTCCTCAACACGGCCGAGGCGTTTCAGCAGGTGCTCATCCGCACCGAGCCCGCCGCGGACGGCCCCGGCGGCTTCAAGCGCCGCGACGTGATCATCGACGTGCAGGAGCGCAAGAGCCTCACGACCGAGTACATCGTCGGCTTCTCGACCGACACGGGCGCGCTCGGCGGCTTCGAGCTGCGCAACTCGAACCTCTTCGGCGAACTCCGGCAGGGCGCGATCCGCACGCGCTGCAAGTCGGCAGCAGCAGCTCGCGCGCTTCGAGTACTTCGACCCGCGCTTCCGCCGCTACGGCGAGAAGAGCTTCGCGCCGCTCACCTTCTCGGTGCAGTACCAGCGCGACACCAGCGTCACGCGCTTCTTCCGCACCTCCATCGACCGCGGCACCAACGGCATCGTCCAGCGCTTCGACGAGGAGGGGGACCTCATCGACGAGTTCGGGCAGGAGGTCGCGGGGCCGTCCATCAACCGCTTCACGGTCAACCTGGAGACGAGCCGCGACCTCGAATACGAGCTGACGCCCGCGGGCGCGCAGCGCAAGCGCACGACGCTCTTCCTGCGCTACAACTACGAGGACGTGCGCCTCTTCAACATCGAGAGCCTGCTCATCGCCAACGTGCTGCGGCCCGACCAGGGCGTGCGCCTCTCGCGCTTCGGGGCGTCGCTCGCGCGCGACACGCGCGACCGGCAGTTCGACCCGACGCGCGGCGACTTCCTGACCGTGGACTACGCGCTCGCGGCGCGGGCGCTGGGCGGCAACCTCTCCTTCAGCAAGCTCAACCTCGGCTACCGGCGCTACAAGTCTCTGGGGCGCCTGCGCGACACGGTGCTGGCGGCGAGCGTGCAGCTCGGGCTCGCCTCCCTCTTCGACATACGCGACCGCAACGGCAACGGCAGCATCGACGACTCCGACCGGCGCCTGCCCATCAGCGAGCGCTTCTTCTCGGGCGGCGCGACGAGTCTGCGCGGGTTCAGTTTTGAAGAGGCGGGGCCGCGCGTCGTCGCGCCCTTCTGCACGTTCGGGCCGCAGCCCGGCCCGGTGCCGAACACGAACCCGCCGCCCACTTTCCTCCCGCCGTGCGGGACGTTCCGCGACCAGGAGGGCGAGGTCGTCACGGTCAACCCCTTCACCGTGCCCGTCGGCGGGAACGCGATGGCCATCGTCAACCTTGAGGCGCGCGTCGCCTTGACGCGCAACATACAGGCCGTGCCCTTCTACGACGGCGGCAACGTCTTCGACCGCGCGCGCGACCTCTTCCGCTCGGGGAAATGCGAGGCGGGCCGCGACCCGAACTCGTGCCAGAAGTGGACGCACACCGTCGGCCTCGGCCTGCGGCTCAAGACGCCGCTCGGCTCCATCGGCGTGGACTGGGCCTACCTGCTCAACCCGCCCGAGTTCGTCGTCCCGCAGTTCGGCGGCGGCACGGCCATCCACCGCCTGAAGAACAGCCAGCTCCACTTCCGGTTCGGGCAGACGTTCTGAGAATTTGAAAGTTCAAAGGTCGAATGTGAGGTTGTAGTTTTGAAGTTCGAGGTCTTGAGCATGAAGACGCTGCTGCCGGCAATCCTTATCTTAACGTTCGCGACAGTCGTCCGCGCGCAGACCCCGGCGGCCGGGGGCGGCGAGGTCGTTGACCGGATGGTGGCGATAGTCAACGACGCCGAGTTGATAACCTACTCGGACCTCCTGTGGCAGCTCGCGCTCCAGCCGAACGTGCCCATCGACAGCCCGCGCCGCGAAGACCTCGCCCGCGCGCTCGCACTTCTCATCGACCAGCGGCTCGTCGTGCAGGAGGCCGAGAAGCTGCCGCACGTCCACGCCACCGAGAAGGAGTTGGAGGAGGCCGGCAACGAACTCGCCAAGCGGTTCCCGTCGCAGGAGGAGTTCCAGCGCCGTTTGGAGCGGGTCGGACTGACCGCCGCGCAACTGCGCGAGATCATCCACGAGCGCATCGACATGGAGAAGTACCTCGACTTCCGCTTCCGCTCCTTCACCGTCGTCACCCCGCAGGAGGTCGAGGCTTACTACAAGGAAGTGTACGTCCCGCGCCACCGGCGGACGCGGCCGGGCGTCGTCGTCCCCGAGCTGAAGGCCGTCTACGACGAGATACAGTCCGAGCTGATCGAGCGCAAGATCGAGTCCGACACCGACGACTTCCTCGAAGAGGCGCGCGCCGCCGCGCAGATCACCATCCTCGACGAGTCGCTCGGCGACGGCATCCAGAGGCCGGAGGGCACGGGCGCGGGGCGCGGCTCGGGCTCGCCCGCGCGCGGCACGCGGCCCCGCACGCGCTGAAAGACGTTCGCCCTCCGACACCCTTGACCCTCCCCGCGCGTTCTTAAACCCGGGCGTCGATGATTTTCCGAGACGCCCGACACTGACACCTTTATGTGGCGCAAGACGGACAGGAAGGGCAGGCGCGCCGCGGCTCGGGCTCGCGCTCTCGGGCGGCGCGGCGCGCGGGCTGGCGCACGTCGGCGTGCTGAAGGTCTTCGCCGAGCACGGCCTGCGCGTGGACTGCGTGGCGGGCACCAGCGCGGGCGCGCTCGTCGGCGGGGCGCTGGCCTCGGGGATGTCCATCGAAGAGATCGAGAAGGTCGGGCGCACCCTGCGCTGGCGCGACCTCGGGCGGATGACGCTCTCGCGCTTAGGCGTCCAGTCGAACGCCTTCCTCGAAGAGTACGTGCGCGAGCGCTTCCCCGTCACGCGCTTCGAGGAGCTGACGGTGCCCTTCGCGGCCGTCGCCACCGACTTGCAGACGGGCGCGCGCGTCGTCATGCGCGACGAGGGCGACCTCGGCTTCGCCATCCGCGCGAGCTGCGCCGTCCCCGGCTGGTACGTGCCCGTCACGGACTCCGAGGGGCGGCAGCTCGTGGACGGCGGGCTCGTCGCCAACCTGCCCGTCTCGGTCGTGCGCTCGCTCGGGGCCGAGGTGGTCGTGGCCGTGGACGTGAACTCCGAGGGCGCGAAGTTCCTGGGGCCGCCGACCTCGGTCATCGGCGTCCTCTTGCAATCGATGCTCGTCGTCCAGCGCGTCTCCGTCGAGCACCAGCGGCAGCTCGCCGACGTCTGCATCAGCCCCGCGGTCGGCCACCTCCGCTGGGACGAACTGGCGCGCGCCGCCGAGTTCATCGACGCCGGCGTCGAGGCCGCGCGCGCCGCCATGCCCGCCATCAAAGAGCTGCTCGAACCCCAGACGGAAGAGGGCCACGGCTGGCTCAGCCTCCGCCGCCCCCGCCAGGTCTCTAAAGACTAAGGGTCAGAACTCCAAAGCCCTCCTGCCTCATTTCAAAACGCGAAAACTAATCGTCCTCCCCGCCGCTTTGTACGGAAAGCGGCCGAGCCCGTAGGTGCGCGCGGGCCGGCGCGAATCATTAAGTCGTTAAAGAAGGCGAGTTACAGACAATCTCGTCGGCCCCGGTGCGTCGGCATGGCCGTTGCAGTGTGGGTCGCGAAGGGCTCGTGCGGGGGCGCAAAAAGCACAAGGGGGAAGTAGGAGAGATGAGAGAGATAGCCGACGAGTTCATGAAGTTCCTCGCCGTCATCATGGTGTTGGTGACGCTGGCCGTCTCGACGGCGGCGTTCTCGATGATGTTCGGCTGAGCGCGTGCGAATCGAGCGGAGGCAAACGGTAGGCTCTCCCCGCCTCCCGCCGAACGAGAAATCCGCGTCGATTAGTCGTTTACTTCGGGCACAGAAGATTGAGTCGGACCGGACAGTCACGGGCACGACGTGTGCCCGCCGGCGAAAGGAACGAATGGCGACAATTCTTCAGGCGGCGGGCGCTGAATGTGCAGAACGCGGGCACACGCCGTCCGTCACGTCGCCGCGCACGCGCCACGTTCTACCGTGACAAAGCGGTCGAGCGGGTCTTCACTCTCAGGCGCGTGCTCCGAGTCCTCGGCGCGCTGACCGCCGCCGCGGTCGTCGTCACCGCCGCCGCCTTCGCATACCTCTACGTACACTACTCCGAAGTCGTCGATGCGCGTCTGGCCTCGGGCTATCTGACGAGCCGCGCGGGGCTCTACGCCGCGCCGCGCACGCTGCGCGAGGGGCAGAGCATGACGGCCGAGCGCCTCGCGGAAGTCCTGCGCCGCGCGGGCTACGTCGAGGGCGAGGCGAGCCGCGTCTGGAACGGAAGGTTTAAGGTTGAGAATGATGCGGTCGAAATCTTCCCCTCGGACTCGCCGGGTTTGACTGACGCTTCGGGCGCGACGGTCGTCCGCGTCGAGTTCGACCGCCGCGGGCGCGTCTCCAAAGATTCGCGGCGACGGCGCGCTGCTCGACTCTTACACGCTCGCGCCCGAGCCGCTGACCATCGACGCCTTCGAGAAGACCTCCGACCGCGCCGCGCTCACGTACGAAGAGATACCCGAGACGCTCCGCCGCGCGGTGCTCGCCATCGAAGACCGGCGCTTCTTCGAGCACGGCGCCGTAGACCTGTGGGGCATCGCGCGCGCGGCCTTCAGTTGGGGCGACGACGCGCGGGAGCTGAAGCAGGGCGGCTCGACCATCACGCAGCAGTTGGTCAAGAACACGTACCTCACGCCAGAGCGCACGCTCCGCCGCAAGTTCCGCGAGGCGGCGCTCGCCACCGTCGTCGAGAACCGCATCGGGAAGCAGGACATCTTCGCGCTCTACTGCAACGAGATATACCTCGGCCAGCGCGGCTCCATCGCCGTGCGCGGCGTCCGGCAGGCGGCGCGCGTCTTCTTCGGCAAGGAGCTTGAAAGACCTCTCGCTCGCGGAGTCGGCCACCATCGCCGGCATGATCCAGAGCCCGGGCCGCTACGCGCCCGACCGCCACCCCGACACCGCGCGCGCCCGCCGCAACGTCGTACTCGCGGGGATGCTGCGCGACGGCGCCATCAACGCGGAGCAGGCGCGCGCCGCCGCAGACGAGCCGGTCGCGGTCGCGCCGCTTGAGCGTGCCGACGCGACCGCGCCTTACTTCATCGACTACGTCAGCCGCGAGGTCGAGTCGCGCCTCTCGGATTCGGCGGACGAGTCGGGGCAGAACCTGCGCGTCTACACGACGCTCGACCTCGACCTGCAACGCGTCGCCGAGGAGGCCGTCGGCCGGCAGGTCGAGCGGCTCGAAAAAGTCTTCAAGGGCAAGCGCAGGCCGCAGGCTTCGCTCGTCGCGTTCGACCCGCGCAACGGCCACGTCCTCGCGATGGTCGGCGGCACGTCCTACGCCGAGTCGCAGCTCAACCGCGCGACCGACGCGCGCCGTCAACCGGGCTCGGTCTTCAAGCCCGTCGTCTACGCGGCGGCGCTGGAGTCGGGCATCTCGCCGCTCACGCTCTCGACGGACGCGCCGCGCGATTTCACTTACGACGTGCGCTCGCGCTACCGGCCGGCGAACTACGGCGGCGGCTTCTCGATGCGCGACGTGACTCTGCGGACGGGGCTCGTGCGCTCGCTCAACGTCGTCACGGTGGACGTGGCGATGCGCGCGGGGCTGACGCGCGTCGCGTGCGCTCGCGGAGAAGCTCGGGCTGCCGCGGCCGAAGGCGTACCCCTCGCTCGCGCTCGGCACGACCGAGGCGACGCCGCTCGAAGTGGCGACCAGTTACACGGCGCTCGCGGGCGGCGGCCGCCGTCGTGCGCCCGGCGCCGCTCCTGCGCGTCGAGGGCGGCGGCACGGAGTTCGACGAACAGTTGGTCGTCGAGCGAGCAGGTCTTGAAGCCCGCGACCGCCTACATGCTGACCGACATGCTCTCGGCCGTCATCGACCACGGGACGGCGCGCGCGGCGCGCGGGGCCTTCAAGGGCACGGCGGTCGCGGGCAAGACGGGCACCTCGCGCGACGGCTGGTTCGCGGGCTACACGCCGAACCTCGTCTGCGTCGTGTGGGTCGGGTTTGACGACGGCGGCGAGTTGGATTTGACGGGCGCCGACGCGGCGCTGCCCGCGTGGACGGAGTTCGTCGGGCGCGCCGTCGAAATGCGCCCCGAGCTGGGCGGCGCGGAGTTCGCGCGCCCCGCGTCGGTCACGCTCGTGGACATCGACCCGGAGACGGGGCTCGTCGCCTCGCCCTCCTGCCCGCTGCGCGAACGCGTCGCGCTCGCCCCGGCCTTCGTCCCCGACCACGAGTGCTCGCTGCACGGCGACCCCTGGGGCCTGGTGGCCCTCGCGGCCTCCTCGACTCCGTCCGGCCTGACGCCGACCGCGCAGACGGAAGCGCCCACGGTCGTCACTTACGACTCGCACGCCGCGCGCACAATCTACGCGCAGCCCGCGGCCGCGCGCACGGCGGAGACTTCGGAAGAGTATTCGCCCGCCCCCAAGGAAGAGACACGCGCCACTCGCGTCGAGGTCGGCCGCGACGGCCGCCGCCGCCTCACCAACGACCTGAGCGCCCCGCCGAAGGGCGCTGACGGCTCGGCAGGAGTAGAAATTTAACTGGCAAATGAAGGCTCAGCGGGCGCGCAAGATTAGTCTGCGCGACCCGCTGAGCTATTGTGCGGTTACGCAAAGTCTCTCCGCGACGCGTCGCAAAATAGTTATGCGACTGCACATAATCGTTTTGCGTCACCGCATCAATCTTTATGTATACGCACATAATATTTATGTGCGTATACACGATAGATTCAGCGCGATACGCAATACAGTTCTGCGGGCGCGCATACTCATCCTGCGCATCCACATAACGATTCAGCGGGCGCACATAAACATTATGCGGGCTTGCAGGCAATTATTGACGACGTTCAAACAAGACCTGCGCGACGGCGTGCTCGACGGTGTGTGAGAGGGAGAGGTGCGCGTGCGTGGCGCCGAGGCCGTCGAAGAGGTCGCGAGCGTGGCCGGAGAGTTGGAGGAGCGGCGCGCCGAGTTCGTCGGAGGCGACCTCGACGTGGTGCCACGCGAGGCCGTCGCGCCAGCCCGTGCGGAGCGCCTTGAAGGCCGCCTCCTTCGCGGCGAAGCGCGCGGCGTAGTGCTGCACGGAGTTCACGCCGCGCGAGTCGCAGTAGGCGCGCTCCTCTTCGGTGAAGACGCGCTCGCGGAAGCGCGGCGTGCGCGCCAGCACTTCACGCACGCGGCGGATTTCGATAATGTCTATCCCGATGGAGACGATCACGGCTGAGACCGAAATAGAGCGCGCCGGCTTCCGCTGGCTCGAAGGGCTCGAAGGCGTGCGCGCCATCGCGTGCGAGCCTTTGGAGCGCGAAGGGTTCGCCAACGCCTTCTCGACGCGCGGCGGCGGCGTGAGCCCCTTCCCCGAAGGCTCGCTCAACCTCGCGGGCTTCGACCAGGACTCTGCGGAGAACATCCGTGAGAACCGCCGCCGCTTTATCAGCGCGCTCGGCGGCGACTGGACGCTCGCCGTCTGCTGGCAGGTTCACGGCGCCGACGTACTCGTCGTGCGTGACCCTGCTAAAGACCCGCGCCCGGACGACGAGCGCTGCGACGCGCTCACGACGAACTTGAAGGGCGTGCTGCTCGGCGTTAAGACGGCCGACTGCGTGCCCGTCATTCTCGGCGATTCGCGCTCGGGCGCCTGCGCCGCCGTCCACGCGGGCTGGCGCGGGACGCTCGCCGAGATCATCAAACGCGCGCTCGCGCGCATGCGCGAGGAGTTCGGCACAGAGCCCGCGGACGTGCGCGCCGCCCTCGGCCCTTCCGCGCTGGGGTGCTGCTACGAGGTCGGCGCGGAAGTCATCGACTCATTCCGCGCGAAGTTCGCGGACGCCGACTCGCTCTTCCAACAGACGCGCGAAGGGCACGCGCTCGTCAATCTGCACGAGGCGAACCGGCGGCAGCTCGTCGAAGCGGGAGTGAAGCCGGAACGCGTCCACGCGCTCCCGCTCTGCACGATGTGCCGCCCCGACCTCTTCTTCTCCTACCGGCAGGACCGAAAACTCTACGGCCGCACGGGCAGGCTCATGTCCGTCATCGGCATGAGGGCCTAACGCTTCCTGCGTCCGCCGCCGCCGAAGTACTGGCCGTTGACGCGGTTCGGGGTTGCGTCGCGGCCGACGACGCCGATGTGTAGGTCGAGGTTGCGCGTCGTGGGCGGGTAACAGACCTCGTCGGTGCAGCTCTGGAAGCGGACGCTGACGCGTACGTTCTCGACGCCGAACGGCTGGCCCGCCGGCACGCTCACGTTAAAACGAAAGATGGTGCGCCCCTCGTAGACGGCGATGCGCGACTCGTCCGAGCCGCCGAAGCGGAACGTGCGCACGCTGCCGCGCGGGTACGTGACGGGCGTGACGCGGAAGCCGCGCGGCGCGTCAACTTTAACGACCGTGGGGACGGAGTACTTGCCGAGCGGCTTGTTCGCGTTGACGTGGAGGCCGCCGGGGATGTCCATCACGACGGCCGCCTGGAAGGAGCCGCCCTGCTGCGCGCGGTCCACCGAGAAGAAGCCGTTGACGCCGATGTTGCTCGGCTGCGGCTCGGGGGCCGAGGCTTCGGCCGTCGGACTATCACGCGCGCGCCCGCCGGGCTGACCGGCGCGAGCGCGGACGCGAGCACGAGCAGCGCGAGGGCGAGTTTGATGACCGTATCTCTTTTCATGCTTCAGGCACTCTCTACAGTTCCGGGTCGGGTCGAGCTTCAGGAAAGTTGATAGAGCGCGGGCGGCGGCGGCGCGTTCACGCGGCGCGCGGCGAGCTGGCCGCAGGCGGCGTAGATGTCGCGGCCGCGTGGACGCCGCACGTAGGCGTGGACGCCCTTCGATTCGAGCACCGCCTTGAACGCCTCGACGCGCTCGGGCGTCGAAGGTTGGTAGGGCAGCTCCTCCGCGGGGTTGTGCGGGATAAGATTCACCTTCGCGCGGAGCTGATGGCGGTTGAGCAGGTTCGCCAACTGCCGCGCGTGCCCGTCCGTGTCGTTGACGCCGTCGAGCAGGACGTACTCGAAGGTGAAGCGCTCGCCGGGCTTCAGGGACTCCTCGAACTCCTTGCACGCGGCGAGCAGCTCGGCGAGCGGCCAGCGCTTGTTGATGGGCATCAGACGGTCGCGCAGCTCGTCGGTCGGCGCCGCGAGCGAGATGGCGAGGTGCGGGCGCTCCGGGATGTGCGCCAGCTCTCTGATCTTCGGCACGACCCCCGCCGTCGAGACCGTCACGCGGTTCGGCACGATGAAGAGCCCTTCGGAGTCCGACATCACGCCGAGCGCCTTCATCAAAGGGTCGAAGGCGAGGAACGGTTCGCCCGCGCCCATCGCCACGAGGTTCGTCCCGCGCGGCGTCTTGCTCCCGACGCCGTACGCGTCGTTCAAGGCGACGACGATCTGCTCGACCATCTCGCCCGCGGTCAGCGTGCGCAGCAGGCCGAGCTTCGCCGTCAAGCAAAAATCACACTGGAGCGGGCAGCCCGACTGCGAAGAGAAGCAGATGGTGTCGCGCCGCTCCTCGGGGATGAAGACGGCCTCGACGGGCAGCCCGTCGTGCGTCTTCAACAGGTAACGCCGCGTGCCGTCCTCTGCGACGTAGCGCGACTCGACCGTGAGCGTCGAGGCGGTCGCCGCCTCCGACAGGCGCGCGCGGAAGGACTTCGGCAGGTCGGTCATCTCGTCGAACGAGCGCAGGCGTCGGCGCTGCAACGCGCCGAAGAGCTGGCGGCCGCGGTACGCGGGCTCGCCCAATCCTTCGACGAAGCGCTCAAGCTCCGCCCGCGTCAGACCCGTCAGATGCGTCTTGTCTGTCATTGTCTCGAGTCGATTCTACAACGTCACGGCGACACGCACACAGCGCCGGGGGCGTGCGGGGCGCGCCGGAATAGGCTATAAAAATTCGCGCCGGGTTCGGAACCCGCGCCGGCAGCCCCCGCGTACAGCCTCGCGGGGGTTTAGATGCCGCCGGGAGATTGGCGGAGGCTCGGAAGGTGGGGAAATGAGAAAGACGTTCGCGCTCCTTTGTTGTCTGTGCCTGGTCGCGGTCTTCGGGTGTTCGGCCTCGCGCGGGGACGCGCGCGCGGCGCGTGCCGGTGGGGCGCAGGCGGCCACGCCGCAGACCGCCAGACAGGCGGACGCGCGGCCGCGGCCTTCGAGCGGATCAGTGTTCCTCGACCGCCTCTCCGACGCGGCCGTCGAGCGCACGAGTCACGCGGTGCGTTACGACCCGACCTACTTCGTCATCGGATACCCCGGCGGCGACGTGCCCGCCGAGGTCGGCGTCTGCACCGACGAGGTCATACGCTCGTACCGCGCGCTGGGCGTGGACTTGCAGCAGCTCGTCCATGAGGACATGAAGTCGAACTTCGGGCTCTACCCGCGCAAGTGGGGTTTGAAGAGGCCGGACACGAACATCGACCACCGGCGCGTGCCGAACCTGATGGTCTTCTTCGAGCGGCAGGGCGCGGCCCGCCCCGTCACCGACGACGCGCGCGACTACAAGCCCGGCGACGTGGTGACGTGGGACTTGAGCGGCGGGCTCACGCACATCGGCGTCGTCGTCGCCGTCCCTTCGGAATCGGACGAGAACCGCTTGCAGATCGTCCACAACATCGGCGCCGGGCCGAAGATGGAGGACGTGCTCTTCAACTGGAAGATCACGGGGCACTACCGCTTCGACGGGCCGAAGCCAGAGCCCAAACCGTCGCCGCGGCCGCAGCCGTCGGCGAGAAGAAAGTAGTCGAAACCCTTTCGTGGAAGAGAGACACGAGCTAGAGACGTACGGCTGGGATGAATCTTTCGCGGCGGCGTTCGCGCCGTTCGAGGCCGAAGGGTTCGAGGCGGGGCGCGTCTTCCTGCAACACAACCGCGCGCTGATGCTCTACACGGCCGAGGGCGAGTTGCAGGCTGAGACCACCGGCAGACTTCGCTTCCACGCGCGCGGGGCGGAGGACCTGCCGGCCGTGGGCGACTGGGTCGCCTTCCGGCGCGTGGCCGGCGAGGGCAAGGCGAAGATTCACGAGATACTGCCGCGGCGCTCGAAGTTCTCGCGCCGCGCCGCGGGCAGCGAGACGCTCGAACAGATCGTCGCGGCCAACGTGGACACGGTCTTCCTCGTCACGGGGCTCGACGACGACTTCAACCCGCGCCGCGTCGAGCGCTACCTCATTATGGCCTGGGAGAGCGGCGCCGAGCCCGTCGTCGTGCTCAACAAGGCGGACTTGATCGAAGAGGTCGAGGAGCGGAGAGTCGAGATCGAGCGCGTCGCGCCCGGCGTGCCCGTGCTCGCGCTGAGCGCGAAGCGCGGCGTCGGCGTCGAGCAACTGCTGCCCTACGTCGGGCGCGGCCGGACGGTCGCGCTGATGGGGTCGTCGGGCACGGGCAAGTCGACCATCACGAACCGCCTGCTGGGCGCGGAGGTGCAGCGGACGCAGGAGGTGCGACTCGCCGACGCGCGCGGCAAGCACACGACGACGCACCGCGAGCTGTTCGTGCTGCCCGACGGCGGGCTCGTCTTAGACACGCCCGGGATGCGCGAGCTGCAACTGCTCGTGAGCGAGTTCGGCCTGCGCGAGACCTTCGAGGAGATCGAGGGGGTGGCCGCGCGCTGCCGCTTCACCGACTGCCGCCACGAGGGCGAGCCCGGCTGCGCCGTGCGTGCGGCGCTGGACGCGGGCGAGCTTGACCCCGAACGCTACCGCAACTACCGCAAGATGCAGGCCGAGATGCGCCACGCCGCGACGCTCGTCGATCAGCGCAAGGCGCAGGACGAGAAGACGCGCGTCAAACGCATCCACCGCGACCTCAAGAAGATTTACAAGAAGCGGAGCGAGGACGACCGTTAGCGGAAGGGTTGGGGGAAAGGGGAAGGGATGGGAGGCGCGAGGGCTTTCGTCCCTTCCCTTTAACTTTTTTTTCGCCGCGCCGAGACGCGCCGGGAGTGCGCCGGAGAAAGATGTTTCGCCGCATCGTGATATAGTCCGCGGCGCTCGCCGGGGCGGCCGGCGAATCTCACGGCGGGGCCGCCGCAGCCCTTGAGCTAAAACCTCGATCATTCGATCCCTAGACTTTCCCCTCGCCGCGCCGGTCAGCGCGCTCCCTCATCCAGGTGCAGGCAATGTCGAATCAACGCCCGCCCGGGCAAAAATCAAGCCGCCGACTCATGGGCCGACTCACCATCGCTGCGGGCTTCGTCCTGCTCTACGGCTGCATGGCGGTGGCGATCTACTTCGGGGTGGTCCCGGGGTTCGACAGCTTAGCCTACGTGGTGTGGCCGGTGTTCATCGCGCTGTCGGTAAGTGTGATAATGCTCGGCCAGAGGATGTTGGCAGTTGGCGCCGACGAGCTGCTTGGGCAAGACCCGCGACCACCCGTCATGTACCTGTGACCCTTCTCAGAGGACGGCCAGTTCCCGATGCAGAGGGGGCTGGCCCTCATGCGCAGCAAGCGGAGAATGAGAATCCTTAAGCTGGAGGGCTTGACGCCTGCCACCTACGAAGAGCAGATAGCCCGCGCGCTGAAGGATGTGGGACCGCTCATCACCGTCGGCGACCCGAAGGAGAGGTTGCCCAAGCTGGGTGCCGCGCGGCTGTACCTCCGCGACTCCGAATGGCGGGAGAAGGTCGAGCGTGAGATAAAGAGGTCGTGCCTCGTCTTCATGCAGGCCGGGGTGTCGGCCGGCTTCATATGGGAGTTGGAGGCGGTGGTCAAGGCCAAGAGCCAGCTCAAACTGATATTGGGACTGCCGCTCGCGGGCGCGTGCGGCGAGAAGCGGCGGCGGGCGCAGTACGACGACTTCCGCGCGAAGAGCGTGTCGGTGCTTCCCGAGCTGCTGCCTGAGAAGATAGGCGACGCGCAGTTCATCTACTTCGACGAAGACTGGACGCCGCGCCTCTTCACCCCTTCAAAACACGCGTGGCCGCCCCAGTCTTACAAGCCGGAAGACGGACAGCGGGCGGCGCAGTGGAGGGCGCTGTGGGGACTCTGGTGGGAGTTCAGGCTCGCCTCCACGCCCTACTGGTTACGCTGGTCGCTCTGCATGCTCGTCCTGTTGCTGCCCACCCTGTTCATCCTGCTCCTCGCCTTGCTCGACTTGTGACCACGTGCGTGGCCGCGGACGTTTAAACCTGCGGCCCCGGGACCGAACCGGGCCAAAGAGCGAAGGAGAGGGGCTTCGTCGGCCCCTCTCCTTCGCTCTTCAAGGACGAGCGGTCTTAGAGCTACTGCGTTCCCCCGCTGGCGGGGCCGCCGCCCTGCGTGGCGGGGCGGCCCTCGTTATCGACGAAGGAGATGCGCTCGCCGATGCCGTCGAGCGAGCGCAGGCCCTGCTCGATCTTCGAGCGGTCGCCGACGATGACGACGGCCATGCGGTCGGGCTGGAGGTAGCGGTTCGCCACCCGGTTCACGTCTTCCAGCGTCACGGCCTGCACGCGCTCGATGTAGCTGTTGAAGTAGGTGTCGGGCAGGTCGTAGGTGACGATCAGCTCTAACTGGTTCGCGATCTGGTCGGGCGTCTCGAAGCCGCGCGGCCAGCCGCGGACGATGGCCTGCTTCGCCGTGTCAAGCTCCGTCTGTGTGACGGGTATCTCGCCGCGCACGCCGCGAATCTCCTTCATGAACTCAAACACGGACTCCTTCGTCGAGAACCCCTGCACGGGCGCCGCGGCCACGAACGGCCCCGCGCCCCGCCGGAAGCTGAACTGCGAGTTGGCGCCGTAGGTGTAGCCCTTGTCCTCGCGCAGGTTCATGTTGATGCGCGCCGACGAGGCGCCGCCGAGGATGCGGTTCATGACGAAGAGCGGGAAGTAGTCGGGGCTCGAACGCGGGGCCGCGACCTGCCCGATCTGGATGACCGACTGGACGGAGCCCGGGCGGTCCACGAGGTAGATCATCGAGTGTTCGCGCTGGACGGGGGCCGCCGACACGTCCACCGCCGGCACGTGCCCGCTCTTCCAGTTGGCGAAAGCCTTCTCCAGTTTCGCCACGACCATGTCGGGCTTCACGTCGCCGACGACGATGAGCGCCGAGCTGTTCGGGCGGTAGTAGGTCTCGTAGAAGCTCGCGCACGTCCTCGGGCGAGAGCGACTGGAGCGAAGCCTCGTCGCCCGCGAGCGGGTGGCCGTACGGATGAGTCTTCCCGTAGAGGACGGACTGGAAGACGAGGCCGGCGACGCTGTTCGGGTCGTCGCGCTGCTGGCGGAGCGCGGCGAGGCGCTGCGAGCGCAGGCGGTCCAGCTCCTTCGCGGGGAAGGCCGGGTTGGTGATGACATCCGCGTAGATTTCGAGCGCGCGGTCGAGGTGGCGCGTCAGCGACCGCAGGCTCGCCGTCGTCGAGTCCCAGCCGGCCCCGACGTTGACCGCTGGAGCCGATGCGCGCGAGCTGGTCGGAAATCTGGAGCGCGTCGCGCGTGGCCGTCCCCTCGTCGAGCATGTCGGCCGTCAGGCTAGGCGAGCCCCGCCTTGCCCGCCGGGTCGCCGGCCGCGCCCATCTTCATCACGAGGTTCATGCTCACGACGGGCAACTCGTGGTGCTCGACGACGAGCACCTCAAGGCCGTTCGAGAGCTTGCGCCGCTGCACCGCCGGGCAGCGTCAGCTTCGGGTCGGCCTTCGGCTTCGGCAGCAGCGAGAGGTCGGTGTTCGGTTTGGCCGGCGCCTTCTGGCCGGCCGGGCGACCCGCGCCCATGCCGCCGCCGCGGGCCGGTCATGGCGCGCTGTCCGCCCGGCGCGGCCGGCGAGCCGGCCTGGGGCGGGGCGGCGCCCGCGGGCTGCGTGGCCTGCGCCTCGGGCTTGGTCATGGGCTGGACGCCCGCGGGCTGCGACTGCGCCGCGCCCTGCGGCGTCCCCGAAGCGGTGCCGGACGGCGCGCTCTGCCCCGTGGGCGCGGCCGCGCCCGGCTGGCCGGCGCCGGCCGACTGCTGCGAGGGCGTCGGCATCCCCTCGCGCGGGCTCATCGGCGCCGGGCCGGAGGCGTTCGTCGGGCCGGCCTGACGCGGGACGACCGTCAGCACGTAGCGCTTGTCGGTCAGGTACTGGCGCGCGACGCGCTGCACGTCGGCGGCCGTCACGGCGCGGTAGCGCGCGAGGTCTTTCTCGAAGTAGCCGGGGTCGCCGAGGAAGGTGGCGTAGGAGTTGAGCTGGTCGTCCTTGCCGCCGAAGGCGCCGACGGTCTGCATGCCGTAGATGAAGGAGGCTTCGCGCGCGTTGTAGACGCGCTCCATCTCCTCGGCCGTCGGGGGCGTCGCCTTGATCTTCTCGATCTCGGCCAGGACGATCTTCTCGATCTCTTCGAGCGTGTGGCCGGGGCGCGGCGTGCGCGACGAGCTGCATCAGGCCGGCGATCTCGCTCGTGTTGTTGAAGACGGCGACCTGCTGCGCGATCTGGTTGTCGCCGTACTGAAGCGCCTTGTAGAAGCGGCCGGACTTGCCGCCGCTGAGGATGTTGGCGAGCAGGTCGAGCGCCGCCTCGTCCTTCGAGTACTGCGGCACCGAGTGCCAGACCATGTAGAGGCGCGGGAACTGCACGCGGTCGTCGATCTGCTCGCGCACCTCGCGGTCGAGCTTCGGGGCGCCGCCACCTGCGGGCGCGTGACCTCCGCGCCCTTCGGGATCGGCGCCGAAGTACTTCTCGACCCAGGCGCGCGCCTCCTTCGGGTCGAAGTCGCCGGCGATGACGAGGCTCGCGTTGTTCGGCACGTAGTAGCGGCGGAAGAACCCCTTCACGTCGTCCATCGCGGCGGCCGACAGGTCCTCCATCGAGCCGATGACCGACCAGCGGTACGGGTGCCCCTCGGGGTACATCGCCTCGGTGATCTTGTAGGTCGCCTGGCCGTAGGGCTGGTTGTCGATGCGCTGGCGCTTCTCGTTCTTGACCACGTCGCGCTGGTTGTCGAGCTTGGTCTGCGTCATCGCTTCGAGCAGGCCCTTCATGCGCCCGGCCTCCACGAAGAGCGCCGACTCAAGGAAGTTCGACGGGATCAGCTCCCAGTAGTTCGTCCGGTCCTGCGTGGTCGAGCCGTTGACGGCCCCGCCCATCTCCTGGATGGTCGGCAGGTAGTCGTAGTCGTAGCCCGTGAACCCCTGGAACATCATGTGCTCGAAGAGGTGGGCGAAGCCCGTCCGCCCCTTGTCCTCGTTCTTCGAGCCGACGTGATACCAGACGTTGACGCCGACGATGGGCGTCGAGTGGTCTTCGTGGAAGATGACACGCATCCCGTTGGGCAGGAAGAACTGCGTGTACTTGATGGGCGGCAGGACGGGCGCGCCGGCCTTCGCCGTCGAAGCCTTCGCGCCGCCGCCCCTCGCCCTCTGCGCGAGCGCGGGCAGCGCCGGCGCACAGAGCAGCGTGACGAGCAGCGTGTTGAGCAGACGTTTCCAGAGCATGGTAGGCACCTCCGAGAGTCTTTGCGGCGCGGCGCGCGCCCCGCGTGGGTTCGGGGGCGCGCACGACGGCCGTCGATGTTGGCTGATGAATCCGGGGAACTTGTTATGAAGCTGCGCAGCGAATTTTAACGCTTCGCGCGTTCGCGCAAGTCGACCCCCGCGGTAGGTGGCCCGCGCGCGAACGCCGCTTAGCAAAGCCCGCCCGCTCGCATTTAACGTCAAAGGCGGTCGTAACCTCTCGAGTAACCATGACTCTCGAAACGGATTTCATCGTCGTCGGCAGCGGCATCGCCGGCCTGCGCGCGGCGGTCGAGCTGGCGCAGGCCGGGCGCGCGCGTGACGGTGCTGACGAAGGACAGGCGCGAGGAGTCGAACACGGAGTACGCGCAGGGCGGCGTGGCCGTGGCCCTCTCCGAAGAGGACGAGGCGTCGCTCCACGAGGAGGACACGCTGGCGGCGGGCGCGGGCCTCTGCGACGAGCGCGCCGTCGAGGTCTTGGTCGGCGAGGGGCGCCGCTACATTCAGGAGTTGATCGAGTGGGGCACGGAGTTCGACCGCGAGGGCGGCCGCCTGCTCTTCACGCGCGAGGCCGCGCACTCGCGCCCGCGCATCCTGCACGCGCAGGGCGACGCGACGGGGCGCGAGATCGTCCGCGCACTGCTCGCGCGCGCGGGAAGTGAGCGCAACATCTCCTTCCTCGCGCACGCCGAGACCGAGTCGCTGGTGGTCACCGACGGGCGCGTCGGCGGCGTGCGCTACCTCGACCCGCTCGTGCGCGCGCCGCGCGTGCTGCTCGCGCGCGGCGTGGTGCTGGCGACGGGCGGCGCGGGCGCGCTCTACCTGCACACGACCAACCCGCAGGTCGCGACCGGCGACGGGATGTCGATGGCCTACGACGCGGGCGCCGAACTTGCGGACATGGAGTTCGTGCAGTTCCACCCGACGGCCTTGAACGTCGAGGGCGCGCCGCGCTTCCTGCTCTCGGAGGCGCTGCGCGGCGAGGGCGGCGTGTTGCGCAACTCGGCCGGGCGCCGCTTCATGCCGCGCTACCACGACGCGGCGGAGCTGGCGCCGCGCGACGTGGTCACGCGCTCCATCGTCGCCGAGATGGGGCGGACGGCGACGCGCACGGTCTTCCTCGACATGACGGCCTTCGACGGCGGCGCACCTGCGCCGACGCTTCCCGAAGATTTACCGGACGTGCATGGAGTACGGGCTCGACCTCGCGCACGAGCCCATCCCGGTCAGCCCCGCGGCGCATTACGTGATGGGCGGCGTGCGCACGGACCTCGAAGGGCGGACGACCCTGCCCGGCCTCTACGCCGCGGGCGAGGTGGCCTGCACGGGCGTCCACGGCGCGAACCGCCTGGCGTCGAACTCTCTGCTCGAAGGTCTGGTCTTCGGCGCGCGCGCGGGCGCCGCGGCCGCGTCGGACTCGAAAGGGAGGCGTGCGCCTTCGGGCGACGGCGCGGCTTTGGAAGTCGCCGCGACGCCGCGGGCCGACGCGGCGCGCGCGTGAGCACGGCGTCCGCGGCCGTGCGCAAGCGCGTGAGGCGCCTGATGTGGGAGCGCGTCGGCATCCTGCGCACGCGCGAAGGTCTCGCACGCGCGCTCTCGGAGTTCGAGCAGATAGCGTCGGCGCCCCTGCTCCCCGGCCCGCGCAACTTCGTGACGGTCGCCGACCTCATCGCGCGTTCCGCCCTCTGGCGCGAGGAGTCGCGCGGCGCACACTACCGCCTCGACTTCCCCCGGAGAGACGACGCGCGCTGGCGCGCGCACTCGGTCATACGGAAAGGCGCCGGCCTCACGCGCGCCGACGCGGTCGAATTCCCCGCACCGCCATCGCGCGAACCCTGACGCCGCGGATGAAGACACGCACCACCGCCGCCGCTCACTGCTGCCGGGCGGGCAACACGTAACGTTCGACGGCGATGAATTCGGTGGGTCGCGCCGGGTCGCGCCGCTTCAACCTCCCTGCCTCCCAGATGATGTCCGGCTCGCCGTCGAAACATACGCGGTCGAGGTAGTAATGGGCCGCGTCGAAACTCCGCGCGGCCTCGCCGCGTTCGAGGATGCGCAGGAAGACCGTGTAGTTTTCTTTCGTGAGCGCAACGGTCACCGTCCCGCCGGGCTGAATCGCGGGCGGCGAGGATTCCTCCCTGTGCGACCCGCGCGAGAGGTCAACCCCGTAGCTGAGGAAGAACGCGACGAACCCTTGCGGCCGGGGGAACTGGAGCGCGACCGCCACGTAGGCGAGCGGCTTGTCGGAAACATTCTTCAAGGTGAAGGAGACTCCGCGCAGCCAGTCGTCGTCGCCGCGAATCTTCTCGCCCGGCCGCACCTCCTCGCCGTTCAACTTAACGGCGACGATTTCGACCGGCATCTGGACCCGGTTGAAATCGAAGGCCGGCGACAACTCCCTGTCCCTCAACTGCTGCGCGCCGGTCGGCGCGGCCGCCGCCGCCGTAAGGAACGAGAAGAGCACCAGACCGAGCGCGAGCCTTCTTAAAGTGCCTGTCATGTTTGTAACTCCCCTCAACCGACTGAACTCCCGGGCCATTATGTCTTCACGTCTGCCGCGTGGCGTTGTTGCAAAATCTAACGCCCGGCATCGCACGCCCGAGACTCTTGTAGACGCTTGAGAGCCGGCGTGTCGCGCCGGAGCCTTATAAAGCTTGACGCCGGCATGCGTGCACGCCGGCGTCGAGAAAGTACCGTTCATGCGGCGGCGGGGCGAAGGCTCTTAGCCCTGCCTGCGAGTCTTACGGCGGCGGGCGGCAGCACCGGCCGCCGCCAGACCGGTACCTAAGAGGAGCAGCGTGGCCGGCTCCGGGGTGGGCGTGAACTGCGTGACCGTGATGCGCGCGAGCTGGTCATATAACTGCGGCGCGTTGGTCGTGTTGACGGCGAAGAAGTCGAGCAGTTGAATGGTGAACTGTCCCGACCCGCCCTCCGCCGTGGTAAAGGCGAACGGGCCGCTGCCCGACACCTAGTCGATGGACAGCTCGCTCGCGCCCGGCAGCGAAGTGGTGACGTAGCCGCCGAGGAAGCTCAACGACCCCGCCGGAGAGGTGAGCGTGCCGGTCAAAGTTATGCAGGGGTCTTCGACACAACCGCCGCCGCCGAAGGGGCCGCCCGGCGGGACGGAGTACCGCCCGAAGACGAAGTCGAACGTCTGGCCCGCAGACGTGACGTTGAAGTTATGGCTGAAACTCTGGCTGAGAAAGGTGAACGAGTCCGGCGGGTTCAGCGAGTCGCTGGACCCGACGATGGTGAGCGTGTCGGCCTGCGCCCGCGGCGCGAAGACGAAGAGCAGAACGAGGCAGGCCAGCGCCGCCTGCGAAGACTTAACGGCCGCCCTCAGGAAAGGCTGATTCGTGTGAGACATTCTGTCGCTCCTTTATCTCCTAAGACGTGCCCCTTGTGGTAGCCGGGGAAAGATGGCACAACCTCTGTCAAGAGGCAAGCCTTTCCGGAATTAACTCAGGGCCCCGGCGGGCTTGTCCCTCCGGCGGCGGCCCGGCGTAAAATGGCGGCGGCGAGATTTGTTATTCGGCGTCGGCGCGCTTCAGGTCCGGCGTGCGCCGGCCGCTTTCGGAAGAGACGGGGCGTTGCGGGTTGCGAACATGGCCGATTTTGAACAGTTACACGAGTGGTCTCTGACGCCGCGCGAGGCGGTGGAGCTTCAGAAGCGTCTGCGGGAGCGCGTGCGCATCGAGCCGCTGAAGAAGAGGGTGGAGACGGTGGCGGGCGCCGACATCAGCTTCAACAAGTTCGACTCGACGATCTACACCGGCATCGTCGTGCTGCGTCTGCCGACGCTCGAAGTGGTGGAAGAGGTCGGCATCGTCGGCGAGACGCAGTTCCCGTACGTGCCGGGGCTCCTCTCGTTCCGCGAGTCGCCTTCCGTGCTGGAAGCGTGGGCGAAGTTGAAGGCCGAGCCGGACGCCGTCATGTTCGACGGGCAGGGGCTCGCGCACCCGCGGCGCGTCGGCATCGCCTGTCACGTCGGGCTTATCATCAAGCGCCCGACGCTGGGGTGTGCTAAGTCGGTCCTCGTCGGCAAGTTTGAAGAGCCGGGCGAGGAGCGCGGGTCCTGGTCGCCGATGGTCGATAAGGGCGAGACGGTCGGCGCGGCCCTCCGGACGAAGAGGCGCGTGCAGCCCGTCTACGTCTCGCCCGGCCACCTGATTGATCTGGAAGGCGCGATAGATTTAACGCTCCGCTGCGACGGCGGCTACCGCCAGCCCGAGCCCACGCGCCGCGCACACCTGCTCGTCAACGCGCTCCGGCGCGGCGAGCGCGCGGCCACGTCGGAGGAGCCGGCGATGAAGTCTGGCGAAGGGACCGAAGGGCAGGGGAGTCTGTTCTAACGCGCGTGCTTCGCGGCGCGGGGCGTGAGCCGTGCGCGCAGACGACGCCAGCGGCGCAGCGCGAGCCAGTGGAGGCCGCCGACGAGCACGGCCGCGAAGAGGAGCGCCAACAGCAGCGCGCTCGACAACAGGTCGCGCCGCGCGTGCCGGCCCTCTACTTCGTCAGCCTCGTTCAAAGCTCACCTCCGACGCGGGGTTTAAGACGTTCCGACGAAGAGACGCCGACCGCGCGCCTTTGTTCCTCGCACACGCGCCCCCTCACGCACGGGTCACTTGAACGGTTCGGCCAGACGCTTCCCCGTTGATTTTAAGCGCGACCCTTTCGACTCCGCCGGTTCGGCCTGTGGGACTATCTTTGTCTTGTGCTGGACGGTGCAGTACCGGCGCGGCTCGTTGCCCGCGGGGTAGGTCAACGTGCTCACGTTCGGACAGTCCCGCGTCGCGAGCAGCCCCGTCACAGGGTCGATGTTGACCGTCACCGTCGGCATCGGCCGCAACTGTCTCACGTTCAGTTCCGAACCCGTGTCGCCGCCGGACGTTGCCTCGGCGGGCGACTGGCGGCCCGCACGCTCCTTGACGCGCGGCGTCGGCTGGGCGGCGGCGGCGCGCGTCCCGCCCTCCGACTGCTGCCCTTTGTCGGAGGCTCGGGCCTCCTCCTGCGATTCGGGCGGCGGCGCGCGCTCGGGCGCGGGGCGCGCTCCAGACGGCACGAGTGAGATTAGCGCGACGACGAATGCGGCGCAGAAGACCAACGCGATCGGCAGGACAAACCACGCGTGTTGCGGCTTCTCTTTACGCACGACGGTCGTGACGGCGGGCGCATGAGTCCAGTCCGTCGCGGGGGCCGCGGGTGGAGACCTCTCCGGCGCGGGGCGCGTGCGCGGTCGCCTCACGTGCCTCCCCGACGTGAGTTGTGCGTACGCTTCGTTTATCTCCTTCAGCTTCTCCTGCGCCTTCTGCTGGAGGCGCGGGTCGTGGGAGAAACGGTCGGGGTGCCAGACTTTGGCGAGGTCGCGGTAAGCCTCCTTCAACTCCCGGCCGGAGGCGCCCGGGGCGACGCCGAGCAGTTCGTAGAATCTATCCAACTCGTCGTTCAAGGCGTCTTACCTCATGAAAGAATCCGGGCCAGTTGTGAAATGCTCTCGAACCGCTCAAGCAACTCGTCGGCGTCGGGCAGGGGGATGCCCATGTAGGCTAAGGCGGCCGCCGCGCAGGTCATGAAGACCAACGCCGTGAGCAGGGCACGCAGCGCCGCGCGGCAGACCCGACGCGCGAGCGCCAAGAGAAGGCGGGACGGACGGAAACGCATAGTTATCGCCTGTTTGTTAAGAGTAATTTTCAGCGCGGGTTGCCGGACGGGAAGGTCAGGCTTCGCCGTTTGCGCGGCCGGGGGGCGGCGGCGGGCACGAGCTATTATCGCAGGCCGGAAGGCTTACTGACAACGCGCTTTTTTTTGCGGGGCGGCCGATGGTTAGTTGCCGGCGCGTTTGAACTCAAGCTCCTTGAAGTCGAAGTCCGGGTTGGGCACGTCGATCTTCATCTCGGAGACCTTGCCCTGCGGGTCGAGCTGGAAGGTGACCCAGCCGCGCGGGTATGGGTAGATGACCGAGTCGCGCCACTTGATGCGGAAGGTGTCGAAGTGCCAGTGTTCGAGGTCGCCGACGTAAGCGGGCGAGGGGACGAGGCGCACGACGAGGCGACCCTGCTCCTCCGTCACCTTCGCGTCGCCGTACATCTGGCCGCCGTAGGTGCCGGCGTAAGAGCCGAGAGCGGGAGCGACGGCTTCGTGCCCGGCACGCGCGCCGTCTTCGAGCTTCTTCGCCTCGGCCGCCTCGCGTTCGCGTGCGGCCTTCACGCGCGCCGTGATAGTCGGCGCTCCAGTCGCGCGCGGGCGCGCCGGTGAACACGTCGAAGACCTTGTAATGGAGGAACGCCTGGAGCGGCGTCTCGCTGTTGGTGAGGATGACGACGCCGAGGTTCTCCTCGGGCATCAGGGCGACGCGCGAGGTCATGCCGTCGAGG
Source organism: uncultured Acidobacteriota bacterium (assembly GCA_963726735.1). Classification (GTDB taxonomy): domain Bacteria; phylum Acidobacteriota; class Blastocatellia; order Pyrinomonadales; family Pyrinomonadaceae; genus QHXN01. The sequence goes on from CAVSDM010000016.1 coordinate 437,677, forward strand.
CCGCCGCTGTGCGTGACGACCTTGCGGCCGCGGTAGTCGCTCAAACCCCAGCCCAGCCCGTAGAGGGCGAAGTGGACGGTCGGGTTGAACCGCTCGGCCGCCTCGGTGATGCCCGGGACGATCATGTGCGGCGTCCACATCTCGCGCGACGCGGTCGGCGGAGAAGATTTTCTTGCCCTGGTAAGTCCCGCGCCCGAGCTGCAGGCGAACCCACTCGGCCATCTCGGCGGCCGTGGAGTTGATGACCGCCGCGCCGCCCGCCGAGTCCACGTTCGAGTAGTGGACGACGCGCACCTTGCCCTCGAACTCGTTGTGCGGGGTGGCGACGTTCTGTGCCGCCGTCAACTGCTTGTAGGTCGTCACGGTGCGCGTCATGCCGAGCGGCGTGAAGAACTTCTCGCGGACGTAGTCGTCCCAACTCTTGCCCGTCACGGCCGGGACGATCTCGCCCGCGGCGAGGAACATGATGTTCTGGTAGCCGTAGCGGCCGCGGAAGCCGTGGACGTGGTTTGAGGAAGCGGACGCGGCGGATGATCTCTTCGCGCGAGTAGGTCGTCTCGTACCAGAGCAGGTCGCCGCCGAAGGTGGCGAGCCCGCTGCGGTGGCTCAGGAGGTCGCGCACCGTCATCTCGCGCGTGACGTACGGGTCGTAGAGCTGGAACCACGGCAGGTACTTCGTCACGGGGTCGTCCCACTTCAACTTGCCTTCGTCAACGAGCGTGGCGAGCGCGGCCGACGTGAACGCCTTCGTGTTCGAGGCGACGGCGAAGAGCGTGTCCTTGTCCACCGGCTCCGGCTTCCCCAACTCCCGCACGCCGTAGCCCTTGACGAAGACGACCCGGTCGTCCTTCACGATGGCGACGGAGAAGCCCGGCACCTTCCACTCCCGCCCGGCTTTCGCGGCGTACTCGTCGATCTCCTTCAGACGCTCTTCGAGCGTCTGCGCGAGCGCGACGTGGGAGAAGATTAAGAGCGCGAGCAGGAGCAGCGCGAGGCGTGCGCGTGTGTGGCGCATGTGTCGTGTTGATCTCTGGGTCGGTCGTGTTACTTGCGTTTGACGACGAGGACTGCGTGGAGGCCATCGTCCATGAAGCTGAGCGTGGCCGTCAAGTCGGTGAGCCTTCGCATCGTGCGGCCGGCCGCGCTCTGTTCGGAAGGCGCGGCGGGCTGGCGCGGGTCGGCGGCCGTGCCGTGGACGCTGCAAGAGACCTGCCGGCCGTCCGGCGAGACGTGGTACGCGCCGCCCTCCGGGCAGGCGAAGCGCGCGCCCGCGAGCCGGCCGGCCAACTCGACGGTCGCGCGGTCGAGCGCCTCGCCCGTCGGGCGCCTGCGCGGCTTCGGCAGAAGGGGGCGCGGAGGTGAGCGCGCGCGCGGCGGAGGCGAGCGGCCCGAGGTTGTTCAGACACGCCTCGCGCTCGTTCTCGGCCCAGGAGCGGTTGTAGTCGGGCAGCACCTCGTTCCAGTTCCCCGCGCGCACGCGCGCGAGTGCGTGGCCGGTCAGGTCTTCGTCGGCTGTCGGCGACGTGGCCGCCGCCGACCCCGCCGGCTGGCCCTGCGCGTGGAGCGCGGCGATGTCTTCGAGGATGAAGGGCTTGGTGGCGACGTAGACGCCGCGGCCGATGCGCGCCCAGTAGAAGCTGATGCGCGCGGGGTCGAAGCGCAGGCCGAAGGCGCGCGCCGGCTCGCCCGTCGGGAGCTTGTACTTGTAGAAGTCGTACTCGAACGAGACCCAGCCGCCGCGCCGCTCGTTGCGCGCGGCGTAGGAGAGCGCCGCGTCCGACCAGTTCAAATAATCGTCCACGACCTTCTCGTCGGCGACGGGGAGGGAGAGGTAGACCGGCGAGTTGAGCGAGACCAGCGCGAGCGCGAAGAAGGGCTCGGAGCCGAAGATAAGGTCGCCGCCCCTGCCGCGCCCCGCGCCGCTCGCCAGCATCATCCCGAGCATCGAGGGCACGTTCAGCTCGAAGGGCGGGCGCGAGTCGTAGACGTGAATGCCCACCTGATTGCCGAGCCCCTCCGAGAGCAGCCCGTAAGTCTTCTCGCGCGCCTCGCGCCCGCCGGGGACGCCGAAGGGGAGGTCGAGGAGGTCTCCGGCGGACGTGTTCGGCGTCCGCGCGGCCTCGGCGCGCAGGCTCTTTGAGGAACTGCTCCTTCCTGAGTCGGAGGCCGGCACTGAAGATGTTCCGGCGCGGGACGGGGAGCGCGTCGAGCGGCTCGGGCGTTCCGCCCAGCGCGGAGGCCAGAGCGGTGTAGGCCGTGTTGTCGATGAGCGGCAGGATGATGGTCTCGACTCTCAGCTCCTCGGGCGCGACCTTCAGGCGGAAGGCGATGGGGTCGAAGAAGGTGCGCCAGTACTGGTTGTACTCCGTGACGAAGGCGCGGTACTCCTCGGCCTCTTCGGCCGACACCTGCGCGACGGGCGCCTCGATGTTCGGCGTCAGGCGCAGCGCGTGTCCGTGGTGCGAGCAGACGCCCGTGGTCGCGTCCGCGGAGAGCGCGTAGCGGCCGCCGTCGGGGCACGAGAGCGCGCCCTCGCCGAAGAGGCCGGGCGCGGCGCCGGAGTCTTTGAGTTCCTGAAGCGAAGAGGGCGCGCGCCCGCGCTCCGTGCGGAAGAGGAGCGCGGCGTGGCCGATCATGCGCAGTTGGTTGTAGCAGAGCAGACGCCGCCGCTCCGTCAGCTTGACGACCGGCCCCATCAGCCGCCGGATGAAGGGGTCGGAGAGGTAGACGAAGCCGTCCTCGCGCGCATCATTCGCGCGGCATCAGCGTCCGGATGTACGCGAACTCCGAGGTGTCGCCGAGGCGGCGCACGGCGCGACCCTGTGCGTCCTTCCCCTTGATCGCTTCGACGACGCGGCGGAAGGCCGCGAGCGAGTTGCTGCGGACGTGCAGCCCCTCCTCGGGGTATGCGGAGACGACGCTGATGTCGCGCTCGGGCGTCTGAAGCTGTACGTACTCGACGCCGAGGTACTCGCCCGTCTCGCGGCGCGCGTCCGGTGCGTGGCTTTCGCGGCCTCTTCGATGAAGCCGTCCATGCGTTCGCGGAAGAGGAGGGGCTGCTTGACGCGGAAGAGGAGCGTCACGTCGCTGCCCTCGCGGACGAAGGGGTCGCTGCCCGCGACGGCCACCTCTTCGACGACGAGGTCGTAGAAGGGGCGCGTGCGCGGGTCGGTCTCGACGGCGAGCTGCCGCTTGATGCGCTCGCCCACGTCGAGCGTGGCCGTGTCGCGGAACGCCTGGTTGGAGAGGTGCGAGCCCCAGAGGTCGCCCGCCTCGAAGGCGTCGAGCAGTCTGGTGAGCGCGCGGAACTCCGCGAAGTAGAAGTCCTCGGGCACCGCGCGCGCGAGCGCGGAGATGTCGGGCTTGCGCCCGGCGAGCATCTTCTCCCACGGGTGGCTCTTGATGGTGGGGCCGGTGAGCGTAGAGACCTGCACGGGGCGCGTGTCGCGCGGCTGTTGCGGCGGCGTGGGTTCGAGCCCTTCGGGCACGGCGATGACGGGCACGTCGTTGGCATTGAGGTCGTTGGCGGGTGCGCGGCGTGCGCGTCCGGCCGCGTCGCTGTCGCGTCTGACGCCGCCTCCGTGCCCGCAGGCGGCGCGACGCTCATGTTCGTGTTCGTCGTGCGCAGCGTTGTCCGCGGGAGGCTGCGCGCGCATGGGCGTCACGGAGCGCATGGCGTCGAGCTGCAAGCTCTCCTGCACGGCGAGCGCGCCGGTGAAGAGGCTGAAGAGGTCAACGCCCGCGGCGCCGCTCCGCGCGCATTTCGGCCTCGCCGCCGACGAGCCGGCGGACGCGCGGCTCTATCTCGTCGAAGCGCCCCGCGCGGCGCGCGAGTTGGAGGACGACGTATTGCAGGTAGGCGTCGCGCGGCTGGAGCGAGAGCGCCGCGACGGCCTCGTCGAGCGTCCACGCTTGGCGCGTGACGGCGGCGTCGCGCCCCTGCGCCCCGCTACGCGGCGTGATGAATGCGGGGAGGAAAAGCAGTGCGGAGGCGAGACAGCAGGCGGCGGCCTTCAGGCGGGGGTTCATGTGCGCTCTCCTGTCCAAAGTGTATGTGCTGCGGGACTCGGCCGAGCATACCATGACGCGCCGCGGCGTCGAAGAAGAAAAAGGCGGCGCGCTCTTCACACGAGCGCGCCGCCTTCGTTTGAGGTCGAGTTGTTGACCGTCTTACTTGTCGGCCGTGACCGTGAACTTCTGCGTGGGCGCGAGCGACTGGCCGGAGACCTTGTCGCGGACGCGGACGATGATCTCGTACTCGCCGGGGGCGAGGTTCGAGGTCGGGAGCAGGCGGGCGAGGGTCAGGCGCTGCCCGGCGTCGGAGCTGCCGCGCCAGTCCTCGGCCTGCTTGAAGACCTCCTTGCCGTCCTTCTGGAGCACGTACTCCACGTCGATCGCGGGCCTGAGCGTCGTCTGGTCGATGCCGGCGTTGTAGACCTGCATGTAGATGCCCGACGTCCTGCCCGCGCTTGTAGACGCCCGAGACGTTCGGCAGCACCTTGAAGGGGCCGATGGCGAACATGCCGGGCAACTGGTCGTTCAGAGCCTGGAGCTTGATGGCGAGGACGAGCGAGGAGGTGCCGAGCTTCTCCTGCGTGAACTTGGGCACCTCGAAGCCGATGGCCTTGACCGTGGTCGCGCCCGTGTTGATGTCGCGGATGAGCAGATCGACCTTGTAGTTGCCGGGCGCGAGCGGGAGCACGCGCTGGTAGGCCGACTTGCGCTCGCGGAGCGTGGTCAACTCCTCGACCGTGGCGGTCGTCGTGACGGGGTCTTCGAAGCTCGTCACGCGGCGGCCCGAGAGGTTCGTGACGCGGCCGTAGATGTTGAGGCGCGCCGTCTGGATGCCGCTGCCGTCGTCCTTGAACGGGAGGTCGTTGTTGTCGGTCTGGATGGTGATGGCCGTCATCACGCGCTCGTCCGAGGCGCGGTAGAAGTCCACCTTCGTCGCCACGTCGAGGGCGGCGGTGTCCTCCGCGCCGGTCGAGGCCGTGGCGAGCAGGTTCTTCTCAAGCACGTCGTTGACTTGCGGCGGCTTCTGCAAGTCCGTGTAGAGGATGAGGCGCGAGAACGGGCTGTCGGACTCGCGCGCGCCGGGGCCGGTGTAGCCGAAGGCGCCGCGGTTGGCGACGCGGTCGGCCTTGTTCGACAGACCCAACTGCTCCATCAGCGTGAGGCCCGCGCCGGGGATGTTGAGCATGGCGTCCTTCTCGTCGGGCGAGCGGGCGATGCGGTACTCGCCGGTGCCGGTCGGATCGACGAACTCGATCTCGATGCCGGAGCCGATGCCGGGCAGGTAGCGGTAGAACCAGATCTCGAACGGGTAGGTCGTCGTCGAGCCGCCGCCCTCGTAAGAGGGGCGCTCGTAGGAGCCGCCCGAGGGGTGCGACTCCTTCTCGTGCGGCGCGCCGTACATGATGTAGATGCGGCCGCGGTCGGACTTCCAGCCGGGGATGCCGGAGGCGAAGTGCTGGTTGGCGTAGGCCACGCGCTCGTAGTGCTCTTCGAGGTACTCGTTCAGCTCCGTGTCCGGGTCGGGGTCGCGGCGGCGCCAGAAGGCTTCGATGAACTGCTCGCGCTCGGCGTCGGTGGCGAGCTTCTTCCAGGCCCGCTTCTCCTCGTCGGTGATGATGTAGGCGACATCCTCGTCGATCCACTTCTTGAACATGTTGCGGTTCTCTTTTTTGACCGTGCGCTCGCGCTCGGGCACGTCCTGCGGGTCGCCGGCCTTCTTCTTCTGCGCGAGCGCAGCGGGGGAGGCCGTGACGAGCAAGGAAAGGGCTAGGGCCAGAGAACGCATCCTCTGTTGACGGGCCATCGCTTTACAACTCCTGTTCGGCTGAGACAAAGATGTTTAGTTTGACGTTCGGGGCGGTCGCGAAAATGGCGACGCCTGAGAAGCCGCCGGGGCCAGTCCCCGCGGGAGGCTTAAACCCAGTCATCGCCGCAACTTTCGCGCTGATTTTAGGGCCTCGACGGAGACACAGTCAAGATGCGCCGGGGGGCGTCCCGGTTGCCTGTCGGACACCTGTAAAGTCCCCCGAAATGACCCCGCCGGCGCATCCTTCAAACCATGATTACCGAAAGCGCTGCATAAGATACGCCCGCCGGGATTTTCACTTCACTCGACCGTCCGGGGCCGCGAGAAGAGCCACGCGATGAGGATGGAGATGAGGTAGAGGACGACCATCGGGGCGGCGAAGAGCAGCATGTTCGGGATGTCGTTCGTCGGCGACAGCACCGCCGCGGCCACGAGGATGACGACCGTCGAAATCTTCCAGTGCGAGACGAGGAAGCCCGCGTCCACCAGCCCGATGCGCGCCAGCACGTAGGTCACCGCCGGCATCTGGAAGACCACGCCCATCGCCAGCAGGACGATGATGACGAAGTCGAAGTAGTCCGAGGCGTTGAGGAAGAGCCGGAAGTCCTGCCCGATGCCCAGCAGGTACGCGATGGCCGGCGGGAACAGCACGTAGTAGGCGAAGGCCGCGCCCGCCACGAACGACAGGCTCGACATCAGCACGAAGGGCATCGCCCACCCGCGCTCGTGCGGGTAGAGGCCGGGCGAGATGAAGGCCCAGATCTGCCACAAAAGGAACGGCACCGAGAGGCAGACCGCCGCGTAGAGCGAGACTTGCAGGTAGAGCGAGAAGGGCTCGGTCGCCGTGCGCACGACCAGCTTGTCGTCCTCGTTCGGGAGCCCGCCGTCGCGTCGCCCGGAAGTCGAGCGGCAGCCGCACGCCTTTGGGGATGACGGAGGGGCCGGCGAAGAGCGTCTCGTCGGTGAAGACGCCGAGCTGGCCGTCCGGCGCCGCGCGCGACGCGCACGGCGACCGAGGCGCCCGGCGGGATGACGCTCGTCCCGAGCTTCGTCGTCTCCTCGAAGACGTAGCGCCCGGCGTCGCCCTCCTTGAGCGTGTTGAGCGAGAGAATCTGCTCGCCGCCCGTCAGCCCCTCAAGCGGGACGGGGCGCTGCGCGGTCTCGGCCAGCGCGCGGTTCATGGGGGCGGAGAGGAACCTGTAGATCGGGCGTGGAGACGAACCAGCAGAAGACGAGCGCGACGAAGATGAAGATGACGGAGCGGATGAGGCGGCGGCGCAACTCGTCGAGGTGTTCGAGAAACGACATCTGGCCGCCGAGCTGGCGGCCTTCCTGCTGTCCGTCCTCGTCGCTGTCCAGAAGGGTCGAAGCCATCTCGTCGTTCGAGGTCTGCTAAAGGCTCGTCGGGGAAGGGCGGCGCGCGCGCCGCGTCCGCGAAGTCAGGAGGCGTTGAGCTCGTCGTCGTCCTTGTCGGCCGGTCCGCGTCGCCGCGCGGCCCGTCGCCACGTCCCACGCGTGCTCGTCGGCGGACCCCGACTCGTCCGCGCGCTCGTCCTCCGGCGCCGCGCCGCGCGCGACCGTGGGCTCGGGCGTCGGCCGTTTGAGGCCGCGAGCCGTCGAAGTCGCCCGCGCCCGCGTCGTAGGCCGGGAGCGCCGCCGCCGTCGCGCGTCTCGCCCCCGTGGACGGCCGGCGCGGGGTCGGTCGCGGGCTTGCGCTGCTCGATCTCGACCTCGTACTCCCAGGTGCGCTTGAAGTCGTCGGAGGCGCGCTTGAACTCGCCGATGGCCTTGCCGACGGTGCGCCCGATCTCCGGGAGCTTCCGCGGCCCGAACAGGATGAGCGCGACCACCGCGATCACCAGCAGCTCGGTCGTGCCGAGGAACTCGAAGACGAGAAGGAATGAGTGCATAAGAGAATCGTGAATAGTGAATCAGTAAATGGTGAATGGTAAGAACCTGTTTTAGCCATTCACCATTTACTATTCACTATTCACTGCTCTTGTAGTCCGGCGGGTAGTAGATGACCTCGACGGCGCGGCCGCCGACGCCGTTGGTGTAGAAGGAGAGCGAGCGGTCGCGGTGCTCCTTGATGGGGCGGCCCTCGCGGCGCGCGGCCGCTTCCAGCTCCTCGCGCGACTCGACGCGGATGCCGATGTGCTGCGGGTGCTTCGAGCCCGGCGGCAGGAGCGCCACGCCGAAGCCGCGCGCGTCGCGCAGCATGGCCCAGTCCTCGTAGAGCGTCTCGACGCGGAAGCCGAGCCGCTCGTACTCGCGCACGTCCCCCTCCATGTCCTCGGTCTTGACCGCGATGTGGTCTACGACGCCTTCGACCCGCAACTCCTTCCGCTCTTGCATGAAAGTGATTGTACCCTCTCGGCGCGCGCGCGCAAAAGCGAGGGCGCGGCTTCCTTGACAGGCGCGCGGCGCGTTGCGCCAACCTCGCCGCAGTCAATCCGACAACGAACGGGGAAGGTACGGGGATGGGGACAGGCCCGCGCATAGTTTCGCTCCTGCCGTCGGCGACCGAGATCGTCTGCGCGCTCGGGCTCGAAGAGAATCTGGTCGGCGTCACGCACGAGTGCGACTTCCCGCCGACGGTCGTCGGGGAAGCCCGTGCTCACGGCGAGCCGCATCTCGCACGCCGAGATGTCGAGCGCCGAGATCGACCACGCCGTCCGCTCGCAGCTCGACGGCCACGGCTCGATCTATAACCTCGACGAAAAACTGCTGGCGGAGCTGAAGCCCGACCTCGTCATCACGCAGGAGCTGTGCGAGGTCTGCGCCGTCAGCTACAAGACCGTCGTGCAGGCCGCGCGCCTCATCGAGTCGGACGCGCGCGTCGTCTCGCTTGAGCCGCACAACATCCAGGACATCTTCGCCAACATCCGCACCGTCGGCGAGCTGGCGGGCGCGGCCGCGGCGGCCGACGCGCTCGTGCGCGACCTGACCGTGCAGTTGGACGCGCTGGCCGTGCTGCTCACGGAGGTCGAGACGCGGCCGCGCACGCTCGTCCTCGAATGGCTGGAGCCGCCGTTCGCGCCCGGCCACTGGGTGCCCGAGCAGGTCGCGTTCGCGGGCGGCGACGCCTCGTTTCGGCAACGCGGGCGGGAAGTCGCGCACGACGACGGCGGAAGAGATTCGAGACTACGCCCCCGAGGTCGTCGTGCTCGCGCCGTGCGGCTACTACAAGGAGGACACGCTGCGCGCGCTCGGGCAGCGCGCGACTGCCGCGCGGCTGGCGGGACGCTTCCGGCCGTGCGCGACGGGACAGGTCTGGGCCGTGGACGCCACGAGCTACTTCAGCCGCCCCGGCCCGCGCGTCGTCGAAGGCGCCGAGATACTCCTGAAAGTCATCCACCCCGAAATCTTCGGCGAGCCCGACGGAGGCGCAGGCCGTGCGCGTCCCCGCCGAGCTGATGATCGAGGCAGCCGGCTTGAGGCGCGCATCTGCACTCGATGAGCGAGAGCAAGAGAGAAGCATTGAATCGAAGCTGCGCCCGCGGGCGCGACGTTGCAAGCGCTTCGCCGAGGTCGCGGACGCGGTGGGCGCGACGACGAAGAAGCTGGAGAAGGCGGCGCTGCTCGGCGCGTATTTCGGCGGCTTGACGGACGAAGACCTGGCGCTCGCGGCGCGCTACTTCGCGGGGCACGTCTTCCCGCTCTACGACGCGCGCACGACGAACGTCGGCGGCGGGATGCTGCGCGACGCCATCTCGGAGGTGACCGGCCTCGAAGTCGAGAACCTGCGCCCGCGCTACGTGCGCCTGGGCGACTCGGGCGACGTGGCGTTCGAGGCGTTCGCGGAGACGAAGGGCGACGCGCAACGTCGCGCCGACGCTCACGCTCGCCGCGACGCAGGCGCTCATCGGGCGCCTGAGCGAGACGCGCGGGACGAAGAACAAGAAGGCCCTGCTCGTCGAAGCCTTCACCCGTGCCACGCCTCCGGAGGCGAAGTACCTCGTCAAGCTGCTCGTCGGCGACCTGCGCATCGGGCTGAAAGAGGGGCTGGTCGAGGACGCCGTCGCGCGCGCGTTCGGGCGGCCGCTCGCGGACGTGGCGCGCGTCAACATGCTCACGGGCGACATCGGCGAGACGGCCGTGCGCGCGCGGCGCGGCGCGCTCGAAGGCGTCGCGGATGCGCCTCTTCCAGCCCGATCAAGTTCATGCTCGCCACGGCCGCCGAGTCGGTCGAAGACGTGGCGCGCACGATGCCCGAAGAGTTCTACGTCGAGGACAAGTTCGACGGCATCCGCGGGCAGGCGCACGTGCAGAGCGGAAGGGTCGCGCTCTACACGCGCACGCTCGACGAGGTGACGCACCGCTTCCCCGAGCTGGTCGAGCCTCTAAAACTGCTGCCCTCGGACGCGGTGCTCGACGGCGAGATCGTGCCCGTGCGCGGCGAGGCGATCCTGCCTTTCCTCGAACTGCAAAAGCGTCTGGGGCGCAAGACCGTCTCGGAAGAGCTGCTCGCGGGCGTGCCCGTCGCGTTCGTCGCCTACGACCTGCTCTACGCCGCGGGGCGCGTGCTGACGGACGCGCCGCTCGCGGAGAGGCGCGCGGCGCTCGAAGCGTTGGTGAAGGATGAAGCGGCCGCGGTCGTGCGTCTGTCGAGGGCGAAGCTGACGGGCGGCGTCGTCCGGGCTCGACGAAGAGTTCGACGCGGCGCGCGCGCGCGGCAACGAGGGGCTGATGATTAAAGACCCGCGCTCGTCGTACAAGCCGGGCAAGCGCGGGCGCGAGTGGCTGAAGCTGAAGAGGGCGCTGCGCGACGCTCGACGTGGTGGTGACGGCCGTCGAGGTCGGGCACGGCAAGCGCCGGAAGCTGCTCTCCGATTACACCTTCGCCGTGCGCCGCTCCGAGGACGACCCGGAGCTGCTCAACGTCGGCAAGGCTTACTCGGGCCTGACCGACGTCGAGCTGGCGGAGCTGACCGAGTGGTTCCGCGCGCACACCGTACAGGAGTTCGCGCACGGGCGCGTCCGCGTCGTCGAGCCGAAGATCGTCCTCGAAGTCACCTTCGACCGCGTGCAGGAGTCGAAGCGGCACAAGAGCGGCTACGCGCTGCGCTTCCCGCGCATCCTCCGACTGCGCGACGACAAGACGCCCGAAGAGATCGACACGCTCGACACCGTCCGACGCATCGCGCGCGAGCTTCAGGGAGGGGAAGAGGAGGAGCGGCGGGCGCCTGACTCGGGGCGCATGTCTAACGAAGGAAGGAGGGAGGACGAGAGGCACGCTGCCTCTCATCCTCCCTCCTTCTTCGTCTGCTCGCCGGCGCGAGGACTATTCTCCGGTGTCGGTCAGGTAGGAGGTGATGCCCGCGTCGGCGGCGCTGAGGGCCGCGGCGAGCTTCTTGGACTTGGCGGCCTCCTTCTTGAGCCTTGGTGGCGTCGGCGCCGGTCGCCGCGCCCGCCTGCGTTTCGGCCTTGGCCGCCTTCGCCGCCAACAGTGTCGCCGCCGTGCGCAGACCGTTCTGCGCGATGACCAGAGCTAAAGTTATCCTGTCCATAAGGGGATTCTCCTGTCCGAGGGTGTTGAGGATAAGAGGCGGCCGTGGCTGGTTCGACGCGGCCGTCGAGGTTTGCGTGCGAGGCGCGCCGCGCGCGCCGCAGGGGCATCAGGCGCGGCAGTATACGACAGTTTTCCCGCGGCGTGTCGAACAAAATTCGCGCCCGCCGATGAGGGCGGGCGCATCCTTATCGAAGCTGTGCGCGGGGTTCAGGGCGAGGAGGTGAGAACGTCCACGAGGCGCGGCGCCTTGCCCTTCCCGCGCTTCAGGGCTTTGCGCAAATCCTTCTCGACTTCGTCTTCGCGCCCGCGCCGCCTCCCCGAACCCTTGCCCCGACGGTCTTCATCTTCGTCCTCATCCGCGTCTTCACGCGCGGGCTCGACCGCGGCGGGCGCGGGAGCGTTTGCCCTCGCGCGTCTCGTCTGCGTATCGCGTGACGCGGGTTTCACCGGCGCCTCTTCGCGTCGTGCCGCTTCCGCAACCGCGGGCGCCGAGGGCTGCGGCCGCGGCGCCTCCGCAGTCCGGGCGGGGGTCGTCGGAGCCTGTTCCTGCGGCGCCTGTTCGGCCTCCTGTGCGCTCTCTGCGCGCGGGCCTTGCATGAACTTCGTGGCGAGGGCGCCGCCGAGCGCGGCGCCGACGAGCAGCAGGACGGCCAGCAGCGCGGGCGTCCACGAGCGCCGCGTTGCGCGCACACGCCGGGTGCGCGTCGGCGCTTCGGCGAGCGGCACGACGGGGTGCGCGCGGCGTGCGGCGGCGTCGTCGAAACGCGGCGTGGCGAGCGTCACGTCCGGGTCTTCGTCCGCCGCCTTGAAATTTTCAGGACGCTGCGACATAGGGTCTGGCCTCAAACAGTACGCAAAAACCTTTCCGACGGTCATAGAAGCAAAAACGGGGCCGCGCCGGGGCTCGAAGTTGCCGCTGCACGACAAAAAAAGGATAATCCAACGCTTCGCCGCGAGGGGCTTTAGGAAGCATTGCGCGGAGACTTTTTCAGAGATGTATATCCTCGGAATCTCGGCCTACTACCACGACTCTGCGGCGTGCCTCGTGCGCGACGGCGAGGTCGTGGCGGCGGCGCAGGAGGAGCGCTTCACGCGCAAAAAGCACGACCACCGTTACCCGTCGAACGCCGTCGAGTTCTGCCTGAAGCGGGCCGGGCATCACGCCGAAGGAGCTGGACTACGTCGCCTTCTACGACAAGCCGCTGCTGAAGTTCGAGCGACTGCTTGAGACCTACATCGACTACGCGCCGTCGGGCCTGCGCTCGTTTTTGATGGCGATGCCTCTGTGGCTGCGCGAGAAGATTTGGATACGCGAGCAGGTGTCGAAGGAGGCGGGCTTCGAGGGCAAGGTGCTCTTCACCGAGCACCACGAGTCGCACGCCGCGTCGGCCTTCTTTCCCTCGCCGTTCGAGTCGGCCGCGGTGCTCACGATGGACGGCGTGGGCGAGTGGGCGACCTCGTCGTATGGGTACGGGAAGGGAAACGAGCTTCACCTTACTCAAGGAGCTTCACTTCCCGCACAGTTTGGGTCTGCTCTACTCGGCCTTCACATACTACACGGGCTTCAAGGTCAACTCGGGCGAGTACAAGGTGATGGGCCTCGCGCCCTACGGCGAGCCCCGTTACGTGAAGCTCATCCTTGACGAGCTGGTCGATCTTCGTGAAGACGGGTCGCTCCGCCTCAACATGAAGTACTTCAACTTCGCCGCGGGCCTGACGATGACTTCGGCTCAGTTCGACCGTCTGTTCGGCGGGCGCCCGCGCACGCCCGAGGGCGAGGTGACGCAGCGCGAGATGGACCTGGCGCGCTCGGTGCAGGAGGTGACCGAGGAGGCGATGCTGCGGATGGCGCGCCACGCACACAAAGAGACGGGCGAGCGCAACCTCTGTCTCGCCGGGGGCGTCGCGCTCAACTGCGTCGGCAACGGGCGCATCCTGCGCGAGGGGCCTTTCGACAACGTGTGGGTGCAGCCGGCCGCGGGCGACGCGGGCGGGAGTTTGGGCGCGGCGCTGTCGGTCTGGTACCAGTACCTCGGCAAAGAGCGGCGGGTCGCAGAGGTCTGCCGCGGCGGCGCCGACGGCATGAAGCGGCTCTTACCTCGGGCCGGAGTTTTCCGACGACGAGATAGAAGAGTCTTTGGTCACTGCGGGCGCGCGTTACCGCAAGGTGCCGCACGCGGAGTTGGCCGAGACGGTCGCGCGCCTGCTCGCGGAGGAGAAGGTGGTCGGCTGGTTCCATGGGCGGATGGAGTTCGGGCCGCGCGCGCTCGGCGCCCGGAGCATTCTCGGCGACCCGCGCTCGCCCCGGATGCAGTCGCAGATGAACTTGAAGATTAAGTTCCGCGAGTCCTTCCGCCCCTTCGCGCCGTCGGTGCTGCGCGAGCGCGTGTCGGACTACTTCGAGCTTGAGACGGACTCGCCCTACATGCTCCTCGTCGCGCCGGTGCGCGCGGAGCTTCGGCGCGGGACGACGGAGGCCGAGGCGGGCCTCTTCGGCATCGAGCGCCTGAACGTGCCGCGCTCGACCATCCCGGCCGTGACGCACGTGGACTACTCGGCGCGCGTCCAGACCGTGCGGCGCGAGGAGAGCCCCGCATACTACGACCTGCTCGCCGCCTTCGAGCGTTTGACGGGCTGCGCCGTGCTGGTCAACACCTCCTTCAACGTGCGCGGCGAGCCCATCGTCTGCACGCCCGCCGAGGCTTTCGCCTGCTTCATGCGCACGGAGATGGACTGCCTCGTCGTGGGCGACTTCCTGCTGCTCAAGACCGAGCAGGGGCCGAGCGCCGAAGCGTTAGACCACTCGTGGCAGGAGGAGTTCCAGCTTGATTGAACCGAGGGGGAGCGTCACCGCGCACGCCTCAGCCGCCGTCAGCGACGCGCAGGCGCGCAAGTCCGCGCTGTTGGTCGCGGCCGTGCTGCTCGGCATCGCCGCGTGGAACCTGTACCGCGGGCGGACGACGGTCGTCATCATCTTCGCATCAATCGGCGCGGCGCTCGTCGTCGCGGGGCTGCTCGTGCCGCCGGCGGCGCGGGCCTTCCACACGGCGTGGATGAGGTTTGCCGTCCTGCTCGGGCACGTCAACAGCCGCGTGCTCCTGACGCTCGTCTACTATCTCGTCGTGACGCCTTACGGCGTCATCACGCGGCTGGTCGGGCGCGACCCGCTCGGTCGGCGCGGGTCGAAGTCCGAGAGTTACTGGGTCGGGCGCAAGACGACCCGGCAGGCGCGCGAGGGGTTCGAGCGCCTGTTCTGAAGGTTCAAGGGAGGACTTGAGTTCAAATGGGTAAGCTCTCGCTCGCCGGTGAGGTCTGGATGTTCCTGCGCCAGAACAAGAAGCTCTGGCTGCTGCCGATTGTCCTCGTCCTCCTGCTCCTCGGCGCCCTGCTCGTCTTCGCGCAGTCGTCGGCGCTCGCGCCGTTTATTTACACAATCTTTTAGAGAGCATGTGAACGCCGCGGCGGCGGCTGAGTGTAGCCCGGCCTTTCAAGGCCGGGTCGGCGTTGTATTGAAGCCCGCGGCGTCGCGTCAGCGACGCCTGATTCGACTCGCACGTTCACGCGTCGCCGACGCGACGCATCCCTCATAATCCTCGGCAGCCCCGGCCTTGAAAGGCCGGGCTACACTCACGCGCCACTGACGCGGCGCCCTGAATGCTGACATTTCATTCGTTAACGCTCCGCGCCGCCCTCGCGTCTATACCGGCGTAGAGGGCGAGGGCCGCGGGCGTGTTGAATCCCGGAGCCCCGCGGCGTCGTAAAACTTCAAGGCATGTTCGAGGTCGAGACCGGCACAATGCTCTTCGCGGAGCGCAGGCCCGAGGCGGCGGCGGAAGTCCAGCCGCCCGAGGTCGCGCTCGTCGAGTCGGCGCGCGCGGGCGACCGCGCGGCCTTCGAGCGTCTTTACGAGCTTCACGCGCCGCTCGTACACGGCGTGCTGCTGGCGCGCGTGCCGTACGGCGAGGTCTCGGACCTCGTGCAGGACGTTTTCCTGACGGCGTTTCGCAAGCTCAACGCCCTGCGCGACCCGGCGCGCTTCGGGCCGTGGGTCGCCATCATCGCGCGCAACCGCGCCGCGGACTTCTACCGCCGCGCGCGCCAGACCGAGGAGCTGCGCGACGAGCTGTCGCAGGGCGCGGGGCGCGCGGCCGAGGCGCGCGAGGCTTTGGAGATCATCCGCTCGCTGCCCGAGGCGTACCGCGAGACGCTCGTGCTCCGGCTCGTCGAGGGCATGACCGGGCCGGAGATCGCGGAGCGGACGGGGCTCAGGCCCGCTTCGGTGCGCGTCAACCTGCATCGCGGGATGAAGCTCCTGCGCAAGCGGCTCGGCGTGTAGTGCGGTGTCGATTCTAAGGACGGGAGTTTATGAGCGACTACCTCTGGGACAAGAAGGGCGAGCCCGACGCGGAGGTCGCGCGGCTCGAAGCGCTGCTCGGCGCCTTCGCGCACGAGCCGCGGAGGCTTGAGCTGCCGGCCGAAGCCGCGGCGCCCGAGCCGCGCCGGACGTGGCTCTCGCCTTTCACGTCGAGGCTCTTCGCGCCGGCCGCGCTCGCGGTTGCTGCCGCGCTCGTCGTCGCGTCAGTCCTCGCGGCCTCCGTCTTCCTGCGGGCGCGCGTGGCGACCCGTGACCAACACGCCGCCGCGCCGGAGTCTTCGCGGCCGACCGTAGACGCGCCGAAGCACGTGAGCCCGGCGCCGCTCAGAGAAGAGCGAGGCATGTTGGAGCCCCCGCCGGACGGGGTGAAGCCTCGGACTAAGGTTGAGAGTGCCGCTGTCGGAACTTTGCCGCGCGTCGCGCGCGAGAAGAAGGTTACGCAACTGACGGCCGCGCCGAAGCGGCGGCAGAAGGGGGTGTCCCCGGAGCCCTCGGCCGACGGGACGGGCGCGGGCGGCGGCTTAACCCTCGAAGCGATGAGCGCGCCAGGCGGGGCGTCGGCCTTCGTCGAGAACGCGCGGCTGTTGACGAAGGAGCAGTTGGTCTACGCGCTGCGGCTGACCGGCGCGAAGCTGCGGGACGTGCGTCAGCGTGCGCAGGGCACGAAGGCCGAAGCCCGACCGTAAGTAAGTAAGTAAGTTATGAGACAAGCAATCCTTAAAACTCTCGTTCTCGTCACCACGACTTTCATCTTCGTCGTCGGGGCGCGCGCGCAGGGGCAGCAGACGACGGCGGGGCGTCTGCGGCTCGAAAGCCTTGAGAAGCTCGCGCCGAAGGCGACCGAGGCGGTCAACATCGAGATCGACGGCATCCTCATCAAGTTCGCCGGCTCGATTTTGTCGGACGAGGACGCCGAGGAGCGCGCCGTCAAGGAGCTGGTCGCGGGGCTGCGCGGCGTCTACGTCAGGAGCTACGAGTTCAAGTCCGCGGGGCAGTTCGCCGAGGCGGACGTGGCGGAGTTGCGCGAGCAGTTGCGCGCGCCGGGCTGGGCGCGCGTCATGGACGTGAAGTCGAAGGGGCTCGACTTCGGCGACGCCGAGGTCTACCTCGCGACGGCCGGCGGCCGCGTGGAGGGCTTCGCCCTGCTCGTCGTCGAGCCGCACGAGTTGACGGTCGTCAACATCGTCGGCGCGCTCGACCTCGACAAGATCAGGCGCCTCGGCGACAACTTCAACCTCCCGCGCATCAACATCAAACGGAAGAAGAGCGCGGGGAATTAAGAGGAGAATTTTTCACCACCGCAGACGCAGAGGCACGGCTTTGAAGCGATAAGTCTTCAAAGCCGTGCCTCTGCGTCTGCGGTGGTGAAATTCCGACGCTTACCCGACCGCTCTAGGCGCCGCCCGCGCCGCGGGTGAAGAGGTAGCGCGGGTCGGGCTTGGAGTTGAACCAGCCGGCGAGGGCGGTCTTCGGCGTGTCGCCCTCCACGTCGAGGACGCGGTGCTCGAAGCGCGGGTCGATGGGGAAGAGGATGGCGTCGCCGAAGCCCGTGTTGGGCAGTTCGCAGACGACGCGTTTAGTGTCGGCCTCGCGGACGAGCGTCGTCCCGCCGCGGTAGAGTTCGTCGCTCAGGTTGATGCTGAGCGTGACCATCCGGCCGTCTTCGTTGAGGTCGGTGTGCCAGCGGCTGACGTGGCTCTCGCCGGGCGCGCGCCGGTAGATGCGTCCCGGTGAAGCATGCGGGGCGCGGGCAGCCGGTGAGCTGCGGGAGGAGTTCGAGCACCCGGCGGCTGTTGAGCAGAAGCTCCAGCGCGAAGTAGGGCGCGGTGTCGAGCGGGCGCAGCTCGCTGCCCACGTCGCGTTCGACGCGCGCGAAGCCGGACGCGGCCAGTTTCCCCCGCAGCGTGTCGAGCAGCGAAGGGTCGAGGAAGCCCGGCAGCGCGAGGTGGTGACGCTCCTCGAAGTGCGCGCGCAGCCGCGCCAGCTCCTCGTCCGAGCCGTCGATGACCGGCCCCGACCTCGTCAACCGCACGACACCGTTCACCAGGGCAGCCCCCCGACTTCGACGCGCCCCGCGGGCCACACGCGCTCGCCGCAGGGCTTCACCATGACCCGGTAGGGCCAGACCATCTTGCCGTCGGGCTGATCGATCTCGACCTCGTCCTCCAACGTCAGCCATCCCTGCCGCGCGTAGAAGGGTTCGAGGCGCAGCAGGCAGAAGAGCATGCCGAAGTCGGCGCCCAGTTCATGACAGATGAACTCGGCCGCCTGCCGCATCCCCGCGTGGACGAGTTGGCGCCCCTGCGCCTCCGGGACGGTGACGACGCCGCCGATGCCGCCGACCGTGAGCTGACGGCCGCCGACGCCCACCGTCGTCTTGATGACGCCGACGTGGCTCAAGGGTCGCCCGCCCTCTTCGGCGACGAAGTGGTGGTCCTTCGGCCGCCAGCGGTAGTCCCTGTCCTCGATGCCGAAGATGTCCTTGCCCCAGCCGAAGAGCGCCTGCCGCTCCTCTTCCGTCAGCGCTTCCGCGTAACGAATCTCGACGCTCAACTCTGGAACGCTCCCTCGAAATGCCGATTGCCCGCAGGGGCGAAAGGCAATATAGTAGCCCGCAAACGTCAAAGTCGAAGACAGCCGTTTTAAAGCTTTCCCGGTCGGAACACAAGTCCATACTTCCACAGGAGCCTTTGCACATGTTGAGGGTACGTCTTCTCCCGCCCGCGGCCTCTTTGCTCGTCGCCCTTCTTCTTTTGAACATGATTGCCCGTGGCGGCGCGCGCGCAACAGCAGCCGCGCCGCGGCGCCGCAGAGCGCCGCGCGAAGACCTTCGGGCCGCTCGCCTACCGGCAGATCGGGCCGTTCCGCGGCGGGCGCGTGGCCGCGGTCGCGGGCGTCGCGTCGCAGCCCTTCGTCTACTACTTCGGCGCGACGGGCGGCGGCGTGTGGAAGACCACGGACGGCGGCGTGACGTGGGAGCCTCTGGGCGACCAGACTTTTAAGACCGGCTCGGTCGGCGCCGTCGCGGTCGCGGAGTCGGACCCGAACGTCGTCTACGTCGGCATGGGCGAGCAGACGTTGCGCGGCAACCTCTCGCACGGCGACGGGATGTACAAATCGACCGACGCGGGGAAGACGTGGAAGAAGCTCGCCGGGCTCGACGACACGCGCCACATCTCGCGCGTGCGCGTTCACCCGCGCAACCCCGACCTCGTTTACGTCGCGGCCATCGGCCACGCCTTCGGCCCGAACGAGCAGCGCGGCGTCTTCCGCTCGAAGGACGGCGGGAAGACGTGGGAGAAGGTTCTGTACAAGAGCCCGCAGGCCGGCGCGATTGATTTGACGTTCGACCCGACGAACGCGAACGTCCTCTACGCCGCGCTCTGGCAGTACATCCGCAAGCCCTGGACGTTCGAGAGCGGCGGGCCCGCGAGCGGGCTCTTCAAATCGACGGACGGCGGCGACACGTGGGCTGAGATTACGCGCAGCCCGGGCCTGCCGCGCGGGGTGGTCGGCAAGATCGGCGTGACCGTCTCGGCCGCCGCGCCCGAGCGCGTGTGGGCGTTGGTCGAGGCGGAGGACGGCGGCGTCTTCCGCTCGGACAACGGCGGGGCGACGTTGGACGAAGGTCAACGAGTCGCGCAACCTCCGGCAGCGCGCGTGGTACTACACGCGCATCTACGCCGACCCGCAGAACGCCGAGACGCGTCTACGTCCTCAACGTCGGGTTTCACAATCGCTCGAACGACGGCGGCCGCACCTTCACGCAACATCTCGACGCCGCACGGCGACAACCACGACCTCTGGATCGCGCCCAACGACCCGAACCGCATGATCGAGTCGAACGACGGCGGCGCCAACGTCTCCTTCAACGGCGGGCGCACCTGGACGGAGCAGGACCAGCCGACCGCGCAGTTCTACCGCGTCGCCGTCGACAACGACTTCCCCTACAACGTCTACGGCGCGCAGCAGGACAACTCGACCATCTCGATTCGCAGCCGCACCGAAGACTTCGGCATCGGCGAGGAGTCGCTGGCACGACGTGGGCGGCGGCGAGTCGGGCTGGATCGCGCCGAAGCCCGAACGACTCGAACGTCGTCTTCGCGGGCTCCTACGGCGGCTACCTCACGCGCTACGACCACCGCACCAAGCAGCTCCGCGCCGTCAACGTCTGGCCCGACAACCCGATGGGCCACGGCGCCGAGGGGATGAAGTACCGCTTCCAGTGGAACTACCCCATCCTCTTCTCGCCGCACGACACATCTCCGATGGGTACTCTGTACGCCGCGGGCGACCACCTCTTCCGCTCGACGAACGAGGGGCAGTCGTGGGAGATGATGAGCCCCGACCTCACGCGCAACGACAAGTCGAAGCAGGGGCCGGGCGGCGGCCCCATCACGAAGGACAACACGAGCGTCGAGTACTACGACACCATCTTCACCGTCGCCGAGTCGCCCGTCACAAAGGGCGTCATCTGGACGGGCTCGGACGACGGCCTCGTGCAGGTCACGCGCGACAACGGCAAGACGTGGTCGAACGTGACGCCGAAGGGCATCCCGGAGTGGATTCAGATCAACTCCATCGACGCCTCGCCGCACGACGCGGGCGCGGCCTACGTCGCCGCGACGATGTACAAGTCCGACGACTTCAAGCCCTACCTCTACAAAACGAGCGACTACGGCAAGACGTGGAAGAAGATCGACGCGGGCATCCCCGACGGCGCCTTCACGCGCGTCATCCGCGAAGACCCGGCGCGGCGCGGCCTGCTCTACGCGGGGACGGAGACGGGCATGTACATCTCGTTCGACGACGGCGAGCGCTGGCAGCCGTTCCAGCTCAACCTGCCCTACGTGCCCATCACCGACCTCGCCGTCCACAAGCGCGAGAAGGATCTGGTCGTCGCCACGCAGGGGCGCTCGTTCTGGATTCTCGACGACCTCTCCGTCCTCCAACAGTTGACCGACGCGCAGCGCGCGGGCGCGGGCGAGACGACGCTCTCAAAGCCCGAGGACGCCTACCGCATGCCGGGCGGCGGCGGCTGCGCGCTGCCCGCCGACGGCGACCGTCGGCGCGAACCCGCCGAGCGGCGTCGTCGTCTACTACTATCTCAAGTCGCGCCCCGCCTCGGACGTGACGCTCGAATTCATCGACCCTGCGGGCAAGTCCGTCCAGAAGTTCACGGCCAAGGCGCCGCCGCGCCCGACGCCCACGCCGACAGGAGGGACGGCCGGGCTGCCCGGCGCCTCGACCGCGCCCGGCTCGGCGCAGGTGCAGACGCCGCCCGAGATGCCCGCGGCCCCTTCGGGCGAAGAGTCGTCCGAGTTCGTCGGAAGACGCGGCGGCGGCGCGGCGCGCGTCTCGACGGAGGCGGGCCTGAACCGCTTCGTCTGGGACATGCGCTACGCGGAGGCGACGCGCTTCCCCGGCATGATTCTCTGGGCGGGCGGCACGTACGGGGCCGCGCGCCGTGCCCGGCACGTATCAGGTCAAGCTCACGGCCGACGGCCAGACCTACACGCAGAGTTTCGAGATTCAGGAAAGACCCGCGGCTCCAGACGACGCCGGAGGAGTTCGACAAGCAGCTCGCGCTGCTCACGAAGATTCGCGACAAGCTGACCGAGACGCACAACGCCGTCGCGCAGATACGCGACGTGCGGAGGCAGGTGGACGACCTCCTCAAGCGCATCAACGATCAGCCGAACGCGAAGCCGGTCGTGACGGCGGGCGGGCAGCTCAACCGGAAACTTCAGGCGGTCGAGGAGGCGCTCTACCAGACGAAGAACCAGAGCAGCCAGGACCCTCTGAACTACCCCATCCGGCTCAACAACAAGCTGGCCGCGCTCGGCGGCGTCGTCGGCAGCGCCGACGCGCAGCCGACCGAGCAGTCCTACACGCTCTACGAAGAGCTGGCCGCGCAGATCGACGCGCAGCTCCGGCAACTCAATCAGTTGATGACGGACGACCTCCGGAGCTTCAACGCGCTCGCGCGCTCGTCGGACATCCCCTTCGTCATCGTCAAGCCCGCGGCGCCCGCGGCCGGCGCGCCGCCGGGCGGCGGGAGGAAGAGGCCGAACCGGAGAACTGAGCGGCCGCCGGCCGGCGCCGAAGGGTTGCGTGATTTCGGAGGATTGGGAGTATAAAACTCGAAGCCTCTGCGCAACCTCCGCGCTCTCTGCGCCTGCGGTGTTGAACCTCAACAGCGGACCACTCGGGAGTTGATAGGAAGAAAGGCGGCCCCGTCATGTTGCATGCCAACTTAAACCCGAAATCTCTTCGGAAGACTCTTGCTCGCTGTCGGCGTTGCTGCTCTGCCCGCTCGCGGGCGCGCGCGCGCAGACGCCGGAGCAGGAAGATGTCGTGCGCGTCGAGTCGGAGCTGGTGCAGACGGACGTGATGGTCTTCGACAAGTCGGGCAAGTTCGTGGACGGCCTGACGCGCGAACAGTTCGAGCTGACGCGTGGACGGCCAGCCCGTGCCGCTGGCCTTCTTCGAGCGCGTGTCGGCGCCCCTGCGCGAAGGGCGAGGCCGCGCCGGGCGCGGTCGCGGCCGCCGCCAACGCGGCCATCGCCTCGCGCGCGCGCGGGCGCACCGTCGTCTTCTTCATCGACGACCTGCACCTCTCGCTCGACAGCCTCAACCCGACGCGCGCGGCCATCACGCGCTTCATCGACGAGGAGATGGCGCCGGGCGACCTCGTCGCCATCGTCACGTCCACGGGGCAGCTCGGCTTCCTCCAGCAGTTCACCGACAACAAGACGGTGCTGCGCGCGGCCGTCGCGCGCCTCAGGAACATCCCCCCGCCGGTGCACGACGCCGAGCAGCCGCCGATGTCCGAGTTCATCGCCACCCGCATCGCCAACGGCGACCGCCAGGCGGCCGGCTTCTACATCACCAAGATTCAGGAGGGCTTCTTCTCCAGCACCGTCGCCAAGGCCGGGAGGCAACCCGGCCATCAACGCCAACGCCATCTACGAGATGGTCAAGACGCGCGCGACCAACATCACGAAGCAGATGGAGTCGGTGACGAACGGCTCGCTCTCCGCGCTCGAAAAGCTCGTGAACACGGCGGGCGCAGATCGAGGGGCGCAAGCTCATCTTCTTCGTCTCGGACGGCTTCTACCTCGACGGCAAGGGCTCGGTCTCGACGGCCAACCGCCGCCTCCAACTCGTCACCGACACGGCCGCGCGGACGGGGAGCGTCATCTACACCATCGACGCGCGCGGCCTCTTCGCGCCCTTCCACGACGCGTCGGGGTCGAAGGCGCGCGACCCGAACGGCTACCTCGACCGCTCCTCGGTCGGCGAGGCCAACCTCGCGCAGGACGGGCTCGCCAACCTCGCGGGCGAGACGGGCGGGCAGTTCCTCAAGAACCAGAACTACTTCGACCGCTGGGTCTCGCGCGTGGTGGACGAGACCTCGAACTACTACCGCATCGCCTGGAAGCCCGCGGGCGAGGAGCAGAAGGGCGGGCGCTACAAGCCGCATCGAGGTGGCGGTCGTCGGGCGCCCCGACCTGACCGTGCGGCTGCACCGCGGCTACGTGCCCGCGGCCGCGCGCGCGGCCGAGGAGGCGAAGGGCGAAGTCCGGGGCGAAGACGGACGCGAAGGGCGTGCCCGCGAAGGAGGCGAAGGGGGTCGAGGCGGACTTCCGCGCGGCGCTTCTGGCGCCCGCGGGCAAGCGGGGACTGCCGACGGCGCTCTCGACGAGCTTCGTGGACGTGCCGAACAACGGCCCCGTGCTGACAAGCTCGGTCGAGGTCGGGACGGGCGCGCTCGACTACGGCGCGGACGGGAAGCAGCCGGCGACGGTCGATCTGGTCGGCGTGGTGCTGAACGAACAGGGCAAGCAGATCACGAACTTCAGCAAGCGCCTGACGGTCGCGCCGTCGGCGGCGCCTTCCGGGTCGGCCGCGGGCGAGCAGCCGGGCGTCATCTACAACCACAAGGCGCCGCTCGCGCCCGGGCTCTATCAGGTGAAGGCGGCGGCGCGCGACGCGCGCGGCGGGCAGGTGGGGAGCGCCGTGCAGTGGATCGAAATCCCGGACCTCTCGAAGAAGCAGTTGGCCCTGAGCAGCCTGCACCTCGGCGGCCGTCAGGTGGGCGGCGGCGCAGACGGGAGCGCGCCGCAGATACAGTTCAGCGTGGACCGGCGGTTCCCGCGCTCGGCGAAGGTGGACTTCCTCGGGTTCATCTACAACGCGGCGCGGGCGGGCGGCGGGGCCGGGGCGGTTGACCTCTCGGTGACCCTGCGCGTGCTGCGCGACAACAAGGCGGTCGTCTCGTCGCCCGCGCGCAAACTGGCGCCGGAGGCGGGCGCC
This sequence comes from uncultured Acidobacteriota bacterium, assembly GCA_963726735.1. Lineage (GTDB taxonomy): Bacteria > Acidobacteriota > Blastocatellia > Pyrinomonadales > Pyrinomonadaceae > QHXN01. Next base: position 461,704 of record CAVSDM010000016.1, read on the forward strand.
GACCTCGCGCGCATCCCCGTGACCGGCGCCATCTCGCTCGGGCAACTGCCCGGCCGGGCGCTACGAGCTGGAGGTCGGCATCACCGACAACGTCGCGCGCACGAACGCCGTCGAGCGCGTCGTGTTCGAGATTAAGTAGAACCGACGGGAGTAATCAAAAGGAGGGCTAACCCAAGGGAGCGCGGGCAAGATGCCCGCGCTCCCTTGGGTTAGCCCTCCTTTAGCGAAACTTTCTCAACCGCCTTCTCCCTCCTCACCTGCCGGAAGACGATCGATCGCCGGGACGAGAATCATGGCGAAGTAGTTGAGGATGTAAGCCTGCTTGAAGAAGGTGAGCGAGAGCGTCTGCGCGGTGGTGACGAGCAGCGTCAGGCGGCGCAGCCAGTGGCGCTCCGGCAGGAAGAGCGCCGGCGGCAGCAGCATTCCCAGGTACCACGCGTTGAACTTCGAGCTGACCACGCACAGCAGCACAGCATCACGAGCGCCCACAACTCCAAGAGCCGACCCGCCGAACCCCGCCGCAAAAACCTCAGATGAACGAAGACCAGGAAGAGGGCGAAGCCGCCGCGCAGGGCAATCTTGATGCCCGAGTTGAACGCCTCCTTGAACTGCATGAGCGGCCCGAAGAGCCGCGCGAGATTCGTGTAGACGTGGATGACGAAGGAGTGGAGCGAGTTGTCGATGAGCGTCGCGTTGTCGCGGATGTCTTCGAGCCGGAACTGCCGCCAGTCGGCGAGGAAGGGCGCCGCCGCCGCCGCGACGACGAGCGCCGCGAGCAGGCACCCGAGGACGGTCGTCTTCCACCCGCGCCTCTGTAGACGTAGACGAGCGCCGCCGGGACGAGCAGCGCGGGCGCGTACTTGAGCATCGCCGCCGCCGCGAGCGCCGGCAGCACCCACACGTCGCGCCCCGTCACGACGAGGTAGGCGGCGAGCGCGAGCGCGCACCCGATGAGGATGTCGTTGTGCCCGTTCGCGATGTGGTGGAGCAGGACGAGCGGGTTCCAGAGGAAAGAGTAGAGCGCGAGCGTCGGCCGCTCGTGCCCCAGATGTTTCGCGCCCGACCAGACGAGCCAGCCCGTGAGGCCGTAGGCGGCGGCGTTCACGGCCTTGAAGAGCCCGAGCGTCAGCGCCCAGTTGCCGCCGCCGAGGAGCGTCAGGCCGCGCGCGAGCAGCGTGAAGAGGAAGCCGTAAGGGTTCGGGTTGTAGATCCAATGATCCCAGATCATCGGGTCTGTCGCGCCAGCCCGGCACCTCCGCGACGGTGTGGACGTACGGGTTCATGTGGTAGTGAACCTGCTGCCAGCCGCGGTTGATGTAGCCGAACACGTCGGTCGAGTGGAACGGGTAGACGGCCGCGCAGGTGACGCAGAACAGCGCCGCGAACCAGACGACCTGTGAGGTCTTCACACGGCCGCCCGAGTCGCGCACGATGCGGTAGCCGCGCCAGAAGAGGTAGAGCAGCGGCAGCACCGCGAGCCAGATGAAGACCTCGCGCTGCGTGCGCGTGTAGCGCTGAAACCCGCGGACGTAGAAGAGGAACGTCGCCAGGTAGAGGGCGGCCGTCAGAGCCCCCGTCCACGCGAGCGCGCGCGCGGCGCGGCCCTCTCCCCCTCGTTCCCCGTTCGCCTTCATGCGGTTGGCCGACTCTACCCGAACCATAAGGCTTTATCAAAAACTGCGCGGCGGGACGGCATTGACAGGCCGTCGGTTAAATTGGTATTCCAACGTAACGCTCTGGCATTCCCTTCGCGTCGGCCGCCGTCGCAGAAATCCTCGGAAGGAGTTCGGTCGGAATGCGCGCCTCGGCACCTCTGCTCGTCCTGCTCTGCGTCGCGTCGCTCGCGGGTTGTGTTAACCAGAGCCGGGCGGCGGCGGCGCCCGCGCCGACCCCCGCGCCGAACGCCGCGAACCCCTACCAGCCGACGCCCTACGTCAAGCTCAAGCACCCGGAGTGGGCGAAGAACGCCGTCATCTACCAGATCAACACGCGGCAGTTCACGCCGGAGGGCACCTTCCGCGCGGCCGAGGCGCACCTGCCGCGTTTGAAGGAACTCGGCGTGGACATCCTCTGGCTGATGCCGATTCACAAAATCGGCGAGAAGAATCGCAAGGGCACGCTCGGCAGTCCTTACTCAGTTAAAGACTACTACAGCGTCAACCCCGAGTTCGGCACGCTCGAAGACCTTAAGCACTTCGTCGCCGCCGCGCACGCCGCAAGGCTTCCACGTCATCCTCGACTGGGTCGCCAACCACACCGCCTGGGACAACAACCTCGTCGCCGAGCATCCGGAGTGGTACGACCGCGACTACAAGGGCGACTTCCGCCCGACGCCGTGGTGGGACTGGTCGGACATCATCGACCTCGACTTCAAGCACGAGGGGCTGCGCACGCTACATGACCGAGGCGATGAAGTACTGGGTGCGCGAGGCGGACGTGGACGGCTACCGCTGCGACGTGGCCGGCTTCGTGCCCGTGGACTTCTGGAACAACGTCCGCAAAGAGCTGGACGCCGTCAAGCCGGTCTTCATGCTCGCCGAGTGGGAGTCGCGCGACCTGCACGCCGAGGCGTTCGACATGACCTACGCGTGGAGCTGGTACGACGCCGTTCATCAGGTAACATCGGGCCAGAAGAAAGACCTGAGCGGCCTCTTCGTCTACTACTCGTGGAACGAAAGCTCGTACCCGCGCGAGAGCATCCGGATGACCTTCCTCACCAACCACGACAAGAACGCGTGGGAGGGGACGGAGTTCGAGGCGTTCGGCGCCGGGCGTGGAGCCGGCGATGGTGCTGTCCGCCGTCGGCGAGGGAATGCCGCTCGTCTACAACGGGCAGGAGGCGGGCAACACGCGGCGCCTACAGTTCTTCGAGAAAGACCCGATCGTCTGGAAGGAGCACCCGAACGGCGAGCTGTATAAAAAACTGTTCGCGCTGAAGAAGCGGAACACCGCCCTCTGGAACGGGCAGTGGGGCGCGACGATGATTCTCGTGCCCAACAGCGCGCCCGCCGAAGTGTTCAGCTTCGTGCGCCGGAACGAGGCGGACAAGGTCTTCGTCGTCATCAACTTCTCCGGCCGCCCGCAGGCTTTGACGTTCAAGGAGACGCTCTACCACGGCAAGTACACAGACTACTTCGGCGGCGGGGCGGTCGAACTCGACGCCGCGACACGGCTTGAGCTGAAGCCGTGGGGCTACAAGGTCTTTGTGAAATAGACGCACACGAAACCGGGAAAGATAACTCCAGACATGCACACCTCTTTGAAGAGAGCCGCTGCTCACGCTCATCGCGCTGCTGCTGCCTGACCGCCGGGGCATCCGCGCAGCAGTCGGACTACCGCGTGCTCTCGCCGAACCGGCAGATCGAGTTGAGGGTCGGCACCGCCGGCCGCGTCCGCTACGACGTGCTGGTCAACGGGCAGACGCTGCTGCGCGACTCGACGCTCTCCATCGACATCGACGGCAAGACGCTCGGGCTCGACCCCAAAGTGAAGGGCGCGCGGCCGCGCGCGCACGACGCGTGGGTCGAGCCGGTCGTGCGCCAGAAGTCGGCGCGCATCCGCGACGCGTACAACGAGCTGCGCCTTGAGATGGACGGCAACTACTCGGTCGTCTTCCGCGTCTACGACGAGGGCGTGGCCTACCGCTTCGAGACCGCGCTTCCGCAGGGAGAGGTGAAGGTCTATAAGGAGGAGGCCGCCTTCAACTTCGCCGACAACTACACGGTCTTCTACCCGCAGGAGGAGAGCCTCTTCTCGCACAACGAGCGGCAGTACGTGCCGAAGCCTTTGAAGGAGATCGGCGCGGCGGCCTTCGCCTCGCTGCCGGCGGTCGTTGACGCGGGGGGCGTGAAGGTCGCCGTCGCCGAGTCGGACGTGGAGGACTACCCCGGCCTCTGGCTGCGCGGCACCGGCGGCGCGGGGCTCGGCGCGATGTTCCCGCCCTACCCTCTGAAGGAGGAGCTGAAAGGCGACCGCGACTTCAAGGTGACGGAGGCGGCCGACTACATCGCCGTCACGAAGGGCACGCGCACCTACCCCTGGCGGCTGCTCGGCATCGCCGAGCGCGACGGCGACCTGTTGACGAACCAGCTCGTCTACCTGCTGCAAAGTCCTTCGAGGGTGCGGGACGCTTCGTGGATTAAGCCGGGCAAGGTGGCGTGGGACTGGTGGAACGCCAACAACGTCTACGGCGTTGACTTCAAGTCGGGCGTCAACACCGCGACGTACAAATACTTCATCGACTTCGCGTCGAAGTACGGCATCGAGTACGTCGTCCTCGACGAGGGCTGGTACAAGCTCGGCGACGTGCTCGCGGTCGTCCCCGACATCAACGTCGAGGAGCTGGTCAGCTACGGGAAGCAGAAGAACGTCGGCATCATCCTGTGGGTCGTGTGGAAGACGCTCGACGACCAGTTGGAGCCCGCGCTCGGACAGTTCGAGAAGTGGGGCGTCAAGGGCATCAAGGTTGACTTCATGCAGCGCGACGACCAGCGGGTCGTGAACTTCTACCACAAGCTCTCGCGCGAGGCGGCGCGGCGGAAGATGCTGGTCGATTACCACGGCGGGCAGCGGGCGGCGTTGATGACGAGGACGTGGCCGAACATCCTCAGCAACGAGGGCGTGCGCGGGATGGAGTGGAACAAGTGGAGCGCCGGACGCCAACCCCGAGCACAACCTGACGCTGCCCTTCACGCGGATGTTCCTCGGGCCGATGGACTACACGCCGGGCGCGATGCTCAACGCGCAGCAGAAGAGTTGGGCGAAGGTCTCCGACCGGCCGATGTCGCTCGGCACGCGCTGCCACCAGCTCGCCATGTACGTCGTCTTCGAGAGCCCCTTGCAGATGCTCGCCGACAGCCCCTCGAACTACCTGCGCGAGCCGGAGTCGATGGAGTTCCTCGCGGCCGTCCCCACGGTCTGGGACGAGACGCGCGTGCTCGACGGGAAGATCGGCGACTACGTCCTCGTCGCGCGCCGTAGCGGGCGCGACTGGTACGTCGGCGCGATGACCGACTGGACGGCGCGCGAGCTGGAGGTGGACTTCTCGTTCCTGCCCGCGGGCGATTTCAAGATGGACGCGTACCAGGACGGCGTGAACGCCGACCGCGCGGCGTTCGACTACAAGAAGGTCTCGGGCCGCGCCGACCGCACGACCCGTCTGAAGATCAAACTGGCCGAGGGCGGCGGCTGGGCCGCGCGGCTCCGCCCGTAAGCGCCGCGCCCTCAAATTCAACGGCGGCGGGGTTTTGGAATGACACTTAAAAGATTCCGGGCGATTCCACTCACGCTGGCGGCCCTGTTGCTGTCGTCGCACCTCAACGTGCGCGCACAGCAGACGGCCCCGGCGCCCGTCCCCGCGTCGGCCGACGGGGCGCGCGTCGAGCGTCTGGTCGGGCTGGCGAAGGTCTGGAGCGCGGTGAAGTATTTTCACCCCTCCCTCGCCTACCGCGAGTTGGATTGGGACAAGGCTCTGGTCGAGGCGATACCGAAAGTCCGCGCGGCGAAAACTCCGCAGGAGTATGAGGCGGCCCTGAACCAGATGCTCGCCGCGCTCGGCGACGCGAGCACGCGCGCGGAGGTCTTGAACGAGTCGAAGGCCGCCCCGCCTGCCCAAACAGACACGCCCGCGGGCGAGCCCCTGCGGACGGAGGCGGGCGTCCTCGTCGTCGAGGCGACGCGCATCGCCGAAGCGGGCGCCAAGGACAACACGGGCCTGCGCGTCCTGCTCGGCAGGATCATCGAGGCCGCCCCTTCGGCCAAAGCGGTCGTCATCGACGCGCGCGGCACGGGCGCGGCCGACCCCTTCGCCGCTTACATCTTCGCGGACATGCTGCGGCAGGTCTTGCCGCAGTTGCTCGACGCGGACGTGACGCTCGGTTCCGCCCGCTACCGCCTGCATAACGGCTACGCCACGCAGACGGGCGGCGCCTCCTTCTACTACTCGGCCTTCGCCAACGTCGCGCCGCAGACCCTCTCGGGTCGGAACAAGGCGAAGACGCCGCCCCTCGTCTTCGTCGTCAACGAGCACACGCCGCCGGCCGTCGAGACCCTCGGCGGGTTGCAGCACGCGGGCCGCGCCTACGTCATACAGGAGGGCGAGCGCGCGCCGGAGGCGGGCGGCAGGACTTTCGCGATGGAGCTGCCCGACGGCGTGCGTGCGCGCCTGCGGACTTCGGAGTCGGTCAACCCGGACGGCTCGCTCGGCTTCAACGCCGACGCGGTCGTGCCGAAGGACGCGGGCCTGCTCGAGGCCCTGCGCGCCGCGCGGGAGGGCAAGGTCTCGCGGGCGAATCGGAGGACCGCGGCGACCGTCGCGCCGATGGTCGGTCAGAAGGAGAAGACCTACGCCGAGATGGAGTTCCCCGCGGCGGAGTACCGACTGCTGGCGCTCTTCCGCTACTGGGCCGTCGTCAACTACTTCTACCCTTACAAACATCTGATACGGGACACGTGGGCGACGGTGCTGCCGCGCTACATCCCGAAGTTCGAGGCGAACCGGGACGCGGCCGACTACCAGTTGACCGTCCGCGAGCTGGTCACGGAGATGCACGACTCGCACGGCGGCGTGCAGAACGCGAACGCCTCGGCCGAGCGGCTGGGGACGTACCTCCCGCCGCTCCTCGTGCGCCACGTCGAGGGGCGGACGGTCGTGACCAACGTGCTCGACGACAAGCTGCCGGTCAAGGTCGGCGACGTTATCCTGACGGTTGACGGCGAGCCCGTCGAGAAGCGCATCGAGTTTTTGTCGCGCTACACGGCCGCCTCCACGCCGCAATCCCTCATGCGCAACGTCCACGCGAACCTGCTGCGCGGGCAGAAGGGGACGGCCGTGAAGTTGCACTTGCGCGGCGTGGACGGCGCGGAGCGCGACGCGGAAGTGCCGCGCTCTTTCGGCAACGCCGACCGCGCCCGGCTCTTCGCCGCGGCCGAGCGCACGGCGCCCGTCTTCCACGTCATGCCGGGCGGCTACGGCTACGTCGATCTCGCGCGCTTACAGCCGGGCGAGGTCGAGAAGATGTTCGAGACGATTAAAGACACGCCGGCCGTCGTCTTCGACATGCGCGGCTACCCGAACGGCACCGGGTGGCCCATCGCCCCGCGCCTGTCAGAGAAGAGGCAGCCCGTCGCCGCGCTCTTCTCGCGCCCGCTGCTCGAAGCGACCTCCCTGAGCGACTCCGAGCTGGCCGAGACGCCGAGCTACACCTTCGCCCAGACGCTCCCCGAGCGGCACGGCGACGTGTACCGGGGCAAGGTCGTGATGCTCATCAACGAGGACGCCATCAGCCAGTCCGAGCACACCTGCATGTTCTTCGAGGCGGCGACCGACGTGACCTTCGTCGGGACGCCGACCGCGGGCGCCAACGGCGACGTGACCTACATGGTGCTGCCCGGCAACCTCGCCGTCAGCTTCACCGGCCATGACGTGCGCCACGCCGACGGCCGCCAACTGCAAAGAATCGGCATCCAGCCCACCCTCAAGGCCGCGCCGACGATTGCCGGCGTCGCCGCCGGGCGCGACGAAATACTCGAAGCGGCGGTAAAATACTTGCGGGAGAAGGTCAAAAAATAACGGGGGCAAGAGCATGTCACAGCACGGCAGAAAGTTAAGGATGACGGCGGCGGCGTTGATTCTCTTCAGTCTCCTGGCGCCCGTCTTCGCGGCGCAGGGTAAGAAGGAGAAGGAGAAGAAGAATGAGCCGCCCGCAGGGACGCCCGTGCTCTGGCGCGAGCACGCGGACGTGTCGGCGCTCGACCTCCTCGCCGGCCCGGGCGGCGAGGAGCTGAGGCCGCAGGCGCCTTTCACCTTCATCAAGGATGAGAAGGGCGGCTACTCGAAGAAGTACCGCGTGCGCGACGCGAAGGGGCGCGTGTGGGTGGCGAAGGTCGGCAAGGAGTCGCAGCCCGAGACGGCCGTGACGCGCCTCGTCTGGGCCGCCGGCTACGTCACGGAGGTCACCTACCTCGCCCCGCGCGCGACCATCGAGGGCAAGGGCACGTTCGAGAACGTCAGGTTCGAGGCGCGCCCCGAAACAATCGAGCGCTCCGTCGCATGGCGCTGGGCCGACAACCCCTTCGCGGGGAAGCGCGAGCTGCAAGGGCTCAAGATCATGATGGCGCTCGTCGAGAACTGGGACCTCAAGGACGAGAACAACCGCGTCCTCGTCGTGGGCGGCGCAAGCGGCAACGAGCTTCAGTACGTCGTCAGCGACCTCGGCGCGACCATCGGCAAGACCGGCGGACAGAACGGCCCCGTGGCCTTCATCCGCCAAGTCAAGGGCACGCGCAACGAGCCCAACGACTACGCCTCCGACAAGTTCATCGAGGGCGTCGAGGCGGGGCGCCTGCGCTTCAGCTACGACGGGAAGAACAAGTCGCTCATGCAGGACGTGACGGTCGCCGACGCGCAGTGGCTCGCGGCCATCCTCACGCGCCTCTCCGACAAGCAGCTCGAAGACGCCTTCCGCGCGGCCAACTACACCGACGAAGAGGTGCGCCTGCTCGCCGCCTCCGTCCGCGCACGCATCGACCAACTGGCGGCGGTCAAATAACCCGCCGCTGGTTTTTCGGTCGCTCCCTGACAGAGGCAGGCATGCCATGAGTAGACTCGGCACCATCCTTTGCGCGTTGATGCTGACGCTCGGCGCCTTCAGTCCGGACGCGTTCGGGCAGGAGGCGGAGGAGGAGGTCGTCAGGGTCAACGCGGAGCTGGTGCAGACGGGCGTGAGCGTGTTCGACAAGCAGGGGCGGTTCGTGGACGGTCTGAAGAGGGAGGACTTCGAGCTGCGGGTGGACGGACGCCCCGTCCCGATCACTTTCTTCGAGAACATCGTGGCCGGGAGCCTGAGGGACCGTCTGGCGCGCGCCGCCGCCGCCGCCGCCGCGGGCGGGCCGGTTACCAAAGTCGCGGAGACAGCCCCGTCATTCCGCCAGCGCACCGTCGTCTTCTTCCTCGACGACCGGCACCTCTCCTTAGACAGCGTCGGGCGCACGCGCAAGATGCTGCTCGACTTCATCGACAGAGAGATGGGCGAGGGCGACCTCGTCGCCGTCGCTTCGGCCAGCGGGCGCATCGGCTTCCTCCAGCAGTTCACCGACAGCAAGGAGGTCTTGCGCGCGGCCGTCGCGCGCGTCGGCCACGTCCCTTACGTCGTGTCCGACTACGGCCAGAACCCCGGCGGCACCATGACCGAGTACATGGCCCTCACCATCGAGCGCAAGGACGACCCCGGCGTCTTCGAGTTCTACGTCAGCGACTGCTTGAAGTGGACGCTCAAGCCGCCGTCGACGGCGGGCCGCGGCGGCGCCCGCCGCCAGTGCGAGGTCGAGGTCCAGAACCGCGCGCGCCAGATTCTCTTACAGGCCGGCACGGTCACGGCCAACACTTACCACTCGCTCGAAACGCTGCTGCGCTACGCGGAGAAGATGCCGGGCAGCAAGCTGGCCTTCTTCATCTCGGACGGCTTCCTGTCCGACACGGGGCCGCGCAGCCCCGTCGGGCGCGACCGCCTCGGGCGCATCACGGACGAGGCGCGCCGTGCGGGCGTCGTCATCTACACCATCGACGCGCGCGGCCTCATCTCCGGCGCGCCCGACGCGACGGGCAACGTGCCGATGGACCCGAACGGCGGGCTCGAAAGCGCCAACCTGCGCGAGATCGTCGCGTCGCAGGACGCCTTGAACGCGCTCGCCGCGGACACGGGCGGGCGCGCGCTGCGCAACCAGAATACCTTCGGCCGGTTCGTGGGCGAGGCGCTGGAAGAGACCTCGCGCTACTACCTCATCGCGTGGCGGCCGGGGGCGAACGAGGGGAAGAACGAGAAGCTGCGGCGGATAGAGGTGAGCGTCGCGGGTCGCCCCGACCTGACCGTGCGCGCGGCGCGCGGACTCGTCAGCGGCGGCGGCGGCGCCGCGGCCGCGAGCGTGGAGGCGAAGGGCGCGCCGAAGAGCGAGAAGAGGCCGGCCGACGTTCTACGCCAGGCGCTCACGGAGTTCTACCCGAGGCCGGCGCTCCCGCTGCAACTCTCGCTCATCTACCTCGACATCCCTTCGAGCGGCACGGTGCTGACGACCTCGGTGCAGGCGTTCACCGGGGGACTTTCGTACGGCGCGGAGCGGCGCGAGCCCGCGCAACTGACCATCGAGGGCGTGGTGCTCGACGACCAGGGCAAGCCGGCGGCGAGCTTCAGGACGGGATTGAAGGTCAACCCGCCGTCGGGGGAGGGCGGCGGGCGCGGCGCCTCGAACGTCATCTACAACCACCCTTCGCCCCTGAAGCCGGGCATCTACCAAGCGCGCGTGGCGGCGCGCGACGAGCGCAGCGGCGTCGTCGGCAGCGCCGCGCAGTGGGTAATCATCCCGGACCTCTCTGCGCGGCAACTCTCTCTGAGCAGCCTCATCGTGGGGCTCGAAGGCGTGGGCGAGCGGAGCGCCGGCGGTGGGCACGTCCAGTGGAGCGTGGACAAGCGTTTCGCGCGCGGCTCGCGCCTGAGGTTCATGACCTTCGTCTACAACGCCGGCGCCGCCGGCAACCTCTCGGCGCGCGTGCAGGTCTACAAGGACGGCCGCGAGGTCGCGGCCACGCCCTTCCGCAAGGTCGGGGCGGACGCGCAGACCGACCCGGCGCGCGTCCCCTACACGGCGGAGATAAACCTCGGCGGGTTGCAGCCCGGCCGCTACACCCTACAGGTGACGGTCGAAGACGGCGCCGCCAACAGCACTGCCTCACAGCAGACTGCCTTCTACGTTCAGTGAAAGGCGCGAAGGGTTTCACATGGCCGAACGCGCCGACCTCCCCAAGACATACAAAGTCCTGCTGCTGGCACTGACCGCGGCCGCTCTGCTCAACGGCCCCGCGCATTCCGTTTCGTGCGCGCAGGAGAGCGTGACCCCGGAGCCGTTCACGCGGGACTTCGACTACCTCTGGTCGCAGTTGAGGGACAACTACGCTTACTTCGACAGGAAGGAGACCGACTGGAATCTGGTCCGGGAGGTCTACCGCCCGCGGGCCGGCGCGGTCAGGACGAAGAGGGAGTTCATCACCCTTCTGGAGAGAGTTCTGGAAGAACTCTCCGACCCGCACACACACCTCAAGGTCAACACCGCCGGCTCGCCCCGGCTCGTCCCGACCGGGCTCGACGTGTGGGCCGAATGGGAGAACGGCCGGGCCGTCGTCACACAGTTGCGTAGAGGGTTCAGCGCCGAGCAGTCCGGGTTGAGGGTCGGCATGGAGATCACGGCCGTCAACGGCCTGCCCGTGGAGACCGCCGTCAGCCGGAGAATGGGCGTGGCGTCGAAGAGAGTCACCGCGGCCGCCAGGGGTTGGGCGCTGAGGGCCCTGCTCGCGGGGACTCGCGACGTGAAGAGGGTGATCGAGGCGAAGGCCGCGGGCGGCATCAAGTCCACGTTCCGGCTCGACCTGCCTGAGCACAGAACCGTAGACAACTATCAGGGCGACCCGCAAGTCGAGTGGAAGATTCTGCGGGAGGGGTTCGGCTACATCAAGGTCAACGACCTCGGGTCGGACGAGACAGTCGCGCTGTTTGACGCGGCGCTCGAACAGGTCAGAAGAACCCGCGGCCTGCTCATAGACCTGCGCGCCACCCAGAGCGGCGGCAACACGTCCGTGGCGGAGCCGATCATGGGGCGGCTCATCGGCCGCCGGATGGCTTATCAGAAGGGCGCGCCCGTGCGCGGCGAGGGCTGGACGAGGGAGGTCTCGCCCCGGGGCGCCTGGACGTACAGGGCGCCGGTCGTGCTCCTGGTCGGGCGCTGGACGGCGAGCATGGGCGAGGGGATCGCCATCGGCCTGGACGGGATGAAGCGGGCGACGGTCGTGGGCACGCGGATGGCGGGCCTGAACGGCGCGGTCTTCGACTTGCAGTTGCCCGACACGGGGATAAGGCTCAACTACGCCGCCGAAAAGTTATTCCACGTGAACGGAACTCCCAGGGAGGATTTCGTGCCGCCCGTGTCGGTCAAACTTACGGGCAACCGGACGGACGACGTAATCCTCGCGGAGGGCGTCAGGACGTTGAGGGGCTTACTCAAGCGGCGGCGGCCGCCCCCCGTTAAGGCGTAGAGGGCCGCCCGGCCCTTCCGGCCGCGCTTGCCCTCACAGTCAAATCAGACGGCGACGAGCGGCAGGGTGCGGTAGCGTTTGCCCGTCAGCCGTCGAGAGCGCGTTGACGACCGCGGGCGAGATGACGGGGACGGGCGGCTCGCCGCAGCCCGTGGGCGGCTCGGCGCTCGGGACGATGTGCACGTCCACGGCGACCGGCGCGTCGGGCATGTAGGGCGGGACGTACGCGTCGAAGTTGCGCTGCTCGACGCGGCCGTCCTTGAGCGTGACCGCGCCCTCCGGCCATCAACTGCGAGAGGCCGAAGCCGACGCCCGCCTGGAACTGGCTCTCGATGGTCAGAGCGGATTGACGGCGAGGCCGCAGTCGACCGCGACGGTCACGCGGTGAATCTACGGCCGCTTGTTCGCGATCGAGACCTCCGCGGCGCAGGCCACGCCCGTCCCGAACGACTCGTGGCAGGCGAAGCCGACGGCGTGGCCCTTCGGCAGCGTGTTGCGCCACGCGGCGCTCTTCTCGTCCATCAGGTCGAGCGCGGCCAGAAGCTTCTTCGCCTCGGGCTCGGGCTTGATGAGCTTGCGCCGGTAGGCGAGCGGGTCCACCTTCGCCCTCATCCGCCAGCTCTTCGATCAGCGTCTCCATCACGAAGGCCGAGTGCGTGTGGCCGACCGAGCGCCACCAGAGGACGGGCACGTTCACCTTCGGGTGATGCACCGTGACGCCGAAGTTCGGGACGTGGTAGTGCGTGTCGTTGACGCCCTCGACGGCCGAGCTGTCCACGCCGTCCTTCATCATCATGGCGAAGGGCGTGCCCGCCAGGATGCGACTGGCCGACGACGACGTGCCGCCAGGCGTCGGGCAGGCCGTCCGCGGCCGACGCCGATCTCGACGCGGTGGACGTGCATCGGGCGGTAGTAGCCGCCGCGGATGTCGTCCTCGCGCGACCAGACGAGCTTGACCGGCGTCCCCTTGAAACGTTTCGCAATCGACGCCGCCTCGCGCTGCACGTGCGAGTCGGGCACGGCCCGCCGGCCGAAGCCGCCGCCCGCCATCTCCGTGTGGAAGTTGACGCGCTCGGGCTTCAGACCTAACACCTCTGCGACGGCCGCGTGGTCGAAGGTCTGGAACTGCGAGCCGGCCCAGACCTCGGCCGCGTCGCCGTCGAAGCGGACGGTCGTGTTCAGCGGCTCCATCGGCGCGTGCGGCAGATAGGGGAACTCGTACTCGGCGACGAGGAGGTCAGCCGCGGCGACGCGCTCGATGGCCTTCGCGTCGCCGCGCGCGGCCGCCTTGAGCCCCGCGGTGCGCGCGAGACGCCTTGTACTGCTCGAAGAGTTTCGCGCTGTCGGCGCGCTCGACTGCCGGCGTCGTCCCACTCGATCTTCAGGAGGTCGCGGGCGCGCTTCGCGGGCCAGAACTTGTCGGCGACGACGGCGACGCCCGTCCCGCCGCGCGTCACGGGAATCTCGAAGACCTCGCGCACGCCCTCGACGGCGCGCGCCGCGCGTGTCGTCGAAGCTCTTGACCTTCGCGCCCCAGACGGGCGGGCGCGCGACGACGGCCACCAGCATCCCGGGCAGGTCGAGGTCTAAGCCGAACTTCAGAGAGCCGTCGCACTTCGCGCGGCTGTCGAGCCGCTTGACCTGCTTGCCGATCAGCTTGAACTCGGAAGGCTCTTTGAGTTTCACCGTCGCGGGCACGGGCTGGCGCGCCGCGTCGGCGGCCAACTCGCCGTACTTCGAAGACTGGCCCGCGCGGGGCCGCGGACGACGCCCGACTCGGTGCGGCAACTGGTCGGGCGCGACGTTCCAGCGCGCGGCGGCCGCGGCGACGAGCATCGCGCGCGTCTTCGCGCCCAGCTCGCGGTACTGCTGGAACGAGTGCGCGATGGAGCCGGAGCCGCCGACCATCTGGATGCCGAACAGAGGGTCTTTGTAAACGTCGGCCGCGGGCGCGAGTTCGGAGATGACCTGCGACCAGTCGGCGTCCAGCTCGTCGGCGAGGATCAGCGGCAGCGCCGTGTGGACGCCCTGGCCGAACTCAAGCCGGTTGACCTGAATGACGACCTTGCCGTCCGGTCTGACGTTGACGAAGGCGTCGGGCGGATAGTCCTTCTTCGGCGGCGGCGGTATCTGGCTGGGCTTGACGCCCTCCTGCGCCGTCCGCGTGTCGGTCGAGGTAGAGCGAGACGAGCAGCCCGCCCGCGGCGGTCGCGGTGGCGCGCAGGAAGCTGCGGCGGCTCGTGAGCGGGTCGGACTTCGTGTTCGAGTTTGTCATCGGTCGGCCGCCCCCTTCACTTGAGCTTCTGCGCGGCGAGCTTGACGGCCTCGCGGATGCGGACGTAGGTCGCGCAGCGGCAGACGTTGCCGCCCATCGACTCGTCGATGTTCGTGTCGGTGGGCTTCGGCGTCTCCTTGAGCAGCGCGACGGCCGCCATGATCTGCCCGCTCTGGCAGTAGCCGCACTGCACCACGTCGCTGCTCGACCCACGCGTCCTGCACGGCGCGGCCCACGGGGTCCTGCGCCATCGCCTCGATGGTCACGACGGGGCGCTCGCCGAGGAGCGCGATGGGGAGCACGCACGAGCGCGTCGCCACGCCCGCGACGTGGACGGTGCAGGCGCCGCAGGCGCTGATGCCGCAGCCGAACTTGGTGCCGGTCATCTTCAGGTCGTCGCGCAGCACCCAGAGCAGCGGCGTCGAAGGATCGACCGAGACCTCCCGGCGCTCGCCGTTGACGTTGAGCTGATACTTCGCCATCGGACGTCTCTCCTTAAGCTAACGTGCGGGGCAGGGCGTGCCGGCCTCGACCCAGCGGCGGGTGGCCGCGACGAACTCGGCGTGCGTGAGGGGCGGCGTCGCGCGCTGCGTGCCGTCGGGGCGGCGGCCCGGCTCCCAGGCCCAGAGGACGAGCGCGGCCTCCTCGTGGTGCTTGAGCAGCGCCTGCGCGTTCATGTTGCCGTTGCGCTTCGGGTCGATGACCTGCCGGCAGACGGTCGCGCTCGGGAGCGGCCGGTCGTGCTCGTCCTGCCACTTCATCGAGAGCGGCGCGAGGTGCCAGTCCGGCCCGCCGGGGACGCCCGTGCTGTCGGCGTTCGACTTCTGGTGACAGCTCACGCAGTTGAGGCCCGGCACGCCGTGGCCGTCGGGGCCGCGCACGACGTTGGCGAAGTGGCGCCGTCGCTCGTCGCCCTGCTGCGGGTAGCTCGTCGCCGTGTGGCAGTTGATGCAGCGCGGGTGTGTGAGCACCGTGTAGACCTGCTCCCACGCCGCGAGCCCTGCGGCGCGCGCCTGCGCGGAACGCTTCGCCTCGACGCCGCGCGCGCCCGACAGAGACGCCCACGCCCCGAACGCACAGAAGAGCGCGGCGACGAAGAGGCCGGCGGCGCGCTTTCGCGGCAGAAAGATTCTCATGCTCAGTCCTCTAGGAAGACTAAGACCACGGCCATGTCTGATTCAAGAAAGATTGGCGCTCATTCTAATGCTATTCCGGGAATTGGCAAGAAGATTGTCCGCGCCCGCACGCAATGTAACTTAACCGTCACACGGCACGGCCCGAACGCCGTCGATGCCTGCTTAGAAGATGACGACCATCGAGCCTTCGGGGAGTTGGTCGTAGAACTTACTAACGTCGGAGAGGTGGAGGACGACGCAGCCCCAGGAGAGGTGGCGGGGGCCGTTGTCTTCCCACTCGCGCGCCCAGCCGTGGAAGCCGATGCCGCCGCCGAGGCGCGTCTTCTCAAGCGTCGGCGCGCGCCGCTCCCACGCGGCGGCGATGGATGATTCCTGCGCGGGCGTGATGAGGCGCGCGGCGCGTCCGCGCGCGGCGTCGTAACGGTTCGGGTAGTTGATCTTGATCCAGTGGCCGCCGTAGAAGGCGCCGTAGGTGCCGGGGAACTCGCCGCGGTGCTTCTCATGACGAAGTACATGCCCTTCGGCGTCCGGTTGTCGCCCTGCACCTGCTTCTCGCCCACGCCCTGACCGAGGCTGATGTCGTACTCGCCCGCCACGCTGCCCGCCCGCGTAGAGCCGCGCCTTGTACCTTCCCTGATCGACTAGGACGAGCGTGCCCTCGTCCTGCGGGACGGGGAGCTTGCGGTGCGACTTGATGAAGGCGGAAGGGTCTTCGTAGTGCTCGCGCAGCCACGCGGCGTCCTTGCCGTCGGACGAGGGCCAGTAGGTCGGGGCGAGCGTCGCGTCGCGGCGCAGCTCGACGTGCAGGTGCGCGTTGAAGAGTTTGTCGGGGTCCTGGCCGACGGTGGCGACGACCTGCCGGCGGCGTACCTCTTCGCCCGCGCGCACCTTGATCTCGTTAAGGTGCGCGTAGAGCGAGCGCAACTCGCGCCGCTCGTGGTTCTCGTAGAAGAGGTGTTCGATGATGACGACGTTGCCCCACAGGCGCCCGCAGTTCTTCGCGAAGACGACGCGGCCGTTGGCGACCGCATAGACGGGCTGGCCGAGGTCTGTGTTGCCGCCGCCCGCGCCGTTCCAGTCTTCGCCGGTGTGCAGCCCGATGCTGTAGTGCTCGGCGAAGTGCGTCGCCACGTACCAGCCGTCGTAGCGCTTGCCGGTGGCCGGGTCGGTGTAGGAGCCGCCGCCCTCGCCGTCGCCGAAGGGGAAGTCGAAGCCGTCGGCCGGCGCGAAGTCGGCGCGCATGTACTCGTCGAAGTCTAAGGGACGTGTCGGGGCGTGAGCGGTCTCGGCGCCGCCCGTCCGCCCCGACCCGGCGCGCGGCGCGACCGAGCAGGCGGAGCTGAAGAACAGGAGCGCCGCGAGCGCGAAGGCGTAGTTCGTGAAAGTCCTCGGCTGCAAAGGCGTCTGACCTCGGGGGAGAGTCTTACAACGGCTCGTTCAGTACGATAAGGACGCCGCGGGGGCTCCGGCGGTTCCGTATTAGCGCGGCGGGTTTTGCGTCGGCGGCGGAGTAGTTGTTAAATAAGCGGCAGCAGAAACTCCTTCGGCGAATCGTTCGTAGAATGTGCGCGCGCGGTCGCATTAAGGCCGCGCGGCGCGATGATTTTTAATGAGAGGCATGATTATGAAGAGAGCATTCAGCGCGTTCGTCATCATTCTCGCTTTCGCCTTCGTGCTCGCGGGGTGCCGCAGGGGGGCGCCGGAGCCAGGAGGCGCCGCCGTCGGAGCGGCAGGGGAACTTCACGCTGCCGCCGGCGGGCGCGGCGCCCAACGTCGAGCACAACTCTTACGCCGACGTGGTCGCGCGCGTCGCGCCGGCGGTCGTCACCATCCGCGCCGAGCGCCGGGCGCGCGCGCCGCGCCAGCATCCGTTCCTCGACGACCCGTCCTGCGCGACTTCTTCGGCGGGCGCCAGCCGCAGCCGGAGCAGCCGCCGGCAGCCGCGCCAGCGCGCGCTCGGCTCGGGCGTCGTCATCAGCCCCGACGGCTACATCGTCACCAACCACCACGTCGTGGACGGCGCGGAGCAGATCACGGTCGAGTTCACCGACCGCCGCACCGAGTCCGCCAAGCTCGTCGGCACCGACCAGCCCTCCGACCTCGCCGTGCTCAAGGTCGAGGCGAAGGACCTGCCCGTGCTCACGCTCGGCGACTCGGACAAGGTGCGGGTCGGCGACGTGGTGCTCGCGGTCGGCAACCCGCTCGGCGTCGGGCAGACCGTGACCTCCGGCATCGTCTCGGCCAAGGGGCGGCTACACGGGGCTCTCCGACGGCAGCTTCGAGGACTTCATCCAGACCGACGCGGCCATCAACCAGGGCAACTCGGGCGGCGCGCTCGTCAACACGTCGGGCGAGCTGGTCGGCATCAACTCGCAAATCCTGAGCCCCTCGGGCGGCAACATCGGCATCGGCTTCGCCATCCCCTCGAACATGACGCGCACGGTCACCGAGCAGCTCATCAACAAGGGGCGCGTGCGGCGCGGGCAGCTCGGCGTCGTCGTGCAGGCCGTGACCGAAGACCTCGCGCAGGGCCTCGGGTTGAAGGAGGTGCGAGGCGTCATCGTCAGCTCGGTGCAGAGGGGGAGCGCGGCCGAGCAAGGCGGGCCTGAAGCGGGGCGACGTCATCACGGCCTTCAACGGCACGAACGTCAACGAGGCCAACGAGCTGCGCAACCTCGTCGCCGCGACGCAGCCGGGCACCGACGTGACGCTCAAAATACTGCGCGACGGGCGCGAGCAGGAGTTGAAGGTCACGGTCGGCGAGCTGGCGGCGAACGCGGGCGGCGCGCGCGGCGGCGAGCGAGGGCGGCGGCGGCGAGCAGGGCGAGGGCGGCGGCGAGCTCGGCGTCAACGTGACGCCGCTCACGCCGGAGCTGGCTTCGCGCCTGCGCCTGCCCGCGGACAGGCAGGGGCTCGTCGTCACGGAGGTTGACCCCGACAGGCCCCGCGGCCGACGCCGGGCTCCGGCAGGGCGATCTGATCGAGCAGGCGAACCGCGAGCCCGTCAAGTCGGCCGAAGACCTCCGCGCGGCCATCGAGGCGCGCGGGCGAACGCCCCGTGCTCCTTCTCGTCACACGCGGCAGCGACGGCTCGACGTTCTTAACCGTCCGACCAAGAAGGTGAGCGCAGCCTTACAGCGGTTTGCAATGTAGTGCGAACGCTGCCGGGTCAGAACCGCCTGCGGTAGCGGGCGGTTCTGACCCGTTTACTCGTTTGTGCGAACCGCTGTAAGGCTTTGAGAAGAATTCTCAAAGCTTGAGAAAGGCTTCTTTCATATGGGGCGGGCGCCGTCGGCCTTATAGCGATTTAAGGTCGAGTGCGCTCGCACCCATTCCTTCTTAAGAAAATTTATCTTCGTAACCGCGCGCTCTTTCTATAAACTCCGGGGCGCATGGACAGACTTCCGACGACGAATCGCGGGAGCTTCCTCGCGTGCGTCATCCTCGGCGGCACGTTCGAGGCCGGCAACTGGTCGATGGACGCGGACGCGGCGACGACCACGCGCATCATCGAGGGCAACGCACAGATCGCCCGGGGCCTGCGGCGCTGAAGGGAAATCTTCGGAGAGATGAACCGGCGCGACGCTGACCGACGCAACCCTTCCGCGCGCGCGGCCGTGCTCCTGTCTTTCGTCGCGCTGGCGGTCCTCGCGCTCGGGCTCGTCAACTCTTCCGCGGACATCAACGTCAGGAATCAGCCCGCGTCCGAAGGCCGACGCATCACGCCCGCCGGGTCGCTCGTGAAGGACTTGACGACGGGCCTGCCGGCCGTCGGCTCTCTGCCCGTCAACATCGTGCGCAGCCCCGACCGCGCGGGGCCGGGCGGCGCGCGGCCGGTTCCTCGTCGTCGTCAACAGCGGCTACGGCGTGCAGTTCGACGCGCCGACGAACAAGGCGCAGCAGTCGCTCGCCGTCATCGACCTCAACTTACGCCCGCCGGCCGTCATGCAGAACGTCTACTTCCCGCACGCCGCAGAGCGCGAACGTCGGCGCTCGTCTTCTCGCCGCAGCCCGGCCGCGAAGGCTTCTACACGCTCTTCGTCTCGGGCGGGTTCGAGAATAAGGTCTGGATGTTCGACTTCCACCCGAAGACGCGCGAAGCCGATCAGTCCCTCGCTCGGACGGCCCCGACACGAAGGTCGAGGCGCACTCCATCGACGTGAGCGGCTTCGCCACGCGGCCCGCCGACCCGCGCTACAACGACGGGCGCGCGGCCGTCTACCCGCGGGGCTCGCGCTCTCGCCCGACGGCGAGACGCTCTACGTCGCCAACAACCTCGGCGACAGCCTCGGCATCGTCCACCCTGCGCAGTCGGAAGGCGCCCGAACGCATCGACCTCGCCGGCCGGCGGTCGCAGCAGGGAGGCGCGCCGCCCCCGACGCCCGCGCCCGCCGGCGGTCGGGTTATCACGTCTACCCTTACGACGTGGCCGCGCTCGCGCGGAAGGTCTACGTCTCCTGCTGGAACGACGAGTCGGTGGCGGTCGTCGAGTTGGCGGGCGGCGGCGCGGCGCGTCTCGTACGTGCCGGTCGGGAGGCACCCGACGGCCTTGAAGTTGAACCGGACGGGCTCGCGCCTCTACGTCGTCAACTCGAACGACGACAGCGTCTCGGTCATCGACACCGACGCCGACCGAGAGGTCGAGCGCATCGGCGTCCGCCTCGCCGAAGGCGCGCGCGCTCGGCTCAAGCCCCGAGGGGCTCGCGCTCTCCGACGACGGCCGCACGCTCTACGTCGCCAACGCGCACAGCAACTCCGTCGCCGTCGTCACCCTCTCCGACGCCGCGCGCGGGATGATCGAGAGGAGAAGAGAGAAGGCCGCCGGGCGTGAAGAGCGCGAAGAACGTGAAGAGCGCGAAGAGCGTGAAGCACGCGAAGGGCGGCGCTCGGTCGTGCGCGGCTTCATCCCGACGGGTCAGTACCCTTCGGCCGTCGCGGTCGCGGGCGGCACGCTCTTCGTCGGCAACGGGAAGGGGACGGGGTTCGTCAACTCTTCGATGGTCGTCGACAACTCGGGGCGCGCGCCGAACATGCCGAACGAGCGCTTCCCCGTCGGCACGGGGCGCAGCGCGCAGGCGGCAAGTACGGCGGGCAGTACAGCGTCTCGCTCGTCGCCGGCAACCTCACCGTCACTGCCCGAGCCGACGGAGCGCCAACTGGTGCGCCACACGCAGAGCGTGATGCGCAACAACAACCTGCGTCGGGGCCGAGCGGCGCGAACTCTTCGGCGGGCGCTCGCCCATCAAACACGTCATCTACGTCATCAAGGAGAACCGCACCTACGATCAGGTCTTCGGCGACCTGAACGCTTCCGGCGACGGCACGCGCGCCGACGGCGACGCTTCACTCGCCATCTTCGGCGCGGGCGACGCCGCGCGCACGCAGAAGCGGCGACGCGCAGAACGTGGCGCCCAACCATCGCGCGCTCGCGCTTCGCTTCGGGCTCTTCGACCGCTTCTTCGTCAACGCCGAGGCGAGCCCCGACGGCCACAACTGGTCTACGGCCGCCTTCTCGACCGACTACCTCGACAAGGCTTATCGCTGGGACTACTCCGGCCGCGGCCGCACCTACGACTACGAGGGCTTCAACCGCATGCCCAACATCTGGCCGAAGACGGGCGCGCCGCCCGTCTTCGGCCGGACGACGGGGGCCGAGGAGATGGCCGACTTCTTCCGCCGCTACATCCCTTACCTCCACGGCCGGCGCGACGTGACCGAGCCCGAGACGCTCTACCTCTGGGACGCGGCGGCGCGCGCGGGGCTCACCTACCGCAACTACGGCGAGTTCGTCGGCACCGCCTCCGAGGCCGACGTGGTCTCGTACAGGACTAACAGGGCGAAGCGCTACCCCGACCTCACGCCGACGGTCTCGGCCGTCCCGACGAAGCGTTCGCTCGAAGGCCACCACAGCCACGCCTTCCGCAACTTCAACATGCAGACGCCCGACGCCATCACGGTCGAGTCCTACCGCGCGGCGCGCGAGTCCGGACGGCGACGTCCGACCCGCTCGTCAGTCCCCGACCATCCGGACGCGCGGCTGCGCGGCTACTCGCGCATGGCCGTCTGGCTCGAAGAGTTCCGCGGCTTCGTCGCCGCGCGCGAGACGGGGCGCGGCGAGCAGTTGCCGAACTTCTCCATCGTCAGGCTCCCGAACGACCACACCGACCGGCGTCGACGCCGGCAGGCCGACGCCGCAGTTCTACGTCGCCGACAACGACTACGCGCTCGGCCGCCTGGTCGAGGCCGTCTCGAACAGTCCTTACTGGAAGGACACGGCCATCCTCGTCGTCGAGGACGACGCGCAGGACGGCCCCGACCACGTGGACTGCCACCGCTCGGTCGCGCTCCTCATCAGCGCCTACAACCGCCCCGGCGCGCTCGTCCACGAGTTCCACAACACGGTCAGCTTCATCCGCACCATCGGGCTGCTGCTCGGCATGGAGCCTCTGAACCTGCTCGACGCGACGGCCGTGCCCGTCGACATCTTCCGGCGCGAGGCAGACCTCCGTCCCTACAAAGCCGTCCTGCCCGCGGTCGCGCTCGACAACCTCCTCACGCCCGAGGCGCACGACGCCGCCGCGCTCTACTGGATGCGCCGCACCGCCGAGCAGGACATGGAGCACGCGGACATGGCCGACCCGCGCGTCCTCAACGAGGCCATCTGGTTCTCCGCACGCGGCGCCGCCTCGCCCATGCCCGCGCCCGCGCGCCTCCCCGCCTTCGACGCCATGCGCCTCGGCCTCCGCGCCGAGGCGGAAGAGGAAGAGGAAGAGGAAGAGCGAAGACGAAGTAGACATTTGTTAAGCTCGCCGCATGTCGCCGAAAACAGCCGCGCCGAAGAGACTGACGGGGCCTCGCTCGCGCGCGGGCGTGAGGGCTGCTGTCGGAAGGGACGCAGACCTCGCGCGCATCGCGCGCGCTTACGGGATGCCTCCCTTGTGGGAGCGCGAGGAGGGCTTCGCGACTCTCGTCCTCACGATACTCGAACAGCAGGTCTCGCTCGCCTCGGCGCTCGCGGCCTTCGAGCGCCTGCGCGCGGCCGCGTCAAACGTCACGCCCGAAAGCTTTCTCAAGTTCGACGACGCGCAGCTCCGCGCCTTCGGCTTCAGCCGGCAGAAGACTCTCTACTGCCGCCTCCTCGCGCGCGCCGTCGTTGACGGTGAGCTTGACCTGTCGAAGCTCTCTTCGTTAAGCGACGACGAGGCGCGCGCCGAGCTGACGCGACTCAAAGGCATCGGCGCGTGGACGGCCGAAATCTACCTGCTGCGCGCGCTGCTCCGCCCGACGCGTGGCCCGCGGGCGACCTCGCGCTCCAACTCGCCGCGCGACAGGTCAAGCGCCTGCCCGCGCGCCCCACCGCGGCCGAGCTGGACGCGCTCGCCGAACCGTGGCGCCCCTTGCGCGCCGTCGCCGCGCGCCTGCTCTGGCTCCAATACCTCGGAGGCCGCCGCGAGACCGTCCGCCTCTGAGGACAGAGTGCGCCCGCGCTCTGAAACTTTTACCGCGCGCAAACGTTTTGACAGCGGCGCAGTCCGCGACTTAACCTGAACAACCATTCCGACCGGAGGTCCACACGCACAGATGCGAGGCCACGCACACGCCCGTCACACGAGGGGAAGTTCTACATCGAAAAGTTCGCGCTCCTGTTCGCGCTCTGCCTTCGGCGGCGGCGGCGCCGGCCGCGGCCCAGACGCCCGCGCCTTCGCAGGAGGCGCCCGCCGGCGCAGACACAGACGCCGTCTGCGACTCAGACGCCGACCCCGGCGCAGCCCGGCCCCGCCGCTCCGCAGGGCGCGCAGCGCACGGCCGGCGCGACTCCAGCCCCCACGCCCGGCGAGCGCGACGCCGCGACGACGGACGGCCCGCCCTCCGTCACGCGGCACGAGATACGGGTCGGCTCGCGCACGCTGCGCTACACGGTGACGACCGGCGTCATGCCGCTCAAGTCGGCGCGCGGGCGAGACCGAGGCGCGCATCTTCTACATGGCCTACACGCTCGACGGCGTGAATGACGCGGCGCGCGCGGCCGCTGATGTTCTCCTTCAACGGCGGCCCCGGCTCGTCCTCGGTCTGGCTCCACCTCGGCGCTCTCGGCCCGCGCCGCGTGCAGATGATGCCCGACGGCGCGATGCCGCCGCCGCCCTTCCAGCTCGTGGACAACGAGCAGACGTGGCTCGACTTCACCGACCTCGTCTTCATCGACCCCGTCGGCACCGGCTACAGCCGCGCCGCGCGCCCCGACCTCGCGAGCCGCTACTTCGGGCTTGCAGGGCGACATCCAGTCGGTCGGCGAGTTCATACGCCTCTACCTCGTCAGGAACAGCCGCTGGACTTCGCCGCTCTTCCTCGTCGGCGAGAGTTACGGCACGACGCGCGCCGCGGGGCTCTCCGGCTATCTCATCGAGCGCGGCATCGCCTTCAACGGCGTGATGCTCATCTCGACCATCATGAACTTCCAGACGGCGCGCTTCGCGCGCGGCAACGACCTGCCCTACGTCCTCTTCCTCCCGACCTACGCGGCCATCGCGTGGTATCACAAGCGGCTGGCCGCGGACGTGCAGGGCATGGACTTGCGGCGGTTCCTCGACGAGGTCGAGCGCTGGGCCGCGACCGACTACACCGTGGCGCTGGCGAAGGGCGACCGGCTCACGCCGGCCGAGCGGCAGGAGGTCATCGACCGCCTCAACCGCTACACGGGTCTGAGCAAGACGTTCCTCGACAACAGCGACCTGCGCATCGAGATTCAGCGCTTCGACAAGGAGCTTCTGCGCGACCAGCGGCGCACCGTGGGCCGGCTCGACGGGCGCTTCAAGGGCATGGACGCGACGGCCGCCGACGCGACGCCCGAATTCGACCCGAGCATGGCCGCGATCCGCCCGCCCTACACGGCGACCTTCAACCAGTACGTGCGCGCCGAACTCGGCTTCCGCTCCGACCTCGAATACTACATCCTCGGCGGCGGCGTCGGCCGCTGGGACTTCGGCGCCGACAACTCTTACGCCGACGTGAGCGAGGCGCTCCGCGGCGCCTTCACCAGGAACCCTTACATGAAGCTCTTCGTCGCCTCGGGCTACTACGACCTCGCGACGCCCTACTTCGCGGCCGAGTACACGCTGCGCCACATGGCGCTCGACCCGTCCTTGCGCGGTAACGTGACCTCGACCTTCTACGAGGCCGGGCACATGATGTACATCGACCAGACCTCGCTCGCGCAGCTCAAGCGCGACGCCGCCGCCTTCGTCCAGAACTCGTCGGCCGCGCGCGGGAGATGAGGACAATTTCAAATCCCGAATTTGAAATTTCAACTTCTCAACTGATGCTCACGCCCGCACAGCTCTCGACCTACGAGCGCGAAGGCTTCCTCGTGCTGGAGGATTTCGTCGGGCCGTCGGAGTGCGACCGCCTGCGCGCGCGTGCGGACGAGCTGGTCGAGGCGTTCGAGCCGGGCGAACTCCTCTCCGTCTTCACCACGCGTGCGCAGACGCGCAGGAGCGACGAATACTTTCTCGACTCGGGCGACAAGGTCCGTTTCTTCTTCGAGGAGGACGCGTTCGATTCCGAGGGTCGCTTGGTTAAAGAGAAGGCGCATTCGATAAATAAGATCGGCCACGCCCTGCACGACCTCGACCCGGTCTTCGACAACTTCTCGCGGACTCCGGCGCTCAAGTCCCTCGTCGGCTCGCTCGGCTACCGCAGCCGCTGCTCGTGCAGTCGATGTACATCTTCAAGCAGCCGCGCATCGGCGGCGAGGTGACGTGTCACCAGGACGCGACCTTCCTCTACACCGAGCCCTTGACCGTGACGGGGCTCTGGTTCGCGCTCGAAGATGCGGGCGCCGAGAACGGCTGTCTGTGGGCGCTCGCGGGCGGGCATCAGGCCGGGCCTGAAGTCGCGCTTCCTGCGCGCCGCGGGCGGCGGCACGCGCTTCGAGACTTATGACGAGAGCCCCTGGCCGACCGAAGGGCTCGTGCCGCTGGAGGTGAAGAAGGGCGCGCTCGTCCTGCTCCACGGACTGCTCCCGCACCTGAGCCGCGCCAACCGCAGCCCGCGCTCGCGCCACGCCTACACGCTCCACGTCGTCGAGGCGGGCGCGCGCTATCCCGCAGACAACTGGCTGCGCCGCGGCGCTCGTATGCCCCTGCGCGGGTTCGACGTTTAATCGCGGATATGTGGCAAGCCGCCGCGGAGCGGCGAGTGAATTTAGCCCGGCCTTTCAAGGCCGGGATGGAGCGCAACATAACGTGTCCGCGTCGCGTCAGCGACGCCTGAACTGACTCAGGCGTCGCTGACGCGACGCGGCCGTCTTCGGTACAACGTTTACCCGGCCTTGAAAGGCCGGGCTAAACTCATGCGCCGCTCCGCGGCGATTTACACATGCTTCACGTTTAAATCAGAGGAGCCACTCGTGACCCTGCCGCGCCGCGTCCTGCCGCTTCTCTTAATCGCCTTCGCCGCCTTCGCCGCGCACGCGCAGCAGTTCGACGAGCGGCTCTATCAGTCGATGCGTTGGCGCATGATCGGCCCGTTCCGCGCGGGGCGCACCGTCGGCGCGACGGGCGTGCCCGGGCCGCCCCAACGTCTTCTACATCGGCGTCAACAACGGCGGCGTCTGGAAGACCGACGACTACGGCCACACCTGGACGCCCATCTTCGACGAGCAGCCCACCGGCTCCATCGGCGCCCTCGCCGTCGCCCCCTCGCGCCCCGACACCGTCTACGTCGGCAGCGGCGAAGGCTTGCAGCGACCCGACCTCTCCACCGGCGACGGGATGTATAAATCGACCGACGGCGGGCGCACGTGGGCATCACCTCGGCCTGCGCGACGGCCAGCAGATCGGCTCCATCCTCGTTGACCCGCGCGACCCCGAACGCCTCTTCGTCGCGGTGCTCGGCCACCCCTACGGCCCCAACGAGGAGCGCGGCGTCTTCCGCTCGACTTGACGGCGGCAAGACTTTCGAGAAGGTCCTCTACAAGGACGAGAACACGGGCGCCATCGCGCTCGCCTTCGACCCGGCGAACGCGCGCACCCTCTACGCGGTGATGTGGCAGGCGCGGCAGGGGCCTTGGGAGAACGGCGCGTGGCAGGGGCCGGGCAGCGGCCTCTTCAAATCGACGGACGGCGGGACGACGTGGCGGCAGTTGACGAAGGGCCTGCCGACCTTCGAGCAGGGCTTGGGGCGCATCGGCATCGCCGTCGCGCCGAGCGAACCGCGGCGCCTCTACGCCACCGTGGACGCGCCGCAGCTCGGCGGCATCTACCGCTCGGACGACGCGGGCGAGTCGTGGCGCAGAGTCACCGACGAGGCGCGCGTGTGGGCGCGCGGGAGCGACTTCGCCGAGATGAAAGTTGACCCGCGCGACCCCGATGTCGTCTACACGGGCAGCATCGCCGCGTACCGTTCGGCCGACGGCGGCGTGACCTTCCACGCGTTGAAGGGCGCGCCCGGCGGCGACGACTATCACACCATCTGGATCAACCCGGAGAACCCGCAGATCATCCTGATGGCGACCGACCAGGGCGCGACCATCACCGTCAACGGCGGGCGCACGTGGTCGAGCTGGTACAACCAGCCGACCGCGCAGTTCTACCACGTCTCGACCGACAACCAGTTTCCATACTGGGTCTACGGCGGTCAGCAGGAGAGCGGCTCGGTCGGGACGACGAGCCGCGGCGACAACGGCGCCATCACCTTCCGCGACTGGCGCACCGTCGGCGCCGAAGAGTACGGCTACGTCGCCGCGGACCCCTTGAACCCGAACATCGTCTACGGCGGCAAGCTCTCGCGCTTCGACAAGACGACCGGACAGGTGGTCAACATCGCGCCCGAAGCCGTGCGCACGGGCAAGTACAGGTTCCTCCGAACCGCGCCCGTGCTCTTCTCGCCCGTTGACCCGCGCGTGCTCTTCTACGCGGGTAACGTTCTGTTCAAGACGACGACCGGCGGGAACTCGTGGGAGGTCATCAGCCCCGACCTCACGCGCGAGAGCTACGACATGCCCGGAGTCAATCGGCGTCTACCGTAAGCCCGACATGGCCACGATGCCGCGGCGCGGCGTCATCTACACGGTCGCGCCTTCGCACAGGGACGCGAACACCATCTGGGTCGGCACCGACGACGGCCTCATCCACGTCACGCGCGACGGCGGGAAGAGTTGGAAGGAGATCACGCCGCCCGCGCTGACTTCGTGGAGCAAGGTCTCCATCATCGACGCCGGACACTTCGACGACCAGACGGCCTACGCCGCCGTCAACCGCTTCCGCCTCGACGACCTCCGCCCGCACATCTACCGCACGCACGACGGCGGGAAGACGTGGACGGAGATTGTGAAGGGCTTGCCCGCACGACCCCGTCAACGCCGTGCGCGAAGACCCCGTGCGCAGAGGGTCTGCTCTTCGCCGGCACGGAGCGCGCCGTCTACGTCTCGTTCAACGACGGCGACGAGTGGCAGCCGCTCCGTCTCAACATGCCCGCGACCTCCATCCGCGACCTCGTCGTCCACCGCGACGACATCGTCGTCGGCACGCACGGGCGTTCCTTCTGGATTCTCGACGACATCACGCCGCTCCGGCAGATAGACGGTTCGGTCGCATCGTCCGACGCCTTCCTCTTCGCGCCGCAGGTCGCCTACCGCGTCCGACGCAACGTCAACACCGACACGCCGCTCCCGCCCGAAGAGCCGGCGGGGCAGAACCCGCCCGACGGCGCCGTCATCAACTACTTTCTGAAGACGGAAGCGACGACGCCCGTCATCCTCGAAATCTTCGACCGCGAGGGCAAGCTCGTCCGACGTTTCCGCAGCGACGACCGACCCGAGTTCGTTGACGAGAAGGAGCTGGCCCACCCGACCTACTGGGTTCGCCCGCCGCGCGTGCTGCCCGCGTCGCGTGGGATGCAGCGCTTCGTCTGGGACTTGCACTATCCGGAGCCGAAGGCGCAGCGGCGCGAGTTCCCCATCTCTGCCATCTACCGCGACACGCCGCGCAACCCGCTCGGCCCCTCGGTGCTTCCCGGCGACTACACGCTGAAGCTGACGGCCGCGGGGAAGACTTCGACGCGCACGCTCCGCGTCGAGATGGACCCGCGTGTCAAGACGCCGCGCGCCGGACTCGAACAGCAGTTCGTGCTCTCCGCGCAGGCGGCCGAGGGGATGACCGAGACCTTCGACGCGCTCGCGGGGCTCAAGCAGTTGAGAGCGCAGGTCAACGAACTGCGCACGCGCGCCGCAACCCTTCCTCCCGCCGTGGTTGACGCGCTGACGGCGCTCGACAAGAAGGCCGCCGCCCTCGGGGGCGGCGCGGGCGCGGGCGCGCCGGACTTCAGCCAGCTTCACACGCAGTTTGCGACGCTCTACGGCGTGCTGCAACAGGCCGACGCCGCGCCTGCCACGCAGGCCGCGGCGGCATCCGCCGACCTGCAACGTCGCCTCCGCGAAGCGATGTCGGTCTGGAATGAGCTTGAAGACGAAAGACCTCGGGGCGGTCAACGCGCAACTGCGCGACAGCGGGACTGCCTCCGCTTCTTCTTTAGTCTGCGCTCCCGGCGATGGGTCGTGTTCAGGTGAACGCGGTTGTAAATTTGCGGAAGAGGATTTTTAACTCATGAGTTGAAGCTCTTCTCCTGCGGAATTGAAGCTTTCACCTGCGGAATTGAAACCTTCACCTGCGGAATTAAAGCTTTCTTCCACGAAATTGAAGCTTTCTTCCGCGGAATTAAAGCTTTAACACGCGGAATTAAAGCCTTCATCCACGGAGTTAAAGTCTTCACGCGCGGAATTAAAGCTTTCTTCCACGAAACTAAAGCTTTCACGTGCGGAATTGAAGCTTTAACGCGCGGAATTAAAACTCTCTTCCGCGGAATTAAAGCCCTCTTCCGCGAAGTTGAAGCTTACGCGCGCGCGTGAAGGACCTTACACGCGCGTATTTAAAGTGAAGGCTGTACACAAATCCGCCGCGGAGCGGCGCTTGAATGTAGCCCGGCCTTGCAAGGCCGGGTTGAGATGAATGAGGCACCGCCGCGTCGCGTCGGCGACGCCTGAATCGTTCAGCCGTCGCCGACGCGACGCGGCACTCATAACCGTCGGCGGCCCCGGCCTTTCAAGGCCGGGCTAAACTCAGACGCCGCCGACGCGGCGATTTACGCACACGCTTCAATTAAAGTCTGAACTCGCGAGTTTAGAGGCGAGCTTCACGGCGTCGGGTCGCGGCGAGACAGGAAAAAGATCATGCGACATACACTTCTCACACTCTTCTTCACGCTTCTCGTCCTCGCGCCCGCGGCGGCGCAGGAGCGGCAGGGGCGCAAGTCTTTCGCGGAGTTGACGCGCGGGCTGCAAAAGCTCGACGGCTACTTCCCGCTCTACTGGGACGCCGAAGGCGGCAGACTCCTGCTGGAGATTCCGCGCTTCGACTCGGAGTTCCTCTATCAGGTCTCTCTGCCGACGGGCGTCGGCTCGAACCCTCTGGGGCTCGACCGCGGGCAGCTCGGCGGCACGCGCGTCGTACACTTCGAGCGCGTCGGGCCGAAGGTTCTCCTCGTCGAGCCGCCGCAACGCTTCCGCGCCATCACGGCGGACGCGGCCGAGCGGCGCGCCGTCGCAGAGTCGTTCGCGCGCTCGGTCATCTGGGGCTTCAAGGTGGAGGCGGCCGAGGGCGCGCGCGTGCTCGTGGACGCCACCGCGTTCTTCCTGCGCGACGCGCACGGCGTGGCCGAACGCCTGCGCGAGTCGAACCAGGGGCAGTACCGGCTCGACGAGTCGCGCAGCGCCTTCTATCTTCCGCGCACGAAAGCCTTCCCCAAGAACACAGAGGTCGAGACGACGCTCACCTTCACGACCGAGGGGCAGACGGGCGCGCTCGTGCGCGAGACCGTGCCCAACGCCGCAGGCCGTCACCGTGCGCCAGCACCACTCGCTCGTCGAGCTGCCCGACGCGGGCTACAAGCCACGCAAGCTCGACCCGCGCGTCGGCGTCAACGCCGTCGAGTTCTACGACTACGCCTCGCCGTTCACCGAGCCGCTTGAGAAGCGCTGGATCATCCGCCACCGCCTTGAGAAGAAAGACCCGCAGGCGGCCGTCTCCGAAGCCGTCAAGCCCATCGTCTACTACGTGGACGCGGGCGCGCCCGAGCCGATACGCAGCGCGCTCGTCGAGGGCGCCTCGTGGTGGGCGCAGGCGTTCGAGGCCGCGGGCTTCCGCGACGCCTTTCAGGTCAAGATTCTTCCGCCCGACGCCGACCCGATGGACGCGCGCTACAACATCATCAACTGGGTGCACCGCTCCACGCGCGGCTGGGCCTACGGCTCAGGCGTCATCGACCCGCGCACCGGCGAGATCATCAAGGGCGTCGTCACGCTCGACTCGCAGCGCATCCGGCAGGACTGCCTGCATCGGCACGGGGCTCGTCCCCGTCTTCGGCGACGCGACGCGCGGCACGGGCTCAAGCTGGTCGGGTTGTGAAATGGGCGCGATGGGCGGCGACGACGCCGAATATCTCGCGCAGCTCGACCCCGCGGGCGACCCGGCGCGGATGTCGCTCGCGCGCATACGGCAACTCTCCGCGCACGAGGTCGGCCACACGCTCGGCCTCGCGCACAACTTCGCCGCGAGCACGTACGGCCGCGCGTCGGTGATGGACTACCCGGCGCCGCTCGTCGAGATTAAGGACGGCAGACTCGACCTCTCGAACGCGTACGCCGTAGGGATCGGCGCGTACGACAAGTTCGCCATCACGTACGCGTACGCGCAGTTCCCCGCGGGCGCCGACGAGGCGGCCGGGCTTGAGAAGGTCTTGGGCGAAGGCGTGCGGGCCGGGATGCTCTTCATCTCGGACGACGACGCGCGGCCGGCGGGCGCGGCGCACCCGCTCGCGAGCCTCTGGGACAACGGCGCCGACCCCGTCGCCTCGCTCCGCCACGAGATGGAGGTGCGGCGCATCGCGCTCCGGCAGTTCGGGCTCGCGAACGTGCCGGCGGGCACGCCGCTCTCGCTGCTCGAAGCGAAGTTCCTGCCGCTCTACCTGCATCATCGCTATCAACTTCAGGCGGCGGTCAAGTCGGTCGGCGGCCTCTACTACACCTACGCGGTGAAGACGGCGGCGGGCGCGCCGAGCCCGGCCGAGGTGCAACAGATCGTCCCGGCCGCGCGCCAGCGCGACGCGCTCGCGGCCGTGCTCGACACGCTCAAGCTGGAAGAGCTGGCGGTGCCGCCGCGCATCCTCCAACTGATTCCGCCGCGCGCGTTCGGCTACGAGGGCGGCACGCAGGAGTTGTTCGCGAAGCGCACCGACCCGGCCTTCGACCCCTTGGCCGCGGCCGTCGTCTCGGCCGACCTCGCCGTCTCGCGCCTGCTCGAACCGCGCCGCGCCGCGCGCCTCATCCAGTTCCACTCGCTCGACAAGTCGAACCCCGACTTCGGCGACGTGGTGCAGGCGCTCCTGGCGCGCACCTGGCGCGAGCCCGTGCCGCGCGACCCGTACCACGCCGCCGTCCAGCGCGCCGTGCAGAGCCTCGTCGTCGCGCGCCTGATGGATTTGGCGGCCGACGACAACGCCGCGCCGCAGGTGCGCGGGGTCGCGGCCGAAGGGCTGCGCTGGCTCCTGCTGAGCGACACGGCGAAGGGTGGCAACGCCATCGGCTTCGACCCGACGGACGCGCACTTGCGCTCGACGCGCGAAGAGATCGAGCGCTTCCTCGCGCGCCCCGACGCGCCGCGCAAGCGCACGACGCCGCCGCCCGCGCCGCCGGGCGACCCCATCGGCTCGGGGCCTCGATGAACACGCGCGAAGCGACGGCCGTCCCCGACCTCTTCGTCGAGCGCGGCTTCCTCGACCCGGCCGCGCTCGCCGCGGTGCTCGCCGCAGTGCGCGCGTCGTCGGGGCGTCCCGCGACCGTCTACGGGCGCGGCGACTCGGGCGCATTGGACGAGCGCGTGCGCCGCACGACGCGCGTCTCGCCGCCGCGCGAGGTCGAAGAACTCGTCAGGCGACTTCTGCTCTCACGAACGGGCGCGGCCGAGCGCCATTTCGGCTTGAGCCTCGGCGAGCTTGAGGAGCCGCAGTTCCTGCGCTACGCGGAGGGCGACTACTTCGTCGCGCACCAGGACGGCAACACCGGCATGCTCCGCTCGGAGCGCGAAGCACGAAAAGTCTCCGCCGTCATCTTCCTCAACAGTCAGTCAGACAACCCTTCGCCGGAGACGTACCGCGGCGGCGCGCTCGTCTTCCACCCGCGCGACATGTCCGAGCCCTTGAAGTTCAAAGGGGAGGCCGGCGCGCTCGTCCTCTTCCGCGCCGAGACCACGCACGAGGTCGAGCTCGTCACACGCGGCGCGCGCTTCACCATCGCGAGTTGGTACAAGTAAGAATTACAAATCTCGAATTGAGATTTAGAGGGTGACGCTGGGCTCGTCGTCGCAGGCGACGCCGGTCTCGCAGAGGCGGTCGAGGATGAGTGCGAAGAGGGCGAAGAGGCGTCGGAGGCGTTCGGCGTCGGTGACGAAGCCGGGCGCGCGCAGCACCAACTCGTCCACGCCCTCGGGGAGGCTCGCGCCGAAGGGGCCGTCGCCGCCGCGCGCTTCGAGGTTGATGGAGGGCTGCGACTGTATGAGGCGGCGAATGTCGGGCGAGTCGAACAGCCGTCTGACGGCCGCGTCGTTCTCGGAGCGGACGACGAACTCGCGGTCGAAGTCCGTCTGGCCGGTCTCGCTCGAATGGATGCGCAGGCGCCGCGCGAGCGCGTCGAGCAGGTCGCGCCGCTGGAGCTTGAAGCGAAACTGTCCGCGCCCGACGAACGGCGCGCGCATACGTGTGACGACCGCCGCCGCCGCGCCCGCCGGCACGACGTTCGTGTCCAGCGTCACGCACCACCCGCGGTAGCCCACGCGCGCGCGCCCCGTACGCACGTACTCCGCGAGCGCCGCGTCCACGCGCCCGCAGAACTCGGCCCACGTCTCGCTCCCTACGCGCTCCGGCGCTCCGACTGAACCCATCACAACTTCCCTTACGCGCGGCGGATGAACTTCGCGGCGACCCAGCCCACGAGGACGAGCGCCGAGAGGATGACCCAGTTGTACTCGTGGCCGAGGACGAGGTTGTAGTGGTTGCTGATCATCGTGAAGACGACGGGGACGACGATGAAGGTGTTGTGCTTCGAGCGCAGCTTGGCGCTGGCGCCCTCCCGCGGGTCGGGCGCGTTGCCCTCTTTGACGGCCGCGATCATGCGCCGCTGCGCGGGCAGGATGCGCATCCAGACGTTGAGGAACATGATGGTGCCGAGCGTCGCGCCGACGTGGATGAAGGCCGCGCGCGCGCTCAGGACGCGCGTCGAGAGGTAGGCGGCGCCGACCACGAGCGCGTAGGCCACGGCGGCGAACGCCTTCTCGTTGCGGCCCAGCGGCGAACGCACCAGCAGGTCGTAGACGACCCACCCCACGATCAGCATCCCGACGCCGAACCCCCCGGCCGTCCACGGGCCGATGTCGCGCACGAACGCGTCCACCATCAGGCCGCCGTGGTAGTAGAGGAGCGTGAGCAGCACCATGCCGCTCAGCCACGTCGAGGCCGCCTCCCAACGGAACCAGTGGAGGCGCTTGAGCGAGGGCGTCTTGCGCTTGCCGACGACGTAGAAGCCGCCGCTGTGCACCATCCACACCTCGGGGTCGCCGCCCTCCTCTCTGGCCGCGCGCTCCTCCTCCTGGAAGCGGCCGTCGAGCCACGTGAAGTAGAAGGTCGAGCCGACCCAGAGGATGGCCGCGAAGACGTGGAACCAGCGCGCGAGCAGGTTGAGCCACTCGCTTAACTCGGGTGAAAGTTTCATCCCGTTAGCTCCCGCGGTAGGTCGTGTAGCCGAAAGGGCTCAGCAGCAAAGGCACGTGGTAGTGCGCCGCCGCGTCGCGGACGACGAAGCTCACGACCACCTCCGTGTAGAAACCTTCGGCGCCCGCGGCCGACAGGTAAGCGCCCGCGTCGAACGTGAGCCGGTACGCGCCCTCGCTCAGGACGAAGCCGGCAGGCGCGAGGTCGCGCAGGCGCCCGTCCGCGTCCGTCGCGCCGCGCCCGACGACGCGCCAGCCCTCTTCACTTTTCGCTTCGAGCGTGACGGGCACGCCCGCCGCGGGGCGCCCCCGCGCGGTGTCGAGCACGTGTGTCGTGATGCCGCTCATTTGACGTTGAAGAACTTCCTGAGCCGCAGCTCCGTGATGCGCCACTGCTCGCCGGCCGCGACGCGCAGCTCTGTCTCCGCGTCGTGGTTGATGCGCTCACGCAGGAGCGCGAGCATCTCTTCCGCAGACCTGCCCGTGGCGCAGACGATGAAGATGAAGCCGAAGCGCTCTTCGTACTCGCGGTTCGCTTCCGAGAGCGCGCCGAGCGTCTCGTCCGATGCTTCGCGCGCGCGCGCCTGCTCGCCCTCCGCCCACGTACGGGCCGCGGCGCCCGTCTCGCGCTGGGGCCTGCGACTCGCCGATCTTCGGGTGCGCGCGGAAGGCTTCGAGCCAGTCCTCGCGCGGCAGCTCGCGCCAGACGCGCCCCGCGATGTTGAGCAGCTGCCCCACGTCCCAGAAGGGCCTGAGCGCCGCCACCGCGTCGGCCCAGCGCGTCGAGCCGCAGCACGCCAGCAGCGCCGCGCGCGTCTCATCCGCCGAGAGGCGGTTCAACTTCCCGATTGGCCCTTCGAGGTCTTTGAGGTCAGGCATCGTCGGCGAGGCTCCCGTAAAGCCGCAGGCGGCTGATGCCGCCGTCCGGGTAGATGCGGAAGAGCGCGTGCGTGGCCGCGCCCGCGTCCGCCAACTTTGCCTCGTAGAGGTGGCGCGTGTGCGCCTGCAACTTCGTGCGCGGCAGAAGCTCGTGCCAGTCGGCGAAGGTGAGGTACGACTCGCCCGGCGCGAGCCTGTCCGGAGGCGCCTCGCAGACTTCGAGCGAGCAGCTCTCGGGGAAGTTACCTTTGAAGTGCGCCGTGTCCACCTCGACGCGTCTGATCGTCCCGCGCGCGCCGAGCTGTATGACGCACCAGTCGTGGCCGGGGCCGCGCCGCCGCTTCGTCTCCCAGCCGTCGCTCATGTCGGCGGCGCGCCCCGGCATGATGAGGTTGTGCCGGTGGCCGAAGAACTCGTCGCTCGTGGCGACGACCATCCCGCCGTTCTCGACCGCCGCGAGGTCTACGAGCCCGCCCGCGCGCCTGATGGAGTCCCAGTCGGGCACGACCTCGCCGTAGACGCGCAGGCGCGCGACGCCGCCGTCCGGGTAAATCTTGAAACGCAGGTGCGTGACCCGCTCGTCCGGCGTGACTGAGAATTCGTTCTGCGAGTGGCCTTCGAGTTTAGACTGCGGCAGCAGCTCAACCCACTCGACCGACTCGGCCGTCAGGGCCTCCGCGTCCGCGTTCGGCGACGCCGCGCAGCCTTCGAGTGCGCAGCCCTCGGGGAAGTTGCCGCGGAAGAAACTCGTGTCCACGACCACGCCGCGCACGCGCCCCGGCGCGCCGAGACGGATCAGGCACCAGTCGAAGCCCGGCGTGCGGCGGCGGCGCGACTCCCAGCCGTCCATCCACTTCCCGCGCTCGGTGTACACGCCCTCCTGCCAGACGGGCGCCGACGCCTTCAACAGATTCTCCTTCGGCGCGAAGAAGTCGTCGTTGGCGTAAACAACGGCGCCGCCCAGACGCTCCGAGGCGAGGTCAACGAGGTTCGTGAACTCAGAAGTCATCTTCCTCCGTCAGCCGTTAAAAGTCGTCTTCAAAGTCGTCCCAGATGGACGGCTCTCTCTTCGGCGGCTCCCACAGCAGCAGCGTGCCCGTCGGCTTCTCGGCAAACTCGCCGCGGTCGTAAATCTTCTCGCCGCGCAGGTAGGTCGCCACGACCGCGCCGTCGAACTCAAGGCCGTCGTAAGGCGTGAGCTTATGCCGATGATAGTTCGTCTCCGCGCTGACGCGCGTCTTCGCCGCGGGGTCGAAGAGACAGAAGTCGGCGTCGCGACCCGGACTGATGGCGCCCTTGCGGCCGAAGAGCCCGGCGAGCCGCGCCGGCTCACGCGAGAGCCAGCGCGCGAGGTCTCGGAAGTCGTGGCCGCGCCTCCGCGCCTCCGTCCACACGACGGGCAGCCTGTACTGCAAAGAGCTGATGCCGCCCCATGCCTTGATGAAGTCGCCCTCGGGCCGGCGCTTCATCTCGGGCGGGCAGGGCGAGTGGTCGGAGACGATCATGTCGATGGTGCCGTCGGCCAGAGCCCGCCAGAGCTGTTCGCGGTTCTCGCGCTCGCGCACGGGCGGGCAGCACTTGAACTCGGTGGCGCCGTCGGGAATCTCTTCGGCCGCGAAGGTGAGGTAGTGCGGGCACGTCTCGGCGGTGAAGGGGAGCGCGGCCGACTTGGCCTCGCGCAACAGCGGCAGCGCATCGGCCGACGAGTGGTGGACGACGTGGACGCGCGCGCCCGTCTCGCGGCAGAGCCGCAGCAGGAGCGCGACCGCCTCGTCCTCCGCCTGACGCGGACGCGAGCGCAGGAACGTCTCGTACTGACGCGGGTCGCCCGCCGCCTCTCCCGCGCAACAGGACGCGAACGCCTCCTCGACCGGCCCCGGCATCTCCGCGTGGACGATGAGCGTCGCGTCCAGACGCGCCAGCTCGAACATCGCCGCGTGCAACTCGCCCTCTTTGACGTTCGGGAACTCCTGCACGCCGGAGTCGATGAGGAAGCACTTGAAGCCGACGACGCCCCCCGCCTGGAGCGCGGCGAGCAGGCCGAGGTTGCCGGGCACGAGCCCGCCCCAGAAGCCCACGTCCACGCGGCACTGCCCCTTCGCAGCCTCTATCTTCTGACTGAGCCCGTCGGGCGTGGTCGTCGGCGGGATGCTGTTGAGCGGCATGTCAACAATCGTCGTCACGCCGCCCGCCGCCGCCGCCCTCGTCGCCGAAGCGAACCCTTCCCAACGCGTCCGCCCCGGCTCGTTGACGTGCACGTGCGAGTCCACCAGACCGGGCAGCACGACCGCGTCCCCGGCCTCGACCAGAGGACAACCGTCGGGCACGTCCTCGAACCCCGTCACGACTTCGACGCGCCCGCCGCGCACGTGCACCGCGGCCGGGACTTCCCCGTCGGGAGTGACGACGCGCTGGCCGCGGATACAAAGGTCTGGCGGAGGCATGACGAAGACTTAAAACATAAGTCGGGGCTTTTGGCAACAGAATGATGGCGCCCGTTCGCGCGGCCGCGGGGCGCTGCGTTAGAATGCTTCGGCCTGACACGAGCGAGGAGAGACGATGAGAACAACGC
Source organism: uncultured Acidobacteriota bacterium (assembly GCA_963726735.1). Taxonomy (GTDB): domain Bacteria; phylum Acidobacteriota; class Blastocatellia; order Pyrinomonadales; family Pyrinomonadaceae; genus QHXN01. The sequence goes on from CAVSDM010000016.1 coordinate 499,457, forward strand.
TGACGAGCGAGAAGACGCGCGAGATTTCCGCGCGGCTGAGCGAGGCCAACCGCGAGTTCGCCGCGCGCTACCCGGGCGAGTCCTTCAGGCGCCAGCCCGTGCACACGGTCTACGGCGGCGCGCACCTCTTCAAGTCCGACACGACGCCGCGCCTCGGCGCGCTCGCGCGGCGCGCGCTTGAGACGTACGCGCCGAACTTCGCCGTCTTCGCGCGCGCGCTTCAGCTCCCCGGTCATGCAGAGCTGCCCGACTCCGTCTCGGACGACTCCTCGGTGCGCGCCGCCATCGAGCAGGACGAGTCAGGGTTTCAGAAAGAGCACCCGGGCGTGTGGCTCGCGCACAAGGTCTACGCGCGCGTCGCGGAGAAGCTGAAGCGCGAGCCCGTCGAAGACTTCCGCATCGACTTCGAGGACGGCTACGGCAACCGTCCCGACGCAGAGGAGGACGGCCACGCCGCCTCGGCCGCCGCGGAGGTCGCGCGCGGGTTGGAGGCGGGTACGCTCCCGCCCTTCATCGGCATCCGCATCAAGCCCTTCACCGAAGAGCTGTACGCGCGTTCGTCGCGCACGCTCGACATCTTCTTAACTTCACTGTTGGCGGAGGCGGGCGGTCGCTTACCCGAGAACTTCGTCGTCACGCTGCCGAAGGTCACGGTGCCCGAGCAGGTCTCGGCGCTCGCAGACCTCTTCGACCTGTTCGAGCGCGAGTCGGGGCTGGCCGCCGGCTCGCTCAAGCTTGAGCTGATGGTCGAGACGACTCAGTCCATCATCGACCACCGCGGCGAGTGCGCGCTGCCGCTGCTCGTCGCGGAGGCGCGCGGGCGCTGCACGGCGGCGCACTTCGGCACGTACGACTACACGGCGAGCTGCCAGATCACGGCGGCGCACCAGCACATGACGCACCCGGCGTGCGACTACGCGCGCCACGCGATGCAGGTCGCTCTGGGCGGGACGGGCGTGTGGCTCTCGGACGGCGCGACGAACATCATGCCGGTGCCGGTGCACCGCGCGCCCGCCGAGGGCGGCGCGCTCTCGGAAGAGCAGGAGGAGGAGAACCGCCGCGCCGTCGGCCGCGCCTGGCGGCTCCACTACGAGCACATTCAGCACTCGCTCACGAACGCCTTCTATCAGGGGTGGGACCTGCACCCGGCACAGCTCCCGACGCGCTACGCCGCCGTCTACACCTTCTTCCTCGAAAGCCTCGGCCCGGCGTCGGAGCGCCTGAGCAACTTCGTCGAGAAGGCCGCGCGCGCCACGCTCGTCGGCGACGTGTTCGACGACGCCGCCACGGGCCAGGGCCTGCTCAACTACTTCCTGCGCGCGACCAACTGCGGCGCCCTCACCGAAGAGGAGGCCGTCCGCCTGAGCGGCCTCACCGTCGAAGAGCTGCGCTCCGGCTCCTTCGTCAAGATTCTGAAGAACCGCCGTCACATCTGAGGAACACAGGATCGAGACGACGAGACTCTTCTACGCGCTGAAGCGTTGAAGCCTGAAGCGGTCGCCGCGTCGGTGAAAACGAGAAAGGCCGGACTTAAATGTCCGGCCTTTCTCGTTAGGGAATTATGTCTTTGACAAACCCAAAGACTAAACACCCGCCGACGGACTCGTGCGGACTCCGCGGCGAGCGAGCGGCGCGGGTGCGCCGGGATGAATGTGCACCCGCGCCTACCGCCTGTGAGCCACACGCTCAGCTACAGCCGACCGTGGTCGTAGTGCCGTTGCAGGGCGTCTCGCGGAAGGCCGTCGCCTGAACGAACTGGAACTGCGGCGTGCCCGGCGGCAGCTTGTTCGGGTTCGTGAAGGTGATGTCGAAAGTCCAGTTACGGGTCGGCGGGTAGTAGTTCACCGAGTTGGTGACGCTCCAGGGGCCGAGGGCCTGCGTCGAGTTGTAGAGCACGATGAAGGAGCCGGCGTAGTTCCAGCGCCTCTCCCAGCCGCCCGAGACGCCCCACGTTTCGAGGAAGCGCGGGAAGTTATGGACGCCGCCGTTAAGCCACTGGAGGGGGTTGGTGGGCGCGCTGGTGCCGACCATCGCCGACAACGTCGTCCCGGCGATGATGCCCGCGCGCACGGAGGTCTCCTGACCGATGGCGATGGGGTTCGACGCGGGGGACGTTCCCGCGTCGGCGACGCGGGAGAGGGCGCCCTCCGGGTACTCCGAGCTGATGGCGTCGTACCATGTCTTCGAGATCGGGAAGAAGGCGTCCGCCGCGATGGAGGCCGGCACTTGGTTGCCGAGATAGCGGTTGGTCGGCTGTGGTGTCCGGTCGGGGTCGTTCTCCGTCGAGTCACCGGTGGGCTGACCGTTGATGCCGGTCGTGTTGTAGTTGCCCCAGATGTAGACCATGTTCTCGGTCGCGACCGTCAGCCCCTTCGTCGCGGAGAGTTTTTCGTTGCCGCCTGCCAGCATCAGGTTCTCACCGTTGAAGAGGCGCACGGCGCGGCGGAAGTAGTAGCCAGACGCGCCGGCGTAGTTGGTCGCGCTGGTCATGCTCTGGCCCGAGGTGGCGTACTGGGCGACATCGAGGGAGCGCCGGTATCGGGCGGTGAGCCCGGCGGCCACCGAGTCGCTATAGCCGGCGGGGGCCGGGAGGCTGTTGCTGAGCGTGGTCGCGCCCAGCGCCGCCGGGTCGGGCATCTCCAGAATGTCGCGCTGGAGCGAGCCCTTCTTCTCCTTGTTGACACCCGTGGTGAAGTCGAAGCCCACGTCAATCACGTCCTCGCCGGGTTCGGGGGTGGAGCCCGCTGTGCCGGGGTAGTTGTAGATGTCCTCGTTGTCCACCATCCCGTTCGTCGTGGTGATGAGCTTGCCCTTGGAGTCTTTCTCCGACTTGGGGCGGTCGCCGCGGCGGTCGGAGACGTAGACGACCCAGCCGTCGGAACTGGAGATGTTGGTGCTGGCGGCCGGCAGATTCTTGAGCAGGGTCTTGTCGTAGGCGCCGTCGATCCAGCGCGCCAGGTTGCGCATGTTCAGCTCGACGACCGAGGTGATGCCGCGCGTGTAGACGGACGTGGCGGTCGCCGTGTCGAGGATGTGCCCCTCGCGCACGTTGTAGACGTTGATCGGGACGATCTGGTTGAGATGGTTGAGGTTGTTCTTGCAGGTAGACTGCGGCGTGCAGGTGACGGGGTCAAACGGCTTGTCGTCGCGCGACATGGCCGATGTGGTCAAGATTGTCGGCGTGAAGTAGGTCGTGCTGGTGTTGCCGTGTGGGGCGTCGTCGAAGTTGGCGTCCGAGGTGTTGATGAAGCCAGCGGCATTGAACGTCAGCCCGCTCGCGGTCGCGGTCTTGATCTCGCCGTCGGCCAGCGAGCGCTTGTCCGCGGCGTTGTTCTCCATGAAGTAGGTCAGGTAGGTGTTCCCGCCCATGCGGTCGCGGCTGCCCTGCATGAAGGCGGCCCAGAGCGGGCGCTGAAGGTGGACGATGGCGTTCGGCTCGCCGACGGTCACGCCCATGCTGAGGATGGTCTGCGTCACGTCGGTGGCCACCCCGTCCCTGACGACCTCGATGAGGATGCGCCCCTTGATACCGGAGCCCGGCGGGATGATCGTCCCGTTCGATGACTTAAGCACCCCCGTCCCCGTGCAGGTGTTCGGCTTGGAGAGGTTCTGGGTGTACTCGGTCGGGGCCGTGCCGGTCGTCTTGGCGTAGAACCCGCCGGTGTCGGCGTTAGCGCCGGTCGCCAGGATGTTGCCGGTGTAGCTATTGCACACGGCGCGCACCGTCGGCGCCTTCTTCCTCGTGGAGGTGCTGCTGGTGTCGCCCTGGTACCAGTCGGCCGAGGTCGTCACGTAGTTGCCGCTGTCGTTCACGACGCGCAGGGCGTTGCCCCCGTCAAGCTCCGACGGAATCCACTCCGAGAGTTTCACGCCCTTGTTCGAGGGGATGCCGGCGGCGTTGGACGCGACGCCGGGCGGAAGCGACTCGTCGTCGATGAGGATGCGGACCTCGGCCTTCGTGTGGTAGCGCGACTGCTTCATCGTTTCGTTGTCGTCGTCCATCCTCCGCTTGATGATCTCGAAGGGCGCGCGGCCGTCGATCTGGAGCGGGAGGAGCAGCTTGCGCGCGCCGGTCTTGGCGGTGAGCAGCATGCCGCCGAACTTGTCGTTGACGTTGGCGAGGGTCATCGCTTCGAGCGAGGTCGCCAGCCAGTTGGTGCTGTTGTCGGTGCCGTCGGGCGAGCCGGTGAAGTCGCCGCGCCCGTCCGTCCGCGGCTGCGGCGTCAGCTTCGGCCCGTTGACGACGCTGCCGATGGTCAGGTGGGCGGTGTGGCCCGCGTTGTCCTTGAAGCGCGGGTCGCTCGCGAAGAGGCCGCCGACCGTAGTGGTGTTGCTCGCGTTGTTGCGCAGCTTGTTGCGGACGGCCTCGGCGGCCGTCGTCACGCGGTCGAAGAAGGTGATGTCGCCGCCGAAGTAGATGTTGCCGTTGGCGTGGACGCGCCCCTTGAAGGTCATCGGGGGCTGCGGCCAGAATTCGAGGTCGCCGTCGCTGAAGGTGGCGAACTGGAAGAGCGGGATCATGTAGTTGTTGATGTCGCGCTCCAGCTTGACCTGCGTCCCGGTCGTGTCGTGCGTGACGAGGGAGGTCAGGTGGAAGGGCTCCAGCGAGGCGTACATGTCGACGAACGGGCCGTTCGGGATGCGCGTCGTCGGGCTCTTGTTACCGTTGGCGGCCTTCAGGGCATCGAGCAGCACCTGGTCGCGCTCGAGCGTCTGCTTGAAGGTGAAGCCCTCGTCCTCCAGGCCGTCGGGCGGGTCGTTCGCGATGGTGTTCATCTGCTGCGTCGTCGGCTTCGAGGTGCTCCGGAAGAGGTCGCTGAAGTCGTGCGTCATCTTCTCCAGCCCGGCCGAGGAGGCGTAGAACGTCTGGGTGCGCTCCATGTCGCTGCCCGAGATGCGCGCCTCGTGGCCGACGAGGCTGAGGACGGCGATGCTCATGACGGCGACGAGGGCCATGACGAGCATGGCCATCGTGAGCGCCGCCCCGCGCTCCGGGCGCGAGGGGGCCGCGGCCTTCGGGGTGCGGCTTGAAAGGTTCCGACGTGTCATCTCTCTCTCTCCTTACGTTAGCGCGGCCCGCGGTCGCGTCAGCTCATCTTGAGGTGCGTGTTGAACTGCATGTTGCGCACGGCCGTCGTGCCCGTCATGCTCATCCGATGCTTGATCCGGTTCCCGTCCTTGTCGTAGCCCACGGTGTGCGTCGTCTCGGTCGTGACCGTCACCTCCACCTGCCGGACGTAGCTCTGCTGATCCTCGGTGGTGAGTTTCGTCACCGGCTGGACGAGGGTGCCGTTGGTATTACTCTTGCCGAGGAGGTAGCGGAACTGGAGGTCGGCGACGTGCTCGGCGACCACCGAGTCGGTGTAGCCCCCGCCGCCCGCGACGCCGTAGACGCGCCGCCGGAGTAGGCCGGACGAGTCCACGTAGTAGTGGATGAGGAGCATCCTCATCATCGTGGTGGGCTTGCTGTTCGCCACGACCTTGGCAATCGGGCCGGTGGCGGCCACCTCGTTCATCTTGTAGCGGTCGTTCGCGTTGAAGGTCAGGGCGGTGCCGGAGATGGCCGTGACGGAACCGAAGGCCGACCCGTTGGTGGACGTGAAGAAGTAGATGTCCCCGATTTTGAACGGCGTCATGACGGTGCCCACCGGCAGGGTCACGGTCTTGCCGTCGGCGGAGGTTGAGGTGGTGCCGAGGGAGATGGAGCCGGTGTTGGAGTTGAAAGTCTTGTCGATCCTCATCAGCGTGAGCCGGTCGGTGGCCTGGAGCACGGGGGTCGAGCTGGACGGGCTCGGGCTGGGGATGGGCACGGCCGTGCCGGCGGGGGCCTGGTCGTCCGAGGTGACGACGCCGAGGACGCCCTGGGTCGTGCTGCCGGTCACGGACACCGGTAACGTCGTCACGTAGGCGAGGAAGGAGATGGTCATGCGGGGCGACTTGATGTTCTGCATCCCGTCGGCCGTGCCCGTGATGTCGCGTGCGATGAAGTCCTGCGCCGTCCGCAGGTTCTGCTGCGCCTCGGTCACCTCGGCGGTCACGTTGGTGATGTTGACGGCCTCGTTCATGAAGCGCATGGCCACCGCCATCAGGGTCAGCATGATCCCCAGCGAGACCATCAACTCCAGGAGCGTGTAGCCGGCTTGGCGCGTTGGGCGGTGCATGGTGTGACTCCTCCGTCGGCGTCAGCGCAGGATGTTGCTGCGCGTGTCGTTGTTCAGGTAGCTCGTGCCGGTTATCGTCCGCTCGACGCCGCCGGCGTCCCGGAAGCGGAGCGAGACGTCGATCCGCTTGATGTTGTTGTCGTTGGGGAGGAGCGGCGCAATCTCGATCTTGCGCTCGAAGCCCGGGTAGACCTGATCGTCGGCGTCCGGGTCGTCTTCCGTCCCGTAGATGCCGTCGGCGCCGGGGTTGATCGAGACGGGCTGCCAGTCGTCCGGGAAGCCTTTGAAGTTGGCGATCGGCGGCTTGTCGCTGTTGTCCACGTCGTCCGGGTTGGCGATCTGCCCGTAGGTGAGCTGGCCGGTGTTGCGCAGGTTCTCCATCTGTTCGAGCACAGAGATGACGAGGAGTTTCGAGTTCGTCACCCCGCGCCCGCGGTTGCTCACCGCGAGCGCGTAGCCGAGCACCTGCGCCAGGGATATCAGCCCGATCATCATGACGACCATCGCCACGGCCATCTCCAGCAGGGTGAACCCCGCCTGCCCGCCGCGGGCCGCGCGCCGGCTATTCGAGGAATTTCTGTACACTTTCGCTGTACCTCCACGCTTTGATCCGGCCGGTCGTGCCGAGGATGGAGACGGCCGCGGCCGTCTCCATCGGCTTCACTGTGTTATAGACGATGAACGCGAAGTCAGTCGCCGTGCCGTTCTTGTCGATAATCGTCCCGTCGGGCTGGAAGGTGATGTTGAGGTGGTGGTCGGTGAGCGCGACGAGCGTGGTTTTGTCGGGCAACTTGTTCGCGTTCAGCACCACCCCGGTCGGGAGCCCGTAGCCGATCTCGCTCGTCGGGAGGCCGCCGGACGTGAGCTTGATAATGCTCGCAACCGAGCTGCCGGTGCTGTAGGGATAGTTGCCGTCGGTCAGCACGCTGACCCCGCTCTTGCCGAGTCCCTGAGCAGTTGACGCCGTGGTTGATAAGCGTGACCGCCTTGGCGTCGTCGTCGTACTGGAAGGTGATGGCGCGACGCTGTGAGATCGCCATCTGCCGCGCGTCGCGCAGCCCCCCGACGATTTCGCGGGTGAGGCCCGCCGAGCGGATCATCCTGCGCGCGCCAACTACCTGCGGGATGCCGATGGCCGCGACGATGGCAATGACCCCCACGACAATCACCATTTCCATAATGGTGAAGCCCCTCTCCGTGGGGCGCCCGCGCGGACAAACCTCGTGGCTCATGACTCTTCCCTCGCTCTCCACACCCGAGAAGTGAAAACCGGCGCCGTCAGAACCTGACGCCGGTGGCGCAGTGCCATGAGCAAGAGGGGTGCCAGCCGGTCGTCCCCGGTTTTCCACTCGGAATCAGCGGGGTCGGGGGAGACGGCTTTTATACACGGTCGGAGACCCGTCACCTTTCGTGACAGGTTAGGAAAGACGTTTCACAGTCAGGTCGTGGGAAGTTTGACCGCCGGACTCGGGGGCAGCGGCTCCGTGAGGAGAGAGGAAAGCAGGAAGGCCGGCCGCCGGAGCCCGGCGCGCGCGCCCGTTGCGCCGGGGTGTTAAGCCCTCTTGACGCCGGCAACGCGACGCGCGAGGAAGCTCTGCCCCGCCTCCCTGGTGATGACACCCGTGCGCATCAGCTCGTTGATTGTCGTCTCGAAGGTGAGCATCCCCTGCGCGCGGCCGGTCTGCATGACGGACGGGATCTGGAAGGCTTTTCCCTCGCGGATCAGATTGGCGACCGCGGGGACGTTGACGAGTATTTCGGCGACGGCCACGCGCCCCTTCCCGTCCGCGCGCGGCAGCAGAGCCTGCGCGACCACGCCCCGCAGGCTTTCCGAAAGCATGGTGCGGATCTGCGCCTGCTGCCCCTCCGGGAACACGTCGATGATGCGGTCAACTGTCTTGACGGCGCTGTTCGTGTGGAGCGTGGCAAAGACGAGGTGGCCGGTCTCGGCCGCCGTGATGGCCAGGGAGATCGTCTCCAGGTCGCGCATCTCGCCGACGAGGATGATGTCCGGGTCTTCGCGCAGCGCCGCCCGCAGCGCGTTGCTGAACGAGTGGGTGTGGCTCGACACCTCGCGCTGGTTGATCAGGCACTGCTGGTTCTGGTGTACGAACTCGATGGGGTCTTCGATAGTGATGATGTGCGCGCGCCGGCTCGTGTTGATGGTGTGGATGATCGAGGCGAGCGTCGTGGACTTGCCCGACCCCGTGGGGCCGGTGACGAGGATCAGCCCTTCGGAGACATCGATGAGATCCCCAATGTTGTCGGGCAGCCCCAGCTCGGTTATCGTCTGGACATCCTCGGGGATGAGGCGGAAGACGGCGGCCATGCCGTTGCGCTGCATGAAGACGTTGACGCGGAACCGGCCGACCCCGCGCACCGTGTAACTGAAATCCAACTCCAGGTTCTCCTCGAACAACTCCTTCTGCCTGTCCGTCAGGATGTCGAAGATGAGTTTCTGGCAGACCTCGGCCGAGACGCTCTTGTAGTTGAGCCGCACCATTTCGCCGGCGAGGCGGATGTATGGGGTCGCCCCGCTCGCGAGGTGGAGGTCGGAGGCGTTGTGCTGCTTCGTGACTTTCAGAAGGTCTTCGATGCCTGCCATGTCGTTTTAAGTATTTCGTAGAGAAGGAGCGGTACCGGCTGAAGACGGCCGACGGATCGAAGGCCGCCCTTGAATACTAACATACACCGCCCCGCCGTGTTGTGGACTTACGTTCTGTCTACGGGGTGTCTTCAAAGTCACTGCCAACCAGGCCGCTGCCGCCCTTCCTAACTCTGCCAACAGTCGCAGCCCTTGAGAAAGCTTTTACTGCCTACAGCCTTGGATATATCCGCGATGAAACGGTGCCAGACAGGCTTCAACAACCTTTGATAGTGACGCCTCGCAGATTTCTTATAACTCTCTTTCGCGCCGTCACACACCACATACACGGGGAAAGGCCCAATCTGACCTTCGGGAGAACGGATCGTGACCTGTATCTCGTCCAACCCTCCACCGAAGGATAACCACTCCAGTACACAGTCGTTACCGTAGGTGCTTGAGAGCTGGAGCCCCGAGAGCTTGACCTCCGTTTTAGACGCAACTGGTGGAGCCGGGGTCGTCTCTTTCCACTCTTTGACACAGGGGCGGCGTGCAATCACCTCGCGCAACTTCTGCATCCGGCTCTCCGAGAGGCGACGTTGCGTTGTTTTACCGCGGCGAGACTCGACTACTGTGCCATCGTCGAAAACCCGTAGCTCACCGGCGCACGTCTTCAACGCCAGTAATGCAGGCTGTTGCTGCTGACTCTGTGCGCTTACCTGAGTAACTGTGGCGGCGGAGGGGAGGATGGTGCAAAAGCAGAAGATGAAGGAGCGCTTGTAGAATGAGAATCTCATAATCTTTCTCCTTGAGCATCCAATAGCCGCTTGCAATTGTAAGCAGGCGATACTGACACGGGTTGCACTCAACCGCAAAACGCCTATAAATGATAAATACCGCTGCGTTATAATTCAGTGAAGGCGACTGCGGTCCAATTGTAGTTAGCGAACACAGCAAGGTGACATTATGAAGTTGTGGGTTGCACCAGTTCTTTTCCTCTTCGCAACGGCTTCGTTAGCGCAAGATTTAACGAAGCCTGAGTTCGATCCGCCCGCCCAATCAGCGCAATCCGAAGCCACATCCGCCGGCTGCGACTTCGGCAATTTGACGATACGACTTTAATACTCTGCTTTGCAGAGGGGCACAGTGTCCCTGACAAACGCTTTGGGCCGACGCGTGCAAATCCACGCGCGGCACCAGCATGGCTTTAGGCGCTGGTTGCGATTGAGTCTGACTTGATAGCCACAGTGCTTGAACCAACCTACGCAGTCGGCGCCGGTGACGAGTTCGAGCGCCGCGACCAAGGCTCTCTCCAACTCCTCCCGCGTCCTCGCTTTGGTAGCCCTCATGTGGGCCTTGATCTTTAACCACATCAACTCGATCGGCGAGAAGTCCGGCGAGGGACGCGAAAGACAAGGAGAGGCTGCTGGCGTGCGCCCGCGTCGTCATGCGGCGGCTCTCAGACACGTCTTTTCACGAAAAGAATTTTAGCCTCTTCGGGGCGGTTCACGATTTTGAGGCTAAGCTAATCGGGCAGGCTTTAGAGGAGTCGGGCGGGAGCGTGACGAAGGCGGCGCAGCTCTTGGGCCTCACTCATCAGACGCTCATCTCCATCCTCAGCACCCGGCACAAGGCGCTTTCGGAGAAACGGAAGGCTCCGCAGAAGCGGCTGAAAAGCATTATCAAAAAACCTGAAAAGTAATTCTGCTCGACAATTCTATGTCCAGGCTGAAAGTGGGCACACTATAGGCACACAAAACGGGCGGCTCTAATTTAGAGCCGCCCGTATGTTATTGCGTTGATTGAACTGGGAGGCAGGGACTCGAACCCCGATAGCCAGATCCAGAGTCTGGAGTCCTACCATTGGACGACCTCCCAACGTCTGACGAGATTAAATTTACAAACGGGCCGGGCGGTTGTCAAATGCCGAGCGCGTTGTGTGGATGGGTTGCGGCGCGGGGATGTTTTCTCCTTCAAACGAGGCAGTCTCGGCGCCGCGGCCTCTTGCCTCGGGGCGGGGGCGGAAGGCACAATGCGGGGCAACGGACCCGCGCCGTTCAGTAGCGGGGCCCCGAGTCCTCAAAGCGTTCGTGCGTGCCCGTGGGGGCGCCTCCGTGGAAAGCTGTATGACGATGAGTGAAAACGAAGCGTGGCCGCCCGTATCGGCCGAGGAGCATCTGAGCCGCGTCGTCGGCGAGTGCGAGGCGCGGCTGACCGAGTACGCGGAGCTGGCCGCGCACGTGCGGCACGAGATCAACAACCCCCTGACCGGACTCATCGGCCAGGCCCAACTCCTCCTGCGCGAGGAGCTGAGCGACACGGCCCGGCGGCGCGTCCAGACCATCGAGCAGCTCGCCAACCGCATCCGCGACACCGTCGCGAGCCTGCGCGAGATACAGACCCCGCAGCCCACCCGGCGCCACGGCAGCGGCGACCTCAACCCGGACGGCGCCGGCAACCCGCCGCGCCGTTAAGCATCATTTCTAAAACCATATCGGCGCCTTCGGCGTGAGGTCCCTTTGAACCCCACGCCGGGGCGCGACGGTCGCCGCGCTCTCCCCAGCGCGCGGCGGCCGAGCCCGTAAAACTCTCGCGCTCACTGCCGCGAAGTGACGTTGACCGTCGTTGCGCCGGAGACGGACGCGTCGAAGCGCTTGCCCTCGGGCACGATGGCGTTGGCGCCGCGCTTGAAGCCGTGCAGGAGCGCGACCGGCGGGGCGAACCAGAAGAACGTCCCCGTCAGAATCATCCGCGTCGCCACCTTCCCGCCCTTGCTGTCGCCGACCACGCGCCCGGAGAACTCGACGGGGATGCGCGAGCCGTCGGCGGCCGTCACCTCCTTCATCGTCCAGGCGATGCGCCCGGCGCGCCCGAAGTGGCCGCCGCGCTCGGCCTTCGTCACGACCGCCGTGGCCGCCGCGCCCTGCTCGATGACGACCTGCCCGTCGAGGACGACGGGGTTGACGACGCGGAAGCTGACGGCGTCGCCCGCGCGCACGAGCTGCGAGTCGATGGTGTAGGCCGTCTCAAGCTCGACCGGCGTCCCCGCAGGCACGCGCACGGCGACGCGGCGCGCGGGCTGCGGGGCGCACTTCGGCGACATCACCATCAGGAGCAGCAGCGCGTCGGGGACGCCCGCCTCCTTCAGGCGCCGAGCGCCGCGGGCGAGGTGTCGAAGTCGCACGGCGACGCCTTGACCTTCTCGACGATGACCTCGGTCGCGATCTTCGCCTCGACCATCTTGAGCACGTCGTCGTTGGTCAGGGGTCGCGCCGCCTGTGCGGCTTGCGTTGGCGGCGGCGCGGACGGTTGGACGGTTTTCGCGGCGTCCTGCGGCCGTGCCGCCGCTGCGTGTGAGGGAGAGCAGTAAGAGTAAGAGGGTGAAAACTGTTCGTTTCATGGGCTGCGCTCCTCGGAGTCCGTCTCGACGTAAGAATGGCGCGGCAAAGAGAGTGCCGCGCCATTCTTACTTCGAGCCGCAGACGCAAGAGCCGCGGGGTGTGCCACTTTCGCTAGTGGCACACCCCGCGGCTTTCCTGCTCGACGACGAACACGGGCGGGCCGCGGCTCGTTCGGCGCTTATTGCTTGCCCTTGACGGTGGTGTCGCCGTGGATGAACGCCTCGAAGCGCTTGCCGGCAGGCATGCTCACCTCCTTGCCCTTCTTGAAGCCCCAGAGCGGGGCCGCGGGCCAGAAGACGAGCGAGGTGACGATGACGCCCGTGGCGACCGTCCCGCCCTTGCTGTCGCCGGCCATCTTCTTCTCCATGCGGAGCGCGATGCGCGAGCCGTCGGCGGCCATCACGTCCTGCATGGCCCAGCCGAGCTTGCCCGACCTGCCCCAGCGGCCGGACTTCTTGGCGACGGCGACGCGCGCCTTCGCGGGCGCGCCCTTCTGGACGACCGTCACGCCGTTGACGACCACGTCGTTGACGACCGCGAAGTTGATGATGTCGCCCTCCTGCGCCTCCTTCGACGAGATGTTCGACTGCAATTCGAGTTCGAGCGGCGTGCCGTCGGGTATCTTCATCTCGACGCCCGCGGGCGCCGCCGGAGCCGCCGCCGCCGCGGCCGCGGGGGCGGCCGGGGCCATCATCGCCATGACGAGCGCGTCGGTGGCGTTGGCGTTCTTCAACTCCTGGAGCGAGGTCGGCGAGGTGTCGAAGCTACAGTTGGAGACCTTGATCTTCGCGATGATGACCTCGGACGAGAGCCCCATCTTGAGCATCATGAGCACGTCGGCGTTGGTCACGACGGCGGCCTGCCGCGGCGGAGTCCGGCGGACGACCGCGCGTGCGCCCACCGCCAGCGGCCCGAGCGACAGGTTCAAGAGGAGCAGAGAGACGAGGAGCAGCTTGGTCTTCTTCATTGGGGGGAAAGTCCTTTCGTTAGTCAAGAGGTTAAGGCGGGTCGCCGGTGTGAAAGCGGCGGCCCGGTTCGAGTGGCGCGGACGTAAGCGCCGGGTGCGGCCGGCGCTTTGAACAGGTGAGCGAGGCGGGCGGTAGGGTCGGGTCGCTCCGCCCGGCGTTGAGAGTTCCCGGCCGCCGCGGGCGCGCGCGGCCGGGAGGCTCAATTAAAAGGTTAGACGGCCGCCGTCTCTTCTTCCTCTTCGACGAGGTAGGGCGTGACGGAGGGGACGGGCTCGTCGGCGTCCCGGTCGAGGATGGCCTGGACGATGGGCAGGCTCAGGGAGCGCGTCTTCTGGATGCCGGGGACGGGCTTGCCCTTGGCGTAGACGGGGTGGCGGCCGTGCTCCTTGTACCACTCGGCGAGCCCCGCCGTCTTGTGCATGTTCTCGATGATCTGCCGCCAGCCGACGCCCGTGTTGTAGGCGCAGAAGGAGATCTCGCCCTCCTGCGTGCCGTAGGGGATGACGCACATCTCTGTGCGGCGGAAGTCGTAGTTGAAGAGGTCCTGGAACCACATGCCCTCGACGCAGAGGACGCGCCACACGTCGGCCGCGTCGTCCGACTTCTGCTTCATGCGGTCGTTGCGGTCGGAGTTCGAGCTGGTCGAGGAGGGCTTGAAGAGGTTGATGATCTGCGAGACGGGGAAGCCCTCGGGCGCGCGCTCCGGCTGGAAGTTGCGCATGATGGCCATCGCCGAGCTGCGCCATCGTCAGCTTCTTGCCGCGCGCCGTGTCGGTGATGACCGTCACGTCCTTCATGAACTGCTCGTAGTCGAAGAAGTCGAAGAGCGACTTGAACTCGCCGGTGTGGCGGTTGACGACCGCGAGCGTGAAGATGCCGCAGTTCGGGTGGCAGTTACACGAAGACCAGCCCCACGGCGCGTCCGCGCCTTGCAGCATGTCCATCACGGACGTGAAGGCCGAATAGGACGAGAGCGGGAACCAGTCGCGCAACGCCTTCATCCGGCCGCCGAGCTGCTCTTCGAGGTCGGTGGCCATCCCGGCGAGCGTGTAGCGCTGCTGCTCGCGGATTGCGTCGGGCACGTCCTCGTCGCGGCCCGTGAAGGAGACGGGCTGGAAGGCGATGGTCTGCACCTTGTCGATGTTCTGGGCGGCGAACTCGACGATGCGGCCGATGTCGTCGTTGTTGATGGTGTTGACGATGGTCGTGACCAGAGTCACCTTGATGCCGACCGACGCGAGGTTCTCGATGGCGCGCAGCTTCACGTCGAAGAGGTTGCCGACGCCGCGGTGCTTGTTCTTCTCCTCCGACACGCCGTCGAACTGGAGGTAGACGCCGTGCTGGCCCGCCTCTTTGGCGGCCTTGCAGAACTCGATGTCCTCGGCGTAGCGGATGCCGTTCGTCGCGGCGAGGATGCGGTAGAAGCCGACCTTCTTCGCGTAGGCGACGGCGTCGAGGAAGTAGGGCGACAGCGTTGGCTCGCCGCCGGAGAAGAGGATGATGATCTGGCGGCGCGGCTTGAAGGAGACGGCGTTGTCGAGGATGGTCTTCGTGTCCTCGAACGTCGGCTCGTGGACGTAGCCGACCTGGTTGGCGTCCATGAAGCACGGGTTGCACATCATGTTGCAGCGGTTCGTCAGGTCAACGGTGAGGACCGCGCCGCGGCCGAACTGGATGTTCGAGGTGCCGTGCTTGTGGACGTGCGTGTCCTCGGCCGAGCGGAAGTCGCGGCCGAAGAAGAGCGACTCGATGCGTTCGAGGAAGCGCGCGTCGGTCGCCATGAGGTCTTTGAACTCGCCGTGCTTCGGGCAGGTCTTGGTCATGAAGACCTGCCCGTTCTCCTCGAAAATCTGCGCCTTGATCTCGCCGGGGTGCGTGTGCATCAGCGTTTCGAGCGGCGTCGCGCCGTTGATGACGCCCTCGCGCACCTCCTTGACGCAGCGCGGGCACAGAGCTAGTCGGTCTCGCGCGGGAAGCCGAGCGGCGGCGCGGTGCGCTCGTAGGACTTGAGGAGCGGCCCCGGCGCCCACTTGGGCCGGACGGCCTCGCCCTCGGGCAGCCGCTGGTTGACGGACTGGAACGCCTTCCACGCCACGTCCGACAGGCTCGAAACCAGCTTCGACTTCTTCACACCGCTGAAGCGGCTCTTCTCCGACTCGCCGCGGCGGAAATTATCGCTGAACAAGGCTCTCTCTCCTTAATCGAGGAAAACGCGCGGGCTTGAGGCGCGCCGGTCAATTTATAAGTGCTCTGAGAAGACGACCGGCCGCCGGATACACGACGACGAGGCTACGTCCAAAACCGTCACATGATAACCGCATCTGCGTGTAAATACAAGACGTTAGGGGGAAGCAGCAGGCAGTCGAAGGAGCCGCGGAGCGGCGTGTGAATTTAGCCCGGCCTTTCAAGGCCGGGGTAGATGACGGCCCGCGTGCCGCGTCGCGTCAGCGACGGTTGAAGGGGCCGTGTCGGCTCAGGCGTCGCTGACGCGACGCGGCGGCGTTCGATTCGACGCTGACCCGGCCTTGAAAGGCCGGGCTAAATTCAACCGCCGCTGACGCGGCGACTGCCATCTGCCTACTGCTTTTACTTTTGCCCTCTTCCGTCGTACCATCGCGGGCAAGTCGTTACTTCATCCCGCACTTTAAAACTTATGGAAATACATCCCACGGCAGTCGTCAGCCCGCGCGCGGAACTCGCGCGCGACGTGCGCGTCGGCCCGTACGCCGTCGTCGAAGAGCACGTCCAGCTCGGCGAGGGCTGCGAGGTCGGCGCCCACGCCGTCATCAAGAAGTTCACGAGCTTAGGCGCGCGCAACCGCGTCTACGAGCACGCGACCGTCGGCGGCGAGCCGCAGGACGTGAAGTTCAAGGGCGAGCGGAGCGCTCTCGTCATCGGCGACGACAACCTGATACGCGAGTACGTGACCATCCACCGCGCGAGCGGCGAGGGCGAAGCGACGCGCGTGGGCAGCCGCAACTTCCTGATGGTCGGCGTCCACGTCGCGCACAACTGCGAGGTGGGCGACGACAACACGTTCGCGAACGGCGTGGCGCTGGCCGGGCACATCGTCGTCGAAGATCACGTCTTCTTCTCGTCGAACGTGGGCGCGCACCAGTTCGTGCGCTTCGGGCGTTACGCGATGGTGGGCGGGAAATCGAAGATCGTGCAGGACGTGCTGCCGTTCTTCACGACCGACGGCAACCCGCCGGGGGTGCGCGGCCTGAACACGATAGGCTTGCGCCGCGGCGGCTTCACGCCCGAGTCGCGCGCGGCCTTGAAGCGTGCCTATCAGGTTCTCTTCCGCGCGCGCCTGCCGCTCGCGCAGGCCGTCGCGGCGCTCGAAGAGTCGGACGACGAGCACGTACGGCACCTCGCCGCCTTCATACGCGACTCGCGCCGCGGCTTCACGCGCGAGGAGCGCGAGGCGACCGTCTCGACCGAGCGCGAACTCCTCTTCAAAGTTTCTCGCTAAAGCCGCACTCCTTTATGAGCCGACACGAAGAAGAGAGGACCGTCGCGGAGTTGGCCGCGCTCGTCGGCGGGAGCGCGTTCGGGGACGAGGGCGCGTCCGTGCGGCGTGTCTCGTCCATCGAGGCGGCGGGCGAGGGCGACCTCGCGTTCGTCGAGGACGAGAAGCTGTTCGGGGCGGCGCGCGCGTGCCGCGCGTCCTGCGTGGTCGTGCCGTTGGGCGCGGCGGGGAAGTTGGAAGGCTTCGGGGGCGCCGTCATCGAGGCGGCGCGGCCGAAGCTCGCCTTCGCGCTCGCGGCCGCGGTGCTGCATCCGCCTCGGAAACTCAAGGGACACGTTCACCCGACGGCCGCCGTCGCGGAGGGCGCGCGTCTGGGCGCGGGCGTCTACGTCGGCGCGGGCGTGTCCGTCGGCGAGGGCGCGGAGCTAGGCGAAGGGACGCAGGTGCACGCGAACTGCGTCGTCGGCCGCGGCGTCCGCGTAGGGCGCGACTGCGTGCTGCACCCGAGCGTCGTGCTCTACGACGGCGTCACGCTCGGCGAGCGTGTGGTGCTGCACGCGGGCGTCGTCGTCGGCGCCGACGGGTTCGGGTACGTGCGCGATGGGGAAGGCGTCTACCACAAGTTCCCGCAGGTGGGGACGGTCGTCATCGACGACGACGTGGAGGTGGGCGCGCACTCTTGCATCGACCGGGGGGCGCTGGGGACGACGCGCATCGGGAAGGGCTCGAAGCTCGACAACCTCGTGCAGGTCGGCCACAACGTGGAGATCGGCGAGCGCGTCGTCATCGCGGCGCAGACGGGCATCTCGGGCAGCACCGTCATCGAGTCGGACGCGGTCATCGGCGGGCAGGTCGGCTTCGGCGACCACGCGCGCGTGCAGTCGGGCGCCATCATCGGCTCGCAGGCCGGCGTGCTGCCGGGCAAGATCGTTCGGCCGGGCGTCTGGTGGGGCACGCCCATCCAGCCGCTCGAAGAGTACAAGCGGCTCAACGCGCTCTGGGGTCGGCTCCCGCGGATGCGCGAGGAGATTCAGGAGTTGAAACGTCAGTTGAAGGAGTTGACCGAACGGCTCGGCGAGAAGCCTTAGGGCGGGCCGCCCCTTCGCGTTCTATCGAGAGGGCGTGGCGGCGGCGGACGAAGCTAAAAGGGGCGAGGGGCGCGGCTTGAACGAAATCAAGCCGCGCCCCTCGCGTCTATGTTGATGTGTCAGCCGAGCCGCATCGGGACGCTCACTGCACCGTAGCGCAGATGGCGAAGGCCGTCAGCTCCAGCGGGCCGTTGCTCCTGTTGGTGCCCCTGACGCGCCAGTCGTCGTGCGCGGCCGAGAAGAAGGAGTTAAAGATCGTCATGCCCGCGGGATCGCCGCCGCCCGGGGGCGATGTCGTCCTGAACCCGCCCGAGATGACCTGTTTCCCGGCCGGGCAAGTGGCGGTCGCCGTCTCCGTCGCATTCTTGGCGACCGCGACGGGGCTACCCGTGATGTACTGCACGCCCGAAAGGCCCGGAGGCCCCTGCGGACCGGCCGGCCCCTGTGGTCCCTGCGGGCCTTGCGGGCCTTGCGGACCCGGAGGCCCCTGCGGACCCGGCTCGCCAGTGCAGCCGCAGGGCGTGGGCGTCGGGGTCGGCGTCGGCGTGGGCGTCGGGGTCGGCGTCGGCTCGACGACGGTGCAGCCCGCGTCTCCGTCAGTGCCGCCGGCCACCAGGAAGAGCGTGCTGCCCCCGGTCGGGAGCGCCTCGGCGTAGACGCCGAAGCGGAAGCAGCCGGTCTGCTGGATGCCGAGCAGGAAGCGGACGGGGATGCTCGCCCCGGGCGCGAGCGGCGTGGCGAGCGTGATCGTGTTCGCCGACAGAGAGGAGTTGAAGCCGCCGCCGTTCGGCTGAGAAGGCGGCTGCTCCAGCGTCGTGCCGCGGACGAGGACCGCGCCGCCGCTCGTCGACACCATCACGTCGTTGGAGGTGCGCGGGCGGAGGTCGGCCGTGCCGGCAGGTGCCGGGAAGGTCTCGATGTCCGCCACGCGGAAGCGCAGGCGCGTGATGTTCGCGCCCGTGTTGTTCGTGTAGGTGCGGCGGATGTCGAGCGTGCCGAAGGTCGAGTTGTTGGCCGGGTCGCTGGTGAAATCGCGCACGCGGTTCGGCGCGACGTTGTTGGCGACGGTCGGGTCGAGCGCCGAGTGGCCGATGGTCGGGCTGGCGTTGACCGGGCTCGAAAGGTTCTCCGGCCCCGGCGCGCCGAGCCGCTGGCCCGCGCCCGCCGACGTGCCGTTGGTGTCCACGAAGACGAAGTCGGCGTCGTTGTCGTTCGTGTCAATCGGGTGGCCGGGGTCGGTGGGGCTGCACACGGGGTCTACCGAGGACGACGCGCGCGGGCAGGTCGTGCGGTAGAAGCTGTAGTCGATGGAGAAGGGAATCAGCGCCGGGTAGCCCGTGCCCTCCTTGTAGAGCGTGTTGGCCTCGCTCGTCGAGCCGACCGCGTCGAGCCGGTTGGCGAGCGTGAAGTTGGCCGCCACCGACGTGTTGAAGATGGCGATGCCGGCGTTGTCGGGGATGTCGGTCGTGTAGGTGGCGTCGCCCGTCGCGGTCGTGCCGTTGCCGGCCGGGTACGAGGCGAGCGAGTAGCCGACGGAGTTGACGCAGAGGTAGTGGCCGCGGTTCGGGATCACCGTCCCGTTCGGGACGACGCAGCGCGCCACGCCGTTCGAGGCCGCGACCGCGTAGCCGGTGCCGCCGCCCGCCACCGTGTGGTCGGCGCCCGAGTTGTTGTAAAGCTCGACGAACTCGTCGTTCGCTCCGTTCGGCCCGCGCAGGCGGAACTCGCTGATGACGATCTGCCCGGCGGTCGCCGTCTGCGCCGAAGCGGCGAACGGCAGAAGCCCCGTCAGCGCGAACGCGAAGAGCAGGGCGAGCAGGCGCGCGGTGCCGGGCTTGAGCGCGCGAAGGTGCGAGGGGTTGTCATTGGTCGTGGCGACACCGGCCGCGAGCCGGGCTCGTGGTAGAGAACTCATGTTGTACCTCCATCTATTACCTGTTGGTCACGTGTGGAACGTAAAGAGCGGATTGCGTTGGTTGGTCGGCATGCAGGCAGCTTGGGGGAAAGGCTGTGTCAGAGGATGACGGGACAAGGGTCTGTGCGAAGGCGTACGGCCCCGGGGAGAGGATGTTCGGGCGCGTGGACGTGACGCGGGGGTGCGACATCGAATGCCTTTCGCTGATGCTAAGTGGATTTGACCCTCGGCCCTTCGGGGAGAGTACGGCCGGGGTCAGGTTGAGTTCGGGAGCGGGCCGCATCATCTACCTGCTCAGGACGAATGTCAACGAAAATTTTAACGACGCGGGTGGTGCCGGCGGGCTCAGGCCGAAGAAGCTCAGCCGCGCCAACGCCTTAAGGCGCCGAGCACTACTTCGGCCGCGCGGCGTGAGGCGCCGCCCTCGCCGAGCCGGGCCGTCGCGTCGCGCAAACGCGCGCGGACTTCCGCGTTGTGCGCGGGGTCGAGCAGCGCGAGCAACTCGCGCGCGAGCGTGTCGCCCGTGAAGTCGTCCTGCATCAGCTCGGGCGCGAGGCGGCGGCCCGCGACGAGGTTGACGAGGCCGTAGTGCTCGACCTCGATGAGGCGGCCGAGCGTGTGCCAGTTGAGCGCCGACTCCTTGTAGACGACGACGAGCGGCGTCCCGAGGAGCGCCGCCTCCAGCGTCGCCGTGCCGCTGCACACGGCGGCGGCGTCGGAGGCCGCGAGCGCCTCGCGCGCCTCGTCGTGCGCGACGCGTATGCGCGGCGCGAGCGTCGCGGCCTCGGGGTGAGAGTTGACGGCGCGCGCGGCCTCCGCGGGCGCGCGGCGCGCGGCGAGCGCGAGGACGAACTGCGCGTCGTTGATGTCCCTGGAAAGTCGCGCGGCGGCGTCGAGCATGACGGGCGTGATGCGCTCGAACTCTTTGCGGCGGCTGCCGGGCAGGAGCGCGACGACGGGCCGAGAGGCGTCGAGGTCGTGGCGCGCGCAGAACTCTGCGCGCGTCATCCGCGAAGTGACCGCGCCGGCGAGCGGGTGGCCGACGAACTCGACGTGCGTGACGCCGCGCGCGGCGTACCATTCCTGCTCGAAGGGGAGGATGGTGAGCAGGAGGTCTACGTCGCGCCGCACCTGCCGGACGCGGTGCGAGCGCCAGGCCCAGAGCTGCGGGCTGATGTAGTAGATGACACGGATGCCGCGGCGGTGCAGGGAGCGCGCGAGCGCGAGGTTGAAGTCGGGCCAGTCCACGAGCACGACGGCGTCGGGGCGGCGCTCGACCGCGGCCTTCTTTAAAGCCTGGTACGCGGCCCAGAAGCGCGGCAGCGCGCGCGCGATCTCGACGAGCCCCGTGATGGCGAGGTCTTCTTCGCGCACGACCGGCTCGACGCCCTCGCGGGCCGTCGCCGCGCCGATCGAGCCGAACAGCTCGAAGCGCGCGCCGGGCTCCGCCTCCCGCAGCGCGCGCACCAGCGCCGCCGCGTGCGCGTCGCCCGACTCCTCGCCCGCCACCAACATCAGGCGGAAGCTCTCCGCTGACCGTAGAGACATCCGCGCGATGATAGCAGTAGGCAGTAGGCAGTTGGCAGCAGGCAGTTAAAAGCTTTGACTCGGGCAGCCGATTAAACTTTCAACTCCCATAACACGGAGCGGCTGCCTGCTGCCAACTGCCAACTGCCTACTGTTTCCACACGTGCGGGCCGAAGACGAGGAGGCCGATGGCGACCGAGCCGACGGCCGTGATGAGGACGGCGCCGGCCGCCACGTCCTTGGCCTTGGCCGCGAGCGGGTGGAAGGCCGGCGACGCCACGTCGGTCAGAAACTCGAAGGCGGTGTTGAGCGCCTCCGCCGTCCAGACGGAGACGACGGCCAGGATGACCCAGCACCACTCCGCCCGGTCCAGCCCGAAGTAGAGCCCCGCGGCCGCCACCGCGACCGTCGAAGCGGCGTGGAGCCATGCGTTGTGCTGCGACGCGACCATCACGCGGACGCCCTTGAGCGCGCACCGGATGCTGCGTATCCGCCCCGTGAAAGTTAAGCCGGAGTCGTTGTTCATAGAGTCCTCGGCGAGTCGGAGTCCGAAGGGTCGAGTGCCGATGATACTCCCGCGCGGTACGGTGGCAAGCGCGGCGGCGCGGGTGGCGAATCGAGGGGCGCGGTGTTAGACTTTCGGCACGGCGTCGGGCGGCGTTTGATGGAGATTCAAACTCTTCGGCCGGCCGCGCCGTCCGGGAAATGCCGGCCCCAGGGAAGTCCCGCGCTCGTAACATTAAATCCCGCAGACAATCCGACTTCGGCCGCCGGGCCGAGTTTCGACAACCGAGGTCAGACCGGAAAACTATGAGCAGACTCTTTTACGCAATTCTCTTGACCCTCACGCTCGCTTGCGCGGCCGCCGCGCAGACGCGGCGCGGCACGCCGGCCACGACCCCCGCCCGGCCGAAGCCGGCCGCGACGAAGCCCGCGCAGACCGCGGCGCCGAAGCCCACGCCGACGCCCGCCGCCCAAGCCGGCGCCCGCGCCGTCGCCGCAGCAGGCGGCCGCGCCCGCCGAAGACTGCGGGTGCGAGGCGGGGCCGCTGCCCGACGTGCTCGGCACGGTCAACGGCGTGAAGATCACGCGCGCCGACCTCAACCCGCAGGTGCAGCAGCAGGTCACGCAACTTCAGCAGGAGGTCGTCGAGGCGCGCAAGCGCGAACTCGACCTACAGATCAACAGCATCCTCCTCGAAGCCGAGGCGAAGAAGCGCAACCTGACGACGAGCAAGCTCATCGAGGCCGAAGTCATCGCCAAGACGGTCGCCGCCCACCGCGGCCGAGGCCGAAGCCTACTTCAACCAGAACAAGGCGAACATCGAGCAGCAGGCCGGGCGCTCGGTCGCCTTCGCCGAAGTCAAGGACAACGTCATCGCCTACCTGCGCGAACAGCGGCAGCAGGAGCGCGCCGCGCAGTACGCGCAGGCGCTGCGCGCCGCCGCGCAGGTCAAGAAGAACGTCCGAGTTCGCGACGCCGCCGGCCACCCCGGCCGACCGCGCCCGCGTCCTCGCCACCGTCAACGGCCGCAACATCACCTCCGCCGACATCGAGGACAACCTGCTGCCGCTCGTCGCCACCGTGCAGGAGCAGGTCTACCTGCTGCGCAAGGGCGACGTGGACATGAAGATCAACGACATCCTCCTCAACGGCGAGGCGCAGAAGCGCGGCATCACCGCCCGCGCCGTCCTCGACGCCGAGGTCAGCACCAAGACGCCCGTCATCACCGAGGCGCAGGCGCAGGAGTTCTACAACAAGAACAAGGAGCGCATCAACGGCGACTTCGCGCAGATCAAGTACCAGATCATCGAGTACCTCCAGGGGCAGGAGCAGCAGAAGCTTGAGAGCGCCTTCGTCGGGCGCCTGCGCAACGGGGCGAGCGTGCAGACCTTCATCACGCCGCCCGCGCCGCCCGTCTTCCAGATCGCGACCGACGACCAGCCGACGAAGGGTAAGGTCGACGCGGCCGTCACCGTCGTCGAGTTCACGGACTACCAGTGCGCGTCCTGCGCGGCCGCACAGCCCGTGCTGGAGAGGCTGGTCACGGAGTACGGCGACCGCGTCCGCTTCGTCGTCCGCGACTTCCCGCTCCAGATGCACCCGGAGGCGCGCAAGGCCGCCGAGGCCGCCGAGGCCGCGCGCGAGCAGGGCAAGTACTGGGACTTCACCGCCATCCTCTTCCGCAACCAGTCGGCCCTGAAGCCCGAACAGCTCAAGCAGTACGCGCAGGTGATCGGGCTCGACCGCGCGAAGTTCGACGCGGCGCTCGAAGACGGCCGCTTCGCCGAGAAGGTCGAGCGCGACCTCATCGACGGCCAGAGGTTCGGCGTCAGCGGCACGCCCACCTTCTTCGTCAACGGCCGACGCACCAAAGACGCCACCTACGACGTGCTCAAGGCCGCCATCGAGGACGCCCTCAAGGCCCCGGCCACGCGTTAGAGAGCAGTCGGCAGACGGCAGTAGGCAGTCCGACCGCGGATGCGGCGGACTGCCTACTGCCGTCTGCCATCTGCCTACTGACTTACTCTCCGCCCGTCCGAGAAAATGGACTTAAATCTGAAGTGTGATACCAACGTCAAACGTCCCTCGCGCGTCTAAGACCGGATGGCCATCCACGCCCGACCAGCAAACCTGGAACTTTAACCCCGCCTGAAGGGAATAAAGAGGTTACGCGGCCGCCCGCGCCGTTTTCCCGCGATAGTTCGGGAACAATCGGCGCGGCCGGGCGCGTAGAAGCACTGTCACCACGGCAGGCCCGCCGGGCCTCCTTTACTCCGACAGGCCGAAATTTTTTTGTAACGCGCGCCGCGCAACTCCGTCTTACAGACTTATGAGGAATCGAATGATGAGGAAGCCCCTTCTGACCCTGCTGGCGCTCGCGCTGGCCCTCTCGACCGGCGCGTTCGGCGTCGGCGCACAGTCCCCGGCCCCGAACAACGTCCTCGGCGACGTGGTCGCGGTGGACGCCGCCGCCAAGCAGATTTTCGTCAAGACGGACGCGGGCGCGGTCGTCGTCGTCTCGGTGGCCGACACGACCAAGATCGTGAAGAACCCTCCGGGCGAGTCGAAGCTCGACAAGTCGGCGCCCTACACGCTCGCCGAGATCGCCGCGGGCGACCGCCTCCTCGCGCTGGGCAAGCTCTCCGACGACGGGAAGACGCTGGCCTCTCCGCGCGCCGTCGTCATCAACACCAAGGCCGACATCGACAAGAAGCGCGAGACGGAGCGCGCCGAGTGGCAGGCGCGCGGCGTCGTCGGCACCGTCTCGGCCGTCAACGCCGAGACCAAAGAGATCACCATCCAGACGCGCACGCCCGAAGGCCCCAAGCCCGTCGTCATCGCGGCGAGCGGCCCCGCCGTCAAGCTCCGGCGCTACGCCCCCGACTCCATCAAGTTCGCCGACGCCAAGCCCTCGACCTTCGAGGAGGTCAAGGCCGGCGACCAGCTCCGCGCCAAGGGCGAGAAGAGCGCGGACGGCGCCAAGCTTCACGGCCGAGGAGGTCGTGACCGGCACGTTCCGCACGACGCTCGGCACCGTCAAGGCCGTTGACGCCGCGAAGAACGAGATCACCATCGAGCAGCAGGACAAGAAGCCTCTGACCGTCGTCGTCCGCCCCGACACCATGCTCAAGCAGGTCCCGGCCGAGATGGGCATGATGATGGGCGGCGGCGGCGCGGGCGCCCCCGGCGCAGCGCCGGGCGGCGGCGGAGCGGCCCCCGCGGGCGGCGCAGCGCGTCGTGCAGGTCGGCCCCGGCGGCGGCGGCACCCCGCGGCGGGCGGCGCGCGCCGGCCAGGGCGGCCCCGTGCGCCGGATGATGGACCCGCAGCAGATGCTCGAACGCCTGCCCGCGGTCACGCTCGCCGAGCTGAAGCCCGGCCAGATGATCGTCGTCTCAAGCACCGTGGGCGCCGACCCGACCCGCGTCACAGCCATTCAGCTCGTCTCCAACGTCGAGCCGCTGGTGGCGATGATGTCGCGCCGGCCCGGCGGCGCGGGCGGCGGCGGCATGGGCGGCGGCATGGGCGGCGCGGGCGGCGGCGGCGGCATGAACTTCGGCTTCGGCATCGGCACGCCGTAACAGACAGCAGGGACGGGAGCGCCGGACGACGAACTGCAAGAGAGAAGGTTCCGAGTTCGTCGTTAGTCGTTCAGAGTTCACCGTTAGGTAATTTCCCCTAAGTTAAAGGTATCGATCATGAAAGCATCTTTTAAGGCGGTCGGGCGCGGGCTCGGTCTCTTCCTCATGTTCGCGCTGTGCGCGGCCGGGGCTCTGGCGCAGCAGGCGGGTTCCAGCCTGCGCGGGGAGGTCTCGGACGAGTTCGGCGGCGTCATCGTCGGCGCGACCGTCACCGTGACGGACGCGTCGGGCAAGGCCAAGGCGACCGTCACCGACAGCGACGGCGCCTTCAACGTCCCCGGCCTTCAGCCCGGGCGCTACAACGTCCGCGTCTTCTCGACCGGCTTCTCGCCCTTCGAGAACCCCGAGGTGGACGTGGCCGCCGGCCGCAACGAGCTGCCCAAGGTCACGCTCGGCGTCTCGCTGGAGAAGGAGGAGGTGACGGTCGCCTCCGAAGGCCCCCTGAGCGTGGACACCGCGAGCGCGGGCGCCATCGTCCTCAAGGGCAAAGACCTGGAGGCGCTGCCCGAAGACCCGGACGAGCTGGCCGCGGCGCTCCAGGCCCTCGCCGGCCCGGCCGCCGGCCCCAACGGCGGGCAGATCACCATCGACGGCTTCGAGGGCGGGCGCATCCCCTCGCGCGACTCGATCCGCGAGGTCCGCATCAACGACAACCCGCTCTCGGCCGAGAACGACCGCCCCGGCTTCGGCGGCATCCAGATCTTCACCAAGCCCGGCACCGAGAAGCTGCGCGGCAGCTTCGGCATGACCTTCAACGACGAGAGCCTCAACTCGCGCAACCCGTTCCTTCAGAGCGAGAAGCGCCCGGCCTTCCAGTTCCGCCAGTACTCGGGGAACCTCTCGGGCTCCATCGTCCCGAAGAAGGCTTCGTTCTTCCTCGACTTCTTCCGCGGCGAGACCGACGACAACGACCTCGTCAACGGCTTCCAGCTCAACCCGGCCGACATCAACGCGACGCCGCTCCGCGTCAACTTCGCCATCCTGACGCCCGCTCCGCAACTGGAGCATCAACCCGCGCGTGGACTACGCCATCAACGACAAGCACACGCTCGTCGCGCGCTACAGCTTCTTCCACAACGACAACCTCAACCAGGGCGTCTCGCAGTACGCGCTGCCCGAGCGCGCCTTCGACTCGACTTTCAGCAACCACACGTTGCAGCTGACCGAGACGGCCGTCGTCAACAAGTCCACCGTCAACGAGACGCGCTTTCAGTTCATCCGCACGCGCTTCGCCAACGATCCGCTGAACACGGGCGTCTCCGCCGTCAACGTCTTCGACGCCTTCTCCAGCGGCTCCGCCCCCGTCGGCAACTCGTTCAACGAGAACACGCGCTGGGAGGTGACGAACACGACGACGCAGGCGCACGGTGCGCACTCCGTCAAGTTCGGCGCGCGCCTGCGCGGCGTCCGCCTCTCGGACTTCTCGGAGAACAACTTCAACGGCACCTACACCTTCAGCTCGCTCGACCAGTACCGGCGGGCGGTCGCCGGCGAGACGGTGGGCGGCGTGCGGGTCGGCCCCACGCAGTTCACGCTCACCACGGGCGAGCCGCTGTCCGAGATCAGCCAGGTGGACTTCGGCGGGTTCGTCCAGGACGACTGGAAGCTGCGGCCGAACCTGACCCTCGGCGGCGGCGTCCGCTACGAGCGGCAGACGAACCTCGGGAGCGCCTTCAACTTCGCCCCGCGCGTCTACCTCGCGTGGTCGCCCGACGGCGGCGGCGCGGCGGACAGGCCAAGACGGTCATCCGCGTCGGCGGCGGCATCTTCTACGACCGCATCAACGAGAACATCGCGCTCACGAACGAGCGGCTCGGCGGCGCGGGGCTGCAACAGCAGTTCGTCGTCCGCGACCCCTCGCTGCTGGCGCAGACGGTCTTCGGCGCCGACGGGCGCGTCGTGAGCGGCGCGATCACCGCCGACCAGCTCGCGGGCTTCGGCACGTCGCAGGCGACGCGCCAGCTCGCCCCGGACGCGACCGCGCCCTACAGCTACATCACCGGCCTCATCCTGACGCGCCAGCTCACGAAGACGATCCAGCTCAACGTCTTCTTCTCGACCTACGACACGCGCCACCTGCTGCGCTCGCGCAACATCAACGCGCCGACGCTCATCGACGGCGCCTTCCGGCGCCCGCAGGTCGGGGTCGGCGACATCTACCAGTACGAGACCTCGGGCACGCAGAGCATGAAGCAGCTCAACATCGGCGTGACCAAGCAGTTCCGGCCCGGCTTCATCGCTGTCGGCCAACTACACCCTCGGCAAGGCGCAGTCGAACGCCGACTTCGGCGGCTTCCCCGATGAACCAGTACGACCTGACGGGCGAGTACGGGCGCACCACCTTCGACGCGCGCCACCGCTTCTTCCTCATCGGCTCGGCGGTCGTCCCTAAGCTGAAGCTCTCGCTCAACCCGATGGTCATCGCGAACACGGGGCGCCCCTTCAACATCATCACCGGCTTCGACGACAACGCGCGACGGCATCATCAACGACCGTCCGGCCTTCGCCGACGCGCAGACGACGGCCGCCGACCTCGTGCAGACGCGCTTCGGCAACTTCGACATCAGGCCCAAGGCGGGGCAGACCATCATCCCGCGCAACTACGCCGAGGGCCCCGGCTTCTTCTCCGTCAACCTGCGCGTCGGGCGCTCGTTCTCCTTCGGCGACCTGCCGGGCGCGGCCGAGCGCCGTCGGGTGGCGAAGGAGCAGGAGGAGCAGCAGCGGCAGAACCGCAACAACCGCGGCGGCGCCGACCGCTCGGCGAGCCGCGGCGGCACCACCACCACCGGCGGCGGCGCGCCCCGCGGCGGCGGCGGCGCCCCGCAGGTGACGAGCGGTCTGGGCGGCGGCATGATGATCTCGATGGGCGGGCCGAGCGGCGCGGAAGGGAAGCGCTACACGATGAACTTCTCGCTCAACTTCATCAACCTGCTCAACCGGACGAACTACGGCAACCCCGTCGGGCAACCTCCGCTCGGTCAACTTCGGCGAGTCGCTCTTCCCGGCGAACAGCTTCGGCTTCGGCGGCGGCAACGCGAACGCCGGCAACCGCCGCGTGCAGGCGTCCGTCAGCTTCAGCTTCTAAGACGGGCCGCAAGCCCGACCCGCGCGGGAGGGCGCGTCGTCTGACACAAAAAGGCGGGAGGGTGAAGGCAACGCGCCTTCATCCTCCCGCCTTAAGCTTTGGCTCGCCGACGCCCTCCCGCGCGGGTCGGGCTTGCGGCCCCGCCTAGACGCTGAGGAGTTCCTGCTCCTTGGTCTTGGCCAGCTCGTCCACCTTGCCGATGTAGGAGTCGGTGAGCTTCTGGACTTCGGCGAGGGCGTCGCGCTCGGCGTCCTCGGAGATCTGTTTCTCCTTGAGCATCCGCTTGAGGCGGTCGTTGGCGTCGCGGCGGACGTTGCGGATGGCGGTGCGGTGCTCCTCGGCCGCCTCGTGCACCTGCTTGGCGAGCTGCTTGCGGCGCTCCTCGGTCAGGGGCGGGACGGGCACGCGCACGAGCTTGCCGTCGTTCGAGGGGTTCAGGCCGAGGTCGGCCGAGCGGATCGCCTTCTCGATGGCGCCGAGCTGCGTCTGGTCCCACGGCTGCACCGTCAGCATGTTCGGCTCCGGCGCGTGCACCGAGGCCATCTGGTTGAGCGGCGTCGGCGTGCCGTAGTAATCGACCGTCACGCCGTCGAGCAGGCTCACGGCCGCGCGCCCCGTCCGGATCGTCGCCAGCTTCCTCTTCAAGTCCTCGACCGCGCCGTCCATCCGCGGCCGCGTCTCCTTGATGACATCCTTCTCAGACATAGCTTCTCTCCGGGTAAATGGTGAATGGTAGACAGTAAATGGTGGCAAGACACGCGGCCTTCCATTCACCATTCACTATTCACCATTCACTGGTTTTTGGTTGCAGACCTTCGTGCCGACCGCCTCGCCCGAGACGACGCGGACGATGTTGCCGGCGGTGCGCATGTTGAAGACGACGATGGGGAGGTCGTTGTCCATGCACAGGCTGATGGCGGAGGCGTCCATCACCTTGAGCTGCTTCTCCAGCACTTCCTGGTAGGTGATGCAGTCGTAGCGCGTCGCCGTCGCGTCCTTCATCGGGTCGGCCGTGTAGACGCCCTCGACCTTCGTCGCCTTCAGGATCACGTCGGCCTTGATCTCCAGCGCGCGCAGCGCCGCCGCCGAGTCGGTCGTGAAGTAAGGGTTGCCCGTCCCCGCGGCGAAGATGACGACGCGCCCCTTCTCCAGATGCCGGATGGCGCGCCGGCGGATGAAGGGCTCGCCGACCTGCGGGATGTGGATGGCCGACAGCACGCGCGTGTGAACGCCGACCTTCTCCAACGCGTCCTGCAGGACGACGGCGTTCATCACGGTGGCGAGCATGCCGATGTAGTCGGCCGACGAGCGGTCCATGTCGCCCGCGCTCTCCGAGACGCCGCGGAAGATGTTGCCGCCGCCGACGACGACCGCGACCTCGACGCCGAGGTCGTGGACGGCCTTGATCTCCTCGGCGATGGCGCGCGCCACGCGCACGTCCACGCCGTAAGTTCTGCGCGCCCATCAGCGCCTCGCCCGACGCCTTCAGCAGAATCCGCCTGTAGGCCGGTGCGCCCGCCGCTCTGTGTGTTGGCTGATGACATACGTGCTGTACGGATTGAGGGATTGATTCATCGGCTCGTCGGTTCGATTTAAGAAATGAACCGACGAGCCCGATGACTCAATCCCTCCGATCTGAAGTTCACTGGTTGCCGCCGCTCATCGAAGCGACTTCGCTGGCGAAGTCGTCGTCGCGCTTGGCGAGCCCCTCGCCCATCTTGTAGCGGGTGAAGCGGCGGACGGTGATGCGCTCGCCCGTCTTCGCGATCTTCTCGGTCAGCAGCTCGTTGATGGTCTTCTCGGGGGCCTTGACGAAGGGCTGGTCGAGCAGCACCGCCTCCTCGTAGAACTTGTTGAGGCGGCCCTCGACGATCTTCTCGATGACCTGCTCGGGCTTGTTCGCGTTCTTCGGGTCGTTGGCGATCTGGGCGCGCGTGATCTCGCGCTCCTTGGCGAGGAGGTCCGAGGGCACCTCCTCGCGCGTGACGTAGCGCGGCTCGGCCGCGGCGACGTGCATCGCGATGTCCTTGACGAGCGCCTGGAACTCCTCGGTGCGCGCGACGAAGTCGGTCTCGCAGTTGACCTCGACGAGCACGCCGACCTTGCCGCCCATGTGGATGTAGGAGCCGACCGCGCCCTCGGCCGCGACGCGGCCCGCCTTCTTGCCGGCCGACGCCATGCCGCGCTTGCGCAGGATTTCGACCGCCTGCTCCTCGTTGCCCTCGGCCTCGGTGAGCGCCTTCTTGCACTCCATCATCCCCGCGCCCGTCTTCTCCCTGAGCGCCTTCACCGCCGCGCCTGTGATTTCCGCCATGATAACTCTCCTGATAAGTAGTCGGTAGACAGTAGTCAGTAAGCAGAACTTTGACTACTCAAAAAGAAGCGCAGCCCGGCGGGTTCATCCGCACTGGAGGGCTGCGCTCGCCGTCGTTTGAAAGTTGAAAGCTGCTCGGTGCCGCGCCCTTACTTGGCCGCGCCGACCGTCTCGGCGCCCTTCTCGGCCTCGGGCGACTGCGGGGGCTGCGTGCCCTCCGCTTCGGCCGCGCCGGTCGCGCCGCGCACGGGGGCGTCGCGTGCCGACCTGCTCGTGGTCGCCGACGCCGTCGGGCTGCTGGCCCGTGCGCCCGAAGCCCTGGTTGCCGGGGACCGAAGTCTGCACGTCGGCCGAGACGCTCGACACGTCCTGGCCCGCGACCTGCGTCGATTGCGCGCCGGGCTCGATCTCGCGCGTGCTGTCGACCGTCGAGGTGACGGCGCGCGACGGTCGGGCGCGGGCGCGGCGCCGGCCGCGGCGGCCTCCGCCTGCTCGTCGTCCTCGGCGCTCTTGCCGCTCAACTGCTGGCCCTCGACGACCGCGTCGGCGATGCGCGAGGCGAAGAGGCGGACGGCGCGCAGCGCGTCGTCGTTGCCCGGGATGACGTAGTCGATGCCCTCGGGCGAGCAGTTCGTGTCGACGACCGCGATGATGGGGATGCCGAGGCGGTTCGCCTCCTTGACCGCGATGTCCTCCTTGCGCACGTCGATGATGAAGAGCGCGTCGGGGATGCGGGTCATGTTCTTGATGCCCGAGAGGTTCTTGTCGAGGATTTCGCGCTCGCGGTCGAGCTTGATGCGCTCCTTCTTCGTCATCTTCTCGTAGCGGCCGTCGGTCTGCATCGCTTCGAGGTCGCGCAGGCGCTTGATCGACTTCTGCACGGTCTGGAAGTTCGTGAGCAGACCGCCGAGCCAGCGCTGGTTGATGTAGTACTGGCCGGCGCGCTCGGCCTCCTCGCGGATGGCGTCCTGCGCCTGCCGCTTGGTGCCGACGAAGAGGATGTTGCGGCCGCGCTCCTCGCCCATCATCGCGGTGACGAACGTGATGGCGTCGCGGAACATCTTCTGCGTCTTCTGGAGGTCGATGATGTTAATGCCGTTGCGCTCGCCGAAGATGAACTCCTTCATCTTCGGGTTCCAGCGCCTGACCTGGTGGCCGAAGTGGACGCCGGCCTCCAGTAATTCCTTCATCGTGACGGTGACTGCCAAACTGCTCCTCCTTAGGGTGATTGGTTTAGTGTACTCGCCGCGCCCCAAGCGCCCTCGCCGAGGGCAACCAACCGGGCCGCGACAATGGAATGTGCGAACGGTAAATAGTTAATGGTAAATGGTGAATGGAAAAATCCATTGTACTATTTACCATTGACCATTCACAAACGCGTTAGCGTTTCGAGAACTGGAAGCGCTTGCGCGCGCCCTTCTGGCCGTACTTCTTGCGCTCCTTGGCGCGCGGGTCGCGCGTGACGAGGCCGGCGTCCTTGAGCGCGGGGCGCAGGTCGGCGTTGAACTCCATCAGCGCGCGCGTGATGCCGTGGCGCACGGCGCCGGCCTGGCCGGCGGGGCCGCCGCCCGCGACGTTGACGACGATGTCGAACTTGCTCGCGGTGTCGGTGAGCGTCAGCGGCTGGCGGATGACCATGCGCAGCGCCTGGTTGGGGAAGTACTCGTCGAAGCCCTTGCGGTTGACCTTGATTTCGCCCGTGCCCGGCCGAAGGTAGACGCGCGCGGTCGCAGTCTTGCGCCGCCCGGTGCCGTAATACTGGATGTCTGCCACAGTTCCTCTTCCTTACTTAAAACTACCGTTTAAGCCTTCTGCGCTCTGGCGCGCGGGCTCAGGGCGAGCGGCTCGGGCTTCTGCGCGGCGTGACGGGTGAGCCCCTCGTCGTCGGCGTAGACCTTGAGCTTCTTCGCCATCGCCTTGCCGAGCTTCGTCTTCGGGAGCATGCCCTTGACGGCCAGCTCGATGACGCGCTCGGGGTGGCGCGCGAACTGGTCCTTGACCGAGATCGAACGCAGGCCGCCCGGGTAGAGCGTGTGGTGGTGGTACATCTTCTGGTCGTTCTTCGACCCCTTGAAGACCGCCTGCTTGGCGTTGATGACGATGACGTGGTCGCCCGTGTCGAGGAAGGGCGTGTACTGCGGCTTGTTCTTGCCGGTCAGCACGCGCGCGACCTCGGTCGCGAGCCGCCCGACGGTCTGACCCGCCGCGTCCACCACGTACCACTTGCGATTCTCAGCGAGTCCGTCCCCGCTCGGGAAGTATGTTGACATAGGATAACTCTCTCAAGTTTAAGCGTCTAAAACGCGAACGGGTAGAATACTTAACGGCTTTTTCGTTGTCAAGCCGCCGCGCGAGCCCTTCCGTCGCCGCCGCTCACTCGCCCTCCCTGAGGGTCTTCATCCTGAAGATGAGGACGCTCCAGACGAGCCCCATCAGCACGAGCCCGAGTTCCAGCCAGAGGATGTCGAGCCGGTAGACCGAGTAGAGGAGCGGCAGCCAGAGGAGGGCGACCGTCGTGACCTTGGCGCGGAGTGGGATGCCGCGGCGCTCCTTAAAGTTCCTGATGTAGCCGCCGAGCAGGCGGTTCCCCATCAGCCAGCCGTGCAAACGCTCGGAGCTGCGGACGTAGCAGGCCGACGCGAGCAGCAGGAAGGGCGTGGTCGGCAAAAGCGGCAGGAACACCCCGAGCACCGCGAGCACGATGCAGAGGCTCCCGGCCGCGACGAGCAGCGCTTTTTTCGCCGAATTCAACCCTCTCCCTCAAGCCGAAGGCTCCCAGGTCTTATCGAACCTGAGAGCCTTCTCTGGCCTTCTCGAACCTGGCCGCCGCCCCTACGCGTTTACTCGGGCGGGGTCTGCTGCTGGTCGTCGGTGCGCTTCTTGAGCTGCGGCGCGTCCGATTTCTTCTCGGGCGTCGTGGTGCCTTCGGCCGGCGTGCCGGTCTCGTCCGCGGAGGGCGAGCGGCGCTTCAGGGTCGGGCGGCCCGGGGCGCCGTCATCGCCGGGCGAGATGTCGCCGGCGGAAGAGGCGCGCGCGTTCGAGAGCCGGAGCAGGCGGTTCTTCACGCGCTGGAATTCCGAGGTCGAGAGCACGTACTCCTCCTTGTCGGGGAAGCGCGCGACCAGGTCCCGCGCGGCGTTCATGCGGTCAACCGACTGCGGGTGCGTCTCGAAGAGCTTCGAGAAGGTGCCGGGCTTCTTCTTGTTCTTCGCCGCCAGCTTCTCGAACATCGTGGACATCGCGTTCGGGTCGTACCCGGCCGCCCACATGTACTGGACGCCGAGCATGTCGGCCTCGGACTCGGCCCCGCGGTTGAACTTCATGAAGGCGAGCAGCGCGCCGAACTGCCCGGCCTGGTTGATGAGCATGCCGCCCAGGCCGCCCAGGAAGATCGAGCCGGCGATCATGGCCGATCTGCGCGAGCATGCCCTTGGCCTGATTCTCCATCGCGTGGCGCGCGGCGACGTGCGCGATCTCGTGCGCCATGACGCCGGCCACCTCGGCCTCGTTGTCGGCCGCGAGGATGAGACCCTTGTTGACGAAGAAGTAGCCGCCCGGCAGGGCGAAGGCGTTGACCTCGTCGGAGTCGATGACCTTGATGGTGAAGGGAATCCGCGAGTCGGAGTGGAGCACGACGTTCTGCCCGACGCGGTTGATGTACTCGGTGATGACCGGGTCGTCGATGAACTTGGCCTGGCGCTCGACCTCGGCGGCGAGCTGGCGGCCGAGCGAGACCTCCTTGTCGAGCCCGCCGGCGAGCTTGGGGATGAGGATCCCCTTGTTGATGTTGCGCTTGCCGATCATGCGCGGGTCTTCCTTCTCGGAGAGAGGCCGGCCGGCGCCCGCCGGGGCGGGCTGCGCCGCGGCGACCTGCTCGTCTTTCGCCGCGGCGTCGCCCTTCTTGTCCTTCTTATCCCTGGCGGCCGAGTCCTGCTTGGCGGCCGCGGGCTTCTGGGCGTCCTGCCGGCGCAGCGGCGCGGCCACGGCCCCGATCGAGCCCGCCCAGAGGCTGGAGATGAGCCCGAGCGCGACGAGCGAGCGGGAGAATCTGTAGTGCATCACGTGTGCCTCCAAAAAATTCTTGTCTGCGGTCTGCGGCCGGAAGGAAGTCGAACCTCTTCGGCGAAGCCCTCGCGCGCCAGTGCTAGTTCTCGCGTCCGACTCACGGCCGCCCGCTCGGGCGACTTCTGAGGGTTGAACCGGACGACCGTCGATAAGGGAACCGGAAAGGCGCGAATCTTTGATGCAGCGGGGCGCGCGCAAGGTTGTGTCCGCGCCGGCTGCGGCTCGGGGGCAAAGGGGCGGCCCGGGCCGGCCTTTCTGTGGAGGAGACTCGGGCCCGATTATAGCAGCAGCCGGCCCCCGCGCGGGAGCGAAAACTTATTGATTGCAACGGCGCTCGGCAGCGTGCTAGATTCGATGTTGCCCTTCCTTCCTCATTCAATGAGGAGCCGACCCTGGCCTTTACCACAATTTTCCCGCCCGGAGCGCATGAAACGGATACAGGATAAGATCAAGGACCTGGTCGAGCCGCAGTCGTTCGAGCAGGTCGGGAATTACGCCGAAGACCCCGCGCAGGCGCTGGCCGCCTACCGCTTCACCGACGTTACCTCCGACCTTCTCTCGCGCTGGCTCGACGCTCTGGCCGAGCTGCCGGCGGGGAAGGGCGCGGCGCGCGCGCTCGCGGGCGCCCGCGGCGTCGGCAAGAGCCACACGCTGGCCGTCTTCGGCGCGCTGGCCGGGTCGGAGCGCCTGCGGCAGGGGGTTGAAGACTCGCACGTCATCGCGAGCGCGCAGCGTCTGGCCGGGCGCCGTTACCTCGTCGTGAGGGTCGAGCGCGGGACGCGGCCGACGCTGGCCGACGAGCTGGCGGCGAGCTTCGCGGCCTTCTTCGGCGGGAGCGAGGCGCAGTGGGGCGGGCGCGTGCCGGCCGAGGTCCTGGCCGTCGCCGCCTCGCGCGCGATGGGCGAGACGCTGGTCGTCGTCATCGACACGGCCTTCAACCGGCCGGCGCGCGTCTCTCGCGACGACGGCCCGTACCTCGGCTCGCTGGCCGGGGCGGCGCGCGACCTGAACGTCTTTCTGGCGCTCGCGCTCGACGACGACATCGCGGACGCCGACGGCGCGAACGTCGCCGTCGCCGGCACCTACCGGATCGACTACCTCGACCCGGAGAACCTCTACCGCGTCGCCGACCAGTTCGTGCTGCGCAAGAAGCCGCAGGTCGGCGACACCCTGCGCGAGATTTACCAGGCGCTGCGCGCCACCGTCCACGATTTCAACTGGAGCCAGGCGCGCTTCTCGTCCGTCTACCCCGTCCACCCGCTCGTGGCGGAGGTCGCGTCGGGCGTCCGCCTCTTCCTGCCGAAGTTCGCGTTCCTGCCGTTCGCCGCCTCGGCGGCGGCGCGCGCCACGTCGCGGCCGGCGCTGGCGCTGGTGCTGCTCGACGAGGTCTTCGACGCTTGCGAGGAGGATCTGCGCCACAACCCGGAACTCATACAGGCGTTCGCCACCTACGACCAACTGACGGAGTGCTCCATCGGCCAACTGCCGATCATGCAGCGCTACCAGGCGCGGCTTATTTTAAAGAGCCTCTTCGTGCTCTCGCTCGACGGGCGCGACGCGACGCCGGGCG
The DNA here is from genome assembly GCA_963726735.1 of uncultured Acidobacteriota bacterium. Taxonomy (GTDB): domain Bacteria; phylum Acidobacteriota; class Blastocatellia; order Pyrinomonadales; family Pyrinomonadaceae; genus QHXN01. Next base: position 535,750 of record CAVSDM010000016.1, read on the forward strand.
AGATGTGCGCCGCGCTGCTCCTCACAGACGAGGACGCGGGCGGCGACGCCCCGCGCAGGGTCGCCGAGACGTTGGCGCGCTTCGCCTCGGAGGCGCCCGCGGGCAGCTTCGTCCTCGCCGACGGCCCCGGCGGCGAGACGCGCTACCGCTTGCGCATCGCCTCGCACGAGACGGCCGCGAGACTGACTCAGGCGACGGCCGCGCCCGCCCCGAAGTCAGACGCCCCGGCCCCGAAGGAAGAGACGCCGTCGCCGCAGGCCGCGGCGAAGCCGGAAGCAAAGTTAGAAGAGAAGTCGGAAGCGAAGACGGCGGTAGGGTCGGAGCCTTCGACGGTCGGTGCGGAGCCTCCGCGGCCGAAGTCGGAACCGCCCGCGCCGCCCGCGCAGGCGGCCGGGCCGGAGCCGCCGAAGCCCGAGCCGTCCGAACCCTCTCCCCAGGTCGTCGAGAGCCCGACCCCCGCCCCGGAAGTCCGCGCGAAGGCCGAAGCCGCGCCGGCGCCCGCGGAGGAGGCCGAGCCGCTCTCGTCCGAGTTGCTCGACTGGGCGCGGCTGTTGACGGGGCGCCCGTCACTCGGCGAGGCGCAGGGCCGCGGGGCGCGCGCCGAAGTGAAGGCCGCGCTCGGGCTCTGGCTCAAGGAGTGGCACCTGCTCGGCCTGACACAGAAGTTCGACGCCCTGCCCGACGCCTGCCTGACGACGCGCGTGTGGAAGGCCGAGGCCGAGGTGCGCAGGAGTTTCGGGCGCGCGGCCGCGGCGCTCGTCGCGGAAGCCGCGGGGAAGATCAGGTTGGAAGAGGCGCTCGTGTGCGTCGCCGAAGCCTTCCGCCGCGCGCCCGGCTCGCTCGCGCGGCTCACGCGCACGCTCGAAGACCTCTGCGGGTTCGTCGAGACCGTGGGCGCGCGCGAGCGCGTGCGCGCGTACCTCGTCGCGGCCGAGCCGACGGGCGTGGAGGAGCTTGAGACGATGCGGCGCGAGCTGCTCGATCTCGCGCACGAGTCGAACAACTTCCTCGACGCCGCGCGGCGCGAACGCTTCGAGCGCCTGTGGCGCGAGTGGCGCGCTCTCTACGGCGAGCATTACGCGGCGCTCCATGATAAAACTGTCGGCTCGGGCGGGGCGCGCGACTCGCTGCGCGACCTGTGCCGCTCCGAGCGCTGGCGCGAGTTCGAGTCGCTCGCGCGGCTGCCCGTCGTCAGCACGCAGGTCTGGCGCCAGGCCGAGGGGCTTCTGCGCGTGGCCGACGGGGCGCGCTGCGGGCTCGACGTGCGGCGCCTGCTCGCGGGTCAGCCCGTGTGCGCGTGCCAGTTCCGTCTGTCGCGCGCCGAGGAGTTTTCGGAGCTGGCGCAGGAGCTTGAGGCGTTGATGGGGCACGGCCTCGCCGTCTACCGGCGGACGCTGCGTCTGTTGGGAACGCCGCTCGCCATCTCGCTCGACGCGCTGGCGCGGCGCGACGCGGACGTGGACACGGCGAAGCGCGCGCGCAACCTCTCGACGGCCTTCGGGCAGGATCATCTGCCGGAGAAGTTCACGTGCCAGGACGTGCGGCTCATCGAGCGCGCGCTCAAGCGCATGCCCTCGCCGCCGCCCGTCAAGGTCGTCGCGCCGAACGGCGAGTCCGGACTGCTCACGCGCGGCGAGCTGCGCGCGCGCTTCGAGCAGTGGCTGGACGAGCTGCCCGAACAGCCCGTGCTCATCGAAATCGTCTCTAAAGCGGAGATCAACGCGCCGTAAGTGAAGGCACAAGGCACAAGGCAAGAGGCAAAGGGCAAAAGGGGAGGGGAGCGCGAGAGCCGTTCCGCCTCCCCTTCGTCGCGTGCGTTGGTCGTCGTCGGCGCGGGGCGTTTGGGAACGGCGCTGGCGCGCGCGCTCGACTCCTGCGGTTACGAGGTGCGCGCTCTCGTCTCGCGCACGGCGGCACACGCGCGCCGGGCCGCGAAGCGCGCGGGCGTCGAAGCACTCGCGCTCGGGGCGGGAGAGCTTGAGCGGCTGCCCGCGGCGGGGCTGCTCTTCGTCACGACGCCGGACGACCTCATCGAAGAGACGGCCGTGCGTCTGGCCGCACAGCCCTTTGTAAAGTCTCGCGTCGTGCTGCACGCGAGCGGCGCCCTCTCTTCCGAAGTGCTCGCGCCTCTCCGCGCGCGCGGCTTCGCGGTCGGTTCGATGCACCCGCTCGCGTCCGTGAGCCAGCCCGCGGCCGGGGCCGAGAGTCTGCGCCGCGCCTTCTACTGCGTCGAGGGCGACGCCCCCGCCGTGCGCGCCGCGCGCCGCGTCGTGCGCGACCTCGGCGGCGAGACTTTTACCATTAAGCCCGACGACAAGGCCCTCTATCACGCGGCGGCGGTGCTCGCGGCCGGGCACGTCGTCGCGCTCTTCGACGTGGCGGCGCGACACGCTCGAAGCGTTGCGGGTTGTCGGAGTCCCGCGCGCATGAAGTCCTGCTCCCGCTCCTCGGCAGCGTGGCCGACAACCTCGCGCGCCACACGCCCGCGCGGGCTCTCACCGGCAGCTTCTCGCGCGCCGACGTGGAGACCGTCCGCAAGCACCTGCGCGCCCTCGCCGAACTCGAAGACTCGGACGCGCTCGCCGTCTACAAGCTCCTCGGCGGACACTCGCTCAAACTCGCCCTCGACGCGGGCGCCGACGCGGCCGCCGTCGAGAAGGTTCGGCGCGCGCTGGGCGCATGAGACGCCGCTTGCGCGTGCGTCCGTGTTGGCGCTAGAGTAAAAATACGTTCCCATCGAGAGAGTTCTTAAAAAACGAGCCGCGAAAGGAAACTCCGCCTTGCCCCTGACGCCGAACACTCCCAGCCCGAGTTACAGTCTGACTTTGCGCGTGAAGCTCTCTGCGCGCGCGGGCACGCTCGGGGAATTGACGACCGCCATCGGGCACGCGGGCGGCGACATCGGCGCCATCGACATCGTCAGCGTCGGCCGCGACACCATCATCCGCGACCTCACCGTCAACGCCGCCTCGGCCGACCACGGCAAGGCCATCGTGGACGCCGCGCGCGCCGTGGACGGCGTCGAGGTCATCAACGTCTCCGACCGCGTCTTCCTCATGCACCTCGGCGGCAAGATCGAGGTCGTCTCGAAAGCTCCGCTCAAGACCCGCGCGGACCTCTCGATGGCCTACACGCCCGGCGTGGCGCGCGTCTGCGAGGCCATCGCGCGCGACCCCGAGAAGGCTTTCACCCTGACCATCAAGCGCAACACGGTCGCCGTCGTCACCGACGGCACGGCCGTCCTCGGCCTAGGCGACATCGGCCCGGCGGCCGCGCTGCCCGTGATGGAAGGCAAGGCGATGCTCTTCAAAGAGTTCGCGGGCGTGGACGCCTTCCCCATCTGCCTCTCGACGAAAGACCCGGACGAGATCGTCGACACCGTCAAGCGCATCTCGGTCGCCTTCGGCGGCATCAACCTCGAAGACATCTCCGCCCCGCGCTGCTTCGAGATCGAAGAGAGGCTGAAGGAGGAACTCGACATCCCCGTCTTCCACGACGACCAGCACGGCACGGCGGTCGTCGTGCTCGCGGCGCTCATCAACGCGGTGAAGCTCGTGGGGAAGCGGATGGAGGACTTGAAGGTCGTCGTCAACGGCGTGGGCGCGGCGGGCGTGGCCTGCTCGAAGATCGTGATGAGCGCGGGCGTCCGTAACCTCATCGGCTGCGACCAGCACAGCGCCATCTACGAGGGGCGCACCGAGCACATGAACTGGGTCAAGGACCACTTCTCGCGCATCACGAACCCCGCGCGCGAGCGCGGCTCCGTGCACGACGTGATTAAGGGCGCGGACGTTTTCTTCGGACTCTCCGTCGCCCGGCGTCATCGACGTAGAGGACGTGAAGCGGATGGCGAAAGACCCCATCATCTTCGCGATGGCGAACCCGACGCCCGAGATCATGCCGGAGGAGGTGGCCGGCATCGCCGCGGTGATGGCGACGGGGCGGAGCGACTACCCGAACCAGATCAACAACGTGCTCTGCTTCCCCGGCATCTTCCGCGGCGCGCTCGCCTGCCGCGCCTCGCGCATCAACGAGGAGATGAAGCTCGCCGCCGCCGCAGGCCATCGCCTCCATCATCAGCCCCGAAGAGCTTCACCCCGAATACATCGTCCCCTCCGTCTTCGACAAGCGCGTCGCCGAGGCCGTCGCCCGCGAGGTCGAAGAGGCCGCCTACCGCACCGGCGTCGCCCGCCGCGAACGCTCCCGCCCCGACTCGCTGATGTAAGCCCGCGCTGCCGCGGCGCGCAGCCGCCCCCTACTTGAATAGTGCAATATCTGAACTGTCATAGTCTGGCCGTTCACCTCCGGCCTCGAACCGCTACGCTCCGAGTTGAGAGATTCTCGGCGGAGGAGCTTCCACCATGCGGCGATTCCCTAAACGTGCCGGCCTGTCCCTGCTCGGCGGGCTACTGATTCAAGGCGTCTCCATTCTCGTGGCGACAGTGTTAAGTGAGCCGATGCTCGGGCTGGCCTTCATATTGCCGGGTTGGGTGCTGGTCTATGCCGGCCGGAGTTCTGACCCGGCGTGGGGCTTGCCGCTCATGCTGTCGATAAACGCGTTGGTTTACGCGCCTCTGGTCTATCTGCTGTTGTATTGGCGGCCGTTCAAGGAGAAAGAGATCCTCAGTATCCGCGCCGAGTGAACTCGTGAACTCGTCACTGTAGCTTCAACAGACGGTTCGACTGTCAGCTTCTAAACAAGGAGGGGTCGCGTGCGTACCCATCGCACGCGACCCCTCGCCCCGTGTGTTGAGGCCGGGGCTGCGGCGCCGTCTGCTGCCCGTAGACGTGCCCGCATTGATCGCTAACTAAAATGCCCATGTGCTATCCTCCCTCGCGTTCTAGTCTTTGAAAATAAGGCAACGGTCGGATGCGTAGCGTAGCTCACCCTCAACCGCCAGAGAGATGAGCATCGCCGTTGAGCATGAGAGGTCTCTACTCACGGCGAACCAGTTACGCAAGTACATTCTATCCGGTGTTGCGGATAGAATCAAGTTAATTCGTGCGGCGGTCGTCCTGCCAGGAGGGAACTCCTGATGGGACACGCGCGCCGCAGGCCCGCTCGCCTTGCCGAGAAGCTTCTACAGGTTCGGACTGCTCTCGGCCTCTCCCAGACCGAGATGCACCGGCGGCTGGATGTTGAGGATGAGATTCCCTACACGAGAATCTCGGACTATGAACTGGATAAGAGCGAACCGACGCTGATGGTCATCCTGCGCTACGCACGCCTCGCGGCCGTCCCGACCGAAGTCCTCATCGACGACGAGCTAGACCTCCCCGCCAAACTCCCCGGCCCGAACCGACCACGAAGAGATCAGACGCAAGTTCTCCCCACATCGGAAGCGGGCCTAATCGAAAAGCCCCGAGTCCTTCAGGGCCTTTTCGTGTACGGCGCGGGCTTGGTCAAAGTCTGCGGAGGTCTTGAAGAGGTTATTGATATCTTCAAAGTACTTGAACTCGAAGCGGCTGGCGATAGGCTTGAATGTCCTGTTGTTCAATAGATTTTCGTAGAGCCGCCTCTGCTTGTCGTTCTTGCCGACGATGAAAAGGCGGGTCTGGAATAATCCGGGGATCATGTTCAGGCGGTTTAGACCTGAGATAATTTTGGTTGTGTGCTCGACCTCGAAGGCGAAGCGTGGGATTAATACCCCGTCACTCTCGTGTAGCCAGAGAACGTCTATCCGCTTGATTATCTTCAACTCGTCCTCCGAGAGCCGCCGGTGCGAACTCAGGTCGCGGACGGTCACGAGTCGTTCAAGTTTTTCGCCGCCGAACTGGCGCTTCGTGCGGTCTTCGGCGGGCGCGAAAGTCTCGTAGTTGTTGACCCGGCCGATGTAAAGAAGCTTGCCCTGAATCTCGTTGGTGATGCGCTTGGTTGCGGCACGCCGGGCGAGGTCGGCCGTCGCCTCCTCGGAGACGAGCCGGTATCTGCCACTGCGCTCTTCGGCGGTCTCGAACATGCTGTAAGTCCTGACGACCTGCCTGACCTTTTCCCTAACCGTAGTGTTGGTCTTCGCCTTCGGGTCTTGCAGGGCGAACTCCGTAATCTCTTTGAGCGTTGCCTCGCCGCCGTGTTGTCGTAAGGCATCGACGACTACATCCTTCCAAGTCCTCTCCGATTTCATACGTGTAAGGTTCCTTTCGCGGGGACAACGACCGCGCCGGGCAGGCGCGAAGTGTCGTGATTGTCTCACGACGTGCCTGCGCGCGGAAGGACGGGTTTCGCGTCTGCCCCACTCACGCACGTGACCCGCCCTCGGGTTATAAGATAAGCGCCTTGTCCCGGGCGCGCCTGCGCGCCTTTTCTTACCTCAATACACACCTATCAAACCGGCAAAAATAGTCGGTTTTGGACTATTTTTAGAACGGCTCTACCCTTCGCGCTGTCCGTTGTGGGGATATGGAGAAATCGGTCAGCTCACGTGACTATTACCTCTTCCTCTCTTACCTGAAAGACGCAAGAAGGAAGGCCGGCTTGACCCAAGGGCAGCTCGCCGAGCTTTTAGGTGAGACACAGTCATTTGTGAGTAAGTGCGAGCGAGGCGAGCGCCGCCTCGACATCGTGGAGGTCAGGACTTTCTGCCTCGCGCTCAGCGTCCCGTTCCCATCCTTTGCCGCGCAACTGGACACGCTCCTCACGCAGGAGGATATGAAGGGAAGGACGCGCAGGATTGAGCAGGAGCCGGGCCGGTAAGCATGCACCTCAACAACCTTTACCATTCAAGAGGAGTGATCTAGCTCAGCCCTTCCTGAAGTGGGCCGGCGGCAAGCGGCAGTTACTTCACGAGATTCGGAAGTACGTCCCCCGCAAGTTCGAGACGTACTTCGAGCCGTTCGTCGGTGCGGGCGCGGTTCTCTTCGACCTCCAGCCGCCCCGCGCCGTCATCAACGACGCCAACGAGGAGCTGATTAACTGCTATCGGGTCATCAAGTCCAACCCGGAGGAGTTAATCAGGCTCGCCGACGAGCACCAGCGGAATGATTCGGCAGAGTATTTCGACCGGCTGCGCGACCTCGACCGTGAGCCCGGCCTCCACGCGCTAACGGCCGAGGTGCGTGCGGCGCGTGTCATCTACCTGAACAAGACTTGCTTCAACGGGCTCTACCGCGTCAACAAACAGGGGCAGTTCAACGTGCCCTACAGGAAGCACAAGAAGCCCCCGCAGATTGTTAACTCTGAGGTCATCTGCGCGGTCAGTCACTACCTGAACGACGCGCGCGTGAAGATCCGAAGCGGCGACTTCGAGCGGGCCGTGGCCGCTGCCGGGAAGGGCGACTTCGTCTACTTTGACCCGCCGTACCACCCGGTCTCGGAGAGCGCATCGTTTACGAGTTACGCCTCCGGCGGTTTCGGCGAGGAGGAGCAGAAGTCTCTTAAAAAGGTTTGCGACGACCTCACGCGGCGGGGCTGCCGTGTCCTGCTGAGCAATTCGGCGACTGACTTCATCAAGAACCTGTACAGCGACCCTGAGCGCTACACCGTCCGCGAGGTGAAGGCCCGACGCAACATCAACTCTGATGGCGCGGGTCGGGGTGAAGTCCGAGAACTTCTTATCTACAACAACTACGATGTGCCCAAGGCCCAACAAGCATGACGCCTGGGAGGAACTCTTCCGGCGGCATCGCATCCTCGAAGAGGTGGATCGCCGAGGCGTCTGCGAAATCTCCTCCAAGGAGATTAACGAGCTTCACGAAGCGCGCCTCATGACGAAGTTCGACCACGAAGTCCAGCTCCCGCCGGCCTTCAAGCGGAACCAACTCACCATCCAGCCGAACACGCGCGGCACGTACCTCATCGGCCGCTTCGACAGCTACAAGAAGGTGAGGGACGATGCGTCCGTGCCGGTTGAGGGGCTGCCCTTCCCGCGCCGCATCGAGACCATCGATCCGTCGAACCTCTACTCGGAGTCCGCGCTGCTCATGTGCGCCTACAACACGGGCATCATCTCCAGCCTGCTACGCCGCGAAGCGGCGCTCACGGTCTTTGGGCGGCTGTCGGCGGGCAACTTCGACTACAGTATCAGGAACAGACAGACGGGTGAGTTGCACGAGATTAGGGTTGAGGGCGCGCAGGTCGAGATCGACGCGGGGTTCGAGTCGGACGACGCGTTCGCCATCGTCGAGGCCAAGAACGAGGCCGTCACGGACTTCCACGTCCGGCAGCTTTATTACCCCTACCGCGCATGGCGCGCGCGGACGGGCAAACGGATCATACCCATCTTCCTCTCCTACTCGCACGCGGACTCGGTATTCTCGTTCCACGTCTTTCGCTTCAGCGAGCCGCAGCTCTACAACTCCATCGAGCTGATCGAGCAGCGCAAATTCCGCATCGTGCCGAGCGACATCGGCGAGGACGACCTCGACTCGGCGCTCGCGCGCGTGAGGGTCGGCCCCGAGCCGGAGGGGATACCCTTCCCGCAGGCGGACAGCTTCGCGCGCGTCATCGACCTGCTCACTCAGCTACGCGGGGCGGGCGGCGTGTTGACGCAGGACTACATCACTTCCAACTACGCCTTCGACATGCGCCAGACGCGCTACTACACGGACGCGGCGAGCTACCTGGGGCTCGTCGCGCGACGTGGCCGCGGGCAGGGGACGGCCTACGCGCTCACCGCACTCGGCGACGACATCATGTCGAGGTCGCCGCGGGAGCGAAACCTCGCGCTGGTCGAGCGCGTCCTCGCGCGCACGGTGTTTCGTCAGGCCGTAGAACTTTACCTTGAGCAGGGGCAGAGACCGGCGTCCGAACACGTCAGGGCGCTTATCAGGGCTGCGGAACTGGGCCTCAGCGAGAGCACGGTCAAGCGCCGCACGACGACGGTGCTGGCTTGGGCGGACTGGATAGTAAACCTCCCCGGCTAACCCGAGGCGGACTCAGGGCTTCGGCTTTTTGGTGCGTTGGTATGTGGCGTATTTGACGCGCTGGTCGAGGTGGTCTTTGGCGGCGGGGTTGAGTTGGAGGTAGCGGTCGAAGTCCTTCCGGGCGTCGGCGTCCCGGGTGCGGGCGAGAAGGTCAAGAGTCTTTTCATACATCTCTCCGGGGCGGGGTCGGGAGTAAGCTGCTTTTGCTGTGCGGCGGGCGCCGCCGGATGCGCGGGCCGCGCGGGCTTTGAGCCGTGGCCGGGGGCGTTGATAATAACCGAACTTCACCCCGGGGCGGGGCGTGGAACGGATTTGGCCCCGCACTCTCAAGTAAAGAGGACTTCCCGATATGACAACCCGCGCCAGACTCCTGACGGCCGCGCTCTGCGCCCTGACCCTGTTCTGTGCCGGCGCGCGCGCGCAGACCCAAGCCCCGACGAGCACCGTCCCTCTCCCGAAAGATACGGCCGCCGGCCGACCCCGTGGCGAACGAGATCGCGCTCCTGCGCAAGTCGCTCCAGACGTTGAACGCGCGGCTGCGCGAGATCACCGAGAAGGTCTTCTCGCCCGAGGCAGTGAAGGCGGAAGGCGGGCCGGCGGGCAAGCAGAGCCCGCTGGCGCAGAACCTCGACATCCTGAGCAAGGCCGAGCAGCGCGCCGAGACGATGCGCCGCCAACTGCTGGAGATGACCGAGAAGGAGACCGTCTACCGGACGCGCATCATGCAGCTCGACGACGACATGCGCTCCGACAGCATCGACCGCAGCTTGAGCGGCATCGGCACGACCCGCACGCCCGAGCTGCGCGAGCTGCGGCGGCGCCAGCTCGACAACGAGCGGCGCGGCGTCGAGATTCTGCTGGGCGCGGCCACCTCCAGCCGCGTCCGGCTCGAAGACGACCTGAAGCATGCCGACCTGCTCGTCGCGCGCATACGCCAGCGCCTCCTCCCCATCATCGAGAGGGAGATCGACAAGCTCCAACCCTGAGCCCTGAACGGTTACGCCGCTCGCGCGGCGGTTAGCGCTCGCTCGTTTGATCCTGAGGGGCGGGCCTCTCCGTCTGCCTCTCCAGAATCGCGTAGAGCCCGTGGGCGTAGAAGATGTCTCTGACGCGGAAGCCGTCGGCGAGGAGGCGTTGCAGCTCGGAGACCGAGGCGTCGGGGAGCAGGCCGTTTAACCTGGCAAGCTTCCGGTCGGCGAGCTTCAGCAGCTTGTACTCGCGCGCGGGGGCGCCGCCCGCGTCGCGCGCGAAGACGAGCTTCTGTAGAAAGAGGCTTGAGTCGGAGTCGCAGGTCAGGTCGCCCACCAGCAGACCCGCGTAGCTGTTGCCCGCCGCCACCTCCCTATCGACCCTCTTCTGGTCACCGGAGTCGTCGATGAAGGTGTAGGCGCTCCGGGCGCCCCCAGCCAGCCTTTCCAGCAGAGCGATCTTGACGAACTGGATGCGCCCCCCATCGACGTAGCGCGCGCCCGCGACGGCGAGCCGGTTGACCTCATCCTCGAAGCCGAAGACCTTCTTGACCAGACGGTACTCGACCTTCTGCGGGGCGGCCTCGTCGAGGTCCCGCTCGGTCACGACCGTAGCGTAGAAGGTCTCCGCCCCCGCCCCCGAGAAGAGGAGGCGGACGGGGCGGAAGCCCGACGGCGCGGCGTCGAGCGCGGCCTGAAGCTCATCCTTCTGCCCCCCCTCCATCGTGAAGAGTCCCTTGAAGACCCTGTACTCCTTCGTCTGCCTCCCGTCCGCGTCGCGCCGCATGAAGAGGAGCGTGTTCCCCCTCTGCACCGGCCGAAGCTCCTGCCTCGGGGACGTGCCGTCCGGGTAGTTGCCGGGGTAGGGGTCAGCGTCCACCGTCCGGCACTGCGTCCGTGGGTACGCGTGCGCGAGGCCGTAGCCGCGCCTCGCGTTGTGGTTGAGCGGGTCGCCGTACCGCCCCGTCTCCTCCGGCATCGAGTCGGAGACGTACTCGTAGACGTGGCCCGGGTCGAGGTGCAGAAGGCCCGCGTACTTCCGTCGGTTGTTCGGGTCGCCGTAACTGACCGTCTTCTCCAGACGGTAGCCGAGCCGTCCCTGCTCGTTCAGGGCCTTGACGAAGTCGTACACGCCCTCCGACAAGACGACCCTGACCTTGTCGTAGCGCGTGGAGTCGGCGGGCGTCGGCGCGGGCGCGGGCTGCATCCCGGGGAGCGTTTTCGGCCGCGAGGTGGTGCGCCCGGACTGCGCTCGGGCGTGCGACTGTAAGCAGAGAAGGGAGGCGAAGAGTAGGAGGAGCGCCTTGAAGTTTCTCGACGTGAACATGCGTGCCTGACCTTTCAACGGGACTTCCACCGTCCCGCGGACTTTCAATCGAGACCGCTTGCGGCGCGCCCGCCCCTCCCGCGACAGCACCGCGGCCACGAGGCCGGCCCCGACCAGACTGTGCGCGACGGGCATGGGCATGTCGTTAGATAAGAAGACGGCGAAGCGCCCTCATCTTAACTTGACGCGCGCCGCCGCGCGAAACCCACGTGGGGACTTGAAATTGATGACGGCTTGCGGCTTCAGACCGTCGCGCGGAGGGACTGGGCGATGAGGGGGACGACGCGGCGTGGGACGGCGATGGCCTCTTTGATGTGGCGCGAGTTGGTGAAGTGGCCGGCGACGTAGAGGCCGGGGACGTTGGTCTCGAAGGTGTCGGGGTCGTAAGAGGGAATTTCCGTCAGCCCCGCGCGCTCGGTGCGGACGCCCGCGTCGCGCAGGAGCGTGAGGTCGGCGTCGCTGCCGATGAGGACGAAGACGGCGTCGTTCGGGAGCGCGTGCGTCCGGCCGCCGTCGTCCTTGATGAGCACTTCGCTCTCCTTAATCTCCGAGACCTCGGAGAAGAGGAAGAGGCGCAGGCGTCCCTCCTCGATCTCGCGTTCGAGCGGCCCGCGCACCCAGTGCTTGATGCAGCCGCGCTTCGGGTCGCGGTTCTCCCAGTCCGAGGGCCAGATGGCGAAGGTCGCGCGCGCGCCGCCCTGCGCGAGGAAGAGCGCGGCCTCGGCCGCACTGTTTCCGCCGCCGACGACGAGCGCCTCCTTGCGCACGTAGGGGAAGGGCTCGACGAAGCGGTGTTGCACCTTCGGCAGCTCTTCGCCGGGGACGCCGAGGCGGCGCGGGCGCGCCATCCCGCCGATGCAGACGAGCACGCGCGCGGCCTCGTAGGTGTCGCGCGACGTGCTGACGCGGAAGCCGTCGGGCCTGCAGCGGCTCGATCCTCGTCACGGCCTCCTCGGTGTTGATGCGCAGGTCGTGTTCGAGGGCGAAGCGGACGTAGTGTGAGAGCAGCTCCTCGCGCGTCGGCTTCTCGCGGCAGGGGCGCAAGCTCCCCTCCTCCAACTCCAGCTCGTTGATGGTCGAGAAGACCGTCAGGCCCACGGGGTAGTGGTAGACCGTGTCGGCGATGAGCCCCTTCTCGACGCAGAGGTAGGAGAGCCCCTCGCGCGCGGCCACGTCGGCCGCCGAGAGCCCGGCCGGCCCCGCGCCGATGATTAGCAGATCGAGTCGTCCTTCGCCCATGGTGTTCTGTGACGACTCAATCCTCGCACGCCGCCCGCCCGCGTTGCAACCGGTAAGCAGTCTTCAGTTTTCAGTAAGACGGCCCGCTCCTAACTGAAAACCGAACTTAAGCCTCGCCCTCGTCCGGCGGCCCCGACTCGACGGCGGCGGCTCCGCTCCGCGCGGGCGTCCCGCGCCGCAGTGTGTCGGCGCGCCCGTCCAGCCATTCGATGAACGGTTGCAGGTTGGGGCTCGGGCCGGGCGCCTCCTCGAACAGCTTCTCGAGCGACGTAGGCGCCGAGCATGCGGTGGCTCTCGAACTGCGGCTCGTCGAAGAACTGGTCGGCGGTGGACTCGTGCGGGAAGGCGGGGTCGCCCTGCGCGTAGTTGTAGATGTCGCGCGGCTCGCCGCCGTAGATGGTCGGCTTGATGTAGACGAGGCGGCCGGTCAGCCTGTGCCTTTCGGGGTCGTGGGCGGGCGGCGCCCACGCGGGGTCTTCGGGCTTCAGCGCGCCGTCAACGTCTTCGTAATGGATGAGGCCGACGGCGCAGTAGCCGCCGGTGCCTTCGGGCAGCTCCGGCTCTTCGCTCCTCGGGCGCGGGACGATGGGGAACGGCCCCTCGAACTCGATGCGGATGCCGAGGTCGATGCGAATCTTGCGCACCGCGTCGCCCAAGCCTTCGAGCGAGCCCTCGGGGTCGGCCGAGCCGTCCACGACGACGATGTCGCGGCAGCGGCGGAGCACCATCTCGTAGAGGCCGAGGTTCTCGAAGTGGCCGCCGTCGGAGAGCAGCACGTAAGGGTTCTCGTCGTTGGTGAGGCCGAACGCCTCCTCGATGACCGGGCTCAACGCCTGCTTCGGGTGCGAGCGGTAGAAGGTGTCGGCGCCGGCCGCGCCCGGGTTGCCGAGCCACCACCCGAGCCGCGCGTTGAAGAGCGTCAGGACGAAGGTGACGACCGGCGAGGGCGAGAAGTAGCCCATGTTGGAGCTGGCGGCCGCGCCCGAGATGGCCATCGCCGTACCCAAAGAGATGCCCTGCTTGCCGCCGTAGTCGCGCGCGCGGCGGTAGCCGACGAAGAAGCTGCCCGCGTGCAGCGGGCTCGCCGTGAAGGTCTCGGCCTTGCGGTGCTGCCACGCCAGCTTGTCGCCGCCCACGAGGTTGAGCGCCATGCAGACGACGTGCAGGAGCTTGTAGGGCGGCGGCGGGTAGGACGAGCGCGACAGCTCCTCGGGGTAGGCCGCTTCGAGCATGAAGCGGTTGAGGACGACGCGGTACTCGCCGCGCCGCTCCTTGTCCAGCTCCGCGCGCGCGCGCCGCGCGTTGGCCGGGGCGCCGGCGGCGAAGGGCGCGCAGGTGTCGAGGTCGTCGGTCTGGAGGATGCGGTTGAGGTCGGCGAAGAAGGCCGACTTGAACGAGGGTTCGAGGGCGGCGGCCCGCCCCTCGGCGAAGTAACGGTCGGAGGCGCCGCCGATCTCCTTGATGCGCCGGCGCAGGTACTCGTCGGCGGTCTCGGGCTCCTTGCCGTCGTCGGCGGCCTTGTTCAGGCGTGCGACGAGCGCGGCCAGGCCCACGGGCGCCTGCGAGTCCGCCTGGTCGGCCGCCCTGAAGTCCGACTCGCTCAAAAGCCCCGGGCGCAGCTCGTGCATGTAGAGGTTGTCGCGCGGGTCGAAGCCCGTGAAGGGGTTGGCGCGGCGCTCGTCGCGCAGGCGCGAGGCGCCGAGGAAGGCGCGGATGAGGCGGTCGCGGTAGCTGGCGTGGAGCGAGAACTTGTTGAGGTTGACGTTGCGCGCCATGACCTGCCCGAGCAGTTGGAGCGCGAGCGCGAGCGTGAGCGTGAACTCGACGGTCGGGTAGTGTGCGGCGCGGTAGACCAGTTCGCGCCACGTCGTGAACCCGCCCGTCAGCGGGACGTACTTCTCCGACGGGAATTCGAGCAGCGGCCTGAGCGCTTCAATCGCGCCCCCGAGCGAGTTGAACCGCGGCAGCTTCGTCGGGAGCCACCAGACGATGAGGCTCGTCAGCAGCGAGAGCAGCGCGATGAAGAAGGCGAGGAAGACGAACGAGGCGAGGAAGATCGCGTGCTTCGCCACCAACCCCTTCCAGCCCTGCTTCGCTTCCTGCTTGGCGTTCGCGGGCGTCTTCGCGCTGCCGCCGGCGAGCACCGTCAGCAGCCCCGAGAGCCCGCCCGCGGCGGCCGACCACTGGCCCAGCTCGAAGAGGGCGAGCGGGCCGAAGATGACGAGCGCGCTCAGGAGCGCCCAGCCGACGGTGCCGATGAAGAGCCACGCGCTGAAGCGCGCCATCCACTCGCGGTCCTCGTCCTCGACGTAGAGCATGCTCTCCTTCCGCCCGGCCGTGCGCCGCTCCTTCGGGTTCAGCTCCTTCCGCCGGCTCGTGAAGCCGACGAAGAGCGTCGTCCCGACGAAGAAGACCAGCAGGTAGGTGGGCACGGCGAGGCACGTGTACCACTCCGCGTACCAGTCGGTGAAAGACCTGACGCGGGTGCCCTCGAAGTTGGTGACGAGCGCCTCGGTGCCCAGCTCGGAGAAGGCCGCGACCCGCGTGGCGGCGAGGTAGAGCAGGAGCGCCGCGAAGACGCCGGTGAGGGTCGCGATGCCGACCTCTTTGGCCGCGGCCACGAGGAAGCGCCACTTCTTCACGCGCGCCTCGCGCTCCTTCTCCTCGTCGCCCCGCCACGAGAAGGCCACGGCCGCGAGGTAGAGGACGCCGCCGAGCAGCCCCACCGCCACCCCGAAGATGACGAAGGCGTTGAAGTCGCCGAAGGCGGGCAGAGGCCCCAGCCTCGGCTTGATGCCGCTCTTCAGCCACGCCCAGTAGATCGTCAACAGGAGCGCCGAGGCCAGCAGCGGCAGGAAGCAGTATTTGAGGAAGCTCCGCTGGTTACGGTGCCTGTCCCAGAAGCTCCCCGGCTTGACCGCGCCCGCGTTGCTCGGGCGGTTGAGCCGCGTGAAGGCGACGACGTAGCCGCTCAGCAGCGCGCCGACGAAGAGGAAGCCGGTCGCCACGTACAGCTCGGGCCGCGCGCCCGCGCCCCTGAACTTGAGCGGGTTCGAGAGCATGATGGCGTTGACGACGCGCGGCGCCATCAGCACGCTCAGCAGCAGCGGGATCATCGCCGACCAGTTGAGCAGGAGGTTCCGGACGTAGATGGTGACGAACGTCCAGGTGTCGGCCGAGAGCAGCCCCGTGCGCGGCGTGAGGAAGCTGCTGTAGTCGCGCAGGTAGCGCAGCGGCGCCGGCTCGGGTTGCAGGCGCGTGTCGCGCCCCTCGCCCTTCAGTTCTCGGATGACGCCCCCGAGCCCTTCGGGGTGGCGGTGGATCCAGGCCGTCAACCAGCCGCCGATGTAGCCGCCGCCCGAGACGGTCGAGAGGTAGTCGAACTTGTCGAGCAGCCCGTGCCGCGCGAGCCCCTGGATAACGCCGAGCGCGAACGTCCCCGAGCGGATGCCGCCCCCGGAGAAGCAGAGCGCCGACTGCCCGCCGTCGAGCGCGTGGACGCGGCCGAGCACGCGGTTGAGCCGCAGGTCGTAGGCGCGCTTGATGATGGCGGGGAAAGCGTCTTCGAGCAGCAGCCGACGATAGAGCGCGCGGTCGCTCGACGCGAACCCGCCGTTCTCCCCGCCGAAAGAGAGGCCCGCGCCCTGCACGTCCAGCTCCGTCAGGGCGCGCGTCTCGTCCTTCAACTCAAGGTACTCGATGAGCGGCGCGGCGAAGACCTCGTCGTCGGCCAGCACGCGGTTGAGCGCCGCGGCGTAGGGCGGGTCGGCGGCGGGGTCGGCCGGCGCTGACTTGTCGCGCAGCGCGGCCAGCAGTCCGGGGTAGGCGGCGAGGTTTGCGGCGAAGACGCGCGCGCGGCGCGTCGCCGGGTCGCACGGCTTCGTCGCGGCCTCTAGCTCCGCGGCCAGCGCCTCGGGGTCGAAGTGGCCCGCGTGGAAGGCCCAGTCCTTCTTCACCCGAGCCCCGCCGACCGCGGCGTCCTGAAGCGTCTCGTGCAGGTTCTCGAACTCTTCTTCCAGCACCTGGCAGAGGTGGAGCGGGATTTCGATCTGTTCGGGCATGGCTCTCTCCGGACCGGTGAAGCGGCGCGAGCGTGGCGGCCGTCGGGCGCGGGCGACTTTATCCCAAAACGGCGCCGTTGGAAAGAGTGCGGCCGGCCGCACGTCTGCGGACATGCAACCGGCCGTTCTCTGTTTTAAGTCGGCGCGGCCGACCCTTTTCAGTTGTTAGGCGGCGGCGGCGTCTCGCCCCCGGCGTTCGCGCCGGCGTTCGCCGGCTGCCGCGCCGCCTGCTCCTCGAACAACGCCTGGAGCTTCAGCCGGTGGATGAGCTTCGCCACGTCGAACCTCATCCCGAAGCCGAAGCGGAGGTCGTCCGGCCCCTGACCGAAGTTGCCGTCGAAGCCGACCATGAAGGGCGTCTCCGGTATCTTGAGTCGCCCCTCGGCCTGGTAGCGCCAGCGCCGTTGCCGCGTCGTGATGGGGTTCCCGTCGCCGTCGAGCTGCCCCGTCGGAATCGTCAGCTCGAAGTTCTCCCAGCGCCCCATCGTGATGTCGAGCCAACTGATCAACTCGGGCGCGTAGTCGGCGAAGCTGTCGCAGTTCTCGTCCTTCGGGAAGGCCGTGCACGGGTGGCGCAGCCGCGGGTACCTGAAGTGGCCGAGGCGGACGCCGAACGAGTAGAAGTTGAAGACATCGTCGTCGCCGAAGGTCTCGGCCTCGGCCGTCCTGCGGTCGCCCGTGATGGTCATCACGCCGCCCTTGGCGAGCGGGGCGATGAAGAGCGTGTTCAACTCCCTCTGGTTCTTCCAGGCCGTGACGTTGACGGGCAGGTAGACGCCGGCCTGCGCGAAGCCCGCCTTCTTCGAGGTGATGAAGGTGTCGAGCTGGTTCGGCTCTTCGCCGTCCTCGCCGCCTTCGCCCGCCTCGTCCGTCGCCGTGGCCGCGACCGGGATGGAGGTCAGGCGCGCCTCGAAGAACGTGTTGAGGTTCCACTTGAGACTCTTGTAGTAG
Organism: uncultured Acidobacteriota bacterium; assembly: GCA_963726735.1. GTDB lineage: Bacteria > Acidobacteriota > Blastocatellia > Pyrinomonadales > Pyrinomonadaceae > QHXN01. The sequence continues at coordinate 553,158 of CAVSDM010000016.1, forward strand.
TTCTTGTCGAGCACGAACGAGAGCGCGAGGTCCGACTTCGAGAATTCCTCGCGCTCCTTCGAGAAGATCATCCCGGCGGTGAAGTAAGAGCGTATGCGGCCCCAGTCGTACTCCATGGGCGCGCTCTGCTGCTCGACGTTGTTGTTGCCCGCCTGCGGGGCGGCGGGGGCCGCGGCGGCGGCGGGCGTCACGAAGGCGGCCGCGGCGGCGTTGAGGGCGGGCGCCTCGGGCGGCTGGAAGGTGAGGTTGCGCTCGGCCTTGACCGTGCCGCGCTTGAGGTCGCTCACCTCGACGCGGTTCTCGCCCTTCGAGAGCGCGACGACGATTGACTTCGAGCCGCGGTCGCTGCGCCTCACGTTGAGCACGCGCGCCGTCTTCGGTCGCTCGACGCCGGGGGCGTAGACGGCGACCATGAGGTCGTCGATATCTTCGTCCCTGACGCTGACCTCCAGCTCGACCTCGGCCGTGTGGACGACGCGGTCGCGCGCGGGCGAGACGATCTCGATGGGCGCGGCCGAACCCTGCGCGCGCGCGGGCGCGGCCGAGAGGACGACGAGTCCGGGGAGGCAGAGCGCGAACGAGAGTGTCAGACGGAGGAGCCTTCTCATGTTGCATCTCCTTAGCAGAAGGAAGTCGGAAGACGGCCCCCGCCGGCCGGGGCAGAACCCGCGGGGGGAGCGGAACCTCCCTCGTTCAGTAACGCACCGTCCGGCGGGGATTCCCGTCACGTAAACCTTCGTGTTTGCGCGCGCTCCGAGCCGGTCGGTATAATGCCCCGGCCGCTAGTCGAGTCCGACCGAGAAGAGAGCCCGGCGCGAGGAGCCTTAGAAGCGTGTGACCACGACCGAACCCGCATGTCACGGCACGCCCGAGGGCGCGGCCCTGCGCGTCGAGCGCCTGCCGTTCCGCCGCATCCCCGGCCAGTCGCGCCTCTTCCTCGAATACCTCGAAGACCCCACGTCGCTGCGGCGCTTCTACCCCGAGGCGGTGCGCTTCCACCCCGAGCTGTCCGCGCGCCGCGCGCGCGTGCTCGAATCCCAACAGACCGACCGCGGCGCTCTGGCCGACGCGCTCCGCGAGGCGAACGCGCGCTGGGGCGCCTCCGAGCAGACGTTCGCGAACATCGAGCGGCTGCGCTCGCGCGAGTCGGTGGCGGTCGTCACGGGGCAGCAGACGGGGCTCTTCACGGGGCCGCTCTACACGCTCTACAAGGCGCTCTCGGCCGTGAAGCTCGCGGCGTGTCTGACGGCGCGCGGCACGGAGGCCGTCCCCGTCTTCTGGATGGCGACCGAGGACCACGACTGGGAGGAGGTGCAGACGGCCGAGGTCATCGCGTGCGACGGGCGGCTCGCCTCCGTCGGCGTCTCGGACGCGCTGCACAAAGAGGGCGAGCAGGTCGGCGGCGTTCTCTTGGACGAGGGTGTCGAGGAGGCCGCGAAGCGACTCTTCGAGCTGATGCCTTCGAGCGAGTTTCTGCCCGACCTCGAAGGGCTCGTGCGCGACGCCTACGCGCCGGGGCGCGGCTTCGGCGAGGCGTTCGCGCGGATGCTCGCGGCGCTGACGGGCAAATACGGACTCGTGCTGCTCGACCCGACCGACGCGTCCATCAAACGTCTGGCCGCGCCGCTCTACGCGGAGGCCGCGCGGCTCGGCGCGGAGATCGCCGCCGCGACCGATGCGCGCTCGCGCGAGCTGGTCGCCGCAGGGTATCACGCGCAGGTTCACACCTCGCCCGACTCGTTCCCGCTCTTCCTCATCGACGGCGGCGCGCGCCGCGCGCTCACGCGAACCACGGAGGGTCTCTATCGCGCGAAGGGCACGGCGCACGAGTGGACGGCCGAAGAGCTTTCCGCGCTCGCGCTCGCGGAGCCCGAGCGCTTCAGCCCCAACGTCACGCTGCGCGCGGTCGTGCAGGACTACCTCCTGCCGACCATCGCCTACTTCGGCGGCGCGGCCGAGGTCGCCTACTTCGCGCAGACGGCCGAGAGCTACCGCGTGCTGAAGCGTCCCGCGACGCCCATCCTCCACCGCGCGAGCCTGTCCGTCGTCGAGCGCCGCACGTCGCGCACGCTCGAACGCTACGGTCTGAAGCTCGAAGACTTCTTCGGCGGCATCGACCCGGTCATCGCGCGCGTCGTCGAGGGACACCTCGGCGCGGAGGTGGCCGGCGCGTTCGACGAGACGGACGCCGCGGTCGCGCGCGCGCTCGACGCGTTAAGGGTCAAGCTGCGCGACTTCGACCCGACGCTCGCCGACGCGCTCGACGGCGGGCGCCGCAAGGTCTCTCATCAGCTCGAAGGTCTGCGCGCGCGCTTCCACCGCGCGCAGATGCAGCGCGACCGCGCAGTCCTCCGGCAACTGGAGCGCGCCGCGACCGCCCTCTACCCCGAGAAGAGCTTGCAGGAGCGGCACGTCAACGTCACTTCTTTGCTCGCGCGCCACGGCCGCTACCTCGTCGAGTGGATTCACGACGCCATCGACCTCTCGACCAACGACCACCAGATCGTCTACCTCTGAAGCGAACCGCGCCCCCGCGCCCCCCGTATACACTCTCGACACCTGAGCGAGAGGAGACACGCCCGATGCTCTGCCCCAACTGCGGGACGAAGACGACGACCGACCACAAGTTCTGCCGCAACTGCGGGATGAACCTTGAGCCCGTCTCGCGCGCGCTGGCCGCGCACCTCTCGGTCGGCGGCGCGGCGGCGGCGCGCGAGGCGCGCGAGGCCGACCGGAGCCGCGCGCGGCGGATGACGAACGGCCTCTTCGCGGGTCTCTTCGTCGTCCTGTTCGGTATGCTTTTGGTCGCCTTCCTGCCGGGCAAGGGTTTCAAGTTCATCGGCGTCGCGGCGGCGCTCATGGGCATCGTGGCCGCGCTCGTCTCGGTCCTCTCGCCGCTGCGCTCGATGGGCGCCGCCGACGCCGCCCGGGTCGAAGCCCCGCCCCACGCGTTCGACCCTGCCGCGCCGAACACGGGTCGCCTGCTCCACGAGCAGACCTTCGACCGCGCCCCCGCGAGCGTCACCGACCACACGACCGAACTCCTCAACGTGGAAGTCAAAGGCGGGAAGTCCCGTAGGGACGACTGACTGTAGCCCGGCGCTTCAATGCCGGGTAAGTCGCGGACTTCAGTCGTCCCTACGGGACGCTTTTTCTTTGCGCCCACGTTTCCCCGCACTGAAGTGCTGGGCTAATATCATCCCGTCCCTACGGGACGAAACCCCTATGTCGAAAATCAGAGTCCTCTCAGACCACGTCGCCAACCAGATCGCCGCGGGCGAGGTCGTCGAGCGCCCCGCCTCGGTCGCCAAGGAACTCGTCGAGAACTCCATCGACGCCGGCGCGCGCCGCGTCGAGCTGGACGTGGAGGCCGGCGGCCGTCGTCTCCTGCGCGTCTCGGACGACGGCGAGGGACTATCGCGCGACGACGCCGTGCTCGCCTTCGAGCGCCACGCCACCTCGAAGATTAATTCCGTGGAAGACCTGGAGCGCGTCTCGACGCTCGGCTTCCGCGGCGAGGCGCTCGCCTCCATCGCCTCGGTCGCGCGCGTCGAGCTGTTGACGCAACAGGAAGGGGAGACCGAGGGCACGCGCGTGCTCATCGAGGGCGGGCGCATGCGCGACGTGGCGCCCGCGGCCAGACCCCGCGGGACGACGATTGCCGTCCGCGACCTCTTCTTCAACGTCCCCGCGCGCCGCAAATTCCTCCGCTCCGAGGCGACCGAGAGCTTTCACCTGACGAACCTCGTCACGCACTACGCGCTCGCGCACCCCGAGATCAGCTTCGCGCTCACGAACAACGGGCGCGAGGTCTTGCGCGTCGCGCCGGCCGCGGACCTGCGCGAGCGCGCGTACCAGATTTTCGGCGACGACTTCATCGAGAGCCTGCTCGCGGTCGCGGGCGGCGACGTGCGCGTCGCGCGCGTCAAAGGCTTCGTCTCGGCCCCGCGCGCGCGGCGCACGACGCGCGACGCGCAGTACCTCTTCGTCAACGGCCGCTACGTGCGCGACCGCCTCGTCGCGCGCGCGCTCGCCGAAGGCTACCGCACGGTGCTCCCGCACGGCGTCTACCCCTCGGCGCTGCTCTTCCTCGAAGTGCCGCCCGAAGAGGTTGACGTGAACGTCCACCCGGCGAAGACCGAGGTGCGCTTCCGGCGCTCGTCCGCGGTCGCCGACGCCGTGCGCGAGTCGGTGCGCGCCGCGCTCTACGCCGGCGGCTACCTGCGCGACGACGCGAGCTTCGCCGTTGACGCAAACGGGAACGAGTTCGCCGCAAATACATTCAGAGAAGTCGAAGGCTCAAGCCCGAGCGTCGGCGACTTCGGCCCGAACAGCGGTGAGTCCGCGCCGCACACTTCCTTCTTGAGCGACACGGCGTCGGGCGTGCGCCTCGGCGCCGTGGAAGAGCCCGCCGTGCTCGACGCGCCCGAGGCCAGGCAGGAGTCGATTGAGTTCGGCTGGACGCCCGCGCCCGAAGAGTCGCCCTTGAAGCGCGACGCGGCGGACGAACGGCGGCCGCGCCCTGCGCCGTCCGCGCGTCCGGCGGTCGAGGATGAGAGTGCCGCTCTCCTTCGTCGGGACGACGGCGGACCGCTTCACTCTCAACAAGAGGAGAGGGAAGCGGCGCGGCCCGCCGCCGTCACGCTGCCGCCGCTCAACTCCGCGGCGGGCATCGTGCGCGGCGTCGCGCCCGAACAGCTCACGCCGGACATCCGCCCGCTCGGCCAGCTCGAAGAGAGCTACATCCTCGCGACCGACTCGGAGGGGCTTTTGCTCATCGACCAGCACGCCGCGCACGAGCGCGTCCTCTTCGACAAGTACCGCCGCCTCGAAGAGTCGCGCCGCCCCGAGTCGCAGACGCTCCTCGTCCCCGAGACCTTCGACCTCACCCCGGCGCAGGCCGCCGCCTTCGACGAAGTCTCGAACGAGCTTGAGGGCATCGGCTTCTCTTTGACCAGACTGTCGGGGCGCACGGTGGCGGTGCGCGCCGTGCCCGCCGACCTCGCGCCCGCGGAGGCGCGCAACCTGCTCGCCGAAATCCTCGACACGGTCGAGGCGGAGAAGCGCGGGCGCGCGCGCGCGACCCTGCGCGACGAGGTCGCGGCCTCGCTCGCCTGCCACGCCGCCATCAAGGTCAACATGCCGCTCACGCACGAGAAGATGCGCTGGCTCATCGACCGACTGCTCCTGACCTCTTCGCCCACCACCTGCCCCCACGGCCGCCCCGCCATCCTCCGCCTCAACAAGCGCGACATCGAGCGCGGCTTCCACCGCCCCTGAGTAAGACCTCTATGGATGACGCACGTACGCGCACGAGGTTGGCCGCGGCGTGGAGGTCGCTGGCAGGCCGCCGGGCCGAGTTGGCGTGCGTGTGCCTGCTGCTGTTGATGGGGGCGAACCTTCTGAGCGTCGTGTGGCGGAAAGGACTGACGGCGGACGAGTTCTATCACGTGCCGGCGGGCTACTATCACCTGACGGCGGGCGAGTTCCGTCTCAACACGGAGCACCCGCCGCTTTTGAAGATGCTCTCGGCGTTGCCGCTGCTCTTCGTCGGCGTCGAGGCGCCGACGCCGCGCTACGACGTCGCGACGGAACCGAGGGGGCGGACGGAGGAGACGCTGGCCCTCTTCTGGCGCGCCAACACCGTGCGGTTCGAGGCCGTCTCGTTCTGGTCGCGCGTGCCCGCAGTCCTCATCACGCTCGCGCTCGGGTGGCTCGTCTACGTCTACGCGCGGCGGCTGTTCGGCGCCCGGGCGGCGCTGCTCGCGGTGCTGCTTTACAGCTTCGAGCCGACCATGCTCGCGCACGGGCGCGTCCTACAGACAGACGTGCCGGCGGCCTTCTCCTACCTGCTCTTCTTCTACGCGCTCCACTCTTACCGGCGCGGGCCGACGACGCGAAGGGCAATCGGGTTGGGTGGGGCGTTGGGCCTCGCGTTGGTGACGAAGTTTTCGCTCGTCATACTCGTGCCCGTGACGGCGTTGGCGGCGGCGTCGATGTTCGTGCTCGCGCCGCGGCGCGGTTGGCGACGTTCGCGCGTCGCGTTGCAGGCGGGGGCGGCCGCGCTCGTCGCGCTCCTCGTCGTCAACGCCGTCTACTACTTCCAGAGCCCGCCGCCGCTCGCGGGCGACCTCGCCTACGTCGCGCGCCACACGCCGGGGGCCGCGGGCGAGTTGGAGGCGTGCGCCCGCGTGCTGTCGAAGGTCGTGCCCTCGCAGTTCCTCTTCGGGCTGTATCAGGTCTGGGTGCACAACCGGAACGGGCACCTCGCGTCGGTGTTGGGACGCTACGGCTACGAGGGCTGGCCGCTCTACTTCCCCGCGGCGTTCGCGCTGAAGACGACGGTGCCGTTCCTGCTCATCTCGCTGGCGGCGCTCGCGTGGGCGGCGCGCGGGCTCTACCGCGGGCGCGAGCGGCGGATGCTTCTGCTCCTCGGCCCCGCCGCGCTCTACACGGCCTTCGCCATGTCGAGCCGCATCAACATCGGCGTCAGGCACCTCATTCCGGTCTTCCCGTTCCTCTTCATCGCGGGCGGCGCGCTCCTCGAACGCATGTTGAGTTCGGGCCGGAGGCGTCGCGTGCTCGTCGCCGCGGCGCTCGTCTGCTGGGTCGTCTTCGAGGCCGCGCGCGCCTACCCGCACTACGTCCCTTACATGAACCAGCTCGCGTGGCGGCGGCCGCACTGGTACTACCTGACCGACTCGAACGTCGAGTGGGGCGACGACGCGCGTGCGCTGGCGCTCTACCTGCGCGCGCGGGGTGAGACGCGCGTGACGGCCGCGCTGCTCGACGGCGTCTCGTTCAACGAGCACGGCGTCGCTTACGTGCGGACGCTCGACCACTACGGCGTCGAGCAGTTGAACCTCGTCTCGGCGGACGCGGCGCCGCCCGCGACGCGCTACGTGGCCGTCGGCGCGAGCTACCTCAACGGCGCCTTCCTGCTCGCCGTGCCCGTGCCGCAGCGGCTCAAAGTGTTGGAGTACCGCGGCCGCACACCCGAGGCCGTCTTCGGCAACTCCATCTACCTCTACCGCGTAAGAGAGTGAGGGCGTCGTTACTTGCCCGTCAGAAGTTTATCGAATGCGAGGAAGGGCTTGAGTGTGGATAACAAGCAGAGAAGGCGTGCCAGTCTACTGAGGATATCTAGAAGCGTCCACCGGATGACGGGGGCGTTCCTGTTCATCTTCTTCTTCGTCGTCGCATGTACGGGGCTGCTGCTCGGTTGGAAGAAGGATACCGGCGGACTCATTCTGGCTAAGACGTATCAGGGCTCGTCCGACGACCTGAAAGACTGGCTGCCGGTTCACGTCCTGCACGAGAAGGCGGTCGGCGTGATGCGCGAATCCGCCCCGCCCGGCCTCTCGCTGGAGTTGGACCGGATAGACATCAGGCCCGACAAGGGGGCGGTTAAGTTCGTGTTCGTCGAGCACTACTGGGGCGTCCAGCTCGACGGCGCGACGGGCGAAGTGCTGCACGTCGAGAGGCGAAGGGCGGACTTCATCGAGAACGTCCACGACGGCTCCATCCTCGACTACCTCGCCGGCACGGGCGGGCAGATAAAGCTCGCCTACACGTCGATCATGGGGCTCGCCCTGTTGACCTTTACGGTCACGGGTTTCTGGCTCTGGTACGGGCCGAAGCGCTTCCGCGCAAAGAGCAAATACCACCGCCACCCTGCCTGAGCGGGCCGGCGGCGCGCGCGAGCTTCGGGCTTACCCTATTTGAAGAGGTTTCCGAGCAGCCGCCCGACATCGTCCGTGACGCTGCCGTCGTTGTTCGAGTCCAGCATGGAGTTGAGCGCGCCCGCGAGGCCCGGGGCCGCCGCCTCGGTCTGCTGCTGTTGGGTGCCGAGAAAGTCCGAGAGCCCGCCCGGGTCGAGGTCGTTCTGCCGCTGCGTCTGCCCGACGGCGCCCATCACGAGCGGCGCGACCATCTCCAGAAGACTCCCGGCGGCGTTCGGGTCGAGCCCCGCCGCCTGCGCTACGGTGTTCTGAACCGTGCCCTGCTGCTCCCCGAAGACGTGCCCCAGAATCCCCGCCCCGTTCGCGGCCTGCGGGTCGCCGAGGTAGCCCGACAGGTTATCGAAGATGCTCCCGTCGTGGTCGTTGGTGACCGCCTGATGCAGTTGCTCCGCGCCCTCGGGCCGGGCGGCGTTGCGCGCCAGCGCCGCCACGATGAGCGGGACGGCTATCATCACGGCCCGCTGCGCCGTCGCCTCGCTGATGCCGAGCCGCTGCGCGATGGCGCGCGCCGCGTAGCCCGCGATCTGTTGCGTAATCATCTGTGTGATGAAGTTCATCTCTCTACCTCCTTCGTCGGGCGGACACGGTGCGACGCGGGCGCCGGCACTCCTTCGTGCGCGGCGCCCGTTGCTCGCCGAGTCATTCTCCCTTAAGCAACATCCGTCTGGTCGTCTTCTTCGAGGACGAAAGTGATCATCAGGTTCACCTGGTACTCGACGATTTTGCCTTCGTCAATTTTGATCTGCTGCTCCTTGACCCACGCGCCGCGCACGTTGCGCAGGGTCTTGGTCGCGCGGCTGACGGCGCTTTGGATCGCGTCCTCGAAGCTCTTCGTCGAAGTTGAACTGATCTCCGTAATGCGTGCGATTGACATGATGTGCATCCTCCCTTGAATGGCCGTGCCGTCTGCCGGCGCGGGGCGAAAGTCGAAGGGGCCGCTCTCGTTTGCGGAGCGGCCTTGTTGGTTCCGCGAGGGTAACCAGAAGTATGTCTGTGTTGGTTAACTTTGGCGTTGTATCCCAGGCGACCGGGAAAGTCAAAGGAGACCCATTCCGCCCGGCTCAGAGTGCGTCGAGGGTTCGGAGCAGCAGTTCCGTATCGGCGAGGTCGGGGAGGACGGCGTCTGGGCCGTAACGGAGGAGTTCGGCGGCCGAGTGGCTGCGCCCCGTGGCGACGGCGACGGCGCGCGCGCCGAAGTGGCGTGCGCAGGCGATGTCGTTCGGGGTGTCGCCGATGACGATGAGCTGTCCCGGGTTGAGGTCCTGACCCATGTGCCGGCTGATGCGCTCGCGCGCGACGGCCGGGAGGTCGCGCCGGTCGTGCGAGAGTTCGCCGAAGGCGCCGGGGAGCCGGAAGAAGCCTTCGAGTCCGACCAGCCGCAGCTTGAGGCGCGCGGCGGGCTCGACGTTCCCCGTCAGCAGCGAATTCAGGTAGCGCGGCTCGCGCTCAAGGGCTTCGAGCGCCGCGCCCGCGCCCGGCAGCGCCTTGAACAGCTCCCCCTCGGCGGCCATCCGCTCCATGCCTTCGAGGAAGAGCGAGGTCAGCTCGGGCAGGCGGCCGCGCACCTGCTCCGCCGTGAATCCCTCGGCTTGCAGCGACTCGGCGAAAATCTGGAGGTCGGTCATCCCCGACACGACCATCTCGTCCAGACGCCCCGCGGTGCCGAAGACGCGCAACATCGCCGGCGCCATGTAATCCCTGAACGCGCCGTGCCGCCGCGAGTGCAACAACGTCCCGTCGATGTCCCAGAGGATGACGCGGAGGTCTGTCATCTTATTCAACGACGACGAGCACGTCGCCGGCGTTGACGGTCGAGCCGGCCTCGGCACGCAGCTCGGCGACGGTGCCGGACTTGGGCGACTTCAGCTCGTTCTGCATCTTCATCGCCTCGACGACGACGAGGCCCTGACCCGCCTCGACCGCCTGACCCGCCTCGACGAGCACGCGCACGACCTTCCCGGGCATCGGCGCCTTGACCAGCGCCCGCCCGCCCTGCTCGCCCGCGCCCCCGACCGCCCCGCGCAGGTGCTTCGGGTCGGCGAGTCGCACGCCGAACTCGCGCGCGCCCACCGACACGCGCAGCGCCCCGCGCGCCTCCCGCCCGGCTCCGCCCCCACGCGGCACTCGTAGACGCGCCCGCCGTGAATCAGGAGGTACTCGCCCGCGCCCAACTCCCGCGCCTCCAACTCGTAACGGCGCCCCCCGACCTCCCCCACACGCGCCCGCCCTCGCGCTTAACTTCGAGCGCGACCTTCTCGTCATCTATCTCCGCGTTGAGTCTCATCTGTTTATGCGTTGACGAAATGTCTCCGGCACACGGCTTCTTAAATCCTCGAACGATGCAGCGCGTCGCGGCCCGAGAGTTTCCAGCGGCTCGGGGGCGCGTGGGGCGCTTGTGTTTGGGAGCCGTTGCGGGCGGGCTCGGAGTAGTGGAGCGCGGCGGCGATTGTCGCGATGTCGCGGCGGGCGGTCTCTTCGTCAGACGGGGCGTCGTCGGTTGACGCGGCGGCGGCGCGGCGCTCGTTGAAGCGGGAGATGAAGGCGGTGTCGAGGCGGCCGGCGACGAACTCCGCGTCGCGCATCACCTCGCGGAAGAAGGGGAGCGTGGTCTTGATGCCGCCGACCGTATACTCGTCGAGCGCGCGGCGCATACGTTCAATCGCTTCGTCGCGCGTGCGCCCCCAGGTGGCGAGCTTCGAGATCATCGGGTCGTAGTAGATGGAGACCTCGGCGCCCTCGTAGACGCCGCCGTCGTCGCGCACGCCGGGGCCGGCGGGGACGCGCAGGTGAGTTGATGCGCCCGGGGCTGGGCATGAAGTTCTGTTCGGGGTCTTCGGCGTAGACGCGGCACTCGACGGCGTGGCCGAACAGTCGCACCTCGTCCTGCGTGAAGGAGAGCGGCAGCCCGGCGGCGACGCGTATCTGCTCGCGCACGAGGTCGAGCCCCGTCACGAGTTCCGTCACGGGATGCTCGACCTGCAAGCGCGTGTTCATCTCAAGGAAGTAGAAGTCGCGCGTCACGTCGGAGACGAGGAACTCCACCGTGCCCGCGCCGACGTAAGCAGCGGCGCGCGCAATCTTGACGGCGGCCGCGCCCATCGCCGCGCGCAAGGCCGGGTCGTTAATCGGCGAGGGGCACTCCTCGATGACCTTCTGGTGACGGCGTTGGATCGAGCACTCGCGCTCGCCGAGGTGGACGGTGTGGCCGTGCGTGTCGGCGAAGACCTGAATCTCGATGTGGCGCGGGCGCTCGACCGCCTTCTCGATGTAGACCGAGGGGTCGCCGAAGGCCGAGGCCGCCTCGGAGCGCGCCGTGTCGAAGGCCGAAGGCATCTCCGACTCGTCGGCGACTAAGCGCATGCCCTTGCCGCCGCCGCCGGCCGCGGCCTTGAGCATGACGGGGTAGCCGACGCGCGCGGCCGTCGCGCGCGCCTCCTCAAGGGATTCGAGCGGCGTCGTTCGTGCCGGGGACGACGGGCGCGCCCGCCGCTTCGGCCGCGCGCCGCGCGCTCGTCTTCGAGCCCATCAACTCCATCGCCTCGGGCGAAGGCCCGATGAAGACCAGCCCCGCCTCGTTCACCGCGCGCGCGAACGCCGCGTTCTCCGCGAGGAAGCCGTAGCCCGGGTGAATCGCCTCCGCCCCGCTCGCGCGCGCGGCCTCGACGACGCGGTCGATGCGCAGGTAGCTCTCGGCCGAGGGCGCCGGCCCCAGCAGGTAAGCCTCGTCGGCGAGCCGCACGTGCAGCGCCGCCGCGTCCGCCTCCGAATAGACCGCGACCGGCGAGATGTCCAACTCCCTGCACGCGCGCAGCACGCGCACGGCGATCTCGCCCCGGTTGGCAATGAGAATTTTTTTGAACATAGGTTGGAAAGTGATAAGTGATGAGTGATGAGTGATGAGAGGAAGACAAGAGGCTTCTTCTCATCACTCATCACTCATCACTTATCACTTATAACGCGGCCTATGCTATCACACGACCACCGAATTTCCGGGCTGGCGCGGGTTGAAGCGGACGGTGACGCGGGCGCCGGGGAAGTAGTCGCCGGAGCGCTGGCGCTGGCCGGCGTCGAGCAGTTGGGACGACTCGTACTCGACGCCGTTGATCTCGTAGTTGTAGAAGACGTGCGTGATGGCGCCGGCCTCGTCGGTGATAACGTCGAAGATGGAGCCTTCGGTGATGCGGCCGGCGCGGATCAGGTTGGTGCGGCGCTCGGCCTCGTCGTCCGTCTTCCTGCGCTTGAAGATGTCAAGGATGCCCATAAGCCTTGTCGGGGAGAGGCGCCGCGCTCAGTTCGAGCGCGCGCGCACGGGGGTCGGCGTGGCGGCCACGGCCTTGACGAAGGTCGCGCCCGGCGCCGCCTCGTGGATGCGGCCGTCGCGTATGTGCAGGTCGTCGGCGGTGCCGAGCAGGCGGTCGCGCCCGGGCAGCGTCAGCCCGTAGTTGGTGAGCGCGATGCCGGCGTCGGTCGTGTCGGCGGTGCCCGCAGCGCGCGAGGACAGAGCGCTCACGCGGCGGCCGCGGCGCGACTTCGCGGCGCGCCCCGTGTTGAGCGAGGCGACATCGGTCTCGGGCTTGTACTCGCCGGGCGCGATGACCGCGAGCAGGCGCGCGACGGAGCCGTCGGGGTCTTCGAGCCGGCGCAGGTCGGTGAGCGCGGCCGGGTACGTGCCGAAGCGCTGGCGGTAGCGCGCCAGCGCGAGGTCGGTCTCGTAGAGCACGGCGTTCTCGGCCGCGCGCTTGCCCAACTCTCTCATGCGCAGGCGCTCGGGGACGGTCACGCCGATGAGCACGAAGAGCGCGAGCGTAACCGTGGCGACGGTCGCCAGCCCGGCGCGCGCGTAGCACGTGCCCGACGAAGCGCGCCGGCTCGCGCCGCATCCGCGCGTAGAGCCATTCGCACAACACGATGAGCAGGACGCCGGCCGGCAGCGCCGTCCACTTCAGACGCCACGCGGCGGTCTCGGCCGCGCGGAGCAGGGTCTTCGCGTCGAGCGCGAACTCCTCGAACTGTAAGAGCGACCCGACGGTGGCGCCCAGGGTCGCGGCCAGCAGCAGGAGGCCCGCCGCGCAGACCGCCAGCGCGTGCCCGTAAGCGGGCAGCACGCGCTCGGGCTGCGCCAGCGGCGGCCCCACGCGCCGCGCGCCGCACGACGCGCAAGGCCCGTCGGGCTCGCCCTCAAAACCCTCGCCGCAGCATGGACACATGTTCACAGCGCTCACTCCGTTCGCGAGTGATAAGTGATGCGTGATAAGTGATAAGGAAGAGCACGGGTCTTATCTTTTTCTTATCACTTATCACGCATCACTCATCACTGTCAGAGATCATTCCCCCTTGGTCAGCGCGGGTCGCGGGTCGTGGCGCCGCGCGCGCGCGGGTCGCCCCGCGTCGGTGTTGGATGCGCCCGCGGCCTTCGCAGGTGCGCCGCCGGGCGCGGTGTCGAGTTCGGTGACGGGCGTCGCCTGCGTGGCGGCGTCCGTCGGGCTCGGCGCCTCGGCCGTGCGGTTCAACTCCTTCCAGGTGTGATAGACCCTGTAGGCGAAAGTCCAGAACGAGCCGACGCAGAGAATCCAGAGCACGGCCGGCATGCGGTTGGCGAAGAGGCTCTCGGAGCCGGGGTGCGTCGAGAGCGCGCCGATGATGAGCAGCACCACGCGCTCGGGCCGCCGCAGGAAGCCCACGTCGCACTTCGGGATGAGGCTCTCGGCGCGCGCCGAGGCGTAACGAGACGAGCACGGAGCCGACCAGCGCGAGGCCCGCGAGCAGGACGTTGAGGGTCGAGTGGAGGTCGGTGTCGCGCGCGTAGAAGGTCATCAGGCCGACGAAGGCGGCCATGTCGGAGATGCGGTCGAACGTCGAGTCGAGGAAGCCGCCGAAGCGCGTGACCTGCCCCGTCCGGCGCGCCACCTGCCCGTCGAGCATGTCGAAGAGGTTGGCGACGATGAGGACGACGCCGGCCCAGAAGAAGTGGCCGAACCCGAAGAGGATGCCCGAGAGGACGTTGATCGAGACGCCGATCACCGTCAACACGTTCGGGTTGATGCGGCGGCGCGCCAAGCCCCGCACCATCGCCCCGATGATCCGGCTCGCGCCGCGTCCGATGCTCGCCCCGAACAACTTTCTACCGACCCCTCTTACCGCGCTCTGAACTTAAAGGAGACGTGCAACCGCGCACGCCCGAATGAATGACGATTCATCATAGGAACGCGCCGGAACGCTTGTCAAGGAAGTGTTCGGAGGGATGCGGGCGCCTCAGCCCTCGGCGCCCGCCCCGGCCTCGTCGTGGAGCGTGGTGAGTTTTTTGATCTCGAAGTTGCGGGCGCCGGCGGGGGTGCGCACCGTGACCTCGTCGCCCTCCTCGCGCCCCATCAGGCTGCGGCCGACGGGCGAGGTGGTGGAGATGAGGCCCGCGTTGGGGTCCGACTCCTCGGGCGTCACCAGGCGGTAGGTGACCTCCTCCTCGCGCTCGGCGTCGTAGAGGACGAGGGTGGAGCCGTAGGCGGCCTTGCCGTGCGGCACCTTCGAGAGGTCGATGGAGGAGACTTCGCGCAGGCGCTGGCGCAACTGCTGAATGCGCGCCTGCACGAACTGCTGGCGCGCGAGCGCGGCGTGGTACTCGGCGTTCTCGCGCAGGTCGCCCCACTCCTTCGCCGTCTTGATCTGCTTCGGCAGCTCGACCCGCAGCTCCTGGTCCAACTCGTCCAATTCATGCTGCAACTTCTGCTTTACGGCCTCCGTCACTACGTTTCCCTCCAGTCTGTGTCCGCCGCCGGATTATAACAAAGCGACTCACTGGTCGCACCCTTCGGCGTGATGAAAGCTGTCCTCGTCGGGCGCGCCGAAAGAGATGCCGACATCGCGCGCCGTGCGGACGAGCTGGCTCTCGGGCGGGACGGTCTTGAGGTTGGCGACCGCCTCTTCGAGCGGGACGGTGCGGATGTTGGCGGCCTGGAGCGCGACCATCACGCCGCGCTTGCCGCGCGCGAGCGCGCGCACCGCCGACGAGCCGAAGTTGGTGGCGAGCATGCGGTCGAAGGCGTTCGGGCTCCCGCCGCGCTGTAGGTGGCCGAGGACGACGCAGCGCGCCTCCTTGCCCGTCCGCTCCGAAAGCTCCGCCGCGAGGTGGTGCCCCAAGCCCCCGAGCCGCGCCGCGCTCAGGCGGTCGCCCTTGTCGATGTACATCTCGTGCCCCTCGATCTCCTTCGCGCCCTCGGAGGCGACGATGATGGTGAACTCGGAGCCGCATTCGTCGCGCTGCCGAATCTTCGCGGCCACCTTCTCGGTCGAGAAGGGAATCTCGGGGATGAGGATCACGTCCGCGCCGCCCGAGACGCCCGAGTGGAGCGCGATCCAGCCGGCGTGGCGCCCCATCACTTCGAGAATCATCACGCGGTCGTGCGACTCGGCCGTCGTGTGCAGGCGGTCGAGCGCCTCGGTCGCGATGTCGAGCGCGGTCATGAAGCCGAAGGTCAACTCGGTGGCGGCGAGGTCGTTGTCGATGGTCTTCGGGACGCCGACGACGGGGAAGCCGCGGCGGTGGAACTCGTGCGCGATGGCGAGCGTGCCCTCGCCGCCGACGGCGACGAGCGCGTCTATCCGCAGCCGCGCGAGGTTGTCGATGGCCTCCCTGTAAACCTCTTCGGGTTTGGTCGAAGTCCCGTCCTCCCCGCGCACGACGAAGCGGCCGCGGTTGCGCGTCCCCAGAATCGTCCCGCCGCGCGGCAGCAGTCCCCGCACGTCCGCCGCGTTCAACTCGCGCACGCGCGTCTCGCCGAGCAGCCCCTCGAAGCTGTCCTCGATGCCGACGACGCGCAGGCCGTACTCGCCGACGGCCGTCTTCACCGCCGCGCGGATGACCGCGTTCAACCCCGGCGCGTCGCCCCCGCCGGTCACGATTCCGATTGTCTTCATGGTTAAGTGATGAGTGATGGGTGGCGGGTGATGAGGTAAGAAGAGCAGCGCGGCCCTTTCTTATCACTCATCACTCGTCGCTCATCACTGGCCTTTACTTTTCACCCTCGTCGGCTCGTACTGCTCGCCGTATGCGGGGTATTCGCGCGTGACGAACTGGCCGGGGCGCGTGTCCTCTTTGAGCAGCAGCAGGGCGTCGCGCAGCACCGCGCGTTGCAGGTCGCGCATGCCGGGGCGGCCGAGGCTGTTGCCGATCTTAAAGCCCTTCGGGTAGAGCGCGCGCGGCGGGCGCATCTGCGCCGAGACCTCGGGGCTGACGGTGACGAGCACCGTCGGGATGCCGCGCATCTCGATCTCGCGCTGGACGGCGACGACCGTGCGGTGGCACACGTTGGGGCAGCCGCCCGTGAGGATGACCACGTCGGCGCGCGAGCCGCGGTCGATCTCGTTGGCGATCTCGGGCGCGGTGCCCTCGTACATCGCCTTGAGCTGCATCGTGTAGCCCATGTAGCCGACGTGCTTTTTGGCGACCTCCCTGATGAAGCCTTCGTCCTTCAGCTCGCGCAGCACGTCGAGCGGGAAGACGACGTTGATGTCGGCGTCGGCGTCCGCGTGGTCGTAGTGGTGGTGACTCACCATGAGATTCTGCGGGTCCGCGTCTTCGGGGATGAGGCGGAACGAGAGGTCGCCCAACTCGTCCGCCGTGTTGAAGGGCTCCTGGTCTTTAAGGTGAACGCCGCCCGCGGTGACGATGGCGACCGTCGCCTTCGACAGCTCGCCGTCGAACGGCGTGAACGGCACACACTTTCTCGAAAGCGCCATAACTTCTCCTACCCCTTGCTGTGACTCTGTGCTTCGGAGGTTAGCCCAATTGTGTCGCTAAAGCTACACGGGCCGCAACCCTTCCCCGAAGGGTCGCGGCCCGCTGGGCTGTGGTTAAAAGCCTCGCACCCGCCGCCTAGAGCTTGCGGAGCACCTCGAAAAGGTCTTCGTTGTCGGGCTGGTCGCCGATGTCGTGGATGTCTTTGTAGGCGAGTTTGCCTTCCTTGTCCACGATGAAGAGCGCGCGCTCGGAGATGCCGTCCCCCGTGCGGTACGCTTCGTAAAGGCGGGCGACTTCGCCCTTCGGCTCGAAGTCACTCAGCAGGTCGTAGGTGAGTCCGCCGAGGGACTTGGCCCAGGCGGTGTTGCAGGGGACGCTGTCGACGCTTATGCCCAGGACCTGGGCATCGTACTGCCCGAAGCGATCTAAGTCGGCTTCGTAGGCAGGCATCTGCGCCGTTCAGACCGGCGTCCACGCCAGCGGGTAGAATGCGATGACGACGTTGTTCTTACCGCGGAAGTCCGAGAGCTTCACCTTCTTACCCGGCGTAAGATGGCTCGACA
Organism: uncultured Acidobacteriota bacterium; assembly: GCA_963726735.1. Lineage (GTDB taxonomy): Bacteria > Acidobacteriota > Blastocatellia > Pyrinomonadales > Pyrinomonadaceae > QHXN01. The sequence goes on from CAVSDM010000016.1 coordinate 570,197, forward strand.
GCTCGAAGTCCGGGGCCATGTCTCCGACTTCTGGCATCAGAGTATTCCTCCTTGACTCAGGTTTAGTTTGCGGGGGTCGTGTCTTCAAGGCTACAACTCTGCCGACGTGAATTCAAGGCGCGCGGCCCGCCCCGCGTTGAACCCGTGTACGCTCCCGTGCTTCAATGAAGCATCAAAAGGGAAAAGCAATGACTCAAGCGCAAGTCAGCATCACGAGGCGGGGGGCGGAGCGCGCGCGCGGCGGGCACCTCTGGATTTACCGCAGCGACGTGCGCGACGCCGAAGAGTGTCGAGGGCGGCTCGGTCGTCCGCGTGCGCGACGAGCGCGGGCGGGCCGTGGGGCAGGCGCTCTACTCGTCGCGCTCGGAGATCGCGCTGCGCCTGCTGACGACGCGGGACGAGACAATTGACCGCGAATGGTGGCGCGCGCGTCTGCGCGCGGCGGCGGCGCGGCGCGCGGGTGTGGAGCAGGAGGCCGGCGCCTACCGCCTCGTCTACTCCGAGGGCGACCTGCTGCCCTCGCTCATCGTGGACAGATACGGCGGACGTGCTCGTCGTGCAGACGCTCTCGCAGGGGACGGACGCGCTCAAGAGTCTCTTCGCGGAACTGTTAGTCGAAGAGTTCGCGCCGCGCTCAATCGTCGAGCGCAACGACGTGCGCGTGCGCGGGCTGGAAGGCTTGCCGATGCAGACGGGCGTGCTGTACGGCGAGGAGCCGGGCGAGCTGGAAGTCGCGCAGCACGGCGTCCGCTTCCGCGTCGCGCCGCTCGGTGGGCAGAAGACCGGGGCGTTCCTCGACCAGCGCGAGAACCACCTCGCCGCGCGCCGCTACGCGCGGGGGCGCGCGCTCGACTGCTTCACCTTCAACGGCGGCTTCGCGCTGAGCATCGCGGGGGCGTGTGAGAGCGTGCTGGGACTCGACATCTCGGCGGAGGCGGTCGCGGCCTCGCGCCGCAACGCGGAGCTGAACAATGCTTTGAACGTCGAGTTCCGCGAGGCGAACGTCTTCGACGCGCTGCACGCGTTGGAGTCGGCGGGCGAGCGCTTCGACACCGTCGTCCTCGACCCGCCGGCCTTCGCCAAGAACCGCGCGAGCGTCGAGGCGGCCGCGCGCGGCTACAAGGAGATCAACCTGCGCGCGCTCAAGATGCTGGCGCCGGGCGGCCACCTCGTCACCTGCACCTGCTCCTACCACATGACCGAGCCGCTCTTCCTCGAAGTCATCGCCGAGGCCGCCCGCGACGCGCGGCGCCGCGTGCAACTGGTCGAGCGCCGCACGCAGGCCCGGGACCACCCCGTCCTCCTCGGCGTCCCCGAGACCCTCTACCTCAAGTGCGTCGTCGCCCGCGTCCTCGACTGACGCGCGCCCTTCAGTCGCCCTTCTTCGCGCCCTGCATGAGCTGCGTGAGGCGGAAGGTGTCGATGTCGACGTTGATCTGAATCCAGACCGGCAGGTGGTCAGACATCTGAAAGCTGAACTTGTCGCGCGTGTACTTCTTGCCGGGGAACAGCTCTTCGATGTGCGCGTCGTCGATGAAGAAGTCGAGGACGCCGCCGTTGTTGCAGAAGTGGTCGGGCACGGTGGGGCGGTGGAGAATCTGGTCGTAGCGCGCGTCCTTGCCGAGGTTCGCGCCGCCGATGACGGCGTCGCCCGCCTTGAGCTGCCGGAGCTGCTTCGGGATTTTGAGGCCGCTGCTCGTCAGCGCCTTGAAGAGCGAGTCGTCGAGCTTCGGGATGTTGAAGTCGCCGAGCACGAGTAGGTCGTTGTCCTCGACGTACTTGCTCTTGAAGCGCGTGTCGATCCACTCGGCCAGCATCTGCAACTCGGCGCGGCGCCCGTCGATGCTGTCGCCCCAGCGCGCGTGCATGGCGATGGCGAGGAAGTCGAAGTTGCCCGAGCGGAACGAGCACATGTAGGGCGCGCGCCAGTACGAATGCGTCGCGAGCCACTCGGTGCCGTTCTTCAGGCGCGGGGCGTCGATTTCGGCGGCGAGCCCGTTGAAGATGATCGAGCGGCGGTCGAAGAGGAAGGCCGTGCGCTCCTTGTTCCCGCCGGAGTCGTCGATCCAGTCGGAGTAGACGAGCTGCCAGGAGGAGCCGAGGAACCTCATCACCTTGGCCATGTCCGAGAGGTCGTCGCGCAGCTCGACCAGCGCGATGAGGTCGAACTGCCCGAGTATCTCGGCGATGTAGTGGAGGGCGGGCAGCGTGCGCGGCTTCTTGCCGAACTCGCGGATGTTCCAGACGGCGATGTTGACGGTCTCGTCCAGCTTCGACGACGGAATCTTCGCCGCCTCGATGCGCTCCTTGAGGACGAGGAGCCCTTTCGCGATCTCGGGACTGACGGGGCCGTGGTGCATGGTTCACCTCACGGGGTTTTGGGCGTCGGGAGTGAAGCGCCTCCGCCCAAAAGCGAAGGCGGCAGACTCTATATCACAGTTCTGCCGCCTCCCGAAAATTTCTTCGGCCCCGCGTCACTCGACCGTGACGGACTTGGCGAGGTTGCGCGGCTGGTCCACGTCGCAGCCGCGGCGCACCGCGATGTGGTAGGCGAGGAGTTGGAGCGGGATGATGGCGAGGATGGGCGAGAGCAGGTCGGAGGACTCCGGGATTTCGATGACGTGGTCGGAGACCTTCGAGGACATCTCGTCGCCCTCGGTCAGCACGGAGATGACGACGCCCTCGCGCGCCTTGACCTCGACGATGTTCGAGTGCGTCTTCTCGTAGCGCAGCTCCGAGGCGTGGTCGCCCTCCTCGCGCGGGTTGACGACGACGACGGGCAGGCGCTCGTCGATGAGCGCGTTCGGGCCGTGCTTCATCTCGCCCGCGGGGTAGCCCTCGGCGTGGATGTAGGAGATCTCCTTCAGCTTGAGCGCGCCTTCGAGCGCGACGGGGAAGTTGATGCCGCGGCCGAGGTAGAGGAAGTCGGTCGCGCGGTGGAACTCGCGCGCCAGCTCTTCCAGCTCGTCCGACTCGCGAGAGCAGGTGCTCGATCTTGACGGGCAGCTCGGCCAACTGCTGCGCGTGGCGCTTCGACTCGTCGTCCGAGAGCGTGCCGCGCAACTGGCCCAGGTACATCGCGAAGAGGTAGAGCGCGATCATCTGCGACGTGAACGCCTTCGTCGAGGCGACGCCGATCTCCGGGCCCGGCGTGCGTCAGGATCGTGCCGTCCGACTCGCGCGTAATCATCGAGCCCTGCACGTTGCAGATGGCGAGCACCTTCGAGCCGTGCTGCTTCGCTTCGCGCAGCGCCGCGATGGTGTCGGCCGTCTCGCCCGACTGCGAGATGACGACGAGCAGCGTCCGCTCCGTCATCACGGGGTCGCGGTAGCGGAACTCCGAGGCGTAGTCGACCTCGACGGGCACGCGCGCCAACTGCTCGATCATGTACTTGCCGGCGAGCCCCGCGTGCCAGGAGGTGCCGCAGGCGGCGATGAGCACGCGGTCGAACGACTTGAACTCGTCGCGGCGTGATGTCCATCTCGTCCAGGTAGACGCGGCCGGTGTCCAGAGAGACGCGGCCCTGCACGGTGTCGCGCACGGCGCGCGGCTGCTCGTAAATCTCCTTGAGCATGAAGTGCTTGAACCCGCCCTTCTCGGCCATGATCGGGTCCCAGGTGATGCGCTGCGACGTGCGGCTCGACCGCGTCGCCGTCGAAGTCGGTGACGCGCACGGAGTCCTTCGTGAGCACGGCCAGCTCGCCGTCGCCGAGGAAGAACACGTCGCGCGTGTGTTGGAGGATCGGCGGCACGTCGGAGGCGACGAAGTACTCGCCGTCGCCGAGGCCGATGACGACGGGCGGCCCCTGGCGGACGGCGATGATGGTGTCGGGCTCTTCGGTCGAGATGATGGAGAGCGCGAAGATGCCGCGCAGGTCGCGCACCGCGCGCCCGACGGCCTTCTCGAACGAGTCGTCCTCTTTCAGGTACTCCTCGACGAGGTGCGCGACGACCTCGGTGTCGGTCTCGGTGACGAAGACGTGGTCGCTCTTGCGCAGACGGTCTTTGAGCTGGATGTAGTTCTCGATGATGCCGTTGTGGACGACGACGACGCTGGCCGGTGCAGTCGCGGTGCGGGTGCGCGTTCTCCTCCGTGGGGCGCCCGTGCGTGGCCCAGCGCGTGTGGCCGATGCCGTAGGTGCCGTCGAGCGGCTTGAGGCGGATCGCCTCTTCGAGGTTGCGCAGCTTGCCCTCGGCGCGGCGGATGTCGAGCTGGTGCTCCTCGTCCACGACCGCGATGCCCGCCGAATCGTAGCCGCGGTATTCGAGCTTCCGCAGACCGTCGAGGATGACGGGCACGACCTGCTTGTTTCCGACGTATCCGACAATGCCACACATATAATTGCTTTCCTTTCGTAAAGACGTAAACCGTGAAAGGCCGTGAGCCGTGGGCCGTGAGCCGTGACGAGTGGAAGACCGTTCTTACTCGTCACGGCTCACGGCTCACGGCTCACGCCTCACCACGGTTCGCGGCGGTTAGTGCTTCTTCCGTAGGTTGAGTTTCGGGCGTCTCTTCTTCGCGGGGCAGCTTCTTCTTGACCTTGGCGGGGACGCCCGCGACGAGCGTGTCGGGCGGCACGTCTTCGGTGACGACCGAGCCCGCGCCCGTGACCGAGCGCGCGCCGACGCGGACGGGCGCGACGAGCATCGTGTCCGAGCCGATCTTCACGTCGTGCTCGATGACGGTCGGGTGCTTGTGCTTCCCGTCGTAGTTGCAGGTGATGGTGCCGGCGCCGATGTTGGTGCGCTCGCCGATGTCCGCGTCGCCGAGGTAGGTGAGGTGGTTCGCCTTCGACTTCGCGCCGAGCCGCGACTTCTTCATCTCGACGAAGTTGCCGACGTGCGCGCTCTCCTCCATCCGCGCGTTCATCCGCAGGTGCGCGAAGGGGCCGACGACGCAGTGGTCGGCGACCTCGGAATCGACGATGACGCAGTGGTCTTTGACCGTCACGCCGTTGCCGACGCGCGAGTCCGCTGATGCGCGAGCCCTGGCCTATCTCGCAGCCCTCGCCGATGACGGTGCGCCCCTCGACGTGGACGTTCGGGTGGAGCGTGGTGTCGCGGCCGATCTGCGCGTCGGGGCTGACGTAGGTGTGCTGCGGGTCGATGACGGTGACGCCCGAGTTGAGCATCAGACTCCGCAGCGTGCGCAGGCGAAGGATGCGCTCGAACTCAGAAAGCTCGACGCGCGTGTTGATGCCGGAGACCTCGCGCGCGTCGGTGTGCGCGTAGACGGAAACGTCCTCGCCGTCGGCGCGCAGGATGGCGGGCACGTCCGTCAGGTAGAACTCGCCCTGCGCGTTCTCCGGCTGTGACGCGTTCGAGGGCGGGGAAGAGCAGGCGCGTCTCGAAGCAGTAGATGCCGGCGTTGATCTCGCCAATCTGACGCTCATCGGGCGTCGCGTCCTTCTGCTCGACGATCTTCTGGAAGCGACCCTCTTCGTCGCGGATGACGCGGCCGTAGCCGGTCGGGTCTTCGAGCCGGACGGCCATCAGCGTGCAGGCCGCGCCGCGCCCGCGGTGCGTCCGGTGCTGGTGGACGAGCGAGCCCAGAGTCTCGGCGCGCACGAGCGGCACGTCGCCCGAGAGGACGAGGAGCGTCGAGTTCGCGTCGCCCAGAGCGCCGCGCGCGGCGAAGACCGCGTCGCCCGTGCCGCGCTGCTCGGTCTGCGTGACGAAGACCGCCCCGCCCTCGCCCAATTCGGCGCGCACGGCCTCTTTAACTTCTTCGGCTTGATGGCCGACGACGACGTAGACCGGCCGCTCGCCCTTCACCAGCGCCGAGGCCGTGCGGCAGACGTGCGCGATGAGCGGGCGGCCGCCGAGCTTGTGCAGGACCTTCGCCGTCGAAGAGCGCATGCGCGTGCCTAGGCCCGCCGCGAGGATCAGGATGTCGAGCGGCGCGGAAGGGGCTTGCGAGGTTTGTGGCGTCTGTCTCTCCATAGGTTCGCTTCAGCGCGCGGCCGTCGTGACGGCGGAGCGCGCGCACGCCTTCTCGTAGCAGGCGAGGATGACGCGCGCGAGCTTGGCGGTGCTGTGCCGCACCTTCTCGCCTTCGTCGAGCAGGTCGGCGCGGACGATCTCGGCGAAGCGTCCGAACTCCTCTTCGAGCCTGTGGTCGGTCAGACCGATCTGGTGCGCGCCCTCGGCGGCGTACGCTTCGGCCTGCACGGGGGTGACGCGCCGGTCGTTGACGACCACGAAGTCGAACTCGATCTCGGGCGCGTAAGCCTTGACCACTTCGAGGTGGCGGCGCGCCGTGTAGCCGTCGGTCTCGCCCGGCTGCGTCATCAGGTTGCAGATGAAAATCTTGACGGCCGCCGACGCGCCTATCGACTCCGCCACGCGCGCCACGAGCAGGTTCGGGAGGATCGAGGTGTAGAGCGAGCCCGGCCCGACCGTGATGATGTCGGCCGCGCGGACGGCCGCGAGCGCCTCGGGGAGCGGAAGACACTGCTCGGGTTCGAGCGACAGACGGCGGATGGGCGAGCGCGCGGCCGTGATGTTCGTCTCGCCGCGCACCTCGCGCCCGTCTTCGAGTTCGGCGACGAGCCGCACGTCGTTCAGCGTCGCCGGGTAGATGCGCCCCTTGCTCGCCAGAACCTCCGAGGAGAGGCGCACGGCCTCGACGAAGTCGCCCGTCACCTCGGTCAGCGCCGCGAGGAAGAGGTTGCCGAAGCTGTGCCCGCCTAAGCCCGCCCTCGCCGCGGAAGCGGTACTGGAAGAGACGCGAGAGCAGCGTCGAGTCCTCGGAGAGGGCGACCATGCAGTTGCGTATGTCTCCGGGCGGGAGCATCTGCAACTCGTCGCGCAGGCGGCCGGAACTGCCGCCGTCGTCCGAGACGGTGACGATGGCCGAGAGCGATTCGAGCCACAGGTCGCCGCGCGCGTGGTCGCCCACCAGCTCCTTCAGCCCCGAAAGCACCGTGGACAGACCCGTCCCGCCGCCGATGGCGACGAGCTTCAAACCGCTCTCCATGCTCGACTGCAAATCCTTCGGGGCTCCTGGGTGAAACTGGGGCCGGCCCGCGCCGGTGTGGGAAATCATACTTGAAAGACGTAGGCTTTCAAAGGAGTTGGAAGGTCGGGAGCGGTGTGGAGGCGGCGCGACGGACGGCGCTTTACGGGCGCGAGTTGGGGAAGACGATCCGCTCGAATTCGGGGTCGTTGCGCAGTAAGGCCAGGTCGGCGTCGGCCTGCGCGCGCACGCGCAGCACGGGCTTAAGCTCCAACGCGCGTTCGAGCGCCTGGAGCGAAGACTCGACCGCGCCGAGGCGCGCGCGCGCGGCCGCCAGCGCGTAGTGCGTGTCGGCGGCGTCGGGGTCGCGCTTGAGCGCGCGCTCGAACAACTCCTGCGCCGCGACGAAGTCGCCGCGGTTAAGCTCGATGACGCCGCGGTCGTAGAGCGAGTCGGGGTCGCGCGGGAGCGTCGCCTCCGAGCGCAGGCGCGTCTCGGCGATGTTGAGGTAGGTGCGCGCGCGCGCGGCGACCTCCGAGACGCCCGAGTGCTGCTCGATGAGTGTGCGGAAGTGCTCGCGCGCGGCCGCGAAGTTGCCGCGTGTGAAATCTTTGTGGGCGCGCTCGAACGCCTTGAGCGCCGCCGCCTCGTCGCGCGAGGGCTGGCGCGGGCGGCGCGTGGCGGGCGGGCTTCGGAGCGGCCGTCCTGGCCGGCGCTGCCTTCGCGGGCGAGCCCTTGACGGGCTGAGCCTTGACCGGGGCCGCCGCTTTCTTCGCGGGCGCGGCCTTCGGAGGGGCCGCGTGCGCCTTCCCGACGGCTTTGGCGGCCGCCGGGGCGGACCTGGGCGCCGAAGCGGCTTTCTTCGACGGTTTCGCCGCCGCCGCGGACGGTTTGGCCGCCGGGCGCACCGGTTTGGTCGATTTCGTAGTTGGAGCTGGAAGACTTGGCGGGGGCGGCTTTTCGCACAGGGGGCTTTCGCGGCCGCCGCGCGCTTGGGCTTGGGCTTCGCGGCCTCTGCGGTCAGCTTGCGACCCTTGGCCGGTGCCTTGTGAGCAGCGCTGTGCGGTGCAGGGCGGGAGGAGCTTCTCTTTGCACCCTTGATGACTGGATCGCTCATGCGAAGCACTCGCTTTTCAGAGAACGCTTCCTCTGGGGAGAAGGAAGCCGCCGACCTCCCGCACTTTAACACACGAGATGGTCTAAATCAACGGGGAAGTAGGATTTAAGGGAATTAGGCGGGCTTCTGAGTGAGTTAAACATCGGCCGGCAAAGAAAAACTATTGAAGTCATCTTTGGCCGTATGCTAGAGTTCTTATGGTGTCGCCGGGGCTTCTCGCGGACAGCGCCCCGGCACACGCCCGCAGCCGCCGGAGCCTAAAGCCAAGCCCCCTGATATCTTAATTTAAGCTCTACGGCCGTCAATCCGGACTCCCGCCCCCGGCGCTCACCTAACGTCCGCATCCTGCTGAGATAGAGAGCCAGTGTACGAATGACAGACACGCCTATCATAATGCACGAGCCGCAGTTCCAACAGCTCAGGCTCATCCTGGGCAAGCTGCGTCTCGAATCTTTCTCCCGCGTCGTCTTTCTCGTGGACAAGAACGGCCAGCAGATCGCCACGCACGGCGACGTGGGCGACCTCGACACGACGAGCCTGGCGTCTCTGGCGGCGGGCAACGTCGCCGCCACGGGCGGGATGGCGCGCCTGATCGGCGAGAAGGAGTTCCCGACGCTCTCGCACGAGGGCGAGCGCGAGAGCATCCACATCTGCATCATCGGCCGCGTCCTGCTCGTCGTGGTCTTCGACGAGCGCTCCAGCCTCGGCCTCGTCAAGCTGCGCGTCAAGCAGGCATCGCGCGACCTCTCCTCCCTCTTCGACGAACTCGAACGGCTCAACGCCGAGCGCCGCGAACGCGAGGAATCGCTCTTCGCCGAGATCACCGACGACGACATCGACAGCCTCTTCAGTTAGTAACAAGTAGTGAGTGATAAGTGATGGGAGAAGACGAAGCCCCTCCTTCGTCATCACTTATCACTTATCACTCATCACTTGTCCCCGGAGTGCCATGACTTTCATCAACTACGCTTCGCGAGAGATCAACTGCAAGATCGTCTACTACGGCCCGGGGCTGTGCGGGAAGACGACCAACCTGCAATACATCTACGACACGACCGCGCCGACGGCCAAGGGCAAGCTCATCTCGCTCGCGACCGAGACCGACCGGACGCTCTTCTTCGACTTCATGCCGCTGGAACTCGGCACCGTCCGCGGCTTCAAGACGCGCTTCCACCTCTACACGGTGCCGGGGCAGGTCTTCTACGACGCCTCGCGCAAGCTCATCCTGAAGGGCGTGGACGGCGTCGTCTTCGTCGCCGACAGCCAGGACGAGCGCATGGACGCCAACATCGAGTCGCTCTACAACCTTGAGGAGAACCTCCAGGCCAACGGCTACGACCTGTCGAAGATTCCCTACGTGCTGCAACTCAACAAGCGCGACCTGCCGAACGTCATCCCGACCGACGAGATGGTCTCCGAACTCCGGCGCAAGGACGAGCCCGTCCACGAGGCCATCGCCGCCAAAGGCAACGGCGTCTTCGACACGCTCAAGTCGGTCGCCAAGCAGGTCTTGACCGAGCTGCGCAAGAGCTAAACACTCACGCCGCCCCACACCGGCGTCGTCCACACCTTGTCAGCGAGGCATGGAATCGGAACTACTCATGGAGCGGCTGGGCGAGACGGTGGGCCAGGGCGTCGCCCTGGCGCTGGTCGTCATGGGCGTCGTGTGGGCCATCAGGCGCGCGCGGGACTCGCAGCCGGAATTCGCCGCGAGGAGCGGGGCGCCACGATGACCCGGCGCACGCCCCTCACGGGTTGACGGCGAGACGGCACTGACGAGGGCAGCCCTGCGCTGCCACACCGGGGTCGTGAAAGCACTCATCGACGCTCAAGCCGATCCGAACGTCAGAAGTAAACAGTACGGCGCGACCAGCCCTGTGGCTGGCGACTGTCGAGTGCCGCGATGCCGACATTGTGCGGCTCCTGGTTGAGGCGGGCGCGGACGTGAACCTGAAGTCGCCCCGGGGTGACACCCCGCTCCAGAGCGCGACCCGTCGCGGCTGCAAAGAGGGCGTGCAAGCGCTCGGCGCGGGGGAGCCGACTGAATCCGCGGGGCCGTAAAGGCCGCGCCGCGCGCGCGAATCCTGGTACAGAGGGCAGTGGACGGGAGGGGCGGCAGGCCCTTCACGCCCGCTGCCTTCACCTTTTGAGGCGTCGCCTCGGCGCCGGCGCGAGTCTCCCTTTCGGGAGGTCCGACGAAGATGAAGGCGGCCTTGTCTCTGGCCGTCGCCTTCCAGTTCCACGTGCTAGACGAGCGATTTGATCATGAGGAGGCCGTCGCCGCCGTTGGAGTAGTAGCGCGGGAGGCGCTGCGTGACGGCGAAGCCGAGCTTCTGATAGAGGTCTTGCGCGCCGGTGTTGACCGAGCGGACTTCGAGGCGCGTGATGCGGACGCCGCGGCGGCGGAAGCCCTCCTCGACCTTGACGAGCATGCGCTGGGCGATGCCGCGGCGGCGGTGCTCGGGGGCGACGCCGAGCGTGGTGATGTGGCCCGTGCGGTCGGGCTCGACGATGCCGACAATGAAGCCGACCATCGTGCCGTCGGGCGTCACCGCGCGGTACGAGACCGACTCGGGCGAGGTCAGGAGATACTCGAAGGTCTCGCGGCTGTACGCCTCGCCGTCCACGAAGCAGCGCAGGTCGAGGCGCCAGCACTCGTCGAGCTGCGCGACGGTGAGCGGCCGCACGTCGTAGCGCGACTGCGTGCGCACGATGCCCGCCGCGCCGTCGGCGCCGGCCTCCTCGCCTTCACCCGCGCCCGTGGAGAAGAGCCGCGAGCGGATTTTCTTCAGCACAGCCATGACCAGTAAATAGTAAATGGTAAACGGTGAATGGTAAATAGGGACGACGTGCGAAGCTCAGGCCGAGCCGTGAACACTCAACCACCATTCACCATTTACCCTTCACCCTTCACTAAACGATGAGCATGCAGTCGCCGTAGCTGTAGAAGCGGTAGCCGGCGCCGACGGCGTGGCGGTATGCGTCGAGCACGAGTTCGCGGTCGGCGAAGGCGCTGACGAGGACGAGCAGCGAAGAGCGCGGCAGGTGAAAGTTCGTCAGCAACGCGTCCGCGGCGCGGAAGCGGTAGCCGGGCGTGATGGTGAGCCCCGTCTCGCCCCGGCCCGCCCTGACCCGACCACCTTCGTCAACCGCCGATTCGAGCGCGCGCACCGTGGTCGTCCCGACGGCGACGACGCGCCCGCCCGACTCCTTCGTCCTGTTGATCTCTTCGGCCGCCCCCTCGCTTATCTCGAAGCGCTCGGCGGCGACGCGGTGCTCGCTCAAATCGTCCGCGCGCACGGGCGCGAAGGTGCCGTAGCCGACGTGGAGCGTGACCTCGGCCCTGCGCACGCCGCGCGCGCGCAACTCCTCGAAGACCCGCGGGGTGAAGTGGAGCCCGGCCGTCGGCGCGGCGATGGCGCCGGGCGCCGCGGCGTAGAGGGTCTGGTAGCGTTCGCGGTCTTCCTCCGCCGTCGAGAGGTCTTCGGAGTCGCGCTTGATGTAAGGCGGCAGCGGCATGCGCCCGAACTCTTCGAGCAGCGCGTCGAAATCACCGTCCGCTTGAAAACGCACGACGCGCCCCGCGCCGTCCGCGGTCGCCGCGAGCGTCTCGGCGCTCAGACGCCCGTCGCCGAACTTCGCGACCGAGCCCGCTTCGAGCCTGCGCGCGGGCTTCGCCAGAACCTCCCACGTCTCGCCCTCGAACTCCACGCGGCGACGCACGAGGAGCAGCTCGACGCGCCCGCCCGTCGGCTCGCGCCGCCCGACGAGACGCGCCGGGAAGACGCGCGTGTTGTTGACGACGACCGCGTCGCCCTCCCTCAACTCCGTCGGGAACTCCGCGAACGACCCGTCACGCCAACGCCGCTCCGCCCGACTGACGACCAGCATCCGCGACGCGTCGCGCCGCTCAAGCGGATGCTGCGCGATCAGCTCCTCGGGCAGCTCGAAATCAAAATCAGAGATGCGCATTAAAGCTTAGGAGGGGGAGGCCGGCGTCTCGGCCGCGATCTCTTCGGAGGCGTGCTCCTGGTGGAGGACGACGGAGAGCTGCGCGCCGAACATGAGGATGAGGCTGGAGACGTAGCTCCACGTGAGCACGGCGACGACCGCGCCGACCGAGCCGTAGATTTCGTCGTAGTGAAAGTATTGCAGGCTCGACGCGAAGACGTACTTGGCGGCCTCCCACAGAAGCCCCGCGACGATGGCGCTCGGCAGCGTGTCGCGCAGCGTCACACGGCCGTTCGGCACCAGCCGGTAGACGACCGCGAAGAGGGCGACCGTGACGAGCGCGCCGGCCGCGGCGAAGATCGCCTGCCAGAAGGCGTTCCCGAAGAAGGTCATCCACGCCGACCGGCGCACGATGCGGACGGGGAGTTGGTCGATGAGTTCCTGCAACCCGACGAGGATCGAGGTCAGGAAGACGGAGGCGATGAGCAGGAGCCCGACCGCGCCGATCATGCCGAGCGTGAGCGCGCGGCCGTGCATGAAGCCGCGCGGCCGCGTCCCCCAGATGCGGTTGAGCGCGCGCTCGATGACGGCGAAGACCCACGACCCGGCCCACAGCGTGACGACGAAGGCGCTGACGAGTCCGCCCCAACCGACCTCGGCCAGCGACTTGATCGTGCTGCGGAGGAACTCGCCCGAGCCGGGGTAGATTTCGACGATGCGCGTCAGCGCCTCGCTCCCCGCGGCGAAGCGGTTGCCGATGACGAGCATGACGAGCAGCGCCGGGAAGAGCGTCAGCAGCCCGAAGTAACTCATCGCCGCGGCCGGCGTGAAGAGGTCGTTCTCGTGGAACTGATGGAAGGTATGATGGAAGATGTTCGACCACGGCCCGAGGTTCTTTACGCCCCAGCGTCGCCGCGAGAAGAAGGGGATATGTCTCCGCACGTTCTCCATCGTTCACCCCTTGAAGGCCGTTAACAATTTTAACTTTGAAATTTCAAAGTATAAATCCTGAGCCCGCTTCGTCCCGGAAACCCGACGCGCCCGATTGTCCGTCATTTCGCCCCGCGCCGCAAAAGCTCAGCGCACCCCCGCGGGCCGCGGGGCCCGTCCGCTCTTCTCAAGCGCCGCGCGCCCCGCGGCGAGCAGTGACGCCGCGCGCATCTCCTCATCCTTGAACCCCCGCGCTTCCGTAAAAGTCTTCAACGCGTCGAGCCGCGCCGCCGCCGCGAAGACTTCCGGCAGGCCGATCGGGGCGTCGAGGGCGAAGAAAGAGAGCCGCCCGTTCTCTCTGCCGACCATGAATTCAAGGTTCAGAGCGCCGAAAGGCAGGTCGTCCGTCTCGTCCACTGCGGCGGTGAGCGCGGGCAGCAGTTCCCACACTCGTGCGTCGCCGACGCGTGCCGCCGAGAGGGTGACCAGTGCCAGCGCGGTCACGCGGCGTTCGCCGCGCTCCGCCTGACCCGCGTAGCCCGCGGCCTCCGCGAGCAGTTGCCCGGCGCGTGCCCTGTTCACGAGCCGCGCAGCGAGTTCGGCCGCCTGCGCAAGCCCGAGGGCGCGCACCTCGGTCGGCACGTCGGCGACGCGCACGATGTCGGCCGCGCGTGCAATGTCTTCGGCGTCGCCGTCGTCGAAGGCGCTCGCGGTGCTCGTGACCTGTCGGACGGCGATGACGAGCCGCGCGTCGCGACGCGTCTCAGCGTCCTCGATCCGGTCGGCGATGCCGTGCGCGCGCTCCCAGAGGGCGCGCCGCGCCGCGGTCGCCACTGCCCGCAGGCGCGCGGCGTCACGCGCCGACGTGTTGCCCGCGCTCGCGATGTCGGCCAGCACGTATTCGAGCGGGTCTGCCGGATTCACCACCGAGAGGCTGCCCACGCGCGCCGTGGCCTCGACATTCGCGCGCCGCCCCGCCGCCATCTCTGAGGCGAGCGCGGTGCGGCGCGCTTGCAGTGCGGGCGCGTGCTGCGGCGCCTCGCTCTCGAAGAAGGGGAGCAGCCGGTTGATGGCGAAGTAGAGCGCCGTGGCCGCCTCGGCCCGGCCCCCGCCGGGCGCGCCGGGGCGCAGGAGAACTCCAGCCGCGACGACGTAAAAGGCAGCGCGCAACTCGTCGGGCAGAGGCGCGCGCCGCTCCTCTTCGCTCATGGGGCGTCCGTCGAAGCCGGGCGAGCCGTCCTCGCCGACAAACACGTAGACGCCGGGCGTGACGACTGCCGTCGAGAGGGTCAGCACGTCGTTAACATCCGCGCTCAGGTCAGCGCGCGTCGCACCGAGCAGCCGCAGGTAGAGCCCGTCGGCGGCCTGCGCGTCGCGCGTGCGGAGGAGAAGTATGAAGTCTATGAGTTGCGGCGTCGGCCCCGCGGCGGCGAGCGGCGCGGCGGCCGACGCCGCATGCACGAAGTCGCCCTCATCGAAGAGTTGGCGCGCGACGGAGAGCCGCTGCCAGCCGGCGGGACTCAGCGTGCGCCTGCGCCGGACGGGCGCTGCGTCGGCGGGGGCCGGCGAGGTGGGGCTTGTGTCCTCCCGGCCTCGCTCGCCCGCGGCCGGCGTGTGTTCGGCGAGGAAGCTCTCGAACTCAGTTATGAAGGCGTCGGCCATGCGCGCGTCGTGCTTGAGGGCGGCCTTGATGACGAGGCGGCGTGCGGCCTCCAACGCATTCTGCGCAGCCTCGCGTGGGTTTTCCGAAGTGCCGAAGCCCTGCACGCGGTCTTCGGCGCCGGGCGCGTTCGTCGCGTCCCAGGCGCGGCGCAGGACGAAGCGCGCCCACTGCTCGTCGAAGAGCCAGACAGCGTCGGCCGCCTCCGCCTGTGCGCGGACGCTCTCGTAAACGTCCTCGAAAGAGCGGGCCAACTCCGCCGCCTCCTTCACCGCCGCCACCGCCGCGCGCGTCTCACGGCGGATGCGCGCGGCCTGCGCCGCGGCCCTTCCGTCCGCCTTCTTCGGCGCGGACTGCTTCGCGTCGCCCCGCACGCTCTGCGCGGCGTCAACCTCTGCGCTTCGGGTTGCCGGTGGGTTGAAGAAGGCGCAGGTGAGCAGCGGGGCGAGGAGCGTCAGGCGTGCGTGCGGCGGGGGTCTCAAGGCGGCACTCCGGAGAAGGCTATTCGGCGTCGAAGAGCCCGGGGCGTGTGGGCTGCGGGCGCGGCGGCTCGATGCCGAAGTGCTCGTAGGCGAGGCGCGTGGCGGCGCGGCCGCGGGGGGTGCGGTTGAGGAAGCCGATCTGGATGAGGTACGGCTCGATGATCTCCTCGATGGAGTCCTTCTCCTCTTGCAGCGCGGCCGACATGTGGTTGAGACCGACGGGGCCGCCCTGGTGCTGTTGAATAATCATCAGCAGGAGCTTCCGGTCCATCTCGTCGAGCCCGAACGTGTCCACCTCCATGCGGTTGAGCGCGTCGTCGGCGATCTCCTTCGAGATGCTTCCCGCGTGCTCGACCTCGGCGTAGTCGCGCACGCGCCGCAGCAGGCGGTTAGCGATGCGCGGCGTCCCGCGCGCGCGCCGCGCAATCTCGTTCGAGCCGCCCTCGTCGATCTCGGTCCCGAGTATCTCGGCCGAGCGGCGGACGATGGTCGCCAGCTCCTCGTGCGTGTAGAAGTTGAGGTGGAAGACGATGCCGAACCGCCCGCGCAGCGGCGCAGTAATCAAACCCGGCCGCGTCGTCGCGCCGACGAGGGTGAACTTCGGCAGGTCTAACTTGATCGAGCGCGCGGCCGTGCCCTGCCCGATCATGATGTCGAGCTGGTAGTCCTCCATCGCCGGATACAGGACCTCTTCGATGGCGGGCGACATGCGGTGTATCTCGTCGATGAAGAGAACGTCGCCCTCTTGCAGGTTGGTGAGGAGCGCGGCGAGGTCGCCCGGCTTCTCGATGACGGGGCCGGCCGTCGAGCGCAGCTCGGCCCCCATCTCGTTGGCGATGATGTTGGAGAGCGTCGTCTTGCCGAGGCCCGGCGGCCCCGTGAGCAGGACGTGGTCTAAAGCCTCGCGGCGCTGGCGCGCGGCGCGGATGTAGATGCCGAGGTTTTCGGTCGCGCGCTTCTGCCCGATGTACTCGCCGAGCCGCGCCGGACGCAGGCTCAGCTCGAACTGCCGTTCATCTTCTACCGGCCCCCGCTCGCGCACGTTACCCGGTTGGAGTTCTTCAGACATAAAGGGATGGTGAATGGTAAATGGTGAATAGTAAATGGAGACTTCATCCATTCACCACTTACCATTCACCCTTCACTAACGTTCATCCTTTCGACAACTGCCGCAGAGAGCGGCGCAGGAGCGTCTCGACCGAGAGGTCGCCGCCCTCCTGCATGGCGCTCGTGATGGCCTTCTCGGCGGCGGGTTTGGGGAAGCCGAGCTGGAGGAGCGCGGCGAGCGTGTCCTCGCGCAGCGCGTCCTCCGACTGCGCGGCCGTCGGCCCGCCGGCCGCGATCTGCTCTTCGAGCGCGGGGCTGGAGAGCGCGGCCATCTTGTCGCGCAGCTCGATGACGAGCCGCTCGGCCGTCTTCCGGCCCACGCCCGGAATCGAGGTGATGCGCGCGTAGTTGCTCTGGCGGATGGCCGTGACGATCTCGTCGGCGCTCATGCCAGAGAGCATGGCGACGGCGGATTTGGGGCCGATGCCGCTCACCGAGATGAGCAGCGTGAACAGCTCGCGCTCGCGCAGCGTGCGGAAGCCGAAGAGTTGGAGCGCCTCTTCGCGGACGTGCGTGTAGATTTGCAGGCGGACGGCTTCGCCCAGTTCGCCGAGGTCGTAGAAGGTCGTGACGGGGATGGTCACCTCGTAGCCGACGCCCCCCACGTCCACGATCACGCTGGTCGCGTGCTTGGCCAGCAGAGTCCCGGAAAGGTGTGCGATCATTCTTTACTTTGCTTTGACGAGAGAAGGAATTTCGGGAGCGTCTCACGTTACCCGACGATTTTAGATGAACCGCCGACGGTCGGCAATGACAGGAACGATGATGTATGAACGATGGACGATGAGCCGTCTGTTCAAGGTCGAGGCGGCGCGTGTCTTTTCGCGGCGGGGGCGGGCGCGGTATACTCGGGGCCGTTGCTCTCCCCGGAAAAGGTTGTAGGATGAAGTCGGAGAAAATCTCAGAGCTGACGACGAGTCGTCTGAGCGTCTACCTGCGCTGCCTGAACCTTTTGGCCGCCGCGGGGATTAAGACCATCTCGTCGCAGGCGCTCGCCGACCAGTTTCGTCTGAACTCGGCGCAGATACGGAAAGACCTCGCGCACTTCGGCGAGTTCGGGACGCGCGGCGTCGGCTACTCGGTGGGCGAGCTGCGCCGCCACCTGACGCAGATCCTGGGCTTAGACCGCGCGCACCGCGTCGGCATCGTGGGCGCGGGCAACCTCGGCACCGCGCTCGCCAACTACAACGGCTTCCGCGAGTCGAACTTCGAGGTCGTCGCGCTCTTCGACAACGACCGCGCGAAGATCGGCCGCAAGCTCGGCGCGGGCGAAACGGTCGTCCACGACGTGCGGCGGGTCGCGCGCGTCGTGCGCGAATCGGGCATCGACGTGGCGGTCATCGCCGTGCCGGCGCGGGTCGCGCAGCGCGTGCTGAACCAGATCATGTCGGCCGGGGTGAAGGCCGTCTTGAACTTCGCGCCCGTCCGCCTGCACGCGCGCCTCGGCGTGAAGGTCAAGACGGTGGACTTGACGATTTCGCTCGAATCGCTATCGTACTTCTTAGCGCGCCCACAGATCACCTGCGTCACGAACCCGCGCAGCCTGCTCCCCTACGAGGAGATCGCGCAGCGCGAGGAGCAGGAGTTGCAGCAGAGTTGATTAAGGAGTTTCGTCATGTACTGGTTCCTACTCAAGAAGGCACTGCCGTTCACGCTCACTTTCATCTTCGGCGCCGCGCTGAGCGCCGTCACCGGGCTCTTCGGCACTCCGGAGCAGAAGGCCGAGTCGTTCGTCGGCACGCGCACCTACGAGTTCAACAGCCGCTGCCGCATGCGCCGCCACAACCTCGTCGCCGAGACGAAGCCGCTCGTCATTCTCTTCAAGCCCGACGCGCGCTACCCGAGCGCCGCCGGCATCCAGTCCGTGCGCGTCAACGTGACCTTCGGCTCCGACGGTAAGGTGAGCAGGGTCTGAGCACTGCCGGCCCTCCTTGCCGGCGGCGATGCTGGAAGCGGTTGAGCGCGCGGCGCGCGGCATCGAGTTCACGCCCGCGACGGTCAACAGCCTGCCCGTCTCGGTGGAGAAAGAGGTCGATATCTACCTCTTCGGCGACTGAGGCGGCCGGCCGGAAAATTTTGATGGACGAGCAGACAGCCCGGCGCGAGATCGTGCGCGTCGGCAAGTTGTTGTACGAGCGCTCCTACGTCGTCTCCTCGGACGGCAACGTGAGCGTGCGCCTCGACGACGGCCGCGTCCTCGCCACGCCGACGCAGACCAACAAGGGGCGCATGACCGAGGACTCGCTCGCCCTCACCGATCTGGAAGGCAAGCCGCTCAACGACCGCCGCGCGTCGTCGGAGCTGGCGATGCACCTGCTCATCTACCGCGAGCGCTCGGACGTGCGCTCGGTCTGCCACGCGCACCCGCCGCACGGCTCGGCCTTCGCCGTCGCGGGGCTCGCCATCGACGAGCCGATACTCTCCGAAGTCATCTTAACTTTGGGCTGCGTCCCGCTCGCCGAGTACGGCACGCCCTCGACCGACGAGCTGACCGAGGCGATGCTCCCGCTCGTCAAGAACCACAACGCGCTCTTGATGGCGAACCACGGCGCGGTTGCGTACGGCGCCGACGTGTGGCAGGCTTTCGACAGACTCGAAACACTGGAGCATACGGCGAAGATCGCGATACTCGCGCGCGCGTTGGGCGGCGCCCGCGACCTCTCGCCCGACTCCATCGAGAAGCTCATCGAAGTGCGCGAGCGCGCCGGATATTTAGACGAGAGGGCGCGTTGTCAGGCTTGCGGTTACCTGCACGAGACGCGCATCGTCTGCCCGACGGGCGAGCGCGACGCCGCGCCGTCGAGACGCGCGGAGACGAACGGCGCCGCCTCGAACGGTAAGGTCAGCCTGACGCGCGAGGAGCTGATCGAGCTGCTCAGCCAGGCGGCGCGGCTCGGCACGAGAGTTTAAGGGCGACGCTTTACGAACCACGAAAGAGACAGGAGCAGAACGGAATGGCTCAGGAAGCACTCGGCATGGTTGAGACGAAGGGGCTGGTGGCGATGATCGAGGCGGCCGACGCGATGGTCAAGGCCGCCAACGTCACGCTGGTCGGCTACGAGAAGATCGGCGCGGGCTTCGTCACGGCCATCGTCCGCGGCGACGTTGCCGCCGTCAAGGCCGCTACGGACGCCGGCGCCGCCGCCGCGCGCCGCGTCGGCGAACTCGTCAGCGTCCACGTCATCCCGCGCCCGCACGGCAGCGTCGATGAAGCGCTGCCGATCGGAGCAGACAAGTAAAGAAGTAAATGGTGAATAGTAAATCGTGAATGGTGGTTGAGCATTTCGGGTCGGGCGATGACCCTTCAACTTTGCCACCGCTCAACGACTATTCACTATTCACTATTCTCTATTCACCAAACGAATGATTATCGCGCGCATCCTCGGCACGGTCGTCTCGACGCAGAAGGACGAGCGGCTGAAGGGCAGCAAGCTCATGATCGTCCGCCCACTGAACCTCGACGGCTCGGACGGCTCCGGCTACGTCGTCGCCGTGGACACGGTCGGGGCGGGCTTCCACGAGCGCGTCCTCGTCGTCGCCGGCTCCTCCGCGCGGCTCGCCGAGGGGCAGAAGGACAGGCCCATCGACGCCGCCATCGTCGGCGTCATCGACACGGTCGATTTCGTGAACGATTAGCTGGTGAATGGTAAATAGTAAATGGGGAATGGAAAGAGCACCGATTTACTAATTTACCATTCACGATTTACCAGAGATGCAGCTCGCGCGTGTCATCGGGTGTGTGGTGGCGACGGTGAAGAACGATTCGCTGGAGGGGCGCAAGCTCCTCGTCGTGCAGTCGCTCAACGCCGATCTGGAGCCGCAGGGGCAGCCGCTCGTGGCGCTCGACGCCATCGGCGCGGGCGTGGGCGAGCTGGTCTTCTGGTGCCGCGGCAAGGAGGCGAGCTTCCCCTTCCGGCGCGAGGACACGCCGACCGACTGCACCATCATCGGCATCGTCGATTCGGACGCGCACGTGTCGAAGGGGAGGGCGAGGCGTTGATTCTGGCGCGCGTGCTCGGCAACGTCGTCGCGACGCAGAAGAACGAGCGCTACGCGAGCGCGCGCGTGATGCTCTGCCAGCCCGTCACGCCTTCGGGCGAGGAGTACGGCGCGACCCTGCTCGCGCTCGACTCGGTGGACGCGGGCGAGGGCGACACCGTCCTCATCGTGCAGGAGGGCTGGGGCGCCTCGACCGCCGCGACGGGCGAGCAGGGCGCGGCGATAGACTCGGCCATCGTCGGCGTCGTGGACTGCATCGACCTCCTCAAAGATGAGGCTTAAGGTTCAGGGATGAGCAGCAGCGAGCAGGACAGGGTGCGTGAGTTGGCCGAGCGCGTCGCGCGCCGGCTTGGACGACGCGCCGCGCGAGCACAGTCGGGCGCCGAGGGCGGGGAACTGGCCGCGGTGCGCGCCAGCCTCGCCGAGATACAGCGCCGGCTCGCGCACATCGAGTCGCACATCACGCACGGCGAAGACTGCGGCGCACGGCGCGCGCCAGTCGAACGAAGCCCGTTCAGCGTCAACTTCATCTTCAACTTCCCAACCCAGAACACCCTTCAACCCAGGCGCGCTCGACGTGGCTGAGCGGCACCTACGTCCCCGCCACTTCGCACCCGAGCCAGGAGCAGTTCGAGGGACTGGGCGAGGCCGTCTCCGAACTCGTCGAGTTCTTCGAGCGCGAGAAGACCTGCACGCTCGAACCCGGCGCCAAGCCCTGCGACCACTGCGGCCAGTGCAGCGCCCGCGGCTTCTGAAGCCTCAGGCCGCAAGCCCGACCGTCTGGTAGGGCGCACGGTTAACAAAAGAGGGATGACGAGAGACACGCGGTCTTTCGTCATCCCTCTTCTGCGTTCGGCCGACGCCCTCCCCGACGGTCGGGCTTGTCGGCCTTACTTGTTCCCTGGTTGCGGCGCATGACGTTCGGGTCGATTTGGGGCGCTTGGCGCGCGCCCTCCTCGGCCTTGAAGTAGGGCTCCTCCTTGAAGCCGTACATCTTCGCGCCGATGACCGTCGGGAAGCTGTTGCGCGTGGTGTTGTAGTCCTGCACCGCCGCGTTGTAGTCCTCGCGCGCGACGTTGATGCGGTTCTCCGTCCCCGACAGCTCGTCCTGCACCTTCATGAACAGCTCGCTCGAGCGCAGTTGCGGGTAAGCCTCCTGCAAGCGAGAGCAGCCGGCCGACGGTGCCGCCGAAGCTGTTGGCCGCGTCGATGACGGCCTGCCTCTGCTCGGGCGTCTTGTCGCCGCCCTCGCCCTGCGGCGGCGCGCTCGTGGCGTTGATGAGCCTGCGAGCGCGCCTCCGCGATCTGGCCGAAGACCTCCTGCTCCTGTATGCCCGCCGACTGCGCGGCCGCCACGAGGTTCGGCACGAGGTCGGCGCGGCGCTGGAGCCGGCTCTCCACGTCGGCCCAACTCCGCCTCACGTTCTGCTGCTTCGCCGTCAGCGTGTTGTAGCCGCAGCCGCTCGACGCGAAAGCGACGAAGGCGACGAGCGTGAGCAGCAACACCCTTCTTGTTTTCATCATACTCCTCCTCAAATCTGACAATGCCCCGCGAGGATAGAACCCGCGTTCTAAAACTACCTCCCCGTACGATATGTCTAAGCGGTCAACGGCTTCGATGACCCGCTCGATCTGCGACATGTAGGACGCGAACAGCTCGTCCGCCTCGCGCTCGCCCGGCGCGCGCCGCCGCCGCCGCGCAGCGCGAAGACGCGCTCGAAGACCGCGCCGTCGAGCCCCAACAGCCGTGACGGTCGCGCGCACGATGTCCAACTTCATCACCGGCGCCTCCCGCCCGTGCAGGAGCAGGACGGGCGCGAAGAGCGTCGCGAAGCTCGAAAGGCTGTCGCCCATCAAGTCGCGCAGGCGCCCGGCCGAGCCCGACGCGGGGATGTAGAGCCGGCGCAGTTGGATGAGCTTGCTGCGCAACTCGTACTCGGTCTGGTGGCGCAAATTCTCGTCCGAGATTTGGAAGCTCTCGAAGGGGTCGCGGCCGTAGAGCACGACCCGCGCGCGCTCCATCCGGTGGAACTCGATGGGGAAGACATCGGCCGCGTCGCGCAGCTCCGAGAAGGTGAAGTAGACGGGCAGCGGGTGGCCGAGCCTCTGCCACTCGCGCATCGGCGACTGCGCCACGCGCAAATCCTCCGGCGCGATGCGGTGCAGCGCGATGAGCAGGTTGTAGTCCGACTCCGTCTGCACGAAGTCGCCCGACGCCGCCGACCCGTAGAGGACGACCGACGCGAGGTTGTCGCCGTGCGTCGCCTTCAGATCGCCGATCAGGTGGTTGAAAGCCTCCTGCGCCACTCTATTCGCCATCACAATCTCCGAAATGATGAATGCGTAATGATGAATTGTTCAGAAGAGCAGCCCTTCTAACATTCATCAACTCATCATTCAGCGTTCATCATTTCCTACCAGTCGCCGCCCGCGCCGCCGCCGCCGAAGTCTCCGCCGCCGCCGAAGCCGCCGAAGCCGCCGCCATCGCCGCCACCGCCGCCCCAGCCGGAGCCACCGCCGCCGCCCCAGCCGCTCGAACTGCTCCGCCCGCCGCCAATCGCGCTGCCAATCGCGTTGGCGACGAGGACCGAGGTGAGCCAGCCTCCGCCGCCCCCTCCACCCCAGCCGCCGCGTCCGCCACGCCCGCCGCGCCCCTTACCGGCCAGCGAGAGCAGGATGACGACGACGACGATAATCAAACAGCAGGCGCCGAAGCCGAGGGCGCTTCCCTCCCTCGCGCGCGTCGGGCTCGTGCGCCGCACGGGCGCGCGGTAGGCGTAACTCTGGTCGATGCCTTCGAGCTGGAAGCCGCGCTTCTCGGCCAGCGTCGCGATCACCGCCTGCACGAAGTCGCTGATGCCCTGGCTGAAGTTGTTCTGCCGGAACTGCGGCACGAGCCGCTGCCGCGCGATCTCGCCCGCCGAGCCCGTCGGTGCATGTCGCCTTCGAGGTGGCGGCTGACCTGCACGCGCCACTTGCGGTCGTTGACGGCGACGACCAGCAGCAGCCCGTTCTTCTCGCCCTCCTTCGACCCGATGCCCCAGCCGCGCGCGAGCGTCAGCGAATACTCGAAGATGTCCTCGTCGCCGGTCGTCGGGACGGTGACGACGGCGAACTCGATGTCCGCGCGCTCCTTCAGGCGGTTGAGGATCGTCGCCAGCCGCTCCTTCGTCGCCGGGTCGAGGACGTTCGCGTTATCCACGACGTACTTGTAGAACCCGTCGGGCTGCGGGAGCGGCGCCTCCGTGTACGCGCGCGCGTTCTGCCCCCGCGCCGCCCCCGCGAAGGCGAGCAGCCACGCCAGCGCCAGACACGCCGCGAGCGGAGTCAAAAACCTGTTTCCCGACAATTTCACTCTTTTTATTTACGTCGAACGGTATTACGAAAATCTCATCCCTATGTTTTTTAACTGTACGCCGTCCGCTCACCCCTCAATCAGGACGTGTAGCAGGTAGAAGAGCGCGACGCCGCCGAAGACGACGAGCGAAACGAGCGGGTTGCGCTTCTCCATGTGGTTGACCTCCGGGATGAGGTCGCTCGCCGCCACGTAGAGCGTCACGCCGGCCGAGAAGGGGAGCGCGTAGGAGACGGCCTCCGCCACGCGCGCCTGCAAGACCGCCACGGTCAGAACCCCGGCCAGCGTCGCCCCGCCGATGATGAGCGTCGCCGTCAGAGCCCTGCGCGCCGAACGCCCCGACGCCAGAATGATCGACGCGGCCGTAAACCCTTCAGGCACTTTATGTAACAGCACGGCCACGAAGACCAGCAGCCCGACCTTCCGGTCCACCACGAACGCCGACGCGACCGAAGCCCCGTCGAAAAACGTGTGAATCGAGAGCCCCCCGATAGCCGCGTAGGCGGCGGAAGTGCGCACGACCGCCTCCGGGTGCGTCTCTTCGCCGAAATGAAAGTGCGGGGCAATCGTGTGCTCGAAAAAATGGATGAGCAGGTATCCGGCCAGGAGGAGCGTCATCGCCCCCAACACGCCGTGCCCCGCTTCTTTGCCCTCGACCCCGCTTTTCGTCCACAAAACCACCACTTCCGGGACGATTTCGATGAAAATCGCCGCCAGCATAAAGCCCGCGCCGAGCGCAACGAGGTAGCTCAGGAAATGTCGGCTGCGCTGAAAAGTGCCGGGGCGGGCCAGCAGAAGCCCGCCCCCGACGTTGGCCAGCGCCACGAGGACGCCGAAAAAGAGAAGTTCGCCGAAGCCCATCCGAAGATTCGAGACCGCCGAGAGCACCTGTCCTTAATATTTATATCCTTGCGGGTCAATATACAGGATACCGGACGGGTTGGCTACGGGAAGCTTAAACCCTACTACACCAAATCGTGCTTAAAAATTTTGTTTTGACCGTGTTTTAGCTCTTGACAGGGGCTTAAGCACAGGCGTACTATTCGCCGCGGGTGGTCAAAAGTGGCTGAAAGTGGACTACAGTGAGCAGCTTGCCGCCGATGCTTAGAGTTTCACTTTAAGGTTTAAGCAGTGCCCGCCCCGCGCCAATGCCGGAAACCTTATGTTGCGAGGAAATTACACGGCGCGGGTTGACGAAAAGGGGCGACTCAAAATTCCGACTGCCTTCAGGCGGCATATTGAAGAGAAATATACCAGCCCGGAAGTATATGTCACAAGCCTAAACGGCGACTGCGTAAGGATTTATCCCTTACCCGAATGGGAGTCCATCGAGCAGCGTCTGGCGCTCCTGCCATCGATGGACCCGGCGAGAAGAAAGTTCCTTGACAGGACGAACTATTACGGCCAGCAGGCGACCGTCGATGGGCAGGGACGCGTCCTGGTTCACCCGCTGCTGAGAAAGGCTTCGGGGGTCGTCGGCGACGTGGCCGTGCTGGGATATTTGACATACCTGGAAGTTTGGGAACTGGAGCGCTTCGAGCAGAGGCTTCTCTCCGACCCCTACACGGAGGAGGACGAGGCCGCGATAGCGCGACTGGGAATCTGAAAGGCCGCGGAAGAGTGGAAAGTGTTGAGCGATAAGGCAAAAGCAAGGGTTATAGAGCCGGCGCTCGTCAGCCCTTCGCCCGACACACAAAGCTTTTTGCGACTTTTCAAGACCACGGGGCGGTGGTAATGGCTGCGTCAGGAGGGGGGCCTGAAGCGCCCCATCGCCCCGTGTTGCTCTTTGAAGCGGTAGAACTGCTCGCCCCGGAGCGCGGGGGACTGTTCGTGGACGCTACACTCGGGCTTGGCGGGCACAGCGAAGCGATTCTCGAAGCCTCGCCCGATACACGCGTCCTCGGAATTGACCGCGACCGCGAGGCAATCCGACTCGCGTCTGAGCGTCTGGCGCGTTTCGGCACGCGATTCCGCGCCGTCCACTCCAACTTTCGGGAAATATCTCGGATTTTGGACGAGGCGGGCGAAAAGGAGGCGAGCGGCATCCTCGCAGACCTCGGCGTCTCCTCGCTCCAGTTCGACACGCCGGAGCGGGGTTTTAGTTTCCGCCACGACGCACCGCTCGACATGCGGATGGACGCGACGGGCGACGAGGAGACGGCCGCAGAGCTGCTCGAACGTCTCCCCGAAGAGGAGATCGCGCGCGTCATCTACGAGTACGGCGAAGAGCGCAAGTCGCGGCGCATCGCGCGCTGGATAGTGGAGCGGCGCGAGCGTGGCGAGCCCTTGAAGACGACGGGCGAGTTGGCGGCGCTGGTCGCGCGTGCAGTCGGCTACAAGCGCGGCGACCGCGTACACCCGGCGACGCGGACGTTCCAGGCGCTGCGCATCGCCGTCAACGGCGAGTTGGAGGGCCTGGACGAGTTCGTCGAGACAGCAGTCGATCTTTTACAGGCGCGGGGGCGGCTGGCCGTCATCAGCTTCCATTCTTTGGAAGACCGCGTCGTGAAACGCGCTCTCCGCAGGCTCTCCGGGCATTGCGAGTGCGGACGACGGCTGCCCGTCTGCGCGTGCGGCGCGCGGCACGCGGTCGAAGTCCTGACCCGGCGTCCCGTCGTTGCGTCCGAGCCGGAGTTGGAAGAGAACCCCCGCGCGCGGAGTGCCAAACTGCGCGCCTGCTCGAAGCTGTAGAGGGCGCCGGGGAAGAGCCGACGTAAGGCCGCGCAAACCCCCTCACCCCCTGCCCGACGATTCACGAAGTAACTGACCCGAGCCAGAGGCCCGATAACCGATGAGAAGATTGCCCCAGCAGCACCCCAACCCCCACGTGCGTCGTCAGCGGGACCCGCGCGCCGCGAGGCGTCAGGCAATCCTGCTCGTGGGATGTTTGGTGCTGGCGTGCGGCTTCATCTACGCCGTGCGCCAGCAGATTCTGGCCGTCGATTACGGCTACAAGACCGAGGCGCTCCGGCGCGAGCGCGAGGAACTGCTCGACGAGCAGCGCAGGTTGAAGCTGGCGCTTGAGGAGAGTTCGTCGCCCGCCAAACTCGAAGAGGCCGGGCGCGAACTGGGGATGCAGCCGGCGCGCGCCGCGCAGATCGAGGCCGCGCCGCGCGAGCAGCGCGCCGAGTCGGGAGTGTTCGTGGGGACGGCGAGCGCGGGCGCGGCGGCGCTGCGCCGTTAGACGAAGGAGGTTTGAGAGGGATTCGCAGTCCGGCGCCGCGCGGCCTCTTCCCTGTCAGCCGCGCGGGGGAAGTTAGAGGGGCGAGCACACGCCGCGGCGCGTGACCTGATATCGCTTCGGAAGTCTGATGAGAAGGCCGCTGCCTGACATGCTAGACCGATACGGCTCAGGGCAAGCTCTGCGTCCCGACGTTTCACGGCGACGTGCTTTAGTAGTCGCCGTTTTTCTTTGTCTGTGGATGCTGCTCGTCGGGGCGCGGCTCGCCTACCTCCAGACCTCACAGCACGATTGGCTGAGCAGACGCGCGCGCATCCAGCAGTCCGACGAGGAGCCGCTTCAGGCGCCGCGCGGCCTCATCCTCGACCGGCAGGGCCGGGAGCTGGCGCGCAGCATCGACGTGGACTCTTTCTACGCCGACCCGCGCGAGGTCGAGGACGTGGAGGCGGCGTCGGACGCGCTCGCGCGTGTCCTTAATATAGATTCCGTCGGGCTGGCCGTGCGTCTGAAGGAGGCGAAGTCGGCGCGGCGCGGCTTCCTGTGGCTGGCGCGCAGGGTCGGGGACGAGCAGGCGCGCGCGGTCAAGGCGCTGAAGCTCAAGGGCGTGTACTCGGCCGAGGAGCAGCGGCGGCGTTACCCGAACGGGGCGGCTCGCGGCGCACGTGCTCGGCTTCGTCGGCCTGGACGCGAAGGGGTTGGCGGGCGTCGAGCAGGTCTACAACGCGGCCCTGACGGGAGAGGAAGGGAAGCGCCTGCTCAACGCCGACGCGAAGCGCCGGCCGTTCGAGAGCGAGGGGCTCGACCCGCGCGACGGGCGGACGCTCGTGCTCACCATCGACCAGACGGTGCAGTACATCGTCGAGCGCGAGCTGGCGGCGGCCCTGGAGCGGACGCAGGCGAAGTCGGCGGCCGCCATCGTGTTGGAGCCGCACACGGGCGAGGTGCTCGCGCTCGCCAACGCGCCCTCGTTCGACCCGAACGACGCGGGCGGGGCGACGCTTGAGCAGCGGCGCAACGACGCTCTCCAGAACATCTACGAGCCGGGCTCGACCTTCAAGATCGTGCCCTTCACCGGCGCGCTCGAAGAGAAGCTCATCACGCCCGAGACGCGCATCGAATGCCCCGGCTCGATCAGCCTTCCGGGGCGCGTCGTCCACGACCACGCGCACGGGTCGCTGACGGCGACCGAGGCGCTGGCGAAGTCCTCGAACGTCGCCGCCATCAAGCTCGGCCAGAAGCTCGGCAACGACCGGCTCTACGAGTACATCCGCCGGCTCGGCTTCGGCACGAAGACGGGCGTCGAGCTGCCGGGCGAGACGGCCGGGCTCATCCGCCCGGTCTCGAAGTGGCAGCCGGGCTCCATCGGCTCGATCCCCATCGGGCACGAGGTCGGCGTGACTCCTCTACAGATGGCCGCGGCCTACGCGGCCGTCGCCAACGACGGCGTGCGCGTCGCGCCGCACCTCGTCCGTGAAGTGAGGGACGCGGAAGGAAAGACGGTCGAGCGCGCAGAGCCCGAGTCGCACCGCGTGGTGAGCGCGGAGACGGCGCGCCTGCTGCGCAGGATGATGGAGGAGGTGACGCTGAAAGGGACGGCGCGCGCCGCGCAGCTCGAAGGCTACACGGCGGCGGGCAAGACCGGCACGGCGCAGAAGATCGACCCGAGGACGCGCGCCTACTCGCAGTCGAAGTACGTGGCCTCGTTCGTCGGCTTCGCGCCGCTGGAGAACCCTGCGGTCGTCATCATCGTCGTCATCGACGAGGCCGTCGGCCTGCACCAGGGCGGGC
Source organism: uncultured Acidobacteriota bacterium (assembly GCA_963726735.1). Taxonomy (GTDB): domain Bacteria; phylum Acidobacteriota; class Blastocatellia; order Pyrinomonadales; family Pyrinomonadaceae; genus QHXN01. The sequence goes on from CAVSDM010000016.1 coordinate 598,726, forward strand.
AGGTGGCCGCGCCCGTCTTCAGGGAGATCGCCAACCAGGTGCTTCCCTACCTCGACGTGATGCCCGACCAGGCAGCCCGACGCGAAGGCGGCCCCGGGGCAACTGGCGGCCGTCCCGCCCGCGGCGACCGTGCTGCCCACGGCGACCGCGGCGGGCGGCGGGGCGGAGCATGAGAGTGCCGGTGTCGGGGCGTCGAACCTGCCGGTGGTCGCGGCGCGCGGGGCGGGCGAGGTCGGCGAGGTCGTCTACGCGGCGGCGCGCGAGCGGGAGCTTCTGATGCCCGACCTGCGCGGACGGAGCGTGCGCGACGTGGCGCGCGTCTGCGCGCGGCTCGGGCTCGAACTCGAAGCGCGCGGCGAGGGCCGTGCGCTCCGGCAGAGCCCGGAGGTCGGCGCCGCGCTCGCGCCCGGCCAGACCGTCCGCATCGAGTTCGGGCGGAGCGACTGAGTAGATTTCTGATCTGCGAGCGGCCGACTCCCCCAGGCAAAGTCGGACGCTTTACCTGACCCGAAAGGCCCGAAGTTACCCCGGAAGATGCGATGAGAAATCAGAGGATGCTGGCGGGTTCTTCGCCGTGCGAGGGTTATCAGGTGGCGGAGACTGAGGCGCAGAATTGACGGCTGCCGCGAGCGTTTGCGCCGCAACCGCGCCGCGCGCAGAATAGCCGAACGCGCCACCCCAGACACGTTCGAGTCGGGCGAAGAGTTGCCGCCGCTGGCGCTCGCTTCGGCCGGGGCGGAAGTGCCGGGGGAGGAGACTTAGAAGGACGGCCCGGCTCTCCAAAGGCGCGGCGGCTGACGCTTTGAACGCCAGCGTCCGGAGGAAGAGAACCGAGTGAAAGTCGTCGATGCGGCAAGGTTGATGCGCGCCTCTGCGGAGGCCGCGCGCGGGCTCTTTGACAAGGAAATAGATGGTTTTTCCATCGACTCGCGCGCCGTCCGCGCGGGCGAGCTCTTCTTCGCGCTCTCGCCCGAAGACTACCGGCGCCACTGCTTCACGGCCACGTCGTTCGCCGACGCGCACCGCTTCATCCCCGAAGCGTTGGGGCAGCGGCGCCGTCGCGGCCGTCGCGCGCGCGGCGAGCGTCGAGGGCGACGAAGAGCTTCGCCCGTTCTCGGACCGGCTGCTCTCGTCGAAGATGTCATCGACGCCTTGCAGTCGGTCGCGCGCGGGACGATAGACGCGTGGGGGCGCCCCGTGGTCGCCGTCACGGGGAGCGCGGGCAAGACGACGACGAAGGACTTGACGGCGCACGTCCTCGGCTCGACGGGCCGGAGGGTCTTGCGCAGCCGCAAGAACTACAACAACGAGCTGGGCGTCGCCCTCTCCGTCTTGCAGATGGAGACGGACGGCGCGCGGCCCGAGGAGTTCGACGTGGCGGTGCTTGAGATGGGGATGTCGATGCCGGGCGAGATCGCGCGCCACTGCCTCGTGGCCCCGCCCGACGTGGCGGTGCTGACCCTGGTCGCGCCCGTCCACCTTGAGTTCATGGGCTCGGTCGAGGCCATCGCCGAGGGCAAGGCGCAACTCGTCGAGGGGATGAAGCGCGGGCGGGACGGCGGTGCTGAACGCCGACGACGAGCGCGTCCTCGGCGATGCGCGCGAAGGCTTCGCACGCCGGGCGCGTCATCACGTACGGCGTGTCGGAGGCGGCGGACGTTCGGGCGCTCGACATTCAGACGGTCGGAGTCGGCGCGAGCCGTTTCGTCTTGTGGACGCACGAGGGCGAGGCCGAGGTCACGCTCCCGATGCACGGCCGTCACAACGTCTCGAACGCGCTCGCCGCCGCGGCCGCCGCCGTGAGCTTCGGCGTCGGCGTGGATGAGATAGCGGAGGCGCTGGCGACGGCCGCGCCTTCGGAGAAGCGCGGCGAGGTCTTGCGGTTCCGAGCGGGTTCGTCGTGGTGGACGACTCCTACAACTCGAACCCGCGCTCGCTCCTCAGCATGGCCGAGGCGGTGGCCGGAGGGGGCGAGGGGGTCACGCGGCGCGTCGTCGTCGCGGGCGAGATGCTCGAACTCGGGGAGGAGGGCGCGGCGCTCCACCGCGAGGCGGGGCGCGACATCGCCGGGTTCGGCGTCGACGTGCTCTGGGGGGTGCGGGGCCTTGCGCGCGAGCTGGTCGAGGGCGCGCGCGCGGCGGGCATGAGCGATGCCGCGACGCGGTTCTTCGAGAGTTCGGAGGAGGCGGCCGAGGCCCTCGTCAGACTTCGTCCGGCCGGGCGACCTCGTCCTCGTCAAGGGCTCGCGCGGCGTGCACACGGAGAAAGTGGTCGAAGCCTTGAAGGAGCGGTACGAAAGGAGTGATGAGTGATAAGTGATGAATGATAAGAGAAGTCGGACCTTGTATTTCTCTTATCACTTATCACTCATCACTCATCACTCACACAGATGATCTACCACATCTTCTACGAATGGCTCTTCAAGACGCTCTCGGCCGGCGGGAGCGGCGAGTCGTATTTCGTCAAGGCGCTGAACGTCTTCCAGTACGTGACGTTCCGGACGGCGTACGCGGCGGTGACGGCGCTCCTCATCTCGCTCGTCTTCGGCGGGCGGGTCATCGAGGCGCTGCGGCGTTTGAAGGTCGGGCAGGAGATACGCGAGGAGGGGCCGCAGGCGCACCAGGCCAAGCGCGGCACGCCGACGATGGGCGGCGTGCTCATCATCGGCTCGGTGCTCATCTCGACGCTTCTGTGGGCGCGGCTCTCAAGCCTCTACGTCTGGATCATCCTGATCGCGACCGCGGGCTTCGCCGCCATCGGCTTTCTGGACGACTACCTGAAGGTCGCGAAGCGGCAGAACCTCGGGTTGCAGGGGCGCTGGAAGCTGCTCGGCCAGTTGGCCATCGCGCTGTTCGTGTGGGGGGCGCTCTTCTTCTTCACGTACCAGGGCTGGGCCGACTACTCGTGGAACCTGAGCCTGCCGTTCTTCAAGCAGACGGCGCTCTCGGCCATCACGAACATCGGGCCGGTGCTCTACCTGCCGTTCATCGCCATCGTGCTGCTCGGCTTCTCGAACGCGGTGAACCTGACGGACGGGCTGGACGGCCTCGCCATCAGCGTGACGGTCATCGCGATGGCGACGCTGACGGCCTTCACGTACGTGAGCGGCGACGCGCGCTGGGCCGCCTACCTCGGGCTCGAACACCAGAAGGAGATCGGCGAGCTGACGGTCTTCTGCGGCGCGATGGTCGGGGCGAGTCTCGGGTTCCTCTGGTACAACGCGCCGCCCGCCGAGGTCTTCATGGGCGACGTGGGGAGCCTCGCCATCGGCGGCGCCATCGGCACCATCGGCGTGCTGACGAAGCAGGAGTTGATTCTCGTCCTCATCGGCGGCGTCTACGTCGTCGAGGCGCTGTCGGTGACGCTCCAGGTCAGCTTCTTCAAGCTGACGAAGCGGCGGCTGGGGACGGGCAAGCGGCTCTTCAAGATGACGCCGCTGCACCATCACTTCGAGATGTCGGGCTGGAAGGAGCCGAAGATCGTCTTCCGCTTTCTCATCATCGCGATCCTGTTCGCGCTGCTGAGTCTTTCGACGTTGAAGTTGCGCTAGAGCGTGATGGAACTCGACGGCAAAAAGGTTCTGGTCATCGGCGCGGGCCGCAGCGGCGTGGCGTCGGCGCGGTTCCTCGCGGCGCGCGGGGCGCTCGTCGTCTTGAACGACCGGAAGGAGTTCATCGACTGGCCGAACGACGCGCTCGCTTTGAAGGGCGAGGGGGTCGTCAAGCTGCTCGCGGGCGACGTGCCGTCGTGGCTCCTGGACCAGATCGAGCTGGTCGTCGTGAGCCCGGGCGTGCCGTCGAAGAGCATCCCCGTCCGCTACGCCGAGCGCGCGGGCGCGGAGGTCATCGGCGAGATAGAGCTGGCGTGGCGCTTCCTGCGCGGGCGCGTCGTCGGCATCACGGGGACGAACGGGAAGACGACGACGACGGCCCTCGTCGGGGAGCTTGTTGAAGGACGCGGGTATTCCGACGCAGGTCGGCGGCAACATCGGGACGCCGCTCGTCTCGCTCGTCGATGCGTCGCGCGAGGACGGGTGGACGGTCGTCGAGCTTTCGAGCTACCAGCTCGAAACCGATCAGGGAGTTCCGGCCGACGGTGGCGGTCGTCCTGAACCTGATGCCCGACCACATGGACAGGTACGAGACGTTCTGCCGACTACGGCGCGGCCAAGCACCGCATCTTCCGCAAACAGACCTCGGCGGACGTGGCCGTGCTCAACGCCGACGACCCCGTCGTCTCGACGTGGGCCGCGGGGCTTGAGGCGCACGTCACGATGTTCAGCACCGAGCGCGAGCTGGACGAGGGGCTGTTCCTGCGCGGGCGCGAGCTGGTCGCGCGGACGTGGTCGGGCGAGCGGGTCTTGATGTCGCGCGACGAGATGCAGTTGAAGGGCGTGCATAACGTGCAGAACGTTCTGGCGGCGCTGGCCGCGGGGCTCGCGTGCGGCGCGGGCCCCGACTCGATGCGCGAGACCGTCAGGCGCTTCGCGCCGGTCGAGCACCGGCTCGAACGCGTGGCGGAGGTCGGCGGCGTCACCTTCTACAACGACTCGAAGGCGACGAACGTGGACGCCGCGGTCAAGGCCGTCGAGGCGCTCGCGGAGGAGCCGGGCCGGATAGTCCTCATCCTCGGCGGGCCGCGGCAAGAACGCGCCCTACGCGCCGCTCGCGCCGCTGATGCAGAGGAAGGCGCGCGCCCTCGTCACCCTCGGCGAGGACGCCGAGCGCATCGAGGCGGAGTTGAAAGAGTTCGCGCCCGTCGCGCGCGCCGCGGACATGGCCGACGCCGTCCGCCGCGCCTACCGCGTGGCCGAGCCCGGCGACACGGTCCTGCTCGCGCCCGGCGTGCGCGAGCTTCGACATGTTCACGAGCTACGAGCACCGCGGGCGTGTCTTCAAGGAAGAGGTGAAGAAAGTGTTGAAGTGCGGAATGCGGAATGATGAATCGAAGAGAGGCACACGCCTCCTGATGATTCGTCGTTCATCATTCGACACTCATCATTCGGTTGTTATGGCCCGGAAGCTACAAGCAGACGAGTGGTTCTTCGCCGGCACGGTGGCGCTGGCGCTCTTCGGCGTCATCATGGTCTACAGCGCGTCGGCCGTGGTGGCGACCGCCGAGAATCACAGCCAGTACCACTACGTCATCCGGCAGGGCGTGTGGACGGTCGTCGGGCTCGTTCGCGATGTGGGCCGGGATGCGGTTCGACTACGGGCGGCTGCGCAACGGGAAGATCGCTTACGGGCTGCTCGATGTTGACGGTGCTGCTGCTGGTCGCCGTCTTCGCCTTCCCGCCGATCAACGGCGCGCGGCGTTGGATAAGGCTCGCGGGCTTCTCCTTGCAGCCGTCGGAGATTTCGAAGCTCGCGCTGGCGATCTTCCTCGCGCGGTTCCTTGAGCGGCGGGCGGGCCGCGAGGGCGATTTCTGGGCGACGTTCGTCCCGGCCGTCGTGGTGACGGGCGTGCTCGCGCTGCTCATCGTGGCCGAGCCCGACCTCGGGACTTCGATGATGCTGGCGGTCGTCTGCACGTCGATGCTCTTTACGGCGGGCGCGCGGCTCAAGCACATGGCGCTGGCGGCGGCGCCGGCGCTCGCGGGCGTGGCGGGCTTGCTGCTCTTCGTGCCGTGGAGGCTGAAGCGCGTGCTGGTCTTCCTCGACCCGTGGGCAGACCCGCAGGGCTCGGGCTATCAGGTCGTGCAGTCGCTCCTCGCCGTCGGCTCGGGCGGCGTGCACGGGCTGGGGTTTACGGAGGGGCGGCAGAAGATGTTCTTCCTGCCGTTCGCGCACTCGGACTTCATCTTCGCCGTGGTGAGCGAGGAGTTGGGGTTGTTCGGGGGGCTCGCGGTGATAGCGCTCTTCGGGCTCTTCCTGTGGCGCGGGATGCGCGCGGCGCTGCGTGCGCCGGACAGGTTCGGGATGCTGCTCGGCGTCGGCATCGTGACCGGCATCGTCGCGCAGGCGCTCTTCAACATGAGCGTCGTGCTCTCGATGCTGCCGACGAAGGGCATCCCGCTGCCGTTCATCTCGTACGGCGGGTCGTCTCTGGTGCCGACGCTGTTTGCGGTCGGCGTGCTCTTGAACATCTCGCAGCAGTCGAGCCCGGGTTACGGCGCCGCGCTCTTTGAAGGCGACGCCGCGACCGCGCGCCGCGCGCAGACGCAGAGGCCGCGCACGTCAGTCGTCTCCACGATGCGCGCGCTCCTCAGCGGCGGGGCGCGGGGGTAAGAAGGATGCGCGTGCTCATCGCCGCGGGCGGGACGGGCGGGCACATCTACCCGGGCATCGCGGTCGCGAAAGAGTTGATGCGGCGCGACCCGCAGTCGGCCGTGCGGTTCGTCGGCACGGCGAAGGGTTTGGAGAATCGGCTCGTGCCGCAGGCGGGGTTCGAGCTGTCGCTCATTGAATCGGCGGGGCTGGTGAACATGGGGCTCGCGGCGCGGCTGCGCGGGCTCATGGTGCTGCCGAAGAGTTTCGTCGGGGCGCGGAGACTTATAAAGGAGTTTCGCCCCGACATCGTCGTCGGCGCGGGCGGCTACGTCTCGGGGCCGGTGTTGATGACGGCGGCGCTGATGCGCGTCCCGACGCTCGTCATGGAGTCGAACGCCGTGCCGGGTTTTACGAACCGGCGGCTCGCGCGCTTCGTGGACGCGGCGGCCGTCTCGTTCGAGGCGGCGCTGCCTTACTTCGGCGGCAAGGGCGTCGTGACCGGCAACCCCGTCCGCCGCGAGTTCTTTGAAGTTCCGGCGAAGAGGCGCGACCCGGCGCGCTTCTCTCTGCTCGTCTTCGGCGGCTCGCAGGGCGCGCGCGCCGTCAACGAGGCGATGGTCGCGGCGCTCCCGCATCTCGGGGCGCGGCGCGACGTGCTGCGCGTCACGCACCAGACGGGCAAGCTCGACTTTGAGAAGGTGCGCGACGCTTACGCCGCCGCCGGTTGGGGGGAGGCGCGCGGACGTGCGCGAGTACATCGACGACATGGTGTCGGCCTTCGCCGCGTCCGACCTCATCGTCTCTCGCGCCGGGGCGACGACGAGCTTCGAGCTGATGGCGGCGGGCAAGGCCGCGCTGATGGTGCCGCTGCCCGGCCAACTCGAACAGCGGCGCAACGCCGAGGTGATGCAGGAGGCCGGCGCCGCCCGCATGATCTTGCAGTCGGAGCTTTCGGGCGAACGCCTCGCGCGCGAGATGATCGAGCTGGTCGAAAACCCCGACCGCGTCACACGCATGGAAGAGGCCGCGCGCAGACTCGCACGCGGCGACGCCGCGCAGGCGGCAGTCGATTTGATGGAGAAGCTGTGGTCAGGTCAGAGTCAGGATCAGTAGAAAAGCTGAAAGCTGAGTCTGACAGCTTCGAGCTTATGTTCAGAAGAATTCAACACGTTCACTTCGTCGGCGTCGGCGGCATAGGCATGTCCGGCATCGCGGAGGTGCTTGTTGAACATGGGCTTCCGCGTGTCGGGCTCAGACCTGCGCCGCTCGGACGTGACGGCGCGGCTCGAACAGTTCGGCGCGAAGATTTACGAGGGGCACGCGGCGGAGCACGTGAGCGGCGCGCACGTCGTCGTCCGTTCGACCGCGGTGCGCGGCGACAACCCCGAAGTGCTGGAGGCGCGGCGGCGCTCGATCCCCGTCATCCCGCGCGCGGAGATGCTGGGCGAGTTGATGCGACTCAAGCCGCACACGGTCGCCGTCGCGGGCTCGCACGGGAAGACGACGACGACCTCGATGATCGCGACCGTGCTGGCGCACGCGGGTCTCGACCCGACGGTCGTCGTCGGCGGCGTCGTCGGCGCGATGGGCTCGAACGCGCGTCTGGGCAAGAGCGACCTGATGGTGGTCGAGGCCGACGAGAGCGACCGCTCGTTCCTGATGCTCTCGCCGACGTTCGCCGTCGTCACCAACATCGACCGCGAGCACATGGACTCCTACGCCGACATGGACGACGTGCGGAAGTCCTTCGCCGACTTCGTCAACAAGGTGCCGTTCTACGGCGCCTCCGTTCTCTGTCTGGACGACCCGCACGTGCAGGCCGTCATCCCCGAGGTCGTCCGCCGCCGCATCACCTACGGGCTCTCGGCGCAGGCCGACATCGCCGCGCGCGAGGTGCGTTACGACAAGCAGTTCGGCTCGGTCTACCAGGCGCGCCTGATGGGCGAGCCCGTCGGCGAAGTCACTCTGCGCGTGCCGGGGCTGCACAACGTCTACAACTCGCTGGCGGCCATCGCCATCGGGCTCGAGCTGGAAGTGCCGTTCGCGACCATCTCGAAGGCGCTCGGCGAGTTCACGGGCGTCAACCGGCGCTTCCAGTTCAAGGGCGAGACGGCGGGCGTTATCGTCGTGGACGACTACGGCCACCACCCGACGGAGATTCGCGCGACGCTCGTCGCGGCGAAGCTCGGCGCGGCCGGGCGCCGGATGGTCGTGCTCTTCCAGCCGCACCGCTACTCGCGCACGCAGGACTTGATGGACGAGTTCGCGCGCTCCTTCAACAACGCCGACGTGCTGATGGTGACCGACGTGTACGCGGCGAGCGAGACTGCCCATCGAGGGCGTGAGCGGCGAGGCGCTGGTCGAGGCCGTCAGCCGCTTCGGCCACAAGGACGCGCGCTACGTCGGCTCGGTCGAGGAGGCGACGCAGGCTCTGCTCGAAGAGGCGCACGAGAACGACATGGTCATCACGCTCGGCGCCGGCAACGTCTACCGCGCGGGCGAGAATCTGGTCGAGCTTTTGAAGGAGCGCGAAGGGAAGTCGGAGGCGACGGCGTGATGACACGTTCGGCCGCCGCAGCGCAGTTGGAAGTGATGAGCGAAGAGCGAGACACGCCTGACGTGCAGACGCGGGACGCGCGGCTCGAAGAGATCGCGCGGCGGGCGGGCGTGCGCGCCGAGCGCGGGCGGCGCTTCGCGGAGTTGACCTCTCTGCGCGTCGGCGGAGCGATTGACTGGCTTCTTATCCCGGAGACCGAGAACCAGGCGGCGGCGGTCGTCGGCGCGCTGGAAGCGGCGGGCATCGCGTGGCGCGTGCTCGGCGCGGGCAGCAACGTTCTGGCCGACGACCGCGAGCACCGCTACGTCGTCGTCTCGACGCGCGAGGTGAAGGGCCGGGCCGAGTTCGACGGCGAGCGCGTCTCGGTGAGCGCCGGCTTCTCGCTCCCGCGCCTGTGCGTCGAGGCCGCGCGGCAAGGGCTGTCGGGCATTGAAGGTCTGGGCGGCATCCCCGGCACCGTCGGCGGCGCGCTCTGGATGAACGCGGGCGCGTACGGCCACGAGATCGGGCAGGTCGTCGAGACGGTGCGCGTCGCGCGCGGCGGGCGAAGTAGTCGAAGTGCCCGGGAGTGAAGTGAAGTGGGACTACCGTCACACCTCTTTCAAAGAGGGCGAGTTGCTGTTGGGCTGCACGCTCAAACTTAAACTGGACGAGCCCGAGAAGATTAAGGGGCGGATGGAGGAGGCGAAACAGAAACGCTTCGCCACGCAGCCGCACGGCGCGCGCTCGGCCGGCTGCTTCTTCAAGAACCCGCCGGGCTCGGGGCTGAGCACGGGGAAGATGATCGACGAGATGGGGATGAAGGGCGAACGCCGCGGCGGCGCCGTCGTCTCGCCCGTCCACGCCAACTTCATCGTCACCGAGGGCGAGGGCGCGCGGGCGCGCGACGCCTACGCGCTGGCCGAAGAGATACGCGAGCGCTTCCGCCGCGAGCACGGGATAGAGCTGGAGTACGAAGTCGAGTTGTGGGGCGCAGAGCCGACCCCGGAACCAAATGAGGGGGACGCGGAGGCGTTCGTCGGGACGAAGGGCGCGGGCAGCGAGCGCGCGAGGGAGAAGCATTGAGAGAGCAGGTCATCACACCGCGCGGGGGGCGCGTCGGCGCGAAGGGGCGCGGCGCCGTCTCCGTGCAGCGCCCGAACACACGCCGCGCGCCCCGCGCGGCGTCGAAGGACTCGCGGCAGAAGGGCTTCGAGTGGAAGTCGGCGCTGCCCTACGTCCCCTCGGTGCTCAAGGCCGTGCTCGCCGTCGCGCTCGGCCTGCTCGCCTACCTCGGCTACCGCACGGCCGTCTCGACCTCCTTCTTCAAGGTGCGGGCGGTGGACGTGGCCGGCACCTCGAAAGCGTCGCGCGAAGAGATACGCGCGGCCGTGCTGCGCCTGTCGAACGCGGGCGTGTGGCAGGCCGACCTCGAAGTCATCGCGAAGGAGTTGGAGGAGCTGCCCTGGGTGCGCAACGCCGTCGTCACGCGCGTGCTGCCCGACGGCCTGCGCGTGCGCGTCACCGAGCGCGAGCCGCGCATCATCTCGCTCAACGGCGACGGGCGCCTCGTCTGGGTTGACGACGACGCGGTTCAACTCGGCTCGGCCACGCCGGGCGACGAAGACTTCTTCGTCCGCGGACTCGAAGAGGGCGGCGAGCAGGCGCGGCGCGACAACCGCGCGCGCGTCGAGGCGGCGCTGGCGCTCAAGGCCGACTGGGACAAGTCGGGGCTCTCGAAGCGCGTGAGCGAGATAGAACTCGGCAACCTCGAAGACGTGCGCGTCCACCTCGCGGGCGACGACGCGGGCGTGCAGGTCGTGCTCGGCGGGCAGGACTACGTCAAGCGCTTCCGCAACGCGGTCGCGACGCTGGACGAGAAGGGGCGCGTGCAGAACGGGCGCTGCGTCTCCTACATCAACATGACTACGGGGCGCAGCGCCATCTTCGGCTTCAGACAGTGCGCCGCCGCCGACGCGGCTTTAGAGGATGCGAGCGCGCCGCAAGACGAACCGCGCCCGGCCGCGCCCGCCCGCCCCGAGCCGCGCCCGGCCGTCGCCGCCAAAGTTTCCCCGGCGGCGCGTGTGCAGTCGCCGAAGGCGGGCGCGGGCGCGAAACGACAGGAGACGGCCCGCCCCCCGGCGGCCGCCGTCCGTCCGCGCCGCGCCGCGGCGGGACGTGAGCCTTGACGAGTGACTTGAGCGACGAGAGGGAAGACTTAGATTTCGCGCCGGACGAAACGAAACCCCCAAGTCTTGCGAAGGAGCGAAACCCGGATGGCTAAGAACCTGACCCACACGGTCGGACTCGACGTAGGCACCAGCCGCGTGACCTGCATCATCGGCGAGCCCGGCGACGGCGGCCTCATCGACATCGTCGGCATCGGCGAGTCGGAGGCGCGCGGCCTGCGCAAGGGCGTCGTCGTCGACCCCGAGGCCGCCGTCGAGTCGATCACGCGCGCCGTCGAGGAGGCCGAGCGCATGAGCGGGCTCGAAGCCGAAGAGGTCGCCATCAACCTCTCGGGCTCGCACATCATGAGCTTCAACGGGCAGGCCATCGTCGCCGTCTCGGGCCGCGAGCGCGACCCCGTCTACGAGTCGGGCCACGGCCGGCGCAACGGCCACGCCCCCGTCATCGTCGCGGGGCGCGACCGCGAGATCACGCAGGACGACGTGCGCCGCGCCATCGAATCGGCCTCGGCCATCCAACTCCCGGCCGGGCGCGAGATAGTTGACCGCCTGCCGCAGGAGTTCATCGTCGATGACCAGGACGGCATCAACGACCCCGTCGGCATGATCGGCGCGCGCCTCGCCGTGAAAGTCCACATCGTGACGAGCCCCGTGACCGCGCGCCAGAACGTCATCAACTCGGTCAACCGCGCCGGGTCTAGTCGTCGGCGAGATGGTCCTGGAGCAGTTGGCGGCGGCCGAAGCGACGCTCACCGAAGACGACAAGGAGTTCGGCGCGGCGCTCGTGGACATCGGCGCCGAGACGACCGGACTCATCATCTACCAGCGCGGCGCCGTGCAGCACACGGCGGTCTTCGCCCTCGGCGGCTCGCACTTCACGAACGACATCGCCTTCGGCCTGCGCACGCCCATCCCCGAGGCTGAGAAGATCAAGCGCAACGTCGGCTGCGCCTCGGCGCTCAGTCTGTCGGAGTCGGAGCGCGGCGAGTTGGTTGACGTGCCTTCGGTCGGCGGGCGCCCGCCGCGTCAGTTGTCGAGACAGATTCTCTGCGACATCCTCCAGCCGCGCGCCGAAGAGGTGCTGTCGCACGTCGCCGACGAGATACGCGAGGCGGGCTGGGAGGGTCAACTTTCGAGCGGCGTCGTCCTGACCGGCGGCGGCGCGCTCTTGAACGGCATGGTCGAGATCGCCGAGCAGGTCTTCGACGCGCCCGTCCGTCTGGGATACCCCGAGCGCGACCGCTTCGGCGGGCTCGTCGAAGACGTGCAGAGTCCCGCGTGGGCGGCCGCGGCGGGCCTCTGTCTGATACGCCAGCGGGCGAAATCTGCGGAAATGCGGGCGTCGCTCGCACGCGCTCATGCGTCGGGGGGCTTAGGCGCTCTCGTCTCAAAATTTCGTAACCGTTTTGGTGGTATTTTCTGAGTAGATGTTGTATGCTGCCGCGCCAGCCGGCACAAGATGTAGCCCTCAATATATTGGTACCGGCGGCGCGCACAGCCCAAGATAACCGTACGACACCTTCGGGGCAGCGAGAGCTTCGGGAGGAGAGAGGAAATTGCAGAATATGACACCGGAAGGCCGTCCGGCGAGCGGGATCAACATTTTCATCGATGACGACCCTCCCATCACGGGCGCGCGCATCAAGGTCATCGGCGTCGGCGGCGGCGGCGGCAACGCCGTCAACCGCATGATCGAGGCCGGCATCGAGGGCATCGAGTTCCTCGTCGCCAACACAGACCTCCAGGCACTCAAGCGCTCCCGCGCGCCGATCAAGATTCAACTGGGCGGCAAGCTCACGAAGGGACTCGGCGCGGGCGCCAACCCCGACATCGGCCGCAACGCCGCGTTAGAAGACACCGAGAAGATCATCGAAGCCCTCGAAGGCGCCGACATGGTCTTCGTCACGACGGGCTTAGGCGGCGGCACCGGCACCGGCGCCGCGCCCATCATCGCGTCGCTCGCCACGGAACTTAACGCCTTGACCGTCGCCGTCGTCACCAAGCCCTTCCACTTCGAGGGCAAGCGCCGCATGGCGCAGGGCGACCAGGGGTTGAGGGAACTGCGCGAGTGCGTGGACACGGTCATCACCATCCCCAACGAGCGACTGCTCCACACCGCCGACCCGACGATGTCTTTGCAGGACGCCTTCAAGATGGCCGACGACGTGCTGCGGCAGGCCGTGCAGGGCATCAGCGATCTCATCACCGTCCCGGGCCTTATCAACCTCGACTTCGCCGACGTGAAGGCGATCATGGCGGGGATGGGTCTGGCGCTGATGGGCGCGGGGCGCGCCTCGGGGCCGAACCGCGCGGTCGAGGCGACGCAGCAGGCCATATCCAGCCCGCTTCTCGAAGAGGCGACCATTCAGGGCGCGAAGGGCGTGCTCATCAACATCACGGGCGGCATGGACCTGACGCTCTACGAAGTCAACGAGGCCAGCTCCATCATCCGCGAGTCGGCCGACGACGACGCCAACATCATCTTCGGCGCGGTCATCGACGAGTCGCTGCGCGACGAGATGAAGATCACCGTCATCGCCACCGGCTTCGACAAGGACATGTCCGAGGTCGGCACCACGACGCACGCGACCACCGCCGCGCCGCCGTCGCGCTACGCGCAGGCTTCGCCCGACCTCTCCACGCGCGCCGTCGCCCCCACGCGCTCCGACGACCTCGACGTGCCGACCTTCATCCGCAAGAAGGCGGACTGAAGCGTAGTTCAAAGTTTCGGGTTCAAGGTTCGAGGTCCCGCGCGAGACCTCGAACCTTGAACTTTTTTAATCTGCGGTTTGAAGTTTGGACTTGCAACCTTGAACTTTGAACTCCTCTCATGTAGAGTGTCGCGCAAACCCTGACAGGATTGAAATCAACCACGGGTAAAGACCGTTTCTCGTCTGTTTACTTCAGACCGCAAATGTGTGTGGCGCCGACCGGGCAGGCCGAGTCCGCCGTGTCTCGTCTTCTGTTCGATCCTGTCGCCGCGGGGCGGCACGGGCGGCCCCGTTTCATGCAAGTTTTTTGGCACTGTTGGAGGTGAGGAGATAAAGTGAACCGTAAACTGATTCGCACGACATTGGCCGAGGTCAAGGGCCGCGAGACGACGCCGCAAGCACGCGAGACTTCAGAGAGGGCCGCGCCTCCGCCTCGCGCCGCCCAGCACCGCCCGTCGGGCGGCGCCGCCCCGCGCGAGCCGCGCGAGTCGTCGTCGTCATCCGGCGCCGCCGCGGCCGCCGCGGCCCTCGGGCGCAAGAAGATTCCGCCCTCCGAGACGAGCGCCGAAATCTTCTACTACAAGAAGCAGATGGATCAGCACACGCCGATGATCATCGTGCTGACCGACGGCGAGGAGGTCGAGGGCACCATCGAGTGGTACGACCGCAGCGCGCTCAAGATTAACCGCAAGGGCGCCCCCAACATCATGCTGCTCAAGCACAACATCAAGTACATGTTCAAGGCCGAGGACCGGGACGGCGGCGGCGACGACTCCGGCGACTGACCTTCGAGTGACGACGCGCGCCGGGGCGCCTTGAGTGAGGCGCTCCCGGCGTCCGTTCGTGTTTCCCGCGACGCCCTCACGCGCGGTTCCGGTTCCTAAAGATGAACGACTCTTCACTCAAGCCCGTCGCGGCGGGACGCGGCGGCGCGCGCGTCCCGCGCATCGGCATCACGATGGGCGACCCGGCCGGCATCGGCCCCGAGGTCGTCCTGAAGGCCGTGGCCGAGCCCGAGGTGCTCGCGGCCTGCGTGCCCGTCATCGTCGGCGACGCGCAGCACCTCGCGCACACGGCGCGTACGCTCGACCTCCGTTGCGGCTACGAGATCGTGCGCCGCGGCGAGCCCTTCCCGGAGGACGCGGCCGGCCCCGTCATCTACCACCTCGACAACATCACGGGCACCGTCGCGCCGGGCGTCGAGTCGGGCGCCGCGGGCCGCGCCGCGGCCGAGTACATCGAGGCCGCGGTCGAACTTTGCGGCGCGGGCGCGGTGGACGCCATCTCCACGGCGCCCATCAACAAGCGCGCGCTCTTCCTGGGCGGCTACAGCTTCCCCGGCCACACCGAATTCCTCGCGCACCTGACGGGCAGCACCGAGTCCGCCATGGCCTTCGTCGCGTCGAACCTCCGCATCGTCCTCATCTCCACGCACGTGCCTCTGTCCGAGGCCATCCGCCTCGTCGAGAAGGACCGCATCACGCGTGTCACGCGCCTGGCCGACCGGGAGCTGCGGCGCTGGGGCATCGCGCGGCCGCGCATCGCGGTGGCGGCCCTGAACCCGCACGGCGCGGAGGGCGGTCTGTTCGGCGTCGAGGAGGCGGCCGAGATCATGCCGGCGGTCGAGGCGTGCCGCGCCGAGGGGCTGGAGGTGTCGGGGCCGTTCTCGGCCGACACGGTCTTCCTGCGCGCCTCGCGCGGCGAGTTCGACGCGGTGATTTCGTGTTACCATGACCAGGCGATGATCCCCGTGAAGTGCCTCTCGTTCGGCGAGGCGGTCAACGTCACGCTGGGTCTGCCGTTCATCCGAACTTCGGTAGACCACGGCACGGCCTTCGACATCGCGGGCCGCGGCGTCGCGGAGCATTCGAGCATGGTCGCCGCCGTCACCCTGGCCGCGCGCCTCGCGCGCTCCGACGAGAGCGGCCGGGCAGTTGAAGTATGAAGTGATAAGTGATGAGTGATAGGTGATAAGAAAGAACAGGCGGGCCTTGCCTTCTTCTTATCACTTATGACTCATCACTTATCACCTCTGAAAACCGGAGGTTTTCAAAAGGTGTCTGCGCAGAGCGAAGCCTCACGCCGCATCCTGGTGGCCGACGACGACCCGGCGATCCTGCGTCTGGTGACGGCCATCGTCGAGAAGGAGGGTTACGAGGTCGTGCCGGCGCGCGACGGGCGCGAGGCGTACAAACTCCTCCAGTCGGGCAGCGACTTCGCCGCGTGCGTCTTCGACGTGGTGATGCCGCACATCCAGGGGCCGGAACTCGTCCGCTACATGAAGACCGAGAAGAAGCTGATGAAGATTCCGGTGATGATGATGACGGCCGAGCAGAACCCGAAGCTCTCCTCCGACAGTTTCGCCGCCGGCGCCGTCGTCTTCCTCCCGAAGCCCTTCACGACCTCCCAGCTCCAGGTCATGCTGCGCATGCTCATCAGCAAGTCGCGCGGCGAGCAAAGTTAGCCCCCCGCCCCGGCATCACAGAGAAGGACGAGGAGAATTTTGATGAACAGACCGAATCCTTCGACGCCTCCGCGCGCGTTCGTCTTCGGCGCCGCGGCGCTCGTCCTCGCGACGGCCTTCGGCGCGGCGTCCGCGCCCGCGCAGTCTGGGCGCAAGGCGCAGAAGCCTCTGGGGCTTCCGACCGAGAAGGCGAAGCCGGCCGACCCCGCCGACAAGCCGGCCGAGGCGAAGACGCGGGAGGCGCTCGTCACCTTCCACGTCATGAAGGATGACACGCTCTCGGTCGGCTACGACTCGATGGCGCGCGACGGCGTGGCCGCGGCCTTCGTCGAGCGGCTGCGGCAGGTCGGCCGCGACGTGGAGGTCAAGGACAGCGGGAAGGGGCGGCGGCAGGAGGCGCGCGAGCAGGCCAAGAAGGAGGAGTCGGCCTACGTCGTCTTCTTCCAGATGGACGAGACGGGTTACAGCGGGTCCACGGACACGCGCGGGTTGGTGCTCAGGACTTACGTCTACACGCCGAAGACGGCCGACCTCAAGTACTCCGACACGATGTTCCAGCGCCCGTACCGGGACACGGCGACCATCGGCGGCGTGCGCGTGCCTACCCCGACGCGCCGCGTGGAGCGCTACCCCTCGCAACTCCAGCTCGAACAGGCCGCGCGCGACGCCGCCGACCGCCTGCTCTCGCGCTTCCAGATCACCCCCCCGCCGGAACAGTGATGAAGACAGCAGGCAGACGGCAGACGGCAGTAGGCGGAAAAGAGGATGAGAGACACGCCGGCTCTCATCCTCTTTTATTGCCGACGACGAGAGGCAGCGTGTCTCTCATTCTCGCCTTTGCCTTCTGCTTCTTCGCCGCCGACGCCGCCGCGCAGAAGAGACCGAAGCCCGCTTTGAAGGAGAGCGACGCGCGGCGTGCGGTCGCGGAGGCGCCGGGGTTCGCGCTGCGGACGAGCGCGGTCAAAGTTAAAGAGGTCAGCCCCGCGGGCTCGACGCCCGTCAACGTCTCGGCCGGCGTGACCGTCGCCTTCCGCCTCGTGCGCGTCGAGGACGAGCGCGTGCCGCAGACGGGCGGCGCCTTCAAGGTCAAGCGCTGGCGCGCCGCCGAATTCCGCACGGGCGACCGCTCGTGGGAGGAGTTCGACCTCGTCGCCGAGAGCGTCGGCGTCGAACGGCTCGAAGCCGCGCGCCGCGCGCTCGAAGAACTGGTCACCGAGTTCGAGGCGCGACAGTTGGCGGCCGCGCGCGCCTCGACGGTCGTCGTGCCGTCCATCTCAAACGAAGGCGACGGTAAAGATAAGAACAGAGGTAAGCAGAAGGACGAGGCCGCGAAGACCGCCGAGCCTTTGACGCGCGGGCCGCTCACCATCAAGCAGCTCTCTCTGATGGGCTCGTCCGCCGTGGCGGAGGTCGAGGTCGCGGCCGTCTTCGACGTGTCGAAGGACGCGCGCGGCAAGTGGCGCGCGACGAGTATCGGGGTCGGCGGCGAGGCGGTGCGCGACCTCGCGGCGCTCTGGCTCGCGGTCAACGCGCGCAAGGCCGCGCGCGCGCGCGCAGACCTCGCGGAGATGCGAGAGGCGCTCGAAGCCTTCCGCCGCGAGCGCGGCCTCTACGTCGTCGGCGAAGACGCGGTCGTCCTCTACGACCACCTCAGCCCGCGTTACGCCAAGCGCGTCATCCGCCTCGACCCCTGGCACAACCCCTACCGCTACGCCGGCACCCAAGCCTCCTACACCCTCGCCTCCGACGGCCCCGACGGCAAGCGCCACACCGCCGACGACGTGACCCTGAGCCGCTGACGCCATCGACAGACATTTTGACCGCGCGGAAAACGTTCGTGTTTGACCCCGCGCGAGAGCCGAAAAGCCCTCTGGAAAATCAGCTTGACGGGCCGTCGGCGCGGGTGTTAGGTTTGATTTGCGGCCTTCGTGCGTGGTTTTCAGCCGGGTCGCTGAACATGCCCTGCCGCCGCTCCACGCGCGAAAGCGTTCCTTTACTTGCCCCCCGGTGCGTCGGCCCCCTTGCACAAGGAGATACTTTTGAGTTCGGGACGCCGGAAACTTCTGCTCGCTGACGACTCGCCGACGATCCAGAAGGTGATCAGTCTCACCTTCGAGGACGAGGACTTCGAGGTCGTCGCGGTCGGAGACGGCGCGCAGGCGCTCCGGGTGCTCGCCGACGAGCCGCCGCCCGATGTCGTGCTCGCCGACGTGGTGATGCCCGGCCCCGACGGCTACGAGTTGTGCGAGCGAATCAAGCGGGACGCACGTCTTAAGAACATTCCCGTCGTCCTCCTCGTCGGCACGTTCGAACCATTCAACGAAGCGGAGGCGCGCAGAGTTGGCGCGGATACAGTCTTGACGAAACCCTTCCAATCGATACGCAATCTGGTCGGCAAGGTGGGCTCACTCCTCGGCGGCGAGTCGAAGGCGGACGAGCCCGCGGACGGCGAGCGCGCCGCGCGACGAGCGCCACGCCGAAGAGGCGACCGCGCGCGCCGAAGCCGACGCCCGACTCGACGCGCTCGCGCGCGACGCCGAAGCCCACGAGGAGCCGGTCGGACACGACGAAGACCCGGCCTCTTCCTTCGCGGACCTCGGCGCCGACGACGAGCTGATCGAGGCGCGGCCGGCCGAAGCCTTCGGCGCGCCCCCGACCTTCGCGCGCAGGCGCAACGACGCGCCCGAAACAGACGCGCCCGAAACAGCAGAGCCGCCCGACCCGGACTTCCAGGCCGCGCCGGTCTTTGAGACGAACGGCGCCGCGGCCCACGCGCCCGCCGCCGACGCCTCTCCCGTCGCCGCGCCTGAGGAAGAGACCGACGACTTCGTCGTAGCCTCCGAAGAGGCCGACGACACGGAGCCCGTCTTTGCCGCAGCCCAGCCGCGAGAAAGTGTGATGAACGAACCGACCGCCCCCCAGACCTCATTCGACGCGCGCGCCGCGTCCGCCGTCGCCGCTGACGACGCACTGCTCGACCTCGGGCAGGTCGGACGCGTCCGCCGCCGCCACGACGGAGACTGCCGAGGATGACGACTTCATCCTCGACCTCGACTTCGACGACGCGCCCGCCGCACAGACGGCCGGCGACGTGTTCGACTCGCCCCTCGAAATGGTGCCCGTGTCCGCGCCGAGCTGGGCCGACGCCCCGAGCGCCTTCGCGGAGGCCGCGCACGGCGAACGCCCGCGCGCATTCGAGTCGGCCTCGCCCTTCGAGCCGACCGCGTCCTTCGAGCCGTCACACGCCTTCGACGCTTCCGACAACTTCGCGCAGCCCGAAGCCTCTGCCGCGCACGACGAGTCGCCGTGGCGCGATGTCGTAGTGCAGGACGGGCCGCAGGGCTTCGCCTTCGGCAGCGTGGAGGCACAGGGCGCGACGCACGCCCCCCGCGGCTTCGTCGAGCCCGAGGTCGTGCCCGCCGACGAGCCCATCCCGGCCGTCGTCGAGAGCGAGTTCACCGACGGCAGCGTCGAAGGCGACCTGCCCAAATCGCCCGCCGCGCAGGCGTCTTCTGCCGAAGCCGCGCCGCCGCAGGAGCCCTCGGCCGCGGGCTTCGCCGTCGGCCACGCGCGCGCCGGAGTCGAAGAGCCTCTGCGCGCAGAGCAGCTCTCGCCCGAGGCCATCGACGCTATCGCCCGCCGCGTCGTCGAGCTGATGTCCGACAAGGTCGTGCGCGAGATAGCCTGGGAGGTCGTCCCCGAGCTGGCCGAGCTTCTAATCAAGCAGAAGCTCGAAGAGGGCGGAAAGCGGTAGGCAGTTAAGAAGAAAAGACTTGAGTGAGTCGGAGGCGGCGGGTCGTGAATCCCGCCGCCTCCGACTCTTTTGGCCGCTCTATCTTACTGTCTACTGCCATCTGCCTACTCTTTTCCCTTTTCCACCTCGCCTCCGTATAATCGAACGGTCATGGACATCCCGAAAACTTACGACCCGAAGCAGGCCGAGGAGAGCCATTATTCGCGCTGGGAGCGCGAGGGGTGCTTTGCGCCCGAGGTGAACAATGACCCGGCCGCGCCCGTCTACTCCATCGTCATCCCGCCCCCGAACGTGACGGGCTCGCTCCACATGGGGCACGCGCTCCAGCACACGATCATGGACGTGCTCACGCGCTACCACCGCATGCGCGGCCACCGCACGCTCTGGCTCCCCGGCACCGACCACGCCGGCATCTCGACGCAGATCATGGTCGAGCGCAAGTTGAAGAAGGAGGAGGGCAAGACGCGCCACGACATCGGGCGCGAGGAGTTCATCCGCCGCGTGTGGGAGTGGAAGGAGCAGTACGGCGGCGAGATTCACGCGACAGATGCGGCGCGAGGGCGCGAGCGTCGATTGGTCGCGCGAGCAGCTTCACGATGGACGAGCACCTCTCGCGCGCCGTGCGCGAGTTCTTCGTCCGCAGCTACGACGAGGGGCTCATCTACCGCGGCCCCGGCCTGATCAACTGGTGCCCGAAAGACCAGACGGCGTTCTCGGACTTAGAGGTCGATAAGGAGTCGCAGGCGGGCAAGCTCTACTACCTGCGATACCCCGTCAAGGGCTCCGACCGCCGCGTGACGGTCGCGACGACGCGCCCCGAGACGATGCTCGGCGACACGGCCGTCGCCGTCAGCCCGAAGGACGAGCGCTACGCAGACCTCGTCGGCCGGACGTTGATACTCCCCATCGTCGGCCGCGAGATTCCCGTCGTCGCCGACGAGTTCGTAGACCCGGAGTTCGGCACGGGCGCGGTGAAGGTGACGCCCGCGCACGACCCGAACGACTACGCGCTGGGCAAGCGTCACGACCTGCCGCAGGTGACGGTCATCGACCAGCACGCACGGATGACGGCCGAGGCCGGCGCCGAGTTCGAGGGGCTCGACCGCTACGAGGCGCGCGAGCGTGTCGTCCAGAAGTTTGAAGAGCTGGGGCTGTTGGAGAAGGTCGTCGATTACGAGTTCTCCATCACGAAGTGCGGCCGCTGCCGCACGGTCATCGAGCCGTTGATCTCGACGCAGTGGTTTATGAAGCAGGGGGAGCTGGGGCGCGAGCCGCTCCGACTGCTTCGTGAGAAGCACGAGCCGCGCTTCGTCCCCGAGAACCCTTACGAGAAGGTCTACGAGAACTGGCTCGCCGGCCTCTACGACTGGACGCTCTCGCGCCAGCTCTGGTGGGGGCACCGCATCCCGGCGTGGTACGACGCCGCGGGCAACGTCTACGTCGCGCGCACGGAAGAGGAGGCGCGCGCCGCGGCCGGGACGGACGAGCTTGAGCAGGACCCGGACGTGCTCGACACGTGGTTCTCTTCGGCGCTGTGGCCCATCTCGACTCTGGGCTGGCCGGACGAGAACGCGGCCGACCTGAAGACCTTCTACCCGACCTCCGTGCTCGTCACGGCGCGCGACATCATCTTCCTGTGGGTCTCGCGCATGATGATGACGGGCCTGAAGTTCATGGGCGAGAAGGCGTTCGACGACGTTTACATCACCGGCACCATCTTCGACAAGCACGGGCAGCGGATGTCGAAGACGAAGCAGAACGGCATCGACCCGCTCGACGTGTTCGACAAGTTCGGCGTGGACGCGACGCGCCTCGTGCTCGGCGTCAATCGGCTCGACCGACACGCGCTGGAACGACAATCAGGTCGAAAGTTACCGCAACTTCGCCAACAAGATTTGGAACGCCGCGCGCTTCTGCCTGTTGAACTCCGAAGGCGCGCAGGTCGGGCCGTGGTTTCGAGGGCGAGCCCGACGCTTGGGCGTTGCACGACCGCTGGATCGTCTCGCGTCTGCACAAGACCGCGCGCGCGGTCTCGGCGGCCGTCGAGACGTACCAGTTCCACGAGGCGGTCTACGCGCTCTACCACTTCTTCTGGGACGACTTCTGCGACTGGTACATCGAGCTGTCGAAGTCGGACGTGACCGCGGCCGACCCTACACCTGAGCGCGACGCCGCGCGCAGCCGCGTCCTGACCGTGCTCGAACAGGCGCTGCGTCTACTTCATCCGTTCATGCCCTTCATCACGGAGGAGCTTTGGCAACGTCTGCCCGGCGTCGGGTAAGGACTCTTTGCACGCGGCCTACCGCGCCGCTTCCGTCACGCCGACCGTCATGCTCACGGAGTTCCCGCGCGCGAACGAGGCCCTGATAGACGAGCGCGCCGAGGAAGAGATGCGCTCGGTCATCGAACTCGTCTCGCGCGTGCGCAACATCCGCACGGAGCTGAGCGTGAAGCCCGGCGAGTATCTGCCGCGCCTCTTCGTCGGCACGCCCGACCGCGAGATGCGCTACGTCTTCGCCAACAGCGCCGAGCAGATCACGCGGCTCACGCGCGCCGCGCAAATCTTCGTCGCCGACCGTCTCGACAAATCGTCCAACGGCGGCGGCGGCGGCGAGATACCGCGCGCTTCGGCGCGGGCGGTGCTCGCGGGCGGGGCCGAGGTGGCCGTGCCGCTCGAAGGCTTGATCGACTTCGAGCAGGAGCGTGCGCGCATCGCGCGCGAGCGCGAGAAGCAGGAGAAGGAACTTCAGAAGGCAGAGGCGCAGCTCTCGAACCCGCAGTTCGTCGAGCGCGCGCCGGCCGAGAAGGTCGAAGAGCTGCGCAAGCGCGCGGCCGAGGTCGGGCAGAGAATCAAGGCGCTGAGCGAGATGATGGAGGCTTTAGGCGAATGAGCTGGCTTGACGAGGGGGCGCTGTTCTCGCAGGTCGGCGCGTTCCTGAACGAAGACATCGGCCGCGGCGACATCACGACGCAGTCCACCGTGATGCGCAGCCAGAGCGCCAAGGGTCGCTTCATCGCGAAGGAGTCGATGGTCGTCTGCGGCCTCGAAGCGGCCGAGGCCGTCTTCTCCACGCTCGACTCGCAGCAGCAGATCGAAGCCTTCGTCTCCGACGGCGACGAGGTCGAGGCGGGCAAGGTCATCGCGCGCACGACCGGCTTCGCGGACGTGCTGCTCGCGGGCGAGCGTCTGGCCCTCAACCTCATGCAGCGGCTCTCCGGCATCGCCACGCTCACGCGCCGTTACGTGCAGGCGGTCGAGGGCACGAGCGCGCAGATCGTTGACACGCGCAAGACGACGCCGGGCCTGAGGATGCTTGAGAAGTACGCGGTGACGACCGGCGGCGGGCGCAACCACCGCTTCGGCCTCGACGACGGCGTGCTCATCAAGGACAACCACATCGCGCTCGCGGGCGGCGTGGCGACGGCCGTCGAGCGCGCGCGCAAGGCCGTCGGACACCTGCACAAGATCGAGGTCGAGGTCTCGCGCGAGCGCGACCTGCGCGACGCCGTCGAGGCCGGCGCCGACATCCTCCTCATCGACAACCAGACGCCCGAGGAGACGCGCCGCTTCGTCGAGATCGCGCGGGGCTTGAAGCCCGACATCCTGCTCGAATCTTCGGGCGGCATCACGCTTGAGAACGTGCGCGCCTACGCCGAGGCGGGCGTCGATCTCGTCAGCGTCGGCGCGCTCACGCACTCGGCGCGCGCCGTGGACATCAGCTTCAAGATTGTCTCGACTTGAAGGGGAAGGGGAACCGCGCGCGGGCGGCGGCGTGTAAACCTTCGGCCCGCGGCGGGCATCGGAAGTCTATCCCCGGCGTTTTTCAAGGAGGATCGTGATGAAGAAAGTTTTGGCCCGCGCGGCGCTGGCGTTGCTTATCGCGGGATTCGCGTTCGTGCCCGACGCGCAGTCGCAGCGCCGGCGCACTCGCGCCGCACGACGAACCCTGCGCGCCCGCAGCCCGTGCAGGCGCCGACGCTCCCCGACGAGCCCGCCGTCGTCAGCACCGCGGACGACGGCCAGCCCGCCGCCACGACGCGCCGCACGACGCGCGCCGCGCGCCAGCAGCAGCAGCAGCAGAGCACGCAGGCCGAGAACGAGCAGTTGCACGGCACCGTCCGCGACCTCTCCGGCCAGGTCGAACAGCTCTCGGGGCAGCTCAACCAGATGAAGGCCGACCAGAAGGCGATGTTCGACCTCGAACGCCTCACGCGCGCCGAGCAGCGCGCCGAGCAGCTCCGCACGCAGCTCCGCGAGGTGACCGACAAGGAGTTCCAGTTGCAGGAGCGGCTGGCCGAGATCGAATACGAGTCGAACGCCCGAGTCCATCCAGCGCCGCGCCGCGCTCGTCGGCACGCTCAACCCCTCGGCCGTGCGCACGCCATCGAGCAGCAGTTGGAGCGCGAGCGCATGCGCATCAACAAGCAGTTGGAGCTGCTCGCCACCAGCCGCACGCGCCTCGAAGCCTCGGTCGCCACGGCCGACGTTGAGGTCGAGCGCCTGCGCCAGCGCGTCGAGGCCGCCGACCAGGCGCAACAGACGCCGCCCACGCCCGGCACCGAAAGCCCCAACATGATGGTGGCCCCGACCGCCCAACCCAGCCCGACCCCGACGCCCGCGGCGCAGCCGCCGCTGTAGGAAATGCATGAATGCGGAATGATGAATTGAAGTGAAAACTCGGTCTTTCACTTCAGTCACGCTTACCGCATTCAGTCTACTGCCTCATTTCTCCAATGTCTTCCGTCACCAAACTCGAACTCTACCGGCTGGTCGGCGAGGCGGCGGCGCGCGGCGAGCGCGTGGTCGTGGCGACCGTGGCGCACACGCGCGGCTCCACCCCGCAGCGGCGCGGGGCCAAGATGCTCTTCTTCGAGGGCGGCGGGACGGCCGGGACGGTGGGCGGCGGCTGCGTCGAGGCAGAGGTCTGGGCCGAGGCGCGCGAGGCGCTGCGCACGGGGCGCCCGGCGCTGCACCGCTTCACCCTCACCGCCGACGAGGCCAGCGAGGAGGGCATGGTCTGCGGCGGCACGATGGAGATTTTCCTCGACGTGTGGGGCAGGGAAGGGGTAAAGAGTGATGAGTGATGAATGTTGAATTAAGAGCACGTCTTCAATTCATCATTCAACATTCATCACTCATCATTGCTTTGCGAACGGAGTGAGCGTCATGAGTTCTTTCGTCGAAAACTACAAGGCGAAGCACCAGCACCCTTTGAACAAGCTGACGCATTCCATCGGCATCCCGATGATCGTCGTGAGCCTGCCGCTCTTCTTCTGGGACTGGCGCTGGGCGCTGGGGCTGTTCGTCGTCGGGTGGGTCTTCCAGTTCGTCGGGCACGCCATCGAGGGCAACAGCCCGGCCTTCTTCCGCAACCCCGTCTATCTCATCGTCGGCCCGCTCTGGCTCCTGCGCCGCGCGCTCGCCGCCGTCGGCCTCGTCCGGATGGGCGAGAAGTAGACGGGTCGCCGCAGCCGCCCTCAAGTTAAGCTTAACCCCGCCGATGGACATTCCGCGTCTTCAGAACTCCGCCGAACTCACACGCGCACTCGCGCGCGTGGTCGAGGCGGGCGGCGTGGCCGTGCTCGCGACGCTGGTGGAGGCGGAGCGGGGCGTCGGCGTGAAGGTTCTGTTTGAAGAAGGGGCGTGCGGACGGGGACGACCGGAGACGCGGCGTTGGACGGCGCGTTGGAGGAGCAGGCGCGCGGCCTTTCTCGACTCGCGCGCGGAGGCGCGGACGCTGCGCGCGGAGGAGTTCGCGCCCGGGCTCGAAGCGTGGCGCGGGGCGCGCGTGCTGTTCGAGCGCGTCGAGCCGGAGCCGCGCCTCGTCGTCTGCGGCGCGGGTCACGTCGGGGCCGCGCTCGCGCGGCTCGCGCACGCGGTCGGCTACCGCGTCACGCTCGTGGACGACCGCGCGGAGTTCGTCGCGCGCGCGCGCTTCCCCGAGGAAGAGATAGAACTGGTCGCGGCGCGGGGGTGGACTCAAACGTTGAAGGCAGTCGTCGGGACGGGGCGCGGCGTCTACGTCGCGGTCGTCACGCGCGGCCACAACGAGGACGAGGAGTGCATGCGCGCCGTCCTCGACGCGCGCCCCGATTACGTCGGCATGATCGGCAGCCGCCGCCGCACTAACATCGTGCTCGGGCGTCTGCGCGAATCGGGCGTTAGCGAAGAAGTACTCAGAGAGGTGCGCGCGCCCGTCGGCCTCGACATCGGCGCGGTCTCGCCCGAGGAGGTCGCGCTCGCCATCCTCGCCGAGGTCGTCGCGCACCGCCGCGGCGGCACCGGCGCGCCGCTGTCGGCGTGGCGGAGGGGTTAGCGCGGACTCGCGTTTGAGCGTGGCGGGGGAAAGTTAACCTACAGAGAGACGGAGACACGGCTCGAAGGCAGTCGCTTTGGGCTGTGTCTCTGTGTCTCTGCGGTTAATGATTTCTAGCTTCGCACGTCAGCCGGCGGGGACGTTGAGCGGGGCCTGCTGCGTCGTGCGCGAGGTGCCGTGCGAGCCGCTTGCGGCGGCGGCCGCGCGTGTAGCCGTGGACGTACATGACGGGGCCGATGAGCCAGTAGGACATGCCCGCCAGCCGCCATGTAGCGCGGGTTCCGCGTGAGCGCGAGGGAGAGTGAGACCAGGCCGACGAGCGCCATGAGCGCGTTCTCCTGAAACGACGAGACGGTGTCGTGGTGCTCAAGCTCGTTCAGCTCAAGCGTCGCGCGCTCGCGGTAGGCGTGCAGGTAGAGCAGCGCGAAGATGGCGAAGACGGCGGCGAAGCCCGCGCCGTAGACGATGAGCATCGTCGGCACCTGCTCGGCGCGCACGACCGGCTCGAAGTTTCCCGCGGAGGTCTCGACCTTCGAGCCGAGGCCGAGCAGGAGCGTTGACGATGAACGTCCAGACGAACTTGAGCGGGTAGACGTAGAAGAGGACGACGAAGAGCAGCAGCGCCGTCATCCAGACCGTGAAGTTGTCGCTCAGGCCGTAGCGCCGGAAGAAGCGGTACTGCGTGTGCCAGACGTGGAAGAGCATCGCGAAGGTGATGGCGAAGGCGAGGAAGCCGCGCATCGTCACCAGCAGCTCGTCGAACGTGCGCGGGACTTCGAGCGAGACGACGAGCAGCGTGATGGCGAAGGCGAAGACGCCGTCGGAGAGCGCCTCGACGCGCGACACGTCGTTCAGGCCGCGCAGGCGGAAGCCGTGCTGCACCTCCGCCTCCCTCTTCGCCAAGCTCTCTCGTATCACACGTGCTCCTTGCGGTTTCGCCGCCGCGTAGGCATCTTAAGACCCGCCGCTCTGCTTCCGGACCGGCGGCGAGCATTATTCACTTTCGGCGCGCTTCCCGCAAGACTCATGCCCACGGCCCCGGCTCACGCACGCACATCACAAACGTCACGCGCGGGCGGGATGTTCCGCGCGCTCGGCCACCGCAACTTCCGCCTCTTCTTCGCGGGCGCGTTCCTCTCGAACGCGGGGACGTGGATGCAGACGGTCGCGCAGAGCTGGCTCGTGTTGCAGTTGACCGACTCGGGGACGTGGCTCGGCGTGGACACGTTCGTGGCGACGGCGCCGGGGCTGGTCTTA
Source organism: uncultured Acidobacteriota bacterium (assembly GCA_963726735.1). Taxonomy (GTDB): domain Bacteria; phylum Acidobacteriota; class Blastocatellia; order Pyrinomonadales; family Pyrinomonadaceae; genus QHXN01. The sequence goes on from CAVSDM010000016.1 coordinate 626,163, forward strand.
ACTCTAGTCGGCGGCGTCATCGCCGACAAGGTTGACCGCAAGCGTCTGCTCATCTACACGCAGGCGGGGGCGGGGCTGTCGGCGCTCGCGCTCGGGGCGCTGGTGTGGGCGGGCGCGATTCGCTGGGAGGGGGCGGGGCGGCGGCCCGCTGACGTGTGGATGGTGCTGCTGCTCTCGTTCGTGACGGGCTGCTGCTGGGCGATCTCGGGGCCGGCGTATCAGGCGATTACGGTTGACCTCGTCGAGCGCGAGGATCTGGCGAACGCCATCGCGCTCAACTCTTCGCAGTTCCAGTTGGCGCGCGTGGCGGGGCCGACGCTGGCGGCCCTGACGATGAAGGCGCTCGGGATGGCGGGCTGCTTCTTCGCCAACGGCCTCTCCTACGTCGCCATCGTGGCCGCGCTCGCGCGCGTGAGGTTTGAGAAGAGGGGCGCCGTCGCGCCGCTTGCGCCGGCCGGTCGGGTCGTGGTCGGGGTTGAGAAGGCCGGAGGCCGCGCGGCGTTCGATGTGGAATGATCTGGCCGACGGGTTCAGGTACGTGCGCGGGCGGCCCGGTGTGCGCGCGGTGCTCGTGTGCTCGACGGTGGTCTGCCTGTTCGGCACGCCGTACCTCGTGCTGCTGCCGCTGTTCGCGCGCAACGTGTACGGTTGGGACGAGGCGGGGCTGTCGCTGTTGATGGGGACGGCCGGGGCGGGCGCGCTCGTCGGGGCGTTGGCGCTCGCTTACCTCGGGGACTTGCGGCGCAAGGGGCTCGTCCTGCTCGCGGCGATGCTCTCGGGCGGGACGTGCATCATGTGCTTCGCCGCGGCGCCGTCCGCGTGGGCGGGCGTGCCGTTCCTCTTCGGGACGGGGGTGTCGATGGTCACTTTCTTCGCGCTCGGCAACACGCTCTTGCAGCAGCTCGTGACGGACGAGATGCGCGGGCGCGTGATGAGCATGTGGCTCCTGACCTTCATCGGCACCACGCCTTTCGCGAGCCTGCTGTCGGGCGCGGCATCCGACCGCTTCGGCCCGCGACCGACGCTGGCCGCCTGCGGCCTCGTCGTCCTCCTCTTCGGCCTCACGGCGGGCCTCTTCAACCCGCGGCTGCGCGAGATGTGAGACCGAACGCCCGCGGAAGGCTCAGTCGTCCTCGTCGCGCAGAATCCGTTCGAGCGGCGTCCGGCCGTGGTCGTTGAACTGCGGGACGGGCGGGCGCGCGGGGTCGAGCGCGGGGAGTTGCGCCGCCGGGTTCAGCCCCAGAGGTGAGCCCGAGACAACGCTCGGGCCGGCCGGGAGATTCAGAGTATTCAGGCGGCGCCCCTTCTCCCAACGCTTCAGGGCGGGGAAGAGGTGGAACCACTGCGCGTAGCCGAGCCCCATCGCCGCCGCCCAGAAGGCGAAGCGGCCCGTAAGGCCGAAGTCCGACGAGTGGAAGACGAAGGCGACGGCCGTCCCCAGCGGGAACGAGAGCAGCGCCATCGCCGCCTCAAGGATGGAGATGGGCGCCGCGTCGAAGAAGAGCGTCCGGTGCGCGCCCGGCATGATGGAGTAGACGAGCAGCAGCGTGGTGCAGAGCAGCAGCCACGGCTTTCGCAGGTTGGGTTGGAAAGGGTTCTGCATCGCTTCCTCCGAGGAGAAGTAGACAGTAGGCAGTCGGCGAGTTGAATAAGCCCGCCTTTAGGCCGGGGCCCCGACGGTTATCATCCTGCGACGCGGACCTTAACCTGCGTGGCTACTGCCTCCTGCCTGCTGTCTATTCACTTTTAGACACCGCGGCTCTCAACCGTGTTCCCGCGCAAGAAATCCGGGGGGAGGCGTTCTAGGGACGGAGCGGCCGTTCTTCGAGACCTGAGAGCCGCCCGGCTCGTGTAAATTTACGAAAGCGTTTTGAGGAGATAAGGGAATGCGAACGTTCAGAGACCTGCTGTGCCTCTTCTTCGGACTCGTGCTGATGGCGCTCGTCACCGCCACGGCCAACGCGCAGGGCGTCATCGTCCCCGGCCCCTGCCACCGTTGCCCCACGCCGCCGCGGCCCGTGCCGATGCCGCGCGCCCTGCCCGTCAAGTCGATCAAGATCGACTCCAAGATCGCCGCGCAGGTCGCCACCACGCACGTCGAGCAGGTCTTCCGCAACGACTCGGACGCGACGCTCGAAGGGACGTACTTCTTCCCCATTCCCGAGTCGGCCTCCATCGTCGAGTTCGCCATCTGGGACGGCGACAAGCGGCTCGTCGGCGAGGTGCGCTCGCGCGAGGAGGCGCGCCGCATCTACGACGAGATCGTCCGGCGCCAGCGCGACCCCGGCCTTCTGGAGTACGCCGGCCGCGACCTCTTCCAGGCCAGCATCTTCCCCATCCCGCCGCACTCCGACAAGAAGCTTGAGCTGACCTACACGCAGGTCTTGAAGGCGGAGGGCGGCACCGTCAACTACCGCTACCCTCTGGGCACGGGGCGCAACGTCTCGCAGGTGACGGGCACCGTCTCGGGGCGCGTCGAGGTCGAGGGGCGCGAGCCCGTCCGCAACATCTACTCGCCGAGCCACGAGATCGACGTGGCGCGCAAGGGCGAGCGCAGCGCGCGCGTCTCGTTCGAGTCGGCCGCGGGGCGCGAGCCGCAGGACTTCCAGCTCTTCTACACGCTCTCGGACGCGGACTTCGGCATGACGCTCCTCACGCACCGCGAGCCGGGCAAGCAGGGCTTCTTCCTTTTGACCATCTCGCCGAAGGACGCCGTGTCCGAGCAGGAGTACGTGGCGAAGGATGTCGTCTTCGTCCTCGACACGTCGGGCTCGATGGCCGAGGCGGGGAAGATGGAGAAGGCGCGCGCCGCGCTCCTCTTCGGCGTGCGTTCGCTTCGCCCGGCCGACCGCTTCAACGTCATCAACTTCGCGGGCGAGGAGCATTTGATGACGACCGGGCTCTTGCAGGCGGACGCGCAGGGGCGCGCGCGCGGCGAGGAGTTCATCTCGAAGCTGCAGGCCCGTCGGCGGCACGAACATCAACGGCGCGCTGCTCGCGGCGATGCAGCAGTTCGACCGCGCCGAGCGCCCGCGCCTGCTCGTCTTCATGACCGACGGCCTGCCCACGGTGGGCGAGACGAAGGTCGAGCGCATCAACGAGAACGTGCGCGGGGCGCGCGTCCCCGGCGTGCGTCTGTTCACCTTCGGCGTCGGCTACGACGTGAACACGGCGCTCCTGGACAAGCTCGCGGCCGACAACGGCGGCGCGGCCGAGTACGTCGAGCCGAAGGAAGACCTCGAAATCAAGGTCTCGAACTTCTTCACGAAGAGTCAATCATCCGGTCCTGACGAACCTCGCGCTCGACATGGGCGGGGTCGAGTCCGACTTCGTCTACCCGCGCGAGATGCCCGACATCTTCCGCGGCACGCAGCTCACGCTCATCGGCCGCTATCGCAACGCGCGCGACCTCGACAACGTCGTGCTGCGGCTCACGGGGCGCGCGGGCGAGGCCACGCGCTCGTTCGCCTACAACAACGTGAGCTTCCCGCTCCGCACCGAACGCAACGAGTTTCTGCCGCGGCTGTGGGCGACGCGACGCGTCGGCTGGCTGATGGAGCAGATACGCACGAACGGCGAGCAGAAGGAGCTGACCGACGAGATCGTAGACCTCGGCACGCGCTACGGCATCGTCACGCCCTACACCTCCTATCTCGCGCTCGAAGAGGGCGAGGCCCGCCGCCTGAGCCAAGTGACCGGGCGCGACGCTGAGGAGACCATCCGCGTCACGCCCGGCGGCTCGGGCGTCCGCCGCGAGCGCTCGGATGCGCGCGCGCGTCGCCCCGCACCCGTCGGCGGCGCGGGCGCGCCCTCGACCGTCTACAACTCGGCGGACGCGCCGGCCCCGCCGCCGAGGGAGGCTGCGAAGGCGAAGACGGGCGAGGTGGCCGTCCGCCAGAGCAAGCGCGACCGCGCGCAGCAGGAGGCTTTGCGCGATGAGGACGACGCGGTCTCGTCGGCCGTGCGCAAGGTCGGCGACAAGACCTTCTACCTGCGCGACGACGTGTGGACCGACTCCGAGTTCAAGGCGGACGCGAAGCTGCCCGAGACGGCAATCGAGTTCGGCGGCGACGAATACTTCGCGCTCATCAAGCGCGAGCCGCAGCTCGCGCGCTTCTTCTCGCTCGGCGAGCGCGTCGTGGTCGTCTACAACGGGCGCGTCTACCGGGTGAGAAGCAAGTAGTAGGCGGAAAGCAGTAGGCAGTAAGCAGTAAGCAGTAAAGACAAAAACCTCCGGCGGCGTGTGGAATCGAACGGGCCACACGCCGCCGGTCTTTTAATGCCTACTGCCTACTGCCTACTGCCCTTGTATCCCGAGTGTCCATTCATGTACAAAGGGGGAAGATTCAAGGGGAAGTCGTTCTTATCGAACTCCGTCGGGGAGAGAGTTGAGCCGGAGATGAGTTTAAAAGGGCTGAGTCGTTGGGCCGCGCTCGTGTCGTGCGCGGCCGTTCTTTTGGCGGCGTGTGCGGCGCCGGAGGCTTTGGCGCAGGTGCAGGGCTGGTCGGGCGGGCGGCAGGGCTTGCCGGGGAAAGACTTGAACGCCGTCTACTTCCTCGACTCTCGAAGCGCGGGTGGGTGGCCGGCGACGGCGGCGTCATCCTGCGCACGCGCGACGGCGGGCGCACGTGGACGCGCCAGACGGTCGAGACCAAAGAGTCCTTCAACGATGTCTACTTCCGCAACGAGGAGGACGGCTACCTGCTCGCCGCCTCGCAAATCTTCACGACCGAGGACGGCGGCGAGACGTGGACGCCGTCGGCGCGCTTCCAGGCGCAGACCTTCGGCGCCGAGCCGGAACTCTACAGCGTGCGCTTCACGAGCAAGAAGCGCGGCTGGGTCGTCGGCTCTTTGAGTCGCGGCGAGAACGTCATCGACAGCCTCGTGCTCTCGACCGAGAACGGCGGCGCGTCGTGGCAGCGCCAGAGCGTGCCCGTGCGCGACGAGTTGATCCACCTCGACTTCGACGGCGACCGCCGCGGCTGGATCGTCGGCAGCGGCGGCCGCGTGCTGCACACGCGCAACGGCGGCGAGACGTGGGACGTGCAGGACGCGGGCACGAAGGCCGCGCTCTACCACGTGGACTTCGAGGGCGACGAGCGCGGCTGGGCGGTCGGCGAGCGCGGCACCATCCTGCGCACAGAGGACGGCGGCCTCACGTGGCGCCCGTCACCCACGCGCGTGCGCACGACGCTCTTGAGCGTGAAGTTCGTCAACAAGGAGGAGGGCTGGGTCATCGGCCGCTCCGGCGTCATCCTCCGCACCGGCGACGGCGGCGCGACCTGGGTGCAGCAGGAGACCAACACGCGCCAGCACCTCTACGCCCTCTTCTTCGACAAGAAGGTCGGCTTCGCGGTCGGCGGCGACGGCCTCGTCCTGCGCTACGAGCGTTAGTGAGCCGGGGGCCGGCCCGCGAGGTTCCTGCGGAAAAAGTTTTGAGCAACGCGGGGGCGTGGGAAGGGCATCCGAAGGAGTAGCATAGCAATTACCCGCTAAGGCCGCGGGGGGAACGCGGCCCGAGGTAATTTGGACGGTTCTCCTGTGGTTTTATGCCCGGCGTCGGACGAAACGCCGGGCGTTTTTTTGTCCCGTCGTTACCCGAGCCGGCGCAGCCCCGAGACGGCCGCGAGGTGGTGGTCGTCGTGCTCGGCGGTGAAGTAGGCCATGTCGATGACGCGCATCTGCTTTTGCAGGCGCGGGTGGAGCGCGGAGGCCGCGACCTCCGCGGCGGTCAGCGCTTCGAGCCGCCGGACGAAGCCGAGACGCGCGGCGCGGAAGGCAGAGAGTATCTCTTCGAGGCGCGCTTCGTTGTGGCCGGCCTCCTCGGTCTTGCGGTTCCGCATGTCGGCCGCGCGCAGCACTCCGAGGCCGCGCGCGTAGTCTTCGAGACGGCCCTCGTGCAGCTCGTCCAGGTCCCAGAGGTGCCCCGCCTGCTCCTGTATCGACCAGAGCCCGCCCGGCTTCGCCGTCGTCTCCTCGCGCGTGAGGCCGCGCGTCAACTCTTCGAGCCGCGCGGGCGAGCCGCGCAGACGCTCGACGACGCAGGGGAAGACGCCTACGGCCAGGTTGAACTCGAACTCCCGCTCGACCCAACGCATCCTCTTAATCACGGCGCACCTCCTCATAAAAAAGTAGTCGGTAGACAGTAGACAGTGGATAGTAGGAAGACAAGTTCGGCGGGCGTCGGGTCTTTAACCCTCAACGCCCGCCGTTGTTTTCTACTGACTACTGCTTTTACTCGACCTTCTTGATGCTCTTGACGAGCTTCGAGTAGTCGCCCGCGTGCTTCTGGAGGTTCTCCATCGAGCCGAAGGTGAGGACGATGAGCGGCTTCTTGGCCTCAAGGATGTCGGCGCTGAAGATAACGTCCTTGCCGTCAATCTGCCCGGAGCCGGTGACGGCGGCGTGATCCATGCCGTTGTGCGTGTCGGACTTCGGCTCGCCGTCCAGCTTGAGGTTCTTGACCTGCTTGGCCAGCTCCTCGCCGAGCGCCTTCGCCGCGGCGTCGAAGTCCTCCTGTTCGGTCACCCAGAAGACGAGGGCGATGCTCTCGTCGGCCGGCGCGACGGTCAACTGGTCGCCGTCGGGCTCGGCCGTCCACCCGGCCGGGACTTCAAAGGTGACGCCCGCGCCCGCGTGCGTGTAGGTCTTGCCTTCGGACTGTGCGGCGGCGGGGACGATGGCACCGGCCAGCGCGAAAGCCAGAGCCGTGATGAGTAAGAGGTTTCTCGGGTTCAAAGGTCTTAATCCTCCGGGGTTCTGTAAAGGTGGAATGGTCGGGTCAGAGAAAGAGGAGCCGCAGCACTCTGCGGCTCCTCGAAGGCTGATCCATCTTAAAACAGCGCGGGGGAAAAGGCTAGAGGCCGTCTCTTCGCGCTTCAGTTCGCGGCGCGCTCCGGCTTCTTCTCGGCCTTGTTGTCGAGCACGAAGCGCGCGACGGCGAGGGTGGCGAAGGAGCGCGGCGCCTCGCCCTCGAAGGTGCGCGCGAGGTCGGCCGCGCGTTGCAACTCCTCGCGCGCGAGCTTCGTGAAGATGTCCGTGAGGTCGAACGACTGCACCGTGCTGCTCGACGCCATCGTCATCCCCTTCGACTGGAAGCGCGTGCTGAGGCGGCCGTCCTCGCCCGTGTACTCCTTCGCGGCGTTGGCGGCCTTGACCACCTCGTGCATCACCTCCCACGTCCGCGCGCGGTCCAGCTCGTAGAGCTGCGTGGCGATGGCGACGAGTGCGCTCGCGCGCTCACGCGACGCGGGGTCGATGCGCTCCTTCGCCTCGGTCAGGGCCTCGTCGAGGATTTCGACGGCGCGGCCCGGCTCCTCCTTCGAGATGAGGCGCGCGGCCTCCGTCAAGACCCACGCGCGCTGGATGCTCGTCAGGCTGTTGCCGCGCGCGATGCGGAGCGCCTCGGCCGCGTTCCGCTCGTTGACCGCCTCGCGCGCCGCGTCCATGTCGACGTAGGCGCGCAGCTTCCGGCGCGTGTCCGGGTCCGAGATCTTCGAGAGGAACTCTTCGACGCGCGGGTCCTTCTGGCGCATCGCGTCGAAGACGGCGTCGATGTAGACGGCGTCGCGCTCCTCGTCCGTCTTGGCGCGGTCGAGGCGGCCGAGCGTCTCGCCGACGCGGTCGCGGTTCGGGTCTTCGGGGACGAGCCCGCGCGTGAGCGCGTTGTTGGCGCCGGGCTGGCGCAGCCCGTCGGGCGTGTCGGGCGCGAGCGAAGCCTGCTTGCCGCGCAAGAGCCGCCGAGCGGTCGGGCGCGTACTGATCGAAGAGCGGCAGCAGTCGCGTGATGACCATGTACCAGCCGGCGCGCCCCGCCGACGTGCGGTCCTGGTCGGGCGTCGGCGTCGGGCGCAGGAGGATGGCGGCCGCGGCGCGGAAGTAGGCCGCGCGCAGTTGCGGCGGCACGTCGGCCGGCGGCTGGGGCGCGCCCGGCGCGCCGTTCCCCCACGAGTTGGCGTTCGACCCGGCGTCGGCCGAGAAGGTCATGTAGAGCGTCGGCGAGAAGAGGTAGGACGAGAGCAGCGAGACGGTGTTCGCGTCCGACGCGGGGTTCTGGGCCGCGCGCGCGACCATCAACGCGTAGCGCTCGTCGGCCGCCTGCGCGTTCTTCGCGCGCAGGCGCGTGAGGAACTCAAGCGCGGTCGGGTAGACGCGCGCCGAGCGCGGGGTCCGCGAACTGCGTCGCGCGCTCCACGTCGCCGTCCTGTAAGAGCTGGATGGCGAGGCGCAGGCGCTTGGCGACGGCGGGCGGCGTCTCCATCGGGTCGGGGCGTTGCGGTTCCGACGGCTGTCCGTTGCCTTTCGCGGGCGACGAGTCGGCCGGGCGCTCGTTGGAGGTGGCGGCCGACTCCAACTCTTTCTTGCGCGCCTCATCCATCTTCGTCAGGAACTCTTCGCCGAGCGCGCGGTCGCGCTTCGCGGCGAGGCGGAGGACTTCGGTGCGGAGGCTCGGCCCGAGCTGGATGGAGGCGTGGCCGCGCTCGCGCTGCTGGCGCGCGCGGTCTTCGGCGACGCGGCGGTCGGACTCGGCGTCGGCCGTCTCGGCCTCGTCCCACGCGCGGCGGAAGAGCGTGAACGACCTCTCGCGCTCGGTCTCCCACAGGGCGTCGGCCGCGCGCGCCTGCACGCGCGCGCGCAGGGCGGGGTCGCGGAACGTGCGCGCGTCGTCGGCGAGCGAAGAGACGAGCGAGATGGCCGTCGTGCGCCTCAGCTCGGCCATGGGGTCGGCCGGCTCGGCGCCCGGCTTCTTCGCGGAAGCCTTGGAAGGCTTCGGCTTGGCGGCCGGCGGCTCCTGCGCGCCGGCGCCGACGGGCGAGACGACTGTGCAGAGGGCGAGCGCCAGCAGCGAGACTCTTTTCGACATGGATGACCTCCGGGGGCGATTAAATACGGGCGAGTGCGGGTCGCGGGTGGACGGGCGCGCCTGACGACGCTTGAGAGTGATGCGGTCGGAACGCCGGGCGACGAACCGGGGGAAGCCCTTCCCCGAGTTCATCGCCCGGCGTCCCGACCTTAACGCTCAGACCGTCTCCTCTGATTCGTCCGGCGCGGGCCGAAAGTTCCAGAATCAGTTCGCGGCGGCGACCGCGGGCTCCCGCTGCTTGATGAGGACGGAGCGCACGACGGCGAGCGTCGCCACCGAGCGCGGCGCCTCGGCCTTGAGCGTGCGCGCGAGCGCGGCGGCGCGGTCGAAGTCTTCGCGGGCCAGCGCCGCGAAGACGCCCGTCAGGTCGAACGACTCGACGTTGTTGTTCTGCGTCATCGCGCCGCCGCCCTTGAACTCGACGCGGAGGGTGATGTCGCCGCCCTCGCCGCTGAAGTCCTTGAGCGCGTTGGCGGCCTTGACGACCTCGTGCATCGTCTCCCACGCGCGCGGCCGGTCGAGCCCGGCGAGCTGCGTGGCGACGGCGAGGAGCGCGCGCACGCGCTCGGGGCTTCCGTCGTCGAGCTTGCGCGCCTCGGTCGCCGCCTCGTCGAGGGCCTCGACCGCGCGGCCGGGCTGCTCCTTCGTGAGCAGGCGCGCGGCCTCGGTCAGTCCCCACACGCGCTGCACGCGCGTCAGCTCGTCGCTGCGCGAGTGGGTCAGCACGTCGTCCGCCTTCTTCGCGCGCAGGGCGTCCTGCACGAGCCGGAAGGCGATGAAGGAGAAGAGCTGCTTGCGCGTGTCGGGGTCTTCGATCTTGTTCGCCAGCTCGCGCGCGCGCGGGGGTCGTGACTCGAACGCCGCCATCGCGGCGCGGAAGTAGACAGAGTCGCGCTCGTTGGCGTCCTTGGCGCGTTCGAGCCGGTCGAGCGCGTCCTGCACGCGGTCGCGGCTCGGGTCTTCGGGCACGATGCCGTTGGTGAGCAGCTCGTTGTCAGGGCGGCGCGTGCGCTCGGGCGTGTCCTGCGCGAGCAGGGCCTGACGCGCGCGCAGCGCCGCGGCACGGTCGGGCGCGTGGCGCTCGAAGAGCGGGAGCATGCGCGTGGCGACGACGTAGGCGCCGGTGCGCCCCGAAGAGGTGCGGTCCTCCTCGACGGGCGGCAAGGGCCGCAGCAGTATCTGCGAGGCCGCGGCGATGAACGCTTCGCGCAGCCGCGGGTCGAGGTCGTCGAACGGCGTGTTAGGGCCGTACTGCCGCGTGTGGCTCTGGCCGTCGGGGCGCACGGTGACGTAGAGCATCGGCGTGAAGACGTAGGACGAGAGCAGCGAGACGGTGTTGGCGTCGGAGAGCGGGTCGCCCGCGGCGCGCGTGACGAGCGCCATGTAGCGCTGGTCGGCGGCCTCCCGGTTCTTCTTGTGCAGCGTGTTGAGGAAGTGCATCCCGAAGGTGTTGACCGGGTAGAGCGCGGAGTCCGCGAACTGCATCGCGCGCTCGATGTCGCCGCCGTCGAGAATCTGCTGCGCAAGGTTGAGCCGCTGCATCATCGGCCCCGGCGGGTTGTCGGGGTTGATGCGCTGCTCGTTGGTCTGGACGGGCGTCTGCGGGGCCGTCGTCGCCGACGCCTCGTCCTTGCGCGAATCGTCCAGCTTCGCGAGGAACTCTTCGCCGAGGTCGCGGTCGCGGCGCGAAGCGAGGACGACGACCTCGCGCCGCAGGTTGAGCAGGCCGCGCGCGCCGGCCGCGCCCTGCGCGATGGCGCGGCGGCGCAGCTCGGCCTCCGAGAGGTTCGCCGTGTCGCGGTCGGCCGCCTCGGCCGCCTCCCACGCGCGGCGGAAGAGCTGCCGCGCCCGCTCCTTGTCCGTCTCCCAGAGCGCGTCGGCGGCGCGCGCCTGCACGCGCGCGCGCAGGCCCGGCTCCGAGAAGGTGCGCGCCTCGTCGGCCAGCGTCGAAACGAGCGAGACGGCCGAAGCGCGGCGCACCTCGACCATCGGGTCGGCCGGCTCGCCTTTGGGATTCTTCTTGGTGGCGGGTTTCTTCTGTGTTGTGGCGGCGGCCGGGGCCGGCGTCTGTGCGGGGACTGCGGCCGGGGCCAGCGCCGAGACGCAGAGCGCGAAGGCCAGGAGACGCGGGTGTCTGTCCATCTTTTCGTCCTTCGGTCCGGGAACGTGAACCCTCGGTCGGGGGCGCGGTTCACGCCGGATGTTCGCTGAAAGGTCTGGGACGCGCACAGGCCCCCGGATAGACGGAGACCTGCGCTCGGGTTGAGTTGGAGGGGTAAACGCCCGCCACGGAGGGCGAGTTCCAAAAAAAAGCCGTGAACCGTGACAAGTGAACGGCTCTTCACTTGTCACGGTTCACGATTCACGATTCACGCTTTAGACGGCGACGACTTCGATGTCGGGGTCGATCTCCTGGCGGATGAGCCCCTCGATGCCCATGAGCGTCCCCGAGAGCGAGCTGGGGCAACTGCCGCAAGCGCCCTGATAGCGGATGGTGAGTTTCTTGTCTTCGAGCGAAAGCACTTCGAGCCAGCCGCCGTCCGAGGCGAGATAGGGGCGCACCTTCTCGTCCAGAATCTCGTTGATGCGGGCGAGCTGCGGGTCGTCGCTCATGAGCGCGCCGAGCGCGCCGCCGACTCCCTGTGCCGCCGGCTCCGGCTGCGCGGCGGCGCCGTTCGTCGCCACGCCCTCGGCCGCGCGGATGGGCACGGCGAGGCGCGGCAGGAGGTCGTCCCAATCGGCCTCGTCCGACTTCTCGACCGTAATCATCTTGTCCATGTAGAAGACAGACGACACGTCGCCCACGGCGAAGAGCGGGCCGGCCAGGGGGTCTGCGGCGGCCTCCTCGGCGCTGTGGAACGAGCGGGTCGTACCGTTCGTCACCGGCTCCTTCAGGATGAACTTGACGGCGTTCGGGTTCGGCGTCTCTTCGATGTTATCAATCTTCGGCATACGTTAACTTTCTCCGTCAGTGTAAAAAAATCACTCAAATCATAACGCGGCGCGCGGCGGGCGAACGCTTGTTGTCTGATTTTCGTCTGCGCGCATTATAACGCGATTTGCCGCCGGGCGCAGTCGCGGGCGGTGGCGCGCGCGCGCGACTGCTAAATTGCGTGCGGGCAAGACTTCCGGAGGCGCGGCCGGTGGTACCAACCTACGTCACCTACCGGACAAAAATTCATTTGTCAAAAGGTCAAAGTAGGCGTATAGTTCTGGCTCTCGCTTGTCCCCCCTTCGCAGGTGAGACAAGTTGAGACGAGAGGCAGACGGTAGCGAGGGCCGGCTGCCTCTCGGTATTTTTAGCCGTAAATAATAAGCTGTTAGCTTTTAGCCGGAAGCGGCTGGCTGACGGCTTTTTATTTTCTCCGAGGTTTTGTTAGGCTAACAGTTAACGGCTGACAACTGATAGCTAACGGCTTTTTTATGAACATCGGAATCACTGTCTACCCGACCTACGGCGGGAGCGGCATCGTCGGCTCGGAGCTGGGGAAGGAGCTGGCCGAGCGCGGGCACACGGTCCACTTCATATCCTCGGCGCTGCCGACGCGGCTCACACAGCTCGGCGAGCGCGTGCGCTTCCACGAGGTCGAGATGATGTCGTACCCGCTCTTCGAGCACCAGCCCTACACGCTCGCGCTCGCGACGAAGATGGCCGACGTGGCCGAGACGGAAGACCTCGACCTGCTCCACGTCCACTACGCCATCCCGCACTCGATCAGCGCCATCCTCGCGCGCGAGTCTTTGAAGCCGCGCCGCACTCTGCCGGTCGTGACGACGCTGCACGGGACGGACATCACGCTCGTCGGGGCCGACCGCTCTTACCTGCCCATCACGCGCTACGGCATCGCGCAGTCGGACGGAGTCACCGCCGTCTCGCACTACCTCAAGCAGGCGACGGCCGAGACCTTCCAGTTCGAGCACATCGCCGTCATCCCGAACTTCATCTGCGCGAGCGACTACAGCCGCAAGCCGAAGGAGGAGTTGCGGCGCGAGCTTTCGCCGAACGGCGAGCCGCTGCTCTGCCACGTCTCGAACTTCCGGCCCGTGAAGCGGCCCGTGGACTGCGTGGAGATTCTGGCGCGCGTGCGGGAGAAGGGCTTGAACGCGCGGCTCGTGATGGTGGGCGACGGGAGCGAGCGGTCGCGCGCCGAGCACCGCGCGCGTTGTCTGAAGGTTGACAGCTACTGCTCGTTCGTCGGCAAGCAGCCGCGCATCACCGACTACCTCTCGGTCGCGGACGTGCTGCTCCTGCCGTCGGAGCAGGAGTCGTTCGGGCTCGCGGCGCTCGAAGCCTTAGCGTGTGAGGTGCCCGTCGTCGCCTCGCGCGTCGGCGGCATCCCGGAGGTCGTGGACGACGGCGTCACGGGCTGCCTCGCGGAGGTCGGCGACGTGGAGAAGATGAGCGAGGACGCGGCGCGCCTGCTCGCGGACGAAGAGTCGCGGCGCGAGATGGGGAGGCGCGCGCGCGCGTCGGCCGTCGGCCGCTACAGCACGGACCTGGTCATCCCGCAGTACATAGACTTCTATGAGCGCGTCATCGCCGCGTCGAAAGAGAACCCCACGAAGTAGCGCCGAGCGTCCTCCGTCCGCCGCCGGGGCGTGGGCCGCCTCGGTCGTCGAGGAGAAGCCGGTCCGCTACGTCGTCCAGAACCTTGAGCGCGCCTACGGCGTGCCCGAGAACCGTTGGACGGACTGGGACGTGCTCGACATGCTCGTCGCCGTCATCCTCTCGCAGGCGACGAGCGACGCCAACAGCGACCGCACCTACGACGCCTTAAAGAAGAGGTTCCCGACGTGGGACGCGGTGCTGCGCGCGCGCGAGCAGACGCTCGTCGAGACGATCCGTCTGGGCGGGCTCGCCAACCAGAAGGCCGCGGTCATCCGCGGGCTGCTGCGCGAGGTCAGGGAGCGGCACGGCTCGTTCGACCTCTCGTTCCTGCGCGGGCTGCCGGCGGCGGAAGCGGTCGCGTACCTCGCAAGTTTCCGCGGCGTCGGGCCGAAGACGGCGGCCTGTACGCTGCTCTTCGCGTGCGCGACGGAGGTCTTCCCGCTCGACACGCACATCTTCCGCGTCCTGCGCCGCGTCGGCCTCATCCCCCCGAAGTGCTCCGACCAGTTCGCGCACGAGGTGATGGACCGCCTCGTGCCCGCGGGCAAGTTCTACTCCTTCCACGTCAACCTCATCCGCCACGGCCGCAAGCTCTGCCGCCCGCGCGACCCCGTCTGCGAGCGCTGCCCCATCGTCGAGTACTGCGACTACGGCCAGTCGAAAATCTAACTCACCATCATTCGCGATTAGTGATATAAGGATCCCGCCCGCGGCCCCGGCGCGCCATCACACCATCCGCGCGCCGGCCCCGGGCGCGCCTGACAGCATTCAGACTCATTCAGTGCGTTAACAAGCGGAGACGGGGCGCGACTGTCGCGCCCGACGCCCTTACATCCTGCGTGGCCCGCGCCGTGCCCCGGCGCAGAGGAGGGCAGACATGCACAACAGTAGAGAAGCTTACTGCATTCGCGGCGAGGGCCTCATGGAACCCTCTGCCGAACGCCGGGCTCCCGGGACGGACGCGCCACAGGTGTCGCCGCTCCGGTTCGGCCGCCTGTTCGACTGCGCACCCGCCCTGTCGGAAGCCGAGGCGGAGTCAATGAAGGCCAAACTGAAAGAACTCGGCCTGCTCATGAACGCCCCGCAGTCCGAGGCGTCGCCCGCCGAAGTCGAGTCGGACATCCCATCCGGCTACACCTACCTCGGCCAGTTCATCGCGCACGAGATCACCTTCGACAGCACGGGCGACACGGTCGCGTCCGGGGCTGAGTTCAAGCAACTGCGCACGCCGCAGATCGACCTCGACAGCCTCTACGGCGGGGAGGGCGGCCCGGCGGACAGGCCGGAGCTGTACGAGGAGGACGACGACCGCGCCCGCCTGAAGGTGGGCATGACCAAATACGTCTCTTCCGCCAGAAGGAAGTTTCCGAACGACCTGTTCCGCAACGCGGCCCGCCCGCCCGCCGCCGCGTCCGGCACCCCGCCCGCCGCCGCGGCGTCCGCCCCGCCGAACCCGCAGACGGCGGTCGTCGGCGACCCCCGTAACGACGAGAACCTCCCGCTGGCGCAGACCCACGTTGCCATGGTCAGGTTTCACAACAAGGTCGTGGACAAGCTCAAAGCGGAGGGCGGCTACCCGACGGGCAAGCTGTTCGAGTCGGCGCGGGCGCTGGTCACGCGCCACTTCCAGTGGATCGTCCTGCACGACTACCTGCCGCGGCTCGTGGATAAGGACGTGCTCGAATGCGTGTTGGACCACGGGCTGCGCTGGTTCAGGCCCGACGACGACGGGCTCTACATGCCGCTCGAATTCTCGGCGGCCGCCTTCCGCATCGGGCACAGTATGGTCAGGAGCAGCTACGAGTGGAACGAACGCCACTCCACGGTGCGGCTCGGGGACATCACCTCCGGGGGGCCGGTGAGTATCGGCGCGCTCTTCACACTGACGGGGCGCGGCGGCAATCTGGGCGACCCGGCCAACGTGGCGCTGCCGAGCGACTGGATCATCGACTGGCGTCGCTTCTATGACTTCACGCCGCTCGGCCACGTGCCACCCCCTCCCAGCCTCAACCGGGCCTTCAGGCTCGATACGAAGCTGAACTTCCTCCTCAACGACGTGAAGCCTGCCGTCGGCACGTCGGAGGCCGACCAGCAGCTCGCCGAGATGCGGACGGCCATCTCCGTGCGCAACCTGAGACGCGGGTTCTACCTCGGGCTGCCGACCGGCGAGCAGGTGGCCGAGTGGATGGGCGAGACGCCGCTCAAGCCCGAGGAGGTCGCCAGCGGGCCGCACAGCGACCTGCTCTCCGACGACGACTTCCGCGGCAAGACGCCGCTCTGGTACTACATCCTCAAGGAGGCGGAGCTGGCGGGCGGCAACCGGCTCGGCCGCGTCGGGAGCCGCATCATCGCCGAGACCCTCGTCGGGCTCGTCGAGAGCAGCCCCTACTCGATCCGCAAAGAGACCGACTGGCGGCCGCGGTTCGGCCGCGACGTGGCGGCGCCCGAGAAGAAGCGTTTCGAGATGATCGACCTGCTGAACTTCGCCGACGTGGTTGACCCCATCGGGCGGTTCGACGCCGAGAGCGGTCACCATCATTAATTGAACTTCCCGCCGCGCCGTCCCCACGACGCGCGGCCCACACCTGGAGGCAAAACAGATGGCTAGCATCATGGACAATCTGAGGAAGGCGCACGCCGCCGTGGCCGTGGACAACGCGGTGGGCTCGGGGAAACTCGGGACCGACATCGGCAGGCTGGCCGTCGAGGCCATCACCGGCGGCATCCGGAGCCCCGCCTGGAGAACCTACATGTCGCTGTTCGCGGACAACGCCGCGCAGTTGCATCGCCTGACGGTAGACCCGCCGCCGGCGGCCGAGAAGAACTACCTCCCGCAGCTCAGGGCCTACATCGTGTCGAACGCCGTCTGCGCCGCCGACACCGGCACGTTCGTCGCCGACCGCGTGGACGACAGGATCGACGGCAGTACCAGCGACGCCCTCGACGCCGAGTTCATCAAAGGCCGGCCCTTCGCCATCCCCAACTTCTGAACGCCGCGCGGCCGCGCATGAACGGACAACAGGCACTCCGAACGAGACTCCGCCGTCCGCCGTCCGCGGCTCCGTGCGCGCGCTGGGCGGGGTTGTGCGACCTTCACCTGCCGGTGAAGCCGGCCGGCTCGATCTGGCGGTACAGCCGCGGGCCGCTGCCGGGCGACCCGGAGCAGGGCTGGAAGCTGCACGTCCCGGCGACGGTGCTCACGGCGGGGCGCGTACTGCGCGCGGTCGCTCCGCTGCTCGACGGCCGCGGGGTTCTGTTCAAAGCGCCCGCCTCGCTTCAGGAGCTGGACAAGCTCAACAGCGGCCTCTTCTACGGCTACAGCCAGGTGGGAAAGTTCATCACGGTCTACCCGCGGACGGAGGCGGAGGCCGTGATGCTCGCCGAACAGCTTCACGGGCTGACGCGCGGGATGAGGGCCCCGGCCGTCCCGTTCGACCAGAGGTACAGGCCGGGCGGCTGCGTCTACTACCGCTACGGCGCGTTCAAACCCCTGGAGTCCGCGGGGCGCGGCGGCGAGACGGTCTACGCCATCCGCGACCCCGAAGGCAGACCTCGTCCCCGACGTGCGCGACTCCGCGTCAACCCCCGCTTGGGTCGCCGACCCGTTCCTCGAAGGGGCGGAGGCGAAGGCGCCTTCACCTTCGCCTCCGCCCACCCCTTTGCAGACCACCTTCAAGGCTTTCCGCGCGCTGGCGCAGAGGGGGCGTGGCGGCGTCTACCAGGCGCTCGACCTGAGCGCCGCGCCGCCGCGCCTCTGCGTCCTGAAGGAGGGGCGGCGCGACGGCGAGATGGACTGGAACGGGCGCGACGGCGCCTGGCGGGTCAGGCACGAGGGGCGCGTGCTGGCGGCGCTCGCCGGGGCCGGCGTCAACGTGCCGCGACTCTACGCGTCGTTCAGGGCGGAGGGAAACCAATACATCGCCGTGGAGTTCATCGAGGGCGAGAGTCTGAACGACTGGCTGGCCCGGAGGCGGAGGCGGCTGCCCGTCGCCGCCGCGCTGCGGCGGGGCGCGGAGCTGGCGCGGGTCGTCGCGAGCGTCCACGCGGCGGGCTGGGTCTGGCGCGACTGCAAGCCCGCCAACGTCATCCTCACGAAGTCGGGTGAGCTGCGCCCGCTCGACTTCGAGGGCGCGTGCCCGATTGACCGGCCCGACCCTCTGCCGTGGGGCACGCGCGCCTTCATGCCGCCAGAGGGCGACGAGGTCTCCCGCGGGCGTTCGCGCCTGCCGGAAGACCTCTACTCGCTGGGCGCGGTCGTCTACTTCCTGCTGGCGGGCCGCCCGCCCGACGCCGCGTCCCCGCCGCTCTCGAAGGTGCGGAGGCGAGTCCCGGCGGACGCGTCCCGGGTCGTCGCGGAACTGCTCGGCACAGACCCGTCGCTGCGCCCCGCGGCCGTCGAGGTCGCGCGCAGGTTGGAGCGAGCGCTTGATGTCTAGGGCTTGAGGTTGACGCGGCGCGCGAGGTCTGCGAAGCGCGGGTCGTCGCGCAGGCTGTCGTAGATGGGGTCGGACTTGAGGTAGGCGAGGTGTGAGAACCTGCCGGCGTAGACCTCCTCCAGTTTCGCGAAGGCTTCGTCCCGGTCCCCCGTGCCGATGTGGACGAGCGCCCTCTCCATCGGCGGCATGGGGTCTTCCGGCGTCGAGAGCCGCTCGATGTCGCGGAGCATCTCGGCCGCGTCGTCGGGCCGCCCCGTCCGGCCGTAGGCGAAGCCGAGCGCGGCGTCGGCATAACGCGAGTGCTTCGGCCGCATGGCTTCGAGCCTCGCGACGGCCTCGTCGTACCGCCCCTGCTGCATCAGCACGAGCGCCAGCATGTGCGGGAACTGCGGGTGATCCGGGTGGCGCCCCGCCGCCTCGCTCAGGTAGCCGGCCGCCTCTTCGTAGCGGCGCGCGTAGTAGAGCGCGCGGCCGTAGTTCATCTGCGAGACCGGCGAGTAGGGGTCGAGCCCCCTCGCCACCTCGGCCTCGCGGACGGACTCGTCGAAGCGCCCCAGCACCGCCAGCAGGTTCGAGTACCAGTAGTGCGCCGGCGCGTAGTCAGGGTTCAGCTCGATGGCCCGCTTCAACTCACGCTCGGCGCCGTCCCACTCCCAGCGGTAGCGCAGCCTGACGATCGCCCAGCGAGGTGTGCGCCTCGGGCAGCGAGTCGCCGGCCTCGACGCGCCTTGCGCGCGTTGTCGCCCGCCTTCTCCATCGCCTCCCTGACCCCGGCCGCGCCGTAGGCGACGTTGTTCCGCAGCGACGTAGCAGTCGGCCAGCCCCGCGTACGCCTTGGCGAAGGAGGGGTCTCTGGCGATCGCCTGCTCGAAGAGCTCGATGGCCTTCTGCACGTCGTCCGGGCCCTTCCTGTGGCTCCAGTCGTAGCGCCCGCGCATGTAGAGGCTTGAGCGCCTCCTCGCTGTCGGTCTGGCGCCTGGTCAGGAGTGACTGCTCGTCGCCGACGAGCCACAGCCCGAGCCGCGCGGTGACCTCGCGCGTGATGTCGTCCTGGAGGGCGAAGACATTGGCCGTGCCGAGGTCGAAGGTGGCGTCCCACAGCCGCGAGGCGTCCGCCGTGTCGAGCAGCGAGAGGCGCAGGCGGGGCGAGCCGCGCAGGCCGAGCAGGTTGAGCAGGCCGCCCCTCGGGATGATCTCGCCGGAGAGGACGGCGTCGGCCTTCAGCTCGCGCCCGGCGCGCAGCACGACATCGGCTTCACTCGCGCCGGGCGGCGCGGCGCTCGGCAGCTTGAGCTTGAGCCTGAGCCGCGGGAGGTAGGAGAACTTGTCGATAGAGGACGCGCGTCAGACCTTCGCTCAGGTGGCGCCTTCCACGTCGCCGTTCGCGTTGGTGATGGGCAGGACGGCCAGCGTGTGCACCCTCGACATTCGTCTTCAGTAGGCGTAGCCGGCGAGGGACGAGAGCAGCAGGGCGAGCGCGTGGCGGCCGCGGCGTAGCGCCCGAGGTGTCGGCTGACCGGCGGGGGGAGCAGGCGCGCGCGCCGCGCCCCGCCGCCGTCGCGTGACTCGCGCAGGCGGCGGAGCCTGCGCGCCAGCAGCGTCGGCCGACTCGGGGCGCCGCGCGCGCTCCTTCGCGAGACATTGGAGGGCCAGCTCGCCGAGCGCGCCGGCGGGAGGGCGGCGGCGGCGGGGTCCCCTCTCGGACGGCCGCGACGGTCTCTTCGACCGTGTCGCGCAGAAAGGGGTTGCGCCCCGCGAGCATCTCGTAGAGGACGACGCCGAAACTGAAGATGTCGCTGCGAAAGTCCAGCTCTTCGCCGCGCGCCTGCTCGGGCGACATGTAGGCCGGCGTGCCGACCACGTCGCCGAAGTGCAGCGTCTGCCCCGGGTCTTCGCCGCCGCCCGGCCCTTCTTCGCGCTGCGACCGGACGAACTTGGCGAGGCCGAAGTCGAGCACCTTGGCCTGCCCGTCCGGCGTCACCATGATGTTCTGCGGCTTCACGTCGCGGTGGATGACGCCGCGCGCGTGCGCGAAGGCGAGCGCGCCCGCGATCTGCTCGGCCAGCTCGGCGACGCGTTCCGAGGCGGAGCCGCCCGCGCCGCATGAGCGAAGCGAGCGTCTCGCCCTCGACGTACTGCATGACGATGAAGTGGTGGCCGTCGATCTCCTCGACGCCGTAGACCTGGCAGATGTGCGGGTGTTCGAGGCGCGCGACCGCCCGCGCCTCCTTCATCATCTGCTCGCGCGCCCACTCGTCCCCGGCGTAGTGGTTCGAGATGAACTTGAGCGCGACGGGGCGTTCGAGCCGGCAGTCCTCGGCGAGGTAGACCTCGCCGCCCATGCCGCCGCCGTCGAGCATCCGCGAGACCTGATAGTGGCCGAGCGAGCGGCCCGCCAGCGACCCGGCCGGCCCGCCGTAGAGCGCGCGCAGGCCGGTGCTCAGCAGCGGCTCTTCCATGAAGCTGCTGGTTAGACTCGAAGGCCGTGACGAGCGACTCGACCTCGCGGCGCAGCCCCTCGTCGCCCGCGCACTCGCGCGCGAGATACGCGTCGCGCTCGGCGGCGCCGAGCTGCGAGGCGTTGTGGAACAGCTCCTCGACGCGCGGCCAGTCCTCAGCCGTCACTCCTGACCTCCCTCGCCAGCCAAGCCTTCGCCGCGCGCCAGTCGCGCTCGACCGTGACGACCGAGACGCCCAGCACCTCGGCCGCCTCGGCGGCCGTTAGCCCGCCGAAGTGGCGCAGCTCGACGACGCGCGCCTTGCGCGGGTCGAACTCCGCCAGCCGCACGAGCGCCTCGTCGAGCGCGATCAGCTCGGCCGAACGCTCCTCGCCGATGACGGCCACCTCCGAGAGCGACACCTGCACGGCCCGGCCGCCGCGCTTGGCCCGGTGACGGTCGCGCGCGTGGTTGAGCAGGATGCGTCGCATGATCTGCGCGGCGATGGCGAAGAAGTGCGCGCGGTTCTGCCAGTGGACGCTCTTCTGATCGACGAGCCGGAAGTACGCCTCGTTGACGAGCGCCGTCGTCTGGAGCGTGTGCCCCGGATTCTCGCGCCGCATGTAGTGGCGCGCGATGCGGTGCAGCTCCCGCTCGATGAGCGGGAGCAGTCGTTCGAGCGCCGCCTGGTCGCCGTCGCTCCAGGCGATCAGCAGCCCCGTGATCTCTGAGGGTGCGGGCAAGTGGTATCCTCGGCCGCCGGCCGCCTGACTGTTAACGGGCCGGCGCGAAGCTAAAGCTGTCACGCCGGCGAAAAAAAACCGGCGATAGTTTTCAGATTGATTCGGTGCGTTAACTGTTGAAAGTGATAAGGCGGCCCCGAGGGTCGCGGCGACGCCGGCGCGAGGCTTGAGCAGTAACGGGGCCTCGGCGTGCAGGGAGTTTATATAGCGATACGAGCCGGATTTGCAATGATTTCGCCGACACACGAAGGAGATTCCCCAGATGCCCGACAACAACGGCAGCGGCAACGGCTTCGCGCTCGTCAACGTCCCCGGCAGCGAACGCGTGAGCGCGACCTTCAAGGAGCGGGTCGTCCAGATGGCCGGCGACCTCGGCACCAACCCCAACTTCCTGATGGCCGTCATGAGCTTCGAGACCGGCGAGTCGTTCGACCCCGCCAAGCGCAACCCCGTCAGCGGCGCGGTCGGCCTCATCCAGTTCATGCGCCCGACCGCGGTCGGCCTCGGCACCACGCAGGAGGCGCTCGCGCAGATGACGGCCGAGGAGCAGCTCGACTTCGTCGCCAAGCACTTCAAGCCGTTCAAGAACAGACTGAGAACGCTCGAAGACACATACATGGCCGTCCTCTTCCCGGCGGCGGTCGGCAAGGGCGCCAACCACGTTCTCTTCAAAAAGCCGACGCTGCGGTACAACCAGAACGTCGGGCTCGACATCAACCGCGACGGCGAGATCACGGTCGGCGAGGCGGCCGACCGCGTGCGCGCCAAGCTCGGCGCGGCCGGCGCCGGCGTCGGCCAGACGCTCCGCCGCAACTCGCGCGGGCCGGAGGTGCAGCGCATGCAGGAGGAGCTGGCGGACATCGGCTACCTCACGCGCGCGCAGTTGCTCACCGGCCCCGGCATCTTCGGGCCGCAGACCGAGTCCGCGCTCAAGAACTTCCAGCGCGACAACCACATCGAGGCGAGCGGCGAACTCGACGCCGAGACGCAGGCGGCCTTCGACGAGCTGAACGCGGGCGTCCGGGTCGGGAGCCGCGGCCATGTCGTCAAGGGCTTACAGGACCGCCTCGTCGCGGTCGGCGCGATGACCGTCGCGCAGGTGTCGAGCGGGCGCGGCATCTTCGGGCCGCAGACCGACGGGGCGCTCAAGACGTTCCAGCGCAACCACGGCATCGACCCGACCGGCGTGCTGACCGACCAGACCTACCAGGCGCTCCTGCTGGCCGCGCACGCGGCCATGCCGCGGGCCGACCTCCAGAGCAGCACGAGCATCGAGACGGTGCTCCCCGAGAGCGGCGTCGGCTACGTCACCTTCAACCGCGAGCCCGGCGGCCGCGACCAGTTCGGGCGCGCCTCGACGGTGCGCGCCGTCCAGCACCTCGGCGAGCTGTGGCACGACCGCCGCCCGACCGTCCCCGTCGCCGTCGGCGACATGAGCCGCAGGGGCGGCGGCCCCTTCCCGCCGCACGCCTCGCATCGCGACGGCCGCGACGCCGACCTCCGCCCCCTCACCAACAACGGCCGCAACGAGCCGACCAACGTCGCCGCCGCCAACTACTCGCACGCGCTGACGCGCGAGCTGATCCTCCTCATCCGCCAGGAGCTGAACCCGGAGGTCATCTTCTTCAACGACCCGCTCACGATCAGTGAGGGTTTGACGAGGCGCGCCGCGGGACACGAAAACCATCTGCACGTGCGCTTCCGCTGAGCCGGGCGCGCCCCCCGCCTACACCCGAACCCGAAGCCCCGTGCCGCCGGGAGCCCCCTTTGCCTGAGGCCGCACGGGCGCACCGCATACGCCCCACCCCAGCCGCCGCGCGCGTGCCCACACCGGCCCGCGCGCGGCACACCTTTCAAACCAGGACCGCCCCACGTTCGGCTACGCGTCGTCCGTATCATTTCCATGTGCGGCGCGCGTCATGGTTTATACTCGGCGCGCATGAACATGGGAGGTCACGTGAGACACGGATTGAAACTCACACTCGCGCTCGCCGCGCTCCAACTCTTCGCGGCGCTCCCGGCGAACGCCCGCGCGGTGACGCATAACTCGAAGGCCCGCGTGCGGAGTCCGACGACGACTCAGGGCGGGAAGAAGGCCGTCCGCCGGCGCGCGCCCGACACGCTCATGCCGGGCGTGTGGGGCGGCGAGCAGATACGCTTCGAGGTGACGGAGACGGGAGCCAACGTCGAGTACGACTGCGCGCACGGGACGGTCGAGGGAAAGATCGTCGTGGACGCGCAGGGGCGCTTCAACGTCTACGGCCTCCACTACGCGGAGCGCGGCGGCGGCCCCGCGCGTCCCGGCGACGGCAACAGCAGCGGCTACCGCGTCCGTCTGAGCGGGCGGGTCGGCGGGAGCCTTCTAAAGCTCACCGTCACCCGCGCCGGCACGCGCAAAGTCGTCGGCACCTTCCACCTCGCGCGCGACCGCGAGCCCTCCCTCGTCAAGTGCCGTTGATGTCATACCTGATTGACGGTAACAACGTGATGGCGCAGCGCGTGGGGTGGCACAGGGACAAGGCCGGCGCGCGGCGGAGGCTGTTGGGGGAGTTGGCGCGGTTCGCGCGGGAGGCGGGCGTGACGGTGGAGGCCGTCTTCGACGGGGCGCCGGACGAGTTCTTCCCCGACGGGTCGTACTTCATGGGCGTGCGCGTCTTCTACGCCGAGCGCGGCGCGGACGCCGACGCGCGCATCAAGCAGTTGGTCGAGGCGTCGCGCGAGCGCCGGACGCTGAAGGTCGTCACCTCCGACCGCGCGCTCGCCGACTACGTCCGCCGCTGCGGCGTCGAGGTCATACGCTCGGGCGACCTGCGCCGCCGCCTCGACGCGCTCTCGGAGAATGAGCAGCCCCGCCCCGACGCGCGCGCCGGCGTCAAGGAGTCTGAACTGGGCGAGTGGATGTACTACTTCGGCGCCGACCCCGAAGACGATGAGAAGCAGTAGGCAGGTGGCAGTAGGCAGTTAAAGCCGCGTGAGCGGCGGTTGCATGTAGCCCGGCCTTTCAAGGCCGGGGACGCTGAACGTTAACAGGGTGCGCGTCGCGTCAGCGACGCCCGAACCGACCCGCAACGTTCAACCGTCGCTGACGCGACGCGGCGGCCGTTTGCTCAACCCTGACCCGGCCTTGAAAGGCCGGGCTACATGCAACCGCCGCTCACGCGGCGCTTTCAAACTGCCTACTGCCTACTGCCTACTGCTTACCTACCAATTCCACGTCGAAGATGAGCTTCTGGCCGGCGAGGGGGTGGTTGCCGTCGATGGTGATGTGCGAGTCGGTGACCTCTGTGACGACCACTTCGATCTGGCTCCCGTCCTGGAGCGGCAGCCCGAAGTGCATGCCGACCTGCGGCTCGACGGGGAACTGCGCCGCCTCGCGCGAGACCTGCGTGACGAGAGCTTCGCGGCGCGGGCCGTAGGCGTCGTCCGACTCGATCTCGACCGTCTTCGAGTCGCCGACGCTCAGGCCGCGCACGGCCTCGTCGAAGCCGGGGATGACCTCGCCGGCGCCGACCGTGAACTCCAGCGGGTCGCCGTCCTTTGAAGAATCGAAGACCTGGCCGTCTTCGAGCCGCCCCGTGTAGTGCACGCGCACCCGGTCGCCGTTTTTCGCCGGCTCTGTCATAATCGCCCTCCGTCCGCGTTGTAATATTTGCCCGGAAGCATCGCACAAACCTCCCCCAAAGGCCAGCCGCCCGCCCCGGCGGCACTCACCGACGAAGGACCTCGGACATGAGAAGAGACCTCGCGCTGACACTCGCACTCCTGCTGGCCTGTGCCCCCGCTCAGACGCCCGCGCGGCAGGCGCCCGCGCCGCCCGCGCCGCAGCCCCAACCCGCGCCGACGCCCGCTCCCGCAGACGATTCGGACGACGACGACGTGGTGCGCATCACGACGAACCTCGTGCAGTTCGACGCCGTGGTGACGGACAAGCAGGGGCGCCACGTCGCGGACCTCCGCCCCGAGGACTTCGAGGTCTACGTCGAAGGCAAGCGGCAGGAGATCACCAACTTCGCCTTCGTCGCGGGCGAGTCGGAGGCGGGCCGCGCCGTCGCGCCGCCCGTGCGCGGCGGCAAAGTGACGCCGCCGCCGCCGCTCCCGCCCGCGCCCCTGCGCGCGGGGCAGGTGCGGCGCACCATCGCGCTCGTCGCCGACGACCTCGGCACCTCCTTTCAGGACATCGCGGGCGTCCGCCGCGCCCTGAAGAAGTTCGTGGACGAGCAGATGCAGCCCGGCGACCTTGTCGGCATCATGCGGACGAGCGCGGGCGTCGGCGCGCTCCAACAGTTCACGGCCGACAAGCAGTTGCTCTACCGCGCCATCGAGCGCGTGCGCTGGACGCCGCAGGGGCGCGCCGGCATCGGCACCTTCGCGCCGATTGAGCCCTCGCCGACCGCCAACCTCGGCTCGATGACCGGGGGGACGCCGGGCGGCGACCGCAAGGGCGTCGGCCAGGAGGCGGATAACGACGACCCGCGGGACGCGGTCGAAGAGTTCCGCGAGGGCGTCTTCACCGTCGGCACGCTCGGCGCCATCAGCTTCATCGTGCGCGGGATGCGGGAGCTGCCCGGCCGCAAGTCGGTCATCGTCTTCTCGGGCGGCTTTCAGATTTACAGAGACCTCAACCAGCCGCACGACCGCCGCGGCAGCGACCGCGTCCTCGACACCCTGCGGCGCCTGACCGACCAGGCCAACCGCGCCTCGGTCGTCATCTACACGATGGACGCGCGGGGCTTAGTCACGACCAACCTGTCGGCGGCCGACAACTACTACCCCGCGCAGGGGTCGGACCCGGCGAACTCCCCCTTCCTCGAACGCGGCCGGGAAAACCTCAGGGGCCAGGAGGGGCTCGCCTACCTCGCCGAGCAGACGGGCGGCATCTTCATCAGGAACACGAACGACCTCTCCGGCGGCATGGAGCGCATCCTCGACGACCAGAAGGGCTTCTACCTCATCGGCTTCCGCCCGTCCGAAGACGCCTTCGAGCCCTTGAAGGGCAAGACGCGCTTCAACAAGTTCGAGGTGAAGCTCAAGCGCTCGGGCCTGAACATCCGCACGCGCGCGGGCTTCCTGGGCTTCGTCGAGACGAAGAAGCAGACGGGGCCGCGCACGCGCAACGAGCAACTGCTGGCGGCGCTCACTTCGCCGCTCACCTCGGGCGAACTGACGCTGCGCCTGACCTCTCTGTTCAGCAGCCCCACGGAGAAGACGACGGTCGTCGATTCCCTCATGCACATCGACGCGAGCCAGCTCAAACTGACGGACGAGGCCGGCGGCTGGAAGAAGGCCATCATCGACGTGGCCGCCGTCATCTTCGGCGAGAACGGCGAGGTCGTGGACCAGTTCGACCGCACCGAGACCATCCGCGCGCGCGACGAGGCGCTCCGGCTGATGCTCTCCGAGGGGCTGGTCTACATGATGAAGGTGCCCGTCAGGAAGGCGGGCGCCTACCAGCTCCGCGTCGCCGTGCGCGACTCGCAGACGGACAAGGTCGGCTCGGCCAGCCAGTTCATCGAGGTGCCCGACCTGAAGAAGGAGCGCCTCGCGCTCTCGGGCATCGTCCTCACCTCGGCCGCCGACGAGCCCGCGCCCGGCGCCGCCGACAGGCAGGCCGCGGCCGTGCGCGACCCGCTGCGCGAGGCGACCGTGCGCCGCTTCCGGCGCGGCTCGCAGATCGACTTCTTCTACCACGTCTACAACGCGAAGGTTGACCGCGCGACGGGGCGCCCGCGCCTCTCGACGCAGGCGCGCCTCTTCCGCGACGGCCAAGCCGTCTTCGACGGCCCGCCCGTCCCCTTCGACCCCGGCCCGCAGACCGACATGACGCGACTGAAGAACGGCAGCCGCCTCCAGCTCGGCATGAACCTCGCGCCCGGCGACTACGTCCTCCAACTCGTCGTCACCGACGAACTGTCCAAAGGCGGCCGCGCCGTCGCCACGCAATGGCTCGACTTCGAGGTCGTCAAGTAAAGCGCGTGCGTAACATGCCGCTGCCGCGGCGAAACTTCAAGGCTTCGAGTTCGAGGTACGAGGCCATCGGCCTTCAACTTCGAGCTTTGAGCCTTTACACTCTGAACCCATGCCGCTCGTCTTCGCCACCGCGCTCTTCGTCAGCGCGTTCCTGCTCTTCTGGGTTCAGCCGCTCGCGGGCAAGATGCTCCTGCCCCTGCTCGGCGGGACGCCGGCCGTGTGGAACACGTGTATGCTCTTCTTTCAGGCGTTGCTGCTGGCGGGCTACGCCTACGCGCTGGCGCTGACGCGTTGGCTGTCGGCGCGTGCGCAGGGGGCGGTGCACCTGACGCTGCTGGCGCTGGCCGCGTTGGCGCTGCCCGTCGCGCTGAACGCGGCGGCGGCGGGCGGCGTGCCCGAGGGCGCGAGCCCGGAGTGGTGGCTGCTGAAGACGCTGCTCGTGACGGTCGGGCCGCCCTTCTTCGCCCTCTCGGCCAGCGCGCCGCTCCTGCAAGGCTGGTTCTCGCGCACGCGCGCCGAGTCGGCCTCAGACCCCTACTACCTCTACGCGGCGAGCAACGCCGGGAGCCTCTTCGCGCTCCTCGGCTTCCCCGTGCTGCTTGAACCCGCGCTCACGCTCGGGCAGCAGAGCCGCGCGTGGGCCTTCGCCTACGGCGCACTCTTTCTCATCTTCGCGGTGTGCGCCGTCCTCGTCTTCCGTTACGCGCGCGGGCCCGTCGGGATGGTTGAAGGGAAGGAGTCTTCGTCCGCCGCCGCGGAGCCTTTGAGCGTGAGGCGGCGTTTGCGCTGGGTGCTGCTGGCGTTCGTGCCTTCGAGCCTCGTGCTGGGTGTGACGACGCACGTCACGACCGACCTCGTGGCCGTGCCGCTGCTGTGGGTCATCCCGCTCGCGCTCTACCTGCTGAGCTTCGTCATCGTCTTCGCGCGGGGCTTCAAGCTCCCGCGCGGGTTCGCGGCGCGCGTGGTGCCGGCGACGGCGGTGCTGGTGGCGATGGTCTACCTGTCGGGGGCGTCGCGGCCGGCGTGGTTCCTCATCCTCTTCCACCTCGCCTTCCTCTTCGCGGCGGCGCTCGTCTGCCACGGCCAACTCGCCGAAGACCGGCCCGCGGCGTCACACCTCGCGGAGTTCTACCTGTGCCTCGCCGCGGGCGGCGTGCTCGGCGGGCTCTTCAACGCGGTCGTCGCGCCGCTCGTCTTCGACACGGTGGCCGAGTACCCGCTCGTCATCCTGCTCGCGAGCTACCTGCGCCCCGCCTACCGCTCCACCGGCGGGACGCTGCTGGGCCTCAGGCTGGGGGCGAGGAAGAAGGATGAGAGGGCCGCGGTCGGAACGTCTATCTTCGCGACGGCGGCGGCGGGCGCGGGCGAAGTCGGCGGAGTCGGGCCGCCGGTCGAAAGGGTCGAAGACGACGAAGGGGTCGGGCGTTGGGACTGGCTGGACGTGCTGCTCCCGCTATCGATAGGGCTGGCGGCGGGCGCGCTGATGCTCGTCACGCGGCGGTTCGAGCTGACGGGGGTCGAGCGCGCGGCCGTCACGCTCGGCGTGCCGCTCTTCATGCTCAACCACTTCTTCGCGCCGCGCCCCGTTCGGTTCACGCTCGGCCTCGCGGCGGTCGTGCTGGCCGCGATGCTCTTCGCGGAGTCGGGGAACCGGACGCTGCACGCCTCGCGCAACTTCTACGGCACGCACCGCGTCGAGGCCGACGTGAACGACACCGTCCACTGGCTCAATCACGGCAGCACGCTCCACGGCAAGCAGTACACGGACGCGGCGCGGGTCTGCGAGCCCGTCTCCTACTACCACCGCGAGGGGCCGCTCGGCTCGGTCTTCAAGTCGATGCACGCGAGGGTGAGCCCGCGGCCCCTGCGCAGCGTCGCCGCCGTCGGGCTCGGCGCCGGGACGACGGCCGCGTACGCGCGCGCGGGCGAGGCGTGGACGTTCTACGAGATAGACCCGTTGGTCGTTGACATCGCGCGCGACCCGCGGCTCTTCACGTACTTCTCGGCCTGCGCGGGCGCGCGGCCGAACATCCTCCTCGGCGACGCGCGCCTGCGCCTGCGCGAGGCGGCCGACGGCGCTTACGACCTCATCGTCCTCGACGCCTTCAGCTCGGACGCCGTGCCCGCGCACCTCATGACGCGCGAGGCGCTCGCGCTCTACATCTCGAAGCTCGCGCCCGGGGGCCTCATCGCCTTCCACGTCTCGAACCGCAGCCTTCAGCTCGAACGCGTCGCGGGCGGCATCGCGCGCGAGGCCGGGCTCGCCTCGCGCATTTTCGACGACGGACGACAGGGCTCGGACGTAGGACTCGACCCCTCGACCTGGGTCGCCGTCGCGCGCAACGTCGAAGACCTCGGCCCGCTCGCCTCCGACCCGAACTGGCCCGAGTTCGACCCCGCGGTCTACGAACTCGAAGTCTGGCGCGACGACTTCTCCGACATCCTGAGCGTCTTCCGCTGGCAGTAAGATAAAAGAGCTATGCGATCTGTCATCGTCGGCACGGCCGGCCACATCGACCACGGGAAGACGACGCTCGTGCGCGCGCTGACGGGCGTGGACGCCGACCGCCTGCCGGAGGAGAAGCGGCGCGGCATCACCATCGACCTCGGGTTCGCCGAGCTGGACCTGGGCGACGTGCGCGTCGGCTTCGTGGACGTGCCCGGGCACGAGCGTTTCGTCAAGAACATGCTCGCGGGCGCGCACGGCATCGACCTCGTCGCGCTCGTCATCGCCGCCGACGAGGGCGTGATGCCGCAGACGCGCGAGCACTTCGACATCTGCCGCCTGCTCGGCGTCCGCGCCGGCCTCGTCGTCCTGACGAAGTCGGACGCGGTGGACGAGGAGCTGCTCGAACTCGTCCGGCTCGAAGCGTCGGAGCTGGTCGCGGGCTCCTTCCTCGAAGGCGCGCCGGTCGTGGCCGCGAGCGCGCGCAACGGCGAGGGGATGGAGGAGTTGAAGGCGGCGCTGCGTGAGTCGGCGCTCGCGGCGCCCGAGCGTGCGGGGGACGCGGTGGCGCGCCTGCCCGTTGACCGCTCGTTCACGATGCGCGGCTTCGGCGCGGTGGCGACGGGCACGCTCGTGGCGGGCGAGATCAGGGAGGGCGAGGAGCTTGAGCTGCTGCCCGCGGGGGCGCGCGTGCGCGTGCGCGGCTTGCAGGTGCACGGCGCCGCGGTGCGCGAGGCGCGTGCGGGGCAGAGGACTGCCGTCAACCTCGGCGGCGTCGAGAAGGCGGGCGTCGAGCGCGGGATGGTGCTCGCGCCGGTCGGGCGCCTGCGGCCGACGCAGATCATCGACGCGCGCGTCCAGTTGCTCGCCGACGCGCCTCGACCTTTACGCACGCGGCAGAGAGTCCGCGTCCACCACGGCGCGTTGGAGGCGCTCGCGCGCGTCGCCGTGCTCGAAGCATCGGGCGAGGTCGCGGCGGGCTCCGCGGGGCTGGTGCAGTTGCGGCTCGAATCGCCGGTCGTCGCGCTCCCCGGCGACCGCTTCATCCTCCGCACCTACTCGCCGCAGCAAACGTTCGCGGGCGGCGTTGTCCTCGACGCGCACGCCGCGAAGCACCGCGGGCGCGAGCGTGCGGCGGCGCGCGACGCACTCGTCGCGCTCGAAGGGGCCGACCGCGCGGCGCGCCTCGCCTTCTTCGTCGGGTCGGCGGGCGACGCGCGGGCTCCGTCGAGACGAGGCGGCGGCGCGCACGGGCTGGCGCGACGACGTGCTGGCCTCCGCGCTCGCCGAAGGCCAGGGTCGCGGCTCCGTGTTCGAGGCCGAAGGGGTTCTGGTCTCAAGTGAAGTTCTGCGGCGACTGCAAGACGCGGCCGTCTCGGAGACGGAGGCGCACCACCGGCGCGAGCCACTGTCGCGCGGACTCGCGCGCGAGACTCTGCGCGAGCGCGTCTTCACACGCGCCGCGCCCGAGATTTTCCGCGCGGCGCTCAGACGCGCCGAAGAGGCGGGCGCGCTCGTCGCGGAGCGCGACCTCGTCCGCGCGGCCGGCCACAGCCTCGACCTCTCGCCCGCGGACGCGGCGCTGCGCGAACGGCTCGAAGCGGTCTACCGCGACGCGGCGCTCGAAGCGCCGACGCTCGAAGACGCCTTCGCGCGCGCGGGCGGGGACGGCGCGCGGCGCGAGCACCTGCGCAAACTCCTCCAACTGCTCCTCGACTCGGGCGCGCTCGTGCGGGTCAAGGAGGACCTGCTCTTCCACCGCGACGCGCTCGGGCGGCTCGCGGCGGCGCTGCGCGACTACGCGGCGCGCACGCCCGAACGCCTCATCGACGTGGCGGCCTTCAAAGAACTCTCCGGCGTCTCGCGCAAGTACGCCATCCCGCTGCTCGAATACTTCGACCGCGAGCGCGTCACCCGCCGCGCCGGCGACAAGAGGCTGATCCTGTAGCAGACGGAAGGCGGAACAAACCCCTTGCGTCCGGCGGGGCGCGGCGCTAACATAGCGGCGAAACCAGAGCAATACCGTTCGGAGCAAAACCCGGCAAATTCTCCAGAACTTTTCCGGCTTAACCTTTTCAAGCCGACGGGAGTTAGACTAACCGATCTCAGGAGGTTCAACATGAAGAGCCTGATTGACGTTCTGCTTGGGGTCGTGGGGGTCGCCGCGCTGGCCTTCGCCATCTACCAGTTCTACCTGTTCGCCGCGACGACCGACCCGCAGGGGAACACGCCGCACCTCTGGAAGGCCATCGGGGGCTTCGTGGTGCTGTGCGTCTGCGCGCTCGCCATCTTCATACGCCACTCCGGGGCGGAAGAGGAGATACACATCACACAGTGACGGGCGGCGGCGGCTCCCCCTCCTTGAGTCGGAGGCCGCGTCTCGCGCGGCCCCGCCTCGGCGCACGGGAGTCTGCCCCTCCGACCGCGTCACTCCAGAGGGCGCCGCGGGCGTCGTCGCGACCGACTGCCGACGGCGCCCGCGGCGCCTATCCTTTGCCGAACCCCGTCCGGTAGACCCGAAAGGACTAGCCCGATGCTCTCCTCCTCCTTCGCGGCCTTCGCGCAGATGCGTTTGCCGTCTTACTTTCCATGGGTCGTGATGGGGCTGCTCTGCGTGGGCGGCCTGGGGTGGCTGATCGCGGCGGCCCTAGGGTTCGCGCGCGCGCGCGCCTTCGGCGAGTCGCCGCGCTGGTTCGCCATCTCGGCCGTCTGCCTGCTGCTCTATCACGTCCAGTGGTTCGTCTTCGCCGTCTACGGCATCAACGAGACGAACTCGGAGAACGTCGTCGGCATGGCCGCCTTCTTCAACCTCTTCGTCGCGCTCGGCGCCGTCTGCGCCATCATCGGCTTCATGCGCATGAACGACCCGCGCACGAAGGCCCCGGGCGCAGATCGAATTAGACTGACCCGCCGGTTCGAGTAGATAAAAGAGAGGGGCCCCTTCGACTCGCGGTCGGAGGGGCCCCTCTCTTTATCGTGCGGCCGACTTCAGCGCCTCGCCAACTCGCGCGCGGCCTCGACGGCGTAGTAGGTGAGGATCACGTCGGCGCCCGCGCGCTTGATCCCCGTGAGCGTCTCAAGCATCGCGCGCTTCTCGTCGATCCAGCCGCGCTGCGCCGCGGCCTTGAGCATCGCGTACTCGCCCGAGACCTGGTAGGCGGCGAGCGGCAAATCAAACCGGTCGCGCACCTGCCGCAGAACGTCGAGGTAGGGGCCGGCCGGCTTGACCATCAGGAAGTCCGCGCCCTCCATCACGTCCAACTCGGCCTCGCGCAACGCCTCGCGCGCGTTGGCGGCGTCCATCTGGTATGCGCGCCGGTCGCCGAACGCGGGCGCGCTGTCGGCCGCCTCGCGGAACGGCCCGTAGAAGGCCGACGCGTACTTGACCGCGTACGACATGACGGCGACGTGCTCGAAGCCGGCCTCGTCCAGTCCCCCGCGAATCGCCCCGACCTGCCCGTCCATCATCGCCGACGGCGCGACGATGTCGGCGCCGGCCCCGGCCTGGCTGACGGCCGTGCGCGCGAGCAGCTCCAGCGACTCGTCGTTCAAGACCTCGCCCCCGCGCACCACGCCGCAGTGGCCGTGCGAGGTGTACTCGCACAGACAGGTGTCTGCGATGACGACCATCTCGGGGGCGGCGCGGCGGACGGCGCGGATGGCCTCCTGCACGACGCCGCGCTCGGCGTACGCGCCCGTGGCCGTCTCGTCCTTCGACTCGGGCAGCCCGAAGAGGATGACGGCCGGGACGCCCGCGTCGAAGGCGGCCGCCGCCTCGCGCGCGATCTGGTCGGTCGAGAGGTTGAAGACGCCCGGCATCGACGAGACCTCTTTCCGCACGCCCTCGCCCGGACACGCGAAGAGCGGCAGGATCAGGTCCTCCGGCGCCAGCCGCGCCTCGCGCACCAGCGCCCGCACGCCCTCGCGCCGCCTCAGCCGCCTCGGCCGGTGGACAAGCTCACTCATGAACCGCCCCTCTCTTTCGCACAGAATGTGGGCGTGCGCGGGATGTTGCAGCCCGCGCACGCCCCGCAAATGATACGTTCCCCGACACCCGCGCGCAAACCTGCCCGCGCTTGACCTTTCCGCGACGGCTCTTATAATTAACCCTTCCAACGTGGCGGGGTAGCTCAGCCGGTTAGAGCGTGGGATTCATAACCCCAAGGTCGGGAGTTCGAGTCTCCCCCCCGCTACCAACATCTCTTCAGCTATCAACTGTTTAGAAGGGCGGGTGCGTGCTCGCCCTTCCGCCTTTCCGCCAGATGGCGGACTTTTGGCGGACTCAGCCTTGCTTCCGCTTGAAGTCGAGCACATCTCCCGCCGGATGGGCGAGCTGACCGACTGCTTCGGCCATCGCCTCTGGCGTGGCATGGCTGTACCTGCGCACCATCTTCAGGCTGGACTGCCCGAGCAGTGCCATCCTGACGCTTTCGTCCACGCCCCTCTCCGCCAGCCGCGTGGCGAACGTGTGCCTGAGATCGTGGAAGGTTATGCCGCCGGGCGTGCTCTGACCGTAAGGGATGCCGGCCAGCTTACACGCCGTCTTGAACCCCCTCTTTATCTCCTTGAGGTTGACGCCCGTCCGCGCGCTCGAAAAGACTGGCCCGTCGGCCCTGCCTTGTATGACCCGCAGGAGTTCCGTACGGACGCGCGGCGTCATCGGGATGGTGCGGGGCCTGCGGTTCTTGCTCTTCTCGACGAGCAGGTGGTCGGGAAGTACTTCAACGTCCCGCCCGTTGATGTTGAAGAAGAAAGGCACGCCGCCGAAGTTACAGTGCTCGACCCTCAGGCGGAGGAGTTCTGAGATTTTGCGCATCCCCGTGTCGATGGCGAGAATGACAGGCGCGCGCAGGTGCGCGAGTCGTCCCGTAAGCACGGGCAGCAATCTCTTCTCCTCCTCGTGAGTCAGGTAACGCTCCCGGCCTTCGCCCTCCGGTTCGAGCGGCACGCGCCGCATCGGGTTCAGATCAATCAGCCCCTCCTCGAACGCCATCTCGAAAATTTTCGAGAGGAGTTGGAGGTAACGGTTGACCGTCGTCCCTTTGCGGAGCGCCTTCCGCTTCGTCTTCTCGCCTAGCAGATCGTTCTTCAAACGCCTGATCAGCATCGGCGTGATGTCCCGGATGGGGCGATTGCCGAAGAACTGCTTGAGAGCCTTGGCGCGACTCTCATCATTCCTCCATGACGCTTTGTTCCGCTTGGCCCAAGGCAGGTACACCTCGTCGACGAATTCCGAAAACCGCCTTGTCTGCGTCTCCTTGTTGTACTTGCCGTTGTAGATGGCTTCGCGGATCGCGCTCTCGGCGCGTTCGGCCTGCGCCCTCGTGCGCGCGCCGGGGATGGATTCGTGGACGTCATAACCTCTGAGCTGGAACTCCATCCACCACTTACCCTTATCCCAGTCCTTGTCCTCCGGCTTGAGCCTTCTCCCCTTGTACCGTTTGTAAACCGACATAAGCTGCATCCTCCTGTTACGGGTTCAGCAGCCGCCAAAGCAGAGGGAGTTTACCCCGCGGCCCGCCCCGTGTCACCATTACTTCCCCCCGACGAGCCTCACCCTGCGACGCGTCACGCGCGCCCTCTGCCATTCGACCTCCTCGCGCGCCCAGCAGTCCGCTTCGGCGCGCTTGTAGCGACGTATCTCGCCCATGTTGGCGTAGGGGAGGGGGTGCTCGTCGGGCGGGCGATCAGACCAAGAGCGGATGCCGGCCGTCGTCAATTCACCTTTCGGATTTCGAAGCTGCCAGTATTCTGCGAGCTGTGCTTCCGTCAGCCACTCGGGTAAAGGGGCCGAGTTTTTAAGCTGATCGGCGATTATCCGCGGCAGGTGTTCGGAAACCTCATCCACTATGTATTGCCTGACAAGTGAATCAATCGTGCTCATGACAAAACTTCACCCTGGAATTTCCGGCCATTCACGGGACACCGGCGACTCACGACCTTCAACTCGGCTCCTGCTTCGGAGCGGCATGACGAGCGGCGCTCCTCGCTCGTTATGGCTACATACACGGAGAAAGGACAAAAGAGATGGCCGGGGCTCCCAAATCTGTTGAAGGCTTATGACTTGGGAGAAGAATCACCCCTTGCTTCAGCGGACTGGTGTGCCTCGCGGTGTGCCGCTGGTGTGCCTCATTTCGGCTCCCCCTGAAGTAGCGAGTCGATTCTCGACGCCGCGCCTTCCTGCATACCGGGGAGAACGTGGACATATACCTCCAGCGTGATCGAGACGTTCGAGTGCCCCAACCGCTCCGAAACCACCTTGATGTGCTCTCCCGCCTTCAGCAGCAGCGTGGCGCTCGTGTGGCGGAGGTCGTAGAGGCGGATAGTCCTCGGCAGCCCCGCCCTGACGAGGGCGACCTTGAAGACACACCTGATGAACTGTCGGGGGTAAAGGGGCCGGCCCCACCGGTTGGCGAAAACGAAGCCCTGATCTTCGTATAGGTTGCCGGCTTTGCGCTTAACCTCGTCCTGACGGCGTCTGAGAGCCTGAAGTCCCTCGACGAGCGAACCCGGGATAGAAATTTGCCTGCGTCCGCGCTCGGTCTTAGGCTCGACTAGCATCCAGCCATCCGCGAGTGAGTCCTTCCAGATCAGGGAACGCTGGACGGAGATGACGCCATGTTCAAAGTCTATGTCTTCCCATCGGAGCGCGTAGCTCTCGCCGGGCCGCATTCCAGTGATGAGCATCGTGCGGAAGTATTCGGCCCATCTCCCACGATCTGTGACCTCAAGGAATCTCTGGGCCTCCTC
Organism: uncultured Acidobacteriota bacterium; assembly: GCA_963726735.1. Classification (GTDB taxonomy): domain Bacteria; phylum Acidobacteriota; class Blastocatellia; order Pyrinomonadales; family Pyrinomonadaceae; genus QHXN01. Next base: position 662,415 of record CAVSDM010000016.1, read on the forward strand.
CCGGTTCATCGCGCGCATCTCCTTCTTCTCGCGGCGCGGAATCTGCACCTGAGCGGCCGGGTTCTGCGCGAGGATGCCCCACTCGACGGCCACGTCAAGCGCGCTCGACAGGACGGAGAAAATGCGGCGGCGCGTATTAGAGCAGGTACCCTTCTCCCGCATCCGGGTGAAGACACGCTGCACGTCCGCCGGGGATAGCGCAGCCATCGGTAGAAGGCCGATTACCGGCCGTACATTGAGCCCCAGGCAGTATCGATAATTCTGGAAGGTCTTATATGCGTACTTGTTCGAGGCGACGCGCTCCAGCCACTGGTCAAGGAACGCGTCCACGCTCATTCCCGCCTCCGTGGGCCTCCACTCGCGCTGATCACGCACCAGTTGGTCGAGTCGCGCTCGTGCCGCAACCCTGCTACCCCTAAAGGTAACGCTCTTGTATCTTCGCCGACCGCTGACGGCGTCGCGTCCGGCGTAGGCTCGCAGAAGCCACTTGTCGTCACCGCGGAAAATTAACTGTCCCGACATGGATCGTCTCCTACTACTTGAAATTCGTAGACACCTGTGAAGGTGTCCACTACTTCACCATAGGAGACTGGGCCGGGCGCGCGCACGCCCCATTTGCGTGACGCTTTTGGGCGTCGCCCTGAATCGTCCGTCCAATGGGACAATTAAAAAATGAAAATAATTGTCCCGCGTCAGGCCGCCTTCCGCAGACGTGCCTCTCGCGCCTTCTGGATCACTTTCTTCAGGTAGGAGGTGTTGTTGACGCCGAACATCTCCGCAGCGTACTCGCGGGCCAACTCGTGCGGCTCGCCGTCACCCCTGAGTTGCAGCCGGGGGTAGAAGCGAGTGGGCAGGTCCGGGAAGACAGCCCGCAGCATCTTCTCCCATTCGTCGTCGCCGTTGCGCTGGCAGATGGCTTTAGCCCGCTGAAGGACATCGAGGGCGTGTTCGTAGGCCACGAGGTACTCCTCACACCTCTCGGGCATCCACTCCAACTTCCGGCTAGGTCTCTTGCGCGGGGTGACACGCTGCTTCAGCCGCTTGACGGTGTGCTCCGAGAACAACTTCAGGAGTTCGGCTTCGCTCGCCTGGAATTGGTAACACCCTAAGCCGCGGCGGTCGCACATCGTGCGGTAAAAGACCTCAAAAACGAGCTGCTCAGAGACGTGGGCGAGTAACTGTGGGACGAGCGTGTCGAGCAGGTTAAGGGCATGCTGCGTACATGCCTCCGCGTCGTCAGCGAAGGCTTGACTAACTTCTAGGCTGATATCGTAAGGCTCGTCGGCCCCGACTTTCTTGGCGATCTCTTCGAAGTCGACGGGGCGGCCGAAGCGCGCGGCGAGAAGAAGCCGGCAGAACATTGACCAGAAGGTTCCATACATCTCGTCGCGGGCGTATAAGTAAAAGAGCGTCCCACTTTCGGTTTTGGCCCGATGCGTGCGAACACCATTAGGCAACTCTTCGAAGTGTGCTTCGTGAGGCGGCTGGCTAGTGGAAAATTGATATTGTTTCTCGGCGCGTGGCTTACGCTTTTTAAGGCTCATGAGAGGATCTCCTTGGGGCTTCTGGCTGGGGTTGGGATTGATGGGGAGCAGCGCGCCGGGGAAGGCGCGAAGGCTGATTCCAGCATAATTTACGCTGGAGGCATTTGTCACCCGACGCGAGGTGAATTTCTTCAAAGTGCTTCTGTCTGACATGTCAGATTGTCGTCCCAGAGTTAAGAATCATCTGCCGTCGCACTCAGCAATCTTCAATTCCAGCACGATTCATCCCATACCGCTGACTAACTCGCTGCTTGCTGCATAGAGGGCCGTTCAGTGGGGTGACTGTTCCGCGCTCGTGTTACCAGCATGGTCAAAAAAAAGCCCGTGCTAGTGACTCGCGCCACTAGCACGGGCTATAAACTTTCAAGACCATCGTATTGAGGTACTTACGCAGCGTCCGACGCCTGCTCGGCGAGCCAAGCGTCGATCTCCTCGTCCTGCTTACCCGACAGGTGGAGGTAACGCGCCAGCCCCGTCACGTTCCAAATGTGGTCGTGACCTAAGATCTCCTTCTGATACGTGACGAATTGCAGGCAGACCTCGAATGCGTGCTTTGACTCCGACTGCCTGCGGCCCTTGCCACGCCTCCGTCCGCGGCCGTTCGGCCGTGCCTCCGCGCCAGTGGCCGGACGTTGAGGCAGGAGGGAAGTGTGTGCAGGTGATGCGGCTTCTGGGAACAGCCGCGGCGGGATGGCCGCCTCAGCCGTGGTAGGTTCAGGCGCGACAGCTTGGGACGGTTGATCAAGCCCCGCCATCCACGGGTGGGGCGGGAAGAAGACGCGGATGTCCTCGGAACTCACGTTGCCGCGTGAGACCTGGATCAGCCCGACCTCCTCCAACTCCATCAGGTGGCGGGACAACTGCCCGTCGTCCTCGCCAAGCGCGGTGGCCTGCACCCGGAAGTGGAGTTGGACGGCTCCGCGGGAGTTGGCCTGCTGCGCCAGCGCCGCATAGGTGAGCTTCGCGCCTGGGCTTAGTTCCTGACGCGACAGCAGCCAGAAGGGGACGAAGGCCCCGGCGAAGAAGTGGTAGACGTTGAAGTTCGCTTTCAATCACACTGCTCCTTTACACAAAGCTTGATACAGCGAAACCCTACCTCCCATTAACCCTTTTCCCAGATGGCCGCGCGGCGGGTTTTCTTCACATCAAACTTTCGTCAGTCACAGCAGCCCGGCAACTCTTAATCATAGGCTTCGTGATGGGGAAGTTTCCCGCCCGTTCTATAACCCTCGTTGAAAACATTGTCTTTAAGCCACGCTGACGCAAATGCAGCGCGCGCGAATTTATCGGAGTTAAACGTCCGAAGCTTTCACTACAAAGTCGAGAAATCTGTGACTTTACCCATATCTCTGCAGCGGCGGGAAGCATATCTTTGCCACTATTGCAGCAAAATCCTCATGCTTTTAATTTCTGAAGCCGTTCCATAATTTTCCCGCTGGAAGGATATATGTGCCAGAAGTTCAAAATGGAAATATAAGATTGCCGGAAGTACACATTCCCCCAGAGTACTAAACATTCTGAGTAAGTGAGTTTGGGCTGAGCCCGTCTATCGGCACTCTACCGTCGAAGAGGATGGCGAACTGCATTATCGGTTCCGATATGCAGGCGGAGAGGACATCCGCGCAAAGGAAAAGCCGCCGTGAATTGAGACGGACCTCAATTCACGGCGGCTTTTTAAGAGAGGGTGACCAGTTGCCGTTAAGCAGCTACCGCGTTGTTGGCGGTCGAGGTCGGGAGACCGATGATCTCCTTCACCTTGTCAGAAGCCATCTTCACGGGGCCGCGGTTGTTGACAAGTTTGCCATCAAAGATGAGGGTGTTCTGCCAAAGGTCGGCATCACGCCTCCAATTGATTTTCGTCGCCAACTCGATGTACTTGGCTACCCGCTCTGACTCAGGCAGCTTGTTTATCTCGAAGGCCGCGCGACCGATGACGATAAGCCCGGCCGCAGATAAGTTGATGTACTCCTGACGGAGATCAGGAATCCGTGAGGCCATCGAATCATTAACTGGGATTCTGGCGATGGCGTTCCACGGCTCCATCTGCTCGGTCAGGATGTTGATGAGTTGTAACGCCCTGGCAACAAAGGCGTCCTGCTGCTCCTGTGTGGCGAGTTGCTTGGTGGTCAGTTTGGCCAACGCCGTCTCTGCGATGGCGTAGTCACCGACCAGCAACTCCTTTGCGAGACCGCGCACTTGGTTCAGGAGGAAGACCGAGTGACTGAGTTTGGAGAGCGTCTTCGACGTTTCGTCAACGCGCCCTTTCAGGAATTCCGACCCGTCAACGATGCGGGCCAACATCCGATTCACAGGCTCGCGGGTGTTGAAAGCCGCAAGCAGGCTGGCCGGGATTTGCTTGGTCTGGGCAGCGTCGGCGAAGTCTTGGTGGACGCGAGCGATGTCGCCTTCCACAACGATTAACACCGCCATGCCGTCGTTCTCGAACTCTGGCGCTTCAACCATGAGGGACGGAATCGGCGGCTTCGTCGTGGGTGAGCCAGCAATCGCTGCGAGCCTATGCTGCCCATCCGTAACGGTGAACGTCGTGGCGTCGGTAATCACCAAGAAGCCGCTGCGCACAGGAGAATTGCTCCTCTGCACATAGACTTGAGGAATCCTCCTCACGTTCAAGGTCACCGGAGGCAGAATGTAGTCGCCGGGGTGCTCTCTCAGGTACTGACGAATCGTCCGAACATGATCGGGCATGAGAGGCCGATTCATGGAGAAGCGAGGATTACCCCCCTTCACTGCGGGATCAAGTACCACCTGCCGCGCCAAAAACGCGAACGGGAAGCTGGTTGAAACCATCAGCCGCCCGCCCTGCGAGAAGACTTGGCAAGGGTAAACTCGACCGCCAGTTGACGCAGCATCGTCCATCGCTGCCTGCCGCGCCTGTTCGACCGTGTCGTGTTCGAACTCCTTCGTGACGGTACTGAGCGTAGCCTTTTCAGGCATAGCTGTAGACATAACTTTACAACCTTTCCTTGGGTTGGGTGTTTTTATCTTGGCCGGCTCCAAGGGTCTCATCATCTGTCAAAGAGCAATCTTTTTGCCGGTGCCGCTTAGCGACGCACTATACAGAGCACGTATTACGTTGTCAAATGATATTATTACGTGCTAAATTGCGCGTAAGAAAGAAAGATTTTAGAATCTTACTCGAACTTCTTGTAATTGAAGTAATGGAGGGAGATAACATGATTGCTATTGGATGTTTGCGCTGCCAAGTAGGCACAACAGTAACTAAGCTTGGCGATAAAAAGGCCGAGGATTTCAGATGCCGAAAATGTGGTGGCAAGTGCGAAGTGGTAGATCTACGATGGTGCAGGCGTTGTGGCCGGACTGAGATCGCACTTGGAACTGAATTAGCAGCTCTCAGGTGTTTTGTTGCGCCGGGAGCAACAGTCTGTCCTAAAGGTCATCCTTTCAGGCCGGAAAGCAAGAAGAGTGGCACCAAGAGGGATTAGTTTGTCGGGATGCACGACATTTTAATGTGCTAAACTGTTCTTTAGCATCTCGCCTTTACCATTCCTTGGGTTGGGTGGATGCAGAGGGCTTGCGAAAACGTCATGGACGGTTCGCGAGCCTTTTATTATTAGAAGTAATCTCATAAATAGTACCTTAGCAGAGTCTCGTACAGCCAAGGTGCACGAACCCGAGGTAATTCTCCTCGTGCAGTCCAATCGCATCGCCACGCAACGGAAGTTATAGAGCCACGCGAATGGCTGCTCGACCTAAGGATTACGCGCGGAGCACGTAAAATAGCAGTTCTAAATGCTTGCCTGTCGCCGACAAATATAACCTTTCATACGGCTCTGGTTAGTCCTTTGTATGGAATCACTGATGAGAGTGTCTTGCTAAATTCAGGCCGTATGAAAGTGGAGGTCTAACGACGATCATCACTTTCATACGGCCTGACAAGTCCTAGAGATTACTAACCACTTTGGCAGTCCTTCAGTATAGATGAGGCCCGCCCTTCAGCCGGGTTAGGCTTGTTGGTAGTAGTAGAGGGAGGACGAATTGTAAGGACAATAGTTGTAAGCGTGGCGCATTCGTGGCAACTGCCCCCACTTCGAGCGAAAGTTTATCGCGTCGATAGTGATGGCGGAATGATCATCACTTGCGTACGACACCTTCCTGTTAGCAGCGCCGACGGCGTAAGAGCCAACGAAGCTGCCATCATTCCAGTAGGTATTATCCCCTGGGTTGTTCATCCACTTGTCGTTGTATACAGAGTTACTGTGCCAAGCGTAAGAGTGGCAGTTGTACCTACGCGAAGAATCAGTCTCTCTTGTAGCCTGCGGGTAATAAGTCGCCACCCAGTTGTTGGAAGAAGCTATCTGAGCAGCTGTTAGCTCATACGTCGCGACGGTCACAGGGACTGAGGACCCCCTAGGGGTATATACCCAAGAGCCGTAATCCGGAGCCGCCAGACTTCGAGTTGCGGATGCCTCTCTGAAGAAGGCGTTGCTGTGACTAGCATTAGTCTGGGCAAGCCAACTGGTAAGTGATTGGCCCGGAGTGGTATAGCTCACAGGTTGGGCTACCCTTTTACCAATGAGCCCAACTGAAAGGAGACGTTGCGCATGTGATGAGATCTCCGAGAGCACCTCTTCGGTCGTGAATGTACCGTCGCGCAGAAAGCCATCGAGGTCCGAATTAACCCTCGCAGACTCGTTGAGCGGACCGAAATTTTCACTCTTCAGGATGCGTCCCATGATCAGGGCCGCCCGCTCACGCCCGAACTGCCCATAAGTTTCAGGGGAGTGCCCCTTCAGTTGACTCTTCACGAGCGCCTCTGTCATCAATTCCCGCCGCTCAGCCTTAGTCATGCCAGCGAGAATGGCATCTTGCGCAAGCAACGTCTCAATGTAAGTGAAACTCCGGTCAAAGTTGCCGCGCTGCACCAATGACCAGTCCTCCCTGACTCCGGCGGGGCTCATCCCTCTATATCGCGCCAGCAACACTGATCCCGCGTCGCTTCGCTGAAGCAGCTCTCTAAGCCCGTTGAAACCGTCCGCGACCTTACTGAATCCCTCTTGCAAGATGTTGTGAGCTAGCATGTCGCCGTAGAGCGGGTAATCGAGAACGGTCTTGACCAGATCCCGTGTCGTCATTCCCTGAAGCACCTCCGGCGGAATCTGCGAAACCTTTAACATCTCATCGTGTGAGTTGAGCGCGGCCCACTCGGGTGTGCCAGGCTTGATAGGAAAATCGTAAGCACCGGAGGTTTTTAGATTGGCTTTCTGAGCCGCAAGTACCGCCGGGCTTAACGCTGCGCCCACTAGGAGCAGAAAACCAAGTACGATGGTGCAGGAGCGTACGAGAAGCGACTTCGTTACTTTCATAGTTTCTCCTTATCAGTGAAAATGGGTTAAAGACCGGCTAGTGGTATGAAGCGACCCGTAGCCGGTTCCCCCGGGACGCTGCCAGCACACCGCTTAGTGGTGCTGTCAGGCGCACGATACGGATTTCGTTTTAAATAACTAATCAAATCGCTTTGATACAAATCAAAGCGAAGGCTCACATAACCCATGCCTAAGGAAATAAAGCACTTCTACGAATTCGATGGTGTCTGTCTATACCCGGAGAAGGCACAGTTGATGGTGAGAGAAGATGGCCGGCAGTACTCCATAAGGCCCAAGGAGAGGGATCTGCTTCTAGCCCTGATCAAGAAACAGGGTGGAGTTGTGACTTATGAGGAGTTGAGGCAGAGTCTCTGGCCGGAATTCGCAGAGGTGAAGGATATTTTACAGACGATCCGCGAGACAAAGCGCACACTCAGTAAGCTACTGAAAGATATTGGCAAAAAGCCTGACAACATAATCCAAACAGTTATAGGTGAGGGGTACCGCCTCAACGTCGAAGTCACAGAAAAGTGGGAAGGGGAAGAAGATTTACCAGAAGAGAGTACGCGAGATAACAGTGCCCTCCCCTTAGTAGATGACTCTAAATATGAGAGGCCGGAGGGCGGCCAGAACGCGAGTGGGCCAGAAATTCCAACGCAGAGGGCTGAAACTCTCTCTCGGCACTATCCGACCGAAAATGAAGAAGCCATCGGCGAAGTAAGGAGCCTTTTCGGCAGTCATCTTTGGCACTTGCTCGTAAGCGGCATGCTGTATGCGCTCTTATACTCTGTTGCCATACTTCTTGAAATTGCGTACCAGTTCGAGCGATTTGGTTCTACCGCTATGATGATTGCGCCGCTGGCGTTCTGCTGGATCTGGATTACGTCGCTATGTGGTTTCAGTGTTGATTTAAGGCTTACAACCGCAGGAAAGACTATGGGGTTCACGGCCTCTTTGTTGATATTTGTCGGCGCAGCCTTGCTGCTCTACTTCTGTCTCGGTCTGTTTTTCCCTGGAGTATCGATTACCGAAGCAAAATTTCAGACCTACCCAGCCCACGGAGCCTTTTTTAAAAGTGTCTACTACTTTCTACCCTTAGCAATCTTATTCATGATCATTCCTTACCACTTTGTGATTTCTGCGCAAAGAGAGTTGAAAGCCGGGCAGAAGCAAAACGTGCGAGATGTCTTAATCGGTAGACGCATGCGAGTAGCGCCTCTAGGTGCCATTTACTTGAGGCTGTGGTGGCTCGGAGCCCTCTTGATTGCAGCAGCGATAGGGGGTGCTATAGGCATAGCTCATCTATTTGAAAACCTGCAACCTAGTGTTCACATGAATTTATTCGTGCAACTTGAGCAGTGGAGAACATTCATCTTTTTCTCGTTAGCTCTTGAGTGCATGTTTTGGTACTACCGAAGGCTCAACGATCTTAAAAGTGCGTGCTTATAATCGGAGAAATCGACTAAAATACGTTGCAATCGGTGCTCTGACATTATCGCCTTACGATGAGGACGTGCCGGTCGTCTAGCTTCCCGCGAGCGGGAATATATAACGACTACGCCAATATGACTACCTCGTCCGAGGAGCAAGTGCGGTTCCTCCTCAACTTCCAGAGGCTCCTCCAGGAGGGCAGCTTCGTCGCCACATATAAGCATGCGCTGCTTCTGAGTATAGCGGACATCTGCGTGGAGAGGGGTGATGACTCGGGCGAGAGGCTCCGCATAACTATAGCCGAACTGGCCGAGAAGTTTATCTCTTACTAATGGCGGCAGGCGGTTCCATATCAGCCCACCCGCTTCAAGTGCTTGTCGCACCAATAGTGTTTTAGGCTGAGTTCGGAATAATGTGCCGTCGGAAGTCTTATTTCTAACTTCCAAGGTAGAAAATGTAACTCAAGGATTTAGGAATTGAAGATTTATCATGTGGTGAACTATTTGGCGAATAACTCGCCAGCACCGGTGTGAGACTTACGGCTCTCAGCTAGCGGAAACACCCGCTTTTCCAAGTACTTGGCGAGTTCCTTAGCGCCCTTCTTCTGCTGTACAAACCAAAGCACATTCGCTGATGCCAGTATCGGATCGTGGACGCCTGTCGAGGCGTTTGCACATGACTGCCCTGGCTGGGGGAACGCATCAGCTTGTCTATGCTTCTTGTCGTCTTGTGCTCCATACGTGTAGAACTGATTGATTGGAAGGCACTCGAACTTGGACTTTACGCGCTTGGTTCCCGGGATAAACTCGGCCGGGCCCCGACTTGCGTGCCCCTGCGCGTAGGAGTCTTGCACCATGTGCAGCAGGGCGCCGAGCGCGTTGAGCTTGGCAACACGCGGGTCCAACGACTCATCGCAACTTACGGAGGAACGGGCACCCCTGCACGTCATGCTGAAGAGGGTGCTAATCGTCCACGGTTCCCCATCCTTGGTGCAGGGGAAATCTTCCTCCGGCGCGAGGACGCTCGCTAATTCACCCTTACCTTCTCGCCCCTGCTGCCCACGCCAGTACTCGCAGTAGCTACCGTCGAGAAACGCATCGTCCCCCACGGCGACTTCATAGAGGAACTCTGCCCAGGCCAACATCTTGCGCTGAGTCTCCTCGGTCGGCTCGTCAGCGCGCGACGCCATGGCATGCCAGAACTGTAGCGGCCCGTAGTGTGAACTGCAGAGCAGGCCGTCTTTCATGCCCCGGTTATACCGCTTCTCGCATTGGCCCGTCATCTTCACGACGAACTTGAAAATTGTCTTGGAGATTTTCCGCCCTCGGACCTCGCCTGTGGGATCATCCGACCACCTAACTGCCACGGCCAGTTCCTCAGCAGAGACTTCGCCGAGTTCGGGTGTCTTGAAGATTGTACGCTCGTCCTTAAGCGCCTTATCGCCCATGACTCCCGCAGGCATTGGCAGGCAGCTTGACGGAGCCGTCTCCCGCGGTGCCATACTCAGACAGTCGCTTGCCACCACAGTCAGGGTTTCATGCACCTTCTTCCGCGGACTAATCTCGTATGGGAGCACAGTACTAGGACTTGCAACGAGTGCAGCAACAATAACCGTAAGCAGTGAGGTTGTAGAAGCATGGAGACGAGAAAATAGCATAGCCACCTCTGACATTAGTTGGCACACCGTACGTTGTAGGGGACTATCTAGTCAAGAGGATTTTGCTGAGGGAGTGTCTAAATCGTAGCTACCGGTGATAAGCTGCGCCGATGCAGCAGCGCCCCTCTCTGACGTGACTAGTCGTCCGTCGGGCAGGACTAAAAACGAAGACGCCCGTTCGGGCGTCTTCACGTGCGGCTTGTCGGGATAGTAACTTTGCCCGTTACTCGGTAAAAAGGGGATTGTACTTATGAGACTCAAGTCTGACGCGTCCCGCTCTATCATCCCCTTTGTTCTCTTTCTTGCTATAGGGGCGGCCACGGCGTCTGCACAGGTTGCGTCGCCAAGAACGATCACATTTAATTTACCGCCTGCCCCTGATGCCGCTTCCCTAAAGGGGCATAAACTGGAGTGGGTAAAAACGGGCAACGACTTCGACCAAAGTAAATTTGCTAAGGCGGAGGCAATCGATAAGGAGATCGAAAAGCGCATCAGAGCCTATGACCGTGAGACTGCGATTATAACGTTTGACGTGCCAATTAACTCCGAGCGCCTGTCTTACGTCGGCGAGCAAAAGTATATTGAGTTTAATAAGCAGATTGGAAAGCTCAACAAAGCACAACCAAAAGGTCCCCTCGACAAGGCCGCCCACTTCTGGCGCTATGGCGATATCGACGTCGCCGTTCCAGGCGACACATACGAGGATCAGCTGAATGTTTATTCCATCGCCCGGGCCGTCGAAATACTCAAATACCGCTACCCCTCCGCGTATAACAAACTCTTTGTCGAAACGCGAGATTTCGCGCCGACTCCGCCGGTTTATGGCAATCCTAAGTATAAGAATAAATATTCGGTCTTACTGTTTTCATTTGACACGTCCCCCGATCCTATTGCGGTCGGAATATCCGCTGTAGGTAATGCGGTGCTTGCCAATGGCGTGGAAGAATACTCCAACGTGTCCGTCGTCTCCCTCCACAGTTCTAATATACGAGGGGCCGGCGATGTCGGCAGCGGACCGATTTACATGGCCCCCACCCCCGACGAGAATTACGTACGCTACCTGCGTGAGGGCCTGATCGAGACGCTGGTACATGAGATGTTGCACAGGTACATAGATTATCGGCATCCGTACGATACGCTTTTTTTTAATTTATATCAGGCGCGATACGCCGACCCCAGTCGGGAAAGTCTCAGAATAAGAGGCGAGGAGGCCATCGTCACCTCCACGTCATTACACTATTTTAACCGTGAAGGGGGCCTGCAAAGTAAGGTACCTTTCTTTTACCTTACGGAATTAAATCTGTCGATCAACACGCTGTGGACCGCCTCACTATTAGACTATTTCGCAGCGTTAAGTAACCCGCATCTCAGACTAGGATCCTACAAAGACCGCCTACGCCTTAATATTCTGGATTAAGCCGCACACATACAGAATAAGTCCCAAGAGGGGCTCTGATTTGGAGATCATGCATCCGACTCAATGTAGTCTATAGCGCACTACCATCACCCGCCGGAAAGTAAGGTGCAACTACTCATGCTTACCAAAGAAGCAAATATTGAAACAGATCGCCTGTTGAGAAATCTCTACTCTCGTCTTCATGACGTCGAAGGCAACAGAGACATAATAAAAGAGCTTGAGTCAGATCTGTCCAAGTTCATTTTAGAAGCCGAGGAACTGATGCTGGCCAACAAACAAGATAAAGTGATCAAAGCCGTGTACAACAGGAGGCGAGCGCGACTAAAGCGATTAGCAGATGGTTTCGTATGGACGGCCTTGGGTTTTGACGAGATTCGGCTTCTCGCTTACGCGGGTAATCCGACTCCTGGTTACATGGCAGGAAAGGCTGGATATTTGGCCGAGCGCTCTGTCGTTGAGACCCTATATGGTTTTTCGGATGTTGTTTTTGCGATTCAGAATGATATTACAAATATCCTTCGTGTGGGGGACGTCACGGTACTGCTACCTAATCAGACAATCAAGATAATCGAAGTAAAATCTGGATCCGGCGAGGCTGGCTTGGCTAGGACCCAACGGCAAGAAGAACGGTCAAGAAACATACACGAGTACATACGATCTGGCTCCAGCACCGTTCTTGCAGTAGGAGACTTTGAACACCTCCAGCACATAAGGGCCTCATGGACACCAACGTACTATTGGGGCCAGCTACAACGCTTATGCAGCGAGGCATTAAAGAGAGGTGTCATGTGGAAACAACTCGATGCAAACGTGGTGGCGATAGCCTACCATCCGAGTTTGCTCGCAAATCTGCGCGATATCATGGGCGCTGCTATATCTTCGACGGGTTGGAAGAAGGCAAAGCTCCGGATTGGCGTATTGAGTACTCAATTTGAGGAAAGTGAGAAGGCGAGTGCGAAGGTTCGATACATAATTCCTATTACGGCATTCCGCATGGATCCGGAAATCATTGTCAGTCTGTTGGCTGGCGACTTGGATGTTATGGTTATTCTAAACACAACGGCGGTCGTTGAGGCGCTTAAAAACGGCGGGATGGTTGTCACAAATGATGATGGCCGTGTGACTGTCCATACAGAAACTGCAACTCTTGAGATCTCTGAGAGAACATGGAACTGGGTCATCTATGGCCTGCGCACAGTTTCAACACTAGTCACTTCGGTACAATGTGTCCTATCAGATCCCGTTCTTGCCAAGTGGGGTGGCGTGACGGAGGCGACGTCCGACGGTGGGCGTGCTGGATAGAATTTCCGCATTTGGATCAAGCTGTAGCGGGAGTTCTAAGCGGTCTGTGTAAGTGAGTTTTGGTTGTGTCGGCCGTAGAACATCCGGTGGGATGAATGAAGCAGCCTCAATCAACTAACTCGGTAGTTACTGCTCCACAAATACAGATGGCGGAGAGAAAGGTTACGCGGGCGGCTCGAATACTGCGAAAAGATCGAGCGGTCTACTCCGGTACTGCGGAGCTCCCATGAGGAAGCGGCGAACGCCCTACCGAATCTTTTTGGCCGAATTCTTGCTGGTGCGCACACGGGCGGACGTGGTTGCCAAGCTGTTAGATTCTGTTATTGAGAAGTACCCAGATATGCACTCTCTTGCTACGGCCAGCGAGCAGGAACTGGCCGCGGTCTTAGAGCCACTCGGGCTGAGAAAACGAGTGCCGCTGCTACTGAGAGGGGGACAATACATAGTTGAAAAACATAAAGGCCGCGTGCCAAGGAAGGTGAAAGACTTGCTGGATGTGCCGGGGCTCGGGGCTTACTCCGCTGTAGCTATCGCCGCCTTCGCCTATAAACAATCCGAAGTGCCGGCCGATGTTAACATCTTACGCTTTCTATCTCGTCTGACCGGGCTCCCAATGACGCATGTCACCAAGGGGTCAAAGGAATTCTGGTCTATGCTGCCCTTCGTATCGCCGGACGTCGGCGGACCGGAGCCGGAAAAGCTATTAGATTTTTCTCGGTTGATTTGCCGCCCCGGCCCTCCACGGTGTGAGTTGTGTCCTGCACGTGGGGAGTGTGTTTTCTTCGCTTCGGGGCATAGGCAAGAATCTGCTTCTTGAGTGCCTTAGCAATGGCGTATGCGTAAGGCGGCGGAACCGCGTTACCGATTTGTTGGGCAGCCCAGTCAGCTTCAAAAATAAAGTTATCATCAAAGCCTTGCAGCGCTGCGGCCTCGCGCGGTGTCAGTGCGCGATCTTGGGTTGGATGAACGAAGCGACCTTTTGATACATTGGTGCATCCACATGTGATGGTGTTGGAGGGCGCGTCCCAAGCCAAACGTCCGTATACATCTGTATGTCCGTCATGATCTTTGTGGCAGCGTAGCCAAGCCCCCCGCTCTGGAAGCATAAGCATGTCACGGCTTATTGGAAGCATTAACTTGTCAAATGGCAAAGTTATGCTTCAAGTCACAAAATCGTTCGCACCTTGGTTTCAGAAGGCCCAAAAAGGTAAGGCCACCGCGCTCAAACTGAGACACGGTAGGCCCCACCCTCGGTCTGCTTTACTCTTAGTCAGTACGAAGTACGGAGAAAAGTTGCTCGAAGCTACGGAGTTTCATACTTCCCGCCCCTTCTTACGTGCGAGCAGGCGCGCGATAGTTTCGGGAAGAATCGGCGTGTCCTCCAGCTTCCGCAGGAAGGCGTTAGCCCCGGCGCGCCGCGCCTGTATCTCCACATCATCACCCGAAAGCATGATGATCGGCGTCTGCTGCCTGTGAGCCAGCGCTCGTGTGCGGCGTATCAGCTCAATCCCGTTCGTGTCCGGCAACCGGTTATCAAATATCAACACGTCATAGCGTGCGCCGCTTGAGAGCTTATCCAGCGCCGTGGCTCCGGTGGAGCACGTCTCGACGGCCCAGCCTTCGCCGTCCAGAGTCATGTGAACTGCGTCGGCCACCAGCGGCTCATCCTCGACGTGCAAGATTGAGACGGGGCGGATGTCGGGGCAATCAACCTCGTCGCGGAACATGAGGCTGCTCCTGCGCGGCTCGGCTGGCGTCCGCAGGTGTTCGAGTGCCTTGTGACGCCCCCTGTGCAGCATGGCATCCAGGCTGCTGCGGTCAATGCCGAGCAGTTGCGCCGCCCGCGACACGATGCCACCGGCCTCCCTCAGTGCCCGCTCGATGAGACGGGCTTCAAAGCGGAGCACGGCGTCGTAAAAATTAAAGCCCTTCCAAGTCGGGGGCGAAGGGAGAGAGCTGATGAGGAACAGCACTCGGCGTGAGACCGACAGCAGGCGGTCCTTAGTCTCCCGATTCTCTGAGTTTGAAAGCAGTCCCGCGGCGCGATCATAGGTGGCGCTCAGATCATGTGATTGGAGGTGCTCGGATAACTCTTCGAGGATGGTGAGCGCGGCGAGCCCGGCGGCTTCTAAGTCACCCGCATTCTGTGCGACCTCAACTGCGCGTTGCAGCGTCAGGCGTGCGACCTTATGGCTGCCCATGCGCGCGAGTATGACTCCGTGTGTAGTGAGGGCTTCAGCTAATAGCGACTGCTCGCCGCCGCGTTCGAGAACCTGCACGGCCGAACGGACGATCTTCTCAGCCTCGCTGACGCGGCCTTCGGCGAGCAACACTCGCGCACGGGCGTCGTCCACCTGTGCGGTGTGGACGCTGTCTTTCATGCTGGTGAAGAGGGCCTGTGCACGATCCAGATGCTCATGTGCCTGGGTGAAGTGCTTAATAGTGCCGAACAGGAATCCGAGATTATTCTCGACGCAAGCTTGGTAGCGGGCGTGCCCGGCTTGCTCGAAGTGGTAACTGGCGGCTTCATACTCAATAAGGGCGCGGTCTATATAGTCATTTCGATGTTCGGCCGTGCTCAATTTCCGGAGCACCTGAGCATACTCATTATGGAATCTTCCTTTAATAGTCTGATTTTTGCTCGCATCGAAAAGCGGGGCGGCTTCGACAAGTAGGTGTAACGCATCACTCAGTCGGTTAGTTAGCTTTTCAATTGCTGCGCTACGTAACAGAGAAACGGCCATAAGGTCGCCATCTTCATAGGAGAAGTGCTTTAGTGCCTCTTGGAACACAACGCGCGCATCATCAAAAGCTCCTTCGCGCCAGTAACATGGGCCGAGTTCCGTTAGAGCTTCTGCCGCTTTCTTCTCCTCCCGCAGGGCCTTAAATCTAGTAATGCTTTCGCTGATCAGGTTCTTGGCCGTCTCCTGCGCCCCTTCAATCTGCCTTGTACTCCCGAGCCAGCCAGTGAGCGTTCCGACCCGCAAGAGCACTTCCGCCGCCGTCGCCTCATCCAGTTCGTCCAAAACGGGGCGGTCGCCGGCGCGCGGCCATAGTTCGCCCATCGCCTCTCGCGCGGTTTCGTAGTTCCCTACGTCCTCTAACTGCTTGGCAAGTTGGCACCTAAGCCGCGCCCGCTCGTTTTGGGGAAGTGCCGGATCAGCTATCTGGTGAAGTAGCTGACTGGAAACGATCATGTGAGGATTACCTCTCTCGGGTTATGGGTAGACGTGTAGAGGCGCGTCTTAACATGGCGGGGTGTTAAGATTCGCCGTCGCAACTCGTTACGGGCGGTTAGGTAAGGATCTTCACTCCCACCGTCCATCACACAACGGATAAAACCTCTTCAGGAGAACAATATGAAAACCTTACGCCGACTCTGCGTTGCGCTGGTGTTTACTTTCGCGCTCACGCTTCCCACTTTCGCAGGAGAGATAACGACGATGATCGCGCCGCCGCCCGCGCAACCTTCGCAGGCAGCTACGACGCAAGGCGAGATTTCAACCCCCGTTGCAGGGCAAATGGACACTGGTAGCAGTGAGGCTACCGTCGCAGATTCAGCGACGGAGGTCGCGCTGAGTCTGCTCCAGAGCGTGCTGTCTCTGTTCTAAACAGCCCACGCAGTCCTGAGTACTCCAGGCTGCCGTGATTCGTACTCACTGGCGGCCAAGTATTGGTGTGTCTTGACAGGCTGTGAACTTCAGCGCCGGAAGCCGCGAGCGCAAAGAGTCCGACGCGGAGATGCTACGGAGCGAGAGAATAATCCCGTGCAAGATCTATTGCAATACAATTATCAGGGTTAGAGGTGTCAACTTATTAGACTTACGCCACTCTGTTGCAGATACAGCATTGGTCATCTCAGAGGTTCACCAGATCAGGCTCACGGTATGCATTGAGCGGTAAGTCGTTTTTCCACGTCCATTGTGCGAGGTTCTTGCCGAAGCATTCGTATCGTTCTGACTACTACCCCGGACTGAACCTTGCGGGCGCGAAGTTGGTCTACGCGGCGCTAACATAGGTCGAGGCCGATCTCCTCTGAGCCGCAACCGCTTCAACGTCGTCACCACGCGTGCCGAGCGCGAACTCGTCGTCTTCTGCTCTGACGGCCACGCTCGTGTCCCTTGGCCCTCTACAAAGGACGGGGAGATACTACTGAACATTCAGTGGAAAGGCTTTTGGATATCCTGATGCTCGATTCTCAAGTTCAGTGACATTTCAGAAGGATAGCAAGAAAGGAAGAGAGAAAATCCCATTGACATCGTAATTTATTGGGAGTAGCTTTAGCCCGGCTGGGTGGCCCAATTAAAGAAGTGACATTTCTGAAGGAGTGCAAATCCATCTTTAAGTTTCCACCCAGCCACTTTATCTTCTAGCCCCTGAGCAAATAAACGAGAGTTATGGACTCTCGGCTCCATTCCGTTAATTCTGTCTCTTCTTGTGACGTGCAACGCAACCGGGAGGCGACGCTGATGACATACCGCATTGACCTCACGGAGCGCCTGCTCTGGATTCTGATTAAGCTAACCGGACGTGCGCGCTCAAGGCAGGAGCTAGCGCGGGAATTCGGTGTTGACCCGAAGACTATCAGCCACGACATCGACGCCCTGACGCGCTTTCACCCGATAGAGGAGCGGCGCGAGGGGCGAGAGGTCACCTACAGCTTCGGCGGCGACTATAAGTACACCGTTCCGCCGTTCACGCCAGAGGAGCTGGCGACCCTGCTACTGGCGCAGGAGTCAGTCACAGACGTGGGGCTCGCAGCGACCGGTGCCCCATTCGCCGCCCACGCCGAGAGTCTTCTGCGCAAAGTGCGCGACGCGCTCCCTATCCCCGTGCGCGAACGCATGGACGCGCTCGCCGACGTCTACGGCACTGCCTCCGTACCAGCAAAGAACTTCGCCCCCCATGCCGCGACGGTCGAGCGGCTAACGACGGCCGCGATTGAACGTCGCCGCGTCCGTATGAGCTACCACTCGCTTAACACTGACCAGACGGGGGAGCGCGTCGTTGAGCCATACGCTATCTACTTCGACCCCGACGGCGCGACCCTCAAACTCGTCGCCTACGACCACACGCACCGCGAGCCCAGGCTCTTCTCCGTCGACCACATCCACGCCGTGCGCCTGACTGACGAGCGTTTCAAGCGGCCGCCCGACTTCGACCTCCGCCGGTACCTCACCGACAACTGCTTCAACGGCATCTACGGCCCGCCCGTCACTGTCGTACTGCGCGCCCATGGCGTCACGGCACGCGTCTTCGCCGAGCGCACCTTCCACCCATCGCAGCGTGTCGTCGCGAGCACAGCCCGCGCGCCCGGCCGCCCCGAAACCACCACCATTGAGCTACGCGTCGCCAGCGGCCGTGGGCTCGTTCGCTTCATCCTCAGTTGGGTGCCCGACGTGGAAATCCTCTCCCCGTCCTCCCTCCGCCAAGAAGTCATCGCCGCCCTCCGCCACGCCCTCCAACAACACGCCGAACCGCCCGGCTAAAAAATTTTCGCTGACAGCCTGAGACAGGGAACTACTCTTCCCACGTCTGTCCTACGATGTCCTACGTTGAGGAAAAATAGCAGCCATGACGGCCACGCCCCGCACCACCTACGATGTCTTCTTCCGCTCCGCCTTCCTTGGTCGCACCCAGTTCGATTACCAGTGGCAGCTGGCCGTAATAGAACCCCTGCCCTTACTCATCAACGCTGTGCCCTGCGCAGGCAATACTGCCGCTTCAACAGGCGCTAAAGGGAGCGGAGTATGAACCAACTTGACTTCTCTTTCACATTCGAAGCCCTTACAGGTTACGGCCCGCTGCGTTGGCAGACGCGGCTTTATGAAAGCTTGCTCGCAGGTAACATACTGTCGAAGTGTGCTTTGCCGACTGGGCTCGGTAAAACCTCAGTCATACCAATTTGGCTGATCGCCTTAGCGTCGCAGGTAAGTGCCAACGAAAAAGCGAAGTTGCCCCGGAGGCTGATCTATATCGTCAATCGCCGAACCGTGGTAGACCAAGCGACCGAGATAGCCAAGCGGCTTCGCGATAGAATCCACGGGTGCGAGAAGGTGGAGCCTCCCTTTACAGAGGCCCTCGACGTGTTAAGGGCCTCTTTGCGACAGGCAACGGCGTTGAGCGCAGACCAGCCCATCGGGATTAGTACCCTCCGGGGCGAACTCGCTGACAACGAAGAGTGGAAGGAAGATCCCGCACGACCCGCAATCATAGTCGGGACAATAGACATGATCGGCAGCAAACTGCTCTTCTCGGGCTACGGCGACACTTACCGGATGCGTCCACATCACGCGGGGCTCATCGGTCATGACTCACTTATTATTCATGACGAATCGCATCTGACTCCGGCCTTCGGGACGCTACTTTGCACTATAGCTAAGGAACAAAAGCGATGCGGGGAGCCAAGTCCGATTCATGTTATGGAGCTTTCGGCGACTCCTTCGGCAGCCGAGGACAACTCCACTATCGGCCTCGAACCAGAGGATGAAAACGACCCGCTGGTTCCCCAAAAGTTAGACGCCGAGAAAGCGCTGTTTCTCCACGATGTCGTGGCCGGCCTGTTGGCTAAAGATATAACCGAGCGCGCGCTCAAGTATCAGGCGAGCGCGGCTAAGGTATTAATTTACGTTCGCTCCCCGGTGACAGCACGGGAAATCGTGAGTGGGTTAGAGAAGGCTCTGGGCGTGGAGGCCGGGCAACGCGTGGCGCTGCTGACAGGCACTATTCGCGGTTATGAACGCGATGGGTTGGTCAAAGAAAATCCCGTTTACAAAGAATTCCTGCCGCCGCCGCCCAAGACCACCTCGTGTCAATCTTCGGAGGTTAAAGACGGCGCCATTCACCAAACGCCCCCGCCCCGCGAACCACAGCCGCAGGCGGAGATGAAGACATTTTACTTGGTCAGCACATCGGCCGGAGAGGTGGGCATTGACATGGACGCTGACCACATGATCTCCGACCTGAGCACGCTCGACTCGGTAATCCAACGCTTGGGGCGTGTTAACCGGCGTGGCGGTAAAGGACGTAGCGCCGTCGTTGACGTGATTGTCGAAAAAAGAAAGAAAGAAGACGTAGGACAAGAGGGCGAGAGAGCAATTGAGCGCGCCGAGGCGAACACGAGACTGGCGTTGGAGAAACTCCCGCCGCGCGAAGGGGGCGGACATGACGCCAGCCCGCGCGCATTGCTAGAACTGCTCCGTAGGATGAGCGACGACGAAAGGAGTCAGGCTTTCGCGCCTAAGCCGAACGTCGTACCCGTTACCGACATCCTTCTCGACGCATGGGCGCTCACCAGCGTCCGCGAGAAGTTGCCGGGCCGGCCGGAAGTAGCCGCGTACCTCCACGGGATGGCAACTTCCGACCCCCCGGAAACGTACGTGGCCTGGCGATCGGAGGTTACATACCTTGCGGAAGCCAGCGCCCAACAGTTACTCGATGACCGGTTGGTTGAGAAGTGGTTTGAGAACTGCCGCATTGAGGCTCACGAACGGCTGCGTGACCGCACTGACCGAGTGGCGAAAGAGCTTCAGAGGATCGCGAAGCGCGCGGGCGAAGGGCTACGCTGCGTCAAACTCTCCGAGCGTGGTAAGGCAGAACTGGTCACGCTCCGTGAGGTACTGAGCGATGAGTCCGCGCTTCAATACCACACAGTAGTGCTGCCGACGGAAGCTGGCGGATTAACCGACAAGGGAATTCTAGACGGCGGGGTTAAGGATTCCTCGCGCCTCGATGTGGCAGAGATTTACGGGAGGCGCACGCGGGTCTTGATTGAGAGCAACGGAAGCGAGTACCGGCATAAACGTCTCACCGGAGATTACAATGGAGACGCCGAGTCAGACCTATTCACGGAATGGTATGAAGGAAAACGCTCATTCCGTGGAGAGGTTGCGCGAATCGCGAAAAGCTACGGCAAGGTCATATCGGAGGTTGTTAAGCTGAAAGAGCCCAATGAAGGGGGCGAGGATGAGATCGATGAAGTTGACGAGGCTGGTGCCGCGCGGGCCGTCAAGAAGCACCTCTTGCTGCTGGTCGAACCCAAGAAAGCTGCGACGGAAACTCCTGAGTCAGCAGCCTACAAAGACAGCCCGCAGCTCAAACTCGACGCCCATTTGAAACAAGCAGCCGAAATCGCAAGCTGGATTACCAGCGCGCTCGATTTAGAGGATTCGTTGAAGGATGCGGTCGTCGCGGCGGCCCGTTGGCATGACTGCGGCAAGGATCGTAGGTGCTGGCAGCACGCGATTTATAATGATAAGTATCCCAACGGCGTGTATGCCAAATCCGGGCCGAAGGGTATGGACTGGCGGCGGCTCGGCGGCTATCGGCACGAATTCGGCTCAATACTCGATGTCGCAAAGAAAGATGACGTACTCCGGCTTTCGGAATCGGACCTCGTACTCCACCTGATTGCGGCGCACCACGGCCACGCCCGCCCTCATTTCCACCCTGATGGTTGGGACGTAGAAAACCACGAATCGAGTAATGCGGAAGCCGCTCACGAAGCGATGCAGCGCTACGGTCGTTTGCAGCGACGATTCGGGCGGTGGGGGCTGGCATGGCTCGAATCACTCGTGCGCTGTGCCGACGTGGTGGCGTCCCGGCAGGCGGCGCAACAAGATACCCCGTCGGAGGGGGCCGATGACTAACGACAAGCCGAGTTTCGCCGTCAGCGTCGATGTGACTAACCCGGGCCAGTTTTTCGCCTGCTGTGGCCTGTTGGAGTTAGCCCATCGCCGTTGGCCGGGAGCGGAAGGTGCGTTCGATGAGAGCGGGACAATTTTTAAAGTCTTTTGCCCAACCACCCCGATCGCAGACGTGCGGCAGTTGGCACAGGAGATCGCGAATTGCGAGATATCCGGGCTGACTGAGAATGAGCGGGAAGAGCGGGGCGCACTTGAAGCAGAAAGAAATGGGTTCAAGCGAGAAGGGACGCCGTTCCCAGCGGAGAAAGAAAAACGTCGAAAAGAGCTGGGGGCCAAGGCCCGCGCGGGCGCGATCTCTTTAGGAGACCCATTCTGCTTAGACTTGAACTGGTGGCAGACGAGCGACGAAGACGTGAATACGCCGAAGACTTGGGCCGGCTTACAGGAGATTCATAAGGTAGCTAGGGCCGCACAGGACGCTTTCGCGAAGATTGAGGATTTGAGTGAGCTTTTCAACCACAGCTGTATCTTGCGGATGCCTAAGGAGTATTCCAAGAACGCCAGCGATCAGAAGAAATCTGTGGAGCCTTTTTACTTCGATGCTAGGCGGTTCACGCACGCTCTGGATGTAGGTTTTTCGCTAGACGTACAGGGTGCGGAAACAGTAGCCCATCCGGCCGTCGAGCTACTGGCGTTGATCGGCCTCCAGAGGTTCCGGCCGGGTGCCGCTGAGCAGAAATGGGAGTTCGAGTATACGCTCTGGGCTAGGCTTCTGAGTGCCCCGGTGGCGGCGGCAGTTGTCAGTGGCGTTGTGCCCGTTCAGCCGCAACAACGATATCGCTTTAGACTCTTGTTTCGCGACGACCAGCGGCGATACAAAGCTTTCAGTTACGCATCCCGAATAGGAGGACTGGCAGATGAACGATGAGGGAACTCTGAAGCAGTACGACGAGTGGCTAGACGACAATAGCGCAATTGCCGCAGTGGTGATGCACCAGTGGCTCGTGCCTGTCGAGGGCAAAGACGCGGTGATCTTCCCCCCGACGTATGCCAAGCCTGAGCGCGCCAAAGAAGAGGAAGACTGGCTCGGCTATAACATCGATCACTTCAGCGATGGGACAAAAGTCTGTCAGATCGACAGCGTCGGGGCACAGGCAAATCGTTTAGAGCCGATTTTCCTTCGTGATAAGTACTCAAGGCTTGTACCCCAAGTGACGATTAAAGCCGGCGATAAGGAAGTCAATCTGTTACAAGCGGGCCATCGTGCGGCCGATGCTATTGTCAGGTTCTCCAGTCTGTCAGGCGACTTGAACGAGGCGTTTCGCGCGTTGCTTGATAAAGGAAACGCCGAACCGCTCGCAAAGATTGCGCCCACCTCGCTCGTATTTGGTGCCTGGGACTCTAGGGCCACGCAGGCGAAGCTGCCGCGAATCTTGCGTTCGGTCATTCGCGCGTTCAACGTAGAAACACTGCACCGCTCAGCACAGTACAACCCACCCGTCGATTACGTGGCGGACGGGTTACTCGATGCCCCGGAGAGTAAGAAAGAGAAAGATTCCAGGTCTGAGCTTGGCCTGCGTCACGCGCCGGCCCCGTGGACGCACGGCGGCGTTCAGGTTCGCGGCGAGATTCGCCGTGACGTAACGCTTAATCTCGCCGCCTTACGCGCGGTAGGCGCTGGCCCGAACAACCTGGACGGCACAATGAAACTCCGGCGATACATCCTCGGGCTGACGCTAGTCGGCTTCACCGCACCGCAGGAAACATTCCTGCGCGAAGGCTGCCAGCTCGTCCCGAATAAGAATAAGCCCGGCGAGTGGAATCTAGTAAGACATGACGGTCAGGATGAGCCGTTTCAACTTACGCATGCCGAGGCGCTGGTTTTTGCGGATGAGGCCGCGCGCAAGTTCGGAGTAGGGAAGGACAGAGACGGCGTATTTGATACGAAACTCGCCCGGCAGGACTTAGATCAAACAAAGGATGAACGGAAAGCCAGCCGTCGTCGGGGTCAAACGGCCGCGCAGCCTGAACCCGTCGTGGAGGAGTAATGACTCGCTATTTATGCATTTCAGTCACGCTCCTCGACGACCTGTTCCACGGCAAGGGGGATGGCGAAGATCCGGAGTGGCCGCCGTCGCCCTGGCGCTTGTTTCAATCGCTGCTGGCCGGGTCGCTTGCGGGCTGCCGCAAGAACGGGTGGCCGGACGCTCGTGCTGAGGCATTTCGCTGGCTAGAGCAGCGTAAAGAGGCGCCGTTGATCGTCGCGCCCGATGCCCGTACGGCAACCACATACACTTTTTACGTTCCCAACAATGACGGCGACAAAGAATCTAATCGCCAGAAACTGCTCACGTCGAAAGTCGCACGGCCGCACCGGCTGTTGAATGGGCGAACGCTACATTACCTTTGGCCCATCGCCGAAGAAGAATGGCCATCGTCCCGACCCTATGCCGAACTGCTCAGTCATGAGTCCAGGCACCTGATCGCTCTAGGCTGGGGTATTGACACGGCAACGGGTGACGGCAAAGTCCTCACGGCTGACGAGGCGGCGGCACTGAGAGGTCAGCGGTGGAAGCCATGGGAGGGTGTTTGGCTACAGAAAGACATGCTACGTGTGCCCGTCGGGGGCTCGCTCGACAACCTGGAACAGAGTTATGAATCCCTCCTTAGCAGCGTAACGGGGCGGCGCTATCAACCGCGGGTAGAGCCGCATGTGTTCCGCAAAGTCCACTATCTTCAAGGAACCAGAACGGCGCCACGGCCTTACGTCGGCTTCGAGTTGCGGCGAGCCGACGATAGTTGGGCAACTTTCCGCCATGTTGAGGTGTTCAAGGTCGCCGCAATGTTGCGGCATGTCGCATGCGAGGCTGCAAAGAACGATTCACACGAATTCCCCGGCGGCACCGAGCGTTACGTCGCGGGGCATGCGAAAAGTCGAGACGACCGTTCGCCGCGTTTCTCCTACCTGCCGCTTCCGACAACACGCCATGGCTATGCCGACGGAATTATCCGGCGCGTGTTAATTGCTGAGCCGTTCGGCGGCGACGGTTCTCAAGCCCACTGGGCTGCTAAACGATTGCTCCACAACCCGCTGGTTAACGAGGCCGGACACGAACAGGCTCTACTCTATTATACGAATGCCAAAGACGCCGTTATACGCTCTTATGTTCCTGATGAGCCGTCGAGAATGTGGTCAAGCATCACGCCAGTCATCCTACCGGGGTTCGACGACGGCAAGTATAAAAAGGCTGAACGCCTGCTAATCAAAGCGATGCAGCAGGCTGACCTTCCGGCCGAATCACTCGAAGCGTTAGTGCTGCGCAAGGCACCGTTCTGGCCCAGCTCACAGCACTCTAACCTATACCAACGCCCTGAATATCTTCGAAATCTCTCTGCCTGGCATGTCCATCTCCAGTTCAGAGATGAGATTCACGGCCCGCTCTCCATCGGTTCCGGACGACACTGCGGGCTCGGACTATTCGTTAGTGAAGAAAGCCCCGAGCAAAGTTGATCTGGGCAGCGCCTGCGGAGTAGTTATGGCAGTTCCTAGTGCAGATCCAAGTGACATAAGTTCCGCGAAGGTGCAGTGGCAACCCGCAACAATGCGGACTAACTGCGACTGTATACGCTATGTGCTCCATTCAACCAGCTTGCCGTTCGTGCAGGATGCGCTCCCTTTCGCCGAGCAGGTGCGGCGCGCGCTTATTCGGAACCGTATGGGGACGGAGCATTCCGAGGTCATAACAGGGAAGAGGATTAATGGCCTTCCGCTTGAGGGGCACGCGCACGCGCATTATCTGCCGACTGACGAGGACGGCGACGGGCAGTTGGATCACATCACCGTCTATGCGCCGCGTCGTTTTGGATCTGAAGACGTGGCGGCGCTCGACGCGTTAAGCGCGATCTACCGAAGAGGTAACAGACCAGAGGTGCGTTTGGTCTTGGCGGAGACGGGAGTGGGCTTGCTGTTCGGGCCGTCGAGGCGCTGGCGCTCAATGACGCCGTTTTCGCTGCCACGGTTCGCTACGCGTGGGGCAGGGAAGCCCCCTCGGCCGCGCGACAGGCCGGAGGAGCAACTCAAGCGTGAGTTGCGTCTGCGCGGGCTGCCTGAGCCTGTCTCGGTCACGCCCGTTGACGAATACGTGCCGGGTGAGCGCCCGCCCGTGCGCTGGCCGGAGTTTCAGACGCGGCGCTTCAAAGGCGAGACGGGGTACGGGCTGGCCGGCTTCGAGATAGAGTTCGCAGAGGATATCGCCGGGCCGCTAGCGCTTGGGTTCGCGTGCCACTTCGGGCTGGGGTTATTCGTGCCCGTTGACTAACTCTCCACCCACGTTATCTCAGACGTACCTTCATTGGAGGGAACTCCTCGTGCGTCATCCTCATCACTCGATTAGTGCATTTTCATGTTCGTGGGGTCGTGGCTCCATAAGGAACTGAGCAGGAGAGGCCAGTGCCGAATAAGGGCCATCGTTCGTCAACGGAAGAACCAACATGGTTAGTAAAGCCCAACACAGGCGATGCCTTAGTGGACGGCTTTTCTCCAAAATCGCTCCTGCCGAAATGTCTTACGAGAGATACCTTCACTTCGACTATCTCATTAGTTGTTGCTTGGCTTTCAAATGCAATCATCGGTACCTGGCTAGTGATGCAGCATGCCGCTTAGGATGTCGGTACGGTACGATTCTTATGGGCGGAGCAGGATCGAAGATTTAGGGATGGGTGCCGCTTACGTAGGACGCGAATCATGTGCTCTTTTGTGATATGCGTGTAGCGCTGAGTGGTAGCTATAGAGGCGTGCCCGAGGAATTCCTGCACCACTCGGATATCGACACCGTTCCTGAGCAGCAACGTTGCCACGGTGTGCCTTAGCATGTGTGGAGTCACATGGCGTTTGATTCGTGCCTCCTTACGCAGCTTAGCGATGATATTAGTGATTCCTTGGGTCGAAAGCCGCCCGCCACAGGCATTTATGAATAGGGCCGGACTGTCCGTCTTGATGTGTGCCCGCGCCTCCATGTGCGCTCGCTGGATTTGCACCGTCTGCTCGTCGACCAGAAAGGCCAACCGATCTCTGCCCCCTTTCCCCTGTATCCTGAAGACGCCCTCCTTTGAAAAATAATCCCGAACATCTAGAGATGATACTTCGCCCACACGCATCCCGGTGGCGAAGAGGAGGTCTACGAGCGCGAGATCTCGAAGCGAGCGGTACTCGCGGGATGACCATACACGGTTCTCATTGCGTGCTACCGGTTCCGACGTGCTATGACTCGCCGACATGCTTGAATAATTACGCCAAGCTCGCCCCAAGAGGGAGCGAATCTCCCGCTCAGTTAGGGCGCGTGGGAGTTGTTCGATCCGCCCGTAACTTAGCTTCACCCGCCAGAACGGGGACTCTGTTAGCGCCCCGTTACGCACCCAATAAGAGCAGAAGACTTTGAGCGCCACCATCTTCCGCCGTATCGAGGCGGGAGCATAATCTTCCTCGCGGAGATGGGCGGCCCAGTTTTCAATGATCGGGGCATTTAATGAAGATAGCCCGACCTCTTCGCCTGCGAAGGCCAGGAACTGGATCAAGTCGGAGCGATATGCCGCCTCAGTCTTTTTGCCCCGTTTGTTTGTCGAGAAATAGCCATGTAAAAAGCGGACGTTTGCCTCACTCAATCGCATAGTACGGACTTGTCCCTAGTTCAGGACAGAACTGTAGGCGAGGTCGCTCTGTAAGATGAAAAAGCTTTGCTGAAACTTCTGAGGGGTGAATTCTATGCCGAGTTTAGCGGCTGAGGGATTGAAGTTTCAAGCTACTGGGACAGGAAAACACGAGCTGGCTGATATTTTTAAGATGTGATAGCTATCCGCTCACATAGTCCTAAGCTTCCTCAAGCTACTTTAGATAATTAGAAATTATTCAAAGGATTTCTGCTCGGTAAAATCTGGCAAGACGTAACACAAGGTAAACAGCCCTTTTAGTGAAGTTGACAGTACTAGGGAGACCTCTCCAGCGCGCCACATTATCTACAAGGACAACTGTCCATCGCTCCGCTGGATGCGTGGCGATGGCAGACCTACCAGACGATCCCCGATGGCCAGTATCTCCTCTTCCCTCTTCACTTATGTATGAGGGCAGCCGAGCTTATGCCAATTCATAATTTCTAATTATCCATATAATTGTGGCCGCCGAGGCTCTTAGCAAACTTGGAGCGTCCCGGCCTGCAATTTAAATAGGAATTCTAGTGCAAGGTGTAGCCTCGTAATAATCTATGTACCTCAACGGACCGCCATCCGAACATAGCCGACTATCACTTCGGATCAAGCCGCTAAACGTCCTTAAATCAACCAGTCACACTTTCTCTTTCCCGTCATTGGTCTGCCTCATAGCCCTGTGATGCAGCCATGTCTTGAAGGCTTAAATAAAACGAGACGGCGTCCGAGAAGGATAGGTCGTAAGAAGGCGGCTACAGCCTTGCATCTATCTTTCATTTAGAAGAGCAATTATGCCCCGACCCCGCCCACTCCAGTCGAACCCGAACGCGGCTCAGTCGGAGGCGATTAGAGCGACATCAGGGCCGGTGCAGATCATCGCCGGCCCCGGCTCCGGTAAAACTTTTACGCTCGTCGAGCGAATTGCCGAACTGATCGCGGAGGAGGGAGCCACCCCCGAAAATCTGTTGGTCGTCACCTTCACCGACAAGGCTACGCAAGAACTCATCACTCGCGTCTCCAACAAGCTCGATCAACTCGGTGTCCGGTTCAATCTCAACGAGATGTACCTGGGCACTTTCCACTCCATCTGCCTGCGACTGTTGCAGGAGCACCGAGAGTTTACGCGTCTTAGACGCAACTTCCCGATGCTGGACGAGTTCGACCAGCAGTACTTTCTGTATCAGCACCTCGACTCCTATAAGGAAATCCCCGGGCATGAGCATATCCTCGGGGCCTCTGAGAAAACCTCCTCCTGGCAGAAGTCGGAAAGCCTTCTGAAGTGGGTCAATAAAGTTAGCGAAGAGGCGCTCGACCCCGAGCGTCTGACTGCCTCTGGCGACGAGCGTATCGTGGCGCTCGGCCTCTGTTACAAGCTCTACCATAAGCAACTCGATGAGGCGAACGCGCTCGACTTTTCGACAATTCAAGTCGAGGCGCTTCACCTCATTCAAAATCATCCATCGGTTATCGCGAGGCTGCGAGAAAAAATCAGGTACTTGATGGTCGATGAGTATCAGGATACGAACACCATTCAGGAGGAGATACTCTTCCTTCTTGCCGGTGAAGAGCCCAACATTTGCGTCGTAGGTGACGACGACCAGGGCCTGTACAGGTTCCGCGGAGCGACCATCCGAAACATTCTTGAATTTAAAGACAAGTTCCCAAAGGGTCAGTGTAAACAGATACCCCTCACCATCAACTACCGTTCTCACCCGGGCATCATTAACTTTTTCAACGAGTGGATGGACTCGAAAGACTGGAGGTGCGACGGCAGAACCTTCCGTCTGGAGAAGGAGACTGTGCCCCGGTCTGGCGAATTCCCGCAGGTGCCGGCGGTGCTTAAAGTCTCTGTCAAAGGCACGCCTGAAGCGTGGCACGAGGAAGTGCTCGCGTTCCTGAATGCGCTGAAGGAATGCGGCACGCTCAAGGACTGGAATCAGGTGGCATTCCTCTTCCGCTCTGTAAAGAACCCGAATGTAGTCGCACTCGCCAGATACTTGGAATCCCACAGCGTCCCGGTCTACTCACCGAGGTCTAACCTCTTCTTCGAGCGCGAAGAGGTTCACCTAATGATAGGCGCGCTGATCTTCCTCTTCCCACAGTTCCCGCAAGCGCGCGCGTGGAAGCCGGACGCGCACCTGCACATCTGGGACTACTACGACCGGTGCTTTGAAGCCTTTGCCAAAGAGCTCCGGAAGGTGGAGAACGCCGATCTGCTTGAGTGGGCGCGCCGCAGGGCGCGGACGCACTTGACGCTCGCCGAGAACGCCGACTACGCATTCTCTGGTCTCTTCTACCAATTGCTTCACTTCCCGCTATTCAGCCGGTATCTGGGGAACAGCTCTCTCGGCGATGTGATGGAGAGCCGCCCGGCCCGGAACCTGTCGCTCTTCTCCCGACTGCTGAACAAGTTCGAGTATGTGCATCGGGTGACTGTGCTCAACCCCAAATACCTCGATAAGAACATAAGGAACCTTTTCAATCAGTTCCTGCGCTTCCTGAAGGACGGCGGCATCTTTGAGTACGAGGACACCGAAGAGTACGCGCCGTCCGGCTGTGTTTCTTTTCTGACGGTGCATCAAGCCAAGGGGCTAGAGTTCCCGGTAGTAGTCGTCGGCTCACTGGATTCTGTGCCGCGCCGGGCACACACCGAACTGGATGAGGTGCTGGAGGAGAATTACTTGGAGCGGCCGCCTTTTGAGCCGCTCGACCGGGTCAAGTTCTACGATTTCTGGCGGCTCTACTACACGGCCTTCTCGCGCGCTCAGAGTCTGCTGGCGCTCGCCTGTCAGGAGAAGGACGGTAAGGGACAGACCCCCTCCAAGTACTTTGCTGACTGCTATAAGTCGGTACCCGCGTGGCGCTCCCAGGCTGTTGACCTCCAGCAAATCAAACTGGACGACATCAAGCAGTCCGATCTAAAGAAGCAATACTCCTTCACGTCGCATATCACTCTATTCGAGAACTGCTCGGAGCAGTACCGCTTCTTCAAGGAACTTGAGTTCTCGCCGGTACGCGCCAACCCCATCGTCTTCGGCCTGCTGATTCACCAGACCATTGAAGACATCCACAAGGCCGCGCTTCGCGGGGAGGAGCATAAGATAACTCCGGAGCAGCTAGATTTATGGCTCAACGTCAACTACGCCAACATCTCTAAGAGTCAGCGCGTCTACCTGGCACCCCCAGTTTTGGAGGCAGCGCGCCGGCAGATCGCACTCTACGTCAAGCGTGAGGGGAAGGATTGGTCGCGACTCCGAGAGGCAGAGGTTGATGTCTCTCTAGTTAAAGACACGTACATTCTCAAAGGCACCATCGACCTCATCAGCGGCGAGGGCGAGACAGTCGAGATCATCGACTTCAAGTCTGAAAAGAAGCCCGACCTGTTCAGCCCCGAAGGCAAGGCCAAAATAGAGCGCTATCGCAGGCAGCTTGAGGTCTACGCCCACCTAGTAGAGGAGAGGACGGGCCATAAAGTCAGCAGAACGCACCTCTATTACACGGGTGAGGAGTCCGGCAATCCTTACGTAACTTTCCCAAAGAACCGCCAATCCATCAGCGCGACAGTTCATGCCTTCGACGCCGTAGTCACGCGCATCTCTAATAAAGATTTCAAACTCTCGCAGCGCCCTATAAAGCTATGTGAAGCCTGCGACATGAGGTACTACTGCGACTCCAAGTAGTGTCGCCCGCGGAGAGCCATGCCCACATCACGTAAATTTAATCTTTCTTCGGATGAAGAGATCGTTAGCGCATACGAATTTGAGCCCATTCAGGGCTACCCTATGCTCAACTGGAAAGGTAAACAGCCGTTCCGGTCAACGCAATATTATCCCGCCCAAATAAAAGAGCTGCACGGAGCCGAGACTGACGGGTGGAGAAATAAGCTCTATTGGGGGGATAACCTCCAAGTGATGAGTCACCTGTTAAAGCACTTCAGGGGCAAAGTAAAGCTCATTTACATCGATCCTCCCTTCGATTCGGGAATCGACTACCGAAAAACCATCAAGGTAAGGGGAAAGCAGGTCGCTAATGACCAGAGCGTATTTGAGGAGAAGCAATATACAGATATCTGGATCAATGACGATTACCTACAGTTCATATATGAGAGGCTGATTCTCATGCGGGAGCTTTTGTCGGATGAGGGGTCGATCTTCATTCATTGCGATTGGCATAAAAGCCATTACATACGAATGATTCTTGAGGAGGTCTTCGGAAGTGAGAATTTTCTGAACGAAATCATCTGGAAGAGAAAGCAGGCTACCTCTTACGCTTCCAAAAAGTTGGGCATCGCTAACGACACTATTTTCTGGGTCGCGAAAACACAGCAATTCACTTTCAACCCGGAATACTCGATAGAGGATGAGAACACGCGGAAGTACATAGCTGAGAGGTACCGATATAAAACCGCAGACGGCAGAATTTACAAGCTGGGTGACCTCGGCAACCCAGAGTACCGTCCAAACTTAATCTACGAGTACAAAAGCTACCCTCCTCCTGCTAACGGATGGGCGGTATCACTAGAACGGATGAAGCAGATGGATGACGATGGGCGCCTAGAATTCCCAAAGGATAAGGGCGGTAGGATCATGCGCAGGCAGTTCTTGGACGAGTATAAAGGGCAACTGGTACAAAATTTATGGCTCGACATCCCTATCGTAAATTCCCAGGCGAAAGAGCGGATTGATTACCCTACACAAAAGCCTGAGGCGTTACTTGAGAGAATCATCAAAATGAGTTCGGCCGAAAACGACCTCGTACTTGATTGTTTTCTGGGCTCCGGTACAACGATGGCGGCTGCCATAAAGCTTGGCCGCCGCTGTATAGGTGCTGACATTAATCTGGGAGCCGTGCAAATTACGACCAAGCGGCTGATCCGCTTGGCGGAGGAGCTTGCGCCAAAGCAGGGGCGTTTAAGTGAAGATGATACTAAGTACTCAGGACTCGAAGTACACAACGTCAACTATTACGACGTGTTTCGTAACCCCGTGCAGGCGAAAGAACTGCTGATTGAGGCGTTTGAAATACAGCCTCTGGCATCCACTTCGGCTGCTGTCTACGACGGCGAGAAAGACGGGCGCATGGTGAAGGTCATGCCCATCAATCGAATCGCCACCCGTGCCGACCTCAACGAACTGATCGCCGGGTTCGATTACAGGGCGTTCAAACACAGATACGCGGAGAGCCCGAATAGGCCGGTGGAGAGGCTCCTGCTCGTATGTATGGGACACGAACTCGATCTGGCCGCGCACCTCAAGACAGAACTCCACCCCTTCAAGATAGACGTAGAGGTTTTGGATATCCTTCGAAATGAGTCGCGCCTTGAATTCAAGCGCTCATCCGAGGCGCTGTTAACAGTTAAGAAGGAGAATCTTGTCATCGAGCGTTTTTACCCGATGAACCTTCTACAGAAGCTGAGCCTGATGAAGGAAGACGTAAGGGATTGGCGAGAGCTGGTCGAGTCGGTGCTGGTAGACTGGAATTATGACGGAGCCGTACTCACGCCATCAGTCGTTGATGTGCCAGGCGAGGATGATATGGTAAGCGGCTTCTACCCTATCCCGAAGGACGCCGGAACGATAAGGGTCAAGATAACAGACTTGCTCTCGGAGTCTTGGGAGGGGGAGATTCAGCATGGCTAGCAGGAAGCGCGACTCGGCCCCTGGCCTCAACCTCGATTTCGCTTTCTTCACCTACCTGCATCTGTTTTACCGAGCACAGCGCGGCGAGGTGCGCCGGCATTACAAGGAACTTAGCAAGAGGTTTCTCGACTTCAATAACCCGGAGAACGTCACGGCGTTCCTGCGCGCGCCTCAGTACGAGGCGCTAGAGATGTACGTCTTCCTGAAGGAGTTCTTGGACAACGCCCGCGTCCACAAGATATTCGAAGCTTGGTATCACAAGACGGGGCGCTTCGCCGGGCGCAAAGATGTGGGGCTGGCGGGCGAGCAGATGGGAATCTTCGGCCAGTTCGATGACACGCAGTATAAAGCCGTCTTTGACCGGATGAGGCAGTCGGACGGCCTCTACTCGAACTACATCTTCGCCCTGACGATGGGGACGGGAAAGACCATCCTCATGGCGACCTGCATCTTCTACGAGTTCATCCTTTCAAATAAATTCCCGAAAGACCCGCGCTTCTGCCACAACGCGTTAGTGTTCGCGCCGGACCGGACGGTGCTTCAGTCCCTGAAGGAGATACAGACGTTCGATATGTCTCTGGTTGTTCCGCCAGAGTACATTAATTTCCTCAGCATGAACGTACAGTTTCACTTCCTGGAGGCGGCGGGCACCTCGCTCTCGACCATAGACAGATCGCGCTTTAACATCATCATCTCGAATACGCAGAAGATTATTCTGAGAAGGCAGCATAAGGAGCGGGGCGCCACGAGCAAGCTCTTCGAGAGCGGAAAGTCACTTTATCAGGCGGGAAGCGTCTACCAGGAGTTCGCAGACCTCTACGGCGACTTGGATGTGCCGCGAGACGAAGGCGACTTAATCCTGAACCAGCGCTTCTCGAAGCTCTCCCGGCTAGAGCAACTCGGCGTTTACGTAGATGAGGCGCACCACGCCTTCGGCTCCCAACTTGCTAAAGATATGGGGGCCGAGAAGTCGGCGACCTCGCTGCGCCTAACGATCAACGAGCTGGCTGCTAACTTGCAGCGCGCAGGCTCGCGCGTAGTGGCCTGCTACAACTACACCGGCACGCCCTACGTGAAAAATCAGGTTCTCCCCGAGGTCGTCTACGCCTACGGCCTCAAGGATGCCATCAACAACGAATATCTGAAAGAGGTCAAACTACACAGCTATAACAACTCGCGCACGCGCGAGTTCGTTAACACGGTGGTCAAACATTTCTGGGAGGCAGTCGGAGAGGACCGAAACCGCGCTGAGGGTATGCTCCCAAAGCTTGCATTCTTCGCCTCGACCATCGAGGAGTTACAGAACGAGTTGAGGCCGGCGGTCGAGGCGGCGCTGATCAAACACGGTATTCCAGTTTCGCGGATTCTCGTAAACGTCGGCGACGATAAGCTCACTACTAACGACGATATTCGGGAATTCATCCGCCTAGACACGTGCGGCTCCGAGAAGCAATTCGTCCTGCTCGTCAATAAGGGACGCGAAGGGTGGAACTGCCGGTCGCTCTTCGGCGTCGCTCTCTTCCGTAAGCCCAAGTCGCGCATTTTCGTCCTCCAGGCTACGATGCGGTGCTTGCGCGCCATTAGCGAGGTGCAGCAGACAGGGCATGTCTATCTGTCAGCCGAGAATACGCAGATTCTTGAGGAAGAATTACAGCAGAATTTCCGTGTAGACATCGAGAGCTTGCACAGTCCGAACGAGAATAAGCGGGTTTACGAAATTCGGCCGGTGCCGCCCCCAGTCAAGATTACGTTGAAGCGCATCCGCAAGCTGCACCAGTTGCGGGAGAAGGCGTTTGAGAAGGGCGCTACTATTGGTCTAGAGTCGCTCGATACGGAAAGGTACAGGCTGATCCACACCGAGCGCGACGGGCTGTCGTTCAGCGGGACCGCGCGGCAGGAGGACTTAACCTCGGAGAA
The DNA here is from genome assembly GCA_963726735.1 of uncultured Acidobacteriota bacterium. Classification (GTDB taxonomy): domain Bacteria; phylum Acidobacteriota; class Blastocatellia; order Pyrinomonadales; family Pyrinomonadaceae; genus QHXN01. Next base: position 697,012 of record CAVSDM010000016.1, read on the forward strand.
GGAGCGGCGAACCTTCAGCCGGATGACATTGGTGGCCGAGATCGCACGCTACCTTAACCTTTCATGCCTGCGTATAGAGGAGATTCTCGACAACACGGCTGAGCGCACGAGCACAATTCTAGAGACCGTCAACGAGTACAACGAGGTGCTTTACGACTGGGTAATCCCGCGACTCTTCAAAGAGGTCTATGACCTAATCCCGTTCGAGCACCACGAGGAGATCGAGGTCGAACTGGTAAAGGCACCGCCGGAGGGGGTCTATCGTAAGTTGGCCGACCCGAAGCATGTGGTTCAACGTGACGACGAGCTGATTAACAAGAAAGCTCATAAGAGTTTTCACTTAGACACCTACTGCTTCGACTCGCGGCCGGAGCAAAGACTGTTCTGGGACCTTCTGAGCGAGCGCCGGATCGGAAAGGTATATTTCACCGGCATGCTAACCCACGGGCAGACTGACTTCTTCATCCAGTACATCGATCCTGAGTCGCATACCGTGCGCAGCTACTACCCAGACTTCATGTGCCAAAAGGAAGACGGGTCATGGATGATTGTCGAAGTAAAGCGCGATGACCAGATTGAAACGCCTGTCGTCCAAGCCAAGAAGGAATCTGCCAGCCAGATCGCCACTGCCAGCAAGATGGTCTACAGAATTATAAAGGGTACCGACGCCGCAGCCGGCCATTACAGTCAACTTTTTCAGTGAGCCGTTATAATGAGCTTCCCTTTGATGTTCAGCGCCCGTGCGCAATGCCTTTGCGAATCATTGGAGTATTAAGGATTCCGGCGTGCAGGGCGCAAGCGCGGGTCAAATGTGAAAGGTTGTTGTGAGATGACACGTAGGCGAGCCGCGACCGGGTGCTGCGGGTTAAGGAGTATGTTTTTACTGTCGGGCAATACCGCGCTCGGTACGATCAGGGCTAAGCTGCGCTGCTCTTCCAGCCACTCGTCCCCTATGGCACGCGTCTGCGCGGGGTCGCGCTCCCACCCGGCTTTGAGTTGGGCTAAGTTTAGCTCTTCGACGCTATCGTCGGGGACGGAAATCTTAAAGCTGGTGTAGTCTCGCGGGAGGGCACCTGTTACGTGCACAAGGCATTCAGCCAGACAGAGGGCCAGTGATTCTGAAGCGTAGACGAGGGGGCGGCCCGGTGAGTTCCACCTCCCGCCGACGAGTCGCGCGCCTTCGCCCGTGAGCGGCGGATAACGGCTGCTCGCCAAGCGCCAGGCGAACATTACTCATAGACTCCATATTCGATGCGCAGAAGCACGGCCTCGACCAACTGCGCGCCACTCCCGGTTCGCAGCAGACGGAGGGGGGCGTGTCCTTCAAGCGCCGGGTTCGGCGTCAGCAGCCACTCGCGCGCGGCCTCGACATCGCCGAAGACGCGTTGCGCCAGAGCGGCGATGCCCGCGGTGCGGGCGACGCGGTCTGACTGTTCGGGAGTGAGCCGGCGAGCCCGCTTGATGCTCGTAAGGGTACGGCGCGGGATGACCGTGGCTAAATCGGAGTCGGAAAGGTGACTGAAGCGCTTCAACTCCGTGACGGCGTTGCGCGGCAACCCGCGCTCGACCGTCTCCACGAAGGCGGCGCCGGAAACCACGTCCTTGCCAAGTACTCCACGCCCGCCGAGTGCGTTAATCGTCTCCTGCCACTCCATGTTGCCTCCTAACACTCAAGCGCAAACCTGCCTAGAATATATGGCATATCAGCCATACAGTCAACAGACTGTAACTTTCGGAGTGTCTAAATCGAAGTTGTGCCGTAAGCTCTCAGCATGCGCCGATGTGAAATGTGCCACCCCTTGAAGCGCGCCCTTCCCAAGCATGTTGCCGAACAATGTTGGCGGAAAAATGGCGGACTTGTCTGAGTGCATCAGAGTAAATGAGAGCGAGCTTTGGCGACTGCTACCCGGTCAAATAAGCTCTCATCTAACCTGATAAGATGTGGCGGGGCAGTTGGCATAGGATTCATAACCCCAAGGTCGGGAGTTCGAGTCTCCCCCCCGCTACCACATATCTTCCGTTGCGTTTACAACTTACGGGCGGCAGGGCTCAACGAAGTCCCTGCCGCTTCCGTGTCTTTGCCGTAATTCTGCTGTAATTCACGGAGTAGTGAGCGACCCGTTCCATCGCATCCTCCATGGCTTCGGGCGTGGCGTGGGTGTAGTCGCCCGTCATGCTCTGTGAGCTGTGCCCCATGATGTCGCGCCTGACGTGCTCCTGGACGCCTAATTCCGCCGCCCTCGTAGACCAAGTATGCCGGAGGTCATGAAATGTCAGGTTCTCAATCCCGGCCTCCAAGCAGGCCGACGTGAAGCCCCGCTTGACGTCCGTGATCTTCCTCCCGGTGCGGATGCTCTCGAACACGTACCCGCCAACTGTGCCCTCCGCGCAGAGCCGCTCGATGACGCGCCGCACTCTGCCTCTCATCGGGATCGTGCGAGGCTTGCCGTTCTTACTCTCCTCGATGAGCAGCCAGCCGGGCCTGATCACCCACGCCTCACCTTTGACGATGAAAGACCTGGGCACTCGCTCTAAGTTGACGTGCTCAGGCTTGAGCCCTAACACCTCGCCGCGGCGCATGCCGGTGTAGAGCGCGACTTCGACCGGCTCGCCTCCGCGTGCTCCGAGTCCGCATGGTTCTCGCGGGCGAAGGGCAAGTAGACTTCGTCCACGAACGTGGCGAAGTCTTTCAGCCGCTCGCGCTCCTGATCCTCAAAGAGAGGCCCGTTCCTTACCTTCAGCCTTTCTTTGAACTCGAGCTCTTTGGCCTCTTTCTTGTCCTTGGCGACGGGCTTGCCGCCCTTGCCGTTGAAGCAGCCGTAGTAACGCTTACCACCCTCCATGAACTCGTAGTGGTAGAAGCTGCCGCGTTTCTCAACAGTCATTCGCTCCTCCTATCTGTCGGATCGCGGTTGAAGGAGCAGCAGTAACTTTATCAAATTTGTTCGCCCCACGCCGACCCTCCTCTGCGCCGTCCTTTGTCCGCCCGCGGTGACCGTGGCTCCACGCAAGCAGTTCTTCACGGTTGAAGGTGCAAAGCCCGTCCAGATCATTAAAAGGGATAGGTCGGCTGGCCTTCCGGTGCTTCGCTTTCTTAATGAGGTTGCGCAAATGGCCGTCAGAGCAGTTGAGAAGGAAGGCCACGTCTTGTATCGAGATGTTCTCCTTAGCTCGAATGCGTGACAGTCGGAGTTGGTACTCGGCCGCGACGACATCGGGTTCATCACGCGGTCCTTGAGCCTCGGCCTTCAGCTTCCACTTAACCCGCTCCGCTATTTCATCGATCACGGCCTCTGGCAGTTCGATCTGCATCGCTGAATTACTCCCACAGGAAATTGCAAGAGAGAATTTTTAGAGGTCCTCAGAAGTGCCTCATAGTTCTTGGTGGCAAGGACAGTGCCAGAAGCCACCTCATCAGCCTCATCTCTGGTTCAATGATGAATTGCTGAGAATTGTTAAGATTTCAGAGGTTCAGATGGGGAGTATGTATAGCTCCAGAAGTGTCGGTGCGACCGACAGGGGGTGTCGGTGCGACCGACACCTAGACCAGCTCGCAACTCACCTCTTCTCTATCTAATTTCTATCCGCAATGAGGATTGATATCTGCTCAACCACCCCGTATTCCAAGAAAATTCGGCAGAACAATATGACCTGATGAGAAGCGAAATTGCCCGGGTCTCTTTCGGCATGCTCATTGCACGGAGATGGTCTCGTGAGGTCATGAAGAACGGACACAGCCGTTCAGTCTTTCGAGGAGGAGTCCCGCCTACTACCAGGGTAAAAGAGATTGAGGAACCTAATGACGAAAATAACTGACGTGGATACGAAGATAGATCAGTTGGGCAAATCCCTCCCCGACTTACTCAGCGAGATAGCGACGAAGGACGACGAACGGGTCATAAGAATCGCCGCGAACGCACGGCGGCTTGAGAGGTTCGCCTTCCTCATACGCGGCACGTGTGCATCCGTCCTGCGGCAAAGGTATCAGCATCGGCTGCCCGGCGGGCGGGGCAAGCGAGACCATGATGGCGGAGGGATACGGGCGCAGATGATCAGGCTCGCGGAGCAGGGCGGGGTAGACAGAAGAACCTTGGAGGTTGACGCGCGGATTAGCAACACCTTTTTCGCGGCCGCAGGTGAAACTAGGCTCGAACACATCCCCTCTTTAGCGCGCGAGTACTACGTGGTCGCCCTCTCCGCGCCAGACCCCCACGCTGCCATCGGAAAGGCGGCCGAGAGGCTGTCGGAGTCGTACTACGGCCTCTCACAGTTCAAGGCCGACGTACGCCTCTCGAAACTCGCCGCTGGCCTTCACTCCGCGCCCCCCGTCGTGGAACAGACTCACGCGACCCGCGTCAGGATACCCGCCGAGGTCGGCGAACTTCTGGCGGAACTCGTGACCAATTCCCAGAAGACCGGAGACGAGATAGTGGCCGAGGCGATTCGCATGCTTCACGCGTCGCTGACGAAACGCGTCGCGCGCAAACGGCGAGACGCTGACACGCAGCCTACGCCCGCGCAAACCCGAGGCGACGGGCAGCTCGAACTGATGCTGTGAGCCGCCGAGCTCTCCTCACCACCTCTGTCAATCGCAGAATCGAATTCACAAGCAGTGCGGCTTCGCGGCACAGGCTCATGGTGCACAAGACGCTCGACCGTCAGCGGGACAACATCTCGGGTACGCGCGACGCCACCGGCAACAGCAGCCAGCAATGTTTTCGTACTACGAAAACCGCGGCCCATATCAGGTCGCAAGGAACTTCAAATATGTCTGAGTGGCAGAAGCCCGGTATCGCCGGGGCGCCCCCGCGGCGCTGCGGGGGCAGACCCCGACTTGGTGATGACGACCGGCGGACAGGGAGGATCAGCGTCCCCGTCAGCCGGGAGGAGGCGGACGTGATTGAGCGGAGAGGGCGTGCGGTTCACATGAAGAAATGCGTCTTCCTCCGCCACCTCGGGCTCGGCAAACGGATTCGCCGCCCCGTGCCGGCGATTAACTACCGCGCTTACCGACAACTGGGCCGCCTCGCCGCCGATTTCAGCTACATGCTCACTCTCATGGAGTCGGGACCGCGCGTCGGCATTGACCGGCAGTTGGCCGGTCGAATCTTGGACACACTCCGTCACGTCGAAGAACTGTTAGTGAAAGACCGGTAGACGATGGTCATAAAAACCCTCAGGGGCAGGAGTTTCGGCGGGCTGCTGGATTACCTCTTCGACGCTCAAGATAAGCCCCCGCCGGAAATCGAGGCGAGGGGCTCCCCAGAAGATCAAGAAGCTAACGATGAGCTACCTCCGGCTGAAGAGCGTAGTAGCGAGACCAACAGGGCCGGTCCGCTTAGGACCAGCCAGTCAGACGTTTCGGCAGAAAGTAAGCAAAGGGGGGACGCAAACGAAACGGCGAATGGTAAACGCAGGCACAGAGGAAACCTCCTCATCACTAATATGGCCGGGCGCAGCAAAGAGGAACTGCGCGAACACTTCGAGGCTCTTGCGGAGTTGCGGCCAGACGTGGAGGTCAACGTCCTACACGCGATTCTCAGTATGCCTGACGATGATGTACCGTGTCCGCTGCCCCGGGTGTTGACGCAGCCACACCGGTCTGCATCTCTCCCTCTAGCGCTCCGGTATGTATTTCGCCGTTAGCTGTAACCGTTGGCGGCGGGGTAGGAGCGTCGGTATGCATTTCGCCAGCGAAAGTGGTCGTGGCGAACGTCACTGTTAACACTAGCACGGCGGCGGCATTTCGATAGCTTTTCATAACAAGTCATTCCTTTCGGTGCGTAAGTGAAGCCAGATCACTCTGGTTCAAGAAAGTGCCTTATCCGCTTGATAAGGCACGGCGTGAGCCTGCCTGACAATTTTTCCACATCAGGAGGAAAGGTAATCCTCACATGACTTTAGCTGATTCATTGTTGAGGCAATTAGACGATCCGACTTTGAGCCATGATGAGCGGGCGCAGCTTCGATGTCAGATAGCGGCAGACCTTGAGCACAGAGGTCAGTACACAGCGGCGCGTGACGCGCTCGGCGAGCTATGGCACGGTGTAGGCCAGCGCCCTACACTAGAAGGGCTAACCGAGCGCACGTCGGCAGAGGTGCTTTTGCGCGTCGGTACGCTCTCCGGCTGGCTCGGCAACGTCCATCAAATCGAGGGGGCACAGGACGCCGCGAAGGATTTAATCAGTGAGAGTATAGCCCGCTTTAAGGCGCTGGTGGAGACTACAAAAGTAGCCGCAGCACAGAGCGAACTCGGTCTTTGCTACAGACGCGCTGGTGCCTACGACGAGGCGCGTGTCCTAATATGGCGAAGCCCTAATATGGCGAAGCCCTAAAGAGTTTAACCGACAGTACCGATCTAGAGCTACGAATTAAGACATTACTGCGCCTGGTAACGGTCGAGTCATGTAGCGGCCGCTACAACGATGCACTACGCCTTCTGACAGAATCAAGCGGGCTGTTTGAGAAGAGCGTCAATGATGCTCTAAAAGGGAAATTTCATAATGAGCTTGGGCTAGTGTTAAGGAAGTTAGGAACGTCGGAGCACCGACGTGATTACACCGACCGCGCCATCATCGAATACACGGCCGCCGCATTTCACTTCGAGGAGGCGGGTCACACCAGCTACCGGGCGCGCGCCGAAAACAATCTTGGGTTCCTGCTCCACACCGTCGGCCGATACGACGACGCCCAAGGGCATCTGAACAATGCGCGCGTGCTGTTCCTCGCCGTGCGAGACAAGGGCAGCGTCGCCCAGGTCGATGAGACTCGCGCCCGCGTCCTCTTGGCGCAGGGGAGAACGAAGGAGGCGGAGCGCGCCATCCGCGACGCCGTGAGGGTGCTTGCTAAGGGCGGCGAGCAGGGCTTATACGCAGACGCGCTCATGACGCAGGGGCGCGTACTCGCGAAGCTAGGTAACTTCCCCGAGTCCCGTAACACGTTACGCAAGGCCGCCAACGTCGCCGAAGCGGCCGGGGCTGTCGAGGACGCCGGTCGGGCTTTACTCGTGCTGCTTGAGGAGCACGGTGAGCGCATCAGCGAGCGTGAGTTTTTAGAGTCTTACCAACGCGCGGACAAGTTACTCGGCAGCACGCAGGACGGCGAGACGATAGCGCGCCTGCGCGCGTGCGCGAGCCGGATCGTATCCGCCCGCCTCGCCAGCTTGCCGCCTCACCGACATCGCAGCGTCGCCGACTTCTGGGCTGGGTTCAGCCTTCCCGAGAAGGTACACGCTTATGAGGCCAGATATATCCGTCGGGCGTTGATAGACGCTAAGGGGAGCATCACACATGCCGCGCGCCTGCTTGGTTGGGGCTACCACGGCACTCTCCAGTCCATGCTCGACGAGGGTGGCCGGCACCACGACCTCGCACACCTGCGCACCCCGCTAGAGAAGAGAAAGAAAAGTATCATAGGCAGCCGCCGCAGTTCGCGCCGACGAGGTAAGCGGCGGGTCATCAAAATCCTCCACGTCGAAGACTACAAGCTGGTCGCCGACGCCGTGAGGGACACCTTAGAAGCCTTGGGCTGGAAGGTGGAGACCTGCGCCAGCGGCGCAGAGGCGATGAAGATTCTAGAAGGCGACGAGCCTTTCCACGTCCTCATCTTCGATTACGACCTGCCGGACCGAAACGGGGTCGAGTTGACGCGCTACGCCCGCACACTCCCCCACCGGCGGCGGACTCCTATCATCATGTTCACTGCTAGCGACATCGAGCAGGCCGCTTGGCGCGCGGGGGCAAGCGCAGTCTTGCGGAAGCCGGAAGACTTGGGGCGCCTGCCCGAGACGGTCACGCGACTACTGAGCAAAGACACAACTGGCCGGTGATGACTGCCGCAAGTTACCAAACCAAGCCGCTTTGGGTGGCGCGGCTCTCGTTAACACATTCGCTTTGAATGGCAAGCGGACCGTACCCCCATCGCCACATCGGGACGGGCGAGGAGACGGGCGGCCCCGCTGAATCTACGGGACGCGGGGTAGGTGTGGGCTCATGGCAGGAACAATCGCTCACCAACCAACGCGTTTGCGGTCAAGACCAAGCCGCGCCACAGGTCGGCTTGACGTCAAAGGTGATTGCGACAGACTTGTAACCGTCACCGCCATGCTGGTTCACCCCCCGCGCGTGGGGACGATTCCCGACCGCTCCGGTATGGCGAACCCCGTTTCGGTTCACCCCCACGCGCGTGGGGACGATTAGGCCGAGAGGGTGGAGTGCGAGCTGACCGGGGTTCACCCCCACGCGCGTGGGGACGATAACTGGAGGCGGCACAGGCGCAGGTCAAACATCGGTTCACCCCCACGCGCGTGGGGACGATCCCGAACTACCCGGCATGACCGGCTATTCAATCGGTTCACCCCCACGCGCGTGGGGACGATGTATAGAGCCGACATGGACAGCGCCCGAGTTACGGTTCACCCCCACGCGCGTGGGGACGATGGCGGCTGGCCTAGCCGAAGAAGCCGCCGAGACGGTTCACCCCCACGCGCGTGGGGACGATGTGCCATTGTTCGTTCGTGCCCCTTACTTGATCGGTTCACCCCCACGCGCGTGGGGACGATGCTAACGTCATCCCGAAGAGTGACGGGACAAACGGTTCACCCCCACGCGCGTGGGGACGATGTCCAGGTGTTCGCCGCCGTGCAGCGATACAGCGGTTCACCCCCACGCGCGTGGGGACGATCATAACGAGGATGTCGATATGATGTTCCGTTACGGTTCACCCCCACGCGCGTGGGGACGATGTGGGGACAGCGGCCGCATTTCGCGCTCCTGTCGGTTCACCCCCACGCGCGTGGGGACGATGTCATCTCCGTCCTGCTCCGACCGCAGGGCCGCGGTTCACCCCCACGCGCGTGGGGACGATCGGTTCAACTTCTTCCGCATCATGCGCGGCCTCGGTTCACCCCCACGCGCGTGGGGACGATGTCATCCTCGCGCTCGACGACGAGTCCGAGGACGGTTCACCCCCACGCGCGTGGGGACGATATCCCGAACCTGAAGGCGGTCTTTGAACGGGACGGTTCACCCCCACGCGCGTGGGGACGATTGACTGCGCGTCTCCTGGAATAAAACCTTCCACGGTTCACCCCCACGCGCGTGGGGACGATGGTTGCTCCGAAACTGCCTTTGCCGAAACTCTCGGTTCACCCCCACGCGCGTGGGGACGATGGCTTCCGCTTCTAGTCCATGAACGCCGCGTCCGGTTCACCCCCACGCGCGTGGGGACGATGCGCTCCTCTGCCGTGAGGGTGTCGTGGAAGGCGGTTCACCCCCACGCGCGTGGGGACGATTCGTTTTGGGCGGATATACCAGGGCTTCCTCCTGGTTCACCCCCACGCGCGTGGGGACGATTAGAGCGAAGTGAATTCATAAACAAAAGCGCTCGGTTCACCCCCACGCGCGTGGGGACGATTCGGCGAGGTTTTCGAGATTCTTCTGGAGCTTCGGTTCACCCCCACGCGCGTGGGGACGATGCCGAGAGCCCGCCGACGTACTCCTGCCCCGCCGGTTCACCCCCACGCGCGTGGGGACGATTCGGGCGTGGTGCCGTAGTCGTGCCCGAGTCCCGGTTCACCCCCACGCGCGTGGGGACGATGCCCCCATCACCAGGACGTGCGCGCCCACGTCCGGTTCACCCCCACGCGCGTGGGGACGATTTCGAGAAGCGCACCGTCTTTCCGACGAACGCCGGTTCACCCCCACGCGCGTGGGGACGATCATTCCAGCGCTGGGCCGATGGCGGCGACTGCCGGTTCACCCCCACGCGCGTGGGGACGATCTTGGCCACGTACTTCTTTAGTTGCGGATCCTCGGTTCACCCCCACGCGCGTGGGGACGATGCCCAGCGGCCGATGGATTCGAGGAATTTGCCCGGTTCACCCCCACGCGCGTGGGGACGATTAACAGCTCCCACATCAATCAACTTCGAACAGCGGTTCACCCCCACGCGCGTGGGGACGATAGCGCCTCGTAGTCGCTTAGGGGGACTCTTGACGGTTCACCCCCACGCGCGTGGGGACGATGTGATGAACGTCGCGCCGACGCCCGAACGCTTCGGTTCACCCCCACGCGCGTGGGGACGATGTCAGGTAGGGGTAGGAGAGCAGGGGCCGCGCCGGTTCACCCCCACGCGCGTGGGGACGATTTCAACACCTACGAGCAGTGGCACGACGACAACGGTTCACCCCCACGCGCGTGGGGACGATGGGGTCAACCGTTTGGCTCCCGCGTATCTCGCCGGTTCACCCCCACGCGCGTGGGGACGATGCCACCGCCGCCGTTAGCGCGTCCACCTCGGCCGGTTCACCCCCACGCGCGTGGGGACGATGAACGCGAGTTCGGCTTCGTGGAGCGCCTTAGCGGTTCACCCCCACGCGCGTGGGGACGATGGCTTGCCGCCTTCGCCCGGCATCAACACCGCCGGTTCACCCCCACGCGCGTGGGGACGATTTCAGGCTTGAGGTCGGGTCGAGGTGTGTGACCGGTTCACCCCCACGCGCGTGGGGACGATGTCGTGATTCTCGTTGTAGGGACGGCCAGTCGCGGTTCACCCCCACGCGCGTGGGGACGATGTAACTGGCCTTAGGCTTCTCCGAGTGGTCGCCGGTTCACCCCCACGCGCGTGGGGACGATTCGTAGAGTCCGCCTCCGCCGATGCACCTGATCGGTTCACCCCCACGCGCGTGGGGACGATCACAGGATGGGGTTTATCCCCGTGAAAGGGACCGGTTCACCCCCACGCGCGTGGGGACGATCTGGCGGGCGGCCTCTATCTGGTAGGAGGCCGCGGTTCACCCCCACGCGCGTGGGGACGATTCGAGTGCCGACTGCGCCGAGGGGGTCACATCCGGTTCACCCCCACGCGCGTGGGGACGATGAATTGGGCGGCGCGCACACGGCGCCCCGGCCCGGTTCACCCCCACGCGCGTGGGGACGATGCACTTAGAAATGTCGCCTGTGATGGCCGCCACGGTTCACCCCCACGCGCGTGGGGACGATCGCGGGATGCACGGCATCATGGTCTCCCCCGACGGTTCACCCCCACGCGCGTGGGGACGATTGCATGATGTGGCGGAGGTCACCGTCGATGTCCGGTTCACCCCCACGCGCGTGGGGACGATATCGAATGAAAAAGCTACTATCGACTGCCGTTCGGTTCACCCCCACGCGCGTGGGGACGATGTTGGGTTCGTTCAAACCGTTCGGGGTGATTCCGGTTCACCCCCACGCGCGTGGGGACGATCGGACGCGAGATCGTCGCGCGCGATCAAGAGTCGGTTCACCCCCACGCGCGTGGGGACGATTCGGGGGAGCGGTGGCACGGGCAGACAGCAGGCGGTTCACCCCCACGCGCGTGGGGACGATGGAACCCACGAGAGATTAGCGCCTCGTTACTTCGGTTCACCCCCACGCGCGTGGGGACGATGCCGAGTCGGCGGGACTCGCCCACGGCGCCGCCGGTTCACCCCCACGCGCGTGGGGACGATGACAGTCTCGACCTGCTCGCCAAGGTCGGCTCCGGTTCACCCCCACGCGCGTGGGGACGATCTTTGAATTGGCGAAGCTCGCGACTCAAGTAACGGTTCACCCCCACGCGCGTGGGGACGATTCCGCCACCATAAGCAGGGCGTCCGGGGCGTACGGTTCACCCCCACGCGCGTGGGGACGATGAGGTTTGGTCTCCTGAGAGTATTGAAAAACTCGGTTCACCCCCACGCGCGTGGGGACGATGTCCCGCTTCGCTTCGTCCGTCCCGCGTCTGACGGTTCACCCCCACGCGCGTGGGGACGATATGATGCGCCGGTAAAGTTTCTGGTCGGCCTCCGGTTCACCCCCACGCGCGTGGGGACGATTCGTCGCCTTCGGCCTTGTAGCGCACCGTCACCGGTTCACCCCCACGCGCGTGGGGACGATAACGGGGAGACGTGCCCCGGCGAGGCGAAGTGCGGTTCACCCCCACGCGCGTGGGGACGATTTGCAGTGCTAGAAGACACTGGCTTCTTTGACACGGTTCACCCCCACGCGCGTGGGGACGATGTCGCCGAGGTAGCGCCAGGCGGGGACGCCCGCGGTTCACCCCCACGCGCGTGGGGACGATTGCTCGACCTCGGTGTCCCACGGGACGACGACCGGTTCACCCCCACGCGCGTGGGGACGATAGCCTCTCCCGTTGTTTCATCTGCTGCCACCCCGGTTCACCCCCACGCGCGTGGGGACGATGCCTTCTTCGAGCCCTTCTTTGCACCTGCACCCGGTTCACCCCCACGCGCGTGGGGACGATCGGCGGGGCGCTTCCCTCGCCGAGACGTGCGTGGGTTCACCCCCACGCGCGTGGGGACGATTGGTCGGCCAGCCCCTTCTCGCCGACGTACGGCGGTTCACCCCCACGCGCGTGGGGACGATACCGGGGAGGTGCCGGCAGAAGCCCTCGCCTCCGGTTCACCCCCACGCGCGTGGGGACGATAGGTTCTCCCCCGCTTCGCTTTGGCCGGCCAGCGGTTCACCCCCACGCGCGTGGGGACGATGTCGCATTCGCCCCCACGTCAGGCGTGAGAAGCGGTTCACCCCCACGCGCGTGGGGACGATGCCTATGGTCTGCACCTTCCGCACGACCTTACCGGTTCACCCCCACGCGCGTGGGGACGATTTCGGCTCGCTGTTCTTGAACGTACTTCTTACGGTTCACCCCCACGCGCGTGGGGACGATTTAAGCGAGGCAAGTTCCTTGCGTATCCGCGCCGGTTCACCCCCACGCGCGTGGGGACGATCGCAAGAAGTTTCTCCGCGCGCTCGCCTTTCCCGGTTCACCCCCACGCGCGTGGGGACGATGGACAGCAATTAAGTATATCGGCGGCGGGATTCGGTTCACCCCCACGCGCGTGGGGACGATGTGATCGTGCCTTCACCGTCGGCCAGTTCCACCGGTTCACCCCCACGCGCGTGGGGACGATTTGACGCGCGTGATCATGTACGCGTGCAGCATCGGTTCACCCCCACGCGCGTGGGGACGATTCCTGTTTCACGCGGCCAACGCGCGGCCCATGCGGTTCACCCCCACGCGCGTGGGGACGATGTCGCGCGCTCGTCGGGGCCGCGCTGCCCGACCGGTTCACCCCCACGCGCGTGGGGACGATGTGAAGAAGGTCAACGGCATCAGTTACGCGGTCGGTTCACCCCCACGCGCGTGGGGACGATCAAATAGTCCTGCGGCTTGACGGTCAACCAGACGGTTCACCCCCACGCGCGTGGGGACGATTTCCCCGGCCAGAGCATCATCAATGCCGTAGGCGGTTCACCCCCACGCGCGTGGGGACGATTACAACAACCTCGGCTCGGAGCTGCGCGAGGACGGTTCACCCCCACGCGCGTGGGGACGATATGATGTCGGTCAGTGTGTCAACGAGACCCTGCGGTTCACCCCCACGCGCGTGGGGACGATTCCTGCGCGCGCCTGTGCTTCGACAGGGGGCTCGGTTCACCCCCACGCGCGTGGGGACGATATGCTCGCCTCTGCGCCCTGCTTTTTGCACCTCGGTTCACCCCCACGCGCGTGGGGACGATAGCTCGTGGATGCGCGTCTTGCTCGTGATAATCGGTTCACCCCCACGCGCGTGGGGACGATTTCACCGTTCGAAGGTTGTTAGACGGCGGGGCCGGTTCACCCCCACGCGCGTGGGGACGATGCTATCTCGCCAACGTGACCCTTGAGCGCGGCCGGTTCACCCCCACGCGCGTGGGGACGATGCATCGTTGAGCCACTTGGCCGTGTCGCTGCGCGGTTCACCCCCACGCGCGTGGGGACGATCAATGGAACGTGCGCCGCACGACGCCGGCCGTCGGTTCACCCCCACGCGCGTGGGGACGATTCAACGATCAGGGGGCTCACCATCCCCCGGTACGGTTCACCCCCACGCGCGTGGGGACGATGGACCAGCGCTACTACGAGAAGGCGGAGGATACGGTTCACCCCCACGCGCGTGGGGACGATTTGAGGGGCAGCGGCACCTTATCGAGCCCCTTCGGTTCACCCCCACGCGCGTGGGGACGATGGTGAACGGCCGCACCGTCACCGAAACGCGCCGGTTCACCCCCACGCGCGTGGGGACGATTAAGTACCTTGCGCCTATCCACTGGCTCAAGCCGGTTCACCCCCACGCGCGTGGGGACGATTCATCCGCCTTATTAACGGCGTAGAGGGCATTCGGTTCACCCCCACGCGCGTGGGGACGATTTTTCGCGGCGAAACGCGAAGCCAAAGCCTGCCGGTTCACCCCCACGCGCGTGGGGACGATGTGTCGATGAACGCCCGAATTCTCAGGCCCATCGGTTCACCCCCACGCGCGTGGGGACGATGGTAATTAACTTCCTTGCCAGCTCGTCGGGGTCGGTTCACCCCCACGCGCGTGGGGACGATGCAAGGCGGCCATCGCGGTTGCCGGCACCGAACGGTTCACCCCCACGCGCGTGGGGACGATGGAGTCAGCTTCTCTGCCCCGTGGGAACATTTCGGTTCACCCCCACGCGCGTGGGGACGATTCGCGTAGCTCGCCGAGTTGCCGCCCCGCCTCGGTTCACCCCCACGCGCGTGGGGACGATTACCGCTGGCTCTCTTGTATCGCGCCGCCGCACGGTTCACCCCCACGCGCGTGGGGACGATTCTAGCTTCGCCCCCTTCTTTGAGTTGCAACGCGGTTCACCCCCACGCGCGTGGGGACGATGCCTTCATGCGCTCCATGAGGAAGTCGGCCGCCGGTTCACCCCCACGCGCGTGGGGACGATGGCCGTGATGGCCTTGTGCTCCATCGTCTGATCGGTTCACCCCCACGCGCGTGGGGACGATAGTGACTGCGTTCTGCGGTGACTTCCACAACACGGTTCACCCCCACGCGCGTGGGGACGATACTGGAAAAATCCAGCAATTACGGGATCCGAGTTAGTAAAAGGCCGTCGAAGTCTTGAATGATGCGGGAGGAGTCGCCGCTGGAGCGGATGGTAAATCCTTGTTCGGTGTCTGCGTTATGGAGGAGAAGTGCTGCGCCACCGCGTAATTTGAGACATATTACCTCCCAGAGTTTGTCACGTACCAACGCTGAAATGTTGCCGACAAACACACCCGGGCGTAGTTCCAGCATCCAGCGGGTTAATTCGCCGCGCACGCTTGATGGCACTTTCTCCAGCATGATGACGACCATTACTGCTCAAGCTCCTCCCCGCCTGTCGCCCAGTTCACGCCCCCTTCCATCTCTCCCGATAATGGATCCCACAGCCCGCCGGGTAGAGCATCTTCGGCGTCGAAATCCTTCTCCGCGTCTTCGGACGGACTGAGGACTGATAGCGCGCGTTCGATGTCCGGTATTACCCGTTGCAGTAAGCGCGTGTCGTGGAAGATGTCGCGACATGCCCGCCGAATTCGGCTTTCGAGATTCGTCTGGTCTTCAGCGACCGCGCGGAAAGCCAGCGGGACGGTCAAGTCTGCCTTATACAAGTCGGCGATGTCATAGACGAACGAAAGCATTTTACCGGTGTGAATAAAGCCGAGCGCCGGTGAGTAGCCGGCGGAGACGATGGCCGCGTGGCAGATTCCGTACAGGCAACTGTTGGCGGCGGAGAGGGCCCGGTTAACGGGATCGGCGCTCCCCCAGTTGTCGCGGCGGTACGAGCGGCCTGACCACTTCACCCCCGTCTCGCGGCCCGCGCGGGCGTAAGCCTCGCGCACGCGAATGCCTTCCTTGCCGCGAATCTGCTGAAGCGTCAGCGACTCGTCTAGCGGCTCAATGAAGCGCATCTCGTACATCCGCCGCACGACCCGCAGCCGCCATTCGGGAGCTGAGACCAGGCGCGCCTGTTGAAGGAAGTTTCTCGCGGCGCGCGTCTCACCCATGCCCTGCGCGTAGAAGCGCACGCCCATCTCGCCCGTCCACAACACGAGGCACCCGTGTTCGGCCAACGTCCGCACCGCCGCGTGCGTGATCGTCGTGCCGGGCCCGAGCATCAGCGACACCAGCGACGCGCACGGCACGGGAACTTTGCCGCCCCCGTCGTGGAACGCTATGGCCTTGTCATCCTGATCGACCCGGCAGTGCTCAACATAGAGGTAGCTGAGACTGTCGCGCACCTTCGGCAGCGTGTGCAGATCTTTGACACCCATCTTAAAACCCCCTTAGCGTTGTTTCAGCTTCTGGCCTACGCCGGGGCAAGCGAGAGCATTCCGAAGCCGAAGCCCTTAGCTGGCCCGATGCCGTTTTCAAGCGCATGTATGAACAGGTCGAGATCCGAAATTTGCAGCACGCCGTCGAAGCGTGCGGCGGAAAACTTGATTCTCCGGTCGGGCGATGGGGAGCAGCGACCGTCATTGAGGTCGATCACCTGGCATACCGGTAGCTCAAGCGTCAGCGAGTCGTAGGGGCGGTCGCGAAAGATCATCGGCGCCCCGTTTCTTTTCAGCGTCGCCCGCGCTTGCGGCAGGGCAAAGCCGCACCGCGCGCCCTGGCGGGCCAGCCAGTCGAGCCGCTCGTGTTCGCGGTAGAGCCCGCGCCGCTCGCCGTCACTGCCGTCCGCCTTTTTGGGCCGGAAAGTCGGGTTAGCCAGCAGCCGGAAACGCAACGTTTGACCGGCGTGGAATTGCGGCTCCCACTCTTTCACTTCCGGAGGGGTGAGAAGGTATCGTCCGCCACCCAGATGATTCGAGAAAGCGCGCCAGTCCGGTTCGCGCTTCGACTGCACGAGCAGACGCGGACGCCCGCCGTCGTCGTCAACGCGGAACAGCACACGCGCCGCTTTCCAATCGTCTCCCGTGAGTTCGGGGAAGGCATGACAGAGCGTGCGGTGCATCTCGTACGGGCGCGCCAGCTCGGTCTGAACGCGGCGCGAAAGGGAATCGAGTTGTAGGCGTGAAAGGAAGATCATCGTGACGCTCCTTTGCGCTGAGGTTCCCCGAGCGGATGCCGACCAACCGGCGGCTGACAGAACGCCGGCGGGCGCAGGTAACGCGCACCGTATCGTCGGCGTGCAAAATCGCGGGGGGCGTCGTTTGTGATTATGCCCCCGCGCGGGCTGTCGCTTTCGAGCACGAGGCGCAAGCTTGGTGGTGCTCCGAACGCGTCGCGCTCTTTTTCAGTCAGCCAGCGCCACGCCTCCGCGCGCAAGACGGCTTCGACCTCGCCCTCGCGCAGACCTGACTCTTCCAAGGGCACGGGCAGCGACGGCACAAAGGATTTGCGGCCCAGGAATAAAGGCCACACGGGAGCGCGGAGCGCGGCCTCCAGACTTTGCAACAAGCCCACATCATCCGATTGCAGCCCGACGAGGAAACGCGCGTCGGCGAGGTAGTAGCGTTCGGAGACGGTGGTGGCGGTGGAGCCGCGCCATACGGGTTGCGCCGTGTGATAATCGAAAGCCACGCGCCCCGGGGCGTCCACGCGCACGCCCATCCGCAGCCGCTCGAACTCGCCCAGGTCTGCGTCGCGCCCGCGCCCCTGCGCGGCGCACAGCAGACCGACCACGCCCGAGCGGGTCGGCTCCAATCCCGTGTCGCGGTTGTCGAAACGTGAGCGGAAGCCCCACGACTGCATTGGCCCCGCGAGTTGCAATAGCAGCGTCGTCGGCATCAGACCTCCTCAGGCTCGTTCGCCCACTTACGTCGCCGCCTTGACCGTCGTCTCAATGACGTTATGAACTGAGACGGCTTCGCCGAGGGCGCCCGCATATTCGCCCCCGTCGAGGCAGAAGAGCGCAGTTGAAGCGATACCGCCCGTCCCGTAAACATTCGTGTAACGCTGCCAGTAGTCGGCGAGTTGCCTCACCGAGACTTCGATAAGACCAATGTCCTTCATCGTGGCCGTCGCGGGGTCGAATTCCTTTTTGGGACGCGCAGGGGTGCAGAAGGCGTTGGCGAGATTCATGGGCGCGCCACCCTCGCGCACGACGAAGAAGCCGAGCGAGGGCAGATTCTGCGCCGCCATCGAATTCTGCTTGCCGGTCGGGAGCGCGTAGACGAACGCGCTCAGGAAGGCGCGCGCCGTCTTTGTCGCGGCGTCGCGGTCGCCGCCCAGATTCTCGGCTAGTTCTTCGAGGTCGAGCAGCGCGTAGCGGTAGAAGACGGCGGCGTTGAAGCCGGTCACGCCGAGCATCCCAGCCCCGGCGTCCTCCGTGTCGGGCTTGAGGTCGTCAACGGCGGTGAAGAAGTCGAGTTCGGGCGCGACAGCGTGCGTCGAGATGGCTTGAGCGACCTGACACGCGGCCTCGACCTTGTGCTCCGTGTGCTCGGCGAGCATCCGCCCGAACAGCGCGATATCGGATGAGAGTGCAGCGTCTTGAAGCCGCGCGACAATCTCCTTATCGAGCTTTGTAGGTTTGGGTAAATCCTTGAACTTCCCTCCGTCGCCCTCGCTCGCCTCGTCGCTTCCTGCCGAAACCTCATCGCTCGAAATAACGGCGTCGCCGGACTTGCTTTTCTTCTTGGCACTCTTGGCTTCGATCTCGGCGACCTTCTTAGCGCGTTGGGCGGCGAACGGCTGTAAGTCGTCCCACTTCTCGCGCACGATGCCGGCAATCGTCTCCATCTCCGCTTCGGAGAGAAACAGCAGCACCGCCGCCTGCTCCGGGTTTCTGCTGTCCGGCTTGGAGTAGTAGGCATCCACGAAGGCGTCAATTGCGTGCGGCACAAGGTCGGGCGGTTGCAGGTCGCCCAGGCGAGGCTGTAACTCGTCTCGCAGTCGCTTGGTGCGCTCGCCGACCGGCACAAGGTTGTGTTCGCGGAAGTAGCCACGCACGGCGCGCTTGAAACATTGCGAGGAGATGCGCGCGCGGCGCACGCCGCCGAACTCGCAATCCTTCGGCGAGTTGGTCGCGTCGCGGTTCAGGCACGACGGGCCGAAACTTTGGATGATATGTAGTTCGATTTTCATGCGTTTCCCTCATCTGTATCGGAAGCGGAGCGGGTCAGAGCGCTGCGGTAAAAATCGCGCGCCCATTTCATTTGTGCCCACCGTTGCGGATCGCCCCAGGAGTTGATGGTCAGGTCTGTCAGCAACTCGTACCAGTTGACCGGGATGTTGTTCGCCTTGAGCAAGCTCACCGTCTGCTTGAGACGCTCGAAGAGGTCTTCTTCATCGCTGGCGAGCAGCAGTTGGAAATGTTTTTCGATGGAATCTGATTTCTTGCGCAGTTCGCCCAGCGAGCCGCCCAGCGACAACTTCCCTTTGGCGTCGAGCGGGTGCAGGGCGAACAGCGCGGCGACGGCGAAGAACCAGCGGTCGCTCGGCTGTTCGCGCTCACCCAAGTGCAGCGCGACGTGCGGCATCATCTCGATGGCGACGCCGTCTTTGCTGCGGAGCCCGGCACGCAGCGCCGCCAAGCCCGCGCGCGAAGGCCCGTCGTTGCGCGTTTCGAGCAGGCGCAGGCTGTTGACGAACGCCCCGCGCCGTTTAGCGAATGCAGACTGCTCGGAAGTCGGTTGCGGAGTTAAAACTGAACTCACGAAAGTCACCTCCTGTGCGGGGACAGGTCAAAGGTTGTGCGCCCTTCACGGCGCGTCGGCGGTCGAGGGTGGCGAAGCTGCGTCAACCCGGTCGGATTGTTTACGAGATGTTCTCGCCTTTCTCTCTCGCTCCTTCCTAGCGGCGAAGTAGCTATTGGGATTGCGCAAGTACGGCAGGTTGTAGCCCCGAAACGGGTCTATCTGCGCGACGGCGATGATGGCACGCGGCGACGTTCCGAGGGCGTTGCACGCCGCCCACAAACAATCTTGCGCCGCTTGTCGCACATCTTTCTCCCACTCCTCTAACGCGGCGGCACGTTGCTCCGGCAGTCGTTCAAGGAGGCGGTAGAAGTGATCTTCGATGCGCGGCCAGAATGCGCGGCGCGGGTCAAACTTGTTAACGAGAGCTTTCACGTCGTCCGGGTCGGGCTTGATCCCGCCGTCGCGCGCGCCAGCGATGAAAGTGCGCGCGACGAGCGCAAAGCGGCGGCGCATCTCTTCGGCGACGAGGCCGGCGTCTTTGTTGGCGCTTTCAATGTGTCCGACCAACTCCGAGTCAACAAGCAGCACGGGCGGAAGCGGCAGACGGTCATGCCGCCAGAGCAAGAACTTGCCTGCCTTGCCCGGCTCGGTCGCCATGCCGACGACGTTTAGGTTGAACCGGAACTCTTCATTGAATACGTTGCCATCTGCCGTCAACGTGTCCATCCGGCCGAGCAGGTTATGATCATGGTAACTGCGCGCTTTATCTGACAGCAGAGTGTGGACGTTGCGCCAGATGGCGCGATTTTCGGAAAGCGACACCACTGAAAAGCCCTCTTTTTTGGAAGTGGTGTAGAGCTTGAGAGGGTGGAAAGCAGGGTGCCCGGCAGTGTCCTTCTCTAAGCTACGCCCTTGGGTGAAGAAGGCGCGCGGCACGACGACCGCGCCGTTTTGCTCCTCCGGCAGCAGCCTTATGAGACGACTTTGCAGCGTCATAAGGTCGCAGACGCCGTGCGGCGCGGTAGTCTTCCGCTTGCCGTTCACTGACTGGTCTCGCAACTTGTAAGTCTCGTCAAGCTCCCAACAGGGCGCATCGTCGGCGGGCAATTCGTGTGGCACCAGACACAGCATCAGCGTCTGGAACAGCGTGTCACCTGAAGCCCAAATTGTGAGCCCGCGCAGCAGCGGGCCATCGGCGGAGTAAGGGGGCTCAATCTCCTCGCCCCCGATTTTGGCTCTGGCGCTTTTGCCGAAGCCGAGTGCGAAATTCTGGATCGTTACCAGCAGTCGCGCCGCGAGTGCAGGGGACGGCGACTGCCAGTCGGGGTCGGCGTCGTTGGCGAACAAGGCGGGCGCGTTGTTCTCCTCCATCGCGAGACGGCGTAGCGCGCTCGCCTCGTTCATCTCCAGCCCGGCTACCTGATAGAACGGGAAGCGCGGGTGAAACAGGTCGAAGCGGTCGCCCCAGCGCGCGAAGTAAGCGTCTATGGCCTCCACGTCCGCGTCACTGAATCTTTTCTGCCCCCAAATCCGATGCCATTCGGCCCGGCGCTCGCCGTCTGTCTGTCCGTGCAGAACGCGGTGCATGATGGCGGTGAGCAGGGGATAAATCGAAGCGACGAACAGCGGCGAGTCGTGCGCGACCTCCCGCAGATGAGGCGACTGAATCAGCACCTCGCGCAGCCCCAACTCGCCGAAGCTGCCGTCGTCGCGCAGCACCGGAATCCATGGTTGCGTGATAAGATTGAAGCTGGAAGTCACGATCTAAGCCTCTTTCTGTAGCGAGTCTTAATCTCGCCTCTAGCTATTCGCATTACCTTTTCTAACTGAACTTTTGAAAAATAAAGCCTGAATCGCTCTAAGGCGCGAAGTAGCGTAACTGGTTCACTCTTACTCGCAGTAAACCGCGGTAAAATTTCTTTGGGAGTTGCTCTAATCTTGACATTTAACTTTGTAAGCTATTAACGTCTGGGATAAACACTATTGTCGAAGCAATTGAAAAATACGTTTCGTCTCGAAATTTGTCAACGGGTTTTTTATTAAGCTTTGTGTTTGTTACTCTGGCAACATCAAAATGCTGTTGTTTGCTTGAACTTATCTTCTCCAAATTCTTGGAGGTGAACCGCGATTGACGTTTGGGAGTAGCATGGTCCCCATGCGCATGGGGATGGAGGCGGGGCGTTTACGGCTCCGCCTCTTCTTTTGCCATCTCTTCCTTTTCGATAACTAACCCTAGCTCGGGGTCGAGGCGCAGTCGGTGTCCACCGACTTTGGTGAGATTGCCGTCAAAGACGAGCGCGCGGTAGTGACGCAGCACCGGCGACTTTTTCCAGCCCGGGGGCACTCTTTCAGCCGTTTTATCCCAACTCAATGCCGCGAACAGCGCGCGGTTTGAGAGCGACAGCGAGAGGTCGCGAAGTTTGCGGGTAAGGTCGGGAGTCGGTTTCTTGCTTAGCTCAAGCTCCTGCGTGGTGTCCGGCTTACCCTTGTCGTCGAAGAGGTAGATTCGGTTGTTGTGGCGGCAGAGGCAAACCACCGTCACCGACGGGTCGCCGTCGCGCGTCGCAGCGCGCATGGCCGGACTCACTTCCGGGTCATCATCGTCGCGTAGGGGGAGAGTCGGAAAGTCAACGAAGGTGGCGGGGTCTTGAAGCCGCCCGTTATTGTTGTGGGCGCTCAGCACCACATTGGCGGCCGTCTTTAGCGCTCCACTCCGCTTTTGCTCGGCCTCTTGCCCGGCTTTGTCGAGCGCGGTCTGCCAAGCCGCGTCCGGGATTTGCGGCTCGTCGCCGTAAACGGCTTCGACGAGTGATTCGATGTCGTCTGGTAACTGAACTTCGCTGCGTTTGCGCCACACGAGCCACGAGCGCAGCAGCACGTAAGGCTCGTACACTTTTTCGCTGCGGCCGAAGGAAGGCACTTCGTCTCCGACCGCGTCGCACAGTACCGCCAACTCGGGTGTCTTCAATGAGTCGGATCGCTTGAATAAATCGCCGTTCTCGTCTTTCGGATGGCGGTGCAGGCGTCCCACTCGTTGAAGCAGAAGGTCGCCGGGTGACATGTAGCTCGCCATCCAATCGAAATCCAGATCCAGCGACTGTTCGATAACCTGCGTCGCCACCACGACCGCGCAGCGTGGTCGTTTGGCTTTCTGCCTGCCAAAGCTCTCGATAACAGACTTTTCGATTCTCTGTCGCCACCCGAACGGCATACGTGCGTGGAACAGAGTCCAGCCGTCTTCCGGAATTATGTCGCCGACTTCTGCGCGCAGTCGCTCGAACGTCTGCTGCGCCTCGGCGACGGTGTTGCAGATGATCGCGGCGCAGCCGCCGCCCTGAAGTTTTTCTCGCAGCGCTCGACCCAGTTCCTCCGGACGGAGGTGACGCACTGCGACAGGTTTTTCTTCCATGAGACGGCGCACGGCGTCAGTTTTCTTTTCCAGGCCGCGCGGTTCAACCGCTTGCGAGGTCGCCATCCGTTGATCGCCCTTGAGCCACGTCAGGCGCGGATAGAGGGCTTCTTCAGACGGCAGTTCGCCGCCCCACGCGCGCGTCAGCTCGCCCCGCCTAGATGTCGGCAGCGTCGCCGACAGCATGACGACGCTACACCCGATCTCGCGCAGCCAGCCGAGAAGCGTCGCCAGCAGGTGGCTCATGTATGTGTCGTAGGCGTGAACCTCGTCGAATATGACGACCTTGCCCGACAGCCCAAACAAGCGTACGAACCAGTGACGCGCTTGCAGCGCGGCGAGCAGGCTTTGGTCTATCGTGCCCACTCCGAAGGGTGCGAGCAGCGTACGTTTCGCACCACAAAACCAACTGGCCGCCACGACGCTCGCCTCTTCCGGCGTGCAACCCGCGTCGTACATGGGCTCCAGCCCTTTGAGCACGACTTTCACGTCGTCCGACAGAGCCGCGTGGCTGTGAGCCAGTTGTAAATGAACCACGCGTTCGTCCTGGTATCGCTCCGATAAAAACTCCTTAACGCGGTCATACATCGCGTTGGAGGTAGCCTGCGTCGGCAGGGCAACGTAGAACCCGCTGTTAACGCCCGCCGCTTGTGCCGCGTCGCTCGCCCACAACGCCGCTTCGGTTTTGCCCACGCCCATCGGGGCCTCGATCAACAGGAAGAACGGCGTCGTTACGTCGCGCGTCTCCTTGACGACGGCCTCTTGCAAGGCGTTCGGCGCGAAGCCCCAGAATTCGGCGAAGTCAGGGCGCGTGCTGCTCGGCTGCGGCGTCTTCGTCCAGCCGAAATCTTGCAGCGACTGGCGCGCCCTGTCGATAGACTCCTGCCTGTAATCGTCAAGCGTGGGCGTGCTGCCGTTGCGGTGCCCGGCGGGCGCGAACAGGCGCGACGAGCCGACCCAGTCGGCGACGGAGATTAACCCGGCCAGTTGGGGTATCGCGCCGGTGGCGTCGTCTTTCCAAGGGGCAGCGGGAAAGATGAACTCCGGGCACAACGCCGCGCGCAAGTAATGCAGAAGTGCGAGACGCGCTTCACGCCACTTCGCGTCGCCTAATTCCTTCTCACCCCAGGAGCCGTATTCGCTTCTTGGGAACGTGCCGTGATGCGCGCCGGTGATGTGTGCCAGCACCCGGTTACTCTCAATATCCTTGCAGTGCCAGAAGAATTCAGGGTCGCGCATGAACAAGCGAAGTTCCTTGGCGGTGACGAGTGGATGCGACTTGCTTTCGCACGGCTGCGGTTTGCCGAAACCGTTTTTCTTTAAGCCTTCCCGCAGCCAGTCGAGCGGCGCGTCCTCTCGAAATTGAAAACCCGGCGTTGCCTTACCCAAGTCATGAACGCCCGCCAGGAACGCAACCGTCATGCGTGCCGCTTCCAGATCGCATCGCAGCGCCGCCGCAATGCGCTTTTTGAAGGCTTCGGGCAACACCATGTCCCACAGCTCCAAAGCCGTGTGCGCCACGTCGAGCAGGTGGAAGAGCAGCGGGTGATAGCGCGACTCGAAATCATGCGGGTCGTCTTCCGGGCGACAAGTCTTGCCCCAGAGCAGCAGCAGATTTGCTTCGGTCACTTGAATGGCGGTCACGAAACCTCTCCTCGTTTAGCCCCGCAACGCGTCGAGCCGACGAGTTGACGATAAACGTCGCACCTTAACTGAAAGTCTTCGCGGTAGCGGTAGCAGACCTGCCGCCCTTCGCGCGCCTCGACGACCGGATGGCACCGGACAGCGCGTCAATGTCGCGGCGGAGCGTCTTGCGGGCGACGCCGGAGCTTGACGCGAACTCCTGCTGCGAACGGCGCCCCTCGACCGGCAATAGGTGCAGGGCGAGTAGTCTGTTGTTCAAATCGCCCCGGTGGCGCATCGGCACCCCAATCCCGCCGGCCGGCGCGATGCCGCTGCCGCCTGCGTCGCCCGATGTCCCTTTCAACCTTCAGACGCTCCGTTCGACCTCGACGTACCCGTCCCGATCTTTGGAGATGCGGTAACGGCTGCCGAAATCTCCGCGCACGTCGTCGAGGTGCGAGACGACCACGACGCGCCCGCCGCGCAGCACCTCCTCGCTCAGGTGGCCCATCTCTTTCGCCATCAGGTCGCGGTTGCTTTCGTCGAGCGAGCCGAAGCCCTCGTCTATCACCAGCGTGTCCACGTAGCGTTCCCCGAGCACCGACTGCCCGATGGCAATCGCCAGACTCACTGCGACGCGGAATTTCTCGCCGCCGCTCAGGTACTCAAAGGGGCGCGGCCGCGACCCGGGCTGCGCCATGTTGCGCGCGTGGATCTCAAGCTCATCGTCCGAGACTGGCGGCAACTCGACCTGCCACTCGCCGTTGCTCAGTTTGCTGAGAACCTCTTTGGCGAGGTTGGTGATCCTCTCTTGGGCCGTCTGCACGACCTTAGCCCTTAGGCCCGAGTGCCCGAGGGCCTCGGCCAGCAGATGAAAGTAGCCGAACTCTCTTTGAGCCTCATCGAACTCTTCACGCCGGGCGCGCGCGCCGCGGTCCTGCTCTTCGAGCCTGAGCAACTCTTCCTTCGCGCCCTGGAGTTCTTCGTCCGCTCGGCGCGACTCGGTTTTGGCGGCGTTGTGCTCGGACTCGACCTCGGGGGCCGCGCGGCGGTGTTTGGGCGGAATGTTCTCCAGCCGAGCGCGCAAGTCTGCCAACGTGGTCTCAACCTCCTCCTGCCGCGATCGCGCCTCGCGTAACTTGTTCTCGTCCCCCTCCGCGCCCCGCAGGCTCTCCAGCCGGTGGTTTAACTCGCCGAGCGCCTGCGTGTCCGAGCACGCGGGGTG
This sequence comes from uncultured Acidobacteriota bacterium, assembly GCA_963726735.1. Taxonomy (GTDB): domain Bacteria; phylum Acidobacteriota; class Blastocatellia; order Pyrinomonadales; family Pyrinomonadaceae; genus QHXN01. The sequence continues at coordinate 722,730 of CAVSDM010000016.1, forward strand.
GTTCGCATACCGCGGAGGCAGCCCGGCTCGTTTACTTTCGTACTTGGTCTGCGCCTCGTCCCTGCGCCGCGAAAGGTCGGCGGCGCGGTCGCGCTCTGCGTTGAGTTCGCCCTCGATCCGCGCCCATTCTGTCTCGACCTTATTCGCGGCGGCGCGCGCCGCTACGAGCGCGGCCTTGGCCGCGTCCCTTTCGCGCTCGCAGGCGCTCACGTCCTGCTCGCAATGTTCAGCCGCGGCCTTGATGCGGTCGCGTTCGTCGGAAGGCCAGTGCGGCAGCCTCTTCAGTTGCCTGCGTTGCGCTTCAACGATGGAACATACTCTGCTCTCTACCTGCCGGGCTTCCAGCAGCTTGCGATACTCTTCGGGCGCGCCAACTAGACCAACGAACTCTCCCTCTCGCTCGGGGAGTTGTGAGAGCTGTTCCGCCCACGAGCCGGCGGTGGCTCTCGCCGCTTCGGCCTCACCCTCGGCGCGTTTGACCTCGTCGGCTGCGTGGGCCGAATTGCTGCGTGCGCGCTCGGTCGCCAGGCGGAAGGCGACGGCCGACTCAGACGCGACGGAGTGCTCGTCGCGCGCGCTCTCAAGTGCACGCCTCTTCTCTGAGGAGCTCTCGTCCAGCCGCGACGCCTCGCCTTCGAGCTTGGCTGCGTCCTCGGCCCAGTGTGCGCGCTCGTGTTCGATCCGCCCTTTGGCCTCCTCGTCGAGCGTGCTGCCGCACGTGGGGCACTCGTCCTCTCCGCTCACCTTGTTCCGCGCTTCGAGCTTGTCGCGCAGGAGCGCCAGTTCAAGCGAGCGTGCGCTTGATTCCGACCGCAGCCCCTCACACTCCGAGGCGAGGGTGTCCTCGGTCCGGCGCAACCTCTCTTCCTCCTCCACGCCGCGCCGCTCCTCCTCTTCGCATCGGCTCAACTTGGCCTCCGCGTCGGCGAACCGCCCCCGCGCGGCTTCGAGCCGCCCGGTGGCGCCGGCCAAGTCCTTGAGGAGGCGCAAGCCCTCGCTCAACTCCGCGTGCCGCTCGTAGTCCCGCCGAACATCTTCACGGCGACGTAGGGTCGGCAGATAGGGCTCCAACTCCTCCTCGGCGTCGCGTATTTCCCGCTCGATAAATTCGACCTGCTCTAACTCTTCGGCCTGCCTCTCGGCCGCGCGGAGCTGCCCCGCCGCCTGCTCAAGCCGTGACGACACGGCCGTGAACGCCTCCTCCGCGTTCTCGACAGCGGCGCGGTTTTGCTCAAGGCTCTCTGCCAGCGCGCTGCTACGCTCTTCCATCTCCGCAGTCTTAGTCGCGCTCTCTTCGAGGGAGCGCGACTCGGCCTCAAGCGCGCGACGCGCATCCCACAGGTCGGCGAGGACGCGCGTCGCATCCTTCAAATCCCTGTAAAGCGCGGCGTCGGCTTCGATGGCGGCGGCGCGCTCCATCAGCGATTCGTCGGCGCGCCGCCGCTGCTCTACGGATTCGATCTGTTGGAGAAGCACCTCGGCCTGCCGGGCATCTGCGAGCGCGCGCTCCTTCTCTTCCAACGCGGCTGCGGCGCGCGACCGCCCCGCCTCGTGCTCGGCTATCAAGTGGCGTTGCGCCTCCAACTCCTCCGCAGTCGGCTGCGGAAGGCGTTGGAGCGCGTCCTCCAGCTTATCGCGTTGGTCTTTCCGACGCCTGCTGTGTTCGTTGGCCTTCTTCCCCAAGTCTTCATAAAACCCGAGTTGTAGAAGCTCCAACAGGCGCGCCTTGCGTTTCACCGGGTCGGCCTTGATGAAGGCGTCGGCCTCGCCTTGGCGGAGCAGGACGGCGCAGACGAAGGTCTCGTAGCTCATGCCGAGCCTGCGCTGCACCCACTCTTCGGCCTTGCAGGTCGTGCCCGGCACAGACTCCCAAGCCTCGCCGTTTAACAACTCGACGATGTTCCAGGTCTTCGCGCTGTCCTCTTTGCGCTTGGCGCGCTGACCTTTCTCATCCGACTTCTTACCCGTGCGCGACTTCTTAGGCGTCGGCTTAGTAATCTTGCTCAGAATCCGGTACTGCCGCGCCTGCGGCTGCTCGCGCAGATCGACGTAGACCTCGACGACGGCCTCGTCCGCGGCGTCGTGGATCAGGCGCTCGAAATTCCTAGCGCCCCCGCGGTGTCTCTTGAAGAGTGCGAAGGTGACGGCATCCCAGAGCGAGCTTTTGCCGCCGCCGTTCGGGCCGTGGATGAGCCAGAGCGGCGAGGAGCGCAGGTCGATGTCTACGAACCCGTCGACGTCGGCGTCGGCCGGGGCGCGGTGGCCGAGAAAGCCTCGGAGCCTAATCCTTTGTAGGAGCATCTTGAACCTCCTGGATCAACTGTCGGGCGCGCGTCAGAAGGCCGGGCAGCAAATCCGGCTGTCCGGCGAATCGCTCGTTCAAATAGTCCTCGACCGTCTGGCCGTAATCCCTGGCGTCGAGCGGCGCGAATGCGCCCCCCTGCGGGGAGTGTTCGCCCGACCAGCGAACTCCGTCTATCAGGCGCGGGAAAGTCTGCCTTGCAAGGCGTTGGAGCGCGATGGCGTCGTCTCCGGCGGCGCGCTCGACGGTGAGGCGGACGAAGGCGCGCTCGCGGTCGGCCGCGTACGCTTCGGCGAGCCCGTCGAGTTCCGCAGAAGTGACGTGCAGGTCGTAGAAGGGCGTCGGCTCCAGCGCGAGCGGCGTGACGGTGGCCGGCCCTCTCTCGGGTATGTCAACGAGGAGTACGCCCTTCTCCTCCTTCCACTCGCCGAAGTCCATACGGTCGAAGCTGCCGCTGTAGAAGCACGGGACGGGATGAGACTTTATCTGCTGCTGCTGGTGGATGTGCCCGAGCGCGACGTAGGAGACGTTGTGGGGGAGCGCCTTTAACGCCAAGTTGATGTCCTGGTCGTAGTTGCCGATCTCCTTGCCGCTCTCGGCGGTGACGCCCTCGACGTTAATGTGCGAGACGAAGACCGCCGGGACGCCCGGCTTGAGCATCGCCGTTAGGTCGCGCACGAGGTCTGCGAGGACGGCGCTGCGGCTCTTGTTGCGCTCGGCCGCGCCGGTCGCGCCGTCGCCCGACTGTTCCCCGTACTTCTCCAGAACCTCGCCAGCGGGGTAGGGGAGTGCGGCGAACTGCACGCCCGCCATCTCGAACAGAAAGTCCTCGCGGTCGCTGACAACGCGCACCCGCTCGCAGCAGCCGTGTTCGAGTTCGAGCAGCGCCCGCATCATGCGGAAGTGCGTGCGATCGTCGTGGTTGCCGGGGAGGAGTACCACGCGGAGGCCACGCCGGATGTGCGTGGATAAAGTCTGCGACAGGCGTTTCGTCACCTCGTGCGCGCTCTGCCGGCTGCGGCACTCGAAGATGTCGCCCGCCACGAGCAACACGTCAACGTTTTGCTCCTCCGCAATCTGGCACACCTGCCCGACCTGCCGGAACAGTTCGCCCGTACGGTCGTGCCCGTGCAGTCGGCTTCCCAAGTGCCAGTCCGAAGTGTGAAGTAGGCGCATGACTCTTGTCCTCAGTTTTGCCTTACACGTTCGGCAGATCGTTCCTGTCGCGCGTGCGCGGTGGGATGTGCTCGTACTTCATCGCCCAAGTGGGGTGCGGGACGCGGACGAGCATGGGCTTGCGGAACGTCGGCTGCATGACGAGCTTCTGCTCGATGCCGAGGACGGCCGCCTGTTGGCGCGTGGGCTTATCCAAGAGCTGCCATAACCTGTCCTGCAACTCCGCCGGGCCGGTGCGCCCGACGACGCGCACTGACGACATCTCGATGATCCTCGTCGAAACCTGAGAGGCCATCTGCTGCGCGCCGAACAGGATGACACCCTGGCTGCGCATCTCGGTGGCGACGCGCTCCAGCAGCCGCGTGATCGGGTCGGTGCCGCCGCGCGGCGCGAACCGATTCAGCTCGTCGAGCACGATGAGGTAGCGGAGGTAAGGCGTGGCTCGCCTGACCGGTGCGTGCCTCGACTGCCTGCTTGACGATCAGGGCGACGACGAAACGCTGCAAGGCGGCAGGCAGGCCGTGGATGTCTATGACCTGCGGCGGCGAGGTCTGCGTACGGGTCACGTCGAGCGGGCGGCCCTCCTGAGCGTCGGGCGGGAAGATGCTGCGCCCTTCGCTCAGGATGTCGAAGAGTCGGCGGTAGACGGCCCGCCACGTCCCCGTTGCGTGCATCTGGTCGGCATCCGTCCTCCGGCTTTCTCCGGAGCCATTCGAGCAGCGCGTCCCACGTTTGCGGCATCTCCGCGCGCAGGCGGCCCTGCGTGTCCGTCATCCGCGCAACGATGTCGTAGACGCAGGCCATCATCACCGGCGAGGAGGTGTCCTCGTCGGAGAAGAGGTAGCGGAAGGCTTCGGCCGCGAATACGTCGCGCGGCGACCAGAAGTAAGACTGGGCATCGCAGCCCGTGACCGACGGCGCGTGCCCCTCACTCCTCGGGTCGGGCGGGCAGAAGAACTGCGCCCCCTCGAAGGGCCCGGGAGGCACGCCGAGCGCGTGCCAATCCTCTTCGTTGCGCTGCCGCTTCGGCCTCGAATTCGCGGTTGCGCCTGTTAATCCACATCAAGTCTTCGCCTTTGACATTAAGCACAACGGGCACAACGTAGAAAGGGTCGGCCGAACGCGCCGCGCCCTCGCCAATTCTCTGTGCGAGCGCCCCGGGCTGCGACCGTTCGGACTCGTGGAGGAGTAGCTTGACGAGCGTGAGCAGAAAGCTCGATTTCGCCGCGACGCCGGCCATGCCGTTGACGTTCAGGTGGCCGCCCCGCTCGCCGAGCAGATAGGCGAGGTCGATGAACCCCGGCCCGGCGGAGCCGCGCGCCCCGTTGCAGAGAAGCCCGACCGGGAGAGCGCGCCTCATTTCGCCGAAAGCGTAGGCGATGCCTGCCTCCTCCTGGCCGCCGAGCCGCACGAGGCTCTGTTCGAGCGCTGGCGTGAGAAGTCCCGGGTCGGTGCGTAGGATGCTGGCACGCGCATACGTCACGCCCTCGGGCTTGAAGGGCGGCTCGAAGAGCGCCGCGCCGTCGGCCACGTCGTACTCTTCGAGGATGTCGCGCTTGCGGCTGGAGCGGCGCACCTCGTCGATGACGCCGAAGAACTGCACAGTCTGCCCTTCGACCGTACTCTCGGTGCGGACGAACTGATTCGTCTCGACCAGTCGATTCCGCTCAACCCAGAAGTGGAAATGCTCGGGCGTTGATTCCAACTGCGGCGGCGCCGCGACGCGACCGATGACCTTGCTGCCTGACGCAGGACCTTGGCCGGTCGGCTGTGCGCTGTCTGCTGTCCGCGTGTCGGCCGGCCCAAGGGCGTTGTCAGGCGGCGTGCCGGCATTGCCGGCACGCGGGTCGAAATTCGGCGTCTCATTCGTCATGATTTCACTTCCTCGTTTGCCAAATTCATAGACCCGTCAGCCGGTAGAACCTGCTTCGCAGCATCCCGCCGGGGCTAAATAGGGAGCCGAGAGATGACTCGGCGCGCACTATCGGGTGCAGTGAGACGGCGGCCCGCTCATAGTCGGCCTCGCGGCAGCGATACTCGTAGAGCGTGCGCGAAAGCTGGTTGATAAAGTCTGAGCCGCCCTGGTAAATCTGTTCGCGCGAACCGTAACCGCGCGCCAGAAACCATTTGAGTGACGCCTCGACCCTCACCAGCCCCCGATCCGGCATCATGCCCTCGCCGCCCGAGAGGCGCACGTACCAGGAGACGACGGGGAACTTCACCGTCTCTTTTTCGTCTGCGGCTTGGCGCGCCGTGTGCGCCTGTGCGCTCACGCCTAACGTCGCGCGGCTCTCGTTCCATACGTCGCCCTGCCCGTTTCCTACGCTGCCGGAGAGCGACTTCTGAGTTCTCGGGCTCACGAATGAAGAAGGCCGGGGTGCGCTCTCCGGGCGCGAGCCTGTAAAGTAGCCGCATGCCTTGCGAGCGCAGGTAGACTTTGCGGTGGGTCTTAACGACCCCGAATACCGGCGAGTGATGCTCCGGGTTAAGGCCGCCGGAGCGCCGCTCAAGACGGCCGTCAACGACGGTCGGCGTCTCCGGGTCTTGTGCGACGGCTAACTCTTCGAGCACCTCCATCTCGTCGAGCGAACGATTCTGCGCCGCCTTGCGCATATCTTCTATAACGTCTGACAACTCGCCGCCCGGGGGGCGGGCCGCGAGCAGTCGAAAGTTGTGGGCCGACAGTTCGGCGGCCAACTCCTCCATCTCCTCCCAGGGGAATGCCGACGCCACCATTGAGACCACGCGCTCGACGGCGACGAACTCACGCCTAAGCTCACCGTCTCGGACGCTCATGACGATGCTTCCAATCTCGGAGAGGCGTACGGGAACTATCGTGCCGGAAGGGCTGTTCAGGCATGCGACCGTCTGGCCCACATCCTTGCCATCGACGAAACGCACGGGGCGCTCGGCCCAGTCGTGCGCGCGCCAGTTCGGGTGGAGCAGCGTGCCCCTTGCCGCCCAACGGGAGGCGTCTTCCTCTACGTTGATGTCTACGATCTTGGGCGGCTGCGAAGCGCCGCCGCTGCCGTCGCCCCACGCCGGCACGGGCGGGTCGCCGTCTTCGAGCCGCTGCCCTCCGTAGCTCTGGAAGAAACTCTTGATGCTCACCCTTTGCTCTCTCTGCGCTCGACGTTCTACCGCGCCCCGTGTCGTCACGCCGGCGCGTATAAGCCCATCTCTTTAAGCCGCCAGGTCATCGCCTCGGTGCTGACGAAGAAATCTCGGGCCAGCAGCCGCGCCACCACCGCGCGCATCGTGCCGAACCGCTCCGCATACTGACTCGAAAGCGTCTCGCACGCGTGGGCCGGCATCAGCAGTTCGGCGGCGAATCGGTTGGCTTCTCGCTCCATTGCCGGCACGCTCGGTAAGGCCAGCGGGCGAGGTGCTAACACGCCCTCTGTGGCAGAGACGTGCGCCGCCGGCTCCGCTTCCTGCTTGTCTTTAGGTCGAGTGAAACAGCTTCGGTCAAGATAAGGGGCTCGGACGCGCCCTCGCGCCGTCGCCGCTCAAGGACGGGACAGGAAGTGAAGAAGGTAATGGGCGAGTTCGTGCGCGGCACTGAAGCGGCGACGCTCAACAGGGTCATTCGACTCCGTGAGGATGCAGCCGTTAAAGAACCCGCCGTACTCGAAGACGTAAATGAAGCCTGAGAGCGGTCGGTCGCCGTTTTCGGGTGCGGGGAGTTCTTTGCCCGTCTCTCTGCCCAGAAATTCCAAGGCGCTCCGCGCGGTCAGGCGCTTACCGTCAGGCAGCGCGGCGACGCGCAGAGGGAAGGCGCTGATAATGTCGTAAAGGGGAACGACGCCGGGCTTCAGAGCGTCGAAGTTCAAACCGGCTTCGGCGCATGCCCCCCGCACGGCGGCATTTATCTCGCGTATCCTGAGTTCGACTTGCCCCATCAGTGTGCTCGCTTCAACTCATCAGGTGGTCAGTCGTGCTTCTTCTTGTCCTGCCGCGGCTGCCGTAGCGCGCGTCGCTCGCGGGCGGCGAGCTGAGCCTGGTCGTGACTGCGTGAAATGCCCATCGTGATTGCTTCGTCGCGGAAAGACCGCCAATAAAGGACGCTGCCGCCAGCTCTCAAATCGTCGGCGAGCTTCTTCACCGCCGGGGCCGTAATAGGCTTGGGGAGGGGGGTTGAGTTGCCGAGGAGCGCCCTGTTGACCTCTTCGTCGCCGGGTCGTACACGCCCCAGCGCCTGTAGCCGACCCGCCACGTCGCCGACCGTCAGCGGTCTCTGCAAGTGGTCATGCGTCTCAAAGGCGCTTGGAACACACCGGCGTAGAATCTCGCGCACCAGATGGGAGTCGGCCTCCAGCGGCGTCGCTCCTGCCTCCTCTCGGTAGGCGAGGTTGACCTCCGCGATGAGGCGCTCTACCTCGGGGTCTTCGCGTGATGCTTCGTACGCCGCTTCGAGCGCGGCCGCTACCCCTTCAGGCTCGCCGCTGTCAACCGCCAGCACGTATCGGTCGAGCAGTAACTCACGCGCCCTCATGCGCTCTCTGTCTCTGTCTTTCTGCATTCGACGTATCCCCCGATCAGCTTCCCGCGCCGCGGTAAGCCCGCCGCACCTTGATGCGCGCGCGCGACAGACGCTGGTACACGACTTCCTTGCTTACCCCGAACTTGGCGGCCAACTCCTCGCCGTCCAGCCCTTCGAGGTAATGAAGTCTAAGAATCTCTCTATCATCTCCCTCGACCAGGGCGAGGAGTTCTTCCGCGCCAGGGGATTGTGAGGATGCTGTCCCTTCGGTAGCTGGCGCCAGCATGTCGAACAACTCGGCTTCGGACATCTCTCGGGCCTTTCTGTCTCCTGCCGCGCGCCGAATCGGCTCCGAGTCGGCAACGAGGGTGAGGCGGTGACGCTCCCGGCCCTGCTCGCGGACTTTACGCATGACGACATGGATGGCGACGTTGCGCAGCCAGAGCCGCGCGGAGCGCGACGGGTCGTACTTGTCCGAAATGCGGAGCGCCTCCACCACCGTATCTTGTAAGACCTCCCTGGCGAGCGCGGCGACGCCCTCGCGGTCGGTAGCGACCCCGAAGTGCCATATGTAGAAGCCAATGTCGCTGAGCAGTTCTCGCTGCTCGCGCTCGATGGTCTCCTCCAGCAGACGCCGGCGCTCGCCCTGAGCGCCGCCCGCGGGTATCTGTGCCGTTTGCTCGTTGTGTCTGCTCACAGCGCCCTCCTGTCAGGGTATATATCGCTCCGAGTCCGCAAAACCTGACAGGCATGGGGAAGATTTTTCGCCGGGGCTCCCAGCACCGAGGTTGTGAAGGACTGGTTGAGGTTAAATGAGCTTAAAAAGAGAAGTGTGACCCGCCGAAGTTGTATGAAGGTTGTTGCGAGTCCGGGGAAGTTTTATCCCAAGGCGGGCTAAAAGGCAACAGACCAGCGGCCGACTTACTTCGCCGTCCGGCCTACTTCATGCCGAACACACGCGCGGCGTACCTCAATCCTCAGTTGCGCGAGCACCCGGCGCGCCTCGTCCGTCACGAAGGCGCTAACAGTTAAGCCTGTCAGCTTACTGACGAGCCATTTCGGAGAGACGCGATGCTGCCCCAATTGAACATACCAGGAGTGGACTCGCGTCGCGCTCTCAACCTCGTGTCGAAACGCTCGACGTGCCAGCGCCAGCGCCTGTCCTCTCGAACAGTCCACCTCAACGCCTCTGAGATGTACCTTCTTGCGCGAGCCCTTCGACGGGAGTTTCCCCGGAGACGCAAGCGCGGGCGGGGCGTCTCCGTGCAGCCAATCATATAGCCCCGCGAGCCTCCGTCCCCGCCCGCCCCGGGTGGAGTAAATTCTGATGCCTTCCATTTCAGATAGCTCTTGAAGGTTGATTACTCGCCAGTAGGCGTCATCCATCGCCACGAAAACTTCGCAGGCATGCGAGCCAAGAATCTTACGCAACTGGGCCGATAAGAGCGGCCGCATCTCGCCTGCGCGGCGCGTGGTCATTCGACAATTATAGTTCGGCAGTGGCGTGTCACCGGATATAAGCCCCCACTTGGCCGATAGGATTAGGACTTCAGGCTGGCCGTCCGTCCGTCCCTTCATGTAACGGCGCAGTACCCGGAAGGCCGGGCCGTCGTAGCGCTCAATTGCCGGCAAACGGCTCCGCGTTTGACGCTTCTGTCTGGAGCAGGAGATCAATAATAACCGCCGCGGTAATGAGTCTCTTCCCGTCGCGCTGCTTTCCTTCATGGTTTAACAAGTGGTGCATTAAGCATCAGACTCTATGAGGGCGACCCCCTGACTTCTTTACGCGCCGCATGGGATGCATAGGCCGCGCGCCGACGTTCATGTCAGTTAGCATCTGATGCGCTTGACACCGCCCCTGTAGTGTTGGTACATGCTCTGGTGGCAGCGACCCAGGGCACTTCTCACGCTCGCTATCCATTATCGGTATACCGCAACCAGAGGGAATGCTTCTAAGTGGAAGTTGTCGCTGGCGTCAGCCTTAAAAATCTCAGCCCACGCGTGTGGGACCCCGGCTCACCATATTACCTTCCCTCCCTGAAGGCTGTGATGCTTTCTTACGCGGATTTCCACCGCCAGCGTGCCCAGCGGCGCCGCGCGATGGAGTTAGGCATCAATGCCAGCCTCGACATACCGGGGACCATAAAAGTCTTCCTCGACAACGGGTCATTTTACTTCTCGGCCAGTGGTGAGACCGTACCCGCAAGGGAGTATGAAGAATTCGTCGAGCACGCCCGTCCGTATTGGAAGCCCGTCCCGCGCGACTTCATTCCCATCCCTCGCATGTCACTCGCCGAGCAGAGGCAATGTCTGAATCGAACCATGAGGGTCAACCGCAGCTATCAGCGTGACGGCTACGTGCCTGTCGCGCATATCAGCCTTGTGCTTGATGAATACGTCGCGAGAATCAAAGCCCACGCGCAGTTGGCAGTCAAGCCGCGCATAGCGCTCGGCGCCATCGTGCCGAACTTGCTTAGGGCCTCAAAAGCTATGCCCTACAGGCGTATCTTGGAAGGTCTGAAAACTTTCCGGCGGGACTTCGCTGACAAACAAATCCACGTGTTCGGCATCGGCGGCACCTCGACCTTACATCTGGCGACGTTGGTCGGAATCGACTCGGTCGATTCCAGCGGCTGGCGCAACCGCGCGGCGCGCGGAATTATCCAACTGCCGGGGAGCGGCGACCGTGTCATTGCGGAGCTCGGTTCGTGGAGGGGGCGACAACTCAGCCGCGAAGAGATGAGGACTCTAAGAGCTTGCCGATGCCCCGCATGCCAACTGGAGGGGCTAAAGGGACTTAAGGCGACGGGCGTCCGGGGCTTTTGCAACCGCGCGACGCACAACCTGTGGACGCTTCTTGAGGAGGCTACGTGGATAGAAAGCCATCTGGCCGCTTGTACCTACAGTGAGGCTTACGAAGGGCGTCTGGATAACACAATCTACCGTCCGCTAATTGAGTACTTAGTCAACGCATTGCCGCAGCCAACGGCGACCAGGATTAGTTGACGGGCCGGATGACGGCACCGTGCCTGAGCTAATAAGGCGTCTTGGTGGGGAGTAGCCGACCATACCGATCCAGCACTTTCCTCTTGTGTTCAGCACCTATGCCCTACACCTTTATGTATCATTGTAATGTTCACCCCCTTTTAGCGTGAAGGGCGCAGGCGCTTTTTTAAGGAACTGGCGCCCTTCAAGGGTCAGTTCGCATAAGTCTTAAATCGGATGCCTCGACACAAAGAAGCGTTAGAACTGCCAACGGTCATCGAAGCGTTGGGCCACCTGACGGTAGATGACTTGAAGAAGCATCTGGCCCTGCTGCCCACGGCGGCAAAGCCCACGCGCAAGCCGGAGCTGGTGGCGGAGATCGCGCGCCATCTCGAAGGCGACGCTCTGCGCAGGCTCTGGGGGCAACTGGACGGGACGCAGCAGGCCGCCGTGTCCGAAGTCGTCCACTCACCCGACGGGCTTTTTCGCGCGGAGCGCTTTCAGGCTAGATATGGAGGACAGCCGAACTGGGGCACAAGCGACCAGTGGAGTTATCACCGCACGCCTTCGCTGCTGTGCCTGTTCATCTACCGCGACGGCCTGATGCCGGCGGAGTTGCGGGAGCGTCTGAGGGCATTCGTTCCGGAGCCGGCCGCGCCCAGACTCAAGGTTACGGATGAGCTGCCGGAGTTCTTCAACCGGCGCGAAGAACGTTTCGACTTTGAAGCGCGACGGCGCGAAGTGAAGGTCATACAGCTCCCCGTGACGCAGAGTGCGATGGAACGCAACGCGCCGCACGACCTGCACACGGTGCTACGCCTAATCGAACGCGGCAGGCTAACGGTCAGCGACAAGACCTCTCTGCCTTCTTTCGCGACGGTTGATGAGGTCGCGGCGCTCCTGCGCGGCGGCGACTATTACTACGCATTGGATCAGCCGAAGAAGAAGAAGTACGAGCAGGATGCCGGGCCGATTAAGGCGTTCGCGTGGCCCCTGCTCGTGCAGGCCGCCAGATTGGCCGAACTGAGCGGCAAGCGGCTGGCCCTGACCAAGGTCGGGCTTAAGGCTTTGAGTAGCCCCGCCGCGGACACGTTGCGGCTGTGCTGGCAGCGCTGGATGAAGTCGAAGCTGCTCGACGAGCTGCGGCGCGTTGACGTTATCAAGGGGCAGACGGGCAAAGGCGCGCGGGGCCTGACCGGCGCGGCCAGCCGGCGCGCCGTCATCGCGGAGGCCCTCAAAGAGTGTCCGCTGAATCAGTGGGTCAAGGTTGACGAGTTCTTCCGCTACATGCGCGCCGCGGGCTTCGACTTCGAAGTGACGCGCGACCCTTGGGAGTTGTATATCGAAGAGCAGGAGTACGGCAGTCTCGGCTACGAGGGCTTCGGCAAATGGAGCATCCTGCAAGGCCGTTACGCGCTCTGTCTCCTGTTCGAATACGCGGCGACGCTCGGCATGCTTGACGTGGCGTATGTCCCGCCGGAGGGGGCGCGACAGGACTACAGAGACCTGTGGGGCGCGGACGACCTGGAGTTCTTTAGCCGTTATGACGGGCTGCTCTACTTCCGCCCGACGCCGCTCGGCGCGTACTGCCTGGGCCTGACGGACGAGTATGTTCCGACCCAGGTGACCGCCCGCGCCATTATCAGCGTGCTACCCAGCTTGAAGATCAGCGTAACGGGCGAAGCGTTATTGCCCGAAGAGATGTTGCTGCTGGAAACGTATGCCGAAAAAGAATCTGAGGTGGTCTGGTATCTGGATCGCGCCAGGACTATGGCCGCGTTGGAAAATGGTCATCAGATAGTTGAACTGCGAGGGTTCCTACAGGCACGTGACGACCAGCCGCTGCCGGAAACGGTCGAAGGCTTTCTGCGGGAAGCAGAGCGTAATGCCGGGCGGCTGCGGGATCGCGGCCCGGCCGTGCTCGTCGAGTGTGCGGACGCCGCTCTGGCAGAGACTTTAGCGCAACACGAAAAGACAAAGTCTCTCTGCCTGCGCGCGGGCGAGAAGCATCTCGCCGTCTCCGCCGCGGACGAAGAGAAGTTCCGGCAGGCATTGCACAACCTAGGTTACTGCCTGCCCAAAGTGTGAAGGATGTATAGCCAATGCCAATCTTACCGGGTTCGTCGTGACCGCTTCTTGGTCTGGCTTAAGTCGATCATCCGGGGGCGGCGGGAACTGAGTTTCGGGGTGTGCTCTTGAGCGGCGCATTACTGGAGAACGCTTTGACCGGTAGGCGCGTATTCGACATAATTCTTCTCTCTCATCGCATGATTATTGTCGGTGGAGGTCTTAAGTAAATGAGCTTACCCCGTGCACATACACGACATTCCGTGGAAGAGTATCTCGCCTTGGAGCGAGAGGCCGAAGAGAGGCACGAATATCTCGACGGGCAGATATACGCGATGGCAGGCGAGAGCCCGGAGCACGGCGCGATCTGCACGAATATCGGGGGGCAGCTTTACGTCCAGCTAAGGGGGAAACCCTATCAGGTATTCTCCAAGGATATGAAAGTCCGCAGCGGGCCGGTCCCGAAGCTCGGGCAGACGACGAAGGGCCTTTATTCTTACCCCGACCTGCTGGTCGTCTGCGGCGAACTCAAGTTTCACGACGAGCATCGAGACGTGCTCCTGAACCCGGCGGTCATCATCGAAGTCTTATCCCCCGCCACGGAAGCTTTCGACCGCGGCGAGAAGTGGGCCCGGTATCAGACCTGGCTGCCAGAACTCACCGATTACCTCCTGGTCTCGCAGACGAAACCCAGGATCGACCACTTCCACCGCCGGGCCAGAGGTGAGTGGGTTTACTCTCTGGTGAACAATCTTGAAAAAATCCTCCGCCTCGAATCCATCGGCTGCGTCCTACAACTCACGGATGTATACGACCGGATTGTTTTCCCGGTCGAGGAGCCCGAAGACTTGGACGAAGAGTAGAACGGCGCTGTCCACTGCCGCACGCGGTCATCACCGTCTGTGACGGGCAAGTCAAAAGCCGGTATTATGTGGTAACAAACGAGTTCGAAACTCATAACCTGCTTCCTCGTCTACAACTCACCAGCCTGTAATAATCCGCCTCTGGTAAAGAGGGCAACATACTATTGTGATGCGCGCGCACCGCCTACATGGTCGCCTCGAATTCACATCGATTAGGGGCAGGTGGTGTGATGCATACCGTGAGAGAGTCGCTATCCCACCGGAGCCGCCCGCACGTCAAGCGCCCGGTCACGCACCGTCGAGAGAGCGTTACGGGACGCCGCAACTTTTAGCGCCGCGGCTGGGGCAGGGCGCCTTCAGGGTGGCGGTGATTGACGCGTACGGGCGTGCGTGCGCCGTGACGGGCGAGCACACGCTGCCGGCGCTCGACGCCACATCCGCTCTTACGCCCAAGGGCCGCACGAAGTGCGAAACGGAATCCTCCTGCGCACCGACCTTCACCGTCTGTTCGACAAGGGCTAGCTCACCGTCACTCCGGAGCAACGCTTGGAAGTGAGCACGCGTTTGCGCGAAGATTGCAGCAACGGCCGCAGCTACTACCCACTCAACGGCTCGGCGGTACGGGTGCCCGGTGCGGAGAGCAAGCGGCCGGACAGCGAATACCTCCGCTGGCACAACGAGCGCGTCTACCTCGGTTGACCCGGTTACACGTTAGCCCCGCGTTACGGCTCGTGGTAAGTCAGACCTCCGCCCAAAGACGGGTATAGACTCTTACCTTAAGATTTCGGTTACCAGCTTGCCGATGTAGATGTTTCTATCCGGTTGGGTAAATAGAACGTGGCGAGATTCAAAGTGGGCCAACGTCATACCGCCGGCCCACCAGCTCACCTGCTCATAAGGGGTATTCGAGAGTATGAAGAAGTGCAAGGTAACACTCGTGTCGCCGAGCCGTGCCTCAAGATCTTTGATTGTGCGATAAAAGCTGATCTTGGGATCATCCGGCCCTTTCAGGTGGCTGATGCCCTTCGGGTCAACGAAGGCGATATGCTGGTGTCAACCGTCTACCAGCCAGAGGATGAAATCCGGGTAGAAGTTGCCTGCTTCGAAAAATCCGACGCCGCGCCCACGGCTTTGATTACGCAGTAAGTACAACTCCTTCTCGCGGAAGGCCGCTCGATTCTCCTGGTAGAAGGAGCGCAGGTCGTTAATAAAATCCCGCTCGCCCTCGTTCAGATGGACGGGGCGCACCTCGACCAGATCGCTCTGCAGGTGAACTAAAGGCTCGTATAAGTGCTGGCCGAAGGCGGTGGCCTGGAAGTTTGCGAGGTCGATGTCACGCAACTCTCCGCGCTCAACCGAGCGCTTGAGTTCCCGGAGTGCCTCGATTACGTCCTCGCGCGATCCATCAATAAGGAAGTGATAACCCTTGAAGAAGTTCGGATCGTCCGCGCTCAAATCGCATAGCTCAAGGTACGGCATTTCATACTCATTCTTGCGGTGCTTGTAGTACCGGTCGCAATACTTCTTGAGCAGGACCGTGGCGATCTCCTGCCACAAACGCACCTTGCCAAAATTTGTAAAGGCCAACTCCTCTTTAGGAATCAGCAGATGATACCAATCGGGTGACGACAAAAGCTCAAGGATGCTCTCGCGCGGGAGATTCAGGTTGTACCAGGAGCGCTCGTTCTTGAAGCGCTCCAGCTCAAAGAAGATTGACTCCACGTCCAGAAACGCCAGACGATGACCCTCAAGCTTGCGGGAGTCTTTCACCGCGACACCCGTCGTTGAGCGTAGTCCGTTACTGCGCTGAGTCTGTATCTTCGGATACCAGTCCAACGTGATCGGCTGTCTGGTCAGCTGCCCTTCGAGGGGCATAAGCGTAGGCTTCGGGCCGCCGCGCTTGAAGTCAACGCCCTTTTTCAGGCGGATCATGCGTAGTCTCTTCGTGCCCAGATTGTTGATGACGGGCAACTCGAACTCTATGCGCTCCTCGTTGGCGGGCAGGCCCTCGTCCGCGAGGTACTCCTTGAACTGCGCCATGTAGTCGGAGCGGATGCCGAAGATGTTGAGCGTCTCCAACGTCTCGATGTGTCCGGGCGGGCGAATACCTTCGAGGCATCGGCTGCGCTTGAGGCCGAATTCGTAGCCTTTGAGGCGCACGCCGCGCCCGAAGAGTTGGATAATCTCGGAGCCTTCCGAGCGGCCTATGTTCATCAGGCCCATAGTCGAGACGCGCCAGCTATTCCAACCCTCGGTGAACTTCTTCGAGCCGATCAGGATGTTAACGGTCGTGTCGTCGTCGTTGATGCTACGAAACAGCGAGCCGGAGAACTCCCGCTCGGTGACGACCAGTTCATCGTGCTCTTCGCAGAGCTTGCAGAGTGAGGCGGCGTCGCCGACGTTGATGACACCGAACGGCGGGCCGTCGCCGAGGCGCAAGGCGATCTCTCCGTCGGTGCCCCTCAAATTCTCGACGTGGAGTGCGGCTTGGGCGGGGGCGTGAAGAACAACCCGCAGGATGTCGTCATAGAGTTCTTCGGATGAGCGAGACTGTCCCGCCAAGTAATTGAACGCGCCCGCGAATAGCTCCCGGTTACGCGAATCGAGCAGACCCGCGTGGCCCGTGCGCAGGCGCTCTATGCGCCGGACGGCCTCCGCACGGTTCTTCACGAAGCGCGCGAGGAAGAGACAGGATGCTGAGCACGTCCGAGACCCTGCGCCCGTTTTGCGTCCGCACCGCGTTGACGCTGCCGCCGACAAAGACCCAGAGGGGATGTTCGAGCAGGTAAGGGCGGAAGGCTTCGCGCTGGTCGAGGAAGAGCCGCAGTTGTTGATAGAAGACGAGGAAACAGGCTGTCAGGTAAAGCTCTTGAAGCTCTTCGTGAGAGGTATCCTGTAGGTTGAGAATCTGGTAGTCCTTGCCGTAGCCGTCGCGGTAGAAATATTTGTAGGAATAATCGAAGAGGATGCACTTGGCGTACGCCTGCGTTAACTTTGCATTCCGCGCGGCCTTAATGGCTTGGCCGAACGTGGCCGAGTACTCAAAAGAGAATCCGTTTTCACAGAGGCGGTTGCGCTTGTCCATCACCATCCGGTGCAACTCCAGCACCTGAGCGTGACCCGGCCACGTCAGATAGCCTTGCAGGGCGGTCGAGGCCGAGAGCCGACGCGTCTCGACGCGGCCGCCGTGACAGCCGGTCGTCTGTGCCGTCTGTATCGTGTCGGCCAACTCCTTGCCGTGCGCGAAGACGAGCGCGATGTCCGGGCGTAAGACCGGCTGGTTCTCTTTGACCGGCAGCAGGTAGTCGCCGCCGCGAGAGATGATCGAGCGCGCCACCTCCCGATGCGTGTGCAGCGCGTCGGCCGTCACCACGCGCCCTTCGGGCACGAGGGCTCCGAGGAGTGGCCCTAAGTGGCCGAGTTCGTGGCTCTTATCCGCCACGCCGAGTTGCGCGACGACCACGCCCAGGCGGTGCGAGAGTGCGCTCACCAGATGGCTCTCAGCCGCGTCCTGCTGTGCGCTGCCGCGCAAAGTCTTGCCGTCGATGGCCAGCCCTTCGAGCGCGGCGGCGGGCGCGGCACACGTGGCGAGGACTTGTTCGACCCAGCGGGTCACGCACTGCTCCAGGCGCGCACAATCCAACCCTTTGAAGATGCGATGCAGGGTTGGCTGAGAAGGCCCACGCGGGCGGCGGAGGCCGAGGCGCGAGAGCCAGCGCGCCCCATAGTTCTGCCCCCACTCGGCGATGGACGCCTGCGAGCGAGCGCCACACATGACGGCGACGCGGCAGAGCAGGAGGACGGGCAACAGTTCATATCGTCGCCCCTGAGCTTGTCGGAACTCCGGGACATCTGCTAAAGCATCCTTGAGGGACGGCAGGCGCATGGAGAACATACCCCCTTCGTAGAAGTTGGTCTGAGCAACCTCATTCTACTGAAGGATGCCGTCCCTCTCCCCAAGAATGAATAGACCCTGAGTGTTGAGAAAGGCGTGTGACAAACTTATGTTTACAAGCTCTTTAGATGAGCCATGAGGGTGGGCCGTCGTTTGTACTGCTCTTTCAGTCGTTGGAGGTACTCCTGCCACTCGTCAATCTGTCCCGAGTGGGCATAGGCGGCCTTTGCACGGCGGAGCCAGTCGGCGGCTACTGGATAAAGGCTGCTCTTCGTGGGCGCGATCGGTGCATCGGCATGTTTGACGCTCGCGCGAATGACCCACTCGGGGCGGCGCGTGATAAGCGCGTCGGCTACGGTCGCTGCGACCTCGTTCTCCTGAGCGTGCTTGTCCGCGAGGCGGATGGCCGCGTCCCACTCTTGCTCCTCGATGAGCACTTCGGCAAGCGGCCGTTTGTCGTGGAATTTTCCCAGAGAGGCCATGGCTTCCAGCTTCAGCTTGGACCAGCCCCGCCCAGCTAGCCGCTTGAGCGTCAGCCAGAGGTCGAGTGAGGGGGCTTCGCGGAAGGCCGCGAGCCAAGCTTCGAGCGCCTGCTTGGTGTGCCCCTGCGCCTCTTCGATGGTGCCGAGCCAACGGCCGAGGGATGCCTTGTGCCCTTTGAGCCGCAGGCCGTGCTCGCCGACGCGAATGGCTTCGTCCAAGTGACCGGAGTCGCGCAGGCGTTGCGCGAGCGTCAGGGCCTCGCCCGCATCCGTGAGGCGTTTAAGGGCGTGGGCGACGGCTTCGGACGCGCGGCCGAGACTTAAGAGCTTGAGCGCATAGCGCAGGTGCTCGCCCGCGCTTAGGCAGAGCGCGAGGTAGTCATCAGTTTGCCCCTGCCGCTCCAGGACGTTGAGCTTCGCGCGCGTCAAGACCTTTACTGGGTCTTCCGGCGCCCACCCGGATACGTACCATTCATCTTCGTCTGCCTCCGCGTCGTCATCCTCATCTTCGTATCCACTGCGCGCTTCGTCACGGCGGGACGAGGCCGGCAGTTCTTCCCAGCCGTGACGTGCGGCCAGGAGGGCGACGCTCAAGCCTTCGACGCCGTAGTCGCCGAGTCGGTCGTGCAGGTCGTCGAGGTCACTCAGGAGGTCTTTCCGTGCGTCCTCGTCGAGATCGAGGCTCAGGATGACTTCGGCCAGCGTCACGCCGAGGCCGTTAAGGAAATCACCCAGTTCGCCATTCGAGTCGTCGAGGTATTCAAAGCCGTCGCTGCTCTCCTCAAAGCAGTGTGAGTAGAATCCGCAGGGCGGCCTCCGCTTCGCCAGCATCAAGGAATTCCCGCGCGCTCCTCTCCACGCCGCGTAGTTCGTCTGTAAGGCCGCCGACATGCCAGTAAGCCTCGGAGGCGCGCATGTGATCGAGACCGTGCATGATGCCACTCACGCGCTGTCGGTAGACCTCAACGTTCATCTCTCTGCGCTTGGAGGCTGCGGTCTTGCCCTTACCGGAAACAGATGGCGTGGCCAGCGTCGCCTCGATCAGCTCGTACAGGTCGGGTTGCTCGCCGAGCAGCCTTGTCAGCATCGCGATCAGTTGCTCACGGGTTAGGTCAGACAACAACTCCGCCGGCTCTTTACGGATCGCAAAGTCTTCAGGCTTGTGCACGTAGGAGAGCAGTAGGGCGATGATGTGCTTGCAGTAGCCGCCGAAGTCGTACGGGCTGGTGCAGGAGGCGGAGCGGATGCCGCCCTCACTGACATTTTCACTTGGGCATTAGCACTGACAGTTTCACGTGGGCAAGATACAATGATTAAAAGTTGTTGAAGACATTGGGCCTGCTCTGCTAATATTTTTTCAGACTGGAGGAGTTGCGACTTCCTCCTTATTTTCTGCACGCTTCCTCACGCCCGGTCTCACCGGTGGAGCTGATTTATTGGCTCCCCTTAGGGCATGAAGCCTGGGAATTACCCTTTCTAACTGGTCTTCACGAATTTCCCGATGGCCCCGCAGGGGCTCTGCTCCAAAGACCATATTTCATTTATGAGCATGATACCGACCTGTGATGCGATAGCGCGCCTGCCTTATACGCCGGATGCGGAGATAGGAACAACGCTTCTGGAAGGTCTCCCCATCGGCGTTTACCGGACATCGCCCGACGGGCGCGTACTCATGGCTAACCCCGCGCTGTTGAGGATGCTGGGTTATGTCTCGCTGGCGGAGTTGTCGCCGCGTGATCTCAGTCAGGAATTTGAGCCCGAGTATCTGCGTTCCGAGTTCAGGCAGACACTTCAACGGGACGGCGAGGTTACAGGTTTAGAGTCGCTTTGGAAGCGCAAAGACGGGTCGAGCTTTTACGCAAGGGAGAACGCCAGGGCGGTCAGGGACGAGAGCGGCTCTATCCTTTATTTCGAGGGGACGGTTGAGGATGTCACGAGCCGTAGGCGGGTTGAAGAGGAATGCCGGGCGCTGCTGGAAATCGTTCAGGGGCTCAACTCCACATACGACTTGGACGAACTCTTCTCTCTGATTCACCGCGCCGTCGGGAGGGTGCTCTACGCTGAAAACTTTCTCATCGCCCTCTACAACCCGGAGACGGGGTTCCTGCACTTCGAGTTCTTTGTGGACAAGCATGACCCCACGCCGCCGCCACGTCCGCTCGGCAAGGGGCTGTCCGGGTACATCCTGAAGAACGACACGCCGCTGCTCCTCGCGCGCGAGGATTTGCGGCGGATGGTCGAAAAGGGAATGGTCGAGGGCACGATCGGAACTTTCTCCGCCTCCTGGCTCGGCGTGCCTTTGAGGACGCCCGCGGGCGCCATCGGCGTGCTGGTCGTGCAGCACTACGAGGAGGAGCACGTCTACGCCGAGGGGGATGTCGAATTCCTCACGTCTGTGGCGGGGCAGGTAGCCGTCGCCATCGAACGCAGGCGCGCCGAGGTGGCGTTGCGACGGAGCGAGGCGGAGCTGAAAAAGTTCGCGGCCAAGCTTGAAGCCAGCAACCGCGAGCTGCAGGACTTCGCCTCCGTCGCGTCGCACGACCTGCAGGAGCCGCTGCGCAAGATCCAGGCGTTCGGCGACCGCCTGAAGACGAAGTACGCGGACGCGCTCGGCGAAGGCGGGCGCGACTACCTGGAGCGGATGCAGAACGCGGCCGGCCGCATGCAGACGCTGATCAACGACCTGCTGACGTTCTCGCGCGTCACGACGAAGGCGCAGCCGTTCGTCACGGTTGACTTGGCGGAAGTGGCGGCGGGGTCGTCTCCGACCTTGAGGCCCGCGTCGAGCAGTCCGGCGGGCGCGTGGAGATGGGCGAGCTGCCGACGCTCGACGGCCGACCCGCTCCAGATGCGTCAGCTACTTCAGAACCTGATCGGCAACGCCTTGAAGTTCCACAGGCCGGACGGGCCGCCGCTGGTCAAGGTGTGGTGTGAGCGAGTGACGTCCGGGCGGCAGCGAACCCGCGGCGGGCGACCTCTGCCGCATCAACGTCGCCGACAACGGCATCGGGTTCGACGAGAAGTACCTCGACCGCATCTTCACCGTCTTCCAGCGGCTGCACGGGCGACACGATTACGAGGGGACGGGCATGGGGCTGGCCGTCTGTCCGCAAGATCGCCGAGCGGCACGGCGGGAGCATCACCGCCACGAGCGAGCCCGGGCGAGGCTCGACCTTCCTCGTCACTCTACCCGCCAGCCAGCACACAGGAGAAGCGACCTGATGAATGCCAGCGCGAGGCCGATCACGATCCTGATGGCCGACGACGACGCGGACGACCGCATGCTGGCGCAGCGAGGCGCTTGAGGAGAGCCGGCTCGCCAACGACCTGCGCTTCGTCGAGGACGGCGAGGAGCTGATGGACTACCTCTACCATCGCGGCAGGTACGCCGACGCGGGCGACGTCGCCGCGGCCGGGCCTCATCCTGCTCGACCTGAACATGCCGCGCAAGGACGGCCGCGAGGCGCTGCGCGAGATCAAAAGTGACCCGGCCTTGCGCTCCATCCCCGTCGTCGTCCTCACGACCTCCAAGGCGGAGGAGGACATCTACCGCACCTACGACCTCGGGGTGAACTCGTTCATCACCAAGCCGGTGCACGTTCGAGTCGCTCGTCGAGGTCATGAAGACCCTGGGCAAGTACTGGTTCGAGATCGTGGAGCTGCCCGACGACGGGCAACGCCTCCTGAGATGGACACACAACCGATCAGAGTCCTGCTCGTCGATGACGACGAGGACGATTACGTGATGACGCGCGACATGCTGGCCGAACTCGGTCGCGGCGCGTTTCTCCTCGACTGGGTCTCCTCCTACGAGGAGGCGCGCGGGGCGGTCGGGCGCGGCGAGCACGACGTGTATCTGCTGGACTACCGCCTCGGCGAGAGGAGCGGGCTCGACCTGCTGCGCGAGGCGGGCGGGGAAGGCCGCGGCGCGCCGATGATCCTGCTCACGGGGCAGGGCGGCGACGAGGTGGACGCCGAGGCGATGCGTGCGGGCGCGGCCGATTACCTCGTCAAGGGAAGGCTTGAGGCCACGCTGCTCGGGCGCTCGATCCGCTACGCCGTCGAGCGGTCGCGTGCCTCTCGCGCGCTGCGCGAGAGCGAGGAGCGCTACCACCGTCTGGTCGAACTCTCACCCGATGCGATTCTCGTTCACGCCGACGGCGAGGTCGTCTTCGTCAACGGCGCGGGCGTGAAACTACTCGGGGCCGACACGGTGGAGCAGATCGTCGGCAGACCCATCAAGGAGTTCGTGCGCCACGACCGTCAGGACGGCGTCGGGAAGAGGATTTACGGGGCCGCAGGCGACGCAGGCGACGCCGCCTTTCTGGAAGAGAAGCTGGTGCGCTCGGACGGGACGGAGGTGTGCGTCGAGGCGGCGGCCGTCCCCTTCGTCTACAAGGACAGGCCGGCCGTTCAGGTCGTCGCGCGTGACATCAGCCGCCGCAAGCAGATGGAGGAGCGCCTGCTGCACGACGCCTTCCACGACGCGCTGACGGGGCTCCCGAACCGCGCCCTCTTCATGGATCATCTCAGACTCGCCGTCGAGCGCGCCAGGAGGCCGAAGAAGAAATACCTCTTCGCCGTCCTCTTTCTCGACCTCGACCGCTTCAAGATTATCAACGACTCGCTCGGCCACACGATGGGCGACCAACTGCTGGTCACCACCGCCGCCCGCATACAGAAGTGCCTGCGCCACCTCGACACGGTCGCGCGCTTCGGCGGCGACGAGTTCGCCGTCCTCCTCGACGGGGTCGAGGACGTGAACGACACGATCCGCGTGGCGCAACGTCTACAGCGTGAGATCACCACGCCGATTAACGTCGGCGGCCACGAGGTCTTCACCTCTGTGAGCATCGGCATTGCGCTCTCGAACACAGGCTACGAGCGGCCCGAAGACGTTGTGCGAGACGCCGACACGGCGATGTACCGCGCGAAGGCCGCGGGCAAGTCGCGCTACGAGATTTTCGACACAGGCATGCACTCACGCGCCGTCGCCCTCCTGAAACTTGAGACTGATTTGAGGCGCGCGGTCGAGCGCGAGGAGTTCGTCGTTCACTACCAGCCCATCGTGTCGCTCTTCGACGACTCGATCCAGGGCTTTGAGGCGCTGGTGCGCTGGCGACACCCCGAGCGCGGGCTGGTCACACCGTCCGAGTTCATCCCCGCGGCCGAAGAGACGGGGCTCATCATCCCCCTCGGCCGTTGGGTGCTGCGCGAGTCCTGCCGCCAGATGCACCAACTCCAGGCTGCGTCCGCCTCGCCGCGTCCTCTTTCTTTGAGCGTTAACCTCTCGGGGAAGCAGTTCATGCAGCCCGACCTGGTCGGACAGGTGACGCAAATCCTGCTTGAGACCGGCTTCGACCCGCGTCGCCTTCAGTTGGAGATCACGGAGAGTTCGGTCATCGAGAACACCGAGACCGTGACGCAGATGCTTCTGCAACTGCGCGCTCTCGGCATTCGCCTCAGCATGGACGACTTCGGCACGGGGTATTCGAGCCTGAGCTACCTGCACCGCTTCCCCATCCACACCCTGAAGATTGACCGCTCCTTCGTCAGCGGCGGCGGCGACGGCGAGAACGAAATCGTCAGAACCATCATCATGCTCGCGCGCAACATGGGCATGGACATTGTCGCGGAAGGCGTCGAGACCAAAGAACAACTCGCCTACCTCAAAGAACTAAAATGTGAGTACGGGCAAGGCTTCCTCTTCTCCCACCCGCTCGACCTCAACACCGCCTGTAAGTTGCTGGAGAGTGCAGACGCAGGCGTAACAGACGTGCTGCAAGAACTGCTTTGAGGCTGACAACCGCCCGCCGATTTCCGCCGCGCGTGGGGACTTGCGCGCCGTTCTTAGCACGAGGCTAGCTCTCCGCGGCGGACGTTGAAGATAATCTCCCGCTAACTCGGTACCGCCAGCCCAACTCGTGATTAACCCTCTCCCTCCTGCCGTCATCTCTCTAAATGATACCCAGAAGTCTAAAGACGACCTGCCGGGTCGGAATAGCAATCGTCCCTCCGTCTCTCCGCCGCGCCATAACCGAAGACTGTTACCGTTCATCGCGTAAATGGATGCGGAGTCGAACAAGCTGTTCATGGAGTTAAGGGGAGCCGAGCGGGCACCTGCCCTCGATCAAGAACCCGCCGGGCTTACAGCAAAGAAGCTCCGAGCTCTGATAGCTCGCCGCACAGTTCGACGCGAATAGTAATAACAAGGGCTGTGCTTGGGGCGGAGGCGCTGACTGGCGCGGTTGATCAACCGGACAGAGTAAAAGAACCGCTGCCGCGGAATAGCGTTGAAGCTATGCCTTGGAGGCGTGCGGGCTCCGGACGGCGTTACCGCGTGGCAAAGCCGTGAGGGGCTGATGGCGCGCGGGGCCTTTCTACGTAGGTGACGTGCTGTCCGGTGGTTTTAGTCCTGATCGACTCGCGAACAACATGTCTTCAGATTTCAACCTTCGGTGCCTGTGGCAAGAGGCTGCCAGCCCGGAAGAACGCGTCCACGTCCTGGTGCAGTGCAAGGCTGACGTCTCGATGCTCCGCGAGATGGGGTGCGAAGTCACCTCGCGGGCGGGCGATATCGCGGCGGTATTCGTCCGGGCCGCGAGTCTAGAGGAATTGCAGAGACATCCCGAAGTCATCTCCGTCGAGATCCCTCGCGCGCTCAAGGATGAGACGGACATCAGCGCCGTGGACATCAATCTGGTCGAGCCTGTGAAGGGCTCCCGCGTCATCCCCGGCGACGGGCGTGGCGCTCTCATCGGCATCATCGATTCGGGCTTCGACCTGACCCACCCCTGTTTTCTGGACGCGCGGGGTAGGACTCGAATCCTCGCCGCGTGGGATCAGGTGAATCTTGTCGGCTCGACAGGCGTACCGCCGCCAGCATTCGGCTACGGCGTCGAGTACACGGGCGCGGCGCTCGATGAGTGCGTGGCGGCTCAGAGAGTCTTAACGGTAATGAATCACCAGGGGGCCGGAGCGCACGGCACCTACGTGGCGGGAATCGCCGCGGGCAACGGCGCGCCGCACGGCACCTACAAGGGTGTCGCGCCGGGGGCCGACCTCATCCTCGTCACCTACCGTAATGACGTGCCAGTCGGTGGGTCGGCCTATGTCCTCGACGCGATAGACTACGTGCGCCGACACGCGAGGGCTTCGGGGCGGCCCGTAGTCATCAACCTCAGCCAGGGCGACAACTTGGGCGCGCACGACGGCACGAGCCTGCTGGAGCGCGCTGTCGATCACGTCGTCGAGGAGGGGCGTGTGCTGGTCGTAGTCTCGGCCGGCAACGAGCGGGGCGGGCCGGCCAGTCATCATGCGCGGGGGAAGGTCAGGCAGGGGCGCGAACTCGCCCTGTCGTTCGCGCTCGCGGCAGGGCCGGGCCGCTTCGTTGACGATGACACGATAGAACTCTGGTACAGCGGCTGTGACCGCTTCGCGGTGGCCCTGCAAGCGCCCAGCGGTGAGAGGAGCGACTTCGTCGAGCCGGGCGGGGGGGGCATCGTCATTGAACTGCCCGCGGGGAATCGCGCCCGCGTCTGTTCGCAGACCGGTCACCCGACGAACGGCGACAATCGCGTCCGGATTACTCTGGAGCGGAGCGAGGCGTGGGGGGCAGACCCCTGGCAACTGATTTTGCGCGGCGACAGGGTCGAGCACGGAGACTTCGACGCATGGGCCGACCGCCCGAATGCGGTTACCGTCATCGACTTCCGGAGCCACCAGTGCGACACCTCGACCATCACGCTCCCCGGCAACTCACGACGTGCCATCACGGTGGGCGGATTCATCTCACGACCTTCGACGTGCGGGGGCATCGGCGAGGTGAGGGGAGACTTTGCGCCCGGGTCGAGCGTAGGCCCGACGCGTGACGGCCGCATCAAGCCCGACCTGACTGCGCCCAGTACCCTCGTCACGGCGCCGAGGGTGCGCAAAGACGGCCGCCCGCCGTGTTATGACCTCAGGAGCGGGACAAGCATGGCGGCGCCGCACGTGACCGGGGTCATCGCGCTGCTGTGGTCAATCTGGCCCGGGCTAGCGGCCGGGCAGATACGCGACACGCTTTTATCCACGGCTCGCGCCGACGCCTTCACGGGCGTGACGCCGAACACGAACTGGGGGCACGGGAAGCTGGACGCCGAGGCGGCGTACGCGGCTTTATCCATCTTGGTTGAAAAGGGAGAAGCGAAAATGTCAGCGACACAAGTCTTTGAGTTCGAGACGAGTCCGCAGGAGAACCGTTTCGGTGAGCCCGTAGGGATGAAGATCAGGATCGAGTTGGGCGTCGGCGGCCTCGTCATCACGGGGACTTCCACCGGGGCGTACGAGGGCAAGAGTTACGTGGGGACTCTGACGCTCAGGAAGCCGTTCAGCACGACCGAAGGGGGGGACGAGTGCTGGATAAACGGCATGTGGGTTAGTCCGTGCCCTTCGGGTGCGGGAGCAGGGGATGACGGCGAGTCGCCCGAAGCCGAGGGCAGTACGGACGAGGAGGAGTGACCGGCGGCCGACGACGCGGCGGGGACCTTCCCACCTTGCCTCCGACTGCCAACGCATGCTGCCGCGGTCGGGCTCACTCGAAGAGCCTGACGAGCACCGGCACGTACGCTTTGGTCACGCGCACGCACGCGAGCTGTTGCCCATCAGGTGACCACGCGAAAGACGGCATGTTGGCGTCCTTGAAATACGTCAGTTGTCGGGGCTCTCCGGCCGCGAGCGGTTGCAGCCAGACGTTCGAGGCGCCGTCGGCGCGGCTGACGTAGGCGAGCCCCGAGCCGTCGGGCGTCCAGCGCAGCCTGTTGTCGGTTGTCAGGCGCAGGCCGTTAAAGGGGGTGGTCGATTCGGGAACCTCGAAACGCCTGACGGCGGCGAGGGAGCCGAGGTCGTAGACTTCGACGTGCCAGGTCTGACTCTTGGGCTGGTCGTTGGTGAAGAAGGCGAGCAGCCGCCCGTCAGGAGAGAGGATGGGGCAGAGCGCGCTCTTGTCGAGTAACTTGACCGCGTCCCCGCCGTCGATGGAGACCTTGTTGATGCTACTGCCGGTGCGGTAGATCACCCATTTACCGTCCGGCGTCACCGACGGCACGTCCTCATACGCGCCGCTGGTGAGCTGCTTCGGGTGCGTCCCGTCGGCGTTCATACGCCAGAGGTTCATCGCGCCGGCGCGTGTGGAGACGAATACGACGTAGCGCCCGTCGTTCGACCAAGCGGGCTTGAAATTGTCAGCTTCGAAAGTCAACTGCCGCGCCGCGGCGCCCGGCTCCTGCACCCAAAGGTTTGTGTGGGTGCCGTCGCTGACGGTGTAAAGAAACTTGCCGGCCCCGTCCCAGAGGATTTCCGTCACGCCTTTCCTCTGGGTCACGCCTGACACGTCGGGGCGCGCCCCGTCTGCCGCGGAGATTTGCCAGACGCTAGAGTCCTCTTCGATGTTCAGCGTGAGGAAGAGGCTTGAGTCGCGCGCGGCGCTGACGAGGGTGTAGTTGTGAGGGTCGTTCGTAACCTTGCGCACCTCGCCGCCGGGGTAGGCCAGCAGCCGGAGCTGCCACGGCGCGCCCGGCGCTTCGGCGGCCGACACCACGAGCCCGCTCCCGTCGGCCAGCCACGCCACGCGGGAGATGTCGTACCAGGGCTCGGCGTTGAGGCGGCGGCCGGCCCCCGTCTCGGCATCGACCACTTCCAGATTCATCTCCTGTTCGGGGGAGAATCTGAGAGTCGGACACGCCAGCACCTTCCCGTCGGGTGACCACGCGGGGCCGGCCCACTTCACATCGGCCATGAAGGTGTCGGCGTCGGCGCGCGTGCGCCGCGCCAGAAGGCGCTCCGACGTACCGTCGGCCCGCGCGACGATGAGGTCGGGCGTGTCCAGCGCGTGGTTGATGCGCACGAAGGCCAGCCGCGCGCCGTCGGGCGAGAAGGTGACGGCGGTATTAACGTCGTCGAGAATCTTGCGCTGGCTGCCGCCGAGCTTGGAGACGCGGTAGAGGGTGCCAGTCTCGGCCTGGTTCTCCAGATAGTAGAGGTAAGTCCCGTCGGGCGAGAAGGAGAGGCCGCTGTAACCGGCCGCCGAAGGCTGCGCTATCCGTAGGTCGCTGGCCGTGGCGATCTCCGTGATGCGGATCGTGTATTTGCCCTCTTCGGCGGCGACGCGGGCCACGTACTTCCCGTCCGGCGAGAGCATGATGTCGCTGATGTCCCCAGACAGGTTCAGGCGCCCGAACTTTAAGTTGAGCGTCTTGTCGAGTAGGAGCGGCTGGCGTTGGCGAACGAGCCCGAAGTAGAGGCCGGCAGCCGCGAACGCGATTAAGACGAGCCAATAGATGGGACGCCATTTGCGCGTGAGCGTCGAGGCGCGCGCGCTGACGAGCGCGCTCAGTTTAAAATCCGCCATCCGCTCCAACGCGCCGTAAGGGCGGCTGGGTTCAGCGCTCGGCGCGGCCTGCGGCTCGGCCCCGTCTCGGCGCGCGCGGGACGGCCCGGTGTCTTGAGCGGCGCCGGACGAGGCCGCCCCTTCAATCAAGCGGCGGACACGGCGCAACTCGTCCACCATCTCCCGGGCGGACTGGAACCTTTCCTCCGCGCGCTTCCGCAGCGCCTTCGCCACGAACTCTTCGAGGGCCAGGGGCAGTTCGTTTCTCACGCGGCCCACCGGCTCGGGCTCCTGCTCAAGTATCGCGACGATGACCTCACGCGACTGGTGCCCCGTGAAGGGGCGATGGCCGGCCAGCATCTCGTAGAGCACGACGCCGAGGCTCCACAAGTCCGTGCGCGCGTCCGCAGGCTGGCGGCGCACTTGTTCGGGCGACATGTAATCCGACGTGCCCATCAACAGTTCGGGCTCGGTGTGCAGCGAGGGGAGCGGCGTCGCCTCCGGGGCGCCGGCGTAGAGCCTGTCTTCGATGAGCTTGGCGAGGCCGAAGTCGAGCACCTTAACGTAGCCGTCGTCGCGCAGCACGACGTTCTCGGGCTTGATGTCGCGGTGGAGAACACCGGCCTCATGTGCGGCGGCGAGCGCCAAGGCGATCTGGGTGGAGATGTCGAGCGCTTCAGAGACCCCGAGCGGCCCGCGCCGCAACGCCTGACGCAGCGTCCGCCCGCGGACGTACTCCATCGCGATGTAGCGCCGCCCCTCGGCCTCGCCGGTCTCGTAGATGGGCGCGACGTTCGGGTGCGAAATGCGGGAGGCGGCGCGGGCCTCCTGCTCGAAGCGGCGGACGCGCTCCCGCTCGTCGGCGAAACCGGCCGGCAGCAGCTTCAGCGCGACGGGGCGGTTCAGGCGCGGGTCGTGGGCGAGGTAAACCACTCCCATGCCGCCGCTGCCGAGCAGTTCGAGGAGCTGATAAGGGCCGACGGCCTGGCCCGTCAATGACTCCTGTTCGGCGTTCATAAGCATGAGCCCCACGCTCGTCAAAGGCTCTTCCAGGAAGCTGTCGGCACACTCCGCCGAAGAGAGGAGTGAGCGCACCTCGCGCCGCAGCACCTCGTCGCCGGCACACGCGACGGCGAGGAAATCCTCGCGCTCATCGGCGTCTACTTCGAGGGCCGAGTGGTAGAGCGCCTCTACCTGTTTCCAATGCTCAGAGTCCATGAGCGAAGAGTGAAGGGGCGCCGGCTAGAAATGAAGCATGGACGTACGGAGGCCCGACGGACACGGCGCCCCCTCCTTAATAACGCGACGGCCGCGCCCGAAAACTATCAACCGCGCCTACCCGCCGCGCACCTGCTTGCGGAGCCAAGACTTCGCCAGCCCCCAGTGCCGGATCACCGTCACCTCGGAAATTTTCAGAACCTCGGCCGTCTCTTTGACGCTCAGACCGCCGAAGTGTCGCAGTTCGACAACGCGCGCCTTCAGCGGATCGACGCCCGCCAGCTGGTCGAGCGCCTCGTCGAGCGCTAACAACTCGGCGGACTTCTCGGGCGTCAAGAGGATTGCTTCTTCGAGCGGCAGGTCGGTCGCGCCGCCGCCCCGCTTGTGGCGCAGATTGCGACGCGCGTAGTCGATGAGGATGCGGCGCATGATCTGCGCCGCGATGGAGAAGAAGTGTGCGCGATTGTGCCAGCGGGCGTGCGTCTGGTCTACCAGCTTCAGATAGACCTCGTTGACGAGAGCCGTGGTCTGGAGCGTGTGCGCGGGGCCTTCGCGCCGCATGTGATATTTGGCGAGCCGGCGCAACTCTCCCTCAACGAGTGGGATCAGCCGGTCGAGGGCCGAAGAGTCGCCGTCGTTCCAGGCGATGAGGAGCTCGGTCACACTCTCGGTGGGCATAGGGAAACGTTTTCGACTCACAGCGGGCGGCGCGCCTCGACTGACGGAGCGGAGCCACGCTCGCACGCGCGGGCCAGTTCCCCGGCCAGCGATAAAAAAATTCTGGTTAAAAGTGATAGCCGCCGGCCGGTTTCAACGCGAATGAGTTGTGAGCGGCGAACCGCAGCACGAGCCGAGACCCCGGCGCTCGACCGAATCACACCCGACGGAGTCCGACGGACAGAGCCGCCCTTGGCACGCGCGGACGACAGGCGTGCATTTTAAGCCCGCTTCGTGATGCGCGCAACAGACATTAAGCCTTGAAGGGCAGTCGTGTTCGCGGACTGTCTGAGCGATCTCACCCCAGCGCGGCCGAAGGCAACACTCTCACCGCTGCCTTCGGCCGCGCCCCCAGGAGGTGTGGCGAGGCAGTGGCCCCCGAGTGAAGAGGCGACGATGAACGTTCTGGACGCGATTCGGCAGACGACGCGGCGTGCGGGCGGAGGCCACACCCGCCGGCGCGGCACGGAGGAGTTCGAGCGCAGCACGAGAGACTGGCGCACTGTCGAGAAGCCGGAGCGCGTGCTGTATCGCATGGGTCGGCTCGGAATGCACCGGGAGGTGCTGACGCTGGCTTCGAGCATGGCGAGGGGCGAGCGCTTCGGCGGTTTCAATCCGCTCGAAGCCATTATCGGGCGGAGCCAGCTCATGAGCAGTTTTTTCTTGCCGCTGGGGGCCGAGTGTGCCCGCGCCGTCGGGCGCATCGTGGCGCACAACGGCGCGGGCTACGGCACGGGTTTCATCATCTCGCCGCGGCTGCTGATGACGAACAACCACGTGATTGAGAGGGAGGGCATTGCGGCGCGCTGCCGCGTCGAGTTCGACTACGTGCGGCGCTTCGACGGCCTCATTGGCGCTACGCAAGTCTTCCGCCTGATCCCCGGCGAGTTCTTCCTCACCTCCGGGAAGCGCGACGGCCTCAACCTCGACTACACCATCGTCGCCGTCGAGGCCGTCAACACGCAGGGCGAATCGCTGGCCGCGCGCGGCTCCATCCCGCTCATCGCCGCCCCGGGCGAACTGACTGTGGGGGAGCTGACGAACATCATTCAGCATCCGGGCGGCGACGTGCAGCAGGTCGCGCTGCGCGACAACAAGATGGTGGAGTTCCTGGAGCACTTCATCCGCTACGAGGCCGACACGATGCCCGGCTCGTCGGGCTCGCCGGTCTTCAACGACCAGTGGCAGCTCGCGGCGTTGCACCACAGCGGGGTGCCTGAGACGGTGAGGCCGAGCGTCTACCGCCTTCTTGACGGCGGCGAGTGGGACACGCAACGCCCGCTCCCCCACTGGCAGCAGGAGAAGATGACTGCGCGAGTCAAGTGGGTCTCGAACGAGGGCGTCCTCATCAGCAGCATCGTGGCGGATGCGCGGGCGCGGCTCGCCGGCGACGCGGCGCGCCTCGCGCTCTTCGAGGAGGCCGTCCGCGACGAGGCGTCGCCGTGCGGTGAGCGAAAGGGTGGCGTCTGCCCTGAGGTCGTTGGACAACCCGTTGTCGCCACGCCCGAAGTCTTGACGCAGACCGCGCCGGGCTCCGTGACTTGGACAATACCCTTGCAGGTCACGGTGCAACTCGGCCCCGCCCTTCACTTCTCTGCGGCGGGCGGAACGGCGCCCGCCGTTCCGCCCGTCACGCCGCAAGCGCCTGTCATTAATAACAACAATGGCTCCGTGTTGCCGCAGCCCACTGACGGGGTTGATCCTGCCGCGGCGGTCGAGCGCGTCCGGAAGGAGCTTGCGGGGCGCGCCGACGTGCTGGAGGTTCGCGACGGCTTCCTCTGGCACGACGACTTCATGACGGAGGAGCGTGCGGCCGTCGTCGTGCTCGACCCGTGCATCCGGCCTGCGCCCGGCGACCCTTACGAGAGCCTTGATATCCCGCGCGAGATGGACGGGCTGGCCGTGGACATCACACTGGGCGGGCCGGCCACCCAACTGCGCGCGGCCGGGCGCAAGGGGCCGCTCGCGGCCGAGGCGTCGCCCCCGGCCGAGCTGTTTCAGGAGCGCGTCCCGGAATTCGGCTACGTGAAGCCGGAGGGGTTGAACCTCGACGCGGTGCATGAGCCGATGGATGTCATCTGCCACGTCAGCCCCGACGAAGGGTGGCCCGTCTTGGAGGAGTTTCTCGGCCGCACCAAGAAGAGTCTGACCCTCGGCATATACGACCTCTCCGCCCCGCACGTCTTCCGCAAGCTCATGGAGCTTGCGGGGCGAGACCCGGAGTTCCGCTTCAACCTGATTACTCAGAAGGGGCTCGCGGGCGGCCTGAGGGGCGTAAAGGAGAACGACCTCAACGAGGCGAAGGTGATGGAGGGGCTGCGCGAGGTCTTGGGCGACCGTTTCCGGCAAGCCTACGTCAACGTCTCAGGCGACCGGCGCATCTTCGCCAGCGCCTACCACATCAAGGCGGCGGTGCGTGACAGCGAGGAGCTCTGGCTGTCGAGCGGCAACATGCAGAGCTCGAACCAGCCGCCGCCGGACGTTCGCCCCCTCACAGACGGCGGACGGGGGCTCCGGCTGTTCAGGGCTTACAACCGCGAGTGGCACGTCGTCGTCAAGAACAGAAAGCTCGCGCAGACGTTCGAGGCTTACCTGCTGCACGACTTGGCGACGGCTGAAGCCAACCCGGCCCCGTCGCCCTCGCCGGCACGCGAGCTGTTCGTCCACGCCGGGCCGCCCGCGGCCGACAACTCTTTCGTCGAAGAGGCAGCCCCGCCCCGCTACTTCGCGCGCCGGGTCATCGAGGGCGCGCCCGTCAACGTGCGGCCGCTCCTGACGCCCGATAATTATATCGAGCACGTCATCCGCCTCGTCCGCTCCGCGCGGAACAAACTCTACATCCAGAACCAATCGTTAAGCCTGCTCGACCCTCTGGGGAATAACGAGGACGAATTCATCGAGTTGTGGAAGGCGGTCAAGTCCCGGCAGGAAGCGGGCGTGGACGTGCGGATGATCTTCCGCGTCCACATCGACGAAGACCACGCGCGGGCCGTCAAAGACCGCCTGGTGAAGTTCGGCCTCCGCCCCGAGTGCATACGCGTCCAGCAGGGGTGTCACACCAAGGGCGTCGTGGTTGACTCGGAGGCCGTGCTGGTCGGGAGCCACAACTGGACGAACCAGGGCGTGAAGGCCAACCGCGACGCCAGCCTTATCTTCCGTCACAGGGAGATCGCTGACTACTACGAGCGCATCTTCCTCTTCGACTGGGACACGCTCGCGCGCGAGCCCCGGCCCGCCGGCCCCGCCTCCATCGGCCGCAGCCACCCCGCGGAGAGGATAGAACCATCGCGTCCCGACCTTCCGCAACACGCCGCCGCGGCGCGAGTCAATTACCGAGACCTGCTTGACGACTGAGTCAGTGCGGGCGCTCGGCACCCGCGTGACAGCCTAGAGAAAAATGATCATCACGAACTTCAAGCTTAACGGGCGTTATGAGATCGAACGCGAATTGGGCCGGGGCGGGTTCGGCGTCGCCTACTTGGCGCGCGACACGCACATGCACTCGCGCAAGGTGGTCATCAAGACACTGCTCAGAGAAGAGAGCGGAAATCTCAACGACCCCTGGTTAAGAAAACATTTCGACGAAGAGATCAAGGCGCTCGCCCGCATCCAACACCCCGGCGTTGTCCGAGTCTACGAATATGGTTGGACGCCCGAGGGGCAGCCTTTCTTCGTCATGGCCTACGTTGAAGGAGAGGGCCTGCGCGTCGCGACGCGCGGCCGGGCCATGGGGCTCAGGCGCGCGGCCCACATCGTCAGCCAACTCGGCTCCGCGCTCAGCGCCGCGCACGACGTAGGAGTCATCCACCGCGACCTCAAGCCTGAGAACGTCGTGCTCCAGACCTTCGGGAGCGAAGAGTTCGCCATCCTCATCGACTTCGGCATCGCCTCGGTCAAGGCTCTGGAGCACGGGGCGCGCGACGAGAGCACCAGGGTCGCGGGGACGCCGCCTTACATGGCCCCGGAGCAGTTACGCGGCGGGCCCGTCCCGGCGAGCGACGTATGGGCGCTCGGTGTCGTCGCCTACGAGATGGTGACCGGGCGGCTGCCTTTCCCGGCTGACACGTTGCTCATGCTCGACGACATGCAGCGCGCCGGCGTTAGCACCATGCCAAAGGCTTTGCGTCCTGAACTGCCGGAGGCAGCACAGGCGGTGATCCTCAAGGCGCTCAGCTACGACCCGGCCCACCGCTACCAGCACGCCCGCGAGATGGGCGAGGACTTTCTGCGCGCCGTCATCGGCGGCGAGACCCCGACTCCTGCGCCTGACTACCCGCCGGAGCTGCGCCGTCAAACCGCGTCGCCCGCCCCGCCGCCCTCCGAAGAACTGCTCCGACGTTGTCGGGAGTTGTTCTACGAGTTCGAGGAGTTCAGCAGTCCGGACAATCTGCGCCCCCTCTTCCGCACGGCCGAACTGAGTTCGTACGAGCATTGTGTGCGGAGGGCGAGCGGGCTCGAATTCAACCAGTTGCTCGATTGCCTGTTTCGCTCGGGCCGCGACTACCGCGGGCAAGCTCTGATCGACATGCTGGCGGTGCTCGCCTCGCGCTACAAAAGCGATTACCGGGGGCAGGAGTGCGAGGGCTTAAGGAGCGACCTGATGCAACTGTTCGCGCAGGCCCGCAGGTAGGCGCGGCCACAGAGCGCGGAGGCGGGCCGCGCGACGCCGCGCCGCAGCCCGCGAATCCTCTTCGACAGTGGAGAGCAGGTAACGATGAGCTACGACTACAAGACGGAACTGATCCTTCCTCAGGGGCTCCGCGTAGAGTGCATTAAGCTCTTTAAGGAGTGTAAGGAGTTCGACACCCCCGGCGACCTCAGAGTCTTCGCTAGGGTCACGCAACTGACACTGGTCGTCGATTGCATACCCACCAAAGAGGCACTTAATCACAACGAACTGATTCTCAACCTGCTGAAAACCAGAGATAAGACTTCGTCAGAGCCTGCGCTGTTACACCTGCTCGACGCGCTCGCGGTCGAGTACCAGCAGGAATTCAAAGGGGGGCAGTTTAAGGAGCTGAAGGAGGAGATAAAGAGCGCGTTCCGTCAGGGGGAGCACAGGGATCAGGAGAAAGACTACCTGCAACTGGTTGAGGAGAGGGTGTCGAGCGAGGGGCAGGGCGCAGACAAGTTGGCGGAGCGGTGGATCGAGGAGGCGGGCGACAACCTGGACGAACTGGCCCTGCGCATTACGCTGGCCGTCTTCAACGGGACGGCCTTCGAGGTGATCGAGAGCGCGAAGGACGAACTGCTGACGATGTTGGAAGAACTCGTGCCGCCGCCGCCCGCCCCCGACCCGGAGAACCCACCCCCCATCGTCCCGCACGTCCCGCTGATGCGGCGGCTGGCGAAGGCCGGCGCGAGGGAGACGGAGGGCAAGCCCCCCGACTGGCAGCGAGTGGTCGAACTTGAGCCGCCGAATCTTGCCGGTGAAGCCCTCGTCTATGCGTGGCAGCTTCACAGAGAGACCGCGTGGAGGTGGACGCTCATCGAGTGGTTGACGAAGCACGCGGCGGGGCGCCACGCGGCAGACATTCGCACCCGCGCGGCGGTCGCGGTGGGCAGACTCGCCGTCAAAGATTACCGCTTCGTCCGCGACAAATTGCTCAGCGACTGGGCGCGCAAAAAAGACCCGCAGTTCAGAACCGCCGTCGGCATGGCGCTCGGCGTCCTCGTGCGCGAAGAGAATTTGGCCGAGGAGGTGCAGGGCTTGCTGCGGGAGTGGTGCGAGTCGGACGAGAAGGCTAAACGCTGGGCCGCGATGCGCGCATACATCTACGTCGGCCCGTACTGCCGGCCGGCCGGCGAGCCGGTAGCGTGCTGGCGCGAGCTGGCCGCCTCCGAACACGTCGCCATTGACATTCCCATCTCGGAGACCGAGGTCGTGCGGCTGAACAACCCGCTGCACATGAGCCTGATGGACGCGATGGTGAAGTTCTTCTTCAACGCCGCGTACCTCCCGGAGGCGGAGAAGCGGCCCTGCTTCGCGGGCATCCTCGGGGAACTGAAGGAGTGGGTCTCCTCCAGCGACGAGAACGCATGGCTCGGCCTGTTCCTGTTCACGACGCTGGGGCAATTGAGTGTCGGCGCGGACGGGGAGACGGACGGCGCGCCGCTGCTGCTGCAACTGTTGGGGGAGGGGCCGGGCGTTGACGAGGAAGAGGCCGGATACCGCACGCAACTCGCGGGGGTCTTCGAGGTGGCACTGCGTAACGGGAACACCATCGCCGAGGCGAGGGAACTGCTGTGCGCGTGGCTCGGCTGGGCGAACGGGCTGAAGGGAGAGCCCAACCCATACAAGGCGCGCATCCAGACGCTCTTCAAGGAGATCATCGCCGCCGACGGCGGCGGCCGCGCGCGTGGGAAGCTGGCCGCCTGCCTCCGCGAATGCGGCCGGAACCAGACCGCCCAGCGCCTTCTCGCCGGCCTGTAGACGCTCGCCGACGCTCACCTTAAGGAGTCCACAGTCATGTCTCAGCCGCCCCCGGAGCCGAACGAAGCGTTCGCCCTCATCATCGACACCAGCTCCAGCGCCGAGCCGTACTTGGACGAGGCGCGGCGGGTGGCGCAGATCATCTACGACATGACGAGCGGCGTGGATGACGAGCGGCTCAAGATTTTCATGCTCGGCGGCACGACGCCGATTTCGCTGTCCGCCCTCAAACAGACCAGCCCGCCGGGCGTCAGCCGGCAGCACCAGACGTGCAGCCTGATCGCGCCGACGATGGAAGTGCTGGCGCGGGATGAACTGAAGCGCTCGGTGATCGTCGTCGGCAACGGCGAGATTTTCGACCTCGACGATTGGACGGGCGACCCGTGCTTCGACGGCTGGCTGCTGGTGCGTGTGGGGAGGCGTTCGCTTCGGGGGGCTGAGAGCCGTGTCTCCGAAGTCACCGAGGAGCAACTCGGCGGCGATGTGGACACGCTGCTGAGCTACTTCAGCCAGTTCACGCGGGAGGAGGCGGAGCCCTCGCACCGCAGCCAGTACTTCGGCGAGTACGAGTGGCGGGTTGACCCTTCCGGCTACCCCCTCATCTTCGTCGAACCTTTAGGCGCATACGTCCAACTTCTCCCCGTCACCAAGCCGCAGTTCGAGCGCTTCATCGCCTCCGGCAAACGCCTTGATTTCGACGACCGTTGGTACGAAGAGATTCTCACGCTGAACCGCCGCGCCTCGTACCGCAGCCCGGACGTGCCCGCGCGCGAGCGACTGTTTATGACGGGCGTCACGCCTGACGAGGCGCTGGCCTTCAGCCGCTGGCTGGGGCGGGACTACGCGCTACTTACCGCCGACGAGTGGCGCACCTGTTATGAGTGGTTCGCAGGGCGGCCCGCGCCTTCCGCTCCACCAGACCTGTTCGAGCACCTGTCGGCGGACGCGCGGGCCGTCTGGGAGATCGTCGAGGAGCAGTGGCTGGAGCAGCTCCGGCAGCCAAACCTGCGCGAGTTATCGCTCATGACGCAGGGCATCCTCGAATGGGTAGCCGAGCGCCCCGGCCGGTACTGCGGCTTGGGCGAGCCCGCGGCGTCGAAGCTGCAACGCAAGGCCGACGACCCCGTCCGTCCGGTGGGGCAGGGCCGGCTCAGGAACCTCGGCTTCCGCTTACGCATGAGGTGAAGGCGATGAAAATTACCGCGGCGCAGCATGTGTCGGCCATGTTGACCTCCAGGCAGTCGCCGACAGGTCAGGCCGGCTACCAGACGCTCTCCTACACCCGCGAGCGACTGACCCCGGACGAACTGCGGGTGATCGAGCAGCGCGTTCAATACGGCGCCGCCCGTGACAGCCAGGTCAAATGGCAGTCGTACAGGCTGAACGACCGCCAACACGTCATCTCGCGCGTCGTCCCAATCCACGAGCCGGACGACTTCGGTCGCAGGGGCCGGTACTTCACACATAGCCTGATCTACGACTTGCCCGACGGGCAGCAGTTCGACGCGGCGCTGATCGGCCTCGCGCGGGCGCATGGCTTCTTCTCCTCCCTCGGCCAAGTGCTGGCCTCCGAAGAGGCGAAGACCGGCCGCGCGCCATCCGTCACGGTTGACGACCGCGGCGCGCGGCCCGGCGGGGGGCCGGCCCGCCTGCGCGACTGGTCGGGCGAGCAGTTGAACCGACTGTACGTGCTGATGAGCAACCCGCGTGAGCTCATCGAACAGGGGGGGCACGTCGCCCTCATCGGGGACGAGTCGCAGATTCTCGATGCGCTGGAAGTCGCCCTCCTGCTGGCTCCACCCGACGAGCGGAAATTCTGCTCTTTCGACACCAACGCGCCCGGCGACGGCGCGCCGCCGGGTCTGACTTTCTGGGGGCGCGGGTCGGAGGCGGCCGCGGGGACAAGTTACGTGATCGATGCGGCGAGGCGTCGGGTCGCGGTTCCCGATTCGTCGTCACTATGGACGGACCGCCTCGCAACGGAGCGGCTCTCGGCGCCGTTGCGTCAGGCCGTCGTCGCGCAGCTCGGCCGTCCGTCCGAGGAGATGCTTCGCTGTCTCGCCAACCGCAGGTACGCGGCCTTCGTCGGTGAGCCGCTGTACCGAGCCCTGCTGGGCGAGGCAGGGCTACCGCTGACGCCGTCGGACGTGGAACTGCTGGCCCCCTTCGGGCGGGCGCACGGCGGGCTCGGACTGCTGCTGGCGCTGAAGTCGGGCGACGACGCCCAAAGGTTGCGAAGGTTGGCCGCGTTGGACTCGCAATCTTACACGGAACGCTGCGAGCAGTTGGGAGCCAGCTCCGACTTCGAACCGTGGCAGGTCTTCTCTCCGACATTCATGTACACGTGGTTCAGGCTCTTCCGCGGCGTCTACCGTCTCGACGACCTGACCATCGCCATCACCAAAGTCGCGGAGCACGGGAGCGAGCAGGAGCGTGAGTACGTCGAAGACATCCACGAGCACCTGCACCCGGACGAGCGAAGGGCACTCGGCCGTTGGCTTCAGGCGTCCACGCTGCGCCTCGAACGCCTGCAGGCCGCCCTAGACAGTCCGTCCTGCGGGGGTGCCGACGGTAACCACGAAGGGAAAGTGCGCTCGTTCTTACGCCGGGTTCGACACCCGTTCGGCGGGTGACGGCGCGCGGCTCGGGCTCCTTTGAAGCTCCGTCTCTCAGGTACGGGAGGACTCTCCAATGATCTGCCCATATTGCGCCGAAGACGTTCCAATACATTCGCAGTACCACCACGGGTGCAGAAGAGTCGGCAACAAGCCGTTCCCCCCGCTCTACCTCCGCCACCACTCGGGCGAGAGGAGCGTCGAGCCCGTCGTCTTCAGTGTCGTCGGCTTCCCCGGCCACGGCAAAACCGTCTTCCTGTGCGCGCTCTTCGACTACTTGGACGACCCCTTGCCCTACCTGTGGCGGACCAACTTTCACAACCTTGTGCTCGACCAGGAGTCGCTGAGCCTGCTCAACGACAACCGCCAGAAATTGCGCCGCGGCGAGTTGCCGCCGCCGACGCAGATGAGCTTCCCGCGGCCCGGCATCTTCCGCCTCACGCACATGCCCAGCTCCGCGCGCGACAACGGCCTGCCGCCCCTCGACGACACTACATTCTTGATTTACGACCCGCCCGGCGAGGCGTTCCAGACCGAAGACAAGATCGTCGAGTTCGCCAGCTTCGTGAAGCGCAGCAATTGCGTGCTCTTCCTGATCGACCTCACCGCGCTCGGCACTCCGGTCGCGCACGGGATGGCGCAACTGCTCGACACCTACGTGCTCGGCATGCAGCGCGTGGGCATCGAGCAGCAGTCGCAGCACCTGATCGTGGTCTACACGAAGTCGGACGAGATAAAAGTCTCCGTGCCCGAGTTCACGGCCCTGCTGGAGCGTGAGACGTGGCTGAGAGACTACCTCGAACAGCAGCGGCCGGCGACGCTCTCCGACCCGCACGACCACTTCGAGCAGTTGGAGAAAGTCTCGCATTTGCTTGAAGACTTCACTTGGTCTGATCTGAAGGCCGCGAAGTTCATCAACGTGGCCCGGGACTGGTTCGCGAGCACCAGTTTCACGGCCGTCTCAAGTCTGGGCGGCGCGCCGGAGTTCGAGGAGGTTCGGGGCGAGGACGGCGCCGCGGCTGCGCCAGACTCCGCCGCCCCCGACTCCCACATCGGGAATGGCAGACTCAGGATGAGACTCACCTCCGAGATCTCACCACGCGGCGTGGCCGACCCTCTGCTCTACGTTCTGGCTAAATCGCTCAAAGAGCCGCCCGCGCCCCGGCCGAAAGGGTTTCTGCAAAGTTTCCTGGCAGAGTTACCGCTCTGGGCTCTTCTGGCGTTGATCGGCAGCATGGGTCTTTTGTTCCTCGCCATCCTATTCACCGTGTACGGCTTGGTGAGGGGTGATAGTGCCGACAACCGGAACATCTCGGGGGGCGAGGCGGTTAAGTCGAGCCCAACCCCGGCGCGCGTCAACGCGTCGGCGGGCATGGTCTACGTGCCCGGCGGCGCGTTCATGATGGGCAGCGCGGGTGGGGACGTGTTCGAGCGCCCGCCGCACAGGGTGTCGGTCGAGCCATTCTTTATCGACATGTACGAGGTGACTTGCGCGGACTACGCGCTCTTCGTCGAGCAGACGGGGCACTCGCCGCCGCCGGGGTGGGCCGGCGCGTCGCCCCCCGCGGGGACCACCCGCCGGCCCGTCACGCACGTCTCGTGGGACGACGCGGTCGCGTACGCGAAGTGGGCCGGCCGGCGCCTCCCGACCGAAGAGGAGTGGGAGTTCGCGGCTAGGGGGACGGACGGTCGCCCGTACCCTTGGGGCAGCGAGTGGCAGGCGGGCATGGCTAACGCGGGCGGTTCAGGCGGGGGCGGATTGGTGGATGTGGGCTCGTTCAAGGGCGCGTCGCCCTTCGGGGTCTACGACATGATCGGCAACGCCTGGGAGTGGACGGCGAGCCCGTTCGCCGCCTACCCCGGCGGCGCCCTCCTAACCACGAAGCCTACGAAGGACGTTGATTACCGCGTCATACGCGGCGGTTCCTGGAGCACGCCGAAGGGGAATGCGACGGCCACCTACCGCGGCTATCTCCCGCGCGACAGCGCCGACACCGACAAGACGGGGTTCCGCTGCGCGATGGACGTGGCGCAGTGAAGTTTCGGCGCGGGGCAATTCGTGCCGCCGCGCCCCCTCTTTCAACAGGATATGCCGGGGGGCACCCCGGCGTGTGAAGACTTACGGAGGAAGTGCCACATGAGCCGCCCGAACCCGAGCTTAATGAAAGCCGCCCTCGCCGCCCTCGCTCTCTCGTCTTGCCTCGTCGCCGACGCCTTCGCGCAGAAGCGTCAGGCGCTGGTTATCATGCGCGCCCCCGGCGGCGGCGCCTCGGTCGCGCAGTGTGACGGCGCGGCGGAGATCAACTACCAGCTCATCGCGGAGCCGAAGCTCAACGGTAAAGAAGAGGTCCGGCTGGCGGGCACGCTGGGCGGCGCGGGGGCCTCCACCCTCGTCTCGCGCAAGACCTACGAAGACTCAACACAGAAGACAAAGATGCGCGACCTCTTCGGGCTGAAGTGGGGCGCGGGCGGCGTCGTGCTCTACGCCGTCTCGCTCGAAGGGCAGACGCCCGTGGCGGTCGTCCCCGACGACACCAAGCCGCAGAAGAACGCCGACCAGCCGCTCTCCTCCTTCTACTCGGTGATGCTCACGGGAGAGGCGCGCGAGGGCAAGTCGAAGCGGCAGGTCAGCGTCCCGCTGCGCGACATCTTCAAAATCTACTTCGTGCTTGAGGGCGCGCCCGTCGGCGACACGCTCTTCAAGCACGCGTCCGAGGAGAAGAGCGTCGTGCTGTGGGAGGCGTACCTCAGGAAGACGAGCAACTACCGCCAGACCGAGGCCAACGGCTACATGCGTGACGCGCTCGTCACCTGCGCCCGCGCCGACCTCGACTCGTTCCGGCAGGGCGACTACAGTGCGCTCGACAAGGCGCGGCTCCGCGCCGACCGCGCGCAGTCGGTGCGCGGCGACGCCCTCACGCAGCAGCTCGTCGCCGACATCACGCAGTCACAACAGAAGGTTGACGCCGCCCGCTCGCAGGTGGACGGCCTCATCCGCGCCAGCAAGTTCGACGAGGCCATCGACGCAGCCGAGCAGATCAAGATTTACCTCACCACCTGGCCGTCCCTGAAAGAGATGTACGGCGTCGCGCTGCAACGCAGCCACGAGCAGCACCTCAGCCGCGGCGAGACGGCGCTCGACGCGGCCCAACTCGACCGGGCCTTGTCCGAATGCACGCTCGCGTGGAAGCGCCTGCCCGATTCGACGGACGCGCGCAACTGCACCTGCAAGTCGCGTGACCGCGTGGCGCTACGCGACCAGAAGAATCTCCGTCTCCAGCGCCGGCCGAAGAACGCGAAGGAGTTGCTCGACGCGCGCGTCGCCGACGGCGAGTGCCCGCGCGACGGCGAGGTCGCCAAAGAACTGGGAGCGGCGAAGTGCGAGTATGCGCAGCAGCTTCTAGCCGAGGCGCACCGCCTGGTCGGCGCGGGCGGCGGTGCCGCGGTCGCCTTCGTGCCGGCATCCGCGCCCGCTCCTCAACGCCGGCGCAGGGGCGGGACTCGCACCCCCGCCCAACCTCCCGCCCCGCCCAGGTCGGCCCCCGCCGGGATGAGAGCAATCAACGCCCAGAACAAGAAGGACTTTCGCGAGGCGAGAGAGAAGCTATTGCTCGCGGGCGACCTCTGCCCGGACGACCCCATCCGGGCGCTCCTCTCGAACGTCAACCGGAGCCTCTCGGGCTACAGCCTGGCCGAGGCGCAGAAGGCCATCCAGCGCGGCGACGCGGGCACGGCCTACGTCTATCTGACGACGGCGCAAGGGTACACGCCCGATGACCAGAACGTCATCGGTCTCCTCTCCCGCGCGCGCGAGGAGTTCGGCGAGCGCACGCGTGTCAACGTGGGCGTCGCCTTCAACGCGCACGGCGGCGAGGGCCAGCAGATCGCCAGCGAGGTCGCCACCGAGGTCGAGTCGGCGGCCGCGCACGCGGGACTGGCGCAGCCCATCATCCTCAACCGCCGCCAGGCTGCGGAGTATCTCCAGGCCATCCAGGCCGGGCGCGCCCCGGGCGGCCCGACCGTCATCTTCTACGGCGACCTCGTGAGCGCGAACGCGCGGCGCAGCGAAGACCCTCGCCAGATGCGTGGCTCCTTTCAGCGCGAGAACCCGAACTGGAAGGCGGCCGACCGCATTCACGACGAGCGCAATGAAGTCCTGAAGCGGTGCCGCAAGCAACCCGGAGCGAACTGCTCGGGGCTGGAGGCGGACGTGGCGCAGCTAAAGGCGAA
Source organism: uncultured Acidobacteriota bacterium (assembly GCA_963726735.1). GTDB lineage: Bacteria > Acidobacteriota > Blastocatellia > Pyrinomonadales > Pyrinomonadaceae > QHXN01. The sequence continues at coordinate 766,562 of CAVSDM010000016.1, forward strand.
CCGCGATAGGCACGAGCACTACGTCACCGAGTACTACACCTACGTCGAGAACCACATCCGCGTGACCGGCGACCTGCGGCTTTCCTTCCGCTCCATCGACAGCGTCTCGCGCAGCACGCGCGACGCCGACATGCTCGAAACCGCCGTCAGCCGCGAGTGCGTGGCGCGCGACGGCGTCGTGCAGGGGGACTACAATGCGCGCAACCAGCGGTGCGACGAGATCGGTGACGCAGGCGTCTACATGAGGCAGATGATTGATCAGGTGAAGAGCGAGGCGCAGCAGCGCGCCCTTCACCAACTCAGCCAACTGCCCCTGAGCTATTACGCGCGCGCGCGCACCTCCGCCAACCGGCAGCAGGCCGTCGAGGACTACCTGCGCTTCATGTTCCTCACGCGCGATAAGGGGAGCGCCGAAGCGCAGGAGGCGCAGCGCGCGCTCGTCGCGTACGATCCCGAATTGAAGACGGACGGGGTGCTGCGCTGAAGGCGCCCCCGCGACTTCGAAAGGGCCCGCCGCAGGGGGAAGTATCGATGAGAGCGGCCGTCATCCGCGTACTGCTGTTTACTGTGCTCGCTTACGCGTGCGCCAGCGCGCCGCGCGCGTGGCAGAAGGACTGCGGCCGGCCTGATTGCCCCCGGACGCCGCCCCCGACGCCGCGGCCGACCCCGAGGCCGAACTGGACTCCGAGGCCGACGCTCGCACCCCTGCCGTGCGAAGAGCCGGCGCAACTGCTCGTGAACTGCGAACTGCCGGGCTGCACCGTGACCGTTGACGGGAAGCTCCGCGGGTTGACGAACGAGAGCGGCGAGCTGCTCGTCGAAGGCTTGCCGAGGGGTGCCCTCACCGTTGCGATCAGCAAGCAGGGCTATGAGGGCAACAGCCAGAGACTTACCCTCGCCTGCGGCGCCCGCGAGACGGCGAACCTGGAACTGAAGATTCGCCCCGTCAGGCTGCGCGTCCGCACGAACCCGCCCGAGACCGAGGTCTTCATCGGCGACCCGCCCGCAGCGGTCGGCCGGAGCAACGCGCAGGGCCTCTTCGAGTACGTCGCCAACACCCCGCGCCTGTTCATCACGGCGCGCAAAGCCGGATACCTTGACGACAATCGTCGCGTCAACATCAACCCCGACGCCGCGCAGCCCGAGGTCGTCCTGAATCTGAAGGCCATCCCCGCGCAGCTCTCGCTCGCCGTGAACGTCACCGCCGCGCGGGCACGCGTGGACGGCGGCGACCCGCGCCCGCTCACCGCCGAACCGTTGGCACTCGCGCCCGGCGCGCGCCGCGTGGAGGTGGATGCGCTCGGCTATGCCCCGGCGGCGCTGGAGTTAACAGTCGCCCCAGGCGAGACGCTTAAGCGCTCGGTCGCACTCGAACGCCTGCCCGTTGCGGAGTTGACCGCGCGCGCCGAGGCGGCCTTCCGTGCCAGCGCTTACGAGGACGTGCTCAGGCTCTGTGGCTACGTCTACGAGGCGGAGCCAGCCGCGCCGGCCGCGCACCGCCTCGAAGGGATGGTTCACCTAGCGCGGCAGGACTACGTGCGGGCAGAGCAGCACCTTGCGGCGGCGCTCGCGGGCGGCGAGACGGTCGAGCTTCACGTGCGCCGCCACGCGCGCGAGAGCTTCGACCCGCTCAAAGGTCACGACGCCTGCGAGGGCTTCCTTTACCTACGTAAAGGGGAGGTCGAGTACCGCGGACGACAGGTCACGGGTGAGAACTTCAAAGTCCCGTACGCGCAGGTGCAGGTCGTCGGGGTGCAACTGAAGAAGAGCGTAAGCGCCTACCTGGGGACGAAAGTCTCGGACGCCCGCGGCAAGAAGCAGGACTACAACTTCTACAGCTTCGACAGGGAACTGACTGCGGCATGGCGCCCGTACCTCGAAATGATTCAGCGGCTCCTGCACCCGCACTGAGCCGCGCGTGAATGCCTCCCTCGCCAAAGTTGTTCCGGTAAGCTCTGGTTGATGTGTGTGGACTTGCGAGTCGTTCTTGTCACGAATCACCCCGCAATGGCCGTATAAAGGTGCGAGACCAGTCGGCTACGGTTCGCGGTAATTGTTGGGAAAAATTGGTACGCCGTACTTGGCGCAGTGGTGGGCGAAGAGGATTAATAACCCCAAGGTCGGGAGTTCGAGTCTCCCCCCCGCTACCAATACTTTCAATGAATTAGCGGCAGTCGTGGCAGTCAGGAGATCACCTGATTGCCACGATTTTGCCCGCTCCGTTTCCGCCGCTCTCTTAACCCTGCCTAATCCGGCAATAGCCGATCTCCTGGTCTCAGGCGTCGAGTGCGTGTAGTCGCTGCTCATCCGCACCGTAGTGTGGCCGGGCAGGTCGCGAATCGTGAAAGGGTCTACGCCCGCCTCCGCCAGCCGTGCGGCGAAAGTGTGACGCAAGTCGTGGAAAGTGAAGTTCTCAAGCCCCGCCTTCTGCACGGCGGCTGCGAAGCCCTTCTTGATCTGACTCAGTTGCCCGCCCGTGTGCGGGCTGGCGAACACGTGCTCCCCGGTCGTGGCGTCGTCGCGAAGGATTTCCGCGATGCGCCGGGTAAGCCCGCTCAGAGGGATCGTGCGGGGCCTGCCACTTTTACTGAATTCGACCAGAAGTTCGTTCGGGTGAAGGACGACTGAAGCGCTGTTGATGTTGAAGAGTCGCGGAGAGGTAGTAAGGTTGATGTGCTCCTTCTTGAGCGAGCGCAGCTCCGAGCAGCGCAGCCCGGTCTCCAAATCGAACCGGACAATAGCCGCCAGGTACTCGCGCCGGCCAGTGAACTGGGCGAACAGCCTTTGCTCCTCGTCGGGCGCGTATTGGTTTAAGTACCTGTCACGTTTGTTGCGCGCCTGAAGGTTCTTGCGCACCCCCTTCTGACGAAGGGGCAGGGATTCTCATTCGTCACCTGCTCCTGCACGGTCATGTTGAAGATCGAGGACAGCAAGGCCAATTCCTTGTGAACCGTCACCGGGCTCCGCCGCTTCTTACGCACGGTCTCGGGGTTGAGCCTGTCCTTGATGTACTTCTCGACCAACGTGGGTGTGATCTGTCTGAACGTCTTGCTGGCGAAATACTCTTTCAAGACCTGGCAGCGGAACTCGTCGTGCCGCCAAGAGGATTTGTGCTCCCGCGAGTATTTCAGAAAGACCGCGTTAACGAAGGTGCCGAAGATTTCCAGCCCTGTTTCCTTGCCGTAAGTGCCATCGTAGACAGAGCGGCGAATGTCGGCCTCTTTAAGTAGCGCCTCGCGCTTGTCCTTCGCGGTCGGGAGCTTGCCGTAGTACGCCTGCCCGTTGACGATGAACTGGTAGTGGTAGAAACGTCCACGCTTGCGGACTGTCATCGGTTGCTTCTACTTTCCGTTCGGACTGCGGCGAGAGAAGCGGGCTGGAGTTTATCGCCGCCCATGTCCGGCGGGCAAGGCTCAATTTCCCGAGAAGACGGCTTCAACGCTTCAGACCAAGCAGAGGAAATGGCGTATCTCCTCCGCTCCCATCTTTTCGGGGTGTCGCTTCTTATGGAAGAGGATGAACCGCTTGATCCAGTCTGAGTACGCCTGCTCGGTTCGCAGACTCAGGTGGGGCATCCTGGCAACAGCGTGTACGAGGTCGAGGAGTCTAGGCTTCTCCACGGCTGGGAAAGCGTCGGGTAGAAAAGTATTGAAAGCGCTGGCGGGCACGGGCATTATACACCCGTTGTGGCGAGCGGTAAGGGGAAAGTTTCGGCTTTTGCCGCTCTATTGCGGAGTTAGACCGAACCATTCGGTTTTCCACGCCTCATGACGGAGTTAGACCGAATAATTCGGCTTTTAACGCGCTCTTACGGAGTTAGACCGAATCATTCGGCACAATAGTAGTTAGATTTTCGAGGACGTTGACTCGGCACCCAACAAAGCGTAAAAACTTCTTGCCTCAGTAACCAGTATCATTTTGCTACTGAAAGGAGCCTTACCTATGAAACGCATCATGGCCTTCACCACGCATCAACTTAGAGCGTTTATGAAGTCTACGCGCCTGTTTATGGTTAGCGGAATTCTACTCATATTTATCACATCAGTGGATTCCGTCAGTGCCCAGTCCAGAGATCGCAGCAAGCCGACTCACCTAACTTCGAGTGAGATTTCGGGCCTCATCGGGGACAATATCGGTGACAGTTACTATTACACCTTCGCGGCAGGGCCGGGTGAGGTGATACTTACGCTCAATGTCGAACCGCCTCAAGGGAGGACCTACAATCTCAATGGCGTTCTATTTGAACTCTTCAATGAAGATGGGCGAAGAATCGCCTTAAGACAGAAATTAGCTTCAAGGTATCACGATATGAAACCTGTGGTCGAGCGTGTCAGTTTCACCCGTCGGCAGCGTGTATTACTGCGGGTTAATATTGTGGAACAGAGTTCTGGCCCTGGGAAATACCGGTTGCAATTGGGTGGGACAGTTCATGTTGGCGATAATGTAACTCAGCCGCCAAAAGGCAAAGGCATTGATTTTGGAGAGATATTACGTCAAGCAGCAAATGATAAAAATTACTTGGAGTGTCTACCAAAGCAAGGCACGCTGATAGTTAAGATGAAAGATGGCTCCAAGAAAATAATTGATTTGGGCGAAGCTCAGACGGTAACTATCGTACCTTAGAAAAACCCTATACCGCACCTTGCATGGTTGGGGCGAAAATCTAACAACGGCATGCACCCGACCGCCGACACGCGGGCTGTCATCCACCTTCAATGGCGCGGGGCGGCGGGTGATGCCCGCGTTCGGCGGCTAACATGCGATGGAGATTTACAATTTAACTCGGAGTAGATGAATGTCGTCAGTGAACTGGATAGTCTTGTTGGTTGCCATCAGTCTGGCTATCTGGCTTGTTCTTAGATGGTTCAATCGTAGAAATAGAGTAGAGGTGTATGGCCCGTGGGATGATGATAGGCAGTTAGCCAAGCTGGAGCCTTATTTCCGTCGAGAAGTCGTGGAAGCCAAGGTGCAATCCTTATTCCCGAGCCATGACCCCGCCGAAATTCTGCATCTCCTCGACAACGGCGTGCCTTCTTTTGGGGGACTTGAGCGGATGCAGTTAGACATCCTGAAGTTGAGCAACGGGGACATAGATCAATTACGCCACTATACCGAAGTTGCCAATTCTGAAGGCGATTTCATGAAAGTAATAGACCTTGCCGAATGCCCGGAGAGTTCACAGAGAGATATTCACGATAAAGACCTATTCTGGGGTGAGCACAAGCGTGAAATTGAAAGAGATTTCAGGCAGTACCTAAAGTGGCTTAAGAAACGGTGAGGCGCCGCTGTTAGCGCACGTGCGCCGCCCAACAACGGCATGCACCCGACCGCCGACACGCCAGCTGTCAAATTCCTGCAAAGGCTCAGCGTTGGAACTGGCACAAAGGCTTCACAGGTTCTTAGCCACGTTAACCTGCTGACCGCCGTCAGCGGCGATGTTGACTTGCTGCGGGTTGTTAATCGTTACTGGCGCTGTGTAGCGCCGCAAGTCGCGCATCGCTCTCAGCGTCCGCTGGAAAGCGCGGCTGTACCTGTCCGCCATCTGCGCTGCGTGCTCGATGGCCTCTTGTTCGCTCGCATAAGGTGGGTCTCAATAGCCTTTCATCTCTGAGCGGTCACGCGGAAACTCATGCTCCCGCTGTCGCCGCGCCAGCACCCACTCCGGCGGGTCGGCACGCATCTCCGTCTCCGTCCGCAGGACGGCCTGCTCCGTCCAATGCAGGTACAGGTAGAAGCTCTGCGTCAGCATGTCGATCATTGCCAGGTCGATGCCGCCCTGCGGCCGCTACTGCTCGATGAAGGAGTCGCGGATGGCGAGGTAGCGCGCACGCCGCCAGGCGTCGCGTAGCCAGTGCGCCGGCTCGAAGACCTCCGCCGCCCTATGGCCGCTCTCAAACTCGTTGCGCGCCTCCTCCTTGAGGAGTTTCCACAGCGCCTCGGCCATCTCCGGCGAAATGACGCGCCGCACGTCCTCGTTCATCGGCACGGGATACCCTCTGCCCGTTTTCGAGTTGGGAACCCGAATCACGTTACGCTGAAAGTCCACCTGAATCTTACGGAGGTTGAGCTGATCGCCCCTGCGCATCCCCGTCCCGATGGCGACGGTGACGAGCCGACCGAGGTGCGCGAGCCTCCCGGTGAACTGCGCGAAGAGGCGCGGCTCCTCCTCGTCCAGAAGATACCTGCACCGCCTGTTGTGCAACTCAAATTTCCTGACCTTGCTGCACGGGTTGGAGTCGGTAAGCCCGCGCCCGATGGCGAGGGTAAGGATGCGCGAGAGCAGTTCCAGTAATGGACGTTCTGCGTCGCCTCGACCGCCACCTCGTCCACCTTCCTGAGCCGCCGCTTGAAGCGGGCCAGGCCGTCGCGGGTGAGCGGGTAAGCCTCCAACCGCTGCGTGCCGTCTGCGGCGAGGAAGCAGACGACGAAGTTCGTCTTGTGCAGGTCTACCCCGATGTGGCGCATCACTGATCCTCCTCCCGTGGTGTCGGAGGTCAAGACGGGCGACAGACTGCTCGGTCTAGCTCCACGCTCCTATCCGGGATCAATAGTCCCACTCCGTGGTGCGGGCGGGGGCTCCTCGGGAAGACCACACTGTTAGCCGGGCTCACTTGTCCCACAACGGCATCCGGCCCTCGCCCCGTCTCTCGCTCGCCGCCTCCTTGTGCGACGAGCATGCTACACCGAACGCTCTGCTTGTATCACGACCTGTTGGGCGGCGCGTTCCCTGGCAGACTACATGGTCGCGCGGGCGCGACGCGTGAGCCGCCACGAGAAAAGAAACAGCACAGCCGCAATCGGAACCAGTGTGCCCGGAAAGATCAACACACGCCAGTCGATGAGGGCATTCACCAACACAGCACTGAGAGTAAGCAGTGCGCCTGTTATTTCCCATCTCCAAGCTATCACAAGGCCGATTAGAGACAAGGCCATCGCCGACAAGATGACGTATTAATAGCCCGCCGGTATTCTAACTCTACTTCTTTAGAGGCTTCCGCGTGCCTGCACCAAAAAACAATAATTGTTTCACAGTTTTCAAGCGCCGTAGCTATCTTAAGCTGCCATTTAGTGCCCGGGGGAATATTATCTCTATCGCGAAAGACAGATGATCCTGAAATACGAAGTAATTCGACCAGCGGCTCGACTATGCTAACGTCCCTTCGACTGTATGACACGAAAAGCGTAAAGCCACCGGACACCTCATCGGAATTTGCTTGTAGGCTTCGATAATCGTGTTCGTGCGTCATTTCTATCCTGAAAATAAGAGTAGACGTCTAACGCCCGGCGTCACCCGCCGCCCCGCATCTCTGAAGGTATTTGACAAGCAGCGTGTCGGCGGTCGGGTGCATGCCGTTGTTAGATTTCGCGGATTCATATACTAAGTGCAACACGCTTCACCGTAGCGGAGGTGAGCGGCGATACTGACGAAGATTCTCGACTACCACGAAGAGGATATTCGCCATGACGTACCACCAGCTCACCTCCGGGGAGAGATATATGCTGGCCGCGCTCAGAAGGCAAGGCTGTAACCAGTCCCAGATCGCCCGCTCCCTCGGCCGCCACCGCTCGACCGTCTGCCGCGAGGTCAGGCGCAACTCCACCCGCGCGGACGGGCACTACCGCGCCTTCACCGCCCAGGAGCGCACCAACGGCCGCCGCTCACGCTCACGACGCAACCAACGCTTCTCGGCCGAAGACTTCGCGCTGATAGACGAGTTGCTCCGCCGCCAGTGGAGCCCCGAGCAGGTCGCGGGACACCTCCGCCGCCTGGGGCGGCTCCTCATCAGCCACGAGACCATCTACCGCCACGTCTGGCGCGACAAGAAGGCGGGCGGGGCGCTCTACACCCACCTGCGAGGGGCGCGCAAGAGGCGGCGTAAGCGCTACGGCGCCTACGACAGCCGCGGCCGGCTCGCGGGAAAGCGCCCGATCTCCGAGCGACCCGCCGAGGTCGAGGCTCGCAGCCATGTCGGCCACTGGGAGGCCGACACCGTAATGGGCGCTGGCAGTAAGGACTGCGTCTTAACGCTCGTCGAGCGCAAGACCGGGCTGGTGCTCATCGGCAAGCTGGCCGACCGGACGGCCGAGGGACTGAGCCGGAGGGCGATCAGCCTCATGCGCCGACCCGACATGAGGTGCGAGACGGTGACGGCCGACAACGGGACGGAGTTCCACGACTATCGGAGGGTCGAGCGACTCACGGGTGCGGCCTTCTACTTCGCGCGGCCGTACCACTCGTGGGAGCGCGGCAGCAACGAGAACGCCAACGGGTTGATCCGTCAGTACCTGCCGAAGGGCGTCAGCATGGCCGGGCTGAGTCAGCACCAATGTAACGCGATAGCCTGCAAGCTCAACACGCGGCCTCGGAAGCGACTCGGCTTCCGGACGCCGCTCGAATGCTATAACGAATCTTAGTCAGTGTTGCATTTCAAACTTGATGTCAGGGTGCGTCCTTGAGACAGCGCGCACCTGCCGCCATCCACCTCACTCGGAGCCACAGCGAAATGGATGTTGGGCAGGTAAGCGAACAGGCTATGGCCCGATTTGCTTTACCAGTTTTTCGACAAGCTGTCTGGCATTCTTGCTATTAGGATTTAGTTCCAAAGCCTTTTTATAGTTTTCGAGCGCCAGTTTTTTGTCTCCGGCTTTAATATAAGCCTCCGCCAAGCTGTCATATGCGTTCGCGCTTTGTTCGTGCAATAACACATTTAGTTTAAATACTGCTATCGCTTTTTCCAACTCGTTTTGCCTGAGCAGGGCGTAGCCCCACTCGTTCAAATCGTTTTCCGAATGCCAATATTTCATGAGGCTTTTTCTGTCCTCATTCGTGGCATTCAGGGCAAAAGCATACCCCCTTTCCAATATGGCTGCCTTTTCTTTCGGCATCACCCTGTTGGCGTAGAGAGTGACTATCGCATTGATAACCAGTTGCGGGTTCGAGAAAAAGACATAATGTCCTGTTTCATAGGCAACAATGCTTTTCCGGCTGATCGGCGACGCGGCGGCAAAAGCGGAGTGACAAGCCTTCCATCGGTCGGCATCGGGTGTTCCTTCAAAAAGAGTCTTTTCCGAGACAATGTCGGTTACGTAAATCTTTTCGGACATCGGATTTTTCCCGGCGGCCTCTACAGTGTTTCGGAAGTTTTGTGAAGCGTTCATCTTTGTGAGTTGCTGCTCAGTAAAAAAGCACGGAAGATTGACGTCTATAAAAACGACGGCCGGAACATCTCGTGGATGGCGCGATGCATAAATCGTATTATAAAAGCCTCCCAGAGAATGCGAAACGAGCATTAAATTCCTTTGATAGCCCAAGTTTTTCAAAGCCGTTTCAAGCCCGCGTGTTTCGTCTTCGATAGTTAAATCTTTACCTTGGCCTTCGCTTCTCCCCAAGCCAGCGCGGTCATAAGTAATCACGGTGGCGCCTGTGATTTCGGCAACTGCCGGAGCGATGCCGTTCCAGACCTTTCCGCTGTCGCCGCCGCCGGCTTCAAACAAAATCGGCGTTCCTTTCCCGTGTATGATCGTAAAATGCAGCCTGTAGTCGCCAGCGTCAACCAATGAGTCAAGCGGTTTGGTCTGACCCGGGACAATTGTTAGCGTTATGATTACGAGGGCGCAAACGCCGAGCGCATGCGAAAATATTTTCATCGGTATACTCCGAGATTGTTTCCCAGCTAAGCAGCCGAACTATTATTGTGCCGAATGATTCGGTCGAACTACGCAATATAGCGTGAAAAGCCGAACTGTGCGGCCTAACTTCGTAATAGGGCTGCAAAAGCCGAATGATGCGACCTAACTCCGCAATGGGGCATGACAAGCCGAATCTTCTCCCCCAACGCGCCCCTTACGCGTGCATAATGCTCCGGCCCGCCAGCGCTTTCAACACCTTTTCACCCGACACCCCTAAGGCCGTGCAAAAGCCGAAACTCCTTGACCGCGTCCGCGCCGTCGCCAGGGTGCGCCACCTCTCCTTGCGCACTGAACAGGCTTCGTCCGATTGGATCGGACGCTTCATCCTCTTCCACCGTAAGCGCCACCCCGAGGAGATGGGCTCCGAGGAGATCAGGCAGTTCCTCTCCCACCTCGCCGTAGAGGGACATGTCTCGGCTTCCACCCAGAACGTGGCGTTATGCGCGCTTCTGTTCCTCTACCGGGACGTACTCGGGCTGGAACTTCCTTACGTCGAAGGCATCCAGCGGGCGAAGAGACCGACCCGCGTACCCATCGTTTTCACTCGCCGGGAGGTGGAAAGACTGTTGGCTCATCTCACAGGCCCTTACGGGCTGATCACCAGGCTGCTCTACGGTTCGGGGCTGAGGCTCATGGAGTCGGTGCGGCTGAGGGTTAAGGACCTTGATTTCGAGTACATGGAAATCCTGGTACGGGACGGCAAGGGGGAGAAAGACCGCCGCACCATCTTGCCGCGCCCGCTCCGTGAGCCACTGCTCCACCAGTTTGAAAGGGTGAAGGTGCTTCATGTGAATGACCTGCGGCAAGGCTTCGGGGAGGTCTACCTGCCGTATGCTCTGGCACGTAAGTATCCGAACGCGCCCAGGGAGTGGACGTGGCAGTACGTCTTCCCCTCGGCAAAGCTCTCCGTAGACCCGCGCTCAGGCATAACGCGCCGACACCATACCTCAGCCGACAGTGTACAGAGAGAGGTGCAGAGAGCGATACGTGCGGCGGGGATCACGAAGCACGGCGGCTGCCACACGCTGCGGCACGGCTTCGCCACGCACCTGCTCGAAGACGGCTACGACCTGCGGACGATTCAGGAATTGCCGGGGCACTCGGACGTGCGGACGACGCAGCTTTACACCCACGTCCTGAACAGGGGAGGCAGAGGAGTCCGCAGCCCGCTGGAGAGGTAAGCGGAGGCCGACACGTCCGCGCCTGACGCGCGGGGTGTGGCATATTTATGGCAGGGATACAGAGAAAAGGGCTGCTACAAAGAAAGGGACAGATGTCAGTAGATGTGAAAAGGCTTGATTTTGCGTGTGGCTGCAACTCTCTGCAAAATCAGTAACTTCGGTTTAGGCAGCTTTTGTGGTTCATGACCCCAAGGTCGGGGGTTCCAGTCTCCCCCCGCTACCAACATTTTCAAAGAGTTAGGGCTACCGTGAAGGTAGCCTTTTCTCATTGACTCGACATTCGGATATACTTCCGATGCCTACCAATTAACGTCCTTGCATCGGTTGCTGGTAGCAAGTAATCACCCGACACCTGGCATGAGCTTTAAAGACTTTACGGCGTTCCCGGGCTTGCATTTATTGAAGTAACCTCCAGCGCCGGGTGAATCGTCATCAAGAGATGAGTTCATTAGCAGAAGCAGTCCACACCGAGTTGCCGGTCGAGTTCGGGTTCAGGAACGGCGACCGCGGCACCATGTCGAGCAGGACGATCATGTTCGGCGAACTGTCGGTGGTCCTCGGCTTTGAGAATCTTCACACGAAGACGGAGTTTTTCCGGGCCATCAATGAGGAGAACGTCCTCGGGAAGAGAACGTCCTCGACGCGCAAACTGACGGCGCAACACCTGTCGGAGCTTTACGGGCTCGATGACGGCATCCCGCTCTTCCGCCTGCTGCGTTTTTTCTGGGGCGCGCAGCCGGAGGGGCGGCCGCTGCTCGCGTCCCTGTGCGCCGCGGCCCGCGACCCGCTCCTGCGGATGACCGCCGAACTCATCCTGAAGGCCGGGCAGGGCGAGTTGGTCACGACGGAGCGGATAGAGAGCTTCATCCGGCGCGGAGCCGGGCGCCGCTTCAGCGAGGTGACGCTGGCGGCCGTCGCGCGTAACGTCTCCTCCTCCTGGCAGCAGTCCGGACACCTCAAGGGCGTTCGCGTCAAGATGCGGAGCCGGCCGCAGGTCAGCCCGGCGGCGGCGGCCTACGCGCTCCTGCTCGGCTACCTGTGCGGGGCGCGCGGGGCGATGCTCTTCGGCACCTTCTGGGCGTCCCTCCTCGACGCCCCGGAGCACGTGCTGCGCGAGGCGGCGCGCGAGGCGGCGCAGCGCGGTTGGATGAACTTCCGCGCGGTCGGCGATGTCGTCGAGATCGACTTCGCGCCCGTCCTCACCCGGCAGGAAACGGAGTCCCTCACGTGAGCAAGGTCGAAAGACTCATCCGCAACTACGAGCGCCACGTCGCCCTCCCCTGGGACGACACCCTCTCCGGCGCGCAGAGGGTCTGGTTCGCCGTCTACGACAAGGCGGACGAGCCGCGGCTGCGCACACGCGTGGGCGACTTCGAGCTGGCCACCAGGGCGGCGGGCAAGGGCTGGCGCCTGTGCGACCTGACCGACGCCTTCCCCGAGTGGATGGGCGGCAAGGAGTACCGGGAGAGCTACTTCGAGTCGCCCGAGGACCTGGAGATCGCGCTGGGCGACTTCCTCCGGTTCGCCGCGGATAAAGTGGCGGGATACCTCGGCGACGCCCACCACGGGGACGAAGTCGTGGCGATCTTCGGGGTGGCCGCCCTCTTCGGCTTCGCACGCGTCTCGGACCTGGTGCAGGCGGTCCAGCCTCTTGTGCGCGGCCGCCTCCTCGTCTTCTTCCCCGGCGAGTACGAGAACAACTCGTACCGCCTGCTCGACGCCCGCGACGGCTGGAACTACTTGGCCGTGCCCATCACTCACCACGAAAGAACACTGCCCACATGATCAACAGAGAGCTGTTCTCGAAAGACCCGCTCGGGTCCGAACTCCTCAACAACGGCGTCGCACAGGTGCGCGACGTAGAGTCGGAGCGCGAGGAGCGAACGCTGCGCTACGAACTGGAGACCTTCGTCTGCGAGGGGCAATACGCCAAAGGTCTGGAGCGCATCCTGAAGACCTACCTCGCGAACCTCGACAACCCGGAGCAGCCGGCCGCGTGGGTGAGCGGCTTCTTCGGGAGCGGCAAGTCCCACCTCGTGAAGGTGCTCCGCTACCTGTGGACCGACTACCAGTTTTCGGACGGGGCGACGGCGCGCGGCATCGCCAAACTCCCGCCCGGGATCGGCGACCTGCTGAGGGAGCTTTCGACGCAGGGCAGGCGGCTCGGGGGCCTGCGCGCGGCGGGCGGCACCGTCAGCGCGGGCGCCGGCGACAGCGTGCGGCTGGCGCTGCTCGGCATCGTCTTCGGCTCGGTCGGGCTGCCCGAGAAGTACCCGCTCGCACGCTTCGTGATGTGGCTCCGCCGGCAGGGCCTCTACGACCGCATTAAGGCGTACGTCGAAGCCCGCGGCAAGGAGTTCGACCGGGAGCTGCTCGACCTCTACGTCTCGCCGGTCATCGCCGCGGCGCTCCTCGACGCCGACCCCGGCTTCGCCCCGAGCCCGGCCGAGGCGAAGGCCCTCATCAAGAACCAGTACCCGACCGTCGCGGACATAAGCATCGCCGAGATGGTGGACGCCATCAGCGACGCGCTCTCCGCCGACGGCCGCTTCCCTTGCAGCCTGATCCTGCTCGACGAGGTGCAGCAGTACATCGGCGACAACGCCGACCGCTCGCTCGGCGTGCAGGAGGTGACGGAAGCCTGCATGAAGAAGTTCGAGGGCAGGCTCCTGTTCGTCGGGACGGGCCAGAGCGCGCTCTCCAGCACCCCGCAGCTCCAGAAGCTGCAAGGCCGCTTCCGGGTCGCGGTCCAACTCTCCGACACGGATGTCGAGGCGGTCATCAGGAAGGTGATCCTCGCCAAGCGGCAGGACAAGGTCCCGGCCGTCGAAACCGAACTCTCGAAGTGCAGCGGCGAGATGTCGCGGCAGTTGACCGGGACGAAGATCGAGCCGCGCCCCGAAGACGACGAGTTCGCGGTGGCCGACTACCCGCTGCTGCCGGTGCGCAACAGGTTCTGGGAGCGCGTGCTGCGGGCGGTCGATTCGGCGGGCACCTCGGGGCAACTGCGCAACCAGTTGAAGATCGTGCACGAGGCCGTCCGGCAGAGCGCGCCGAAGCCCCTCGGCACCGTCGTCCCGGCCGACTTCATCTTCGACCAGCTCTCGACGGAACTCCTCCAGACCGGGGTCCTGCTCGGCGAGATCAACGAGCTGATTCAGAAGCAGCGCACCGGGACGCCCGACGGGGAGCTGCGCGCCCGGCTGTGCGCGCTCGCCTTCCTGATCGGGAAACTCCCCAGGGATGCCGGGGCGGACATCGGCCTGCGGGCCACCCCGGACGCGTTGGCAGACCTTCTCGTCGAAGACCTGAAGGCGGGCGGGGGCGAACTGCGGATGAAAGTCCCCGAACTGTTGAAGGGGCTGGCCGAGTCCGGCGCGCTCATCCAGATCGAGGACGAGTACCGCTTGCAGACGCGCGAGAGCATCACGTGGGACGCGGACTATCGGGAGCGTTTCAACAAGATTCTGGGGGACGATCACCGCTACGCGTCCGAGCGGGCCGACGTGCTGCGAACCGCCTGCGGCGAGCAACTGAGGAACCTGAAACTCCAGCACGGCAAGAGCAGGATTCAACGCAAGCTGGAACTGTTCTTCACGTCCGAGCCCCCCGACACGAAGGGGCAGACGATCCCCGTCTGGGTGCGCGACGGCTGGAGCGACGACGAGAAGACGGTGCTCGCCGACGCCCGGCGGGCCGGGACCGACAGCCCGCTCATCTTCGTCTTCATACCGCGGCGCAGCAACGACGAGTTGCGGAAGGCCATCGCGGGACTGCGCGCGGCCGAGGAGACCCTTCAGGTGAAGGGCGTCCCGGCGACGCCCGCGGGGATAGAGGCCCAGCAGTCCATCCGCGGGCGCAAGGAGGAGGCGGCCCGCGCGCTCGACCTCATCCTCGACGAAATCTTCAGTGGCGCGCGCGTCTTCCTCGGGGGCGGCGGCGAGCAGACGGGGTTACTCCTCAACACCACAGTGCTCGACGCCGCGCAGGCCGCGCTCGTCAGGCTCTACCCGCAGTTCGACGCGGGCGACGACGCGCGTTGGGAGAAGGCGGTTCAGCGCGCCCGCCAGGGCGACGGCGGCGCGCTCGACGCGCTCGGGTACGCCGGCGACCCGGAGGCACACCCGGTCTGCTCGGCCGTCCTGAAGATGCTCGGCGCGGGGAAGAAGGGGAGCGAGATACGGCGCCACTTCGCCGGTTCCCCTTTCGGCTGGCCGCAGGACACGGTGGACGGGGCCCTGTTGACCCTCTTCGTCGTCGGGAAGGTCAAGGCCCTCACGTCGGACGGGCGGGCGCTGGAGTCACGGCAGCTCGACCAGACGAAGATCGGCGTCACCGAGTTCCGGCCCGAGCAGACCACCGTCACGGCGGCGCAGCGCATCGCGGTGCGCAAGCTGTTCCAGACGGCGGGCGTGGCCTTCAAGCCGAACGAGGAGGCCGTCGCGGCCGAGGCTTTGGTCGCGGTGATGCTGGACCTCGCGCGGGCGGCGAGTGGCGAAGCCCCGCTCCCGGCGAAGCCGGACACGAACCATCTGCTCGAACTCAACAGGCTGAGCGGCAACGAACTGCTCTTCGCCGTCTACAGCGACCGCGAGCGACTCGCGAAAGAACTCCAGGAGTGGGCAGCCCTTCGCGAAAAGATAAAGGGCCGACAGCCCCGGTGGGAGACGGCGAACCGGCTGCTGTCGCACGCGCGCGGGATGGCCGTGGCGGAGGAGCTGGCGCCGCAGGTCAGTGCCGTCGAGGAGCAGCGGTCGCTCGCGAGAGACCCGGACCCTGTGCCGGACTTGTGCGAGCGCCTGACGCAGTCTCTACGTTCGGCCCTCGTCGAAGCCTCGGAGTCTTTCAGGCGCGAGTACGATGCACAGACGGCGGCGCTCTCCGCTTCCCAGGCGTGGCGGCGACTGGATGAGACTCAGCGGTCGCGAGTGCTCGCCGAGAGCGGCATCACGCCGCCGCCGGAGGTCAGGGTCGGCAGCGAGGCCGAGGTGCTTCAGTCGCTCGACTCGATGTCGCTCGACGACTGGCGCACGCGGCGCGACGCTTTGCGCCAGCGCTTCGAGAACGCGATGCTCGCGGCCGCGCGGCTGCTCGCGCCGCGGGCCGAGCGCGTGTCGCTGCGGTCGGCGACGCTTGAGACCAGGGAAGAGGCCGAGGAGTGGTTGGCCGAGGCCCGGGCAGAGATCATGCGGCACCTTGAGAACGGGCCGGTCATCGTCTGACGGTCGCGGTTCTTCTCTTGATAAAACAGGTTCACCTCGTTATGGACGCACTACACCCAGACCTCCGCAGAAAACTTGAAAGGGCGGTGCTGAGCGCGCGCGCCGTGGCCGACGCGGGCGCTCAGGCCGCCCTCAACCACCTCGCCGTCGGCTTGCCCGAGCCGTTCGCGGAGATGAGCGCGGACGAGAGGCTGCTGCGCAACCGTCTGCGCGCGAGGGGCCGCCAGCTCGGCGACGCGCTCGACGCGCGCAAGGCGCAGACGACCCGGTACCTCTCCGAAGAGCTGGCCTACGAATACTGGCACCGGATGCTCTTCGCGCGCTTCCTCGCGGAGAACAACCTGCTGATCGAGCCGGGCGCGGGCGTGCCCGTCACCCTCGAAGATTGCCACGAGCTGGCGGCGGACGAGGGGGCCGAGGACGGTTGGGTGTTGGCGGCGCGGTACGCCTCGCACACCCTGCCGCAAATCTTCCGGCCGGACGACCCGCTGCTACAGGTCGCCTTCGCGCCGGAGCACCTGCGCGAGTTGGAGAAGATTCTCGACGGGCTGCCGCCGGAGGTCTTTCGGGCGGACGACAGTCTGGGCTGGATTTATCAGTTCTGGCAGACGGACGAGAAGCAGAGGGTCAACCGGGCGGGGAACAAGATCGGCGCGGACGAGCTGCCCGCCGTCACGCAGCTCTTCACGGAGCACTACATGGTGCTCTTCCTGCTGCACAACACGTTGGGCGCGTGGTGGGTGGCGCGGCACGGCGCGGAGGACCTGCCGGTAGAGCTTGAGTACCTGCGGCTGCTCGAAGACGGGACGCCCGCGGCGGGCAAGTTCGCGGGGTGGCCGGAGACGGTGGCGGAGCTGCGCGTGCTCGATCCGTGCTGCGGGTCGGGCCACTTCCTCGTGGCGGTCTTCAACCTGCTGGTGCGCCTGCGCGTGCGCGAGGAGGGGCTGACGCGGGAGGCGGCGGCGGACGCGGTGCTCCGCGAGAACCTGTACGGGTTGGAGCTTGACCCGCGCTGCACGCAGATCGCGGCGTTCGCGCTGGCGCTGGCGGCCTGGAAGTTCACGGGCGGCTACCGCGCGCTGCCGGAGCTGAACATCGCTTCGAGCGGCGTCGCGCCGCGCGGGAAGCGTCCGGAGTGGGCGGCGCTGGCGGGAGACGACACACGCCTGCGGGCCGGGATGGAGAATCTCTATGACCTGTTCAAGCTGGCACCGGAACTCGGGAGCCTGACCCAGCCGGGGGCGGACTTGCTGACCATCGGCTACGCGGAGTTGCAGCCCTTGTTAGATCGGGCGTTGCAGTCGGAGGCGGCGCGCGATGACGCGGAGAGGACGGAGGCGGGCGTGGCGGCGCGCGGCCTCGCCCGCGCGGCGGAGATACTGGCCGGGACTTATCATCTGGTGATAACCAACGTGCCTTACTTAGAGCGGGGGAAGCAGAGTGCACTAATCCAGGAGTTCTGCGAACGGCGATACCCCGAAGCAAAAGCTGATCTTGCAACCGTATTTGTAAAGCGATGTCTTGAGTTATGTGAACAAGGCGGCACGGCAGCGCTGGTGACCCCACAAAAACTGGTTGTTCCTGAGTAGGTATAAACAACTCCGTAAGCAGCTGCTACAGAAACAGACTTGGCACATGGTTGCCCGATTGGGCGCCGGCGCATTTGAAACGATCTCGGGTGAGGTTGTTAAGGTCGTTCTTCTGTTGCTAACAGAAAAACCTCCGCCTCAAGCTCAACAAATCCTTGGGATCGAAGCGTCCGAAGCGCGCGATATAAAAGTAAAGATAGACTTGCTTCTTAAAGGCGACCTCCAGAAAGTATCGCAGATAGGGCAGATAGCCAATCCAGATTCTAGAGTTGTTTTGGAGCGCGTGGGGCAGACTAACTTACTGAAGAACTATGCCAATGGGTGGCAAGGCATAGCGTCCGGCGACTACCCAAGGTTTGGCCGAAAGTTTTGGGAGTTACCACGTCTGCTCGAAGGATGGAGGCTCCAACAAAGCACGGTTAGCCAGGCTGTGGCTTATGGTGGACGGGAGCACATCCTTTTTTGGGAAGATGGTTATGGACAAATGACCGAGGTGTGTCAGGACCAGGCGCCATTCAGAGGGAAGTCTGCGTGGGGTAAGAGCGGCGTAGCTGTATCCCAGATGAGCCAGCTTCCGGTGACGCTCTATACGGGTGAGCTGTTTGACAACAACACCGCGGTCATTACGCCATATGATCCCTCTCATCTTCACGCACTTTGGGCGTTTTGTCAGTCGTCCGATTTTATCGAGGCTGTTAGACGAATCGACCAGAAGATGAACGTGACCAACGCTACCCTTACGAAAGTTCCTTTCGATCTGCCCTACTGGCAGTCCGTCGCCGACGAGACGGGGCCGCTGCCGGAGCCGCACTCGGACGACCCGACGCAGTGGCTCTTCAAAGGCAGCGTGGCGGGTTCGACCGAGCCGCTGCAAGTCGCCGTCGCGCGCCTCGCCGGTTACCGTTGGCCCGAACAGGCCGCGGACGAACTCGGCGAGCTGGCCGACGCGGACGGCATCGTCTGCCTGCCGCCCGTGCGCGGCGAGCGTCCGGCGGCCGAACGCCTCCGCGAACTCCTGGCACGCGCCTACGGCCCGCGCTTCTCGCCCGCCCTCCTCGACGAACTCCTGGCCTCCGCCGACGCGCCCGGCCGGTCGCTCGACGAGTGGCTGCGCCAGAAGTTCTTCGAGCAGCACTGCCGCGTCTTCCACCAACGACCCTTCGTCTGGCACGTCTGGGACGGGCGGCGCGACGGCTTCGCGGCCCTCGTCAACTACCACAAGCTCGACCGCCGCAACCTCGAAAAGCTCGCCTACACCTACCTCGGCGACTGGATCAAGCGGCAGGAGCACAGCGTCGCACAGGGCGAGGGCGGCGCCGACGCCCGCCTCCTCGCCGCGCGCGACCTGCAAGCCAAGCTCAAACTCATTCTCGCGGGCGAGCCGCCCTACGACATCTTCGTCCGCTGGAAGTCAATCGAGCGGCAGCCCGTCGGCTGGGAACCCGACCTCAACGACGGCGTGCGCCTCAACATTCGCCCCTTCATGGAGGCGAACGTCCTGCGCAAACGGCCCAACGTCAACTGGAACAAAGACCGCGGCAAGAACCCGCCCGGCTCCCCCTGGGGCGAAGACCGTCTGAACGACCTTCACCCGACGTTGGCCGAGAAGCAGGAGGCTCGCCGCGAGGCCGGGGCGACCATATGACGGCACCCACGACGACCGCCCGCACCGAGACCGTGCTCGACGCCGTCCTCAACTCGCTCCGGCGCGCGAGCCGCTACAACCGGAGCGACCAGGAGGCCCCGGCCGTCGTCCTCTGGACGGACAAGGAGCGACAGTGGGAGCCGCTCCTGCCCCGCCTGAGCGCCTCCCTCCCGCAGTTGCTCACGCTCGGCCCTTACGACCCCGCCACGCTCACCGGCCCCGCGATCTGGCTCAAGTGCATGATTGCCCGGACGCTGCCCGAGGCGAACTGGGACGAGAGCCTGACCCCGATCCTCTACCTGCCGGGCGTCAGCCGTCAGGAGCTGCGGGCCGTGGAGGACTGCGCCAAACACTTGCAGCCGCTCGCCGAGCTTCAGTACCGCGGCACCTACTGGACGCAGAACAATGCCAAAGACTGGACGGTGCTCGCCTTTCTCCAGTCGAGCGACGGCGGGCTGGGGCTGGAAGTCGCGCGCGACGCCGCGACGCTCGAATCCCTGCGCCGCGCCCTCACCCAGCTCGCGGAAACGAAGGTCGGGGAGCTGCGGGGCAAGCGCCTGGAGTCTTCCGACTTCGACGCCATGCGCGTGCCCGACCCCGTCCGTGACCTGCTCGCGTGGATGGACGACCCGACGCCCGCGCGCCAGCGTTGGGACGGCGGGACGTGGGAGTCATTCCGAAGCATCTGCCGACAGCAGTTCGGCTTCGACCCCGAGAAGGACGGTGAGATAGTCGGCGCCGAGCGGCTGGCCTCCGGCCAGAACGCCTGGAAGGGCGTGTGGGAGCGGTTCGCCGAGGCGCCGAGGCGCTACCCGAAGCTTCCCGCCCTGCTCCGCCGCGCCCGGCCTAAGACGACCGGGGAAGACCTCTTCGTTAAGAAGGCCAGCGCGGTCTGGCCCCAGGACAACGAGGCGATGGAGGCCGAGCTGCGCTCCGCCCTGCGGGCCCTGCGGGACGCCCCGCCCGCCGAGGCGGCGCGGAAGATCGCCCAACTCGAAGGCCAGCACGGCGAGCGGCGCACATGGGTCTGGGCGGAACTCGGGCAGGCGCGGCTCGCACAGGCCCTGCAACCGCTCGTCATTCTGGCGTCGGCGGCCGCGCGCCCCCTCGCGGGCGGGACGCCCGACGAGATGGGACGCGCCTACGCGGGAGGCGGCTGGCGGGCTGACGAGGCCGCGCTCGACGCGTTGGCGTCGGTTAAGTCTGCGGAGGATGTCGAGGCCGTCTGCGCGGCCGTCAACGCCGTGTACCGGCCTTGGCTCGAACTGGCGGCGGTCAGGTTCCAGCAACTCGTCACGGCGCAGCCTTTGCCATCGGCCGCGAACGCGCCCGCGCCCTCCGCCGCAGGCGCGGGTACAGTCATCCTCTTCGCCGACGGGCTACGTTTTGACGTTGGGCAGAAACTGAAGCATGCTCTGGCGTCGCGGGGCCTGCCGGTGTCGGAGCGTTGGCATTGGGTGGCGCAGCCCTCGGTCACGGCGACTGCCAAACCGGCCGTCTCGCCGGTGGCCGACCTGCTCGGCGCCGAGCTGGACGCGGAGGAGTTCCGCCCGGTGGTCAAGGCCACGGGTAAGGCGTTGACTACGGACCGCTTCCGTCAGTTGATGGGCGAGCGCGGTTACCAGATTCTCGCCCCGAACGAGACGGGCGACTCTTCGGGCAGGGCGTGGACGGAGGTCGGTGACCTCGACTCTTACGGCCACGGTCACGGTTGGAAGTTGGCCTGGCGCGTCGCCGAGGTGCTGGACGAAACGGCCGAGCGGATTGCGGCGCTGCTGGCCGCGGGTTGGAAGACCGTCCGCGTCGTGACCGATCACGGCTGGCTTCTGCTACCGGGAGGTCTCCCCAAGACGGAGCTGCCCGGATTCCTGGCCGACGCGCGTTGGGGCCGCTGCGCCGCGCTCAAGCAGACTTCGGTGGTGGACGCCGTCGCGGTGACCTGGCACTGGAGCCCGCACGTCCGCATCGCCGTACCGCCCGGCATCGGCGCATTCAAGGCCGGGCTTGAGTACGCGCACGGCGGGGTGAGTTTACAGGAGTGTGTGGCCGCCGAGCTGACCGTCACGGGAGGCGGGGCCGGGCGGCCGCAGGCTTCGGTCGGGTCGGCGGAATGGTTCGGCCTTCGCTGCCGCGTCTACGTCGAGGGCACGACGGAGGGCCTGCGCGTCAGCCTGCGCACGAGGGCCGGGGACGCCGCCACGTCCGTCGCCGCCGTGAAGGATGTGGCGGGCGTCGGCCCGACGACGCTCTTCGTCGAAGACGACAGCCAGGAGGGGGCCGCGGCCGTCGTGGTTCTGCTCGCGCCGGACGGGAGCGTCATCTCGAAGTTGCCGACTACCGTGGGCGGTTGAAGGGGAGTAAATGGAGCAACTCGACGCGATAGATCAGATAGCCGCCGGGGCGTTCGACGGCTACATCGTCCGAAGGACCTGGTGCGCCGGTTCAAGGGCCAGTACCCGGTGCCGACCTACGTCGTCGAGTTCCTGCTCGGCCGCTACTGCGCCAGCATGGACGAGCAGGAGATTCAGGAAGGGCTTGCAGATCGTCGAGCGGCAGCTGCGCGACCGGACCGTCCGCGCCGGCGAGGAGGAGCTGTTCAAGGCGCGCGCGCGCGAGAACGGCTCGGTCAAGATCATCGACATCATCACGGCCCGGCTCGACGCCAAGACCGACTCCTACCTCGCCGACGCTGCCCAGCCTGCAGCTGAGCGACGTCCGCATCGACCCCGGAACTGGTGCAGCGAGAACGAGCGCATGCTGACCGGCGGCTTCTACGCCGAGGTCGAGCTCGACCTACGACGCGTCGATCGCCCAGGAGAAGAGCGGCCGCCCCTTCGGCGTCGAGCACCTGCGCGCCGATCCAGCTCTCGAAGCGGGACGTGCTCGACGTCCTGTAGCGCAGGGCCGCGCGCGCTTCACCGCCGAGGAGTGGAAGAAGTTCCTGCTCCGCAGCATCGGCCTGGAGCCGGAGGCACTCTCGCCGAGCGGGCGCAGGATGTCACTGCTGCTGCGCATGGTCCCGTTCGTCGAGCGCAACTACAACATGGTCGAGCTGGGCCCGCGCGGCACCGGCAAGAGCCACCTGTTCCAGCAGATCTCGCCCTACGCCCACCTGGTCTCCGGCGGCAAGGCGACCGTCGCGCGGATGTTCGTCAACAATGCCAACGGCCAGCGCGGGCTGGTCTGCCAGTACGACGTGGTCTGCTTCGACGAGGTCTCCGGCGTCTCCTTCGACCAGAAGGACGGCGTCAACATCATGAAGGGCTACATGGAGTCGGGCGAGTTCAGCCGCGGCAAGGAGAGCATCCGCGCCGACGGCAGCATCGTGCATGGTCGGCAACTTCGACGTGGACGTCGAGCACCAGCAGCGCATCGGCCACCTGTTCGGCCCGATGCCGCCCGAGATGCGCGACGACACCGCCTTCATGGACCGCATCCACTGCCTACCTGCCCGGCTGGGACGTCCCGAAGCTGAACGAGCTCGTACCTGACCGACCACTTCGGCCTGGTGAGCGACTTCCTGTCCGAGTGCTGGAGCACGACTGCGGGCGCAGAGCCGGGTGTCAGGCGCTGCAGGGCCGGGTGCACTTCGGCGGCGCGCTGAGCGGGCGAGACCACAACGCCGTGCAACAAGACCGTGAGCGGCCTGCTGAAGCTGCTCCACCCCGACCCCGAGACAGCGGTCCCGGACGAGGACCTGGAGTGGGCGGTGCGGCTGGCGCTGGAGTGCCGCCGCCGGGTGAAGGAGCAGCAGAAGCGGATCGGCTCGGCCGAGTTCCGCAACACGCAGTTCAGCTACACGATGGGCGAGGACGGCGTCGAGAAGTTCGTCGTCACGCCCGAACTCCAGAGCGAGGACGGCATCGGCGGCGACCCGCTGCCGCCCGGCCAGGTCTGGGCGATCAGCCCCGGCGGCATGGACGAGAACCCGGGCCTGTACCGCATCGAGGTGACGGAGGGCCCCGGCTGCGGGGTAAGAATCCTCAACCGCCCCGCGCCACCGGCGTTCACCGAGAGCGTCCGGTACGCCGAGCAGAACCTCTACGCGCGGGCGAAGGAGCTCGTCGGCGACCGCGACCCGCGCGAGCACGAGTTCTCGGTCCAGTTGCGTGCCTTCGACGCGTCCAGGAGTGGGAGTTCTATGGGGGTGGCGGTGCTGCTCGGTCTCTGCGGCGCGCTCTTGCAGAAGAGCCTCAGGGGCGGGCTCGTCGTCGTCGGCGGGCTGAACCTCGGCGGCTCGATCGACCCGGTCTACAACGCCGTGAGCGTGGTCGAACTGGCGGTCGAAAAGGGGGCGACGATGCTGCTCATGCCGGTCTCGGCCCGGAAGCAACTGGTCGAACTGTCGGACGAGATGGCCATCAAGATCACGGTCCAGTACTTCACCGACAGCCGGGACGCGCTCGTCAAGGCCCTGGCGGACTGAGCAATCGACCTCAGCCCACTTAAACGCATGTCGAGTGAACGCGTTGCACTCCGCGACGTTCGCCACCCGGCGGGCGTTGCATCAGGCGGTGGCCTCGATGCCCAGCCTGCCCGCGCAGTCCCGGAGGATGTCGGACTCCCACGGCTCTCTTCTCGGGGAGTCGGGGTGTGTGAGTGGGGAAGGAATCCTCCCGCTGAGGTGGAGGAAGATGGCCGCCGAGTGTTTGTAGGCGGGGACGGGCGCGCGGAAGGCCACGTTCCCGAGGTGCTGGAGCGCGTCGGAGAGCGCGTAGTAGTCGGCGTCCCCGTCCTCCCAGAGCCGGTCGCGCTCGGCGAACCGTTCGGGCGCGAAGGCCGCGAGGCCGAGCAGGTAGTCAGAGCCGTACTCGATCATGTCGATGCCGAGGTCGTTCCCCGTGTAGACGCGGAACTCGGGGCGCGCGCGGTCGCGCAGCGCGAGGCGGCGCAGCTCCGTCAGCCGGTCGAGCGACGAGTGCTTCATCCCCTTCAGCTCCGGGATGTCGAGCAGGCCGCGCATTGTCTCGTCGTCGAAGACCTCGCCGCAGGGCGCGAACACGGGACTCAGCTCGAAGCCGAGCACCTCCGTATAGCCCCGACAGACCTCTCGATAAACCGAGACCTTCTCGCGCGCCCGCGGCGGGTGCAGCCGCGCCGTCTGGAAGATGATGGGCGTGCCGCCCGCCTCCGCTATCGCGTCCATCTGCCGCCGGTAGAGCGAGACCACGTCGCCTTCGAGCCCTTCGATGTACGCGCCCGCGACGAAGGGGACGCCGGCCCCGAGCGCCTCCACCGTCCAACGCAGCACGTCCCGCTTCTCCTCTTCGCCGAGGAGGTTCACGTAGCCCGT
Source organism: uncultured Acidobacteriota bacterium (assembly GCA_963726735.1). Taxonomy (GTDB): domain Bacteria; phylum Acidobacteriota; class Blastocatellia; order Pyrinomonadales; family Pyrinomonadaceae; genus QHXN01. The sequence goes on from CAVSDM010000016.1 coordinate 791,182, forward strand.
GTCCATGTTGACGGCGTTTGTGAGCCCGGCCGCGTGCGTCGCCCTGAGAGTGTTCTGAAAGGCTTCGACCGCGACCCGGCCGTCTGCCTCGAAGGGGAGGAGCGCCGCGGCGATGCCCTCGACGCGCCGGCGCGGGCGCAACCTTTCGATCAGGCTTTCGATGTTCACTCTGTCCTTCCCCGCTTGAACTGTTTGAGGCGGGCGGCCGCGTCCGTCTCTTTATAAAAAGAGTCGAGCGGGTAGCAGCCCGACGGCAGCCCGTTGCGCGGCGCGGTCGTGCAATCGCTGAAGGTGCGGCAGACGAGTTTTCGCCGCAGCTCGCGCCCGCCGAGCACGTCGAGCGGGAGTTGCGGGTACGAGAGAACCATGCGGCCGAGGCCGACGCTGTCCACCCAGCCCTCGCGCACCGCGGCCTGCGCCACGTTCGGGAGGAACTGTTGCAGGTAACGTGTACCCGGCTCCGACGAGGACGAGGTCGGGGAACATCTGCTTGAGCACACGCGTCGCGCGCATCTGCCGCTCGACGCCGACGAGCGGGTCTTCGGGCGGGAGGTAGCCGTCCGACGGCGGGTAGGCGGCCGGGCGCTGGACGTGCGGGTTGTAGTAGGGACTGCCGGCCGACATGCTGACGAGCCGCACGCCGAGGTCGCGACACAGCGAGAGAAAGCGCGCCGTCTCGCCGAACTCTTCCGCCAAAGGGTTCGAGGGGTCGAGCCCGAAGCCCCAGCGGTACGGGATGAGTTTGTCGAACGGCTCGGGCACGCCGGGGCCGGGACTGCCCGGCGCGTTGGCCGCGGGGTCCGGGCGGAACGGGACGGTGTCGAACGCCGAGAGGCGCACGCCGACCCGCAAACCAGGCGCGGAGGCGCGCACGCCTTCGACCACCTCGCGCAGGAAGCGCGTGCGGTTCTCGAACTCTCCGCCGTAGTCGCCCCCGCGCGTGTGCGCGCTCAGGAACTCGTGACCGAGGTAGCCGTGGCAGTGCTTCACGTCCACGAAGTCGAAGCCCGCCCGTTGCGCGATGCGGGCCGCGCGCTGGAAGTCCTCGACGACGGCGCGGACTTCGCCGTCAGACATGACTGGGTAGTCGTCGGGGAGACCGAGGCGCGCGTCCAGCACCGGATGTCGATAAAGGATGCGCGGCTCCGCGCGACCGTCGGGGCGGCTGTAACGGCCCGAGTGCGTGAGCTGAAGCCCGACGAGCAACCCCTCGTCGGAGCCGGCGGCGGCGCGGTGCTCCTCCACGAGCAACTCGCGCAGCCGCGCGAGGTCGTCGGAGGCGTGCGGGCCGAAGAGGAGTTGGTTGGGGTTGGCCCGCCCTTCGTGCCTCACCGCGACCGCCTCGCAGCCCCAGACGAGTTTCGCCCCGCTCGCGCCGAAGTTGCGCCAGCGACGGCGCGTCAACTCGGTCGGACGACCGTCGGCCGTGCCGTCCCAACCCTCCATCGGGTGAACGGCGAACCTGTTGCCGATGAGCGCGTCGCCCGCGCGTAAAGGTTGCGCGAGGGGTGAGTCAACGCCCGACACGACCTCCTCGTCGCAGGGGATCGAGAGCCCGAGCCTCTTCAGCGCGTCGCGAAAGTCGGCCGCGCTCCTGACGCCGCCGAGGTTTAGAAACTGTCGCCCGCTCATGTTGAACCGCCGTCGCCCTCGACGCTCTCCCACGCGCGCGAAAGCGCGGCGCGCTCGACGGCGTCCAGAATCTTCTGCGTCCGCACGCCGTCCTCGAAGTCCGGCTTCGGCTGCCGCCCGTCGGCGATGGCGCGCAGCAGGTCGAGCACGGTGTGCGTGAAGGTGTGTTCGTAGCCGATGATGTGGCCGGGCGGCCACCAGCCCTCCATGTAAGGGTGCGACGGGTCGGTCGCGAGGATGGTTCGGAAGCCGCTCTCCGGCCCCTCCTCCGTGTAGAGTTCGAGTTCGTTCATCCGCTCCAGGTTGAAACTGATGCTGCCCCGACTTCCGTTAATCTCGAAGCGGTTGTAGTTCCTGCGCCCGGTGGCGAAGCGCGTCGCCTCGATGGAGCCGACGGCCCCGCCCTCGAAGCGGACGAGCGTGAGCGCCGCGTCGTCAACCTCGACGGGGAGCATGCCAACGCCTTCGGGAGCGGGGCGCTCCTTGATGAAGGTTTCGAGCATGCCGCAGACCTCCTTGATCTCGCCCACCAGATACCGCGCGAGGTCGGCCGAATGCGAGAGGATGTCGCCGAGCGCGCCCGAGCCGGCCTGAGACTTCTCCAGACGCCAGACGCGCGGCACGTCCGCGTTGACGAGCCAGTCCTGTAGGTACGTGCCACGGTAGTGTCGAACCTCGCCGATGCGCCCCTCTTCGATGAGCCGACGGGCGAGCGCGACCGCCGGGACGCGCCGGTAGTTGTGGCAGAGCATGTGGATGACGCCGCGGGCGCGGACGGCTTCGAGCATCCGCTCGGCGTCGGCGACGTTGTTGGCGAGCGGCTTCTCGCAGAGGATGACCTTGCCGGCACGGGCCGCGGCGAGCGCGATGGGCAGGTGCGTGTCGCCCGGCGTGCAGATGTCCACGACATCTATGTCGTCGCGGCGCACGACCTCCTCCCAGTCGGTCGCGTGCTCCTGCCAGCCGAAGCGCCCGGCCACGTCGCGGACGCCCGTTTCGTCGCGACCGCAGATGACCTTCAGCACCGGCGCGACCGGCACGTCGAAGAAGCTGGCCGCCTGCCGCCACGCGTTGCTGTGCGCGCGCCCCATGAACTTGTAGCCGATGAGTGCGACGTTAACTTTTTTCATCTTGAGCTGACCTTCAACACGTTCAGGCTTGGAGCGCCTGCCACACCTCCGTGTTCACGTCGGCGAGCGAGTCGAGCACCGTGTCGGCGATACAGAAGCGCGGGTCACGCCGCTGCGCCGGCTCGGGGACTGCGACGCATTTCATCCGCGCCGCTTTGGCCGCGAGCACGCCGTTGAAAGAATCTTCTATCGCGAGGCACTGCGTCGGCGCGACGCCGAGCCTCCGCGCGGTGGTCAGGTAGACGCCGGGGTGCGGCTTGCCGTACTCCTCCTCCTCGGCCGAGTAGACGCAGTCGAAACTCTCCGCCAGTTCCATCCGCTCGGTGACGGCGCGGATGAGTCGGTAGGCCGACGAAGAGGCGAGCGCGACGCGCACGCCCCGCCCACGGAAGAACGCCAGCGCCGCGGCGGCGCCCTCTTTGGCCTCGCCCTTCGACAGGATTCTCTCCACGACCCCGCCGACAATCGAGTCCTCCAACGCGCCGGCGGGCGCCGCGCCGAAGTCGCGCCGGCGGCGCCAGTACTCGACGACCTCGTCCACCCTCAGCCCCATCGTCTGGAGACACATCTCGCGCGTGAGCGCGAGCCCCGCCCGCCCGAAGACCTCGATCTCGGACTCCTGCCAGAAGGGCTCCGAGTCGATGAGCACCCCGTCCATGTCGAAGATGACTGCCTCTATCATCGGTTCACTTTACTTATAATCATTCGCCGCCGCCGCCGCACGCCCCGTGCGGCCGACGAGGATGAAGCCGAGGCCCGCCAGCGTCGTCGCCGTCGCGTAGAGCGCGACGATGGTGCGCGCCCGTCCCGGCTCCGAGGCGAGCAGCATGAGGAAGCAGGCGAGGCCGATGCCCGTGGTGACGCGCCCCACGACGGCGAGTTGCTTCCGCCCGGACATGCCGACGCCGCTCAACTCCTTCTCGGGGTCGATGGGCGTCCGCAGCTTGCGGAAGAAGGCCGCGACGCGTTCGGCGAACTCGCCCTTCGGCTCGTAGAGCATGACGGGGACGAAGAACGCGACGGTCGTCGTGACGGCGGGGACGCCGATGAGGTAGGTCTCGTTCAAGCCCCAGCCGAGGTAGCGGTTCAGATACCCGTTGATGAAGAGCGACGTGGCCGCGCCCACCACGTAGGCGAAGAGCGCCGTCCACCACGGCCCGCGCCGGACGAGGAAGCCGTAGAGCAGCGGCAGCCCGAGCGGTATCTGGAAGATCGATTCGAGGATGAAGAGGAGCGCGAAGATGCCGCTCGCGCCCTGCGAGAAGATGAGCGCCACGCCGATCATGCAGAGGCCGACGAGGAGCGACGTGGCGCGGCTCGCGTAGAGCATGTGCCGCTCGCCGGCCTGCGGGCGCATGTAGCCCTGATACAAGTCCTTCGCGAAGATGCCGGTGACGACGTGGTTCGCCGCCGAGAGCGACGCCATCGAGGAGGCGAGCATCGCCGCCAGCAGCACGCCGATGAGGCCGGGCGGCAGCACCTTGAGCCCCATCGCGATGTAGGCGGCCTCGGCCGGCTTGTTGAGCCCGTTTGGCGTCACGCCCAAGTCGGGCAGCGCGACGCGCGCCACCAGCGGCGGCGTGTAGAAGATGAGCGTGCCGACGGTGAAGAGGACCATGCAGAGCACGGCGATCTTGCGCGCGTCGCGCTCGGTCGGCGCGCAGAAGTAGCGCTGCGCGTTGGCGAAGTTGTTGTAGCCGGTGACCTGCGAGATGGTGTAGGCGACGAGGAAGAGCCAGCCGTACTCGCCGCCGAACGGGTTGAAGAACTCCGCGGGCGCGCGCGCGACGAGGCCGCTCACCCCGCCCACGTCGGCGAGCGAGAGGATCATCAGGACGACGGCCACGGGGAAGAGGAACATGAACTGGAACATGTCCGTGAAGCAGACCGCCCAGTAGCCGCCCAGCACCGTGTAGGCGAGGATGACGACGCCGCAGACGACGATCAGGTACGGGACGGGGATGCCGAGCGCGATGGACATGAAGGAGGAGAGCGCGAAGAGGCGCACCGAGGCGAACATCAACTGACTCGGCCCCGTCATCCACGAGAAGGTCTTGTGCGTCCCTTCGCCGAACCGCTCGCGGATGTACTCGACCACCGTCGTCACGCGCGAACGCCGCCAACGCGTCGCGTAGACGAAGTAGCCGAGCAGAAAGGCCGGCACGGCCAGCGACAGCAGGAAGGTGCCGATGATGCCGTGCTGGTAGGCGAAGCCCGCGCCGCCCGTAAACGTCCAGACCGAGAAGCCGGACATGAAAGAGGCCATCCCCGCCACCCACCACTCGATGCGATTCCCCCCTTTGAGGAAGTCTGTGCCGCCGCGCATGAAGCGCATGAAGTAGGCGCCGACGCCCGCCATCAGGCACAGGTATCCGACCAGCACCACGTAATCGACCGTCTGGATAGTGGAACGCATCGCTCTCCTTCGCGGCGGCGGCGGTCGCCGCCTCTTCCGTAGTTCGAGTCTAAGAGATCGGCTTGCTGCGCAGGCGCGCCGCGGTCTCAGGCGTCGCGCGCGTGCAGCGCTGCGGCGGGAGCCCGCGTAAGACGAGTTCCAGGTCGTCCACCACCATCCTGCCCATGCCGTGCCAGATTTCGGGGATGTTGCCGGCGCGGTGCGCCGAGAGCAGCGTGTTCGGCGTTCGCCGCGCGCGTGCGTCCGCAGGGATGGGCTCGTCGGGGAAGACATCCACGGCGACGCGCAGACGGCCCCGTTCGGCCGCGTCGAGCATCGCGTCGAAGTCCACCAAGCCCGCGCGGCTGACGAGGACGAAGACCGAGCCCTGTGGCATCGCGTCGAACTGACGCGCCCCGATGGCGCCCTGGTTCTCCGTCGTCACGGCCGCGAGCACGAAGAGGACGCGCGAGCGCTCGAACAACTTGTCGAAGCCCACGGGCTCGACGCCCATCTCGCCGAGGACGCTCGGGTGCAGCCAAGGGTCGTGCACGATGATGTCGCGCGAGAAGGGCTTGAGCAGCGGCAGCAACGCCCGCCCGAGGTTGCCGCAGCCGAGCAGGCCGAGCGTCTTGCTCTGGAGCAGGAATGAGTCTCGGTTGTCGGCCTCGCCGTAGAGCGACTCGTCGCCGCGCCGGACGGCGGCGTCCGCCTCGTGCACGCGCCGCGCAGAGGAGATCGCCATGCCCAGAGCCATCTCGGCCACGGGCTGCGCGAAGACCGGCGAGGTGGCGACCACGTGGATGTTGCGGCGGTGGCACTCCTCGTAGTCAACGTTCGGCAGGAAGTTGCTCTCGACGTTGGCGACGAGGCGCAGGTGCGGCGCTCTGTCCAGACGCTCGCGCGGCAGGGGCGTCTGACCGATGACGGCGACCGCCTCGGGCAGATACCGTTCGACGTGCCCGTCCGCGGCCGGCGAGCCGTCGTGCCAGACCACGCGCCCGAGCCGTTCGAGCCGCGCCCTATCCTCGGCGCTGAAGATGAGGTCGATGGTGCGCGGGTGCGGGTCGAGCAGAATCACGCGTTCGTTCTCGTTCATTCGTCCCATCCTTCAGAGTCGGTAAACTCTCGGCCCTCTCACGCCGTGTGGTTCTTCAGGAGCGACGCCGACTCCCGGTCGAGATAGACGGTCGCGCCCTCGTGTCGTTGCAGGGCCGAGGCCGGATGGTACGAACTCACCTCCGACCCGAGACAGTCCCGGACGGCCGGCGCCTTCCGCGCGTCGGGCACGACGCAGATGACGCGACGCGCCTTGAGAATCTGCCTGATCGACATCGAGATGGCCTGGCGCGGGACTTCATCAATTCCCTTGAACCAACCTTCGCCGACCTGCTGGCGGCGACACGCCTCGTCGAGTTCGACGACGAGGTAAGGCTCCTCGGTCTCGAAGTCGGCGGGCGGGTCGTTGAAGGCGAGGTGGCCGTTCTCGCCGATGCCGACGAAGGCCACGTCCACCTCGCGTCGCGAGATCAACTCGCCGAGCCGCCGGCACTCTTCGCGCGGGTCGGGCGCCCCGCCGTCGATGTAGTGGAACGCGCCGGGGCGGACGCGCGCGTCCAAGCGTTCTTTGAGGTACTTGCGGAAACTCGCCGGGTGCGACTCGGGCAGGCCGACGTACTCGTCGAGGTGGAAGAAGGTGACCCTGCCCCAGTCAATCCCGGCCGCGCCGACGAGCGCGTCGAGGAACTCGAACTGCGAGGCGCCGGTCGCCGCGACCACGCGCGCCTCGCCGCGACCGTCAATCGCCGCGCGGATAATCGCGGCCGCCTCGCGCGCCGCCGCCTCGCCCGTCTCGCGTTTCGAGTCGAAGACTTCCAACTTCATCGTTCGCACCTCACTTCAGAGTCACCTTCGCAGAGGCCGTTGCGCCCGTCACCACGTCCGCCACGCGCACGGTGTACGCGCCCGGCGCGTCGTTGAGCGCCGAGGGGAGCGTGAAGGCGGCCCGCCCGCCCTCCGCCAGAACGTTCTTCGAGTAGGCCGGCAGCGACGCGCCGTCCGGCGCGAAGACCTGAAAGCGGAAGAGCCTTCGCCCCGCGCCCGCGGAAGAGGCGGCGAACTCTGGGTGCTCGCCGAGCCGCGCGGCCGACGGGCCGCGCAGCGTTAAAGCGTTCTCCGCGGGACTGAACGCCAGCACGAGCGCGTCGCCGACGACGAGCGACGTGCGCACCGCGTCCGTCCGGCCGAGTCGCTTGCCCGTGCGCACGTCCGTGACGTACGAGGCGCGCGGGAGCTTGACGTTGATCTCCTGACGCGCGACCTGACCGAGCCCCGCGTCGTTGTAGACGGTGACGCCGTCCTGCCCGACGACGCCCGCGACGCCGACGTTCTCCTTGACGACCGCCAGAATCTCCGAGTCGCCGAAGCGGTAGCGGACGACCTGCGCCTGCGCCAGACGCTTGCCGTCGGCCGTGAGCACCTCGACGGCGGGACGGACGCCCGCGCGCTCGAACAGTCGCGAGAGAAGCGCGCGGTGTCCCGCGCCGCCCCGTTTCTCGCCGCGCAGCTTCGGGTAGCGGTCGAAGAGCGTGTTGAGGTAGAACGTCCAGCCCTGACCCACACGGCGCGCGACGACCGCGTCCGCGCCGCCGACGCGCGCGAGCGCCTGACCGCCCGCGGCCTTCACGTCCGACTCGGCCGCCATGAAGTCCGCCAGTTCTTCGGGCTTCAAGCCCCACCCGGCGCCCTCCGTCGTCACCTCGGCCGCGCCCGCGACGCGGCCCAGCGTGCGCTTGTTCGAGTCGGGCGCGTTGATGCCGAACAACTCGTTCATCATGCCTTGCGGCTGCCACGCGCAGTGCTCGTCCAGAAGCCCCGCGGCCGCGTCGGCGATGACGACGCCGCCCGCGCGCGCGAACTCCTCGACGGCTTTCACCTCACGGGCCGAGAGCGCCACGGAGAGCGGGAGGATGAGGACGCGATACTTGCCCGCGTTGAGCGCGCCGCCTTCGATCTGCTCGGAGGCGACGAAGTCTGGTTGGAGCCCGAGGTCTTTGACGGCGCGCACCCAGCCGTCGCGGTCGGCGGGGAAGTTGGCCCCGGCCTTCTCGGGGGCTTTGTCGGCGCCGCCGTCGAAGTTGCGGTGGTAGCCGAGGATGCTCGCGCCGTGGACGGAGGGCATCGAGTAGTGAATGGCGATGCCGTCCCCCAAGCGCTCGGACTCCATCAGGAGCTTGCCGACCCCCTCGGACCTGAGCGAGCGGAAGGCCGCGCCCATGTCGCGCGCCGAGTTCGAGTGGGTCAGGTCGGGGTCAAGGAACGAGTACATCCAGAAGATGTTCGGGTGGAGGACGTTGTTGACCGCCGCGTTCCAGATGGCGTTCTGCACGCCGATGCCGCTCGAACCGTACCCCGTCCAGAAGCCGATCATCGAGTCGGGCTTGGCGAACGAGCGGTGCATGTCCCACTGGTTGCCGCCCTCGTAAGAGAGGAAGTCGTCGATGACCCGGTCGAGCCGATACCAGTCGGCGCCGTTGTAGGCGTTGGTCTCCTGCGTGCCCGAGAGGGCGATGCGCGCCTCGGGGTCGCCTTCGACGACCGAATCGCGCACGCGCGCGTAGGCGCGCGCGAAGGTCGCCTCCATGAAGGTGCGGTGGTCGGCCCACGGCGCGAAGTTGCCCGACTTGCGCGCCTGCTCGGTGGTCGAAGGGAGAATAGTCTCCCAACTCTTGAAGTCGGAGCGCCACACGCGGTTAAGCGCGTCGAGCGTCTTGTACTCACCCTTGAGCCACGCGCGGAACTCTTCGAGCGCCCGCGGGCCCCAGTCGAAATCGACCGGGTCGCCGTAGGAGGTGAGCGAGCCCTCGTCGCCGACGAAGTAGTAGTCCATGTTAAAGCGCGCCTTGTTGCGGGCCGTGGCGCGCGTGATGCCGGCGAGCGTCTCCATGAAGGCGGGGTCGTTGAAGGAGGGCGTGCGGCGCAGGAACTTCGCGTCGCCGGTGCGCTTGTACAGCTCCTTCTTCGTCAGGTAGCCGAGCGCTTCAAAGTCGCCGGTGCGCTGGTAGTCTTCGATGGCGCGCTCCATCGCCTCGGGTGTGGTCGGGCCGCGGTCGTACCAGTAGACGCCGAAGGTGCCGCGCGGGACGCTCAGCCCGTTGTCCACGTCGCCCCCGCTCCACGTAAAGCCCGTGTCGGCGGCGGCGGCGCGCACCTGCCGCATCTGCGCGTCCTGTAGGTAGTGCTTCGTGCCGCCGAACGAGACGAGCGCGGTGTACTCGCGCTCGCGCCGCTTCTCCTGCACGACGAGCACGGGTTTGGCGCGGAGCTGGTCAACGACCGCGCCGCTTTCATCCGCTAGTTCGGCGGTGACGAGTGCCTGCTTGCCGACGAAGTCCTGGAGCGCGTAAGCGAACGTCCGCTCGCCGCGCGCCGGCGCGTCCAGCACCGCGAGCAGACGGCCCAGGTCGTCCGAGACCTTCAGGCGCATCCGCAAACCTTCCAGGTTACCGGTCGCGCGCACGACGGCGCTCAGCGTCTCGCCGCGCTTGTAGACATCCACGGCCGGCTTCGCCAGCGTCAACATCCCACGCTTCGGGGCGCGGCGGACGGCCGCGCCCCAGTTGAGCGTGGCGCCGGTCGGTGCGTCGCGCACGATGACATCGTAAATCTGCCTGCCGCCGCCCGCGGCAGCCGACGAAGTGAGGTCAAACGTGTTCTGCCCGGCGGACAACTCCTTCGTCACCCTGTTCGAGCCGAGCCGCTGGCCGAACTCGCTCTTGCCCTTGACCTCGATCTCGACGCGGCGCGCGGCGTCGGACGTGAGCGCGAGCTTGACGGACGGTTGGGCAGAGCCCTCGGCCGCGAGCGAGTCGATGCGCACACCCGTGTCGCGCCCGGCGGCCCAGAGGACGGCGCGGGAGAGAAGGGAGTACTGATACTCCCAGTAGTCCCAGTAGGTCTTCGTCTCGAAGGGGTTGACGCTCTGCGGCGTGAAGCCCTCCTCGACGTAGGCGAAGGCGACGACGCGCCCCTTGCCGTAAGTCTTGACGGCGGCGACGGGGTGCTCGCCCGACCGGATGATGACACCGCCCGCGGCCTTGTACTTATAGAAGGGGCCGCCCGCGTTCCCCTCGGGGAGGAGTTCGAGCGGCAGCCCCTCCGTGATGAAGTGCGGCGCGGCGGCCTCCCACCTACCCTTAGTCACGGCGTCCTGGTTGACCTCCGGGTAACCGCGCTCGTTGACGGTGTCGTCGGGGACGCCGACGAGGGGCGACAGCTCCCAGAGGCGCGCGTCCGCCTCCGCCTCGTCGCCCTTGAAGGGGTGCCCCTTCACGTCGCCGAGGAAGGGGTGGAGCAGGACGAGGCCGGCGCCCTCGCGGACGCGGCGCAGCACTGCGTCGCGCGAGGCGCGCGTCAGGCGCGACCAGCCGTTGAGACCCGGGATGACCAACACCTCGAACGGCGCGGGGCCGGTCAGGTCTTTTTCGACGTAGCCGTAGACGATCCGGAAGTCGTCGCGGTCGCCGCGATGGACGTGGTCGTAGAAGTCGCCGATGCCCCAGCAGTTGATGTCCCAGTTGCGGTCGATGGAGACGGTCGTCGGGGCGAGTTCGACGCGCTGCATCAGCTCGACCATGTCGCGGCCGTACTGGATGGAGGGGATGAAGAAGCCCTTGACGGGGCCGCCCTGAAGCCGTGTCGCCCAGGGGACGTGAGGCGTCAAGACCTCGGCCGAGTAGGTGATGTCGTTCTTGTGAAAGCCGCTCCCGCCGACCCCGGCCCGGGATGCCTGGCGTGCGCGGACGCCGGGGACGAAGGCGGCGAGCGTGAGCGCGGACAGTGCTACGGATAAGAGCTTTCTCATTAAGGGTGCTGTGCCGTCTGACTTAATTAAAGACTGTAAGTAATTCCGCCGCGTCAGCGGCGTCTGAATTTAGCCCGGCCTTTCAAGGCCGGGTCAGCGTTGAAACTCACGCGTCGCTGACGCGACGCCGCGCCCGCCAATCATCGGTTGACCCGGCCTTGAAAGGCCGGGCTAAATTCAAGCGCCGCTCCGCGGCGTATTTAACTCTTCAGCGATGCGGAAGCAGACGCGCGACGAGGGGAGAACGTCTGCGACGGTCGGGGCGGGGCGCCTCCCCTCGCGCAGGGCGCCGACGAATTCGACGACCTCCTCGTAAGCGCCGCTGCGCAGGTCTTCCGGCGCCGTCTCGTCGGCGAACTCTTCCGCTTCGAGGCGCCCGCCGCGCCAGCATTGCAGGGAGCGCTGCGGCCCGGAGCCCGCGACGACGCGCGCGCGGAAGCCCTCGCCGAACAGCTCGTATGACTCTTCGATGAAGCCCGCGGTCGGGAGCACTTCAAGCTGCCCGCGCGCGCCACCCTCGAAGTCGAGGGAGACGAGATACCAGTCGGCCGAAACGCCGGGCGGGCGGTGGAGCGTCGCGCGGTAGTCCGTAATCTCGCCCGCGACGTGGCGCAGGGCGTCGAGCGCGTGGAGCGCCGTCTCCCAGATGAAGGCGGGCTCGTCGCGCCGTTGGCGCACCATCGTCGCACGGACGTATCGGAGTCCGCCCGACTCGCGCGCCCAACGGGCGGCGCGGTTCAGATACGGCATGAACCGGCGGTTGACCGAGACCATGTGCGGCGTTCCCGTCCGCCGCGCGACCTCGGCCAGACGTTCGACCTCGGCGAGCGACGTGCCGAGCGGCTTCTCGACGACGCACGGGAGGCCGCGCTCCAGAACCTTCGCGGCGACCTCGCCGATGCGATTGACCGGCATGACGGTGACGCAGCCGTCGAGCCGCTCGGCCGCGAGCATCTCGTCCAGGCTCGCGTAGGCGCGCCCGAAGCCGAACTCGCGGCAGAACTTTTCGGCGCGCGCGCGGTCGAGGTCGCAGGCGGCGGCCAGCTCGATCTCGCCCGGCCGCGCGTCGGCGTAGCGCCGGAGCGGCGCCGCGTGGCTCAACTCTGAATGTTCACCGCACCCGACGAGTGCGAGCCGAAGCGTCACGCGCCGTTCCCCCTTTGCCGAAACTATCCGCGTCCGTCAAGCGATTCGACCGAAGCCTGCGCCGCGACCCTCTCGACCTCCCGCGCGTCGATCATGCCCGGCGCGTCGGCCAGACAGTTCGCCGTCCCGCAGGCGGCCGCGAACCTCACGAACTCCCGCCCCGAGAGCCCGCGCCGGTGCGCGACGGCGAAGCCGGCGAGCGACGCGTCGCCGCATCCCACGGCCGAGCGCGCAGCGACGCGCGGCGGGCGGGCGACGAGCGGCGCGGAGTCGCGCGTCGCCTGCCAGAACATGCCCTCGGCGCCGAGCGAGATGGCGACCCCGCGCGCGCCCGCCTCGAAGAGAAACCGCGCCGCATCGGCCGCCGAGCGCACGCCGTCGAGCGACACGCCCGTCAACGCCTCGGCCTCGTCGCGGTTCGGCTTGACGAGGTCGGGCGACTCCTTCAGCGCCTCGCGTAGCGCCTCGCCGCTCGTGTCGAGCAGCACGCGGCAGCCCTGCGCGTGCGCGAGGCGGATGAGTTGCGCGTAGAAGTCCACGGGCGCGCCCGGCGGGAGGCTGCCCGAGAGGGCGACCTGCGCCGCCCACCTGTACTCGGTGAAGAGGTCGCGGCAGAGCGAGAGGATGCGCTCGACATCGCCCTCGCTGACGTGCCCGCCCGGCTCCAAAACCTCCGTGACCGTGCCGTCGGCCTCCACGATCTCCATGTTCATGCGCGTCTCGGCGGCGGTCTTCACCACCGCCACGGGGATGCCGAGCGAGACGAGCCCGCGCTCGCAGTCCGCGCCCGTCGAGCCGCCGAGGAAGCCGACCCACGTCACCCGCTCGCCGAGCGCGGCGGCCGCCATCGCGACGTGCGCGGCCTTCCCGCCCGGCAGGGGGCAGACGGAGGTCGCGCGGTTGACGGCGCCGGCGTGCAGTCGGCCCAGACGCAGGCGCCGGTCGATGGCCGGGTTGGCGCTCAAGCAGATAATCATTCGTCGCCTCGGCGCGTGCCGGCGTCGCTCGGGCGGCCCGTGTCAGCCGCCCAGCAGCCGCAGCGCGTTATCGCGGTAGACGCAGCGCAGCACATCGTCGGGCAGGCGGAGGCCGTAAATCTGCCAACGCCCCTGCCGCGACGCGTGCGAGGGATAGTCGAAATGCTCGTCCGCCGTTTCCAGAAAGCGGAAGTAGAGCCGGTACATCTCTTCTTCGGGGACGAGGTCCGTGCCGAAGAGGATGCGTTCGCCGTGGTTGATGAAGAACTCGCGCGCCGTGTAGGGCTGGCGGCCGAGTTCGGAGGCGCGCGCGCTGATGTCCACGTAGAGGTTCGGGTGCTCTTCGAGCCAGCCCGCGACCTCCGTGAGACACTCCGGGCGCTCGGCGACGTGCGCGCCGACGAACGTCGTGCGCGGGTGGCGCGCGAAGACGCGGTTGCGCTGCTCCATCAGCTCGGCCTTCGTGAAGTGCGAGCCGTGGAAGCCCCAGTCGGGGTGCGCGCTCAGCTCCTCGTAGCGCTCGTTGAAGCGGTCGATGGGTTGGAAGAAGGCGTCCGGGTCGGCCGTGTGGAACATGACGAAGACGCCCAACTCGCCCGCGCGCTCGAAGAGGGGGGCGAGCCGTTCGTCGTCCACGCGCAGCAGCGAGCCTTCACGGTCTCGCAGAGTGAGCCCGAGGTCTTTCCAGACCTTTAGTCCGCGCGCGCCCAGCCCCGCCATGCGTTCGAGCCGTTCGACGCCGCGCTCGAAGAACCCGGGCTCGTTCAGGTCGCGCCAGTCCATCCACGCGACCGTGTGGAAGCGCTCGGGCGCGGCGCGTCGGAAGCGCTTCAGCACTTCGACGGCCTCGTCGCCCACGCGCATCGTGATGTTGACGCAGCGCTCGACGTTGCAGGCGTCCATCACAGGCAACACCCGTTCGGGGTCGAGCGCATCGAGGTGGTTGTGGAAGTCCACGGCCGGGAACTTCGCGCGCCGAACGTCGTGTGCGGGAACCACGAGCGACGCGCGCGGCGCGAAGTCGGAGAGGCGCAGGTCGGTCTCGGCCTTCGCGCTGACCATCGCGATGAACTTGTCCTCGACCTCTTCCTTCAACTCTTCGCCCCGCCCCTTCGCGTCGCCCTTCGATGCAACTCGCCCGGCCGCTCAGTCCTGCCGCGCGCCGCCGCGGCCGTGCTCGACCTCCGTCGGCACGTCCTCCTCGCCCGTGATCTTGCCGCCCGAGGACCAGAGATAGTTGATGACCCACAGCAGGACGAGGAGGCTCACGACGAAGACGGCGAGCAGCCCGAAGGCGTAGCCTCGGCGGCCGTAGAGGAAGTTCCCGACCGTGAAGAGCGAAGACCAGATCATCGTGCAGCCGGCCACCCAGCCGACGAGCGCCATCGGGATGTTGTCGGCCCGCTCGACCGCGCCGCGAGGGATGCCCGCCTCGCGCCGGACGGCCTCCCAGCCCGGGCCCGCCGGGTGGACCTTGCGGTAGAACTCGACCAGCGTCGCGCGGTCGGTCGGCGGCGCGAGGTAGGCGGCCAGCACCCAGCAGACGGTCGTGACGGCGATGGTGATGAGCAGCCTCTGCGTCGAGGTGGTGTGCGCGACGCCCTGCTTCTCAAGCACGAGGAAGAGAATCGAGATGACGAACGAACTGACCATCGCCGCCACCTCGCTCCAGGCGTTGATGCGCCACCAGAACCAGCGCAGCAGATAAAGCAGCCCCGTCCCGGCGCCGACCTGGAGGATGATGTCGAACGTGTCCTTCGCCGTGTCGAGCACGAAGACGAGCGCCGACGAGATGACGAAGAGCAGCACGGTCGCCACGCGGCCGGCGAAGACGTAGTGCTTCTCCGTGGCGTCGTCGCGGACGAAGCGGCGGTAGAAGTCGTGGACGAGGTAGGAGGCGCCCCAGTTGAGGTGCGTCAGGATGGTCGAGGAGTTGGCGGCGACGAGGCCGCCCACCATCAGCCCGACGAAGCCCGCCGGCAGGAACTTGAGCATCGCCGGGTAGGCGATGTCGTGGCCGAGCAAGCTCGGGTCGAGGTCGGGGAACGCGGCCTGAATGTCGGAGAGCTGCGGGTAGACGATGATCGAGGCGAGGCCGACCAGAATCCACGGCCACGGCCTAAGCACGTAGTGCGCGACGTTGAAGAAGAGCACGGCCCCGAGCGCGTCCTTCTCCGACTTCGAGGCGAGCATCCGCTGCGCGATGTAGCTGCCGCCGCCCGGCTCGGCGCCGGGATACCAGACCGCCCACCACTGCACGGCTATCGGCAGGATGAAGACGGCGACCGCGATCTCCCAGTTGTTCGTGAAGTCGGGCAGCACGTTCAGGTAGTTGAGTCCGCCCGGGCCGGGCGTCGCCGAGAGCTTCTCGACGAGGCCGGAGAGGCCGCCGACCTGCGGGAGCTTGATGGCGAAGTAGGCCGCCGCGATGACCGCCGTCATCTTGATGAAGAACTGCACCATGTCGATCACCAGCACGCCCCACAAGCCCGAGTGCGCGGCGAAGATGACGTTCAGGAGTCCGACGAAGAGCAGCGTCTGCCAGCGCGGCGAGCCCGAAGAGGATGGCCGCGATCTTGCACGCCGCGAGGTTGACCGTCGCCATGATGAGGCAGTTGAAGAAGAGCCCCAGGTAGACGGCGCGGAAGCCGCGCACGGCCCCGGCCGCCTTGCCCGAGTAACGTATCTCGTAGAACTCAAGGTCGGTGAGGACGCCCGAGCGGCGCCACAGACGCGCGTAGAAGAAGACCGTCGCCACGCCCGTCAGGACGAAGGCCCACCAGACCCAGTTGCCCGCCACGCCCTGCCGGCGGACGATGTCGGTGACGAGGTTGGGCGTGTCGCTGCTGAAGGTGGTCGCCACCATCGAGAGGCCGGCCAGCCACCAGGGCACCGAGCGCCCCGAGGCGAAGAACTCCGAGGTGTTCTTGCCCGACCTTTTGCCGAAGAAGAGGGCCGGGGCGAAGCAGACGCCGACGGCCAGGAGGGCGATGATCCAGTCGAGTGCGTTTAGTTGCATCGGACAGTCCTACGGCTTCGGTCAAAGTTTGGGAGCAGGGGATTAAAGTAGCGAACAGACCTTGATCTTGGCGGACGAAATCTCGCGGACGGCCTCGATGGCCGGCGCGAAGGTCTTCCGCAGGTCGATCTCGTCGCTCGCGTTGAGCGAGCGTTTGACGGCCAGCGTGAAGGCGTTCTTCAGCTCCGTCCCGAAGTTGATCTTGCGGATGCCGCACTCGACGGCTCTCCGCATCAGCTCGTCGGGCACGCCCGAGCCGCCGTGCAGCACGAGCGCCGCCGCGCCGCCCACGGCGTCGCGAATCTGCTCCAAACGCTCGAAGTCGAGCCGCACCTCGCCCTTATAAAAACCGTGCGCGGTGCCGACGGCGACGGCGAGCGCGTCCACGCCAGTCTCTGCGACGAAGCGCGCGGCGTCCGCGGGGCGCGTGAAGAGTCGCGAGATGTCGCCGCCCTCCTCGTTGTGCGCGACGTGGCCCAACTCGCCCTCGACCGAGACGCCCGCGGCGTGCGCCATCTCGACGACGCGGCGCGTCGCCCCGACGTTCTCGTCGAAGGGGAGCTTCGAGCCGTCGATCATGACGGAGGTGTAGCCGGCCTCGACGCAACGCGCGGCCAGCTCGTAGCTCGCGCCGTGGTCGAGGTGGAGCGCGACGGGGCGCTCGATCTCTTCGGCGGCGGCGCGGGCCATCGCCACGACCATCCCGATGCCGAGGTACTTGATGGTTGACTCGGTGGTCTGGAGGATGACGGAGGCGCCGCACTCGTTCGCGGCCCTGACGTGCGCCCGCAGCGTCTCCGCGTTGTAGAAGTTGAGCGCGGCGACGGCCCGCCCCTCGCGGCGCGCCTCTTCGAGGAGCCGGCGGCCCGGCACCAGAGTGCGCCCCGTCTCCCGCGTCTGTGCTGTCTGTTCGCCCGGACTCGTCATCGGTTTAGCTCGTCAGTCTGTCGGTTCGCTCAAACGGTCTACTATTTCGACTGCTCGCGCAGGAAACGTTCCAGCGTCTCGCGGCCGGGCTGGTTGGCCGTGCCGCCCGCCTTCAGCGTCGAGAGCGCGCCGCAGGCGTTGCCGCGCCGCAGGCATTCTTCGAGACTCAGCCCCTCAAGGTGCGCCGAGACGAAGCCGGCGGCGAAGGTGTCGCCGGCGCCGGTCGTGTCCAGCGCGTCAACCTTGAAGCCCGGCGCCGAAGCGACGCGGCCGTCCTTAATCGCCACGGCGCCCTTCGCCCCCAGCTTGACGACCGCGCAGGGGACGCGCGCGCCGAGCGACTTGAGCGCGCCCCGCGTGTCGCGCGCACGCGTCAGTTGCAGCGCCTCGTCACGGTTGAGGAAGAAGATGTCTGTGTGCGCGAGCACCCCCCAAATCTCCTCGCCCCACCTGCTCGTCGGGTCGGAGTTCGGGTCGAAGGAGGTGGTGAGCCCTTGCGCATGCGCCTCCCGGAAGATGCGCGCGAAGGAGGGGCGCAAACCCTCCTGCAAAAAGTATGAGGTCAGGTGGAGATGGCTCTTGCCCTTCAGCAGAGACATCCGCACGTCCTCGTACCTGAGCGAGGAGATGGCGCCGAGGTACGTGACGAGCGCGCGGTCCTTGCGCGTGCTGAGCGCGAGCGTGATGCCGGTCTTCTCCGAAGGGTCGCGCAGGACGTGGCGCGTCTCGACGCCCGCGCCCCGCAGCGATTCGAGGCAGAGGTCGCCGAAGTCGTCCCGGCCGACCTTACTGACGAAGGTCACCTCGTGGCCGAGTTTCGCCACCCCGCAGGCGAAGATGGCCGAGGCGCTCCCGAGGGTCATCTGGAAGTCCTCGGCGATGATCTCAAGCCCGAGCTTCGGCCCCTGCGCGAGACCCGTCGCGACGGCGTCCACATTCAGCTCGCCGATTACGACAACGCTGCTGCCTGCCTGTTCTCTCATCAGGTTTGACTATTTGATTCCGGATACTTACGATAACTTTCGACGGGGGCCGGATTGTAATACAGACCGAAAGCGAAAGCAAAGGTTATTCGCAACGTACTCTGTCCGGGATGGCTGCTGTTTTAGCACGGGGGCGGGGAGGGGGCGCAAGAACGATGGACGAATTGAGCAGGCTGCTGGCGCTGTCCGAAGAGGAGAAGGCGGGGCGGGGTCTGGTTCACACCCCGCGCGAGATTTACCAGCAGCCCGACACCTGGCGGCGCACCCGCGAGGACTTTTCGGCGCGCTCCGCGGAAGTGCGAGACTTCCTCGCGCGGGCGGGACTGTCGGAGGGCGCGGCGCCGACAATCTACCTCGTGGGGGCCGGCACCTCCGACTACATCGGGAGGGCACTCGCCTCGCTCCTGCGTCGCGAGTGGCGCTGCGAAGTTCAGGCCGTCCCGAGCACCGACCTGCTCACGGAGATGGACGAGCATGTCATCCCGGGCCGCCCGTACCTCTGGGTCTCCTTCTCGCGCTCGGGCGACAGCTCCGAGGGCGTCGCCGTCATCGAGGCCGCGCTCGAACGCCACCCGTCGATCCGGCACCTCATCGTCACCTGTAACGGCGGGGGGAAGATGGCGCGCGACTTCGGCGGCCGCGAGAACGTCTTCTGCCTCGTCCTCGACGACGCGGTGAACGACCGCGGTCTGGCCATGACCAGCTCCTTCACGAACATGCTGGTCGCCGGCCAGTGTCTCGCGTACGTCCGAGACCTCGGGTCTTACGGCCGGGTCGTCGAAGAGTTGGCCGCGGCCGCCGAGAGGTTCAGGGGGGCGGCGGCCGACGCGGCGGCGAGGCTCGCGGCCGGGCGGCGCGCGAAGTTCTGCTTTCTGGGGACGGGGGCGCTCCGCGCCGTGGCGGTCGAGTCGGCGCTGAAGGTTCTGGAGTTGACGGCCGGGCGGGTCTACACCTGGTCGGAGTCGTACCTCGGGGTGAGGCACGGGCCCCTCTCGGCCGTGGACGACGAGACGCTGGTCGTGGGGTTCCTCTCCGTTGACGGGCGGCGCAGGGCTTACGAGCTCGACCTGCTGCGCGAGGTGAAGGGTAAGGGGCTCGCGGGCGGCATCGTCGCCGTGTGGCCCGCGGGCGAGCCGCGGTCGGATGAGTTCGACGAGTCACTGTCGCTCGGACTGGCCGAGTCGTTTGACGACCTGCACCGGCCGCCGCTCGACGTAATCTTCGGGCAGCTCTTCGGGCTTTTTAACTCGCTGGCGCAGGGGCTCAAGCCCGACACACCGAGCCCGAAGGGGGCCATCACACGGGTCGTCGAGCGCGTGCGGATTCACTGAACGGCCGCGCGGCCCGGCGCTCAGGCGAGTATCAACTCGACGCCCAGCTCGCGCAGCCCCGCGCGCATCGCGTTGGGCAGCCCGTGGTCGGTGACGACGCGCGTGACTTCCGACAGCGGCACGATCCGCGAGAGGCTGCGGCGGCCGAACTTGCTCGAATCGGCGACGAGTATCGTCTCGCGCGCGGCGCGCACCATCGCCTGGTTGACGTGCGACTCGTCGAGGTTCGGCGTGCTCAGGCCGAATTCCAGATCGACGGCGTCCACGGCCAGGAAGAGCTTGTCCACCGAGAGTTGCTTGAGCATCTCCTCGGCGAACTGGCCGACGAGCGAGCCGGAGTTCTGCCGCAGCAGCCCGCCGAGGAGTATCACTTCGACCTCGCCCGCGCCCGCCAATTCCGTCGCCACGTTGAGGGCGTTGGTGATGACCTTCAGCCCGCGTCTGTCCTTAAGGTACCGCGCCACCTGCTGCGTGGTCGTCCCCGAGTCGAGGATGATCGACTCGCCGTCGGCGACGAGCGCGGCCGCCGCCGCCCCGATGCGCCGCTTCTCGTCGGCGTGCAGCGCGGCCTTGACCCGGAGCGAGGGGTCGGCGCTGACCGTCACGGCGCGCACCGCGCCGCCGTGGGCCCTGCGCAGCAGCCCCCTCTCCTGCAACTCCTTGAGGTCTTTGCGGATGGTGACTTCGGACGTGCGGAGGCGGCGGCTGAGGTCGCCGACTTCGACCTTCCCGTGCTCCTCGATGAGTTCGAGGATTTTGGCCTGTCTCTCCAAGTTCAGCATGACGGCTCAGCGCTTCGCGGGTGGTGGAACGTCACGGGCCGCGTGGCGAGAGCTTTTTACTACAGGCCCGGGTTATAACAAAATGGCGGCCGTCGTAACTAACCTCTGAAGGCCGCGTGCCGGAGCCGGAGGTGTCGTGTCAAACATCTCGCACAGCCGAAACTTTCTACGGCGCGACGCCCCGGCCGCCGCATGCGGGGTCGTGGCCGCGGCGTTCGCGCTGACACTCGTTCTCGCACTGCCGCGTGGCCCCTCCGCGGCGACCGTGGCGCCCCGCGTGTGGCAGACGCAGACGCAGACGCAGACGACGGAGGATGTCGTCCGCGTCTCGACGCGGCTGGTCAGCATCCCCGTCACGGTCAGGAGCAGGGAGGGCGGCTACGTCGGCGACCTGCGCCGCGAAGAGTTTCGCGTCTACAAGGACGGCATCGAGCAGCGCGTCGCTCACTTCGAGGTCGCGGGAGAACCCATCAACGTCGTCCTGCTGTTGGACTACAGCCCCTCCGTCCGCAGAGACCTCCCGGCGGCGCGCGAGGCGGCCGCCGCTTTCCTCGACCACCTGCGGCCCGGCGACCACGTCAACGCCGTCGCCTTTGCCTCGAAGGTGGTTGTCCTCTTCGGCGGCGGGGCCGGCGACCGGAGCACCCTGCGCGAAGCGATACTCAAGTCGCGGGTGGTGGGCGGGACGGCGCTATACGACGCGCTCCTCTTCACGCTGACGCGCGGCGTGGGGCCGGCGCGCGGCCGCAAGGCCGTGCTCCTTTTCACGGACGGGCGGGACACGGCCAGCCAACGCGGCTCGTACGAGCGGAGCCTGAACAGCGCGGAGGAGTCCGACGCGCCGGTTCACGTGGTGTGGCTGGGCGAGGGCATTCCGGGCAGGGGGAGTGAGTCGCAGAAGGAGGGCGAGTTCTACCTGCGTGAGCTGGCGCGTCGGAGCGGCGGCCGGTTCTACCTGGCGGGCGGACGCGACGGCATGGGCAAGACGCTCACGTCCGTCGCCGACGAACTCCGCTCGCAGTACAACGTGGGTTATTACGCCTCGGGCGAGGCGCGCCCGGGCAGGCGACGCAAGCTCAAGGTCGTCGTGTCGCGCCCCGGCGCGAAGGTGCGCGCCAGGGAGTCGTACGTCGTGCGGGAGGCGGAAGTCACGCGGCCTTAACCGGGCCGGGCCTGCAACGCGTGGCGCGCGGCACCGAGCGCGCCGGCCGCGCCGCCGAGCGCGGCCGGCGCGACCCGCACGCGCTGGCCGCCGGGTCTCCACTCCATCAAAGCGAGGTAGCGTTCGAGCGGGTCGAAGAGAGCATCGCCCGCCTGCGCGATGCCGCCGCCGATGACGAAGACCTCCGGGTCGAGCACGTTGATCATCGAGGTGACGGCGCAGGCGAGTTGGTAGACGGCCCTCAGCCAGACGCGCGTGGCGTTCGCGTCGCCCGCGCGGTGCGCGGCGACCAGCGCCTCGGTCGAGTCGAAGAGCCCGCGGGAGCGTTTCGCGAGCGTGCGGTTGCCGACCGCCTCTTCGAGCGTGCCGGGGATGCCGAGACTGTCGGGCTCGCCGTCCACGTCGAGGCAGATGTGCCCGATGTGGCCGCCGCGCCCGAGGTGCCCCTTGAGCAGACGGCCGCCGGTGAGCACGGCGCCGCCGACGCCCGTGCCGAGCGTCAGCATCACCGCGTCACGAGCGCCCGCGGCCGCGCCCTTCCAGACTTCGGCGAGCAGCGCCGCCTGCCCGTCGTTGATGAGCGTTACCGTTCTCTCGTCGTTGAAGTAGTCAACCCAGTCGAAGCCCTGAAGCGATTCGAGGTGGCCGCTCACGGAGGCCATCGAGCGGCCGTCGCGCGCCGCCATGCCCGGCGACGCGATGCCGACGCACGCGGCCGCCCCGCCGACGCGCGCCTCCAGAGCCTCTATCAGCTCGCGCACGCCCGCGGCCCAGGCCGCCCCGGCGTCGTCGCGCGTCCCGGCCGACGACTCCGCCAGCACTTCGCCCGAGGGGCGGACGGCCGCCGCCTTGATATTCGTCCCGCCGAGGTCGATGCCTATCGCGTAGTCCATAAGCCCGGCCGCGAGTGTTTCCTCCGACGTTGGTGTCATGAGACGACGCACGCCCGGACCCGCGCGAAGACGGCGTCCACGATGCCCCGCGCCTGCTCCTCCGACTCGGCCTCGGCCACGACGCGCACGATGGGCTCGGTGTTCGACCCGCGGACGAGGAACCAGCCGCCGGGCACCGTCACCTTCACCCCGTCGCGCGTGTCGAGGGGGTAGGCCGCGTAGTCGCGCAGGATCATCTTCAACACGTCCTTAATCTTGTGCGAGGGGCAGGGCATCTTCTCCTTGACCATGCGGAAGGGGGGCAGCGAGTCGAGTATCTCCGAGACCGTCTGCCCCGTCTCGGCGAGCAGGTGGAGGACGAGCGCCATGCCGACCAGACTGTCGCGCGCGAAGTTGACGCGCGGGTAGATGACGCCGCCGTTGCCCTCGCCGCCGATGACGGCGCCGACGCGCCGCATCTCGTCGGTCACGTTCACCTCGCCGATCTTCGACTGGTGGAGCGGGCAGCCGAAGCGCTCGGCCGCGGCGGCGAGCGCGCTCGTCGTCGAGAGGTTGGCGACGACGGGGCCGCGCTCCAGCCCCAGCGCGTAGAGCGTCGCGAGGACGAGCGTGTAGTCCTCGCCGACGGGCTCACCGCGTTCGTTGACGACCGCCAGCCGGTCGGCGTCCATGTCCTGCGCGAACCCGACATCGGCGCCCGCCTCGCGCACCTTCGCGCACAACTCGCCGAGGTTCTCGGCGAGCGGCTCGGCCGCGCGCGGGAACGAGCCGTCGGGCGTCGTGTTGACGGTGAAGACTTCGGCGCCGAGCGCTTCGAGCAGGCGCGGGCCGACGAGGGAGCCGGCGCCGTTGCAGGAGTCGAGGACGACGCGGGGAGGCCGCGCGGCGCGGGGCAGAGGCCCGAGCGCGTCGAGGACGGCGCGGACGTGGATGTCGGTCGCGCCGCCGACCTCCTCGAAGCTCCGCATCTCGGCGCCCGAGACCTTCGTGTACTCGCCCTGGTGGTAGATGTCGAGCATCTCGCGCCCCTGCCCCGCGCCGAGGAAGAGGCCGTCGGGGCCGACGAACTTGAGCGCGTTCCACTCGGCCGGGTTGTGGCTCGCCGTGATGGCGATGCCGCCGTGCGCGCCGCGCCGCCGCACCATCATCTGCACGGTCGGGACGGGGCAGACGCCTACGTCGATGACGTGGCACCCGCTGGAGAGCAGCCCCGCGACGACCGACTGCTTGACCATCTCGCCCGACGTGCGCGGGTCGCGGCCGATGACGATGGTGCCCGAGCCGACGTAGGTGCCGAACGCCTGCGCGAAGCGCACGAGCAGGTGCGGCGTCAGCGAGTCGCCCACCACGCCGCGCACGCCCGAGATGCTGATCTTGAGTGTCGGTATCGCTCTCATCCGAACCTCCGTTCGTTAAGGCCGCACGCGGTCGCGCGCCCAGTCGAGCAGGCGGCGCGACTCCTCTTCCGTTTCGGCCTCGACGATGATGCGGATCATCGACTCCGTGTTCGACGCGCGGACGTGCGCCCAGCCTTCGGGGAGCGAGACCTTGACGCCGTCGGTCAGGTCGCACGCCAACCCCTCGCGCTCGGCCGCGAGGCGGAAGCTTTGTAGGCGTTGGTAGATGTGGTTCGGCTCGACCTTGACGTTGTGCTTGACCATCGAGAGCCGCGGCAGCCCCCCGACCATCTCGGAGGCGCGCTCGCCCGTGCGCGCGAGCCGTTCGAGGATGAGGCCGATGGCGGCCGCGCTGTCGTGCGTCGGGTGGACCTCCGGCACCGAGACGCCGCCCGACCCTTCGCCGCCGATGACGGCCGCGTGCTCGACCATCGCCTCCGAGATGTGGGCCTGCCCGACGGGCGTGCGCACGACGCTGCCGCCGTGGCGCGCGGCGATGAGATCGACGGCGCTGCTCGTCGAGACGTTGGTGACGACTATCCCGCCGGGTCTTTGTGCGAGCCGCGTCTCGGCCGCGAGCGCGAGCGTCAGCTCCTCTTCGAGCGGCTCGCCGAATTCGGTGACCAGCCCGAGGCGCTCGCCGTCGGCGTCGTGCGCGAAGCCGATGTCGGCCCGCCCGGCTTTGACCACCGCCCGGAGCTGCGCCATCGTCTCGCGCCGCGGCTCGGGGTTGTGCGGGAAGGGCGCGGCGGGGTCGTCGTTGACGGATAGGACTTCGCAGCCCAGCTCTTCGAGCCAGCGCGGGATGAGGTAGACGCACGCGCCGTTGCAGCAGTCCACGGCGACGCGGGGCCGGCGCGCGCGGATGGCCTCCACGTCGAAGGCGCCCTTCAGCGCTTCGACGTGGTGCGCGACGGCGTCCGCGCTCTCGACCTTCGTCCTGACGGCGTCCCAACGGGCCTTCGGGAACTCGCCCTGGTGGTAGATGTCGAGCAGCTCCTCGCCCTGCATCGGGTTGAAGTAGAGCCCGTCGCCGCGCACGAACTTGAGCGCGTTCCACTGCGAGGGGTTGTGCCCGGCCGTGATGGCGATGCCGCCCGCGGCGCCCAACTCGCGGACCGCGAGCTGCATGCTCGGCGTCGGGCAGACCCCGAGGTCGATGACCTCGCAGCCGACGGCGAGCAGCCCCGCCAGCACGGCCGCGCGCACCATCGGCCCCGACGGCCGCGTGTCGCGGCAGACGAGGATGCGCCCGCCGTCGAGGTACGTGGCTAAGCCTTGCGCGAACCCGACGACCAACTCGGGCGTGAAGGTCTCGCCGACCACGCCCCTCACGCCCGTCACGCCTATCTTCAGTGGTTTCATGACCTGCCCCGAGCCCTACTCTACCTCAACGACTAGATGCGCCGCACCAACCCCGCCTCGGTCGCGCGCGTGTTGCGCACGAGCAGGAGCACGAGCGCCATCCCGACGAGCGGGATCAGGCCGGCGACGACGATGATCGGGTCGAAGGCCGCCGTGCCCATGTCGGCGCGCGCGTCCGAGACGTAGCCGACCAGCAGGAACGCGATGAGGGTGCCGAGCCCCGCGCCCGTCCCGCTCAGCCCGCTCACCGACGCCACCGACTCGCTGTGGAAGAGGTCGGAGGGCAGCACGTTCGCGATGGTCGTGAACGAGGCGTAGGAGAAGGTGGCGAAGCCGAAGAGCAGCGCGATGGCGAGGAGGTTCGTCGTGAAGACGGTCGGGATGAGCACGGTCACGCCGATGCCGCCGAAGACGACGAGCGCCTTGCGCGCCGCGCCGACCGACCAACCGCGCTTGATGAGGTGTCCCGAGAGCCAGCCGCCGAAGAAGTTGCCGAGGTCGGCGGCGATGAACGGAATCCAGAAGGCGAAGAGACCTTCTTCGAGCCTGATGCCCTTGGCGACGAGGTAGATCGGGAACCAGTCCGTGACGAAGAACCAGACCGGGTCGGTCAGAGTCCGCGCGGAGATGGTGCCCCACGTCTGCGGCAGCCGGAGCAACTGCCCCCAGCGCGGACGCACCCTCTCGACGCCCTCGGGCTCGTCCTCCCGCCGGTCGCGCAGGATCATCTCGCGCTCCTCCGCGGAGACGCGCGGGTGCTCTTCGGGGCGGTGGTAGAGCCAGCGCCACGCGGCCAGCCAGAGGAGACCCAGTACGCCCGGCACGACGAAGGCCGGCCGCCAGCCCCACTTGAAATAGATGCCGAGGACGAGGTAGGGCGCGACGGCCGCGCCGATGGACGAGCCGCTGTCGAAGAGCGCCGTGGCCAACCCGCGCTCGCGCTTCGGGAACCACTCCGAGACGGCCTTGGTCGCCGCCGGCCAGTTGGCCGACTCGCCCACGCCGAGCAGGAAGCGGAAGGCCGCGAAGCTGTAGAAGCCGCCGGCCAGCGACGTGAGCATCGAGACGACGGAGTACCAGATGACCGAGAGCGTCAGCCCCCGCCGCGTGCCCAGCTTATCGACGAGGCGGCCGCAGACCGTCTGCCCGATGGAGTAGGCGATGCGGAACGAGATGACGAGGTAGGCGTAGTCGGTGTTCGTCCAGCCGTAGTCCTGCTTGAGGAAGGGCGCCAGGTTCGAGAGCGTCTGCCGGTCGATGTAGTTGATGACGGTCGAGGCGAAGAGCAGGCCGCCGATCCACCACCGCAGCTTCTTTATCGGCGCGCGGCGGCCCGCGCCGGTCTGTTCAGACAATGCCATGCTTATCGGCTCATCCTTTGTCGGGTTCGACGCGCCCCGCGGCGGCTCTCTCTAAGACTCTTCCACCTCCAACTCGGAGATGAAACGCTCGCACCGCGCCACGTCCGCCAGAGTCTTAATGCCTTGCTCCTCGCGCGCGTCGGCGAAGGGGCAGGCGAACACTCCGCCGTCGCGCCCCGCGAGGAAGTTGACCATCTCGTTCGGGAAGCCCAACTCGCCCGCCCGGTCGTAAAGCCCTTCGGACTCGCGCCAGTGCCGGCGCCGCAACTCCGCCAGCGCGTCGAACATCGCGCGGCTCCTGACCAGGAAGAGGCCGAGGTTCGTCTCGCCGAACTCGGGGCGCGCCGCGCCCTCCAGGTGGCTCTCGCGCGAAGCGAGCACGCGCCCCCGCTCGTCGCGTTCGACCGGCGCGTAAGGTCGCTCCTTCAGCGCCGTCGGCAGCACCATGTCGTACTCGCCGAAGAGCGCGGCGAGCCGCAGAGAGCGCGCCAGCGTCCGCGGCCTGACGACGGGCTGCGTGCCCCAGATGACCAGCGCGCGACCCTCGAAGTTCTCCATCAACTCGCGCGCTCGCAGGACGGCGTCGCCCGTGCCGAGCGGCACGCGCTGCAAGACGTAGCTCACCTCTTCGCCCGCCAGCGCCTCGCGCACCGCCCGCTCGGTCTCGGGCGAAACGACGACGACGGGCGCGCGCGCCGAGCCGCCACAGCCCTCCCGAACGTTACGCAGCACGCGGAGTACGGCCGGCACGCCAGCGACCGGCGCCACGGGCTTCGGCACGTCCAGCCCCGACTCGCGCGCCCGCGAACCCTTCCCGGCCGCGACGATCACGGGCCACACTTCGTGCATCGCCACGTCCAACTCCACCTCGTCAAGCATCGAGGCAACGCCACGCCTGTAGGCCGCACCCGCGCGCCCCTGCGCGTTGAACTCTTCGACCGCACGGCGCCAGACCGATTCGAGCCCCAGCCCCGAGAGTCCGTCGCCCGGCGTGGAGACCATCACGGAGCCTTCGCGCTCGCCGTCACGGCCGGCCGGTGCGTAAAACTCGGCCTGCACCCTGCGGATGAGCGCGGACACATTCTCCTCCGTCGTCAGGGCGAGAACGTTGCCCCCGAACCCGCCGCCCATCAGCCGCGCGCCGCGGACGCCTGGGTCGGAGAGGAGGACGCCGACCAGCCGCTCCACCTCCGGCGTGCTCACGCCGTAGAGGTCGCGCAAACTCGCGTGTGTCTCGTTGAGCAGTTCTCCCATTCGTGACACCGCCTGACGCCCGTCCAATTCTGAAGGAGAGTTGAGGAGGCGCTCGGCCGCCGAGACGCGACGGACTTCGCCGAGGTGGTGCAGGGCGTACGCGCGCACGCGCAGCGCCCGCCCGCGCCGCCCTTCGACGAGCGCCGGGAAGGCTTCGACGCACTCGCCGTACGCTCGCGCGTAATCCCGCTCGACCTCTTCCGGCGTGACCGTCTCGGGGAGTTCGCGGAGCAGCGACTCCGCCTCGCCGGCCGCGCCCTCCGCGCCCGAGAGCAGCGCCTCGACGGCGCGACCCCACCGCGCGTGGCGCCGCGGTTCCGTCTCCCTCCAGCCCTCTATGATCGCGGGGATCAGCAGACGCGAGACGGCCGCGCGCTCGTTGTACTCCAGCATGATCTCGCGCCCCTTGTCCGCCGGGTGTGAGAAGAAGGTGACCCAGCGCAGCCGCTCCGACGGGAGCCGTACGGCGCGCGTCGTCCCCTCCCTGTAAGCGATGCGCACGGCGTGCGAGCGCTTCGCGAGGCAGATCGTCAGGTGATCCATCGACCCGCCGCGCGTGCCGACAAACCACTCGGCCTTCGACGAATCCAAGGCCAACTCGCCGGGCTCGTAGGCCACGCCGTTGACCTCGCGTATCGCCGCGCCGGCCAGCACCGCCAGCGCCGAAGAGGACGAAGCCCCGCCCTTCGGCGGGATGCTCGAATCGACGACGAAGTCGAAGCCCCGCGCCACCCGCCTGCCGAACTTCGTGCGTGCGAAGAAACATGAACCCTTGACGTAGTTGCCCCAGTGCGGCGGCGGCGTCTCGCCCTTGAAGACGTAAGAGAGCCACTCCCCCTCGTAACCCTCTCCGCCGAAGGGGGCAGGGCCTTCGTCGAGCGAGAAGTCGAAACACGCGAACTCCCCTTGATGCGACGCGCCCCGCACGCGCCCCGTCGCCGAGGGCCTGTACATCATCAGCATGTCATGTTCGCGGCTGCCGAAGGGGAGTGAGTAGGTCGGCAGGTAAGACACGTAGTCAACGTGCTCGCCGAGGATGTTGATGCGCGCCGGGGCGCGGAGCAGGCGGACGGGCCCTTCGCCGTAGGCTTCCAGAAAGCTCGCGCACAGCGCACCCAGCCTGTCGAGGGATTTCGCGGCGGCCCCCGCGTCCTCCCCGTAAGTCTGCCGGAGAAGTGAGAGCAACCCCGCCGCCCGCGTCCGAAGCCCCGCGGTGCCACCTTCAAAGAGTGACGCGAACAGCGACGGCGGGACGCCTTGCGGTCCGTGCGCCCCCGACTCGGCACGGGAGAGGGCGGCGGTGTCGGATACGAGTTTATGTAGGTCTGAGACTAGCAACGTTGCAACTGTAGAGGGCCGAAAGACCCCATCTGCCCTAAAGCGTATTCGAGAAAGAAACGGCGGTTGCTGTGTCGGGGTTTGTTCAAGACTTTGACAAATGCGGTCGCCGTACACCGGTGGAGCGCCGTTTAAGACATCTCGCGGAGCCCCGGAGACGTGCTTATACCATCACACACCCTCTAAAGCCAAAGGCCCACGCTGCCTCGGAGCGGCGCACACGGTGAAGGCGTACGGGGACGAGAGGCAGGGCGGCAAAGTTACATAAAAGCAATTCTCTCAAGGTATAGATACCCGACCCGGTGATCTGCGCCTTGCAGCCGCGTTCGGGTTAGTGCTATAAAATCGTTCCCGACAAAGTGTCGTGCTCTGAAATTCTGTAGATCGCTCCGCCCACAACTCGTATCGCCCCCGAAGTCGTTAGGAAACTGACTGACGAAAGTAACCGTCATAGTTTGTCAGGGAAGTAAACTAACTCTTGAGTCCGAACGCCGAGGAACTTGAAATCCGTCTGCTCGAAGAGAGCGATGTCGCCGAGGCGATGAGGCTCAAAGCGGCGGCCGGGTGGAACCAGACGGAGGAGGATTGGCTCAGGCTCCTCCGTCTCTGTCCGCGCGGCTGTTTCGCCGCCGCCGCCGCCGAGAGGCTCGTCGGGACGACGACGACCACCGTGTACGGGCGGGAACTCGCCTGGATAGGCATGGTGCTCGTGGACCCCGAGTTCCGGCGGAGGGGCATCGCGACGGCGCTCGTCCGTGCGGCGCTCGGAGTCCTTGACGCGGCCGCGGTGGCGACGGTGAAGCTCGACGCGACGCCCGAGGGTGCCCCCGTCTACGAAGCGCTGGGCTTCGAGGCCGAGCTGCGCGTCGAGCGCTGGATGAGGGTAGCCCGGGCCACAGCCTCGCGGGCACATGCGGCGGAAGGCTTGCCCGACTCTTTGCAAATCTTCGCGCTCGACCGACGCGCGTTCGGCGCCGACCGCTCGGAACTGCTGAAAGCTCTTTGGGAAGAGTCGTGCGTCACGCCGGCGGTGAGCATGGGGGCGGACGGGCGTCTGCGCGGCTACGCACTGGCGAGGCGCGGGGCGCTGTCCGACTACGTCGGGCCTTTGGTGGCGGAGGAGGCAGAGACGGCCGCCGCCCTCCTCGACGAAGTTCTCAATCGTCTGGACGGCGGGACGGTCTGTGTGGACTTGAACACGACCTACGCCGGCGGCGCGCGCGTGCTGGGGGCGCGCGGCTTCGTCAAACAGCGCGAGTTGGTCCGCATGCGCCGCGGCGTGCGAAGCGGCGCGGGCACTTCCGACAGCGTCTTCGCCATCGCCGGGCCGGAAGTGGGTTGAGGCGCGAAATCTTCCATCTGAGGAGTGAACATGGAATCACGGGTGCAGAAAGACGAGGCCGGGGACGGCCACGTCGAGCGGTTTCAGGCGGGGCGTTTGAACGTCTACGTCTACGATTCGCGGCGGAAGATGGGGGCGGCCGCGGCGGCAGCCGTGTCGGCGGAGATTCGTCGCCTGCAAGTGGAGCGGGGCCGCGCCGTCGGCATCTTCGCCTCCGCCCCTTCGCAGAACGAGTTTTTGGCGGACCTCGCCGAAGCGCCGGGAGTCGAATGGTCTAAGGTCAAAGGCTTTCACCTCGACGAGTATCTGGGGATGGAGGACGGCGCGCCGCAGTCCTTCCGCCGCTTCCTGCTCGACCGTCTGGTGAACAGGGTAGACTTCGGCCAGTTCCACGGGCTGCGCGGAGAGGCCGAAGACGCCGCGGCCGAGTGTCGCAGGTACGCGGCGCTGCTCGCGGATGACCCGCCCGACTTCGCCGTGCTCGGCATCGGCGAGAACGGACATCTGGCCTTCATCGATCCGCCCTTCTGCGACTTCGACGACCCGGAGCCGGTCAAGGTGGCCGAGCTGGACGATGTCTGCCGCGTGCAGCAGGTGCATGACGGCGCCTTCGCAACGCTCGAAGATGTCCCGCGCGACGCGCTCTCGCTGACCATCCCGACCATCATGTCGAGGCCGAAGCTGTTCGCCGTCGTGCCGGGGCCGGCGAAGGCGCAGGCCATCAGGGGCGTCATCGAGGGGCCGATTGAGACGGCGTGCCCGGCCTCCATTCTCAGGAACCACGCGGACGCGCACCTCTTCATTGACCGAGACTCGGCCTCCCTCCTCTCGCGCTGAAGGCGCGTGCAGTCCGGCGAAGCCGCAAAGCTTTAAAGGTTGAGAGCGAAGATGAGACTGGCAATGAGCGGACGCGCGTTCCGGTGGTTGATGCTCGTCTGCGTCGTGCTCTTCCTTACGGCGCCGCTCGCGTATACACAGGGCAGAACCGGCGTTGAAAGTCGGCGGGGCTCGGCGTCGAGGTTCGAGCAACTCGTCGAGGCCAACGTCATCGCCACGCACGCTTACCAAATTCTGCTCGCCGGAAAGTCCGGCGAGGGAGACGCGGCGTGTTACGCGCGGGGCGGCCTGTCGGACGGCGAGTTGGAGGCGCTCGTCAAGCACCAGAGCAACCTTCTGAAGAGTAAGGCCGGGGATGTCCTGACGTGGACGCGCGGCGGCCGGTCGGGCTTCGACCCGTCGAAAGACCTCGAACCGATACTGAAGTCGGGTCTGGCCGTCCCCGCCGGCTCGCCGGTCAACGTCTTCACCGACTACCTGCGCGACCGCGGCCGTTCCAAGTCCGGTGCCGCCGGGCTGCGCTCGGTCGCGAGCCTCTACCAGACAATTCTCGAAGTCGAGCGTGACGGCGACCTCCTCCAGGAGCAGTTCGCCTTCTACATAGCGCTCGGCCTCCCCGTCTACGTCGGCCAGTTGGGTCTGTCGGGCGGCGACGACGCGATGCTCGCCGCGGGGCGCGAGTTGGAGCGGCGCGCCTGCGCCTCGCCCTTCGCGTCGGACGCCGCCGCGTGGCAGCTCGCGGGGCGCAAGGTCTGGAACTGGGGCGAGAAGCACCTTCACATACGCGACGACAAGGTGCTCGCCGCGGAGCTTCTGCGGGAGCGCGACGTGCGCGCGGTCGTGCCGCGCCTGCGCGCCGCGCCCGCGCAGAAGATAGCCGTGATCGGGCACTCGTTCACGATGGGGCAGCACTGGTCTTCGCCTTCGAGCTTCGTCCCCGTCGTGACCGAAATCTTCCGGCGCGTGAACCCGAAGGTCGAGTTCAGACAGTTCGAGCGGGGCGGCCTGACGGCCTCGCGCGCCCGGCAGCGCTTCTATCAGGGCGTGCTCGACTGGAAGCCGGACAAGGTTCTGCTCGTCGTCATGACGCGCGCCGAAGAGGACTACGCGGCGCTCAGAGAGATGGGCGAGGGCTTTAAGGCCGCGGGCGTCGAGGCTTTCATGTTCGACGACATACGCGACCCCGAAAACGTCTCGAAACCGGGGACGAGCGAGCGCGCCGCCCGCGTCGCGCGCGCGGCGGGCATCAGGGTCGTCGAGGTCGGCGCGCTGCTCGCGGCCGCGCCCGACCGCGGGCGCTTCCTGAGCCTCGACCGCATACACATGACCGAGCCCTACCACCGCCTGTTGGCGAAGGAGTGGCTCAAGTTCCTCGCCGGCGCGCGCGGCGAGCGGCTCGCGGGCCGCGCCGAATGACGAGTCGAGAAGGCAGCAGATGAAGGCTAACAGGGAACCGAAAAACTCGGAGGGGAGTGCGCTGCGCGTCCTACTCATCGCGCTCGCGCTCTCCTCCTTCTCCTTCGTTTCGGGGACGGGCGCACGAGTCGCGCGGGCACAGGCGTCGGCGGTCGTCAGGCCGCGTATGCTGGTCGGCGAGCGCGACCCGCTGACGGGCTTTCAGGTCTTGCGCGCGCGCTACGAGGCGGGCGCGCGGCCGCCGGACGATCTGGCCGGCTGGGCGCTCACCTACCTGCTCAAGGGCGACGAGTCGTTCGCGCGCCGCGCCGTCGAGGAGATGCGGCGCGCGCGCACGCCCGAGCGCGTCGGCTCGCGCACCTACCCCGAGTTCGTCAAGTGGTCGCTCGCCTTCGACTGGCTCTACAACTACCCGGGCTTCGACGCGGCGCTCAAGGACCGCGTGGCCGGCGAACTGGTCCGCGCCGCCGCGCAGATGCTTCAGGACCAGTCGCTCCGCGACCCGCAGCTCTCGATGTACCACAACTACACCGTCCGGTATCTCACGCTCGCCCGCTTCGCGCTGACGGCGGTCGAGGGGCACCCGTCGGTCGAGCGGGAGGCGGCGCCTTTGCGCGAGCGGACGCGCCGCGTGTGGGAGCACATCCTCGACCTCACGGACTTCATCACGCCCGACGGCGGCTACCACGAGTCGATGGACTACCAGCGCATCACCTACGCCCCCCTGGCGCTGCTGGCCGAGCTTGACCGCACCGCCTCGAACGCGGACCCGGCGCTGCGCTACACGGTCTTCCGCAACTACACGGCCACGCACCTCTACAAGGCTCTGCCCGACGGCACGACCTCGCGGCTCGGCGACAACGAGTTCCCGTACATGCGCTCGCAGGACAACGTCGTGCTCGGCTACGCCGTCCAGCGCTTCAAAGACCCTTACGCCGCGTGGATGCTGCGCGAGTCGGGCTGGGTGGATACGAAGGACTGGCTGATTCCTATCACCAAGTTTCTCTGGGACGACCCCCAGGTTGCGCCGCGCGACCCGGCGAAGACGAGCGAGGCGGAGCTTTCGCGTCAGCACCACTTCCGCGGCGTCGGCCACCTCGTCATGCGCGACGGCTTCGGTCCCGACTCCACGTGGATCGAGTTCGTCGCCGGGCCGTACCTCGCCAAGCACCAGCACCTCGACCAGCTCCACTTCGCCATCTACCACAAGGGCTATCTCGCCACCGAGAGCGGCGCCGACTACACCGACACCGAGAGCCCGCACTACCTCAACTACTACCGCCGCACCATCGCGCACAACTCTCTGCTCGTCTACGACCGGCGCGAGCGTTTCTTCTGGGCGGAGAACCTGTGGCCGGCGGCCAACGACGGCGGGCAGCGCATGGACTCTTCGCGCTACTGGAACACGGCGCGCAGCCGCGAGGACTTCCGGAACACGCGCGAGCTGTGGGCGCTCGCGCGGATGGAGGCCGTCGGCCACAGGCCCGGCGACTACCACTACGCGCGCGGCGACGGCACGCGCGCCTACAGCGCGAAGAAGGTCGAGCTGTTCACGCGCGAGCTAATCTACACGCCTGCGGACAACGTCCTCTTCGTCTTCGACCGCGTGCGCGCGGCCGACCCGAGTTTCAGGAAGACTTGGCTGCTGCACGGCGTCTCGGAGCCGCGCGTCAGGGCGGCCGGGGCGGGGCGCGACGCGGGTCACGGCGGAACCTCTTACGGCGGCGCCGGCGAGTTCACATACGAGGACGGCGGCGGCGCGCTGCGCGTACACACTCTGCTCCCGCGCGAGCGCGAGTTGACGAAGCGCGGCGGGCAGGGCTTCGAGTTCTGGACGCCGGGCGACGAGCGCGGCGGCGCGTGGGGCACGGGGCAGAACTGGCCGCTCGACCCGCCGGAGGGCGGGCCGCTCCCCACCGACCCTTACCTCCGCAAGATGTGGAAGACCTTCTGGGGTGAGGAGTTCGAGAAGCTCCTGCCGTCGAACACGCGCGCGGTCGTGCCCGCCGCGTGGCGCGTCGAGGTCTCGCCCGCCAAGCCTTCAAAGGAGGACGCGTTCCTCAACGTGATGGAGATCGGCGACCGCGGCCGGATGCCTGCGCGAAGGGTGGAGCTGGCCGACGGCCCGAGCCTGTCGGGCGCGGCCGTCGAGGGCGGCGTGCTGGCTCTCTTCGCGGCCTCGGACGAGCGCGTCACGGAGGGCGAGGCGACCGTGCCCGACGTGTTGACGACGGCGCTCCTCGTCACGGGACTCGTCGCCGACGCGAAGTACGAGTTGCAGTTGACGGGGGGCCGGGCCAACTGGCGCGGCGGCCTCTACAACGGCGTGCCGCAGTGGCAGCAGGTCGCAACGACGGACGGCTCGGGCGTCCTCTACCTGCCTTCGTTCAAAGGGCAGCGGGACGGCCGCCTGCGCGTCCGACTGCTCTCAAGCGAGTAGTGCCGTCCGCGCCCAAGGCGTGAGGGGGCGTTTGAGTTAATAAGATGAAGACAGCACGAAGAATCTTTTTTGTGGCGCTGACCTTGACCGTCGTGTGGGGCTCGGCGTCGGCGCAGCGGCGCGCGGGTGAAGGGCGCACGGCCCGCGTCCCCGTCAGGGAGGTCAACGGCGTGGCGTGGGCCGAGCCGAGGCGCACGGTGGCCGTCGTCGGCGCGACCCTGATCGACGGCCGCGGCGGGCCGGCCGTGGCCGACTCGGTCGTCATCGTGCGCAAGGACCGCATCGTGGCGGCGGGCACCCGCGCGTCGGTGCGCGTGCCGGCCGGCGCCGAGGTCTTCGAGGCGCGCGGGATGACGCTTTTGCCCGGACTCATCGACGCGCACTTCCACATCGACGGCGACGACGCGTTGCCCGCGCTCTTCCTCTCGCGCGGCGTCACCTCTCTGCGCGACCCCGGCCAGTGGATCGAGGCATACGACGCGGCGTCCGCCGCGCCCGCGCCCGTCCCGCGGCTCTTCCTGACGGGGCCGCACATAGACTCGCCGCCGCCCGCCTACCCCGCAGACTCCTACGTCGTGCGCGACGAAGCGGAGGCGCGGCTCGCCGTCAAAAAATTCGCCGACCAGGGCGCGAGCGGCTTCAAGGTCTACTTCCGCCTGCCCGTCGGGCTCATCCGCGTCGTCTGCGAGGAGGCGCACCGGCGTGGACTGCCGGTCACTTCGCACCTCGAAATCGTGGACGCGGGCGACGCCATCCGCGCGGGCGTGGACGGCGTCGAGCACGTCACCTCCTTCGGCACGGCCCTGACGCCGGCGCGCGACGCGGAGAAGTATCGACAGTCAGTTCTCGCCGACAACGCCGCGCGGCGCGAGGGACGTTACGAGGTCTGGAACAGGATCGACCCGGCCGGAGCGCGCGCGCGGGCGCTCTTTAAACTGATGGCCGAGCGCGGCACTTTCCTCTCGCCGACGCTCGCCATCTTCGAGCGGCGCGCGGGCGACAAGGACACGACGGATGTCCACGTGAACGGCTATCAGAAGATGCTCGAATTCACGGCGCGTGCATGGCGCGCGGGCGTCCGCGTCGTCGTCGGCTCGCACTCGGCCGTGCCGCATGCGGAGCGCGGTTGGGCGTACCAGCGCGAGCTGGAGCTGCTGGTCGAGGCGGGGCTGACGCCGATGCAGGCCATCGTCGCCGGCACCTCTCAGAACGCGCGCTTCTTCCGCGTCGAGGAGCGTCTGGGGAGCGTCGAGCTGGGCAAGCTGGCCGACCTCCTGCTCGTCGAGGGCGACCCGCTCAAAGACATCCGGGCGATGCGCAACGTCCGCCGCGTCATGCTCGGCGGCGTCTGGGTTGTCAGGAATGATATCAAGTGATGATAGTTGAGTTGAAGAGAAGCATCGGACGCCTTCTGCTGACGGCCGCCGCGCTGCTCGCGCTGTGCGGGGCCGCGCAGGCCGCGGGCAGGACGGTCCACGTCCACCTGCTCGACGGCGACGACGCGCGCGGCGACGGCAGCTACGCGAAGCCTTACAAGTCCTGGCGCAAGGCCCTGCAACACGCGGGGAGCGGCGACACCGTCGTCGCCAAGAACGGCGACTACCGCAAGGCGGGCCAAGCCGCGCGCTGGGGCGGCATCCATCTCGTCCTGACGATGGCCGACAAACTCGAACCCGGCGACCCCCATCAGCCGGTGCCCGACCCGGCGCGAGCCGAGACCGTCGGCGTCTACCGCTACGACCCGGCGCGCCCGCTCACCATCCGCGCGGAGACGAGGCACGGCGTCCGTATAGACTCGGTGCGCTTCCACCTCGTCCGCGGCGTCGTCATCGACGGCTTCGACATCAACCCGAACCCTTACTACACGGACGCGGCGGGGAAGAAGGTCAACCGCCGCCGCAACGGCGTCCACGGCGACAGCGTCTACGAACCCGAAGACCGTTTCAACAAGGTGAAGACGAACGACCCGCCGGGCGGCCACACCGCCGCGTGGTACGACCGCGCGCTGTGGACGAGCCACGTGACGGTGCGCAACTGCAAGGTTCACTACGAGTGCCCGCCCACGGGCTGCACGCCCGAGTACGACCCCTTGCAGGACGACGAACGGCTCTACCTCATCAAGTTCAACCAGTCGCACCACATCACGATTGAAGACAACGAACTCTTCGACGGCCGCAACGCGCAGCGTAAGCCGGCCGTAGACCTGCCGTGTGTGGACGACGCCGTCGTGCGGCGCAACCTGATCCGCAACAGCCACCGCGGCGTGGTGTCGAAGGGCGGAGGCCGTCGTGTGCTCATCGAGGCGAACGTCTTCGTGGACAACTCGGGCGCGGCCTTCTCGGGCGGCTCGACCGACCCCGACCTCTTCATCGACGGGCGCGTGAGCGACCCCTGCTCGTTCGCGCGCTTCGAGTCGTACGAGATGACGGCGCGCGACAACCTCGTCGTCTCGACGCGGCCGGGCGAGCGCCCCGTCGAGCCCGTCTCGCTCTGGGCGGCGAAGGACGCGACGGTCGTCAACAACACCTTCGTCGGCGTCGGCGAGCGCGGCGTGCTGCTCGTGCGTCCCGGCAACGAGGTGGACAGCCCCGCGCGCGGGTGCGGGCGGAGCGTACGGCTCACGCTCACCGAGGGGCTCACGCTCCGCCACAACGTCTTCGTGCTCTCGGGCGTCGTGGACGAGACGATGCTCTACCAGACAGCGGGCGAGGGCGTGAGGGTCGCGGGCTTCGTCCACGAGCAGAACACCTTTTACAACGGCGGGCGCGACGTGCCCGTCGGCGGCATCAGTGACCCGAACCGCGAGCCGGGCTTCAGCAGGGCCGACCCGCTCCTGGCCGGCGGGCAGGGACGCGACTACGCCTCCTGGATGAGGACGGCGAGGCTCGGGAAGAGTTCGCCCTCGCGGGGCCGGGGCGTGCGAGTCGAGCCGAGCGAATAGCGACTCGAAATCCGCGACAGGTGGCCGAGAATGTCTGAAAGCATCAGGGGCGTCTACACCTCGCCGTTACGGCCCGGGCGCCCGAACCGACATTGAACATCCGAGGTGAGGAGAGAGCATGAGTAAGCTGAATCGAAGGCAGTGGCTGGCGAGCCTCGCCGCCGCGTCCGTTCTGCCGGCGCTCGGGCGCCGCGGCTTCGCGCAACAGCAGGGCGGGCAGGCGACGAAGGAGGGGAAGCTGGCGCTCGAAGAGTACGTGCCGAAGAGCATGCTCCGCGTGCCGTTGACGAAGGTGCCGCGCTCGCGCTTCCCGGCCGTGGACTTTCACACGCACCTCTCCTGGACGCCGGCCGACGGGCGGAAGGCCAACCAGAACACTAGCCCTGAGAAGGCGCTCGAAGTGATGGACAGACGCAACGTCCGCGTGATGGTCAACCTCACGGGCGGCTTCGGCCCCGCTCTGGAAGAGAACCTACGCTACTGGCAGCAGGCGCACCCCGACCGCTTCGTCGTCTTCACCGAGCCCTGGTTCAGCCGGTTCGCGGAGCCGGACTACCCGACGTTTCAGGCCGAACAGATCGAGCATGCCCGGCGCCTCGGCGCGAAGGGCATCAAGGTCTTAAAGCGGCTCGGGCTGGGTTTGCGCGAGCAGGTGACGAAGGGGCCGCTCGTCAAGGTGGACGACAAGCGCTTCGACCCGATGTGGGAGGCGGCCGGCGGCGCGCGGCTCCCCGTCGCCATCCACACCTCCGACCCCGAAGCGTTCTTCCTCCCGACCGACAAGTACAACGAGCGCTACGAGGAGCTGAGCGCGCACCCCGACTGGTCCTTCCACGGCCGAGACTTCCCCTCGAACCGCGAGCTGCACGAGGCGCGCAACCGCGTCGTCGCGCGCCACCCGCGCACGCACTTCGTCTACCTGCACGTCGGCGAACGCCGAAGACCTCGCGTGGGTCTCGGAGTGGCTCGAACGCTACCGGAACACCTCGGTCGAGATCGGCGCGCGCATCGGCGAGCTGGGCCGCCAGCCGCGCGCCGCGCGCAGGTTCTTCGACAAGTACCAAGACCGAATTCTCTTCGGCACCGACGCCGTGCCCGACGGCTTCGAGACGCCGCAGCAGATCTTCGGCGACGAGCTGTACGAGATTTATTACCGCTTCCTCGAAACCGAGGACGAGTACTTCGACTACGCTCCCGCGCCGAAGCCGCCGCAGGGTCGCTGGCAAATCTACGGGCTGGGATTGCCCGACCCGATTCTGCGCAAGGTCTACTGGGAGAACGCGGCGCGCCTGCTCGGGCTGAAGGGCTGACGGGGAGCGAAGGATGTCAGAATTTTCGAGGAGAGAGTTCTTGCTGGCCGGGGCGGCCCTCGCGTTCGCGGGGCGCGCAGTCGCCGCGCAGTCGCCGCCGAAGCGCCCGCGGCCGGGGCGCGAGTTGTTAGTGACGCTCGCGGGGCGTGCGGACGACTTGAAGGAAGAGGTCGTCAGTTTCGGCGTCCCGCTCCCGCCCGGCTTCCTCTCGGGCGCGGGGCGCTTGCGCGTGCTCGACGAGCGCGGCGAGGAGGTCGCGGCGACGACACGCGCGCTCGAACCGTGGCGGCCCGGCGGGCGCGAGGGAGGCTCCGTCCGCTCGCTCCTCATCCAGTTCAAGTCCGACTTCCGCACCGTGCGCGAGAGGCGCGTCACGCTGCTCTTCAACAAGACGCCTCGGAGGCGCGGCGGCCCGCTCGTCCCCGTGCGCGAGACGCTCATCGACGCCGAAGGGTTGAAGGGGCCGCGCGTCCTCGCCGTGCTGCCCGCGAGGTGGCTGTGCGACTCGTGGGTCGTCGGCCCGCAGACGCCCGCGGCCGAGTCGGGCGCGTACGCCGACTACGAACGTTTCGTCGAGCGCAACTTCAACGGCTCGCTCAAGCACCTCGACAGCCGCGAGTTCGCCGCGTGGCTCTACGACCGACCGTCCAACTACTACAAGATGTACGCGCGCACCGGCGACCGGAAGTTCCTCGAAGCCGGCTACCGCGCCGCGCACTTCATGCGGCTCCAGACGGAGACCGAAGGGCCGAACGCGGGCGTCTTCAAGTTGAAGGGCGCGGACATCAAGTACGTCTACCCGCGCGCGATGCACCTGCACTACCTCCTCACCGGCGACGAGCGCGCGCTCGAAACGGGGCGCCTCATGGCGCGTTACTGCCTCACGCACACGGACCCCGTCTACCGCCCTGCGCGCATGTCGCCGAGTGACCCTGACAAAGACCCGGAGAAGGGTCGCGAGTTCTGGACGCTCCGCAATCAGGGTTACGGATTGCTCGGCGTGCTCCACGGCTGGGAGATGACGGGCGAGCGCGCCTACTGGGAGAAGGCGCGCGAGTGCGTCGAGGCTTACGACAGGCACCAGCGGCAGCCGCCCGACGGCCTCCCGCCCGACGGCTCTCTCAGGCAGAACTGGGCGCTCTACGATTCGAGCGAGGCGACGTTCGAGTGTGCCACGTCGGCGTGGATGATGGCGCTGCTCCTCGACCCGCTCTTCATGTACTGGACGATGACGGGCGACCGGCGCGTGCCCGAGTTGGTCTTGAAGTGGTGCGACTTCCTCGACCGCCGCGGGATGGTGCCGGACGGGTCGAAGGCTTACTACGTCATCAACTGCCTCGCGAAGCCCGGCGAGCCGGGCGGCGAGCCGGGGCCGGACATGGAGATGCACAACCCGGAGATGGCTTACACCTTCGCCCTGGGGATCTACTTTACGAAAGACCCCGCGCGGCGCGACGCGTACCGCGGGCGCCTCGACCGTCTCTTCCCGCTCGCCGTCAAGCTCGACGTGAACAGGCCCCCGCGCGCCTTCAGTTGGGTCTTTCAGTTCACGAGTCAACTCGTCTACTTCATGCAGCGCGCCGAGAGGTGAAAATGATGAAACTGCCGAAGAAGATGTACGCGGTCATCCTTGCGCTCGCGTTGTTGGCCGCGGGCGTCCTTCTCGACTCGCGATACCCCGTCCGTGCGCTCGCCCAAAGCCCTGCCGCCGAGAGGCGCTTCGAGGTCGCGGTCGAGAACGGCGTGCGGGTGAAGATGCGCGACGGCGTGATGCTGACGGCCGACCTCTACCGGCCGAAGGGCGAAGGGAGATTCCCCGTCCTCGTCGAGCGCACGCCCTACAACCGCAAGGGCAACTTCGCGATGGCGCACGAACTGGCCTCGCACGGCTACGTCGTCGCCCTTCAGGACACGCGCGGCCGCTTCGACTCTGAGGGCGAGTTCTACCCCTTCATGCACGATGCCGCGGACGGTTACGACCCCGCCGTTAGAGAAGGACCTGGAGGTGACGGGTTACGTGACGGCGGAACTCTACGCCGCCACGTCGGCGCCCGACACGGACTTCACGATGATGCTCGTCGATGTCGCGCCCGACGGCTACGCGCGCTACCTCACGGACGGCATCGTCCGCGCGCGCTACCGCGACACGACCGACAGGGCCGAGCCCGTCACGCCCGGCCGCGTCTACAAGTACGCCTTAGACCTCTGGGTGACGAGCAACCTCTTTAAGACCGGGCACAGGGTTCGGCTCTACGTGTCGAGCAGCAACTTCCCGCGCTTCAACCGTAACCACAACACCGGCGAGGCGAACGCGGGCGCGACCCGCTTTGTGAAGGCTGACCAGACCATCTACCACGACGCTACGCGGCCGTCGAGCGTGACGCTGCCGGTCGTCCCCCGATAGCCGCATGATGAAGACAGTCGCCCCTCGTTTGCGGAGGTAGAGAGTGCCCGGCTGTTAATTTGTTGGGCACCCCAACAAGCCGGGCGAGGCGGGGTCGGAATTCTTCGCCAAAGGGGTTGTCAAGTGAGTTTGGCTGTGATATAAACTAACCGTTCGCCAGATCCGTGTCTGTTCCCTGATTCATCGGTCAGTCAAATCAGGGCAAAATAACTCCCGACTACCGCAGCGTTTAGTTGT
Organism: uncultured Acidobacteriota bacterium; assembly: GCA_963726735.1. Lineage (GTDB taxonomy): Bacteria > Acidobacteriota > Blastocatellia > Pyrinomonadales > Pyrinomonadaceae > QHXN01. The sequence goes on from CAVSDM010000016.1 coordinate 833,064, forward strand.
TCAAGGCCCCAGGAATGGTGCCGGGTGACTAAACAGCCGACATTTCAGTAATCAATTAACCTAGTTTACCCAGCGCTCTCTTCCGGAGAGCGGGCGCGCCCGGCTGCCCATCCTGTTGCGGATGGTTTGTTGAGAGCTGCAACTTACTCTCGGCATAAGCGGCAGAAGTTTAAACCCTTGAATTGAACTCAGACTCGCCAGCCCCGACAGTCGATAGAGAGTCCGAATCGCGCGGACCGGAACTTAGGTCGCCTGCCAGATGCTAACACCTTCGCCCATGGAGTCCTGTATGAAGAATATGCGCAGTTTCCTTTCGAGTCTCCTTCTCGTCGCCTGCATCCTCTGCGGTACGTCTTCGGCGTTCGCGCAGGGCACCAACCTCGGCACGATCCGCGGGAGGGTTACCGACCAGGCGGGCGCCGCCGTCCAGAACGCCGCCGTTCAGATCACCGACATCGAGACGAACATCTCCCGCGATCTGACCACCAACTCGGAGGGCGAGTACGAGGCGGCCGCCCTGAAGTCCGGCACCTACAGGGTGACGGTCACCGCGTCAGGCTTCTCGACGAAGGCCCTGAGGGCGACGGTGGCGGGCAGTGACACGGTGCGCGCGGACACGTCGCTGGAGGTCGGTGGCGCGGTCGAAACTGTCGAGGTGCAGGTGGATGCGGGAGTCATCCAGGCGGACACGCCGACCATCGCCGGCTCGATCAACAACAAGCAGCTCGTCGAGTTGCCCCGCGAGAGCCGCGACATCTACCAGTTCCTCTACCTCAACCCGAACATCACGCAGGGGCCGGCCGACGGCGACGGCTTCAAGTTCATCGGCGCCCAGAGCTACGGCGCCAGCTTCTCGCTCGACGGGCAGCGCGCCAACGGCGGCATCTTCGGCGGCGTCACCGCCAGCCAGCCGTCGCTCGAAGTCATCCAGGAGCTGACGGTGTTGTCGAACAGCTTCTCGGCGGAGTACGGCGGCGTCGCTAACATCCGCGTCGTCACCAAGCGCGGGGGCGCCGACTTCCACGGCTCGCTCTTCTACAACAACCGGAACTCGGCGCTGGCGGCCTGGCGCGTCCAGGACAAGAACGCGAAGGCGGCCTTCACGCCGACGCCCGCGCTCTCCAGCTTCCCGACTCCCTACTTCAACCTCAACGAGGTCGGCGGCTCCTTCAGCGGCCCCGTCCCCGGGAGCCGCAAGCGGACCTTCTTCCTGACCTCCTACGAGCGGCGCTGGGACTTCGCGCCCGTCACGCTCAGGGCGAGCGACATGCCGACCTCGACCATCCTCAACGGCGACTTCCGCGGGCTGGCGGCGACCACCCGCCCGGCGGTGCCGACCGAGGTGCGGGGGCTTTTGACTGACGCCGAGCTGAGCACCAACACGTTCTGCTCGACGGCCAATACCACGCCGCAGCAGTGCGCGCCGGCCAACCTGCGCTTCAACGTCATCCCGCAGCGGCTGCTCAACCCGATTGCGCTCAACATCGTCAACACCTACTACCCGCAGACCGGCAACGCGCCCTTCAACCCGGTCAACGGCCGCCTGATCGACTTCTACCAGAACATCCCCGGGCTGATTACGCGCGACCTCTTCACGGGGCGCGTCGATCACGACTTCTCCGAGAAGGACAAGTTCTACGCCGTCTACAACTACCAGAAGCGCGACGGCGTCCGCGCGCTGGTGGCGAACCTGCCCGCCCTGGGCCTGCGCCAGCAGGAGGGGTCGAACCACACGCTCGCGCTCTCCTACACGCGGGTCTTCTCGCCCAGCGTCGTCAACGAGGCGCGCGGCGGCTTTAACAAGCAGAACCTGTTCGCGCACGCCAACCAGACGACGCGCGAGTTCCTCTCCGGCGTCGGCTTCAACGAGCAGGAGATCAACTCTTACGCCTCGATCGTCGGGCAGGACCTCCTCGACACGTACGGGCAGCTCGCCTTCACCCTCGGCTCGTTCCGCGGGATCGGCTCCGGCGCGCGTAACGCCGACCGCTCCTTCGACCAGGGGCTGGTGACCTTCGGCGACACCCTGACCGTCATCAAAGGGCAGCACACGCTCAAGGCGGGCGCCGACATCATTCTCAACCAGGCCATCGACGACTTCGTCAAGAACCGCAACGACCCGCGCGGGACGGTCATCTACCCGAACACCTTCGCCGGCTTCGCCCGCTTCCTGACGGGCCTGCCGCCGTCTTCGGTCCGCTACGTCTTCAACGTGCGCCCCTCGATGGACGTGCACAACTACGAGACCGGCTTCTTCGTCCAGGACGACTTCAGGGTGCACCCGCGCCTGACGCTCAACCTCGGGCTGCGCTACGACCTGATCACGCCGTTCGTTGACCGCAACGACCTGATGATCAACTTCGACCCGAACGCCACGGGCAACAACGGCAACCGGGGCCGCTTCATCGTCCCCTCCGCCGACATCATCCCCACGCTCCACCCCGGCTTCGCCGCCTACGGCATCGTGACGGCCGACGAGGCGGGCGTCGGCCGCGGGCTGATCAAGACCGACCAGAATAACTTCGCGCCGCGCCTCGGCCTCGCCTGGCGGGTGACCGACAACACCGTCCTCCGCGGCGGGTTCGGCATCTTCTACCCGACCTCCGCGGCCCAGGGGCAGCGCGACGCCTTCGCCTCGACGGCCTTCAACCAGCGCATCACCAAGAACTCGACCGCCGCCTCACCGCTCGCCGGCCTGCCCGGCGGCATCAACCCGCGCGGCCTGACGCCGTTCACCGGCGGCACGTTCGCCGTCCAGGGGCTCTCCGTCAACGCCATCCCGACCGACCTCCAGAGCCCGCGCATCAACCAGTTCAACGCGACGTTCGAGCACGAGCTGGGCTGGAAGACGGGCCTGCGCGTCTCCTACCTCGGCAGCCGCATGTACGGGCTGATCGCCGGCAGCGACCTGAACATGCTCCCGCCGAGCGACAACCCGTTCGGCACGACGACGGGCGACGGCGTCACCCCGTGCACGCCGGACAACTTCGACTGCCAGATCTCCGCCGCCGACCGCGCGCGGCTCCCGTTCCCGCTCCTCGGCGACTTCCTCGCCAGCTACGGCAACGTCGGCCACGGCAAGTCCGACGCGATGCAGATCGAGGTCAACCGCCGCTACGCGAGCGGCCTGACCTTCAACTTCAGCTACACGCTGCTCGACCAGCAGAGCAGCGGCCTGGACGTGGGGGCGTCGAGCCTCGGCGGGACGCTCTACAACCAGTTCAACCCGGGTGGCGACTTCAGCCGCGACGCCTTCGTCTCCCGCCACCGCTTCGTCTACTACGGCGCCTTCGACGTGCCCTTCGGCCGCGGCCGCCAGTTCGGCAAGGAGACTTCGCGCGTGTTCGACGCGGTGGCGGGCGGGTGGCAGCTCACCTGGAACGGCTTCGCCAAGAGCGGCTCCGGGTTCACGCCCTTCTGGTCGTGCACGAACTGCGCCCCGGCCTTCCCCGGCAACATCGCCAGCTCCTTCATCGACCCCGTCGGGGGCTTCGCGGGGGTCGTCGGCTACCGCGCGACGGTCAACGGCACGAGCCCGTACCTCGGGCAGGGCGACCAGTTCTTCAACCCCGCGGCCTTCGGCCTCCCGTCGGTGGGGGCCGACGCGCTCGACAACCCGGCCGGCGCCAAGCGCAACTACCTGACCGGCCCCGGCACCTGGGGCATGAACCTCGGCGTGCACAAGTACTTCAGGTTCACCGAGACGACGCGGCTGGAGGTGGGCGCGGACTTCAATAACGTCTTCAACCACCCGCTCAAGTCGCCGCAGGACCTCTACTTCGCGAGGGTCGGCGAGTTCGGGATCGGCGTCAATCCGACGACGAAGCGGGTCTTCATTTCGAGCGTCACCCCCAACCCGCTCTTCGGGCGCACGAACGAGAGCTTCCGTCAGGAGGGCATCGAGGACCGCCGCCTGGTCCGCCTCAAGCTGCGTCTGACCTTCTAGGTCGGCCCTTTCGACGGGAAGGAAAAGGGAGGGGGGCGCGGCTCCCCGGCGGCCCTCCTTTTTCCTTCCCCTTTCTTCAATCCCGTATAAACTCTGACCGTTAGAACCTACACCGCGGCGCGAGGACTTTTACCGAGGATGAGAAGGGCTGTGACTCCCAAGCAGGCTTACACGCGAAAGCCGAACCTATCGGAGGTGAAGGCGGCGGGCCACGACGTGCTCCGCACCGTCAACCGCCGCATCCTCCTCAACATCCTCTCGGAGCGCCAGCCGATCTCGCGCGCCGACATCGCGAAGATCAGCGGGCTCAACAAGGCGACCGTCTCGACCATCACGGGCGAGCTGATTAAGGACAACTTCATCGTCGAGGAGGGCCTGGGGCGCACGACCCCCATCGGCGGCAAGCCCCCCACGCCGCTGCGCATCAACGAACTGCGCTACGGGCTCTTCGGCCTCGACATCCGCGCCGACGAGACCATCCTCGCGCTCTCGGACTTCCAGAGCCGGCTGGTCGCGCGCAAGAGCTACGAGACCGGCGCCGACCCGCGCGCCTTCCTCCGCGAGATCGGGGCCGAGATCACGCGCATGCGCGCCGAGCACCGGCAGTTCGTCGAGATCGCCGGCGTCGGCGTCAGCCTCCCCGGCCTCGTGGACAACCCCTCGGGCCGTTTCATCTCCTCGGTCGTCCTCCCCTGGCGCGACGTGCCCGTCGTCGAGTGGCTGGGCGAGGCCACGCACCTGCCCGTCCACATCGACAACTCGGCGCGTTGCGCGGCGCTCGCCGAAATCTGGCACAGCAAGTCCTCTTACGCGCACGTCCGCAACCTGCTCTACGTGAGCGTGAGCAGCGGCCTCGCCTGCGGCGTCGTCATCGACGGCTCGCTCTACCGCGGCGGGACGAACACGGCCGGGCAGTTCGGCCACATCCCCCTCGACATGAACGGGCCCGAGTGCCGCTGCGGCCTGCGCGGCTGCTGGGACCTCTACGCCTCGGACAACGCGACGGTGGCGCGCTACCGCGCCGCGCCCGACGCGACCATCAAACGCGGCGTGACGATGCGCCGCATCGTCGAGCTGGTCGAGTCGGGCGACCCGGCGGCGACCGCGTCGGTGCGCGAGACGGCGCGTTACCTCGGCTTAGGCATCACGGGGCTCGTCAACGGTCTCGACCCCGAGGTGGTGGTCGTCGGCGGCGAGATCACGAAGGCATGGGGCGTGGTCGAGCCCATCATCGCGCAGGAGATGCGGCGCAACATGCTGGGCGTCGGCGAGGGCGGGCGCGACGTTCCCCTGCGCCGCTCGACCTTCGACGTGCGCCCGAGCCTGAAGGGGGCGCTGACGCTCGTCCTGAGCGGCCTGCTCTCCGTCCCGCACGTCGGGTGAGGCGCGGCGGGCGGCGCCTGAAGTGACCTCTTCGTAGAGAGATGCCGGACACTCCGGAAAACCTGAGGGCGCGTCTCGACGGCGGGCTCGTCCCGGCCGTCCCCGTCACGCTCGACGGCGCGGGGCGCCTCCACGCGGCCGCGCACGACTCCTACCTGCGCCACATGAGCGAGCAGCCCGTGGCGGGCGTCGCCGTCTGGGCGCACACCGGGCGAGGTCTCGTGCTCGGGCGCGGGACGGCGGGCACGGTGCTGCGCGACTGGCGCGCCGCGCTCCCGGGCAAAGTCATCGTCGCCGGCGCGGGCGCCGCGGGCACGTCGAGCCCCTCGGACGCGACCGGCCGCTCCGTCGGGATGGCCGAGCACGCGGCGCGACTCGGCGCCGACGCCGTCCTCGCCTACGCGCCCGCGTGGCTGCGCGGCCGCGACGACCGCGACCGGCTCATCGTCGAGCATCACCGGCGGCTGGCCGCCGTCGGGCTCCCGCTGGTGCTCTTCTACCTCTACGAGGAGGCGGGCGGGATAAGCTACTCGTCGGCCGTCCTCGACGAGCTGCTCTCGATGCCCGAGGTGGTCGGCATCAAGATGGCGACGCTCGACAGCGTGATGACCTATCAGGATGTCTCGCGCCTGCTCGCCGAGCGGCATCCGGAGCGCCTGCTCATCACGGGCGAGGACCGCTTCCTCGGCTACAGCCTGATGCGCGGGGCGCGCGCCGCGCTCATCGGCATGGGCGCCGCCTGCTCGCGCATGCAGGCCGAACTCGTCCGCGCGCACGTCGAGGGGGACGCGCCCCGCTTCCTCGCGCTCTCGCGCCGGGCCGACATGCTGGCCGAGGCGACCTTCACACGCCCTCTGGAGGGCTACATCAAGCGTATGCTCTGGGTGCTCGTGCATCAGGGCGTCATCCCGTCGGAGGCGGCGAACGACCCCTGGGGGCCGGAGCTGCCGCGGGAAGAGTATGAAGCGGTGGGGCGGGTCGTGGCCGCCTTACAGGTCGAGGGGGAGTAATGCTTTTAGGGAAACTGATCGACGGCGCCGACCTCAGTCCGGCGCTCGCCTCAAGGCTCGCGGAAGATTACGAGCGGCTGGCCGAAGGAGGGCTGCCAGCTCGACTCGAAGAGTACGTGCTCGAACGCTACCGGCTCGACCTCGGGAGCGAGTACGGCGGTCGTCCCGTCAAGAATCCCTTCGGCAAGGCGTCGGGGCAACTCTCCTTAAACCTCAAGCAGGTGCGCGCCGACGCGGACGCCGGCCTCGGCTTCGTGGTCTTAAAGACGATCATCGCCGAGGACGCGGTCGGCGGACAGTCGATGAGCGAGTGGGCCATCCCCGAGACCCGCATGAAGGTCGAGCCCGTCCGCGGCGCCGACGGCTCGGAGGGGTGGACGGTCACCTGGAAGGGGCGCGGCTGGTCCGACAGCTTCGACGCCTACCTCAAGCTCTTCGCGGAGTCTCTGGCGGCCGGCAACGAGACCGGGATGCTCGTCGTCCCCTCGTGCAAGTACCACCTCCCGCGCCCCGAGGAGGGCGAGTGGCGCCTCGGCGAGTACGAGCACACGACGCGGCGGCTGCTCGACGTGTGGGAGACGCGCTGCGCCGCCGGGGGCGTGATGCCGGTCGAGAAGGACTTCAGCCCGACGCTCGCGGGCGACGACCGCTCGGCGCAGGTCGAGACCATCGAACGCTGGATGTCTTCGGTGACGAGGTTCATGCGCGAGGCCGCGCGCCCGCGCCCCTTGAGCGTCGGCCTCAAGCTCTTCAACGCCATGTTCGACGAGGGCTTCCAGATCGACATGCTGCGCCTCGTCAACGAGCGCTGCGGCGCCGGCGGCCGCCCCGACTTCATCGTCTACGCCAACCGCCTCTTCGACCCCGTGCGCGAGTTCGAGGGCAAGCGCGGCGTCGCCTACGGCGGACCCGACCTCTCGGCGCGCAACCTGCGCGTGCTCGCGCGGCTGCGCGCGCTGGAGCAGCGCGGCGAGGTGCCGCGCTGCGCGTTCCCCATGAGCGCCACCGGCGACATCGGCTCGGGGCACATGGCCGCCGAATACCTGCTCCGGGGCGCGAGCACTTTCCAGATGCACACCTTCTTCCAACTCCCGAACGACCAGTACCGGATGAATCGCGGGAGCCGGACGGAGCGCGCGCTGCACGAACTCTACTTCAACCCCGAGCGCGGCCTCTTGGCCTGCCTGCTGCGGCTGCGGCGCGCGCTCGACTGGCCCGAGGGCTGGAACGTCAAGCGCATGGCCGACTTCTGCGCCGACCCGGCCAACGCGCTGTGGGCCGCGGCCGAGCCGGCCGCCGTCCGCGCGTGATGGACACGCGCGCGCCGCGCGTGCCCGAAGAGTCTTTATCAAAGCCCCCATCGCAGAGCATCGGGCGGAGCCGCGCGCCGCAGGACGCCGGTCGGCGCGGCGGCGGTCGCGAAGGATTGAGGCTTCGGACTATTTAAAGACGCGCCCGCGTCTGCGAGTCGGGCGCACCGGGGGGAATCAGCTTGAGGCTCGGAGAAAAAGTGAGAGTGCTCGGCGCGCTGCTGGCGCTCGGCTTACTGTCCCAGAACCTTGTGCTCGCCGGCCAGCCCGCGCGCGTGTGGGCCGTGGGCGACGGCGAGAAGGTCGAGCGCGACGACCTGAGTAACCGCAACCGCGCGTCGAACTCGGCCTGGGACGGGCGGGTGATAAAAGTCTTCGGCGCGCGCAACGAGGTCGTCGCCTTCCAGGTCATCGTCGAGGCCGGCGCCGACGGCATCGGCGCGCTGTCGGTCGCGCTGCCGGAACTCAGAAGGCGCGGGGGCGGCGCGCGCATCCGTTACGCGCGCCCGGCCGCCGACCCGACCGACTACGCCGGCCGCCCCATCCAGCTCTTCTCCGTCAACTACATGAACGTGACCGCGCCGACGCGCGCCGACTGGGTCTGGCGTCCCGACTCGCCCGCCGCGCCCGCCGACACTGTGGGCTGGAAGCCCGTCCAACTCGTGCCCGAGAACGCGAAGGCGGGCCGGGGCGGCTTCCCCCTGACGGTCGCGCCGAACCGGAACCAGGCCGTCTGGGTCGAGGTCTACACGGCGCGCGACCTGCCCGCGGGCGTCTACGAGGGGCGCGTCGAGGTGACGGCGGACGGGCGCAGGCAGAACGTTCCCGTCGAGCTGGAGCTGTTCGACTTCACTCTGCCGGACGAGAACAGCATGCACGCGATGGTCTACTACGAGCCGTCGCAGCCCGAACTGTACAGGGGCGCAACTTCGACGCGGAGTACCACCGCTTCGCGCACCGCCAACGCGTCGAGCTGGTTCACGCCTACGGCGTCGCGTCCGCGCGCGCCGCGCGTGGGCGCTTCACGGGCGAGGACTTCACGCGCGCGCGCGGCTACGAGGGGCCGGGCGAACGTGTCGGCAACCGCATCATCCCGCGCACCTTCTACGGCCCCGGCAAGGAGTTCGACGAGCGCGCGAGCGCATGGCGGGCGTCCGACGAGTGGATGACGTTCCTGCGCGAGAACTTCCCCGCGGCGCTCACCTTCCTTTACATGCCCGACGAGCCGGGGCGTTCCGAGTACGACTACATCCGCCGCCTCGGGGAGAACATCCACTCGAACCCCGGGCCGGGCAAGTCGCTCCCCGTCTTCGTCACCAAGCGCTACACGGAAGAGCTGAAGGACGCCATCGACATCTGGGACACGGGCCCGCTCGGCTTCGACGTCGAGCGTCGCCGCGCGCGAGCGCGCGCAGCGGGCGGCGGTACTGGATTTACAACGGCGGCCGGCCGGCGGCCGGCGCCATCGTCATCGACGCGCCGGCCACCGACCCGCGCGCGACCGCCTGGGCCTGCTTCAAGCACGACGTCGAGGTCTACTTCTTCTGGCACGGCGTCCACTGGAAGCACAACTCGCCAGAAGCAGGGCACGCGCGAGCAGAACGTCTGGGCCGACCCCATCACCTTCGACAACCGCAGGCAGGCGCGCAAGGGGCCAGACGACCAGGGCTTCATCAACGGCGACGGCGTGCTGATCTACCCGGGCGAAGAGAGGCTGCATCCCGAGGAGGACCGCGGCGTCGCCCGGCCCCGTCTCGACCGTGCAGCTCGCCAACTTCCGCCGCGGGCCTTGCAGGACCATCAGTACCTGACGCTCGCGCGCAAGCTCGGCCTGACCGCCGAGGTCGAGGCCGCGCTGCGCGCCGTCGTGCCCCGCGTCTTCTCCGAGGTGCCGCGCGGCGGCGCCGTCGCCTTCGCCGAGACGGGGGACGCCTTCGAGTCGGTTCGCTACACACTTGCCCGGGCCATCGCGCGCGCGTCGAGGGACGACGGCCCCCGCCCGCGCCCCTCAAGTGGAAAGCGTCGGGGCCACTGAAAACTCCCGACCCGAGACGAAAAGGAGGATAGGACGTGAGGTATTTCATCGCCTGTTTGTTTCTCTTCACCTGCTTCGCTCTGTCCGGCGTCGCCGGCAGCGCGCAGGCGGCCACCTACCAGGTCGGCCCCACGCGCACGCTCAAGAAGTTGCAGGACGTGGCGCCGCTGCTCGCGCCCGGCGACCTCGTCGAGGTGGACGGGGACGCCACCTACCCCGGCGACATCATCTTCACGCGGCCGGGCGCGCCGACGAACAGGATCACGATCCGCGGCCTGCGCGTGAACGGACAGCGCCCGGTGCTTTCGGGCGGGACGAACACGGTCGAGTTCCGCCTCTCGAACCACTACGTCTTCGAGGGCTTCGACGTGACGGGCGGCTCTTTCCGCGGCATCTACCACCACGCGCACGACATCACCGTCCGCGACACGGTCGTCCACGACTGCCCCGCGCACGGCATCCTCGGCGCCGACACCGACTCCGGCTCGCTCACGCTCGAATACGTCGAGGTCTACAACTGCGGCAACGGCACGGGGCAGCACCCGGTCTACATGGCGACCGACGAGTTCAAGTACCCCGGCGCGGTCTTCCGCATGCAGTACTGCTACCTGCACGACCAGCGCGGCGGCAACAACATCAAGAGCCGCGCCGAGCGCAACGAGATTTACTACAACTGGGTCTCGGGCGGCTTCTACGGCGAGATCGAACTCATCGGCCCCGACCCGAAGGGCAACAAGAACGTGGCGGTCGATCTGAAGCGCGAGGACTCGGACGTGGTCGGCAACGTCTTCGCGCACAAGGCGACGCAAGGGACGTCGCATGGCGCGCGTCGGGAGCGACGGCACCGGCGAGACGAAGGGGCGTTACCGCTTCGTCAACAACACCTTCATCCTCCGGCAGGGGCAGGTGAGCCCGGCCATCGAAATCTTCGAGGGCATCGACAGCCTCGAAGTCCACAACAACGTCTTCTACCGGCCGGGCAACCAGCCCATCGACAAGGTCGTCCTGGAGACGCGCGTGCGCTGGGTGGCGGGGCAGCGTGAGTGTCGGGACGAACAACTGGCTCCCCGTGGGCTCGGCGATGATTCCGACCGGCTGGACGAACACCGTCTTCGGCACCAACCCGGGCTTCGCGAATCTGACGACGCTCGACCTGCGGCCTTCGGTCGGGAGCGCGCTCATCGGGGCGGGGAACAACGCGCCGGCGAGTCCGGCCGGGCATCCTTTCCCCAACCCGCTCTGGCCGCCCGCCTTCCACCCGCCGCTGCACACGCTCTTAGCACCGGGCACGGCCGCGGCGCGCCCCTCGGACGGGCTCATCGACATCGGCGCCTACGAGTACACGCCGTGAGGATGATTTAGAGGATGATGAAGCTGGCCTTCTCGACCCTCGGCTGTCCGAACTGGGAACTCGGGGATGTGGCTCGCGCGGCTCGCGCGAACGGCTACGCGGGCGTCGAGCTGCGCGCGCTCGGCGGCGGCCTCGACCTCCTGAGCCGCCCCGAGTTCCAGCCCGGCCAAGTCGCGCGCACGCGCGAATGGCTCGACGGCCAGGGCGTGGACAGTCTGCTGCGTGGACACCTCCTGCACGTTCGACTCGGCGGACGATGCGGAGAGGCGCAGACAGGTCGAACTCGCCGGGCGCCACTGCGAACTCGCGGCGGCGCTCGGCGCCCCGCTCGTCCGCGTCTTCCCCGACCTCGTGCCCGATGGCTCTACGCGTGAGGAGACGCGCGACCGCATCGGCGACTCGCTGCGCGAAGTGGCGGGCCTCGCGCCGCCCGGCGTCCGCGTCGGGTTGGAGACGCACGGCGACTTCGCGCGCGGGCGCCTGACCGCCGACATCGTACGCAGGGCCGGCCACCCGAACCTCTGCATCATCTGGGACGCGGCCAACACGTTCGCGTCGGGCGAAGAGGTGGAGGAGTCGGCGCGGGCGGTCGCCCCCTTCCTCGCGCACGTACACCTGCGCGACGCGCGGCCCGTGGGCAAGGAGCACTGGACGCCGGTGCTCGCCGGGCGCGGTCTCGTCCCCTTCGGACGGGTCGTGGCCGCGCTCGCCGGACTCGACTACCGCGGCTACGTGAGCTTCGAGTTCGAGAAGTACTGGCACCCGCAGATAGAGGAGCCGGAAGTCTCTCTGCCGGACTTCGCGGCGGCGATGCGCGGCCTGCTGGAAGGGCAGGCGGGCGCGGCCTGAGCGCGCGCGTTCGGTCTCAAGGGTTGAGCGTTCGGAATGTCTGAAGAGCGAATCGAGACGAATGAAGTGGCGGGCGTAGAGACGCGCCCGCGCATACTCGTGCTGACGAGCGACGCGCTGTTCCCGCACTTCTTCCCCGGGCACGTCCTCGCGCGGCTCGCAGAGGTGGGCGAGTGGGAGCACTACGAAGGGCGCGAGGACTCGGCGGAGCTGCGCGAGCAACTCTCCCGCTCGGACGCGCTGATGACGACGTGGCACTCGCCCTTCCTGCGGATGGAGATGCTGGGCAGCCCGCGCCGCGTGCGTCTCATCGCGCACTGCGGCGGCGAGCTGAAGGCGCGGATGGAGCCGGAGGTCGTCGAGCGGCTGACGGTGGCGAACGCGCCCGGGCCGATGGCCGCGCCGGTCGCCGAGATGGCGCTGGCGCTGTTGCTGACGCTCGTCCGACAACTCCCTCGGTACGAACGCGAGATGAGGGCCGGGCTCACGCAGTCGAACGAGGTCGTCAGTCGCGGCGAGACCGTGCGCGGCCGCCGCGTCGGCGTCGTGGGCTTCGGCCGCATCGGTCGCGCCTTCGCGCGCATGGCCGCGCCGCTCGGGGCCGAACTGTACGTCTCAGACCCTTACTGTTCGGAAGAGACGGCCGCGGAGCACGGCGCGAAGATGTTGGAGACGGAAGAACTCCTGCGCACGTCGAGCGCCGTCGTGCTCGCGGCCGGTTTGACCGACGAGACGCGGGGCATGCTGAACGCGAAGAGACTGGCGCTGATGCCGGACGGCGCCTACCTCGTCAACGTCGGGCGCGGGGGCCTGGTCGAGATGGACGCCCTGCTGGCCGAGCTGCGCACCGGAAGGCTTTCGGCGGCGCTCGACGTGACCGACCCCTTCGAGCCGCTCCCACCCGAACACGAGCTGCGCCGCCTGCCGAACGTCCTGCTCACGCCGCACGTCGCGGCCGGCGGCATCGAGATGCGCCACGCGCTCGGCGAGACGGCCGCCGCAGAGGTCGCGCGCTTCTTCCGCGGCGAGCGACCCGAAAACGTCGTCACGCCCGAGATGCTGGCGCGGATGACTTGAGGCGTGCGCGCCTCGTTGATTGGATAATGACAAAAGCAGCAGAAGAGGCGGGCGCCGCCCCGCTCAGAATCGAGCGCGTCGCGCTGCACCGCGTCCGCGTGCGGCTGTGCGAGCCGTTCCGCATCAGCAACGGCTCGGTGGCGGAGAAGGACTCGGTCCTCGTCGAAGTGACGACCGACCGAGGCGTGACGGGCTGGGGCGAGGCGTCGCCGATGTCCGGCTCGTTCTACTCGGACGACACGCCTGAGACGGTCTGGCGCGCCCTCTCGGAGACGCTGCTTCCCCTCGCGCTCGGCGAGGATGAGATAGACGCCCCGAGCTTCTACGAGCGACTGCGCGGTGTGCCGGGCGAGGCGTTCGCGAAGGCCGGGCTCGAAGGCGCGCTGTGGGACGCGCACGCGCGGACGTTGGGCGTGCCGCTCTGCGAAGCTCTCGGCGCTGGACGGCGGCCCGTGCCTTCGGGTCTCGCCGTCGGCATCTACGACACGGTCGAGGAGCTGGTCGAACGCGTCGGGCGCTACCTCGCCGAAGGCTACCGGCGGGTCAAGATCAAGATACAACCCGGGTGGGACGTGGCGCCGGTCGAGGCGGTGCGCGCGCGTTTCCCCGGCGTGCCTTTGATGGTGGACGCCAACGCCGCCTACACGCTCGCGGACGCGGAGGTCTTCCGCCGGCTCGATGCGTACGGACTGTTGATGTTCGAGCAGCCTTTGGCGCGCTGTCGCCACGCCGACTCCGCGGAGTTGCAGCGGCAGTTGCAGACGCCCGTCTGCGCCGACGAGTCGGCCGACTCGCTCGCGGATGTCGAGGAGCTTATCGAGTTGGGCGCGGCGCGCATCGTCAACATCAAGATTCAGCGTGTCGGGGGCTTGAGCGAGGCCCGCTTGATGCTCGCACGGGCGCGCGCGGCGGGGCTCGGCTGCTGGCTGGGGACGATGCCGGAGCTGGGCGTCGCCTCGGCGCAGGGGCTTCACCTCGCCGCGCTCGAAGGCTTCGACTACCCGACCGACATCGAAGCCTCGGCCCGCTGGTTCGTGGACGACATCATCGAGCCGCAGATCACAATCGACCGCGAGGGCTTCATCAGCCCGCCGACGGGCGCGGGGACGGGCTACGAGGTCTCGCGCGCGAAGGTCCGGGCGTACGCCGCCGAGTCGCGCGAGTTCACGCGTTGAAGGGATTAAGGGTTTGAAATTTCAAATCCCAAAGGTCAGGTGGGTCTTATGAAGGGAACCGTTTCATACGTGTTGACAAAAGTCCTGCGGGTTGCCGTGCTCGCCGCGTGCGTGCTCGCGCTCGTCACTGACGCCGGCGCGCAGTCCGACAAGTCGCCGCGCGTCTGGGAGGCGCCGTTGTCGATCCCGACCTACGAGCTGGGCGCGCCCGACCCGAACCCGGCGCTCCTGGACTGGCAGCGCCGGAAGTGGCGGCCCGTCTACCCCTACCCGATGATGGACACGCTGACGACGAGGCGCGTGGAGAAGAGCTACAAGGCCGTCTACCTTGAGAACGAGTACCTGAAGGTGACGGTGCTGCCCGAGCTGGGTGGGCACGTCTACGCCATCTTCGACAAGACGGCGAACCGCGACGCGCTCTACACGAACCACGTCGTCAAGTATGCGATGGTCGCCATCCGCGGCGCGTGGGTCTCGGGCGGCATCGAGTGGAACTTCCCCGACGGCCACACGCTGACCACCGTCTCGCCGATTGATTACGCGACGCGGATGGAGGCGGACGGCAGCGCGGCGGTCGTCATCGGCGACACCGAGCGCGTGCAGCGCATGTCGTGGTCTATCGTCTGCCGCCTCCGGCCGGGCAGCAAGGCGCTCGAAACCGAGGTCACCTTGAACAACCGGCGCGAGACGCCCGGTCGCTACTGGTACTGGTCCACAGCCGCCGCGCCCGCGGCCGAAGACATGCGCTTCGTCTACCCGATGCGCGAGTCCTACCCGCACGCCTTCTGGCCCGTCTACGACTTCCCCAAAGAGAAGGGCGTGGACATCGGCACCTACCGCGAGGTGAAGAACGAGCTGTCGCTCTTCGCGCGCAACTCGAAGCGCGACTTCTTCGGCGTCTACTACGAGAAGTCCGACTGGGGCATCGTCCACGTCGCCGACCACAGGGAACTGCCGGGCAAGAAGACCTGGACGTGGGGCACGGACGAGAGCGGGCGCATCTGGGTCGATAAGCTGACCGACTCGGACGGACAGTACGTCGAGTTTCAGGCCGGGCGCTTCGAGACGCAGATGGAGCACGAGTTCATCGCGCCGCACCGCGTCGAGCGCTTCACCGAGTACTGGTTCCCCGTCAACCGCATGGGCGGCGGCTTCGACGAGGCGACGCGCGACGCCGCCGTCAACGTCTCGGTCGAGGGCGCGCGCGCCACGGTCACCGTCAACTCCAACGCGAAGTTCGACGACGCGGAGTTGACGGTCGAAGCCGGCGGGCGCCGCCTACACTCCGACAGCGT
The DNA here is from genome assembly GCA_963726735.1 of uncultured Acidobacteriota bacterium. Classification (GTDB taxonomy): domain Bacteria; phylum Acidobacteriota; class Blastocatellia; order Pyrinomonadales; family Pyrinomonadaceae; genus QHXN01. Next base: position 848,495 of record CAVSDM010000016.1, read on the forward strand.
AGACCTCGACCCGGCGAAGACGCACGCGACCTCCTTCAACGTCCCGGCCGACGCCGCGGGCAAGCCGCTCGTCGTCACCCTGAAGGCGAAGGACGGTCGGCAGTTGCTACGCTACGGCACGGACACACCCGCGGACGGCAACGCCGACTTCAAGCCGGCCACGCGCCCGCTGCCCGACCCGAAGGCCCCTGCAAGCGCCGAGCAGGCGTACGTCGAGGGGCTCGCCGCCGACAAGAAGAGCAACGAGCGCGCGGCGCGCGCGGCCTTCCACGAGGCGCTCAAGCGCGACGCGGGTTTCGCGCCCGCGCACACGGCGCTCGGGCTCTCCTTCTATCGCAGCGGCGAGTACGAGCGCGCGGCCGAGCACCTTGAGGCGGCGCTGCGTCGCAACAAAGATACGAGCGATGCGCACTACTACCTCGGGTTGGTGCGGCGGGCGCAGGGGCGCAGCGTCGAGGCGGCCGAGCAACTGATGTGGGCCGTGCGCGCCGGCCACCGCGAGCCGGTCGCGCGCTACGTCCTCGGCGAGATGGCCCTGACCGCAGGCGACACGGCCGGCGCGCTCGAACACTTGCAGCAGGCCGTGCTGCTCGACCCGCGCGATCTCAAGGCGCGCACCGTGCTCGCGTTGGCCGAGCGCGTCGCGGGGCGGCTTGAGTCGGCGCAGCAGCGCATCGACGCGGTCGTCTGGGAGGCGCCGCTCGACTACTTCGCGTTGGCCGAGCAGTCCGAGATTCAACGCGCGCGCGGGAACGACGCGAAGGCGCGCGGGGCACAGGGTGAGCTGCGGCGTCTGCTCTCGCGCGAGCCCGACTCGGTGCTCGAACTCGCCTTCGACTACCTCGCGGCCGGTCGTCTCGGGGAGGGCCGCGGCGTGCTCGAAGAGGGAATCAGACGCGCGGGCGCGCAAGGCAAGCCATACGCGATGCTCCACTACGCGCTCGGCTACTTCCATGAGAAGGCGGGCGACGCGGCGCGCGCGCGTGAGCAGTACGCGCTCGGGGCGAAGGGCGACACGGCCTTCGTCTTCCCGCACCGCGTCGAGGAGCTGGCGGTGCTGCGGGCGGCCGCGGCGGCGAACCCTTCGGACGGGCGCGCGGCCTACTACCTCGGGAACGTTTTGGCGTCGAAGGAGCGCGGCGAGGAGGCGCTGGCCGCGTGGCGTGAAGCGGTGAGGCTCGATTCGTCGAACGGCGTCGCACGCCGCAACCTCGCGCGCGCCCTCTGGGTCGTCGCGGGGAAGAAGGAGGAGGCGTCGGCCGAGTACGAGCGCGCCATCGCCGCCGCTTCGGAAGACTTCCACCTCTACGTCGAACTCGACCGTCTGCTCGCCGAGATGAACGCGACGCCGCGCCGCATCCGTCTGCTCGAAGATGCGCCCGAGGTCGTGCGCCAGCGCTCAACGGTCGTGCAGGCGACGGCCGCCGCGTACGTCGAGGCCGGTCGCTTCGCCGACGCGGCGGCGCTGCTTGAGCGCACGCAGTTCACCTCGGGCGAGGGCGAGTTCGCCGCGCTCGGCCTCTTCCGCAAGGCGCACACGGGGCTCGCGCGCGAGCACCGGCGCGCGGGGCGACACGCAGAGGCGGCGCGCGAGTTCCTGCGCGCGACCGAGTCCCCGAAGAACCTCGGCGCGGGTGCGCCCTCGATGCAGTCGCAGGCGCGCGAGTATGTCGCCGCCGCGGGCGAGTTCGAGGCCGCCGGGATGCGCGAGGAGGCCGAGAGGCTCTGGCGCCGCGCGGCCGACGAGCCGCTCAACTCGCCGACGCAGCCGAGCGAGCCGTGGTCCGAGCACTACTACTACAAGGCGTTCGCGCTCGAACGCGTGGGCCGGCGCGAGGAGGCGCGCGCTCTCTACCAGCGGCTCGCGAGCCTGAACGACGAGGCGCGGATGCTTGAGGCGGAGCCCGCCCCGCCCGAGGGCGCGATCCGTTACGTCCTGGCCGGTGCGGGCCTCAAGGCGCTCGGCCGCGCGGCGGAGGCGCGCGCCGCGTTTGAGCGCGCGCTCAAGCTGGACCCGCAGAACGAGCTGGCGAAGACACAGCTTGCGGAGTTGTCCGCGCCCGCGCGCGGCCGCACAGGGAGCGGCGGCGGGCGCTGACCCTTCGGCAGAGAGGAACAGATGGCCGTCGAAGTCTTACAGACGTTGCGCGACCTGATCGCAATCCCGAGCGTCAATCCGATGCGCCCGTGCCCGGGCGAGGCGGTCGAGCGTGAAGTCGCCGACTACATCGAGTCTGTGCTGCGGCGCGCGGGCGTAGACTGCGAGCGGCAGACGGTCTTCGAGGGGCGCGAGAATGTCATCGGCGTCGTGCACGCGAGCGGCACGGGCGAAGGCTCGCGCCGCGGCCTGATGTTCAACTCGCACATGGACACGGTGCCGGTCGCCAACATGGCAATCGACCCGTTCGACCCCGTCGTGCGCGACGGCCGCGTCTACGGGCGCGGCGCGTGCGACGCCAAAGGCCCCGTCGCCGCGATGCTCGCCGCCGTGACGGCTTACGCAGAAAGGCGGGAGCGCCCGGCGACGGTCGTCTTCGCCGCGATGGCCGACGAGGAGTTCGCCTTCTCGGGCGCTTGGAAACTCGTCGAGCGCGCGTGGCCCGTGGGCGCGTGCGTCGTGGGCGAGCCGACGCGGCTCGCGCTCATCGTCGCGCACAAGGGCGTGGCGCGCTGGCGCGTGAGGGTGAAGGGAAGGAGCGCGCACGGCGCGACGCCGCAACTCGGCCGCAGCGCCATCTACGACGGCGCGCGCGTCCTTCTAGCCCTCGAAGCCCACGCGCGGGAGCTTGCGGAGCGCGCGCCGCACACGCTTCTCGGGTCACCCTCGCTCAACGTCGGGCGCGTCGCGGGCGGGCAGTCGGTCAACGTCGTGCCCGACCTGTGCGAGTTCGAGATGGAGCGGCGCCTGCTGCCGGGCGAGGACAGCCGCGCGGCCGTCGGCGACTGCGAGGCGCGCGTGCGTGCGGAGGTCGGGGAAGATGTCGAGCTTGAGTTCGAGGAGCCTTACCTTTTGGACCCCGCGCTCGACACGTCGCCCGAGGCCGCGGTCGCGTCGGCCGTACGGCGCGCGCACCTCGAAGAGTTCGGCGCGGAGTGCGAGGTCGGCGGCGCGCACTACGGGACGGACGGGAGCAAGCTCGCGCGCGCCGGCATCGAGACGGTCGTCTGCGGGCCGGGCGACATCGCGCAGGCGCACACGAAGGACGAGTACGTCGAGGTCGAGCAGTTGGAGCGCGCCGTCCGCCTCTACTCGCGCGTCATCGACAACTGGCCGCGCGCCGCGTGACGTTCCTCGGAGGGTGAAGATGAAGAACAGGCTGTGGCTGCTCTACTCGCTGGTGGTGACGGCGTTCTGGGGCGTGTGGGGCGCGCTCATCGAGCTGCCCGAGAAGGCGGGCTTCCCCGCCACGCTCAGCTACGCGGTCTGGGCGCTGACGATGATTCCGCCCGCGCTGGTGGCCTTGAAGATCGTCGGGTGGAGGCTTGAGCGCGACCGGCGCTCGGTCGTCCTCGGCCTGCTCATCGGGCTGCTCGGCGCGGGCGGGCAGATCGTCCTCTTTCAGGCGCTGAGGGTGGGGCCGGCCTACCTCATCTTCCCCATCATCTCGCTCTCGCCCGTGGTGACGATTCTGATGTCGTGGCTGCTCCTGAAGGAGCGGACGAGCCGCCGCGGGTGGTTGGGCATCTGCGCCGCGCTCGTGGCGATTCCGCTGCTCTCCTACTCGGGCAACCGGCAGGAGGCGGCCGGGACGCTCTGGTTCGTGCTGGCGCTGCTCGTCTTCTTCGCGTGGGGCGTCCAGGCGTGGGCTTTGAAGTTCGCCAACGAGACGATGAAGGCCGAGAGCATCTTCTTCTACATGACGGTATCGGGCATCATCGTCGTCCCGGCGGCGCTCCTGATGACCGACTTCGGGCAGGCCATCAACTGGGGGCCGCGCGGCCCGTACCTCGCGGCCGTCATCCAGAGCTTGAACTCGGTCGGCGCGCTCTGCCTCGTCTACGCCTTCCGCCACGGCAAGGCGATCATCGTCAGCCCGCTGACGAACGCCGTCGCGCCCGTCATCACCATCATCATCTCGCTCGCCATCTACAGCGTCGTGCCGCACCCTTTGGTCACGGCGGGGATGGTGCTGGCGATCCTCTCGACCCTCCTGCTCGCGCTCGAAGGCGAGGAGGCGGGCGAGGCGCCGGCCGGCGAAGCGGGGCCGTCGCGTTTAGAAACAACATAGATCGAGGAGGCACCGAATGGGCGACGACAAACTATCGCGCCGGGAGATGCTGCGCCACGCCGCGCTGGCGGGCTTAGGAATCGCGGGCGCACACTCGCTTGCGGCGGCGGGGACGGGCGAAGGGGCTCTGGAGTCTCTCATCAACGGGCCGCCGCCCGAGCACCGTTCGATGATCGACGTGCCGTTCGAGCGTTACGAGACGGTGCGCCTCGCGGTCGTCGGCACCGGCCTGCGCGGGCGCGGCGTGTTGCGGGAGTTCCTGAACGTGCCGGGCGTCGAGGTGACCGCTCTCTGCGACGTGGTCGAGGAGAAGGTGCAACAGGCGAAGGCTCTCGTCGAGCAGGCGGGGCAGAAGACGCCCGCCCTCTACTTCAAGGGTGAGCGCGGGTACGAGGAGGCGGTCGGGCGCGCCGACGTTGATTTCGTCTACATCGCCACGCCCTGGGAGTGGCACGTGCCGCAGGCGCTGGCCGCGATGCGCGCGGGCAAGCACGTCGGCACGGAGGTCCCGGCCGCCTACACGGTCGAGGACTGCTGGAAGCTGGTGGAGACTTCGGAGCGGACGCGGCGGCACTGCATGATCATGGAGAACTGCTGCTACGACTACGACGAGCTGCTGGTCCTGAACATGATCCGCGCCGGGCTCCTCGGCGAACTCGTTCACGGGGAGTGCGCCTACAACCACGACCTGCGCCACATCCTGTTCGAGACGCGCGACGAAGGGTTGTGGCGTCGTCGTCATCACACCCTGCGCGACAGCAACCTCTACCCGACACACGGCCTGGGCCCTTTAGCCAACTACATGAACATCAACCGCGGCGACAAGTTCGAGTACCTCGTCGGCATGAGTTCGGGGCACTGGGGGCTTGAGGCTTACCGGAAGGAGCATCTCGCGGCCGAAGACCCACGTCAGAAGGAGGTGTACAGGTGCGGCGATTACAACACCTCCCTCGTCAAGACCGCCAAGGGTCGTTCGATCATGCTCCAACACAACGTCAGCACGCCGCGCCCGTACGACCGCATCAACCTGATTCAGGGGACGAAAGGCATCTTCCGCGACTACCCCTCGCGCCTCTTTTTAGACGGGCAGGAGGGCGGGCACACCTGGCAGAGCACGGATAAGTTTAAGGCGAAGTATGAACACGAACTCTGGCGCAAGGAGGGCGAGACGGCGCGGCGTCTGGGCGGGCACGGCGGCATGGACTATTTGATGTGCTACCGGCTGGTCGAGTGTATGCGGCGGGGGCTCACGCCGGACATGGACGTTTACGACGCGGCCGCCTGGAGCGTGCCCGGGCCTCTCAGCGAGATATCCGTCGCGAAGGGCTCCGTGCCGGTTAAGTTCCCGGACTTTACGCGCGGGCGCTGGACGCAGGGGCGCAGGTCTGTGCCATAGTTAGCTCATGCACGGACGACAGGGAGCGGACGGAGGTGCGCGCGCATGAGTGAGGCGGGGGCGAACGAAGGGGCTTTGGACAAGCTCCAGCGCGACACGTTCGGGTATTTCCTCAAAGAGACTAATCCACAAAACGGGCTGGTGCCCGACAACACGCGCGCGGGCGCACACTGTAGCATCGCCGTCGTCGGGCTCGCGCTCGCGGCTTACACGGTCGGCGCAGAGCGCGGGTATTTTTCGCGCGCCGATGCCGTCAAGCGGACGCTCACGACGCTACGGTTTTTCTGGAACAGCCCGCAGGGAGAAGAGCCCGACGCGACGGGCCACAAAGGATTTTTCTACCACTTCCTAAACATGAAGACCGGGCGGCGCGCCTGGGAGTCCGAGCTGTCAACGGTTGACACGACCTTCCTGCTCGCCGGGGCGTTGGCTTCCGCCGCGTACTTTCAGCGTGAGACGAGCGCCGAGCGCGAGATACGCACGCTGGCCGACGCGCTCTACCGCCGCGCCGACTGGCGTTGGGCGCAGAACGGCGGCCTCACGGTCGCGCACGGGTGGACGCCGGAGCGCGGCTTCCTCAAGTACCGCTGGGAGGGCTACAGCGAGGCGCTGCTGCTCTACGTGCTCGGCCTCGGCTCGCCGACGCACCCGCTGCCCGCGGAGAGCTACGGGGCTTGGACGAAGACTTACCGCTGGCGGAAGCTCTACGGCCACGAGTTCCTCTACGCCGGGCCGCTCTTCATCCACCAGCTCTCGCACGTCTGGATAGACTTCCGCGGCATACAGGACGAGTACATGCGCGCGCGCGGCATCGACTACTTCGAGAACAGCCGCCGCGCCACCTACGCGCAGCGGCAGTACGCGATCCGCAATCCGAAAAAGTTCAAAGGCTATAACGAGAGCTGTTGGGGCATTACGGCGAGCGACGGCCCCGGCCCCGCGACGCTCAAGATAGACGGACGCCCGCGCCGCTTCTACGACTACAGGGCGCGGGGCATCCCTTACGGCCCGGACGACGGCACCATCGCCCCGTGGGCGGCGGTCGCCTCGCTGCCGTTCGCGCCGGAGATCGTGCTGCCGGCCATCCGGCACATGGACGAAGCCTACCCGAAAATGATGAGCAAGTACGGCTTCAAGTGCAGCTTCAACCCGACCTTCACGGACGGCTCCCGGGACAATCACGGCTGGCACGCGAAAGGCTATTACGGACTCGATCAGGGGCCGATAGTTTTGATGATCGAGAACTACCGCTCGGGCTTCTTCTGGCGGCTGATGAGGCAGTGCCCTTACATGGCCGGGGGCCTGCGGAGCGCGGGGTTCACGGGCGGCTGGCTGGAAGAATAGTAAGCACGAGGCGCTTGAAGGTTCACGGGTCACCCGCGGGCGTGCCGGCCTGAGCGATCAGGTGTTCGAGGTGAGTCCGGCCCCAGAGCCGTATGTTCTCCAACAGAGGCAGCAGTGATTGACCGTACTCGGTCAGCGAGTACTCGACGGGGGCCGGGACCACGCCCGTCGGCCGCCGGCTCACGAGCCCGTCGCTAACCAACTCGCGGAGTTGTTGCGTGAGGACTTTCTGCGAGATGCCGGGCATCTCCTTCCGGATGGCGGCGAAGTGCCTCGGCGACTCGGCCAGCCAGTACACGATGATCAACTTCCACTTGCCGCCGATTGCGGCCAGCGCGGCGGTCAGCGGACACCCGCTCACCGGGTTCGGCCGCCGCCGGCGCGCAACGTTACCTGAAGGTTCCTTCTTTACAGACTTACGAATCGGGCTATATTTCTCGGCGAAGCTCATAGAGTTAAATCCTCCGGAGGTCAGCCGTGATAGTAGAAGTCCGCAGCTATCGAAGCAAGCCGGGGCGGCGCGAGGAGTTCATCAAGCTCTTCGCGGCGCGGGCCATACCCGCGCCGCGTCCTGACGATTTCGCATGAGTAAAGCAGACAAACTTTGAGGACACGATGATGGGCGCGCCCAGACATTTCCGAGCTTATCTCTTATCGTTCATTCTAATCGCCGCCTTGCAACCCCTTCAGGGTATCGCGCGGCAGAGTCCGGACGCGGCGAGAACAAGCCCCCAAAGCGTTCCCGCGAAGCGGGATGGTCAGCGCGATTTCGACTTCGAGATCGGCACCTGGAAGACCCGCCTGAAGCGTCTCCTGCGCCCCCTGACCGGCTCCAACACCTGGGTCGAATACGAGGGCACGACCGTCGTCCGCAAGGTCTGGAATGGCCGCGCCAATCTGGTAGAACTGGATGTCGGCGGCCCGGCGGGGCGCATCGAGGGTCTGTCCCTGCGTCTATACAATCCCGAAGCCCGCCAGTGGAGCCTCAATTTCTCCAACAGCGCCGGCGGCACCCTGAGCCCGCCCGTCATCGGCGAGTTCAAGGACGGGCGCGGCGAGTTCTACGGCCAGGAATCGCTTAACGGGCGGGCGATCTTTGTTCGATTCGTTATCTCGGATGTCACTCCGAACTCGTGCCGTTTTGAACAGGCATTCTCGGATGACGGGGGCAAGACCTGGGAAGTTAACTGGGTCGCGATAGACACGCGGATGAAAGACGAGCCTGACAAGGTGCGCTGAACTCAACCGCCCGCCGGATATGTTCGTGGTGACCTATAGGGCTTCGACAAGTTGTTTCCCGCGGAAGGTGACAGGCACGCGTTCACTCCACCCCTCGGGCGTTGTCTTCGCCTTTAATGTTCGCCGCTTTTAGCCGAAGGCGGGCTTCCATTATCCGGTCGGCCGAAGCCACGATCACCAGCCAGACGAACGCCGCGACGTACCCGGCGGCCACGTCGCTCGGGTAGTGAACGCCCAGGTAGACGCGGGAGAGGCCGATGAGTGCGACCAGCAAAACTGCCGCGGCCCAGACGGAGGCGCGCCGCCCCGTTCCTTCAATGCGCGCCGTTATCACGGCGGCGATCAACCCGTAGAAGCAGAAGGAGAGCAGCGCGTGTCCGCTCGGGAAGCTGTAGGACTCCGGGAGCGGCGTGCCGAAGAAGGGCTCCGGCCTCTCACGCCCGGAGAGCTGTTTGAGCGTGAAGTTGAGGAGGGACGCCCCGGCCATCGTCAACAGCAGCATGACGGCCTCGCGCCTCCGCCGCGTCAGGACGAAGGCGAGCAGGACGCACGCGCCCGCGCCCGCGAGGAACGCGTTCGAGCCGAGGTAGGTCACGGCGCGCATGAAGGAGGTCAGCGCCGGCGACGCGAACCCGTTGACGAGCGCGAGCGCCGACTCGTCGAACCGCCGCGTGTCGCCCTCGTGCACCTCTTCGGCCAGCCCGTAGAAGAGGAACAGGGCGCCTACCGCCGCGACCAGCCCGAGCGACAGCAACAGGCCGAGCGCGGGGAAGACGTTCGTCAGGAGGTAGCCGAGGGCCGCGCCGACTAGTCTGCCGGCAGCCGCGAGAGGCTTGCGCAGGGGGAATGATCTGCCACCGTGTTGAGTCACGCGGGCGATTAAAAAATTCCAAAATGGGGGAGGCGAAAACACCTCCCTTAATCCGTCGCCGCGTAGCCGCTCGTGTCGAAGACGATGAAGGTAAAGTCGCGGCCCGCCGACGAGACGCGCGTGACGCCTTCGGGCTTGAGCCTGCGGTCGTACGTGCCCGCCTCGCGGAGCGCGGGCCGCGCGGCGTCGCCGTCCCACTCCCAGAGCTTGAAGTCCAGCTTCTCGGAGTTCGGCCCCGCGCCGGCGATAACGCGGAACGCTTTGCGCGCGCTCGTCGTACTCGATGCTCCTGACGCCCGCCCCGCCGAGCGGCAGCCTGATGGCCTTCGCCCCTTCCACTTCGAGGTTGTCATAAGAGAACGTGCCGCGCGCGTCGCGCAGCCGCAGCGGCACGACGAGCGCGTGACCATCGACGACCGGCGAGCGCAGGCCGAGCAGGAGCCGGCGCCCGCGCGCGTCCCACGCCAGCCCCTCGACGTTGATGCCGCCGTCCTTGTACTTCCGCTCCGCCATCCCGCGCAACTCGGCCACGTTCTCCGCGAGGAAACGCTTGAGCCCTGAGATCGACTCGACGCCCTCGGTGCGCTCCCCCCGCGCGTCGAACCTGAAGCGCACGAGCCCCGCGAGGTCGCCGCCCTTCGACTTGGACTGCGAGCCGACGACGTAGAAGTGCGTGCCGTCCGTCGTGATGCCTTCGAGGTCGATGATGCTCACGCCGAGCTTGACCGGCTTGATCGCGCCCGCCTGTGTGCGCCCCTCGCCGAGCCTCATCCAGAAGACTTCTTCGTTGCGCCCGTCGTCCACGAAGAGCACGCCGTCGGTGCCGGGGACGTGTGCGACGCCCGACGCCTCGAACGTGCCCCCGTCGAAGGAGACCACGTCGGCCGCCGGGCCGATGACGGAGTGCCGCAGCGGCGACGCTTCGTTGGCTTCACGGACGACCGCCAACACGACGCACGCGAAGAGTAAGAACATGCCGACGACCGGCAGAATCATCTTCACTCTGTAGCTCATAAAACTCGCCCCCTTAATGACAGACCCGATGCCTTCTCGTTTATCTGCCAAGACTATCAAATCCAGGGTAAACGGACGGTAAACGCCTGAAGTGTTGAGCCGACAGTCAGTTACGGGCGGGAAACGGGAGCCGGACGATGAAGGTCGCGCCGGCGCCGTCCGAGTCTGCGAGTTCGAGGTCGCCGTCGTGGGCCTGCGCGATCCAACGGGCGATGGCGAGCCCGAGGCCCGCGCCGCCGTCTTCGGAGCGCGAGCGCGCCTTGTCCGCGCGATAAAAACGCTCGAAGACGTGGTCGCGCGCCGCCGCGGGGATGCCCGGCCCGGTGTCGGAGACCGAGAGCAGATACTCGTCCGCCCGCCTCGTCAGACTTAGCCTGACGACGCCGCGCGCGGGCGTAAACTTCACGGCGTTATCCAGGAGGTTCATGACCATCTGGCGGAGCAGGTCTTCGTCGCCGTGGAAGGCGGCCTCCGGCAGGTTCGTCAACTCCACGGTCACGTCCTTGTCGGAGGCCAGCAGGCCCCCGGCCCGCGCGACTTCGTCGAGCAGGTCGTTGAGGTAGAGCGCCCTGTTTTGCAGAGGGTAATGTCCGGCGTCGGCGCGCGCGAGGATGAACATGTCCTGCACGATGCGCGAGAGACGCCGCGTCTGCTCGGCCATCATCTGAAGCGCCTCGCGGTACTCCTCCTCCTCCCGGTGCGCTTTCTTCAGCGTCACGCCCGCCGCCGTGCTCATCACCGAGAGCGGCGTGCGCAACTCGTGCGAGGCGTCGGCCATGAACCGGCGCTGCTCGTCGAAGGCCGCGTCGAGGCGCGCGAGCAGCTCGTTGAAACTGTTGGCGAGTTGGCCCAGCTCGTCGCGCGGGTTGGCGACGGGCAACTGCCGGTCGAGACTGCCGGCCCCGATCTGGCGCGCCCTCTTCGCCATCGCGCCCACCGGCGCGAGACCCTGGCGGGCCAGGAACCAGCCGCCGAGCCCGGCCACGAGCAGCACCGCCGGCGTCGCGAGGTAGAGAATCTCCCGGAGCGACTCCAACTCGTCTTCGACCGCTTCGAGCGGCTGGCTGGCGAGGATGATGTACGGAGTGTCGGCGGGAGGAATCCGCACGCGGCGCACGGCGAGGCGGTGATGGTCGTCGGCGTCGCCCTCCTCGGCGACCGTGTAGAGGTAGACCTCGTCGTCGGGTATCGCGCCGAGGTCGGGCGGGCGGATGTGCAGGTCTTGTTCGTAAGGGTGCTCGGCGAGCAGTCGCCCCGCGCCGTCGAAGATCATCATCGCCTGCTGCGGGTGGGACAGCTCGGCCGTCGTGCTCTGCGCGGCGCTCTGACTCGACTGCCCCTCCTGCGTGTCGTGCGTCAGCGAGGTGATCGAGATTTCGAGGGTCGAGCGCAGCGCCTCGTCCACGCGCCGGTGGAGCGAGCGCGACAGCATGACGTAGACGGCGACGCCGAACGCGACGAGGATGAGCGCGAGCGCGCTCACGTACCAGAGCGTGAGGCGGCCCCTGACCGTGTTAATCATCGGCGTCCGTCCCCCTCGCCGTCAGCGTGTAGCCCTCGCCGCGCCGCGTGCGGATGAGCTTCACGTCGTGTCCTTCGTCAACCTTCCGGCGCAGGCGCTGGATGAACACTTCGATGACCTTCGAGAAGGGGTCGTAGGATTCGTCCCAGACGTGCTCGGCGATGTCGGCGCGGCCCACCACCTCGTCGGCCCGCCGCGCGAGGTACTCGAGAGCGCGTACTCCTTGGCCGTGAGTTCCACGTCGCGCCCCCGGCGCCGCGCGCGGCGGGCGCGCGTGTCGATGGAGAGGTCGGCGACGTTGATGACTTCGGGGTAGAGGGCGGGCCTGCGTCGCAGCAGCGCGCGCACGCGCGCGAGCAGCTCCTCGAAGTCGAAAGGCTTCGGCAGGTAGTCGTCGGCCCCCGCATCCAGTCCCGCGACCCTGTCCTCGACCGCGTCGCGGGCCGTGAGCATCAGGACGGGCACGGCCGCGCCGCGCGCGCGCAACTCGCGGCAGACCTCGAAGCCGCCCTTGCGCGGCAGCATGACATCGAGGATGACGAGGTCGTAGTCGTTAACGAAGGCCAGCTCCAGCGCCCTCTCGCCTTCGCCCGCCACGTCCACCGCGTACGCCTCCTCGCGCAGCCCCTTGGCGAGCATCTGAGCGGCGCTCGGCTCGTCTTCGACCAAAAGAATGCGCACCCTTCCGCCTCCCTCCGACCTTCCCGCGGTAACTGACAAGACACTATCCTATTACAGCAACCGGTCCCGTTAAATCATAGAACGATTATAGAGGGACGTAGCTGCACGTGGAACGTCCTGGTCCGGGGTGACGGATGGATCGTAGCGCGCGGACGGCCGGGGTGCGCAGGCGCGGTCACTTCACCGGCACGTCGTTTTCGGTGCTCGGCGCGGAGATCGAGGCCAGGCCGGACGGCTCCATGTACCGGATGAGCAACTACCCGCAGGCCGGTTACCGGGTCGCCTACAGCCGAACGCCGGGCGACGCGCTGATGGTGATGATCACGAGGCAGAAGAGTCCCTGACCTCGGGCAAAGGAGAAGGGGTCACCGCCCGCGGGCGCGCGTCTCGGCCAGGGCGTTAGTTACATGAAGTTCCGCGTGTGGAGGTTTGAGAGGGCGCTGGCTTCGTCAGGGGTGAATCCCAGTTTGATGAGGCGGGTCGTTCGGTCGGCCGTCATCTCTCGCTTGAGCGTCTGCACCTTCTCGAAGCCCGCCGCGATGGCGTCCGGCTCCCACCCGCCCGCCGCGAGAATGACGAGGGCGTCGAACACCTCCTCGTTCAACCCCGCCGTCTGCGCCAGGGCGTCATGCCGCCTGACGGCCGCCGACGCGAGCCGTTCTTTCAGTGTCGGGTCGAGGGCGATGGCGTATTGCAGATGCCCCATGCCGAAGGCCACGTGGCGCGCCTCGTCCTGCGCGGCGAGGCGCGCGACCTGTCGCGTCAAGGGCTCGGGCGCATAACGTTCGAGGAACCATAACAGATTCAGGAACGCCCCTTCGCCGAGGACAGACAGCAGGAAGGAGGCGTGCGTGAAGTCGGGCTCGTCGAAGAGGGTCTTCAGCGACTGCTGCCCGCCCACGGTCGAGAGGCCGAGCGCCTCCTTCCGCCGCAGAGTGGCCCGCCGTGTGAAGACCTCGACGTGCCTCGCTTCGTCCGCGACCTGGATGGAGAGAAGCTGCATGGCCTCGCGGAAGTGTGGGTGGAGCTGTGCGAGAAACTTCGCGGGGACCAGCAGCGCCGCCGTCTCGTTCTCGATGAGGTAGGTCATCACCTGCACGACGGCCGTCTCAATCTCCGGCTCCAGCTCGAAGGGCGTGTCCCAATCTATGGCCGTCGCGGGGTCCCACTGCGCCGCCGCCGCCTGTCGGTAGAGGCGCGGGACGCTCTCCGCCCAGACCTCGGCCTTCGAGTCGAGCCGGAAGTAGTACTCAGGCCCGCCGGCCTCCACGACGGCGCCCCGCGCGGCCAGTCCCCAACGCGCCGGAGGGTGTTCGACCACGGCGCCCGGCTCGCGCGGGTCTGTTCCGCCCGCCGCCTCCGCGCCGCGCCAGCGCCCGCCCGCCGCCGCCCCGCGGACGACACTCGCCACGAGGGGCGAGTCCCGCTCCGCAGCCTCATCAGACAACCCGTCGGCGGGCTCAGGCCAGATGACCTCGTGGCCCTGAGAGCGGCACCAGCCGCGCAGGTGGACGGCGAGGTCGGGGGCGCTTCCACGGACGCCGAGCATCTCTCCGACCCGCAGTCCGGCCAGAGCCCTCTTGAGCAGAAGGTGTGCGCCGCGGTCCAGACCCAGCTCTTTAATATCGATAACCGTCGATGGTGATGTTCCCGGCCGCGTCATAGAACCCCGCCTCGTCAACCGCACGCTCCAACGCCTCGTAACCCCGAACCCGGCCCGCGCGCCATTCCTTGAGCCCCTCCAGGTCGAGGAGCGGGCGCACCTCCGGGTCGTCGTAAGACATCCCGAGCAACAGCTCAAGGAAGCGCGACACGAGTCCCGCAGGCGCCTCGGGGCTCACGGTGAAGTTACAGTGGTCGTAAGGCTCGGTCTGAGTCAGGACGCGCGTCGCTCCCGCCGGGAGCGTCCCCTCGTTGACGAAGAGGAGGTGGTTGCCGTCAATCATGCAGGCGGCTTCGCAGTCGCCCGCGAGGAGGGCGCGGGCGGCCTCGCGCTCGCCGCCGATGTGGTCGCCGTGCTTCCCGCCGAGCAGGTCTTTGTAGATGACCTCAAAGTCTTCGCCGGGGTTGAGCCCGTGCGTCCTGAGATGAGAGAGAGGGATGAGCGTCGCCTGAGGCGAGTCGAGCGCGCCGACGGCCACGCGTTTGCCACGCAGGTCGGCGACGGACTGAACGCCGGAATCACTCCGCACGACGACGACGGAGGTCAGGTCCTGGTCCGTGTCGCGCATGGCGACGGCTTCGACCTGTTGGCCGCGCGCCGCGGCGAGGCGTCGCGCCCTGACCCACGCGAGCGGCGAGTTCCACGCGACGTGAAAGTGTCCCGCCAGATGTGACTCGACCTGCCGCTCGTAGTTTGAATAGAGGACGTAGTCGAAGTCGAGGGCGTGGCGCGAGAAGTGGGCTTTGAAGCCTTCCCAGATCGTCACCACCTTCGGGTCGTATGCGACCGCGCCTAAGAGAAGAGTGTTTGAATCGCTCATGGCCGTCTTGGTCACTTTGCCTCAACCGAAGAGGGGCAGGCCGCACACGGCCTTGCCGATGAAGTCGTAGAGCACGTCCGTCGTCGGCGCCATCACCGTCGCGGCGCGCGCGTCGCGGAAGTGTCGCTCGACGCCGACCTCTTTGCGGAAGGCCGCGCCGCCGCAGACGCGCATCGCCCAGCTCCGTGACCTCGGTCGCCGATTCGCCCGCCGCCGCCTTGACCTCAAGCACGCGCAGCATGGCGTCCTCTCTACCCGTTTCGAGCGCGTTCAGAGTGTCTTCGAGCAGCGCCCGACACATGTCCGTCCTTGATGCGCATCCGCGCGAGGTAGGCGCGCACCGTCGGCAGGTCGGCGAGCGCGGCCCCCAAGTGTTCCAGTTTCGTGCCGGCGACGTGCGCGGCGGCCTTCGTCGTCGCCGCCTCCATCGTCCCCACCGAGAAGCCTGCGCTCATCAACTGGAAGTAGGGGAGCACGACGCCCATCATCACGTCGAACCCGCCGCCGTCCGCGCCGAGCATGTTTTCGCGCGGGATACGGACGCCCTCGGCCGTCACGGGGGAAGAACTGTTCCCGCGCAGACCCAGCCCGTCGAACGGCGCGGGGACGGAGAGTCCGGCCGCGTCGGCCGGGACGAGCCAGATGGTGCTCTGGCCTTCGGCCGCCAGCGGGCGGCTCGACCAGACGTAAGAGTCTGCTTCCCCGGCCGAAGTGGCCCAGCTCTTCCGCGCGTCGAGCCGGACGCCCCGTTCGTCTGCGGCCGCCGTGCTGACGGGCGCCCAGAAGTGGCTGCGCGACCCCTGCTCCGAGAAGGCGAGCGTCGTGACGTGCTCTCCGCGCGCGACCGCTTCGCGGACTTCGCGCGGCCCGTGCGCCTCGATGACGGCGGCGCCCGCGTAGTGCATACAGAGCACCATCGCCGTCGAGGCACAGGCCGAGGCCACACGCTCGACGACCTGCGTCGCGGCCCGGTGCGACTCCCCGAGCCCGCCCACCTCGCGTGAGCTGACCAGCCCCAGCAGTCCCGCCCGACCGAATGCATCGAGCGCCGCGCGGGGAAAGGCTCCGGCCCTATCCACCTCGGCGGCGGCGGGTGCCACCGTCCCGGCGATGATCTCGTCAACGGCACGAAGGTCGAACGCCTTCGCGCGCGGCTCCGTTTCGCTCATGTTCGTCTCCTCCAAAAAGTTTCTGAGGTGCGCAGATGTTACATACGCGACCCCGAACGCGACAAGCGCGGGTCGTGCGGAAGGCTACGGGGCCGCGTTCAAATCGACGCGACCCCGTAGCCTTCCGACGTGGACAGCTTGTCTCAGAAAGTCACGCGCGCGGCGAACTGGAAGGCGCGCGGGCCGCCGGAGCCGAAGACCCCGCCGGCCGTCGTGACGGGCCGGCCGAAGCTCGACGAGCGCAGGAAGCCGGGGCTCGAAGGGTCGTTGACTGTCGCGCACCAGCACGTTCGAGAAGCCCGAGTAGTTCGACTTCGAGAAGCCGAGCACGTTCGTCACGTTGAAGAGGTTGAAGGCTTCGACCATCGGCTCGACGCTCACGCGCTCGCCGAGCCGGAAGAGCTTCGAGAGGCGCAGGTCGAACGAGCTGAAGCCGTCGTTGAAGCGCGCGTCGTCGCGGACGAGCGGGAGCGGCTGCCCGCCCACGCCGCCCGCCGCGTTGACCTGCGTGATGAAGGCGTTCAGCTCCGCCCCCGTCTTGAACAGGCGGCCGCCCGCGTTGCGCTGCAACTGCGGGATGCGCGCGCCGCCGCCCGGCAGGAGGATGTCCATCGGCACGCCGGACGCGAGCGTCAGGAGCGGGGCGACGCGGACGCCGTACGGCGCGTCGAAGACGCCCGCGAAGGCGAAGCGGTGGCGCTGGTCGTTCGGCGTCGGCCCGTATTCGAGCTGAAGGTTGCCGGGGTTGAGCGGCCCGTTCGAGAAGGGAATCTGGTCGTCGTTCGCGTAGTTGAAAGCCTTCGAGAGCGTGTAGCTGGCGCGGAACTGGTGGCGGCGCGAGAAACGCTTCTCGAAGCTCACGAGCAGCCCGTCGTACTTCGTCTTCACGCTCGACTCAAGGTTGACCACGGCGTCCGGGCCGCCGACGACGGGGTTGAAGACCTGTCCGATGGTGCGGCCGATGATGAAGTGCGTGCCGAAGTTGTGCAGGTAGTCGGCGCGCAGCACGTAGTCGGTCCCGAACTCGCGCTGCACGCCGACGTTGAACTGCTGCACCATCGGGTTCTGCATGTCGTTGTCGATGATGTTGATGCCGGAGGCGCCGGCGCCCGTGAGGATGAAGCCGGTGAAGGGGTTGGCGAGCGTCGGGGCGGGCGGCGGGAACTGGCCGCACGCGGGGTCGAAGAGGCACGCCTCGGGGATGAAGAAGACGTTGCCGGCCCGCACCTCGATGGGCAGCGCGCGGCCGTCGAGTCCGCGCTCCAACGATTGAATCTCCAGCGTGATGCGGTCGTAGTAGATGCCGTAGCCGCCGTGGAGGCTCGTGCGCCCGTCCTTCGTCGCGTAGTTGAACCCGACGCGCGGGCGCGAAGTTGTTCTTGTCGCGCTCGCGCGCTCGCCGCGCAGGAAGGGCAGGATGAGGGGGTTGAGCTGGTCAACCCGGCTGACGTTCTTCACGTCGGTGTCGAGCTCGTAGCGCAGGCCGAGGTTCAGAGTGAGCCGTGGGTGGACGCGCCAGTCGTCCTGGATGAAGCCCGCGAGGTAGTAACTGTCGGCGTCGGGGATGACGAGCGCCGCGCGTGGGGTTGCCGCTGCGCAGCGTGACGGCGAAGAGCAGGTCGTTGTCGTCCACGCGCCCGTCGCCGTTGCGGTCGAAGTCGGGGAAGTCTTCGATCAACTCGATCGCGGCCCTGCTGGAAGACGCGCAGGTCGAAGTCCGGCATCGACGCGCTGCACCTCGCCGCCGACGTTGAAGGTGTGGTTGCCGCGCACCAGCGTCAGCGCGTCGCTGAACTGGAGGCGGCGCTGCTTCGTGCCCTGCGGGACGCGGAAGGAGGCGCCGTCCTGAATGCTCGGGAAGGTGAGCTGCGGCCCCGGCGCGACCGGCTCGATGTCGTTGAAGAAGGTGCTGTAGCTGAAGTTGAAGCTGTTCACGTCGCGTGGGCTGAGGACGCGCGTGTAGTTCGCGAGGAAGGAGTGCGTGTTGTTGACGCTCGCCTGCCGCTGCGAGGCCGAGCCGATGGCGCGGTCGAGCGTGCTCGCCGCCACGTCGTTTTCGCGCTGGAGCGAGTAGCGGAAGAAGAGGTGGTCGCGCGCCGAGGGCTGCCAGTCCAGACGCTCCGTGCTCAGAAGGTCGTTGAGCGGGGCGGCGGCGGTCGCCCGCCTGATGGAACGGCTCGCGAGGTCGCGCACGCCCGACCAGCGTCGCGCCGTCCTGATTGCGGTACTCGACGGAGCCGAAGAACCACGCCTTGTCTTTCTTCAAAGGGCCGCCGAGCGTGAACGAATACTGCTGGCGGTCGAAGGGCGGCTCGTCGAGCGTGCGGTCGAAGGTGGCGGGCAGACCCTGGAACAGGCTCCCGCGGAAGTAGAACGCGCCGGAGCCGTGCAGCTCGTTCGAGCCGGACTTGGTGACGACGTTGATGACGGACGAGCCGGAGCGGCCGAGCTGCGCCGAGAAGCGGTTGGTCGCGATCTGGAACTCCTGCACCGCGTCCTGCGAGACGTTCTGCACCGCGCCGCCCACCACGTCGTCGTTCGTGTCGGCGCCGTCAACCGTCACGTTCCCGCCGCGGCCGAGTTGCCCGGCCGAGGAGATGACGACCGTGTTCGTCTTCGTCGGGTCGAAGTTCGGCGCGGGCGCGTTGCCGGGGATGAGCAGCGCGAGTTCGAGGAAGTTGCGGCCGTTCAGAGGCAGGCTCGCGATCTCGCGCGCGCCGACCACGCCGTCAACTTTGGACGAGGTCTGGTCTATCAGCGAGCCCGCGTCGGCGACCGTGATGGTGTCGGCGACGACCGAGGCGACTTCGAGCGGGACGTGGAGGTCGTGCTCTGGCCGACCTGAAGGGTGACGATGAGCGGGGGCGCCTTAAACCCGGGCGCCGCTCACGCCCAGTCGGTAGTCGCCGGCGGCGAGGTTGGTCAGGGTGTATAAGCCTTCGCCGTTGGTCGTCGTCTCGCGTTTGACGCCCGTGGACTGCTGCGTCAGCGTCACGAGGGCGCCGGAGACGACGGCCCCGTTCGGGTCGCTCACCACCCCGCCGAGCGTGGCGGCGGCCTGCTGGGCGCGGAGGTTGGGGGCGAAGGCGGCTAAGAGCGCGACGCACGCCGCGATGGCGAAGAGCTGCTTCAAGTTGAAAATCTCCTCGGGGCAAGAGTTGAACTGCCTGAACAAAGTAAAGGAGGGAAGTGCGCGGCCTTCGGTTCGCTTAACTCGGGACTGGGTGTGTGGTGACTGACGGACGCAAGCTAACACGAAGGGCGGTGCGTGTCATGAGACCGAAGGTGAGGCATCTTCTCCAACTTTAGTTGGAGGCACGGCGGGCGGCGTGAGCTAGCCGCGTGAGGGCCGGCCGCGGCCCCGGCCTTTAACGATCGCGCGCAGCCACAGCGCGCCGACGGCCGCGAACGGGAGGAGGTAGATGAGCAAGTCCCAACGGCCGTAGCCGGGCGGCGTCACCTCCACGTCGGTCGTCGGTCTCGCCGCCGCCCTGCGCGCTTCGGAGGCTGACGCGGACGCGCCAAAGCTCCTCGGCGTCGAAGGGCACGAGGGCCTTGAACTGCACGCGCCCGCCCTGGTCTTCGCGCTCGGCGGCGTAGACGGCCTCGGGGAGCCTGCCGCTCGCGGGGCGCACGCCTATGTCTATGCGTACGTCGTCGGGGAGTTGGCCGCCGGGCGCCGGCTCAAGGATGAAGAAGAACGTGCCCGTGCCCACGTCCGGGTCCGACCAGACCGAAAGCACGCACGGCCCGAGGGTCTTATCGACGATGATGGGGTACGGCGGCCCTTCGTGTGCAAAGGCGTCGGCGCTGACTGCGAGCAACAGTCCGGCCGTCAGCAGGAGGCTTCCGAGTCTCGCCCTCACGAAATCCGATCTGTAGTTGCACGCCCGCATCAGTTCCCCAGGAACGTGCCGCGCATCTCCATCGGCTGCGACATCAGCCAGAGGCCGGAGGCCCACAGCGCGACACACAGAGCCGCCCACACGGCGAAGACGCGCCCGCGCCTCGCGCTCGGCTCATCTTCGGCGAGGCGGTACGTCAACAGCAAAGAGCCGAGCAGCCCCAAGCCCAGGAACCCCAGCTCGAAAGGGTAGACGACTCTCTCGGGGAGTCCGGTGAAGTGCCACGCGGGCTCTCCGAGGACGGGCCAGCCCGCGACGGCCGCGGCCGCGCTCTGCGCGACGGGGATGAACGTGAGCAGCCCCGTCAGGAAATGGAAGCCGTAGTGTGCCAGCCAGACGCCGAAGCCCATCGGGATGAGCGCGTAGGAGTAACGCACGACCGCCTGAAGCACTCCGCCGCCGCGACCCGCCCAGCGCGTCGTCAGCCAGCCCGCCGCGCCGAGCAGGACGACGGGCTCGGCGACGAGGAACAGCGCGAAGATGAGCCCGAGCACGGGCGCCTCACGCTGCAAGTGAAGCGTCGAGGCGAGCCAGCCTTCCAGCGCGTAGACGGGACTCACCATGCCGAACGCGTTGAGGAGCGCGCCGAACGTGAAGACGATGGCGAGCGCCGAAAGGTCTCTGCGGCGTGAGAGGATGCCGACGCCCGAACGCACGGGGTCGGTCAACAACTCTTCGGCCGGGAGGCGGCTGAGGATGCCGACGTTGTCGTGCGGGCACGCCTGCACGCAGTCGAGGCAGAAGGTGCAGTCGAGGTTCCCCGTCTTGCGCGGCTGGAAGAGGGCCAGCTCGCAGCCGCGCTGAATCACTACAGGAGACACGGGGTCTTCGCGTCGGCCGCGGATGCAGTCCTTCGTGCGGCAGCTCTCGCAGACGTTGAAGGTCGCGCGCCTTCACTTCGAGCGGCGAGACGGTCGAGGCGACGAAGTTGAACTGGCCGAGCGGGCAGACGAACTTGCAGAAGGGTGCGTGTTTGAAGAAAGAGTCAACCGCGAGCGCGCCCGCGAAGTAGGCGACGACGAGCCACGCCGTCCAGAAGGGCGAGCCCCAGAGGTCGAACAGCTCGTAGGCGAAGAGCACCCCGACGAAGAGTGCGAGCGAGAGCCACTTGTTGCGCAAGAAGCGGGGCCAGTTGCGCCGGGGCTTGACGAAGCGCCGCGCGAGGTTGCGCGGCAGCATGAAGGGGCACGCCATGCAGAAGAAGTTCCCGGCGAGGAGCAGGACGAGCACGAGCGCGCCGCGGAAGTGAACCCAGGTTAGTGTCGTCGCCAGGTTCTTCGGCGCGAGCTGCGGCCCCGTCAGGCCGTGCAGAATCATCAGGGCGGCTACGACGAAGAGAGGAATCTGCAGGACGGTGCGCGCGTGGCGGCGGCGCAGGAGGTTGCCGATGACGGGGACTCGCAACAGGTCGAAGGGCGGCGAGTCCGCTGCGGCGGGCGGCGGGTTGGTCGTTCGTTCAGGCACCTTTCTTATTCCGCCCGGACGCCCTTCACGTCCACCTGACGTTCTACCTGACTACCGTCGGGCCGCACGATGTGGACGAGGACGACCCAGTCGCCGCCCATCGTCAGTTCGAGGGTGGCGCGGTAGCGCCCCGGCTCCAACTCCTTCGCGTCGGCGAAGACCGGGGTCATGCCCGCGTGCGTCATGTTTCCTTCCAGACGGACGCGGGCGCCGCTCAAAGGCTTCGAGGAGGCGAAGTCCGTCAGCTTGAGGTTGACGGTGGTGGGCCCCACTCCGGGGGGACTGGGAGAAATCTCGTGCTCGACGCGCACGTCCGGCGTGGGCTCCGTCAGCCGACACGCGACCCCGAGGAGCGCGCACGCGCACGCGACGGCCGCAAGGAGCAGGCGACCCCTTGTCAGAAAACTCTCGCGCCCGAAGGTCACGCGGCGGCGGGCGCCTCCTGGCGTCTCACCGCGCAGGTGCACGAAGGGTTCGCGTCTTCGGCCGCGGGCGGGAACATGTGGTAGTACATGGCGACCACCATCGGGGCGAAGACGACCGCGTTGTAGAAGAGGTGAATCTCGACGCGCGAAGTCGGGAAGGCGATCTGCAAGAAGCTGAGCGGGATCGGCGAGCCGAACAGGTTGTGGCCGAAGAGCACCTGCCCTTGCAGCAGCGCGTGCTCGATGTGATGCCAGAACTGGATGACCAGCGCCGCCGTCCACCACTTGCGCGAGACGCCCGTGAAGCCCTTGCGCAGCACCCAGAGGCCGACGAGCATCACGACGGCGTAGCCGTAGTGCAGCACCTCGGAGCCCACCATCCACGGGTACCACAGGCCGAGGACGCCGCCCGCCTGCGGCCGCGGCCAGCCCAGCGCGTAAATCTGGACGGCCTGCGCCAGGTGCTCGGCCCAGTGCCCGAGCACGATGAGCATGAAGAGTTGGAGCGCGCGCTCGTGCCAGCGCGAGTTGAGCCTGTCGTGCAAGCCCGTCCCGCCCGCCTGCGTCACGCCGATGCCGTGCACGCTTGAGCTTGAAGCGGCCATGATGCTTCCTGAAACTCCTCTGACTTAAGTTGATGACGTTGGGTGAAACCGCTTTGTTGAACGAACGGGATGTTATGTCATCGCCCGGCGAGATGCAAAAGCGCCGGCGCCCGCAGTCCCCGCGCTCAGCCGCTCCCGCCCGACCCCGAGCGCGTCGGCGACGCGGTTGATGTAGTTGAACCACGAGGCGATGAGCGTGACCTGCAAAATGGCCTGGTCGTCGAAGCCCGCGGCCCGCAGCCGCTCGTGGTCCGCGCGCGAGATGCGCGTGGCGTCGCGGGTCAGTTGCGCGACGTAGTCGAGCATCAAACGGTCCTGCTCCGAGATGGGGGCCTGACGGTAGTCGTCGCGCAGGGCGGCGACCAGTTCTTCGTCCAGAGTCGCGCGACGCAGAAACTCTGCGTGGGACTCGATTCAATAGTGGCACCGGTTCGTCACCGAGACCACGGTCGCGATCATCTCGTGCTGGCGCCGCGTGAGCGGCAGCTCCGGCGACATCAGCGAGCCGAAGGTCGCGAAGGCGTGGTGGAGCGCGTCGGGGATGAGAGTGTGCGACTCCATGATCCCGGCCGACTCGCCGTCGCCCGCGGCCTCGACCGGCGCGCCGTACTCGGCGGGGTACAGCTCGCGCTGGCCCTCAATGGCGCGGCGCAGGCGCTCGTCCGCCTCCGCGAAAGGTATGGTCTTGATCCAGGCCATCAGTTAGGCTCCTTAGACTTGCGCACATTACCGCACAGCGCGCCGCGCCGTGTCATGGGTGCGAGGTTGGAGGCGCGCGTCAACCTTTAGTTTGAGCGCGGACGTCCAACCTCGCACCGATGACACGACGCGGCCCAGCGTGTTAAGGTGCGCCGTCCGGTGCAGCAACCCGACCCCTTTGAAGTGCCACCCCTCTTAATGCGAAGCTTTCTAACCAAGCGCCTGCGCTGCGCCCTCTGCGTCTTTCTGTCGGCGCTGGCCGCGGCCTCGACCGGTTGCCGCCGCGCCGACCTGCCCGAAAAGGGCTCGCCGCAATACCTGAGCGCGGTGCGCGCCTTCTACGTCGGCCTCTCGGCCCTTCAGGTCGGCGACGACGTGCGCGCCGAGGAGAAGTTGAAGGAGGCGACCGCGCTCGCGCCGGACGAGCCCGCGTCGTGGGCCGACCTCGGGCTCCTCTACATGCGCCAGCGCCGCTTCGACGAGGCCGCGCAGAGCCTTGAGAAGGCGCGCCAACTCGCGCCCGAGAACGCGGGGCTCTACGTCCTGTTCGGTCAGTTGGAGAGCGCGCGCGGCAACTCCGCCGAGGCCGCCAAACACTTCCGCCGCGCCGCCGAACTCGACCCGCGCAACCTGAAGGCGCTCTACGCGCTCAGCCGCGAGGTCGAGCGCGGGGGCGAGGGAGGCGAAGAAGAGGTTCTGCGGCTGCTGCAAAAGATTCTCGAAGCGCAGCCCGGCAACCTCTCCGTGCGTCTCGACGTGGCGCGGCTCGCCGCCAAGCGCGGCGACGCCGGACTCTTCGGGCGCCTGATGAGCGGCTTCGCCGCGGACTCCGCCGCGTGGCCGCCGGAGGCGCGGGAGCAGTTAAAGGCCGTGCAGGCCGCGGCCGCTTCGGGGAACACGCGCGCGGCGGCCCCGCGCGTGCAGTTCCTCCGCAACGTGCTCGTGCGCCTGCCGGAGTACAGGCAGAGCCGCCTCGCCGTCGAAGACCCTCCGGAGAGTTTGAGCGAGCCCTTCACGCGCTTCGTCACGATGGAGTCGCCTTCGCCCAGGCCCGCGCCGCCGGACGAGGCGCTGACCTTCAACGCCGAACCTTCGCAGGAGTTCGGCGGCGAGCGCCTGGGCGTGGGCCGGCGCGGTCTCGCTCGACGGCGAGGGCGCGCCCGCGCAACTCTTCGCCGACGGCCGCACGGCGCAACTCGCGGGCGGCGTGAAGCTGGCCTTCCCCGGCGGCCCGGCCTCGACGCCGCCCACGCCGAACGGCGTCGCCGCGCTCGACTTCAACTACGACTTCAAGACTGACCTGGCGCTCGCGGGCGAGGGCGGATTCCGTCTCTACCGTCAGGAGAACCCGACGACCTTCGTTGACGTGACCGGGCAGACGAAACTCCCGACCACACGTCATCGACGCGCCTTACGCGGGCGCGTGGGCGGCGGACATCGAGGCCGACGGCGACCTCGACATCGTGCTCGCGATCGAAGGACGGCGCGCCGACCGTCTTAAGAAACAACGGCGACGGCACCTTCGCCGAGCAGCACCCGTTCGAGGGCGTCGCACGCGCTGCGCGACTTCGCGTGGGCCGACCTCGACGGCGACGGCGACCCGGACGCCGCGCTGCTCGACGCGCAGGGTCGTCTCTCCGTCTTCACCAACGAGCGCACGGGGCAGTTCCGCCCGCGCGCCTTGCCGCCGGACCTGAGCCGCGCCGACGCGCTCTGCGTCGTCGATATTAATAACGACGGCCGGTTCGACCTGCTGCTGCTCAACGGCGCGGTCTTCACGCGCGTCTCCGACAAGGACGAGGGCGCGGGCTGGGACGTGGGTGACGCCTGAGCGCGTGGGACGGTGTGCCGGGCGGGCTCGCGCCGGGCAGCTGCGAAGTTGACGGCCGCCGACCTCGACAACAACGGCGGCGTAGACCTTCTGCTCTCAGGCCCGCAGGGGGCGCGCGTCTGGCTGAGCGACGCCGCGGGAACCATGAAGCAGCTCAAGCTTCCCGAGACGATAGCCGAACGCGCGCGCCGTCTCGGTCGCGGACGTGGGCGGCGACGGCCGGCTCGACCTCGTCGGCGCTGGGCGCGACGGTCAGCGCGTTCGTGGCCGCGGGGCGCGGCTCGAAGAATTATCACTGGCAGTTGATACGGCCGCGCGCCGCGAACGCCACCGGCGACCAGCGCATCAACTCCTTCGGCGTCGGCGGCGAGATGGAGATACGCGCCGGGCTGCTCGTGCAGAAGCAGCTCATCGCGGGGCCGCTCGTCCACTTCGGCCTCGGCGACCAGACGGGCGCGGACGTGGTGCGCGTCGTCTGGCCGAACGGCTCGGTGCGCGCCGAGTTCGAGCTGAAGGCCGACACGTCCGTCCTCGCCGAGCAGCGTCTGAAAGGCTCGTGCCCCTCGCTCTTCGCCTTCGACGGGAAGCGGATGCGCTTCGTCAAAGACTGCGCGCCGTGGAGCCCGGCCATCGGGCTGCGCATCAACAACTACCAGACGTTGAAGGTCGGGCAGACCGAGGAGTGGGTCAAGATTCGCGGCGACCAACTCGTCCCGCGCGAAGGCTTCTACGACCTGCGCGATCACGGCCGAGCTGTGGGAGACCTACTACCTCGACCGCTACCGGTTCGCGGTCGTAGACCACCCCGTCGGCACGGAGGTCTTCGTGGACGAGCGCACCGCCCGCGAGCCGCCCGCGCTCAAGGTCTACACGACGGCCGCGCCGCACGCGTTCGCGGGGGCCTGGGACGACGCGGGGAAGGACGTGAGCGAGGTCGTTAACAAGCTCGACGGCCGACACCTCGACACCTTCGGCCGCGGCGCTTATCAGGGCGTGACGCGCGACCACTTCGTCGAGCTCGAGCTGGGCGAGGACGCGCCGCGCGAGGGGCCGCTCTGGCTCGTCGCGCACGGCTGGCTGCACCCGACCGACGCCTCGATCAACGTCGCCATCAGTCAGGGCAGTCAGCCGCCGCCCAAAGGTCTCAGCCTCGAAGTCGCCGACGGGCGCGGCGGTTGGACTGTCGCGCAGCCCGACCTCGGCTTCCCGGCGGGGAAGAACAAGACGATCCTCGTTGACCTTCAAAACGTCTTCCAGCCGGGCGCGCCGCGCCGCCTGCGCCTGCGCACGAACATGGAGATTTACTGGGACGCGCTCGAATGGGCGGCCGGGGCCGACGACGCGCAGACCAAAGTCTTGAGCCTCGCGCCCGCGTCGGCCGAGCTGCGCTTCCGCGGCTTCTCCGAGATGAGGAGCGCGGACGGCTCTTCGCCCGAGACGCCCGATTACGACCGCATCGCCTCGACGGGGCAGCGCTGGCGCGACCTCGTCGGCTACTACACGCGCTTCGGCGACGTGCGCGAGCTGCTGGCCGAGACGGACGACCGCGTAGTCATCTCGAACGCGGGCGACGAGTTGCTGCTGCGCTTCGCGGAGCAGCCCGCGCCGCCCGCGGGTTGGGCGCGCGACTACGTGCTCGTCGGCAACGGTTGGATCAAGGACGGCGACTACAACTCGGAGTTCTCGAAGACGGTGCTGCCTTTGCCGTCGCGCGACCAGGAGTATTACACTACGCCGCCGACACGTCTCGAAGACGACCCGGTCTACCGCCGTCATCCCCAGGACTGGGAGAACTTCCACACGCGCTACGTCACGCCGCAGGTCTTCAAGGGAGGGCTGTGGGCGCGTTGACCCGCGCGAGAAGTACTGACCCGAACTTTCTTAAAGATGCGTAAGAGTCCCATCGCCCGCGGCCTGCTCATCCTCTTCTTCGCCGCGCTGCTCGCCACGCCGTTCGCCATCAGGCGTTGGCAGGAGCGAGCGGCGCCGCGGCCGGCGCGCGCGAGCGCGAACGCCGCGCGCGACGCGACGCTCGGCCGCTACGGCTTCCGCCTCGAAGAGGTCTCGAAGGCCGCCGGCGTCAACTTCACGCACACGGCGCCCACGCTCGACGCGAAGCTCGAACACATCATGCCGCAGGTCGCCTCGATGGGCGCCGCCGTCTCCGTCGTCGACTTCGACCGCGACGGCTGGCAAGACCTCTACGTGACGAACAGCGGCGAGGGGAGCCTGAACGCGCCTCTACCGAAACAGGGCGACGGGACGTTCGAGGACGTGGCCGCCGCGCTGGGCGTCGCCGACGTGAACCGCGCCGAGACGGGCGTCTCGATGGGCGCGGTCTGGGGCGACTACGACAACGACGGCTACGAAGACCTGTTCCTCTACAAGTGGGGCCGGCCCGAACTCTTCCACAACGACGCGGGGCGAGGCTTCACGCGCGTCACCGAGAAGGCCGGGCTGCCCGCGTGGGTCAACGCGAACACGCGCCATCTGGTTCGACTACGACCGCGACGGCCGGCTCGACCTCTTCCTCGGCGGCTACTACCCGGAGGACGTCGAACCTCTGGCATCTCAAGACCACGAAGATGATGCCGGAGAGCTTCGAGTACGCCAGAACGGCGGGCGCAAGTACCTTCTGCAAGGGGCGCGGCGACGGCACGTTCGAGGACGTGACCGCGGCGGCCGGCATCGACACGCGCCGCTGGGCGCTCGCCGCGGCGGCGGCCGACCTGCGCGGGACGGGCTACCCCGACCTCTTCATCGCCAACGACTACGGCGTCTCGGAACTCTTCTTCAACGACGGGCGCGGGCACTTCCGCGACATGGGCGAGCAGACCGGCGTCGGCTTCGCGCCGAAGAGCGGGATGAACGTCGCTTTCGGCGACGTCCTCAACCGCGGCGCGTTCGCCGTCTACGTCACGAACATCTCCGAGGACGGCGTGCTCGTCCAGGGCAACAACCTCTGGGTGCCGCGCGAGGGCACCGCGCGGCGACGGGCTCAAGTACGACAACCTCGCCGAGGAGATGGGCGTCGAGCTGGGCGGCTGGAGCTTCGGCGCGCAGTTCGGCGACCTGAACAACGACGGCACGCTCGACCTCTACGTCGTCAACGGCTACGTCTCTGCTGGACAAGGGGTCGAACTACTGGTACGACTACTCGAAGATCGCGGGCGGCAACTCGCAGATCATCTCCGACGCGGCGAACTGGCCGCCGATGAAGGGCCGCAGCCTCTCGGGCTACCAGCAGAAGCGCGTCTGGCTCAACGACGGCGCGGGCCGGTTCGCCGAGGTGGCGCAGGCGGTCGGCGCGCGCGACACCTTCGACGGCCGCTCGGTCGTGCTGGCCGACCTCTGGAACCGCGGCGTGCTCGACGTGGTGGTGGCGAACCAGCGCGGGCCGCTGCTGGTCTACAAGAACACCGTCGCGCCGGAGAACGCGTGGGTCGGGTTCGAGCTGGAAGGCACGCGAGAGCAACCGCAGCGCGATTGGGCGCGCAGGTGCGCGTCTACTGGGACGGGGCAGGAGCAGGTGCAGGAGGTCTCGGGCGGCAGCGGCTTCTGCGCGCAGAACCAGCGCCCGCTCCACTTCGGGCTGGGCAAGGACGCGCGCGTCGAGCGCGTCGAAATCCGCTGGCCCTCGGGCAGGACGCAGACGATTCGAGAACGCCCGCGACGCGGCAACGGTCCATCACGTTGAAAGAGGCTTGATGCGCCGCGTCAGCGGCGTGTGATGCAGACGCTTTGAATAAACGCCATGAGTAGCACGACAATCACAGCCGCGCCGTCGCGCGCGCCGGCCGTCGGGGCGAAGGCGCCGCCGAAGCTCTTCGGCATCGACAGCCGCTTCGTCGCGCCCATCTTCATCACGCTCATCCTGCTCGTGGGGCAGTTGACCTACGGCATCCTTGAGAGCTACGCGATGACGGCGCTCGCGATTGTGACGGCCATCGCGCTGGAACTCGTCCTCGGCCGGCTGCTCGTCGGCAAGTGGCCGCACCTGGCGAGCGCCTACATCTCCGGCATCAGCGTCGGCATCCTGACGCGCAGCCCTTACCTGGCCCTTCGCGCTGTGCAGCGCCATCTCGATCACGTCGAAGTACGTGCTCCGCTTGCGCGACCGGCACATCTGGAACCCCTCGAACTTCGGCATCGCCGTGATGCTGCTCATCGCGCCGTGGGCCTACTCGACGCTCTGAGCGTGCAGTGGGGCAACAACCTCTGGCCGATGCTCGTCATCTGGGCGCTGGGCGCCGTCATCACGTACCACGTCGGGCGGATTCACATCACCGCGACTTACGTCGTCTCGTTCTTCGCCCTCTCCTACGTGCGCTGCCTCGTGACGGGCCACTCCTACTGGGCCGAGGCCGCGCCGATCACGGGGCCGATGTACCAGCTCTTCATCTTCTTCATGATCACCGACCCGAAGACGACCGTGCGCTCGTCGAAGTGGGCGCAGGCGTTCGTCGGCTTCCTCGTCGCGCTGGCCGAGATGTTCCTGCGCCTCGCCGAGAACGTCCACGCGCCCTACTACGCGCTCTTCATCGTCGGGCCGGCCGCGAACCTGTTCGAGATATACCTGACCTCGCGCCGCGCCAAGGCCGTCAACTAAGCGTCATTTATAGATCGACAAGGTGGACACCCTCGAGATGCGCCGTTCCCCTCTCATCGCAGCGATCATTCTGTCGCCTCGCCGCGCTCGCCTCCGGCTGTAAACAAGACCCGACGCAGAACCCCACGGCGGCGGCGCAGAACCCCGACGCGGGGGCGGCGGCCGTCGCCGGGGCCACGCCGGGAGCCAGCCCGAGCCCGACGCCCGGCGCCGCGCCGCGTCCCTCCGGCCCCGTCGAATACGTGGACGTGACCGCCGAGGCGGGCATCCGCTTCAGGCACAACAACGGCGCCGCCGGCAAGAAGTATCTGCCGGAGACTCTGGGCGCGGGCGCGGCCTTCCTCGACTACGACAACGACGGCTGGCTCGACATCCTGCTCGTCAACTCGACGAACTGGCCCGAGAACAAAGGCCCCGCGACCTCTTCGGCGCTCTACCACAACAACGGCGACGGCACCTTCCGCGACGTGACGCGCGAGGCGGGCCTCGCCGCGAACTTCTACGGCATCGGCTGCGCGGTCGGCGACTACGACAACGACGGCAACGTTGACATCTACATCACCGCGGTCGGCCCCGACCACCTCTACCGCAACCTCGGCGGCGGCAAGTTTCAGGACGTGACGCAGCGGGCCGGCGTCGGCGACCCCGGCTTCGGCACGAGCGCCGGCGTGGTTCGACTACGACCGCGACGGCAAACTCGACCTCTTCGTCGCCAACTACGTCGAGTGGTCGCCCGAGACGGACGTGAACTGCACGCTCGACGGCACGAACAAGTCCTACTGCACGCCGCAGAAGTACAAGGGGCAGAGCTCGACGCTCTACCACAACCGCGGCAACGGCACCTTCGAGAACGTCACCGAGCGCGCGGGCCTCAACGACCCGACGAGCAAGGCGCTCGGCGTCGCGCTGCTCGACTACGACGACGACGGCTTACTCGACCTCTTCGTCGCCAACGACACCGAGCCGAACAAGCTCTACAGGAACAACGGCAACGGCACCTTCACCGACGAGGCTTTGACGGCGGGCGTCGCCTTCGGCGAGTCGGGCGCGGCGCGCGCCGGGATGGGCGTGGACGCGGCCGACTACGACGGCTCGGGCCGCCAGAGCCTCGTCATCGGCAACTTCACGTCGGAGAGCATGGCGCTCTACCACAACGACGGCGGCGGCCTCTTCACCGACGAGGCGCGCGCCTCCGGCATCGGCAAGATGTCGGAGCAGTCTCTGACCTTCGCCACCTTCTTCTTCGACTACGACCTCGACGGCCTGCTCGACATCTTCGCCGTCAACGGCCACGTCTCCGACGACATCCAGAAGGTGCAGCCGCGCGTCCGCTACGCGCAGCCGCCGCACCTCTTCCGCAACCTCGGCCGGAAGAAGTTTGAAGAGGTGACGGCGCGCGTCGGGCGCACGCTCGGCCGCGCCATCGTCGGGCGCGGCGCGGCCTACGGCGACTACGACAACGACGGCGACCTCGACCTGCTCGTCACCGCCAACGGCGGCCCGGCGCGCCTCTACCGCAACGACAACGCGAACCAGAACGACGTGCTGCGGGTGAAGCTCGTCGGCACGCGCTCGAACCGCGACGCCGTCGGCGCGCGCGTCACCGTCAACGGCCCGAACAACTTCAAGACGCGCAACACGGTGCGCACGGGTTCGAGCTACGCCTCGCAGAGCGAGCTGACGCTCACGCTCGGCCTGGGCAAGCCCGACGGCACCGAACGCATCTACGCGCTCGAAATCGTCTGGCCGTCCGGCGAGAAGGCGGCGGTGCAGCAGGTCAAGGCCAATCAGCTGCTCGTCGTTCAGGAAGGGCAGGGCGTCATAAAGACGGAGCCGATCATCTTCGCGCGCGCCGCGCCGACGCCGACGCCCGCCGCCCGCGACGCAGGGCCAGTGACAAACGGGGAAGTCTATATGAAGTCGTTCCGCTATCTCTTGCTCGCCGCCTTCGTCGCCGCGACGGTCGCCGTCCTCTCTTCGTCGCGCCGGCAGGAGGCGGCCGTGCAGGCGCCCGCCGCGAGGAGACGCGCGCGAGGAGGCGTACCGCGCCAACAACCTCGGCGTGGCTTTGCTCGAACAGTTCAAGCACAAGGAGGGGGCCGACCAGTTCCGCCGCGCGCTCGGGCTCGACCCCAAGCTCGCGCTCGCGCGCACGAACCTCGCCATCGCGCTCTACAACGTGCCCGACCTCGCCGCGTCGCAGAAGGAGGCCGAAGCCGCTGCCGCCGCTTCGCCCAACGCGCCGCAGCCCCAATACATCCTCGGCCTCATCGCGCGCCAGCAGAACCGGACGGAAGACGCCGCCGCCGCGTTCCAGCGCGTGCTGAAGCTCGACCCGCGCGACGTGGGCGCGAACGTGCAGATGGGCCAGCTCTACGTGCAGCAGCGCAAGTTCACGGAGGCGGTCGCGGCGCTGCGCACGGCGCTCGAAGAGGAGCCGTACAACGGGACGGCGCTCTACAACCTCGCCACCTCGCTCATCCGCGGGGGCCAGCGCGAGGAGGGGCAACGCCTGATGCAGCAGTTCCAGGCGCTGCGCGCGAGCGGGGCGGCGACGACCGTCGGCACGAACTACCTCGAACAGGGGCGCTACGCCGAGGCCGTCGCCTCGACCGGCGCGGAAGCAGACCTCGTGGACAAGCGCACGCCCGAAGTCTCCTTCGCCGACGCGACCGCGGCCGTCGCCCCTTCGGCCGCGGAGGCGGGCGGCGCGCTCCTGCTCTTCGACTTCGACGGGGACGGAGACCTCGACCTCTTCTCGGGCTCGCGCAAGCTCTTCCGCAACGACGGCGGGAAGTTCTCGGACGTGACGGCCGCGTCGGGCCTGCCCGCGGACGCGAAGGGCGCGGTGCTCGGCGCCGTCGCGGGCGACTACGACAACGACGAGAGGCCCGACCTCTTCGTCATCAACTCTGACTCGCTCGCGCTCTTTCACAACGAGGGCGGCGGGCGCTTCAAAGACGCGACCGCCGCGGCGCGCGTCCCCACGCGCGCGAACACTTCGGGCACCGCGGCGTTCGTGGACAGCGACCACGACGGCGACCTCGACATCTTCGTCGCCGCGGGCCTGCTCCTGCGCAACAACGGCGACGGCACCTTCGCGGACGTGACGGCGGCGTCGAAGATAAGTCCCGACGAGCGGCCGCGCGGTCGCGGTCGTCCCGACCGACTACGACAACCGGCGCGACGTGGACCTGCTCGTCGTAGGCTCCGACGCACCGCCCGCGCTCTGGAAGAACCTGCGCGACGGCACGTTCCGCAACGTCGCGGCCGAGGCGGGGCTCGAACTGAAGGGCGGCGGCCTCGGCCCCGTCGCCGCGGGCGACGTGAACAAGGACGGGTTCACGGACTTCTACTTCTCGCGCGCGGACGGCGCGGGCGAGTTCGCGTTGAGCGACGGCAGGGGCCGCTTCCGTATGAGCGCGGGGCCTTCGACGCAGGCGGGCGAGCCCGCCGCGGCGCAGTTCCTCGACTACGACAACGACGGCCTGCTCGACCTCCTGACCCTCTGGCGCACGCCGAAGGGCGGCGCGCTGCGCGTGCTGCGCAACACGGGCGACGGCTGGGCCGACGTGAGCGCGCAGGCCGTGAAGGGCGACGTTCGGCGGCGAGACGGAAGCGGGCCAGCTCTCTTTGGCCTCGGGCGACGTGGACGGCGACGGCGACGTTGACTTAATCGTCGGCTCGACGCTGCAAGGTAAGGCGGGGCGGATCAGCGTCGCGCGCAACGAGGGCGGCAGCCGCAACCGTAGCTTGCGCGTCGGGCTCGCGGGCAAGGTGAGCAACCGCAGCGGGGTCGGCGCGAAGGTTGAGCTGCGCGCGGGCAGCCTTCAACAGAAGCTTGAGAGTTACTCCGCTACACCCGCGCCCGCGCCGTCGGACGTAATCTTCGGGTTGGGGCAGCGCGCGTCGGCGGACGCCGTGCGGATACTCTGGCCCTCGGGCGTGGTGCAGGCCGAGACGCAGTCGGCGGCCGCGTCGAAGCCGGACGCGGGCGTCGTGCCGGGCGCGTTCAAGGTCACGGAACTCGACCGCAAGCCTTCGTCGTGCCCGTTCCTCTACGCGTGGAACGGCGAGCGCTTCGAGTTCGTCACGGACTTCATGGGCGCCGGCCGAGACGGGCGCGTGGGCCGGGCCGGGTCAGTACAACATGCCCGACCCCGACGAGTACGTGCGCATCCGCGGCGACCAGCTCAAAGAGAAGGACGGGCGCTACGAGCTGCGCGTGACGAACGAGCTGGAAGAGGCGCTCTTCGTAGACCGCCTACAGCTTATCGCAGTCGCGCACCCCGCGGGCGTCGAGGTCTACCCGGACGAGGGGCTGCGCGACGCGCCGCCGGACTTCAAGCTCTACGCGGCGAAGGGCGCGCGCCCGCCCGCCGCGGCGACCGACGAGCACGGCCACGACGTGCTCGCGCGTCTCGCACGGCTCGACCGGACAGTACCCGGACGACTTCAAACTCCTCCCCATCCGCGGCTACGCCGAGCCGCACGAGCTGACGCTCGACCTCGGGGCGGACGAAGGGCGCGACCGGACGCTCCTGCTTCTGACGGGCTGGACGGACTACGCCTGGTCGAGCGACAACGTCGCGGCGTCGCAGCGCGGGCTGGAGATGAAGTTCCCGTCGCTTCAGGTCAGGGACAGGGAAGGGAAGTGGCGCACGGTCGTCGGCGAACATCGGCATCCCCGTCGGGAGGCCGCAGACGCTGGTCGTTGACCTGACGGGCAAGTTCCTCTCCGCGAGCCGCGAGGTGAGGATCCTGACGAACATGCGCGTCTACTGGGATCAGATTCAGGTCGCGGCGGGCGGCGACTCCCCGTCGAAGCTGACGCGCCTCGACCCGGCCTCGGCCACGCTGCGCTGGCGCGGCTTCTCGGCGGAGGTGAAGCCGGACGGGCGCGAGCCGCTCACTTACGACTACGCGCGCGTGTCGCTACGCCTCGCCGTGGATGGCGTTCACGGGCAGCTTCACGCGCGAGGGCGACGTGCGCGAGCTTGCTGAAGGTCGCGGACGACATGTTCGTCGTCTCGCGCGCGGGCGACGAGATCAGCCTCTCGTTCGACGCCTCGACGCTCCCCGCTCTGCCCGAAGGTTGGACGCGCACCTTCCTGCTCTACGCCGACGGCTTCAGCAAGGAGATGAACATCCACTCCGCGAGCCCCGAACAGGTCGCGCCGCTGCCCTTCCACGGGATGAAGCGCTACCCGTACGACGCGTCTGAGTCGTACCCGTTGACGCCCGAACGCCGAGCTTACGTCGAACGCTACAACACGCGCGTCGTCACCAGGAGCCTGCCGACGCTGGCGTGGGGCGGCGGGCGATTAGCGCACGTCCGACCCGGCACGCGACCGCCCGGCAATCTGAACCATGCACCAGAGCGCAGAGTCCGATACGACGCAACGTTAAGCCCCTCGCGGCGGCACTCATCGTGGCGTCCCTCTTCGTGGCGCTCAGGTTTTCGCTGGCTGTCGATGAGGGTGAAGTGAGCGCGGCCGCGGCGCGCTTTAAGTTCTCGCGCTCGGTCGTGTCCGAGGTCGCCGGCCCGCCCGTGCGCCTTCAGCGCCGCGTTCACCCGAGCGTCAGGCGCATCTCTTCGTTCCTCTCGACCGTCGGGGCCGCCGTCGCCCTCAACGACCTTGACGGCGACGGCCTCTCCAACGACGCCTGTTACATCGACACGAGAACCGACCAGATCATCGTCGCCCCCTTGAAGGGCACCGGCGACCGCTACGCGCCGTTCGCACTCGAGCAACAACCCTTCTTCGACCGCGAACGGATGGCGCCGCTCGGCGTGCTCCCGTCGGACGTGAACGAAGACGGGCGCGTGGACATCGTCGCCTATTACTCGGGCAGGACGCCCCTCATCTTCCTCCATCGTCCGGCCGGCGAGTGCCGCCCTCGGCGCCGACAGTTACACCGTCCGGGACATCTTCCCCGACGGGCGAGGTCTGGATGACGACCGCCGCGACCACGGCCGACCTCGACGGCGACGGCCACCTCGACCTCGTCTTCGCCAACTACTTCAAGGACGGCTCCGACCTCTACAACCCGGAAGGCGCGGGCGTCGTAGAGCTTCCCGAATCCTTCTCGCACGCGGCCAACGGCGGCGGCGAGCGCATCTTCCGCTGGGCGGGCGCGGCGCAAGGCGAGAACGCTTCGGTCACATACGAAGAGGTTCGCGACGCGCTCCCCGAAGGGGTCGGCGGGGGCTGGGGGCTCGCCGTCGGCGCCTGCGATTTGGACGGAGACCTTCTGCCGGAGGTCTACGTCGCGCACGACTTCGGCCCCGACCGCCTCTTCCGGAACAGGTCTACGCCCGGGCGCATCCGGTTCGGACTGCTGGAAGGCGAGCGCCGCTTCGACACGCCGAAGTCTTACGTGCTGGGGCGGGACTCGTTCAAGGGCATGGGCGTGGACTTCGGCGACCTGAACGGCGACCAAATCCCCGACATCTACGTCAGCAACATCACCGCGCCGGGCGGCCTGCAAGAGAGCCAGATGGCCTTCGTCAGCACCGGGGAGGTCGGCCGGATGCAGGAGGGCGTCGCCCCTTACGTCAACCGCGGCGAGGCGCTCGGGCTGTCGCAGCAGCGGTTGGGCGTGGGACGCGAAACTCGACGACTTCGACAACGACGGCGTGCTTGAGGCGCTTCAGGCGACCGGGTTCGTCCGCGGAGACTCGAACCACTGGCCCGAGCTTCAGGAGCTGGGCACGGTCCACGACCAGCTCACCCCGAACGTGGAGCTGGCATGGCCCTTGATAAAAGAGGCGGCCGACATCTCCGGCCGCGACCGGAATCCATTCTTCGTCCGCGCGGGCGACCGTTACGTGGACGTGTCGCGCGAGATCGGCTTCGGCGAGGATTACGTCAGCCGCGGGATCGCCGTCGGGGACGTGGACTACGACGGAGCGCTCGACCTCGTCGTGTCGAACATGTGGGGGCCGGCCACCTTCTATCACAACGAGTCGCCCCGTCCCGGCGCGTCCCTCAGCCTGCGCCTCCTCCTGCCGCTCGGCGTTAAAGAGCCCGACGAGACCGTCGTCCTGCGGGGCCGGCCGACAAACGAAGTCACGGGCCGCGCGGCCGTGGGCGCAAGCGTCACCGTGACGTTGCCCGACGGGCGTGTGCTCACCCGACAGGTGGACGGCGGCAACGGCCACAGCGGGAAGCGCGGCCCCGACCAGCACTTCGGCCTCGGGGAGACGCGAGGGGCGGTCGATGTCCGAGTTGACTGGCGCGACTCCGAAGGTCGCGTCCGAAGGCAGTATTTTAAGTTGGAGCCGGGTTGGTACACGCTGCTCCTCGGTCGGCCCCCGCGGGGAGGTGATTCATGAGCGCGCCCGACCTGCGCCTGGCCGCGCTCAGGCGCTTCTCCGTGGCGATCACGGTGCTCAACGTCTGCGGCCGCCTGTGGCTGGGCTTCGAGAACTCTTGGGCGCAAATGTTCGTGGCGCTCGGGACGGCCTACCTCGTCGAGTTCGTTCTGGAGTTTGTTGACGCGCGGGCGAATCAGAGACCCTATAAGTTCGCGGGGGGCTGGGTGCGGGCCGTCGATTTCCTCCTGCCGGCGCACATCTCGGGTATGGCCGTCTCCATGCTTCTGTACGCGGGGGGGCTTCTGCTCCCGTTCGCCTTCGCCTCGGCCGTCGGCATCGCCTCGAAGTCCCTGTTCACGGCGCCTCGGAATGACTCGCGGCGCCACTTCCTCAACCCCTCGAACGCGGGGATCGCCGCCACCTTCCTGCTCTTCCCGGTCATCGCGCCGGCCGTGCCCTACCAGTTCACGGAGCACCTGACGGGCGGCCTCAGCCGCGCCCTGCCGGTCGTCGTCATCTGCGTAGGGACTTTCATGAACTGGCGTTACACGCGGCGGATGCCGCTGGTGCTGAGTTGGGTCGGCGCCTTCGCCGCGCAGGGGGTGGTGCGCTGCCTTCTGCACGGGCTCCCGCTCTCGGTCGGCGTGGCCCCGATGACGGGCGTGGCCTTCGTCCTGTTCACCTTCTATATGATCACCGACCCGGGGGCCACGCCGAGCCGCTGGAAGGGGCAGGTCGTCTTCGGCGCGGCGACCGCTTTCGTCTACGCGGCGCTCATGTTGGGGCACGTCGGCTTCCCGCTCTTTTACGCGCTGCTCGTCGTCAGCGCCGCCCGCGGGCTGCTCTTACACCTTGAGGCCGCGCGCCCGACCCGTCCGAAAGTTGGAGAAGGACTTCAGCCTTTTGGGTATTGACTGTCCGCCGCCGCGGGACTAACTTCTTGCGGGCTTAACGGGTCCCTTCTTTCTGCGCTAACTTCAGTTTTCGCTTCCGCCTCTTTTACGTCGAGTTCGTCCGTCCGTCTTCAGAGTTCACATGCGTCTACGCAAGCTGCAAAACGGGCACGGGGTTCGGCAGAGACTGGTGCTCAGCCTGACCTACCTCGTCACGCTTGCGGAACCCGTTGACGTGGTCAAGGCGTTCACATACCGGCCGCGCTACTTCGGCAGGAATTTCTGTGACCTCGGGCACGACCTGCTGCGCGGCCCTTCGGAGTGGACGGTCGGGGAGCGGGAGTTGTTCGGCGCCTTCACGGCGAGCCTGAACCAGTGCGTCTTTTGAACGAGCGCCCACCGCGCGGTCGCGCGGCCACTACTCGGGTCACGTCTGACGGGGGAGGTCTTGACGGACTGGCGCACGGCCGCCGTGGACGGGAGGATGCGCGCGACGCTCGGCCTGTTGGAGAAGATGACGCTCGCGCCCGGCGAGGTCGTGGGCGAAGACCTTGTCGAACTGCGCGCCGCGGGCTTGTCGGACCGCGCCATCCTCGACGCGGCCTACGTCTGCATGGGCTTCAACCTCATCACGCGGATCGCCAACGCCCTCGGCTTCAAGGTGCCCCCGGACGAGGTGTTCTCCCGCGCGTCGAGGTATCTGACGGTCTTCGGCTACAACATCCTGAGCGGCTTCTGGGCGCGCGGCATCTACCAGCAACTCGTCGCCCTCCTGCGCGTCAACAAGTCCGCGGCGGGCGGCGGCGGCGGCGCGTTCGACCCCTACGAAAAGAGGCTGACGCTGCTGCGGCGTTCCGTCCTCTCTGAGTCCGGCTCGCTCGACCCGTCCGTCCGGCGCGCCATCTGCGACGGCCTCGAAGTGCCCGCCCCTTTGGAGAGCTACGTCAGGAAAGTCGTCGAACACGCACACGCGGTCGGCGACGAAGACATTGCGGAACTGCATAGCGCCGGCTATACGGACGACCAAATCTTTGAGGCCACGGTCAGCGCCGCACTGGGCGCCGGCCTGTACCGTCTGGGGCGCATCCTTCTCGCGCTCCGCCCGGCCTCTTGAGGAGTCACTGTGACGACGCAGGAAGCCCCGACCGTAAATGAAGTGAGCGGCGCCCGTCGAAGCGCGGCCGTACCTTACCGGGCTCTGGCGCTCATCGGGCTCGGCGGCCTCTTCGCGGGCGTGACGGGGCCGCTCCTCAGCACCTTCATCCCGCCGCTCGTGCGCGACGCGGTCGGCGAGCAGCGCGCCCTCATCGGCGTCATCATGGCTATCGACAACGTGCTGCTGCTCGCACTCGTCCCGTGGGCGGGGCCTCTGTCCGACCGCGCCAGCGCCCGCGGTCGGGGCCGTCTGCCCATCATCCTCGCCGGGTTCGTACTCTCGGCGCTCGGGATGGCCCTGCTCCCTTCATCCGCCGCGTACGGCCTCGCTTTTCTGATCGGCGCGATAGTCCTCCTGCACACGGGCATCAACGTGCAGCGGGCACCCTTCCAAGCACTCCTGGCCGACCTCGTGCCGTCCCGCTACCGCTCCCTCGCGACCGGTTCCGTCACGTTCCAGATGTGCGTCGGGGCCATCGCTTTCCTGATGCTGGGCCGGATGCTCGGGATGCGGGGGGCGTTCCTCATCGCGGCGGGCAGCGTTCTCGTCATCGCCGCCGCCTTCGCCCTCGGACTCCGCGAGCCTGCGCCCGCGGAGACGGGACACGCCGAGGTCACCTACCGGTCGCTCGCGGAGGCCGCGTGGTCGGCCGTCCGCGGTGTGGTGCCGGGCCTGCGGCCTGTCTTCCTCGCCACGCTTCTGCTGCAACTGACCTTCCAGACGTTCACCACATGGTACGCGTTGCACGGCACAGAGCGCTTCGGCGTCCGGCCGGAAGACGTGACCACCGGGTTCATCGCGTGGGCCGTCGGCGGCGTGATCGGCGCCCTGCCGGCGGGCTTCGTCGGCGTCCGCGTCGGGCGGCGCAACGCGATGCTCGTCGGCTTCGCCGTCATGACCGCCTGCCTGCTCGCGCTCGACCGGGTCACGCACATCACGCACGCGGTGCCGCTGCTGGCGCTCGCTTCGGCCAGTTGGACGTTCCCGACGGTGAACGCCTACCCGCTCTTCGTCGAGCCCATCCCGCCGCATCGACGGGGCGTGCTCGCGTCGCTCTTCCTGCTCTGCCTCGCGCTCGGCGGGGCGGTCGGCGACCCTTTGAACGGCCGCCTGTTCGACCTCCTCGGCGGCTATCGAGCGCTCTTCCTTCTCATGGCGTGCTACACGGCGCTGGCGTTCGTGACGGTAATCTTCGTCCCACGCGGGGCCGGCGAGGCCGACACCGGGCAGGACGGCGCGGCGCGTCTACGATGATGGAAGAGTCCGTGAGCCCCGTGAGGATGCCCGACCCGGTTCGGATACCGGACTTCAATCAACGGCTCTTTTAAAGAAGCCAGCCGTGGACGCCAAATCCGAAGTCCACCCGAAGCTCCCCTGCTCACGCATTTCTGTCCCGGCGCGTAACAGCGCGGTGAGCGCCGCGCGCGCAAGCGCCCCCCCGAGGCTGATTCGCCTGACGCCCGCCTCCGCCAACTGCGCGACCGTCACACCTTTGAGCATCGGAGCCAGCACGTTCAACGGTTTGCTGACGGCGCCCGTCAACAATCGAACCTCTTCGAGCGTGGTGAGGGCCGGCGCGTACAAGACATCTGCCCCCGCCGCTTCAAATGCCTGTAGGCGGCGAATCGTATCGTCGAGGTCTGGCCTGCCGCGGAGCAGGTTTTCGGCCCGCGCCGTCAGGGTGAACGGAAAACCGAGTGAGCGTGCCGCCTCGGCGGCGGCATGGACCCGCTCGACCGCGTGTGCGAATTCATAGATCGGATTCGAGGGGTCGCCGCTGTAATCCTCAATCGAGCCGCCGACGAGACCGGCCCGCGCCCCGAGCAAAACGGTCTCGGCGGCCCGTTCCGGGTCGTCCGCAAAGCAGTTCTCCAGGTCGGCGCTGACCGGCAATTCGGTCGCGGCGCAGAGGGCTCGGCAATGTTCTATGACCTCGTCGCGCGTGACCTCGCCGTCCGAACGCCCGAGTGAGTTGGCGAAACCGGCGCTCGTCGTCGCCAGCGCCTCGAAGCCTAATCCGGCCAGCAGCCGCGCCGAGCCGGCGTCCCACGGGTTGGGAATGAGGAAGGCGCCCTCGCGCTCGTGCAGCGCCTTGAATACCTCTGCCTTCTCTTTCTGCGTCTTCGTCATGAGCATGAAGTCACCACGATTCAAATCTACTGGAACTGGTTGTCGTCCGCCGACGGCCCGTAGAGCGCCGGGACCTTCGCGCCCAGCAGGCGCAGGTAGACCGTCAACTGCCCGCGGTGATGCGCCCAGTGATTGAACGTATCCTGAATCATCACGTAGCGCGGCTCCTCTATCACGACCTGCCCGCGAGCCAGCAACCGCCATGAAGTCAGCAAATGTTCCTCGGTGGTCTGCTCAAGCGCCGCCCGCGCTTCGTCTGCGGCCTTGTCGAGCGCCTTCAGCAGAGCGTCGCTCGTCTCGTTGCGCGCCCTCTCCATTTTCGGGCCGTCCACGGGAGCGATGTCCAACTCGTCCTGCGTAACCGTCATGGCGATCCACGTCGGAATCGTCGCAACCATGTCGGCGAGGTATCCGAGAATCATAGACTTGTCGTGCGGCTTCCAGTCGTACTTGCCTTCGGGGACTTGCCCCAGGGCCCGGCGGGATCGCTCAACCTCGCGGTCAAGCTCTGCCAGTAACAGTTCAGTCAGCTTCATGCGCCTCTCCTCCTCCGCGATTCCGGCTTACGAATGCCCGACGAATCTGCTCAGATAATCTTGCAGCCTGCCCGACGGCGACGCCGGGGAGATGAACCCGATATAGTTGTCCGGTCTTAAGAGCACGTCAAACGGTCTGTCTGTGCCGAAGATGTCCGCCACTTGCGGGCCGAGCGGGACGGGACGGAAGTCAACCAACTCGGCGTAACGTCCTTCGAGTTCAGTCCTTGACGCCTCAACGTCGCCTTGCGCGTTCGAGAAGGCGAGCAGGTGGAACTTCGGTTGACGCAGCCGTCCGTAAATACTCTCGCCGTCGGCCAGAAAATACGGCATCCGGTCCCCGGCCTTGACCTTGAAATTCTCGTCGCCCGCGTGACTGCTCAGCGAGCCGTGCCGGTAGTTGATGCCGATCTGCGAAATAAGGGGGAAGACGAATTTTTTGACCGCGTCGAAACTGAGGACGTATTGCGCCACGGACGGCAAGACGTTCGTGCGCAGGAAGGCGAGAAACCATTCCGACCCGGCGGCGAGCTGAAACATCCGGTCGGTCGTCTCCAACAGGCGCTTGGCGTTTTCGAGCCGCTCTTCGTTATAAGTTTCCAGAAGCTTTTCGCCCGCCTCGCCTTTCAACCCCAGCGCCATTTTCCACGCGAGATTATAAGCGTCCTGAATCCCCGTGTTCATCCCCTGCGCCCCCGCGGGCGAGTGGATGTGTGCGGAATCACCGGCCAGAAAACATCTGCCCTCCGAGAATCTGCCGACGTGGCGCGTGTGTACTTTGTAGGTCGAAAACCATTCGACATCGTGGATGTCGAGTTCGAGTTTCGTTAGCTCCTTCGTTCGCCGTTCGATCTCCTCATACAACACGTCGCCTTCGTCCTTCGCGAACTCTTCCGGGAAGACGCCGACGATGCGGTAACGCTTTTCGCCTTTGAGAGGAAAGAAGAGGACGAACGAATCCTTCGACAGACAGGCGTGCAGCGCGTCGTGGCTGAACTGCCAATCGACCTGCGCGTCGGCGACGTAGAACATGCGCTCGAACGTGCTGCCCTCGAACGTGAGCCCGAGCGCGTGCCTGACCGGACTCTTGGCCCCGTCGCAGCCGACCAGATATCGAGCTTCGATAGTTTGAGACGCGCCGTCGGCGGTTTTAACCTGCGCCGTGACGCCCGACTCATTCTGCGAGAAGTTTTCCAGCCCGGTGTTCCAGAGAACATCTCTGCGCCGGCCTTGTAGGTATTCGTAGAGGAGGCGCTCGTTCTTGCTCTGCTCCAGCATGAGCACATAGGGGTAAGGACTCAAACCCTCCCCGATGTTCGACAAGTGCAATTCGCCGCGGACTTCGCCGCCCGCCAGCAGGCGCGCCTTTCCCGTAATCGCGCCCTCTTCGATTGCCTTCTCGGCCAGACCGAGCTGCTCGTAAATTTCGAGGGTGCGCGCCTGCACGCCGATGGCTTTGGAGTACGGCGTGACGCCTCCGTTCTTCTCGACGATGACAAAATCAACGCCGTGCCTGACGAACTGGCAGGCCAGGCTGAGTCCCGTCGGACCCGCCCCGATAATAATCACGTCCGTCTTAATGGTCTTCCCCATAAGTGTAATCTTCGCGCTGCTACTCATTTCTCGCAACGCTGCCGGTGTCGAGCGCGTCGCGGATGCCGTCGCCGAGCATGAACCACGCGAGCATGGTAACGGCGAGGACGGCGGCGGGGAAGACCGTGAGGTGCCAAGCCGTGCGGATGTAGGGTTGGTACATGCCGATCATCTGGCCCCAGGAGGCTTGCGGCGAGGGAATCCCCACGCCGAGGAAGCTCAGGCCCGCCTCGGCGAACATCGCGCCGGGGATGCCGAGGGCGAGCGCGACGATGACGGGAGTCGTCGCATTACGCAGGAGGTGCGTCCGCATGATGTGGCGCGTCCCGCCGCCCATCGCGCGCGCGGCGCGCACGTAGTCGGTCTCCTTT
Source organism: uncultured Acidobacteriota bacterium (assembly GCA_963726735.1). GTDB lineage: Bacteria > Acidobacteriota > Blastocatellia > Pyrinomonadales > Pyrinomonadaceae > QHXN01. Next base: position 891,981 of record CAVSDM010000016.1, read on the forward strand.
AAGCTGAGCACCTGCCCGCGCACGAGGCGCGCGATGCCGATCCAGCCCGTCAACGTCATGGCGAGGATGAGGTTGCCGAAGCCCGCGCCCAGCGCGACCATCAGCAGGACGTAGAAGAGCAGGGACGGGAGCGACGAGAGCACGTCGATGATTCGCATCACGGCGTAATCAATCCAGCCGCCCTTCAGCCCGGCCAGCGCGCCGATTGGCAACCCGACGAGCGCGATCACCAACTGGCTGAGGACGCCGACGCTGACGGAGACGCGCGCGCCGTAGACGAGGCGCGAGAGCACGTCGCGCCCGAGGTCGTCCGTGCCGAGCCAGTGGAGACCGTTGGGCGTCTGCCACGTGGCGCCGAAGTCACCCCGGTACGGGTCGTAGGGCGCGACCCACGGCGCGAAGAGGGCGACCAACACTTCGACGGTGATGAAGCAGAGGGCGGCCACGGCGAGCCGGTTGCGCCGGAAGCGCCGCCAGAAGAGGCGCCACTTCGTCGGCCGCTTCTTCACGGACGTTTGAGCCTCAGTGCGCGCGGTCGCCGCCATCTCTACTTCTCCTTCACGAGGCTCACCCGCGGGTCAACGAGCGCGTAGAGGATGTCCGTGAAGAGATAGGCGGTGCTGATGACCGCCGTCCAGACGAGGGTCGTCGCCATAATCATCGGGTAGTCGCGGTGCTGAATCGCCGTCACGAAATAGAAGCCGATGCCGGGAATCCGGAAGAGACTCTCGACGAAGAACGAACCCGTGATGAGTCCGGCGGCGAGCGGGCCGCCGACGGTGAGGACGGGCGTCAGCGCGTTCTTGAAGACGTGCACGAACATAATCCGACGGCGGCTCAGACCCTTGGCACGCGCGGTGCGCACGTAACCGGCGCGCATGGCGTCGCGCATGCTCGAACGCGTGTAGCGTTGCAAGACCAGAACGGGCGCGAGCGAGTTCGCGAGCACCGGCATGATCCAGTTGCAGCGGGCCGTCCCAACCGCCCGTCGGCAGCCAGCCGAGGCGCACCGACAGGACGAATTGCAGGAGGACGGCGAAGACGAAACTGGGTATCACCAGACAGAAGATGGAGACGGCCGTGCCCGCGTGGTCAATCCAAGAGTTCGGCCTGACGGCGGAGGCGATGCCGAGGCCGAGGCCGACGAACGTCGAGAACGCGAGCGTGAGCAGTCCGAGCTGGACGGAGTAGGGCCACTGCTCTTTAAAAATCTGGACGACGGTGCGGCTCGGGAAGGCGAGCGAGTAGCCGAAGTCGAGCCGGACGGCGTTGCGCACGAAGAGTAGGTACTGTTTCCAGATCGGCTCGTCGAGGCCGTACTTCGTGTTGAGCTGACGCTTGATCTGTTCCGGAATCATCTGCTGGCGTTCGAGCGCGCGGGCGTCGAACGGGCCGCCCGGCACGGCGTGCATCAGGGCGAAGGTGATGAGAGAGACGACGACGAGGACGCCGAAGAGCCCCGCCAGCCTTGAAAGGATGTAACGCGCCATGCCTCCTCCGTCCTTGCCTCAAGCGAAATGACAGGCGACCTCGTGGCCTTCGTCCACGCGCCGTAGTTGCGGCTCTTCCGTCTCGCAGCGCGACTCGGCCAGCGGGCAGCGCGTGCGGAAAGAGCACCCCGACGGGCGTCCTTCGAGGTCGGCCACGTCGCCGCGCACGCCGCCCTCGTCAACGCGCCGCGACAGGGTCGGGCTCGGGCACGGCGGCGACGAGCGCCCGCGTGTAAGGGTGGCGCGGCGCGTTGACGATCTGCCGGCTCGACCCGACCTCCACCACCCGACCGAGATACATCACGCCGATGCGGCGGCTCATGAAGGCCGTGACGGCGATGTTGTGCGAGATGAACAGGTAGGCGAGTCGGAACTCGTCCTGAAGGTCGCGCAGGAGGTTGAGAATCTGCGCCTGCACGCTCACGTCGAGCGCCGACACGGGCTCGTCGCAGATGAGGAGTCGCGGGCGGAGCGCGAGCGCGCGCGCGATGCCGATGCGCTGCTGCTGGCCGCCGGAAAACTCCGAAGGGTAGCGGTGCATGTCGCCCGCGTCGAGGCCGACGCGCTCGAGCAGACGCTCGACCGCCGCGGCCCTCTCCTTGCGCGTGCACGACTCGTGAATGACCAGAGGCTCGCCGACGATCTGCTCCACCGTGAGGCGCGGGTCGAGGGACGCGAACGGGTCTTGAAAGACCATCTGCATCTGCCTTCGGACGGGCTTCAAAGCGCGCTCGGAGAGGCGTGTGATGTCCTGCCCCGCGAAGACAATGCGCCCGCCCGTCGGCTCGTAGAGCCGCATGACGGTCAGCGCCAGCGTCGATTTCCCGCAGCCCGACTCGCCCACCAGCCCGAGCGTTTCGCCTTCCTGCACGGACAGGCTCACACGGTCAACGGCGACGTGCTCAACCCTCTTCCCGCCGAAAGACGCGCGCCGGGTGGTAAAGCTTTTGGTCAGCTCGATTGTTTCGAGGAGCGTCTCGTCCATCTGTAGCGCGCTCATGACGCCTCTTCCCGCGCGACCCAGCAGGCGCCGGCGTGCCCGTTGGAAAGCTCGACGAGGGGCGGGCGCTCCTGCGCGCAGCGCGTGACGCGTGACGCGCAGCGCGGCTCGAACGCACAGCCCTCGCGTTCGTCGCGCAGGTGAGGCGGGGCGCCTTCGATGGTCGGGAGGCGTTCGTGCCATTCGTTCAGGCGCGGGATGGAAGCGACCAGCGCCCGCGTGTAAGGGTGACGCGGCGCGTCGAAAATCTCCGCCACGGGCGCGTCCTCGACGATGCGGCCGGCGTACATGACGGCGACGCGGTCGGCGAGCTGCGCGATGACGCCGAGGTCGTGCGTGATGATGATGACGGACGTGTTCAGCTCGCGCTTGAGTTCGCGCAGCAGGTTGAGGATTTGCGCCTGGATGGTCACGTCGAGCGCGGTGGTGGGCTCGTCGGCGATGAGCAGTTTCGGCCTGCACGCGACGGCCATCGCGATCATCACGCGCTGCCGCATCCCGCCGGAGAATTGGTGCGGGTAGTCGTCGAGGCGCTGCGCGCGCGGAATGCCGACGCGCCCGAGCAGACGCGCGGCCTCGTCGCGCGCCGCCCGCGCCGACATGCGGCGGTGCACGCGCAGCGGTTCCATGATTTGATAGCCGACTGTCAGGACGGGGTTGAGCGAGGTCAAAGGGTCTTGAAAGATCATGGAGATGCGGTTGCCGAGAATCTCTTCCAGCGCGACCCGCGGGAGCGCGAGCAGGTCGCGCTCGCTCCCGTCGTCGTGAAAAAGAACCTTGCCGGACGTGACGCGCCGGGCGGGTCGATCAGCCGCATGATGGAGAGCGCCGTGACGCTCTTGCCGCAGCCCGACTCGCCCACGATGCCCGAGCACACTGCCCTCGTCCACCGTGAACGAGACGCCGTTGACGGCCCGGATCACTCCCTCTCCCGACTCGAACTGTGTGCGGAGGTCTGCGACCTCAAGCAGCGGCTTTGTCACTGAAGGCGGATGGTGCGAAGTGCGAATTATGAAGTCGGGATCACCGGCTCGGATTGAGGCTAACGCGGCCTGCGCCAACGGTCAACGTCGCTTCTGATATACATCTGGAAGCGCGAAATGTCCAAGTAGCGGAAGACGACGTTGCCCGCGCGGTCGGGCTCGAAGCCCGTCAGGTAAGGCCACCAGATTTGATGCGTGACCATGTGTGTGAGGAAGATCGCGCCCACGTCTTCGACCAGAATGCGCTCGGCCTGCTGGTAGAGCGCAGTTCGCTTCTGCTCGTCAACCTCGCGCCCGGCCAACGTCACCAGCTCGTCGAACCTCGCGTCCCGCCAGGAGTGGCGCGGCGAGCCGCGTTCGTCGGTGCCGCGCCAGAGGTGCGTGAGCATGTTGGCCGGGTCGAGAAAGTCGTACTCATACTGGCCGCGGTAAAGCTGCATCGAGCGCTCGGAGCGGCGGTGACTCCAGATGAGATTTTCGAGAATTTGCAGATTGACTCTGACGCCCAGATGCCGCTCCCACTGGTCTTTGACGTACTCCAACACGACATCGCGCCCGTTGGAGTAAAGGTCGAGCGCGAGCTGGTTGCCGCTCGAATCCATGCCGCCCGGATAACCTGCTTCCGCGAGCAGCGCGCGGGCCATCTCTACGTTGAAGCCCTGCAAAGATTTCAGCTCCGGGTTGTGGGCCGGGAAGTCCGGCGGGAGCATGGTGAAGGCGGGGACGCGCGTGCCGAGCATGACCTGAGTGCAGAAGTGTCGCGGTCAACGGCGTGCGAGAGCGCGCGCCGCAGCAGGAGGTTGTCGAGCGGCGGGCGCGTCACGTCCAGCGCGAGGTATTCGGTCTGAAAGTTGTTGAACGAGCGGAGGTGCGGCTGCAACTCCGGGTCGTGGCGCACCTGCGCGACCTCCTGCGGCTGGAGGATGGCGATGTAGTCGATCTCTTTGTTGAGCCACGCGTTGAACCAGCCCGTGGCGGGCGCGCCGACGAGTTGGACGAGCCGCTGGATGCCCGGCTTGTGCGGGCCGTTGTAGAAGGGGTTGGCGTCCCATTCGAGGCGCTGGTTGTGCTGCCAACTGAGCAGGCGCATCGGGCCGGACGAGACGAAGCCCTCGGCCGTGTCCGCCCAGTGCTCCGGATTCTTCTCGGCCTTATGTTTCGGCGCGGGGACGGCGGCCATGTACGCGAGCAGCGCCGGCAGATGAGGCACGGCGCCGCCCTCGCCGTGAATGCGGACGGTGCGCTCGTCGATTGCTTCCACGCCCACGCCCTCGCGATTGCCCCGGCCTTCCTTCAAAGCCCTGACGCCCGCGATGTCGTAGAAGAACCACGTCCAGGGATTGTCGAGTGACGGGTCGGCGAGGTGCCGGAACGTGAACACCCAGTCGTGCGCGGTGATGGGCACGCCGTCGCTCCAACGCGCGCCCTCGCGGATCACGAAGTCGTAGAACTCCGCGTTCGGGCCTGCCGTGTAGGACTCGGCGAGCGCGGGCACGAGCCTCTGGTTCTGGTCGCGGCGGAGCAGGGGCTCGCCCCCCCAGTTGATCGCCACGCCCGCGCCGTAGATGTCGCGCGAGATGTCGAGGTGTCGCGGCTCGGCCGCCGGCTCATATAGAATCTGCTTTTCGAGCGGCGCGGCGTCGGGCGGGAGCTGTCGCCCCTGTGGCGTCACGACCGGCTGACCTGAAACGGGGAGACCCGCGCCCTCCCGTTCGCCGACCGGCGTCGAGCGACAGGCGGCCAGGGCTCCCGCGCCGACGGTCAGGCCGGCGCGGCGTAGTAGTTCGCGACGTGAGATTATCATCGGGGCTTCCGCATACGGGTGTGCCGGAATGTAGAGCGAGCGGCGCGGCGTTGTCAATCTTGAGAAGAAGGTGTGGCAAGCATTCTATCGGGCTAAGATGTCTAAAGACAGGCGGCCCAAAACAAGCCGGGCGTGAGGCTTTAACACGTCGGATGGAGACTGTGAATGGGGAAGGGTCGGTTGGAGGCGTTCAGCGACGGCGTGCTCGCCATCATCATCACCATCATGGTGCTGGAACTGAAGGTGCCGCACGGGATCGACCTGGCCGCGCTCGGGCCGCTGATTCCCGTCTTCCTGAGCTACGTGCTCAGTTTCATCTACGTCGGCATCTACTGGAGCAACCACCACCACCTGCTCCAGGCGGTCAAGCACGTCAACGGCCCCACCCTGTGGGCCAACCTCCACCTGCTGTTCTGGCTCTCGCTGATCCCCTTCGTCACCGGCTGGATGGGCGAGAACCATTTCGCCGCCTGGCCGGTCGCCTTCTACGGCGTGGTGCTGCTCTGCGCCGCGGTGGCTTACTTCATCCTCGCACGCGTCCTCGTTTCATCCCACGGCAGGGATTCGGCTATCGCGAAGGCGCTCGGTAGAGACTTCAAGGGCAAGGTGTCGGTGGTGTTGTACGCCGCGGCCATCCCGCTCTCCTTCTTGAGTCCGTGGCTCGCCTGCGCGCTGTACGTGTCGGTCGCGGTCATGTGGCTCATCCCCGACCGCCGCATCGAGCACACGCTCGCGGAACGAACGCCTTGAAGAGCGGCCCGCCCGACGCCCCGAAAGCGTTAACACCCCGCCCCCGCGCTAAAACTCTCTCCGCGCATTTTTGCCGTTCTCACGTTAGATGGATAATGTTGGCTCGGGACGACGGTGATGCTGTGTTTCGGCCGGAAGGCTCGTGGTGATGCCTCATGGTTCGGAGGGAAGACAGGAGGACTCAAATGAAGAAGGCTGTCGTAATCTTCGTCGGATTGATCTGCGTCGCGCTGTTCGGCTTCTCCACCAGCGCCGGCCGCCTCGGCGACGGCGTACACACTTCTAACCCGCCGCGGGCGGTCGTCGCCCGCGAATGGAAAGGGCGGGTCGCGCCGGCACGCGCCGACGAGTATCACCAATACCTCCTCGGGGGAGTCGCGAAGCTCCGTTCCGTCCCCGGGAGTCTCGGGGTCCAGGTGATGCGCCGGGACGAGGCGGGCGCCGTCGGGTTCACCGTGATCTCGTACTGGGAGTCTCGGGAGGCCATCAAGGCGTACGCCGGGCAGGACATCGAAAAACCTCACCACCTCCCCAAAGACCGCGAGATGCTGCTCGAACTCCCGACGCGCGTGCTTCACTACGACGTTACCCATACAGACCTGACGCAGGTCCGGGTCGGGCCGTAACTGATCTGAGGCGGCAGGCTTCACACCATGCCCGCGGATCTCTCTTGTCTTTCCTGACCTTGTTAGCGCGGGCGGCATCCATCGGGGCGAAGCTCGGGCTGCGACGGTGACCTCACGTTCTCTCCGCGGCCTCACGAAAGGTTAGACACCTCATGAGCAGGGAAAGTGTGCGCGACCGCCTTCTGCCGCGTTCGTCGCTTCTCGCCACCATGCCTTCGCTGGCCGAAGTCCGGGCGAGAAGTGTCTACTCCCGGAGGTTGGAGCGGCTCTGGACGTTTGTCGAAGAGTCTTACTCCGACCCCGACATCCGCCTCAACGACGCCGCCAGGCATAGCGGCGTGAGCCCGGACCACTTGAACTGCCTCCTCCAACGTTTCGCCAGCACGACCTTCCACGACCTCCTCTCCCGCTACCGCGTCGAGAAGTGCCTGGACCTGCTCCACGAGAAGAACTACACGTTGACCGAAATCTACAACCGCTGCGGCTTCAACAGCCCGACCACCTTTGACCGCCAGTTCAAAAAATGGGCCGGGTGCCTGCCGAGCGGGTATAAGCGGCAGGTCAAAACGCTCCGGGAACCCGGGAACGGAAAAATCGCCCACCTCGATTTTTGAATAAACATTCCCGATTTTTGCACAGACTTTATCCCGCGAAAGTCTACACTTGGAACTCTCCCGCGAATCTCGGCCTCCCCGAAAATAACGTAGTGAGGAGTGACCTATGACAGGACTCTTGCGCTCACGCACCGCCTCATGGCTCACGCCGCTGACGAGAATTATTTTAGTCGGCTTATTCGCTTTCGCGGTCGCCGATAAGCTCGCACACTTTGGCGGTTTCATCGAGGCCGTCGGGAGTTACCGCCTCCTGCCTGTCGGGACAGAGCGGTTCGCCGCGATCTTCATCGTCATGGCCGAGGTCGCAATCGCCGTCGGCCTGCTGACGAAGCGTTGGCGGCAGGCGTCGTGCCTCGCGGCGGTACTACTGTTGGGGACCTTCACCATCGTCCCTCTCGTGGCCGACCCGGAGGCGGGATGCGGGAGCTGGTATACGCTGACGCTGAACCCGGGCGGGCCTGTCAACATCCTCCGCAACGTCATCTTCATCGGTCTCGCCGTCCTGACGTGGCTGGATAATCAGACATCATCTTCCACGGCGGTCGTTTCATCCGACTTATACCCCGCAAGCCATTCAACCGCGGCACAAGAATCCGACGACGGAAGACTCAGCCATGTCCGTTGAGGACCTTTGCAGACCTTTGAATTGGGAGGAAAGGAGGTGTGAACCATGAGTAAGCTATTCTTGAGGGTCATGCTGCTCAGCCTGGCGCTCTTTCTGACGCTCGCCGGCTCACTGAACCTGAATCGCGCCAGCGCTCAGTATGACTGTTACTCGTGCTTAGGTGGCCCCTTCGTCTGTCGCCACGGGCCAGTCGGTCAGCGTTGCTATCACTACGACCCGTTCCCGTAGGAGGGTCAAAAGTCAGCGATTGAATGGGACCGCAGGTCTTCCGTCGTCGGTTTACAGTAAGGCAGGCGCATTACGGAGTGGTGCCGTCATGTTCGACTTTCTGCGTAAGGACTTGCTGCTGGTGATACTGGTCGCCGCCGTCTTTCTATCCCTGAGCTTTGCGATAGGCTCCGTGTCGGAACGCGCAACGTCGGCCGTCGAAGTCCAACCCGCTTTTCTTGTCGGAGAACGCGCGCCCGGCGTCCAGCCCGCCGCGGGTCGAGTCTGGAGAGAGCACGCCTTTGAAAAATTGCTCGCGCTAAGCCCGACCGCCGTGTCCAAACCGGCCATCATGCGCGTGGATGATGCCGGGAACATCTACGTCCTGGACTGGGCCGAGCTGCGAATCAAAATGTTTGGGCCTGACGGGAACCTTGTGAAGGCGTTCGGGGAAGGAAAGGGGACCGGCGCGGGTGCCTTCGCCAACCCGACCAGCTTCTCGGTCGGCGCGAACGGAGAGCTGTGGGTCTGCGACCCCGTGCAAAGAAGAATCACGCGCTTCGATTCCGGAGGGAAGGCGCGGACCTTCGTGCCGCAGAGCGCGGTGGACCGCATCGCGGCCGTCGGAGACGTGTTGATTACGATGGCCCCCCCGCGCAGAGACGCGTTCTTCGAGGTCTACGATTCATCCGGAGGGCAGTTGAAATCTTTCGGGGAGATGATCGAAGACCAGTCTGAGAAGGGCATCGTACTTGACGGAAATGTCGTCGGCGCCGGCGACAACCGAGAGTTTATTTATGGCGGCAGGTATCTGGGCGCCCTCGCAAGGTACGGCGCGGGCGGCGAGCGACGGTTCGTCGTGCGAACGATTGACGGCGTCCCCCCGCCTAAAATACTAAGCACCGGCGCGAGCCAACAGATCAGACCGAACAGCCCCCTGGCGGTGTTGAGCATAAGCATCAAGGGTGATGACTTGTACGTCCTGAGCGGGGTTCGTGCCGACGGCGCGGCGGGCGCGGGCGGAGAGGTGCTGGACGTTTATGACAAACGTGACGGTAATTATCAGTTCTCTTTGAAGCTCCCCGCAGCCTGTCGTGAGGCCGTCGTGCGCGCAGATTACATCTACACACTGGGCGAGCACGGCGTGACGGTGTGGCGGTTCAGACAAAGCGCGTCTTGAAGAAGATGTCGGGAACCGAGCATCGAAATAGAGGTTGAGCCCTTCGAGACCTCCCTTACCTCATATCAATTCTTCGCAGCAGGGCCGGCGGCGGGCGCGAGACTCAGACGTTCGGCCAGCCACTCGGTCCGGTCGCGCCGGATGGCGTCGGCGTCCATCGGGTGGTCGGAGGCGTATGTCGCCAAACGCTTCGGGGCCGGGGCGGCGAGGTAGAACTCGACGAAGTTTTCGCGCGGCGTGAAGCGGTCGTCCTCGCCGTACTGGAAGAAGAAGGCGGCCTTCGACGAACGGACGGCGTTCACGGGGTCGAGCGGCGCGAACCTCTTGCGGAAGCCCTCCAACTCTTCGCCCCTGGGGACGCCGCTCGCCGTGCCGAAGAGGTACCAGTCGGGGAAGCGCGCCGCGCCGGCGATGAGCGCGTAAGCCTTCGGCCGCGTGTCCGCGCCCGCGACGAGCGCCCCGAACATCGCGCCGTAGTCGTGCCCGACGTAGGCGACGCGCGCGGCGTCCACGCCCGGGCGCGAGAGCAGCACGTCGAGCGCCCGCCGCAGGTCGAGGGCCTGGTTGAGAGTGTTCTGGTAGTCGTCCTGCCAGCGGCGCGCGCGGTAACGCGCCGGGTCGGACCAGAAGGTCGAGACGAGCAGCGAGACCGCGCCGCGGCGCGCGAGCGCCCGCGCCTCTTCGAGATACTGCGTGCGGTTAGAGGTGGGGTGGGGCGGCGCGAACCAGTGGACGAAGAGCACGGCGGCGAAGGGCCCCGGCCCCTCCGACGGGCTCACCACGTAAGCCTCGACGTTCGCGCCGCCCGGCCCTTTGAACGTAACGTCTTCGACCTTCACGCCGTCGCGCGTCTCGGCCCCGACGACTTTAACGTCCGGCGGGGTCCGGCCGTCGTAGGCGAGCAGGGACGAGAGCGTGTCGGAGCCGGCCGGAGCGCCCTGCGCCTGAACCGTCCCCGACGCCTGCGGCCTCCCGTCATACACGGGGACACAGACGAGCGCCGCCAGTAGCAAGAGCGCGGCCAACGCAATCCTGCCCGTCGCCATGCTGGATTTTTTCCAGTTGTCTAACTTAAAACTCATTTCCCTCACGTCCATCCATCCTTATGTCCTGACGATGATCTCCGGGTTCAATGCCTCGGGTCGCGTATACTGGTTTCATCCTACGGCGTCAGATGCTAAAAAGTCCTCAAGCGACGTGAAAAGTTCTGAAGCGGGTCGATATTGCACACTCTCGATGGAGGGGACGAACGTGCCGGAAATCTTCAAGCTCGCCGGAATAGTGATCGTGGTCGTCGGCCTCGCGCTCCGGCTGCGCACGACGCTGGTGGTCGCGGTGGCGGGGCTGGTCACGGGGCTCATCGCGGGGCTGCCGCTGCTGTCGGGCGAGGGCCTCTTCGAGGGCGTCCCCGTCCTGACCAGTCCCGGCAAGGAGGGCATCATCAACATCCTCGGGCGCGCCTTCGCCGACAACCGTTTGATGACGCTCTTCATCGTCACGCTGCCGGCCATCGGGCTGGCCGAGCGCTACGGTTTGCAGGAGCAGTCGGCGCGCTTCATTCGCCGCGTCAGCGCCGCCACGGTGGGCCGCCTCCTCATCACCTATCAACTCTTCCGTGTGCTGATGGGCATCCTCGGCATACGCCTGCTCGGGCACCCGGCCTTCGTCCGCCCGCTCGTCTTCCCGATGGCGCTCGGGGCCGCCGAGGCCGAGGCGGGCGCGCGCGGCGTCGAGTCGCTGCCCGAAAGAGAGATCGAGCGAATCAAGGCCGGGTCGGCCGCGAGTGAGAACTACGGCAACTTCTACGGCCAGAACCTCTCGCCGGTTCAGGCCGGAGTCCTGCTCGTCTACGGCACTTTGAACTCGCCCGCCCTCGGTTACAGTGTGAGCCTCTGGAGCATCGTGCTCTACGCCATCCCCATCGCCGCGCTGTCGGTCCTGGTCGCGGCCGCGCAGTTCTTCCTGCTCGACAGGCTCCTGCGGAGGCGTCTGTCGAAGGTCGTTTGAAGGGAAGCGTGTCCATGCCTTCACTGCCGAACATCGCGGCCGCGCTCTTCAGTCTCGACGCGGTCTACGTGCTGACGGGGCTCGTGCTCTGGGTCTTCGCGGCGCTGAACTTCCGCGACCGCGACAACGCCAAACGGACGGGGAGCGCGCTCTTCTGGCTCATCCTCGGGGTCATCTTCGTCCTCGGGAGCTTGATGCCGCACTGGCTGACGGGACTGCTCGTGCTCTCGATGGTCGCCCTCGACGGCGCGGGCGGCGTCGGGCACAAGGCCCGCGCCGAAGGGACGACGAAGTCCGGGCAAGCGGCGCCGAAGGAGCCGGCGCTCGGCAACAGGATATTCCTGCCGGTGCTGCTCATCCCGCTCCTCGCCTTCGGCTTCGCGCTCGTCTTCCGCTTCGCGGGCGGCGACACGAGCCGGGGCGCGCTCGTCGGGCTCGGCTTCGGCGGCGCGGCCGCGCTCTTCGCCGGCCTGCGTCTGACGAAGGGTAGCGCGCGCGAGGCGTTCGAGGAGGGGCGGCGGCTCAACGATTCGATGGGCTCGGTCATCATCCTGCCGCAACTCCTCGCGTCGCTGGGCGTCATCTTCACGGCGAGCAAGGTGGGCGACCTCATCGCCGAAGGCATCAAGGGGGTCATTCCGGGCGAGAGCCTCTTCCTGCTCGTCGCGGCGAACTGTCTGGGCATGACTCTCTTCACGCTGGTGATGGGCAACTCGTTCGCGGCCTTCCCCGTCATCACGACGGGCGTGCTGGTGCCGCTCATCGTCAGGCCGTTCGGCGTGGACCCGGCGATGGCCGCCATCATCACTCTGACCGCGGGCTCGACCGGGACGCTGATGACGCCGATGGCCGCGAACTTCAACATCGTGCCGGCGGCGCTCATGAACATGCGCGACCAGTACGGGGTCATCAAGTTTCAGATACCTTTCGCGCTGACGATGTGGGTGCTGCACGTCCTGGTGCTGTGGCTGATGATACGGCTGCTTTAGGGGGAGCTTATGTCGCCGACTGATGATGCAACGAGGAGCCCCGACGCTTACCTCCCGCGGTTCGCCGCGCTCGCGCTCAAGTGTGTCCGCAAGGAGTACCCGAACAAGTTAGACCACGTCATGAGCGACGCCTCGCAGGTCGGGTCGCCGAGGGAGCTGCACCCGGCCTTCTACGGCTGCTACGACTGGCACTCGGCGGTGCACGGCCACTGGCTGCTCGTCCGCCTGTTGCGCGCGGGCGCGGGCGCGCTCCCCGAGGCCGACATCCGCGGCGCGCTCGGCGAGAACCTGACGGCCGCGAACCTCAGGATTGAGGACGAGTATTTCAGAGACCCGGGCCGCCCCTCCTACGAGCGCCCGTACGGTTGGGCGTGGCTGCTGAAGCTGCACGAGGAGCTATACCACTGGGACGACCCCGACGCCGGCCGCTGGTTCGACGCGCTCCGCCCGCTGGCCGCGACCGTCGTGGAGAAGTACCTCTCCTTCTTCCCGAAGCAGAAGTACCCCGTCCGCGTCGGCACGCACTTCAACACCGCCTTCGGCCTCGGCTTCGCGTGGGACTACGCCGAGGCGCTGTGGGGCGGGTTCAGGAAGAAGGCGCTCGACATCGCGTCGCTGCAACAGGCGGCTCTCCTGAAGCAACTCGTCTCGGAGCGCGCGCGCACATACTTCGCGGACGACCGCGCCGCGCCGGCCGGCTGGGAGCCTTCGGGTGACGACTTCCTCTCGCCGAGCCTGGTCGAGTCCGACCTGATGCGGCGCGTCCTCGGCGCGGAAGAGTTCCCGCGTTGGTTCGACGCATTCCTGCCCGGGTTGGATGAAGTAAGATACGCGAACCTGCTCGCGCCCGCCGACGTGTCCGACCGCTCGGACCCGAAGATAGTCCACCTCGACGGCCTGAACCTGAGCCGCGCGTGGTGCATGCGGAGCGTCGCCGGCGCGCTGCCGGAGGACTCACCCCGGCGCGGCCTGCTTGAGCGCGCGGCCGCGCGCCATGCCGGGGACACTTTGCCGCACGTCGCAAGCAGCGACTACGCGGGTGAGCACTGGCTGGCCACCTTCGCCGTCTACATGCTCTCCACGCCGCCGCCGCGCCGCGCCGCATAGAGCCTGACCTGTTACATACTTCGGAGAGGAGATTGTTAAGACATGTCTGTCTACCTGCTCGCGCTTCTGATCGGTATCATCGCGGGGCTGCGTACCATGACCGCCCCGGCGGCGGTCGCGTGGGCGACCTACTTCGGCTGGCTTAACCTCGGCGGGACATGGCTCGCCCTGTTCGGTAACGTCTGGGTGCGCTGGATACTGACGGCGCTCGCGCTCGTCGAATTCGTGACCGACCAACTCCCGTCCACGCCCAGCAGGACGGTGCCGGTTCAGTTCGGCGCGCGAATCGTGACGGGCTCCCTCTCCGGCGCGGCAATCGGGGCCGCGGGCGGGTCGTGGGTCGGCGGGCTCCTGGCCGGGACCGTCGGCGCCGTCGCCGGCACCCTCGGCGGGCGCGCCTTCCGCGCGCGTCTCGCCGCCGCGTTCGGCAGCGACCGGCCCGCGGCTTTCATCGAGGACGCGGTCGCCGTCGGCGGGGCGCTGTTGATAGGAGTGGCGCTGCGATGAAGGAGTTCGACGCGATCATCATCGGCGCGGGCGGCGACGAGGCGATCCACGGCGTCCTCGACATCATGAACGCCGACGTGCCGTACGACGTGCCGGCGCGCGCCGTGCCCATCCACCCGACCGTCTCCGAACTCATCCCGACCCTGCTCGGCGAGATGCGTCCGGCCGTGTAAGCCGTCGCGGGTAGATGCACCTAGCAGCCCGGGTAGTACAGGAAAGGTGAGTTCACCTCGGCCACCTTCTTACCGCCCTGATACTTCGTCAGCGTGCCTTCCAGCATGACCATCCCGTATCCTGTGAATTGGCCGGGGAAATCTCCGCGGCCGAGAAATCTTCCGTCGAAGCTGTAGCTGACGCCGCGGAGCCTCACGGTCGTAAATTTCAACCTCTCCTCCGTCACCGAGACGGTCGCGAACTTATAGCGCGCGCCGACACCCCTCACGTCCCCACGCGCTACCAACCTGCCCTTCCTCCGCCTGACTTCTAAATCGAAATGCGTGAAGCTCTCAGACCCGTCCGCCGGTCGGTTGGCCGGGTGGTAGTCCCCGGAGGGGTTAAACGGAAGGGCCTCCTTCGCCTCAGCCCTCACGCGCCCGCCGTCGTGAGGGCTGAAGAGTATGAGTAAGCAGATGATGAGGACCTTGAACGATTGCATAACGGCCGTCTCCTTCGCATCAAGATCGCACGGCCAATTCCATTTTGCCAATCCCGCGCTCCGGCATTCGGCCGTCTAGCTCTTTAAGTCATTCCTTGCGATACTGCCCGAATGTCGGAGGCGGCGGGTACAGATTACGGCGACGATCGCTACTTCACGCGACTCGCCGCCGCTTACGTGCGCGGCAAGTTGGAGCGTGACGCGTCGCGGCTCTCCCCAGAGGAGTTGATCGCGGCGGGGCTCGCGGGCGGGCTGCGCCTGCACAAGTTCAAGCGCAGCACGGAACTGCCCCGCGTACGCAAGGTGCTGGGCGTCCTCCGCGGCCTCGCTCCCGCGAGCCTGCTGGACGTGGGCAGCGGGCGCGGCACGTTCCTCTGGCCGCTCCTCGACGCGTTCCCGTGGCTGGAGGTGACGGCGGTAGACATCAACCCCGTGCGGGTCGCCGACATCGCGGCCGTCGGCAGCGGCGGCGTTGCGAACCTGCGGGCGCTGCGGATGGACGCCGAGGCTTTGGAGTTGGAGGACGGTTACGCCGAAGTCGTGACCACGCTCGAAGTGCTCGAACACCTTCAGACGCCGCGGCGGGCGGCGGCCGAAGCCGTCCGCGTGGCGAGCAAGTACGTCGTGGCGTCCGTGCCCTCGAAGGAGGACGACAACCCGGAACACATCAACCTCTTCGACGCGCGCGGCTTCGAGTCTCTGTTCCTCGACGCGGGCGCGCGGGGCGTCAAGGTCGAGTACGTCCTCAACCACATGATCGCCGTGGCCAGTGTGTGACGCGCGATGTACCGGCTCCACAAATACCCGCGGACGCCGCACCTGACGGGGTCGCGCCTTCAACCCGGCGACGAGGACCTGAGCGTCGTCTCGCTCGAACACCTGAAGGGCTCGCGCCTCGTGGTCGAGGAGAAGCTCGACGGCGCGAACTGCCGCGCGTCAGCTTCGGCGAGGACGGGCGGCTGCTGCTCCAGAGCCGCGGTCACTTCCTCGACGGCGGGCCGCGCGAGCGGCACTTCGGGCTGTTGAAGGCGTGGGCCGGCGCGGCGCAGCGCGAGCTGCGCGAGGCGCTCGGCGGACGCTACGTCATGTACGGCGAGTGGCTCTACGCCAAGCACACCGTCTTCTACGACGCGCTGCCGCACTACTTCTTCGAGTTCGACGTGCTCGACACGTGAGACCGGGCAGTTCTTATCGACCGCCCGCGCGCCGCGAGCTGTTGGCGGGACGCGCCGGTCGTCTCCGTGCCGGTGCTCTACGACGGGTCACGCGCCGGATGCGCGCGCGTCTCGCCGCGCTCGTCGGGCCCTCGGCCTTTCAAGTCCGCGCGCTGGCGCGAGGCGTCTGACGCGGGTCTGTGAGGCGCGCGGGCTGGACGCGGCGCGGGCTCTGCGCGAGACGGACTCCGCGGGGCTGATGGAGGGGCTCTACATCAAGGTCGAAGACGGAGGGGCGCGTCGTCGGGCGCTTCAAGTTCGTGCGCCCGAGCTTCACGCACGGCCGTGGACGACTCGGGCGAGCACTGGCTGAACCGGCCCGTCGTGCCGAACCGACTTGCGCGAGGGCGTCGGCCTCTTCGCGCCAGCGCGTATGAGCGAACAAGTTTCATGGTGCCCGACGCGCGCCCGACTACGCCGTCAACTGGGAGCGGATCGAGCAGGAGTTTCCCGAGGTCGCGGCGTTGGAAGGCTGCCCGCAGGACGCCGTCCACCACGCCGAGGGCGACGTGCGCATCCACACGCGGATGGTGGTCGAGGCGCTGAGCGGCTCTGCCCGCGTGGCGCGCCCTGCCGCAGCGCGGAGCGCGAGGTCGTTTTCACGGCCGCGCTGCTGCACGACGTCGCGAAGCCGGACTGCACGAGGATCGAGGACGGGCGCATCACCAGCCGCGGCCACTCGAAGCGCGGCGCCATCATGGCGCGCGCGCTCCTCTGGGGCATGGACTTGCCCTTCGAGGCGCGCGAGCAGGTCGCCGCCCTCATCCGCTATCACCAGATGCCGTTCTTCCTCATCGACAAGCCGGACGGCCGTCGCGTGCTCTATCGAGGTCAGCCAGTCGGCGCGCTGCGACCTGCTGGCGCTCGTCGCCGAGGCGGACGCGCGCGGCCGCGTCTGCGCCGACGCGCAGCGGCTGCTCGACAACATCTCGCTCTTCACACAGTACTGCGGAGGAGCACGACTGTCTGAGCCGGCCGCGGCAGTTCCCGAACGACCACAGCCGCTTCCTCTACTTCCGCAGAGAGGGGCGCGACCCGGACTACACGGCGTTCGACGACACGCGTCTGCGAGGTCGTCATGATGTCGGGGCTGCCGGGGGCGGGTAAAGATTTCTGGGTCGCGGAGAACTTGCCGGACTGGCCCGTCCGTCTCGCTCGACGCGCTGCGCCGCGAGATGAAGGTCGCGCCGACGGAGAACCAGGGGCCGGTCGTGTCGAGGGCGCGGGAGGCGGCGCGCGAGCACCTGCGGAAGCGGCGGCCCTTCGTGTGGAACGCCACCAACGTCAGCCGCCAGATGCGTGAGCTCTCCGTCAACCTCTTCGCCGCCTACAACGCGCGCGTGCGCGTCGTCTACGTCGAGGCGCCGGAGGCGCGCCTCTTCGCGCAGAATCGCGAGCGCGCCGACCCGGTGCCGGCGGAGGTCATACGCAAACTCACGGCGCGCTGGGAAGTCCCCGACCTGACCGAAGCGCACCGCGTAGAGTGGGTGACGCAGAGCCCGGGCTCGGCCTCGCTCATCACATTCTGAGCGCGAGCCACGCCAGCAGCACCTCAAGCGTTTCGTCCCGCCCCGTGTCGTTCAACAACTCGTGATACCCGCCCTCGACGAGATGCAGGGACTTGTCCTTTGCGGCGACGGCCTCGAACAGTCTTCGACTCCCCTTCGGGTCAGTCCAGGTGTCCGCCGTGCCGTGCATCAACAGCAAGGGCACCTGCCAGTCGGGATAGAGGTTCCAGGTGTCGTGGGCGATGTTCCCGCCGGTGCCCGCGACCAGCATCGGCACCCTCCCGCGGTAGAAGAGCGGGTCGCCGGCGAGCCGTGCGTCCTGCTCGGCGCCGCGGTAGAGGAGGCCGAGGCCCGCCGCCTTCAACGGCGCCCGGACGGTCGGCGCGAAGAAGCCAGCCGCCCTCGCGAAGGCGAGCAGCGCAGGCGACGCTTCGTGTTGGAGGGCGGCGCTCGACAGCACCACGCCGCTCACGCCGCCCTGATCGCGCGCCACGCTGCTGGCGGTCACAAGTCCCCCCAGCGAGTGCCCGAGCAGGAAGACCGGCAGCGGCTGTTCACGAAGCTTGCGCCGTGCGGCGAGGTGGTCCTCGACCGCCTGACCGACATCCGTCAGACCTCGCCTGCCCGGCGAGCGCCCGCTGCCCCACATGTCGAAGGCGTAGACGCTGACGCCCATCTTCAGCAGGTGCGGAATCAGTCGGTTGTACTGACTGACGAAACGCTGTGCGTATTCCCCGTAGCCGTGCTGGAGCAGCAGGGCCGCCCTCGGCTCTGTGGAGTGCCAGACGTATCCCGTCACGCCCGTCCCAATGTCCCACGGCTGGCAACGTATCGGCGTGGCATCAGGAGTGAACCGGCTCATGTCGGCCGCGGCGCAGAGGTCGTTCGCGCAACCGCCGTCAGCGGCCGACGGGGCGCGTACGCTCCGTGTGTTGGACACTTTGTAGACCGTCCAGGCCAGTAAGCCCGCGGACGCGAGACCCTTGACCCAGGGACTGCGCCGACCCTTCCGTTTTCCGGCCTGTTGCATCTTAGCTTTCCTTATTGCAGCGCAGGGCGACGAACGTCCCGCGGAAGCGCACGGCCGTGAGGCCCGCGTCGTCGATGGTGGCCGACAGGACGATGCGCGCCAGGCCCTTCTGTTGAAATTGACGCTTGAAGGCGTCCAGCGTCTTCTCTTCGGGGCGGACGCAGGCGGCGCGCAGGTCGCCGCGGACGGGGCGGTCGTAGTAGATGGAGCTGTCGCGGATGACGATGTCGGACTCGGTGTCGCGCAGCTCCAGCCACAACAGGCCATAGCCGCTCAAGACGGCGAGGGCGTGCAGGCTCCCGCCGAAGGCTGTGCCGAGGTGGTTGGCGTTCTCAAGGAGCGGCGCCGTCAGCACGAGCCGCCGGCCGTCGTACTCCTCGACCCTCACGCCCATCGCGCGCGTGATCGGCATCTTGTCGTAGAACAACTCCTCCATCTCGCGACCGGGGCTCATGCGGACATGTTACGAGAGTTGAAGCCAAAGCTGTAGCCCGACGGCCGGGTCGAAATTAAGGGTGGACTTTCTCTTCTTCACTGTGTTTGTATGCAGCGCTCAGGAGGGTTGCAGATGAAAAGAGCGGGCCGCAAAAGTCTCAGCCTCGCGCTGGCTCTGACCGCGGGAGTGTTGTTCGCGCCGAACGTCGTGTTCGCCGGCCGGCAGGCGGGCGGGCGAATCCCTTCCGCGCCCTTGAAGTTCGGGGTCTTCACCGCGCGGTTCGACCCCGCCGGTACGTTCAAGTTGGAGGGCGACCGCTGGCCGACGCTCTCCGGCGGCTGGAAGGTCGAAGGCGAGGAGGTCGAACTTCTTCTGACTTCCGAAGCGCCGAAGGGCTGCGAAGGGCCGGGGCGTTACAGGGTGCGCGCGGACGGCAGCCGCGTCAGCTTCGACCTCGTCGCGGACGGATGCACGCCGCGGCGGATGATACTCGACCGCAGCACATGGGTTCCCGCGACCGAGATGAAGTTCAGGCCGATGCGGCGCGTCGTGAGGACGGCCTTCGCGCGCGCGCCCGCGCCGCGCAAAGGATCGGAAGCTTCCGCCGGCAACTGGCCTTCGTTCCGCGGGCGTCAGGCGGCGGGCGTGGCCGACGGGCAGAACCTCCCCGACCGCTGGGACGGCGCGAAGGGTGAGAACATCCTCTGGCGCACGCCGCTCCCCGGCCTCGCGCATTCGAGCCCGGTCGTCTGGGGTGACAAAATCTTCGTCACGAGTTCCGTCAGCGGCGACCCCAACGCCTCCTTCCGCCCCGGCCTCTACGGCGACGGCGACGCGTCCAAAGACCTCTCCGAGCAGCGCTGGGTGCATCTACGCGCTCGACAAGCGAACCGGCAAAGTCCTCTGGGAGCGCACGGCGCGACAGGGCGCGCCTCTGGAGAAGCGCCACATCAAGTCCACCTACGCCAACTCGACGCCCGCGACGGACGGCCGCGTCGTCGTCGCTTGGTTCGGGTCGCAGGGCGTCTACGCGTACGACATGGCGGGGCGCCCGCTCTGGAAGGTCGAGCTGGGCCGGCTCAACCTCGGCGCTTACGACATCCCGACGTACGAGTGGGGGCCGGCCAGCTCGCCCGTCATCTGGGACGGCCTCGTCATCCTCCAGTGCGACACGCAGGATGACTCTTTCCTGCTCGCGCTCGACGCCGCGACGGGGAAGACCGTGTGGAAGACCGAGCGCGACGAGATTCCTTCGTGGGGCACGCCGACCGTGGCGTTGACGCCGAAGGGGCCGGAGCTGGTCGCGAACGCCTCGAACTACGTCAGGGGTTACGACCCGCGGACGGGGAGGGAGCTGTGGCGGCTCGGGCGCAGCTCGAAGATCACGGCGCCGACGCCCGTCTACGCCGAAGACCTGTTCGTCGTCGTCAGCGGACGCGCGCCCGAGCGGCCCATCTTCGTAGTACGTCCGGGCGCGCGCGGCGACATCACGCCGCCCGAGGGGAAGGATAAGAGCGAGTCGGTCGTGTGGAGCCGCACGGGGCGCGGGTCGTACATGCCGACGCCGCTCGTCTATCAGGGCTTGCTCTACGTGCTCGCGAACAACGGGCTGCTCGACGCTTACGACCTGCGGACGGGCGAGGAGGTCTACCGCCAGCGATTGCCGACCGTGGGGAGCGGCTTCAGCGCGTCGCCCGTGGCCGCCGACGGCAAGCTCTACCTCTCGAACGAGGACGGCGAGGTGCTGGTCGTCGCGGCCGGGCGAAAGTTCGAGCACCTCGCGACGAACCCGATGGGCGAGCTGCTGATGGCCACGCCCGCGTTGTCGGATGGAGTGATGTACGTCCGCTCGGCGAAGAGCCTCTTCGCCGTCGGGCGGAAGAAGTGAAGTTAAGCGGCGCGTGTTCGCTGATTACTTCTTCTGCCGCACGTCGTAGGCGTAGATGGTGTCCTGGTCGCGGATGAAGAGGTGGCCGCCGGCGACGATGGGGTGCGCCCACGTCGGCAGCGAGTCCTGCGGGATGCGGAAGCGGCCGCGCTCGCGGTAGCCCTCGGGCGTCGCCTCGGCGAGGCCGACCACGCCGTCCTCGCTCAAAAGGTAGATGAGGCCGTCGGCGTAGACGAGCGAGCCCTTGCCGACGCTGCGGTCCTTCCACGCGACCTTGCCCGTGTCGAAGCCCATCGCCGTCAGGATGCCGCCCGAGTAGCCGTAGAGGTGTTCGCCGACGAGCACCGAACTGCTGTGGTGGTTGCGCATCTCCTTGCGTGAAGTAGACCTCGGAGGCCGTCACGCCCTTCGCGTCCGCCTTGATCTCGACGAGCCCGCCGCCGTTGCCGTAGTCGGAAGTGATGAAGACGCGGTTGCCGCGCGCCACCGGCGTCGCCGCGTTGGCCGTGCCGTTCGCCGCCTTCGCGTAGTCCCACAAGAGCGCCCCCGTCTCGAGGTCGAGCCCGAGGCCGCGCGAGTGCGTGAAGAAGACGACCTGCGTCTTCCCGTCGATCGTGACGGGGATGCCCGACGAGTAGCCGGCCTGATCGCTCTGGCTCTTCCAGATGACCGAGCCGTCACGCTTGTTGAGCGCGACGACGCTCGCGCCGGGGCCGCCCGGGTTGACGAGCAGCTTCTCGCCGACGACGAGCGGCGACTCGCTGATGCCCCAGGTGATGTTCCGGCCGCCGAACTTCTGGAGCACGTTCATCGTCCAGACGACTTTGCCGCTCGCGGCGTCGAACGCCGAGAGGTCGCCGTTGCCGCCGAGGGCGTAGACGCGGTCGCCGTCCACCGTGGGCGTGCCGCGCGGGCCGTCGCCGCGGTCGTTGCGGAACGCGGCCCCGTGCGGCGTCGCCCAGACCTCCTTGCCCGTCTTGAAGTCGAAGCGCGACGACGAACTCGCGCTCGCCGCGCAGGCCCATCGTGTAGATGCGCCCCTTCGAGGTCGCGAGCGACGAGTAGCCGCGCCCCGCGCCCGCCGCCTTCCACACGAGCGGCGGCCCCGACTCCGGCCACTGCTTGAGCAGCCCCGTCTCCTTCGAGATGCCGTCGCGGTTGGGCCCGCGCCACTGCGGCCACTCGGCCGGCGTCTGCGCCGCCGCCGACGCCGCGCACCACGCGGACAGGAAGAGCGCCGTCAACACCGACGGCAGAACACGAGTGCTTCTCATCCTCGGTCGTCTCCTTGCTGAAGTCCGAAAGTCTCTCGGGTCTGACCGCTCGCGGACGGCGAGCGGAACCGCTCTGGGGTGTGAGGTATAATGCCGCGCGCGCCGCGGTCTGTAAATCGTTTTGTGACGGGCGGCGCACACGCGTCCAATCTGACTGAGCTTTGTCCAAAACTCTTACGGCCCTCTTTCGTAGAGGGTTGTGCAACCGCGGCCCGTGCGGTTAATCTCCGAAAACGACATGACAGCACCGGCGGAAACAAACGAGACGAAAATCAGAGACGCGCGCGCCGCGCTCGACGCGTGGGTGCGCGAGGTGGTCGCCTGGCACTTCGACCCGGCGACGGGCTCCCCCTTCTGGCTGGAGCGCGCGAAGACCTTAGGGTTCGACCCGCGCGAAGCGGTCCAGACCTACGACGACTTGGATAAGCTCGCGCCCTTCGAGGACGAGTGGCTGCGCGGCGGCCCCGTGCGCCGCTGGGTGCCGAAGGGGCTCGCCGACCGGCCCGTCTACGTCTTCGAGACGGGCGGCTCGACGGGCGTGCCGAAGTCGCGCATCAACATCGACGACTTCCGCACCGACTACGAGATGTTCAGCCGGACGCTCCCCGACGAATATTTTCCGAAGGGCTCGGACTGGCTCTCTCTAGGCCCGACGGGGCCGCGCCGCCTGCGCCTCGCCGTCGAGCACCTCGCGCAGCACCGCCGCGGCATCTGCTTCGCCGTGGACTTAGACCCGCGCTGGGTCATCAAGCTCCTCAAGGCCGGCAAGCCGCGCGAGGCCGAAGCCTACAAGCAGCACGTCGTCGAGCAGGGCTTGACGCTCCTGCGCGCGCACGAAGGCATCCGCTGCCTCTTCACGACGCCGAAGCTCTTAGAAGCGCTCTGCGAGAAGGTGTCGCTCAAGAAGCTCGGCATCACCGGCGTCTTCTGCGGCGGGACGGAGATGACGCCGCAGTTCCACCGCTTCGCCGTCGAGGAGCTGACCGAGGGAGCCTACTTCGCGCCGACCTACGGCAACACCCTGATGGGGCTCGCCGTCCACAAGCCGCGCGCGGAAGGCGACCCGTTCGACATCATCTACTACCCGCCCGCGCCGCGCGCGTTGGTCGAAGTCGTAGACCCCAACGACCCCACGCGCGTCGTCGGCTACGGCGAGACGGGGCGCGTGCGGCTGACGACTTTGACGAAAGAGTTCTTCATGCCGCGCTTCCTCGAACGCGACGAGGCCGAGCGCGAGCCGCCCTGCGACGCCTACCCCTGGGACGGCGTCCGCAACGTCCGTCCCTTCTCGAAACTGCAAACGAACGTCGTCGAAGGCGTCTACTGACAACTCGCTTATGCTACACATTCCCATCCTTCGTCGGGGCGAGCCGTACCGGAGTCTTGAGGTGGCGCGGGCGGTTCACTACCGGACGCGCGAGCCGTTCGTCGAGGTGAGTCAGGCGAACGTCGGGCTCATCCGGCGCGATCTGCGCGCGCAGGGCGAGGCGCGGGCGGCGCTCGCGAAGTTCACGGTCGAAGAGCTGCTCGCGATGTGCGCGCGCGCGGCGCGACACTTCGCGGAGGACGAGTTGCCGCTGGGCGAGGCGGCGCAGGCGCCGGAGGACTACGTGCGGCAGGTGACGGCGACGACGGGGATGCCGCACGTGCTCGTGCGCCGCAACCTGGAGAAGATTCGCGGCGTGCTCGAAACGTTGGGCGACGTGCTGCGGGGACTGACGCGCGGCCTCGACCTGAAAGTCCTGGACGAGGGTTTCGGCGAGCAGGGCGGGCAGGTCTTGAGCTTCTACCCCGTCACGCAGTCGCTCGGCGTCGTGCTGCCGAGCAACTCGCCGGCCGTCCACGCGCTCTGGACGCCCGCCGTCGCCCTGAAGACTCCGCTCGTGTTGAAGCCCGGGGCGGCGGAGCCGTGGACGCCTTACCGTCTGATCGAAGCGTTCGCGCGCGCGGGTGTGCCGCGCGCGGCGTTCGGCTACTACCCGACCGACCACGCGGGCGCGGGCGTCATCCTCGAACAGACGGGGCGCTCGATGATGTTCGGCGACGCCTCCTCGGTCGGCGCGTGGAAGGACGACCCGCGCGTGGAGCTGCACGGCCCCGGCTACAGCAAAATCGTCATCGGCGAGGACTGCGCCGACGAGTGGGAGCAACACATCGACGTGATCGCGCGCTCGGTGGCCGAGAACGGCGGGCGCTCCTGCGTCAACGCCTCGGGCGTGTGGGTCACGCGCCACGCCGAAGAGATCGCCGCGGCGCTGGCCGAAAGGCTCGCGCAGATCGTCCCGCGCGCCGAGGACGACCCCGACGCGCTGCTCGCGCCCTTCGCCGACCCGTCGGTCGCCGAGCGCATCAACAACATGGTCGAGGGCTCCTTACGCGAGCCGGGCGCGCGCGACGTGACGGCCGAACGCCGCGGCGCCGAACGCCTCGCACGCCGCGAGGGCTGCGCGTATCTTCTGCCCACGGTCGTCTACTGCGACAGTCGAGAGCACCCGCTCGCCAACCGCGAGTTCTTGTTCCCCTTCACGAGCGTCGTCGAGGTCGGACAGGACAAGCTGCCCGAAGCGCTCGGCCCCAGCCTCGTCGTCACGGCCATCACGGGGGACGAAGGGCTCATCCGCCGCCTCGCGCAGTCGCCGCTCGTCGGCCGCCTCAACGTCGGGCCGGTGCCGACCAGCGTCGTCCGCTGGGATCAGCCGCACGAGGGCAACCTCTTCGAGCACCTCTACGCGCGCCGGGCGTTTTATAAAGCGGCAGCCGGTTAACCGAGATGCGCATTCTCTACATCACCGCGGGTGCGGCGCAGATGTACTGCGGGAGCTGTCTGCGCGACAACGCGCTGGCGACGGAGCTGCTGGCGCGCGGGCACGACGTGGTGCTCGTGCCGCTCTACACGCCGACGCTGACCGACGAGCAGAACGTGAGCGGCGAGCGCGTCTTCTTCGGCGGCATCAGCGTCTACCTCGAACAGCACTCGGCGCTGTTCCGCCGCACGCCGCGCCTGCTCGACCGCCTGTGGGACTCGAAGCTCGCGCTCAAGCTCGCCGCGCGCAGCTCCCTCCAGACGAGCCCGCGGATGCTCGGCGAGCTGACCGTCTCGATGCTGAAGGGCGAGGAGGGGAACCAGCGCAAGGAGTTCGAGAAGCTGCTCGACTGGCTCAGGACCGAGCCGCCGTTCGACATCATCAGCCTCCCCTACACGCTCCTCATCGGGCTGGCGAAGCCGCTCGGCGAGGCGCTCGGCCGGCCCGTCTGCTGCACGCTTCAGGGCGAAGACCTCTTCCTCGAAGGGCTGCCCGAGCCCTACCGCTCGGAGTCTTTGCGGCTCATCCGCGAGAGCGTCCCGCACGTCTCACGCTTCCTCGCCGTCAGCCGCTACTACGAAGAGTTCATGCCCGGCTACCTCGGCATCCCCTCGGAGAAGATGCGGCTCGTGCCGCTCGGCATCAGCCTGCAAGGCTTCGAGTCGCGCGCGCCGCGCGTCGAAGGGGCGCCCTTCAAGGTCGGCTACTTCGCGCGCGTCGCGCCGGAGAAGGGGCTGCACCTGCTGGCCGAGGCTTACATAAAGATGCGCGGGTCTTTGCGGGCGGGCGAGGCGCGGCTCGAAGTCGCGGGCTACCTCGGCGAAGAGCACACGGGAATATCTCGAAGGCGTCGAGCGGCGGCTGCGCGAGGCGGGGCTCGCCTCCGAGTTTGCGTACCGCGGCGCGCTCGACCGCGAGGGGAAGATAGAGTTCCTGCGCGGCCTCGACGTGCTCTCCGTGCCCGCGACCTACGACGAGCCGAAGGGGATCTTCCTGCTCGAAGCGATGGCGTGCGGCGTGCCCGTCGTCCAGCCGCGCCGGGGCGCGTTCACCGAGGTCGTCGAGCAGACCGGCGGCGGCCTGCTCGTCGCGCCGGACGACGCCGGGGCGCTGGCCGAAGGGCTGCTCCGCGTGAAGGATGACGCGGCGCTCGCCGCCGAGTTGAGCGCGAACGCGCAGGCGAACGTGCGCCGGCACTACACGGTCGCGCAGATGGCCGACCGCGCCCTCGAAGTCTACGACGAGTTGTTGTCAGGAAAGATTAACCGCAGAGACACAGAGACACGGCTCACAGCAGAAGCCGTTTCTTAACCCGTGTCTCTGTAGTTAACCACTCTCTCTCTTTGTCGAAGGCCGAACCGAAGTGCTATGTAGTCGAGAACCTGTCGAAGGAGTACAGGACGCCGAGGGGGCCGCTGCCGATTCTGTCGGGCGTGTCGCTGCGTCTGGAGCGGGGCGACGCCGTCGCCGTCATGGGGCCTTCGGGGAGCGGGAAGAGCACGCTGCTCTACGTCCTCGGCGCGCTGGAGCCGCCGACCTCGGGCGCGGTCACGCTCGACGGCCAGAACCCCTTCGCGCTCGGCGAGCGGGAACTCGCCACGTTCCGCAACAGGGAGGTCGGGTTCCTCTTTCAAGACCACTGTCTGCTGCCGCAATGTTCCGTCCTTGAGAACGTGCTGACGCCGACGCTCGTCGCGCGCGGCGGCGATGACTACGGGGAGCGCGCGCGGTCTTTGCTCGAACAGGTCGGACTGGCGGAGCGCCTGCACCACCGGCCGGCGGAGCTTTCGGGCGGCGAGAAGCAGCGGGCGGCCCTGGCGCGCGCGCTGATGATGCGGCCGACCCTCCTGCTCTGCGACGAGCCGACGGGGAACCTCGACCAGAAGGCCGCCGACAACGTGGCCTCGCTCCTGCTCGAACTCCACCGCGCGCAGCAGACCATCCTCGTCGTCGTCACGCACAGCCCCGAACTCGCCGCCCGCTTCCCGCAACGCTTCCGCCTGACGGAGCAAAAACTTCAACAGGAGCGATGAATATTTGCGCCGCGTCGGCGGCGTCTGAATGTAGCCCGGCCTTTCAAGGCCGGGTAAGTCGAATCGAACACGGCCGCGTCGCGTAGCGACGCCTGACCTGACCCGATTCGTTCGGTTCAGGCGTCGCTGACGCGACGCACCACTTGTTAACGTTCGGCGGCCCCGGCCTTGAAAGGCCGGGCTAAACTCAGACGCCGCCGACGCGGCGCGATCACTCGCACGCTTCGATCAATTTCATGCTAAAGCTCGTCCTGCGTAACCTCGCTTACTACCGGCGCACGAACGCGGCCGTCGTGTTCGGCGTCGGCGTGGCGGTCGCGGTGCTGGCGGGCGCGCTGCTGGTGGGCGAGTCGGTGCGGGCGAGCCTGCGGGGGCTGTTCCTGCAAAGGCTCGGGCGCGCGACGCACGTGGCGAGCGCGCCGAACTTCTTCCGCGAGGCGCTCGCCGCGGACTTGGGCGCGGGCGCGGGGTTCAGGGAGGCGGGGTTCGACGCGGCCTGCCCGCTCGTTATCGCCGAAGGGCGTCGTGACGCACGAGGCGAGCGGCCGCCGCGCTGTGGCGGCGCAGGTCTACGGCGTGGACGCGCGCTTCTGGGAGTTCCACGGCCGGCCCGAAGCGGCGGCGCGCGCGCCGCAGCGCCGGCGAGGCGCTGTTGAGCCCGGCGCTCGCCGCGGAGCTGGGCGCGTCGGCGGGCGACGCCGTCATCCTGAGGGTCGAGCAGCCCTCGGACATCCCCGTCGAGTCTCTGCACGGGCGCAAGGAAGACGTGGGCAGCAGCGCGCGCCTGACCGTGCGCGAGACTCTGCCCGCGTCGGAGTTGGGCGAGTTCTCCGTGCGCCCGAGCCAGACGGAAGTGCGCGCCGTCTTCGTCCCGCTCACGTCGCTGCAACGCAGCCTCGACCGCGCGGGACGCGTCAACACGATCCTCTTCAACGCGCGCGACGAAGGGTCGGAGGCCGCGCGCGCTCAGACCGGGAAGCTCAACGGCCTGATGCGCGCGTCGGCGACGCTCGAAGATTTGGGCGTGAAGCTGCGCGCGCTCGACGACGCGCGGGGCCTCGCGTTCGAGAGCGAGAGCGGGCTGATCAGCGAGGGGCTGGAGGCGTCGGCGCGCGAGGCCGCACGCGGAACGGGGATGAGCGCCGAGCCGGTCTTCTCCTACCTCGCCAACTCCATCCGCGCGGGCGAGCGCGCGGTCCCTTACTCCATCGTCACCGCGTTCGGCGAAGAGGGCTTCGGCCGACTGCTCGGCGCGGCGGCGATTGATGAGAGTGCTGCTGTCGGGACTCGCGCGCCTTCTTCGACGGGGGGCGAGGGGAGTCTCCCGGCCGTCGTGCTGAACGAGTGGGCGGCGCGCGAGTTGGGTGCGAAGGCGAGCGACCTCGTGACGCTTGAGTATTACGTGTGGGAGGAGTCGGGACGACTCTCGACGCGTTCGGCGGAGTTCCGGCTCGCGGGCATCGTGCCGATTGAGGGCGAGGCGGCCGACCGCGACCTCGTCCCCGAGTACCCCGGCATCACGGGCTCGAACAGTCTCGCCGACTGGGACCCGCCGTTCCCCATCGACCTCGCGCGCGTGCGCCCGCGGGACGAAGACTACTGGGACGAGCACCGCACGACGCCGAAGGCTTTCATCACACTCGCGCGCGCGCAGGAACTCTGGCGCACGCGCTTCGGGGGCCTGACCTCTCTGCGTCTGCGCGCCGGCGAGGGAGCGACAGCCGCGTCTTCGTTGGAGACGTTCTCGGCCGCGCTGCGCGGGACGTTGGAGCCGTCGGCGGCGGGGCTGAACGTCTACGCCGTGAGGGCCGAGGGTCTTGAGGCTTCGCGCGGGGCGACCGACTTCGGCGAATACTTCCTCTACTTCAGCTTCTTCATCGTCGTCTCGGCGCTGCTGCTGACGGCGCTCTTCTTCCGCCTCGGCGTCGAGCAGCGGCTGCGCGAGGTGGGACTGCTAGGCGCCGTCGGCTACACGCGCGGCCGCGTGCGCGCCATCTTCCTGGCCGAAGCGTTGGTGCTCGCGTCGCTCGGGTGTCTCGTCGGAGTGCCGGGCGCGTACGCGTACGCGTGGCTGCTGATGAAGGGTTTGCGGACGTGGTGGGTCGGGGCCGTGGGCACGACCGCGCTCGAACTGCACGCGGGGCCTCTGCCGTTCGTGTTCGGCGTGGTCGGGGGCGTGGCCGCCGCGCTTCTGTGCATCGTCCTGACGTTGAGGGGGCTGCGGCACGCCTCTGCGCGCAGCCTGCTCGCGGGCGGGCGCTCGTGGGAGAGGGACTTAGACTTGACCT
This sequence comes from uncultured Acidobacteriota bacterium, assembly GCA_963726735.1. Classification (GTDB taxonomy): domain Bacteria; phylum Acidobacteriota; class Blastocatellia; order Pyrinomonadales; family Pyrinomonadaceae; genus QHXN01. The sequence continues at coordinate 921,000 of CAVSDM010000016.1, forward strand.
TCAAAACGCCGGTTCGTCTTTTCGTCGGCGCGTCTGCGTTGGCTCGTCCCTTCGTTCGCGTTCGTCGCGGGCGTCGCGTTCCTTCTGGCCGCGTCTTCGGGCGCGGTGGGGCAGGCGGCGGGGTTCTTCGGGGGCGGGGCGCTGCTGCTCGTCGCGCTGCTCGGGTTTCAGTCGGCGTGGCTCAAGGCGCGCGGGCGCGGAACCATCGGGGGCGGCGGCTGGTGGTCGGTCTCGCGTTTGGGAATGAGGAACGCGACGTACAGGCCGGGGCGGAGCGTGCTGTGTATCACGCTCATCGCGGCGGCGGCCTTCATCATCGTCGCGGTGGACGCGTTCCGGCGCGACGACTCGGCGGCGGCGGCGCGCGAGCGCGACTCGGGCGGCGGCGGCTACGCGCTGCTCGCGGAGTCTCTGCTGCCCGTCGTCCACGACCCGAACACGAATGAGGGGCGCGACGCGCTGAACCTCAAAGGCGCGGGGGAGGCGTCGGCGCTCGAAGGCGTCGACGCTGGCGCGGTTCCGTCTGCGCCCGGGCGACGACGCGAGCTGCCTCAACCTCTACCGCCCGAGCCAGCCGCGCATCCTCGCGCCGACCGACGCGTTCAGGCGCGAAGGGCGCTTCGCCTTCGGGGGCACGCTCGACGCCGCGGGGGAGAGTCGGACGAACCCGTGGCTGCTGCTCGACAGGGAGTTCGCGGACGGCGCGGTGCCCTTCGTCGCGGACGCGAACTCGGCCGCGTACGTGCTGCACGTCGGGCTCGGCGAAGATTTTCTGTTGGAGCGCGGCGGCGGGCAGGAGCCCCTGCGGCTGCGACTCGTGGCGACGCTCGCCGACAGCATCTTTCAGGGTGAGCTGATCGTGTCGGAGCGCAACTTCCTCCGACACTTCCCGGAGCAGGAGGGCTATCGGGTCTTCCTCATCGACGTGCCCGAGGGGCGCGCGGGCGCCGACGTGGCGGCCGCGTTGGAAGCGCGCCTGTCGGACTTCGGCTTCGACGCCGCCTCGACCTCGGAGCGTCTGGCCGGCTTCCACCGCGTCGAGAACACGTACCTCTCGACGTTCCAGATGCTCGGCGGGCTCGGGCTCGCGCTCGGCACGCTGGGGCTGGCGGCGGTGCTGCTGAGGAACGTGCTCGAACGGCGCAGGGAACTGGCGCTGCTCCGCGCGGTCGGCTACGACCGGCGACACTTCGGCCTGATGATTCTGGCCGAGAACGCGCTGCTGCTCGCGTGCGGGCTGCTGACGGGGACGCTCTGCGCGCTGCTGGCGATTGCGCCCGTCGTCTCGGCGCGCGGCGGGCGCCTGCCCTTCGCGTCGCTGGGGCTTCTGCTGGCGGCGGTCGTCGTCGCGGGGCTCGCGGCCTCGCTCGTGGCGACCGCCGCCGCGCTGCGCGCCCCGCTCCTCGCCGCGCTCCGCGAGGAGTAAAATTCCCGGCCGCACGCGGCCCGCTTCGGGTTAGAATCTGACCAACCCGCCCGTTGAAGGAGTCAAAGATGCGTAGACTGTTGCTGGCCTCGTGTCTCGTCGTGTTGGTCGCCGCGAACGCCTCGGCGAACTGGCCGCAGTGGCGCGGCCCGAACTTGAACGGCGTGAGCGACGAGCGCGACCTGCCGCTCAAGTGGACTGCCGGAGAGAACGTCGCGTGGAAGCTCGCGATGCCCGACCGCAGCGGCTCGACGCCCATCGTGTGGGGCGAGCGCGTCTTCCTCAACGTCGCCGAGGGCGACGCCCTGAGCCTGTGGTGCGTGGACCGGGCGAAGGGCGCGGTGTTGTGGAAGCGCGCGCTCGGCGGCGGCAATCACGAAGATGCGCAAGCACAACATGTCTTCGCCCTCGCCCGTGACCGACGGCAAGAGCGTCTGGGTGATGACGGGCACGGGCGTGCTCAAGGGCTTCGACTTCGAGGGGCGCGAGCTGTGGGCGCGCGACATACAGAAGGACTACGGCGCGTTCGGCCTCAACTGGGGCTACGCCTCCTCGCCGCTCCTGCACGAAGACTCGCTCTACGTGCAGGTCCTGCACGGGATGAACACGGACGACCCCTCGTACGTGCTGCGCATCGACAAGAAGACGGGGAAGACTTTGTGGCGCGTCGAGCGGCCGACCGACGCCGCGCGCGAGTCGCCCGACGCCTACACGACGCCCGCGCTGCTGCGCGTGGGGAAGACGACCGAGATCGTGGTGAGCGGCGGCGACTACGTGACGGGGCACGACCCGGCGACGGGCAAGGAGCTGTGGAGGGCCGGGCGGCTTGAACCCGGAGCGTGACCCGTTCTATCGCGTCGTCGCCTCGCCCATCGTCTGCGGACGGCCTGGTCTACGTGCCGACGCGCGTCAAGCCGCTCCTCGTGCTGCGCGCGGGCGGGCGCGGCGACGTGTCGAAGTCGCACCTCGCGTGGTCCACGCAGAACGGGCCGGACGTGCCGACGCCCGTCACCGACGGGAAGTACTTCTACGTCGTCAACGACCGCGGCATCGTGTGGTGTCTGGACGCGAAGACGGGCAAGGAGGTCTACGGCCAGCAGCGCCTGAAGCCCGGCACCTACAGCGCTTCGCCCGTGCTCGCCGACGGGAAGATGTACGTGACGAGCGAGGACGGCGTGACCTCGGTCATCAAGGCGGGCCCGCAGTTCGAGGTGCTCGCCGAGAACGACCTCGGCGAATACTGCCTCAGCTCCCCGGCCGTCTCCGAAGGCCAAATCTTCATCCGCACCTCGAGCCACCTCTACAGCATCGGCCGGCGGAAGAAGTAACGGGGCACGACGGACGACGGACGATAAAGCGCTTGGACATCGTCCGTCGTCCGCGCTCACGACTGCGGCTTGAAGTAGAGCACCATGCCGGCGCCGGCGGCGGCGAGGACGAAGCCGGCGTAGAGCAGCGGGTTGGGCGCCTGCTTCGGCGGGTGGAGCACCATCGAGAAGAGGACGTTGACGAGCGGCGCGCCGGCGAAGACGAGCGGCATGACGTAGGTCGGCAGTCCGCCCGCGCGGAAGGCGTAGATGATGCAGACGGCGCCGATGGCGCCGAGCGCCCCGCCGGCCGTCGCCGCCAGCGCGCCCTTCGTCGTGAACCCCGCAGTCACGCCCCCCTGCGACGACAGGCCCAGCACGGGCACGATCACCCCGATCAGAAAGTAAGCCGCCCCCACGCACAGCAGCGCGCGCAGAGGACTGCCCAACTGCACCTGCCCCTGATGGAGCACCGGCCCGTACAGCCCCCACGCGAGCGCCGCGCCGAGGGCGAAAATGATCCAGAGCATTCGAGAGACCTCGTGAATGGTGAATGGTGAATGGTAAATGGTGAATAGTGCTTGAGCGCCCGCGCCGCGGTTGTTGAAAACCGACGCGAGTGGAGTCAAGCTCTATTTACTATTCTCCATTCACCATTCACTGTTTTTAGAACGTAAGTCGCACGCCCAACTGCATCTGCCGCGAAGAGGTGATGGTCGAGCGGATGCGGCCGAAGGTCGAGAGCGGCTGCTCGTTGTCGGCCGCGCCGGTGAAGACGATGAGGGACGGCGGCGCGAAGTTGGCCCGGTTGAAGAGGTTGAAAGCCTCAAGGCGCAACTGCAACGCGCCGTCTTCGCCGAGCCAGTCCCAGCGCGTGTTCTTCACGAGCGAGAGGTCGAAGACGCGCAGGTTCGGGCCGATGAGCGCGCCGCGCCCGACGTTGCCGAGCGTCCCCGCGGCCGGCAGGCGGAAGGCCGCCGGGTCGAAGTACTGGTCGGGGCCGCCGAGCACGGCCGACTCCGCGTCGAAGCCGGGCGCGAAGTCCGGGCGGTCGAAGCCGATGCCGGGCGCGAGCGACGGCGACCACTGCGAGCGCGAGCGGTTGCGCGCGACGAAGACCGTCAGAGGGTTCCCGCTCCGCGCCTGCCCGATGCCGGACAACTGCCAGCCGCTCGTCAGGAGTCCCGCCAGCCCCTCACGCCCCTCGCCGAACGGGAGCTGGCACGTGAAGTTGACGACGAGGTTGTGCTTGGCGTGGTAGTCCGAGAGGCCTTTGTTGTAGTTGAGCCCGGGGAACTCGGGGAAGGCCGACGTCGTCCCGTTCGTCGCGTCGGAGAAGAAGGTCGAAGCCTGCGTCGTGTCGATGTTGCGCGAGAAGGTGTAGGAGAGCTGCGCGTTCAGGCCGCGCGTCAGGCGCTTGCGCGCCTCGAAGACCAGAGCGTTGTACCACGAGTTGCCGTCCGAAGACTTCAGCTCGATGGTCGTGAACGCGGTGTTCGGTCGCACCTGACCCACGGGCCAGAAGGGCGTGCCGTCGGCGCGGATGACGGGCGCGGGGATGTTCACGTCGTTGCTGCGCAGCAGGTGTACGCCGCGCGAGCCCGCGTAGCCGACGGTGACGACCGTGTCGAACCAGAGTTCTCGCTGAACGTTCAGGTTCCAGACCTGTAGGTACGGGTTGTCGAGGTCGAACTGCACGGGCCGGATCGAGAGCGAGCCGGCGAAGTTCGGGACGGGGAACGCGGGGTTGTTGACGACGGGGCGCGGCGTGGCCGGCGGGTTCGTCACCGTCACGATCAGGTTCTGCTGGTTGTTCGTGTTGAAGTAGATGCCGTAGCCGCCGCGCACCGACGTGCTCCCGTCGCCCAGAACGTCCCACGCGAATCCGACGCGCGGCGCGAAGTTCTTCCGCGTCGGGTTCTGGTAGAGCGGCCCCGGCGTCGGCGTGCGGTCGCTCAGATTGGGGAGCGACACGTCGCGGCCGGTCGAGCGGCATCGTCGCCGTCTCGTAGCGCAGGCCCGCGTTCAGCGAGAGGCGCGGGTGTACGCGCCACGTGTCCTGCACGTAGAGGCCCGACGAGCGTGAAGCGCCAGTAGCGGTCGAACTGCGCCGCGGGCGTCAGGCCGATGAAGCGCTGCGCGCGGTTCTGTAGGAAGTCCTGCACGGAGGCGAACGTGTAGATGCCGTTGCTGAAGGTCGGGTTGACCATGTTGTCCTGGTAGCGCTCGGCGAGCGCGCCCGCCTTAATCAGGTGGCGGCCGCGGCTGTGGACGAGGCTGTACTCGCCGCCGAAGACGTTCTGGACGAGGCGCAGGTTCCCCGAGGACTGCGGGCCGAAGCGCGGGATGCCGCCGATGTCGATGTCGCCCGTGATGCCGCGGCCGGGCACGAACTCGGGGAGCGGGCTCGTCAGGTTCGCCTCGACGTTCTGCCCGACGCGCGTGCGGCTGAAGTTGAAGCCGGAAGGTGTTCAGGGTCGCGGCCGAGAGCGTCTGCCGGTACTCGCCCGTGAAGAACTGGTTGCGCGAGAAGAAGGTGCGCGGGAACTGCGGGAAGTCGGTCGGGAGCAACTGGTCGGCGTCGTCGAAGGTGTAGCGCGCGAAGAACTGGTCGCGCGTCGCTGCGGTTGTAGTCCACGCGCCCTTGCAGGAAGTGCTGGCGCAACTGCTGGTCGAAGCCGAAGGTGTAGGCGGCGAGGTTGCCCGCGACGCGCGCCGCGCCGACGTTCGGCAGCGGGAACGCGTCGAGGAACGGCCGGACGGCCGAGTTGACGCCGACCGTCGTGCGGACGATGTTAGCCTCGGGGCAGTCCTGGCCCGCGGCCGGGGTGATGGTGCAGCGCGTGACGATGCCATTGCGCGCGTCGAGGTCGGGCGTGACGGTGCGGACGGTGCGGCCGAGGTTCTCGCGCAGAGACTCGTAGCCGCCGAAGAAGAAGAGGCGGTCTTTGCTGATGGGGCCGCCCAGGGAGCCGCCGAACTGGTTGCGCCGGAACTCGGGCTTCTCGGCGGGGTCGAAGAAGTTGCGCGCGTCGAGGTTATCGTTGCGGTGGAACTCGTAGAGCGAGCCGTGGAACTCGTTCGTCCCCGACTTCGAGACGGCGTTGACCTGGCCCGCCGAAGTTGCGGCCGTACTCGGCGCTGTAGGCGTTGGTCTCGACGCGGAACTCGCGGATGGTCTCGATGCCCAAACTCGTGCCGGCGGCGCTGCCCGCGGGGCCGTTGGTGAAGTCGTTCTGCGACGGTGCCGTCGAGCAGGTAGACGTTCGAGCGCGGGTCCTGGCCGTTGATGCTCACGCCGACGCCGTGCGCGACGACCGAGCCCGTGTCGCGGTGCGGGTAGGCGACGACGCCGGGCTGGAGGAAGGCGAGGTCTGTGTAGTTGCGGCCGTTCAGGGGCAGCTCGCGGATGGCGCGCTCGCCGACGAGGAAGCTCAGCTCGGGCGTGCGCGTGTTGACCAGCTCGGCCTCGTCCGTGACCGTCACCTGCTCGTCCACGCCCGCGGGCTCCATGCGGATGTCGAGGGTCGCCGTCTCGTTGACGGTGAGGGTGACGCGCTCGAAGACGTTGAGCTTGAAGCCCGGCTTGTCGGCGCGCACCTCGTAGAGGCCGACCGGGAGGCCGGCGAAGGTGTAGCGCCCCTCCTCGTCGGAGGCGGCCGTGCTCGTGCGCCCCGTCTCCAGACTCTTCGCCGTCACCGACGCGCCGGGGATGGCCGCGCCGTTCGAGTCGCGCACGTCGCCGGCGAGCGTGCTGGTCGTCTGGGCGACGGCCGTCGCGGCGCAGAAGAGGAGGGCGACGCGAGGCAGGCGAGCCTCACCGAAAGGGGTCGAAGAAGAGAAACGTTTTTTAGCATGTGGACGTATAACTCCGGTTCGATGGCTACTGTCCGGGGCGAACCTTTATACTCTGCATTCTAGCAGGCGGTTTCAGACTTGTAAGGGGAAATCCTTCCCCGCCGCCGCGGAAATGTCCGGCATACGCACTTTTTACGCCGCTTTCGACAAAACCTGTTCCGCCGTTGACGAAAAAAAAGCGCGTCCAATTGCTCGTACCGCGCGCGCGCCGCGCGAACACTCCCGAGGAGAGATCAGTCTTGAAGTCAAAGCTCCAAGCGCTCGTACTTTTGTCCATCTCGCTGTCCGCCGTGTTGACCTTCGCGCCGGGCGCGTCGGCGCAGACGCACCGCGCCTCGGTGCGCGGCACGGTCTACGACCCGAACCGCGCCGTCGTGCCCGGGGCCGAGGTCAAACTCGTCAACCGCGAGACCGGCGAGGCGCGCGTGACGACGAGCGGCGAAGACGGCGCGTACGCGCTCTCGTCGCTGCCGGCCCGGCCAGTACCGCATGACCTTCGCCGCGTCCGGTTTCTCCACGCTCCCGCGCGAGTTCGCGCTCAGCGTCAATCAGGACCTGCGCGTGGACGCGCCGCTCGAAGTCGCGGGGATCACGGACCCGTACGACCTGGGGTTCATCGCCTCACGCCCCGACGAGTTGAAGCAGCGACTCGGCCTCGCTCGGCGCGGTCATCGAGAACCGGGAGGTCGAGGGGTTGCCGCTCGACGGGCGCAACTTCTACGAGTTGAGTCTGCTCGTCCCCGGCGCGGCGCCGCCCGCGCAAGGCTCCGCGGGGTCGGTGCGCGGCGACTTCGCCTTCTCCGTCAACGGCGCGCGCGAGGACGCGAACAACTTCCTGCTCGACGGCGTCTACAACGTGGACCCGAAGCTCAACACCTTCGGCGTCCGCCCGCCCGTGGACGCCGTCCGCGAGTTCGAGACGCTGACCTCGACCTACGACGCCTCGTTCGGCCGCAGCGCGGGCGCGCAGGTCAACGTCGTGCTGAAGTCGGGGACGAACGAGTTCCACGGCTCGCTCTACGAGTTCCACCGCAACGCCCGTCTGGACGCGCGCAACTTCTTCGCGCCCGCGGGCGAGGCGGCGCCGAAGTACATCCGCAACCAGTTCGGCTTCTCCGTCGGCGGGCCGGTGAGGAAGAACAGCACCTTCTTCTTCGCCGACTACGAGGGGACGCGCTCGCGCGAAGGCATCACGCGCGTGACGAACGTCCCGACGCTCGCCGAGCGCGCGGGCGACTTCTCGCGCTCGTTCGACTTCTTCGGCCAGCCCGTCTTCGTCCGCGACCCGCAGCGCGTAGACCCTACGACGTTCCAGCCGCTCCCCTGCAACGCGCAGAACCAGTCGGGTTGCTTCCCCGGCAACGTCGTGCCGCTTGACAGGCAGAGCGCCATCGGCCGCCGCATCGCCGCGCTCTACCCCGCGCCGAACCGCGCGACGCCGTTCGCCAACTTCGTCTCGTCGCCCACGCAGCGCGACCGCAACGACCACTTCGACGCGCGCGTCGATCACATCCTCGGCGACGGCTCGACGCTCGCCTTCCGTTACAGCTTCGGCGACCGCTCGCTCTACGAGCCGTTCGCGGGGCCGACGTTCGCGGCCGTCCCCGGCTACGGCAACGACGTGGCGCGGCGCGGGCAGAACGCGATGGCGGGCTGGACTAAGACTTTCGGCCCGACCTTCGTCAACGACGCGCGCATCGCCTACAACCGCGTCGCTTCGAGCGTCCTACAGGAGAACCGCGCCGCGTCGGTCAACCAGCGCGTCGGCCTGCCCGGAGCTTTCGCCGAACCCGCGCGACGCGGGCCTGAGCTTCATCACCGTGACGGGCTTCTCGCCGCTCGGCGAGGAGTTCAACAACCCGCAGAACAGCGTCACGAACACCTACCAGCTCCTCGACACGGCGACCTACGCGCGCGGCCGGCACCTGCTCAAGTTCGGCGCAGACCTGCGCGCCGTCCAGCAGAACGCCTTCCGCGACGTGCAGGCGCGCGGATTCCTCCAGTTCACGCCGTTCGCCTACACGGGCAACTCGCTCGCGGACCTCCTGCTCGGGTCGCCCACGGTGACGGGCGGCGCGCGCGTCGATAACGCGCAGCACCTGCGCGCGGAGAGTTATCACTTCTTCGTCAACGACCAGATTCGTCTGACGCCGCGGCTGACGCTTTCGGCGGGCCTGCGCTACGAGTACAACTCGCCGCCGGTCGATGCCGAAGACCGCGCGAACGTCTACGACACGGCGACGGGCACGCTCTTACGCGTAGGGACGAACGGCGTCCCGCGCTCGGGCTTCCGTTCCGACCGGAACAACTTCGCCCCGCGCGTCGGGCTGGCGTGGACGTTGGGCGAAGAGGGCGAGACCGTGCTGCGCGCGGGCTACGGCGTCTACTACGACCAGTCGCCGCTCGCGCCGGGCGAGGCGCTCTACTTCAACCGACCCTTCTTCGACTTCAACCTCTTCTTCCCGCTGCCGCAGTTCGGCTTCCCGCTCACGCTCGACAACCCGTTCCCGTCGAACTTCCCCTTCGCGGTGCCCGACTCGGCGCTGGCGATTCAGCGCGACCTGCGCACGCCCTACATGCAGCACTGGAACGCGAACGTGCAGCGGCAACTCGGCCGCGAGCCGCGTGCTCGAAGTCGCCTACGTCGGGTCGAAGGGGACGAAGCTCCTCTCGGCGCGCGACATCAACCAGCCGCAGCCGAGCGTGCTGCCCGCCGGCTTGCCCTTCGTCCCGCGCCCCAACCCGTCTCTTCGACGACGTGAACCTCATCGAGTCGCGCGCCTCTTCGACCTACCACAGTCTGCAAGCGCGCTTCCAGCAGCGCCTCTCGATGGGGCTCGCGCTCCTGGGCTCCTACACGTGGTCGAAGTCCATCGACGACGCGTCGAACTTCTTTTCGAGCGCGGGCGACCCGAACTTCCCGCAGAACTCCTACGACCTGCGCGCCGAGCGCGGGCTCTCGAACTTCGACGTGCGCCATCGCCTCTCGGTCAGCTACTCCTACGACCTGCCGTTCGGCCGCGGCCGCGCGTACGCTAACGACGGAGGCTTCCTGACGACGCTGCTCACGGGCTGGCAGACCTACGGCATCGTCACGGCGCAGACCGGACGCCCGTTCACGGTGGCGCTCATCCAGGAGTTCGACAACAGCGGGACGGGGCGTTCGTCGCTCGGCTTCGGCGCGAACGACCGGCCGAACCTCGTCGGCGACCCGAACTCGGGGCCGCGCACGCCCGAGCAGTGGTTCAACGCCGCGGCCTTCGCGTTCCCCGCGCCGGGCACGTTCGGCAACGCGGGCCGGAACATCCTGACCGGCCCCGGCTACCAGAACGTCAACGCCTCGCTCGTCAAGAACACGGCGCTCGGCGAGAGGGTGAGCCTGCAACTGCGCGCGGAGGTCTTCAACCTCTTCAACCATCCGAACCTGAACCTGCCCGACAACTTCCTGGGCTCGCCCACCTTCGGGCGGGTCACGTCGGCGCGCGACCCGCGCCACATACAGTTCGGCGTGAAGCTGCTCTTCTAAATTAAGTGAGGCTAACCCGGGGATGAGAACGAAAAGTACGTCCGACGCCTGAGCTTGTTGACGACCGCGCTTTTCGCCTTCGCGCTGGCGGCCTGCGGCGCGGACGTGACCGAACGGCCCGCGACGCTCGTCGCCGACGGAAGCGCCGCCGCTACGCCGACGCCGACGGCACAGCCCGCGGCTCCCGCGGCGCCGACGCCCGCCGTCGCCGAGGGCGCGAACGCGCCGGCCGTTGACGCGGGCGGGAAGGTGGGCGCGCCCGCGGCCGCGACGGCGGAGTGGCCGCAGTGGCGCGGGCCGAACCGCGACGGGCTGGCGGCCGGTGTCAACGCGCCGTCCGCCTGGCCGAAGGAGTTGAAGCCGCTCTGGAAGGCGACGGTCGGCGTCGGCCACGCGTCGCCGGTCGTGAGCGGCGGCGTCGTCTACCAGCACGCGCGGCAGGGCGAGGAGGAGGTGCTCCTCGCGCTCGACGCCTCGACAGGGAAGGAGCTTTGGCGGGCGGGGGCGGTGCCGGTGGCCTACGAGATGAACTCCGCGGCGCGCGACCACGGCAAGGGGCCGAAGTCCACGCCGGTCGTCGCGGCGGGGCGCGTCTACACGCTCGGCATCGCGGGCCTGCTCTCGGCGCACGACGCGAAGACGGGCCGCCTCCTCTGGCGGAAGGACTTCTCGAAACAGTACCCGGTGACTTCGCCGCTCTACGGGACTTCGGTGTCGCCGGTCGTCGTCGGCGACCTGCTGATCGCGCACGTCGGCGGGCACGACAAGGGCGCGCTCGTGGCCTTCGACGCCGCGAGCGGCGCGGTCAAGTGGTCTTACGACGCGGACGGCCCCGCCTACTCCTCGCCCGTCGTGCTGGCGGCCGGCGGCGAGCGGCAGGTCGTCACCTTCACGCAGAAGGAGCTGGTCGGGGTCTCGGCCGCGAACGGCCAGCTCCTTTGGAAACTCCCCGCGAAGACTGCTTACGACACGAACTGCAACACGCCGGTCGTCTACAGGGAGACGGTCGTCGTCTCGTTCGAGGGGGGCGGCATCGTCGCGCTGCGCCCGGCGCGCGAGGGCGGGAAGTGGACGGCGAAAGAGGTCTGGCGCAACGAGGAGAACGAGCTGTACATGAACACGCCGGTGCTCGCGGGCTCGACGCTCTACGGGCTCTCGGCGAAGAAGAAGGGGCAGTTCTTCGCCGTGGACGCGGCGACGGGGAAGACGCTCTGGCAGGGGCCGGGGCGGATGGGCGAGAACGCGGCCATCGTGAACCTCGGCGGGACGCTCCTCGCGCTGACGAACGACGCGGTGCTCTACGTCCTGCCCGCGTCCGCGACCGCCTTCGCCCCTTCGGCGCAGTACACCGTCGCCGCCTCGCCGACGTGGGCGCACCCGGTCGTGCTGGGTGAAACGATTCTGGTTAAAGATGAGACGACGCTGGCCGCGTTGTCGCTCAAGTAGGTAAACCAAGGTTCTGATTGAATCCGCCGCGTCAGCGGCGCATGAATTTAGCCCGGCCTTGCAAGGCCGGGAAAGGTGCAAACCGAAAACGCCGCGTCGCGTCAGCGACGCCTGAACCGAGCCGGCCGGGTTCGTTCAGGCGTCGCTGACGCGACGCGGCGTTTTATTAACCGACAGCTACCCCGGCCTTTCAAGGCCGGGCTAAATTCATGCGCCGCTCTGCGGCGTCTGAAGGGCACGCATCGGTAAACACTCGGTCAGTCCGAAAGCTTATAGCAGCCCATAGGCGTCGCGTTGCGACGCCTCGCAATCACATTCCGGCGCGACGCAATGGCGTTGTGGCCCGTCGCAACGGCGTTGTGTTGCCCCGCAACGGCGTTGCGACGCATGACAATGGCATTGTGATGCCCCGCAATGCTTTTGCCGTGCGTCGCAATGGCGTTGCGACGCACGGCAACGGCGTTGCGACGCCTCACAATGGCGTTGCGATGCATGACGATGGCGTTGCGACGCTCCGCAATGGCTTTGCGACGCCTCGCAATCGCATTCCGTCGTGATGAAATGCCATTCCCACGCGCGGAAATGGCGTTCCCATGGTCGGGAATAGCATGCGCACGCGTGGGAATGCCATTCCCGTTAAACGGGACGGCATCCTCACGCGTGGGAACTCGCGCCCGCGCCGCGCTTGAATAGCGTTCAGTCCGAGAGCTTGTAGCAGGCCATCTGCGTCGCGTTGCGGACGAGGAGGCGGCCGTCGGCGATGGCCGGGACGTTCCAGGTGCGCCCTTCGAGGGCGGGGAAGCGCGACAGCTCTGTGTGGCCGGCGGGCGTGGCGCGCACGAGCGCGATCTCGCCCTCCTCGGTCGTCACGATGAGGTGGCCGCTGGCGAGGACGACCTGCCCGTAGCCGTAGCCGCGCGCCTTCCACTTCTGCTCGCCCGTCGCCACGTCCACGCACGTCAGCATCCCCTCGTCCAGCCCGTAGACGTGCCCCTCGTGCAGCACCGAGCTGTTGAACTTGTTCTTCATCGACGCGCGCTCCCAGACCGGAGCGGCCGAGAGCTTGCCGCCCGCGTTACTCAACTGCGACCAGCGCCGCGCCCTTCCCGTACCCGGAAGAGACGAAGAAGCGGTCGGCCCCGACGACGATGGGCTGCGCGACGTTGATGCCGATGGAGTTCGCCCACGGGAAGACCCACAGCACCGTCCCGTCCTCGGGCGCTATGCCCGGCCACGCTGCGCGCCGTGACGGCGAGCACCTGCCGGCGCCCCGCGAGCGTGACGAGCATCGGCGAAGTGTAAGAGGCCGTGTCGCCCAGCGCACCCCACACCTGCGCGCCCGTCCGCGCGTTGTAGGCGACGACCGACTTGCCGTTCGAGCCGCCCGGAATCACGATCACCTTGTCGTCCACGACGAGCGGCGAGGCCGCCATGCCCCACTGGAGGTTCGACGCGCCCGCGTCCTTCAGGATGTTCTTCGACCAGATGAGCTTGCCCGTGCGCGCGTCGAGGCAGCGCAGCTCGCCCAGCGCGCCGAGCGCGTAGAGACGGCCTTCGTGCCACGTCGGCGTCGAGCGCGGCCCGTCGCCGGTCGAGTCTGTGTAGCGCGCGTCCCACGCGTGCGTCCAAAGCTCGCGCCCGGTCTCGACGCTGTAGGCGGCGACCACCTCCTGGCTGCGCCGCTGCTCGATGGTGTAGGCGACGCCGTCGGCCACGGAGAAGGAGGAGTAGCCGCCGCCCGCGGGCTGCTTCCAGAGCAGCGGCAGCCCGCCCCGCCAGTTCGTGCGCACCGGCCGCTCGTCGTAACGCCCGTCGCGCGCGGGGCCGCGGAAGTTCGTCCAGTAGTTCCTGCGCGCGGGCGCCGCCGTCGCCGCCGCCGTCTGGCCCGCCGCGGCCGGGGCCGCCGCATCGGCTGCCTGCGGCCGCAGGCGCTGCCCGCCGGGGCGGATTGGGCGGCGGCGGCGTCCGCGGCGGGGCTCGCCTGCGGGTCCGCGGCCGCCGCGGCGGCGGGGTCGACGGCGGGGGGCGCGGGCTGTCCCTGCTGCTGTTGCTGCGCGGCCCGGTGGCGTTCGAGCGCGGCGTAGTGCTCCTCCGTGCCCGCGTTGCCGGCGCCGGGCGGGGCGAAGAGCAGGTAGGCGCCGACGACGCCGAGTAGGACGACGGAGAATCGGGGCCGTCATCAAGATCATCCGGGTGCGATACCAGGGAGTCTTCTGTTGCGTCTTGGTCTCGTCGAAGATCATGCTCGTCGCTCCCGCGTTAGAAACGTTGAAAAGAAGAAGGGGAGGCGCGCGGACGCGTCGCCTCCCCCTTTAGACGGCCGAAGCGCGCCGCTTGTTCCTTTTATCCCGCGCTCACTTCTTCGCCTGCTCGATGGCGTAGAGGTTGCTTCTCGCCGCGGATGAAGAGCTTGCCGTCGGCGACCGCGGGCGAGGCGTAGACGGGCTCGCCCACCGAGTTCGTGCGCAGCACCTCGTGCTTCGGCCCCGCCTTGACGACGAAGGTGTCGCCGTCCTCGCTCGTCAGCAGAATCTTGCCGTCGAAGGCGACGGGCGAGGCGGTGAAGGTGGCGGGGACGGGCGGGCGCCCGCCCTCGTACTTGACCTCGCCGGTGCGCGCGTCGAGGCACGTCATGATGCCCTTGTCGGTCAGCAGGTAGATGTAGTCGCCGTAAAGAATCGGCGAGGGCACGTAGGCCGTGCCCTTCGCGTACTTCCACACGATGTCCGAGTCCTTCAGCTCGCCCGACGCGCCGAGCTTGACGGCGTAGGCGATCTTCGCCGGGTAGCCGGACGAGACGATGACCATGTCGTGGCCCGTCGTCGCCACGGGCGAGGGGATGGCGTTGCTCTCAAGTCCCTTCGAGCGCCAAAGCTCCTTGCCCGTCGCCGGGTCGTAGGAGATGACCGACTCGGTGCCGCTCGCGATCAACTCCGTGCGCTTGCCCGTGTTGACGAGCAGCGGCGTCGCCCAACTCACCTGCATCTTGCGCGGCACGCGCCAGACCTCTTTGCCCGTCTTCTTGTCGAGCGCGACGATGAAGGAGTCTTTGCCCTCCTCCTCGTCGGCCTGCACGATGACGAGGTTCTCGTAGAGCACGGGCGACGTGGCCGCGCCCATGCCGAGCGTGCCGAGCTTGCCGGGCATGAACTTCCACGCGAGCTTGCCGTTCACGTCGTAGGCGTAGAGCCCTTCGGAGCCGAACCACGCGTAGACCATCTTGCCGTCGGTCGCGGGCGTCGCGGCGGCGTAAGAGCTTTTGCGGTGGCGGTCGTCGTAGGGCGTGCCCTCCCAGGCGGTCTGCTCCCACAGCAGCTTGCCGGTGTCGCGGTCGAGCGCGATGACCTTGAAGGTGTGCTTGCGGTCGGCGCCGACGCTGTCGGGGTGCTTCCACTCCTGCCCTTCGATCTTGTGCACGGCGGCCTTCGCGCCGGGGACGACCGGCCCTTCGACGGCCGTCGTCACGAAGATGCGCTTGCCCCAGACGACCGGGCTCGAATGGCCCTTGCCCGGCAGCGGCGTCTTCCAGCGGACGTTCTTCGCCTCGCCCCACTCCTCGGGCAGCCCCTTCTCGGCCGAGACGCCCGAGCCGTCGGGGCCGCGCCACTGCGGCCAGTTCGTGTCGCCCGCGGCGGAAGTCGCGGAGAACGAGAGGGCGAGGGCGGTCAGTAGAAGTGCGGGCAGGGCGAAAAGAGATTTTGGCTGACGGTTTCACTGTGTAGGTTTCCTTCAAGACGATGAGATTTGCAAAGTTACTTCGCCGGCCTTCGCTGTGGCGGCTGCGGCTCGGCCGTCGAATCGGCGACGGCGAAGACGTGGTTGATGCCGCGGACGATGAGCATGCCGTCGCTGATGGCGGGCGTCGCCATCAGGACTTCGCCCATCGGGTTGACCGAGAGCAGCTCGTGCTTCGGCCCCGCCTTGAAGACGAAGATTTCGCCGTCCTCACTCGAAAGGTAGATCTTGCCGTCGGAGCCGACGGGCGAGGCCGTGAACGCGCCGCCGCGGTCGGCGATGCGCTGCTGGTAGACGCGCTCGCCGCTGGTCGCGTTGTAGGCGGTGACGACCCCCTGGTTCGAGAGCGTGTAGAGCAGGTCGCCGTAGATGATGGGCGTCGGCATGTACGGGCCGCCGCGCGCCTTGCTCCACGCGATGAACTCGCTCGACTCCTTGCCCTCCTTCAGCGTGATGTCGCCCGTGGCGCCCGGCCGGATGGCGTAGATGGGCTGGATGGGGCGGTAGCCGCTGGTGACGTAGATGAGGTCGTGCGCGAAGATGGGCGTCGGCGTCGTGATCTCGGAGTTGGGCGTGAGCCGCCACAGCTCTTTGCCCGTCAGCGGGTCGTAGCCGCGGATGGCCTTCGTGCCGTTGGTGACGAGTTCGGCGCGCGTCTTCCCCTCGTAGACGGCGGGCGTGCCCCAGCCGGGCAGCTCGTCGCTCGCGCAAAGTCTTCCAGACCTGCTTGCCGGTCTTGAGGTCGTAGGCGGCGATGAAGGAGCCCTTCTGGATGTCGGCCTGCACGATGACGAGGTTCTTCTAGATGACGGGCGAGCTGGCGTACTCCCACTGGTAGTCGGGGTCGTAGAACCAGCCGGAGTCGAGCACTGCCGAGGTCTTGCTTCCAGAGGAGCTTGCCGTTGAGGTCGTAGTTGTAGAGCCCCTCGGAGCCGAAGAGCACGACGAGGTGCTTGCCGTCGGTCGCGGGCGTCGAGGCGGCGTGCGTGGACTTCGGGTGGCGCTTGACCTTCGGGATGCCCTCGTAGGCGGCGCGCTCCCAGACGACCTTGCCCGTCTTCTTGTCGAGCGCGTAGACCTTCCACGCGTGCTTCGGGTCGTTCTTCACCGGCTCCACGTCGCCGTAGAGGCCGAAGCGCGCCTCGGGCTTCGCCTCGCTGAACTGACGGCCGTGACGACGAAGACCTTGTCGCCCCAGACGACGGGGCTCGCGTGCGAGAGGCCGGGGATCGGCGTCTTCCAGCGCAGTTCTCGGACTTCGTCGGCGTCCCACTTGACGGGCGCGGGCCGGCCCTCGGCCACGCCCGACGCGTTCGCGCCGCGGAACTGCGGCCAGTTCTGCGCCCGCGCGGCGGAGGCGGCGAGACACAGGCAGAAGATGGAGAGCGCGAGTCGTTTCATGTTTGAACCTCGGAAGTTAGCAGGCCGTAGGCAGTAAGCGCCGTGGAGCGCAGTCGAATTTAGCCGGCTTTCAAGGCCGGACCGCTCAAGGCCGGGTCGCCGACATTAATTCAATGCGCGTCCGTCAGCGACGTCTGAGCTGCGCGCCGTCAACGTCGGACGCGAGCGTCTGCAACCTGCCGCTAGCCGGCTAACGGAGCCGCTGCTACTGCCTACTGCGTGGTCTACTCTCTTCAGCGTCTCGTGTTCGGCCCCTGTTTGAAGTCGATGCCGGTGACCTTGCCGGCCTCGACTTTGAAGGTGAAGGTGAGGCCGTCGAACTCGGCGGGGCGGAAGGTCGTCTGGTCGAGCGGGAAGAGCGTGAGCGGGCGGCCGCCGCCGCCCGCGCCGACGAGCTTGCCGTCCTTGAGCTCGATGCTGATCTCCGGGCCGGGGTCGCCCTTGTACTTGCCGACGTAGGACTGGAGCGTCGCCGGCGTCCACCGCGGGCGGCGGCTGCGCGCCCGCCTTCTTGAGCAGTCTCGGCGATGGCGGCCTTCTTCTCGTCGGAGCCCGCCGCGACGAGCGCGGCCGTCAGCGTCTCGGCGGGCACCTTGCCGGTCTCCAGCGCGGCCGAGACCATCTCGGCGTTGCCCGAGCGCACGCCCGTCGAGCAGCACGTCGCCCGCGTCCTCGGCGCTCTTGGCGAGGATGGCGCGCACGACGCCGGTGTGCCCCTTCTGCATCGCCCAGTAGAGCGCCGTCGCGCCGTAGAAGGTGTCCTTGACGTTCACGTCGGCGCCGCGCTCGATGAGGAGTTTGACGACCTCCGTGTGGCCGCGCTCGGCGGCCTTGAAGAGCGCGGTCGCGCCGTAGCGGAACTTGGCGTTCACGTCGGCGCCCTTGTCGAGCACCGCCTTGACCTCGGCGGCGTCGCCCTTGCGCGCGGCCTCGTAGAGCTGTTCGTTGAGCGCCTGCTTCGGGTCCTGCGCCGCCGCGCCGGCGCGCGAGCGCGAGCGGAGCAGCAGCGCCGCAGGGTGATGCGCTTGAGCGTCATGGTCTTCACTCCGTCTTTTCGTTGCGGCCGCCGTGGTGTTAACTTGTCGGGCGTGTCGCGCGGGCGGCGCGGCCGCGTCCGTCCAATAAATTGGGCGCGCGTACGTGATTTCGGAATGCCTCGGAACATGCCGCCGGCCGGCGGTAAAAACATATCGCGGCGCTGCGGCGTATTTACATCCCGCGGGCTCGCAAAAGCAAGGGAAATTTTTCTGGCCGCGCGGCGGCGAGAACTCATCTCACGACGTGTGATAAAACGTGTGAGACCCGCACAAGGTTTCTTCCCGGGCCATCTTTCAGCGACTGCGAGGCGAAACAATTTGAAGACGAACGTACACGCCCGGCGGCTCAAGGTCTGCGCACTCTTCACGCTCCTGCTGCTCTTGACGTGCGCCGCGCGCGCGCGCGGCCGACTGGGCCGAGTGGCGCGGGCCGGCGCGCGACGGCATCTCGCCCGAGAAGGGGCTGCCCGCGAAGTGGTCGCCCGCGGGCGAGAATCTCGCGTGGAAGGCCCCCTACGGCGGGCGCTCGACGCCCGTCGTGATGGCGAACCGCGTCTACCTCTTCAACCCTTACGAGCAAGGGCGAGCGTTTGCAGGAGCGCCTGATGTGCCTCGACGCGGACACGGGCAAGCGTGCTCTGGGAGAAACATTTCAACGTCTACCTCTCGGACGTGCCGCCGCACCGCGTCGGGTGGGCCTCGCCCGTGGGCGACCCGGCGACGGGGAACGTCTACGCCTTCGGCGGCGGCGGCCACCTCGTCGGGCTCTCGGGCAAGGACGGCAAGGTCTTGTGGGAGCGCTCGCTCGGCGAGGACTTCGGGCTGTTGACGACGCACGGCGGGCGCACCGTCTCGCCGCTGGTTGACGGCGACCTCGTCATCGTCAGCGGCGTCACCTTCAGTTGGGGCGCGCACTCGCGCGGCCTGCACCGCTGGATGGCCTTCGACAAGCGGACGGGCGAGACGGTCTGGACGAGCGCGCCCGGCGCGCGCCCGTACGATACGACCTACGCCGCGCCCATCATCGCCAACGTCAACGGCACGCGCCTGCTCATCCAGGGCGCGAGCGACGGCTGGGTGCACGCCGTCAAGCCGCAGACGGGCGAGCCGGTCTGGAAGATCGAGGTCTCGAAGCGCGGGCCTGAACACGGGCGTCGTCGTGCGCGGCACCGACGCCATCATCACGCACAGCGAGGAGAATCTCGACTCGAACGAGATGGGGATGATGGCCGCGCTCGACGCCTCGATGAAGGGCGAGCTGAAGATGTCGCAGCTCAAGTGGAAGGTCTACGGCTGGCAGGGCGGCTTCTCGTCGCCGGTGCTCGACGGCGACAGGCTCTATCAGGTGGACAACGGCGCGAACCTCGGCGCCTTCGACGTGACGACGGGCAAGCAGCTCTGGCTCCAGAACCTCGGCACCATCCAGAAGGCTTCGCCCGTGCTCGCCGACGGCAAGCTCTACGTCGGGACGGAGAACGGCAAGTTCTTCATCATCGAGCCGTCGGCGACGGGCGCGAAGATTCTCGACGAGGACCAGCTCGGCACCGAGCAGCAGCCCGAGTCCATCATCGCCTCGGTCGCCGTCTCCGACGGCCGCGTCTTCCTCGTCACCGACTCGAACCTCTACTGCATCGGCAAGAAGAACAGGGCGACCGCGACCGGGCACGAGCGTCGATGTCACGACCGCACGCCGCCGGCCACGCCGTCGACGCACGTGCAGGTCGTCCCGGCCGAGGTGATTGTTGAAGCCCGGCGAGAGCGCGCGCTTCCGCGTCCGCCTCTTCGACGAGCGCGGCAACTTCGTCCGCGAGGAGAAGGCGGCGACGTGGTCGCTCGACAAGTTGAACGGCAAGGCCGAGGCCGGTCAGTTCACCGCCGCGACGGACGCCGTCGTGCAGACGGGCGAGGTGCGGGCGACCGTCGGCGGCATCGACGGGCGCGGCGCGCGTGCGCGTCATCCCGCCGCTGCCGTGGGCGGAGAACTTCGACGCGATCGGAGCTGAACACCTTCCCGCAGCACTGGACGAACACGGGCATGAAGTTCATCACGCGCGACGTGGAAGGGAAGCGGGTGCTGGTGAAGACGACCGAGGGCTCTTCGCTCCTCTCCCGCGCGCGCGCCTACATGGGGCCGAGCGACCTGCACGACTACACGGTCGAGGCCGACATCCTCGCGACGACGAAGCGCCGGCAGGTGGGCGACGCCGGGGTCCTCGCGCAGCGCTACTCGCTCACGCTCTTCGGCAACGCGCAGAAGCTGGAGCTGACGCCGTGGCAGCCGGAGACGGCGCGCCGCGTCGACGTCCCGTTCGAGTGGAAGATGGACACGTGGTATCGCGTCAAGCTGCGCGTCGATAATCTGCCGAACGGTCAGGTGCGCGCGCGCGGCAAGGCGTGGCCCGCGGGCGCGGCCGAGCCCGACGCCTGGACGATCGAGCGCACCGACCCCATCGGCAACCGGCAGGGCAGCCCCGGCATCTTCGGCAGCGCGCTCGCCGAAATCTACTTCGACAACATGAAGGTGTACGCGAACAAGTAGGCAGTAGGCAGTAGCAGTAGGAGAAAGGCAAAGTTGAGGATGAAAGCAATGTTGAGAAAGCGTCAAAACGGGAGTGCGTGTCGTCGGCGTGAGCGCTGGCGGTGCTGTCTTAACTACTGTCTACTGTCTACTGTCTACTGCTCTTCGCTTCCGACCCCGGCACCGGCGAGTGGCCGATGTGGGGCGGGACGCCCGACCGCAACATGGTCTCGAAGGCGAAGGGGATGCCCACGAGCTGGGACGTGAAGACGAAGAAGAACGTCAAGTGGGTGGCCGAGCTGGGCTCGCAGACCTACGGCAACATCACGGTCGGGGGCGGCGTCGTCTTCGTCGGCACCAACAACGAGGCCAAGCGCGACCCGAAGATCATCGGGCGACAAGGGCGTGCTGATGGCCTTCGACGAGAAGACCGGCGCGTTCCTCTGGCAGGCCGTCCACGACAAGGTCGCCGCGGGCCGCGTCAACGACTGGCCGTTTCAGGGCATCGCCTCCTCGCCGCTCATCGAGGGCGACCGCGTCTACTACGTCTCGAACCGCGCGGAGCTGATGTGCGTTGACCTGAAGGGCTTCGCCGACAAGGAGAACGACGGCCCCGTCACCGACGAGAAGGCGCAGGGCGAGGGGCAGGCCGACGTGGTCTGGCGCCTCGACATGATGGAGGAGGTCGGCACCTTCCCGCACAACCTCGCCAACTCGTCGCCCGTCGTCCTACGGCGACCTCGTCTATCGTCTCGACCTCGAACGGGCAGGACGAGAGCCACGTCAACATCCCTTCGCCGAAGGCGCCGGCCATCATCGCCGTCAACAAGAAGACGGGCAAGGTCGTCTGGGAGGACGCCTCGCCCGGCGACAAGATTCTGCACGGGCAGTGGTCAACGCCCACGGTCGGGCAAGATCGGCGGCGTGGACATGGTCGTGATCGGGGCAGGGCGACGGCTGGGTGCGCGGCTACGAGGCCGCGACGGGCAAGAAGCTCTGGGAGTTCGACACCAACCCGAAGGACTCGACGTGGCCCAAGACGCGCAACGAGATCATCTCGACGCCCGTCATCTACGAGGACAAGGTCTACCTCGCCAACGGGCAGGACCCCGAGCACGGCGAGGGCGTCGGCCACATGTACTGCATCGACGCCACCAAGCGCGGCGACATCACGAAGACCGGCCTGCGTCTGGCACTACGACAAGATTCGCCGCTCCATCTCGACGCCGGCCATCGCCGACGGCATCGTCTACCAGCCCGACTTCAGCGGCTTCCTCCACGCGCTCGACGCGAAGACGGGCGCGCCGCTCTGGGTGCACGACATGTTCGCGGCCGTGTGGGGCTCGCCGATGCTGACGGCCGACGGCCGGCTCTACCTCGGCGACGAGGACGGCGACGTGGTCATCATGCAGGCGGGCCGCGAGAAGAAGGTGCTGGCCGAGATCAACATGGGCAGCTCGCGTCTACTCGACGCCCATCCCCGCCAACGGCGCGCTCTTCATCACCAACCGCAACCAGCTCTTCGCGCTCGCCGAAGGCGCCGGCCCCGCCGCCCCGCCCGCCGAAGCCGGCGACCGCGACGCAGTGAGGCTGGTAAGAATCCGTTCGGGGATTGTTTCAAGGATCTATGCAACATCGCCAGCGTTAGCGGCGGATTCGGAGGCGGGTCGAGCGATGAAACGATTACTCTCCTTCTGTCTTCTTCTGTGCTTCACGTCGACGGCGCGGCGCGCAGAACTGGCCGCAGTTCCGCGGCGCGAATGCGTCGGGCGTGGCCGAGGACCAGAAGACGCCGACGAGCTGGGACGCGACGAAGTCGCAGAACGTCGTCTGGAAGACGCCCGATCCCCGGCCTCTCGCACGCGAGCCCCGTCGTCTGGGGCGACCGCGTCTTCGTCGTCACGGCCGAGGGCTCCGACCCGAACCCGACCTACGTCCCCAAAGACCGCGGCATCTCTCTGGCGCGCGACGAGGTCAAACACGCGTGGCGCATCTACGCGCTCGACAAGCGGACGGGGCGCGTCCTCTGGCAGCAGACGGCGCACGAGGGCGTCCCGCGCGCGCGCCGCCACATCAAGGCGACGCAGGCCAACTCGACGCCCGTCACCGACGGCAGAACGATCGTCGCGCTGATGGGCTCCGAGGGTCTCTACGCTTACGACTTCTCGGGGAAGCTGCTCTGGAAGCAAGACCTCGGCGTGCTCAACCCCGGCCTCTGGGACGACCCGAACTCTTCGTGGGGGCACGGCAGCTCGCCCGTCATCCACCGCGGCCTCGTCATCGTGCAGGCCGACGGCCACAAGCAGTCCTTCATCGCCGCCTACGACCTCAAGGACGGCAAGCAGGCGTGGCGCGTCGAGCGCGGCGAGATCACTTCGTGGAGCACGCCGACGCTCGTCGAGGCGCGCGGGCGCGCGGAGCTGGTCGCCAACGGCGGCCGCTTCATACGCGGCTACGACCCGCAGACGGGCAGAGAGCTGTGGCGCTTCAACGACAACGACACCGAGGTCAAGCAGCAGGCGCCGCTCTTCGCGCACGGGCTCGTCTACGTCACGGGCGGCTACCCGCCGGGGCGCGGCATGTACGCCTTCCGCCCCGGCGCGAGCGGCGACATCTCCCTGAAGGAGGGCGAGCAGTCGAACGCGCACCTCGCGTGGAGGAGCGACAAGGGCAGCCCCTACACGACGACGCCCATCG
Source organism: uncultured Acidobacteriota bacterium (assembly GCA_963726735.1). Taxonomy (GTDB): domain Bacteria; phylum Acidobacteriota; class Blastocatellia; order Pyrinomonadales; family Pyrinomonadaceae; genus QHXN01. The sequence continues at coordinate 943,951 of CAVSDM010000016.1, forward strand.
TCTACGGCGACCTGCTCTACACGGTCTCGGACGGCGGGCGTGCTGTCGGCCTTCGAGGCGCGGACGGGCAAGCCCGTCTATCAGGAGCGTCTGCCCAGCTCGTTCAGCGCCTCGCCCGTCGCGGCCGACGGCAAGCTCTACCTTTCGAGCGAGGACGGCGATGTCTTCGTCGTCCGCGCGGGGCCGAAGTTCGAGCTGCTGGCGACGAACCCCGTGGGCGAGCCGCTGATGGCGACGCCCGCCATCACCGACGGCATGCTCATCCTCCGCGCGCACAAGCACGTCTACGCCGTCGCGGAGAAGAAATGATGAATGCGGAATGATGAGTGATGAATTGAAGAACGGTTCTTATACTCATCCTTCATCATTCCGCATTCATCATTTTCGTTTAGTCATGCAGGGTTTCGACTTTCAACCGCGGACGCGGGTCATCTTCGGCGCCGGGTCGCTCGCGCGGCTGGGCGAGGAGGCGCGCGGGCTCGGCTTCCGTCGTTCGCTGCTCGTCGCCGACCGCGGGCTCGTCGAGGCGGGGCACGTCGAGCGCGCGTCGAAGCTGCTCGAAGCGGCGGGCGTCGCGGTCGTGCCTTTCCAAGACTTCGACAGCGAACCCCGACGCGGCGACGGTCGAGCGCGGGCGCGCGTTCGCCGCGCCGCTCGGCGTTGACTCGATCATCGGCCTCGGGCGGCGGCAGTTCGCTCGACTGCGCGAAGGGCGTCAACTTCCTTTTGACGAACGGCGGGCGGATGCAGGACTACGTCGGCTACGGCCGCGCGCGCCGTCCGCTGCTCCCGATGATGGGGATTCCGACGACGGCCGGGACGGGCAGCGAGGCGCAGAGTTACGCCCTCATCTCGGACGAGCGCACGCACGCGAAGATGGCCTGCGGCGACGCGTCGCGCGGCCTTCCGCGTCGCGCTGTTAGACCCGGAGCTGACGCTCTCCGCGCCGCGCGGGGTGACGGCCGCCGCGGGCTTCGACGCGCTCGCGCACGCCGTCGAGACGTACGTCTCGACGGGCCGCAACCCGCTCTCGGAGATGTTCTCGCGCGAGGCGTGGCGGCTGCTCGAAGGCTCTTACGAGCGCGTGCTCGCCGCGGCCGAGGACGTGGAGGCGCGCGGCCGCGATGCTGCTCGGCGCGCACTTCGCCGGGGCGGCCATCGAGAACTCGATGCTCGGCGCGGCGCACGCCTGCGCCAACCCTTTGACGGCGCGCTACGGCACGGAGCACGGGGCGGCGCTCGCGATGCTGCTGCCTTCGGTCGTGCGCTGGAACGGTTCGGCGGCCGGCGCGCGCTACGCGGAGTTGTCGGGGCGGGACTCTTCGGACGGCGGCGAGGCGCTGGCGCGGCGCGTCGAGGAGTTGGCCGGGGCGGGGGGCTTGCGCCGCAGGCTCTCCGAGTCGGGCGTTGTTCGTGAGGACTTGCCCGCGCTGGCCGAGGAGGCCGCGGGGCAGTGGACGGGGCGCTTCAACCCGCGCGCGTTCGACGCCGCGGGGGCGCTGGAGGTTTACGGGTGGGCGTACTGAAAGAGAAGTCAAAGTCAGAAGCCAAAGGTCAAAAGTCAGGCGAAGAGTCGAAGGCGGAAGGGAAGAGTCGCGCGCGTTCGGCAGAAGGGACTTCTTACTTTTGCCTTTGGCCTCTTGCCTTCTGCCTTCCGTCGTGCGCGCGAGTTGGGCCAACGGGGAGGCGCCGGCCGACGCGTGGCCGCAGTTCCGCGGGAACCCCCTGCTGACGGGCTACTCGCCCTCGCGGGTCGCGGGGAACCTGCGGCTCCTCTGGTCGGTGGACGCGGGCGAGTCGGTCGAGTCTTCGGCGGCCGTCGTGGGCGGCGCCGTCTACGTCGGCACGCAGAAGGGCGAGCTGGTCTCGGTGAACCTCGGCGACGGCCGCGAGCGCTGGCGCTACAACGCGGGGAATCCCATCGGCGAGTCGTCGCCCGCGGTCGCGGGCGGCGTCGTCTACGTCGGCGACCTCGTCGGGCGTGCTGCACGCCGTGCGCGCCGACAACGGGCAGAGGGTCTGGACGTTCAAGACGGGCGGCGAGATCAAGTCGTCGCCGGTCGTCACGGGCACGCGCGTCATCGTCGGCTCGTACGACACGCACCTCTACTGCGTCTCGGCGGCGAACGGCAAGCTGCTCTGGAAGTTGAAGACGCGGGGGCAGGTGCACTCGACGGCGGGCGTGGCCGACGGGCTGGCCTACGTCGCGGGCTGCGACGAAATCCTGCGCGCCGTCCGCGTCGCGACGGGGCGCGAGGCGTTCCAGATGAGTCTCGGGCGCGTACACGGGCGCGAGCCCGGCGCTCCACGAGGGCAACGCCTTCTACGGCACCTTCGACAACGAGGTGCTCGGCGTCAACCTCGTCGCGCGCAAGATCGGTTGGCGCTACCAGAACCGCGAACGGCAGTTCCCCTTCTACTCCTCGGCGGGCTTCGCCGGGGGGCGCGTCGTCGTCGGCGGGCGCGACAAGATGGTGCACAGCCTCGACGCCTGGACGGGGCGCGAGTTCTGGTCGTTCGGGACGCAGGCGCGCGTCGAGTCTTCGCCGGCCCTCGCCGACGGGCGCGTCTTCGTCGGCTCGAACGACGGCCGCCTCTACGTGCTCGGCTTCGACGACGGCCGCCGCCTCGCCGACTTCAACCTCGGCGCGCCCGTCTCGGCCTCGCCCGCCATCGCCTCGGGGCGCGTCGTCGTCGGCGCGCAGGACGGGAAGCTGCACTGCTTCGGGTGAAGCCGCCCGCGTCAGTCGACCGAGAGATGGATGTGGTCGCCGTGCCCCGCCACCTGGAAGGGCGCTCCCGTCCTTGAGCTTGACGGAGGGGCCGAAGTTCGCGCTTCTGCGGGAAGCTTTCGAACTTTCGTTGGATGGCGCGCACGATGGCCGTGACCTGCGGGTCGGAGCCGAAGCCGCGTCGCCATCTTCACGCCGTTGATGCGCGAGATGTCCACGGCCTTGCCGGTGTTGTGGCGGCTACTGTTGGGCTTCTGCCTCCCGGCAGATGAGACGTGGATGCGCGCGAGGTTATGGCTCGTGGCGACGTCCGGGCTGATGACGTGAAGCAGCGCGTCGATCACGCGCGGCACGACGTTGCGGTTGACCGCCGCGGAGAAATCGACGGCAACGCCGAACGAAGCGCGAAGGCGTCTGCGACATAGCTCGCTCCTGTCTGGGGCGAAAGATGTTGGGGTCTGATGTCCGCGGCGTCCCGCCCGGACTGCCTCAGAGGTAGTCGTGGCGCCGGACCCCGGCGAGGCTCCCCGTCTGGTCGTTCGACCATGCGGGGCGTGCCGGGCTGGTCGTTGACCATCCGGCGGATGCCCGGCGCCTACGGCTTCTTCACGAAGACCCGCTTGTTGTTGAAGGCGTTGCCGCCGCGCTCGGTGATGGTCTCGATGGAGATGGTGCCGTCGGGCCAGTGCATCCACTTGCGCGCGATGAGGACGGTCTCGGTGCCGCCCTCGGGCGTCTGGTTGACGATCTCGTCCTCGATGATGAAGCCCTTGTCGTTCGCCATCCAGCGGGCGGTGCGCTTGCCCTTCGGCGCGGGAGCGTCCTTGGGGGCGTTCGGCGGGACGGGCGGCGCGAACTCCGTCTCCTTGCCGTCGAGCGTGTAGGCTTCCTTGATGACGCGCTCGCCCTGCGGCGTGACGACCTTCAGCTCCACCGCGACCTGGTCGCCGTCCTGCACGACCGTCAACGTCTGCTTCATGTCGGGCGGGATGCTGTGGCTGCGGCTCTGGTCGAGTTCCCACGTGCCGCTGAAGTTCGGGCGCGCCGCACTGGCGGCGAGAGCCGACGGTTGCCGCGAGCAGCAGGAGGGCGGAGCAGACGGTCGCCGTCTTTAGTCTCATCGGGAGTTCTCCTTCATCACTTGTGAAAAATACTTCTCGATGGTCGCCGCGCTCGGCTTCGCGGTGAGCTTCGAGACGACGAACATCAGAAGGGCCGAGACGAGCACCATCGGGACGACCGGCATGAAGCCGTAGACGCTCGTCCCCGAAGGCGTGCGCGCGAGCAGCTCGGTGCCGCCGAACGACCAGACGACCGCGGGCGGCCCCGGCGGCGGCGCCGCGTAGCGTCTGCTGGAAGATGGCGACGGCCGTCACGGCCAGCGCGACCCAGATGGTCGAGGCCAGCGCGCCCCACTTCGTGCTCCCGCGCCAGAAGAGCGCCGCGATCATCAGCGGCGACATCGCCGCGAAGCCGGAGAAGGCGTACTGGATGGCGATCTCGAAAATCGTCTCGGGCGCGCGCAGGGCGACGACGTAGGCCAGCACCGTCAGGATGATGACGAAGATGCGGCCGGTCTGCACCTGCGCCCCTTCGCCGAAACGTCTTCGCCCGCCGTAGAAGGCGAACACGTCCTCCGTGAACATCGTCGAGAGCGCGAGAATCTGCGAGTCCGAGGCCATCACGGCCGCCATGATGCCGGCGCCCAGAATGCCCGCGAGCCAGAGCGGCGCGTAGCGTTGCAGGAGGTGCAGAATCACGTCGTCGCCCGACGCCTGCTCGCGCAGTTCGTCGCGCTGCGCGGGCTCCAGAGCCTTGCCCTGCGTGGCGAGCACGCGCCGCGCCTCCTGCTTGGCGCGGATGGCGGGAACGTCCGTAGCCGTGCGGTTCGCCATCACGCCGAGGAAGACGCACGGCGACCAGATGAGCAGGATGCAGAGCGGGTAGAAGATGACCGTCTTCTTGAACTGCACCATCCGCTTCGCCGTCAGGCAGAAGATGAGGATGTGCGGGAAGGCGATGGCCGAGAGCGGGATGAAGGTGTAGCTGAAGAAGTAGTAGGGCGAGATGCGCTCGCGCGTCAAAAGCCAGGAGGTCGCGGGGCTTGAGCCTAGCGCCTCGACCGCGCCGCGAAAACCGCCCATCCCCGAGCCGATGACGCTGATGGCGATGACGCCGAAGACGAGGAAGAGGAGCGTCTGGAACGTGTTGACCCACGCCGTGCCGCGCATCCCGCCGAAGAAGACGTAGGTCATCACCACCATCGCGACAATCGCCCCGCCGAACCAGTAAGGGCACGAACCCGCCCGAGACGGCCGACAGAGTCGTCCCGCCGCCCATGATGCCGATGATGATGTACGGGACGAGCAGCACCGCCTGCACGGCGAAGATGACGGTGCCGATGTGGCTGCACTCCCAGCGGTCGCGGAAAATCTGGACGGGCGTGATGAAGCCGTACTTCTTCCCCAGCGCCCAGACGCGCGTGCCGATGAGGAAGATCGTCAGAGGGATGACGAGCCCCGACGACGAGGCCATCAACCCGTAGGTGACGATGCCGTTCGTGAAGGCGTTGCCCGACGAGCCGAGGATGGCGACCGCCGTCATGTTCGTCCCGAAGAGCGAGAGCAGGAAGACGAACGTGCCGAGCGAGCGGCCGGCGAGGAAGAAGTCTTCGGCCCCCTGCCCCTTCGAGCGGCGGAAGGCGAAGACGCCGATGTAGACGACGACGGCGAGGTAGATGAAGACGAAGATGGCCGGTATCAACGCTCGTCACCCCCTTCCGCGTCCTCGGCCCTCGACCTCTTGCTCAAGGTGGTGCGGCCACGCGTGGCGCACGAGCAGCCACATCAGCAGCGACGCGGCCACCGAGAAGCAGGCGTGGTAGAAGAGCCCGATGGGGATGATGCCGAAGACCGGGTAGGGCGTGCGCCAGAACCAGAAGTCCTGGTGGAGCACGTAGAGCGCGGCGACGGCCAGGACAAGCAGTGCTCGTTTCATCGGGGGTCGTGTCCTCGAATCCGCTGGCGAAGGCTGTTGGGTGTTTAGTCGAACGGGCCGCCGACAGGGAAGACTAAAAGCGGCGGCGGGCTCGGATGTTATACGCGCACGGAGCGCGTGGGTTCAACCCGCCGGGGCGTTTTTAAGCACAGCCGGCGCCCATTTCGTCCGCCGGAATGGAAGAACGTCCCGTCCGCGGGACGCGGGCGTGAATAAACATAAAAGTTTATGAAAGTTGCGCGCCGGGCGAACCCGCGCGGCCCCGCGTCGCGTACTATGCCTCATCTAACCTCGGAGCCCTGCGCCCGTCTTCGTCGAGGACAGGCACGACCGCCACACACTCTTAGGAGGCCGCCCATGAAATCGAGAACCATCCACGCCGCCCTGCTGCTCTTCCTCTTCGCCCTGCTGCCCGCGACGGCCGCACGCGCGCAGGCCCCGCCGCTCTACGATGCGCCGGAGCGCATCGTCATCAAGTCGCAGGTGCTCGGCGAGGAGCGCGTCGTCCTCGTGCGCACGCCCGCCGGTTACGCGCGCGGCGCGGAGCGCTTCCCCGTCCTCTACATGACCGACGGCGACGCGCACATCCAGCACACCAGCGGCACGGTCTCGTTCCTCGCGCGCAACGCGCGCATGCCCGAGATGATCGTCGTCGGCATCACGAACACCGACCGCACGCGCGACCTCACGCCCACGCGCGTCGAGCGCCTCCCCGGCAACCCGAACGTGCAGTTCCCGACCAGCGGCGGCGGCGACAAGTTCCTCAAGTTCATCGAGACGGAACTCATCCCGCAGATCGAGTCGAAGTATCGCACGCAGCCCTACCGCGCGCTCGCCGGCCACTCGCTGGGCGGGCTCTTCGCCGTCCACGCGATGCTCGCCCGGCCGGAGCTGTTCAACTCCTACATCGCCGTCAGCCCCTCGCTCCAGTGGGACAACTTCGTGATGATCGACCGCGTCAAGGAGTTCTTCAAGACGCGGAAGGAGTACGACCGGACGCTCTTCGCCTCGCTCGGCAACGAGCCGGGCGACATCGGCGACGCCTTCGGGATGTTCCGCGACGAGTTGCAGCGGCAGCAGGTGAAGGGCTTCGCCTGGGAGGCCGTCCGCTACGACGACGAGGACCACGGCTCGGTCGTCCTGCGCAGCCACTACGCGGGCCTGCGGAAGCTGTACGACGGCTGGCAGTTCCCGCGCGACCCCATGACGGGCGCCGTGGCCGGGGGACTGAAGGGCGTCGAGGAGCACTACCGCAAACTGTCGGAGCGGCTGAAGATCACGGCGCTGCCGCCCGAGGCGCTGATGAATCAGGTCGGCTACCAGTTGATGGGTCAGGGGAACATGGAGGAGGCCGTCGCCGCCTTCAAACTGAACGTCGAGCGCTACCCCGGCTCGGCCAACGTCTACGACAGTCTGGCCGAAGCCTACGAGCGCAGCGGCAAACTCGACCTCGCGGTCTCCAACTACGAGAAGGCGCACGCGCTCGCGGTGCAGACCGGCGACCCGAACACGAACCTCTTCAAGACGAACTTCGACCGCGTCTCCGCGCTGGCCCGGCAGGCCAAGCAGCCCGCCGGCACCGACGCGAAGAAGTGAACGCCTGAGTGAGACTCGAAAGGGCTTGCCCACTTCCGTCGAAGTGGGCAAGCCCTTTCAGTCAACCGAGGCCGCGCGCTCGCGCACGTCTCAGGCGCGGTCATTGCGCCCGGCCAGCCGCGCGAGCGCCGCCGTCAACTCCGCCGGATCGACGGGCTTGGCCAGGTGCATCTGGTACCCGGCCGCCGTCGCCAGCCCCCGATCCTTGTCCGCGGCGTAACCCGTGAGGGCCAACGCCGGTATCCGCCCGTTCTGCTCTTCCGGCAGCGCACGCACCTCGCGCAGCAACTCGTAGCCGTCAGTCCCGGGCATCCCCACGTCGCTCACGAGCACGTCCTGCCGCGAACGCTTCAACTCGGCGAGCGCCTCGGCGGCCGAGCCGACGGGCGTGACCGCGGCGCCGCGCTGCGTGAGCATCATCCTCAGCAGCTCGCGGAAGTCGTCGTCGTCATCGACCAGCAGCAGCCTCACGCCGTCGAGAGGTGCCGGGTGCGCCCCGGACGCCGCGCCCCTTTCAGCGCCGAGACTTCCCTCCGGCTCTTCGTGCTCGGCCGCGAGCGGCAGTTCCACCGTGAAGGTCGAGCCGAAGCCCTCGCCCACGCTCTCCGCGCGGACGGCCCCGCCGTGAAGCTCCGCCAGGTTACGCACGAGCGCGAGGCCGAGGCCGAGGCCCCCGTGCCGGCGCGAGGTCGAGCCGTCGCCCTGTCGGAAGCGGTCGAAGACGTAAGGCAGGAAGTCCGGGCTGATGCCCTGTCCGGTGTCCGACACCCTGATCTCGGCCGAAGGCCCGGCGTAACCGAGCTTGACCTCGATGCGCCCGCCCTCGTGTGTGAACTTGATGGCGTTCGAGAGCAGGTTCGAGACGACCTGTTGCAGGCGTTCCGAATCGCCCGTCACGGCGCCCGGCCCGTGGGCCAAATCGGTCAGGAGGCGTATGCGTTTAGCCTGCGCCGCGGGCCGCGCGGACGCGACCGCGGCCTCGACCAGCGCGGCCAACTCGACCCGCTGTGAGTTGAGGCGGAGCTTGCCCGTCGTGATGCTTGAGAGGTCGAGCAGGTCGCTGACGAGGCGCGCCTCGGCCCGTGCGTTACGCTCGATGACCTCCAGCGCGTCCGCGACCTCGGGGCCGACCGAGGGGCTTTCGCGCAGCATGATGGCGTAACCGATGATCGAAGTGAGCGGCGTGCGCAACTCGTGCGAGACGATGGCGATGAACTCGTCCTTCAGGCGGTTGGCGGCCTCGGCCTCGCGGCGCGACTCCTGCTCGCGCGCGAGCAGGCGGGCGCCCTCCTCCTCGGCCAACTCGCGCGCGGTCACGTCGAGGACGAGCGAGAGCACCGACACCAGCCCCCCCGACTCGTCGTGCAGGACGGAGTTGTACCACTCGCAGTGGAGGAGCGCGCCCTCCTTCGTGTAGTTGCGGTTGCGCAGCACGCCGAGCCCTTCGACGCCGCGCCGCTGCCGGTCGGTCACGCGCGCCACCGCCCCCGCGTCCTCCGTGAAGACGAAGCGCCAGTCGTTGACCTGTTTCCCTAAGACCTCGTCGGCCCGCCAGCCGAAGAGCCGCTCGGCCCCGTGCGTCCAGCGGGAGACGCGGAAGTCGCTGTCCCACTCGATGACGGCCAGCGGCGTGTTCTCGACGTGGAACCGCAACCTCTGAAGACTCAACGACAGGTCTTTATCGTCGAACTCTGTGTCTCTCATGATGGTGCTCGGTGTCGGTGCAGTTACCGGCCCTCAACGTCTGTCTTGCCGCCCCGTTTCGCGGGCGCGGTCTCCGGCGCCGCCCGCCCGCGCTCCTCACCCCGCTCGTTCCTGAAGTGTTGCTTGATGAGCCTGACCAGCCTCCCCAGACTGACGTGCTCGAATTCACCGGCGGGCGCGTACGAACGTTCGCTGCCCGGCGGCGGGGGCGACTCCAGACTCAGGAAGTAGTAGCCCTCCGGCTTATCGAAGGCGCTGACGTAGGCGAGCAGCCCCTCACGCTTCGGGCTGGCGACGCCGACCGAGTAGGCCGACGCCTCCCAGTGCTCTACGACCCGGAACGCGCCTTCGCCCAGCTCCTTCTTCAGCCGGGCCAGGGCCTTGACGATGTTGTGGTCTTTACCTGACTGAGGGTCGATCATCGGTTCACCCTTCACCCGCGCGACATGCTACCGCGGCTTTGTTCCGACGGACGAGATTCTGTTGATGGCCTCCGCCACGGCGAGCTTCACGACCGTCGCCGAATCATTCTGTATGTCGTTCAGCGCGGGCAGGGCGGCCCGCGCGTCGCCGCCCATCTTGCCCAGGGCCGCGGCGGCGGCGGCCCGGACCAGCGGCTCTTCGTCCTTCAACAACTCGACCAGCGGAGCGACCGCCGCGCGGGCCTCGCCCCCGATGTTCCCCAACCCCTTCGCGGCGCTCAGGCGTACGAACCTGTCCCGGTCTTTCAAAGACTCTATCAACGCCGGCACCGCCGCCTTCGCCTCGGGGCCGAGCGCGGCCAGCGCGTCGGCGCCGTACCTGCGGACGTGCTCGCTCGTGTCCTTCAACGCCGCAGTCCACACCGGGACGGCCTCGGCCGGCTCCAACCCGATGCGCCCGAGCGCCTGCGCCGCGTTCATCCGCACGCTGAACTCCGAATCCTTCAGAGACTCTTTCAGGGCCGGCACGGCGGCCCTCGCCTCCGGCCCGATTCTTCCCAGCGCCTCGGCCGCGGCCTTGCGCGCGGGCGCGCTCGTGTCCTTCAACAACAGAATCAACGCGGGGGCCGCCGCCCGAGCCTCGACGCCGAAGAGCCCGAGCGCCTCGGCCGCGTCCCTGCGGACGCCTTCGCTCGGGTCTTTCAGCAACTCGGTCAGGGCCGGGGCGGAAGCCTTCGCCTGACCGCCGATTCTCCCGAGCGCGCGCGCCGCGCCGGCCCGCGCCCAGGGGCTCTCGTCCTTCAGCAGCCCATTCAGCGCCGGGACGGCCGCCTCCGCCTCCGCGCCGACCTGACCCAACGCGAAGGCCGCGTTGCTTCGCACCGAGCCGTTGCCGTCACCGAGGGCCGCGATGAGGGCGGGCACGGCGCTCTTCGCCTCCGGCCCCATCCGCCCGAGGGCCTCGGCCGCGGCCTTACGCAGGTCGTCGTCCGGGTCTTTGAGCGCCGCCGCCAGCGCGGGCACCGCGGCTTTGGCCGACGCCCCACGCCCTTTTATCTCCTCGGCCGCGGCGAGGCGGTCACGCCTGTCCGCGCCTTGCAGGCGCCGGACGAGGGCCTGCGTCTGCGCGTCGGCCCCCTCCTGCGCGTACGCGGCCTGCGTGAGACAGAGTGCGGTCAGGAGACTCAGGCCGAACAGTCTTAGCAACGGACGTTGAAGCATAGGTCACGAATCCTTTCGCGGGCGCGAAGAGCCTGACGCCCCGCGCGCTCGATTCACGCAAACTCCGCCAGTTCCGACCAGCGTTCGAGGTCGCGTGACAACTGCTCCGTCAACCTCTCTCGTTCATCGTAGAGCCGGTGGACGAGGTGTGCGTCGCTCGCGTTGGCGGACAGCTCCGTCTCCAACTCCGTCAGACGCCCCTCGGCCTCCTGAATGCGGGCCTCCGTCTCCTCCAACTCTTTCCGCTCTTTGAACGAGAGCTTGCGTTTGACGGGCGGCGTGGCGTTGCTCTGCCGCGCCGCCGGCCGTGCCGCGGCCTCGGCGGGGGCGGCCTCCTTCTCTTCGTCGCGGCGCGCTTCAAGGAACGCGGAGTAGTTGCCCGGGTACTCGCGCACGCGGCCTCCGCCCTCGAAGCGGAAGATGTGCTCCACCGTGCGGTCGAGGAAGTAACGGTCGTGACTGACGACGATGAGGTTGCCGGGGAAGCCGTCCAGATAGTCTTCGAGCGTGATGAGGGTCTGTATGTCGAGGTCGTTCGTCGGCTCGTCGAGGAGCAGGACGTTCGGCGCGCCCATCAGCACGCGCAGGAGATAGAGCCGCCTGCGCTCGCCGCCCGAGAGTTTCGCTATCGGCGCGTACTGCATCGCGCCGGTGAACAGGAATCTTTCGAGCATCTGTCCCGCGGTGATGAACGAGCCGTCGGCGGTCTCGACCCGCTCGGCGACTGCGCGGATGTAATCTATCACCCGCTCCTGCTTCGTCGAGCGCGCGGTTCTCCTGATCGTAGTAACCGAAGCGGACGGTCTGTCCCACTTCGAGCGAGCCCGCGTCCGGCGCGACTCTGCCCGCGATGATTTCGAGCAGCGTCGTCTTGCCCGCGCCGTTCGGGCCGATGACGCCCATGCGCTCGCCCGGCGTGAGGATGCGGCTGAAGCCTTCGACCAGCACGCGGCCGCCGTACGACTTCGTGATGTCGCGCAGCTCCAGGACCTTCTTGCCCAGACGGGTCGAGCCGACCGACATGTCGAGCGCGGCCCGCGCCGCCTCTTTGGGCTGCGCGATGAGACTCTCGGCGCGCTCCACGCGCGACTTCGACTTGCGCGTGCGGGCCTTCGCGCCGCGCCGCAGCCACGCCAGCTCGCGGCGAATCAACATCTCACGCTTCTGCCCTTCGACGGCGCGCGCGCTCTCCTGCTCCTCCTTCTTTTCGAGGTAGTACGCGTAGTTCCCGTCGAACGTCTGCACGGCGCCCCTATCGACTTCGAGGATGCGCGTCGTCACGCGGTCGAGGAAGTAACGGTCGTGCGTGACGAGCAGGAGCGCGCCGCTGTAACGCGCGAGGTAGTCTTCGAGCCACGAGATGGTCTCGGCGTCGAGGTGGTTGGTCGGCTCGTCGAGGATGAGCAGGCCCGGGCGTTCGATGAGCGCGTGCGCGAGCGCGACGCGCTTCCGCTGCCCGCCGGAGAGCGTGCCCATCCGCGCGTTCGTGTCGTTAATGCCCTAAGCGGCCGAGCACCGTCCGGGCGTTCGTCTCCAACTCCCAGGCGCCCGAGGCTTCCAGGCGGCGGCCGAGTTCGGAGACGCGCTCCAACGCGCGCCGTTCGTCAACGCCCGCGGTCGCCAGATCATTGCAGGCGCGCTCGTAATCCAGCAGCAGCCGCGTCCTTTCGTCGCTCGCGGCGAAGACGGCTTCGAGGACGGTCGCTTCCGGCGCGTAAGGCGGGTTCTGCGGCAGGTAGCCGACGGTGACGCCGTCGGCGAGAATGATGCGCCCGGCGTCCGGCCGCTCGTCGCCCGCGATGAGGCGGAGGAAGGTGGACTTGCCGGAACCGTTGACCCCGACCACGCCGACGCGGTCGTCGCTGTCGAGCCCGAGGCTGACGTTCGCGAGCACGGGCCGCAGGCCGTAGTCTTTACTGACTGCTTCGACGGATAGAATGTGCATTAAAATGGAGGCGTCGGGCCGTCAATCATCCTGTTGTGCGTACGCCGGTGTCGCGCCGTCAGGCCCGAACACGTAGCCTGTTAAAGGAACGGCTGTTATTATATAAGCCTCAGACGCTAAATAAGAGTGAAGCCCATCGAATGTTGCAAGGCCGACCCCCCGCATGAGCAATATTTTAATCGTTGACGATTCACCCACCATGCGCCGGATGGTCGCGGCCTCGCTCCGTTCGCTGCCGTCGGCCCGCTTCGGCGAGGCGGCCAGCGGCCTCGAAGCCATCGAGCGCGTGGCGCTCGGCCCCGTGGACTTGATCATCCTCGACCTGAACATGCCGGACATGCACGGCCTTGAGGTGCTGGACTTCCTGCGGCGCCACCAGGCGTACCGGGCGGTGCCCGTCATCGTGCTGACGACGCGCGGCGACGAGGCGAGCCGCGCGGACGCGCTCGCCGCCGGGGCCAACCTCTACCTGACCAAACCGTTCGCGCCTCAAACTCTGGCCGCAGAGGCGCGCGCCCTGTTGGGCTCTCAAGGGGAAGGGGCCTAGTGTCAGACTCCAACCCCGACGACGGCGGCGAGTTCTTCGCGCAGTTCCTCGACGACTACTTCGCCGAGTGCGACGAGCACCTGACGCTCGTGCGCCGACACCTGCTCGCCCTCGAAGAGCAGGCCGGCCGTGCGGGCGTAGACCAGCCTCTGCTCGACGAGTTGTTCCGCAGCTTCCACACGCTCAAAGGTATCTCGGGCATGGTCGGCCTCGGCGAGGCGGAGCAACTCGCACACCACCTTGAGAGCTACCTGCGTGCGCTGCGCCAGGGCGAGGCGCGGCTCGGGGACGAGGGCGTCGAGGCCCTGATGGCGGGCGTTCTGACGCTCGAACAGGTCATCGCCGCCCGCCGCAAAGAGGGGGCCGCGCCCGGCATCGGCGCCACGGTCGCGCGTCTTCAAGCGGTCTTGAGCGAGTCAGACCCCGACAAATCTCCTGCACGACCCACGCCCGCGGCCGACGATCTTAAAGTTGATACGCCCTACATGGGCCGCCCCGCAAAGGCCCGCACCTTGCGATTCGAGTTCGCGCCGACGCCCGCACTCTCCGAGCGCGGCGTCAACGTCAACAGCGTGCGCGCGCGCCTGCAAGAGGTCGGGGAGATACTGCAAGCCACGCCGCACGTCAGGGGGCAGGGCGGCATCGTCTTCGAGTTCGTCGTCACGACCGACGCGGCCGAGTCGGTCTTCGAGGCGTGGCGCGAAGACAGCCTGACGTACGCGCCGGTCGAAGAGTTAACCCGGGACGAGGCTGAGACGCAGCGGCGCGCGGGCGCAGACCACGAGCGGGAAGGGGGCGGAGCCGACGCGCCTTTTTCGGCCTCGGCGGGCGGGTCGATGCTCGCGCCGTCGAACGTCGTGCGGGTCGATCTGGCCCGTCTGGACGATCTGATGCGGCTCATCGGCGAGCTGGTCACGAGCCGCGCGCGCATGGAGGACGGGCTGAAGCAGTTGCGTCGGAGCGTAACGCCGCCGGAGTGGCGCGCGCTGCAAGAGACGAACATGGCGATGGCGCGGCAACTGCGCGACCTGCGCGAAGGCGTCATGCGCGTGCGGATGGTGCAGGTCGGCGAAATCTTCGAGCGCATGAAGTTCGTCGTCCGCGACCTGACGCGCGAGAGCGGCAAGGAGATCAGGCTCGAACTTCAGGGGCAGGAGACCGAGATAGACAAGTTCCTCGTCGAGCGCATGATGGACCCTTTGCTCCACCTCGTGCGCAACGCCGTCAGCCACGGGTTGGAGCCGGTGGCCAAGCGCGTCGCCGCGGGCAAGTCGCCCGAGGGCCGGCTCACGCTGCGCGCCGCGACCGTCGGAGAGAACGTGCTGGTCGAGATCGCCGACGACGGGCGCGGCGTCGATGCGGAGAGGGTTCTGGCGCGCGCGCGCCAGCGCGGACTCGTCGCGGGGAACGTGCGCCTCGACGACGAGCTGTTGTTACGACTGATCTGCACGCCGGGGTTCTCGACGCGCGACGAGGCCGACCGCGCCAGCGGGCGCGGCGTGGGGATGGACGTGGTGGGCGGCGCCGTCGCGGAACTCGGCGGCACGCTCACGCTCTCGACGGAGAAGGGGCGCGGGACGCGTTTCACGGTCGAGCTGCCGCTGACGCTCGCGGTCGCCGACGCGCTCATCGCCAGCGTCGGCGGACAGCGGTTCGCCTTCCCGCAGTCGGCCGTGCGCGAGATCATCGAAGTCGAACCGCGGGCGGTGAAGGTCTTAGAGAATAACGAACTCGTCTCCTACCGCGGCGGCGTGCTGCCGCTCCTGCGCCTGGCGCGCCTCTTCGACCTCGGCGAGCAGCCCGAAAAGCCCTTCCACGTCTTCGTCATCGGCAGCGGCGCGCACGCCGTGGGTCTGGCCGTCGAGCGCGTCATCGGGCAGAGGGAGATCGTGGTGCGCGGGTTGAACGACCCGCTGGTGAAGGTCAAGGGCGTCGCCGGTGCGACCGACCTCGGCGACGGGCGCGTCGTGCTCATCCTCGACGTGGCCGCCCTCAAGGTCGCGGCCGTGGGCGGCGTGCGGCCCGGGAGCGACGCGCGCGCGCGAACCGCGCTTGAACAGACATGACGAATACGCAGGACGGCGCCGAACCCTTCATCCTCTTCGAGCTGGCCGGGACGACCTACGGCGTCCGCAGCCGCTTCGTGCAACAGATCGAGATGATCGAGCACGTGACGCCCGTGCCGAACGCGCCCCCGGCGGTCGAGGGCGTCGTCATGGCGCGCGGCCAGGTCATCCCCGCGCTCAACCTGCGGGCGCGCTTCGGCTTCGAGCGCATCGCGCTCGACCTGCGCTCGCGCCTCGTGGTCGTCAGCACCGGCGGGCGCACGCTCGGCCTCATCGTGGACTCGGCGCGGGAGTTCCTGCGCATCCCCCGACGGCCGTCGAGCCGCCGCCCGAAGCCATCAAGGGCCTGACGGGGAAGTACCTGGAGGGCGTCGCGACCGTCAGGGGGCGAATAATTTTAGTCCTCGACCTCGACGAAGTGATCGACCTCGGCGGGCAGGAGCTAACGGCCGAGGCGCCCCCGGCGTCGGCGTGAAGTAAAGGGACTTTGTTGAAGATAAAGCAATCATCACGACACTTTCGACGGGTAGTCTGAAGCATCGGCCAACGGGAGACGGACATGGCAACACAGTTGAGTAACGCGGGCGCCGGCGAGTACGACGGGCGGGTGCGGGAGCGCGCGGGGCAGGTGGCGGAGGCGGCCCGCGAGATCGCGCGCGTCGCGGACGAGGTGTCGGCGGGGGCCGCGGCGCAGACGCGCTCGCTCGACTCGGCCGTCAGCCTCGCCAACGAGATGGCGGCCTCGCTCGGCGAGACGACCGCGCAGGCCGAGTCCATCGCGACTTCGACGGAGGAACTCGTCTCGTCGGTCAACGAGACGGCCGCCTCCGTCGAGCAGGTCAGCGCGAACTCCGCGAGCCTCGCCGCCTCAATCAACGAGACGGCCGCCGCCATCGAGGAGTCGGCCCGCTCCATCGAGAGCGTCACCGCCAGCGCGCAGGAGATGGCGACCTCCGCCGAAGAGGTGACCACCGCGATGAACGAGATCGCGGCCTCCATCAAGAGCGTGAGCGACGACACCGACGCGCTCTCCTCGTCCGTCAACCAGACGGCCGTCAGCATGGAGCAGGTGTCGCGCTCCGTCGAGAGCCTCGCCGCGAGCGCCGACGACCTGACGGTCTCGGCCGAAGAGACGGCCTCGTCCATCAACGAGATGGCCGCCTCCATCGAAGAGGTGTCGGCCATGACGGAGAACCTCGCCTCGACCGTCGAGGAGGTCTCGACCTCGATGGAGGAGATGGCGCGCTCCATCCAGGGCGTGGCGCAGAACACCGAGAAGATTACCGAGGCGGCGACGGGCGCGGCGACGAGCGCGGCCGAGATGGACCGCTCGCTACGCTCGGTGGCCGCGATGACCCGGCGCGCCGAAGAGGTCGCGGGCCGCGTCTCGCGCGAGGCGGAGCAGGGCGGCGCGGCGGCGCAGAAGTCCATCCAAGGGCTGGGGCGCGTCCGCACGTCGATGGAGCAGTCGGCGGCGGTCATCCGCGAGATGGGCAAGCGCTCGCACGAGATCGGCGGCATCGTCAACACCATCAACGTCATCGCCGAGCGCACGAACATGCTCTCTTTGAACGCCTCCATCGAGGCGGCGCGCGCGGGCGACGCGGGCCGGGGCTTCGCCGTCGTCGCCGAGGAGATCCGCAACCTCGCCGACCGCTCGGCGCAGGCGACCGCCGACATCGCCGCCATCATCAAGGCGTTGCAGGACGTGGTGCAGGAGGCCGTCGCGGCGTCGAGCGAGGGCGTGCGCGTGGCGGAAGAGAGCGGGCGCCTCGCCGAGGAAGGCTCCGAAGGGCTGCAAAGGATTCTGAAGGGCATCGACGAGACCTCGCAGATCGTCGGCCAGATCGCGCGCGCCACCGAGGAGCAGTTGGGCGCGGGCGCGCACGTCGTGACGGCCGTCGATACGACCGCGGCGCAGGCCAAGCTCTCGGCGGTCGCCTCGGCCGAACAGGCCACGGCCGCGCAGGAGATCGTCAGGGCGACGGCCCACATGCGCAGGACGGCGAAGGAGGTCAGTCAGGCGATGGGCGAGCAGGGGCGCGCCGCGCGCGAGATCATCAAGGCCGCGCAGAGCACGACGGCCGTCGCGGTGCAGGTGCGCAAGTCGTCCGGCGAACAGGCGGCGGCGGTCAAGCAGGTCGCGCAGGCGGTCGAGTCGATGCGCCGCGGCGCGGCCAGCACGTCGAAGGCGCTCGAAGAGCAGGCCACCGCGGGCGAACAGGTCTCGAAAGAGTCGGAACGCCTCGCGCGCATGGTCGCGCAGGTCAGCAGGGCGATGGGCGAGCAGGCCACGGCCGCCGCCCAGATCACGACCGCCGCGAACGACATGCGCCAGCAGTCCGGGCAGGTCGCCAAGGCGATGGGCGAGCAGGCGCGCGCCGCCCGCGACATGACGAGCGCCGCCCAGAGCATCTCCAAAGAGGTCGGGCTCATCACGCGCTCGAACCGCCAACACCTGACCTCGGCCGAGCAGGTGTTGGGCACGCTGAACGACATCCGGCGGATCACCGAGCGCAACGCGCGGGGAGTCGAAACCACCTTGGGCGGCACGACAGACCTCATCGCGCGGGCGCAACAACTCGCCGAACTCGTGGGCGGCAACGGGCCGGGGCGCGCGGGCGAGAACGGGAAGCCGCGCCGCCAGAAGAAGAGTCGAGCCACTGACGAGGCGGCCGCGGAGGGCGCGGCGGAACCGCCCGACGGGTCAGAGCAATGAGAGGCACCGCCGTCTCCCGACGGATTCAAACGTGGCGCGGGCTTTCGTGTGACCGGAGAGTAGTAACCTGACTTCCTCGACCAACCCCATCGGCGTTTTCACCACCGACACGAGCCTCGTGATCCAGATATGGGACGCGGCCCTCGAACGTCTGACGGGCATCCGCGCGGACGCGGCCCGCGGGAAGACGGTCGCCGAGCTGATTCCTGATTTGGAGGAGCGCCGCCTGCTCACACGCTTCCGGCGCGTGATAGACGAGGGCGTCGTGGAAGTCCTCTCGCCGGCCTTCCATCACTACCTGATTCCGTGTCCCCCTTCGGCGCCCTCGAAACTCTTCGAGCGCATGCGGCAGCGCGTGACCATTGCGCCGCTGCTTGAGGAGGGCGGCATCGTCGGCGCGCTCGTCACCATCGAAGACGTGACCGCGCGCATCGAGCGCGAGCGCGCCCTCTCCGAACAGCTCGCCCACGCGCCCGAAGACGAGCGGCTGAGCGCCGCCCTCGCCTTCGCGGAAGACGAGTCGTTGGAGCCCGCGCGCCCGCTGCTCGCCGCGCTCGGGGACGAGAGCTGGCGCGTGCGGCGCGCGGCCGTGGCAGGTCTGGCCCGCCGCGCGGCGCCCGACGCCATCGCGGCGCTCCTCGCCTCCGTGCGCGAGAACCATCACAACCTCGCCGTCCTCAACAGCGCGCTCCAGGTGCTCGCGATGAGCGACGTGGACACGCTCTCGCCGCTCGTCGAATTTCTGGAGGGCGAAGACGCAGACCTGCGCATACAGGCGGCGCTCGCCCTCGGCGAACAGCGCGACGAGCGCGCCGTAGACGCGCTCGTCGGCGCGCTCGAAGACGAGGACTTGAACGTGCGTTACCACGCCGTGGAGGCTTTGGGTAAGTTGCGCGCGGCCGAGGCCGCGGACGCGCTCGCGGGCGTGGCCGAGACGCGCGACTTCTTTCTGGCCTTCCCGGCGCTCGACGCCCTGAAGCAGATAGGCGACGCGCGCGTCGTCCCGCGCGTCCTGCCTCTGCTCGAAGACGAGCTGCTGCGCGAGGCCGCCGCCGAACTGCTCGGCGTGCTCGGCGACGAGGGGGCCGTGGCGCCGCTGGCCGCGCTGCTGAACACGCCGGACGCACCGACGCTCGCGGCCGCGCGCGCGCTCGGCGCGCTGCACGACCGCTACGCCGAACTCTACGGCGAGGGTTCTTACATCGCCGACCTGAGCCGCGCGGCCGTCAACCCGACGGGGGCGCAGAACCTCCTCGAAGCTCTGGGGGAGACGGAGGGCGGCGACCTGCGCCCGCTCGCGCTGGTGGTCGGCTGGCTGGAGGGCGCGGCCGTCGAGCGCGCCCTGACGCGCCTGCTCGGGCACCGGGACGCGCGCGGCGAAGTGCTCGAAGCGCTCGTGCGTCACGGCGCGGGCGTGACGGACTTGTTGATCGAACAACTCGGGTCGGAAGACCTCGAAATACGAAAGGCGGCGACCGTCGCACTGGGGCGCATTGGCGACGCGCGCGCCGCCCCCGCGCTGGTCGAAGTCCTCGAAGAAGAGGACGCGGAGATGGTCATCGCGGCGGCCGACGCGCTGGCGAAGATCGGCGACCCGCGCGCCTTCGAGCCGCTACTCGCGCGCGTCGGCGACCCGCACGCGGCGGTGAGGCAGGCGGTCGTCGGCGCGCTCAACTCGCTCGGCTCGCCCGAGATGCCGGCGCGGGTGCTGCCGCTCCTCTCGGACGCGGAGCCGAACGTGCGCGAGTCGGCGGTCAGGATCGCGGGCTACTTCGGCTACGCGGAGTGCGCGGACCTTCTGCTGGAGCGGTGCCTCGACGAGGACGAGCGCGTGCGGCGCGCGGCCGTCGAACACCTCCCGTATCTCGAAGACGAGCGCGCCACGCCCGCGCTCGTCAACGCCCTGCGGCACGAGACGCCGAGGGTGCGCGCCGCCGCCGCCGCCGCGATGGCGCAGTCGGAGGGAGAGAACGTTTCCGGGCATCTGATAGAGGCGCTCGCCGACGAGGATTCGTGGGTGCGTTACTTCGCCGCGCGCTCGCTGGGCCGCCGGGGGGTGGCCGAGAGCGCGGAGGCGCTGGCGGCGCTCGCGCAGGGTGATAAGTCGAACCACGTGCGCATCGCGGCCGTCGAGGCGCTGGGCCGCATCGGCGGCGAGACGGCAGTCAGCGCGGTCTCGCCGCTGGCCGAATCGGGGGAGCCCGACCTCGCGCGCGCCGCCGCCGCCGCGCTCGGGATGTTGAAGGGCGGGCGGAAGGTTTGAGCCGGCGGCCGCGGCGCACGCGGCGCACGGTCGCGGGCTAAAGAACAATGGGTTTTCAAACGGGTAGTCTAGGGTTGACCGGCGGCGCGGACAGGCTCCTGCGCGACCTGATACACGAGCGCACGGGGCTCTACTTCGACAACGGGAGGGGCGACATCCTGACGGACAAGCTCGCGCCGCTCGTCGTCGAGCGCGGGTTCGCGTCGCTGCTCGACTACTACTACCTGCTGAAGTACGACGAGGCGGCGCGGGACGAGTGGCTGAACGTGATGGACGCGCTCTCCGTCCCCGAGACCTACTTCTGGCGCGAGATGGATCAGGTGCGGGCGCTGGTCGAGTGGGTCGTCCCGCGCTGGTTCGCGGCGCCCGGCGCGGGGCCTCTGAAGATTTGGAGCGCGGCCTGCGCGACGGGCGAGGAGCCTTTGACCATCGCGCTGGCGCTCAAAGAGGCGGGTTGGCTCGGGCGGGTGCCCATCGAGATTCGCGCCAGCGACGCCAGCACCGCGGCCGTCGCGAAGGCGCGGCGCGGAATCTACCGCGAGCGCTCGTTCCGCAACCTGCCCGCGCACCTGCGCGACAAATACTTTACGCAAGAGGGCGCGACAAAAACGTGGCGCCTGAACGCTAACGTACACGGGGCGGTCGAGTGGCGGGTCGCCAATTTGATGAACGAGGCGGAGGTCGCGCCGCTGGCGGCGGCGCACGTCATCTTTTGCCGCAACGTATTCATCTACTTCTCCGACCAGACGATCAGCCGGACGGTGCGCTCTTTCGCCGCGAACATCAGGCCGCCGGGCTACCTGTTCGTCGCCGCCGCCGAATCCCTGCTGAAGCTGACCACTGAGTTCGAGCTGCAAGAGGTCGGCAGCGCGTTCGTCTACGTGAGGCGGCCCGGTGCGGCCTGACGCGTCGGGCCGCGCTCCGGGGGTCATACATGGATAGAGTTTTAAAAGTGCTGGTGGTGGACGATTCCGCCTACGTGCGGAAGGTCGTCAAGCAGATGCTCTCGCGCAGCCCCTTCCTCGAAGTGGTGGGGACGGCGCGCGACGGCCGGGAGGCGCTGGAGCTGGTCGAGCGGCTCGAACCGGATGTCGTCACCTGCGACCTCATCATGCCGGAGCTCGACGGCGTGGGGTTCGTGCGCGAGCAGATGCGGCGGCGGCCGCTGCCCATCATCATCATGAGCATCGCCAGCGAGACGGGCGAGGCCGCGCTGACCGCGCTCGACGCGGGCGCCGTGGACTTCGTGCAGAAGCCGACGGCCCTGGCGACCGAGAAGATTTTCGAGGTGAGCGACGAGCTGATTCAGAAGGTGAAGGCGGCGGCCGAGATACCCATGGCCCGCGTCAAGGTCGCCCAGCCTCCGCCCGCGACCGCCGGCGAGGAGCCGCCGCCGCCCGGCGCGCCGGTCGTGCGCAAAGAGCTGGCGGACATCGTGGTCATCGGCATCTCGACCGGCGGGCCGCAGGGTTTGAAGCAGCTCATCCCGCTCCTGCCCGCGGACTTTTCGGCCCCCGTCGCGATGGTCATGCACATGCCGGTGGGTTACACTGAAATGTACGCACGCAAGCTCGACGAACTTTCACAGCTCGAAGTCCGGGAGGCGCACGAGGGGGATGTGCTGCGCGCGGGCGCGGCGCTGCTGGCCCCGGCCGGCCGTCACCTGACTTTCCGCCGCCGTACAGACGGGGCGGTCGTCGCCCACTTGGACTCGAAGCCCTTCGAGACCCCGCACCGCCCTTCGGTGGACGTGCTCTTCCAATCGGCCGCGGAGGTCTACGGGGAGAGGGTTCTGGGCGTGGTGATGACGGGCATGGGGTCGGACGGGCGCGCGGGCGCGGCGTGGATCAAGGCGCGGGGCGGGCTGGTCTACACCGAGAGCGAGGAGACGTGCGTCGTCTACGGCATGCCCTCCTCCGTGGTCGAGGCGGGCCTGAGCGACCGGAGCGTGCCGCTCGACCGGATGGCGCTCGCGATACGGGAGGCCGTGTGAGTAAAAAGATCATGGTCGTTGACGACTCGGCGCTCTCGCGCAGGACGTTGCGGCGCATCCTTGAGGGCGGCGGCTACAGCGTCGTGGAGGCCGACGAGGGGATGGCGGCGCTCGAACTCTACTTCATCGAGAAGCCCGACCTGGTGTTGCTCGATTTGGTGATGAAGGGCATGTACGGGCTCGACGTGCTGTCGAAGCTGCGCGAGATGGACCCGGCGGCGCGCGTGATCGTCGCCAGCGCCGACATCCAGACCTCGACGCGGACGCTGGTCGAGGAGGCGGGCGCGACCGACTTCATCAACAAGCCCTTCTCGACGGAGAACGTGCTCGGCGCGGTCAACACAGTGTTCGGGGAGGGGGCGGCCTGATGGAGTTGAGTGAACGCCAACGCGACGCGGTGTCGGAGCTGATCAACATCGCCTTCTCGCGGACGGGGGCCGCGCTCTCGGAGCTGACCGGGCAGCGCGTCCTGCTCAACGCGCCGGAGGTCGCCGTCCACCCGACGACGGAGCTGCCCGCCAAGCTCGCGAAGTTCATGCCCGGCGAGGTCGCCTCGATCCATCAGGTCTTCGGCGGGCCGGTCGCGGGCGACGCGCTCCTCCTGCTCAACCACGAGGGCGCGGTGCAGTTGGCCGACCTGCTGACGGACGGTCACGCCGCGTCGATCCGTCTGGACGAGTCGGCGCGCGAGGTGCTGACCGAGGTGGGGAACATCCTGCTCAACGCCTGCCTCGGGATGTTCGGCAACCTGCTCGACGTTCACGTCTCGTTCTCGGTGCCGCGCCTGCACATGGAGACGCTCGACGAACTGCTCGCCTCGATCAGCGCGGCCGAAGAGCCGCGGTACGCGCTCGTGGTCTACACGGCCTTCCGGATGCGCGACAGCGCCGTCCGCGGGTTCCTCGTGATGGTCTTGAGCGTCACCTCCCTCGACCGTCTGATTCACGAGGTTGACGCCTGGGAAGAGCGCCAGGGGCACTCTTAAACTTCGCCCGACGACTTGCGAACCCCCCAGCCATGACGAACACGGCTACACACGAAGACCCGCTGCTGAGCGCGGCCCTGCTGCGCTGGATGCACGACCTCGCCGGGCAGGGCATCCTCGTCACGGATGCCGGCCTCAAGATCCGCACGTGGAACCGCTGGCTGGAAGATCACAGCGAACTCAGCGCGGACGAAGTGCTGGGCCGCAACCTCCTCGAAGTCTACACGGAGTTGGAGAAGCGGCGGCTCGACCGCCACTACCGTTGGGTGCTGGAGGGGCAGACGAGGGTTCTGTCGCAGCGTCTGCACGGCCACCTGCTGCCGCTGCCGACCAACTACAACCTGAGCGGGTTTTCGGAGATGCAGCAGACGGCGCGCATCTCGCCGCTGCTCGACGCCGACGGGCAGGTCATCGGCACCGTGACCGTCATCGAGGACGTGACCGAGCGCGTCGCGCGCGAGGCCGAGTTGCAGTCCGAGGCGGACGCGCGCGCGCGCTCGCTCGCGAGCGAGAAGGCCGCGCGCGCCGAGGCCGAGCAGGCCAACCACCTCAAGGACGAGTTCCTCGCCACGGTCTCGCATGAACTGAGGACGCCGCTGACGGCCATCCTCGGCTGGTCGAACATGCTGCTCGCCGGCAAGCTCGAAGGCGAGGCCCGCGACCGCGCGCTGGAGATCATCCACCGGAACGCGCAGTCGCAGAACCAGCTCATCAGCGACCTGCTCGACGTGTCGCGCATCATCAGCGGCAAGCTCCGCCTCGACCTGCGCACGGTAGACCTCCCGCGGGTCATCGAGGCCGCCGTCGAGGCCACACGCCCCGCGGCCGAGGGGAAGGGCATCCGCCTCAACACGTCGCTCGACCCGCACGCCGGGCCCGTGAACGGCGACGCCGACCGCTTGCAGCAGGTGGTCTGGAACCTCCTGACGAACTCCATCAAGTTCACGCCCGAGGGCGGCCAGATTCTGGTCGAGTCGAAGCTCGCCGGGACGCGCGTCGAAATCACGGTGCGCGACACGGGGATAGGCATCAGCCCTGAGTTTCTGCCGCACATCTTCGACCGCTTCCGGCAGGCCAACCCCGGCACCAACCGCATCCACGGCGGGATGGGGCTGGGGCTCTCCATCGTCCGCCAACTGGTCGAGCTGCACGGCGGTACCATCAGGGCCGAGAGTGAGGGCGACGGGAAGGGGGCGACTTTCATCGTCAGCCTGCCCTTCGTCGAGCGCGACGAAGGGGCACGTCTGGCGGAGCGCAGGCCCGCCGGCGCGGCCGGCGCGCGGCTTGAGCTTGATTGTCCGCCCGCGCTCCAAGGGCTCCGCGTGTTGGTGGTCGATGACGAGGCCGACACGCGCGACATGCTGCGGGCGGTGCTTGAGCATTGCCAGGCCGAAGTCATCACCGTCGGGTCGGCGTCCGAGGCGCTGGAGGCTCTCGCACACCTCCGCCCCGACGTTCTGATCAGCGATTTGGGGATGCCCGAGGAGGACGGCTTCTCCCTCATCGAGAAGGTGAGGGAACTGCCCGCGGAGCGCGGCGGGCGCATCCCGGCGGCGGCCCTGACCGCTTACGTCAGGGCGGAAGACCGCGTGAAGGTGCTCCGCTCCGGCTTCCAGTTGCACATTCCGAAGCCCGTCGAGCCCGCGGAGCTGGTGACGGTGGTGGCGCACCTCGCCGGCCGTCCGGGGACGAACGAGGCGTGACACAGGTTACAAGGGGGAACATGTTGGTAGAAACAGAAAAGGACGACGGGAGAAAGCCGCAGGCGGCTTCAAGGGCGAGGGACGCGGCGCAGAAGGCGCGGGAGCTGGCGGATTTCCTTGACGAGTTCGCCGCACACCTCGACGCGCCGGACCACGCCGGACTCGTGTCGGAGCTGGCCGAAGCTGTGACGGTGAGGACGCACGCGCTGCGGACGGCCGTCAGGCAGGCGCGCGAGTCTCAGAACTGAAAGTCGGGAGCGGGCGGGCGACTCGGCCGCAAGTGAGACTTGTCGCTCTCGGCCGCTTCGTCAGCACAGGGAGGTCAACTGTTGGAAACGGCTGCGGCCACGGCGGGCGCCGCGCGGCGCGCCTATAAGTATTACGACCTGGTGATGGTCGCCTTCGTGGCCGTCCTCCTCTGCTCCAACCTGATCGGCGTCACGAAGGTCAGCCAAATCGGCGGCTACACGTTCGGGGCCGCCATCTTCTTCTTCCCCATCAGCTACATCTTCGGCGACATCCTGACGGAGGTCTACGGCTACGCCCGCGCGCGCCGCGTCATCTGGGCGGGGTTCGCGGCGCTCGGCTTCGCCTCGTTGATGAGCTGGGCCGTGATCGCGTTGCCGCCCGCGCCCGACTGGCCGCATCAGGCCGCATACGTCGTAGTCTACGGCCAGACGCCGCGGATCGTCGCGGCGTCGCTGGCGGCGTTCTGGGTCGGCGACTTCGTCAACTCCTACATCCTCGCCCGGCTCAAGGTGAAGACGGCGGGGCGTTACCTCTGGCTGCGCACCATCGGCTCGACCGTCGTCGGGCAGGGCGTGGACTCGCTGATCTTCTACCCGCTGGCCTTCTTCGGCGAGTGGAGCGGCGCGCTGTTGCTCGCCGTGATGACCTCCAACTTTTTACTCAAGGTCGGGGTCGAGGCCGTCATGACGCCTTTGACTTACTGGGTCGTCGGGTTCCTCAAGCGGGCCGAGGGTGAGGACTACTACGACAGCGGGACGGACTTCAACCCCTTCAAGATCGAGACGACCTGAGCGGGCGGCCCCGCGTTACTTTCTGCCGCCGCGCCTCGAAGGTCTTTTGTAGTTCTCGGGGTCGAAGTCGGCGAAGTCGATCTTGCCGTAGTCCTTTGGGGGCGTGAAGACGCGGGTCTTCATCATGTCCGGGTCGGAGGTGTGGTAGCTGATCTCTTCGACGCGCACGAGCTGCCACGTCTTGTCGATGCGCGAGTAGTTGAACTTGTAGGAGTACTTCCAGCGCCAGTTGCTCCCGCCGTAGAAGTCAACGGTGAAGGTGTTGCGCCCGGCCGACACGCCCTCGAACGGGTCGCCGAAGACGCCGCCGCACTTCGAGCACATGACCAGCCGCTCGTTGCGCTTCGCCGCGGAGAGTTTGCCCTCGGCGCCGCGCAGCAGGATTAAGAGCGGGCGCTGGTTGACGGGGAAGTCGTCCTTATCCATCGTCGGATTCTCCCTCTCCAGCACGAGGACGAAGTCGCCGCGGCCGTCGCCGTTCAAGTCCGCCGCCTCCGCCGCGATGGCCTTCGTGCCCGCCTCGACGAACGGCCGGACCTCGGCCGGGACTTGCAACTCTTCGCCCTGGGCGGCCGCGGCCGTCGCCGCGGCGCAGACCAGCGCGAGGGTTAAAAGGATGGTTCGCATTCGGTTTCCTTCTCAGTGGCCGGGGGTCGCCGCCGCCCCGGCCGGGTGCACGTCGGGGAGGAAGTAGAAGAGCACGGCGAGCACGGCGTAGACCGAGAGCAGTTGAAGCCCCTCGATCCAGTTGCTCTCGCCGTCGCTGCTGATCTGCTCGACGATGATGACCGAGGCCACGACCGCGACCACCTCCGGCACCGTGAACTCCAAATCCATCGGCGTGCCGAAGAGGTACGAGGCGAAGACGAGCAGCGGCGCGACGAAGAGCGCGATCTGGAGGCTGGAACCGACGGCGATGCCGATGCTGATGTCCATCTTGTTGCGCATCGCCATCAGGATGGCCGACGAGTGCTCGGCGGCGTTGCCGATGATGGCGACGACGATGACGCCGACGAAGACCTCCGTCAGCCCCAGAGACTCGCGCGCGCTCTCGATGGCGCCGACCAGGAACTCCGAGATGAGCGCGACGAAGGCCGTCGCCCCGAGGAGGACGCCGACCGCCTTGCCCACCGACCACGGGGCGTGCCCGCCCTGCTCCGCCTCCATCTTCGTCAGCTCCGCGCCCGCCTCGCACGCCACGCCCTTCGACTCGTCGGCGCCGAACAGCTCCCTGTGCGTGACGAGCGAGAAGACGAGCGTCAGCGCGTAGGTCAGGAAGAGCACGACGGCGATGGCGAGCGAGAGCCCCTGCTCCTTCCCCTGCGTCCAGCCGCCCTGCGCGACGGGGACGGCCGCCGCCGTCTGGTGGAAGACCGTCGGGATGATCAGCGCGATGGCGCCGAGCGTCAGCGCCGTAGCCGAGACGCCCGCGGCCACCCGGTTGAACTCCTGCCTGCGGAACTTGATGCCGCCCGAGAGGAACGAGAGCCCGAGGACGAGCAGGATGTTGCCGATGATCGAACCCGTGATCGACGCCTTGACGACGCCCGTCAGACCCTTCGAGAGCGCGAAGAGTGCGATGATAAGCTCGGCGGCGTTGCCGAAAGTGGCGTTCAGGAGTCCGCCGATGCCCTGCCCGAGGTGCTCGGCGAGGTGCTCGGTGGCGCGCCCCATCCAGCCGGCCAGCGGGATGATCGCGAGGCACGAGACGATGAAGAGCGCCGTCGGGTTCTCGAACGCCGGCACGAAGCGGAGCGCGATGGCGACGGGCACGAAGACGAGGAGCCAGTCGAGGCGCGGGCGCAGCCACGAGCGGCGGCGCGGGGCTTGGGCGGACGGGTGGCCCGAATCGTTCGGTGCTGAAGGAGATGTCATGGACTCTATTTACCACACCCGCGGCACGGTCTTAAACCCGCTGCGGGCGTAGTCGGAAGGAAGAGGTTGGTAAGGAGGACTGTAGCAATGACGGAAGACGAAGGTCGAGAGGATAGTGGCGGCCCGGCGCCGGGCGCGGGGAAGATGAGCGAGGCCGAGATCGACCGCAATCTGGCGGAGACGTTCCCCGCCAGCGACCCGCCGTCGTGGACGCTCGGCACAGACCACCGCGACGAGGCTCCGGCCCAGAAGGAGTTAACCACAGAGGCACAGGGAGACAGCTCAGAACACGGCTAAAGCATTAAAGCCGTGTCTGCGGTGGTTAACTCACATAGCATACTCGCCCGAGTGGAAAACTGTGCCTAGAGGGCGGCCTCGCCGCGCTCGCCGGTGCGGATGCGGATGACATCGCTTAAGGGGGTGACGAATATCTTGCCGTCGCCGAACTTGCCCGTGCGCGCCGCCCGTGTGATGGCCTGCACGACGGACTCTTCGGCGAGCGCGGGCTGTAGGTCGAGCGCGAGCCGGTCGGTCTTGCGCCCTGTCAGGAGGTGCGCCGCGTGTCGGACGCGCCAGAAGAAGTCGTAGGCGCGCGCGGCGCCCTTCTGCTTTGTCGTGGCGCTTCAGACCCGATGCAAGAATGTAATTGAAGCACGCGCGTTACAAGCCGCGTCAGCGGCGCCTGAATGTAGCCCGGCCTTTCAAGGCCGGGAGGGCCGACGTTAAGAACGTGCCGCGTCGCGTCAGCGACGCCTGAACGTAGCGCGTCAACTCAGGCGTCGCCGACGTGGCATTGATAACCGCCGAACGTCCCGGCCTTGAAAGGCCAGGCTAAACTCAAGCGCCGCTCTGCGGCGAAGGAGGACAAAGAAAGCTACGACCTCGCGCCCGAGCAGTTGAAGAAGTTTCCTCCTTGCCCGGCTCGCTCGCCGCGCTCGAAGCCGACCACGAGTTCCTGCTCAAAGGCGAAGTCTTCACGCCGCAGCTCATCGACCGCTGGATCACATACAAGCGCGAGAAGGGGATTCAGCCGCTCCGCATGCGCCCGCATCCGTTCGAGTTCGGGAGGTATTTCGACATCTAAACGCGGGATGCACTTCGACAGCTAAAAAGAGGCCGGGCAGATAGCGCCCGGCCTCTCTGTCACAGAGCCCGACACACAAAGGTGACATCTCGCGGCGGCGAGATACTTCCCCTGCGGTTGCAACAGGGGGGGCATGTAGTGCATCTTAGTTGCGTCCTTCCTTCTCTCGCGCATCGGCGGTGATGCGCCCCATCGCCTCGCGGCGGCGGCGTTCTGAGATAGTTCGAGAGCGGGTTCACTTTCAACTTCAAGAAGCCGCTCATAACCTGAGCATCCGAACGCAGGTCCTTCGCTGCCACCGTTCCGACGAAGCCACTTCGATTCGCAGCTTCTCCTGACGCCCCGCTTTGAGCGGGGGAGGTATACACACACATGTCCATGAAACTTTACGTCGGCAACCTCTCGTTCCAGACTTCGAGCAGCGACTTGCAGGACCTTTTCTCGCAGGCCGGCACGGTCGAGTCAGCTTCGGTCGTCGAGGACCGCGACACGGGCCAGTCGCGCGGCTTCGGCTTCGTCGAGATGTCTTCGCGCGAAGAGGGCGAGGCGGCCATCCAGCAGTTCAACGGCAAGGAAGTCGGCGGGCGCGCGCTGAACGTCAACGAGGCTAAGCCCCGCGAGGATCGCGGCGGTAGCCGCGGCGGCGGCGGCGGCGGCGGTCGCGGCGGCTTCGGCGGCGGCGGTAACCGCGGCGGTGGCGGCGGCGGTCGTGGCGGCGGCGGCGGTTCGCGCTGGTAGCACTCTCCGGCCAGCCGGAGACTCTTAAAACGAGAAGCCCCGGGCTGAGTCGAAAACTCCGGCCCGGGGCTTTTTACGTCGGCGCCGTCACTTGCGGCGGGCGTGGACTATTAAAATTCAGTTGTCGATGAGTTAAGGGAGATTCCTGTGAGCGAACAGATTCAACAGATTCATCAGAGCGGCGAGCGCGTGGAGAAGTTCTGCGCCGTGTGCAGCGAGGATCGCGGGCACGTCGTGGCGTCGGTCACGAAGGCCGGGCGCATCACGCGCGTGAGCTGCCCGAAGTGCGGCACGCGCAGCGCGTTCAAAGCCGGCGGCGAGGTGACTTCGCGCGCGGCCGCGAGACCGGGCGCCCCCTACGACAGCACGCACACCTACCGCGCCGGGCAGTCCATGACGCACCCCGTCTTCGGCGTGGGCGAGGTGACGGCGGTGATCGAGCCCCAGAAGATCGACGTGCTCTTCCCCGACCGTATGCGCCGCCTCATCCACTCGAAGGCCCGAATGTAGCCGCGCGCGGCTGCGTGCGACTTCAGGGAAGCTCTTTCAAGGGAACCGGGATGGGTTAAGCTTAGTCGCCCACCGCGGGCGCGTGTGCCGGTTCGCCCGCGCCCTCCCGCGCCGACCTGCGTCGCGCACTGCGCCAGGTGGCGAAGCCTTCTTTAACGAGCGACGAGATGATGCGGCGGTTCTCGAAGAGCACCTTCGCCCACGCCCGCCGCGTCATCTGCGGGAAGTAGATGCCGCGGAAGAAGAGCCGCGCCACCAGCACGCTGATCCGGTACTGGATCGGGTGCTCTTTGATCGACTCCACCGCCTCACGGTTCCGCTCCGGACTGTAAGACGCTTCCCACGCCCGCCGCGTTTCGACCCGCGCCTCCTCGATCGTCATCTTCAGCGGCGCGTGCGCCATCACGAACGGCGCGAACTCCAGCCAGTGCTTGGGGCGCGCCAGCCTCCCCGCCTTCTCCAGCCGCTCGTACAAAGGCGTCGCCGGGAACGGCGTCAACTGCCCGAAGACCGGCAGCCCCGGCGGCCACGACTCGATCTCCCGCAGCGTGCGCTCCGCCACCCCCGCCTCGTCGTTGTCCATCCCGAAGATGAAGGAGGTGATCGCGTAGACGTTGCGCCGCGCCAGCCGCTCCAGCACCGCCCCGTACTCCCCCGGCTTCGAGAAGTTCTTGTTCACGTCCGCCATGTTCTGCGGGTCGATCGACTCCATCCCGATAAAGACCCACTTGCCCCCCGACTCCGCGATGAGGTCCACCAGCTCCTCGTCCCGCAGCAGGTTCGCGCTGATCTGCGCCACCCACGGCAACTGCGCCCCCGCCGCGATGATGTCCCGCAGCAGTGACTTCACCCGCTTCACGTTGATGGCGAGGTTGTCGTCGATGAAGAAGACCGCCACCTGCCCGCGCTCCCGTTTGGCCCGCTCCTTGAGCCGGAGCAGTTCTTCGACCACCGACTCGTTGGTGCGGAAGCGGATGGAGTCGCCGAAGAAGCCGGTCACCGTACAGAACTCGCAGCCGTAGGGGCAGCCCCTGCCGGTCTCGATGGGGACGACGTGGAACTGCCCCCAGCCGCCGCCCAGCCGCGAGAGCAGCGGCCGCAGCAACGACGGCACGAGGCTGAACTGGTCGAGGTCTAACGTCTCCCACGGGATGTGCGGGTAGGGCTGTAAGGACGGCTTGAGGTCGTTGCCCTTGACATCGACCGCGGGCTGGTAGACCTCCTGCAACTCGCCGCGGGCGGCGTCGGCGACGATGAGGGGCCAGGTCTGGTCGGCCTCGCCCAGGGCGACGGCGTCGGCGTGGCGCGGCCCGCCGTCGCGCCCCAGCGCCTCGTCGGGACATTCGGTGACGTGCGGGCCGCCCATCACGACCTTGAAACCGGCGGCCCGCAGGGCGTCGGCGACTCTGTACGCCTTGGCGACCATGCGGGTCATGGCGCCGATGCCGACGAGGCCGACGCCCTGCGCGCGGGCGAACTCGACGATCTCGTCGTCGGACATGGCCTTGGCGTTGCCGTCAACGAGGATGACTTCGTGGCCGGGGGGCGTGAGGGCCTGGAGCAGGAACATCCAGAGGTGCGGCATGAAGTTGCGCGTCACGCCGTTGTCAGGGTTGTACAGTAGTATCTTCATCATTCTTACCTGCGAGGTTAAAGGCCGCACGCACGGGACCCGCCTGCGGGTCTCGTTGGAGGCAAACAATAATTGCACAAGGAGAGAGTCGGGTGCTCGTTCCCGATGTCGGAAGAGATTGTCAGAGGGAGTATATCGGAAGCATATCAGCTACGCACGGTGCGGACTCGAGGTGCGGGAGCGGGCGCGGGTACGCGCCGCGTGGGAGCGCCGCGAGCAGTTCGTTCCTGACGGAGAGGGATTCTCTAGTCACCGGCCGCCTCGCCCTCCTCGGCCTTTTCGAGCGCGCTGGCGTCGAGGTAGTCGGCGCCGCCCGCGGGGAAGCTCACGAGGACGCTGCGCGAGGTCCGCCCCTCGTCGCTGCTCGTCACGACGCGCAGCGCCGTCCCGACCTTTCCCTTGTAGGCGCCGGCGCGGGCGCGGACGCGGTCGCCAGCCTTGATGCCGGCGCCCGGCCCCGAAATGTCACTTCTCATGGGCTGCAACTCTCCCGTCTCATCCTTCTCGCCCCGGGCGTCCCTCTTCCACCCGTCGCTCACTCAAGCGACCTCGGCCTGTTCCTCGCGCCGGTCGGCCTCGGCCAGTATCTCGGCCCGGCTCTCTTTCGTGAGCCCTTCCAGGTATTCGAGGAACTCTTCGCGCCCCTCGGCGTCCGAGAGGGCGGCCTCCAGGCGCTCGATGAAGTCGTCGTAGCCGTTCACGCGGCGCCGCCTTTCGCGCGGCGCATGATGTCGAGGGCGTTCGAGAGGTGCCGCACGGCGGCGGCGCGCAAAGAGTCGGCCGCGTGGGTCTGCTCGGGCGGCGCGGGCTCGCCCGAAAGGTCGATGACGGCGGCGATGGCCGCGAAGGCCGCCAGCGCCTCGGACTTCGCCTCTTCCAGCATGCGCGGTTCTTCGCCCACGTCTCTCACCTCCACGCTTAAGCGGTGTGTTCGGTCACCTGCGTCCTGCTGTCGGCGTACATGTCCCGGTACTCCGTGCCGTCGTCGGTGACGATCCCGCGGAAGAGCATCGACTCGTCCGCGTCGGTGCCTTTCTCAAGCAACTCGGCCTGCACCTCGTTCCAACTCCGCCGCTTCGCGATGATCTCGTTCGGGCGTTTGACGAGGTAGTGTTTCGCGTCACGGCTGACGGGTTTCTGTCCGCTCAACTCTTTATCACCTTTCAACTGCCGGCCGCTCCGGCCGACTCTATTCGAGGTAGTGCTCGCCCAGGCGGCTGCGCAGCGCGGCCGGGACGGCGTCCCAGGGGGCCACGCAGAGCATGCGCAGCGTCAGCCTGTCCAGATTGACGCGGGAGTAGCGCCAGCGGCCGGAGCCTTCGGCGTCGAGCCAGCGGTAGAAGGGGCCGTCGGCGCGGCGGGTGTAGAAGGCCGCCCGCTGACCGCGCGCGCCGGCGCCCGCGTGCTCGACATAAACGTGCAGGTCTCTCATGTGTACAACAAACGCCGTCTTCAGAGGAGTCTCAGCAGGTAGACGAGGCCGGCCGCGTCGAGCGCGGCGACGAGCGCGACATGCAGCCAGCCGATGGTCGAGCGCCGGCAGTCTGGGCAACGCAGGCGGAGCCCGCGCAGCCTCCCCACACAGAAGTGGCAATACCTCTGCATCTTTCGCCGCCGCCCCTCAGAGCCATCTTGACGCACCACGGCAGGCAACACGTCGTCGTGCCCGTGCCGGCCGGGAACTCGCGTGACCTGATCTGCCTGAGTTTGGGTGTGCCGTGGGGGCACGCATCAGGTTACTCCTCGTCGTCGTCGCGTTGAACAAACAGACGGCACGAGGAGAAGGGCGCACGGGCGCAAATCCTGATGTCGAGAGTGTGTTATTGAAAGAACTGCGGGTGACTGACGGGCCGACTATACCACACGCGCCCCGGAATAGCTTCCTCCGAGGCGCTCGGCGGCCCGCGAGAACACGTACCGAGAGTCGTCGCCGAGAGGCCGCGGGATGCCTATCGCTTGAAGCCGTGCTTAACTATTTAAGCTCCGCACGGGCGGCATTCAGATGGCGCTTGCGCGTCACCTGTTACCTCTGTCGTCCCCGCCGCGGCCGCGGCCGCCGCCGGAGTCCTGCCGCTCCTTGCGCGCGCGGTTACAGTCCTTGCAGCGCTTGGGCTGCTGGAATCCCTTCTCGCGGTAGAACTCCTGCTCGCGCGCGCTCCAGACGAAGTCGTGCCCGCAGTCCGCGCACGTCAGGTGTTGGTCATAGTTGCCGCTCATCTCTTCTTTCTGCCTTTCTCCGCCCCGCCTTTCGCGGGGGCCTCTTCGTGGTTGAGGTTGGATATCGCGAGCGGCATGAGGTCCAGGAAGTGCTGGGAAGCCTTGCCCCCGGCGGACGCCTCGGCCTTGGTGGCGGGGCGGATCGAGACCACCTCCTCGACCCCCTCCTCGAAGCCGATGCGGAGCCTGACGGCGAGCCCCATCGCCTCGTCAAGGTTGTGTGCGAAGTAGCGGTTGTAATGCACCTCGCCGGCCTCCGACGCCGTCCAGTTGATCGCCTCGACGATGTGCGGCAACTCGGCCGCGCGCGCCCTCTCTTCGGCCTGCGCGAGCGCCATCTGCTCGAAGCTGTAGGTGGCGCCCGCGTGCGGGTCGAAGGTGAAGCCGCTCTGTAGTTTTTTCAACGTATACCGCCTTTCCTGACCTCTCCGTCCGTCTCTCTTCCGTCCGCGCTCTGTTGACCCGCGTGCCCTGAGTGTAACAGAAGAAGCGCCTCCGGGGCTGCGGCGGGGGCCGTGCGGATGCTACGCTGTAGAGCGCGGGGGCAGTCTAACCATTTTGATGGGGGAGGGTTTGGGACGCATGTACATCTACACGATACAGGCTATGCCGGGACAGAAGGCCAAATTCGAGGGCGATACCTCGGTCAAGTACCGGGTCCGAAGGGTCAACGATGCGATCGCCGTCACGAAGAAGGGGCGCTCCGAGATCATCAGGGAGAATCTGGAATACGAAGAGGCCGTGGCGCTCGTCAACGGCTTCAACAACGTGGAGGGCAAGTCGCAGGTCATCAGGGAAGAGACGGCCCGGCAGAAAAACGAGTCGTGACGGCCGCCCGCAGCGTCACATATGTTACCGTGTCAACGACAGAGCCCCTCTTGAGTCGAGGGCGACACTCGTCAGTAAGCGCCGTATGCTGAACAAGACACACATACCGCCGTCGGACGCCGCGCAGCTCCGCGTCCTGGACGCGCTCCGGGGCGGGGAGCGCACGTGGCAGGAGATTCAGGCGCTGACCGACTTCAACAACGACTACCTCGGCATCCTGCTCGGCGAGTTGCTGGGCCGGCGCATGGTGAAGACCGGGCACCGCGGCGAGGTCAGAGTCTACTGGCTGCCGCGCGCGTAGGCCGGGCGGCGTCGAAGCGTTAAGTGAAGAGGAAGAGTATCAAGCCCGTTTGAGCGTCCCGTCGCCGACCGCCTCCCTCCCGGGGGGCCTCTTCAGGTCGCGCACGACTCCCAACAGAGAGAGCGCCCGCAGCGTGTAGTGCGAGACATCTATCTCCCACCAGTAGAAGCCCTGTCGCTCGGACGAAGGGTAGTGGTGGTGGTTGTTGTGCCAGCCCTCGCCGAGCGTGATGAGCGCGACCAGGAAGTTGTTGCGGCTGTTGTCGGCCGTCTCGAAGCGGCGGCTCCCGAAGAGGTGCGCCGCGGAGTTGACGGTGAACGTGCCGTGGTAGAGCAGCACCGTGCTGATGAAGAAGCCCCAGACCAGCATCTGCCCGCCCGAAGTGCCCGAGCCGGGGAAGTAGCGGCCGAGCAGCATCCCCAACACGACGGTCGCGGCCGCCAGCATCAGCGGCGGCAGCACGTAGAACTTATCCAGCCAGCGCAGCTCCGGGTACTTGAGCAGGTTGGAGATCAGCCGCACGTCCGTCGCCTGGCTGTCGCGCTCAAGGAACCACCCGACGTGCGACTGCCAGACGGAACGCATGACGGGCGAGTGCAGGTCCTCTTCGGTGTCCACGTGCAGGTGGTGGCGCCGGTGGTGCGCCGACCACCAGAGCGGCCCCCTCTGGTAACTGGCCGTCCCCACGAACGCCAGCAGGAACTGGAAGAGCCGGCCCGTCCGGTACGAGCGGTGCGAGAAGAGGCGGTGGAACCCGGCGGTGATGGCGAACATGCGCACGACGTAGAGCGCCACACAGACGGCGATGGCCGCCGCGCTCACGCCCGTCCAGAACGCGAGCAGGCAGGCCAGGTGGATGAGGAGGAACTGTGTGCAGACGACATAGCTCAACCCCCCCTGTTCGGTGCGGGCGATGTCCGCCCGTAAGGTTTCGTTCATCAATGAAGCACTGTCTTTCTGAAGTCGCCGCCCGCCGGCTGAAGCCCTTTCGGCACCACGGCCGAGCGTTCGAGGCAGGTCGAACCGCTGCGTTCGCTGGGGCACAAGGCGACGCGGCCTCGCCGCCCTGTCCCCTCTCGCCGGGGTGGGATGCCCTGACGGTACTACGTCCTGTGAAGTAAAGCCACCCCGCCAGTAGACGGCACGAGATAATCAGTGTATGGTGTTTCTCAACCGGGCGGTCGGTGAACCCTTCCGCCCAGTGGTTTGCAGGGGTGAGGACTGTGAGCCACATAGAACAGGCGCGAGGCCCCCAAGGCCGACGCGCCTGTTCGCTTTTCGGGAGACCTCAGCCCCCACGCCTCTACCACTCCCGCCGCCGCCGGCCTCAACGCCCCTCGGCCGCGAGGTATTGCCCGATGATCTTCGCGGCCTCGCGCGAAAGGGGCTCGGGCAGTTGCCCCACCTCGAACCAACCCTCCTCGTAGACCTCCGCGCGCCGCGGCTTCAGCCTCGCGCTCTCGGCCAGCGCGAAGTAACTGACGACCGTGTCTCTCTCGTAGACCTCCGTCCCCGTGTAGCGCCCGAGCGGGCTCAAGTGCGTGAGCGAGATGCCGACCTCCTCGCGCACCTCGCGCCGCGCGGCCTCCTCGGGCCGCTCGCCGCGCCGGACGCCCCCGCCGGGCAGGTCCCACTTCATCGACCCGTAAGGGTTGCGGATGAGCAGCACCCGGCCCTCGTGCTCGACCAGACAGCGCACGCCGAGCACGTCGGGCCGGAAGACGAGCCAGTAGAGCCGCAGGAGCGGGTAGAGCAGCAGTTTGTAGAGTAACCCGGCGGGTGTGTAGGGCACGCGCATAGTATATACGCGCGGGCCGCTCACAGAAGGTCTTTGAGTCGCTTGCAGGAGGAGAGGAGTTCCTGACGGCCTTCCTCCGCGCGCCCCGTCTCGCCGCCCCTGATGTAGGAGAGCAGGGCCGCGGCCTCCTGCTCGACCTGATCGGCGGCCCCCTGGTGCGGCGTGCCCGCGAACTCGCCCCTGAGCTTGCCGGCGTGGTGCGCGAGGTCGCACTTCTTCACGTCCGTCAGTTCCTCAAGCCGGCCCCCCTTCAGCTCGGAGATGAGCAGGGTGAGCCGGGTGAAAGGACTGAGGTCGCGCGCCATATTCTGTACTCCTCCTGGAGGGCTGTGGGATGTCAGGCGCTCCGGCTGATTCCGGAGGGCCGAGAAGGGAGTGAGCCACGCTCGGTTCGCGAGCACTATACACCGGGGGCGGACGCGGCGCACGCTAGAACATCTTTTGCAGTTGGTTGAGCGTGTGCGCGGGCGGGGCCTTGTCGCTCGTGCCCTGGCGGAGGAAGGAGTTCATGGCGTCGGCCCGCGCGATGGCGAGGTCGGTGCGCGGGTCGGTGCCCTTCTTGTAAGCGCCGATGAGGATGAGGTCTTTCTGCGCCTCGTAGGCGGCGAGCACCTCGCGGAAGCGGCGGGCCGCCTCGACGTGCGGCGGGCGCGCGACCGCGGGCATCACGCGCGAGACCGACTGCCCCACGTCGATGGCCGGGTAGTGGCCCGCGTTCGCGAGCGCGCGCGTGAGCACGACGTGGCCGTCGAGAATCGAGCGCGTCTCGTCGGCGATGGGCTCGGTCAGGTCGTCGCCCTCGACGAGCACCGTGTAGAAGGCCGTGATGGAGCCGCGCTCCGAGTTGCCCGTGCGTTCGAGCAGGCGCGGCAACTCGCTGAAGACCGAAGGCGGGAAAGCCCGCGCGCGCCGGCGGCTCGCCCGCCGCCAGCCCCACCTCGCGCAGCGCGCGCGCGTACCTCGTCACCGAGTCCATCAAGAGCAGCACGCGCTTCCCCTGATCGCGGAAGTACTCGGCGACGGTCGTCGCGACGTAGGCCGACTTGAGCCGGACGAGCGACGGCTCGTTCGACGTGGCGACGACGACGACCGAGCGGCGCAAGCCTTCTTCACCCAGGTCGTGCTCGATGAAGTCGCGCACCTCGCGCCCGCGCTCGCCGACGAGCGCGATGACGTTGACGTCGGCCTCGGTGTTGCGCGCGAGCATGCCGAGCAGCGTGGACTTGCCGACGCCGGCCGCGGCGTAGATGCCGACGCGCTGCCCCTCGCCGACCGTGAGCAGCCCGTCGATGGCGCGCACGCCGGTCGAGAGCGGCTTCAGCACACGGCGGCGGCGCAGAGGGTCCGGCGGGCGCGCGGTGACGACGCGCTCCTGCGCCTCTTCGACCGCGCCGCGGCCGTCGGCCGGCTCGCCCAGCCCGTCGAGCACGCGGCCGAGCAGCGAGTCGCCGACCCGCACCGTGAGCGGCGCGCCCGTCGAGACGACCTCGGCCCCCATCGCCACGTCGTGGATGTCGCCGAGCGGCATCAGGATGACTTCGCTGCCGCGGAAGCCGACGACCTCCGCGCGCAGCTCGCGCGCGCTGTGCGGCGAGCGGATCAGACAGACCTCGCCGACGCGCGCGCCCGGCACCGCCGCGCGAATCAGGAGCCCGACCAACTCCGTCACGCGCCCCCGCACCTCGACCGACGAGAGCCAGTCCAGAGCCTCGATGTGTTCGCCCAGTTCGAGAGTCATAAATATGGATTGAGTCATTGATTCATCGGTTCATTGAAAACAAGGTGCATTCCTTAAATGAATCAATGAACCGCTGAATCAATCAAGTCTGTCAGTTTCCCGCGACGCGTGCGAGCAGGGCGCGTTCGAGGACGCGGAGCTGCGTGTCGAGCCGCGCGTCTACGGTGCCGGATTCGCCCTCGATGACGCAGCCGCCGTGGCCGACGCGCGGGTCGGCCACGAGGTCGATGAAGCGTGCGCGCCCCGAGGGGTCGAGCCGCTCGCGGTGCGCCTGGACGCGGGGCAGGTCGGCGGGGTTGACGCGCACGGTGAGCGACTCCTGCTGGCGCGCGTGGCGGAGCGCGGCCGAGACGATGTCGGCGAGCGCCGCGTCGTCGCGCTCGATCTCGCGGCCGATGATCTTCTCGGCGAGCTTGACGGCGAGGCGGAGCACGTCGCGCTCGGCGCCGTTGAGAGCGCCGCGTCCCTGCGCTCGTGCGCTTCGAGCAGGATGTGGTTCAGCTCGGCGAGGGCCGACTCAAGCCCCTCCTGATACGCGGCCTCGCGCAACTCCTCGGCCTCGCGCGCGGCGCGCTCGCGCAGCTCTTCGGCCTCGCGCGCGGCGTCGGCGAGGATGCGGCGCGCCTCTGCGCGCGCGTCCACGACGGCGCGCTTGACGACCGCGCCGCGCCGCGCGGCGTGCGACGCCGCGGCCTCGCGCCCCTTCGCGGCCGTCTGCTTGATGACGTTGTCTTGCTTCTGCGTGCTCATGAGTCTGTCCCGTTGGCGGTGGCTGTGGTGACGGGCGCGAGCGGGCCGGAGCGACGCCCCTGGCGCGTACCCGGCGCGCGCGGCGGGCGGCGCCTCAAGCCCGCGGCGACCTCTTCGACTTCGCGCGCGATGAGACGGCGCGACTCTGCCGCGTCGTCCGGAGCGGCGGCGTTCGTCTCGGGCGTCGAGCCCGTGGCCGCCATCAGGCGGAGCCAGCGCGCGGCCTCCACGGGCAGCTTCTGCGCGGCGTAGCGGAGGCCCGCGCGGCGCGCGCGCCCCGAGAGCGCGGTCGCGAGCATCCGCAGCCCCGTGCGGTCGAGCATCGCGGCCGGCTCGGGCTCGG
This sequence comes from uncultured Acidobacteriota bacterium, assembly GCA_963726735.1. GTDB lineage: Bacteria > Acidobacteriota > Blastocatellia > Pyrinomonadales > Pyrinomonadaceae > QHXN01. The sequence goes on from CAVSDM010000016.1 coordinate 983,699, forward strand.
CGCGCAGCGCCTCCTGCACGTGCTGGCCGGCGAGGGCGACGCGCCACGGCTCGACGTTCGTCATGCTCTTCAAGTGCAGCGCGAGCGCGCTCGCGTCCTCGGGCGCGAAACGGTTGAGGAAGGCGGCCACGGCCTCGACGGCCGGGATGCCGCGGCACGCGAGCGCCGTCTCGCGCACGCCGAGCAGGCGGACGAGCCGCGCCAGCTCCGCGCCCGAGAAGAAGTCCAGAGGCGCCGGCCGCTCCACGTCCGCGAGCGTGATGAAGTGCGAGAGGAAGACGCGGCGGACGACCGCGACGACCTCCGGCGAAGGCCCCGCCGCGCTCTCCCTTTCGACCTCTTCCTCACGACATCCCGAGGGCGCGCGCACAGGCCGCGGCGTGCGCGGGCGGGAGGTGCGCGACGACGAGGCGGCGGACGCGCTCGGGCTCGCCGCGCAACGCTTCTGTGACGTGCGAGTGATGCAGATGCTCGTCGAGCGGCGGCGCGCCGCGCGTCGCGGGCCGCGCGCGCGAGAGCGTGTGGCGCAGCCAGTCGCGGCGCTTGTCCGGCGCGAGCCGGTCGAGCCATTCGCCGCGCCGGCGGGCGGCGTGTCGCGTCTCTTCGTCGAGCGTCGAGAGCATCTCTTCGCGCGCCGCCGACTCGCCCGCGAAGGCGTCGGCGAGTGCGAGCAGGACTTCGATGCGCTCGGTCTCCGCGTTCAAGTCTGTCCTGCCTTTACGAGGTCAGCTCGCGGCCACGCGCGGCCGCGGCGTCCGTCCCCAACTCGCCGGTCGGCGTGGCGTCCGCTGCGGCCGGCTCGGCGGTGTTCGTCCCCGCCTCTTCGTTCTCGGGGACGGCGTTCAGCTCTGCGAGGCGCGCGCGCTGTCGGCGCGTCTGCACGAACAGCGCGGCGACCAGCACGCCGAGCCCGGCGATGACGACGGCGCAGGCGAAGAGCAGAAGGTTGTTGAGCCGCCGCGCGTTCATCTCGCGGCGCGGGATGGGGCGCGGCTGCTGCTGCGAGATGGTGACGCTTACGTCCTCGGGCTTGAGCTTCGGGACGCCCTTCGGCGACGAGGTTCTGTATCTGCTGCTCGTTGAAGGGCGCGCTCTGCTCCTTGTGGACGACGACGACCGAGGCCGAGGCCGGGTAGGGGTTGAGTTCGAGCGTCGGGTCCTGCGGCATGACGACGGTGACGAGCGCGACCGTCACGCCGGGCAGCGCCCGCAGTTGCCGCTCGATGTCGGTGCGGATGCGGCGCCGCTCCTGCGCCTTCTGCACCGCCTCGGAGGTGACGAACCCGCCCTCGGGGATGGGCGCCTCCTCCTGCCGCGGCAGCCCGTAGTCGCGCAGGCGTTGGAGCGCGAAGTCCGAGTCGCCGCCGCCGAAGAGGCCCTCGTCCAGCTCGACCGCCCAACGCCGCTGCTCGCCCTCGCCGACCTCGTGCTTATCCAGGTCCTCGAAGCCGCTCTCGCGGAGCACGTCGATGATCTCGATGGCCTCGGACTCGGTCGAGACGGTGGCGATGGGCGTCTGGCCGCAGGCCGCCGAAAGGAGACAGGCGCCGACGAGCGCGCAGAGAGCCGCGGCGCGCCGCGTCGTCTTCGAGGGTGTCGGGATAGTAGGAATCATATTGATGCGGGCGGTGGGGGCGGCGCCGGTTTTCGGTCCAGAAAGTTTGTGTGACGAAAGTTTACAGCAACGTCCCGCGAAAAGTCATGATAATTCGGGTCGTTAAGTTATAATCCGTGCGAAGCCCCCGAAGTCCCTCAAGTAACCCGACGGCCCGACGAATGATGCAGGAGCCGACATCTCTGCCCGCGGCGGCCTTCGACCGCGACGCGCTCATCGAGCAGCACCGCTCGTACGCGCGCGCGCTGGCCATCAAGGTCATGCGCACGCTCCCCTCTTCCATCGACCTCTCCGACCTCGTGGCCTACGGCGAGGTCGGGCTGGTCGAGGCGGCCGAGCGCTACGACCCGCGCCGCGGCGTGGCCTTCTCCACCTTCGCGCACTACCGCATCAAGGGCGCCATCTACGACGGCCTGCGCGAGATGGGCTACTTCACGCGGCAGGGCGGCGTGCGCGTCCGCTGGGTCGCCAACGCCTCGGACGTGGTGCAGTCGGCCTTAGACGACGCGGTGAGCGATTCGCCGGCCGGGGCCGCGGCGAGCGTGGACGACGAGATCGCCGACGCGCAGTCTCTCATCGACGCCCTCATCCCCGTCTACCTGCTCTCTCTGGGGAGCGACGCCGTGCCCGAGGTCGTGGACCAGCACGCGCTCTCGATGGAGCAGATCGAGCAGCGCGAGCTGGTCCGCCTCGTCCTGGACGCGCTCCGCGACCTCTCCGCCGACGAGCAGGAACTCATCAACGCGCTCTACTTCAAGCACGTCTCGATGACGGAGCTGGCCGCCCGGCAGGGCATCACCAAGTCCTGGATCTCCCGCCTCCACACCCGCGCCATCAAACACCTCCGCGACCTGCTGCGCGAGCGCGGCATCCTCGAAGCGTAAGGAAACTTTTTCCGCGCCGCGCCGACAATTTATGCAGAAGTAGAGGGTTTCGAGGAGGCGGGCCATGTCGCAGGAGACTTTCGTCGTCGTCAACCAGTTCAACGCCATCGACCTCGGGCTCGACCCGGTCGGTGGACGGCGCGCTCGACGCGGGGCTGCTCGCCGTGATCGAAGAGGCGGGCGGCGTCTACACGACGGACTATGCGGACGGCCGCGCGGCGCTCACGCGGCTCGACGCGCCTTACGTGACGGAGCTGACGCGCTACGCCCTCGGCCAGTGCGCGCCGGTCTCGGCGCCCGACTCGGCGACTGCTGCCATCCCGTCGGGAGCCTCTACACACACGGCGACACCATCTACACGCCCGGCGGCTACCGCATCGAGATGCTCGGGCAATACGAGTGGAAGATCACGGGGCCGGACGGGAAGTGGGTTCGCGTCCACGGCGACCCGCACGTCGATGAAGGTGACGGGGACGGGACGTGCGACTGGGACTTTAAACGCAACACGACCTTCGTCCTCGGCGACGGCACGCGCGTCAACGTGACGACCGTGCCGGGCGGGGCCGAAGGGATGACCGTGACGGGCAGGCTCGAAGTCATCAGCGGCTTCCAGAGCGTCAACGTCGAAGGCATCGACGAGGGGAAGGGGAGGATCGGCGAGGTCGGCTTCCACTTCGCCGACACCTTCACGGGCGACGTGGTGACGATGGGCGCCGAGACCGACGACTGGACTTTCCGCGGGCGCGAGATTACGGGCAGCCGCGACGGCGGCGCCTCCTTCGTCTTCGGCGACGTGATGCGCTCGACCGACGGCCGCTTCTACGTCGAGGTCTTCGCCTTCGTCACGTGGGTCTTCGAGAGCTTCTTCGGCGAGTGGCGTCTGAACGACTGGGGGCCGAACGGGCTCGGCTGCAACCCTTATTCACTTCAACGCCGGTTCGTCTGGAACGCCGACCGCTGCGACCGCGCCGACGAAGAGCGCGCGCGCCGCAACGACGAGCGCCGCCTCTACATGGAGTCGCTGGCGGAAGCCTTCCGCGCCGTCGCGCAGATGTTCGACGCGCTCGCCAGGCTCGAACGCGCGCGCGAAGAGCTTTCCGGCTGGCGCGGGCAGCGCCGCCACCTTAGCGCCTGAAGGAAGAGCATGAAGGCCCACGCACTCGACAGGGAAGCGGCCGAGCGTCTGGCGACGGGGCAGGCGACGCTCTCGGAGTTCCTCGGGCTCGGCCGCGAGCAGTTGTACGAGATCGCGGGGCGCGCCTACGGGCTTCTGAACTCGGGCAAGCTCGAAGAGGCGCGCGTCATCTACCGCGGGCTCGTCGCGGCCGAACCCACGGACAGCGTCTTCCGCTGCCACCTCGGCGCGGCCGAGCTGCGCCTCGGGCGCGCCGCCGAGGCCGAAGTCGAGTTCGACGCCGCGCTCCGCTTCAACCGCGCCAACGTGGACGCGCTCTCGGGCCGCGGCGAGGCGCGCCTGCGACTCGGCCGCATCGTCGAAGCCGTCGAAGACCTCCGCGCCGCCGTCGAACTCGACCCCCCGGCGCGCCGCCCCTCGACCATCCGCGCCCGCGCCCTCCTCGCCTCCTTACGACAGGCCGCGCTCCGCCAGCAAACGGGTCAGAACCGACCGCGGTAGTCTCAAAAACCCCTCCCCGAGCCGGAACCTTTTTCCGCCCCGCACCGATAATCTGTATAAGGCACACAACTGCGGGGAGGGCGCGATGGGCGACGGCATCAGGATTTCTCAGCGCACGGAACTGGAAGTCTCCGGCGCGGACTACACCGAGACGCAGCCGTCGGGGCCCGGCGGCAATCTGACGGCGGCGAGCCTTCTGTCTGAACCTTCTTCGGAGACGGGCTGGACGACGCGGCTCGGCGAGTTGTACGAGCGCGACGCGCGGGTCGCCTACGCCTACCGCGCGCGGCTCGTGCAGGACGGCGACGTTCAGACGACGACGCTGCGCCGCGGCGACCGCGGCCCGCGCGTGCAGGCTTTGCAGGAGACGCTCGTCCGCCTCGGCCACCTCTCGGCCGCCGCGTCGGCGACCGGCCCCGGCATCTTCGGCCCTCAGACCGAAGCGGCGCTCAAGGAGTTTCAGCGCGCCAACGGTCTGATCGCCAACGGCCTCTACGACGGCGCGACGCGGGCCGTGGTCGAAGCCATCACGGGCGGCGTCCGCCGCGGCGCACGCGGCGAGGTCGTCGCGCGGCTTCAGCGCCGCCTCGTCGAGCTGAACTACCTGACGCCGCAGCAGGTCGCCACCGGCCCCGGCCTCTTCGGCCGCCAGACCGAGAACGCACTCCGACAGTTTCAGGCTGATTACGGCATCCCGCAGACGGGCGCCCTCGGGCCTCTGACCTACCGCGCGCTGCGTACGGCCTCGCCCCGCGGCGCGGGCGGCGGCGACCTCCGACTGAGCGCCGACATCCGCGAGCGCGCCAACAGCACGCGGCAGTCCGTCTCGTCGCCCGTGCTCGGCGACTTCACCGTCACGGCCAGCTTCATGGACCCGGACGGCCACGGCTTCAAACGCAACGGCGCCAACGCCATCTTCAGCGACGACCCGCAAGCGGTCGTCCGCATCCCCCCGAGCCGCGTCAACCTCGGCATCGACTACGTGACGCCCGACGGCCGCATCCGCAACTGGTTCGCCGGCACGGTCGAGCGCGTGACCTACGAGCCCAACGGGTACGGCTACCGCGCCGTCGTCGGCACCGACACGACCTACCGCTTTCAGGGGCGCGACTACACGGTCTACGCGCACTACGCGCACGCGGCCGAGGCGTTCAACCTGCGCTCGGGCGACCGCGTCACGCCGGGGCAGTTGATCGGCCGGATGGGCAACACCGGCGCGAGTCATGGCGCGCACGTGGACTTCCGCACGTGGATTCAGCTCGAAGACGGGCGCGTCGTTGACGTGTCGCCCAACCTGCTCGTTAACCAACGCACCGACACGACGACGAACACGACCGGCGAGCTGAGCCTCGGCGTCAACGAGCGTTACCGCGGCGCGTTGCTGCTCGCCGAGCGTCGGACGGGCATCGACGCGGCGGCCATCGCCGGCCTCATCAACGCCGAGGCCGCGCGCGAACGCGGCGGGCGCTGGATCGCAGACTCATATAACGAGCAGAGCGGCGCGCGCGGCCTCACGCAGTTCCTCGCGGGCACCTGGGTTGACCGCGCCACGACCGCCGGCACTTATCTCAACGAGGTCGCCGTCCAGCGCGGCTTCGTCCGCCGCGAAGAGAACGGCCGCTTCACGGTCGTCAATCGCCAGTCGCTCCTCGACCTGCGGAACGACCCGACCGCTGCAATCGTCAGCGCCGCCGAGTACGGACGCGACAACCTCGCGGGGCTCGAACGCCTCGGGCTCCTGCCCGCGAACATGACCGACGACCAGCGCGCGCGCTACATGTACTACGCGCACCACGAGGGCTTTGCCGGCGCGGTCAGGCTCCTGACCGACTCGCGCAATGTGACGGAAGATGCGGCGCGGGGCGCGCTCGTGCAGGGGCGCGGCCGGCAGCGCGCGCTGGCCATGATGCGCGAGCACGGCTCGTACGCCGCGGCCTTCCGCGTCTGGACGGAGGAGCGCGCGCGTTACCTCTTCCCGACGCAGGTGGGCGCCGGGCGCGACGGCCGGCGCATCATTGACAGGTACGTCGCCGAGCACGGAGACTACGAGCACGGTTACCGCGCGTGGCTCGAAGAGTACACGGCGCGCCAGGTGCGGCCCGAGAACTACCGGAGGTGAGCCGCAGATGGAGACGACGCCCGACGCCGCGCTTAAAACTTTTCACGGCCGCGCCTTCAAACGCGCGGCCTTCGTGTTTATCTTCGCCGCACTGCTCTACGGCGCCGGCCCGGCGCGTGCGCAGACGAACGACTCTGCGGAGGAGGTCTTGGAAACGTTGGGCAGCATGACACTCGCGCGCCGGCGCGACGGCGAGGCCGTGACCATCCTCATCAGGATGTACGGCAGCGTCGTCGCCGAGAAGAGCGCCTCGCGCGAGGGCGACGCGTACACCACGGCCTCCGTCTACGGCCGATACCCGCAGGCGTCACCGAAGTTCGCCGTCGTGATGTTGTCAACCGGCAGCCTCGTGTGCGGCGCGAAGTTCACCATCGTCGATTGGTCGCAGAAGGAGGCGGGACGCGTGTCGGAAGACTTCGGCAACTGTAGCGACTCGCCGCGCGCCGTCTACCGCGGCGAGACGTTGACGCTCACGTTCCCCGCCGGCCCCAAAAAGCACGACCCCGGCGCGCACTACGTCGGGCCGGGGCGGGTCTGGACTTACACGAACGGCCGCCTGCGCAGGGCGGGCGGCCGTCGCTGAGTTCAAATTCCAACTCTTATTCAGGGTTCGTCCGTCTCGTCCTCAAGAAAGATTTTGTAGGCGTCGGCGGGGATGCGGCCGCGCCCGGTTCTCTCGACCAGCATCTCCTTGAAGGACGTGTCGTGCCAGAGGACGAGCACGCCGAGGCCCTGCGGGCGGTCGGGATCGAAGGTGACGACGAAGGCCGCGATGGGCTTCGGGCTTCGGTTGACGAGCGGGTAGATGATGCCGTCCATGATCTCCTTCTCGTCGGACGGCTCCGCCAGCCCGCCCCGCACGAAATTGACCGCGGGGAAGGGGAACGTCCTGACCTTCGACGCGGGCGCGTAGACGACCTTCGGGTTCCTCACCCGCCGCGCCTGCAAAACCTTCTGCCCACGCGCCACCGACGGCAGCAGCGCGAGGAGGCAGACCAGCCACAGAGTTGTTCTCTTCATATTGTTTGCAGCGCGGCGTCAGCCCTGCGAGAAGGTGCCCATCTGGCTGACGGCGTAGTCCTGCATGGCGAGCATCTCGTCGAGCAGGTCGAGCATGCGCGCCGCGCTCCCCAACTCCGCGCGTGCGCGCGCCCCCGGCGCCCCGTCGGGCTGGGCTAAAGCGCCGGCCGCTTCGAGTTGAGGGGGTTGACGTTCGTCTTCGGGCGACTCCTCGTCGTCGTCACCGCCGTCGCGGCCGTCGCGCTCGCGGCGCATGAGGTGCGCGAGGCGTCGCATCTGCGTGCGCTGCTTGTCGAGGAGGTTGCGCATCAGCGTGCGCCGCATGGTCGGCGTCATGTGGCGCAGCGCCTCGGCGTTGCCGGGCGGGGGCGCGAGCGCGCCCACCATCGTCGGCTGCCGGTTGAGGCCGAGCAACTCTTCCGTGGCGCTCGCGCCCCCGCGCGCGCGCATCTGCTCGGCCGCGACGAGCTGCGAAGGGTCTTTCCCTGCGAGCGCGTCGGGCATGAGCGGCGCCGTCGTCGGCGGGAGCGGCAGGCCCACGGGCTGACCCTGCGGGCCGGGCTGCCCGACCGGCGTCGCCAGACCCTCGGGCTGCACGCCGGGCTGTGCGGCCGGCCTGACGGCCTCGGCGCTCGCGTCGCCCTGCCCCTGCGCGGGCGTCACGCGCCCGGCCGCGTTGTTCACACCGGAGACATCAGCCACCCGCCTTCACCTCCCCGCGCTCCTCGGCCAGCTTGTAGACCCAGCGCAGCACCACCGCCACCGACTCGTACAACTCCTCCGGCACCTCCTGTTCGATCTCCAACTCGTAGAGGGCGCGGGCGAGCGGCACGTCGCGCATGATGGGGACTTCCGACTCTTCGGCGATCTTGCGAATCTGCGCGGCCATCAGGTCGGCGCCCTTCGCCACGACGGTCGGCGCGCCCATCGCCGCCGCGCTCGTATTGGAGGGCGACCGCCAGGTGCGTCGGGTTGACGACGACGACGTTGGCGCGGCGGACGGCGTCCATCATCGCCTGCATCAGAATCTCGCGGTGGCGCGCGCGCCGCAGGCTCTTGTGGATGGGGTTGCCTTCGGTCTCCTTGTACTCCTCCTTCACCTCGTGCTTGGTCATCATCAGCTCGCGGCGGTGGAAGATAGCGCTGGAGGAAGTAGTCGGCCGCGCCGATGACGAGGAAGGCGACGCCGACGCGGAGCCCGATGGTGAAGATGAGCGAGACGGCGTACGAGGCCGCGATCTGCGAGGGCTGGCGCGTCAGCTCGACGATGTCGCGGCGCGCGCTCCACAGCGCCGCGCCGACGACGACTGACGCGATGACGAGCTTGAGCGCCGTCTTCGCCCAGCTCGACGTAGGGGCGCGCCTTCAGGAACTTCTTCTTGAAGCCCTCGGCCGGGTTGAGCTTGTTGGCGTTCGGCTTGACCGGCTCGAAGGTGAAGACCGAGCCGACCTGGAAGTAGTTGGCGAGGAGCGCGACGACGAGGAGCGCGCCGAAGAGCGGGGCGAGCACGAAGGCCATCGCCTTGATGCCCGTGAAGAGCGCGCCGAGCGCCGCGGCCTGGTCGAGCGGCCCCTGGTAGGTGGCGGCGTACTCCAACTGCTCGCGCATCGCGCCGCCCGCCCAGCCGGCGATGTGGCCGCCCGCGAGGTAGAGCACCGCGACCGAGACGACGAGCAGGACGGCCGAAGAGAGGTCGTGGCTGCGCGCGACCTGGCCCTTGCGCCGCGCGTCGCGCAGGCGTTTGGCGGTCGGTTGTTCGGTCTTTTCGCCGGCTTGAGACATGGACGGACGGCGCCTCCCGCGTCTCTAAACGGTCTTCACCTTGTGGAGGATGCCGAGGAGCTTGGAGTGGAGCAGGGGGTCGGCGGCGACGAACTCGCTCAGCCGCTCGACGAGCGTCGAGCCCTGTTCGGTCTCGCGGAACTTCTCGTTGAGGCGCGTGCGCACCATGAAGCGCGCCGACTCGCGCACGGCCGTCGCCGCGCCCTCGCTGCTCGAAAGGTTCGAGGCGTCGGCGATCTGCGCCAGCGCGCGCGCGCACGGGGCCCGCCGTGCCCCCGTTCGCGCCCGCCGCCTGCGCTTCGAGCTGCGCGAGCGCGGCGTTGAAGCGCTCGGTCTTGAGCGCGTTCTGCAGCTCCTGCGCGTCGAGCGGCTCGACGGGCTCGGCGCCGGAGCTGAGGGGCGAACCGGGGCGGTTAACTTTCATCTCGCGTCCTCGGAACTACTCGGGACTACTTGGCGGCGGCCGCGTCGGGTTGCGCGGCCGCCGCGCAGATCAGGTCGGCGGCTTCGAGCAGGGCGCGCGCGGTGCGCGCGTGCGGCGAGTCGGGGTCCTGCGAGACTGATCTCGCGCAGCTCCTCTTCGGCCTCGTCGCGCCGCTGCTGGAAGAGCAGGCTCTCGGCCCGGTGGACGCGCGCGTAGAGGCTCGCGGGCCGCAGGGCCAGCGCCTCTTCGCAGAGCGCCTGCGCCTCCGAGAAGCGGCCGCGCTGCAACTCGACCGTGCCGAGCGCGACGCGCGGCACGTCCGAGTCGGGCAGGAGTTCGAGCGCGCCGCGGAAGACGGCGTCGGCGTCGTCGAGCCGACCCGCCTCGCGGAGCACGAAGCCCGACTCCAGGATGACCCGCAGCTCCTCGTCGGAGGGCTTGACGTGGCTGAGCCTCACTAAACACGTCACACCCGAAAGCCCGTGCCGGGCTTACGACTTGAAGTTGTGGATGGCCGACATCTCGCCGTCGTGGCGCGCCTTCAGGAGGTTAGAGACCGTGGTGAACTCCTGCGTCTGCGTCTGCACGCGGTTCTGGACGGCGAGCATCTGCATCGACATCATCTGTTGCTGGCGGAGCATCTCGTTCATGTTGGTCGTGTCCACCCCGCCGCGGTTGATGAAGCCGCCGACGACGACTGCCCATGCCGGGGGCGACGATGTTGAGCGCGCCCGCGGCGATGCCGCCGAAGATTTTCGAGAACCTGCCCGGCTGTTTGGGCTGCTCCGGCGGGAGCGCCGAGGGCAGCGTGGCCGACTGGTCAACCGGGACCTGATTGATTATCGCGTCGTTAGGCATCTCTTTACCTCCTGGTTCAAATCACGCCCGAAAATAGACGATTCAAAGAATATTCCCCCTGGTTCGGCCGGCGTCCGCCTCCCCGAGATTTCCACACGGTGGTGCTGCTTCCACAGAGGTTATCGGCGGTTCGTGGGAAAAGTTTCCTCCGAACCGTGATTTTTTTTGGCGGGGGGCCGGGGCCGGGTTTTCCTTACTTCTAGCGCGGGGCGCCTTCGCGGCGCATCCCGTCGAGACTGTCTAAGAGCGCGAGCGTCAGCGCGACGGCCCGCGCGGCGCGCGCGGCGCGGTCGGCGTCCTCGCGCGTGCCCTGCCGGACGACGCGCTCCAACTCCTGGTTGGTGCGCGCCAGACGCCCGCGCATCTCTTCGAGCGCGCGGGGGTTGCCGCCTTCGAGCAGGCGGCCGAGTGAGGGGTAGTTGAACAGTCCGGCGAGGTCGGCCGTCTCGGCGCCCGCGCCTTCGGGCAACGTGGTCATCGAAGCCTCCTCCGACTCGCGGTCGGCAGTTTCTTAACACCTGCGTAATTCAGACTGTGGGCTACGCTGTGATAGTATTGAGGCAAGCGGGCGATTGTCAAACAAAGAGGTGCGGCGTCGGGCCACGCCCGACCGGGGCGTCCGGTAGACCCTTTTTCTCCCGGGCGCACTTTAACGGCCGGGGGGCACTCCCGGCCTCCCCGACGGCATGGCGATAAGACTTAACATCAGGCGGCGCGACGCGGGCGAAGGGGCTGCACCCGGCGCGCAGACCTTCGACGGGCCGATTGTCACCATCGGCAGCGACGCCGGGGCCACACTCCACCTCGACGACCGGGACGTGGCCGCCGAGCAGGCCATCATCATCGGCGGCGACGACGAGCCGCCGCTCTTCATCAACCGCGCCGAGGGCACGCTCCTCAACGGCGAACAGCTCGCGCGCGAGGCGCGCCGCCCGCTCTCCGACGGCGACACCATCTCCATCGGCCCGTACGTCATCGGCTTCGAGTCGGGCAACGGCTTCCGCCCCGGCGCCGAAGTGGCGGGACTCGCCCCGGCCGCCGCTGGCTATACCGACGCGACGGACGACGACGGACGCCCCGCCCCCGACACGCGCGAGACGCCCGCGCTCCGCGCCGACGAAGCCGCGCCCGCGACTACTCAGCCGACGAGCTTCGCCGCCATCCTCGACAGCCTCCGCACGGAGGAGGACACCTTCTACTTTCAGGTCGAGACGGCGACCAGCGGGCGGCGGCGCGTGCCCATCGAGGGCGCGCGACTCGTGCTCGGCTGGGACGCGACGGGGCAGAACGTCGCGTGCGGCGCCGAGGGCGCGGTCGCCGTCCCGCGGGCCGTCGTCCACAAGGACTGGAGCGGCGTCATGCTTCAGCCCGAGGCGGCGGGCGCGGCCCTCGTCAACGGCGAGCCGGTCGAGACGGCGCGCCGCCTGCGCAACGGCGACCGCCTGACGCTGCGCCCCGCGCAGGGGTCGGCCGCGCCAGGACCCGGCCCGCAACTTCTTCATCTTCTACGAGCCGGCCTCGCTCGTCGTGCTCGACTCGCTGCTCCCCGCGCAACAGCTCCCGCCCCCGGTGGCGGCGCCCCCCTCAGCGTCGGAGGGCACAGCAGGCGCGGGCGCGCTCGTGCCCGCGCCCCCGACCTTGCCGGCCGTGCGGCCGACGCCGCAAGCGTCCTTGCTGTCGCGCCCCTTTCTGCGCTACTACACGGTCGGCGAGGCCCTGCTTATGGTGGGCGCGACCCTGTTGGGCGCCTTCGTCATCTTTCTGATTCTCGAATACTCTTGAAGGCGCGTTAGCCGAACTCCCCCTGACCGAAGACTTGAAGACTTGAAGAGCCCGACCCGCGGTCGGCCTGAGAGGGAATGGAAAAGCTTCTCGCACAACTCAGTTCGCTCTGGGGCGAGCTGCGGCGTGGGAACGTCTCGGGCGTGCTCGCGCGCTACAGCGACCTGCTGCTGCCCGTCTGCCTGATGCTCGCCATCGGGATGCTCTTCATCCCGATGCCGCCCGCGGTCATCTCGATCCTCATCGTCATCAACCTCGCGGCCTCGGTCATCGTGCTCTCGACCTCGCTCTACATCACGACGCCGACGCAGCTCACCTCCTACCCGACCATCCTGCTTCTGACGACGGTCTTCCGCCTGACCTTGAGCGTCTCGGCGACGCGCAGCATTTTGACGCAGGGGACGGCGGGCGGCGTCATCGAGGCGCTCGGCAACATCACGGCGCAGGGCAGCATCATCGTCGGCGCGGTGATGTTCGTCATCATCCTCGTCGTGCAGTTCATCGTCGTCGCCAAAGGCTCGGAGCGCGTGGCCGAAGTCGCGGCGCGCTTCACGCTCGACGCGATGCCGGGCAAGCAGATGTCGATCGACGCCGACATGCGCTCGGGGCTCATCACGCAGGACGCAGGCGCGGCGCGCGCGCACGGCCTTGCAGAAGGAGTCGCAGCTCTACGGCGCGATGGACGGCGCGATGAAGTTCGTCAAGGGCGACTCCATCGCCACCATCGTCATCGCGATGGTGAACATCGCCGGCGGGCTCGCGACCGGCGTGCTCGTGCGCGGGATGACGTTCGCGGCGGCCGGGCACAAGTACACCATCATGACCATCGGCGACGGGCTGGCCGCGATCATCTCGTCGATGCTCATCACGGTCTCGGCCGGCATCGTCGTCACGCGCGTCTCGACCGACGAGGAGACCTCGAACGTCGGCTCGGACATCAGCCGTCAGCTCCTGCGCAACCCGCGGCCGATCATGATCGGGGCGGGGCTGCTGCTCCTGATGGGGCTTTTGCCGAACATGCCGCACGTGCCGCTGCTGCTGGTCGGGGCGGCGCTCGGCGGGATCGCTTACGCCCTGTACCGTTCGCAGGCCGCGGCGGCGAAGGAGGAGGCCGAGCGGCAGGCGAAGGCCGGGTCGGTCGGCGGGCAGGACGAGTTGCAGCCGACGTTCGCCGTCCCGCTGGCCGTCGTCGTCAGTCGGAGCTGACGAAGCTCATCGACAAGTACGACGCCGACGGGCGCGCGCTTCCGCGCGGAGCTGCCGAAGCTGCGCTCGGCGCTCTACTACGATCTCGGCGTGCTGCTGCCGAACTGCTACGTGAGCGGCGACGCCCCGCTCGAACCCTTCAAATATTTCATCGCCATCAAGGAGGTTCCCGTCGTCTACGGGTCGATCCGGCCCGACTGCGTCTACGTCAACGATTCGGCCGACAACATCCGCGTCTTCGGCATCGAGGGCGAGGACGTGCGCAACCCGGCCGACCTCAAGCCCGGCGCGTGGATTCCCGCGGCGCAGCGCCCCATCGCCGAGATGGCGGGGCTCAAAATCTGGGAGCCGGCCGAGGTCATCACGCTCCACCTCTCGATGGTGATGCGCAAGTACGCGCACGAATTTATAGGGATACAGGAGTCGCAGGCGCTGCTCGACTTCTCCGCGCGCGGCGCGCCGAAGCTCGTCGAAGAGGTCGTGCCGAAGGTCGTCACCATCCACCAGATGACCGACGTATTGCAGCGGCTCGTGCAGGAGGGCATCTCCATCCGCGACGTGAAGTCGGTGCTCGACGCATTCTCCGAGTGGGGGCGCATCGAGAAAGACCCGGTGATGCTGACCGAGTACGTGCGCTCTTCGATGAAGCGCTACATCTCTTTCCGCTACACGGGCGGGCGCGACACGCTCTTCGTCTACCTGCTCGACCCGGAGATCGAGGACGTGATTCGCGGCGCGATCCGGCGCACCTCGACGGGCTCGTTCCTCTCGCTCGACCCGCACATCTCGCACGACATCCTCGACGCCATCCGGCGCGAGATCGCCAACCTGCCCGCGACCGCGCAGAAGCCCGTCGTCATCACCGACATGGAGCTGCGCCGCTTCGTCCGCCGCATGGTCGAGCTGGAGTTCCCGACGCTCTCCGTCCTCTCTTATCAGGAACTCGCGCCCGAGCTGAACGTCCAGCCCGTCGGCCGCATCACCATGCGCCCGGCCGCGCCGCCCGCCGCCAACTTCTTCCCCGACGCGGCCAACACGCCGACCGCGATGGTCAAGAACTTCTGACCCCCGCACGGCGCCCGCTGGGCGCGGGCCGTGCGTCTCTGCCGGTGCCGCGCGCGCCGCGCTCTTTTCTTCAGTCTTCGGGCAATTTTCTCGAACGTCCGGGCTTTTTTCTCCAGCGTTGGAGAAAAAAGCCCGGACGTTCGAGAAAATTTCTCCAGCGTTGGAGAAAAAAGCTCGAACGTTGGAGAAAAAAGCTCGAACGTTCGAGAAAATTTCTCCAACGTTCGAGAGAAAAGCTCGGAGTTTCAAGCTGTTTTCTCCAACGTTGGAGAAAACAGCTTGAAACTCCGAGCTTTTCTCTCGAAACTCCGAGTCTGCAAAGCATTGCGGATTTCAGGCAGTGCGGCGGAGGAGTTCGGGCGGCAGTCGTTCGTAGCCTTCCGCCGCGCTCTCGTGCCGCTCGGCGAGCCACTGCATCGGGAAGGCGGCGCTGGCGGCGAGCGCGCAGAGCGAGAGGCCGGGCAGCCACGCGTAGAGCTTCGGGTGGTGGTCCGGGTCGTGCGCGAGGAAGTGTTCGAGCCGCGCGAGCGTCTCGTCAACCGTGCGCGCGAACTCTTCGGTCGCCGTCTCGTCAGCCCTCTCGCGCGGCTCGTCCCTCGCTTCGTCGGCGACGCGGCGCGCGACGGCCGAGAGCAGCGCGCAGACCGCTTCGTGCTCGCTCACGCGCCACGCGGCGTCGAGCGGGTCGGGGAACTGTCGCTCCCACCAGCCGCGGTCGGTCTCGGCGCGCGCCGCTTCGAGCGACGCGACGGCCGCGCGCGCGGGGTTCGGCTTCTGCTCGACGAGCGCGCGGGCGACGAGCGCGTAGCCTTCGGCGAGGTGGAAGTGCGCGCGCGACGAGCGGTAGGCGCGCGCCTCGCGCAGCGCGCCGTCGCGCAGGTTCGGGGCCGACATGGCGAGCGTGGAGAAGGCTTCGCGCTCGCGCGCGGCGATGGCGAAGTGGAGCGCGAGGACGAGTTGGTCGGGGCTCGGGTCGAAGCCGGGTTGGCGTCGCGCGAAGCCCCGCGCGAGCGCCGCGGCCGCCTCGCCCCACAGGCGCCGCACGGTCTCGGCGTCGCGGTAGAGCGCCCACTCGAAACAGGCCGCGCGCCAGCACGCGTTCGCCAAAGGCTGGATGCGCCCCCGCGTCGTGCGCCGACTGCCGCCGGTAGACGGCCAGCATCCGCCGCTCGTGATTGAGCGAGCGCAGGTCGTAATCGCCCGTCGGTGTGTGCGCGAGGAGGGCATCGAAAAAGCAGGCAGAAGGCAGATGAAAGCGCCGCACACGGCGCTGAATGTAGCCCGGCCTTCAAGGCCGGGAAAGCAATGACCCGGACGTGCCGCATCGCGTACAGCGAGGGCTGAAATGCGCCTGGAAGCTCAGTCGTCGCTGACGCGACGCACGATGTTCGATATGACGCTGACCCGGCGTTGATAAGGCGCGGGCTATAATTCAAACGCCGCCGATGCGGCGCTTTCAACTGCCTACTGCCATCTGTCTACTGTCTACTGCTTTATGCCATCGCGGGCAGGAGGCGTGTGACGGCGAAGGTGTCGGGCTGCGCCTCGCCTTCGGAGACCGTTGCCGCCGACGAGCGCGGCGTGGAAGCGGCCGTCGGCCAGCGCCTCTTCGAGCATCTCGCCGAGCAGGTTGTGGTCGGCCTGCGCCGAGTCCTTGAGCCGCTCGATGAGCGCGCGCATCCAGCCCTCGGAGAGCGGCGGCTGGCCGTAGACCCATTCCATCTCGGAGCCGTTGGCCTGCGCCTGCACGGCCGCGAAGTGCGGCGGGTTGAGCGTCCTTCCGTCGAAGCCGATGAGCGAGTAGACGGCGTCGAAGCCGTAGATGAGCAGCGGCGAAAGGCGCACGGGCGAGGAGTCCGCGCCCGCCCCCGCCAGCGACTTCAGCACGCCGCCCAGACTGCCCATCCACATCAACTGGTCGAGCTTGAGGGGCACGCCGTCCTTCGTCACGAAGGCGTGGCCCTCTGTGTCCACCAGCACGCCGCCGAGCGCCGCGACGAGCCGCGGAATCTCCAGACGCGCCGCGCGGCCGGGCAGCGCGGGCGTCAGCAACGTCAGCAACTCGTCGAGCACGTCGGTCCCGCCCGGCGTGCCGGACAGGACACGCAGCAGCGCGAGCAGCGGCGCCTCCTCGCCCTCCCCGAGAACGGGCGACGGCACTGTCGCCGCGCCGCCGCGCGCGGCCGCCAGCAGCTCGCGCGTCACCAGATCGACGGCGTCGAGCGTGCGCATCATCTCCATCATCTCGGTCGCGACGAGCGCGCGCCCCGACAGAGGGAACGGGCTGCGGCTGACCTCTGCGGGTCGGAAGGCGCCCGCCTGTAGGTCGCGCAGGACTTCGAGCGGGTGCGGCGCGGGCAGCTCCGGCCCCGGCCGCCGCGCCGTTTCGTAACCCGCGGGGCGTGGGCCGACGCCGTTGCCTTCGCCGCGCCCTTCGCCGTAGAGCAGGCGCGCGAGCGCCGCCTCGGCCTGCGCGACGACGCGGCCGCCGTTGGCTTCGGCCCGTCGGAAATACTTGTCGAGCGTCGTCGCCGCCAGCAGCTCGCCCACCGCCTCGCCGAAGACGCGCGGCGTGACGTTGGAGGCGGCCGTGCCGCCCGCCTCTGACACGCGCTCAAGCGTGCGCGCGACGCGCGCGAGCGCGTGTTCGAGAATCCTGACCGCGTGTTGGCCGTCGCCCGACGCGCCCCGCCGTTCGAGCGCGGCGAGGAGGTCTGTGCCGAGCAGGCGCGACGTGCCGTCGAGCACCTGCCGCAGCTCGCGCGGCAGATGCGCGCCGCCCGCCTCGCCGCGCAGGTAGGCGATGACCGACGGGAGGTTCAGGTTACCGCGCGCGTCGTGCCCGAGGCCGAGGGCGTCGTTGACGAGGTTGAGCGGGCCGCGCCCGTGTCCGTGCGAGTCGAGCGGGCCGCGCCCGTGCGAGTTGTCGTGGCCGTTCGCGTTGCCGTTCGGAGGGTTTAAGGTCGAGCGGAAGTCACTTCGTCCGTGCTCTTCGTCGCCGCGGCCGGAGCCACGGACATGTTCGCCGCGGTCGTTGTGGCCGTGGCCGCGAGATTCATGTGAGCGGCCGTGTTCGTCGTCGCGGTGGCCACGCGTTTCATGAGAGCGGCCGTGTTCGCCGTCTCCGGAGGGGGGCACGCGCGACTCCCGCAGGTCGCGCGCCTCCGTCCGTCCCGTGTCGCGCAAGTCCGGCCCGACGCCCTCCCGTTGCTTCTTCGCCTGACCGGGCGGGAGGTGCTCTTCGCCGCGCCCGTGGCGCACGCGATTGCCGAGCACGTCGCCGGTTCGTTCGAGGAGTTGTTGAACCTTCTGCTTGCCTTCGTGAAGCACGTCCTGCACGCGCGCGTGCCGACCCTGACCGTTGCCGCGGCCGCGCAGTCCGCGCGCAGTGTTGCCGCCGCCCTCACGCGCCGCGCCCTCCTGGAGGCCGGAGGTCTCGGGCACGTCGCCGGACGAGTGCGTGTCGGCCGGGCCGATGCCGGAGCCGATGTGCAGGTTGTGCTTGACCTTGTCCAGACCCATCGCCGAAGGCTCCGCGCGAGGCGTGTTGCTGACGGAAAAATTTTAGAGGCGCCGCGCCGCTGCGCCCTTCAGCCCTTCTTGACCGACACGCGCCCGACGATGGCGGTCGGGTAGTTGCCGATCTCGTGGTACTTCATCTCGGCCAGCGAGGGGAAGTAGCGCGCCGCGGCGAGCCCGAGCGGCGAGCCCATCCCGCCGACCTTCAGGTTATCCCACTTCGAAGCGTATGCGCGCGCGAAGGCGACGGCCTCCGTCCCGACGAGCCCGCGGCCGCGCGCGCGCGCCATCCCCTCGCGGTAGGCGTGGCCCATCGCCAGGGTCACGGTGCCCTCGCCGCCGTTGTAGGCCGCCAGCACGAACTTCCAGAACTCGACGCCGTCGGGCTGTCCGTAGCGCGAGAAGGCCGAGGCGCCGAGCCGCTGCGCCTTCAGGTGAAGCAGACGCGCCGCGCCCGGAATCGCCTTGCTCGGGTCGAGCCGTTCGTCCGCCGCGGTCCCCGCCACTCCGACGCGCAGGCCGACCTCGCGCGCCGCCTCGCGGCCGAACTGCGCTATCCCAGCGTAGCCCCAGCGGTTGATAACGTCGGTGTCGAAGTTCGACTCCTGCGCGAGCAGGCTCTTGAGTATCGACGGCGAGAGCCCCGGGCACCACTGCACGGCGCTGCGCGATCACGTCGTCGAAGCGGTGGACGCCGCCGCCCGAGAGGCGGGCCGCGCCGGCGCTCGTGTGCGTGGCGCGCTCGAAGGCCGTGGCGAACTGCCCCGGGCCCGAGACCGCGCCGCCGAGCACGTCGGCGCCGAGGAAGTCGCTCACCTCGTTGAGCGTCGGGTGGACGAGGAGCGCGCTGATCTGGTTCCACTCGTCGAGCAGCGCCTCGTGGTCGCGCGTGAGCGGCACGCCCTTCATCTCGGGGTGTCGCGCGTAGAAGATGAGGTCGGTCAACTGCCAGGGGTCGGTTACGCCCTCCTGAATCGCCTGGACGAGCGTCTTTAACTCCTCGAACGTGCGCTCGCGCAGGTACGCCTCGTCCGTCGCGGGCTGGGCGGCAGTCTGCCGCCCGCGCCGGACGAGCGCCGAGTCATCCTTCGACAGGCGCTCGCCGAACCCTGTGCCGCCGCGCCGCCGCGCCGCCTCTTCGGCCCGCGGCGCCTCGACGGGCGCTACAGGCTGGTTGCCGACTCTCTCTGCCCCGGCCATCGCTTACGCCTCCCGACTCGCTTTTAGACGTTCGTGTTGAGGATGGTCTTCACCCCGCCCGTGACCTGATCGACCACCTTGCTCAAGACCTCGACGTGCTGCGTCACCTGATAGAGCCGCGCCTGGAGGCCGAGCAGCTCCGGCGTCGAGAGGTCTTTGTTCGAGCGCATGACGGCCTCGACCTGATTCCACTCCGTCTCGATCTGCCCGAAGCGGCCGCGCAGGTCGGTGCTCTGGGCGCCGGGCGCGCCCGGCTTCGACATCACCTCGCGCAGCATCCCGAGCCTTGTGCGCGAGTCGAGCATCTCGGGCAGCAGGGCGTTGACGTTCGGCGAGCCCGGCGGCAGGCGCTCGACCCTCTGCATCAAGTCGAGCCGCATCTGCTCGATCTTCGCGCCGGAGACGGGCGCGGGCGCCTGTGCCTCCTGCGGCGCCCCGAGCGCGTTCGCGTCGCCCTCCTGCTGGCGCAGGACGCTCTCGAACGAGCGCCCGGCCGTACCCGGCTGCTGTTGGGAACGCTGCCCCTCCAACTGCTGCGATAGATTGCCCTGTACGATTCCTGAGACCGGCTCTGCCATGACACGCCCTCCTTGGCGGAAATATCCGTTCGTCCCGGTTATCGCCGTTTCGCGGAAAAAGTTTCCGGCCCCGCGGCGATTTTTTTACGGGGGAGTGTGGGGAAAATTTTTTGAGGGGGAAGAAGCGTCGCGGTCCTTCTAGGGGGTGAGCTGCGCCAGCAGAGCGCGCGCGCGGACGAGGGCCGGGGCCGAAGCCTCCGGCGTCGTGCGTGGCCCTTGTTCGAGCGCCGCGAGCAGGTGGCGCCGGGCCGCGTCGCGGTCGCCGAGCTGCATCGCGGCCTCGCCGCGGTTGACGCGGGCCGTCACGTCCGCGGGGTCGGCGGCGAGCGCGGCCTCAAGGTGTTCGAGCGCCCGCTCGGGCTCGCCCTTGCGCAGCCACAGGGCGCCTAAAGCCGACTGAAAATAGGCGGTTGCGGGCGCGAGCACCGCCAGGCCCTCGAAGACCGTGACCGCCTCGTCGTACCGCCCCTGCTCGGCCAGAGCGTAGCCGATGTCGGCGACGAGGCGCATCTCCTCGGCCGTCCAACCGCCCGCCGCGCCCAGAGACGCGCGCCCCTCCAGCCAGTCCTCGAATAAACGGTTCGGAGTCATGTCGTTGGTCGTGCCGACAATCTTACCAAAAAAAATCTGCCGCAACGCCGTGCGGGCAGGAAACATTCTCGGGCGGCCGCCGATAATTTAAGCGAAATCGGTCAGAAAGGCGGCCGCGGCCGCCCAAAAGCGAAGGAGAGCGGGCCATGTTCGGACTAGGAAAAATCTTCGACAGCGTCTTCGGCAAGTTCTTCGACTCCATCGGGATGGGGTGGCTGGGGCAGGCGATTGCGCTGACGGCCGACATCATGTCGGGCAACTGGGTCGGCGCCGCCCAGGACGTTTTAAACCTCGTCGCGGAGTTCACCGACAACGCGTGGATGGATCGCGTCGCTTCGCTCCAGCCGCTCGGCGCCTTCGACGGCGGCGGCTGCTTCGGCGACATCCTCTCGGAGAACACGCATCGGCCGCTGGCTCAATCTGGCGGGCGACGAGGGACGCAACCTCGGGCAGTTCTTCTCGATGGTTAACGTCGCGCGGGAAACGATGCATAATGGGGCCCTGGTCTCGGCGAACCGCTGCTTCGCGCAGTCCAGCCAGCACATCTAACGCGGCGGGCACGCGGCGTGCAACGTGAAGAGGTTCCGAAGGCAGAGATGGACGGAAAGGCGACGAAACAAGGTTCTTTGAGTACCGAAGGCGGGCAAGGCCCTCTGCGCGGCAGGCTCGGCGTCTCCGAGCAGGAGTTCCGCGCGATGGGCCAAATGGGCGCGATGTACTACCAGCAGGGCATCCTCGACAAGGCGCAGGCCATCTTCGAGGGGCTGGTCGAGATTGACCCTTCGAGCGCGGCCGCGCACTCGGCGCTCGGTGCGCTCTTGACGCGCACCGAGCGCTTCGACGACGCGATGCGCCACCTCGACCGCGCGGTCGAGCTTGACCCCGGGCAGATCGCGCCCTACGTCAACCGCGCCGAGATTTTCATCAAGCAAGGGCGGGCCGAAGAGGCCGTGGCCGACCTGAAGCAGGCCATCGCACTCGACCCGCAGGAGAAGGACCCGGCCGCCAACCGCGCGCGCGCCATGGCGCTCGGCATCGCCGAAGCGCTCAAGGCTTCCGGGATCAAATAGACGGCCATCAGTTCCGTAACAACGAAAGGAGCGTGTCATGAGCGGCATCAGCATTCCATCGAAACCCGGTGACCTCCGCGAGGGCGCGAGCGAGACCGAAATCATCAACCACAACGACGCGATGCAGAAGTACTGGTTCGCGGTCCAGCAGGCGGCCAACGAGCAGAGCATGGAGGCCGACGCGATGTCGAACATCGCCAAGGCCGGCCATGATGCGATGATGGCCATCGCCAACAACATGAAGTAAGCGCGTACCAGGAGACACACTCCCGGGACAGGCGGACGCGCCCCGGCCCTCGAAGGCCGGGCGCTTCCGTCTGTCTACGTCCGTATCGAGGGGGTTTTCGGCATGACGAACAGTTTGAGAAAGAGAGTCGGGGCGCTCGCCTTCGCCTGCCTGCTGCTGGTGGGCGGCGCGGCGGAGGTGTTGGCGCAGTACCGCCGCGTGAGGGTCTACAACCCCGGGCGTTACAATCGCACGCGCCAGTCGATGAGCAACCGCGCCGCCGCGCGCGCCGCGCTGAAGCGGAAGAAACAGCGGCAGAAGGCGCGCCGCAAGGCTTTGCGGCGAACCGTCAACTAGGCGAACCGCGTCTCAGCTTCGGGGCGCACGGGACAGGGCCGGGACCGCGCGCATCAGTGGCGCGGCTTCCGGCTTTTTTGTTCACGGGGGCGAAGGTTATGACACGAGCGAATTGGTTGAGGGCCGGCGGGCGCGCGCTGTCGGCGGCGTGCCTGCTCGGGCTCGCAGGGACTCTGCCGGCGGCGGCGCAGCGCAGATACCCGACGCCTAAGGTCTACAACCCTAACGTCTACAGCCGCTCGCGCCAGGCGATGAGCGACCGGGCGGCCGCGCGCGCCGCGCTGGAGAGGAAGAGACAGACGTCCGCCGCGAACGGCGCGACGGGGTCGCGCCCCTCGACGCTTCCGCCTCGGACGCGCACGCCGGTCGCCGGGAGCGTGACCTTCCGCCCCGTCGCCGACCAGACTCGCGCCGCAGAAGATGGCGCTCTCGTTCGCCGACTCGCCCGCGGAGCGGAAGCGGCTGGAGGAGCTGTTCTCCGAGGCGCTGGAGAGCTACCGCGGCCGGCTCAAGGACGCCG
The DNA here is from genome assembly GCA_963726735.1 of uncultured Acidobacteriota bacterium. GTDB lineage: Bacteria > Acidobacteriota > Blastocatellia > Pyrinomonadales > Pyrinomonadaceae > QHXN01. The sequence continues at coordinate 1,006,152 of CAVSDM010000016.1, forward strand.
GCCTCCCCACCAACGACGTGGCGCGCGCGGCCTCGTATCTCATCACGGCCAGCTACTACGTCGCGAACGACGGTCGCGTCGAACTCGACGAGGGGCAGCGCGAGGCCCTGCGCAAACACATGCGCGAACTCTTCTCCACGGACGAGATTTTCCAGGGGATGAACGACCGCGAGCGGCAGGAGTTGTTCGAGGACTACGGCATTACCGCGACGTGGATCGACGCCGGCTTCAACATCGTCAGGGCGGCCGGCGACAAAGAGGGCATGAGGCAGTGGCGCGAGATGGCGCGGAAGAATTTCACGGCCGTCCTCGGCGTGCCGCCCGAGTCAATCGACTTCACGGCGGGCGGCGTCAAATACAAATAACCACCGCAGACACAGCAAGACACGGCTTTGAAGAGATAGCGCTTCAAGCCGTGTCTCTCTGTTTGTGGTAGTTAAATCACGCGCGTCGCTGCGCGCCCTGCTCGTGCCGGGAGGCGACGCGTTCGAGCAGTTCCGAGCCCCAACCGAGACTCGCCGCGGCGAGTCTCTTCATGTCTCCGGCGAAGACCTCGGCGGGCGCCGCCACGAAGTACGTGCGGCTGAGGAGCAGCGCGCGCGTCTCCGCGCGGTAGACGAGCGTGCCGCCGCCCGCGCCGCGGTTCTCCTCAAGGAAGTCTTCGAGCACGCCCGGCCGCGGCGCGTTGCGGAAGCGGTAGACGAGCGCGCCGCACGTGAGCGCGTTGCGCTCGGCGTCGTACTCGAAATAGAGCGCCGCCGGCCCGAGCATCAGGCCCGTCACGTCGCCCTCGCCGAAGAGCGGGGCGCCGTTGTCCGCGCCGGCGAGCGCGTGCAGCATCGACTCGGCCTCTTCCCTCGTCATTCCTTCTCCGCGCCCGCACGCATCGACGCAGCGCGCGAGCACGCTCGCGGCGTAGGCGTAGATGGCGAAAGGTATTCTCGATTCACGTGTGTACAAGTCATCAGCCTCCGTCCGCAAGGGAGTAGGGCGTGCGAGGTGATGGGCCGTCGTCATGTCAGTCGAAGTCGCCGCGCCTTGCCTGCTCGAAGGGCACGCGGCGCGGCAGGTACGTCGCCTCGAAGCCGTGCGCGTTGTGCCCTTCCGAGAAGCGCCGGACGACGGCGCCGCGGCCGGGGTGGACGAGCGGGTTGGCGAAGGGGCCGAGCCCGAAGAGCCCGGGCACGGCGTCGCGCCGGTTGACGTAGTGGACGTATTGCGGGCCGTCCGGGTAGGAGCCGGCCGCGCCGCCGAACGTCTCGACCTCGACGCGCGACAGCACGCGCCGGGCCTCGCTCCGCGACATCCCGTCCTCGACGCGGAGCCTCTGGTAAACGTCGGTCAGCGCGCGGCTCGTAATCAGCGCGCCCTGGCTGTGCGCCATCAGGTGAACCGTGCGCCCCGCGGTGATCTCCGCGTAGACGGTGTCGGCCAGCGTGTCCACGGCCGGGTTGTGCCCGAGGTCGAGCGTGTCGCCTGCGCTCTGGATGACATCGACGAAGCCGCCCTGCGTGGCGTTGTGGATGCCGACGACGCGCGCGCCCGTGCGGTCGGCGATCTGTTGGAGGCTGCCGAACTGCCCGTCCTTCGTGGTGCTGATGCCGTTGACGTAGACGATGGTTTCGGTCGGCACGCGGCCGTCGCTCGGGACGACGGCGGGGACCTCTGCGAGCGGCGTCGAGGGCGCGTAGGTGCGCCCGCCCGCGCCGACGAAGAGGCCGTCGAAGTCCCTGTCCGAGCCGCGCGACGCCACCACCTCCAGCAGGGCGAAGGCGGGCCGGGTCATCATGATCCCTGCGCGCGAGGCGTAGCCTTCGGCGAGTCCGACCGCGTCCTCAAAGAGTTCGGCGGCGCCGCCGCCGGCCGCCGACCCGGCGCCTACGAGCACGTCGCCCGCGAAGCGGCTCAGGTCTTCAAGAGGGTCTAGAAGGTTATCCGCGATGTTGCCGATGGGTCCGAGCATCACACACCTCTCAAACTCTTACAGAAGGTCGCTGCCTTCGAGCGCGTCGTAGGCCGTCCCCAGCCCGTTGTTGTAGGACTGAAGCCCGTCGTTCTCGGGCGTCGAAGGGTTGGTGTCGCGCAGGTTCGGTACGTCGAAGGCGGCGCGCAAAATTTCGTCAACGTCGTTGCGGCTCTTGAGCTTCGCGCCGTTGCCCCAGCCGAAGAGGCCGGTCTCCTCCGTCAACTGGCCGACGAGGTAGTCCGAGATGGCCTCCTGCGCGCCGTCCACGCCCTTCTCCGCGATGAGGTCGCCGATGTGGTCGCCGACGGCCGAGCCGAGCGCGTTGCCGAAGATGTCCTTGAGCTTGCCGCCGACCGGCACCAACTCGAAGATGAAGCCGACGAAGTTCTCGACCGCTTCCTTGCGCGCGTCCTCGGCCTTGACGGCGAGTTGGAAGCCGTTGGCGACCGTGCCGGCGAACAGCCCCAACTCGTTCGGGCGGTTCTCGGCGCGGTACTGGCGCGCGAGGCCCGTCGCCGTCGTGATGAGCGAGTCCTTGAGCGTGCAGTCGGCGTTGAAGAGCGTGCGCTGGTAGAACTGCGAGAGCGTGACGACGCCGTCGAGGCTCGCGGACGTGTCGATGAGGCTGTCGGTCAGGAAGCGCGAGTCGCTCTGGTAGAGCCGGACGAGCGCGTCGGCGACGCCGCGCCCGTCGAAGAAGCCCTCGTTCGAGGCGACGGTCGAGAAGAGTTTCAGCTCCAACTCGCCGCGCGGCATCCGGGCGGCGCCGTTTAAGAGCGCGGCCAGAGGGCTCTCGCCGTTCACGGCGCGGTTCGGGTCTTCGCCGATTAAATCCCGCGGCGTGTTGATGGTGCCGAGGAAGCGTTCGAGGTCTATCTGGCCGTCGGCATACTGCCCCGCGTCGAGCCGACCGAGGACCGCCGTCAGCACCGAGGGGTCGCCCGCGATGGCGCGCGCCGCGCCGTTGAGGACGTAGAGGTCGTTCGGGGTCTGCGCTTCGGCGGCGTGCTCGATGCAGGCGTCGGCGTAGTCGCGCATCAGGCGCGAAGAGCCGCTCTGCGCGATGAGATTGCCGGTGTACTCGTTGTAAGGCCAGTCGCCGAAGCTGCCCGGGCGGTTGGCGTAGTCGGCCTCGGCCTGCACCCACTGTGCGGCGAAGTCCGCGCCGAGCAGGCCGCGGTCGTAAGCCTCGCCGAGGGCGCGCGCGATTGTGCCGCCGTCGGTGGCGGAGACGCGCTCGGTGCCGCCATAGGGGACGGGCTCGCTCCCGGCCGCGCGGAGGATGCGGACGGCCGCCTCCGAGTTACCCTCGGTCAGACGCCTCATCAGCTCGGCCTGGAAGGCCGCGTCGCCCGTGCGCAACTGCCGCGCCAGTTCCTCCGCCCCGCCCTGCGCGTAGCCGAGTCCGTAAGCCTCCCAGACGGCGTCGAGGCTCCGCTGCACGTTGGGCGTCTGGCGCCGCGCCGCGGCGTCAACCGACCCGAAGAGCGCGAAACGCACCGCGTTGGCGGCAAACTCCTGCTCGCCCGTCAGGCTCGACGCGCCCGGCCCCGTCTCGTTCCCCGCGTCGTTCGTGTTCACCACGTCCACGCGCTCGTCCGACACGTCGTTCAAGTTGAGTCCGCCACCGCCCGCGTCCCTGACGTACATGCTCTCCCCCTCCGGCCGACTAATATCGTTCGTCCAGATTATCGGCGGGGGGCGGAAAAGGTTTCCGGGAGTGCCGTCAGGAGAGGCCGGCGAGCGCGCGAATCATGAACTCGAAAGCCTTGTAGGCTTCCTTGAAGTAGAAGACGTAGCGCTCTTTGAAGAGCGGGAGCGAGACGAGGACGACGGCGAGGCCGACGGCCATCTTGACGGGGAGGCTCAGGAAGAAGACGTTGATCTGCGGCGCGACGCGGTTGACGAGGCCGAAGAAGATGTCCGTCAAAAGCAGCGCCACCATCGCGGGCGCGGCCAGTTGCACGCCGATGCCGATGACGCCGCCCGTCAGGCGCGTGATGAACTCGGCGGCCGGCGTCCACCCGGCCTGCAGGTGGGGGAAGGTCGTGGCCGGGATCAGCTCGAAGCTTCTGAGCAGCGCGCCGATGAAGAAGTGGTGCGCGCCGATGGCGAGGAAGATGACGATGGCGAGTTGGAGCTTGAACTGGCCCAGCTCGGAGACGCGCGCCTGGAGTTGGGGCGCGAACAGCTCGGCGAGCGACGAGCCGCGCTGGAAGTCGATGACGCGGCCCGCGACCTGCACGGCCTCGAAGACGAGCGAGGCGACGAAGCCGAGCGTGAAGCCGACGAACGCCTCCTTCGCCAAAAGCCCGATGAAGCCGACGGGGCCGAACCCCAGCGCCTCGCCCTTCAGGCCCGCGGCGAGCGAAGGGTAGACGATGACGACGAAGGCCGTCGCCGTCGCCACCTTCACGCGCGCCGGCACCGCCGCCCCGCCGAAGAAGGGCACGACGATGAGGAACGCGAGCAGCCGCGCGAACGCCAGCCCGACGAGCACGAGGAAAGCCTGCGGGCTCTGCCCGAACTCGAACGTCTCGAAGACGAGAATCTCCATAAAAGCGAGTCAGGAGGAGATTCGTTTCTCATTCACCGCACTCCTCCTCATCTACCACATGGTCGTCGAAGACGCGGCCGGCGAATTCGCGCAGGGTGTCGAGCATCCAGCCGGCCGTGATGATGAGGACGAGGATAGTGGCGATGATCTTGGGCACGAAGGTCAGCGTCTGCTCCTGCACCTGCGTCAGCGCTTGCAGCAGGCTGATGACGAGCCCGACGACGAGGCTCGCCAAAAGCGGCGGCATCGACAGCAGAAGTATCAGCCAGAGGGCTTCGCCCGCGAGTGAGACGTACGTGTTCATCCTTTTTCTCCTTCAGGTGTAGCCGAGCACGAGGTTGCGGATGAGGATGACCCAGCCGTCAACCAGCACGAAGAGCAGCAGCTTGAAGGGGAGCGAGATCATCGCCGGCGAGAGCATGAACATGCCCATCGCCTGGAGGATGTTCGACACGACCATGTCGATAACGAGGAAGGGGATGAAGAGGAGGAAGCCGATCTGGAACGCCTCGGTCAACTGGCTCGTCACGAACGAGGGGATGACGACGCGGAACTCGGTCGGCACGATCTCGTGCGGGTCGTTGCCGTTGCGCACGGCCATGCGCTGCGCGAGGTTGTAGAACATCTTGCGGTCGGACTCGTGCGCGTGCCGCTCTAAGAACTGCCGCAGAGGCTCGCGCCCCTTGCGCGCCGCCTCGAAAATCTGCTTGACCGAGACCTCGGAGAAGATGGCCTCGGAGTCCCCGACGTTGCCGGCCTCGGCGTACATCTTCTCGACGACGGGGGCCATGATGAAGATCGTCAGGATGAGCGAGATGCCCGTGATGACCTGGTTGGGCGGCACCTGCTGCGTGCCCAGCGCGTTGCGCAGGATGGAGAGCACGACCGAGATCTTGACGAACGACGTGAGCATGATGAGCGCGAACGGCGCGAGCGCCAGCGCGCCCAGCACGATGACGAGCACCACCGGGTTCGCCGTCCCCGCCGCCCCCGGCCGCCGCGCGCGGCACGTCCTGCGCGAGCGCTTCGGACGCGCACGAAAGCAGGCCCAGTGCGACGAGCGCGAGCAGCAACACGGCCCAACGCCGCCGCGGCGTCCGCCAAAGCGAGCGGAGTCTCATCCCTCAACCCCCCTTCCTGTTCGTGAGCCGCGCCAGCCGGTCGGCGAAGGCGCGCCGCGCCGCCTCGACCGTCGGGCTCGGCATCGTGCGCCGCCGCTCCAACTCTTCCGAAGCCTCCTCGGCCGTCTTCGCGTCCAGTTCGCTAACGAGGTGGACGCCCGCCTCCGACGCGCCGATGAGGAGCCAGCGCCCCGCGACCTCGACCACGTAGAGGCTCTTGCGCGGGTCGAGCCCGACGCGGTCAACGACCCGCACCATGCTGTTGGCCGAACGCACCGCGGTCAGGCGCGGAAGCACCAAACGGAAGACGAGGTAGGCGAGCCCGCAGACGAGGCCGAGCGCCAGCATCGTCTCCAAAAGCATCGTGAAGAAGTTCATCCCGGTCTCCGGCCCGCCATCCTTCAGCCCGCCAAACGCGTCACGCGCACGCCGAGTCGGCCCTCGATGTCCACCAGCTCGCCCGTCGCGACGCGGCGGCCGTCGGCCACCAGCTCGACGGGGTCGGTCGCGCGGCAGTCCAGCTCCAGGATTTGACCGGCGCGCAGGCGCGTCAACTCCTCCAGGCTGATGCGGCGCGCGGGCAGCTCCACGCGCACCGTCAGCAGGAGGTTGTCGAGCAGCCCCGCCTCCTCGTCCGACCCCGTCGCCAACTCGCTCTCGTCTTCCATCCGCAGCCTCCCCGCGCCTTCCGACCCGCGCGCCCCCCGCCCCGAAACCTCTTCGACGAGCAGACGCAGCGCGCCGCCCTTCAACCCTTCGGCGCCGTCCGTTCCGACGACCGCTCCGCCGACAAACACGTTGTCGCCCGCGCCCACTCGCGCGCGCAAAGTCCCGCGCGCCGACCCCGGCCCCCACTCGCCGAAGACGCTCTCAAACAGAACTACGTCGCCGGGTTCGAGCCCGGCCAGAGACGCCGGGTCAACCTCCGTCTCGCCGACCAGCAGCGAAACGTCCGCGCCCGCGCAGAACGCTTGGTAGCGCGCGAGCCTCTCGGTATCCGCGCGCGCCAGCAGCGGCGAACGCAACTCGTCGAGGGCCGCGAGAACTTCTGAGCCGTAGATGAGCCGCACGACCCCCGCCGCCCGGCCGAAGCGCGCCCGCACCTTCGTCACGACGGCGCGCGCGCCGAAGCCTGCGCCCGCGTCGTCGGTCAACGCTTCCAGACGGAAGAGGGGCTCGCCGGCCTCCTCGTTCAGGGCGGCGAGGAGTTGCGCGCAAAGGAACTCGAAGACGGCGCACTCGGCCGTCGAGAGCGAGCGCGGCGTGTCGGCCGGGCTCGCGCCTTCGCCGCCGAGCATCAGATCGACGACGGCCGAGGCGAACGCCGCCTCGACGACCAGCACGGCGCGCGCCTCCCACGGCTCGACGGCCACGCGCACGTACGCGCGCGGCGATTCGGCCGGGGGCGTCTCTTCCTCGCGCGTCTCAAGCACTTCAAAGGAGACCTGCTCGGCGCCGGCGCGCGTGAACCGGCCGGCGACGCGCGCGAGCGCCTCGCGCGCAGCCGCGGAGAGCGAGGCGGGCACGGCCGCGAGCATCGCCGACAGACGCGCCTCGTCGCGCGAGACCTTCGGTAGCGCCGCGTCCCACGGGACGACGGCGCGGGCCGCCTCTGCGGGGAGGGCGCGCGCGTCCGCGCCCGCGGCGCCGGCGGCCGGGCCGCCCGCGAAGAGGTCTACGGCGAAAGGGTCTACGGCCGGCGCCGGCCCGGCCTCTTCCTCCCGCAATGTGTTGGCGTCTGTCTTCATCGGGCGCCGCAGACGTTCAAGCGCGGTAGGTGTTTAAAGCGCCGCCGTCAATCTCTTCCGGCGGCTCGGCGGCCTGCGGGGCCGACGCATCGTCGGTCGAAGCGGCGAACGCACGGCCGACGGACTGTGAAAGTTCTTCGTTTTGACTATCGCCGCCCGTCGCGCCCGCGCCGGTCTCGACGTTCGTGCGCAGGGCCGCGAGGTTGACGCCGCGGCCACGGAGCAGCTCGGCCAGCTCGCCCGCGCGCGCGTCGAGCTGCGAGCGGACGCGCTCGCTCGACGCGATGAACTCGGCCGACACGCGCCCGCCGCCTTCGGCGGTGAGCTTGACCTTTAACCCTTCGAGCACGGAGCGGCGCAGCTCAATCGTCACCACGTGGCGGCCGCCTTCGACCAACTGCGCGCGGACGGCCGAGACGATTCTTTCGAGGTCGGCGACGTGCAGGATGGCGCGCGCCGACGTGTTCTCGCCGACGGCCGACACCTCGCGCAGGCCCGCGCGCTGCTCGAAGCCGCCCCCGCGCCCTTCGCCGCCGGTCTGGTTCGAGCCGCCCTCGCGCTCCTCTCGGCGCCGCGCCGAGCCGTCCTGCTCGGCCCGCTCCGACTCGCGCGAGACGCGGCGGTCTCCCTCCGGAGACTCTTCGTCGCGCCGCTCGGGGCGCGAGACGACCTCGTCGAAGACGCTCGCGAAGTCGCGCTCGGGGGAGGCGTTGCCCTCGACCAACTCGTCCGCGTCGTCGAAGCGGGTCGCGTCCGTCGAGACCTGTCCGCGCTTCGTGACCGCGCGGTTCGGCTCCGCGTTGGGCCTCGTCGTCAGAGGGTTCGCGGGTGGAATTTTCATCGCCTCGTGCTCCTTTCGCGGCTTCTTTTGAAGCGGGCCTTTACTTCGTCTTCTTGAGCTTGTCGGCCACGTCGTCGGCCATCTCGCGCGCGCGCTTGCGGTTGATGGTCGTGCCCTGTGGGTCGAGGGCGATGGCGCGCTCAAGAGCCTCCATCGCGGCCGGATACTCGCGCAGCTTCTGCATCACCTCGCCGAACTTGTAGTGCGCGAGCGCCGACTTCGCGTCGAGGTCAATCGCCTTGCGGTAGGACTGCGAGGCGCTCAAGGGCTGTTCGAGCCCGACGTAGCAGTCGCCGATCTCGACGTAGACCTCGGACGAAGGTTTCGTCGCGGCCACGTCCTGAAACTCCTTGAGCGCCTGCGCCCAGCGCTTCCGCTTCTTCAGCTCGCGCGCCGAGGCGAGCCCCGTGTCGGCCGGGAGCTGCTGGCCGAAGCTCTTCGCGCGGTTGTAGAAGACCGCGGCCTCCTTCGTCTTGTTCTGCTTGGTGAGCGCGTCGCCCATGCCGCGGTAGGCGAGCGCCAGCTCCGAATTGAGGTTGACGGCCTGAGAGTAAGCCTTGAACGCCTCGGCCGGCTGGTTGGTGGCGAGGTAGGCGTTGCCGAGGCCGTAGTGCGCCAGCGCGAAGTCGGGCTGGGCGAGCGCCGCCTGCTTGAAGGCCACGAGCGCGTTGGCGAAGTCGCCGGCGAGGTAGGCGAGCTGCCCGTCGGAGGCGAGCACGCGCGCCTTGAGCTGCGTGTTGGCCGGGTCTTTTTCGAGGGCGGCGTTCGTGCGCTCGCGCATCGCCCGCCACTCCTCGGCCTTCACCGCCTCGGTCTCCTTCACGTCGAGGAAGCGCTTGATGAGCGCGTCGGCGTCGGCCAGGGGGTCCGTGGGCTCCGGCTCCGGCGTCTCGGCGGGCGTGGGCGTCGGCTCCGGCGCGGCCTCGGCCTCCGCCTTCTTCGCGACGGCGGGCATGGCGAGGTTGAAGTTCACGTCGTTGGGGCCGCTTGAGCGGACTTCGACGCGCTGGCGCTGGATGCGGTAGCCGGGGCGGCTGGCGAGGAGGTTGTACGTCCCGCGCGGGAGCCGCTTCGTGAGCCTGCCGTCGGCGTCCGTCTTGCCGAGGCTCTGCGCGGAGGATGACGAGTTGCCCGCGACGATGAAGATTTCGGCCTCGGGGATGTCGGTCTTGAAGGTCACCTCGTAGGACGGCGCGGGGGGCCGGGGCGGCTTGGGCTGCGGCGCCTTGCGCCCGGGCGTCGCGGGCAGTTTGGGGTCGGCCTCGGTCGGGAGGACCTTCTTGCCCTCGACCTCGTCGGCGATGTTCGGCTTAGACCCCTGCTGCGCGGCCGCGTGCGCCGAGACCCCTGCGAAGAGCGCGAGCGCGGCGCAGGCGAGCGACGCGGCGCGCGCGCGCGGGCGTGACGACTGTTCTTTGTTTGCCCTTTTCATGAAACGACTCCGGGCGACGCCTGACGCCGCCGCCGCGCGGTGGGGCCGCCGCCCGCTCCTTTATCAAGTTTACCGCTCTCAGTCCTACTTCACGGCCCGCACCTTCGACGCGGCCTTATTCGCCAGCTCGCGCGCGCGCCCGCGGTCGATGAGCGCGCCGGCCGGGTCGAGCGCGAGCGCGCGCTCAAGGGACTCGGCCGCCGCCGCGTACTCGCGCTGCGCGTAGGCGAGTTCGCCGAACTTGTAGTGCGCGAGCGCCGACTTCGGGTCGAGTTCGAGCGCGCGCCGGTAGGCCGGGGCCGCGCTCAGGGGTTGTTCGAGCCCGACGTAGGCGTCGCCGATGCCGACGAAGACCTCGGCCGTGGGCGCCGCTTTCGACACTTCCAGCAGTTCCCTCAAAGCCTCCGCCCAGCGGCGCTCTTTGAGAAGGATGCGGGCGGCGACCTGTCTCGTGGCAGTCGAAGTATAGCCCAGGACGCGCGCCCGCTCGTAGCTGCGCAACGCCTCCTTGTTCTTGTTCTGGCGCGCGAGCACGTCGCCCGAGCCCTTGTAGGCTATCGCGAGCTGCGGGCTGATGGCCGCCGCCTGCTGGTAGGCGCGCGCGGCCTCGCCGAGCCGCCCCAGGCCGAGGTAGGCGTTGCCGAGCCCGTAGAAGGCGAGCGCCGACGAGGGCAGTTTGAGCGCCGCCGTGTTGAAGTCGATGATGGCGCGCGCGAAGTCGCGGCGCAGGAAGGCCAGTTGCCCGCGCGCGTAGAGCGCCTGCGCCTCAAGCTGCGGGTCGAGCGGGTTGGCGGCGAAGGCCGCGGCCGTCTCGGCCTGCGCCAACTGCCACTCGGCGACGGTCACCGCGTCGGTCTGCTTCGGGTCGAGGTGGCGCTTGAACACGTCGCCGGCCGTCAAGGGCGCGGCGACGTTCGAGCCGACGGGGGCGTTGGGAGATTCGGAGAGGTTAAAGATGAAAGTGGTGCTGCCCGGCCTTACGTCTATCTGCCGGCGCTCGACGCGCGAGCCGGGGCGGCTGGCCGTGACCGTGTGGAGCCCACGCGGCAGGCGCGCCACGAGCCGGCCGTCGGCGCCCGAGCGCCCGAGCTTCTGCATGGCCGTCGGGCTCTGGTTGAGATACACGTCCGCCTCCGCGAGCCCCGTGTAGAAGGTCACTTCGAGCGGCGCCGCCGTCGCGGCTGTCGCACCCGGGGGCGCGGGGCGCGGCGCGGGCGTGCGCTTACGGCGCGGCGCGGGACGCGGCTCGTTCGTCGGCTTCGGCGTCGCGCGCTCCTTCCTGCTGCCCTCGACATCGCCCGCGATGTTGGGCTTAGTCTGCGCGCGCGCCGCGTGGAAGGCGACGAGGCTGAGCAGGAGGAGCGTGACGAAAAGTGCGGGCAGTTTTAGAGGGCTCGGCCGCGTGCGTCCGTGCGGCGTCTGCGTGGGGGGGAGAATGCGAGACTCACAACTCTTGTCTTTCATCTTCAATAACTCGATTGTGTCAGGATGACGTTACAATAGAGTTATCCTCGCGCGGGGCCGGAAGGTTTCTTCGCGGCGCCGCGGCTTCAGGGCGCGTCGGGTCTGGCCGCGCCGTCCCCGCGGACGACGACGTAGCGGAAACCCAGACGCGCGGAGCCCTTGTCCTCCCGAAATTCGTAGCGAGCCGCGCCCGACACGAACGCGCGCGGCTCGGTCGCCGCGCCGCCGCGGATGACGCGCAATTTGGCGTCGCCCTCGGTCTTCGGCCGCCCCTCCTCGTCCGTCGCCTCGTCCTCGACCCACTCCCAGACGTTGCCGGCCATGTCGTGGGCGCCGAAGGGCGAGCGCCCCGCGGGATAGCTCTTGACGGCGCGCACGCGCCCGCCGGATTCGGTCGAGGCGGCGGCGCGCTCGTCCCACTCGTTGCCCCACGGGTACTTCAAATTCTGCGGGCCGCGCGCCGCCAGCTCCCACTCGGCCTCTACGGGCAGGCGGACGGTTACGCCGAGCTTGCCCGAGAGCCACTTGCAATAGTCGCCCGCCTCCTGCCACGTCACGCCCGAGACGGGTTCGAGCGCCGCGCCGGGCGGGAACTCGCCGTTCTTCCAGTGGGAGGGGGCGGGACGGCCGGTCGCCTTCAGGTACTCGCGGTACTGCTCGTTGGTCGTCTCGGTCTCTGCGACGAGGAAGGGCTTGACGACGACGCGGCGCAGCGGGAGCCCCGTGCCTTCGCCGCCGAGCGTGACCTCGCCGCCGGGGACGGGCAGTTCACCCGCGGGGGCCGTCGCCGCGGGCTCGCCCCTTGACCCGCCGGCCGGTGCCGCCGGTGTGGCCTCGGGCGTCGCGGGCGCGGGCTGACTCTGGCGCAGCTCGGCCGCGCGCTCTGTCTCCTCGCGCACGTGCGTGCCGAAGAGGAGCCAGCCGCCGTAGCCGAGCGCGACCGCCGCGACGAAGCAGACGAGCCCCGCGAGCGTGAGCGGCACCAGACGAGATTCGTCCGTGCCGCCTTTAAGGTTGGAATGTGGGCGAGGACGTTCGGGCATGGGAAACGCTCTGACCACCCGGGAAAGCTTCGCGGGGAAGCATCGCCCCACCGCGGACTGTTACTCGGCCGCGTCGCCTTCCGAAAAACGAAAAAAACAAATGTTCTGAAGTGTACTGAGGGGATTATAGACGCGCGGGGCGGGGCGGGCAACAGCGGGCCTTCGGCGCGCGGGGCGAACGGTCATTCCGACGAGCGGCGTTCGTGGAGGATGGCGCCGATCTCGTCGTTAATCTTCTGCTCGCGGCGAACGGATTCGCGCCGCTCGCGCTCGCGCCAGTTCTCTTTGTGCTTCTCGATGACGCGCACCTCGCGTGCGGCCTCGACGAGCGCGGCGCGCGACCTCTCGACCTCCGCCTCGCAACGCGCGACCGCGCCCTTCTGCTCCTCGGCCGCGGCGCGCAGAGTCTCCTCCTGCGCGCGCAGGTCCGCGAGGTGCGTGCGGTGCGCGAGCGCCTGCGAAGCGGCGGCCCCGCCCTTCATCGCCTCCAACATCTCGGCGCGCGCCGACGTTTGCCTCGCGCGACACTCCTCGACGGCGCCGCGGCGCCGCGCCAACTCCTCCTCGGCCTCCGCGAGCTGCGCCATGCGCGCGGCGAGAAGGCGCTCGGCCTCGCGCTTCGTCTGCTCGCGCGCGCCCAGCACCGGCTGGAGTCTGTACTTCTTCGTCGCCATCGCTCGGCATTATACTCTGCCGAACTCTGAAAGGGGATTGAAGGCGTGTTCGAGATCATCGACCTGAGTCAGGAAATCTTCACGGGCATGGCGGTCTTCCCCGGGCTCCCCGAGGTGAAGGTCACCGTCCACCTGTCGCACGAAGAGCTGGAAGGCGTCAAAGACACCGGCGTGGTCTCGCCGGCCGTCAACCTTCTTGAGCTGGGCGAGCACACGGGCACGCACGTTGACGCCATCAGCCACATGGGCCGCCGACACCGCGCGCAGTCCATCGACACGATGCCCCTGACGAACTTCTACACCGAGGGCATCTGCCTCGACCTCTCGCACAAGGGGTTGATGGAGTTGATAGAGGTCGAAGACTTGGAGCGCGCCCTCGCGTGCGCCGGCCTTGAGATAAGGCGCGGCGACACGGTCCTGCTCTACACGGACCACTACCGGCGCGCGTACGGGACGGAGGACTGGCACCGCGGGCCGGGCGTCAGCGTCGCGGCGACGCGCTGGCTGGGCGGGCAAGGCATTGCGGCCTTCGGCGTGGAGCCGGCCGCGCCGGGCGTGCGCGGCGTCTCGAACAAGGAGGTCCACCACGTCTGCGGCGAGCTGAACTTCACGCACTACGAGAACATGTGCAACCTGCACCTGCTGGTCGGCCGGGGCCGCTTCCGCTTCGTCGGCCTTCCTTTAAAGATACGCGGCGGGACGGGCTCGCCCGTGCGCGCCGTCGCCGTCTTCGGGGGGTGAGTTTCGCGGGCGGCCGGACGCCGGCCCGGACGTGATATCATCCGCGGCGCTTACCCCGGCCTCCGGCGAGGAGAATCTTGAACGAGATACATTTAAGCGCCGAACTGGACTGGACGGTCGTCCCCGCCGCGAGCGCGGTCGTTAACTGCGTGGCCTACTCCGAGGGCCGCCGCGTCGCCGCCTTCGAGATGTGTGACATCGGCCGCGCCCTCGAAGAGCCCGGCCGGTTCGCCTGGATCGGGCTCCACGCCCCGAGCGCCGAGCTGCTGCGGCAGGTGCAGCAGGAGTTCCGGCTGCACGACCTCGCCGTCGAAGACGCTCTTCACGCGCACCAGCGCCCCAAGCTTGAGACCTACGGCGACTCGCTCTTCGTCGTGCTGCGCACCGCCCGCATGAACGCCGAGCTGCGGCGGATCGAGTTCGGCGAGACGCACTTCTTCGTCGGCCAGAACTTCATCGTCTCGGTGCGGCACGGGCCTTCGCTCCCTTACGCGGGCGTGCGCGCGCGCTGCGAGACGACGCCGCAACTGCTGCGCAAGGGGCCGGGGTTCGCGCTCTACGCCCTGATGGACTCGATCGTCGACCAGTACTTTCCCGTCGTGGACGCGCTGGCCGAAGGGCTCGAAGGGCTCGAAGAGCAGATCTTCGGCGAGAAGTCCACGCGCGAGACGACGGCACAAATCTACCAGCTCAAGCGCCAACTGCTCGAAGTCAAGCGCGCCGTCTCGCCGCTCATCGACATCTGCAACCGCCTGACGCGCTTCGACCTCGAACTGATCCCGGAGGACACGCGTCCCTACTTCCGCGACGTGTACGACCACGTCATCCGCATCAACGAGATGCTCGATAACGCGAGCCAACTCCTGACGACCGCCCTCGAAGCCAACTTCTCGCTCATCTCCATCGCGCAGAACGAGGTGTCGAAGCGCTTCGCCGGGTGGGCCGCGATCATCGCCGTCCCGACGATGGTCGCGGGCATCTACGGGATGAACTTCAAGGCGATGCCCGAGCTGGAGTGGGAGTACGGCTACCCGGTCGTGCTCGGCGTGACCTTCGGCCTGGCGGGCCTCCTCTACCTCGTCTTCAAGCGCACCGGCTGGCTCTGAGCCGCGCCGGCGATGGATAAAGTTACACGCATCTGAACCCCGGCCGAACGCCGCGCGCATTTACGTTGACAGGCACGACGCCGCCTCATTAACATCGGCCGTCCCGTTCCGGTTTATCCACCCTCGCACCGTAGACTCTCGAAGGCTTCGCCCCGCACCTCTCTACCCGCCGCCGTCGGGCGGCCGAGCTTAACGTCTCTTCAAACGCAGACTGGAGAAACTATGCGTCCCCCTATCAACTTCAAACCTGCCGGGCGAATCTTCCGTGTCACACGCGGGCTGCTGCTCGTCCTGATGTTGGCGTCCGCGGCGGCGGCGGCGCAGACGCAGATCACGACGGGCGTCATCCAGGGGACGGTCGAGGACGAGCAGGGCGCGACCGTGCCCGGCGCTTCGGTCGAGGTGCGGAACGTCGAGACGAACCTGACCAAGACGCTCGCGACCGACGACGACGGCCGCTTCGTCTTCCTGCAACTCCCGCCGGGCCGCTACACGCTGACGGCCTCGAAGCAGGGCTTCGCCACGCTCAAGCAGGAGGAGTTCACGCTCACCGTCGGGCAGGCCGCGAACCTCGACTTGCAGATGAAGGTCTCGGGCGTCAACGAGACGATCACGGTCTCGGCCGTGCAGACCATCGACACCGCGAGCACGCAGACCTCCACGACGCTCGACGAGCGCGCGGTCGGCAACCTGCCCGTGCTCGGCCGCAAGTTTGAAGACCTGCTGACGCTCACGCCCAACGTCTCCATCACGCAGGGGCCGGACGGCGACGAGATCAACTTCGCCGGCCAGCGCGGCGTCTTCAACAACATCAGCCTCGACGGCGGCGACTACATGAACGGCTTCTTCGGCGAGCAGGCGGGCGGCCAGCGCGCCGCCATCGACATCCCCTTAGACGCCGTCAAGGAGTTTCAGGTCGTCGCCACCGGCGCGACCGCCGAGTTCGGCCGCACGGCGGGCGGCGTCGTCAACGTCGTCACCAAGTCCGGCACCAACGAGTTCCACGGCTCGCTCTTCCACTTCCAGCGGCTCGAAGCCCTGACGGCGAACACGTCCGACGGGAGGCCGCTGACGGACTTCCACCGCGAGCAGTTCGGCGGCAACGTCGGCGGGCCGATCAAGAAGGACAAGGCGTTCTTCTTCGTCGCCTACGAGCAGATTTTCGAGAACCTGACGCGCGCGAACCTCTCCGAGCAGGTCGGCGACACGCCCTGCCCCGTCAGCGCGCCGACGATCGTCGCCAACGAGGCGCTCATCAACGCGAACGCCGACTGCCAGCGCCTCGCGCTCCTCAACTTCTTCCGCACGACGCGCAACCAGGAGGAGGGGCTGCCCATCGAGCGCCCGATCCGCAACTCGGCCATCCTCGGCAAGTTCGACTTCGAGCTGACGCAGAACAACCACCTCACGCTCTCGCACAACTTCGACCACTCGAAGAACGAGAACCAGACCTTCGACGTGCCGACCTACGGCAACTCGGCCAACGGCACCGAAGGCCCCTCGAAGATTCACGCCTTCAACGCTCAACCTCTTCTCGACCGTCTCGCCGACGAAGGTCAACGAGTTCCACTTCACCTACGGGCGCGAGGAGCGGCCGCGCGCGGCCACGCCGTCGAACATCCCCGCCGACACGGCGATGGGCGGCTTCTTCTCGACGACCGAGCCGACGTTCCGCTTCGGCAGCCCCTTCTTCCTCGGCCCCAACGTGGACGAGACCTTCTGGCGCGCGCAGTTCAAGGACAACTTCTCCATCGTCGCCGGCAACCACACGACGAAGTTCGGCGGCGAGTGGCTGCACAGCCGCAACTCGCAGGTCTTCCGGGGCTTCTTCCAGGGGCGCTACATCTTCGACAGCGTGACGGGCTTCCTCCGCTACGCCTCGCCCGCGAGCCTCGGCGCGGGCTTCGGCCCCGACGCCGGGCGCTGCCCCGACGGCACGTTCACTACGCCTGCGCCCGCGCCCTGCGTGCGCGGGCGACGGGCGGCCCGCTCCTGCTCTACTTGCAGGGCGCGGGCCCCAACGGCCCCGCGACCGACGCCGCGGGCGCCTCCGACATCAAGAACGAAGACCTCGCGCTCTTCGCGCAGGACAAGTGGCAGGTGCGGCCCAACTTGACCCTGAACTACGGCCTGCGCTGGGAGGCGCAGATCTTCCCCGAGCCGGAGGTGCCGCCCGCGCAGACGGCCTACGGCATCTTCCTGAACGACCCGCGCTTCCCCTCCGACGGCACGCTGCACAGCCCGAAGAAGCAGTTCCAGCCGCGCGTCGGCTTCGCGTGGGACGTGCGAGCAACGGCAGGTCGGTGCTGCGCGCGAGCTACGGCATCTACTACGCGCGCCAGAACATGCTGTCGCAGGTCGGCTCGATCACGACGAACGGCGTCCAGCAGCAGACGATCTGCGGGCGGCGCCTTCGCCAACCCGACCGTCCCGGCCCCGTGTGGCCGGGGCTGGTGACGCCGACCGCGAGTTCCTGCACCGACGGCAGCGTCACGAGCCCCTTCCCGTGCTTCTCGGGCGTGCGCGTCTTCAGCCGCGACTACGCCAACCCGCGCATCTACACCACCAACGTCGCCTACGAGCAGGAGCTGGCCCGAACGCTCTCGCTCTACTTCGACTTCACGCACGCGAAGGGCGTCCACCTGACGCGCTTCCTCGACTACGCCCGGACGGGCTTCTTCGCCCCGTTCCTCGGCGAGACGCTGGTCGCCAGCGCCAACGGCAAGTCGCTCTACCGCGCCTTCACCGTCGGGATGCGCAAGCGCTTCAGCCGCGGCTACCAGTTCGAGTGGAACTACACGTTCGCCAAAGACATGGACGACGACTCGAACGAGCGCGACCCGTTCACCGACCGCGCCGCGGACTTCTTCGACCTGAGCAAGGACTACGCGCTCTCGGACCGCGACATCCGCCACCGCTTCAACTTCTACTCGAACGTGGACGTGCCGGGCGGCTTCGAGCTGAACGCGCGCGTGCAGGCGCACACGGCGCAGCCCAAGTCCTCCGCCGGCTGCGCCACGCGCTGCTTCCCGCGCAACACCGCTGCGCAAGAACAACGAGTTCTTCTCCTTCGACTGGCGCTTGCAGCGGCCCATCAAATTCGGCGAGCGCTACTCGCTCATCCCCATCGTCGAGATGTTCAATACCTTCAACGCCGACAACAACATCGACCCGACCATCGGGTCGCCGCTCTTCAACTTCGACGGCTTCCTGCGCCAGGGCGTCGGCGACCCGCGCCAGCTCCAACTCGCCCTCAAGTTCGTCTTCTGAACAGGAAGGCTCAACCACCGCAGACGGAGAGGCACAGCTATAAGCATTAAGCTGTGCCTCTCCGTCTGCGGTGGTTAAACCCCATCTCACAATAGCGGAGGTTCGGTGTGAGCGAAGTCGAAGCGGAGATAAGAGAGATCGTCAACCGGGAGACGCGCGCCTGGGACACGCAGGACGTGAGGCTCCTGCTGAGCGTCTTCCACCCGGACATGGTCTGGCCGTGGCCGCCGACCGCGCGTCATCACGACCCCGCCACTTGGGTCTTCTGGGCCGGCAGGTACGACGAAGAGCGCTGGGGCCGGAACTGGCAGCAGCTCTTCGACACGCACGAGCTGGTCCACAACCGGCGCGAGATACGGAAGGTCGTCGTCACGGCAGAGCGGGACGGCGCCTTCGCCGTCGTGGACGTGGACACGCTCTGGCGCGACGCGTCGGGCCGCGAGCAGCACTGGAAGGGGAGGGCCTGCAAGGTCTACTCGAAGGTCGGCGGCGAGTGGAAGATGACGATGCACACGGGGCTGCTCGACTACCCCGGCTCATAGCCCGAGCGCGGCGCGCGGGTCTTTGAAGTGGCCCTCAAGCCGCTCGAAGAACCGGCCGATGTGCAGGCCGTCCATCAGCGCGTGATGCGCCTCGACGGAGACGGGCATCAGCACGCGCCCGCCCGCCTCGCGGTACTTGCCGAAGGCGACCTTGGGGATGCCGCTCTGCCGACGCGAGTCGCGCGCGTGCGAGATGCTTGTGAACGAGACCCAGGGGATGACCGAGTGATAGATGAGGTCGTCGCGGTCGTCGCGCGCGTCGAGGGGCGGGGGCTCCGCGCGCGCCCGCTCGACCGCCGCCCGTGCGCGCGCGTGGAAGCTCTCGAAGTCCTCTTCGTAGTCGAAGTAGACGAAGGTGAAGCTGTCGTCGGCGAGCAGGACGATGGCCCCCGCGTCCACGCGCTCGTGGACGACGACGCGCTCGCCGCGCAGGCGGTAGCGGAAGGGCTCAAGCTCGTTGGCCGTCTTCGTCGAGAGGAAGTGGTAGGTGACGAAGAGTGACAGACCGCGCTCGCGCGCGAAAGCGAGCAGGGGCGTCACGTCCACGTCCGCGCAGATGTTGACGAAGGGGTCGTCGTAATCCTTGAAGAGTCGGAAGAGGTGGCGGCGGCTCCAAGCCTCTGTATCAAGGTACTCGGGCATGGGTCCATTATACTTCCTCGGGGCGCCTCCGTCTGTCGCGGCCGGCGGGCGAGTGAGCTATGCTGATTCTCAAAACAGATGGAGGGAAGCAATCGGATGTACCGGAAGACTTACTACGCCACGCACCCCGGCTCGGTCGAGGGCGCGGCGAACGAGGAACTGCGAGACCGCTACCACGTCCCCGGGCTGTTCTCGGAGGGCGAACTGCGCCTGAACTACCTGCACTACGAGCGCTTCGTCATCGGCGGCGCCGCGCCCGCGGGCGAGCCCCTTTCGTTGCCCACGCAGCAGGAGCCCGCGTCGGCGAAGGGCAGGCCGTTTCTTGAGCGCAGGGAGTTGGGCGCGGTCAACGTCGGCGCGGGGAAGGGAGCCGTGACCGTTGACGGCGAGCGTTATGAGCTTCAGCCGAAAGACTGTCTCTACGTGCCGATGGGAAGCGGCGAGGTGACGTTCGAGTCGTCGGACGCCGGAAGCCCCGCGCGCTTCTACCTCGCTTCGACGCCCGCGCACGCGCGCTACGAAGTGGTCCACATCTCCGTCGAGCAGGCCGTGCCGCTCAACCTCGGGTCGCAGGAGACCTCGAACGAGCGCACCATCTACCAGTACGTCGTGCCGGCCGTCTGCAAGTCCTCGCAGTTGCTCCTCGGCGTCACGCTCCTCAAGCCGGGGAGCGTCTGGAACACCTGCCCGCCGCACCTGCACGACCGCCGCTCGGAGGTCTACTTCTACTTCGACTTAAAAGAGGGCCAGCGCGTGATGCACTTCATGGGTGAGCCGGAGCGTACGCGCCACCTCGTGCTCGGCGACTCGGAAGCGGTCGTCTCGCCGCCGTGGTCGATCCACATGGGGTGCGGCACGTCGAGCTACTCGTTCATCTGGGCGATGGGCGGCGAGAACCTCGACTACACGGACATGAACGTCCTCGACATCTGCCAGTTGAAATGATGACCGTCGAGAGCCGCCGGGTTCGAGCGTCGGACGCGGGCGCGCCGCGGGTAGCTGCATGACCAAAGAACAGGAACGGCCGCTCGCGGTGGGCCTGCGCGCCGCGCGCGCGAACCTCGTCCCGGCGCTGGTCATCCAGGCGGCTGTCGTCTCGGTCGTCCTCGCGTACTACTTCTGGGAGCCCGCGCGCGCGTGGCTGGCGCGACTGGCGGAGTTCAAGGGCGAGGGCGGTTACCTGTTCTCGCTCGTCGCGGGCGCGCTGGCGGGCGGGTTGCTGCCGGAGCTTCTGACGGTCGCCGTCTTCCAGCGTCGGCGCGTGAGGCGCGAGAATCTGGGCAGCCTCGCGTTCGGCGTGTGCTTCTGGGGCGTGATGGGCATGGTGGTGGACGCGCTCTACCGCGCGCAGGCGTTCGCGTTCGGCGACGGCGTCGATCTCGCTACCGTGTTGAAGAAGGCCGCGTTCGACCAGTTCGTCTTCACCCCGTTCGTCACCATCCCGTTGACCGTCGTCGTGTTCGAGTGGAGGCACGCGGGCTTTCGCTTCTCAGGGATGCCGCGCGTGCTGAGCCTCGACTTCTACCTGCAAAAGATACTGCCCGCGGTCGTCAGCGGCTTAGGGTTCTGGCTGCCGGTCGTCCTCCTCGTCTACTCCCTACCGCTGCCGTTGCAGTTCCCGCTCTTCACGCTCGCGCTCACGCTCTGGGTCATGATCTTCACCTGGATCAGCCACGCGCACAAAGCGGCGCCTTGACGCCGCGTCTCAGTTTTACAGAATCTCAATCTCCACGCGCAGCAGCTCCGCCCCTCGGCGCGCGAGGATGCTGAGCGCGGCGTTGCCCTCGACGCCGTCCACCACCGCCATCGACTTGCCGCCGCGCCGCCCCTCGAAGACGACTGGAGAGCCGCCCGCCCGCGGGTGGGTCTGAGGGAACGTCAACAGCCGTTCGTCGAAGGGCCCGGACTCGTGCCCCTCCCACACGACGTAGTGCCTGCCGTCGCGTACGACCTCGCGCGGCTCGCGCGCCTGCTCGCCGAAGAACAGTTCGCGCCCCTTCATGTCTTCGGCTGCGAACTCCTGCCCGTTGACGTTGAAGAGTTGACGGCCGTCGCGCACGGCGTCGAAGGCGAAGACGGGGCCGCGGTCTTTGTACTCCCTGAAGGCCGGCGCGCTGACGCGTTCGTAGGGGCCGTGCTCGACGCCGTCAACGACGGCGAAATGTTTGCCCCCGCGCTCGGCCCTGTACGCGAAGTGCCTCCCGTCGCCGCTGAAGCCGAGCGCGCCCGACCAGACGTAGTCGAAGGCCGGCCCCTCCTGTCCGTCAACGACGACGCGGCGCGGCCCGCGCGCCCGGGCCGCGTCCGAGAGGTTCACGACGTAGGCCGCGCGTCGGCCGTCGCGGCTGAAGGTGAAGGGGCTGCCGAGTCCCGCCTCGCTCAGAGGGTCGCTGGCGACGGCCGGGTACGTCTTACCCTTGACGCCGTCCACGTACGCGGCCTCCCCATTCGCGACCTTCGCCACGAAGGCGACGTGCCTGCGGTCGCGCGAGACCGTCCGCGTCCCCTTCAACTCGCCCGCCTGCGTGCGCCCGAGCGCGACCTCGCGCGTGGAGAGCCGCGGCGCCGGCCGTCTCGCTTCAACGCGAAGCGGCGCGCACACGACGCAGAGCGACGCGACGACGCTCAGAACGGCGAAGACGAAAGTCAGCCTCTTCATGTTGCTTACGATGCCTGATTCACCAGCGAAGTTTGGCCGGGAAGAATTCGGCGACGAGTTGTTCGTAGAAGGGCTTGAGGGCGGCCACGTCCGGGCGCTCGGCCGCTTTGGAGTAGAGGTCGTGCGGGTTGAAGGCGCGCACCCAGCGGAACATCTCGCGGTCGTGGTCATTCAGGAGGTGCTGGTAGGCGCGCTCGCGGTGGACGGCGTAGGCCGAGTGGTAGCGGATCATGTAGAGCCCCTCTTCGGGGAGGTAGTCCTTGACGACGTGGTAGAGGTATTCGTCGTGCCCCCATGAGAAGTGAACGCGGTCGAGCCCGCAGCCCTCCTCGTAGATGCCGCAAGGGCTCTGGTAGAGCGGGTTCTGACTGTCGGGGTTGTCGGCGAAGAACTCATGGTAGACGACGCGCTCGTCGAACGGGCAGCCGACGGGGAAGGTGTCGCCGACGACGGCCCACTGCGGCTCGCCGAAGAGGCAGAGCACCTTGCCGAGGTCGTGGATGAGGCCGGCGAGGATGAACCAGCGCGGGTGGCCCGCGGCGCGGATCGACTCGGCGGTCTGGAGGTTGTGCTCGATCTGCGGCACGTCGATGTCGGGGTCGCTGTCATCGACGAGCGCGTTCAACTGCTCCATCGCCTCCCACACGCCCATCTCGCGCCGGTCTAAGCTGAGGTACTGCCGCTTCTTCTCCAGCACCGTGTCCAGCGTCTGGAGCGTGTGGTTGAGCCGGTAGAAATCCTTCACGCACGCGCGCGCCTCCGCCGCGTAGTCCCGGAACTGCTCCGGCCGCTTGCCCCCGCCCGACTGTGTAGAGACTGTCATACGAACCCCCGAAAAGAAGTAGGCAGCAGCCGCGTCATAGGCAGCAGCCGCGTCAGCGGCGTGTGAGTTTAGCCCGGCCTTTCAAGGCCGGGTCAGCGTCGTATCGAGCGTTGGCGCGTCGCGTCAGCGACGGTTGAGTCTCACACGTTCAAGCGTCGCTGACGCGACGCACCGCTTGTGGACGGTCGGCGGCCCCGGCCTTGAAAGGCCGGGCTAAACTCATCCGCCGCTGACGCGGCGTTCGACACACGCGCTCCATTTACCTCAATTACTGCCCACTGCCTACTGCCTACTGCCTACTGCCTTCTGACTCCCGACTCCTGACTTCTTTCCTAGTAGTTGAACTTGAGCGCGAACTGCATCACGCGCGGGTCGCCGGCGAGCGAGGAGATGCGGCCGGCGGCCGAGCCCGAGAGGTTCCGGTCGGGCAGGCCGAACTGCGGCGTGTTGAAGACGTTGAAGACCTCCCAGCGGAACTCAAGGCTGCGGTCTTCGCCGAAGTAGTCGAACGTGCGCACGAGCGACGCGTCGAAGTTCGAGAGGTTCGGCCCGCGCAGCGTGTTGCGCCCGCAGGTGCCGAGCCGCACCGGGTTCGGCACGGCGTAGGCCGTCGTGTCGAACCAGCGGTCGATGTTGCGCTCGTCCCCGGAGAGCGAGCCGTCGCGCAGGCAGTCGGCGAAGGCGCCGACGAGTCCGCCGCCGCGCGCGCCGCCGAGCGCCGTGCTGTTGCCGTTGGCCCCGACGGTGAACGGCCGCCCCGAACGCACGTTCGCGAGCCCGCTCAGGCGCCACCCGCCGAGGACGTGCGCGAGCGCGCCGTCGTGCAGGTAGCTGCGCCCCTTGCCGAAGGGCAGCTCCCAGATGTAGGTGCCGACGAAGCGGTGGCGCACGTCGAAGTCGCTCGGGCCGCGCCGCTCGCGCAGGTCGCGCGCGTTCTGCGTGAAGCTGCCCGTGCCGCCCGCCGCCAGGTGCTCCTGCGCGTAGTCGATGGACTTCGAGTAGGTGTAGGCCGTGCGGAACGTGAAGCCGCGGCTGAAGCGCTTCTCGGCGGTCAGCTCGCCGCCGTGGTAGTTCGAGTTGCCGCCGTTGTCGCGGTACTCGATGGGGCCCAAGGCGGGGTAGGGGATGACGCCCGTGCCGACGCCCGCCGCGTTGAAGAGCTGCTGGTTCAGGTTGCGCAGCACCGAGAGGTGCGTGCCCTTCGTCCCGACGTAGTCGGCCGTCACGACGAGGTTGCCGTAGACGCGGCGCTGGAGGCCGACGTTCCACTGGTCGATGCTCGGCATGACCGCCTCGGGGTTGATGGCGCGCAGGCGCACGAGCCGCGGGTCAACCGACGCGGGGTCGAGCGAGAGGTTGAAGCCCGTGCGCAGGCGGATGTTGTTGGCCGTCACGTTGTTGTTGGCGGCCGTCACGTTGTTCTGAACGAGGTTGGGCAGGTTCAGGGCCAACTGGTCTTCGGAGCCCGCGCGCTCGAAGAGCATGTAGAAGCGGCCGTAGCCGGCGCGCAGCACCGTCTCGTCGTCGAGCTGGTAGGCGAGCCCGACGCGCGGCGCGAAGTTGTTCTTGTCGGGCCGAATCAGGCTCCGCCCGTAAGGCGAGTTCGCGGGCGTGAAGAGCTGCCCCGTCACGGGGTCGAGGTTCGTCAGGCGGTCGCGCCCCTCGTACGGCCACGTCGCGTAGTCGTAGCGCAGGCCGAGGTTGAGCGTGAGCTTCGGCGTCACCTTCCAGTCGTCCTGGATGAAGCCGGAGAACATCTTCAGGCGCGAATCGACGACCGCGGGGTTGGCGAGCTGCGCGCCCGAGGGGTAGCCGAGCAGGAAGTCCGCGAGGCCGATGGCCGTGCGGTTGCCGTCGAAGTTGAGCGTGCCGCGCAGGGAAGGCACGTCGAGGTAGATGTTGCGCATCGGCCCGCGCACGTCGCCGCCGAACTTCAACTGGTGCGGGCCGTGGGTGAGGCTGACGTTGTCGGTCCACTGGAACTGGTTCGTGCGCTGCGATTTGGGGAGGAAGTCGGGCGAGCCCAGACGGTCGAAGCCCGACTGCCCGCCCGGCAACTGCGTCCCGCCGCGCGCGGAGATGGAGAGGCCCGGCAGGCCGCCGCTGTAGAGCGGCGAGTCGGGCACGCCGAGGAAGCCCAGCTCGGCCAAAGTGTTCAGCCCGAACGGGTCTTGGGTCGCGAGCGAGTTGTTGCGCCCCCACCCCAGACGGAACTCGTTGATGAGCCGCGAGCTGATGACGCGCGTCCAGCCGATGGCCGCCGACTGCCCCTTCATGTTCAGACGCCCGTTGGCCGAGGAGCCCGTCCCGTCCACGACGCCGCCGAAGATGCCGGGCACGTAGCGGAAGCGGTCGGAGAGCGTGTAGCGGACGAAGAAGCTGTTCTGCGTGCCCTGCTGCCAGTCGAAGCGCCCCGTGTAGCTGTCGGTGTCGTCCTGAATGCCGGGGTTGCGGATGAAGTTGTTGAGGTTGAGCGGCCCCGTGCCGGGGACGACGTTCGGCGCGGGGAGCAGGGCGAGGACGCGCTGCGCGACGGGGTCGAGGCACTGAGCGGGAATCTGGTTGTTGATGAAGGAGCCGTTGGCGTTGAAGGCCGAAGGCACGAGCGCGCGGCAGTCGCCGACGCGGTCGAAGAGCGTCGCGTAGGCGCCGCCGGGGATGCGGTTGGCGACGGCCGCCGCCGTCGAGAAGTCGCCGCGAATCTCGTTCGCCAGCGGCACGTTCCCCAGCCGCGTCGTCCCCTTGCGGATGCGCGTGCCCTCGTAGTTGAAGAAGAAGAAGCCCTTGTCTCTCTTGATCGGCCCGCCGACGTTGCCGCCGAACTGGTTCTGGATGTTCTGCGGCTTCTGGGCGCCGGCGCGGTTGTTGAAGAAGTTGTTGGCGTCGAAGACGCGGTTGCGGTGGAACTCGTAGAGCGTGCCGTGGAAGGCGTTCGAGCCCGACTTGGTGACGACGCTGACGAGCGCGCCGGGGCTGCGCCCGTTCTCGGCCGAGTACGGGTTGGTCGAGACCTTGAACTCCTGAATCGAATCGACCGAGGGGCGCGCGATCTGCGTGGTCAGCTCCTGCACGTTCTCCGAGATGGAGTTGTTGTCCACGCCGTCGAGCACGAAGTTGTTCTGGAGCGAGCGGACGCCGTGGACGTTCGCCCCGCCCGTGCGCCCGCCGGCGGTGCCGCCGCCCTCCTCGGTGTAGCGGTCCACCTGCACGCCGGGGACGAGGCTGATGAGGTCGTCCCAGTTGCGCCCCGAGAGCGGGAGCTGCTCGACCAGTTTGTTCTCGATCACGCCGCCGGTCGTCGCCTCCTGCGTCGTGAGGAGCGTCGCCGAGGTGACCGTCACCGTCTCGGTCACCGCGCCGACTTCGAGCGAGGCGTCCACGCGCGCCTTCTGCCCCACGTCGAGCTTGACCCCTTCGAGCACGACCCGCTTGAACCCCTGCCGCTCGACCGTCACGGCGTATTCGCCGACGGGGACGCTGGCGAAAGTGTAGTAACCGGAGCTGTCGGTCGTGGCCGTGGTCTCGACGTTGGTCGCCTTGTTCTTCAGGGTCACGGAGGCGTTGGGGACGACGGCGCCCGCCGTGTCCGTGACCAGACCCGTCACGCTGGCGCTGTTGACTTGCGCGAAAGCGTTGAAGGTCAGGCAGACGGAGAGGAGCAGCAGACAGGCGGTCGTGCGGGGGGCTCTTCGCAACATATGTTCTCCTGGTCGGGCCGGAGGGCCGCAAGGGGTGGAAAGTCGTTTCGCCTTATGTCGTCTTATTCGTCTTAACGGGTATGTCTCGGGAGGGGCGGCCGCGCGAGTCCGCTTGCGAACCCGAACGCGGCGCTGGCCCCTTAAAGCGTGCGGCGGATTATAGCTCATGTGATGTTAAGCCGAAGAGAAATTTCGGTGAAGCGAAAGAGAAAAAATTGAGCTTGAAAAGGGGGCCGGATTAACGTAGCTTGGCGGCCGAGACATCCGCGCTCTACCGAAAAAAATCTCCAGCGCCCAAAGGGGCCGGGCACTTCTTAAATGAGAACAATCCGGGGCCGTCTGCGGCTCAACTTAGTCATCCTGCTCACCGCCCTCTGCCCGCCCGCGGCCGTGTGGGCGCAGAACCCCTGCGCGCCGGCCGCGCCTAAGGTTTCGACGCCGCTCGCGGCCGAGACCCTCGAACTCAAGGAAGAGGCGGAGGTCGCGCTTGAGATCGAGGCGCGCTCGCCGGGCGCGTCGTGGGCGCGCAGGGGCGCGGAGGCGGCCGCGCTCGTCGTCCTCGTGGACGGCGCGTACAACCAGGACGTGCTGCTCTGGGCCGGCGAACGGTTCTACGGCTATCAGGTTCTGCTCGGCCGTCTGCCGAAGGGGAGGCACACAATCTCCGTCGCGCTCAACGCGGCGCGCTCGGCCGCGGGCGCGCGCCGCGCCGAGGTGAAGTCGCTGCGCCGCATTGTCCCGCTCGCCTCGGCGGACTCCGAGTGGGAGGAGTTCGCGCTGGCGCGCGCGCCCGTCCTCTACGCGCGCGCGAACACCTTCGACCACTTCACGGACATCCCGCTGCTCATGTACTACGAGGTGCTGCGCGAGCCGGACGTGACGCTCGTCCGCTACACCGTCGTCTTCACGAACGAGGACGGCGGGACGCAGACCGCCGCGCTCTTCGCGCGCTGGGGCCGCGGGACTGACATCGAGTGGGTCTACGAGGTGCGCGTCCATGGGGAGAAGGTCGTCGCCGAGACTTTTCAAGGCGTGAGGCACGAGACGAAAGCCTTCGACGGCCAACGCGCGAACGGCGAGCACCCGCTGCTCGCCGTCGCCTCCGACAACAACAACTTCTCAGACCTCGCCTGCTCGGCCGTGCGCTTCGCGCCGATGCCCGTCGCCGCGCGGCTCGAAGCGGCGACGCGCGAGAGCGTGATGGACCGCTTCCCCGCCACCTACCGCGCGATGACCGAGGAGCTACAGCGCGAGGGGCGCATCAGCGACACGCCGTCCGACATCAACACCGTCGCCGACCCGCGCGAGTACCTCTACGTCGAGGCCGCCTCGGAGCAGACGGGCGCGGCCGTCGCCTTCGACGTGAAGCTGAAGGGGCGCCCCGATGTGTTCAAGTCCGACATGGGCGCGCCGCCGCTCCGCATCGAGCGGAGCGGCTACTACCGCACGGGCATCCGTCTGCCGAAGGGTTTTGCGGCCGACTCGGTGGAGTCCGTCAACGCACGCTGTCATCCGCACCCTTCGACGGCCTCGGGCGGGACGTGCGGGCGACTCCGACTCGTGCGCGTGCTCATACTCCGTCCGGACTTCACGACGCAGGCGCTCCCGTTCGAGAAGCAGCCCGAAGCGACACTCGCCGCGGGCGAGACGAGACTCTTCCGCCTCGCGCCGTCGGGCCCTTGAGCCTACCGGCGCGCCCCGACCTTGACGTAGACGGGGTTGGTCAGCGCGAACATCTTCCCGTCCCTGTCGCGCACCTCAAGGCGATAATATCCGTCACGCTCGCACTCGACCTCGAACACTTCCGTAAACCCTGTCCGGCTGCCCGGTCCGTTGAAACGTGTAGACCACACGGCCGCCGGAGACGAGCGAGACGGTGCGCGAGGGGCGCGCCGACGACTTTGACGAAGAAGACGACGGCGCCCGGCGCGCGCAGCCGAATCTCTGCGCCGGCCCCTCTGCGCGGGCCGGCGGCGGCGGGCGAGCCGATCTCGCCCGCCGCCGCCTCGAAATCGACCGAGAGCCCGCGCGCCCCACGCGTCAGGTAGACACGTCCGTCGCGGATGGAGTTCAGCAGCGCGGCCTGTGACAACCGTTCGGCCGCGACGTGCGTCGTCGGGCGCCCGATGGGGTTCTGCGCGCGGTGCGAGTCGCTCGAGGCGACGGCCGTCGGGCGCAGGCCGCGTCGCAGCAGTCCGTCCCACAGTCTTGAGCGCCGACTCGTCCGTTCCGTCCCACTCGCCGTTCCAGACCTCGACCGCGTCGAACTCCTTCAACGCGTCCCCGTAACTCCAGTCGCAACCGCCGCACAAGGCGAAAGGGTGGTTGACGGAGATGAGCGCGCCGAGGCGATGCGCGCTCGCGGCGACCCGAGACATCCCGGCGGCGTCGCCGGGCCGCACGCGGAAATCTATGACCGCCCCCGCGGGCAGCCCCCACGCGTTGGCGTGCCCGCCGTAGGTCGTCACCTCCTCGCCGCGCATGACGAGCGGTTGTTGAGAGCCGGCGTTGGCTTCCTCAACTTCCGCGTGATGGCTCGCGGTGTTGTGGTCCGTGACAAAGATAAAGTCGAGCCCCGCCTCGCGCGCGGACGCGGCGAGCCCCTGCACGGTCCAGTCGCCGTCGCTGTGGACGGTGTGCATGTGCAGGTCGCCCGCGTACCAACGCTGGCCGCGCGCGGCGCCGCCCACGACCGGACTCGTCGGGCGGCGCGGCGTGCTCGTCGCGCGACGCGGCCCTCGGACGCGAACGCCCGTACCTCTTCTTCAGTCTCGACCTCGACCTTAATCTTCACGTCCACGCCCGCGGGCGCGACCTTGTAGAGGCCGAGGACGACGCGCCAACGTCCCGCGGGCAACTCGCCCGCGAGGTAACCCGGCGTCGCCTCTGCGCGCGTGATGAAGAACTCCGAGCGCCGGCCCCCGCTCCAACCGCGGAAGCCGCGCGCGCTCACCGAAGGGCCGGGGCCGTCCGAGCGCGAGTCGTAGACGCCGAGGTCGAGCGTGTTGGCCCCGCCCTCGCGCGCGTACTCGTAGCCGACGTGGACGCGCACCGCGCCGCGCGGCACCTCGAAGGGGACGTAGACGTAACGCGCGCCGCCCGCGCCGAAGGGCGCGATGTGGACGACCCGCTCGAACGTCCGCACGTTCTTCGGCGCCTGCGCGTACGCCGCGCCGCCCGCGAGCGCGCAGCAGAGCGCGGCGACGAGGAGTCGGGTTGCCGACCGCGTCAATCTCATCTATCTCGCATCCCCCGTTAAAGACATCGAAGGCGGCCGCTCTTCGCGCCCCCAGGCGGTGGGCCGCGGCCCCATCCGGAGGACGAGGCGGCCGCCGGCCGCGACCTCCTCGTGCCTGAGCCATGCGCGCGAGCGCGCGCGGCCGTTGAGCGTGGCCGTCTGAATGTAGATGTTCGTCGCCGACGTGCCCTGCGCCTCGACGACGAACGCGCGGCCGTTGCCGAGGTCGATGGGCGGCCGAGCGCGTCTCGTCGCTCCACACGTTCGCCCAGTTCTTCGAGCGCTCAAGGTACTTCCGGCTCTCTTCCGTCTTCCCCAGCATGCGCGCCACCTGCGCGACGCAGAAGTCGTCGTAGGCGTACTCGACCGTGCGCGAGACGGAGCGTGGGTAGTTCAAAGAGACGTAGCCGAGCCGCTTGTACTCCGCGAGCGCGCGCCCCTCGTAGAGCGGCCGCGGGCTCTCGACCTCCGCGTTCTTGACGAGCGCCTCGTAAGCCTTCGCGTAGTCGATACCCTTCACGCCCTTCTGCATCGCGTCGGCCACGACCACGTCGCCGTTCGAGCCGCCCTGCGTCATCCCGTTCGCGCCCGCGATGCGCGAGTCGGGCATCCAGCCCGTGTGGACGTACGTGTCCACGAGCGAGCGCACCATGTCGCGCTGCCGCTCCGGCTGAATCAAAATTAGAAGAGGGAAGTGCGTCCGGAACGTGTCCCAGATGGCGTAGAAGTCTTCGTAATGCGGCCCCTCGGAATCCCACCACGCGTTCTCGCCCGCGAGGTCGTGCGGCATGTAGTGGCAATGGAAGAGCGCCGTGTAGAAGATTCGCCGCTGCTCCTCCGTCCCGCCCTCGACCTTTATCTTCCCGAGCGCCTCCTCCCACAATCCTTCGGCGCCCCGGCGCACGGCGTCGAAGTCCCACCCGGGCGTCTCGCGCAGAAGGTTGGCGCGCGCCCGCTCCGGGCTGATGAAAGACACGCCGACTTTCATCGAGACGTTTCGGTTAACGGTCGTGTCGAACGTGGCGTAGGCGCCGACCTCGCCCTCGTTGGCGGCGGCGGCCGTCGAGGGCTCGACGCGCTCGCCGCGCCAGGTGCCGTAGGCCGTGAAGGGGCGGTCGAACTCGGCGGAGAAGTGGATGGTGTACGGCGACTGGTTCCAGCCGCCGACGAAGTTGCCGCTGCCCTCGATGCGGTTCGGCGCGACGACGCGCACCCAGCAGTCCACGGGTCGAGGGTTCTTGAACGCGTTCTCGCCCCGCTCCGGCTGCACGACGGAACTGGCCTCGATCAACAGGTGCGAGAGCTTCGACGCCGGGAACGTGTAGCGATGAAAAGCGACGAGCCGCGTCGCCGTCAGCTCCGCGCGTCACGTCCGGGCGCGTGAGCCGCACCGAGTAGTACCCGGGCGACGCAGACTCTTCGGCCTTCGGCGAGCCGAGGTTGTCCGTGCGCAGCTTGCCGACGTGCGGGACGGTCAGGAAGTTGCCGTACTTGCTCGCGCCGCCCGTCCCCGAGACGTGCGTCTGGCTGAAGCCACGGATATTCTCGTAAGGGTTGTAGCCCGCGGTCGTCGGCCGCTCCGTGTCGGGGCTCGCGTGGACAAAGCCGAACGGCACCTGCGCGCCCGGGCACGATGTTGCCGCCGTTCTCCGTCCCGACGAAAGGGTCTGCGTAGTCAATCAGACGCCGGCCCGTCTGCGAGCAGACCGGCGCGGCCTGACACAACGCGAGCGCGGCCCCGACGAGCGCCCGCGCGAGAGAGGTTCTGACGTGGCCGGGGACGTCTCTTCATTCGTCATGCGCTCCTCGGTTCATTAGACCTACTGCGCCGCGTTCTCTTTGGTGATGAGCTTGATGGGGACGACGAACTCGGGTTGACCTGTTCGCCCTTGAGGAGTTTGAGGGCGTTCTCGACGGCGAGCGCGCCCATCTGCGCGGGCGACTGCGCGACGCTGGCGTCCATCGTGCCCTTGGTGATGGCGTCGCGCGCCTCGGACGTGGCGTCGAAGCCGACGACCGCGATCTGCCCGGTCTTCTTCGCGGCGGCGATGGCCTCGACCGCGCCCAGGGCCATCAGGTCGCTGCACGCGAAGACGGCCTGCACGTCCGGGTGCGACTGGAGTATGTTCTGGAAGACGTTGAAGCCCTGATCGCGCTCCCAGTTCGCCGTCTGCGAGGCGACGATCTCGACGCCCGGGCGTCGCCTTCAGAGCGTCGCGGAAACCGCGCAGCCGCGAGTCGCCCGTCTCGTGGCCCGGGATGCCTTCGAGCACCGCGACCTTGCCCTTGCCGCCCAAGCTTCTTCGCCAGGAACTCGCCCGCGAGCTTGCCGCCCTCGTAGTTGTCCGAGCCGATGAAGGTCGCGACACTTGCCGCCCGACTCCGAGAGCGCCTTCGCGTCCACGCGCGTGTCCACGATGACGACGGGGATGTTCGCGCGGTTGGCCTTGTCAATCGCCGGGACGATCTCTCTCGAGCCGGAGGGCGTGACGCAGAGCGCGGCGACGCGCGTCTGGATGAGGTTCTCGATGATCTGCATCTGCTTCTCGACATCGACCTCGCGCTCGGCCGCCTGCACGACCAGCTCGACGTTCAAGCGCTTGGCGGCCTCCTCGGCGCCCTTCTGCATCTCGATGAAGAAGGGGTTGTTCGCGGTCTTCATCACGAGGGCGATCCGCTGGCGGCCCCCGCCCGCCTGTTCGGCGCCGCGCTGACAAGCTCCGAGGAACAGAGGCCGCCAGCAGGAGCAACAACTAAACCCTTCTTCATGGACGTTTCTCCTTTAAGTGAATTTGAAATTCGAGATTTGCAAATTCAGAGCCTTACCCCGCGCGCCGCTTCAGCCACATGTCGATGAGCACGGCCGCGATGATGACCGAGCCGATGACGACCTGCTGGATGAAGGAGGAGACGCCGAGGAGGTTGAGGCCGTTGCGCAGCACGGCCATGATGAGCGCGCCGATGAGCGTGCCGACGACGGTGCCCTCGCCGCCGAGCAGGCTTGTCCCGCCGATGACGGTGGCGGCGATGGCGTCCAGCTCGTACATCATCCCCGCGATGGGCTGCGCCGAGTTGAGCCGCGCCGTCAGGAGCACGGCCGCCAGCCCGCTCAGCATCCCCGAGATGCCGTAGACCGCCGCCTTATAGAGTCTGACGTTGACGCCCGAGAGCAGCGCCGCCTCTTCGTTGCCGCCGATGGCGTACGTGTAGCGCCCGAGCTTCGTGCGCGTCAGGACGAAGTGCGCGACGACGTAGACGCCGACCATGATGATGACCGACACGGGGATGCCCACCAGCTCGCCCGTCGCCAGCGAGCGGAACCCGCCGGAGAAGCCCGAGACCGGTCGCCCTTCGGTGAACATCAACGCCGTCCCGCGCGCCACGCTCATCATCCCGAGCGTCGCGATGAACGGCGGCAGTCGCCCCAGGGTGATGAGCGCCCCGTTCACCAGTCCGCAGAAGAGTCCCGTCCCCAGCGCGACCGCGAGCGCCACGGGCACGGGCACGCCCGCGTGCAGCGCGCTCGCCATCACGACGCCCGCGAAGGCGAGCACCGAGCCGACCGAGAGGTCGATGCCGCCCGTGATGATGACGAAGGTCATCCCCACCGCGACGATGGCGATGATGGCGGCCTGCTCGGCGACGTTGAGCAGGTTCGAGACCGTCAGGAAGTGCGGCGTCAGGACCCACAGCACGGCGCACAGGCCCACCAGTCCCGACAGCGTGCCGAGCTGGCGCGCGTAGTGCGAGAAGAAGTTCGGACGGCAGTTCTATTCCCCCAACGCGCATTCCAGTATCTTTTCCTGTGTCGCCTCTTCGCGAGCTGAACTCGCACGCGACCGTTCCCGCGCGCATGACGAGGATGCGGTCGCTCATCCCCAGAATCTCGGGCAGCTCCGAAGAGATCATGATGATGGCGACGCCCGCGGCGGCGAGCCGGTTCATCAGTTGATAAATCTCGGCCTTCGCGCCCACGTCCACGCCGCGCGTCGGCTCGTCGAAGATGAAGACCTCGGCCTCCGAGCAGAGCCACTTGCGAGAGCACGACCTTCTGCTGGTTGCCGCCGCTCAGGTAGACGACCTTCTGGTCGAGCCCCGGCGTGCGGATGCGCAGCTCCTTCACGTAACGCTCGGCCTCGCGCCGCTCGCGCTTCGCATCGACGACGCCGAACGAGGTGAACTTGTCCACGCTCGGCAGACAGAGATTGTCCTTGACCGAGAGCGGCAGGACGAGCCCCTGCGCCTTCCGGTCTTCGGTGAGGAAGCCGAGCCCGGCGTTGATGGCCGCGCGCGGCGAGCCGATGCGACGCGCCACGCCTTTAATGCGGACCGTCCCGCTCTCGATCTTATCGAGCCCGAAGATGGCGCGCGCCAGCTCCGTCCGCCCCGCGCCGAGCAGGCCCGCGATGCCGAGCACCTCTCCTTTATGAAGTGAGAGGCTCACGTCGCGGAGTCCGCCGCGCGTCGAAAGGTTCTCGACCCGCAAGACCTCCCCGCCGCGCTCGGCGCGCTCCTTCGGGAAGAGTTCGGTCAGGTCGCGGTTGACCATCAGACGTATCAGCTCGAACTTGTCGGTCTCGCGCACGTCGAACGTGCCGACCGAGCGGCCGTCGCGCAGCACCGTGACGCGGTCGCCGATCTCGAACAACTCCTCCATCCGGTGCGAGATGTAGACGACCGAGACGCCCTTCGCTTTCAAGCCGCGGATGGCGGCGAAGAGTTCTCGAATCTCGTGCTCGGCGAGCGCGGCCGTCGGCTCGTCCATGATGAGGACGCGCGCGTCTAAGGAGAGCGCCTTGGCGACTTCGACCATCTGCTGCTCGGCCACGCGCAGGCCCTTGACGGGACGGCGCGGGTCGAGCCGGAGGCCGAGCCCGCTCAAGACCTCGGCGGCGCGGCGGTTGACGGCGCGGCGGTCGATGAGGCCGAGGCGCACGGGCTCGCGCCCGAGGAAGATGTTCTCGCCGACGGAGAGGTGCGGGACGAGGTTGAACTCCTGATAGATGGTGCTGATGCCGAGCGCCCTGCGCGTGCGCCGGGTTCCTGAATCTCGACCTCCGCGCCGTCGAGCGTGATGCGGCCGGCCGTCTTCTGGTAGGCGCCGCTCAGGATTTTCATCAGCGTGGACTTGCCCGCGCCGTTCTCGCCGAGCAGGATGTGCACCTCGCCCCGGCGCAACGCGAAGTCCACCCCGTCCAGCGCCACGACGCCGGGGAAGGTCTTCCTGATCTCGTGCATCTCCAGGACGGGCGCGTCCGACATCCTTAGCTCTACGCTCAAGGTCGAGATAACCGCTTACAGATGAGAGGGCTGAAATTATTCAGAACGCGAGGCGGAAGAAACCGCTCGACAAGCGGAAGGATAGTGCAGTTAAATGGCTGCCCTGTCAACACCTATTTCCGCCGCAGGAACCCTTTGAACATGAGAACCAAGCCCACTCGCAAGCGGAGCGCCCGCACGGCCGCGGCCGTCGTCTTCTGCCTCCTTCTTAATTTGTTCGGTTCCCCAAACGTCTCGGCCGCGGAGCCCATCGACGAGGTCAACGTGATGATCGGGACGACCGGCCCGAGCGTCTACGACTACGGCGGGATGATACCCGGCGTCACCGTCCCCTTCGGCATGACCCACTGGACGGCGCGCACGCGCGAGAACAAGATCAGCGTCTACTCCTACAACTACAAGGACACAACCATCCGCGGCTTCATCGGCACACACCAGCCCGCCATCTGGATGGGCGACTACGGGCAGGTCAGCCTCATGCCCTACAGCGGCGAGCTGAAGACGCCGGAGCCGACCCTGCCCTTCAGACATGAGGACGAGACCTCGGCGCCCAACTACTACTCCGTCAAGATGGGTGAGGTGGGCAGTCGGATAGGCGCGGAGCTGACGGCGACGACGCGCGCCGGATTTTTGCGCTTCAAGTTCCCCGCCTCGGACGCGTCGCACGTCGTCGTCACCGCGTGCAAGTCCGAGGCGGAGGGCGTTCGAGGGTTCGTGCAGGTCAACCCGGCGGCGCGCGAGATAATCGGCTACAACCCCGACCGGCAGTCGGCGCACCTCGGCCCGCCGCTCCCGAACTTCAAGGGCTACTTCGTCGTCCAGTTCGACAAGCCCTTCGACTCTTCGGGCACTTGGGAGCGCGGCGAGATTCACGCCGGGCGCGCCGCGCAGTCCGGCAACCACGTCGGCGCCTACGCGAAGTTCCCGACCGCCGAGGGCGAGGTCGTCAACGTCAAGGTCGGGACCTCGTTCATCAGCCTCGAACAGGCCCGGGATAATTTAAGGAGAGAGATTCCCGCCTGGGACTTCGAGCGCGTGAAGGCGGACGGACGGCGGGTCTGGAACGAAGCGCTGGGTAAGATTGCGATTGAGGGCGGGTCGCGCGACGAGCGCGTCAACTTCTACACGGCGATGTACCACTCGCTGCTCTTCCCGCGCATCGTCTCCGAGTACGGGCGCTACTACTCCGCGTTCGACGACCGCATCCACCGCGGCGTCTCCTACAACGACTACTCGCTCTGGGACACGTTCCGCGCCGAGCACCCGCTGCTCCTGCTCACCGAGCCCGAGCGCGTGCCGGGCATGATTACGTCGCTCTTGCAGATGTACGAAGAGGGCGGGTGGATGCCGATGTGGCCCAACCCGACCTACTCGGGCATCATGATCGGCACGCACGCCGACAGCGTCATCGCCGACGCCTACGTCAAGGGCATCCGCGGCTTCGACTTAAAGAAAGCCTACGAGGCGACGCGCAAGAACGCGTTCACTCCGCCCGACGGCGACACGCGGACGCGCTGGCTCGACCGCGCGCCGTGGACGGCGTTCGAGGCGCGCGGCGGCCTGACGTACTACATGCAGCTCGGCTACGTCCCGCAGGACAAGACGGACGAGTCGGTCTCGCGCACGCTGGAGTTCGCCTACGACGACTTCTGCGTCGCGCAGCTCGCGAAGGCCGTCGGGCGGATGGACGACTACGCGGTCCTGTCGAAGCGGAGTAAGAATTACAAGAACCTCTACGACCCCGCGAAGGGATTCATGCGGCCGCGCCTGGCGGACGGCCGCTGGGACGACGAGAGCTGGAACTCGAAGCAGGAGCGGATGCCGGGGTTCACCGAAGGGGGGCCGTGGACCTACCTCTTCTGCGAGATGCAGGACGTGCCCGGCATGGTCGAGCTGGTGGGCGGGCGCGAGGCGTTCGCCGCCAAGCTCGAAGAGAATTTCACCGGCGGCCATTACCGTCACGACAACGAGCCGGGCCACCACTACACGTACCTCTTCGACTACGTCGGCCGCGCGTGGCGCACGCAGGAGCTGGTCCGCGAGACGATGCGGACGAAGTACCAGAACTCGCCCGACGGCTTGAGCGGCAACGACGACTGCGGCCAGATGTCTGCGTGGTACATCTTCAGCTCGATGGGCTTCTATCCCGTCACGCCCGGCTCGCCGGTCTACGCGCTGGGGAGCCCGCTCTTCGACAAGGCGACCATCAAGCTCCGAGGGCCGTATAAGAGAGGCCCCTTCACCGTCATCGCGAAGAACCAGTCGCCCGAGAACGTCTACGTCCAGTCGGCCACGCTCAACGGGCGCCCCTTGCGCGAGCCCTTCATCGAACACGCCGACATCGCCAACGGCTCGACGCTTATCTTCATCATGGGGCCGCGCCCGAACAAAGCCTGGGGGAAGTGAAAAGTAGTCAGTAGAAAAACAGAAGCGGCGCGCCCGGCCCGAAGGCCCAGACGCGCCGCTTCATTCTTCTACTGGCTACTGACTAATGGCTACTGCTTTAGTACCCGTTCCAGCCGTCGCGGTAGCCGTTCTCGAACCCCTGGCGGAAGAACCGCTGGTAGAGAGCGCGGTTGCCGAGGCGCGAGCTGTAGTCATCGGTCGCCTTGCGGTAGTCGCTCTCGTCGGTGAAGTTGAAGCGCTCGTTGCGCTGGCGGTCGCGGCGACCCTCTTCGACGCCGTTGTTGTAGCCGGCGTTCAGGGCCGTCTGGCGGAGCTGCTGCGAGCCGCCCCAGCCGCCGTAGTTGCCCCAGTCGCGGCCGCGGCGCTCTTCGCGCCTCTCCTCACGCCGCTCCTGCCTATCCTCGCGGCGCTCTTCACGCCGCTCCTGGCGGCGCCTCTGCTCCCAGGTCTGTGCGCTCGCGCTGGTGGCCGGAACCAACGTCAACACGCCAAGCGCCAGCAGCGACGCACCCTTCAACAAGCCTCTACGATTGCTTCTCATCTTGAATTTAACCCCCTCACGGTTTCGTCTGACTTGGCGCGACGCCTTTGTTGGCGAAGCGTCTCTTGTCGCCATGAGTACTTACAACCTCCGTGCCACGCGGCGCAAGGCCGCATAATGCAGTAAAAGCGCGGCCCATCTGTTTTGAATGTCTCCCCGCCCTGCACGATAAGGTGTCTCGTCTCACCGCAAAGGTGACTTGCGAGAGTACGTTCGGATTGACGTATACAAAACTTTACGTCAACGCCTCTTCACTCCGCGGGGCTCGGCTCGACGCGCGCGTCGGCCAACGCGCGCCGACGCGCGAGCCACGCGAACATGCGTCGCAGCGCCAGCGACAGCCCCGTGTAGACGAGCAGCGCGCCGCCGGCCGAGGCGAGCGCCGCGACGGTCTGACCTATCACACCGTAGACCTCGCCCGTGTGCGCGAACCGGAGCCACGAGCGCAGGCGTCGGCCGAGCGTGTTGTTCGAGTAGGGCTCCCAACGCACCACCTCGCCGGTCGCGCGTTCGAGTGTGAGCTGCGCGCGCAGTTGCGGCTGGCCGCCGTTGCCGCGGTCGATGGCGAACGTGACCGGCGCGTCCGGCTTTGAAGGCAACTGCATGTTGAGGCTGCGCCAGCCCTCGACCTGCCGCTCGGCCCTGATGAGTAACGCGTCGAGCCCTTCGAGCGGCACGGCCGCGCCCTGCTGCTGTTGCTGCTGTCCCGCGCCGCCCGGAGGCCCCCCGCGCTGCTGCTGTACGGGCGGCTCCTCGCCCGCCAGTCTGTAGACGAGGTTCGAGGCCCACGTATACGAGATGACCACGGCCGACAGCACGACGACGAAGAGCGGCACGGCCGACCAGAAGCCGACGACGTTGTGCCAGTTGAAGTCGCGCGCGCGCGCGCCCTGCGAGCGCCTGAACCACATGATGGCGCGCAGCGAGTTGCGCGTCCACCTGCGCGGCCACCAGAGATAGAAGCCGCTTATCACGATGAAGAGAAAGACGAGGTTCGACGCGCCCGTCAACGCGCGCCCCGCCGCGCGGCTCTCGCCGCTCGCGCCGAGCCAGCGGTGCCAGTCCGTCACCCCGCGGAAGAACGCGCGCACGCGCGGCGAGCCTTCGCCCAGCACCTCGCCGGTGTAAGGGTTGACGAAAACGTTCCGCCCGCCCTGGAACGAAACGGTCGCGGGCTCCGCCGCGTCCCGGTAGAGCGTGACGGAGGTCGGCGCCGCCGTCTGCCCTTCACGGGCTTTGGCGAGCAGCGACTCCAGAGGGAGCCGCGCCGCGTCCGTGCCGGGACGCGCCACCACGTAATCGCGCGTGTCGGCCCAGCGCGTGAGCTGCCGCTCGTAGGCGAGCAGCACGCCCGTCACGGACATGATGAGAATGACGACGCCCGCGCCCACGCCCGCCGCGAGGTGGCACCAGAAAATGACTCTCCTTAACAACTGCAAACTCACAAACCCCCTCTTAAACGTTCTCGCGGCCGGGCCGCAATCCGCACAGCATCTCACGACCGTGCCGGGCCTGAAAAATCCCCCGGCGCCTTAAACGTATGAACTTAGTCGTTGGTGCATCGACGCGAGGTGAGGGTTGCCGGAGTCGGCGCCCGCGGCACAGACGCGAATTCTTAACGGGCGAAAG
The DNA here is from genome assembly GCA_963726735.1 of uncultured Acidobacteriota bacterium. GTDB lineage: Bacteria > Acidobacteriota > Blastocatellia > Pyrinomonadales > Pyrinomonadaceae > QHXN01. Next base: position 1,045,573 of record CAVSDM010000016.1, read on the forward strand.
AGAGTCGCGTCAACCAGAGCCGCGTGAGGCAGAGCGCGAACCCGACGAGCGCGACGTAGGGGAGCGTGTGCGCGAGGGCGAGCAGCGCGAAGAAGAGCATGATGGCGGCGCCGACGAGGCCCGCCCACGAGTTCCGGCGCGCGCCCGTGATGCGGCAGGCGACGAGCGCGGTCAGGAACCAGCCGGCGAAGTTGACGAGAGGGATGCCGTAGTAACTGCCCGCCTCCGCCCAACGCCAGTAACCGAGCCGGTTCGCGGCGAGCGGGTCGATGACGAGGTCGGTCGCCGTCGTCAAGAGCGCCGCGAACAGAACCGCCTTCCAGCCGCGGAGCCGCAAACGCCCCGCGGCGTCCGACGCGAACGCGACCAGAACCATCCACGCCGGCCCCATCACGACCGGCACGCCAAGCACCTGCGGCCGTAAGCGCTTCGGTGTAGACGTAACGGCCGAAGGGGACTCCGAAGCGCACGCCGACCGCCTCGAACGCGAACCCCAGCAGCGCGACCGACGCGAGGAGGAGCACGCCGCGCCCCGTGCCTCTCGCCGAGCAGCACGACCAGTCCCGCCGTCAAAAGGAAGAGCGAGGCGAGCGTCCCTGCGTCTGCGCGCTCGACGCCGAGCCACGCGCTCGCGACGCCGCCGAACCAGAGCACGGCGAAGACCGCGAGCGTCGTCCACAGCGCCGCGCGCCGCCAACGCGGCAACGCGCGGAGCATGAAGGCCGCGCTCGTCGTTGTCGCGCTCAACGTTCGTGCCTCCCGATCAGGTCCGTCGTGATCTTCGCCGAGAGCAGGACGGTGGGCGTGCCGCCGCCGGGGTGGCTGCTGCCGCCGACGTGGTAGAGCCCGCCGACGCGCGCGTGCCTGTTCGGCGGGCGCAGGAACGCGCGCCGCCAGCCGTGCGAGTGCGTGCCGTAGATGGCGCCGCCCGGGCTCAGATAGTCGCGCGCGAAGCGGCCGGGCGTCCACACGTCTGAGACGACCGTGTCAGCTTGCGATGTCGGGAAAGCCGCCCTTCGACAGACGCTCGAAGACGCGCGCGCGCGCCTCCTCCGTCTGCCGTCTCGTCCCACGGCTTATCGATCGGCGGGAGCGTTCGCCATGACGAAGAGCGTCTCGCCATCCTTCGGGCGCTGTGCCCGGGTCTGTGCGGCTCGGCGCGCAGACGTAGACGGTCGGGTCTTCGGGGAAGCGGCCTTCGTCGAAGAGTTGCGCGAACTCCGCGCGGTAGTCTCTGGAGAAGTAGACGGTGTGGTGCCTGAGCCCTTCGAGCTTCCGCTTCAGTCCGAGCAGCAGCACGAAGCCGGAGAGCGAACGCTCCGTCTGAGGCTGCGTCCCTCTCTGTCTCGCCGAGCAGCTCATTCGTCAGGGCCGCGTCGCCGTTCATCACGACCACGTCGGCCGCGAGCCCCGTCCCGTCCGCGAGCCGCACGCCGCGCACGCGCCGCCCGTCGTGCTCGATGCTTACTGACGCGCGCGCCCGTGTGCAGGCTCACGCCTAAGCTTCGCGCCAACTCGACTAGACTTTCGACGATGCGGTAGAGTCCGCCCTCGACGTGCCAGCCGCCGTACGCGTACTCGATGTAGGGGATGACGGCGAGCGTGGCCGGCGAGCGGTAGGGCGACGAGCCGACGTAGGTCGGGTAGCGCTCGAACATCTGGCGCAGGTGCGGGCTGCGGAAGTGCGCGGCGACGGTCGAATGATAGTTGCCCCACGCGCCGCGCAGCGGCACGCGCCCGAGCGCCTTGAGCGAGCGCAGGTCGGGCGGGGCCGTAGGCGGGCGTCGCAGGAACGTCTCGCGCGAGAGCGCGAACAGGCGCGCGCCGAGCCGCATGAACTTCATGAAGCCCTCGCACGTCGCGCGGCTCAAGCTGCCGCACCGTGGAGAGCCATTCGGGGAGCGAGGTCGTGTAGGTGAAGCGCGTGCCGTCGGCGTAGACGTAGTCGGCGAGCGGGCGCACCTGCGTGAGCGTGACGTGCCGGGCGAGGGAACTGCCGCCGGCCTCGAACAGCTCTTCAAAGACCCATGGCATCGTGATGAGCGAGGGGCCCGTGTCGAAGCGGAAGCCTTCGCGCTCGAACGTGTTCATCTTCCCGCCGAGGCGCGGCCCCTGCTCGCAGACCTCGACGCGCCAGCCCACGGCGGCGAGCCGCACGGCCGTCGCCAAACCACCGAGCCCGCCGCCGATGACGACCGCCGTCCGCCCCCTCGCGCTCAACGCTTCCAACTGTACCGATTCCTCTCGAAGAACTCCGCGGCGCCCTCGGGCTTGACCTCCTTCTTGACGGAGAAGGCCGCGCCGTCGAGCGTGTAGGTGAAGCGGAACATGGCATCCTTGTCGTTATCCCTGCCCCGCTTCACCGTCACGAGTCTGAACCCGCCACCGTCCAGGCCCGTCTTCTCGACGACCTTCTCGCCGTCGAAGACGCCGCCGTCTCTGCTTCAATCTTCAAGGTCTGCTTGCCGTTCGCCTTCGGCTCGTCGGGGTACTCGTACTCGAAGACCCACGCGTTCTCGTCGCCGCCGGCCTGCGTCACGGTCAGGTTCGAGGGGATGGAGGTCGGCTTGTTCGAGCGGTAGTCGAGATAGGTCAGCGTCCCCGTCCAGCGCGCGCCCGAAAGCTTTCGCAAGTCTTCCGCCGACACCCTCGGCGACTGCTGCGGGACGAAACCGACGAACGCGGCGAGCAGTGCGAACACGAACACTCTCATTCTTTCGCTCCTTCCGTCTTAAGAGTCGACCCCGGCTTCGGCGCCCGCGCGGTAGCGGCGCCCCTTCCACTCGACGCCGCGCCCCGACTTGCAACGCAGCCAAGACGCGAGCCCGAGCGCGACGAGCACGACCTCGCCCAGAGGGTGCAGCGCCGCCGACCACCACGGGTGCCCGAACCTCAGCGCGAGCGCCACGCGCGCCGCGAGCACGCACAGCGGCGGCGGCCAGCGAAAGCCCACGCCCCACGCCCAGCGCAACGCGAGCGGCGCGAGCACGAACGGCAGCAGGAAGACGCAGAGGTGAAGCGCGACGAACGCCCAGAAACGCGCGCGCCGTGCGGAAGGCCGGGAAGAAGTTCTTGCGGAAGCCGGCCCAGATTTCCGCCAGCGTGCGGTACATGCGCACCGCGACGACCCTGCGCCCGTCGAGACACAGCCCGCGCTGCCCGCGCGCGCGCCAGAGCTTGCGCGAGCCTCACGTCCTCGAACAAGCTCGCCGCGCACGACGCCGTGCCCGCCGAACGCCTCGTACGCGTCGCGCCGCGCGAGCAGGCACGAGCCGTGCGCGAGCCCGAGCGAAGAATCGTTCCGCCTGAGCGCGAGCGGCGCCGGGTAGAGCGTGAAGACGACGAAGTTCAGGAGCGGCATCAGCGCGCCCTCCCAGAAGCCGCGCGTCACGAGCCGCGGCCAGCACGAGAGCAGCGTCACGCCGCGCGCTACGGCCTCGCCGACGATGAGCGCCGCCGCGTTCCGCCGCAGCCGCGCGTCCGCGTCGAGGAAGAGCAGCCAGCGCCCCTCGGCCTCCTCGGCCAGACGCGCGCAGGCGAACGTCTTCCCGCACCAGCCGTCGGGCAGCGTCGGTCGGCTCGACGAGCCGCACGCGCCGGTCGCCGCGCGCGTACGCCGCGACGATCTGCGGCCGTGCGGTCGCGCGAGTGGTCGTCGTAGACGAGCACCTCGCACCGAACTCCCTTGCGCGAGCGCGGCGTCGAGACAGCGTGCGATGTTCGACTCCTCGTCGCGCGCCGGGATCAGTATCGAGACCGAAGCGGACGTCCGGCCGCGACACTGACCCCCGCGTCGCCGACCCGCGGCCACGCGAGCGCGTTCCACAGCGCCACGCAGAGGAGCGCGAGCGCGGCGGCGAGGATGAGTAGACGTAGAGAAAGAGCGTCACGCGACGGCCTCTTCCTGCACTGATGCGCCGACTCTTGCGCCACGCTTGCGCGCAGGCGGCGCCCGCCGAGTCGAGCACGTAGTGCGCGGCGTCGGAGAGGAGCGTACCTCTTCACGCGGGCCGAACTGCTCGGCAGGCGCGCGACGCCGCGCGCGACCAGGCGCCGCGCGAAGCGGCGCGCGCCCTCCGCGCCGAAGCCCGTGACGGCGTTCGCGCGCCGGTGGCGCGCGTCCTGCCGCGCGGGCTTGCCCGTCACTGCGCCCGCGCCGGTCTCGTCCAGCACGTCGTCGCAAATCTGATAGGCGCGGCCGAAGCACTCGCCGAAGTCGTGCGAGCGGCAGAGTCTCCTCGTCGCCCGCGCCGCAGGCGAGCGCGCCCGCCGTCATCATCAGCCGCATCAGCGCGACCGTCTTCATGTCGCGGCAGGCGAGCGCCTCTTCGTCGGCCGCGCCCGCGCGCGTCTCAAGGTCTACGACCTGCCCGCCGACCATCCCGTCCGAGCCGACGCAGCGCGCGGCCTCGCGCAGCGAGCCGCGCGCCGCCGTCCGCCGCCGCAGCGCCGCGTTCGCGAGAGGAGCGCGTACGACTGGTTGAGCAGCGCGACCGCGGCGAGCACCGCCACGCCCTCGCCGTAGACGAGGTGGAGCGCGCGGCGCGTTGCGCCGCAAGTCCGCGTCGTCCATCGAGGGCAGGTCGTCGAGGATGAGCGAGCTGCTGTGCAGGAACTCGACGGCGCACGCCACCCCGAGCGCCTGCGCTGCGCGCGGCGCCGGCCAGCCGCGAGGCGAGCAGCGCGAGCGCCGGGCGCAGGCGCTTGCCGCCGGGGAAGACCGCGTACTCCAGCGCCTCGTTGAGCCGCGCCGCGCCCGCGAGCGAACTGACGGGCAGGCTGCGCCGCAGCGCCGCCTCAACTGGGCCGCGCTCCGACGCGACGAACTTTCATCAACAACTCGCTCAAACCACTCCCCGCCTTCTTTTGCTCTCCCGTTCGATGACTTGCCGCCGCCGAAGATGACTTCCGCAACCTGCGCGGTCGCCTCCGCAACGGCAGGTGCCCCGCCCCTTTCAACTCGCGCACGCGCGCGCCGGGCAGCACGTCGCGCCAGAGCGCGAGCGAACTTCTTGACCGCGCCGAACGTCCGCTCGCCGTGCGCGATCTCGACGGGCGCGCAGAACCCGCGGAAGAGTTCGCACGCCGCCGACCTCGTCGTAGAGCGCGAGGTAGCGACGCGCGACCTCGTGGTCCACGGCCGCGAACGAGGCGGTCAGGTCGCTTCGCGCCCGCGCGCCGCCCGCGCAAAGACTGGTTCGTCAGCCAGCGCCCGAACGGGTTGGCGAACGTCGCGTCGTAAGCGTGGCGTCCGAACTCGCCCGCGTTGAACAGCTTGAAGTAGCGCGGCAGGTACGCGAACGGGTCGATCATCGACACGCGCCCGACCGCATCGCCCAGCTCGCGCGCGGCCAGCAGCGCGAAGACCGCGCCGCCGCAGTTGCCGACGAGCGTCACTCGCTGCTCGATCGAAGCTCGCGCACCGCTCTCGACTATCTCTTCGACCACCGCGCTAACCGTCCACGTCTTGCGGCCGCGGCGAGTCGCCGCAGCCCGGCAGGTCTGCGCGTAGAGGCTCGCGTCGTCGGGCACGAACGGCGCGAGCGGCGCGAACGTGCGCCGGTCGCCGCCCCAGCCGTGCAGCGCGAAGTAGACTTCGCGGCCCCCGCCCGTGACGCTCAACGAACACGGCTCGGCAATCCTCTCCGCGACGAGCCGGCCCGAGAGGACGACCATCGGCATCCCCGTCCCCGGCGTCGTGCTCGCGCCGACGTAGTAAAGCCCTTCCATCTCTTCGGAAAAATTCTTGCGGCGGAACGGCCCGACCTGAAAGAGCGTGTGCGCCGCGCCAAAGGCCGACCCGTCGTAGAGGCCGAAGCGCCGCTGCCAGTCCTCCGGCGTATAGATCTCCTCGCACACGACGCGCGCGGGGTCGATGCGGACGCCGTGGCGCGCGAGCGTCTCTGTCACGCGCTCCTTTATCTTCAGAGACTCCGTCGCGCCAGTCGGCGCCGGGCATCTGCGGCTGAGCGTCGGCGTCGGCGCGAGCACGAAGACGGCCGTGCAGCCTTCGCGGCGCGAGCCCCGGGTCGGTCGCCGAAGGGACGCTCACGTAGAAGGGCAGAGCGCGCGGGACGCGTCCGTGCTTCAACAGGTCGTCGAACGCCGCGCGGTAGTCTCCGGGGAGAAAGATGGTGTGATGGCCAAGACCCTTCGACCTCTCCGCGCACGCCCCAGTAGAAGGTGACGACGCCGGGCGTCATCTTCGTCTTCGCGGCCCGCTGCGTGCGCGCGCCGCGAAGCCGTTCTCGGACTCGACCAGCTCCGTGTCGGTCGTCGGCACATCCACGTTGGAGACGACGACGCGCGCGCGTTCAGATCGTGCCGTCGGCGAGCTCGACGCCGCGGACGCGCCCGCCGCGCGTCGATGATCTTCGAGACGCGGCAGCGCGTGCGGATTTCGACGCCGAGTTCGCGCGCGAGTTTTTCGATGCCTTCGACCAGACCGTAGACGCCGCCCTCGGGGAGCCAGAGCCCGTAGGCCAGCTCGCCGTAAGGGAGGATGGTGAACATGCCCGGCAGTTGTAGGGCGAGCCGCCGAGGTACATCGCGTAGGAGCCGAGCGCCTCGCGCACGTGGCGGCTCTTGAAGTGGCGACCGCAGCTCACCGTCGAACGAGCGCCAGAGGCCCGTCCCCAACAACTCGCGACGGCGTGAGCGCGCCGAGCCACTTCAGCGGGGTTGTCCACATTGCGGCTCACGAGCTTGTCGAAGGCGACGCGGAACTTCTCGCCCCGCGTCGCGCAGGAAGCCGAAGACCGAAGGCGCGCAGCCCGGCTCCAGGCGCTCGCACTCGGCGAGGAAGTTTTGCAGGTCGCTGGAGAGCGTGAAGCGCGTGCCGTCGTCCCAGCGGAAAGTGATGGAAGGGTCAACGGGCAGCAGCCGCACGTAGTCATCGAAATCGCGTCCCGCGGCGGCGAAAAGTTGCTCGAAGACCCAGGGGTAGTTCGAGAGCGACGGCCCCGTGTCGAAGCGGAAGCCCTCACGCTCGATGAGGTTGGCGCGCCCGCCGACGCGATCGCTGGCTTCGAGCAGCGTGACGTCGAAGCCCGCGAGGCGCAGGTGTATCGCGGCGCTCAGGCCGCCGAGGCCGCCGCCGACGATGAGCACTTGTTTGCTCGTCCTCGTCTTCATTTCAGTCAGGTACGCAAGCGGGATGCGCCAGTACTTTGCTCGGCGGAAGCACGCCGAACTTCTCCTGAGCGGCACGCTCTCGCGGTGCGCGATGCCGCGGCTCGCTCTGCGCGATGCGCTCGTTCAGGCGGCCATAGACCTTGATGCAGGCGTGCATCGCCAGACGGCAGTCGTGCGCGAAGGCGTCGAGGTTCTGCTTGCGCGCTCGCGTAGTATTCGGCGGCGACGGCGGCGAGGCGGCGGAGCACCCGCGCGAGCGCGCTCTGCTGTCGCGGGTCACAAGCGTCCAGTTCTTCGATGCCCTCGGCGCGCAGCACGTCCGTGGGCAGGTAGACGCGCCCGCGGCGCTGGTCTTCGGCCACGTCGCGCAGGAAGTTGGTCAGTTGCAGCGCGATGCCGAGGTCGCGCGCCGAGACGAAAGCGCGCGCCCGAAGCTCGTGCGCGTCGCTCGCGCCGTAGACGTGCGCGAGGAAGTAGCCGACGACGACGGCGCTGCCATAGACGTAAGAGTCGATCAGATCGTCGAGCGTCTTGAAAGGGCGCGGCGTGACGTCCAGGCGCATCGCGTCCGAGGAAGGCGCGGTAGTGCTCATGCGGGATGTCGCGTTCGCGCACGACGCGCGTGAAGCCCGCGAGGTGCGCAGGGCACGCCGCGTCGTAAGCGCTTCACTGTAGCGACGCGCAGTCGAGACCGGTCTCGTAGTGCGCGCCCCAATCGTCAAGCCGGCGCAGCGTTCGTCGCGCGGTCGAGCGGGAAGGTGTCCACCATTTCGTCCGGGTAGCGGACGGCGGCGTAGACGGCCTCGACCTCGTCGCGCTTGGCGCGCGGGCAGGAAGCGGCTGACGATGAAGAAACTCGTCGTGTAAGCGCGCATCACGCGCGCGCCTCGCGGTTGAGCACGCGCCACGCCGCCCCTTCGGAGCGGGCACGGAGCGCGCCCTCGCGCGTGCGTTGCTCCCGAAGAGCCCACTCCTCCATGCCCATCACGGTCGGAACCGCCCGCGGTAGCGGGTGGCCCGTTGTGACACGGCTCCCGCGGGTGACCAGGGGCCACCCGCTACCGCGACTCGGTTCCGACTGCTACTCTGATGAGTGCTCATGCGCGTCACCCTGCTTCGTGCGTATCAGCTTACTCACGTCGAAGCCCTGCGAGCGGGCCGCTTCGGTCAGGCGAAGATACGTGGCCTCGTCCATCTGCGGATTGCGCGAGAGGAACCAGAGGTACTTGCGGCTCGGGTCTCCGACGACCGCGTAAGAGTAGTCGGGCGCCAGCTCCATGATCTGGTAGTCGCCCCAGACGAACGGCAGGAAGGAGAGGAAGGCCGGGGCGAACCTGACCTTCAGCCGCGAGTTCGGCCCCGTCCTGTCCGCGAGCTTCGCGTCGCCCACGGCCTCCGTCATCTGCCCGTCGCTGCTTGCGGCAGCGGTTGACGACCTTGAGGCGGTCTGCGCGCTTGAGCGTGTACTCGGCCGTCACGTCGCCCGCGCACTTCTCCTCGAAGCGGTTCGGCAGACGCGCCACCTCGTACCAGAGCCCCATGTAGCGCGGCAGGTCAACCGCCGGCACGACCCGCAAAGGCTCCCTCTCCTTCCGCTCGGCCTTCACTATCAACGTCGCGAAGAGCAACAGCAGTCCCGCGGCCGCGACTCTTTTATTCATCACTTCACCCATCCTGCCCGTGCGCCTTGCCCGTCAACTGCCGGCCCAGCGCGCCCGCGTCGAAGTAGGCGCAGAAGCGCTTGATCTGCTCGCCGTCGGTTTCGAGGATGCTGACGCCGTCGTACTTCAAGGGCGTCCCGTCGTTCGCCGTCCCTTCGGTCGTCCATTCGAGCGCGGCGCGCTCGCCCGCGGCGAAGACGTTGCGGAAGGTCGAGCGCACCTCGCCGAAGGTGTCGCGGTACTTCGCGCCCCAGAACTCGCGCGCGCCCTCCGGCCCGCGAAACTTCTCGGGCGAGACGACGTTCCCGACCTCCGCGTCCGCCGCGAAGAGTCGGACGATCTCCTCCACGTCCCGCCCGGCTTCGAGCTTGCCCGAGCGCTTCGATGAACTTTTTCGCGATCTGCTCAGACATGACTTTCAAACCCCCTTTGTACGTTCAAGATTCGACGGCGGCCAGCGTGCCCGCGAACTCCTCCAGTTGGCGGAAGCTCTCGGCGTGGAGGTCGGCCGGAAGGCGCTTGCGCACGCCCTCCTCGCGGAAGCCCGCGCCGCCCAGCACGACCGCCGCCCCCGCGCGCCGCGCGGCCTGGCTGAAGCCCGCGTACTCGTACGCCGCGCGGTCGAGCCGCAAGAGCACGGTCGAAGAGACGCAGACCAGCTCGGGCCGGAACCTGTGCACCGCCTCGGCCAGCGCCGAGAAGGGCGTGCTCGTCCCAAGGTTGAAGACGGCCACCCCCGCGCCCTCCAGCGTCAGCGCGGCGAGCCGCAGCGGCAGCTCGTGGAAGTCGTCTTCGACGCTGCAACAGAGCGCGCGCAACCCCTCGCCGCCGCCCGCCGCGCCCTGTAGCGACGCCTGAAGCGTTTGCAGCGCGACGAGGGCCGTGCGCGTCGCCACGTGCTCCTGCGCGACCGAAATCTCGCCCGCGTGCCAGAGGTCGCCGACCCTCCGCATCCCCGCGCAGAGGAAGCCGTCGGCGACCTGCCCGACGCTGTGGCCGTCGAGGTGCAGGTTGACGAGCAGCGCCGAAAGCTCCTCGTCGCGCCCGTCCAAAAGAGCCCGGAAGGTCTCTTCGGCCAGCGCGGCCTCGCGCCCGCGGTGCAAGCTCCGGCGTGTGCGCCGCGCGCGCGGCGGGCGCACGTCGCTTCCAGGGAAGCGGCGCCTCCCCCGCCGCGGTCGGCCCCGCGCGACGGGCGGCGGCCACGTCCTCCGGGCGGAAGCGCCGGTGGCCGCCCGCGGTCTTCTCCATCGGGAGCAGCCCGCTGTCGGCCCAGCGCTTGACCGACGCCTCGCTCACGCCGAGCACGCGCGCCGCCTCCTTGCTCGTCAGTCGCCTGCCTCTGGACGCCTTAATCATTTTCCCCCGAACCGTCAGGCAGGCACCTTAACAGAACAGGCCATTCATGTAAAGAGTAAAAACGCTCAAGTCGTTCACAAAGGGTCACGTCTGACATAAAATTGCAACTTGACAGATTTGCCCGCATCGTCTAAAACGTCCGAAACGTTCAGGGTGAAGCAGGCGATCGAGGACGGGCTGGCAGAAAAGAGAGGGTCAACGGATGTTTTCGATGGGCACGGTTTTCGTATTCTCACCACGCTGCTGCTTTGCGGCGGCGTGGCTTTCACGCTCCTCTGGTTCAACGGCAGAAAATCAGGGGGAGGCTTCGAGCGAGGCGCGCTTGAAGCGCGAGGCCGGAGAGAAGGGAAATTGGAAAAAAAAAAAAAAAAAAAAAAAAAAAAAAAAAAAAAAAAAAAAAAAAAAAAAAAGGCGGCTGTGACGGGCGGGAGCGGGGCGAGGCTCGGATTCTCTCGAGGAAAAGGCGGGAAAAAAAAAAAAAAAAAAAAAAAAAAAAAAAAAAAAAAAAAAAAAAAAAAAAAAAAAAGGCGGCTGTGACGCCGCGCGGAGGCGCGGAGGGCGGAAGGCTCGGTTAACGTCTACAATGGACGGCGGGAGGAGGAAAAAAAAAAAAAAAAAAAAAAAAAAAAAAAAAAAAAAAAAAAAAAAAAAAAAAAAAAAAAAAAAAAAAAAAAAAAAAAAAAAAAAAAAAAAAAAAAAAAAAAAAAAAAAAAAAAAAAAAAAAAAAAAAAAAAAAAAAAGGGGAATATTGAGTCGCGCACCATGCGCGAGCGCCCGTAAAAAAAAAAAAAAAAAAAAAAAAAAAAAAAAAAAAAAAAAAAAAAAAAAAAAAAAAAAAAAAAAAAAAAAAAAAAAAAAAAAAAAAAAAAAAAAAAAAAAAAAAAAAAAAAAAAAAAAAAAAAAAAAAAAAAAAAAAAAAAAAAAAAAAAAAAAAAAAAAAAAAAAAAAAAAAAAAAAAAAAAAAAAAAAAAAAAAAAAAAAAAAAAAAAAAAAGGTGCAAATGAGTCGCGCACCGCGCGAGACGCCCGAGATGCGGGCGCGCGATGGTGACATGAAAAAGTGAGGAGCGCGGGAAAGGTGGTCTGAAACTTTCCGGACGGTTGAAGGGGTAGAATGGGAGCGTATGGCGGCTGAGCAACTGATTCTGGTGGACGCGTTCGACCGCGAGCTGGGCGTCGGGGAGAAGATGGAGGTCGCACCTGGAGGGCGCGCTGCACCGCGCCTTCTCGGTCTTCGTCTTCGACGGGGGGGGGCGCCTGCTCCTGCAGAGGCGCGCGGCCGGCAAGTACCACTCGGCGGGCTTGTGGTCGAACACGGCCTGCGGCCACCCGCGCCCGGGCGAGGCGACGCGCCGCGGCCGCGCGGCGGCGCCTGCGCGAAGAGATGGGCTTCGACTGCGAGCTGCGCGAGGCGTTCGAGTTCCTCTACCGCGCGGAGCTGGACGGCGCGCTCGTCGAGCACGAGTACGACCACGTCTTCGTCGGCACGCACGACGGGCGACCCCGCGCCCGACCCTTCGGAGGTCGAGGAGTGGCGCTGGGTCCGATGGGCGAGCTGCGGCGCGGTCTGAGCGAGCGAGCCGCAGCTCTATAGCCGCTGGCTGAAGCTCGCGGTCGAGGGCGAGCACTGGCGCGGGTTCGCCGCGCAGGGCGTCGGCGGCGCCGCGGGCAGTAAGGGTCAGGGCGCTTGCGCGCCCTTTTCAATTCAGGGAGGATAAAGATGAGCAAGGCGGTGACGCAGGACGACAAGCTCGCGAAGCTGCGCGAGATAGTCAAGG
>CAVSDM010000016.1:1062500-1697073 GCA_963726735.1 uncultured Acidobacteriota bacterium
ATCTATGCCTCGCAGACGAGCGGCTGGTTCGGCCAGATCATCCAGCGCTCGGACGACGGCGGCAAGACCTGGGAGCCGGTCGGCAACGAGTTCACCTACGAGGGCGAGCCCGGCACGCACCAGTGGTACGACGGCACGCCGCACCCGTGGGAGTTCAAGCGGGTCTGGCACCTCGAGCCGTCGCTCGACGACCCCGACACGGTCTACGCCGGGGTCGAGGACGCGGCGCTGTTCCGCTCGACCGACGGCGGGCAGACGTGGCACGAGCTTTCCGGCCTGCGCGGCCACGGCAACGGCGCCGCTCTGGCAGCCGGGCGCGGGCGGCATGTGCCTGCACACGATCATCCTCGATCCCGGTGAACCGCGAGCGCATCTTCGTCGCCATCTCCGCGGCGGGCGCCTTCCGCACCGACGACGGCGGCGCGACGTGGAGGCCGATCAACAAGGGGCTGCGGTCGGAGTACGATCCCCGACCCGGACGCCGAGGTGGGCCACTGCGTGCACCGCATCGCCATGCACCCGTCGCGCCCGGACGTGCTCTTCATGCAGAAGCACTGGGACGTGATGCGCAGCGACGACGCGCGGCGAGATCGTGGCACGAGGTGAGCGGCAACCTGCCGACCGACTTCGGCTTCCCGATCGACGTCCACGCGCACGAGCCGGAGACGATCTACGTCGTCCCGATCAAGAGCGACTCCGAGCACTTCCCGCCCGACGGCAAGCTGCGCGTCTATCGCAGCCGCACCGGCGGCAACGAGTGGGAGGCGCTGACGAACGGCCTGCCGCAGAGAGAACTGCTACGTCAACGTGCTGCGCGACGCGATGGCGGTCGACACGCTCGACACGTGCGGCATCTACTTCGGCACGACCGGCGGGCAGGTCTACGCGTCGCCCGACGGCGGCGACACCTGGGCGCCGATCGTGCGCGACCTGCCGGCGGTGCTGTCGGTCGAAGTGCAGACGCTGCCATGATCCGCGTCGTGCTGCCCGCAGCACCTGCGCACGCTGGCGCGCGTCGACGGCGAGGTGCGAGGTCGAGGTCGAGCGAGCCGGTCACGCAGCGCTCCGTGCTCGACGCGCTCGAGGCCGCGTTACCCGATGCTGCGCGGCACGATCCGCGACCACGCGCACGCAGGCAGCGCCGCGCCGTTCGTGCGCTTCTTCGCCTGCGAGCAGGACCTGTCCCACGAGCCGCCGGACGCGCCGCTGCCCGAGGCGGTCGACACGGGACGAGAGCCGTTCCTGGTCGTCGGCGCCATGGCCGGCGGCTGAGGGCGTCGAGTGCGACAAGGGGAAGCGGGCGGCCGCACAGTCCATCTGTTTAGATGAAGACTGTCGCGGGGACCTCCGGCCAGAAGCCGCAATGCTTCATCGACGCGCCCCTCGAAAACATCGAGGACGCCATCGTCGCCTGCGACGCCGCGGGCGCCCTCACCGTCTTCAACCACGCCGCGCGCGAGCTGCACGGGCTCGCCGAGCTGCCCGTCACGGCCGACAGTTGGACCGACTACTACGACCTCTACCAGCCCGACGGCCGCACGCGCATGCGCAGGGAGGAGACGCCGCTCTACCGCGCCTTGCGGGGCGAGCGCGTCCGCGACGCGGAGATGGTCGTCGTGCCGAAGGGGGCGGCGCGCCGCGCACCGTGCTCGCCAGCGGCGGCGCCGTCGACGGCCCCGGCGGCGAGAAGCTGGCGCGGTCGGCGTGATGCGCGACATCACCGAGCGCAAGGCGGCCGAGGAGGCGCGGCTGAACTCGCGCGCGAGCAGGCCGCGCGCGCCGAGGCCGAGGCGCGCCAACCGGCTGAAGGACGAGTTCCTCGCGACGCTCTCGCACGAGCTGCGGACGCCGCTCGACGCGATCCTCGGCTGGGCCCAGCTGCTCGCCGACGGGCAGATCGTCGGACGGCGAGCGCGCGAGCGCGCTCGAGGTCATCGAGCGCAACGCGCGCGCCAGGCGCAGCTCATCGAGGACCTGCTCGACGTCTCGCGCATCGTCGCCGGCAAGCTGCGGCTCGACGTCGCAGCCGGTCGACCTCGCGCGCGGTCGTCGAGGCGGCGCGTCGACGTCGGTCCGCCCCGCGGCGGAGGCCAAGGGCGTCGCGCTCGACGTGATGCTCGACGCCGCCGCCGCGGCCGGTCACGGGCGACCCGGCGCGGCTGCAGCAGGTCGTCTGGAACCTGCTCTCGAACGCGGTGAAGTTCACGCCCGCGGGGCGGCCGGTCGAGGTGCGCGCTCGCGCGCGTCGGACTCGCACGTCGAGATCGCGCGTCAGCGACACCGGCCAGGGCATCGCGCCGGAGTTCCTGCCGCACGTCTTCGAGCGCTTCCGCCAGGCCGACGCGAGCACGACGCGCCGCCACGGCGGCTCGGCCTCGGCCTCGCGATCGTCCGCCACCTGGTCGAGCTGCACGGCGGCACCGTCGCGCGCCGAGAGCGCGGGCGAGGGCAGCGGCGCGACGTTCATCGTGCGGCTCCCGCTCGCCGGCCGTCCGCGATGCGGGACGGACGCCGCGGCCAGCGCAGAGCTGCCGGCGTGCGCCGAGGCCGTCGGCGCGCCGGCCGCGCCGCCCGCGCTCGCCGGCCTGCGGGTGCTGGTCGTCGACGACGAGCCCGACGCGCGCGAGCCTGTTGCCGGCGATCCTCGAGCACTGCGGCGCCGAGGTCTGACCGCCGCGTCCGCGGCCGAGGCGCTCGCGTGCTGCAGCGCTGGCGGCCCGACGTGCTCGTCTCGCGACGTCGGGATGCCGGACGACGACGGCTACGAGCTGATCCGGCGCGTCCGCGCGCTGCCGCGCGGACCGGCGGGCGACGCCCGGCGGCCGCGCTGACGGCGTACGCCCGCACCGAGGACCGCGCGCGGGCGCTCGACGCGCCGGCTTCCAGATCCACGTCGCCAAGCCCGTCGAGCCCGCCGAGCTGATCGCCGTCGTCGCGGGCCTCGCCGGGATGATTGACGAAGTGCCCTTCATCTTCTCCGACCTGCACCTGTCGCGGCGGCTGGAGCGCGCCGAGGCGCAGGGCAACTTGGAGTTCGTGGAGGCGCGCGCCTCTGTGGAGCCCGAGAGCGGCGCGCGCTGGACCGAGGTCGCAGGCTGTTACGCGATGTTCGACGGCGTCGAGTCGCCGCTGACGCAGACGTTCGGGCTCGGCCTCTTCGAGGCCGACGTCCGACGCAGACCTCGGGCGCATCGAAGAGTTCTTCCGCGAGCGCGGGGCGCCGGTCTTCCACGAGGTCAGCCCGCTCGCCGACCCGACGACGTTCACCCTGCTGAACGAGCGCGGCTACCAGCCGTTCGAGTTCACGAGCGTGATGTTCCGTTCCGCTCGCGCGACGCCCGGCGCGCCGCGCGACTCGGGCGTCAGCGTGCGCCTCGTCGGCCCGGACGAGGCACGAGCTTTGGGCGCAGACGGCGGCGCGCGGGTGGAGCGAGTTCGAGGAGTGTCGCGACTTCATACTCGGGCTGTCGCGCGTCAGCGCGCGAGGGCCGGCGCTCTCGTTTCTGGCCGAGCTGGACGGCGAGCCGATCGCCACGGGCGCGATGAGCATCCACGAGGGCGTGGCGCTGCTGGCCGGCGCGAGCACCGTCCCCGAGGCGCGCAGGCGCGGCGCGCAACTGGCGCTGCTCGACGCGCGCCTCGCCTACGCCGCCGAGCGCGGCTGCGACATCGCCATGATGTGCGCGCAGCCCGGCAGCGCTTCGCAGCGCAACGCCGAGCGGCAGGGCTTCCGCATCGCCTACACGCGCATCAAGTGGCGCCTGCGGCAGTAGGCAGATGACAGTAGGCAGTTAAAGTCCGGCGGCGACTGCGTACCGCCTCTGCCACTACTGTTTTGTAGACGTAGTAGACGACGCCCGCGTGGTCGTCTGTTAAGAGGAAGGCGCCCGTGTCGAGACGGAAGATGTCTGCGGGGCGTCCGTAGACTCTGCCCGCCTGCTGGAAGCCCGTGATGAAATCGGAAGGGGCGCCGCCCCGCTCGGGCACGCGCATGACGCGGTAGCCGCGGCCGAGGCTCTTGTTCGTCGAGCCGTGTAGTGCGACGAGGAACGAGCCCGCCAACTCATCCGGCTCGCCCGCGCCGAAATGTTCGAGCCCGAGCGGCGCGCTGTGCGCGTCGAAGGCGGCGAGCGCGGCCGGCACGTCGCGGCAGCGCAGCTTGCGGCCGCGCGGGTTGAACTCGGCGTCGGCGAAGAGGCGCGCGCCCGACTGGTAACAGTAGGGCCAGCCGTAGTTCGTGCCGCTTACAGCGCGTACATCGTGTCGGCGGGCTTATCTTTGCCGAGATGGTCGGCGGCCATGTTGGTCGCGTAGAGCGCGTCGTCCACCCAGCGCAGGCCGACGGCGTTGCGCAGGCCGCGCGCGTAGAAGCGCGGCCCGTGCCGTCCGGATTCATCTCGATGACGGTCGCGCGCACGTCCTCCTTCTCCACGCAGGCGTTGCAACTGCTGCCGACCGAGACGTAGAGCTTGTCGTTCGAGCCAAGGCGAGCGTGCGCGTCAGGTGCCAGCCGCCGTACTTGTAGTCGAGCCCGTAGTCGGGGAAGGTCGCGAGCACTTCGGGGGCGCCTTCGGCGCGTCGGCGCCGGCCACGTAGCGGTAGCGCACGAGCCGGTCGGTCAGCGCGAGATAGAACCAGTCGCGGCCCCGCTCGTCCGTGTGGAAGGCGACGCTGTTCGGGTTGCGCAAGCGTGTGAGGTAGGGCGTGACCTTCAGGAATTTTTTGCGCGCTTGGTCGAACTGTTCGAGGACGTAAACGGCGCCCTTACGGTTGTCGGTCAGGTCGTGCATGTCTGTGACGAAGACGCGCCCGTCGGGCGCGAGCGCCATGAAGCGCACGCGCTTCAAGCCCTCGGCCGCGACCGACAGACGGAAGCCTTCCGGGAGATTCAGGTTGAAAGACCTGCCGTCGGCGAGCGAGACGCGTTGGGCCTTCAGCGTCGAGTATGCGGCGCGCGGCGCGACCCTCGCGCGGCGGCGCTGCGCCTGAGCTTGCACCGCGGAGACAAGCAGGAGCGCGACACAGGCGAGCGACGCGCTGCGGAAGCGTGGCATGATGTGGGCCTCTCGAAGAGTGAATCAGCGAACCGCGGGATGATACTACGACGGGTGTCGATAGCGGAGAGGGGCTCATCAGCGAGAGACCGGGACACGGCTTCTCGATCTGTAGCCATCAACCAGCCGTGTCTCTCTGTCTCTGTGGTTCATAACTGCCGGAGGTCGTCAACTTGAAGATAAAAGTCGCGGCGCTCTGCGCGGCCTTCCTTTTTTTGTACCGTGTCCGCGCGGGCGCAGTCGCCGCTGATGACGAACGTCGGCGGCCGGCCACACTTTAAGCCTCGACGGCCGGTGGCAGACGATTATCGACCCTTATGAGAACGGTTATTACGATTACCGCTATCAGCCCAGTCCCAACGGCTATTTCAAAAACGCCAAACCGAAAAGCCCAAGCGATCTCGTCGAGTACGACTTCGATACCTCTCCGCAGCTGAACGTGCCCGGCGACTGGAACTCGCAAGACGAAAGCTGCTCTTCTACGAGGGCACCATCTGGTACAAGAAGTCTTTCGACTACCTAAAAAGGTCTGGCACCCGGCTCTTCGTCTATTTCGGCGGGGCCAACTACCAGGCTGTCGTCTACCTAAACGGCGAGAAGCTCGGACGCCACGAGGGCGGCTTCACGCCGTTCAACTTTGAGATCACAAACCTCGTCCGCGAACGGATAACTTCCTCGTCGTCAAGGTGGATAACAAGCGCCGGCGCGACGCCGTGCCGACACTCAATACCGACTGGTGGAACTACGGCGGGCTGACGCGCGAGGTCGCTCTCATTGAGGTGCCGGAGACCTTCATCCGCGACTACTTTGTCCAACTGAAGAAGGGCTCGCGCGAAGAGGTCGCCGGCTGGGTCAAGCTCGACGGCGCGGCGGCGGCAAATAAGGCGGTCACCGTCGAGATACCGGAAGCAGCGTGAAGCAGACTTCACGACCGATGCCGATGGCCACGCCCCAGTCAGCTTCAAAGCTCGGCTCGAGCTCTGGTCGCCGGAGAGTCCCAAGCTCTACCAGGTCGTCATCTCGTCCGGCGCCGATTCGGTCGAAGAGCGTGTCGGCTTCCGCAGCATCGAGACCCGCGGGACGGACATCCTCTTGAACGGCCGGCCGATCTTCCTGCGCGGCATCTGTATCCACGAGGAGGCGCCGCTGCGCGGCGGCCGCGCCTTGAACGAGGCGGACGCGCGGATGCTCCTGACGTGGGCGAAGGAGCTAGGCAGCAATTTCGTGCGCCTCGCGCACTACCCGCACAACGAGCAGATGACGCGGGTGGCAGACGAGATGGGCCTTTTGGTCTGGTCGGAAATGCCCGTCTACTGGACGATTCTCTGGGACAACCCCGAGACCTACGCGAACGCCAGGAACCAGCTCAGCGAAAACATCACGCGCGACAGGAACGCGCCTTCGGTCATCCTCTGGTCGGTGGCCAACGAGACGCCGGTCAGCGAGCCGCGGAAAAAGTTTCTGCGAGGCCTATCGACCACGCGCGCGCGCTCGACCCGACGCGGCTGCTGACCGCCGCCAACGAGCGGCGTTACAGCGACCCGAACACGCAGGTGGTTGATGACCCTCTGGGCGAGTATCTCGACGTGCTCGGCTGCAACGAGTACATCGGCTGGAACGACGGCCCGCCGGAGAAGGCCGACCGCCTGACAATGGAAGGTGACCTGAAAAAAGCCGCTCGTCATCAGCGAGTTCGGCGGCGACGCGCTCGCCGGCCACCACGGCGACAAGGGGCAGCGCTGGACGGAGGAGTATCAGCGCGACATCTACGAGCACCAGATCGAGATGCTGCGGCGGATCCATCTTGCGCGGGATGTCGCCGTGGATTCTGACGACTTCCGCTCGCCGCGCCGGCCGCTGCCGCGCATACAGGACTTCTACAACCGCAAGGGGCTCATCTCGAACCGCGGCGAGCGCAAGCAGGCTTTCTACGTCTTGCAGGGCTTCTACCGCGAGCTTATGAAGGAAGGGAAGTGAGCGGTTATGATGAGGGCCGCGACTTTGGCAAGCGGGTCAGTACCATCCGCGGTAGTGGTATGGGCCGTTGTTACCCGTAGGGCCGTCGTGTGGCAGAGTACTCACCCGCTACCGCGGGTGGGGACCGACCTAATTAAAATCCGCGAGGGAAAATTGATGACGAGCAGCGTGATTGAGACGAAGCGCCTTCGAGGCGGGGAAGAGCTGCGGAGGCAGGTGTCGGAGGTCGTCGGGGCCGTGCCGGTCTTCGACATGCACACGCACCTCTTCGCGCCGGAGTTCGGCGAACTGAGCCTGTCGGGCATCGACGAGCTTCTGACGTATCACTACCTCGTCGCCGAGACCTTCCGCTCCGCGCGCGTGAGTTACGAGGAGTTCTGGCGGATGAAAGCCTGCGCAGGCCGACCTCGTGTGGCGGACGCTCTTCGTGGAGAACACGCCTGTGTCGGAGGCGGCGCGCGGCGTCGTCACCGTACTCGACGCGTTCGGCCTCGACACGGCCGCGCCCGACCTGACGGGAGGCGCGCGAGTTCTTCCGCGCGCAGGACCCGGCCGCGCACCTCGGACGCGTCTTTGGGCTGGCGGGCGTGAGCGACGTGGCGATGACCAACGACCCCTTCGACGCGCGTGAGGCGAGCGTCTGGGAGGGCGGCGCTAACGTCGACGGGCGCTTCCACGCGGCGCTGCGGATGGACGGGCTGCTCAACGACTGGGGAACTCCGCGGAAGCGCTCGCGGCGCGCGGGTACGAGGTTGACCGGGGGATGTCCGGCGCGACCGTGAGGGAGGTGCGGCGCTTCCTCGACGCGTGGATCGGGCGATGCGGCCGCTCTACATGGCGGTGTCGCTGCCCGACGATTTCGATACCCGGCCGCGGACGCGCGCGACCGTGTCATCCGCGAGGTCGTGCTGCCGACCGCGCGGCGCACGCCCTCCCGTTCGCGCTGATGGTCGGCGTGCGGCGCGGCATAAACCCGGCGCTGCGGGCGGCGGGCGACGGCCTGGGGCGCGCCGACGTGTCGGCCGTCGGGCGTTGTGCGCGGGGAACCCGGAGGTGCGCTTCCTTTCGACCTTCCTGTCGCGCGAGAACCAGCACGAGCTGTGCGTGTCGGCGCGCAAGTTCCGGAACCTGATGCCGTTCGGCTGCTGGTGGCTCCTCAACAACCCTTCGATCATCAGGGAGATGACGACGGAGCGCATCGAGCTGCTCGGCACCTCCTTCATCCCGCAGCACTCGGACGCGCGCGTGCTCGAACAGTTGGTCTACAAGTGGAAGCACTCGCGCCGCTCGTCGCCGACGCGCTCGCCGCATCATACGAGCGCCTGCTTGAGAGCGGCCGCGCTCGTCACGCGCGCCGAGGTCGAGCGCGACGCCGCGCGCCTCTTCGACCGAAACTTCCGCGAGTGGGTCGGCCGCCCTAAGCCGGGCCGGGGGGCAAACGATGAGAAGGTTCTTCTTCGCCGTCATTCTTCTAATCGCCTGTTCGCCGCCCCGTCGCAGGCGCGGCAGGCCGACACGCCCGACTGGGAGAACCCGCGCGTCTTCAACCCTCAACAAGGAGCCCGCGCACCCACCTTCGTTCCATACCCCGACGAGGCCGCGGCGCGGCGCGGCGTGTTGGCGTTCGCCCCGGCGCGGCGCCCGCCCCCGGCTCGCCGTTCGTGATGTCTCTGAACGGCCGTTGGAAGTTCAACTGGGTGAAGCAGCCCTCCGCCAGGCCGGTCGATTTCTACAAGCCCGAGTTCCACGTGTCCGCGTGGAAGGAGATCGGTGCCCGCGAACTGGGAGTTCGAGGGCTACGGCACGCCCATCTTTCTCAACATCATCTACCCGTTCAAGCGCGACGCGCCGAAGGTGATGGGCGAGCCGCCGAAGGACTGGACGACGTACGACGAGCGTAACCCCGTCGGCTCCTACCGGCGGGCCTTCAACGTCCCGGAGGCTGGGCGGACGCGAGACGTTCCTCGTGCTGCGCGGGGTGAACTCGGCCTGCTACGTGTGGGTCAACGGGCAGAAGGTCGGCTACAGCGAGGACAGCGTCTGCCCGCGGAGTTCAACGTCACGACGTTACGTCCGGCCGGGCGACGAACACCGTGGCCGTCGAGGTCTATCGCTTCTCGGACGGGAGCTATCTGGAAGACCAGGACTTCTGGCGCCTGTCGGGCATCTTCCGCGACGTGGAGCTGGTCGCGCGCGCGCCCGTCCACCTCCGCGACTTCTACGCGCGCACGCACCTCGACGCGCGGTACGCGGACGCACGCTCGCGGTCAACGCGAAGGTACGCAACGCGAGCGGCGCGCCGGAGAAGTTCACGCTTCAGGCGAAGCTCTTCGACGCGCGCGGCCGTGGTCGGCGCGCCTGTGACGGCGACGGCACGGCGCCGAGCGGCGACGAGGACTCGCTCGAATTGTCGCAGGACGTGACCGACCCGCTGAAGTGGTCGGCCGAGGAGCCGAACCTCTACACGCTGGTCGCTGACCCTGAAGGATTCGCAGACGGGCGCGTGCTCGAAGTCGTCCCGTGGCGGCTCGGCTTCCGCAGAGTCGAGATCAAGAGCGGGCAGATGCTCGTCAACGGCCGCCCGTCATGATCAAGGGCGTCAACCGGCACGAGCACGACCCCGACCTCGGGCAGGTCACGACGCGCGAGATGATGTTGAAGGACATCCTGCTGATGAAGCGGCACAACATCAACGCCGTGCGGACGAGCCACTACCCGAACGACGAGCGCTGGTATCAACTGTGCGACGAGTACGGGCTCTACGTGCAGGACGAGGCCAACATCGAGTCGCACGGCTACGGCGCGAACGACGAAGCAGCGCATCTCCGACGGCGAGGACTTCACCGACGCGCACGTCGAGCGCGTCCGCCGCATGGTCGAGCGCGACAAGAACCACGCGAGCATCTTCCTCTTCTCGCTCGGGAACGAGGCCGGCTGGGGGCGCAACCTCGCAGGCGGCGCGCGCGTGGGTGAAGCAGAACCACCCGGAACTCGTCCTCGTCTACGAGGGCGGCGCGAGCGTCCACAGCGACGCCTTCAACCCGATGTACACGAAGCCGCAGAACCTCGTGAAGTACTGGGAGCAGAAGGGCGACGGGCAAACCCTTCTACCTCGTCGAGTACGCGCACGCGCTCGGCAACAGCGTCGGGAACTTGCAGGAGTACTGGGACGTGCTTGGAGTCGCAGCGGCACTTCCACGGCGGCTTCATCTGGGACTGGGTTGACCAGACTTTCGCAAAAGACGGCGGACGGCCGCGACCTCTGGGCCTACGGCGGCGACTACGGCGACCGGCCGAACGACGGCAACGGCGGCGACGGCCTCGTCTTCGCCGACCGGCGCGCGCAGCCCGAGCTGGAAGAGGTGAAGAAGGTCTACCAGTTCATCAAGGTCGAGCCGGTTGACCTCGACGCGGGCCGCGTCCGCGTGCGCAACAAGCACCTCTTCAGCGACCTCTCGTTCGTCAAAGGCTCATGGGAGTTGACGGAGGACGGCATGGTCATCCGGCGCGGCGCTCTGCCGCGCCTGCGCACGCCGGCCGGGCAGTCGGAGGAGCTGACGCTCGGCCTTGGGCGGCCGGCGCTGAGGCCCGGCGCCGAGTATTACCTCAAGGTGACGTTCGCGCTCGGGCGCGGCACGCCGTGGGCGAAGAGCGGCCACGTCGTCGCGTGGGATCAGTTCGCGATGCCTTACAGCGGGCGCGCGGTGCCGGCCATCGCGCGGCCTCGGCGCCCGAGCTCACCGTCTCCGAGACGGCCGACGCGGTGACGCTGCGCGGCGCCGCGCTTCCTCGCGCGCGTCGGCAAGGCAGAGCGGCGCGCTCGAAGCGTACGAGGTGGACGGGCGCCCGCTCATCGCGGGGCCGCTCGCGCCGAACTTCTGGCGCGCGCCCCTCGACAACGACCGCGGCAACCAGATGTCGAAGCGGCTCGGCGTCTGGCGCACGGCCGCCGCCGAGCGGAAGGTGACGAGCGTCTCCGTCGAGCGTCTAGGCGCGGGCGCGGCGCGCGTGACGGCCGAGGCGTCGCTCCCGCCCGAGGGGTCGAAGACGCGCACCAACTTCACCTTCTACGGCGACGGCGTGATCGAAGTCGAGAGCGCGCTCACGCCCAGCCGCGGGCGCGCCGGAGCTGCCGCGCGTCGGGATGCAGATGCTCATCCCCGGCGAGTTCCGCCACGTCGAGTGGTACGGGCGCGGGCCGCACGAGACGTACTGGGACCGGAGGACGGGCGCGGCCGTCGGGATTTACCGCTCGACGGTGGACGAGCTGTGGACGCCGTACGTCGAGCCGCAGGAGAACGGCAACCGCACGGACGTGCGCTGGGTGACGTTCACGAACGCCGCGGGCGCGGGGCTGCGCGCGGTCGGCCCGGCGGAGATCTAACTTCAGCGCGTGGCCGTTCCGGATGTCGGAGCTTGAGCGCGCGAAGCACTCGGCCGAGATTCAGATGTCGAAGGAGATCACGGTCAACCTCGACTACAGGCAGATGGGCGTCGGCGGCGACGACAGTTGGGGCGCGCAGCCGCACGAGGAGTACCGCCTCCCCGCCAAACCTACGCATACAAGTTCCGGCTTGAGCCCGTCGGCAAGCCTTGAAGGTCAGGGTTCAAGTTTTCTGAGGAAGAAGCCCGGCGCATGGATTCATGCGCCGGGCTTCTTCGTCATCGTCCGCCTGCGGCGACGAGACGGTTTGTTGACGAGCCTCAGTGCTCGATGCAGAAGGTCAACTGCGTCCCGTTGCTGAGCGCGTCGTCCTCGCCGTCGGTCAACGACCTGTGGGTCGAGAGCGAGACGAGGTACGAACAGTTCGGCCACGCCGAGGTGTTGTGCGAGCTGGTGCCGTTGCCGCCGCGCGGCCCCGTGCCTCCGGGCAGCGCCGGCGCCGACCAGCCGAGCCCGCTCGCGCAGCTCGAAATGCCGACGCCCCAACTCTTCATCAGCTCGTGGTCGGCTGTGTAGAGGATGTCGAGGTTGTCGTCAATCGGCGAGCAGCAGTTGGCTCCGGCCACCATGAACTGTTGGAGGTTGAGTTCAATGACCTCCACCCAGTTGTTGATGTGAATCCGCGCGAGCTCGTTGCTGACGGTCGGCGCCCCGATGGAGGGGCCGGCCACCGGCTCGGCCTCGAAGCGGATGCGCAGCGGCGTGCCGTTCTTCGGGTCGCTCACGGCGTTGCCGGCGCCGTCGCCGGGCGCACCGCCGCCCGAGACGACCGTCGCGGTGCGGAAGTAGAGCAGCGGCCCGGAGTAGCCGTGCAGGTTCGACGCGGGGTCTACCTGCACCCAGCCGTCGGCGTCCGGTTTCATCAGTGCCGGCGGCACCGGCCCCCATGGGGTGCCGGGCGGCACGGCGGGCGGAGTGGGCGGCGGGGGCGGCGTCTCCGAGCCGGTCGGGCCGACCCAGATGGTCTGCGGCCTCGCGACGGCGCCCGTCCCGTCCACATCCCAGTTCACGACGCGCACGCCGACATCCACGGCCGTGAACATGTTCGCCGTGATGGGGTGGAGGTTGCCGGGGTCATTGACGATGTCCTCGTAGCGGAAGCGGTAGCGCATGGGCTGTCCGCCGCCGAAGGGGTGCGTGGAAGGACAGTCGCCCTCAAGCTTGATGCCCTCGCCGTAGATGCCGTCGTAGAAGCCGTAGCCGGGGCCGCCGTGCGCGTTCGGCATGCCCGCGGGCTGCGCGGCGTTGGTGAGCCCCGTGACGAGGCTGATGTCGGAGTTGATGTCGAAGTCGCCGACGTGCGTGAACCACGCGTGCGTGACGGGCGGCGCTTCGTCCACGCAGAGCGTGACGCAGAAGCAGTGGCCGACGTTCTCGCGGTCGGACTGGCGCGCGCGCGCGGGGTCTTCGGCGAGGAGCGTGCCGCCGCCGAGCGACTCAACGCGGAAGTAGAGATCGGGGCCGCTCACCCACTCCCAGCTAATCCACGAGACGGGCGTGCGCTTGAAGTCGGCCGACGTGTAGTCGATGCGGAAGTGTCCGTTGGGGCCGGTGATGTCCGAGCCCAGCTCGTCCTCCTGCACGATGTCGGCGTCGAAGGCGCGGACGCGGACGCCGGGGACGGGCGTCGGGGGCTTCTGGTGGCAGAGCACGACCTTGCCGCAGATCGTCCACGCGCGGAAGCGGCCGCGCACGAGGCACCAGTAGCGTGCGGGCAGGCAGTAGTCCCAGTAGGCGACGAGCGCGCGCTCGCCGTCGCGCCACTGCGGCTGAAGGGTCGTGATGGTGAACTGGACGGGCTCGCTCTCCTGGCGCTGCGGCCGGGCGCGCGGCACGGTCGTGCAGTAGACATCGACCTTGACGGGGCCGCCGTCGTACTGCTTCTCATCCTGAAGCTCGAAGACGAAGCCGCCGTCGTCGTCGGTCTCGGCTTCGGCGATGAGGCGCGACCTCCGCTCGTCCACCTGCTCCTCGTTGAGGATGGCGAACGTGTCCTTCGGGTTGGCGACGGCGCGCGCGACGACCTCACGGTCGTCGCCGGCGCGGTAGAGCCGCACCCTGACCTTCGACAGCGGCTCCCGGCAGTCGGGACAGATGTAACCGCAGAGCTTACCTCTGAAGATATAAGACATAAGACTTTCTCCTCTTAGTGAAATGAACTTCGACGACACCGGTGGGCGCGATGGCATACGGCGGTGTGGTGTGTGCGCGGGCGAAGGCACACGGGGGTTAAGTCGGAAAGCTAGTTTGACCAGTGAGCCAGGGGCTGGCGAGTGAAGTGCAACTCGCATACCGCCGGGGCAGCGCGGCAAAGTGGCCGGAATGGCGGCCCCGCGCGCCCATACTGTCCACTCATGGCTACACCCGTGCGCCGAGAAGCGTACTTTAGGCTGCACCCGCCGCGGCCGTCTCCGGTGTTTGCCGTTCGCTCCTGAATTTTGTCTGTTCGGGATAGAATCTGGGCCGGAGAGACCTCGAAGACATGGCTTTCAACCGACAGGAGCTTTTGCGGACGTTCGCGCTCGCCAACGAGTTCAAGGAGGGCGACCTCGGCGTGGGCGGGACGCGTGACGGGGCCGTGCGCGCGTCGGCGCGTGCGGCGCTCGGCGCGTTCACGCTCGGGGAGCTTTCGGCGAACGCGTTCGTCGAAGACGGCGTGAGCGAGGCGCTCGACGCTTCACTCGACCGCGGGCTCGCGGCGGAGATCGCGCACCTGACGGTCGGGGGATTGAAGAGCCTTCTGCTCGGCCGCGGCGGCGCCGGGTGGGTGCGCCGCTACCGCGACGGCCTGAGCAGCGAAGCCATCGCCGCGGTCGTCAGGCTGTTGACGAACGACGAGCTATCGACGGTCGCGCGCTCGCTCTTCAACCCTCTGCCGGGCGAGGGCGTCGCGGTCGGCGCGCCCGGCCACTTCGGGTCGCGCTTGCAGCCGAACAGCCCCGGCGACGACGAGGAGGAGATTCTCTTCTCCGTCCTCGAAGGTCTGAGCTACGGCTGCGGCGACGTTATCCTCGGCCTGAACCCCGCGGGCGACGACGTGGAGTCAATCGTCCGCCTCGAAGAGCTGCTCCGCTCCGTCGTCGAACGCCTGAAACTCCCCACGCGCTACTGCGTCCTCTCCGACATCGTGAAGCAGTCGAGCGCGCGCGAACGCGTCAAGGTTGACGTGGGCTTCCAGAGCCTCGCCGGCACCTCGAAGGCGCTCGGCGGGATGGTGGGTCTGGACGTGGAGGGGTTGGTCGAACTGGCGCGCGGCTTCCCCGGCCTCTACTTCGAGACGGGGCAGGGTTCGGAGGTGACGAACGGCGCGGCCGAGGGCGTGGACATGGTCACGCTCGAAGCGCGCAGCTACGGCGTGGCGCGTCACATCGGGAAGAGGGCGGGCGCGTGGATGATCGTCAACGACGTGGCCGGCTTCATCGGGCCGGAGGTCTTCCGGACGGGCGAACAACTTCTGCGCGCGTGCCTCGAAGACACGCTGATGGCGAAGCTGCACGGCCTGACGATGGGGCTCGACGTGTGCTCGACCTTCCACATGGGCATCGAGCCGGCGGAGCTGAAGCGGCTGACGGCCGAGATCGTCTCCGCGGCGGCGCCCGCGTACCTGATGGCCGTCGCCGGGAACGCCGACCCGATGCTCGGCTACCTGACGACCTCGTTCCGCGAGCACCCGCAGTTGCGCAGGCAGACGGGGAGACGCATCTCCACGCCGATGCGGAGGCGTCTGAACGAGCTTGGCGTGATGGACAGGCAGGGGCTCCCGCTCGCTTCGCCCGCGAGCGCGGCCTCGCTCTACGCCGCATACGTGAAGGCCGGCGGCGACCGGCGCACGGACGAGGCGCTGCGCGAAGAGGCTTTGAAGAAGATCAAGTCCATCTCCGGTCGCGGCTACGACCTCGGCTTCGGGCACGCGGGCGAGTACGCGGCGCCGCCCGCGGTCGAGGCGCGGCTCGGGAAGATTTACAGTCACGCGCGGCGCGCGCTCTACTCGACGCTCGACGAAGGCGTCCTGCGCGAAGTCAGTCCGCATCAACTGCGTGTGCGCACGCGCGCGAGCGACCGGGAGCAGTATCTTTCGGAGCCTGCGGCGGGCGAGCTTCTGCGGCCGGAGGACGCGGCGAACGTCGCGGGCCTCTACGGCGGGCGCAGGCCGCGCGTGCAGCTCGTGCTCTCGGACGGTCTGAACGCGGACGCGCTCAACGAGAATCTGCGCGGCGTCCTGCCGCGGCTGCGGCGCGGGCTGACGGAGGCGGGCCTGCACGTCGGCGAGACGGACGTGGTCGTCACGAACGGGCGCGTGCGCGCGGGCTATCACGCGGGCGAGCTGCTCGGCGTGGACGCGGTCGTCCACCTCATCGGCGAGCGGCCGGGGACGGGTCTGAACATGCTCTCGGCCTACATCACCTACGGGCGCGACGCGGCGGGGGGCCTGCGCTGGAGCCCCGACGCTCGACCACGCGTGTACGACGGCCGTCTGCGGCATCAACGAAAGAGGGAAGCGACCCGCGGCGGCCGCCGAAGAGGTAACGGGTTGCGTCGTGCG
This sequence comes from uncultured Acidobacteriota bacterium, assembly GCA_963726735.1. Classification (GTDB taxonomy): domain Bacteria; phylum Acidobacteriota; class Blastocatellia; order Pyrinomonadales; family Pyrinomonadaceae; genus QHXN01. The sequence continues at coordinate 1,078,519 of CAVSDM010000016.1, forward strand.
CGCGTTCGAGGAGCGGCGGTCGGGCGTCGCGCTCGGGTCGGGGTTCAGAAAACGGTAGGAAGTTAAGTCGGTGTGGACGGCGCGCGGCCGGCCATCGCCGGGGGGTGCGGGAAGCATCCGAGAGGGTGTTGACTTTCGGTTTCGCAGATTGGATATTGTCGTCATCGCCAACGCTTCGGAGGGTCGCCGGTCGGTTTAGGAGTTGTCCGGGGCCGCCGGGGCGTTTGAATTTTCTCTTCGACTCAAATCCCCTAACCAATCTCCCGGCGGGGGGCTGTGGATGGTTTCCGCTTCATGGAACGACTCGTGCAGTTTTTGTCGGGTCATGAGCGTGCCGTTTTCACGAACGGGCGTTTCGGTTTCGAGGTGCGCCCGCACGCGCTCGTCATCGTCGCCTGCGCGCTCGCGCTGCTCGCCTTCGTCTACTTCGCGTACGTGCGTCCGCGCCTGCGCGTCGGCGGACAGACCCGCGTCGGGCTCATCGCGCTGCGCTCCGCGCTCTTCCTGCTCATCCTCTTCCTGCTCTTGAAGCCGGTGGTCGTCGTCCCCTCGGTCGTCCCGCGCAGCAGCACCGTGGCGCTCGTCGCCGACGACTCGCGCAGCATGCAGATGGCCGACGCGGGGAACGGGCTCACGCGGCTCGACGCGATGCGCGGCGCACTCTTCGACGCGGACAAGCCCTTCCAGCGGCGCCTGCAAGAGAGGTTCAAGACGCAGTCGTACGGCTTCTCGAACCAACTCAACAACATCGGCGACGGCGGCGAAGAGCTGACCGGCGAGGGCCTTTCGAGCGACGTGGGCGGGGCGCTCGCGGAGGCGGCGAGGCGTTCGACGGGGGCGCCGCTGTCGGCCGTCGTGCTCGTCTCGGACGGCGCGGCGAACGCGGGCGCGGACCTCGCCGCGGAGCTGCGCAACCTGCGCGCGCGCGGCCTGCCCGTCTACACCGTCGGCGTCGGCGACGCGCGGAGGCCGGCGGACGCGGAACTCTCGCGCGTCAACCTGCCGCGCCGCGTGCTGGTCGGGTCGAGCGTCGAGGTCGAGGCGTTCGTGCGCGCGAGCGGCTACGGCGCGACCAAAGTCAGGATCGCCGCGAGCGAGGACGGCCGCGCCGTCAAGACCGAGGAGTTCAACTTGCGCGGCGGCGAGACCGAGGTCGTGCGGATGGAGTTGATCCCGGCGACGGCGGGCGTGCATCGCTACACGTTCGACGTGCAGCCGCTCGCCGACGAGCTGACGCTGGAGAACAACCGGCGCGAGGCCCTGGTCGAGGTCGTCGAGGGGCCTCTGCGCGTCCTCTACATCGAGGGCGAGCCGCGCTGGGAGTTGGGCAAGCTGCGCGAGTCACTTGGGCGTAGCGAGAAGAACGTCGAGCTGGTCTCCCTGCTGCGCACGGGCGAGAACAAGCTCTACCGGCAGGGCGTCTCGGGCGAGGCGGAGCTGGCCGGGGGCTTCCCGAAGACGGAGGAGGAGCTGTTCACGTACGACGGCCTGATGCTCGGGAGCGTCGAGGCGAGCTTCTTCTCAATCGAACAGTTGCGCGCCGTAGAAGCCTTCGTCTCGCGGCGCGGCGGGGGGCTGCTCGCTCTAGGCGGGAGCTACGCGTTCGGCGCGGGCGGCTACGCCGGGACGCCTGTGTCCGACGCGCTCCCGGTCACGATTGCGCAGCGCGCCGCGGGCACTTCGCCCGGGCCGAACCCGAACGCGACCGCGCCCGCCTTCAAGCCGCAACTCACCGCGCGCGGCGCCTCGCACCCGATTACGCGTCTGAGCGACGACCGGGGCTTGAGCCAGAAGACTTGGAACGAGTTGCCGCCGCTCTCGGTGCCGGAGGCGCCGACGGGCGTGAAGCCGGGCGCGACCGTGCTCTTGGAAGCGCGGCGCCCGGCGGCCGAAGGGCGCGGGGCTTCGGGGCCGGTCACGCTGCTCGCGCAACAGCGCTACGGGCGCGGGCAGGCGCTGGCCTTCACCGCGACCGACACGTGGCGCTGGCGGATGCGTTCGGACTCGAAGAGCAACGCTCACGAGAACTTCTGGCGTCAGATGTTACGTTACCTCGTGCAGGGGACGCCGCGGCAGTTCGAGGTCTCGGCCGGGCAGGACGTTTACGCCCCCGGCGATTCGGTGCGCGTTGTTGCGGACGTTCGGGACAAGAAGTTCAACGCGGTCGCGGACGCGCGCGCCGTCGCGCGGGTCGTCAAGCCCTCGGGCGCGGCCGTCGAGGTGCCGCTCCGCTTCACCGCGCGCGACGAGGCGAACGTCTACGTCGGCGAGTTTAAGTCGGACGAGCTGGGCCGTCACCGCATCGAGCTGAGCGCGTCCGGCGCCTCCATCGGCGAGGCCGCGGCGCAGTCCGAGTTCTCTGGTCGCGGAATTGAACCGCGAGTTCTACGACGCCTCGCTCAACGAGGAGCTGCTCCGCCGCATCGCCGCCGAGACGGGCGGCAAGTACTACACGCTGGAAGAGGCCGGCGCGCTCGTCGATGACCTGACCTACAGGCAGACCGACAACTCGCGCCCCGTGACGAAAGACCTCTGGGACATGCCCGTCAACTTCCTCCTGCTCGTCGGCCTCTTGAGCGGCGAGTGGTTCCTGCGCAAGCGGCACGGGCTCGCCTGAGCAGCGCCGCGAGCGTTACTGATTGAAGCTTGTGCGTCGAACGCCGCGGAGCGGCGCTCGAATTTAGCCCGGCTTTTCAAGGCCGGGTTGAGATGTAACCGGACCGCCGCGTCGCGTCAGCGACGCCTGAACCGTTCGACCGTCGCTGACGCGACGCGGCACACGTAAATGTCGTCCGTCCCCGGCCTTGAAAGGCCGGGCTACATTCAGACGCCGCTCCGCGGCGTTCGACGCGCGGCCTTCGATTAACTGACATGCGGCTTCGTCTCATCATCGCGCTCGTCTGGTGCTGCCTCGCGGCCGCGGGCGTGTGCGCGCAGGGCGCGGCGCCGCGGCCGGTGTCCGACCCGAACAAGTTCGCCGTCATCCTGAGCGGGGCGAGCGGCGACGAGGAGTTCGCGAAGCGTTTCAAGGGGTGGACTGCGGAGCTGCGGCGCGCGCTCGTCGGGCGCTTCGGGTTCGACGAGGCGCGAGTAACAGTCATGACGGAGTCGCCCGAGGGCCAAGCCCTGCGCGCGACGGCCGAGGAGGTGCGGCGCGCCTTTGCGTCTTTGAAGGCGTCGGCCGGGCCGGAGAGTACGGTCTTCGTCTTTCTCATCGGACACGGCACGTTCGACGGCCGTCAGGCGAAGTTCAGCCTCGTCGGCCCGGACCTGGCGGCGGGCGAGTACGCCGAGCTTTTAAGTAACCTTCCGTCGCGGCGCGTCGTCGTCTTCAACATGGCGAGCGCGAGCGGCGAGTTCATCAAGCCGCTCGCGGGTCGCGGCCGCGTCGTCGTCACCGCGACGCGCAGCGGGCAGGAGCAGAACGCGACGCGCTTCCCCGAGCACTTCATCGCCGCGCTCGCCGCCCGCGAAGCCGACGGCGACCAGAACGGCCGCGTCTCCGTGCTCGAAGCTTTCGACTACGCGTCGCGCCTGACGGCCGAGCAGTACAAGCGCGCCGGGCGTCTTGCGACCGAGCACGCGCTCTTGGACGACAGCGGCGACGGCGTCGGCCACGCGACCGCCGAGGGCGGCGACGGCGCGTTGGCGCGCAACACGTATCTCGACTCACTCTCGACGGAGCAGGCCGCGGCCAACGCCGAGACCGGCCGCCTGCTGCGCGAGCGCGAGCGGCTCGAAGAAGAGGTCGAGCAGCTCAAGTCGCGCAAGGCGCTCCTGCCGGAGCCGGAGTACGAGGCCGAGCTTGAGAGAATCTTCGTGACTCTGGCGAAGGTCAACCGCAGCATCAAGAGGGGCGTGCAGTGAGGGAAGCTCTTAAGATGAGAATGGCGCTGTCGGCCGTCGTGATTCGGCGAGGGTCGGGCCGCAAAGCTCCTGCTCGCGTTCGCCTGCGTCTCTCTGCTCGCCTGCGCGCTCGCGGTCACACGCGCCCCCGCCGCCTCCGCGCAAATCACGATTGACAACATGCCTCTGACCCCTTCGTCGCCGGGCGAGGCCGAGTTGAAGCGGGGCGAGTACGCGCGTGCGATAGAGTTGTCGGGCGCGCGTCTGAAGTCGAACCCGGCGGACGCGGCGGCCGAGAGGCTTCTGCTGCGCGCGCACCTGGAGACCGGACGTTACGCGGAGGCCGAGGCGTCGGCGCGCGCGTTCCTCAACGCGCACCCGGAGGCCGGCGGCGTGCGCCACGAGCTGGCCGAAGCGCTCGCGGCGACCGGGCGGTACAGTGAAGCGATCAAGGAGTTCGAGCGCGCGGCCACGGGGCTCGCGAGCGACCTGCGCCGCGCGGAGCTGCTCGAAGCGACGGGGCAGGAGCAGCGTGCGCGCGAACTCTACACGTCGATAGTCAGGTTCTACGAAGAGAGCGAGCCCGCGGACGCGCCGACGCTCACGACGGTCGCGCGCGCGCTCGTCCGGCTCGAAAAGTTTCAGGACGCGCGGAACCTCTACGCCGAAGCCATCGACGCCGACCCCTCGTACGTCGAGGCCCAGCTCGGCGGCGGCGAGCTGTTCACGGAGAAGTACAACTACGCGGAGGCGGCGGTCTTCTTCGCGGACGCGCTGAAGGTCAACCCGAACAGCGCGCGCGCGCACCTCGGCGTCGCCCTGAACAAGAAGATCGAGCGCGACGAGGCGGTGCTGGCCGCGCTCGCGCACGTCTTCGACATCAACCCCAACATGGTCGAGGCGCGCGCGCTCGCGGCCGGGCTCGAACTCGAAGCCGGCGAGTACGAGGACGCCACGGCCGAGATCGACAAGGGCTTGCGCGTCAACCCGCACGCGGCCGAACTGCACGCGCTGCGCGCGTCGCTCCTCTATCTACAGGACAGAGACTTCGCCCCCGCTGCGGCGCAGGCGCTCGCCGTCAACCCGCGCTACGGCCGTCTCTACGAGACGCTGGCGCACTACGCGACCATCACGCGCCGCGTCGAGCAGGCGGCCGAGTTCTCGCGCCGCGCCGTCGAACTCTCGCCGCGGCTGTGGAGCGCGCACCTGAGCTTAGGGATGGCGCTCCTGCGTGCGGGCCGGATGGAGGAGGGGCGCGCCGAGGTCGAGAAGTCCTTCGGGGGCGACCCGTTCAACGCGTGGGCCAAGAACACGCTCGACCTGCTCGACGCGATGCGCGACTTCCGCGAGACGCGCCGCGGCGCGTTCGTCATCAAGGCGGGCGCGAACGAATCGGAAGTGCTCGCGCCGCTCGCCGCCGGCCTGCTCGAAGAGGCGGCCGCGAAGCTCACCGCGAAGTACCGCTTCACGCCGAAAGGGCCGGTCGTCGTCGAACTCTTCCCGAACCACGAGGACTTCGCCGTGCGCGCGCTGGGGCTGCCGGGACTGGGCGCGCTGGGCGTCTGCTTCGGGCAGGTCATCGCGCAGGACTCGCCCTCGGCGCGACCCGAGGGCGAGTTCAACTGGGGCGGCACGCTCTGGCACGAGTACACGCACGTCATCACGCTTCAGATGACCGACTACCGCATCCCGCGCTGGTTCTCCGAGGGGCTCTCGGTCTACGAGGAGCGGCTCGCGCGCCCCGGTTGGGGCGGCGGTTGGAACCCCTCTGCGTTGCGCGCGCACGCCGACGGGCGCTGGTTCAAGATCGCGGAGCTTGACGCCGGTTTCGTGCGACCGCGCCGACCCGACGACGTGCAGCTCGCGTACTTTCAGGCGTCGCAGGTCGTCGAGTTCGTCGTCGAGCGTTACGGCTTCGACGCCGTCCTCAGGATGCTCGCGCTCTATCGCGACAAGGCGCGCACGCCCGACGTGCTGCGGCAGGCTTTGAAGTTGAGCGAGGCCGAGTTCGACCGCGCCTTCATGGAGTACGTCGGGACGAAGGCGCGGCCGCTGCAAGAGGGATTGGGCGGCGCGGCGCAGGTGGACGCGTCGCGTCTGCCGAAGGACGCGGTGCTCAGCATGCTCTCGGCGCGCGAGACCTTCTCGCTGCGCCTGCGCGCGGGCCAACTCCTGCGCGAGGAGGGCGACCCCGACGGCGCCATCCAACACCTGCGGCGCGCGGCCGAACTGTTCCCGCCGTACGCGGGCGAGGGGAACCCTTACGAGGCGCTGGCCGACATCTACGAGAAGAAGGGCGACGCGGACGCCGCCGCCGGGGCTTTGGAGTCTCTGTTGAAGCACGACGAGACGAACCTGAAGGCGCTCAGCCGGCTCGCGGAGCTGCGGCTCAAACAGGGCGACCGCCCGCGCGCGCTCGAAGCGCTGCGCCTCGGCTTCTACGTCGCGCCCTTCGAGCCGGCGGCGCACGCGCGCGCGGGCGAACTCTATCTCGAAACGAAGGACGCGGCCTCGGCGCTCAACGAGTTCCAGTCGGCGCTCGCGCTCCGGCCGCCCAACGCGGCCGAGGCCAACTACAACGTCGCCCGCGCCTACCACGCGCTCGGCCGGACGGCCGAGGCCAAGCGCTCCGTGCTGCGCGCGCTCGAAGCCGCGCCGAGTTACGAGAAGGCGCAGGAGTTGTTGCTGACGATCACGGGTCAGTGACGAGACGCCGCGGAGCGGCGCTTGAATTTAGCCGGGCGTTTCAACGCCCGGTCGCCGGTGGTGAACATCCCGCGTCGCGTCAGCGACGCCCGAGCCGTTCAGCCGTCGCTGACGCGACGCATTAAACGTCGCCGAATATCCCTGGCCTTGAAAGGCCGGGCTAAGTTCAGACGCCGCTCCGCGGCGGGTTTACGTCGGGCATTCATCCCTAAGGAGAACGAATGGCGGTCGAGACGAACGTGCTGCGCGACGAGGAGCTGTTGGACCGGCTCTCGACGGCGCGCGAGGGTTTGATCCGGGAGATACGGAAGGCCATCAAGGGGCAGGACGAGGTGGTCGAGCTGGTGCTGCTCTCGCTCTTCGTGGGCGGGCACTCGATCATCACGGGCGTGCCGGGCCTCGCGAAGACTCTGCTCGTGCGCACCATCGCCTCCGTGCTCGACCTCTCCTTCAAGCGCATCCAGTTCACGCCCGACCTGATGCCCGCCGACATCACCGGCACCGAAATCATCGAAGAGGACCGCGCGACGGGGCGGCGCGCGATGGAGTTCATCCGCGGCCCCGTCTTCGCCAACATCGTGCTGGCCGACGAGATCAACCGCACGCCGCCGAAGACGCAGGCCGCGCTGCTCGAAGCGATGCAGGAGGGGCGCGTCACCGTGCAGGGCGTGAGCTACGACCTGCCGCGCCCCTTCCACGTCCTCGCCACGCAGAACCCCATCGAGATGGAGGGCACGTACCCTCTGCCCGAGGCGCAGCTCGACCGCTTCATGTTCCAGATCAAGATCGGCTACCTGCCCGAGGAGGACGAGGTGGCCGTCGTCAAGCAGACGACCGCGCCGCAGGACTACGAGTTCGAGCGGATGATGACGGCCGAAGAGATCATCGCCTTCCAGCGCCTCGTCCGACAGGTGCCCGTCTCCGACACCGTCGCGCGCTACGCCGTCCGGCTCGTCGGCGCGAGCCGGCCCGGCTCCGAGGGTGCGCCCGACTTCGTCAACCGCTGGGTGACGTGGGGCGCCAGCCTGCGCGCGTCGCAGTTCCTCGTCCTCGGCGGCAAGGCGCGCGCGGCGCTGCGCGGCCGCTACAACGTCTCGTGCGAGGACGTGCGCGCCGTCGCGCCCGCCGTCCTGCGCCACCGCGTGCTCCTGAACTTCCAGGCCGAGGCCGAGCGCGTCGATTCCGACCAGGTCATCAGGCAGTTGATTCAGGCCGTGCCGGAGCCGAAGTCGGGGCTGTAGATGGAGTACCGCATCAGGCGTGCGACCCTCGAAGACCGCGCGGCGCTCGAACGGCTTATCGCCGAGTCCGCGCGGGGCCTGAGCCGGGGCGACTACTCCGACGAGCAGGTCGAGGCGGCCGTCGCTTCCGTCTACGGCGTGGACACCGACCTCATCCGCGACGGCACGTACTACGTCGCCGAGGCCGAAGGCTCCGCGGTCGGGTGCGGCGGTTGGAGCAAGCGTCGGACGCTCTTCGGCGGCGACCGTTTCGCCGCGCGCGACTCGGGCTATCTTGACCCGCAGACGGAGCCCGCGAAGATACGCGCCTTCTTCGTCCACCCCGGTCGGGCGCGGCGCGGCATCGCCGGCGCGATTCTTGAGACGTGCGAGCGCGAGGCGCAGGCCGAGGGGTTCCGCGCCCTCGAACTGATGGCGACGCTCCCCGGCGTCAGGCTCTACGCCGCGCGCGGCTACGAAGCGGGCGAACGGGTAGAGTATGAGACCGCCGACGGCGTCACGATAGAGTTCGTGCCGATGCGGAAAGAGCTGGCATGAATCCGCCGCGGAGCGGCGCTTGCATGGAGCCCGGCCTTTCAAGGCCGGGTCAGCGTTGGAGCAAACGGCCGCGTCGCGTCAGCTCGTTAACCGCCGGAGCCCCCGGCCAGCTACATTCAGACGCCGCTCCGCGGCGTTTGGCTCGCACGCTTTGAGTTTTGAGTCTGGCTCGCACGCTTTGAGTTATGTGGTGGAGGCGTGACAAGAAGGTTAAGGTGGCGGACGCCGGGACGGCGGCGCCGGGGTCGGGCGTGCGCGGGGCGCCGCGGTTCTTAGACCCGGAGGTGCTGGCGCGTATCGGGTCTTTGGAGTTGCTGGCGCGCGCGGTGGTCGAGGGCTTCATCGCGGGACTGCACCGCTCGCCGTTCACGGGCTTCTCCACCGAGTTCACGGAGTACAGGCAGTACAACCCGGGCGACGACCTGCGCTATCTCGACTGGCGCCTGCTCGGGCGCACCGACCGCTTCTTCATCAAGAAGTACCGCGCCGACACGAACGCGCAGTTCACGCTGCTCGTGGACACGAGCGGGTCGATGCGCTACGCGGGGGCCGAGGGCGGCGTGACGAAACTTCAGTACGCGCAGTTCCTCGCCGCCGCGCTCGCGCACCTCGCCGCGCGGCAGCAGGACGCGGTGGGGTTGACGGCCTTCGGCGCGGACGTACATACGCACGTGCCGGCGCTCAACCGGACGGGGCACATGCGGACGATCTACGGGCGCCTCTCGACGCTCGAAGCGGGCGGCGAGACGCGCCTCTCGGAGGCGCTTCACCTGACGGCCGACCGCCTGACGCGGCGCGGGGTCGTCGTGCTCGTCTCGGACTTCTACGAGAGCCCGGAGCGTCTGGCGGGCGCGTTCCAGCACCTGCGCTTCCGCGGCCACGACGTGATCGCGTTCCACGTGCTCGACCGCAAGGAGCTTGAATTCGAGTTCGAGGACTCGCTGCTCCTGCTCGAAGACTCGGAGACGGCCGAGCAACTGCCCGTGCTGCCGGACGTGGTCGCGGGCGGCTACCGCGAGCGCGTCAAGGCGCACGTCGAGGCGCTGCGCCAGACGTGCGCCGCCAACCACGTCGATTACGAGCTGGTCACGACCGACCGTCCGCTCGACTTCGCGCTCTTCTCCTTCCTCTCGCGCCGCGCGGGGAAGGGATGATTGGCGATGAGTGATGAGTGATGAGTGATGAGAAGAAGGTCGGCTCTTCTTATTACTCATCACTCCAAACAGATGTCTTTCCTGAACCCATTCTTCCTGCTCGGGCTGGCGGCGCTGGCGGCGCCGGTGCTGGTGCATCTGGTGCGGCGCACGCGGGCGCGGCGCGTGGAGTTCCCTGCGCTCTACTTCGTGCGGCAGGTGCCGCAGCGCACCATCCGCCGGAGAACTCTGCGCGACCTGCTGCTGCTGGCGCTGCGGTGCCTCGCGCTGCTGCTCGTCGTCTTCGCCTTCACGCGGCCGTACTTCACCACCGCGGGGAAGGCCGCGGCCTCCGAGGGCGCGCGCGCGACCGTCATCCTGATAGACGCTTCGCTGAGCATGAGGCGCGCCGGTCTGTTCGAGGAGGCGAAGCGGCGCGCCGAAGCGCTCGTCGGCGAGATGCCCGCGGCCGAGCGCGTGGCGCTCTTGAGCTTCGGCGAAGGGTACGAGGTCGTCAGCCCCTTCACCTCTGACAAGAACGCTCTGCGCGCGGCCCTCGGCGTTTTGAAGGTGGGCTTTGAGGCGACCGACTACGAGCAGGCTTTGCGCGGGGCCGAAGCCCTCTTCAGGGAGTCGAAGGGCGGCGGCGCGCGGCGCGTGATCGTGCTCTCAGACTTCCAGGCCACGGGCTGGGACGCGGGGCGCGCGACCTTCCGGCTCTCGCCGGAAGTGCGCCTCGCGCTCAACGACGTGGCCGGCGCTTCGGAGGCGAACGCGGCCGTCACGAACGTCGAGGCGCGCGGCGCCGTCTACGGCCAGAAGTACACGGACCGGCTCGCCGTCCACGTCGCCAACTTCAGCGATGAGGAGCGCGGCCCCTTCACGCTCGACTTCCAGATTAACGAGCAGACGGTCGAGAAGCGTGAGCTGACGCTCGCGCCGCGCGAGGAGCGGGTCGTCGAGTTCACGGACTTCAACCTCGGCGAAGGGACGAACCGCTGCGCCGTGCGTCTGCGCGCGGAGGACTTCGCGCCCGACAACGACTTCTACTTCACGCTCAGGCGCGAGGCGCAGGCGAAGGCGCTCATCGTGGACGGCTCGGCGCGCGGCGGCGACAGCTTCTACTTGCAGAGCGCGCTGGCGGCGGGCGGCGACCTGCCCTTCACGTTCGAGGTGCGCGGCGCGGGTGCCGTAGACCCGAACGCCGTCGCCGCACACGCGCTCGTCATCCTCAACGACGCGGGGCTCGCGCCCGGCGCGCTCTCCGAGAGCGTCGAGCGCTTCGTCGAGTCGGGCGGACGCCTCGTCATCGCCGCGGGGCCGCACACCAGACCCGAGAGTTTCAACCGCGCCTTCGGCCGCGTCGCGCCCGCGACCCTGACCGAGGCCGTCCAGCTCCAACGCGGCGAGAGCGTCCGGATGACGGCGGTGAAGAGTTCACACCCGGTCTTCGAGGTCTTCAACGAGGGCGGGCGTCTGCCCTCGGCGCGCGTCTACGGCTACCAGCGCGCGGAGCCGCGCGCGGGCGCGTCGGTGCTCGCGAGCTTCGAGGACGGGAGCCCCGCGCTCGTCGAGTCGGGCGCGGGCGCCGGGCGCGTGCTGATGTACAACTCGACGCTCGGGATGGCTTGGAGCGACCTGCCGCTCTCGCCCGCCTACCTGCCGCTCGTGCAGCAGATGGTGCGCTACCTCGGCGAGCGCGAGGTGAGCGCGTGGCACCGCCTGGGGCAGGCGTTCGTCGTGGCGAAGGGCGCGGAAGGCGTGACGCCCGCGGTGGACGCGCCGTCGGGCGAGAGGCTGAAGCCGGGGGGCGCGTCGAAGGACGGCGAGCTGCTCCTGACGGGGCGCGAGCCGGGTTTTTATCGTCTGCGTTACGGCGCGGGGCACGACTTCGCGGCGGTCAACGTGGACGGGCGCGAGGGCGATTTTGCGAAGCTGAATCAGGACGAGTTCCTCGCCGCCTTCACCGGCGGCGACCCGGCCGCGACGCGCGCGGCCGACGCCGCCGCGGGGCGCGAGAGCGGCGAAGAGATAGAGGCGCGACAGCGCGCGTGGTGGCCGCTCCTCCTCGTCGCGCTCCTCCTCCTCGCCGCCGAGTCGGTGCTCGCGCGCCGGACGAAAGTCGTGAAGATGATCGGGTGAAGCAGTATGAACTACGAAGTCGGACGACTGCATAAGCTTCTCTTGAGTGCGCGGCGGCGGCGGCGCCTGTTGATCGCGCTGCGCGGGGCGGCGGTCTGTCTGGGCGTCGGGGCGTTGGTGCTGCTCGTGACGGGGTGGGGCGCGTACCGTTACAAGGGGAGCGAGGGCGCGTTGCTGGCGTTGCGCGTGGGGGCGCTCGTCGCGTTCCTGGCGGCGGTGTACGCGGCGCTGTTGAGGCCGCTCACGCGGCGCATAGGTGACGTGCGGCTGGCGCGGTTCATCGAGGAGCGCGCGCGCGGGACGGAGGAGCGGTTAGTCACCGCCGTCGAGTTTGAAGAAGGAGAAGAAGCTCGTCGCGTCTCGCGCGCGCTGTTGGAGCGCCTGCGGTCGGACGCGGACGGCGCGGCGGCGGGCGTTGACCTCGACCGGGTGTTCAGCCGGCGGGCGCTGGCGGCTTACGGCGCGGCGGCGTTGGCGAGCCTTCTGCTCTTCGCGGGCGTGTTGAAGTGGGGGCCGCGCGGCGTGTCGGAGGGCATGGCGCAGTTGGTGGCGCCTACGGGGCTGGCGGCCGAGGCCGACGCGCGAGCCATCAAGGTTAAGCCGGGCACGGCGCGCGTGCCGAAGGGTTCGGATCAGGAGATCAGGGCGTCGCTCGCGGGCTTCGAGTCGGGGGCGGCCGCGCTCTTCTCGCGCCCGGCCGGCGCGGGCGACGACGCGTGGCAGGGGCAGGCGATGGAGGAGGCGAAGGCGCGCGGTGAGTTCCAGCTCTCGCTGCTCAACATGCAGGAGTCGGCCGAGTACTTCGTCGAGTCCGAAGGCGTCCGCTCCGAGGTCTTCAAGCTCGAAGTCGTAGACCTGCCCTTCGTCAAGCAGCTCGACCTCGTGCTCAACTTCCCGGCCTTCGCGCGCCTGCCGGCGAAGACCGTCGAGGACGGCGGCGACGTGGCGGCGCTCAAAGGCACGGTCGTGGCCGTGACGGCGCGTCTGTCGGGCAAGGCGCGCTCGGCCCGCATCGTCTTTGCCGACGGGCGTAAGGTCGAGATGAAGGCCGCCGGGTCGGACTTCGTCGGCGCGCTGACGGTCGCGGGCGACACGAGTTACTTCGTCGAGCTGACGAGCGTGGACGGCGAAGTCTACCGCGGCTCGAACGAGTACGACGTGACGGCGCTCGAAGACACGCCGCCGACCATCTCGTTCGAGCGCCCCGGAAGGGACACGAAGGCGACGAACCTCGAAGAGGTCTTCACGCAGGCGCGCGCCGAGGACGACTTCGGCGTGGCGGGCATCGAACTCTTCTTCTCGGTCAACGGCGGCGAGGAGCAGCGGGTCAACTTGCAGGAGTTGACCCGCGACGCGGCGCAGAGTTTGACGGGCACGCACACCTTCTTCATGGAGGAGTATAAGCTCAAGCCCGGCGACTTCATCTCCTACTACGCGAAGGCGCGCGACGCGTCGAACGAGACGACGAGCGACATCTACTTCATCGAAGTGAAGCCCTTCGAGATGCAGTACAAGCAGTCGCAGCAGCAGGGCGGCGGCGGCGGGCAGGGCGAGGGCGGCGACCAGGACCAGAACGCCCTGACGCGTCGGCAGAAGGAGTTAATCGCCGCGACGCACAGGCTCATGCGCGAGGGGCAGCGCTACACGCCGCAGGAGCGCGCCGACGGCTACGAGACGGTCGCCGCCGGACAGGAGAAGCTGAAGGCCGACACGCTGGAGTTCGTCGAGCGCCTCGGGCGCCGCATGGGCGAGCAGCTCGAAGGGCGCGAGGATATGTTGCGCATGGCCGACGACCTGCGCGCGGCGGCGCGCGAGATGGACGGCGCGCCGCCGCCCTTGCGCAAGCAGACGGGCCGCGACGCGCTGCCGCCCGAACAGCGCGCGCTCCAACGCCTGCTCGCGGCCGACGCCATCTTCCGCGAGATGCAGGTCGCCTTCGGCCAGCAGCAGAGCGGCGGCGGCGGCGGCGGCGAGCGCGAGTCGAAAGAGCTGACCGACCTGATGGAACTCGAACTCGACAAGATGAAGAACCAGTACGAGACGCTCAACCGCGAGCAGCGGCAGCGCGCCGAGCAGGCCAAGTCCGACGCGGAGCGGCGTCTCGAAGAGCTTGCGCGCAGGCAGGAGCGCGCGCTCGAAGAGCAGCGCCGTCGGCAGCAGCAGGGCCAGGCGCGCAACAGCAGCGGCGGCGGCGGGAGCGAGCGCCAGCAGCAGGAGATGGTCGAAGAGGCGCGCAAAGCGGCGCGCGAGCTTGAGCGCCTTTCGCGCGAGCGGCGCGACGCGCGCATGCAGGAGTTGAGCCGGCAGCTCGACCAGGCGGCCGACGACTTGCAGCGCGCGCAGTCGTCCTCGAAGAGCAGCCCGAACGACGCCATCGCGCAGGGCGAGCGCGCGCTCGAACGGATGCAGCAGGCGCAGCGCCGCATGCAACAGATGCGCGGCGGCGGGGCCGCGGGTCGTCAGGGCAGGGAGCAGGAGATAGGCGAGCTACGACGGCGTGCCGCGGAGGCCGCCGCGCGCCAGCGTGAACTGACACGCGAGGCGGAACAGCTCGCGCGACGCGGTTCCCAACAGGGACAGCAGGGACAGCAGCAGGGAGAGCAGGGTGACGCCTCTACGCGTGCGGCGCGCGAGCGTCTGGCCGAGCGTGCGGAGGCACTGGCGGACTCCGTCAACAACCTCGAAGAGGACGCGCGTCAGAAGGCGCGCGCGCTCGGCGAGGGCAAGCAGCAGGGGGCGGCGCGGCGTCTGAACGAGGCGGCCGACGCGCTCCGGCGCAACCGCGTGGCCGAGCGCATGCGCGAGGGCGCGCGCGGCGCCGAACAGGGAAGGCCCGAGTCGGCGCGCGAGGCGGGCCGCGCGGCCGAGCGTGGATTGGGCGAGATGTCCGAGCGCTTGCAGGAGGCGGAGTCAGCGGCCGGGCGCCCATCTCCGGGCGGCGCCGAGGAGGCGCTCGACCGCACGCGCCAGCTCGCAGACGACCTCGACTCTCTGCGCCGCAGGCTCGAAGAACGCGCCGCGCGCCGCGAGGGCCGCGGCCGGCAATCGCAGCAGTCGCAGCAGAAGGGCCAGCAGCAGTCGCAGGGCGGCCGTCAGAAGGGCGGTCAGCAGGGTCAGGAGGGGCGGCAGCAGTCGGCGCAACAGGGCCAGTCCGGACAGCAGGGACAGAATGGTCAGCAGGGACAGGGCGGTGAGCAGGGACAGTCCGGCCAACAGCCGGGCGGTCGTTCACAGTCCGGGCAGCAGTCGGGTCAGCAATCCCGAGGCGGCGGGGGCGGCCGTGGCGGCGACATGATTTCGGGCGACGGCGGCGACGACTCGCGGCAGCTCGCCTCGGAGCTGCGCGAGCGCTTGCGCGACGCGGAGAATTTGCGCCGCGAGCTGGGCGGCACTTCGGCGGGGAGGGAACTCGGCGGGGCCATCGAAGAGTTGCGCGGCATGGCCGACGGGCGCATGGAGGGCGAGGCGCAGACGGCCGCCTCGCTCAGGGCGCAGGTCATCGACCCGCTGCGCCAGTTGGAGCTTGAGCTGAGCAAGCGCCTGCGCGAGCAGCTCGGCCGCACCAACCTGCGGCTCGGCGACGAGGGCGCGGCGCCGGGCCGTTACCGCAAGTCGGTCGAAGAGTATTACCGCCGCCTCTCGCAGGGCGGCCGCAGGTGAAGCGAGGTGAAGGGATGCCGAAGCGAGTGTTGAAGTCCGACTCGCGCGCACGCACGGGCGCCTTACGCAGCGGCGCTTCCGCTGCTGCTCATCGCGCTCGCGCTCCTGCCCGTCAGAGGGCAGAGGCCCGAGCCCTTCGGGCCGCAGACGACTCCCGGCTCGCCCTTCGGCGGGCTCCCGCCGTTCGGCGGCGGGGGGGCGCGGCGCCGCGCGCCGGAGCCGCAAGAGCCGCGCGCGTTGGGCCGCGCCGGTGCGTCGGAGTCCGGGGGCGAGTTCACCTTCACGCGCATGATCTACCGCTCGCCCTACTCCTACGGCCGGCGCTGGGGCGGCGCGTGGGCCACGGACTTCCCCGAAGCCGACGACCACTTCAGCGTCGGCATACGCGAGTGGGCGGGGACGAACCTGAACGTCTCGGGCCAGCCGCGCCAGTTCGAGGTCATGGACGAGGGGCTCTTCGACTTCCCGCTCGTCTACATCGTCGAGCCGGGCTACATGGAGCTGTCCGACGAGGAGGCCGCGCGGCTGCGCGAGTACGTGGCGCGCGGCGGCTTCATGTTCTTCGACGACTTCTGGGGCGAGGCCGAGTGGCAGAACGTCAAGGAGCAGATGAAGAAGGTCTTCCCCGACCTGGAGCCGAAGGAGCTGCCGCTCACGCACCCGGTCTTTCACTCCTACCTCGACATCGAGGAGGTCGTGCAGGTGCCGAACATCTACAACGCGCAGCGCGGCGTGACCTCCGAGAAGGGCGGCGTCACGCCCTTCTACATGGGCATCGAGGACAAGCAGGGCCGCCTCGTCGCCTTCTTCGCGCGCAACTCCGACCTCGGCGACGCCTGGGAGTGGATCAACGACGGCCGCTACCCCGTCAAGTATGGCCTCGCCGCCTACAAGGTCGGCATCAACGTCGTCATCTACGCGATGAGCCACTGAAGGGATTGGGCGATTGCTTCATCGGGTCCCTGGTTCAATGATAAATGGCCCGATGAAGTAATCGCCAAATCCTTTATCATTCGCCCATGAATCTCATCCAGATACTCGGCCTCGCGGCCGGCTCGGCGTGGACTTCGGGCATCAACCTGTACGCGACCGTGGCGGTGTTGGGGCTGCTCGAACACTACAAGCTCGTCAGGCTGCCGGGCGAGCTGCACCACCTCGACAACTGGCTCATCATCGGGGTGGCGGCCGGCCTCTACTGCGTCGAGTTCTTCGCCGACAAGGTGCCGTACGTGGACACGGTGTGGGACGCGGTGCACACGTTCATCCGCGTGCCGGCGGGGGCGGCGTTGGCCTTCGCGGCGACGACCGACCTCGACCCGGCCGTCCACGTGCTGGCGCTGCTGCTCGGCGGCGGCATCGCGCTCTCTTCGCACGGGACGAAGGCGACGGTGCGCGCCGCGGCCAACGTGAGCCCGGAGCCGGTGTCGAACTGGATTCTCTCGATCATCGAAGACATCCTGGCGGTGGGCGGCGTCGTGCTGTCAATCGTCGCGCCGTTGGTCGCGCTCTTCCTGGTGGCCGCGTTCCTCGTCCTCTTCTTCTGGCTGTTGCCGAAGGTGCTGCGCCGCGTCCGGCGGATGCTCGCGGCGGCGCGCGACTTCTTTACGGGGCGCGGCCGCGCAGGGATAAAGGCGGCGCTCGTGTTGACACTCCTGCCCGCGTCTATCTCGACGTTCGCCGCCGAGGCGTCGGCCAAATCGTCGTTCGTGACGGTCAAGGGTCACCAGCTCTACCTCGACGAGAGGCCCTACTACTTCGTCGGCACGAACTACTGGTACGGGGGCCTGCTCGGGCTGTCGAAGGACGAGAAGCGCGGCGTCGAGCGTCTGCGCAGAGAGCTGGACTTCCTGAAGGCGCACGGCGTCAACAACCTCAGGCTGCTGGCCGGCGCCGAGGGCGCGGGGATGATTAACGGCGTCGTGCGCGTCGGCCCGCCGCTGCAACCGAGACCGGGTGAGTTCAGCGAAGAGGTGCTGGGCGCGCTCGACCTCGTCCTCCACGAGATGGGCAAGCGCGACCTCAAGGCCGTCGTCTTCCTCAGCAACAACTGGGAGTGGAGCGGCGGCTTCCAGCAGTACCTCATCTGGAACGGCCGCGTGCCCGAGGAGTTGAAGACGAGGAAGCTGAACTGGGACGAACTGCGAGACGTGGTCTCGCAGTTCTACGGCTGCGCGCCGTGCGCCGAGGCTTATGCGAAGCAGGTCAACCTCCTGCTCGGCCGCGTCAACAGGTACAGCGGCAAGAGGTACCGGGAAGACCCCGCCATCATGGCCTGGGAGCTGGCGAACGAGCCGCGCCCGATGCGGCCCGCGGCGGCCGAAAGTTACAAGCGCTGGGTCGCCGACACGGCCGCGATGATTAAGGCGAAGGACAAAAAACACCTCGTCGTCGTCGGCCACGAGGGGCGCATGGGCACCGAAGACCTCAAGCTCTTCGAGGAGATACACGCCGACCGCAACATCGACTACCTGACCATCCACATCTGGCCGAAGAACTGGTCCTGGTTCAAGGGGCACGAGATCGAGGCGGACTTTCCCGTCGTCGTCGAGAAGACGCTCGCCTACGTCGAAGAGCACCTCGGCGTCGCCGAGCGTTTGAAGAAGCCGCTCGTGCTCGAAGAGTTCGGACTGCCGCGCGACGGACACTCGTTCGACCCCGCCTCGCCGACGACGCTGCGCGACCGACTCTACAAGCAGGTCTTCGGCGTCCTCACGCGCCACGCCGCCGCGGGCGGCCACGTCGCCGGCGCCAACTTCTGGGCCTTCGGCGGCGCCGCGCGCCCCGTCAAGGGGCAGACCTTTTGGAAGGAGGGCGACGACTACACCGGCGACCCCCCGATGGAAGAGCAGGGGCTCAACAGCGTCTTCGATGGCGACACCGACACTTGGCGCCTCATCAAATCCACCACCGAGGAATTAAAGAAGAGCCGGAAGGCTTCCCGTTAAGGCAGTTCGTAGCCCGGTGTGAATTAACCACAGAGACGCGGAGGCACAGCTTATAGACTTATGTCTTTAAAGCTGTGCCTCCGCGTCTCTGTGGCTAACTTCCCCGCCCTCGGACGCCCCGGGGATGGGCCGCGCTCAGTTGGCCGCGCGGTAGAAGAAGTACTCGGCGGTGTAGGGCACACGCGCCTCCTCGCCGGCGAACGTGCCGGGCGCGGCGGGGGCGACGCCGCCCGTGGTGTTGACGCGCTGGATGAAGGTCACGCCGTTGAAGACGCCGGGGCCTTCGGCCGAGACCGCTTCGAGCTTCAGCCAGGGGATGGCGTTCGCGTCCGGCGTGCAGCCCGTGTTCACCACGCGCCGGCCGACCACCTTGCTCCCGCTGTTGCTCTCCCACGTGGGGCCGGCGTAGTGCGTGCCGACCTGCCCGTGGAAGCCGCGGTCGGCGTAGAGGTTCGCCACCGGCTCGACGAACGCCCAGGCGGAGCCGTTCCACCTGTAGACCTGCACGCCGACCGCGTAGGTGTGGAACGAGACCTTGTTGCCCTCCTCCACCTGAATGCTCTCGCAGAGGGGGAGCGGCAGGTTCGGCGCGCGGCCGCCCTCTTTGGCGTGCGCGGACTGCGCCGCGAAGGTCGCGACGGCGAGCAGGACGAACAGTCTGGTGATGAGTTTTGATTTCAGGTAGCGCATGATCTTTCTCTCCTTAAGTGTCTGAGCCTCTGGTTTCCTGTTTCGGTCAGGGTTCGAGACGGCGGCCGATGAAAGAATGATGGTGCCGTCCGTCTCAACCCACACGCCTTGTCGAACCGGCAGTCAGCTTTGAGTGCCGAAAAGAGAAGTCGCCGAACTCCCCGCCGTGTTACCGGCCGCGCGTCGCGACGACTTCCAGGTACTCGGACTCGACGTGCGTCGAGCCGTCAGTCGCGAGGTTGTGCTCGGACCAGAGCCGCACGAGGTCGCGCCGCAGCGCCGCCTGACCGTCCGCGTCGAGCGAGGCGAAGGCGCGCAGCGTCGGCCCGTACCATTCGCGGAAGAAATCGACCGTCTGCTCCGGCGTCAGCGGCAGGCGGAAGGCGACCGTGCGGCGGTTGAAATGCAACTCCTCGACGCCGTCGCGCAGACGTTCGCGGACGGCCGCCTCGTCGCCCCACAGGAGCGGCGAAGGGATTGCGGGCGGCGGGACGTGCGCGGCGGTGGCCTTGAACATCCGGCCGATGAAGCCCGACGGCGTCCAGTTGGCCAACGCGATGCGGCCGCCCGCGCGGCAGACGCGCAGCAGCTCACCGGCCGTCACTTCGGGCCGCGGCGCGAACATCGCGCCGAACATCGACATCACCACGTCGAACGAGGAGTCGCCGTAAGGCATCTGTTCGGCGTCGCCCTCGTCGAAGTAGACGGGCAGCCCCTCGCGGCGCGCGCGGTCGCGGGCCGTCTCGACGAGGTTCGTGGCGATGTCGAGCCCCGTCACGTACGCCCCGGCGCGCGCGGCCGGGAACGAAAGGTTGCCCGAGCCGCAGGCCACGTCGAGCACGCGCTCGCCCGGCTTCAGCGCCAGCCGCTCGACGAACGCCGACGCGCACGGCGCGTAGACCTGCGCGACGCGGTCGAAGTCGCCCGACATCCACGTCGCCTTCATCTTCGATTTCAAGCTCTCCATTTCCTTGACAGCCTGACTCATAACTCTCTTGCTCCTCTCTTCTTCTTCTGATCTCCAAACACGAAGGGGGAAGTTGCCGAACGACGGGCCGTATTACCGCCGGCTCTGACTTTTTTTGGCCGGAATTTTTTTTTACTTTCGGTGATCCCCTCCGCCGCCGATTTACGCGTTAGCGTGCGGAGGGCTTTGAACGCATCAGCGAGCGCGCCCCTCCCAACCGCCCCTCGACCTCGCCGAACCGACTCGCCGCAAGGGGGTTTCGTCGTATGACGCACACGTTCCGCGCCGCCCTGTGTCTGCTCTCCCTGAGCCTCTTCAGCCCCGCCGTCGCACAGTCGCAGGCAGTCTCCAATTCCGCCTCTCCTTCGGGGGCGAGTGAGCTGGCCGCGGCGCCGGCGCGCGCCGGGTCGGAGGAGGAGCGTCTGCTCGGGGTGAAGAAGGGTTCGACGGGCGTCGAGCCCCCGGCCGCGTTGAACGCGCGGGCCACTCCCCTCATGCAGAAGGGCGATTACGCGGAGGCGCTGCGACTCTCTCAACTCGCGGCGCGGCTCGCGGAGCAGAGCGGGGACCGTGCGGCGCTCGGGGACGCGCTGCATAACATGGGGCTGCTCTCCAACCGCCGGAACCGCGCGGCCGAGGCCCTTGAGTTCTTGCAGAAGAGTCTCGCGGTGTTTGAAGAGGTAGGCGACAAGAGGTCAGCCGCGCGGGAGCTGTACCACATCGCCCTCGTCCACAGGGCACAGGGCCGCGCGGATCAATCTCTGGCCTACGCCCAGCGGAGCCTTGCGCTCGGCGAAGCGTGCGGTGATAAGAGCCTGATCGCCGTGGCCCTCAACAACATCGGCATCGTCCACAAAATGCAGGGCCGTTACGACCTCGCCCTCGACTTCCAGCGGAGGAGCCTCGCGCTCGCCGAAGGGATCAACGACAGGGTGATTTTGCGGGACGCCTCCAACAGCATCGGCAACGTCTATCAGGCGCAGGGGCTCTACGAGCAGGCGCTTGCCTACTACCGGAGGAGCCGTGCGCTCGGCGAAGAGCTGGGCGACCGGGCGGGCGTGGCGCGGGCCGTCTACAACATCGGCGCCGTGTATAACTTTGAGGGTCGTTATGCGGAGGCGCTGGCGTGCTTTCAGGAGAGCATCAGGATCGGCGAAGAGCTGGGCGCCGCCGCCGACAAGCGAGATCTGGCCTACAACTTCCACAGCCTGGGCAGGCTCTATAACAGTCAGGGTCGGTACGAGCAGGCGCTTGAGTACTACCAGAAGAGTCTGAAGATTCGGGAAGAGGTCAACGACCGGTTCGGAGTCGGACAGACGTTGAACAACATCGGCATCGTCTACAAATCGCAGGGGCGTTATGCGGAGGCGCTGGAGTGGTTTCAGAAGCGGCTGAAGCTGGCCGAGGAGATGGGCGTCAAGGAGGGCGTGGCCACGAGCTTCAGTAACGTGGGCGAGGTCTACGGCCGTCAGGGGCGGCGCGACCTCGCGCTGGAGTACCAACAGAAGAGCCTGCGGCTGCGCGAGGAGATGGGCGACCGGCGGGGCCTCTGCGTGGTGCTGGAGAAGCTGGGCCAGTTGTATCAGGACGAGGGCGACTATCCCGAGATGCTCAAGGCCGGCCGGCGCGCCGCCGCCCTCGCGGAGGAGATCAACGCGCCCGAAGAGCTTTGGAAGGCGCAGGAGCAGGTCGGCCGCGCCCTGCGCGCGCTTAACCAGACGGCCGAAGCCCGCCGGAGTTTCCTCGCCGCCATCGACACGGTCGAGCGCGTGCGCCGCGAGGTCGCGGGCGGCGAACAGCAGCAGCAGAGCTTTCTTGAGAACCGGCTCTCGCCGTGGCTCGGCATGGTCGAGCTGCTCGTCTCGCAAGAGGCGTACGCCGAGGCGCTGACGTTCGCCGAAGCGTCGAAGGCGCGCGTGCTGCTCGACGCGCTACAGACGGGGCGCGGCCACGGCCTGCGCCAGTCGCTCTCGCAGGCCGAGCGGCAGGCCGAGGAGGGGCGGCGGCTCAAACTCGTCACGCTCAACTCGCAACTCGCCA
The DNA here is from genome assembly GCA_963726735.1 of uncultured Acidobacteriota bacterium. Lineage (GTDB taxonomy): Bacteria > Acidobacteriota > Blastocatellia > Pyrinomonadales > Pyrinomonadaceae > QHXN01. The sequence goes on from CAVSDM010000016.1 coordinate 1,100,426, forward strand.
ACGAGGCGCGGCGCGACAGGCCCGACCCGGTGCGCGTGAACGCCCTGCGGGCCGAAGTCGAGAGGGCGCGTCTTGATTACGAAGACTTCGAGACGAGGCTCTACGCGGCGCACCCCGAGCTGAGAGTCCAGCGCGGCGAAGCGCCCGTCATCACGGCGGGAGAGTTGGCGGCGTTGCTGCCCGACGAGGCGAGCGCGCTGCTCGAATACGTCGTGGCCGACGACGTGACTTACCTCTTCGTCGTCACGAAGTCTTCGGTGAGGCCGGAGGCCGACGTAAGGGTCTACACGCTGCCTTTCAAGCGCGAGGGGTTGGCGAAGCAGACCGAAGCGTTTCGCCAACAACTGGCCGGGCGCGACCTCGGCTTCCGCGCCGCGGCGCTCAAGCTCCACGACGCTCTGCTCAAACCGGCCGAGGCGCAACTACGCGGCAAGACCAATCTCATCATCATCCCGGACAACACGCTTTGGGACTTGCCGTTTCAGGCTCTGCTGAACGGCTCGAACCGCTTCCTGCTCGAAGAGGCCGCGGTCGCTTACGCGCCGTCGCTGACGGTTCTGCGCGAGATGTCGAGGCGCCGGAAGTTGAACGGCTCGGGTGACGGGCCGGCGACGCTGCTGGCGCTCGGCAACCCTCTGACGGGGAAGGGCGCGGGCGGCGCCGCGGCGCCGACGCTGCGCGGCGGGAGGCTCGAAGCGTTGCCGGAGGCGGAGCAGGAGGTCAAGGCGCTCGGGCGTCTGTACGGCGCCGCGAGGAGCAGGGTCTACACCGGCGCGGAGGCGCGCGAAGACCGCTTCAAGAGCGAGGCCGGCCGGGCGCGCATCCTCCACTTCGCCGCGCACGGGCTGGTCGATAACGCCTCGCCCATGTACTCGCACCTCGCGCTCTCGGCGGGCGACACCAACGAGGACGGGCTGCTCGAAGCGTGGGAGCTGACGCGGCTCGACCTGAAGGCAGACCTCGCGGTGCTCTCCGCCTGCGAGACGGCGCGCGGCCGCGCGGCGGCGGGCGAAGGCATGATCGGCCTCTCCTGGGCGACGTTCATCGCCGGCGTGCCCTCGCTCGTCGTCAGCCAGTGGAAGGTCGAATCGGCCGGCACACGCGAGCTGATGGTCAACTTCCACCGCGGCCTCATCTCCCCCACGCCGAAGCTCACCAAGAGCGAAGCCCTGCGCCACGCGGCCCTCAGGTTAATGAAGAACCCCGAGACCAACCACCCCTTCTACTGGGCCGGCTTCGTGCTGGTGGGCGAGGGGAACTGAGAGTTTGAGATTTCAAATTTGAAATCTCAAATTAAAGCTCACTCGCTCCGGCGGCGGAGCGCCTGAATCTGGTGGAGGAGGCTGCGGGCGATTTCGGAGTTGGGATTGGCCCTTTGGAGCAGACGCAGCTCGCGCTCGGACTCATTCAACAGTCCCGCGTCGGCGTAGAGCAGCGCCAGTGTGAGGTGGGAAGAGGGGTAAGCCCGCTTGGCTCTGGCAAGCTCGTCGGCCTTCGCGCGGTCGAGGACGCGGAACCTGGCCTGCGGCGCGGGCGGGCGCGGCGATTTTATCTCCTGACCGTCCTTGAGTGCTTTGACCTGCCACGAATAGACCTTGCCGCGCGGGAGCGTCTGCGGCGCGGCCCAGGAGCGTGTGGTGAGTTGAGGGCTGTCGGCCACGAGGTTGAAGGCGTCGTCGTAGACTTCGACGACGTAGCCCGTCGCCCCGTCCAACGCCGACCAGCGGAAGGTCGGGCGGTCATCGAGCAGAACGCTGCCGACCGGGTCGAGCACGGAGAACTCGCCGCCCTGCGTCTCCGAACCCATCAACGAACTCCCGGGTCGCGCGAGCCCCTTGAGTTGCGGAGACCTTTCGAGCCGCTGGCCGGCGAGCGCGTCCTTCAACCGCTCACTGTAAGCGGGCGGCAGCGCGTCGGCGCCCGACAGTCTGCCTTCGCGGTCGAGGCTCAAACGGCCCCCGCCGTCGTTGAGCTGTGCGACCTCGGCCGCCGTCGGGGGCTCCTGCGTCGGCGAGGGCTCCGGCTCCGCGGGCGTGGGAGTGACAGCCACGGGCGCGGGTTGTGAGTTGTTGGAGGGGTTGACGACGATCTCCTGTCTCGGCTCTCCCTGCCGCGTCGTCCGCCACATCAGCCAGCCGAACACCGTCAGCAGGATGACCGCCAACGCCGCGCCGAACGCGGGCACCGGAGACACTCGGAAGAGCGCGGGCAGGGAAGCAAACGCCCGCCGCCAGAGGCTCTCGGACGGGGAGGGAACTGTGGGCGAAGAAGGCACAGACGCCGGTCGGTATTCGTGTTCGAGTGAGGGCGCGACCTCGTCCCTGAACGCGCGGAGGTCTTCGACCGAGAGGGCGCAATGCTCACAACTGGTCAGGTGGTCGGAGGCCGTTCGCAGCGGCTCGCCGGAGAGAGTCCCTTCAACAAACGCGGCCGTCTCTTCCGCCGACAGGTGCGTGCGCGCGTCGAAGCCTTCCGTCCCCTCGCCGAAGAGTTCGGAGCGCAGGGCGAAGAACGCGGCGTCTCCGGCCGCCGAACCCTCGGCCCGGCGGCGACACGCCTCACATTCGTCCAGGTGTTCACACACCGACAGCAGCTCCGCGACCTCCAACTGCCGGCGGCGGTAACCCTCGAACTGTCTCTGCGTCAGATGCTCGAACAACTCTCTTCCAAACCCACGGCCGGTCTCCCGGCCGCCCTTCTTACAAGGATAAGTTGACGAAGTCCGCCGTTTATTACCAGCGGCTTTTCAGATGAATCCTTTCAAACGGCGCGCCAGCCGCTCGCGCCCGGATTTGCGCGCGTTGATGACCTGCTGACGCGTCAGTCCCAGCAATTCGGCGATCCTCGCGTCCTCCAGAGGCAGCTCGTTCCACAGGCGCGCGAAGTCGTCCGCGCTCATCTCCACGGCGGCGGCCAGTTGCCGCAGGGTCGCCACGCCCGTCGCGGGGAAGAGTGTAATACAGCCCGTGCCGCCCGCGTCTTTCAGGTTCAGCAGCAGCGCCGCGCGCTGGTTCGGCGGGAGCAGTTGCAGCTCTTCCCAGAGCCTTTGCAGAAAAATCCTCTTCTCGATCTGCCACGCCGGGTTCGACTCTGCGGCGGCGGCTGGGGCGGACGCTCCCGCGTCTTCATGGTCGGGGAGCGATTCCAACGGCTGGTCTCTGATGCCGAGCAGCGCCGCCGACGCGCTCACCAGTTCGTCGAACTCGACGGGGCCGCCGAGGTGTTTGAAGATCGCGGCCAGCGCGTCGGCCAACGCCTGTTGCCTGCCGCCCCTGAGCGTTCGGACGTGGGCCGACAGCTCTTCAACGTCCGACAACTCCGCGAGCCGCGCCGCCTGCGCCGACTTCTCTCGCCCCTGCCACGCCGCGAAGCCGGCCAGCAGCTTCCCGCCCTCATCCTGCCAGAGCGCGAAGCCCCGCTGGCGCGTCAGGAGATAATGGAGTCGATTCTTGAGCGCGTGCCGCTCCGGGAACTGGCGGCGCATCCAGCCCGAGCACGTCCGGTGCGCGATGACGGCCGCCATGCCGCGCAGGTCGGCGACGGGGTGCCGGCCGGGCTCTCCGCGGAACTGCCGCAGCCGGGAGAGCAGTTGCAGCAGCGCCTCCTGATAAAGGTCTTCGGCCTCGTCTCTTTGTGTCGCGCGGTGCGGGTTGAGGTGGAGTTTGTAGCGGATGACGCCCTTGATGACCGGCCCGGCGTGCTCGTCGATGAGTCGCGCGAGGAGTCCGTCGGCGCGCTCGTCGCCGGACTCCAGCAGGAGTGGTTCGAGCAGCGGGTCGATTCTGGCCGGCGCCTCTTCCATCGTTCATCCGTTGCCGCCTCGGGACGGTCATAACGCACGAATCTAAACCGGCGGCCCGAACTTCGGCAATCTCTATCGAGTTCAACGGCGCGCCGCGGCGGGTGTGCGCATGAAGGCGGCGAGCCGCTGGAAGACGCTGCCGAGCACGGCCTCGTCCGGGAGGTAGACCAGGCGGAAGTGGCACGACGCGGGGTCGGCGCCGAAGCCCGAGCCGTGGACGACGAGCACGCCGGTCTCTTTCAACAGGTCGAGCACGAAGCGCTCGTCCGTGCGTTGCTCGGGGTCGTCCACACACACCATCGCGTAGAAGGCCGCGGCCGGCTCGACGCACGAAAGACCTTCGATGTCGGCGACGGAACTCAAGACGAAGTCGCGCCGCGCTCTTATCTCGCGCATGAACTCCGCGAGGAACGCGCGGTCGCCTTCGAGCGCGGGGCGCACGGCGTACTGCGCGGGCGTCGGCGAGCAGAGGCGGCCGCTCGCCAGACGGTGGACGGCGCGCATCAGCTCCGGCATCAAACGCGCGTTCGTAAACCGCATCCAGCCGACGCGCCACCCCGGCACCATGTGCGTCTTCGACAGACTCTCTAAGGTGACGACCGCCAACTCTCGTCCCGCCGCGAGCAGCGAGGCCGGCGCGGGCGGGTCGTTGAAGCAGAGTTCGCGGTAGACCTCGTCGCTGATGACGAGCAGCCCCCGCCGCTCGGCGATGTCTAAGAGCTGCCGCGTCGTCTCGTCGTTCGTGATGGAGCCGGTCGGGTTGTTCGGGTTGATGAGGAGGAGCGCGCGCGTGCGGTCAGTGACGAGCGACTCGACCTCCTCGGGCGAGGGGAGCCAGCCCGCGCGCGGGTCGAGCGTGTAGTAGCGCGCGCGTGCGCCGAGCCGGTTGAGGATGGCCGGGTAGAGCGGGTAGCCGGGCGCGGGGACGAGCACCTCGTCGCCCTCTTCGACCAGCGCCGACAGCAGGAGGTCTGCGGCCTCGGACGCGCCCGCCGTCATCAGCACGTCGTCGGGCGCCGTCTGCGCCCCGAGCGCCGTGGCGTACGCGGCGACCGCCTCCCTGGCCTCGCGCAGGCCCGAGGAGTGCTCGTAACCCGTGAAGCGCTCGCGCACGGCGCGCGCCGCGGCCTCGACGACGTGGGCGGGCGGGCGGAAGCCGTAAGCCTGCGGGTCTCCGATGTTGAGGTAAGTGACGGCGAGGCCCGAGCGCTCGCGCTCCTCGGCGGCCCCGACGATGTTGCGGATGGCGTAATGGAACTGCGCGGTTCTACTCGAAGGCCGAATCATTCTCACCCCTGGAAAGCTCTTTCAAAGCGAATCTCATCCTCCGAAGATAATACGACGGCCCACATGCGTTTGCCAGAAGGGCCGGCGCCGCCCACAATCATTTTTATAGCACTAGAAAAAATTAAATTATGCGCCCCGCGACGTTGGTACCGGTTCCGCGGCGCGCGGCGCGCGGTCGTCAAACTGGAGACGAGCGTGGTGTCGGGCGCGGGCGGCGAGGTCTCGGCCGAGCGCGTCGAGCCGGTCGTGCGCGCTCTGGCCGAACTGCACGCGGAGCGGCGCGGGCTCGTGCTGGTCTCTTCGGGCGCGGTGGGTCTGGGCGCGGGGCGTCTGGGTCTGGCGCGACGCACGTGCAGGGGACGGTCAACGGCTACGGCGAGCGCTGCGGCAACACGAACCTCTGCTCGCTGATCCCGAACCTTGAGCTGAAGCTCGGCCGCGCGACGAACGTGGGGCGCGCGCCTCGCGCGCCTCGCGCGCCTGCGCGAGACGGCGCGCTTCGTCTCGGAGATAGTCAACCTCGCGCTCGCGCCCTCGGCAGCGTTCGTCGGCGACTCTGCGTTCGCACACAAGGGCGGCGTCCACGTCGAACACACGGCGGCGAGCGGGACGGGGCCGGTCAACGCGCCCGACCAGACGTTCAGACGTGCGCTCGAAAAGTTCTACCCCGCGCTCGCGGAGGTGCGGCCGGTCGATTACAAGGTGAGGGTCAGGCCGGGGAGCCTGCCGGGGACGGCGAGCCTCGTGCGCGTGCTCATCACGTCGGGCGACGGCCGCTCGGAGTGGGGCACCGTCGGGGTCTCCTCGAACATCGTCGAGGCGAGCTGGCGCGCGCTCGTGGACGCGGTCGAGTACAAGCTTCTGAAGGACGGCGCCGAACCGTTCCCGGTCGAAACTTCCGTGGTTGAAATCGAAGAGCGCATAACGGAAGGGGAGTCTACCACCGAGACACAGAGCCACAGCTTGAAGCTATAGGTCATCAAACTTTGTCTCTGTAGTTAATTCTCTCCTTCATAACATTCAACTGTTAATCAATAACTCGGGCGGTGTGAAAAAGCCGGTGAGCGTTTATTAAAACAGGCGCCCTCCGTGATTCCGCCGCTGACGCGGCGACGAAGACATCTTCTTCAATTGAACTCCTGTCGCAAAAAGGAACCGCTCAACTTTTGCCTGTGCCCGGGCCAAAGTAGTGGTATATTCGCGTTCCTAAAGTATTAAACGAGAAGCAGGGGCCTGATTTGTCACCGTTTTCAGCCATATTGTTGCCCCCTCGAACTTTACTTTTGTCTTACTTATCTTAATCCGAAATCGGCATTCCGCAGACGGCACGCACGCTCCCGTGGGTGTTCCGAAGGCTCTTCCCAAATTGTCCGGAGGGAGAATAATTCTGATGAGAAGCTCGGCGCCTACCGGCCGGCGTCGCGTCGCGGCATTGCTCTGCGCGGCGCTCTGCATCACGTCGTCGGTCGTCTTCGTGCCCCGCACGCGTTCACAGGTGTCGCCGCCCGACTACAAGAACCCGCGCCTCCCCGTCGAGCGGCGCGTCGCGGACCTGCTCGGGCGCATGACGCTTGAGGAGAAGGTGGCGCAACTCGTCTGCCTCTGGGCCGAGCGCCCCGAAGCGGGGCCGAACGCGGGCTTCTCCACCAACCGCGGCGACTTCTCGCCCGAGCGCGCGGCCGTCTCGATGAAGAACGGCATCGGGCAGATCGCGCGCCAGCGCGAGCGCAAAGACCCGCGCGAGGCGGCGCGCTTCGCCAACGCCGTCCAGAAGTGGCTCGTCGAGCAGACGCGCCTCGGCATCCCGGCCATCTTCCACGACGAGATTCTGCACGGGCTGATGGCGCAGAAGGCGACGCATTTCCCCACGCCCATCGCGCTCGCTTCGAGTTGGGACACAGACCTCGTCACGCGCGTCTTCACCGCCGCCGCCTTAGAGACGCGCGCGCGCGGGAGCCACTTCGTCCTCGGGCCGAACCTCGACCTCGCGCGCGAGCCGCGCTGGGGGCGCACGGAGGAGACGTACGGCGAAGACCCTTACCTCGTCTCGCGGATGGGCGTCGCCGTCATCAAGGCCATCCAGGGGCCGGGGCCGAACATTGACGACGCGCACGTCATCGCCACCGCCAAGCACTTCGCCGCGCACGGCCAGCCCGAGGGCGGGACGAACATCGCGCCCGTCAACGTCTCGGAGCGCGTGCTGCGCGAGTACTTCCTGCCGAGCTTCGAGGCGGCGGTGAAGGAGGCCGGCGTGTTGAGCGTGATGGCCTCCTACAACGAGATCGACGGCGTGCCGTCGCACGCCAACAGGTGGCTGCTGGGTAAGGTGCTCCGCGAGGAGTGGGGCTTCGACGGCCTCGTCGTCTCAGACTACTACGGCATCCCGCAGCTCGTCAGCCTGCACAAGGTCGCGAGCGACAAGTCGGAGGCGGCGCGGCTCTCAATCGAGGCGGGCGTGGACGCCGAGGTGCCCGACCCCGACTGCTTCCAGACGCTCGTGCAGCTCGTCCGCGACGGCAAGCTCTCGGAGGCGGCCGTGGACAAGGCGGTCGCGCGCAACCTCAAAGCCAAGTTCCTGCTCGGACTCTTCGAGAACCCGTACGTAGACGTTGAGCGCGCCGCGCGCGTGACGGATTCGCGCGAGCACCGCGCGCTCGCGGCGGAGGCCGCGCGCCGCTCCATCACGCTTCTGAAGAACGAAGGGAACCTGCTGCCGCTCGACCGCACGCGCCTGCGCAACGTCGCCGTCATCGGGCCGAACGCAGACCGCGCGCACCTCGGCGGCTACAGCGACCCCGTTCCCGCGCCCGGCGTGAGCGTGCTGGAAGGCTTGACGAAGAAACTTGGGAACGCCGTCAAAGTCACGCACGCGCGCGGCGTGAACATCACGAAGGAGGGCGGCGACTGGTGGGCCGACACCTCGACGCCGCCCGACCCCGCGGAGGACGCGCGGCTGATTGCAGAGGCGGTGAACGTGGCTCGCGCCGCCGACGCGGTCGTCCTCGTCATCGGCGGCAACGAGGACACGCACAAAGAGGCTTGGGCCGACAACCACCTCGGCGACCGCGACACGCTCGACCTGCCGGGCAGGCAGGACGAGTTAGTCCGCGCCGTGCTCGGGGCGGGCAGGCCCACGGTCGCGGTGCTCATCAACTCCGGCCCGCTCTCGATCAACTACGTGGCGCAGAACGTCCCGGCCATCCTCGAAGGCTTCTACCTCGGCGAGGAGACGGGGACGGGCGTGGCCGACGTGCTCTTCGGCGACTACAACCCTTCGGGTAAACTGCCCGTCAGCTTCCCGCGCTCGGTCGGGCAGCTCCCCATCTACTACAATCACAAGCCGACGGCGCGGCGCGGCTACCTCTACACGAGCAAGGAGCCGCTCTACCCGTTCGGCCACGGGCTCTGCTTACACGACGTTCAGTTACTCCGACCTCAAGGTCGCGCCGCAGCAGATCGGGCCGGCCGGCCGGGCCGAAGTGAGCGTGACGGTCACGAACACCGGACGGCGCGCGGGCGAGGAGGTCGTGCAGCTCTACATCACAGACCTCGTCAGCTCCGTCACGCGCCCCGTCATCGAGCTGAAGGACTTCAAGCGCGTGTCGCTCGCGCCGGGCGAGAGCAGGACGCTGACGTTCAACGTCACGCCCGACAAGCTCTCGTTCCTCGACCTCGACATGCGGCGCACGGTCGAGCCCGGCTGGTTCGACATCTCGGTCGGCACCAGCTCCGTCAACCATCGCAAGGTGAAGCTCGAAGTCGTCGCGAAATAACCTGATTCACGTTGGGGGATGATTATGAAACGCCTTCGCCGCGCAGTCTCGTGCGCGCTCGTTTTCAACCTCTGTCTGCTGCTCGTCGCGCGGGCGGTCGGGCAGACGCCCGCGCAGACGCTCGTGCAGACGAAGACGCCGCCGCCCTGGATGGACCCGAGGCTCCCTCTGGACAGGCGCGTCGATGACCTCGTCTCGCGGATGACGCTCGAAGAGAAGATTTCGCAGATGATGAATAAGGCGGCGGCCATCGAGCGGCTCGGCGTCCCCGAATACGACTGGTGGAACGAGGCGCTGCACGGCGTCGCGCGCGCTGGCGTGGCGACCGTCTTCCCGCAGGCCATCGGGCTCGCGGCGACTTGGAACCCGGAGCTGGTCCGCGAGATCGGCGACGTGGTCTCGACCGAGGCGCGCGCCAAGCACCACGAAGCCGTGCGCAACGGCGACCGCGCCCGTTACAAGGGGCTGACCTTCTGGTCGCCGAACATCAACATCTTCCGCGACCCGCGCTGGGGCCGCGGCCAGGAGACGTTCGGCGAAGACCCTTACCTGACTTCGCGCATCGGCGTCGCCTACGTGAAGGGCTTGCAGGGCGACGACCCGAAGTATCTGAAGGTCGTCTCAAGCGTCAAGCACTACGCCGTCCACAGCGGGCCGGAGCCCGAGCGCCACACCTTCGACGCGAAGGCCGACGAGCGCGACCTGCGCGAGACGTACCTGCCGGCCTTCCGCGCGACCATCATGGAGGGCAAGGCCGAAGGCTTGATGTGCGCCTACAACAGCCTGAACGGCGAGCCCGCGTGCGCGAGCAAAAAGCTGTTCGACATCCTGCGGCGCGAGTGGGCCTTCGGCGGCCACGTCGTCTCGGACTGCGCGGCGATCGAGGACATCTGGAAGGGGCACAAGTTCAAGCCGACCGAGGCCGAGGCTTCGGCCGTCGCCGTCAAATCGGGCACCGATCTGACCTGCGGCCGCGAGTACCGCGCGCTCACGCAGGCGGTCAAAGACGGCCACATCACCGAGGCCGAGATCGACGTGGCGGTCAAGCGCCTGATGCGGACGCGCTTCCGGCTCGGCGTGTTCGACCCGCCGGCTCTCGTCAAGTACGCGCAGATACCTTTTTCGGAGAACGACTCGCCCGCGCACCGCACGCTCTCGCTGCGGGCGGCGCGCGAGTCGCTCGTCCTCTTGAAGAACGAGAACGACACGCTGCCGCTTAAGAAAGACTTGAGAACAATCGCCGTCATCGGGCCGAACGCGGACGCGCCCGACGTGCTTCTGGGGAACTATAACGGCACGCCCTCGAAGTCGGTCACGCCGCTCCAGGGCATCCGCGAGAAGGTCTCGGCCGCGACGCGCGTGCTCTACTCGCAGGGCATGTACCCGACGGGGACGCTCGTCGTGCCGGCGCCGGCCGCGGCCTTCAGAGGGTTGAAGGGCGAGTACTTCGCCAACAAGGAGTGGCAGGGCGAGCCGGCGCTCGTGCGCGATGACGCGCAGGTCGATTTCAACTGGATGGCGCTCGCGCCCGCGGCTCAGTTGCCCGCCGACAACTTCTCCGTCCGCTGGACGGGCAAACTCGCCGCGCCCGAGTCGGGCAAGTACCTGCTGGGCTTCGCGGGCAACGGCGGCGTGCGCCTGACGCTGGACGGCAAAGCGGTCGTCGAGGAGTTCTCCAACACGCGGACGCGCACCGTGACGAAGGAGCTTGAACTTGAAGGCGGGCGCTCTTACGACCTGCGCATCGAGTACCGCGAGAACGCGAACCACTACGCCTCGGCGCGGCTGATGTGGGCGCCGCCGGGCGGCGAGCGCGTGCTGCGCGAGGACGCGTTGGCCAAGGCGCGCGAGGCGGACGCGGTCGTGTTGGTCATGGGCATCAACCCCTCGGTCGAGGGCGAGGAGATGGACGTGAAGCTGGAAGGCTTCCGCGGCGGCGACCGCACGGACATCTCTCTGCCGAAGCCGCAGGAGGAGTTGATCAGACAGGTTCACGCGCTCGGAAAACCCGTCGTGCTCGTGCTGCTCGGCGGGAGCGCGCTCGCGGTCAACTGGGCGGACGAGAACGTCGGGGCGATTGTCGAGGCGTGGTATCCGGGGCAGGAGGGCGGGACGGCCCTGGCCGACGTGCTCTTCGGCGACTACAACCCGGCGGGACGTTTGCCGGTCACGTTCTACAAGTCGGCGGAGCAGTTGCCGCCCTTCGACGACTACCGGATGCAGGGTCGCACCTATCGTTACTTCAAGGGCGACCCGCTCTACCCGTTCGGACACGGGCTCTCTTACACGACCTTCAAGTACGACAACCTCCGCTTGAGCGCGAAGAGCGTGCGCGCGGGGCGCGGCCTGAACGTCACGGCCGACGTGCGGAACGCGGGCGCGCGCGCGGGCGAGGAGGTCGTGCAGCTCTACGTCACGGACGCGGCCTCGGCCTACCCCGTCGCCGTCCGTTCGCTCGCTGGTGTAAGTCGCGTCAGGCTCAACCCCGGCGAGACCCGCCGGGTCTCGTTCCGGATAGACGCGAGGCAGCTCTCCGTCATCGACGAACGCGGCCGACGCGTCGTCGAGCCGGGCGAGTTCTGTGTTGAGCGTCGGCGGCAAGCAGCCCGGCTTCAAGGGCTCGGCCGACGCGCGCACGACCGGCGTCGTCACCGGCAACTTTATCGTGACGGGCGGCGTGACGGAGATACCGGAGCAGCAAGGTCAGAACCACCCGCGGTAGCGCATGGGCCTTTGCGAGAGCCGGAAGCTGCTTATTTCAATTTGAGCATCTCGCTGCCGGCGAGCAGCAGGGCGCCGGAGCCGTACTCCTGGTTGTCTTCGGCGGTGACTTTGGCGGGCGCCGCGCCGATCTGCTGCACCCAGCCGAGCTTGCCGTCCGTCGCCGACGGACGCGACCAGTCCGCCCCAGGCTTTGCGGATGACGGGCAGGTAGGTCTTGCGTTCGAGGTGGCCGTTGTTGACGCCCCAGGCGAGCGCGTAGCAGAAGAAGCCGGTGCTGCTCGTCTCGGGCATGGGCGCTTCCAGGGGGTCGAGAAGGCTCGGATGCCAGCGCCCGTCCTCGCCCTGCACGCGCGCGACGGAGGCCGCCATCGTCTTTAAGAGTTGGACGTAACGCGCGCGCGTCGGGTGGTTCTTCGGCAGGTGTTGGAGGACGCGGACGGTGCCGCCCATGACCCAGCCGTTGCCGCGCGCCCAGAAGACCTTCCTGCCGTTCGCGTTCGGCCGGCCGATGTAGTTCTTGTCGCGGTAGTAGAGCCCCTCCGCGGGGTCGAAGAGGAAGTCGGTCGTGTCCCACCACATCGCGTCGAGGTAGTCGAGATACTTCCGCTCGCCCGTGATGGTGTGCAGACGCGTCAGGACGGGCGGCGCCATGAAGAGCGCGTCGCACCACCACCAGTCCTCGCGGCCGGGCCGCGGGCGTGGCGACCATCGCGTCGATGACGGAACGCGTGTGCTCGATTCTCGCCGGGTCTTTCTTCAACATGTAAAGCTCAAGGTAGGTCTGACCCGGCGTGTGGTCGTCGGCGTGACGCGGGCGGTCGCCGAGCTTCCAGTTGCGCGACTCGGCCCAACGCATCGCCTGCTCCGCGTAGTGTCGGTCGCCCGTCGCCTTGCCGGCGTCCATGATCCCCGCGTAGAAGACCGCGCGCGCCCAGAGGTTGTTGTTGAGCGCGTCGATCTCGACGGGGTGCGCCACCTGCCACTCGAAGACCTTCTGCATGACGGCGCGCACGGACTTTTTCGAGTAGATGTCGCCCGCGCCCTTCTGCGGACGCACTTGCGCCGACGCGGGCGCGCAGGGCAGGAGAACGAGTAGGAAGAAGAATAAGAAGAACGAGAACCTTTGACCGAGAAGCTTCATCGCGCGCATGACTCCATTCGGCCCCGCGGGGCTTCAGTTCGTGGGTTGAGTTAGACGAAGAGCGCGGGCATTATACATGTCACTTTCCATGGCACTTAGAATTCGAGGCGCTTCAGGTAGTCGAAGCTGACGCGGAGGCTCTCGAAGGGCGAGCCGGCCGGCTCGTCGTTCTCGACGAAGTAGTGGCGGACGCCCGCCTCGCGTGACCGTGCGAAGATCGACTTGAAGTCGATGACGCCCTTGCCGACATCGGCGAAGAAGCGGCGCGGCGTCGAGTCCATGTCCTTGACGTGGAGGAGGTGGAAGCGGCCCGGATAGCGCTCGAAATATGCGACGGGGCTGCGCGCCGCCCTTGACCGTCCAGTACAAATCCATTTCGAGTCTGACGACGCCCGGGTCCGTGCGTTCGAGCAGGAGGTCGTAGGGAACCTTCCCCTCCAAAGGCGCGAACTCGAAGTCGTGATTGTGGTAGGCGAACTGGATGCCCTCGCGTTGCATTCGCGCGCCGGCCTCCTGGAAGAGGTCGGCGAGGCGGCGGTAGTTGTCGAGCGTCCGGCGTTCCTCGTGCGGGAGCCACGCGACGAGCAGGTACTTGTGGCCGATGGTGTGCGCCGCGTCGAGCAACGGTCGCAGGTCGCCGCGCAACTCCGAGAGCTGCACGTGCGCGGCCGGCGCGTCGAGCCCGAGACGCTTGAGAATCGTTTTACTTCCAGGGGCTTGCGCCCGAAGTAGCCCGCGAACTCGACCTCCCCGTACCCGAGCGCGGCGACCTGCGCGAGCGTCCCCTCGAAGTCCTTCTCCAGCTCGCGGCGCACGGTGTAGAGCTGCATGCCGATGCGCGACAGTCTTCTTCTGTCGGCGGCGAGGGCGAAGGCGTTCGAGTTGCAGAGAGTCAGCCCGCCCGCGGCGGCGAGCGTAAGACGTTTGATGAAGAGGCGGCGGTTCATCTCGTGCGACTCCGACGGCGGGCTGAAAAATATCTTGACAAGGGAGCGAGCCGAGTAATAGAAACCTTTTGTCTGGTCTTACAACAAAACGCACGCCTGAAATTATCAACACGGAGGTCGGGTTGTCGAGCGTCGTGAAAACCGGCGCGGCCGCGCGTTGGTCTGGCGCCGGGCCGCGCGCGCGGGCCCGGAATGAACCGGCGGCCTTCATGACGCGCCCTGCCGGCGGAACGAGACGATGAGGGAACCTTAACTTGCTCAGACTCCGACATGCGCGCCGCGGCACGCACACATCCTGACGGCGGCCGTTCTCGCCCTGCTCGCGTGCGTGGGCGCGGGCGCGCAGGTGCTCAACGACCCCGTGGACGTGGGGCAGGAGTTCCAGCGGATGGAGCAGGTCTACTTCGTCGGCTCGAAGGTCGCGGGCTTCGACCCGGCGACGGGGCGCGGCACGCTTCAGTGGGACAGGTATCAGCGCTCGACCACGCTCTCCTTCAACAAGATCGACGTGACGCTGGGCCGCGGGCGCGGCACGGAGTTCCCCGGCACCGAGTACGATCAGGACCCCGTGCTGCCCTTCTCGATCACCTTCGTCAGCCCGCGCACCGTCCGCCTGCGCTTCTCGACGCGCGCGGAGCTGCCGCGCGACGCGGACTCGATGATGCTCGCCGGGCCGGTCGCCGACAGACCGTTCGTGGAAGGTCGAGCAGGCGGCGGGTGTCGTCACCTGGACGAGCGCGCACGGGAGCGTGAAGTTGATTAAGAACCCGTGGCACGTCGAGTTCTACGACGCGGCGGGGCGGCTGCTGACGCGCACGCAGAACTCGGGCGACCCGGCGACCTACTTCACGCCGATACCGTTCTCGTTCGTGCGGCGCGCGTCCGACCTCGCGCGCATGACGGCCGCGACCTTCGAGCTTCAGCACGACGAGAAGATTTTCGGCTGCGGCGAGTCGTTCACGCGCCTCGACAAGCGCGGGCAGCGGGTCAACGCCTGGACGCGCGACGGCATGGGCGTGCAGAACGAGTTCATGTACAAGCCGATCCCGTTCTTCCTCTCGCAGCCGCGGCTACGGCATGTTCGTCCACACCTCCGCGCCCGTCACCTTCGACTTCGGCAAGACCTTCGACAGCCACAACGCCATCTACACCGGCGACGAGAACCTCGACCTCTTCGTCTTCCTCGGCGAGCCGAAAGACATTCTCTCCGAGTACACGGCGCTCACCGGCCGCAGCCCCGTCCCGCCGCTCTGGTCGTTCGGCTTCTGGATGAGCCGCATCACCTACAAGTCCGAGGAGGAGGTGCGCGACGTGGCCGCCAAGCTCCGGCAGCACCGCGTCCCCGCGGACGTGATCCACCTCGACACCGGCTGGTTCGAGACCGACTGGCGCAGCAACTACCAGTTCTCGAAGACGCGCTTCAACGACCCCGCGAAGATGATCGCCGACTTGAAGAAGCAGGGTTTCACGAGTGAGCCTCTGGCAGTACACCTACTTCACGCCGAAGAACGAGCTGTACCCGGAGATAGTCTCGAAAGGGTTATGCCGTGAAGAATCAGGGCGGGCACGCTGCCGTTCGAGGACGCCGTGCTCGACATGTCGAACCCGGCGGGCGTGAAGTGGTATCAGTCGAAGCTCGCGGCGCTCCTCAAGATGGGCGTCGGCGCCATCAAGGTCGACTTCGGCGAGGGCGCGCCCGTCGACGGCCTGTACGCGTCGGGGCGCTCGGGGTGGTACGAGCACAACCTCTATCCGCTGCGCTACAACAAGGCCGTCGCGCGACATCACGCGCGAGACGACGGGCGAGAACATCATCTGGGCGCGCAGCGCGTGGGCGGGCAGCCAGCGCTATCCGCTGCACTGGGGCGGCGACGCCGAGAACACCGACTCGGCGATGGCGGCCGAGCTTGCGCGGCGGGCTCTCGTTCGGGCTCTCGGGCTTCACCTACTGGAGCCACGACGTGGGCGGCTTCGTCAACAAGGCGCCGCGCGACCTCTACCGGCGCTGGCTGGCGTTCGGCGTGCTCACGTCGCACACGCGCGCGCACGGCGCGCCGCCGCGCGAGCCGTGGGAGTACGACGAGGCTTTGACCGAAGACTTCCGCCGCGCGCTCGGGCTGAAGTACGCGCTGATGCCCTACATCCTCGCGCAGTCGAAGGACTCTTCGGCGCGCGGCTGGCCCGTGCTGCGCGCGCTCTTCTTCGAGTACCCGAACGACCCCACGTCGTGGACGATTGACGACGAGTACATGTTCGGCTCAGACCTTCTGGTCGCGCCGCTGATGGAGAGCGCGAACGCGCGGCGGGTCTACCTGCCGCCGGGCGAATGGATCGACTACCAGACGGGCAGGGCGTACGCGGGCGAGCGCTGGCACCGGATCGAGGCGGGCGAGATTCCCGTCGTGCTGCTCGTCAAAAATCACACGGCCGTCCCGCACGTGAAGGTCGCGCAGAGCACGGACGACATCGACTGGAAGAACGTCGAGCTGCGCGTCTTCAGCACCGACAACGCCGCGGCCTCGGGGCGCTTCGCGCTTCCCCGAGCGGCGGCGTCCAGTCGCTCGACCTGACGGGCTCGGCCGCGGGTTACACGTTGCAATCCGACCCTCTCCGCGGTCAGGTCAAGTGGCAGGTCACGCGCTTCCCCGCGCGTTAAGGTGCTCGCCGATGAAAAAGCTCCTCCGCTCGTTCTGCGGTCTTCTCGTCATTCTCTGCTTCGCACGCGCCCGGCGCTGCCGCAGGCGCCCGCGGCGCGCTACTTCCCCGGCAAAGACCTGATGCGGGTCGGCACATACTACTACCCGGAGCACTGGCCGGAGTCGCAGTGGGACAGGGACTTCGCCAACATGGAGCGGCTCGGGTTCGAGTTCGTCCACATGGGCGAGTTCGCGTGGGCGTTCATGGAGCCGGAGGAGGGCCGGTTCGACTTCGCGTGGCTCGACCGCGCGGTCGCGCTCGCCGCGAAGCATAACCTGAAGGTCATCCTCTGCACGCCGACGCCAACGCCGCCCGCGTGGCTCGCGGAGAAGTACGCGGACTCCTTCCTCGTCGGCGAGGACGGCCGTCGGCGCGAGCACGGCTCGCGCGGTAACAACGCGCTCGCCGACCCGGACTACCTGCGCCTGACCGAGCGCGTCGTGAACGAACTCGGCAAGCGTTACGGCAAGAACCCTGCGGTCTGGGGATGGCAGCTCGACAACGAGCCGAACTCGCCGCCCGACTACGGCCCTTCGGCGCAGGGCGCCTTCCGCGACTGGCTGCGCGCGAAGTATAAGACCGTGGAGGTGCTGAACGGCGAGTGGGGCTCGGCCTTCTGGAGCCTGAAGTACAACGACTTCGGTCAGGTCCGTCCGCCGAACCCTTCGTTCCTCTACGGCGTGAGCCCGCACGCGATGCTCGACTTCCGACGCTTCACGGCCGACCAGACGGCGAAGTTTTTCAACTGGCAGGCGTCCGTCCTTCGTCGCAACACCTCGCCGGCGCAGTTCATCACGACCAACTTCATCTCGACCATCGGCAGCTCCGACCCGCGCCGCTGCAAACGAGCTGGACTTCATCTCCTACACGATGTACCCGGTCGGCGGCGGGGCGGGCGTGGGCGAGGACGGCTTCCGCTCGGGTTGGCAGCACGGCATCGCGTGGGCGAACGCGTTCTACAGGCCCATCAAGGGCGTGACGGGCGTGATGGAGTTGCAGCCCGGCCAGGTCAACTGGGCGCGCATCAACCCGCAGCCGATGCCGGGCGTGATACGCATGTGGCTCTGGCACGCCTTCGCGGGCGGCCTCTCGTTCGCGTGCACGTACCGCTACCGCCAGCCGCTCTACGGCAGCGAGCTGTACCACTACGGCATCGTCAACACCGACGGCGTGACGCCCTCGCCCGGCGGGCTTCAGTACTCGCAGGTCGCGCGCGAGATGAGGGAACTGCGCGCGAAGTACGACCCGAACGTTAAGCCGCCGTCGGACTACACGGCGCGGCGGACGGCGATACTGTGGAACCACGAGAACCTCTGGAACATCGACTACCAGAAGCAGACGGCTCTGTGGGACACCTTCGGGCACACGTTCCGCTACCTCGAAGCGGCCAAGTCGGCGGGCGCGCCGCTCGAAGTGATCGACGAGGCGGCCGACTTCGGCCGTTACAAAGTCCTCGTCGCGCCCGCCTACCAGCTCATAGACGAAGAGCTGGTGCGCAAGTGGACGCGCTACGCCGAAGCGGGCGGCCATCTCGTCCTGACCGCGCGCACGGGGCAGAAGCGTCGGAACGGCTGGCTCTGGGAGGCGGCGTGGGCCGCGCCCGTCCGCCCGCTCATCGGCGCCGAGGTCTCCTTCTTCGACCTGCTGATGGACAACGGCAACGGCGAGGTCTCGATGAACGGTACGACCTACCCGTGGAACGCCTGGGGCGACGTGCTGAAGCCTTCTGAAGGGACGGAGACGCTGGCGCGCTACTCGAACCAGTTCTACGCGGGCGCGGCCGCGGTCACGCACAGGCGTCTGGGCAAAGGGAGCGTCACGTACGTCGGCGTCCACACGAAGGACGGACGTTTGGAGAAGGGAGTAATGCGCGAGGTCTATCAGCGCGCGGGCGTGCCCGTGGCCGACTACCCGGCGGGCGTCTACGTGGACTGGCGCGACGGCTTCTGGGTCGCGGTCAACTACTCATCTCGTCCGGCCGACATCGACGTGCCCGCGGGCGCGGAGATTCTCTACGGCGCGCGGCCGCTCAAGCCCGCCGACGTGCTCGTGTGGAGGCAACGTTGATGACCAGAGTCAGTCGGAGAGAGAATCGTTCAACCGTCGCTGACGCGACGGGGAATAATTTTGCTCGACCTCAACCCGGCCTTGAAAGGCCGGGCTAAACTCAAGCGCCGCTGACGCGGCGGGCGTAGGCACGGCTTTCATTCCAATACTGAAGAAGGAGCATTCGACATGACGAAAAAGTTCGACCGCCGCGACTTCATCAAGTCCGCGGCGGCGGCGGGCGCGGCGGCGCTCGTCGCCCCCGAGTTGGTCGAGGCCGCGCAGCGTCGCGGTCGGCGTCGCGGCGGCGTGCGCCGCGCGGGGGGCGGCGTGCGCCCGCTCACGTCTTACGACGCGCAGGCGCGCGAGCTGCTCAACCAGATGACGCTCGAAGAGAAGGTCGGGCAGATGACGCAGGCCGAGCAGGACGCCTTGAAGGAGCCGTCCGACGTGCAGAACTACTTCCTCGGCTCGCTCCTCTCGGGCGGCAGCTCCGACCCGAAGGCCGGCAACAGCCTGCAAGCCTGGACCGACCTCTACGACCGCGTGCAGACGCTCTCGCTCAAGTCGCGGCTCGGCATCCCCATCCTCTACGGCATCGACGCCGTCCACGGCCACAGCAACGTGCTCGGCGCGACGGTCTTCCCGCATAACGTGGGCTTAGGCTGCACGCGCAACGCGGGGCTCGTCGAGCGTCACGCGCGCGTGACGGCCGAGGAGGTGCGCGCCACCGGCATCAACTGGACGTTCGCGCCCTGCGTCACCGTCCCGCGCGACGAGCGCTGGGGGCGCACCTACGAGGGCTTCGGCGAGTCGCCGGACCTCGCGCGCGACCTCGGCGAGGCGGCCGTGCGCGGCCTCCAGGGGGACGACCTCGGCGACCCCCTGAGCCTCCTCGCCTGCGCCAAGCACTACGTCGGCGACGGCGGGACGGCGGTGAGCACGGGCGGCTTCGAGCACCCCCAGACGAAGAAGCGCCTGCTCGACCAGGGCGACACGCGCATGAGCGAGGCGGAGCTGCGCCGCATACACATGCAGGGCTACGTCTCGACCATCCGCGCGGGCGTCGGCACCATCATGCCCTCGTACAGCAGTTGGAACGGGACGAAGCTCTCGGCGCACAAGCACCTGATGACCGACCTGCTCAAGCAGGAGCTGAAGTTCGACGGCTTCCTCATCTCCGACTACAACGCCATCGACCAGATCACGAAGGACTACAAGCAGGCCATCGAAATCTCGATCAACGCCGGGATGGACATGGTGATGGTGCCGACGAAGTACCGCGAGTTCCACACGCTGCTCGTCCAGCTCGTGCGCGAGGGGCGCGTCCCGCAGTCGCGCATCGACGACGCGGTGATGCGCATCCTGCGCGTGAAGGTGGCGATGGGCCTCACCGAGCGCGGGCGCTCGGTGCTCGCCGACCGGCGGCTGCACCGGACCTTCGGCTCGGCCGAGCACCGTGCGGTCGCGCGCGAGTGCGTGCGCCAGTCGCTCGTGCTGCTGAAGAACGAGCGGCGCACCCTGCCCTTGCGCAAGACGGCCGCGCGCATCCACGTCGCGGGCAAGTGCGCCGACGACATCGGCAACCAGTGCGGCGGCTGGACCATCGATTGGCAGGGTAAGAGCGGCCCCGTCACGACGGGCGGGACGACGATTCTGCAAGCCTTGAAGGACACCGTCTCGCGCCGGACGCGCGTGACGTTCTCGAAGGACGGGTCGGGCGCGCGCGGCGCGGACGTGGGGGTCGTCGTCGTCGGCGAGACGCCCTACGCCGAGGGCGTCGGCGACCGCGAAGACCTCTCGCTCGACGCGGAGGACGCGGCGACGATTGAACGGATGAAGGAGGCGGGCATGCCCGTCGTCGTGGTGCTGATTTCCGGCAGGCCGCTCGTCGTCAGGCGACGCGCTGGCGCGGGCCGACGCGTTCGTCGCGGCGTGGCTGCCGGGGACGGAGGGGCAGGGCGTAACGGACGTGCTCTTCGGCGACTACCGCCCGACGGGCAAGCTCTCCTTCACCTGGCCGCGCACGAACGCGCAGATTCCCATCAACGTCGGCGACCGTGACTACAACCCGCTCTTCCCGTACGGGTTCGGACTGACGTTCTAGGCGGGCGCGGACATTGGTCAGCCACGGAGACACAGCTCAGAACACGGCCGGTTGTTTTAGCTGTGTCTCCGTGGCTCCGTGGTTAACTCCGTCGCGACGTTCGCGTAGACGAAGACTAAGAGAAGGTCGGAAGGGGAGGGAGTTTTGAGGGAGAAGGTGCGTTGGGGCGTTCTGGGTGCGGCGAAGATCGCCGTCGAGAAGGTCATCCCGGCGATGCAGAAGGGCGAGTGGTCGGAGGTCGTCGGGCTCGCTTCGCGCGACGCCGGCACGGCCGCGCGGGTCGCGCGCGAGTTGGGGATACCGAAGTCATACGGGTCGTACGAAGAGCTTCTGGCCGACCCGGACATCGAGGCCGTCTATAACCCTCTGCCGAATCACCTGCACGTGCCGTGGACGCTGAAGGCCGCGGAGGCGGGCAAGCACGTCCTCTGCGAGAAGCCGATTGCGTTGAGCGCTGATGAGGCGCGGCTCCTCGTCGAAGCGCGGGACAGGACGGGCGTGAAGATTCAGGAGGCGTTCATGGTGCGCACGCACCCGCAGTGGGCGGCCGCGCGCGAGCTGGTGCGCTCGGGGCGCGTCGGCGACTTGCGTTCGATAGAGGCCGTCTTCAGCTACTTCAACCGCGACCCCTCGAACATACGCAACATCCCCGCGGCGGGCGGCGGCGCGTTGATGGACATCGGCTGTTACCCCGTTCACGTCTCGCGCTTCGTCTACGGGACCGAGCCGCGCCGCGTGCTCGGGCTCGTCGAGCGCGACCCGGAGATGAAGACCGACCGCCTGACCTCCGCGATACTCGAATACGAAACGGGCCGCGCGGCCTTCACCTGCTCGACGCAGCTCGTCGCGCACCAGCGCGTGGAGTTGATAGGCACGCGGGGCCGCGTCGAAATCGAAGTCCCCTTCAACGCGCCGCCCGACCGCCCGACGCGCATCTTCGTCGATGACGGCTCCGCGCTCGGCGGCGCGAACGCCGAGACGATAGAGTTCGCGCCCTGCGACCAGTACACCATCCAGGGCGATCTTTTCTCGCGCGCCGTGCGTGAAGGGGGAGCGCAGTCGATCCCGCTCGAAGACGCCGTGGGCAACATGGCCGTCATCGACGCCCTCTTCCGCTCGGCCGAGTCGGGGCGCTGGGAGACGCCCCAGCGTGGGGCGAAGCCTCTTTGTGGCCCCCAAACGCGTTCGTTATAATCTGCGCCGACTCGCGCGTCGGATGTCTCCCCGGGCAGCGTCCAGAAAAGATTCCCAGGTCATCACGGTTCACCCGACATTCTGATGCCCAACGGTGTCGGGAAGAGAGTCCAGAGTGGCACGCAGAATACTTTTTCTCTCGCTCTTAATTCTGTCGGTGTGCGCGCGGACGGCCGCGCCGCAGGCCCGCCCCGCCGCCGCACAGTCGCGCGTCACCTTCGTCGAAGTGCCGTCGAAGGAGAGCGGCATCAGTTGGGCGCATAACAACGCGATGTCGCCGCAGCGCTACCTGCCGGAGACGGTGGGCGCGGGCTGCGCCTTCTTCGACTTCGACAACGACGGCTGGATGGATGTGTATCTCGTCAACAGCGGCCCGTCGGACTTCTACCAGCCGAAGCCCTCGCCCCGCAACGCGCTCTACCGCAACAACCGCAACGGCACCTTCACGGACGTGACGGACAAGGCGGGCGTGGCCGGCGAGACCTTCGGGATGGGCGCGGCGGCCGGCGACTACGACGGCGACGGCTGGCAGGACTTGTACGTCACCGCTTACGGGCGCAACGTCCTCTACCGTAACAACGGCGACGGCACCTTCACCGACGTGACCGCGAAGGCCGGCGTCGCCGCGCCGGGCTGGTCCACGTGCGCGACGTGGTTCGACTTCGACAAGGACGGCCGGCTCGACCTCTTCGTCTCAAGCTTCGTGCTCTACAACAAGGAGACGAGCTGCGGCAACAACCGTCTGGGGCGGAACTTCTACTGCATCCCGCGCATCTTCAAGCCGCGCCCGACCCACCTCTTCCGCAACAACGGCGACGGCACCTTCGCCGACGTGAGCGCCGCCTCCGGCATCGCCGGCTCGCCGGGGAAGTCCTTCGGCGCGGTCGCGACCGACGTGAACAACGACGGCCTCTCAGACCTCTTCGTCGCCAACGACACGATGCCCAACTTCCTCTTCGTCAACAAGGGGGGCGGGAAGTTCGAGGAGGTGGGGCTCGCGGCGGGCGTCGCCTACGGCGAGGCGGGGAACCCGCGCTCGGGGATGGGCGTGGACGCGGCCGACTACGACAACGACGGCTGGCAGGACCTCTTCGTCGCCAACATCGACCAGGAGTTGTTCAGCCTCTACAACAACCAGAAGGACCTGACCTTCACGGACGAGCCGGGCGAGATCGCGCCCGCGACGCGGCTGCTTTCCGGCTGGGGGTTGAAGTTCTTCGACTACGACAACGACGGCGACAGCGACCTCTTCCTCGCCAACGGCCACCCGGACGACATGGTCGAGACCGTAACGCCGCGCGTCAAGTACAAGGAGCCGATCCTGCTGTTCGAGAACACGGGGCGCGGCTTCGACGACGTGAGCGCCGCAGTCGGGCGCCGTCTTCTCGAAGACGTTCCCGGCGCGCGGGATGACCGTGGGCGACTACGACAACGACGGCGACCTCGACCTGCTCATCTCCAACAACGGCGAGGCGCCCGCCCTGCTGCGGAACGAGGGCGGGAACCGCAACAACTGGGTCGGGCTCGACCTCGTCGCCGCCGCGAAGGGCAGCAACCCGGGCGCGGTCGGCGCCGTCATCACGTGGCAGGCCGGCGCGCTCAAACAGACGCGCCTGAAGACGAGCGGCGGCAGCTACCTCGCCTCGCACGACCCGCGCGAGATTCTCGGCCTCGGGCGCAACCCGAAGGCGGACGCCGTCGAGATTCGCTGGCCGAGCGGCAAGGTCGATAAGCTCTCGAACCTGCCCGTCAACACCTACGTCCGCGTCGTCGAGGGCGAGGGCGTCAAGTCGGCGAAGAAGTCCATCGACAGATAACTGTAGGCGCTCATGTCGTCGGCCACGGGCTTGCCGTCCTTAACCCCAACTCTCCCCGGCGCGGGCGTGTTTCGGGAGAGCCCTCCGGTTTTTTCTCTTGACTCAGTTTAGCTCCGGCCTTAATCTCGGCCTCGGTTTTGGTGGGTTTCCGAACAAAGTTCACATCGGCGCCACTTCGGCGGTTGACGGCGGGCCATCTCCGCCGGCCGGACGCCCGCGTGACGGTAAGCCGGGCCCACCATCGCAGACCTCGCCGTTCGTTAAAAACTGTTCGTGTCAGTAGAGCCCGTTCGTGTTGATGAGCTCCCCTATGCGACGCATAAATCTTAAGAAGGCCAGTGTCGCCCGCTCCGACACCATCCGCAACATCAACCGCCAGATCGTGCTCAACTACGTGCGCGAGCGCTCGCCCATCTCGCGCGCCGAAATCTCGCACGAGACCGAGCTTCAGCGCTCGACCGTCTCGCTCATCGTCGAAGAGCTGAAGGAGCAGGGGCTCGTCGAAGAGATCGAGGGCGAGTCCACCGGCGGGCGCCCGCCCAACCTTCTGCGCCTGCGCGCCGCCGGGCCCATCGCGCTCGGCGTGGACATCGGCACCAAGCAGACGATGCTCGCGACCAGCGACCTCGCCGGCCGCGTCATCGACCGCGAGAGCTTCCAGACCGACCCGGACGCGGAGACGACGCTCGAAAAGATTCTGGAGTGCGCCGGCCGTCTCATCAAGAGGGGGCCGGGCGTCGAGGCCGTCGGCGTCAGCGTGCCCGGCCTGGTCGAGCCCGAGCGCGGCAACGTCATCTTCATCCCGCATTTCAAGTGGCGCGACTGGGACGTGGCGAAGCGCCTGAGGCAGGCGACGGGGCTGCCCGTCAGGATCGACAACGACGCGAACGCCGCCGCGCTGGCCGAGCTTTGGTTCGGGCGCCCGGAGATTCGCGAGGTGCGCGACTTCGTCATGGTGCTGGTCGAGGAGGGGTTGGGCACGGGGCTCGTCTTCGACGGGCAGGTCTACCACGGCGACGCGGGCGCGGCCGGCGAGTTCGGCCACATGACCATCGGGGCGGGCGCGCCCGTCGCCTGCGCCGCGGGCAACCACGAGTGCTGGGAGGCGTTCGCCTCGGAGCGCGCGGCGCTGGCGCGCTACGCGAACCTCGCGCCCGGAGGCGACGCGGGCATGACCTTCTCGCGGCTGGTGGACTCGGCGCTGCGGCGGCGAGGCGGCGGCGCGCGCGGCGCTCGTCGAGACGGGGCGCTACCTCGGCGTCGGCATCTCGAACATCATCAAGGGGCTCAGCCCGAGGTCGGTCATCGTCGGCGGCGAGATCGCGCGCGCGTGGCCGCTCATCTCCGAAGAGCTGATCAAGGCCGTCGAGGAGTACAGCATCTGCCGCGGCATGAAGAGCGCGCGCATCATCCCCTCGACGCTCGGCGAGACCCCGCGCCTGATGGGCGCGCTCAGCCTCGTGCTGTCGAGTAAGTTCGCCGCCGTGACGACCGCCTGAAGAGGCGGAAGCGTGAACGTAGAATCGTGACGGATAGTAGAAGCTCAGCGTGTTTCTCGTCCTCGACTTCACGTTCACGCCTTTCACGCTTCATGCCTTCTCAGTTGCGCCCGTTCGTCACGCCCGGCCAGTCGTCCGTGCGGAAGGGCGAGGCGGGCAGGCCCTCGGAGTTGTAGAGGTTGGCGGACGGGTTGTCGGCCCACGCGTAGCGCACGGCGGAGGGCGCCGACACCTCCTTGCTCCACACGACGACCTCGCCCTTCTCGATACGCGCCTCGGCCGGCACGAACCTGCGGTCGGCGCCCGCGACGTAGAAGCCCGCGGGCGCCGCGCCGTCGCGCGTCTTCAGGCCGCCGGCGTGTGTGAACGAGACGCGCACCCTGTCGCCCTCGACTTTATAAGAGTCGTAGAGCGGCCCCGACTGTTCGACCTGCTGCCCGTACGTGTCGGCCAGTGCCCAGCGCGCGAGCCGCAGCCCCACGTCGAGCTTGTTGCGCGGGTGTATGTCGTCGGGGTTGCCGATGTCGATGGCGACGGCCATCCCCGTGTTCGGCGCGGCGCGCATCGTCAGGGTCTGCGCCTCGCGCAGCTCGGCCCACTCGCTGTCGATGGAGTCCTGCGGACGCGCCTTCCAGTTGGCGAGCTGGACGAAGTAGAAGGGGAAGTCGCCCTGCTTCCACGCCGCGCGCCAGTCGCGAATCATGGCGGGGAAGAGCGTGCGGTACTGGTAGCGCGCGGCCCGGCGTTCGACTCGCCCTGATACCAGACGGCGCCGCGGATGGCGTAAGGGAAGAGCGGCGCGAGCATCGCGTTATAGAGGACCGTCGGGCTGTTCTGGTTCGCCGGCCCCGGTGCCTGCGGCTGCTCGAGTAATCTATGGCGCGCGAAGGCACGGTCGCCTCTTCCTTGTAGAGCCATTCGCCGTCCAGCGCGATGCCGCCGGCCGCCGACGCCCCGTCGGCCGGCGCGAGCGTCATCTCGCCGCCGCCGAAGCCGCCGCCGCCCACGCGGTCGAAGACGCGCACGGCCACGGTGTTGCGCCCCGCGCGCACGAGCGAGCCCGGCACGCGGTAGAGGCGCGGCGCGACCCACGCGTTCGGCGTGTCGGGGCCGATGGAGCCGACGCGCTCGCCGTTGAAGTAGGTCGTGTCGAAGTCGTCGATGGCGCCGAGCTTCAGAGTCAAATCCTTCCCCGCCCACGCCGCGGGGACTTCCAACTCCCTTCGGAACCAGACGACGCCGTCCACGTCGAGGCCCGCCGACTCCCAGAGCTGCGGCAGCCTCATCCTCTTCCAAACGAGAGTGCGTCGTGATCGGGCTTCGCGTAGCCCTTCGGGCCTCGCCACGGTTGCCGGGGTCTTCCATGACGTACTTGCTCGCCCACTCGGCCTGCGCGCGCTCGTACTCGCGTTGAAGGCGCGGGAGGTCAGCCAACTGCCGGTCGTACCTTTCGAGTATCGGCTTGAGCGTCGGGTCGGCGGAGAGCGCGCCGCGGCTCGTCCATGCCTCGGCGGGCGTGCCGCCCCATGAAGTGTGTATGAGCCCGACGGGGACGCTGAGTCGCCTGTGCAGTTCGCGGCCGAAGAAGTAAGCCGACCGCGGAGAACTGCGCGGCCTCCTTCGGCGTCGTGACGACCCAGCGCCCTTCGACGTTGTCGAGCGGCTCGGCCGAAGTCTTCTTCGTGACGGTGAAGAGGTGTATGAAGGGATAGTCGGCCGCGGCCGCCTCCTGCGCCCCGTCCTGCGCGTTGGCGAGCGACCACTCCATGTTCGACTGGCCCGAGCAGACCCAGACCTCGCCGACGAGGACGTTCCTGAAGGCGAGCGTGTTGCGACCCGCGACGGTCAGCTCGAACGGCCCGCCCGCCTTGTGCGGCCCCACGAAGACCTCCCAGCGGCCGCGCGCGTCGGCCGTCGCGCTCGCCTTCTCCCCTCGGAACGAGACCGTCACGCGCTCGCCCGGCTCGGCCCAGCCCCAGACGCGCGCCTTGCGACCCTGCTGCAAGACCATGTTGTCGCCGATGACCGACGGCACGCGCACGTCGGCGCGCGCCGCGGAGGCAAGGATGAGAAGCAGAAGAGACGCGGACAGCGCGAGAGATTTTTTGTTGATCTTCATAGGCCGGTTTTAGTGTGGAAGATTCGTCGCAGTCTTCTGCGACCACGCGCGCGCGGGGTATGTTATATTCGAGTTTCGTTGAGTAGTCCAACAAAGTCTCTGTCCCGCGGGTGTCCCGTTCGACGGCTTCATCTTTATTCAATAAAACAGAGGGAGGGACTGACCCTTGAGCAAGAAAGTTTCGAGACGAACATTCGCGAAGGTCGCGGGCGCCGCGGCGCTCGCCGCGACGACGGAGCTGCCGACGGTGGGCTCAACCCCGAAGCCGCAGGGTAACTCGGCCGCCGCGCAGGGCGACGCCCTGCGCTCGTTCCCGCACGGCTTCGTCTGGGGCACGGCGACCGCGTCGTATCAGGTGGAGGGCGCCGTCAAGGAGGACGGCCGCGGGCCTTCCATCTGGGACACCTTCTCGCACACGCCCGGCAAGACGGTCGAGAACGCGACCGGCGACGTGGCGAACGACCACTACCACCTCTACAAGGGCGACGTGCAGTTGATGAAGGCGCTCGGGGTCAAGGCGTACCGCTTCTCCATCGCGTGGCCGCGCGTCTTCCCCAACGGCGACGGGCCGGCGAACCCGAAGGGGCTCGACTTCTATAAACGTCTCGTGGACGAGCTGCTCGCGAACGACATCGAGCCCTTCGCGACGCTCTACCACTGGGACTTGCCGCAGTCCTTACAGGACCGCTTCGGCGGCTGGGAGGGGCGCGAGACCTCGAAGGCTTTCGCGGACTACGCGGGCTACGTCGCGGCGCGCCTGACCGACCGCGTCAAGCACATCTTCACCATCAACGAGTTCGGCGCCTTCATCGAGGTCGGCTACCGCATGGGCATCCACGCGCCGGGCCTCAAGCTGACGGGCCTGCGCCTGAACCAGACGCGCCACCACGCCGTGCTCGGGCCACGGCCTCGCGGTGCAGGCCATCCGCGCCGCGGCGAAGCCGGGGACGAAGGTCGGCATCGCCGAGAACATCACCATCGCCGCCCCCGTCTTCGAGACGCCCGCGCACGTCGCCGCGGCCGAGCGCGCCACGCGCGAGATGAACGCGCAGTACCTGACGGTGATTCAGGAGGGGAAGTACACGGACTGGTACCTGAAGCAGGCCGGGGCGGACGCGCCGAAGTTCACGCCGGAGGACTTGAAGGCCATCTCCTCGCCGCTCGACTTCGTCGGCATCAACGTCTACACGCCGCAGTACGTGCGCGCCTCCGACACGGAGCCCGGCTTCGTACACGTGCCGCACCCGAAGTCTTTCCCGCACGCGCCGTCGCCGTGGCTCTTCATCGGGCCGGAGGCGCTCTACTGGGGGCCGCGCCACGTCTCGAAGCTCTGGGGCGCGAAGGAGATTTACATCACGGAGAACGGCTGCTCCTCCTCGGACGAGCCCGTCGACGGACGGCAAGGTCTACGACACCGACCGCGTGACGTACCTGCGCAGCTACCTCACGCAACTGCGCCGCGCGACGGCCGAGGGCGTCCCCGTCCGCGGCTACTTCCTCTGGAGCCTGATGGACAACTTCGAGTGGGCCGACGGCTACACCAACCGCTTCGGCCTCCACTACGTTGACTACAAGTCGCAGAAGCGGACGCCCAAGCTCAGCGCAGACTTCTACCGCGAAGTCATCGCACGCAACGCCGTCGTCTGAGGCAGGGGCGGGGCGGCGGCTTGAGGCGGCGCGAGCGAACGGCGGCGGGCTCGCCGCTTATTAGCGGGCAGGAGGCTCCCCGTGTGATCTATCTGCTCGCCGCCGTCCTGCTCCCGGGCGAGAGCGCGAATGCGAAGAGGCGCCGACACTCAACGCTTGAGTGTCGGCGCCTCACTGTTCGGCGTGCGGGCAGTACGCTCTGGCGGGCAGGGTGCCCGCGCTCCCGGCGACTGACGGCCGCTCAAACTTCCGACGACGCGGGCTGTCCGGGGGCGGCGGGGCCGTCTCCTCCTCCTCTTCCTCCTCCGCGCGGCGCGGTGCGCGCTCGACGTGGCTGGCGCTCTCCCACGCGGCCAGTTCGGCCTCGTTGTCTGCGTAGATATTGCGCACGATGGCGCTCCAACTCGCGCACGGCCTCAAGCCCCTGCGCCGCCGCCTCGGCAAGGCTGGCCGTAGCCGCGACCTGCTCGGCCGATTTTTGGGCCTGGCCGTCTGCGGACTGTTCAAAGGCGAGGATGCGCGCCTTGAGGTCGCCGGCGAAGTCGGAGGCCATGCCGCGCCCGACGAACTCCTCGGCGAGCAGTTCGCCCTCGTCGGCGAAGGCGCGGGCAAACGCGAGCCACGTCTGCGCGTCCTTGTTGGACGGCAGGCGGAACCTCTCTTCGATCCCCGGTATGGACGGTGAAGCGCGAGCCACACGTCATCAGAGCCCGCGGCCGTCCACGACAGTCTTATCGGGCGCCCCGATGCGCTCAAGCAAGGCCTTCGACGGATCGTCGAAGTAAAATATCTTCCACCTGAGCTGCACGGAGTTGATGGCCTTGGCACTCCTGTTCTTGATTTCCAACCGTTTGACTTTCACCACCCCCACATATTCCCTTGCCCGGACAATGATTGAACTATGCTGACGACCACCGGCACCGAGTCGTCGTAGAACTGCTCCTTGTCGATTCCGATGCTGAGGTCCCACACGCCGCGTGGCTTCTTCTGTTCTTTCACCTTCAGGTCGTCGTCGTTGAACCCTTTTTCGGGGTTCGGGTTATTGAACTCATGGGGGATCTGGTTGGCACGCCCGTTACCGACGCTCGCTTCCGCGGACGACCGTCCGGTACTGGCTATGAACCCGCAAACGACGGTAACTGCGAGCAGGAAGAAGATCGTGAAGGGGGTGGCGTTCCGACGGCTGAACATTGAGCGGAATATGTGAGCGTTCATGGCGTCTCTCCTTTCGAGAGGCGGTGAGCCTGGCGGAGCCCATGAAGACCAAAGCTGTGAGGTGTGGGGCATTAAGCGCGACGGCCAACTTGTGCGCCCGCTATCCGGTGCGGTCAAGGAATACGGGAGGGGCCGGTTCTTGATCGTCGCGCAGGTTTGCCCGGAGATTTACCGGAAGTCGGCGCCGTAGGTCTCGCGGTAGGTGCGGACGGCTTCGTCTTCGGAGGGGAGGCGGAGGCCGTCGGTGAAGCGGTTCATGAAGCTGAAGGCGGCAGTCTGTAAGAGGACTTCCGTTGCGCCCTGCTCGCCGAACTCGGACTTGAGGGCGCGGAAGTCTTCGTCGTTGACGGAGGAAGGGGAGCGCGTCACCTTGCGCGCGAAGGTGACGGCCGTCCGCTCGCGCGGCGTGAGCTGCGAGTCGTCCTTCTTCATCGAGACGAGCTTGGCGGGGCTCACGCCCAGCCGGCGCAGGCCGAGCACTTGATGGAGCGTGCAGTAGCGGCAGCCGTTCGCCGTGGAGACGGCGAAGCTGACCTGCAACTGTATGTCGCGGCCGATGGAGGCGTTCTCGCGCACGGCCTGTCCGTAGGCGCGCCACGCCAGCGCGATGTCGGGCACGCGCAGCATCGCGCGCTGCGAGTTGGCTAGCCCCAGTCCGAGTCCCGCCGCGGGCTTCTGCGGCTCCTTCGACGCCGCGACCGTGGCGGCCGTCGCCGACAACTCCTCGTCGGAGATGAGCGCGACGCGCGCGGGCGGGCGGCGGTAGGCGGCGACGGACGAAGGCGTCGCCACGTCGCCGTCGAGCGCCCAGGGCTCGACGGGGAGCCCCAGCGCTTCGCTCATGCGCGTGAAGTAGTTGAAGAAGCAGACGGCCATCGTCAGCTCGATTAACTGCGCGTCGTTGTAGGCGGCGCGCGTCCGCGCGAAGTCGGCGTCGCTCACGTCGTGGACGCCGCGCGTGAGCGAGTCGGCGTAGGCGAGCGCGAGCTGCTCTGCGTCGCCGAGTGAGCCCGGACGCTCGGCGCGGACGGCCGTCAGAATCTCCCGGCCGCGGGCGCTCGCGCGCAGCCAGCGCGAGGCGTGCGCGGCGGCGTAAGGCGAGTTGAGCTGCTGCGCCACGCGGAGCGCCATCCCCATCTTCGTCTCGGGCGGGAGCGTCCCGCCGTAGAGCACCGTCCGCACGAGCCGCGCGAACTGCGGCGCCGCCTTCGTCTGTCCGGCGAGCGCGCGCAGGTAGTTCGGCGCCTGCGCGCCTTCGAGCGGGTCGGCGGGCGCCGCGCCCTTCAACCCCTCGGCCGCAGGGTCGGCCAGCGCCACGCGCGGCTGCGCCGAAGTCCGCGCGCGCGCGGCGCGCTCAAGCTCTGCGACGGCGACGGGCGCCGCAGCCGCGCTCGTCTTGGGCGCGACGGCGGCGCGCGCGAGCGGTGCGCCGAGTAACGTAAGCGCTAAGAGGAGTCGTAGCGTGAATCTCATAGTGGTTTAAACGAAACGTGTGTTTATGTCGCCGCGGAGCGGCGGCTGAGTTTAGCCCGGCCTTGCAAGGCCGGGGATGCCGACGAGAACATTGTCGCGTCGCGTCAGCGACGCCTGACCCGGCGCCTTCAGGCGTCGCTGACGCGACGCGGCACTCGGTTCGACTTTTACCCGGCCTTGCAAGGCCGGGCTACATTCAAGCGCCGCTCCGCGGCGAGGGAGTGACCACGCTTCAAACTAACCTCCCGTCGGACTTCTCACCGCTCAGAACATGAAGCGCGCGCCGACTTGCAGGTTGCGCGGGTCGAACGCCTGCGTGGACTTGCCGAAGTTCGGCAGCGACAGGTCGGCGTTCGGCAGGAAGAGGTTGACGTTGTTCAGCGCGTTGAAGGCGTCGAGCCGCAACTGCAAACTCTTCGACTCGCCGAGGCGGAAGGCGCGCGCGAGCGACGCGTCGAGCGTGACGTAGCGCGGCCCGCGGAACGTGTTGCGGCCGAGCGTGCCGTCGCGCCCGGGCCGCGGCCTCGGGAACGCGCTCGCCGGGAAGAGCCCGCGCAGGAAGTCGGCGCGCGAGAAGGTCGTGGGGATACTTCCCGCCGCGGGCGCGTCCGGCCGGTCGTAGAAGCCGCCGCCGACCGCCCCGCCGCCCGCGTCGAGGTTGTAGTCGCCGCCCGCGCGGAAAGACGCGCCGTTCCAGACCGAGAACGGGCGCCCCGACTGCGCCGTGAACGTCGTGGACAACTGCCAGCCGTTCACGAACGCGCGCGCCCAACCGAACGAAGAGTCCTTGCCGAAGAACTTCGGCGACCAGACGGCCGCGGCCGAGAGGCGGTGCGGGATGTCGAAGAGCGAGCGCGCGCGCTCGCAGCGCAGGCAGTCGATGTTCTGCGCGCCCTTGCCCGGCTCCGAGTTGTCCTGAAACTGCCCCGTCGAAGTGTCGCTCGAAGTGTCCAACCACTTCGCGAAGCGGTAGTTGGTCTGGAGGAAGAAGCCTTCGGCGAAGGAGCGGCGCAGCTCGACGGTCGCGCCGTGATAGCTGGAGTTGACGCCGTTCGTGACCCAGAGCAGTGTGCCGAAGTTCGGGTTCAGTCTGTCCTCGCGGCCGTCGAGCAGGTCGCCGTCGAAGCGGTTCACGTCGTCGATGCGCTCAAGGTTGACGCCGAGCGTGCCCGTGTAGCCGGCCTCCGCCACCCAGCCGCGGCCGAGCTGTCGCTGCACGTTGAGAAAGAAGCTCTCGCTGTACTGCGTCTTGATCGTCGGGTTGATGACGAAGCCGGTGGGGCGTATGCGCGCCGTCTCGCCGGGCAGAGGGTTGACGCCGCCCTGCGCGTTCAGGCCGCGCGCGAACTCGGGGTTGAAGGGGACGGGGATGTCGTAGAGTATCTGCGTCCCGATGCCCGTCGAGGGCTGGCTGACGACCTGCACGGCGTCGGGCGGCAGCGCGCGCGCGCCGTTGATGGACTGCCCGTGGTGCGGCTGGAAGGCGAGGCTGAAGCCCGCGCGCACGGAGGTCTTGCCGTCCCCGAAGGGGTCGTAGGCGACGCCGACGCGCGGCGAGAAGTTGAGCCGCTGCGGGTTGTAGAGCCGCTCGACGTGTGCGATGGATGCGCCCGCGATGCGCTGCTGGAAGGTTGTGCCGGAGCCTAAGATAATGGAAGAGATACGGCCTTCGCGCTCGGTCGCCGTGCCGAAGTAGTCGTGCCGGAGCCCGAGGCTCAGGTTGAGGTTGCCCGTGACCTTCCAGTCGTCCTGAAGGAAGAGCCCCGACTCGTAGAAGGTGAAGAAGCGCGCGAAGCCGCTGGGCTGTCCCGTCGCGGGGTCAACCGTCAAGGTCTGCCGGAACGGACGGTCGTTGACCAGGTCGGCGACGCTGTTGAAGGAGAAGGCGCCGGCCGAGGCGGGGCCGATGGAGAGCCCTTTGAAGATGCGCCGCGCTTCGCCGCCGAGGCGGAGCGTGTGGCGGCCGCGGTCGAGCGTGAGCGTGTCGCGCAGCTCGTACGTGCGCAGGCGCGTGCCCGAGTTGAACACGTCGCCGAAGGGCGCGGTGATGCCCGTCACGGTCAACTGCGGCACGACCGCGTCTTCGTTGCCGCGCACGGTGTTGATCATCTGGAACGAGAAACGCAGGTCGTTGACGTTGCGGCCGAGGACGCGTATGTGGCCGAGGTTGAGGTTGTAGAAGTTGCCCGTGAAGGGGCCGCGCATCCCGCGCGCGGCCTGACCCAGAGTGGCGGTCGAAGAACTCGTCCCGCCCTCGTCCCGTTGCCGCTCGCCGATGAAGCGACCCGTTATCTTGTCGAGCCCGCCGTTGAACGAATGGTCTACGCGGGCGAGGTACTGGTCGAAGCGGACGTAGTCGTGCAGGTTGACGGTGGCGCTGCCCGTCGCGGGCAACGTCACGCCGTCGAGCGTGATGTTGCTCTGGTTCGCGTAGCGGTTCCCATTCGTGCCGGGCAGGGGCGCGGGGGCGGGGAAGTCTCGGAAGATGCGCGCCGACGTGCTCGCGGGACGCGTGCGCGTGACGTACTCGCGCAGCTCGGGCGTCTCGACCTGGAACGAGAGGGCGCGGGCCAGGGCGTTGCGCGTCCCCTCGTAGGAGCCGAAGAAGAAGGTCTTGTTCTTAATGACGGGGCCGCCGAAGTTGGCGCCGAACTGGTTGAAGACCTGAGGGCTCCGCTCGGCGGCGAAGAAGTTGCGCGCGTTCAGAGCGGCATCGCGGTGGTACTCCCACGCGCGCCCGTGAAGGCCGTTCGTCCCCGACATCGTCCGCAGGTTGATGACCGCGCCGTTGCCGCGCCCGAACTCGGCCGAGAAGTTCGAGGTCTGCACCTGCACCTCCTCGACCGACTCGATGGAGGGCACGATGGCCGGCTCACCCGAGTTGTTGGGGTTGGTGTTCATCGAGCCGTCGAGGACGTAGTTGTTGCCGCGGTAGCGGTTGCCGTTGACGGTGACGACGGGCGAGTTCGAGAGCTTGGTCGAGTTGGCGGCGCCGGGGATGGCGGTGGCGCCCGCGCTCAGGCGGGGCAGCAGGAAGATGTCCCGCTGCGGCAGCGGCAGTTCGGAGACCTCGCGCTGCGTGAGCGTGTCGGCCACGCGCCCCTCGCGCGAGACGCCGACCGCCTCCGCGCCCGAGACGACCTCGACCGTCTCCTCGACCCCGCCGACTTCGAGCTTGATGTCGAGGTCGGCCGTGCGCCCGACGTTGAGGGCCAACCCGCGCCGCTCGAAGGTCTTGAACCCTTGCGCGCGCGCGACGACGGTGTAGGTGCCGGGCGGGAGGCTGGCGAGCGTGAAGCCGCCGTCAGCGCCCGTCGCGGCCGCGCGCACGAGGCCCGTCGCGTCGTTGCGCGCGGAGACGTTGGCGGCGACGAGCGCACGCGCTTCCGTGTCCAGCACACGGCCTTGCAGCGTCGCCTCCGTGATCTGCGCGAAGGCGCCGCGCGCGCACGCCAGAGCGCACAGGAACGCGAGAGCGAGCCCGCAGGCGGGCCGGATGATTCTGTTGTTCATCGCGATAAGCTGAAGGAGTCGGGCTGAGCGTACCGACTTTACTGATGCGCCGCGCCCGGCCGGGAAGCCCTTGAACTGTTCCGAATTGCGGTAAGGACGCTACCACGGGAGGTCTGGTTTTACATGGGGACATAGGTTGACAGCCGCGTCCATCTTTAGTTGGACGCGCGCGCGTCGTGCGCCACCCGAAGGCCGAGAACCCCGTCCCCGACCTGACGGGCTCCTCCCCGAGAAAATGTTTTGTCAAAACGAACGTTCGTGCTATATTGCGCGCGATGGCGGTTCCCACTAAACCTGAGGCGGGCGCGCGGGCGGAGAAGGCGGCGTCCCGCGCGCGCAGGGCGCACGGCGAGCGCACGCGGCAGGCGATCCTTGAGGCCGCCGTGGACATCGCCTCGGAGGAGGGGCTCGAAGGGTTGACCATCGGGCGGCTCGCGGCGGAGCTGTCGATGAGCAAGAGCGGGCTCTTCGCGCACTTCGGGTCGAAGGGGGAGTTGCAGCTCGCCACCGTGGAGGCCGCGCGCGAGGTCTTCGTCCGCGAGGTCATCCGCCCGGCCTTCGAGGCGCCGAAGGGCCTCGGGCGCCTCTGGCGACTGTGCGACGTGTGGCTCGAACACGTCCGGCGCGAGGTCTTCCGCGGCGGCTGCTTCTTCGCGGCGGCGGCGGCCGAGTTCGACGGCCGCCCCGGCGCCGTGCGCGACCGCGTCGCCGCCATTATGAAGGAGTGGCTGGCCGTGCTCGGCCGCTCGGTCGCGGAGGCGCAGGGCGAGGGGCAGCTCGATTCTTCGGCCGACCCGGCGCAGCTCGCCTTCGAGCTGAACGCGCTGGAGATGGGCGCGAACTGGGCTTACCAGCTCCACGGCGACCGTCAGGCGTTCGCGCGCGCTCGCGCGGCGGTGTTGGAGCGCCTGCGACGCCTCGCGACGGCGGAAGGTCTGTCGCACTTACCCTCGCTCGAACAGAAGCCGGCGCGACGGCGAGCGCGCGCCGCGCGGGGCAAGGCAAAATCATGAGCACAACGGACGTTCATCTCCCGCCGGTCTTCGTCGAGAAACGCGGGGCCGCGTGGGGGCCTGTGCGCGTCGAGCACTATCGGCTGCGCGCGGGCGAGCTGCCCGAGCACGCGCACAGGAAGCACCTGCTGCTGCTCGCGCTGAGCGGGTGCAACGGCGAGATGCGCACGGCCGGCGGCCTGCGCGCGTCGGCGCAGGGAAGGGGCGGGGTCTGCGTCATCCCTTCGGGCGAGCCCTTCTCGTCCCGGGTCGGCGGAGACACGGAGTGCCTCGGCATCTATCTCGACCCCGCGCTCGTCGAGCGCGTGGCGCAGGACGCGGACCCGACGGGGCGCTTCCAGGTCGTCGCGCGCAGCAACGCGCGCGACCCTCTGGTGAGCCGCGTCGGGATGGCGCTGCTGGCCGAGATGGACTTGGAGGCGCCGGGCGGGCGGCTCTACGCGGAGTCGCTGGCGAACGTCCTCGCCGTACACGTCCTGCGGAATTACGCGGCCGCGGGCGCCGAGCCGCGCGGCCTCCGGGGCGGGCTCTCGGGCCGCACGCTCCGGCGCGTGCTCTCTTACATCGCGGAGAATCACGGGCACGAACTGACGCTCGAAGCCTTAGCGTCCGAGGCGGCGATGAGCACCTTCCATTTCGCGCGCGAGTTCAAACGCGCGACGGGCACGACGCCGCACCAGCACTTGATTAAGTTCAGGGTCGAGCGCGCGAAGGCCCTGCTCGCCGAGAGCCAGTTGCCGCTCGTCGAGGTCGGACTGCGCACGGGCTTCAGCCACCAGAGCCACTTCACGCGGCTCTTCCGGCGCCTGACGGGCACGACGCCGCAGACGTACCGGATGATGTCTCGCGCCTGAAGCAAGCGAGTAGCAAGATTGGGCTAGGCCCAGCAATAACGGGAAAGACCCGCGGCCCCGTCAACCTTTAGGCTCACCCCCGTCAGTTAATCCGATGGGGAGGAGACGAGAATGTTGAAGAGACTTTTCCCGGCGCTGCTGCTTTTAACTATGTCGGTTGCGAGCGCCGCGGCGCAAAGCCCGAGCGAGCGCGCCCGGCAGACCATCGCGCGCGGCAACGAGCGCTACGCGCGCGGCGAGTACAAGTCGGCCGTCGAGGAGTACGGGCGCGTGACGCGCGCCGACGGCGAGGCTTACGCGCAGGCGCTCTACAACATCGGCGTCTGCCGCTTCGAGCTGTGGCAGACCGAGGAGGCCGCGCGTGCCTACAGGCAGGCGGTCGATGCGCGCGGCGGGCACTACCCGAAGGCGTCTTACGCGCTCGGCGTCGCGCTCGAAGAGCTGAAGCGGGAGCCGGAAGCGAAGGAGGCGTACGAGCAGGCCGCGTCGAAAGAGTACGCGCCGGCGCACTACAAGCTCGGGATGCTCGCGGCGCGCGCGGGCGACGAAGAGAGGGCGGCCGGCCACTTCAGGGAGGCCATCCGGCGCTCGAAGGATAAGTTCCCCGCGAGCCACAACAACCTCGGGGTGATGCTGGCGCGCGCGGGGCGTCTGAGCGAGGCCGAGCGCGAGTTCGAGGCGGCCGTGCGGCAGTCGGACGTGCCCTTCGAGGAGGCCGCTGGCAATCTCAAGCTCTGCCGCAGGCTGTTGGCGGGGCGGTCGAAGGAGGGCGCCGCGGCCTTGAAGGTGGCGACGGCGGCGGACGGGTTCAACAGATAAAGAAGGGGAGGACTTGCAGCCCGTGGAGACGAAGCCTTTGGACGTGCTGGCGATCCTGAAGCTGTACGAGCTGAGGGGCGAGGCGGTGATGCGCGAGGCGCGCGCGTGGTTCTTCACGCAGTTCGCGCCGCGCTCGGGCAAGGACATCGTGCGGCTGATGCTGAGCGGGCAGAAGCAGAGCGCCTTCTACCGCATGGTCGCGTCGCACTGGGAGACGGCGGCCTCGTTCGTCAACAACGACGGCATCGACGAGCAACTCTTTCTCGAAGGCAACTCGGAGCACGTCGTCGTCTACGCCAAGCTCCAACCCTTCCTCGCCGAGGTGCGCGAGATCATGGGCGAGCCCGACTACCTCGCCAACCTCGAACAACTCGTCTTAAAAGTCCCCGACATCGACAAGAAGCTTGAGAACCGCCGCCGGCTCCTCGAAAGCTGGTCGCAGGCGGGCGAGTAGTAGGTAGTTGGAGGCGCCGCGTCAGCGGCAGATGAGTTTAGCGCGGCCTTTCAAGGCCGGGTCGTGGTTGAGCAAAACGAAGCCGCGTCGCGTCAGCGACGCCTGAGTTAGTCGGCTCAGGCGTCGCTGACGCGACGCGGCTTCATGTTGATTGTCGTCTTTCCCGGCCTTGAAAGGCCGGGCTAGATTCAACCGCCGCTGACGCGGCTCTTAACTGCCTACTGCCGTCTGCCTACTGCCTACTTTCCTTCACCGTCGCGTCCTCAACTCGGGCGTGTGCAGGTGCGGGACGGCGTTGAAGGTGAGGAGCAGCGTCTCCTCCTCCCGGAGTTGGAGGACGGTGTAGGCGGTGTTGAGCAGGACGGCCGCGAGGCGTTGGATGTGTATGTCCGATGCTTCGAGCGCGCGCGCCGTCCAGATGGCCGTCGGCACGGCCGAGGTGAAGACGGCCACGTTCTCGCGCGGCTGTGCGTCCGTTCTCCGCAGCCGGCAGGCCGCGACGCGCGCGATGAACCCTTCCCAAGACTCGCCCGCGTACGGGTAGCGCCCGGCGACCCACGCGTCCATTACCTTCGTGTCCGAGGCGCGCCAGACCCTGTGCACGTCGGCCCCGTGGTCGTCGGCGTTCGCGCTCAGCTCCGCGACGACCTCCTCGTGCGCGCGCCGGAACTCTTCGTCCTCCTCGCACATCAGCGGCGCCAGCTCTTTGTAGACGTGGTGGAAGTCGAACTCGTCCCAGCCCGCGTCAATCGAGAGTTCGGGGAAGGCGAGCCCGGCGTCGGCGTAGCCGGCGGCGACCCCCGCGGCCGTCTGCTGCTGGCGCGCGAGCCCGCCCGCGTAGGCGGCGGCGAACTCGACGCCCTGCGCGACGAGATGTTCGCCGAGCAGACGCGCCTGCCGCTGGCCCAAGTCGGAGAGAGAGTCGTACGCGCCGCGCGTGCCCGCCTGTCCGTGGCGTATGAAATAGACGTTGCTCAAACCTGCCCCTCGACCTCCAAAGTGAAACTGACTTCACGACGTTCGGGCGTCATGCGCACGCCGCGGCGCGGGCGGAGTGTGACGCCCGGCTGCGGCTCGACGCGCTGGCCCGGCGCGAGTCGAAGCCTCCACCTCTGCGCGAGCGTCGCGAGGACGAGCACGCCCTCCATCCACGCGAAGCCCTCGCCGATGCAGCGGCGCGGCCCGCCGCCGAAGGGGAAGTAGGAGAACTGCGGGCGCGCGGCCTTCGCTTCCGTAGTCCAGCGCGCGGGGTCGAACCGTTCGGGTTCGGGGAAGAAGCGCGGGTCGCGGTGCATGACGTAAGGGCTCAGGATGACGAGCGAGTTGCGCGGGATGTGGTAGCCGCCGACCTCGTAGTCTTCGAGCGCGCGCCGCCCGAGAATCCACGCCGGCGGGTAGAGCCGCATCGACTCCGCGAACACCATCTCTGTGTAGCGCAGCCGCGGCAGGTCTTCGACCGTGGGCGGCCGACCCGACAAGACCTCGTCAAGTTCCTTGTGCAACTTGGCCTCGGCCTCTCGATGTTGTGAGAGCAGGTACCAAGTCCATGCGAGCGCGTTGGCGGTCGTCTCGTGGCCGGCGAGGAAGATGGTCATCGCCTCGTCGCGCAACTGCTCGTCGGTCATGCTCGTGCCATCGCCCTCCTCGTCCTGCGCGTTGAGGAGCATGGAGAGGAGGTCGCCGCGGTCTTCGCCGCTCGTGCGCCGCTCCTCGATGATGCGATAGATGACGCGGTCGAGGCGCGCGCGCGACTGCTCGAAGCGCCGGTTGGCGGGCAGCGGCAGGCGCCCCAGGAACTCCGCGAACGGCATCATGAAGCGCGCGAACGAGGCCATCGAGCCCGAGAGCGCCTCGCGCACCTCTTCGGCCTCGGCCTCCGTCTCCGTGCCGAAGAGCGTGCGGCCGACGATGGCCAGCGTCAGGTGCATCATCTCCTGCGCCGCGTCGAGCGTGCGGCCGTCCTCCCAACGCTCCCGCTCAAGCCGTACGGCGTAATCGACCATCAAAGAGGCGTAAGCGTTGATGCGCTGCTTATGAAACGCGGGCTGCGCCAGACGCCTCTGGCGACGGTGGAGCGGCGGCTCGCTCGTCAGGAGCCCTTCGCCCAGCAGGCGCTTCGCACGTTGTAACCCGCGCCCCTTCATGAAACTCGCGTTGTGCGTGACGAGCACGTCGCGAATGTGATCGGGGTGATTGAGCAGGTAGAAGTCATCCGACATCCCGCCGAAGTAGACCACGTCGCCGTACTCGCGCGCCACGCCCGACAGGAACCCGAGCGGGTCGCGCGCGAACGAAAGGAACGGCAGTCCGGGCAAAGCCCCCTTCGGCCCCGGCGGGTGATTTCGGGAAGACATCTGAAGTCTGCTCAGAGGTGATAACGGCCCGCGCGCACGACCGAATCGGCGATGCGGCGGCGCGCGGCGACGGTGTTGGGCGGCGCGTGCCGCGTGAGCCTGCGCACGTCTTCGAGAAGCTTTGTCGAGTCGCCGCCGTCCGAGAGTGCGGCCGCGACCTGTTTGGCCGAGTGCTCCATGCGGTCGGCCGCGTCCGACGCGTAGACACGCGTGATGTCGAGTTGGACGGAGCCGGCCGAACGCCCGCGTGCGGCGAAGAGTTTCTCCGTGCGCAGCAGCGCGCTCTCCAGCGCGTAGACTTCAGAGGTGATGTCCGCGACGTGGCCGAGCACCTCCTGCTCCTCGGCTAAACGCTCGCCGTAAGTCTCCTTCGCCGACCCGAGCGTGAAGAGAACCAGACGCCTTGCGCGCGCGAGCAGGTCGCGTTCGGCCGGGAGCGGCGTGGATGAAGGTGACGCGGTTTGGGCGTCAGACTCTTCGAGCGCGCGGCGGGCCGTGTCGCCGTCGAAGAGGTGGCGGGTGGCCTCGTGCTTCAGAAGACGCGTGGGGATGATGAGGCGGTTGATCTCGTTCGTGCCCTCGTAGATGCGCGTGATGCGCGCGTCGCGGTAGGCGCGCTCGGCCGGATACTCCTTCGAGTAGCCGTAGCCGCCGTAGGTCTGCAAAGCCTCATCCACCACGTAGGCCAGCGCCTCGCTCGTCCAGACCTTGTTGATGGAGCACTCGACGGCGAAGCTCTCGATGACCTTCAGCACACGTTCCGAGTCTTCGGCCGGCACGGCTTCGAGCGCGCGGTCGATGTCGCCGAGCGTGCGGTAGACGATGGCGTCGCCGACGTAGCAGCGCACGGCCATCTCGCCTATCTTCTGCTTGATCATCCCGAACTCACAGATGGCGCGTCCGAACTGTCGCCGCTCGACGGCGTAGTTCGCGGCGCGGGTCAGAGCCTGCTTCGCCCCGCCGATGTTGCGCGTGCCGAGCTTGAGCCGGCCGAGGTTCAGGATGTTGAAGGCGACGCGGTGCCCCTCTCCTACTTTACCTAACACGTTCTCGACGGGCACGCGGACGTTCTCAAGGATGAGCGCCGTCGTGGACGAGCCGTCGAGCCCGAGCTTCGGCTCCTCGCGCCCGCTCACGACCCCCATCCCGCGCTCGACGACGAAGGCCGTGAACTTGTCGCCGTCCACTTGCGCGAAGATGGTGAAGAGGTCTGCGAAGCCGCCGTTCGTGATCCACATCTTCTGCCCGTTGAGGACGTAGTGAGTTCCGTCTTCGCTGAGCGTCGCCTTCGTCCGCGCGGCGCGCGCATCCGACCCGGAGCCCGGCTCGGTCAAAGCGTAGGCCGCGACCCACTCGCCGCTCGCGAGCCGCGGCAGGTAGCGCGCCTTCTGCTCCTCCGTGCCGAAGTAGACGAGCGGCAGCGTCCCGATGCCCGTGTGCGCGCCGAGC
Source organism: uncultured Acidobacteriota bacterium (assembly GCA_963726735.1). Classification (GTDB taxonomy): domain Bacteria; phylum Acidobacteriota; class Blastocatellia; order Pyrinomonadales; family Pyrinomonadaceae; genus QHXN01. Next base: position 1,142,370 of record CAVSDM010000016.1, read on the forward strand.
GAGCCCGCGAACGACGGCACGACGCCGATCTTCTCGCCGACGTAGGCCGAACTAACCTTGTCGAGCCCGAGCCCGCCGTAAGCTTCGGGGATGTCCACGCGCAGGAGGTCTAACTCGGCCGCTTTCGACAGCAGCTCTCTCGTCAGCGCCCAGTCCTTCGCGTGAATCGACGCGTCGCGCGGGAAGACCTCCGCGCGCATGAAGTCCTCGGCGATGCGGCCGAACATCTGCTGCGCGGGGGAGAGGTCTTCGCGCGTGAAGACCTCTGCGGGCGCGGGCGAAGTCCGGAGGAAAGCGGCGCCCGCGCCCGGCGCGCGCAGGTCCGTCGGTGGCGACATGGGGCTTCCTTTCGGCGGAGTCACGGCGCCGGCGCCGTACTTGTTGACGCTCCGGCGGGGTTCGGGGTATAACTACCGACCGTCCGGTCGGTAACATAACACCCAAGCCACCGGCGCACAAGCCCGACAGGTTCAGCCCGCGCGCACCCTACGATGAGAGCACAGAATAAGTCCGCCCCGAACAACGAGCGACTGGCGGAAATCTACCGCACCGCCGCGCAGATTATCCTCCGCAAGGGCTACGACGCGACCTCGGTCAACGACATCGCCAACGCTTTGGGGATGACGAAGGCCGGGCTCTACCACTACATCAACGGCAAGAAGGAACTGCTCTTCGACATCATGAACTTCGGGCTCTGGGAGCTGGACGTGGAGGTCGCCGCGCCCGCCCGAGGCATCGGCGACCCGGCCGAGCGGCTGCGCTTCATCGTGGACGCGCACGCGCGGCTCGTCACGCGCGGTCGGGGCGCCATCACCATCCTCGTGGACGAGGTGACGGCGCTCACGCCCGCGCAGCAGCGCAAGATCACGCAGAGCAAACGGAAGTACTTCGACTTCCTCCGCGACACTCTGAACGAGTTGAAGGCCGCGGGGAAGATGCAGGACGTGGACACGACGGCCGCCGCCTTCAGCCTCCTCGGGATGATCAACTGGCTCTCGCGCTGGTTCCAGCCGGGCGGCGCGCTCAACGAAGAGCAGGCGGCCGAGCAGATCGTCAGGATCGCCCTCAACGGCCTGATGCGACCGACAAAACTGAAGGCAGTAGGCAGTAGGCAGATGGCAGTCGGCAGTTAAGAGAGCCGCGTCAGCGGCGGTTGAATGTAGCCCGGCCTTTCAAGGCCGGGACAAGCAAACGTCAAAGAGGTGTGCGTCGCGTCAGCGACGCCTGAACGAACCGCATCGACTCAAGCGTCGCTGACGCGACGCACGTTATTCCAAACATGGTCTACCCGGCCTTGAAAGGCCGGGCTACATTCAACCGCCGCTGACGCGGCCAACTGCCATCTGACTACTTCACTCATGAACATCCTCGTCTGTCTCAAGCAGATTCTCGACCCGGAGGTGCCGGCGCGCGACTTCCGCGTGGACGCGGCGCGGCGCGAGGCCGAGCAGGGGTCTGCGAATCTCGTCACGAACATCTTCTGCGAGAACGCGCTGGAGACGGCGCTGCAACTGCGCGAGCGCGCGGGCGGCGCGAAGATCACGGTGCTCTCGTACGGGCGGCCGACCGCCGAAGACACACTGCGGAAGGCCCTGGCGATGAAGGCGGACGCGGCCGCGCTCGTCCTCGACGAAAGCGAGGGGACGCCCGACCCGCTCGCGGTGGCGCGCGTGCTGGCGGCGGCCGTGCGCAGGCTCGGGGAGTTCGACCTCATCATGACCGGGCGCGAGGCCGGCGACTGGGGCGCGGGCCAGACGGGCGGGCTGCTCGCGGAGGAGCTGGGGCTGCCCTGCGTCTCCTTCGTGGACACGGTCGAGCCGGCGGGCGGCGGCTTGCGTCTGAAGCGGCAGACGGATGCGGGCTGGGAGGTCTTTGAGGCCGCGCCGCCCGTCGTCGTCACCGTCACGAACGACGAGCACAACGTCCCGCGCATCCCGAAGGTGCGCGACGTGATGATGTCCTACCGCCAGCCGCTCACGAAGTTCACGCTCGCGGACCTCGGCCTCGCGGCCGACGGCCGTGACTACTACGAAGTGGCCGACCTCTTCATCCCGCAGAAGGAGACCCGCTGCGACTTCGTCAGCGGCGACACGCTCGACGAAAAGGTCGAAGCCTTCGCGCGCCACATCGTCGAAGTGACCCGGAGCATGTAAGCCATCTTATGAACGACGTTTTAATCATTCTCTTCGCCGCGAACGGATTCGATAAGGGCGCACAGGGGCTCGCGGGCGCGGGGCGGCGTCTGGCGGACGAGTCGGGCGGGGGCCTGCGCGCGGTCGTGTTGGGGGAAGGCGCGGAGGCGGTCGCCGCGGAAGTGACGCGCGTCGCGGACGCGGTCTTAGTCGCCGACCATGCGGAGCTAAGTGAGTACCAGCCGGAGACATACCTCGCGGCGCTCGCGCAGGTCTGCGGCGAGTTGCGGCCGCGCGCCGTGCTGCTGTCGAACGACACTTACAGTCAGGAGCTTGCGCCGCGGCTGGCGCACCGTCTGGGCGGGAGCGCCGCGGGCGACTGCGTCGAGGTGCGTGTCGAGGGGGACGCGCTGCGCGTTGGCCGGCAGGTCTACGGCGGCAAGGCGCAGGCGGTTCTCGAATTGAAGAGGAGCCCGGCGGTCGTGTGGCTGCGCGCGCGCTCGTTCGCGCCCGCCGCGGCGCGCGCAGCCGCGGGCGAGGTGTCGCGCGCGGCCCTCAACATTCAAAGGGACACACGCACGCGCGTCGTCGAGCGCAGGCGCGAGGGCGGCGGCGAGTCGCGGCTCGAAGAGGCGCGCGTCATCGTCTCGGGCGGGCGCGGCATCGGCGGGCCGGAGCCTTTCGAGACGGAGTTGAGGCCGCTGGCGGAACTGCTCGGCGCGCAGCTCGCGGCCTCGCGCGCGGCGTGCGACGCGGGCTGGGTGCCGCCCACGTGGCAGGTCGGCCAGACGGGCAAGAAGGTGACGCCGGAACTCTACCTCGCCGTCGCCATCACCGGCGCCAGCCAGCACATGGCCGGCATCTCCGAGGCCAAAAACATCGCCGCCATCAACACAGACCCCGACGCCCCGATCTTCAAGCACTGTCGCTTCGGCATCGTCGAAGACTACCGCAAGGTCGTGCCGCTGCTGAGAGAAAAGTTGTCTGCTTTACTCAAATGAAGCGTGTGCGCCGCGGAGCGGCGCCTTGAATTTAGCCCGGCCTTGAAAGGCCGGGTATGCGTTGGCAGTAACTACGGCGTCGCGTAGCGACGCCTGAGCGCGACGGTTGGGATGCAGGGTGGTTCATGCGTCGCTACGCGACGCGGCACAATCGCGCGCACCCTCCCCGGCCTTGAAAGGCCGGGCTACATTCAGACGCCGCTCCGCGGCGATATTTACACACCGTTCGACCGAAACAACCGCCGCCGAACTGCAAAATGGTGGAGACCGCCGACGCCACGCGCCAGATTTACTGGAACGTCTCGCACGTGTGGGCGATGTACGCGCTGCTGGTGCCGACGGCGCTGGTGGCGGGCTACGGCGTCTACGGGCATTGGAGCCGCTGGCGGCGCGGGCGGCCCGTCGAGCGATTCGACCGGCCGTGGGAGCGCGCGGGGCTCGTGCTCAGACACGCGGTCGCGCAGCGGCGGACGGCGCGCGACGCTGTCGCGGGGCTGTTCCACCGGTTCATCAGCTACGGCTTCGTCGTGCTGACGATTGCGACGACCGTCGTCGCGCTCGACGCGGACTTCGGCACCGCCATCATGCGCGGGCGCTTCTATCTATACTTCCAGTCGTTCGTCGTAGACCTCTTCGGCGCGCTCGTCATGGTCGGCGTGTTGATGGCGGCGGCGCGGCGGTATCTGAAGCGCCCGCGGAAGCTGGTCCACACGGACGAGGCGGCGCTCATCCTGGCGGCCGTCTTCCTGATGTGCCTGCAAGGCTTCCTCGTCGAGGGCTGGCGCATCGCGGCGACCGACGACCCGTGGGGCGCGTGGTCGCCGTTCGGAAACCTCTTCGCGCGCGCGTCGCGGCAATTGATGAGCGTCGAGACGATGCGGGGCGCGCACGCCTTCACGTGGTGGTTCCATCTGGCGACGAGCCTCGCCTTCATCGCGTGGCTGCCGTACACGAAGATGGCGCACGTCTTGACGGCGCCGCTCAACATCTACGCGGCCAACCTCGCGCCCATCGGCGCGGCGCTGAAGAGGATCGACTTCGAGCAGACCGAGTCGTTCGGCGTCAACACGCTCGCGGGCTTCACGTGGAAAGACCTGCTCGACCTCGACGCCTGCACCGAGTGCGGGCGCTGCACGGCCGTCTGCCCCGCGCACGCGGTCGGCAAGGAGCTTTCGCCGCGCGACATCATCCTGCAACTGCGCGACCTGATGCACGAGCGCCCGCGTGAAGCCTTCGGCCTCGTCTCGAAGAACGGCGGCGGCGTCACCCCCGCGGACAAAGAGCCGACGGTTGACGCCGAAGCTCTAAAACCTCTGCCCATCATCGGCACGGTGCCGGCGACACAGCCTGCGCCCCTGTGGCAGTGTACGACCTGCGCGGCCTGCGTGGAGGCGTGCCCGGTCTTCATCGAGCAGATGCCGAAGATCGTGGACATGCGCCGCTTCCTCGTCATGGAGGAGGCCGAGTTCCCCGACTCGATGCAGGAGGCCGTGATGTCGCTCGAACGCCGCGGCCATCCCTTCAGCGGGACGCAGGCGACGCGGATGGACTGGGCCGAGGGTTTGAACGTCCGCACAGGCTCGGACGTAAAGGACGCGGAAGTGTTGCTCTGGGTCGGCTGCGGCGGCGCGCTCATCGAGCGCAACCAACGTGTAACGCGCGCGACGGCGCAACTGTTAGAGCAGGCGGGCGTGAAGTTCGCGGTCATGGGTCGCGAGGAGAAGTGCTCGGGCGACCCCGCGCGGCGCATCGGCAACGAGTTCCTGTTCGAGCAGTTGGCGCAGGAGAACGTCGCGAATCTAAACAGGCATAATGTTAAAAAGGTTGTCACGGCCTGCCCGCACTGCTTCAACACCTTCAGGAACGAGTACCCTGCTTACGGCGGCGCGTTCGAGGTCTTTCATCACAGCGAGTTCCTCGCGCGTCTGGTCGAGGAAGGAAAGTTGAAACCGCTCTCGGATTCGGGGAAGAAGATAACCTTCCACGACCCCTGTTACCTCGGCCGGCAGAACGGCGTCTACGATGCGCCGCGCGCGCTCGTGCAGATCGCTTCGCGCGGGAACGCGGTCGAGATGTCGCGCACACGCAACAACAGCTTCTGCTGCGGCGGCGGCGGCGGGATGAGCTTCGTGGACGAACCGCCCGACCAGCGCGTCAACCAGGAGCGCGCGCGCGAAGCTTTGGAGACGGGAGCCGACGTGCTCGCCGTCGGCTGCCCCTTCTGCATGACGATGTTGGAGGACGGCGTGAACGCACGCAAAGGCGACCGCGAGATGAAGGTCATGGACGTGGCCGAGCTGCTGTGGGAGGCATCACAGCCGAAACCGCCGCGGAGCGGCGTCTGAATCTAGCCCGGCCTTTCAAGGCCGGGAACGACGACGGCTAACGGGTGGTGCGTCGCTGACGCGACGCACGAGTTCAGGCGTCGCTGACGCGACGCGGCGACATCTCGCACATCTTCACCCGGCCTTAAAAGGCCGGGCTAAATTCAAGCGCCGCTGACGCGGCGAGTTGAGGGCGACGATGGATTTAAACTTAACGCCGGGCGAGAGAGAGTTCCGCGATGAGTTCCGCGCGTGGCTGGCGGCGAACGTGCCGGAGGAGTGGGCGGGCGGCGGCACCGGCTCGGAAGACCGCGCCGAGTACATCGAGTATCTGCGCGCGTGGCAGCGCAGGCTCTACGACGGCGGTTGGGCCGGCATCTCGTGGCCGAAGGAGTTCGGCGGGCGCGGCGCGACGTTGATCGAGCAGGCCATCTTTCAGGAGGAGCTGGCGCGCGCGGGCGCCCCGCAGTTGATAGGAACCATCGGCCTCTCGCTCGTCGGCCCCACCATCATCGCGCTCGGCACCGAAGAGCAGAAGGCGCGCTACCTGTCGAAGATTCTCTCGGGCGAGGAGATCTGGTGCCAGGGTTTTTCAGAGCCGAACGCCGGGAGCGATCTCGCCGCGTTGGGTACGAAGGCCGCGCGCGACGGCGAAGCGTTCGTCGTCAACGGCCAGAAGATTTGGACGAGCTTCGCGCAGATGGCCGACTGGTGTCTGCTGCTCGTGCGTACCGACTCGGAAGCGCCGAAGCATAAAGGCATCACGTGCCTGCTCGCGGACATGCGCGCGGACGGCGTGACGGTGCGCCCGCTCCGTCAGATGTCGGGCGACTCGGGTTTCAACGAGGTCTTCTTCTCGAACGTGCGCATCGGCCCCGAGCAGGTCCTCGGCGAAGTCAACAAGGGCTGGACGACGGCCATCACCGCGCTCATGAACGAACGCGCCAACCTCGGCTCGGGCATCCAGGTCGTCTTCAAGCGCCAGCTCGAAGCGCTCATCGCGCGCTCTAAAACGATAGAGCGCGACGGACGGCCCGCGAGCGAAGACCCGCTCGTCCGCCAGAAGCTCGCGCAGGCTTATCTTGAGTTGGAAATCCTGCGCCTCAACACCAACCGCGCCTTAACATCTCTGAGCAAGTCGGCCGTCCCCGGCGCCGAGGGCTCGATTCAGAAGCTCTACTGGAGCGAGATGAACCAGCGCACGCAGCAGTACGCGCAGGAGATACTCGGCCCCTACGGTCAGCTCAAGGAGTTCGACAAAGGCACCTGGGAGTACGCCTACCTCCGCACGCGCGGCAACACCATCGAGGCGGGCACCAGCGAAATCCAACGCAACATCATCGCCGAGCGCGTCCTCGGCCTCCCCAAAAGCTACTGAGTTGGTGAATGGTAAATGGTGAATAGCAAATAGAAACCGCTTTTCACCATTCACCATTTACCATTCACCATTCACCAATCCTATGGACTTTGACCTGAGCAAGCCGCAGAAGTTGTTGAAGGAGTCGGCGCGGGCGCTGCTCGTGCGGGAGTGCGGGCCGGGGCGCGTGCGCGAGTTGATGGAGACGGAGACGGCGCACGACGACGGTCTGTGGCAGTCTCTGGCCGAACAGGGTTGGACGGGGCTCTCGGTGCCGGAGGCGCAGGGCGGGCTCGGGCTGGGGCTGGTCGAGATGGCGGCCGTGGCCGAGGAGATGGGGCGCGCGTGTCTGCCGGGCGCGTTCCTCTCGACCCTGTTCGCGGCGGCCCTCGTCGAGCGCGCGGGGAGTGGCGAGCAGCGCGCGAAGTATCTCGAACCGATTGCGGCCGGGGAGTTGAAGGCGACGGTCGCGCTGCTCGAAGAGGGTGCGAGTTGGGACGTTGACGCTGTGAAGCTCGGCGCGTCGCGCGAGGGCGGCGGCTTAACCTTGAACGGTCGAAAACTGTTCGTGCCGGACGCGGGCGTCGCGGACGTGATCGTCTGTGTGGCTCGCGAGGGCGACTCGCTCGTGCTGCTGCCCGTCGAGCGCGGGGCGGAAGGGTTGAGCATTAACCCGACGCCTTCGATGGACGCGACGCGGAAGCTCTACGAGGTCGCGTTCGATGGGGCGAAGGTGGCCGAAGGCGATGCCCTCGGCGCGGACGGCGATGCGCGCGGGGCGTTGCGGGGCGCGTTGGAAGTGGCGACGGCCATTCTATGTGCGGAGATGGTCGGCGGGATGCAGTGGGTCTTGGACACGACGGTCGAGTACGCGAAGACGCGGCAGCAGTTCGGCCGCCCCATCGGCTCGTTTCAGGCCGTGCAGCACATGTGCGCTGACATGCTGCTCTTGACGGAGAGCGCGCGCTCGGCCGCCTACTACGCCGCTTGGACTCTGACCGAGAGAGACCCGGCGGCGCGCGCGGCGGTCTCGGTCGCGAAGGCTTACTGCTCGGACGCCTACCGCGAGGTCGCCAACCGCGGCGTGCAGGTACACGGCGGCATCGGGTTTACGTGGGAGCACGATCTACAGCTCTACTACAAGCGCAGCAAGTCGTCCGAGACGCTCTTCGGCGACGCGACTTTCCACCGCGAGCGCATCGCGCGTCTCGTCGTGGACAAAGGTTAAGATGAACAGACACGTCAAAGAACTGTTCGACCTCTCGGGGCGGGTCGCGATAGTCACGGGCGGCTCGCGCGGCCTGGGGAAGGAGATGGCCGAGGGCCTGGCGGAGGCGGGCGCGTCCCTGATGCTCTGCGCGCGGCGCGAGGAGTGGCTCGCGCCGACCGTCGAAGAGTTCCGCGGGCGCGGCTTTGCGGTCGAAGGGATGCTCTGTGACGTGGTTAATGAGGAGCAGGTCGAGGCGGTCGTCGCCCGCACCGTCGAGGCGTTCGGGCAGCTCGACATCCTCGTCAACAACGCGGGCGTTTCGTGGGGCGCGCGCCCCGAAGAGATGCCGCTCGACAAGTGGGAGCGTGTCATCGGCGTCAACCTGACGGGCGCGTTCCTCTTCGCGCGGGCCGCCGGGCGCGAGATGCTGAAGCGCAACTACGGCCGCATCATCAACGTCTCTTCGGTGTCGGGCTTGCAGTCGTCGGCCGACGGCCCGCACTACGTCGGCTACGCGGCGTCGAAGGCGGGACTGTTCGGACTGACGCGCGAGCTGGCCGCGACGTGGGGCCGGGAGGGGATACGCGTCAACGCCGTCGCCCCCGGTTTCTTTCATTCGCGCCTCGCCGACGCCGTCATCGGGCAGGCCGAGGCGTCCATCAAGGCGCGCAGCCCCATCCCGCGCGTAGGCTTGTCGGGCGAGTTGAAGGGCGTCGCCCTCTTCCTCGCCTCCGACGCCTCGAACTACATCACGGGCCAGACCATCGTCGTTGACGGCGGCCGTACCATCGTTTAAGGAGAGAGCATGAGCAAAGCGGAGACGGGCAGGGAAGCGGCGTCGCCTTACGCGGCGCGGCCGTGGCTGGGGCGTTACGACTACTGGGTGCGGCCGCACATGAACTACCCGCGGCGCCCCCTGCACGAGATTCTGCGGCTGGCCGCCGTGGAGGTGCCCGACCGTCCCGCGACGGCCTTCCTCGGCGCGCACATGACGTTCGGCCAGCTCAGGGAGCAGTCGGACAAGTTCGCCTCCGCGCTGCACGCGCTCGGCGTCAGCCAACACGACCGCGTCGGCATCATGCTGCCGAACTGCCCGCAGTACGTCGTCGCGGCCTTCGCCGTGCTGCGACTCGGCGCCGTGGTCGTCAACGTCAACCCGCTCTACACGCCGCGCGAGGTCGCCGTCGTCGCCAAAGACTCTGGGATGCGCCTGCTGCTCACGCTCGACGTGCTCGCGCCGGTCACGCTCGCCGTCAAAGAGCAGACGGGCATCGAGCACGTTATCGTCACGTCGGTCATGGAATACTCCGCCGCCGCGGCGCCGTGCCCGGAGGTCGAGGGCACGCGGAGACTCGCAGACCTACTCGCCTCAGTCGAAGAGCCAGAGCTGCCTGCCGTCGAGATCGAGCCCGAGGACGTGGCCGTCCTACAATACACCGGCGGGACGACGGGCGTGCCGAAGGGCGCGATGCTCACGCACCACAACATCTTCGCCAACGTCATCCAGACCGGATGCTGGGGCCACGCGGAGCTGCGGCGGGGCGAGGACCGCTACCTCCTCGTCATCCCATACTTCCACATCTACGGCTTCACGGTCGGTATGATGGAGGGCGTCTGGCGCGGCGCGCAGCAGATATTGATTCCGAAGTACGACGTTGAAATGTTGCTGGGCGCGATACGCGATTACCGGCCGACCTTCTTCCCGGCCGTCCCGACCATCTACATCTCGCTGCTCAACCACCCGAGGGCGAAGGAGTACGGGCTGGACAAGATACGCAACTTCAACAGCGGCTCGGCCCCTCTGCCCGTCGAGGTCATCGAGCAGTTCGAGCGCCTGACGGGCGGCACTCTGAAGGAGGGCTACGGGCTCTCCGAGGCTTCGCCCGTCACGCACACGACGCCCGCGCTCGACCGGCGCAAGCCCGGCAGCATCGGGCTCCCTCTGCCCGACACCGACATCAAGATCGTTGACCTTGAGACCGGCGAGAGCGAGGTGCCCGTCGGCCAGGAGGGCGAGCTGTGCATCGCCGGCCCGCAGGTGATGAAGGGCTACTGGAACCGGCCCGACGAGACGGCCATCGCGCTCCGCGAGGACGCGGCCGGGCGGACGTGGCTCTACACGGGCGACGTGGCACGCATGGACGAGGAGGGCTACACCTACATCGTCCAGCGCAAGAAGGACATGATTATCGTGAGCGGCTTCAACGTCTATCCGTCCGAGGTCGAGGGCGTGCTCTACGAGCACCCGGCCGTGATGGAGGCCGCCGTCGTCGGCATCCCCGACGCCTACCGCGGCGAGGCCGTCAAAGCCTGCGTCGTCCTCAAACAGAATGCTTCGGCCACGCCCGAGGAGCTGACCGAACACTGCCAGCGCGGCCTCGCCGAGTTCAAAGTCCCCACGAAGGTCGAGATACGCGAGAGCCTGCCGAAGACGGCCGTCGGCAAAATCCTCCACCGCGTCCTGCGCGAAGAGGAGCAGCCGAAGGGATAGTCATGCAACTGTTGGAAGGCAAGGTCGCCGTCATCACCGGCGCGGCGCGCGGGATAGGGCGCGCGTGCGCGGAGTTGTTCGCGGCACACGGCGCGCGCGTGGTGCTCTCGGACATTGACGAGGAACCGGCGCGGGCGGCGGCCGAGGCGTTGAGGGCCGCGGGCGGTGACGCGCTCGCCGTCGCGGGCGACGTGACGGCCGCGGAGTTCGGGCCGCGCATCGTCGGGGCGGCGCTCGGCGCGTACGGGCGGCTCGACGTGGTAGTCAACAACGCGGGCTACACGTGGGACGGCACGGCGCACAAGATGTCGGACGAGCAGTGGCAGGCGATGCTGGACGTACACCTGACCGCGCCCTTCCGCATCATCCGCGCCGCGTCGAACTACCTGCGCGAGACGGCGAAGCGCGAGCGCGAAGAAACGGGCCGCGCGCAGGCGCGCAAGATAGTCAACGTCTCTTCGACGACGGGCACGCGCGGCAACGCGGGCCAAGCCAACTACGCGGCGGGTAAGGCCGGCGTCGTCGGCCTGACGAAGACGCTCGCGAAGGAGTGGGGGCAGTTCAACATACAGGTCAACGCCGTCGCCTTCGGCTTCATCGAGACGCGTTTGACGCAGGCGAAGGAGGCGGGCGAGCGGCTCGCGCGCGAGTCGGCCGACATCAGTCTCGGCATCCCGCAGGCCAACCGCGAGATCGCCTTCAAGCTCATCCCGGCGGGGCGCGGCGGCACGCCCGAGGAGGCGGCCGGCGCCGTCCTCTTCTTCGCCTCTCCTCTGAGCGACTACGTCTCCGGTCAGGTGCTCGAAGTGACCGGCGGACTCTGAAACGTGTAGACTGAATCGCACAGACTAAATTCATATGACCGACCACGAATCCATCAAGTTCGACATCTGCTGCGCGGCGCGTCTGCTCCACCGGCAGGGTTTGAGCGTCGCCAACGCCGGCCACCTGAGCGTCGCCGTCGGCCCCGACGAGATGCTCGTCAACCACTACGGCCCCTCGTTCGCCACGCTCCGCCCCGAGAACGTCGTGCGCGTCAGCTTCGCGGGCAAGGTCTTGGACGGCGACGCCTACGTCAACGACACCATCCGCCTGCACGGCATCATCCACCGCGAGAACCCGCGCGCCGTGGCCGTCGCGCACACGCACCCGCCGGCGGTCGTCACGCTGAGCGCGTTGCGCGTCGTGCCCGAAATCTACGACCAGGAGAGTTGCCTGCTCGCCGACGACGTAAGCGTGGTCGAGGACGACTACGACGGCATCGCCGCCGAAGAGGAGCGCGTGATGCCCGTCGCCGACGCGCTGCGCGAGCGGCCGGTCGTCATCCTCCCGAACCACGGGGCCATCACCACCGGCGAGAACATACAGCTCGCGTTCGTGCGCATGGTCTTGCTCGAAGGCATGGCGCGGCGCCACCTCTCGGTGGCGCAGGCGGCGCGCGACCTCGGGCGCGAGCCGGTCGCGATTGCGCCGTCGGCCGCGCGCCGCGCGAAGGCCGAGATCGGGCGCATCCCCGTCCTGCCGCTCCTCTGGCAGGACTTCCTCAAGCAACTGCGCCGGACCGACCCCGACCTGTTTGAAGGACGTGACAACTAGATGAGCTACACAATCAAGCGAGTCGTGGTCATCGGCTCGGGGACGATGGGCGGCGGCATCGCCGCGCACGCGGCCAACGCGGGGCTGCGCGTCTACCTGCTCGACGTGGCGCCGAAGGAGCTGACGCCCGACGAGGAGAAGAAGGGACTCAAGCTCGACAGTCCCGCCGCGCGCAACCGCATCGTCAACGCCGCGCTCGAACGCCTGAAGAAGTCGAAGCCCGCGGCCTTCTTCACGCCCGAGGCCGCGGAGCTTGTGACCGTGGGCAACCTCGAAGACAACTTCGACTGGGTCGGCGAGGCCGACTGGATCGTCGAGGCCATCGTCGAACAGCTCGGGCCGAAGCGCGAGCTGTTCGCGCGCGTCGAGCGCGTGAGGAGGCCGGGCAGCATCGTCACGAGCAACACTTCGGGGCTCCCCATCGCTTCCATCGCCGCCGAGACCTCCGCAGACTTCCGCGCGCACTTCCTCGGCACGCACTTCTTCAACCCGCCGCGCTACATGAAGCTGCTCGAAGTCATCCCGACGGCGGAGACGAAGCCCGAAGTGGTCGAGTTCATGACCGACTTCGCCGAGCGGCGTCTGGGCAAGGGCGTCGTCGTCTGCAAGGACACGCCGAACTTCATCGCCAACCGCCTCGGCTCCGTCCTCGGCGCCTCCACGCTCGGGTTCGTTTTGGAGAACGGGTACACGGTCGAAGAGGCCGACGCCATCCTGAGCCCGCTCGTCGGGCGGCCGAAGACGGGACTCTTCCGCCTGCAAGACCTCGTCGGCCTCGACGTGTCGAGTTCGGTCGGCGACAACCTCTACGGGCTGATTCCCGACGACGAGACGCGCGAGGTGCTGCGCAACCAGAACCTCGGGAGCTTGCGCACGACGCAGATGGAGCGCGGGCGGCTGGGCGACAAGACGGGCCAGGGCTTCTACAAGAAGCCGGCGAAGGGCGGGAAGGCCGACATCCTCTCGCTCGACCTTGAGACGTTGGAGTACCGCGAGCGGCGCGAGCCCGACATCCCTTCGATGAAGGAGGCACTCAAGCTCAAGTCGCTGCCCGAGCGCGTGGCCTTCGTGCTCAGACAGGACGACAAGGCCGGTCGTCTGGCGCGACACGCCGTCTACCACACGCTCGGTTACGCGTCGCGCCGCGTGCCCGAGATCACAGACCGCATCATCAACATCGACCGCGCGATGCGCTGGGGCTACTCGCACGAGCTGGGGCCGTTCGAGCTGTGGGACGCGCTCGGCGTGCGCGCGACCGCAGACGCGTCGGAGAAGGAGGGCGTCGCCGTCGCGGGCTGGGTCCGGGAGATGCTCGACGCCGGTCACGAGACTTTTTATCGCGAGACGGACGGCGCGCTCTCTTACTACGACCCGGCGCGCAAGGGCTACGTCTCCGTGGCGCCGGACGAATTGAAGATAGAACTCGCGCGGCTGAAGTCCACGGGGCGCGTGTTGAAGGAGAACCGCGGCGCGAGCCTCATCGACCTCGGGGACGGCGTGGCCTGTCTTGAGTTTCACACCAAGTTGAACACGCTCGACGGCGACATCAGGGAGATGCTGTTCGCGTCCGTTGAGGAGGTCGAGACGGGAGACTGGCGGGGCCTGGTCATCGGCAACGAGGCCGCGGACTTCTCCGTCGGCGCGAATCTCGCGGGCGGCGTGGAGGACTTCGACGCGATTGAGAAGGCCGTGCGCGGGATGCAGGACGCGCTCGCGGCCGTGCGCTTCTGCTCGAAGCCGTTGGTGACGGCGCCGGCGGGGCGGACGCTCGGCGGCGGCTGCGAGGTCTCGATGGCGGGCGCGCGCGCGGCGGCGGCGGCCGAGACTTACATGGGGCTGGTGGAGGTCGGCGTCGGGCTCATCCCGGGCGCAGGCGGGTGCAAGGAGCTTGTGCGCCGCGTCGTCTCGCCGCCGATGCGCGCGGCGGGCAACGCCGACCCTGTGCCTTTCCTGCAACAGGCCCTTCAGACCATCGCGACGGCGAAGGTCTCGACGAGCGCCGCGGAGGCGCGCGCGTTCGGATACCTGACCGACGCCGATTTGGTCTTGATGAACCGCGACCACCAGTTGGCGGAGGCGAAGCGGCTCGTGCTCGACCTCGCGGACGCGGGTTATGCGCCGCCCGTGCGCGGCGCGAAGAACTGTTACGCGGCCGGGCGCGACGCGCTCGCGGCCCTGCGCGCGGGGCTCTACATCATGCAGCAGGGCGGCTACATGAGCGAGTACGACCTGCACGTGAGCGGGAAGGTCGCGTGGGTCCTGTGCGGCGGCAACCTCTCTTCGGCGCAGTGGACGGACGAGCAGTACTTCCTCGACCTCGAACGCGAGGCGTTCGTCTCGCTCTGCGGCGAGCCGAAGACGCAGGAGCGCATCGCGCACATGCTTTCGACGGGGAAGCCTCTGCGGAATTAGTCTGAGGGGGAGATTTGACGGATGCGCACGGCCGAAGACGAAGGGCATGAAGGCGGGACGCAAGCACCTCGCGCCTTGAACGGGCTCGAATACATGCGCCAGCTCATAACGGGCGAGCGCGAGCCTTCGGGGATGGCACGCCTGATGAACATGCGCTTGGTCGAGGTCGAAGAGGGGCGCGCCGTCTTCGCCGTCGAGCCGGACGAGCGACACTACAACGGCCTCGGCATCGCGCACGGGGGGCTGGCGGCGACGCTGCTCGACTCGGCCCTGGGGTGCGCCATCAATACGGTGATGCCGGCGGGGCGCGTCTTCACGACGCTTGAGATGAAGCTCAACTACGTCCGGCCGATGCGGCGCGAGACGGGCGAGGTGCGTTGCGAGGCCGAAGTGCTCCACGCCGGCGGCCGCGTCGCCACCGCCGAGGGTCGGATCACGGACGCTTCCGGAAAACTCTACGCGCACGGCACCGCGACGTGCATGCTGTTCAGGACGCGTTGAATAGTGAGGGAGGGCGGATGAAGGTCGGCGACGTAGTTTCGTGGGAGCGCACGTTCACCGAGGAGGACGTGCGGCGGTTCGCGGAGTATTCGGGCGACGAGGGCGAACACCACCTGCGACCGGACGAGCGGGGCCGCCTGATGGTGCACGGGCTTCTGACGGCGACGCTGCCGACGAAGATCGGCGGCGACATCAACTTCATCGCGCGCCAGTTGACGTTCCGCTTCCAGCGCCCCGTCTACAGCGGCGACACCGTGCGCTGCGAGGTGACGATTGAAGAGCTGACGGACGCGGGGCCGTACACGCAGTTGAAGTCCTCCTGGGTCTGTCGCAACCAGCACGGCAAAGAGGTGATGAACGGCGAGGCGGAGGGCGTCATCAGAGTTTGAGATTCGAGATTTGAAATTTAGAAATTAAGAGCCTTGAGCAGGGAAGGGTTGTTATGAGAGAAGCAGTGATCGTGGCGGGCGTGCGTACGGCCGTGGGGAAGGCGCCGCGTGGGAGTTTGCGCACGGTGCGGCCGGACGACATGGCCGCGGCCGTCATCGAAGACCTCCTGCGGCGCGTGCCGGGGTTGCCGCCGGAGGCGATTGACGACGTGATCATGGGCTGCGCGACGCCGGAGGGCGAGTCGGGGACGAACGTCGCGCGCATCGCCGCGCTGCGCGCGGGGCTGCCGAACGAGGTGCCGGCCGTGACCGTCAACCGCTTCTGCTCGTCGGGGTCGCAGACCATCGCGATGGCGGCCTCTTCGATCATGTCGGGCATGGCCGAGTGCGTCATCGCGGGCGGCACGGAGTCGATGTCGATGCTGCGCGGCAACACGAAGTTTCGGCCGAACCCGCATCTGGTCGAGCACCGGCCGGGCGTCTACCTCTCGATGGGGCTGACGGCCGAGAACGTCGCGCGCGACTACAAGGTGACGCGCGAGGAGGCGGACGCCTTCTCCTACCGCAGCCACCAACGCGCGCTCGCGGCGATTGGAGAAGGGAAGTTGAAGGACGACGGCATCGTCCCGCTCGAAGTCGAGGTCAGAGAAGTGAGCGGCGACGGCCGTGTGAAGGAGCGGCGCGTCACGTTCGACGCCGACGAGGGGCCGCGCCCCGACACGACGCCCGAGGGGTTGGCCCGCTTGCGCCCCGTCTTCCACGTGAAGGGGAGTGTGACGGCCGGCAACTCAAGTCAGACCTCGGACGGCGCGGCCGGCGTCGTCGTCATGTCGCGCGAGCGCGCGGAGTCGCTGGGCCTCCGGCCGCTCATGCGCTTCGTCTCGTACGCGGTGGGCGGCGTGCCGCCGGAACTCATGGGCATGGGGCCGGTCGCGGCCGTGCCGAAGGCTTTGAAGCTCGCGGGGCTGAAGCTGGACGACATCGACTTGATCGAGCTGAACGAAGCCTTCGCGTGTCAGGCCATCGCGGTGATGAGAGAACTCGGGATGGACGATGCGAGGACGAACGTCAACGGCGGCGCGGTCGCGCTCGGCCACCCGCTCGGGGCTTCGGGCGCGAAGCTGACCGTGCAACTCATGGGCGAGATGCGGCGTCGGCGTTCGCGCTACGGCCTCGTGACGATGTGCGTCGGCGGCGGGCAGGGCGCGGCGACCGTCTTCGAGAATTTGCAAACGTAAGCCGCCGGGGTGGCGAGGAGAGCGTTGGATGAGTGTTGAAGACCCCTACGTCGGCTTACAGGTCTCGCCGCGCGCGAAGGAGATTTACGGGCGGCTGCATGGCTTCATGGAGGCGCACGTCTATCCGAACGAGGGGAAGTTCCACGAGCAGGTGGAGACGGGCGAGCGTTGGCAGCCCGCGCCTTTGATGGAGGAGTTGAAGGCGCGCGCGCGCGCCGAGGGGTTGTGGAACCTGTTCCTGCCGGAGAGCGAGTACGGGGCGGGGCTCTCGAACCTTGAGTACGCGCCGATGGCGGAGCTGATGGGGCGCTCGGTCCACTTCGCGCCGGAGATTTTTAATTGCAGCGCGCCGGACACGGGCAACATGGAGGTGCTCGTCCGCTACGGCTCCGAAGGGCAGAAGGAGCGCTGGCTGCGGCCGCTGCTCGCGGGCGAGATGCGCTCGTGCTTCGCGATGACTGAGCCGGAGGTGGCCTCTTCGGACGCGACGAACATCCAGTCGAGCATCAGGCGCGAAGGAGACGAGTACGTCATCAACGGCCGCAAGTGGTGGACGAGCGGCGCGGGCGACCCGCGCTGCAAGGTCGCCATCTTCATGGGCAAGACCGACGCGGACGCGCCGAAGCACAGGCAGCAGTCGATGATCCTCGTCCCGTTGGATGCGGAGGGCGTGCGCGTCCAACGGATGCTGACGGTCTACGGCTACGACCACGCGCCGCACGGGCACGCGGAGGTGACGTTTGAGAATGTGCGTGTCCCGGCGTCGAACATCCTGCTGGGCGAGGGGCGCGGCTTCGAGATCGCGCAGGGGCGTCTGGGGCCGGGGCGCATCCATCATTGCATGAGGCTGATTGGCATGGCCGAGCGCGCGCTCGAACTGATGTGCCGCCGGGTCTCAGAGCGCGTGGCCTTCGGGAAACCCATCGCGGCGCAGGGCACCGTCCGAGCCGACATCGCGAAGTCGAGAATGGAGATCGAGCAGGCGCGGCTTTTAACTTTGAAGGCCGCGCTGATGATGGACACGGTCGGCAACAAGGCCGCGCGCCGCGAGATCGCGATGATTAAGGTCGTGGCGCCGAACGTCGCGCTCGCCGTCCTCGACCGCGCCGTGCAGGCGCACGGCGGCGCGGGCGTCAGTGGAGACTTCCCGCTCGCCGCGATGTGGGCCAACGCGCGCACGCTGCGCCTCGCCGACGGCCCCGACGAGGTCCACACGGAAGCCGTCGCCCGCATGGAGTTAGAGAGGTATGTCGCCCATGATTAAAGTCGAGGGCGTGGCGCAACTCGGCGAGTTCGTCGGGCGCGAGGTCGCGTTGAGCGAGTGGTTGGAGGTCTCTCAGGAGAGGATCAACGCGTTCGCGGAGGCGACCGAAGACCGCCAGTGGATTCACGTGGATGCGGAGCGCGCGGCGCGCGAGTCGCCGTTCGAGGCGACCATCGCGCACGGCTTCCTGACGCTGTCGCTGCTGAGCGAGTTGATGAGGCTGGCCGTGTCGGTAGGCGGCGTGCGCATGGGCGTCAACTACGGCCTCAACCGCGTGCGCTTCGTCTCGCCCGTGCCCGCGGGCTCGCGCATCCGCGGGCGGTTCACGCTCGCGGCGCTCGAAGAGATTAAGGTCGGCGTCGAGGCCGTCTGGAAGGTGACGGTCGAGCGCGAGGGCGGCGACAAGCCCTGCTGCGTCGCGGAGTGGCTGGTGCGTTACTACGTCTGAACTTTGAAGGGGACTATGGGCGAGGGAAACGACAAGGCGCGGACGCGCACGTTCACATGGGAAGACCCGAAGGCTCTGGCCGAGGCGGCGCGGGGGCTGACGGGCTTGGAGTTCTTACAGAAGGTGGTCTCGGGCGAGTTGCCGCGCCCGCCCATCAGCGCGTTGATGAACTTCGGGCTGGCGGAGCTGGAAGAGGGGCGCGCGGTCTTCACGGTCGAGCCGGCCGAGTATCATTACAACCCCATCGGCGTCGTACACGGCGGGCTCGCGGCGACGCTGCTCGACTCGGCGATGGGGTGCGCGGTCCATTCCGTGCTCCCGGCCGGGGCGGGCTACACGACTCTGGAGATCAAGGTCAACTACATCCGCGCGCTGACGGCCGGGACGGGCGAGGTGCGTTGCGAGGCGCGCGTCATACACGTCGGCGGCCGCACCGCGACGGCCGAGGGCAAGGTGCTCGACGCCGCGGGGAAGCTCTACGCGCACGCCACCACGACCTGCATCATCTTCCGTTAGTAAACAGTGATGGCGGAAGCACCCGACACGAGGCCGGTGCGCGAGAGCGAGCGACTCGACTGGGAGTCGCTGGCGGATCACCTGCGCGCGCGCCTGCCCGAAGTCGTCGGAGCGAGTTTCGACGCGGCCGCGCCTTTGTCGGTCGGGCAGTTCCCGGGCGGTCACTCGAACCTGACGTACCTTTTGCGTTTCGGCGGGCGCGAGTTCGTGATGCGGCGGCCGCCGTTCGGCCCCGTCGCGCCGAAGGCGCACGACATGGCGCGCGAGTTCCGCATCCTCGAAGCGCTGCACCCGGTCTTCCCGCTCGCGCCGCGGCCGTATCTTTTGTGTGAAGACACGGAGGTCGTCGGCTCCGTCTTCTACCTGATGGAGCGTCGGCGCGGGCTCGTGGTGCGCAACGAAGAGCCGCCGGAGCTTGAGGGCAAAGCCTCGGAACGTCGGCGCGCGAGCGCGGCGCTGGTGGACGCGCTCGCCCGACTGCACGCGGTGGACATACGCGCGCACGGGCTCGACTCTCTGGGGAAGCCCGCGGGGTTCGTCGAGCGTCAGGTGCGCGGGTGGGCCGAGCGCTGGCGCCGCTCGCAGACCGACGAACTGCCGGAGATGGACGCGCTGGCGGCGTGGCTCGCGGGGCGTCTGCCGGCGGACCCTTCGCGCCCGACGCTCGTCCACGGCGACTACAAGCTCGACAACGTGATGCTCGACGCGGGGGACGTGGGGCGCGTCGTCGGCGTCTTCGACTGGGAGATGAGCGCGGTCGGCGACCCGCTGGTTGACCTCGGGATTCTGCTCGGCTACTGGGTGCATACGGCGGCGGCGGGCGAACGCCGCGACACGGTCTCGGCGGTGACGAACCGCGAGGGCTGGTTCACGCGCGGAGAGATTCTGGAACGCTACGGCGAGCGCACAGGTGCAGACCTGTCGGGCGTCGGCTTCTACGAAGTCTTCGCCGTCTTCAAGCTCGCCGTCGTCCTGCAACAAATATACTTCCGCTACCGGCGCGGGCAGACCGACGACCCGCGCTTCGCCGGCTTAGGCGAGCGCGTCGAGTGGCTGGCGCGCATCGCGACGAGGCTAGCGGAAACACAGTAGGCAGATGGCAGCTTAAGCTCCCGTGCCACTCCGCCGCGGAGCGGCGTTTGAATGTAGCCCGGCCTTTCAAGGCCGGGTATACGTCGTATCGTAGGATGCTGCGTCGCGTCAGCGACGGTTGAACGGGCTGCGCACCTCAGGCGTCGCTGACGCGACGCACGTCCTCTTAACGTTTGGCTTCCCCGGCCTTGAAAGGTCGGGCTACATTCAAACGCCGCTGACGCGGCGCTCTTAACTGCCTACTGTCATCTGCCTACCATTCTTATGAACGTTAACGCAGCGATTTTGTGGGAGCAGGGCGCGCCGCTGTCGGTCGAGGCGGCGGAGTTGGGCGGGCCGCGCGCGGGCGAGGTCCTGGTGGAGTTGAAGGCCGCGGGCGTGTGCCACAGCGACCTGCACCCGGCGCGCGGCGAGTGGCTGGTGCGGACGCCGCTCGTGCTCGGGCACGAGGGCGCGGGGGTCGTGCAAGAGGTCGGCGCGGGCGTGCGGAGCGTGAAGCCTGGCGACCGCGTCGTCTTCTGCTGGGCGCCGCCGTGCGGCGTGTGTCCGCCGTGCGTGGAGGGGCGCCCCGTGCTGTGCGACCGCCTGGAGCGGACGACGTACAGGAACCGCCTGCCGGCGGGCGACACGCTGCTGAGCGCGCGCGGGCAAAGGCTGGCACACTACAACGGCACGGCCTGCTTCGCAGACTTCGCGGTGGTGGCCGAGGAGGGCGTGATCGCCGTGCCGGAGGACGTGCCGTTCGAGGCGCTGGCGACGCTCGGGTGCGCGGTCGTGACGGGCGTCGGCGCTGTGCTGAACGCGGCGCGCCCCGAGGCGGGCTCGAAGGTGGCCGTCATCGGCGTCGGCGGCGTCGGCCTTAACGTCGTGCAGGGCGCGCGGCTCGCGGGGTGCGAGCGCGTCGTCGCGCTCGACACGCGAAGCGAGCCGCTCCGCCTCGCGCGCGAGTTCGGCGCGACCGACGCGTTGGATGCGTCGGGAGAGAAGGTGTCCGAGCAGTTGAAGGAACTCACCGGGGGGCGCGGCGCCGATTACGTCTTCGACACGGTGGGCGCGCCCGCCACGCTCGCGCAGGCGCTGACGCTGGCGCGCAAGGGCGGGACTGTCGTGATCACGGGCCTGGCGCGCCTCGACGCACTCGCCTCGTTCCCGCTCTTCCCCTTCGTCATGCAGGAGAAGCGCCTCGTCGGCTCGCTCTACGGCTCCGGCCGGCCTTCGAGAGACGTGCCGCGCCTCGTCGAACTCTACCGCGAAGGCAAGCTCAAACTCGCCGAACTCGCCACGCGCACGTATGACCTCGAAGGGGTGAACGACGCGCTCGCCGCGCTCGCCGGCGGCGAAGGCGCGCGCGGAATCATCGTGTGGAAGTAGACAGTAGACAGTAGTAGGTAGCCAGCAGAAAAACAGGCGGCGCGCCCTGGTTATGAGCCGAGCGCGCCGCTTTGTATTCCTACTGACTACTGTCTACTTGCTCACTAACAGGACTTTGCCGCTGCGGCCGGGGCGTTCGGAGTGCTCGACGGCGGCGAGGATTTCGTCGAGCGGGTATTCGGCCTCGACGGGCGGGACGATCTCCTGCGTCGCCATCGAGCGGAGCATCTCGGCGGTGGCGGCGTGCTGGCGTTCGGGCGGGGCCGAGCGCATCCAGTCGCCGAGCCAGAAGCCGCGCACCGTCGCCGAAGTGAAGATCATCCGGCCGCCGTCAATCGGCATCGGCTCGCCCGAGAGCCGGCCGTAGACGAGCATCACGCCGCCGCGCCCGAGCGCGCTCACGACGGCCGCGCCGGTCTCGCCGCCCACCGCGTCGATGGCCTTCTTCAAACCCTCTTTGCCCGTAATCTCACGGACGCGCTCGGGGATGTCCTCCTCGTCCGAGCAGATGACTTCGTCCGCGCCGAGCGCCTTCAGCTCCTCGGCCTGTTCGCGGCGGCGCACGACGTTGATGGTCTTGAAGCCGTGCTGCTTCGCGAGTTGCAGGACGACGCGGCCGAGCGTCGAACCGGCGGCGGTCTGGAGGAGCCACTCGTCGGGCTGTAGGTCCAGCTCTTCGACGGTCATGATCCACGCCGTCAGGGGGTTCACGACGAACTGCGCGGCCGTCTGGTCGTTGACCGGGTCGGGCACGGGGATGAGTTGCGCGGCCGGCGCGACGATGAACTCCTGCCACGTGCCCGCTACGCCGAGCGGGATCACGCGCTGACCCGCGCGCAGGTGCGTGACGCCCTCGCCGACCTCCGTCACTTCGCCCATGCCTTCGAGCCCCGGCGTCGCGGGCGGCACGGGCAGAGCGCCGTAGAGGCCGCGCACCGTGAGCAGGTCGGAGGGGTTGATGGGGCGCGCGCGCATGCGGACGAGGGCCTGGCCGGCCCCGGGCTCGGGCGTCGGCACATCCTCGACACGCAGCACCTCGGCCGGGTCGCCGAACTCGTGAAACCTGACGCTTTGCATGGACACTCTCTCCTGTCGGAAGAATTAAGAATTCAGACGGCCCCGCCCGCGAGCGCGGCGCGCAGGGCCGTGGGTATCTCGACGGGGGCGCCGTTCTGCATGACGACGACCGTCATCGTGCCTTCAACCGCCAACTGCTCGGAGGCGTCGAAGACCGTGTAGTCGTAGCGGATGGAAGTGCGGCCGAGCCGCCCGACGGTGAAGAGCAGACGGAACGGCGCGTCGAGTTCGAGGATGCGCTTGAACTGGCATTCGACGTGGACGCGCGGGAAGTCGTAGGTGCGCTCGCGCAGGTTCAGGGGGCGGCCTAAGGAGCGCAGAAGCTCGCCCTCGGCCTCCTCGACGATCTCGAAGATGCGCGGGAAGTGCAGGCGCCCGGCCGCGTCCGCGTCGGCCCAGCGGAGGCGGCGTTTGAACTCTACGGTCGGTGGCGGCATGTGTGCTTGAGTGTAGCAGAGAATGAGTTAACCACCGCAGACACGGAGGCACAGCTTGGAAGACGTGACGCCTTAAGCTGTGCCTCCGTGTCTCTGTAGCTAACGCCCGCCCGACTAGAAGTTGAAGCGGACGCCGAACTGCAACTGCCGCGGGTTGGCGGCCGAGGTGAAGCCGAGCGGCTCGGTCGGCGCGGCGGTGCGCCGCCCGCGGGCGCGCGTCGAGGCGAGCGCACGCAACTGGTCGAGGGGCAAACTCCCCACGACGTTGTTGATGCCCGCGAGGTTCGTCCGGTTGAAGAGGTTGAAGCCCTCGAACGTCAGCTCAAGGAACTTGTCCTCGTCGAAGTGGAAGCGGCGCGCGAGCCGCGCGTCGAAGCTGTAGAAGGGCTCGCCGAGCCCCGTGTTGCGGCCGAGCGCGAACGGGCGGTCGGACTGCGAGCGGCCGTCGTTGTTGGCGTCGATGCCGAGCAGCAGGTTGAACGGGCGGCCCGAGCCCGCGATGAAGATGGGCGAGAAGACCCAGTCGCCGAAGACCTTCTCCGCGAACGAGTCGCCGTCGCAACGGGCTCTCGAAGACGCCGCTGAAGACCGCGCGGTGGCGCTGGTCGAAGGCCGAGACTGCGCGGTCGAGCCGCAGGTTCAGCGGGTTCTGCGCCGACCAGTCGCTGTTGAAGTCCGTCACCTCGTCGATGGACTTCGAGAAGGTGTAGTGCGCGTTGAGGCTGAAGCGGTTGGCGAAGCGGCGCTGCACCGAGATGGTGGCCGCGTGGTAGAACGAGTTGGCCGACGACTCGTAGATGTTGTCCTGGAAGCGGAGCGGGTTGCGGAAGTCGGTGCCCGTGCCGAGGCAGGAGGTGGGCGAGGTCGCCAGCGCCGTCGCGAAGCGGACGAAGCAGGGGATGCCGAAGGTCGGGTTGACGCCGGTCTTCTTGAACTGGTTGATGTCGCGGTTGCGCGTCAGGTGGAGCCCGCGCGTGAAGAGGTAACTGGCCTCCAGCGAGATGCCGCTCCCCACGTCCTGCTGGACGCCCGCGCTCGCCTGATAGGTCGTCGGCGTCTCGTAGTTGTCGCTCGGCGCGGAAGCGGACTTCGAGCGGCGCGCCCGGCCGCGGCGTGATGCCGAACTGCGTGAGGTCGGAGGCGCGGATGGTGCGGTTGCCGATGACGCCCTGCGCGAGCAGCGTCCCGTAGATGGTGGTCGAAGCCGGGACGCCGAGCGGCGCCGAGGTGGCCGTCGCGAGCACGATGTTGATCGGGTCGCCGGGGAAGCCGCTCAAGGTCTTCGTGACGTTGGCGACCGAGTAGATGGTGTAGCCGGTGAAGAGCCCCGCGCCGCCGCGGATGACCGTCTTGCCGTCGGCGAACGGCGCCCACGAGAAGCCCGACGCGCGGCTGGAAGTCGTTCTTGTCGAGCGGCATGTAGAACGGCTCGTCGCTGATCGAGTAGCGCAGGCCGTAGTTGAGCGTCAGGTTCGGCCGCACCTTCCACGTGTCCTGCCCGTAGAACGCGTAGCGGTAGGTGTAGGAGTTGACCTCCGGCGTGCCGAAGCCCTGCTGGTAGACGATGGGCAGGTTGAGGTTGAAAGCCTGTAGGGCGTTGATCGGCACTTCGAGGATGTCGGCGAGGTCGGGCCGGCCGCCGACATTCGCGGAGAAGGGGCCGTTGGGTGTCAGCAGAAAGCCGTTGAGCGAGGGCAGCGTCGCGGCCGGGACGAGGTTGACGAGCGGGATGGCCGCGCCGAAGTTGAAGCGGCCGCCGAAGAAGGTCTCGTTGCCGGACGAAACATCGGCCGCCTGGAACGAGCCGCCGAACTTGAGCGTGTGGCTCCCCCAGACGTGCGAGACGTTGTCGATGATGTCGTAGTCGCGCTGGATGCGTGTGCGACGGCAGGAAGATGTCGCGCCCGAAGAAGCCGAAGCCCTCGATGTTGAACTCGGGGCCGACCGCGTCGTTCGGGATCACGTCGAAGTCGAGGTAGCGCCACTGCAACTTCAGCTCGTTGAAGGTCGTGGGGCCGAACTGGTGGTTCTCGGAGAAGAGCACGCCGCCGTTCAAGGAGTCGAGCGTGCGGCCGCGCGAGACGGCCGTCAGCGCGCCCGCCGCCTGATTCTCGAACTTGGAGTCGTTGAGGTTGAAGCGGATGTAGGCCGTGTCGCGCTCGCTGAAGTTGTGGTCGAAGCGCGCGCCGAAGGTGGTCTGCGCCGACTCGAAGGGGAACTGCCCGCGAGGCGTTCGTGAAGAGGTTGACGGTGCGCGGGAAGTTGGCGGCCGTGGTCGTCAGCGTGCCGCGCAGGCCGGTCGCGAGCGGCGCGAAGGGCGTCCCGGCCGAGAAAGTTGAAGAGCGCGGTCTGCGACGCCGTGGGCTGGAAGATGTTCGTCGTGTTGAGGAGGTTGACGAAGGTCGTCTCGTCCTGCGTGAAGCGTTCGAGCGAGGTGAAGAAGAAGGTCTTGTCCGGTCTTGATGGGGCCGCCCAGACTCCCGCCGTACTGCTGCCGGCTGAAGGGCGACTTGCTCTGCGGGTTGAAGTCGAAGGCGTAGCGCGCGTCGAAGCGCTCGTCGCGGAAGAGGCCGAAGAGGCTGCCGTGGTAGCGGTTCGCGCCCGACTTCGAGACGATGTTGACGATGCCGCCGGAGGAGCCGCCGAACTCGGCGTTGTAGCTGTTGCGCAGGACCTGAAACTCCTGCACGCCCTCCTGCGCGATGGTCGCCTCGACGCCGCCCGAGACGGTGTTGGTGCTGCCGCCGTCCACGGCGACGAGGTTGCCGCGGCCGTTGTTGCCGCCGAAGGAGAGGCCCGAGTTGCGGCGTCTGCGCGACGCGGAAGTCGGAGGCGTCGGCGATGTTGTCGGCGTCCGAGACGCCGGGCGTGAGCAGCGCGTAGTCGAGGTAGTTGCGGCGGCTGATGGGGAGGTTCGTGATCTGGTTGACGCCGATGACGGTGGACTGCTGCGTGCGGTCGGTGTCCACCACCTCGCCGCCGGCCACGACGTCGATGGTCTCCGTGAGGCCCTTCGCGCCGAGCTGGAAGGGGATGTTGGCCTGCTGGCCGACCGTCAGCTCGACGCGCGTCGAGCCGGGCGCGAAGCCGCCCGACGCGGCCGCGACCTTCAGCTCGTAGGAGCTGGGCAGCAGGTTCAGGAAGACGTAGTTGCCCTCGGCGTCGGTCGTGGTCGTGCGGCTGGTGCCCTTGTTGAGGTCGGTGATGGTGACGGTGGCGTTGGGGACGGCCGCGCCCGCCGAGTCGGTGACCTGTCCGCGCAGCTCCGCGGTCGAGCTCGACGCCTGCGAGAAAGCTGTGGAGACTCCGGCGGCGAGCAGGAGGAGCGGCCGCCAGGAAGAACTGAGTCAGGCTTCTCATAGCAGTTAATCTCCTTGAAGCGAAGTGTTGACGGTCGGGCAGCCAAGACCCCGAACGCGGGGTTGCACGAGGGCGGGCGACGGCGTCGAGCCTGAAAGAGAACCTAAAGGGAATTGACCTGTGCCCGAGAGTTGGGCGATTGGCTACCGAACGGTCGGTAAAGTAACACCGGGTCTGCTAAACGTCAATGTTTTTGTTGCCGGCGCGCGGGCGTGTTTGTTGGCCGCTCGAACAATTCGCGCGGCCGGGATGTCAGGGGCGCGTGTGTGCGGCGTGTCTTCAGGCGCGCGGGTCGATGAGCGCCTTGACGACGCGCGCCGAGGCGACGGCCGCGAGCGCTTCGCCCGCGCGCGCGAGCGGGTAGGTTTCGAGTTCGAGCCGCGCCCACGGGGCGGAGCGTGCCGCGTCGGCCATGAGCCGCGCGCCGCGGTAGAAGTGTGAGAAGTCCGAGCCCCAGCAGCCGCGCACGTCGAGGTGTTTGCGGTTGAGATCAAGGTGCGGGTTGAAGGCGACCTCGCCGTGGTCCGTGTACTGCCCGACGACGACCACCGTGCCCGCGTCGCGCGCGTAGCGCATCGCCTCGACGACCGCGCCGGGCGAGCCCGTCGCCTCGATGCACACGTCCGCGCCGCGTCCTTCGGTCTCGCCCGAGACCCACGCGGCGCGCTCCTCGGGTGTGTGCAGGGTCACGTCGAGCGTGGCCGCGGCGCCCATGTCGCGCGCGGCCGCGAGCCGCCGCGCCGGGGCGCCCGTGCAGAGGACGCGCGAGGCGCCGCGCATCAGGGAGAGCGCGACGGCCGAGAGCCCGACGGGGCCGGAGCCGAGGACGAGCACCGTGGAGCCGAAGGGGATGTCTGCGCGCTCGACGGCGTGGAGCGCGGTCGGGAGCGCGCAGCCGCCGGCCATGAAGCGCGCGGCGTCCACGCCCTCAAGCGGGATGCAGCGCGTCCCGGGCTTCAGGTATATCTTCTCGGCCCAGCCGCCGGCCAGCGTGTCCGCGAGACCGTACGTGATGCCGTAGACCTTGCGCGCGGGGCAGCGCGTCGTCGTCTTTGGCGACCAGACAGTGCCAGCAGGCGTGGCAGGTGCGGTGTACGTCGAGGAAGGTGACGCGGTCGCCCTCGCGCAACGCGCGCCCCTCAACGTCTTGGAGCGTGCCGCGAATCTTTTCGAGCCGCCCGACCGAGACGTGGCCGGGGACGAGCGGGTACGGCACGCCCGCGAGCCGCCCCTGCTGCAAATGCACGTCCGTCCCGCAGACCTCGCTCAGCTCGACGGCGAGCATCGCCGAGTCCGGCTCCAACTCCGGCTCCGCGACCTCGCGCAACTCGACCGGCTCGCCCGGCCCCGGCATCAACGCCACACGCACTCCGCTCATGCGCACATTATTAACACGGGCGGCGCCTTCGTTGAACTTTCGACCCGCGGGCACTAGAATTTCCCGGCAGACAATCCCCTTAAAATTTAACCCCGCGCATTCTTTCGCGCCTTCGCGCCCGAAGGAGGAGTGTTGAAGCCGAACGACGAGAACGGAAAATTGCCGACCTCGGAGCGCCCCTTCCGCGTGCTCATCATCTCGGGCTCCGACCGCCGCCAGTACAACTGCCCCGGCGTGGACTCCAAGTCGCGCGCGCTCATGCTCCGCATGGCCGAGCGCCTGCCGCAGGAATGGGAGATCGACTACGAAGACCTGGGTAACGTCTACGCCCGCGCGCGCATCCAGAGCTGCAACGCCTGCGTCTCGACCTCGATGGCGCTCTGCGTGTGGCCTTGTAATTGTTATGAGAAGGACCACCGCAGCGAGCCCGATTTGATGTGGGATTTGGACATGTACGCGCGGCTGGATTTGGCGGACGCGTGGGCCATCATCGGGCCGGTGAACTGGTACGCGCCGACATCGAATTTGAAGGCGATGTTCGACCGTCTGGTCTGCATGAACGGCGGGAACCCGCGCGAGGACTTGATCGAGCATAAGGACGCGGAGCTGGCGAAGCGGCTCGAACACTCGAAGGAGTGGGAGGAGTTGAGCGTCAACCACCTCGAAGGGCGCACGGCGGGCTTCTTCTGCTACGGCGACGGCGGCGGCGACGAGCTGGATGAAGAAGGGCGGCCGAAGAAGCTCAGGCACAAGCACTACTTCAACCCGGAGGGCGAGCCCTTCGACGACGAGCGCGACACCTACGCCCCGCTCGTCTGGCAGTGCCGTTACAGCGGCATCGAGGTGCCCGAACACCTCTGGCGCTACCTACAGTTCGGCAAGGACAAGAAGTACAGCGACAACCAGGCCGAGCACATGGCGGCCGAGACCGACGTTTTTGAAAAGTTCGACGAGTGGGTGGACGAGTTCGCGCGCTTCGTCGGCGAGAAGGGCAGGGTGGAGCCGGGCCAGTACCGCGCCTACGGCTACGAGGCGCCGGGGCATCTGAAGGAAGACCTCAAGGCCAAATGGCGCGAGATAAAGATGGGTCTCGGCTATCCGCCCGCGGGCTCCTCGCCTGCCGCGCAGGAGGAGTTGGGCCTCAACGAAGACCTGACGCTCAGGCCGAAGAAGGGCGAGGGCGAGAAGCTGCGCGGGGAGTGAAGGTGGAAGAGTCGCACGCGCCGGCGCCGGCGCTGGTCTTCGTCTACAACGCCGACAGCGGGGTCTTCAACACGCTGGCCGACGCGGCGCACAAAATCTTTTCGCCGCGGACGTACGCGTGCAACCTCTGCGCGCTCACGCACACGGCCGTCCGCATGCGCGGCGAGTGGAAGCAGTTCCTTGAAGGGCTCGGGCGCCCGCTCGAATTCCTGCACGCCGACGAGCTGGCGGCGCGCTACGGGTTGGAGGGCGTCGGGCTTCCCGCGGTCTTCACGAGGGACGGCGCGGGACTGAAGTTGCTGGCCGGCGCGGACTCGATCAACGCGTGCCGGACGCTGGACGAGTTGCAGCGGCTGGTGCTCGAAGGGCTCGCGGGCGCCGCCTCTTAATTCGTCAGGTCGGGGGCCAGCTCGACGTCGAGGGTTCTGGATATTTTGTCGAGGTTCAGGCTCCGGGCCGAGGCGTCGAAGATTTCGCGGTAGGTGCCTTCGCGGTCGTAGAGTTCTTCGTGCGTGCCGTGCTCGACGACGCGCCCCTCCTTGAGCACGAAGATGATGTCCGCGTCGATGATCTGCGAGATGCTGTGCGAGATGACGACCGTGGTGCGCTCCTCCTTGATGGCGTCGAGGCTGTTCTTGATCTGCTCGGTCGCCACCGCGTCGAGGCTCGCCGTCGGCTCGTCGAGGAAGATGATGGGCGGGTCTTTCAGGAACAGGCGCGCGATGGCGATGCGCTGCTGCTGACCGCCGGAGAGCAGGTGCGCCTCGGACTCGTACCCGTGCGGGAGGTTCTCGATCTGCTCGTGCAGGTACGCCTTGCGCGCGGCCTCCACGACCTCGGCGAACGGGGCGTTGATCTTGCCGTAGCGGATGTTCTCCTCAATCGTCCCCTTGAAGATGTGGTTCTTCTGTAGCACGAGGCCGATCTTGCGGCGGAGCAGGTCGGTCTTGTAATCGGAAAGCTCTTTGCCGTCGAGCAGAATCCGGCCGCTCGTGGGCGCGTAGAAGCGTGTCAGGAGGTTCAGCAGCGTGGACTTCCCCGCGCCGGAGAGGCCGACGAAGGCGACCGTCTTGCCGTGCGGGATCTTCATGTTGACGTGATGGAGCGCCTGCGTGCCGTTCGGGTAGGTGAAGCTCACGTCCTGTAGCTCGAAGGTGCCTTCGAGGTGCGACACGTCCAGCTCGCCGCCGGCCTCGACCTGTCCGTCGGCGTCGAGAATCTGGAAGTAGCCTTCGGCGTAGGTCAGCGCGTCGTTCATCTCGTCGTAGATGCGGTGCAACTGGCGGATGGGCGCCGAGACGTTGCTGAAGAGCATGATGTGAAACATGATCGCGCCGATGGACATCCACCCGCCGAGGACGAGGTAGGCCGTCAGGATGATGATGAGCACGACGCCGATCTGCTCGACGAAGGTCTTCAGCCCGTCGAAGACGAAGTTGGTCTGCCGCTGTTTCAACTGCGCGGTGATGAGGTTCTGCTGAAGGCGGAGCTGCTTCTCCTTCTCGTACTCCTCGCGCACGAAGGACTTGATGACGACGATGGACTCGATGATGTTGTGCAGCCCGTTGTTCTTCTCCTCGCGCAGGGCGCGCAAGCGCCGGCGCGCGCCCTTGAGCATCGAAGCCTGCCGCTGGCTCAGCAGGAAATAGACCGGCATGACGGCCGCGGCGACGAGGCCGACGTAGACGTTGGCCGCGAACATGATGACGAGCGCGAGGATGGAGCTGGCGAACAGCGGCAGGATGTCGATGAAGGCGCTCTGCACGAGCTTGGTCAGGCTCTCGGCGCCGCGGTCGATGCGCGTCTGGAGGATGCCGGTCTGGTTGTCCGAGTCGGTGTAGAAGGCGAGCCGGTAGGTGAGGATGCGTTCGACGGCGGCCTGCGTCAGGCGGCTCGACACGTTGACCCGAATCCTCTCGCCGAACAGGTTCTGCCCGTACCTCAAGCCCGTGTTGATGATCTCTTTGCCGAGCAGGGCGGCGCTGATGACCAGCAGCAGCGAAGTCCCCTGCGACGCCGTCCGCCCCTCACGCAGAAGCCGCTCGATGGTGTCCACCGTGTAGCGCAGGACGATGCGGGTTGACCTGCGCCGCGCAGGCCGACAGCAGCGTCAGCGTCAGCGAGAGGACGACCCAGCGGCCGTGCGGCCGGATGAAGGGGACTAAACGACGGATGATCTGCCAGATGCTCATTCGTTAATGCCGACAGTGGCGCGAAGAATATTGTTACCCGCCGCCCCCGATAATGGAAGTCACGGTGCAAGCATGAAAGTCCTGTTTTTTGTACCGGCGGGCGTTCGCTATCGAGAATCGCACGCGCGTTAAAGGGACTCGCGAAGCGCGCCGCAACGTCGCCGCGTTCCTCACACCAACGCCGGGCCGCGTCGTCACAAACGCCGAACGCGCCCCGCCCCGCGCCTCGTATGTGCCTGCCGAGACGGTGCAAAACTCCCCGGAAGCGCCGTGTACGAACCCTCGGATTGAAGGAAGGAATTTCGCACCCATGAGAAGAATCACGACCAGCATCATCGTCGCCCTGCTGCTCTGCGCCGCGGCCTCGACGGCCTCGGCCAAAGTCACGAGCCGGCTCATCACGGTCGGCCAGGACTTCCGCCTCGCCGGCCAGACAATCAAGGCCGGCACCTACCGCTTCGGCTTCGACGACGTGAAGAACGAGCTGACGGTCTCCGACCGTAAGACCCGGGAGGTCATCGCCCGCGCCGAGGCGCGCGCCGAGAAGTCGAAGAAGGGCACGTTCCCGACCCTTCTGCTGGAGGGCGAGTCCGCCCCGCTCTCTTTCGCCGGGCTCTCCTTCGACGGCAAGCAGGTCATCCGGACCTCCGCTGCGGCGGCGCAGGGGCAGTAGCCGCGGCCGATGCCGCCCGCCCGCACGGACAAGGAATAAAGTAGCCGCCGCGGTCGCTCGGCTTGCCAGAGACGGCCACGGCGGCTCCGACTGTGTGGCGGATTAAACGGCGGGCGGAGCCGCGCAGGAACGACGCCCGGACGAGTGACTTGAGCCAGCGATGCGGGTCTCCGCTCAGGCGCGCGCGCGCGTAGGCCGAGCTCCGCCCAGAGGATTCTGCCCCAGAGCCGGAGCGGGCGGCCGAGCAACGTCGGGCCGCCGTAGCTTTCCACCGTTGCCGAAAGACTTGCCCTGAAGGGCGTAGTAGCTCCGCAGGTATCCGATCGTCTGCCGCTCCTTCGTAATCCAGTGCTCGACCGCGGCGTCGGGCACCCACCAGCCCGTCCCGCCCGCCGCGAGGATGGCGCGGATGACGGCCGTCTCTTCGCCGAGCGTCCCGCCTTCAAACCTCCTGCCGAGCGCCGGGTCGTATGGGAAGAGCCGCTGCTCGCGCGCGCGCACGACGAAGTTCGCGCCGTAGGGCAACTCGCCGTCGGCGTCCAGCTCGAACGGCTCGTCGCCCAGGTCGCGCGCGGCGAAGACCGCGCCGATGTCACGCCACGCGGCGGCGAGCCATGCGGGCGGCGTGCCCTCGAAGTGAGGCCGGATGGGGCCGCCGAAGACCGCGGCCTCCGGGCGGCGCTCAACCGCCCGCGCGTAGGCCGCGAGCCAGCCCGCTTCGACCAGCACGTCGTCGTCAGTCCAGACTACGTATTCTCCGCGGGCCTGACGGACGGCGTTGTTGCGCGCGTGCGAGAGACCCTGCTCCGGCTCGAAGACGCGGCGCAGCGGCAGCCGCCCGTCGAAGTCTTCGAGGACGCGCTCCGTGTCGTCGGTGCAGTTGTTGTTGACGACCAGGACTTCCCAGTCGCCCGGCGCGTGGCTCACGCGCGCGAGACGCCCGAGGAGTTGTCGGAGTAGCGCGGCCCTGTTCCAGGTGCAGACGGCGACGGTGAATCTCACGACAGGAGGCTGATCCCGCTTAAGCCCTCCGGCGGCGGCTCGCCGAGCAGCTCGCAGAGCGTGGGCACCACGTCGAACGCGCTGCGCACGCCGCGGTCGCCGGGCTCCACGCCGGCGCCCGTCAGGTAGGCCATCCCGAAGGGGCCGGTGTGACCGCCCGTCCGGCGGAAGGGGATGGGGCCGACGCGCCCGAGCGTCGGGTGTTCGAGCGCGCAGAAAGTCCCCCTCCACACGACGACCATGTCCGCCTCGGTCGGCCCGAGCGTGCGTGGGTCGCGCCCCTCGACTCTCTCGATGTGTTCGACGACCTCAAGGCCGGTCGCGGCGTCTCTGCACTCGCGCAGGAGGGCTTCCAGCTCGTCGCAGTACGCCGCGTACTCGGAGGCTCGGACGCGGCCACCCGCCTCCCTCCCTTCGAGGTTGATGCGGACGCGACCGTCGTAGAAGGAGGGCAGGGCGAAGGCTTGCATCGAGCGCCAGTGCGGCCGGTAGCGCATCGCCGGAATCCATTCGACCGAGCGCCGCAGGTGCGAGTCCGCCGACTCATCCTCACCCACGAGACGCCGCCGGGCGGCCCTCCCGATGCGACTGAGAAGTGGGGCGGGCTCGTCCGCCGGGAGGTGCGCGCGGACGGCCGCAGACCATTCCTCACGCTCGCCGAGCAGGGGCGACGCGGCCGTGTCCGTCCAACCGTCCGGCTGCCGCAGCAGCGGGCGGCCGAAGGCGCGCCGGTACATCAACTCCGGCAGCAGCGCCATGCTCCCCGTGTCCGAATAGTTCGGCCCCATGCCGCCCATCGAGAAGACGACCAGCGCCGCGTCGGGGAAGGCGTCGGCGAGTTCCGCGACGAGCCGGTCAACGCCGCGGTAGACGCCCAGCAGACCTTCGCGCGCGGCCGCGGCGGAAGGCATTCGGTGGAGCGGGTGTGATTCGTCAACGCCGTGCCAGAGTCCTTCGAGGACGGAGTGGGGCTCGCTCACGACGACCACGCCGAGGTCCCAATCGGGTAAGTGTTCGCCGAGCAGCCAGCGCGCCGCACGCGCGCGCAGAGGGACGGCCGCGGCCAACGCCTCGCCCATCTCCCGCGTGCGCTCCGGCGAAGCCCACACCACTCCGTAAATAAAACGTTCGGCCGGATACTTCCCGAAGCGCTCCTTAAACTCCGGCAGCAGACTGTCGGGGCGCGCGGCGAGCGGCACGCCCGGGTCGTGCACGCCCCAGCCCGACACCCCGCGCACCTGCGGCGCCCGCGCGAGGTCGAAGTAGGGCGCGTCGAAGACGACGGTGCGCGAGTTGAGCCGCGCCGGGAAGGGCACGAGTCGCGTCCCCTCCTGCCACACGTCGTACGTCTCGGGGTCGAAATGCAGGGCCGTCCAGCGGCCGGCGCGCTCCGGCGAGAGCCCCGTGCTGAAGTGCTCCCACGCGAGGCCCGAGCGCTGCGCCGGGCCGTGGTCGAGAAGGTACCGCGCGCTCCGCTCGCGCAGGCGCGCCAGCGCCGGCAACTCGCCCGCCGCCATGAAGCGCCGTTCGAGCGACTCCTCATAACCGTCCAGTCCGATGGCCAGGACTCGCTGCTTGCTCAACGTCCCTCCCGCCTCGCCCGCTCGGCCCGGCCCCGCGTCGCACAGAGCCAGAGTGCCTCCTTGAAGAGGAAGGCCGGGTTTCGAGCGAGAAGCTCCTTGTAGTAAAGCCTCAGGATCACTTTCCGGCTGACCCACTTGGCGTAGCGATCTTTCGAGATGCCCTCGGTGTCATGGTACCTCACGAGCGGCTCCCGCAGGCGCTCGAACGCGCAGAGCCTTGAGAGCCGTATGAACATCTCAAGGTCTTCGAGGGCCGGCAACTCCTCGTTGAAGTGGCCCGCCGCGTCCAGCCACTCGCGCCTGATGAGCGTCGATTGAATGCCGAGGTCACACACCTGATAGAACCACGCGGAGGTGCCGACCAGCCGGCCCGCGTGTACGTCGGGCGCCGCGAGGTAAGTCTCCGTCCCGTCGCCCCACACCCTCTGCATGTCCGAGTAGACGACCCCCAGCCCCGCCGGCCCGCGCCCGAACGCCGACATCTGCCTGGCGAGTTTCGACGGCACCCACTCGTCGTCCGAATCCTGAAAGGCCAGAAACTTCCCCCTCGACATCCGGATGCCGACGTTGCGGGCCGCGCCGGCGCCCGTGTTGCGCGCGAGCTGAACGTACCTGACGCGCGGGTCAACGAAAGACGTTACGACCCGCGCCGTCTCGTCCGTCGAGCCGTCGTCGATCACGAGTAACTCGAAGTCCTCGTAGCTCTGCCCCAACACGCTCCGCAGGGAGCGGCCGAGCAGGGGGGCGCGGTTGTATGTCGGTAGTACGACGCTGACGGCGGGCCCGGTTCCTGCATCTGAGGTGGCGTTGGTCATCTCCCCTTATTCGTCGCGCGACCCTTCGGGTAAGGCTGAAGCTCGCACACATATTGCCCTCTCCGATGGGGCGGAAACAAGGCGCCGCGCCGGGTGCGGCCGTGTGAAAACGCCCGTACGCTTTTCTCAGAACTTTCTCGCCGCCGCCGCGTAACTATACCTTGTGCTTCTACATGTGCCGGTGTTATATGTAGAAGCCGGAGGTAACGTTGATGACCCCGACCAAATCTGATCTTCCGCAGGGCACGCTGGACTTGTTGATTCTGAAAGTGGTGGCGCTCGGGCCGGTCCACGGGTACGCGATTGCGCAGCGGCTCGACCAGGCGTCGCGCGGCGTGGTGCAGGTGCCGCAGGGCTCGCTCTACCCGGCGCTGCACCGCCTGGAGAACCGCGGGCTGCTGGCCGCCGACTGGAAGGCGACCGAGACCGGGCGCGAGGCCAAGTTCTACAAGCTGACGCGCAAGGGTAAGTCGCAGCTCGAAACCGAGGCCGCGGGCTGGGCGCGGCTGGCCGAGGCCGTGACTCTCATCCTCAACCTGTCCGAAGCCTAATCCCTCAAACCCTTCTGAAGGAGAATTCCCCCATGAACTGGTGGCATCGCCTGTTTCGCCGAAGGAAGCTCGACGAGGAACTCGAAAAGGAGCTGAGCTTTCACCTTGAGCAGCACACGAGCGATCTGATCGAGCAGGGCTACAGCCCCCGCGAGGCGCGGCGGCGGGCGCGCCTCGCGCTCGGCGGCCCGGAGCAGGTGAAGGAGTTGTGCCGCGACGCGCGCGGGACGCGCTGGCTCAACGACCTCGTGCGCGACCTGCGTTACGGCGTGCGCGTTCTGGCGAAGCGGCCCGGCTTCACGGCGGTCGCGGTGCTGACGCTGGGGCTCGGCATCGGCGTGAACACGGCCATCCTGAGCGCGGTGAACGGCTTCATCCTGCGGCCGCTGCCGGCGGAGAGGCCGGAGGAGCTTTTGGCGCCGTACTGGGGGCGGAAGACGGACGCGCAGGTCTGGGACCGCTTCTCCTACGCGAACTACCTCGACCTGCGCGAGCAGAACCAGAGCTTCACGGACTTCTGCGCGTTCACGTGGGCCTCGGCGGGCATGAGCGCGGGCGAGAGCCACAACGCCGTCGAAGGCTCCCGCGCCGAGGTCGTCTGGGGCGAGCTGGTCAGCGGCAACTACTTCGACGTGATGGGCGTCAAGCCGATACTCGGGCGCGGCTTCCTGCCGGAAGAGAACCTCACGCCGAACACGCACCCCGTCGTGGTGCTGAGCCATTACTCGTGGCAGCGTCGCTTCGACGGCGACCCGGCCGTCGTGGGCAGGTCGGTCTATCTCAACGGCACGGCGTTCACCGTCGTCGGCGTGATGCCGGAGTCGTTCCTCGGCTCGGTCTTCTACTTCCGGCAGGGGTACTGGGTGCCCTTGATGATGGCGCAGAAGTTCAGCCGCCGCGCGGAGTGGAGGACGGATCGCACGTACCAGACCGTGAACCTCTACGGCCGCCTGAAGCCCGGCGTGACGATGGGGCAGGCCGAGGCGGACTTGAACATGGTGGCGGGGAACCTCGCGCGGCTCTACCCGAACGAGAACGGCGACACGAAAGTCCAGCTCAAGACGGAGCTTGACGGGCGGTACGAGGGCGCGACGAGGGTGATGAGGTACGGCGGCATGATGGCCATTTGCGTCTCGGGCCTCGTACTGCTTTTGGCCTGCGCGAACGTGGCGAACCTGATGCTGGCGCGGGCGGCCACGCGCGCGCGGGAGATAGGGATTCGTTTGGCGATAGGCGCGAGCCGCGGGCGCATCGTGCGGCAACTGCTGACGGAGAGTCTGCTGCTGTCGTTGCTGGGCGGCCTGCTGGGTTGGGCGTTCGCGTACGCGGGCGCGGGGTGGGCGCAAGCCTCCTTCCCGCCGGTCCCGTACCCGGCCAACTTCGACCTCGCGCCGGACGGCTACGTGCTGAAGTGGATGCTGGCGGTCTCGATGTTAACGGGCGTGTTGTTCGGGCTGGCCCCGGCGCTGCTCGCCTCGCGGACCGACCTCGTCAACGTCATCAAGGGGGGCATGGCGAGCCCTTCGCACGGCCGCCGACGCTGGAACGTGCGGGGCGTGCTGGTGGTGGCGCAGGTCACCATCTCGCTCGTCGTGCTCATCTGCGCGGGGCTCTTCATCCGCAGCCTCGGCATGGTGCGACAGACCGACCCGGGTTTCCGGAGCGAGAACCTCGTCACGATGATGATTAATCTCGACCTGCTGGCCTACGACCAGCAGTCGAGCTTACGCTTCTTCCCCGAACTTCAGCGCCGCGTCGAGGCGCTGCCCGGCGTGCGTGCGGCCGCGCTCGCGAGCGAGATGCCGCTGATGGACAGCCGCCAGTCGCGCGGCCCCGTCGTGAAGGAGGGCGAGATCGACCCGCCGCCTAATCAGGGCGTCATCTCGGAGTGCAGTCTCGTGACGCCGAAGTACTTCGAGGCGCTGCGGATGCCGCTCGCGCGCGGGCGCGACTTTACCGACCGCGACAATCTGGACGCGCCCCGCGTCGTCATCGTCAACCAGGCGTTCGCGCGCCGCTTCTACGGCGGCGAGGAGGAGGCGTTGGGCAAACGCTTCCGCTTCGCGCAGGGCACGCCGCTGATGGAGGTCGTCGGCATCGCGCAGGACGCGCACTACGAATCGCTCTACAGCGATCATCAACTCTACATGTTCCTGCCCGCCTACCAGCACCCGCGCGCGCGGATGACGCTGCTGGTCGGGGCGCAGTTGGCCGACGACCTGCAAGGCTTGGTGGAGCGTGCGCGCCGCGAGATCGCGCAGATGGACGCGCGGCTGCCCGTGTTCGGGGTGATGACGGCGGAGGAGAACCTGTCGCTGGCCTTCTGGGCGCCGCGCGTGGCGGCGGGGATGGCCTCGACGTTCGGGGTGCTGGCGCTGGTGCTGGCGACGATGGGGCTCTACAGCGTGATGACCTACACCGTCAGCCAGCGCACGCACGAGATCGGCATCCGGATGGCGCTCGGCGCGGCGCTGCGGGACGTGGTGCGGCTGGTCGTGGGGCAGGGGATGCGGATGGCGCTCGTCGGCGTCGCGCTGGGGCTGGCGGGCGCGTTCGCGATGACGCGCGCGCTGGCGAGCCTGCTGCTGGGCGTGGGCGCGACCGACCCCGTCACCTTCATCGGCGTGCCGTTGTTACTGGTCGCCGTCGCCCTGCTGGCCTGCTACATCCCCGCGCGCCGCGCGGCCCGCGTCAACCCGCTGGTGGCGCTGCGTCACGACTGAGCCGGAAGGAGAAGATGATGAAGATGATGAGGTCACGATTGCTAATCACCGCGGCGTCACTCTGTTTGTGCTTCACGGCCGCGGCCGCCGCCGACTGGCCCCAGTGGCGCGGCCCCGGGCGCGACGGCACTTCGCGCGAGGCTGGCCTCCTCAAGCAGTGGCCGGCGGGGGGGCCGAAACTGCTCTGGCAGTTGGACGACATCGGGGACGGCTATTCGACCCCCGTGGTCGCCGGGTCGCGCATCTACCTGTTGAGCAACCGCGGCATGGAGAACGAGTTCGTCCAGGCGCTCTCGGCCGCGGACGGAAAGTCCGTCTGGACGACGCGCGTCGGCAACGTCGGCAACCCGGACCAGAACCCGCCCTATGCGAAGGCGCGTTCCACCCCGACCGTGGACGGTGACCTCCTCTACGCGCTGGGCTCGGACGGCGACCTCGCCTGCCTCGAAGCGAAGAGCGGCAAGATTCGCTGGCAGAAGAACGTCCGTCGGGAGTTCGGCGGCCAGCCGGGCGAGTGGGCCTACGCGGAGTCGCCGCTGGTTGACGGCGACCTCGTCGTCGTCACCCCGGGCGGCGCGGAGGCCACGTTGGTGGCGCTCAACAAGAGGACGGGCGCGCTGGTCTGGAAGTCGGCCATCCCGGGCGGCGACCCGGCGGGTTACGCGTCGGCGATTGTCGTCGAGGGCGGGGGCCGCAGGCAGTACGTGCAGCTTTTGAGTAAGGGCGTCGTCGGCGTTGACGCGAAGACCGGCCGGTTCCTCTGGCGCTACAAGGAGGCGGCCAAGGGCCCGGCGCAGTATTTCACGCCCGTCGGGCGCGAGGGCTACGTCTACTGCGGGGCGCTCGGGGTCGGGGGCGCGCTCGTCAGGCTCAAGCCGGAAGGGGGCGGGGTCGCCGCCGAGCAGGTCTACTTCACGCGCGGCCTCCCGAACGGCATCGGCGGGGCGGTGCTGGTCGGCGACTACCTCTACGGCACGGAGCCGATGCAGCAGTTGGTCGCCGTCGAGTTTAAGACGGGGAAGGTGATGTGGAAGGCCGACAACTTCGGCTGGGCCTCGGTCGCCTACGCCGACGGGCTTTTGTACCTCCACCTCGTCAACGGCGATTTCGTGCTGGCGGAGGCGACCCCCGCGGGCTACCGCGAGCGCGGCCGCTTCACCCCGCCGAACCAGCCGCAGCACAAAAAGGCGGGTCAGTTCGCCGAGATGGCCTTCGCTTACCCGGTCATCGCCAACGGCAGGCTCTACGTCCGCGACCTCGGGACGCTGTGGGCCTACGACATAAAGAAGTAGACAATAATCAGTAGTCAGAAGTCAGTAGAAAGAATGAGCGGTGCGCTCGGCCTGAAGGCTTCGGACGCACCGCTTTGTCTTTCCAGGAGTCAGGCGGTCGCCGCGCGCGGGAGCGGCGCGACGGCGCTTGCGCGTGCGAGCATGCGTTCGTAGGTCTCAAGCAACTTGGGGAGGACGGCCTCGGGCGTGAAGTTCGCTTCGTAGCGCGCGCGCCCCGCGCGACCCAACGCGGCACGCAGCGCGGGGTCGCCCGCGAGGCGGAGCATCGCGTCGGCCAGAGAGCGCGCGTCGCCCACGGGGACGAGCAGCCCCGCGTCGCGGCCGAGCATGTCGGGAATGCCGCCCACGTCCGTCGCGATGACGGGGATGCCCTGCGACATCGCCTCGACGATGCTGTTCGGCGTGCCCTCCGTATGGCTCGGCAGGACGAGCACGTCCACCCTGCTCAGGAAGTCTGCGCGCCCCTCGGGGCCTTCGTAGACGCCGAGGTGTCTGAAGTGTGAGCCGGCGCCGAACGCCTCCGCGCGCTCAAGCATCTCGTCCACCTTCGAGCCGGCGCAGGCCGCGTAGAGGCGGACGCCCTCGTCCTCCCGCCGCGCCAGCCCGAACGCCTCCATCAACTCCGACACGCCCTTCAGCGCCTCCGCGCGCGCCGCGAACCCGAAGACGACCCCGCCCTCCTCCCTCGAAGGCGGCGCCGACACGTCGTCGGCCATCACGGGCAGGACGGAGACCGGCTTGCCCGTTGGCACCACCGCCCGGCACATCTCGGCCAGCGCGGGCGAGAGCGCCGCGACCTCCGCGCAGAACGGCAGCGCCGTGGTGAAGTGTTCGTAGTATGACTCGTACCCGGGCGGGTGGAAGGGGATGCCGACCTCCTGGTAGAGGACGGGGATGCCGAGTTCGTGCCCGGCCTTGATGAAGACGACGGACGCGGGGTCGGGCGTGATGACCTGTATCACGTCGGGGTTGTGGCGCGCGATCTGCTCGCGGCAGCGCGCGTGGTAGCGCTCGGCCAGGCCGCCCGAGACGCGGCGGCTCCCGCGCCGGATGAGCTGCTGCGTGCTGGGGATGGCCGAAAGGAGTCTCGACGCCAGCCGCCGCCCGGCCTGCAAGGCCGTGACGGCCGTGCCCGGCGCGAGCCCTTCGACGGGGACGCCCGCGCGCCTGAGCCTTTCGAGATAACTGTCGCCGTCGTGCGGGAACATCAGCAGCACCGAGACCTCGACGCCCGCCCTCCGCAGGTGCGTCGCGTAGGTGACGAGAATCTCGTCCGCCCCGCTGATCGGCCCCATCGTCTGGCCTTTACAGAAAAGTACCTTCATGTGTCGAGCGGCGGCCGACCCTTCCCTGGAAACCTACTCGTTAAAGCGCACGGGCCGCCCGTCGGCAGGGCTCGGCCGCGTCCGTCGAATCACGCGCGCGTTCGGCGTAGAGCTTGTGGTGCCTCATTTACTCGCGTTGGATTGGGCGATTCTTGCACGCGCCCACCGAGTGTCACAAGTTCGGCGCCCGCGCGGGTTCGTGCGGAGGAGTGTACTGACTCGGCCGGCGCCTTACCTCGGCCGCAACTCGTCCGCGGTCGGCGGCTCGAAGAGCTTGAACCACGCGTCGAGCTGCGCCTCCGTGACGCGGAAGGTGCCGGGGGGCGGCAAGGCGCCCGCGCGCTCGGCGACGCGCGCCGACAACTCCGCGCGCGGCACGTCGAGAAAATATATCTCGGAGCCCGCGCCGAGCGCGGCGGCGCGCGCGCGGAACTCTTCGCGCTCCACGCGCGACCAGAAGCCGAAGTCGAGTACGACGTTGACGCCGAGGCGCAGGGCGCGCTCGGCCAACTCCCATTGGATGGCCTCGACGGGGTCGCGACACCAGTCGAGCGCGGGCGGCGTCAACTCCGTCCCGTAGAGCCGCGCGATCCACTCGTCGGGCGTCAGGCGCAACGCGTCGCGCTCGCGCTCTATCCTCCGGGCGAGCGTCGTCTTGCCCGAGCCCGGCAGGCCGCACATCATAATGAGCGTCGCCATCCCACCTCCGCCGCTCGAAGTACCCGCTAGTGCGCGTGAAAGCTTATCACGGGGCGGAAGAAAACCGCTTTACTTGGGTGCGGCGGGTGGCTGTACAATGGCCGCACAATGAAAATCGGGAAGGGGCTTCTGATCGGGTTTTTGCTCGTCGTGGCGGCAGCGTTCGTCTGGCCGGCCGGGGCGCGTGCGCGCGCGGGCGCGTCCGTGCCGCTCGCGGGCGTGTGGCGCTTCGCGCTCGACCGCGGCGACGCGGGGGTGCGCGAGCGCTGGTTCGAGCGCGACCTGCCGCAGACGATTCGGCTCCCCGGCGTCTTACAGTCTCAGGGCTACGGCGACGAGGTCAGCACGCGGACGCCGTGGGTGCTCTCGCTCTACGACCGCTTCTGGTATCTGCGCGAAGACTACAAGGCTTACACGCGGCCGGGCGAAGTCCGTGTCCCTTTCCTCTCGCAGCCGCCGCGCCACTACGTCGGCGTCGCGTGGTACCAGCGCGACATAGACATTCCCGAGGCTTGGCGCGGCCGCCGCGTCGTGCTCTTCATGGAGCGCCCGCGCTGGGAGTCGAGCGTGTGGGTTGACGGGAACCGTGTCGGCTCGAACAACAGCCTCGTCGCGCCGCACGAGCACGACCTCGGCGCGCTCGCGCCGGGCCGCCACCGACTCAGCGTCCGCGTGGACTCTTCGATGCTCATGCCGTACCGCCCCGACGCGCACGGCGTCTCGGACTCG
This sequence comes from uncultured Acidobacteriota bacterium, assembly GCA_963726735.1. GTDB lineage: Bacteria > Acidobacteriota > Blastocatellia > Pyrinomonadales > Pyrinomonadaceae > QHXN01. The sequence goes on from CAVSDM010000016.1 coordinate 1,184,751, forward strand.
CTCGCCGGTAGTTGGAACGGCATCGTCGGGAGAATCGAGCTGAACTCGACGGGCGCGGTCTGGATTGAAGACGCGCGCGTCTTCCCGAACGTGTCGAAGAAGACCGCGGTGATTAAAGTCCGCGTCGGGAACGCCACGGGGCGCGCGGGGGCGGGGCGGCTCTCTGTGGGCGGCGCGCAGGCGTCCGTCGAGTGGGACGAGCGCGGCGGCGGGGCGCAGCTCGAAGTGCCGCTCGGCCGCGAAGCGAAGAGCTGGGACGAGTTCAGCCCGGCCTTACAAAAGTTAACGCTCAGGCTTCAGGGCGAGTCGGTTGACGAGAGCAGGGAACTCTCCTTCGGCCTCGTCGAGTTCAAGACCGAGGGCAGCGACTTCGTCGTCAACGGCCGGAAGACCTACCTGCGCGGCACGCACCACGGCGGAGACTTTCCGCTGACGGGCTACCCGCCGACCGATGTCGAATACTGGCGCCGCATCCTCCGCACCAACCGGGAGTGGGGCATCAACCACGTCCGCTTCCACTCGTTCTGCCCGCCCGAGGCCGCCTTCGTCGCGGCCGACGAACTCGGCATCTACCTCCAGCCCGAGCCGGGCATGTGGAACGAGATCAGCCCCGGCACGACATGGAGAAGATGCTCTACGCCGAGACCGAGCGGATGATAAAGGCTTACGGGAACCACCCGTCTTTCCGTATGCTCTCGGCGAGCAACGAGCCCAAGGGTCGCTGGAAACAGTCGCTCCCGCGTTGGGCCGAGCACTTCCGCCGCGAAGACCCGCGCATCCTCTACACGACCGGCACGGGCCACACCGACCGCGAGATTCCGGACCCGGAGGAGGGCGCCGACTTCCTCGTCGTCCAACGCCTCGGCGAGAAGATGCTGCGCGGGCAGTCCGCTTGGTTCGGGCGCGACTACCGCGCCTCGCTCGCTGGCGTAAAGATTCCCGTCCTCTCGCACGAGCTGGGCCAGTGGGTCGCCTACCCCGACTACTCCGTCATCGACAAGTTCAAGGGCTACGCGCGACCCGGCAACTACGAAATCTTCCGCGACTCGATGCGCGCGCACGGGCTGCTCTCGAAGAACAAGCAGTTCGCCCGGGCTTCGGGGCGCTACCAACTCGCCTGCTACAAAGAGGAGATCGAGGCGAACCTGCGCACGCCCGGACTCGCGGGCTTCCAACTCTTGGACCTGCACGACTACACGGGGCAGGGCACGGCGCTCGTCGGCCTGCTCGACCCCTTCTGGGAGTCGAAGGGCTACGCCACCCCGAACGAGTTCCGGCGCTTCAACTCCGAGACCGTCCCGCTCGCGCGCCTGAACAGACGCGTCTTCACCTCGGACGAGACGCTTGAGGCCGAGGTCGAGGTGGCGCACTACGGCGCGGCGGCTATAACTAACGCGGCGCCGTCGTGGAAGGTCATCGACGCGCGCGGGAGGGTCCTGACGGTAGGCCGCTGGCCCGCGCGGACGATTCCCGTCGGGAAGAACACACCGCTCGGTCGCGTCTCCATCGACCTCTCGAAGCTCGCCGCGCCGCGGCAGTACAAGCTCTCGGTGGGATTCGGAGGGACGGCGTTCGAGAACGATTGGGACTTCTGGCTCTACCCTCCGGACGCCGGGCTCGACGCGCCGCCGGGCGTCTTCATCACAAGGTCCTGGGACGAGGCCGAGTTGAGGTTGAAAGAGGGCGGACGCGTGCTCTACGTCCCGCGCCGCGCGGACCTCGACTGGACGAGCCCGCCGCTCGACGACGTGCCCGTCTTCTGGAACCGTCTGATGGGGCCGGCGTGGGGCCGCATGCTCGGCCTTCTGAGCGAGACGCGCCACCCCGCGCTCGCGGCCTTCCCCGGAGAGGCCAACTTCGACTGGCAGTGGTCGGAGGTCGTGCGCGGCGCGCGCGCGGTCAACCTTGACCGCCTGCCGCGCGCGCTCGCGCCCATCGTCTGGGCCATCGACGACTGGAACCGCAACTACAAGCTCGGCCTCCTCTTCGAGTGTCGCGTCGGCCGCGGGCGCCTGCTGGTGAGCGGCGCCGACCTCTCGACGGGGCTCGACGCGCGGCCCGCCGCGCGGCAGTTGCGCAGCTCGCTTCTCGCCTACATGGCCTCGCCGCGATTCCGCCCGAACGTCGCCGTCCGACCCGAAGAGCTGCGCGGACTGCTATTCGACACGCGCGTCATGAAGAAACTCGGGACGGAAGCGAAGGGCGAGTCGCTGCCCGCGAACCCCGCGTCGAACGCCATCGACGGCGACCCGAACACCTTCTGGCTCGCGGGCGACGCGCGGAAGAATGTGAGGCACCCGCATCAAGCTCTCGGTCAGCTTCGACCGGGCCGCGCCCGTCAACGGCCTCGTGCTCATGCCGCGCCAGAACCACCGCGAGCACGAGGGCGACATCCGCGGCTACGTCGTCGAGGCGAGCGACGACGGCGAGCGTTGGCGCGAGGTCGCGCGCGGCGAACTGGTCTCGACCTTCGAGCCGCAGCGCGTGACCTTCCCGCAGACGGTCGCCGCGCGACACCTGAGGCTCACGGCGCTCAGCGGCTTCGGCACGGACGTGACGGCCGCGCTCGCGGAGCTGGCCGTCGTCTACGCCGGCCCGAAGCTCCCCGACGAGCCCGAAGACGCGCCCGAGTACAAGCGCAGCCGCACCGCCAGCCCCGACATCGACGAAGGCACGCCCGCCGCGCGCCCGACCCCGACACCCAGACCGAGGCCGCAACGTCGGAGGCGGCCCTGAGAGCGTATGAGGAACGTTGCCGAATACATCCGCGCGTCACTGTTCGTGCTTCTGTTCGCGCTCGGCTGCGCGCAGACGGCCGCGGCGCAGGAGTCCGTTTGGGTGAGAGAGGCCGCGGCGCGCGGGCGACTTCGAGCTGGTGCGCGGGGGACGCGCGGCCGACGTGTACGTCTCGGACCGAGGACTTCAAGGTCGTGCGCATCGCGGCCGGACGACCTGGCGGCGGATGTCGAGCGCCTGACGGGCGTGCGGCCGCCGGTGCGCGCCGAAGCCTCCGGGCTCTCAAGCTACGCCGTGCTCGTCGGGACGCTCGGCAAGAGTCCCTTCATCGACCGGCTCGCGCAGCGAAGGGAAGTTCGACGCGAAGAGCTCTGCGCGGCAAGTGGGAGAGTTTCCTGATCGCCACGGTCGAAGAATCCTCTGCCCGGCGTGCGTGATGGGTCTGGTCGTGGCGGGCAGCGACCGGCGCGGGACGGCCTACGGCGTCTACGAGCTGTCGCAGGCGGCGGGCGTCTCGCCGTGGTACTGGTGGGCGGACGTGACGCCGACGCGACGGAGCGAACTCTTCGTCGCGTCCGGCACGCGCAGGATGGGGCCGCCCTCGGTGAAGTACCGCGGCGTCTTCCTCAACGACGAGGACTGGGGCCTGCAACCGTGGGCGGCGAAGACGTTCGAGCCCGAGAACGGGCGACATCGGCCCGAAGACCTACGCGCGCCTCTTCGAGCTGATGCTGCGGCTCAAGGCCAACACGGTCTGGCCCGCGATGCACGAGGTGACGCGCGCCTTCAACGCCGACCCGCGCAACCGACAGGTCGCCGACGACTACGCCATCGTGATGGGCTCCTCGCACGCCGAGCCGATGCTGCGCAACAACGTCGGCGAGTGGAAGGACGACCCGAAGCGTTACAACTATCTCACGAACCCCGAAGGCGTGCGCCGCTACTGGGAGGAGCGCGTGCGCGAGAACGGCCGCTTCGAGAACCTCTACACGCTCGGCATGCGCGGCATCCACGACAGCGCGATGCAGGGGCCGAAGACGCAGCCCGAGCGGATCAAGACGCTTGAGCGAATCTTCGCCGACCAGCGCGCGATGCTCGCGCGCCACGTCAACCCGAACGTCGACGCGAGGTGCCGCAAATCTTCTGCCCGTACAAGGAGGTGCTGGCCGACTACCGCGCGGGGCTGAAAGTTCCCGACGACGTGACCATCGTCTACCCGGACGACAACTTCGGCTACATCCGCACCTTCCCCAACGACGAGGAGCGGCAAGCGGCGCGGGCGGCACCGGCGTCTACTATCACATCTCCTACCTCGGCCGCCCGCTCTCCTACCTGTGGCTTGAGACGACGCCGCCCGCGCTCATCTGGGAGGAGATGTCGAAGGCTTACCGTAACGGCGCGCGCCGCGTTCTGGGTGCTCAACGTCGGCGACCTCAAGCCGGGGGAGATCGGCACCGAGTTCTTCATGCAGACGGCGTGGGACGCCTCGCGCTGGCGCCGCGACAACCTGCAAGACTTTTTAAGACAGTGGGCGGCGCGCGAGTTCGGCGCGTCGAACGCGGAAGAGATAGCGTCCGTGATGGACGAGTACTACCGGCTCGGGTTCGCGCGCAAGCCCGAGCACTTGCAGTGGCACCTGCCGGGCGAGCCTTACCGGCCGAGCGACTTCGCGCACTTCGACTACGGCGACGAGGCGCAGGCGCGGATGGACGCGTACGACTCTCTGATCGGACGCGCCACGAGCCTCTACCCGAAGATTCCGCCGCCGCTCCGGCCCGCCTACTACCAGCTCGTCCTCTACCCCGTCCGCGGCGCCTCGTTCGCCAACCGGCGCGTCCTCGCCGCGGAGAAGGCCGCGCTCTACGCCGCGCAGGGCCGCGCGAGCACGGCCTGGTGGGTGAAGCACGCGACGAACGCCGACCGGCTCGCCGACTCGGAGACGTACAACTACAACGAGAGAATATCGGGCGGCAAGTGGCACCACATCATGTCGCGCGAGATGGGGCCGGGGCAGTGGAAGAGCATGCGGAGCACCGCGCCCGAAATCCCGCCCGCTGTCTTGAACATGAAAGCGCCGGAGGCGGCCGGGCTCGGCGTCGCGATAGAGGGCCGCGCCGAGCCTTTGCGCGAGGGCGAGGCGGACGCGGCGCTGCCCGCCCTGGACGTTTACACGCGCGGCGCGCGCTTCATCGACATCTTCAACACGGGCCGCGCGCCGGCCGCGTGGGTCGCGCGCGCGAAAGAGGACTGGATTAAGCTCAGCCGGACGCGCGGCGAGATTCGCGTCGGCCCGACCGTGAAGGAAGGCATACCGCTCGACCTGCCGGGCGACGCGCGCGTGCTCGTCTCGGTCGATTGGTCGAGGGCGCCGAAGGGCGAGGCCGTCACCACGGGCACAATCGAGATAGAGGGCGCGGGCGCGAGCCGCATCGTGAAAGTCCCCGTCTGCAACCCCGCGTCGCCGCGCCCCGAGAGCCTCAAGGGCTTCGTCGAAGCGAACGGCGTCGTCTCCGTCGAGGCCGAACACTTCACGCCGAAGACCGACCGCGCGGGCGCCGCGTGGCAGGCCATAACGGGGCTCGGCCGCACGGGCGACTCCGTGGCCGTCTTCCCCGCGGACGCCCCGAGCGTCGAGCTTGAGCGCGCCGCGCGCGCGGCGCCCTCGCTCGAATACCCGCTCTACCTCTTCCGCGCGGGCGAGTTCGAGCTGACCTTCCATCTCATCCCGACGCATCCCGTGCGCGGCACGTCGGGGCTGCGCTTCGCTTACGCTTTGGACGGAGCCGAGCCGCGCGGGCTGGCGGCGAGCGCCGGCGTCGAGGTCACCTCGAAGGGTTGGGCGGAGAACGTCCTGAGCGCGACGACGAAGGTCACGGCGACCGTCAAGCTCGACGCCCCCGGCGCGCACGTCCTCAGAATCTACATGCTCGACCCCGGCGTCGTGCTCGACAAGATAGTCCTGAACACCGGCGGCCTGCGTCCGAGCTACCTCGGCCCGCCCGAGACCAGAGTCGTGTCGAAGTAACGGCCCCTGCCAACCTTAATGCGGAACGAGGAATGTTGAATGATGAAAGTCGTGCTGTCCCGCCTCGCGCTCGTCGCGTGCGCCGCCTTCACGTTCGCGGGGGCGGCGGCGGCGGCGCAGGTCTCGCCGCGCAGCCGCGAGTCGTTCAACGACGGGTTGGCGTTTTCAAAAGGACGACCCGCCGGGGGCGGAGGGTCGCTTGAGCTACGAGAAGATTAAGGGGCGTGTGATCGAAACGGGCGGCGAGTTCGTCGCGGGCGCCGCCGCGTCGAAGCCCGCCGGGGCGGACGAAGGGCTCGGCGCGGATGTCGCTTACACGCGGCGCGAGTTCGACGACTCCGCGTGGCGCCGGCTCAGCCTCCCGCACGACTGGGGCATCGAGGGGCCTTTCAATCAGGAGTATCCGGGCGAGACGGGCAAGCTCCCCTGGTGGGGCGTCGGCTGGTATCGCAAGCACTTCGACGTTCCGGCCGCGTGACAGAGGCCGGCAGCTCTACCTCGACATCGACGGCGCGATGTCGTACGCGACCGTGTGGCTCAACGGCCGCTTCGTCGGCGGCTGGCCTTACGGCTACGCCTCGTTCCGTCTGGACCTCACGCCCTTCGTCGAGTACGGCGCCGAGAACGTCGTCGCCGATTCGTCTCGACAACCCGCCCGACTCGTCGCGCTGGTATCCCGGGCGGCGGCATCTACCGCAACGTGTGGCTCGTCAAGACCGCGCCCGTCCACGTCGCGCACTGGGGCACGTACGTCACGACGCCCGAAGTCACGCCGCAGTCGCGCGACCGTGAGCGTCAAGGTGACGCTCGAGAACCGACGCCGCCACGCAGACCAACGTCGTGGTCGAGGACGCTCATCTACGACCTCGCGCCCGGCCGGCACGCGCGGCCCGCGACAGTTGCGAGACTGCCCGAACCGGCGTTCGTCGCCCTCGCCGCCGGGTTCGCGCGTGTCGTCCAGACACGACCGCGTTAATCAAACGTCCCCGAGCTGTGGAGCCCGCAAGAGCCCGAACCTCTACATGGCCGTCACGACGGTCGAGCAGGACTGGCAAGATCATGGACAGCTACGAGACCGTCTTCGGCATCCGCACCATCAAGTTCGACGCGGCGCGCGGGCTGCTCGTCAACGGCGAGCCCGTCGAGATCAAAGGCGTCTGCAATCACCACGACCTCGGCGCGCTCGGCGCGGCGGTCAACCTGCGCGCGCTGGAGCGCCAGCTCGAAATCCTGAAGGAGATGGGCGTCAACGCCATCCGCACGAGCCACAACCCGCCCGCGCCCGAGCTGCTCGACCTCGCCGACCGCATGGGCTTCCTCGTGATGGACGAGGCGTTCGACGCGTGGCGCCGCTCGAAGAAGAAGAACGACTACCACCTGCTCTTCGACGACTGGCACGAGAAGGACCTGCGCGCGCTCGTGCGGCGCGACCGCAACCACCCCTCGGTCATCGTCTGGAGCACGGGCAACGAGATCGGCGAGCAGGGCACGCCCGAAGGGCACAAGCTCTCGCAGCGTCTGACCGACATCGTGCGCGACGAAGACCCGACGCGCCCCGTCACCGCGGGCGCGAACAACGTCAACGCCGGCTACAACGGCTTCCAGAAGACGCTGGACGTGTTCGGCTACAACTACAAGCCGCAGGAGTACGGCAAGTTCCGCGAGAAGAACCCGGCCGTCCCGCTCTACGGCAGCGAGACCTCCTCCACGCGTCAGCTCGCGCGGCGAATACTTCTTCCCCGTCGAGGAGGAGAAGGACAAGGGGAAGGCCGACTTTCAGGTCAGCTCCTACGACCTCTACGCGCCGCGCTGGGCGACGACGCCCGACGCGGAGTTCAAGGGTCAGGACGAGAATCCCTTCGTCGGCGGGCGAGTTCGTCTGGACGGGCTTCGACTACCTCGGCGAGCCGACGCCCTACAACGCCGACGCGACCAACCTGCTCAACTTCTCCGACCCGGCCGCGCAGGCGCGCATGAGCGAGGAGCTGAAGGCGCTCGGGCAAAATCCGCGTGCCCTCGCGCAGCTCCTACTTCGGCATCGTAGACCTCGCCGGCTTCAAGAAGGACCGCTTCTACATCTACCAGGCGCGCTGGCGGCCGGAGCTGCCCGATGGCGCACATCCTGCCGCACTGGAACTGGCCGGGGCGCGAAGGGCAGACGACGCCCGTCCACGTCTACACCTCGGGCGACGAGGCGGAGCTGTTCCTCAACGGCCGCTCGCTCGGCCGGAAGAAGCGCGGAGCTTTCGAGTATCGTCTGCGCTGGGACGACGTGAAGTACGAGCCGGGCGAGGTGCGCGTCGTCGCCTATCAAGAACGGGAAGCGCTGGGCCGAGGACGTCGGTGCGGACGACGGGGCCGGCCGCGCGTCTGACGTTGCAGGCCGACCGCGCGAGCATCGACGCCGACGGCTCCGACCTCTCGTTCGTCACGGTGAGCGTGGTCGATAAGGCGGGCTCGATCGTCCCGCGCTCGAAGAACCGCGATTCACTTTGAAATCCTCGGCCCCGGCGAGATCGTCGCCGTGGACAACGGCGACGCGACGAGTCACGAGTCGTTCCAGTCGAAGGAGCGCGCCGCTTACAACGGCCTCTGCCTCGTCGTCGTCCGCTCGAAGGCCGGCGCGGGCGGCCAGCATCAAGCTCCGGGCCTACTCCGAAGGTCTGAAGTCGGCCGACGTGAACATACGGAGCCGGCGCGCACGCTGAAAAATGATGAAGAAGATCAGGCAGAGGCCAGCAAGAGTTTTAGTCGCCGTCGTCGTACTCGTCGCGTTAACGGGCTTCCCCTTCTCACGGCACAAACCGGCGTCGGCCGCGGTCGAAGGTGATGCGGTCCGTATCGACTTCTCCCACGCGGGTTACGGCGGCGGCGGCGTGCGCGTGCCGCTCGTGCCCGACGCTTTGCGCGTGCGGCCGACGGGCGGCGACGACACGGCGCTGATACAGGCGGCGCTCGACCGCGTCGCTTCCATGAGCGTAGACGCGCAGGGCTTGCGCGGCGCCGTGCTGCTCGGACCCGGCAGGTTCCGCATCGCCGGACAACTCCGACGTGCGCGCGTCCGGCGTCGTGCTGCGCGGTCGCGGCGCCGGCTTGACGACCGTCGTCGCGACCGGGCGGAGCCGGCGCACGCTCTTCGAGGTCGGCGGGGACGAGCCGCCCACGACGGGCGCGAGCGTGCGCGTGACGGATGAGAAGGTGCCTGCGGGCGGGCAAGTGCTAACGCTTGAGACGGTCGAAGGGCTCGCGTCGGGCGACCGCGTCGTCATCCGCCGGCCGAGCACGAAGGAGTGGATCGAGGCGCTCGGGATGAACAGGGCCGAGGGCGCCTTCGCCGACCAACGCCTGCACTGGACGCCCGGCTCGCGCGACCTCGTCTGGGACAGGGTCGTCGCGTCCGTCGAGAAAGAAGCGAAGCGCGTCACGCTCGACGCGCCCGTCACGACGGCGCTCGAACGTCGCTACGGCGGCGGGACGCTGGCGAAGGTCACGGCGCACGAACCCGTGCGTAACGTCGGCGTCGAAGGACTGAAGTTGGAGAGCGAGTTCGAGCGCGCGAACCTGCGGGACGAGGAGCACGCGTGGATCGGCGTGGCGCTCGACAACGTCGAGGACGCCTGGGTGCGGGACGTGACGGCGCGACACTTCGCCGGCTCGGCCGTGCGCGCCGGGCGGCGCGCGCGCCGCGTGACCGTCGAGGGTTGCCGTTACGAGGCGCCCGTGTCGGAGCCCGCCGGTTACCGGCGGCAGAGTTTTCTGGTCGAGGGGCAGCAGGTCTTAGTCCGCGACTGCCGCAGCGAGGCGGGCATGAACGACTTCGCCGTGGGCCTGACGGCCGCCGGCCCGAACGTCTTCCTCGACTGCGAATCGAAGGGCTCGCTCGGCGCGAGCGGGTCGTTCGAGAGCTGGGCGTCGGGCGTCCTCTACGAGCGCGTCAGCGTCGGCGGCGCGGCGCTGCGGCTCACGAGAGACATGGCGCGCTCGCAGGGCGACGGGTGGACGGCGGCCAACTCGGTCGCCTGGAACTGTGAGGCGCAGCAGATCGAAACGTTCGGCCCCGAGGACGCGCCCAACGTCGTGCAGAGGTCAACGCAGCCGCTCTACGAGACGCAGATGTCAAAGCGTGTCGGCGGCGGAAGTTCGACCATGTGGGAGGGCGTCCAGACTCACGCCGCGTGCCCCTCTTCAAAGACGTAAGCCCTCCCGCACGGTCGGGCCTGCGCCGGGCGCGTCACACTCTCGGCATTGTGAACGGCAGGTTTGTGATTGACGGGCGCGCGGTGTGGGGCGGGATGCTGAACGGCGCCTGGTGGAAGGGGCAGGTCTCGCCGGCGGTCGCGCGTCAGATGGGCGGCACGAGCGTCACGCGCTTCGTGCCGGGGCGCGTGGGGCCGGGGCTCACCGAAGACTTGGCCAGACTCGCCGCGCGGATGGTCGAGGAGGGCACGCCCTTCTTCAACGGCGGCCCCGGCCTCTGGTACGAGCGCCGCCGCGACGCGCACCTCATCACCGTGCAGCCGGACGCGAACGTGTGGGCGCCCTTCTACGAGATGCCCTGGGCGCGCTCGGGGAAGGGGAGGGCCTGGGACGGCCTGAGCAAGTACGACCTGACGCGCTTCAACCCCTGGTACTTCGCGCGCACGCGCGAGTTCGCCGAGGCGTGTGAGGAGCGCGGGCTCGTCTACTATCACAACCTCTACAACACGCATAACCTTCTGGAGACGGCGGCGCACTGGGTTGACTTCCCGTGGCGCCCCTCGAACAACGTCAACGACACGGGGCTGCCCGAGCCGCCGCCGCTCGAAGCGCGTAACACGATTCATGTCGCCAACCAGTTCTACGACGCTACGAACGCGCGGCGGCGCGCGCTGCACCGCGCCTTCATCCGGCACACGCTCGACACGCTCGGCGAACGGCCGAACGTCGTCCTCACGCTCGGCTTCCAGTTCGCCGGCCCGCTCGCCTTCCAGCAGTTCTTCCTCGACACCGTCGCCGAATGGCAGCGTTCAAAGAGAAGGCGCGTGCGCGTCGCGCTCATCACGAGCAAGGAGATTACGGACGCGATACTCGCAGACCCCGTCCGCTCCAGACTGATTTCCGTCATCGACACGCGTTACTGGCAGTACCGCCCCGATGGCAAACTCTGGGCGCCGGAGGGGGGCCGCAACCTCGCCTTCCGCGAGATGATTACGGCGGAGTTCAAGCGCTCGGGCGACGCGCCGCCCGACACGACCCCGGCGCAGGTCTACCGGCAGGTGCGCGAGTACTGCGACCGCTTCCCCGACAAGGCCGTCGTCGCGTGGCACTCCGGCGCGGGGCCGATTCCGGTCCTGTTGGCGGGCGGCGCGCAGGCGCTCATGCGCAACCCCGCCGCCGGCCAGTCGCAAGGCGAACAGTCCGACCGCACGAAGCTCGACCCGTTCGTGCGCGAGCATCTCTCGTCCATCCTGTTGAAGATGTCGCCGCTCGACGGCCTGCTCGAAGACGCGGCGAGCAACTGGTGTCTCGCCGACGCGCGGAGTGAGGCCGTACTCATCTACTCGCTCAAGGGCGCATCTTTTAAGCTCGCACGCGCTCTGCCGCGGCGAACCTACGCGGGCCTCTGGTTCGACCCGCGCACCGGCGAGACGCGAACGCTCGAAGCGCCGTCGTCCTGGGACACGGGAACTACAATCCGTAAGCCTTCGGGTGAAGACTGGCTTCTACTGCTGACGACAAAATAGGGGGGAATCATGTTCGGAAGAGTTGCGTGGTCACTCATGCTGGCGGGGTTCGTCGTCGCCGCCCTCGGGTCGTTCAAGCATGTACGCGCCGCCGAGCCGTTTCCGCTGTGGCCGCAGGGGGCGCCGGGGGCTTTAGGCAAAGAGGCGGCGGACGTGCCGACGCTGACGCCGTACCTCGCGCCGAAGGAGCGCGCGACGGGCGCGGCCGTCGTCATCTGCCCCGGCGGCGGCTACGGCCGCCTCGCCGACCACGAGGGGCGGCCCGTGGCCGAGTGGCTCAACTCCGTCGGCGTGACGGCCTTCGTCCTGAAGTACCGGCTCGGGCCTCGTTATAAACATCCGGCCATGTCGCAGGACGCGGCGCGCGCCATCAGGACGGTGCGCGCGCGCGCCGCCGAGTGGGGCTTAGACCCCGAGCGGGTCGGCATCCTCGGCTTCTCGGCCGGCGGCCACCTCGCCTCGACCGCGGGCACGCACTTCGACGCGGGGCGTGCGGGCGCGTCGGACCCGGTCGAACGCTTCAGCTCAAGGCCGTCCGTCATGATCCTCATCTACCCCGTCATCACGATGAGGGAGAAGACGCACGCCGGCTCGAAGAAGAATCTGCTCGGCGAGAGCCCGAGCCCCGGGCTGGTCGCGCTGCTCTCGAACGAGGAGCAGGTGACGAAGGAGACGCCGCCCACCTTCCTCGTCCACACGATGACGGACACGGCCGTCCCCGTCGAGAACACGCTCATGTTCGTCAACGCCCTGCGCAAGGCCGGCGTCCCCTTCGAGCTGCACCTCTACGAACGCGGCCCGCACGGCTTCGGCCTCGGCACGGCGCGGGGCGACAAACCGGCCGACCCCGTTCTCTCGACCTGGCCCGCCCACGCCGCCGACTGGCTCCGCCTCCACAACTTCGCGGCGAAGTAATTCACACGGCATGGACAGGGTAAGAACTGACTCGTTCCCTTAACCCCGTCAATCCTGTCCGTCCATGTGAGTTCTCTTTTAGTGTGTGCTGGCTTTCTCGGCCCCGAGCCCGGTGTTGGCGCGGACGACGAGTTCCGTGTACTTCGCTTCGGCCGCGGGCTCGCGCCCGGTGAGCGTGCCGAGGAAGGCGCCGAGGAAGCCGAGGGGGATGCTGAGGATGCCCGGGTTCTCTAAGGGAAAGATCGGCGGCGACTGGATCAGGTGGCGCGCGGCGCCCGTCACGGTCGGCGGGTCCACGGTCATGATGCTCGGGCTGATGAGGATGAGCACGATCGACGCGAGCAGGCCCGTCGCTAAGCCCGCCACCGCCCCGCGCGTGTTGAAGCGCTTCCAGAAGAGCGAGAAGACGATGACCGGCAGGTTGGCCGAAGCCGCCACCGCGAAGGCCAGCGCGACGAGGAACGCGACGTTCGCCGTCGGCCCCAGCACGATGGCGAGCAGAATCGAGGCGCCGCCGACGACGAAGGCCGTGATGCGCGCGACCCTCACCTCCTCGCCCGGCGCGCGCTCGGTGCCGCGGTGGATGACGTTCGTCCAGAAGTCGTGCGCGAAGGAGGTCGAGGCCGAGATGGTCAGGCCCGCGACGACCGCGAGGATGGTCGCGAACGCGATGGCCGCGATGAAGCCGAAGAAGATGTCGCCGCCCATCGTCTGCGCCAGCAGCGGCGCGCTCATGTTCGTCCCGCCGTTCTTCGAGATGGCGTCGCGGCCGACGATGGTCGCCGCGCCGAAGCCGAGGAAGGTCGTCAGGATGTAGAAGACGCCGATAATCGCCATCGCCCACACGACGCTCGCGCGCGCCGTCTTGGCGTCGGGCACGGTGTAGAAGCGCACGAGGATGTGCGGCAGCCCCGCCGTCCCGAAGACCAGCGCCACCCCCAGAGAGAGAAGATCGAGCGCGCCGTAGGGCGGCTTGTAGCGCAGGCCCGGTTGCAGGAAGTCCTGCGTGACGGGACGGCCGTCGGCGCCCGTGTAGGTGACGTGGCGGACGGCGTCGAAGAAGGCCGAGAAGCTGAAGTCGAAGTGTGCGAGCACGAGCGATGCTCAAGAGAATCGTCCCGCCCATCAGCAGCACGGCCTTGACGATCTGCACCCACGTCGTCGCCAGCATCCCGCCGAAGACGACGTAGACGATCATCAGCACGCCGACGCCGACGACCGCCGACTGGTACGTCACGCCCGAGTCCTTCAACAGCAGCGAGACGAGCGCGCCCGCGCCGACCATCTGCGCGATCATGTAGAAGGTCGAGACGGTGAGCGTGCTCAGAGCTCGCCATCGCGCGCACCGGCCGAGGCTTCAGACGGTAGGCGAGCACGTCGGCCATCGTGTACTTGCCGGCGTTGCGCAGGGGCTCGGCGACGACGAGCAGCACCGTGAGGTAGGCGACGAGGAAGCCGACCGAGTACATGAAGCCGTCGTAGCCCTGGAAGGCGATGATGCCGGCGATGCCGAGGAAGGAGGCCGCGCTCATGTAGTCGCCGGCGACGGCCACGCCGTTCTGCCAGCCCTTGATGGAGCGGCCGGCGGCGAAGTAGGCGGAGGAGCCCGACGATTTCCGCGCCGCCCAGTAGGTGATGACGAGCGTGATGGCGACGAAGACGAGGAACATTACGAGCGAAGTCGTCAAGGCCCTTACCCTTCCTTCCTGCCGGAGTGCAAGCGCTCGATGACGCGCCGCGCCGTCTGGTCCCACCCGCTCGCCGCGCGCACGTAGAGCGCGGCCACGATCCACGCCATGAAGAACTGCGAGAGCGCGAACAGGTAGGCGACGTTGAGGCCGAGCACGCGCGTCTCCATCAGCCGCGGCGCGTAGCCGACCAGCACGGGGAGCGCGAAGTAGTAGAGGACGAAGAAGATCGTCGCCGGCACGATGAAGCGGCGCTTCGAGGCGAGCAGTTCCTTGAACTCCGCCTGCGCGGCCACGCTGTCCCAGTCGGCCGCGTCCGCGTCCTCGTCGGCCGTCAACTCGTGCGCGGGCTTCGCGCTACTACTGCGCCCCAGCGGCGCCACGTCGGTCGCCGACCCGACCTCAGGCGTCGGGTCGCCCGGCTCCGGCTCCATGTGCATCTTTGGCGGCATCTGTCTCCCCTTACGGAACCTGCTTCAGAAGCTTCTTCATCTCCCGCACGGTCTTCGCGTGCGCGGGGTCAGAGGCTAAGTTCTTCAACTCGTGCGGGTCTTTCGTTTCGTCGAAGAGCATGGCACCGGCGCGGCCCTCGTCCCATTCGGCGTAGCGGAAGCGCTCGGTGCGGACGGCGCGGCCGAGCCTGTTCTGAAACATCGTGACGGTGTGGGCCGTGTCGTCGTTCCGACGCACGCGCGGGTTCTTGAGCAGCGGCGCGACGCTGCGGCCGCGGACGCCGGCCGGAGGGCGCGGCAGTCCGCAGACTTCGGCGAGCGTCGGGTAGAGGTCGAGCAACTCGACGTTGCGCGACGTGGCCTGCGCGCGGCCGCCGGGCACGGCGATGATGAGCGGGACGCGCGTGCCGACCTCGAAGAGCGAGTAAGCCTTCGACCACTTGCCCTTCTCGCCGAGGTGGTAGCCGTGGTCGCCCCAGAAGACGACGACGGTGTTCTCTTTGAGCCCGAGACGTTCGAGCGCGTCGAGCACGCGGCCGACCTGCGCGTCCATGAAGCTGGTCGAGGCCCAGTAGGCGCGCGTCATCTCGCGCGCTTGTTCTGGTGTAGCGTCGCGGCCGATGAAGAGGTCGGCGTTGCGGCGCGGCACCGAAGGCTCCGGGAAGCCCGGCGGAGGCGCGGGGCGCGCGGCGAAGTCTACGGGGAGTTGTATACGCGCCGGGTCGTAGAGGTCGAAGAGCTTGCGCGGCGCGGTCGGGGGGCTGTGCGGCTTGACGAAGCCGACGGCGAGGAAGAAGGGCTGATCTTTGTAGCGCTCCAGATAGTTGATGGCGCGCGTGGCCGTGCGGTAGTCGCCGTGCGTCTCGCCGTCGCCTTCGAGCACGACGATGCGGTCGGAGTTGGCGCGGCGTCTTTCACCTTCGTTGGCGGCCTGCACGGACGGCTCGCCCTCCGACTCGTCGGAGTCGCGCGGGCGCTGTGGGGCTTGGGCGGGTCGCGCGCCGTCGCGGCCGCGGTTGACGATGTTGGGGTCTACGGGCTCGCCGCCCTCGGTCCAGGAGGGTTGGTCGTCGATGCCGCCGTGGAAGATTTTGCCGGTGCGCAGCGTCAGGTAGCCGTTCTGCTTGAAGTGCTGCGGCAGCGTGACCCAGTCGGGGTGCTCGGCGCGGAAGTACTTGTTGTTGTCCATCACGCCCGTCTCGGTCGGGTAGCGGCCCGTGAGCAGGGACGTGCGTGAGGGGTTGCAGAGCGGGTACTGCGCGTAGGCGCGGTCGAAGCGCGTGCCGCGCGCGGCGAGGCGGTCGATGTTCGGCGTCTTGACGAAGGGGTGGCCGTACGCGCCCAACTCGGGCCGCAGGTCGTCGGCGATGAGGAAGAGCACGTTGAGCTTCTTCTTCGGCGCGCGCCGTTGCGCGGCGGCATCGCGCGCGGGCGCGAGGAGTTGCAGCAACAGTGCGAGTGCGCAGAGCGCGGCGCGTAGTCTCAACGTGTGCCTCTGGAACCTCCCACGCCGGCCGTGGGGGCGAAACGAAGACTCAGGGACGAAGACTCGGGGGCGCTTTCGCCGAACTCGGATTACGCTGAAAGATTTGTTCTGCATTAAACTACACGGGCATGGAGGGGGACAAGCGGCGGATGAGATTCGGCGGGAACGGGCTTCGGCGTTTCTGCGTGGTCGTCGGGTGTGCGCTGCTGGCGGCGTGCGCGGCGCTCGCGCTCGCGCGCGGGGCGGACGCGCAGACGACCCGGCTCGGGAAGGGCGGGCGCGGCCCCAACCTCATTCTGGTCGTGGCCGACGACCTCGGCCGCGGCGACCTCGGCGCCTACGGGCAGCGCTTCATACGCACGCCGAACCTCGACCGCATGGCGCGCGAAGGCGTGCGCTTCACCGACGCCTACGCGCCGAGCCCGGTCTGCGCGCCCTCGCGCGCGAGCTTCATGACGGGGCTGCATCAGGGGCACGCGCGCATCCGCGGCAACATGAATCGCAACAACGAGCGCGTGTCGCTGCGGCCCGAGGACGTGACCGTCGCGGAGGTCTTGAAGGGCGCGGGCTATCGCACGGGGCTGGTCGGCAAGTGGGGGCTCGGCGAGCCCGCGACGACGGGCACGCCCGGGCGTCAGGGCTTCGACTACTTCTTCGGCTACCTCAACCAGAACCACGCGCACGATTACTATCCGGAATACCTCTGGCGCAACGACGAGCGCGTCAACTCCGCGGGCACGTACTCGCACGACCTCCTGACGAGCGAGGCGCTCGGGTTCATACGGCGCGAGGACGAACGCCCCTTCTTCCTCTATCTCGCGTACACCCTGCCGCACGCCAACAACGAGCTGACGCGCAAGACTGGGAACGGAATGCAGGTGCCGACGGATGCGCCCTATTCGCGCGAGCCCTGGACGCCGCAGCAGCGCAACTACGCCGCGATGGTCACGCGGCTCGACGCGGACGTGGGCGAGTTGATTCGGCTCCTGAAGGAGTTGGACATCGACCGCGAGACGGTCGTCGTCTTCACGAGCGACAACGGGCCGCAGGGGCGCGACGAGGGCGGTTACGAACAGAGTCTCTTCGACAGCAACGGCCCGTTCCGGGGCCTGAAGCGCGAACTCTACGAGGGCGGCATACGCGTCCCGCTCATCGTGCGCTGGCCGGGGCGCGTGCGCGCGGGCTCGACGAGCGCGGTCCCCGTGACGCTCTGCGATTTCATGCCGACGGCCGCGGCGCTCGCGGGCGCGCGCGCTCCGGAAGCGACCGACGGCGTCTCGCTGCAAAGCCTCCTGCTCGGCGGGCGCGCGCCGCGACGCGGGCCGCTCTACTGGGAGTTCCACGAAGGCGGCTTCGCGCAGGCCGTGCGCATGGATGACTGGAAGGCCGTGCGGAAAGGAATGAACGGCCCGGTCGAGCTTTACGATTTGAGGACCGACATCGGCGAGACGCGCGACGTTTCGGCGCGACACCCCGCGCTCGTCCGTCGCGCCGAAGAGGTCATGCGGCGCGAGCACGTCGAGTCCGAAGACTGGCCCTTGAGCACGACGAAGGCGTCGAAGTGAAGCGCCGATGTTTTCGCGGATGTCGAAGAACGTAGTTGACAGACTCTTCCTCCTACTCGCGTGCGCGCTCGCGCTCGTCGCCGCGCAGGGCTGTGGGAGGGAAGGGGCGGGCGTCGCGCCTTCGCCCGCGGGCGCGAACGCGCGAGTCGAGCGCGACGGGATGGTGCTCGTCGAGGGCGGGACGTTCCGCATGGGCGCGGGCGACGAGATGCCGGACGAGTCGCCGGCGCACGAGGTCGAGGTCAAAAGCTTCTGGGTGGACGCGCGCGAGGTGACGGTCGGGGAGTTCTCACGCTTCGTCGAGGCCACCGGCTACAGGACGGACGCGGAGCGGTTCGGCTGGTCGGGCGTCTTCGACCGCGAGTCGGGCGACTGGGTCAGGGTTGACGGAGCCGACTGGCGTCACCCCGAAGGCCCGGCCTCGAACGCCGCGGCCGACGAGCCCGTCTGTCAGGTCTCCTGGCGCGACGCGTCGGAGTACGCACGCTGGATGGGTAAGCGCCTGCCGACCGAGGCCGAGTGGGAGTACGCGGCGCGCGGCGGGCAGGCGGGCAGGCGCTACGCGTGGGGCGACGAGCTGCGGCCGCGGGGGCGGCCCGTGGCGAACTGGTGGCAGGGCGAGTTCCCCGCGCGCGACACGGGCGAGGACGGCTTCCGCGGGCGCGCGCCCGTGGGGAGCTTTGCGGCGAACGGCTACGGACTCTACGACGTGGCGGGGAACGTTTGGGAGTGGTGCGGAGACTGGTACGCGGGTGACTACTACGCCGCGTCGCCGCGCGCGAACCCTCCGGGGCCGTCCGCGGGCGAGGAGCGGGTCATCCGCGGCGGCTCCTGGATGTGCGCCGAGAACTTTTGCAGCAACTACCGCGTCGCCGCGCGCAGCCACGCCACGCCCGACACCGGCCTCGACAACCTCGGCTTCCGCTGCGCACGCGACGTGGGGAGCAGGGGGTAGTAGGCAGTAGTTGAATGAGATGAAGCGTGTCCGTCAGTCGCCGCGCAGCGGCGTCTGAATTTAGCCCGGCCTTTCAAGGCCGGGTTAAGGTCAAGCACAAGACCGCCGCGTCGCGTCGGCGACGCCTGAACTCGCCTGTCTGCGTGCGGAATTGTTCAGGCGTCGCCGACGCGACGCGGCAACACTTCGTTAACGCTGACCCGGCCTTGAAAGGCCGGGCTAAATTCATCCCGCCGCGGGCGCGGCGACTATCCACTGCCTGGTCGCGTTCGGGCGTGGGCCGGGATATAATCCGCCGCCGTGATGCGCCCCCGCTCCTGATTCGGTTCGCACTCCTTCCGAGGTGTCCAGATGAAGAGAACGCTCACACGCCTGCTCACGGTTCTGCTTACATCCATGCTCGTGCAGGCCCCGGTCGCCGTCGGCCAGCAGCCGCAGCAGACGCCCGCACAGCCCACGCAGACCCCGACGCCCACGACGCAGACGCCGCCGACGCAGGACGTGCCGGACTGGTTAAAGAACCTGCCTTCGACGCCGTCGCGGGGGGCGATTCAGATCGTGCCGCCGGGCATGCCCGCGACCGTCGAGCACGACGAGGACGACGTGGTGCGCATCACGTCGAACCTCGTGCAGATCGACGCCGTGGTGACGGACAAGCAGGGGCGGCAGGTCACGGACCTTAAGGCCGAGGAGTTTGAAATCCTCGCCGACGGGAAGCCGCAGAAGATCACGAACTTCTCCTACGTCCAGAACGTCCCCGACCCCGGGCCGACGCCCGCGGCCCTCGCCGAGGAGAAGTCGGGCGTGGTGGCGCCACCGCCCGCGCGCCTGCGCCCCGAGCAGGTCAGGCGCACCGTCGCCTTCGTCTTCAACGACCTGGAGATGTCCTGGGAGAGCGTCCACTACGCGCGCCGGGCCATCAAGAAGTTCGTGGACGAGCAGATGCAGCCGGGCGACTTCGTCGCCATCCTCCCCGCCTCGGGCGGCAGCGGCGCGCTCCAGCAGTTCACCAACGACAAGCGTCTGCTGGGCGCCGCCGTCAAGAACCTGCGCTGGCAGCCGCAGTTCGGCCGCAACAACATCCGCCCCTTCGAGGCGCCGAACTGGAACTCGTCGCCCTCCGATGAGTCGGAGGGCGAGCGCTACTTCTTCGCGCAGCGTCGCGAGCGTTTCAGCGTCGGGACTTTGAACGCGCTGGACGCCGTCGTCGGCGCGCTGCGCGACCTGCCCGGGCGCAAGTCGCTCGTGCTGCTCTCGGACGGCATCCCGCTGCCCCCGCCCGACGAGGACGCGGGGCGCGTGCTGGCCGGCATCAACCGCGTCATCGAGAGCGCCAACCGCGCCTCGGTCATCATCTACACCGTGGACTCGCGCGGCCTCCAGACGCTCAGCCCCTTCGACGCCGCCTCGTCCGGCGTGCCGGGCATCGAGCAGATGTCTTCGTTGATGATGTCGCGCAGCCGCGACCTCGGCGACTCACAACTCGGCCTGCGCAAGCTGGCCGATGAGACGGGCGGCGTCGCTTACGTCAACTCGAACGACATCGGCGGCGGCGTCCGCCGCGCGCTCGAAGACCAGCGCGGCTACTACCTCATCGGCTACCGCCCGGGCGAGGGCACGTTCGACCCCTCGACGGGGCGCATGCGCTACCACAAGCTGGCGCTCAACGTGACGCGGCCCGGTTTGAAGGTGCGGACGCGGCGCGGCTTCTTCGCCTTCGAGGGCAAGAGCCTGACGCCGGCCACCGTGCCGCGCACGCGCGCGCAGCAGTTGCGCGCCGCGCTCGTCTCGCCCTTCCCGGCGGGCGGCGTCTCTCTGCGCCTCACCTCCCTCTTCGGCACCGACCGGAAGGAGGGCTCGTTCATCCGCTCGCTCGTGCACGTCGAGGGCCGAGACCTCACCTTCCGGCGGCAGCCCGACGGCAGTTACAAGTCGGTCCTCGACGTGGTCGCGCTGACGTTCGGGGACAAGGGGCTCGTCGTCAACGAGGCCAACGTGACGCACACGGTGACGGCGAGCGAGAGCATGTACAAGCAGATTCTGTCGGCCGGGCTTCTCTACAACATGGTCGTCCCGACGAAGAAGCCGGGCGCCTATCAGTTGCGCATCGCCGTGCGCGACGCGGCGAGCGAGCGGACGGGCTCGGCCAGCCAGTACGTCGAGGTGCCGGACGTGAAGAAGGGGCGGCTCGCGCTCTCAGGCATCGTCATCAAGTCGGATGAGTCAAAGCTCGCGGGCCAGTCCGCGGCCTCGCTGCCCGCGCCGAAGAGGCCGGCGCCCCCGCCCGAGCCCGTGACCGCGGCCGAGGCCGAGAACGTGTCGCCGCCCTCGAACGTGTCGCCGCCAGGCGAGCCGCCGGCTAACGGCCCCGCGGCGCCGCCGTCGGACCCGCAGGGGAGCCCGGCCGTGCGCCGCTTCCGGCGCGGCTCGTCCGTGGACTACGGCTTCTTCATCTACAACTCGAAGGCCGACCGCGCCGACGGCAAGCCGCGGCTCCAGACGCAGTTGCGCCTCTACCGCGACGGCAAACTGGTCTACGAGGGCAAGGTGCTGCCCTTCGACGCGCGGCCGCAGAACACACAGGGCGACGTGGGCGCGGGCGGCAGGCTCTACCTCGGGCGCGACCTCATCCCCGGCGAGTACGCCCTCCAGATGGTCGTCACCGACCTCCTCGCCAGGGAGAGGCAGCGCGTCGCCGCGCAGTGGATCGACTTCGAGATCGTGGAGTGAGGGAGCGAGTTAAGCCAAGTCGGTTGTTAACCAGCGCAGGCACGGGTGCAGGGAATCTTACTTCCTGACGACCTCCGGTCCCTCGACGTTGACCGTGTTCGTCAGCTTCACGGGTTCGCCCTTCGCCGTCCTGACCTTTACGTTACGCATCTGCCAGTCGCGCGCGTGCTCGATGAAGCCGGCCTCCTCGCCCTCGGCCGTGACGTTGACGAAGGTCACGCCGACGATGGGTTTCTCCGGCAGCCCCGAGGCCGTGAAGACCCTCCTGGCCCCGGAGACCTCCACGTTCTCGACGCGGATGTTACGGAACTCGCAGTAGCCGCGCTCCAGGGGCAGCACGGGCGTGTTCATCACGACCCAGTGCGGCGGCGGGTTCGTGATCTCCTTCGGGATGGTCGCGTATGAGTAGCTCGGGTTCCAGTTCAGTGTGAAGGTGAAGGGCAGCGGCACGTTCTCCATCTTGATATCGCGGATGAGCACGTCCGAGACGTACCCGCCGCGCGTCTTCGCCGACTTGAACCGGAGCCCCTCGCTCGTCCCCACGCCGCGGTTGCGGTAGGCGACGACGTAGCGGATGCCGCCCGAGGTCTCGCTGCCGAACGAGAGGACGCCGCCGCCGCGCCGCGTCAGGTTGTCGCGCACGACGACGTACTCGGTCGGCCGCGCGACGCGCAGCCCGTCGTAGTCTCGGCCCGCCTTCAGACAGATGTCGTCGTCGTTGTTGTCGATGTCGCAGTGCTGGACGAGGACGTGCGACGACGAATCAATATCGACTCCGTCCGTGCTCGGCCCGCCGTTGTCGCTGATCCTGACGGCGTCAACGGTGACGTGGTCTGAGTAGACGACCTGCACCGTCCAGAAGCCCGAGCGCTTCAGGCTCAGGTTCTCGACCGACACGTCCGAAGACTTCCAGACGACCATGAGGCGCACGCGCTCGGCGTCGTAATCCGAGGCCCAGCGCAGGCCGCGCGGCTCGTAGTCGTTGCGCCGCAGGTCCCAGTACTTGTCCCACCACTTCTTCCCGCGCCCGTCGATGGTGCCGCCGCCCGAGAGCCTGACGTTCCGCTGTTCGTTGACGTTGATGAGCGCCGCCGGCCACTTCATCTCGATGCCGGCGACGCGCGTGTTGATGGAGGGGTAGTCCGAGTCCTCCTGACTCCCGAGCAGCGTCACGCCCTCGCCCACGACGAAGTTAACGCCCGACTTGATAAAGAGCGCGCCCGTCACGTACTGGCCCGGCCTGAAGCCGACGATGCCGCCGCCGGCCTTCGCGCACGCGTCGATGGCGGTCTGTATCGCCTTCGTCGAGTTCGTCTCGCCGTCACCCGTCGCGCCGTACGCGTTGGCCTCGAAAGTTTTCTTCCGCGTCGGCTTCCGCCGCGCGCCCACCGTCTTCACCCACGCGGGCAGACCCGCCTCGGCGGACTTCGCAGTCGCCTGCGCGTACGTCTCGACCAGGCCTCCGGCGAAACATGAAAGAAAGACCGACGCCGCGACCACCGCCAGCAACCTCTTCAACATGACTTCCCCCAACGACCGTCAGACTCTAAAACTTTTTCGACTCCGTCCGCTCGACGCGCGTGTCGGGGACAGGGCGCGAGTTGCGGACGCTGAAGTCTTCGACGTTCTTGAGGACGAAGGTCGGCACGTCCGCGGCCTTCTGCGCGGCGACGCCGAGGAAGGTCGCGTTGCGCACGTCTTCGAGGTGGAAGGCGGGGCGCAGGTCTTCCGTCATGAATCCGACCTCGACGTTGGAGAGTTCGACGCCGCGCGCGTGGCGGATGAAGAAGCCGTAGGCCGGAATCTCGCCGAACATCGAGGGCTCGGGGTAGTTCGTCTCGCGCTCGGGCGGCTCCAACGCCGCCTGCGCGCGCGTGCCGCCGCCCTTGTAGATGATGCGTATGTCGCTCAGGCGCACGTCCTCAATCGGGTGTCCGGGCAGCCCCGCGATGATGGAGGCGAAGCGCGGGTCGGCGTCCGAGACGACCACGTCGCTGATCTGCACGCGGCGTATCCGGCCGACGGGCGTCCCTTCGGGGCCGCGCATGCGGCGGCCGAGCCGCAGGAAGATGGGCGCGGTCGTCACGTCGCGCATCGTGAGGTTCGTGATGACCACGTCTTCGATGTGGCCGCCGTCCACGGTCTCTAAGGCGAGGCCGCGGCAGTGGTCGAAGACGACGTTCGAGATGGAGATGTTCCTGAAGCCGCCGTTCGACTCCGTCCCGAACTTCAGGCGCCCGGTCGGGCGGTCGCGGTCGGGCGCGAACTCCTGCGTCTTCTTGAAAGTGCCGTCGAGCAGAGTCCCCTCGTCGTAACCGGAGACCTGACAGTTCGTGATGGTCACGTTCTCCGTCGCGCGCGCGAAGCCCAAGCCGTACGAACTCTTCAGCACGATGGCGTCGTCGTTCGGCGAGTTGACCGTGCAGTTCGAGATGCGCACGTTGCGGCACGAGTCGATGTCGAAGCCGTCGCGGTTGGTGTCAACCTTGAGGTTGTCAATCGTCAGGTTGTCCACGCCCGTCGCGAGGACGGCGAAGTGCCCGCCGCGGTGGATGGTGATGTCGCGCAGCAGAACGTTGCGCGAGAGCTTGAGCGAGATAGCCTTGTTGCCGAGGCCGTTCATCGTGCTCACGTCCGCGTCCTCGCCGAGCGGCGCGAGCGGCTTCGCGCCGCCCGCGCCCGCGCCGCCCATGCTGACGGGCGTGTCGCCGGCCACGCGGGGCCGGCGCGGGCCGGGGCTGCGCTTCGTTAAGCCCTTGCCGTCGATCTTGCCGGGGCCGGTGATGGAGACGTTCTCGACGTTGACGCCCCAGATGAGACTGTTCTGCCAGTGCGAGTGGCCGAAGTCCTGATACATGTCCCACTCGTTCGGCTCGGGCTGGTCGTAGCTGCCCTTGTCCTGCGCCGGGTCGGCGGCGAGGATGGTCGCGCCGGCGTCGAGGTGGAGCGCGATGTTGCTCTTCAGCCTGATCGAGAAGCAGAGGTACGTGCCCGCGGGAAAGTGGACGGTGCCGCCGCCCATCGCCGCCGCGGCTTCAATCGCACGGTTGACGGCCGGTGTGTCCACCGTCCGCCCGTCACCGCGGGCCCCGTATGCGCGCACGCTGTAGACGGCCGCGTCGTTGGGCTGCGCCTTCGCAACTCTGCGTTGCGCGGATGAGGCGAAGCTTTGGCCGTCGGAAATTAACAAGCATGCGGACAAGGCGAGCGCGGCGGCGGTGGCAAGTCTGAGTCGATAATTACTCATCATCTTCTTCTCCGCCGCGTCGCGGCGCTTGTTCTTCTCCGCCGCGTCGCGGCGTCCGAATGTAGCCCGGCCTTTCAAGGCCGGTTATGCGTCTGACAGTTGCGGCGTCGCGTAGCGACGCTTGAACGCGGAGGCCGGGATGCAAAATGTCTCAGGCGTCGCTACGCGACGCGACGAAATCTCGAACACCTCAACCCGGCCTTGAAAGGCCGGGCTACATTCGGACGCCGCGACGCGGCGGGATTGCCGGTCCGACGCGCGGCGTGCTTTAGCGTAGCAGCGCCGTCGCCGCCCAGAGGAGCGCGGACTGGCCGTGGAGGTCGCCGGCCTTGCGCGGGCGGTCGAGGTAGAACTTGAGCTGCGTGTCGAGGTCGGGGCCGACCTCCTGGAAAGCCTTGTTCGTGCCGATGCAGACCTCGCGCACGTTGGCCTCGGCGTCGAGATGTTTGACGAGCCCGAGCCACGCCTTGCGCGCCGCGGGGCCGTAGGTCTTCGCGTCGAGCCAGCCCTCCCTGACGCCCGTCACCAAAGCGAAGGCGAACATGCCCGTGCCGGAAGTCTCGGCCCACACGTCGGGTCGGTCGACGAGCTGGCGCCAGAGCCCGTCCTCCGCCTGATACTTCAGCAGCGACGCCATCATCGTCTTGAAGCCCTGCATGATGCGCGCGCGCCGCGGGTGTTTCTTCGGCAGAGAGCGCAGCAGCTCCGCCATGCCGGCCGCGTACCAGCCGTTGCCGCGCCCCCAGTAGAAGGGCGAGTCCGGCGCGTGGTGGAAGAGGCCGTCGGGCCGTTGCAGTTTGTCCAGATAGACGGCCGTCGCCAGCGCCGCGCGGTCGAGGTACTTCACGTCGCCGGTGGCGCGGAAGGCTTGCGACTGGACGACGTTGATCATGTACATGTCGTCCACCCAGTAGCGCGCCTCGGCCGTGACGCCGTCCGGCGTCGTCTTGTCCCACTGGCGGTCGGCGAAGCCGCGGCCGAAGTCGAGGTAACGCCTGTCCTTCGTCTGCATGTACAGCTCAAGCGGGACGGTGCCGAAGACGCTGTAATCGACGTGCGACTGGCGGGAGACGTGCTTGTCGCCTTCGGGCGTGAGGAATTGGTCGAACTCTTTAATCAGTCTCGCCGTCAGGTCTGTATCTTTCGTCAGGCGCGCGACCGTGAGCGAGCCGTACCACGCGCAGATTTCCGGATAGATGACGTACTGACGGCGCGGCCTCTGTTTGCCGTCCGCCGCCGTGACCATCTGCTCGTACTCGAACGAGCGCGCGACCCAGTTCTCGGCGACGCGCTTACCGACCTCTTTCGGGGAAGTGCCGGCGGGCCAGTTCTTGAAGTGATCGGCGGCGCGCGCCGCGGGGGGCAGGCTCAGGAGTACCAGCGCCGCGAGCGAGAGCGCGATTGCCTTAGGTTGTCTGCGCATCTTTGGAGTTTCTCCTCAACGGGTCTTCTGTCTGCTGTCGATGTTTGAGGCCGTCCGGGGGACAGCCTCGACCGAGATGGTGCCGGGGGCGAGCCCCGGTGCGGAGGCCGTCACGACGGCGCGGCCGCGCGGGGCCGTCGCCTTGAGCAGGGCGAAGCAGCGCCCCTGGTATGCGCGCCGCTCGGACGCTTGAAAGGGCTCGTGGCTGGCGTTGTCGCCGCTGTCCACGGCGACGACGCGGCCCGAACCCGTCGCCTTGAAAGTGATGAGGTCGGAAGCGCCGGGGACGACGACGCCGTTCGCGTCAACGACCGTCGCCTCGACGTGGACCACGTCGTCCCACGCGTGCGCGAGTCTCGATTTATCGACCGAGAGCACGACGCGCGCGGGCCTGCCCGCGCGTCTTCAGCTCGTGCGTGGCGACGACGCGTCCGCCGTTCGAGCCGACGGCGCGGAGCGTGCCCGGCTCGAACGGCACCTGCCAGTTGCGCGGCGCGTCGTCGGAGGGGCGCGCCTTCGAGCCGAGCGAGCGGCCGTTGAGGAACAGCTCGACCTGCTCGGCGTTGCTGTAGACCACGACGTTCTCTTCGTGCGCGCCCAGGTCGCGCGGCGTCCAGTCTGCGAAGAGAACCTGCGGGCGTCGGTCTTGCCCGTAGCCGGGGTCGGTCGGCGGGAGCGGCGTCGGCGCGACGCGGCCTGACGGCGAAGACCGTCGGGCGCTCGCCCCACCAGCTCAGACGTTGGAAGGCGATTGGGCGCGGCGTCCCCGTCCGGTCGAGCAGCCCGAAGTTGAAGCCGACCATCGGCCAGCCGGGCGACTCGCCGAGGTAGTCGATGCCCGTCCAGAGGAACTGGCCCGCGTAGGGCGGGTTGTCGCGGAGCGCCAGCCATTGCTCGCGGACGTGCGTGTTCTCCGTCCCCAGAATCTTGCGCGTGGGCTTCTGCTGATACGCGGCCAGAATCTCCTTCTCGCGGTAGTTCTGTCCGACCACGTCGAGCATGTCCGCGAGGCCGTTGTCGTAGTCCTTGCTCACGTTCGGGCGGAAGAGCGCCTGCGTCACGGGGCGCGTCGGGTCTTCGCGGTGGAAGACTTCGATGAGGCCGGCGAGGATGCGCTTGGCGAGGTCGGGCTTCGGCGTGTCGTGAATCTCGTTGCCCGTGCTGTAGATGACGATGGAGGGATGGTTGCGGTCGCGGCGCACCATGTCGCGCGTGTCCGTCTTCGACCACTCGTCGAAGTAGAGGTGGTAGTCGAAGGGTCGCTTGGCGATGGTCCACGCGTCGAAGTTCTCGTCCATGACGATGAAGCCCATGCGGTCGGCGAGGTCGAGGAACTCGGGCGCGGGCGGGTTGTGCGCGGTGCGGATGGCGTTGGCGCCGAACTGTCTGAGTATCTCCAGCCGACGCTCCCACACGCGAAGGGGCACGGCCGCGCCGAAGGCGCTCCCGTCGTGGTGGAGGCAGACGCCGTAGAGTTTGAAGTTGCGGCCGTTGAGCCAGAAGCCGGTCGCGGGCTCGAACTTGAACTCGCGGATGCCGAAGGGGACGACCTCGTCATCCAGACTGCGTGCCGCCGGACGCGAACGTAGACCAGCGCCTTGTAGAGCGCGGGGTCTTTGATGTCCCAGCGGCGCGGGTTCCTGACCGTCAACTCCTGCGTGAAGTCGGCCGTCCCTCCCGCGTCGATTGTCTGCGGCGCGGTCTCGGCCGTCGCGACGACCCGGCCGTCGGGGGCCGCGAGCGAGACTCGCAGCAGGACGGCGTTGCGCGCCGCGTTGGATTGGTTGACGACCGTGCTGCGCACGCGGACGGTCGCGCCTGCGTCGCTGACCTGCGGCGTCGTGACGAACGTGCCCCAGTGCTCGACGTGGACGGGGCCAGTCGCGACGAGCCGGACGTGGCGGTAGATGCCGGCGCCGGTGTACCAGCGCGACGCGGGCTGACCCGAGTTGTCGGCGCGGACGGCGACGACGTTCGACTTGCCGAAGTTGAGGTGGTCGGTCAGCTCGTAGCGGAAGCCGATGTAGCCGTAGGGGCGGTGGCCGAGGTGCTGGCCGTTGACCCACACGTCGCTGTTCGCCATCACGCCGTCGAACTCGACGAAGACCCGGCGCTTCGAGTATTCGGCGGGGACGCTGAAGTGCTTGCGATACCAGCCGACGCCCGCGGGCAGATAGCCGCCGTCCTTGCCCGTCGGGTTCTTCGCGTCGAAAGGCCCCTCGATGCTCCAGTCGTGAGGCACGTCTAACTTGCGCCAGCCCGCGTCGTCGAACTCCGGCCGCTCCGCGCCCGAAGCGTCGCCCTTGAAGAAGCGCCAGTCCGCGTCGAATGACCTGTCGATGCGCACCGTGCCGTCCACGTTGCGCGGCAATTCGGCGCGCGCAAGCGTCGGCGCGGTCAGGCACGCGAGCGCCGACACGAGCGACAACAGCGCGGCCGCGATTCTCAAACGTTCGAGTCTCATAGGATTGTCGTTCCTTCACCCGACTTAAAACTTGACGGCCTCGACGGGCGTGAGCGTCACGGGGCCGAGCAGGCCGGAGTCGCGCGGCGAGAGTTTCGTCGCGTCGAAGAGGCCGTCGGCGCCGCGGTTCTCGGGGCGGCGCGCGGGGAAGTTCGTGTTGTAGAACTTCTTGTACCTGACCTCGCGCCGCTCCATGTCGATAACGCGGTTGAGCGGCAGGTTCGTGACAAAGACTTCGAGCGCGTTCCTCCCGCGCAGGAGCGCCGCGGGCACGCGGACGCGGAAGGGCGGCGTGATGAGAGTCCCGAGGTCGCGCCCGTTGAGCCGGACGCGCGCCGACTCGGCCACACGCCCGAGGTCGAGGAGCCAGTCGCCCGAATGGCCCTCCGGCCGGTCGAAGCCCGTCGTGTAGCGCGCCGTGCCGGAGAAGGACTTGTAGGCGTCGCCGTCGAGCCTTATCCACGAGCCAAGCTCCTTCAGGCTCATCTCGGACGGGAGCCGCGGGCCGCCCTCGACGAACTCCATCTGCCACCCGCCGTCGAGCGGCCGCGCCGCGCCGGCCGGCCTGAGGTAGGGGAAAGGCAGGCCGCGCGCGGTGCCGTCGAACGTCTTCAAGACGCACGACTCGCCCGGCGCGAGCCGTAAGTAAACCTCCTGACCGCCGCCGGCCGCGGGTCGCACGGAGGTCAGTCCGGCCTCGCCCGTCAGCGCGTCGAAGACCGCGGCCGAGCGCGCGCGCGAAGCGACCGGCACCCAGCCCTCGACGGGCGCCGCGCCGCGGTTGAGGACGAAGTAGAGCCCGCCGCCCGCGTACATCCGCCGCGTGAAGCGCAAGCCCTGTTCGACCATCGCCTCCCGCCGCGTGCCCGCGTGCGCGAGGAGCTTGGTCAAGTCGTCGCCCAGCAGGAAACGCCCCGCGCCGACGCTCGCGCTGCGGACGCCGGGGGTCGCCGTGTCCGAGAAGTTGAGTTGTGACGTGAGCCGCCTGAGCGCGCCGCGGCGCGCGTCGAGGTTGTTTAGCCCGGGCACGTCCGACGGCAGGCTCTTGCGGATGACGACGGTCGCACCCTGACGCGCGAGCACAGTCAGCTTCTCGAACGTCTCAGCCGGGACGTAGCGCGTCTCGGGCAGCACGATGACCTTGTAGTTAAGCCCGCCCGCCTGAAGCGCGCCGCGCGCGAACGTGACGTTCGTCACCTGTCTGTCCGAGACGAGGTCGAAGGCGTAGCCCGCGTCGAGCAGCGCCTGCGCGTCCGTCTGCGTGATGCCTACGTCGTGGCCGCCGCCGACGTGAATCAAACGCCCCTCCTTGCCCTGCTCCATCCACATGTCGTGGACGGGGTAGTAGAGCAGCACGTCGTTATCGGCGCGGCCCTGCTGCATGAACGACTGCACGCGCGCGATGTAGCGGTTGAGCGCGGGGAAGTCCTTCCAGTCGGGCGACTGCGGGCCGAAGTGGACGGCGGCGTAGAAGAGCCAGCCCGGCCAGGGGTCCGCGGGCGGCGAGTAGGCGAGGCCGTGGTAGACGACGTGGTTGATGCCGCCGAGGAAGTTGAGGTCTACGGCGCGCTTCACGTCGCCGAGCGAGGAGACGAAGTGCTCGTCGAGCCACGTCACGGTCTCGGCCGCGGCCAGCGTCTTCCCCGTCACGTTCGCCGCCGACGAAGCGAACTTCATGCGGACGATGTCGGTGCCCTCGGTCTCGGGAATGTCGCTCGCGGCGTAGAGGTCGAGGATGTTGGCGGGCGAGCCGTGCGACTGGTTGCGGACGATGGCGCCCCTCTTATGCGCCCACTCGCGCCAGGGCGCGGTGAAGCGGTCGAGCAGCAGGTCGGAGACCGTCTCGCGGAAGTCGTGGAGGACGCGCGCGCGCGCGTCTTCATCGCCCTCGCCGAGCAGGGCGGGGAGGTGCTGCCGCAAATCGTAGCCGCGGCGCGCGCGGAACTCCTCGAAGAGCTTGGGCGTCCAGTCCGACTGGCCCTCTGCGTCGTCAACCTCGTACGAGTCGTTGAAGAAGGCGCGCAGTCCCCGCACGTTGCGGCCCGCGAAAGCCCGGTCGAACTTCTTGAGGTAGTTGCCCATCGCCTCGGCCGAGAAGTGGTCGATGACGTTGCCCTCGCCGCCGGGCGCGGCGCGCTCGACCATCTTGCCGTGCCAGCCCTGAAAGACCCCGTAGAGCTTCCAACGGCCGGGCGGCGCGACCCAGTCGAGCGTGCCGTCCGGACGGACGCGCGAAGTGAGGTCGAGCGTCTCGCCCTTGTCGGAATAGGCCATCAGCGCTTGCAGCGGCAGCGGCTTCTCGAAGCGCACCTGATCGAGCGCAAGCTCTTGCAGATTCGGGTTCGCGCTGATGGGCTCGCGCAAGGTTGCGATGTCCGGCCTGCGCCCGACCGCGCGCACGAAGGGCTTCTGCATCACCCGCACGGGCTCGCCCAGACGCGCGCCGCCGCGCAGCTCCCACGTCTTCGAGACCAGGTCCTTACACGCGTCCTCCGCGTCGATCCACGGCCCGCCGAAGGGCCACCCCGTGCCCGTCGCCATGTCCACGCCGAAGCCCGAGCCGGTTCGCCTCGCGCAGCGTGTGTTCGAGCATCCCGACCCACTCGGGCGAGAGGAAGTCGATGAACTGTGACTCCGCGCCGCGCACGCCGTAGATGGGCGTCAGCTCAAGGCCGCCCAGGCCCGCGCGCTCGTACTGCGCCAGCGCCGTCGAGAGGTCGCGCCGGTTGACGGCGCTGCCCAGCCACCACCAGCGCGTCCAGGGCTTCGCCTGACTCGTCACGCGCGGCCACGCGAGCGCCCCCGCGGTTGCAGTCGCCTGCGACCGCGCGCCGCCGCGCCGCGCGCCCTGCCGCCCCGACACGCCCACGGGCGCGAGCAGTTGTACGACGAGCAGCAGCGAGGCGAAGGCGCGCGCCCTCGTGTGCGGTTTCGGCTTCGTCAAGGTCTCCGTCTCCTAATCCCGGCTTACGGCCGTCAGTCCGCCGCGTCAGCGGCGTTTGAATGTAGCCCGGCCTTTCAAGGCCGGGAAAGGCGCGCGTGATTGCGCCGCGTCGCGTAGCGACGCGTGAATCCTCACGCACCGTACCCGAGTTCCGGCGTCGCTGACGCGCCGCCGCCGTTGGTGCCGTCTCATACCCGGCCTTTCAAGGCCGGGCTACATTCAAACGCCGCTCCGCGGCGGCGCGCTTTCCCGGCCCGCGTCCTAATCTCTTCGCGCGCACCTCGACGATGTTCGGGCGCGGCGGCCGTTTCATGCCGTGGCCGACGAAGAAGCTCGTGTGCGGCGGCTGGTTGTAGGCGACGTTCTGCCACGCGATGCTCACGCGGTATTGCGGGTCGTGCATGAAGGTGTAGAAGCGCTCCGCGGTCGGGATGGTCGTCGTGTAGACGCGCAGCTCCCTGTTGTCCGTCGTGCGCCAGACGACCTCCTCGCGCCAGTCGCCGAGGAGGTCTGCGCTCAAGGCGGGCGTCGCCTTCGACCCGTTGTTCGACACGCACCCTTCGGCCGTGAGCAGCACGGTCTCGGTCGAGTCCGTCCAGTTCCACTTCGCGACGTAGTTGCGGTCGAGCAGTTCGCTCAGAGTGTCGCCGTCCCAGTAGACGCCGAAGTTGCAGGAGCGCGGCGTCGTCTTAGAGATAAGCTCGCCGCGCGCGTCGAAGAGCCCCGTGATCTCGGCGCCGCGCACCCAGCACTCGAAGCCGCCGCGGCGCGGGTCGATGTCGAGGCAGAGGCCGCGCCCCGGCCCCTCGCCGTCCTCGCCCGCCTTGACCGAAGGCTTCTTCCACAGAATCTCTCCCGTGCGCGCGTCGCGGAAGTGCGCGCCCGCGTCGTCGAAGCGCTCCTGTATGTCGAAGACTTCGAGCCCGGGCCGCGCCGGGTCGAGGTCCGACAGGTGCAGCGCGTCGCCGTGGCCGAGGCCCGTCGAATAAAGACCCTTGCCGTTATCGTCAACGACCATCGCGCCGTAGACGATCTCGTCGCGGCCGTCGGCGTCCACGTCGCCGACGCTTAAATTGTGGTTGCCCTGACCGCTGAAAGCCTTGTTGCCGGGCGTCCCGTCCTCGCTGTCGAACGTCCAGACCCGCGTGAGTTTTCCGTCGCGCCAGTTCCACGCGGTCAGCACCGTGCGCGTGTAGTAGCCGCGCGCCATGACGAGGCTCGGCCGCTTGCCGTCGAGGTAGGCGACGCAGGCGAGGAAGCGGTCAACGCGGTTGCCGTAGCCGTCGCCCCAGACGGCGGCCAGCTCGTCGGTCGTCGGCGTCGGGTTTCGTCGGATGCCGCGGCGGGATGAAGTCGTCGTGGCGAGCGCCGCGCCGGTCAGGCCGTCGAAGACCGTGAGAATACTCCGGCCCCTGCAGGATGTAGCCGTCGAGCTTGTGCCGGCCCGAACCGAACGACGCGAACGTGCCTTCGGGGCTGCGCCAGTCGGCTTGAGGGTCGCCGATAACTTTGCCGCGTCCGTCCATGGTGCCGTCGGCGGTCTTGCACGCGACCTCGGCGCGGCCGTCGCCGTCGAGGTCGTAGACCATGAACTGCGTGTAGTGCGCGCCCTCGCGGATGTTCCGGCCGAGGTTGATCGTCCACAGCAGCGTGCCGTCGAGCTTGTAAGCCTGAAGCACGGGCTCGGTCGTGAAGCCCGCGCTGCCGTTGTCGCGCCCGCGGCCCGACATGTGGACGACCAGCTCGTACTCGCCGTCGCCGTCGAGGTCGCCGGCCGAGGCGTCGCCCGGCGCGTAGCCCTCCGGCGTCTGCAAAGGTATCGAGAGGTACGGCCGCACGTTCGCGCCGGCCTGTAGGGTGAACGCGGCGCTCGGCTCGCCCTCTTTACTCTTCGAGACGGGACGCACGAAGTACGAGTGCGACTTCGACGCGTCGGCCTTCTCGTCGATGAAGTTGGTCGGGCCCGACAGCGGCTTGTCGTTGAGTCTGACCGCGCTTCCTCTGTCGGTCGAGCGGTAGAGGTTGAAGGCGAGCGCGTCGGGGTCGGTTCCCAATAACCTCCAGCCGACCCACACGCGCCCGTCCGCCTGTCGGACTGCGACCACCCCGCGCCCCAAAGCCTCCATCTGCCTCTGCGCGCGCGCGGGGAAGAGCGGCGCGGACAGGATGACGAGTGCGACAACGAACGTCGTCATGCTCGCCCGGAATCTGGACGTTGCGGCCTCGTTCATCTCACTTCAACTGTGCGGGCCTGTAGACGTTGGCCTCTTTGCGCCCGCGGCGAGAAATATTTCTTGAACGGGTTGCCCTTGAGACTCTTCAGGCCGGCGACGACCGAGGCGGCGTTGAACTCGGCGCCGGCCGGACTCGTGTGCGTGTGGTCGGGGCCGAAGAGCGGCTTTGACCTTCTCCTCGCCCAACGCTTCATACTTGTCGGCGACGATGGTCGTGACGTCGACGAACGCGACGCCCTCCGGCGCGCGCAAGCTCTTCGGCCCACTGGCGGAACTTGCCGGAGCCGCGCTCGACGCGTCCGTCCTTCCAGATGTTGCGCACCGTGAGCGAGAGGATGACGGGCGTCGCGCCCTTCGCGCGTAACGTCCGCGATGAACTTGCGGTTGTACCAGCCGAAGGTGTGGACGACCTCCTTCGTGCCGTCGGGCTTCGAGACCTCTTTCGTCTCCTCTCCCAGGCCCGGCAAAGAGCCGCGCGCGCGGCCGGTGTCGAGCGGGCCGCCGTCGTTGTGGCCGAACTGTATGAGCACGTAGTCGCCCGCCTTCAAGTCCTGCAAGACCTTCTCCCACAGGCCCTCGGTCAGGAACGTCCGGCTGCTCCGGCCGGCGCGCGCGCGGTTGAGGACGTTGAGCTTCGACGTGTCGAAGAAGGCGACGAACGGGTCGCCCCAGCCCTTGCCGCCGTTCGCGTTGTTGTTCGCCGTCGAGTCGCCGACGACGAAGAGTGTCGGGAGTTTCGGATTCGCGGGGCGCTGGATGGGCGGCGTCGGCAGCGGCGCTAACTCGCCGGTCTGCGCCGCCGCAACGAAGGGCGACACGCAGACGAAGAGTAAGGCGAAGATGAAAGCGGCCGTGTTGTTCCTCGGTCGGTGCATGTGCTCTTTCATTTCAACGCTTGCCGGCGGTCGGGTCGGGCCAGTCGTCCGTGCGGAAGGGCGCGGCGGGCAGTCCCGTGTCGTTCGTCAGGTTCGGGCGGCGCGGGTTGTTGTTGAAGGCGTAGCGCGCGGCGACGGGCCGCGGCACCTCCTTGACCAGACTTCGACCCTGTCGCGGCCGACGATGCGCGCCTCCGCCCAGTGCCACTTGCGGTCTTCGCCCGCGACGGCGAACTCTTCCAACCTGTCGCCGTCGCGGAATCTTCAATCCCGTCCCCACGTCCTCGAACGTGAGGACGATTTTCGACCCGCCGACTTTCATCCGGCCGAACATCGGCCCGGCGGCCGTCAACTTCCGCCCGTACACGTCGGCGAGCGCCCAGCGCGCCATGCGGCGGCCCACGTCGAGCTTGTTCTTCGGGTGTATGTCGCGCGCCTCGCCCACGTCGATGGTGACGACGAGCCCGGCGTTCTTCGTCGAACGGGCGGTGCGCCGCTGCGCCTCGCGGATGTGGCTCCACGCCTCGTCCGCGGGCTCAGGTCTGCGGGTCGCGGTAGTTGGGCAGTTGGACGATGCCGAAGGGGAAGTCGCCCTGCCCCCAGCGCTCGCGCCACGCGCGAATCATCGTCGGCAGAAGCTTCCCGTACTGCTCGGCGCGCGCCTCGTTCGACTCGCCCTGGTACCAGAAGGCGCCGCGGACGGGGAAGGGGATGAGCGGCTCGATCATGCCGTCGTAGATGGAGGAGGCGACGCGGTACTCGCGCAACGCGTCGGGCACGGGCGGCGAGGGCGAGGGGCGCGCGCCCGCCGCCTTCGTCTTGTCTGCCTGCTCGCGCCAGCGCTTGATCTGCTCCTCGTACTCGACCTTCACGCGGGGCCGCTCCTCGTCCCAAATCTTCGTGCGCTCGACGGTGGGTTTTAATTCCGGGTCGGCGAGCAGGTACTCGAACCGGCGTCCAGGCTTCGGCCTGCGAGCCGCCGTAGGAGGAGTTGAGGACGCCGACGGGGACGCCAAGCTCTTTCTGTATCTCGACGGCGAAGTAGTAGCCGGCGGCGGAGAAGTCTTTGACCGACTCGGGGCTCGCGGCGCGCCACACGGCGAGCGGCGGCGGCCTGTGCTTGAAGGCGACCTGCCGGCTGACGTTGAAGAGTCGGATGTTCGGGTGGTTGGCCGCCGCGATGGCCGCTTGCGCCTCGCGCGTCTCGGCCAACGTGAACTGCATGTTCGACTGCCCGGACACGAGCCACACCTCGCCGACGAGCACGTCCTTCAACTCGACCCGGTTCTTGCCGCTGACCGTCAGGACGACGGGCGTCGCGTTCGCGCGCAGAGAATCGAGCCACACGCGCCAGCGCCCGTCGGCGC
Organism: uncultured Acidobacteriota bacterium; assembly: GCA_963726735.1. Taxonomy (GTDB): domain Bacteria; phylum Acidobacteriota; class Blastocatellia; order Pyrinomonadales; family Pyrinomonadaceae; genus QHXN01. The sequence goes on from CAVSDM010000016.1 coordinate 1,220,580, forward strand.
CGGCCGTCGTCCTCTTCGTCTGCCCCGCGAAGCTGACCGTGACGGCCTCGCCCGGCTCGGCCCGCCCCCAGACGGGCACGCGCACGCCGCGCTGCAAGACCATCGAGTCGGAGAGCACGTCGGGCAGCGAGACCTCCGCGCGCACGTCCGCGGCCGAGGCGAGCGAGACGAGCAGCGCGAAGAGGGAAGCGATTACATAAGCTGCTTCTCTTGACGACTAAGGCTAAGGAGAGCATGCGGTTCTCCCGAAGATTTTCACAGGTAAAGCGGTTTACCGGGCGCCCACACCGCGGAAGCCGAAGGGCTTTGCTCGCCCGACTGTTCTCTCACAGGCTATAGCTCTGGGGATTCCGATTCTAAACCGAGTCGGGCAGAAATGCTAAATGGTCGAGCGTGCCTAACCTGGCCGCGGAGCGGCCGTCTGAATTTAGCCCGGCCTTTCAAGGCCGGGAACGCCGACGGTCATGAGCGCCGCGTCGCGTCAGCGACGCTTGAACTCAGTCGTCGCTGACGCGACATCGGACACGCACGTGCTCCGTACCCGGCCTTGAAAGGCCGGGCTAAATTCAAGCGCCGCTCCGCGGCGGCACTGTCTCAATTCCCTAAAGGCTTCGTCTCCGTCGCGAGCGGGCTCGGGGGGAGTTTGAAGGAGGCGAGCGGGTCGGGGCGCGCGGGGTCGAAAGGGCTCTGGTCCTGGGTCAGATACTTGACGAGGGCGAGGCGGTTCGACCTGATGCCTTCGACGACGGCGCGCGCGAGCTGGTAACTGCCGTAGTTGTTGTGATGCGTGCCGTCGTTGGGCGCGAAAGCCTTCTTCGACTCCTCGGGGCCGAGCGCTTCGTAGAAGGGCTTGCTCGACGCGTGGAGGTCGATGAGCGGGCGCGCCCAACTCCTGCGCCGCCTGGCGGACGGCGTCGTCGTAGTCGCCGTGCGAGTCCGTGATCTTGCCCGCGGCGTCGAAGGTGCGGCGCTGCATCGGCGTGATGAGGACGACCGTCGCGCCGCGCTCGCGCGCCGCCTCGACGTAGCGCTTGAGCGAAGCCTTGTAGGTCGTGAAGGCGCCGACGCCCTCGCCGCTCTCCTTCTCGTCGTTGTGGCCGAACTGTATGAAGAGGTAGTCGCCGGGCTTCATCAAACTCAGGACTTTGTCGAGGCGACGCGCGCCCGTAGCGAGCTGCGCAGCGACTCGCCCGACTCGGCGTGGTTGGCGACGGCGAGGCCCGTACGGAAGAAGCGCGGGAGCATCTGGCCCCAACTGTTGTAGGGCTCGCGCGGCTGGTCGCAGACCGTCGAGTCGCCGAGGAGGAAGAGCGTCGGGGCCTTGTCGTTTCTTTTAATCTCAATCGCGGCGACGGCGGGGCGCGCGTTGTTGAATTCGAGCGTGAGCTTCTCGTCCCAGGCCCAAGCCTCCATCGTCTTCTCGCGGTCTTTGAGCTTGACCGCGCCGCCGCTCGGGATCTGCGGCGTGCGGACGTTGACGGTGAACGTCCGCGTCTCGAAGCGTCCGCGGGCGGTGCGCACCTCTTCGAGCATGAGGCGGCGCAACTCGGCCTTGACCGTCGTGACCGACTCGCCCGAGCGTTCGCCGAAGGTGACGGTCACGTCGTAGTTGCCCTCGGGCAGCGCGACCGAGAAGTAGAAGGGCGCTGACGAAGTGCAGAAGTCTCCGCGCAGCGCGTCGCCGCCGCGGTCCTCGCACGTCACCTGCGCGCCGGGCTCGAAGCCGTACCCGAGTTCCTTCGTGTAGACCGTCGTCGGCAGAACCTGCCGGTAGCCGTCTTTGACCTTGCCGGGGCCGAAGTCGAACTTGAGAGAGGGCGTGTCCGAACGTCCCGCCGCCCCTTGCGCGCGCACGTCCGCGGCGCCGGTCGAGAGCGCGCATATTAGTGCGAGAGACGCGGTCACGCGACTTAAAAAATCGGTCGTCATGGTTCAACTCCTGCGGGGTAGATTCGCGGCAAGGTTACGGCCTCGTTAAATCTTCTGTCCAGCAAGTGTCGCACGCGCGAAAGCTTGCAGGCAATCGGTTAAATCCGTGCTAGAATCTGTAAGTGCTTGCGTTAGCTAAATTTATGGGCGCATAAAAAGAGCTTATCGCCTCTTTGTAGGTAGTTAGGACGAACCAGGAAGGGTGGGATATACGTGCCGACTTTAAGAGACGTGGCGGCGCTGGCGGGGGTTTCGACGGCGACCGTCTCGCATGTCATCAACCAGACGCGACGCACGACGCGGGAGACGCGCGAGCGCGTCGAGCTTGCGGTCAGACAACTCGGCTTCGTGCCGGACGCGGCCGGGCGCGAGCTTGCGATGCGCAAGACCGGCGTCGGCGTGGCGACGGCATTCAGGGGCGGGAACGGCTACGGCGGCAAGGCGTCGGGCAACGGCGCGGCCGTCGCCGAGGAGGAGTAGGCGGCGGCGCCGGCTCAGGCGCAGACGGCGACGAGCGCGGTCGGCGCTTCGCGCATGATTCTGCGGCTCGTGCTCGCGGCGCAGCCCATCCCGCGCGTCGAGATCGCGCGGCGGCTCGGCGTCAACCGCAGCACCGTGACGGAGGTCGTCAAGCCGCTCCTCGCGGAGGGCGTGCTGCGCGAGGAGCAGGAAGTCTTGCCCGCGGGCGTCGTGCGCACGTCGGGGCGTCCGCCGGTCGCGCTCTCGTTCGGCGACCTCAGAGAGTTCTTCGTCGGCGTGAGCGTCGGCGTGCGCCACACGACGGTGGGCCTCGCGACGCTGGCGGGCGAGAGGTTCGGCGAGGAGGAGTTCGAGACGCCTTCCGATTCGCAGGAGGCGCTCGCGCGCATCCGCGCGTCGGTCAAGACGCCTGTGCGCGAAGGTGCCGGGGCGGCAGTTGAAAGTCATCGGCGTGAGCGTGCCGGGGCCGACCGACGCGGAGCGGCGGCGGATGGTCTACGCGCCGCACCTCGGCTGGCGCGGCGTGGACGTGGCGCAGGCTTTGAGCGTGAAGCCGTGCGGCGCGGCGGCGGAGGGCGGCTCGGCGGCGGTGCCCGTCGTCGTCGAGAACGACGCGACCGCGGCGGCCATGTACGAGGCGCGTCTGCGGCTGCGCGACGCTTCGGAGGCGCCGCCGTCGAACTTCGCACTGGTGACGGTCGGGGACGGGAATCGGCGTCGGGCTGGTGCTGGGCGGCGAGGTCTACCGAGGGACGGGCGGGGGCGAGGGGCTGGCGGGCGAGTTCGGGCACATGACGATTGTCGCGGGCGGGAAGCCGTGCCGCTGCGGGAACCGAGGGTGCTGGGAGATGTACGCGTCGGCGTCGGCGGCCTCGTCCCTGTATGCGGGCGACCGAGTGCAGTTGGGCGGGCAGACGCCGCCGCGGTTCGTCGAGATCGTGGCGCGGGCCGAAGGCGGCGAGCTGCGCGCGCGTCGGACGCTGGAGCGTCTGGGCGAGTACCTCGGCATCGGCATCGCGAACGTCATCACGGGGCTCGGCGTGTCGCGCGTCATCGTGAGCGGCCGGCTCGTCTACGGCTGGAAGTTCATCAGCGGGCCGCTACAGGAGGCGGTGGGGCAGAGCATGGCCGGGCGGATTTCCGGCTGGTCGGTCGAGCCCGGCGAGCCGACGGGCGCGGGCTTAGGCGGCGCGGTCGAGGTGGCGGCCGACGAGTTCCTCGCGCGCGTCGTCGGGCGATAGAGGCAGTAGCCGGTAGCGTCGAATAGCAGTAGGTCGTGAGGACGGCAGCCGCACGGTGGCGCCGGATGGTTCGACGACTCACGGCATGTTTACTTTCCCGACTCCTACTCGATCTTCCTCACAATACGCCCGCCCGCTCCGGCCTCGCTTGCAAAATGGGCGGAGTTAAAGTAGAAGGCACGTATCAAGAGTTACAGTTTTTCTGTTTGACAGTCCCCCGCGGCGGACCTCGCATGCCTCGACTGAGGGCGTTCGTCCACGCGTGCCTGTTAACCGCTTCCCTCCGAGAGAAAACTCGATGAAGAAAGAACTCGGCACCTTCCTGCTGCTCGTGCTGCTGTGCGTCGGTCGTGGCGATTCTGCAACCCGCGATTCCTCGTCGCCGGCCAACTTGCAGAACATGGCGCGGCTGATCGGCGATTACGGCATCTTCAGCATCGGGCTGGGCATGGTCATCATCACGGGCGGCATCGACCTCTCGGTCGGCTCGGTCTTCGCGCTCCTCGGCGTGCTGCTCTCGATGATGCTGACGGAGTGGGGCTGGCCCTCGGCGCTGGCGGTGCTCGCCACCATCGGCATCGGGACGGGGCTGGGCGCGCTCCACGGGCTGCTCATCACGAAGGTGCGGATGCAGCCGTTCATCGTCACGCTGTGCGGGCTGCTCTTCTATCGCGGGCTGGCGCGCTTCATCTCGAACGACGAGACGAAGGGCTTCGGGGCGGCCGCCGGGTTCGAGACGCTGCGCAACGTCGCGACGGGGAGCGTCTTCGGCGTCCCGACGCCGTTCGTGATTCTCGTGCTGGTCAGCGTCGTGATGTGGGTCGTGCTGCACCGCTCGGTCTACGGGCGCTACCTGTTCGCGGTCGGCCGCAACGAGACGGCGGCGCGGTACTCGGGCATCAACTCGCAGAAGATGGTGGCGAGCGCCTACATCATCCTCGGCGCGCTCGTCGGCATCGCCGGCATCGTCTTCGCCTTCTACACGAACTCGATCTCGCCCTCGTCGCACGGGAACTCCTTCGAGCTGTACGGCATCGCGGCGGCGGTTCTGGGCGGCTGCTCTCTGCGCGGCGGCGAAGGCTCGATCATCGGCATCCTCATCGGGACGGCGCTCTTGCAGGTCTTGCAGAACCTCGTCAACCTGCTGGGCATCCCCAGCTCGCTGAACTTCGCCGTGCTGGGCGCGGTCATTCTCATCGGCGTCATCGCCGACCAGATATTCCAGCGCCGCCCGGCGCGCGTGAAACCCGCCTGAGGGTGCGTCGGCTGTCTGAAACAATTCATCCGGAGAGTTCGAATATGCTCTTGAAGAGAAGACGGCGGCGCTGCTCCTGCTCTGTTTCGTCTGGTCGGGGCTCGCGCCCGCGGCGTGCGGGGCAGGGCGTGCCGAAGAGGGAGAGCTTCGGGCAGACGAGGGACGGGCAGGCCGTGGACATCTACACGCTGAAGAACAGGCGGGGCGCCGAGGCCCGGATCACGACCTACGGCGGGACGGTCGTCTCGCTCACGATGCCCGACCGCGCCGGCAAGTTCGACGACGTGGTGCTCGGCTTCGACGACATCGCGGGCTTTCAGAAGACGACCACCTACATGGGCGCGCTCATCGGCCGCTACGGCAACCGCATCGCGAAGGGGCGCTTCACGCTGAACGGCAAGGAGTACACGCTCGCCACGAACAACGGCGAGAACCACCTGCACGGCGGCGTGCGCGGCTTCGACAAGGTGGTCTGGAAGGCGCGGCCGCTGGCGGCGCGCGGCGGCTCAGGCGCTCGAACTCACCTACGTCAGCAAGGACGGCGAGGAGGGCTACCCGGGCAACCTGACGGTGCGGGCCGTCTACACGCTCACCGACGCGAACGAGCTGAAGATCGACTACTACGCGACGACGGACAAGGACACCGTCGTCAACCTGACGAACCACAACTACTACAACCTCGCCGGGCAGGGGAACGGCGACATCCTCGGGCACCTGCTGACGGTCAACGCCAGCCGCTTCACGCCGACCGACGCCGGGGCCATCCCCACGGGCGAGCTGCGCCCCGTGCGCGGCACGCCCTTCGACTTCACGCGCCCGACGGCCATCGGGGCGCGCATCAATCAGGACGAAGAGCAGTTGAAGCTCGGCAAGGGCTACGACCACAACTTCGTCATCGACGGCCGGGCCGGCACGCTCCGCCTCGCGGGTCGCGTCACGGAGCCGACGACGGGGCGCGTGATGGAGGTCTGGACGACCGAGCCGGGCATGCAGCTCTACACGGGGAACTATCTGGACGGGAGCGACACGGGCAAGGGCGGCAAGCCCTACCGCCACCGCTACGGCTTCTGCCTTGAGACGCAGCACTACCCCGACTCGCCCAACCGCCCCGAGTTCCCCTCGACCGTGCTGCGCAAGGGCGCGCGGTTCCGCTCGACGACCGTCTATAAGTTCAGCGCGCGTTAGGCGCGGTGCGGCGGACGCAGTCATAAAATTCGGATGATGAGGAGAAGCGAGATGAAACTGAAGAAGATGATGCTTCTGTGCGCGGCGCTGCTGTTGGCCGGCTGCACGCAGCAGGGCGGCACGGGCGGCGCCAACACGGCCAACACGAGCGGCGGCGGCAGCAACACCTCCGGCGGCGGCGCGGGCGGCTCCAAGCGGCTCGCCTTCGTCACCAACAACGCCTCGGACTTCTGGACCATCGCGCGCAAGGGCGTCGAGAAGGCCGACGCGGAGCTGGCGGACGTGACGGCCGAGTTCAAGATTCCGCTCGGACGGGACGGCCGCCGAGCAGAAGCGCATCGTGGACGACCTGCTCGCCAAGGGCATCGACGGCATCGCCATCAGCCCCGTGGACCCCGACAACCAGACCGGCCTCATCAACGAGGTCTCGCAGAAGACGCTCGTCTTCACGCAGGACAGCGACGCGCCCAACAGCAGCCGCGCCTGCTACGTCGGCACCGACAACGTCGCGGCCGGCCGCCAGGCGGGCGAGCTCATCAAGGAGGCGCTGCCGCAGGGCGGCAAGATCATGGTCTTCGTCGGCAAGCTCGACGCGCGCAACGCCGCCGAGCGCTTTGCAGGGCATCAAGGAGGCGCTCGCAGGGCTCGAACGTCGACGATCATCGACACGCGCACCGACGACACCGACCGCGTCCGCGCCAAGTCGAACGTCGTCCGACACGCTGGTCAAGTACCCGGAAGTGGCGGCGCTCGTCGGGCTGTGGAGCTACAACGGCCCGGCCATCCTCAACGCCGTGCGCGACGCGGGGAAGACCGGGCAGGTCAAGATCATCGCCTTCGACGAGGAGGACGAGACGCTGGCCGGCGTCAAGGACGGCTCCATCTACGGCACCGTCGTCCAGCAGCCCTACGAGTTCGGCTACCAGGCGATCAAGCTGATGGCGGCCGCGCTCGCCGGCGACCGCTCCGGCATCCCCGCCAACAAGCAGATGTTCGTCCCGACGCAAGGTCATCAAGCAGGACGACGGTCGAAGAGTTCACCAAGCAGATCAACCAGCTTCGCGGAAGGTGAGTGGAGAAGTAGTCAGTAGCCAGTAGTCAGTGGACAGTCAAAACTGTCCCGAGCGCTGGAGCGCTACTGACTACTGACTACTGACTACTGTCTACCGAATTTATGCCTCCCATCCTACAGATGCGTTCGATAGAGAAGCGCTTCCCCGGCGTGCACGCGCTGAAGGGCGTGAGCCTTGAGGTGTCGAAGGGCGAGGTCGTCGCGCTGCTCGGCGAGAACGGGGCGGGGAAGTCCACGCTGATGAAGGTCGCTCGGGGGCGTGCATCAGCCGGACTCGGGCGAGGTCCTGATCGACGGCGCGCCCGCGGTCATCCGCGGCGTCTCGGACGCGACGAAGTACGGCGTCGCCTTCATCCATCAGGAGCTGAACGTCCTCGACAACCTCGACGTGGCGGCCAACGTCTTCCTCGGGCGCGAGCCCACGCGCGGCGGCCCCCTGCGCCTCATCGACCGCGGGCGGATGCAGGAGGAGACGAAGAAGCACCTCGCGCGCCTCGGGCTCGACATCGCTCCCGACACGCCGCTCTCGCGCCTCTCCATCGCGCAGCAGCAGATGGTCGAGATCGCGAAGGCGCTCTCGCTCGACGCGCGCATCCTCATCATGGACGAGCCCACCTCCTCGCTCACGCTCACGGAGACGGCGCGCCTGCTCGAGGTCGTCAAGGACCTGCGCGAGCACGGCGTCGCCGTCATCTACATCTCGCACCGGCTCGGCGAGGTCAAGGAGATCGCCGACCGCGCCGTCGTGCTGCGCGACGGCGCCAACGCGGGCGAGCTGGCGCGCGAGGAGATCACGCACGACAACATGGTGCGGCTGATGGTCGGCCGCGACATCGAGAGCTTCTACCAGCAGCCCGTCGGCGAGCGGCGGCCGCGCTACTTCGAGGTCGAGTCCCTGCGCACGACGCGCTACCCCGACCAGCAGGTCCGCTTCGACGTGGGGCGCGGCGAGATTCTGGGCCTCGCCGGGCTGGTCGGCGCCGGCCGCAGCGAGGCGGCGCAGGCCATCTTCGGCGTGGACCCGCACGTCGAGTCGCGCCTGCATGCTCGACTCTCGACCGCTGCGCATACGCTCGCCGCAGGACGCCATCCGCCACGGCATCTACCTCGTCCCCGAAGACCGCCGCACGGCCGGCCTCATCGTGGACATGCCGATCCGCGAGAACGTAACGCTGCCCGCGCTGGAGCGCTACGCGCCGGCCGGGCTCATCTCGTTCGAGAAGGAGAGGGAAGGGGCGAAGGAGGTCTGCCAGCGTCTGAACGTCAAGGCGCCGTCGGTCGAGGCGCGCGCGGCGAACCTCTCGGGCGGCAACCAGCAGAAGGTGGTGCTGGCGAAGTGGCTGGCGCTGGAGCCGAAGGTCCTGATCTTCGACGAGCCGACGCGCGGCATCGACGTGGGCGCGAAGGCCGAGATTTACGAGCTGATGAGGAAACTCGCCGAGTCGGGCGTCGCCATCATCATGATCTCTTCGGACATGGAGGAGGTCATCAACGTCAGCGACCGCGTCGCCGTCATGCACGAGGGGCGCGTCACGGGCGTGCTGGAGCGCGCCGAGTGCACCGAGGAGAACATCATGCGCCTCGCCGTCGGCGGCCACGGCTGACGGCCCCGCCCGGAGCCTCCGCACGCTCTCCGAAAGTCCGGCCGCGTCCAGACGTACGCGGCCGGACTTTTAAAAACAACCCGACCGAAGTATCATTCAGGCTGGCTCGCTTCGTCCCCCGCGCCGTGGAACGCCTCCCAATCCCGGGAGGCCGCGCACGTGGCGAGAACCGCCGGGCAAGAATCAGATGAGAGAAGAACACCGAAGCCAGGTTATCGAACACCCGCCGCTTCCTCCCTACAAGACCTCAAGGATTAAGGACGTGGCCCGCGAGGCCGGCGTCTCGACCGCGACCGTCTCGCACGTCATCAACGGCACCAAGTACGTCACCGACGACACGCGCAAGCGCGTGCAGGACGCCATCGAGCGCTGCGAGTACCACCCCAACGCGCACGCGCGCTCGCTCGCCTCGGGGCGCAGCAACATGCTCGGCCTGCTCATCTCCGACATCTCGAACCCCTTCTTCCCGGAGGTGGTCAAGTCCATCGAGTCGGCGGCCTTCGAGCGCGGCTACAACGTCATCCTGCTCAACACCAACTACGACCCCGAGCGCGCCGCCGACTACGTGCGCCGCCTCTCGGAGCTGAAGATGGCGGGCGTGGCCCTGATGACCTCGGAGCTGGACTCGGAGCTGTTCCACGAGATCACGCGGCGGCAGGTCTCGGTCGTCTTCGACAGCCACGACGTGGCCTCCGAGCGCATGAGCAACATCTGCGTGGACTACGCCGCAGGGATAGAGGAGGCCGTCCGCCACCTCGTCAGCTTAGGCCACCGGCGCATCGCGCACATCGCCGGCGCCTCCCGCATCCCCTCGGGCGTCATCCGCCGCGAAGCCTTCGTCGATTTCATGAAGCGCTACCTGCCCGACGAGCCCGAACCGGCGGTCTACGAGGGCGACTTCCGCCTCGACGGCGGCCGCCGCGCCGCGAGCGAGATACTCGCCGCGAAGGAGCTGCCGACGGCCGTCATCGCCGCCAACGACATGATGGCGCTCGGGGCGATGCGCGAGTTCCGCAAGGCGGGGCTCTCGATACCCGCGGACATCTCCGTCGTCGGCTTCGACGACATCGCGTTCGCCGCTCTGGCGGAGCCGCCGCTGACGACCGTCTGCTCGCCGCGCGCCGAGATCGGCCGCCGCGTCGTCGAGGCGCTCGTCGCGATGATCGAGCACCCCGAACAGCAGGGCTCGGAGCTGCGCATCCCGACGCACCTCATCACGCGCGACTCGACGGCGCCGCCGCGCAAGTAGGAGCGCGGCGCGCCGGCGCGCGCGAATTAGTGTTTGGCAAACCGGCCCCGACCGAGTAGAATTCCGCCTACCCCGTTAGAAGCAAGACCTGAAAACCGGAGCGAGTCTTTATTGAGCCCGGGCGCGCGCCCGCGACGCGTGCGACTTCGGTATGTACGGCCCCGCAGAGTTAACCGCTTGACCGCGCCCGCCCGACGCTCGACAGACGCACGGGCCGGGGTCCGGAGACGCAGGGAGGATGTATGAGCAGCCAACGCGAAAAGAAATCTTTTGAATACGTGAAGTACCTCTGGCAGGACGAGGTCGCGGACCAACTCTCGGGGCTCGACCGTCTCGTCTACCGCTCGAACAAGCTGGGCGAGGACCTGACGCTCACGAACACGGGCGGCGGCAACACCTCTTCCAAGCTCTCCGAGCGCGACCCTCTGACGGGGCAGGAGGTCGAAGTCCTCTGGGTCAAGGGCTCGGGCGGCGACCTGCGCACGGCCAAGCGCGACGGCTTCGCCTCGTTCTACCTCGACAAGATTCGCGCGATGAGGCCGCTCTATCTGAACGACCCCGAGCGCGGGCCGAAGACGGAGATCGAAGACGCGATGTACCCGATGTACAGCCACTGCGTCTACAACCTCAACCCGCGCGCCGGCTCCATCGACACGCCGCTCCACACGCTCGTCCCCTACGCGCACGTCGATCACCTCCACCCGAACGCCGTCATCGCCGTCGCCGCCTCCGTCAACCAGGAGCGGCTGACGAAAGAGATTTACGGCGACGAAGTCATCTACATCCCCTGGCAGCGCCCGGGCTTCGACATCGGTCTGAAGATCGAGCAGTTGATTCAGGAGAACCCGCAGGCCAAGGGCATCCTGCTCGGCCACCACGGCATGAGCAGTTGGAGCAACGACGACAAGACCTGCTACGAGACGGCGCTGGAGATCATCGACCGCGCGGCGCGCTACATCGAGTCGAAGGACAGGGGCGAAGAGACCTTCGGCGGCCGGAAGCACGCGCCGCTCGCCGAAGGAGACCGCCGCCGCATCATCGCGGAGATCATCCCGTTCGTCCGCGGGCAGGTCTCGTCCGGCAAGCGCTTCGTCGGCACGGTGCAGGACGACGAGCGGATGCTCCGCTTCGTCAACAGCCACGACGCGCCGCGCCTCGCCGCGCTCGGCACGTCCTGCCCCGACCACTTCCTGCGCACGAAGATCAAGCCGTTCTTCGTCGAGTGGGACCCCGCGACGGGCGACATCGAGTCGCTCAGGAAGGCGATTGCCGACGGCATCGTCGAGTACCGCAAGGACTACGCGGCCTACTACGAGCGCTGCAAGCACCCGGACTCGCCCGCGATGCGCGACCCGAACCCGACGGTCGTCCTCATCCCCGGCCTCGGGATGCTCGCGTGGGGCAAGAACAAGAGCGAGTCGCGCGTGACGGCCGAGTTCTACAACTGCGCCATCGAGGTCATGCGCGGCGCCGAGGCCATCGACGAGTACGAGGCGATGGACCAGCAGGAGGCGTTCGACATCGAGTACTGGCTGCTCGAAGAGGCCAAGCTCCGCCGCATGCCGCCCGAGAAGGAACTCGACCGGCAGGTCATCGTCGTCATCGGCGCCGGCGCCGGCATCGGCAAAGAGACCGCGCATCGCCTGGTCAAAGAGGGCGCGCACATCGTCTGCGTTGACCTGAACGAAGAGTCCGCGAAGGAGACCGCGCAGGAGATCATCGCGCAGTACGGCCCGGGCATCGGCGTCGCCGGGACGGGGATCAGCAACTGCGGCCCGGCCATCGGCCTCGCGTGCGACATCACGAACCGCGAGAGCGTCCGCGCGGATGTTCGAGGACGCGATGCTCGCCTACGGCGGCATCGACGCGGTCGTCGTCACGGCCGGCGTCTTCGTCCCGCCCGACAAGACGGGCCGCGTCGAAGACCGCCACTGGGCCCTGACCTTCGGCATCAACGTCACCGGCGCCTACGTCGTCGCCGACGAGGCTTACCAAATCTTCAAGAAGCAGGGCCTGACCGGCAACATCGTCCTGACGACGAGCGCCAACGCCGTCGTCGCCAAGAAGGGGAGCCTCGCCTACGACACGAGCAAGGCCGCGGCCAACCACCTGACGCGCGAGCTGGCCGTCGAGTTCGCCCCGCTCGTCCGCGTCAACGCCGTCGCCCCCGCGACCGTGGTCAAGGGCAGCACGATGTTCCCGCGCGACCGCGTCATCGCCTCGCTCGACCAAGTACAACATCGACTTCGACGAGTCCGAAGAGACCGAGGCGTTGCGCGACAAGCTGGCGCAGTTCTACGCCAAGCGCTCGCTCACGCAGACGCCCATCGAGCCCTACGATCAGGCCGAAGGCATCTTCCTGCTCGTCTCGAAACGGCTGGCGAAGACGACGGGGCACGTCATCCCCGTCGACGGCGGCTTGCAGGACGGCTTCCTCAGGTAGGAGACAGATACATGGCTACTCACTTCGAGATTGACGACGACTTCATCGCCGAGCAGAACAGGGCGGCCAGGCCTGGGTCGAGGAGGACTACGAGCACTTAGGCCGCCAGCTCCGCCGCCGCGGCCGCGACATCGAAGACCTGACGGCCAGGGCGCAAGCCTTCCGCGTGGCCGTGCCCTCGTGGGGCGTCGGCACGGGCGGGACGCGCTTCGCGCGCTTCCCCGGCGTGGGCGAGCCGCGCGGCATCTTCGAGAAGCTGGAAGACTGCGCGACCATCAACAAGCTCGTCCGCTCGACGCCCGGCGTCTCGCTCCACATCCCCTGGGACAGGCCCGAAGACCCGAACGCGCTCGTCGAGTTCGCGCGCGCGCGCGGCCTCCACTTCGACGCGATGAACTCGAACACGTTCCAGGATCAGGTCGGGCAGCCGCACTCCTACAAGTACGGCAGCCTCACGCACCCGGACGCGGCCGTGCGCCGGCAGGCCGTCGAGCACAACGTCGAGTGCATCGAGCTCGGTCAAAAGATCGGCTCGAAGGCGCACACGGTCTGGATCGGCGACGGCGGGAATTTCGCCGGTCAGCACCACTTCCGCCGCGTGCTGGAGCTCTACCTCGACAGCATGCGCGACATCTACAAGGCTTTGCCTTCGGACTGGCGGCTCTTCATCGAGCACAAGTTCTACGAGCCGGCCTTCTACTCGACGGTCATCAACGACTGGGGCGTGAGCTACCACTGCGCGCGCGAGCTGGGGCCGCAGGCGTTCTGCCTCGTGGACCTCGGCCACCACGCGCCGAACGTCAACATCGAGATGATCGTCGCGCGCCTCATCCAGTTCGGCAAACTCGCCGGCTTCCACTTCAACGACTCGAAGTACGGCGACGACGACCTCGACGCGGGCTCGATCAAGCCCTTCCAGCTCTTCCTCATCTTCAACGAGCTGGTGGACGCCGAGCTGTCGAAGGTCGAGAACTTCGCGCCGGCCTACATGCTCGACCAGTCGCACAACGTCACCGACCCCGTCGAGTCGTTGATGTCGAGCGCCGTGGAGCTTTCGCGCGCCTACGTCCAGGCGCATCTCGTAGACCGCGATGCGCTGACCGAGGCGCAGACGAACTGCGACCCGCTGATGGCGCTCGCCACGCTCAAGCAGGCGTTCACGACCGACGTGTCGCCCATCCTCGCCCGCGCCCGCGAGCGCGAGGGCGGCGCCATCGACCCCATCGCCGCCTACCGCGCCAGCGGCTACCGCCAGCACAAGGCCGAAGAGCGCCCCGCGCAGAAGGGCGCGGCGGCTTCAGGGATTGTTTAAGGAGAGTCGGCCGTCGGCAGTATGGCAGTCGGCAGCTTGAACAGCTGCGTGAGGAGACGCCCCGGACGGGGCGACGATGTCTTATAGTTCAAGCTGCCTATTGCCACTGATCTCTGATGGACGATTCGCTCTACATCGCGGTTGACCTCGGCGCGGGCAGCGGGCGCGTCTTCCTGTGCGGCGTGGCCGAGGGTGAGCTGCTGCTCGAAGAGGTGCGGCGGTTCAAGTATCCGCCGCGCGAGGAGGGCGGGCGTCTGCGTTGGCCGTTCGCGGAGATCCTCGGAGAGATTAAGGCGGGGTTGCGCGAGGCCGGCGCGCGCGCGCGGCAGTTGGGGCGCGCGGTGCGGAGCGTCGGGGTTGACAGTTGGGCGGTCGATTACGGACTGGTCGATGCCGGGCGGGAGTTTGATCGAGAACCCGGTCTGCTACCGCGACGCGCGGACGCGCGGCATGATGGACGAGGTCTTCCGCGTCGTCCCGCGCGAGGAGCTGTTCGCGCGCACGGGGATTCAGTTCCTCGAACTGAACACGCTCTACCAGTTGTTCGCGCACGCGCGCGAAGGCTTTCCGCGAAGAGGCCGCGCGGCTGCTGCTGATTCCCGACCTCATCAACTTCATGCTCACGGGCCGCGCCGCGTGCGAGTACACGAACGCGACGACGACGCAGTTGGTCGGCGCGCAGACGGGCGAGTGGGACGTGGAGTTGATAGAGCGTCTGGGGCTGCCGGGACGCCTCCTGGCGGAGATAGTTCCCGCCGGGGACAGACCTCGGCCCGCTGGCGCCGGCGGTTGCTGAAGAGTTAGGGCTCGAAGGCGTGAGGGTCGTCGCGCCGGCGACGCACGACACGGGGAGCGCGGTGGCGGGCGCGCCGCTCGAAGCGGGTTGGGCTTACATCTCTTCGGGCACGTGGTCGCTCGTCGGCGTCGAGCGCGCCGGGCCGCTCGTCTCAAGCCGAGGTCGCGCGCCACAACTTCACGAACGAGGGCGGCGCCTTCGGCACCGTCCGCTTCCTGAAGAACGTGATGGGGCTCTGGGTCTTCGAGTCGTGCCGCGCCGAGTGGGCCGCGCGCGGCGTCGGCGTCGAGTACGACGAACTGCTCGGCCGGGTCGGTGAGCTTAAAGAACATCAGGGCTTCATCTTCCCCGACGACCCGCGGCTCTTCAACCCGCCTTCGATGCTCGAAGCGGTCGCGGCGCAGCTCGCAGAGACCGGGCAGCGCGTCGCGATCGAAGACGCACCGGCGGCTGACGAAGGTGATACTCGACTCGCTCGCCTTGCGCTACGCGTCGGTGCTGCGCACGATTGAAGAACTGACCGGGGAGCAGCGTCGAGGGCGTGCAGATCGTCGGCGGCGGGAGCCGCAACGACTATCTCAATCAGGCGACCGCGGACGCGACCCGGAAGGCCGTGCTCGCCGGGCCGGTCGAGGCGACCGTGACGGGCAACGTGCTCGTGCAGGCCGTCAGCGCCGGCCGCTTCGCGTCGCTCGCCGAAGGCAGCGCCGTCACGTCTCGGGGAACGTCTCCCTGCGCAGGTTCGAGCCGCGCGCTTAACGAGAAGACGGAAGAGGCCGCGCGGCGCTACGCGAGGTCGAGGCGCGCTACCTCGAAGCGGCCGCCGCGGCCTGAAGGATGTAAGAACAAGTAGGGCGCAACAGATGAGCAGACTCTGCAAAGTACCTGCACCCGCGCGACGAGATCATGCAGACGATGGAGCGCATCTATCGTTACCGCATGACGACGACCTCGGGCGGCAACCTCTCCATCCGCGAGCCGGACGGCACGGTCTGGGTCACGCCCGCGCGCGTGGACAAGGGCGGCCTGCGCCGCGAAGACATCGTCCGCGTGCGTCCCGACGGCTCGAACGAGGGCTTGCACCCGCCTTCATCCGAGCTGCCCGTTCCACCAGATGATCTACGCGCGCGCGCCCCGACCTCCGCGGCGTCGTCCACGCGCACGCGGTCGCGCTCGTCGCCTTCAGCATCACGGGGCAGGCGCCCGACACGCGCCTCTTCCACCAGTCGCGCCACGTCTGCGGCCCCGTCGGCTTCGCGCCCTACGCGCTGCCCGGCAGCAGCGATCTGGGGAAGAGTATCGCCGAGACTTTCGCCAAAGGCTTCGACAGCGTCGTGCTGGAGAACCACGGCGTCGCCGTCGGCGGGCAGAGTTTGCAGAACGCGTTCCAGAAGTTCGAGACGCTTGAGTTCACCGCGAAGACGCTCGTCAAGGCGAGGCTGCTCGGCGAAGTGCGTTATCTGAGTGAAGAGGAGTTGGAGCTGCGCAATCAGGTGCCGCCGCTCGAAGAGTTCGAGCCCGGCGCGCCTTCGAGCGTCGAGTGCGAGCTGCGCCGGCAACTCGTGGACTTCACGCGCCGCGGCTACCAGCAGCGCCTCTTCATCAGCACGGGCGGCAGTTTCTCGGCGCGCGTGGACGAGGACTCTTTTCTCATCACGCCTTATCAGGTTGACCGGCACACGCTCGACGTCGAAGACCTCGTGCTCGTGCGCGGCGGGCCGCTCCGAGGCGGGCAAGCGCGCGAGCCGCGCCGCGCGCAACCATCAGGCCATCTACGAGCGCCACCCGCAGGTCGGCGCCGTCCTGAACGCCTCGCCGGTGAACGTGACGGCCTTCAGCGTGACGCGCGCGCCGCTCGATTCGCGCACCATTCCCGAGAGCTACCTGCTGTTGCGCGACGTGTCGCGCGTCCCCTACGGCGTGCAGTTCCGCGACCCGGAAGCGCTCGCGCGACAGGTCTCTCTGCGCGCGCCCATCGCGCTGCTTGAGAACGACGGCGTGCTCGTCTTCGGCGCGAACGTGCTCGAAGCGTTCGACCGGCTCGAAGTGCTTGAGTCAACCTCCGAGGCGCTCGTCAACAGCCGCCTCATCGGCGAGGTCGCGCCGATGTCGGACGAGGTGATCGACGACCTCAAGCGCGCCTTCGCGTCGATGCTCGCGTGAGCCGAAGGATACGGATGAGAGTCTCGCTCTTCGTCACGTGTCTGGTTGACCAGCTCTGGCCCGCGGTCGGGGCGAGCGCGGTCGAAGTCCTGCGGCGCGCGGGCTGCGAGGTCGTCTTCGACGAGCGGCAGACGTGCTGCGGCCAGCCGGCCTTCAACACGGGCTATCGCACGGACGCGCGCCGGCTCGCGCGCCGCTTCATCGAGGTCTTCGAGGACGGCGGGGCCGACTACGTCGTCAGCCCCTCGGGGTCGTGTACGGCGATGGCGCACCACTTCCACGAGCTGTTCGCCGACGACGAGCCGTGGCGCCGCCGCGCCGAAGCGCTCGCCGCGCGCACGCACGAGTTCGGCGGGTTCCTCGTCAACGTGCTCAAGGTCGAGGACGTGGGCGCGAGCTTCAAAGGGCGCGTCACGTGGCACGACGCCTGCCACGGCCTGCGCGACCTCGGGCTGCGCGAGGAGCCGCGCAAACTGATCCGCGGCGTGCGCGGCGCGGAGTTCGTCGAGCTGGCGAACGCCGACGCGTGCTGCGGCTTCGGCGGGACGTTCTCGGTGAAGTACCCGGAGATTTCCGTCGCCATCCTCGACAACAAGATCGACGCGATTGAGCGTGCCGGCGTCCGCGCCGTCGTCTCCGGCGACGCGAGCTGCCTGATGCAGATCGGCGGCCGGCTGACGCGCAACAACTCCGCGGTGCGCACGATGCACCTGGCGGAGTTGCTCGCGTCGAGAGAGTGAGAGGTAGTATGCAGTAGGCAGCCGCTCCGCATTATGTTTGTTGAAGATTGAATCTAAATTCTCGACAGCAGTCTTACCTTGAAAGGCCTGCTACATTCGCCTGCTGCATATTTGGTGATGCACCAACAGACTTCAGAGACCTTCGACCGGAACGCGCGCGAGGCGCTCCAGGACGTGCAGTTGCGCGGGGCTCTGCGCAACCTGGCGACGACGTTCGGCGGGCGGCGCAAGGAGGCGATGGCGACGGTCGAGGACTGGGAGGGGTTGCGCGAGCGTGCGCGGGCGGCGAAGGACGAGACGCTCGCGCACCTCGACAGGTATCTCGAAGAGTTCGTCGGTAACGCGGAGCGGGCCGGCGCGCAGATTCATTGGGCGCGGGACGGGGCGGAGGCTTGCCGGATAGTCCTCGGGTTGATACGCGCGAAGGGCGCTTCGCGCGTGGTGAAGTCGAAGAGCATGGCGACCGAGGAGATACACCTCAACGCCGCGCTCGAAGCCGAAGGGCTGGCGCCCGTCGAGACGGACCTCGGCGAGTGGATCATCCAGCTCGCGCACGAGACGCCGTCGCACATCGTCGTGCCCGCCATCCACAAGTCGAAGCGGCAGATCGCGGAGCTGTTGGCGGAGAAGGTCGGCATCCCCCCGACCGACGACGTGGCCGTGCTGACGGGCGCGGCGCGGCGCATCCTGCGCCGCAGCTTCGCCGAGGCGGAGGTCGGAATCACCGGCGTCAACTTCGGCGTGGCCGAGACGGGCACCATCCTCATCCTCGAGAACGAGGGCAACGCGCGCCTGACGACGAGCCTGCCGCGGACGCACATCGCCGTGATGGGCATCGAGAAGGTCATCCCGAAGTTCACCGACCTCGACGTTTTTCTCAAGCTCCTGCCGCGCTCGGGCACGGGGCAACGTCTGACGGCCTACCAGTCTTTGATCACGGGGACGAAGCGGGGCGCGGAGGACGAGGGGCCGGAGGAGCTGCACATCGTCCTGATGGACAACGGGCGTTCGCGGATGCTCGCGCACCCGGTGACGCGGCAGTCGCTGGCGTGCATACGCTGCGGCGCGTGCCTGAACGCGTGCCCGGTCTACCAGCAGGTCGGCGGCCACGCGTACGGCTCGGTCTACCCCGGCCCCATCGGCGCGGTGATTACGCCGCAGCTCTCGGGGCTCAAAGCTTCGGCGCAACTGCCTTACGCTTCGAGCCTGTGCGGCGCGTGCCGCGAGGTCTGCCCCGTCAAGATAGACATCCCCGAGCTGCTCCTGCACCTGCGCGCGGAGGTGACCGAGGGGACGGCCGCGGGCACGGCCGACCAGCACGGGCCGGTGAAGAGTCGGCCGCTGGAGCGTCTCGCCTTCGGGCTCTACGCGCGCGTGTGGTCGAGCCCGGCGCTCTACCTCTGGGGGGCGCGCGTGGCGCGCGTGCTGCAACGCGCGGTCGTGCGCGGCGGCCGCATCGGCAAGGTCGGCGGCCTGCATGGCGAAGCTCGCGCCGCCGCTCGCCGCGTGGACCGAGTGGCGCGACGCGCCGCCGCTCGCCCCGCGCACCTTCCGCGAGCAGTGGCGCGCGGAGAGTAAGGGTTCGGAACCCCCGCGGAGCGGCCGTGGCCCTGTTCGACGCGGCACGGGCGAATAACCATGGGCCACCCGCTACCCGTGGTTCTGACCGCTATTGTGCAGGGACGATATGTCAGCCGAGCAGAGACGAAACGAAGAGGCGAGGCGCGAGATGTTCGCCGCCATCCGCGGGCACCTGGCGGCGAGCGCGCCGCACGACGCCGTGCGGGCCGCGCACCACGCCGCGACGGCGCACGGCGAAGACGTGTCGGCGCGCGAGGCGGCGCCGCCGTCGTGTTCGAGGGGACTGCGGTCGAGCGTTTTCGTCAGGCGCTCGAAGCGGTGGCGGGCCGTTGCCTCGTCGTGAAGGATGAGGCGGCGGCGGCCGACGGCGTTGCGGCAGATAGCGGAGCAGCGGAACTCGCAGCGCGTCGCCGTGTCGGACTCGCCGCTGGCGGGTCGTGTGATGAACCTCGCGGCGCTTGCCGGCGGAGGTGCTTGAGAATGCGTCGGCCGAAGAGCTGTTCGACTGCGACCTCGGCGTGACGGGCGCGCAGTGGGGCGTGGCCGAGACGGGGACGCTCGTGCTTGAGTCGGACGCCGAACGCCACCGGCTCGCCTCGCTCGTCCCCGTCGGCGCACGTGGCGATCATCGAGGCCCGAAACGTCCGGCAGACTTTCGGCGAGGTGCTGCAAGCCATCAACGACAGGGGCGAAGGCGGCCTGAGCCGCGCGGTGACTTTCATCACCGGCCCCTCGCGCACCTCGGACATCGAGCTGACGCTGGCTATCGGCGTCCACGGCCCGGCCGAACTCTACGTCGTCGTCATCGAGGGGGAAGGCAATGGCTGAAGTCCCGCTCCTGCGAGCGACCGACATCACCAAGTCGTACGCGGGCGTGCAGGCCCTCAAGAGCGCCTCGCTTGAGCTGCGCGCGGGCGAGGTGCACGCGCTCATCGGCGAGAACGGCGCGGGCAAGTCCACGCTCATCAAGATCATCACCGGCGCGGTCTCGGCGGACGGCGGCGAGCTTCAGATCGAAGGCAAGACCGTCACCACACAACTCGCCGCGCGTGGCGAAGGCGCTGGGCGTCGCGGCCATCTACCAGCAGCCCGCGCTCTTCCCGGAGCTGACCGTCGCGGAGAACATCGCGCTCGGCGTCGAGCAGTCCGGCATGGGCGGCCGCGTGGACTGGCGCGCGCGCCGAACGGCGGGCGGCCGAGCTGCTCGCGCAGGTCGGCGCGCGCATCGACCCGGACGCGGACGCGGGCGACCTCACGATGCCGCAGCAGCAGCTCGTCGAGATCGCCCGCGCGCTCGGCGCCGACGCGAAGGTCTTGATACTCGACGAGCCGACCGCCTCGCTCTCCGAGGAGGACACGCAGAACCTCTTCCACGTCATCCGTCAGTTTGCGCGAGCGCGGCGTCGGCATGGTCTACATCTCGCACCGTCTGGAGGAGCTGCCCGTCATCGCCGACCGCGTGACGGTGCTGCGCGACGGGCGCACCATCGACACGCGCCCGATGGCGGAGGTCAACCGGCAGCAGCTCATCCAGATGATGGTCGGGCGCGAGCTGTCGGCCGTCTTCCCCAAGAGAGAGGTGCCGCTGGGCGACGTGGTGCTTGAGCTGCGCGACCTCGGCTGCGCCGAGTCGGGGATCAAGGGACGTCAACCTCTCTGTGCGCGCGGGCGAGATCGTCGGGCTCGGCGGGGCTCGTCGGCGCGGGGCGGACGGAGCTGGCGCGCGCGGTCTTCGGCCTGACGCCCGTCGACTCCGGCGAGATACTTCTGCGCGGCGAGCGCGTGCGCATCGGCAGCCCCGCCGGGGCCATCCGGCGCGGCATCGCCTACCTGCCCGAAGACCGGCGCCGGCACGGCGTCATCCTCGACATGCAGATCGGCGCCAACATCACGCTCGCCTCGCTCGACCAGATATCGCGGCGCGGCGCGCTCGACTTCAAGCGCGAGCGGGAGCTCGCGGGCGACTACTCGCGCCGGCTCGGCGTGAAGACGCCGGCCATCTACGTCCCCGTCGCGACGCTCTCGGGCGGCAACCAGCAGAAGGTCGCGCTCTCCCGCTGGCTCTTGACCAAACCCTCGGTGCTCATCCTCGACGAGCCGACGCAGGGCATCGACGTGGGCGCCAAGTCGGAGATACACGCCCTGATGACCGACCTCGCCGCCGAGGGCGTCGCGGTCCTGATGATCTCCTCCGAGCTGCCCGAAATTCTCGGGATGAGCGACCGCGTCGCCGTCATGTACGGCGGCACGATCGTCGAAATGCTCGACCGCGCCGACGCCACGCAGGAGAAAGTCCTCGCGCTCGCGCTCGGCCACAGCCCCGAAGAGGTCGCGCCCGCCGCCTAACGGCGCTCGGGTTTCCCGCCGCGTCAGCGGCGTTTGAATTTAACCCGGCCTTTCAAGGCCGGGAACGATGATGGCCGGCGTGCCGCGTCGCATCAGCGACGGCTGAGACCTACGCGCATGTTCAGGCGTCGCTGACGCGACGCGGCGATTCGATTCGACGCTGACCCGGCCTTGAAAGGCCGGGCTAAACTCAGGCGCCGCTGACGCGGCGGGGGCTGGGCGGCTGAAAAGCAGATGAACGTTAGTCGATACAAGCGTGAACTCTCGGCGGCGCTGGCGTACGTGGCGCTGCTGTTGGCCGTGGGCGTGGCCGCGCCGTCGTTCTTCGGGGCGGGGAACCTGCGCGACCTGGCGTTGAATAACGCGCCGGTGCTGCTGGTGGCGGTGGGGATGACGCTGGTGATTCTGGTCGGGGAGATCGACATCTCGGTCGGGTCGCAGTTCGCCGTGTGCAGCGTGGCGGCGGGGTGGCTGGCGAAGGAGGGCGTGCCCGTCGCGCTGCTGCTGCCGTCGGTGCATCTTACTCGGCGCGCTGATGGGCGCGTTGAACGGGGCGCTGGTGGGCTACCTGCGTCTGCCTTCGATCATCGTGACGCTGGCGATGCTCGTGGCGTGGCGCGACGCGCTGCGCTGGGTGACGCAGGGCGAGTGGGTGCAGAACCTTCCGTCGAACTTCCAGTGGTTCGGGCTGGGGCAGACGTCTGGCGCAGTGGCTCATCGTCGGGGTCGCGTTGGGCGTGCTGGCCGCGTTCAGTTGGATGTTGAGGAATCTGGGCGCGGGGCGCGCGGTCTACGCTGTGGGGTCGGACGCGGAGGCGGCGCGGCTCGCGGGCATCGAGCCGCGGCGCGTGGTCTTCGGCGTCTTCGTGTTGATGGGCGCGCTGACGGGGTTGGCGGCGCTCTTGAACGCGGTGCGGTTCTCGGCCGTGCCGAGCAACGCCGGCATCGGGCTTGAGTTGAAGGCCGTGGCCGCGGTCGTCGTCGGCGGGGCGGCGATTACGGGCGGGCGCGGGACTCTGGTGGGGACGCTCATCGGCGCGGCGCTGCTGGGGACGATAGGGACGGCCCTGACGTTCGTCGGCATCAACCCTTTCTGGGAGAAGGCGATTCAGGGCGCGATCATTCTGGCGGCGCTCGTCTCCGACGTGGCGCTCGGACACTTCGAGCGGATGCGCGTGGGCGGTCTGACGTTGAAGACTGCGAGGGCGCCAAATGAGCGAAGCCGTGCCGCAGCCGGAAGCACGCACGCTGAAGCTCACGGCGCCGTGGCGCGAGCGCGTCTTCCCGAACAACGAGTGGGTGCTGCTCGTCGTCATCCTCGCCGAGTGCGCCGTCTTCGCGTTGACGGGCAGCAACTTTCTCGGGAGCGGGAACGCGTTCGAGATCACGCGCCTCGCCGTCGAGATAGGGCTGCTGGCGCTGGCGCTTGACGCCCATCATCATCACGGGCGGCATCGACCTGTCGGTCGGGTCGATGATGGGGCTGGCGGCGGTCGTGCTCGGGCGCGCTGTGGCGGGACGCGGGGCTCCCGATGCCGGTGGCGATCGGGCTCACGCTCTGCGTGGGGGCTCTGGGCGGGCTGCTGAACGCGCTCATCATCACGCGTCTGAACTTCCCGCCGCTCATCGTCACGCTCGGCACCTTCTCGCTCTTCCGCGGCGTCGCCGAGGGCTTGACGCGCGGCGTCGAGAACTACTCGGGCTTCTCGCAGGGCTTTCTGTTCCTCGGTCAGGGTTACGTCGGCGGGCTCGTGCCGACGCAGCTCTTCATCCTCGCGGCGGCGGCCGCCGGCGTCTGGTGGTGGCTGCAACGCACGGCGTACGGGCGGAGCCTCTACGCCATCGGCTACTCGGCCGAGGGCGCGCGCTACGCGGGCATCCCCGTGCGTTCGCGCCTGACGCTTGTTTATGTTCTGTCGGGTTTAGCGTCGAGCCTCGCGGCGGTCGTCTACGTCGCGCACCTGGGTCAGGCGAAGTCGGACGCGGGGACGGGCTACGAGCTGATGGCGATCACGGCCGTGGTGCTCGGCGGGGCGTCGATCTTCGGCGGGCGCGGGACGGTGCTGGGGACGCTGCTCGGGCTGTTCGGCATCGTCATCCTGCAGAACGGGCTGCGGCTCTCGGCGCAGCCGGCCGAGCTGGCGGGCATCCTGACGGGCGCGCTGCTCGTCGCGACGATTCTGCTTGACCGACTTTCGACGCGCGCGCGCACACGACCGGCGCGCACCGTCAAACATCGCGGAGGACGAAGAGGTGAGAAACTCGCAAGTCGCAGTCCTGAGCGCCGTCATCCTGCTCGGCGCGCTGATCGTCGCGGGAAGCAACTGGATGCTCGTGCGCTCCGTGAAGGAGCAGCGCGGCGTCGGGCGCCGCCGCCACGGGCGCGGGCGCGCAGGGGGCGGGCACGGCGCAGCCCGCGGGCGGTAAAAAGGCCGTCGTCGCGCTGATGCCGAAGGCGAAGGGCGACCCGTACTTCGTCAGTTGCAAGGCCGGGCGCGGACGAGGCGGCGAAGGAGCTGGGCGTCGAGCTGCTCTGGGACGGGCCGACCGACCTCGACCCCGCGAAGCAGAACGAGGTGGTCGAGGCGTGGATCACGCGCGGCGTGGACGCCATCGCCGTCAGCGTCGAGAACAAGGTCGGCATCTCGACCGTCCTGCGCAAGGCCCGCGAGAAGGGCATCAAGGTCGTCACGTGGGACGCCGACGCCGAGAAGGACGCGCGCGACTTCTTCATCAACCAGGCGACGCCGCAGGGCATCGGCTACACCCTGACCGACGAGGCCGCGCGCATCATGGGCGGCAAGGGCGAGTTCGCCATCATCACCGCCTCCTTGAGCGCCGCCAACCAGAACGAGTGGATCAAGTACATCAAGGAGCGTCTGGCCGAGAAGTATCCCGACCTCAAGCTCGTCGCCATCCAGCCGAGCGAGGGCGACCGCGACCGCGCGTTCGCCGAGACGCAGACCGTCCTGAAGGTCTACCCCAACGTCAAGCTCATCATGGCCATCGCCGCGCCCGCCGTGCCCGGCGCCGCCGAGGCCGTCAAGCAGTCGGGGCGCACGGACGTGAAGGTCACGGGCCTCTCGCTCCCGAACATGTGCCGGCCGTACATCAAGGAGGGCGTCATCGAGTCCATCGTGCTCTGGAACACGGTTGACCTCGGGTACCTGACGGTCTACGCCTCGAACGCGCTCGCGCAACGGACAGCTGAAGGCCGGCGACGCGAGCTCACCGCGGGGCGGCTCGGCAAGATCGAGGTCGCGGGCGACGAGGTGCGGCTCGGCGCGCCCTTCATCTTCAACAAAGAGAACATCGACCGCTTCAACTTCTGAGCGCGACCGTGTCGACGGTCGCGCGTTAAGCAGGCTCGGACTAATCTTCGCGGGCGGAGGGGGAGAAGGATGGCAGTCGGCAGACGTGAATTCGTGGGCGGCGCGCTGGCCGCGGGGGCTCTGGCGCTCGTCGCGCCGCGCGGCGCGCAGGGGGCGGAGGCGAAGGTCGAAGTGCTCCTGAACGAGCCCGTCGGCACCATCTCGCCGAACATCTACAGCCACTTCATCGAGCACCTGGGCGGCGTCGTCTACGACGGCATCTGGGTCGGCGAGAACTCGAAGGTGCCGAACATCGGCGGCATCCGCCGCGCGCTCGTCGAGCACGTCAAGAGGATTAAGCCGGGCGTCATGCGCTGGCCCGGCGGCTGCTTCGCCGACCAGTACGACTGGCGCGACGGCCTCGGCCCGCGCGACAAGCGACCGCGGCGCGTCAACTTCTGGGCCGACACCAACTACAAGGCGACCGACGCTTACAAGAACCTGAAGTCGGGGCCGCAGAAGTACGAGCCGAACTGGTTCGGCACCGGCGAGTTCATGCAGTTCTGCAAGTTGACGGGCTCGCAGCCCTACTTCGCCGCCAACCTGCGCAGCCTCGACGTGCGCAAGTTCCTCGAATGGGTCGAGTACTGCAACGCGCCCGCGGGTCTGACAACCCTCTCGGACGCGCGCGCCGCGGCCGGCGACCGCGACCCTTACAACGTCGCCTACTGGGGCATCGGCAACGAGTCCTGGGGCTGCGGCGGCGACCTCACGCCCGAGGAGTACGCGACCGAGTTCCGCAAGTACACCGCGTGGGTGCCGACCTACCAGAACGTCAAGTCAACTTCATCGCCACGGGGCCGAACGGCGCCGACACGGGCTGGACGCGCCGCTTCTTCACCAAGCTCATGGAGAAGGGGCCGCGCATGGCCGAGCGGGTCTACGGCTTCGGCCTGCACTACTACTCGGGCACGACGGGGAAGGGCGACCCCCTCGTCTACACCGACGACGAGTGGTACGAGTTGATTCACCGCTCCGACCGCATGGAGTCGCTCATCACTTCGCACTGGGCCGTGTTGGGTGAGACCGACCCGCAGCGCCGCGTCAAACTCGCCGTGGACGAGTGGGGCGCGTGGCACAACACGCAGGAGCCTTCGATGCCCGCGGGCTACCTCTACGCGTACTACTCGACGCTGCGCGACGCGCTCATCTCGGCCGTCAACCTCGACACCTTCCAGCGCCACGCGGACAAGGTGGCGATGGCGAACCCGGCGCAGCTCATCAACACCATCCACTCGCTCTTCCTCGCCTACGAGGACAAGTTCATCGTCACGCCGAACTTCCACGTCTTCGAGATGTACGCGCCGCACCAGGGCGCGCAGGCTCTGCGCACGGAGTTCATCGCGCCGCACGTCTCCTACATGCGCGGCGGCAGCAGCCCCGGCCGGCAGGAGTTCTGGGGCCTGTCCGGCTCCGCGTCTTTGAGCGGCAAGACGCTGACGCTCACGGCCGTCAACCCGGACGCGAAGGGCGCGCGCGAGACCGAGATCAACGTCGTCGGCGGGCGCGTCGCCTCCGCGCAGGCGCGCGTGCTCAGCTCGACGGACATCCACGCGCACAACAGCTTCCAGAACCCGCGCGGGCTCGAGCCGCGCGACGAGCCGGTCAACGTCGGCGCGGGCGGGCGCCTCGTCTACCGCTTCGCGCCCGCCTCCGTCACGCGCCTGACACTGACGCTCGCATGATTCGGAAAGCCTTCCTGATGAAGTTGAAGCCGGGCCGGCGCGAGGAGTACGAGCGTCGGCACAACCCCGTGTGGCCGGAGTTGGAGGAGGTTCTGCGCGCGCACGGCGTGCGCAACTACTCCATCTTCCACAAGCCCGGGACGGAGAGGCTGTTCGCGTACGCCGAGGTCGAGTCGGAGGAGCTTTGGCGGCAGATCGCGGAGACGGAAGTCTGCCGACGCTGGTGGGCCTACATGAAGGATTTGATGCTGACGAACCCGGACGACAGCCCCCTCTCCGAAAATCTGGAGGAGGTCTTTCACCTCGACTGAATAACGCGGTTCCGTGCGGCGTGCTTTTGTTGGAGTGGTGAAAAATCGAACCTAAATGTTGCTTGCCAAAGGGGAGAATGGTGTTACAATGCGCGCAAAACAAAAACAGTTAAGCGGTCTTCCCGAATTGATTATTTTGGATTTCTTCTGGTTTTCGGATGAGATAAGCCTTTAACTTCCCCCGACACGGTCTAAATCCTGACAATTTCATCGAATCCCCCTCAAGTCGGTCTGGGAATACAATTTGCCTGAGTTAAACGCTCTACCGCCGCGTCTTGTTCCGGCTCGGCCGCAGGCGACTACATAATAAACGCCCTAAAAGTTTCATCCTTGCTTCTCTTGTTGGTTAAGTTCCCCCGGCGGGCGACAGTATTTCGAGGTAACCGCTTTACCAAGAAGATTTCAGTGGGTTTTAGCCGTAAAGTCTCGAATTTCGGTTTGAAAATCGGTCTCTAATAAGGCGCGCCGCACAGGGGCGCGTCGCGGACGAATCCCCGGCGACTCTTCCCGGCGTGAGTCGGCAGGACGGGAGTTTCTTCAGTCCTTTCTCAGTGCAAGACGGCAGTTTACAGAGCGTGCGGGCGTTGAAGACCTCAAACGGCGTCGGCCGTGCCCCTCGGCGGGGCGCGTCCCCGGCCTCAGGCGTTCGTTGTCGAGGTGGGCGTCAAACCGTCAACAAGCAACCAGGTAGGGGCCCCGGCCTTTTACCACAGAGGTTACAGAGAGGAAGCTAGAGTTATGCGACCGATGCAAATTATCGCGGTTGTTTTGCTGTTGGCAGTCGCCGCGGCCGGTCAGACCAACAAGGGCGGCATCGCCGGCACCGTCCTCGACCAGAACGGCGCGGCCATCCCCGGCGCGACCGTGACCGTCACCAACACCGGCACGGGCCAGAAGCAGACGCTCACCACCTCCGAGGACGGCGCCTTCCAGGTCACCTCGCTCGACCCCGTCGTCTACAGCATCACGGTCGAGGCGCCGGGCTTCAAGACCGCGACGATCCAGAGCCTCAAGGTGGACACCTCCTCGACGGCCTCGGCCAACGTCATCATGGAGGCCGGCGCGGTCGGCGAGCAGGTGACGGTCGTGGCCGACGCGCCCATCCTCAACACCGAGTCGGGCACGACCAGCTCGACCATCACCGAGCGCCAGATACAGGACGTGCCGCTCGCCAACCGCAGCGTGCTCGACCTGGCGCTGACCGCCCCGAACGTGACGGGCGACGCCGGCAGCGAGGACCCGGGCGTCAGCGCCGACCAGCCCGTGCCCGGGCTTCAACCTGAGCGCTGGGCGGCGGCCGACCGGGCAGCACGGCGATTCTGGCCGACGGCGTCAACAACACGGGCGTCGGCTCGCGCGCTCGGTCGTCAGCTTCACGCCCGAGACCGTGCAGGAGTTCACCGTCCAGACCTCCGCCTACTCGGCCGAGTTCGGCAACACGGGCGGCGGCGTCATCAACGTCACGACCAAGTGCGGCACCAACGACTTCAACGGCGTCGCGCTCTGGTACACGCGCAACCCCAAGTTCAACGCGCGCCCGTGGCGGCAGCGGCAACGGCCCGCGCCCGGCCAACAACCTGCGCTACAACCAGGTCTCGCTCACGGCCGGCGGCCCGATCATGCCTGCCCCGCTTCGGCGAGGGCGGCAAGGCCCTCTACGACGGCCGCAACAAGTACCTTCTTCTTCTTCGCCTACGAGCCGCGCTGGCGCACAGACTTCCTGACGGCGTCGGCGCTGCTCCCGACCGCGGCCGAGCGCGCCGGCGACTTCAGCGGCCTGGTGCGGACGGCCAGCGGCTTCCTGCCGGCCGCCGTGGCCGCGCAGTTCCAGTCGCAGACGCTCAACGCGGCCTCCATCGGCCCCGCCGACGTCTACCAGCAGTTCACCTCGGTGCAACGGCCGGCTGGTCCCGCGCGCGCAGACCGTGCACGGTGACACGGCGCTTCACGACGGCCACCTTCTGCCAGTTACGCCAGACAACACCATCCCGACGCGAACATGATCGACCCCGTCTCGCCAGCCGAAGATACTTCAGTTCCTGCCGCAGCCGGAGCGACTACTTCCTCGACAACGCGGCCTCGTCCGCAACTACGTCCTCGAGCGCTTCGTCCAGCAGGACGAGACGCGCTACACGCTGCGGCTCGACCACAACATCACCGACAACCTCAAGGCGAACTTCCGCTACACGAAGACGCCGGCCGTCGGCATCCGCGGCGCGGGCAACGACATCAACGGCAACACGGGCGTCTACAGCGACGCCAGGCAGTATCCTGCTGGCCTTCAACAACATCATCACGCCGACCATCGTCAACGACCTGCGCCTCAACTACACGCGCGCCAACTTCAGCGAGGACTTCTCGCCCGAGTTCGCCATCAAGACCGGGCGCAACTTCGCCGAGGAACTCGGCCTGCGCCACCTGACGCCGGGCGGCATCCCGCTCTTCTTCCTGACGCAGGACAACCGGCTACGCTTAACGCCGACATCGGCGCGGGCGGCTCGACCAACAACTTCAACATCGAGCAGCGCTTCAACATCAACGACATCGTCTACTGGAACCGCGGCAACATGTCCTGGAAGTTCGGCGTCGACCTCGAGCGACGCGCGCCTCGCCGTCGACGCCCTTCTTCGCGGCCTCGGGCGGCCGCTGGACAGTTCCGCACCGTCAACACCAGCAACAACCGCCGGCACGGGCAACGCCAACGGCGGGAACGACCTTCGCCAGCCTGCTCCTCGGCGTGCCGAACACCGTGGACATCCGCCCGTTCCTGCTCGACTACAACTACCGCTGGGACGCGGGCGCCGTCTTCGTGCAGAACGACTGGAAGGTCAGGCCCAACCTGACCCTGAACCTCGGCGTGCGCTACTCGCTCCAGTACCCGCGCCGCGAGAAGAACAACCTTCAGGGCGTCTTCCGCCCCGACCTCGCGCAGCCAGCAGACGCTGACCGACGCCCAGCGCCGCGCCATCGCCACCGGCGCTCGGCGTCCCGGCCGCCTCGCCCATCCCCGACTGCGGCGGCTCGGTCGTCCTCTCGTGCCGACGACAGTGACCATCCCGCCCTTCGCCTTCGCCGGCCGCGGCGGGCGCTCGCAGCTACATCACGCCCGTTGATTACATCGGGCATCGAGCCGCGCTTCGGCTTCGCGTGGCAGCCGAAGATGAAGCTCTTCGGTATGAACTTCGAGGACGATCGGCGTCGTCATCCGCGGCGGCTTCGGCATCTCGCACGCGCCGCTGACGGGCAACAACCGCTCGCCCAACCCGGACTTCGGCGGCTTCACGCAGTCGAGCACCGTGCTCGCCGGCTCGAGCGGCACGGCCGACCCGACCCAGCCCATCCGCCTCTCGACCAACCCGCCGCTCCAGGGCAACGCGGCGTCGCTCGACACGCTCCTCGGCATCGAACGCCGGACGGGCTGGTCTTCCTCGAGCAGCATCGCCGTCCCGGGCATCGCCGTGGCGTCGCCGCAACGCGGGCAAGGTGCCATACGACGCAGAACTGGAACGTGACGCTCGCGTTCGAGCCGTTCCGCAACACCGTCGTCGAGATCGCTTACACGGCAACAAGCGGGACGCAACCTCTACATGCCGCTCGTCAACATCAACCCGCGCGACCTCGATTTCGTCGAGTTCGCTTGAGGCGGCCGAACATGAGCGCGGAGACGACCTTCACCGACCCGCTCGGGCGCAGGAACCTTCAGGGCGGCGCCATCACCATCCAGCGCAACAGCATCGTCGCGCCCTTCTTCGGCTTCAACGAGCTCAACAGCTTCTTCGACCCGTCGGCCAGCAGCGTCCGCCACGCGGGCTACATCGACGTGCGCCGGCGCGTGGGCCGCGGCCTGACGTTCACGGCCAACTACACCTACGCCAAGTCCATCGACGACGCCTCGGACGCGAGCCCCGACGTGCGCGTCCTGACCGACCGGCAGCACGCGCGGGCAGGTCTCTTACGGCGCGCCGCTGCAGCGTCGACCGCGCGCTCTCGACCTACGACATCAAGAACAACTTCAGCTCGACGTCCGTCTGGGACCTGCCCGTCGGGCGCGGCCGCAGCTTCTTCGCAAACGCGCCGGGGGTGGTCGACGCAGATCCTCGGCGGCTGGACGATCTCGGGCGTCTTCCGCATGCCGGGCGGCACGCCGTTCCTGCCCTTCATCACCGACACTAACCGGCTCGGCGGCACCAACCGCACCGTCCGGCCTCGACATCGTCGAGGGCGTGCCGCTGAGGAACCCGCGCTGGTCGCCCGACTGCATGGTCGGCGCCGCCTGCGAGCCCTTCATCAACCCGGCGGCCTTCATGCGCCCGTCAAAGGGCAGTCTGGGCAACGCGCCGCGCACGCTCGACATCCGCGCCGCCGCGCCAGGAGTACTTCGACTTCTCGTTCCCGAAGGACTTCCCCTGGCCATTCGCCGGCAACGAAGGAAGCGCCGCATCAACTTCAGGTTGACTTGCTCAACGCCTTCAACCATCCGAACTTCCGCTTCCTGAACACGGGCAACACGCCGCCGGGCTTCGGCACGTTCCCGACCGAGATCACGACCGAGGCGGTCAACGGCGTCCGCAGCCCATCACCGCCGCCGAGTACAACACCTGGGCGACGGCCAACAACCAGCCGCTCTCGACGACCCCGGCGGGGGCGGGGATCCTCAACAGATACGCGGCAACGTCAACGCGGTGCGCCTGCCCTCGGGGGCGCTGCCGCTCGACTTCTTCCACGTCCGCGTTCCCGAAGGCTTCGCCACGACGACCCCGACCTCCTTCGACATCCGGACGCTCGAAGGGTTCAGGCTCTACCGTCTGCGGCAGACTTACGACACTAACTTCGGCACGCTGCGCGAGGTGCGGAACCCGCGCTACGTCCAGTTCGGCATCCGGATCTTCTTCTAAAGAGAGAGGGACTACTGACCCGCGCACCCCCCGGCCGCCAAGCGGAAGGGCGGTCGGAAACATCTCCGCCGCCCTTCCGCATCGCACCTCTTTCAACCTGCTTCGAGGAGGATCGTTAGTGTTACGAGGGCGGCCGAGGTCTGCGAGCATCCCGGCGCACTGCTCTTACTGGCGTCGTGTGCCGCGCGGCGGCACGCCCGCGCCGAGCTGCAGCGGCGCCCGACCTGCTCGTCTGGTTCGACGCGCCCGCGCGTGAGTTCACGCAGTCGCTCCCGCTGGGCAGCGGTCGCCTCGGCGCGTTGGTCTTCGGCGGCGTCGCAGAGGAGCGCATCGTCCTCAACGAAAGCTCGCTCTGGTCGGGCTCGCCGCAGACGGCCGACCGGCCCGACGCAGCGAAGTATCTGCCCGAGATTCGACGCTTATTACTTGAAGGCCGGAACATCAAGGCCGAACGGCTGACCTACGCGCACTTCACCAGCCGCGGCCCCGGCTCCGGGCGCGGCAGTGGGAAGGACGTGCAGTACGGCTCCTATCAAGAGCTGGGTGAGACTCCTCCTCAACTTCGCCGCGGGCGAGGCGGGCGCCACGGACTACCGGCGCGAGCTGGATCTCTCGAACGCCGTCGCTCGCGTCACGTACACGCACGGCGGCACGCGCTACACGCGCGAGTACTTCACGAGCGCGCCCGACGAACTCTTCGTCATCCGCCTGACGGCGGACAAGCCCGGCGCCGTCTCTTTCAAAGCGACCCTCGAACGCCCCAAGCGTTCGAGGTCGCGGCCGACGCCACGAGCGGCCTTTTGATGACGGGCCGGCTCAACGACGGCACCGACGGCAAAGGGATGAAGTACGCCGCGCGCCTGCGCGTCCAGCACCGCGGCGGCTCCGTTTCCGCCGAAGGCAGGGCCCTCGGTGTAAAAGGCCACGACGAGGTCTTGCTGCGGATGACGGCCGCGACCGACTACATGGGTTTCGCCGGACGGCGCACTGCCGACCCGCTCGCCGCTTCCGCGCTCGACATGGGTCGCGCCGCGTCGAAGTCTTACCCACAACTCCGCGCCGCGCACGTCGCTGACTACCGACGCTACTTCGACCGCGTCACTCTCAAGCTCGGCCCTGCGAACGCGGCGTCGGCCGCTCTGCCCATGCCCGCGCGCCTGAAGGCGGCGGCCGAGGGCACCAGCGACGCGGGACTGGCCGCGCTCTACTTCCAGTACGGCCGCTATCTGCTGATCGCCAGCTCGCGCCCGGGCAGCGCAGCCCGCGAACCTGCAGGGCATCTGGAACGACGAGCTGCACCCGCCGTGGAGAGCCGAACTACACGATCAACATCAACACGCAGATGAACTACTGGCCGGCCGAGGTCGACGAACCTCGCCGAGTGCACGAGCCGCTGTTCGACCTGATCGACGAGCTCTGCGGCGACCGGCGCGCGCACCGCGCGGGCCAACTACGGCGCGCGCGGCTGGGTCGCGCACCACAACACCGACCTCTGGCGCGACACGGCGCCCGGTCGACGGCGCGCGTCGCTGGGGCTCGTGGCCGACGGCGGCGCCTGGCTCTGCCAGCACCTCTGGGAGCACTACGCTCTTCACGCGGCGACCGCGAGCTTCCTGCGCGACGCGCCTACCCGCTGATGAAGGGCGCGGCGCGAGTTCTACGCTCGACTTCGCTCGTCGAGGAGCCGACGCACGGGCGGCTGGTCACCGCGCCGTCCGCACTCGCCCGAGAACGCGTTCCTGCTGCCCGACGGCAGCACGGCGGCGCTCAGCATGGGCGCCGACGATGGACATGCAGATCATCTGCGCGATCTCTTCGCGACGCGATCGCAGGCGGCCGCGCGATGCTCGGCGTCGACGCGGAGTTCCGCGGCGCAGCTCGCACGG
Source organism: uncultured Acidobacteriota bacterium (assembly GCA_963726735.1). Classification (GTDB taxonomy): domain Bacteria; phylum Acidobacteriota; class Blastocatellia; order Pyrinomonadales; family Pyrinomonadaceae; genus QHXN01. The sequence continues at coordinate 1,254,124 of CAVSDM010000016.1, forward strand.
CGCGCGCCGCCTCGCCCCGAACCGGTCGGCGCGCGACGGCCAGCTTCAGGAGTGGCTCGAGGATTACGACGAGCCCGACCCGACGCACCGCCACGTCTCGCACCTCTTCGGCGCTGCATCCCGGGCGACCAGATCACGCCGCGGCGGCACGCCCGAGCTGTTCGCGGCCGCGCGCGCGCACGACTCTGGAGCTGCGCGGCGACGGCGGCACCGGCTGGTCGATGGCGCTGGAAGATCAACCTCTGGGCGCGCCTCCGCGACGGCGACCGCGCCCACAGGCTGCTCGGCAACCTGCTCAGCCGTCGGCATCGCGGCGAGGTCGCGACAGCGCCGGCGGCGGCATCTACCCGAACCTCTTCGACGCGCACCCGCCGTTCCAGATCGACGGCAACTTCGGCGCGACCGCCGGCATCGCCGAGATGCTCCTGCAAAGCCACGCCGGGAGCTGCACCTGCTGCCCGCGCTGCCGCCCGCGTGGCGCGACGGCGAAGTCAGGGGCCTGCGCGCGCGCGGCGGTTTCGAGCTGGACATCGCCTGGAAGGAAGGGAAGCTGACGCGGCCGCGCTCCGCTCGAAGCTCGGCGGGACGTGCAGGCTCGCTTACGGTTCGAGGGTGGTCGAGTTGAAGACGCGCGCCGGCGGAAGCTACCGCTCGACGGGCGGCTCGCGCCGCGAAGGCGCCGAAGGGAAACAGAGGAGGAGGGCCGAGCATGATTACACGTCGCAAGTTCCTCGCAGCGCTGGCCGCGTCCGGCGCCGCCGTCCCCGTCGCGCGCGGCGCGGGCTCGAACCACAAGCGCCATCGACCGCGCGGCGCTCGTGCGCCGTCACGACCCCTTGCTGCGCAAGCTCGATCCGCTCTCGCCGCTCTCGGTCGGCAATGGCGAGTTCGCCTTCACCGCCGATGTCACGGGTTTGCAAACCTTCCCCGAAGGAGTACGAGCGCGGCTGCCGCTCTGCACGATGTCGCAGTGGGGTTGGCACACGAAGCCGCGGCCCGTGGGGCTAGGGAAGGAGCTGCGATTGACCGCTTACGACACGTACGGCCGCGAAGTGGGCTACGCGACACGGCTGCGAAGGGCAGAAAGAACTTTACGACTGGCTGCGCGAGAACCCGCACCGCCTGCATCTCGGCCGCATCGGCTTGCGACTGAGCGCGCCCGACGGCGTGAGCGCGAAGCCGCGGACATCTAAGCGACATCGAACAGCGGCTCGACCTCTGGACGGGAATCCTCGACGAGCCGCTTTCGTGTCTGGGGCGAGCCGGTCACGGTCAGGACGGCCGTCCACCCGGACGCGGACCTGTTCGCCGTCGTCGATCGAATCGAGTTTGATCTCGCGCTGATGCTCGCCGTGCCGTTCGCCTTCCCCTACGGCTCGCCGGCAATGCAGGCCGCCGACTGGCGACAGCCCGAAGAATCGACACCGCGACGGAAGTCGTCAGTCACGGTCGAGCCGCGGCGCCTTCTGCGACGACGACTCGATGACGACGAATACTTTGCCCGCTCGACTGGCGGGCGACGGCAACTTGGACGAAGGAGGAGCGCGGGCACGAGTTCTTCCCTGCCGGCGACGGCAGCCGGCGCTTCGAATTCGTCGTCGCATTCTCACCGCGATGCGATCGGTGGCAATCGCCGCCCGAGCTGCGGCCACGTTCGACGCGAGCGCGGCGCACTGGGCGCGCTTCTGGGCAAGGCGGCGCGATCGAATTGGCCGAGAGCCGAGACAGGCGGGCGCTCGAGCTCGAGCGCCGCATCGTGCTCTCGCAGTATCTCACGGCGATTCAGTGCGCGGGGACGCTGCCGCCGCAGGAGACCGGGCTGACGTTCAACAGCTGGTACGGCAAGTTCCATCTGGAGATGCACTGGTGGCACGCCGCGCACTTCGCCCTGTGGGATCGCACGCCGCTGCTCGAGCGAAGCCTCGGCTGGTACGAGCAGATTCTGCCCGCGGCGCGCGCGCGCGCGCGCGCCAGGGCTACGCGGGCGCGCGTTGGCCGAAGATGGTCGGGCCCGACGGGCGCGACAGTCCTCGCCCATCGGCCCGTTGCTCATCTGGCAGCAGCCGCACCCGATCTTCTACGCGGAGCTCGTGCTACCGCGCGCAGCCCGATCGCGCAGACGCTCGAACGCTATCGCGACATCGTCTTCGAGATCGGCGGAGTTCATGGCGTCGTACGCCGTTCTCGACGGGACGGCGAAGCGCTACGTGCTCGGGCCGCCGGTGATTCCCGCGCAGGAGAATCATCCGCCGCGCGAGACCTGGAACCCGACCTTCGAACTCGCCTACTGGGCGCTACGGCCTGGCGATCGCGCAGGCGCTGGCGCGAGCGACTGGGGATGAAGCGCGAGCCCGACGTGGGACGCGTGCATCGCGAACCTCTCGCCGCTGCCCGATGCGCGACGGCGTCTACCTCGCGCACGAGAACTGCCCGCAGACCTACACCGAGCGCAACCGCGACCATCCGTCGATGCTCGCCGCCTACGGCGTGCTGCCCGGCGACGGCGTCGACCGCGAGACGATGCGCCGCACGCTCGCGAAGGTGATGAAGGAGTGGCAATGGGACGAGACGTGGGGCTGGGACTATCCGATGACCGCGATGACGGCGGCGCGACTGGGCGAAGCCGGGACGGCCGTGCGCGCGCTGCTGATGGAGACGGCGAAGAATCGCTACCTGCCGAACGGGCACAACTACCAGCGGCCGAACCTGCCCTGCTATCTGCCGGGCAACGGCGGCCTGCTCTACGCCGTGGCGATGATGGCCGCTGGCTGGAAGGGCGCGCCGCGCACGCACGCGCCCGGCTTCCCCTCGGACGGCAGTTGGACGGTTCGACACGAAGGGTCTGAGTTACAACCTCGTCCGCACGTTATAGCGATCGGAACCGCCTGCGGTAGCGGGCGGCCCTTTGTAAACCGGTGGCGCCGCGTTACGAGGGCCGCCCGCTACCGCGGCGGATCTGACCCGATTGTTATAGGAGAAGCCGATGAAGGTCCTGAAGTCAATACTGCTGATTCACCTGGCGGCGTTCGTCGCCGCGGCGCAGCAGCCGCAGGCGCAGGTGCCGCGCGAGTGGATCGACCCGGACACGGGACACCGCGTCGTGCGGCTGTCGGAGGAGGCGGGCAGCCAGAGCCTCTACTTCCACCAGAACGCGTACACGCCCGACGGGTCGAAGATGATTATGACGACGCCGACGGGTCTGTCGGCCGTCAACCTCAAGACGCGCGCCGTCGAGCGTGTCGTCGAGGGCCGCGTCTCGATCATCATCGTCGGCAAGAAGACGGGGCAGGTCTACTACACGAAGTTCGTGCGCGAGCCCGGCCGCTTCTCGGCGACCGTCTACGCCACCGACCTCGGCACGAAGGCCACGCGTGAAGTCGTGAAACTCGCGCCCGGCGTCTCGGTCTCGACCGTCAACGCCGACGAGACGCTCCTCGCCGGCACGCTCGACGAGAAGACGGCTAAGGACATCGCCGAAGGGCGCTTCCCGCGCGGCCCCGGCCGGCCGCGCGCCGCCGCCGCAACAACCGCCCGCGACCCGCCGCCGCGGCCGCAGCCCGCGCAGACCGCAGCGGAGCGCGCGGCGACGAGTATCCGGGGAAGGGGCAGATGATGGAGAACCGTCTGGCCGAGCGCCGCCCCTTGCAGCTCGTCACCGTCGGCACGAAGAACGGCGAGGTCAAGACGCTGCTCCGCGGCACGGACTGGTTCAACCACATACAGTTCTCGCCGACCGACCCGACGCTCCTCATGTACTGCCACGAGGGGCCCTGGCACAAGGTTGACCGCACGTGGCTCATCCGCACGGACGGCACGCCGCCCGTCAAGGTTCACCCGCGCACGATGCTGATGGAGATCGGCGGGCACGAGTGGTTCGGCGCCGACGGCCGCACGGTCTGGTACGACTTGCAGACGCCGCGCAGCCAGGTCTTCTGGGTCGCGGGCTACAACGCCTCGACGGGCGAGAGGACCTGGTACAACCTGCAACGGCAGGAGTGGAGCGTGCACTACAACTCTTCGCCGGACGGGAAGCTCTTCGCGGGCGACGGCGGCGGCCCGACCAGCGTGGCCGCGCCCGGCAACGGGCAATGGATCTATCTCTTCCGCCCCGAGATGGTCAACGACCGCACGGACGGCCAGCTCCCGAACGCGAAGGAACTCGTCAAGCCCGGCGTCTTCCGCGCCGAGCGTCTGGTCAACCTCGCGAAGCACAACTACTCTTTGGAGCCGAACGTCACCTTCACGCCCGACATGAAGTGGCTCGTCTTCCGCTCCAACATGTTCGGCCCCACGCACGTCTTCGCCGTCGAGCTGGAGAAGGCCACGCAGTCGCGCAAGTGAGCGTTAGCGTAATAAGGTCATAACCGCCGCGGACACGGGGGCACGGCTTGTAAGCGTTGAGCCGAATAACAAAGGGCCACCCGCTACCGCAGGTGGTTCTGACCACTATTAAGACGGAGGCGGATGAGCAGATCGTCGAGCGCGGCGCGGGCGGAGGGTGCTTCGGGGAGTGCGCTTGCCTGAGATGACTCTTCGAGCAGCGCGCGGAGGCGTTCGTATTCGCCGCGGTAGAAATCGAAGTCGGCGTCGTCGAGCGTCGACTGCTCGGGGCCTTGCCAGCTTCCGCTCGATGAGTTCGGGGAGATAGTCGAGCCTGAACTCTTCATTCAGGATGCGGAGGTTGGCCTCGACCTCGCCGGTGCGCATCAGGTGGATGCCGGTGAGCAGCACGCGGTAGACGTAGAGCAGCGGCTTGACGCGCGCGCGGGCGCTCCTTGCTCGAAGAGCTTCCACTGCGTCTCGGCGAAGCCGAAGTAGTGGTGGCCGTGATGCCGCGTGACGCACGCCGCGCGCGATCGCCTTCAGCTCCTCGTGCTCGGGCGTGGTCGTGGACGACCAGCGGCGAGTACAGCTGCTCGAGCACGTAGCCGTTCTTCTTGAGCAGCAGCCCGAAGAACTTCTTCACGTCGTGCGTGACCAGATCGATCTCCAGCCCGTCGCGCACGCTCGGAGATCTCGACCGTCTCCCGGCCCGGGTCGAGCCCGACGACCTCGCGCAGCGGCAGGACGTGCACGCCGCGCAGGTCGTAGTCCGAGTCGGGCGACGGGAAGCCGTAGAGGTGCGCGCCGCTGATCGTGACGAAGAGCAGCGGGTACGGCTGCTCGCGCGATCGCTCGTGCAAGCTCGCGGGTCGAATTCATCAGCGTCAGTCTCTCCTGTTCAGCGCTCGCGCGCCGGGCGCTGATCAGGAACGCGTTGGCGCGCTCGTAGTCGGGGCGCTCGGGCAGGCTTCGTCGCTCCGAAGGCGGCGTCGAACTCCTTGTGCAGCTCGAGCCGCCACGCGTTCGATCTCGTCCCACGGCATCTCGCCGCGCCGGATCGGCGAGCAGCGCGCTCGCGGTGCTCGTCCGACGCGCACCGGCGACGACGCCGTCGCGCAGCACGCCAATGCCCGCGAGCAGCAGCCGGATCGAGGTGCATGACGTGCTTCCACTTCACCTCGCCGCTGGTTGCGCAGGTCCTGCTTGCAGCTTCTTGAACTGCGACAGGACGTAGCCGTTGTAGGTCTGGTAGACGAGCCGCGAGAGGAAGGCCGACCCGCATGCCGAGCAGCTCCTCGGCGAGCGGCGTCGCGTGCTCGACGAGCGGCGTGTAGAGGCACTCGAGCACGTTCGGGTTGGCCTTGAGCGCCAGCACGAGGAACTTCTGCAGCTCCCAGTAGCATTCCTCGCGTCTCCTCGTTCTCGAGCTGCTCGGGCACGCCGTAGAGCGACCAGTGCAGCTCGGCCGGCGGCAGGTAGACGCCGCGGCGGTCGGTGTCGGAGCCCTCGTCGTCGAGCCCGTAGGCGCGCGAGCCGACGACGCACGAGTAGATGACGTGTTCGTAGAGGCTGAACTCCGAGAGCGCGTCGCCGTCGCGCAGCAGCTCGCCGGCCTGATGATGTTTCCTGACGGCGAACTCGTGACGGCGGAGCGACCCTTCAGTCCCGTCGGCGAAGCGGAGGCGGTACGAATGCGAGTTGTCCTGCGGCGCGGTGACGACCTCGCCGACCGCGCCGCGCGGGCACGCGCGCCCGCCGGCCCGCCCCTTCACCTCGACGAGCGTGACGACCTGCGTCCCGACGGGGACGATGAGGTGCATGTTGATGTCGGACTCTTCTGGCCAAGCGTTAATCGACGCGTCTCAAGCCGCACGGAAAAGGTATCAGCTTGTCTTGTGCCCGTCTCCTACACGTGTGCGGCCGGCCTCCTCCCGGCTTGACCTTGTAGACGAGTACAGGGTCTATACTGTTTTCAGACACGGGGGGCCGACAGTTTAAGGTTCGAGGGGGGCGCATGAACAGGGCGGGTAGTCGCGGCGGCGGGCGGGCCGCACTCTTCGCCGTCGCGCTAGCACTTCTACTCGTTCCCGCCGTCGCGCGTGGGCAGCACCAGGGGCACGACGCACACACGCCGACACCGACGACGACGCCGACTCCTTCGACGATGCCGACGCCGCGGCGAGCCGCACGCGGGACACGCGCACGGAACGCCGGAGCCGGACACGGGGCGATGGGCTGATGGTGATGTCCGAGGAGGGCATGAGCATCCGCGTCGGTTCGAGCGCGCACAATCTGATGTCGATGGGGGCGATGGGGTCGGGCACTTCCTGGCAGCCGGCGTCAGGGCCGTCGAGCATGTATCACAAGGTGGCCGGCGAGTGGCTCGTCATGTTTCACTTCAACCTGACGGCGGGCGTCAACCGGCAGGGCGGGCCGCGCGGCGTGACGAAGGCCGAGTCGGCGAACTGGTTCATGCCGATGGCCTACCGACGCGTGGGGCGCGGCACGCTTCAGTTGCGCGGCATGTTCAGCGCCGAGCCCTTCACGTTCCCGCCGGGCGGCTCGCCGCTCCTCTTCCAGACGGGCGAGACTTACAAGGGCGAGCCGATTGTTGACGCGCAGCACCCGCACGACCTCTTGATGGAGCTGTCGGCGCAGTACACGCACCCTGTAGGCGAGCGCGCGACGTGGTTCACGTACTTCGGCTATCCGGGCGAGCCGGCCCTCGGCCCGGTCGCCTTCATGCATCGTCTGTCGGCCGCGGAGAACACCTCGGCCACGCTCGGCCACCACTTGCAGGACTCGACGCACATCTCCTTCGGGGTGCTGACGACGGGCCTCACCTACCGCGGCCTCAAGCTCGAAGGCTCGGTCTTCAACGGGCGCGAGCCCGACGAGAACCGCTACGACTTCGACGCGCACCGTTGGAACTCGCGCGCGGCGCGGCTGTCGTTTATGCCGAACAAGAACTGGGCGATGCAGCTCTCACACGGCTTCCTGCGCAGCCCCGAGGCGCACGCGCCCGACGAGGACATACGCCGCACGACCGCCTCGGTGCAGTACAACCGCGAGCACGAGCGCGGCTACTGGGCCAACGGATTCGTCTGGGGGCGCAACCACGTCTCGGGGCACGGCGCCGCGCGCAACCTGAACGCCTACACGTTCGAGTCAACCCTCAACCTCCTCGAACGGAACTACGTCTACACGCGGCTGGAGCTTGTGGACAGGGACGAGTTGCTGAGCGAGGACGAGCTGAATGACTTGGGTATCAAGGGGCACCACGCCTCCTTCCGCGTCGGCGCCTACACGTTCGGCGGCGCGCGCGAGCTTTGGAACACGGAGCAGCTCTCGCTGGCGTTGGGGAGCGACCTGACCCTCTACTCGAAGCCCGCGGCGCTCGACTCGCTCTACGGCCGGAGCCCCGTCTCCTGGAAGCTCTTCTTCCGACTCCGGCCGGGCCGGATGAAGGCCGAGACGCACGCGACGCACGGCACGACGCAGGCCCCGCCACATCAGCACTGAAGGTAATTCCTCACACGAGCTTGGAGCGTAGGCCGCGGAGTCGATTTGAACTTTCAACTTTGAACGCCCAAATCTTTAAGCGCCGCGCCGTCTAAAAAAATGCACGCGCGCGCCCGACCCCAGACCACCCTTCCGCGCCGAGACCGCATCCGAAGGAAAACAAGAGCGCTGTTCTTGCTCTCTGACCCGGCCCGCAAGGAGTCCACCGAAGCGACGCCAGGGCCTTAGGACCTTTCTACCTGACAAGCTGACCCGACCCGCGCGGCCGCACCCGGACGAGGCCGTCCCGGCCGAGGTGTGTCCGAACGGAGGGAACATGAAACGCAGTCTTCTCCTCAGGCCGGCTCTCGCCGCGCTGGCCTCCGCACTTCTTGTCTTCACCTTCTACGGTCTGAACGGCGCGGGGGCCGCGCGCGCCGCGAGACAGTCCGGCTCTCAGAGTACGCAGGGCGCGCTCTACGCGGTAGACCCTTCGGGCGCGAAGGCGTCCGTGTGCCCGCTCAAACACACCGCCGTGCGCGCCGAGGTGAGCGGCTTCATCTCACGCGTCACGGTCACGCAGCAGTTCGAGAACCCTTTCACAGACAAGATCAAGGCCGTCTACGTCTTCCCTCTGCCCGCGGGCGCGGCCGTGGACGACATGACGATGCACGTCGGCGGGCGCACCATCAAGGGGAACATCATGCGGCGCGAGGAGGCGCAGACCGCCTACAAAGAGGCACGCGCCCGCGGCCACGTCGCCTCGCTCTTAGACCAGGAGCGACCGAACATCTTCACGCAGTCGGTCGCGAACATCCTGCCCGGCCAGTCGGTCGAGGTCACGATCAGCTACGTCGAGACGCTCAAGTACGAGGCGGGCACCTACGAATGGTCTTTCCCGATGGTCGTCGGGCAGCGCTACATCCCCTCGGGCACGCCGGCAGCGGATGCACCGGCGGATGCCGAGCCGCAGGCCGCCCCGTCCCCGACCACGGAAGAGTCGGCCGCGCCGCCCGAGTCCGCGCGCGTGCCCGACGCGGCGCGCATCAACCCGCCCGTCATGCCCGAAGGGATGCGCGCGGGCCACGACATCTCCATCGAGGTCTCCATCGACGCGGGCGTGCCGCTCGAAGGCATCGCGTCGGTCACGCACGAGGTCGAGGTCGAGCGACCCACGGGCGCGCGCGCCGTCGTCCGCCTGAAGGAGACGGACGCCATCCCGAACAGGGACTTCCGTATCAAGTACGACGTGGCGGGCCGCGGCGTCGAGGACGCGGTGCTCACGCACGCCTCTGCGCGCGGCGGCTACCTCGCGCTCATCCTTCAGCCGCCCGACCGCGTGGCCCCCGCGGACGTGACGCCGAAAGAGCTGGTCTTCGTCCTCGACACTTCGGGCTCGATGAGCGGCTTCCCCATCGAGAAGGCGAAGGAGACGATGAAGCTCGCGCTCGACAGCCTCAACCCGCAGGACACGTTCAACCTCATCACCTTCGCGGGCGACACCAGCATCCTCTTCAAAGAGCCCGTGCCGGCGACGCCGCAGAACCTCTCGAAGGCGCAGCGGTTTCTGGAGACGCGCGCGGGCGGCGGCGGCACCGAGATGATGCAGGCCATCCGCGCCGCGCTCGACCCGTCGGACGCGCAGGGGCATGTGCGCGTCGTCTGCTTCATGACCGACGGCGAGGTCGGCAACGACTTCGAGATCATCTCTGAAGTTCAGAAACACCCGAACGCGCGCGTCTTCTCGATGGGCTTCGGCTCCGGGCCGAACCGCTTCCTGCTCGACAAGATGGCCGAGTACGGCCGCGGCGAGGTCGAGTACGTGGCCGACGGCGACGACGGCTCGGCCGCCGCGCGCCGCTTCCGCGAGCGCGTCCGCTCGCCTCTGCTCACAGACCTCTCGGTCGAGTGGGCGGGGCTGCCCGTCGCCGACATCTATCCGAAGCGCGTCCCCGACCTCTTCAGCGCGAAGCCCCTCATCCTCCTCGGCCGCTACGGCGGCGGCGCGCGCGGCGTCGTGCGCCTCAGGGGCAAGTCGGCCGGGCAGGCGTTCGTGCGCCAGATTCCGGTCGAGCTGCCCACCGTCCGACATGAGCACGACGTGCTGGCGACGCTCTGGGCGCGGCGGCGCATCGACGAGCTGATGGGGCGCGACATGGCCGGCATGCAGACGGGCAAGGTCGCCGACGAGTTGCGCGAGGAGATCACGCGGCTCGGGCTCGACTACAGGCTGATGACGCAGTTCACCTCGTTCGTCGCCATCGAGGAGCAGATAGTCACGGACGGCGGCGAGCCGCGTCGCGTGGACGTGCCCGCCGAGGCGGCCCCGGCCTCGCCCACGACCACCATCTATGCGGGCGGCCCGGGCGGCGTCACGGAGACGGTGTCGGTCTCGGCGGGGGCCGCGGTCGTCAACACGACTTCGGCCTCGGTCGTGAGCACGACCGTCGAGACGCGCTCCGTCATGGACCTGCCCCTCAAGGGGCGGAGCATCCAGTCGCTCGCCATGCTCGCGCCGGGCGCGGTCGCCGCCGCCGGCCCCGCGCTGTCGGGGTCGCAAGCGCCGGGCGGCCTCTCCTTCAACGGGCAGCGCCCGCGCTCGAACAGTTACGTCATCGACGGCGTGAGCGCCAACGTCGGCATCGAGCCGGGCGGCCGGAGCCCGGGCGCCTCGGCGTCGGGCGCGGCGCCGGGGCTGACGGCCGGCGGCGGCGCCAACGGACTGGCCCCGGTCGCCGCCACGCAGGAGTTCACCGTGCGCACCGACGGCGTCGCGCCCGAGTACGGCCGCGCGACGGGCGCGCAGGTGTCGGTCGTCACGCGCTCTGGGACGAACGAGTTGCACGGCTCGCTCTTCGGCTACTTCGGCGACGAGGCGCTCGACGCCAACGACTGGTTCGCCAACAGTCTCGGCCGCGGGCGCTCGCCACGACGGCTGGCCGACTACGGCGGCACGCTCGGCGGCCCGTTCAAGCGCGACGTACTCTTCTTCTTCGGCTCTTACGAAGGGCAGCGGCAGCGCCAGCCCGCGTTCGCCTTCTCGGAGGTGCCCACGCTCGCGGCGCGGCTCGCGGCGCCCGCGGCCGTGCGCCCCTTCCTCGAAGCCTTCCCCGTGCCGACGGGCGCGGCGCGCGCCGACGGCTCCGCGGAGTTCGCCGAAGGATTCTCGACCCCCGCGGGGCTCGACTCCTTCACCTTCCGGCTCGACCGCGCGGGCACGCGTCTGTCGCTCAACGCGCGGTACGCTCTCGCAGACTCCGAGGCCGACGGGCGCGGCGCGGGCGGCGCTTCGCTCAACACGCTGAGCCGCACGCGGGCGCTCGCGCAGACGTTGACGGGCGGCTTCTCTTACGTCGCCACGCCGACCACGGTCTGGGGGGCACGCGCGAACTACAGCCGCGTCGCCGTGCGCGGCTCGCGCCTGCTCGACGCGTTCGGCGGGGCGACCGTGCCCGGCGCGGACACGCAGGCGGGCGCGCTGCCGAGGACGCCGGGCGGCTCCTTCGTCTTCGACCTCGGCGGCCGCGGCGCGGCGCTCGGCTCGGCCGCGGAGGTCACGAACCTCCAGCGTCAGGTCAATCTCGTCGGCTCGCTCGACTTCATCTCCGGCACGCACACGTTCAAGTTCGGCGCGGACTACCGGAGGCTCTCGCCCGTCGTCGGCGCGTTCGCGACGCAGCGCGAAGTCTTCTTCGACGGCGTCAACGGCGCGCTCTCGGGCACGGCCGCGCGCGACGGTCTCTTCGAGCGCGCGGGGGCGGGGCGTCCCGTCTTCAACAACCTCTCGGCCTACGCGCAGGACGAGTGGAAGAGGACGACGCGCCTGACGCTGACCTACGGCCTGCGTTGGGAGTTGAACCGCGCGCCCCGCGCGGGCGGCGGGACGAAGCCGTTCGCGTTCACGCAGGTCGAAGAGACGGCGGGCCTCTCGCTCGCCGCGCCGGACGCGCCGCTCTGGGAGACGACCTACTTCAACTTCGAGCCGCGCGCGGGACTCGCGTACCAGTTGACGGAAGATGGTGAGACCGTCGTGCGCGCTAGCGTAGCGATCCTCTACGACACGGGCGTCGAGGAGGCGGGTCACGCCTTCAACGACTCGCACCCGTTCCTCGCGGGCGGCGCCGCCTTCGGCGTCCCGTTCACGCCCGGCGTCGCGCCGTCCGTCGGTGACGGCGCGCGGCTCGGCGTGCCCGTCTCGGCGTTCGACCCGCACCTGAAGCTGCCGTACACGCTGCGCTGGCAAGGCTCCATCGAGCGCGCGCTCGGGACTGAGCACAGCGTTTCGGTCTCCTATATGGGTGCGGCCGGGCGGAGGCTTCTGCTCACGCGCACGCTGCTCGACCCCACGCCGGACTTCTCGCTCGTGCGCGCGACGACGAACGGCGGGCGTTCCGACTATCACTCGGCGCGCTTCCAGTTCAACCGCCGTCTGTCGCGCGGTCTCCAGGCGATGGCCTCGTACACCATCGCGAAGTCGCTCGACGACTTCTCGGAGGACGCGCCCGCGCGTGCGCTGCTGCGGGGCGAGTCGGAACGCGGGCCGTCCGACTTCGACGCGCGCCACGTCGTGTCGGGCTTCGCCTCCTTCCAACTGCCGACGCCGTTCGAGGGCCGTGTGTGGAATGCGCTCTCGCGCGAGTGGGCCGTGGACGCGCTCTTCAACGCGCGCTCGGCGAAGCCGGTCAACGTCGTCTACGGCTTCCCCGTCGCGTACGGGTTCGCGTTCCTGCGCCCGGACGTGTTGAGCGGAGTGCCGCTCTACGTCCTTGAGCCGACAAGCGCGGGCGGCAGACGTTTGAACCCCGCGGCCTTCGTCTTACCCGGCGCGGAGCGGCAGGGGACGCTCGGGCGCAACGCGCTGCGCGGGTTCCCGTTCTATCAGCTCGACCTCGCGCTGCGCCGCCAGTTCAACTTCAACGAGCGCGTCAACCTGCAAGTGAGGGCCGAGGCGTTCAACCTGCTCAACCACCCGAACTTCGACGACCCCGCGCCGACCTTAGCGACTTTAGCCGCGGCGCCCGGGGACGCGTTGACGCTCAGGCCCGACCCGTACTTCGGCCGCTCGCTCTCGGCGCGCGGCGGCGGCGAGTGGGTGGGGCAGGCCGGCGGCTTCGGGCCGCTCTACACGGCGGGCGGGGCGCGCACGGTTCAGCTCTCGCTCAAGCTGACCTTCTAAGCCCGCCTCTCCGCACGACTCACCCCCGCATGGCCCCGACCTCACCGCGGGGCCTCTCACGCCCCGACCATCCGCATGTTACAACGCGCGCCTTGTAATGGTATGTTGGCGCACGGTCTTAACAGCTCTCGTGCGACGAAGGGGCTCGGTTTGCGGGCACAGGACTACGCCGACTTGTACGCGCTGGAGGAGAGCCTCTGGTGGTTCGTGGGGATGCGCGAGGTGACGCGCGCCGTGCTCGACCCCTTGTGCCCGCCGGGGCGGGGCAGAGACATCCTCGACGCGGGTTGCGGGACGGGCGGGATGCTGACGTGGCTCGGGCGCTACGCGGGCGGCGGGCGCGTGGCGGGCATCGACTTCTCGATGGACGCGCTCGACTTCTGCCGCGGCCGTGGACTGCGCGACGTGGCGCAGGCTTCGGTGACCGCGCTGCCCTTCGCCGACGAGACCTTCGACCTCGTGACGAGCTTCGACGTGCTGGTGCAACTGCCCGGCGAGGGCTCGGACGAAGTGGCGATGCGCGAGATGTCCCGCGTGCTGCGCCCCGGCGGCATCGCCTTCGTCCGCGCCGCCGCCTACGAGTGGATGCGCAGCGGCCACGACGAGGCCCTCGACACGCAGCGGCGCTACACGCTGACGCGGCTCGTCGAGAGGATGACGCGCGCGGGCTTCCGGGTGCGCCGCGCGACCTACGCCAACAGCCTGCTGCTCCCCGCGGCGGTCGTCAGGCGGCTCGTCCTCAAGCGGCTCGGCCTCGCCGACCGAGGGTCAGACGTGAAGCCGCCCGGCTCCGACCGGCTCAACCGCGCGCTCGCCTCCGCGCTCAGGGCCGAAGCGAATCTGCTCAAACGTCCCGCACGCCAGACTGCCCGCCGGCCTCTCCACCATCTGCGTCGCGGAGAAGGTTTGAAGGTGAAGGAAGGTAGTCACGGCCGCGAAGGCTCCTCGCACGCGTGCGCACAGTCTTCGCGGCCGTGCGCATGTCATGGCGCGCGCGCGGAACCGTCAATTACGCGGGTGTGATTGCGTGTCGCGCCTCGAATTCGATGACGGCGTCGGCGACGGCGCGCAGCTCTTCGTCGCGGAGTTGTGGGTAGAGGGGGAGCGAGAGGATTTCGCCGGTCAGACGTTCGGCCGCGGGGAGTGTGTGTTGGCCGCGGCGGCGGAAGAGCGTTTGTATGTGGAGCGGCGCGGGATAGTGAATCAGGGTCTCGACGCCGCGCGCGGCGAGGTGCGCGCGCAGGCGCTCGCGCTCGGGGTGGCGCACGACGTAGAGGTGGAAGACGTGCGAGCCCGCCCCCGCGCGCGTCGAAGGGAGGACGAGTTGTTTGACGCGGCGCGCGAGCAGCCGGTGATACATGCCCGCCAGTTGCCGACGCCTGCGGCTCCAGGCGTCGAGGCGCCGGAGCTTGACGCGCAGCGTCGCCGCCTGCAACTCGTCGAGGCGCGAGTTGCGCCCCGCCGCGCGGCCGGCCATCGCCGAAGGGTGGCCGCCCTGCCGCAACTCTTTGACGCGCTCGATCAACCCCGCGTCGTTCGACGTGACGGCGCCGCCGTCGCCGTAGGCGCCGAGGTTCTTCGTCGGGTAGAAGCTGAAGGCGGCGGCGTGGCCCCACGCGCCCGCACGACGGCCGACGAGCCGCGCGCCGTGCGCCTGCGCCGCGTCCTCGACGACGACGAGCCCGCGCCGCGCCGCGAAGTCACACACCGCCTCCATCTCCGCCAACCGTCCGTAGAGGTGCACGGGGACGACGGCGCGCGTGCGCGGCGTGAGCGCGCGTTCGAGCGCGCGCGGGTCGAGCGTGTATGTCTCGGGGTCTATGTCTGAGAAGACCGGGACGCCGCCCGCGTTGCGGATGGCGAGCGCGGTGTAGCCGGCGGTGAGCGGCGTGGTGATGACCTCGTCGCGCCTTCCGGGGCGCACGGCGCCCGACGCGACGAGCGCGAGCGCGAGCGCGTCGGTGCCGTCGGCGACGCCCGCCGCGGCGCGCGCGCCGCAGAAGCGCGCCCACTCCCGCTCGAAGGCTTCGACCTCCGGGCCGAGGATGTAGGTGCCGCCCGTCAGGACCCGCTCGACGGCGGCGCGCACCTCATCCGCGACCTCTTCATGCTGTCTTCTGAGATCGAGAAAACTGACCGGCATCGGGTTTCAGGTAGTGTGCGCGGTGCCGCTCGTAGAACTCGACCGTGCGGCGCAAGCCTTCGCGCAGCGGCGTCGCAGGCCGCCAGCCGAGCGCCGACTCTATCTTGGCGTAGCTCGAATGCGTGTTGCCCACGTCGATCAACTGCCGCTCGGGCGGGAAGGGGACCGTGCGCACCGAGCCGCGCCCGGTGAGCGAGATCAGCTCCTCGGCCAGCTCGGCCAGCGAGACCGGCTCGTCGCCGCCGAGGTTGTAGACCTCGCCCTCGGCCGCCTCGCTCGCGCCGGCGAGGAGCAGCGCCTCGACCACGTCGTCCACGTAGTTCATGTCGCGCCGCTGCCGGCCCTCGCCGTAAAGCTCGATGACGCCGCCCTCGATGGCCTGCCGGATGAACCACCCGATGAAGCCCTGCCGGTTGTGGTGGATGAGCTGGCGCGGGCCGTACGTGTTCGTCAGCCGCAGGCAGACGGCGCGCGTGCCGTAGAGGCGCTGGTAGAGCAGGTGGTAGTGCTCGGCGGCGAGCTTGTTGATGCCGTTCACGTCGAGCGGCGAGACGCGGTGCTGCTCGTCTAAAGGCAGGTAGACGGGCTTGCCGTAGACCTGGCGGGTGCTCGTGAAGACGACCTTGACGTGCGGGTTGAAGTTGCGGCACGCCTCCAGCAGCGTGACGTGCGCGGCGCAGTTCAGCTCCAGGTCGCGCAACGGCTGCTGCATCGATTCGAGGTGGCTCACGCTGCCCGCGAGGTTGAAGACGTAGTCCACGCCGCCGACGAGGTGGTTGACGACCCTTTGGTCGCGCATGTCGGCGGTGTGAATCTCGACGCGGCCGAGCAGGTCGCGGAGGTTGTGCGGGTTCCCGCCCTGCTCGGGCATCAGCGCGTCGAGCACCGAGACCTCGACGCCGATCTCGACGAGCCGCCGCGCGAGGTTGCTGCCGATGAAGCCGAGGCCGCCGGTGATGAGCGCCGAGCGTCCCTTGTACTCTCCGAAAGGTGCCGGTTCGTTCATGTCTCTCCTGGGAGGCCGTCTGGGGCGTAACTGCCTGACCGTTCACGCGGTCGTGCGCGCGCCGCGCCGACGCCCGGGCGCCGCCACGCGCAGCCACAACGACAGAAGGTCGAGCGCCGTGCGCGACACACGCCGGAGCGTAAAGAACTGCGAGCGCCCGTGGACGCGCGGGCGGTGCTGGACGGGAACCTCTGCGAAGACGCATCCCCGCAGGTGCAGTTTGTGCACCAGCTCGACGCAGATGCTGCCGCTCGAAGAGACGAGTTCGACCTGCTCGACCGCACGGCGCCTGATGAGCCGGAAGTCGCAGTCAACGTCTCGGATTGGAATGCTGAAGAGAAGATGCGCGAGCCGGTTATACGCGGCCCCGACGGCCTTGCGCTGCCAACCGTCCGCGCGTTGTACCTTATAGCCGTTGACGATGTCAACCCCTGCTACGAGCAGCGGCCGTAGCAGAAGGAGTTCGCGCACGTCGTACTGCCCGTCGCCGTCGGTGTAGAAGACGAGGTCTTTGGTCGCGCTCGCAAAGCCCGTGCGCAGCGCGGCGCCGTAGCCGCGGTTAACTTCGTGGTGAACTACGCGCAACCGTGGGTCTTTGCGCGCCAACTCGTCGAGCAGCGCGGCCGTCCCGTCCGCGCTGCCGTCGTCGACGACGATCACCTCGAAGTCGTCGGTCAGACTCGGGAGCAGCGCGAGCGCCGCGCCGACCAGCCCGGCGATGCTCGCCTCGTCGTTGTACGCGGGGAAGAAGACGCTGATGCCTTCGGACATAAGTTTGGAAGTTGAAATCTCAAATCTGAGATTTCAACTTGAATACCTCTACCTTGAAACGCTCAACGCGGCGTTACTTCCGCCTGAGTCTCGCAGAGCCTGTATGCCTTGCCCTCTTCCGCGTCGAACGCCCAGGCCGTGACCGCCATTCCCGGCGCGGCCGGCGACGCGGCCGGCGAAAAAGTCCGGCGCCACCTCGGGTCGTCGCGCGCTCCTCCGGCGCCGACTTCGGCCAGCGCGAAGGCCGTCTGCTCTTCGTCCGTCGGCCCGCGGGCCAGCACGACGGCGTCGGCCGGCTCGCCCCCGCGGCGCGGCACACGCGCCGTGCCCTCCGCGATCAACGCACCGCCCTCCGCCGGGGAGAGTTTGAGATTGCCGTCCGCGCACGTCCCCCTGGCGGCCAGCGCGCTCACCCGTCCGTCCCTGACGAGCGGTGGGCGCAGATAGCCCATCCGGTCGAGCGACTCGGCGCGCTCGCGCAGCACGCGCATGTCCAGATAGAACCTGGACTCGGTCAGGCACCGCTCATCCGGCGCGACCTTGATAAAGAGCAGGCACGCCTTCTCGCGCAGCAGCTTGCGGCGCCAGTTGGACGCGCTGTGCCTGACGACGAGCACGAAGATGACGACGTGCGCGAGCACGAGCAGCGCGGCCGCCGCCGCGCCGACCCTCTTCAACAACGCGAGACGACCCGCCGTCAAATACCTCCTCCGCGCCGCGTCCTCGACGACGCACGGCAGAAGGTAGACGAGCGCCACGAGCAGGTAGAGCGAGAAGGCCGCGTACCTCGTCGTCGTCGCGTGGGCGACGCCGAAACTGACCCTCCCGACCGCGATGAGCCCGCCCGTGACGAGCGAGTACGCGCCGAGCATCAACCACGGCATCGCACGCCGGACGAGCGTTCCATCTTCTCTGTGCCTGAACAGGTACGCGCACGCCGCGACGTAGAGCGTCAGCGCGCCCGCGCCGACGGCCAGCGCGACGACGAGCGGGTGGCGACCCGCGGCCAGCGGCCCGCCGAGGTACGCCACGAAGTAGGCCAGCATGTCGAGCGGCTGCCCGAGCGCCTGGGAAGTCCCCGGATGCCAGTCCACGCGTTGGTAGTCTTTAAAGTAGACGGCCACGCACAACGCCAGACCCGCGCCCCACATAGTCAGCCAGCGCCGCGCGGACGCACGCGCCCCGGCCCGCGCGGCGAGGAGCGCCGGCGGCAGCACGAGCCACGCCACGAGCCCGTTCGCCGCAGAGAACGTGCTAACCAAAGACAGGCAGGCGCAGGCGACGACGGCGAGCGCCGTCCCCGTCCTCTCCGAGTATGCAAAGAGCAGCCCCGCGACGACGCAGGCGATGGGCACGAAGTAGACGACCTGCACGCCGAACAGCCAGTTGTCGTACTGGATCGCCGAGAAGTTCAAAAGGCTCGCCAGCAGGAAGAGTATCCCGCGCCGCACGGGGTCGTTGAACGTCCGCGCGCCGAGGCGCCACACGCCGTAAGCGACGAAGCACGCGAGCAGGAGGCTCGCGAACATCTCGTACCTCACGTCCCAGTTCGTCAGCCTCCCCAGCGCGACGAAGAGGAGGTGCGGGAAGAACTGCCTGTACTCGTTCTGCTGCGCGTAGAGGTCGGAGAGCGTCAGCGTGCCGCGCGCGTACTTCTCGAAGAAGTGCGCGATGCTCCACTGGTCTGAGTACGGCACGTCCACGCCGTACCGCAGGATGAGCCACGCGGGCGCGCAGACCGAGGCGAGCGCCGCACAGACGGCCGCACGCCCCCAAGCCTTCGCCGCCCCTCTCCTCACGATGAAGCCCGCCCGAACCTTGTGCTAGGATGACCGCCCGACGATGAAAAGTCCCAAGCGAATCGCCGCCATACTGCTCGCAGGCTTCTTCGCCTTCGCCCCGCCGGGGACGTTGATCTTCCTGTTCGCTCTGTTAGTAGGTGTGGTCGGGCGACGTTGGGCCGTGCCCCTCGCCGCCCTCTGCCTCGGCGCGGGCGTGGTCTTCCTGCTCCTCCGCCGGCGCCGCCGCCGTCGCGCGCGTCCGCGTGCCAACGATTCTGTAAAGCTTGACACGCATTAACGACGATTCCCGCGCCCGCGTCAAGCGCGCCCGGGGAGGGGAGAGTCAGGCGGCGTGGAGCACGTCCTTCGGGTGGGTGGCGTAGCGCGGCGAGCGCATGAGGGACTTCGTCGGCCGGCGGCCGTCGCTGGCGCGCGGGAGGCCGTGGCGGACGGTGCCGCGGCCGTGCCGTCGGTTAAGGGTCAGTGGTCTTGTATCGAGTGGAGGACGCGCCCCCAGACCTCGAAGTCCATCTCTTCGGTGATCTCGACGGGGGCGTAAGTCTCGTTGTCGGAGAGGAGAAAGACGCGCCCCGCCTCGTCGAAGTGGAGGCGCTTGACGAGGAAGGCCGAGCCGATGCGCGCGAGGACGATGTGCCCCTCGCGCGTCTCGGCCATGCGGTCCACGACGAGCAGCGCGCCCGGCTGGATGGCGGGCACCATCGAGTCGCCGTCCACGCGCACGTAGAAGGTGTAGAAGGGATGCTTGACGAGGTCGCGGTTTAAGTCGATGCTGCCCTCGACGTAGTCCTCGGCCGGCGCGGGGAAGCCCGCCGGCACGCGCCACATCAGGAGCGGACGCGCGAGCCTCGTCCCGATGCGCGCGGCGTAGATGCCCGAGACGGAGTCGTCCAACATGTTGAGTCCCACCTATTAGATTAAGATTCTTCTTGTCCCGAACGTGCAACGACGTATAACATACAACACGCTTTGAAGGCCAGACTTTTCTGAACGGAGATTGATTAGGATGACGACGCGCGTAAAGAAAGAGGCGGAGGAGTTCGGGGACGGGCTCTGTTACGACGCGGGCGCGGCGGTGAAGCATCTGGGGAAAGCGGACCCGGTGCTGTCTAAGCTGATGAAGCGCGCCGGGCCGTTCGCGTTGCAGACGCGCCACCTGCACAACCCTTTCGAGGCGCTGGCGCGCAACATCGTCTTCCAGCAGTTGCACGGCAGCGCGGCCGAGGCGATTCACGGGAGGCTCGTCGGACTCTTCGGCGGCGGGCGCCTCCGACCGAACGATGTACTCGAAGCGTCGGAGGAGTCTCTGCGCGGCGTCGGGTTGTCGGGCGCGAAGACGGCGGCGCTCAAAGACCTCGCGGCGAAGACGCTCGACGGCACGGTGCCGACGCTCGCGCGTTTGAAGCGCATGGATGATGAAGAGATCGTCGAGCGTCTGACGCAGGTGCGCGGCATCGGGCGCTGGACGGTGGAGATGCTCCTGATGTTCCGACTGGGGCGGCCCGACGTTCTGCCCGTGGGCGACTTCGCCGTGCGCAAGGGCTTCATGGTCGCGTACGGTCTGGACGAGATGCCGAAGCCGAAGGCGTTGGAGCTGCACGCGGAGGCTTGGCGGCCTTACAGGTCCGTGGCGAGCTGGTACATGTGGCGCGCGCTCGAACACCCGGGGCAGGGTTAGAGGCGCGCGCGGTAGGCGCGGCGGGCGCGGACGCGGTAAACTTGCCGGGACTCGGAAAGCGACACAGAGGCGGGGCCGGGATGCGCTGGGTAGACTTCGACGACTACGTGCACGAGGCGGGCGAGTGCCTGCGCGGCCCTTACGCGCACTACACCGAGCCGCGCTGGTGCGGCCACCCGCTCTGCATGTTCGAGTCGCGCGGCGGCGACCTCGGCGCGATTGAAGAAGGACTGGCCGAGCAGGGCTACGACCGCCATCAGGTGTCGCGGATGATCGAGAGCTACTACGTGCCTCTGTCGGAGCAGAGTGACGAGGAGCGCCTGCGGGGCGCGCTTGACGAAGAGAGGAGACTGAAGATGGCTGACACCGACGTGCTCTTTCACCTCGCGTTCCCCGTCCACGACCTCGCGGCGGCGCGCGACTTCTACGGCGGCGTGCTGGGCTGCCCCGAGGGGCGCAGCTCCGAACACTGGATCGACTTCGACCTCTTCGGCCACCAGATCGTCGCGCACCTGCAACCGGCGCGCGCGGGCGTCGAGGGCTCGAACCCGGTCGATAACCACGACGTGCCCGTGCCGCACTTCGGCGCCATCATCTCGCCCGCGCAGTTCGAGGAGCTGGCCGGGCGCGTGAAGGGCGCCGGCGTCAACTTCGTCATCGAGCCCTACGTGCGCTTCAAGGGCGAGCCGGGCGAGCAGTCAACGATGTTCTTCCTCGACCCGAGCGGGAACGCTCTGGAGTTCAAAGCGTTCGTTGACCGCTCGCGCCTCTTCGAGAAGTAGGAGTAAAGGACTACCGATGATCACTGTCGCCAACCGCATCTACGTCAAGCCGGAGTACGGCGAAGCCTTCGAGGCGCGCTTCCGCGACCGCGCGGGGCTGGTGGACAAGATGCCCGGTTTCGTCTCGAACCTCGTGCTGCGCCCCGTCAACGAGGGCGACCCCTACGTCGTCTTCACCGTCTGGCAGAGCCGGCAGGACTTCCTCAACTGGGTGCGCTCCGACGAGTTCGTGCGCGGCCACGCGCAGTCGGGCACGCTCCCGCGCGACGCCTTCTCGGGGCCGAACTCCCTTGAGATGCACGAGGTCGTCCAGGACTCCGCGCGCCCCGAGCTTGAGCCCGAGCCGCCCGGCGGCCCGTTCAAGATGCACTAGGCGCGCGCTTCAACGTTGAAGGAAGGACGGAGGGAAGATGGCGACACTCGTGACGGGCGGGGCCGGGTACATCGGCAGCGTGATGGTGGAGCAGTTGGTGGAGGCGGGCGGCGAGGTCGTCGTGCTCGACGACGTGTCGCGCGGGCACGCCGAGGCGCTGGACGAGTCGGTGCCTTACTACGACGGGAAGATCGGCGACCGCGCTCTGGTCGAGCGCATCTGCCGTGAGCATGACGTGGACGCCTGCGTCCACTTCGCCGCGCTCGCATACGTCGGCGAGTCTGTGACCGAGCCGAAGCTCTACTTCGAGAACAACGTCGCGCAGGGGTTGGGACTGCTCGACGGTCTGTTGGCGGCGGGCGTGAAGCGCTTCGTCTTCTCCTCGACCTGCGCCACGTACGGCGAGCCGGTGCGCGTGCCCATCGACGAGTCGCACCCGCAGGCGCCCGTCAACCCCTACGGCTGGTCGAAGCTCTTCATGGAGAAGATTCTCTCTTCGTACGACCACGCCTACGGCCTGCGCTTCGTCGCGCTGCGCTACTTCAACGCCGCGGGCGCGACTAAACGTAAAGGCGAGCACCATGAGCCGGAGACGCACCTCATCCCGAACGTGCTCGCGGCCGCCGCGGGTCGGCGCCCCTTCGTCTCGGTCTTCGGCGACAGCTACCCGACGCCGGACGGGACGTGCATCCGCGACTACATACACATCACGGACCTCTGCACGGCGCACACGCTCGCGCTCGAACACCTGCGGCGCGGCGGCGGCTCCGAGTTCATCAATCTGGGGAACGGCCACGGCTACTCGGTGATGGAGGTGATAGATGCGGCGCGGCGCGTGACCGGGCGCGACATCGAGGTGAGGGTCGAGCCGATACGCCCCGGCGACCCCGCGCGACTCGTGGCCGACGCGACGAAGGCGCGCGAGGTGCTGGGCTGGAAGACGCAGTACCCGGAGTTAGAAGCAATCGTCCGCACCGCATGGGAGTGGCACGAGGCGCACCCCGAAGGTTACGGCGCGCACGGGCAGGCGACCGCCGGCTGATGTCCCGTAGGGACAAGTAGTCGGGTATTAGTAACCACCGCAGACACAGAGGCACGGCTTGTTGATTACAAGCCGTGCCTCTGTGTCTGCGGTGGTTACTTTTTCTCTCTCTTCGCGCCGAATCCCGTGCTGTGTGAGCCGAAGGAGCGGCCGAGGGCGCGGACTTCACGTTCGACCTGCGGGAGCGTGTGCCGCGTCTGGCGGCCCATGAGAAAGTCCGCGAGCGGGCTGGCCAAAAGTTGCCGGAGGGCCGCGGCCGCGGCGAGCGTGCGCGGGACGTAGACCTTGCGCCGGCGCCGCTCGACGGCATCGACGAAGGCGGCCGCGCAGTCGCCGAGCGGCGTGACGCGGCCGAAGGGGCCGGGCAACTTTCTCATCATCGACCTGAATCCGGCGAGGTCGTTCTGCGCGTCGCGCACCATGTCGGTGTCCACCCACGAAGGGTGCGCGACGCCGACCGCGACCCCTTTGTGCGCGAGTTCGAGGCGGAGGACGTTGCCGAACTGCTCGACGCCGCTCTTCGCCGCCGCGTAGGTCGAGATGCCCGGGAAGGGCGCGAGCGCCGCGGCCGACGAGACGAGCAGGTAGTAGCCGTGCCGCTCCGTCACGTGCGGGAGCGTGGCGCTCACGGTGCGCACGACGCCCGACAGGTTCACCTCGATGATGCGGACGAGCGCTTCGACGGGGCTGACGGCGACGGTGCCGTTGCACGCCACGCCCGCGTTGGCGATGACCACGTCGATACCTCCCAACGCCTCGACCGTGCCCGCGACGGCGCGCTCTAAAGCCGTCTGGTCGGTCACGTCGCACTCGAACCAGACGTGGCCCGCGCCCAGCTCCGCGGCGAGCGCGGCCAGAAGCTCCGGCTCCAACCCGACCAGGGACAGGCGCGCGCCGCGCGCGGCGAGCATTCGGGCCGTCTCCGCGCCGATGCCGCGCGCGGGGCCGGTGATGAGTACGACCTTGCCGTCGATTGCGTAACGCATGGGTCGGGTCCCTCCTGAATTAACCACGGCGCGACGGATTATAGCGGAGGCCGCAACGCCTGAAAATTCTTGATGAAGTCGGCGGGCGCGGGCTACACTGTGCTCCCCCCTCGTGTCGGAGTCATGCGGGCGGCGTGCCCTTAAAAGCCGCTCTCGTTTCAACAGTCTTAACTTCTTCTTGCCCCGTTTCTGACGGCGCGGCAGTCGGCGCGTCACATCTCACATCTTCGCCGGCCGGGCGTGCGCGTGCCCTCGCGCTCGCCGGGGCCGCCTTTCGCCCGAACCCCAACAGAAGGAGAATCCTTGATGAGAAGAGTTCACAGGCGTGCCGCGCTCGTCTGCGCGGCGGCGCTCGTCCTGCTCGCCGCGCTGCTGTCCCTCGCGCCCGCCACGCGCGCCCGCCGCCAGACTTCGGCCGAAGGCTTCGAGAGCGGCACCAAGACCTCATACGCCGCCGCCGCGGTCTTCCACACCACGGGCTGGTGGTACTTCGACGAGGCGCTCGTCGGCAACCTCTCGACCGACCGCAAGACCGGCGCGCAGTCGGCGCGCATCCGCAACACGGGCGCCGTCAGCACGCAGTTCGACTTCGTCTCGGCCTCGACCGTCACCGTCCAGCACGCCGTCTTCGGCACCGACGGCGCCTCCACGTGGGAACTCTGGGCCTCGACCAACGGCGGCTCGACCTACTCGAAGGTCGGCTCGACCGTCAACACCTCTTCGACCTCGCTCTCGACCGCGTCCTTCAACGTCAACTCGGCGGGCGCGGTGCGCCTCTCGATCCGCAAGACGGGCGGCGGCGCCAACCGCATCAACATCGACAACGTCACGGTCAACCCTTTCGCGGCGCCGCCGCCCGTGAGCGTCCACCTGACGATGGGCAACCCGTCGAACGCGTTGACGGACGTGAGCCAGCCGACCAACTATCTACTCAACAAGTCGCAGTACGCCGCCTCGTACCACCGCGACAAGGGGCGGCCGAACTGGGTGAGCTGGCACCTCGCCTCTTCGTGGCTGGGGAGCACGCCGCGGCAGGACGACTTCCGCAACGACACGACCTTACCCGCCGGGTGGTATCAGGTGCAGGGGACCGACTACTCGGGCTCGGGCTTCGACCGCGGCCACAACTGCCCCTCGGCCGACCGCACGCTGACGGTGGCCGACAACTCCTCGACCTTCCTGATGACGAACATGCTGCCGCAGTCGCCCGACAACAACCAGGGGCCGTGGGCCAACATGGAGAACTACCTGCGGACTCTGGTCGGTTCGGGCAACGAGCTGTACGTCATCATGGGCGGGTCGGGCTCGGGCGGGACGGGCTCGAACGGCGGGACGACGACGACCATCGCGGGCGGCAAGGTCGCGGTGCCTTCGCAGGTGTGGAAGGTCGTCATCGTGCTGCCCTCGGGGACGAACGACGTGGCGCGCGTGACGACCTCGACGCGCACCATCGCGGTCATCATGCCCAACACGCAGGGCATCCGCACGGCCGACTGGAAGACCTACCGCGTGAGCGTCGATCAGGTGGAGACGCTGACCGGCTACAACTTCTTCTCGAACGTCCCGGCCGCGGTCCAGAACATCATCGAGTCGGCGGTGGACAACCAGTAGGGAGAAGCAGTCAGTAGCCAGCAGAAATACAAAGCGACAAAGCGGCGCGTCCAGCCTAAAAGGTTAAGACGCGCCGCCTGTTTTTTACTGACTACTGACTACTTATCAATAGCTCTCGGTCAGGCGGTGCGCGACGAGGCGGTCGCCCCTTCGAGACGTAGAGCAGGCCGGCGGCCTCGTCGCTGATGAAGCGCTCGTCCGGGTCTGAGAGACGCACCTCGCGCGAGGCGCGCCCCGTCTCCACGTCCACGCCGACGAGCCCGCGCCCGCCGCCGTGTAAAGAGACTGTAGAAGTACATCCAACGCCCGCGCAGGGCCGCGAGCCGGCGCGTCCGCATCAGGAAGCGCGAGAGGCGCGTGAGCTGGCTCGCGGGGTCGAGCCGGTCGAGCAGGCGCTCCGACACGTCGCCGGCCGAGGGCGTCGAGACCCTCGGGCGGATGTTCACGTTCGCCGGGGCCGAAACTCCGCGCCGCACGCGCGAGAGCACGCCGTAGGTCGAGAGCCGGTCGGCCGCGTACTGGCGCGCGTAGTTGCGCGTGTAGTCGGAGGCGAGGCTCGTCAAGTCCGCGAGCGTCACGTGCGCGGCCAGCCCCGACGAGCGCAGCCCCGCCAGCGCGCCCGCGATGCGCGCGCCGCGGAAGACCGTCGAGGCCGCGCCGCCGTAACGGAAATACAGTGACGCCGCGCGCGCCGCCACCGCCGCCACCGTGCGCAGCAAGCCCCTTCCCGGCGGCTCGTGACGCTCGCGCCAGAGCGGCGTCGCCCCGTTGCCGTCGAACGCGGCCAACTCGTTCTTACCTCCCAACACCAACTCGCCGCGCTCGTTCAGGAGCAGGAAGGCCGCGGCCTCGACCTCGTGCGAGACCTTCAGACGCCGCTTGCCCGTCGCCGAGTCGAGCAGGATGAGGTCGTCGCGGTCGGCGACGGCCACCGTGCCCGCGTTCGGCACGGCGAAGTTCGTCAAGCCCTTGTCCGCGCCCTTGTAGCGCCAGAGGGTCTTGCCCTTCGTCGGGTCGATGGCGCTCACGCCGTAAGGGCCGCGCGCGACCGTCTCGCCGTCTTCGAGCCGCGTGAACTGCCCGCCCGTCCTCGCGTAGAGCGTCCCGCCCGCGAGCACAAGCTCCGGCGTCAAACCCAAGTCCTTCGACTCCCACGTGACCTCGCCGTCCGCACGCGAGACGGCGCGCACGCGCCCGCGTCCGGAGATGTAGACGTAGCGCTCGTCGGCCACCGGGTCCGACTCGGTGAGCGCGAGCCCGTCTTCGTTGACCTTGAACTTCTCGCGCCGCCGCTCCTTGCCCGTCCGCGCGTCGAGCGAAGTCAAGCCTTCATAGAAGAGATACAGACGGCCGTCGAGGAACGCGGGCGGCCGGTAGTTGTCGAGCGTGTAGGGAACCTCTTTATCTTTATCGTCGCCCCACGCGACGGGCATCATCTCGACCTCGCTCTCAAGCTCGCGCTTCCAAAGCTCCTCGCCCGTGGCGAGGTCGAAGACGTGCAGCTCGGGCTTGCGCTTGAAGCCCTCGCGCGGCTTCGACTTCGCGTCGCGCACGAAGACGGCCGCGAGCATCCCTGCGTCCGGCTCGAAGGCCGTCTGCATCACCGCGCCGCGCACCTTGTCGCTGCGCCAGAGCGCGTTGCCCGTCACGATGTCGAGCGCTTCGAGCCGCGTCTTGCTCCCGCTCTCAAGCGTGACGAGCAGCACGTCCGTCCCCGGCACCGCGGACACGTCCGTCTCGTCCAGACGCACGTCCTTGCGCCGCCAGAGCACGTCGCCCGACTCCGCCTCCAGCCCGTAGAGCGACTTCTCCGTGCCGACGACGAGCACGCCCACGTCGGTCGATCTGGTAGAAGCGCACGCCCGCGTCGAGCTTCGTTGACCACGGCTCGGCCGCGCCCGCCAACACGGGGCAGAGCGCCAGAAGTAAAAGGCCCTTCAAGACTCGCATGGTATTGCTCATGTTATGAACCCGACGACTTTCAACCGTCAGTCTAACAGCGAGAGGAACTCGGTCAGAATCCTCTCGGTGATGCCCCAGATCGGGCCGTGCTGCGAAGGGTAGGCGGGCCACTCGCGCTCGACGCCCGCGAAGACCATGCGGAAGACGGCCGAGCGCCCGCCCCTCTTCAACTCGTCAACCGGAACCCAGAAGGCCGCGGCGACCTCTCCGCTCAACAGAAACTCTTTCGACCCGGCCGTCGCGTGGTACTCCTGCGGCGCGACGAAGACGAACGGCGTCACCGAGACGCGCGGCGCATAGGGCTCTGCGGCTTGACGGTGCCGAGCCGCGCGATCGCCTCGCCGCCCGCGCCGAGGTCGAGCCCGACCTCCTCGAACGTCTCGCGCGCGGCCGTCGCCAGAAGGCTCTCGTCCTCGGGCTCCACGCGCCCGCCCGGCAGAGCCATGTGTCCCGACCAGTGGTCGTGCTCCGCCTCCGAGCGCTTGATGACGAGCAGCTCCGGCCCCTCCAACCCCTCCCGCAGCACGAGCGCGACCGCCGCCTGCCGCAGCGACCGTCCGCCGCCGCGCCGTCTTCAATCGACTCGAACACGCCGAGGCCGCCCGCGCCGACGCGCGACCGCAACGTTGTCACGAAACTTGAGAACTCATTCATCTGTTCAGTCATCGCATAGACACGGCCGGGCGCGGCCGTCAACGCCCGCGCTTCGCAGGCGCGCCGAGCTTCGAAGGCGAGTCGAGACGCGCGACACGGCCGTTCTCGCCGACCGCCCAGCCCGCGTCGCCCTGCGGCGCGATGCTTAAGGCGTGGAACCCTCCGTCGCCGAGCTGTCGCCAGGTGCGGCCGCCGTCCAGAGAGTAGTCCGACCCTGAAGGCCCGACGGCGACGAGCTTCCGCCCCTTAGTCCCGGCACGTACGCGACGCAAGACCTGTAGCCGCCGGGGCGTTCGCTCCGCGCCGAGCGCGCGCCACGTCCGGCCGCCGTCGTAGGTCACGGCGGCGCTCCCTTCCGAATCCTGCTCCTTCGTGTAGTCGCCGCCGACGGCCACGCCCGCGCTGCCGTCCGGAAGGCGAGCGAGAAGACGCCCGCCGACTTGCCGCTCGCGAGGGGCGCGGGCGCGGCCCGCCACGTCCGGCCGCCGTCGTCCGAGCGGAAGACGCGCGGCCCCGCGGGGCCACCCGTCCCGAACCATGCGTCGGCGCGCCCCCGACGGCGACGCACGTGCCGCTGGCCGCGAAACCGCCCTCGCCTTCGAGCGCGGGCGGCATCCCGGCCGGGTCAACCTCCTTCCATGTCCGCCCGCCGTCCTCCGTCTTGACGACGAGGAAGCGGCCGTCCACCGGGTCGCTCATGGCGATGCCGCGGCTTGCGTCCCAGAAGGCCATGCAGTCGTAGAAGGCCGCCGCGCGCCGGTTCTGGAACTGTAGCGTCCAGTTGCGGCCGCCGTCGGTCGTCTTATAAATCCTTGAGCGCTCGCCCTCGCCGATGGCGAGGAGGTAGGCCGTCTCCGCGTCGAAGGCGTCCACGTCTCGGAAGTCGAGTTCGGCCGCGCCGGGCACCTGCCCCGTCTGCCAGGTCCGCCCGCCGTCCGTCGTCCGCGCGTACGTGCCGCCGGCGCCGCTCGCCCAAGCGACCCTGCCGTTGACGGCGCTCACGCCGCGCAGGCGCACGTTCGTGCCCGAGGTTTGCCCGATCCACTGCGCGCGCGCGTCCGCGGCGCAGAGGACGAGAAGCAGCGTGATGAGAATCGTCGTCTTGAACATCGGTCAATTTGGCGGCGGCGGACGGCTGTATGATGTCCCGAGACCCCGGCCGCGCTGCTACCTTACAACAGAAAAGTGGAGAAACGAACGGGGCGGGGAAGACTCCCGCCCGGGCAACTAAAAGGGGAGGAGAAACATCTTAACTTGCAACAATTTATCCCCCCGCTTGAGATTTGCAGAGAAAGACCTGAACCAAACAGGGACGGCCGCGTACAGAGTCCCGACGGCATTATTCGGCACCGCGAGTGCCTTTTTATTTGGATTTATTGACCCGGTTGAAGTTGATGAAAAAGTTCGTTCCCCAAATCCTCCTTGCATCCCTCTTCGTCTTCGCCTCCGTCACGGCCGCGAGCGCGCAGGCTAAGTCGAAGTCCGCGAAGGCTTCGGCGGCGGCCGCCCGGTCCGCGCAGGCCGACCCCGTCAGCGACTTGCAGAAGTTCCGGCAGGAGTTCATCAAGTCGGCCGAGGAGTACCGCGCCAGCCTCGTCGAGCTTTCCAACACCTACGAGTCGAACCTCAAGAAGGCGACCGAGAAGCAGGAGACGCTCAAGGGCCTCTACACGGACGGCCTCATCTCGCGCAAGGAGTACGAGGCGAGCGGGACGGATATCGCCGACGCCCGCGCCAGTGTCGAGGAGATGCGCGCCGAGATCGCGAAGGCCGACGAGACCATCGCCGCGGCGCGCAAGCCCATCGAGACGTTCACGGCCGCGCCCTCCGTCAACGTCGCGCACGGACGTGGCGTGGACGACCGGCAACAAGAGCATCGACAACCTGATTCGTCTGAACGGCCAGCGCTACGGCGTTGACCCGTACCTCATCTACTGCGTCATCCGGCAGGAGTCGGGCTTCCGCACGGGCGCCACGAGCCCGGTCGGCGCGATGGGGCTCATGCAGTTGATGCCGGGGACGGCCGCGCGCTACGGCGTGACGAACCCTTACGACCCCGCGCAGTCGATCATGGGCGGCACGCGCTATCTCGCGAACCTGCTGCGCCTGTTCGGCGGCCGCGTTGACCTCGCGCTCGCGGGCTACAACGCGGGCGAGGGCGCCGTGATGAAGTACGGCCGCCGCGTCCCGCCCTACGCCGAGACGCAGAACTACGTCCGCACCATCGGCGCGCGCTACGCGCAGAGCGGCGGGGACGGCGTCACGCTCACCACCAAGACCGAGGCGCGCGAGACGAAGGCCAACCGCAAGTAGTACGAGTTATTCGGAAGAACGTTTAAGGGATTGGGCGGGGCTTCGGCTCCGCCCTTTTCTTTTGCCCGTGCGGCGGTGCTGATAGCGACTTGCGCGCGCCTTCCGTTGGCGTATGATAGAGGCATCCGGCATGGTTCAAAATATAGACACGTATCGAGAGAGGAATCACTTCCGATGAGAGTGACGCTTAAGGTTTGCGCGCTGTTGACGGCGCTGTGTGTGCTGCTGCCGACGCTGGCCGCGGGGCAGAAGAAGGCTGGGGCGCAGTCGGGCGAGCTGGCGGAGCTGAACGCGAAGATACGACGCTTCGCGCCGACGGTCGTCACGGCCGACACGTCGCGGCTCTCGGCGGGCGACCGCCGCGCGCTCGCCAAGATCGTCGAGGCCGCGCGGCTCTTCGACCCGCTCTTCCTGCGTCAGGTCTGGAGCGGCAACGTCGCGCTGCAAGCGACGGCTCGAAGCCGACAAGACGCCGCTCGGGCGCGCGCGCCTGCACTACTTCACGCATCAACGACGGCCCGTGGTCGCAGCTCGACGAGAACATCGCCTTCATGCCCGGCGTGCCGCACGAGAAGCCCGCGACGGCCGCGCACTACCCCGACGACATGACGAAGCAGGAGTTCGAGTCGTGGGTCGCCACGCTCCCCGAGGCGGAGAAGCAGAAGGCCACGGGCTTCTTCTACGCCGTCCGGCGCGACGCGGCGGGCAAGCTCAAGCTCGTGCCCTACAGCCAGGAGTACCGCGAGTTTCTCGACCCGGCCGCGACGCTTCTGCGCGAGGCCGCGGGGCTGACGACGAACGCGACGCTCAAGAACTTCCTCTCGAAGCGCGCCGACGCTTTTCTCTCGCGACGACTATTACGAATCGGACGTCGCGTGGATGGATTTGGACGCGCCGATTGACGTGACCATCGGGCCTTACGAGACCTACTCCGACGGGCTCTTCGGCTACAAGGCGGCCTTCGAGGCTTACGTCACGCTGCGCGACGAAGCCGAGTCGGCGAAGCTCGCGAAGTTCGGCGGCCTCTTGCAGGAGCTTGAGAACAACCTGCCCATCGACCCGCGCTACCGCAACCCGAAGCTCGGCGCGGCCTCGCCCATCCGCGTCGTCAACGTCGTCTACTCGTCGGGCGAGGGCAACTCGGGCGTGCAGACGGCGGCCTTCAACCTGCCGAACGACGAGCGCGTCGTCAAGGAGAAGGGCTCGAAGCGCGTCATGCTCAAGAACGTGCAGGAGGCGAAGTTCGACAAGACGCTCGTGCCCATCTCGCGCGTCGTGCTCTCGGCCGCCGACCAGCGCAACGTCTCGTTCGAGGCGTTCTTCACGCACGTCCTCGCGCACGAGCTGATGCACGGGCTCGGGCCGCACACCATCACCGTCGGCGGGCGCGAGACGAGCGTGCGCAAGGAGCTGAAGGACAACTACTCGGCGATCGAGGAGGCGAAGGCCGACATCACGGGGCTGTGGGCGATGCAGTACCTCATCGACAAGGGCGTGCTCGACAAGCGTTCGAGCGGACGCTCTACACGACGTTTCTGGCGAGCGCCTTCCGCTCGGTGCGCTTCGGCATCAAGGAGGCGCACGGCAAGGGCATCGCCTTACAGTTCAACTACCTGACGGACGAGGGCGCGATCAAGTACGACGAGGGGACGAGGACGTTCTCGGTCGTCCCCGCGCGCATCAAGGAGGCCGTGCGCAAGCTGACGCGCGAAATCCTGACGCTCGAAGCCGAGGGCTCGTACGACAAAGCGAAGGCGATGCTCGACAAGTACGGCGTCGTCCGCCCCGAGATGCAGGGCGCGCTCGAACGCCTGAAGGACGTGCCCGTGGACATCGAGCCGAGCTACCCGCTGGCGTCGGCGCGCGCGGGCAGGTGAAGGTTCAGCGTGCGAACGCGCACGGACTAGGCCCGGCCGTTCTCGTATAATTCGCCGAATCAGCGAAACAAGGGAGGGGAATATGAGAAAGAGAGGATAGTCTTTCTGTTGGGCGCGCTCTGCCTCGTCGCGGCGTCCGCGGCGCCCGCGTTGGCGCAGTCGAAGCAGTACGTGCAGGGGCAGGTCGTCGGCATCGGCGGGCGGCGGGCGGGGCTCAACCGTCCGTTCACGCTGACCGTCAACAACTACACCTCGCCGGACGACGTGGAGCAGTTGAATCAGGCTTTGCGCTCGGGCGGGCAGGAGGAGTTGCTGCGCGTGCTCTCGAAGCTCAAGGCGGGGCGCGTCTCGATCGGCAACAACGTGGGCGTGACGGCGAACGCGGTCATCGCGACGCCGACCGCGGAGGGCGGGACGAAGCTGACCGTGCTCTACGAGCGCAACGTCGCCATCTTCGAGCTGCGTTACGGGGCGCGCTCGGCGGACTACCGCTTCGGCTTCGCGGAAATCTACCTCGACGCCCGGGGCCGCGGGGAGGGGACTTTCATCCCCGCGGCGAAGGTCAAGCTGGAGGGCGACACCAACTGGGTCGTCGAGGACTTCGGCGAGTTCCCCGCGCGCCTGATGGGTCTGCGCTCCACCGGCCGCGTCGGCACCGCGCGCTGAACGGTTTTAGGAACACCCTGCAAACGTAAGAGAAGGGCGTGCCCGTACAGGCCCGCCCCTTTACGTTTACGGGTGAACTCGGTCGTGAGACGGCTTTAGAAAATCTTGCGCCAGGTGCGCTTGACCCAGTTGCCGCTCTTCTTGGCGCCCTTCTTGGTCGCGTCGCCGACATCCTCGGCCTTGTCGCCAACCTCGTTCGCGCCCTTCTTGGTCTCGCGCGCGGCGACCTTCGCGCCCTTGGCGGTCGCGTCGCCCACGTCTTCGGCCTTGTCCGCGGCCTCAGCGCCGACGGCCTTGCCGGTCTTGACGGTCTTGTCGCCTACGTCCTCGGCCTTGTCGCCGACCTCGTTCGCGCCCTTCTTGGTCGCGCTGCCGGCCTTCTTCGCGCCCTTGACGGTGGCGTCCTTCACGTCGCCGGCCGTATCAGCGGCCTTACCGCCGACATCTTCGGCCTTGTCGCCGACTTCCTCGGCGCCCTTCTTCGTGGCGCTGCCGGCCTTCTTGGCGCCTTTTACCGTCTGGTCTTTAACGTCCTCGGCCTTGTCGCCTACCTCCTGGCCGGCCGACTTCGTCTGATCGACGGCCTTGTCAACGTTGCTCTCCTGAGCCGCCGCGCCCGCGACGAGCGCCAGCGAGAACAGGAACGATGTCAGAACTTTACGCATTGCCGCATGCCTCCCGTTCAGTGAACACCTGTAGTGAAATCAGTCGCTTTCTACCTCGTGCAAACTATAGTCGCAAGCAACATGCCACGGCGCGGGCGCGCGGCGTTCGGCTGACAGCCGGGGGCGCGGCTGTTATCTTTCTGTGCGGAATGGAAACCCCCAAAGGGGCGGCGCACGCGGAGGGCGAGGGCGGGCGCGCGTACCTCTTCATGCTCCTCAGCTCGCTCGCGTTCGCGTCGATGGGCGCGTTCAGCCACCTCGCGGGCGAGCGCTGCGACTGGCACATCGTCGCCGTCGCGCGCAGCTCGCTCGCGTTCGTCTTCACGCTGACGCTCTCACTGCTTCCGGCGTGCGGCTCGTACTCTTCCGCCCGGCCGTGCTCTGGATGCGGAGCGTCGCGGGGAGCCTCGGCGTGCTCTTCGCCTTCTACGCGCTGACGCATCTGCCGGTCTCGACCTCTCTGACGCTCTCGAACACGGTGCCCTTGTGGGTGACGCTGCTGGCGTGGCCGGTGCTCGGGCACAGGCCGCGCGCGTCCGTGTGGGTGGCGGTCGGGACGGGGCTCGCGGGGATAAT
Organism: uncultured Acidobacteriota bacterium; assembly: GCA_963726735.1. Taxonomy (GTDB): domain Bacteria; phylum Acidobacteriota; class Blastocatellia; order Pyrinomonadales; family Pyrinomonadaceae; genus QHXN01. The sequence continues at coordinate 1,288,028 of CAVSDM010000016.1, forward strand.
TTTGATTCAGAGGCCGGAGGCGGCGGGCGACCGTCTGGCGGCGGCGCTGGCGCTCGCCAACGCCCTCTCGACCTCGGTCTCGATGATCGGGCTCAACCGCCTGGGCGGCGTAGACGCGCGCGCCGTCGTCACGCATTTCTCGGGCGTGGCGACGGTCTTCACGCTCGCCTTCCTGCTCGCTTCGGGCGGGCGGGTTGACTATTCGGTTTTGAGGGACGGGATGACGCTCGCGCTGCTCTTCGGCGTCGGGCTCTCGGCGACGGTCGGGCAGTTGGCGATGACGAAGGCGTTCGCGCTGGGCAGCCCCTCGCGCGTCTCGGTCGTCGGGCTGATGCAGATCGTCTTCGCGCTCGTCTTCGACCTGCTACTGTGGAAGAGACAGTTCGGCCCGCTCGTCGTCCTCGGCATCGCCCTCGTCGTCGGCCCCTCGGCCTGGCTCATGCTGCGCGGCCTCTGAGAAGACAGTCGGCCGCCGTTCACACGACGAGGCTGAAAAGCAGTAGAGTCACGGTAGCGATGCGGAGTACAGTTGACTTCGAGCGAGATACGTCTGAAGTCAATGACGCCCGCTCGCTACTGCTCGTCTGTCTACTGTTAACGCACGACGACGTTGACGAGGCGGCCGGGGACGACGACCGTCTTGACGATCTGTTTGCCCTCGGTCCAGGCGCGCACGCGCTCGTCGGCGAGCGCGGCGGCGCGCGTCTCCTCTTCGGTGGCGGAGGCGGGGACGTTGACGCGGCCGCGCAGCTTGCCGTTGACCTGGACGGCGATCTCGACCTCGTCCTTGCGCGCCAGCGCCTGCGTCGGACTCGGGCCAGCGCGCGCCGCTGCGCAGGATGCCGCCCTCGTGGCCCAGCGCCTCCCACAACTCCTCCGCGACGTGCGGCGCGAAGGGCGCCAGCATCAGCACCAGCGCCTCCAACGCCTCGCGCACGGCGAACAGGTCCGAGGGCGACGCCGACGCCGGGCTGAGCCTTCGAAGTCGCCCAGCTCGTTCAACAACTCCATCAGCGCCGCGACCGCCGTGTTGTAGCGCAGCCCCTCGAAGTCGTTCGTCACGCGCGCAATGGTCCGGTGCGTCTCGTGGCGCAGCGCCGCGCCTCCGCCGAGAACTCGCCCGCGGCCGCCGCGTCCTTCGGCGCGCCGCTCAACGCCTCGCGCCAGCGGTAGACGAAGAGTAGACGCGGCGCAGGAAGCGCAGCGTGCCCTCGATGCCGGCCTCCTGCCAGCGCAGGTCGTTCTCGACCGGCGCGGCGAAGAGGATGAACAGGCGCGTGGCGTCCGCGCCGTAGGCCGCGATCATCTCGTTCGGGTCTACGCCGTTGTTCGAGGACTTCGACATCTTCTCGAACGGCCCGACGGTGACGGGCTGCCCGTCCTTGACCAGCGTCGCGCTGACGATGCGCCCCTTCTCGTCGCGCACCACGTCCACCTCGGCCGGGTTGAAGTAGACCTTCGGGCCCGCGTCCTCGCCCTCGCGGTAGAAGGTCTCGGCGACGACCATGCCCTGCGTCATCAGACGCTTCACCGGCTCGTTGAAAGTCGACCAGCCCGATGTCGCGCATGAACTTCGTCCAGAAGCGCGTGTAGAGCAGGTGCATCACCGCGTGCTCGACGCCGCCGATGTACTGGTCAACGGGCGTCCAGTAGGCGGCCGCCTCTTTGTCGAACGGCGCGTCCGCGTTCTTCGGGTCGCAGTAGCGGAAGAAGTACCACGACGAGTCGACGAACGTGTCCATCGTGTCGGTCTCGCGCCGCGCGGGCTCCTCGCACTTCGGGCAGGTCGTGTTGACGAACTCCGGCACGCCCGCCAGCGGCGACTGGCCCGCGCCCGTGAACTCGGCGCGCTCGGGCAGCACGACCGGCAGGTCGTTTTCGGGCACGGGCACGACGCCGCACTCGTCGCAGTAGATGATGGGGATCGGCGCGCCCCAGAAGCGCTGGCGCGAGATGCCCCAGTCGCGCAGGCGGTAGTGACGGCGCGCTCGCCGAAGCCGTTCTGCTCGGCGAACTCGGCCATCTCGCGCATCGCGTCCTCGGAGAGCTTGCCGCTCCAGTCGCCGAGTTGACCAGGATGCCGTAGTCGGTGAACGCGTGCGGCATCGCGGCCGACTGGTCTTCGACCTCGCGGGTCGCGCTCGGCCGGCGGCTGCTCGTGCGAGATGCGCTCGATGACGCGGCGGATGGGCAAGAGTACTTCTGCGCGAACTCGAAGTCGCGCTCGTCGTGCGCGGGCACGCTCATCACCGCGCCCGTGCCGTACTCGATCAGGACGTAGTTGCCACCCACACCGGAATCTGCTCGCCGCTGAAAGGGTTGACGGCGAACAGGCCGGTGTTCACGCCCTCCTTCTCCTCCTCCGCGCCGGGCTCGCGCGCCGCGGCGCGCTCGGCGCGCACGCGCTCGGCGAAGCGGCGCACGTCCTCTTTCAAGGCGACTGCTCGATCAGCGGGTGGTCGGGCGCGACGACGACGGCGTTCGCGCCGTAGATGGTGTCGATGCGCGTCGTGAAGACGCGGACGCGCTCGTCCGTGTCCTTAACCTGAAAGTCGATGTACGCGCCGTCGCTTCTGCCCGATCCAGTTGCGCTGCATCGTCAGCACGCGCTCGGGCCAGCCCGCCCTCGATCTCGCGCATGTCGTCGAGCAGTTGCTCGGCGTAGTCGGTGATGCGCAGGAACCACTGCTCGATGTCGCGCTTCTCCACCGCCGCGCCGCAGCGCCAGCAGACGCCGCCCGACGACTGCTCGTTCGACAGCACGGTCTCTTCCGCCGGGCACCAGTTGACCGGCGAGACCTTCTTGTAGGCCAGGCCGCGCTCCAGCATCTTCAGGAAGAACCACTGATCCCACTTGTAATACTCGGGCGTGTGCGCGGCGATCTCGCGCCGCCAGTCGAAGCTGAAGCCCATGCGCTTGAACTGCCCGCGCATGTGCGCGATGTTCTGCTCCGTCCACTCGCGCGGCATCACGCCGCGCTTGATGGCGGCCTGCTCGGCGGGCTGGCCGAAGCTGTCCCAGCCCATCGGGTGCAGCACGTTGAAGCCCTGCATGCGCCGGAACCACGACAGCGCGTCGCCGATGGAGTAGTTGCGCACGTGCCCCATGTGCAGGAAGCCCGAAGGGTAGGGGAGCATCTCCAGACAGTAGAAACGCTTCTCGCGCGCGGGTCGCGCTCGACCTCGAAGGCGCCCGACTCCTCCCAGAGCTTCTGCCACTTCTCCTCGATCTTCTCGGGGAAATACTTTTCGTCCATGATAGTCCTCTGCCTTTCCTTTACCCTTACGGTAAACGACCGCCCCCGGCTTTCTCAAGCACGCCGGGGCTAACCATATTTTAAGTTGATTGTCGTCGGGAGTGTCGCCGCACCGCCCGCCCGCGCGCAAACCTCGCGCGCGACGCCGGCCGTGCGGCTACGTAAGGAGGAGCTTAACTGGATGGCCGAAACGTTTCATCTCAACTCAATCCCACCTCGAAAGGTGCGCCCATGTTAACGCACGCCGCGCGCTTGTCGAACAGAATAGACGTGAGCCCTCAAGTGCCGCAGCTGGCGGCTACGCGCGCACTTTCGGTTACTTGACGGTGTAGGTGGTCTTCTCTTTGCCGAGGAAGTCTTTGCCGGTGTTCTTGGTGACGAGGCCGGCGTGTTCGAGCTCGAAGTAGGCGCGTTGGACTTCGCCCTTGTCGATCGAGAGTTTGGTGGCGAGCGAGGCGGGGGAGGGGAGCGGTCGCCGGGGGCGAGCTGTTTGTCGCGGATGAGCGTTTCGACCTGCTGGCGGATTTGCAGGTAGTGGGGCGCCTTCGGCGCGGTCTTTGAGTTGGATGTCCATCAGGCGGTCTCCTGCGTGTCGGGGGCGGACGAAAGAGCGCAGGGCGGCGAGGTTGCAGGCGTCGTCGCAGGTCTCGTCCGCGGGCGTCTCGAGGAGGAACGCGGCGTGGGCGAGGCGCGGGTGCGAGGCGACGCGGCGCAGGGCTTCGGCGCCGATGTGGCCCTGTCCTATGTGCCAGTGGCGGTCTACGCGCGAGTTGTAGTCGGCCTTCGAGTCGTTGAAGTGGACGGCGCGCACGTTCTCAAGCCCGACGTTCGCGTCGAGCGAGTCGAGCGCGGCCGCGAGCCCGTCTTCGTCCCTGATGTCGTAACCGGCGGTGAAGGCGTGCGCGGTGTCGAGGCAGACGCCGAGGTTCAACTCCGCGCACTGCGCGGCTGATCTCGCGCAGGTGCTCGAAGCGGTGGCCGATGCACTCGCCCTGCCCGGCCGTGTTCTCGAGGAGGATGCGGAAGCCGCCGAGCGCGAGCCCTTCGCACGCGGCCTTCATGCTCTCGGCGCAGGTGCGGATGGCGTCCGCCTCGCAAGCGCCGCGCGCGCTGCCCGGATGCACGACGAGGTAGTCCGCGCCGAGCGTGAGGCCGCGCTCGACCTCTTCGCGGAAGGAGGCGACTGACTTCTCGCGTATCCCTGCGTCCGCCGCGGCGAGGTTGATGAGGTAGTTGGCGTGGATGACGACGGGCGAGACGCCCGTCTCCGCGCGCACGCGCTTGAACTGCTCGACCTCCTCGGCTTCGAGCGGCGGGCCTTCCAGCCGCGCGGGTTGCGCGAGAAGATTTGCACCGTGTCTGCGCCGAGCGACTGCGCCTTCAGCAGCGCGTTGTGCAGCCCGCCCGCAATGCCCGTGTGCAACCCGATGCGCGGGCGCTGTTTCCGCATGCATCGTTCGCGTTCGACGCTGCGTTACCGGGACGTCGCCGTCGAATGTCGTCGACGTTCGGCAGTTTGACTGCCATTCGACGTCAGGATGCCGTGAATCATACCGCTCGGTTAACGTGCCGCGCTCGACCTCTTCCATGACGCGCAGGATGTTGCCGCCGAGAATCTTGCGTCACGTCTTCGTCGGTGTAGCCGCGCCTCAAGAGCTCGGCCGTCAGGTTCGGCAGCTCGGCGACCGAAGAGAGTCCGGCGGGCGTGGCCGTGATGCCGTCGAAGTCGGAGCCGACGCCGACGTGCTCGACGCCGACGAGGCGGACGATGTGGTCGATGTGGTCGGCGACGCGCGCGAAGGGGACGGGCGCGAGGCGCGCGGCGTACTCGCGCTCGCGCACGCGGTCGGCGGCGATGCGTCTGAGCGAGCCGCCGCCCTGCGCCTTGCCGCCCGCCTCGTCGACGAGCGGCTGAATCTCGGCTTCGACCGCGTCCTTCGCTCCCTCCAGCCGGGTTCGAGGAAGCCCGGGTAGAAGACGACCGAGACGACGCCGCCCGTCTTCGCGATCGCGCGGATCATGTCGTCGGTCAGGTTGCGCGGGACGTCCGCGAGGGCGCGGCAGTTCGAGTGCGTGGCGACGACGGGCGTGGTCGAAGTCTCGACGATGTCCCAGAAGGTCTTGTCCGAGACGTGCGACACGTCCACCATCATGCCGAGCCGGTTCATCTCGCGGATGACCTCGCGGCCGAAGTCGTTCAGCCCGCGCGTCGCGCCCGCGCGTCGCCCGACGAGCCGGCCCAGCTCAGAGCTGTGCGTCCACGCCGGCGTCATGTAGCGGACGCCGCGCCGGAAGTAGTGCTCGACGCGTTCGAGCTTTTCGTCAATCGCGTAGCCGCCTTCGAGCCCGAGGAGCGCGGCGAGCTTGCCTCTCGTCGTGCGCGCGGCGGACGTCGGCGGCCGTCGTGGCGAACGTCCAAATCTCGGGGTGTTCTCGGCGAGCGCGCGGACGGCCTCGATCTGCTCGTCGGCGCGCGCGACGGCGCGCTCGCCGCCCGTGCCGTAGAACTCGGGCTCGACCCAGATGGAGAAGAACTGCGCGTCGAGCCCGCCCTCGCGCATGCGCACGGCGTCGAGGTGCGTCGTCTCGGACGCGGCGGCTGATGTCGGCGCCCTCGTCGATGACGAACTGCACCGTGTCGGCGTGCATGTCCACGGCGACGGCGCGGCGGTGGATCGAGAGCGCGTCGTTGTTCGGAGTCTGTCGCGGTCAATGTAACCCCTACTGAAGCCCTGAGGTTAGCGAGCGGGTCGTGTCACAAGGCCGTGCCTGCATGGCCGCAGGATTCGCTCGCTACGCTCGGGGTTCTCTTCACTTTGAGGGCGCGAGCAGGGCGTCCCAGGCTTTATCGGCGCGCGCGAACTCGTCGCTGCAACGCTCGGCGCGCGCCTCGGGCAGCGTGCCGTCTTTGACGAGCGAGGCGAACTTCTCCTGGTTCTGGCCGTAGAGCAGGCAGATGATGTTGTAGAAGCGCTGGTGGTCGAGCGAGTGCTCGTCGGCGAAGGCCAGCTCGTCCAGCTCGGCGCCCGCCTGTTGGAGAAGGAGACGCGCGGCGTCGAGAACCGTCTGCTCGCCCTCCTCCGAGCCGTCGGCGAGCAGGAGCACGGAGAGCTGGTCGACGGCGTCCTCCTCGCGCCCCGTAACGGGCAGGTCGTAGGCGTCGACGAGCGCGTGCCCCAGCTCGTGGAAGAAGACGAAGGTGGTGGCGTTGCCCACGGCGTCCTCGACCTCCTCGTCCGTCTTGAAGTCTCCTCTGGAACGCCTCGTAGAGGTCTTCGACCAGCTCGTAGCAGACCGTGACCTTCTTCTTCTCCGGGTCGTAGAAGGCGTTCGCCTCCTCGCAGTTGTCGAAGCCGATGAAGATGTCGTGCGGCAGCGCGAAAGACTTGTTCAGCGCGTCGGCCGTCTCCTGGAGCGACTTAACTCCTCCTCGTAATCCTTCCGCTCCTCCGCGCTCAGGTCGGCGTCCGGCTCGCGCGGCGCGACCTTGAAGTCACCCTTGTCCGCCGCCTTCGTCACGCCGTTCGGTCGCGGGGGTCGCCGCGGCCGTGGGCGCGGGGCTGGGCGTCGCGACGTTCACGTTCGTATCGACCTTGAGTTGTCGGTGAGCGAGCAGGCGAGCAGCGGGAGGGCCAGGAGCGCGAGTGTGAGCGCGCGAGCCGCGGGGCGAGTCGGCCGTGCGCGCGGGTCGCGCGGGGGCGCGGGGGCGGTCTGCAAAGGCGTCTCTCCTGTGCCGAGAAGGTCTTTTGAAAGGGGGCAGCGGCGGCGCGCGGCGCGGCCGTATTCTGCACGAGTTTCGTGGCCGTGCCAAGCGCGTCGGGTTTCTTGCCAAGCGCGTCCGGTTTAAGGTATCGTGCCGTCTTGAACACCCGTGAACACCATCACCGACGCGACCCGGAATTTTACTCGTGCGGTCGTAGTCTCTGTCCCTCGCCGCCGCCGCCCGAGCCGCCCGAATCATGTCATATAACGTTCGTCCCCGTGTGCGGCCGGGGATAGTCTAAGGAGCCATAAAGCGATGTCGAAAGACGACGCTTGGTAAGAAGGAATTTAAGAAGCCGGAGATCGCGCCCGAGGTCTGGCACGACGGCGAGTTCATCACGTGGGACGACGCGCGCATCCACGTCATGTCGCACGTCGTGCACTACGGGTCGAGCGTCTTCGAGGGCATCCGCTGCTACAAGACGCGGCGCGGCCCGGCCGTCTTCCGCCTGCGCGAGCACATGCAGCGGCTGCTCAACTCGGCGAAGATTTACCGCATGGACGCACCGTGGACGCTCGAGCGAACTGTGCGACGCGACGGTCGAGCTGGTCGCGCGCAGCGGGCTCCAGCAGTGCTACGTCCGCCCGATCATGTTCCGCGCGCTCGACGAGGAGCGCCCGCCTTCGGCGTCAACCCGTTCCCGAACCCGATGGCCTGCTACATCGGCGCGTGGGACTGGGGCAAGTACCTCGGCGAGGAGGCCATCGAGCAGGGCGTCGACGTGTGCGTCTCGTCGTGGAACCGCCTCACGCCGAACTCGATGCCCGCGATGGCGAAGGCCGGCGCGAACTACATGAACTCGCAGCTCATCAAGATGGAGGCGCTCGACGAACGGCTACGCCGAGGGCATCGCGCTCGACGACCGCGGCTACGTCTCCGAAGGCTCGGGCGAGAACATCTTCCTCGTCCACGACGGCAAGGTCATTACGCCGCCGCTCTCCTCCGCCATCCTGCCCGGCATCACGCGCGACAGCGTCATCGAGATCTGCCGCGCGCTGGAAATCCCCATCGTCGAGTCGGGGTTCCAGCGCGCCTCGCTCTACGTCGCCGACGAGCTGTTCTTCTCGGGCACGGCCGCCGAGATCACGCCCATCAGGAGCGTCGACCGCATCCAGGTCGGCGAGGGGCGCCGCGGCCCCATCACCGAGCGCATCCAGAAAGTCTTCTTCGAGATCACCTCGGGCGAGCGCGAAGCGCCGGGCGACTGGCTCACCTTCGTCGGCGAGCACAAGCCGGCCGCCCAAGCCGAGCCCAACGGCCACAACGCCGCCCAGACCGAAGAGGTGCGCAAGGCCGCCACGCAGTCCACCTCCGGCGACGCGCGCGACGCCATCCACGTCACGCTCACCGAGTAGGGACGGGCGGAAAAGTTTCGTGTACAGAAATGGCCGGAGGCGTCGCGCGACGCTTCCGGCCATTGAAATTTTGCCGACCGCCGGTCGCGGCCGTAGTCGCCCGCCCTCGAGCGTCGCCTCCTTCGAGTCTTTGACCAACTCGATGGCGTGGATGCAGTCCCGCTTGTCGCGATAGCCCTCGCCCGAGGTCGGCGATGAACTGGTCGTTGCCCGCGACCAGACGCCAGCGCCACTCGCCCGCGTTGTCTTTGTAAACATGGAAGACCGCGCGGGCGATCGGGTGGTCGAGCGCCGCGTCGGCGCATTGCGCCATCTGCCCCTCGTAGAACTCAATGTCGCCCTTCGCCTTCGACAGGTCCTCCTGGATGAGCGCCTCGTCCGTGCCGTGTTTTGCGGCCATCTCCGTCAGCTCTTTGACGTACGACTTGAGGCCGCGCACCTTCTCCTCGAACTGCGACTGTTGCGTCTTGAGAATTTCGCGTTGGTCGTTCATAGGGAGTCTCCTTATAGTTGGTTTCGCGCTCATAAATCACGCGCCGGCCGGAGTTGGCAATAAATTCGCGGCGAAATGTCTGTTGACGCCCTTCGGCCGGCGGCTTAGAATGTTTGTACGCGCCGGCCGCACTCGCAGCCGCCAGGCGCCGCCCCCGCCGCAATCCACCCGGCAAAACAACCCGAGAAACTTCCCAGACCGAGCGAAGCGCACACACCGACGTGCGCCCACGCTCCGCCCGCCTTCGTCCCTAAGTTTTTCAGAAAGAACGTATGCCAGTCAAAATCGACGAACTCCTGCGCGTCGCCGCCGCCTTCGGCGCGTCCGACCTGCACTGCAAGGCCGGCTCGCAGCCCTTCATGCGCATCGGCGGCGAGCTGCGCCCCATCTCGACCGCGCCGCGCCTCACGCAGGAGGACACGCTCGACATGGCCTTCTCCATGATGTCGAACCGGCAGAAGCAGCGATTCAAGGAGGTCTCCGAGGCCGACATCGCCTACGGCGTCTCGGGCCTCGGCCGCTTCCGCGCCAACGTCTTCCAGCAGCGCGGCGCGGTCGGCATGGTCCTGCGCGTCATCCCCGACAAGGTTCGCACGATCACCGAGCTGGGGCTGCCGCCCGTCATCGAGCGCATCGCCGAAGAGCAGCGCGGCCTCATCCTCGTCACCGGCACCACGGGGTCGGGCAAGTCCACGACGCTCGCCGCGATGATCGACTACATCAACTCCACCGCGGCGGCCACATCATCACCATCGAAGACCCGATAGAGTTTCTCCACCGCGACAAGAAGTCCTTCATCACGCAGCGCGAGGTGGACGTGGACACGCGCTCTTTCGCCGAGGCGTTGCGCGGCGCGCTCCGCCAGGACCCGGACGTGATCCTCGTCGGCGAGATGCGCGACCACGAGACCATCGAGACGGCGCTCACCGCCGCCGAGACCGGTCACCTCGTCCTCTCCACGCTCCACACGCTCGACGCGACCGAGACCATCCGCGCATCGTCTCGTCCTTCCCGCCGCACCTGCAGAAGTCCGTCCGCATCCAGCTCGCGGGGATCCTGCGCGCGGTCATCTCGATGCGGCTCGTGCGCGCGGCCGACGGCGCGGGGCGCGTCCCCGCCGCCGAGATCATGGTCTCGACCGGCCTCATCCGCGACTACATCATCAACGAGGAGAAGACCTCGCTCATCCGCGACGCCATCGCCGCCGGCACGTCGCAGTACGGGATGCAGACCTTCGACCAGTCGCTCTTCACGCTCCACCAGTCGGGACTCATCACGATGGAGGAGGCGCTGCGCGGCGCGTCGAACCCGGACGAGTTCCGCCTCCGCGTCGCGGGCATCCGCTCCGCCTCCGACCAGGCCCGGGATGACATGGAGCGCGTCACCACCGTCAGCAACGAGCGCAACGCAGCCGCGCGACGCCGCGCTCCCCTCGTTCAAAGCCGGGCGGCGTGCGGAAGCGGCCGGCGCCGCCGACCAGCTTAGACAACCGCAAGTGCCTCGCGCTCGGGCTGTCAAGAACTTCGCTCCATGAACAACCGTAAGTGCGGGGCTGCGGGCTCGCCAACTTCCCCTACGCCCCCGAGCGTAAGCGTGCGGCGCGTCGCCCGAACGGCCTTTCCTGCGCAGCCTTCGAGAAGACCGCCGACGACGCCCCCGAAGAAGGGAGGCCGCGGCGCGGGTCTTTGCGCCGCGCGCTGTGGGTGCTGGCCGTGACGCTCGCGCTGCTGGTCGGGTGCCACGCCTCGCTGCTCTTAAGCTCGACGCCGGCGACCTACGACGAGCGTGCGCAGGTCGCGCGCGCCGTCGAGCTTATCGAGCAGGGCGGCTTCACGCGCGAGGCGTTTCTGCTCCGGCGTCTGACCAGTTGACGCGCGGCGCCTGACCAACTTCCGCACGACCGACAACTGGTTCAACGCTACGCCGGCCACGCCTACGCCTCCACCAACTTCCCCTTCGAGATCGTGACCCTCTATCCGGATTCTTCCGTTACCCCGCCGACGATGTGGAGCGCGCCGTCATCCTCCTCCACGAGGCGCGCCATCTCGCGGGCGATGACGAGGAGGAGGCGTGCGCCGCGGTCTGGCGCGACAAGGCCCGTCTCGGCTGGACGCGCGAGAAGTACGGCGCGACGCGCGTCTGGAAGAACGTCACGAGGTGTCGCGCCGCTACGCGCCGAAGCTCTTCGACTGCGGGCAGGACTGCACGAGGAGGTTTCGAGTAGGGGTTAGGGCTTGGGTTTTAGTTGAGGCATTTGTTTTTAAGGCATTCGCTCCCAAAACTAAAACCTATTCCTCTATTCCTTTAGCCTTCTGCCCTTTGTCCTTACGCTACCATCGACGTTGTTAAAATTTTTCGTCGCCTGAAGTCGTCCCGAGGTCGAATGTGTGTCGCGCGAGCCGCCTGAATGAAAGAGTGTCCGGCCTGCCATCGCTGCTTCGCAGACCAAGTCAATCACTGTCCAAGCGACGGTGACCGCCTGAAGTTTCTCATCAACCTCGACACCACGCTTGACGAGCGCTACCTGCTCGAACGCAAGCTCGGGCAGGGCGGCATGGGGCTCGTCTTCAAGGCGCACCACAAGTTCATCAAGACGCAGCACGCCATCAAGGTCATCCTCCCCGACCTCGTCGGCAACGACCCCTCGCTCGCCGCGCGCTTCCGGCAGGAGGCGATGGCCGCGGCCGCCATCCGCCACCCCAACACCGTCAGCGTCACCGACTACGGCATCCTCACGGCACGACGCCCTACCTCGTCATGGAGTTCGTCGAGGGGCGCTCGCTCCACGACATCCTCGCCGAGCAGAAGCGCCTCTCGCCCGTCGCGGCCGTCGAGATCATGCTCGCCGTCTGCGCGGGCGTGGCCGCCGCGCACCGGCAGGGCATCGTCCACCGCGACCTCAAGCCCCTGAACATCATGCTCCGCCCGGGCGAGCCGCCGGGCGAGAGCCTGAAGGTGCTCGACTTCGGGCTGGCGAAGATCAAGTCGGGCGAGCTGCTCGGCTCGTTCGTCGCCGCGCAGACGCAGGGGATGATGGGCTCGCCCTTCTACATGGCGCCCGAGCAGTGGAGCGACGAGGACATCGACGTCCGCGCCGACATCTACAGCTCGGCGTCATCCTCTACCAGATGATCGCGGGCGACGTGCCGTTCAAGGGCAAGTCCGTCCCCTCGATCATGAGCATGCACCTCAACAGCCGCGCCCGTCCCACTGGCCGAGCGCGGCGTCGAGGTGCCGCCGCTGCTTGAGCGCGCCGTCCAGCACGCGCTCGAAAAAGACCCGGAGAAGCGCCCGCAGTCGGTCGAGGAGTTCGTCGACGGAGCTGCGCGAGGCCATGCCGCAGCTCGGCGGCGGCGACCTGCGCGAGCCCGGCGCGACGACCGTGCAGATCGGCCCGTCCGAGACGATCGGGCCTCAAGAGCCACAGGGTCTGCGGACGGGCTTGCAGAGCGAGAGTGCGGACAGCCTGAAGACCATCGCGAGCGTGCCGGACGTGCTCTCGACGGGCGTGCTCGCGGAAGTCTCCGAGCCCGCCGGCGCCGCGACCGCGGCCGAGCTTCCGGGCGACGGCGAAGCGGCGCGCTGCGGCCGGCAAGGACACGGGGAGCCAGGGCCCCGCGCAGACCGTCGGCCAGTTCGGCGCCGGCCAGCCCACGTCCGCGCAAATTCCACCGCACGCCGCTCAGACCGAGCCGCTCTCTCCCGACACCTTCGCGCTGCCGAAGAGGAGCGCCGCCGCGCGGAGTCTCTGCGCCGCCGGCAGGAAGAAGAGGAGCAGCAGCGGCAGGCCGAAGAGCAAGAGCGCCGCGAAAAGGAAGAGCGCGAGCGCCGCGAGGCCGAGGAGCGGCAGAGGCTTGAGGCCGAGGAGCGCGCGCGGCGTGAGCAGGAGGAGCAGCAGCGGCGCGAGCCGGAGAAGCTCAGCGCCGGGAGTTTGAGGAGCGACAGAGGCGCGAGGCGGAAGAGCGCGCGGCGGCGTCGAGTGCTGACGCAGCGGGCGCGGGCAGGGTGGGCGCGGGCGGCAGAGCGGCGGCCACGCGGCGGCACGTCATCCGCCGGGCATCGTCCGCCGGGAGTCCGCCGCCGGATAGACGACGAAGAAAGCGTTCGCACACGCCGCTCATCGTGGTCGGCGTGGTCGTCCTGCTCGGTGCTGCTCGCGGGCGTCATCGGGCTCGGCTACCTCGCGTTCCAAAAGTTCCGCGCGCAGAACACGAACGGCATCGTCAACACGAACACGCGGCGCCAACACCAACACGCAGGAGAACACCAACTCCGTCTCACCGACCCCGACCCCGGTGGAGCCGGGCGGGACGAGGGACGCGCAGACCTCCTCTGGATTCCCGGCGGGACGTTCCGGATGGGGCGCTCGGACGTGCCGCCCATGACCGACGAGCTGAAGGCGCGGCGCGCGGCGTACCTGCTCTGGATGTACAGCCAGTGGCCCGCGCACGAGGTGACCGTCGGCCCCTTCGCCATCGACCGGACCGAAGTGACCAACGCCGAGTACGCGCAGTTCGTCAAAGAGACGGGCACGCGCCCCCGCCCGGCGTCTGGGAGGGCGCGAGCCCGAAGCCGGGCGAGGAGCGTCTGCCGGTCGCGAACGTCTCCTACGAGGACGCGAAGGCGTTCGCCGCGTGGCGCTCGAAGCGCGACGGCGTGACCTACCGCCTGCCGACCGAGGAGGAGTGGGAGTTCGCCGCGCGCGGCGGCGACTCGGCGCGCACGTACCCCTGGGGCGCCGAGTGGGTGCGGGCTACGCGAACCTCGGCGGCGCGGGGCGGCGCCGGTCGGCTCGTTCCCGCTGGGGCGCACGCCGCAGGGGCTCGACGACATGATCGGCAACGTGTGGGAGTGGACGGCGTCCGAAGCTTCGATGTACAAAGGTAACGACCGGACGGCGCTGGCGCGCGAAGACCGCGGCAAGATGATCGCGCGCGGCGGCTCCTTACAAGAGCCGGCCCGACGGCGACGAGCCCGTCACCGTCACCGCGCGTCGCTGGGTCCCGCGCAACTTCCGCGACCCTGTCCTCGGCTTTCGCCTCGTGCGCGCGGAGCAGTGAGGGCGGTTCAACTTTTCATCAGGATAAGTTTTAAGGCACTGATCGACATGAAGAATTCGGCCGGTAAAGAGAGACGTTTCTGGACGGGCGCGCGCGTCGCGCTCGCGTGCGCGGCGTTCGTCGGCGTGGCGCTCGTCGCTTCCAACTGCAAGTCGAACGATACGGCGAACCTGACGGCCAACAGCAGCGCGCCGCCGCAGGCCAAGCGCACGCCGCAGGTCACCATCAGCTCGAAGCCGGGCGGGCCGGCGCAGCCGCCGCAGCTCGAAACCGTCCCGCGGCCGCCTGGAACACGGAGATTCAGGCGGTGGACGGCGCGAAGTTCCGCCTCTCGGACTTCAAGGACAAGGTGGTCGTCTCGACCTCTGGGCGACCTGGTGCGGCCCGTGCCGTCTGGAGATTCCGCACCTCGTCGAGTTGCAGAAGGAGTACGGCGGCAAGGGCGTCGAGGTCATCGGCCTGACGACCGAAGACCCGGACGGACGAGGAGAAGGTGCGCGACTTCGCCAGAGAGTTCAAGATCAACTACAAGCTCGGCTGGTCGCCGCGCGAAGTGTCCATGGCGCTGATGAACGGCAACGCGAGCATCCCGCAGACCTTCGTCATCGCCCCCGGCGGCCGCATCGTCACCAAGTTCCGCGGCTTCAGCACCCAGATTCCCGACATGATCCGCGCCGCCATCGACAAGGCCAACGAGAAGACGGGGGACTGAAAGGCGTAACAGATGGCAGCGGGCAGTTAAAAGAAGTAGAAGGGGTGACCAAGTTAAATCGACCCCTCTTGTAAGGCAGATTCACGGTTTACGGCTTAACTGCATCTTATTATCTGCCTACTCACTGCTTTCACTGTTCGTCTCTTGAGTTCGCGCTCGCCCTCTTCGCGCATCTCGCGCCCTTCGCGCTCGAGCTCCGGATTCTGCGTGCCCTGTGCGGCCGCCTCGCGCGCGGCGCCCTCGATGCGCTTCATCTCGGCCTCGACGCGCCCCTCGACCTCGTCCACCGGCGCCAGCTCGCCGGTCTCTTCTTGCGTCACGAACTTGCCCTTCGAATCTTCCATCAAAGTTCTCACCTCATCCAGTAATTCCAAAGGGGTTTGGGAGCGGCATCGTCTCACCACTCGCGCCCCCCGGTCAAATCGTTTGCCCGCCGCGAGCCGCTTGCCCTATACTCCCGCGCCGAACCGGCGTCCGTCCCGCCCTCTCCCGAACGGACGCCGCGCCCGCGACTCCCGAAATGACCCGGAGATATCCCCCGAAATGACCAATGAGATTCGCCGCCTGCTCAGGAACGGCCAAGAGACCATCGTCCGCACCTGGACGGAGAAGGTGACGGCCGACCGCCGCATACAGTCCGACGAACGACTCTCCTACCTCCAACTGGTCGATCACATCCCGCAGATCGTTGAGGAGCTGCACGACGCCCTCGGCGAGGCGCGTGCAGGCCCGCTGCTCAACCAGGGGCGCGAGCACGGCCGACAGCGCTGGCGTCAGGGCTACGAGCTGAAGGAGGTCGTCCGCGAGTTGACGCTGCTGCGCGTACCCTCGTCGAATTCATGGAATTCTACCGCGGCGCGCTCCCCGCGCGGCCGACCGAAGAGCTGACCCGCTCCTTCCACCGCATCAACATCTTCATGGACGACGAAATTTACCGCACGGTCGAAGCCTACCTCGACGCCTCCAAAACCCGGCAGGCTAACTGACGTGAGCCGCCGAAGGGTGAACGCGGAACGATGAACTGTCAGCCCGCCGCACTACAGTTCATACTCCTCCGCGTTTTTTGCAGACTCGTATACACTCTACCCGAGCATCAAACGGTGGTCAGCGAGCCGAGGAGAAGAAGAGTTGATGAGACCTTTGCAAAGAGTCACGGCGTTCCTACTGTCGGCATCCGCAATTCTCTGTCTGTCCGCGGCGACGTGGGCACAGCGTCGGGGCCGCGCCCAGGCCGAAAGCGCGCGGCCGACGCCGCGCGCCACTTCGCAGCAGGCGGCGAAGTCCTGCGCAAGATCATGTCGGTGCCCGAGAAGGAGATTCCGCGCGACCTGCTGGAGAGCGCCGAGGCCGTCGCCGTCTGTCCCGGCGTCCTCAAGGCGGCCTTCATCGTCGGCGGACGCAAGGGCGACTGCGTCATCAGCCGACGCACCTTGAAGCGGCAGTGGAGCGCGCCCGTCTTCTACAACCTGGCGGGCGGGAGCGTCGGCGCGCAGATCGGCGGCTCGAAGACCGACTACGTGCTGCTCTTCATGAACGAGGAGGCGTTGAAGGGCCTGATGGGTGACAAGTTCGAGATCGGCGGCGAGGCGGAGGCGACGGCCGGCCCCGTGGGGCGCGCGGCCAGCGCCTCCACCACGCGCGACTGACGCGGGCGTGACCTACGCGCGGAGCAAGGGCGCCTTCCTCGGCGTCGCGCTCAAGGGCGTCGCCATCACGCCCGACAACGACCTCAACGAGCCTACTACGGCCGGAAGGCTTCCGAACTGGCCAAGGGGCGGGAGGACATGCCCGTCCCCACGCAGGTGCGCGCGCTCCCCCTCGCGCTCGCACGCTACTCCGTCCGGCTCCCCACTGAAGAGGAGAGTAGGCGGTGGAACGGCAGGCGTCGCTCCGCGTGACGAAAGTTGATGAGTTAACCCCGGCTCTCACAGCGACGCCTTCAACTGCCTGCTGCCATCTGCCTCCTGCCTACTGTTTCATAAAGCAGATTTGCATGAAGCTTTCGACCCGTATGACCCTGTTGGCGCGTCTGGGCGCGTTGGCGCTCTCGGTTGCGACGTTCCCCGCACCTGCGCGCGCGCGGCAGGAGGAGCGGCAGCGCGTCGCCACGCGCCCGGCGCCGAACGCCAGCCCGAAGCAGCAGAAGGAGGCCGCGAAGAAGGCCGAGTCGGCCTCGCACGTGTTCGAGCAGGTGATGGGCGCGCCCGACCGCTCGATCCCGCGCGAGCTGCTCGACCGCGCCGAGGCTGTCGCCGTCTTCCCCGGCATGCTCAAGGCCGGTTTCGTCGTCGGCGGGCGCGGCGGCAGCGGCGTCATCAGCCGTCGCGTCACGGGTGGCTGGAGCGCGCCCGCCTTCTTCAAGATGGGCGGCGCCAGCCTCGGCCTACAGATCGGCGCGGCCAGGACCGACCTCATCCTCCTCTTCATGAATCCCGACGCCCTCAAGGGGCTGCTCGAAGACAAGCTTGAGATGGGCGGCGAGGCGAGCGCCGCGGCCGGCCCCGTCGGGCGCACGGCCAGCGCCACCACCAACCTCACGTTCGACGCAGGCATCCTCTCCTACTCGCGCAGCAAGGGGCTCTTCGCCGGGTTGGAGATCAAGGGCGCGGTCATCAATCCCGACAACAACCTCAACGAAGCCCTCTACGGCTTCAAGGCCAAAGACGTTCTCACCGGCACGAACAAGGTCAACATGGCCGATGTCCTCTCCGGCGTCATCACCTTTCCCAACACCCTCGCGCGCTACTCGATTAAGTAAACGGGCGCGCGCCTCGACGTAGAAGGCCGCCGCCGAGTCCCTGATACTCGGCGGCGGCCTTCACGTCGAGGCGCGGACGGCTTCATGCGTCCGACACGAGCCTGCACGCTTCAGACGTGCGATGGAAGGCCGGCGCGCGGGTGAGAGCGCGCCGACCAAGCGGCACCGTCCGCCGTGCCCTTTCAGCAGACGTGCCGTACAGGGGCGGTGCGGCTGCCCGTCGCATCGCGCCCCTACTCAATCCTTAAACTCGACCCTTAAACTCGACGGGGGCCGCTAAGACCTTCTCTCGCACGCGCGTGAGCAGCCCGGCGGCGGTGCGCGCGAGGCTGTAGACGCCGCGCGGCTTTCTCAAATAAGCGTCCACGCCCGCGCGCCGCGCGTCGCATTCGACCTCGCTGTCGGTGAACATGATGATCGGCGTCCGCGCGGCACACGGCAGGGAACGCGCGTGTCGCGCCAACTCCAGCCCGTCGAGCCCGGGCAGGCGAAAGTCGAGAATCAGAAGGTCGAATCGCCCGCCGTTCTGTAGACGCCAGAGCGCCTCGTCCCCGCGCGCACAGACCTCGACGCGCCATCCTTCCGCCTCCAGAGTCTCCCGCACAGCCTCTGACACCAGAGGCGCCTGCTCCGCGTAGAGAATCGAGAAGCGGCGCACGCCGCGCTCCTCCGTGGCGACCGGTTCCGTGAGTCCGGCGCCCGCGCAAACTTTCGGCGTGGGAGGAGAGAGAGTCATCTGCAGTTCGCCTCTGGAGACCCTCACACGAGGGTTTTCAAAGTCGGCAAAACATTCGTCCGGTCTGCCTGCGGGAGGCGGCGGGGTGCACGAATGCATCCCGGCCTCCGGACAAGGGGCTCGACCTTTCGCTTCAACCGTTCGGAAAATTGAGTTGGCTCGTAAGTGCTGCGGGCTCCCGTACGGTGAGGCGGCACGCACGCGTCTCTCTTCGGCTCCGGCCGAGTTTCGGGCGCAGCGAGGCGAGATTAGCTTCTGACCGTATTCAAATCAATAAAATAATCCGGAATAGCCGGGGCGCCTGATGCCGATTTGTTGAGGTTAGAAAGGCTGCAACTTTTAAAGCAGTCGGGGGCAGGCCCGCGGCCCATGCAAAGGCTCTGCGTTAGCCTCTGCGTTCGTCGAGAGGTGCGATGTGCGTCTCAGTGTTGCGGCTTGGAGACAGACTTTCTGAAGATGCTGCGCAGGCGTCTGCGGACAGGCGTACGCTTGTCCGCGAGGCTCTTGTGCCGCGTGTTGAGAATCGTGCCGAGCGTCTGGTGTGTGAGCCCGAGGAGGCGCGCGGCCTTCGTGACGCTCCCGTGCGCCTCCTCCAGCGCCTGCTTGATGAGCCGCGCCTCGAAGTCATGGACGGCCTCGTACATGTTGAAGCCTTCGCGCGCGATCTCGGGCTCCGCGAGCCTGTGCAGGACGATGCGCGCGCAGTCCCTCAGACGCGCCAGCGTCTCCGCGTCCTGCGTCTCTTGCAGGAGTCCGTCGGCGCGCTCGTAAAGCTCGTAGACCTCTGAGCTGTGCAGGATGTGCGTCGTCTCCTGCTCCTCGATGAGCTTGAGGAGGGCGAGTGCGGGCTGTTCGTCGGCGGGGGCCGAAAATCCGCCCGGCTCTTTCAAGCGTTCGTCAACTAAAGTCATCTAGGTTTTTTCCTTAGGTGGGGTTGCAGGGTTTTTGGCGAACAGAAAAAAAACCGTCCCCCCTGTACGGGGTGGACGGTTTGGCTCCCTCGAACACTTCATGCGTGTGGCGGGAGAGAAGCTTTGCGGGCTATCTCGTTCGGGCGCTGCGCTCTAGCTGATGCGGGACGAAGATTAACGCCGGGCGGCGCGGAATGCAACAGTTATAAGTTGCGGCTGATGACAGGCGCGTGGTTTAAGGGGCGTCTTCAATCTTCTTCCTTGACGCCCCAGACGCCGCGCCCATACAATCGCGCCAGTCCCGTAAGAGCGAGCAAGCCCCCCTTCCAAAGAGACCGGACGCTCACACGGCAAGGAGTCTGTGAACTGATGCAACCCCGTACACAGCGGCAGAGGGAGATCCTCGAATACATCACGCGCTTCATCGAGCGCCACGGTTACGAGCCCTCCTATGCGCAGATCGCGCGCCACTTCGGCGTCTCCTCGAAGGCGACCATCGCCAAGCACATCGAGGCGTTGGAGCGGCGCGGGCTCATCTCGCGCCACCGCAACGACGGCGCCTTCGGCCTCATCGTGCAGCACGAGGAGGTGGACGTGGACGCGACCTGCGAGGTGCCCCTGCTGGGTCGCATCGCGGCGGGCGCGCCGCTCGACGTGGACGAAGACCGCGAGACCATCACCGTCCCGCGTTTCCTGCTGGGGCGCGTGCGGCCGGGTCGCGTCTACGCCCTGCGGGTGGCGGGCGACTCGATGATCGACGAGCACATCTGCGACGGCGACATCGCCCTGATAGAGAACCGGACGGAGGCACGCGACGGCGAGATCGTCGTCGCGCTCGTCGAGGGCGCGCGCGCGACGCTCAAACGCATCTACCGCTTCGGCACAGAGGTCGAGCTCGCCCCGCCAACGCGCAGCACGCGCCCATTCGCCTGCACGCTTCGAAGATCGCCGTGCAGGGAATTTTCCGCGGCCTGCTCCGCCCGGCCGTCTGAGCACGCGCATAAGTTCGGTGGGTCTGTATTGAGAGAAGGAGGATGACAGTGAGTCTGTCATCCTCCTTCTCTTTTGCATTTGGGTGTCGTTCAGGCCGTTTGCAGCTCGCTCGTACACTGCGGGCAGCGCGTGGCCTTGATGGGGATGGCCGAGACGCAGAAGGGGCAGTTCTTGGTCGTCGGCTCTTCCTTGTCGGCGGGCTCGCCGCTCCAGAGGCGGTTGACGCGCTTGACGATGAGGAAGATGACGAAGGCGACGATGAGGAAGCTGATGATGTCGTTGATGAACTGGCCGTAGGCGACGACGGAGATGGCCTTCTCCTTCGCCTCGGCGAGCGAGACGGGGATGCCCTTCGACTTGTCGAGGACATAGAACATGCTCGCGAAGTCGATGCGTCCCGTGAAGAGGCCGACGAACGGCATCAGTATCCCCTCAACGAGCGAGGTGACGATCTTAGTGAAGGCGGCGCCGATGATAACGCCGACCGCGAGGTCGATGACGTACCGCGCGCGATGAACTCGCGGAACTCCTGGACGATGCCTTTACTCCTGGTCATGCGGCATCCCTTCGTAAATCTCCGAAGCTGTTAGAACGTTTGCGCCCCGCGGTTGTATTGCAAAACAGGCGTAGCGTCAACCGGCATTTCCGGGAAAGCATCTGGCAATTCAGGGAAAGCGTTTGGCGATGGCGTCGAGCTGCCCCTCACGCGCGCTTTCTTCGCGGCGGGACGAGCGCGAGCTGCGCGCGGAGCGCGGCCAGGCTCTGGCGGAAGTTCGCGCGGTCGTCGCGCGGGACTTCGTAGGGCGAGTTGCTTTCGCGAAAACTGTCCACGATGTACCCGAGCGACTCGGCGAGCTTCGAGAGCGCCGCGTCGGCGTGCGCGCCGCGTGGGTAGAGCTTGAGGTAACGGCCGCTGGTCTCAGTCTCCTTGTAGATGTAGCAGGGCAGGTAGCCTTCGCACTCGCCGGGCAAAGGCGTCTGCGACGCCTCCCAGGCGATGCGCTCCGCGATGGGCAGGTCTCTGTACCTGGTTTGCAGGCTCCAGAAGACGTTTGAGTTGACGTACCACTGCCCGGCGGGCTCGCTGTAGACGATCTCCTTCTCGCGCTCGTCCGTCCAGGACTTGTAGGGCGGCCCGTTCAACTGCTCCAACGGAACCGCGGCGAGCGAGCGCGCGAGGGCGACGAGGCGTGCCAGCTCCAGCTCGGCGAGCGCGTTGCGACTCCTGACCTCGCGCGTGGCACGGTCGAGGAAGCGCACAAGCTCCGAGTGGTCAGCGAAGGTCGCTGACGTGCTGGCGAGGCGGTCGTTCGCGAGCTTGAGGTAGACGGCGTCGCGGCGCGCGGGGTCGTACGGCGCGACGAGGCCGCCGAAGACCCAGCCGCGCGCGCCGCCCGGCGCCGTGACCAGGTGCCAGAAGTTTTCGGACGAGCCGATCCTCGACTTTTCGTCCGAGCGCTCCAGCTCGTCCACGACCGCGCCGAGCTGTAACGGCCGGCCTCGGCTGCGGCTGTCTCGGGCGCTCGCGCAGGCGCGCGCCCGCGGCCGTCACGATGAGCTTGCGCGCGGGCGTCTGACCGAAAGCAGGGGAGCAGCCGCTTGTGCGGCGAGGAGGAAGAGGAGCGTGGCGGAGACAAAAGTAAGCCTCCGCAGTCTGTTCGCGGCGGCACGGCCGTCGTTCAGATTTCCTGATGACAAATTGTTGGATCTTACACTGTGTCTCGGAGCGTGCTGTTGCGCCGAAGCCTTCAGACGGCGCGGGGGCCACACCTATTTAGCGTATAATCTCCGCGAACTGCAAACGGCGGCCGAAGATTGAGGCGCAAATGAAATTGCCGTATAACTGGTTCACAGCTATACGGCAACTTACAAATTGTGGAGCCACCTTGGAGACTCGAACTCCAGACCTGTCGATTACGAATCGACTGCTCTACCAACTGAGCTAAGGTGGCTCGTTGGAAGTGAAAATATACGGAGCGGCCGCGGGGGATGTCAAGCGGGGCGCCCGGTGTGAAACCAGCAAGGAGGAGAGATGCCAAAGGATCGAGCTGAAATTCAGGACCAGTACAAGATCGGCGGCGGTTCGTTGAACGAGTACGAGTACGAGCAGAGCAAGGGCGCGTACGAGGAGCAGTCGCACCCGTTGCCTGACGACGCGCCGGTCGAGGGCTTGCGCGGGGCGGCCGAGCCGGGCCTGCCCGAGAACGTGGCCGAGCGTATCCGGCAGGTCGAGGAGCGCGCGCACGAGATAGTCGAGCGCCGCAGGGCGAAACAGGGTGGCGGCGAGTCCGCGAAGAAGTCGCTAAGAAATCTGCGAAGAAGTCTGCGCCGGCCGCCAAGAAAGCCGCGAAGGGTGCGAAGAAGGCTGCGGCCGCGAAGAAGGGTGCGGCGAAGTCCGGCGGCGGCGCGAAGAAGGGCGGCGCACAGGGCTCATCCAGGAAGGGTGGCGCGGCGAAGAAGTCCGCTGCAAAGGGCAGCGCGAAGGGGGCCGCGAAGAAGTCCGCCGCGAAGAAGGGCTCTGCCGGTAAGGGCGGCGCGAAGAAGGGTGCGGCCAGGAAGAGCGGTGCCGGGAAGGGCGGGGCTAAGAAGAGCGCTGCGAAGAAGGGCGGCTCCCGTCGTTGAGGCCGGGCTCCCGACCTGAATTTTTATAGATGGGCGAAGGAGTGAAAGAGGATGGAAGAGACGGACGAGAAGTCGAGAGCGGTGCGGCCGGCACGGAAGGCGCGGCGCGCGAGGGGAGGAGGCGCGAGCTGCCGCCGAGGAGGAGTCGGCGAAGGCGATGGAGGCGGAGGTGCCGTACCCGCCCGGCTACCCTGACCCCGGACAGGAGTCGCCCTCCTAAAGAGGTTGAGAGGCGGCAGACTTTCAATCAGGAAGCTCTGCCGCCTCCGAAACAAAACGCGGCCGTCGGCCGTAAGAAGCCCGGAAGGACAGACGTGAGCGATGTGAGGCGTCAGTCCTTCCGGGCGTTTATTCTCCCCCGACGTTAAATCCATTAAGTCAACGGTCTCACGTCTCCTCGCGTCTTAGAACACATGATGACGACAACGCCCCTGACGCGCATGCACGCGCCGTCCCCACGCTTGAAGATGAGAGATCGCTGTCGAGGACGTTCCTCGCTCCTGCTTCTGCTCTCCGGCTTCGCGCCGCGGCGCGTGCGCAGAGCGCGAAACTCCCCGCGCCGGACAAGATTATCGGCGAGTACCTCAAGGCCATGGGCGGGAAGAGCCGCGTCGCCGCGATGCGCGACGTGACCTACGAGTGGGTCGTGTTGCGCGAAGGCAGAGAGGCGGGCACGGCGCGCATGCACCTGAAGGCGACGGGCGCGCTCCGCACCGATTTTCTCCTCGCGGACGGCGAGTGGGACGCGGCGACCAACCCGCGCTCCGCCTGGCTGCGGCGCGACGGGCGATTGCGTACGCTCACGGACCGGAGGCTGTCGCCACACGGCTCCCGGCGTATGTGGACGAGCCGCCTCGCGGATTACAAGAAACAGAAGGTGCTCGCGCGTACCGTCGAGCGCGAGGAGGTCGCGGGCACGCCAGCCTACGTCGTCGAATTTTCAAGGCGCAACGGCGCGCGCCTGCGTTACTGGTTCGGCGTGGACAGGAAGCTGCCCTGCAAGTCGCAGACGAGGCGCGCGAACGCGCATCCGTTACAAGGATTACCGCGCGCGCGAACGGCCTCAGGTCGAACCGCACCGCATCGAGATCGCGCGGGCGACGCTGCGCCGCTCGCGCTGACCTTGAAGGCGGCGCTACAACACGGGGCTGGACGACGCGCTTTTCGAGCCGCCGAGCGACGCGTCTCTGAATGTCTCGGAGTTGCTACGCGCCGTCGCGCGCAATCAGGCGCAACTCGACCGGCGCGTCAGCGATTACACTTTCACGCGCAAGGAGACGCAGCGCGAGTTCGACGGCAAGGGTAGGTTAAAAAGGAGAAGATCGTCGTCCACGAAGTCTATCCGGTGGCGGGCGGCGGGAGCGTGCTCAAGTTGATCAGCGAAGACGGCGTGCCGCTCACGCCGGAGCTGGAGCGGGAAGAGCGGCGCGTGGTGGAAGAGATGGCGAAGCTCGAACGCGAGAACGCCAAGCGCAAGGAGAAGCGTGAACGCGAACGCGCCGAGCGTGCGCGCAAAGCGGCGAGGACGCGGGCGGGAGCGGCGAGGAGGCGGCGGAAGAAGATAACGTCGGGATCGCGGTCTTTTTGCGCGCGTGCGAATTCGTCAGCCCGCGCCGCGAGCGTTTTCAGGATCGCGACGCCATCGTCTTCGACTTCCGCCCGCGCCCCAATTTCAAGCCCGCCAATCGCGGCGAGCCATCGTCGCCAAACTGGCGGCGTCATCTGGCTCGACCCGGTGGACAGACAGGTGATGCGTCTCGAAGCGCGACTCGCCGAGAGTTACAAAGTCGGCGGCGGTCTCTTCGTCTCGGTGCGGCCCGGTTCGGCGGTCGTCTTCGAACAGACGCGACTCGCAGACGGCGTCTGGTTGCCGCGCTTCTCGCAGATCAACGCCGCCGCCAAAGTCCTCCTCTTCGCGGGCTTCCACATCGACGCCACGCACGAATACAGCAACTACAGACGCTTCAGCACCAACGTCGGCGACGACAAGATCGATGCGCCGAAGAGAGCCCGACCCGTCGCCGCCTGAAAGCCTTGAGTAGACTGAACGTTTGCCTTTGCGTCTTTGCGCCTTTGCGTGAGAGTGATGTTTGCTCAAGAATAAACTCACGCACGCAGGCGCAAAGAAACACAACAGCCGTTAAAATTGAGAAATAATGAAGTCGTAGTCATCGGCGGGGGGTTCGCGGGAGTGGAGGCGGCGTGGCAGGCGGCGCAGGCGGGGGCGCGTGTGCGTCTGTACGAGATGCGTCCCGTCAGGCAGACGCCCGCGCACCGGACGGAGCAGCTGGCGGAGATCGTCTGCTCCAACTCTTTGAAGTCGGACGAGCCGGGGACTGCGCCGTATCTGTTGAAGGAGGAGTTGCGGCGCGGCGGGTTCGCTCGTGCTGGAAGTGGCGGCGGAGACGCGCGTGCCCGCGGGCGCGGCGCTCGCGGTTGACCGTCATCGCTTCGCCGAGCTCGTCACCGAGCGGATCGAGGCGCACCCGAACATCAGCTGGTTCGCGAGGAGGTCGACGCGCGTTGCCCGACAGACGCGTCGACGATCATCGCCGCGGGGCCGCTCTGCTCCGACGCGCTCGCCGAAGAGATCGTGCGGCTGACGGGCGACGGGCAACTCTATTTCTACGACGCTATCGCGCCCATCGTCGCCGCCGACTCGATTGACTACCGAGTCGCCTTTCGCGCCGCGCGCTACGACAAGGGCGGCGACGATTACGTCAACTGCCCGATTGACGAGGAGGAGTACGCGCTTTTCTACGAGGCGCTGGTCGAAAGCCCAGAGCGTGCCGCTGCAACGCTTCGAGGAGACGCGCTGGTTCGAGGCGTGCCTGCCCATCGAAGAACTCGCGCGGCGCGGCTACGACACGCTGCGCTACGGGCCGATGAAGCCCGTCGGCCTGCGCGACCCGCGCACCGGGCGAGAGCCTTACGCGCCGTGCAACTCCGGCAGGAGAACTTGATGGCCGACGCCTACAACCTCGTCGGCTTCCAGAATCATCTACGTTACGGCGAACAGGCGCGCGTGATTCGTTTGATTCCGGGGCTGGAACGTGCCGAGTTCTTGCAGTACGGGCAGATTCACCGAAATACTTATATCAACGCGCCGCGCGTGCTCGCGCCACGATGCAGATGCGCGAGCGGCCTCGCAGTCTTTTTCGCGGGGCAGATCAGCGGCGTCGAGGGTTACGTCGAGTCGGTGGCGACGGGCTGGCTCGCCGGCCTCAACGCGGCGCGAGTGGCCGGGGCGGGGCGACGTAAGCGCCGCCGAAGTCGGCCGACGGGCGCGCTGGCGCGTTACGTCTCGGGCGCCGAGACGAAGAATTATCAGCCCGTCAACATCACCTTCGCGCTGCTCGAACCGCTGCCCGAAGCGGAGCGGCGCAGGTTTAAGAGGAAGCGCGAGCGGCACGCGCGGCAGGTCGAGCTGGCACTCGTGGAATGGGACGCTTGGCTTCAAACGATTCGGGCGGGGAGGACGCGCCGGCTCGGCGGCGGCGCTCTGAAGAAGCGCGCGCGAGCGCCCGCGTGGCGCCGCGCGTCGGCTGCGCGTCGTGTGCGCGTGTGCCTCGGCGCTGCTGCCGCTGCGTCGCCCGCGCTCCGCGCAGTCCGGCCGCGGCAGAATGACGCCCCCGCAGGGCAAGAGGGCACGCCAACACCGAACGCCCGCCGCCGCACGTCACCCCCACACAAAGGCCCCATCGCCGAGCCGCCGCGCCCCGCCCGCGACGAGCCGAAGCCCTCGCCGCGCCGGCGCACCGACGACAAGATAGAGCCGCCCGCCCCGGACGACTTCAAGAGGCCCGCGGCAAACCGAGACGGCCGGCGAAGACGACGACGACGAGGTCGTGCGAATCAGCTCGAACCTCGTCCCGTCCCCGCGTCGGTCGTGGACGCGCAGGGGCGGGTCGTCACGGATTTGCAGCGTGGAAGACTTCGAGCTGCTGGTTGACGGCGCCGTCAGCCCGTCGGCGACTTCAGCCACGCGGAGACGCCCGTCAGCATCGCGCTCCTCTTCGACAACAGCTCAAGCTACGCCACGCGCGAGTTCGAGCGGAAGGCCGGGATACAATTCTTAAAGTCGGTCGTGCGCAAAGTAGACCACGCGGCGGTCTACTCCATCTCGACCGACGCCGAGCTTTCGCAACCGTTGACGAACGACGTGCAGAGCGCTCGTGCGCACCATCCAGGGTTTCGGGCAGGGCGGAGGCGGCGCGACCGCGCTCTTCGACACCATCGCCGCCGCCGCCGACTACCTACAGCCGCAGAAGACGCGCAAGGTCATCGTCATCGTCTCCGACGGCACCGACACCATCAGCGACCTCAACTTCGACCAGACGCTCGCGCACGATCATCGCCGACGACTGTCAGGTCTACGCCGTGCAGACCGGCCACAGCCAGAGCGCGAACCTGCGCGACCTCGCGGGCGAGCGGCGCTTGCAGGAGTTCGCCGATCAGACCGGCGGCGAGGTCTACATCCCGCACAGGCAACGCGGAACTCAACGCGGCCTTCAACCAGATAGCCGCAGACCTCTCGCAGCAGTACGTGCTCAGCTACTACCCGTCGGCCGAGGCGCGCGACGGCCGTTTCCGCTCCTTCAACTCAGCGTCAAGACGCGCCCGAATCTGCGCGTGCGAACGCGCAAGGGCTACTACGCGCCCAAAGGTTAAGGCAAAGGGCAAGAGGCAAAAGTTAAGAGTCAAAACAGAGCGGCCTTTATCAACGAATGATGAAGGCCGCTCTGTTTGGAATTAAGGAGGATGGGAGGATGGCTTCTTCTCATCCTCCTTTTGCCTTTTGCCCTTTGCCTTTTGCCTTCCGCGCAGCGGCCTGCCTTCCCGAAGGGTCAGAGCGATTCGAGGAAGGTGATGATGTTTATCTGATCGGCGAGGGAGAGGCTGAAGAAGTTGTTGGCGACAACCTTCGCCTCCACGTCGTGGCGCTTGATCGCGTCGAAGAAGGTCAGCGACTCGCCGTCGTGCATGAGCCGCGTGTGGGACTCTCACGCCCCAAGCGGCGCGGTGCGCACCTTGAGGCGCGTCTTCTGCCCCGCCGTTCTGGACGATGCCGTCGCCCGTGCCTATGTCGTGCAGGAGGAAGTCGCCGAACGGGTGGATTATCTTGTTGGCGAGCGCCTTCGGGCACCTTGAACGTCCCGCCGTTGATGAGCACGCCCTCCTGCGCCGTGACGAGCGTGCGCACGTGGCAGACGGCGCACCCTATCTTGTCGAACAATTCGCTACCCTTCATCGCCTCGTCGGTCGTCGCTATGTCCTTGTCGCGCGCGGGCGCCTTCGTCGCGCGCATGAACTGCGTGAAGATGTCTATGTCGCGCTCGGGGTCTTCGCCGCAGAAGGTGTTCTGGCCGGGCGGCGGGCTCATGACGGGGTCGCACGGAATCGTCGAGTCGTTGGGTATCGGGTCGAACGGGGCGGTCGGGCGGCCGAGCGAATTGTTCTCCATCAGGAAGAGTCGGTTGGTGATGCCCATCTCGTTGAGGTAGGCGTCGCCGGAGAACGAGAGCAGGCTCGCGTGCTGATCCTTGTGGCCGAAGCGGCCGATGCGACATACCCTGCGCGAGTCGGGCGGAAGCTCCTCGATGGGCACGCGTATGGCTTGGCCCTGTACGAGGTGGCCGCTGACGACATCGTTGGGCTGGTCGGCGGCGATCTTGAGCAGCGTCTCGTTCGGGATGGCCTCGACGAAGCCGTCGCCGAGAAGGTTGAGCGACGTGCGGAATGTTCGCACGGGCTCGTCATCCTTTAATTCCCGCGGAGAAGAGCGGCGGCACGCGCTCCTGAATCTTCGGGTCGATGGCGCGGTCGTTGATGAGCGAGCCGCCGGGCGCGTCCACGAAGTTGCCGAACACGTCCTGATGCCCGGCGCGAAGCTCG
Organism: uncultured Acidobacteriota bacterium; assembly: GCA_963726735.1. Lineage (GTDB taxonomy): Bacteria > Acidobacteriota > Blastocatellia > Pyrinomonadales > Pyrinomonadaceae > QHXN01. Next base: position 1,316,583 of record CAVSDM010000016.1, read on the forward strand.
TTAATCTGGCTGACCGAGCCGGAGACCGGATTCTGGTGGCACTCGGAGCAAGCCTGCGCGTTGTAGACCGGCCCGAGCCCGTCCTTTATCGTGTCGCGGACTTCGAAGGTCTCGCGATCCAAATCGTGCTGCGTCTGGTTGACGAGGCCGTTAGTGGTGTCGTCGAAGGCCGTCGGCGCTTCATGAGGCACGGGCTGGACGCAGAAGGGGTCGCAGGGCGGCACTTCGACTTGTATCGGGCACTTCACCAAACTCCTCGTCCTCTTCGGTAGACGCGACGTTGGCCTGCCCCGTAGCGGGGCTTCGCAACTCTGGCTCACGGCGACGCGGCTCGTGACGGTCTGCGACGAGAAACAGCAGCACGAATGCCCCGATGATCGAGGTCTTCAGACTTCTCATGTTCGTATCCTCCCTTTGAACGGACGTGAAAGAGGCCACGGGAGTGACCAAGGGCGCACAGGGGGCGTCGGGAGGGGGCAGGGCAAGGGCGAGCATGAAGACTTGAGGCAGGAAGTCTTAACGCTTCGGGGATGTCGTTAACTCGGGCGATACGGGAGAACTCGATGCGAGGCCGGACGGGGGAAGTTTCCGAGGAAGCGGGAATGGTATACACCCGCCGCGCGCGCGCGTCAACAAAAATCTCCGGCGGCGTACACAGACGCGTGCCCGGCGTGGATTAAACACGTGGACGTGGAGGCGCGGCCGCCTGAACTTAGCCGCGCCTCCGCGTCCACGTGGTCGAACCACCCGGCCGCCGAAGAAATCTCCCCGCGCGAAAAAATCTGTTTACCGTTCGGCGTTTACCCTTTAACATTCGCCGCATGGAGCAGTTACTCGCGCAATTTCTCGAACACCTTCGCTACGAGCGCAACGTCAGCGAGCACACGCTGAGGAACTACGCCATCGACCTCGGCCAGTTCCTCGGACACCTCGCGCCCGCCGACCCGCGCACGGGCGTGCGCCGCGAGTTGGACGTGCGCGCCATCGACCACATCACGATACGCGAGTGGATGTCGGAGCTACATTCGGAGCAGAAGAAGAAGACCTCCATCGCGCGGAAGCTCGCCGCGCTCAGGACGTTCTTCCAGTTCCTCATGCGCGAGGGCGTCGTAGAGGCGAACCCCGCGAAGCTGGTCTCGACGCCGCGGCTTGAGAAGAAGCTGCCGACACACCTGTCGGTCGAAGACGCCGTGCGCTTCATAGAGACGCCCGACGTTACGACCGACCTCGGGAAGCGCGACCGCGCCATCCTTGAGATGCTCTACGGCACGGGCGTGCGCGTCTCGGAACTGGTGAAGCTGGACATGAAGGACATTGACTTTCAGCGGGCGCATGATTCGCGTCAAGGGCAAGCGGCGCAAGGAGCGCATAGTGCCCTTCGGCGAGCCCGCGCTGCATTCGCTGATGAGGTACCTGACCGAAGTGCGCCCGGCGTTCCTCAACAACGCGCCGCTCGCCGAGCGCGACACGTCAGCCGTCTTCCTAAACTATCAGGGCACGCGCATCACGACGCGCTCGGTCGGCCGCATGGTGGACAAGTACATCAAAATCTGCGCGGGCATCCACGACATAAGCCCGCACTGCGCTGCGCCACTCCTTCGCCACGCACCTGCTCGACAGCGGCGCAGACCTCCGCGACATACAAGAGCTGCTCGGCCACGCGCGCCTCTCGACCACACAAATCTACACCCACGTCTCCATGGAGAAACTGATAGAGGTCTACGACCAGGCGCACCCGAAAGCCTGAAGGCAGCAAGGGTAAAAGGCAAAAGGCAAAAAGGAAAGAGGAGCCGTCCGGGCCGCCGTCTTTACTTTTTGCCTTTTGAAGTTTGCCTTTTGCTTTACAGCGTGGCGTGCTCGTCCTCGCCGGTACCCTGCTCGATGAGGGACTGGCATTCGGCGTCGTGGCGCGCGGTGGGTAGCGCGTCGAGGCGGCGCTCGGGGATGTCCTTGCCGCAGCGCGCGCAGACGCCGTAGGAGCCCTCGTCTATGCGGAGCAACGCCTGGTCTATGTCGGCGACCATCTGCGACTCGCGCTCGCTCAGGCGGTACTCGATCTCCTGACTCACGTCCTTGACCGACTGGTCGGCCACGTCCTTGACGCCGTCGTCGTTGGCGGCGATCTCAAGCGCGTCGGACTGGTTGCCGCGCGCGAGCTCTGAGTGCTGGCGCAGCTGTTCGAGCAGCACCGTGCGGTAGTGGTCAAGTCTCTTTTCGTCCATCGCCTCTCCTTAAATGCCTCGGATGAAATCAATTGTTCGAGAGCGGCGGATTATAACTCAAGTCGCTCACAATACATAAAAGGCATTAACTACAGAGGCACAGCTAACTGCTTCAAGCTGTGCCTCTGTGTCTCTGTGGTTAAAAGTTTCGTGACGATGGGCGACACTCAGAATCTCGCGGTCAGGGCCACCCGCAGCGCGCGCGGCAAGCCGGGCGAGATGTTGGTGTTGTTGTCGGCGTTCACGAAGTACTTCCGGTCGAACAGGTTCTCGACGTTGGCCTGCAGGCGAAGCTCCGGTGCAGGAGGTAGACGGCGACGTCCACCCGCGTGTAGCCGGGCAGGACCACAGTGTTGTCGATGGCCGCGAACATGTCCGTGCGGTGGATGATGCCGAGGCCCGCGCCCAGCCGCGGGTTGACCTGGTAGGTGTTCCAGAGCGACAACGTGTGGTGCGGCACCTGGCCACCTGCGCTCCCGCCCGCGCGGCGGCGGTCGCGCTGGTGACGACGCGTTCTGATAGGCATAGCCGCCGGCGACCTGCCAGCTCCGCGTGACCTGGCCGTTCACGCCGAGCTCGAAGCCGTTGGTGCGCTGGCTGCCGGTCTGCACGATGCGCGTCGGGTCGTTGGGATCGGTGGAGCGCGTGTTCGTGCGGTCCAGGCGGTAGACGCGCCGTCGTGAAGCGCGAGGTCGCCGGCGACGTCCCACTTGATGCCGACCTCGTAGTTGCTGAACTTCTCCGGCTCCACCTGCTGCGTGATCATGGTCAGCGAGGAGAACTGGTCGCCGGAGCTCGGCAGGTAGGACACGCTGTAGCTGCCGTAGATGGACACCGGCGCGAGCGGCTTGAACACCAGGCCGGCGCGCGGCGACACGAGGTCGTCCGTGCGCTGCAGGTCGTCGCCGTTGCGGTTGTTGTGGATACTCGAGGTCGAAGCGGTCGAAGCGCAGGCCGCCGACCAGCTGCAGGAAGCGGGAGAGCTTCGACCTGGTCCTGCACGTAGGCGGCGGCCACGGTGGTGCGGAGATGGTTGTCGGCGTCGGTCGCGCTCTGGCGGAACGTCACCGGCGTGCTGATGGTCGGGCTGCCAACGGCACCGTGATCGACGTGGCCGCGTTGTCGAAGAAGCCCGTGTTGCGGAAGTTGTCGGTGGCTTGCCGCCCGAACTCGACGCCGGCCAGGAGCGGTGTGCCGAACGCGTCCGGTCGTAGGCGACGAGGGTGACGTCCGTCTGGTTGAAGACGTTGTTGCGGACGGTGGCGTTGTTGTAGGCGGAGAGGGTGACGCGGCTCCGTCGGCGGTGACCGCGCCGGGCACGAAGTTCTGGTACGAAGCGGTCGTAGTGGCCGACCAGCGTGCGGTTGCGGACGGTGAGCCGGCCCCGACCCGCTGCTCGATCGTCGCCGTGCCCAGGTTGACGGTGGCGCGCACGTGGCTGTGCGCGGGATCGCCGAAGAAGGTGGAGATGTCGACGTCCGCCGGACGGCCCTGGTACGACGGGATGCCGCGATCGGCCACGCGCGCGTCGTGGAGGTACTCGTAGCCGAAGGTGAGGCGCGTGTTCGTCTGCCCGGGAGCACGGTCAGCGTCGGGTTGAGGCCGTAGCGTTCGAGGCTCACGTCGTCGCGGAAGCTGCCGGAATCCTCGTACATGCCGTTGACGCGGAAGGCCACCGTGTTGCTCAGCGGCGGTCGACGTCGGCGGTGACGCGCCGGTTGTCGATGCTGCCGCCCTGCAGGTGAACGTCGCGCGAGCGGCTGGAAGAGCGGCCTCCTTGGTGACGCGGTTGATCACTCCGCCGCCGCCGCCGCGGCCGAAGACCAGCGCGTTCGGGCCCTTCAAGCGCCTCCACGCGGTCGAGATTGTAGAGATCGCGGTAGTACTGCACGTCGTCGCGCACGCCGTCGAGGAAGAAGTCGGCGGACGAGCTGTTGCCGCGCATCACGATCTGGTCGCGGTTGTTCTCTCCCTGGTGGGCGCGACGCCGGGGACGTAGCGCACCACGTCGCCGATGCTCATCACAGCTGGTCCCTGATCTGCTCCTGGGTCACGACGGTGACCGACTGCGGCACGTCGCGCAGCGGCGGTCAGGGTCCCGGTGGCGCTGCTGACGGCGTCCATGTCGTACCGGAGCGGCGCGCTGACCGTGACGTCCTCCCGCACCCCGGCGACCTGCAACTTCACCTCTAACGAAGTGCCGCTCTCCTGACTCAAATTCAACGTCTGTGAAGCCTCGGAGAAGCCTTCCGCGATGACCTTGACGACGTACTCGCCCGGCGCGACGGCCAGCAGGAATTCGCCGTTCTGGTCGGTCGTCGCGGAATAGACGGCCGCGCGGCCTTTGGCCTCCGCCGTGACTTGTGCGCCGGCGACCGCCGCCCCGTGCGGGTCGAGCACACGCCCGCGGAGCGAGAGCTGTGCGGACATCTCCGCGCGGGCGGGCAGAGGGCAGGCGAGCAGCAGGAGAAGTAAGAGTTGAAGCAGACGGCTCGGAGCAGTCGGACGTTGCATGGTGGTTCCTTTCGCATGTAGGAGACGGCCACCCCCGACGCCTTCTCGAAGGGACGCTCCGGGCGCACGTTGCCCGGGCGTCTTCAGCAGATGAGCGGTGTGAGTTGGTGTCGGAGAGTCGCCAGCCATAGCGGAATGACCTTCGCGTTGAAAGTTGTGGCTGACTGACCGTAGAATGCGAGCGAGTCGTCAGCCGCCGAGGTTGTCGGCCGGGCTCGCGCGGTCGGTTCTGCCAGGGACACAGCCGCGCGGGCTCCTTAGTTTTTGAGACTGCCTTGTTGAAGGCTTCAGAGTCGAAAGAGCGTGCAGGGCAGAATTGAAATCCGTTTTCAATTTCATCGGAAGTATATGCCTCTCTCGGAGAGGGTGTCAACCGCTGGTTTTCAAGGGCGGGTTAAACGGGACATGAGTCAGTTCTCCGGGCCGCCGCGCAGAGGAGTTCGGCGGCGAGGAGGGGGACGGTCAACTCGTGGTGGCCTGTGACGGAGAAGCCGCGGCCCGCGCCGCCGCTCGTGGGGCGTCGCACGACGTTGGTGAGCGGGCGGTACGACTGTATGAAGTCGAAGTCGGCGGTCGTGAAGTCCGCGAGCGTGTGGCCGAGGTTACGCACGAGCGTGACGCACTTGAGGAAGACTTCGGGCAGTATCACGGCCGAGCCGACGTTCAGGTAGACGCCGCCGCCGTCCATGCGCCTGACCATCTCGGCGAGCAGGCGGAAGTCCGTGTGCGTCGCCGCGCCGAGCGCCGAGCCGTCAACGCTCGGGTGAAAGTGAGCGATGTCCGTCCCGACGGCGACGTGCGCGGTGAAGGGGACTCGCGCCTCGTACGCGGCGCAGAGCAGGGACAACTCGGGTGCTTCGGCTCCGACGCCAGAAGCGCGCGCCCGAGCGCTTCGCCCATCCCTACGGAGTCGCGCGCGGCCTCTCGCGCCGCGCCGTTCAAGAATCTCCCCGTCTCGTCGGCCGCGCCGAACGCGCCCGCGCCGAGCGTCGCGTCAACGTCCTCGGAAGTGGAGCCGACGAGCGCAATCTCCGCGTCGTGTACGAGCACGGAGCCGTTGCCCGCCACGCACGAGACGAAGCCGCGGCCCATCAAATCGATCATGAGCGGCGCGAGCCCGACCTTGACGACGTGCCCGCCGATGCCCCAGATGATCGGCCTCCCCGCCTCGCGCGCGCGACGCACCGCGCGGCGATCTCACGAATCGACTGCACGGCGAGTATGTCCGGCAGCGACGACAGAAACTCTTTCAGCGTCGAGTCCTCCGCGAACGGCCGCGCGAAGTCATCGGTCGCGACCTTGCTCGGCCTCGACGCGAGCGGGTACGTGTTCACGCCTTCAAGCCCGAGCGGCTTTATGTCTTCGTAGATGGACATCTTTGATGAAGTGATGAGTGATGAGTGATAAGTAAGGAGGCGCGTGCGTTCCCCAACTCGTACACCATCGCTCATCATCGTCACTAGCCAGGAGTATATCACGCGGCGTTTTTGCGTTTGCCGCGGGCGGGTGGCTTTGCCGCCCGCGTCGGGGCGCTTGGAGTCTTTGGGGGTCGCGGGCGCATGGCCATCGCCGTTGGCGGCGTGGCTCGAGGACGGGGCGGAGGGCTTGGCCGGTGTAGGACTTTCTGACTCGGCGACCTCTTCGGGCGTGCCGCCGGCGACGACGCGGCCGCCGCCGTCGCCGCCCTCGGGGCCGAGGTCGATGATCTAGTCGGCGGACTTGATGACGTCGAGGTTGTGCTCGATGACGATGACGGTGTTGCCCAGTGAGACGAGGCGATGCAGAACGTCGAGCAGCTTGTGCACGTCGTCGAAGTGGAGGCCGGTGGTCGGCTCGTCGAGGATGTAGAGGGTGCGGCCCGTGGCGCGCTTCGAGAGCTCCTTGGCGAGCTTGATGCGCTGGGCCTCGCCGCCCGAGAGCGTCGTCGCCGACTGGCCGAGCTTGATGTAGCCGAGGCCGACGTCGAGCGAGCGTCTGGAGCTTGTGCTTGATCTGCGGGATGTTCTCAAGCAGCGGCATCGCCTCCTCGATGGTCGTGTCGAGCAGGTCGGCGATGGACTTGCCCTTGTAGTTGACCGCGAGCGTCTCGCGGTTGTAGCGCGCGCCGCGGCAGACGTCGCAGAGCACGTAGACGTCGGGCAGGAAGTTCATCTCGATGCGCTTGAGGCCGTCGCCCTGGCAGGCCTCGCAGCGGCCGCCCTTGACGTTGAAGGAGAAGCGGCCGGGCTTGTAGCCGCGCTCGCGCGACTCGGGCAGCATGGCGTAGAGCTCGCGGATGGGCGTGAAGAGGCCGGTGTAGGTCGCCGGGTTCGAGCGCGGCGTGCGGCCGATGGGCGACTGGTCGATCTCGATGACCTTGTCGATGTGCTCGAGCCCCTCGATCGAGTCGTGCTCGCCCGGCTCTTCCAGCGAGCCGTAGAGGTGGCGCGCGAGCGCGCGGTAGAGGATGTCGTTGACGAGCGTCGATTTGCCGCGAGCCGGAGACGCCGGTGACGACCGTGCAGCAGGCCGAGCGGGAAGTCGGCGTCGATGTTCTTGAGGTTGTTGGCGCGGGCGCCGCGCACGGTGACGGCCTTGCCGTTGGGCGGCGCGGCGCTCGGCGCGGGACTTCGATGGCGAGCTTGCCGCAGATGTACTGGCCGGTGATCGAGTCCGGGTTGCAGGCGACCTCTTCGGGCGTGCCCGCGGCGACGACCTCGCCGCCGTGCGCGCCCGCGCGCGGGGCCGAGGTCGACGACGTAGTCGGCGCGGCGGATCGTCTCCTCGTCGTGCTCGACGACGAGGACGGTGTTGCCGAGGTCGCGCAGGCGCGCGAGCGTGTCGAGCAGCTGTCTGGTTGTCGCGCGGGTGCAGGCCGATCGAGGGCTCGTCGAGGACGTAGAGCACGCCGCGGAGCTGCGAGCCGATCTGCGTGGCGAGGCGGATGCGCTGGCCCTCGCCGCCCGAGAGCGTGGCCGAGCGCGCGGTCGAGCGTGAGGTAGCCGAGGCCGACCTCGTCGAGGAAGTCGAGGCGGTTGCGGATCTCGCGCAGGACGAGCCCGGCGATCTGCTCCTCGCGCTCGTTGAGCTTGAGCGCGTCGAAGGCGGCGACCGCTTCTTCGATCGGCGAGCGCGGTGTACTCGGCGATGCCGCGGCCGCCGACGCGGACGGCGAGCGACTCGGGCTGCAGGCGCTGGCCGTCGCAGGCGGGGCAGTCGACCGGCGACATGAGCTCTTCGAGCGCCTCGCGCACGCGCTCGCTCGGCGCGTTGTGCATGCGCTCGCGTCAGATGCCGCGACGGCGCCCTTCCAGTCGCTCTCGTACTTGTAGAGCCCCTGCCGGAAAGTTATCTGCCCCTCGACCCGTTGAGGAAGGCGTCGCGCGCCTGGCCGCGGCAGCTCGCGCGAAGGGGACTTCGGGTCGGCCTTGAAGTGCTCGGCGACGGCGACGAGCGCGCCTTGCAGGTACGCGGCGCCCTGTTTGTCGGCGGCGCCAGTCGACGAAGAGCTTGTCGGCGCGCTCGGTCTCGTCGGTGATGATCTTGCCGGGTCGATCTCCAGCACCGTGCCGAGGCCGTGGCAGCGCTTGCACGCGCCGTAGGCGCAGTTGAACGAAAGGAGCGCGGCTCGAGCTGCGGGACGTGATGCCGCATTCGGCGCAGGCCATGCGCTCCGAGTAGAGCTTCTCCTCGCCGTCGACGACCGAGACGAGGACGAGCGCCGTCCGTCAGCTTCAGGGCCGTGCGCGACGGACTCGTCGAGGCGCTCGCCGATGCCGTGCTTGATGAGCAGGCGGTCGACGACGACCTCGATGGTGTGGTTGCGCCGCTTGTCGAGCGCGATCTCCTCGTCGAGCGAGACGCAGCTCGCCGTCGATGCGCGCGCGCACGAAGCCGTCCTTGCTGAGCTTCTCGAGCTCCTTCTTGAACTCGCCCTTGCGGCCGCGCACGATCGGGCGCGAGGACATGACGCGCTCGCCCTCGGGCAGCTCGAGGACGCTGTCGACGATCTGCTCGACCGACTGGCGCGTGATGGGCGCGCCGCAGATGTGGGCAGTGCGGCAGGCCGATCGAGGAGAAGAGCAGGCGGAGGTAGTCGTAGACCTCGGTGACGGTGCCGACGGTCGAGCGCGGGCTGCGGGAGATGGTCTTCTGCTCGATGGAGATGGCGGGCGAGAGGCCGTCGATCGAGTCGACGTCGGGCGTTCCATCTGGTCGAGGAACTGGCGGGCGTAGGCCGAGAGCGACTCGACGTAGCGGCGCTGGCCCTCGGCGTAGATCGTGTCGAAGGCGAGCGAGGATTTGCCCGAGCCGGAGAGGCCGGTGATGACCGTCAGGCGGTCGCGCGGGATCTCGACGCTGATGTTCTTCAGGTTGTGCTGGCGCGCGCCGCGCACCGTGATGCGGTCAATTGCCATTGCCTGAAATCATCCGCGGGCACTACAGAGGAGAATCCGGCGCGTCGCGGAAACGATGATTGTAAACGACCCGCGCGGGGCGGGCAAGCGACCCGCCCGGATTCGCCCACGGCCGCGGTTTTTAAGGAACGCGCCGCCCGCCGCCGCGTTTGAAAAAGCGCGCGGAGTCGTCCGCGACGCCTTACGTGAACGTCCCGAAAGCTGACTTCCGAAGGAGAGACCTCGCATGCTTCGCGCACACGCCGACGCTGGCCGCCGTCACTGCTCGTTCTGCTCGCTCCCACGCCTGCCGCGCGCGCGCGAGGCGCAGAAGAAGCGAACGCGGCCGAAAGGCCTCCCTGCGAGCCTGCGACGCGGCAGCCGCTGCGCTGCAACTCGTCGCGGGAGCAGTTGTCCGAGGCGAAGACTTTCGCCAACGCCGCGCGAAGCGCATCAGCGTAATGACGCGCGCGGCAGACCTGCTCTGGCCCTCCGAGCGCGGCGCAGGCGCGCGAGATCTTCACGCGAGGCGTACGAGCTCGCCGTCAAAGCACTTACAGCGAGCACGAGCAGGAGTCCGCCGTGCGCAGTCTGCGCAGCGCCGACGCGGCCGTGCCGGGATTGACGTAGAGGCTGCCCGACCCGCGCCTCGATGGTGATTCGCGCGCATCGCGCGGCGCGACCCGGCATGGGCGCGGCAAGCTGAGCCGAAGGCGTGCGCCGAAGAGAAGCGGCGCGCGGCCGACGCAGTCCGAGCGCGAAGTCGGCCGCGCCGAGCGCAGCACTGCCGTGCGGAGACGCTGCTCACGACTGGCGCAGCTCGCTCTGCAGCCGAGCGACCGCGGGCGCGCCGTCTCGCTCGCGCGCGGCAGCTCTCGCGCCATCCCGCGCCTACGCGCTCCTGTCTGACTTCCTCTTCAAGCTGGCGCGGAGGCAGACCGCGCCGCGGCCGACGCGTTCTACCGTTGAAGCGTTGCGTGCCTACGCGGTGCGGACAGACGGCAGATCGCTCGCGTCCTACTCTCCGGTCTACGCCGTTCGGCGCTGACGCGCGAGCCCGGGCTGCGCTCCGGCTACCGACGTGGCCAGCACGCCGCGGGACTTCGCGCCGAACGCGCGGCATCTGCAGAGATGCTTCGTCGGAGCCTTCCTGTTCTCGCCCAGGTCGAGGAAAGGCTCGAAGCTGCCGCGAGGCCAGCCGCCGCCGGAGCAGTACGACGACTTACCGAGCAGGCCAGCCTACTCGTGACGCTCGAGCTGATCTGCTGGAACGCTCGTCTGCTTGCGCGAACCTCTACGGGCCTGCGAACCGAAACTTCGCCGCGCTCGCCTCGCCGCTCAAGCAGACGGCCGGCGGCCGCTGAGCGGCAACGGGCTCGGCGCGCGGAGGATGGCGCGCGACGCGCCGCCGAGGACGGAGCCGACGCTCGACTCTTCGACCGTACTCGACAACGTGCTGGCGAACGCCGAGCGCATCAAAGACCCGTGAGCGCGCACGATCGGACTATCGTGATGGGGCTCTTCGGCCGTCTCGGCGCGGAGAGCTCGCGACGCGTCGGAGGCGCGGCTCGACAAGGTTGAAGCGACGCGGAGGCTGCGCCGGCAGATTCTGCGAGCTATCTCTACTTCCGCTGGAGCGCTCAGCAGGCCGTCGAAGGAGGGGCGGCTGGACGAGGCCGCGCGGCTTCGCGAAGAAGGTTGCGGAGCTTGGACTACCGCGCGCTGCTCTCCTTCGAGATTGGCCGGGCGCGACGCTGAAGCAGTCGGACGACCGCGCGCGTCGCTCGCGCTCGCGTCGCCGATGCCGGTCTACAGGTCGCGCGCAGGGCGCGCCGGAGCACGCCGGAGAAGGCGCGCGCGCTCCTCGGCGCTGGCGCACCTCTACGCGGCACTTCGACCCGACGCGCGCGGCGCAGGTGCTGAGCGGCCGCGGTCAAGGTCATCAACCGCGTGCCCGACACTGAACCTCAGCGTACCCTTCATCACGCGCGCCATCGACGGGCGACAGGTTCAACTATCTACGCCATGTACACAGTGCCCGGCGTGCAGGCTTGAGAACGTGCTTCCGCGAGCTGGGCGCGCGCGACTTCGAGTCGGCGCTCTCCGCCGCGGGCGAGCTCGACGACAAGCACCTGCGCGCGCTGGCCGTCCTCGGTCTCGCGTCGAAGTGCCTCGAAGACGCGCCGAAGCCGGAAAGCACGTGTCAAGCCGGCGCCGCCGAAGAAGCCTGACGCGCCGCGCGGCCGGACGCAGTGAGCTCGCACTGGCAGCATCATTGCTCATCGTGCCGCGGTGCTTTGTCTTGACACCCCTCGCGCGCGGCTCCTACACTTCGCGGCGTAGGGCCCGCGCATCGACCCAGTCCGGGACGAGGGAAAGCAGGGGAGGGACGTGCTGAATCTTCCGAACGCACTGACTTTGTCGCGCATCTTCGTCGTGCCGCTGCTGGTCGTGGTGCTGCTCACGCCCTTCTCGGAGAACTGGTTCGGCGTCCAGCGCCACCTGCTCGGCGTCGCGCTCTTCCTCGCCGCCTCCTTCACGGACTTCCTCGACGGGCGCATCGCGCGCAGCCGCCAGCAGATTTCGCGCTTCGGCATCCTGCTCGACCCCATCGCCGACAAGTTGCTCATCAGCGCCGCGCTCATCTCGCTCGTCGAGAACCGCCTGGCGCCGGCGTGGGCCGTCTGCATCATCGTCGGGCGCGAGTTCGCCGTGTCGGGCCTGAGGAGGTGGCGGCGGCCGACGGCTTCGTCATCTCCGCCTCGCGGATGGGGAAGTTCAAGATGGCCGCGCAGGTGTTGGCCGTCGCGCTGCTCATCGCTTCGAGCGCGTCGGGCGAGCCGCCCGTGGCGAACTTCGGCCACGCCTTCCCCGCGATACAGTTCTGGACGGTGCCCGAACTGCGCGAGGCGCTCGGGCATCTCTTCGGCGAAGGCTCCGTGACGGGGACGGACTGGCAGGTGCTTCTCTACACGCTCGGGCGCGCGATGCTCTGGGTCGTGGTGCTGCTGGCCTGCCTCTCGATGTACGAATACTTCCGCGGCTTCTACCGCTCCGCCGTCGAGCGCTCCGCCGCCGAACGCGAGCCCGCACGCGCCCCGCTCCCACAGGCCGCGCGCACGACGACTCCCAATCGTTAAAGAAGTCAACCACCGCAGACACCGTAGACCGTGACTTGAAGCAATTAGTCTTCAACCTTGTCACGGTGGTTGATTCTGTCGTCCGCGAGACGGTTACTGGACTTCGACCGCGTCGCCGGTGTGTATCTCCTGCGCGACGCGCGTGACGACGGCGGTCGCCGTGCGCCCCTCGACGCGGAGGACGACCAACTCGCCGACGACCTTGCGCGGGACGGCCGGGCGGGCGCGCTTGACGGCCGGGGTCTTGACGGTCTCGCCAAACTCCGACCCGTCAACGTCCTTGACGCGCTGCGCCTGGTTGGAGAAGCGGCCGCCGCGGAACCCTTCGCTCTCGAATCCGCGGCGCGCGTTGGCCACCTGCTCGTCGCGTAATCTGACGAGCTCGCCGTGCTCGTCGGGGCGGAAGACCGTCAGGTAGTCGCCGACCTTCACGCCGTCCTCCGCGCCCAGATCGACGAAGACCACGTCGTCGCGCGAGACCATCTCGCGGCCGTCGCGCGCGAGCACGAGGCGGCCGGTCTGCTTGCCCGTCGGCTCGGCGAAGCGGTCGAGCGCGGTCTCGGCGCGCGCCTTCGGGGCGGCGCGCTCCTGCGCCGGGCGGAGCAGGTCGCCGACCAGCAGGTCGCTGCAAGCCGTCCACACCTCGGCCACCGAGACGCGGTCGCGCACGCGCACGACGCGCAGCCGCCCGACCTCCTGCGTGTAGACGCCGAGCGCGCCCGCCTTGCGCGAGAACTTCGAGCGGAACTGCCCGCGCGGCCGGACGACCGTGAACTCCTGCCCGACGCGCACGCCGGACTGCGCGCCCGCGTCGATGAAGACGAGCTCGCCTACGGCGAAGTTGTGGCGCTCCCGCTCCTGCTCGGCGCCGACGATCTGGCCGGCGGCGGCCTGCGGGGTCTGCTCGATGAAGCCGCCGCACGTGAACTCGCTGGCGCGCGCGGCCGGCGTGGGCCGGCTGCGCCTCCGGGGCGACGAGCGTCGGTTTGTCGGCGGGCCTCTGCGGCGGGGTGCGCCGGCCGCCCGTCTGGGCGCTTGCGGGGGCGTGGGCGAAGGCGCAAAATAGGAGCAACAGCAGAAGAATTTTGCAGGCGGGAAGCGTGTCGCAGCTACGCACGGGTAATCTCCTTGTGTGTTTGTGGCATCAAAGATGTCCGAAATCCGCAGGCCGTGACTCGCTCGGAGTTCTTCGGGACAGCGGGCGGGGCGTTTTGAAGAGGCGCGGGGGCGGCGTAAAGGGCCCCGAGGGGTGCCGCCTTTGCGGGCACTTTCCATCCTAGCGGCTGGCGCGCGGGAGCGTCAACAAGTTTGTTCCGGGCGGGGCCGGCGCCCCCGTGCGGCGGGCGGCTGCGGCGGCTTGCCTTTTGCCGAAGGCGTTGCTAGTATTCACGTTTTGCCGGAAGGCGCGGATTCTCTACCGTGGTACGCCGGTGTAGCTCAGGGGTAGAGCGGCAGATTTGTAAACTGCGGGTCGGGGGTTCAAGTCCCTCCACCGGCTCTGACGAGTTTTGACATCCGCAGGGGTGGTCGAGTGGTTAATGGCACCGGGCTGTAAACCCGGCCGGCGAAAGCCGTACGTAGGTTCGAATCCTACCCCCTGCACCACTAAACGCAGAGGTCAGCGGTCAGATGCTAGATGTCAGTTGAGAAATTGACTGACATCTAGCATCTGACATCTAGCCTCTTGCTATTCGGGCGGGAGTAGCTCAGTTGGTAGAGCATCAGCCTTCCAAGCTGAGGGTCGCGAGTTCGAGCCTCGTCTCCCGCTCCAACTATCAGCAGTTCGTTCGGGCTTTGGTCGCGCCCGAGTAGCTCAGGGGTAGAGCGCCTCCTTGGTAAGGAGGAGGTCACGGGTTCAAATCCCGTCTCGGGCTTAAAGCTAAACCGCGGAACTCAACCTAAGGAAGAGGCAAGAGGGACATGGCGAAGGAGAAGTTTGACCGGTCGAAGCCGCACGTCAACATCGGGACGATCGGGCACGTGGACCACGGGAAGACGACTTTGACGGCGGCGATCACGAAGGTGTTGGCGAAGCACAACCCGAAGATCACCGTCAGGGCGTTCGACTCCATCGACAACGCGCCGGAGGAGAAGGCCCGCGGGATCACCATCGCGACGGCGCACGTCGAGTACGAGACGCCGAACCGGCACTACGCGCACGTCGATTGCCCGGGCCACGCCGACTACGTCAAGAACATGATCACGGGTGCGGCGCAGATGGACGGGGCGATTCTGGTCGTGGCGGCGACCGACGGCCCGATGCCGCAGACGCGCGAGCACATCCTGCTGGCCCGTCAGGTGGGCGTGCCGGCGATGGTCGTCTTCATGAACAAGGTGGACGCGGTGGACGACGCCGAACTCTTCGACCTCGTCGAGCTGGAAGTCCGCGAGTTGCTCTCGGCCTACGAGTTTCCCGGCGACGACATTCCGGTCATCCGCGGGTCGGCGCTGAAGGCGCTCGAAGGCGACGCGGAGTGGGAGAAGACGGTGGACGAGTTGATGGCGGCGGTCGACAGCTACATCCCGACGCCGGAGCGCGACGTGGAGAAGCCGTTTCTGATGCCGGTCGAGGACATCTTCACGATCCAGGGGCGCGGGCACGGTGGCGACGGGGCGGATCGAGCGCGGGACGGTGAAGGTCAACGAGCAGGTGGAGATCATCGGCATCCGGGACACGCGCACGACGGTGGTGACGGGCGTGGAGATGTTCAAGAAGCTGCTGGACGAGGGCGTGGCGGGCGACAACGTCGGGCTGCTGCTGCGGGGCGTGGAGCGCAAGGACATGGAGCGCGGGCAGGTGATCGCGAAGCCGGGGTCGATCACGCCGCACACGAAGTTCAAGGCGGAGGCCTACGTCCTGACGAAGGAGGAGGGCGGGCGGCACACGCCGTTCTTCACGGGGTACCGGCCGCAGTTCTACTTCCGGACGACGGACGTGACGGGCGTGGCGCACCTGCCGGAGGGGGTGGAGATGGTGATGCCTGGGGACAACGTGGCGATGGAGATCGAGCTGATCACGCCGATCGCGTTGGAGAAGGGGTTGCGGTTCGCGATCCGCGAGGGCGGGCGGACGGTGGGCGCCGGCACCGTCTCCGACATCATCGAGTAGCCGCCTGACTGAGGCCGAATTAGTAAGAAGTAAGAAGAGGGTTAACTTATGCCGCGCGACAACATTGTGTTGCAGTGCACCGAGTGCAAGAGCCGCAACTACGTGACGACGAAGAACAAGAAGACGACGCCCGAACGCCTGGAGTTCAGGAAGTTCTGCCGCCGCTGCCGCCTGCACCGCGCGCACAAGGAAACGAAGTAAGGCCGTAGAACGGTGAACGTTAAACCGTGACAAGAAAGCCTGTATCTCATCTTTCACGGTTCACGCTTCACGGTTCACGAAGGGGTATAGTGTCAGTGGTTAGCACGTCGGTCTCCAAAACCGAAAGGCCGGGTTCAAGTCCTGGTACCCCTGTTTGCTCTGAGAGGAGCCCGGAAGGAAAGTAAAGGTCAGGTGTCGGAGAAAGAGGAAGAACAGATGACTGCGAGCCATGACGAGCCCGGTGATCTGCCGGGGACGCCGTCGGGCGGTGCCCCGCGCATGGCGCGGTTCGGCGAGGGGCCGGAGGGGCGCCCGGCGCGGCGCGAGCGCGCCGAGGCCGAGCACGAGCGCGAGGGCTTCTTCGAGCGCATCGGGCAAGTTCGTGCGCGACGTGCGCGCCGAGCTGGGGAGGACGAGCTGGCCGTCGGCCACACAGGTCAGGAACACGACCATCATCACCATCGCGGCCGTCGCCTTCTTCGCCGCGTACCTCTTCGTTATCGACCGGCTCTTCACGTTCCTGCTCGACCAGATGGCAAGGCTCTTCGGCGCCGCCTAAGGAAGCTTGAAGTCATGCAGCAGTGGTTCATCCTACACACGTACTCGGGGCACGAGAAGAAGGTGCGCGACTCTCTGAAGGCGCGCGTGCGCGACACCGACCTCCAGAGCCGAGATCACCGAGGTGCTCGTCCCGACCGAGACGGTGGTCGAGATGCGCGGCAACAAGCGCGTCGAGTCGTCGCGGATGTTCTACCCCGGCTACGTGCTCGTCCAGATCGAGTGCGACGACCGCGGGCACATCCCCGACAACGTCTTCCACCTGATCAAGTCCACGCCGAAGGTGACGGGCTTCGTCGGCGGGCAGACGCCGACGCCGCTGACGCCCCGACGAGGTGAACCAGATCGTCCACAACGTGACCGAGGCGGCCGAGAAGCCGAAGCCGAAGTTCACGTACGCGTCGGGCGAGACGGTGCGCATCAAGTCGGGGCCCTTCGCCTCGTTCACGGGCAAGGTCGAGGAGGTCAACTCCGACAAGTCCACGCTCAAGGTGGTCGTCACCATCTTCGGGCGCTCGACGCCGGTCGAACTCAACTTCCTGGATGTCGAGAAGGTCACGTTTACTGAAGACGAATGAAAGGCAGTAAATAGTAAATGGTGAATGGTAAATAGAAACTGCCTTCAACCATTCACTATTTACCATTCACCATTTACTAAGATCATGGCTAAGAAAATCACGGGCTACATCAAGTTGCAGGTGCCGGCGGGGAAGGCGAACCCCGCGCCGCCCATCGGGCCGGCGCTCGGCCAGCACGGCGTCAACATCATGGAGTTCTGCAAGGCCTTCAACGCGAAGACCGCGCAGATGGACCCCGACCTCAAGGTGCCGGTCGTCATCACGGTCTTCGCCGACCGCTCGTTCACGTTCGAGACGAAGACGCCGCCCGCGGCCGACCTTTTGAAGAAGGCCGCTGGCGTCCCGAA
Organism: uncultured Acidobacteriota bacterium; assembly: GCA_963726735.1. GTDB lineage: Bacteria > Acidobacteriota > Blastocatellia > Pyrinomonadales > Pyrinomonadaceae > QHXN01. Next base: position 1,333,628 of record CAVSDM010000016.1, read on the forward strand.
GGGCTCGGGCAAGCCGAACAAGGAGAAGGTCGGCTCCATCTCCCGCGACAAGATCGAGGAGATCGCCAAGCTCAAGCTCCAGGACCTGAACACGACGAACCTCGAATCGGCCATCAAGACCATCGAGGGCACGGCGCGCAACATGGGTCTCACCATCGAATAATGATGAATGCGGAATGCGGAATGATGAATTAAGACCGCTCTTCAATTCATCCTTCAGCGTTCAACATTCTCTTGAGAGGGAGAAGCCTCAACAAGCTTCGTTCGTACCTCAGAGGATTTCGGAATGGCTAAGCACGGCAAGAAGTACCGCGCCGCCCTCGAAAAGATCGAGGAAGGGCGCAAGTACAGCCTCGACGAGGGGCTGGCGAAGGTCAAGGAAGTCTCCGCGGTCACGGCGCGCAAGTTCGACGAGACGGTCGAGTTGACGATGTGGCTCGGCGTCGATCCGCGCAAGGCCGACCAGTTGGTGCGCGGCACGGTCGTGCTGCCGCACGGCGTCGGCAAGACGGTGCGCGTGCTCGTCATCGCGCAGGGCGAGAAGGTCAAGGAGGCCGAAGAGGCCGGCGCCGATATCGATCGGCGGCGAGGACATGGTCGACCAGCATCAAGGGCGGCTGGCTCGACTTCGACGCCGTCATCGCCACGCCCGACATGATGCGCCTCGTCGGCCAACTCGGTAAGGTGCTCGGCCCCCGCGGCCTGATGCCCAACCCGAAGACCGGCACCGTCACCTTCGACGTGGCGACCGCCGTGCGCGAGACGAAGGCCGGTAAGGTCGAGTACCGCGTCGATAAGACCGGCGTCATCCACGTCGGCATCGGCAAGGTCTCGTTCGACCGGACAACTCCTTGCGCGAGAACGCGCAGACGCTGCTCGACGCGGTCGTCAAGGCCAAGCCCTCGACCGCGAAGGGCAAGTACGTCAAGAAGGTGAACCTCGCCTCGACCATGAGTCCGGGCGTTCTGCTGGACGAGACCGTCTACGCGAGCAGGTAGAGGGGAGGCGAGAGAAGAGTTATGAAGACCAGAGAGCAGAAGCAGAAAAACCTCGAAGCCCTCGCGCAGCAGTTCCAGGCGGCATCCGCCGGGATGCTGGTCGGCTTCACGAAGCTGACCGTCGCGAAGGATCAGGAGTTGCGCCGCCGCCTCGCGGAAGCGGGCGCGAGCTATTCCGTCGTCAAGAACACTCTGGCGCGCAAGGCCGCCGAGGGCACGCCCTTCGAGGGCGCGACCGAGCACTTCAAGGGCGTCACGGCGCTGGCGCTCGCCGAGGGCGACCCCGTCGACGTTGTCGAAGGCGATCTCGAAGTTCGTCAAGGACAACCCGGAAGTCTTCACTTTCAAGGCGGGCGTCGTCGAGGGGCGCGTCGTGGCGCTCAAGGATGTCGAGGCCCTCGCCACGCTGCCGTCGAAGGAGGTCATGATCTCCAAGATCATGTTCCTCATCAACGCGCAGGCGCAGCGCCTCGCGACGGTCATCTCGGCCGTCCCGCGCAACCTCGCCATCGTCGTCAAGCAGGCGGCCGAGCAGAAGGGCGGCGGGGAAGCCTAACGAGTTTCGGGGCGGCCGTGTGGTAGACCCGACGGATTTGAAATTTGAGATTTCGAATTTGAAATCTCTTTGAGAGTCAGCCGGACGCGGAAAACGAGCGGGGCGATTTGTCAGGTCGCCTTTGACGGCTCGGACGCGCGAGGGGGTCTGGATGCAACAGACGGCCGAGCGCGTCCCGTGGGTTCTCCTGCTGCGAACAGCAACCGGACAGCAACACTAGAACCCTTTGAGGAGGAGTTGAAGTAATCATGGCACTTTCGAATCAGGAAATCGTTGACGCTTTGAAGGAGAAGTCGCTTCTCGAAGCGGCCGAGCTGGTCAAGTTGATCGAGGAGACGTTCGGCGTCTCGGCGGCGGCGGCGGCCGTGGCGGCGGCGCCCGCGGCGGCGGCGGCGGAAGCGGCGCCCGCGGCCGAGGAGAAGACCGAGTTCGACGTGATCCTGCAGGCCGCCGGCGGCAACAAGATCAACGTCATCAAGGTCGTCCGCGAGATCACCGCGCTCGGCCTGAAGGAGGCCAAGGACCTCGTCGAGGCCGCGCCCAAGGCCGTCAAGGAGGGCGTCTCGAAGGAAGAGGCCGAGGCCATCCGCGCCAAGCTCGCCGACGCCGGCGCGACCGTCGAAGTGAAGTAGTCGAAACGCGTAAGTCGTGAACCGTAAGCCGTGACAAGTTAAGAACAGCTTTCCTCTCGTCACGGTTTACGGTTCACGGTTCACGACCTCTGTGTTCTTGACATTGGCCGTCTCGGCGGCTAAGGTGTGGGAGTAGTGAGGGGCTGTCGATACTCCCTAAAATATTGACGAAGCGAAACCGCTTTCTCGAAAGAAGCGGCCGGAGACTTGTGCGCTCTGGCCGCGCTTTGGCGTCTCTAAAAGAAGCTTTCAGCGCTCGGCCTTCAGCTTTCAGCAGGTCGGGGGTCGGGCGCTTAGATTAGTCCTCTTATTTAATACTCTCTAGCTGAAGGCTGACTGCTGAAAGCCGACGGCTGCGAAGGAACTCCTGATGTCTGCAAATCCGGTTCAGAACCCGCTCCAGAAGAGCGCCGTCGGCTCGGGCCGCCGCGTGAGCCAGCCGCCCACGCGCCACGACTTCTCGAAGATCAAGACGGCGGTGCGCATCCCGAACCTGATCGAGATTCAGCGCGACTCCTACAACCGCTTCCTCCAGATGGACCTCCTGCCGGAGGAGCGCGAGCCCGCGGGGCTGCAGGCCGTCTTCCGCTCGGTCTTCCCCATCTCGGACTTCCGCCAGACGGCCGAACTCGACTTCGTCGAGTACCACATCGGCAACTGGCAGTGTAAGTGCGGAAGGCTCGAAGGTCTGCGCTACCTGCGCGCGAACTGCAAGTCCTGCGGCTCGCTCGTCAAGGTTGACCCGCTCACGCCCGGCGAGACGCTCTGCCACAACTGCGGCACGTTCAACGCCGTGCGGCCCGACGCTCTGCGACAACTGCGGCGAGCCCGTCGGCCTCAAGCACAAGCACGACCAGCAGGAGTGCCAGGAGCGCGGCATGACCTACAGCGTGCCGCTCAAGGTCAAGATTCGCCTCACGGTCTTCGACAAAGACCCGGAGACCGAGACGAAGTCCATCCGCGACATCAAGGAGGAGGAGGTCTTCTTCGGCGAAATCCCGCTGATGACCGACAACGGCACCTTCATCATCAACGGCACGGAGCGCGTCATCGTCTCGCAGCTCCACCGCTCGCCCGGCGTCTTCTTCGAGAAGTCGCCCGTCTATCTGGCGAAGGTCATCCCGTACCGCGGCTCGTGGGTCGAGTTCGAGTACGACCAGAAGAACCTGCTCTACGTCCGCATCGACCGCAAGCGCAAGTTCCTCGCCTCGATCTTCCTGCGCGCCCTCGGCATCTGGCTCAACCCGCAGTTCGACCCGAAGTCGTACGTCGGCAGAGATTCGCAGCTCGAAGAGGCGGTCAAGAACTCGGGCTTCGCCGACGAGGACATCCTGCGCGCCTTCTACATCGGCGACGAGGTGCGCGTCAACGAGGGCCGGCTCTTCGTCCAGGTGCGCCCCGAGGGGCCGACGAACCTCGTCGGCATGAAGGCCGAGCAGGACATCAAGCCGCGCGGCGCGGCCGAGCCCATCGTCAAGGCCGGCAAGAAGGTGACCAACGGCTCGCTCAAGGACATCCGCAAGGGGCACGTCACGGAGGTCGAGGTTGACTCGCAGCAGTTCGACGGCGCCTACGCCCTCTCCGACGTGGTCAACACGGAGACCGGCGAGGTCATCGTCGAGGCGAACACCGAGATCACGCCCGCGAAATTGCAGGAGGTCATCGAGTCCGGCGTCCAGACCTTCACCGTCTTCTTCCCCGAGCGCGACGACCTGGGCGGCGTGCTCTCGCAGACGCTTGAAGAAGGACGTGATCACGAAGCCGGTGGACGCGCTGCTTGAAATCTACCGCAAGATGCGCCCCGGCGACCCGCCGACGGTGCAGACGGCTTACCGCCTCTTCGAGGGCATGTTCTTCGACGAGCGCAAGTTCGACCTGTCGCGCGTCGGCCGCCTGAAGTTCAACATCAAGATGGGGCGCCCCGAGCGCGAGCGCATCGAAGACCCGCTGCTGTCGGCGCACCGACTTCGTGTCAGGTCATCTCGTACCTCTTGAAGATGCGCCGCAACCCGGTCGAGTACCTCGCCGACGACATCGACCACCTCGGCAACCGCCGCGTGCGCGCCGTGGGCGAACTGCTTGAGAACCAGTTCCGCATCGGCCTCGTCCGCATGGAGCGCGCCATCAAGGAGAAGATGTCGATCCAGCAGGAGATGCAGACGACGATGCCGCGCGACCTCATCAACGCCAAGCCGGTGACGGCCGCGGTGCGTGAGTTCTTCGGCTCGTCGCAGCTCTCGCAGTTCATGGATCAGACGAACCCGCTCTCGGAGATCACGCACAAGCGGCGCCTCTCCGCGCTCGGGCCCGGCGGTCTGTCGCGCGAGCGCGCGGGCTTCGAGGTGCGCGACGTGCACCCGACGCACTACGGCCGCATCTGCCCCATCGAGACGCCTGAAGGCCCGAACATCGGCCTCATCTCGTCGCTCTCGTGCTTCGCGCGCATCAACGAGTTCGGCTTCATCGAGTCGCCGTACCGCAAGGTCGTGGACGGCCGCGTCATCGAGTACGTGCGCATCATCAACGGCGGCGACACCAAGCTCAAGCCGGGCGAGCACGTCACCGAAGAGGAGATCGACAAGGCCAACCGCAAGCGTCGCCGCCGACGGCCGCCGCGCGGAGTCCGAGCCCTACCCGTTCTACCTGACGGCGTGGGAAGAGGACAAGTGGGTCATCGGCCAGGCCAACATCGAGCTGGGCGAGGACGGCTACGATCATCAACGAGCGCAACGCCTCGCGCAAGGCCGGCGAGTTCATCAACGCCCACCGCGACGACATCGAGTACGTGGACGTTTCGCCGAAGCAGCTCGTCTCGGTCGCCGCCTCGCTCATCCCGTTCCTTGAGAACGACGACGCGAACCGCGCGCTGATGGGCTCGAACATGCAGCGCCAGTCGGTGCCGCTCCTGCGCGCCGAGGCGCCCTACATCGGCACCGGCATGGAGCAGGTGACGGCGCGCGACTCGGGCGCGGTCGTGGCCGCGCGCCGCGACGGCATCGTGGACTACGTGGACTCGGAGCGCATCATCGTGCGCGCCGACCACAACGTGGACGGCACCATCTCGCGCGAGGTGACGGCCGACATCTACACGCTGACGAAGTTCAAGCGCTCGAACCAGAACACCTGCATCAACCAGCGCCCCATCGTCCAGATCGGCGAGCGCGTCGCGAAGGCGCAGGTCATCGCCGACGGCCCCTGCACCGACCGGGGCGAGCTGGCCCTGGGCCGCAACGTGCTCGTGGCCTTCATGCCGTGGCGCGGCTACAACTTCGAGGACGCCATCCTCGTCTCCGAGCGGCTGGTGAAGGACGACTACTACACGTCGATCCACATCGAGGAGCTGGAGATCGAGGCGCGCGACACGAAGCTCGGCCCCGAGGAGATCACGCGCGACATCCCGAACGTCGGCGAGAACATGCTCCGCGACCTCGACGAGTCGGGCATCATCCGCATCGGCGCGCAGGTCAAGCCGGGCTCGATCCTCGTCGGCAAGGTCACGCCGAAGGGCGAGACGCAGTTGACGGCGGAGGAGAAGCTGCTCCGCGCCATCTTCGGCGAGAAGGCCGGCGACGTGAAGGACGCGTCGCTGGTCTGCCCGCCGGGCATCGACGGCACGGTCGTCGAGGTGCAGGTCTTCACGCGCAAGGGTCAGGAGCGCGACCAGCGCTCGCTCAACATCGAGCAGGAGGAGGAGAACCGCCTCCGCCGCGACCTCGAAGACGAGATCCGCATCCTGCGCGAGCAGCGCGACGCGCGCATCTTCGAGCTGTTCGAGGGGCGCAAGCTCTCCGCCGACCTGACGGTCGAGCGCGAGGTGCGCATCCCCAAGAACGAGACCATCACGCGCGAGATGCTCGCCGGCCTTGAGCCGAAGCAGTTGGGCAAGGCGCAGCTCGCGGGCGCGCGCGCGGCCGACATCGTCGCCGAGGTCAAGGACTTCGAGGACCGCACCAAGCGCCAGATCAGCATCCTGACCGACATCTACGAGGAGAAGATCGCCAAGCTGCGCCAGGGCGACGAGCTCGCCCCCGGCGTCATCAAGATGGTCAAGGTCTTCATCGCGATGAAGCGCAAGCTGTCGGTCGGCGACAAGATGGCCGGCCGCCACGGCAACAAGGGCGTCATCGCGCGCATCCTCCCCGAGGAGGACATGCCGTACCTGCCGGACGGCACGCCCGTGGACATCGTCCTGAACCCGCTCGGCGTGCCCTCGCGCATGAACGTCGGGCAGATTCTGGAGACGCACCTGGGCTGGGCCGCGCGCGTGCTCGGCATGCACTTCGCGACGCCGGTCTTCGACGGCGCGACCGAGCCCGAGATCAAGGGCATGATCAAGCGCGCCGGCGACACGCTGCGCGAGCAGGGCATCCCGGACATCGTCGGCGATTCGGGCAAGACCGTCCTCTACGACGGCCTGTCGGGCGACCCGTTCGAGCAGAAGGTGACCATCGGCTACATCTACATGCTCAAGCTCTCGCACCTCGTGGACGACAAGATTCACGCGCGGAGCATCGGGCCGTACTCGCTCATCACGCAGCAGCCGCTCGGCGGCAAGGCGCAGTTCGGCGGCCAGCGTTTCGGCGAGATGGAGGTCTGGGCGCTCGAAGCCTACGGCGCGGCGCACATCCTGCAGGAGCTTGCTGACGGCGAAGTCGGACGACGTGGCGGGCCGCTCGAAGATTTACGAGGCCATCGTCAAGGGCGAGGCCGACTTCAACCCGGGCGTGCCCGAGTCGTTCAACGTGCTGGTGCGCGAGCTGCAGTCGCTCTGCCTCGACGTTGAGCTGATTGACCGCAACGCGGCGATTGAGGACGACGAACGGCGACGGCCTCGGCCGCCCCGTCGTGCCCACGGCCGGCCCGGTGGAGTAAGAAAGATGATGAGTGATGAATGCGGATGGTCGAGTTGAACTTGCACTGCCGCGTTCATCGCTCATCACTCATCACTCATCATTTCTGTTATGTCAGCGGCTTTTTCCTTACGGAGATAAAAACGGTGTTCAGATTCCAGCAAGAGAAGACGCAACTCGCGCCCGACTTCGAGGCGATCCGCATCTCTTTGGCGTCGCCGGAGAAGATTCGCCAGTGGTCGCACGGCGAGGTGACGAAGCCGGAGACGATCAACTACCGCACGTTCAAGCCCGAGCGCGACGGCCTCTTCTGCGCGCGCATCTTCGGCCCCGTCACCGACTGGGAGTGCCTCTGCGGCAAGTACAAGCGGATGAAGCACCGCGGCGTCATCTGCGACAAGTGCGGCGTCGAGGTCACGCAGGCCAAGGTGCGCCGCGAGCGCCTCGGCCACATCGAGCTGGCCAGCCCCTGCTCGCACGTCTGGTTCTTCAAGGGGCTGCCCTCGCGCATCGGCCATCTGCTCGACATCCCCCTGCGCGAGCTTGAGAAGGTTCTCTACTTCGAGTCCTACATCGTCATCGACCCGGGCGACGCGCCCGTCAAGGAGCGCGAGCTTCTGACCGACGAGCGCTTCCGCGAGCTGACGCGCGACTACCCGGGCCAGTTCGTCGCGCGCATGGGCGCCGAGGCGATCAAGGAGCTGCTCGCGGCCGTCAACATCGAGGAGCTGTCGGTCGAGCTGCGCGCGCGGATGAAGGAAGAGAACTCGCAGCAGAAGAAGCTGAAGTACTCCAAGCGGCTCAAGGTCGTCACCTCGTTCCTCAAGTCGGGCAACCGCCCCGACTGGATGATCCTCGACGTGATTCCCGTCATCCCGCCCGAGCTGCGGCCGCTGGTGCCGCTCGACGGCGGGCGCTTCGCCACGTCGGACTTGAACGACCTCTACCGGCGCGTCATCAACCGCAACAACCGTCTGAAGAAGCTGATGGAGCTGCGCGCGCCCGAGGTCATCGTGCGCAACGAGAAGCGCATGCTTCAGGAGGCCGTTGACGCGCTCTTCGACAACGGCCGGCGCGGGCGCGTGCTGCGCGGCGTCAACAACCGCCCGCTCAAGTCGCTCTCCGACACGCTCAAGGGCAAGCAGGGCCGCTTCCGCCAGAACCTTCTCGGCAAGCGCGTCGACTACTCGGGCCGCTCGGTCATCGTCGTCGGGCCGGAGCTGAAGCTCCACCAGTGCGGCCTGCCGAAGAAGATGGCGCTTGAGCTGTTCAAGCCGTTCATCTACAACCAGCTCGAAAAGCAGGGCTACGCCGCCACCATCAAGCAGGCGCGCGAGATGGTTGACCGGCAGGAGCCGGTCGTGTGGGACATCCTCGAAGAGGTCATCCGCGAGCACCCCGTCCTGCTCAACCGCGCCCCGACGCTCCACCGCCTCGGCATCCAGGCGTTCGAGCCGGTGCTGGTCGAGGGCAAGGCCATCAAGATTCACCCGCTCGTCTGCACGGCCTTCAACGCCGACTTCGACGGCGACCAGATGGCCGTCCACATCCCGCTCTCGCCCGAGGCGCAGATCGAGGCGGCCGTGCTGATGCTCGCCTCGAACAACATCCTCTAGCCCCGCGTCGGGTCAGCCCATCGCGGTGCCCTCGCAGGACATCGTCCTCGGCTGCTACTACCTGACGAAGGACAAGCCGGGCGCGAAGGGCGAGGGGCGCGTCTTCGCCTCCATCAACGAGGTGCTGCTCGCGCTCGACGCCAAGGAGGTCACGACGCAGACGCCCATCAAGCTCCGCATCGTCGGCAACCTCATCGACCTGACGCAGGAGCACGACACGCAGGACGTGATGCGCGCCGCCGTGCAGGAGGACGTGCGCCGCGTCATCAACACGACCGTCGGCCGCGTCATCTTCAACGACCAGATTCCGAAGGGGCTGTCCTACATCAACGGCACGCTCAAGAAGAAGGGGCTTCAGTCGCTCGTCAACTACTGCCACCTCCGCCTCGGCCACGAGATGACGGTGAAGATGCTGGACGACCTGAAGTCGCTCGGCTTCCTCTACGCGACGCAAGGCCGGCATCTCCATCGGCATCGACGACCTCGTCACGCCCGACGCGAAGAAGACGCTCGTCGGGCAGGCCGACAAGGACGTGATCGAGGTCGAGCGGCAGTACCGCGACGGCGTCATCACCAACGGCGAGCGCTACAACAAGGTCATCGCCATCTGGTCGGAGGTCACCGACAAGGTCGCCAAGGAGATGTTCCTGGCGATGGACGAGAAGGAGAAGACGGCCAAGGAGTCGAACCCGATTCTCATCATGTCGGACTCCGGCGCGCGCGGCACCGCGCAGCAGATTCGACAGCTCGCGGGCATGCGCGGCCTGATGGCCAAGCCCTCGGGCGAGATCATCGAGACGCCGATCCGCTCGAACTTCCGCGAGGGCCTGAACGTCCTCCAGTACTTCATCTCGACGCACGGCGCGCGCAAGGGTCTGGCCGACACGGCCCTGAAGACGGCCGACTCGGGCTACCTGACGCGCCGCCTCGTTGACGTGGCGCAGGACGTGATCGTCTCCGAGCCCGACTGCGGGACGCTCAAGGGCATCAGCGCTTCGGCCATCGTCGAGGGCGGCGAGGAGATCGAGATCGTTGCGCGACCGCATCATCGGCCGCACGGCGCTCGAAGACGTGATCGACCCCGTCGAGGGCGCGGTCATCGTCGCCTCGAACGACGAGATCAACGAAGACCTCGCGCAGGAGATTCAGCGCTCGGGCGTGCAGCGCGTCCGCATCCGCTCGGTGCTGACGTGCGAGTCGCGCCGCGGCGTCTGCATCAAGTGCTACGGCCGCAACCTCGCCACGGGCAAGGCCGTGGACATCGGCGAGGCCGTCGGCGTCATCGCCGCGCAGTCCATCGGCGAGCCCGGCACGCAGCTCACGATGCGCACGTTCCACATCGGCGGCACCGCGCGCCTGGAAGAGTCGTCCAAGCACGAGGCGCGCATGGACGGCACGATCAAGTACGTCGAGCTGAACGTCGTCAAGAACCGCCGCGGCGAGATCACGGCGATGAACCGCAACGGCGCGCTCATCATCATCGACGAGCGCGGCCGCGAGGTCGCGCGCCACCAGATCGTCTACGGCGCGCACATCCACGTCGAGAACGGCGCGCGCGTCAAGGAGGATCAGGTGCTCGCCGACGTGGGACCCGTTCACCTTCGCCATCCTGACCGAGGTCGCGGGCGCGGTGAAGTACCAGGACTTGAAGGAGGGCGTCACGGTCGAGGAGGAGGTTGACGAGGTCACGGGCCAGTCGCGCGTCGTCGTCAAGGACTCGCCCGACGAGAAGCGCCAGCCGCGTCTCGAAATCCGCACGCGGCAACAAGGTCCTCAAGACCTACCAGATGCCCGTGCGCGCGAACCTGATGGTGCACGACGGCGACGAGGTCGCGCCCGGCGACGTGATCGCGAAGATTCCGCGCGAGACGACGAAGACGAAGGACATCACGGGCGGTCTGCCGCGCGTCGTCGAACTCTTCGAGGCGCGCAAGCCGCGCGAGACGGCGGTCATGTCCGAGATCGACGGCACCGTCAAGCTCGGCGCCATCTCGAAGGGCAAGCGGCGGCTCATCGTCGTCGGCGACGACGGCGAGGAGCGCGAGTACGACATCCCGCGCGGCACGCACATCAACGTGCAGGAGGGCGACCGCGTCCGCGCCGGCGAGGCGCTGATGGACGGCCCGCTCAACCCGCACGACATCCTGCGCGTGCTCGGCATGAACCGTTTGCAGGAGTACCTCGTCAACGAGATCCAGGAGGTCTACCGCCTCCAGGGCGTCAACATCAACGACAAGCACATCGAGGTCATCGTCCGCCAGATGCTCCGCTGGGTGCGCATCACGGACGTGGGCGACACGGACTTCCTGCTCGACGAGCAGGTGGACCGCTTCCGCTTCACCGACGAGAACGAGCGCATCGCGGCCGCGGAAGGCGAGCCGTCGAAGGCCGAGCCGCTGCTCTTAGGCATCACGAAGGCTTCGCTCTCGACCGACTCGTTCATCTCGGCGGCCTCCTTCCAGGAGACGACGCGGGTGCTGACCGAGGCGGCCATCTCGGGGCGCATCGACTACCTGCGCGGCCTCAAGGAGAACGTCATCATGGGCCGCCTCATCCCCGCGGGCACGGGCATGGACTTCTACCGCAACGTCAAGGTCGAGCGCGACACGACGGCCGAGAGCCGCGCGCGAAGAGGAGCGGATGGAGAGCCTCTCCGACCTCCTCGGCGGCGTCGAGCCGCCCGCGGTCGTCCCCGCCCGCGAGAAGCTCGTCCCGGCCGCCGTCGCCGACGGTGACGGCGACGCCGAGCGCCGCCGCCGACGCCGCGGACGAAGGCGACGACGAGTAGAATCAACCCAACCCGAACAAACAGGCCGGCGCGGACTCAAATCCGCGCCGGTTTTTTCGTCTCACCTAAGTTATAATCCACGGCACTATGGAGACCGAGCTGATTCAAACAGACCTCGCCGTCATGATGGGCAAGCCCGTCATCGCCGGCACGCGCATCACGGTCGAGTTGATCCTCGAAAAACTTGCCGCCGGCGAGACCCCCGAACAACTCCTCGAATCTCACCCGCGCCTCACGCGAGAAGGCATCCTTGCCGCCCTCGCCTACGCGGCCGAAACCCTCCGCACCACGCCACCCCAGAAGGCCGCATGAACCTGCTCGCCGACGAGGGCGTCGAACGTCAAGTCGTAGAAAGACTGCGGCGCGACGGGCATACGGTGTTGTACGTCGCGGAGATGGAACCCGGCATCACGGACGATCAAGTCCTCGAACGTGCGAACGCGGCGGCGGCCATCCTGTTAACGGCAGATAAAGATTTCGGTGAGTTTGTGTTCAGAGAAGGGCAGTTAAGCTCGGGCGGCGTGGTCCTCGTGCGTCTCGCCGGCCTGTCGGCGGAGGTGGAAAGCCCAATCCGTCTCAGACGCTTTCCGCGAACACGCTTCAGAATTCCCCAACCACTTCAGCGTTATCTCACCAGGCAGAGTCAGGACAGGCCGCAAGGTCTAAAACGCTAAGGTCTAAAACGCTATAACTATCGTTGAGAGTGTTTTGATTTGGCGGGGAGCTTGTCAGGTAAGTCGAGGTCGTCGTTGATGAGCAAGTCCGTGCTGACATTCGCCACGCGCGCGTATTGCAGAATAATGGGCAACGGTGGTTCAGTAACCCCAAGTTCATACTTCGAGATTTGCTTGTATGAGATAGGTCTTCAACTCCTAATCGCCAAAACACTCCGATTGAGACAGACCGAGCGCATCCCTAATCTGTAAAAGCTTCTCGGCAAGACGCGCGGGCGTCGGACGTGGTTTCCTTCCCATCAGGAACGTCCTCCCGATGGGATAAGTGCGTCCGCGGTCTTGCTATTCCCGCTAATTAGCGGTAGAATTGCATTGCGTAACTGGTTCGCCGTGAGTAGAGACCTCTCATGCTCAACGGCGATGCTCAACACTCCGAGATTGAGGGTGAGCAGGCGTACGCATCCGACCCGTTGCCTTATTTTCAAAGACTAGAACGCGAGGGAGGATAGCACATGGGCATTTTAGTTAGCGATTAATGCGGGCACGTCTACGGGCAGCAGACGGTGCCGCAGCCCCGGCCTCACAGACGGGGCGGGGCCGCATGTGTCTGGGCACGCACGCGGCCCCTTTAGCTTTTTTGGGCGGGCGGCACTGTCAGGTGAAGGCCCGCGGCGTCGATTCTCACAGACGAGTTACTAAATCCGTCACCCGCGCGTCCACAATCGAGCGGTGCGCGCATTTTTCCGGGCGGTGCGCGTCAAAGGCGCGGCGGTGCGCGCCAGATTCGAGAGCCGCGGTGTCAGAGGCGGTCGGTGCGGGCGAATTTCCGAGCGGTGCGGGGTGGAATCGCCGTCGGTGCGGGTCGGAGCGTGCCGGTGCGTGGTTTTTTCCGTTCAGGGCGTGCCGGAACGCGAGCGGTGCGGGGAAATTCGTAGCGGTGCGGGCCAAAATCGGTGCTCGTGGTGCGTAAGTTCAGACGGGGTGTGCGAGACGCGCGGAGGGCTGGGATATTCTCCGAGCCGTCGGAAAAATTTGTATGGACGCGGGGCGAAATGTGCATATAATGCGGGCTCCGACGAGCAGGGGGGTATAAAGTACGAGCCAAAGGGGGGATGGACTCACAGCCCCTAACCTCTCTTCCAGTAACCTCATTACAAGGAGAAGACATGTATGAACAGTGTGATTAACCGCACGTACGAGATGTTCGTGCGTGTGCAGAGCTTCGCGGCGGAGCGCGCGGCGTCGTTCCCCGAGGGCTCGCTCGGAGCCGAGACGGTCGCGATATTAAGAAGGTCGTCGAGGAGTTGACGGAGGCCGGTACGACGCAGACCTCCGGGCTCAGCTCCGTCCAGCGCGCGACCGCAGAGCGCATGGCCGCGCGCGAGGCCCTGCGCGAGAGTATGCAGGCCATCACGCGCACCGCGCGCGTCATGGCGTTAGAGATGCCGGGCCTGGAGAACAAGTTCCGTCTCCCGCGCAGCGGCAGCGACCCGGCGCTCCTCCAGACCGCGCGTGCCTTCGTCGGCGACGCACTCCCGCTCAAGGCGGACTTCCTGCGCCACGAGATGCACGAGTCGTTCGTCGAAGACTTCAAAGAGGACATCGCCGACCTCGAACGCGCGATGGGGCAGCAGAACACGGGGCGCGACGCGCACGTCTCGGCCACGGCCTCGGTCGAAACGGCCGCCGAGCGCGGGATGAACGCCGTGCGCAAGCTCGACGCCATCGTCCGCAACAAGTTCCGGGATGACCCTGCCACAATCGCCGCGTGGGAGAGCGCACGCCACCTCGAGAGCGCCCCGCGCACGCGCAGGCGCTCGGACGGAGGCGCGGGTGGTAACAAACCGGAGGGCGGAGAGGTAACTGATAATCCGCCACGTCAGCGGCGTCAGAATGTCATTGCATACTGATAATCCGCCGCGGAGCGGCGTCAGAATGTAGCCCGGCCTTTCAAGGCCGGGTATGCATTGACACGCGCCACCGCGTCGCGTAGCGACGCCTGAACAGAGTCGGCACGTTCAGGCATCGCTACGCGACGCGGCACTCATAATTGCCAGTTTCCCGGCCTTGAAAGGCCGGGCTACATTCAAACGCCGCTAACCCGGCGGAAAGGCTGGGCTACATTCAAACGCTGCTCCGCGGCGGTATGTTGAAAGGGCAAGAGGCCGGGGCAACTCGTCGCTTGCCCCGGCCTCTTTAAGTTAAACGTTCCGGGAGTCGGATGATGCTTCAGCGGCCGGCGCGGGGCGGAGTCGGGCGCGCCTGCTCGGTGAAGATTTTCAGCACCTCGCGCTTGTCGTGGGGCGTGAGGCTGCCGAGGCCGCCCGTGACCTCGTACTTCTGGTTGACCCACTTGCGCACCTTCGCCGCGTCGTAGCCGAGCTCTTCGGCCGCCTGCAAAATCAGTGAATCGAGGTCGGCCCCTGCGTCGGCGGGCGCCGCGGGCGGGGCCGGGGCGCTCTCCGGCGCTCAGGGGCGGGCCTCTCCGCCGCCGGCGCGGGGCGCTCGGGGCGTGCGGGCGCCGCCGCGGCGCGCCGCCGCCTGCTGCTTCTTCGCCCCGCGGATGACCTCCTCGCGGCTCGCCACGCCGCGCCTCACCTCGAAGCCGAGCAGGGCGAGGGCGCGGCCGACCGAGGAAGTCTCGCAGACCTCCACGTAGCTCCCCGCCTGCACGTGGCCGGCGCTGCGCAGCTCGTAGGCGTGACCCGTGGCCGCCGGGAGCGCGTCGTCGGGCTCGCGGTAGACCTCCGCGCGCATGAGGATGAAGCCGGTCTCGGCGCTGTGCTCGATGATGGTCGTGAGATCCGCCCCTGCGGGAATTTGGCGTAAAATTTTTCGATTCTTTCGCTGACTGTAATGTACTCGTCCGGGTTGAAGCGCATCAAAGATGTTCGCCTTTCGATTGGTGGTTACGGGCGCAGACTTTAGCAGAAAAGACGGCGCCCGTCCGGGCGACGATTTTTACGGTCGGAAAGGGCCAGCGCCCCGGCGCGCGCTTGACAGAGTCGGGGAAGCGTCCGTATAGTCTCACGTTTGGACTTGCAGTCCATTTCCCAACAGTGCGGCGCTCAGGTAGTTCTGCCGGTGTGGAGGCGTCGCCCGGTCTGCGGCCCTGCAAGGGGCAACAGGTCGTTGACAAATATTGTGGCGTAAACTCCGGGCCCCTCAGTTCCTCAAAGGGACAGGCCAGGCTCCGGGGAGCGAAACGACGGGGCGAAAGCATTAGAAAAGCCCCGCATCCTTTACAGAAGGCGACGCCACAGAAAAGTTTCGGCCCGAGGGGAGGCCAGAATCCACACCCGCTGGAAGTCAGAACATCCCTGATTAATTAGACAAACAAGGGCATGCCGCTCTTGCGCTGACTGCCGGACAAGGTTCCGGTAAGAGGCAGGAAAGGGCAGCCTCTTGCGCCTTGTAGAGGGGCGCGGGAGTGCCCGGAAGTTAGACAGAACCTTTAAGAAGGACTGAGAAGCAGTGCCGACCATCAACCAACTCGTACGCAAGGGGCGCCAGGCGGTCAAGTACAAGACGGCGAGCCCGGCCTTGCAGCAGTCGCCGCAGAAGCGCGGCGTCTGCACGCGCGTCTACACGCAGACCCCGAAGAAGCCGAACTCGGCGCTGCGGAAGGTCGCGCGCGTGCGCCTGACCAACGGGATCGAGGTGACGACCTACATCCCCGGCGTCGGCCACAACCTTCAGGAGCACTCCATCGTGCTCATCCGCGGCGGGCGTGTGAAAGACCTGCCGGGCGTGCGCTACCACATCATCCGCGGCACGCTCGACTCGGTCGGCGTCAACGACCGCAAGCAGGGGCGCTCGAAGTACGGCGCCAAGCGCCCGAAGGGCGGCGCGGCGGCCGGCGCGGCCAAGGGCGGCGCCAAGGGCGGAAGAGAGTAAGACCGAGACTAGAAGAACGACTATGCCTAGAAGAAGAGTTGTTGACAGACGCGACGTGCTGGCCGACCCCGTGTACAACAGCCCGCTGGTGACCAAGTTCATCAACGGCCTGATGTGGGGCGGCAAGAAGTCCACGGCCGAGGGCATCTTCTACAGGGCGCTGGCGCAGGTCGGCGACAAGACCGGCGAAGACCCCTTGAAGATGTTCAAGCGCGCCATCGAGAACGTGCGCCCGACCGTCGAGGTCAAGTCGCGCCGCGTCGGCGGCTCGACCTATCAGGTGCCCATCGAGGTCGCGCAGGAGCGCCGCGGCTCGCTCGCCATCCGCTGGATCGTGGGCGCCGCCCGCGCCCGCGGCGAGAAGACGATGATCGACCGCCTCGCCGGCGAGATGCTCGACGCCGCCAACAACCGCGGCAACGCCGTCAAGAAGAAGGACGACACGCACCGCATGGCCGAGGCGAACAAGGCTTTTGCGCACTACAAGTGGTAAGGGTTGGTAAATAGTAAATGGTCAATGGTGAATAGAGTAAGGCTTGTAACCATTCACTATTTACCATTCACTATTCACGGGGTTCGGTTATGGCTAAGCAAGACCTGAACAAGTTCCGGAACATCGGCATCATGGCGCACATCGATGCCGGGAAGACCACCACCACCGAGCGCGTGCTCTTCTACACGGGCGTCTCGCACAAGATCGGCGAGGTGCACGAGGGCACCGCCACGATGGACTGGATGGAGCAGGAGCAGGAGCGCGGCATCACGATCACGTCGGCCGCGACGACCTGCTTCTGGAAGCGCTCCGGCACCGAGTACCGCATCAACATCATCGACACGCCCGGCCACGTGGACTTCACGATGGAGGTCGAGCGCAGCCTTGCGCGTGCTCGACGGCGCGGTCGCCGTGTTCGACGGCGTCGCGGGCGTCGAGCCGCAGTCCGAGACCGTCTGGCGTCAGGCCGACAAGTACGGCGTCCCGCGCATCTGCTTCATCAACAAGCTCGACCGCGCCGGCGCCTCGTTCGACCGCTCGTTCCAGTCGATCATCGACCGGCTCGGCGCGAACCCCGTCGCCTTGCAGATTCCCATCGGCCTCGAAGACCAGTTCAAGGGCGTCGTCGATCTCATCACGATGAAGGCGCTCATCTGGAACGACGAGTCGAAGGGCGCGCAGTACGAGACCACCGAGATTCCCGCAGACCTCAAAGAGCGCGCGCAGGAGATGCGCCACAAGCTGCTCGAAGCGGCCGCCGAGGCCGACGAGGAGCTGATGGAGAAGTACCTCGAAGACGAGGGCGCCTCGTTCACCGAGGCGCAGATTCGCGCGGCGCTCCGCAAGGGCACCATCGCGATCAAGCTCGTCCCCGTCGTCACCGGCTCCGCCTTCAAGAACAAGGGCGTGCAGACGCTGCTCGACGCGGTCGTGGACTACCTGCCATCGCCGCTCGACATCCCGGCCATCGAGGGCATCGAACCCGAGGACGGGCGAGACCGAGGCCAGGCCGGCTGAAGCCGCCGCGCCGTTCTCCGGGCTCGTCTTCAAGATCATGGCCGACAAGCACCTCGGCCAGCTCTCGTTCGTCCGCATCTACTCGGGCACCGTCAAGAAGGGCTCCTACGCCTACAACTCCGTCAAGGGGTCGAAGGAGCGCGTCGGCCGCCTGCTGCGGATGCACGCCAACAAGCGCGAGGACATCGACGAGGCGAGCGCCGGCGAGATCATCGCCATCGGCGGCATGAAGCAGGTCACCACCGGCGACACCGTGTGCGACGAGAACAAGCCCATCATCCTTGAGGCGATGGAGTTCCCGGCGCCCGTCATCCGCGTCGCCGTCGAGCCCAAGACCCGCGCCGATCAGGACAAGCTCGGCACGGCGCTCTCGCGCCTCGCGCAGGAAGACCCGAGCTTCAACGTCTCGACCGACCAGGAGACGGGCCAGACCATCATCGCCGGCATGGGCGAGCTGCACCTCGAAATCATCGTTGACCGCATGAAGCGCGAGTTCGGCGTCGAGGCCAACGTCGGCAAGCCGCAGGTCGCGTACCGCGAGACCATCACGATGCCGGCGAAGGGCGTCGAGCGCTACAAGCGCCAGACCGGCGGCCGCGGCCAGTACGGCCACGCCGAGCTGGAGATCGAGCCCGCGCCCGGCGAGGGCTTCGTCTTCGAGAACAAGATCACGGGCGGCGCCATCCCGCGCGAGTTCATCAAGCCCATCGAGGAGGGCGTCCGCGACGCGATGGAGCGCGGCTTCCTCGCCGGCTACGAGCTGGTGGACATCAAGGTCGACCTCGTCTTCGGCTCGTACCACGAGGTCGATTCCGACGAGCGCTCGTTCCACATCGCGGGCTCGCTCGCGTTCCAGGACGCGGTGAAGAAGGCCAAGCCGGTGCTGCTCGAACCGATCATGCGCGTCGAGGTCGTCACGCCCGAGGAGTACATGGGCACGGTCAACGGCGACCTGAACCGCCGCCGCGGCCAGATCGAGAAGATGGAGCCGCGCCCGGGCGGCGCGCAGGTCATCACGGCCTACGTCCCGCTCTCCGAGATGTTCGGCTACACGACCGACCTGCGCTCGATGACGCAGGGCCGCGCCACCTCGACGATGCACTTCGAGCGCTACGAAGCGGCGCCCAAGAACATCGCCGAAGAGGTCATCGCGAAGGTGCAGGGCGTCACGAAGTAGTTGAAGATTACAAGGCGGGTCGCCTCTCTCGCTGAAGGCTGCGGCGACCCAAACGAACAGAGACAGACAAACCACATTCGTTAGGAGCGAGAGAGAAACATGGCGAAGGAGAAGTTTGACCGGTCGAAGCCGCACGTCAACATCGGGACGATCGGGCACGTGGATCACGGGAAGACGACTTTGACGGCGGCGATCACGAAGGTGCTGGCGAAGCACAACCCGAAGATCACCGTCAGGGCGTTCGACTCGATCGACAACGCGCCGGAGGAGAAGGCCCGCGGGATCACGATCGCGACGGCGCACGTCGAGTACGAGACGCCGAACCGGCACTACGCGCACGTCGACTGCCCGGGCCACGCCGACTACGTCAAGAACATGATCACGGGCGCGGCGCAGATGGACGGCGCGATCCTGGTGGTGGCGGCGACCGACGGGCCGATGCCGCAGACGCGTGAGCACATCCTGCTGGCGCGTCAGGTGGGCGTGCCGGCGATGGTCGTGTTCATGAACAAGGTGGACGCGGTGGACGACGCCGAACTGCTTGGACCTGGTCGAGCTGGAAGTCCGCGAGCTGCTCTCGGCCTACGAGTTTCCCGGGCGACGACATTCCGGTCATCCGCGGGTCGGCGCTGAAGGCGCTCGAACGGCGACGCGGAGTGGGAGAAGACGGTCGACGAGTTGATGGCGGCGGTCGACAGCTACATCCCGACGCCGGAGCGGGACGTGGAGAAGCCGTTTCTGATGCCGGTCGAGGACATCTTCACGATCCAGGGGCGCGGGCACGGTGGCGACGGGGCGGATCGAGCGCGGGAAGGTGAAGGTCAACGAGCAGGTGGAGATCATCGGGATCCGGGACACGCGCACGACGGTGGTGACGGGCGTGGAGATGTTCAAGAAGCTGCTGGACGAGGGCGTGGCGGGCGACAACGTCGGGCTGCTGCTGCGCGGCGTGGAGCGCAAGGACGTGGAGCGCGGGCAGGTGATCGCGAAGCCGGGGTCGATCACGCCGCACACGAAGTTCAAGGCGGAGGCGTACGTCCTGACGAAGGAGGAGGGCGGGCGGCACACGCCGTTCTTCACGGGGTACCGGCCGCAGTTCTACTTCCGGACGACGGACGTGACGGGGGTGGCGCACCTGCCGGAGGGCGTGGAGATGGTGATGCCTGGGGACAACGTGGCGATGGAGATCGAGCTGATCACGCCGATCGCGATGGAGAAGGGGTTGCGGTTCGCGATCCGCGAGGGCGGGCGGACGGTGGGCGCCGGCACCGTCTCCGACATCATCGAGTAGTTGAAGTTCAAGAGCCCTCGGCCGACAGTCGAACGAAGCCGGGGGCCTGACGTCTGAATGCTGAAAGCTGACCGCTGAAGGCTAAAGAAGAAAGACATGCTGAACGAGAAGATCAGAATCAGGCTCAAGGCGTACGACCACCGCGTGCTCGACCAGTCCACGTCGGAGATCGTCGAGACGGCCAAGCGCACGGGCGCGCGCGTGGCGGGGCCGATCCCGCTCCCCACTTCCAAGAACAAGTGGACGGTGCTGCGCTCGCCCCACGTCGATAAGAAGTCGCGCGAGCAGTTCGAGATTCGCACGCACAAGCGTCTGATGGACATCCTCGACCCGACGCCGCAGACCGTGGACGCGCTCATGAAGCTCGACCTCCCCGCGGGCGTCGATGTCGAGATCAAGGCGTTCGGCCGGAGCTAAACGGCAGCGATAAGTGATGAGCTGATAACGTGATAAGTAAAAGCACTTGCTCTCAGTCACTTATCACGGTCACTGTCACTGAGGTTTGAGATGATTAACGGAATCATCGGTAAGAAGGTCGGGATGACGCAGCTCTTCGCCGCGGACGGGACGGTCACGCCCGTCACGGTGATTAAGGCGGGCCCGTGCGTCGTCGTGCAGAAGAAGTCGGCGGCGCGGCAAGGACGGCTACGACGCCGTGCAGATCGGGCTGGTCGAAGACCGCCCCGTCAAGCTCAAGAACGTCACCAAGCCGATGCAGGGCCACTTCGAGAAGACCGGCGGCGGCACGCCCCCGACGCGCGTCCTCAAGGAGATTCGGCTCAAGGACGCGGGCGACGCCGAGGTCAACGTCGGCGACAAGGTGCTCGTCGATCAGTTCAGCCGAGGGCGACTCCATCGAGCTGGTCGGCAAGTCGAAGGGGCGCGGCTTCCAGGGCACGATCAAGCGCCACCACTTCAACCGCGGCCCCGAGAGCCACGGCTCGATGAACGTGCGCCGCCCCGGCTCCATCGGCCAGTCGGCCTACCCCTCGCGCGTCATCAAGGGCACGCGCTCGTCGGGCCACATGGGCGACGCGCGGGTCACGATCAAGGGGCTGACGGTCGCGCGCGTGGACGTGGAGAACAACCTGCTGATGGTGCGCGGCTCGGTGCCCGGGCGCGAACGGCAGCGTGGTCGTCGTCCGCAAGTCGGCGAAGTAAACGGAGTAAACGAAATGCCTACCGTCAAGGTGCGCAACCTGAAGAACGAAGAGGTCGGCGACCTCGAACTCTCGGACGCCGTCTTCGGCGCCGAGCTGAACGAGGCGCTGATCCACTCGGCCGTCAAGGCCCACCTCGCGGGCGCCCGGCAGGGCACCGTGGGGACGAAGACCCGCGGCGACGTGTCCGGCTCGGGCAAGAAGCTCTGGAAGCAGAAGGGCACGGGGCGCGCGCGCATCGCGAGCATCCGCTCGCCGCTCTGGAAGGGCGGCGGCAACGTCCACGGGCCGCAGGCGCGCGACTGGTCGCAGCCCCTGCCGAAGAAGATGCGCCGCGGCGCGCTGCGCTCGGCTCTCTCGGAGCGGCTGCGCGAGGGCAACCTCGTCGTCGTCGAGGAGCTGGTCTTCGGCCAGCCGAAGACGAAGGAGTTCATCGGCGCGCTGGCGGCGCTCGGGCTCGAAGGGAAGACGCTCGATCGTCGATACCATCGACAACGACAACCTCATGCTCGCCTCGCGCAACGTGAAGACGGCGAAGGTCGTCGGCGCCTACGGCGTCAACATCTACGACGTGCTCTACCACGAGAAGCTGGTGCTGACGCGCTCGGCCGCCGAGACCTTGCAGGCGCAGCTCGACCCGGCGACGAAGGCTTCGGCCGCCGCGGCGCGAGGCGAGTGCCGGGGAAGAGAACACGCAGGAAGAGGAGGCGGCGTAGGAAGATGCGAACGATCTGGGACATCATCAAGGCGCCGGTCATCACCGAGAAGGCGCTCGTCGCCAAGGAGGAGTCGCAGGACGGCCGCCAGCTCCTGACCTTCCGCGTGGACGTGAAGGCGACGAAGCCGGAGATCAAGTCGGCCGTCGAGCGCATCTTCAACGTCCAGGTGGACACGGTGCGCACCATCAACTACATGGGCAAGAAGGCGCGGCGCGGCCGCTTCGAGGGGCGCAAGCCCTCCTGGAAGAAGGCCTACGTCACGCTCAAGACGGGCCAGGCGCCGTTCGACTACGGCGAGAACATCTAGCGATTGATTCATTGAGCTCGAGTTTGTTCATTGATTCAACTGAACAATGAATCAATGGGTAAATAAGATTATGGGCATCAAGAAACTGACACCGACATCGCCGTCGCGCCGGTACCAGACGTACCTGACGCGCGACGAGCTGACGCCGGGCGCCGAGCCCGAGAAGTCGCTGCTTGAGAAGAAGACGCGCATCTCGGGGCGCAACAACGACGGCCACATCACGGTGCGCCGGCGCGGCGGCGGCCACAAGCGCCACTACCGCATCATCGACTTCAAGCGCGACAAGGCGGGCGTGCCCGGCCGCGTCACGCAGATCGAGTACGACCCGAACCGCTCGGCGCACATCGCGCTCATCACCTACCTCGACGGCGAGAAGCGCTACATCATCTCGCCGGCGGGTCTGGAAGTGGGCAAGACCGTGATGAGCGGCCCCGAGGCCGACATCCTGCCGGGGAACGCGCTGCCGATCAGGAACATCCCGCTCGGCACGCAGATTCACAACATCGAGCTGCGCCCCGGCAAGGGCGGCCAGCTCGTGCGCTCGGCGGGCGGCTTCGCGCAGCTCGTCGCGAAGGAAGGCGACCACGCGCAGGTGCGCATGCCCTCGGGCGAGGTGCGGCGCGTCCCCGTCGTCTGCTACGCGACCGTGGGGCAGGTCGGCAACGTCGAGCACGAGAACGTCTCGTACGGCAAGGCCGGGCGCACGCGCTGGCACGGCATCCGGCCGTCGGTGCGCGGCGTCGCGATGAACCCGGTCGATCACCCGCACGGCGGCGGCGAGGGCAAGACCTCGGGCGGCCGTCACCCGGTGACGCCGTGGGGCCAGCCGACGCGCGGCTACAAGACGCGCAAGAACAAGCGCACCTCGAACATGATCGTGCGCGACCGCCGCGTGAAGTAGGACTTTTAAGGATAGAGGGAAGAGATGGCACGTTCAGTCAAAAAAGGGCCGTTCATCGACAGGCACCTGGAGAAGAAGGTCGAGGAGGTGCGCTCGGGCGCCGCGCGTCCGCCGGCCATCAAGACGTGGTCGCGCCGCTCGACCATCACGCCCGACTTCGTCGGCCTGACCTTCGGCGTCCACAACGGCAAGCGCCACATCCCCGTCTACGTGACGGAGAACATGGTCGGCCACAAGCTCGGCGAGTTCGCCCCGACGCGCACCTTCAAGGGGCACGCGGGCACGAAGGCGGAGAAGTCTTCCAAGCCCGCCAGGTAGGCACTGAGGTTCAGAGATGGAAGCGATAGCGAGTGCAAAATACTTACGCGGGTCGGCGCAGAAGGCGCGGCTCGTGGTCGACATGATTCGCGGCAAGCGCGTGGGCGAGGCGCTGGCGATCCTTCAGTTCACCAACAAGCGCGCCGCCGGCCACATCGAGAAGTGCCTGCGCTCGGCCATCGCCAACGCGACCGAGAAGGCCGAGCGGCAGAACGTCGCGGTGGACCCGGACGACCTCTTCGTCAAGACGGCCTTCGTGGACATGGGGCCGACCAAGCACCGCCGCCGCGTCCGCCCCGCCCCGCAGGGGCGCGCCTACCGCGAGCAGCGCCACTTCTGCCACGTGACCGTGTCGGTCTCGACCGGGCAGGAGGAGGCCCCCGCCGCGAAGGGCAAGGGCAGGAGCGCGAAGGCGGTCGCCGAGGCTTCGCCGAAGTCGGCGGGCAAGGGCGGCGCGAAGAAGGCCGCCGTCGGCGGCGCCGCGGAGAAGAAGACCGCGTCGAAGCGCGCCTCGAAGAAGTCGGAAGCGGCTCCGGCCGAAACGTCACAGGCGGAAAATTCCGCGACCGAAGGATAAGAAGCTTAGGAGAAGATTGTGGGTCAGAAAGTTCATCCGTACGGCTTTCGCCTCGGCTACAACAAGGACTGGCACTCGCACTGGTTCGCGAAGAAGCAGTACGGCGACTACCTCCTCGAAGACCTCAAGCTCAAGGCGCAGATGAAGGGCCGCTTCGCCGGCGCGGGCGTCTCGCACGTGGACGTGGAGCGCGCGGCCAACCGCCTCAAGCTCATCATCTACACCTCGCGCCCGGGCATCATCATCGGCCGCAAGGGCGCCGAGATCGACAAGCTCAAGGCCGACATCTCGTCGCGCACGGGCAAGGAAGTGCTCGTCTCCATCCAGGAGATTCACAAGCCCGAGCTGAACGCACAGCTCCAGGCCGAGAAGATGGCCGCGCAGCTTGAGAAGCGCATCGCCTTCCGCCGCGCCATGCGCAAGACCGTCGAAGAGACGCTGCGCTTCGGCGGCCAGGGCATCAAGGTCAGGGTCGCGGGCCGCCTCAACGGCGCCGAGATCGCGCGCACCGAGTGGCACTTGCAGGGGCGGCTGCCCTTGCACACGCTCCGCGCGGACATTGACTACGGCTTCGCCGAGGCGCACACGACGTTCGGCGTCATCGGCGTCAAGTGCTGGATTTATCGGGGCGAGATTCTCGACCCGGCGGCGGCGATGGCGCGCGGCACGCAGCCCGACCCCATCAACGAGCCGCGCCCCGAGCGCGGCGACGGGCGCCGCCCCCGGCGCGAGGACGGAGGCGGCGACCGCCCGCGCGGACGCGGTGACGGCGGCGGACGCGGGCCGGCGGCCCCGGCGGGCGTGGGCCGGGCGGCCCGGGCGGCGGGCGCGGACGCGGCCCCGGCGGCGGCGGTAGAAGATAAGAGAGGGTGAATAGTAGATGGTAAATGGTGAATAGAAGTTTCTGTCTTGGTCACCATTTACTATTCACCATTTACTATTTACGAGGGTATACATCATGTTGATGCCGAAGAAGGTAAAGCACCGGAAGCAGATGAAGGGGCGCATGACGGGCACGGCCCAGCGCGGCTCCCGATCAGCTTCGGTGAGTACGGCCTGAAGACGTTGGAGCCGGGCTGGATCACGGACCGGCAGATCGAGGCCGCGCGTATCGCGATGACGCGCCACATCAAGCGCGGCGGCAAAGTCTGGATCCGGATGTTCCCCGACAAGCCGATCACGAAGAAGCCCGCCGAGACCCGTATGGGTAAGGGCAAGGGCGCGCCCGACCACTGGGTCGCCGTCGTCAAGCCCGGCCGCATCCTCTACGAGATCGAGGGTGTGTCGGAGGAGATGGCGCGCGAGGCGCTGCGGCTGGCGGCGCAGAAGCTGCCGCTCAAGTGCAAGTTCGTCATCGCGCACCGAGCAGGAAGGGGGCGCGGTTTAAGTCATGAAGAGACGTGAAGATTTGGAGCGCCTGAACAACATGTCGGACGCCGACCTGAAGGAAGAGGCCGCGCGGCTCAAGGAGTCGCTCTTCCGCCTCAACTTCAAGCTCGCGCTCGGCGAGGTGGACGCCGTCAAGACCGTCCGCCGCGAGAAGAAGACGCTCGCCCGCGTCCAGACCCTGATGCGCGCGCGGCAGCGAGCAGGCGGCGAAGTAGGAAGAGGTTCGAGATGGCAGAAGAGACTAAAGAAGAAGAAGTGACGACGAGCGGCACTGGCGAAGCGGCCGAGGCGACCGAGTCGGGGCAGACCCTCTCGCAGGCCGTGGGCGCGGGCGTCGATGCGCAGGCCGGGAACGCGGCCGGCACCGAGGCGAAGCGCACGAGCCGCCGCGCCGAGAAGATCGGCGTCGTGTCGTCGGACAAGATGGAGAAGACGTGCGTCGTGCGCGTCGACCGACTCATCAAGCACCCGAAGTACCGGCGCTACGTCCGCCGCACGTCGAAGTTCATGGCGCACAACGAGCAGGGCGCGACCATCGGCGACAAGGTACGCATCGTCGAGACCCGCCCTCTCTCCGCGCGCAAGCGCTGGCGCGTCGTCGAGATTATTCAGAAGGCAGAGAAGTAGTTCAGTTTCAGTCAGAGCTGGTTCGGCTGAACTAGACTGCGAACGGAGTGAGCTATGGCAATCCAGATGCAAACGTCGCTGGACGTGGCGGACAACTCGGGCGCGAGGCGCGTCGAGATGATCCAGGCCATCGGCGGCTCGACGAAGGCGACGCGGGCCTCCCTCGGCGACAAGATCAAGGTGACGGTCAAGGAGGCGAGCCCCGACGGGGCGGTGAAGAAGGGGACGGTGCATAACGCCGTCGTCGTCCGCACGGTGAAGGAGGTCCGCCGCAAGGACGGCACCTACATCCGCTTCGACCAGAACGCGTGCGTGCTCATCAAGCCGGACGACACGCCCATCGGGACGCGCGTCTTCGGCCCCGTGGCGCGCGAACTGCGCGACCGGAACTTCATGAAGATCGTCTCGCTCGCGCCGGAGGTGATATAGAGATGGGACAGACGGGAACCAAGCGGTCGAAGGTGAAGAAGGGCGACCAGGTCGTCGTCATGGCCGGCCGCGACCGCGGCAAGCGCGGGCGCGTGCTGGAAGTGAAGCCCGCCGAGGGCAAGATCAAGGTCGAGGGCGTCGGCGTCATCAAGCGCCACCAGCGCCCCAACCCGGGCGCGAACAAG
This sequence comes from uncultured Acidobacteriota bacterium, assembly GCA_963726735.1. GTDB lineage: Bacteria > Acidobacteriota > Blastocatellia > Pyrinomonadales > Pyrinomonadaceae > QHXN01. Next base: position 1,360,229 of record CAVSDM010000016.1, read on the forward strand.
CCCGGCGGCATCATCGAGCGGGAAGCCTACGTGGACATCTCGAACGTCCAGCTCATCGACCCGGCCGACGGGAGCCCGACGCGCGTCCGCTACGACGTGAGCGCGGACGGCTCGAAGACGCGGGTCGCCTCGGGCAGCGGGCAGACGCTCGATAAGGAATAAGATAAGGCGAGGCCGCACCCCCGGAAGCGCCCGACAGGCGAGACCCGGGACACGAGATGCGGGGAGGTTTTTAAGACAATGGCAGCCAGACTGAAAGAGCGTTACCAGAAGGAGATCGCTCCGGCCATCGCCAAGGAGTTCGGCATCGAGAACCCGATGGCGATCCCGCGGCTGGAGAAGATCGTCATCAACATGGGGCTCGGCGAGGCCATCGCCAACGCCAAGATCGTGGACACGGGCGCGGACGAGATTCGCGCCGTCACGGGGCAGAAGCCCGTCACGACGCGCGCCAAGAAGTCGATCGCGTCGTTCAAGCTGCGTCAGGGCATGCCCATCGGCACGATGGTCACGCTGCGCGGCGACCGGATGTACGAGTTCCTCGACCGTCTGGTGAGCGTCGCGCTGCCGCGCGTGCGCGACTTCCGCGGCGTCTCGCCCGAAGGCGTTCGACGGGCGCGGCAACTACACGCTCGGCATCCGCGACCAGCTCATCTTCCCCGAGATCGATTTCAACAAGGTGGACAAGACGCGCGGGATGAACATCTCAATCGTCACCACCGCGCGCGACGACGAGCAGGCGCGTGCGCTCCTCAAGGCGCTCGGCATGCCGTTCCGCCAGTAAGGCTGCTTTAAAACCGGAGAGAGAAGAAAACAGATGGCGAAGAAATCCATGATCGCGAAGGCGAAGCGGACGCCGAAATTCTCGTCGCGCGCCTACACGCGCTGCGAGCGCTGCGGCCGCCCCCGCGCGCTACCTGCGTAAGTTCAAGCTGTGCCGCATCTGCTTCCGCGAGCTGGCGCTCCAGGGGCAGATCCCCGGCGTCGTCAAGTCGAGCTGGTAGTCTCAAAGAGGTTCATCGGCAGCAGTCGGCCGCGCGCGTGGGGCGCGCGCCGAAACCTGCCGGGTTGAAGTGGAGTTCAAAGAGTAATGACTGATCCTATTGCCGACATGCTGACGCGGATGCGCAACGCGATTGCGGCGAAGCACTCGCGCGTGGACATCCCGGCGTCGAAGCTGAAGCTGGAGATCGCCCGCATCCTGAAGGAAGAGGGCTACATCAACAATTTCGTCGTGAAGGGCGAGGGCGTCAAGCGCACCATCCGCATCTTCCTGCGCTACGACGCACGCGGCACCTCGTCGATCACGCACCTCTCGCGCGTCTCGACGCCGGGCCGGCGCGTCTACATGGGCGCGACCGAAATCCCGAAGGTCTTGGGCGGCTACGGCGTCAACATCGTCTCGACCTCGCGCGGCCTCATGTCGGGCAAGCGCGCCCGCCGCGAGAACATCGGCGGCGAGGTCCTGGCCGCAATTTACTAGGGAGTAGAGCGGCGAGGCAGTTGAAAACGTCTGACTCATCTACCCATCACTGATCACTTTAACCGAAGGTTAAAGTTATGTCTCGTATCGGAAAGAAAGTTATCGCGGTCCCGAAGGGCGTCACGGTGACGATCAACGAAGCCGCGCGCGAGCTTGAGGTGAAGGGGCCGAAGGGGACGCTGCGAACGCCGATCCCCGAGGGCGTCTCGTTCAAGCTCGAAGACGGGCAGTTGCAGGCCGAGCGCGCGTCGGACGACTTCCGCGCCAACCACGGACTGGCCCGCGCGCTCGCGAACAACGCCGTCGTCGGCGTGACCGAGGGCTTCACGAAGCAGATGGACGTGGTCGGCGTCGGCTACAAGGCCGACGTGCAGGGGCGCAAGATCGTCTTCTCCCTGGGCTACTCGCACCCCATCGAGTTCCCTCTGCCCGAGGGCATCGAGGTGAAGGGCGAGCGCGTCGCGGCCAAGGCGTCCATCCAGCAGTACCAGTTGACGCTGACGCTCTCGGGCATCGACAAGCAGAAGCTCGGGCAGGTCGCCGCCGAGATGCACGGCCTGCGCAGGCCCGACCCCTACAAGGGCAAGGGCGTGCGCTACGCCGACGTGCAGCTCAAGCTCAAGCCCGGAAAGACCGGCAAGTAGTTTTCAGGTTTAGCCCCGCGGTTCTCCTTACGAGAGAATCACCCCTTGCTTCAGGACGGCATCGGCATGCGCGGCGGTTAAAGGAGCGAAAAGGAAATGGCAAAGAAAGACAAAGCAGCGGTCAGGAGGGCGGTGCACACGCGCATCCGCCGCCGCGTGCGCGGCACGCAAGAGCGCCCGCGCCTGGCGATCTTCCGCAGCCTCAACCACATCTACGCGCAGGTCATCGACGACGAGCGGGCCGTGACCATCGCCTCGGCCTCGACGGTCGAGAAGGACTTGCGCGGCGCGTCGGGCGGCAACATCGAGGCGGCGCAGCGCGTCGGCCGCGCGATCGCCGAGCGCGCGATTGCCGCGGGCGTCGAGCAGGTCGTCTTCGACCGCGGCGGCTTCCGCTTCCACGGGCGCATCAAGGCGCTGACGGACGCGGCGCGCGAGGCGGGCCTCAACAAGAACGAGCGGGCCGAGGAGGAAGAGGCGGCAGAGGGCGGCGCGGAGGCCGCGGCCTGAAGAGGCAGTTTCCGAAAGGTGAGCAATGCGACAACCGAGACAGAGAATTCAATCGCAGGGGCTTGACCTGACCGATCAGGTCATCCAGATCAACCGCGTGACGAAGGTCGTCAAGGGCGGCAAGAACCTCTCGTTCGCCGCGCTCGTCGTCGTCGGCGACGGCGCGGGCCACGTCGGCTTCGGCACGGGCAAGGCGCGCGAAGTTCCCGTCGCCATCAAGAAGGCCATCGAGGCGGCCAAGAAGAACCTGATCCGCGTGCCGCTCATCAAGAACACGCTGCCGCACCCCATCGTCGGCGAGTTCGGCGCGGGCCGCGTCCTGATGAAGCCGGCCTCGGAGGGCACGGGCGTCATCGCGGGCGGGGCCGTCCGCGCGGTCATGCAGGCCGCGGGCGTCCACGACGTGCGCACGAAGGTGCTCGGGCTCCGGCAACCCGCACAACGTCGTGCGCGCGACCTTCGACGGGCTGCTCAACATGAAGGACCCGTTCGAGGTGGCGCGCCTGCGCGGCAAGCAGGTCGAAGAACTGTAAGAGGTTAGACATGGCGGAAGAGAACAAGCAGCAGGAAGGCGGCGGGAAGATTCGCATCCAGTATTACCGCAGCGCCATCGGCTTCCCGAAGACGCAGAAGGAGATCGTGCGCAGCGTCGGGTTCACGAAGCTCAACCAGATTCTTGAGCGCCCCGACACCGGCTCGATGCGCGGGGTCGTCCAGAAAGTCCCGCACCTCCTGCGGATAATCGAGTAGGTGAATAGTAAATGGTGAATGGTAAATAGAGCCTTCTCTTCACCGTTCACCGTTTACCGTTGACTATTTACTGAGGATTGACAATGGCTATCGGTCTGAACAATCTGAAGCCCGCCGCGGGCTCGACGCACAAGAAGAAGCGCGTCGGGCGCGGCCCGGGCTCGGGGCTCGGCAAGACGGCCGGGCGCGGCAACAAGGGTCAGAAGTCGCGTTCGGGCTACTCGGGCAAGGTCGGCTTCGAGGGCGGCCAGATGCCCTTGCAGCGCCGGCTCCCGAAGCGCGGCTTTACGAACATCTTCAAGAAGCAGTGGATCGAGGTCACGCTCGCCACGCTCGAGACAGTCGTTCGCGGCCGGCGACGAGATCACGCCCGAGACGATGCACAGCCGCGGCGTCATCGCCAAGGGCAAGCGCGACATCGTCGTGCTCGGCACGGGCGAGCTGACGAAGGCGCTGACCGTCTCGGCGCACCGCTTCACTAAGGGCGCGCGCGCGAAGATCGAGGCCGCGGGCGGCACGCGTCAACGTCATCACGCCGCACCACAAGCCCGACGCCCTCGTGCCCGTCTCAGAGTAGGTCGGCCCCGCAGCCGCCTGCCGAAGGCCGACGGACAGCAGACGCTGAGGACGCCGCAGAGGGTCGCCGAGCCCTCCCCAAGCGTCTTCAGCGTTGTTTTGCTAGAGAAGCCGTCAGCATTCAGCATTCGGCGTCCAGCTTTGCTATCATCGCGGACGCTTGAACGTCTAAACCGGAGACATTTCGCCGAGAGCGGAAAAGCTGAAAGCCGACCGCTGAAAGCTGAAAACTACAAAGCCATGGACAAGTTCTTCGCCGCCGTCCGCAACATGTTCAGCGTGCCCGACCTGCGTAAGCGCATCCTGTTTACGCTCGGGCTGCTGGCCGTCTACCGCCTCGGCGCGCACATCACCGCGCCCGGCATCGACCGCGACCAGCTCGCCCGCGTCTGGCAGGAGGTGGGCTCCACGCTCCTCGGCGTGCTCGACCTCTTCTCGGGCGGGAACTTCCAGACCATCTCGATCTTCGCCCTCGGCGTCACGCCCTACATCACCGCGACCATCATCACGCAGTTGATGACGACCGTCTTCCCGCAGCTCAAGCGCTTGCAGGAGGAGGGCGAGGCCGGGCGCCAGAAGCTCAACCAGTACAACCGCTACCTGACGGTCGTCCTCTGCATGTTCCAGACCTTCATCGTCGCGCGCTGGCTCCAGGCCAACGGCGTCGGCGCCGAGGGCTGGGGCTTCATCGTCACGACGATGATTACGCTGACGACGGGCACCATCTTCGTGATGTGGCTCGGCGAGCAGATCACCGAGCGCGGCATCGGCAACGGCGTCTCGCTGCTCATCTTCGCCGGCATCATCATCGGCCTGCCCCGCGGCCTGATGCAGGTCGTCGAGCGGCTGCGGAGCGGCGACACGTTCGCCGTCATCGGCGTCTTCGTCATGGCCGCGGTGCTGGTCGGCCTCATCGCCTTCGTCGTCTTCGTCGAGACCGCGCGGCGCAAGGTGCCCATCTCCTACGCCAAGCGGCACGTCGGCCGCCAGCTCGTCGGCGGGCAGCAGACGCACATGCCCATCAAGCTCAACATGGGCGGCGTCATCCCCGTCATCTTCGCCTCGTCGGTGCTGGCCATCCCGCAGACGGTCTTGCAGTTCGTCCAGTTCGACCCGAACGTGCAGGACTGGCGCTTCCAGGTGCACAGCTTCTTCCAGGGCTTCCACGGCGGCGACCCTTACTACGAGCTGATCTTCCTGTCGCTCATCGTCCTGTTCACCTTCTTCTACATCACGATCATCTTCAACGTGGAAGAGGTGTCGGACAACCTGCGCAAGCACGGCGGCTTCATCCCGGGCATCCGCCCCGGTAGGAACACGGCCGAGTTCCTGAACACGATTCTGACGCGGCTGACGACGGTCGGCGCGATCTACCTCGCGCTCGTCGCCTTCATCCCGCAGTTGATGCTCTCGGGCTTTAACGTCGGGCGCCTGCCGTTCTTCGGCGGGCGGCTCGAAGAGTTCGTGACGGGCACGCCCGGCCTGGGCTGGATTCCGCACGGCATGGGCTACCAGTTCTACTTCGGCGGCACGTCGCTCCTGATTCTGGTCGGCGTCGCCATGGACACCGTCGCGCAGATCGAGGCGCAACTCGTCATGCGCAACTACGAAGGCTTCTTCGGCCCGGGCAGCCGCCTGCGCGGCCGCCGAGGATAAGAGCAGAGGTCAGAGGCCGGATGCGGGGTGTCAGTTGAAGACCAGCATCCGGCGTCTGACCTCTCACATCTCCCCTATGTCGAAAATCATCGTCCTCATGGGTGCGCCGGGCGCGGGCAAGGGGACGCAGGCGCGCCTGCTGCAAGAGCGCAAGGGGCTGCCGCAGATTTCGACGGGCGACATGTTCCGCGCGATGCTCAAGACCGAGACGCCGCTCGCCGAAGAGCTGCGCGCCATCCTGAGCGCGGGCGCGCTCGTCCCCGACGAGTTGACGATACGCGTCGTCCGCGAACGCACCGCGCAGCCGGACTGCCGCGACGGCTACGTCCTCGACGGCTTCCCGCGCACGACCGCGCAGGCCGAGATGCTCGAAGCCCTCGCGGCCGAGCAGGGGCACAGCGCTCGGCGCCGTGCTCGTGGACGTGCCCTTTGACATTCTGGAGAAGCGCGTGACGGGCCGGCGTAACTGCCCCGTCTGCGGCGAGATTTACAACGTCTATTTCAAGCCGCCCAAGTCGGACGAGGTCTGCGACCTGCACCCCGACGCGCGGCTCAACCATCGCGCCGACGACAACGCCGAGACGATCAAGACGCGGCTCGTCAACCTACGAGCGCAACACGCGGCCGCTCCTCGACTACTACGAGAAGCACCGGCCGCCTCCGCCGCGTTGACGGCACGCGCGACGTTGAAGCGATCTACGCGGACATTGAGAAGGCCGTGGACGGTGAACCGTAAATAGTGACGGGAGGGCTCGCGCCCGCTACGGCCTGCGGTTCACGTCTCGTTACGATTCAGAGTTTACGGTTCACGGGTTTAAATGATTATCGGGAAGTCGAAAAGGGAGTTGGAGAAGATGCGGGCGGCCGGGCGGCTCGTGGCGCAGGTGCGCGAGGAGTTGCGGCGGATGGTCGCAGCCGGGCGTGACCACGCTCGAACTCGACATGGCGGCCGAGAAGATGATCCGCGACGCCGGCGCCATCCCGACCTTCAAGGGCTATCACGGCTTCCCCTTCTCGATCTGCGCCTCCGTCAACGAGCAGGTCGTCCACGGCTTCCCCTCGGCCTACGAGCTGAAGGACGGCGACATCTTTTCGCTCGACTGCGGGGTCACGCTCGGCGGTTTCGTCGGCGACACGGCCACGACCGTCCCCGTCGGGAAAGTGGACGAAGACCTGCTCAAGCTCATCCGCGTCGCCGAGGAGTGCCTGGCGCGCGCCATCCAGCAGTGCTGGCCGGGCAAACATCTGGGCGACATCGGCTGGGCCGTGCAGGAGTTGGCCGAGGCGAACGGCTACGGCATCGTGCGCGACTACGTCGGCCACGGCATCGGCAGAAAAATGCACGAAGACCCGCAGATCCCGAACTACGGAAAGCCGGGCACGGGCATCAAAATACGTTCCGGCTACGTCTTCGCCATCGAGCCTATGGTCAACATGGGCACGCACAAGACCAAGACGCTCAAGGACGGCTGGACGGTCGTCACGCTCGACGGCCGCCCGTCGCGCGCACGTCGAGCACACGGTCGCCGTCACGGAGGAGGGGCCGGAGGTACTGACCCGCGTGGCCGAGGCGGTGCCGCGCAGCAGGCCGGGACGGCGAGCGCCTGAAAGACCGATCGGCGCGCCCGCGCCGTTTGGAGGCGGGCGGTAAGTATGTTATTATTCGCAGTTTGCCAGCCTAGGCAGGTTTTGAACTAGAGAGACTCGCAGGGCTATGGCGAAAGAAGAAGCGATAGAGGTGATGGCGAAAGTCGTCGAGACTCTGCCAAACGCCATGTTTCGCGTCGAGTTGGAGGACAGTAAGCACCAGGTACTCGCGCACGTCTCGGGCAAGATGCGCAAGAACTTCATACGCATTCTGCCGGGCGACCGAGTGCTGGTCGAGCTTTCGCCGTACGACCTGAACCGAGGGCGCATCACGTACCGCTACAAGTGAGCGGCGATTCCCGGAAGGGGTGAAGTGAGATGAAGGTAAGGGCTTCGGTCAAGAAGATGTGCGACAACTGCAAGGTCATCCACCGCAAGGGCGTGGTGCGCGTGATCTGCACCAACCCCAAGCACAAGCAGCGCCAGGGGTAATTAGTGGGTTTTCAGGCTCAGTTTTCGGTTTTCGGTAAGCCTCACGGCGAACGGGAACTCAGAACTAGAAACTGAGAACTAAAAACTGAAGACTGTTTTTCGGAGATTGAACTGAAATGGCTCGTGTAGTCGGCGTTGACCTCCCCGTAAACAAGCGCATCGAGATCGGACTGACGTACATCTACGGCATCGGTCGCTCGCGCGCGACCTCCATCCTGCAGGAAGCGCAGGTCGGCCCCCGACCTCCGCGTGCGCGACCTCGACGAGGCGCAGCTCAGCCGCATCCGCCAGGTCATCGAGGCGCAGGGCGAGGTCGAGGGCGACCTCCGCAAGCGCGTCCAGATGGACATCAAGCGGCTGATGGACATCGGCTGCTACCGCGGCCTGCGCCACCGGCGCGGGCTGCCCGTGCGCGGTCAGCGCACCCACACCAACGCGCGCACCCGCAAAGGCCCGCGCCGCGCCACGGTCGCCAAGAAGAAGGCGCCGGGCAAGAAGTAACTCGCAGTAGCCAGTAGTCAGTGGCCAGTAGCTCAGTAGAAAGCTGACGGCCGGCTGCCCCTAACTGGCTACTGACTACTGGCTACTGACTAACTAAAGTTTTTCATGGCAAAAGCGACAACCGGCAAGAAGAAGACCTTCCGCAAGAAGGAGAAGAAGAACATCCCCGTGGGGATCGTGCACATCTCGGCGTCGTTCAACAACACGCTGATCTCGATCACGGACACGGAGGGGAACCTCGTCGCGCAGTCCTAGTTCGGGCGCGCGCGGGTTCCGCGGCTCGCGCAAGGGCACGCCCTTCGCCGCGCAGCAGGCCGCCTACGAGGCCGCGAACAAGGCCAAGGAGGTCGGGATGCAGCAGGCCGAGGTGCACGTCAAGGGGCCGGGCGGCGGCCGCGAGTCGGCCATCCGCGCCATCAACATCGGCGGGCATCCGCGTCACGACCATCCGCGACACGACGCCCATCCCCCACAACGGCTGCCGCCCGCCGAAGCGGCGACGCGTATAGTATTCCGGTGCTCGGTTTTTAGTTTTCAGCGAAGCGCATCCGCCTTCACTGAAAACTAAAAATTGAGGACTTACAAACTGTTCATCAACCTAAAGGACGAAGGGTCGCGCGCCGTGTCGGCGTGCGGTCTGTAAACTTTTCCGTCTGACATTTAGACCGGAGGCAAAAAAGAAGTGGCTAGGTATCGTAGTGCGGTGTGCCGTCTGTGCCGCCGCGAAGGCGCGAAGTTATTTCTGAAGGGCGACCGCTGTTTCAAGCCGTCGTGCCCGATTGAGAAGCGCGGCACGCAGCCGCCGGGGCAGCACGGCAACTCGATGCGTCGCGGCAAGGCGCTCCAGGGGTACGGCCTCCAGCTCCGCGAGAAGCAGAAGGTCAAGCGTATCTACTTCGTCCTCGAAGGGCAGTTCCGCAACTACTTCGAGCGCGCGGCGCGCATGAAGGGCATCACGGGCGAGAACCTTTTGAGCCTGCTCGAACGCCGCCTCGACAACGCGGTCTACCGCGCGGGCTTCGCCACCTCGCGGCGCCAGGCGCGCCAGCTCGTCAACCACGGGCACGTCGAGGTCAACGGGCGCAAGGTCGATATCCCGTCGTTCCAGGTCAAGGCCGGCGACACGGTCGGCATCAAGGAGGCGAGCCGCGTTAACGCGCACGTCGAGGGCGCGTGGCAGACGGCCGGCGGGCGCGGACGCCCGAACTGGATCGTGCCGGCCGACGGCGCCGAAATGAGCGCGCGCGTCGTGACGCTGCCCGTCCGCGACGACATGGACCGCTCCATCAACGAGCAGCTCATCGTCGAGCTTTACAGCAAGTAACGCGAAGCGTCCCTGGCGGCGCGCGCCAGCGTGGCTTTCTCTGGAAGGCCGCGGGCGCGTGTCGCCTACACGCATTTGGTTGCCACTTTTCATACGAAGGTTTACGACTATGGCAATGGATCAACACAGCCTCTGGACGGGTTTTCAGATGCCGCGCCGCCTCGCCGTCGAAGGCGAGACGCTGACCGAGCGCTACGGGCGCTTCTCCGCTCAGCCGTTCGAGCGCGGCTTCGGCACGACCATCGGTAACTCACTGCGCCGCGCGCTGCTCTCGTCGATCGAGGGCGCGGCCATCACCGCCGTCAAGATCGAGGGCGTCGAGCACGAGTTCTCTTCCATCCGCGGCGTGGTCGAGGACGCGACCGACGTTATCCTCAACCTGAAGCAGATTCCGTTCAAGCTCCACGGGACGGAGGCCAAGACCTTAACCATCCACCGCGACGGCGCGGGCGAGGTGACCTCCGCCGACATCGAGGCGGACGGCGACGTGGAAATCCTCGACCCGACCGTCTACATCGCGACCGTCAGCGAGGGCGGCTCACTCACCATCGAGATGCGCCTCAAGCGCGGCCGCGGCTACGTCACCGCCGAGCGCAACTTCGACGAGGACTTGTCGCTCGGCTACATCCCGATTGACTCCGTCCACACGCCGGTCAAGAAGGTCAACTACACGGTCGAGGCCGCGCGTCTGGGCCAGAACACCGAGTTCGACAAGCTGACCATCGAGGTCTGGACGGACGGCAGCGTCAAGCCGGACGACGCCATCGGGCTCGCCGCGAAGCTGATCAAGGATCACATGCAGATCTTCATCAACTTCGAGGAGGATACCGACGAGTTCGCCTACCAGAACATCGAGCGCCCGCCGCTGCCCAGAAACGACGTGCTCGACCGCTCGGTGGACGAGCTGGAGTTGTCGGTCAGGTCTTACAACTGCCTGAAGAACGCCAACATCCGAAGCATCCGCGACCTCGTCCAGCGTTCGGAGCGCGAGATGCTGGCGACGAAGAACTTCGGCAAGAAGTCGCTCAACGAGATCAAGGAAATCCTGCACGGCATGGGGCTCGACTTCGGCATGGCCTTCGACGAGCAGGGCAACCCGATCCCCGGCTCCGGCGGCTCGCGACCTCGGCCTCGGACGATTACGCCGGACGACGACGAAGAAGACGACAAGGATTAGGTGGAATGATGAATGATGAATGCGGAGTGATGAATCTCAAGTCATTCCGCCCTCGTCATCCTCATCATTCACAGTCACGATTCATCATTTAGGTACTTTTGTCATGCGACACTTGAATGCACACCGGAAACTCGGGAGGACGAGCGAGCACCGCATGTCGATGCTGCGCAACCTCGCGACCTCGCTGATTAACGCGCGCGACGAGCGCATCATCACGACCGTGCCGAAGGCGAAGGAACTGCGCCCCTTCGTCGAGCGCGTCATCACGCTCGCGAAGCGCGCGGGCACGCTCACGGGCGACGACGCGGCCGCGCAGGCGCTACACCTGCGCCGCCAGGCCGCCGGCTTCTTCCACGCGGGCAACACGCGCCGCTCCGAAGAAGCGACCCGCGGGCGCAAGCAGGCGGAGATTCCGCGCACGGCCGGCGTCGCGGCGCTCAAGCGCCTCTTCAGCGAGTTGGGCCAGCGCTACGCCGAGCGGCCGGGCGGCTACACGCGCATCATCCGCCTGGGCCGTCGCGACGGCGACAACGCCGAGCTGGCCATCATCGAGCTGGTCGACAACCCGCGCGAGCGCGAGGCGCTTGAGTCGAAGAAGGCCAAGCCGGCCGCCAGGAAGAAGTCCGCGAAGGCGGGCGCGAAGGGCGAGACCTCTTCGGCCGAGTCCACGAAGAAGGCGTCCGGCGGCGGGGGCCGCTCGAAGAAAACCGAATCGACCGCGGCCGAGCAGGAGACGGAGTAGTTAAAGCGGAAGGGCCGGCCGCGCGCCGCGACTCAAACGCCAGAAGCTTTACCGGCGCGCGCTCGACGAGAGAAAGCCCGACGGCCCTTAGTTCGGAAAAGCCCCACACGCCCGCCTCGCTCGGCAAGCGTCGGAGGGGCTTTTCTCTTGCGCCGGCCCGTACACCGGCGCGCTGACTCCGGAGGCAGAAGATGAGCACGAGCGATCAGAATCAGTCGCGGCCGGGCGCGGACGACGCGGGCACGGGCACGGCTACTGCGCCCCAACAGCAGCAGGCCGAGACCCCGGGCGCCGAACGCGGCGCGCGCCACGGCGGGCGCGGCCGGCGCGGGCGCACCGGCGGCGGTGGCCGCCACGAGCAGGGCCGCCCGCCGCAGCAGCAGGGACAGCCGCAGCGCCGCGGCGACTCCGCGCTCAACATGGACGAGCTGCGCGAGCTGACCGAGCTCTTCTCGGCGCACGGCCTGACCGACTTCGAGTTCGAGAACGCGGACATACGCATCCGCCTCAGCCGCAACCCCGCGCCGACGGAGGCTGCCGCACAAGCGCCCGCCCCGACCCAGGCGCCCGCCCCGCTCGCGGCTTTGCATTCCGCCGCGGGCCTCGGCGGGCCGCAATCGGGCGCACCGACAGCCTCGGCCGAAAGCGCGGCGGCGACGCCTGCGGTGGCGGCGGCGCCCGAGGAGGAGCTGCACATCATCACGTCGCCCATCGTCGGCACCTTCTACCGCGCGCCGTCGCCGAACGACGAGTCTTTCGTCAAGGTCGGCTCGCAGGTCGAGCCCGACTCGGTCGTCTGCATCATCGAGGCGATGAAGCTGATGAACGAAATCCAGGCCGAGACCACGGGCACCATCGCCAAAATCTACGTCGAGAACGGCCAGCCGGTCGAGTACGGCCAGCCGCTGTTCGGGGTTAAGAAATAGTGTTGAGTGAGGAGTGAAGAGTGAAGAGTTAAAAACTCTCCCGCTCATCGCTCATCGCTCATCACTCATCACTTTTTGATGAGAAGATTCCGCAAAATCCTGATCGCGAACCGCGGCGAGATCGCGTGCCGCATCATCTGGACGTGCAAGGAGATGGGCATCCAGACGGTCGCCGTCCACTCGACGGCCGACCGCGACTCTCTGCACGTCCGCTTCGCCGACGAGGCCGTCTGCATCGGCGGCCCGACCTCCTCGCAGAGTTACCTGAACATCCCCTCGGTCATCGCCGCCGCCGAGATCACGAACGTGGACGCCATCCACCCCGGCTACGGCTTCCTCGCCGAGTCGGCGCAGTTCGCCGAAATCTGCGAGGCGTGCAACATCAAGTTCATCGGCCCGCGCGCCGACGTGATTCGCATGATGGGCGACAAGGTCGAGGCGCGCCGCGCGATGAAGGAGGCGGGACTGCCCATCCTGCCGGGCAGCCCCGACCCCCTCAAGAGTGAGGAGGAGGCGACGGCGCTCGCGCGCGAGATCGGCTACCCCGTCATCATCAAGGCGGCGGCCGGCGGCGGCGGGCGCGGCATGCGCATCGTCCGCTCCGAAGAGGAACTCGCCCCCGCCATGCGCACGGCCGCGACCGAGGCGGCGGCGGCCTTCAAGAACGGCGACATCTACGTCGAGAAGTACGTCGAGAACCCGCGCCACATCGAGATTCAAGTCCTCGCCGACGAGCACGGCCACTGCATCCACCTCGGCGAGCGCGACTGCTCGATTCAACGCCGTCACCAGAAGTTGATCGAAGAGGCGCCGTCTCCCGTCCTCACGCCCGAGCTGCGCGAGCGGATGGGCGCGGCCGCGGTCGAGGCTTGCAGGCGCGTCGGCTATTCGAGCGCGGGCACCATCGAGTTCCTCCTAGACGAGGACGGCCAGTTCTACTTCATGGAGATGAACACGCGCATCCAGGTCGAGCATCCCGTGACCGAGATGATCACGCTCGCCGACATCGTGCGCAACCAGATCTTCGTCGCGCAGGGCGACCCGCTCTGGTACCGGCAGGAGGATGTCATCTTCAACGGCCACTCCATCGAGTGCCGCATCAACGCCGAAGACCCGGAGACGTTCGCGCCGAGCCCGGGGCGCATCACGGCCTACAACGCGCCGGGCGGGCCGGGCGTCAGGCTCGACACCGCGGCCTACAACGGCTACTTCGTGCCGCCCTACTACGACTCGCTCATCGCCAAGCTCATCGTCCACGCGCGCACCCGCGAGGTGGCGATTGCGCGCATGCGCCGGGCGCTGGAAGTGATGGTCGTCGAGGGCATCAAGACGACGATTCCGCTCCACCGCGCCATCATGGAAGACCCCTACTTCCGCGCCGGCGAGTACTCGACGCGCTTCATGGAGCAGTTCTTCGAGCGGCGTAAAAATCAGGGCGTCTCGGCCGCTTCCGGGGGCAGTTGAGGCCGCCCGCCGAAGGGGACGAAAAAGGCGCCGGCGCGGTTTGACGAGGGCGGGTATCGTCTTTATAATGAAGGACTTTTCTGGGGCGGCCAGAGCCGTCTGTGTGTGGGAGGAGTGAGAGAAATGGCTTACGCAATCATACGTTCCGGCGGCAAGCAGTTCCGCGTCGAAGAGGGCGGCACCGTGCGCGTGCCGACGCTCGCCGCGCAGGCCGGCGATACGGTCGAGCTGGAAGCGCTCGTCGTCGGCGGCGGCGAGGCCGGCGTGCTCGTCGGGGCCCCGGCGGTCGAGGGCGCGAAGGTCTCCGGCACGGTCGTCGATCACGGCCGCGGCACCAAGATCATCGTCTTCAAGAAGAAGCGCCGCAAGCAGTACAAGCGCACCCAGGGCCACCGCCAGAACTACACGACCGTCAAGATCGACTCGATTGGCTAATTGACTGAGGTTTAATCATGGCACATAAGAAGGGCGTCGGCTCATCGCGCAACGGTCGCGACTCGAACTCGCAGCGATTGGGCCTGAAGAAGTTCGGCGGCGAGGCCGTCCTCGGCGGCAACATCCTCGCGCGGCAGCGCGGGACGAAGTGGAAGCCGGGCAAGAACGTCGGCCGCGGCAAGGACGACACGCTGTTCGCGCTCATCGACGGCTTCGTCAAGTTCGAGGACAAGGGCCGGCAGGGCAAGTTCATCAGCGTCTACCCGGCGCAGGCCGCGGCCGCGGCCGTAGGGGAGGCGCCGGCGGCAAACGCCTAAGGCATTCTGAACAACCGCCGGGTTGCTTCTGATGCGACGCCCGCGCCGAGTCCGACACTCGCGGCGCCGGGCGTCGTTTTCATTTTTGGTTTAAATCATAAGTGTTCATAGATCGGGCGAAGATCAAGATTCGGGGAGGGCACGGCGGGAACGGCGTGACGGCCTTCCGCCGCGAGAAGTTCGTGCCGCGCGGTGGCCCTTCGGGCGGCGACGGCGGGCGCGGCGGCGACGTGTGGCTCGTCGGCGACTCTTCGCTGAACACGCTGCTCCACCTGCGCTACAACCCGGAGCACACGGCCGACCGCGGCCGGCACGGCGAGGGCTCGAACCGCTCGGGGCGCGAGGGCGACGACGTGACGGTGCGCGTGCCCGTCGGGACGCAGGTCGTGGACACGGAGACGGGCGATGTGCTCGTGGACATCGCGGAGGAGGGGCAGCGTTGGATGGCGGCGAAGGGCGGGCGCGGCGGCTTCGGCAACGCGCACTTCGCGTCTTCGACGAACCGCGCGCCGCGCTATCACCAGGAGGGCAGCCCCGGCGAGGAGCGAGAGCTTCAATTGGAGTTGAAGCTGCTGGCCGACGTGGGGCTGGTCGGCTTCCCGAACGCCGGGAAGTCAACGTTGATTTCGACCATCTCCGCCGCGAAGCCGAAGGTGGCCGACTACCCGTTCACGACTTTGGAGCCGCACCTCGGCGTCGTAGACCTCGGCGAGTTCAGGACGTTCGTCGTCGCCGACATCCCGGGGCTCATCGAGGGGGCGCACGGCGGGGCGGGCCTGGGCGACCGCTTCCTGCGACACGTCGAGCGCACGCGTCTGCTGCTGCACCTCGTGGACGTGTCGTCGCTCTCGGGGCGCGACCCGGTTTCGGACTACGAGGTCATCAACCGCGAGCTGGCGGCGTACGACCCGCAGTTGGCGGAGCGCCCGCAGTTCGTGGTGGCGACGAAGCTCGACGCGCTCGACGAGCCGGAGCGGCTCGAAAGTCTGAGGGAGCGCGCGCGCGCGGACGGGCGCGAGTTTTTTGAAATCTCTTCGGTGACGAACCGCGGCGTGAAGGAACTCGTGCGCGCGGCCGCCGCGAAGCTCGACGAGATCGGCAAGGCGCCCGTCATCGAGACGTACGAGACCCTGATGGGCGACTTTGAATGACCGCGGGGCGCAGGCGCATCGCCGTCTACGGCGGGACGTTCGACCCCGTGCACGTCGGCCACGCGGCGGTGGCGCGGAATCTGCTCGAACTCTTCGGGCTCGACGAAGTCATCTTCGTCCCCGCCTTCGTCGCGCCGCACAAGCGCGGCCGGAAGGTGAGCCCGGCGTTCGACCGCCACGCGATGCTCGCGCTCGCGACGCAGGGCGAAGAGGCGCCTCCGCGTCTCGACCGTCGAGCTGTCGGCGCCCGAGCGGCCCTACACGGTCGAGACGTTGACGAGGTTCCGCGAGACTCTGGGCGAGACGGCGCGCCTCTTCTTCGTCATGGGCGCCGACTCGTGGGAGGAGATCACGACGTGGCGCGAGTGGGAGCGCGTGCTCGCGCTGACCGACCAACTGGTCGTGACACGCCCCGGCTACGAACTGCCGACCGACCACGTGACCGAGGCCGTGCGGGAGCGAATCGTTGACGTGCGCGGCGCGCAGCGCGGGCGCGTCGAAGACGAACTTGAAAGGAACGAAGGGCCGCGCATTTATCTGACCGACGCGGTCAACGTGAGGATGGCGGCGACGGACGTGAGGGCGGCGGTCGCGCGCGGCGACCGGGACGCGCTCGACGGGTTGGTCGTGCCGGCGGTGGCCGAGTACATCAGGAAGTACGGACTTTACAGGGAGACGGATGGGACAGAATTCTCCGATGCCGGAATCAAGGGAACGCATTGACGAAGGGCGCGCCGACGCCGCGGAGGCTTCGACGCCTTCGCCCGCGGAACTCGACGAGCGCGTGCGGCTCGCGCTGCACGCGGCGGGCGAGAAGAAGGCGCACGACCTCGTCGTCCTCGACCTGCGCGAGGTGGCGAGCTTCACCGACTACTTCGTCATCGCCAGCGGCACCAACGTGCGGCAGGTGCAGGCCATCGCCGACGCGGTGCAGGAGCAGTTGCGCAAGCAGTTGGGCGTGAAGCCCGCGCGCGTCGAGGGCTACAACTCGGCCGAGTGGGTGCTGCTCGACTACGGCGACTTCATCTTCCACGTCTTCGAGGAGAAGTCGCGCCGCTTCTACGACCTCGAACGGCTCTGGCGCGACGCGGCGCGCGTGCCGCTCCCGCCCGACGAGGCGGCCGGCGGAGGCGCGGGCGGGGGCTCTTTGAGAGACGAGAGATGACCGAGCTGGTCGCGCGTTCCGAGGCGATGCGCGAGGCCGTCCGCCTCGCCGGGCGCGTGGCCGCGACGGACGCGAACGTGCTCGTCACGGGCGAGTCGGGCGCGGGGAAAGACGCGCTGGCGCTCCACCTCCACGCGTCGAGCCCGCGCGCGGGCGGCCCCTTCGTCAGGATCGACTGCGCGGCGCTGCCGGCCGAGCTTTTGGAGGCCGAGCTGTTCGGCTACGAGCGCGGCGCCTTCACCGGCGCGAACGCGGCGAAGCCCGGGCGGCTCGAGGCGGCGCACAAGGGCACGCTCGTTCTGGACGAGATCGCGCACCTGCCGCGCGACGCGCAGGCGAAGCTCCTGCGGGTCATCGAGCGGCGCGAGTTCGAGCGCCTGGGCGGGCGCCGGACGGTGCGCGTGGACGCGCGGCTCGTCGCCCTGACGAACGTGGACCTGGACGACGCCGTCCGCCGCCGCGCGTTCCGCGAAGACCTTTTCTACCGCCTGAACGTCGTGCGCATACACGTCCCGCCGCTGCGCGAGCGGCGCGAGGACGTGGCGCCGCTCGCGGAGCAGTTCCTCGCGGCCTACGCCGCCAAGCACGGCCGCCCCGCGCGCGGATTCGATCAGGGGGCGCTCGCGGCGCTCGGGCTCTACGAATTCCCCGGCAACGTCCGGGAGTTGGCGAACGTGGTCGAGCGCGCCGTCATCGTCTCGGACGGGCGCGAGGTCGGGGCGAAGGACTTGCCGGAGGCGGTGCTGGCGGCCGCGGCCCTCGGGTCGCGGCGCGAGCGGCGTCCGACGCTGGCCGAGCTCGAAGCCGACTACATCCGGGAAGTGCTCGCCGCCGCGCGCGGCAACAAGTCTGAGGCGGCGCGCGTGCTCGGCATCAGCCGGAAGAACCTCTACGAGAGGCTGGCGAGGCAGCAGGCGGGCGACGGAGGCCGGGCGGCGGACGTTGGTGAAAAGCCTGTAACTGACGGCTAGCAGCTCTACGTCTGCACATATGAAGCTCAGGCTCATCTGGGTGGGGAAGACGCGGGACGCTCACCTGCGCGCGCTCGCGGGGGAGTACCTGAAGCGGCTCTCGCGTTTCGTACGCTGCGAGGTGACGGAGCTGCGCGAGTCGGGGGCGGAAGACCCGCGCGCGTGCCTGGAGGAGGAGGGCAAACGCATCACGGGTGCTTTGGCATCAGATGCTCTGACGATTCTGCTCGACGTGTCGGGCCCGACGCTTTGGAGTTCGGAGGAGTTGGCGGCGCGCAGGTCGAAGAGTGGGAGGGGCGCTCGGTCAAGGAGGTGTCGTTCGTCGTGGGCGGCCACCTGGGCGTCTCGGAGGAGGTGCGGCGGCGGGCGCAGGTGCGCTGGTCGCTCTCAAGGCTGACGCTGACGCACGAGATGGCGCGCGTCGTTTTGGCGGAGCAGCTCTACCGCGCCTACACCATCGCGCGGGGGCTGCCCTATCAGAAGTGAAAGTTCGGCGGGGCGTTTTTGAAACCGCGGCCCGCGAAAAGCGTATACACACGGTTTAAGGACAAGCAGGGTTCAAGAAGGAGCACACAACGGAATGGATAAGAGGAAGACGAAGTCGTACCGCGACCGCCTGCTCGCGCGCCGCGAGTCACTCTTCAGCCAGGTGACCGAGGCCGAGATGTCGAGCCGCGAGCGCGACCTCGAAGCCACGCAGGACCCGGCCGACATGGCGGCCAACGCCTACACGAAGGAGCTTCTGATCTCGATGTCGGCCAACGACCGCAAGCTCCTCCTGCTCATCGACGAGGCGCTGGTGCGCGTCGAGGGCGGCGAGTACGGCGAGTGCGTCAACTGCGGCGAGCCCGTCGCCGAGAAGCGTCTCGACGCGGTGCCCTGGACGCGCTACTGCCTCAAGTGCCAGGACATGCAGGAGCGCGGCCTGCTCAACGAGGACGAGGACTAAGACGCGTACCTTATTCGAGCGAAGCCCCCGGCGTCGGATATTTCCGACGCCGGGGGCTTCGCTTTTGTGTTAGATTTCCCGCGCAACGCAGACACTCTACACTCCGCCCCGCCAGGCCGAGCATCACGGTCGTCGTATGGCGAGGCTCACGAACACCTTCGACGGACTCTTCGACGCGGCGCTCGCGCTCGTCTACCCGCAGGCGTGCGCCGCGTGCGGCGTCCGGAGCGTCGAGCGCCGCGCGGACTGGCCCGCGTGCGCCGCGTGCTGGGCCGCGACGCGGCTCTTCGAGGGCGACGAGACGCTCTGCTGGAAGTGCGGCGCGCCCGCGGGAGGGGAGGTGCCGGAGGAGCGTTCGGCCGACCGTCCGCTGCCGGCGCTGCGACTCGGAAGAGTTCACGGCGGCGCGCGCCTGCGGGCTCTACGAGGGCGCGTTGCGCGCGGCCGTGCTGGGCCTGAAGCGAGAGCCGTTCGTGCCCCCGCGGCTCGCGCGCATGTTGCGTGAGGCCGCCCGGCGGGCTCCGCTCGACACGGCGACGCTCGTCCGTTCCCGTCCCGCTCCACCCCGCGCGCGAACGCGAGCGCGGCTTCAACCAGGCGGCCCTGCTCGCGTCCGCGGTCGCCAAAGGCGCGGGCCTGCCCCTCGACGCTCTGGAGCCTCGCGCGCGTCGCACACAGCGAGCGCCACGCGCCGGCATGGACGCGCGCGCCCGCCGCGAGAGCGTCGAAGGCGCCTTCGCCGTCACGCGCCCACGGCTCGTCCGCGGCCGCAGCGTCCTGCTCGTAGACGACGTGTTCACGACCGGCGCCACCGCCTCGGCCTGCGCGCGCGCCCTGCTCGACGCCGGCGCCCGCGCCGTCTTTGTCCTCACCGCCGCGCGCGCAGTATGATTGCGTGCATGAGAGAACTCTATCCCTCTATCGAACCCTACGACACAGGGCGGCTTCAGGTCTCGCCCATCCACAACATCTATTACGAGCAGGCCGGCAACCCCGAGGGGCAGCCCGTCGTCTTCCTGCACGGCGGCCCGGGCGGCGGCATCGTCTCCGACTACCGGCGCTACTTCGACCCGGCGGCCTACCGCATCGTCCTCTTCGACCAGCGCGGCTCGGGGCAGAGCACGCCGCACGCGGAGCTGGAGGGGAACACGACCTGGGACCTGGTCGAGGACATCGAGAAGATACGCGAGCAACTCGGCATCGACACGTGGCACGTCTTCGGCGGCTCGTGGGGCAGCACGCTCGCGCTCGCCTACGCCGAGACGCACCCCGGCGCGCGTGCGCTCGCTGACCCTGCGCGGCATCTTCCTGTGCCGCCCGAAGGAGATTACGCTGGTTCTATCAGGAGGAGCAGGGCGCGAACTGGATTTTCCCGGACGTGTGGGAGGAGTACGAGAAGGTTATCCCCGAGGAGGAGCGCGGCGACTTCGTCGGCGCGTACTACCGGCGGCTGACGAGCGAGGACGCGGCGGTGCGGCTCGAGGCGGCGCGCGCGTGGAGCGTGTGGGAGGGGAGCACTTCGAAGCTCTTCTTCGACTACGCCTCCATCGAGAAGTTCGCCGACCCGGAGTTCGCGCTCGCCTTCGCGCGCATCGAGTGTCACTACTTCATGAACAACGCCTTCTTCCCGACCGACAACTACCTCATCGAGAACGTCGGCAAGATTCGCCACATCCCGGCCGTCATCGTCCAGGGCCGCTACGACGTTGTCTGCCCCATCAAGAGCGCATGGGAGCTGCACAACGCCTGGCCCGAGGCGGACTTCCGCGTCGTCCCCGACGCCGGCCACTCCGTCACCGAGCCCGGCATCATCCACGAGCTGGTCAGCGCGACGGACAGATTCAAGGCGTGAAGAGCCGTGAACCGTGAACCGTAAACCGTGATAAGTAAAGGCAGTCTTCCTCACTCGTCACGGTTTACGGTTTACGATCTCACTTGTCACGCTTTCCGTCACGTAATATCTCGGTTCAAGATGACTGGACGTGTTTTAGTCCTGAACGCCTCCTTCGAGCCGGTGAACGTCTGCACCGAGCGCCGCGCCGTCGTGATGATCTTCAAGGGCATCGCCCGGATGGAGGAGCACAACGGCCACATGCTCCACTCGGCGCGCATCACGATGCACGCCCCCTCGGTCATCCGCCTCGTCGAGTACATCCACATCCCTTACAAGAGCCGCTCGCTCTCGCGCAAGAACATCCTGCTGCGCGACCACTCGACCTGCCAGTACTGCGGCCGGCAGTTCTCGCCATCGGAACTGACGCTCGACCACGTCTTCCCGCGCTCGCGCGGGGGCGAGTCTACGTGGGATAATCTGGTCGCGTGCTGCAAGCGCTGCAACCACCAGAAGGGGAGCCGGACGCCCGAGGAGGCCCGGATGCATCTCATCCGGCGGCCGCGCGCCTTCTCGCTGCACGTCAACCGCCAGATCATGCGCTTCATCGGGCGCGCGGACGAGACCTGGCGCAAGTACCTCTTCTACGAGTCGGGCGGCGGCGAGGGTTAAGGCCGGGCCACTCGCACAGGTTTAAAAACGGCCGAAGGGTCGGCAGTCTTCAAGGAGCTTTCAAGATGAACTTCGGCGGCTGGGAAATACTCGTCGTCCTCTTCGTCGTCCTCCTGCTCTTCGGCAGCACGCGCCTGCCGCAGCTCGCGCGCGGCATGGGCAAGAGCATCAACGAATTCAAGAAGGGCATCTCCGACGGCGGCAAGGAGGACGAGCACGAGCTGGCCGAGAAGCGCCGCGAGCAGCTCCGCGACTCCGACCGCGCCCGCGAAGACGAACTCGCCTCCGCCGACAGGTACACCAAGTCAAGCTAAGCAGCGCCGAGAGCGGCAGAGACTAGAGGCAGCGCGGCTCATCATCGTCGATGATGAGGCCGTGCTGCCTCTGTCTCTTGCGGCCTAGCCTCTTACACTTAACCCGCCTTCTTCCCCACGACGATGGTCGCCTTGACCGTGAGCGAGAAGTCGCCCTCGTGCCGGTCGTCGTCGATGATGCGCGCGACCTCTTCCAGAACGCTCGCGCGCGCCTCTTCGTCGGGCAGCGGGTCGAGCCAGCGTTCGAGCAGGAAGTCCTCGACGAGCGGCGCGTCGAGGAACTCGCGCGCCCGAGGCGAAGTCGAACTCCTCAATCGCTCGTCCACGACTCGACCCCTTCGAGCGCCTCGCGCCGCGCCAGCGCCTCCAAGTCCGAGACGGTCGGCAGCTCCGTCGATGAGCGAGGCGACGCCCTCGGCCTGCTCGGCGTAGCCCGCGCTCGCCAGCGCCTCCCAGTAGACCGAGAAGAACTCGCCGAAGCTCGAAGACGACGCGACGCTCAGAGAGACGGTCGCGCCCGGCGCGGCCACGCGCACCATCTCCGCGAGCACCTCGGGCAGACGCTCCGGCGCGACGAGCGAGGCGTCGCCGACGACGAGGTCGAACTGCTCATCCTCGAACGCGAGAGCTTCGAGCTGCGCGTGGCGGAAATCGACGCCCGCGCCCTCGACCGCCGCGGCCTTCGCGCGCGCCAGCTCAACCTGCTCCTCGCTCTCCTCGACGCCGACCAGCTCCAGCGCCGCCCCGCCCGCTCGCCGCGAGCGCCAGCGCGTGCCCGCCCGTCCCCGACCCGACGTAGAGCGCGCGCCCCTCCTTCGGCAGCTTGACGTGCTCGTCCACCAGCTCCGCGAAACGCTCGCCCCAATCGGTCGCCACGTACAGGTCGTGCAGAAACGCCAGCTCCTTGTCCGACTTCCTCATAGCTCATAATCGATGAAGTGATGAGTACGAGTTGAGTGATGAATGAAGACAGGTGTCTTCTTTTCACTCATCTCTCTTCACTATCATTCATCACTTCTCTCTCTCCTCCCAATACTTTCTCCCCTGCAAGCCTTCGGGCAGGCAGGCCATCTCGCGGCTGGCCGCCGGGTCGTCGTGCACGTAGCGGTAGCCCTTGCCGTAGCCCGCGCGCTTCATCAGCGGCGTGACGGCGTTGCGCAGGTGCAGCGGGACGGGCTCGCGCGCCGTCTCGGCGGCGTCCTCGGCCGCGGCCGCGTAGGCGCGCTTGACGGCGTTCGACTTCGGCGCGCGCGCCAGATAGACGGTCGCCTGCGAGAGCGGGTAGAGCGCTTCGGGCAGGCCGATGAGCTGCGTGATCTGCGCGGCGGCGGCGGCCTGCACCATCGCCTGCGGGTCGGCAAGCCGACGTCCTCGGAGGCGAGGATGCAGAGGCGGCGCGCGATGAAGACCGGGTCGGCGCCGCCCTCGATGAGCCGCGCGAGCCAGTAGAGGCCGGCGTTCGCGTCCGAGTTGCGCAGAGACTTGATGAGCGCGGAGGCGAGGTTGTAGTGCTCCTCGCCGCCCTTGTCGTAGGCGTAGCGCGCGCGCCCGAGGGCTTCGACCACGGTCTCTTCGCTGACCTGCCGCGCGCCCTTCTCGTCCGGCTCGGTCGCCTCGACCGCGGACTCCAAGCGCGGTGAGCGCGACGCGCGCGTCGCCGCCCGAGGCGTGCGCGATGCGCGCGAGCAGCTCGTCGGAGACTGCGGGCTTGAGGCTCGCGAGCCCGCGCTCTTCGTCTTCGAGCGCGCGGCGGAGGAGCGCGACCACGTCCTCCTCGCCCAGAGGTTCGAGCGTGAGCACGCGGCTGCGCGAGAGCAGCGCGCCGATGACCTCGAACGAAGGGTTCTCGGTCGTCGCGCCGACGAGCGTGACCGTGCCGTCCTCGACCGCGGGCAGCAGCGCGTCCTGCTGCGCCTTGTTGAAGCGGTGTATCTCGTCGATGAAGAGCGTCGTGCGCCGGCCGCGCCGCTTGTCCTCGCGCGCCTCGGCGATGGCCGCGCGCACCTCCTTGACGCCCGAGAAGACGGCCGAGAGCGCGACGAAGCGCGCGCCGCTCCGGCTCGCGAGCAGGCGCGCGAGCGTCGTCTTGCCCGTGCCCGGGCCGCCCCACAGAATCAGCGAGGGCAGGAGCCCGCCGCCCTCGATCACGCGGCGCAGCACGCGCCCCTCGCCGACGAGGTGCCGCTGCCCGACGAACTCTTCGAGCGTGCGCGGCCGCATCCGCTCGGCGAGCGGCGCGGCCGCGTCCGGCGGCGCCTCCGTCCTCCGGCTCGTCTGCGAAGAGGCTCTCACCCGCGCGGCTCGGCATGGCTCTGAACTCCGTCTCGAATCGGCGAATATTGTTCGGGAGAACAGTCGAAAGCTGCGGAAAGCTTAGCACAAAAGGGCTCGGGCGAGGGCGCGTCGCGGTGACAAAAATGTGAGACACGGATTGACGAAAGGTGTAAAATCTTAGACGGAACGTGCCCCCGCCGACATTCGTATAGGGAGGCGGAGAAGAAGCCGCCGGCCGCTCGTCAGCAATCAAATCAAAGCGCGGCGGGTGTAAGAGGTGAAGTTATGAGAGACTCTAAAGAGATACTTCGCATCGTCGGAATCATCCTGCTGGGGCTGTTCGTCATCGTGGTCGGCGTGCCGCTCGTGTTCGGCCGCGGCGGGCATCGCCGTCGTGGCCATCGTCAAGCTGGCCATCCTGCTCATCAAGGTGGCCGTCACGCTCGCAATCATCTACCTCGTGCTCGCGGGCGTCCGCGCTCTCATCAAGTAGCAACGGCACAAGACACAGAGGCCGGCGCCGCGAATGAATCTTCGCGGCGGCGGCCTCTCATTTCGTCACTCCTCACCCGCCGGAAATGATTCCGGCCCGGCGGACGCTCAGTTAAAACTCACGCCGCAGGCTGCCGCGCGAAGTTCGCCTTCGGAGTCGTCACCCGGTCGGGTGCGTCGTGGCGGGCCTCGCTGCGGGCGGCTGCGCGTTGGCGGGGCTCGACTGTGTGGGCTGCACATGGAGTCCCTTGCGCGGACGCACCGACGGCCCCAAAGGCCCACCCGCCGACGGCTTCTGCGTCTCCTCGGGCACGATCTCGGGCTCGCGGGTCAGCGCCTCGACGTTGATGAAGAACTTGAACGTGCCGGTCTGCTGGATGCCGAGCAGGAAGCGCACGTCGATGCTCTCGCCGTCGGCGAGCGGCGTCTGAAGCGTGACCGTGCCGGAGGAGAGCGACGAGTTGAACCCGCCGCCGCTGTTCTGCACCGGCGGCTGTTCCAGCGTCGTTCCCTGCACGGTCACGCTGGAGGTGCCGGAGCCGCACGGCGCGCGATCAACCGTGACGACGACCGGCGTCGAAGTCCCGCGCGCAGGTCGGCGATGCCGGAGGGCGCCGGGAAGGTCGTCAGGTCGATGATGCGCCAGCGCAGCCGCGTGACGTTCTCGCCCGTCCCGTTCGTCACCGTGCGGCGGATGTCGAGGGTGCCGAAGGTCGAGTTGTTCGACGGGTCACTCGTGAAGCTGCGCACGCGGTTGGGCGGGGTGGAAGAGCTGACGCAAGGGTCGAGCAGGTTGACGCCGAACGAGGCGTTGCGCTGGATGGGGCTCAAAAAATTCTCGGGGCCCGGCGCGCCGAGGCGCGCTCCCGCGCCGGCCGAGTTGCCGTTCGGTTCTACGAAGACAAAGTCGGTGGCGTTGTTGTCGGTGTCCCTGGCTGTCCCGCCCGTCGGGCAGTTGCCGAAGGCCGTGACCGAGCCCGCCTTGCCGCAGAGGTCGCGGTAGAGGGCGTAGTCCACCCCGAGCTGCGAAAGCGCAGGGTAGCCCGTCCCCTCCTTGTAGAGCGCGTTCGTCTCGCTCGTCGAGCCGGCGGCGTCGAGCCGGTTGGTGAGGTCGAAGTTCTTCGTGTCGGACGTTCTGAAGATGGCGATGCCGGCGTTGTCGGGGATGTCGGTCGTGTAGGTGATGTCGCCGGTCGCGGTCGAGACTTCGCCGCCCGGGTAATCGGCGAGCGAGTAGCCGACCGAGTTGACGCAGAGGTAGTGGCCGCGCCGGGGCAGGATCGTCCCGTTCGGGATGGTGCAGCGGATGATGCCGTCAGAGGCCGCGATGGCGTAGCCGGCCGAGCCGTCCGTGGCCTGGACGGAGTGCGGCGCGTCGGCGTTGTTATAAATCTCGATGTACTCGTCGGTCGGCCCGGCCGGGCCGCGCAGTCGGAACTCCGAGATGAGTATGTCGCCGGGGAACGGC
Organism: uncultured Acidobacteriota bacterium; assembly: GCA_963726735.1. Classification (GTDB taxonomy): domain Bacteria; phylum Acidobacteriota; class Blastocatellia; order Pyrinomonadales; family Pyrinomonadaceae; genus QHXN01. The sequence goes on from CAVSDM010000016.1 coordinate 1,386,100, forward strand.
CCCGTGATGACGGTGAGCGCGGTCGCGGAGTTGTCGAACGTCTGTGGGTCGGTCGCGTTCGAGGTGCCCGTGACCGTGTTACTGACGGTGGTGCCCCGCGGCGTGTCGGTGTTGACCGATACGACGAGCGTGGCGGCGCCGCTCTCGAAGGCGGCGATGGAGGAGAAGGTCACGGTCAGGGTCGTGCCGTCGAACGAAGTACCGAGCACGTCGCCTGATCGTCACGTTGGCGCTCACGAAAGTGGTGTGCGCGGGGATGGCATCGGTCAACACCACGTTGAACGCCTCGTCCGGGCCGCCGTTGAAGACGGAGAAGTTGTACGTGATCTGGCCGCCGACCGGGGCCGCCTCGTCGCCAGCCTTGGAGACGGTGAGGTCGGCCGTCGCCTCGCTCCTGCGCGCGCGCCACGGCGGCCCCATTAATTAACAATGCGAGACCGCCGAGAATGATGAAGGCTCGTAGAGAGAAGTCGGCCGCGACGCGCGTGTCGCGACGGACGGGCTGGAGCATGAAGAGGGCACCTGATTCTCCTTTACGGTTAGCGAGCCTGCGGCCGCGGCTCAAAAGCTAAAGCGGAGCCGCTAATTTTACCACAGCGAATTTTGGACTGCTGTTATGGGCCGCAGTTTATCACGGCAGGAAATCTTTTCACTCGGGCAGCCCACAGGTGTTCACACACGACGACGCATAAGATTGCGCAGGCCCGCCGCGAACCTTTCCCAAGTGGATAGTCGCGCGGCGCGGGCCTGCCGGTTATAGGAGCGAACTCAGCCCTTGAGGAATTCGAGCAGCGCGGCGTTGAACTGCTTCGGCGTGCGTCGCGTTCAGCCCGTGCGGACCGCCCTCGATGAGCGCGAGCCGGTCGCCCGGGATCATTTCGTGCGAGCGCTTCCCGCTGACCTCGAAGGGCACGGTCGTGTCGGAGTCGCCGTGGATGACGAGCGTCGGCACGCTATATTTTCGCCACGTCGCCGCGGAAGTCTGTGCGCGCGAACGCGTCGATGCAGTCGAGCGTCCCCTTCGGCGAGGCGAAGGCGGCGATGTCGCGGTTGTAGAGACGGAACGGCTCGCTCACGAGGTCGCTCACCATGCCCTTCAACCCGCCCGGCGAGAAGAACATCTTCGGTGAAGTCGTCGAGGAACGCGAGACGGTCGGCCTTCACGCCGTACGCGGAACTGCTCGATGGTCGCGCTGTCGAGCCCGCCCTCGGGGTTGTCATCCGACTTGTAGAGGTACGGGAGGCACGGCCGCCGCCAGCACGGCGCGGCTCACGCGCTCCGTCCCGTAGGTGCTGAGGTAGCGCACGACCTCACCGCCGCCCATCGAGAAGCCGACCAGCGCCGCGTCGCGCAGGTCTAAATGTTCGATGAGGGCGTGCAGGTCTGCGGCGAACGTGTCGTAGTCGTACCCGCCCCACGGCTGCGACGACTGCCCGAACCCGCGCCGGTCGTACGTGTATTTTTTTTTTTTTTTTTTTTTTTTTTTTTTTTTTTTTTTTTTTTTTTTTTTTTTTTTTTTTTTTTTTTTTTAAAAAAAAAAAAAAAAAAAAAAAAAAATTTTTTTTTTTTTTTTTTTTTTTTTTTTTTTTTTTTTTTTTTTAAAAAATACTTTTAACTTCGGCATTAACGTATCCCCCATTATGATTCTTGAACCGTGAAATGTTGGCACAACTCATCCGCCCGTAATGAGTGCTGATAGGCTGCCGTGTCAGAACCGCCTGCGAATGTAGCAAGGCGGCACTCTTTGTAAAGCGGTATTTAGCACCACATGGCACAGTGCCGCCCGCTAGTTGATAGGCGGTTCTGACCTGTCTTTAGATGCGTTACGCTTCAGACGTTGAAGCGGAAGTGGACGACGTCGCCTTCCTGCATGACGTACTCTTTGCCTTCGAGGCGGAGCAGCCCCTGCTCGCGCGCGGCGGCGTTGGAGCCGGCGCGGATGAGGTCGTCGTAGGAGACGATCTCGGCGCGGATGAAGCCGCGCTCGATGTCGGAGTGGATGGTGCCGGCGGCCTGCGGGGCGCGCGTGCCGTGCGGGATCGTCCACGCGCGCACCTCCTTTTCGCCCGCCGTCAGGAAGGACATCAGGCCGAGCAGGCGGTACGCGCTCTTGATCAGTCGATCGACGCCGCTCGACTCGACGCCGAGCGACGGCAGGTAGTCCGGGCGGTCTTCGGGCGGGAGCGCGACGAGTTCGGCTTCGAGCTGCGCGCAGATGACGACGCACTCGGCCGCTCTCGGCCCGGCGATGCTCGCGCACGGCGCGGACGTGCGCGTTCTCTCGGGGGCGGCGAGCGTGGCCTCGTCCACGTTGGCGGCGTAGATGGTCGGCTTCGACCGTCAGCAGGAAGAAGCCGCGCGCGACGGCGCGCTCGTCGTCGTCGAGCTCGGCCGAGCGCGCGGGCTTGCCTTCGGCGAGCGACGGGGAGCAGTTTGTCGATCGACGGCGATCTCGGCGGCGCGTCTTGTCGCCGCCCTTGGCGGTCTTCTGCGCCTTTCGCGGCGGCGCTCGACGGTGGCGAGGTCGGCGAGAGCCAGCTCGATCTGGATGGTCTCGATGTCGCGCGCGGGATCGACCGAGCCTTCGACGTGGATGATGTTCTCGTCCTCGAAGCAGCGCACGACCTGCACGACCGCGTCGGTCTCGCGGATGTTGGCGAGGAACTGGTTGCCCAGTCCTTCGCCCTTCGACGCGCCGCGCACGAGCCCGGCGATGTCCACGAACTCGACCGTCGCCGGGACGATGGTCTTCGTCTTGACGACTTCGCCAGCGGTTCGAGCCGCTCGTCGGGCACGGGGACGACGCCGACGTTGGGCTCGATGGTGGCGAAGGGATAGTTGGCGGCGAGCGCCGACGCCTGCGCCGTGAGCGCGTTGAAAAGCGTGGACTTGCCGACGTTCGGCAGCCCGACGATACCTGCGCGGAGCATAGCAACTTCGGAAATGTGCCTGATGTAGATGACGTTTAACCGTCGCAGAAATCTAAACAGCCGCTGCCTCGAGTTGTCCAGCATCGCCGCGAGTCGACGCCGGCTTTGCGCCCGCGCCGCAGTTCGCGTATAATCGCGCGCTGTAAGCTTGTTTGAGGCGGCTTCAGGCGCACCAGTCCCACGCAACTTATGTCTTTGCCTCTTGCTGGCGCTTGCTGCGATCGCGGGCGCGCCCTCTACCTACTTCTACGACCGGGACGCGCACTTCTTCGCGCCTGTGCGCGGGCGTGTGTACGGGCTTCGCCGCGCTCGGGCTCGTCGGTTCGTCCTCGCTTCATCGCTGGGGCTGACGCCGTCGGCTCTCGTACTGCCGGCGCTGGTCTGCGGCGCGCCGCTCGCTGCTGTTGTGCGCGGCGGACTGGCGCGAGCGCGTGGCGCGGACATCGCGGAGGACGCGCGGCGTGGGCGAGCGCGTCTGGCGCGCAACGGCGCGACGGGCGACGCTCGTCTTTTACGTGGTCTCGGCGCTCGTCTTCTGGCAGGTGTTCGGCGCGCGATGTACGTGACGCCGGGCGAAATCTTCACGGGCGTTGACACCAATCTCGGCGACTTGCCGTTCCACCTCGGCGTCATCACGGGTTTCGCCCATGGCGAGAATTCCCGCCGCAGCATCCCGAGTACGCGGGCGTGCGTCTGACCTACCCGTTCGTCGTGGACTTCGTGGCGGCGATGTTCGTGCGCGCGGGCGCGACGCTCGAAGGCGCGCTCTTCTGGCAGAATTTCGCGCTGGCGATGTCGCTCGTCGGGCTGCTGCATCGCTGGGCGCTGAAGCTGACGCGCGAGCGTCTGGCGGCGTTGCTCACGCCCGTGCTGGTGCTTCTGAGCGGCGGCCTCGGCTGGTGGGTGTTCCTGCGCGAGGCGGCGCGAGCGGGCGCGGCCTCTTCGGTCTGCTCGGCCGTCTGGAGCACGATTACACGATCGGCGCTACCTCGGCTATCGTTGGGGCAACGCCGTCACCACGCTGTTCGTCCCGCAACGCGGCATCCTGCTCGGCGTCGCCGCTCGCGCTCGTCGTGTGGACGCTGTGGTGGGACGCCTCTGAGAAGGCAGAAGGCAAAAGGCAGAAGGCAAAAGAGGGAAGGAGAGGAGACGCGGCGTCGGAGGTTGAGAGTCGTCGGTGTAGGGAAGAAGAAGGCGAAGGGGAAGGCAGGCGAAGGAGCGCAGCGGCGCGGCGGCGAAGGCGTGGCGCGCGCGAGGATGACGAGGCCGCCGCCGACAACAGTTTTGCCTTCTGCCTTTTGCCTTTCGCCTTCGCGGCAGATGGTCGCGGCGGGCGTGGTGGCGGGGCTTGCTGCCGCTGGTGCACGCGCATAGCTTCGTGGTGATGATGTCGATGGGCGCGTGCATGGCGCTCGCGCAGGGCGCGGCGTGTGCTGCTGCTCGAAGAGTGAGGGAGCGTCGACGAGACGGAGGCTCCCGTCTGGGCGAGGGTGTGGGCGGTGTGGCGCCCGTGGTTGTGTTCGCGTCGGCGGCGTCGGTGCTGGCGCTGCCGCAGATGTTCTGGGCGACGCGCGAGTCGGCGGTCAACGCGCGGGCAGTTCTTCGGGTGGGAGTTCGGTTGGGACACGGGCGAGACGAACGTCGTCTGGTTCTGGATAAAGAACACGGCGGTCTTCATCCCTCTGCTCGTCGCCGCGCTCGCGTGGCGCGGGGCGGGCGTGAGTCGAAGCTCCTTTCTTTTACCTGCCGTTCACGCTCTGCTTCGTGGTGCCGAACGTCTACAGGCTCTCGCCGTGGGTGTGGGACAACATCAAGGTGCTGCTCTACTGGTGGGTCGCGTCGGCGCCGCTGGTGGCGTGTGCTCGCGCGCCTGTGGCGGCGCGGGCGGGCGTGGCGCGCGGCGGCGGTCGGCTTGCTCTTCGTGCAGACGGCCGCGGGCGGGCTCGACGTGTGGCGCGCGGCCTCGGGCGCGGTCGAGCGGCGCTCGTTCGACCGGACGGGGTGGCGTTCGCCGAAGTTATCAGGCAGCGAGACGCCCCGCGCTCTTTGATTCTCCACGCGCCGACTATAATGACCCGGTCTACCTGAGGGCCGCAGGACGTTCCTCGGGTACCCCGGCCACGTCTGGTCGCACGGCATCGACTACGCGCCGCGCGAGGCCGAGCTGAAGCGGATCTACGCGGGCGCGCCCGACGCGCCCGCGCTCATCGAGACGCGCCGGCATCGAGTACGTCGTCGTCGTTCCGCTGGAGCGCGAGGAGCTGCGCAAGGGGCCTCACGGTCAACGAGTCGTTCTTTGCGAGATACAGGAAGGTTGGGGAAGCAGGTGCCTACCGCCTCTACAAAACGAAACCGTAAGAAGGCGCGCGACGGCTGGGGCGCCGCGTCTCGTCCCGAAGCGCCAGACGGCCGAAGAGCGCGACGGGCGCGCGCGTCCGCGAGACGCTCGAGCCCTTCGACATCCCCGAGCGCGCGTGGATGTACGCGAGCGCCGCGATCCTGCTGCTGGCGTTCGCGCTCCGGTCTACGCGCTCGAGATGAAGCCGCTGCACCACGACGAGGGCGTCAACGGCTTCTTCCTGACGAACCTCCTGCGGCAGGGGCGCTACGCCTACGACCCGAGAACTACCACGGCCCGACGCTCTACTATCTGACGCTCCCTTCGTCGCGCTCTTCGGGTCTGAACACGTTCGCCATCCGGCTCGTTCCCGCGCTCTTCGGCGTCGGGCGTGGTGTGGCTCGTGCTCTGTCCTGCGCCGTTACGTCGGCGACGGTCGGCGGCGCTCGTCGGCCGGCGCCGCTCGTCGCGGTCTCGCCCGGCGCGCGTCTTCTACTCGCGCTACTTCATCCACGAGATGCCCTTCGTCTTCTTCACGCTGGGCCTCGTCGTCGCCGCGCTGCGCTTCCGCGAGACGGGCGCGGCCTCCGACCTGCTGTTCGCCACGGCCTCGGCCGCGCTGATGTTCGCGACGAAGGAGACGGCCTTCATCTCTGTCGGCACGCTCGGGCTGGCGTGGCTGACGGCCGTGACGTGGGAGCGCGTGCGCGGCGGGAGCGCGACCGCGCGGCGCGCGCGGCGGAGTCCGAAGGGACGGCTTCGCGAAGCTGCGGCGGGAGGGGAAGGCCGGCGCGGTCGTGCTCGGCGCGGTCGTGCTCTTCGCGTTCATCTGGGTGGCCTTCTACTCGTCGTTCTTCACGCACTGGAAGGGCGCCTTCTGGGACTCGTTCAGGGCCTTCAGCCGTCTGGCAGAAGACGGGCATGAGCGAGTTCCACGGCAAGCCCTGGTACACGTACGTCAGGTGGCTCTTGCAGGAGGACGTGGCCGTCCTCGTCCTCGGGCACGTTCGGCGCGCTGGTGGCGCTCTTCGAGCGGCAGGCTGAAACCGCTTCGCCGTCTTCTTCGCGGCGTGGGGCTTCGGGCTGCTCGTCGCGTATTCGCTCATCAGCTACAAGACGCCGTGGCTCGTCCTGAGCTTCGTCGTGCCGCTGGCGGTCGCCGCGGGGTACGCCGTGCAGGCGTTCGGCGCGCTCGGCGTCGCGCGTGCCCGGCAGAGCTGCGCGCGGCGGCGGCGCTGACCGCGGCCGTCGCGCCTCCTTCGGCCTCTACCACACGTTCGTCATCAACTTCGTCGAGTACGACAACGACAAGTATCCTTACGTCTACTCGCAGACGCAGCGCGGGTTCCATGACCTCGTCCGCGAGATCGAGCGCGTGGGCGAGCGCGCCGGGACGAAGGAGCCCGGCTTCGCCACGGCCTCGCCCGAGTACTGGCCGTCGCCCTGGTACTTCCGCGACAACCCGCACGCGGGCTACGAGGGGCAGCTCGCTTCTCACTACGACCCGAAGAAGACGCTCGCCATCATCGGCCGTCAAGACCAACTGCCGCAGCTTCAGCGCGTGGCCGGCGACAACTACGCGCGCGTCGGCGACTTCTATCCGCTGCGCCCCGGCGTCAACCTCGTCCTCTTCGTCCGCCGCGACCTCGCGCCGAAGTGAGGAGGCGGGAGGCAGTTCAAGCATAAGATGGCGAGCAGGGTTTAAACCCCGGAGGGGCGGCATGTTTATAGCTTAAGGCATCTATTAAGTCCCAAGCTCCGGAGGAGCTAGTATCTATGCGCCCGACGGGCTGTGGTTGATGAGAACGTCGACGCAGTACATGATCTCCGGGGCTCTACTGTCTATCTGCCTGCTGCCTACTTTTTAGGTGCACTGCGCCCCGCCGCTATGGTATAAAACTCCCCGCATCCCCTAACAACCCGATAGCTCGGAAACGAACGACACCCCCGTCGCGCAATCGCCCGGGTCGCAGCCAATCTTGCCCGGCTGCCTCTCAGGCCCGCGCCCGGCCACACTTGCCTACGGCCGTGGCGTGCTCCCGTCTGAAAAAAAATAAGGAGCGCTATTGCCATGAGACGAAGAGGCGAAGAGTCCTTCGGGACTCTGAGAGGCAGGCCCCACCGCTTGCTCGGCGGAGGGAAGAAGTTCGTCTTCAAGCTGAAGGGGCGCGCCTTCGTGCGCGTGTTGCTACTAGCGGCGCTCGTAGCCGCCTCGGCGGCGGCTCTGCTGTTCATGTCCGCGGGGCCGCGCACCGTGCGCGTGGCGCAGGCCGCCAATCCGCCCCGTGGGGACGGTGGGGCCAACCGGCCCCGTCACGCCGCTCGACGGAAAGTGGACGGGCACCGCCGCGGGCGGCGCCTCCAGCGACCCGCTCGACGGCGAGAACGGCTGCATCGAGGGGACGACCTGCGACACCTTCACCCTGACGGTGCTGCCCGGCGTCTACACCGGCAAGACCATCCGCGTTGACGTGACCTGGACGCTGCCCACCAACGACTACGATCTCGTCATCTACAAGGGAGGCACCTGCCCTGCATCGGGGAAGTGTAACGGGCAGCTCGTCTCCAGCTCCGGCAACGGCCCGACCAACGCGATTCTCACCGAGGAGCACGCGGCCATCGACCCCAACACCAGCGGGGTGGGCGACTACAAGGTGCGCATCATCTACTACAACGCGCCCCCGGGCGCCGCGCAGACCGATCCGCCGAAGGGGCAGTTCAGTCTCGCCACGGTCGCCGCGGCGCGCACCGCCAACTACCTCTCGGGCGGCATCAACTTCAGCCCGAACGTCACGGTCAAGGCGCCGGTGGCCGCGCGCGACGGCGAGCCTTCGAGCCGCACAGACAAGTTCGGCAACTTCTACGTCGGCGCCATCCGCGGCGTCCCCGCGGGCAACGACCTCTGGTACGTTGACCTGCGCCCTACGGTCAACAACGCCGTGAACCCGAACTACGACCCGTTCATGCGTAACTGGGCCTACCGCGGCCAGCCCGACTCCGTGACGGGCTCGCCCGTCGCCTCGGCCGGCGCGGAGGGCGGCGGCGACATCGACCTCGCCGTCGGCCTCCCCGACCCGACGACGGGCGCGCTCACCGAGCCTTCGACGCTCGCCGCGAGCAGCCTGCTCCTCGCCAACATCACCACGCAGAAGTCTACCGACCGCGGTGTGACCATCCAGCGCAACCCTCTCGGCAACGTGACGGGCGGTTGCCCGGTGACGACCGGCAGTGGCACGAGTTCCACGGGCCGAACAACGTCTACCTGCTCTACCGCACGGTTGCGCCGACCGTGACGCAGATCCAGCGCTCGACCGACGGCGGCTTTACCTATGGTCTGGCGCAGACCGCTGGCCTCATCGGACAGGTCGGCTCAATCGACGTGCATCAGAAATCGGGGCGCGTCTACGTGAGCGGCTCCACGGGCCAAGTCTGCCACAGCACGATCACGCTGCCGACGGGCGAGGCGGCGACCTACGTCTGCAAGCAGGCGGCGTCCGACCCGAACGGCGTCGCGCACATCTTCTTCTCGGTCAAGGTGGCCGATGACGGCACGCCCTTCGGGACGGCCTACGTCGCCTACTCCAACGACCACGACATCCTTCTGGTGCATTCGACCGACGGCGGCGACACATGGAGCGCGCCCGTGCGCGTCTCGAACGGCGCGGAGACGAAGACGGCCGTGTTGCCGTGGATGGAGACCGGCCCGACGCAGGGCTCGGTCGGCATCGTCTGGTACGGCACCGATCAGGCGACGAACAACAACAACGCCAACTGGAAGGTCTTCTACGCGCAGTCCTTCAACGCGACCTCCGACGCGCCGACCTTCCGGCAGACGACCGTCAGCGACCACTTCATCCACGGCAGCAACATCTCGGAGATGGGGCTCGACCCGACGGGCGAAGGGGCCAACCGCAACCTGATCGACTACTTCCAGGTCTCGTTCGACCCGACGGGCGCGGCTGTCGTCGCCTACACGGACGACCACAATGACTTCGACGGCCACACATACGTCGCGCGCCAGAGTTCGGGGCCGGCCATCAACGGCAAGGGAAACGCGCCCGGCCCCGGCACGCCGCCCGCGGCGCAGTCCGGCCCCTTCCCGCTCGCGGCCACGGTCGGCGGCCTCGAAGGCTCGCAGGTCACGGACTTCCGCGGCGACGTGCAGACGGGGCTCGTCGGGAGCATTCAGGCGGACGACCCGCTCGACATCACTTCGATCCGCTACTCGTGCGAGACGGGGCCGGGAGGCGTGCCGGTGATCGTGGCGACGATGAAGGTCTCGACCCTCCCCGTCGTCCCGCTGGCCTCGAACTGGCGGATGCACTTCGCCGCCAACGCGCCGTTCGCGGGTCTCTCGCCCACCGGCGACTACAGCTTCGCCGTCTCCGACCGCGGCGACCAGTTCTACGTGCTGGCGAACACCGACTCGAACGCGTCGGGCACCTTCACGTGGGGCACGGCCGTCAGGAACTCGGACGGCTCGATCACCTACACGCCGCGCGGCGACGCCGACTGCGGTCTCTTCGACACCACGAACGGCACGGTCACGATCAAGGTCGCCGTGAGCAAGCTCAACCAGTTCGCTTCGAAGGGAGCCATTTCGGCGGGCTCGGTGCTGGCGGGCCTGCGCGGCACGACCTTCACCAGCCAGGCCAACGGCAAGCGCGACATCACGCGTGGCGGCACGGAGTACACCGTCGGCTCGTGCACGGCGGTGCCCTCGACGGGCTGCGGCGCCACGGCCACGCCGACGCCGACGCCGACGGCCACACCCACGCCCACGGCTACTCCGACGCCCAGTGCAACGCCCACGCCCACGGTCACGCCGACGCCCGACGTGACGCCCACGCCCAGTGCGACGCCGACGCCGAGTGCAACGCCGACGCCGAGTGCAACGCCGACGCCCGACGCGACGCCGACTCCGACGGTTTCACCGACTCCGACGCCGCAGCCGATCTTCGCCTTCGATGCGGCGGCCTACCCCGTGCAGGAGGACTGCGCGGCGATCACGGTGCGCGTCCTGCGCACGGGCGTGACGACCGGCCGCTCGACCGTGGACATCGGCAGCAACAACGGGACAGCGACGCAGAGAGGCGACTACACCTATGTCGTCGGGCGCCTCGTCTTCGAGGCGGACGAGACGCAGAAGACCTTCCAAGTGCTCGTCAACGAGGACGCGTACGCTGAGGGGATCGAGAATGCGACGCTCGTCCTCCAGAACCCACAGAACGGCACGCTCGGCGCGCCGAACAACGCACAGCTCCAGATCGTGGACGACACGCCGGAGTCAACGGGAAGCCCGCTTAACGACTCGCGCACCTTCGTCTGCACGCACTACCACGACTTCCTCTACCGGCAGAGCGACCAGACGGGCGAGGATTTCTGGACGCAGGGCATCGAGTCGTGCGGCGCGGACGCGCAGTGCCGCGAGGTCAAGCGCGTTGACGTTTCGACCGCGTTCTTCTTATCCATCGAGTTCCAGCAGACCGGCTACTTCGTCATCCGCGCGCACAAGTCCGCGTTCGGTTCCGCGAAGAGCACGCCCCGCTACCCCGTCTTCCTGCGCGACCAGCGCCAGATCAGCAACGGCGTCATCGTCGGGCAGCCCGGCTTCCAGCAGCAGCTCGACGCGAACAAGCAGAGCTACGTCGAAGACTTCGTCGCCCGTACGGAGTTCGTGGCGCAGTTCCCGCAGGGGATGACGGCCGCCGCTTACGTGGACAAGCTCTTCACGAACGCGGGCGCGACGCCTTCGACGGCCGAGCGCAACGCGGCCCTCAATGCCTACGGTGCCGGCGACACGGCCGGGCGCGCGGCGGCGTTCAAGAGCGTCGTCGATAGCGACTCGGTCTTCGTCGCACAGTACAACCCGTCGTTTGTGCTGATGCAGTATTACGGATACTTGCGGCGGAACCCGGACGATGCGCCGGACAACAACTTCTCGGGCTACGACTTCTGGCTCGGCAAGATGAATAGTTTCAGCCAGCCGGGCGAGAACGTCCGCGACGAGACGGTGGCGTTGGCGCGCGTCCGCCGGGCGGAGATGGTCAGGGCCTTCATCGAGTCGCTCGAATACCGCGGGCGCTTCGCGGGCTCCGCCGACCAGGGCAACCAGCAGGGGCCGACCCAGCAGACGCGCTTCGGCGGCTACTGGGCGCAGGAGCTGGCGCGCGCCGCGCCGGTACTCTACGACCCGCTGCTGCTGAGAGTGATACTGTCCGACTAGGCTGTCTCTGAGTCTCTTCCCGGTGCGGCGCGGGCGGTCAAGCACCGTCGGCGCCGCACCGGCTTTTTGCGCCTTCGGCTAACCCGCTTTTCCCCCAACGACTAACCCCGCGCCGCTTAATGTTTCGGTTTGACAACCGCTCTCAGGCCAACATATAGTGTGCCTCTCCCGCACAGGCTCTAGGGACTGTGTGTCCCGGGCATCCCTTTAAGGCCGAAACGCGCAGCATGTTCAAACTCCAACGCCTCGAAATCACCGGCTTCAAGTCTTTCGCCGACTACACTGACCTCGTCTTCACAGGCAACGGCATCACCGCGGTGGTCGGCCCCAACGGCTGCGGCAAGTCGAACGTGGCCGATGCCATCGCGTGGGTGTTGGGCGAGCAGAAGGTGAAGAACCTCCGCGGCGGCGAGATGAAGGATGTCATCTTCCAGGGCGCGAAGAATCGCCTGCCGTCGGGGATGGCCGAGGTCGTCCTCCACATGGTGCGCGACGAGACGGTCGAGGAAGAGCCGGACATCGAGGACATCGACGCGACGCTCGAAGAGCTGGACGATCAGGCCGGCGCCGTCGAAGAGCGCCTGTCGCCCGAACTGGAAGCGCTTGCACCGCGCCCGCCCGACGCCGCTTCGCCTGACGGCGACGGCGCCGCGCCGGTCGCGGCAGACGGAGCAGGCGAAGCGTCGCCGACCGCGCCCGCGCCGCCGGTTGAAGGGGATGGGACTCAGGCGCTCGCCGTCGTTACGCCTGACAATGCCGCTGTGATCCCTGCGCCGAAGGGCCGCGCGCACAAGCGCCACTGGCGTCCGCGCCGCCTCGCGCTCGACTTCGCGCCGGGCGAGAGCATCTCGGTCACGCGCCGCCTCTACCGCGACGGCGAGAGCGAGTACCTCCTGAACGGCCGTGTCTGTCGCCTGCGCGATATCCAGGATCTCTTCTCTGGCACGGGCCTCTCGGGCGCACACTACGCCATCATCGAGCAGGGGCGCATCGGCCAGATACTCTCGGCCAAGCCGATGGATCGCCGCACGCTCATCGAGGAGGCCGCCGGCATCACCAAGTTCCGCGTGCGCCAGCGCGCCGCCGAAGCCCGCCTCGAAGCCGCTCGCTCGAACCTCAACCGTGTCTCCGACATCATCTCCGAGATTGAGCGGCAGGTCGGTTCGCTCCGGCGGCAGGCCGCGAAGGCGCGGCGCTATCACCAGATTCGCGAGGAGCTGCGCGAGCTTTTACGCAACGTCTACGCGGCCGACGAGCGCGACCTCAACGCGCGGCTCTTAGCCCTGCGCGAAGGGCTCGACACGGCCAACGAGGAGGTCGAGCGGCTCGCGCAGGAGTTGGATGAGCGCGAGGAGGAGGCGCGGCGCGCGACGACCGAGGCGCGTGCGCGTGAGGAGGAGTTGTCGGAGGCGCGCGCCGCCGTCTCGGAGTCCGCCCTCAGGTTCGACCGCCGCGAGCGCGAGCGCGCATACCAGGGCGAGCAGATATCTTCACTCGAAAAACGTCTGGCCGAGGTGCGGCGCGAGGCGGAGGCGGTGCGCGCGCGGCTCACTTCAGTGACGGCCGAGAGCGAGTCGCTCGTGCTGCGCGACGTGCAGATGCGCGAGGCGGCTGAGCAGAGCGCGCGCCAGCTCGAAGAGGCGGAAGGCACCTATGCGCGGCGCACGGCTGAGGTCGTCGAGGCCGAGACCACGATTGAGTCCGCGCGTGCGGAACTGCTGACGCACACGGCCGCGGCCGAACGGCTGGCGGAGATCGGCCGCCAGCTCGAAACCGTGCTCGACAAACTGGCCGCGCAGGCCGAGGGGCTCGCGCGCGAGGGCGAGCGCGCGTCGGCCGCGCACGAGCAGGCGAAGGCCGAGGCCGAGAAGCTTCAGGGCGAGATCGTTTCCGCCCGCGCGCACCTCGACGCGCTCTACCATGAGCGTGAAGCGCGCACGCGCGAGTTGTCCGACGCGCGGGCCGAAGTGGCCGCCGCCGCCGCCGAGCACGCGCGCGTCCGCGACGAGTCGGCGCGTGTCCGTCATCGCCTGGACACGCTCAGCGAGATCGACACGCAGCACTCTCTCTACTCGCAGTCCGTCCAGCGCATCTTCGCGCCGCTGGAGGGGGACGCGCCGCGCGATTTCCACGTCGTCGCCACGGTGGCCGACGTGCTGCGCGTCGAGCCGCGTTGGGAGCGCGCCGTCGAGAGCGTGCTCGGGCCGTACCTGCAATCGGTCATCGTGCCGACGCCGGACGATGCCGTGCGCGCCGCCGCGTGGCTTCAGGCGACGAACGCCGGCCGCGCGACCTTCCTCGTCGCGGGCCTGCACGGCGGCGCGGCCGAGCTGGACGAGTCGGACGAGTCGCAGAGCAGGACACTCACCGATGAAGATGACGCTCTCCGCCGTCTCGGTGCAAATGACGAAGTCGCTTCCGACATTGATGAAGAGACACGGGTCGCCAATCTGCTCGGCGCGCCGCGTGAGATAGGCGCGGTTCTTTCGCGCACGCTCGCGCGCGAGATGACCGCGCGCGTAGCTTCGGACCTGGAGCGCGCGATGCTCCTGACGCTGCCCACGGGCGAGATGTGCGTGACGGCCGCGGGCGAATGGGTTGTCGCCGGCCAGCTCATCGCGGCGGGCGGGCACCCGGTCTCGGAGGAGGGCGCGGGACTGCTCGCCTTCAAGCGCGAGATGCGCGAGCTTGAGCTGCGGATGGTGGGCCTGGAGGCCGACCTTGTCTTCGCCGATGAGGCGGCGCAGGGTGCGCGCGGGCGTCTGTCAGAGTTGGAGGACGCCTTCGTCCTCCTCAACGACGAGATCGGGCGCGAGGAGCGCGAGCACGTCGCGCGCGAGGTGAGCGCCGCGCAGCTCAAGCAGGAGATCGACCGCGCCGAGCGCCACCTGCGCGTCGTGGCGGACGACGCCGCGCGTCTCGCCGAGGAGCGGCGCGAGGTCGAGGAGCGACGTGCGCGCCAGATCGCGGAGCTTGAGACCGCGCAGGAGTCACGCGCCGCCGCGCAGCGTTCGGTCGCCGAAGCCGCCGAGGCGCTGACCGAGGCGCGGCGGGCCGCGGCGACCGAGGGCGAGAACCTCGGCGCGCAGCGTGCGCAGGCTGCGGCCGCGGGAGAGCGCCGTCGTGCGGCGGCGGCCGAGCTGCGCCGCATGGAGTCGGAGGCCGCGGAGCTACAGTCGCGGCTCGAACGCCATGAGCAGGAGGTCGCGGAGGCGGGCGACAGGCTCGAAGCGCTGCGCCGCTCACTGACGGAACTCGAAGACGTCTTCGGCCGGCTCCGAGAACGAGCGCGCCGCCCTTGAGCGTCGTGTGGGTGAGGCCGCGGCCCGTCTCGCGGAGTCGCGCGAGCGCGCCGACGCCCTGACGCTCGAAGTGACCGAGCTGCACCAGCAGGCTTCGGCCGCGAGGGATTCGCGCGCGGCGCTCGAAGTCCAGCGGGCCGAGACGGCCGCGCGGCTCAACTTCGTGCGCGAGTCTTGTGTGAGTGAGCTGAACCAGCCGCTCGAAGAGGTGGCCGCCGCGCACCCGGCCGAGGAGGGCTTCGACCTCGAAGCATCGCGCGCGCATCTCGAAGAGCTGCGCGCCCGCGTCGAGTCGTTCGGCGCCGTCAACATGATGGCGCTCGAAGAGCTGGCCGAGAACGAGGAGCGCCTGACGTTCCTCACGGCGCAGCGGCTGGACATCACCGACGGGATCCATTCGACCGAGGAGGCGCTGCGCGAGATCAAGCAGCGCTCGCGCGAACGCTTCCGCCACGCCTTCGAGGAGATCAACCGCAACTTCGGGCAGTTCTTCCTCGAACTCTTCGGCGGCGGCCGCGGCGAGATGAGCATGCTCGATGCGGACGACGTGCTGGAGTCCGGCATCGACATCGTGGCGCAGCCGCCGGGCAAGCGCTTGCAGAACGTGCTGCTGCTCTCGGGCGGCGAGAAGGCGATGGCGGCGCTGGCGCTCGTGCTCGCCGTCTTCCAGCTACCGGCCGTCGCCCTTCTGCCTCCTCGACGAGGTGGACGCGCCGCTCGACGAGGCTAACGTCGGCCGCTTCACGGCGAAGATCAAGGAGATGTCTGCCGAGACGCAGTTCATCGTCATCACGCACAACAAGCGGACGATGGAGATGGCGCGCGCGCTCTACGGCGTGACGATGGAGGAGGCGGGCATCTCGCGCCTCGTCTCCGTGAGGTTCGAGTAAGCATGCGTTTGAGGGTCTTAGGTTTCGCTTTGGCGGCCGCGCTCGTCTCGACGGGCGCGGCCTTCCCGTAGAGGCGCAGGCGCCGCGCAAGGCGACGCACGCCGACCCCTTCCGTCCAGCAGACTCAGCCGAAGAAGGTTCTCGCAGCGTCCCGAGGATGGGCAGGGAACTGAGGAGGTGCCCGCGTCGGTGCGCGCGGGCATCCCCGCGAAGCCGAAGGAAGACCCGAACGCCGCGCACTACGTCTACGAGTTCAAGCAGCCCGACTTCTTCGTCTACTTCATCCGCATCGAGCACGACGACAAGGGGCACGGCCAGATACGCTTCGAGCGCCGCTCCGACACCGAGCAGATCATCGAGCCCTTCGAGCTGTCGCCGACGGCGCTCGCACGCGTGCGCGCGCGCTGGGAGGCGCTCGGGTTCCTCGACTCGCAGGCCAACTATCAGGGCGAGCGCACCTACCCGAGCATGGGGCAGACGAAGTTGACGATGCGGCGGGGCGGGCGCGAGCGCACGGCCGAGTTCAACTACAGCCAGAACGTGGACGCGCAGGGTCTCGCCAACGAGTACCGCAAGGCGTCCGAGCAGTCCGTCCTCGTCTTCGAGCTGGAGGTCGCCCGCGAGAGCCAGCCGCTCGAAACGCCCAAGCTCATCAACAAGCTCGACTCCCTCATCAACCGCGACTATCTCTCCGACAGCCAACAACTCGTCCCCTTCATCCGCGAGCTGATCGAAGACGAGCGCGTCCCCCTCGTCGGCCGCAATCAGGCCGCCCGCATCCTCAAAAAATTAGAGAAGCAGACGCAGTGAAGTCTCAGGCTAACTCAACGCCGCACATCACGCGCTCGCCGTAGTTGCTCCATTTTTAGGCCGCCGCGCGAATCGCTTCTAACGCAACCTCAGTCAGTGTTGCACTTCAAAGTTGATGTCAGGTTGCGGCCGACATACTGAGCTTACATATCGAAGACCGTTATATATTCTGGCTTTAAGGGTGGTCGCTCATCTGAGGGCTGGGCGAAACCGGGCACTCCAAGCTGCTTGTCGTTCGGTGCATTGTGCGATCTTCTCTTGTACCGCCTTTTCATCGCGGATCGCTTGCCCTGAAATAGGTTTACCTAACTTAAAAGTATTGCGCGGGAATAGCGTTGCGGGAGATTGATTTCGATTCATTTCTGTAGGAAGTATTAAATCTGTAACCCTGTAAGTGATTGCTAATAGCTTCGTAAATTCATTAAGTATATACAGGAAGGCGTGTATGACTGGATCGTTTAACTTTAAACTTGCAATACCCTTTTCCTCCGGATTATTAGGCAACAATGGCAGCAACGTACGGTGTACGATCAGGGTATATTAAGTTGATAGCCTTCCGAAGATACTAGCGCATGATGCTGAGCCAGATCGCGATATGCTTTTAGCTTTTTGCCATGACCACCCCAGTAACTCTTCAATTCTTTAAAAATAGAAGGCGGTAAAGTAGTTGCTCCCTTATCGAGTTTCTTCATTAACTCATTCAAACTATTAGGTAATCAAGAGCCAACAGTGCCGACGGAAGTAGGGTATGAGTGCATTTTGCGCTCTCCTAGCCTAATCTAGGAAACCATCTACCATAAATGCAATCGGGTCACGCTCGCTGGGTTCAAGAAGTTTTAGATTCAAGTTACTACTATTGCTAGCCGGAACTCCTTTTAACGTTTCAGCTAGGGCTTGCTGCATCTTAACTATCTGTAATATGGAGTAGTGAGCACTATCCAGACAGTAAGGTAACTGCTCCAATAATATTCCAGCAGATCGTACAGCATCAGAGCCCATGCCATCTCTAAAAGTGAGGTAATCTTTTATAATCGGTAGATGTGGTATGAGCGCGCTCTTTTCCATTACCCATTACCTGCGAACTAATATTGTTCGACAACCAGCAATCTAACTACTGTTGTGCCGAATGGGTCGGCCCGGCTGTGTGTTGGAGCGGCGGAGGCCGCACTTGCCGCAGCATGGCCGCACTCGCCTGCAAAGCAGTTTCGTGAGCAGCCCCGTCGTCAGGCGCGGCCGTCCGATGCCCTGACCATCGCCGCCTTCGACTCACTGGCAAATCGTCGTTGCAACGCACGGCTCAAAGGGTAGCCCGCCCTCGCCAGCAGGTGCCCCGGGCGGGAGAATGCGTAGAGGTCATACCAGACCGACCCGTCAGTCCCGTCCCATTCGACGCTGAACCTCTCTTCGCCCACCTCGGCGTGCCCGGCCACCGTCCCGTATGCGAAACCGTATCTTTGCAGCTCCCCTCGTTCCTCAAGCAGATAGACGATGCGGCAGGCATTCAAAGACCAGAACCCGAAGTGGCGGACGAGCACGGCGACGGTCGTGCCGACCTCGACGGGCGCGTCGTGTGGAGAGAGCCGGCACCAGCCGAGGTCGAACATCTGCCACGAACGGATGGCCGACCTCGCCCTGGCGAAAGACTCTTCGCCGGAGCCGAGCAGGACGCGGTTATGATCGACGTTGTATCCGGCAGGCGCCGACCCGCGCGATGCGCCGACCTCCGGATAAGAGAATGGCTGCTCCCGCTGCGCGGCGAGAAAGGATTCAATAAACAGGGCGGAAGGTTCGCGTAGAAGAAACATGCGTGTCGCTCAGTTTACCGCGCGCCGCTCATGTACGGTTCTGCCGCCGTCCTAATCGCAACACTGGACGAACGTCACGCAGTACCAGCGCCCTTCGCTGAACCGGAAGACCGCATACCAGTCGAGGCTCGCGCGTCTCATAGCTCTCCGGTTGTTCGCCAACGGCGGGGCCACCTTGCTCGGGCCGCTGTGTCCAGGGGCGGTCAAAGTCGTATTCGGAACCACGCCCTGCGCCAACACGCGGTTGAGCGCCTCCCAGCCGCGCGTGAGAGGCTCATCCCAGAAGTCGAAGGTCTCGTCGCGGCTGTCGCCGTCCCCGTTATCGTCGCCGACGCCGCCCGACGTGAAGAAATCAGGCGCCATCATTTTTCTGAGGGCCGCACGGTCACGCCTCGCGGCGGCGGCGCGGAAGGCGGCGAAGAAAGATTTCCACGCGCGTTCGGCGGCCGAGTTTGGTCGGGCCACACATAAGTGAGGCGCGAGTAAGGTCAGCGTTAAGAGCACCACCCGTGAAGTCTTCATATCTGGCTCCTTGAAAATCGATCTGACTCGCGTTAACCGGAAGCCGTGGAGTCGCGAAGGGGCTGCGGGTCACTCCTTGAAGAAGCTCGGGTACTCGCGCCTGATGAACGCTTGCAGGGCGTCGGCCGCAGGCCCCGAGCCCGTCGGCGGTTTGATGCCGAACTTGCTCACGTCGTCGGGCAAAGGCGTGCCGAAATCGACGACCTTCATGCGCGTTCTGTTAATCGCGAAGTCCGCCAGCAGCTCCCCGGCGCGGGCGCGCATGTGAAGGGGCAGAAGGTAGAGGGCGTCCTCGCGGAACGGCCCGAACGTTTTGGCCGAGAGGTCGCCCGCGGCCGTCTGCTCCGAGAGCACGAGCTTCAGGAGCTTCAGCTCCACCTCCTGTCCACCGGCTGAGGCGTAGACCCTGCGCAGCGGCAGCTCGCCGCGTTCCTGCGAGAGCGTCGTGATGAGGAGTACCGCGTGCCCGTCGAGCCGCGCGTACTCCTGCGCGTCGCGCGGATAGGCGACATCGTAGAGGAGGATACGCGGGACGGGGGCGTACTCCTGATACTTGACCGCCGCCTCTTCGAGCCGGCGGTTCATCTTTTCCGGCGTCACAGGGGCATACGTCGGCGGCACATCCTCGCGGAGCGTCTGCACCTGATAGGTGTCGAGGAACTTGCCGACGAAGTTGCCCTCCTCGGTGCCGTCGGGTCTGCTGATCGTCCAGTCGTACAGCTCACTCTCGGAGAAGCTGTATTTATCGCGCTGCCGGTAGCCCGCGACGATGCGCACCTCGCTCGCGATCATTCCCCGAATCCTTCCCTCTTTAATCTCGCTGACGGCGACGAATAGCTGCTCGAAGTGGCGCTGGGCGTCGTAGAGCCGCGTGGTGACGAAGAAGGTGTGACCCCGCGGCAGCCCCTTGAGAAAACGCTGCTTCGCCTCGGGGTAGGTCTTCCGCGCCTGCTCGACGTGGGGCCTGATGGCCTCCTCGAACCGGCGGAGGTCTTCGGCCGCGACCGAGCCCGGCTTGTCCCTGGGTGCGTTCGGCGAGAGCTGAACGTCCGGCCCGGTCTGACGCGCGAAAGCGTTGGCCGAACAGAGAAGCGCCAGCGCGATGCAGGCGAGGGTTGATTTCGTTCTCATCAGGTCGGTGCCCTTCGGTTCGAGCGTCTACGGGTTCCCGCACCGAGCCGTGCATCGAGATGCGGAAGTGTTCGAGCAGCGCGGCGTCTTGCTCGACCTCGTCGGCCAGCTCGCGCTCGACTCTTTCGCCGCCGCGTGGTCGTGATGAGCCGCGACCCACTCGAGCGTCACGCGCCCCTCGTCCGTGAAAGGAGCGAGCAGACGCGGCCCCGCGTAAAGTTGCCGACTTCGGTGAGGTCTAATGGAAGCGGCACATCTCGGCGTAGTCGGCATACCCGTGCGGCTCAAGGTTGAAGCGATATGCGTCTCCCATTCGCCGCCCCCGCCCAGGCACAAGGACCAGACGGTCTCCGGCGGCGTCGATGCGGAAAGCAAGTGCGCCCTGCGCCTGCTCCGCCCGCTCGTCAACAGGAGCGGCTCGAGGAACGCGTCGCCGAAGCCGACGTCCGGAAGCCAGCGCTCTTCGAGCGTGACCATCAGCGCCATGTGGTCGAACTCCGGCCCGAATCCACCTTCGCGCGCGCCACCTCGGCCGAGAGCATCTCGACTCGAAGCCCAGTCCCGTAGTAGCGCAGCGAACAACCCGTTCAGCTCGTAGCAGAAGCCGCCGCGCCGGCGCCTCACAATCTTGTCGAAGAGGGCCCCGTCGTCGAGGACGACGGCTCCCCCGAGTGAACGCTGAGATTCTCGAAGGGGACCGAGAGGAGGTGGGCCACTTGCAGGTGCCGCAGCGTCTCGGCCGTCGGGGTGAGCGGCCCGCGGTCGTTGATCCGTTCGAGTAGGCTTGCACGTCAAGACAAAAAAATGAGGTCAAAAATAAAATACCTCAACTCGGCCACTACCTTACTCGAAGAAGTTGCGGTCGCGCCCCTTGTTCTCCTTGCGCCAGACGCGGAAGAAGACGACGACGGCGACGACCGCGACGACGAGCAGCACCGCCATCAGGAGCAGCGTCAAGGCCAACTCCGCGCTGTCTGCTGTCGCCCAGTCCCTTCCTTTCAAGTGCGCAGGCGTATTCCGCTCACGCCGCCTCCCGCTCCCCCGGCTCTTCGGCGGCGGGGCGGCGGCGTGTAGCGCACGCGGCGTATGCGCCGCCCTTCGACGTGCTCGACCGTGAAGGTGCCGCCCTCGTGCTCGACGGCCTCGCCGGGGAGCAGGATGCGCCCGGCGCGCGCGAGCAGGAAGCCGGCGAGCGTCGTGTAGCCCGCCTCCTCGGGCAGCCTCAGCTTGAAGCGCCGGTTGGCGTCGCGCACGGCGAGCATGCCGTCGAGGAGGTAGGTGCCGTCGGCTCCGCGACGATCTGCTCGCGCACCTCCTCGTCGTACTCGTCGTCTGATCTCGCCGACGATCTCTTCGAGCAGGTCTTCGAGCGTGAGGATGCCTTCGATCCCGCCGTGCTCGTCGATGACGAAGGCGAAGTGCGCGCGCGACGACTGCATCTGCGCTGAGCACGTCGCCGAGCGCGCGGTCGCCGGGACGAAACGGCGGGTGCGCCAGCCTCTCCAGGTCGAAATCTCGGCGCGCCGACAGTGCCCAGGCATGGCATGATGTCCTTCCTGAAGAGGACTCCCACGACGTCGTCGAGCCGCTCGCGGTAGACGGGGAGGCGCGAGTAGCCGGTCTCGAGAAGAGCGTCGCGCGAACTCTTCGAGCGTCGCCGTCGACGGGGAGCGGCCTGCGACCTCGGTGCGCGGGACCATCGCCTCGCGCACCTCGGCCTCGCCGAAGTCGAAGACGCGGTCGAGCAGCCGCTGCTCCTCCTCCTTCGAGTTGGCCGCCCTTCTGCGAAGCGTCTGATGAGGTGGCGCTAGCTCCTCCTCGGTGTAGATCGGAGGCGTGCTCGTTCGTGGGGCGCAGGCCGAAGAGGCAGACGGTGCGCGTGCCGGCCCAGTCGAGCAGTCGGATCGGCCAACTGAAGATCTTGTAGAAAGAGCTCCATCGGCCACGCGACCGCCAGCGCCACACGCTCGGCGCACTCCAGCGCCGAACGTCTTCGGCGCCTGCTCGCCGAGGACGATGTGGAGGAAGGTGATGACGATGAAGGCGATGACCGAGGCGACGAGATGGGCGTAGTCGGAGAATATCGCCGTAGGGCGGCGGGAGGCTGGCGCGAGCCGTCGAACGGCGGTTCGAGCAGGTGCGCGAGGGTCGGTTCGCCGATCCAGCCGAGCGCGAGCGAGGAGAGCGTGATGCCGAGCTGCGTGGCGGAGATGTATGCGTTGAGGTCGTCCTGAAGGCGAGCAGGCGGCGCGCGCGCCGGTTGCCCCGCTTCGGCCAGCGTGTCGATCCGCGTGCGGCGCACGCCGACGAGGGCGAACTCCGAGGCGACAAAGAAGCCGTTGGCGATGACCAGAAGGAAGACCGCGAGAATTCTGACGAACGTTTCCATCTTCGATTGGAAAACGGCCCCAAGCTTAGTGAAGGCAAAAGGCAAAAGGCAAGTGCAGGGGAAGGTGAAGGTCAGAAGCACGGTTGTAAGAGGCGACTGACAAGGTCAGGCTCAACCGCCCCCGCGGCGACTAAGCCCTGTCTTCACGCGCGAAGTCGAAGAACTCGACGACGCGGTTCTCGGCCCAGTGGCGGTCTTCGCCTCCGGCGCGGTCGGAGAGGAAGCCGACGTGGCCGCCGCGGCGCGTGAGGACGAGCAGCACGTCGGGGTTGTCGGCGAATGCCGCGGTCGAGGAAGGGCTCGGCGGGGATGAGCGGGTCGTCGAGCGCGTGGATGATGAGCGTCGGGACGCGTATGTCGCCGATGACAGCGCGCGAGCTGGTGCGCGCGTAGTAGTCGGCGGCGTCGCGGTAGCCGCCGTGCGGCGCGGTGATGCGCTCGTCGAACTCGCGGATGGTGCGCACGCGGCGCAGGTGCCGCGTGTCGAAGGTGCCGGGGCGCAGCCGGCTCTTTGCGCCGGACGCGTTCGCGCAGGTGCTTGACGAAGCTCCAGCGGTAGAGCGCGTTGGCGCGGCGTTCGAGCGCCGAGGCGCAGGAGTCGAGGTCTATCGAGGGCGAGACGGCCGCGACGCCCGCGAGCGCGGCGGGGAGCCTCCGCGCCGTAGTCGCCCGCGAGCCGCAGAACCATGTTGCCGCTCATCGAGAAGCCCGCGAGGAAGATTCGCGTCAGCCCTTCGCGCCCGGCCAGCTCTTCGAGGAGGACGCGGCCGATGTCGCCGGTCATCCCGCTGTGGTAGAGCGTGGCGGCGAGGTGCTCGGTGCCGCCGCAGTTGCGCATGTTCATCGCGACGACGTTGAAGCCGCGGCGGTAAGCCTTGCGCGCCGTGCCGAGCACGTAGAGCGAGTCGGTCGAGCCTTCGAGCCCGTGCAGCAGCAGCAGGGTCGGCGCGGCGCGTCTCTCCTGCTGCCAGCGGCAGCGGAGGAGGACGCTCGTGCCGGGCTCGACCTCGAAGAGGCGCGACTCGTAGAGCGCGCGGTCGGCGCGGAAGGCGCGCGGCGCGGGAAGTGGATCGACGAGACGATGGTCTGCGCGTGCGGGCCGGGGAAGAGCGGGTGCGGCACGAAGGGCTTCGCGCGAAGGCGCGCGCCACCTCGGCGAGCCGCGCGCTCAAAGCCTGCGCAGGGATGTGCGGCGGCCGCCTCGGTGTTCGCGTTAGTCAGCCGCGCGTGTTCGTTGACGGTTTCCATCGTCGTCGGTCGGGTTGAAGTTACACCAGCCGCGTCGGCTCGTTGACGGGGCGGGTCGCCGGCGGGCTTCGGCGTGCCGGGCTCGCGCACGGGCGCGGTGGGCGTGGGCGCGTCGGGCGGGAGCGGCAGCGGCTCGGGCTGCGCCGGGTCGTCGGGGTGCGTGGGCGGAAGCTCGGGCTGCTGCTCGGGCTGCGGCGGCTCGCGTTCGGGTTGCGGCTCAAAGTGATTCTCCCTCCTCGTTAGCGGAATGCGAAGACTCTAGCACGAATCGGCATTGCGCCACACAGGCGCCGCGTCTCGTGCGAAGGAAATTCGAGAGCCGGCGACGCGGCACGCGGGTTGAAGCATGTGCGGGGCGAGAGGCGCACGCTGGAACGGACGCGCGGACGCGGCCGTGGCGCTGGCGCCCCCGACAGCAAAGGAGGCGAATCATGACCACCATCGTCATCACATACCTCTCTTACGTCTGCCTGAGCGTGGCGCTCACGGTCTGGGTCGCGCAGACGCTCCACAAGAACGGCCGCATCTTCCTCGTCGATGTCTTCCACGGCAACGAGGCGCTGGCCGACTCGGTCAACCACCTGCTCGTCGTCGGCTTCTACCTCATCAACTTCGGCTACGTGACGCTGGCGCTCAAGCTCGGCTACGAGGTCGAGACCGCGCAGGAGGGCATCGAGGCTCTGTCGTGGAAGGTCGGGCTGGTGCTGCTCGTCCTCGGCGCGATGCACTTCTTCAACCTCATCGTCTTCACGCGCATCCGCCGCGGCACGGCCCCTCGGCCGCACGGTCGCCTACGCCGGCACCGAAGGCTTCCGCGGCTTCAACGACACGGTCGGCGAGGGCGAGAGAGGGAGTAGCAGAGCAGTATGGCAGATAACGGTCAGCGCTAGCGTGACAAAGACAGCGCCAGCACGTGTAGACCCCGGAGGCGGCGAGAGCGTACAAGCCGCCTCCGTGTCATCGGCTGTTTCGTTCTCCTTCGCGCTGACGCGCCCGGACAGATATGCTCGTGCTTTCAACTGCCTATGCTATCTGCCTACTCTGCGCTCGCGCCGAGGCCGGCGGCGCGTTGGAGGTCGGCGACGACGAAGCGGATCATGCGGTAGGTGATGTGGCGCGGGAGCGCTTCGCGCAGGGGCTTGAGGCGCTCGGTGCCGAGCTGGCGGCGGCGCGCTCGATGTGCGCGCGGTCTTCCGTCGAGACGAACTGCGACACGTCGAAGGGGCGGCCGCGGAGGATGCAGTCGGCGAGGTGGCCTTCGACCGTGATCTCGGTCAGGCCGCGCTGCGCGCAAATCTCTTCGACCGTGAGCCCCTGTTCGTAGAGCGCGTAGGTCTCGTCAACGGTGCTCGTCTTCGGCGCGGCCGGCGCGGCGCTGCGTTGCGGAGCGTGTCGCGCGAGGGGTCGCGGCGTAGGCGGGGCCGGTGTAGAGCGGCGGCAGGCGCAGTTGGACCGTCGGCGCGCTCGCGCATCACTTCGCCGCCCGTGTGCGTGAGCGAGATGGTCGGGTACGCGCCGCCCGTGACGTGCAGGCAGCCGGCGGCGACGAGCGCGTCAACGTAGAGCAGTATCTCGTCCTGCGTCATGCCCGAAAGTATGCCGTAGGTCGAGAGCTGGTCGAGCCCGGCCTGCGAGAGCTTGGCCGAGCGCGAGCCGCGCAGCGCCGACGCGAGCATCCCCTTGCCGAAGCGCCCGCCCATGCGCGCCGCGCACGCGAGAATCTTGCGCACCGTCAGCCGCTCGTCTTCCGACAGCTCGCGCGGCTCGGTGACGGCGATGGAGCCGCGCCGTCGTCCTCTTCGTCGAAGTCGCGGGAGCCTCGGCGGCCTCGCGCCTTTTGCGCGTGCGCGACTGCCCGGCCAGCTCCTCTTCGAGGTCGAGCCCGGCGGGCACGTGCTTCATGATGAAGCGGTCGAGGTCGCGCGGCGCGTCGAGCGGCGGCGCGCGCCGGCGCCGCGCGCGGCGGCGCCCTGCAGGAGGCAGTTGCCGCACTTGCCGCAGGTGCCGTCGTGCGAGCGGTCGCCGAAGTAGTCGAGGATGAAGGCGCGGTAGCAGTTCTCCGTGTAGCAGAAGCGAGATCATCTCGCGCAGCTTCCGCTGTTCGAGCGCGGCGCGGCGCGCGAGGTCTTCCGGCCGGATGCGCAGGCGCGTCGCGGGCTGCTCGTCGAGCATCACGACGCCGCGCGTGCGCCGCGCCGGCTGATAGCTGAGGACGCCCGCCTCGGCGAGCGACGAGAGCGTGCGGCGCGTCTGCGCCAGCTCCATGCCCGAGCGTGTCGGCGAAGTCGGCCACGTCGATCTCTGCGTCGGCGCGCTCGTTCAAGCCGTAGCCGCCGAGCAGGCCGAAGAGGACCTGCTTGAGCTGCGCGCTGCGCGCGCGCTCGACGTTCTCGCGCGCGAGGTGCGGCGGCATGAGCAGGCGCAAGCGCGGCGCGGTTCTCCGCGCCCGTGCCGCGCTCGATGTGGCCGGCCTTCTCAAGCGTGATGAGCGCGGACTGCACGGCCATCTCGTTGCGCAGGCCCGCGCGCGCGGCGATCTCGCGCGTCGATAACTCGATGCGCTGCTGGTTCGTGCGCGACGAGCGCTTCGTAGACCTTGGCGATCAATTCGGGCGGCGGGTACGAGCCCTCGATGAAGTAGTCCTGCGTGCGCTTGTCGGCGTAGTTGAAGAGGAGCAGGCAGACCGACTGCTGGCCGTCGCGGCCCGCGCGGCCGATCTCCTGATAGTAAGCCTCGATGGAGCCGGGCAGGTGGAAGTGGACGACGAAGCGTATGTCGGGCTTGTCGATGCCCATGCCGAAGGCGTTCGTGGCGACGATGATCTGCGCGCGCCCCGACATGAAGTCGTCCTGCGCGCGCACGCGCTCCTCGTCGGTCATCCCGGCGTGGTAGCCGACGACGCGAGAGCCGCGCGTCCAGGAGCTTGCGCGTGATCTGCTCGACCGACTTGCGCGTCGAGGTGTAGACGATGCCGGACTGCCCCGCGTACTCGTGCGCCAGCTGTTTGATGCGCGCGTACTTCTCGCGCTCCTTCTCGGTGTGGACGACGCCGAGCGAGAGGTTGGGGCGGTCGAAGCCGCTGACGAAGGCGCGCGGGTCGTCGAGCTTGAGCTGCTCGATGATGTCGGCGCGGACGTAAGGCGTGGCCGTCGCCGTGAGCGCGACGGTCTGCGGGCGCCCGATCGCCTCGCGGAAGGACTGTAGACGAAGGTAGTCGGGACGAAAATCGTGACCCCATGCGGAGATGCAGTGCGCCTCGTCCACGGCGAAGAGCGAGATGTTGACGCTCTTCAAGGTCTCGACGAAGTGGTTGCTGCGGAAGCGTTCGGGCGCGACGTAGAGGAGCTTGAAGTCGCCGCGGCGCACGCCCGCGATGCGCTCCTTCTGCTCCTCGAAGTCGAGCGAGCTGTTGATGAAGGTCGCGGGCAAGTCCGCGCGCGTGGAGCGCGTCCACCTGGTCCTTCATCAGCGCGATGAGCGGCGAGACGACGACCGTCACGCCGTCGCGCATGAGCGCCGGGAGCTGGAAGCAGAGCGACTTGCCGCCGCCCGTCGGCATCACGACGACCGTGTCGTGGCCGGCCAGAATCGACTCGACGACCTCGCCCTGCCCCTCGCGGAAACCCTCGAACCCGAAGAACTTGCTGAGCGCGGCGTGCGCGTCCTCCATGTGTACTGCGTGAGTCATCGGCATGCGAAAGAAAGAGAAATTGTACCGCAAACGGAGGGCGAACGCAGCCGGAGAGGCAGAGGCAGAAGGCAGTGGGGAGACGTTAGAGCCGTTGAAAGTTCCTCGCGCGGAGCGCGTCGTACTTCTGCCATCTGCCATTGCCGTTTGCCCTGGGCGCGTCGTAAGCTCAGGCGTGATGGCGCAGAAGGAGTGGCAGGCGCGGACGAAGCGCGAGTTGATGATCGAGGTGTGGGAGCACCTCGACTGCGAGTCGGTGGGCGCGGAGGAGCTTGAGGCGGTGCGCGAGGCCGTGCGCGAGCGCTTCGGCGAGGGCGCGGTCGAGAGCCCCGCGCGCGTGGCGCGCGTGCTCGCCGACGAGGGCGCGGAGCTGCGCCACGCCGAGGTCCTGGACATGGACGCGCGCTGGCGCACGCAGGACCCTTACGAGGCGGCGTTCCGCAACGTCCTCAAGTTCTCGACCTTCGAGGAGGCCGCGCCGCCATCCGCCGGCTCGACAACCTGCGGAAGCAGTTCCGGCGCAAGGGCGACAAGGAGGGGCTCGCGGCGCGTGCAGGAGACCGTCCTCAAGGGCAAGCAGCGCGCGCAGATGATCGCGCGCAACCCGAACGTCAACGAGCGCAAGCGCGCCGAGAAGACCGAGATGGCCGAGTGGTTCACCGTCTGGCTCAACCAGCCCGAAATCTTCGAGGACTGGCTCGCGCTCCGCCTCGCGTCGAAAGACTTCCGCGCGCGGTTCCCGGAAGATGACGGGGACGAAGGTTAGAACCGCTTGCGCCCCGAGTTCTTCGTTATCCCCGCCTCACTTATCCTTACGTGTCCCATCTCTTTGACCCGAACGGGTCGGTCAATCTAAGCGCAACACAATCAGTCTGACCGTCGGCCTCATCTGCCGGCCGGTCGAATCCGCTTATTTTCTCCGCTTTCACGTTTTCCACTTTTCCGTCGGTGGAACGGGGGCTGCATGAAGGCCGGCGGGGCGGTAGATGTGTGTTTCGGCGCCACGTCGAAACCCATTGAGGAGAAAAGATGCAATGAGCCCCCTCCGGAAGAGACCATGAGAAGAGAACGCAGAGCATTGACGCTCGGTCGCTGCAGCGATCATCTCGCTGGTGCCCGCGAACCGTGTGCTGGCGTCGTCAGGCGACGAGACCGAGAAGCGCGCCGCGAAGGTCTCTTCGGAGATCGAACAGCTACGTGCGCAAGACCGGGAGCCGCCGCGTAGACGGTCATTGTTCAGTTGAACAGAGCGCCTACGCCGCTGCTCGAACCTTCCTGATGCGCGCCGGCATGCGCCTGAAGGGACAATCACGCGCTGCTCAGGCTCCTACGCGTTGGAGCTGCCGACCTCGGCCGCTCGAGAACGCTGGCGAGCGGCGCGAGAGGACAAGTCGGTGTCGCGCGACCGCGCAGGCGAGACGGCCGGCGAAGGGACTCGCGACGAGGGCGCCGACGCCGTCCGTGCAGCGCTCGAGGGGCCGGGCAACAGCCGCCGACGACAGTCGATGGCGCGGGCGTCGGCATCGCCGCGCAGTTCGCTCGTCAGCAGGTATGCAGCGGCGTCTATGACAGAGGCGTCCTGCTCGGCGGGGCGGTCGTCGCAGTCGTGACGAATCTCAGGCGGATAACCTGTCACCTGATGTACGTGCGGCATCCTTACGACCGTGGCAGCGCGGCGTCCGACGTGACGCGCGCGGCCGTGCGAGAGCGGCCGGGCTCCCCGGCTAACTAATCAGGCGCGAACGACCACTGACGATGTACGGCGAGTACATCTCAAATCACGCTCGCCTGTCTGGCCGCGGTCGCTGCGGTCGCCGCCGCGCTCACGTGGCCGTGTGCCCCGCGCGCAGGCGCGCAAGACGTCCCCCCGGCGGCAGGCAGAAGGTCTCGGCCGACCTGCGGCAGAAGCTCGCGCTGGGGGGAAGGTCAACGTCATCGTCAAGGCGGCCGGCGTGTGGAACAGGACGCTCGACGACGCCGTCAAGAGCAACAACGGGACGGTGACGAAGACCTTCGCCAGCTTCCCTCTGCGCGCCGTGAGCCTTCCGGCCGCGGCCGTCGAGGCTTTCGCCGCGCGCTCCGATGTCGGCTACGTCGCGCTCGACCGCGAGGTCAAGCTGCTCGGCCACGTCTCGCTGACGACGGGCGCCGACGCCGCGCGCGTGTCGGCCAACTACAACCCGACCTACGACGGCACGGGGGTCGGCATCGCCGTCCTCGACTCAGGGCTCGACGCTAACCACACCGCGTTCACGCAGGAGTCGGGCAGCGCCTCGCGCGTCGCTTTCAGCAAGGATTTTACCGGCGAAAATCGCACGGACGACCCCTACGGGCACGGCACGCACGTCGCCTCCGTCGCGGCGAGTAACGGTCAGGTCTCGAACGGCGCGTACCGCGGCGTCGCCCCGAACGCGAAGATCGTCAACCTGCGCGTGCTCAACTCGCAGGGCACGGGCACGGTCTCTGCGCTCCTGGCCGCCATCGACTGGATCAAGGCCAACCGGACGACCTACAACATTCGCGTCGTCAACATGAGCCTCGGCACCGCGGCCGTGGACTCCTACACGGTTGACCCGCTCTGTCTGGCCGTCCGCGGCCTGGTGGACGCTGGTCTAGTCGTCGTGGCCGCCGCGGGCAACGAGGGCAAGGACGGCTCGGGCAACAAGGTCTACGGGCAGATTCACGCGCCGGGCAACGACCCCTCGGTCATCACGGTCGGCGCCGCGAACACCTTCGGCACCGACGCGCGCAACGACGACGAAATCGCGACCTACAGCTCGCGCGGCCCGACCCGCTCCTTCTGGACGGACGCCTACGGCGCGAAGCACTACGACAACCTGATCAAGCCCGACGTGGTCGCGCCCGGGAACAAGATCATCGACGCGCAGGCGGCCGGGAACCTTCTGGTGACGCAGAACCCGACGCTCGACGCCAACGTCTCGGGCTCTTCGGCGCGCGACCAGATGTACCTGTCGGGTACGTCGATGGCGACGCCCGCGGTGGCGGGCGCGGCGGCGCTGATGCTTCAGGCCAACCCCAACCTGACGCCGAACATGGTCAAGGCGCTCTTGATGTACACGGCGCAGCAGCTCCCGGGCTTCAACACCTTCGAGCAGGGCGCGGGCGCAGATCAACCTCGAAGGCGCAATGCGTCTGGCGCGGCTCGTGCGCGCCGACCTCTCCTCGTCCACCCCGGTCGGCTCGTCGATGCTAACGGGCTCTTTCGGGTCGCAGCAGACGACCATCGCGGGCTGGCAGTTCAACTGGGCGCAGGGCCTCGTCCTCGACCACACCTTCGCGACGGGGACGAACCTCGTCACTAAGTACCAGACTGTCTACAACTTAGGGGCGTTGTTGGGCGACGGCTCGTTGATGGCGGACGGCGTCCTGATGACCGACGCCGTGCTGATGAGCGACGGCGTCGTCATGAGCGACCACATCCTGACGAGCGCGGGAACGCTTATGCGCGACGGCGTACCCTTCCTGCTCTGCAACAAGCTCTACGGAGACGGCGTCCTGCTCGCGGACGGGGCGCTGATAACCGACGGCGTGCTGCTGGGTGACGGCGCGCTGCTAGGTGACGGCGTGCTGCTCGCCGACGTGAGCGTCCAGGCCAGCAAGGCGCTCATCCAGGGCGACAACACCGCCGCCATGGGCCGGGTGGTCGAGGCGTCGCTCCCGCCCGCCGCCCCGAGCGGGCTCAAGGCCGTCGCCGCTTCCAAGACGCAGATCAACCTGACATGGGCTGACGGCTCCTCGGACGAGACCGGCTTTAAGGTGGAGAGGTCCACGGACGGGGTCACCTTCGCACAGCTGACCACGCTCGCGGCCAACTCAAAGTCTTACGCCAGCACGTCTTTGACCGGCGGGAAGAAATACTACTACCGGGTCAGGGCTTACAACTCCAACGGCAACTCGGCATACACGGCGGTCGCCAACACGACGACGCCCACGAAATAAGTCTCTCCCCGCGCGGATGGGCCTTCGGAGCCCGTCTGCGCGGGCGTGCGAAACAAGCGGGAACGGGAAGGAACTCAGGCACGAAAAGTTAGAACCGAACCTCTCTCTGTCAGCCCCAACTTGAAACCACTCATCCGGCCGACCCTTCGCGGGGCGGGTGAGCGGTTTTTTGTCATCTTGACATGCCCGCGTCAGTCTGACTGACCGAACCTCTCCCGGTCACGTCGGTTCAAACTTAAAAAGCCGCATTTTTGGCCGATTTTCTACGTCTCCCAGCCTCGCGGCCACTGGAATACCACTTGCACTATATCGAGCGCCCGCGGGTCACTGCCCGCCCCAATAGTAAGGCCCCGGGCGCGCTCGTAACATTTCCCTCGTCCCGTCCCAAAGACGCAACCGATGTTCAGCTCGACCATCAGACAGCGCATCTCGCAGCCGTACATGTGGGCGGTCATCTCGCTCGGTGCGGCTGCATGCGTGTTCACCGTCACGCGTCTCCAACCGGTCACGCTCGGCCTGCGCTTCATACTCATCAGCCTGGTGACGCTGGCCTTCGGCTCGCGCGTGTCCGTCAAGATTCCGCGCGTGCGCGGGCAGATTTCCATCTCCGACACCTTCATCTTCTTCGCGCTGCTCTTCTTCGGCGGCGAGGCGGCCATCCTGCTGGCGGCGGCCGACGCCCTATGCACTTCGCTGCGCATCACGAAGAAGAAGATGGTGATGAGCTTCAACGCGGGCGTCTACGTCTGCTCGACCTTCCTGACGGTCTGGGTGTTGCGCTTCGTCTTCGGCGGCGAACTCAAGCTACTCCCGATTGGCGACTCGTCGGCTTACATCTCGGCCGTCTGCGTCATGGCGCTCGTCCAGTACGTCACCAACTCCGGGATGGTGGCGGCGGGCGTCGCGTTGCGCTCGGGGCTGCCGGTCTGGCAGATGTGGCGGCAGAACTTCCTCTGGACCTCCATCACCTACTTCGCGGGCGCCTCGTCCGCGGGCATCATCGTCAAGCTGGTCGGCCGCGTTCGGCATCTACGCCTTCCTCGCCACCGCGCCCATCGTCATCGTCGTCTACTTCACCTACTGCACCTACCTCAAGAACGTCGAGGCCTCGACGAAGCAGGCCGAGCTGGCCCGCCAGCACGCCGTGGAAGTTCAGCAGCACATGCAGGCGCTGCGCGAGTCGGAGGAGCGCTTCCGCTCGGCCTTCGACAACGCGACCATCGGCATGGGCGTCGTCGCGCTCGACGGCCGCTGGCTTCAGGTCAACCGCTCCCTGTGCGACATCGTCGGCTACGACGAGGACGAGCTGCTCGCGTCGGAGGTCAGGGCGGTGACGCACCGCGAAGACCTCGTCACGCTCGAAGAGCAGATGCAGAGGTTCACGGCCGGCAGCATCTCGTCGCACCAGGGCGAGTTGCGCTACTGCCACAAGTCGGGCAAGGAGGTCTGGGCGCACCTCGGCATGTCGCTCGTGCGCGACGGCGAGGCGCGGCCCGCTCCACTTGATCTTCCAGATTCAGGACATCACCGACCGCAAGCGCGCCGAGGAGCAACTGCTGCACGACGCCTTCCACGACGCGCTGACGGGTCTGCCGAACCGCGCGCTCTTCATGGACCACGTAAAGATGGCCATCCAGCGCTCGCGCCGCTCGGGCGACCGCCTCTTCGCCGCGCTCTTCCTCGACCTCGACCGCTTCAAGATCATCAACGACTCTCTCGGCCACATGGTCGGCGACCAGCTCCTCGTCGGCATCGCGCACCGCCTGGAGGCGTGCCTGCGGCCCGGCGACACGGTCGCCCGCCTCGGCGGCGACGAGTTCACCATCCTGCTCGAAGACCTCGCCTCGACCGAGGACGCGATAGACGTTGCGCGCCGCGTGCAGGAGGCCGTCACGCAGCCCTTCAACATCGGCGGGCACGAGGTCTTCACCACCGCCTCCATCGGCATCGCGCTCTCGAACACGGGCTACGAGCGGGCCGAAGACCTGCTGCGCGACGCCGACACCGCGATGTACCGCGCCAAGATGGAAGGCAAGAAGCGCCACGTCGTCTTCGACAAGGCGATGCACGACCGCGCGATGCAGCTTCTACAGACCGAGACCGACCTGCGCCGCGCCCTCACGCGCCAGGAGTTCTTCCTCAACTACCAGCCCATCGTCGGACTTGGAGACCGGCCGCGTCGCGAGCTTCGAGGCGCTGGTGCGCTGGCGCCACCCCGAGCGCGGCACCGTCGGCCCCGGCGACTTCATCCCCGTGGCCGAGGAGACCGGCCTCATCGTCCCGCTCGGGCTGTGGGTCCTGAACGAGGCGTGCCTGCAGATGCGCGAGTGGCAGCGGCTCGGCCTCGCCGACGAGACGGTGACGATGAGCGTCAACCTGTCGTCCCGCCAGTTCTCGCAGGCCGACCTCATCGACCAGATCGCGTCGGCGCTGCGCGAGTCGGGGCTGAAGGCCGCGAACCTCAAGCTGGAGATCACGGAGAGCATGGTCATGGAGAACATCGACACGGCCATCGACATGCTGATGCAGCTCCGCGGCCTCGGCGTCGGCCTCTCCATCGACGACTTCGGGACGGGCTACTCGTCGCTCTCGTACCTGCACCGTTTCCCCATCGACACGCTCAAGATCGACCGCTCGTTCGTCACACAGATGACGGACAACTCCGAGAACGCCGAGATCGTCCGCACCATCGTCACGCTCGCGCGCAGCCTCGACATGGACGGTCGTGGCGGAGGGCGTCGAGACGGCCGACCAGCTCCGGCAGCTCGGCCAGCTCGGATGCGACTACGGACAGGGATATCTCTTCTCGCGCCCGGTCGGCGCGGGGCAGGCGGCCGAGCTGCTCGACGACGAGCAGTTCTCGACACTCACATCCTGTCGCGGTGAGGCGCACACCCTCGTCGCGGCTTAGAGGTTAAGAAAGTGGTGGCAGCAACTCTTTACACGGACGCACCCGAAATCGGCGCACCCGCCGTCGACGAGCTTGAGACCGCGCGGCTGCGGATGCGCCTCTTCACGCCGGCCGACGTCGACCGGATGTGCGAGATCACGCGCGACCCCGAAGTGATGCGCTTCATCGGCTACGGCCACCCGCTCACGCGCGAGGAGACGCTGACGAATCTCAACATGATCATGAGCGGCTTCCGCCGCCGCGGCTACGGCCGCTGGGCGCTGGAGCGGCGCGACACGGGCGCGCTCGTCGGCTACTGCGGGCTCTCTTCGGGGAACCCGGAGGTGGGGATCGAGCTGGCCTACATGCTGGCGCGCGAAGAGTGGGGCAAGGGCTTCGCGCTCGAAGCCGGGCGCGCGGCGCTCCGCTACGGCTTCGAGACGCTCGGCGTGGACTCCGTCGCGGGACTCACGTTCCACGACAACAGCCGCTCGCGCGCCGTGCTCGAACGGCTCGGGATGAAGTTCATCCGCGACGGGCACTACTACGACTTCGCCTGCGTCCAGTACGCCATCGCCCGCGCAGGCTGGTGCACACAGGACTCTTACTACCGCGTCCGTTGAAGGCGTTGGCAGACGGCAGGTGGCGGCGGGCGTTTAAGCCGGAAGAGCATTGAAAAGAATCGGGGGCGGCGGGCTTCATTGCTCGCCGCCCCCGATTCTGTAGGGCGGACGGAGGGGCGGAAGGCCCCCGGCCTTCAACTGCTTACAGCCATCTGCTTACGGCCCACTGCTTTTTTTCTTGCCACGCGGGCGGCGTGTGGGGCATGATTGGCCCGTTACTCCTTCTCTCGCGCATCAACGGTGATGCGCCCCGCGCCTCGATCTTGGCGGCGGCGTTTGGATGGGTTCGAGAGGGGCCGATTTTAACCACGCAGGAGCCGCTCTTCGAGAGCACCCGGACGCGAAACCTTCGCCGCGACCGTTACGACGAAGCCACTTCACGTTGGAAGCTTCTCCCACACGCGCCCGGCCGGGCGCCAGAGGAACACACGCACATGTCAGTTAAACTTTACGTCGGCAACCTCTCTTTCCAGACTTCGAGCGAAGACCTCCGCGATCTCTTCTCGCAGGCCGGCAACGTCGAGACCGCGAACGTCGTCGAGGACCGCGACACGGGCCGCTCGCGCGGCTTCGGCTTCGTCGAGATGTCCTCGAAGGAGGAGGCCGAGGCGGCCATCGCGCAGTTCAACGGCAAGGAGTTCGGCGGCCGCAGCCTGACCGTCAACGAGGCGCGCCCGCGCGAAGACCGTGGCGGCGGCGGCCGCGGGTTCGGCGGCGGCGGCGGCGGCCGCGGCGGTTATGGTGGTGGTGGCGGCGGCGGTCGTGGCGGCGGCGGTGGCGGCTTCGGCGGCGGCGGCGGCGGTCGTGGCGGCGGCGGTGGCGGCGGCAACCGCGAGCCGCGCTGGTAAGCGGTACGCGCGATCTTTACAAAACGTTACGCGGAAAGAGCCCCGGCCGGAAAACATTCCGCCGGGGCTCTGCGTATCCTGGTGCGTGCCTCAAATTTGAAACGGCACGGGTCGGACTTTCTCAGTTGACGCCATCCAACGCCCGATGAAGTGCCCCGCCTGCACGTCCGAGATCGCCGTCGAAGGCGAGTCGTGCCCCTCCTGCGGCTCTTCGCTCGACGGGCCGTACGCCGAGACGCGCATCCTGCCCGAAGACCCGAAGCCTCGTTCGGGGCGCAGCTCCGGCCGCAAGACCCCGGCGCACACGCGCGGCAACACCCTCCACTCGACCACCGACGCGCTCGACAACTCGCGCTTCGTCGCCGGCACCATCCTCAACGACCGCTACCGCATCGTCGGCCTCCTCGGGCGCGGCGGGATGGGCGAGGTCTACCGCGCCGAAGACCTGACGCTCGGACAGCCCGTGGCCTTGAAGTTTCTGCCCGAGGCTTTGTCGTCCGACGGCGCGGCGCTCGCGCGTTTCCACCGCGAGGTGCGGGTCGCGCGGCAGATTTCGCACCGCAACGTCTGCCGCGTCTACGACATCGGCGACGCCGAGGGGCAGCAGTTCCTCTCGATGGAGTACGTGCGCGGCGAGGAGCTGTCTTCGGTGCTCAAGCGCTTCGGACGGCTCCCGCAGGACAAGGCGACCGAGATCGCGCGCCAGCTCTGCGCGGGGCTCGCCGCGGCGCACGAGGCGGGCGTGCTTCACCGCGACCTCAAGCCGTCGAACGTGATGATCGACGAGAAGGGCGACGTGCGCGTCACGGACTTCGGACTCGCGGGCCTGCTCGAAGAGTTCGGCGAGGGCGCGGCGCTCGAAGGGACGCCCGAGTACATGTCGCCCGAGCAGTTGGCCGGGCGCGAGCTGAACGAGCGCAGCGACATCTATTCGCTCGGCCTCGTCCTCTACGAGCTGTACACGGGGCGCAAGGCGTTCACGGCCGGGACGCTCTCGGAGTTGCTGCGGCTGCGCAGGACCGAGTCGATGCCGGAGCACCCTTCGTCCATCGTGCGCGACATCGACCCCGCGGTCGAGCGCGTCGTCGAGCGCTGTCTCGCGCCCGAGCCGAACGAGCGCCCGTCCTCCGCGCTTCAGGTCGCGCAGGCGCTCCCCGGCGGAGACCCTCTGGCCGCCGCGCTCGCCGCGGGCGAGACGCCTTCGCCCGAGATGGTCGCGGCCGCGCCGAAGCAGGGGAGTCTGCGGCCGGCCGTCGCCGTCTCGCTCGCGGCGGGGGCGCTCGCGCTCTTCGCGCTCTGCTTCGCGCTCTCGGGTCGCGTCTACCTGCACGCGCAGGTGCCGATGGAGAAGTCGGCCGAGGCGCTGCGCGACCGCGCGTCGGAGGTGGCGAAGAAGTTCGGCTACGAGTCCGTGACCGACAGCGTCTCGGGCTTCAACCACAACGCGGAGTACATGGACTACGTCGAGGAGCACGACCGGACGGCCGCGCGCTGGGAGCGCCTGAAGACCGGGCACCCGGCGGGCCTCATCTTCTGGTACAGGCAGAGCCCGCGCTACCTCGCGCCCTTCAACCGCGAGGACGTGACGCCGATGGACCCGCCGCGGACGGTCTCGGGGATGGCG
Organism: uncultured Acidobacteriota bacterium; assembly: GCA_963726735.1. Classification (GTDB taxonomy): domain Bacteria; phylum Acidobacteriota; class Blastocatellia; order Pyrinomonadales; family Pyrinomonadaceae; genus QHXN01. The sequence continues at coordinate 1,423,326 of CAVSDM010000016.1, forward strand.
AACCTCTCGCTCGACATGCGCGGGCGCCTGCTCGCCTTCGAGGGCGTGCCGCCCCAGACCGCGCAGCCGCAGCAGGGGCAGCCGGCGGCCGGCTTCGACTGGGCGCGTCTGTTCGCGGAGGCGGGGCTCGACCCTTCGACCTTCCGCCGGGCCGAGCCCGCGTGGACGCCTCCGCACGCGTTCGACGAGCGCGCCGCTTGGGAGGGGACGTACCCGGGGCAGCCGGACGCGAACGTGCGCATCGAGGCGGCGGCCTTCCGCGGGCGCCCCATCTACTTCCAGCTCATCAACCCCTGGAACCAGCCGATGCGCGAGACGCAGCCGCCCATCCCTGCGGGCGCGCGGATTTTTCTGGCCGTCGTCGTCGTCATCTTCTTTGCGATGATGTTGGGGGCGGCGCTGCTGGCGCGACACAACCTGCGGCTGGGGCGCGGCGACCGCCGCGGCGCGCTGCGTCTCGCGTCGTTCGTCTTCGCGATGACGCTGCTCGACTGGCTGCTGGCGACCCACCACATCCCCTCGCTCGTCGAGGAGTTCAACAACTTCCTGATCGCCTTCGCGTTCTGCCTGCTCATCAGCGGGGTTTTGTGGCTCATCTACGTGGCGCTGGAGCCTTACGTGCGGCGGCGTTGGCCGGGCAGGATCATCGGCTGGACTCGTCTGCTGGCGGGCGGCTGGCGCGACCCGCTGGTGGGGCGCGACCTGTTGGTGGGGGCGTTCTTCGGCTGCGCGCTGGCGCTGCTGGCCTTCGGGCGGCCGCTGGTGGCCTCCTGGCTGGGGCAGCCGCCGCCCAGGCCGGGCGACATCGTGCTGCGCGGGCTGCTGCTGCGTTACGCCTTCAACCTGCTGACGGCGCAGGTGCTCAACTCGCTCCTGTTCTCTTCGATGTTGATGTTCCTGCTGCTGCTGCTGACCATCGTCACGCGGCGCGAGCGGGTCGGCGTCGTGCTGCTCGGGCTGCTGGTGACGTGCCTCTTCTTCGGGAGCGGCATCCCCGCGCTCGACGCGCTGGTCGGGTTGACGGCCGCGGCCGTCACGCTCTTCGTGCTGACGCGCTTCGGGATGCTGGCGCTCGTCTTCATGGAGTTCTTCCTGCTCTTCTTCAGCTTCTACCCCGTGACGACGGACTTCACCGCCTGGTACGCGGGCGCGACCGTCTTCAGCGTCGTGCTCGCCGTCGCCCTCATCCTCTACGGCCTCAAGACCTCGCTCGCCGGCCAGCCGCTCTTCCGCGGCTCACTCCTCGGCGACTGATGTAAATCAGCCGCCGCAGACACGGAGACACAGCTTGTTGGGCGATACGCCCCGGGCTACGTCTCCGCGTCTGCGGTGGCCGATTCTTCAACCGTTGTTCACTCAAGTGAAAACCGCCCTATTGTTCCGTGGGGGGCGTTTCTGAGGAGTTGCCGTTGCGCTTCGTGCGCGCGGCGCGTTCCAGGCGTTGCGCGCTCTCCCATGCGGCGAGTTTGGCCGGGTCGCCCCGGTACTTGTTCTTCACGACCACGGCGATCCGCTCCACGACCTCGTCCACGCGCCCGAGCGCCTCCGCGATGGCGGCGTTCGTGGAGATGCTTGAGCCCGTGCCCTCGGTCTGCCGCGCCATCTGCGCTGCGAGCGCGTCGGCGTCCGCGCGCAGTCGTTCGATGAAGTCCGGCGCCATCTCGTACCCGACGAAGAGCGCCTTGAGCGGGGTCGCGGCTCCGACGAAGGAGCGCGCGACGGCGATGAGCGTCTGGTCGCTGTTGTCGGGGCGTGCGCGGGGAAACTTCCCGCGCGCCTCCGTGTGTTCGGGGCCGATGACTTCGGCCGTGTCGCAGACGGCCGCGAGCTGCGCGCGCAGAGACTCGCGGAGGTCGCGCCGCCCGGCCGTCGCCTGCTGCCGCGCGCCGGCCCCGCTCGCCTTCGCCACGTCGAGCGCCTCGACGTTGGCAAGCTCCTCCTTGAGTCGCGCGGCCAGTTCGGCGCCCTTGCTGCCTACGGGGAAGTCGGCGGCTTTGGTTGCCATGAAGGCGCTCACGTGCGACGCGCGCTCGTAGCTCCTGCGCCCTTTGTCGTTCATGATGTGTCTCCTTTCAGGTGAAGGGAAGGAACGCGAGGGTGAGTCCTTCCGGTGGGCCGAAGGATGTGAGGTTTACCACCCGGGGCAAGCCTTTACCGCCCTGGAAGGCGCGCATTATAACTCCGTCCGCGCCCGCCGCAACAAAAATCCTCACGCACGGCCCCGGCGCACCCCGACACGACCCCGGCCTACACCAATACGTTACCGGCGCACGCCGACACGGACTTTTCCACGCTCGCACGGCACCCGCACACGTCAACATGACACACACACACGCCCGCACGGCACCCGCGTACACCAATACGTCAACGGCACGCGCCGACACGGCCCCGACGCGCGTAAATCCCTAAACGGAAAACGTCAATCTCCTGCTGAGCGCGCTGACACAGGACTGGTCACAGCGCTACGAGGCGGGAAACAGGCTCCACCGGATTTTCAGCCCGTACATACACAAACAAACCTGCGTTTTGAAAGTCTCCCGTGCGCACTTGCGACTTGCCGAGCTACTACGCACCAGCTTCGCCTACTATCTCTTTAAAACGCGGGTCATCACGAATCCGCTCTAAGTCCGGGTCTCTACCTCGCCCATTCGAGCTTGAATCCGGGCTGTTCAGCGGCACGCCTCAGATTTTCGATGGCGGCGTCAGTATTACCGCAAACGGATTCTAAACACGCCCGTCGGGGCCGCGCTGGAGGATTATCTGCTCATTGAAGTGGCGAATCATCTCGCCCGCCGTGAGGATGCCCGACTGCCTCGAAGCCCCGGCGCCGAGGCAGAACGCGAACCGCGGGGCTTTGTAGATTTTGATTTTATGCGCCAGCTCTTCCGCGCTTCGGGCTTGAGTGTCAATAGACATACCAATCTCCGGGGTTGATGCCCGTTAAGGTTTGACCGGCCCGCACCGTCACTTTTACGGGGTCGTGGGAAGGGCAATCAACCTTGAGGCCGCATTTAACGAACTCTGAGTAGTAAGCCTTATACCCACGCACATCCTCGACCGGCTCGTCGCCGTTGACGATGGTGGCAAAGACGTAATAGCTCCCCGCGGGGACCCGAAGTCTATAGGTGAACTTGCCACTCCTTCGATTCTGAATGCGCTTGTCCGTGCAATGGATGCTCCTGGAATTGACGGCCTCCGCACACACGATCATCCGTGGGAAGTCGAAGTCGCTGGGGTGTGACAACTCCCCGGTAATGCTGGCCGCCGGTTGTGCGGGTACTTTCGTCTGTGCGGGAAAAAGCGCCAGGGACAGGTAGACTCCGAGAATGGCAGACCAGAACATCATTCCCTCCAAAGACGTTGACCAAAGCCATTTTTATCCACGCGCCGAACGTGCCGGTCTAGCTACGCATCAGGGCGGCAGAACCCGAAGGTGGAGAGCTGTTCATTCAGGCTTGAGTCAACTTCGAGTTCTTACTTGACCATCTCGACGACGCGGACGGTGGCGAAGTGCGCGAGCGGGGGGAGCGCGCGCAGGAGGGCCGCGTCCCAGTGGTAGCAGGCGTCGCCGAGGCGGCGCTCCAGCGGCGGCAGGATGTTGACGAGGTTCGACGTTGGCAGCGTGAAGGCTTTGGAGCGGTAGGAGGCGAAGCCGTCGGCGTACTCGGTCAGTTCGCGGTCGCTGAGCGGCCGCTCGAACGGCGACACGTCCGGCGACTTGTAGGGGATGAGGCCGCGGACGAACTTGACGAAGCCCGAGTTGCGCACGGGCTCCTGGAAGATGGCGCGCCCGCCCTTGCGCAGCACGCGCTTGACCTCGCGCGCCGAGAGCTTGAGGTCGAGGTGGTGCAGGATGGCGATGCCGAAGACCACGTCCACCGACTCGTCCTCCAGCGGCATGTCGTGGGCCGACCCGACGACGAACTCGACGTTCGCGTCGGCGCCGTTGACCTGCAAGCGCCTGCGCGCCACGTCGATCAACTCCGGCGAGATGTCGAGCGCCTTGACGACCGCCCCGCGCCGCGCGAGCGCCAGCGTGTTCAGGCCGTCGCCGCACCCGTATTCGAGCACGACCTTACCCCTCACGTCGCCGAGCAGGTGGTAAGAGTATTCGAGCGGGTAACAGGTCTCGGCCGGCGGCGCCATGTAACGCGCCACCTGCTTCTCGTTCGCGACGAGCTGCGCCGGGTCGATGTGCGAAGCCTCCGAAGCGCTCCGCTCCGCCTCAATCCGTTCCCACTCAGTCAACGTCGGAGAGGACATAGACTTTTCCCTTTGAGATGATTTGGTGAGCCCGGCGGGGGGAGCCCGAGCCGGCGCGCGCCACGCGCCAAAGATATTTCCCGCGCGGCCCGCGCGTCAACAGTAGAAAGTGCGAACGGCGCGCCCGTTCCCGAAGTCGTCTTCCGTCGTCTCCTTCGCCGGCCGCGCCCGCGCTCACTTGAGGACGATGTCGCCGACCTGCTGCGCGAGGTCGCCGAGGCGCGCGCCTTCGAGGTTCGACATGATGACGACGGCGAGCCCCTGTTCGGGCTGCATGTGGAGGAAGGTGCTGACGCGCTGCTGCCCGCCCGAGTGGCCGACGGCGCGCGCGCCGTCCGGGCGTTTCGTCACGCCCCAGCCGAGGCCGTACGAAGTCTCCTTGCCATCCTTCGTCTTCTGCGGCGCGTACATCAGCTCAAGCGTCTCGCGCTTCAAGAGCTTGTCGGTCTGGAGCGCGACGGCGAAACGCGCGAGGTCTTCCGCGGTCGAGACGAAGCCGCCGCCCGGCACCTTGTAGCTGTTATCCGCGAGCGGCGAGTTCGTCAGCACGCCCTTGTCCGTGACGCGGTAGCCCTGCGCGCGGTTGGGGATGATGTCGGCGACGCTGTCCACACGGATGCGCTCCATCGCGGCGGGCTTGAAGACGTTGTCGGCGACGAAGTCGGCGAACTTCTGTCCCGACGCGCCCTCGACGACGCACCCGAGGACGGAGTAGCCGTGCGTCGTGTAGTTGTACTTCGTGCCGGGCTCGGAGAGGAGCGGGTCGTCCCTGAACATGTTGAGCCCCTCGGCGACGGAAGCGTAGACGCGCGTGCTGTTGAACTCCTCGTCGGACTTGTAGTGGCGGATGCCCGCGAGGTGGCCGAGCACCTGTCGGGTCGTCACCGGCCACTGCTTCTCGGGGAAGGCGGGGCAATATTTCTGCACGGGCGCGTCGAGGTCGAGACGCCCGCGCTCGAAGAGCTGCATGACGGCGACGGCCGTGATCGGCTTCGAGATGGAGCCGAGCCGGTAGACGGTCGCGGGCCGGGCCGCGACGCTGTTCTCGATGTCCTGCATCCCGAAGCCCGCCGACCAGCGCACCTGCCGGCCGGAGACGACCGCCAACGTCAGTCCCGGTATCTTCTGCTTCGACATCTCGGCGCCCACGAGCGCCTCGATCTGTTTGACCTTCTCGGCCGGCAGCGCCGCCGCCTGTGCCGCCTGCTGCGCCTGCGCGCGGGCCGCGGAGAAGAGAAGCAGCAGGCACAGGGCGGAGGCCGCGCGCGCCCGCGCGTAAGAAGAGGTTGACGTGTTCATGCGGAAAGTTCCTCGCGGGAGTTTGTGCGAACAGGTTACGGAGAGACGGAAGCGCGTGGGCGGCCGGACGTTAACGCGGCCGGCCGCCCACGCGCTTCGAGAGGGCACTCGCGGGGCGGCGCGCTACTGCTCGCAGAAGTTCCGGTAGCAGTGGACGACGCCCTCGTTGTACTGGTCGTAGCAGGGGATGTGGTTGATGCCGTGAATTTCCGTGCAGTGCTCGAACTGCCGGTTGTTTCTGACCGTGCAGTCGTTGCACTTCTCGTTGATGTCGGCGGCCCTCGCGGTGCGGGCCGGGTAGGGCTGGAACAGTACGAACGCCAGCGCGACGAAGAGCAGCGCGGCGGATAGGGATGTCATCAATCTTCTCATCTTCGGGCTCCTTCCGTTCAAGTTGGGGCGAGGGCTTCAGACGGCAGGGACGTTCCTATATTCCTTCTCCCCGCGGAAGTCAACGATTCTTCGCCGCCGCGCGCCGCGTCACAAGGACCAGCTATTCCAGCCGCCGCCGGGCGAGGTCTGCGTGATGCTGATCAACTGCTGCATGTTCGTCACGGCCCAGAGCTGCACGCAGCCGTTGTTCTGCTCGGCCGCGGTCAGCTCGAAGACCGGCGGCGCGCCCATGAAGCTGTCCGTAGACCAGCTACTCCAGTCGCCGCCGCCCGGCGAGCCCTGGAAGGTGGTGACCAGCTTGTAGCTCCTCGTGATGCCCCAGACTTGTGCGCCGCGCGTGCCGCCCTGCTGGCAGGCGGCGATGTTCATGAGGGGCGGCGCGCCGTTCCAGTTCGGGCCGTTCCACCCGGACCAGTCGCCGCCCGGCGAGGTCTGCCAGCAACTCCAGAGCTGCTGCCGCGTGTCGAGCGCCCAGAGCTGCACGCGCCCGTCGTTCTGCTGCGACGCGGTGACCTGCATGAACTGCGAGTTCTCGGGCGTCGCCGTCCAGGGCTGCCACCCGCTCCAGTTGCCGCCCGCGGTAATCTGGTAGCAGGTGACGAGGTTGTAGTTCTCGTCGATGCCCCAGAGCTGCGCGCCGCGCGTGCCGCCCTGCTGCGAGGCGGCGATGCGCTTCATCCCCTTCGGCGCGTTGTTCCAGTTCGGGCCGCTCCAGGCCGACCAGTTGCCGCCGGGCGAAGTCTGCCAGACCGTCCAGAGTTGCAGCATCATGTCGAGGGCGAAGAGCTGCACGCGCCCGTCGTTCTGCTGCGCGGCCGCCAGTTCGTAGACCTGCGGGGGGTAGTTCGGCCCCGCCCAGTCCGGCCCGAGCCACTGGCTCCAGGAGCCGCCCGGCGTCTCCTGGTAGATGGTGTTGAGCGTGCCGTCTTCCTGCGCGCCCCAGAGCTGCGCGCCGCGTGAGCCGCCCTGCTGCGAGGCCGTCAGTGTTGTTACCGTGGGGGCATTCTCCCAAGACATGTTCGCGTATCCTCCTTCCCGCACGGCGTGCGGGCGTTGGTCTGATTGGTTCTCAATAAAACGCCGGGGAGTACAAGCATTCGGTTGGTGCTGTCGGACGGGAGCGCGCGGCATGATACTCGTCGGCGCGGCGGGCGGTCAACGAAATAAACGAAGCGGGCGGCGCGGAATCTCCCCCGCGCCGCCCGCTTCGTACGTCTCGGCTAAACTTAGCCTGGCAGTTCGCCGACATTCACTGCCAGCCCCTCGACGGTGTGAGACCGCGCCTCCTTGCCACGCCCGTAGACCTCCGCGCGCCGGTACGCGCCGTGCGCGGGGTCTGAATAAATCTCCACCTGCTCCTCCGATATATTCACAAGCCACGACTCCGGCACCCCGGAGCGCGCGTAGAGCGGAACCTTGATCGCTCTGTCCTTGACGACGGTAGCATCCGCGACCTCTATTACGAGCAGCACGTCCGCGGGCGTCGGATGTCTTTCGCGGTAGTAGTCATCACGCCACCGCAGAAGCGTCACGTCCGGCTGCGGCTCCGAGAAGTCGTTCAGCCGAATCGGATTCTGCGTTGCCACGATGTGATTGTCGCCGCAGAGCCGGTTGAGTACCCTGCTGAGGAAGTTGACACATGCCGCGTGGGGGCTGCCGATTGGCGACATCTCGAAAATCTCCCCTTCGATGAGTTCCAGGCGGGCATCCTGTCGGAGGATGCCCGCCTCGCCCATGCGCTCGAACTCCTCGGCGGTGAAAGAGTATTTGTCGAGTGCTGCTGACATATCCTGTAACTCCCTTCGTCGGCCTCGAAAAAAGTATCCGTTACTCCTCCTCTTCGGCGCGGATGCGACCCTCGGCCCGTGCCTGCTCGACGATCTTGTTGGCGATCTGGCCGGGGACGGGGTCGTAGTGGGAGAACTCCATGTGGAAGGAGCCGCGGGCGGCCGTGATGGAGTTGAGCTTCGACTGGTAGTCGAGCATCTCCGACATCGGCACCTGCGCCTTGACGACCTGATTCTTGCCGCGCATCTCCATGCCCTGCACGCGGCCGCGCCGCGAGTTGAGGTCGCCCATGATGTCGCCCGCGCACTCGGTCGGCGCGACCACCTCGACGTGCATGACCGGTTCCAGGAGCGTCGGCTTCACCTTCTCAATGGCGTTGCGGAACGCCTTGCGCCCCGCCGCGCGGAACGAGTGCTCGTCGGAATCCACCGAGTGGTACGAGCCGTCGATGAGCGTGGCCTTGAAGTCCACGAGCGGGTAGCCGGCGATGGCGCCGGTGGAGGCCGCCTCGACGATGCCCTTCTCGATGGCCGGGCGGAACTGCTGCGGGACGGAGCCGCCGAAGATTTTGTCCTCGAAGACGAAGCCGCCGCCGCGCGGCAGAGGCTCGAAGATGACCTTGCAGTCGCCGAACTGGCCGCGCCCGCCGGTCTGCTTCTTGTGGCGCCCCTGCACCTCGGCGCGCGCCGTGATGGTCTCCTTGTAAGGGACCTTCGGCGGGTGCAGGGCCACCTCGACGTGGTAGCGGTTCTTCAGTTTTTCGACGACGGTCTCGATGTGCAACTGGCCCGAGCCCGAGAGGATGAACTCCTTCGTCTGCGCGTCGCGCGTGAAGTGGAGCGAGGGGTCTTCTTCGAGAATCTTGTGGAGCGCGACCGAAATCTTCTCCTCGTCCTGCCGCGACTTCGGCTCGATGGCGAAGGAGATGGCGGCCTCCGGGTACTCGATGGGGTCGTAGACGACGGGCGCGGCCTTGTCGGAGAGGGTGTCGCCGGTCTGCGTCTCCTTGAGCTTGACGACGGCGACGATGTCGCCCGCCGACGCTTCGTCGATCTTGTCGAGCTGCTTGCCCTGCATCGAGTGGAGCGCGCCGAGGCGTTCGGCCGCGCCGCGCGTCGTGTTCTGGACGGTGGCGTCCGGTTTGACCTTGCCCGAGATGATCTTCATCACGTTGATGCGGCCGGCGAAGGGGTCGGCGATGGTGCGGAAGACGTAGGCCGAGAAGGGCTCCTCGGCGTGGTAGCCGCGCGTGACCTCGGCCGCGTCGTCGTCGAGGCTCGCCTTGCCGTGCTCCTGCTCGTGCGTGTCGGGCGCGGGCGCGTAGTCGAGGATGCCGTCGAGGAGCGGCTGCAACCCGGCGAGCGTCAGCGACGAGACGGCGAAGACGGGGCAGAGGCGCGAGCCCGCGATGGCCTTCGAGATGTTGGGGATGATGTCCGCCTCTTCGAGCGTGCCGTTCTCCATCCACTTCTCCATCAGCGAGTCGTCCGACTCGGCGATGACCTCGATCAGGCGTTCGCGCTCGCGCTCGTACACGTCGCGCCCCTGCTCGGGGATGGGAATCTCTTTGGCCTTGCCGTTGGCGTCGAACTCGTAAGCCTTCTGGTGGACGACATCGACGACGCCCTTGAAGTTCGCCTCCTGCCCGATGGGGAGCGTGAAGGGGACGATGGCGCGGCTGAAGGTGTGGCGCGCGGAATCCAGCGCGGCGCCGAAGTCGGCGCGCTCCTTGTCGAGCTTGGTGATGACCATCATGCGCGGCGTGATGAACTCGTTGGCGTAGCCCCACGTCTTCTCGGTGCCGACCTCGACGCCCGAGACGGCATCGACGACGACGAGCGCGCAGTCGGCGACGCGCAGCGCGGGCCGCGCGTGCGGGACGAAGGCCGAGAAGCCGGGCGTGTCGATGAGGTTGACCTTGTGTTCGCGCCACTCGCAGTGTGCGAGCTGGCTGTTGAGCGTGATCTTGCGCGCGATGGAGTCTTCGTCGAAGTCGGTCGTGGTCGTGCCCTCGTCCACCTTGCCCCAGCGCGGCGTGGCGCCGGCGAGGTGGAGGAGGGAACTGACGAGCTGCGTCTTGCCCGCGTGGCCGTGGCCGATGGCGGCCAGGTTGCGAATCTGGTTGGTCGGATAGGCTTTCATGGCTTCAGGTCGGACATCCTTTCGACAGGTCGGCGCGCACGAGGTTGCGGCGGAGTTGGAGCCCCGCGACGCGTCGGATTTGACAATTGCTGTGCGGGATTTAACTGCAAAAGTCGAGAGGTTAATTTAAGCGACCCGGAGGCCGTCTGGCAAGCGGGGCGGGGGCGGAGGGAAGGGCGCGGAAAGTTTAAGAAAATGTCCCTGTCGAAAGACGCGCTGGCCCCATGTTTGCTAAAGTGGCGGGCGGTGCCTTACCGGCTCTGGCTCGGTTTAAGGCAAAGCTCTCCCTTATAGAACAAGTTAAGTTCGGAGGAGATGTGGGATGAGGTCTAAAATCCGTACACTGTCGAAGGCAATAAGTACGCTGGTCGTCCTCTGCGTACTCTTCGTGGGGATGGCCGTGGACGCTTCGGCCCAACGGCGAGGGCGCAACTGGGAGCGCGGCCACGACCGCGGCCGCCACCTCGGCTGGACGCGCGGGAGGCGGGTCGGGCATCACCGGCGCGACAACGACCGCAGGGACTGGCGCCGCCGCCAGCTCCGCAACCGCAGGAACGTGCGCCGCAACCGCCGCTTCGACCGCCGCTCGAACTGGGACAACAACCGGAACTGGCAGCGGAACCGCTACCAGCAGTCGAGCAACTGGCGCAACCGCTACTAAACGCAGAGGCCGCAAGCCCGACCGCGGGGGAGGGCGTCGGTCGAACGTGAGAGGGATGACGAAGGACACGCTGCCCTTCGTCATCCCTCCTTCTTTATGTCAGACCTGCGATTTATGTCAGACCTGCGCCCTCCCCCGCGGGCGGGCTTGCGGCCTTCGCGTTTTAGCAAGGTGGGATGCTGCCGTTGGGGCTGATGACGAGCGGGCAAGGCTCGCCGAACACGTCGTCGTCGTTGTCGTCTCGACCCGCGATGACGAGGATCACGGCCGCGAGCGCCGCCGCGATGCCGACGAACAGACCCGCGCGCTTGCGGCCGCTCAGGCTGTTACCTTGCGGCGGTTCGGGCTGCGACCCGCCCGCCGCGCGCAGAGACTCGCCCGCGGAGACCGTCCGCGCCACGCCGCCCGCGCGCATCTCGACGCGTCCCGTCTGAACCGAGAGCGTCGTCCCCTCCGCAGAGACCTGTAGGGTGAAGAGCGCCGGGTCCGCCGCGTCGCTCACGACCGAGGCGTCCGCGGTCTTCAGAGAGGCGTTGACGCTGCGCGGGACGGAGACGCGCGCGGCGCCCGCGCCGAGCGTGCCGCCGAGGCCCTCGTCGGAGAAGTCGAGCCTGAGCGTCGTCTCGCCCGACAGTTCGAGCCGCGCGCGGTTGCCGAGTTCGAGCATCGCGCGCGCCTTCTCGCCGGTGTCGAAACTGCTCCCCGGAAAGACCGTCTGGCCCGTGACCGCCGGCAGCCCGTCCACGTTGAGCCCGGCCGCCAGCGAGACCTGACCGGAGGGCGCGTGCCTGCGCGCGGACTCCGTGGCGGCCCGCGCCGGCCCCGCCGCGTTCAGGAGCGCCGCCGCGGCCAGCAGCGCCGCGGCCCGCCGCGCGCCGCGGAAGACGTTGGCGGAGCGGCCGCCGCGCCGCGCGCCAGCCTGCGTGAAGAATCTCGACATCTGTTAACAACCCCCTCAGTCTTATTTCTACAACTTAACTTAAAGACGACAGTCGGTCGGGAGAACCCACGGCCGGCGCCGCGAATTTTACTCACGCGTGCTGTTCAGACCGATGTAACAAACTCGCGGCCGGATTTTACGTATTACCTATGAATGAAAAGGAGGAGGAGAAAGTCGAACGCGGTGTCAGAAATCTCTAAAGGAGAATCGATGAACAGTAAATTTACGTTGTTCCTGTTGGGCGGCGTCGCCCTGTTAGTGCTTATCGGCGCGGGCCTGGCCTTCGCCAACATCAACTACACGCAGGAGGGGACGGTCAAGGTCGTCACCAACTTCGGGCGCATCGAGCGCGTCTACCGACCCGAGGACGGCTGGTTCACGACGCTCGCGCCGGGGCGTAAGTCCTACGAGGTCAACATCAAGTCCTTCACCGAGAAGGCGCCCGTGCGCGTGACGAGTAAAGACAACGCGGCGCTCCAGGTCGAAATCTCCGTCACGGCCTTCAGCGACCCGCAGCACGTCGAGGACTACGTGCGCAAGTACGGCTTCGACGAGGCGCAGCGCCACACGCGCCGGAACGAAATCCTGCACGGGCTCATCCAGACCGAGGCGCGCAACGCGTTCTGCCGAGTACGGTGCCTACGAGATTTACGCCAACCAGGAGAGCATCCAGAAGCGCATCCTCGACACACTGAAGCCGCAGCTCTCCACACAGCTTCAGCTCGTGACGGAGTCCGTTCAGATCGGCAACCCGGACTTCCTCGACGACCGCATCGAGGCCGCGGCCTCCGGCGTCGTCGCCAACGAGAAGCAGAAGCAGGCCGAGGAGGCGAGGCTCGAAGCCGCCAAGATCGCCGCGCAGACCAAGCAGATCGAGGCGCTGACCTACGCCAACCCGGCGCTGCTCGACATCAAGCGGCTGGAGATGCAGCTCGAAATCGAGCGCGCGCGCGCCGAGGGCATCCGCAACCACCAGGGGCCGCTGACCATCATGTACGGCACGGGCGCGGGCGTGCAGGTGCAGGTGCCCGCCGGGAGGTGACGGCCGAAGGAGTGCCTCTCAAATCATCGCGGGCCGAGGGGGCGCGGGCATCTTGTCCGCGCCCCCTTTTCGGCGCCCGCGGGCGGGCAGAATTTCGTTGACAGGCACGCGAAACAGGCATAATCTTTGCCCGCTTTAGACGTACGCTTACAAAACTCAACACCCTCGGCGGTCTCCTAATTTCCCCGGCTCCGAGCGTTCGCCGCTGTAACGCTCACACTTAGCCGACTTCAGACGCCCGGACTTTCGAGGACGCGCTTCACATTCCCGCTGGCTGTCTCCCGCGGGCCCTCGCGCGCGCGTCCTGAAAAACTCACGAGGCCGTCAGACGCCCGCCATGCCCGAGGGCAGACTCACGCCGCGGAAACTGAGCGAAGACTACGACATTCCCAGGAGGGGAGCATGGCTGAGGGGACGCCTAACTTTCCTAGACGACTTCGACGCGCGATCTCCGATCCGCGCCGCCGAGCGTCACGCTCCTGAGCGGCTACCTCGGCTCCTCCTCCGAGGAGGGGCACGTCCGCCTCTACCTCGACGAGGAACTGTGCCGCTACGTCGAGATTCCCGAGAAGGCCATCCGGCACACGCAGGCGTTGCCGGACGAGCAGTCGCTGCTCGGCGGGAGCCTCGTCTGGATCGACCGCGACGCGGAGGTGCTGCACGGCGCGGCCGGCTCGGAGCGCCGCAAGGCGACCTTCCTCGAAGGCCAGATCGCGCAGGACTACATCGGCGGCGGGGGCGGCTATGAACAGGGCGGCGCGATCACCACGCAGACGAGAGATTGCGGCGGGGGCCGCATCCTGCCGACCGACGTGGGGCCGGGCTGCGGGCAGTCGCAGTGCGGGCCGTGCATCCCGCCGACCGAGCAGGTCTACTGTCGCACGCTGACCGGCATCCTCTGCACGCGCTTCGGCCCGAACTGCCACACCGTCCTCGCCAACCAGTGCCAGAGCGTCTACGCACCCTGCTTCACGCAGAACCGGTCCTACTGCGCGGAGTCGGGCTTCGTCGGGTGCAACGGGCCCATCGACTTCACGATCTACGAGCAGTCCGGCCCGCAGCAGTTCGCGCGGCAGGCGGGCGGGGGGGCGCAGGGCTTCGCGTCCGGCCCGCTTCCGCTCCCGACCTTCGTCTGCCCGCCGCCGACCGTCAGCATCTCCTGTCAGTCGCGGTCCGTCGCCGGCTGTTTCACGCGTTTCCCGCACGAGTGTCAGCTTGAGACGGCCGTCCGGTGCGTGTCGCGCGTCATCAGGTGCCCGACGGTCTCCGAGCCGAGGTGCCGCATCTCGGCCGTGGCGCTCTGCCCGGACACGGTCGCGGGCTGCCAGTTTGAATCGGCGGCGTGCGGGTTCGACCCGCCGGGCGGCGGCGCCGCGCAGGCGTTCAAGTCACCTGTGAACATGACGATGCCCACGCTGTGCGAGTTCTGTGTGGTACAGACGCAGACCCCGGACTGCGGGCCGACACAGGTTCCCATGTGCGCCGTGGTGACGCGGACTCCGCGCTGTGGCGGAGGCGGAGGCGGCAACATACCGACGCAGTTCTGCGTGTCGCATGTCGTCAGGTGCCCGTCGCAACTCGACGCGTGCCCGACGCGCTACAACTGCCCGACGCTCCCGAACGGGTGCCCCGGCGAGACGCGGTTCGGCGCCTGCGAGACGTACGGCGCGTGCCCTTCGGCGGTTGACGCGTGCCCGTCGCGCTTCGGCTGCTACGAGACGCAACTGCTGGCGGCGGCGGCTACGGGCGGCGGCCTCTAAGGTGAGAGCCTTTTAAGGAGCGTCGTCACTTACAACGGCCCGGTCCCGCCGCCTCGCGAGGCGGCGGGACTCGCCCGACACACTTCCGCAGACAAACATCTTGACGCCTTCAGGGCCTCCCGTTTAACTGAACGCATCCGACGAAGACGGCGCAGGCCCGCGCGCCTCCCGCGATGATCATCACCAAAGAGACAATCGCATACTACCTCCTCGGCCGTGGGCTCCTGACCTTCGACTCGGTCGTGGACGGCGACCTCCTCGTCGTCGAGGCGACGAGCCGCAACCGCAACTTCAAGGTCATCAGGGCCGAGAGCCCCGGCTACTTCGTCAAGCAGGTCAAGACCTTCGAGCCGCAGGCCGTCGAGACGATGCGTTACGAGACCGCGTGCTACTGGCTCTCGCACCACGACCCGGAGTTTGAGCCGCTCAGGGCGCTGATGCCGAAGTTCTACGACTCCGACCCGGCGCGCCACGCGCTCGTCATCGAGTTGCTCCCCGAGGGCGGGAGCCTCTCCGACTACCACCGACAGCTCGGCTCGTTCCCCGTCGAGGTCGGCGTCCAACTCGGGCGCATCCTCGGCACCTACCAGCGCGAGATGGGGCGACGCCTGCGCGAAGGGGCGAAGTCGAACGCCTTCGCGCGCCGCGTGCCGTGGATTCTGTCGCTGCATCAACTCAACCAGAACCTCTTCGGGCAGTTGAGCGCCGCCAACACGCAGGTGCTCAACATCGTCCAGAGCTACCCGGACTTCCCCGCGACGCTCGACCGCATGAGCGCGGGCTGGCGCTTCGACAGCCTCATCCACGGCGACATCAAGTGGGACAACCTGCACGTGACCGTTGACCGTGACGGGGAAGGGAAGCCGGAGGGCGCGCCCGCCGAGATGAGCGTGCGGCTCATCGACTGGGAGCTGGCCGACTTCGGCGACGCCTGCTGGGACGCGGGCGCGGTCTTCCAGTCCTACCTCTCCTTCTGGGTCTTCTCGATGCCGGCGGTCGCGGGCGTGCCCGCCGAGCAGTTGGTCGGCTCCGCGCAGTTCCCCGTCGAGCGGATGCAGCCGGCCATCCGCGCCTTCTGGAAGACCTACGTCGAGACGCGCGGACTCAATCACGAAGAGGCGCGCGACGCGCTGGAGCGCAGCGTCTCTTACGGCGCGGCGCGCATGATCCAGACCGCCTACGAGTACATGTTCCACGCGCCGCAGATCACGGCGAGCGCGCTCTACCTGCTTCAGCTCAGCCTCAACATCCTCAAGAGCCCGCGGGAGGCCACCGCCAGCCTTTTAGCCTTGTAAGAGACAAGATGAGAGAGCAGCTCACACCACAGCTCAGGAAGATCGTCTGCGCCGTCGAGGTGCGCTCGAACGATTCGTTCAACTTCGCCGGGCGGCACTTCTCGCTCGCGGCGCAAGGGCACGCGCACCACGCGCACGGCTTCGCGCGGGCAGCAGGCGAACCCGCTCGCACGGCTGCTCGAACAGACGCTCTATCAACACTGCTACTGCCGCACCTTCGACGGCGCGCTGCGCGACGAGCAGCCTCCGAACGTGCAGGGCGTTGACCTCACGCCGGCCCTGTCGGAGGCCAACGCGACGCGCGAGCGCTGGGACGCGGGCTGGCAGGTCTTTCAGGTTCTGCCGTCGGGGCAGGTCATGGCACACAAGGACGGGCGCACGCGCGCGCTGTGGCCGGGCGAGTTCCTTTCGACCGACGCGCCGGGGATGGCGCCGCGGCCGGGGATGAACCTCTCGGTCTTCTTCATGCGCGAGACGAGGACGATGCAGCCCGGCTTCTACTTCGCCTTCGGCGAGGCGCGGGCCGACGAGCTGGATAACTTCAGCCTCGCGCGTCTCTACTGGAACGTGCGCGCCGAAGGCGCCGTCGCGCTCATGCGCTCGGTCACGCGCGGCCTCAACCGCTTCCAGGTGCCGTTCCGCTTCAAGTGTCTGACCAACACCGCCTTCTACACGCGCAACGACGCGGCCGTCCTCTACGTGGACAAGCGCTTCTACCGCGTCACCGCGCGCGTGCTCGCGCAAGTTCATGGGGAGGTCGCGCGCCACCTCCGCCCCGACGCCCCGCTCTTCACCAAGCCGCTCGCCGACGGACTCGCGCTCGCCGAAGAGCCCTACACGGGCGAGAGCTTCGGCATGCAGCGCTGCCGCATCCTGGCCGAGGGCTTACTGAGCGCGCACGCGCGGAACTTGCGCGAAGAGGCTGCGCGGCTCGAAGAGGTCGAGCGGCACTTCGCGGCCTACGGCCTCACGCTCGAAGCGCCGTACCTCAACCCGCGCTCCGTCGATCAGTACGAGTTCACACTCACGCGGGAGGCGGCATGAGCGCACAGGGCGAGACCTTCCTCGAAGCGGCCGATTCCGTCGCCGCGCGCCTGTGCCGCGACGCGGTCTGGGCGGGCGCGCGCTGCAACTGGCTCGGCGACTCGATGGAGTTCGTCGGCGGGCAGTGGGTGGTCGCGCACCGCGCCTTCGGCCCCGACCTCTACTCGGGCACCTCCGGCGTCGCGCTCTTCCTCGCCGAAGTTTTTAAGAAGACCGGCGAGCCGCTCTTCCGCGAGGCGGCCGCGGGCGGCGCGCGCCAGTCGCTCTCGCGCCTCGCAGAGCTGCCCGCGCAGACGCGCGTCGGCTTCTACACGGGCCACACAGGCATCGGCTACGCGCTGACGAGAATCGGCGAGCTGCTCGGCGAGCAGGAGTTCGTTGACCGCGGCCTTCAAGTCGTCGAGGCGCTGGCCGAAGTCGAACCGGACGAGCGCGCGACCGACGTGCTCGCGGGGAGCGCCGGGGCCATACCCGCGCTCCTTCATCTGCGCAAGAAGTACGGGCGCGAGCCCCTGCTCGAACTCGCGCGCCGCCACGGCGAGTTCCTCGTCGGCGCCGCGCGCAAGACGCAGGGGGGCTGGTCCTGGAACACGCTCAACATCCCGGCCGAGCAGAGGAAGCAGGACCTCAACGGCTTCTCGCACGGCGCGGCCGGCATCAGTTGGGCGCTGCTTGAGCTTTGGAAGGCGACGGGGGAGGGGAAGTTCCGCGTCGCCGCCGAGCAGGGCTTCGCGTACGAGCGGCAGTGGTTCGACCCGCGTCAGGAGAACTGGCCCGACTTCCGCGGCCTCTACGACGCGTGGTCGGGCACGCCGGGCCAGCCCGGCTTCATGACCGCCTGGTGCCACGGCGCGCCCGGCATCGGCCTCTCGCGCGTGCGCGCCTACGCACTGACCGGACAGGAGGTCTACCGGCGCGAGGCCGAGGCCGCGCTGCGCTGCACGAGCCGCATGCTCGCCGCCGCAACAGCGCCGGGGCAGGCCAACTACTCGCTCTGCCACGGCTCCGCGGGCAACGCCGAACTGCTCGTCTACGCCGCGCGCGCCTTCGGCGACGACTCCTCGCGACTCCTCGCCGAACAGGTCGGCCACGTCGGCGTCGAGCAGTACCGCAAGACCCTGAGCCCCTGGCCCTGCGGCGTCCTTCAGGGCGGCGAGACCCCCGGCCTCCTCCTCGGCCTCGCCGGCATCGGCCACTTCTACCTCCGCCTCCACGACCCCGCGGGCGTCCCCTCGGTCTTAATCATCCTGCCTGAAGAAGACGCGAGCTAACGCGGCGGCGACTGCGGCTTGAGCGAGAGCGGCGTCGAGTTCTTCGTGTAGGAGACGTAGAGGCGGTAGCCGAGCAGGAGGGCGACGAGGGCGGCGAAGGCGAGGGGCTTGCGGATGTCGGACTTGACGAGCAGGTAGTAGTGGAAGACGCCCGCGGCGGCCGCGAGGTAGGTGAGGCGGTGGAGCTTCTGC
The DNA here is from genome assembly GCA_963726735.1 of uncultured Acidobacteriota bacterium. Taxonomy (GTDB): domain Bacteria; phylum Acidobacteriota; class Blastocatellia; order Pyrinomonadales; family Pyrinomonadaceae; genus QHXN01. The sequence continues at coordinate 1,441,416 of CAVSDM010000016.1, forward strand.
CAGCGCTTGCCGCCGAGCCGCTTGATCATCTTGTCCGTCGAAGTGATCGCCAGCGGCACCATCGAGGTGAAGGCCAGCACGCCGACGAGGATGAACCGGCGCCGCGCCACGTCCTGCGCGATGGCCGCGGCGTCGAACCACTTGTCGAACCAGACGTAACAGAGCAGGTGCAGCGCGCCGTAGAAGAAGGCGTAGAGCCCGAGCATCCGCCGCAGACGCACCAGCCAGTTCGCGCCCGTCAACTTCCGCAGCGGCGTCACCGCCAGCGTCAGCACGAGGAAGACGAGCGTCAGCGTCCCCGTCGTCCGCGTCACGAAGTCCAGAGGGTTCGCCCCCAACTGCCCGCGCCGCCAGTCCCACCCCACCAGCGCCAGCGGCACCAGCGCGTTGACGAAGACGAGCAGCTTGTAGAATTTGATGTCTTTCATAAGCAGAGGCAGTAGCAGTCGTCAGTGAGAGTCGGAGACGCTTCATTCGACTGCTGACTCTGACTCCGCTCTAACGTAGTAACTCAAATCCATCCCGTCATACAGGCGCGCGACCTCGTCGGCGTAGCCGTTGAAGGGGAGCGTCTGGCGGCGCCCCCAGGTGCCGATGCGCTGCTCGGTGGCCTGCGCGCGGAGCACGTCCACCTCGGGGTTGACGTTGGAGAAGAAGCCGTAGACGCTCGGCACCTCCTTGACCCACGTCGTCGTCGGCATCCGCTCGACGAGCTTGATGCGGACGATGGACTTGATGCTCTTGAAGCCGTACTTCCACGGCACGACCAGACGGACGGGCGCGCCGTTCTGCGGCAGCAGCGGCTCGCCGTAGATGCCCACGGCGAGCGTCGCCAGCGGGTGCAGCGCCTCGTCGAGCCGCAGCCCCTCGACGTAGGGCCACGTCAGCGCGTCGGTCTGCGGGATGCCGCGACCCTTGGGGTCGTTGGCGGTCTCGAAGGCGACGTACTTCGCTTCGCCCTGCGGCTCGGACGAGTTTGATCAGCTCGCCGAGCGAGAAGCCGAGCCACGGGATGACCATCGACCAGCCCTCGACGCAGCGGAAGCGGTAGATTCTGTCCTCGGGCGGGAAGAGGCGCGTCAGCTCGTCCACGTCGAAGACCTTCGGCTTGTTGACCAGACCCTCGACCGAGACCGTCCACGGGCTTCGTCACCAGACTCTGCGCGCGGCGCGCGGGGCTGTACTTGTCCGTGCCGAACTCGTAGAAGTTGTTGTAGTGCGTCACGTCCTGATAGGGCGTCGCCTCCTCGCCGGGCAGCCCCCACTGCTTCGGCGCGGACTGCGAGCCGGGCTCGACGCGGCCCGCGGGCGTCGCCAGCTCGACCTGCGGCGCGAGGAGCTGTCTGTAGACGAGACCCGTCGCGGCGGCCGAGGCGGCGAGCGCCGCGCCGCGCAGGAAGTTGCGGCGGCTGAGGTAGACCCTCCGGTCTGTGATCTCGCTGCTCTTGATGTCGTCCGGCTTCTTTATCAGCATGACACTTCGACGCTCACGACAGTTACGTGCCCGCCCCGCGCGGCGGATTGAGTCCGCGCGACTTCAGTCGAACAGCTTGACCGAGCCCGCGGCCAGCACGCGGCGCGTCCCGCGCTCCTGCGCGAAGACGACGGCGCGCAGGTTCTCGCGCCGCCAACTCTTCTCGAACGGCCACGTCGGTCTCCGCCTTGAACGAAGTGCCCGGCGCTTCGGGCAGTCCGCCCAGAGTCTTGAGGCTGCGCACGACGCCGACGTGCGTGAGCTTGCGGCCCGAGTTCTCGCCGCGCGCCACGTCGGTCGCGAGCCCGCTTTCCGTCAGCGCGAGGAAGCACGTTGACGGTCTCGCCGTCGGTCGGCTTCGGGAAGTTGTCGATCTGAGCCGAGACGCGCACGAACCCTTCGGTCTGTCGACGGCGCGCGCGCGAGCAGCACTTCGCCCTTCGGCTCGCGCGCGGCTTTGCCGATGGCCTCCTGCGCCAGAGACGAGTTGCCGCCGTTGAACTCCCTGACGCCGTCCACGACCATCTGCGGCGTGTAGACACCGTCCTTGCCGAAGGCCGCGGCGTACTCGCCCTGCCGCTCGCTGAACTGGCGCGAGGAGAAGGGGTCGGACCAGCCGAGGTGGTTCCAGTAGTCCACGTGCATCGCGAGCGGGATGACCTCGGCGCCCTCGACCGGCTGACGTCTTGTCGAGGCGCGCGAGCAGCGCGTCGGCCGGCGGGCAGCTCGAACAGCCCTCGGAGGTGAAAAGCTCGACGACCACAGCCTTGCGCGCGGCCGCGGGCGCGGCGTTCGCCGTCCGCCTCCTCTTTCTTCAAAGCCTCAGTCCCTCGCGACCCACGGCCGCCGAGCGTCACGGCCGCGACCGCGAAGACGGCCAGCGCCGCGACGCCGAACACGATTGCGGACAGCTTTCTCATCGCTTCTCTCTCCTGTACACCGTCATTCCTGATTGAGACTTTGAGCCCGCCCGAAACCCCCGCGTTGCCCCAAGCTTCTCTCCGCCGCAGCCGCACGTCAACCTTCGCGCGCAGACCCTCCGAGGTTTAATCCCGACAGCGCGCCGCACGCGCGTCGGAGGCCAACCAAAGGGCACGGCCGGGCATCTTAAATGACGAGAAAAACCCGGGTGCGAACGACGATTTGAAGGCTTTACTGAATATCATGCCGGGTCTTTCAGGGGTAATTATGATGAAGAAAATATCCACTCTCTTTGCGGCCCTGCTGTTGGCCGTCACCGTGTTCGGCGCCGCGGCCGTGCCCGCGAGCGCGCAGTCGAAGAAGGCGAGCATGTCCGGGCAGCGTCAGCCAGCCCGTCAACCTCGCCGTGCTCATTCAGGACGACCTCGTCTCGCGCGTCGGCAACGAGCTGCGCGTGACGGCGGACTTCATCCGCGGGCTGCCCGCGGGCTCGAACGTGATGGTCGGCTACATCCGCTCGGGCTCCTTGCAGGTGCGTCAGCCCTTCACGAGCGACCTCGGGACGGCGGCCGGCGCGCTGCGCATCCCCGTGGGCTCGACCTCGGCCTCGCCCTACAACCCTTACGTGCAGGTGCGCGACGCCATCAAGCTGTTCCCCGAGGGGCGGCGCGAACCGCAACGCGCTGCTGCTGATCTCTGACGGGCTCGACACCTCGCGCGGGTTCGACTACTCGTCTTCGGTCGATTCCATCGACCTCAACCGCGCCGTGCGCGAGGCGAAGAGCCGCGGCGTCTCGGTCTACTCGTTCTACGCGCCCTCGGCAGGGCCTGACGAGCTTTAACAGCCGCGCCGTCAGCTTCGGCCAGAGCGCCCTGAACCGCGTCTCGAACGAGACGGGCGGTCGCGCGTTCTTCCAGGGCACCGACTTCGTCACCTTCAACGCGTACTTCTCGCGTCTGGCGAAGACGCTCAACGAGCAGGGCGGCCGGGCCTACTAAGGTCAACGTTAACACGAACACAGCGAAGGGCGCCGCGCGGGGGAAGTGACCTCCGGCGGCGCCCTCTCCTTTTCCCTTTGAAAAATGTATGGCAGTCGAGAGCCCGGCGGTGTTAAAGTGCACGGCGGTCGGCGCGCCGTGTCGCCCTCGCTATCCGCGCCGAGCCTTCTGCTCACGCCATGAAGGGACAGCACCCCGGCGAATACTGCCTCATGCTGGAAGGCCCGTACCTTTCGGTCTCCGAGGCGGAGCACGCGCTGCGCGACCCGTTCATCGAGGACTGGGTCGAGCAGACCGGCCGCTTCCGCATCCACAACCTCAACGAGATGATGATCGTGCCCGGCGTCCCGCTCGGGCAACTCGGCCTGGAGATGCTCGAAGAGCGCGTCTTCCAGCTCTACAGCCTCGACCCGCGCCACCCGCTCACCGAGCGCAAGGCCGAAGGCGTCGCCGACGCCCTCAAGCGCCAGGACATGTTCGACGAGATTCAGGTCGAGCCGCGCTGGCCGCGAAGAGGAGGAAGAGGGCGACGACGACGGCGCGAGCAGGGCGATCGAAAATTGAGCGACTCCTTGACCTCGCCCCTCTTCAGACGCATTCAGTTAACCGCGTTTTTCTTGAGATTTTCGCGCCCGCCCGTCGTTCGCGCCTTGCCGTCGGCGCCCCCGGCGTGTATCTTTTCCGGCTGGCGGTGGTCGGTCTTCGTTTCCCGAACAAACTAAGATGACCTTTATAAATGGCCGGGTGGGAGTCGCGGTCGGCGACATCACGCGCGAGGCGGTTGACGCCGTCGTCAACGCCGCCAACTCGACCCTGCTCGGCGGCGGCGGCGTGGACGGCGCCATCCACCGCGCGGGCGGCCCTTCGATACTCGAAGAGTGTCGGGAGCTTCGCCGCACGACTTACCCCGGAGGGCTGCCGACGGGCGAGGCCGTCATCACGACGGCGGGGCTTCTGCCGGCGCGTCACGTCATTCACACGGTCGGCCCCGTCTACGGCCGTGAGGGCGGGCGCGAGGCCGAGCTGCTGGCGGCCGCCTACCGCAACTCTCTGGCGCTGGCCGCGGCGCACGCGCTCAGCGAGCGTGGCCTTCCCTTCGATCTCGACGGGCGCTTACAGCTACCCGCGCGAGGAGGCGGCGGCCGTCGCCTCGCGGGCGATCGCCGGAGTTCCTTAAGCGAAGACGAGACAGTCGAAGAAGTCCGCCTCGTCTTCTTTTCCAAAGGCGACATGAACGTCTTTCTGCGCAATCATCAATTCGACAGTTAGCGAGCGATGCGCCCGCCCGCCGCGCCGCACTAAAGCAGTTCCGGCCGGCGGCTTTTTTTTGTCGGCGGGCGGATCGACAGAAATCGGGTAGAGAAGAATGGTTCAAATGATGAGAGAGGCCGAGCCGACTCAAGTTCAAGAAGAGGCCGCGGGGGCGTCGAAGCTGCCCGAGACCATCGAGGCGCTGGAGCGCGTCTCGCGCAACTACTGGTGGAGCTGGACGCCGGACGGGCACGCCGTCTTCCGCGACCTCGACCAGGAGGTCTGGGACGACTGCGAGCACAACCCGCGCCGCCTGCTCAAAGAGGTGCCGCAGTACAGCCTGATGCGGATGGCGACCGACCCCGTCTACGTCGAGCGCGTGCGCCGCCTCGCCGAAGGCTTCGACGCCTACATGGCCTCCGGGCACGAGACGTGGGCCGCGCGCCACGCGCAGGCGCTCACGCACGAGCGCCCCGTCGCCTACTTCTGCGCGGAGTTCGGCGTGCATCATTCGCTGCCGCTCTACTCGGGCGGGCTCGGGATTCTGGCGGGCGACCACCTGAAGTCGGCGAGCGATCTGGGGCTGCCGCTCGTCGCCGTCGGCCTGCTCTACCACCACGGCTACTTCCGCCAGCACCTCCGCCGCGACGGCTGGCAGGAGGAGGCGTACCAGCAGATCAACGTCGGCGATTTGCCGATGCAACTCGTCCGCGACGCGGGACGGGGAGCCCGTCCGCATCGATTTGTTCGTGCGCGGGCGCAACGTGCGCGTGCAGGCGTGGCGCGTCGAGGTCGGCCGCGTGCCGCTCTACCTGCTCGACACGAACGTCGAGGGCAATCACGAGATCGACCGATACATCACGGGCCACCTCTACGGCGGCGACCGCGAGACGCGCTGCGTGCAGGAGATGGTCTTAGGGATCGGCGGCGTGAGGCTTCTGCGCCAGTTGGAGATCGAGCCGCACGTCTTCCACTTGAACGAAGGCCACTCGGCCTTCCTGACTCTGGAGCTGACGCGCGAGCTGACCGGGTCGGGCGTCGAGTTCGAGGAGGCCGCGCGCCGCGTGCGCTCGCGCTGCGCGTTCACGACGCACACGCCCGTCGCCGCCGGCCACGACGAGTTCGTCGAGGGGCTCATCGAGAAGATGCTTCGGCGAAGGCTACTGGGAGTCGCTCGGGCTCTCGCGCGACGAGTTCCTCAACCTCGGCCGCGTGAAGGAGGGCGACGACGAAGAGCTGTTCGGGCTCACCCCGCTCGCCCTGCGCATGTGCCGCTCGTCGAACGGCGTGAGCCGCAAGCACGGCGAGGTCTCGCGCGAGCTGTGGAACAAGATGTGGCCGGAGCGGCACATCGACGATGTGCCCATCAGCCACGTGACGAACGGCGTGCACGCGCCGACGTGGGTCTCGCCCATGCTGCGCTCGCTCTTCGAGGAGAGCGTCGGCTCGGGCTGGACGGAAGTTCTGCACGACGCCGAGGCGTGGTCGCGCGCCGTCGATGGCATCTCCGACGAGGAGTTGTGGAGGGTGCGCCGGCTCCAGCGTAAGCGCCTCGTCGCGTTCGTGCGCGAGCGGCTCTACCAGACGCGCCTGCAACAGCACGAGCCGCGCTCGTGGGCCGAGGCGGCTTGGAAGATGTTCGACCCCGACGCTCTGACCATCGGCTTCGCGCGCAGGGTCGCGGCCTACAAGCGTTGGGGCCTGATCCTGACCGACCCGGAGCGCGTGCGCCGCATGCTCCTGGACCCGGAGCGCCCGGTGCAGCTCGTCTTCGCGGGCAAGGCGCACCCGCAGGACCAGGGCGCCAAGCTCATCCTTCAGCAGATCGCGCAGTGGAAGCTCGACCCCGAGATCATGCAGCGCGCGGTCTTCCTACAGGACTACGATCAGGAGGTCGCGCGCCAGCTCGTGCAGTCGGTTGACGTGTGGATGAACGTCCCGCGCCGGCCGCTGGAGGCTTCGGGGACGAGCGGCGAGAAGGTGGCGATCAACGGCGGCCTGAACCTGTCGGTCCTGGACGGCTGGTGGCTCGAAGGCTATGACGGGCAGAACGGCTGGGCCGTGGGCGAAGAGGGTCTGAGCGAGACGATCGAGGAGATGGACAGGCGCGACGCGGAGTCGCTCTACAAGCGTGCTTGAGAACGGAGGTGGTCGAGACCTTCTACGACCGCGACGACGACGGCATCCCGCGCCGCTGGGTCGCGATGACGCGCCACGCCATCCGCACCCTCGCGCCCGCCTTCAACAGCGACCGCATGGTGCGCGACTACACGCGGCAGGTCTACCTCGGCGAGTAAGAGAGGCAGTCGGTAGTCAGTAGAAATACACGGGCGGCGCGTCTTGGCCTTCAGGCCGGTGTGCGCCGCTTCGTTCTTCTACTGACTACTGTCTACTTATCATCAGCAGTTCACGTAGCCGAGCGCCCAGAACACGATGATGAAGATGAGAATCGTCGAGATGCAGCCGCCGCCGAACTTCCAAGCCGCCGCGCCCGCCAGAATCGTCCGTAAAGGCCCTTGCATATAGTTTCACTCCTATCCGCGTCCGAAATGTGCGAGGGATTTAGAGAGGCTTCTACAGGGAAAGGTTTGTGAAACGGGTGAGACTCCTTCACGTGAGTTTGTCGGCGACGCACACGAGCCGGTCGGTCGTACCCGTCGGCGTCGCGCGTTCGTAGGCGCCGAAGAACTCGAACGCCCCGAACCCCGCGCGCGACATGCGCGCCTCCAACTCCTCGCGCGTCCAGCAGCGCATTTGGAAGTCGTAGGCCGAGACGCGCTCCACGCCGCCCGCGCGCAGCGTGTGCCTCTCTTCCACGAGCAGCCGCCGCGTCCCGGGGTCTACACGCGTCACGCTCTGAAAGGTGAGAGAGCCGCGCGGAGTCTCGACCGTCTTCTCGAACAAGGGCTCGCGAATCTTCCTGCGCGCCGTCGCCTCCCACTCGCGCACGTCCAGCACGAGCGCGTCCCTGCGTCGCAGAGCCCCCGCGAAGGATGAGAAGGCGCGTTCCCGGCTCTGACCGTCTAAAAGGTCGTTGAGCACGCCGCGGCACAGGAGACCGTCGAAGCGCGCTTCGGGTGAGAGTTCGAGTATGTCGCCGACGCGGAAGGAGACCGCGAGCCCGCCCTCTTCGCCTGCGAGCCTGTGCGCCTCGTCGATGAGACTTGAAGAACGGTCAACGCCTTCGACGACGTAGCCTCGACGCGCGAGCCCATCGGCATAACGCCCGACCCCGCAGCCCGCGTCCAGGACGAGCGAGCCCGCGCCGACGCCTCTTTGTGCGAACGCATCGGCGATGAAGTCTAACTGTCCCTCGCTCGGAGGATTGACGATGAACTCGTACGCCCACGCGTACTCGTCGTAGAAGGGCCTGCTGACTGGGTCGCTCACGCCTCGATACTACAACAGTCCGGGGCGTGTCGGCCGGAGCAGCGCGAGAATGGTCAGGGCCAGGAGGGCGGCGGCGGCGAGCCACGCGAAGGCGTCGCCGACGAGCGCGTAGAGCGTGGCGACGCCGCGCACGGGGACGCTGGCCGTCATCACGCGGTCGGAGGAGTTGAAGTGATTCATCGCGGCCAGAATCTCGCCGCGGTAGTCGGCCGCCAGCGACAGCCCGTTCAACGTCGGCCGGACGAGCGAGACGCCCAGCTCGACCGCGCGGAAGACGGACATGCGCGCGTGCAGCGGCGTGATGCCGCGCCAGTCGTCCGCGTGGAGGATGAGCAGGTCGGACGGCGCCGTCTGCCGCATGTAGGTGCGGAAGTCGCCGTCGTAACAGATGGCCGCGGCGAAGCGGCCTTCGGGCGCGGCGTAACGGGCCGCGGGCGCGCGCGCACGAAACAGAGCAGCAGCGCCGGGGCGAGCCACGCCGCGGCCGGAAAGCTCGACGTTCCGTTGGCGAACGGCAGGAGCGGCAGCGCCGCGAGCAGAAGCAGGTAGGGCCGCCGCGCGGATGCGGCCGCGGTCGCCGCCTCATCCGTCTGGCTCTCGGCCGAAGAAACAGCCATCCGTGTGCCTCTATCCCGGAAAATTGTGTACTCGTAGACCTTCTACGAAGAAGAGTCTGCGGGCGGATGCGTCTTAATGAGAGAGGGCCGCATGTTTGCGGCCCTCTTCGACAACGGCGGGAGGATTCAGGCGGCGTGCGCGGGGCGGGGTGAGACTGTGTGGCGGACGGAGTTCTTGCCGTGGCGCTTGGCGGCGTACATCAGCTCGTCGGCGGCGCGCAGCATCTCGTCCACGGACGCGGGCGGCTCGACCCACGTGATGAGGCCGGCGCTGAAGGTGACGGGCCAGCCCTCGCGCCGCGCGGCTTCGAGGAGCTGCCGGCGCACGCGGCGCAGCATGACCTGCGCCGAGCGGTCGTCGGTCTCGGGCATCAGGACCGCGAACTCGTCGCCGCCGAGCCGCGCCACCACGTCCACCGCGCGCACGTTGGCGCGGACCGTGTCGGCCACAAGTCTCAACAGACGGTCGCCCGCCGAATGGCCGAGCCGGTCGTTAACCAGCTTGAAGTCGTCCACGTCCATGAAGGCGACGCTGAAGGGGTGCGCGTGGCGGCGCGCGCGCGTCACCTCGGCCTCGGCCGCCTCCGTGAACAAGCGTTTGTTGAAGGCGCCCGTCAGGTAGTCGGTCCGCGCCAGCTCCCGCTCCTGTGCGAGCGAGCGGCGGAACGAGGCGACGAGGTGCGCGAGGATGAAGATGAAGCTGACCCGGACGAAGGCGTTCCAGTACGCGACGAACGGGCTCGCGTAGTGCTCGGAGGTCGCGTGCGCGACGGCGAACCAGGAGAGGCCGCTCGCCGCACACGCCAGCAGGCCCGCCCCGCGCCCCGCGTACCACGCCGCGACGAAGACGGGCACGGCGTAGAAGATGAGGAGCGAAACGTCAGGCCCGTTCAGGTAGTCGAGCACGCCGAGCAGCGCGACCAGCAGCAGCGCGACGGTCACGACGAAGGGCCTTGAGCGGCGTTCCAGGAATATGTTCAGCCACATGGTTTTCGGCAGACGCACACGACCGGCAAGAAAGATTTCACGGGGAGCGCTGCGAGGAGAACCATGATGCTTTAGACGGCCGCGCGCCGGGGGCGCGGCGTGACTGTTTGATTAACACAGTTGGCGATTGGTTGCTCCTGATGATTGAACGGCGGGAGGTCAGGGCGGGTTCCAGTTTTGAGTCTCGAGTTTTCAGTTTTCAGCCCGAGTCTTGCCGAAAACTGAAAACTCGAAAACTCAAAACTGCTAACCCTTCTGTGCTAGACTTCAACGCTCACGCCGGGCGTTCAGAAGGCCCAACGCTCTTGTAACCTTTCAAGGACTCTGCGGCGATTCGTAGAAGTTTTCGGATTACCCCTGATGAAGTTCTGCTCCACTTGCAACAAGAGTTTCGCGGAAGGCCAGACCTTCTGCCCCGACGACGGCGAGGTGTTGCAGGAGTCGCCCGAGTCGTTCGTCGGCCGCGTCATCGACGGCAAGTACCGCATCGAGGGCTTCATCGCGCAGGGCGGCATGGGCGCCGTCTACCGCGCGCGCCACATCCTCCTCGGCGACGAGGTCGTCATCAAGACCCTGCGCTCCGAGATGCGCAACAACTCCGAGTGGCTCAAGCGCTTCCAGCGCGAGGGCAAGGCCGCGCGCGCCTTCCGCCACCCGAACTCCGTCACCGTCTACGACCTCTCCTCGGGCAGCGACGGCATGATCTACATGGTCATGGAGTACGTCGAGGGGCACACGCTCGACAAGGAGCTGAAGGCCCGGGGCCGCTTCACGCCCGAGGAGGCTCTGGAAGTACTTGAGCCCGTGGCCGACGTGCTCGACGCGGCGCACGGGCGCGGCGTCGTCCACCGCGACCTCAAGCCCGAGAACATCATGCTCGGCTCGGACGGCCGCGGCGGCACGGTCGTCAAGGTCTTAGACCTCGGCATCGCCAAGATCGTCGGCGCGGGCGACGTGCAGCCGGCGGGCGTCACCTCGCTCACGATAGCGGGGCAGATTCTCGGCACGCCCTACTACATGTCGCCCGAGCAGTGGGGCGAGCAGCAGCGCGACGGCAACGCGGAGGTAGACGGGCGGACGGACATCTATTCGCTCGGCGTCATCTTCTTCGAGCTGGTCGCGGGCCGGAAGCCTCTGACGGGGACGACGCTCGCCGGAGCTGAGGCAGAAGCACGTCACGGTGCCGCTGCCTTCGTTGAGCGGGGTCGCGCCGGGCGTCTCCGAAGAGTTCGGCCGCGCGGTCGCGCGCGCGATGTCGAAGGATCGCAGCGACCGCCCGCAGACGGCCGGCGACTTCGTGGACGAGCTGCGCCTCGCTCTGGGCATGTCGCAGCGCGCGCGCGCACGCGGGATGCACTCGACCGACGCGGCGCGCTTTGCAGACACACCTCGGGGCAGACGCTCTTCGGGCGCGGCCGCGACCGCGCACCTCGCGCGCGGCACCACGGCCGAGGCGCGCGACACGGGGACGGCCGAGACGATCGTGACGCAGCGACTCCGAGTCGCCGGGCGCGGGGCGCGAGACCAGCGCCGGCAGGTTCGAGAGCGCGTGACGAGCGGCAGCGTGCGGCGCGAGGGCGCGCGCGCCACGGTCGCCTCGGAGGCGCAGGCCGGCACGGGTTACTTCGACGGCGAGCGAGGAGTCTGCGCCGCAGGCCGCGGGCGTGTCGGTCACGGCGCCCGAGCCGCGCAGGACTCTCGCGCCGCTCATCGCGGGCGGCGCGCTCGCGCTGCTGCTCGTCGCGGGCGTGGGCGGGTGGCTCGCTGCTGAAGGGACAGGCGCGCCGGAGCCCGCGCCGACGCCCGCCGCGGAGACGACGCCGCACGCCGCCGCGCCCGCCCGCCGCGCCGAAGGCCGAGGCGGCGAGCTTCTGGTTCGAGGCTTTCGACAAGCCCGAGGACGCCGCCGGTAAGCGCGTGGCCGAAGCGCCGGCCGCGCTCAAGTCGGGGCAGCGCTTCCGCTTCCACTTCATCCCGAAGACGCGCGGCTACCTCTACATCGTCGGCCCGGGCGAGGGCGGCAACGCGCAGATGATGCTTTTGACGGCGCGGGGCGCGGGGAAGCTGAGGTCGAACCTCGTCGGCGGCGGCGCGGACTTCGCGTTCCCCTCGATGGGCGGCGCGCGGCTCAAGCTCGACGATAACGCCCGGCGCCGACGAGTTCACCTTCATCTTCTCGCCGACGCCGATTGCGTCGCCCGCGTTCCTCGCCGGCGAATACTTGCACGAGCTGACGCCCGCGGAGGTCAAGGCGCTCGAAGACTTCCGCGCGCAGTTCAAGTCGGACGCGCCCGAAGTCTCCGTCCGCGGCGAGGGCGACGAACGCCGCGTCGTCGTGCTCGCGCCCGAACCGGCCATCGAAGCGGGCCGCCCGCTCATCTATGATGTGAGGATCGACCACCGCTGACCCCTCGCAGGTTATCACAGAGGAGAAATGCCATGCGCTTGAGAATCCCCCTGATGCTCGCCGCCTTCCTGCTTTTGACGTGCTCCGTCGCGCGCGCGCAGGAGGAGCCGCAGCAGCAGAGTGACGAGCAGGTCATCGACGACTTCGTCACCACTCGCGGCGTGAGCTTCGAGGAGCCGGGTAAGAAGAAGCAACCGGGGTCGCCCTCGCGCCCTTCGAGCGGGAGCAAATCGTCGGGTAAAAGCTCCGGCGGCATCGCTTCGACGAAGCCGCCCCGGAAGGTCAAGCCGGTCAAGGGCGGCATGGACGCCAAGTCGGGCCAGGGCGGCGGGTCGGAAGTGGCGGGGATGTCGGCGGACGCCTCGAACCCCCCGGACGACTCGGGCGCGCAGTTTGTGAAGGCGGGCGGCGCGCTCCGGCCGCTGGCGCTCGGCTACACGATCCTGATGAAGGACGACACGGGCCGCCTCTTCGTGGCCGACCCGCGACACGAGTTCAAGACCGGGGACCGCTTCGCCGTCGCGCTGGAGACGAACGCGGACGGCTACCTCTACCTCTTCAGCGCCGAGAACGGGCGCAACCCCGAGCTGCTCTTCCCGAACGCGCAGATCGACGGCGGCGCGAACGCCGTGCAGGCGCACGTGCGCGCGACCTTCCCGACGGGCGCGTCGGCCGAGGTGGAATACTTCATCGACGTGACCGACCCGCCGGCCACCGAGCACCTCTTCATCATCTTCTCGCGCCGGCCGCTGGCGGACGTGCCCGCCGGACAGGCGCTCGTCAAGTTCTGCGGGAAGAACCTCGAAGACTGCGCGTGGAAGCCGACGGCCGCGCAGTGGGCGCGCATCACCGACGGCGCGAAGGGCGGGCGCGTCACCGAGGCGAAGAACGCGCAGCTCGCGCAGGCCGGCGCGCCGCCCGTCCTGCCGGGCACGCTCCAGCGCGGCCTCAAGGTCAAGAAGGAAGACCCGAAGCCCGCCATCGTCCGCGTCAACGAATCCCCCGACGCCGACGTGCTCGTCACCGAGATCATCCTCACGCACAAGTGATACAGGAAGAAGGCTGAAGGGACGGCTGACCGCGTCACCTTCAGCCTTCGCCCTATCGTCCCGCGCCTCCTCGCGTCGGGCCGTCACGGCCGATAACTCAGACGGATCAGAGGGGAAGTCATGCGCCTTTTCACAGCCTGTCTCGCGTCGTTGCTCGTCGCTTCGCTGGCGTCCGGCGTCGCGGGCGCGTCGGCGGGCGTGCCCGACTCAAAGCCGGAAGCTCAGAGGGCGGAAGGCGCGGGCGCGGAGCGCGACCTCGGGCGGGAGCTGCTGCGCCGCGGGCACGCGGGCGAAGCGTTGGTTCATCTGGAGAACGCGCTGAAGGCTTTCAGGCAGTCGGGCGACCGCGCGGGCGAGGCTTCGACACGCGACCTTCTGGGCGAACTCTACGAGCAGCAGGGTCGCTACGACCTCGCGCAGGAGCACTACACGGCCGCGCGGGAGCTCTACGCGGCGGGGGCGCAGAGCGCCATGCCGACCGCGCCCCTCGGCGGCCTGACTTCCGGGCGGGCGGGTCTCTGAGGTCGGGTCGGAGGGGGCGACGGCCGCGGTCGGACTCTCGGCCGAGGAGAGCGAATACAACGCGCGGCTCATGCTCGCCAAGATCGGCAACATGCTCTACCGCCGCGGCGAGTACGACGACGCGCGCGCGGTCTTCACGCAGATGAACGTGGAGAAGCCCGACACGAGCGCGATGGGCAAGGCGAAACGCGCGAAGGGGATATTCGGCGCCCTCGGCGGCGCAATCAACCCGGACGACAGGAGCATCCGCATCGGCGCGCCGAACCTGGGCGGCCTGCTCACGCTGCGGGAGCAACTCAACTTCTACCGCAAGTCTATCCTCTACGCCGGTCACGAACTGGGGCTCGGCCGCGTCGATTACCGGCAGGCGCAGTTCGAGGAGGCGCGCCGACACTTCGAGAACGTGCTCGCCGCGACGGGCGGCGACCTGCCCGGCATCGGCAAGCTCGGCCAGACGCGCCGCTTCCGCGCCGCCGCGCGCACGAGCCTCGGCGACGTGGCCTTCAGGCAGGGGCAACTATAAAGAGGCCGAGGAGCTTTACGAGAAGGCCGCGAAGGGCGCGCGCGACGACAGGCGCGACGATCTTGTGTGGCCCGCGCTGCGCGGTCAGGGGCGGGCGTTGCTGCGGCAGGCCGCCGTCGAGCGTGACCGTAAGAAGTCGGACAGGCTGCGCGACGAGGCGCTCGACTCTTACCGCGCGGCGCTCGACGCGGTCGAGAAGATTCGGCAGGGGGGCGTCCGCGCCGACGAGTCGCGCACGACCTTCCTCGCGACGACCGGCGAGGTCTTCGAGGAGGCCGCGGCCGCTCTGGCCGAAGCGGCTCTCGCCGACGCAGCGCGCTCGGCGCCCGGCGCGTCGCTTAGAAGGGCCGGCGCTCGCCTACGCTTCCGAAGCGCTCGCGACAATCGAGCGCGGGCGCGCACGCTCGCTCCTCGACATGCTGAACGAGTCGGGCGCGGAGATTACAGAAGGCGTGCCCGCGGAGCTGCTCCGCGAGAAGCGCGAGAACCAGACGCGGCAGGCCGAGATCGCCGCCGAACTGACGGGCGTGGAACTCGGCGGCACGGAGAAGAAGAAGAAGCCGGAGGAGTTGGAGGCCGAGCTGGACGAGCTACAGGTCAGGCTCGACAGCATCGAGAACCGCATCCGCGCGCAGAGCCCGCGTTACGCGCAGCTCACCGCCGCGCGCACGCTCACGTTGGACGACGTGCGCCGGCAGGTGCTCGACGAAGAGACGGCGCTGCTCGAATACAGTCTGGGCGAAGAGCGCTCGTACCTCTTCGCCGTCACGCGCGGCGGCGTCTCGGTCGCGCGCCTGCCCGGGCGCGAGGAGGTCGGCCGACTCGTCGTCGATTTTCGACGGCAGCTCATCCCGACTGCTTTAAGACGCTCGATCACAGACCTCGTCGCCGCGGCCGTAGACCCGCAGCGCGGCCTCAAGGTCTCGGCGGCGAGGGCGGACGTGAATCCGGCGGCGGTCAGGGCTTACGCCGATGCCGCGCACGCGCTCTACAGGGCCGTGGTCGAGCCGGCCGCGCCGCTCTACAAGCGGAGCCGCCTGCTCGTCGTCGCCGACGGCGCGCTCAACTACGTCCCCTTCCACGCGCTCGTCACGCAGCCGCCGGCCGAGGGCGCGGACTTCGCGTCGCTCGAATACCTTCTGAAGAAGAACGAGACGGTCTTCGCGCCGTCCGCCTCCGTCGTCGCGGCCATACGGCAGCAGCGCGCAGCGAACGCCGCGACGGCGGGCGACATGCTCGTCGTCGCGGACCCGGTCTTCGACCCGACGGACGCGCGCGCGGTCGCGGCCGCCGGCTCGAACCTTCAGCCGGCCGGCGCGGGGCGCGCGCCCGGCTTCGAGAGCGCCGTCGGGGACGTGGCCGAGGGCTTGCAGGTCGCGAGCCTGCAATCCGCGGCGGGCGGCGACCGCGTCGCGCTCGTGCGCCTGGCGGGCACGCGGGCGGAGGCCGAACAGATAAAGGGGCTGGCCGCGCGCGCGGGTCGCAGGGCGGACGTGTGGCTGGGGCTGGACGCGAGCGAGGGCGAGCTTGAGTCGCGCGACCTGCGCGGCTACCGCGTGCTCCACTTCGCCACGCACGGGCTCCTTAACGCGGAGCGGCCGCAGTTCACGGGCGTCGTGCTCTCTCTCGTGGGGAACCGTGCGGGCGCGGACGGCTTCCTCCGCACGGACGAAGTCTTCAACCTGCGCTTAGGGTCGCCGCTGGTGATGCTCTCGGCCTGCGAGACGGGGCTCGGGCGCGAGAAGCGCGGCGAGGGCGTGATGGGGCTCGCGCGCGCCTTCATGTACGCGGGCGCGCCCACGGTCGGCGTCACCCTCTGGTCCGTGGCCGACAGGCCGACGGCCGACCTCATGTCCGACTTCTACCAGAACCTCCTCGCCGCACAAGCCCCTTCGACCTCGGCCGCCATGCACGCCGCGCGGCTCTCCCTGCTCGCACGCAAAGAGACGAGCGCGCCCTACTTCTGGGCGCCCTTCGTGCTGGTGGGGGACTGGAAGTAGCCCCGTGCCTCAGCCTTTGCTAATATCGGGCCAAAGGTTCCAGTAAAATTTGGACGTGCAGAGGGTGGAACAAGATGGAAGCGAACTTCAGCCCTGTTTCAGACGCCGCCGCGCTCGAAGAGCTGTTCGTGCGGTCGCACGAGGAGCCGGTGCTCCTCTTCAAGCACAGCAACGCGTGCCCGATCAGCGCGCGCGCCTACAGCCAGATGACGGCGGTCAAGACGCCCGTCTCCATCGTCGTCGTGCAGAAGAGCCGCGACGTGTCGCGCGAGGTCGAGCAGCGGACGGGCGTGCGCCACGAGACGCCGCAGGCGCTCGTCCTCCGCAACGGCCGCGTCGTCTGGAACGCCTCCCACTTCGACATCACGTCGGACGTGGTCGAGCAGGCCGTCCGCGAGAATGAGTAACAGATGAGCGAAGCCCCGAGGCGCGGGCCGGCCGTCGAGCCGCGCGAGATCATGCAGGAGTCGGACGCGGAGCTGCGCGTCAACTGGGGCGACGGGCGCGAGTGCCGCTACGGGGCGCCGCTGCTGCGCCGGCTCTGCCCCTGCGCGCAGTGCGTCAACGAGTTCACCGGTCAGCGTGTGCTCAAGCCGGAGGCCGTCTCCGACGAGCTGAAGATAGAGGACGTGGGGCTCGTCGGCCGCTACGCGCTCACCTTCCGCTGGAGCGACGGCCACGACACGGGCATCTACAGCTTCCGCTACCTGCGCGAGATATGTGAGGGCGAGTGAATAGTGAATGGTAAATGGTGAATGGAAAGAGCGCTCTTTCCATTCACCATTTACCATTCACTATTCACTTACATTATGAAAAAGATTCTGGTCGTCGAGGATGACGAGGTCGCGCGCGAGTTGGTGCGGATGACGCTGGAGCGCGAGGGGTACGTGGTCGTGACGGCGGAGGACGGCGCGCGCGGGTTCGAGATGGCGCTGGCCGAGCGGCCCGACCTCATCGTCACGGACGTTTCGATGCCGGCGGCCGACGGCGTCCAGCTCGTCAGGCGCGTGCGCTCGGCGCCCGAGGTCGCGGCGACGCCCATCCTCGTCACCACCGGCTTCGGCACCGGCAACGCGAGCTTCACGCTCGCGCAGGGCGCCGACGCCTACGAGCCGAAGCCGCTCGACCCGGACGCGCTGCGCGCGACCGTGCGCAGGCTCCTCGGCTGAAGCCGCGCCGAAGCCGCGCCGCGAAGTTTTATCACAAGGGGGAAGGGAATTTTGACAGAGGCCGTCGGGTGGGTCAGCTCGCTCATACTCGTCCTGACCATCGCCAAGCAGGTCTATAAGCAGTGGCAGGAGGGTTCGAGCGAAGGCGTCTCGAAGTGGCTCTTCGTCGGGCAGATGGCCGCGTCGCTCGGCTTCACGATCTACAGTTGGCTCGTCTCCAACTGGGTCTTCGTCGTCACCAACGCCGTCATGCTCGTCAACGGCCTGCTCGGCCTCCTGATCGTCCTCCGCCACCGCCGCCGCGAGCGCGCCGGGGCGCGGTGAACGGGACGGCGCGCGGTCTGCTATGATGTCGCCATGAACGAGAGAGACTTCTTCGACGAGCGGCCCGAAACCAAGCGCGCCAACTACTCCTGCCCGCACTGCCGCGAGCGCGCCGACTACGAAGTGCGCTGGCTGCGGCGCACGAAGAAGAACCAGCCGCCGCGCGGCATGAACGAGACGCAGAAGGCGCAGTTCTCGAAGGCGCGCGACTACATGGTGCGCGTCGACGACCAGATTACCTGCCAGCGCTGCCGCAAGCGCTTCGACATCCCCAACTTCCAGACCGTCGTCTTCATCTGACCCGGTCGGCGTTTAAGTGTAGAGGAGAACCTGACATGGAAGAGTTAATCAAGCAGGTCGCCGAGCGCACGGGCATCAGCGAGGCCCAGGCGCAGACGGCCGTCATCACCGTGATCGGCTTCATCAAGGGCCGCCTGCCCGAGCCCATCGCGGGCCACCTCGACAGCTTCCTCGGCGGCGGCGCCAGCGGGGCCGAGGGCGGCCTCGGCGGCAACCTCGGCGGCGCGGCCGGCGACGTGCTCGGCGGCTTGGGCGGCCTGCTCGGCGGCAATAAAGGGTAGCCTTACCCGTAAGGGTTGTCTGAACGAAAGGGTCGAGCGGGCCGCCCGGGGCTTATGGCCTTCCGCTCGATCCGTTCATGCCCCGCGCTGCGCGGCGCAGACCTCTCATCCCTGCTCGGCCCGTCCGCGCCTCACATATAATTGTTGACATCCACCTTCCGGAAGATTAAGTTACCCGGGTCTTTTATAAATCCTGACACACAGCCACACTTAGGCACCTATCCCGTGTCGATTCGCCGACCGCGTTGTTATGTCTTTAAGGCCGGCCCCATCACCGTCAATTTATCTAGGAGCGACGCGAATGAGATTCGTGAAAGGTTTGCTGTCCGCCGCGCTCGTCGCGCTGGCGCTGGCCGCCCCCGTCTCGGCGCAGACCTTGCGGCCCGGCAACGACCCGCGCAACCAGTCGCCATCCGTCGGCACGGGTGGTCCCGAGGGTGGCCCGACCGGGCTCTTCACCGTCTACGACGGCGACACGCTGCGCAAGGGTGAGTTCACCTTCAGCGTCGCCTACTCGAACTACGACCGCGACCCCGGCAACGTCGATATCACCGACATCCCTCTGAGCTTCAACGTCGGCATCAGCGACCACGTGGAGCTGTTCTTCAAGGCGAATGGGTACCGCGGTATCAAGGTCAACAGCCCCGCGAACCTGTCGAGCTTCTCCCTGCCGAACTCGCAGCTCTTCTTCGGGCCGGGGCTTCTGGGGAGCCCGGCGGCCATCATCCTTGCGCCTTCCGGCCCGAACGTCGGCAACATCGCGGGGCAGGTTCTTTTCCGCCCGGCCTTCAACCAGCCGTTCGTGCAGTTCCCGTTCGTCGGCGGCTCGGCCGGCACCTTCGGCCTGACGGCCGGCGGCGGGCTCGCCGGCTTCCCCGGCTTCAACGCGCAGATCGGCTCGGCGACGGGCAATAGCGGCCGTTTCAGCGGCGCTTCAGCTTCTTCCCGGGCATGGGCTCGCCCATCGGCTCCATCCTGCCGGGCGTCGTGCTCTCGACCGTCGCGCTGCCCTGTACGATCCTCACGGGGAACTGCCGCCCGCCGGGCTCGCCCGACTCCTTGACGCCGATCATCGTGCCGACCTCCTTCACGACCGCGCCCTCGTACCTGCCCGACGCGCCGTTCGTCAACCGCCTCTACGGCGAGTCCACGTTCACGAACTTCGTGGCGGGCGCGAAGATTCGTTTCACGGGGCCGAACAACCCGCTCGGCGTCGGCGTGATACCTTTCTATCGCTGGTACCCGGACAGGCCGAACGACGCCTCGGGCTTCAACCAGATGCAGCGCGGCGCGGGGCCGGGCGCTTCGATAGGCGACTTCGGAATCGTCGGCTTCCTGTCGGGACGCCTGAGCCGCTCGGTCAACGTCTCGGCCAACGGCGGCTACATCCTGAACTCGAACCCGCGCTCGGACGCCTTCGGCGCTGCGGACGCGACGCTGCTCGACCGCCCGAATGAGTTCCTCGCGGGCGTCGGCTTCGACTTCCCCATCAACAAGCACTTCCAGCCCATCGTGGAGCTGAAGTCCGTCCATTACACCGGCAGCCGCACGCCGAACGCCTTCCCGAACAACCCCGTGGACGCGCTGGCGGGCTTTAAGATTTACCCGCGGCGCTGGTTCGGCTTCGGCGCTTGGTACCGTCTGCACATCAACCAGCAGAGCGAGGATCACTTCAAGCCGGGCGACGACACCAACGTCCAGATCAACCAGGTGACCAACGTCTTCGTGCCCGGCCGCGGCATCGTCGTCGTGCCCGCCACGACCCGCCCCGCGACGGCGGGCGGCCTGCCGCTCGGCTTCAGGTTCTCGGACGACCCGCACGGCTTCGGCTTCCAGTTCTGGGTCGGCCGCCGCAACGAGCGGCTGCCGACGATCTTCCCGAACCAGCCGCCGACGGTGACGCTCACGGCCTCTTCGAGCCGCGTCGTGCTGCCGGCGACCTGCTCGGAGGGTCAGCAGCCCAACCCGAACTGCACGCCGACCGCGGGCACGGTCCAGCTCTCGTCGACGGCGACCGACCCGGACGGCGACACGCTGCTCTACACCTACTCGACGACGGGCGGGCGCGTGACGGGTGACGGCCCGAACGCCACGCTCGACCTGACGGGCGTCGCGCCCGGCACCTACACGGTGACGGTGGAAGTCGACGACGGCTGCGGCTGTATCGCGTTCACTTCGACGACCGTCGAGGTCGCGGCCTGCGACTGCGTCGTGGTCGAGAGGCCGATCGCCTGCCCGACGGTCACCGTGAGCTGCCCCGACACCGGGAGGCCGAGCGAGCCCGTCACCTTCACGGCGAACGTCTCCGGCGGCGACCCGAACGTGACGCCGACCTACAACTGGACGGTCTCGGCCGGCACGATCAGCAGCGGCCAGGGCACCAGCTCGATCACCGTCGATACGACCGGCGCAACCGGTACTATCACGGCGACGGTTGACGTAGGCGGCTACGACCGCTCCTGCTCGATGTCTTCGAGCTGCACGCTCAGCATGCCTAGTGCCGGTAACCCCGCGGAAGGTTGACGAGTACGGGAACATCAAGTTCAACGACGAGAAGGCTCGGCTCGACAACTACGCCATCGAGTTGCAGAACGACCCGACGGCGCAGGGCTACCTGGTCTGCTACGGCGGGCGGACGGGACGCACGGGCGAGGCGCAACGTCGTTGCGACCGGGCGAAGAACTACCTCGTCTCGACGCGCGGCATCGACGCCTCGCGGATGGTGACGGTGGACGGCGGGTTCCGCGAGGAGCTGACGGTCGAGCTGTGGGTCGTGCCCTCGGGCGCCAACCCGCCGGCCGCGAGCCCGACGGTCGACCCGTCGGAGGTGCGCCCGGCGCGCGCCCCCCGCCGCCGCGGCCGCCGCGACGAAGATTGAGAGCACCCTTTAGCGCGATACGATAGAAGCGCATTCCTCCGGTCGCATTGCGCATCGGCGGGGTTGAGTCTTTGCGGAACTCAACCCCGCCGTTTTTTTCGTGGCAGACTCGTCACACCGCGTCGTATCTTTTTAGTTTCCGGTAGAGGGTGGAGAGGTCGATGCCGAGGATGTTGGCGGCGCGGGCCTTGTCCTGGTTGACGGAGGCGAGGGTGTCGAGGATGTAGCGGCGTTCGACTTCGTCGAGCGTGGGGCGGAGGCCGTCGGGGTCGAGGACGGCGGGGTGGGTGCCGGCGGCGTCGCGGACGCGGGGCGGGAGGCTGTCGGGGTCGAGCCGCTCGCCGCTCAGGGTGAAGGCGCGCTCGATGGCGTTCTGTAGCTCGCGGACGTTGCCGGGCCAGTTGTAGTTGATGAGCGCGGTCATGGCCGCGGGCTCGATGGGCTTCTCGTCCTGGCCCTGTTCGCGGGCGGTGCGCTTGACGAAGTGGCGCGCGAGCAGCGGGATGTCCTCGCGCCGCTCGCGCAGCGGCGGCAGGTGCACCTCGATGACGTTGAGGCGGTAGAAGAGGTCTTCGCGGAAGCGGCCCTCGGTGACTTCGCGTTCGAGGTCGCGGTTCGTGGCGCAGATGATGCGCGCGTCGAAGCGCGCGGGCGCCGAAGAGCCGAGCGGCGTCACCTCGTGCTCCTGCACGGCGCGCAGGAGCCGCACCTGCAACGCCTGACTTATCTCACCTATCTCGTCTAAAAAAACGGTGCCGCCCTCGGCCGAGCGGAAGAGCCCGGCGCGCGCCTGCGTGGCGCCGGTGAAGGCGCCTTTGGTGTGTCCGAAGAGTTCGGACTCAAGGAGCGTTTCGGGCAGCGCGCCGCAGTTGATGGCGACGAAGGGGCGGTCGGCGCGCGGGCTGTTGTGGTGGATGGCGCGCGCCACCAGCTCCTTGCCCGTGCCCGACTCGCCGTAGACGAGGATGTGCGTGTTCGTGGCCGCGACCTTCTCGACGAGGCGGAAGACGCGCTGCAAGGACTCGGACGTGCCGATGATCTCGGAGAAGCTGTAGCGCCGGTCCAGCTCGCGGCGGAGCGCGCGGTTCTCGCGGAACAGCTCGCGCTGGCGGAGCGCGTTCTTGACGGATTGCAGGAGGTCTTCGTTGACGAAGGGCTTGGTGATGTAGTCGTAGGCGCCCTTGCGCAGGGCGGCGACGGCCGAGTCCACGGAGGAGAAGGCCGTCATGACGACGACGAGCGCCTCGGGGTCGATGTCCTTGACGCGGTCGAGCAGGGTGAGGCCGTCCATGCCCGACATGCGGATGTCGGTGAGCGTGACGGCCACGTCGTCGGCGGCGAAGACTTCCAGCGCCTCCTCCGCGCTCGGCACGCCCGCCACGCGGTAGCCCGCATCCTCCAGCAGGCGCGTCACGATGGCGCGCATCAGGTCTTCGTCCTCGGCGACGAGGATGAGTGGCTGTGTGCTCATTGTCCGTTCAAACTCTTCCAATCGCGCGCGAGCATCGAGTAGGAGACGAGGTCTTTGAAGTGGTCGTGTACCCACTCGGCCTGCCGGTGCGTGCCCTCCTCGGTGAAGCCGAGGCGCTCGGGGATGCGGCGGCTGCGCACGTTATCGACGGCGCAGTGGATTTCGACGCGGTTGAGCCGCAGCTCCTTGAAGGCGTGCTCGACGAGCGCGCGGCACGAGCGCGTCATCAGCCCCCGCCCCTGAAAGTCTTCGCCGAGCCAGTAGCCGATGTCGGTCTTGCGGTTCGACCAGTCGATGTTGTTGTAGCCGATGCTCCCCGCGACGCGCCCGCGGTAGACGATGAGCGAGGCGAAGCCCTGGTCTTCCGCGTACTGGCGTATCTGGCGGCGGATGAACTCGCGCGCGTCCTCGACCGAGTAGCGCTCGGTCGCCCACGGCATCCACGGCCGCAGGTGCGCGAGGTCGCGCCGGACGAGCGCCGTCAGCTCTTCCGCCAAACGCTCGTCCACGGGGCGCAGCTCCAACTCCTCGTCGATGCGTCGGCTGAACATCGTCTCGCTGTCTGTGATTCGAGATTTCAAAGCTTTAAAAACCACCCGCCGTGGAAGTCTGCACAACGGGCGCGCGCGGCGCAAGTTCTGCCGCCGCCGCCCCGCCGGCGGGGAGCAGGACGCGGACGGTCGTGCCCGGCCCCGCGCCCCCCGACTCGACCGTGACGCGGCCGCCGTGCGCCGTGACGACGCCGTAACAGACCGCCAGCCCGAGCCCCGCGCCCGCGCGCTTCGTCGTGAAAAAGGGGTCGAAGACGTGCGGCAGAATCTCCGCGGGGATGCCGTGCCCCGTGTCCGCGAACTCGACGACGACCTCGTTCGCGTCCTCGTCGAAGCGGAGCGAGACGCGCAGGTCGCCGCCGTCGGGCATCGCGTCGCGCGCGTTCAGGAGGAGGTTGAGGAAGACCTGCTGCAACTGGTCCGGGTCGGCAGAAACGTGTGGGAGTTTGTCGTCGAAGTCGGTCGCGACTTTCAGACGTTTGAAACCCTTGTCGAAGGCGGCGAGGCGCAGGGACGATTCGACGACGTGCGCGAGGTCGAGCGGCGCGCGCGCGGGCGGGCGCTGGCGCGCGAAGTCGAGCATGTCGCGCAGGACCTGCGAGATGCGCTCGATCTGCGTGGAGATGAGCCGCAGCATCTCGCGCGTCTCGGCCTCTTTGTCGGGGGTGAGCGGGCGCGACTGGATGATCTGGATGAGCGAGGAGATGGAGGCGAGCGGGTTGTTGACCTCGTGCGCGACGCCCGCGGCGAGCGCGCCCGCGGCGGCGAGCTTCTCGGCGCGGACGAGGTGTTCGTTCAGGGCGCGCAGGCGCTCGATGTCCTCGGCCATCTTGCGGCTCATCTCGTTGAAGGAGGCGGCGAGCAGGCCCACCTCGTCGTTGCTCTTCAGCTCGACCCGCGTGCCGTAGGCGCCGCCGGCCACGTCCACGGCCGCCTCGGTCAGTCTTCTTAAAGGTCTTGAGATGGTGCGGATGACGAGCGCGACGAGCAGCAGGTTCGGCACGAGCGCCGTGATGACGCTGAAGACGAGGTAGCGCTTCCAAGCCTCGACCGAGTGGTCGGCGAAGCTCCACCAGACGATGGGAATCTGGAAGAGCGCGAAGCTCAGGACGGCGACGGCCGCGATGGAGAAGGCGACCTTGTAGGCGATGGGGAAGAGGCGGAACTGGTCGAGCGCCGACTGGATGGAGAAGAGCTGGAAGTTCGTGATGGCGTACGCGTAGATGACCGCGCCGACGAGGACGAAGACCGAGCCGACGGGGAGCAGCGTGTAGACGCCGCGCGAGCGGGAGCACGATGTTGGCCGCCGTCTTCAAGACGGCCGTGATGACGAGCGCGAAGAGGATCGCGCCGAGCTGCTTGCCCCAGAGGCTCCCGCGGTAGCGCCGCCACTTGCCGTAGAGCAGCACGAAGCCGTACGCGAAGAGGCCGTAGATGTAGAGGCCGAAGGCGTAGGCGAGCGGCGTCAGGCGGATGCGGAAGTCGGCGCCGTCGAACTCGATGCCGCTCCACATCATCCCCGCGAGCGCCGCCGGCACGAGCACGAGCCCCGGCGCGAACATCACGGCCGCGCGCCGCACGGGCACCTCCGCGTTCTCGGGGAAGACCCACGCGAAGACGACGAACGCGAGCTGGAGCACGAGCGCGAGCGCGAAGCTCGTCCCGGCCCACCACGCCGCGAGCGTGCGCCCGCCGCCGAAGCCCCACATCACGATGTCGTTGACCGTCCACAGCGCGAGGCACGCGATGAAGGCCGCGAACGTCTGGTGCCCGCGGCTGCGCGGCGCGGCCACGAAGACGTAGAAGCCGAGCAGCACGAGCGTGAAGAGCGAGAGCAGCAGCAGCGCGAGAAGCATGGAAGAAGAAATAGTCAGTAGCCAGTAGTCAGTAGCCAGTAGGAAAACCTTCGCCGGTCGAACCCTGCGGTCTTCATCTGCAACCTCCGCCGGGCGGAGCCTACTGGCTACTGACTACTGTCTACTGACTACTTGAGCCAGGGGCTCATAATCATCGCGGCTATCGTCAAAGGGATGCCGAACGCGAGCGGCCAGGTGTGGCGCGCCTCAATCATACCACCGCGGGAGATGAGGCGGTGAAGAATCGCGAAGACGGGGAAGGCCGCGAGCGCCACGGGCGCCGCGCAGAACGACGCCGAAGATCGCGCCGATGCCGAAGAAGAGGGCGCCGCCTAAGCCCCCCGTCACCACGCTCCACGCCGACGGCCATGATGAAGATGAGGAAGGCGAAGCTCGTGCGCGTGCGGGCGCGCGGGTTGCCCGCCCAGCGCCCGAGTCGGCCGCCGAACCAGCGCCCGACCAGACAGCAGACGACGTTCATCGCGACGCAGAGCGCGACGACCCGGAAGCCGTCGTTGGCGCGCGTGCTGGCGAGGAAGCGCTCGAAGAGCGCGAGGGGCGGGAGCAGGCCGAGGAACGTGCCGAACCAGCGGTACGCCTGCTCGGTCGTGAGCGGCCTTCGCATCGAGAGCGCGCCGCGCTCCTCCTTCTCCCAGACCAGACGGCGGCGCTCGCACGTCAGGGTCAATCTCTTGCCTCAGCCAGCTCAGGCGCTGCGCGATGTGGACGTCCTGAGTCGTGGGCCAGCAAACGCTGTAGGAACCGCCTGTGTCGTACATGGTTCTTCTCCTTCGGGGCCGCCTGACGCTTCGGCGGCGGCCGACTCGGCCCGCCGCGCCCGCCCGCACTCGGCGTCGAGCATGCGCGCCACCGAGACCAGCGCCGCGCGCTCGTCGAAGAGCGAGAGCAGCTCGACGACGCGCGAGAGGGCGCGCGACAGCGCCTCCGAAGTCCGGCGCGGGTCTGCGGGAATCCGGCGCGCGCCCGCGGCGCGTAACTGTTCGGCGGAATAAGCGGCGGGCGTCGTTGGATACGTTCTGTGTGCGGCCTCGCGGACGGCGGCGAGCGCGTGGACCAGCTCGGAGCCGGCGCGCTCGCGGTGCGCGACGAGCCGCGTGACGTTGCGCCGGTGGACGCAGCGGCCGGCGACGAGCAGGTCGTCGCCGCCGCGGCCCGCGATGCGGCACAACTCCATCTCGCGCGGCGCGGGTCGCGCGTCGGCGGTCGCGTCGGCGCAGGCCGTGGCGAGCCCGGCGTAACGCTCGACGCACTCGCGCGCCGCGTAGAGCTTGTGGCGCTCCGACTCTTCGTCGAGCGCGCCGGCGTCCAGCGAGCAGGTCTTCGACGACGCGCAGGGCGTTGACGGCCGCGCGCTTCACCTCCTCCACGCGCCTCTCGTCGGGTGTCTGACGGTCGGCGGCGTTCGTCCCCTTCGTCCGTACAGAGGCGAGCCGGCCGAGCAGGCGGGGCAGAGAAGTGAAGGGCCAGCCGAGCGCTGTGCCCGCGGCCTTGAAAAGCGCCTTGTGCGTGGCCGCGCCGCCCGCGTGCTCCGAGAGGAAACGCGCGACGCCGAAGGGTGCCGCCGCCGCGAGGTAGATGATGAAGAGTTCGTTCAAGATCATCACGCCCTGCCGGAGGGCAACGCACATGCCAACTCGCGCAAGGCTCGGCGCGTGTGAGAGTTGTTTGAAGTTGTCGGCGAATCGCCTCGGTTTTCGGCGGGTCGAGCGGCTCCGGGTCACGTCCCGGCGGTCGGAGGTCGTCGGGTCGGCTTTGGCAAAGAGCGCGGGCGCGTTCCCGGCTTCGCATTCTGCGAACGCGCGCGCGACCCTCTCCGCGCTGTTCGCAAAGAGGCCACGCGCGGGCGGCGTCTGTCCGAGGCCGTTGCGGATTGCGGACGAAAAGGGACGCGGCGATGGCGCAGATGGGGCGGGCAACAGTTCGGACAAGACACGCATCTGTTATGTAGCTCCCACGAAACCTTCCTGCAAAAACCTCGCGCAGGCGTGGCCGTCCGGTCCGAGATGTCAAAGTTTTATTGCGACGGTCTCACGACGAGCGAGTGGCGGCGTTCCCGCATATAAAGGGGAAGGTCGTGGCCCTTGATTTGCTTTTCGTCGGAGCGAGCCCGACGGGCAGGCGGTTACCGAACAAAAGGGAACTTTACGGCACGCTTGTTCGTCTTACACTGAACACGAACATCGATTCGTAAAACGGAATAATCATCATGCAGAAGAAAACCCCGATCAAAGTCATCAAGCGCGGCGAGAGGAATCGTCAGCAACAAACCGCGCCCGCCAAGCCGGTCGCCGAACGCACGACCGCGAAGGAGACCGCGCGCGAGATGGTCGCGACCGTCTCGCAGTGGGTCAACGAGTTTCAGCAGAAGCGCCGCTCCGAGACGGCGCAGGCGATCAAGACCCTGTTCGCCGACCCGACCCCGCAGACGAGCAAGGCGTAGACAACTCCAGACGCTCCCGCCTCTCCTCAAGTCTCCGACCGACGGGAAGCGACCACAGCTACAGTCCGAAGGCTCGACACGATTCAGGCGGCCGCGGCGGCAGTTTAAGCCCCCGGCCGCCGCTCGTCGTTCCACACGTTGACACGGGAGCCGGCCGGGCATAGCATGCGCGGCATCCGCCTTGAGATATCGGAGGCTCCCGATGAAGAAGACAGGAACGAAGCGCGCGGGCAAGCGCGAGGAGCGCCCGCTCTTCGACTCGGTACGCAAGCCCGTCGCCCCGCCCGGACATCCCATCTCACGCGCCAAGCCCGAAGACCGCGCGCACCCCGCCGAGCGCAAGGCCAAGCACAAGCGGCGGCCGGCGGGGGACGCCGAGTGAGTCCGGAGACGGGCCGCGCCTTCCTCGCAGAGGCGCGCCGGCATCTCCGCGAAGACTACCTGCCGAAGATCGAGCGTTGCCTTGAGCGCCTCACGGACGAGCAGGTCTGGTGGCGCGCGTCCGGGCGCTCGAACAGCATCGGCAACCTCCTCTTACACCTCGAAGGCAACTTGCGGCAGTGGGTCGTCTCGGGCGCGGGCGGCGCGTTGGACGCGCGCGCGCGCGACCGCGAGTTCGCCGAGGGCCAACAGCTCTCGCGTGAAATACTTCTGGCGAGTTTGCGCGCCGCGGTCGAAGAGGCCGGCGACGCGCTCGCGCGGCTCGACCCGTCCGCGCTGCTTGAGACGAGGCGCGTGCAGGGTCTCGACGTAACGCTGCTCACGGCGGTCTTCCACGCCGTCGAACACTTCTCCATGCACACGGGCCAGATCATTCTCCTCACCAAGATGCTCGCCGACGAGGACCTCGCCTTCTACGACTTCCCCGGCGGAGTCCCGCGCGCGAACTGGGGGAGCTGAGTTTTCAGTTTTCAGTTTTCAGTTTTCAGTCGGAACCGGTTCGAGGCGGCGGGCGGCGTCGGCGAGAAGGCGAAACTGAAAACTAAAAACTGAAAACTTGAAATTTAGACTTTTAAATCTCGCGCGTTCGTGGTTAATATGTCGGGCGAGGTGAGCATTCCTTGATAGCCGGCCGGAGCCGCACCCGCGGAGGGCTTCCGTTAGTCCGCGCCGCCGTCATATAAAATTCCTGAGGAGGCTTCTGTTAATGACTTACGTCGTTTGCGAACCGTGTGTGAACTGTCGCTACACGGACTGCGTGGTCGTCTGCCCTGTCGAGGCGTTCCACCTTGACGACAACGCGGTGTGGATCAACCCCGAGACCTGCATCGACTGCGACGCCTGCGTCCCCGAGTGCCCCGTCGAGGCCATCTTCGCCGAGGACAAGGTGCCCGAGGAGTGGCAGCACTACACGCCCATCAACGCCGAGAAGTCGCTGAGCGGCCTGCCCATCATCAGCGAGAAACTCGACCCGCTCTGCTAGTTCCCGTGAAGAAGAGGCGTGGGGGACGTTGGCTCGGCGCCCTGGCCGGCCTCGCGGGGCTGACCGCGGGGGCGGTCGGGGCGGCGCTGCTGCTGCGGCGCAAGGGCGAGGCCGGGAAGTCGAAGTCGATCTACCCTGAGTACAACCGACGCGACGCCGACCGCTGGGCGCGACCCGGGATGCCCGTCACCTTCCGCGCCGAGCTGATGCCCGGCCGCAGCCGCGACGAGCGCACCTTCCGCGTCGCGGAAGTCCTCCCGAGCGGCCGCGTCACGCTCGAAGAGTTCACCGGCGACCACGCCGAGCCCGAGTTCGAGCCCATACGCTAAAGCGGCCCCGCGCACTCCGCGCCGGGCCGCCTAAACTATCTTCTGCATAAACGCCCAGCCGCCTTCGCCCGCCGACACGTTCTTGTGCTCACGTGATGATTCAAAGGTGAAGACCATCCGGCCGTGGCACTCCGGGTGTTCCCCGCCGCTGCCATCGTGAACCCTGTAGGCGAGAATCTTTCCGCCGAAGTAGGATGGCTCCTTCTGCTTCTTGTGAAAGTAAATGTCGCCCCCGACTAGTGACGCTGCCGTCTGAGGCGGTACGTTCCAGCACCAGCTTTCGTGGACATTTCCTTCGAGTTTCTTGAAGGCTCCGATACGTTCGATAAAGTGAATCCTTCGAGGCATTAGAGTCAACTCCGTCCCGACCACTCTTCCCGCCCGACGGCATAGATAATCACCTTCGTCCCGAAGATATCCCACTCGCCATCGGGTCTTTCGCCGAGCCTTTCGGCGACGCGGATGGAGTTGACGTTCTCGGGCGCGATGAGGCTGATGACGCGCGTCTGGCCGAGCGTTGTGAACGCGTATTCGATTGAGGCGCGCGCGGCCTCGGTCGCGTAGCCGCGGCCCCAGAAGCGGCGGCGCAGCGTCCAGCCGACTTCCAGTCCCGGCCAGCCCTCGGGCTGCCAGCACCCGACGCGCCCGACCATCTCGCCGCTCTCCTTCTCCTCGACCGCCCACATGCCGTAGCCGCGCAGTTGCCAGTGGCCGAGCACCATCGCCATGTTGCGCCAGGCTTCGGCGCGCGGCACGGGCTGGCCGCCGCCGAGGAAGCGCATCACCTGCGGGTCGCCCACCATCTCTGCGTACGCGTCCGTGTCCGACTCGCGGAACATGCGCAGGACGAGCCGTTCTGTCTCCAAAGCGTCTTTCACCATTCGTACTCGCGCCCCGGCTCCATCGCGACGAGGCGCGGGACTTTGAGCGCTGCGAGCTCTTCGACGAGTTGTTGGCGGAAGGAGGGCTTGAGGTGCATGGCGAGGATGTCCATGTCTTCGTGCGCGAGCTTGCGCAGCTCCGCCGCGAGCGCCGCGGGGGTGAGGTGGCCCGACACGTCGGCGAGCTTCTTGAGGGAGTTCGGGAACGAAGCCTCGATGAGCAGGGCGTCCAGGCGCGGCTCGCGGTTGACGACGTGCCAGAACTCTTCGGTCGCGGAGGTGTCGGAGCTGAAAGCCAGCGTGCGCGCGCCGTCGGAGAGGACGAGCCCCACGGTCGGGACGATGTGCGTGACGGCGACGGCCTTCACGCTGAGGTGCGCGACGCGGAACTCCTCGCCCTCGCGGAAGGGGACGAACTCCATGACGCGCGTCCGCCCGTTGTCGAAGTTCTGGAAGGGCGGGTAGACCGTCCCGTTGAAGACATCGCGGACGAGCAGCTCGCAGACCTCCGCCGTGGCGTGGATGCGGACGGGCTCTTCGAGGAAGCCGAAGAGGTCATCGACGAAGATGGGGAGCGTGGCGACGTGATCCATGTGCGGGTGCGTCACGATCACGTCGCGCACGCGCGCGCGCTCCTCGGCGCAGAGCCCGATGGCGATGCTCCCGGCGTCGATGCAGACGCGCCCGTCCACGACGAAGCAGCTCAGACGCTGCTCCGGCGAGGCGCGCCCCTCGGCGTCAATCGTGCTCGGCAGGAGTTTGATCTTCACGGTGTTAAATGATGAGTGATGAGTGACTGAGTGATGCATAAAAGGCGGCCCGCCTTTATCCATCACTCATCGCTCGTCACTCATCACTCATCATTTTCCTTCCAGTTGCAGGCGCAGGCGGTAGAGCTGCTGCACGTAGTCGGCCTCTACGTCATGCGGCGCGGCGCCGCGCGTCCGGATGCCGCGGGCGACGCGCGAGCGGTGGAAGGCCAGCTCGCTGGCCGCGCGGTTGAAGCGGGCGCGCGCGCGCCAGTGCGCGTAGCCGCCCCGCGCCAGCGCCCGGCAGGTGGCGCCCGCGCGCCCGGTCACGGAGCAGAGGCGGTGGTACTCGTCCTCCGTGATGAGCCCGCGCAGCACGTCCGGGCGCAGGTGCTCGCGCAGGACGCGCCCCTCCCGCCGGAGCGAGAGGAAGATGACGAGCAGCATGCCGAAGAAGGTCGGCATCATCACCAGGAAGTAGGTCAAAAGCACGAACGCGCCGTCGTCGTACGCCGAGGTCAGGCGCGCCGAGGCGTTCCACGCCGCGTGCAGCACGACGGCCAACGCGAACCCGGCGGCCGGCGCGACGAACTTCACCCAGCCCTTCAACGTCTGCGCCGCCAGCCCCAGCCCCACGCCCGTCATCCCCGTGAACAGCGGGTGCGCGAACGGCGAGAAGATGCCGCGCACGATGAAGACGCCGAGCGCGTTCTCCTCCGCCACGGCCATGCCGTAGTACTTGACGTTCTCCGTCATGGCGAACCCCAGGCCCACCATCGCCGCGTAGATGACGCCGTCGGTCACGCCGTCGAACTCGTCGCGCCGCCAGAAGAAGAGCACGAAGAGGACGAGCGCCTTGGCCGTCTCTTCGACCAGCGGCGCGGAGACGACCATGCCGTAGGACTCTCCCACGGCGTCGCCCGCGAACGCCGCGACGACGGCGACGCCGAGCGAGTTGATGATGATGGCGAAGAAGACGGCGACGAGCGCGCCCCAGAAGAAGGCCGCGGCCAGCATCCACGGCGGCTCCGGCTCGTAGCGGTCGAGCCAGAGGACGAGCGTGACGTAGACGGGGACGGGCAAGGCCGCCGCGATGAGCCCGGCGAGGAAGGGGACGACGCCGGTCTCGTAGCCGATGAGCCAGAGCGTGCAGAGCCCCGTGAGCAGCCGCGGCGAGCACGGCCGCCGCGCCGAGCGCCCAGCGGAGCACGCCGCGCTTGACGGCCGGCGCCGGCGGCGCGACCCTCATACCCGGGTACGGCGGGGCGGGGAACTGATCCATATGGAGCGTCCGCGCTCTGTGCGGCGGAGAAGGCTGGGCGGCGGGGTTTTAGTCTTGCGGCCCCCGCGGCTACCCCTGCGAGTTCAGGTAGAGTAACAGAAGCACGAGGCCGCCGACGAGCAGCACGGCCACGAAACCGATGACGGCGAGGAGTACCGAATTACCCTTGCGCGGCGCGGGCTGCGGCGGCGCGGCCTCCGGCCGTGAAGGGCGGGCGCGGCGCTCGGCGGTGGAGCGCTGGGGCGGCGCGCTCGCATGCGGGCCGACCACGGTCGAGGCCAAGTCCCACCCGCCGCCGGCCTGCGTCGCCCCGAGGTTCATCCCGATGACGGCCCCGCACGTCGCGCAGAAAGCCTGGTCGGCGCCGACCGGCGAGTCGCACTTGTGACAACGCTTCTCCATCTTCGCTCCAACCCCCCTGGTCTGTTTGCGAAACGTCCCGGCGCAAACGGAACGCAAGTATAAACGCTGTCCGCGCCACTTCCAACCTGAATGTTGGAGTCGCGGGGTGCGGATGGACGCGTCGGGCGGGAAAGACTATAATCCGGGCTTCGGCCGCAAGCGGTGTCGGGGAGCGAGCGACGCCGGCCTCCTTATAAGAAGTGCGCGCGGCCCGCGCCCCCTTTAAAAACGGAGAGTAACTTTGCCCACCAGCCCAGCCGAGCAGGCGGCACAGCAGCGCGCGCGCGCACAAGCGAGCGGGGGGCGGCGCCGCGCGCACGCGCACCCGCGCATGCCCTCGACGGCCGGCTACATGTTCGTCGCGGGCACGCTCTCGCTCGCCCTCTTCTGGGTCATCTGGGTGCTGCTGCGCTCCGACGGCGACGAGGCGCCGTGGATACCGGCGGGGCTCGCCGCCGGCTTCGTCATCCTCTTCGCCGCGGCCGCGCGCGAGGTGGTGATGCGGAGGGCCTGGGCGCGCTACACGCGCGAGATGGAGATGGTGATGGGCGCGGGCGACCCGGCGCGCGTCGCCTTCAAGGCGAAGACGCCCGCCAACAACTGGCCGGGCATGCAGGCGCAGGTGGCGGCGCTGCGCACGCTCCAGCAAAGGCTCTCGGAACTCGACACGCCCTCGACGCCGCCCGAGTCGCACCTCGAAGCCTACAAGCTCTGCGAGCAGTACCTCGCGAACACGGACGAGGCGCTGCGCGCGCCGGGCGGGGCCGCCGAGATGCGCGCCGCGCTGCGCTCGGGGCAGGAGCGCGTCCGCGCCCACCAGCGCAAGCACATGCTCGCCTGGGCGCGCGGCGAGGCCACGCGCCTGACGCAGGAGGCGCAGAGGCGCGTCCGCCACTCCGACAAGATCGAGACCGCCCAGCGCGCGCTCGAAGTCGTGGGCGAGGCGCTCAGGGTCTACCCCGGCGAGCGGGAGTTCGTGGACTCTTCGGTCGCGCTCCGGAACTTCATCGCGTCGGTGAAGGTCGGGCAGTGGGTCGAGATGGCCGAGCGCGCGGCCTTCCGCGGCCGCTACGCACGCGCCGTGGCGCGCTACCGCGACGCCCTCTTCTACCTCTCGCGCGCCGACATGAGCGAGGACGCGCGCGACGAGGCCGCCCAACGCATCCAACGCGAGATCGAGCTGCTGCGCGCGCGCGCGCGCACCTCGCAGGCGGCCGAGGAGTTGGAGGGCGGCGCGGACGGCGACGGCGCCGCGCCCTTGCGCCGCGTGGGGCGCCGCGACGGGGACGAGGTGGCGAGTTGATCTCGCAGCGCTGCCCCAAATGCCGGAGTTCGCGCGTGCGGCGGGGCTACACGGATACGCCGCTTTTGCTGCGGATGATTGGCGTTTACAACCTCTTGTGCGACAATTGCAACCTCCTCTTCAGGGGATTCGCCGTGCCGGGCACCGTCCCGGCGCGCGGCACGCACCGCCGCCACCGGCGCCGCCACTCGGGCAGGCGGGGCGAATAAGCGCCCGACTCGGGGCAGCCGTCGCGGGCGCCGCGGCATCTACAATTTTCCGGCCTCCGGTTTTCGTTTTTCGACTGACTGGCGGGGCACGCCCCGCGCCCCTCTTCCACAGGAAGGTGCATTATGAGAGTTAAAAGTTTCCTTCTTCTCGTGCTCGCCGTCTGCTGCGCCGCCGCCGCGGTCGTGGCCCAGGACGGCGGCGCGCCCGTCTCGCAGGGCGCGGTGGGCAACACGTCCTCCTCGGGGGCGCCTTCGCTCGACGCGAGGGGTCAAGAAGTACCTGCTCGGCCCGGGCGACGTGCTCGACCTGCGCGTCTACAACGAGCCGCAGTTCAACGGCCCGCTCGTCGTGGACGACGAGGGCAAAGTCGCCGTCCCGTTCATCGAGGAGCCGATCAACGCGCAGTGCCGCTCCGACCGCGAGATCAAGGTAGACGTCGTCAAGGCGCTCTCCAAGTTCCTCAACAAGCCGCAGGTCAACCTGCGGCTTGACTGAGGCCAAGAGCCGCCCGCCCGCGGTCGTCTTCGGCGCCGTGCGCTCGCCCTCGCGCGTGCAGATGAGCCGTAAGGTGAAGCTGCTCGACGTGCTCGCCACCAGCGGCGGCGTGACCGAGGCGGCCGGCGGCGACATCCAGATTTTCCACACCGAGGCGATCATGTGCCCGGACGCCGAAGACCTCGCGGCCGTGCCCATCGACACCTTCAAGGCCACCGACCCGACGCAGGTCAGCTACGACCTGTACAGCCTGCGCGAATTGAAGGACGGTAAGCAGGAGGCCAACCCCATCGTCCGCCCGGGCGACATCGTCATCGTGCCGGAGGCGCAGCCCGATCTACATCACGGGGGCCGTGCGGCAGCCGCAGGGGCTCTACCTGAAGGATGGGATGCAGCTCAAGCAGGCCATCGCCATGGTCGGCGGCCTCGCCCGGGAAGCCAAGGCCAGCGAGGTCATCATCTGGCGCCGGAAGAAGGGGCAGTCCGAGCGGGAGAAGTTGATCGTCAACTACAACGACATCAAGAAGGAGAAGAGCAAGGACCTGGACTTGCAGCCTTACGACATCGTCGAGGTGCCTGACAACTCCGGCAGCGCCGGCTACTTCTTGAAGGGCCTGCTGATGGGCGGCGTCGGCGGGGGCATCACCTCGGCGGCCACGTCGCTTCCGCTGAGAGTAATTTACTGACGCGCCGGCGCGCGCGGAACCGAAGCGGGGCCGGCCGCGGTTTACGGCCGGCCCTTTTCTGTGCCCCGCGCCGCCGTTGGCCGCGCCGCGCGACCCTGTGGTAGATTAACTGTTTCGTCGGGGCACTAATCTTTTCGGGAGAGTCTGTTATGAGTCGAAACTACAGCCGCGCCGCGGCCGACGGTGTGCGGAAGCGGCGCCGCCGCAACTCGCTGCTGGTCAGCGCCGTCGCCGTCGTCATCATCGTCGTCCTGCTGATGCTTGAGCAGGTGGCGCTGCTCTACCTCATCTCCACGCTCGGCGTCGCCGGGCTCCTGCTCGTCGTCGCCTTCTCCGACCTGCACGGCGCGCGGCAGCCCGCGTCGGTGCTCGGGTCAGCGCCCGCCGACGACGCGGCGGCCATCGCCGACGGCGTCACGGAGACCGCGACCGCCCGCGCCGCCACAACCACCTTCGGCTCCGCCGCCCCGCGCCGCCCCAAGCGTCGCGCGAGAAGGTAACTCGGAAGTCAGAGGCAGGGACGCCGAACGTTGAACTGTAAGGCAGGACGCCTTCAGCGCATCGTTCGGCGTCCCTGTTCGTCGTTCCAAAAAAACAGTTTGAAGTCGCGGCGCCCGTCCTGCTATCATCCTCAAGCCGCGCGCGTGCGGCCTTCGTTCCCACTTTGCGAAGCGTCTTTCTCCCCGCCGGGCCGTTCCCCAATCTCTTTCTGTCCTTGCCGACAAGGGGTGTTTTAATGCGTCTGACCGCCACGCTACTCGTCCTAGCCGCGCTGCATTCTCGCGCCGGCCGCACGGCCGCGCGCCTACACCTTACAGTACACGAGCACGGCCGCCACCACGCAGGTTCGTTGGCCGACGACCGGCATCACGGTCGCGCTCTCGAACTCGCTCAACAACGCCTCCCGCGTACGTCCGGGCCACGGGCGCGCAGGTCGTTCTGGCCGCGCGCCGGGCGCTGTCGCGCTGGGCGCTGGCCTCCAACATCCAGTTCAACGTCACGACGAGCGGTAACGAGGACGCGGTCGCCGACGGCGTGAGCCTCATCACCATCGCCGACACGGACGCGAACCGCAGGCTCTTCACGACGGGCGTCCAGCCCGGCCGGGCGCGCGTCACCTTCGACCCTGCCTCGGGCAGCATCACGGAGGCCGACCTCGCCATCAACCCGCTCGTCACGCGCCTGGATGCCTCCGGCTTCCAGCAGTCGCCAGCTTCTTCTCGACCGACGGAACAGCCGACAGTTACGACCTCGAATCGACCTTCGTCCACGAGATCGGCCACATGCTCGGGCTCGAACACTCGGGCGTGGTCGCCGCCTCGATGCAGCCGCGGCAGGGGACGAACGGCACCTACAACCTGCCGGGCTTCACGACGCGGACGCTCTCCGCGGACGACGTGGCCGGCATCCGCGCCATCTACGGCCCGCGCTCGGGGCTCGGGAGCATCGCGGGCCGCGTCGGCTACAACGCGACGACGGGCGCAGCCGCCTTCGGCGCGCACGTCTTCGCCGAGGACGTGGCGACGGGGCGCGTCGTGGGCGGCAACGTCGCGCAACGCGGCCGGCAACTACCGCATCGACAGCCTCCCGCCGGGGCAGTACCGCGTCGTCGTCGAGCAGTTGGACGAGCCCGTGCTCGCGATCATGATCGGCTCGAACGGCGGCGGCTACCCCGCCTCGACGCTCGCGCAACATGCCGCCCTTCGTGACGACCGAGGCCGGGACGGTAACGGTCGGCGCGGAGGCGACCTCCACGCTCAACATAGGCGTGCCGGGCTCGACGCCTGTCATCAACCCGACGTTAATCGGCACGGGCGCGAGTTCTCAGCTCTCGACCGTCGCCGTCCCGGTCGTGCCGGGGCAGTCGCAGACCATCCTCATCGGGGGCGACAACCTGAACACCGCGCCGCCGGGCACGGTGACCGGCGTCAGCATCAGCATCAACTCGCCCTACATCTCCGTCGCGAACGTGCAGCAGCGTCAACGAGCTTCGGCATCCCCGTCATCAGCTTCGACATCAGCCCGAGCATCCTGACGCCGCCGGGCGAGTACAGCGTCCGCGCCATCTCCTCGGCCGGGCAGATCGCGTACATCTCGGGCGGCCTGACGGTGGACTTGCCGAACGGCGTGCCGGCGCGGGCAGAACCTCTCCGACAACTCGCAGTTCTTCGTCGCGCAGCACTACCGCGACTTCCTCTCGCGCGAGCCCGACCAGTCGGGCCTCAACTTCTGGACGAGCGAGATCGAGTCCTGCGGCGCGAACGCCGCCTGCCGCGACGGCGAAGCGCATCAACGTCTCGGCCGCCTTCTTCCTGTCGATAGAGTTCCAGCAGACGGGCTACCTCGTCTACAGGCTCTACAAGGCGGCCTTCGGCAACGTCGCGGGGACGCCCGTGCCCGTGCGCTTCCAGCAGTTCTTCCCCGACACGCAGGAGATAGGTCGCGGCGTGGTCGTCGGGCGTAGGGAACTGGGAGCGGCAGCTTGAGGCGAACAAGCAGGCGTTCGCTGCTCAGGTTCGTCCAGCGCCCCGAGTTCCTCGCGCGCTACCCGAGGACGCTCTCGCCGACGCAGTTCGTGGACGCGCTCAACGCGCAACGCGGGCGGCGCGCTCGACGCGGCGGAGCGGCAGAGCCTCATCAACGAGCTGTCGGCGAACAACACGGACGCCGGGCGCGCGGGCGTGCTGCGCAAGGTCGCCGAGGACGCTAACCTCGTCCAGCAGGAGTTCAACCGCGCGTTCGTGCTGATGCAGTACTTCGGCTACCTGCGCCGCAACCCGGACGACGCGCCCAACACGGACTTCAGCGGCTACAACTTCTGGCTCGCGAAGCTCAACGAGTTCAACGGCAACTACATCGCAGGCCGAGATGGTCAAGGCGTTCCTTGAGTCCATCGAGTACCGCCAGCGCTTCGGGCCGTGACGTGAGAGGGAAGTCGGAAGGATGAAGGAGGGATGAAGGGCAGCGGGACTGTAGTCCCGCTGCCCTTCATCCCTCCTTAAAACAAGGCTCGGGGGCTACTCTTCTTGAAGAGTAGCCCCCGAGCCCTTCTCACCTACCCCACTCGTCGAACTTTACCTACAGGCTCCTGGCGTCGTCCGACAGAATCCCGTCGCTCATCACTATCCCGTCGGTCATGCACGATGCCGTCGGTCATCAGCTATCCCATTGCCGAACGAGGGCCGCGTCGGTCATGAGCGATACCGTCGGTCATCACGATGCCGTCAGTCATCACGATGCCGTCGCGTCATCACGATACCGTCAGTCATCGACGATACCGTCAGTCATCACGATGCCGTTGCCGGAGAGCAGGCTGTCGGTCATCAGGATGCCGTCGGTCATCACGATCCCGTCGAGCATGATGATGCCGTCGGTCATCACGATGCCGTCGGTCATCACGATGCCGTCGGTCATCACGATGCCGGTGCCGAAGATCATCCCGTCGCTCAGGACGATGCCGTCGCTCAGGACGATGCCGTCGGTCATGACGATGCCGTTCGAGAGGACGGGCTTCTGTGTTGAAGAGCACGCCGTTGGCGTAGAGCACGCGGTTCGTGGCCGCGACCGTCTCGCCGCCGATCTTGAACGTGCCGCCGACCGTCGCGTTGTGGCGGAGCACCGGCTGGCCGGCCTTCAGCTTGTCGGCGTTGGGCACGAACGCGCGGGCCAACTCGACCGCCGCCGCCGCGTTGACCTGCCCGACGCCCTGCGTCAGCGCGCCCGCCACCTTCGACGCGAAGAGCGAGTCGGGCAGCGCGTTCGCCGTCTTCGTCAGCGTCGCCTTTACCAGCGCGGGCGTGAGCGACTTGTTGGCTTCGAGCATCAGCGCCACGGTGCCGCTGACGACCGGCGCCGAGAACGAAGTGCCGTAGTAGGTGTAGTAGGCGCGGTGGAGCGCGCCGGCGCCCGTCGGCACCGCGACGCGGTCGGGGCGCGCGACGGCCGTCGCCGGATTCTCCTGCGACATCGCCGCGACGACGCCGCGGCCGGGCGCGGCCAGCTCGGGCTTCATCAGGTGGTCGATGGCCGTCGGGCCCTTCGAGGAGAACTGCGCCATGGTGTCGTCGGAGCGGCGGGCGGTGCCGTGCGTGTCGGTGGCGCCGACCGTGATGGCGTAGGGGCTGTTGCCGGGGCTGTGGATGGCGCCGAAGACCGGGCGGTAGACGGGGCTGCCGTCCGGGTTGTGGCCGATGATCTCTTCGTTGCGGCCGTCGTTGCCGGCGGCGGCGACGACGACGATGCCGGCGACGACCGCGCGCTCGACCGCCTTGCAGAGCGGGTCGGTGTGGTAGGACTCGCGGGCGGGGGCGCCCAAGGAGAGGTTCAGCACGCGGATGTTGTGGCGCTTCTGGTTGGCGATGGCCCAGTTGATGGCGCCGATGACCGCGCTGGTCGTGCCCACGCCGTTGTCGTCGAGCACCTTGAGGTCGATGAGGCTGGCTTCGGGGGCGATGCCGACGAAGCTCGTGCCGTAGCCCTTCGAGGCGGCGCCGTTGCCGGCCGCCACGCTCGCCACGCCCGTGCCGTGACCCTTCGCGGTCGGAGCCGGCGCCGTCGGTCATCAGGATGCCGTCGCCGTGCAGGCGGCCGTCGCCGTGGCGGAGCCCCTTATTGCGGGTGGCGGGGGTGCCTTTGTTGGCGGTGAAGTCGAGGGCCGCCGCGATGCGCGACTTGCCGTTCTTGGCCTGGAAGTCGGGGTGAGTGGAGGAGATGCCGCTGTCGAAGATGGCGATGCCGATGCCCTTGCCGGTGACGCCGGGGGTGTTCTGGATGCCGGCCTGCGCGAGCGCCGCGCCGGTGGCCTCGCGGGTGACGGCCATCTGGGCGCTGACCATGCGGTCGGGCGAGACGTAGGCCACGTCCTCGCGCTCGGCCAGCGAGGCGAGCGTGCCGCGGGGCACGAGCGCCGTCATGGTGTCGAGCGCCTCGAAGTCGCGGCCCTTGGAACCGCCCTTGGAGGTGATGGCGTTGGATTGAGAGGCGTTGGGGCGGCCCTTGGTCTGGATGATGACGCGGACGAGTTCGCCCGCCGCGCCCGCGGCCTCGAACTCGGGAGCGAGCTTCGAGGCGCGTTTGTTGGCCTTCTTCGGCGCCGCCGCGGCGGCGTTGGCTGCGAGCGGGGAGACGTAAGCACTGAGGAGCGCCAGAAGGATCGTGGTTGCTGTGATTCGACGTAACATTTCGGTCATTCCTTTCGGCCCCTGCACGCCGGTTAGCGTGTGTTTGGGAACAGGAGCCGCCCTTCTAAAAGAACTAGGGACCGTTGGCAGGTTTCGCGCCCAGCCGTGAGAGCCGGACGATGAGTTCGAGGCCGCGTCACTCACGAAACCTGTCAACGATCTGACCATCCCTAGTTCAATCGACGTGCCACCAAAACGTCTCCCGCCACGTTCCGTCCGAAAGAAGATAACCCTAACGTTTCAAACAACTTACACCTATCCCCGCCCCGCCCCCTCCGACCCCCTCCCCAACCCCCATATTGGATACCTCGTATCCAATATTTGCAACAAATCTTCTATTTCTCAAATTCCCCAAGAAAAACGCATAAACCCCAACTGTATACTCAGTTAACACTGGATACTTACTAACCACACGGGGGCCTTGCCCATAAAGTCAAAAACGGTACTCGATATTGGGGCTCCGCCTTAGTAAGCCTCCAACATCTTGGGCCACTGTCCGACTTTATGGGCAAAGCCTTCACCATTTAATAAATCCTTTAATAAATCCTTTCAAGAAAATTTGATGTCGTTTCAAGCGTGATTTTCAAGACTTTCAGCCACCCTTACGGCGACACTCGCGCGGCGCGAGATGAGATTCCCCCTCGCGTCACGGCCCCCTCGGCCTCAAAGATTTAAGTCAACAACGAAGGAGAACATCATGCTGAAGAAACTCAAACGCAAACTCGTCATTCTGTCCGTACTCGTCGTGGCTGTCACGGCCGTCTCTGCCGCCCCAGTTCGGGCTCAGGATGGGCCCGTGTGTGTGCTCTGCGTTTGCGAATATGGTCGATGCTGGTGCTACCGAGTACCGTGCCCCGAATAACCTCGCCTGACGACCTACCCTTCTGAGGTTACACAAGAAAGCCCCGCTCGATTAAGAGAGGGGCTTTCTTCTTCTCTGCGGTTCACTCTACGCTGCCATCTGCCAGAACTTCGGCTTAAGTCCAAGCTCAAACATGCTCTGTATCAGACAACAGACGTTGTGGCAGAGCACCTTGCACAACGCTTCGTTGATCTGCGCTGTGCGGCGGAGGTTGTGGTTACTCTCTGACGGGGGCGTCCTGGGAGGACTTGACGAGGTCGATGGCGGTGAGGCAGTCGGTGCGGTTGGCGTAGCCTTCGCCGGAGGTCGCGATGATCTGGTTGTTCGACGCCCGGAGGCGCCAGCGCCATTCGCCGTTGGTGTCTTTGTAAACTTCGTAGTACATGCTCGAACTCCTTGTGTAAGGGTGTCTGAGAGACCTGCGCGAGGATGACGCCTGTAGTTATTACCACGAAGAGACGTGGCGGGCAATCGATATCTCCGCCTCGAATTACGCGGCGGGCGGTTCAGGGTTTGCGGCGGGGGTTGCGGGACTGGCGCGCCTGCTCGCGGCGTTGGCGCTCCCTGTGCGGAACTCGCGGCGGACGGTCACGGCGACGGGGAAGGTGATGGCGCAGAGGCCGGCGACGAGGATGGCGGTGGCCGCATCCATGTTCGTTCAGCCGGTGGCGCTGAGGTCGTGGCGGCCCAGCTTGAGGTAGAGGCCGCGGCGCGTCAGCCCGAGTTCGCGCGCGGCGCGCGAGATGTTGCCGTTGTGCTTCCTGAGCGCCTCGGCGATCATGCGCCGCTCAAGCTCGGCCATCGCGTCGCCCAGCGTTAAGCCCTGCGCGATGGCCTGCGCCGCCGCGTTGGCCGCGAGCCCCGCGGGCGCCATCAGCGTGTTCCCGCCCGTCGTGGGGCTCGCGGTGCGGCGCAGCTCGGGCGAGAGGTGGTCGGGCGTGATGATCGTCCCGTCCTCGGCGCGCGCGATGATGCGCTGTATCTCGTTCGTGAGCTGGCGGACGTTGCCCGGCCAGTCGCAGACCATCAGAAGGTCGAGCGTCTGCGGCGTGATCTGTATGTCGCGCCGCTTGAACTTGTCGGAGTAGTGGTTGATGTAGTAGCTGGCGATGGTCGGAATCTCCGACCGGCGCTCGCGCAGGGGGGGCACCCGCAGGCGTATGACGTTCAGGCGGTAGTAGAGGTCTTCGCGGAAGCGGCCGTCGGCGACCATGCCTTCGAGGTCGGTGTTCGTCGCGGCGATGATGCGCACGTCAACCTTCTGCGGGCGCTGCTCGCCGAGCGGCTGAATCTCCCCCTCCTGCAAGAACCTCAGGAGCTTCGGCTGCACGTCCAAGGGCAGGTCGCCGATCTCGTCGAGGAAGAGCGTGCCGCTGGCGGCCGTGCGGATGACGCCGGCCGAGTCCGAGACCGCGCCGGTGAACGCCCCGCGCCGGTAGCCGAAGAGGTAACCTTCGGACAACTCCTTGGGGACGGCCGTGCAGTTGAAGGGGATGAAGACCTTGCCGCGGCGCGAGGAGAGCGCGTGGATGGCGCGCGCGACCAGCTCCTTGCCCGTCCCCGACTCGCCCGTGATGAGCACGGTCACGTCCGACGAGCGAATCTTGTGCACCTCCTCGACGAGGCGCGTCATCGCCGGGCTCGAATGGATGAAGCCCGGCATCAGGGAGGCGCCCGCGAGCGAGTCCGGCGCCTGCGGCCCCACGCCCGTCCGCGCACGCGCGCGCAGGGCGCACACGTCCATCCCCAGCTCCACGACCTTCTGGAGCGGCTCGAAGGGGGCGCCGCCCGGGAGCACCGGGAGCGCGCGCGGCGCGATGAGCAGCGTGGCGGGCGGCGCGCTCGCGGGCCGCAGCGCGACGAGGCGCACGTCCTGCGACGCGGCGTAACGCTCGCGCTCCTCTTCGTTCGTCGCGCGGTCGAGGGCGGCGGCGACCTCCGCGGACTCCGACGCGTCGTAGCCGTGCGCCACGACGACCTTCGTGTGCCCGTCCTCGCCGGCCTCGGCGATGAGGATGCGCGCGGCGCGCGTCTCCTGGTGGATGACCGCGGCCAACTCGCGCAGAAGCAGCTCGCGCGAGGCGACGGCCTCGGCCAGGCGCAGGGTCAGGAGCTGCGCGGGCGCGGGCGGCTCGACGTGCTGCTCCTCAGGGGCGTGGCTCTCAAGCTCTTCGACGGCCTCTTCGGCGAGCCTGAGGTCGAGCTTGGCGCCCAGCTCCGAGAAGGTGTGCAGCGCCAGCCCCAGATGTTCGCGCGCGCGCTCGGGCTGCGCGGCGGCGGCGTGAGCGCGCCCCAGCAGGTGGTGTGCGCGCGCCGTGCGGTAGCGGTCGCCGAGCATCTCGGAGATCGAGAGGCAGCGGCCGAAGTGGTGGACGGCGAGCGGCGCGTCCTCGCGCGCCAGCGCCAGAAGCCCCTGGACGCGCTGCGACTCGCCGGAGATGGTGAGGTCGGTCGTCGTCGCGTCGGCCTCTTCGGTGACGCGCGCGATGAACTGCGCGCTCTCGTCCCTCTCGCCGCGCAGCAGGCGCGTCTCCGCGAGCAGCGTGTACGCGTCGCAGATGCCGCGGTGGTCGCCGATGGACTCCGCCAGCGCGAGCACCTGCGAGCCCATGTCGAGCGCCTCGTCGTGCAGGTTGAGGCGGATGTAGCAGCGCGTCAGCGTCCGCATGATCTGCGACAAATTCCACTTCTTGCCGCTCTTGCGCGCGTTCTCGACGGCGCGCTCAAGGTAGTCGCGCGCTTCGGGGAGGTCGCCGCGCAGCATGCGCAGCTCGCCGAGCGAGTCGAAGACGACCGAGACCGAGCCGTGGTGCTCGTCCAGCTCCATGACGAGTTCGAGCGCGCGCTTGAGGGCCACCTGCGCCCGGTCCCATTCGCCGATGAGGATGAGGTTGATGCCGAGGTTGTTGTAGGCGTTAACGGCGGTGTCTTTGTACTCGGTGCGCTCGTTGTAGGCGACGGCCTTCTCCAGCGCGCGGATGCCCTCGTGCGGGCGCTGCAAGTACCAGTAGGCGGCGGCCGCGTTGTTGTAAATCTTCGAGAGCAGGAAGGGCGCCTGCCGGTCGCCGATGAGCTGGACGGCCTGCTCCAGGTTCTCCAGCGTCTCCTCCCAGCGGCCCTCCTGCGCGTTGGCGGTGCCGATGCCGAAGTAGCTGTCGGCCATGCCGCGCCACTCG
Organism: uncultured Acidobacteriota bacterium; assembly: GCA_963726735.1. Classification (GTDB taxonomy): domain Bacteria; phylum Acidobacteriota; class Blastocatellia; order Pyrinomonadales; family Pyrinomonadaceae; genus QHXN01. The sequence goes on from CAVSDM010000016.1 coordinate 1,485,825, forward strand.
CCCGCGCGGCGGAAGTGTTCGAGCGCCTTGTGGTCGTGGTCGCGCGCGATGGTGAACTCGCTGATCGAGCGGTAGACGCGCGCCAGCGCCGTGTAGATGTTCCCCGTCCGCGCGTCCGAGCCGCTCTGCTCGGTGGCCGCGCGCAGTTCGGCCTGGAGGAGCGCGATGGCCTTCGGCGGGTCGCCCGTGTAGCTGTAGGCGAGGCCGAGCTGGACGCGCACCTGCGCGAAGGTCTCGACGTCGATGCCGCGCCCCGAGTCGGTCGGCTCGTACATCTCGACGGCTTCGAGCGCGTCGCGGTTGCGCCCCATGGCCTGGAGCGCGGTCGAGTGGAGGTAGCGCGCGCGGGCGAGCACGCCGGGGTCGCGCCGCGCCTGCGAGATGAGTTGACGGAGCCGCGCCTCGGCCGTCGAGGGCAGGCCGCGGTCGAGCAGCGCCCGCGTCTCTTCGAGCTGCTGGTCGAAGGGCAGCGAGGCCACGCGGCGCGCGTCCGTGATGTGGGTCACGGGGGACGACCCGCCGCCCTTAGACGTGCGTTCGCCCTGCTCTGCGTCACCCTGATGCAAGCGAGAAGTCATACGGCCCGTGCCCGCTCGGCGAAGAGACGTGTCGGCGCTCTCTGCTTTATCGTTTCGTTGATGTCGGAGGCTGGAAGAAAGGTGCTTGGCCTCTTGTAACTGCACCCTTCAGAACACTACCAAAGGCTTGTCGGTTCCAGACTTTAGCATAGGTCAGTCGCCGGTAGCCAGTAGTCTTTAAGAAGTTGGCCGCGGTTGAAATAAATTGGGCAACGGAGGTCGAACGCGCCGGCGCGGCGGCCGCCTCCTGCCGTCCGCCATCCGCCGCCCCCGACGGGCACGCCGTTTGACATGCACGGTTTACAGTTGTCAGGCGCGGGCCGGTTTGGTACAAATCAGGGCTTGCAAACAGTCCGAATCGTATCGCGAGGGTACAGGCGGGGCGGCCGCGGGCGGTCTCCGCGCAGACCGGCGTGCGCACTCGCGACAGGGAGGGGCAGATGGCCGAGACGTTGACCCCGCGGGCCGAAGAGAAGAAGAGGGAGACGGGCTGGCTCCGGCGCTGGCTGCTCAAGGGGCAGCCGCAGGAGATGGAAGGCCCGCACGAGCGCGAGGGGCAGCACGCGACGCACCCCTGGTGGCAGGTGATGTGTCTGACGGGCGTGGACTACTTCTCGACGCTCGGCTATCAGCCCGGCATCGCCTACATCGCCGCGGGCGCGCTCTCGCCCATCGCGACGCTGGTGCTGGTCTGCTCACGCTCTTCGGCGCGCTGCCGATGTACAAGCGCGTCGCCGAGGCCAGCCCGCACGGCGACGGCTCCATCTCGATGCTGGAGAACCTGCTGTCGCGCTGGAAGGGAAAGCTCTTCGTGCTGGCGCTGTTGGGGTTCGCGGCGACCGGCTTCATCATCACCATCACGCTCTCGGCCGCCGACGCCACCGCGCACATCATCGAAAACCCTTACGTCCACGACTACGCGCCGCAGCTCAACCACCCCATCGCGGTGACGCTGGTGCTGATCGCGCTGCTCGGCGCCGTCTTCCTCAAGGGCTTCAAGGAGGCGATGGGGCTCGCCGTCGGCATCGTCGCCGTCTATCTGCTGCTCAACCTCGTCGTCATCGGCGTCAGCTTCTACCACATCTTCAACACGCCGCACGTCTTCTCGCGCTGGACGGAGGCGCTCTGGGCGCACCCGCAGGTGCAGGGGAGTCCCCTGATGATGATCGGCGTCGCCCTCTTCCTCTTCCCGAAGCTGGCGCTCGGCCTCTCGGGCTTCGAGACGGGCGTGGTCGTGATGCCGCTGGTCGAGGGCGACAAGGGCGACACGTACGAGAACCCGGCCGGGCGCATCCGCAACACGCGCAAGCTGCTGATGAGTGCCGCGCTCATCATGAGCGTGATGCTCATCCTGAGCAGTCTCGTCACGACGCTCCTCATCCCGCCCGAGGAGTTCCACGAGGGAGTTAACGGCGCGGAGTCGGGGAAGGCGAACGGCCGCGCGCTGGCCTACCTCGCGCACACGTACCTCGGCGACATGTTCGGCACGGCCTACGACCTGAGCACCATCGCCATCCTCTGGTTCGCGGGGGCGTCGGCGCTCGCCGGCCTCCTCAACATCGTGCCGCGCTACCTGCCGCGCTACGGCATGGCGCCGAACTGGGCGCGCGTGACGCGGCCGCTGGTGCTCATCTTCACGGCCATCGCGTTCGTGGTGACGGCGGCCTTCCGCGCCGACGTGGACGCGCAGGCCGGCGCCTACGCGACCGGCGTGCTGGTGCTGATGGGCTCGGCCGCCGTGGCCGTGGCGCTGGCCGCGTGGCGCCGCCACGAGGCGTCGAAGTGGGGCTTCATCCTCGTCTCGGTCATCTTCGCCTACACGACCTTCATCAACGTGATCGAGCAGCCCTCGGGCATCAAGATCGCCTCGTTCTTCATCGGGGCCATCATCTTCACCTCGCTCATCTCAAGGGTCTGGCGCACGACCGAGCTGCGCGTGGAGAAGGTCGTGCTCGACGAGACGGCCAAGGCATACCTCGACGAGCTGATCGAGCACAACAGCGAGATCCGCATCGTCGCCAACCGGCGCGACGCGGGCGACGCCGCCGAGTACCGCTTCAAGGAGCGCGAGAAGCGACTCGACAACCACATCCCGACGCGCGACCCTGTTCTGTTTCTCGAAGTGACCCCGGGCGACGCCTCCGAGTTCTCGGGCGAACTCAAGGTGACGGGCTGCGACATCGACGGTTTCAGGGTTCTGCGCACGTCGAGCCCCGCGGTGCCGAACGCCATCGCCGCCTTCATGCTCTACCTGCGCGACACGACGGGGAAGCTCCCGCACGTCTACTTCGGCTGGAGCGAAGGGAATCCCCTGATGTACCTGCTCCGGTACATCGCCTTCGGCGAGGGCGACACCGCGCCCGTCACGCGGGAGATTCTGCGCCAGGTCGAGGACGACCCCGAGCAGCGCCCCGCCGTCCACGTCGGGGGGTGAAGTGGTTTGCCCCGGGCGTGCGCCGGGAGTAAGATTCGCGCGTTGACAACTTGTCTGCCGAAGCCGCCCACGGCGCGAAGGGTTCGCGCGGGAGGGGCGGCGCGGGGGAACCAACGCCGCGCGACCGTAGAGGCGCGGCACGGGGCGTATCGCGGGGCGCGTGAAGTCGCGCCGCACGCGTAGGGCACTTCCAGGCCCGAGCCCGTCAGCTAACCTCGCAGGCTCGATTGGAAGAGCGACACGGCCGCGACATTTGAGGGCGCGGGGCGTAATGCTCCGCGCCCTCTTTATTTTTACGCGGCGGATGGAAGGGAAGTTGAGGATGGCGAAAGCGTTGGCGCAGGGCGCGGTGCGGGGCGGGCGCTTCAAGAACTGGCTGCTCAAGGGGCGCGCCGAAGAGATGGAGGGGCCGCACGAGCGCGAGGGTCAGCACCACCAGCACAGTTGGTGGCAGGTGATGTGCCTGACGGGCGTGGACTACTTCTCGACGCTCGGCTACCAGCCCGGCATCGCCTTCCTCGCGGCGGGCGCGCTCTCGCCCATCGCGACGCTCATCCTCGTCCTCCTCACGCTCTTCGGCGCGCTCCCCATCTACAACCGCGTCGCCGCCGAGAGCCCGCACGGCGAGGGCTCCATCTCGATGCTCGAACACCTGCTCGCGCGCTGGAAGGGGAAGCTCTTCGTCCTCGTGCTGCTCGGCTTCGTCGCCACCGACTTCGTCATCACCATCACGCTCTCGGCCGCCGACGCCACCGCCCACGTCATCGAGAACCACTTCGTCAGCACGTACGCGCCGTTCCTCGACCACCGCGTCGTGGTGACGCTGGTGCTCGTCGCGCTCCTGGGCGCCGTCTTCCTCAAGGGCTTCAAGGAGGCCATCGGGCTGGCCGTCGTCCTCGTCGGCGCCTACCTCTGCTTGAACCTCGTCGTCATCGGGCGCGGCCTCTTCGAGCTGTTCTTCATCCACCCGGAGGCGCTGCCGCGCTGGTACCACGCCGTGCTCAACGCCGAGGTCGGCGGGATACAGGTCAACGGCCGCTTCTTCATGGTCGTCGGCATCGCGCTCCTGCTCTTCCCGAAGCTGGCGCTCGGCCTCTCGGGCTTCGAGACGGGCGTGGCCGTGATGCCGCTGGTCAAAGGGGGGCGGGGCGACACGTACGAGAACCCGGCCGGGCGCGTCCGCAACACGCGCAAGCTCCTCTTGACGGCCGCGCTCATCATGTCCGTGCTGCTCATCACGAGCAGCCTCGTCACCGCGACGCTCATCCCGCCCGAGGCGTTCGCCGCGCCGCCCGTCGGCGAGCACCTCGGCGGCAAGGCGTACGGCCGCGCCCTCGCCTTCCTCGCCTACGAGTTCTTCGGCAACGGCTTCGGCACGCTCTACGACCTGAGCACCGTCTCGATCCTCTGGTTCGCGGGCGCGTCGGCGATGGCGGGGCTCCTCAACATCGTGCCGCGCTACCTGCCGCGCTACGGCATGGCGCCCGACTGGGCGCTGGCGCAGCGCCCGCTCGTCCTCATCTACACGCTCGTCGCCTTCACCGTCACCGTCCTCTTCGAGGCCGACGTGGAGAAGCAGGGCGGCGCGTACGCGACGGGCGTGCTCGTCCTGATGAGTTCGGCGGCGATAGCCGTGACGCTCTCGGTGTGGCGGCGCGGGAAGCGCTGGGTGCCGTTCCTGGCTATCGCGCTCGTCTTCCTCTACACGACCGCGCAGAACGTCCACGAGCGGCCCGAAGGCATCAAGATCGCCTCGTTCTTCATCCTGACCATCATCGTCACCTCGTTCATGTCGAGGGTCTGGCGCACGACCGAGCTGCGCGTCGAGCGCGTCGAGCTGGACGAACTGGCGCGCGAGTTCATCAACGAACTCAGGGAGAAGAACAGCGAGATCCGCATCGTCGCCAACCGGCGCGACGCGGGCGACGCCGCCGAGTACCGCTTCAAGGAGCGCGAGAAGCGACTCGACAACCACATCCCGACGCGCGACCCTGTTCTGTTTCTCGAAGTCACGCTCGGCGACGCCTCCGAGTTCTCCGGCGTGCTGCACCTGCGCGGCGTGGACGTGGACGGCTACAGGGTTCTGCGCACCGAGAGCCCCGCGGTGCCGAACGCCATCGCCGCTTTCCTCCTCCACCTGCGCGACACGACGGGCAAGATTCCGCACGTCTACTTCGGTTGGAGCGAGGGTAACCCCCTCAAGTACCTCCTCAAGTACATCGCCTTCGGCGAGGGCGACACCGCGCCCACCACCCACGAGGTGCTCCGCCAGGTCGAGGACGACCCCGAGCAGCGCCCGGCCGTCCACGTCGGGGGGTGAAGGGAAGTGACGAATGCGGAATGCGGGATGATGAATTGAAGCGTGTTCTTAATTCATCATTCCGCGACCCTCCTCGACGAGTTGCGCGCGGGAGCCGAAGGCCCGGAAGCCCTCGGGCGTGGAGGGCGCCAGCGGAAGCGCGCGGCGCCGTCAGCCTCCCGGTCGAGGGCGAGGGCGGAGGACGAGGGCGGAGGCGTCCCCGCGCACCTGCGCGAGCGCGTCTTCGGCAAGTTCTTCCGCGCGAGGCGCCGAAGCCGGCGCGCTCGAAGCGGGCGACTTTCGCGCAGACCTCAGCGCACACAGCGCCAGCGTCGGAGGTCATGAAGTTCATCTGACGCCGAAGGCGTACGACCTGCTCGTCTACCTCCTGCGCCATGCCGGCCGCGTCGTCACGCACCGCGCGCTGCTGGCGGCCGTGTGGGGCGGCGACAGCGTCGGGCAGACCGAGTACCTGCGCGTCTTCGTCGGCCAACTCCGCAAGAAGATCGAGCCGGACCCCGCCGCGCCGCGCCGTGGTTCATCCTCGGCGTGATGCTCTTCTCCTACGCGCTCATCCCCGACGATGTGCGCTCGCTCTACTTCAACAACCTCTTCAGCGGCATCTCGCTCCGCCTCGCCGGCCCTCTGCCGCTGCGCCTGGCGTTTCAGGCGTTCATTGTCGTCGTCGGCTTCCTGATGCCCGCCGGGGCCATCAACACTTCGATCATCGGGGCGAACGGCGTGCTCAACCGCGTCATTGACCCCGGCGGCGCCGAGCAAGACTTCTACCTCGGCGCGCACGCGCTGAGCCGTAAACCGTGAACCGTGACAGGAAGGAGTCAACTCCTTCCTGTCACGGTTCACGGTGTTAGGGTGTTACGGTCTTACGGGCAGAATCGTCCGCCGTCGCGGGCGCACCGGGGAGGGGCGTAGCCGTTTTGGGAATTCGGGATGGGGCGTGTGCGGCTGGCGGAGGCCGTTTAGTCTTCGTCGCCACCGTCGCCGCCGCCGAGGAAGCAGGAGCGGCAGAAGACGGGACGGCCCTGCGACGGGTAGAAGGGGACGGTCGTCTGCTGTCCGCACTGCGCGCACAGCACCGAGACCTCGATGCGCTGGCGGATGCCCGTGGCCTGCGCGGCGGCGATGGCGGCCAGCCGCTCGTTCTTGGCCAGCTTGCAGGGCTTGCACCGCTTCGGCTCGTTCCTCAGACCCTTGTCGTGGAAGAAGAGCTGCTCGCCCGCCGTCCAGTTGAACTCCTGGCCGCAGTCGACGCAGAGGATCGAGCGGTCCGCGAACTCAGTCTCCACCTGGACCCATTCTCCTTTGGCATCGGCGGGAGAAATCTCGGCAGTTTGAACCTGTGACATCGTTGCCCATCCTTGTGAAAAGACTTCCGCCGCGGCGTGCGGGGCGTGCGGGCGGAAGACCAAAACCAACGGCTTCTGCGAGGGAACTTCTTCAGAGCGTAGAGCCGGCGAACGGGGCGGCGGACATTCTGAGCGAGGGATCAATCAAAACGGGGAGCGCGGCGAAAACTTTACACAAAGGCGCTCACGGCCCGCCCGTGACTCTGCACGGTACAGTTATCACGAATATGTGTCAAGAGCGAAGAGAAAGTTTCAACATGACGCTTGACAGCCCCCACGTCGCGTGACAGCATCGCCGGGCTCTTTCCGTATACATAAAAATAAAGAGAACAACGGAGACTTTCCTGCCCATGAACGTGCTTGTCATCGGCTCAGGCGGGCGCGAGCACGCGCTCTGCCGGACGCTCGCGCGCACGGCCCAAGGCCCTCGGCCGCGCATCTTCTGCGCCCCCGGCAACGCCGGCATCGCCGCGGACGCGGAGTGCGTCGCGTTAGGCGCGACCGACGTGTCGGCGCTCGCCGACTTCGCCGAGCGCGAGCGCGTGGATTTGACCATCCCGGGCGGCGAGTCCTCTCTCGCCGCGGGCCTCGCCGACGAGTTCGAGCGCCGCCGTCTGGCCGTCGCCGGCCCCACGCGCGCCGCCGCGCGGCTCGAATCGAGCAAGGCGTTCGCCAAAGACTTCATGCTGCGTCACCGCATCCCGACCGCTCGATACCGCGTCGCGGAGTCGGCCGCCGAAGCGCTCGGCGTCCTGCGCGGCGGCGAGTTCGGGGCGGCGGACGCGGCCGTAGTCGTCAAGGCCGACGGGCTCGCCGCGGGCAAGGGCGTCGTCGTCGCGCGGGACCGCGCGGAGGCCGAGCGGGCCGTGGTCGAGTTGATGGAGGGCGGGCGCGTCGGCTCGGAGGCCGCCGGCCGCGTCGTCATCGAAGAGGCTCTGGCGGGGCGCGAGGCTTCGCTGCTGCTGTGGACGGACGGGCGCGACTATAAACTTATGCCGCCCGCGCGCGACCACAAGCGCGTCGGCGAGGGCGACACCGGGCCGAACACGGGCGGCATGGGCGCCGTCACCTCTTCGGACGTGCTCGACGAAGAGACGCTCGCGCGCTGCGTCCGCGAGATCGTCGAGCCGACTCTGGAGGGCGCGCGGGCCGACGGGCTGAGCTTCCGCGGCGTGCTCTTCGTCGGCCTGATGCTGACGGGCGAGGGGCCGCGCGTGCTCGAATATAACGTGCGCTTCGGCGACCCCGAGACGCAGGCCATCCTCGTCCGCCTGCGCTCGGACCTCTATTCCGTCTTCGAGGCGGTCGCGCGCGGCGGCCTCGGCGGAATTAACGTCGAGTGGAGTGAAGAGGCTTCGGCCTGCGTCGTGCTCGCCGCGCGCGGCTACCCCGAGCGCCCCGAGACTGGCGCGCGCATCGAGGGGCTCGAAGCGGCTGCGGGCGTCGAAGGCGTCCAAATCTTCCACGCGGGCACCGCGCGCGCCGCGGACGGCTCAGTCGTCACGGACGGCGGCCGCGTGCTCGGCGTCACCGCCACGGGCGCGACGTTAGCCTCCGCCCTCGCGCGCTGTTACGACTCCGCCTCACGCATCCACTGGGACGGCCTCCACTACCGCCGCGACATCGGCAGATTCAAGTAGGCGGTGGGCGGTAAGCCGTCCGCCTACCGCCTACTGTCCCGCTCTGGCGAGCGGCGCGGCAGTCCTGTTATACTCAGCCGCAGAGCGAGGGTTCCGGCGTGAAGAGGGCGGGTGAACCCGGCGGCACGACGTTACGTACAATGTCTGCGGCCGCCTGGCGGTGTTAAAGTTTCGGGGCCGAGAGATTTGCGAGCACACCCGCGGCGCGTGGCCGTAAAGGGTTCGGAGGGCGAGAAGACGATGGGAGTCTGGGCGAGGTTGAAGCGCAGTCTGCGCGCGGTGTTCGGGGGATTGATCGAGAAGACGGAAGACCCCGAGCTGATACTCCAGCAGACCATCCGCGACATGCGCGACCGCGTGCCGGAGCTGAACAATTCGGTCGCGCAGGTGATGGCCACCGAGCGCCTGCTCGCGAAGAACAAGGAGCGTCTGGAAGAGCAGGTCGTTGACCTCGACTCGAAGATCAAGGCGTCCATCAAGATGAATCGCGACGACATCGCGACGGCCTACATCGGGCAGCTCCAGCAGGCGCAGCTCGACCTCTCGAAGACCGGCCAGCAACTCGACCACGCCTCGCGCGCATCCGAGCAGGCGAGGAAGGCCCGCGACAACTACATCCTCCAGATGCAGCGGCGCACCGCCGAGGCGATGCAGCTCATCAACCAGTCGAAGCAGGCCAAGCTTCAGGAGCAGCTCGCGCAGACGATGTCGTCGTTCCAGTTGGGCGACGACGCCTCGACCTTCAACGAGATGCGCGACAAGATCGACCGCCGCGCCGCCACGGCCGAGGCCAAGCTCCAACTGGGCACCTCGGGCGTGGACACGCAGATGCAGGAGATCGAGCGCGAGGCGCTGGACATGCAGTTGTCGGACAAGCTGCTCGAATACAAGCGCGGCATGGGGCTCCTCGGCGAGGGGCAGAAGAGCGCGCCGGCGCTGCCGGCCGGGTCGGGCGAGTCGAACTCCTGAGTCGTTATTAGAGTGCGGCGGCCATCGTAAGAAGCAAGAGAGTTTATGGCGGAGAAGAAGCTCAGTCTCGAATATCTGAAAGAGGCGGTGATGGAGCCCGCCAACTTCTGGGGCATGGCGGGCTTCGCCGTGGCCGCGGCCTACACCTGGTCGCCCATCCCTCTCGCGGCGGCGCTCGTCGCCGAGGGCGCGTACCTCGCGACCGTGCCCGCCAGTTCGCTCTACCGGCGGCTGGTGGACGGCCGCAACCGCAAGCGCCTCGCGGAGCTGCGCAACAAGCAGCGCGAGCGCCTCATCGAGAGCTTCGACCCGCGCGAGCGCGAGGCCGTGCTCTACCTGAAGTGGCTCAAGAACAAGATTTTCGACAACTACGTCAAGTTCACCGGCGCGAAAGACCTGCCGACCAACATCCGCAGTCTGGAGCAGCGCTGGGAGGACTTCGTCGACCTGCTCGACGTGTACCGGCGGCGCAAGCACCACCTGCGCTCCATCAACCGGCAGGCCGTCCAGAACCAGCTCGCGCAGGCCGAGCGCTCCGTCGAGGGCGCGCCCGACGACCGCGCCCGGCGCATCCAGCAGGCCAACGTCGAAATCCTCAAGCGCCGCCTCGCGCAGTTCAGCGAGCTTGAGCGCTCGGTCAAACTCGTCGAGGGTCAGCTTCAGTCAATCGAGAACTTCTTCGGCCTCGTCAACGATCAGGTCGTCACGCTCCCGACGCCCGAGCGCGTCTCCTCGCTCGACTTCGAGCAGCTCTCCGACTCGATCCAGATGACCAAGCAGATGCTCGAAGAGACCTCCGACGTGATGGGCGTCCTCGACAGCCACAACCGCGAGATCGGCAACTTCGACCTCCTTCCGTCCTCGGGCACGACCTCGGCGAAATAGGGAAGTGAAGCTGTAGAAACGAAAGAGGCCGGACACGTCGTCCGGCCTCTTTCGTTTCTACAGCGGCAACTTCATCGACCAACTCATTCGCGCCCGTTCCTGCTCTTCTCGACCATCGCGGCGAGCGAAGGCTCGTCGATGCGGTAGGTCTCGTTGCAGAAGTGGCAGGTGAGCGCGGCGCCCTTGTCCTCCCGCAGCATCGACTCCAACTCCGCGCCGTCAATCGAAGAGACGAGCAACGCCGCGCGCTCGTACGAGCAGGTGCAGTTGAAGCCGACCTCGCTCTCCTCAAGCATCTCGAACGGAACCGCGCCGAGCGCCGTGCGCAGCAGGTCCAGGGGCCGCGCGCCCTCGCGGATGAGCGCCGTCGTGTGCGGCGTACGGCTCACCGTCGATTCGATGGCCGCGACCGTCGCGGAGTCCGCGCCCGGCATCACCTGAATCATCAGGCCCCCCGCCGCCTCGACGAACATCTCGCCCGACTCGCGCGCGCGCACGAGCACCCCGAGCATCACCGCCGACGGAATCTGCTCCGACTTCGCGAGGTAGTAGGCGAAGTCCTCGCCGATCTCGCCCGACACGATGGGGACGGCCCCGCGGTACGGCTCGCGGTAGAGCCCGATGTCGAAGCCCGACTCGTACGTGACGTAGAACATGCCGCCGCCGACGACGGCGCTCACGTCGAACTTGCCCCGCGCGTTCAACGGCACGTCGGCCAGCGGCTCGCGCACGTAGCCGCGCACCCGGCCCTTCGAGTTCGTCTCGGCCGTGATGCCGCGCACGGGGCCGTCGCACTCGACCTGCACGGTCAGGCGGTCGAACTCCTTCTGCCCCGCGCCCAGCAGCAGCGCGCCCGTCAGCGTCCGCCCCAGCGCCGCCGTCACCGTCCCCGTCGTCCCGTGCCTGCGCGCGGCCTCGGCCACCGTCTCCGTGGTCACGGCCGACATACAACGTATGAGCCCGTCGGCGGCGGTCGCGCGCACGAGCGAGTCCCCGCGGCCGTTCTGCGTCTCGTTCAAGGTCATCGCCCCCCTTTTGTTCTGCGGTCGAAAAATTCCGACTGTCTTAGATGAAAAGCAGCCCCCGCGTACTGCCTCCGCCCGGCGCCGCAGGGGGCACAAGATAGTGTGTCAGACCCGGCGTCCGTCGTGCCGTCCGGCGGGCCAGAAACGGCCCGAGTCCCGCCCGAAAAGCGTGATATCCGTCCCTCATGTAAAACCTCAAAGACCCCGCTCTATTGTGAGCAGTCAAAAAGACATACCCAATATATTGTGCTATACTCTTGACAAGCAAAGTTCGCCGGGTGTATTCTTCGCGCCGTTTGGAACGAGCCGGTTCCGGGTGCCGTGGGGCCAGTCGGCCAGCACGGCGCGGGGACCTTTTCGCCTCCCGGCCAGACCAACCGCGAAGTACCCGAGCCACATGAGAGACGGCGCGCAGTGAGCGCCGCAATTTTTTCGACCGCTGGAGAAGAAACGTGCCTCGCGCCCCCCACGAGCGCGGGAAAGGCAAGAGAGAGAAGATGAGCACCGTTATCGAGCCGAACGCACCGCAGGGAAGTCCGTCAGCCTTTGACATCACGGGCGCCGCGCCCGCCGCCGCCGAGACCATGGGCCTGAACGCCCGCCGCGTCATCGCCAAGCGCTACAGCCTGAAGGACGCGCAGGGCAACGCCATCGAGGAGTGGCCGGACATCGTCCGGCGCGTCGTCGGCCACGTCTCGCAGGCCGAGACCGACCTCGTCCGCCGCGACGAGTTCTACCAGACGATGGCCGGCATCATGCTGCGGCGCGAGTTCGTGCCGAACACGCCCTGCCTCGTCAACGCGGGCAAGCCCTCGGGTCAGCTCGCCGCCTGCTTCGTGCTGGACGTGCCGGACTCCATCGCCGGCATCATGAAGACGGCGACCGACGCCGCCATCATCCACCAGACCGGCGGCGGCACGGGCTTCACCTTCGAGAAGCTCAGGCCCGCGGGCGCGATGGTGCGCTCGACGCACGGCGTGGCCTCGGGCCCCGTGTCGTTCATGAACATCTTCAACACGACGACCGACACGGTGAAGCAGGGCGGCGTGCGCCGCGGCGCGAACATGGGCATCATGCGGGTCGATCACCCGGACGTGCTCCGCTTCATCCACGCCAAGAACGACCAGCACTCGCTGACGAACTTCAACATCTCGGTGACGGTGACCGACAAGTTCTTCGAGGCCGTGGACTCGAAGCAGTGGTACCAGCTCTCCTTCGACGGCGAGCCGTGGAACGACCCCGTCTACGACGCCGTGCAGGAGGACACGTACGCGATCTATCGGCTGTCGGACGGCGACACGGTGACGTTCCGCGACCGCGCGGCCTACCTCGAAGCGAAGGGGTCGGGGCTGCTCGACCAGTGCAAGCGCGAGAAGCCGCCCGCCCCCGGCATGGTCTACGCGCCGGACGTGTGGAACCGCATCGTCGCCAGCGCGCACCGCTACGCCGAGCCGGGCGTCATCTTCATCGACGAGGTCAACCGCAACAACCACATGATGGAGTCCATGGGGCCGATCTACGCGACGAACCCGTGCGCGGAGCAGGCGCTGCACTTCAACAACTCGTGTAACCTCGGCTCGATTGACCTCGCCAAGTTCTACGACCCCGAGACGCGGCTCGACTGGGAGCGCCTCGCCGACGCCGTCCACTGGTGCGTCCGCTTCCTCGACAACGTCATCGACACCTGCGCGTGGCCGCTCCCCGAGATCGACAACGTGGTCAAGCGCACGCGCCCCGTCGGCCTCGGCATCATGGGCTTCGCCGACCTGTGCATGAAGCTCAAGGTCAAGTACGGCTCGAACACGTCGATTGATTTGATGGACGAGGCGATGGGCTTCGTGCGCCGCGAGGCGTGGACCGAGTCGTGCCGCCTCGGCGCGGAGAAGGGCGTCTTCCCCGAGTACAAGCCGAACAAGGGCGCGTACGACAAGTTCCTGCGCGAGGAGATCGGCGTCTCCGAGGAGATCGAACTCACCCCGCGCAACTACGAGACGACGACGATTGCCCCCACGGGAACCATCTCGCTCGTCGCCGAGACCTCGTCGGGCGTGGAGCCGAACTTCTCCTGGGCGTACGTCCGGCAGGACACGCTCGGCAAGCGCACGTACGTCCACACGCTCGCGGCCGAGGCGCTCGGGATGACGGTGGACCAGACCGAACAGGAGTCCATCGACCGCGCGGCCGAGCACGTCTGTGCGCACGAGGCGGAGCTGCCCGACTACTTCATCTCGGCGATGTCGATCACGGCCGAGCAGCACGTCTACGTGCTGGCCGCCGCGCAGCGCAACGTCGATAACGGCGTGTCGAAGACCTGCAACGGCTCGCACGACGACACGCTTGAGAGCGTGGACCGTCTCTACCGTCTCGCGCGCGAGCTGGGCTGCAAGGCCGTCAGCTACTACCGCGACGGGAGCCGCGACTCGCAGGTGCTCTCGGCCGTGAAGGGCGCGGAGCCGAAGGGCGAGGTCGCGTGCGACGCGCCCGTCGTGGCCGCGGCCGTGACGACGGAGGCGGCCGCGGCGACTGCGCCGGCCGCGTTGGACTCTTTGTCGGCGCCCGCGCCGGCCGTGCGCCGGACGGAGTCGGGCGACGTGGTGCGCATCGAGCGGCCGCGCGAACTGGTCGGCGCGACGTGGCAGATTCCGTTCGACGGGCAGAACCTTTACGTCACGGTCAACCACGACGGCGTGGACATCCTCGAAGTCTTCGCCACCGGCCCCATCTCGGGCGGCGTCGGATTGCTCGCCTCGAAGATGCTGCGCGGCGGCTTCGACGCGCGCGAGGTGGCCCGGTCGCTGAACAAGGTGACGGGCACGCACTCGGTCTGGTTCAACGAGCGACTGCTGACGAGCCCCGAACAGGCGGTCGCCGAGTGCGTCATGCTGACGAGCCGCCGCCTCCAGAGCCAGCCCGACTCGGCGCGCGCCCTCGCCTACCAGCAGCAGGCGCAGCCCGTCGTCAAGGTCAGCGTCCCCGACAGCGTCGAGACGAGCCGCAACTTCTCGCTCATCGGCGAATGCCCCGAGTGCCACGGCCAACTGGAGCACGCCTCCGGCTGCGACTTCTGCCGCGACTGCGGCTACTCGAAATGCAAGTAGCCGAAGGGCCGCGGCGCTGACGCGTCGCCGGGTAAGAGACGAGCATACGGAGGGCGCCGAGTCTGCGGAAGACTCGGCGCCTTCTCGTTTCACGTCGCCGCGGCCGGACGAACTTTTTGCGCGGGCCGGAGTCAAATGTTATGTTCACCCCAGACAGGATGCGCCTTGAGACATGCCCGCTCCGCACGTACGCGACGACACGCAAGTAGGGACGAGGGAGAACGTTCCAACGTGGGGCAAGTCTGCTCTCTCCGCCCCTTTGGCATTTAAACTTCCGGAAGGGCCGTGAGGCTTGAAAAGATGCGCCTGAAAAATATCCCCGCTCTCATCCTTCTCCTCCAACTCATTGTCAGCCCCTTAGCCCCGCTCGCCGCGCGGGCAGAGACGAACGCCATGACTGAGTCGAGTGTTGACGCGTACGAGCCGGGTCAGGATGCGGGCGGCGCGGCCGAGAAGAAGGGCTTGCGCTTCCGTCTGAGCGAGGGGGCGGAAGAGGCCGAGCGCGCGGCGCCGAGGCCGCCGGCGGCGAAGGCCGAGAAGCTGTCGGAGGCGGAGTCGGCGAGGGTGCTGGCGCGTCTGCCGGGGTTGAAGTCCGGGGAGGGGGACGCGCAGGAGTTCGCGCTGCGCGAGAGGTCTCTGCCCGCGCCGCGCGCGGGCGCGACCGTGTTGAAGCCGTTCCCCGCGCCCGAGCCGCGCGAGACGCCCGACGCGGCCGCGAGCGGCGACGCGAAGGTCTTGCGCCATTCGCCGGAGGGCGAGGTGCCCCTGGCGCGGCAGGTGTCTTTGACCTTCTCGCGCCCCCTGGTCGCCGTCACGTCGCAGGACGAGGCGGCGCTGAGCGTCCCCGCGCGGATGAGCCCGCAGCCCGCGGGGCGCTGGCGCTGGCTGGGCACGAAGACGCTCATCTTCGACCCAGAGGGCGAGCGTCTGCCGATGGCGACCGAGTACAAGGTGACGGTGCCGGGGCGCGCCGGTGTGGCGCCCTCGACGTGGAGGTTCGCGACCCCCGCGCCGAAGCTCGTGCAGAAGTACCCGGAGGACGTGGCGGCGCGCAGGGACGCGCTCGTCTTCGTCGAGTTCGACCAGAGGGTGGAGCCGGAGGCCGTGCTGCGCAACGTGACGTTGCGGGCGGGGGCGGGCGCGCCCGTCCAGGTCAGGGCGGCGACGGAGGATGAGATCAACCGGGACGAGAACGTGAAGCGTCTCGTCGCGTCCGCGAACCGCGGGCGTTGGGTCGTGTTCCGCGCGGAAGGAGCGTTGCCGTCGAACTCGCCCGTCGCGGTCGTCTTCGGCGCGGGCACGCCTTCGGCCGAGGGGCCGCGCCGCACGACCGCGGCGCAGAGCTTCTCGTTCCGCACCTACGGCCCCCTGCGCGTGACCGAGCACCGCTGCGGCTACCAGGGCCGCTGCTCCCCTTCCGACCATTGGTACGTCGGGTTCAGCAACAGCCTCGACCGCGAAGCCTTCGACCCGGCGCAGTTGAAGGTCGAGCCCGAGGTGCCGGGCCTCAGCATCAACGCGTACGGGAACGGCATCTACATAAACGGCCAGAAGCGCGGGCGCCGGCAGTACAAGGTGACGCTCGGCGCGCAACTGCGCGACGAGTTCGGGCAGACTCTGGGCGAGCCGGCCGTCCTCACCTTCAACGTCGGGCCGGCGCCGCCGGGACTCTTCTCGTCGGGCGGCAACTTCATCGTGCTCGACCCCGCGGGCGGGCCGCACCTCTCGGTCTTCAGCATCAACCAGCCTTCGCTCAAGGTGAGCCTCTACGCGGTCGCGCCCGAAGACTTCGCGGCGTACGTCGCGCACATGCGCGGGGTCTCGGGCTACTACGACGAGAAGCAGCAGAAGCTACAGGGGCCGCCCGGAAGGCTCGTCTCCTCGAAGAGTGTCACCGTTAAGCCGCAGCCGGACGAGATGACCGAGACGCGGCTCGACCTCTCGGCGGCGCTCAAGGACGGGCGGGGCAACGTCTTCGTCGTCGTCGAGCCGTCGGTGCTCGCCGAGCCGAAGAACCGCCGGCGCGGGGCCGAGGCGATGCGCGCGTGGGTGCAGATGACGACCATCGGGCTCGACGCCTTCGCCGACCGCGAAGAGTTGGTCGGCTGGGCGACTTCGCTCGCCGACGGCCGCCCGCTCGAAGGCGTCGAGCTGCGTCTGGTGCCCGGCGACGTGCGCGCGACGACGGGTCGCGACGGCGTCGTGCGCCTCGGGCTCGCGCCGAAGACGGGCGACGCGACGGGGATGCTCGTCGCGCGCCGCGGCGGCGAGACGGCCTTCCTGCCCGAGTACTCCGACTGGTGGAACATGGCCACCTCTTGGGTGAGGCGCGAGGCCACGGACGACCTGCGCTGGTTCGTCTTCGACGACCGGAAGATGTACCGCCCGGGCGAAGAGGTGAGTGTGAAGGGCTGGCTCCGACGCGTGAGTGGGGCTAAGAACGGCGACGTGGGGCCGCTCGCGGGCGGGGCCGACTCGGTCTCTTACACGCTGCGCGACTCGCGCGGCAACGAGGTGTCGAAGGGCTCCGCGCGCCTCAACGCGCTCGGCGGCTTCGACACGAAGTTCAAGCTCCCGCCGACGATGAACCTCGGCAACGCGTCGCTCTACTTTCAGGCCGCGGGCGGCGCGGGCGTCGCGGCGACCGCATTGGGCGGGCGCGAGCACTACCACCAGCTACAGGTGCAGGAGTTCCGCCGCCCCGAGTTCGAGGTGAGCGCGAAGTCGGACGGGGGGCCGCACTTCGTCGGCGGCCACGCGCAGGCGACCGTGCAGGCGAGCTACTACGCGGGCGGCGGCCTGCCCGACTCCGAGGTCAACTGGCGCGTCACGGCCACGCTGACCAGCTACACGCCGCCCAACCGCGGCGACTACACCTTCGGCCGCTGGACGCCCTGGTGGGAGTCGGTCTACAGCTCTTCCAGACCGGGCGCGGGCGACAACGTGCAGACCTTCAAGGGCAAGACCGACGCCGCGGGCAAGCACGCGCTCCGGCTCGACTTCGACTCGGTGAACCCGCCGCAGCCGTCCAGCGTCAACGCGCAGGCCACCGTGACGGACGTGAACCGGCAGGCGTGGACTTCCAACACCACGATGCTCGTCCACCCTTCAGACCTCTACGTGGGCCTGCGCAGCGAACGCCTCTTCGTGCAGCAGGGCGAGCCGCTCGTCGTCCACACAATCGTCTCCGACCTCGACGGCCGGCTCGTCGCGGGGCGCGAGGTGCGGATGCGCGCCGCGCTGATGGAATGGAAGTACGCGAAGGGCCAGTGGCAGCAGACCGAGTCGAAGACGCCGGAAGAGTGCACGGTCAAATCGGCGACGGACGCCGTGCGCTGCACGTTCCGCCCGAAGGCCGGCGGCACCTACCGCGTGACGGCGCGCGTCTACGACGACCGCGAGCGGCCGAACGAGAGCGAGCTGACGCTGTGGGTCGCGGGCGGCAAGAACCCGCCGCGGCGCGACGTGTCGCAGGAGAAGGTCGAGCTGATCCCGGACCGCAAGGAGTACCGCCCGGGCGACACGGCCGAGATACTCGTGCAGGCGCCGTTCACGCCCGCCGAAGGCATCATGACGCTCCGCCGCTCGGGGCTCGTCCGCACCGAGCGCTTCCGCATGGCCGGGCCTTCGCACACGCTGCGCGTGCCCGTCGAAGAGGTCTTCACGCCGAACGTCTACGTGCAGGTCGATCTGGTCGGGGCGGCCGCGCGCGTCGGGGCCGACGGCGAGGCGGACGAGAAGCTGCCCAAACGCCCGGCCTTCGCCTCGGGCGCCATCAGCCTCTCGGTGCCGCCGCTCGCGCGCAGGCTCCTGGTGACGGCGACGCCGCGCGACAAGGCTCTGGAGCCGGGCGGCGAGACGATTGTCTCCGTCGAGGTGAAGGACGCCGCGGGCCGTCCTGTTCAGGGCGGCGAATTAGCGGTCGTCGTCGTCGATGAGTCGGTGCTGGCGCTGACGGCCTACAAGCTCGAAGACCCGCTCGCGGTCTTCTACGCGCAGCGCGGCGCGGACGTGGCCGACTACCACCTGCGCAAGGACGTGCAGCTCGCAGACCCCGTCCAGTTGCAGGTCGTGGAGGGCGTCGCCGGCGGCGCGGGGGTCGGCAGCGGCATGGTGGCGACGGATTCGGTCACCGTCGCCGCGGAGGCGCCCGCGGCGGCGAGGATGAGGACGGCGAAGTCCGTGGCGCCGCCCCCCCCGCCGCCCGCGCCGCAGGCCACGCCGGGTGAGGAGGGTCAGGAGGAGATACGCCTGCGCGAGAACTTCAACGCGCTCGCCGTCTTCGCGCCTTCGGTCCCGACCGACGCGCGCGGCCGCGCCGAGGTGAAGGTGAAGGTGCCCGACAACCTGACGCGCTACCGCGTGATGGCCGTCTCGGTCGCGGGCGGCAAGCAGTTCGGCTCCGGCGAGTCGTCCATCACGGCGCGTCAGCCCTTGATGGTGCGACCCTCGGCGCCGCGCTTCCTCAACTTCGGCGACCGCTTCGAGCTGCCGGTCGTCTTGCAGAACCAGACCGACGCGCCGGCCCAAGTAGAGGTGGCCGTCCGCGCCGCCAACGCGGAACTGACCGACGGGAGCGGCCGGCGCGTGACCGTGCCCGCGAACGACCGCGTCGAAGTCCGCTTCCCCGTGTCGGCCAACGCGGCCGGCACGGCGCGCTTCCAGGTCGCGGCCAGCGCGGGCCGTCACGCCGACGCCTCGCAGTTCGAGCTGCCCGTCTGGACGCCGGCCACGACCGAGGCGTTCGCCACCTACGGCGAACTGGACCAGAGCGGCGCCGTCGTCCAGCCGGTCAAGGCGCCGCCGGACGTGTTCAGGCAGTTCGGCGGCTTGGAAGTCCAGACCTCCTCGACGCAGTTGCAGGCGCTGACGGACGCGGTGCTCTACCTCGTCGCATACCCCTTCGAGTGCTCCGAGCAGCTCTCTTCGCGCGTGCTGGCGGTGGCCGCGCTGCGCGACGTGCTGACGGCCTTCAAGGCCAAAGGCATGCCGAGCCCGGAGGAGATGAACCGCGCGGTGGCGCGCGACATCAAGCGGCTCCAGGGGTTGCAGAACGACGACGGCGGCTTCGGCTTCTGGCGCCGCGGCGAAGAGTCCTGGCCTTACGTCAGCATCCACGTCGCGCACGCGCTGGCGCGCGCGAAGTCGAAGGGCTACGAAGTGCCGCAGACGATGCTCGACAAGTCGCGCGACTACCTGCGCAGCGTCGAGTCGCGCATCCCCAAACGCTACGGCCGCGACGCGCGCAACTCGCTCATCGCCTACGCGCTCTACACGCGCGCGCTCGCGGGCGACCGCGACCCTGCGCGCGCGCGTCGGCTCATCGCGGAGAACGGGCTTGAGAAGCTACAGCTCGAAGCCGTCGGGTGGCTTCTGACCGTGGTTTCGGGCGACAGGGCTTCGGCGGCGGAGGTCGCCGCCATCCGGCGCCTGCTCGACAACCGCGCGGAGGAGACGGCGGGCACGGCGCACTTCACGACCTCGTACGCCGACGACGCGTACCTGCTGCTCCACTCCAACCGGCGCGCCGACGGCGTCATCCTCGAAGCGCTCATCGGCGACCAGCCCGAAAGCGACCTCGTCGCGAAGGTCGCGCGCGGCCTGCTCGCGCACCGCAAGCAGGGGCGCTGGGAGAACACGCAGGAGAACGCCTTCGTCCTGCTCGCGCTCGACCGCTACTTCCGCACCTACGAGAAGGCGCCGCCGGACTTCGTCGCGCGCGCGTGGCTCGGCGACGCCTACGCGGGCGAGCAGCAGTTCAAGGGTCGCTCGACCGACCGGCAGCAGTTCGACGTGCCGATGCGCTACCTCGCGGAGAAGGGGACGGGCGAGCAGCGGCTCGTCTTGCAGAAGGAGGGCGCGGGGCGTCTCTACTACCGCGTCGGGATGAGTTACGCGCCGACGAATCTGAAGCTCGCCGCGGCTGACTACGGCTTCGCCGTCGAGCGGGTCTACGAGCCGACCGGCGAGCCGGGCGACGTGCGGCGCGACGCCGACGGGACGTGGCACATCAAGGCCGGTTCGACCGTGCGCGTGAAGCTGACGGTCGTCGCGCCCACGCGCCGCTACCACGTCGCGCTCGTAGACCCGCTGCCCGCGGGGCTCGAAGCCTTGAACCCCGCGCTCGCCGTCACGGGGGCGATCCCCGCGGAGCAGAAGGAGCAGGAGCCCGCGCGCTTCGGCTGGTGGTGGCGCCCCTGGTTCGAGCACCAGAACCTGCGCGACGACCGCGCCGAGGCGTTCACCTCCCTGATGTGGGAGGGCGTCTACACCTACTCCTACACCGCGCGCGCGACGACCCCCGGCGCCTTCGTCGTCCCCCCCGCCAAAGCCGAAGAGATGTACGCCCCCGAGACCTTCGGCCGCGGCCAGAGCGACCGCGTGATAGTCGAGTAACCGCGTCGCGCGAGTTACACAAAGGGGCGCGGGCCTAACGCCCGCGCCCCTTTGCGTTGATCGACACCGCCTTCTCATATTTTGTATTGACGGCAGTGTGCGCGCCGCGTATAAGTCGGCTCGTAGCGCGTATCGCCCCACACCTCACAGCTTCGGTCTTCATGGGCTCCGCCAGGCTCACCAACCTCTCGAAAGGAGAGACGCCATGAACGCTTACCGACTCCGCTCAATGCTCCGCCGCCGGAACGCTACCCTCTTAACCATGCTCTTTGTGTTTTCGCTCGTCGCCGTGTGTGAGTTCGTCGCGAGCAGGGCGCAGCAATCAACGCCTGAGGGGGAGCGTGAATTGGTGGAGAAAATCCCGAAGCACCTGCCGATCAAGGTCAAGATCAGGAAGCCGAAGAAGCTGAAGGATGTCGAGGACGACAACTGGCTCGATGACCTCTCAGTCGAGGTTACAAACACAGGGCCGAAGCCGATCTATTTCTTGAGCATACATCTCGCGATGCCAGATGTGCTGGCTGCGGACGGGCACAAGTACGCATTCCTGTACAAGTACGGAAGGATCGACCTCGCCGCCTTCGAGGAACCGGTGCGGCCCGACGATGTGCCTATCCGTCCCGGGGAGACCGTCACGCTCACACCGCCCGCTAACCACGTCGAGGGGTGGAAAAGTCTCCGGGAGAAAGGGAAAGTTATTAACCCCCAAAAGCTGGAGCTTAAATTCCAAGAGATTAATCACGGCGACGGCACGGGATTCCTGGGCACGAGTGGTACGCCGATGCCGGTCAGTAAGCAGCGAGGTGCGAACTGGTCGCGTGTTGGAGATAATGAAGTCGCCGGGGAAAATACGGCCTTGCCCAACTTGCCACCAAAACTTTTTTTGGATTCGGCTTATGTCGCAAACCCTACGTCGCCGCCGGTAAGTTTCTTGCCGGCGGTTTTTACAAGGGAGAACTCTACCGCCGCGCCCGAGCCCGCGCGGGACATTTGACTGCCAGACTTCGCGGCCAGAATGCATATGGATGAAACCGGGCGGGCAGACCTGCATCTGCGGAGAAATTACCCGCATGCAGTTCCCCGCGTGCTCAGACCCGTTCGGCGCTTGCTTCACGATTAGCTACTCTGAGGTCTCTTGTAACGATTCGACCGGGTTTGAGCATAAATGTGAAGAGAGCGACTACGGCGACTCCTGCGACGGAACAACGCCGACGCCGACGCCGACGCCCACGCCGACGCCCACACCCACGCCGTGCCCCTGCGCCAACCCCAACGTGAGTAAACCCAATCCCTCCTGCTTCTGTTCGCATCTGCCTAATGGCGACCCCTACTGGCAGTGCGACTCCTGCGGCCTTCTCCCGGAGGTGGACTTCTGCAAGCACCCGGCCAACGGGTGCCCCGCCGGCTTCTACAACGACGGTGAGACTAACTGCTGCCAGCCCTACTTCACCGGCCTGAGTTGCACCACCCCAGGCATCAATGGAAGCTGCCCACCATCGACCGTGCCTAACGGCTCCGGTCTCTGCTGCATGGGAGGCGACCCCACCAGTTGCGCCGCGCTTGGCTTCTTCTGGGACGCGGGCGGGCAGGTCTGCCGCGACCTCTTAGGCGGCGGCAGCCTCGGCAACTGCCCCGACCCGCCGCCGACCTTCTACTGTGAGCAGATCATGCCGGAGATTAGCTCGGAGTGCATGGCCGTCTACATGACGACCGGCACCTGCTACTCGCCCATCCTCATCGACACCAACGGCGATGGTTTCTCCCTGACCGACGCGGCCCGCGGCGTCCTCTTCGACCTCGACGGCAACCCCGACCATGTGAAAGAGCGGCTGTCGTAGACGGCCGCCGGCTCCGACGACGCGTGGCTCGCCTTCGACCGCAACCGGAACGGGACGATAGACAGCGGGCGGGAGCTGTTCGGCAACGTCACCCCGCAGCCGCAGACTAACGTCGAGGCCAACGGCTTCAACGCCCTCTCCTCCTTCGACCGGCCCGAGCGGGGCGGCGACGGCGACGGCGTGGTCGACAAGCACGACGCGGTCTTCGCTTACCTGCGGCTGTGGCAGGACAGCAACCACGACGGCATCTCGCAGCCCGCGGAGTTGCACACGCTGCCCGCACTCGGGCTGAAGTCCATCGACCTCGACTACAAGGAGTCGAAGCGCACCGACCGTTACGGTAACCGCTTCCGCTACCGGGCGAAGGTCAAGGACCTACGCGGGGCGCAGCTGGGACGCTGGGCGTGGGACGTGTTCCTCGTCCCCGGCTGGTAGGAAATTCGAGTTCGGCGGAGCCGTAGCGGGAAGCGCTGCGGGTCTGCGGAGACTGTTTAGTAAGAAAAAAATGCGGGCGGTCGTTCAACGACTGCCCGCATTTTTGAGTTACTCCGGAGCGGCTTACCGCGCGCGGGCGTTCTCGTTGCGGAGGTTGTTCGTGACGGAGAAGACGCCGGGGACGGAGTTAGCCAGCAGGTAAGCCAGCCGCCGGTCGCCTTCGTTCGAGACGACGCCTTCGAGCGAGACGTGGCCGCCTTTGACGACGATGTGAATCGAAGGGTTCACCCCGCGGCCGTAGCGGAAGAGCGGGCTGTTCCAACCCATCAGCGCGCGGTACGTGTTCGCGCGGACCGAGTCGTCGAAACCCGACAGCGGCAGCACCTCTATGTTGTTGACCACGCGCTCGACGCCCTTCAGCTTCCGCACGCGGCGCTCCGCGTCCTTGCGCGTCGAGGGCTGCACGACCTGACCCGAGAGCGTCACGGTCGGCCCGTCGATGGCGTACTCAAGGTTGTCGAAGACGCCGTACCAAGGGAGCGTCACCAACTCCTTGCGCACCTTCTTCGCCAACTGCTCGAAGGCGGCGCGCTCGCTCATCCGGTCGGCCGGTTGGGCGGCCGCGACCGACGCCGCCACGACCAGCGCCGCGACCAGCGCAGAGACTCTATTCAACACTGCTTTCATCTTCATTCCACCCCTTTTCATGACGTTTATGTAATCACAAACTTAGATGAGTCGAGCCCCCTCCGAGTTGCAGCCGCCGCGTCCCCGCGGGAGGCGAAATGCCGTCCTTTTCCTGGGAAATTCGAGGATTTAAGACGTGGCCGCGGTGGACAGCCAGTCGGTCGAGGCCGGCGCAATTCTTTCGCAACAGGAGACCCTGATATTCTATCGGCGGACTCAATTTTCAACTTCAATCCGAGGGGTCATCGTTCACTTGGGCACACCCGACAACCCGACGCCTGCGGAACTCGCCGGCGCGGAAGAGGCCGGCCGGCGCACGGCCTTCGCGTCGCTGCGCCACAGGGACTTCCGCCTGCTGTGGGTCGGCCAGTTCTTCTCCATCACGGGCTCGCAGATGCAGCTCGTGACGATCAACTGGCACGTCTACCTTCTCATGCGCCCTTACGGCGAGAAGACGGCGGCCGCGGCGCTCGGACTGGTCGGGCTCGTGCGCGTGCTGCCCATCGTGCTCTGCTCGCTCGTCGGCGGGGTCGTCGCCGACGCCGTGGACCGCAAGCGGCTCATCATCGTCACGCAGACCGTCATGCTCGTGTGCGCGGCGGTGCTGGCGGCCGTCACCGCGGCGGGGCTCCAGAAGCTCTGGCCCATCTACGTGTTGACGGCGCTCTCTTCGGCCGCCATCGCTTTCGACAACCCTGCGCGGCAGGCGTTGCTGCCGGCGCTCGTGCCCGCGCGCGACTTCCCGAACGCGGTGAGCCTCGGCTTCGTCTCGTTCCAGATCGCTCTGGTCGCGGGGCCTGTGCTCGGCGGCGTGGTGCTGGCGCGCTACGGGCCGGCGGCCGTCTACGCCTTCAACGCCGTCTCGTTCCTCTCGGTCATCGCGGCCGTACTGCTGATGCGCGCGTCGGGGAAGGGGAAGGCGGAGGAGCTTGCGCGCGTGAGCATTGAATCCTTGAAGGAGGGCTTAAGGTTCGTCTGGCGCACGCCGATCATGGTGCAGACGATGTCCTTAGACTTCGTGGCGACGTTCTTCGCGTCGGCGACGGCGCTGCTGCCCATCTTCGCGCGCGACGTGCTGCAAGTGGGCGAGCACGGCTACGGCCTGCTCGCCGCGGCGACGGCCTTCGGCGCCGTCTTAACGGGACTCCTGCTCACGCGCCGCGGCTCTGAGTGGAAGCGGCCCGGACTGGCGGTGCTCGTCTCGGTCGCGGTCTACGGCGCGGCGACGGTCGTGTTCGGCCTCTCGCGTTCGTACTGGCTCTCGCTCCTGATGCTGGCCGTGTCGGGCGCGGCCGACACCGTCAGCACGGTCATCCGCCAGACCATCCGCCAGCTCATCACGCCCGACCGCCTGCGCGGGAGGATGACTTCGGTGAACATGATCTTCTTCATGGGCGGGCCGCAGTTGGGTGAGCTGGAGGCGGGGCTGGTCGCGGCCGCGTTGGGGGCGCCCTTCTCGGTCGTGCTCGGCGGCGTCTGCTGTCTGGCGGCGGTCGCCTTCGCCTCGCAGCGCGCGCGCGAACTGCTGCGCTACCGCTTCGGCGGACACGACTGAGCTTGCAACCGCGTCCGTACAGGGCCTACCATCGGCCTCGAACCAACACACGCGAGGAGGAGAAACAACAGTGGGTGACTCGTCCGAAACAAACGGTGGGGAAACGCTCGCGGACGCCGCGCGCGACGAGCGCGAGGTGGCGGCCGACCGCCTGCGCGGCGAACTGGGCCGCGACCCTTCCGACGAAGAGATCGACGAATGGCTGCGCCGTCACACGGAAGGGTACTGAAAAGCAGTAGACGGTAGTCAGTAGTGACAACAACGTCGGCGGGTGTCGGGCCTTTAAGCCTCAACGCCCGCCGACGTTTTCTACCGACGACTGTCTACCTCTCTTACGGTGTGCCGGAGCTGACGACGATCTTATTATCGACGCCGAGGACGCCTTTGACGGTGTAGGCGAGGCGCTCGGCGCGCTGCTTGACGGCGTCGGAGTTGACCGTGCCGGAGAGTCGGACGCGGCCGTTGACGACCGACGCGTCGATGACGGCCGTCGAGACGGTCGGGTCGTCTGCGAACGCCTTGTCGATCTTCGTTTGCAGCGTCGCGTCGTCGCTCGCGGCGGGCGTGGCCGGCGGCGCCGTGGCGGTGGCCGGCGGCGCGGTCGTCGCCGGGTCAGTGGTCGTCGGCGGCGCCTGGATGATGACCGGCGCGGGGACGGTCTGCGGCGCCTGCTGGATGATGATGGGCGTCGGCTGCGGCAGCGGCGTCTGGACGATGACGGGCGCCTGCGTCAAAGGCGTCGGCTGCGTGGCGGCGCGCGCGTTGATGTTGACCTCGGTCGAGGAGTCGTCGCGCGAGTTCGTCAGGAAGAGGAAGATGATGGCCGTGGCCGCGATGGCGAGGAGCGCCACCGTGGCGAGGACGCCCGTCGAATATCCTCTACGCTCCGGCGGCGGGTAGTAGCCCGGCGGCGGCTGACGCACCGTCCGCTCTTCGACCACCTCGCGCCGCGCCGTCGGCGTCTCAATCACGACACGACTACGCTTGTGCTGCTCTTCGTCGTAAGACATGAAGCTTCGACTCCTTGGGTCTGAAAGTAAGTGAACCTTGCGCGAGGGTAGTTTGTTGCAAAGCGCGGGGCGCGCGCAAGCGCCCGACAAAGGGGAGCGCGGGGCCCGCGGCCCTTCACGCTCCCCACACTATCCGAACACACCCTGCCGCCTTCAGTAGCGGCGCGGGATGCGACGCTTCGTGCGGCGGTAGAGATAGCCGCCCGTGCCGCCGACGATGGCGCCCGCCGCCGCCGAGCGACGGCCGCCGACCGCGCCGCCGACGCCCGCGCCGAGCGCCGCGCCGCTGGCCGTCGCGCCGATGGTGCGCGTGCGCGGCTTGAAGTGGCGCCGCGCGGCTTTACGGTTGAAGGCGTACGTGCCCGCGCCGCCCGCGCCGATGGCCGCGCCCTTCCTGCCGCCGACAAGCCCGCCGACGGCCGCGCCGCCCGCGATGATGGCCGCCGTCCGCGCCTTACGCCCGAAGCGCGAACGCCTGCGCCTGTCCTGCGCCGACGTGTCGAGCGCCAGGGTCGTCAACAGAAATAAGAGGCAGAGTAGACTGACCGAAACCTTTCGCATGTGCAAACTCCTTCCGCTGTCTCCGTCAAACCCGGATTAGAACGGGAGAGATACATCACGCGGTTGCCTTACTGCAAACACCATTCCCTTTGCGCGCCCGCCGCCGCCGCCGGTCTAAGTCGAAGAAAACCGGAGCCTTAAAAGCGCGGTCGGCGCGGAGTCCGTCCGCCGCCGCACGGTAAACGGCAGGCGCGCGTATCGAATCCATGCTCGCGGCCAGACTGTTGTTTGACCTCGTCCAGACCCTCGCACATAATCGGCCGCATGACGACGGCCATCATACATCATCCAGTTTTTGAGCAGCACGACACGGGCCCCGGCCACCCCGAGAGCCCCGAGCGCTACGCCGTCGTGATGCAGGCTCTGCGCGGCGACGCGGAACTCTGGCCGCGCCTGTTAGAGGTCGAGGCCGCCCCGGCGCCGCGCGGCGACGTGCAGGCCGCGCACACGCCGCAGCACTTCAAGCACGTCGAGCGCGCCGTGAGCGAGGGGCTCGGCTACCTCGACGCGGACACGTCCGTCTCGATGCGCTCGCTCGAAGCCGCCTTGCGCGCGTCGGGCGGCGCGTGCAGGGCCGTGGACATGGTCCTGAAGGGCGAGGCGAGTAACGCCTTCCTGCCCGTGCGGCCGCCCGGACACCACGCCACGTCTGACCGCGCGATGGGCTTCTGCCTCTTCAACACGGTCGCCGTCGCGGCGCGCTACGCACAGCGCCACTACAAGGAGGTCGAGCGCGTGGCCGTCATCGACTGGGACGTGCATCACGGCAACGGCACGCAGGGCATCTTCTACGACGACCCGACGGTCTTCTTCTTCTCCGCGCACCAGTACCCGTGGTACCCCGGCACGGGCACGCGCTCCGAGACGGGCGTCGGGCGCGGGCGCGGCTACACCCTGAACCTGCCGCTGCGCGCGCGCACGCCCGCCGCCGAGCACCGCCGCGCCTTCGAGACCGCGCTCGAAGAGATCGGCGCGAAGTTCAAGCCCGACCTCGTCATCATCTCGGCCGGGTTCGACTCGCACGCGGGCGACCCTCTGGGACAACTGTCTCTGACGGACGAGGACTTCGTGTTGATGACGCGCGCGGCGAAGGAGTGGGCGCGCGAGGCGTGCGCGGGCCGGCTCGTCTCGTGCCTCGAAGGCGGCTACAACCTTCTGACCCTCGGCGCGACGGTCGCCGCGCACGTCCGCGCCCTCGCCGAAGATTAAGGTTGACGAAAGTCGTGTTGAAACACCGTCCGCGCCGTCGGCGTAAGAGCGAGGACGGCGACGCGTGAATGATGAATGACGAATGCGGAATGATGAATTAAGAACCGTTTTTCATTCATCATTCCGCATCCATCATTCATAAATTTTGTCCGGAAGGGGAGCGTCGATGGGCGGAGGTGCGGGAGCGTCGAGGCGTTTGGGCGTGCGGCTCGGGCGTGCGCGCGAGTGGTTCCGGCGCGCGATGCCGCGCGTGGCGCTGGCGGCCGTCGCGCTCTTCCTGCTGCGCCTGTTCGTCCGCGACACCTCGCTGTATCAAGACACGCCCTTCGGTCTGCTCGGCCCCGTCACCCTCTTCGTCTGCGCGGCCGTCCTGCTCTACTTCGGCCTCAAGCTCGCCGTGCGGCTCAAGCGGAAGCTGCTGTGGAAGGTCAGGCGGCGGCTCATCATCACCTACCTCTTCGTCGGCCTGACGCCGGTCGTGCTGCTGCTCGCGCTCGGGGCGCTGGCGGCGACGGGCGGCTCGTCGCAGGCGATGGTGCGCGTCGTCACGGTCGAGATCGAGGCGACCGAGCGGCAGGCGCTCGAAGGCGCGCGGGCGCTCGCGGGCGCGCTCGCGCGACTCCCGCCGAACACGCCCGAGCGCGAGGCGCAGGCGTGGCTCGAAGAGCGCGCGGCCCTTCTGCGCGCGGCGCTGCCCGGCGCGCGCGTCTACGCGTGGCGCGGGGGCGAGGCGGCGAACCCGCACTTCCTGGGCGACGGCGTGCCGGCCGGGCTGGCGAGCGCGGACTTGAGCGAGGAGGCGCGCGGGGTCGGCCCCGACGCCGCGGACGCTCGGGAGACTCTGCCCCGCTGGCTCGGCGGGCATAAGGAGTGGAGCGGGTTTGCGTTCCTGCCGCCGCCCGAAGGGTCGCGAGACCCCCTTCGGCACGCCTTCGGTGCGCGCGCTCGTGCGCGGCGCCGCCGACGGCCGCGCGGCCGCCGTGCTGATCACGGTGCCCGTCAGCCGCGCCCTCGTCGGGCGCTACCGCGAGAACACGGGCGTCAACGTCCGCCCCTTCTTCGTCGGCGTCAGGGTGGAAGAGGAGCGGCGGGGCGGCGATAGGAAGCCGGGGAGCGGCGGCGGCCGGGCGAGCGGGCCGCCGACTGGGACACCTTCGACATGTCGCGCGACCAGTTCGGCGAGTACCTGCCGGAGCTTACCGGGTTCAACTTCCCGTGCCCGGTCTTTTTGCAGGCGACCGACTGGGTGACGGGCGAGCGGAAGGCGCGCTGGTCTTTCGTGGTCGATTGGTCGTGGGGCGAGGGCGGCAAGCAGTTCTGGAACAACCTCGTGATGGGGCAGACCTTCTGGCAGATGCTCTACGGCATCGCCGTCATCTTCCTCGTTCTGGAGATACTCGCGCTGCTCTCGGCCGGTTGGATGACGCGCGCCGTGACGGGCACCGTCCACAAGCTCTACCGCGCGACCGAGTCGGTCAAGCGCGGCGACTTCTCGCACCGCATACGCACGCGCTCGCGCGACCAGTTGGGCGAACTGGCGCTCGCCTTCAACGACATGTCGGCGAACATCGAGGCGCTGCTGGCCGAGCGCGTCGGTCACGAGCGTCTGAAGCGCGAGATCGAGATCGCGCACGAGGTGCAGGCGCAGCTCTTCCCGCGCAGCACGCCCGCGCTCCGCTCGGCCAACATCACGGGCGAGTGCCGCGCCGCGCTGGGCGTGGCGGGCGACTATTATGACTTCGTCGAGGTCGTGCCCGGGCTGGTCGCGCTGACGCTCGGCGACGTGTCGGGCAAGGGGCTGTCGGCCTCGCTCGTGATGTCGAACTTGCAGGCGACGCTGCGCGCGCAGGTCTCGATCATCGCGGAGCGCCTGGGCTCGCGCGCGTCGCGGCGGCCGCTCAGGACGGCGCGCAGGCGTTAGAGATGCCGTGCGGCGTGACGGAAACGGACGACGCGTGCCTCGTCTCGCGCATGGCCGAGCGCATCAACGAGCAGCTCTGTCGCTCGACGGACGCCGACCGCTTCGCCACGCTCTTCCTCGCGCTCTACGACGACGACGCGCGCGCGTTGCGCTACACGAACGCGGGGCACAACGCGCCGCTGCTCGTGCGCGCCGACGGGACGGTCGAGCGCCTGTGGACGGGCGGCACCGTGCTCGGCGCCTTCGACGGCGTGCCGTTCGAGGAGGGTCAGGTGGGGCTGAATGAAGGCGACCTGCTCGTCGTCTACTCGGACGGTATCACCGAGGCGCAGAACGGCACGGGCGAGGAGTTCGGCGAAGGGCGCCTCCTCGAACTGCTCGCCGCGCACCGCGACCGAGACGGCCGAGAACATCCGCGTCGATATCTTGGAGTACGATCGAGAGCTGGGCGGGCAAAGCCGACCGCGGCGACGACCAGACGGTCGTGATCTTAAAGAGCGGTGAATGGTGAATAGTAGATCGTGAATGGATAAAGGCTGCTCTTTCCATTCACGATTTACTGTTCACCATTCACCGCTTTATGCCGTGACGATGACGGCGCGGGCGCCGGTCAGCTCGGTGAAGTCTTTGGTGTAGACGGTGCCGACGCGGCGGAGGCGGCTGATGGTCTCGACAAGCTCTTCGGTCGGGAGGTAGCCGTCGTCAACGTGCGCGACGGCCCACGCGGGCAGGTGCGAGGCGGCGTCGAGGAGGTCTTCGACGTGGCGCAGGTATTGGCGGCGTGCCTCGGCGCGCGCGCCGAGTCGGCCCTCGCGCGAGCGCTCGAAGTCGTCCCAGAAGTCTCCGTCGCCGCGCACCCAGACCTCGCGCCAGGCCCAGGTCGAGTCGCGCGCGGCGCGGCGCGAGGGGCGGGGGAGCCGAGGAAGAGCAGCTCCGCCTGCTCGCGGCCGACGAAGTCGCGCGCGTCGCGGTTCGAGGCCGTGTTCTTCTGTTTGTTGTCGAAGGGCGCGGGCGCGCAGTCCAGGAGCCGCTGGAAGGCGCGCGAGAGCGGCTGACGCAGCTCGCGCGTATCGTCGTCGAAGGCGAGCGCGTAGTCGCCGACGGCCATGCCGAGGTCGAGCGCGAGCGAGCGCTTCGCGGGTTCGAGCTTCTCGGCGTTGGCGCGGACGTTGTCGAACCACCACGCGTCGGTCTCGCCGAACCAGTGGCGTAGCGCCGGGTTGTAGAGTCGGTGGCGCGGGACGTACGCGTCTTCGAGCACGGCCTCCACGTCCGACTCGCTCAAGGTCTCGGCGTTGTTCTCGACGCGCGCCCGCGCCCGCTCCAGAGCCCACCGCGCGGAGTCGTTGGCGGCGACGCGCGCGCCCCAGCGCTTGAGGTAGGCGAGCGTGGCGCCCTCGCCCGCGAACGGGTCGATGACCGAGCGGAATTTTAGTCGGCGCAGCACGCCCAGCTCGAACGCGAGCCAGCCTTCGGGGAGCGAGTCGGAGAAGTTGCGCAACGTCGTCGGCCTCTAAAAGATTTGGTCGGAAGTCTCGTCTGAATCAATCTCGAAAAATTAACTCGGGGTGCCCGCGTCCCAGGGGTATCGCGCGGGCGTCTCGCACGGCGCGGACGACCTCTTCGCCCTTGTCGGCGTCGGCCGCCGTCGCGCCGTCTCTCTCGCGCGCGCGGGTTCGACCGCGGGCGCCTGCTGCTCGGCCGCGCGCGCGAAGGAGCGCAGCTCCGGCAGACCTTCGAGCGAGAGGAAGGCGAGGACGACCGCGGGGTCGAACTCGATGCCGGCCCAGAGGCCGAGGTGCTTGCGCGCTTCTCCCTCGGTGCCGGCGGGGCGCCAGGGGCGCGCGTCGGTGAGCGCGGCGTAGGCGTCGGCGACGCGTAGGATGCGCGCGCCTAAGGGTATCTGCTCGCCGCGCAGAGCGTCGGGGTAGCCGCCGCCGCCGAACCACTCGTGGTGCCAGCGCACGAGGAGCTGGACGGCGCGGTCGGCGCCCGCGCGCGCGGCCTCCTGCTCGCCGATGACGGGGTGGCGCGCGAGGTCGAGGCGCTCGGCCCCGTTGAGCGGCCCGTCGCGCTTGATGTAGTCGCGCTTCATCGTCAGCTCGCCGATGTCGTGCAGCAGCGCCGCGTAGACGACGGAGGTGCGGTCGGCCCTCGACAGGCGGAAGTGTTCGGCGAGCGCGTCGGCCAGCCGCGCCACGCGCGCGGCGTGCGGGTGCGCGTAGCCCTCGAACTCGTCCACGCCCGCCGCGAGGCGCAAATACGCCTCGCCGGCCGCGCGGTCGCTCTCAGCAAACTCGATGCCCATAGAGGTTAGAGTGTACGTATCAGAGTCGGGAAGGACAAGTAGCCAGTAGTCAGGAGCCAGGAGCCAGTAGAAAAACCTTTGTCAGTCGAACCCGGCGGTTGTCATCACCCACGGCAGCAGAGCGGAGCCTACTGGCTCCTGACTACTGACTACTTCTTCAAGCCTTCTTCTTCGCGAGCTTGAGGTCGTAGGCGGCGCGGAGGGTCGGGTCCCGCAGTGTTTCGTACGCCTGTGCGACGCGCGCGAAGGCGGCGTCGATGCGCTGACGCGTCTCTTCGTCGGCGTCGCGGCGGAAGCGGTCGGGGTGGAGGCGGCGCGCGTGCGCGTAGTAGGCGCGCTTGACCTCTTCGGTCGAGGCCGAGTGCGCGACGCCGAGCACCGCGTAGTGGGTCGCGCCGAGCGCGCGCGCCAGCAGCTCTTCAATCGTGCCTTGCCGGTGGTCGGGCTCGGGCTCCGCCGCCGCGGCCGGCTGCACGCGCTCGGGGGTCGTCCGCGGCGACTGCGTCGAGGGCGCTTCGGCGGTGGCCGCCGCGGCGCGCTGTTGCGCCGCTAGTTTCTGCGCCTCGACGGGCAGGATGCGCTGGCCGCCCGTGCGCGTGAGCAGGCCGCCGAGCGCGAGCACGTAGACGGCGCGGCGAGTCTCCGCCTCGGGCAGCCCGCTGACGGCGACGACCTCACGCAACGTCGTCGGCGCGTAGATGCGCGACATGACGAAAGCCTCCGCCGGGAGGAGCCGGAGGCCGGAGCTCATCTTCTCTTCAAAGCCTTCGGCGGGAGTGAGTGTCTGCGCGTCGTCGCGCATCCTGCGCGGCGATGAGCTGCGGCGTGAAGCCGCGCGCCGACTCGGCCAACAGCCCCGACACATCGGGGGGCGCGTTGTACGCACCGGCCAGCCGCACGCGCGCGTCGAAGTGCCACTCGCCGTCAGCCCAGCGCAGCGCCTCGCCCAGCACCTCCTTCAACTGCCGCTCCTGAAGGCGTCTGAGCCCCGACTCGTCGAGCAGGCCCGAAGTCAGGAGCGCGACGCCGGCCTGCTCGTCCGACATCCTCTCGCCGACGGCGGCGTAGAGCCGCCCGGCGTCCACGGCCCCGCTGCGCCGCAGCACCTCGACGAGACGCAACGCGCGCGCGTTCGAGGCCGCGGCCGTGACCTCCCCGGCGTCGAAGTAGACCGCGGCCTTCGCGCGCTCGTGCTCCAGGCGCAGCGCGCCCGACAGGCGTGTGTCCGAAATTTCGCGTACGAGTTCGGCTAGAGGGTGGTGTGACAGTCGGCCGTTCATCGGGGCATGGGGGCGTCCCTTCAGAAAACCCCGCGGCAATCATAGCTTAGAGAGGGGCGGGAGGCTAGAGGCTCGGCAGGTTCGGGTCCTTCGTTGAGCGACTTGAGGGGAAACCGGGACGACGCCGCACAGGGAACCTAACCGCTAACTTCACACTTCTAATTCTCAGGCGGGCCGATAGCCTCTCCGACAAGTTTTGCGATAAAAAACGGAAAAGTTTCTGTCAGCCTGCGTACACTCTGGGCGACCGCCAGTGGCCGCCGACTGAAGACGGGTTGTTCACGCCGGGTGTAATGGTACAAAGGTCGAAAACAGAATCGGGCGTCCACGCTCAGTCATTGGGCGAGGAGGCGGACTCGTCCGGCGGGCGCGAGTGCAGCGGCGTCGAGGGCTCGCAGTTGCAGGGGCTGGTCTCCGAGGTCGTCAGCCTGCTCAACGAGCAGGCGTTCGCGCAGGGGCGCGCCTGCACCGAGCAGGAGGTCTGCGAGTCCTTCTCCGAGATACTGCTGCGCCACTGGAACCTCTGTTGCGTGAAGTTCTTCATACGCGGCGACGACGGCGCGCTCACGCTGCGGGCGGCCTTCACGCACCCGCACGTCGAAGCTGAGGCGGCGCAGGCCATCGGCCACGCACTGGTCGGAGAGGTCTCGCGCACGGGCCGTGAGTTCGCGGTCGGGCTCGACGAGGATGCGGGCGAGGTCGGCGCGACCGCGGAGGCGAAGACTCTGCTCGCGCGTGCGGGGCTGGAGGCGGCCCTGGCCGTCCCCATCAGCGCGAGCGACTCGCTGGCGGGCGTGATGGTGGTGGCCGCGCGCGACGCGGCGCGTCTGCGCTCGGCGCTCGGCGGCGTGAGGTGCGTGGGGCAGACGGTCGTCATCGCGCTCGGCAACGCGCGCCGCAGCGCCGCGATGGACGAGCAGCACAGCCGCATCGAATCTTTAGTCGAAGAGCTGCGCAGCCGCACGGCCGAGCTGGAGAGCGCCAACCTTGAGCTGCAACGCGTCGGCCGCTACCGCTCGCTCTTCCTCGCGCGCATGTCGCACGAGCTGCGCACGCCGCTCACCTCCATCCTCGGTTTCGCAGAGATTCTGCTCGACCAGGAGCACCTGAACGAGACGCAGCGGCGCTTCTGCGGCAAGATACAGTCGTCGGGCTTCCAGCTACAGGCGAGCCTCAACCAGCTCGTAGACCTCTCGCGTCTGGAGGCGGGCCACACCGAGCTGTTCCTGCACGAGTTCTCTTTGCGCGAGACTTTGCGCGAGTCGTGCGCCGCCGTCTCGCGTCTGGCGCAGAAGCAGTCGGTGACGCTCGAATGCGCGACGGCGCAGGGCGTGGGCGGCATCGTTTCGGATGAGGGGAAGCTCCGGCAGGTGCTCTACAACTTCCTCGCCTACGCCATCGGCCGCAGCCCTTCGGGCGGCTCGGTTGACGTGAAGGCCGTCCCCGCGGCGGGCGGGGGCTTACGCATCGAGATCACCGACTCGGGCGCGCCGCTCGAAGACCCCGCGCGGCTCTTCGTGCCCGTGGACATCGACGCCCCCAACGAGCGCGGCACGAACATGAACGAGCTGGGCCTCGTCATCGCCCACCGCCTCCTCGACGTGCTCGGCGGCTCGGTCACGCTCCACGACCTCGAACCCACCGGCCTCTCCGTCCACCTCAACCTCCCGACGTGCCCGACGGAGAAGTAGAAGCGGAAGCGGAGGGATAAAGACGGCGCGGCTCTCGTCAACGTTTGACGAGAGCCGCGCTCTTCTTCGTCCTCACTCTTTTCTTCTTCAGTCCTGCTCGGACCTGCTCAGCTCTTCCAGGTAATTGTTGTAGAGGGTCTGGTCTTCAGAGGACATCGATTTGATGCGGAGGCCGATGAGGTAGACGGGCTCGTCCGCGCCGGAGTCGAGGCGGAGGTAGTGCGCCGACGTGGCCTTCATCTCGATGGCGCCGGCGGGCAGCGCGAGGCGGACGTGGAGCACGCTCTCCTCGTCCACGACGCAGGTGTAGCCGACGTAGATCGAGCCGGCGACGACGCCGACGCCCGTCTCGCTCAGGTCGCGCGTGCGGCATTCGAGCCGGTCGTCGGGGTTGAGGAGTTCGGCGCCGCCGGGCGCTAGGTCGCACGGCAGCTCCGCGTTGTACCTCGGCTTGCGGCGGCGTTCCTTGCCTGACTTCTCCGTCACGAAACAGATTCCCCGGCCGCGCGCGCGTCGGGTGCGCCCGCGCGGTAGATTCTTCTTGAGAGCGTTTGAGGAGGAAGGGGGCTTCCAGCTTTGGAAGTGTGGCGCAGCGGCGGTGTCCGCGTCAATCAGGCGGCCTCGTAGAAGCTCAACGCCGAGTCGCCCTGCTTGAGCACGCGCCAGCGGCGCAGGCCCCCGAGCGTCTCGGGCAGAGGGTTCTTGTGGTGGTGTTCGACGACGAGGACGCCGCCCTCGCGCACAAGCGCCGCCGTGTGCGCGCCGAACTCTTTGAGGACCGAGAGGTAGTCGGAGGCGTAGGGCGGGTCGAAGTAGACCACGTCCCAGGGCTCCGTGCCGGCGCGCCACTCCTGCCCCTCGTTGCGCCCCGTGCGGCGCAGGTACTCGGCCGCGTCGCTCTTGACGACCTCGGTCATCTCCTCGGGCACGCCGAGCAGGTCGAGGTTCTCTTCGACCAACCCGCACATCTTGTGGACGCGGTCAACGAAAGTGACGAAGGCGGCGCCGCGCGACAGCGCCTCGATGCCGATGGCGCCCGTGCCGGCGCAGAGGTCGAGGAAGCGTGCGCCCGGGAGCCTCGGCGCGAGCACGTTGAAGAGAGTCTCGCGCAGGCGGTCTGAGGTCGGGCGGGTCTGCAACCCCTGCGGGTTCTTCAGCACACGCCCGCGGTACTGTCCGGCGATGACGCGCATGAATCGAATGTAGCACAGCCGTGGCGGGCCGCGGCCGCGGGCGTGCTCCTGACTAATCGACGTTGAACTTCCAGACGGCCGTGCGCGCGACGACGAGCAACTCGTTCTGGTCGTTGAAGGCGAGGCCGGAGGCGGCGCCCTTGACGCCGATGACCTTGACGTAGCGGCCGTTCTGGTCGAAGACCTGCACGCCCTTGAAGTCCGCGACGTAGACGCGCCCCTGGTTGTCCACGGCGATGGCGCCGGGCGCGCGGAACAGGCCGGGCTCGTCGCCGTCGCCGCCGAAGCGCGTCTGGAAGCGGCCGTCCGGAGAGAACTTGAAGACCGCGCGGTTGAACTCGCCGAGCGCGTAGACGGTGCCCGTCCCGTCGGCCGCGACCCTGATGATCAGCTCGGGACGGTCGGTCTGGCCGCTGACGGCCGCCTGGATGGTCTGCCTGACCTGTCCCGACGCGTCGAGCTTCACCACGTCGTCGCGCGACTGCCGCGTGAAGGCGACGAGCCCGCCGTCGGGCGTCGCCCACACGTCGTCGTAGCGCCCGCCGCCCGCGCCCACCGTGCCGAGGAACTTGCCCGTCGTCCCCTCGTACTTGCTGATCTCGCCCTTCTGGACGACGTAGACGGTGCCGCGCCGGTCGGCCGTCATCCCGCGCAGAGGCATCTTCGGGTCCGCCGTCCACTGCGTCACGAACTTGCCTTCGCGGTCGAAGACCTGTATGCGCCCGCCCGAGTACTCGCCGACGTAGATGCGCCCCTCCGCGTCCACGGCGATGCTGCGCGCGTCCTTGAAGTGGCCGGCGCCGACGCCCTCCTTGCCGAAGAAGGGCTGCGGCTCGGGCGGCCGCGCCGGCGGGCTGCTCGGCGGGTTGAGCGTCGTGCGCGTGTTCGTGACGACGACCGAGCGCGGGACGCCCGTCACGGCGCGACTGATCGCGTTGATGACGCCGATGACGATGCCGCCCCCGATGAGCAGCACGACGGCGAGGACGATGATAATCGTCGTCTTCGGCGAGCCCGACCGCCCGCGCCTCGACCGCCCGAACGAGATGTTTATGTTCTGCTGCTTCGGCGCGCGCGGCCGCGCCGGCAGCATCACCGTGCTGCTACAGAAGTGGCAGCGCATCGTCTCGCGCGCGCTCTCCTCGTCGTATTCGAGCGGCGCGCCACATGCGGGGCATTGCAGCGTCTTAATCATCGGATGAATCCCTCAAAGCCTTACGCGTCCGGGGGCCGGGGCGGCCGGGGCGGATTATACAAAGGCTATCAAGTCAACTCCATGTCCGTTTCGCTGGGGACGAATCCGGTCTCCCGTCAGTCGGTGCTGCCGTACTTCAGTTGGACGACCTTCGCGCGGCCCCCGGCGTAGACGGTGACGACGAAGAGGTCGTCGAACTTGCTCTCGTCGATCTTCGGGACGGAGTCGCCGCCGAGCATCCTGATGACATCCGGGACGCTGTTGCTGTGCCCCACGATCAGCACCGCCCCTCCCGCGTGCGCTTCGACTTTTTTCGTCAGCTCCCGGATGGACTCTTCCGACACCTCCCTCGGGTTGGACGGCTTCACGCTGAGCGGGACGGCGACGGCCGTGACGCCGAGCCGCTTGGCCAGGGGCTCCGCCGTCAGCCGAGTCCTCTGGAACTGCGACGTGTAGATGCCCTTCACCCCGGCGTTCTGTAGCAGGCGGGCCAGCGCCTCCGCGCGCTGCTTCCCGGCCTCGGTGAGCGGAGGGTCTTGCCCGGGGCCGTCGGCCTTCTCGGCGTGACGGACGAGGAAGACGGTCGTGACTTTAGCCTCGCCGTCGGCCGGGCGCTGCGACTGTCCGGCCACCGAACCCGTCCGGCCGGCGCAGACGCACAACGCCGCGAAGAGGAAGAGCAGGGCCGCGCGCGTCGAGCGGCGGCGGGCGAATGTTGTCGAAGGTAGTTTCATCACGTTCATTCTCATGTCACTTTCGAGTCCTCATTCTTGGCTCGCTCCAACGCCTCCGGCTCCAACTCCTCTGCGCTCTTGTTCAGGCGGATGAAGACGCCCCAGGCGGCCAGCAGGAGGGCGGCCGCGGCGGCGATGGACGCGGCCTGCGGCAGGCGCGAGGGGTCTTCGTGGGCCAGCTCGAAGACGGCCACCAGCGACTCTATCGAGAGCGCGACGACCACGACGACCATGAAGCGCGACAGGAACCGCCGGACGCGCGTCGGGGCGCTGACATGCTCCTCGCGCCGCACCTCCTCTTCGAGAATCGTCTGGCCGAGTTCGAGCGCGACGACCGCGATGGTCAACAGCCCGATGCTTTCGAGCACCGAGTTGAAGCGCTCCCGCAGCGGCAACTCCACCGAAGGGTTGAGCCCGTGCCACAACTCCAACGCCGCGAGGACGATCAGCGCCAGCCCGCAGCACACGAACAGCACGATGGTGCCCAGATACCCGACCACGAAAATCTTCTGTGTCACCCTCAACGCGTTTGAGCCTCCACTCTGTGTCAACCCGGACTTCGGCCCGGCACCATATTACTTTCGTCAACCGATGGCGGCGAGGCCGAAGCGCGCGTCGGCGCGGACGCGTGCGATGAGGCGGGAGGTCTCGCGCGTGTGGCGGCGCGTGGTGAGGTAGTGGTCGGCCTCGCGGCGCGCGTCTTCGAGGATGTGGAGGTCGCGGACGAGGTTGCCGACGCGGAAAGTCGGGACGCCGGACTGGCGCGTGCCCATCACCTCGCCGGGGCCGCGTAGCTCCAAATCCTTCTCGGCGATGCGGAAGCCGTCCGAACTCTCCTCCATGATGCCGAGTCTCTGTTGCGCGACCGAGGTCTGCCGGTCGGAGGCCATCAGCACGCAGTAGCTCTGCTCGGCGCCGCGGCCGACGCGCCCGCGCAACTGGTGGAGTTGCGAGAGGCCGAAGCGTTCGGAGTGTTCGACGACCATGACGGAGGCGTTCGGCACGTCAACGCCGACCTCGACGACGGTCGTGGCGACGAGCACCTGCGTCTCGCCGCGGACGAAGAGGCGCATGACCTCCTCCTTCTCGGCGGACTTCATCTTGCCGTGAATGAGCCCGATGCGG
The DNA here is from genome assembly GCA_963726735.1 of uncultured Acidobacteriota bacterium. Lineage (GTDB taxonomy): Bacteria > Acidobacteriota > Blastocatellia > Pyrinomonadales > Pyrinomonadaceae > QHXN01. The sequence continues at coordinate 1,525,258 of CAVSDM010000016.1, forward strand.
AAGTGGGGGAAGACGCGGTCGCGCAAGTGCTCGAACATGCGCGTCGCGTCCTTCAAGTCCATCTTCTCCGACTCTTCAACTAAAGGGTAGACGACGTACGCCTGTCGGCCGGCCCTGACTTCGCGCTCGATGCCTTTGTAGACGCCGGCGCGCTTGTCCTCGCCGACGACGACCGTCTTGATGGGCGTCCTGCCGGGCGGGAGTTCGTCGATGACCGACACTTCGAGGTCGCCGTAGACCGTCATGGCGAGCGAACGCGGGATGGGCGTGGCCGTCATGACGAGCACGTCCGGGTTGAAGCCGCGCTCGCGCAGGGCGGCGCGCTGGAGGACGCCGAAGCGGTGCTGCTCGTCGATGACGACGAGGCCGAGCTTCTGAAACTCGACCGCCTCCTGGATGAGCGCGTGCGTGCCGATGGCGGCGTGTATCTCGCCCGCGGCGAGGTCTTTGTGCAGGCGGCGCTTCTCGGCGGCCTTCAGAGAGCCCGTGAGCAGTTCGACGCGGAAGGGCGTCTCGGCGAGCATGCGCTTGACGTTGCGCGCGTGCTGCTCGGCGAGGATTTCGGTCGGCGCCATGAGCGCCGCCTGGTAGCCGTTCTCCATCGCGGCGAGCATGGCGAGCAGCGCGACGGCCGTCTTGCCGCTGCCCACGTCGCCTTGCAGCAGACGGTTCATCGGCACGTCGGACTGCATGTCTTCGAGTATGCGCGTGACGGCCCGCTCCTGCGCGCCGGTGAGCGCGAAGGGGAGGACTTCCATGATGCGCTCGCGCACGTGCGGGGTGACTTCGATGAGCGCGCCCTTCGGCTCCTTGACGCGCTCGTCGCGGCGCAGGCCGATGGCGAGCGCGACCCAGAAGAACTCCTCGAAGATGAGGCGCAGGTGCGCGGGGCTGCGCGCGCGCTCGTACTCGGCGAGCGGGGCGTCGTCGGAAGGGAAGTGTATGCGGCGCGTGGCGTCGGCGCGCGAGGCGAGTTGCTGGCGCTTGATGAGTTCGGGCGGCAGCGTCTCCGCGAAGGCCGCGTCGTCGAGTTTGGAGAGGACGGCGTGGACGATCTCGCGCAGGCGCTTGGTGCGGAACTCGCCGAGCTTGCGGTAGACGGGCACGCGGCGGCCGACGTGTATCGCCGCGAGCGCGGGGTCGGTCACCTCGTCAACGCCGCTCTCGACCGCATCATCTTCCGAGACCTCTTCGGCCTCGCCGTGATTGACGAGAGGGCCGCTGTCGGAATCTCCACCCGCCTGCTCGGCGAGGCGGATGAGGGCGTTCTCGGGCGGGGCGTAGGTGCCGGGCAGCATCTCCAACTCGTCGGGCTTGGCGAGCATCAGGGCGAACGAGTTGTTGCGCGCGTCCCACTCCCACTTGCCGAAGGCGACGAAGCGCGCGCCGCGCTGGAAGCGCTGCTTGTGGTAAGCAACGATGCGCCCGGCCTGCCGGCCCGAGACGAACCACTTGACGACGACCGGCTTGCCGGACTTCTCGGGGTCGTCGGCGGTGACCTCGAAGATGTAGAGCGGCGGCGCCTTCGGCCCGCGGTTCTTCCCGACCTGGAAGCCGCCCGCGACCCTGACGTAAAGGTCGAGCGAAGCCTCGACGCCTTCACTCAGGTCTGCGATGCGCGCCATGTTCGAGCGGTCCTCGTAGCGCATCGGCAGGTAGTTGAGAAGGTCTTCGACCGTCACCTCGCCCGCGTCCGCTTTGCCGGCGACGTGCGCCAGAGCCAGAGCCAGCCGCCGCGACATCTGCGCGCCCAGACGCGCGATGCCCTGCTCGGCCAGGTGCAGCACGGGCATGTCGAGAGAAAGAGACATGTGGGGGGAAGTCGTAAACCGTGAGCCGTAAGCCGTGACCAGAAGAAGAACCCGTCTTCTCTGGTCACGGCTTACGGCTCACGGTTTACGCTCTTATCAATATCCTTATGCCGTGGCCGCGCCGGCAGGGGCGCAGTAGCGGTCGAAGGCTTGGGTCAGCTCTTGCGCGATCTGCTCGGCGAAGCGGTTCTCGATCTGGTGGCGTTCGAGCATGAAGACGAGTTGGCCGTCTTTGAAGAGCCCGATCTGCGGCGACGAGGGCGGGTAGGGCGCGAAGTGCTCGCGCGCCGTGGCCGTGGCCTCGATGTCGGCGCCGGCAAAGACGGTGATGGTGCGGTCGGGCTTCGCCTCGTTCTGTAGCGCCATCGCGATGCCGGGGCGCGCCTTGCCCGCGGCGCAGCCGCAGACCGAGTTGACGACGACGAGCAGCGTGCCCTTCGTGTTCTTGAGCGCATCCTCGACCTGCTCGGGGCTCCGCGTCTCCTCGATGCCGATGCGGGTCAGGTCTTCGCGCATCGGCTTAATAAGAATTTCTGAGTAAGGCATGTTCGCTTCTCCTTGTTGTAAGACCGTAGTCTGTTCCTAAACTTGGTTCTCTTCGCGAGGTTAATGTAACACAGAGGGCGCGGAGGCTTTAGTCCGCGGCGTGCGCGATGCGGATGCGGCGCGGGTCTTCGCCGTCGCCGTCGATGTGGACGCGCCAGGTGGTCTCGGGCAGGCGGTAGCGGCCCATGCGCTCGGCCCACTCGATGACGATGACGGCGCGCTCGTCGGCGAGGAGTTCTTCCAACTCGACGGCGTGCGCGGCGCCGGGGCCTTCGGCGAGGCGGTAGAGGTCGAGGTGGTAGAGGACGAGTCGGCCCGCGCCGTGGCGGTTGACGAGCGTGAAAGAGGGGCTTGAGACCTCGGCCGGGTCGAGCCCGAGCCCGGCGGCGAGCCCCTTCGTGAAGACCGTCTTGCCCGCGCCGAGCGTGCCGCTCAAAAGCAGCACCTCGCCGCCCTCCAGACGCTCGCCGACGCGGCGTCCGGTGTCGAAGGTCTCTTCGGGATTATGCGAAGTCCACGTGCCCGTCTGCACGGCGGCGTTCAAGGCGTCTCTCCTTCCGCGTCGAGCGCGCGCACGGCGGCGCCCAGATACCTTCTCACGTCGGATGCGACCATCGTCCTCATGCCGAGTTCGCGCGCCGCGAGGTCGCCCGCGAGCCCCGCGACATAGACGGCCGCGAGCACGGCCGCGAGCGCGTCGCCTTCTCTTTTTTTAGAGCCGAACTCCTGTGCGAGGAAGCCCGTGATGACGCCCGTCAGCGTGTCGCCGGAGCCGGCCGTGCCGAGCCCCGCGTTGCCGGTCGGGTTGACGAAGACGCGCCCGTCGGGCGCGGCGACCAGCGTGCGCGTGCCCTTGAGGACGACGAAGAGGCTCTGCGCCGTCGCGAACTCCGCGACGACCCGCGCGCGTTCGTCGAGCGCCGACGACTCGGCGGCGCCGAGCAGGCGGAGCATCTCCCCCTCGTGCGGCGTCAGGATGACGGGCGCCTCGCGCGTTCCTTTCAACTCCTCGGGCCACGGCGAGAGCGCGTTCAGCCCGTCGGCGTCGATGACCAGCGGCGTGCGGCGGCGCTCCACCGTTTCGCGTACGAAGCGGCGCGTGGACTCGTGCTCGCGCGTCAGGCCGCAGCCGACCGCGACGACGGTCGCGCGCTCCGACAGTCGCTCAAACTGCCCGGAGGCGTCCGCGCTGACACTCCCCGCTTCGGTCTCCTTGAGCGGCGCCGTCATCACCTCGGGCATCAGTCGCGGCGCGATTGCCGGCAGCGCGGACTCGGGCGAGGCCAGCGTGACGAGTCCCGCGCCCGACGCCATCGCCGCGTCGGCGCAGAGCACGGCCGCGCCCGTCATCCCGCGCGAGCCGGCGACGACGAACGCATGGCCGTGCGTGTTCTTGTAAGAGTCGGGCGTGTAACGCGTCGATTCGAGCCACGCGCGCGCGTCCACGTCTTCCGTCAGGAAGAGTCTCGAAGGCGCGGCCTCGACGAGCGCGGGCGGCGAGCCGATGTCGGCGACGACGAGGCGGCCGTTGAAGTGTGAGGCCGGCGGCAGGACGTTGGCCGGCTTCGCGGCCGTGTAAGTGACGGTCAGGTCGGCGCGCACCGCCGGGCCTACGGGCCGGCGCGCGTCCGCGTTCAGACCGGAAGGGAGGTCGAGCGAGACGAAGAGCGGCGCGGCGTGCCCCGCGTGCGTGCGCGCCGCGCGGAGCAGTTCGAGGTGCGCGACGACCTGCGCGAAGAGCCCTTCGAGCGGGCGCGTCAGCCCGGTGCCGAAGAGCGCGTCCACGATGCAGTCGTAGCCGCGCGGCGCGCTCGCCAACGTCTCCCAGGCCGACGTGTCCCTGCACTCCACGAAGGAGAGCGGCGGCGGGCGGTCGTTGGAGCCGGCCTCGAAACTGGCGAGCCGCCGGACGATCTCGAAGTTGGCGCGCGCGTCGCCTTGCGTCTCGTCCGCGCCGCCGAAGAGAATCACGTCCACGCGCGCGCCCCGCGTCCAGAGCGCACGCGCCAGCGCCGCGCCGTCGCCGCCGTTATTGCCCCGCCCGCAGAGAATTTGGAAGGTCTTACCCGCGAGGTCGTACGAGAGCTGCGCCGCAATCTCGCGCGCGGAGGCGTCGGCCGCGGCCTGCATGAGAAGGAGGGAAGGGGTCGCGTACCGCTCTGTAGTCAGGCGGTCGATCTCGCGCATCTCGGCTGCCGTCACGATCTTTTTCACGCGGCGGGATGATAGCACGGACTCTGTTTAAGGGAGATGAAGGCGCGAGGGGTGACGTGGGAGTTGACTCGGGGCCGGCGGAAAAAGGGGCCAAAATAAAAAAAGGGCGCTGCCTGCGCCTCTTCGCTGCCTTCCGTCCTGCCGCTACGCCAACCGCCTCGCCGAGCTTCCCGTTCGTTGTATCTCACATAAAGGTTGAATCAGTTTTATCCTCCAGAAAAATCTTTAACTTTCGGAAAATATTTTTTCGGGCTTGAGGAGGCCCGTTTGTGGAAGGAAAAAGCCGGGTCGAGCGTCTGCCCGACCCGGCTTTTCCAGGAACTTTCGTTCCGAAACGGAGGGAACTTACTTCTCAGACTTCCGGTTGCGGCGGCGGCGCGCGGCGGCCGCGATACCGGTCAGGCCGGTCCCGAGAAGAATCATCGTCGCGGGCTCGGGCACCGTCGTCTGCTGTGCGCTGGTGATCGCGCCGCTGAGCGGGGCGGTCTGGCCGGGGTCAATCGCCGAGTCGATGACGTTGAAGAAGAACGAGCCTTGGCCGCAGGTGGTCTGCTGCCCGATGATGGTCGTCGCGCCGCAGGTCGTGTCGTTGAACGTGAAAAGCTGCGGCGTGTTATCGAAATCAATCAAGATGCCGCCGTTATTGTCATTCTGGTTAGTCACCGTACCCGTCACCGTCGCCGTAAAGGTCGTCGTGCTGGAGCCGTTGATGCCCTGCGGGGCGGTGAACGTGACTTGCAGCGTGAACGGCGTGTTGAAGGTGTTGGGCGCGGTGCTCAGCGAGAACGAGCCGAGGTTGTTGACGTTAGCGCCGGGGTTGGCGTTGCCGCCCAGACCGCGGAAGCCGGCGGCCGTCGTCCCGCTGAAGGTCGAGTTGCTGTAAGACAGACCGGGGACGCTGGCCGACGCGCCGGGCGTGCAGCCCACGCCGAAACAGCCGTTGGTAAAGCCGGCAATGAAGACCTCGTCGGCGCGCGCCTCGCCCTGTGCGAGGGCGATGAAGGCGACGGCGAAGATGCTGAGTGCGAACGGTTTAACCATCGCGAGAAGTCGGTTAATCATTGATTGAGTTCCTCCGTGTTCCTTTCCGGGACCTTGTCGTTTGCACTCACCTAAACGGGACGGCCAAAACGCAGGAGCGGGGCGGCTCGCTGCTGAAGGCGAAAGGAAACCGCACTTTCCGACGCCGTTCGCGTAAAAGATCGTGATTCGGGACCTGACAATTACGGGCAATGGGCCGGGGCAAACAGACCGACTGCCGTAGGGATTCAAGCCGTTCAAAAGCCTATGAAGCCAGTAAAGGCTTAATTCTTCGACACTTTCAGGAAAGTGGATGGCAATTTACCGGCTTCCAGAAAAAATGTAAAGGAAATTTTTAACACGAAAGGGCGGCAGAAGTGTCTGACACGCTTATTTTCAAATATTTTGGTTGAGGGCGGCCCGCGAAAAGGTGAAGGAGGGCGGGGACGAACTGTTCGTCCCCGCCCTCTTTTGCTCAAACTGACGCAGCCTCAAACTGTGAAGGCTTTAGGCTTTCGTCTTGCGACGACGGGCGCGGGCGGCGATGCCGGCCAGGCCGGTGCCGAAGAGCAGCATCGTCATCGGCTCGGGGACGGCGTTAGGCGTGCCGGGGCGGCCCACGTCGCTGCCTTCGCCGTCGGCGCCGACGCGCTGGAAGCGGACGTAGATGAAGCTGGCGAGCTGCTGCTCGGTGAGTCCGTTGCCGAAGCCGGCGCCGGAGACCGTGAAGGTCAGGCTGGCGCCCGGGGCGATACCGTTGTTGGGGAAGCCGCCGTTGAAGTTGTTGCCGGTCGTGAAGCCGAAATCGAGCTCGGCGCTGTTGAACTGCGGCACGTTGCCGAGGTTGCCGTCGCTGAAGGTGAACCCGGCGACGTTCGCGCCCGTGAACCCGTTGATGTTGCCGGCGCCGATGTCGAAGCCGACCCCCGTGATGCGCGCGTCGAAGGGCGAGGTGTTGGTGACGGTGAAGGTGAAGTTGTTGGTCGCGTCGTTAAACGAGACTCTGACGGTGCCCGTCGATTGGTTGCCGGTGCTGTTGCCGGTGATGGGCGCAATGACATCGGCGCGGGCGACTGAACTGATGGTAAAGATGGCGATGGCGGCTGCGGTCGTGAGCAAAGCTCTTCTGAACATGGCTACCTGAATCTCCCCGTCAAAGAGTTTTTAAGGTCCCGCGGTGCGGCGTGAGCCCGAGGAACCGGAGCAAAAGAGCGGATTCGAGTTACGAGAACTCTCTTCTCAGCCTATCCTGTCAAGTTGATATCCTTTTTCCTGTCAGGAAAAGATGAGTAATACGGAAGTTGTTCCAGAAACGAGGTGGCCGGGAGATTAAACGGAAAATCCGGGCCCGTCAACTCAAATCTTTGAAACAACCGGGGAAAAGGCTCACCTCTTCAAACGCCCGAGAACCCTCGTGAACCGCCCGACAACGGTGCGCGCCTCGGGCAGTCCCCAGAGCGAGGTGACGGCGAAGTAGAGCAGCCCGTAGGGCGTCAGCACCAGCGCCGCGAGGATGATCGGGTGGAAGGCGCCGAGCAGAAGCTTCAGCCCCCACCCGACGGCCGCGCTCGCCACGGCCGCGACCCACAACTTCAGACCGAAGACGAGCGGGAGCCCCGTCCGCCCGATGCGCGCGTTCAGACGCCGCCGGAGCAGGACGAGTTCGGCCCACCCTGCCAGCCCCGCCGAGACGGTGAGCCCGACCGCGCCCCAGCGCAGGTCGAGCCCGAAGAGCGGCGGCAGCCACAGCGCGAAGATGTAGCCGAGCACGGTCGCCAGCGCGACGTGGAGCGCGGCGTACCGGAGCGGCGTCCGCGTGTCGTGCAGCGCGTAGAAGGTCGAGGCGTAGAGCCGCCCGAAGGTCGAGGGCAGGAGCCCGACGGCCGAGCCCGCGAGGATGGCCCAGACGTAGACGGTGTCGGCGCGTCCGAACTTGCCGCTCTGGTAGAGCGCCGCGACCATCACGTCGCCGAGCAGCATTATCGCCACCGCCGAAGGCACGATGAAGAAGGCGATCTGCCTTAAGCCCGCCGAGAGCCGCAGGCGCAGCTTCTCGGCGACCTCGTCCTGCTCGCCGACGGCGCTCGACATCTCGGGCAGCTCGGCCGCCGAGACCGAGATGCCGAAGAGGCTGACGGGCAGCGTGTAGAGGCTCTGCGCGTAGCCGAGCGCGGAGACGGCGCCCTGGCCGAGCAGGCTCGCCAGCAGGGTGTCCACGAACGCGCTGATCTGCACGACGCCGCGGCTGACGAAGACCGGGACGAAGTTGCGCAGCACGGTGCGCACGTGCCGGTTCTTCAGGTCGAGCGCGAGCCGCACGCTCCTGAGGAGCCTCAGCACCGTCGGCAGTTGGACGCCGAACTGTAAAGCGCTCCCGACGACCGAACCCCACGCCGCGAAGGCGGCCACCCGCCCCCACACGGCGAGGTCCGTCTCCGTAACGCCGCGCGAAGGCCAGCCCGCCCAGAAGAGCGCGGCGATGAGCGTCAGGTTCCAGATGACCGGCGCCGTATAGGAGAGGAAGAAGCGCCGGTGGCTGTTGAGGATGCCGAGGCACCAGGCCGAGAGCACGAGCAGCCCGGCGCCGGGGAAGAAGATGCGTACGAGCTGCAACGTCAGCTCCCGCTTCTCATCTTTGAATCCCGGGGCGACGGCGTTGATAAAGAGCGGTGTGGCGAGGACCCCCGCCAGCACGAAGGCGGAGACGACGAGGGCGAGCAGCGTGAAGATTGTCCACGCGACGCGGTCGGCCTCCTCCTCGTCGTCCTGCGCGAGCAGCTTGGCGTAGACGGGGATGAGGGAGGCCGAGAGCGCCCCCTCGCCGAAGACGTTCTGGAGGAAGTTCGGGATGCGGAACGCCGCGTTGAAGGCGTCCATCGCGTCCGACGTGCCGAGGAAGTATGCGAAGACGCGCTGGCGTACGACGCCGACGATGCGGCTCAGCAGGATGCCCGCGCCGACGAGGAACGCGCCCTTGCCCGTGCTGAGTGTTTTGCGCTCGCGCCGCGCGACGACCGCTTCGGTGGGGAACTCGCCGGTCAACTCGCCGGCGTTCAAGTCCCTCTGCCCCGCGAGCAGGTCCGCCTCGCCGTGTTGAACCTCCCGCGGGTCGGTCACCTGCGCGCCGCGCGGCCCGTCTTCGATGTCTTCGTCGCCCTCTTCGTCTCGTCTCATCCCGCTTCTCGGCCGTACGCCTTGCTCTGCTCAGAGTTCGTACTCTTTGATCTTCGTCAGGAGCGTCTTGTAGCTGACGCCGAGGTCTTCGGCCGCGCGCGTCTTGTTGCCGTCGTGCGCGCGGAGCGAGTCGGCGATCTTGCGGCGCTCGACGGCGCGGGCGGCGCGCTCGGCCGCCTCCGCGAGCGTGCCGGAGAGGTCGAAGTCGGCGCCGGCCTCCTGCTCCGCGGTCGCGCGCCCGGCCTTCGGCACGAGCCCGAGGTCGGCCGGCGTGAGCGCGTCGGAGTCGGCGAGGATGCAGGCGCGCTCGATGGCGTTCTCCAACTCGCGCACGTTGCCGGGCCAGGGGTGCGTGCGCACGCGCGCGGCCGCCTCTTCGGTGAGCGTCGCCTCGCGCTTGCGCAGCTCGCGGCCGAGTTGCGCGGCGAAGTGGCGCGCGAGCAGGAGGGCGTCCTCCCCGCGCTCGCGCAGGGGCGGCACGCGGACGGGGAAGACCGCGAGGCGGAAGTAGAGGTCGCGGCGGAACTCGCCCGCCTCGGAGGCCGTCTGGAGGTCGCGGTTGGTGGCCGCGACGATGCGCACGTCCACGGGGACGGGCGCGCGCCCGCCGATGCGGTCAACGACCTTCTCTTCAATCGCGCGCAGGAGCTTGCCCTGCACGTTCAAAGGCAGCTCGCCGATCTCGTCGAGAAAGATGGTGCCGCCCGCGGCCAGCTCGAACTTACCCGGCCGCCGCTCCGTGGCGCCGGTGAACGCCCCGCGCTCGTGGCCGAACAGCTCCGACTCGATGAGCGTCTCGGGGATGGCGGCGCAGTTGATGGCGACGAAGGCGCGGTCGCGCCGCGGCGAGAGGTGGTGGACGGCGCGCGCGAACAGCTCCTTGCCCGTGCCCGACTCGCCGAGGAGCAGCACGGTCGTGTCGGTGGCGGCGACGCGCTGCGTTTCGGCGACGGCGCGCTTGATGGCGTCACTCTCGCCGACGATGCGCGGGAAGCCGTAGCGGCGCGACCACTCCTCGCGCAGCAGGACGTTCTCCGTGCGCAGCCGCATGTGTTCGAGCGCGCGCTCGACGAGGAGCAGGAGGTGGTTCGAGTCCACCGGCTTTTGCAGGAAGTCGTGCGCGCCGTCCTTCATCGCCTGCACGGCCTCGTCGATGGAGCCGTAGGCGGTCATCAGGATGACGGGCACGTCGGCGGCCGCCGCCTTCGAGGCGCGCAGCACGTCGAGCCCCGAGCCGTGCGGCATCCGCAGGTCGGTCAGCACCAGCCGGAACGGCTCGCGCGCGACCGACTGCGCCGCGGCGCGCGCGTCCGCTGCCTCGGCCACCGTGTAGCCGGCGCTCTCAAGCGTGAGGCGCAGCACGCGCCGCAGACTCTCTTTGTCTTCGACGAGCAGGATGTCAGGCATAAAAGTTAAGTGATAAGTGACGAGCGATAAGTGGTAAGAGAAGGCAAGGGACGCGCTTCCTTCTTATCACTTATCACTCGTCACTTATCACTTCATTAGTGGCGGATGGTAACGACGGGCGCGAAGGGGTGTCAAGGCGGGGCGTCGGGGCCGGAAGCGGAAGCGGGCGGCCGCCCACGAAGGAACGGCCGCCCGCGCGCGTCGTCTGGAGGTGGCGCGTCAGTTCTCGACGACGCCGAGGAGGCGGCCGCCCAGCGAACCCAGTGCGTCGGAGACCTTGTCCGAGTCGTAGACGACATCGGAGTTGCCGCCGCCGCTCGTGTCGAAGGAGACATCGAGGAACGCGTTCGGTTTCTCGCGGTCGAACTTGGCGACGACGAACGCGCCGGCCAGGGTGCCGTTGCCGCCGCCGCTGCGGTCGAACGAGCCGCCGACGATATTGTCGTCGTCGTCATGGTAGCTCCCGAGCACGAGGATGATGCCGTCGAAGTCGGCGTTGCCTTTGAAGCTCAGGTTGCCGGTGACGACGAGCAGCCCCGAGCCGCCTTTGCCGCTGTAGTTGCCGTCGATGAAGGTGAACTTCGGGACGCCCCCCAAGCCGGTGTCCGGGTCGGCCGGCGTACCGATGTCGGGCGCGGCAACCCCGTCCTTGGTCGCGAAGTAGCGCCCCGCGCCGCGGGCCTGCGCCTCCAGGTCGTTGAGGAATGCGGCGGCCTGCTGCGGCGTCTCCAGCCAATCGGGCAGTTTCGCGTCGGTGATGGTGGCCGTCTGCGGGTCGCCCGTGGAGGCCGACGCCTTCTTGCACGCATTTTTATCGCAGTTGAAGGTGTCGGCGTCAACGTCGGTCTGGCTCCCGCTTTCGGTGAAGCCGAAGGTCGGCAGCGGCGTGGCCGACGGGTCGGCCGCGTCCAAGCCGCTGTACCCCTTCTTCCGGCTGGTGCCGATGGCGAAGCTGCTGACGTTGCCCGCCATGAGCAGCGTCGAAGGCGGGTCGAAGTCGAAGGCGGAGCGCTTATAGAGGAGCTGCATCCGCTTGACCGAGCCCTTCGGCCCGTAGCCCGTCGAGGTGATGAGGAGGCTCGGCGGCATGTAGGAGGCGTTGGCCAGCTTCGTGCGGTCGGGGTCGTTCGGGTCTTCGAGCTTGAGCGAGAAGGCGAGCCGGCCGTTGGCGTCGAGCAGGACGCGCGAGTTCGCTTCCTTGCTCTGGTAGGGGAGCCAGCCTGAGAGCCGCGCGGCGGTCGCCTTGTCGCCCTCGACGTTCGAGGTCGTGAGTTGGTTGGCGACGTGGAGGTCGTTCTTGACCTTGACGTTCAGCTTGAGCCCGGCCTGCTTCACGACGTTGCCGCGCAGCACGCTCAGTGCCGATTGGAGCCCGGCCTCGGCGGCGTAATACGCCTCGGCCTCGGCCGTGGCGTCCACGGCGCTCGTCGCGCTCATGCCGGTCGTGTAGATGAGCGCGCCGCCCGCCGCCAGCAGGAGCAGCGAGACGAGCAGTGCCGTGATGAGCGCCGCGCCCCGCTCTCCGTTGCGCCCGCGCGCGCCTACGTTTTCTTCTCTTCTCATCTCAGTTTCACCTCACGTTCTCATGGCCCGCCGAGCCGCCCGGGCCTCACTTATTCAGAAGCCTGTTGCGCAGAATCACGTCCGACTGGAGGCGCATGCGCGAAGGCGGCTGGTAGCCTCCGATGCCTGCGGTGCCGACCGCGGGCAGCGTGACGGTCACGGTGATCCGGACGCGCTCGGCGGTGGGCGGCGTGGCGGCCGTCCCGTCGGCCTTCAGGAAGGAGAACTGCAACGCGTCGATGCGGTTGGCGAGCTGCGAGATGTGCTTCGCGTTCACGTCCTGCCGCGTGATGAGGCGCTGCGGCGGGGTGACGGTCGCGTCGTTGATGAGGGCATAGACCACGTCCGCGTCCGCGTCCTTCGTCGTGGTGTCGTACGTGGGCGGCATCCCGTTCAGGTTCGAGCGGATGCGGATCTCGCCGTAGGTATCCTCGTCCGGTTCGTCGCAGGTGAGGCCGTTGCCGGAGAGGCCGAGCCCGGCGTTGCCGATGTCGCGCGACATGGACTGGAGCGCGCGCTGCACGTCGGCGATGGCCTCGCTGCGCTGGTTCTCGCGCATCCGGACGTTCATCGACATCGCGAGCATGCGCCCGGCCGCGATCATGATGACGAGGGTCACGCCCATCGCCACCATCAGCTCGATCAGCGAAAAGCCGCGGCTGTCGTGTAACCCCCGGGCGGCGCGGCGCGGCGCGCCTCTGTGCGTCATGTTCATGACTCTGGCTCCGCCGGACGCGCCGGCTCAGTTCGTCCCGTATGCGTTTAGTGACCGGGACATCCGCAGCGTCACGGCGCCGGCCCAGCCGCCGGAGACGGCGGGCGTGACGCTGACGGTGATCCGCTTCTGATTCGCGTTGCCGATGTTCGGGTCGTTCTCGACCGTCGTCTTGACGGCGAAGGTGTGACCGTCGGCCTCGCCAATCTTGCTGCTGCCGGTGGTGACATTACCGTTGAAGTCCCCGGTCGCAGCCATCGTGCCGAGGTCGGCGTGTTCGGCGCTGCGCAGCCGCTCCATCCGCTCCTGCGCGATGGCGAGCGAGCGGGCGCGGTCGCTCGCGCCCGAGTTGTAGCTGACGGAGAAGAGGAAGAGCGAGATGGCACCGAACCCGGCGATCATCATGATGCACAAGGCGATGACCGTCTCAAGGATGGTGAATCCGCCTTCGCCCTGCCGGCCTTGTTTCCTCGAAGCGTGCATTGACAGATACCTCCCGCTCACTTGGCGACGGTGACGGTGATGTCCTTCGCCGTCCCGCAGCCGTTCGGCGTGACGCGCACGGTGAAGGTGCCGCGGTGGTTGCCGCTGATGGCCTTGACGGTGATGACCTTGCCCGAGACCGTGACTAAAACGTCCGAGCCGTTGATCTGCGCCGCCGTGAAGGAGGGCGTCGCGCCGTTGCTGAAGGTGACCGTGGACGTGTCGCTGGTCTGGACGCCGTTGTTGTTCAGCGACATCGAGGTCTTGCTGAGCGACATGGTGCAGCTCGGCGTCGGTGTGGGTGTCGGCGTCGGGGTCGGCACGGGCGTCGGTTCCGGCGTCGGCGTGGGCGGCGGCGGCGGCGTGACCGTGGGCGTCGGAGTGCTCCCGCCGCCGAGGAGGCCGCCGCCGCCGCCGCCCACGGCCAAGGGGATGATGTCGTTGATGATGTCCGCGTAGGTGCCGTTGGCGAGGGTGATGGAGTTGCGGTCGAGCGAGACCTCGCCCGCGTTGGAGACGCCGACGACGCTCGTGTGCTCGTGCGAGTTGGACAGCGAGATGCGGATGGCGGAGTCGCTGCGGCCGCGGAAGTCGAACTTGACGGTGAAGGGCAGCGTGGCGTTGACGACCGTCCCGTCATCCTGCGTGTGGCGCACGGTCTTTACTTCGACGCCGCTCGGCAGGTTGTAGACGCGCGAGTCGGGCGTGCCGTTGTAATCGAAGTCCATCGTGACGGTGTAGCTCGTCTGGTCGATGACGATGGTGGCCTCGCCGCCGCCCAGCGGGCCGTGCCGGCGTACCGAGTCGATCCGCGCCTTCTCCAACAGGGACGACATCTCGCGCGCGGTGCCGGCGAGCTGCATGTGGTCGCGCGCGACCGCGATGCGCATGACGGCGAAGGTCGAGACGGTAGCGAGCACGAATATCGTGACGACCATCTGCACCATCGAGAAGCCCGCCTCGCCGCGGCGACTATGCTTCACACCCTCGCAAGTCCTCAAGGCCATCTCTCATCTCCTCAAATCCTGATCCAGCGCGCCGTCCCGCAAAAAGTACGGAGGTCGCTAGTACATGCTCGGCAGGACGGGTGCCAATGACTTTAACGGCGGAAATGGCACGGTCTTCGCACACGGTAGGTGGGCGCTCTCGCTTGCGCCGTCACCTTACGTGACGAGTTGAGAAGCGGGCTTCACAGTCGCGCGCCGCACGCACTTGTGGAAGTGCGGCGGGGGAGTTTCAGGAAACGTCGCGCGCCGCTTCCGGCAAAGTGCCGCGGACGAACGCGCGTTACATAGCCTTGTTACCGACCGAAACAGGCGGGCCGTTCGCGCGCGTCGTGCGGGTCGCGCGCGGATCGCGCACGCGTGCGGCGCAAGTCCCGAAGGACACAAAGGGTTATGGTCGCCGGGGCGCGGGGCGCGAGGCGGCGGCTTATGAATTGCTCTTGGGGCGTGGAGGGCGCGCGTACGCGCGTGCCCGTCGCGGCGGCAGTCCGGCAGGTGCGGTGCGGCGCAAGGCACTCAGGCCACTCCCGGACGCCAAACATAAACCCGCGAGAATCGCCGCAGCGCGTGCGGTCCGCACATCGCGCGCGCGGGCGAGGAGCGCCCCGGCGGTCGCCGAACCGCCGGGGCGCGAATTATTTTGGGGAAGTAGATATTGGGAAGTGGACAGTAGACGGTAGTCGGTAGCCAGTAGAAGAACTAAGCGGCGCGCTCGGCTTTTAACCGGGACGCGCCGCTCGTTTCTTTCTGCTGACTACCGACTACTGTCTACTCGCTACTGGTTCGGTGCCGTCGGCTCGTACTCGTCGAGCGCGGAGGCGCGGGCGCTGTCGAACTCGGAGGAGGAGAGGCGGATGGCCATCGTCTGCGGCGCGTAGGTGAAGGGCGCGGGGCCGCCGCGCTCGCTCTGGAGCTGTGCGACGAGCGCGTCCTGCCACTGGCGGAAGCGGACGACGCTGCCGCGCTGGTCGAGGATGACGAAGAGCAGCGTGTCGTTGTTGGCCGTGCGGAGCTGGCCGACGAGCGCGCTCGCGCCGCCGTCGGTGCGCGGGAGCGTGCCGGTCTTGGCGATGATGCTGCCGCGGCCGGGGCTGTCGGCGTAGCGCCTCTGGAGCGTGCCCGGGTCTACGCCCGCGACCGGCAGGATGTCCGCGGCCTTCAGGTTGGTCTTGTGCAACTCGTCGAGGAGCGCGCGGTAGACCTTCATCATCTGGCGCGGCGTCATGCGGTTCGATGCCGAGGCCGCTCGCCGTGGCGAGGCGGAACTCGCCGGCCTTGAAGCCGAGGTCGTTCGAGAGCAGGCGCATCAGGCCGGGCGCGCCGCCCAACTGGTCGCCGAGCCGCTCGGCCATGAAGTTGTTCGAGTAGCAGAGCAAGACCTTGAGCACGTCGGCGAGCGGCGGCGAGTAGTGCGTCGAGATGGAGCGCGCGCCCTTCGGCACGGCGTCCACGTAGACGGCGCCCATCACGGCGACGCTCGGCGTCGTCTTGAGCGCCTCGGCGTCGCGCGCCGCCACGCGCGAGTCGTACCACGCGCGCGTCGCCGCGGCCGGCCGCCGCTCCGAGTCGAGCGTGTCGTAGAAGCGCTCGCCCGAACGCTGCGAAGACGCGCTGAAGTTCATCGTGAAGCGCGGGGCGACGACGAGGTCGCCCGTCACGACACGGATGCCGAGTTGGTTCAGCTCGCGCGCGACGGCGACGGCGTGCTCGTCGTGGAACGAAGGGTCGCGCCCCGAGACGATGAGGTCGCCGTTGACCGTGCCGGTCGCCTTGTCGAAGTTGCCGGTGATCCAGATGGCTGGTGGCGAAGCGGTGCTTGGCGCCGAAGGTGCGCAGCGCGGCGAGCGCGGTGACGAGCTTGACGGCCGAGGCCGGGTTGTACTGCTGGTCGGCGGCCTCCGCGCGCACGACCTCGCCCGAGAGTTTTTCGACGAGCACGCCCTGGTGGATGTAGGCGGGCGGCGGCTGCTCCTCTGCGACGACGGAAGATCGTCGTCTTCGACCGTTGGCAGCGGCGGCACGGCCGTCGGCCCGACCGGCTGCCGCGACGGCGGAGCGGGCGGGACGACCTGTGCGCGCGCGCCGGCCGCGGGGCCGAGCATGATGACGAGAGCCAGTACGAGACGTAAACTCTTCAACCCACTCACTCCTTGCCGCCCGGTGCGGCGGACTAAAAGGCGCGCCATGATAGCACAGACCGCCGAGACGTCGGCGCGCACAAATTTTCGAGGGAAGAGTCAGGCGGGCAAACACTTTGATGCGAACAGACATCGTACGCGATGTATGCACCGCCTCGGCGCCGTAAAGCAGCGCGAAAGCAACTCGACGTTCCCGAAAACTGTTCCTTTTGACAAGCTCGAAACCGCGCCCATAGAATTTCGACACGTTCCAACGAGCCTCGCCTTTGAATGTGTCGAACAGAGTGCGGCGAGAGAGAGAGCCCGTCACGGTCGAGAAGATTCGCGCCGCGCACCGCGCGCGCCGCGGGGAGATACGCGCGCGCCTCGCGGAGTTCGAGGAGGTCTGGCGGACGGCCGACGACGCGCGCCTGTGGGAGGAGATGGTCTACTGCATCTTCACCGCGGGCGCCTCGGCGCGGATGGGGTTGGGCTCCGTCGAGGCCGTCCGGCACCTGCTCGCGAGCGGCACGCACGAGGAACTCACGCTCGCGCTCCTGGGTCGGCATCGCTACCCGAACTCGCGCTCGGGCTATATCATCGTCACGCGCGAGTATCCTTGAGGGCGACTGCCGGATGCGATCTGCGCGAGCGGCTCGAAGGTTTCGGCGACCCCGTCGAGCGGCGCGACTGGCTCGCGCGCAGTAAGGGCATCAAGGGGCTCGGCTACAAGGAGTCGAGCCACTTCCTGCGCAACGTCGGCCTGCGCGGCTACGCCATCCTCGACAAGCACATCCTGCGCTGCCTGTTCGAGGTCGGCGTCCTCGACTCGCCGCAGCCGCCCGCGACCCGCGCGCGCTACCTCGCCACCGAAGAGCGCCTGCGCGACTTCGCCCGCGACTTACGTGTAGACTTCGACGAACTCGACCTCGTGCTCTGGTCGATGAAGACCGGAGAGATTCTGAAGTGAGGTGTGAGTTGATGAAGACGACTTTCCTTCCCGCCGGTCGCCCGTCAGGGTTCATCAGCGCTCGTCGCCCGTCGCGCTCGCCGCGTCGGCCGCGATCGCGCCCGTCGTCACGGCGTCGCGACGAGAAGGCGCGCGCGCGCGCCGAGCGGGCCACGCGCGAGGGCGAGTTCGAGGACGGCGGAAAAGGTCTACCGCGACCTCGTCGCGAAAGATCCGAAGGACTCCGCGGCGCGGCTCGGCCTGAGCCGCGCGCTGCTCAAGCAGCGCAAGCACCTCGAAGCCTACGACCACGCGGCGCGCGTCGTCGCGCGCGAGCCCGAGTCGGCCCGCGCGCACGCGCTCCTCGGCGCGGCGCTCCTCGGCTCGGGCGACTTCCGCCTCTCGGTCGAGGAGTTCCGCACGGCGCTCAGCTTCAGGGACGACGAGGCCATGGCCATCGGCGGGCTCGCGATGGTGGACTTCTACGAGAACCGCATCTCGCAGAGCCTCGCCGGGCTGCGCCGCGCCGCCTTCATCGACCCCGGCGAGCCCGACTACATCTTCAACCTCGGGCAGGTCGCCGCGCGCTACGAGCGCTACAAGGAGGCGGCCGACGCCTACGAGACCTTCCTCCGCATCGCGCCCAAGACCGACGCCGACCGCCGCGCGCGCATCCGCGGCCTCATCGACTTCCTCCGCTACCTCGGCCACGCAGGGCAACCTGCTCGACGTCGGCGGCCCCAACTCCGTCACGCTCCCGTTCGAGCTGGTCAACAGCCGCCCCGTCGTCAAGGTGCGCGTCAACGGCTCGCAGAAGACGCTGCGGTTCGTCGTGGACACGGGCGCCGGCATGTGCGTCATCTCGGACGAGGCGGCCGAGCGCGTGGGCCTGAAGTCGGTGGCGCGCGGCGGCATGGCGCGCGCCGTCGGCGGCGAGGGCCGCTTCGAGATCGTCTACGGCTTCATCCAATCGCTCAGCGTCGGCGACGCGAAGATCGAGCGCGTGCCCGTCTACATCCGCCAGCTTCTACAACGAGCAGGAGCCGGTGGACGGCTACATCGGCCTCTCGGTGCTCGGCAAGTACACGACCGTCGTTGACTACGGCGGGCGCGAGATGGTGCTCCTGCGCGACGAAGAGGCGCGCCGCGCGGCGGCCAGGCCCGCGCCGGCCGGCGGCCATCGAGGTGCCCATCCGCACGACTTCGAGCGGCTTCTGGAGCGGCGAGGTCAGCTTCGACGGGTTGGAGAAGCCGGCTCAACTTCATCATCGACACGGGCGCGTCCATCTCCGTCGTCTCGAAGGCGCTGGCGGCGCGCGCGGGCTTCGAGCGCTTCGCGCAGACGGGCTACATCAAGGTCTACGGCGCGGCGGGGCTCGCCGAGAACATCCAGACCATCCTGCTCCCGCGCTTCACGCTCGGCCGCCTACACGTGGCAGAACATCTACGCGGCGGTGCTCGACATGGAGCCGATCAACGAGACGGCCGGGTTCGAGCAGACGGGCATCGTCGGCGGCAACATCCTGCGCCGCTACCGCGTGACGTTCGACTTCACGCGCGGCGTCATCCGCCTCGACCCCGACCCGCGCGTCACGCCGCAGGAGGACCCGCGCGGCAAGCCGGCCGTCGTGTCGGGACAGTCATGAAGCAGAGCATCTACCTGGAGACCTCGGTCGTCGGCGCCTACCTCGACAACGGCGAGCCGTTCCGGCGCGACCTGACGATCCGCTGGTGGGAGCACGAGATGTCGGAGTACCGCCCCGTCGTCTCGCCGCTCGTCGTCGCGCGAGCTGGAGCGCGTGCCGGAGCCGCACCGCACGGCGTACCTCAAGCTCGTCGCGCCGCTCGAACAGGTCGAGCTGACCGACGAGGTCGCCATCCTCGCCGAGGGCTACATCGCGCGCGGCATCTTCCACCGCAAGTACATCGGCGACGCCCTCCACGTCGCGCTTGCCTCGTTCCACAAAATAGACTATCTAGTGACCTGGAACTTCGGCCACCTCGCGAACGTGCGGCGGCAGGCGCGCATCACGACTCTTCAACACCGCCGCCGGCTTCTTCGTCCCGCAGATCGTGACGCCCGAGTTCCTGGTTTCGGAGATGACAGAGAAGGGGTGAATGGTGAATAAGTAAATGGTGACACGGTTGACGGCCGCGCCTATTTACCATTTACTATTCACCGTTAACTATTTACCATCATGTACCGCAAGCCGAGATTCCTCGAAGAGCTGCACGCGATCCGCGAGGAGATGTCGCGCGAGGCAGACTACGACGTAGAGCTGTTCGCCGAGATGGTGCGCTCGGGCGCGACGCCGCGCCACGGCCCCGTCCGCAACATCCGCGGCTTCCGCAGCCGCGCCCCGCGCGCCGACGCCGGGCCGGAGGCCAAGCCGGCTCCGAAGAAGAGGGCGTCGAGGTAAGTCCGGACTCCGGGCTCTGAGACCCGCTGACAGAATTATGGAAGAGACGTTCGAAGCCATCGGGATCGACGTGCCGAGCGAGAAGGACTTCAACCACCTCGCGGAGCGCGCGGGCGACCAGGGCGAGCCGACACAGCTCTGCCGCCGCGGCGCCGTGCTCCACGGCCGCTGCTGGAAGCTCGGCGAGGGGCTCGAAGTCTGGACGGTGCTCTACGAGTCGGGCACGGGCGAAATCTTCTACGCCGACTGCCGCCCCGGCTTCCGCGCCCGCTACACGCAGCGCGTGAGCCCCTGGGCCCTGACCGAGTACGACGAGGACGGCGAGGCCATCGTCCACGGCTACTGCGACGGCTACGAGACGGAAGTCCTCTTCGAGTTGCAGAACCTGACGGAGGTCGGCCCCGAGGGCTTTCGCGCGCAGGAGCTGCACGTCGGGCCTGTGCGGGCTGGCCTACCGCGCGCGCGTCACGAGTGAGCCCGCCGAGACGCGCTGGCAGCCGCTCGAAGAGGCCGCGCCCTCGCGCGCCGCGCACGAGAACGACTGGTCCCTCTCGGGGCGCGTCATCTCGTTCAAGCCGCTCACGAAACCCCGTCTCGGGCACCGACCTCTACTGGGTCTACCTCGACCTCGGCCGCCTCAGGCTCGAAGTGCTCGTCAACACGAAGGCGCTCCGGGGCGACACGCTCGCCGTCGGCGCCGGCTTCTCCGCGGAGGTCTGGCTTCAGGGCCACGTCCTCGACCGCCGCGCCCTGCTCTCGCGCTACGAAGGCCGCGACGCCTCCGCCACCCGCGCCTCGCTCTGGTCACACCTGAGGAGAAGGAACTGACCGACCGTGTCGTAACGCCTTTCGCCCGGGCGAGTGCCGACTGCTGAACGCCGAACTCTTCCACCCTGATGCCCGCCCTCAGACGATTAGCCCTCGCCGCGCTCCTCCTCATCGTCTGCGGCGCCGCCGGGCTCTACTTCTTCAACCAGTATTGGGTTCACCGCTTCGACGCGCTGATCGCGCGGCAGGCCGCCGTCTACCGGCTCGACCCCGACCTGGTGTGGAGCGTCATCTACGAGGAGACGTACTTCCGCCCGTGGATGAAGGGCGACGCGGGCGAGGTCGGGTTGATGCAGGTGACGCCGACGGTCGGGCGCGAGTGGGCGGCCGAGACGGGGATGCGCGAGCTGGCCGAGCAGATGCGGCGCGACCCGGAGTCGGCGCTCGCCGACCCCGAGCGCAACATACAGGTCGGCTGCTGGTATCTGGAGAAGATCGGCAAGGACTACCGCGACACGCCCGGCGCCGAGCCGCGCGTCGTCGCCGCCTACAACGCCGGCCCCTCGCGCGCCGCCGAGTGGAACCGCGTCGCGCCGGGGCGAAGCCCCCTCACCGCCGAAGAGTTCGTCGCGCGCATCGACTTCCCCACGACCCGCGCCTACGTCACCAACATCCTCGAACGCTACCGAAAGAAGAAGGGCAGTAGATAGTCTTCGGTCTTCAGTTTTCAGACGGGAAAAATCTCTCTGACTGAAAACTGAAGACTGAAGACTGAAAACTCCTTATGACCTACCGTGAGCTGCTCGTCAGGCAACGCGGACTTCCGGAGGCTGTGGACGGGGCAGGTCGTCTCGGAGATCGGCGACTGGCTGAACAACATCGCGGTGCTGGCGCTCGCCATCCAGTTGGCGGGCGCGGGGAGCGTCGGGCTGGCGGTGGCGACCTACGCCATCGCGCGCCACCTCCCGCTCTTCCTCTTCGGCCCGGTCGCGGGCGTCGTCGTTGACCGCGTGAGCCGCCGCCGGGTGATGATCGCGGCCGACGTGGCGCGCGCTGCGCTCGCGCTCGGCTTCATGCTGGCGAACCGCGCGGGCTCGCTCGCGCTCATCTACGTCGTCGGCGCGTCGCTCTTCTCGGTCTCGGCCTTCTTCAACGCGGCCAAGCGCGCCTCGATCCCGAACCTCGTCAACGGTACGGAAGAGCTGCTGGCCGCCAACTCGCTCTCGGCCTCGACCACCGCGGCGACCATCGCCGTCGGCTCCGCGCTCGGCGGGCGTCGTCGCCACCGCCCTCGGGCGCGACACGGTCTTCGTCCTCAACGCCCTGACCTTCCTCGCCTCGGCCGAGATGATTCGCAGAATCCGCAAGCCCGTCAGCAGAGGGCCAGAGAGCCGAGAGCGTCGAAGTCGACAACCCGACCATCTTCAACTTCAAACACGACGGCTGCGGCGCTCGCCGCTCAACGCCTACTTCAAGGACTTTCGCGAAGGGTTGCGTTACGTGAGGCGCGACCGGTGCTGGCGGCGGTCTTCGTGGTGGCGGGCGGGTGGGGGTTGGGGAACGGCGCGGCGCGTGCGCTCTACAGCCTGTTCGGGGCCGCGCTGGGCGTGCAGGCCGCGGCGCGCTGGGGCGCGTCGGTGAGCGCGGTGGCGGAGCGGCCGACCGACTTCGGCATCTCGGTGCTGTTCGTGGCGATGGGGCTCGGCGGCGTGTTGGGCGCGCCGCTCGCGCGCCGGTTCAACAGCGGCGCGGTCGAGGGGCTGGGCGCGCGCATGGGGCGTTCGCTGACGCTCGACGGCTGCGGGCTGCTGCTCTTCAGCCTGACGCCGAACCTCTTCGGCGCGGCGGCGCTGCTCGTCGCGCGCGAGATGAACTTCGCCATCTGGTGGACGGCGCAGCAGACGCTCCTCATGCGCCGCACGGAGGACGCCTTCGCCGGCCGCGTCTTCGCCTCCTACGAGACCTTGACGACGCTGACGATGGTCGGCTCGATGCTCGTCTCGGGCGCGGCGGCCGACCGCCTCGGCATGCGCGCCGTTGCGGCCGGCGGCGGCGCGGTGATTATGCTATCGGGGCTGCTCTGGTTCGTCCTGCGGCGACGCAGGGAGGAGACGGCATGACGAAAATATACTGCGCGCGCTGGGTGCTGCCGATAACCGCGGGGCCGATTCGCGACGGGGCGGTCGCCGTCGAGGGGACGCGCGTCGCGGGCGTGGGGCCGCGGGCCGAGGTGTCGGAGAGGTTCCCGTCGGCGGAAGTTTTGGAGCTGGGCGAGGCCGCGTTGCTGCCGGGCTTCGTCAACTGCCACACGCACCTTGAGCTGACGGCGATGCGCGGCTTCCTCGAACCGGAGGAGGGCGACTTCTTCGCCTGGCTGCGCAAGGTCACCGTCTCGCGCAACGAGCGGATGACGGCCGAAGACCTCTACGTCTCGGCCGCGTGGGGCGCGATCGAGGCGGCGCGCGCGGGCGTGACGTGCGTCGGCGACGCGAGCGACTCGGGCGCGACCACGATGAAGCGCTCTGCGCGACGCGGGCCTGCGCGGCGTCGTGTATCAGGAGGCTTTCGGCCCGGACGCGCGCGAGGCCGCCGCCAGGTTCGACCACGCGCGCGAGAAGATCGAACGGCTGCGCTCGGGCGAGACGGCGCTCGTCACCCTCGGGCTCTCGCCGCACTCGCCCTACACGGTCGCGCCCGCGCTCCTCGAGATGCTCGCGCGGTACGCGATTGCTGAAAGACTGCCGCTGATGATGCACGCGGCCGAGTCGGAGGCCGAGCAGGCTCTGATGGTCGAAGGCGGCGGCATCTTCGCGGCGGCCTACGCGTTGCGCGGCTTCGCGTTCGACTCGCCGCGCACGACGACCGTCCGGCACCTCGCCAACGCGGGCGTCCTCGACGCGCGGCCGCTCCTCGCGCACTGCGTACGCGTGGACGAGGGCGACATCAGTTTGATGAAAGAGTTCGGGGCGGGCGTCGCGCACTGCCCGAAGTCGAACGCGAAGCTCGGGCACGGCCGCGCGCCGCTGGCGGCGATGCTCGGGGCGGGCGTGGGCGTGGGGCTCGGGAGCGACTCGGTCGCCAGCAACAACGTGTGCGACATGCTGGAGGAGGCGCGCTTCGCGCTGCTCGCTTCGCGCGCCGCGTTGGAGTCGGTCGAGGGCGGGCGGATGCTGGAGGCGGGCGACGCGCTGCGCTCGATGACACACGGCGGCGCGTCGGCGATGAACATGCGGGGCGTGACGGGCGCGCTCGAAGAAGGGCTCGAAGCAGACCTCGTCGCGGTGCGGCTCGACGCGGCGCACCAGACGCCCGCTTACGACCCTGCGGCGGCGCTCGTCTTCTCCTCTTCGGGGCGCGACGTGACTGCTCACGGTCGTCGCCGGCCGCGAGGTCTTCCGCGACGGCCGCGTGACGACGCTCGACGAGGAGGAGTTGCGCGCGCGCCTCCTCGACGCGGCGCGCAGGCTCGCCGAGCCGTCCTGAGCTTCAAGGAACGAACCCGGAGGCGCCGCGTGTGAACGGTGAGCGTTGACTTTATCGCCCGCGTGACATAGAAACGCCCCAGGTGGTCCCCGACCGCAACCTCCCGCAGAAGGAGCGGTACGATGAAACAGAGGCTCTTCGCAAAGCTCGCCCGTGCCCTGGCCCTCTGCCTGCTTACGCCTCTCGCGGCGGCGGCGCAGGAGGGGCCGCTCCCGGTGCCGTCCAGGCTGGTCGTGCAGATCTCGTACCTCGCGGGTGCGAAGCCCGCCTACCTGGCCGTGCCGGGCGGCGCGTGGTACGGCCGCTTCGAGAGGGTCAACACCGCGGAGCCGCGCGCCGCGGCCGAAAAGGTCCTGGCCGTGGACATGAAGACCAGACTGGACGGCGAGCGCGTCGAGGTCAGGGTCGGCGTGCACGTCGGCGAGCGCTACTTCGACCGCCTCGTCGAGGTGGCGACCTACACGGTCGCGCCCGGCGAGACGGTCACGGCCGGCGCGCTCGAAGCGTTCGGCGTCGCGCCCTTCGTCTTCAAAGTCCTGCGCGTCAACGACGCCGACGCGGCCCCGCCGGCCGTCGTCAACAAGACGCGGTCGATAGAGGCCGTCGTCACGCAGTTCACGCCGACGCCGCTGCCGCGCGCCGTCGTCACGCTGCGCAACCTCTCGTCGAAGCGCGTGCGCGCCGTCGAGGTGGATCAAGTCTTCCGCGGCCCGCGGCGCGCGACGAGCATGGCCGCCGAGTTCAAAGGCAAGATTCTGATGGAGCCGGGCGGGACGTACGAGAGGAAGCTCTGGGTGACAGAGGGCCAGTCCGCCGGCGCGGACTTCACGCCGGAGTCCATCGAGAGCATCGTCGTCGCGACCGTCGTCTTCGAGGACTACACGTTCGAGGGCGACATCGGCCCGGCGGCGTGGGTGAAGGCGCACGACGAGGGCGAGCGCGCGCAACTCGTGAACGTGATGGAACTCATCCGCAGCGCCCACGCCGCGCGCGACGTGGGGACGGCCGAGGCGCCCGGCAGGTTCAGGGCCGCGGTCGCGGCGCTCGGCGTCTCGGCGCCGCAAGCGTCAATTAACGCGATCCTGAAAAATCATCCGGAGTTCGGCGGCCCCGCCGGACGCGAGCGCATCCGCCCCGGCGTGGACTTCACGATGCATCGCGTCAGGCGCGACCTGCTCGAAGAGTTAGACGCGTTCGAGAAGCAGTTCCGCGCCGCGCCCGACGGTAAGAGCTTCAAGGCTTGGCTCAAACAGAAGCAGGCGCTCTGCGAGGGCTGGCTGTCGCGGCTGTAGAGCGCCGCAACGTTCCGCACACGGCCCCGAAGCGCGCGCGATGATTCACCTCCGCTCCATCGACATCAGGCCGGCGGCGAGGGAACTGGAAGGGTTCCCGTTCGCGCTGCCGCTCGTCCGCAAGTTCAAGGAGATAAAGTTCCGCAGCCCCGTCACGTTCCTCGTCGGCGAGAACGGGTCGGGGAAGTCCACGTTGCTCGAAGCGCTGGCGGCGGGCGTCGGCTCGGTCGTGGTGGGCGGCGAAGACGTGCGCGCCGACAAGACGCTGGGACACGCGCGGGCGCTGGCGGCGCAGTTGAAACTGACGTGGTCGAAGCGCACGCACCGCGGCTTCTTCCTCCGCGCCGAGGACTTCTTCAACTTCACACGGCGCGTCAACCGGACGAGCGCGGAGTTGGAGGAGATGGCGGGCGAGTTCGAGCGCGAGGGGCTTAAAGGTTACGGGCTGCGGCTCGCGCAGGGCGTCGTGCGCGGGCAGCGGCGCGCGCTCACCGCACGCTACGGCGAAGACGCCGACGCGCGCTCGCACGGCGAGAGCTTCCTCAACCTCTTCCAGTCGCGCTTCGTCCCGGGCGGCCTCTACCTGCTCGACGAGCCCGAGGCGCCGCTCTCGCCGCAGCGCCAGCTCGCGCTGCTCGCGCTGCTCAAAGGGATGACGGAGCAGGACTCGCAGTTCGTCGTCGCCACCCACTCGCCGATCCTGATGGCGCTGCCCGGCGCCGACATCCTCAGCTTCGACCACGCCCCCGTCCGCCGCGTCCCCTACGAAGAGGTCGAGCACGTCTCGCTCACACGCGACTTCCTCAACAACCCCGAAGCCTTCCTCCGCCACCTTTAGTGAATGGTAGATGGTGAATAGTAAATGGTGAGCGGGCGGGGCTGCTTCAAATCTTAGCCGGCTTTTGCCATTCGCGATTTACCATTTACTATTCACCAATCATGAACGTACTTGTCTTGAACTGCGGCAGTTCGACGGCGAAGTTTCAGTTGATCGCGACCGACCTCGACCACATCGCGCGGGACGCGGACGAGCATCTGGCGGGCGGAGTCATCGAGCGCATCGGCGGCGAGGCCATCATCACGTTCCGTGCGCGGGGCGACGAGGCGCGCCGCTCGACCGCCCCGGTGCGCGACGTGCGCGCGGCCGTCGAGACCATCATCCGCTGGGTGACTTCGGCCGACTCCGGCATCGAAGAGGTCAAGAGCGTCGGCGACATCCACGCCGTCGGGCACCGCGTCGTCCACGGCGGCGAGCGGTTCACGCACTCCGTCCTCATCGACGACGACGTGCTGCGCGGCATCGAGGACTGCATCGACCTCGCGCCGCTGCACAACCCCGGCAACATCCGCGGCATACAGGCCGCGCGCGAAGTCTTCGGCCCGGGGCTGCCGCAGGGCGCGGTCTTCGACACGGCCTTCCACCAGACGCTCCCGCCGCACGCGTACCTCTACGCGCTTCCCTACCAGTGGTACAGGCGTTACCGCGTGCGCCGTTACGGCTTCCACGGCACGTCGCACCGCTACGTCGCCTACCGCTACCGACGTTTGCGCGGCCTCGCCCGCGAGCAGACGAACATCATTACGCTCCACCTCGGCAACGGCTGCTCGGCGGCGGCCATCCGCGGCGGCGACTCGGTGGACACTTCGATGGGGATGACGCCGCTCGAAGGCTTGGTGATGGGGACGCGCTCGGGCGACATCGACCCGGCCATCATCGACTTCGTCGGCGCGAAGGAGGGGCTCTCGGCGCAGGAGGTTGAGTCGGTCTTGAATAAGCAGTCGGGGCTGCTGGGGATTTCGGGGCTGACGAACGACATGCGCGAGCTGCTCGACGAGCAGAGCGAGTCGGGCGACCGGCGCGCGGGGCTCGCCGTGGACCTCTTCTGCTACCGCGTGCGCAAGTACGTGGGCGCGTACCTCGCGGCGTTGGGCGGCGCGGACGCCCTGGTCTTCACGGGCGGCATCGGCGAGAACTCGGCCGCGGTGCGCGCGCGCGTCTGCGAAGGGCTCGGGTGGATGGGCGTCGAGCTTGACCCCGCGGCCAACGAGGCGACGACGGCGCGACGCGAAGGACTCATCAGCCGCGACGGCTCGCGCCTCGCCGTCTACGTCATCCCCACCGACGAGGAGCTGCTCATCGCGCGCGACACCGTCCGCCTCATCCGGGGAGTCACGCAGCGTTTTTAAAAGAAGTGACGGCCGTAAAAGCCGAAGGGGAAGGGGAGCATTCGCGCCGCCCCTTCCCCTTCGGCTTTTACGCCTTGCCCCTCCGCGACCTCAGGGCGCGAAGTAGCCCGAGAGGTCGATGATGAAGTGCGTCTGCGACGGCGTGTAGATGTTGAAGGCGCCGTCGCCCCCCACCGTCACGTTGAACGCGTTCGGGATGATCTGCCCCGCGAGGTAGTTGAGATTAGAGACGACAGGCTGCGCCGCCCCGTTCGGGTACAGAATGATGTAGCCGTCAGCCGAGGGCGCCACCACCGTCGCGTTGCCGAGGATGGCCAGCGCCGCGGCCGGCACGGTCGAGCCGGCGCACGCCCCGCGCGCTGCTTGCGTCCGCACGCTGTTGGCCGCGAGCGGCGCGGCGGGCGTGTAGCAGGCGGTCGTCCCGGCGCGCGTGTCGAGCAGGCGGGCCGGCGCGGAGAGCGGGTAGAACAGAAGCCCCGCCACCCCGTTCGAGTCCGGCGCCGCATTGGCGCTGTAGTAGCCGGTGATGTCCACGATGAAGTGCGTCGAAGTCGGCGTGTAGATGTTGAAGGCGCCGTCCCCGCCCACCGTCACCGTGAACGCGTTCGGGATGATCTGCCCCGCCAGATAGTTCAGGTTCGAGACCGTCGGCAGTTGCGCCCCCGAAGGGTAGAGCGTGATGAAGCCGCCGGCAGGCGGCGTGACGACGGTGGCGTTGCCGACGACGGCCTGCGCGTCGTTCGGGATGATGACGCCCGCGCAGGTCGTCCGCGCCGTCTCCGTGCGCGACGCGTTGGCGGCGAGCGGGGCGCCGGGCGCGTCGCAGGCCGTCGTGCCGGGCCGGGTGTCGAGGAGGCGGACGGGGCGGGGCAGCGGGTGGTAGTAGAGCCCGCCCTGACCCGGCGGCGCGTAGTAGCCCGCGATATCGACGATGAAGTGGGTGGCAGTCGGCGTGTAGATGTTAAAAGAACCGGCGGCGCTCAACGTGACGGTGAAGGCGTTGGGGACGACCTGTCCCGCGACGTAGTTGAGGTTCGACGCGGTCGGGAGCGCGGCGTCGGAGGGGAAGAGCGTGATGAAGCCGCCGGCGGGCGGCGAGACGACGGTGGCGTTGCCGACGACGGCTCTGGCCGCGGCGGGGATGGTGAGCCCGTCGCAGGTGCCGACGGCCGCTTGCGTGCGGGAGGCGTTGGCCGCGAGCGGGGCGCCGGGCGTGAAGCAGGCCGTCGTGCCGGCGCGCGTGTCGAGGAGGCGCACCGGGTGCGCCAGCGGGTAGTACTGCAACCCGGCCGTCACCGGCCCGGCGGAGATGGTCGCCGTCGTCGCGGCCGAGGCCGTGGCGGTGTCGTCGTCGGTGACGGTCAGCGTGACGGTGTAGGTGCCGGCCGCGGCGTAGGCGTGCGTGGGCGTGGCGCCCGTGCCGGGCGTGGAGCCGTCGCCGAAGTCCCAACTGTACGAGGTGATGGTGCCGTCGGAGTCGGACGAGCCGGAGCCGTTGAACTGCACGGCCTGACCGGTCTGACCCGTGTAGGGGCCGCCCGGGTTCGCTATCGGGGTGGCGTTGGGCATCGGCGTCGCGTCGCAGGGCGAGGGGCCGACGTTGGACGGCGTGAGCAGGTAGGCGTGCAACTGGCCGCCGGGGTTGACGCCGACGCCGACGATCTGCCCGCGGTCGTTGATGCCGCGCGCCTCGCGGAAAGTCCAGTTGGTGCCCGTCGCGACGGCGTTGAGGTCGCGCAGTCCGTCCGCGCTCGTCCAGATGAAGGCGCGCGTCACGTTGGCGTCGCCCGGCGCGCCGGTCTCCGAGTAGCCGACGACCACGCCGCTGTCGTTGAGGTCGTGCGCGTAGCTGTTCTTGTCGCCGGAGAGCACGCCGAGGTCGAGCATCTCGCCGGCGTCGGACTGGCCGTTGCCGTTAGCGTCCTTCCAGCGGAAGGCGTGGAAGAACTGCGTGATGGTGTTCGGCGGGATGGTGATGTAGGAGTAGCCCGCGACCTCGCCGAGGTCGTTGACCTCGGTCGCGATGCTGACGGCGCCGCCGAGCGTGCCGAGGTCCTTCGCGTCGCCGCCGATGGTGACGAAGGCGTGCGTGCCCGAGGTGTTGTGGTTGGCGGTGCCCGCCACCTGCCCCGCGTCGTTGATGCCGAAGGCCCGGATGGGCGTGCCCCACGTCGCCGTCAGCCCCGTCATGCCGACGCCCGGCTGCCAGATGTAGGCGCGGTCCTGGATGCCGCCGTTCTCCTCCGACACGCCGACGACCAGCCCCGAGGCGTTAATGTCGTGCGCCTCGGCGCTGGGGCCGCCGAGCGTGCCGATGTCCTGCAAAGGGCCGGCCGCGGGCCGGATGAAGGGGTGCTGCGAGCCGCCCGCCGTCGTCGAGGAGCCGGCGACGGTGCCGCCCTGGTTGACGGCCGTCGCCGTCCCCGTCGGCCCGCCGAGCGTCCCGAGGTCAGTCATCGTCCCGTTGTTCCAGTGGAACGGGCGGAAGGGGGCCGCGGCGCCCGCCGCGGCCTGCGACTCGCCGACCACGCGGCCGCACGCGTCGAGCCCTAACGCTCGGCTCTGTACGCCGCCGAGGGTGCCGAGGTCTGTGACCGTGTAAGTGGGCGCCTGCGCGGTGCCGCGCGGCGCGGGCGCGAAGGGGAGCAGTCCGAGCGCGAGCAGGCACACGAATGCCAGCTGCCATTTCCTGGGGTAACGCATAGTCAGTATTTCATCCTGGAGAAAGAAGAAACGGGATTCAGTGCAGGGAGTGCGGACGACTTGCCGCGTGTAACGTTTCGGTCGAGGCCGCACCGGGAAGGGCGGTGACCGACGCGTAACTTTAAAGATGACGGCGGCTTAAGTCAAATGGGGAAGGGCAGTAGGCAGTAGGCAGTTGCCGCGTCAGCGGCGACCAGAGCTTAACTGCCTACTGCCATCTGCTTACCGCCTACTGCCGCGCGGCCGTGATCGCGGCGTCGAAGATTTCGAGGGCCACGTCCACGTTCTCGCGCGTGAGCGTGAGCGGGGGCGACCAGCGGATGGTGTTGTAGCCGCAGCCGAGGACGATGAGGCCGCGCTTGTAGCATTCCATCTCGACGCGGTCGCGCAGCTCCGGCGCCGCCTCGCGCGAGCCGCCGCCGCGGACGAACTCACAGCCGACCATCAGCCCGAAACCCCGCACGTCGCCGATGCAGTCGTGCTTCCGTATCAGGCGGCGCAGGCCCGCTTGCAGGTAGTCGCCGACTTCGGCCGAGTTGGCGACGAGCCCGCCCTCCAACAACTCAATGGTCTTGAGCGCGGCGGCGATGGCGACGGGGTTGCCGCCGAAGGTCGAGGCGTGCGCGCCCGGCTTCCAGTCCATCAACTCGGCCCGCGCCACGCACGCGCCCATGGGTATCCCCGAAGCGATGCCTTTGGCGAGCGTGATGATGTCGGGCTTCAAGTCGTAATGCTCACACGCGAACATCTTGCCGGTGCGGCCGAAGCCGGACTGCACCTCGTCCACAATCAAGAGTATCCCGTGCTCGTCGCAGATGCGGCGCAAGCCGTGTAGGAACTCGCGCGGCGCGGGGACGTAGCCGCCCTCGCCCTGCACGGCCTCGACGACGATGCCGGCGACCTCGTCGGGCGGCGTCGTCGTCAGGAAGAGGCGCTTCTCGATCCAGTCGAGGCAGGCGCGGCTCACGGTCTCGGCGTCCGACTGCTCGCCGGTGAAGGGGTGGCGGAAGACGTTCGGGTAGGGGACGTGCGTCACGTCGAGCGCCGAGCGCTTGAAGCCGCGGCGCTGCGCGACCCTCGAAGAGGTGAGCGAAAGACTCCCGAGCGTGCGGCCGTGGAAGCTGTTGAAGAAGGCGATGAACTTCTCGCGCCCCGTGGCGTGGATGGCGAGCTTGAGCGCACACTCGACGGCCTCCGTCCCGCTGTTGGCGAAGTGCGTGCGGGTCGGGCCGGGGACGGGGACGATCTCTTCGAGCTTGCGCGCGAGGTCGGGCATGTGGCGGTAGTAGTAGTCGGTGCCGCACATGTGTATGAGGCGCGCGGCCTGCTCCTGTATCGCACGGACGACTTCGGGGTGGCAGTGGCCCGTGGAGCAGACGGCGACGCCCGCGTTGCAGTCGAGGAACGTGTTGCCGTCCACGTCCTCGACCCAGACGCCGGAGGCGCGCTCGACGACGAGCTTGTAGTCGGGGCGCGGGTAAGAGGGCGTGAGCCAGCGGGCGTCGGCCTCGATTATCTCCCTGCCGTGCGGGCCGGGCAGTTCGGTCTTGATCTCGGGCCTTTTAACTGCGGTGATTGCGGACATGATGAATCTCCTCTTCGAGTTCAGCGAGGGCGGGTAGTTCAGCGAGGTGTGTGGACGAGAGAGGAGAGCGCGGCTAGTCCGCGAAGAGGTTCGCGCGGGAGTCGAGCGGCCGGAAATGGGGACTGGCGTAGTGTCGCATCGGCGTTGGAATCATACTCAGATTGGGCCGCGACAGCAACAGAAAGAGTAGCCGGTAGTCGGCAGGCGGCAGCCAGTCGGAAGAAAGCTCTCCCGACCGGCTGCCGCTTACTGTTCAGCCGGCGCGGGTGCCGGTGTACTTGATGGCGGGCGCGATGGGGAGGTTGACCTTGATGGTGCCGTTGATGGAGTCATTATCAACCTGTCCCTTGATGCCGGCGGCGTAGGGCTTGCCCTGGAAGTCCATCGTGACGCGCGCGTCGAAGCCGTCGTGCGTGACGGTCAGGGATTCGAGCGGCGCGTCCCCGAGCCGCGAGCTGATGTGTGCGGTGAGCGCGCCGCCCGTGCCCTCGAAGACGAGCGTCGCCGGGTGCTTGCCGAAGGGCGTCGCCACCTCAAGATTCCATGTCCCAACCAGATTCATAAAAGTCATCTCCCCCCTGTCGAATGTTAAGTCTGTTGAAAGTCGTGGTGTCGAGAACTCAGGCGCCGGCCGCGCCGCCGCGCGCGCCGACGAACTCCTCGACGCGCGTGACGTAGGGCGCGACCTGTTCGCGTATCTGCGCGCCGTCGCCGACGACGACGACGGCCGCGCGCTCGGGCGTCACGTTGCGGCGGGCGGCGCGGCGCACGTCCTCCTTCGTCACGCGCTGGATGTTGTCGCGGTAGGTCAGGAGGTAGTCGGGCGCGAGGTCGTGCATGCGTATCTGGACGAGCTGATCGACGAGCCCCTCCTGCGTCTCAAGCCGGATGGGGAAGATGCCGGTCAGATAGGTCTTCGCGTCCGAAAGCTCCTGGTCGGACACGTCCTCGTCGCGGATGCGGTCGAGCTCGTAAAAAATCTCTTTGAGCGAGAGGCCCGTCACCTCGCCCCGCACCTCGGTCGTCGTGCGGAAGGAGCCGGCGAAGCGCCGCGCGTCGAGCTGCGAGTAGGCGCCGTAGGTGTAGCCCTTCTCCTCGCGCAGGTTCATGAAGAGCCGCGCCGAGGCGTTGCCGCCGAGGATGGTGTGCATGACGAGCACGGGGAAGTAGTCGGGGTCCGTGCGCTTGATGGCCGTGTTGGCGACGAGGATGTTGGACTGCGCCGAGCCCGGGCGGTTCACGAGGTAGGCGACGCGCTCGTCCCTCTCGGGCGGGGCGGGGAACTGCGGCGCGTTGACCTCGCCCGGCGCCCAGCCGCCGAAGAGCCGCTCGACCCCGGCGACGACGTGCTCGCGGTTCACGTCCCCGGCGACGAACAGCACGGCGTTGTTCGGCACGAGGAGCTGTCGGTGGTGCCGGACAACCGGGTCGCGGCCGATGGCCTCGATGGACTCGGGCGTGGAGGCGACAACGGCGTAAGGGTGCTGGCCGAAGAGGACGCGCGCGACGGCCTCGGAGGCGAGGAACGAGGGCTGCGCGCGCTGCGCGATCAGGTTCTGCTGCGCGTTGGCCTTGGCGAGCGCCAGCTCGCCTTCGGGGAAGACGGGCCGCAGCGTCACGTCGGCGAGCAGTTCGAGCACCTCGTCCGAGTAGGCGGCGAGCGAGGAGGCGGCGACGGTCAGATAGTCCGAGGAGGCGCCGGCCGTGAGCGTCGCGCCGTAGCGCGCGACCTCCTCGGCGATCTGGCGCGAGGTGCGCGACTCGGTGCCCTCGACCAGCATGTCCGTCATCACGTCGGTCAGGCCGGGCAGGTCCAAAGGGTCGGACGAGTCGCCCGAGCGGAAGGCGAGGCGGAAGCTGACGAGCGGGAGCCGCCGCTGCTCGACGACGACGACGCGCAGGCCGTTGGCGAGCTGAGTCTCCGCGGGCTCGGGCAGGTTCAGCGGGCGCACCGGCAGCGGCGCGGGCGGCTGGCGGCGGAAATCTTCTGTGTCGTTAGCACTCAATGTTGAATCACACGTGATGAGTGATGAGCTGATGAGTGATAAGAGAAGACAAGCGGGCCTTGTTCTTCTCTTATCACTCATCACTCATCACTCATCACTTTCCTTTCATTCATTCGCCGGGGATGCCTGCTCCTGTTGCAGCGCGGCGGCCGGTTCGGCGGCGGGCTGCGGGGGTTCGGTCGGGGGAGCGGGCTCCGCGGGCGGGGGCGCGGGAACCTGCGGCGGCGGGGCGCCGGGCTCGTCGGGCTCGTCTGGTCGGCGTCGGGCTCGGCCGGCGCGGGCTCTGCGTCGGCCGCGTGCGCGGGGACGACCTCCATGACGGAGTGGTTGTCCGTGAGCAGGTAGCGTTTGACGCTGTCGCGTATCCGTTCGGGGGTGACGGCGAGGTAGCGTTCAAGCTCCGTGTTGAAGTGGGTCGGGTCGCCGTCGTAGAGCGTGTACTCGGCGAGGCGCTGCGCGCGGAAGAGCGTGGACTGGCGGCTCCGCACGGCGTCGTTGAGGAGCGTGTTGCGCAGCTTCTCCATCTCCTCCGGCGTCGGGCCTTCCGTCCCGAGCCGCTCGATCTCCTCCTGAATCGTCGCGCGGATGGCCTCGGTCGTGTGGCCGGGCTTCGGGATGGCGAAGATGTAGAGCGTCGAAGGCCCGCGCCGCTCGCCCATGCCGCCCTGGATGCCGACGACCGACTCTTCGTCCTTGACGAGCCGCTGGTAGAGGCGCGAGCTGTCGCCGTCGAGCAGCAGGTCGCGAGCCGAGCGAGAGCGCGTAGAAGTCGGGCGTGCGCCGCGCGGGCGCCTTCCAGCCGAGCATGATGGCCGGGAGCTGCGCGAACGGGTCGCGGTAGATTTCCGAACGCGCGGCGACCTCCTCCGGCTCGCTCACGTCCACGGGCGGCGGCGCGGGCTGCGAGGGGATGGAGGCGAAATACTTCTCGACGAGCGCGCGCGCCTCGTCGGAGTCGAAGTCGCCGGCGATGGTGAGCACGGCGTTGTTCGGCGCGTAGTAGATGCGGAAGAACTCCTGCACGTCCTCGACCGTCGCGGCGTCGAGGTCTTCCATCGAGCCGATGGTCGAGTGCGCGTTGCGCGGGTTCTTGTAGACCAGCTCGTTCAGGCGCAGGAAGGCGTTCGAGTAGGGGCGGTTGTCGTAGGAGAGCCGCTTCTCCTCCTTGACGGCCTCGCGCTGGTTGTCGAGGTTCTCCTGCGTCACCTTGCAGCGAGCGCATGCGGTCGGATTCGAGCCAGAGCGCGAGCGGCAAGCTGGCTGGCTGGGCAGCGTCTCGTAGTAGTTGGTGCGCTCCGAGGAGGTCGTCCCGTTCATCGTGCCGCCGTTGTTGAAGATGTACTGGAAGTGGCCGGCCTTCGGCACGTTCTCCGAGCCCTGAAACATCATGTGCTCGAAGAGGTGCGCGAAGCCCGTCCGCCCCTCGCGCTCGTTGCGCGAGCCGACATCGTAGTAGACGGCGACCGAGACGACCGGCACCGAATGGTCTTCGCTCAAAACGACCCGCAGGCCATTCCCCAAAGTGTAAATCTCGACGGGAGCCTGCGGCAGCTTGGCTGTGGACAAGTGAAAAACCCCCTGGTGAGTGATGAGTCATAAGTGATGAGTGATGAGATGAAAGACAAGGCTTGCTCCGCCCATCATTCTCGTCACCCGTCACCCGTCATTCCGGCTTCGTAATCATCCCGCGCAGCTCGGCGCGGAGGCGCTCGATCTCGGAGAGCTTGAGCGAGACGCGCTCGAAGAGTGCGGCCTGCGCCTTGATGCCCTCGTCGATGAGGAAGGCGGCGGCGTCGGCGCGGCTGCGGAAGACGCCGGCCTGCACCAACTGTTCGAGCCGCTCCTGCGCCTCGTGCGAGACCTTGACGGCGACGACGTAGTCGTCCTTGGCCGAGAGCGCGCGCTCGACCGTGCGGCTGATGTCGCGGCCGATGGAGGCCAAAGACTCGGGGATGCGCGAGGCGATGTCGCGCACCGACGAGGAGACGTGGGCGCGGTCGCCGTGCGCCTGCTCGTCGTCGTGCTCGGGGATCATCAGGTCGTCGATGGGGTCGAGGATTTCGGGCTCTCTGGGGTCGTTCGGGCTGCTCATAGTGCTGCTCAAAACCTCCTCTCGCGGCGCGGGACTCGCGCTGAGTCCCCGCGGACTGGCCCCGCGGGGCGGTCACTCGCTGTTTTGCTGTCGGCAAACTGCTTGAGAGGCATTCTAAGGGGGGCGTGCGGCGGGCGCAAGGCGGAGTGGGTCATCCCCGGCAGGTTTGCAACCTTGCCGCCGGTGCGGCTCATCAATTACACTACACCGACCTGCCTTCGGAACGGGCGGAGTCACAGCTTGGATTTACGCGCCGCGCTACGGCTCGCCCGGCGCCCCTTCGAATCTTGGGTTTTAACTGAGGGTCTGTCTCCGTGAAAAAGAGAATCTCCACCGCGCTCGCGACGCTCCTCCTGCTCGCCGTCTCGCTCCCGGCCTTCGTCATCGCGCAGCAGAGCGGCGCGCAGCCGCCCGCCGACGCCCGGCGCACGCCGCCCGGCCGCGCCTTCTGACGGCGGCACTGCGTCGCCCAACGCGCGCACGCGCCGCCCGCGCCCCTCCGACGCCACCGAGGGCCTTGAGGCCGACGTGGCCGAGGCGCTGACCGTCATCCAGGACAACCACGTTGACGGCAGCAAGGTGAAGTACGACGAGGTCTTCAAGTCCTCGATCATCGGCATGCTGCGCACGCTCGACCCGCACTCGAACTTCTACGACGCGAAGGAGTTCGAGGAGCAGCGCGCCGACTGGCGCTCGGAGTACTACGGCATCGGCGCCACCATCGGCGACCGCAAGATCGGCGGCAACACCGACACCTACATCCTCGCCACCTTCGAGTCGACGCCCGCCTACCGCGCCGGCCTGCGCTTCGGCGACAAGATCACCGAGATCGACGGCAAGCCCGTCAAGGGCAAGGCTTCGGGCGAGGTGCGCGACATGCTGCGCGGGCCGCGCGGCACCACCGGTGCGCGTCTCGGTCGAGCGCGCCTCGAACGGCCAGAAGGAGACGGTCGAGATCACGCGCGACGCCGTCCCGCAGCCGACCGTGCCCGACGCCTACTTCATCAAGCCCGGCGTCGGCTACATCGACATGACGCGCGGCTTCAACTACACGACGGCCGAGGAGTTCATCTCGGCGCTCAAGTACCTGCGCGAGCACGGGCATGACGGGGCTCGTCGTCGACCTGCGCAACAACGGCGGCGGCATCCTCGACCAGGCCAAGATCGTGGCCGAGCAGTTCCTCGCGCAGGGGCAGACCATCCTGACGCAGAAGGGGCGCGGCACGCGCGGCATGCAGCGCGAGCTCAGCTCCGACAACCGCAAGCCCGACCCGACGCCGCTCGTCGTCCTCGTCAACCGCGGCACGGCCTCGGCCTCTGAGATCGTCGCCGGCGCGTGGCAGGATCACGACCGCGCGCTCATCATCGGCGAGACCTCTTTCGGCAAGGGGCTCGTCCAGTCGATCATGCCGCTGGAGTACGGGACGGCGCTCACGCTGACGACCTCGAAGTACTACACGCCTTCGGGCCGGCTCATCCAGCGCGACTACTCGAACCAGAGCTACTACGACTACATCTACGGCCGCGTCAACGGCACGCAGGAAGAGGCCGCAGGCCGAGAAGCCGAAGGGCAACGAGACGCACACCGACACGGGCCGCCCCATCTACGGCGGCGGCGGCATCGCGCCCGACGAGGCCGTCAAGGCGCGCACGCTCACGCCGCCGCAGATTCGTCTCATCGACCCGATCTTCGCCTTCGCCCGCGAGGCCGTGAACGGCCGCGTGCCGGGCGTGCCGCAGAGCTTCAAGGTCGGCGGGATGCCCGAGTTCGAGCGCAACGTCGAGCGCCGACGGCCTTCGTCGTGGACGACAAGGTCTACAAGGCGTTCAAGGAGTTCGCCGTCGCCCACTACGGCGAGGAGCTGAAGCTCACCGAGGCGCAGCTCGACAAGGGGCGCGAGTTCATCGCGCGCCAGTTGCGCTACGACCTGACGACCGCCGCCTACGGCTCGGTCAAGGCGACGCAGGTGCTCGATGCTCGACGACCCGCAGGTCGGGAAGGCCATCGACTCGCTGCCGCGCGCGCGCGACCTCGCCACCGCCGCCATGCGCGGCCGCAACCCGCAGTCGAAGACGTTCGAGGAGTAGACGCGACAGGCGCCGCACGCGCTCGAACGAAAAGGCCCGGCGAGTCGGAAACTCGCCGGGCCTTTTCGTCTGTGCGGTCGTAACTCGGCGCCTACCAGGTGCAGTTGTAGGAGGCGAGCGAGGTCTTGGCCGTGATCCATCGAGGACTTGCAGGCCGCCGCCAGCGTGGACTTGGTCTGCGGGTTCGCGGCCAACTGCTTCCAGGAGGTGCGCCACTGGTCCATGGAGGACTTGAAGGTCGCCTGCGCGGCCGCCGGCACCTTGCCGCTGACGCACGCCTCGTACTTCTTCAGGAAGTCGTCGCACTCGGCCACGCCGATGTCGCCGGCCGCGGGCGTGGTGCTGGCGGGCGTCGCGGTGGTGGCCGGCGTGGTGGCGGGCGTGGCGGCGGCCTTCGTGTTCGAGTTGGCCGTGGCGTTGGCGTGGGCGGTGTTGGTGTTTTCGCGCGCCGCCGCAGGCAAGCATGACCGAGGCACAGCGCGACGCAGAGCGCGAAGAGGGAGATCAGTTTGGTTGTCATCGGTTCGGTTCTTCTCCTTGGGGAAGTCGCGGGCCTTTCGGGTCGGCCCGTCGAGAGACAACTGCCGCGAGGTGTTTGTTTGAAAGCCAGTCTTGCCGGTCCGGGCGAAACCCTTCGCGCCGCCGCCGGCCTTGTGTACGGGAGCGCGCCCCGGCGCGCGGGCGGCGTGTAAAACTAATGCGGCACGGCCTCCGGCGTCAAGGGGAAGTGTGAGCGTTCGGGCGCCGAGAGCTCTTCAGCGCGCCGCCGCTGCGGCTCGGGCTCGGGGCGGGGCTCGGCCTCGCGGGCGGGGGCGCGCTTGAGCGCCTCGAAGTCGATCTCGGCCGAGGGGCGGATGTCGGCGTCCATCAGGCCCTCCATCTTCCTGAGCGTGTACTCGTTCTCGCGCGGGGTCGTTCGAGGCGACGCAGTCGGCGGGGACGACGAGGTTGAAGTCGCGCATGTAGGCGTCGTTCGCGGTGAAGAGGACGCAGATGTCGCCGGTCAGGCCCGTCAGGATGAGCGTCCGGGCCTGGAGGTAGTCGAGCAGGATGTCGAGCGTGGTCGAGAAGAAGCCGG
This sequence comes from uncultured Acidobacteriota bacterium, assembly GCA_963726735.1. GTDB lineage: Bacteria > Acidobacteriota > Blastocatellia > Pyrinomonadales > Pyrinomonadaceae > QHXN01. Next base: position 1,563,963 of record CAVSDM010000016.1, read on the forward strand.
AGTGCTTCGGCTTGAGGACGAAGTAGTCGTCGTCTCCTCGGGCCGCAGCAGCTCGGCGAGCGGCCGGCCGCGCACGTCGTCCTTGAGGCAGTGTTCGAGAATCTTCTTGAAGTCCGACTGCCACTTGCCGAAGTTGTCGTTGACGTAGATGACGGGGACGCCCGCCTCCTTCGCGCGCCGCTTGAGCGCGGCCAGACGCTCGGCCATCGGCAGCGCGTGCCGCAGCAACTCCTCGCCGCTCTCGAACTCCAGGTCGTTGATCACGTCGATGAGCAGCAGCGCCACGTTCGACTTGTCCGGCACGTTGCCGTGCAGGTCTTCATTCTTCGCAGGCATGACAGCAGATTATGCCGCGTGAGCCGTGAACCGTAAACCGTGACGAGAGGAAGACGGAGTTGCTTCCTCTCGTCACGGTTTACGGTTCACGGCTCACGCCTTCTCTCAGCTCTGGTAGGCGGGGACGCGCGCCTCGCGGCGGCGCCAGACGGCGAGCAGGGCGCCCATGCCGAGGAGGCCGACGAGGTGGTAGCCGTTGTTGATGAGGTAGAGCCCGAGCGGGCGCTGCTCGAAGATGACCGTCTCAAGGTTCGTCGTCACGACGAAGCCGAGCCAGAGCCAGAAGCCCGTGAGCGCGCCGTGCGCGCCGTCTCGGCCCCCGTGAACTTGACGAAGTGCGCGAGCACGTAGGCGAGCAGAAGCGAGGTGAGGAAGGCCAGGCCGATCTCGGCGGCGTGGCTCTGCGCCTCGATGGCCGCCAACTGCTCGGGCGTCCAGCCCTTGAGCGCGATGAAGGGGCGCGCGAAGAGCAGCGGCGAGTACCAGAGGGCGCCGAGCACCCAGTAGGCGAGCGGCCGACGCGGCGACGGCCGGGTAGTTGATTTTCATGTGTGACCCTTCTCCTTTCCGTCAGGGGAAGCAGTTATCGGGGCGGGGGGGCTTGCGACGGCGTGCGCTCAGGAGTGCGCGCCCTTGAGCGTGATGAGCGAGATGGTGGCGCCCGTCGGGTCGTTGATGACGCAGAAGCGGCCGGTGTTGGGGATGTCGGTCGGCGGGACGCAGACCTTGCCGCCCAGCTCCGCGACCTGCGCGGCCTTCGCGTCCACGTCCTCCACGGCGACGTAGGCCATCCAGTGCGAAGGCATCTGGCCGAACTCCGCCCCCATCTTGAAGATGCCGCCGACGTGCTTGCCGTCCACGACGATCTCGTTGTAGACCATCGGCGGCGCCGCCGCCTCCGACCCTTCGCACGGCGGCATGTCCGACCTCTTAATCTGCCCAGCCCAGCAGCTCGGTGTAGAACTTGATGGCGGCGGCGTCGTCGGTGGTCGAAAGCTCGTTCCAGCAGAAAGACCCGTTCGCGGGCATCGTTTGTTCGGACATGTCTGTGTCTCCTCTGAAGCTTGTTTGGTAGAACCTGTACCGGCGAGGTTTAAAGACGAAAGCGAGCTGTCTGAACCCGCGCAGGAAGCCCCCGGAACGTCTCGCATGGCCGGAAAAGCGAGGGCCGCCGATAGGTCGTGTGCGGCGCTCCGGCCGGGCGCGTGCGAGTCGCGCCCGAGAGACAAGGGCTCAAGTTGCCGCGCGGAAGCTTACATGAAACGCGCCGTGCGCGTGTGAAAAAATGAAGGTGAGCCCTCAAACATTTGAAAACTCACCTTCAAACCCGCCCCTTGTTCGTTCGGAAACGATGAAGTCTAACGCCGAACGAAGCGGAAAACTGCGCCTCACGGGTCAAGAACTTCATAAGTTCCTTCTTAAAGCTGCTCGGCCCTTAAAGCGTCGGGCCATTCACTTAAAAGTCGTCGGGGCCGCGCCGTCGTTAGTGCGCGGCGAGCCAGTCGCTGAAGATCTGCGACTCCTCGGTCTTGCCCGACCAGCGCGCGCGGTTCTTGCCCGTGAGCGCCAGGATCATCGCCTGATGCTGGCCGGCGCGGTCGCCGAGCCGCTCGAAGTAGTTGTAGAGCCGGTCGATGCGCGGCACGCTCTCGCGCGCCGCCTCGACGTTGCGGAAGTGGAGCACGTTGCGGAAGTAGCGCGTGTAGACGTTCTGCTCCCGCCCCGTGGTCGTGTAGAGGTCGAAGTAGCCGTCCAGATGCCCGGCGTGCTGCAAGACCTGCGCGACGTAGGAGGGCCGCGCCTTCACGCGCCGCACGATCTCCGCGATGTCCTTCGTGCCCGACTCGTAAGAGCGAGAGATCTGCTCCTTCTTCGTCCGCTGCTCGGCCGGCTCGTCCTCATGCGTGCGTCCGTCTGCGCCGCCTCGACGCGCTCGAGCTCCGCGCCTCGTCGGCGTATTCGAGCTCAAGCGTGAGCGGCTTCATCTCCTCGATCAACTCTTCGGTCGTCATCTTCTTTCACCCCCTTGCCAGTAAGCAGTTATTTAGATGTCTGAGACGGTGAGCAGTTCGCTTCAAGACCGCTCGACTGCTCACCGCTCACTGCTCACGCGTTAGCTCGCGCGGCGCACCTCGAAGGTCTGCTGGTTCTGCAAGCCCTTGAGGTGGTCGATGAAGCTCGAAGCGGCGCGCTTCGACAGCTCCTCGGTGCGGCACGCGCATCACCTGCTGGCTCTCCTCGTCGGGGTCCACGCCCGCCTCGCGCGCGAGCGCGCGGATCATGCCGAGCTGCTTCGGCGTGACGAGGTCGGCCATCGACTTGGCGAGCGGGTCGTTTCGGGAACTCGCCGGGCTGCGGCGCCCGCGCCCGTCGCGCTCGATGACTTCGCGACTCGCGCTGGTACAGCTCGCGCGCGATGCCGAACTTGATGGCCGCGCGCTTCAGGGCGTCGTGCTCGGCCTTCTTGATGCCGGTCTCGTTGTCGGCGTTACCCGTGCCGACGCCCTCGCGCGTGACGCCGTCGATGGTGATGGCGCAGGTGACGGCGACCATGTCGCCGATCTGGACGATGCCGCGGACGGCGTGCGACCAGGTCGGGCGCGACGCGGTCGAGGATGTCGGCGACCGTGTGCCACTCGACGTACTCGACCATGTGCTGGTTGCCGTTGCGGTCGCGCCAGCCCTCGCGCGTCTTGATGAGGCGCGGGTCTACGGGCTGCTTCAAGGTGCTCAAAGTCTTCGCGAACGAGAGCGGCACGACCGGCGCGCGACGCCTGCTGCTCGTACTCTTCGGCGGTGATGAAGTCCTGCTCCTCTTCCGCCTGCTGAACGTGTGCGGTTGCTTTCTTCGTCATCTCTAGCTCCTCCGTCTCTTCGTGTTCCGCGAGCGAACGCTGAGGCGTCGCGGCCGGGGCGATGAACTCGACCTCCGACCTGACTTCCGGCTGCTCGTTCTGCTCCCGTACGAAGCGCGGCGCTTTGCGCGGGGCACTTAGGGTGGCCTCCGCGGCAGCCTCGCCGAGCTTCTCGGATGCGGTTTGCGTCAAAGTGTTGGGCGTCTCCGCCGCAACAACGTTCTCGGGAGTCGCGCCCTGCGCCTGCGGGGCGTCTGCCTGCGGGGCCGCCTGCTGCTTGGCCGCGGCCTCCGTGTTCTTGGCCAGGACGGCGTGCTTGACGGCGAGGATGTGCTCGCAGCGGTAGCGCCCGTCCACGGCCGACTGCTCCTCGAACTCAAGGCAGGTGCAGCGCACTGCCCCGCCTCGTCGCGCCAGACCTCGTAGGAGGCGCGCCGGCCGCGCAGCGTCGGCGTGGTCACGCGGAAGCGGTCGCCCTCGCGGTTGACCAGACCCATCGCGGCGATGCCCTGCGCGCGCTTGTCGCGCATCAAAGCTTTCTTGTCGAGTACGGCAGTCATGGCTTGCAAATCCTCCGTCCGAACCTCTCGGAAACTCTTCAGGCGGCGCTTCTCGGTCGGCATCTGCGTGACGACGCGCTCGGCCGCTTCGGGCTGCGGGGCGAAGCCGACGGCGCGCTCCTGCAAGCGACGCTCCAGCTCGACGACCCGCGCCTCCAACTCCTCGACGCGCCGCCCCTGCCGGTGCAGGGTCTTGAACAGGCCGTCGAATGTCTCCCAGATCACGTCGCTCACCTTCTGTTTCACTCCTTCGAATCTCAGAGTCGCCGCGTGTTTGCTGCAACGCTCTGTTTCATACGTGAAACAGTGTACCACCGTTCCCGGTTTGTTGCAAGCATAAAACAAGGTCTTGCGCAGGAAATTTTCTTGTGCTATGTTGGGGTTGTGAAGGTGGGCGCCGGGGTCCGTGTAGGGCTCGTCCGGTCAGCCCCGAAGGAGGCCGAAAATGGCAGATCAGTCGAAGAGTTTAGTCAACACGGTCGAGCTGGGCCGCGCCATCCGCCGCAAGCGCGAGGAGCTGGGTCTTGAGTCTGAGGGACGTGGCGGACGAGACGAAAGTCTCGGCCTCGACGCTCTCGCGCATCGAGAACGGCACGGGCAAGCCCGACGCCGACAACATCGCGCGCCTCACGGGCTGGCTCGACATGCCCATGGAGCGCGTCATGGGCGCGCGCAAGACCGAAGAGGGCACGGACACCTCGGCCGTCGTCTACTTCCCGCACGAGGCCACGCCCGACATCGTCGAAGCGCACCTGCGCGCCGACCGCAACCTGACGCCCGAGACGGCCAAAGCCCTCTCCGAACTCTTCCGCGTCGCCTACCAGCAGTTCAGCGCGCCCGGCACCGACGCCCGCGCCCGCAAAGGCCGCAAGTACGGCGGAGTAAGTGGAAACTAAACTGCGAGAGGCGCTCGACTCAAGCGGGTCGGGCGCCCTTTCGATTGGCAGTTATTCACAGACAGTTTTAACCGCAGAGGCCCCTCGCCTTCGGCCGGAATGGTCGTCGAAACATCAGGCACAATCTGAATCTCCCGATCAGATTCTTAATGCAAAGGAGAGAATCATGGCTGAGAAAGTGAATCCCATCCCGGAGGGTTATCACAGCGTGACGCCTTATCTGGTCGTGGACGGCGGGGCGCGCGCTATAGAGTTTTACAAGCAGGCGTTCGGCGCGACGGAGTTATTCCGCATGGATGGGCCGGACGGGCGCATCGGCCACGCCGAAATCAAGATCGGCGACTCGCACGTCATGCTGGCCGACGAGCACCCCGAGATCAACGCGCGCGGCCCGCAGGCGTTCGGCGGCTCGCCGGTCAGCCTGATGCTGTACGTCGAGGACGTGGACGCGACGGTGGGGCGGGCCGTCGAGGCCGGGGCGACGTTGACGAGGCCCGTGGCCGATCAGTTCTACGGCGACCGGACGGGCGGCGTGACAGACCCGTTCGGCCACGTCTGGTACGTCGCGACGCACGTCGAGGACGTGCCGCCCGAGGAGTTGCAGAAGCGTGCCGCGGCCGCGCACGGGGGCGGGCAGTAAGGCGTAAGCCCTGCGGGAGAGTGACGTGTTGCATCGTCGCGCCACTCTCCCGCAGAGCAGCGGAACGAGCAAGGGGAAGTCTGTTTTGAAGTTCAGGGTGATTTACGGCGTCGATTTTAGCGGGGCGCGTTTGGCGGGGCGGAATACGTGGGTGGCGCGGATTGAGCGCGGGCGGAAGGACGAGGGTTGTCGAGAGTCCGTGGAGTCTGGCGGAGTTGGCGCGGTTGGAAGACCTGTGCGGGACGGCGGAGCGGGCGGAGGCTTTGGGGCATCTGGTCGGGTTGATAGGGAAGTCGGAGGGCGCGCTCTGTGGACTCTGGACTTCCCGTTCGGGATGCCGGTCGAGGTGTTGGGCGAGCGCTGGTCGAGGCAGTTTGAGTTTCTGGGCGAGTGGGGCGAGGACGGGTACGGCGCGGGGCTCGAATGCGTGCGGCGGTCGAAGGAGTTGTGCGGGGCTGAAGCACATCCGCCGCCTGACCGACATCGAGGAGCGCGCGCCGTTCGACCCGTACCACTACCGCATCATCTACCAGACGTTCCACGGCATGCGCGACGTGCTCGCGCCGCTCCGCCGCCGCCGCGACACGGCCATCCTGCCGTTCCAGTACCGGCGGCTCGACGGCGCGCGCCGCGTGCTCGTCGAGGCGTGCCCGGCCTCGACGCTCAAGCGCATGAAGCTCCCGCACCAGAACTACAAGCAGCCGGAGGGCGGCCCGCTGACGCCCGCCGCCGGCGCACGCGCCGGCGCGATACTCGACGGCCTCGTCGCGCACGTCTGCATCCCGCTCGACCGACCGCCTCCGCATCATGCGCAACGGCGGCGGCGACGCGCTCGACGCGGTCCTCGCGGCCCTCGGCGCCGCGCGCTCCTGGCGCGAGACCGACCACGCTTCCGTCGCACGACACCGGCGCTACCCGCGCGAGGGCCGTCTCTACGTCTGAGGTCGGGTGTCGAATTCGATGGGGGAAAACTCCCGCCGGGCGGGTATAATTCGGGACGTGGACACGGAGAACCTGCCGCCGACTTTTAAGGGGAGACAGTACGAGGTGCGCGCGTTGGGGTTGCGCGACTTCGCGGGGCTGCGTCGGGAGGACGAGCCGCTCGACCCTTTCGAGCTGGCGTACTTCGCGAGGCTGATGGTGATTAACTTCGACGAGATCGCGGGGCTGTCGGAGGAGACGCGGGAGCACCTGCTGGGGGTGGGCGTGAACGACTGGTCGGGGGGGACTTCTTCGCAGGCCGCTGCCGAACGGGTGGCGGCTGGTCATCCTGAACCCGAAGCACGGGAAGGCGCGGAACAACGCGACGCTGATGGAGGAGGTCTGCCACGTCTTCCTCGGGCACAAGGCGAACCGGCTGTCGATTGTGGCGCAGAACAAGCAGGGGAAGACGGTCGCGCGCGACTACAACGAGGCGGACGAGGAGGCCGCGTACGCCGTGGGCGCGGCGGCGCTCGTGCCGTTCGCGGGGCTGCGGCAGTCTGATGAAGCAGAACAGGACTTCCATCGAGATGTCGCGCCACTTCAACGTGAGCAGGGAACTCGTCGAGTACCGCCTGAAGGTCTGCCGTCTGTGGGCCGAGTACCGCGAGCGCCACCCCGAGGAGGACGCCGCGCGCGAGCTCGCGCCGCCGCGCCTTCGCCGCCGCCAACGCCGAACGCAACGCCGGGGCCGACTGAAGTAGTCAGCAGTCAGTAGCAAAAGAAAAGCGGCACGCCCGAAGCCTTCAGAGCCGGACGTGCCGCTTTGTTCTAACTACCGTCTACTTCCTTAAGTCCGTGAGTTAGTGCGCCTGCTGCGGGCGGCCGGACTGGATGAGGCGCTGGCGCGCGGTGTTGCCGGGGACGGCGATGTGCGTCGCCGGGTCGTACTCCTTGCCGACGGACGGGCTGCCCTGCGGCACCCAGATCTCCACGCGCGTCGAGCTGTAGCCCGAGGGGAGGTAGCGCACGTAGTAGCCGTCCGGGTGCACCGACCAGCGGCCCGAAGGCACGTTCTGGCTGCCCGGCCCGAGCGGGGCGTTGCCCGAGAGCACGGCGACGCGCTCCATCTCCGCGAAGGAAGCGCCGGGCGTCGTCAGCATCCGCCGGAGGTCCGCCTCGGCCTGCGCGATCTGGCGGAGCGGCTCGGGGACGCCGCCGAGCGCGTCGGTCAGGGCGTTGCCCGAGAGCGCGTCGAGCGCGCTGCGGTTGAGCCCGCGAGTTGGCGCGGCGTGAGCAGTTGCGAGGCGACGGCCTTGATGTCGCCCTGTAGGTCTTCAAACTTGGCGCGCGCGATGATGGCCCACAGGAGCTGCTGAATCTTCTGCTGCGGAATCTCCGGGCGGTTGACCGAGTTGCGGACGATGGTCATCACGGCGTCTTCGGCCGGGCCTTTCGGCGGCGCGTAGAGGTAGCCGTCGCCGTCGCCGGGGCCGTGCGTGCCGGCCTTGAGGCAGTAGCTCTGATCCTGAAACTCGTAGTAGCCGGGTTGCAGGACGAAGCCGCCGTTGGGCGTGCGCTGCAAGGTCATCAAGCGAGCGCCTGGCCTCGCGCGGCGTGAAGCCGTCCTTCGAGGAGTCGCCCCACTTGGCGTCGGGGAGGCTCGTGGTGATCGGCTGCTTGTCGCCGAGCAGGTTCGGGGTCTTCTTCTTCAGCTTGTCGCCGAGGCCGCCCAGGCCGCCGAGCTGCGCGCGAGGCGAGCCCGGCGCAGGACGCGAGCAGCAGCAGGGCGCAGACGGCCTTCAGGCCGCGGCGTCTGAAACTTGAGTTATGCATTGAGTTTTATACTTCTCCAAGAGGTTTGAAAAGATACCGCCGTGCGTAGATGTTATCTCGCGCCGAAAGGTTGGGCAAGTTGAAGGTCTTGAAGACTTTTCGCCCGGCGCTCAGCCCGTCTCTTCACATTTCGGCCGCCGCCGATTAACTTCTTGAGTATGAGGACGGACGGCGGGGCGCCCGAAGAGCTGCGCGAGCTGCGCGACGAGGTCAAGCGCTGCATCGACTACCGCGCCTTCTACCTGCGCTACTGCCCCGAGGCGCGCACAGAACGGCGCGCGCCTGCAAAGCCTCTGCCCCATCCCCGCGCACGCGCACAGCGGCAAGGGTCACCCGAGCCTCTCGATAGACTTGCAGCAGGGTCTCTTCAACTGCTTCTCGCGCGGCGAGGGCGGCGACGCCATCACCTTCTACGAGCTGATGCACGGCGTCAGCTTCGCGCGCGCGGTGCGGGAGCTGGCGCGCGAGCTGGGGCTCGACGGCCGCAAGGGGCGCCGCCCCTCGCTCGCCTCGCGCTCCGCGCCGGACGCCGCCGAGACGGAGGGCGAGAGCTTCGAGCCGCTCGACGCCGAGCAGACCGCGGCCGTCTGCGCGCGCTTCCTCGAAATCTGCCGCGCCGAAGACCAGCTCGAAGGCACGGCCTACCTCGCGCGCCGCGGCATCGACGCCGCGACGGCGCGCCGCGCGGGCGTCACATACTTCCCGCGCCGCGCCTACCGGCGCGTCATGCGCCGCATGTCGGACGCCTTCTCCGTCGAGACGCTCCGCCGCGCCGGCCTCTTCAACCGGAAGGAGCATCTGACCTTCTACCACCACCGCCTGCTCTTCCCGTTCTACGTCGGCGGGCCGCGCCGCTCTATCTACAGGCGCGCACGACCGCGGCCGGCGTCGAGCCGCGCTGGCACAACATGCGCGGCCCCGTCCCCGCGCTCTACAACGCCGACGCGCTCGGGCGCGCTCGCGAGCGGCGCCGTCGTCTACCTCGTCGAAGGCTTCACCGACACGCTCACGCTCCTCGCGCACGGCTTCGCCGCCGTCGGGCTCGTCGGCGCGGGCGGGCTGAAGGAGGAGTGGCTCGCGCCGCTCGGCCGCTTCCGCGTCGTCGCCGCGCTCGACCCCGACGCCGCCGGCCGCCGCGCCGCCGCACGCTACCGCGAACTCTTCCGCGCCCGCGGCCTGACGCTCGCCGTCATCGAACTCCCCTCCGACATCAACGACTTCTTCCGCCACCACCCCGCGGCCGCCTTGGAGTTGGAGCTGTTGACGGAAACGGCGTTTGAAGAATATGAACGACGAACGTTGAACGGAAGACAAACCGACTGTTCTTAAAGTTCGTCGTTCATCGTTCATCGTTCATGGTCTATAATCTTCCGCTTATGGCCGAAGAGACTGCTGACGTGGGCGCGAGGGCGGAGGGTCTGAGCCTGGCGGACAAGCTGCGGATGCTGCTTGAGATCACCAGGAAGATCAGCCGCTCGCTCAACCTCGAAGAGGTTCTGGCGCAGGTGATGGACACGCTCGACTCGCTGCTGCCCTACGACGCGGCGGGCATCTACATCATCCGCCGCGACCCGCACGTCAGCGAGGGCGGCACGGCCTCGCTCGTCTTCCACGCCGAGGCCGTGCGCGGCTACGACATCGAGGAGCTGATGGAGCTGCGGCTCAGGCTGGGCGCAGGGGCTCATCGGCTGGGTCGCGCAGATGGGCGAGGCGGTCGTCGTCCCCGACGTGCGCAAGGACGCGCGCTACGTCAACGCCCGCAAGGAGACGCGCTCCGAGGTCGTCGCCCCCATCATCTCGAACGACTCGGTCATCGGCGTCTTCGACCTCGAATCCGACGACCTCAACGCCTACACCGAGGACGACAAGCAGCTCCTGATGCTCCTCGCCTCGCAGGTCGCCATCATCGTCGAGAAGGCGATGCTCCACGAGCAGTTGGTCGAGAAGAAGCGGCTCGAAGCGCAGCTCGAAGTCGCGCGCCAGGTGCAGTTGGCGCTGCTGCCCGAGCGCGACCCGGAGTTGGACGGCTTCGACATCTCCGGCTACAACTTCTCGACCGAGGAGGTCTCGGGCGACTACTACGACTTCGTCAAGCCTTACGAAGACCAGCTCGGGCTCGTCATCGCGGACGTGTCGGGGAAGGGCGTGCCGGCCTCGCTCCTGATGGCCTTCCTGCGCGCCTCCCTGCGCTCGGCCATCCACGTCGGCTACGCGCCGAACGTGGCGATGGCGAAGGTCAACTACCTCCTGTGGGAGTCCATCGAGCAGCACCAGTTCGTCACCTGCTTCTACGGCATGCTCGACGCGACGAACCGCACGCTGGCCTTCGTCAACGCCGGCCACAACCCGCTGCTCGTCCTCAACCCCGACGGCCCGCGCTTCGTCGAGCGCGGCGGCCTCCCGCTCGGCCTCTTCAAGGACACGCGTTACTACGAATATTATCTGCCCATCGACGCCGGCCAGGTGCTCGTCCTCTACACCGACGGCGCGACCGAGGCGCTGAGCCCCGACGGGCAGGAGTACGGCCGCAAGCGCCTCGTGGACGCCGTCCGCGACAGCCGCGACCTCCGCGCCCGCCAGATGATCGACTACATCTACAACGACATCTTCGAGTGGACGGGCGGCCGCGGCTCCGGCGACGACGTGACCTTCGTCGATTATTAAGGCTCTTTGAAGTAGACGGTAGTCAGTAGCCGGTAGAAAAATTAAGCGGCGCGCCCGGCCTCAAAGGCTTCGGACGCGCCGCTCGTTTCTTTCCTAATGGCTACTGTCTACTGACTACTGTCTACTCCCCTAATGCGCCGTCGGCGACTCGTGCGCGTGGTCGCCGCCGGGGGCGACGGGCGCGCGGTAGTTGCCGAAGCGGAACTCGGCCTCGGGCTGGTCGAAACTGTAAACGTCGAAGCCGTAGGCGTCGAAGTACGCGACGAGGTCGTCGGCCGAGCGCAGGAAGATCACCGGCTGGTAGCCTGCGTCGGCGCGAATTTCGAGGATGCGCTCAAGAATCTCCAGCGGTGCAAAGACTCTCGCGGGGTCTCGGTATGTTGCCATACTCTCTCGCGCCTCCTTTCCGGTTCGCGGGGCTCAACTGCTGTATCGAGCACGCCCCGCGCCCGTCTGACATTCTGATGTACGCCGAAGCGGCGCACGGTTGTTTGCAAGACGAGTGTCATTTCCGTTACGACCGTTTACGTAAGTTTCCCCGCCCCGGCGAAATTCACACTTGCCAAGTCGCGCGCCGTTCTGTCATCTTAGACAAGGGACGCGGCCCGCGGGTTCCGTCCCGCCGGCCTCCCAGCCTCCAGCCCTTATCCTCGTACCCGAGCACTACTTTACGCGTACAACCCCCGGAGCGGATTTTAGATGAGCACACCCCAAGCGCCTTTCGCCGCGCCGCCGCCCCCCGCCGCGGCGGGCGCGTCGCCGCAGTTGAATTTCCTGAACGTCCTCCAGCGCATGCTGGCCGTCTCCGACAAGGTGAGCGACCTGATCTTCTCGCCGGGGCGCGCCGCCGCAGGTCGAGCTGCTCGGCGAGTTGCAGCCCGTCGAGGTGCCCGGCCTCGAAAAGCTCCTGCCCGCGCACACCGCCGCGCTCGCCAAGATCATCATCGGCAACCACCTGACGGCCGGCGAGAACCTTGAGAAGTTCGGCTCGGCCGACCTCTCGTTCAGCGCGCCGGGCTTCGCGCGCTTCCGCGTCAACATCTTCATGCAGCGCGGGACGCACGCCATCGTCATGCGCGTCATCCCCAACCGCCCGCCGCAGTGGAGCGACTACAACCTGCCGGAGGTGCTCAAGGAGATTTGCGGACTCAAGAACGGCATCGTGCTCGTCACCGGCCCGACGGGCTCGGGCAAGTCCACGACGCTGGCGGCCGTCATCGACCTCATCAACGAGACGAAGGCTTACCACATCGTCACCATCGAAGACCCGATCGAGTTCCTGCACCCGCACAAGCGCTCGACCATCCACCAGCGCGAGCTGCACTCCGACACGCCGAGCTTCGCGCTCGCCCTGCGCGCCGCGCTCCGCCAGGCGCCGAAGGTCATCCTCGTCGGCGAGATGCGCGACCGCGAGACCATCGAGGTCGCGCTCGAAGCCGCCGAGACCGGCCACCTCGTCCTCTCGACCCTCCACACCATCGACGCCGCGAAGACCGTCGACCGCATCATCGGCGTCTTCCCCAAGAACGAGGAGCAGTCCATCCGGACGCGCCTCTCGCAGTCGTTCCGCTTCATCGTCTCGCAGCGGCTGCTCCCGCGCGCCGACCGGCAGGGGCGCATCGCCGCGATAGAAATTCTGAAGTCCACGGCGCGCACGCGCGAGTACATGGAGAACGGCGAGCGCGAGGGCAAGTCGCTCGTCGATGCGATGGAGCAGGGCGACCTCGACGGCATGCAGACCTTCGACGGCGTGCTCGAACAGCTACGTCCGCGAGGGGCTCGTGAAGAAGGAGGACGCGATGTCCTACGCGACCAACCCGGGCAACTTCCTCCTGCGCCTCAGCGACATGGGCGCCGTCCGGCCCGATGCCGCCCCGCCGGGCGACGGCGCGCGGCGGCAACTCCATGCTCGACATGATCGAATAGAAGACAGGCAAAAGCCCGGCCGTCAGGGAGGGCGTGCCGGAGACGTAAAGAAGGTGAAGGAGGATGAGAGGCAGCGTGCCTCTCATCCTCCTTTCTGTTGTTACATCGACGCACACCCTGACGGCCGGGCTTCTGCCACAGGCATAACGGGTGCACAATGGCGGCAACCATACGGGCGTGGGGCGGACATCAAACCTACGTGATTATGTCTGGACACAGACTGCGAGTTTGTGTGGGCGGCGCTGTTGTCGGCGGCGCTGCTCGGCGTGTGCGTAACGCTCCCGGCTTCTGCGCGTCAGGCGGCGGAGCGACGGACGAGGCGGGCTTCGTCAACTTCGCGCTGCCGGCGGGCGGCGAGGTTCTGGTCGAGAACAGGCGCGGCGGCGTGTGGGTCGAGGTCTGGGACGGCGAGCAGGTCGGGCTGGCGACTGTCGGTCGAGGCCGGGCGCCGAGGCGCCGAAGGTCTCGAAGCCTCCGGCGCGCCGCGCGGGGCGTGGCAGGAAGAGCGCGGCCGGCCCCAGGCTCCCGTTCAACGTCGAGAGCGGGGGCGGCTCTCTGAAGATAACGGTCGAGCGCGCGGCGGCCGGCGCGCCGCGCGTGGACTTGAGGCTGCGCGTGCCTTCGACGACGCGGCTCAGGGTCTACACCTCGGACGGCGAGGTGGAGGTGAACGGGCCTCCCTGCGTCGCTGGTCGCGCAGACGCTCTCGGGCGATTTGCGGGTGGCACTCCCGCACGCCTCGGGCGCGAGCGTCACCGCGCAGTCGCTCAACGGCTCAGTCCGCGTCGGCCGCGGCGTCGAGTCCGAGAGGTCGGAGGCGCGCGACGTGCGCGGCAAGTTCCGGATGGGCTCGGGCGGCCGCGAGCGTCAACCTCTTCTCCGGGCGCGGGCGCATCAGCCTCGACACGCTCCCGCCCGGCGCGCGCGAACACCGATGCGGCGCGTAGCGTTGTAAACGGCTCGGGTTCCCGGCGCGCGCCGGCGCCGCGACTCCGCGCGTGACGGAGACGCAGGACAGCGGCCCCGTCAGGCCCGCGCGGCCCGCGCCGGTCGAGACGCCGCAGGAGGTTGACGACGAAGAGGTCGTGCGCGTCGAGTCCGACCTCGTCAGGCTCAACATCTCGGTCATCGAGCGCGCGAGCGGGCGCGGGCTCCAGGGGCTCGCGGCCGCAGACTTCCACGTCTACGAAGACCGCGTCGAGCAGACGGTCGAGCACTTCGAGGCGGCCGAGGCGCCCTTCGACCTCCTGCTCCTGCTCGACCTCTCCGGCTCGACGGCGCGCATGACCGACACCATCCGCGCGGCCGCGCGCCGCTTCGGCGCCGTCACGCGCCCGCAGGATCGCGTCGGCGTCATCGCCTTCTCGGGCACGACTGCGGTCGTCTCGCCGCTGACGAGCGACCGCGCGCGCTCTGAACGCTTCGCTCGACCGGCATGGCGCCGCCGGGTGGCGACACGCGTCTGCACGACTCGCTCGGGTACGCGCTCGACTTCCTGGAACGCGCGGCCGACCCCGCGCGCCGCCGCGCCGCTCATCGTGATGAGCGACGGGCTCGACTCGACGCTGCCGAACGTGACGGGCGTCGGCTCGACGACTCTCTTACGAGGAGATACGCAGCCGCGTGCAGGAGTTCGACGGCGTCGTCTACACGGTCTGGACGAACACGGAGTTCTACGAGGCGTTCAGCCCCGAGGACATCCAGCCCGAGACCTACGACCTCGCGCACGACCGCATGAAGGAGCTGGCCGAGGCGGGCGGCGGCCTCTTCTACGAGGTGGAGAAACTCGAAGACCTCGCGGGCGCCTACGAGCGCGTCGTCGCCGACCTCGGCACCGTCTACAGCCTCTCCTACCGCCCCACCAACAAGCGGCGCGACGGCGCCTGGCGCGCCATCCACATACGCCTCCCGCGCCGCCCCGACGCCGTCGCGCGCGGCCGCCGCGGCTACTTCGCGAAGTGAGAGCGTCGAGATAGGTGCGGCGCGGCCTTCATCACTCGTTGATGAAGGCCGCGCCGCACCTATCTCTATCTGGCCTTTCTATCGAGGTGCCTCTTTTGAGGCTGTTGGCGGCAGCGCTGGAGGCGGTTCGGGCGTCTAAGTCTTGATATGCGTACAAGGGGAAGTCATCTTTTAATCGTTTTCGTGGTGCTGGCGGCCGTGGCGGCGGGGTTGACGTTGCTGCGTGGCGAAGCGTTCGCGTTCGCGCGTCGTGTCGCCGGTGGCGGCGGCCGTGCCCGACGCGCCCGCGCCGGCGCGGCGGAGTCTGCCGCCGCTGCCGCTGCGGCCGCTCTCTCCGCGCCTGAAGTCTCTGCGCGAGCGCGCGGCGGAGTCGGCGTCGCGCGTGCGCGGGCTCGAATGGCGCGGCGAGGTGGGGATGACGGAGCTGTCGGGCTGGGAGTACGGCACGCGCACGAAGGAGATCGCGGACGTGCTCGGCACGGACGACCTGAAGGGCTTGAGCCGTCTGGCGGTCGCGGGCGGGATGCTGCCCGAGGGGACTGACCTCGCCTCGCTCGCGGTCAGCTTCACGGCGGCGACCGCGGGCGCGACCTACTCGCCGCTCGACAAGCAGGTGCTCCTCGTCGCCGAGCGCGGCGGGGTGCGCAACTCGGGTCTGCTCACGCACGAGTTCGTCCACGCCTTACAGGATCAGCACTTCGACCTGCTCAGGATGGTGCTCGCGCGCCCCTTCAGCTTCGACCGCGAGGAGGCCGCCTTCGCGCTCGTCGAGGGCGACGCCGTCAGCGTCGAGCGCAGGGTCACGCAGGGCGAGGCGTGGGCGCGCAAGTCGATCGAAGACCTGACGCGCGAGGAGGACGAGCGCTACGCTCAATACCGGAAGGGCATCGGCGCCTTCTTCCCGCCGCTGCTCACCGAGACCTTCATCTTCCGTTACCGCGACGGCCTGCACTTCGTCGAGACGCTCAAACGCGCGCGCCCCGCGGTCAGCCTCGACGAAGTCTTCCGGCGCCCGCCGCAGTCTTCGGAGCAGGTCTTGCACCCGGAGAAGTACCTCTCGGGCGAGCCGCCGCGCGAGGTCGAGCTTGACCTCGAAGGGTTCGCGGACGAGGGCTGGCGCCCGACGGCGACGACGCCGCTCGGCGAGATCGGCGTGCGCGGGCTGTTGCTGGCCGGCGTCTCGGCGGACGAGGCGCGGCGCGCGGCCGCGGGCTGGGGCGGCGACCGCTCGTTTGTTTTTGAGAGGGAAGGGCGCGCGCCGCTCTTCGTCTGGCGGACGGTCTGGGACACGCCGCGCGACGCGCAGGAGTTCTTCCGCGCATACAACCAGATGCTCCAGCGCCGCGCCGCGCCCGCCGCCGCGGCGCAGGGCGACTCGGAGCGCGAGTGGCGCGAGGGCGCGGCCCTCACGCGCGTGCGGCTCGAAGGCGACGCGGTGACCATCGTCCGCGGCGCGGAGTCCGACGCCGCCGACGCCCTCGGTCTCGCGTCGGGCCGCTGACACTCACTTGGCAACAATTTTCCGCCCGGCTCTTGTGGCGCCGCGCGCGCGGGAGTATGCTCTCGGCAGACATCGCTCTCCCTGTTTGTCTCAGAGTCCTCGAGGTGGTGCCCACATGAAACAGTTCACCAAAGCTTCACTGTTAAGTCTTATGGCGTTGGCCTTCGTTTGCGCGGGTGCGGCGGGCGTCGCGCGCGGGGACGCGCGTGACTTGATGCGGGTCATCTCGGCGCGCGCCGGCGGCGTCAACCTCGTTTCGGGCGACGTGAAGGTGCGTCGGGCCGCGTCGGCCGACTGGGTCGCACTCTCGACCCCGGACGAGCTGAAGAGCGGCGACACGGTCCGCACGGGCCAGACGGGGCGGGTCGAGATTCTACTCAACCCCGGCTCCTACTTCCGCGCGGGCGGCGGCACGGAGTTCACCCTGACCAGCGCGGACCTCAACGACCTGCGGGTGGAACTCGCGCGCGGCAGCGCCGTCGTCGAGGCGACCGGCTACGGCGACATGAGCCTCTCGATTGACGTGACCGTCCCGGGCGCACTCGTTAAGATCGTCCGCAGCGGCGTCTACCGCTTCAACGCGCCGGCCGCCGGGTCGCCGGAGGTCGCGGTCGTGAAGGGTCGCGTGGTCGTCGGCAGTACCATTATTAAGGGCGGCAAGGTCGCGCGCCTGTCGGGCGGCGGCGCGGAGGTCGCGAAGTTCGACAAGGATGTGCGCGACGAACTCGACCAGTGGAGCCGCGAGCGCGGGAAGGAACTGGCGAGGGCCAACGAGCGGCTCTCGCACCGCGCCGTGAGGTCGGCCTTCACCCTCGGCAGTTACGACAACATCTACGGCGGCAGTTGGGGCGGCAACGGCTTCTGGTTCTTCAACGCCAACTCACGTTGCTACACCTTCCTGCCCTACGGCTACGGCTGGCGTTCGCCTTACGGGCACAGCTACGGCCTCGGCGTCTACCGGCCGCAGCCGGACCAGCACGGGGGCTGGATACCGCCGACCACCCAGCCCTCGGGCGGCGGCGGCAGCACCGGGTCTAACCCGGGCGGCGGGAACTGGGGCGGCAATCCCGGCGGCGGCGGGGGGCGGCGGCTCGAATCCCGGCGGCGGTTTCACGCCCGTGATCCCCACGCCCAGCACTCCTTCGCGCGAGCCGATAGAGAGGCCGATGCGCGAGAGAACCATCGAGCCCGGCTCGCGCCCGAACCAGAACCGTTAGTCCCGTTTTTGAAGACGAACAATCGCCCCGCCAGCCGGCCGGCTGGCGGGGCGATTTCGTTTGCGCCGATGACGAGATAGTCCACACGCCGGAAGGCGAGACCATCTTCGGGCGGCAACTCGGCTGAGCCCGCGCCGGCTGATACCTGATGAGGCTTCAGTCCGGGGCCGTCCGGCCGAGGACTTTGAGAAGCCTGTCCGGGTAGTCGGTCATGATGCCGTCTACGCCCATCTCGTTGAGGCGGCGCATGTCCCCCTCGGCGTTGACCGTCCAGGCGTGCACACGCAGGTTGCGGCCGTGCGCCGCCTCGACGAAGTCGCGGGTCAGCACGCGCAGCGCCCCGGCCCGTTCGGGCACCTGAAGCGCCTGCATCTCGGGGCTGTAGGAGGCCGCGAGGCCGGCGCCCTGTAGGGTGAGGAAGCTCGCGACCTCGCCCGTCGCGGCGGAGGTCGCGACCTCCGGGCACTCGCGCCGGAACTCGGTCAGCGTCGTCCCGCTGAACGAAGCTATCAAAACCCTGTCCGTCATCCCGTGCTCGCGAATCAGGCGGCACAGGGGCGCGGCGAGAGGCGGGACGGCCTGCTTCGGCTCGATGTTGAAGCGCATATGTGGGAGCGCTTGGAAGACCTCGCGCAACGTGGGCACCCGGACGCCCGAGCCCCTGAAGGGGAAGCTCCGGCCGCCGTCGGGCGAGAAGCGGTAGGCGGCGTCGAGCCTCTTCAGCTCGGCGAGCGTCAACGACCCGACCCGCCCTGTGCCGTCCGTCGTCCGTTCGACGCCCTCGTCGTGGATGACGACCAGCTCGCCGTCTTTCGTCACGCGCACGTCCGTTTCGACCACGTCCACGCCCAACGCCGCGGCGCGCTCGAAGGCGTAGAGGGTGTTCTCGGGCCAGAGCCCCGCGCCCCCTCGGTGGGCGATGGCCAGCGTCCGCCCGGCGTCCTGCCGGAAATAGTTATGCTCCGGCACGGCTTCGCCCTTCGTCCGCGACAGCACCGCGTAGAGCGCGCCGCCCGCCAGCAGGACGGCGAGCAAAGGGGCCGCTAACCACTTCCAACGCCTTCTCATCTTCCGCAAACGTCGAACGTAGAACGCGAGGCCGGGGAGCGCGAGTGCTCCCCGGCCTCGACAGTCTGCCTCTTACTCTCGGCGCCGCCCGTCAGTTCCCGTTGCCCTTGTAGTAGTCGGGATAGGCGGGCTTGCGCTGCGCGGGGCGCGGGCTCTTGCGCAGGGCGTCCATCACGACCTCGACGGCCTTCTCCAGTTGAAGGTCGTGACCCTGCCGCCACGCCTTCGGGTCAAGCTCGACCTCGATGTCGGGCGCGACGCCCGCGTTCTCGACCTCCCACTGACCCTCGGGGCTGTAGAAGGCGACGCGCGGCGCGGTCACCTGACCGCCGTCGATGAGCTGCGGGTAGTCGTAGATGCCGACCAGCCCGCCCCACGTGCGCTTGCCGACGAGCGGGCCGATCTTCTCGCGTCGGAAGTACCAGGGCAGGGCGTCGCCGCCCGAGCCCGCGTACTCGTCGATGATCATCGCCTTCGGGCCGTAGATGGCGCCGACCGGCGTCGTGAAGTCCGAGCCCTCGCGCGTCGCCCAGTAGTTCATCAGCGGTCGGCGCATGTAGTCGATGAAGTAGTCGGCCGCGGTGCCGCCGCCGTTGAGACGCTCGTCGATGACGGCCGCCTCTTTGTCGATCTGCGCGAAGAAGTAGCGGTTGAAGTTCGTGTAACCGGCGCCCGACGTGTTCGGCAGGTAGACGTAGGCGACGCGGCCGCCGCTCAGCTCCGCGACCTTCCGCCGGTTCCCCTCGATCCACGCCAGGTTGCGCAGGCCCGACTCGCTCGGGACGGGTACGACCGTCACCTCGCGCGCGCCCGAGCCGTCCGGGTTCGGCCCGACCTTAAGCAAGGTCTGCTTGCCGGCCGTGCCCTCGAAGAAGCTGTAGACGTTGTCCGTCGAGCGCACCTCCCGGCCGTTGACGGCCAGCAGGTACTCGCCCACGAGGACGTTGACGCCGGGCTGCGTGAGCGGGGCGCGCGTCGCGGGGTTCCAGTTCTCGCCGTTGAAGATGCGCGCGAAGCGGTAGCGCCCGTTCTCAATCTTATAATCGGCGCCGAGGAGGCCGCCCGGGACCGTGCCGGGCTGGGGCGTGTCGCCGCCGCCGGAGTTGTGGTGGCCGACGACGAGATTGCCGAGCGACTCCTGCAAGAGGTAGTTGAGGTCGGCGCGGCTGGCGAGGCGGTCGAGGTACGGCTCGTAGCGCTTCTCGGCCGCGGCGATGTCGAGCCCGTGGTAGTTCGGGTCGTAGAAGAAGTCGCGCTGGATACGCCAAGCCTCTCTGTACATCTGCCGCCACTCGGCGCGCGGGTCTACGCGGACTTCGAGCGCCGCGGTGTTTATCATCCCCTCGCCGGGCCGCAGGGGCTGCGTGGTCGAGACGATGAGCCAGCGCGAACCGCCGCCGCCGCCGGGGCCGCCCTGACCGCCGCCGCCGAGTTGCATCAGCATCTTCTCGCCGTTGGCGGAGAGGTCGAAGGAGTTGACGCCCTCGGTCACCTTCTCGGCCTTGCGCTTCGACATATCGAAGCGGTGGAGGACGCGCCCCGTCACCTCGGGGCCAGTCACGTCTTCGAGCAGAAAGAGGGTGCCGGGCTTGCCCGCGTAGAGTCCCGAGAAGTCGCGCGCGGGGATGGGGAGCGCCAGCACGCGCTGGTCGATGCCTTCAAAGTCGATGCGGACGGGCTCGGGCTTCTTCGCCGCGGCGGGGCCGCGACCCTGCGCGACCGACGCGCCTGCCGGCGGCGGCTCCTGTTGAGCAGTCGCGTCGGCGTATTCGGCCGCGACGTAGTCGGTGTTCGCTTCGGAGAGCGGCGCGGGCGTAGGCTGGGGCGGGGCGGGCTTCGGCTCGCCCTTGTCCTCGGGGTTGTTCGCCTTCTGCTCCTCGGTGATCTTCTCCTCGTCCGATTCGGGCGCGAGCGGCGAGGGCAGGTCTTTACGCAGGACGACGACGTAGATTGAGCGCGTCACGGGGCGGTCGAAGCTCGACATGTCGAGCCAGCCCGACGAAGGCCCGGCGTTGGTGCTCGCCGTGAAGTAGAGGTGCTTGCCGTCGCGGTCGAAGCGCGCGTAGCGCGCGTCGCTCATGTTGTCGGTCACCTGCCGCGTCTTGTTCTCGTCGAGCGAGTAGATGAAGGCGGTGCCGAGGCGGTTCTTCAACTGCTTCGTGTAGGCGATGAAGCGCGAGTCGGGCGACCACGAAGGGTCGAGGACGCGGAAGGGGTTGTCGTACGTGTTGGCGTCGATGCGGACGGGGGCCGCCCCCGCCTTCGACACGTCCACGTACCAGAGGTTCAGGCGCTTGTCCGTGTAGGCGATCTTCTTCGAGTCGGGCGACCAGACGGGCGAGTAGAAGTAGGACGCGGGGGTGCCCAAAGAGACCTTCTTCACTTCGCCCAGGCCGGTCTGCGGGCGCAGGTGCAGGGCGTACTCGCCCGACTCGTCGGAGAAGTATGCGACCCAGCGGCCGTCGGGCGACCAAGCGGGGTCGCGCTCGGCCACGCCCGGCGTGTTCGTCAGGTCGCGCGCGTCGCCCTTCTCGGCCGGGACGGTGACGATCTCGCCGCGCGCCTCGAAGAGTGCGCGCGCGCCCGTGGGCGAGAGCGAGGCATTCCGGAGCGCCTCGCCGACGCGCGCGAAGCGCGGCCGCACCGAGGGCAGGTCGCCCTCGACGCGCACGGTTACCTGTCGCGTGCGGCCCGAGCCGAGGTCGAGCGTGTGCAGCGCGCCGAACTGCTCGTAGACGATCACGCCGTCGGCCGCGGCCGCCGACTTGATGTCCATCCCGGCGTTCTTCACCGCCTGCTCGACGCGGCGCGTGCGCGTGTCGTAGGAGTAGAGCGTGACGGGGCCGCCGCGGTCGGAGAGGAAGTAGACGCGGTCGCCCACCCACATCGGGTTAAAGTCGTTCGAGTTCTCGCGCGGCAGCTTCTCGACCGAAGAGTCGGAGAGGTCGGCCAGCCAGATCGGGGGTCGTGCGCCCGCCGCGGTAATGCTTCCACTGCTGGAAGGCGCGCATCAGCGGGACGTAGGCCAGCCTTCGACCGTCCGGAGAGTAGCTGCCCTCGGACGCCTGCGGCAGCGGCACTTCCGGCTGGGGTTCGAGCCGTCGAGCGGCATCGTGAAGAGGCGCGGGGTGAAGTTCGGACTGTCGCGCCCCGTGCGGAAGAGAACGGCCTTGCCGTCCGGCGTCCAGCCCTGCGCGATGTCCGCGCCCGGGTGGTAGGTGAGCCGGCGCGGCACGCCTCCCGCGGCCTCGACGACGTAGACATCGGCGTTGCCGTCGTACTCGCCGGTGAAGGCGATGAGCCTGCCGTCGGGCGAGAAGTAGGGCGTGGCCTCCGTGCCGATGCCGGTCGTCAGGCGACGCGCGTCGCCGCCCTCGCGGCCGACGACCCACAGGTCGCCCGCGAAGACGAAGGCGATTGAGTCGCGGCTGACGGTCGGGCTGCGCAGGAGGAGCGGCGGGCCGGCCTGTGCGCTGACCGAGGCGCAGACGCAGAGGAGGAGGCCGAATGAGATGAACAGTCTGTGCATGTCGGTTGACTCCGAGTTCGGTATGGGATGACCCCGCGTGACGGGCAGGAGCACACTATAAAGGAACGCGGACGATTTTTGTAGAACTCGGACGACCCCCGCCCCCAATCTCTCCGCGCCAAAAGGCAACTCGTCCAAAAAGAAGGATTTTGCCCGAAAATCGGCACGGTTGGGCACATTTTCGGGCGCGAGCCGTCGGAAAATCGGTCGTCAGGTTTTGACCCGCGCCAGTTCGTTCGCGACGACGAGGGCCGAGTGCGTGACGGGGGCGAGGCCGGCGCCGGGGAAGACTGTGTCGCCGACGAGGAGGAGGTTGGGGACGTGTGTCCTGTGCGTGAGCGCGTGCGGGCCTTCGAGGAGGTCGGGCGTGCGCGCGAGGCCGCCGACCATGCCGAGGCGCCTGCGCGTGCGTTCGTAGAAGGTGCGCGGCGTGGCCGTCTCGAAGACTTCGGCGCCGGAGCCCAGCTCGGGGAGCGCGGCGTGGAGCCGCGACCAGAGGGCTTCGAGCGTGCGCGCGTCCTGCTCCTCATGCTCGGTCTCGTCTGAGTGGAAGTTGAACCACTGCTCGGCGTCGGTGGCGGCCGTGACGCTGGCGGCGCGCTTGCCCTCGGGCGCGCGCGCGTCCCACGAAGGCGCGGCGCCGAGCATGAAGAGCGAGCCCTCGGCGTCGAACTCTCGCCCCTCCTGCCAGTCGTCGAGCGCGAGGAGTCTGTCCGACGGGAGACGGCGCGCGGCCTCTTCGTCGAGGCTCAGAAAAATCTGATACGCGGCAGGGCCGCGCAGACTTTTAAGTTGAGCGCGGACGTGTGCGGGCGTGCGTTCGGCGCCGACGAGCTTGCCGTAGGTGTCCCAGACGGCGAGGTTGCTGACGACGGCGCGCGCGGCGCCGACGGTCTCGCCGCTCAGGAGCGTGACGCCGTTCGCGCGTCCCTGCGAATCGAAGGCGAGCCGGAGCGCGGTCGTGTCGAGACGCACAGTCCCGCCGCTCTTCTTGATCGATTCGACGAGGGCGTCGGCGAGGGCCTGAGCGCCGCCGCGCAGTGCGTACACGGGGCGCAACGGCTCGTCGAGAGCGACCGCGGCGTAGAGGTATGAGCAGGCGTCGGACGGGGCCTGCGCGAACGTCTGGAGCTGCGCGTCTACGAAGCGCCGGAAGCGCGTGGAGGTGTCGGCGAGATGTTGGGCGGCCGTGTCGGCGCGCGCGCCGAGGATGCGCGGGGCGAGACGCGGCTCGCGGGCCGCGAGTCGCATGGTCTGTAACCTGGACGCGTTGGCGAGCGCGGGCGTGTGGCGCGCGGCGCGGCGGAGTGCTTCGGCCGTCTGTGAAGCGTCGCGGTAGAAGCGTACGGCCGCGTCGGCGCATTCGGGGAATGAGGCGCGCAGCCTCTCCCGGAACTCTTCCGCGTTGCCTCCGACGCGCACGTCGGCGCCGTCGGGCAGGCGCACGGTGTAGGCGGGCGAGACCTCGCGCGCCTCGGGCGCCGCGGCGGGCAGCTCGGCGAAGACGCGCTCGTGGAGTCCGCCCGGCTCCCAGCAGGCGTAGAGCCCCGCGCACGTCTCGAACTCGTGGCCGAGGTGCTCGAAGCTCGCGGCGCAACCGCCCGCGCGCGAAGAGCGCTCGACGAGGCAGACGCCCACGCCGCGCGCCGCGAGCAGCGCCGCGCAGGTGAGCCCGCCGATGCCGCCGCCGACGACTACGACCTCAAAACTCATCTCAGAAGGCGGCGCCGACGAGCCTCAGGAGCAGTTCGACGAGCAGCCCCGGGGCGGGCGCGGCCTCCTTCTCGACATAGTTTTTGAAGTACGGTTCGAGGACGATGATGACGGACTGGACTCCGTTAAAGAGCAGGTGGATGACGAAGCAGGGCAGGAGGCTGCCCGTGCGCGCGCGGATCATCGTGAGCGTGAAGCTCAGCAGGAGGATGGTGGCGATGACGCCGTAGCTCGGCCAGTACTGCGGGACGTGTATCGCCGCGAAGAGCACGACCACGATTGCGACGGCCCAGACCTTCCCCGCCAGACGCTTGAGCGACGAGTAGAGCAGGCCGCGGAAGACGAGTTCTTCGACGAGCGGCGCGGTGAAGGTCGCGGCGAAGGCGGTGGCGAGCGCCGCGGCGCGCGAACTCTGGATGAGCCGTTCGAGCGCGTTATCGACCGGCGCCGAGTAGTGGAGGATGCTCAGCCCGGTCACGTAGAGCAGGGCGGCCATCCCGGCGCAACGCCAGAAGCTGAACCCTTTGCCCCACTCCCACCCGAGCGTCTTGAAGAAGGGATACTTGCCGACCCTCGTCACCACCAGCCACGTCGCCCCGAGCGTGAGCAGGTGCGCCGGGATGATGGAGGCGATCTGCATGAAGATGGCGCCCGGGTCTTGGAGGGCGAACTCACCGAGCGCGTCGAGCCTCACGCCGCGCCAGAGCGTGTAGGGGATGAGGAAGAGCACCTGCGTCACGACCATCAAGACGAAGCTCAGGACCAGAATCCCGACGGCGGCCCCCAGCCCCCACGGCGGGTCGTCCGGGTCCGGCGCGGACGGCCGCGGCTCCTCCACCAGCGGAATCTCTCCAGCGCTCGCGTCCGGGAATGTGATCGGCGGTGTGCTCACGGCTTCGAGTGTAAGAGATGCCGCTCGGGAGGGTCAACAAGGGAGTGATGAGTGGTGGGTGACGAGTGATAAGAAAGAAGAGCGGCCCTTGTTCTTTCTCGATCACTCGTCACCCACCACTCATCACCCCGAGAAGTGGCTCTCCATCGCGTCGCGCACCTGCTGGATGAGGGCGGGGAGGTCCGCTTCGTTGAGGCCGGCGGTGGGGATGGGCGGGTCGATGTGCATCTCGACGGGGCCGGCGCGCAGCACCATCGAGCCGCGGGGCATCGCGCGTCGCGTCCCCACGATGGCGACGGGGACCAGCGGCAGGCCGGACTCGACGGCGAGCCGGAAGCCGCCCTTCTTGAGGGGTTGCAGCGAGCCGTCGCGCGTGCGCGTGCCTTCGGGGAAGAGGAAGGCCGAGACGCCGCCGCCGAGGAGGAGCGCCGCGCGGCGGAGGCTTTCGATCGGACTCGGCCGTCGAGCCGCGGTTGATCGGTATCTGTCCCGAGCGCTGCATGTGCCAGCCGAGGAAGGGGATGAGGAAGACTTCGCGCTTGGCGGCGATGCGGAGCTGGCTGGGCAGGTAGCCGAGCATCACGGGGATGTCCATCCAGCTCTGGTGCGTCGAGAGGAAGACGTAGCTTCCGCCCGCGCGCAGGTGCTCGGCGCCGCGGACGCGCACGTCTAAGAGCGCCGTCCGCGCGATCATCCGGCTCCAGGTGCTCGCGCACCAGTGCTGCAAACGCCCCCGCCGGTCGAAGAACGAGCAGGCCAGCGACAGCGTCCCCATCAACACCGTGTAGAGCGCGACCAGCGGCCACGCCACCGCCGTGTGCGCGTAGTTCCAGAGGGTCGGCGGGCGTGGCGGAGGGGTGCGCGGGATGGCGTCCGTCATAAGGGTGAATATTTAACCGCGGAGACACAGGGGCACAGCTTAAGAATACGGCTTCCGGTTTTAGCTGCGCCCCTGTGTCTCCGCGGTTAATTGCTTTACCCCTTGAGGCCGAGGCGCTGCGCGGCGAGGAGGAGGCCGATGATGGTCTTGGCGTCTTCGATCTCGTTTGACGCGACCAACGCGAGCGCGCGCGCGAAGGGCATCCGCACGACCTCGATGATCTCGTCCTCCTCGTGCCGGCGTGCGGTCTCCCGCAACTCGGTGGCGAGGAAGACCCACAGCCGCTCGGCGCAGAAGCCGGGCGTCGTGTAGAACTCCGAGAGCTGCTCCAAGCGCCCGGCGACGACGCCCAACTCCTCCTCCAACTCGCGCGCGGCCGTCTCGGCGGCCCGCTCGCCCGGGTCGAGCTTGCCCGCCGGCAGCTCCAGCACGTACTTCCGCGCCGGGTGCCTGTACTGGCTCACGAACGCGACGCTGCCGTCCTCGAAGAAGGGCACGACGGCCGCGCCGCCCGGGTGCTTGACGACCTCGCGCAGGTAGGTCTGCTCGCCCTCGCGCACCGTGTCGCGGACGACGCTGATGAGCCTGCCGCCGAAGACCTCTTCGCTCGACAGAACCTCGGGCTGTTCTTTATCCGTGATGTCTGCCACCTCTCTCAATATTCCGACATCTTCGGGCGCGGCCTGTCGTCTCTGGTCGCGGGGCGCGATTCGTTGAAGCGGACGCCGATGACTTCGGAGCTGACGAAGAAGTGCCGCCGCCCCGTCGCGTCGCGCCCCTCCGGCGCGGACGGGGTCGGCGTTGACGCTGTAGGCGGCGGGCTGCGCGTCGGTCTTCGGCTGCACCTTCACGTTGAAGACGTAGCCGCTGGCGGTGGGCGGGTCGCCGCTCACCTCGGCCTGAAAGATGCCGGAGTCGATGAGCTGTTGGAACGTGCCGTACTGGCCGTTCGCCTCGAAGTAGAGCTGCTCGGCGGCCTGTATGTTTTCGAGGTTGGTGAGCGCGGCCGACTCGTTGGCCGCGATGACGCGCCGCTGGATGGTGTCGTCCCACATCCGCAGCGCGAGCCAGGTCAAAGGGATGAGGACGAGCAGTCCGCCGCCCGCGACGATGAGCGCGGTGCGCCACAGGCGTTTCGATTCGGAGACTTCGGCCATCTGTCAGGACTCTCCCGCGTGGGATTCGAGCTGGGCCTTCACCTCGCCGACGAGGTAGAGCGAGCCGGTCACGCAGACGAGCCCGTCGGGGGGCGTGTGCGTCCGCGCGATGGTCATCGCGTCGCGGCTCGAAGGCGCGAGCGCGATTGTACTCGAAGAGGGCGGGACGGGCACGGCGCGGAGCAACTGCTCGACCGTGGCCGCGCGCGGGCTCTCGGGCGCGGTCAGCACGAGGTGTCCGCGCGGCGGGGAAGAGGACGCGCCCGATCTCTTCCAGCTCCTTGTCGCGCATCGCGCCGAAGACCAACGTCACGCCTTCGGGCGCGAACTCGTCGAGGTACGCGCGCAGCGCGCGTGCGCCCGCCGGGTTGTGCGCGCCGTCGTAGAGGACGCGGGGCCGCCGCCGCTCGTCCAACTCCAGGCGGCCCGCGTGCTCCGCCGTCTCAAGCCCTTCGATGATCGTGTTCGCGCGAGATTGCGAATCCCTCTTCGGCGAGCAGCTCGGCGAGCGCGACCGCGACGGCCGCGTTCGTCAACTGGTGCCGGCCGCGCAGCGCGAGCCGCACGCCCGCGTACTCGTCGCGGGCCGTGCGCAGGCGAACGCGCAGACGCCCGTCCGCGCCGGCCTCTTCGACTTCGATCGTCTTCGGTCGCGAAGCGCGGCTCGACGTCGCACTCGCGGCAGCGCCGCAGGATGACTTCAAGCGCCTCCGGCGCCTGCGGCGCGACGACGGCGCGCGTGCCGGGGCGGATGACGGCGGCCTTCTCGGCGGCGATCTCGGCGAGCGTGTCGCCGAGATACTCCTGATGGTCGAGCGCGACCGGCGTGACGGCGACCCGGCGCGCGCCCGCGGCCGTCGTCGCGTCGAGCCGGCCGCCGAGGCCCGTTTCGAGGATGGCAAGCTCGACGCTTCTCGTCGCGCGAACGCGGAGAGCGCGATCGCCGTCACCTGCTCGAAGAAGGTCGGGAGCGCGCCCGACTCGCGCTCGACCGCTTCGGCCGCCTCGCGCACGCGCGTCGCGTGGCGCGCGAACTCGTCCGCGCGAGATTTCGCGGCCGCCGACGCGCACGCGCTCCGTGACCGAGACGAGGTGCGGCGAGGTGTAGAGCCCCGCGCGCAGTCCGGCCGCGCGCGTGATGCTTGCGAGCATCGCCGCGGTCGAGCCCTTGCCGTTCGTGCCGGCGATCTGGACTGAGGGGAATGAAGTATGCGGGTCGCCGAGGCGTCGGAGCAGGCGCGTGACGTTGTCGAGCCCGAGCTTGATCGCGAGCGTCTCGTGGCCGAGGCTGAAGAGGTATTTGACCGACTCGTCGAAGTTCATCGCGGAAAGCCGGCAATACCGCTCGCGGTCGGGCTGACTGCGCGTGGTCGTTGAACTTCGGTCTTGCTTCGGCCGCGGGCAGGTTGAGGACGCCGTCGCCGTTGTGGCGGAAGTGGGCTCGGCCTTGAAGGGCTGTGAGCCGGCCTTCGGGGTTGTAGGTGAAGCCGAGCGCGCGGATGATCCAGTCGCGCATCTCGCGGCGGTCGACGACGGCGTCGAGCATGCCGTGCTCGATGAGGAACTCGGCGGTCTGGAAGTCTTTCGGGGAGCTTCTGGCGGATGGTCTGCTCGATGACGCGGGGGCCGGCGAAGCCGATGAGCGCCTTCGGCTCGGCGATGTTGAGGTCGCCGAGCATGGCGAAGCTGGCGGTCACGCCGCCGGTCGTCGGGTCGGTCAGGACGGAGATGAAGGGCAGCCGCGCCTCCGTCGAGCAGCGCGAGCGCGGCGGAGATTTTCGCCATCTGCATGAGGCGAGAGCGTGCCCTCCTGCATGCGCGCGCCGCCCGACTGGCTGAAGATGACGACGGCCGCGCGCTCCTCGACGGCGCGCTCGACGAGCCGCGTGATCTTCTCGCCGACGGCGCTGCCCATCGAGCCGCCGAGGAAGCTGAAGTCCATCGCCGCGACGAGCGTCGGGTGGCCGCCGACGCGGCCGCGCGCGTTGATGACGGCCTCGGGCAGTCCGGTCTTGCGGCGCGCCTGTTCGAGCCGCTCGCGGTAGGGCTTGGTGTCGATGAACTCTAAGGGGTCGGTGGAGATGACTTCGGCGTCCAGCTCTTCGTACTTGCCCTCGTCGTAGAGGAGCGCGAGGCGCTGGCGCGCGCCGATGCGGAAGTGGTGGCCGCAGTGCTGGCAGACGTAGGCCGACTCTTCCAGCTCGCGCTTGTAGAGCGCGGCGTCGCAGCCGGGGCACTTCTCGAAGACGCCTTCGGTCTTGACCCGCCGCTCCTCGGCCGGGACGGACTCGATCCGCTGGTTCTTTTTACGAAACCAAGACATGCCTTCAGCTTCGGACTGTGTCCCTTCGGTGTGCTGCTGCTTCGGGGCTTTCGGGCACGAAGGTTAACACAGACGCGCCGATGTCAGATGCTCGGAAGCCTGCCGTCAGGCTTCGATTGCAGCCGCGTCGCGCTCGGGCTTGCGCGCGCTCGGGCGCGGGCGACGAGCTCCTGCTGCTGCGGGAGCACGAGCGGCCCCGTCCCGTTCTCGCCGCGGTGCTCGACGGCGTAGACGAGCAGGCCGACGACCTCGCGCTCGGCCTCGTCCCAGGTCGCCCGTGAAGGTGCAGCCGGCCGCGTTGCGGTGGCCGCCGCCGCCGAAGCGCTCGGCGATGCGCGCGACGTTCACGTCGCACTTCGAGCGCAAGGCTGACGCGGTAGACGTCCGGCGCGCGTCTCCTTGAAGAAGGCGCACGCCTCCACGTCGCCGCAGCTCATCGGGTAGTTGACGAAGCCGTCGCCGTCCTCGTCCGTGGCGCTCGCGCGCTCCTGCATCTCCAAGCGTCTGCACGAGCCACGCGACGCGCCCCGTGGGGTCGCGCCGGACGGTCGAGAGCACCTCGCTCAGCAGCTCGATCTTGCTCCACGGGTAGTTGGCGAAGACGGCCTGCGAGACCTTCGCCGGCTTGACGCCCGCGCGCACCAGCTCGCGACGCGACCTTGAAGGTGCGCTCCGAGGTGTTCGAGTAGTGGAAACTGCCCGTGTCGGTGATGAGCGCGGTGTAGACGCACTCGGCGATCTCTCTGCGTGACGCGCACGCCGAGCGCCTTGCAGAGGTTGTAGATCATCTCGCCGACGGCCGAGGCCGTCGAGTCGATCCAGTTGATGTCGCCGAAGAGCGCGGTCGTCGAGTGGTGGTCGATGTTGACGACGAACTGCTTCTCCAAGATCGACGAGGCCGGGGCGCGTGATGTCGGAGCACTCGATGACGAAGACCGCGTCGTAGGGGCGGTCGATCGCGCGGCGTGACGCGCACAGCTCGGCGCCGGGGAGCTTCTGGTAGGCGTGCGGGACGGCGTCGCGCATGATGACCTCGACCTCCTTGTCGAGGGCGCGCAGCAGCCAGTAGAGTCCGAGCGACGAGCCGAGGCTGTCGCCGTCGGGGCGGATGTGCGACGTGATCGCGAAGCGGCGCTTCGACTCGATCAGTTCAACCACTTGACTGAGCATTTCAATACAAAACGTGATAACGTGAAGCGTGATGACCGTGACGAGTAAGAAGGCTGCCTTCTTACTCGTCACTCATCACGCTTCACGGTCATCACGTCCTTTCTCCTCTTCTTCGCCGGCCGCCTTCTTCGGCTGGGGAGGGGGAGGGCTCGGCCTGGCTTTCAGTCCTGATGCTGGAGAGCAGTTCTTCGACGCGCGTGGCGGCCTCCTCGACCGTGTCGCGGACGAAGTGCAGCTCGGGCGTGTAGCTGAGGTTGAGCGCGATGCCGAGCTGGCGGCGCACGTAGGGCGCGGCCTTCTGGAGCGCCTTCATCGCCGTCGGCCTTCTCGGCCTCGGTGCCCTCGGCCGTGACGTAGACGCTCGCGTCGCGCAGGTTCTCCGTCACCCGCACGTCCGTCACCGTCACGCGCTCGACCCGCGGGTCATCCAGCTCGTAGCCGACGATCTGGCTGATCTCCTCGCGCATCACTTCCGCTAACTGCTCTGGCCGTCGCATAAAAGCCGTAAATCGTCGATAGTAAATGGTGAATGGTTAAGAGCCAGCTTTCTATCTACCATTCACCATTTACCATTTGACTAAAGTTCCGTCGCGGCGATCTGCTCGATGACGTAGCACTCGATCTGGTCGCCGTCCTTGATGTCGTTGAAGTTCTCAAGGCCGATGCCGCACTCGAAGCCCTCGCGCACCTCGGAGACATCGTCCTTGAGGCGGCGCAGGGAGCCGATGCCGCCCTCCCACGCGACGACGCCGTCGCGGATGAGGCGGGCGCGCGTGTTGCGGCGGATGACCCCGTCGAGGACGCGGCAGCCCGCGATGACGCCGGCCTTCGGCACGCGGAAGGTCGTGAGCACGAGCGCCTTGCCCAGAATCTTCTCGGTCTCGATCTTGTCGAGCATGCCGATCATGGCCGCGCGAATCTCCTCCTCGACCTTGTAGATGATCGAGTGGAGGCGGATGTCCACGTGCTCCTGCCGCGCGAGTTCCGCGGCGCGAACTTCCGGCCGGACGTTGAAGCCGATGATGACGACCGCGCGGCCGGCGGCTTCCGTCTGCGACGCCGCCGCGAGCAGCACGTCCGACTCGGTGATGGCGCCGACGCCGGAGCGCACGACGCGCACCTTGACCGTGTCGGTCGAGAGCTTCGTCAGCGTTGACTTCAAGACTTCGACCGAGCCCTGCACGTCGGCCTTGACGACGGTCAGGAGTTCCTTGACCTGCGCCTCGCCGAGCGCCTCGATGCCGCGCTTGGTGGTCTGCGCGAGCGTCTGCTGGCGCGCGACCATCTGGCGGTGGTGCGAAATCTGCTGCGCCTTCGATGATGTCGGCGACGACCTGGAAGGTCTCGCCCGCCTGCGGCACGCCCTGAAGGCCGAGCACCTCGACGGGCGTCGCCGGGCCGGCCTCGTCGATGTGGTTGCCGCGGTCGTCGTACATCGCGCGCACCTTGCCGAAGATCTGCCCGACGATGAACGGCTCGCCGACGCGGAGCGTGCCCTGCTGCACGAGCACGGTGGCGACGGCGCCGCGGCCGCGGTCGAGCTTGGCTTCGAGCACGACGCCGCGCGGCGAGACGCGTCGGGCTCGCCTTCAGGTTCAGGATGTCGGCGGTGAGCAGGATGGTTTCGAGCAGCGTCCCGATGTTCTCGCTGCTTCTTGGCGGAGACGGGAACCATCTCGATGTCGCCGCCCCACTCGACGGGCTGGAGGCCCTGCACGGCGAGTTCCTGCCGGACGCGGTCGGGGTTGGCGTCGGGCTTGTCGATCTTGTTGATGGCGACGACGATGGGCACGTGCGCGGCGCGCGCGTGCTCGATGGCCTCAATCGTCTGCGGCATGACGCCGTCGTCGGCCGCGACGACGAGCACGACCACGTCGGTCGCCTTCGCGCCGCGCGCGCGCATCAGGGTGAACGCCTCGTGGCCGGGCGTGTCGAGGAAGACGACGCGGCGCAGTTGGTCGGGCGTCGTCGGCGCTCGCCACCTGGACGCTGTAGGCGCCGATGTGCTGCGTGATGCCGCCGGCCTCGCCCCCGGCGACGTTGGCGGCGCGGATGCCGTCGAGCAGGCGAAGTCTTGCCGTGATCGACGTGGCCCATGACGGTGACGACGGGCGCGCGCGGCTCCTCCGTGTCGTCGGCGTCGGACTCGATCAGCTGCTCCAACTCCTCGTCGGCGACCATCTCCTCGAAGCCGAGGAACTGCACGTCGAAGCCGAAGCGGCGGCCCAACTCCTTCGCCATCTCGTTGTCGAGCGGCTGGTTGAGCGTGGCGAAGACGCCGCGCTGGAGCAGGAGCGCCTGAATGTCCTTCGGGCGGATGCCGAGTCTTCTCGGCAAACTCCTTGATGGTCGCGCCCTCGACGAGCCGCACCTGCTTGAGGTCGGCCGCCGCCGCGCCCGCCGACGGGTTGAGCGACTGCGCGATGCGGTCTTCGAGCCTGCAGCGCCTTCGGCACGACGAAGTCGCGCTCGAAGCCGCGGCCGCCGCCGCGCGTCGCCGCCGGGGCCGGGGCGTCCGCCGGGGCCGGGTCGCCCGCCGCGCCGCCGCGTCCGCCGGGGCGGCGCGCGTCGGCGGGCGGGATGTAGGTGGTCTGCGGCGTGGCGGTCTCGCCGGGCGTGCCGTGGAGCGAGGCGTCGGCCTCGTGTGCCGCGTCCGCCGCGACCGCCGCGCGCAGCGGCGTCCGCCGCGTGCGTCACGCGCGTCGCGTCCGTCACGACCGCGCGCGGGCGCGGCCGGCGCGGGCGGCGCGACGGGGGCGTGTATGCGCTGGCCGGGCTGCACGCCGGCCTTGAGCGCGGCGTCGGTCAGGCGCAGCGTTCTAATCTGTCTGCCGGGGGCGGGCGCCGCCGCCGCGGGCTGTTGCGTTTGAGGCGTTTCTGTCAATTCGGGCTCCGCCGCCGGGGCGGCTTCTTCGGTCGGGCTGTAGGTTACGTCTTCGACGCTCGGCTCTTCGGCCGGAGCCACGTACTCGCGGCTCGGGCTCGTGAGCGGGCGCTGCTGCCGTCTCGTCCTCGGGCGCGACGACGGCGGGCGGCCGGCTGCGGCTCTGCGCGGCTGCGGCGGGGTGCTCGGCGCGCGCGGCCGGCGCGAGTCTCATGAGGCGCGGGGTGAGCGGGCGCGATGCCGCCGCCGCCGGTTTCGGGCGCGGGCTGAGGTTCGGCCGGCGCCTCGGGCGCGGCCTCGTGCTCGTGCGGCTCGGCGTAGACCTCGGGCACGGGCGCCTCCGACAGGCGTCGGGCGCGTGCGCGGGCTCTTCGTGCTTCGCCTTCTTGACGACGCGGATGGAGCGCTGGACGGTCGGCTCTTTCTTGGGGAAGTACTTGTTGCGGATCTTCTCGGCCAGCTCTTTCGAGATGGTGTTGGAAGGCACGCGACACGTCAACGCCCTCGCGGCGCACCTCTTCGATGAGGCGCTTCGACTCCATCTTCAGCTCTTTGGCGAGGTCGTAAATCCTGATCTTTGAAGTGTGGGCTGCTGACATGCACTCCTTCTTCGACGCTTCTGGTAAAACGGCGCCGCGCGCTTCCAGGGGTTAAGTGTCAAGACGCCTCTTGAGCCTTCCCCCTCGGCGTCAGCGCGCGTCGCACGGCGGCCGGAGAAGGGTCTTTAAGGCGGGCAGCAGTCGCGCGCCCCCGACCGGGGGGCGCGCGGCCGCGTCACTGCGGTTATTCGACGGCAGGGGCATCGTCAGCCTCGTCGTCGGAAACGTTTTCAACCGGGGCGGGCTCGCCCTCTGAAGGGGCGGCCGGCTCCGAAGAGTTCTGCACCTCGGGCGCGGAGGCTTCGCTGGCGAAGTCGCCGCGCGGCGAGATGGGCGAGTCCTCGTCCTCCTCGTCCGACATCTGCACGGTGCCGCCGGCGACGCCTTCGGCCCTCGGCGTCGAGCGTCGAGGGGCGCTCCTCTTCGACGAAGGAGCCGGTGTTCTGGATGACGGCGGCCTCCGTGGAGAAGATGTCGGGCGCGGGCGTGATGGTGTCGGGGCGCAGGTCGCGGCCGGCGCCCTGCAAGATCAGTTCGTCGGCGGACATCTGCTCGACCTCGGTCATGGCGACCGGGTCGGCCGACTCCTTCGCGAGAATGTTGTCGGGCGAGAGGTCTTCGGCGAGGAACGGCGGGCGCGTGCGCGCCGCCTCGTCGTAGCCTTCGGCGATGGATCGCCTCCGAAGGCTCGACCTCGCGCTGCTCCGCGTCGGGGTCGGCCTCGACCGACGCCGCGTGCTGCTCGATGGTCTGACCCTCTCCGCTCTCTTCAGCCGTCTCACCCTCCGGCTCGTCTGCAGTCGCTCTCGGCCGCAGCCTCGCGGCCTCGCCGGAGACTCTTCGCCGCCCTCGGCCTCCGCGGCCTCGGCCTCGGCGGACGCGCGTGCCTGCTCGACGACGGCCGCCGCGGCGCCGATGAGCGCCTCGGCCTGGTCGATACTCACGTCGAGGAACTCGGCGATGTCGTCCACGGTGGCGTTGGCGAGCCCTTCGATGTCGTCGACGCCGTGGTCGGCGAGCGTCGAGACCATCGACGGGTTCATGCCCTGCAAACGCTCAAGCGGCACGGACTCGCCGGAGGCGATCATCGCGCCCATCTGGGCGGCGACCTCGCGCTTCAGCTCCTCCTCGCTGCGGATGTCGATGTTCCAGCCGACGAGCTTCGTCGCGAGCCGGACGTTCTGCCCGCGCTTGCCGATGGCCAGAGAGAGCTGGTCTTCGTTGACGATGACCTCCATCTGGCGGTGCTCGATGTCGGTGATGCGGACCTGATTAACTTTGGCGGGCGACAGCGCGTTGGCGGCGAAGACCGAAGGCTCGTCCGACCACTCGATGATGTCGATCTTCTCGCCGCGCAGCTCGCGGATGATGGCCTGCACGCGCGAGCCCTTCATGCCGACGCAGGCGCCGACGGGGTCCACGTCGCGCTCGGTCGAGGCGACGGCGATCTTGGCGCGCTCGCCCGGCTCGCGCACCGCCGACTTGATGACGACCGTGCCGTCGTAAATCTCGGGCACCTCCATCTCGAACAGGCGCTTGAGAAGCTCCGGCGAGGTGCGCGAGACGACGACCTGCGGGCCTTTCGACTCCTTCGACACGTCGTCGATGACGACGCGGACTCTCTCGCCCTGGTTCCACTGCTCGCCGCGCGACTGCCCGTTGCGGGTCAGGACGGACTCGACCGTGCCCAGATCGACGATGATGTCGCCGCGCTCGAAGCGCTTGACGTAGCCGTTGACGAGGTCGCCGACCTTGTCGATGTACTGCTCGTAGATGTTGGCGCGCTCGGCGTCGCGGACTTTCTGGAAGAGAATCTGCTTGGCGGTCTGCGCGGCGATGCGCCCCATGTCTTCGACGGGGAGGGGGAGTTGCAGCTCGTCGCCGATCTCGACCTCGTCGCCCGGCCAGCTCCTTCGCCTCGTCGAGCGAGAGTTCGCGGCCCGGGTTCTCGACCGTCTCGACGACGACTTTCGAGGCGAAGATTTCCAGGCCCGTCTCCGGCGACCACTCGACCTGAATCTCCTCGCCCGACTTGAACTGCTTGCGGGCGGCGGCGCGCACGGCCTCCTTGACCGCCTCGATGACGACCTCGCGGTCTATGCCCTTCTCTTTGCAGACGGCGTCGATGCTTTGCCCGATGGATGCGCTCATAAGTTTCAGGTGTCGGAGGTTAGATGCCGCGGGCCGTCGAAAGACTTGCTCGGCGCCGGCCTCTACTCCCTGGCCCCCGCTTTCTTCTGCCGCTCGCGCTCTTCCGCGAGTCGGAACTCCTCTTCAACGTCAATCTCCAGATTCGCCTTCGCGACCTCGGAGAGGGGGACGCGGACGCGCCCCGTGGTCTTGTCTTCAAACAGAATCTCGTCGCCCTCGACGCCCTCGATGCGCCCGCGGAAGTTGCGCTGGCCGCCGACGGGGTTGCGCGCCTTCAACTTCGCCAGCTGCCCCGCGAACCGCTCGAAATCCTCGCGGCCGTAGAGCCCGCGCTCCAACCCCGGCGAGGAGACTTCGAGGGTGTAGGCGGCGGGGATGAAGTCCTCCACGTCGAGCACGGTGCCGAGGTGCGTGCTGATCTCGGCGCAGTCCTCGTGGGTGACGCCGCCCGGCTTGTCGATGAAGACGCGGAGGGCCGGGGCGCGCGCGCCGCCGGCGAATTCGACGTGGACCAGTTCGAGGCCGCGCTCTTCGGCCGCACGGCGCGCGATCTCGCGCACACGCGACTCGATTGAAGTCTCCCCGTCCAAAGCCCCTCTCGCCCCCTCTTCAAAAAGCCTCGGAGCAAAAGAAAAAGTGGGCCGAAAACCCACTGGCAACGCCGCCGCGCTCCGAGCAAGAGGCGGATTATACGGGAAGCCCGCGCGCGTGGCAACCCGGGAGAAGGAGGGGAGTAGGCAGGGAAAAGCGGGCAGCAGGCAGAGGACAGCGGGCGGTTTGAAAACCGGGTTTTGAGAGTCGTGAGCTAACCCTCCAACATCCTCAACGCGGGGCGGCTGCCCGCTGCCTACTGTAGTTTCGCTTTGACGACCTCGCTGACCGTCCGCCCGTCGGCGTTGCGGCCGGCGAGGCGTGCCTGCGCGGCCTTCATCACCGCGCCCATCTCCTTCAGAGTGGAGGCGCCGGTCTCGGCTATCGCCTCGGCGACCGCCTGCTCGATCTCCTTGCGCGAGGCGGCGCGCGGCAGATACTCCTCGATGACGGCGATCTCGGCCCGCTCCTTCTCGGCCAGCTCCGCCCGCCTCGCCTTCTCGTACTGCTCGACCGAGTCGCGCCGCTGCTTAACAAGCGTTTGCAGCGCCTTCGTCAACTCCTCCTCCGACAACTCGCCGCCCTTCTCGATCTCCCGGTTCTGCACCGCCGCCTTCACCATCCGCAAAGTAGACAGCCGCGCCGCCTCCCTCGCCTTCATCGCCGCCGTCATGTCACTCGTAATTCGTTCCTTCAGACTCATATGGTTTATCGCTCCCGCCCGACCAAAAATCTGGCACGCACCAGCCCGACTCCTTTAAGATGTCCGTATGCTCTTTAGCGTCCGGCTCTCACGTCA
Organism: uncultured Acidobacteriota bacterium; assembly: GCA_963726735.1. GTDB lineage: Bacteria > Acidobacteriota > Blastocatellia > Pyrinomonadales > Pyrinomonadaceae > QHXN01. Next base: position 1,601,033 of record CAVSDM010000016.1, read on the forward strand.
ACGTCAAACGCGCGGTAGTTTACCAAACTGACCTAATAATGCCGCAAGCCAACAGCCCAACTCCCGGCATCTTCATCTGCTACCGCCGCGACGACACCGCCGGTCACGCCGGCCGCCTCTACGACCGCCTCACCGCGCACTTTGGCAAAGACCAGGTCTTCATGGACATCGACCTGATAGAACCCGGCGAAGACTTCACACATGTCATTAAGAAGACTGTCAACTCGTGCGAGATTATGCTCGGGGTCATTGGCCGGAACTGGCTCACGAGCTGGGGCGAAGGCGGGCGCCGACTCGACAATCCTAACGACTTCGTCCGCCTTGAACTCGCCGCCGGGCTCGCCCGCGCTATTCGTGTCATCCCTGTACTGGTGCAGGGTGCGCGGATGCCACGCCCGCAGGAGTTACCCGAAGAACTTCTGTCGCTGTCACACCGCAACGCTTACGAACTGAGTGATCTGCGTTGGAACTACGACGTTGACCGCTTAATCCTCACGATCGAAAAGGCGCTTGCCCGGAGGCCGCAGGAGCGGCGCGAATCCGCGCAGGAGGGAGAGCTGTCTTCGCTAAGCCCCGAGTCGTTAGCGCCACCCCCCGCCCGGTCGGGCGGTATTAACAACGTCGGAATTGAGTTTGTGTGGATACCGCCGGGCGAATTCCTGATGGGGTCGGACAAGGGCCTCCAAACCGAGGTGCCTGTGCATCGTGTAACGATCCGCGAAGGCTTTTACATGGGGAGATACGAGGTGACACAGGCGCAGTGGCAAAAGGTCATGGGCACTAACCCTTCACACTTCAAGGGCGACAACTTACCGGTTGAGCAGGTGGCGTGGGACGACGCACATGGTTTCCTCGGGCGGTTGAATAAGGTGAATGATGGATACGAGTACCGCCTGCCGACGGAGGCCGAATGGGAGTATGCCTGTCGGGCGGGGACGACGACGGCATTTGCTTTCGGCGATGCACTAAGCGCTAAGCAGGCGAACTTTGACGGCCGCTACCCGTACGGTCGGGCCGCGAAGGGCATCTACCGCCAGCACACTACACCTGTGGGTAGCTTTCAGCCGAACGCCTTCGGGCTGTATGACATGCATGGCAACGTGTGGGAGTGGTGTCAGGACAAATTTAACCTGACTTACGGAGTGGTGTCAGGCTGGATGAAGAATGTCAAACCAACTGAAAGCCGCGTATGTCGCGGCGGGTCTTGGGGCAATCCTGGTAAAGCCCTGCGCTCCGCGAGCCGCGGAGCGCAGGGTCCGTGCTTTCGAGACAACAAAACAGGCTTACGTGTCGTGGCGGTCGCGCGGAGATGACCTCGCCGACCGCGATTCTTAGGCTACTTGCCCGCGCGCTTGCGTTCGACGGCGGCGCGGAGGTCTTCGAGGGTGGTGGCGGGGCCGTGGACGGCGGCGATGCGTTGCACGTCGAGGCCGGATTTGGTGAGCCAGTCGAAGAAGTGGACGGTGGTGTCGTTGACCGTCGTCGGCATCCACTTGCCCGAGTTGGGGAGGTTGACGAGGTCGCCCTGGAAGACGAGTTTCTCCTTCGGCAGGTAGGCGACGAGCATCTCGGCGGCGTGGGGGCTGGGGCCGATGTCGATGACTTCGAGGGTCTGTTTGCCGTCGGTGAAGGTGCGTTTGCCGCCCCGTACGAACTCGAAGAGGGGCTTGCGGGGCGCGCGCGTCTGGTCGTCGGGGAACATGGTGAAGTTCGAGGCCGCCATGCGCTCGAAGTACTTCTGGTTGGCAGTCGTGGTGACGACCGTCACGCCCTCGGCGACGTAGCTGCGCAGGCCGCCCGAGTGGTCGTCGTGGTGATGCGTGACGACGACGTACTTGACGGGCTTCGAGGGGAACAGCTCGCGCGCCTTGTTGAGGGTCGGCTTGGGGCCGCGGCCGCCGTTGTAGGGCTCGACGACGACGACGTAGGTGTCGAACTCGACGACGAGCGAGTTGGCGCCACTCTCGAAGAGGTAGACGCCTTCGGCGAGCTTCGTCTCCTTGCTCGGCGCGGGCGCGGGCGTGGGCAACTCCTCGAAGCCCTCGGGGCGCGCGAAGGCCGTGTCGGCCGGCTTCGTGTTAAAGCGCACCTCCGTGTACTTCACGTCTTCGAGCAGGTCGCCGCCGCGGCGCGTCTGGCGCCCCGTCGGCACCATGATTTTTTCAACCGCGCGGTAGCCGGGGTAGATGGTCTCCTGCACCACGTCGCCCTCCAACGGGTCCGTCACCATCTGCTCGTACTTCGAGAGCAGGTGCGTCTGCTTGTCGAAGAACAGGCTCATCAGCACGCCGTTGGCCGCGGCGAAGGTCACCACGTGATGACTGCGGCCGTCGAAGCTCTCTTCGCCCGCGTAGCGCAACGTCGGCGCGCGCTGTTCGAGCGCGAGCGCGAGCAGGAGGTGCGGCAGTCTCCGGACGTAGTTGAGCGTGACGCCCGGCAGGTTCGCGGGGTTGACCGGCTGCACGGTGCGGTCGCGGTCGTTGGCGAAGAATGCCTGGCCGCCGCTGACGACGACCTTGCCGCCGAAGACGAAGCCGCCGGGGAGGGGGTCGCGGTTCTCGAAGATGTAGCGCCCGCGGCGCATGTCGGCGAAGAGCGTCTCGTCGTGCGGCATCTGGTCCCACGGCTGTTCGACCTTCAGGCTCTGGTTGCGCGCCCACGTCGGGCCGCTCGCCTTCACCCACACGTCCTCAGCCGCGCGCAGGGCCTCCGCCCCGCCGAGCGCCTTCAAGCCCGCCTCGACGGTCTGGTACGCCCTGCGGTACGATTCGGCCGTGGCCGACTTCGTCTGCTGTGCGTGTGCTGCGTTTGCAAGGGCGAGGCAGACAGAGAGCGCAAGCAACAGTCTTCTCTGCATACGAAATATTCTCCCTTCGGACAGGATTTTGGACGTGGGAGTTCCGGCGAATGCGTGCTCAATGCAATACGACGCGCGGGCGGGGAAGGTTTACGCGAGACATAGGTGTCATGAATCATCCCGCGGTAGCGGGTCGGCTTTGCAATCCAGATGTTCTGCTCGATGCCGCTCGCTATCGCGGTGGTTCATGACTCGACTCTAGTCGGCGGCCTTGCGGTGGCCGTTGGAGCGCGCGAGGTGGGCGGCGAGGAAGCGGCCGGTGTGCGAGGCGGGGACGCGCATGATCTCTTCGGGCGTGCCGGTGGCGACGACGAGGCCGCCGGCGTCGCCGCCCTCGGGGCCGAGGTCGATGAGGTGGTCGGCGGTCTTGATCACGTCGAGGTTGTGCTCGATGACGAGGAGCGAGCCGCCGGCCTCGACCAGCGTGCGGAAGGCCGCGAGCAGCTTGTTGATGTCGTCGAAGTGGAGGCCCGTGGTCGGCTCGTCGAAGATGTAGAGCGTCCTGGCGCCCGTCCGCTTTGAGAGGTATGACGCGAGCTTGACGCGCTGCGCCTCGCCGCCCGAGAGCGTCGTCGCCGACTGGCCGAGCCGCAGGTAGCCGAGGCCCACGTCGTCGAGCACGCGCAGGCGGTTGGCGATCTTCGAGGTGTCGCGGAAGAAGTTCATCGCCTCGCGCACCGTCATGTTGAGCACGTCGTTGATGTTCTTGCCGCGGTAGCGCACGTCCAGGACCTGCGGCTTGAAGCGCGTGCCCTTGCACTCCTCGCAGACCAGCTCGACATCGGCGAGGAACTGCATCTCGACCGTGACCGTCCCGTCGCCCTCGCACACGTCGCAGCGCCCGCCGGGCACGTTGAAGGAGAAGTGCGAAGGGTCGAGCCCCTTGCCCTGCGCGTCGCGCGTCTGCGAGAAGACCTCGCGGATGGCGTCGTAGACCTTGATGTAGGTGACCGGGTTCGAGCGCGGCGTGCGGCCGATGGGCGACTGGTCGACCAGGATCACGTCGTCCACGTGCGCCCCGCCCGCCAGCTCGCGGAAACTCGCCGACCTGCCCCTGCCACTCGCCGCGCTGCTTCTTCAGGCCCGCGTAGATCACGTCGTGGACGAGCGTCGATTTGCCGGAGCCCGAGACGCCCGTGACGCAGACGAACATCTCCAGAGGGATGTCCACGTCCACGTTCTTCAGGTTGTGCTCGGAGGCGCCGCGCACCGAAATCTTCTTCTTCTTGACGGCGCGGCGCTGCTTCGGCTCCTTGATCTCGGCCTCGCCGCGGAGGTACTTGCCCGTGAGCGTCGCGCCGTTTTTGACGAGGCCGTCGAAGTCGCCCTCGTAGATGACCTCGCCGCCCAGCTCGCCGGCCGCCGGGCCGATGTCGAGGATGTGGTCGGCGGCGCGCATCATCTCCTCGTCGTGCTCGACGACGAGGACGGTGTTGCCGATGTCGCGCAGGTTGTGCAGGAGGTGGATGAGCCGCTCCGAGTCGCGCGGGTGGAGTCCGATCGAAGGCTCGTCCAGCACGTAGAGCGCGCCGACGAGCGAGGAGCCGAGGTTGGTCGCGAGCTGGATGCGCTGCGCCTCGCCGCCCGAGAGCGTCGAGGCGAGGCGGTCGAGCGTCAGGTAGTCGAGCCCCACGTCCACGAGGAACTTCAGACGCCGCCGGACTTCAAATAGAACCTTGTCGGCGATGGCCGACTGCTCGGGCGAAAGCTCAAGCGAGTCGAAGAAGACGGCCGCGTCCTTGATGGAGAGCGAGCAGACCTCGGGGAGCGTGCGGCCGCCGACCTTCACGTCGCGCGCCTCCTGCCGAAGGCGTCCGCCGCCGCAGTCGGGGCAGAGCGTGTAGCCGCGGTACTTGGCGAGGAAGACGCGGACGTGGAGCTTGTACTTCTTCGTCTCCAGCCACTCGAAGAAGCCGCGCACGCCGCTGAAGCCGCTGCGGCCGTCGATGACGGCGCGCTGCTGCTGTTTGGTCAACTCTTGAAAGGGCACGTCGAAGGGAATCTTCTCCTGCTTGCAGAAGCGGCGCAGCTCCGTGCGCGCCCAGTCGTACTGCGGCTTGGTCCAGGGCTCGATGGCGCCCTCGGCCAGCGACAGCAGAGGGTTCGGGATGACGAGGTCGATGTCGAGGCCGATGGTGTTGCCGAAGCCCTGGCAGGTCGGGCACGCGCCGTAGGGGTTGTTGAAGCTGAAGAGGCGCGGCTCGGGCTGCGCGTAGAGCGTGCCGTCGTACTTGCACTCGAAGCGCTCGTTGAACTTGAGCGTCGCGCGCCTCTTCGCCGACTGATCTGGACGAGCGCGGTGCCGTGCCCTTCGGTGAAGCAGGTCTCGAAGGAATCGACGAGGCGCTCGCGCACGTCGGCGCGCGCGACGAGGCGGTCGACGAGGACGTAGACGCCCTCGAAGTCGGGGCGCGTGTAGTCGTCGGGCGAGCGCAGCTCGACGGCCTCGCCGTCCGCGAAGAGGCGCGTGAAGCCGCGCTGCATCAGGCTCATCACGTGCGCCGTCACCGCCCGTCGTTCGAGCGCGGCGTTCGTCGTCTGCCTGGTCTTCTTCTTCGTCTTCGACGCGGTCTTGCCGTTGACGCTCTCTTCCGTGCGGAGCCCCGCCGAGGCCGGGAAGAGGACGTAGAAACGCGCGCCCTCGGGGAGCGTTTCCAGCACCTCCTGCGCGGAGGACTCGGGCGAGTCCTTGCGCACCTCGCGGCCGCAGACGCGGCAGTACGTGATGCCGACGCGCGCGTAGAGGAGCCGCAGGTAGTCGTAGACCTCGGTCTGCGTGCCGACGGTCGAGCGCGGGTTGCGCGTCGAGTTCTTCTGCCGGATGGCGATGGCCGGCGGGATGCCTAAGACTTCGTCAACGTCCGGCTTGTCCATCCGCTCCAGGAACTGGCGCGCGTAGGCCGACAGAGACTCGACGTAGCGGCGCTGCCCTTCGGCGTAGATGGTGTCGAAGGCGAGCGAAGATTTGCCGGAGCCCGAGACCCCTGTGACGACCGTCAGCTTCTCGACGGGGATGGTGAACGAGACGTTCTTCAGGTTGTTGACGCGCGCGCCGCGGACGATGATTGCTTCCTGGTTCATGTTCAAAAATACACAGCGCCGCCCACGGTGAACTCTCGGGAGACGGGGCGAACCGCCAATGATACCCCGAATCGCGACGCACGCGAAATGGCGACGGGGCGACGGCAGTTTCGGCGATAAATTTTAACTTTTCGACACGGCGCGGGGAGAGACGGCCCATAAAATCCGGTCGCAAAGGGCGATACGTATAGGACTCGAATGACAACAAAAACAGAGAAAAGGACGACCCCGCGGCTCGGGCTCGTCTGCATCACGCACTCGGACGAGGTTCGGTATAAGACCGTCACGCGCAAGCGCCTGTTGCAGTTTCCGGAGGACGAACAGAAGCGCAAGCTGCGCGACATATACGCGGCGAACCTCGCGCGGCTGAACGGGGCGCTCGACTTCTGCGCGGGGCGCGGACTCAGCCTCTACCGCATGACCTCCGCGCTCTTCCCCTTCGCGGACGACGAGGCCGGCTCCGACGTGCTCGAAGAGTTTTCCGGGGAGCTGAGGCGCACGGGCGCGCGCGCCGGAGAGCTGGGCATCAGGCTCGTGCTCCACCCGGACCAGTTCGTCGTGCTCAGCTCCGACTCGCCGCAGACCGTCGCCAACAGCGTCAAGATTCTCGAATCGCACGCGCGCGTGATGGACATGCTCGGCCTGCCGCGCGACGCCTGGGCGCTCATCGAGATTCACGGCGGGAAGGGCGGGCGGAGTGAGCGCCTGGTCGAACAGATCGGGCTGCTGCCCGAAGGCGTCCGTTCGCGCATCGCGTTCGAGAACGACGAGTACATCTACTCGGCCGCGGAGATACTCGACGTGTGCCTGCGCGCGGGCGTGCCGATGGTCTTCGACGCGCACCACCACGTCGTCCACGAAGGGCTCGACAGTTACGACCACCCGAGCGTCGCCGAGATGGTCGAGGCGGCGCGCGCGACCTGGCCGAATCCCGAGTGGCAGCTCGTCCACATCTCGAACGGCCGCACCTCCTTCTGCGACCGCCACCACAGCGACCTCGTCGAGGCGATGCCCGCCGCCTACCGCCGCGTCCCCTGGATCGAGGTCGAGGCCAAGCATAAGGAGCTGGCCATCGAACGGCTGACTGCGGAATGGCTCACGGCGTGACACGCGTTTGTTGAACGGGGCCGGGTTGAGGCAGACTCGAAGCATGAAGCAGTTACTACTCGCACTCGTCCTGACCTCTTCCTGCGGGGCGGCGTCGCCGGCGCAGCAGCCGCCGAAGGCCGTCGGGCCGAAGGCCGAGGCGGCGACGCCCGCCGGGCCGCAGAAGAAGATCGACGCGGCGCGTCTGCTCGAAGACGTGCGCGCGCTCTCGGCCGACTCGATGGAGGGGCGCGGGGCGGGGACGAAGGGCGGGGAGCTGGCGCGCGCTTACGTCGTGCGGCGCCTGACGGAGGCGGGGCTCGCGCCGCTCTGGTCCTCTTTCGAGCAGCCGTTCGAGCTGCCCTCGAAGGGCAAGGGCGTGAACCTCGTCGGCTACGTGAAGGGGACGAAGTACCCGGAGCGCCTCATCGTGGTCACGGCGCACTACGACCACCTCGGCGTGCGCAACGGGCAGGTCTACAACGGGGCGGACGACAACGCCTCGGGCGTCGCCGTGCTGCTGCAACTGGCGGCGCACTACGCGGGCGCGGCGCGCCCCGAGCACACGTTGGTCTTCGCCGCGCTCGACGCGGAGGAGCTGGGGCTCGTCGGCGCGCGCGCGCTGGTCAGGCAGTTGAAGGCGGAGAAGCGCGATGTGGCGCTCGACGTGAACCTCGACATGGTCGGCCACAGCGAGCGCGGGGAGCTGTACGCCGCGGGCACCTTCCACACGCCCGCGCTCAGGCCCGCGCTCGAACGCGTCGCGGCGGCCGCGCCCGTCAAGCTCCTGCTCGGCCACGACCGACCCGAGCAGGGGCACGACGACTGGACGAACCAGTCGGACCAGTTCGCCTTCCACAAGGCCGGCGTCCCCTTCGTCTACTTCGGCGTCGAAGACCACAAGGACTACCACAAGCCCACCGACGACTTCGACACGCTCACACGCGACTTCTTCGTCGGCGCCGCCGAGACCGTCCTCGACGCCGTCTCGGCGCTCGACGCCGACCTCGCAGCCGCGCCGAAGAGGTAGGCGCCGCCGCCGCCGCCGCCGGCCTTAGTCTTTGAAGATCACGTTCGTGTCGAGAATAACGTTGCGGGCGCCGAGGTTCTCGACCTTGTTGACGAGGTCGCTGGTGCCGCCGTCGCCGTCGCCGGCCGCGCCGTCCCAGAGGGCGATGAGCGTGATGTTCGGGTCATGACTCTTCGGGTCGCAGGCTGCGTCGAGCGCGTTGAAGAGCATCCAGAGGTTGTTGCGCTGCCAGATGGTGTAATGCTCTTTCTCGCGCAGCCACGCGGGCAGGTAGCGGTGCTGTTTATCACCCGGCACGTCGGTCGCCTCGCTCAGCGGCGCGCGCACCCGCCCCTGCGCCGAAAGCTCGTTGTAGAGCCGCCAGAAGCGCTCGACCCAGGACTGCCCGGCCGCCTTCACCGACTTGCGGACGTATTCGGTCGGCGGGACGGCGAGGTAGAGGCGCGTGGGGATGCCCAACTCTGCGCAGACCTCGTGGAAGAGGATGTCGCCGCCGCTCGCGCCGCCGGCATAGCCGCCCGCGACGCCCCCGCCCGCCCGCATCTCCCTCTCGACCGCCTCCTTAATCTTCGCGCGCGCGACGCCCTCCTTACCGGCAGGGAAGCGCGGGGACTTGCGGTCAGAGGCGTCTATCATGTGGCCGGCGAAGAGCAGCACGCGCGGCCGCGGCGGAGGGGGGAGAGTCTGTGCGGAGGGCGCGGGCAGCGCGGGCGGCTCGCCGACGACCGCGAAGACTTCACGGAGGTTCGCGGTGAGCACCCCGAGGTCTCGGTAGATGGCGAGCTGGTTGCGCACCGAGTCGGCGGCGAAGTCGGGCGCGGCCGCCAGCGCCTTGCGGTAGGCGGCCGCGACCCGCAGCGGCGACTCCGTGGTGAGGCAGCGCAGGTCGGCGGCGCTGATTTCGCCCCAGATATCCTCCCTGCCTTCGCGCTCCAGCCGCCGCGCGTTCGCGCCGAGCGAGAGGTCGATGGCGGAGACCAGTTTCGCCGCGTGCTCCCGGTGGTCGTCCAGCGCCTGTTCGGCCTTCCGGTCGGAGTCGAAATTCTCCGCCCACACCTCCGGCCGCGCCTCGGCCAGCGCGATCATGATCTTGAGCATCGCCAGCGCGTTCAGCCCCGAGTAGAAATGGTTGAGGTCTTCCTCGAAGGCGCGCTCGATAGTTCTCGACCGACGCCCGGAGGTGCGGCGAGCGCAGCGCGGCGCCCGCGCGTGCCTCCGGCGGCTGGCCCTGCCAGTCGTTGCGCCAACGCGTCTTGAAGTTGCGCGCTATCAGCGAGTAGGTCTCCGCGCGCTGGCCCTGCGTCGTCGCCCTGTTACTGAGGACGGTCTCAAGGGCCTCGGTCGAGCGCACGAGGTCGCCGAGGCGCTGGTAGATCGTGCCGAGCCGGATGTTCGCCTCAAGGTGATTGGGCTCAAGCCTGCGGATTCTCTCCCAGGTGACCTTCGCGCCGGCCATCGCGCTCAGGTCGAACTGTGCGAGGCCGACCGTGTACAGGCCGCGCGCCTCCCACTCGAAGCCGCTCACCTCGGAGGAGAGCAGCGCGAGGTCGCCGGGCAGCCTGTTGGCGGCGGCGCGCGCGACCTCTTCGCCGAAGTCCTGCGGCACGGGGTTGAAGAGCGAGGGGTCGGGCTCGGTCAGGTTGGGCAGCGAGGTGAAGACCGGGCTGTCCTTTGCCGCGGCGTTCTTCTCCTGCGCGTCCTTCGTGCGCAGGAGCGCCGTTATCAGGTCGGCGAGGCTCGCGGCCGGGTCCTCCCGTTTGTAGACGAAGTAGCGGTCGGTCTGGAGGTCGAAGGGGTAGGCGTCCCCGTCGCAGCGCAGCATGAAGGTGCCGTGCTCGCGCAGCGCGTGGCGGATGCCGAGTTCGTAGAAGACGTTGGCGTTGTGGATCGAGAGGTCGGCGACGACGAGGTCGGCCGTCAGCAGCCGCCGGAACATGTCGGTGCGGATGTTGCCCGACTCGACGATGTCGATGGTCGTGCCGCCCTCGGCGCCGACGTGCCTGAGCGCCGGGATGATGAGTCGGCGCTCGACTTCGTCGAAGTCGATCTCGTTCCCTTTAAGGTCTTTCTTCCGGCCGAAGGGGCGGACGATGAAGGCTCGCATGGATACTCCTTGTTCCGGCTAATGGATTTAGTAGAACTGGCCGAAGCGTTCGAGGGCGAAGTGTTCCGCCTTGACCTCTCTGGCGAGCGCGCGGCCGACGCGGACGAGGTCGGGGACGTACTCGACCGAGTCGAGCTGCGCGACCTTGGCCGGGTCTATTTTGCCGAGGCCGCGCGCGGCCAGCCACTCCTCCGACAGCTCCGCGTTGTAGCGCGCGTAGAGGAAGGCGCGGCCGAGGTCTTCGGAGAGCGAGACGGGCTTGCGCTCGCCGCCCTCGCCGCGGCGCGGGATGAGGTCGCCCAACTCGCTGTCGATGGGCGCGCCGTGGACGCAGCGCCCCACGGTGCGGCAGTTGATGTCCTGGTCGATCTGCGCGCCGTACATCAGCGCGCCGGGGAAGCTCACGAGGTTCGAGAAGGCGTTCTTGCCCGACATCTCCGAATTCAGCTTCGGCGCCGAGCCCGTCCCGACCGACATCACGAGGAGCCGGTTCTCGCCCGTCTCCCAGTTCAGGTTGTAGGGCTCCTGCGTCGCCATCCGCGCGATGAGGAAGGCGGGGTTGTTGTAGGGCGTCAGGCCCCCGTCCTCGAAGAGGAAGGAGGTCGAGGCGTCCTTCGGGTCCCACTGGAGGATCTCCGGCGGGAAGTAGACGGGCGCGGCCGTCGAGGCGCGCACGAGCTGCCAGAGCGGAATCTGTAGGTTGCAGTCCTTGAGCGCCGGGTGGTTGTATTTGGCGAAGGGGTTCGAGCTGATGGGCCACGGCGAGTCGGTCGAGACGTTGCGCGTGACGACGAGCAGCAGGCACTTCAACTTGCTTGAGCTGAGGTCGGTCTTCGCGCCGTAGGTCTTCTTCAGCTCCTCGGTGAGCGGCTCCTTCCTGTAGAGGTGGCGCAGGCGTTCGAGGATGAAAGCCTTCTCGAACATCTTCGGCCCCGTGGCGATGTAGAAGTCCGCCAGCTCCTGCGCCGACATGCCGATGGCGAGGCCGGCGGCGATGATGGCCCCGGTGCTCGTCCCGCCGATGTAGTCGAAGAAGTTGCACAGGCGGAAGTCGTCGCCCTGCCCGCTCCGCTCGCGCAGAACCTCCTCCATCCGGATGAGCACCTGAAGCGTCAGCACCCCGCGGATGCCGCCGCCGTCGAGCGCGAGGAGCCTGCGCGGCGCCCCTTCCGTCTTCTCGCCGAAACGCTTTTCGAGGTGCCCCCACGAGGGCCGTTTTGTCTCCGCCAATGTTTGTCTCCTTGGAATGTGTTATGCAGGACGCGGCCACGCGGCCGAGCTTGATGCGGCGCGGCGCTCCGGACGTGTACACTTGACCGCCGCGGCGTGTCAATGAAATTCTGAGTGACGCCGGACTCGAAGCGGAGGCTACGCTAAGAACGTGGAGACATTTTTAAGTGAGGCGGAGGTGCGGGTCGCCGGGTCGCTCGCCGAAAAGCAGGTGACGACGCCGGACTACTACCCGCTGACGATGAACGCGCTCGTGCACGCGTGCAACCAGATATCGAACCGCGACCCCGTCGTCCAGTACGACGAGCGGCAGGTCACGGAGGCCGTGGACACTCTGCGCCTCAAGAATCTGGTCTACATCTTCTACGGCGCGGAGAGCCGCGTGCCGAAGTACAAGCACATGCTGCGCGAGGTGTTGGGGCTCTCGCCGCCGGAGCTGGCCGCGCTCTGCGTGCTGATGCTGCGCGGGCCGCAGACGGTCGGCGAGGTGCGCGGGCGTGCGGGCCGCCTCTACGAGTTCGCGGACCTGCGTGAGGCCGAAGCCACGCTCGAAGGGCTGGCGCAGAGGGACGAACCGCTGGTCGTCAAACTCCCGCGCCAGGCCGGCCGCAAAGAGGCGCGCTACGCGCACCTGCTCTCGGGCCAGCCCGCCGTCGAGGAGGAGGCCGAGGCGCAGCCCTCTGCATCGGCTCCGCGCGGGCGGGCGGGCGAGTCGGAACGCGTCACGCGGCTCGAATCCGAGGTCGAGCGTCTGAGCGAGGAGTTGGCCGAGATGCGCAGACAGTTTGAAGAGTTCCGCAAGCAGTTCGAGTAAGCAGAATTTGAAATCTCAAATTGAATTAAATTCTTAAACGCGACTTTTACACGCGCGCGGACACGTTGCGCGTGGCGCGCGAACTGTTGGGGAAGCGTCTGGTCGTGCCGTCGGCTTCGGGTGAGCGCGTGTCGGGGCGCGTCGTCGAGGTCGAGGCGTATTTAGGAATCGAGGACAGGGCGGCGCATTCTTACGGCGGCCGCCGCACGCGCCGGACGGAGACGATGTACGCTGTCGGGGGCACGGCCTACGTCTTCTTCGTCTACGGCATGCACCACCAGTTCAACGTCGTCACGAGCCCCGAGGGGCTGCCGCACGCCGTCCTCGTCCGCGCCGTCGAGCCGGAGGAGGGCGTAGAGTTGATGAGAGAGCGCCGCCCCGTCTCGAAGGAGCGCGAGCTGACCAGCGGCCCCGGCAAGCTCTGCCGCGCGCTCGGCATTGATTTGAGCTTCGACGGCGAAGACCTGACGGAGGGCGGCCGCGTCTGGCTCGAAGAGACGGGCGTGAAGCTCAAGCCCGCGCAGGTCGCCAGCGGCCCGCGCATCGGCGTCGCCTACGCCGCCGAAGACGCGCTCAAGCCCTGGCGCTTCTGGGTCGAAGGCAACGTATACGTCAGCAGAAAGAGTTAGGACGGAGTAGCTTTGCGGATCACTTTTCTGGGAACAAGCGCCGGCGTGCCGACGCGGGCGCGGAATGTCTCGTGCGTGGCGCTCAGACCGGCGCAGCGCGGCGAGGTGTGGCTCTTCGACTGCGGCGAGGGGACGCAGCACCAGCTCCTGCGGAGCGAGTTGAACATCAGTCAGGTCACGCGCATCTTCATCACGCACATGCACGGCGACCACATGCTCGGGCTGATGGGGCTGCTCGCCACCTGCGGCATGACCGCGCACACGCGCGGCATCGACGTGTACGGCCCGCGCCCGCTCGCCGACTACGTCCGCGAGGTCAGCCGCCGCACGCAGTTCCAGACGAACTACCCGCTCACAGTCCAGGAGGTCCGGGAGGGTTTGGTCTTCGAGGACGAGGAGTACACGGTCACCTGCGCGCCGCTCAAGCACCGCCTGCCCGCCTTCGGCTACCGCGTGCAGGAGAAGGACCGGCCCGGCCACTTCGACGTGGAGCGCGCGCGGTCCGAAGGCATCCCGCTGGGGGCCGCTCTACGGACAACTCAAGCGCGGCGAGCGCGTGACTCTGCCCGACGGCCGCACCTTCGACGGCGCGGACTTCTGCGGCCCGGACCTGAAGGGTCGGAGCGTCGTCTACTGCACCGACACCATCTACTGCCGCTCGGCCGTGGAACTCGCGCGCGACGCGGACCTCCTCATTCACGAGGCCACCTTCGCCGAGGCCGACGAAGGGCTCGCCGTGCGCTCGACGCACTCGACGGCGTCGATGGCTGGGCGCGTGGGCCGAGAGGCGGGCGCGCGTCGGCTCTTGCTGACGCACCTTAGCCCGCGCTACTTCCCCGGCAACCAGACCGGGCCGGAAGAGCTTTTGCAAGAGGCGCGCGCCGTCTTCCCCGCGGCGGAGCTGGCGCACGACTTCCTGAGCGTTGACGTGGAGCGGCGCGAGTAGTAAACAGACGGGGCCGCCGCCGCGCCGCCACGCGCGGCCACCCGAAACAGAATTAGAGATTGCGGCCAGCCGCGTCCGGCTGGCTCCCCTCAAACGGCACGAGTCGCTTTACACGCCGCCTGTTGCGTGTGATACGATGTGCCAGGATTGCAACACCGCGCGGGGCGTGTGCCCGCCGCGCGGCCGAGAAGGCGAACGGAGCGAGAGACATGTCTTTCAACACCATCATGATCATGGGCAACCTCGGGCGCGACCCCGAGTTGAGCTACACGCCGCAGGGCACGGCCGTCTGCAAGTTCACGGTGGCGACCAACGAGCGGCGGCGCGACAAGGCCGGCGAGCAGCAGGACATCACCACCTGGTTCCGCGTCACGGTCTGGGGCAAACAGGCCGAGAACGTCTCGCGCTACCTCTCGAAAGGGCGCAAGGTCTTCGTCCAGGGCCGGCTCCACGTCGAGGAGTGGACGGACCGCGAAGGCAAGGCGCGCCAGTCTTTAGAGGTCAACGCCTCCGACGTGCAGTTTATCGACTCGGCCGGGGCGGGCGGCGTCGAGGGCATCCCCGTCCGCTCGCAGCAGGGCGGCGGCGGCGCGCCTTCGGGCGGCGGCGGCGGTGGCGGCTCGCGCGGCGGCGGCGGCCGTCCCGAGCCGAGCGGCGGCGGCGGCGATATCGAAGACGACGAGATACCATTTTAGGTCAGAACCACGTAGCCGCAGAGACACAGCTTGATGCCTATAGTCTTTAAGCTGTGTCTCTGTGTCTCTGTGGTTGATTGTTCTGCCGCGACCCCACATCCTTACTGGAATCAGGTTAAATTCTGCTTGAGATAAACGCCGCCACTCTCGTTCTCCGTTTCGACGCGGGCACGCTGCTGCTCGACGGCGCGGGGGCCGAGGCGCGCGTGCCGGAGGCTTTCCGCTGGGACGCGCGCGTGATGCGCTGGCGCGCGCCCGCGTGGGAGTACCGGCGGGTCGTTAGCGATCTGTTCCGGGCGAAGATACTTTACGAAGACCACGCGCGCGCCTACCACCGCTTCGACTTCCCGACCAAGTTCCTCGTCGAGCCGCGCCCGTACCAGCAGGAGGCTATTGAGGAGTGGCGGCGCGCCAACCACTGCGGCGTCGTCGTGCTCCCGACGGGCGCGGGCAAGAGCCTCGTCGCACAGATGGCCATCGAGCAGGTGAAGCGCTCGACGCTGGTCGTCGTGCCGACGCTCGACCTGATGAACCAGTGGTACGACCTCCTGCTCTCCTGCTTCAACGCCGAAGTGGGGTTGATCGGCGGCGGCTACTTCGAGGTCGGCGCGCTGACGGTCTCGACCTACGCCTCGGCCTTCCGCTTCATGGAGCGGATGGGGAACCGCTTCGGCCTCGTCGTCTTCGACGAGTGCCACCACCTGCCGTCGGGCGTCCACCGCATCGCCGCCGAGATGTGCATCGCGCCGTTCCGACTCGGCCTGTCCGCGACGCCCGAGCGCGCCGACGGCGAGGACACGCTGCTCGAACGGCTCGTCGGCCCCTTCGTCTTCCGCCGCGAGACGCACGAACTGGCGGGCGAGTATCTTTCGGACTACACGGTCGTGCGCCTGCGCGTCGAACTCTCCGAGGAGGAGCGCGCCGCCTACGAGCGCGAGCGCGAAGTCTTCCGCGCGTTCCTCAAGGGGAAGGGCATCGGGCTCAGTTCTCTGCACGGCTGGCAGATGTTCGTCGCTGCGTCCGCGCGCTCGCAGGAGGGGCGGCGGGCGATGCTGGCTTACCGCGCGTCGAAGCGCATCGCGCTCGGCACGGACTCGAAGCTGCGCGTGCTCGGCGAGCTGCTGCAACGACACCGGCGCGAGAAGGTTCTGGTCTTCACGGCCGAGAACGAGATGGTCTACCGCATCTCGCGCCGCTTCCTCGTCCCGGCCATCACGCACGAGACGGGCGTGAAGGAGCGGCGCCAGTGGCTCGAAGCCTTCAACAAGGGCGAGGTGCTCGCGCTCGTCACCTCGAAGGTCTTGAACGAGGGCGTTAACATTCCCGACGCGTCGGTCGCCGTCGTGCTCTCGGGCTCCGGCTCGACGCGCGAGCACGTCCAGCGGCTCGGACGTATCTTGAGAAAGTTCCCCGGCAAGGAGGCCATCCTCTACGAGGTCGTGACGCAGGACACGACCGAGGAGCACATCAGCCGCCGGCGCGGCGCGGGCGAGCAGTTCCGCGGGCCGGCGCGGCAGACGGACGAGCCTCCGCTGATTTGAAGAGATGTTGACCGCAGACCTCGCCATGAGCTGGCAGCGCGGCGACCGCATCAACCCGCGCTACATCGACGCGGAGGACGAAGAGTATCTGCGCGCGGCCGAAGACCTCGTCGCGCTCTTCGACTCCCACGACGGGCGGACGCGCGCGGCGCTCGAAGAGTCTTTGCAGGAGTACGTGGGGACGGGGACGGACTACCGCATCCTGCGCGGGCTCATCAAGCTCCTGACCGACCGCTGCGAGTTCGAGACCTCCGCGCCGGCCGAGCCTTCGGAAGTCCGCCGCACACTCTTCCTTAAAGCCCGTTCGCGACATCCGATAGCGACCGCCGAGGCGAGGACGGAAGTCGTCGGCGAGGTCGCGCGCGAGTTGGCGTGTGAACCATCGGCGGTGTTGGACGCGCTCTACGCGGACCTGCCCGGCAACCAGCGCCTCACGCTCTTCGAGCCGCTGACGGCGGCGGAACTCTTAGACCTCTACAACGTCGCGCAGGCGCAGGCGCTGCTCTACCGCTCGGTCGAGATGCGCCTGTGGCTGGAGCCGCAGGCGCCCGAGGGTTTTCGAGAGCTGTTCGGCGCCATCAAGGCTTACAGGCTGATTCACACCGTCAAGGGGAACTCGCGCGAGGGCTACGAGGTGCGGCTCGACGGCCCCGCTTCGATCTTCCAGCGCTCGCAGAAGTACGGCATCCAGATGGCCGTCTTCCTGCCCGCGCTGCTGCTGTGCAAGGGCTGGCGCATGCGCGCAGAGATTCAGGGGCGCGGCGGCCACGTCGCCTACTTCGAGTTGACGAGCGAGCAGACACGGCTCCGCTCGCACTACCCCGAAATCACCCCTTACGAGAACCCCGTCGTCGAGAAGCTGGCCCACGCCTGGGGGCGCGCGGACACGGGTTGGACGCTTGAGCCGAGCAGCGTCGTCATCGACCTCGGCGACTCCGCCTTCATCCCCGACTACCTGCTGCGCCACGCGGAGACGGGCGCCGCCGTCTTCCTCGAAATCCTCGGCTTCTGGACGCCCGAGCACCTCCGCGAACGCCTCCTGGAGTTCGACCACGCCGGCCGCACGAACTTCATCCTCGCCGCCTGGGACGAGCTGCGCGGCACGCGCGACCCCATGACGAACGTCCCGCCCAACACGCTTCTCTTCAAGCGAAGCCTCGCCCCCGCGGCCGTCGCGCTGATGGCCGACGGGTTGATCGGGCCGGGGAGTTAGCCGAAGACTTCGACCTTCCAAACGTCTTCGGTCAACTGCGTGGTCGTGATTTCGACGGGCAGGAATTTCTTGACGACCTCGATGTTGGTCGTGGTGTGGGGCGTGGGCGTGACGGTCGTGAAGGAGCCGCCGCCAGCGAGCGCCAACGGGATGAGGAGCTGGTCGGCGAGGTGTTCGCCGACGGGGGCGCCCGCGTCGAGGTAGGCTTGCGCCTCTCGGACGACGCGGGCGGCGATGCTCTCGGCGCGCACGCCGCGCTCGCCGACGCCGGTGAAGACCTCGGTCAGGTTCTCGCTCTCGATGTCGATGGTGAAGACGTTGCCGCCGCTGATGGCGTTGTCGGAGATCTCCAAATCCAACTGGTCGGGCACGAGGCCCAACTGCTCGCTCGCCACCGCCAGCTCGCGCTCGCCGATGTGGCGGGGCACGTTGACGCAGAGCGCGCGTGCGCGCCGCGACAGGATCGCGCCGCGCTCCGTGAGGTCGAGGCGGCGCAACTCCTGCGCGGGCTCGATGTAGACGTTGAAGCGGCCGCCGCCCGGCGGGTAGAAGCCGTAGCGCTGAAGCTCCACGGTCACGGTCGGCCCCGTCCGGTTGACGAGCGGCAGAAAACTCTTCCGGATGAACTCGAAGGGCGGCGCCTTGACGTTGTGCGTGCCGCCCTCGAAGAGGAGGAGGCTCGGCGCGTCGGCCAGCATCAGCGGCGGCAGGACCGCTTGCAGGACGAGCATCGTGCTGCCCGCCGTCCCGATGGTGAACTTGTATTCGCCGGGCTGGATGGCGCCGGGCTCGAAGCTGAACTCTTTGGAGCCGACGTGCGCGCCGTCGGCCCTGGCGGTGCCGATGGCGGCGGCGGCGGTGACGGCCGTCAAGTGCTGCCGCTGGAGGCCGGGCTTGTCGCGCCGCGCCCTGACGTTGTAGACGCGGAACGGCTGGCCCGTGATGAGCGAGAGCGCCAGTGACGTGCGTATGATCTGTCCGCCGCCCTCGCCGTATGAACCGTCGATACTCAGCATAAGAGGTGCGCCCCGCCGAGGCGCCGCAGTCTTTTACCACAGAAGCGGCGCGCGACAAACGCCGGGCCGTTTGTGACGCATCCGCGCGCTGTGTTGTAATCGAAAAAGAAGAAATCCGAACAGACTGCGGGAGGGTTGAGAAGGTTGTCGCGCACGGTCGTCGTCGGCGACATACACGGTTGTTACGACGAGCTGCTGGCGCTCGTCGAGAGCGTCGGGCTCGGGGAGTCGGACCGCCTGGTCGCGGTCGGCGACCTCGTGACGAAGGGCCCGAAGAGCCGCGAGGTGCTCGAACTCTTCATGCATGACTCGCGCTTCTCCTCCGTCATCGGCAACCACGACCGCGCGCTGCTGGAATACTGGAAGGGCGAGCGCAAGAAGGAGCACTTGAAGTCTGCGCAGAAGAGGTGCGCGGAAGAGTTGAAGGAGTGGCGCGAGCGTTACGCCGAGTTTTTCGCTTCGCTCCCCAGCTACATCTACCTCGGTTCGCACGTCGTCGTCCACGCGGGGCTGCGGCCGGGCGTCCCCTTGAGCGAACAGACGCTCGACGACCTCACGGCGTTGCGCACGCTCGGCCACCGCCGCGAGAGCCACGAGGGCACGCCCTGGTACGAAGTCTACGACGGCCCCGCGACGGCCCTCTTCGGCCACTGGCCTTCGGCCACGCTGCGCCGCGGCCCGCGCGCCGTCGGCCTCGACACGGGCTGCGTCTACGGCTACCAGCTCACCGCCTACGTCGTCGAGACGGGCGAGTTGCATCGCGTCCCCGCCTTACGCGCTTACGACGCGCCGAAAAGCTAACAGCCTTCAATCCCTTCGCCGCAGGCTCGGGACGATGCCGTCGAGTGTGTCGAAGTCTATCGGCCTCTGGACGTAGGCGTTGCAGCCGGCGGCGAGGGCGAGGTTGCCTCTCAGGCGGGGACGAAGGGTTGGGTGCGGGCGGTTTTAGAACGGGGGGCGCCCTCGCTTCGCGCGGCGCGACCCCCCGTTCATTCCCCCTTGCTCAGTGTGAAAATTATAAGCGACGGCGGCCGGCGGGTCTGTACGTTCGGAAACTTTAAAGTGCGGCTAAGTCGTTGATAAAGTTGCCGTATCCATCCGCCGGCACGCCGTCGCACCCGCACGCGTTTGTGCCGACCTCCGCGGGACTCTCTCGCGCGCGGCCGTTGGCGGCCGGGCCGAGTTCCGTTGTATAAAAGTGGGCACGAACTTATCCTGCTCCCACACATCAGAAGCGGAGAACTTATGAACTACCACGAGAACGTCCTCCATCTCATCGGCCGCACGCCGCTCGTCAAGCTGAACCGGATGGTTCAGGGCATCAAGGCCACCGTGCTGGCGAAGATGGAGAGCCTCAACCCCGGCTACTCGGTCAAAGACCGCATCGGCATCTCGATGATCGACGCCGCCGAGCGCGAGGGCACCCTGAAGCCCGGCGGCACCATCGTCGAGGCCACCTCGGGCAACACCGGCATCGGGCTCGCGCTGGCGGCGGCCGTCCGCGGCTACCGCTGCATCTTCGTCATGACCGAGAAGGCTTCGGTCGAGAAGGTGCGGTACTTGAAGGCGCTCGGCGCGGACGTGGTCGTCGTCCCGGCCACCGCGAAGCCCGGCACGCCCGACCACTACGTCGAGACCGCGCGCCGCATCGCGCGCGAGACGCCGAACAGTTTTTATCCCGACCAGTACTCCAACCCGCACAACCCCGAGGCGCACTACCGCACGACGGGGCCGGAGCTGTGGGAGCAGACCGAGGGGCGCATCACGCACTTCGTCGCCGGGCTTAGGCACGGGCGGCACCATCTCGGGCACGGGGAGGTTTCTGAAAGAGAAGAACCCGGACGTCCGCGTCGTCGGCGCAGACCCTTACGGCTCGGTCTTCAAGACGTACAAGGAGACCGGCCGCACGCACGAGGCGACGCCCTACCTCGTCGAAGGCATCGGGCAGGAGGTCGTCCCCGCCAACGTCCACATCCGCTACGTGGACGAGATCATCAACGTCACCGACCGCGAGTCGTTCGAGCTGTCGCGCCAGCTCGGGCGCAAGGAGGGCATCTTCTGCGGCGGCTCGACGGGGACGAACCTCGCCGCGGCGCTCAAGGTCGCGCGCGGACTCGACGAGTCTGGACTAGTCGTCTTCATCGTCTGCGACACGGGCGAGCACTACCTGACGAAGCACCACTCGGACGAGTGGCTGAAGGAGAAGCGTCTGCTTGAGCCGCGGAAGATGACGGCCGGGCTCATCAGCTCCACGAAGCCCGCGGGCGAGCGGCCGCGCATCCTCTCCATCGGGCCGACGGCCACGGTCGCCGAGGCGCTCGCGCAGATGGACAAGCACGGCGTCACGCAGATGCCCGTCATCGAGGAGGGCAAGTCGGTCGGCTCCGTGCGCGAGAACCGCCTGCTCGCCAAGGTACTCGGCGACCGCGACCTGCTCGGCGCCGCCGTCAGCCAGGTGATGGAGCAGGGCTTCCCCGCCATCGACGTTGAAGCCAGCTCGCCCGAGGTCACGCGCCTGCTGCGCCGCCACCCCGCCGTCCTCGTCGAAGAGTTCGGCCGCATCACCGGCATCATCACCCGCCACGACATGCTCGACGTGCCCAACTACGGCAGGTGACGAGTGCGCTCGTAGACGGTGACTTTGAGGCCGTCGCCGAGGTCTCGGGTGTCGGTCGGGTGGAAGCCTTCGAGGAGGTCGGGCGCCATGAAGGTGTCGGCGCCCTCGACCGTCAGAGGGACTTCGGTGACGAGCCAGCGGTCGATCTCCCCGCGGAACAGCTCGAAGACCTGCGCGCCGCCGATGACGAAGAGGTCGCAGTTCAAATAGGACTTCAGTGAGAGCGCCGACTGCTTGTCACGCAGCCAGACGACCGACTCGCGCGGCTCCACCTCCGTTCGTCTCGTCAGCACGACGTTGAGACGGTTCGGCAGCGGCCGCTTCAACGTCAGCCACGTCTTATACCCCATCAAGCACGCGTGCCCCGTCGTCTGCCCCTTGAAGAACTTCAAGTCGGCCGGGTAGTGCCAGGGCAACTGCCCGCCCTTGCCGATGGCCCCGTTCCTGTCCACCGCCACGATGCCGTTGATAGCCATGCTCCTCTCTTAAACCGCGACGGGCGCCTCGATCTTGCCGTGCGACTTGTAGCCGGCGAGGTTCAGGTGTTCGTAACGAAAGTTCAGTAACCCTTCGAGCCCGCGCAAGCGTCCGCCCTCGTCAAGGATTTCCAGCCGCGGCAGCCCGAGCGGCTCGCGCGAGAGGAGTTCTTCGACCTGCGCGAGGTGGTTTTTGTAGACGTGCAGGTCGCCGAAGGTGTGGACGAACTCGCCCACCCCGAGACCGCAGACGTGCGCCAGCATGTGCGTCAGGAGCGCGTAAGAGCTGATGTTGAAGGGGACGCCGAGGAAGGCGTCGGCCGAGCGCTGGTAGAGCTGACAGTGGAGCGTGCGCCCGCGCTCGACCTTGAATTGAAAGAGCGTGTGACACGGCGGCAGGTCAACATCATCCGCGACGCGCGGGTCCCAGCCCGTGACGATGAGGCGGCGCGAGTTCGGGTTACGCTTGATCTCATCCACGAGCCGCGCGATCTGATCGACGCCGTCGCGCTCCGGGTATCGGCCGCCGAACGAGCGCCAGAGGTAGCCGTAGACGGGGCCGAGGTCTCCCTCAGCGCGGCCGAAGCGGCCCGTGTGTTCGAGGTCGGCCCACTCCTTCCAGATGTCCACGCCCGCCGCGCGCAACGTAGCCTCGTCGGTGTCGCCGGAGAGGAACCAGAAAAGCTCCTCGGCGATCCAGCGGAAGGGCACGCGCTTCGTGGTGACGATGGGGAAGCCTTCGCGCAGGTCGTAGCGCGTCTGGTAGCCGAAGTATGAGACGGTGCCGACGCCCGTCCGGTCTTCGTGCTCGACCCCGCGCGCGAGCACTGTCCTGAGAAGCTCCTGATACTGTCTCATGCTTCTAAGAGGAAGTTGAAAGACTCTTCGGGCGTGATGTCGCGCGGCGCTTCGCCCTTGACGAAGTAGCGCGCGGGCTTGTTGCCGAGGAGGTTGATTCGGTCGCCCTCGACGCGGAGCATCGTGCCCTCGCGGATGCCTATGACGCGGACGCCGGGGTTGACGTGGACGAACTCGTTCAGACGTTCGTCGCGCGTCTCGCCCATGTGGCCGGGCGGGTGATAGTCGGTGTAGTGCGGGTTGATCTGGAAGGGGACGAGGTCGAACGCGCGGAACGAAGGCGGCTCGACGATGGGCATGTCGTTCGTCGTCCTGATGGTCGGGCACGCGAGGTTCGAGCCGGCGCTCCAGCCGACATAAGGCATGCCGGCTTCGACGCGCGCGCGCACAAGCTCGACGAGGCCCGCGTCGTAGACGGCGCGCAGCAGCTTGAACGTGTTCCCGCCGCCGACCGCGATGGCGTCCGCGCCTTCGACTGCCGCGCGCGCGTCTTCCGCTTCGTGCAGCGACTCGACCTCGTAGCCCAGCGGGCCGAAGTGCCTGCGCACCTTGTCCCGATAGGCGTCCTCCGAACTGACGACCGCGGCGAACGGGACGAAGAGCACACGCCTGACCGACGTGCCGAAGAAGTCTCTGAGCGCGTTGTGGTAGAACTCGCTCGGGTTGTCGCCGATCAGTTCCGAGCCGTTGCTGATAAGTAACAGACGTTTGTTTGTCATCCTCACAGCGCGGGATGATAACACCGCTTCAGCCGCCGCCGGGAGTCTCCATGCGCCGCATCTCGTCCCCGAGCGCGCGCCGCTCGATGAGGAGGCGCAGGAAGAGCTGGCGCCGCCGGACGAGCAGCAGCACGGCCTTGAACCAGCCGCGCATGTCGTACAACTCTTCGAGCGAGCGCAGCGCCACGTAGCCGCACAGGATTGAGAAGGGAAGCGCGACGAGCGCCGCCTGCCAGCCCCAACGCACGAACGCCCACGCCGAAACGACGAGCCACGTGAGCGGCATGAAGAGCATCGCCGCCAGAATCTTCACCGTCGGCCCGATCTCGTCCACGCCGTGGCGCGGGAACAGCCGCGCGAGCAGCGTACAGATGAGATAAGCGGGCAGGTGCAGGACCGCGCCGACGACCGTCAACGGCAGGAGCAGGAGCAGGACGGACGCGCGCAGAAGGAAGTGTCGCAGCACGTACCAGCGCGAGTGGCGCGAGAGGGAGAGGTTCTCGGGCGCGATGCCGATGCGCTCAAGCTCTGCTTCATGTCGGCTGATGCGGCGGCGTAAGCTCTCCAAATCCTTCGCCGCCGACAGCCGCGCGAAGAGTTGCGCCGAGAGCCCGCGCAGGAAGTCGAAACGCTCGGCCAGCGGCAACCTCACGTTCAACCCTTCGTAGACCGACGAGAAGAGCCGCTCGGCCTTGCGCGCCGCGTCCAACTGCTCCTCCGTCTCGACGTTCAGGGTCACGCCCAGCAGCGCCGCCTCGATGCGCGCCGACAACTCGCGCACGGCCTCGCGCGGCGGCTCGCCCAACTCGTCCGGCTCGACCGAGGGCACCTCCAGAGGCTCGCCGAAGCGCAGCAGCGCCTCGCCGCGGAACGAAGTTTTAGAGGTGTAGTAGAGGCCGACGGGCACGATCTTCAGTCCCGGCACCGCGGCGCCCAGCGCGATGCGCGCCGCGCCCGTCTTGACCGGCCGGAGCTTCGGCTCGTTGTGCGAGAGACCTTCGGGGAAGAGCGCGACGCAGCGGCCACGGAGCAGGAGGCTGCGGCACGCCTCGAACGTGCGCAGGTTCTGCGAAACGTCCTCGCCCGCGTCGGCGCGCCGGTAGAGCGGCAGCGCCTCGACCGTGCGCAGGAGCCACCCGGCGACGGGCAGGCGGAAGAGCGTCGATTTGGCAAGGAAGGAGATGCGCCGCGGCAGCGCCGCGAAGACCAGCCCCGGGTCGATGAGCCCGTTCGGGTGGTTGAGGACGAAAATGAGCGCGCCCGATTTGGGGACGAGCACGGCGCGGCTCGTCTCGATGCGCCGGAAGAAGAGGCGCAGCGCGACGCTGATGACGGCTTGGACGAGCCTCTGCGCGAACGAACCGCCGCGGCGCAGCACCATGTCGCCCAGCCGCAGGACTCTCGAACCCTCCGGCATCGCGGCTCATCGTCGCAAATGCACGCGCCAGACACAAACTGAAGCGGGGGCGCCGACAGTTTACGACCGTCGGCGCCCCCGCACAGGTTTCAAACCCTATCCTTACTCGCCCAACTCAGGCCGTGGACGCACGCGTAACAGCCCTGCGCCGCCGCGACTTCTTACCCGTCGTCAGCAGGTTCCGCAGCTTCATCCGGGCCTTGTGGAGCTGCGACTTGCTCGTGCCCACCGAGCAGCCCAAAAGCCGCGCCACCTCCTCGTGCTCGTGCCCCTCCACGTCGTGCAGCACGAACACCGCGCGGTAGCCCGGCGGCAGTTGCCTCACCGCCTTGTCCAAAGCGATCCGGTCCACCACCGGCATCTGCGCCGGGTTCCCAGTCCCCGGCACCACCTGCTGCGGCGACTCGCCGTCTTCCGTCACCTGCTCGACCTTCACGCCCCGGCGGCGGAAGTGCATCAATACCTGGTTGACGGTGAGGCGGTGCAGCCACGTCGTAAAGGCCGACTCGCCGCGGAAGCTGCCGGCCTTCCGGTAGAGCTGGATGAAGACCTCCTGGGCTAAGTCCTCGGCCTCGGCCGTGTTGGTCGTCATCCGCAGGCACAAGGAGTAGACGCGCCGCGAGTGGCGCGAGTACAACTCCTCGAAGGCCGCCATGTCTCCCGACGCCGCCGCCTGCGTCAACTCGAAATCCGTGGCCTGCCTCGCGGCCGAGCCGGATTCGCTCGGCGCCCCGACCTGCCAGAGAGGGATTGCTGCTTCTGTCATCTATAAGCTCCGGGTGGGGGGATGCGCCCCGCCGGGGGCGTCCCGTCCTTTAAACCCTTCCGCGGGTTTTCGCGCCCGCTCTACGGAAAGGTCAAACCACAGGGAGCAAGCCGGGTGCCACGACGACACGCGGTAAATACCTCTAAATTTTGATGTTTAAAAGGGTTTGGGCCGCCGTGTCCACCAAATAAGTTGCCAACAGCCGAAAGCGTGTAGCCGCCTCGGCGGTCTTTCTACGGGGCTCTCCTGAGGGGGCCGGCGCAGGGGATGTGGGCGTATTTAACTTGGACGGTCAAACTGAATATTGACAGGGGCGGGGTTAAGGGCTAGAATTCACGGCACTTGGATAACCCATTCAGGAGGCTGTACACGCACAATCCCGCATACACTGGGTTTGAAAGCGTGAGAAGAATCAAATACGAGATTCTCTACAGTATGAGGTAGCGCAAGCACCTCCTCCGCAAAATTGGGTACGGACTTCCGACCCAGCGAAGCGCCCCGCACAAGCCTTTAACGACTGCGCGGGGCGATTTTGTGTCTGCGGTTATTCGACGCCGTCCGACGCTCCCGCCGAAATCTCGGCGCCCGCGCGCCTTCAACGCACAAAAATCGGGTTCGAGATGATCCAGGGCCTTCCTTCCAGAAGACTCCCGAGCTGATCCAGATAGACTTCGACGCGGTAGACGCCCTTCTGTCCGACGGCCAGAGCCGCGCGCGCGGAGCCGGGAACCTCGTGCACGACCTGACCGTCGCGGTAGAAGACGGTCCGTGCCTGCACGGGCAAGGTCGCCTTCAGACGCACCTCGCCGCCGGGCGGGAGCGGAATCTCGCCGCCCATCTCGGCCAGCCGCGACTCGGAACCGTGGTCGGCCGCGGCCGTGAAGCGGAAGCCGGTCGAGTCGCCGAACACATCGAAGGCCAGGAAGAATCTCCCGCTGCGCAACGCCGCGAGCAGGTGTTGCTCGTCGAACGGCTCGGCTTCATGCGTTCCTTTGTGAGGGAAGACGTGCGTGCGCACGAGACTGAAACTGCGCTCGTAGGGGTCGAGCTTGAAGTCCAGCATCTTCCGGCCGGACCTGTCCTGCAACGCGAAGCCGACGTTGGCGTGCGCGTCGTTGCCGGCGAAGGCGTAGGCGCGCCGCGCGCCCGAGGCGTTGTACTCGTCCCAGCGGCGCAGGTTCGCGGCGGGCCGCTCGTAGAAGCGCGCGAAGAGCAGCTCGGGGCGCCCCCAGTAAGACCAGAGGCCGTCGAAGAGCATCGTCGCGTAGTTGATGCGCTTCGCGTTCGTGTAGAGGTTGTAGACCTCCACGCCGTCGAACCCCGAAGGCAGAGGTCGCGCGCCTCCTCCGGGTAGCCGACGACGGCGAGCCGCTGCTCGGACCTTGCGCGCGTGACGAGTTCTTGCAGCGGAGGGTTCTGCGCGGGGGCTGCGCCGCCGGGGGCGACGAAGAGGCGGCCGCCGTCGGACGCGACCAACTCGCTCCCGCCCACGAAGAGCACGCCGCCGTGCAGACCGTTAAGCGTCGCGGCGGCGGTGTCGAGGCGCGAGGACGGGTGCTCGGTCATCAGGACGAAGTCGAGGCGCTGGGCCTTCGCCGCGCGCACGACCTCTTCGAGCGTGCCCGTGCTGTGCCCGCCGAGGAAGGAGTGGACGTGGAAGACGCCTACGTACTCCTGGAGCGGTTGCCCCTCGGGCGGCACGGAACTGCGCCGCGCGTTGAGTTCGTCAATCGCCGCGCCCAGCCGCCGGAGCGTGTAACTCCTGTAGGCGAACGGCGCCTGCGACACCAACAGCAGCGCCAACAGGGCGAGCGCGATTTTCTTCCGGCGCTTCATCAATCGTCTTCAAAATCGACGGAGGCGACGTGCTCGCTGATGGCGCGACCGATTTGGACGACGGCCTGATGCTCGGGGTGTGTGTCGTAGGCTTCGAGGGCGGCGCGGTCTCGGAAGGTCGCGACGAGCCCCGCGTGGTAGGAGCGCGGAAGCTTGAGCATGTCGTGGCCGACGGCGAAGCTCTGAATCTCAGGGATGAGTCCGTCGAGGCGTCGCAGGCGCTCGACGTGCTCGCGCCGCTGCTCCTCGCTCGCTTCGGGCTTGTACTTCCAGATGACGATGTGCGTCAGCATTCTCTTCAGTCTCCACCTTCGGTCGAAATTTCGGAAAGCTTCTCGTTGAGCAGTTCCCACGCGCGGCGGACGTGGCCTTCGTTGGTGCGGATGTTACCGACGGCGAGGCGGAGCGTGAAGGCGCCGTTCAATTTTGTGTGCGAGAGAAAGATGTCGCCCGTGGCGTTGACGGCCGTCATCAGCCGCTCGTTGAGCGCGTCGAGGCGCGCGTCGCGCGCCGCCTCCGTCTCGCCCTCGACCCTCGTGCGCGCGCGGAAGCAGACGACGCTCGAAAGGCACGGGCGCGAGCAGTTCCCAGTCGGCCGACGCTTCGACCCAGCCGGCGAACTCGCGCGCGAGGCGGCAGTGCTCGCGGATGAGCGCGGCGAGTCCGTCGTGGCCGAAGTAGCGGAGGATCATCCAGAGCTTGAGCGCGCGGAAGCGTCGGCCGAGCTGCACGCCGTAGTCGGAGCCGTTGCGGACGGCGTCCTGCTCGGGCGTGCGCAGGTACTCGGGCGTGAGCGCGAAGGCGCGGCGCAGCACGTCGAGGCGGCGGCTGTAGAGCGCCGAGAGGTCGAACGGCGTGAAGAGCCACTTGTGCGGGTTCATGACCAGCGAGTCGGCGCGCTCGCAGCCTTCGAGGACGTGGCGCAGCTCCGGCACGACGGCCGCCGACCCGGCGTAGGCCGCATCGACGTGGAGCCAGAGCCCCTCGCGCTCGCACACGTCGGCGATGGCAGGCACGGGGTCGATGCTCGTCGTCGAGGTCGTGCCCACGGTGGCGACGACGCAGAAGGGAAGACGGCCGTCCCGCCGGTCTTCATCGATCAGCCGCGCGAGCGCGCCCGCGTCCATGCGGAACTCAGAGTCGGCCGGCACCTTGCACGAGCGAGCGTTGGCCGAGGCCGAGCGCGATGAGCGCCTTCTCGACCGAGGAGTGCGCCTGCTCGGAGGCGTAGAGCCGCAGCAGCGGCAGGTCGGCGCGCCCGCTCATCCCGTCCTCGCGCACGCGCAGGTTCAGAGCCTCGCGCGCGGCGGCGACCGCGTGCATCGTCGCGACGGAGGCCGTGTCGTAGATGACGCCGCCGAACTCCGCGGGCAGCCCCATCAACTGCCGCAGCCAGTCGAGCGCGACCTCCTCCAACTCGGTCGAGGCGGGCGACGTGCGCCACAGCATCGCCTTCGCGTCGAAGGCCGCGGCGAGCATCTCGCCGAGGATGCCGGGCGCCGAGGCCGACGTGGCGAAGTAGGCGAAGAAGGAAGGGTGGTTCCAGTGCGTGACGGCGGGCACGACGTACCGCCGGAAGTCTTCGAGTATCTCCGACATCGGCTCGCCGCGCTCGGGCGGGGAGTCGGGGAGTTGAGAGCGGAGCTGTCCGGGCTCGACCTGCGCGAGCACGGGGTAGTCTTCCGGACGCGCGAGGTAGCCCGCGATCCAATCGACGACCTCGTGCCCGAACCGGCGGAACTCCTCCGGGCTCATGTCGCCGGCCGGCGGCGCGGGGCGCGGCGGCGGGGGTTCGGCTTTCGTCATGCGCGCCATCTTACAACCGCGGGGCCGCGGCGCACAGCCGTCGCATTCGACGTGGACGACGACGAAGCGGCGGCCGTCGTAGATGATCTTCCCACCAAGCTCCGCGCGGACGGTGACGTGGTCGAAGGCGTAGGGCGAGGGCCCCCATCCGTCGAGCGCGCGGCGCGCGTCCGTGTCGGCGAGCGCGGGGCGCGGGCGTTGTCGCGGGTTTGGCGGCGAAAAGGTGGCGGATTGCACTCGACACCGGGCGGTAAAACTGTATAATGCGCGACGTAAGCCAGACAAATCTTTTCTGCGGGAGCTAGGCTGCGCATTCGGCTCGCGGTGATGATACCAAAATCCGACCGCCGTAAAGCGCCGGCAAGGGTTTGCACCGCCGACCCGCCGCGCGGCCGCGCGAAGTCTCGAGAGCACACCCGCGTGCGCGCAGCCCCGCCACACCGATAAACTGGACGAGGAAAATATGAAACGCACCTTAATCGCACTCGGATTGACGGCTTCGATTCTGGCCACGGCGGCCTGCCAGCCCGGCCCCGGCGGCCCCGGCGCGGCGGGCGGCGACAAAGTCAAGATCGGCGTCTTCATGTCGCTGACGGGGAGCACGGCGCAGTTCGGCATCTCCTCGACGAACGGCATCAAGATGGCCGCCGACGAGATCAACGCCGCCGGCGGCATCAACGGCAAGCAGGTCGAGCTGCTCGTGCAGGACGACCGCTCCGACGCGCAGGAGGCGGCGACCATCGTCACCAAGTTCGTCACGCAGGACGGCGTCCACGCCATCCTCGGCGAGGTGGCCTCGTCGCGCACCATCGCCGCCGCGCCCATCGCGCAGAACGCGAAGGTGCCGCTGCTCACCCCCTCCTCGACCAACCCCGAGGTGACGAAGAAGGGCGACTACATCTTCCGCAGCTGCTTCATCGACCCCGTGCAGGGCGCGGCCATGTCGCAGTTCGCCGGCAAGACGCCTCGGCAAGCGGCGCGCGGCCCTCATGGTTGACCGCAAGAACGACTACTCGACCGGGCTGGAGAAGGTCATCAACGAGATCTTCCCGAAGTTCGGCGGGCAGGTCGTCATCACGCAGTCGTTCCAGGAGGGCGACACGGACTTTAACGGCCAGCTCACCTCGATCAAGGGCGCCGAACCCGGACGTGATCTTCATCCCCGGCTACTACGGCGACGTGGCGCTCATCGCCAAGCAGGCGCGCGACAAGGGGCTCAACGTGCCGCTCATCGGCGGCGACGGCTGGGACTCGGCGCAGCTCTACACCATCGGCGGCGCGGCCGTCGTCGGCAGCTACTTCACCAACCACTACTCGCCCTACGACACCGACCCGAAGGTGCAGAAGTTCGTCCAGGGCTACCAGAAGCTCTACGGGCAGATTCCCGACGCGCTGGCCGCCACGGCCTACGACGCCGCGCACATCATGTTCGACGCCATCAAGCGCGCCAACTCGCTCGACGGCAAGGCCATCCGCGACGCGCTCGCCGCGACGAAGGACTTCCCCGGCGTGACCGGCACGGTCAACTTCAACGCCAACCGCGACGCCGTCAAGCCGATCATGATGATTCGCGTCGACGAGGGCGGCAAGTACGCCATTCAGGAGCGCGTCGTCGTCGAGGGCGCGGCGATGCCCTCGGAAGCCGGCGCGGGCGGCGCGAACACGAACGCGAACGCGAACACGACCGCGAGCCCCGCCGCGAACACGAACGCGGCGGGCAACACGAACTCCGGCGCCAGCGAACACGAACGCCGCGAACGCCAACGCGGCGAACGCCAACGCCAATCACTGACGGCGCCGACGGTTCGGACAGCAGCTCTACAATCTCAACGCCCGCGGCTCAACGACAGCATGAGTACGTTCATCCAGCAGCTCATCAACGGCATCTCGCTCGGGGCGATCTACGCCCTGATCGCGCTCGGCTACACGATGGTCTACGGCGTGCTGAAGCTCATCAACTTCGCGCACGGCGACGTGTACATGGTCGGGGCCTTCATGGGCTACTACCTCTCCAACGGCCTCGGCGCGCAGTGGGCGCAGAAGCTCGGCCAGTCGCCGGACGGCCTCGTCGCGCGCGGCCTGCTCGGCGGCGGGACGATGGAGCCTTCGCTCATCACGGCGCTCGTCGTGATGCTGCTCGCGATGGCCATCTGCGCCGCTCATCGGCGTCGTCATCGAGCGGCTGGCCTACCGGCCCGTGCGCAAGTACTCGCGCCTGACGGCGCTCATCACGGCCATCGGCGTCTCGCTGCTGCTGGAGAACGGCGGGCAGGTCGTCTTCGGCGCCGACCCGAAGTTCTTCCCCGAGCTCTTCAAGAAGCAGAACATCGACCTCAGCGGGGGCGTCTCGGTCAACTCCGCGGACATCGTCGTGCTCGTCATCGCCATCGCGCTGATGGTCCTGCTCCAGTTCATCGTCTACTACACGAAGACGGGGAAGGCGATGCGCGCCGTCTCCTTCAACCTCCAGTCGGCGAAGCTGATGGGCATCAACACCGACCGCAT
This sequence comes from uncultured Acidobacteriota bacterium, assembly GCA_963726735.1. GTDB lineage: Bacteria > Acidobacteriota > Blastocatellia > Pyrinomonadales > Pyrinomonadaceae > QHXN01. The sequence goes on from CAVSDM010000016.1 coordinate 1,632,275, forward strand.
CATCGCCTTCACCTTCGCGCTCGGCTCGGCGCTGGCGGCGGCGGCCGGCGTGCTCGTCGCCATCCGCATCCCGCGCATCGACCCGCTGATGGGCATCCTCGTCGGCCTCAAGGCGTTCGTCGCGGCCGTGCTGGGCGGCATCGGCAACATCCCCGGCGCGATGCTCGGCGGGCTGCTCATCGGGATTACGGAGACGATGGTCGTCGGCTACCTTTCGCCGACCTACAAGGACGCGGTCGCCTTCGCGATCCTGATTCTGGTGCTCCTCTTCCGCCCGTCGGGCCTGCTCGGGTCGGTCGCGCAGGAGAAAGTCTGACGAAGAAATGATGAAGTGATGAGTGACGAGTGGTGAGATTAAAGACTGTGGCTTGCTAATTCATCATTCATCATTCCGCATTCATCGTTCATCATTTAACTCTATGCCACGCTACGCGCGTAACCTCGTCATCGCCCTCCTGCTGCTCGCGGTTCTCTACGCGCTGGACTATTTCGTGTTCGACCCCGGCCGGCGGATGATCAGCCCGTACGTCGCGCGCATCATCATGCTGGCGGGCATCAACATCACGCTCGCCGTCTCGCTCAACCTCATCAACGGCTTCACGGGGCAGTTCTCCATCGGGCACGCGGGCTTCATGGCGGTGGGCGCCTACTCCTCGGCCTACTTCTCGGTCAGCTACGGGAAGGGCATGGCCGAGTCGCTGGGCGACGGGATGGTCGGTTGGTTGGTGGCGCTGCTTCTGGCGACGCTGCTCGGGGCGCTCGATCGCGGGCGCCGCGGGCTTCCTCGTCGGCGTGCCGTCGCTCCGGCTCAAGGGCGACTACCTCGCCATCGTCACGCTCGGCTTCGGGCAGATCATCGTCGTCTTCCTCAACAACATCGAGGCCGTCGGCGGCGCGCGCGGCTACTCGGCATCCCCATCGTCAAGAGCTTCTTCTGGATCGCCCTCGTCGCGGTGCTGACCATCGTCGTCGTCCACAACCTCGTCCATTCGGCCATCGGCCGCGCGCTCGTCTCCATCCGCGAGGACGAGCTGGCGTCGGAGGCGATGGGCGTCAACACGACGCGCTACAAGGTGATGGCCTTCGTCATCTGGTCGGCGCTCGCGGGCGCGGGCGGCGTGCTCCTCGCGCACTTCGACGGCTACCTCAACCCGAAGTCGTTCGAGTTCATCAAGTCGTTTCGAAATCCTCATCATGATCATCCTCGGCGGGCTGGGCTCCATCGTCGGCTCCGTCCTCGGGGCCATCGTGCTGACGGTCCTGCCCGAGGCGCTGCGCGAGTTCGCGCAGTACCGCATGGTCATCTACTCCGTCCTGCTCATCATCCTGATGATCACGCGACCCAACGGCCTGCTCGGCGGGCTCGACCCGTTCAAGGGCTGGCGCGCGCGCAACCGCGCCAAGACGCGCACCGAGGCCGAGGAGGTCACGGCCGAGGACACGCGCGACAAGGACTCGGTCGATAAGGCGACGCTCGGCGAGCGCGCGCGCGACACTTCGCTCGGAGGAGGACGGCATGACACGCCGGCCACTGCACCGACGCGACGCGAAGGACGACGCACGGCGGCGCGCCGATACTCAAGACCGACAAGTGCACCATCCGCTTCGGCGGCCTCGTCGCCGTCAACGAGCTGTGACATGGCCGTGCAGCCCCGGCGAAATCTACGGCCTCATCGGGCCGAACGGGGCGGGGAAGACGACCATCTTCAACCTGCTCACGGGCGTCTACCGGCCGACCTCGGGCGCCATCGAGTTCGCGGGCAAGCGCGTGGACGGCCTGCGCCCCTACGAGATTGCCGCGCTCGGCGTCTCGCGCACGTTCCAGAACATCCGCCTCTTCCCCAGCATGTCGGTGCTCGACAACGTGATGACGGCCTGCCACATCCACACGCGGCAGACGCTCGCCGACGCGGTGCTGCGCACGCCGCGCTTCGCCGCAGACGAGCGCGAGCACCGCGACTTCTGCATGGAGCTGCTGGAGATTTTCGACCTCGCGCGCTTCACGCGACGAGGGCGGGACTTCGCTGCCCTACGGCAACCAGCGGCGTCTGGAGATCGTGCGCGCGCTCGCGACGCGCCCGCAGCTCCTGCTCCTCGACGAGCCGGCCGCGGGCATGAACCCTTCGGAGCAGGACGACCTCCTGAACCTGATTCACAAGATACGCGACCGCTTCGGCCTGACCATCCTGCTCGTCGAGCACAACATGAAGGTCGTCATGGGCGTCTGCGAGCGCATACAGGTCGTGGACTACGGCAAGTCCATCGCCCTCGGCCTCCCGCACGAGATCAGGAACGACCCGAAGGTCATCGAAGCGTATCTGGGAGACTGAAGGCGTGCCTTCTGCATCATGCTAACGTTAGAGAACATCTCAGTCAGTTACGGAGCCATCAAGGCTTTGAAGGGCGTGTCGATGCACGTCGAGCAGGGCGAGGTCGTCACGCTCATCGGCGCGAACGGCGCGGGGAAGACGACGACGCTGCGCACCATCACGGGGCTCCTGTCGCCGACGGAGGGGCGCATCCTCTTCGAGGGGCAGGAGATTTCCGGGCGCGCCGACGCACCAACTCGTCGCGCGCGGCATCTCGATGTCGCCGGAGGGGCGCGGCGTCTTCGCCAACCTCACCGTGCGCGAGAACTTGCAGATGGGCGCCTACCTCAAGAAGAACAAGGCCGAGATCGCCCACGACCTGGAGCGCGGCTTCCGCATGTTCCCGCGCCTCAAAGAGCGCGAGACGCAGAAGGCCGGGACGCTCTCGGGCGGCGAGCAGCAGATGCTCGCGATGGCGCGCGCGCTGATGTCGCGCCCGCGCCTGCTCCTTCTGGACGAGCCGACGTTGGGCCTCGCGCCGCTCGTCGTCCACACCATCTTCGAGGCCATCGACGAGATACGCGGCGAGGGGACGACCATCCTCCTCGTCGAGCAGAACGCGCACGCCGCGCTCGGCCACTCCGACCGCGCCTACGTCCTTGAGACCGGACACATCGTGATGGAAGGCCCCTCCAAAGAACTCGCCGCCGACCCGCGCATCAAGGAAGCCTACCTCGGCGAGTGACGCGCCGCAGCACCTTCAAAGAAGGACTGATGAGGAAGAGCGTTACTAAAGCACTGCTGCCGACGTTGGCGGCGGGGCTCGCCGGGGCCTGCGCGTTCCCGTACGCGTTCGCGGCCGGGGGCGCCGGCGAGGCGCACGGCGGGGAAGCGGCCGGGCACGGGCTCGACCCCGTAGTGCTCGCGGGGCTCGCGCTCATCTTCGTCGTGGCGAAGCTGGGCGGAGAGTTGTTCGAGCGCATCGAACCAGCCGGCGGTGCTCGGGGAGTTGATGGCGGGGATGTGCGTGGGCGCGCTCGCGCTCGCGGGCGTCGGCGGCGTCGAGACTCTGCGCACGCACGTCGTCATCAGCGCGCTCGCGGAGATCGGCGTCATCGTCCTGCTGTTTGAGGTCGGGCTCGAATCGAAGCTCGCAGACATGCTCGAAGTCGGTTGGTCTTCGCTGCTCGTGGCGACGGCGGGCGTCGTCGCGCCGTTCTTTTTGGGGTGGGGCGTCTCCGCCTACTTTCTGCCCGAGGAGGCGACGCTCGGCCACATCTTCATCGGCGCGACGCTCTGCGCGACCTCGGTCGGCATCACCGCCCGCGTCCTGCGCGACATGGGGCGGCTCCGGACGCGCGAGTCGCGCATCATCCTCGGCGCGGCCGTCATCGACGACGTGTTGGGACTGCTCATCCTCGCCGTCGTCGCGGGCGCCATCCGCGCGTCGGCCGCGGGCGGCGCGCTGGCCTTCGCAGACGTGGCGTGGATCGCGGGCAAGTCGGTCGCCTTCCTCGTCGGCGCGCTCCTCGTCGGCCACTTCGTCGCGCCGCACCTCTTCCGCGGCGCGGGACGCTTCGAGAGCCGCGGCGTGCTGCTGACGCTCTCGCTCGCCTTCTGCTTCTTCATGGCGTGGGTGGCCGCGGGGGTCGGGCTCGCGCCCATCGTCGGCGCCTTCGCCGCCGGGCTCGTGCTGGACGAGGCGCACTTCGAGTCCTTCAGCGAGCGCGGCGAGCGCGACCTGGAAGACCTGCTCGCGCCGGTCAGCGCCGTGCTCGTCCCCGTCTTCTTCGTGCAGATGGGGATGAGGGTTGACCTGAGTGCGTTCGCGCGCTGGGAGCTTCTAGGTTTCGCGGCGGTGCTGACCGCGGCGGCCGTCTTCGGCAAGCAGGTCTGCTCGCTCGCCGTCGTGGAGCGCGGCGTCAACCGTCTCTCCATCGGCCTCGGAATGATTCCGCGCGGCGAGGTCGGGCTCATCTTCGCAGGCATCGGCGCGTCGCTCATGCTTCCGAACGCGCAGGGCGTGCCGGAGCCGGTCGTCGGCCCGGCCGTCTTCGGCGCGGTCGTCATCATGGTCATCGTCACGACGCTCATGACGCCGCCCGCGCTCAAGTGGTCGCTCCAGCGCACGCCGGCCGCGCCCGAGCCGGGGCAGGACGAGGCCGTCGCCGAGGTGGGCGAGGACGCCGCCGCCCGCACGGAGCAGTGAGTGCCTCCGCGTCCGGCGGGGCGTATGATGTTCGTGGTGTCGAACCTTAAGACATACTCGACGGTGCTCGCGCTGCTGCTCGCGCTCGGCGCGGGGCTGTCCGGCGCCGGGTGCCGGCGGCAGGACGCGCGCGTGGTCGAGGCGCCGCCGCCCGAGCGCGTGCGCGTCGGCGCCTTCATGTCCCTATCGGGCGACACGGCGCAGTACGGCATCTCGGCCCTCAACGGCATCCGCATGGCCGTCGAGGAGGCGAACGCCGGGGGCGGGATTAAAGGGCGGCGCGTCGATCTCCTCATACGCGACACGCGCTCCGACGCCGTCGAGACCGGACTGGTCGTCGAGAAACTCGCGCGCGAGGAGCACGTCCACGCTCTGCTCGGCGAAGTCGTCAGCTCACGCTCGCTCGCCGCGGCGCGCGTCGCGCAGCGCGAGCAGGTGCCGATGCTCACGCCCTCGGCCACCAGCCCGGAGATCACGGCCGTCGGCGACCACGTCTTCCGCAGTTGCTACACAGACACCTTTCAGGGCGCGGCCCTCGCGCGCTTCGCCATCGGCAGCCTCGGCGCGCTGCGCGCGGCGCTGCTCGTAGACCGCGACCAGCGCTACTCGGTCGAGCTGGCGCGCTACGTCCGCGAAGACTTCGAGCGGCGCGGCGGACAAATCGTCGCCGTGCAGGAGTACCCCGACGGCGAATCGGACTTCTCCGTGCAGCTCGCCGAAGTGGGCGCGGCGCAGCCGGACGTGATCTTCATCCCGGGTTATTACATGGAGGTGGGTCTGCTCGCGCGTCAGGCCCGCGCGCTGGGGCTGAACGTGCCGCTCGTCGGCGGCGACGGCTGGGACTCGCCGCGTCTCACGCAGATCGGAGGCGAAGCGCTCGCGGGCGGTTTCTTCTCCACGCACTTCTCGGCCGAAGACCCCGACCCGCAGGTGCAGCGCTTCGTCGCCGACTACCGGCGGCTCTTCGGCTCGGCGCCCGACTCCTTCTCGGCCACGGCCTACGACGCCGCGCGCATCATGCTCAACGCCATCGAGCGCGCGCCCACGCTCGAACGCGCGGCCGTCCGCGACGCGCTGGCGGCGACGCGCGACTTCCCGGGCGTCACCGGCGCCGTCACCTTCAACCCCGAGCGCAACGCCGTCAAGCCCATCGTCGTCGTCCGCATCGGCGCGAACGGCCGCCAGACGGTCGAGGCGCACGTCACGCCCGAAGACGTGGCCCCGCCCGCCACGCCGACGCCTTCGCCGACGCCGAAGCCCCGGCGCGGACGCCGACGCGCCTGAACTCCCGCGCCGGCATCAGCGCACGTCGCCCGGATACTTAAGCGTGAAGTTCGCGACCTTCGACTCTCGCACGCCGACGCTCACCTTCGCCCGCGCCTCCTTAAACTTCTCGTGCCAGATGACGACCTCGTAGTCTCCCAGCGGGAGCCCTTCGATGGCGAACGAGCCGTTGCGCCCGGTCACGTAGAAGAATGGGTGAGGCAGGACGGCGACGTAGCCGCGCTCCCACGGGTGCTGGTTGCATCTGACGACGAACGGCGGCTCGGGCTCCTTGAAGAGAATCTCGAAGCCGCCGCCGGGGGCGAGTCCCTTGTTGACGAGCGGGTTCACCTTCGTCTCGAAACGGTAGTTGTGCGCCGTCCGGTCGCCGTTCTGCACCTGTAGAGTTTGACCGGCCTGCATCCCGAGCACGTGCGGCACCGTGCGACATTTGCGACGCCCGAGCGCGGGCATCCACGGCCGCGGCTCGAACGTCTGCGAGTCGAGCGCAGCCGACTCGACGTAAACCAGCGCCCCGGCGAGACGGCCGCGCTCGACGACGAGGTCGTCCGTCAGCGCCACGCCCTTGGTTAGAGCGGCGCAGACTGGGTCGGCCCCCGTCGAGTACATGAGCCCGGATGGCACCTTCCCCTCCACGCTGACGACACCCTCGATCATTCCTTCCTCGCCGGTTGGTTTGTACGTCGCCCGTTCCTGCGGCCGTGGCGCGGGCGCTTCCGGACGCACGCGCGCGCCCGCCCCGAGCGCCGCCGACAGCACCAGAACGAACAGCGCCGCCCGAAGCATCGCGGACCGCAGCACTCTCATCGCTTCAGTCTCCTCCCCCTTCGAGCGACGCGCGCGCGGCGGCCAGCGCCTCGCGCACGCGCTCGGGCGAAGTGCCGCCCGCCTGCGACTTCGTCGCCAGCGTCTGTTCGAGCGAGAGCGCCTCGTACACGTCCTCCGAGACGAGCGGCGAGAACTCCTGCAACTCCTCCAGCTCAAGCTCGTGCAGCTCCAGACCCTTCGAGAGCGCGTGCAGAACCATCCGTCCCGCCGCCTCGTGCGCCTCGCGGAAGGGCTGGCCGCGCCGCGACGAGGTAGTCGGCCAACTCGGTCGCGTTCATGTAGCCGACCGCGGCCGCGTCGCGCGCGCGGGCCTCGCGCAGGCGTACGTTGCGCAGCACGGTCGCCGTCACGTCGAGCGACTCGCGCACCGTGTCGGCCGTGTCGAAGACGGCCTCCTTGTCCTCCTGCATGTCCTTGTTATAGGTGAGCGGCAGTCCCTTAACGATGGTGAGCAGCGCCAGCGCGTGGCCGTAGACGCGGCCGGTCTTCCCGCGCACCAGCTCCAGCGCGTCCGGGTTCTTCTTCTGCGGCATCAGGCTCGACCCCGTCGCCACCGCGTCGCGACAGCTCGACGAACCCGAACTCGGTCGTCGCGTAGATGATGAGGTCTTCGGCGAGCCGCGAGAGGTGCGCCATCACGAGCGAGCCGGCGGCGGCGAACTCGACGCAGAAGTCGCGGTCGCTCACGGCGTCGAGGCTGTTGCGCGAGACCGAGTCGAAGCCGAGCTCGCTGCGCGACCAGCCCGCGGTCTATCGCGTAGCTCGTCCCCGCCGAGCGCGGCCGAGCCGAGCGGCATCACGTTCACGCGCCGCCTGCGCTTCGCCCAGGCGCTCGCGGTCGCGCGCGAACATCTCGAAGTAGGCGAGGCACCAGTGCGCGAAGAGGACGGGCTGCGCGCGCTGCAAGTGCGTGTAGCCGGGCAGCACCGCGTCCGCGTGCGACTCGGCGAGGTCGAGCAGCGCCGCCTGCACGCCGCGCAGGGCTTCGGCGCAGCGGTCTATCTCGTCGCGCAGCCAGAGCCGGAGCGCCGTCGCCACTTGGTCGTTGCGGCTGCGGCCCGTGTGGAGCCTCCGGCCCGCGTCGCCGACCAGCTCGATCGAGGCGCGCCTCGATGAACGAGTGCACGTCCTCGGCCGCCTCGTCGTCGAAGAACGCCTCGCCCTCGCGCCTCGGCGCGCGCGAGCAGCTCGGCGCAGGCCGGCGCTGATCGGCCGCCGCCTCCTCGTCGCTGAGCACGCCCGCCGCGCGCAGCCCCTCGCAGTGCGCGAGGCTCCCGCGCACGTCCGCCTCGAACAGCCTCCGGTCGAAGCCGAACGAGCGGTTGTACCGCGCGAACCCCGGGTCGGTCTGCCCCGTGAACCGCCCGCCCCACAATTTTTTCGCCTCGCTCATCAGTTATTTCCCCCCGCCCGCGATTCTACACAAAACAGGCGCCGCGCGGCTTGCGCCCATGCATCTTTACTGTTAATTTATGCATCTATTCACTCGTTATGCAAATTGCTGCATAACACGGGATTTAGAGCGTATGCAAAGACGAAGCGCCAGCAGAAGATCATGAGCCTTATCCGCGCGCGCCGCATCGGCACGCAGCAGGAGTTGACCACGCTCCTGGAGCGCGCCGGGTTCGTGGCGACGCAGTCGAGCGTCTCGCGCGATCTGGAGGAGCTGGGCGTCGTCAAGCACAACGGCCACTACACGCTGCCGCGCGCGGCCGAGGGCGCGGCGGCGCACGGGCTGCTCGGGCTCGACGCGGCGGGCGACTGTCTGGTCGTGGCGAAGTGCGAGCCGGGGCTGGCCTCGGCGGTGGCGGTCGCCATCGACCGCGCGGGGCTGACGGAGATCGTCGGCACGGTCGCGGGCGAGGACACGATCTTCATCGCCGTGCAGGAGCGCAAGGCGCAGCGCGCGGTCATCAAGAAGGTTTGGGAGTTGTTCGGCTAGTTCGGTCAGTTGAGAGAAGGAGAAGGCGTGACGGAGAAGATTAAGAAGGTCGTTCTGGCTTACTCGGGCGGGCTCGACACGTCGGTGATGCTGCACTGGCTGCGGGCGCAGTACGGGTGCGAGGTCGTCTGCTACTGCGCGGACGTGGGGCAGGGCGAGGAACTGGCGGGGCTCGAAGAGAAGGCTCTGAAGAGCGGCGCGTCGAAGCTCTACGTCGAAGATCTGCGCGAGGAGTTCGTCGAGGAGTACGTGTGGCCGGCGGTGAAGGCGAACGCGCTGTACGAGGGCGTCTACCTGCTCGGCACGTCGCTCGCGCGCCCGGTCATCGCGAAGCGGCAGATCGAGATCGCGCGGCGCGAGGGCGCCGACGCCGTGGCGCACGGCGCGACGGGGAAGGGCAACGACCAGGTGCGCTTCGAGCTGACCTACTACGCGCTGGAGCCCGACATCAAGGTCGTCGCGCCGTGGCGCGAGTGGGAGTACAAGGGCCGGAGCGACCTCATCGCTTACGCGAAGGAGCACGACATCCCCGTGACGGCGACGGCCGAGAAGCCTTACTCGACCGACCGCAACCTGATGCACGTCTCTTACGAGGGCGGCATCCTCGAAGACCCCTGGGCGGAGCCGCCCGCGGACATCTTCCAGATGACGGCGTCGCCCGAGTCGGCGCGCGCGGACGCGCAGTACGTCGTCGTCGGGTTCGAGCGCGGCGTGCCCGTCAGCGTCGACGGCGAGAAGTTGGGCGCGGTCGAGCTGCTTGTCGGCGCTCAACCGTCTCGGCGGCGAGCACGGCGTGGGGCGCGTTGATCTGGTCGAGAACCGCTTCGTCGGGATGAAGTCGCGCGGCGTGTACGAGACGCCGGGCGTGACCATCCTTGCAGGCCGCGCACCGCGCGCTCGAATCACTGACGCTCGACCGTGAGGTCCTGAGGATGCGCGACGCTTTGAGTCTGAAGTTCGCGGAGAGCGCGTACTACGGCTTCTGGTTCGCGCCCGAGTCGGAGCTGATGCGCGCGACCATCGACGCGACGCAGGAGCGCGTGACGGGCGAGGTCAGGGTGAAGCTCTACCGCGGCAACGTCATCGTCGCCGGGAGGCGCTCGCCGAACTCGCTCTACCAGGAGAAGCTCGCGACCTTCGAGGCCGACACGGTCTACAACCAGCGCGACGCCGAGGGCTTCATCAAGCTCAACGCGCTGCGGCTGCGCACGCTCGCGAAGGTCAACGCTCGACTAGTTCGAAAGGGGGACGCCGCCGATGGAAGAGATGGGGACGAAGGTGACGGTCGTGGAGGCCGACAAGATCGGTTCGGTCGTGTCGGGCTTGGGGCTCGGGCGGACTCTGGCCGTGGTGGGCGGCCGCCGCGCGGCGCGCGTGGGCGACGTGGTCGTGGTGCGCGCGCTGACCGACAGCGCCACCTACAACCAGCTCGAACTTCCGACGGGGCGCCTGGCGAAGATCAACCCGGGCGACGTACTCGTCGGTGCTCTGGGGAGCAGGCGCGCTTTGAAAGGGTTCGTGGGCGACGTGCCGGCGGAGGCGGGCGCGGGCGACCGTCTGCACCTCTTGAACATGGGCGGCGTCATCGGCTACTGCAAGGGGCACCATTCGTCCCTGAGCGACGCGATTGAGGTCGAGGTGTTGGGCTTCGTCGTGGATGAAGGGCAGCGTGTGCGGAACATCGCGCGACGGTGCTCTGGCTTTGCGCGACACGCTGCCCGAAGGATGCGCGCCGCTCGTCATCGTGGCGGGCGCGTGCATGAACTCGGGGAAGACGTTCGCGGCGACCGAGATCGTGCGGCAGGCGACGCGGCAGGGGATGCGCGTGGCGGCGGCGAAGCTCTCGGGCGTGGCCGCTTTGCGCGACACGCTCAACATGGCCGACCACGGCGCGGTGGCGACGGCGAGCTTCCTCGACTGCGGGCTGCCCTCGACGGTCGGCGTGGGCGACCTCGCGCCCGTGGCGAAGGCCATCATCGCGCGCCTGAACGAGTCGGCGCCCGACCTCGTCGTTATCGAGCTGGGCGACGGTATCCTGGGCGGCTACTCGGTCGAGTCGGTGTTCGACGACGAGGAGCTGCGCGCGGCGACGGCAGCCATCGTCTTCTGCGCGTCGGACTACGTCGGCGCGTGGGGCGGCATCGAGCTGTTCCGACGCCGCCGGATAGACGTGGACGTGGTCGCGGGCTCGGTCACAGACTCGCAGATGGGCGAGGACTACATCACGAACGAACTCGGCGCGCCCGCGGGCAACGCCAAGCGCGACGGCGCGCGCCTGTTCGAGCTGGTCAGGTCGAAGGTCGGCGTGCGCCGCGCGCCGGTGGCGGTTTGAGCTAAGGTTCGCGGCGGCGTGGGGGGATGAGCAACAGCAGCCCGATTATCCAGAACGCGGTTCCGACAAAGATGAGGACGCGGCGGCCGCTGCCAAGGCCAATGGCGAAGAGTGCAGCGCCGAGCGCGAAGAAGGGTAGAGAACGTCTGCGGTGATCTTTCGGCACAGGTGTTAACCTCCTGTTCGAGCGTGTCGGATAAGCCTGGCGGGGCTGAGTGCGTAATTTATTACGTTCGCGGTCTGCTACGGTTTCAAGTCCCGGCGAAAGGCATTAGACGGCGATGTTGAGGGGAGAGAAGATTCGCGTCGGCATCTTCGGCGGGTCGGGGTACGGCGGGGCGGAGCTGCTGCGCATCCTGCTGTTCCACCCGCACGCGGAGGTCCTGTTCGTCACGGCCAACGAGCACGCGGGCAAGGCCGTGGGCGAAGTCCATAAGAACCTTTACGGGCTGACCGACCTACAGTTCGTGAAGGCGCCCGAGGAGTTCGAGAGTCTTTCGGTCCTCGACTGCGTCTTCCTCGCGCTGCCGCACGGGCAGGCGCTGGAGGTCGCGCCGCGGCTGCCGGCGGGCGTGAAGGTCATAGACCTCTCGGGCGACTTCCGTCTGCGCGACGCGGACGAGTTCCGCGAGCACTACGGGCGCGCGCACACGGCCGTCGAGTTGCAGCGCGAGTTCGTCTACGGCCTGACGGAGTTCAACCGCGAGCAGATAAAACAGGCGCGGCTTATCAGCAACCCGGGTTGCTTCGCTACGGCGACGCTGTTGGGGCTCGGGCCGCTGGCCGCGTCTGGAGCGCTGAAGGGGCGGGTGGTGGTGGACGCCAAGACCGGCTCGTCCGGCTCCGGCGCGAAGCCGGCCGCGAACACGCACCACCCGCAGCGCTCAAACTCTTTCTACGCCTACAAGCCCTTCACGCACCAGCACGTCCCCGAGATAGAGCAGGCGCTCAAAGGGGTCGGCGCGGAGGGGCGCTGGTCGAGCGAACTGGTCTTCATGACGCACTCGCTGCCGGTCTCGCGCGGCATCTTCGCTTCGATCTACGCGGAGCTTGAGGAAGGGAGCGGGATGACCGTCGAAGAGCTTCGCGCGCTGTACGAGGAGTTCTACCGCGGCTCGTTCTTCGTCCGACTCGTCAACGGCTCGCCCGACATCAACTGGGTGAAGATGACGAACTTCTGTGACATCGGCTTCGCCGCGCGGGGCCGGCAGGTCGCGGTCTTCGCGGCGCTCGACAACCTCGTCAAGGGCGCGTCGGGGCAGGCCGTGCAGAACATGAACCTGATGTTCGGCCTCGAAGAGAAGACGGGGCTGCTGCTCGCCGGGGGTAATCCGTAACTCTTAAAAGATGACGACAGAAACAACGACCAAATTCGCTGACATCGCGGCGCGCGAGGAAGAGTTTCAGCTCGCGACGTATAAGAAGTTCCCGTTCGCGCCCGTGCGCGGCGAGGGCTCTTGGGTGGAGACGAGCGAGGGCGAGCGCTTTCTCGATTTGTACGGCGGCCACGCCGTGTGCGCGACGGGCCATTGCCACCCGCGCGTGGTCGCGGCCCTCCGCGAGCAGGCGGGGCGTCTTCTGTTCTACTCGAACGTCGTCTACTCGGACGTGCGCGCGGAGGCGGCGGAGAAGTTGGTCGGGTGCGCGCCCGAAGGGATGACGAAAGCCTTCTTCTGCAACTCGGGCACGGAGGCGAACGAGAACGCGATGCGGATGGCGCGCATGAAGACGGGGCGCGAGCGCGTCATCACCTTCACGGGCGGCTTCCACGGGCGCACGGCCGACTCCATCAGCGCGACCTTTCTGGGTAAGTATCGAGACATCGGGAGGCCGAACGTGCCGGGCCACCTGTGCGCGGAGTTCGGGTCGATTGAGACGGTCGCGGCGCTGGCCGACGAGACGGTCGCGGCCGTGATGCTTGAGCCCGTGCAGTCGATGGCGGGCGTGACGACGGCCCCGCCCGAGTTCTTTCAGGAGTTGCGGCGCCTGTGCGACGAGCGCGGGATGCTGCTTATCTTCGACGAGGTGCAGACCGGCGTCGGCCGCACCGGCTCGTGGTTCTTCGCGGGGAGCGAGGCGGCGGGCGGGGTCGTGCCGGACGTGATTACGCTGGCGAAGGCCCTGGGGAGCGGCGTGCCCGTGGGCGCGTGTCTGACGAACGAGGGCGTCGCGTCCTCCATCAAAGAGAACGACCTCGGGACGACCTTCGGCGGCGGGATGCTGGCGATGGCGGCCGTCGTGGCGACGCTCGAAGCAATCGAGGCCGACGGGATGTTGGAGAACGCGCGCGCCGTCGAGAGTTTCCTGCGCGAGAGTCTGAAGGACGTGCCGGGCGTCGCGGGCGTGCGCGGCGTCGGGCTGCTGCTCGGGATAGAGTTCACCGAAGCCGTCGCGGCGAAGGTCAACAAGGCGCTGCTCGAACGGCGCATCATCACGGGGACTTCGAGCGACCCGAAGGTCCTGCGCCTGCTCCCGCCGCTCTGCGTGACGAAGGAGGAGGCGGGCCTGTTCGTCGAGGCGCTCAGGGCGCTGTGAGCGTTCAGGCTCGGAAGATGAAGTAGACCGCGCCGCACATGCAGAGCGCGGCCCAGAGGAAGTCGAGCTTGAGGGGCTGGCGCATGAAGTAGACGGCGAAGGGGACGAAGACGGCGAGCGTGATGACCTCCTGCATGATCTTCAGTTGCGGAAGCGTCAGGCGCTCGTAGCCGATGCGGTTCGCGGGGACTTGCAGCAGGTACTCGAAGAGGGCGAGCCCCCAGCTTAAAAGCGCCGCGACGAACCAACTCCGCGAGTGCGACTGTTTCAGGTGGCCGTACCACGCGAACGTCATGAAGACGTTCGAGAGCGCGAGCAGCACGACGGTCGTGACGATGGTACGCAACTTGAAAACCCTCCCCTTGCACGTTGGATTGCTTTTGAAAGTACAATGCCGAGAAACTTTCTGACAACCGCCGACTGGACGCGCGAGGAGCTTGAGGGCTTGCTCGAAGCGGCGGCGCGCTTCAAGCGTGGCGAGGACACGTCGAAGCCGCTCGCGGGCCGCTCGGTGGGGCTCGTCTTCTTCAACCCTTCCCTGCGCACGCGCGCGTCGATGCAGGTCGGCGTGTACGAGCTGGGCGGCAACGCCGTCGTGCTTGAGCCGGGCGGGACGAGCTGGACTTTAGAGCACCGCGAGGGCGTCGTGATGGACGGCGACAAGACCGAGCACGTCAAGGAGTTCGTGCGCGTGCTCGCGCGCTACACGTCGGCCATCGGCGTGCGCACCTTCGCCGCGTTGAAGGACTGGAAGGAGGAGCGGCAGGACCCCGTGCTCGCGGCCTTCGCGAAGTACTCGGACGTGCCGGTCGTCAACCTCGAATCGGCGATGCACCACCCGTGTCAGGCGTCGGCGGACATGTTGACGGTGCGCGAGAAGCTGGGCGAGGGACGCAAGCGCGTGCTGCTGACGTGGGCGTGGCACCCGAAGGCTCTGCCGATGGCCGTGCCGAACAGCTTCGCGCTCGCCGCGGCGCAGATGGGGCACGACCTGACCATCGCGCACCCGCCCGGCTACGAGCTGGACGAAGACCTGATCCGCGAGGTCAACTCGCGCGCCTTCGACGCGGGCGCAACCGTGACCGTGACGCGCGACGTGGAGGACGCGTTCGACGGCCAGCAGGTCGTCTACGCGAAGAGCTGGGGGAGCAAGGAGTTCTACGGGCGGCCGCAGGACGACATCGAGGAGCGCGCGCCCTATCGCGGCGAGTGGATCGTGGACGCGGCGAAGATGGCGCGCACCGACCGCGGCCTCTTCATGCACTGCCTGCCCGTGCGCCGCAACTGCATCGTCACCGACGAGGTGATCGATTCGTCCGCCTCCGTCGTCATCGACGAGGCCGAGAACCGGCTGCACATTCAGAAAGCCGTCCTGGCGGAGTTGCTCAAGGCGTGAAGAGGAGGGAAGTGTGAGCCAGCATCAGCAACGGCTTGACCTTCTGCGCGAGGCGCTGCCCTACATCCAGCGGTTCAAGGGCAAGACGTTCGTGGTGAAGCTGTCGGGGAAGGTGACGGAGGAGGAGGAGAATCTCGCCAGCTTAGCGGAGGAGCTGGCGCTGATGCATCAGGTCGGCATCCGCATCTGCGTCGTACACGGCGGCGGGAAGCAGTTGACCGACCTGGCCGAGCAGATGGGCGTCGAGCAGACCATCATCAACGGGCGCCGCGTGACCGACGACGCCACGCTCGACATGGCGAAGATGATCTTCGCCGGGAAGATCAATATCGACATCCTGGCGGCGCTGCGCCAGCGCGGCGTCCACGCCGTCGGGCTGTCGGGCGTGGACGGCAACATCGTCGTCGCCGAGCGCAGGCCCGCCCAGAGACGTCCTCAACCAGGCGACGGGCGAGCGCGGGCGTGGTGGACTTCGGCCACGTCGGCGACGTCCTCGAGATAGACGACCGTCTGCTGCGCGTGCTCTTAGACCACGACTATTTGCCGGTCGTCTCCTCGCTCGGTGCGGACGACGAGGGGCGCATCTTCAACATCAACGCCGACACCATCGCCGCCGAGATCGCCGTGCGTCTGGAGGCGGAGAAGCTGGTCATGCTCTCGGACGTGGACGGCATCTACCTGCGCCCCGGCGAGCAGGCGACGAAAATCTCAAGGCTCACGGCCGCCGAGGTCGAGGCGCTCATCCGCGACGGCGTCGCCACCGGCGGCATGATCCCCAAGCTCCAGAACATCACCGAGCTGCTCCGCCGCGGCGTCCGCAGCGCGCACATCATCAAAGGCAGCTTGCGCAACGCACTCCTCTCCGAAGTCTTCACCGACGAAGGCACGGGGACGATGATTATTGCTTGAGGGAAGTAGACAGTAGATAGTAGACCGTAGGAAGACAAAGCGGCGCGTCCGGCATGTGGCCGAGACGCGCCGCCTCTGTTTTTCTACCGGCTACTGACTACTGGCTACTTTAGTAACTCCCCCTGTTCTTCATGTGAATCAACTCTTCGACGGTCGGTGAGGCGCCGTTGGATTTGACGCGGCGGATGAAGTCGGGGTTGACGCCGTGGTCGCGCAGGCGGACGAGGCTCTCGATGGGGAGGCGCGAGTAGCCGAGGTCGTGCAGCTCGCGGATGAACTTGACCGTGACGCCGTGGTCGCGGACCCGGACGAGCTGTTCGAGCGTGAGCGAGTCGTAGCCTTCGGCGCGCATCGCCTTGATGAAGTCGGCGGTGACGCCGTGGTCGCGGACGCGGACGAGACCTTCGAGCGTGGGGGTCTCGAAGCCGGCGGCCCGCACCTCGCGGATGAAGGAGGGCGTGACGCCGTGGTCGCGCGTCCGCACCAGCGTCTCGGCCGTGAGGTCGCGGAAGCCCGCGTCGCGCAGCTCGGAGATGTATTCGAGACTGACGCCGTGGTCGCGCATACGCACGAGCGATTCGACGGTGCCGAGCCGGTAGCCCAGCTCCTTCAGCCCGCGCACGTAGTCTTCGCGCACGCCGTGGTCGCCCATGCGTGCGAGCTGGTCGATGTTCGGCTGCCCGTAGCCGGCCGCCTTCAGCTCGTCGAGGAGCGCGAGGCCGACTTCGGCCATCGCGAGCCTGAAGAGCTGGCGCGTGTCGGGCGTGCCGACGCCGCGGCGGGCCAGCTCGGCGGCGAAGCCGGGGTCGGGGGCGAAGTTGAAATGGCCCGAGCCGTTCCCCTGCCGGAACCAGCCCTCGCAGGCGAACGTGCCCGCGTCGCGCCGCAGGTCGAAGCGCACCCGTGTGCCCGAGGCGGAGAGAGCCTGCTCGCGCGTCAGCCCTTGAAGTGATTCGGGCGCGACGTTGCGGGTCGTGTTCCAGTTGCTCTGGTGCAGGCGGCCGTCCTCGCCGCGCCGGCTCTCGTCGTAGCGCAGCGTGAGCGAAGTCTTCCCCTCGTCGGTTCTGTACTCGACGAGCCACTGCCCCTCGAAGCGCTCTCCTTGCGCGGAGGCGCCGGGCGTGAGCCTTCGCGCGAGCGGCGCGGAGAGTGCGAGCGCGGCGAGCGCGCAGGTCAGGAACGCGAGCCGGGCCGCGCGGGCGCGCGCGGGGCGAAGGTTCTGCCACTCCATTCAGTTATCTCCTGTTCGGACGGATTCGCGGGCGGTCGGACACGCTCTTTCGACCGTTTGAAGGGGACACACCGCCGCGCACCTGTTTGTGGCAGAAAGCAGGGGCGGGTTTCAGTTTTTTTTCGAGGAGAAGGAGGGCAGCGGGTGTGGCGTGCCCCCTCACTCCGGCCTCTTCTGACGCTTGAGGAAGTAGACGGAGGTGGTCTTGCCGTCGCCGTCGTCGAGTTGGAGGTCGGTGCGGATGGCCGTCAACTCCCAGCCGTCCTCGCCGAGTTTGGCGAGCGCGTTGTCGAGCGCCTCCTCTTCTGACGCGCCCTCTATCTCCTCGGAGCCTTCGGGGAGGTAACGCACGTAGGCCAACGGCACGCGCGGGGACGACGAGGCGAACCCCTTCTGGCGGTACACAAATCCTTTGATGACGCAGTACTCCCACTTCGGCGGCGCCGACCGCGCGGCCTCCTCCCTCGGGGCGGGCGCCTGCGCGCGCTCATCCGTCGCGCCCGAGCCGGGCGGAAGCTTGATGACCGGCCCGGCCGCCGGCCCCTGCGGCCTGCGCGGCGGGTCGGGCTGCTGTGACTGACCCACGTTGGCGTAGGCGGCGGGCACGAGCGCGAAGACGAGCGCGAGCGCCGCCGCAAGGTCTCTTGCTTTCATTTCGGTTGCACCCCTTTCGGATGAGAGAATCAAAGGCGTCGGGTCAAACACGCGCGGCGCGGCGGCCGGTGCCGGAATTTTGGCCGGGATGAATTCTAAACCAATCTGAATCGGACTCGAACTGAGCGCATGAGTCGGGCGGGCGTGGAGTTGAAGGGAGGGCCGGGCCGTTTCGCGCGGAGGCTTCTGCGCGAGTGGCGGCAGAGGGGTTGGCCCCTGCGCGGCGAGCGCGCACTGGTCGCTGTCTCGGGCGGCGCGGACTCGACGGCGCTGCTGCTCGCGTTGGAAGAGTTGAAGCGCGTCCGTCTGCTCGACTTGGAGCTGACGGCGGCGCACCTCGACCACGGGCTGCGCGGCGAGACGGCCGCCGCCGACGCGCGCTGGGTGGAGGGGCTTGCGCGAGATTTGGGTTTCGAGTGCGTCGTGGGACGCGCGTCTGTGTCGGAGAGTGCGCGGGAGTCGGGCGACAATCTGGAGCAGGCGGCGCGTCGTGCGCGTTACGAGTTCCTCGCGGGCGCGGCGCGCGCGTGCGGCGCGCAGGCGGTGCTCGCCGCGCACACGCTCGACGACCAGGCCGAGACCGTCATGCTCAGCCTGCTGCGCGGGAGCGGGGCCGAGGGGTTGGGCGGGATGGCGCCCGAGCGCACGCTCGAAGCGGGCGGGGAGGTATCTCTGCGCCGGCCGCTCTTAACGTGGGCGCGGCGCGCGGACACCGAAAACTACTGTCGTGAGCGCGGCGTCGAGTTCCGCGCTGACGCGATGAACCGGGACGAACGTTTTGCGCGCGTGCGCGTGCGGCACAAACTTCTGCCGCTGCTCGAAACCTTCAACCCGCGAGCGGCCGAGGCTCTGGCGCGCGCCGCCGCGCTGCTGCGCGAAGATTCCGCCGTGCTCGAAGAACTCGCCGCCGCGCTGCTCGAAGAGGCGCGCGCGGACGCCGGGGCGCTTGAAGGGGAAGTGTTGACGGCGCCGCCGACGGGCGCGTTCCCGCTCAAGGTCGGAGCGCTGACGCGCGCGGCGCCCGCGCTCAGGCGTCGCGCGCTGCGCCTGTGGCTCGCGCGCGCGCGCGGCGATTTGCGCCGTCTGTCGCGCGCGCACCTGCACGGCGTCGAGCGCCTCCTCGAAGGCGAACGCGGCGGCCGCGTCGCCGAACTCCCCGGCGGCTCCCGCGTCGAACGCCGTCGGGGACTGCTCCACTTCCGCCCCGATGCTGAAACAAGCGGCAGGGGCGAATCGTAAACCCTGCGCGCGGACTTAGATAACTTAAGTCGTTCGGGCGGTCTTGACGGGGAAATAGGTTGAAAATGGCGTCCGCGGAACCTACAATCGGTGAGGCGCCCGCGCGCGGGACTCGGGCGCAACGGCGCGCGCGCCGCGGGCATCCAAACGAAGCCCCGCCGCCGTATAAAAACAGTGGCGCGCTCCCTTTGAGTCGGCGGCCGGGCGGTAAGTCGAGGGGTTCGGACGGGGAGCGACAAAAGGCGCCGGATGCGTTATCATCGGCGTCGGAGGCGTAGAAGATTTTGAGTTCCACTGCGAGACAACTAATTTTCTGGGTGCTCATCCTGGCCGGCGCCGTGATGCTCTACTCGTTCGTGACGAACCGGACGGCGAAGAACGCGCAGGAGAAGAACATCACCGAGCTGCGGGGGCTCATCAACGACGGCAAGATCGAGAAGCTGACCATCAAGCCGACCGAAGCCGTCGCCATCGAGAAGGGCTCGAAGGCCGAGATTCACACCAAGCTCGGCAACTCCGACCAGCAGAACGTCCTGATGAACCTTGCCTCGGATAAGGGCATCGCCGTCGAGGACGAGACCGCCGCGGGTAACAGCACCCTCTGGTCGGTTCTGATATGGTGGGGGCCGGTCCTCCTCCTCGTCGGCTTCTGGATCTTCATGCTGCGGCAGATGCAGTCGGGGGGCAACAAGGCGCTCTCCTTCGGCAAGTCGCGCGCGAAGCTCCTGAACAACCAGCAGAAGCGCGTCACCTTCAAGGACGTGGCCGGCGTGGACGAGGCCAAGGAGGAGCTTCAGGAGATCATCGAGTTCCTCAAGGAGCCGCAGAAGTTCCAGAAGCTCGGCGGCCGCATCCCGAAGGGCGTCCTCCTCGTCGGCCCCCCGGGCACGGGCAAGACGCTCATGGCGCGCGCCGTCGCGGGCGAGGCCAACGTCCCGTTCTTCTCGATCTCGGGCTCCGACTTCGTCGAGATGTTCGTCGGCGTCGGCGCCTCGCGCGTGCGCGACCTCTTCGAGCAGGGCAAGAAGAACGCGCCGTGCATCATCTTCATCGACGAGATTGACGCGGTCGGCCGTCACCGCGGCGCCGGTCTCGGCGGCGGCCACGACGAGCGCGAGCAGACCTTGAACCAGCTCCTCGTCGAGATGGACGGCTTCGAGTCGAACGACGGCGTCATCATCATGGCCTCGACCAACCGTCCGGACGTGCTCGACCCGGCGCTGCTGCGGCCCGGCCGCTTCGACCGCCGCGTCGTCGTGCCGCGCCCCGACGTGCGCGGGCGCGAAGGGCATTCTCAAGGTTCACACGCGCAAGATTCCGCTCGGCGAGGACGTGGAGATCGGCGTCATCGCGCGCGGCACGCCGGGCTTCACCGGCGCGGACCTCGCCAACCTCGTCAACGAGGCGGCCCTGAACGCCGCGCGCTACAACAAGAAGATCGTCAACATGGCGGACTTCGAGCTGGCGAAGGACAAGGTCCTGATGGGCGCCGAGCGCAAGTCGATGGTCATCACCAACGAGGAGAAGCGCGTCACCGCCTACCACGAGGCCGGCCACACGCTCGTCGGCCTGAAGGTGCCGAACGCCGACCCCGTCCACAAGGTGACGATCATCCCGCGCGGCATGGCGCTCGGCGTGACGCAGCAGTTGCCCGAGGGCGACCGCCACAACTACACGAAGGAGTACCTGCTCGGCCAGATCGCCATCCTGATGGGCGGCCGCATCGCCGAAGAGGTCTTCCTCGGCAGCATCACGACGGGCGCGTCGAACGACATCGAGCGCGCGACCGAACTGGCGCGCGCGATGGTCTGCGAGTACGGCATGTCGAACCTCGGGCCGCTCACCTTCGGCAAGAAGGAGGAGCAGATCTTCCTCGGCCGCGAGATTTCGCAGCACCGCGACTTCTCCGAGGACACGGCGATCAAGATCGACCAGGAGGTCAAGAAGCTCGTCGGCGACCAGTACGAGCGCGCGCGCGGCATCATCGAGGACAACCGCGACACGATGATTCGGCTCGCCGAGACGCTGCTCGACCGCGAGACGCTCGACGCCGTCCAGATTCGCCGCATCATCGCGGGCCTGCCGCTCGACGACGACGACCCCGGCACGCACAAGGACGACTCCGACCGGCCGCAGCTCAAGGAGCCGTCGGCCAACCCGCTCAAGCCGATACTGCCCGCCCATCACGGGCGGCAACCCGGCGCCGGCCTAAATCCGGGAGGGCGAAGCTTGCTAAACCTCATCGAGGCGGCGGAAGTGAAGACGACTTCTTCACTTTCGCCCCTTCGGTTTTTCTGTTAAGTAAGCACGCATGATTGTCGCACTGACGAGGGAGCCGGCCGCGCGCGTCTGGACGCGTGCGAGCTGACCTACAGGGAGCGCGAGCCGATTGACGCCGGCACCGCCGCCGCGCAACACCGCGGCTACTGCGAGGCGCTTGC
Source organism: uncultured Acidobacteriota bacterium (assembly GCA_963726735.1). GTDB lineage: Bacteria > Acidobacteriota > Blastocatellia > Pyrinomonadales > Pyrinomonadaceae > QHXN01. The sequence goes on from CAVSDM010000016.1 coordinate 1,653,584, forward strand.
GCGCGTGCGGCGCGCGCGTCGTCACGCTGCCGCGCGCGTCGACGAGCTGCCGGACAGCGTCTTCGTCGAAGACACGGCAATTGTGCTCGACGAGGTCGCGGTGCTCACGCGCCCCGGCGTCGAGTCGCGGCGCGGCGAGGTGAGTTTGAATCGAGCCGGAGGTGGCGCGGCTCCGCAGCGTGGTGCGAGGTCGAAGCCGCCCGCGACGCTCGAAGGCGGCGACGTGCTGCGCCTCGGGCGCACGCTCTACGTCGGGCTCTCGCCGCGGACGAACGCGGAGGGCGCGGCGGCGCTGCGCCGGCTCGCCGCGCCGCACGGGTACGAAGTCGTGACGGTCGGGCTGCGCGACTGCCTGCATTTGAAGACCGGCTGCTCGGGGCTCGACGACAGAGGCCGTGCTCGTCAATCCCGACTGGGTTGACGCCGGCAGTCTTCCGCGGGCGTGAGGTCGTGGCCGTGGACGCGTCCGAGCCCTGGGCGGCGAACGTCCTTTGCGTCGGCGGCCCGGTCTGCGTCAGCGCGGCGTTCCCGCGCACGGCCGAGATGCTCGCGGCCCGCGGTTACGACGTGCGCGCCGTCGAGGTCTCCGAGTTCGCGAAGGCCGAGGGCGGGATGACCTGCATGAGCCTCCTCTTCCGACAGCCTGAGCATGCGAAAACAGTTCAGCCAGGACGAAGACCGGGGCGCGCGAGTGGAGGCTCTCCGCGCAGAAGCCTGCCGCTGGGCGCGCGCACGCTCGTCATGGGCGTCATCAACCTCACGCCCGACAGCTTCAGCGACGGCGGGCGCTGGTTCACGCGTAAGCGCGCGTGGGAGAACGCCGAGCGGATGATTGAGAACGGCGCGGACATCATCGACTTCGGCGGCGAGTCCACGCGCCCCGGCGCGCAGCCCGTCTCCGGAGGAGGAGGAGATACGCCGCGTCCAGAAGTTCATCGACGTGATGATGAAGATGATCGGCCGTGCCACTTACTCGATTGACACGACGAAGGCGTCGGTGGTCGCGCGTCGCCCTCGACGCGGGTGTCGAGATCGTCAACGACATCTCGGGCCTGCGCTTCGACCCGACGCTCGCCGACGTGGCGGCGCGCTACGACGCCGGCCTGATACTCATGCACTCGCGCGGCACCTTCGAGACGATGCACAAGCAGGAGCCGGTCGCCGACATCCTCAAGGAGGTGTCCGACGACTGGCGCCGGGGCATCGAGGAGGCCGAGCGGCGCGGAGTCCGCCGCGAGAAGATCGTGCTCGACCCCGGCATCGGCTTCAGCAAGACGCAGAAGCAGAACGTCGAACTGATCGCGAAGCTGGACGTGCTGGCGCGCGACTTCGCAGACTTCCCGCTGCTCGTCGGCACCTCGCGCAAGTCCTTCGTCGGCCACCTGCTCGGCGGCGCGCCCGTCAACAAGCGCGTCCACGGCACGATGGCGACGCGTCGCGGCCGCCGTCCTGCGCGGCGCAGCACATCGTCCGCGTCCACGACGTGCGCGCCGCGGTCGAGACGGTGAAGGTGATAGACGCGATAAAGGCCGTAAACCGCGAACCGTAAACCGTGACGAGAAGCAGCGTGTTCTCACTCGTCACGGTTTACGGTTCGCGGTTTACGGCTTTAATCGTTCATGTGTTACGTTCAAATCGATGCTGCTCAGCAAGAGACTTTATAGCGCGGCCGCGCTCGTCGGGCTCGTCCTGTTCGCGTCGGGCTTCCGCGGCTGCTACAAGCCCGTGACGAAGTCGGGGCTGCCCGGCCACATCAAGACGGTCGCCGTGCCCGCCTTCCAGAATCAGGCGCTGCGCTACAAGATCGAGTCGCGCTTCACCGAGTCGGTCGCGCGCGAGATCCTGCGGCGCGGCAAGGGCCTGCGCGTGCAGAGCGAGACGAAGGGCGCCGACGCCGTCGTGGACGGCACCATCAAGAGCTTCGCCTTCTACGGCGTGCTGCTCGACACGCGCGGCCGCGCGCGCATCTTCGAGGTGACGATCTCGGCCGCCGTCACCGTCCGCGACCAGGTCACTAACCGCGTCCTCTACGACAACCAGGACTACGTCTACCGCGGCGAGTTCGAGTTCACGGACGACCCGCGCACCTTCTTCAACGAGGAGGACCCGGCGGTCGAGCGCCTCTCGCGCAGCTTCGCCGAGAGCCTCGTCTCCACCCTCGTCAACGGCTTCGGCGTCAACGAAGAACCCTGATGGCTACGCTCACGCGCGAAGAACTGAAGGGGGAATTGAAGGCGGGGAAGGTCGGGCCGCTCTACCTGCTCTTCGGGCCGGAAGACTACCTGCGCGACAAGGCGGCGCGGGCCATTGCCGACACGGCGCTGAAGGGCGCTGCGCTGCGCGAGTTCAACGAGTCTTCGTTCGACCTCACTTCTGCGGACGTGCAGCACGCGATTGCTGCGGCCGAGCAGCTTCCGATGATGGCCGAGCGGCGTGTCGTGCGCGTGACAGGCTTCTCGCGGAAGCCTCCTCGTGCGCCTCTGCGCGAGGAGGACGCGGCGGTGCTGGAACGCTACGTCACGCGCCCTGTCGAGACTTCCGTCGTCATCTTCATCGCCGACAATCTCGACAAGCGGCTTAAGCTGAGCAAGACGCTGCTCGATGTCTGCCAGAGCGTCGAGTTCGCCGAGTTGAAGGACGCGGAGCTGGCCGGCTGGGCGCGCGACCACCTGAAGCGCCTCGGTGCGCACGCCGACGAGCGCGCTCTGCGCCAGACCATCGCCCTCGCCGGCCCGAGCGTGCGGCAGGGTCGCGACCGAGTTGGAGAAACTGGCAACGGCCGCGCTCCCCGACGGGCAGGTGACGATGGAGCTGGTGGACGAGCTGGTCGGGCGCTCGCGCGAGCTGTCGAACTTCGAGCTCTCCGACCACCTCATCGCGCGCGACCGGCGGCGCGCGCTGGAGACTTTGCGGAAGCTTCTGGACGACGGCGCCGAGCCCCTCATGCTTGTTGGGATTGCTCGCGAGCAACTTCCACCGTCTCGCGCTCGCCAAGGAGCTGATGACGCGCGGCGCGCCCGAGCAGGAGGTCTTCCGCGTCGTCAACATGCCCTTCAGCCAGCGCAAAGAGTTTCTCGCCACCGCGCGCCGCGCCGACGCTCACGAACTCGCGCGCCGCATCGGGCGCATCGCCGAGGCCGACCTCGCCATCAAGACCTCGCTCGGCGGCGGCGGTGAGCGCGGCTCCCGCCTCCAACTCGAAATGCTCGTCTGCGAACTGTCGGCGTGAAGACCGTTAAAAGTCGAGCGGTCTCAAATCGGGCTCGACCCACGCGCGCCGCGCCGCCTCGGAATCAATCAACTCTTTACTGTAGTAGTCGAAGACGAGGCGCGAGCTGCCGCACTCGGCGGCCAGCGCGTTGGTCATCCCGGCGAGGCCGAGCGCCCGCGTCGGCGCGTTCGAGGTAGGCGCGGACGCGCCTGAGCCAGAAGACCGTGATCGTCTCGTGGTAGAGGCTCGGGTTGATGCCGTGCGCCGCGGCGTAACTGCCGATACGCGCGCGCATGTGCGAGAGCGCGTCCGCGTCTCCCATGCGCCGCAGGTAGCAGAGCGCGACCAGCAGGTGCTCCCTGTGATTGAAGTCGGCCGTCGGCAGCTCGCACGACTCAAACCTGCGGACGACCTCCAGGACCTCTTCGTCATTCCGGTACGGCTCGTTCGGCTTCGGCATCGCTTCGGCGCCCTCCCGACGCAAAAAAGCGAGGCAGGCCGCGCTCGACGGCCTGCCTCGCCTCCGTAAAATTTTTACAGCGCCCTTACTTGCCCGACTCGGTGACGCGAGCCGTGAGGCGCGACTTGTGGCGCGCGGCCGCGTTGCGGTGGAGCACGCCCTTCTGCACGGCCTTGTCGATGAGCGAGACCGTGGCGGGCAGAAGCTCCTGCGCCGACCCCGCCTCGCCCGACTCTATCGCGGCGCGCAGCTTCTTGATCCCCGTGCGCAGGCGCCCGCGGTTGCCGCGGTTGATGTCGCGGCGCTTCTCGTTCTGGCGCACGCGCTTCTCGGCTGACTTGTGATTAGGCATCTCTCGATTAACTCCGTCTGTCCTTATGTCTCGTCTGAAAAGCTCGCCGGGGCACACTGTCGAGAATCTGCCCGCCAGAGCAAAGCCCAAAGTATAGGGAGCGCGGGCAGCAGTGTCAAGGAGCCGCGGCGGGCGCGGCGGGACGCCCGCTCCGTCCGCTGCCGGACGGAGGCCGCGCGCGCGCGCACGCTTTCGTTGACACCCCCGCCCGCCGTGTTGTAGCGTCGTTTCTGCAATGAACGAGACCGTTTCTTCGTCCCTCATCCGCCCCCCGCGCCGCCACGCCGATTCATCCCAGCGAGAAGGAGAAGAGAGCGACTTTTGAAGAAGATCGAGCTTCCGCCGCGAGCCGTCGAGACGCTCTTCGGCGTCCACGACCAGAACATCAAGCACCTGGAATCACTCCTCGACGTGCGCGTGGACGCGCGCGGTCAGGATTTGACGCTCGACGGCGCCCCCGACGACGTGGAGACCGCCGGGCGCATCATCGAGGACTTCGCCGCGCTCTTCCGCGAGGGCAAGACCTTCACCGACAAGGAACTCCGCGAAGCCTTCGCGCAGATCGCCGAAGACCGCGCCTACACGCTGCGCGACTACTTCACCAAGGCGCGCTTCAACCCCGCCGGCAAGAAGCAGGTCGCGCCCAAGTCGGCCAACCAGCGCCGCTACATCGAGGCCATCCAGTCCAACGACATCGTCTTCGGCATCGGCCCGGCCGGCACGGGTAAGAGCTACCTGGCGGTCGCGATGGCCGTGCAGGCGCTCACGCAGAAGCAGGTCAGCCGCATCGTCCTCGCGCGCCCGGCGGTCGAGGCCGGCGAGCGCCTCGGCTTCCTCCCCGGCGACCTCCAGGAGAAGGTTGACCCCTACCTCCGCCCCCTCTACGACGCCCTCTTCGACCTCATGGACGCCGAGCGCGTCGCCAAGATGTTAGAGAAGCGCATCATCGAAGTCGCCCCCCTGGCCTTCATGCGCGGAAGAACTTTGGCGGATGCCTTCATCATCCTCGACGAGGCGCAGAACACGACGAGCGAGCAGATGAAGATGGCTCTGACGCGCATCGGGTTCGGGTCGAAGGCGGTGATTACGGGAGACGTGACGCAGATCGACCTGCCGACGGGGAAGCGCAGCGGGCTGGTCGAGGCCGAGCGCATCCTCTCGAAGGTCGAGGGCATCGAGTTCGTCTACTTCACCGACAAGGATGTCGTCCGCCACCGCCTCGTCCAGCAGATCATCAAGGCTTACGAGTCGCAGACAGCCAGTTCCAGGAGTGAGGAGCGTTGATGAGGGCGCGGCCTTCGGCGGTCAGTCACACCAATGCTGACCGCCCGGGCGGCGGCATCCTCTTATCACTTCCCACTCGGCACATATCACTCATGATCGAGGTCGTTAACCGCCAGCGTAAGGTGCCGATTGACGGCGGGCGTTGGCGGGCGTTCGCGGAGCGGGCCTTGAAGGTCGTGCCGGCGGACGGCGCGGGCGCGACGGTGGCGTTCGTGTCGGATCGGGTGATGCGGGCGTTGAATAAGCGTTGGCGGGGGAAGCGCGGGACGACAGACGTTCTGTCGTTCCCTGCGGGGCAGGAGGAGTTTGAGAAGGTCGAGGGGGCGAGCCTGGGCGACGTGGTCGTCTCCGTCGAGCAGGCGGCGCGGCAGGCCGCGGAGCACGGGTTGGATTTCGAGAATGAGGTTGAGCAGCTCATCCTGCACGGGCTCCTGCACCTGTGCGGTTACGACCACGAGACCGACGGCGGCGAGATGAACTCGTTGGAGCTGAGGCTGCGCCGCCGGCTCGGGATATAATCTTGGGTAAATAGTAAATGGTAAATGGTGAATGGTAGTCGGCCGTTGTTAGATTCAGGCCGCCGGCCAGACGGGACTTAGCCACTATTCACCATTTACCATTTTCCATTCACCGAATATGGAGACTGAGCTGGAAATCGGGGCGGGCTGCGCGCTGCTGTTGGTGCTGGCTTTCCTCTCGACGATTGACGTAGCGTTCGGCCAGTTGAGCGACGTGGGGCTCCGGCGCCTGACGGGCGAGCGTGACGAGCGGCCGAGCCCTTCCGTCGAGTTCCTCGGCGAGGTGCTGGAGAACCGGCCGCGCTTCCGCTTCACGCTGAACGCGGCGATTCAGGTCGTGCTGGTCGCGGTGGTCGTGCTCGTCACGTCGATCTGTTTCCGACTGCTCGGGGCCGAGCGGCGCTTCCTGCTCATCGCGTTCTTCATCGCGCTGGCGCTGACGATCCTCTTCCGGCAGGTCATCCCGCGGCTGCTCGCGGCGGCGAACCCGGAGCGGACGCTGCTGGCGCTGCTTCCGCTCTACCGCCCCTTCTACGGCGTGCTTTCAATCGCCGCGACGCCGCGGCAGGTCGCGGCCGAGCGCTCGCGGCGCAACGGCGACGACATACACCTCACGCGGGCCGCCGCCGACGGCGCCGAGTCGGACGACGACGACAACGGCGGCGACATACAGGCGCTCATCGACGTGGGCGAGGAGGAGGGCATCCTCGAAGAGGAGGAGGGCGAACTCATCCAGTCCATCATCGAGTTCGGCGAGACGCGCGCCGGCGAGGTGATGACGCCGCGCACGGACATCGTCGCGCTCCCCTCGACGGCCACCGTGCGCGAGGCGCGCGACGTGATGGTCGAGTCGAAATACTCGCGCCTGCCCGTCTACCGCGAGCAGATCGAGGACGTGCTCGGCATCATCTACGTCCGCGACCTTCTGACCTACTGGGCCGAGGGGCGCGAGGACGAGGGGATAGCGCCGCTCCTGCGCCCCGCCTACTTCGTGCCGGAGACGAAGTCGGTGGACGAGCTGCTCGAAGAGATGCAGAAGACGCACGTCCAGCTCGCGCTCGTCATCGACGAGTACGGGGGCTTGGCCGGCCTGCTCACCGTCGAGGACATTCTCGAAGAGATCGTCGGCGAGATCGAGGACGAGGACATCGAGAGCGAGGAGATCGTCGAGATCGTCGAGTCGGACGACGGCTACTACGACGTGCTCGGCTCGACCGAGGTCGGGAAGATCGAGCGTCTGCTTCGGCCTTGAGATCGAGGACGACGACTTCACGACCATCGCCGGCCTCGTCATCAACGAGACGGGCACGGTGCCGCCGCCGGGGACGCGCATCAACTTCAGAGGTTTGGATGTCGAAGTCCTCGAAGCAGACGAGCGGCGCATCAACCGCCTCCGGCTGCGCCGCACGCAGGAGAACGGCGAGGCGGCCGCCGCGTCAGATTAGCTCGGTTCAAACAACGACTGTTACAGGGGAAGAATGGCGAAGAAGCAGAGCAAATACCTTTCGGGGCGGCGCATCGACCCGCGGGCGATTGAGGGCGGCGAGACGGTGGCCGACCTCGTGGACGAGACCTTTCTCGCGTACAACGCGGCGCGGCTGCGCGAGGCGTGCCAGTTGTTTACGCGGAAGATGCTGGAGCCGGACGTGACCGTCGGGCTCTCCATCACGGGCGCGCTGACGCCGGCGGGGCTGGGGATTTCGGCGCTGATCCCGCTCATGCGCGCGGGCTTCGTGGACTGGGTCATCACGACGGGCGCGAACCTCTACCACGACACGCACTTCGGCATCGGGCTCGCGCTCCACCAGGGCAACACCGCCGTCTCGGACGTGGTGCTGCGCGAGGAGGAGGTCGTGCGCATCTACGACATCTTCTTCGACTACACGGTGCTCTTAGACACCGACGCCTTCTTCCGGCGCCTGATCGAGGGCGAGGAGTTTCAGCGGCCGATGTCCACGGCCGAGTTCCACAACCTCTGCGGCAAGTACGTGCTCGAACGCGAGCGCAAACTCGGGATCGAGAACAAGTCGTTCCTCGCCGCCGCCTACGAGTTCGGCGTGCCGCTCTACACTTCGAGCCCCGGCGACTCGTCCATCGGCATGAACGTCGCGGCGAAGGCCATCCAGGGGAACAAGCTCGCCTTCGACCCGTCGGCCGACGTGAACGAGACGGCCGCGCTCGTCCTCGCCGCCAAGCGCGGCGCCATCCACGGCAAGGGCGACAAGGGGACGAAGCACGGCGGCAAGTCCGGGGTCTTCATCCTCGGCGGCGGGAGCCCGAAGAACTTCATGCTCCAGACCGAGCCGCAGATACAGGAGGTCTTAGGCATCGACGAGCGCGGGCACGACTACTTCCTACAGATCACCGACGCGCGCCCGGACACCGGCGGTCTGTCGGGCGCGACGCCGGGCGAGGCCGTCTCGTGGGGCAAGGTTGACCCCGAGCGCCTGCCCGACGCGGTCGTCTGCTACGTGGACTCGACCATCGCGCTCCCCGTCGTCACGTCCTACGCGCTCGCGCGCCACGAGCCGCGCCCGCTCAAGCGCCTCTACGACCGCCGCGGGGAGCTGATGGAACTGCTGCTGTCTGAATACGAAAAATCGGAACGAAGGTAAATGGTTAAAACGATCAAGGACGACCAGCCGCGCACGTACTTCGACTGCACGAAGTGCCCGGCCTACTGCTGCTCGATCTACGAGCGCGTGCAGGTGACCAAGCGGGACATCACGCGCCTCGCCAAACACTTCGGCGTCACCTTCGAGCAGGCGCAACGGCGTTACACGAAGAAGTGGGAGAACGAGCGCATCCTCAAGAAGGTCAAGGACACGATCTTCCCCGAGACGTGCATGTTCCTCGACCAGGAGAAGCGCGGCTGCACCATCTACCACGCGCGCCCGGCCGTCTGCCGCGAGTACCCCGACCGCTCGCGCTGCTCCTACTACGACGTGCTCCAGTTCGAGCGCCGCCAGCAGGCCGACGAGACCGTCATCCCCCTCGTCCAGATCACCTTCCGCGAGGTCAAGAAGGGGCCCGAGGTGGACGACCAGTGCGAGAAGGTCTGGGAGTGGCAGCCCGAGAAGTGATAGGCGACGAGTGATAAGTGATAAGATGTGCGCGAAAGGGCGCCGGCTTTTTCTTATCACTTATCACTCGTTACTTATCACCCTTGCGGAGGAGTCCAGAAGATGAGAGAACTTTTGGCGAAGATGGTGGGGAAGAAGATCGACCTGTTCTGCGGCGGCACGTCGAGCCTGAGGGGAAAGCTCGTCAAGGTGGACGAGGGCGTGGCGCACATGGTGGACGATGACGATCAGATGTTCTACGTCTCCATCGAGCGCGTCATCGTCTTCAGCGAGACCAAGTCGGGCGACCAGCGCGCGGGCTTCACCGTCGGCTTCCGCGGTAAGTGAAGGCGCGGCCGGTCTCCCGCCACCAAAGCTTCAGGCCGACCCCTCTCCGGAGGGCGTCGGCCTGACGTGTGTTCGGAAGTCTATGCCTAAATTTTATCTGCCCGCCGAGGCGACCAACGGCGCGCCCTGCGCGAGCGGGATGCGGCGGAAGCCGTTGATGCGCTTCGTCCAGTAGTCGTCGAAGCGCGAGTAGACGACGCCGCGGCTCGTCGAGGCGTGGTAGAAGCCGTTCTCGTCGGCGACGATGCCGACGTGGTGCAGGTTGTTGAAGAAGACCAGCGTCCCGAACTTGTACTTCTCGTCCTCGGTCGGCGGCGCGAACTCCTGCCAGAAGGTGCGCACCGAGGTGCGCTCGAACGCCACGCCCGCCTGCTGGAAGACGCTCCACACGAACCCCGAGCAGTCGTAACGGTTCGGCCCCTCCGTCCCCATCCTGTAGGGCGTCCCCAGACGCTCCTCAATCGCCGTCAGCATCGAGCGCTCGATGAAGCCGAGCTTGGCCGTCGGCACGCCGAACTGCGGCTTCACGGTCTCGGGCTCCGGCTCGCCCTCGGGCGCACTCTCCACGACAAAGATGTCGTTTTCGAGGCGCGTGCGTCCCTCGGCTTCCGTCGTAGTCGTGGTGACCGCGGGCTGTGCGTTGGTCGCCTGGCGCGGGCGCGTGGCGGTCTGCGCCTGTGCAGAGAGCGCGAGCAGGGTCAGGGCGAACGTGGCCGCGAGCGGGCGGGGGAACAGTCTGCAAAAAGACATCTAGGGGAACGGTCTCCTCTGCCAAAGTCTACTGATTGCCTTGGGGTATTGCTTTGCTTGAGGTGGAGGCGTTGTTCCTTCGGTATCAACGCCTAAAATCCATACTACACAACAGTTACAGACGCTGCCACAATCAATGTGACTGTTTCGTGACGACGCAGCAAGACTTGCTCCAAATTTGGACGGAAAGGGGACGTGGCATTCGTTCAACCTGAAGGCGAAGGGACGGGTTCGGTACGGTTTTCGGTGACGCGGCTCACATAAACTCTTTTGCCGTGGAAATTTCCGGGCGCGGCGTGATAGCATGCGCCGCCATAAAGGAGACCGCTTTTATGCTTTTCGTCGAGAGCAGGACGGCCGACCTCAACGTCGAAAAACGCCTGCGCACGCCCGTCCTCGAAGCCCTGCGGCAGCACGGGTTCGTTCCGCTGATACGCTCTGCGCGCCTGCACTTCTTCGCGCAGGCCGCGGCCGGCCCGGAGCACGCGCACGAGCTTGAGCGCGCACTCGAAGAGCGTGCCGCGGCCGAAGGCGAGGAGCCTTACGTGCGCGGCGATCTCTTCTGTTTTGAAGACTTTGCGCACTACCTCATCTTCGGCGACGGCCCCGGGGGCGGGGCGGGGCTGCGCGCCGGGATAGTCTACGACTCGGAGACGGTCGTCCCCAGAGAACGGCTCGAAGCCTTCTGCCTGAGCGTCGAAGAGGCTTACGAGGAGGCCGCGCGCGCGTCCGAGGGGGCGGCGGACGGGCCGGAGGCGGCGCGGCGTTTGGAGTGGCAGGCGCGCGAGGGACAGACGCCCGGCGCCTTCGGTCAGGGCGCGTCCGAAGATTCTTCCGCCGCGGCGACGCAGCGCGCACCCGTCACGCCGGAGCGCGCGCGCGGCGTGGAGCTTCTTGAGGACGCGTCCGCGCGCGTTTTCCTACAGCGTTTAGGCGAAGCGCATACGGACGGCCGCGCCGCGGAGTTCGTCGCGGGCCGTCGCGGGCCGGAGCAGGAGTCTCTGGTGGCGAGGCTCGCGGGCGCGGGGCTCGTGCGGCGCGAGGTGCAGGTCAGTTGCCGCAAGGACGGGCATTCGCTCTTCCGCCTGCCTTCGACGGAGGCGCTCTCAATCGTCACGGCGAGCAACGCCGTGTGCAGCGTGTGCGGCTCGGCCGTGGCCGACGAGCGCGCCGAGGAGCTTTTGACGCCGACGCCGCTCGCCGCCTCCCTTTTGAAGGACGGCGCGTGGCTCTTGAGCAGCCTCCGAGCCATCCTCGCATCCCTCGGCGTGCCGGAGGCGCAGACCGCGCCGCCCGACGTACAGGAGGAGGGCGAGGCGCGTCTGGTCGCGCAAGTCTCGGGCGAGCCCTTCCTCTTCGTCCTGCGCGACGGCGACTTCACGGGCGCGCACGCGCGGCGCGCCATCGAGAGCGAGTCGGAGACGCAGGCCACGCGCCTGGTCCTGGTCGCCGCGGGCAAGGTTCAGGACGAGGCGCGCGCACGCCTGCGCGAGCAAGCGCGGCGGCGCTCGCGGGCGGGCAGCGGGGCGGAGATCGTCTTCGTCGAAGGGCTCGACACGGCGGCCGACGAGCTGCGCCCGCTGGTCGAGCGTGTCGCACAGGACGCGCTCACGCGCGAGCTGTACGAGCTGGACGCCGACGCGGGCTTCGACGTGGGCTACGCGCTCGCCACGCGCTTCCGCCTCGCGCAACACCGACGCGAAGGCGCCCTCCAGGACCTCGCCGCCTCCGCCGCCGGCGCCCTCTCCGGCAGCCTCCGAGAGTTTTAATGCGTGTGATGGGTTACCGTCCACGGCTGCCAATTTGACGCGAAGGACGAAAGTGGTATTGACAACCGTCCCGTCGTCGCGAGAATCTTAAGGCAGCAAGCGCCGCCCCCCTGCGCGGTGAAACCTTTCGGCCCTAAAGTTAAGAAGATGAACAATCGCTCTTTTCTGCTCCTGAGTCTGACGGCCGCCGTGTTTGTGCCCGCGCTCGACGCGCGCGCGCAGCAGGCCGAGCCGTCGCCGTCCTTCACGCGCCCGCGCATCGTCAACGCCGCGCGGCAGACGCCGACGCCGGCCGCGCCGTCCGTGACGCAGACGCCCGCGCCGGTGCGTGTGTCGCCGCCGCAGCCGTCCGGGAACGGTCAACAGACCGCTTCGCCCGCGCCGGCTTCGACGCCCGCCACGCAGACGGTCGCGCCGCCGCCGCCGTATGTGCCGCCGTCCGTGCCCTTGCAGCCGGCGCACCCGCCCTCGCTCTCGAAGTTCCGCGAGCGCACGGCCGAGGCGCATAAACTTTTGAAGTCGCGGCTGACGCTCACCTCCTCGACGCCCAACACGGCCTTCGTCACGCTCGCCGCGCTCGAAGAGGGCTCGTCGAAGATTCACACGCTGAGTCTGCCGAAGGAGACCTTCCTGAGGCGGGGCGCCGACGTGGTGCTGACGACGGCGCAGGGCTTGAACGTGCGCTTGCAGATCGTCCGCTCGAACTACGTCAACACGGCGGTCGTCGTCTCCGACGCCGCGACGGGCAGGCAGTTGACGCCGCTCGTCGTCGAGTACCCCATCGAGAAGTTCGGGCGCTTCCGCGAGATGGCCTACTACACCTCTGCGCACCCGGCGCTCGTCTCAACGGAGGTGACGAAGCACGGGCAGGCGTACGTCCGCAACATGCTCGACCTCGCCGCGCAGCGACTCAAGGACAAGGGCAAGGTCATCTCGCCCGAGACCGTGGACATCGCCGAGCGCCTCTGTCTCGTCGAGCACGTGGACCACGGCCGCTTCCGCGCCGAAGACCGCAAGCGGCTCTACGAAGAGGTCTACGCGCTCTACTCTCTGAACGAGCTGGACACGTACCGCTACTCGGTCAGCTCGGCGGGCGCGGGCGGGATGGTGCAGATGATTCCCTCGACGTACCAGATGGTTCGGCGCATGCACCCGGGCGTCGGCCTCAACCCGGACTTCGTCGCGGGGATGCGCAACCACGGCAACGCGCTCGAAGCGATGCTGCTCTACATGCAGGACACGTGGAGCGGCCTCGCGCTCAACGAGGAGGTGCTCGACGCGCTGACGAACAGGACGGCGACGCGCTCGGAGTTGATGGCCGCCGGCTACAACTCGAACCCCGCGCGCCTGCCGCTCTACCTCCGCCGCGGCGGCCCGGGCTGGCGCACGCTCATCCCGCGCGAGACGCAGATGTACTTACAGATTTATTCTTCCGTCGAAGGGCTCATGCAGTACAAGAACCGCGGCAGCGACAAGGCTCAGCCCGCGCCGCCGCGACCCGCGGCGGGAACGTCGCAGGAGTAGGGAAGCGCGACTCAGGGACTAAACACAGAGACACGGCTTGAAGTTATAAGACTTCAAGCCGTGTCTCTGTGTCTCTGCGGTTAATTTCTTTTCAACGCTCAAGCGAGGCGCGGTCCCAGTTAGCGTTCGTCGCGGCGGCTTCGTAGGTGGTTTGCAGGAATTGGAGGAGCGCGGCGTCGGGGTCTTTGGAGGTGCGGACGGCTTCGTAGGGGAGGACGAACTCCTTGAAGTCGTTGTTGTAGTAGGCGGCTTCGGGGCCGACGCTCGTCTCCTTGAAGCCTTCGGGCTCGGGGTAGGCGTAGGAGTAGAAGATGGGCTCGGGCAGCGCCGGGCCGCCGGGCCAGAAGCCCGCGCTGGAGACCTCGTGCGAGTATGCTTCGCGCGTGACCGAGTCGGCGACGCCGGGCGCGCCGGGGTGCTCGGGCGCGCGGCGGCCGGAGAAGCGCGTCACGGCGAGGTCGAAGCTGCCCCAGAAGAAGTGGACGGGGCTGCACTTGCCCACGAAGCCCGAGCGGAACTGCTGAAGGACACGCTCACCCTGCACGAGCGCGCGGTGGAAGCGCTCGGCGTACTCCGGGTCGTATGACTTGTGCGTGTCGTCCTGCTCGAAGGGAATCGGGTTCTCGACCTCGACCGGCGTCGTCCAGATTTTTACGTCGTCGAGCCCGAGCACGTGCAGGTCCAACATGAACTCCCGGTAGAAGTCGGCGACCGTGCGCGGCTCAAGCTCATTTCGACCGAGTCGCCGAGGCTGGTCACGAAGCGGAGCCTGTGGTACACGAAGTCGAAGTCCACCTGGAAGGTACTCGACCTGTACGGCATCGGCGAGGTCGTCAGCCCGCGCGGCGTGACGTAGAGCGGCACCTGCCACCAGTGGTTCAGGTGCGGCGCCTGCGCCAGCCGCACCTTGCCCACCACCTGCGTCCACATGTGCAGCGTCGCCAGGGTCTCGCGCCACTCATCAAACGGGAGTGCGGGCCAGGTCTTGGCGGGGCCTTTCGTTTCAGGGATGGTCATCGGTTCGCTCCTGTCGTTCGTCAACTTAGTCTCGGTATGGCACGCTCTCGCCGAGCGTCGGGTCGGGCAGCGCGTCGCGGCGCGAGTCGTCGGCGTACTGGAGCTTGTAGAGGCGCCAGTAGAGGTCGCGGCGCGCGAGGAGCTGCTGGTGCGAGCCGCGCTCGCGCAGCTCGCCGTGGTGGAGGACGAGTATCTGGTCGGCGCGCTGGACGGTCGAGAGGCGGTGCGCGACGACGATGGAGGTGCGGTCGCGCAGCACGCGCTCGATGGCCTGCTGGATGAGCTGCTCGGTCTCGGTGTCGATGGAGCTGGTCGCCTCGTCGAGGATGAGGAGCGTCGGGTCGAAGGCGAGCGCGCGCGCGAACGAGATGAGCTGCTTCTGGCCGACCGAGAGCCCTGCGCCGCGCTCGCGCACTTCGGACTTGAAGCCCTCGGGCAGGCGCTCGATGAAGCCGTCGGCGTGCACCTCGCGCGCGGCCCAGCGGACGCGCTCGTCCGACACGTCCTCGCGGCCGAGGCGGATGTTGCCCTCGACCGTCCCGCTGAAGAGGAACACGTCCTGCAAGACGACGGCGAAGTTCTCGCGCAGCGCCTTCAAGTCCCACTCGCGCACGTCCACGCCGTCGAGGAGCACCTGCCCGCGCTGCACGTCGTAGAAGCGCATGAGGAGGTTCGTGATCGTCGTCTTCCCCGAGCCGGTGTGGCCGACGAGCGCGATGGTCTCGCCGGGCTCGGCCACGAACGACACGTCCTTCAAGACCCAATCTTCATCTTTATAAGCGAACCAGACGTTGCGGAACTCGACGCGGCCGCGCGCGCGACCCTTCCGTCTTCGGCTCGTCCGGCGTCGTGACGGCGACGGGCAGGTCGAGCGTGCGGAAGATGCGGTGCGAGGCGACGAGCGCCGCCTGAAAGACGTTGTACTTGTCCGAGATGTCGCGGATGGGCTGGAAGAGCCTCTGCGAATACTGGATGAAGGCGACGAGCGCGCCGATGGAGAGCAGTTCGTTCTCGAGCGTGTTCTGCATCACGCGCCAGCCGCCGTACCAGACGATGAGCGCGACGCCGAGCGAGCCGATGAAATCCACGAGCGGGAAGAAGACCGCGTAGTAGAAGATGGTCTCGACGTTGGCCCGCCGGTAGTCGTCGTTGGCGTCGTGGAACTGGCGCTAGAGACTTCGCCTCGCGGTTGAAAATCTGGACGGTCTGCGCGCCGGAGATGTGCTCCTGAAGGAACGAGTTGATGCGCGCCAGCTTCGTCCGCACGAGGTCGTAGCCGCGCCGCGCGTGCTTGCGGAACCACGTCGTCGCCGCAAACAGCAGCGGCACGGTGACGAGCGCGACGAGCGTCAGCCGCCAGTCCATCCACGTCATGAAGCCGATGATGGCGAAGACCATCAGAACGTCGCCCAAGCCCTCGATGACGCCCGACGTGAACAGCTCGTTCAAGGCGTCAACGTCTGACGTGAGTCGCGTCATGATGCGGCCGACGGGGTTGCGGTCGAAGTAGGCGACCTCCTGCCGCTGGAGCTTGGCGTAAAGCTCGGCGCGCAGGTCGTACATGACGTGCTGCCCGACCGACTGGAGGAGGACGGCCTGCAAGTAGGAGACGAGCATCTGCAAGAGCTTGACGCCGAGGAAGACGAGCGCGAGCCACTGCAAACCCGAGAGGTTCTTCGGGATGATGTGCCAGTCGATGGCGTACTGGAAGAACTTCGGCTCGACGACGCCGAGCGCGTTGACGACGAGCGTCAGCACGAGCGCCGGCACGATGAGGCGCCGGTACGGCCGCAGGTAGCGCAGCAGCCGCCACGCGCTCCCGCGGTCGAACTTCTTGAGCGCCTCCTCCTCGTGAAACTGTTGGACTGTCGCTGACATTATTCCGTCTCAAACCCTTCGACGCGCGGCTCACGCGGTCGGCTTGTAATACGCGGACAGCACCTCTTCGCGGCGTGGGAAGTGCAGCACCTGGCCGAGCGCGCCGAGCGCGAGGAGCAGGTACGCAGTAGTTGCTCAGGGTGACGAACAGCGCCACCAGCCCGAACATCGCGGCCACCTCGCAGAGCACCATCGCGATGAGTGAAGCCTGTCTGCATCCGCGCGGGCTCCTGCCGCTCGGCGGCGCGCCTGTAGAAGGTGCCCTTCACGGCGAAGGAGGCCGACGACCGACACCAGCCCCAGCACCGCCGCCCCGTAGAGCAACGGCATCGGATTCGATCCGCTGGTCGTCGGCGCGTCCGCCTCGGGGCGCGTGAACCAGCCGAAGAGGAAGAACATGCACGATGCAGATCAGGAAGACGGCCCAGAGTATGCGCATCGTGCGGAGCCTGACATCAGGCCCTGTCGCCCGCGGTCGGTTGGTTCATCAACGGCTTCGACCTCCTCCTTTCAAGTCCGCACCGTTCAGCTCGCCGCCAGCTCCTCTTCGAGCAACTGCCGCTCGTAGAGGTCTGCGTACTCGCCGCCCGCGGCGAGCAGCTCTTCGTGCGTGCCGCGCTCGACGATGCGCCCCTCGTCGAGGACGCAGATCAAGTCCGCGTCGCGGACGGTCGAGATGCGGTGCGAGACGATGAGCGAGGTGCGCTCGCGCATCACGCCGCGCAGGCGCCCCAGAATCTTCTCCTCGGTGTAGGTGTCCACGGCCGAGAGCGCGTCGTCGAGGATGAGGATGCGCGGCTGGCGCATGACGGCGCGCGCAATCGCCGTGCGCTGCTTCTGCCCGCCCGAGAGCGTGATGCCGCGCTCGCCGACGAGCGTGTCGAAGCCGTCGGGGAACTCGCGCACGTCGTCGGCGAGCCCGGCGATCTCGGCCGCCCACTCCACCTCGGCGCGGGCAGACTTCTCGACGCCGAACGCGACGTTCTCGGCCAGCGTGTCGCTGAAGAGGAAGGTCTCCTGCGGGACGTAGCCGAAGGCCGCGCGCAACTGCGCGAGCGGGTAGTCGCGCACGTCCACGCCGTCCACGAAGACCGTGCCCGGCGGCGGCTCGACCACGCGCGGCAGAAGGTTCATCAGCGTGGACTTGCCCGAGCCCGTCCGCCCGACGAAGGCGACCGTCTGCCCGGCCTCGATGGTCAGGTCGATGTTTTTAAGGACGGCCGGCGAGTGCTCGCCGTAGGCGAACGTCAGATTCCGAAACTCGATGCGGCCGCGGACGGGCGGCTGCTCTTTGACGTCGGGGCCGTCCTTAATCGACGGCTCGGCGGCGAAGATGGCGTTCATGCGCTTGAGGCTCGCCGTGCCGCGCTGGTAGAGGTTGGCGACGTAGCCGAGCGCGATGAGCGGCCAGATGAGCCGCATCAGAAACATCGTGAACTCGACGAACTGCCCCTCGCGTCATCTCGCCGCGCACGGCCAGCACGCCGCCGTACCAGACGATCAAAACCATCCCGAGCCCGATGAAGAACTGGATGAGCGGGCGCATCACGGCCGAGATGCGCACGAGCGCGAGGTTGCGCGTCGCGTACTCGCGGTTGAGGGCCTTGAAGGCTTCCGTCTCGGCGTCCTCCTGCGCGTAGGCGCGCACGACCCGCACGCCCGAGATGTTCTCCTGCGCGCGCGCCGTGATGTGCGAGAAGAACTCCTGAATCTTCTCGAAGCGGACGTGCACCTGCTGGCCGAAGTACTTCACCGTCAGAGAGACGAGCGGCATCGTCACGAGGAGCAGCAGCGTCATGCGCACGCTGATCCGCAGCATCAGCGGGAGGATGATGACGACGACGAAGACCGTCTGGAGCGTGTACATCACCATCGGGCCGGCGAGCTGGCGGACGGCCGCGAGGTCGTTCGTGGCGCGCGCCATCAGGTCGCCCGTCCGGTGCTCCTGGAAGAAGGTGAGCGGCTGCCGCTGGAGGTGCGCGTAGAAGTCCTGCCGCAGGTCGTACTCGACGTGGCGCGACATGCCGATCAGGATGAGCCGCTGGAGGAAGAGGAAGATGCCGCTGACGACGCTGGCGCCGATGATGAAGAGCGACAGAGCGCGTGATGCGCTCCCACGTGGGGCCGGCGCCCAACTCGTCCACCGCGCGCCCGACGTAGATGGGGATGAGCAGGCCGAAGACGGTCGAGGCCAGGATGCAGAAGACGCCGACGACCAGAGACTTCTTGTACGGGCGGAAGTAGCGCGCGAATTTTCTCAGGTCGTCCATGAGAGCAGAGCCGGCCGCCGCTCGGGGCCGCCGAAGTATAAAAGCCTTCGCCTGTCCTTTACGTTTACTTCGCCGCCTATGATGCGCGATTTTCGCCCCCAAAGCCAAACGCGCCTCGCACCTGCCAAAAACGGGAACGGTCAGAACCACGACGCCACCGCGGGCGGTTCTGACCGGATTAGTTATGGCGTGTTGAAAAGGCGCTCCGAACGTTACGAGGGGTTGCAAGCCTCCGGCATGTCTGAGGCGGCGTGCGCGTCGGCGTTCACGGCGTTGAAGACCTCGCGGGTCTCGTGCGTGGGCAGGACGGGCTCGTAGGGCGTGTGGAAGATGTCTTCGGGCGGCAGCTCCGCGGTCGAGCAGACCCGGTTGCGCCCCGTGCGCTTGGCGAGGAAGAGCGCGCGGTCGGCGCTCGTCACCAGCAGCTCGCGCGAGCTGGCGTCGTTGGGGAAGGTCGCGACGCCCAGCGAGGCCGTGATGCAGCCGACGCCCGGAACCTCCGTGCGCTCGATGCGCGAGCGCAGGCGCTCGGCGACGACCTGCGCGCCCTCGTGCCCGGCCTGCGGGAGGATGATGGCGAACTCCTCGCCGCCGTAGCGCGCGGCCGTGTCCACGCCGCGCACCTCCTCGCGCAGGGCGTTGGCGAGGATGCGCAGCGCCGCGTCGCCCGCGTCGTGCCCGTGCGTGTCGTTGACGCGCTTGAAGTGGTCGATGTCGAGGAGGATGAGCGAGACGGGCTGGCGCATGCGCGTCGCCAGGTGCAGGTCGCGCTCAAGCTGTATCTCGAAGAAGCGCCGGTTGAAGCAGCCGGTGAGGGCGTCGGTCAGGGCCTGGTGCTGCATCTGCTCGAAGAGGCGCGCGTGGTTGACGGCGACGGCGACCTGGTCGGCCACCGTGCGCAGGAGCATCACCTCGTTCTCCTGCCACAAGCGCTGCGGGTCGTCCGACGTGACCATCAGCACGCCCATCGAGCGGTCGTGGTAGATGACGGGCACGGCCGCCGCGGGGTGCGCGTCCGACTCGCCCGCGCCGCTACAGCCGTCGTGGACGTAGGTCTTGATGCGCCCGCGCAGGCGCACGCCGAGCGCCTCGATGTCGCCGAGCATCTCGGTGCGCGCGTCGTCATCGTCATCGCCGTCGCGGAAGTAGAACTTGGTCAGGGAGGACTGCCCGTGCTCGCCTTCGATGTTGAGCGCGCTCGACTGCGCGCCGAGCGCGCGCCCCACCTCGTTGACGGTCGTCTGCAAGGACGCTCGGCAGCTCAAGGGTGCTCCGGATGGCGGTCGAGATGCGGTTGACGGCGATCTCGCGCACGGCCTGCTCCTGTAGGAGGCGCGCGAGCTTGGTCGTCACGGAGACGGTCAACTGGAGCGAGGTCGTCTTCGGCACGCAGGTGCGGACGGCCTTCGAGAAGAGGTGCGCGCGGTCGGGCAGTTCGGCCGTGACGCGCGCCATCAGGTATTCGAGCGCCGAGTAGACGATGTCGGGCTCGAACGACCAGATGACTTCGTCGCCGGCCGACTCCTGCCCGTCCTCGTCCTCGGTGCGCACCGACGCCATCAGCGCCGAGAAGCGCGCGTCGGCGATGACGACGAAGCGCTCGCGCGACTCGGCCCCGTCCGGCTTGTTCAGAAGAATCGGCTCGCGCTCGGAACCGCCGGAGAGCTGGGCCGTGGTGAGCGCGTCCTCGGGCGCCGTGAAGAAGAAGGCGTAGCGTGCGAGGCGCCCGACCTCGCGCACGCGCGTCACGTCGCGCAGGGAGCGCTGCGCCTCGGGCAGAAGGCTCTCGACCACCAGCGCCGCCAGGTTGTTCTCCAGCACCACGTCCTCGAAATACCGATGGAGCTGCACAATGGTAGGCTCCGCGCAACGGACGGGTGTCAGTTGGCGTGAGTGTTGTGCGAGCAGGGCGCTGTAGAGCGAGAGCATTGAGAATCCCAGACGGAACGGGAAAAGGGTGGACGCGGGTTCCGAGGATGCGAAGAAGGCAGCTAGACCCTTTGGCAGGTCTAGTGACAAACACATTTTGGCACAAGGCAAATGTGTTTGTCTATGCATTTTTACAGGATAGTGTGTACTTTTTGACCAGCGGAAGGGGCCTGGAAGACGCGGGATTTAACGGTCTGATTCGGCGAGTGTACGTCGCTAAAGCTGTATGAAGTAAGTCATTGTGGAAGTTGCAATTATTTCGGCGCTGGCGTCGCGGGCCTCGACCGAGAGGATGCAGACGCGGCGGCCGCGGCGGAGGACGCGCGCGTGTGCCTCGATACGGCCGTCGGAGGCGGGGCGCAGGAAGTGTACGGTGAGGTCAACCGTGACCGTGCGTGCGTCGGGCTCGATGACGGTGTGGACGGCGAAGGCGGCGGCCGTGTCGAGGAGCGAGACGACCGCGCCGCCGTGCAGGATGCCGCCCATCCGCGTCAGCTCCTCGCGCACGTCGAGGGCGAAGGTGGCGGCGCCGCGCTCGGCCCGGACGAACTCGAACCCGAGCAGCCCGACGTAAGGCACGCGCGCGAAGGTCTCGCGCAGCCGCGCCAGCTCTTCGGCGGCAAGCTCTTGCGAGGTTGACCCGGCGCCGCTCACGAGCCGTAAATCCCCGTGCCTTCGAGCGGCTCGACGACGACCGCCGTGCCGTAAGCGAGGACTTCCGTGGCGCCGCTGGAGACCTCCGTGGCGTCGTAGCGCGCGCCGATGATGGCGTTGGCGCCCAGCTCGGTGGCGTGCTGAATCATGATCTCGAAGGCGTCGCGGCGCGTCGTCTCGCAGAGGTTCGTCCAGGCGGTGATGTTGCCGCCGACCATCGAGTTGAAGATGGCGCCGATGTTGACGAAGAGGTTGCGCGAGCGGACGACGATGCCGCGGACGACGCCGAGGCTCTGGCGGACGCGGTAGCCGGGAAGCTCGAAGGCGGTCGTCACCATCTGCGGCGAGACGGAGAAGCGCGGCTCGGTGATGGCGTAGGGCGCGCGGACCTGAACTTGCTCATCGCTCATGGGTGTTCCTCCGCTTCTGTCGGCCGGCGGGAAGCTCGAACGTCGCGGCGGTCAGTCGCCGAAGAGGCTGGGCTGCTCTTCGTCTCCGACCTCGCCGCCGGCCTCGTACTCCTCGGGCGTCCAGCGGTAGCGCGAGAGGTCGCAGCGCCCCTTCTCGTTGAAGACGACGCCTTCGGAGTCGAGCATGCGCTGTTGGAGGTCGGGCGGGACGATGACGCGCCCCGTCGAGCAAGCGCCCTGCGCGTTGATGACGCGCTGCCACGGGACGGTCTGGTCGGCCGAGTGCATGACGAAGCCGACGGTGCGCGCCGTGTAGCCCTCGCCGAGGATTTCGGCGAGCTGCCCGTAGGTCATCACGCGCCCCGCGGTATGCGCCGCACGATCTCGAAGACGCGCTCGCGGTAGCCGCGCGAGTTAACGTCAACGGCCTCGGCCTTGTTCTGCGCCTCACTCCGCTCGTCGGTCATCGAGGGGCTTCTCCTCTCGCCATCGTTTCTTAAAAGTCCTGCGGCGCGCGTCCCACCACTCGCGCCACTCTCTGATCGAACGTTCGCGCTCTGCCCGCGGAGCCGCGGGGCGGAAAGAGAGTCAGGTGTCTGTCGCGTCGCGCAGGCACATCTCGGCGATGAAGCGCGTCCTGAGGTCTTCGCTTTCGAGCAGGCGGATTAGCTCCGGGATGCTGCGCTCGGCCGTCCGTGCGCGCTCGGCCGCGAACTCTGTTCGTGTCATGAGTTGATATACGTCGCGCCCGTCGCGCGGGTTTTATGAACGCTCAGACGCGTTCGAGTTCGGGGCGCGTCAGCTCGTTGACCACGTCGCCGGTGTTGAGGGCGGTCTTGGGCTCGAAGAGGAGGACGTGCGCCTCCTCCGCGGCGACGGGCTTGTGCTCGACGCCGCGCGGGATGATGACGAACTCGCCCTCGCCGAGTCGCACGTCGCCGTCGCGCAGGCGGATGGTGATCTCGCCTTTGACGACGAAGAACATCTCGTCCTCTTCGTCGTGCTTGTGCCAGACGAACTCGCCGCGGAGCTTGACGAGCTTGACGTAAGCGTCGCCCACTTCGCCCGCGATCTTCGGGCTCCAGTGCTCGCTGAAGAGGCCGAACTTCTCGGACAGGTTAACCTTCTCGATCATCTCTATACCGCTTACGCACTCAATCGAGCGTGCGCAGGACGGCGCGCGCGGGCGCCCCGTCGCCGCTGCCGGCCGCGACCTTGAGCGGCAGGCAGCAGAGTTCGTAGAGTCCGGGCTCGACCGCGCGCAGGTCGAGCCCTTCGACGATGACGACGCCGGCCGAGAGCAGCGCGAGGTGCGTCTCGAAATCTTCGGAGCCGAACTTCTCGACCGAAAGGTAGTCGAAGCCGACGAGCCGCACGCCGGCCGCGACGAGCGCGCGCGCCGCCGCCGGCTCGATGTACGCGAAGTCCTCGCGGAACTGCCCGCGCGGGTCTTCCCAGAAGGCGGAGTTGCGCGTCTTGAAGAGGACGCGCGTCGCCCCTTGAAGCGACTCGGGGCGCACGTGGCTCTCGTTGACCGCGTCGGCGTCCGCGGGAATCTCGACGACGCGCGCCGGGCCTACGAGCGCGTCGAGCGGCAGGGAACTGATGCCGGGCGCGCCCTCGATGAAGTGCGCGGGCGCGTCGATGTGCGTCGCCCGTGTGGGCGCCGAAGTGCAGCACCGACACGTTCGCGCGGTCGCCGCGGGCAATCGCGCTCCACGACCCGACCTCCAACGCCGGGGTCGCCCGGATAGGTCGGCGTCTCGCCCGGCGTGATGGGCACGCTGATGTCGTAAATCCGCATGGGTGAGGTGCATGGTATGTGCGTGCAAGTTGGCTGTCAACGGAGCGCGGCGGCGGCCGGGGCGTCATGTTGCGAGGCCGTGCGTGTGTGGGTTAGCATCGACCCGGTCGTTCGGCGTTTGGAAACGGAGAAGCGTTGAGGAAAGTGTCGGAGACAGATTCCGGGTCGGTGGGCGCGCCGCGCGTGGCCGCGTCGAGCTATTTGAACACGGCGCCGCTCATCTGGAGCTTCGCGCGGGGCCGGCGACGCGGCGAGGTGGAACTCGTGACCGACACGGCGCCCGCGCGTTGCGCCGACATGCTCGCGCGCGGGCCAGGTCGAGGCGGCGCTCGTGCCCGTCATCGAGTACCAGCGTCTGCCCGAGACGGCCGTCGTCCCGGGCGTCTGCGTCGGCGCGCGCCGCGAGGTGCATAGCGTCGTCCTCGTCACGCGTGGCGGGGCCTTTGGAAGAGGTCGAATCGGTCGCGCTAAGCATCGAGTCGCGCACGTCGGCCGCGCTGGTCGAAGTCATCTTCCGCGAGTTCCTCGGGCGCGCGCCGCGGCTCGAACCGTTCGTGCCCGACCTCGCCAACATGCTCGAACGCCACGACGCGGCGCTCGTCATCGGCGACCCGGCGATGACGTTCGAGCGCGAGGGCTTCGCGTCTACGACATGGCGGCGCTCTGGCGCGAGTTCACGGGGCTCGGCTTCGTCTTCGCGATGTGGATGGCCGACGCGGGCGCGACCGAAAGGGTTCGCGCCGTCGATTTCGCCGCCGCGCGCGACGAGGGGCTGGCGGCCGTCGAAGAGATCGCCGCCGAGTACGAGAGGGAACTGGGGCGCCCGCGCGCGGAGCTTATCCGCTACCTCACCGAGAACATCTCGTTCGAGCTGAATGAAGAGATGCGCGCGGGCCTCGAACTCTACTTCCAACTCGCGCACAAGCACGGCGTCATACAGAACCTGCGGCCGCTGAAGTTTCTTGGCACGGGTGTTGATTGATAGTTCGGCGGCGGACGAAACGCGCCGCAACACACGCGGGCGAGCGATGGCCTGATAGGCAAAATGCCGATTTGAAATCTCAGATTTGAAATTTGCGATAACTTAAATGAATACGACAGACATTCAACCCATCCTCGACCGCGTGCTGGCGGGCGGGCGCATGACGGCGGAGGAGTGCGCGACGCTGCTCGAATCCTTCGACGTGGCGCGCATGGGCGTGGCGGCCGACGAGGTGCGGCGGCGCAAGCACCCCGAGGGCGTCGTCACGTACATCATCGACCGCAACATCAACTACACGAACGTCTGCAACGTCGTCTGCACCTTCTGCGCCTTCTACCGGCGGCCGGGCAAGCCCGACACGTACGTCCGCACGGTCGAAGACATCTGCCAGCGCATCGACGAGACCATCGCGCTCGGCGGCACGGGCGTGCTGATGCAGGGCGGGCTGCACCCGGACTTCGGCATCGAGTGGTACGAAGACCTCCTGCGCACGCTCCACGCGCGCTACCCGGACTTCCAACTCCACTGCTTCTCGCCGCCCGAGATACACAACATCCATCTCATCTCGAAGCTCTCGTACGAGGAGATTCTGCGACGGCTGAAGGAGGCCGGGCTCTACAGCATGCCCGGCGGCGGCGGCGAGATTCTCGACGACGAGGTGCGCAAGCGCGTCTCGACCAAGTGCACGACCGACGAGTGGCTCGACGTGATGCGCGCGGCGCACCGCGTCGGACTGCGGACGACGGCGACGATGATGTTCGGCATCGGCGACGGCACCGTGCACCGCGTCCGGCACCTCCAGCGCATACGCGACCTACAGGACGAGACGGGCGGCTTCACGGCCTTCATCCCCTGGACGTTCCAGCGCGAGAACACCGCGCTCGGCCGGAAGATAAAGGAGGAGTTGACGGGCATGGACTACCTGCGCATGCTCGCCGTCTCGCGCCTCTTCCTCGACAACGTCGAGCACATTCAATCCTCCTGGCTCACACAGGGCTTGAGGCTCGGGCAGGTCGTGCTCCGCTTCGGCGCCGACGACATGGGCTCGATCATGATCGAGGAGAACGTCGTCTCGGCGGCCGGCGCGCACAACGAGGCCGACGAGAAGATGCTCCGCTACCTCATCCGCGAGGCCGGCTTCCGCCCGCAGCAGCGCGACATCCTCTACCGCCACGTCAACCGCGAAGAGTCGTCCAAACAGGACGCCTCCGACTCCGCCACCCTCCGCGAACTGACCGTCGCCTTCGCCGACTGAAGCAGTATGGCAGGATGGCAGCTCAGGCAGTTTAAAGACTGTCGAGGGCTTTAAACTGCGGCCGTACTGCCGCTACTGCCTGCGCCTACTGCCTGCTGATGGGTGACACGGCGGCGGCCGACAAGATACAATCCCAGTTTCCCGGTTCTATTTTCAGGTTTCGGCGGACTCGCGGGGCAGGGGTTTATCCGGCGTCGGGTGCGCCGGGGGGCGGGGCTAAGGTCACGAGCTTTTGAATGCTTTACGACTTCGAGCTGGTCGGAAGACGTGTGCGGCTGTGGCAGCGTCGGGGCGAGAGTTACGGTCACGTGTTGATGAAGGCGCTCGGGTACGCGATGTTCGTCGGGCGTTACCCGAACCTTGAGATCGAGCTGCCGGTCGGGCCTGCGTTACAAGCCCGACCTCGTCTCCGTGAACGAGGCGGAGGGCGGGCGGCCTCGCGCGGGCGCGCGCTTCCGCTTCTGGGGCGAGTGCGGGATGGTCTCGATGCGCAAGGTCGCGTGGCTCCTCAAGCACGGCGACGCGGAGCGTCTGGTGCTCTTCAAGACCGGCAGCGGCGTCAAGGCGTACACGCACGAGCTGCGCGACTCGGTCGAGCCGCGCTACCGAGGGGGCGGGCGGCTGACGCTCGTCAACTTCGCGCCGGACATCGCGGAGCGCGCGGCCGAACGCAGAATCGAGAGCGTCCCCGCGAGCTGGTACAAGAAGATCGAAGTGTGAGGGCGCATGAACGGGAAGGGTGAGAAGGGCGAGGTGGCCATCCGCGAATGCACGACGGTCGAGGAGTTCGACCAGTGCGTGCGCTTGCAGCGCGAGGCGTTCGGGCTGCCCGACCTGGAGCTGTCGCCGCGGCGCCACCTGATCGTCGCGCGCAGCGCGGGCGGCTTCACGCTCGGCGCGTTCGACGGCGAGCGGATGGTCGGCTTCGTCCTCAACCAGATCGCCGTGCGCCGGAGCCGCGCGACGGGCGCGGAGGAGACCACAGGCTACTCGCACATGATGGCCGTGGCGAAGGAGTACCAGAACCGCGGCGTCGGCGCGCGGCTGAAGTGGGCGCAGCGCGCGCGCGTCGCTCGCGGAGGGGCGGCGCTTCATACGCTGGACGTGGGACCCGATGCAGTCGCGCAACGCGCACTTCAACCTCAACCGGCTCGGCGTCGTCGTGCGCCGCTACGCCGAGTCAACTACTACGGCACCGACTATTCGACCGTGACGGGCAAGTTCGGCGAGCGGCTCGGCCTCGACAGCGACCGCCTCGTCGCCGAGTGGGAACTCGACTCGCCCCGGGTCGAAGCGTTCGCGCGCGGCGAGCGCTCCCGCGCCGAAGGGCGAGCCCGAAGCGTCCGTCGCGATCCCCCCGAACTGGGGCGCGCTCGTCCGCGAAGACCCGGCCTCGGCACGCGCTGAACTCCTCCGCGTCCGCGAAGAGTTCCAGGCGGCTATCGCCTCCGGCCTCGTCTGCGCCGGCTTCGAGCGCGACCCGTCGGCTCCGCGATACCTTTTTTATGGTGAAAAGTGAGATGGTAAACGGTGAATGGAAAACTGTCTTAATCATTCACCGTTTGCCATCCACTATTCACCCGAAAGCATATGTCGTTTACACGCTTCGACCGCTACGTTGACCGGCACGCGCGCTCCTTCACGGAGCGCTTGCAGGAGCTGTGTCGGATGCCGTCGGTGGCGGCGCGCGGGACGGGGATGCGCGCGATGGCCGAGAAGGTCGAGCAGGCTGTTGCAGCGCGTGGGCGCGGGCACGCGCACGTTTCAAGGTCGGGCAGCGGCTACCCCATCATCTACGGCGAGTGCGGCGCCGGGCCGCGCTGCTTCCTCGTCTACGGCCATTACGACGTGCAGCCGGTCGGGCAGTTGACCGAGTGGTCTTCCGGCCCCTTCGCCGCCGTCATCGACGACGGCAAGCTCCGCGCGCGCGGCGCGTCGAACAGCAAGGGCGACTTCGTCGCGCGCGTCGCCGCGGTCGAGGCGTACCAGAAGACCTACGGCAAGCTCCCCGTCTGCCTCCGCTTCGTCGTCGAGGGCGAGGACGGGTTGGCGAGCCCGAGCCTCTACCGCTTCGCGGCCGGAGAACGCGGAGCTGCTGCGCGCCGACGGCTGCATCTGGGACGACGGCTACAAGGACACCAAAGACCGCCTCGTCATCAACCTCGGCTTCAAGGGCATCGCCTTTCTTGAGCTGCGCTGCTACGGCGCGCGCACGGACCTCCACTCGAAGTGGGGCGGCATCGTCCCGAACCCCGCGTGGCGTCTCGTGCAGGCGCTCGCCACCGTGCTCTCGCCGAAAGGCGTCATCACCATCGACGGCTTCGGCTCGCACGTCGCGCCGCTCACGTCCGAAGACCGGCAGATGTTGAAGACCATCGAGCTGGACGAGGCGGGCCTGCGCCGCGAGTTCCGCATCGGCTCGTGGCTGCACGGGATGACGGGGCGGGAGCTGGCGAAGGAGCTGATCTTCGGCCCGACCTGCACCATCTGCGGCATCCGCACCGGCCACACCGAGGCCGGCGCGAAGACGGTGCTCCCGGGCGCGGCCACCGCGCGCCTCGACTTCCGGCTCGTGCCCGACCTCACGCCCGAGCTGATCGTCGAGCTTCTGCGCAGGCACCTCGACAAGCGCGGCTTTCAGGACGTGGAGATCATCGAGCTGGGCTCGGCGCCCTACGCGAAGTCTTCGCCCTCTTCGATGGTGGCGCGCGCGGCCATCGAGAGCGCGGGCGAACTTTACGGCGGCGAGCCGGTCATCTACCCGCTCGACCCCGCGAGCGGCCCCGTCGGCGCCGTCTGCGGCGCGAACCAGCCGCCGATGCCCGTCGTCTCCTTCGGCGTCAGCTACTTCGGCTCCAACCCGCACGCGCCCGACGAGAACATCCGCCTCGACGACTTCATCCAGGGCATCAAATACTTCGGCCGCGTCATCCACCGCCTCGCCGCCCTCGAAGCGGAAGACCCGACACCGAAACGCACCCGCGAGCCCATCGCCCTGCTCAACAAGTGAAGTGTAACCCCGCGCTCGTCGGGCCATTTAACTGGACCGCGTTGCGCGTCCGTGCGCTTGTGCTTATGATGAGCACGACTGTTCCCAACTTTAATTTCAGGGTGTGACTGCCGACTTGCCGACCGCAGCCAAGAGCATCGAAGCCGAGATCAAGAAGCTGCGTGAGGAGGTTCTCCGGCACGAGGAGCTTTATTACGTCCACGACCGGCCGGAGATTTCGGACGTGGAGTACGACGCGCTGGTCGAGCGCCTGCGCGCGTTGGAAGAGGAGCACCCGGAGTTCCGTACGCCGGACAGTCCGACCCTGCGCGTCGGCGGGCGGCCCGCCGAGGGGTTCGAGGAGTACGTCCACCGGCGGCCGATGCTCTCGCTCGACAACAGCTACAACATCGAAGACCTGCGCGCCTTCGACGAGCGCTGCCGCAAGCTCGCCGACGGCCGCGCCTTCGAGTACGTCGCCGAGCTGAAGATCGACGGCCTCTCGCTCTCGGTCCACTACGAGAACGGCGTGCTCGCGCGCGGCGTGACGCGCGGCGACGGGCGCGTCGGCGAGGACGTGACGCAGAACGTGCGCACCATCCGCAGCGTGCCCCTGCGCCTGAAGGGCGCGGCCGAGGGCGAGGCGGAGGTCGAGGTGCGCGGCGAGGCGTATCTCTCGCGCAAGGCGTTCGAGCGCATCAACGCCGAGCGGGAGGAGGCCGAGGAGGCGAAGTTCGCCAACCCGCGCAACGCCGCCGCCGGCACCATCCGACAGCTCGACCCGAAGGTCGTCGCGCGCCGCCGGCTCGACCTCTTCGCCTACGACGTGCTGCGCGGCGAGCGCAAGCCCTTCGCGACGCACTGGGAGGCGCTCGAATGGCTGGCCTCGGCGGGCTTCACGGTCAACCCGCACCGCGCGAAGTGTCCCGACATCGAAGAGGTCATCGCGTTCTGCAACGAGATGGAGGCCGAGCGCGACGGGCTCGAATACGAGATCGACGGCGTGGTCGTCAAGGTCAACTCGACGGCCTTGCAGGACGAGTTCGGCGCGACGGCGAAGGCGCCGCGCTGGGCCATCGCCTACAAGTACCCGGCGCGGCAGGCGACGACTCAGGTCAAGGACATCATCGTTCAGGTCGGACGCACGGGCGCGCTCACGCCCGTCGCCATCCTCGAACCCGTCCCGCTCGCCGGCACGGTCGTCGCGCGCGCGACGCTGCACAACGAGGACGAGATCAAGCGGCTCGACGTAAGGATCGGCGACTGGGTCAACATCGAGAAGAGCGGCGAGATCATCCCGAAGGTCTTGAGCGTCGTTAAGTCGCGCCGCCCGCGGGAAAGCAGAAGCGTTACGAGTTCCCGACGAGTTGCCCCGTGTGCGGCGGCGTCGTCTCGCGCCCGGAGGGCGAGGTCGTCTCGCGCTGCGTCGCCGCGGACTGTCCCGCGCAGCTGAAAGCGCGGCTGCTCCACTACGCCTCGCGCCGCGCGATGAGGATCGAGGGGTTGGGCGACGCGCTCGCCGAGCAGTTCGTGCAGAAGAAGATGGTGCGCGACGTGGCAGACCTCTACGAGCTGAAGCACGAGGACGTGGCCGGGCTCGAACGCATGGCGGAGAAGTCCGCGTCGAACCTTCTGGCGCAGATAGAGGCGAGCAAGGGGCGCGACCTGCCGCAGCTCGTCTACGGCCTCGGCATTCGCCACGTCGGCGAGCGCACGGCCGCGCTGCTCGCGCGCCACTTCCGCTCGCTGGAAGCGCTCCGGGCGGCGACGGTCGAACAGATCGACGACATACACGAGATCGGGCTGACCGTCGCGCAGTCCGTGCGCGACTGGTTCGACGACGAGGGTAACGTCGCAGCTCTGCGAACGCCTGCGCGCGGCCGGCGTGCGGACGGAGATTGCGGCGGGCGGCGTCGGGGCGCAGTCGGACGAGGCTTTCGCGGGCAAGCAGTTCGTGCTGACGGGCAGGCTGGAGACTCTGACGCGCGACGAGGCGCGCGCGCTGATCGAGGCGCGCGGCGGGCGCGTGACCTCGACCGTGAGCAAGAAGACCGACTACGTCGTCGCGGGCGAGGAGGCGGGCTCGAAGCTCGACAAGGCGCAGGCGCTCGGCCTCAAAGTCATCGACGAGGCGGAGTTGAAGTCCATGCTCGGCTGAGAGTGATGAGGTTCGACCTTATTCCAACGCTCGCCCTCGTCTTCTACGCCGTGACGTTCGTGGCGGAGAAGATTCTGCTGCGCGGGCGGCGTGTGCGGACGAAGCGGGACAGGGGGTCGCTCAAGGCGTACGACGTGTCGGGGGCGTTGTCGATACCGTCGGGCATCGTACTCGGCTTCACGGACTACGGGAGGGTGCGTGCGTGCGGGCCGTACGTGGCGGCGGCAGGGCTCGTGCTGCTGTTGGCGGGGACGGCGCTGCGCCGGGCGGCGATACGCGCGCTGTGGAGGTACTTCACGGTCAACGTGTCGATACTCGAAGGGCAGCGGGTCATCAAGCAGGGGCTGTACGGAGTGGTGAGGCACCCCGCGTACACGGGGCTGCTGCTGCGCTACCTCGGCTTCGGGCTGGCGTTCGCGAACTGGCTGAGCGCGGCGCTCATCTTCCTCCCGCTGCTCTGCGTCACCGTCTACCGCATACGCGTCGAGGAAGCGGCGCTGCGCGAGCACTTCGGCGAAGAGTACGCCGACTACGCGTGCGCGACGAAACGTCTGGTGCCGGGTCTTTACTAAAGACCGTACGTCTGGTGCCGGGGCTTTAATAAAGACCGTGCATGAACCCGCCGCGTCAGCGGCGTGTGAATTTAGCCCGGCCTTTCAAGGCCGGGGTAGGATTACGGCAAACGGCACCGCGTCGCGTCAGCGACGCCTGAACGGACCGCCATCCGTCAGCGGGGAGAGCAGCGGATGGCGAACACCTACACGTCGCTGTACTATCACGTGGTCTTCAGCACCAGGGACCGCGTGAGGTGCATTAACCGGGAGATCGAAGAGAGGGTGTGGGCTTACATCGGGGGCGTGGCGCGTAAGCACCGAATGATCGCGCTCCGGGTTGGTGGTTACGAGGATCACGTCCACTCTTTGATTGCCGCGCCGCCGAGCATGGCCTTGAGTCAGGCGGTACAGTTCTTAAAAGGCGAAACGTCCAGGTGGATGCACGAAGAGTTTCCAGAGTTGAGAGGCTTCGCGTGGCAGGACGGTTACGGCGCCTTCACAGTTAGTAAATCGAACTTACCGGAGGTCGTGCGTTACATACAGAACCAGCGAGAACACCACCGGAAGAGAACGTTTCAGGAAGAGTACCTGGAGTTTTTGCGGCGGCACGGGGTCGAGTACGACGAACAGTACGTGTGGGGATGAATCAGGCGTCGCTGACGCGACGCGGCGACATGACCACGCCTTGACCCGGCCTTGAAAGGCCGGGCTAAAGTCGGGCGCCGCTCCGCGGCGGTTGACTCACAGGCGCCGCGGCGGTTGACTTATACGCTTCGGCTGATTGAAAGGGGCTAATGGCAAAAGGTAACGAAACGGGGCTGCGACTGTCCTACACCGTCTTCTGCGACGACGTGCGTCTGGAGGTCGGCAACAAGCTCTCGCTGATGGGAGTCTTCCACCAGATCATGGCGCAGCACTTCCCGGTGACGGTGATGAAGTTCGCCGTCGTCACGCAGTGGCGCGGCGACGGGCGCCACCTCTCCGAGGTGCGCATCCTGACCGAAGACCGGCAGCAGGCCGTCGTCCTCGCCGAGCCCTCGCCCTTCGAGATCGCCTCGGGCGGCGTCGCCAACAACATCAGCTTCTTCTTCAACGTCGAGTTCCCCGCGCCCGGCCGCTACCACGTCCAGACGCTCATCGACTCCTCCCTCGCGGACGAGCAGGAGATGACACTCGTCCTCGTAGACCCCCACGGCGCCCCCCCGCCCGACGCCAGCTCCGAGGCGGTCAACTGAAGCCGTGGCCGAAGACAGGGAAGGGTTTTCCGTGAGACTGCAACAGCTCTTGATCGTCGTCCTCTTGACGGCGCTGGCGCACGCGAGCGTCGCGGCGCAGGCCCGCGGCGGGCGCAGAGTCCCCGCGCCCGCCGCGGAGTCGGTCGTCGGCATCGAGGCGATTGACTTCGAGAACTACGCGTACACGCTGAACGGGCAGACGTACAAGCTCGTCGGCGGCTACTACGCGGGGAACAACGCGCAGGGCGCACAGTGGGAGCTGCGCGTGGCCGAAGCCGCTTACTACGGCGACCTGACGGGCGACGGCAAGAACGAGGCGGTCGTCGTCCTCAGCTACGGCCCGGTCGGCGGGCCGCACACGGTCGAGGCGCGCGTCCACACACTGCGCGGGGGGCGGCCCGCGCTGCTCACGACCTTACCCGTAGCGGACACGCTCGACTGCGAGTTAGACCACTACGTTGACCTCGACGAGGGCAAGCTGCGAGTCGAACGCATCTACGGGCGCGCGGGGCGCTGCGACCACAACGAGGTCAGCGAGTTCCGCTGGGACGGGCGACGCTTCATCCCCGTCGGCGCCCCGAAGACCATGCCCTGCCGCTGCATGTGACGCGGCCGGCGCGCGAGAGACTTTAATTCACGGGAGGGAGAAGGATGCAGAAGATAACGACGTTCCTGTGGTTCGACACGCAGGCCGAGGAGGCCGCGAACTTTTACGTCTCGCTCTTTAAGGACTCTGAGATTAAGAGCGTGAGCCGCTACCCTTCGGAGGGGGAAGAGGTGACGGGCAAGCCCGCGGGCTCGGTGATGACCGTGAAGTTCCAGCTCGAAGGGCAGGAGTTCATCGCCCTCAACGGCGGGCCGCATTTTAAGTTCAACGAGGCCATCTCGCTCGTCGTCAACTGCGAGACGCAGGCGGAGATTGACGAACTCTGGTCGAAGCTGACCGAAGGCGGCGCGGAAGTGCAATGCGGCTGGCTTAAAGACAGGTACGGCCTCGCCTGGCAGATCACCCCGCCCGTCCTGGACGAGATGCTGCAAGACAAAGACCCCGAGAAGGCGGGCCGCGTCATGAAGGCGATGCTCCAGATGAAGAAGATCGACATTCCAACTCTTGAGCGGGCATACAGAGGCGACGCCTGAGCCTGTCGAGTGGGCTCACACCTCCGTCGAGCGGCCGTCTGCGGCACACGAGCCGACTGCGGCGGCCGTAGAACCTGTCCGCACGTGTGTAGAGACAGCCCCGACGTGTGTCGAGAGGGCATTTACGCGTGTAGAATTTATTCCGACGGCCGTCGAGATAAATCGCACATATGCAGAATCGACTCCGACGCGTATAGAGATTGTCTCCACGAGTGTTGAATTTATCTAGACACGTGCGGCATTAATCGCGCTTATGCAAAATGGATTCCGACGGGCGTAGAGATGGTTCGCACGGGTGTCGAATTTATCCCGACGGCTGCAAAATAGATTCGACTAATGCGAAAGACGGCTCCGGCAGATTATGAATTTACAACGTCGGAGTTTGTGATAATCTGTCGGCCTCAACGAGCAGCTCCGGTAGGGTTCAAGCAGGTTTCGGCGCGTGTGAAACGGTTCCGCGCGAGTGTCCGGCGCCCTTTTTCCTCATCTCTTCCAGTCATCCCGGCGTGAGAGTTTTTCTCGCCGTTTGAAGAGCGAACCCAAGGGGGTTTACAAGGGGTGCCCCAAAGCACCCTCACCTCATCAACGCCTGACTTCTGGAGATACTCACATGAACGATCAAGAGAAACGTTTGCTCGACACGTTCAAGCGCGTGCGCGACTTCGACGCCGCGCACGCCAACCTCTTCCCGGCGGGCACGCTGGGGCGCGAACTGTTCGACGCCATCGGCGACGTGATAACCGAGCTGGAAGGGCACGCCACCACGGAGTCCGCGGGGCGGGGCGCGGCGCGGCAGGGTACTGCGAGCAAGGCGGTTGCGAAGGCCGCGATCATTGAAGACATGGCGATACTGCGCCGGACGGCGCGCGCGCTGGCCTTCAAAATGCCCGGGCTCGAAGAGCAGTTCCGCGTCCCGTACAGGCAGGACGGGCAGGAACTCATCTTCACCGCGCGTGCCGCGCTGGCGGCGGCCGACCCGCTCAAGGCCGAGTTCCTGCAACGCGAGGTGCAGGAGAGCGTCTTTCAGCGCCTCACGGCGAACATCAACGCCTACGAGGCGGCGCTCACCGAACGCAACACGGCGAAGGAGGAGAGTCTGACGGCGGCCGCCTCGATTGATGCGGCCATCGAACACGGGATGGAGACGCTCCGCCAACTCGACCCCATCGTCCGCAACAAACTCCACAACAACCCGGCGACCCTCGCCGCCTGGCTCAGCGCCAAACGCATCGAACGGCCCACGCGCCGCAACCACAACAACACACCACCCACGCCCCAAACGCCTGAAGAGTAAACGCCAACCGCCCGACACCAACCCGGGCGACCACCTTCAACCTGACCGCCGTGGTGCTTGGAGGAAGCATTTGCTTCCTCCAAGCACCACGACGCGCTACACGCGCTGCGGGGAACTCTTCTTACATAGAAAAAGGGAGCCGCCGTGCCCTTTCGGCGACCCCCAACCCGCCACAGTGAGGTGGCGGTTGCGGCACTTCCTTCTCGAAAGGCGTGCCAGCATTAACCAGTAACCAAAATCCCCATAAAACTCACCCCCTATGGTATATTTCCGCGCGTTCGTGTCTTTGAAAATAAGGCAACGGTCGTATGCGTAGCTCATCCTCAAGAGTGGAGTAATGAGCATCGCCGTTGAGAGGCTCGGACTCACGGCGATTCAGTTGGACGCATACAGCCTATTACCATTTTGTAATAAAAGCAAGCTAAATCATTCGACTTCATCAGGAGGAAACTTCTGATGGGGAGGAAACCGCGGCCGAGACAGGAGCGTTTAGCAGGGAAGTTATTCCAGATTCGGGAGGCGCTTGGTCTTTCTCAGACGGAAATGCTCTACCGGCTCGGCGTAGAAGACCTCATCACCTACCACCAGATTTCACGGTTCGAGACAGGAACCCGCGAACCTCCTTATATCGTTCTGTTGCGATATGCGCGCGCGGCAGGGATTTCTACGGACGTTCTGATTGACGATGAGCTAGACCTACCGGCACAACTACCGGTGAAGACGAAAACTAAGTTTAAGTGAGGCGTGTACCCACATCGCCGCGTCAGCGGCGTCTGAGTTTAGCCCGGCCTTTCAAGGCCGGGGACACCGACGAGAAGAAGGCCGCGCGTCGCGTCAGCGACGATTGAACCGGGCGCGCTGTCCGTCTCAAGCGTCGCTGACGCGACGCGACTCCGTGTCCAACACGTTGACCCGGCCTTGAAAGGCCGGGCTAAATTCAAGCGCCGCTGACGCGGCTGATTACACGCTAACGCGGCTGATTACACGCTGACGCGGCTGATTACACAGCCGACACCGCACTCGAAATTATTTGTATAGACGCCGCAGGTTGTATAGACGCGGCATAGGACCCCCGGGCTAGTGAACATTTCTGCTCACCGATTAAGCCGGGAAGTCCTGCGTGTGATTGTGTGTGATGCGGATGAGATGGACTCGAACCATCACGACCTTGCGGCCACTAGCTCCTGAGGCTAGCGCGTCTACCAATTCCGCCACATCCGCGTGCGGGAAGGTGAGATATTAAAGGCGGGGTTCGAGGGGTGTCAAGCGGAGCCTCCGAAACCAAAAAGTAAGCCCGGGCGGCGAACCGTCCGGGCTTACTTTTCCCCCCTTGCTCGAAACCCTGAGTGCGGCTTAGTAGCCGCTGGGCGCCGTCGTTGAAGCCGTTCTCGAAGCCGCGGCGGAAGTACTGCTGGTACTTGTAGCGGTCGCCGTAGCGCGAGTTGTAGTCCTTGTCGGCGTTGCGGTACGCGCTGAAGTCGTTCATGTTGCGGTAGCCGCCCCGGTTGCGATTCTTGCGGCCTTCCTTGATGCCCTCGTTGTAGCCGGCGTTCAGGGCCGTCTGCTGCGACTGCGAGTAGTTGCCGTAGCCGTACGGTTGCCGTACGGCCGCGGTTGCCGTAACCGCCGTTGTTGCCGTAGCCGCCGTAGCCGCTGTTGCGCTGCTGCTGCTGGATGATGTACGCGTCGCGCTGGTCGTAGTCGCCGTCGCCATCGCGGTCGCGCGGGTCGCGGCCGTAGCCGCTAGTTACCGCTGCTGCTGTTGCTGGCGGCGAATCTGCCGGTCGCGGCGGTCGTAATCGCCGTCGCCGTCGCGGTCGCGGCGTGTCTCGCGCTGCTGGCGACGCTGGTCCTGGCGCTGACGGTTCCGGTCGCGGTTCCACCAACCGTCCTGCGCGTTCGCCGTAGCCGCCGGCACCAGCAGGAAGAGCCCGAGCGCCAGCATCGAGCGCCCTCGTCACGTAAGCCTTTGCCGTCAACCCTCATCTTTAACCCTCCTAAGTCTCTGTCAACGGATTGCCAAATATTTTCAAACTCGAAGCCCGCCGGACAAGAGAAACAAGCGCCGTGCCACTACGCGCACGCGCGAAAGCGCTCGAAAAAGTTCCGTGCTCCTAACACTTGGCGCGGGCCGGCACACGAAACAGTGTCGGCGCTTCCTGTATCGTGTACGAAAAGGGGCGCGGTTTGAGACGAGCCGCGTACGGGTCGGTTGCGGCGCTTCGGCGCGCGCTTGTTATAGTCGGAGGCGTTCACAACGGAATCGCAATAATGAGTTCAGAGGCGGGGCCAGAGGGGTCAGATGTACGCGCGCGGGCCGCGGAAGTGTTGGCCCGCATCGAACGTGCGGCGCGGCGCGCGGGGCGCGACCCCTCGCGGGGTTACGGCTCGTCGCCGTCAGCAAGACGCACCCGGCCGCGCTCGTCCGCGAGGCCGCGGCGTCGGCGGGGCTTACGGAGTTCGGCGAGAACCGCGTGCAGGAGGCAGAGGGGAAGATCGGCTGCGCTGAAAGAGGTGCCGGGCTTGCGCTGGCACCTCATCGGACACCTCCAGCCGAACAAGGCGCGCACGCGCCGTGCGGCTCTTCGACCTGATTCACACGGTCGAAACGGCCGCGCTGGTCGGAGAGGCTCGAACGCATCTGCGCCGAGGAGGGGCGCGAGCGGCTCGAAGTGCTCGTGCAGGTTGACCTCGCGGGCGAGGCGTCGAAGAGCGGCGCAACCGCGGAGGAGCTGCCGGCGTTATTCGAAGTGTTCGGAGCGCTCGTCGCGCGTGCGCTGTCGGGGGCTGATGACCCTCCCGCCGTTCTTCGAGGACGTCGGAGCGGGTGCAGGCCCTTCTTCCGGCGCCTGCGCGAGCTGCGCGACGAGTGGGGCGCGCGCGGCGCGTTCGGGGAAGAGCGCGGCGAGCTTTCGATGGGCATGAGTCACGACTACGAGGCGGCAATCGAGGAGGGCGCGACGCTCGTGCGCGTCGGGACGGCCGTCTTCGGCGAGCGCGCGGATTGAAGGCCGAGGTCGACGGGCCCTCTACAGGTATCATGAGATATCTTCGAGACGATAAATCTGTTCGTCTTCTACGCGATTGCGGCGATCATCCTCGTCGTCATCGCGCTGATGCTGGCGCGCCTGATTCTGAACAAGGCCGACCTCAACCCCTTCAGCCGCCCCGTCATCATGGTCAGGCGCTGGACGGACCCGCTGGTCAACCCCGTGCGCCGGCCGCTCGTGCAGATGGGCATCAGCCCGAACGTGACGCCGCTGGTCGTCATCCTCGTCGCCATCCTGCTCGGCTACTTCGCCACGCAGTTCATCGGCACCGTGCTCTTCACGATTCAGGGGCTGATTACCAGCGTGCAGCTCGGCCGGCCCATCGCCATCGTCGGGTACATCATCTACGGCGTCCTCGCGATGTACTCGCTGCATGATCTTCATGCGCATCGTCATCTCGTGGGGCGTGAGCCCGCACAACCGCCTGCTGCACTTCCTCATCCGCGCGACCGAGCCGGTGCTCGGGCCGTTCCGCCGCGTCATCCCGCCGATAGGCTTCATCGACATCTCGCCCCTCGTCGTCCTCTTCCTGCTCGACCTCTTGCAGCGCGCCGTCGTCCGCCACGCTGCTCCGCATGTAAGTCGGTGATCGGCCACAGGGAAGAGGGCGGCGCGCTCGTCTTCGCGGTGCGGGTCGTGCCGCGCGCGTCGAAGACCGCCGTCGCGGGCGAGCACGGCGGCGCGCTCAAGGTGCGCGTGGCGGCGCCGCCCGTCGAGGGCGCGGCCAACGCGGAGCTGACGCGCTTCCTCGCAAGGCGGCTCGGCGTCTCCGCGCGGCGCGGTCGAGATCGTCGGCGGCCACACCGTCGAAGACGAAGGTCGTGCGCGCGGCGGGGGCGAAGGCGGCGGACCTTCTGCGGCTGGCGGCCGAGGGCTAGGGCGGCGGGGCCGCGAGTACAAGTCGCGCGCGGCGGTGTGGTATATTTCCGACCCGCTTCAACATTCAAACTCAGCCAAGGAACTCATCAAGATGTCGGGACACTCGAAGTGGCACACTATCAAGCACAAGAAGGGCGCTCTGGACGCCAAGCGCGGCAAGGTCTTCACCAAGCTGATTAAGGAGATTTCGGTCGCGGCGCGCACGGGCGGCGGCGACCCGGACGCCAACGCGCGCCTGCGCAAGGCCGTCTCCGACGCCAAGGGCGCCAACATGCCCAACGACACCATCGCGCGCGCCATCCGCCGCGGCACGGGCGCGGAGGAGGGCGTCAACTACGACGAGATCACCTACGAGGGCTACGGCCCCGGCGGCGTCGCCGTGATGGTCGAGTCGATGACGGACAACCGCAACCGCACCGTCGCCGAGATTCGCCACATCTTCGGGAAGAACGGCGGCAACCTCGGCACGGCGGGCGCGGTCAACTGGATGTTCGAGAAGAAGGGCTACATCGTCGTCGCGAAGGACGCGAAGCCCGAGGACGAGCTGTTCGAGATCGTCACCGACGCGGGCGCCGAAGACCTGCGCGACGACGGCGACAACTTCGAGGTCATCACCGCGCCCGACGACTTCGACGCCGTGCTCGAAGCCGTCAAGAAGGCCGGCGTCGAGCCGCAGGTCGCCGAGGTCGAGATGGTGCCGAAGGAGTACAAGAAGCTCGAAGGCGCCGAAGCCCGCCAGATGCTCAAGCTGATGGAGGCCCTCGAAGACCACGACGACGTGCAGAAGGTCTCCGCCAACTTCGACATGGACGAGGCCGACATGGCCGGGGCGTAAGCGTTAAAGGATTGCTGTCGCAGCGAGGCGGGCGCGGACTTGAAATAAGTCCGCGCCCGCCTGACTTTCAGCGCCACCCTCAACCGACCCAACCGTCCGGGGGGACCTCAAGGAGACGGCCTCAATGAAATATTTGATCTCGTCGTCGTCGTCCCGGCGCATGGCGGGGCACGCGCACCGCGTTCACCCGCGCCGCCACCGCGTGCTGGAACTTCGTCTGGTGCGGCGTGTACGGCACCGGGCAGCTCGACCGAGGCGAGGGCGACCGGCGGGTCGTCGAAGTCGTCGGCGCTGAGGGTCAGCAGCTTGCGCCGGCCCGTCACCGCCCGCACCCTCACCGCGCCGTTGCCCTCGCCCTTGCGGTGGGCGACCGACACGACCGCGGCGCGCCCGCTGCGGGCGTCGACGTCGATCACGTCGCCCGGGCTGGAGCTGGGCCACGGCGGCGGCGACGTCGTGGCGCGACGGCGACAGCGAGCGGCGCTCCTCGTCCTCGCGCCGGACGAGCTCGGCGTACTCCTCGCACCGACCCCCGCTCGCACGTGGCCGCGTCCCGGGCCTCGGCGCAGGCCGCCTGGCGCTTCTCGAGCCGCGTCTCGAGGGCGACGACCGAGCCGTCGGTCTGGTACTGGGCGAACGACAGGTTCAGCAGGTGGTGGGCCTCGCTGGCGTCGTAGCGGCGCACGAGGTTGGCGGCCATGTTGTACGTGGGCCGGAACGACGACGTGAGGCCGGAACGAGCGGCTCGGCGGCCAGGGCGGCGACCTGCTCGAAGGGCACGAACGGCGACCACAGCACGACGGCGTGGCCGACGGCTGTCGATGCCGCGCCGGCCGGCCCGCCCGGTGAGCTGCGTGTACTCGCCCGGGGTGAGGAACTCGTGGTGCTCGCCGGTGAACTTCGTCAGCTTCTCGATGACGACCGTTCGGGCCGGCATGTTGATGCCGAGGGCCAGCGTCTCGGTGGCGAACACCACCTTCACGAGGCCCTCGGCGAAGCAGGCCTCGACCGCCTCCTTGAACGGCGGCACCATGCCGGCGTGGTGGGCGGCGATGCCGGGCTCGAGCCCGGCGAGCCAGTGGTCGTAGCTCGAGGACGTCGAGGTCGCCGTCGGTGAGCGCCGACGGTGCGCTCCTCGACGATGGCGCGGATCCGGTCGCGCTCGTCGGGCGTGGTGAGGCGCACGCCGGCGTCGAGGCAGCGCCGACACGGCGTCGTCGCAGCGGCCCGGCTGAAGATGAAGTAGATGGCCGGGCAGCAGGTCCTCGTCGGCGAGGCGCTCGACGACCTCGACGCGGCGCGGCGTGGCGAACCGCCGCCGGGGCCGGCCCCGCTGCCGGCCGGCGCCCGGCAGCGACTCGGCGTCGAGCCGGCCGCGCCTCGGGGTTGGGGCGGCCGTCGACGAGCGTCGGCAGCAGGTGCAGGTCGGGCGATCGCCGTCGCCGACGAGGTAGAGGTTGACCAGCTCGACCGGCCGCTCGTCCTCGATCGACCGCGCTCGTCGGGCCCCGCACGGTCGTGATCCACTCGGCCAGCTCGTCGGCGTTCGACACCGTGGCCGACAGGCACACGAGCCGGACGTCGTGCGGGCAGGTGGATGATGACCTCCTCCCACACCGGGCCGCGGTAGGTGTCCTGGAGGTAGTGGACCTCGTCGAGCGACCACGTAGCGGAGGCCGTCGAGCGCCGGCGAGCCGGCGTAGATCATGTTGCGCAGCACCTCGGTGGTCATCACGACGACCGGCGCGTCGCCGTTGATGGCGTTGTCGCCGGTGAGCAGGCCGACCCGCTCGGCGCCGATGGCGGCGCACGAGGTCGCCGTACTTCTGGTTCGACAGCGCCTTGATCGGCGTCGTGTAGAAGGCCTTGCCGCCCGTCGGCGAGGGCGCAGGTCGATGGCGTGCTCGGCGACGACCGTCTTGCCCGAGCCGGTCGGCGCGGCGACGAGCACCGACTGGCCGCGCGTCGAGGGCGGCGATCGCCTCGAGCTGGAAGCGGTCGAGCGCGAACGTCGTAGCCGACGCCGGTCGCGTCCCGCGAGCTCGTCAGGTGGCGGCGCCACGCCGTCTCCGCCTGGCGCCGCCTCCGGTCGCGCAGACCTTGCCGAAGATGATCGAGACCTCGTAGAAGACGAACATCGGGATCGTCAGGGCCAGCATGCTGATCGGGTCGCCCGACGGGGTGATGACGGCGACGAGCACGGCGATGCCGACGATGGCGTAGCGGCGCGACCTGCGCCAGGGCCTGCGGGCGTGACGACGCCGACCATCTG
Organism: uncultured Acidobacteriota bacterium; assembly: GCA_963726735.1. Taxonomy (GTDB): domain Bacteria; phylum Acidobacteriota; class Blastocatellia; order Pyrinomonadales; family Pyrinomonadaceae; genus QHXN01. Next base: position 1,695,467 of record CAVSDM010000016.1, read on the forward strand.
CAGGAACGACCAGCAGCATCGGGAACTCGAAGCCGATGCCGAACGCCAGCATCATGTTGATGATCAGCTGGAAGTACTTCGACGGCGAGTAGACCGTGATGAGGTCTCGTCGCCGCCGATGCTCGATCAGGAAGTCGAGCGCCTTCGGCATCGTCCAGTAGGCGATGCCGGCGCCCAGGACGAACAGACGAGCGCGCTGACACGACGAACGGCACCGCGTAGCGCTTCTCCTTGGTACAGGCCGGGCGCGACGAAGCGCCACAGCTGCCACAGGATCACCGGCATGGCGAGGGCGATGCCGCCGTAGGTCGAGACCTTGAGGCGGACCGAGAAGCCCTCGAGCGGATCGGTCGCCAGGAGGCCGCAGTTCGTGATCGAGCTGGCCGGCGTCCTCCGTCGCACGAGGTCCTGGTACGGCCCGATCAGGAAGTCGAAGATCGGCTCGTAGAGGAGGCAGCCGACGAGCGGCGCCGAGCGCGACGGCGATGACGCACTTGATGATCCGGTCGCGGAGCTCGGTGAGGTGCTCCATGAGGGACATGCGGCTCGACGTCGCTCTCGTCGGCGTCCACCCCGGATCGCTTCGGTGGCCATCTCGGTCTCTACGGGGCCGAGCGGCCGGTTTCGGCTGACCGGGCGCCCGCAGCGGCGCCGCCCGCTTCCCGGGCGTCGGCCTTCGTCGTCGGGCCGCGCGTCTTCGCCGGCCTGGCCGGCGCGCCTTCTTGGCCGCCGCCGCCTTCTTCGGCGCCGTGACCGGCTTCACCGGACGGCACGCTCAGCGTCGGCGCAGGCGGGCACCGGCCGCCAGCGCCGGGCCGCGGGGAGGCCGGCTTGAACGGCAGCGCCCCGGTCGCGGGCGGCGGCCTCGAGCGGGTCGTCCATGGCGCTGCGGAGCTCCTGCTGGAAGCCCGAGGACATCGCCGGAGCTCGCCCATGAACTTGCCGATCTGCCTGGCCGCCTCGGGCAGCCGGCTGGGGCCGAGCACGATCGAGCGCCAGCAGGAGGATGACGAGGACCTCTCCCCCGCCGACGTTGAGCACGGCGGGCGAGGCTACCGGTCGTTCCCGGCGGACCCTCGTGTCGGGGGGGCGAGGATCGAGCACGGCGCAGCCGGTCCGGGACGTCGGCGAGCCCGGCGCCTCGACGGTCGGGCCTCGCCGGCACCGGCGAGCAGCTGGCGGGCGTCGTCGCGGAGCGCGGGCGAGGCCGGCGGCCTCCGGCGGAGGGCGGCGACCTCGGCGGCGAGGCGGCGGGCGGCCATGGCCACCAGCACGGCGCCGACGGCGAGGACGCAGAGGGGCAGCACCCAGAGGGGGCTCACCCCGGCAACGCTACTGGTCGTCGCGCGACCAGGTTGGCCGAGCTGGTCGAACCAGTCGTCTCGCCTCGAGCAGGTGATGGAAGTCGAGCAGGTCGTCGTGGTTCAGCGGGGCGCCGAGGCGGGGCTCGTAGAGCTCGTTGGGGAGCTGCCAGGTCGACAGCTCGACGCCGGAGGCGACCAGGAGGTCGACGATGCGGGGCTCGGCGGGCTTCACGACCGCCATGTTGCAGGCGGGGCACCGGAACAGGTAGCTGCCGGAGTTGTCCTCCATGCCGCCCCAGACCG
>CAVSDM010000017.1:0-621519 GCA_963726735.1 uncultured Acidobacteriota bacterium
TGCCGGCGGCCGCCTGCTGCTTCAGCCCGGCGACGCGGACCTGGAAGAACTCGTCCAGGTTGCTGGCAAAGATCGCCAGGAACTTCGCCCGCTCCAGCAGCGGGGTGGTCGGATCCTCCGCAAGGGCCAGGACGCGCGCGTTGAAGTCGATCGTCGACAGCTCGCGGTTGAGGTAGCGGTCCTTCACCGCAGGCTTGCGCGGGGCGACCTTGGTCCCGGCGTTCCTCACGGCATTCAAAACAGAGCCTCCACTGTCTCCTTGGATCTTCGCACTTGGGCGGTCGGATCCTGGCACGCGAGCGCTAGCGGCTGGTGACGCGCTCGGGCGAGAACCGGTACCCGACGCCGAAATGCGTGTGGATGTAGACCCAATTGGGCGCGGACGCCGCCAGCTTCCGCCTGACCTTGCGGACGAAGACATCCACCGAACGGTCGCGGTACGCCATCTGTCCGCCCCAGACGAGTGCGTAGATCTCAGGCCGCGTGACGACCCGGTCGGGCCGCTCCGCGAGCACGAGGAAGGTCTGAAACTCCCGCACCGTCAGTCCGACCCGCCTGCCGTCGGCGAGCAACTGGTACTCACGGGGACGGAGCTCGAGGTTGGCTGTCCGCAGCGGCTCGGGCGCCGTTTCAGCCGCTTGAGGGCTCGAGGCGCTCATGTGCAGTCAAGCTACGGCGACCCCGGCGATGCCCGGTGAACGTCTGGTGACGAGCTGGGGAAAATTTGGTTAACGGCCCGCCGAGGCCGCTCCCCTACTCGAATGTGGCCGGTTGAACCCCGGTCGCGATCAGTAGCAGGATCAGGGCGGCCAAGATCAGCCGGTACCAGACGAAGATGTCGTAGCTGTGGGTCTGCAGGTAGCGCATCATTCCCCAGATGGCGGCGAAGCCGGAGACGGCGGCCGCGGTGATGCCCACGACGAACGGCCCGAAGCTGTCCGGAGGCAGGCCGGTGAAGGCGAGGTCGATTCCCTCGTAGAGCACCGCCCCGAACGTGATCGGGGCAAGCAGGAGGAACGAGAAGCGGGCGGCCGCGGACCGGGTCAATCCCAAAGCGCGGCCCGCGGTGATCGTGATACCCGATCGCGACGTGCCCGGCGCGAGCGCCACCGCCTGCGCGAAGCCTACGAGGGCGGCGTCGCGCCAGCTGAGCCCGTCGATGTTGCGGCGCTCTGGCAGCCGGTCCGCCAGGCCCAGCAGGATCCCGAAGACCGCCAGCAGGATCGCGATCTGCCACGGCTGGCCGAGGTCGTCCTCGATCCGGCTCTCGGCCACCGCGCCGATGGCCGCTGCTGGAATCGTCGCGATCACGATCAGCCAGCCCAGGCGCTCGTCGGTCGACTCGACACTGCGGCGGCGCGCGCTGCGCACCACGCCGAGCGCGTACCGCGTGAGGTCGTGGCGGAAGTACGTCAGGACCGCGAGGAGCGTGCCCGAGTGCAGCGCAACGTCGAAGGACTTGTTGAACTCCGGGTTCTGCTCGAGGTAATGGAAATCGAGTACCCAGGGCACCAGGATCAGGTGCCCGGACGAGGAGATCGGCAGGAACTCGGTCAGCCCCTGCACGACGCCCAGCAGCAGCGCCTGGAGCTCGTTCATGAGCCGCTCAGCCTATATTCGGCGGCAGATCAGCTTCGTCAAACTAGTTCGGCCGGCGCTCTGAGCGCTCGATGAACGGCCGATGTTGGGATTCCGCCGATGACGGACATCGCGGCCTCCCACAGCCCGCTGGGGGCCGACCGGTGAGCCGGATGTATCTCCATCATCAGTGGTGCATCGTGGCTCATGAGAGCCGCGCGGATCTGGTCCCAGGGCACGTTGCCGCCGCCCGGGGGTAGGTGAAGGTCCAGCTGCAGCGGGTCGATCATCGGCCCGCCCTCGCCGTGCAGGCGAGCACCAAGGTTGTCGTGCACGTGGAAGAGCTCCACCGTCTCGAGCACCGGCTCGATCAGCGCCGCCGTCTCGACTCCCATGTAGCCGGCGACGACGTTCGCGTGACCGACGTCGAGGAGCATCCCGTAGGCAGGCGTGTCGAGCCGGCGAACCAGGTCTCGCACCGACAGCGGGTCGTGGCACACGTTCGAGCGACCCGGGTAGACCGGGCACAGGTTCTCGAGGCAGACGGTCAGGCCGAACGCCTCGGCGGTCCGGGCCAGCCGCCGCAGCGCGCGCTCCTCCTCGGCCGACTCGAGGCCGCGCCGCGCGAAGTCGAGCGCGTGGTAGACGACGTGCGTCGCGCCGATGTTCTGCGTGTACTCCAGCAGGCTCTCGAACGCGCGGTCGTGCAGCGCGTTGCCGAGCTGCAGATTCGTGGGACCGTGCACGACGACCCGCAGCGACGTCACCTCGAGCGCCTGCCGCAGGGCCGCCGCATGGCGCACACCATGGCGAGGGTCCGCGAGCATCCCGACGGGCGGTGCGGCAACTTGGACCCAGCCAAAGCCTGCTGCCTCGAGCCCCTTCAACGTGGCGGCGGCAGGCCACCACTCGTAGGGGATGTTCAGCCCGAGGCGCTGCTCGAGACCAGCAAAAGAGCCCCGGGTACGGATGGCGTCTACCCCGGGGCTCGATTTCTGCTGATTCGGCATCTTCATCAGTATCGGTGTGCGCAAATTGCGGAAAGTTGAAATCCGGTGACCACGTTGTGAAGCGGTGGTTAACAAGCCGGGCGTCCGTAGCCCTGCGGTAAAGTCCCGGCCCCATGCGCTTTCGTGCCTCCCTGGCCTCGATCTGGGCCGTGATCATGGTTTTCGCCCTCGCGGCGCCCGCATATGCGGCCAAGGGCGGCGAAGGCCTCTACGGCAAGACCACCGACAAGACGATCACCTACGCGGGGTTCATCCTGATCGTGGGGTTCACGCTGCTGGTGACCTCGCCTGAGCGTCGCGCAGTACCTCCTCGAGAAGCGCAAGACCCGCAAGTAGCGGGGCCACGCGGGCCGGTTAGGCTGCGCCCGTGACGACCGCCTCCTCCATCACTGCCGCCCAGGAGGTCTGGCAGCCCGCGGGCAGCGAGGAGCAGTGGTCGGACTCGTTCTACTTCGGCGGCGGAGACGGGCACGGCCTCGCCTTCTACTCCCGCGTCGGCCGCCGTCCCAATGAGGGCGTCACCGAGGGCGCCCTCGGCATCTGGCTCCCCGGGCAGGGGTTCCTCCTGACCTTCGCGCGCAGCGGCGCCGAGGACGGCGCGGGCATCGCCGCAGGCCCAGTGGCGTTCGGCTGCACCCTCCCACTCGTGCTGTGGGAGCTGCGCTTCGACGGCGCCGGGCGCCTGTTCGAGCGCGCCGAGCACGTCGCCACCGACCGGGACAATTACCGCAAGGTCGCGGTGTCAGGCAGCCTGCGCTTCACCGCCTGGGGCGAGCCGCTGGAGTTCGGGTCCGGGCTGACGGACGGCGTCGCCAGCCATCACTACGAGCAGCCCGGATCGATCGCCGGAGTGTTCGAGGTCGACGGGCGCCGGCATGCGCTCGCCGGGCGCGGCATGCGCGACCACTCCTGGGGCGTGCGCGACTGGCAGCGTGTCCCGTGGTGGCGATGGTTCGGCGTGGTCGTCGACCCCGACAACTTCGTGATGCTCAACAACGTCGGGACCCCCGACGGCGGCGAGACCGCAGGCGGGTTCATGATGCGCGACGGGGAGATCGCCGCAATCGCCTCGTGCGAGACGGCCTCCGAGCTCGACCCGGACCTGGGCTGCCAGCGGTCGTTCGAGGCCCACGCCACGGACGCCCGCGGGCGCACGACGACGCTGCACGGGCGCGCCGTCGAGGTTGCGCCGCTGCGCCAGCGCCGCGACGGGCGCGTGACGCACGTGAACGAGGGCCTCACCGAGTACGAGTGGGAGGGCCACCGCGCCACGGGGATCTCGGAGTACCTCGAATGCCGCCCAGTAAGCCGGCGGCAGGATCGCGCACGCCTGCATGAGCACCACAGCCGCCGGCGCCGAGATCTGGACCCGGCCCGCGGAGCTGCTCCGCGACCTGATCCGCTTCGACACGACCAATCCGCCGGGCAACGAGCGCGCGTGCATCTCCTACATCGAGGGGCTGCTCACCGACGCCGGCATCGAGAGCACGATCCGCGCGCGCGACCCCGAGCGCCCGAACCTCCTCGCGCGCCTGCCGGGCCGCGGTGCGGCGCCGCCGCTGCTGCTCCAGGGCCACGTCGACGTGGTCACGACGGAGGGGCAGGAATGGAGCCGCTCCGCCGTTCGCGGCCGACATGCACGACGGCTACATCTGGGGACGCGGCGCGATCGACATGAAGGGCGGCGTCGCGATGATGCTGGCCGCCTTCCTGCGCGCCCGGGCCGAGGGCGTCGAGCCGCGCCGGCGACGTGATCTTCTGCGCGCTCGCCGACGAGGAGAACATGAGCCCCTACGGCGCCGAGTGGCTCGTCGCGCGACCACCCCGAGCTGTTCGAGGGCGTGCGCCACGCGATCGGCGAGTTCGGCGGGTTCACGATGCACATCGGCGGCAAGCGCTTCTATCCGATCCAGGTCGCCGAGAAGCAGGTCTGCACCGTGCGGCTGACGTTGAGCGGCACGCCCGGCCACGGCTCGATGCCGGTCCGCGGCGGCGCGATGGCGAAGCTCGCGCGAGCTGCTGCGCGTGCTCGACCGCCACAGGCTGCCCGTGCACGTGACGCCGGTCGCGCGGCAGATGGTCGAGGGGATGGCCGACCGGCCTCGGCGGCGCGCAGGGAGCGATTGCTGCGCCTGCTGCTGAACCCGCGCCTGACGAACCGCGTGCTCGACCGCCTGGGCGACCGCGCACGCGTGCTGGACCCGATCCTGCACCACACCGTCAGCCCGACCGTCGTGCGCGGCGTCCGACAAGTTCAACGTGATCCCCGGCCAGGTGGAGCTGATGCTGGACGGGCGCCTGCTGCCCGGCTTCCAGCCGCAGGACCTGCTCGGCGAGCTGCGCGCCCTGCTCGGCACGGACATGGAGATGGAGGTCGTGAAGCACGATCCCGGCCCGCCCGAGGCCGATCTGGGGCTGTACCGGACGCTCGGCTCGATCCTCGAGGAGGCGGACCCCGGCAGCACCGCGATCCCGCTGCTGATGCCGGGCGTGTCCGACGGCCGGTTCTTCGCGCGGCTCGGCATCCAGACCTACGGGTTCACGCCGATGAGGCTGCCGGCGGACTTCAACTTCTGGGCCGGCGTGCACGGCGCCGACGAGCGCATCCCCGCGGACGCGGTCGAGTTCGGCACGCACGCGATCGGCGAGGCGCTGCGGCGCTTCGGAGCTCCGGCGTGAGCGATCGCCGGCCGGGTACGCGCTGGGCGCTCACCCTTCCCTTCACCTCGGTGCCGCTGCGCGAGCATCGCGCGCTCGTCGAGGGTGCGGAGGCGGTCGGCTACGACGACCTGTGGAGCGGCGAGACGACCGGGCCCGACGGCTTCACGCCGCTCGCGCTGGCGGCCGCCTGGACCGACCACATGCGCCTCGGCACCGGCGTCGTCAACGCGTTCACGCGCGGACCGGCCGTGCTCGCACAGCACGCCGCGGCGCTGCAGGACGCCAGCGGCGGGCGGTTCTGCCTCGGCATCGGATCGTCGTCGAACGTGATCGTCGAGCGCTGGAACCAGATCCCGTTCGAGAAGCCCCTGACAAAAGTGCGCGAGACCGTCGAGATCCTGCGCACCGTGCTCGCCGGAGAGCGCGGGCCGGGCGGGTTCAAGCTCGACGCGGCACCGGACCCTCCCCCGCCGATCTACATCGCCGCGCTGCGCGGCAGGCATGCTGCGGCTCGGCGGCGCGCTCGGCGACGGGACGTTCGTGAACTTCCTGCCGCTGTCGGGCGCGGACAAGGTGCTGGCGGAGATCCGCGCCGGTGAGCGCGAGGCGGGCAAGCCCGAGGGCGTCTCGGACGTGCTGTGCCGTTTCTTCTGCATCCTCCAGCCGGCGGAGGAGGCGCTGCCGCTGGCGCGCTGGATGTTCTCGGCCTACGCGACGGTGCCCGTGTACGAGCAGTTCTTCCGGTGGCTCGGCTGGGGCGATGCGATCGACCCGATGGTCGAGGCATGGCAGCGCGGGTGATCGCCAGCGGGCTCGCGAGCTCGCGCCCGAGGACCTGATCCGCGAGATCTTCATCTTCGGCGAGGCCGACGAGCAGAAGCAGCGGCTCGCCGAGTTCGTCGAGCGTGGCATCACGACTCCGGTCCTGACGCCGATCTGCGCGCCGGACCAACTACCGGCGGCGATCGACGCGCTCGCTCCTTAGCGCGCCTATCGCCTGCGGTACTTACCGGCTACGGAAAGACCAGACCTGCGTAGATCGTCTCCTCGATCGCGTCGTCGGTGACCTCGTCCTGCTGCGCGGGGTAGGCGACGATCGGGTAGGAGGCGCCTAGTTCGGAGAGCAGCGCCTCTGTGTCGGGCAGCGGCGGCTCGCCTGGGTCCAGCACCGCGTCCGGGTTTGGCAATGTCCAATCGGGCTGGGGGGTCATTGGCTTCTCCTCTGTTTGCGTGTTCGTACACAACTTAGACGCCCAACGGCCGATTCCCGTAAGAGTTGTGTGAAGTCTCCGTTAAGTTCCCGAAACCGATGGCAACACCTGTCCACTATGAGCGCGCAGGCGCCGCCGCGCTGGTCACGATCGACCGGCCCGAACGACGCAACGCGGTCGACGCCGAGACCGCCGAACTGCTGCGCGAATCGCCTGACGCGCTTCGAGCAGCGACGACGAGCGCGCGCGTGATGGTCCTCACCGGCACCGGCGAGGCGTTCTGCGCCGGCGCCGACCTGAAGGCGATGAACCTCGACATCGACCATCCCGACGGCCCGATGGGCTTCACGCGCGTGACGCCCTCCAAGCCCACCATCGCCGCCATTGACGGCTGGTGCCTGGCCGGCGGGTTCGAGATCGCGCTGTGGTGCGACCTGCGGATCGTCACCGAGCGCTCCACGTTCGGCCTGTTCGAGCGGCGCTGGGGAGTGCCGCTGATCGACGGCGGCACGCAGCGCCTGCCGCTCGTCGTGGGGCTGGGCCGCGCGCTGGAACTGACGCTCACCGGGCGGCCGGTCGATGCGCAGGAGGCGCTGCAGATCGGGCTCGCGAACGAGGTCGTCGCGCCCGGGAAGCACGTCGAGCGTGCAATCGAGATTGCAGAGCGGCTGGCCGCGTTCCCGCAGGAGACGATGCTCGCGGACCGGCGCGCGATGCTCGAGGGCGTCGCGCATGCCGTGGGCCGAGGCGCTCGAGCACGAGTACCGGCAGGGCCGCGCGGTGATGGAGGTCGCAGCCCGCGGCGCCGCGCGCTTCGCCGGCGGCGAAGGCCGCCACGGCACCGGCGTCTAGGCGACGCGCGCGAACTTTGGCGTTTCGCGCCCGACGGGTGGGCGCGAATCGCGAAAAGGAGCGGGAACAGCGTTTGCGTCCGAAGGAAGGACGGATGCCACAGCTTCCGACCGCCCGCCGGACCTGAGACCATCGTGGTGGCGGCCGTCTCGAGCGCTCTTTCACCGCGCGACGCTCCGCCCAGGCCTACAGCGACAGGAACTGCGCCGGTATGTCTCCCGTGATCGCGAACGGCTCGCTTGGACAGCTCGCCCGACTCCCACTCGGAGCGCAGCATCGAGTAGCTGATCACGTCCTTGGGGTCGCCCTGGTGCACGTGCCAGCGGCGCAGCACCCCCTCGTGCACGAACCCGAGCTTCTCGAGCGCCCTCTGCGAACGGCCGTTGTCGGCGCCGCACCAGGCGGTGACCCGCTCGAGGCCCAGCCCCTCGAACGCCAGCGCGAGCACAAGCGTCTTCGAGTCGCGGTTGGCGCCGGTCCCCCACCACTCGCGCCCGTGCCACGTCCCGACGACCGCGCGGCGGTCGCGCAGCGAGAACTCCGAGAGGCCGGTGACGCCGATGATCCCGTCCTTCGGGTGCTCGATCAGGAACTCCAGGCGCTCCCCCGCGTCCCGCTTGCGCCCGAGGCTCCGCACGTAGGTCGCGGCCTCGCTCTCGTCGGTGTACGGGCCCCAGGAGAAGAACCTCGTCACCTCCCGGTCGGAGGCGAGCCGGTACAGGGCGGCGGCGTCCTCGGGCCGCGCGTAGCGCAGCAGCAGCCGCGGTCCGCGGATCTCGAGGTCCGACGCCGGGTCGTCGCCGCCGTGCCCGGCCGGTGCGGGAATCGCCTCGGCCATGCCGTGATGCTTACATACCGGCCCACCAGAACCCGAACCCGAGGAGGAGCCCGTGCAGACCTGGGACACCCGCTCGATCGACGTGGAACCGCGCCAGCCGCAGGTGCTCCACACAGGCGACGAGGCGAGGACGATCGTGATCAACCTCCCCGCCGGCGAGGAGCTGCAGGATCATCAGGTGCACGAGAGGGCGTGGATCCTGGTCGTGGACGGAGAGGTCGAGATCGAGGCAAAGGGCGAGTCCTTCAAGGGCGGACCTGGGTTTCTTGCGCTGACGGACCCCAACGAACGCCACGAGGTGCGCGCGACGTCGGACGCACGCCTCGTCCTGATCCTCGCGCCCTGGCCGGGCGAGGGACACCCCTCCCAGAAGAAACTAGGAGCCGGGCGTGCGCGCCGTCCTCTACGACATACACGGGAACCTGCCGGCCCTCGAAGCCGTCATCGAGGATGCGCGTGCGGCGGGAGCGGAGCGGTTCGTGCTCGGCGGCGACTATGCGCTCGCGGGGGCCTGGCCGCAGGAGGTCGTGAAGCGCCTCGAGAAGCTGGACGCGGACTGGATCCGCGGCAACACCGAGCGCTGGCTCGAGGAGCCGTCGGACGTACCGGGGGACGAGTGGCTACACCGCTCGATCGAGTACTGCCGGGCACAGCTCGGCGGCAAGCGCACCGAGAAGCTGTTTCGGCTTCCCGAGAGGATCGAGATCGACGGCGCGTGCATCTGCCATGCCTCGCCGCGCAGTGACATGCTCACCTTCATGCCGGAGGCGACCGGCGGGGACCGCGAGCTGCTGTCCAACAGCCAGGCGCGAGTCGTGGTCTTCGGCCACAGCCACCTGCAGTTCTCGCGCGGCGCGGAGGGCGGGTTCCTGCTGGTGAACCCCGGCAGCGTGGGATTGCCGTTCGACGGAGACCGCCGCGCGGCATACGCGCTCTGGCGCGGGGAGCGCGAGTTCGAGCTGAGGCGCGTCGAGTACGACTCCGACGGCTATGCCGAGCAGGTGCGCGACCGCATGGGCGCCGCGCTCGGCGAAAACGTCGAGATCCTCGTGCGCCGGATCCAGCAGGCCGCCCCGGTTTCCTGATGGAGAGGAAGCGTGAAGCTCAAGGCCGTACTGCTCAACTGCACGCTGAAGAAGTCGCCCGAGGTGTCCAACACGCAGGCGCTGATGGACATCGTCATCGGTCACCTCGACAGCCTGGACGTCGAATCCGAGGTGATCAGGCCGGTCGACTACAACATCCCGTTCGGCGTGGTGTCCGACATGGGCGACGGCGACGAGTGGCCGCAGATCCTCGCGAAGATCCTGGCCGCCGACATCCTGATCATCGGGACCTCGATCTGGTTCGGCGTGCGCAACAGCGTCTGCCAGATGGTGATCGAGCGACTCGACGGCACCTACGAGTCGACCAACGAGGTCGGGCAGTACCCGATGTACAACAAGGTCGCCGGCGTGGTCGTGACCGGCAACGAGGACGGCGCGCACGCGTGCGCGGAGACCACGCTCTTCAACCTCTCCCACCTCGGGTTCACGATCCCGCCCAACGCCGACACGTACTGGGTCGGCGACGCCGGTCCGGGCCCGTCGTTCATCGAGGCCGGCGGCGAGGACGCACCCCTACACGCTGAAGACCGCGGGCTGGATGGCCCACAACGTCGTCCACATGGCCCGGATCCTGAGGGAGCAACCCGATTCCGCCGGATGGGAACACGGTGCCGATGCGCCACAGCGGCTAGGAGGGGGTACTCCTAGGCTGCGCCGTACGGCGGGATGTTCCGGAGAATCGACTGTACGATCCCCGCGTGGCCGCCTCCAACGGATCGACCGCCTCTGCTGCCGGGGAACTGACGCTCGGCGGCGACATGACCGTGCGGCGCCTTGGGTACGGCGCGATGCGCATCACCGGGCCGGGCATCTGGGGGGAGCCGGAGGACCGCGACAGCGCGATCGCCGTGCTGCGGCGCGTGGTCGAGCTCGGAGGTCAACTTCATCGACACCGCCGACTCGTACGGCCCGAACGTCAGCGAGGAGCTGATCGCTGAGGCGCTGCATCCCTACCCCGACGACCTCGTCATCGCGACCAAGGGCGGGCTGACCCGGCCCGGCCCGGGCAACTGGCAGCCGGACTGCCGACCGGAGCGGCTGAAGAAGTGCTGCGAGGAGCAGCCTGCGGCGGCTGAAGCTCGACACGATCGACCTCTACCAGCTGCACACCCCGGACCCGAAGGTCCCATTCGAGGAATCCGTCGGCGCGCTGTCCGAGCTGCGCGACGAGGGGAAGGTGCGGCACGTCGGCCTCTCCAACGTCGGGCGCAGCCATATCGAGACGGCGCGCGGAGATCGTTCCGATCGTCGTCCGTCCAGAACCGCTACAGCCTCACCGCGCGCGACTCGGAGGAGGTCGCGAAGAAGTGCGAGGAGGAAGGGCTCGGCTTCATCCCGTGGTTCCCGCTCGACGCGGGCGGCATCGCCCAGGACGCGATCGAAGAGGTAGCGCGTAAGCACAGTGCAAGCCCGATGCAGGTCGCACTTGCCTGGCTGCTCGCCCATTCCCCCGCCATGCTGCCGATCCCGGGCACCTCGTCGATCGCACACCTCGAGGAGAACGTGGAGGCCGCGGTGTTGACACTCGACAACGAGGACCTGTCGAAGCTTGAAGAAGCCGCGTGAGCCCGGAAGGCGACCTCCACCCGCAGACCACCATCGGGCACGTCCATCTGAAGGTGTCCGACCTCGAGCGCGCCGAGCGCTTCTACGTCGACGTGATCGGCTTTCGCGTTCGAGCCCGGTACGGGAAAGTCGCGGTGTTCCTCGCCGCCGGCGACTATCACCACCATCTGGGCCTGAACACCTGGCAGAGCAAGGGTGGGTCACCCCCGCCGGCGGGCGCAACCGGCCTGTTCCACTTTGCGATCCTCGTGCCGACGCGCCGTCATCTTGCCGTGGCTTTGGAGCGCCTGCGCCAGGCGGGCTGGCCCCTTACCGGCGCGTCCGACCACCTCGTGAGCGAGGCGATATACCTGAACGACCCGGACGGCAACGGCATCGAGATCTACTGGGACCGCGACCCGTCGCTGTGGCCGCGATCGAACGGGCAGGTCGAGATGCCGACCCTGCCGCTCGACCTCAACGACCTGCTTTCGGAGCTTCAGGGAGAGGCGTCGCCGTAGCCGCCCATGTCGGCGGTCCAGAACTCCACCAGGTGCCCGTCGGGATCGTGGACGTAGGCTGACCGGCTGTGCAGCCGCACCCTCGGCGAGCGGGCCGAACTCGTGCACCGGGACCTCGTGCCCGTGCGCGCGCAGCGATGCAACCTTCTCCTCGAACTCCGCATCGGGGATCTGCATCGCGAAGTGCACGTGCTGCGCCGCCGCGGCTTCCCTCCAGCCCGACCTGCGGCCGCCACAGGCCGATCCGCGTCATGCCGGCCAGGACCCAGATCGCGTCGCGGTGCGGCCAGCGCTCGACCAGCGGCAGGCCGAGGTCGCGCGTGTAGAACTCCTCCGCGCGGGCGAGGTCCGACACCTCGAGCACCAGCTCGGACACGCCCGCTACCGACGGCTCGTCCTCACTCCCCGTCGCCTGACACGTCACCACGTCCTGCCGCCCCCACGCCGTCTCCCGGTAGCCGACCAGGCGCAGCCCGGGCCGCTCCTCGATCTGCCTCGTGACCCACGAGGGCCGGTTGAGCGTGGTCCCGTATCCGCTTGCGCCCGACCAGTCCGCGTAACCGAAGCCGGTCCTCGTCGTAGCCGCGCACGATCTGCCGGACGTCCGCCTCGGTCAGGCTCCAGCTTCGAGCTCGCCTGAGAGGAGCTGGCGGCGCACGTGGCGTCCCTGCACGGTGAACACGAGCAGCCCGTCCTCGGCCAGGACCGACGTCCAGCAGGTCGAGGAAGCCGATCCACTGCGACTCGGGCACGTGGTGAAGAGAGAGCCGACCCAGATCACGTCGAAGGGTCCGGGCAGGTCGATCGCGTCCGGGTCCTCCTGCGAGTAGACGGGCACCGCGCCGAACTCCTGTGCGCAGAAGTCGACCGCGTCGGCGGAGATGTCGCAGGCGACGAGCCTCGCGTCCGGAAAGGCGGCCCGGAAGAAGCGCAGCGCGCGGCCATATCCGCACGCGAAGTCGAGGAGGCTCTCGCAGGTGTCCTTGCGGGCCTCGAACATCGCGAGCCGCACGCATCGAAGCGCGAGCGCGCCCGGTGCCGAAGTAGGGGTCCGGCGTCTTCGCGTACATGCCGTCCTGTGGCGAGGTCACCTCGTGACACGTCGCGCGGCGCCGTCTGCCAGAAGCTGAGCAGGTCGGCGATCCAGTAGCCGGTGGTCGGGGTCGAGGTCGCCGATGCGGGTCGCCGGGAGCGGCGTGGAGCCGCGGCCATGCGCTGTCGCCCATCTTGCCGAGCGAGGGCTCTGCCTCCAGCAGCGCCCCGAGCGTCAGGTCGGCTGCGCCCGGCGCCGTATCGGGCGTCAACAGCAGGCGGCGGGCATCAAGCTCCCCGCCGCGGACCCGTCGGAGCAGTTCGTCTGAGGACTCGCCGGACATTCGCGGGCGCCTGCGCGCCGCGCGGATTCTAGTTGCGGCGGCGGGCTGCCCGAGTGCGGGACCGGTCCGGTCGCCCGCGCTACCCAGGCGACCGGACCCTGTCGACCTGAGCCTATCGTCTGCCGATGCCGTATCCCCCGGTTGGGATGCCGGCCAGCAACACCAGGATCGCGGCTATCAGGCCGACGATCGCGGGGAGGCCGAGCGCAAGGCACAGTGCGTAGACGAGTGCGGCGAACAACACCGCGATTAGCACACTGATCAACGCCGATCCCTCCTTACCCTTCTCGATTTTGTCTGCGCCCGATAGGGCGCGCGTCAAGCGTGCTACCCGCCTGCATATGCCGTCAATCCCCCTGTGTCAGGAGCGGGCCTCCTACCGGCAATAGACTGCCGGCATGCCGACGCGCGAAGAGGCCTGGGAACTGGTGTGCGAGTGGACCGAATCGGACTCGCTGCGCAAGCACATGCTGGCCGTCGAGACCGCGGTGCGCGCGTACGCGCGCAGGTTCGGCGCGGACGAGGAGACGTGGGGGATCGCGGGACTCGTGCACGACCTCGACTACGAGCGCTACCCCGACCTCGAGACCGGCCATCCGCGCATGGCGATCGAGGAGCTGCGCCGCCGCGACTATCCCGAGGAGGTCGTGCACGCCGTTCAGGCGCATGCGGAGCGCCTCGGCGTCCCGCGCGAGAGCCTCCTCGACAAGATCGCTCTTCGCGTGCGACGAGCTGTCGGGGTTCATCGCGGCCGTGCGCGTACGTGCGGCCCGAAGGCATCCATGGCATGAAGACAAAGTCGGTCAAGAAGAAGCTCAAGCAGCCGAGCTTCGCCGCCGGGGTCCATCGCGACGAGGTCTACAAGGGCGCCGAGGAGCTCGAGCCCGAGTCCGAAGATGACGTTCGACGAGCACGTCCAGTTCGTGATCGACTCGCTGGCCGAGCGCGCCGGCGAGCTGGGCCTCGAGCCCGACGCCGCACGCTCGTAGCGCTCACCGACGGCGCGCATGTCCGGAGCCGTATGCGAACATGTGTTCGTGCGCTGGGAGAACCTGGAAGTTGGCAACGAGACCGAGCGTCCGCTCCCGCGATTGGGGGCGGACGCCGTCATCCGCACGTTCGACGCACCCGAGGCGCTCGACATCCGCTTCCACGAGGTGCGCGCGAAATCGGCGCTGAACCGCGTCCCGAAGAGCTCCCGGATGCCGTTCCGGTGGACGATCAATCCGTACCGCGGATGTTCCCATGCTTGCTCCTACTGCTCCACGGCGAGACGCCGATCCTCATGGGCGACGGCCGCACGAAGCCCTTGGCCGACGTGCGAGCTGGCGATCGACGTCTACGGCACGGTTCGGCAAGGCAACTACCGGCGCTATGCGATCACGAGCGTGCTCGATCATTGGTCGTCTACGAAGCCCGCATACCGCATCGTCCTGGACGACGGGACCGAGTTGGTGGCGAGTGGCGATCACCGTTTCCTAAGCGACCGGGGTTGGAAGCACGTGACCGGCGCCGAGTGTCGGCCCGCTGCAGAGGCCGCACCTGACGCTCAACAACAAGCTCATGGGCGTCGGACGATTTGCCACGCCTCCAGAGGACACGCCGGACTACAGGCGGGGCTATCTCTGCGGGCTTATACGGGGTGATGGGCACGTCGGCTCGTACACGTACGACCGTCCCGGGCAGAGGCTCCGGAGACGTCCACCGGTTTCGCCTTGCCCTGGCCGACCTGGAGGCGCTCCGACGAGCAAAGACCTACCTGGCCGAACTGGACGTGCAGACGAAGGACTTCGTCTTCCACCAGGCGGTCGGCAATCAGCGCGGAGTCAGCGCCATCCGGACATCCGCGCGAAGGCATGTGGAGCCGGTTCGGGACATCATCAGCTGGCCGCGTTATACGAGCGTTGATTGGTGCAAAGGATTTCTGGCCGGCATTTTCGATGCCGAGGGGAGTTACGGCGGGGTCATCCGGATCGCCAACACGGATCAGGAGATCATCGATTGGACGACCTACTGTCTTCGCCGGCTCGGCTTTCCCCACGTAGTTGAACGCACGCGTCAGGAGAACGGGCTGGCGAATGTGCGGATCACGGGAGGCTTGGTGGAGAACCTTCGGTTCTTCCAGGCCGTGAATCCGGCGATCACGAGGAAGCGGTCGATCGAGGGCACTGCGATCAAATGCAACGCCAAGCTCGGGTGATCGCAGCCATCGAGCCGCTGGGAATCGACTTACCCCTCTACGACATCACCACCGGAACCGGCGACTTCATCGCCAACGGCGTGGTGAGCCACAATTGCTTCGCTCGCCCCACCCACACCTACCTCGACCTCGACGCGGGCCGCGACTTCGAGCGCGAGATCGTCGTCAAGGTCAACGTGCCGGAGGTTGCGCGCGCCGAGCTGTCGCGCCCGTCGTGGAAGCGCGAGCACGTGGCGCTCGGGACGAACACCGATCCCTACCAGTGGGTCGAGAGCCGCTACAAGCTGATGCCCGGCATCTGGCAGGCGCTGCTCGACACCGACACGCCGTGCTCGCTGGTCACGAAGTCGCCGCTCGCGCTGCGTGACATCGACATCCTGAGCGAGCTGGCCGCCGGCCCCGGCGTGTCCGTCTACTTCTCGGTTCCGACGCTCGACGAGAAGGTCTGGCGCGAGACCGAGCCGCACACACCCTCGCCACGCGCGCGGCTCGACGCGGTGCGCAAGATGAACGAGGCGGGCGTGCCGTCCGGGATCCTCGTGGCGCCGCTCATACCCGGGATCAACGACGCGCCCGAGCAGGTCGGCGAGATCATGCGCATCGCCGCCGAGAACGGGGCCGATCAGCATCGGCCGATCGTGCCGCTGCACCTGCGCGGCGAGGTCCGTGGCATCTGGTTCGAGTGGCTGCGCGACGTACCGGCCCGACCTGGTGCCCCGCTACGAGGAGCTGTACAAGCGCGGCGCGTACGTGCCGAGCGACGGAGCGCAAGCGCATCCAGCAGGTCGTCGACAGCGTGCGCCCCAAGGGACGGCCGCGGCGCGCCGCGGCCGCGGCCCGCACGCGGACGCCGGCGCGAGGACCAGCCCGCCGAGAAACCGGCCTGCGCCAGGAGAGCCTCTTCTAGCTACGCGGGGACGCCGGTGCCCAGCAACGCCTCGGCGTTGCGCCACAGCCACATCTCCATCACGTCGTCGGCGACCGGCAGCGCGCGGAACTCGTCGACGATCTGGCCCGGCGGCCGGCCGAGCAGGAACCAGCCGGTGCCGAACAGGACCTTGTCCTTGATCGTCGTCTGCCCGAAGCGCAGCAGCGGCTCCCAGCCGGTGCCCGGCGCGGCGAGGTAGCGCGGGCCGGTGCGCGGCCAGCTCGAGGTAGACGTTCGGATACTTCCACGCGAGCAGGCACGCCTCGAGCACCCACGGGTAGCCGGCGTGGCTCATGATCAGCTTCAGCTCGGGGAAGTCGCGCGGCGACCACGTCGATGTGGCGCGGATGGCCGAGGTCGTTGACGCCGACGGTCGTCCAGTTCGCGGAGCTGTGGATGCTGACCGGCACGTCGAGCTCGACGCACTTCGCATAGAGCGGGTAGTAGCGGCGGTCGTCGGCGGGCAGCCCGATCATGAACGGCCGCAGGCTGAGCCCGCGGAAGCCGCGGCCGCGCACCAGCTGCTCGAACTCGCGCACGGCATCCATGCCGCTTCAGGACGTCGGCGCCGGCAAACGGGATGAACCGCCCGGGTGGCGCTCGGCGATGCCGGCGACCAGCTCGTTCGGGATGAAGGTCTCGCTGCACGCTCGACCACTCGTCGAAACCGGTGATCAGCGTCCGCTCGATGCCGGCGGCGTCGAGCGCGGCGACACGAGTCCTCGTCGCTCATCTGCATTCCGCGCCGCCGCGCGTCCGAACTCGGTCGGCGTCGGGCTCGCGCTTGTAGAAGACGCGCAGGTAGCCGGCCATCTCGCGCGGGAAGTGCTGCGACGACATGGCGCATCACGTCCGGCGACGGGACGATCGGCGCCCACATGTCGATCGCCCGCCGCTCGATTTCGCGCGTGAGGCTCATGCCGCCTTCGGCGCCTGCTGCTGCTTCGACTCCCGGATCATTCGCTTCAGCCATCGCTCCTTCTCCTTCTGTTGTGCGATTCCCAGGTCGAGCACCGCGACGCGGTGACTGTCCACTCCGCGCCCGACCATGCGCGCGCGGATCGACCTGAACGTCTCGAGCTTTGCGCGTGCAGTCGGCGAGCTGGTCTTCGAACTTCGCGCTCACCTCGGCCGGAGTCAGGCGGTTGAAGAACAGGCACTTCGTGAGGAACGGATGGCCAAGCAGGAAGTCGTAAGCGACCTCGTCGCGTTCGTCGTCCGCGCCGGCAAGCCACTGCTCGAACGCGCGCCGGCCCTTGGCGGTCGGGTGGAACACGTTCCGGTCGCGGCCGCCCTTGCCGCGCTCGACGCGCTTGCGCACCAGTCCCTCCGTCCTCGAGCCGGTTGCAGCAGCGGATAGAGGATTCCGTCGTTGACCTGTTGCCGTGGCGGCAACGCCGGAGACAGCGCCCGCTTGAGCGCATAGCCGTGCATCGGCTGGTCGATCAGGAATCCGAGGACCGAATACTTCACGATACCTAGATTCTAGGTAGTTCAGAGGACTGTCGTCAAGGCCCCAGCCCTGCAGCACAACGAAAAAGGGGCGGCCGCAGCCGCCCCTTCAACATCCGATCGTCTGCTCTAACGCCTCCGGGCCGTCTTGCGACGGGCAGTCTTGCGAGCCGTCGTCTTGCGGGCCGGGCGGCGGGCTGTCTTCTTGCGCGCGGTGCTCTTGCGGGCCGCGGTCTTGCGTGCGGGCCGGCGAGCTGTCTTCTTGCGGGCCGCGGTCTTGCGTGCGGGCCGACGCGCTGTCTTCTTGCGCGCGGTGCTCTTACGTGCTGTCTTCTTCCGTGCGGTGCTCTTGCGGGCCGCGGTCTTGCGTGCGGGCCGACGCGCTGTCTTCTTGCGTGCTGTCTTCTTCCGTGCGGTGCTCTTGCGGGCCGCGGTCTTGCGTGCGGGCCGACGTGCTGTCTTCTTGCGCGCGGTGCTCTTACGTGCAGTCTTGCGCGCCGCCGTCTTGCGTGCGGGCCGACGTGCTGTCTTCTTCCGTGCTGTGCTCTTCCCGTGCTGTTGTCTTCCGTGCCGTGCGTCTTGCGTGCGGGACACGTGCTGTCTTCTTGCGCGCGGTCGTCTTGCGGGCCGTGCTCTTCCGCGCTGTTTTCTTGCGCGCTGTTTTCTTGCGCGAAGATCTGCGAGCAGCTGGAGACATCTCACTCCTCTCGCTAGGGGGACGAGCGATGTTTATTTCATACGCCGGATGGCAACGCAACCCGCAATTTCGAACAACTTGCGCATGTCCGCGCTACCTGTTAGCGCAAAACGGCCGGCGCAAGCTCGTTGAAGAACCGCGAAGCGAACTCGATGTCGTCGACAGCGATGCGTTCATCGGGCGCGTGTATCAGACGGCGTGGTGTCCCAACGCGACATCGCGCGTTGCGGAAAGAACCCATACGCGACGCACTCGGGAAACGCCTTGCGAAACCAGTGGCTGTCCGTAAAACCCGTCAGTACCAGCGGCAAAAGCTCGCGCCCCGGGATCTGCGCGGCGGACGAATTCGCGCAGGATGCTCCGCGAGGTCCGATTCGGGCGGCGAGCTGTTGCCGACGACCTCTTCGCTGAACTCGAGCGAGTAGTCGCCGTCACCCTCGGGGCCGAGCAGCTCCTCGATCCGCCGCCGCACGTGCTGCTGTCCCATTCCCGGCGGCACCCGGCAGTCGACGCGGACGGTGCAACGCGAGGGGATCACGTTCTCCTTCTCGGAGGCCCGGATCATGGTCGGAGCGAGCGTGACGCGCATCATCGACTCGAACTGGTCGCGCCAGGCGCGGCTCGACCTCCCGCAGATGTGCCAGCGCCGCGGACACGTCGTCGACGGCGGCACCGGTGAGCGCCTCGAGGCACGCCACGCCGACCGGATAGGCATCGAACGGAGGCTGGCGCCCGTCCAGTCGGGCCAGCACCTCGACCATCCGCAGCAGCGCGTTGTCGCCGATCCCCGGCATCGACGCGTGGCCTGCGCGACCGTGCGGTGATGAGCCTGAAGCGGAACACGCCCTTCTCGCCGATGCACAGCGTGTACATGCGGCGTCCCTCGAAATCCAGCACCTCCCCGGCGCCCTCGTTGACGACCATGTCGCAGCGCACCTTCTCGGGAACGTGCTCGCACAGCCACTGGGCGCCGTAGGTCGCGCCCGCTTCCTCGTCGCACGTCACGACGACGAGCAGCTCGCCGCGCTCCGGGCGCCAACCCTACGCGCCAAGCGCGCAGGCCGCGGCGACCTCGCACGCGACCTGCCCCTTCATGTCGAGCGCGCCCCTCCCCCACACGTATCCGTCCTTCAGCTCCCCCGACCACGGGTCCACGCGTCCACTCGGCGGGATCGGCGAGCACGGTGTCGACGTGGCTCAGATAACAGAGCCGCCGTCCGTCGGCGCGGCCGCGCAAGCGGGCGATCAGGTTGGGCCGCTCCGCGGTCGCGCCCACGAGCTCGCACTCGAATCCGGCCGCCTCGAGCTCGGCGCGCAGCATCTCCTGCGCGGCCCGCTCGTTCCCGGGCGGATTGACCGTGTTGAACCGGATCAGACGCTGGAGCAGATCGGTTGCGTCGTGAGCGAGTGCCATCCGCCTGATCATGAAGCAAAGACGATTACATTGATGATTGTCGATGTAATGTGCTATCACTTCCGCATGGCCACTGCACTCGAGACACAGCCCAAGGTGAAGCGCCCGCGCGGGGCAACCGTGCTGCGAGCCACTCGTGCATCCGGCGGTCACGTCCGGCCGAGGCGGAGCGCATCGCGTCGATCGCGCGCGCGCTCGCCGACCCGATCCGCGTGCAACTGGTGGACGTCCTGCGCAAGCACGCCGGCAAGGTGTGCGTGTGCGAGCTGACGCCGCTGTTCGACGTCTCGCAGCCCACGCGTCTCCCATCACCTCAAGGTGCTGCGCGAGGCCGGGCTCGTCGACGTCGAGCGGCGCGGGCTGTGGGCCTACTACTACGTGATCCCCGAAGCGACGAAGGAGCTGTCGACATGGCTGAGATGAAGCCACACCTCGCGATCACCGTCTCCGACGTGGATCGCTCGACCCCGTTCTACCGTGCGCTGCTCGACGCCGAGCCCGCGAAGGCAGCGGCCCGGGTACGCGAAGTTCGAGCCGGACGACCCGGCGCATCGTGCTCGCGCTGATCCAGGGCGAGCGTGGACGACGGCCTCGGCGCCTTCAACCACGGCGGGATCAAGGTCTCGTCCACCGACGAGGTGCTCGCGACGAAACTCCGGCTCAAGCACGCCGGCCTCGCGACATTCGACGAGATGGACACCGAGTGCTGCTACGCGCGCCAGGACAAGATCTGGGTCACGGACCCGGACGGCACGCCGTGGGAGGTCTTCACCGTGCTCGAGGACGTCGAGCACGACGCGCCGGCCACGCCGCGCCGCCTGCTGCGCGTCATGAGCGTCGAGGTCGCACAGCCCGGGCTTGCGCACGCCGCAGCAGCTGTACGAGGACTGGGAGCGCTCGCACTGGGCGGCCCAGGACGTCGACCTCGACCGCGACCCCGACCACTGGGCCGCGCTCGACGGACGGCGAGCGCGACCTCCTCTACTGGGTCCTCAGCTCGCTGATGGTCGCCGAGGAGCGGATCTCGACGCAGTTCTGCGGCCTGGTGCTGGCGCAGGACGACGAGGAGGAGGGCAGCTACCTGTCGACCCAGCTCGTCGACGAGGTGCGCCACATGCAGTTCTACGCGCGCTTCCAGAACGAGGTGATCGCCGATCCCGCCGCGATCGGCGCGCACGTCGCGCGTGCGCGCGAGGTCCTCGGCGAGCCGTTCAGGAAGGTCTTCGACGAGGCGCTGGTCGACGCCCACGACCGGCTGCGCCTCGACCCGCGCAACCGCGAGGCCAAGGTCGACTTCGTGACGATCTACCACATGATCATCGAGGGGACGCTCGGGATCACGGCATCCCACTTCCTCTCGACTTCCTCCGCGAGCGCGGGCTGCTGCCCGGGTTCGTCGACGGCTACGGGAAGATCGCCGCCGACGAGCAGCGCCACATCGCGTGGGGCACGTGGTTCCTGCGCAGCGCCGTGCAGGACGACCCCGCGATGGCGGAGGTGGTGCGCCGGCGCCTGCGTCGACCTGCTCCCCGCCGTGGCCGAGTCCGTGTCGCCGCCGAGCGAAGGCGCGTGGGACGTGCTCGGCGTCGAGGACGGCGCGCTCGGCGAGTACGGGCTCAACGCGCTCACCCGCCGTTTGAAGATCATCGGCGTCACCGCTCGACGACGGCGTGACCGCGCCGCGGCCGGGCTGCCCCGGCGGGCGTTCGCGGAGGGCCTGGCGGCGTTCGCGCTCGTCTTCGCCGGCTGCGGCGCGATCATCGCCGAACGCGGAGTACGACGGCGCGCTCGGCACCGTCGGGATCGCGCTCGTGTTCGGGCTGGTGATCATGGTGATGGTCTACGCGACCGGTCATCTCTCCGGCGCGCACATCAACCCGGCCGTGACGATCGCGTTCACGCTGACCCGGCACTTCCCGGCCCGTGAGGCGGTCGGATACGTGGCCGCGCAGTGCTGCGGCGCGGCCGCCGCGGCGCTGCTGCTGCTCGCGGTGTGGACCGGAGAGCCCGGCGGACCTCGGCGCGACCGTGCCGACCGTCGGGCGGGGACGGCGCTGCGTCTACGAGGCGATCCTGACCGCGTTCCTGATGTTCGTGATCGTCGCGGTGGCGACCGACACCCGTGCGGTCGGCGCGGCGGCCGCGATCGCAATCGGTGGAACCGTCGGGCTGGACGCTCTGTTCGGCGGTCCGGTGACCGGCGCCTCGATGAACCCGGCGCGCTCGCTCGGCCCGGCGCTCGCGGCGGGCGAGTGGCACGACTTCTGGCTGTACGTGATCGGGCCCGTTGCCGGCGCCGCGATCGGCGCGCTCGCCTACCAGCTGGTGCGCGAGGAGACCGGGCCAACTGATGGCGCGCGTGCTCTTCGTCTGCCTGCACAACGCCGGCCGCTCGCAGATGAGCCGCGCGCTGTTCGAGCGCGAGGCGCGGGCCGCGCACGAGGCGCGGTCGGCGGGCACGACTCCCGGCGAGCGTGTGCACCCGGAGGTGGTCGAGGCGATGCGCGAGCTGGGGATCGACCTGTCCGGCCGCATCCCGCAGAAGCTCAGCGACGACCTCGCGCAATGGGCCGACGTGGTGGTGACGATGGGCTGCGGGGACGAGTGCCCGTACATCCCGGGCAAGCGCTACATCGACTGGGATCTGCAGCCCTCCTCGCCCGTGTGGTCCGGGTTCTTCGCCTTCAGCTCCGCGCGCGCGCGCGAGGCGCTGGCCGCGCGGTGGTGGCCGTCGGCGATGTAGAGCAGGGGGACTTCGGCGAAGCAGCGCGCGAGCTGTTCGGCCGCGGCCGCGCGCCAGACCGTGTGGCGCACGCCGTCCGGGGCCTCGAAGTCGTAGAGCGGCTCTGCTTTAGTCTCGGCCTCGACGAGCGCGTCGATGCGGCGGTCGGCGCGGTAGGTGAGGAAGACGGGGCCGGTCTGCGCGCGCAGCGTCAGGATGTGGCGCGTGCGGTCGTTCTCCTTGTCGGGGCGCGTGCGCTCGTGCTTACGAATGATGTCGTTGTCGTACTCGTCAACCGAGAAGGCGGCGGCGACGCCCGTCTGCGTGTGGTCGCCCATGACCAAACGGTAGACGTAGAGGCTCGGCTCGTCCTCCTCGACGAGCGTGCCCTCGGTCTTGAACCGCTCGAAGTTCTCGCGGGCCTTCTCGTAGACCTCGTCGGCGTAGATGTGCGTCCCTTCGGGCAGGTCGATCTCGGGGCGCGAGACGTGCAGGAAGCTCAAGGGGTTCGCTTCGGCGAGCGCGCGCGCCTCCTCGGTGTTGACCACGTCGTAGGGGACGGCGGCGACCTGCCCGACCTTCTCCTGTGGCGGGCGCAGAGCGCGGAAAGGGTAGATGGCGGCCACGTCTGTTCGGCGCCTCCTTCAGCGGAAGTTGAATGCGTGTGTGGAACTTTAGACTTCTAAGCTTACCGACTCGACGCGCCTTTTGCCAAGCCGCGAGCCGGGCTTCAGTCCACGACGGCCCCGCCGCAGGAGGAGCCGGCGCCGGCCGTGCAGCCGAAGCAGTGCGCGCCGGTCGATGACGACGCGCCCCCGAAACCGTTCGGGGTCGAACTCGCCGATGGTCTGCGGCAACTCTTCGTCAACGCCGAGCCCGAGCATCTGGTTGAAGTCGCAGTCGTAGAGCCGGCCCGTCCAGTCCACGCTGACGAGCGTGCGGCACATCAGCCCCGCGACCGATCGCGGGGTTGAAGGCGTCGACGAGCGGCGCATGTAACGCTCCTCGTTCCCCGAGCGGCGCAGGTATTCGAGGAAGCGCTTGATGGGCATGTTGGTGATCGTGTAGAGGTGGTCGAACGTGACGCCGTGGCGCGCCAGCAGCTCGCGCTTGAAGTCCGCTTCGATGGAGCCTTGCGGCGGCGGGAGGAACGCGCCGACCGGGTTGTAGACGAGGTTCAGGACAAGGCCGCTTCCTTCGACCCCGTAGCCGACCGCGTTCAGATCGCTGCAAAGCCTCGATTGATTTCTCGAAGACGCCGCGGGCCGCGCTGCGCGTCCGTCTGCTGTCCGAGAAAGTACGGGAGCGAGGAGACGACCTCGACCTCCTGCTCGCGGAAGAACTCGGGCAAGTCCTCCTGCCCCGGCTCGAACATCACGGTCAGGTTGTGGCGCACAATCACGCGCGCGCCCAGCACGCCGCGACTCGGCGACGAGCCTGCGGAAGCTCGGGTTCAGCTCCGGCGCGCCGCCCGTGATGTCGACCACGCGGAAGCGGAAGCGGCGCACGGCGTCGAGGACCTGTTCGGCCACCTACGCGCGTCATGATCTCCGTCCGCGCGCGGCGAGGCGTCCACGTGGCAGTGCTTGCACGCCTGGTTGCAGAGCTTGCCGACGTTGACCTGCAAGCGTCTCGGCCGCGGCGGCGCGCAAGGTCAGGCCGTGCTCGGCAAGCTTCTGCCCGAACGCGGCGGGCGCGCGCACAGTCGAGTCTCGCGACGACGGGCAGTGTCTCTCGCGCTCACATCGAGACCTTGCCCACCGAGTTGTGCGCCTGCACGCCGTGGACGAGCGAGGCGCCGCCGCGCAGGGCCGAAGCCATGTGGATCGCCTCGGTCATCTGCTCCATGTTCGAGCCGGCTTCGAGGCACGACTGCGAGTAGGCGTCGATGCAGTAAGGGCACTGCAAGGCGTGCGCGACCGCGAGCCCGATCAAAGCCTTCTCGCGGCGGGAGAGCGCGCCGTCCTCCTGGCACGCCTGATACCACGCCATGAACTTCTCGAACAGGTCGGGCCGGTGTTTACCAACGTCCCCGAAGCGCGCGAGGTCCTCTTCTTCGTAGTAACTCATCTCCGTGCGATACTCCCGTCTGAAAGGATGAAGGCAGAAGGATGAAGGATGGAGACGCCGCTGTAAAGTGTCGCCCGCCGTTTCGTTCTTAACCTTCGTCCTTCATGCTTTCCGATGTCCGCTCCCGCAATCATCGTCATGGCGAAGGCCCCGCGCGCGGGCGAGGCCAAGACGCGACTCGCGCCGCCGCTCACGCGAGAGGCGGCGGCGAGTCTCGCCGCGTCTCTCTTCTCCGACACGGTCTCGACGGCGCTCGGCACGGGCGCGCGCGTGGTCGTCGCCTACGCGCCTTCCGACGGGCGTTCGATGCTTAAAGAGTGTGCGCGCGTCGCTTTAGGTGAAGAGAGTTTGAGCGACTTGCTCTGGCTCGAACAGCGCGGCGTCGGTCTGGGCGAGCGGCTCGAAGGCGTGGCCGGGCGCGCGTTCGGGGAAGGTCTCGGCCCGCTGCTCTTCATCGGGGCGGACAGCCCGACGCTGCCGCCGGACTTCCTCGACGCGGCGCTCGAAGGGCTCGCGGGCGGACGCGCGGACGTGGCGCTCGGGGCCACCGAAGACGGCGGCTACTACGCCGTCGGGATGCGCGAGCCGGCGCCGGGACTGTTCGACTCAATCGAGTGGAGCACGCCGCGCGCGTACGCGCAGACCGCGCACAACGCCGCGCGTCTGGGCCTGCGCCTGCTGGAACTGCCACCGTGGTACGACGTGGACACGCCCGCAGACCTCGCGCGACTGCGCGCTGAGTTTGACAATGACGAGGACGCGCGTCGTCGCGCCCCTTCAACCTGCAACTGGCTACGCGCTCACTTCGCTTAAAGCGATCTTAAACTTCAAACCTTCCGCGCGCCGCGGACGGGCGCGTAGAGGCGCGCGAGCGTGTGCGGGCTGACGCCGAGCCAGTAGAGCGATTGAAGCAGCGACCAGCGCGCGAAGGTGAGCGCGAAGCTGCGACCCTCGAAGCGGCGCGAGGAGGTGACGACGCAAGCGTCGGCCTGCACGAAACGCCCCTGCCGCCACAGCGCGCGCAGCAGGTCTAAATCTTCAAAGACCGGGAACGGCTTGAAGCCGCCTGCGCGCTCGTACGCCGCGCGCCGCACGAAGAATCCCGAGTCGCCGTAGGCCAGACCGAGCAGGCGCAGACGCGGGTAGAGCCACGTCAGGAATCGCGCCGCCGAGGAGCCGCCGTCGAAGCGTACGCGGAAGTTCCCGCCGACGGCGCCAGGGCTCAGGAGCGCAGCGTCGATGTACTCGGCCGCGTCCGCGGGCGCGAGCGTGTCCGCGTGCAGGAACCAGAGCACCTCGCCCCGCGCCGCCAGCGCCCCCGCGTGCATCTGCGCGCCGCGCCCACGCGCCGACGTGATGACACGCGCCCCACGCGCGCGCGCCGCCTCGGCCGTCCCGTCCGCGCTCCCGCCGTCAACGACGATGACTTCAACCTCACCCTTCACGCGCGCCGCCGCTTCGAGCGTCGCGCCGATGGCCCCGGCCTCGTTGAGCGCCGGGATGATGATGGAGATGTTCGTCACTCGTGTTACGTCGGCCGAAAGAGAATTCGCATGGATGGGCAGGACGAACGGGATAAGATTTTAGAGTCTTAAGCTCTTATCCTGTTCGTCCTGTCCATCCGTGCGAATTATTCTCTGCTCGCCGAATGGCAGTGCGAGCATCGAGGCCAGCCCGACCTCGCGCGGCTCGCGGTAGGCGGGCACGCCGATGTCGATGGCGTCCTGCGGCACGTCGAGGCGCAGCGTGCCGTGCAGCCTGTCCCAGAGGGTGAGTCCGCTCGACCAGTTCGAGTCCGTCTCTTCCTTCACAGTCGAATGGTGTATGCCGTGCATCCGCGGCGTGACGACGAAGAGGTTGAGCCCGCGCTCCAACCCTGCGGGCAGGCGCACGTTCGAGTGGTGAAAGAGGATCGAGAGCATCAGCAGCGTCTGCCACACCGAGAGCGCGAGCGGCGAGACGCCGATGCAGAGAATCTGCGCCGCGCGCCACGGCACCGAGACGGCTAGCTCCGCGAAGTGGAAGCGCAGGGCGGTCGTCGCGTCGAGGTCGAGGTCGATGTGATGCACGACGTGGAAGCGCCAGAGCCAGGGCGCGCGGTGCGTCAGCACGTGCCAGAGGTAGAGCGTGTAGTCGAGCAGCACGACCGCCGCCGCGACCTCAAGCCACAACGGCAGACGCGCGAGCTTGAGCAGCCCCCAACGCCTTCGCTCGACCAAAGCGGTCAGCCTCTCGGCCAACGGCGCCTCCGTCAGCCGCAGCGCGGCCGCGCCCGCCGCCGCCACCGCGAGGTTGCGCGCCGAACGCACGAGCTTCGACTCGCGCTCCTCGCGCAAAGGCCGCCGCCGCTCCAGCCACACGAGCGCGCCGAACGCGCCCAGCACGAACGCGCCGCTCAGCCACGAAGGCACCTTCCCGCCGCCCTTCATCCGACCCCTCCCGACGACAACGCAAGCATGTTTTGGAAGTCTCGCCGATTATACTCTCTCGCCCGCCGCGCGGCCGTGCGGGGGCGGGCCGTCGCCCTGTAGAATGTCCGACTTGAGAAGGGGGAAGGTTTGATGACGGAGAGTCTTGCGAGCAAACATTGCGTGCCGTGCCACGGCGGCGTGCCCCGTCTGAAGGGCGTCGAGGTGGAGCCGCTGCTCGCGCAGCTCGAAGGCTGGCGCGTCGTCGAAGAGCACCACCTGTCGAAGGAGTACAGGTTCACGAACTTCGCCGCGGCGCTCGACTTCGTCAACCGCGTCGGCCGGGTCGCCGAAGAAGAGGGCCATCACCCCGACATCGAGTTCGGCTGGGGCTACGCGCGGCTCACAATCTACACGCACGCCATCGACGGCCTGAGCGAGAGTGACTTCATCCTCGCCGCGCGCATCGACGCCGCCTGAAACCCGCGAGACCGGAGGACTAGACGGATGCAGACCGAAAACAGTCTCCGCCCCGAGAGCCTTGAGCCGCGCGGCGCGCTCTGCGTCGAGTGCCTGGCCGGCGTCGAACCGGCCGAGCAGTTGCTCGACCGCACGGGCGCGACGCTCTGCCGCGCGTGCGCCGCGCAGTTCTACACCGCCTGCGCCGGCTGCGGCGGGCTCGTCCCCACGGACGAGGCGCTCGCGCGCAACGACACGGGCGCCCTCAACTGCTTCGAGTGCTTCGGACGGCCGGCTTCGTCGGACGGCACGGAGGCGCTCTCGGACGAAGAGGTCGAAGCGCTCGTCGCCGAGTACGTCGCGCTGCACGAGGAGTTGAAGCGTCTGGACGCGCGCGCGGGCGAGATCAAAGAGCAGTTGAAGCGCGTCTCGTCGGCGCGGCCCCGCGTCTCGAACGCGGTCGTGCTGCGCGCGGACGCGGGGAGCGTGCGTTGCAGCTACACGTCGAAGGCGGCGTACGACGCCGAGCGGCTCGCGGCGGCCGAGGCGCTGCTCGGCGCCGAAGGATTCGCCGCGCTCTTCGAGCGCAAGGTCACCTTCTCGGCCGTCAAGAATCGTTTGGAAGAGTTCCTCTCCTCCGACGACGAAGCGTCGGCCGCCGCCCGCGAGGCCGTCCGCGCCGCCGAGACCCGCACCGAAGTCGCCACCCTCACCGTCGTCGCGCCGCGGAAGCAGAAGTCCTCTTAAGTAAGCGAAGCGTGTGCATACAGCGCCGCAGCGCGGCGCCTGAGTTTAGCCCGGCCTTTCAAGGCCGGGGAAAGGTTGACATGAACGTCGCCGCGTCGCGTCGGCGACGCCTGAACCGCGTCGGCATTTCAGCCGTCGCTGACGCGACGCCGAACACGCCCCCTTCTATTCCCGGCCTTGAAAATTCAGACGCCGCTCCGCGGCGCTGTTGTGCATAGCATTCAAGTAATCTCCACGTCCTCGCAATGTCAGAATTGCCCTCCGAGACCTCTCCGACCTTCCACACCGAACGCCCGCTCACGGCGCAGCGGCTCGCGCAGTACGTGGCGCGCGGCCGTTGCGAGCGGCACATGCGCTACACTCTCTTCCCTTCGGAGGCGAAGCGACAGCTCGCGCGCTTTCAGTTGGAGTTCGAGCCGCTCTCGCCGCTGCTCTCGGGCGAGGGCCTGCGGTTCGAGCGCGAGATGGTCGAAGAGCTGGCAGCAAGCGGCGTCGAAGTCCACGACCTGACGAACGCGGACGCCGCGCGCTTCGCCTCGGAGGTGGCGCGGCAGCCGGCGGGGCGCGTCTGCTACTACCAGCCGACCCTGCGCGGGCGCGTCGGCGGCTGGGAGTGCGAGGGGCGCGCGGACCTGATCGAGGTCGTGCGCGACGGCGCGCGGGCCGAAGCGACCGTCGTCGATTTCAAGGCGAGCGCGCGCGAGACGGTCGGCTTCCGGCTCCAGGTCGCCTTCTACGCCCGGCTGCTCGCACAGACTTTGTGTGAGATGGGAATCGGCGACGCGCCCGTGCGCGGGGCCATCGTCGCGAGGGACACGACGCTCCCCTCGGACGGCGCGTGGGAGACTTTCGACCTCGCGCTCTACGACGACGAGATCGGGCGGCTGGTCGCTTCAAACGACTCGGACGTGGCGCGCGCCGTCCGCGCGGGCGGCGCGGCGCGCTACCACCTGCGCGCCGCGTGCGACGGCTGCCCCTACAACGCGCTCTGCTTCGCGGACACGGCCGAGCGCGCAGACCTCTCGCTCGCCCCTCTGCTCACGGCCTCCGAGAAGCGCGCGCTGCTCTCCGAGGGCGTCACGTCGGCGCGTGCGCTCGCGTCGCTGATGGAGTACGGCCGCAAGGAGATGACGCCCGCCGCGGGCAAAGAAGAGGTAGTGCGGCGCGCTTCGGCGCGCTGGCCGCTCGCGGGCCGACTCCCCTTGCTCGTCCAGCGCGCGCGCGCCGCCGTCCGCCGCCTCGACCGTTCGGTCGAGTCACGCCCGTACATCCTCGGCGCAGACTTCGGCTCGCTCCCGGACCCGAACGAGCATCCCGGCCTCGTCCGCGTCTTCATCGACGCGCAGCGCGACTACATACAGGACAGGCTCTACCTGCTCGCCGCGCGCGTCGTCGGCCCGCGTGAGATGTTTGAGCTGGCGGAGATGACCGACGCGCCGCCCGACACGGACGCCGAGCGCGGACTGCTCGTACGCTTCGTGCAGAGACTCCTGCCCGCGGTCGCGCGTGCGGCCGGGGCAGAGACCGCGCCGCTCCACTTCTACACTTTCGCGCCGCGCGGCGAACGCGCACTGCTCGACGCGCTCGCGCGACACTTCGACGTGCTCTGCGCCGTCCCGGCCTTCTACGACCTCCTGACCTCTTCGCCGGCGCTCACGCAGCCGATGGTCTCGCTCCTCTCCGAAGAGGTGCGCGCGCGACTCAACCTCGCGCCCGTCTGCCAGAACCTCTACGAGACGGCCGCGGCGCTCGGCTTCCGCTGGGAGGACGCGCGCACAGACTTCCGTCGCGTCTTCCGCGCGCGCGTCTTCGACAACCGCCGCACCTTCATGCGCGACGCCGCCACGGGCGATTTGCGCGCAGACTTCTCGAAAGGAGAGAAGGACGACGTTGAAGAGGACGGGCCGCCGCCCTTCGTCCGCGTCGAGTCGGCCGCGCGCTTCGGCGCGGAGATACCGCTCGAATACGCGTACGCGGCGTGGGGCCTGCTGCGCGAGGAGACGCACGAACGTCCGCGCCCGCAGGTGCGCGGCTTCGCGGGCGTCAACGCCGAACAGATACGCGACTTCGCGCTCGCGCGCGCACGCGCCATGCAGCACGTCGAGGAGAGCTTCGTCTACAAGAACCGGCGGGTCGAGAAGGAGCCGCTCGACCTTTCAAAACTGGGCGAGATCGAGGCAGACCCTTCGGAAGTCCCTCTGAGCCGCTCGCTCGAAGACTTTCTCCTGCTCGAACACCACGCGTCGTTTCAGGAGAGACTGCTTCACCTCTCGATGTCCCCGCGCGAGCGCGCCGAGACGGGGCGCACGGCCGTCCTGCGCTGCGAGCGTTACGAGAAGGACGACGAGCGTGTGGAGCGCGCCCGGTTCCGCTTCGACGCGGCGGACGGCGCCGAAGTCACGGCGCAGGAGTCTCCGGCGCTGCGCCTGCGCGTCGGCGACTGGGTCGTGCTCAACCCTTTAGTTGACGGCGAAGGGCGCGCGCGCGCGGGCCGCAGTCTCGTGCGCGGCCGCCTCGCGCTGGTCGAGGCGTTGGACGAGCAGGGGGCCGCCCTGCGCCTGCTGCCGCTGAGCTTCAAGAACTCGCCGTTCCGTTACAGGCACCAACTCTTCGCGCCCGAGGCGGGCACGCTCTACACGGCCGACGAGATGGCCGACGACCTCAACTCCGACAAGTTCCTCGAAGCCTGCCGCAACGCACGCCACAACCACCTTTACGCCTGGCTGAGCGACACGGAAGAGGGGAAGCGTCCGCGCGCCGTCCGCCCCAAACGTCTGCGCGACGCGCGAGACATCGCGCGCCTCGCCGCGCACGCGCAGCAGCCGCACGGCCTGACCGAAGCGCAGGAGGAGGTCATCGGCTCGCACCTCGAAGAGCGCGTCCTCGTCCTGCAAGGCCCGCCCGGCACGGGCAAGAGCCACACGCTCGGCTTCGCCGTCCTCTCGCGCATGTTGGCGCAGGCAAGTCCTGCGCGCCCCTTCCGCGTCGCGGTGCTCGCGAAGACGCACGCCGCCGTCTCCGTCGCGCTCGAATCGGTCGCGAAGCGCACGCGCCAACTGCTCGAACTCGACGGCGGGCAGCAACAATCTCAAACACCGCTGTCCCTACTCACACGCCTCAAACTGGTCAAGGTCTGCAACGACGCGGGCGACGCCGTGCCCGACGGCTGCGGGCGCGTGCTGCCCGACGGGGGCGAGGGGCTGACGGCGCTCGCTCAGTGGGAGATGTTGTTGACGGAGCCGCTGCTCGTCGTCGGCGGCACGCCGGGCGGGCTCTACCGTCTGGTGAAGCAGGGCGCGTCGAAGGGGCGCGCGGTTGACTGGTCGGGCGAGCACTTCGACCTCGTCGTGGTGGATGAGGCTTCGCAGATGGGTCTGGCCGAGGCTCTGACGGCCGCGGCCTTCCTCCGCGCCGACGGACAGTTCATCGCCGTCGGCGACCACCGGCAGATGCCGCCCATCCTCGCGCACGCGTGGGACGCCGAAGAGCGGCGCGACCTTAAACGCGCGCACGTCTTCCTCTCCGTCTTCGAGTACCTGCAAGAACTCGGCTTCCCGCGCGTCGCGCTCGACCGCTCCTTCCGCATCCCGGAAGAGGTCGCGGACTTCCTGCGCCGGCACGTCTACGCCGCCGACCGGATAGACTTCCGCTCCGCCAACCGCACGCGCCTCGATGCATGTGAAGGTTTAGATGAGGAATGGCTGCGCGCCGCGCTCGCCCCCGAGCACGCGCTCGTCGTCGTCGAGCACGACGAGGAGGGCTCGCAGCAGTCGAACGAGTTCGAGGCCGCGCTCGTCTCGGCGCTCGCGCGCGCCGCGTCGGAAGGTTTAAAGCTCGACGCGCGCACCGGCCTCGGCGTCGTCGTCCCGCACCGCGCGCAGAAGGCCCTGCTCGCCGCGCGCCTGCCGCACCTCGCCGAATCCATCGACACGG
Source organism: uncultured Acidobacteriota bacterium (assembly GCA_963726735.1). Taxonomy (GTDB): domain Bacteria; phylum Acidobacteriota; class Blastocatellia; order Pyrinomonadales; family Pyrinomonadaceae; genus QHXN01. The sequence goes on from CAVSDM010000017.1 coordinate 31,729, forward strand.
TCGAGCGCTTTCAGGGCGGCGAGCGCGAACTCATCATCGTCTCGGCCACGGTCTCCGACCGCGAGTTCGCCGACTCGGAGAGCGACTTCCTCTTAGAGCCGCGCCGCCTCACCGTCGCCGTCTCGCGCCCGAAGCGTAAGCTGATCGTCGTCGCCTCGCGCGCGCTCTTCGACCTCATCCCGCAGGACCTCGACGCCTACGAGCGCGGCTCGCTCTGGAAGCGCCTCCGCCGCGAGTCCGCCCGCACACTCTTTGAAGGCGAAGTCTTCGGCCACCGCGTCACCGTCCGCACCGCCCCGGCGGCGGACTGAAGCGACCCGCTCACCCTTAAATAATCGTTGACTCGATTTCTCCACAGACATTAGACTCGGCCGCACACGTTCAAGGGCATCTGGATTAGCGACAAGGCCGGCTCCGCGGATGCTTTGAACTCCAGCCGCCGGAGTCCCACCTCAAAACCCTTCAGGAAGGAGACGCCTTTGGAGAGGGCACCTGCCTGCCACCCCCTCAGGAGAAAATGAGATGAAAAGATTTCTCGTCGCCCTGCTGATAGTTTGTCTGTCTGCCGGTAGCGCTTACTCGTACGGGCCGCGCGGGCACTCGCTGGTCGGCGCCGTCGCCGACAGGCGTCTGGCGAAGAACCCTTCGGTCGCGAAGAAGGTCTCGCAACTACTGGACGGCCTGACCCTGGAGAGGGTCGCGACGCTCCCGGACGAGATCAAGGGCTGGGACAGTAAGGAGAAGTGTCACAATAGCCGCTTCAGCAACAAGCCGGTCGTCAACAGGCCGCGCATCAACGACGAGCTTCGCGCCTTCCTGAACGCGAACCTGTGCAGCGGCGACCCCTCACACCACGAATTTCACTACACGGACGTTCCGGTCTTCGGCGTTGAAGACTACGACGACGGGACGGTGGGGCGTTCGAGGTTCGACATCGTGCGGATGATTCCCTTCTGCGTCCGCGTCCTGAAGGGCCAGGAGCCACAGCCGAACAAGCGCGCGATAACCCGGTCGGTCGCCCTCATCCTCCTCGCGCACTACTTCGGCGACATACACCAGCCGCTCCACGTGGGCGCCGAATACTTCGACGCCGCCGGGCGCCCTTTCAAACCCGCGAGCCCGAATGACGGCTTCGCCGATCAGGGGGGCAACAAGCTCACGCTGTTCACCTTCTTCAACGGCAAGCTGACTTCGGCCGGCAAGTTCCACGGCTACTGGGACGGCCAGACGGTGGAGAACGCGTTCGGCGTAGCCACGAACGCGTCGGTCGCCGGCAAGCTGGCCGCGAGCGAACCCGCCAACTGGAAGTTGACGGGCGGGGCAGAGACCTGGGCCGAGAAGCTGGCGAACGAAATCCTCCCGCTCGCGCGCGAAGCGCACACGCGCCTCGCCTTCTCGGAGATAATTACGAAGTCCGGAGCCAGAGACATCATCAGCGGACGCGCCGAGGAGAGGAAGAAGCCCGGCGGGAAGTTCTACGCCATCTGGGCGGCCGACACTGTCAAGGACCAGATTCACAAAGGCGGCTGGCGCCTCGCGGCCGTGCTGGAAGAAGCCCTTCAATGATTCCACGTCAGTCGCACGAACTGAACGCGGAGAGACGGAGGCGCAGCCAGCTCCTTCACCTCAAGCTGCGCCTCCGTCTCTCCGCGTCACACCCCGAACGTGAGGTTCAGACTAAACAGATAAACTCTCACCGCCCCACAGCCTTAGCATCTGGGGCCCGGCGGGCACGGCGTTGAAATCTGAAGGCGCACGCGTGGGCGGCGACGGTTGCCGGGGGCGTGGGGGGGATGTTATATGTCGGGGCCACTCAAGGGAAGATTTTTTGTGGGTTTGGGGCCGGCGCGAATACCGAGCGCGTGACGGCTGTTCTGGTTATCTAACCTCAGGCGGAAAGCGGAAAGGCAGGGGCTGGCATCATGGCGGAAAAAACTCCCATTACGGTTGCGCGCGGCGATGGCATCGGGCCGGAGATTATGGAGGCGACGCTGCGCATTCTGGAAGGCGCGGGCGCGCGTTTGGACATTGAAGAGATCGAGATTGGCGAGAAGGTGTATCTCGCGGGGAACCCGGCGGGGGTGGCGCCGGAGGCGTTCGATCGTTTGAGACGCACGAAGGTCTTCTTGAAGGCCCCGATTACGACGCCGCAGGGCGGGGGCTATAAGAGTCTGAACGTGACGGTGCGGAAGACGTTCGGGCTGTACGCGAACGTGCGGCCGTGCGTGTCGTACCACCCGTTCGTGGAGACGAAGCACCCGGTGATGGACGTGGTCATCGTCCGCGAGAACGAGGAGGACGTGTACGGCGGCATCGAGTACCGCCAGACGGGTCAGGTCACGCAGTGCCTCAAGCTCATCTCGCGCCCCGGCACCGAGAAGATCGTCCGGTACGCGTTCGAGTACGCGCGGCGCAACAACCGGAAGAAGGTCACGTGCTTCACCAAAGACAACATCATGAAGATCACGGACGGCCTCTTCCACAAAATCTTCGACGAGATCGCGCCCGAGTACCCGGACATCGAGAACGAGCACTGGATCGTGGACATCGGCTCGGCGAAGCTGGCCGACGCGCCCGAGAACTTCGACGTGCTGGTCCTGCCGAACCTCTACGGCGACGTGCTCTCGGACGTGGCGGCGCAGATCGCGGGGAGCGTCGGGCTCGCGGGCTCGGCCAACATCGGCGAGCACATCGCGATGTTCGAGGCGATCCACGGCTCGGCCCCGCGGCGCGCGGGCCAGAACCTCGCCAACCCTTCCGGGCTTTTCTTAGGCGCGGTGATGATGCTCGTCCACATGGGGCAGACGGACGTGGCGGAGCTGGCGCACAACGCTTGGCTGCGGACGATGGAGGACGGCGTCCACACGTACGACATTTATAAAGAGGGCGTGAGCAAGGAGAAGGTCGGCACGCGCGAGTTCGCGGAGGCCGTCGTCGCGCGCATCGGGCAGAAGCCCGAGACGCTGAAGGCCGTGAGCTACAAGGCGGGCGAGGGCGGCCGAGGCCGCGTCCGCCGGGGGCGCGGCGCGCGCGACCGCCGCCGCCGTAAAGAAGGAGATGATGGGCGTGGACGTGTACCTCGACTGGTCTTCGGGTTCGGCGAACGACCTCGGGGCGGCGGTCGAGAAGTTGTCGGGCGAGGGCTTGAAGCTCACTTCGATTGCCAACCGCGGCGTGAAGGTCTACCCCGGCGGCGCGACCGAGACGTTCTGCTCCGACCACTGGCGCTGCCGCTTCGTCGCGGAGGGCGGGCGCGAGGTCGGGAACCGGCAGATCGCCGCGCTGCTCTCACGCTTCGCCGACGCCGGCCTCGACTTCATCAAGACCGAGAACCTCTACAACTTCGACGGCCAGCCCGGCTACTCGCACGCGCAGGAGTAAGGGGACGGTATTCATCGGGTCATCGGTTCAGTTGATTCATTTAATGATCTCCAAATGAATCAACTGAACCGATGACCCGATCGAATCCCAATTTCAGGAAAGGACGAATGAAGATGTCAGCAACGGCCCCCGCCAGACCCGAGGCGCACGAGTACGCCTCGTATTACGAGAAGTACGTGTCGCTCGTGCCCGGCGTCGATCTGGTCGGGACGTTGGAGCGGCAGGGCGCGGAGACGCTGGCGCTGCTGCGCGGGCTCTCGGAGGAGCAGGGCGCGCACAGGTACGAGCCCGGCAAGTGGAGCATCAAGCAGTTGGTCGGTCACATCAGCGACGGCGAGCGCATCTTCTGCTACCGCGCGCTCGCCTTCGCGCGCGGCGACAGCCAAGCTCTGCCCGGCATGGAGCAGGACGAGTGGATGGCCGGCGTGGACTTCGACGCGCGCACGCTCGCCGACCTCGCCGAAGAGTTCGAGGCCGTGCGCTCCGCGACCATCCAACTGCTCCGGCACCTCTCGCCCGAGGCGTGGGCGCGGCGCGGCACCGCCAGCGACAACGAGGTCACGGTGCGCGCGCTGGCCTACATCATCGCCGGCCACGAGGCGCACCACGTCGCCGTCCTCCGCGAGCGTTACCTCTAAGAGTCGAAGCGATGTCGAAAGCCCTCACACGCCTGACGCTCGCGTTGCTGTTAGCCGCGCTCTGCGCGCGGGCGGCGGCCGCGCAGACCACGCTCGAATGGATCGTGCTTTCGCCCGCGGGCGAGGGCTTCACGGCGCGCGTGCCGAAGCAGCCCGCTTCGGTCGAGCAGAGCGTCCGGACGGGCGGGCTGGACGCCTCCGTCATGCCGTCGCCGTGGACACGACCCGCGGCTGAAGCAGTTCGTCGTCCTTGAGTACAACTACAACATCTTCTAGAGGAGGAGACCGCAGCCGTTGGGCATCAGGTTGAAGGCCGAAAAGAGGGGCGCGGACTTGGAGTCCGAAGAGAGTGTGTCTGAAGGCGTGGGCGCGGACGGGCCGCCGCTCGTCTCGGTCATCATGGGCAGCACGTCCGACTGGGAGACGATGCGCCACGCGGCCGAGGTCTTGCAGCGGTTCGGCGTGCCGCACGAGTGCGCGGTCGTCTCGGCGCACCGCACGCCGCAGCTGGATGGCCGAGTTCGCCGACGGGGCCGAGGCGCGCGGGCTCGAAGTCATCATCGCGGGCGCGGGCGGCGCGGCGCACCTGCCCGGCATGGTCGCGGCGCAGACGACCGTGCCCGTCCTCGGCGTCCCCGTCAAGAGCCAAGCTCTGAAGGGCCTCGACTCGCTGCTCTCCATCGTGCAGATGCCGGCCGGCATCCCCGTCGGCACGCTCGCCATCGGGCAGGCGGGCGCGACCAACGCCGCGCTGCTCGCCGTCGCCATCCTCGCCAACACGCGCCCCGAACTCCGCGAACGCCTGCGCCGCTTCCGCGACGAGCAGACCGCGAAGGTGCTTGCGAGGCGACCCTGCCGTTATGAGAGCGATCCTGCCCGGCGCCACCGTCGGCGTACTCGGCAGCGGCCAGCTCGGCCGCATGTTCGCCATCGCCGCGCGCCGGATGGGCTACCGCGTCCACACGTACTCGCCCGACTCCGACACGCCCACCGGCCAGGTCGCCGACCGTGAGTACGAGCACGCTTACGACGACCTCGACGCCGTGCGCGAGTTCGCGCGCGGAGTCGACGTCGTCACCTTCGAGTTCGAGAACGTGCCCGCCGCCGCCGTCGAGGCCGCCGCGCAGCTCGCGCCCGTCCGCCCCGACGGCTCCGTGCTCTACACGACGCAGCACCGCCTGCGCGAGAAGACCTTCCTCGACGCACACGGCTTCCCCGTCGCGCCCTTCCGGCACGTCCGCACGCTCGAAGACCTGAAGGCCGCGCTCGAAGAGATCGGGCTACCCGGCCGTGCTCAAGACCGCGGGCTTCGGCTACGACGGCAAGGGGCAGACGCGCATCGACGCTAGCGGAGGAGGCCGCGGCGGCGTTCGAGGCGTTGCGCGGGCAGGAGGGCGTCGTCGAAGCCTTCGTCGATTTCGAGCGCGAGGTGTCGGTCGTCGCGGCGCGCGGCGCGGGCGGCGCGTGTCGCGCACTACGGCGTCGTCGAGAACACGCACAGCCGCCACATCCTCGACCTCTCCGTCGCGCCCGCGCGCGTCGAAGAAGCGACGGCGCGCGAGGCCGTCGAGATCGCGCGCGCCGTGCTCGAAGAGCTGGACGTGGTCGGCGTCATCTGCGTCGAGTTCTTCCTCACGCGCGACGGCCGCCTGCTCGTCAACGAGCTGGCGCCGCGCCCGCACAACTCGGGCCACTTCACCTTCGACGCCTGCGTGACGAGCCAGTTCGAGCAGCAGCTGCGCGCCGTCTGCGGCCTGCCGCTCGGCTCGACCGAACTGCTGCGGCCCGCGGCGATGGCGAACCTGCTCGGCGACCTCTGGCGCGAGGGCGAACCCGACTGGCGCGCCGCCGCCGCCTTCCCCAACGTCAAGCTCCACCTCTACGGCAAAACGGACGCGCGCGCGGGCCGCAAGATGGGACACCTCACCGCGCTCGCCGCGACGCCCGAAGAGGCCGCACGCTCCGTGCTCGCCGCGCGCGAAGCCCTCAGCGCAAAAGTAGATAGTAGTCAGTAGCCAGTAGAAAAACGGGCGGCGCGTCTTAACCTTCAGGCCGGACGCGCCGCTTTGTCTTTCTACTGGCTACTGCTCATTTCACCCGGCTCTTCTTGCGCCTCAGAAAATCTATCAGGACGAACTGCGTGAGGTTGCCGGGCGTGGCGAAGTAGGCTTTGCCCGAGGTCATGGCCGACATCTGCTTGACGAACTCGACGAGGTAGTAGTCCGAGGCGAGCATGAAGGTGTTGACCTGGATGCCCGCCTTGCGGCACGCCTGCACCTCGCGGAAGGTCGCGTCCATCACGACGGGGTCGCCGCCCATCGAGTTCTTGTAGAGCCTGCGGCCGCCCGTCAGCTCGCCGAAGGGCGCGTGCCGCCCGCCCGCGCCGGCCGCCGCCGCGTCGAGGAAGCAGGCCGTCGGCTTGCCGTCGGTCACCATCACGATCTGCTTCATCTCCTTGCGTTGCGCCTGTAGGAGACGCCGCGCGAGCTTCAAGCCCTCGGCCGTGTTCGTGTGGTAGGGGCCGACCTGCGTCGTCGCGAGCCGCGCGAGCGGCAGCTCCTCGGCGTCGTCGTGGAAGAGCACGACCTTCAAAGAGTCGCCCGGGTACTGCGTGCGGATCAGGTGCGCGAGCGCGAGCGCGACCTTCTTGGCCGGCGTGAAGCGGTCCTCGCCGTAGAGGATCATCGAGTGCGAGCAGTCGAGCATGACGACCGTCGCGCACGACGACTGGTAGTCCTGCTGATGCACGTACAGGTCGCGGTATTCGAGGTTGAGCGGGAGCCCCAGACCCTCGCGCCTGATGGCCGAGAGCAGCGTCGCGTTCACGTCGAGGTTGATCGTGTCGCCGAACTCGTAGGGCTTCGGCGACTGCGAAGCCTCGACGCCGGTCGAGAGGTGCGGCGTGTCGTGCCGGCCGACCGAACTCTTGCCGAGGCTCCCGAGCAGGTTTCGCAAAGTCTTGTAGCCGAGGAAGTCGAGCCCCTTCTCCGTCACCTCGAACTTCACGTTGCGCGGCAGAGGCTCGCCGACCTCGCCCTGCCCCTGCCCGCGCCGCCTCTGCCGCTCGGCCTCGGCCGCCTCCTCGTTCAGCTTCAGGTAGCCCTCTTCGACCAGACGCTCGATGAGCTGGTTGAGCAGCTCCTCCAACTGCGACCCCTTGAACTGACCGCTGTTCTCGGCGAGCATCTCCTGCACGTCGTGCTCGGAGAGTTCGCCCATCTCAAGGAGCGCCTGCAAGAGCGCCTGCCGGAGCGCGTCCAGGGACCTGTCCGGGTCCTGCCGCTGCCGCGTCCAGTAGTAGTCCTCGTCGTAACCCGACGACAGCAGAGAGTCCTGCAACAACCCCATCAGGTCGCCCAGAGACAGCCCCGACACGTCGAACCCCTTGAACCTCGAATAGCGTATGAACTTCATAGGTGGGCCGATTATAACCGAGAAGGCGGGCCGGGGCAGTTTCGCGCGCGTCACAGATTTTTGTTGACAGCCGCGGGGGCGGAAGATACGCTCCGGCTGTTTTCGAGACAGCCCCGACGGCCGGCCGTTCCTACTCCTTTTGAGGCGACCGTCTTCACCCGTTAGAACGCCCGCGCTTCCCACAGAGCCTTTCGACGCGAGTTCAGTTGGTCGGCGTGCCCGAGTGGAAGACCGACATGATGTTGGAGAGCATCTCTTCGTGGCCGGAGTAGCGCGTCACGTCGTAGCAGCCGATGGGGTCTTCGAGGACGTGGTAGAGGCAGCGGTTGCAGTAGGTGCAGGGCCGCCTGGGCGAGTGCCCGTCCGCGAGCTGGCGGGGCAGGTCGTTGTTGGCGATGAGCCCGCGCGCGATGGAGACGGCGTCGCAGGATTCGCTCGTGATGGCGTCGCGGATGACCTCCAGCGTCTGGAAGCCGCCCGTGCAGAGGACGGGGACTTTGACTTTCGCCTTGATGGCGCGGGCGGCGTCGAGGTTGTTGCCCTCGATGAGCTTGCCCTCGTCGCGCGTCCAGAGGAACTTGATGAAGGGTTGCAGGAGGCGGTAGCGCACCATCACGTAGTTGATGAAGGTCTTCTGGCCGGCGTCGATGATGGGGTAGACGCGCTTGAGCACGTCGAGGGGGAGGCCGCCCCGCGGGTTACGCGGGTGCGGGAAGCTCGAACCGCTGGAGACGTGGAGGGCGTCCACGCCCTCGGCTTCGAGAATCTGGCAGATTTTGATGGCGTCCTCGACGGTGTTGCCCCTCTTCTTCCAGAAGAAGACCGAGTTGTTGAAGTCGTTGCCGTTGAGCTTGACCTGGAGGTGGAAGTCCGCGCCCACCTCGGCGCGGATGGCGCGGACGACCTCGACGAGGAAGCGCGTGCGGTTCTCGACCGGCCCGCCGTACTCGTCCCGCCGGTCGTTGATGGCGGAGCTGAGGAACTGGGTGATGAGGTAGCCGTTGGCGCCGTGCAGCTCGATGCCGTCGAGTTCCGCCTCGCGCACGCGCCGCGCCGCCTCGGCGAACTGTCGGACGACCGACCCGATCTCCGTCTTCGACATCGCCCGGCAGACGAACCCGTTAAAAGGCTCTGTCTCGGAGGTGGAGCTGAGCGCGGGCGTCCGCAGGTTGTCGATGCCGCGGAAGTCCATCTGCCGGCCGGCGTGGTTGAGCTGGAGGATGTACTTGCAGTCGTGCGCGTGCACGCGCCGGCCCACCTCGCGCCAGAAGGGCATCTGTTCGTCGCCGTGGATGGTGGCGAAGTTCGGGACGTGACGGCCGGCGACCGAGACGGCGACGAACGAAGAGATGATGGCGCCGACCCCGCCGCGCGCGAACTTCTCCTCCCAGTTCATGCGCGTCTCGGTGCCGGAGCCGTCGTAGTTGTCGAACCGGCCCGAGATGCTTGAGCGGAAGATGCGGTTCTTGACGGTCAGGCGGCGGAAGTTGAGCGGGCTGAACACGGGGTCGGGTGTCATGGGCGGACTCCTTCCGGCGGGCGCCGGGGTTTAAATGTCACGTGCGGACTCGTGCGGTGTTACGTGAAGCGCGTTCGGCCTTGCAGGGCGCAAGCAAGATATGTGGGCGGCCGAGCCCTTGTCAACAGTTAAGGAGGTAGGGCGATGAAGAGAAGGGGCTACTTATACGTCGCGTTCGCCACGACGCTCAACGTTCTCCTGTACGCGCTGACCTTCGGGCGCTACATCTGGCTGGAGGGGCGGGTGCGCGGCGGCGTCTTCCGCAACTGGTGCCGGCGCTACCGCCACCGCCCCGCGCACTTCGCGAGGCCGCGCACGGAGGAGGAGATCGTCTCGCTCGTGAAGAACGCGCCGGGCACGGTCAGGTTCTTCGGCGCGGGCCACTCGTTCAACGAGGGCATCCTCGTCGAGGGACAGACGCTCGCCTCGCTCGACGACTACACGGGGCTGCTCTGGCGCGACCTGACAAAGATGCAGGTCGCCTTCAAAGGCGGCACGCGCGTCCGAGACATCTCGCGGGCGCTCTGGGAGCGCGACGCGGCCGTCGGCGCGCTCCCCTCGCACGACGCGCAAAGTATAGCGGGCATCATCTCGACCGACGTGCACGGCACGGGGCGCGACTGGGGCTTCGTCAGCGAGTGGGTCGAAGCGATCAGGCTCGTGGACGGCAAGGGCGAGGCGCACACTTTGAAGCCGGAGGACGAGCTGTTCAAGGCGGCCATCGGCGGCGTCGGCGGCGTCGGCATCATCACGGAGGTCGTGCTGCGCGCCGTCCCGCGCTTCAACATCGAGCAGCGCGTGGAGATGTCAACCAGGGACTACGTCAGGGAGAATTTCACCAAGCTCTTCAACGGGAACAGGCACTTCAGTCTCTACCTCTACCCCTTCACCGAGACCTGCCAGATCAACACCTGGAACCCGACCGAGAAGCCGCAGTCGTTCCTCGGCCCCGTCCGCGAGTTCCTCAGCATCGCGAAGGACGCGCTGCTCTCGGCCTGGTTCGGCAGCTTCATGGCCATCACGGGGGTGCTCCCCGACTGGGGGCGTTGGGCTTACGGCTTCCGGCGCGGGACTGATTTAGTGCTTGAGAGTTACAAGGGGTTCAACCGGACCATCTACCCGCTGCACGAGGAGCTTGAGTTCACCGTGCCCATCGGGCAGACCCTTGAGACGTGCGGGAAATTCCTCGACCTCTACGAGCGCATGTACCGCGAGAGGAAGCTGCCTTACATGCTCATCGAGGTGCGTTTCACGCCGGCCGGGCACGACTGCACGCTGCTCGGGGCGGGGCGCGAGCGAGCCTCGGCGTGGCTCAACCTGTGCTGCAACGACAACGGCCGCTTCGAGGAGTTCTACGCCGAGGCCGAGAAGCTGATGCGCGAGGTCGGCGCGCGCCCGCACCTCGGCAAGTACTGCCAGAGCTTCGACAAGAACGACCTGCTCCGCGCCCACGGCGAATACTTCGAGCGCTTCGCACGGCTGCGTGAGGAGCACGACCCCGAAGGCAAGTTCCTCAACGTCTTCACGCACCGCCTCTTCCACGGCGCACCGCCGCCGAGCGCGTGAGCGCTAACTGAAGCGGCCCGACTCCGTCAGGTCGTCGTAGATCATGCCGCGGCGGTCTTTGCGCGCCTTGGTGGCGGCGGTGTAGCCGCCCTCTTCGTTGCGGCTGATCTTGTTCTGCGCGTAGAGACCTTCGAGGACGAACTCGCAGGCGGAGACGAGCATCGCGTCGTCCGCGCGCTTGAAGTCGAAGGGGACGACGGCGTTGTCGATGAGGTCGGGGACCGCTTCGAGCAGGCGCACGCACTCGTCCGCGGGCGCGTCGTCGGAGAGCTTGAGGTTGTTGCCCGAGTCGAACCAGCGGACGGCCGCTCCGAAGTCGAAGCCGACGAAGTAGCCCTCGAAGACCTCGCCCGCGGCGCGCTTGATGAGGTCGCGCGCGATCTTGGCGGCGCCCACCTGCTCGCCCTCGTACTCCAACTCCATCTTCCCCGTCATCGAAGGCACCGCCGCGTACACGTCCGAGACGCGCGGCACGATCTCCTCTTCGCCCGTGATGAGCGCGCGACGCTCGGCGTTCGAGACGACCGACTCGGTGACCGTGATCGGCAGGCGCTGCGAGACGCCGGAGCGCTTGTCGATGCGCTGGTCGTCGCGCGCCTCGAACGCGACCTGCTCGATCAGCTCGCGGATGAAGTCGGGGACGCGTAAACGTCCTTCGACGCCCTCGCGCTCGACCCACGCCTCCTGCTTCGTGATCTCGACGCCGAGCTGCACCTCCGTCGGGTAGTGCGTCGTGATCTCGGAGCCGATGCGGTCTTTCAAGGGCGTGATGATCTTGCCGCGCGCGGTGTAGTCCTCGGGGTTGGCCGAGAAGACGAGCATCACGTCGAGGGGCAGGCGCACGGGGTAGCCCTTAATCTGCACGTCGCCCTCCTGCATGATGTTGAAGAGGCCGACCTGGATTTTGCCCGCGAGGTCGGGCAGCTCGTTGATGGCGAAGAGGCCGCGGTTGGCGCGCGGCAGCAGGCCGTAATGAATCGTCAGCTCGTCGCTCAGGAGGTGCCCGCCGCGCGCGGCCTTGATGGGGTCAACGTCGCCGATGATGTCGGCGACGGTCACGTCGGGCGTCGCGAGTTTTTCGACGAAGCGCGAGTCGCGCTCGACCCAACTGACGGGCGTCTCGTCGCCCTCGCGCTCGACCGTCTGGCGGCCGTAGGCCGAGATGGGACGGAAGGGGTCGTCGTTAATCTCGGAGCCGGCGATGACGGGGATCGATGCGTCTAGAAGATTGACGAGCTGGCGGATGATGCGGCTTTTGGCCTGGCCGCGCAGGCCCAGCAGGATGATGTTGTGGCGCGCGAGCACGGCGTTCGTGATCTGCGGGATGACCGTCTCGTCGTAGCCGACGATGCCGGGGAAGACGCGCTCGCCGCGCCGGAGCTTGTCGAGGAGGTTGGCGCGCATCTCGTCCTTCACGGGCCGCGCGCGGTAGCCATGGCTCTTGAGTTCGCCGAGTGTTTTGGGTAGTGCCATTACTTTAAACCTTGTCCCCTTGAATTAATTTCTTCTTCTTCCTTTAACTTCAAGCAGCGCGGCGAGCGCCTGCGCCAGCGTGCGATAGGTGCGCAGGCCACGCATGTCGAGCCCCAGCCCGACGAGCGTCTGCGCGACCTGCGCGCCGACGCCGGTGACGTAAGCATCCGCGCCGACGAGTTTCAACGCCTGCACCAGATTCGTCAGGTTCGCGACCGCGTGCGAGTCCACGAGCCGCGCGCCCGTGATGTCGAGGATGCAGACGCGCGCGCCCTGCCGCGTCACCTCCTGCAAGGCCGCGCGCGTCGCCCGCGAAGTCCGCTCCGTGTCGAGCGAGCCGATGAGCGGCACGACGAGCACGCCGTCGAGCACGGGCACGACGGGCGTCGAGACCTCCTCGATGGTCTGCTCGCGCTCGCGCAGGAGTTCGGCCAGCCGCTCCTCGGCGCGCATGCGCTCGATGCCCTGCGCGATGACGTTCGCGATGGACGAGAGCGCTTCGAGCGTGTCGTCGGGCAGGGCGCGGCGCGTGAACATCGGCCAGCACGCCGGCCAGCCTCTCTTCGACTAACAAGGGGGTAGCCCGCGAACGCCACCATGCCCTCGCGCCGCGCCCACTCCTGGTCGCCGACGCGCGGGTCGCCTACGAACGGCGTTCGTCAGGTGCGGCCGGCGCTCGGCCGCGATGAGCCCGATCTTGAACTTGCCGACGGGCACGCGCCCGTGCGGCCCGTCGAGGTGCGTGTAGAGCCCCGCGCTCGCCTGAAGCTCCAGCACGTCCGAGCCGCGCTCTATCGTCCACACGCGCGCGAAGGCCGCGTCGAGGTGCGTGACGACGGCCTCGGCGCAGCGTTGCAGGACGCGGCGCAGCTCCGTGCCGCCCTCGGCCAGCGCGGCGCCCACCTCTGCGCCGAGCGCGCTCTGGTGGACGCGGCGCGCGAGTTCCGCGTCGGCGCGGCGGCGGGCGGTGATGTCGCGCGCGATGTTGGCGGCGCCGACGGTGCGGCCCGCCGAGTCGAGGACGGGCGAGATGCTGACGGCGACCTCGACGCGCGTGCCGTCCTTGCGCTGGCGCACGGTTTCGAGATGGTTCACCTTCTCGCCGCGGCGCAGGGCGGCGTCGATCTCGGCGAGCTGCGGGTGCAGGTCTTCGGGGACGATGGTCGAGATGTGCCGGCCGATGACCTCCTCGGCCGCGTAGCCGTAGAGCCGCTCGGCCGCCGCGTTGAAGCTCGTGATGACGCCTTCGAGCGTCTTCGAGACGATGGCGTCCTCCGACGAATTGACGATGGCGGCGAGCCACGCGCGCTCCACGCTCGGCCGCCGACGCGGCGCCGTTCTCCGGCGCGGCCGGCGCGGCGGGCGGCCTTCTTTGAAGGGGTCTCTTCGGGGCTCATGAGTTCGCTGTGAAGTCTCCGCCCACGTCGCGGCGGACGAGCCCGTCCTCTTCGAGCTTCAGGAGGTGTGCCGAGACGGCGCGCTCGGCCAGCGCGTGCATCTTCGGGGGCACGTCCGCGTAGGCGCGCGCGACGACCTCGGCGGGCGTCCGCGCCCCCGCCCGCACGGCCGCGAGGATGTCGCGCTCGCGCTTGTGCCGGTGCGCGACGTACTCTTCGACCTTGGCAAAGGGGCTGCCGACCGCGGGGCCGTGGCCGCCGAAGAGCGCGACGAGGCGCGGCAACCCTCGGTAGCGTTCGAGCGACGCGAGGTAGTCGCGCACGCTCCCCTCCTCCGGGTCGATGAGGACGGAGCCGACGCCGACCACGTTGTCGCCCGTCAGCAGCGCGCCCGCGCGCTCGTCGTAGAAGGAGAGGTGCCCGCGCGTGTGGCCGGGCGTGTGCATCGCGCGCAGAGAGATGGAGGGGTCGCCTTCGAGTTCGATGACCTCGCCCTCTTCGATGAAGCGGTCGATGCGGACTCCGCCCTCCAGAGCCTCCGCGGTCAGTCGGTGCGCGGCGACCGTCAGGCCGAACTGTTCGCGCAGACTCTCGACTCCGCCGACGTGGTCGGGGTGGTGATGCGTCAGGACTATCTCGCGGGGCCGCCGGCCCTCGTCCAATAACTCTTTGACAAACTGTGCGAGCGCTTCCTGCTCGTCCTCGTAGGGCGAGCCGGGGTCTACGACGATGAAGTCGCGCGTGCCGACGACGTAGCAGTTGGTCGTCGTCGCGGGCGGCTTGGTCGGCGTGCGCAAGGGGACGCAGACGAAGCCGGGCAGGAACTCGATCCGGCGCACGGGCTCGCGCCGCGCCTGCGGCATCGGAGAGGAGGCGCGCGGTCAAATCTTCCGTCAGGCCGTCGGCCAACGTGCGCACGGCGTGGATGACGGGCGGCGCGGCCATCAGCTCGAAGCGCCGCCAGCGCTCGTAAGCCTCCGACGCTCGTTCCCAACCGCCTTCATCGAACTCTTCGGTGAGCGGGCGCGGCTGCTGCTTCGGCGGGCAGCGCACGACGAAGAAGTGCGTGTCGAAGCGTCGCGGGCTGAAGGGCGGCGTCACCCAGCGGCCGGCGTAGCGTGAAGTCGCGCGCGTCGAGCCGCAGGCCGTAGTGCTTGAGCAGCACGGCGAACGACATGCGCCCCGAGGTCAGGTCGTCGAGCACGGATTCGAGCTGCCCCTTCGTCAGATGCTCCGCGCCGCGCGCGGCGAGCACGCCCAGCTCCTCGAACAGCTCGCGCGCCGCGCACGCGATCATCTGCGCCGTCTCGGGGTCGTCGGTGTTCCCGACTTCGACCTCGGCGTCCGCCTCGTCGCGCTGCCCGCCGGGGAAGGCGTAGAAGCCGGGCTGGAACGCCAGACGCGCGCCGCGCCGCGCCCAGAAGACCTCCGGGTCGCGTCTCGTCGCCGCGCACGAGCACGACGGCCGCCGCGTCCTTCGGCACCGCCGGTCGCTCGTCCCGCGGCCTGTCCTGAAGTGTGATGGCTTCGCTCACGTGTTAATAAAATGATGAAGTGATGAGTGAAATGACGAGTCGAAGACGCGTCTCTTCATCTCATCACTCATCACTCATCACTTATCATTGCTTACTCTTCTTCGCCTTGATAGCGGAAGCGCTCGCCGTCGCCGCCGGCCCAGGGGTCGCCGCGCATGTGGTAGCCGCCCTCCTCCCAGAAGCCGGCCTCGTCCTCGGCGAGGAAGCGGACGCCCTTGACCCACTTGGCCGACTTCCACGCGTAGAGGCGCGGGACGATGAGGCGGACGGGGCCGCCGTGCTCGGGCGGGATGGGCTGGCCGTCGTTCGTCCACGCGAAGAGCGAGTCTTCGGCGAGGAAGTATTCGACGGGCAGGTTCGTCGTCCAGCCGTAGTCGTGGGCTTCGGCGACGACGAACTTCGCCTCGGGCTTGCACGCCGACCAGCTCCGCAATCGTCCGCGTCGAGACGCCGCCCCACAGGTTGTCGAGCCGCGACCAGCGCGTCACGCAGTGGAAGTCCGCGTAGACCTTCGCCGGCGGGCAGTTGCAGGAACTCGTCGAGCGACCACTTCAGAGGTCGTTCGACGAGCCCGCCGACCTCGAACTGCCACGTCTCAAGCTCGACCTGCGGCGTGCCGTGCGCGTCGAGCACGGGCCACTTGCGCGTGCGCGTCTGACCGGGCGGGATGCGCTTCTCGCGCCGCGTGTCGGGGCTGACGATGACATCGCCGCCCTCGAACTCCTCCGCCCGCCGCGGCTCGCCCTCCTGCCGGAAGGGGTCTTTGAAAAGCGTGTCGAGGAAACTCATAAGTTGGTTAATGGTGAATGGTCAAATGGTAGACGAGAGGCTGCGGCCTGAGTTGTAACCTCATAAGGCGAACGAGGCTCAACCTCTGATTCACCTTTGACCATTGACTATTTACTGCTTCTTCCCCGCCTTCTCCGCCAGGCGCATCAACTCGTCCGGCATCCACTTCGAGACGCCTTTGTTGAGGGCGCCTTCGATGCCGACGGTGCGGTCGTGCCAGTCGTCGGCCTGACCGGGCGCGCCGCGCTCGCGCTCGTAGCGGAGCGTCTGGTCGAGGCTCATCGAGATGCCGTTGACGATCTCGCGCCAGTCCTCCGTCTGGATGCCGCGGCGGACGATCGAGAGCCCGGCCGTCCAGTCCTCCTCGGGCGCGCGCGCGTCCTGCTCGGGGATGGTCACGGTTCGCCAGCGGCGGCATCGGCGAGTCCTTGAACTCGTCGTAGAGCCTGCGCCGCAGGTCTTTCAGCGAGAGCCGCTCGTCGGCGCGCGCCAACTCCTGCGCGCGGCGGAAGATGTCGGGCACGCTGGTCTGTTCTTTCGCCATCGGTCGCCCCTTCGTCTGAACTTTTAAGGTTTACGCCTGCGTGTAATTTATAACATTTGGCGGCGCGTGGCGAATCGGCCGCGCCGCCCGCCGTGCCGCCCCTTGCGCCGCCGCGTGTTCGCCTGCATGATAGAGAAAAAACAAGGGGTTGAAGAAAAGTGTCTGAGACGATGGAAGGGTCTGTGCATGTGTCGGAAGTGCCGGCGGGAAGGCCCGCGTGTCCCGTCTGCGCGCGCGAGGCGGGCGAGGGGCTCGCGCCGTTCGAGGGGCTGTCCGGACGATTTGAAGGAGCTGATCTCGGCCAACGCGCCCGAGGGCGTGCAGGCCGTCTGCCCGCGCTGCCTGGAGCTGTTCGGCCGCGCGCGCGCGCAGTTGGAGAAGTACGCGGCCGTCTTCGAGCAGGGTCGCCAGCGTGCTGCCGACGTGGCTGCGGCTCGGCGCGCACGAGCACTTCACGGGCCGCGGCGTCACCATCGCCTTCCTCGACTCGGGCTTCTACCCGCACCCCGACCTGACGACGCCGCACAGCCGCATCCTCGAATACCACAACATCGTCCCCAAGGGCACCGGCACGCTCGACTCCATCGACGTGGCGAGCTGGCACGGCATGATGACCTCGGTCGTCGCGGCCGGCAACGGCGCCCTCTCGGGCGGCTTCTTCCGCTCGATCGCGCCCGACTGCAACGTCGTGCTGGTCAAGGTCAGCAAGTCCGGCCACATCGGCGAGAAGAACATCGAGCGCGGGCTGCGCTGGATCATCGAGAACCGGGAGAAGTACGGCATCCGCGTCGTCAACATCTCGGCCGGCGGCGACGGGGAGAGTCTCATACCTCGACAACGCCCTCTGCCAGACGGTCGAGCGCGCCGTGCGCGAGGGGCTGGTCGTCGTCTGCGCCGTCGGCAACGCCGGCTGGGAGCCGGGCCATCCCGGTCATCCCGCCCGCCTCGTCGCCCTCCTGCATCGCGGTCGGGGGCTTGAACGACCAGAACTCGCTCGACCGCGCGCGCCACAGCCTCTACCGCTCCTCCTACGGCCCGACCTTCGACGGCCTACAGAAGCCCGAGGTCATCGCGCCCGGCATCTGGGTGCCCGCGCCCATCCTCCCGCACACGCCGACCGCGGCCGAGGCCGAGCTTTACGCGCGCCTCGACCGCGCGTCTGACGAGGAGCTGCTGCCGCTCATCGAAGAGCACAAGGAGGTTGACCGCGACATCTACGAGGCGCGCGCGCTGCCGACCTACCTCATCCGCCAGCTCGTCTCGGTCAAGCTCCACGAGGCGGATGTCATCAGCGAGCACTACAAGTTCGTGGACGGCACCTCGTTCGCCGCGCCCATCGTCTCCTCGACGGTCGCCTGCATGCTCGAAGCCAACCCGCACCTGTCGCCGCAGCAGGTCAAGCGCATCCTCATCGACACGGCCGAGCGCCTGCCCGGCGTCGAGATCGACCGCCAGGGCTGGGGCGTCATCGCCCCCCGCCGCGCCGTCGAAGTCGCCCTCTCGCTGCAGACACTAAGCGTAGCCCGACAACTGCAACCTTTTTCCTGCGTCCTTCGATTGAGGAGTGAGCGACGGACGGCGGGGCTTTCGTCCGCGGGGGCGTGGCGCGCGCCTTGCTCTGGTGTCGTCGCTCTCCCGAGTCTTCGGGACGGAGTTTTTGAGTTATGCAGAGAGAACAGTTCGCGCTGGCGACGAAGTCGAGTACGTCGCTGTTGTCCCCCCTCGAACGTCGTCTGGCGGCGCGCGTGGTGCCGCGCATACCCTTGTGGCTGGGGACGCAACACCTGACGATGTTGACGCTCGCGTGGTGCGCGGGGCTCGTCGCGTTCGGGTACCTGGCGGCGGGAGACCTGCGCTGGCTGTGGGGCTCGTCCGCGATGATCGCGCTCCAGTGGGCGACCGACTTCTTCGACGGCAAGGTCGGGAAGTACCGCGGGACGGGGCTCGTCCGCTGGGGCTTCTACATGGATCACCTGCTCGACTTCGCGTTCCTGTGCGCGGTGGTCGGCGGCTACGCGCTGGTGCTGCCCGGCGACGGCGCACCTGAGCCTGCTTCCTCGTCCTCGCCGTCTTCGGCGGCTTCATGGTCAACTCGTTTCTGGCCTTCGCCGCGACGGGACGCTTCCACATCAGCCACGGCAAGCTCGGGCCGACCGAGTTCCGCCTCGCGCTCGTCGTCATCAACTCGCTGCTCGTCTTCTACGGCACGCGCCGGATGGAGAAGGTGCTGCCCTACGTCGCGGCCGGCGGCTTCGTCGCGCTCTGCGTCCTCGCCTACCGCACGCAGCGCGAGTTGTGGCAGACGCGACATGGAGCAGCGCCGCCGCGCCGAACCCGCCCGCGCCGTCCCCATCGCGCAGCGCGAAGCGGCGTGAGGAAACAGTAGGCAGTAGCGCAGTAGAAGGACGAGGCGGTGCGCCAGGCATGACGACTGAGACGCGCCGCCCGGTTTTCACTGCTGGCTACTGGCTACTGTCTACTGCCTTTTGCCTTTTCCCCCCCGCCTTATTACAATTCTCTGCACAAACCGAAGCACGAAAATTCCAGCGGACAGTCCGGAGAGGAAAGCATAATGGCAGAGAACGAGAACGCGGTCGCGCCCGCGGCGGAGGCCACGAGCGAGGCGGGCGAGGAGGCGCAGGCCGGCGCCGCAGGCGCCGCAGGCCGAGGGAGGCCGCGGCCGAGGCCGAGGCCGCGCCGCCCGAAGAGATCACCTACCACGCCGTCGAGAAGGACGGGCAGGTCACGGCCATCTGGGAGATGCAGGGGCGCAAGCACCTCCGCACCATCGACCCGCGCTCCCGCCAGGGGCAGGAGATTCTCCGCCTCTACACGGCCGAGCACGGGGAATAAAAAACGTGAATGGTAAATAGTGAATGGTAAATGGTGAAAGCCGAAGGCTGTTCTTTCTATTCACTGTTTACCATTCACTATTTACCATTCACGAAGTCTTCGATGTTGTCTATGAGCCGGTCGGCGAGCGCCTGCTGCGCCCGGCGGCCGGCCCAGGCGACGTGGGGCGTGACGATGAGGTTGGGCAGGTCGGGGTCGAGCAGCGGGTTGCCAGCGCCCGGCGGCTCGGTCGAGAGCACGTCAACGCCCGCGCCGCCGAGCCTGCCTTCGCGCAGGGCGCCGGCCAGCGCCGCACTCGTCCACCACCCCGCCGCGCGCGCAGTTAATCAGTATCGCCGAACGCTTCATCAGCACCAGCTCCTCGCGCCCGATCAGGTCACGCGTCTCCTCGTTCAGCGGCACGTGAAGGCTCAACACGTCCGAGCGGCGCAGGACTTCGTCGAAGGGCGTGCGCCCCTCCCTCACTTCGTCCGCACCCTTGCGCTCCGAGATTAAGACCTCCATCCCGAAGGCGCGCGCGAGCCTTTCGACCCCGCGCCCGAGCGTGCCGTAGCCGACGATCCCGAGCGTCGAGCCGTGCAGGTCGCGTATCTCGCGCGAGTGCAGGCAGAACTGGTCCGAGCGCTGCCAGAGCCCCGCGCGCACGTCCTCGCGGTAGCCGAGGAGGTTGCGACTGAGCGCGAGCGATGAGCATGAGGACGTGCTCGGGCAGGGTCTCGCGCGCGTAGCCGCGGACGTTCCTGACCTCTATCCCGCGCGCGCGGCAGAACTCAAATCGATGTTGTCCGTGCCCGTCGCGGCGACGGCGATGAGCTTGAGCGACGGCAGGCGTTCGAGCACCTCCGCGCGCAGCGGCAGTCTTGTTGACGACGGCGATGGTCGCGTCCTTCAGCCTCTCCAAGAGCTCCCCGGGGCGCGTCGAGCTGTAGTCGCGCCACGCGTGCTCGAACGAGGGGCGGCGCAGCGCGCACCGTCAGCGTGTCGCGTTCGAGAAAGACGATCTTCTCCATAAGCTTTCGGAACCAGAAGGCGCCGGCGTGAGCGTCAAAAGTTTAAGGCCGGCGTGCGTCAATCCTAACACCGTTCGCGGGGAGGTCACACGTGAGTCGCATGCTTCCGCGGAAGTTCTGGTTCGACCTGTCGCTGGCCGCTGTGCGGCCTGCTGCTCGCGCTGGCGGCGTGCGCGGGCGGCAGGGCGCGCGGCGGCGGCGCCGTCGGCCGTCGCGCCGGAGTCGCAGCGCGGCGGCGCGCGGCGGAAGTGAAGACCGAGCCTTACGCGGGCAGGGTGGCCTACGTCATCGTCGCGCTGTGCGACAACGTGAATCAGGGCATCGTGCCCGTCCCGGCGGCTCTGGGTAACGGCGAAGACCCGGCGCGCAACCTCTACTGGGGCGCGCGCTTCGGCGTCAAGACGCACTTCAACGCTTCCCGCGAGTGGCGCGCGGTCGCGGCCTTCAATAACCCCGCGCCGAAAATTCTCGAACGCGTCGTCTACAAACACAAGACTCTCGACGCGTACCTCGTCGCCGACGCCTACCGCGGCGCAGAGATCAAGCAGGCTACCGTGGACTTCTTCAACGTCGCTTCGGGGAACCTCAACCCGACGTTCGAGGACGGGGGCAGGACGTACGGGCTCGGGCGCGGCGCGGCGGCGCACCTCGTCGCCTACGTCGGCCACGACGGGCTGATGGACTTCCAACTCCCCGCGCTCCCCGAGCGCCGCGACGACGTGCGCCGCGACGCCGTCATCCTCGCCTGCATCAGCAAGAGGTACTTCGCGCCCGGCCTCAAAGAGACGGGCGCGCACCCGCTCGTCTGGACGACCAACCTGATGGCGCCCGAGGCTTACGTCCTGAAGGCCGCGCTCGACGGCTGGCTCGCCGGCGAGGACGGCGAGAGCGTCAGGCTCCGCGCCGCCAAAGCCTACGACAAGTATCAGAACTGCGGCCTGAAGGCCGCGCAGCGGCTCTTCGCGACCGGGTGGTAGGCGGGCGGCAGGCAGATGGCAGTTCTCTCAACGCAGGAAAGGCACGAGCAGTTTGACGAGGGCGACGATGACGAAGACGCCGACGATGTCGAGCAGAATGCCGTAGCGAATCATGCGCGCGAGCGGGACGTAGCCGGAGCCGTAGACGATGGCGTTGCAGGGCGTCGAGACCGGCAGCATGAAGCCGAGGCTCGCGCCCATCGTCGCGCCGAGCGCCGGCTCCAAGGGGTCTGCGCCCTGCGCCCGCGCAATGGCGATGACGACGGGCACGACCATGTTGGCCGAAGCCGTGTTCGAGGTCGCCTCCGACGTGACGACCGCCACGACGCACCGACGCGAACAGCAATCCCGTCCCGCCGCTCACGGGCAGCAGTCCCGTCAACCCGCGCCCGACCGCCTCGGCCAGTCCCGTCTGGAACGAGAGCACGCCCAGCGCGAACCCGCCGCCGTAGAGCAGCACGACGCCCCAGTCGATCTTCACCGCCTCGTCCCAGTTGATGGCGCGCGCGCCGCCGTCGCCCGGAAGCAGAAACAGGAGCGAGGCGCCGACGACCGCGGCGACGGCCTCGGGGACGCTGCCGTTGACGCTCTTGTAGACCGCGCTCTGGTCGCCCGCGAAGAGCGCGATGAGGCCGGGCACGACCCAGAGCAGCGACGGTCACGACGAAGGCGGCGAGCGTCGATTTCTGCCCGCGTCGTCCACGCGCCCAGACGGTCGCGCTCGCGCCTCAGCATCTCGCGGCTGCCCTCGATCTCTTCGCACGCCCGCGGGCGAGAGCCAGTTGAGGTAGAAGAAGAGCCAGAGGAAGAGGACGACGACGACGGGCACGCCGATGACCGTCCACTTGAAGAAGGGAAACTCGACGCCCGTGAGCTGGCGGATGAAGCCGAGCCCGATGACGTTGGGCGGCGTGCCGATGGGCGTCGCCAGTCCGCCGATGGAAGCCGCGAACGAGGTCATCAGCATCAGCGCCGTCGCGTAATGCCGGCTCAACTTCTGCCCGCCCTCCTTCTCCTGGTCGAAGAGGAAGGCGAGGATCGCCATGCCGATGGCGAACATCATCGCCGTCGTCGCCGTGTTCGAGATCCACGCCGAGATGAAGGCCGTCACCGCGCCGAAGGCGAAGAGGATGCGCGAGGGGCGCGCGCCCACCCACTTGATGGAAAGCACGCCGAAGGCGAGGCGGCGGTCGAGCCGGTGGAGGAAGATGGCGCGCGCGATCATGAACGACCCGATGAAGAGGAACATCAGCGGGTCTGCGAACGGCGCGAACACGTCCTTCGCCGGCGCCACCTTCAGCACCACGCACGCGGCCGCGCCGAGCGAGCGCCGTCACGGGCAGCGGCAGCGCCTCCGTAATCCACAGCAGCACGACCGCCGCCATCACCGCCGCCAGCCTGTGCGCCTCGGGCTTCAGGCCCGGCAGCGGGAGCCAGCAGCAACACGACGAATGCCAGCGGCGCGACGACGAACCCGGCCGCGCGCCGCCAGCGCTCGAACCGCGCCTCGGCAGGGCTTATCTGTTCGACCGCCTCGACTGTTCTTTCCATGTCTGAAGTTTTCGGCTTAAGGGGTTGGAGAGACCTTGACGGCCGCCCTCAAAGGCTCCGCGCCGCGCGCGGCCGAAGGCTCGACGCCCTCTTGTACCACAAACAGTTCGAGAACGTATTCGCCCGGTGCGCCCGGCGCGGAGACTTCCAGCCTGAGCCGGCCGTGTCGCCGGGCTCCATGTCGTAAGGGATGCGCGCGGCGGCCTCCTGGTCGTTGACGGGCGCCCCGTCCGGCCTCAACCAACGCGCGCGCAGCGAGACGGCGTAGCGCCCTTCGGCGTCGCCGCACGGCCGGCCACGTCTCGCCGCCGACGTTGCGGACGATGACCTCGAAGCTCTGACGGCCGCCGCGGAAGAGACGTCAGGGAGTTCGCGCGAGACGAGCCGCGCGCGTAGTGCCCCGGGATGAGCGGCGCGAGGGTCGTGCGCTCAACGTCGTCGGCGCGACGGCGTAGAGGACGTAGTTGGTCGAGCGCGCGAGCAGACGACAGTTCGCGCAGTCCTCCTCCGTGCTGACGACGACTGCGCCCGGCGGCGCTTCGTCCGTCGAGAGCCTGACGAAGCGCGCGGCCTCGACGCCGCGGAGCGCGCCGTGCCAGAGCGCCTGTATGTAGCCGGAGCGACCCGGCGGGTCGTAGAGGTAGACGCCGCCATCTCGCGCCGCTTCGAGCGCGGGCGCGAGTATCTTACGCGGGAAGCGCGCGTCGAAGACGTACCAGCGCTCCGGCGGCCGCGCGTGGAAACGCCACTGGAAGTAAGCGCCCTGCGCGACGAGCAGCACGAGGACGACGTACAGCAGCGACTCTCAACCTCCTTCCGCCGGCCATCCGCGCGACGGCCGGCGCGGCGAGCACGTGCAGGAAGACCGGGAAGGCTATCAGCCTCAACTGCGGGAAGTCGTTCACGGTGAGCGCGGCCGGCACGACCGACGCCGCGAGCGCGTAGAGCTGAAAGCGCCACCACGCCTCGCGCCTGTGTTCGCGCAGGACGAGGAAGAGCCCGCGGCCGCGAGCAGCACCGTCGCCGCGAGCAGCGCGGGCGAGTCCGGCAGGTGGTCGCGTATGTTCTGCTCGCCCGTCACGAGCCAACGCCACGGGTTCACGTCCGCGAGGTAATGCAGCGCGAACTCGCGCGCGACATCCACCGGACTGCTCTGCGGCGTGACGTAGGTGATGAGGCTGAAGCGGCCCGCGAGCGCGCCCGGATGGCGCAGCGAGTAGACGAGCAGCGGGACGAGCGTGACGGCGTACGCCGCCCACGTCGCGACGACGCGCGCGCGGTTGCGCCGCGTGATGAAGAACGCGAGCCCCGCCGCGAGCAGCGGCGCGAACAGCCGACCCGTCGAGTACGTGTACGTCAGCAGCGCGAGCGCGACGGCGAGCGCGAACACGTCCGACGCCCCCCACCGCTCCCTCCCCGAAGCGCGCCGGAGCGCCAGCAGAAACAGCACGCACGCCGAACGGGTACGCCGCGACCTCGAAGACGAGGCGGCTCGACTCGTACAGCCACGGCGTCAGCAGCGCCGAGCACGCGACGACCGCGCCCGCCTCCGCGCTCCGCGTCAGCCTCAACGCCAAAAGCCCCAACAGCAACGCCGCCGCCGCGCCCAACGCCGCACTCAACAACCTCGCGGCCGTGATGCTCGGCCCCGTCACCGGAAGACCGCGGCCAACAGATAGACGTACGTCGGATTCTTATAATCCCCGAACGCCCTGAAGTAGAGCGGCCACGCCTCCCCGTGCTCGTCCCTCCCCGACCGCGCGACACTCAGCGCGTTGTAAGCGATGGACGACTCGTCGATGTAGAAGCCCGGCGGGTTGTCCGGAACGTCGGCCGCGTAGAGCGCGAAGGCCAGCACGCACACGGCCGCGGCCGGAATGAGTGGCTGGCTCGGCATCGGTCCTAGCCGGCGTGCCCCGCTGCCACATCTTCACGAGCGGAGCTGGATGTTGTAGGTCTTGATCTTGGAGTTGAGCGTGGTGGCGTTCATGCCGAGGAGGCGGGCGGCGCGGGACTGGTGGCCGCCGGTCTGGTCGAGGGCGCGGCGGATGATGTCGATCTCGAAGCGGCGCACCTCGTCGTAGAAGTTGACGCCGCGGCTCACGTCGAGGGTGCCCGTGCCCGTCGAGAGCGGGGCGGCGCCCGCGGCCTTCGAAGGGTCGGCGATCTCCGCGGGCAGGCACTGGCGCGTGACCTCGGGGCCGGGCGCGATGACGACCGCGCGCTCGATGACGTTCTCCAGCTCGCGGACGTTGCCGGGCCACGTGTACTGCTCAAGCAGCGCGAGCACGTCGGGCGCGAGCTGGTCGGAGACGTGGCGGCCGTTCTCCTCGTTGTACTTGCGTATGAAGTGCTGCGCGAGCGCGAGCACGTCCTCGCGCCGGTCGCGCAGGGGCGGCAGCTCGATGGGGACGACGGCGAGGCGGTAGTAGAGGTCTTCGCGGAAGGCGCCCTGCCGGACGGCCTCCTTCAAATCGATGTTGGTGGCGGCGATGATGCGCACGTCCACCTTGCGCGGCGCGGTGTCGCCGAGGGGCGTGAACTCGCGCTCCTGCAAGCACGCGCAGCAGTCGCGCCTGCGTCTCGGGCGGGATGTCGCCGATCTCGTCGAGGAAGATGGAGCCGCCGTCGGCGACCTCGAACAGCCCCTTCTTCGCGGCGACCGCGCCGGTGAAGGCGCCGCGCGTGTGGCCGAACAGCTCCGACTCCAAAAGCTCCGAAGGGATGTTCGAGGAGTTGACGGTGACGAAGGTCTTCGCGGCGCGCGGGCTCTGCATGTGGATGGCGCGCGCGATGAGCTCTTTGCCCGTGCCCGCTCTCGCCGGTGATGAGGACGGTCGAGCGCGCGGGCGCGACCTGATCGACGAGTTGGAAGATGGCCTGCATCTTCTCGGAGCGGCCGATGATGGAGCCGCGCTCGACGCTGCGGCTCATGGCGCGGCGGAGGTTCTGGCGCTCCTCCTCCTTGCGGCGGCGCTTGATGCCGGAGGCGACCGTCTCGATGATCTGCTCGTTCTGGAAGGGCTTGCGGATGCAGTTGAAGGCGCCGCGCTCCCACGCGCCGATGGCGGTGTCGAAGGTGGCGTAGGCCGTGATGATGATGACGACGGCCTCGGGGTCGGCCTTCAGAATCTCTTCGAGCGCGCGCAGGCCGCCCATGCCCGGCATCGACACGTCGAGCAGCACCACGTCATAGGCGCGCCGGCCGTAACACTCCAGGCCCTCCTCGCCCGTCTTCGCCAGATCGACGCGATAGCCCTCGGCCGAGAGCAGCGTCTCCAGCACGTCCCGCATGATCTCCTCGTCGTCCACGACGAGGACTGAACCTTTTCTCGCCATCCAGACACCTCAGAAAGGTGATGAGTGATGAGTGACTGAGGGATTGAGTGAAGACGACTGTCTTCTAACTCAGTCACTCAGTCACTCATCACTCATCACTCAGTTATACCCGGCGGCGGGGCGGCGGTCACTTGACGGAGGCGGAGTCTTTGGGCTTGAGCAGGCGGCGGCCGTCGGGCGCGTGGGCGGGGCGGGCGCGCTCGGCCGTGACGAGGAGCGTGTAGTCGTCCGTCTCGAAGCCGGCGACGCGGACGTAGACCTCGACGCGGTTGAGGTCTTCGGACGCGGGGAGGCTCCCCATGTAGACGATGCGGCCGTCGGGGATGACGCCCCAGAGCACGTAGACGCCCGCGCCCAACGCCGAAGGGAGCGGCACGCCGCGGAAGTTGGCGCGGACGTAGGCGCGGTTGGAGTTGAGCGTGGCGCGCGCGGCGCCGCGCGCGTTCGGCGCCGCCGCGTCGCCTTCCAGCTCGATGACGCGGCCGCCGCCGTGCGAGGCGAGCGCGTCATCGACCTCGGCGTAGAAGTCGCCCGGAGCACCGTGCGCGCGCGGCGCGCGGCGGCGGGCGGCAGGGGCGCGGCCGTGGGCTTGGCGTGCTCGCTTTGTCCGTGTTCGGGGTGTTCGTGAGCCGTGTCGGGCGCGGCGGGCGCGGCCTCGGGCTTCGAGGGGTAGAGCGCGGCGGCCTCGTCGGCGCGGGTCGTGAGCACAGGGTCGCCGGGGCGCCCGACATCGGGCGACGCTTCGGCGGTGACGATGATGCCGTAGCGTTCGAGACCCCGTGGGCGGTCGAACGCGAGGCCGCCGTTGCCGCGCTCGTCGCGCCGCAGCTCGCCCAGGTTAAAGATGCGCCGGCCGCTCACGGCCCAGACGACGTAGGTCGTCGAGCCCGCCGCGACCGTCTGCGGGTCCGGCAGGTTCAGCGCGGTCAGGCGCGCGCGGCCGCCGCCCTCGCTCGCCTCGATGGTCAACTGCCCCGTGGCCTGCGTCGTCAGAGAGCGCAGACGGATGTCCACGCGCTCCGCCTGCGCGCGGGTGAGGGCGGCGGGCGCCTTCGGCCGCGAACCCGCGGAGGCGTCGGGTAAAGGCCGGCGGCGAGCGCGAGGCCGGCCGCCGCGGCGCACGCGCACGCAGCTCAGACGCCGAACCTGTTTGCGCTTGCTCATAAAGGTTGGAGACCGTCTTCCCCGTCCGTTGATGTGAAAGCGCGTGCGAGATTAGCACCGGCGCCGTTAAAAGCAAGCGTTATTTAGCGGAGATGTGTGGCTCGACGCCTTCCTCCCGAGCGGAAGCCGACGTGTTGACCTCATAGCCGGATAAGTATGGGCGGTGTGTGAAGAGAGAGGGCAGCCAGTGGCTGCCCTCTGCTCATTCAGCCTCGGAATGGAGGAGCGCCCGCGGCCCCTCTAACCTCCCTCCATAAACCTCCAGGGCTTCGGGAACAGACGCCAATGCCCGTTGACATGAGTCAGCCCCTCGAAAGCCATCCCCGTACTTTCGCCCGGCTTGACGAACTTGAAAGCGTAGATCGTCAAATTCGGTTTCAAGTTGTCGGTCGAAGCCAGAGAGAGCATGCCGCCCGGAAACTCCGACGATTCGCCTTGCGAGTTCTTCAGATCTTCCGTCGTCGCCGAAACCAATTTCAACTCGGTCTGCCCCTCTTTCGGCGCGACCACCGCGTTGCCGCCCGACCAGAGTTTATCGAAATAGGTCTCCGCCCGTGTGGCCGTAGCCTCGTCGGCGTAGAACGCGCGGTAGTCCTCTTTCGTCGGGCGCAACTCCATCGTCATCTTTTTCGTGTCCGCGCCGGGCTTCAGAAATTCCTGCAGCAACGCCCGCGCGCCGTCTTTCGTCCCCGGATACTTCTCCGTGTGTTTTGACCGCCGCCGCCGCACGCCGTGCAAACAAGTGGCGCTCTCCAAGAACGCGAAGGTTGTCTTGCGTGTTAGTCGCTCGCGGCCTGGAGGCGCGTGCGCGCGCCGGCGGTGGGGAGGGTGATGCGGAAGGTCGTGCCGCGGCCGGGCGCGCTCTCGACGGCGATGTGGCCGGAGTGCTCCTGCACGATGCCGTAGGAGACGGCGAGGCCGAGGCCCGTGCCGCGCCCGACGCCCTTCGTCGTGAAGAACGGGTCGTAGATGCGCGCGACGTTCTCGGGCGCGATGCCGATGCCGTTGTCCGCGACCTCGACGCGTGAGCGCGTCGCGGTCGTCGGAGGCGGGCGCGCAGCGTGATGCGCCCGCCGTCGGGGATGGCGTCGCGCGCGTTCGAGCAGGAGGTTGGTGAAGACCTGCTGGAGCTTGCCCGCGTTGCCGTAGACGCGCGGCAGGTCGTCCGCGTACTCGCGCGCGATCTCGACGCGGCTCTGGCGCAACTGCGGCTCCAGCAGTTGCAGCGTGTCGTCGAGCACGCGGCGCGAGGTTCACCTCGGCGAAGTCGGTCGCGCCGCCCGTGCGCGAGAAGTTGAGGAGGTTGTTGACGATGCCGGTGGCGCGGTCGGTCTGCCGCCGAATCTTCTGTAAGAGCGCGTGCTTCGGGTCGGTCTCGGCGAGCATGCCGAGAAGCATCTGCGTGTACGAGGAGACGCCCGTCAGCGGCGTGTTGATCTCGTGCGCGACGCCCGCCGCGAGGAGGCCGATGGAGGAGAGCTTCTCGCGCTGCTGCAACTGCTCTTCGAGCCGGACGCGCCCCGTCACGTCTTCGAGGACGACGAGCACGCCGCCGTGCACGGCCGCGTCGGCGCGCTTCAAGGGCGCGAGCGCGATGTTGAGGATGAGCGTGCGGCCCGTCCGCGTCGCCGTGTGCAGCTTGTAGATGTTGCGCAGCTCGGTCAGCTCCCAGCCCTGCTCGCCGAGCGCGAGCCGCAGGGTCTCGGCGAAGTCCTCGGCGAAGAGGTCTTCGACGCGCGTGCCCCGTCGCCTCGTCGCGCCGCAGGCCCAGCATCTCTTCGAGCGCGGAGTTGCAGGCCGTCACGCGCCCCTCGGCGTCCGCCGTCAGGATGCCGACGTTGATGGACTCGACGATGGACTCGTTGAACTCCTTCAGGAGCGCCAGCTCCTCGGCGCGCTCCTTCTGCTCCTGGTAGAGCAGGCTGTTCTCGATGGCGACGGCGACGTAGCCCGAGACGGTGCGCAGGATTTCGAGGTCTTCCGACGAGAGCAGCGCGCCGCCCGTCGAACGACCCAGACCGATGACCGCCACCATCCGCCCGCGCACGACGCACGGCACGTAGTAGTGGAGCGCGCGGCGCACGAACCCGTTCGTCTCGGGCGGCATGTCGATCCCGTCGGCGCGCACGATGCCGTCCTCGGCCGAGCGCGTGCGGATCATCTCGCGGAAGTCGGGCGGGACGATGATGTCGGAGGAGAGCCCGGCGGCGCGCGCCACGCGGTAGGAGCCGCCGCCGCGCGTGTCCTCGATGAAGATGGCGACGCGCTCGACGCCCAAGACCTGCTGGAGGCGGCTGACCAGCGCGTCGAGCAGGGGTTCGAGCGAGGTCGTCGCCGAGAGCGTCCGGCCGAAGTCGAGCAGGCCCGCGCGCAGGTCGTAGCGCTCGCCGTAGAAGAAGCGGTCGGTGCGCTCTTGCAGGAAGTTCTTGAGCGGCGCGGCCGTCATCACGATGACGGCCATCGCCGCGACCGCGATGATGACGCGCATCGTGACGACGCCCGGCGTGATGACCTCGCCGCCGAAGGCGTAGAGCCCCGCGACGTAGACGACCGAGCCGATCATCAGCGCGATGGTCAGCGTCGTCAGAAGCGTAGACGGCCGTGCGCCGCACGACCATGTCCACGTCCATCAGGCGGTAGCGCACGACCGAGTTGCCGAACGTGAGCGGGATGAGCACCAGCGGCAGCACGGCCGCGTCCGTCATCCACTTCCGCGTCGTCTCGCTCAGGAAGCCTTCGCCCACGCCGAAGAGGTAGCCGGCCGCGTAGAGCAGCGTGAACGGCGTCACCGCCAGCGCCGAGCCCCACACGACCCACTTCAACTGCTGGCGGACGATGGCCGACTCGTTCTTCACGAACCGGCGCACGAGGATGAACGAGCCCGCGATGAGCGAGACCGTCAGGAAGGCCATCTCCGCCACGGCGAGGCGCACGGGGAAGTCCTCGGGCAGAGCCTCGTAGGCCGCGAAGAGCAGGCCGAAGAGCCCCGAGCCCGGCCAGCGGTTGTGCAGCGCTGGCGTGAAATCAAAGAAGCCCGCGAGCGCCACGAGCAGCGCCGCGGGCGCGTAGAGCAGATAGACGAGCCGCGGCCTGCTCTCGGAGAGTTGATAGCGGACGGGGTAGACCGCGCAGAAGTGCAGCAGCACCGGCGCGAAGAGCGCGAAGGCCGCGTTGTCTAAGAACTCGACGGCGAGGTCGAAGTCTTCGCAGACCGCCGTAGGGCTTGTAGAAGTGGAAGACGAAGGCGACGAGGCAGAGCGTCGCGAAGTGGAGCGCGAAGGGCGCCCGCCCGCCCTGCTTGAAGAAGACGAAGAGCCCGACCAGCAGGTAGACGACGCCGATCAGGTTGAGGTAGAGGTCGCGCGGGGTCAGCGTCCGCTGCGCCGGCAGGTTGTCGAGGTAGATCCAGTAGAAGCGCGTGTCTTCGGGGTTCGAGGGGCGCTCGATGAGGTAGCCGATGCGCCCGCCGACCTTCGCCTCTTCGAGGAAGAGTCTGTACGTCGTAGGTCGTCGTGACCTCGTCGCGCTCCTCGCTGTCGCCGACGACGACGCCCTTCAGCCGGTCGCCCGGCAGCACGCCGAAAACGCCCTTGCGCCCCGCGGGCGAGTCCTGCTCGAACGAGCGCACGACGATGCCGTCGTCCGTCTTGACCCAGTCGATGCCGTCGGTCGGGGGCGGCTTGTGCGTGAGGCGCTGCGCGAAGTTGATCGTGCCGGCCGCGACGAGCACCGCCGCCACGATCAGCAGCGCCCAGCCCTTCGTCGTCAGCACGGAATCCTTCATCGTCTTACACGCGACCCTTTTGTCATTCGAGCTTGAGGAACGCGCCCGGCTCGGGCCTTCAGGACCCGGCAGGCTTCGAGCCCTGGTAAATCAAAAGTTTTGAAGCAAGCTGTATTCCAGCTTGAACGCCGCCGGACTTCCGCGCCCGTCGTATTTAACGACCCGTTTGCGGCGCCGCCCCAATCCCTGTACTGACGCGCTCTTAACCGCGGGGCGGAGTCGCGTCAATTTAAGACGCGCGGCCCGGGGCAGACTCCGCCGCCGATTCAGAATTTCGTATCGCCTCCGAAAATTCGGATAAACCGTTGATACACAAAGTCCCCGCGTCTTCTCGTGTGAGCCTGGACGCGGGGACTTTGTCTGAAACCGGCGGCCCCTCGGGACGGCCGGCGGGCCTTAGAACCTGACCGAAATCCCCCCGCGCAGAGAGCGTCGGAGCGCGCCGAGCGAGAGCTGCGTCTCGCCGTCTTCGACGCCCGTCGTCAGGTCGAGGAGGTTGCGCGCGTCCACGGTCGCCTGCGCGCGGACGGGCAGGCCGAAGTTCGGCAGCTCCTTCGTGACGAGAATGCTCAGACTGGGGTCGTAGACAGCGAGCCGGCCGGCGAACGGGTCGATGGCGAAGACCGCGGCGCGCGGCGAGAAGCGCAGCACCGTGCGGACGTTCATCCCGTCGAGCAGGCTCGCGTCGAGCTGCGCGGCGGCGGTCTGGAAGAAGGTGCTCTGGAAGAGCTGGTCGGGGCCGCCGTTCAGGCCCTCGGGCGAGAGCTGCTGGCCGCGCCCGAAGGCGTAGCCGGCCGAAGCCTTGAGGCGGCTGCTCACGCGCCGCGTGTAGACGACGCGCAGGCCCTGCGCCCCGCCCTGCTGGTTCGCGATGTCGAGGAGCGTCGCGCCGCCCTCGCCCGTCAAGCCTTCGAGCGGGGCGCTCAGGAGGCCGACGCCGCGGCCCGAGACGGTGTCGAAGAAGGCCGTGGCCTCGACCGAAGAGTTCTCGCTCAGTATGCGCTCGACGCCGAACTCCAGGCGTTGGCTGCGCTCAAGCACGGCCTGGCCGTCGATGATGGCGACGGCCTGCCCCGGGTTCTCCTTGAAGACGATCTCGCCGTCCTCGAACTCGACGCCGTCGGCGCGCGCGCCGGAGTCCGCGCCGGGCGCGAACGAGGCGTGCAGGCGCGTGCGCGCGTTGGCGTCGAAGGCGACGCCGAGCCGCGGCGTGAACCCGCCTTCGCCGCCGACAAATTTCGAGTAGTCGAGCCCGAGCACGACGACCACGCCGTCGCGCACGACCCACTCGTCCACGGCGCGCACCGAGACCTGCTCCAACTTCTCGCCGCGCGCGGCGCCGAAGCCGAGCTTGGCGCCGACGCTCTCCTCCGCGTTCCGGACGGTCGGGAGCGTGGGCAGGCGCGCGCCGCCGAAGGTCGCGCTGATGAGGTGGCGCGCGCCGGCGCGGATGCGCGCGGTCGCTTCCAGACGCTCGAACTCGCCGGCCTGCCCGGCGAAGATGAGTTGAACCTGACGATTGACCGGCGTCGCGACGGCGAAGTTGAGGCCCGTGTACGTGCCCGCGCCGGGCAGGCCCGACGAGCCGAAGTAGGTCTCGACGTAGCCTTGCGTCCGCGTGCGGTTGGTGCGCCTCTCCTCCTGCGGCTCGTCCGAGAGGGCCAGCTCCTCTTCCGAGGCTTCGACGCGCTCCTGCTCCTCCAGCTCTTCGAGCACGCGGCGGACGGTCTCGTCCTCGGCGTCGCCCGCGTTGAAGACGGAGCGGCGCGCGTGCGCGGCGCGGATGCGGAACTTGGGGTCGTTGCGGTCGGCGCGGCGCTCGGGGCGCGTGTTGCCGTCGCCGACGGGCTGGAGGTTGAAGCGGTAGACGAGTTCGGTCGCGGGCGAGACCTCGACGGAGGAGAAGGTCGCGGGCGTGAACCCGTCGGCCACGGCGCGGATCAGGTAGCGCCCCGGGATGACGCGCGCGGCGAAGGTGCCGTCCGAAGCGCTCTTCGTCTCCTTGACGACCTCGTTGAAGCCGTCGCGCAGAATCTTAACGAGCGCGCCCGCGACGGGGTTGCCCGCGCGGTCGAGGACGGCGCCGCTGATGGTGCCCAGACTGCTGCGGCGCTCCCCTCCGGAGGGCTCTGCGCCCCGCGCCCGCTGCGCCCCCCCGTCGGCCGCGACGACCGAAAGGGCCGCGAGCAGCACGGGGAAGATGCGCCAGTTGAATTTTCTCATCGCAGCAAAACCTCCGGGACTGCGCCGGGACTTTTCCACTTCGCTCCCGGAGCTGAACCCCTAGCTTTGACTGTGTCCAGGGCGGCGTCCGGGCGAGGGTTGGGAGCTGTCTGGGTGTGCGGCTCCAATCCCGGCGTCACAACGAGCGACACTTTTTCAGGCTTAACCCTTCTGTGTGTCCGACCCGCAACAGGCGGAGCCAGCATTTTCCGCCAACTTCGAGGGGGGTGTCAAGCAGGTCGGCCTTTAAATTCAAAGCTTCAGTGCCCTGAGATGCGCGCGCGCCGACGGATGGTTTGCCCGCCCCCGGCCCGCGTGCTACGATGCCCGCTCAAACGTCAGAGGCTCAAAGTTTTGCATACCGGCCGAGGGGTTTCCTTAAAGCTTTCCGAAGTAATGACCGAACAAGTTAAGTTGACCAGACTTCCCAACGGGCTCACCGTGCTTACGGAGCGGATGCCCGGCCTTCGTTCCGCCACCGTCGGCATCTGGGTCCGGCGCGGCTCGCGCCACGAGCCCGAGGACTGGAACGGCGTCTGCCACTTCATCGAGCACGCCGTCTTCAAGGGGACGAATCGGCGCACGGCCTTAGACATCGCCGTCGAGAGTGACCGCCTCGGCGGCCACTTCGACGCCTACACGACGCACGAGATGACCGGCTTCGCGATGAAGGTCGTGGACACGTCCGTCCCCGCGGCCTTCGACCTGCTGACCGACATGCTCGCCCGCCCGCGCTTCGACGAGGAGGAGCTGCGCCGCGAGCAGAAGGTCATCATCGAGGAGATGAAGATGGTCGAGGACACTCCGGACGAGTTCCTCGCCGAAATCTTCAACGCCGCCTACTTCCCCGGCCACCCCTTGGGCCGCCCCATCGAGGGGACCGAAGAGACCGTCTCGACCTTCGACCACGAGCGCACCGCCGCGTTCCACGCCGCGGCCTACGCGCCGCCGAACCTCGTCGTCGCCGCCGCCGGCAACGTCGAGCACGAGCAACTGGTCGAGCTGGCCGCGCGCGCTTTCGATAAAGAGAACGCGGACGGCGGCGGAGTCAAAAGCGTTGACGAAGTCTCGCCGAGCCCGGCCGCGCCGATCCTGATTCAACGGAAGAAGGAGCTGGAACAGGCGCACCTCATCATCGCCGCGCCCTTCCCCTCGGCGCGCCACGAAGACCGTTACGCCGCGAGCCTCCTCGGCTCGGTCATCGGCGGCGGCACGAGTTCGCGCCTCTGGCAGCGCGTGCGCGAGGAGCGGGGGCTGGCCTACTCGGTCGGGGCCGCCGGGAGCCACTTCACCGACGCGGGCATCTTCCAGATTTACGCGGGCACCTCGCCCGAGCAGTTGGGCGAGGTCTTAGACATCTCCCTCGAAGAGATGCGCCGCGTCCTGCGCGAGGCCGTCGGCGAAGACGAGCTGCGACTCGTCAAGGACCAAGCCGTCTCGTCCATCCTGCTCGGCCTCGAATCGACGAGCGCGCGCGCCGGGACGCTCGCACGTCAGGAGATCGTCCACGGCCGCCGCATCCCGACCGAGCAGGTCATCGCGCGCATCGAGGCCGTCACGCCCGAAGACATGCTCCGCGTCGCCACCGAGCACTTCAAGACCGACCGGCTCGCCCTCGGCGCGCTCGGCGACCTCAACGGCTTCCGCGTAGACCGCGCCCGGCTCGAAGTCTGAAATCCAAATCGCCGCGTCAGCGGCGCTTTGATGATGCTGACAATTCCAAAAATCACTCTCCTCCTCTGCGCGTTGGCGACACTTGCGTCAGCGCAGGAGGTTGTTGAGGAGCGCAGGGGCGCGCCGGGGGTGGAGGTCTCCGCGTTCGACTGGAAGTACGGGGGCTACATCCCGGTCGGGGTGGTGCGCAGCGGCAAGTCGGGCGTCGAGCTGAAGGTCAAGCGCGGCACCGACTACGTCTTCAAGTACGAGTCGCGGCTGACGGTCAGGAACACGGGCGAGAAGTCAGTCAAGTCAATCGAGTGGGCGCACGTCTTCTACGACCCCGCGACGGGGAAGGAGTTGAAGCGCTACCGCCTCCAGCTCAAGCAGCGCGTCGCGGCCGGCGAGACGCTGACGCTCAACCGGGCGGTCTTCATCGAACCCGACGAGAGCACGCGCCACCTCACCGCGGGCAGACAGCGTGTGCAGATCACGCGCGTCGAGTTCGAGGGCGGCGGCGACTGGAAGGCCGAGGCCGGCGAAGACCGTAAGCCTTAAAGGCGGGGGCCACCGAGTTGAAAGTCTTCAACTGCCCACAGTGCGCCGCGACGCTCGAATTCGAGCGCATCGACGCGCCGCTCGTCAGGTGTCAATTCTGCAACTCGCTGGTGGTCGTGCCCCCGGAGCTGCGCCCGCCGCCGCCTCCTCCCCCGCAGCAAGAGTTGAAGACTTCGTACGGCGTCGAAGAAGCGACGCCGAAGAAGATCGCCATCGCCATCGTCGCCCTCCTCGTCGTCGCCGGCGCCATCGGCCTTCTCGTCGCCACGAGACGCTCGTCGAACACGAACCGCGCGACGTTCGTCCCGCCGTCTTACCCTCCGCGAACCACCCCGACGCCGAAGCCGAAGCCCAACGGCTACACCGTCGCCTACACCGTCGGCGCGGAGGGCACCGGCCCCGGACTCTTCAAAGACTCTCTGGGCGTGGCCGTGGACGGCGAAGGGCGCGTCTACGTCTCCGACGACACGCGGCGCGTGCAGCGCTTCGACCCCGCGGGCAAGTTCCTCAACACGTGGAACATCCCCACCGAGACGAAGTGGTATCGGAAGCTCCGCGGCGGCCCCGACAAACTCCTCGCGGGCAACGCGAACCAGCTCTACGCGGTGCTGGCCGGCGTTATCCTCAAGCTCAACGGCGAGACGGGCGAGGTCTTAGGCGCCGGGCACGGGTCGGACTACATACACGACGCGGCGGTCGTCCCCGGCGGCGGACTGCTCATCGTCTCGCAGAAGGGCGACGACGACGAGCTGGTGCGGATGGGCACGGACGGGCGGGCCGCGCGCCGCACGCACCGCTTCGTCAGCTCGCAGCTCGACAAGAAGCTCGAAGTCGGGGCGCTGCGCGTCGCTTCGGGGCCGGGCGGCGAGGTCTACTCGCTCTACGCCATCGGCGGCGTCGCGGGCGAGCACTGGTACGACGACGAGGACATCGCCGTCTTCCGCTTCACGAACGAGGGCAAGTACCTCGCGCGCTTCGGCGGGCAGGGGCGCGAGCCGGGGCAGTACGGCCCGCCCTCGGCGCTGGCGTCCGACCCGCGCGGGCGCGTCTACGTCTGCGAGCCGTTCGACAAGATTCACGTCTACGAGCCGGACGGACGCTTCCTGCGCACACTCAAAACCCCGCACGCCGTCGATGCACTCACGTTCGACGCAGAGAACAACCTCTACATCGCCGGCGGCCACAAGTTCTCGAAGCTCATCCTGGACGAGTAAGACCTCAAGCAAGACTTTTCGCCCGCCGCCGTTTGCGTTCGGAGTCCCGCGCGGGGCATATTCTGAGGCTGGTTGAGAGGATGAGACTCACCGTTTTAGGAAGCGGCTCGACGGGCAACGCCGTGCTCATCTGCGCGGGGCGGACGCGCGTGCTGGTGGACGCGGGTCTCTCGGCGAAGGAGACGGTGCGCCGGCTCGCGCTCGTCGGCGAGGACGCGGGCGCCCTCGACGGCGTCGTCATCACGCACGAGCACTCCGACCACGCGGGCGGCCTGCGCGTGCTCTTGAAATCGCTCTCGTGCCCCGTCTACATCTCGGGCGCGACGCGCGACGCCTACATCCGCGAGAAGGCGCGCACCAACGACGAGCCGAAGAAGCGCGCCGAGTCCATGCGCGACCGCACGGTCGAAATCTCTTCGAGCCAGGACTTTCAGATCGGCGAGATCGACTTCCACCCCTTCACCGTCCCGCACGACGCCGCCGACAACTTCGGCTTCGTGGCGACGCACGACGGCGTGCGCGTGGCGACGCTCATGGACTTCGGGTGCGTGACGACGCTCGTCGCCGAGCAGTTGAAGGGCTGCGCGGCCATCGTCATCGAGTCGAACCACAGCCGCGACATGCTCAAGGCGTGCGACGTGTACCCCTGGGAGCTGAAGCAGCGGATACTGTCGCGCACCGGCCACCTCTCGAACGAGGACGTGGCCGTCTGGCTGCGCGACGGCTTCGACGGCACGGCCGCGCACATCGTGCTCGCACATCTCTCGCAGCGCGCCAACAACCCCGACCTCGCCAAGTTCACCGCCGAGTCGGCGCTGCGCGAGCGCGGCGGCCTCTTCCAGCCCGCGACCCGCATCACCCTCTCGAACCACAAGGAACCGACGCCCTGGATAGAGCTGTGAGGGGGGAAGTAGTCAGTAGGCTCCGCTTGATGATGAAGATGACAGCCGCACGGTACGAGCGACGAAAGGTTTTCTACTGCCTACTGACTGCGGTCTACTGTCTACTCCTTTCTCCCTCCTGCGCCGTGGACGAGCGCCGCAGCGTGCCGGCCGGGGCGCAGACGACCGTCGAGCGCGTGACCGAAGACATCGCCGCCGGGCGCGACGAGAAGGTCTACGCGGAGGCCGCGCCCGAGTGGCGCGCGCAGGTCTCGGCCGAGGAGAGCGCGCGCATCCTCGCGCGCGTGCGCGAGCGCCTCGGGCGCGTCGAGAGTCGCGCGCTCACGAAGGGCACCGAGCAGCAGAGCGCCTCGGCGCCGCTCTCGGGGCACGCGCTCGAACTCTTCTACTCGACCCGCTTCGAGCGCGGCAGCGCCACCGAACGCTTCACGCTCCTTGAGCGCGGCGGCGAGTGGCTGCTCGCCGGCTACACGGTCACTTCGGACGCTTTAAAATAGTGTCGAGTGATAATAAGAGGAAGAGCCGGCTCTGCCTTCATCCTTATCACTGAAGCACTCATCACTTACCCGGAAGGAGCGACGGGAGATGCGAGCCAACGCCTTTCGCCTGACGGCCTTCGCCCTGTGCCTGCTCTTCGCGCGGGCCGCGGCGGCGCAGGAGCCGGCCGCCGTCGTTGACGACCGCTGGCAGAACGGCTTCACGGAGCCCTGGTGGTTCGAGTCGAACAGGTACACGGCCGAGCAGGCCGCGGCCGCGCGCGCCCTCTGGGAGCGCACGGGCGACGGGGACGGGGGCGACGGCTGGGCGGGCGTCTACCTCATCGACACGTCCGTGCGCGCGCACGTCTTGCGCGTGTCGCCGAAGGGGTTCGTCTTCTTCAACGTCAACACCTGTATGGCGAACGTGGACGACCTCGACTACGGCGAGGTCGTCGCCGACACGCCCGCATACTTCGAGGTCGTCTCGAAGCACCGCGCCGGGACGCCCGAGCCGCGCAAGTACGTTAAGGTCAAGTGGGGCGGGCAGCGCTACCTCGTCGAGGAGTACGCCGTCGCGAGCTTCTGCGACTACGTCGCCGGGCTCGGCCCTTACAACCAGCCGCGCGGCGTAGAGGAGGAGCGCGAGTTCCTCTCACACCACGAAGACGGCGGGAAGCCGACCGCGTTGCTGCCGACCGTGCCGCCCGAGTACCGGCAGTACGTGCGCAGACCCATCGACGCACGCGTCACGCGCGTCGGCAAGGCTTACGTCGAGGTCGTCCCCGACAACGAGTGGTGGGACGAGCTGGTCACGCCCGTCCGCATCAACGCGGGCAGCGACCAGGGGCTCCGCCGCGGCATGACGCTCAACGCGCTCGACTCCGAACACTTCAACGAGCAGGTCGAGGTCACGCGCGTCGGCCGCGACTACGCGCACGGCATCGTCGTCCGCCGCACGCGCAAGCGACCCGGCGTGAAAGTCAACGAGTGGGACGACGGCAAAGACGAGCCGGACAAGCCGGTCGCCGTCGGGTGGCGGCTGACGACCAGCCTGCACCGGTGGCTCCAACGGGCAGATGAACTGAGGGCCGCCGAGGAGGCGGGAAGGAAGTAGGACCGAGACCCGCATGATCTCAAGGTACACATTGCCCGAGATGGGCGCGCTCTGGTCGGAGCAGAACAAGTTTCAGAAGTGGCTGGACGTGGAGGTCGCCGTCTGCGAGGTGCACGCGGAGATGGGGACGATCCCGCGCGAGGCCGTGGAAGAGATCAAGCGAAAGGCCGCGTTCACCGTCGAGCGCATCCGCGAGATCGAGCAGACGACCGACCACGACGTGATCGCCTTCACCACGGCGCTCGCCGAGCAGATCGGCGAGGCCGCGCGCTTCGTCCACTACGGGCTCACCTCTTCGGACGTGGTGGACACGGCCAGCGCCCTGCTGCTGCGCGACGCCTGCGGCCTGCTGCTCGCGAAGACGGACGCGCTGCTCGCAGTCCTCCGGCGCCGCGCCTTCGAGTTCCAAGCCACGCCGCAGGTCGGGCGCACGCACGGCGTCCACGCCGAGCCGACCTCCTTCGGCCTCACCTTCGCGCTCTGGTACGACGAGACGCGGCGCAACCGCGTGCGGTTGGAAAGAGCAAGAGAGGCGGTCGCGGTCGGTAAAATCAGCGGCGCCGTCGGCGCGTTCGCGCACCTCGACCCGGAGGTGGAGGAGAGGGTCTGCGCGCGTCTGGGGCTCCGGCCCGCGCCCGTCTCCACGCAGGTCGTCCAGCGCGACGTGTACGCGGAGTACCTGACGACGCTCGCCATCTGCGCCGCCTCAATCGAGAAGTTCGCCCTCCAGGTCCGCCACTGGCAGCGCACGGAGGTGCGCGAGGCCGAGGAGCGTTTCAAGAAGGGGCAGAAGGGTTCGTCTGCGATGCCGCACAAGCGCAACCCGATTCTGTCCGAACGTCTGTGCGGGATGGCGCGCGTCGTGCGCGGCTACGCCGTGGTCGGGCTTGAGAACGTCGCGCTCTGGCACGAGCGCGACATCTCGCACTCTTCGGCCGAGCGCGTCGTCCTGCCCGACGCGTCGATCGCGCTCGACTACATGCTCGACAAGTGTACGTCGCTCCTCGACACGCTCGTCGTCTACCCCGAGCGGATGCTCTCGAACCTCGCGGCGACGCGCGGGCTCGTCTACAGCGGCCAACTCCTTCTGGCGCTCACGCGCGCGGGCGTCTCCCGCGAGCAGGCTTACGAGTGGGTGCAGCGCAACGCGATGCAGACCTGGGACGAGGGCGGCGAGTTCCTTACGCACGTCCTCTCGGACCCGGACATCTCCAAACTTCTCACGGCCGAAGAGGTCGCGCGGGTGCTCTCGCCCGAGCCCTACATGCGCAACGTGCCCGTTGTCTTCGCGCGCGTCTTCGGCGAATCCGGAGGGTGAAGCATTGACTGATGACGGGGTGAGATTCGTTTCCGCCGCGACGGTGTCGCTCGAAGCGTTCGCCGCGGCCTTCACGTCCTCGTTCGAGGGCTACCCCATCGCCGCCGTGGTTGACGTGACCTTCCTCGCGCGCCGCGCCCGCTTTGAACAGCACGACCTCCTGAACTCGCTCGTCGCCTTCGAGGGCGCGGAGGCCGTCGGGATGGCGGTGCTCGCGATGCGCGGGACGAGGGGGTGGTGCGGCGGCTTCGGGGTCGTCCCGCGCTGGCGCGGCCGCGGGCTCGCGCGCAGGCTCTTGTCGGAGCTGCTCGCGCGGGCGCGCGCCGCGGGGCTGCGCCGCCTCTCGCTCGAAGTCCTCGCGGGGAACACGGCGGCGCAACGCCTCTACGAGCGGGCCGGGATGCGCCTTACGCGCGACCTGCTCGTCATGGAACGCCCGGCCGAGTGGAAGGCGGCCGCGCGCGGGCGCGTCGCGACGCCGCGGGAGGCGCCGGGCGCGGAGTTGCTCGAACACTTCACGCGCCTGCACCCGGAGCCGCCCGTCTGGCAGCGCGAGCCGGTGAGTCTGCTGGCGGCGGAACCGAACGGGCTCTACCTCGGCGCGCGCGCGCGGCCCCGGGCCTACGCGCTCTTCCGGCGCACGGTGGAGGGCGAGACTTTCGTCACCGACCTCGCCGCCGCCGACGCGCGGCAGGCGCGCGCCATGTGCGCCGCGCTCGGCCACATCGAAGGGAAGCTCCAGCTCAAGAACGAGCCGGAGCGCGGCCTCTTCGCCGCGCCGCTCCTCGAACACGGCTTCCGCGAGGTCCTGCGGCAGCACGAGATGACGATGGAGCTTTGAGCCGCCGAATCGGCCGCGCTTGAACGCCGGGCGCGTCTCGTTTAAGTTGGCGCTTCGCACTCTGAACTTTCGGGAGAGACCGTTGAAAGCAAAAGTCTACGTCACACTCAAGCAGGGCGTGCTCGACCCGCAGGGCAAGGCCATCCAGCACTCGGTCGGCCTGCTCGGCTACGACGGCGTCGCCGACGTGCGCCAGGGCAAGTATTTCGAGATCGCGCTCGACCCGGCGCTCGACACCGCCCGCGCCCGCGAGACGGCCGAGCGCATGGCGCGCGACGTGCTCTCGAACCCCGTCATCGAGGACTACCGCGTGGAGGTCGAGTGATGAAATTCGGAGTCATCGTCTTTCCCGGGTCGAACTGCGACCACGACGCGTACCACGTCATCTCGAAGCACGTCGGGCAACCCGTCGATTTCATCTGGCACCGCGAGACGGACCTTTCGACCTACGACGCGGTCATCATCCCGGGCGGCTTCTCCTACGGCGACTACCTGCGGGCGGGCGCGCTCGCCTCTTTCTCGCCGGTCATCTCGTCGGTCAAGGAGTTCGCCGCGCGCGGCGGGTTCGTCTTAGGCATCTGCAACGGGTTTCAAATCCTCTGCGAGTCGGGGCTTCTGCCCGGCGCGCTCATCCGTAACCGCGAG
This sequence comes from uncultured Acidobacteriota bacterium, assembly GCA_963726735.1. Taxonomy (GTDB): domain Bacteria; phylum Acidobacteriota; class Blastocatellia; order Pyrinomonadales; family Pyrinomonadaceae; genus QHXN01. Next base: position 73,613 of record CAVSDM010000017.1, read on the forward strand.
CTGCACTTCGTCTGCCAACACGTCAACGTGCGCGTCGAGACTACGAGTTCGCCCTTCACGCACGAGCTGCGCGGCGGGCAGGTCTTGAGCCTCCCGGTCGCGCACGCCGAGGGCAACTACGTCTGCGACGACGAGACGTTTGAAGAGCTGGTCCGCGAAGACCGCGTCGTCTTCCGCTACTGCGACCCGGCGGGCGAGTCGGGCGAGCTGTCGAACATCAACGGCTCGCGCGACCACATCGCGGGCATCTGCTCGCGCGAGCGCAACGTGCTCGGGATGATGCCGCACCCCGAGCGCGCGTGCGAAGACCTGCTCGGCTCCACGGACGGGAGCCCCATCTTCCGCTCGCTCGCCGCGACCCTCGCCTCCGTGAAGTGAAGCCGAAAGTTAAAAGGCGAAGGCCGAACGCACGCGTCGAACTTCAAGAGCCTGAGGCCGACACCGCCGCTCCCGTCCTCACCTGGGAGGAGGTGAGCCGCACGCACCGCGTCCGCAACGGCGTCTACCACCGGGGCGAGCGGCTCGTCTCGCTGCTCACAGACTTCGGCCGCATCAACCCCTGCTACCCGGACGCGCGCTCCGCAGACGGCGAGACAATCGTCTACACGGGCGAGGGCCGCCACGGCGACCAGCACCTCTCGCCCGGCAACCGCGCGCTGCTCGCGGCCATCGAGTCGGGCCACGTCGTCCCCCTCTTCAACAAGCTCAGCGCGGGTCGCTGGCAGCTCACGGGCCGCTGGCGCGTCGCCTCCGCCGAACACCGCTTCGACGAGGCGGAAGCACGAATGCTCTGGCGCTTCACGCTGAAAAAAAGCAGGCGGTAGGCGGGCGGCAGTAGGCAGTTTAAGAGAGCCGCGTCAGCGGCATCTGAATGTAGCCCGGCCTTTCAAGGCCGGGACACGCGAACGTCAACGAGGTGTGCGTCGCGCCAGCGACGCCTGAAGGTGTGCATCGGCTCAACCGTCGCTGACGCGACGCACATCGTTCCATACGCGGTTGACCCGGCCTTGAAAGGCCGGGCTACATTCAAGCGCCGCTGACGCGGCGAACTGCCTACCGCCTTTGAACTTTACGCCCGGTTTCGCTAAGCTGTCGGTACTCTCCAGGTTAATTTCCAGATAAAAGGAGTTCAGGCAAGTTTATGAAGAAGCTCTCCGCGGTCGCACTCCTCCTCGCGCTCTCGTTCGCCGCGCAGGCGGCGCGCGCGACCAACCCCGCGCCCGACGCGAAGGCCGCCATCGGCGCGGTCGTCCCCGACTTCACGCTGCCCGACGCCGACGGCAAGGAGCACTCGCTCGCCTCTTTGAAGGGTAAGGCCGGCACGGTCGTCATCTTCATCGCGACGAGGTGCCCGGTCTCGAACGGCTACAACGAGCGTATGCAGAAGCTGGCGGAAGACTACCGCGCCAAGGGCGTCAACGTCATCGGCATCAACTCGAACTCGACCGAGACGGCCGCCGAGGTCAAGTCGCACGCGGCCGAGAAGGGCCTGACCTTCGCCATCCTGAAGGACCCGAACAACAAGATCGCCGACCGCTTCGACGCGAAGGTCACGCCCGAGGCGTACTTCCTCGACGCCGCGGGCAAACTCGTCTACCGCGGGCGCATCGACAACTCGCGCAACGGCGACGCCATCAACAGCACCGAGCTGCGCGACGCCATCGAGGCGTCGCTCGCCGGCAAGCCCGTCGAGAAGTCCGAGGTCAACGCCTTCGGCTGCTCCATCAAGCGCGCGAGCTAGAAGGCGTGTGATGTTGAAAGTGATGCTGACGGCCGTCTTCACGGCCGCGATCCTCTTGGGCGGCTCGGGCGGGACGCAGAAAGAAGTCCCGCCCAAGCCGTCTGCGCCGCCGACGGCCGCGTCGAAGCCGGCGCCCCCGAAGGTGACCGAGATCGACGAGGCCGCGCTCAAGTCCCTGCTCGGCGCGGGCGCGGGGCGCGTGCGCCCGCTGCTCGTCAACTTCTGGGCGACGTGGTGCGTGCCCTGCCGCGAGGAGTTCCCTGACCTCGTCAAGCTTCGCGAGCAGTACGACGAGTCGCGACTCGACTTCATCCTCGTCTCGCTCGACGACCCCTCGGACATCGAGAAGGCCGTGCCCGAGTTCCTCTCGGAGCAGCGCGCCCAGAACTTTCCCTCCTACCTCCTCCACGCCACCGACGAGAGCGTCGCCATCAACTTCGTAGACCCGAGCTGGAGCGGCGAGCTGCCCGCGACCTTCCTCTACGACCGCGCGGGCAACGTCGTCTTCAAACACAAGGGGCGCATCAAACCGGCCGAGCTGCGCGCCGCGCTCGAAGAGGCGCTGAAAGCCAAGCCGCAGGCTGCCGGCGCGCAGAAGTAACAGAACCGCGTTTGGAGAAACCGGCGCGAGCCTTTATCCTGTGCTGTCCTAAAGGTCAGCCGAACAAGGTCGCCGCCGTTTCCCGTCATGAACCCTGAGACCATCACCCCGGAAGTCGTCGCCGCACACAACCTCACTTCGGAAGAATTCGAGCGCATCCGCGAACTGCTCGGGCGCGAGCCCACCTACGTCGAGCTGGGCGTCTTCTCCGTCATGTGGTCGGAGCACTGCTCGTACAAGTCCTCGCGCACGCACCTCAAGCGCCTGCCGACGAGTGGCGAGCGCGTCATCGTCCCGCCGGGCGAGAACGCGGGCATCGTTGACGTGGGCGACGGCTGGTGCGCGGCCTTCAAGGTCGAGTCGCACAACCACCCCTCCTTCATCGAACCCTTCCAGGGCGCCGCGACCGGCGTCGGCGGCATCCTGCGCGACATCTTCACGATGGGCGCGCGCCCCGTCGCCGCGATGAATAGCTTACGCTTCGGCACGCTCTCGCACCCCGAGCACGGGCGGCGCAACCGCGCGCTGCTCGCGGGCGTCGTCGCAGGGATCGCGCACTACGGCAACGCCTTCGGCGTGCCCACCGTCGGCGGCGAGGTCGTCTTCGACGACGCCTACGGCTTCAACCCGCTCGTCAACGCCTTCGCGCTCGGCTTGGTCCGGCACGACCAGATATTTTTCGGCAAGGCCGCAGGTGTCGGGAACCCCGTGCTCTACGTCGGCGCCAAGACCGGCCGCGACGGCATCCACGGCGCGACGATGGCTTCGGCCGAGTTCGACGAAGAGGCGCTTGAGAAACGCCCGACCGTGCAGGTCGGCGACCCTTTCCTGGAGAAGCTTCTGCTTGAGGCGTGCCTCGAAGCGATGCGCGCGGGGGCGGTCGCGGGGATTCAGGACATGGGCGCGGCCGGGCTCACCTCTTCGTCGTGCGAGATGGCGGCGCGCGCGGGCAACGGCGTCGAGTTGGACCTCTCGCTCGTCCCGCAGCGCGAGGAGGGGATGACGGCCTACGAGATCATGCTCTCCGAGTCGCAGGAGCGTATGCTCATCGTCGCCCACAGCGGCCGCGAGCGGCAGGTCATCGACATCTTCCGCAAGTGGGACCTCGACGCCGTCGTCATCGGCCGCGTCACGGACACCGGCAGCGTCGTCTGTCTCCACGAAGGGCAGAGGCTCGCCGACATCCCCTCGAAATACCTCACCGACGAAGCGCCGCGCTACGAACGCCCGATGCGCGAGCCGCAGCGTGGCAACAGCAATCAGGTTCCGAATGAGGATGAGGCGAACGCCTCCGTCGTCAATTCCGACCAGCTCGACGACGTGCTCAAAGCGCCGAGCACGGTCGTCTCCGAACCGGAGACCGATCATAACGAAGCGCTGCGTCAACTACTCGCGTCGCCGAACCTAGCGTCGAAGTCGTGGGTCTACCGGCAGTACGACCACATGGTGCGGACGAACACGGCCGTGCTGCCGGGCGCGGACGCGGCCGTCGTGCGCATTAAGGAGACGCGCCGCGCGCTCGCCATGTCGCTCGACGGCAACGGCCGCTACTGCGCCGTGCGTCCCCGCGAAGGCGCGAGGCTCATCGTGGCCGAGTCCGCCCGCAACGTCGTCTGCGTCGGCGCGAGGCCACTCGCCATCACCAACTGTCTGAACTTCGCGAGCCCCGAGCGCGCCGAGGTGATGTGGTCTTTCTCCGAGGTCATCGACGGCATGGCCGAGGCTTGTGAAGCCCTGAGCACGCCGGTCGTCTCCGGCAACGTCTCCTTCTACAACGAGACCGAGGGGCGCGGCATACACCCGACGCCCGTGATCGGCATGGTCGGCCTCGTCGAGGACGTGCGGCGCGTGGTCACGCAGGGCTTCAAGCGCGACGGACACCTCGTCGCGCTCGTCGGCCACAGCGGCGAAGACCTCTCGGCGAGCGAGTACGAGGCGACCGTTCTGGGTCGCGGTCTGGAAGAGTTGATAGCCTCGGGCGCGCGCGTGCCCGTCCTCGACCTTGAGCGGGAGCTGGCCGTGCAGCGCGCCGTGCTGCTCGCCGCGGAAGAGGGGCTGCTTCAGTCGGCGCACGACTGCTCGGACGGCGGCCTCGCCGTCGCGCTCGCGGAGTGCTGTTTCTCCTCGCTCGGCCGCGGCCCCTTAGGCGCGACGGTCACGCTCGAAGACGGGCCGTCAGTCGCCGCCTCGCTCTTCGGCGAGACGCCCTCGCGCGTCCTCATCAGCTTTGAAGAGTCGCAGCGCACTCGCCTCGAACGCATCGCCGCGCAGGCCGGCGCGCCCCTCAAGGTCATCGGCCGCGTCGGGGGCGCGCGCCTCCGCATCACGGCCTCCGGCGCCGAGCGCATCGCGCAGGACGTGTCGGAACTCGAAGCCGTCTGGCGCGACTCGCTCGGCAGCCGCTTGCAGGCCGAGGTCATCGCCACCGCTGCCGAGTGAGAAGTTGAGTGTTATGCCGCCGCGCCAGCGGCGATGTGAATGTAGCCCGGCCTTGAAAGGCCGGGCTACATTCATCAGCCGCTACGCGGCCGGGCAGCAGGCCGCCCTTCCTTTATTCCTTCCGCGCGACGATCTCGAATGAAACCTTCAACCGGTCGCGGACGCGGACGGTGCCGTGGAAGGCGGAGGTGGCGGGGACTTTGAAGTCGCTCCGCTTGACGGTGAACTCGCCGCGGGCGCGTAGGGAATCGCCTTCGAGCGTGACCTCGGCCGGGATGACAACGCGGCGCGTGACGCCGCGCAGCGTGAGGTCGCCGCCGAGTTTGACCCGGATACGGCCGCCGCGCGCGTCCACGGAAACGTCTGTGCTCTTGAAGGTGATCTCGGGGTACTTGTCGGGTTCGAGCACGATGTCGCGCAGCTCCGTGTCGATGATCTTCTTCTGCTGCGCGTTGAAGACTTCGCGCGTCTCTGCGAGCGAGGCGGCGCGGACGCTGAGGGTGAGCGAGGCGGGACTGACCGAGCCGGGCGTCAGTCGCGCCTCGCCCGCGAAGTCGCGCGCCGCGACGAAGTGGTCGTGCCCCTTGAACCAGAGCAGGCCCCCCGCGAAGGCGCGAATCATGAACTTGCTGCGCGCGGGGTCGAGCTTGTAGACGGCCGCCGCCGACCGTCGCCCCGGCGCGGACGCCCCGCGCTCGATGACGTTAGCGCCGCCCGCCGTCTCACCTGATAACGCGAGCAGCGCGGCGAGCGCGAGCGTCGAGAGCTTACAGAATCTCATCGGGGTGAACCTCCTTCCCGTTTGCCTTCGTCGTGGGGAGCTTCACTGTCGCTCGGCGAGCCAGTCGCAGAGTCTCCGTGTCAGCATCTCGCCCGCGACGCGGTGGCCGTCCTCGTTCCAGTGGCCGTTGCCGCGCTGCGCGCCGAAGCCGTGGAGAAATATCTTAGTCCCGTCGGCGTAGGCTTGCAGGTCGGGCGCGAGGTTGTAGACGGGGAAGCCTTCGCGCTCGCCTATGTTAGCGAATCGCCGCTCGGCGTAGAAGAGGTCCGCGGCGCCCACTCTCTGCGCGAAGGCGGCGCGCGCGGCCGAGTCGGGGTAGACCTGTATGCCGTTGCTGAGCGTGACGACGTAGAAGCGCGCGCCGTGTGCTTTGACTTCCGCGTTCATCTCGGCCAACAGTTTTTCCGTCACGAGCCAGGCGTTGCGCCACGCGTCGTCCGGGGGCTCGCGGTAGATGACGTTGGCCGTGCCCAGTTCGTCCGCGGGCCCGCCCCCGGCGGGAGCCGCCGCCGCGCTGGTCAGAGCCGCGACCGCCGTCTTCAATTCACTCGTCACGTTCGCGCCGCTCTTCTTTCTCTCCCCGGCTAAACGCCTCCGCTCGCGCCACGCGTCGAGGCGCGACTTGATGGCCCCCTGCCCCTCGTGGACGGCCTGTACGAAGCGCAGGTGCTCGCGCAGCCAGCGGCCCAGACGGTTGAGCGCGGAGTTGCGCAGGCGGAAGGACGCCGTGCGCCGGAACGAGTCGTCGAGCGCGAGTCGTTCGCCGTCGAGACGGAAGTAGGGAATCTCGTCCGTCGCCTTCAGCGCGCGCGAGTTGTCGAGCACGTCGTTGTTCGTCGTCACGGTGAGCAGCACCACGTCGGGCGAGTAACCCCAGACCTTCTCGCGCAAGGTCAAAAGCTCCTGCGCCGTGCCGTAGCCCGAGACGCCGAAGTTGATCACTTCGACCTCGCGCCCCGCGTTCGCGGGACAGTCACGCAGCCTCGCTTCCAACACCGACCAGAACGCCTTCTCGCGCTCGACCTGAAACGCCTCCGCATACGAGTCGCCGACGACGGCGATGCGGAGCGTGTTCGCGGGTTTACTCTTCGCGTGCTCGCGGTCGCGCAGGCCGTCGGAGTTGATTTGGACGTGCGCCGCGCCCTCGCGCCGGTAGCGCCCCTCCGCGCCCGGCCAGAGGGAGTAGCCGCGCACCTCGTCCGGCTGGTAGAAGACCGGGTAGGTGTAGCCGACGAGGCGCAGGAAGAGCTCGAAGATGAGGAGCGCGAAGATAACGCTCGCCGCGACGACCGCGACGCGGACGCGCAAGCCGGGCTTCCTTCTTGGCTCCGACGTACCCTGACGGTCCGGACTGCTTTCGGGGTTGTTCATCTGTTCTGGCGGCGAGGATACAACAGCGACGGCCGCGCAAAAAGTTAACAAAGATGAGCGGCCTTCGTGTATGCTGCCGCGGCCGGCGCCGCCTCGCACGCGGCGCGAGCGAGCATCACTCCCGAGATGCACCAGCACGTCATACTCAACCGTCGGCTCCTCGAAGCAAAGCGCGCGCGGCTGCACGCCGTCACGTCGGCGGCGCTCTACGGCCGCGGCGTCTTCACGACCGTCGCCGTGCACAGGGGGCGCCCCTTCCTCTGGGACGCGCACTGGGCGCGTCTGCTCGCGCACGCCGAAAGAGTAGGCGTCGAGTGCGACTTCGGCGACAACGAGGCCGCGCTCCTGCTCGCGCGCCTCGTCGAGGCCAACGGCGTCGACGAGGGGCGCGCGCGCGTCCACCTCCTCGCGCGCGCCGTGCGCGGCCGCTGGAAGATGGGGAGCGAGGGCGGCGCCTCCGACCTCCTGATGGTGACGGCCGACGCGTGGGCGCCGCCCGAGAGCCTGGCCCTCACGGTCTCGCCCTACCGCGTCAACACCTGCTCGCCGCTCGTCGGCGTCAAGACCGTCAACCGGCTCGAACAGATCATGGCGTGGGAGGAGGCGCGCGCGCGCGACTTCGACGAGGCCGTCGTCTGCAACGAGCGCGGCGAGGTCGCCTGCGCGACGACGGCGAACCTCTTCTGGGTCAAGCACGGGACGGTCCACACGCCCGCGCTCGCCACCGGCGCCGTGGCCGGGACGACGCGCGCGCGCTTGATCGAGTTGGCCGCCGAGCTGGCCGTCCCGCTCTCGGAGGGCGCGCACACGCTGCACGACATGGCCGACGCCGACGAGTTGTTCCTCACCTCGGCCGCGCTCGGCGTCGCGCTCGTCACCACGTTCGACTATCACCGCTACACAGTCCCCGTCGGCAGCCCCGCGCTCCGGCTGCGCGAAGCCTACCGCCAGCTCACGCTCGACCCCGAGGCGTTCGCCCCCGTGCCCGAGCAGAGCCGCGTGCCCGAGTGACAAGAATCTTGCGCCGGGGGGGCGGGTTTTGTGCTAATCTCACGCGCGCAAACTAGAAGCAGTTTGAAAGTCGGAAGCGGCCGCCGCGCACGCCCTCGTCGCGCGAGGGGCGCAGACTCTCCCGTCCCGTCCGCCCGTGGGCAGTTGCTGCGAAGGGGCCCGGACGAGCACGCAGTTCATCCTGAGAAAAAATTCGGAGGATTGAGATGTTCGACCCAACCTTTCACCTTCCCGTGAGCTTCGCGATGTTTCAGGACATCTTCCACGCGCCCGACGGGAGCGAGATCGTGCGGATGCTCTTCCGCTGGGCGCACTTCGTCGCCGGCATCACGTGGATCGGGATGCTCTACTTCTTCAACCTCGTCAACGTCAACTTCATGAAGGCGCTCGACGCGCCGACCAAGAAGATCGTCGTCCCGAACCTGATGCCGAAGGCGCTCTGGTACTTCCGCTGGGGCGCGCTCGTCACGGTCCTCGCGGGCCTCGGCTACTACGCGATGTACATCCTGCGCGGCGACGTGATCAACGCCAACAGCGACGGCGCGGGCGCCAACACGTGGCTCATCCTCCTGCTGTGGCTCGTCATCTCGGGGGCGGCGTGGGCCGTCTTCGCCTTCGTGCTGCTGCCGAACCTGAACAAGGACGGGAAGATTCTGGCGGCGGCGACGGCCGGGCTCGTCGTCGCGCTGGCGGTGGCGCTGGTCTGGCTCCTCGACTCGCAGTTGACGGGGCGGCGCGACCACTGGGCCAGCAACAAGACGCTCTCCATCGGCATCGGCGGCGCCTTGGGGATCATCATGCTGCTCAACGTGTGGGGCATCATCTGGCCGGCGCAGAAGCGGATCATCGCCGCCACGGCCGCCGGCACCGCGCCCGACGCCGCGCTCGCGCGCCGCGCCTTCCTCGCCTCGCGCACCAACGCCTGGCTCTCGCTCCCGATGCTCTGGTTCATGGGCACCTCGCACGGCGACTACATCATGTTCGGCCGCAACGGGGGCTGAGCCGCCGCCGCCGCCGCGCGGAGCGGAAAGGCAGGCGCGTCCTTTCCGGGGACGCGCCTGCCTTTTCCCGTTCGCGCCGTTTTGAGTTTATAATCCTCCCAAGTCTCAGCCGAGCGACAAACAGGGGTTAAGACAGCCCGCGGCGTACGGCACGCGGGCGCGTCGCTATGGCCGGGGCGGCCGCCTCGCTTTTGAAGGTTGCCGCAATGATAACAAGGAGGAAGTGATGGGAGACGTTAAGCTTTACACGGCGAAGCAGTTCGATTTGAGCGGGTTGAACGGTATCTCCGACCGGACGCTGGAGATGCACTTCAAGCTCTACGAGGGCTACGTCACGAACACCAACACGCTGACGACCAAGATCGCCGAGTTCCTCAAGGACGGCAAGGTCGATCAGGAGGAGATGCCCGCCTACTCTGAGCTGACCCGCCGGATGGGCTTCGAGTACAACGGCATGGTGCTGCACGAGTGGTACTTCGGCAACATGAAGAAGGGCTCGACGACGACCGACCCGGAGTCGAACTCGAACTTCTACAAACTGGCCGAGCAGTCCTTCGACAGCTACGAGACCTGGAAGGCGGACTTCATGTCGGTGGGCAAGATGCGCGGCGTGGGCTGGGCGGTCTGCTACCAGGACCCGGTTAACGACCGGCTCTCTAACCACTGGATCACGCTGCACGAGGTCGGGAACGTCTCCGGCTTCGTCCCCGTGCTCGTCATGGACGTATGGGAGCACGCCTTCCTGCTCGACTACAAGCCGGCCGAGCGGCCGAAGTACATCGAGGCGTTCTTCTCCAACATCGACTGGGCGTCCTGCGAACAGCGCCTCCAACAGGGCGTCAGCTCGCGCCCCACGGCGGCCGCGGCGTCGCAGGGCGAATAGGACGAGCGACAGCAGGCAGATGGCAGTCGGCAGTTGAAGAGTTTTGGCCTTAACTGCCGACTGCCATCTGCCTGCTGCCTACTACTTTCTTAACTGGAGGCTCTCGGATGAAACTCTCTCGACTCCTGCTCGTCGTCTCGGCGCTCGCGGTCTCCGCCTCGGGGCTCGCGGGCTGCTCTTCGGACATGAACGCGAACACGGCGAACGCGACGCCCGCGCAGACGCCCGCGCCCGCCGGCTCGCCGACGCCGGCCGCGCAGGCGCTCTCCGTGGTCGAGCGCCCGCAGAAGATCAAAGACCAGATGCGTGAGCGCGGCGAGCAGGACGCGGCCGCGCCCGCGCTCAGCTTCGTCGAGCCGCGGGAGGGCGCGACCGTCCAGGGCGCGACCGTCAAAGTCCGGCTCAAGCTCGCGGGCGACCTCAAGGGCTACCAGCCGCACAAAGACCCCTCGACGGGGATGGGCAACCACATCCACGTCATCCTCGACAACCAGCCGTACGAGGCTTACTACGAGTTGGGCCAGCCCTTCGAGCTGCGCAACGTCTCCGAGGGGCCGCACACCATCCGCGTCTTCGCCTCGCGCCCGTGGCACGAGAGCTACAAGAACGACGGCTCGTTCCAGATGGTCTCGTTCACGGTGAAGGGCGGCGGCGACGCGTCGCAGCCGACGACGACGAACGGCGGCCAGAAGATGGCCGACAACGCGAACGCGTCGAAGACGCCGCCGTCCGCCGTGCCCACGGAGGCGACCGAGGGCAAGGAGATGCAGCCCTCGAAGGGGGGCGCGGTCGAGCGCTCGAAGCCGCTCCTGACCTACAGCCGGCCGAAGGGCGAGTACACGGCCGCGAAGGGTGAGACCGACGCCATCATGATCGACTTCTGGCTCTCGAACGCGAAGCTGCAAGGCGACGGCGGCGACTACCGCGTCCGCTACTCGGTGGACGGCGGCGAGGCGAAGTACATCGACAAGTGGGAGCCCATCTGGCTCACGGGCTGGGCGGCCGGCAAGCACGCCGTCAAGCTCGAACTCGTGGACAAGTCCGGCAACCCCGTAGACAACGGCGGCTACAACTCGACCTCCCGCGACATTACAGTTGTGAAGTAAAGAAGAGGCAGCCGCCGCGCGAGCGGCGAGGTGAGTGTGGCCCGGCCTTTCAAGGCCGGGTTGATTGCAAACGAATCCGGCCGCGTCGCGTCAGCGACGCCTGAACCGCACCGACTGTTCAGGCGTCGCTGACGCGACGCGGCCTCTTGTTTATCGACAACGTCCCCGGCCTTGAAAGGCCGGGCCACACTCACCTCGCCGCTCGCGCGGCGGCTGTCCACTGCCCTCTACTGCGAGCCCAGCTTCTTCTTCTCGGCCAGAGCCTCCTGATACAGGCGGTCGGTCGGCTTAGTTGACGAGATGACGGCGTCGAACTCGCGGAGCGCGTCGTCGCGCCGTTCGAGGTGCGCGAGGATGCGGCCGCTGGAGAGGTGCGCGCGCGCGACGACCGAGGGGTCTGTGTCGGGCGTCGCGAAGAGTATCGCCTGACGGAAGTGGCCGAGCGCGGCGTTCAGGCGCTCGGCCTGGAGCGCCTCGTCGATGGCCTCCTGCGCCGCGAGGCTCGCCGCCTGCCCCAGCGTGAAGTAGACGAGCGGCTCGTTCGCGTACTCGCCCTTGAGCGCCGTGAGCCGCGTGTTGGCCTCTTCGTAGTTGCGCAGCCGCAGCAGCTCGCCCACGTCGTTGAGGCTCTTGACGAGCGCCGCGCGGCGCGCGTCCGTCGGCGGCGCCTCGGCGGTCTCCGACGCCGACGCCCCCGTCGCGCGGCGCTCGCGCACGCGCGCGACGACGGCCGTGAACTCGGCCGGGCGCTTCAGCTCGCGCTCGACCGCGAAGGCCGCGACCATGTCGGGCATGAAGTTCGCCACGTCGAAGCCCGAGTCCTCGAAGCCGCGCAACTGGTCGGCGAAGTGGAACGAGAGCACCGCGCCGCGCTCGTAAGCCTCGGCCAGTTGCGCCGTCGTCGAGTCCTGGATGGCCGCCTGCCGCTCCTTCGAGTCCTTGAGCGCGGCCTCCTTCGCCGACGCGTCGGCCGCCGTTTGCAGACGGCGGCTCGTCTCAAGCTGCAAGCCGCGCAGCCGCACCAGTTCGTCCATGCGCGCGTCGGCGGCCGCGACGAGTGAGCGCGCGACCGTCAGGAAAACGTCCGGCCCGAACATGCGCCCGCGGCGCGCCTGCTCGGCGTCGAGCAGCCGCTTGATGTCGGGTCGGCGCGCGGCGACCTCGCGGCTGAAGCGCGCGACCAGAGGGTCTACGACGAACTGCACGTAGGCGCGGCGCATCTCGGAGAGGCGCGGGTCGGTCTCGGCCGGGACGATGGCGAAGTAGTCGTCGCCGACCGCGCGCAGGTTGATCGCGCCGGGCGCGGCCAGAAGGTCGGGCACGACGCGGAAGCGCCGCTCGTGCTCGCGCACCACGGTCCTGGGTTGCTCCGGCTTCTTCTTCCCCTGCGGGGGCGCGGCCGAAGGGACGCTCACGCGCTCGCGGACGACCGTCTCGGGACGCGTGTTGAGGTAGGAGAGGACGCCGCGCGCCATGTCGAGGGTCTGCGCGCGCAGCTTGTCGCCCGCGGCGCGGTGCATGTCGAGGTAGTTGGGGAGCCGCGCGTCCATCCCCGACGCCTTGTAGAACTCGCGCAGGAGCGGCACGAAGTCGAGCACGTCGAGCACGCCCGAGGGCAGGTCTTCGGAGCGCGCAGGGGCTTCAAAGGAGGGCGGCGGGCTGAGCGTGTAGGCGAGCGAGATGTAGCGCGCCGCCTGGTCGGCCGGCGTGTAACGGGCGGCCTCGTTCTCGGGCGTCGCGGGGTCGTCGGCCGCGTCCTTCAGCGTGTTGCGCGCGTAGAAGTCCTGCATGCGCTTGCGCAGCGCGGGGTCGAGCCCCGCCTGCTCGCGGCTCACCAGCTCGCGGTAGACCGAGGGGCGCTCGCCCCGCGGCGTCGGGTCCCAGCCGGCCGCGTCGAGCGCGGCCATCATCACGACGAGCCGCGCGTCGGGCGCGACCTCGATGCCGTAGTCGGTCAGGCCCAGAGAGGCGGCGGGCGGCGCGGGCCGCTGCTGTTGCTGCTGCTGCGGACGGGCCGGCGCGGGCGTCTGCTTCGGCGCCGGATTCTGACGCGCGGCGGCGGCCGGCGCGCACAGGAGCGCGGCGAGGGGGACGTTCAAAAACAACTTCTTCATCAGAGACCTTCTAAAAGGGATTCACCCGGGGTCGGAGCTACGAAGGCTCCGGCCATTAGACTCCGGATTTCCTGCGTTGGTTGGCGCGCAGAACTTTAAGGTTAACAGGGCGGGCGGTCGTCGAACAAACGGCTGTTGGCGAAGGCGCCCCGGTAACGGGCGGCCTCGCCGGAGCGGGCTGGGAAGGAAGGTCGTAAACGGTGAACCGTAAACCGTGACGAGAGGGAAACGGCTTTTCTCTCGTCACGGTTTACGGTTCGCGGTTCACGCTTACTGGAAGCTGTTGAGCGCCGAGGGCTCGTCCGAGTAGGTGTCGAAGACCGTGAGGAGCTTGGTGATGACGAGCAGCTCCTTGATCTTCTCGCCGAGGCCGAGCATCTTGAGCTGGCCCTTCTCGCGGCTGATGGTGGTGTGGCTGGAGACCAGCTCGCCGATGCCGCTCGAATCCATGTAGCTGACGCCCGACAGGTTCAGGAGCACCTTCTTCTTGCCCTCCTGGACGAGGCGGCGGACGGCGCTCCGGAGGGCGACGTTGCCCTCGCCGATGGTGATCTTTCCTTCGAGGTCGAGGATCGTCACGTCGCCTGCCTGGCGCTCGCGGATGTTCAGTTCAGCCATTGCGGGAAATCTCCTGTGTGAATTTGCAATTCAGAGACGATGGACGATGGACGATGGCTAACAGGACTTGTGTCGTCTACGGTCTATCGTCCATCGTCGCATAATCGCGAATCAAAAAATGTCGTCACTTTCTTTTAGTCATGCGGACGAGAGTGCCGCCCCCGGCGGGGCGCTCCCAGGCGACTTCGTCCATGAAGGTGCGCATGAAGAGGATACCACGCCCGGAGGCTTTGAGGATGTTCTCCTCGGCCGTCGGGTCCGGGAGGTGCGACGGGTCGAAGCCCTCGCCGCGGTCGCGCACGGTCACGGTGAGCCCGTCGTCGGTGCCGGCCATGCCGATCTCCACGGGGACTCGCTCGTCCTGCCGGTTGCCGTGCAGCACGGCGTTGGTGACGGCCTCGCGCACGGCGAGGTCGATGCCGAAGAGCGCGTCCTCGGCGAAGCCCAGCCTGCGCGCGGCGTCGGCGACGGCCGCGGCCGCCTCGCCGATGGCCTCGATGCGGCTCGGCAGCTTGAGTTCGACGGTCTCTTCGGTCACGGGCTCAAAAATCGGAGGCACCAAGCCACGACCGTAAAGGGCGCGGCCACGTCTACACGCTTTAAAGCTCGACAGGAAGCCTGCACGGTTTAACACGCCCGCCGCACGGCTGTCAAGAAAGGCAGCAGGCAGTAGGCAGTAGCCGGTAGGCTCCGCTTCGCGGGGGTTGAGGATGACAACCGCGGGGTTCGACCGTAGATGGCTTTTCTACCGGCTACTGACTACTGTCTCCTGTCTACTGCTTTTGCTAACATTGTCCGCATGCTGATCAGACCCGCACGGCGGCTGCGCGGCCGCTTGAGAGTCCCGGGCGACAAGTCGGTCTCGCACAGGGCGGCGATGCTAGCGTCGCTCGCCAAAGGGCGGACGCGCATCGAGAACTTCTCTTCGAGCGCCGACTGCTCCTCGACGCTGGGAGTGTTGCGCGGGCTCGGCGTGAGGATTGAGCGGGACGGGAGCGTGGTCGTCGTCGAAGGCGCGGGCGGGGGGGACGGCGCGGCGCGGTTCGCGGAGCCGTCGGCGCCGCTCGACTGCGGCAACTCGGGGACGACGATGCGCCTGATGGCCGGCGTGCTCGCGGCCCAGCCGTTCGCGTCCGTGCTGACGGGCGACGAGTCTTTGAGCGGCCGGCCGATGCGGCGCGTGTTGGATCCTTTGGGGCTGATGGGCGCGCGTCTGTCGGCCGTGGACGGGCACGCGCCGCTGCGCGTCGAGGGGCGGAGGCCGCTTCAGCCGATACGCTACGAGATGCCGGTCGCCAGCGCGCAGGTCAAGTCGTGCGTCCTGCTCGCCGGGCTCGGCGCGGAGGGTCGCACCGAAGTCGTCGAGCCCGGCGAGCAGACGCGCGACCACACCGAGCGCATGCTGCGCTGGTTCGGGGTCGAGGTCGAGATACGCGCGTTGTCAGACGAAGATGACGGGCGCGTGATCATCTCCGTCGCAGGCGGCTCGCGTCTGAAGGCGCGCGATCTCACGGTGCCGGGCGACATCTCTTCGGCGGCCTTCCCCGTCGCCGCGGCCGCGCTGCTGCCCGGCTCGGGGCTTGAGTTGGAAGGGGTCGGACTGAACCCGACGCGCGCGGCCGTGCTCGACGCGCTGCGCGGGCTCGGGGTCGCGCTCTCGGTCGAGGACGAGGGCGAGCGCTCGAACGAGCCGACCGGCCTCATCCGCGTGCGCGGCGGCGAACGCCTCACGCCGGAGACTCTCGGCGCGAACGTCATCCGCGGCGCATCAGTAGCGCAGCTCATCGACGAGTTGCCCGTGCTGGCCGTCGTCGGCACCGCCGTCGAGGGCGGGCTTGAGATACGCGACGCGCGCGAGCTGCGCGTGAAGGAGTCCGACCGCATCGCGACGACGGTCGCGAACCTGCGCGCGATGGGCGCGCGCGTAGAAGAGTTCGAGGACGGCCTGCGCGTCGAAGGCCCCGTCCGTCTGCGCGGCGCGCGCCTGCGTTCCTACGGCGACCACCGCATCGCGATGGCCTTCGCCGTCGCCGGGCTCGCCGCCGAAGGCGAGACCGAGATCGAGGGCGCCGAGGAGTGCGTGGCGGTCTCCTTCCCCGAGTTCTTCCCGCTGCTCGAATCTTTGACGGAGAGATGAGCCGCCGCCTTGTCGTCATCACGGGCTTCATGGGCGCGGGCAAGACGACCGTCGGCCGCGCGCTCGCGCGCCTGCTGGGCGAGACGTTCGTGGACCTCGACGACGCGGTCAGGGAGCTTGAGGGCCGCGGCCCGCGCGAGCTGATCGACGAAGAGGGCGAGGAGTTCTTCCGCGAGGCGGAGACGCGCGCCCTGCGGCTCGTGCTGGAACGGGGCGCGGCGCGCGTCGTCGCCACGGGCGGCGGCGCGTGGACGCTCGCGCGCAACCGCTCGCTCGTCGCCGCGCACGGCTGCCTCTCGGTCTGGCTCGACGCGCCCTTCGACCTCTGCCTCCGGCGCATCGACGGCGAAGGTGCGCGCGACTCGCGCCCCTTCGCACGCGACGCCGAACGCGCCCGCCGCCTCTACGAAGAAAGACTTGCGGCTTACCGTCAGGCGGACCTTCGCGTATCGGTCGCGCCCGATGCCGGCGCCGAAGAGCTGGCCGCAGCCATAGCCGCGGCGCTCGCCGACCGCGAGTAGAAATGTATAATCTTACTTATGAATAAGAAGGCTAAGAAACGCGCGAAGGAAGCTATCCAGAAGGATATTGCGGAGCGGTCTGCCGGCAACAAGGCGCAAGGCTCATCCATCCCGCCCAAGAAGCTGCCGGAGAGCAAGGGCTTTACGCCGCGGCCGGACAAGAAGCGGGGTTGATTTTGTACGCCGGCTTGTAAGCTCTGTCGGTGTTCTCGGAGTACCCGTTGACGTAACTGACATATTCTCAAATGACCTCTGTGAGCAGGAAGCGGATGTGGCTTTGCCGCCTTCCGGGTAGTGGCGATTGCGACCCATGAGCGGTCGCAAACTCGTCCACGGGGACGAATCAGGAGTTACATGAGCAACAAGGGTTCCGACTCTAAAGTGCTGAAAGCGGATAGGGTTTTAGCGAATGCTTCTAACTGGAAGCACCTCACGCGTTGGAACGGCGAGGGGTTCTACGAGCTGAAGACCGAGGACACGGGCGACGTGCGCGTGCGCCTCTTCTTCACGCCGCAACTGTTGGAGGCGGCCGAGGAGATTCTCTACCGCCAGATCGTCAACGCCACGCGCTTCCCCGGCGTGCGCATGGTGGTCATCACGCCCGACGCGCACTACGGCTACGGCGTCCCCGTCGGCTGCGTCCTCATCACCGACGCCGCCGACGGCGCCGTCGCCATGGGGCCGGTCGGCTACGACATCGGCTGCGGGATGATGTCGGCGCGGTCGAGCGTTGAGGCGGAGGCGGCGACGCCGGAGCGGAGGTTGGAGTTCAACCGGGCGGTGATGGGGCGGGTGAACATGGGGTTCGGGGGGAAGAGCCTGAAGCTCGGGCGTCTGTCGGACGAGGAGTTTCAGAACCTCGTGCGCGGGGGCGCGGAGTATTACGTCGAGAAGTACGGGGCGACGTTCGACCGCAGCCACGCGGAGCGCCACCGCATCCCCGTGGACGACGACTGGCAGATTCCTTACGGCGGCAAGGGTCGGCCCGAGCGCGGGCGCGATCAGTTGGGGAGCCTCGGCGGCGGGAATCACTTCATCGAACTGCAGCGGAGCAGCCAGACGGGGACGCTCTTCGTGCAGGTGCACACGGGGAGCCGCGGCTTCGGGCACGGGCTGGCGACGAACTACTTCGAGCTGGCGCGCGAGGAGCACCCGGAGCTGCTGAAAGACATCGACCTCGGGTACTTCACGCCGGAGTCGAGGCACTACCGCGACTACCTGAACGCCGTGGCGGCGGGCGGCAACTACGCCATCCTGAACCGGCTAGTCATCTTCGAGCAGGTGTCGGAGGCGTTCCGCGAGGTCTTCGGCGAGGAGTTGGAACTGGTCTACGAGATCAGCCACAACCTCGTGCAGAAGGAGTGGCACCCGGAGTTCGGCGACGTGTGGGTGCACCGCAAGGGCGCGACGCGCGCCTTCCCCGCCGGCCACCCGTTCCTGAAGGGCACCGTCTGGGAGGAGACGGGGCCACCCCGTGCTCATCCCGGGTAGCAACAAGGACTGGAGCTACATCCTGCGTCCGCTCGCGGGGGCGGAGCGGAGCGGCTTCTCGGTCAACCACGGCGCGGGCCGGCGCATCTCGCGCGGCGAGGCCAACCGCACGCTCTCGCAGAGGCAGATGGACGACGAGTACCGCGAGGCCGGCGTCGTCGTCAACGCCGACGGCCGCGTGCCTCTGGACGAGGCGGCGCCGTGCTACAAGCCTTCGGAGGAGGTCGTGGCCGCGGTCGTCGGCGCGGGCCTCGCCGAGATCGAGCACAGCCTGTGGCCGCTCGCTTCGCTCAAAGGCGTGGACGAGCTGAAGCGGCGTAAGGGTAAGGGCAAACCCGAGCGCAAGGGCGGCCGCGCCGCGGGCAAGAAGACGAGCGAGCACTACTGAGCGGACGGAAGCGGAGGGATGAAGGATGAAGGTCGTGGTGAGCGACCTTCATCCTTCATCCTTTTTTCTCCGAAAAAAACTTTACCGCCGCCCGGCTCGGGCGTATAACTCTCTGCAAGGCGAACGTCTCCCTGACAACTTCATCGACGGCATTCAGGACAGAGGTGACACGCATGCCTTCAGCAAAACTCCCGGCCCCCGCACTTCTCTTAGCCTGCCTGCTCCTCTCGGGCGGGACGGTTCACGCCCAGACCACGGACCGCGCGCGCGCCGCGGCCGAGATCGAGTCGCTGCGCGAGCAGCTCAAGGTAAGCGAGGCGGTGCTGCTCGCCCCCTCGGACGAAGACCGCAAGTCCTACGCGGAGTTTTTGACGCGCCCCGACACGGGGCTCATCCGCCTGCTGCCGCGCGGGAAGTGGGAGGAGAAGCTCTCGATGCGCGGCGGCGGCGCCTACTACTCGTTCACGCGCCTGACGCACGAGTACGGGTACGGCTCGGACCTGGAGTTGCAGCAGGAGCAATTCCAAGTCGGGTTCGCGGGGGCGGACTTCGGCTTCATGCTTGACCTCGGCGACGTGCCGTTGGAGGTCGTTTCGGAGGAGACCGAGGCGGTGCAGTTCATGGCCTCGTACAAGACGCCCTCGGCCGAGCCGCAGGCGCGCGCCGCCTACAGGCAGTTCGGCGGCCGTGAGGGGCACCAGGCCGGCCCCTGGACTTACAGGAGCAGGCTCCCGGTGGTCGCGGGCCACACCTACGCTCTGCGTTCGATCAACTACCGCGAAACGGACGTACTCGTCGCCTTCGGCGTCGTCCGCAAGGACGCGGACGGCAGCGTCGTCCTGCTGTGGAAGCTCTTGAAGAAGTATCCGAAGCCCGCGCTCGAACTGAACGTTGCGACCGGTCAGTGAGCGGAATCAGGCTGCCATGAGCCGTGAACCGTAAACCGGGACAAGTAAGAACACGCTTCTTCTTGTCCCGGTTTACGGTTCACGGCTCATGTTTTACGCCTTCAGGCGCCGTTGCCGTTCCTGCGCGCGCGCAGGAGTTTGAGGAGCGCCAGCTCTTCGACGCTGTAGTCGGGCTGCTCGCGGCGTATCAGGCGGCGCGCGCGGCGCGGGCGGAACTCTTCGATGGAGCGGCCGCGCACGTAGGCTTCGAGCACCTTCGGGTGGACGTAGCAGGAGCGGCAGACGGTCAGCGTGTTGCCCAGCCGCTCGGCGACGCGCTTGACGGCCGCGACCACGTTTCTCTTCGCCTGACGCTTGTCCTCACAACAACCTATCTCGGCCAGCTCGACGGCCGCCAGCAGCGTCCCGCCCCACGTGCGAAAGTCCTTGGCCGAGAACTCCGGCCCGGCCGCGGCCTTGATGTAGTCGTTCACGTCGCGCGGCGTGACGGGGCGCGGCTTGCCGTCCTCGCCGACGTACTGGAAGAGCTTCGACGCCGCCGAGCGACTTGATGTCGCGGACGAGCGCGGCCAGCTCTTCGTCCACGAGGATGCGGCGGTGCTTGATGTGGTGCTTGCCGGTGAAATTGAATTCCAGATGGCCGCCCGGCTTGATCTCAAGGTGCCGGTTGCGCAGCGTCGTCACGCCGTAGGTGCGGTAGCGTTTGACGCTCTCCTCGGAGCCCACGCGGAAGTAGAGGTCGTTGATGAGGCGGACGACGACCGCGAGCACGCGCTCCTTCCCCAGCCCCTCGCGCGCGATGTCCTCGTTCGTCTTCCGGCGCAGGCGGGGCAGCGCCTCGCCGAAGCGCTCGATCTTCTCGTACTTGCGCCGCGCGCGCCGCGCGACGAACGAGGGGTGGTAGATGCGCTGGACGCGCCCCGCCTTGTCCACGCCGATGGCCTGTAGGGAGCCGCGCGGCGAGGGCGAGATTCTCACTTCGCGCCACGCGGGCGGGATGGCGAGCGAGCGGATGCGTTCCAGCGCCGCCTCGTCCGCTATGCGCCGCCCGTCGGCCGTCTCGTAGCGGAAGCCGCGCGACTTCGTCCCCGTCCTGCGCCACCAGCGGGCGCGGCGGTCGCGTGTAACGCTTCCGGCCAAAAGCCCGGCCGCGATGTTCTGTTGGACTGCATATTCGGCGCTCGCCATTACTTCGAAAGCCCCTTTTACCCACGTCCCGCCCTTTCAGCGCGGATGCCCTTATCAAACGGCGGGCCGCGGCCGCGCGCGCGGCTCAAACGAAAAGGCCCACCCGACGCGGGCGGCGCCGGGTGGGCCTTTCGGGGCTGACGCGAAGGTCAGCGGGTTGACTTCAGCTCGGCCTCGGGCGGGAAGAGCATGCCGGCCTTCTCGGGCGACATGCGGCCGCCGGCCAGCTCGATGGCGCGCGCGAGCACGGGGTCGCGGCGCACGCGCAGGTCGGCCGCCGTGGGGAGCAGCACCACGTCGGGCGTGACGCCCACGTGTTCGAGGCTCTGCCCGTCGGCCATGATGATGTCGGCCTCCGTGACGCTCAGGCCGTACTGGATCATGTTGCCGCTGCTCTGGTCGCCGAGCAGACCCGGCCGCCGCGTGCTCATCATCACCGCGCCCGCCGTGAGGTCGCCGACGATGGTGCCGCGCTTCTCCAACTGCACGGCGCGCGCGAAGACCTCGGAGGCCGAGCCCGACTCGCTGTCCACGAGCACGACGAGCGTCCCCTTGAAGACCTTCTCGCCGCCGCGCGTCTTCGCCACGAGCTGCTTCGTCTCCTTGCGCTTCTTCACCTCGCCGACCTTCACGTCGCGGTCGAAGACGTAGCCGAGCATGCGCTGCAAGGTCTTGACGGCGCCGCCGCCGTTGCCGCGCAGGTCGAGGACGAGCCCCTTGTGTTTGCGCGCCTTCGAGATCATCTCGTCCACCTTGCTCTCGGTGAAGCCGAACTCGCGCAGCCGCCAGATGAAGACGCCCTCGGCGCCCGCGCCCTCCTCGTAGTAGCGCGGCAGCTTCTTCGAGTCCTCGCGGTCCTCGTCGTACTCGTTGAAGAGTTGCGTGAGGTTGACCGACTTGTCCAGCTTCTCGACCTTCGCCTTGAGCGCCAGCTCGCGCTCGGCCCCGTCGGGCGCGCGCACGACGACGCGCTTGCCCGGCGACGGCCGGAGCACGTTGTAGTTGTACTCGATCTTCCAGAGCGTCGGGCGCGTCGGGCGGAAGCCGTCGAGGGAGATGCACCTCGTCGCCGGGCTTGAGGCCCTGCGCCTCGGCGTCGCTGCCCGGCTTGACCGCGGTGACGAAGACCCGTTCGCCGACGGCCTGCATCTTCCAACCGTAGTCCACGTCCACGGGGCGCGGCGGCGGGATGAAGAAGGTGTGCGAGTCGTTCAACTCCGAGAGCGCCTGCGCGATGACGCCGAGCACCTGGCTGAGCGACTGCGCCTCGCCGAGCTTCGCGTCGGCGGCCTTGAAGCGCGCCTCCAGGTCCATGCCGCGGTACTTCGGGTCGTAGTAGAACTCCTTCATGTAGTCCTTGACGAGCGCGAGCATGGCGCGGCCGCGGTTGCGGTCGCGCTCAAGGTCTGCCTTCGTCTGCGCGCGCGCCGCCGGGGCCGCGCCCGCCGCGCACGAGGCCGCGCACAGCGCGAGCGCGAGCACGACGCGGCGCAGGTATGAGTTGGGGGCGTACATCGAACGTTCCTCTCTTGCTTGGGTGGGTGTGGCCCCGGCGGGAGAGCCGCGGGCGTCGGGACGGAGAATTTTCCACGAAGCGTCGCCGGAACGCAAACGCGCCGCGGCGCCTTAACGTCAGGCGGGCTTTCACCGCCGCGGCGGACACAGAGGCACGGCTTGAAGACCGTAAGTCAACAAGCCGTGCCTCTGTGTCCGCCGCGGCGGCGGTGAAAGCCTCGTCAGGAGGCCGAGACGGTCGTGCCGTGCTGCGGCGGCTGCGCGGCGGGCGCGTAGTAGAGGATGCGGTTGCAGTTGTCGCAGATGATGATCTCGTCGCCGCGGCGTATCTGGGACATCAACTGCGGCCTGAGCGCCATGAAGCAGGCCGAGCACGAGCCGTTGCGCGCCTCGGCCAGCGCCACGCCGTCGCGTATGCGCGCGACGATGCGCTGGTAGGTGGCCTTGATGCCCGGCGGGAGCGAGGCGAACATCCGCTCGCGCTCGCGGCGCCGCTCCTCCAGCTCCTCCGACCACGCGCGCGTCTGCTCCTCGAAGGCGCGCAGGCGCTCCTCGTGCTCTTCGCGCAGGCGCGCGAACTCGGGCTCGCGCTCGGCCAAAGTCTTCTCGGCCGACTCGGCGGCCTCCATCTGTTCGAGGACTTTGGTCTCCAGCTCCGAGATGTGCTTCTTCGCGGCGTCGCGCTCGCGGATGGCCGCCTCGTAGACCTTCGCGTTGTTCGAGGCCATCAGGTCGCGCTCGGCCTTCTCCATGCGCACGCGCTGCTCGGCCAGCTCGCGGTCGAGGCCGGCGCGCGTCTCGCGCGCGGTCACGCCGGTCTGTTGCAGCGCCTTAAATTCAAAGGCGCGCTGATCGAACTCGCTTTCGATCTCGGCGCGCCTTCTGGGGATTGACTCCAGGTCGGACTGTAGTCTGCGGATGCCCATGTCGACATTTTGCAGGGCGACTAATGCTCCAATTCCGCTTTCAATGCTCTTATCTCCTCGTTAAAACCGGCGATGGGGCGGCGGCGTACGTTCGACGCCTCGTTTATGAAAAAGCCATTTTCTCAGATGCCCCGGCAGGAGACAAGTTGAGGGAAGTGACGAGTCATGAAGTAATGAGAATAAGAGAACCGCTCACTTCACTGTTCATCATTCATTATCACTTCATCACTCTCAGGACGACCTTGCCGAACGTCTCGTTCGATTCGAGGCGGTCGTAGGCGGCGTCCACGTCTTTGAGGTCGAAGGTGCGGTCGATGACGGGGCGCACGAGGCCGCGCGCGAAGAGCGGGACGACCTCGGCGGCGAAGCGGCGGACGGCCGCGGCCTTCTCCTCCGACGGAGCGCGCGCGCAGGACGGTGCCGATGATGCGCAGGCGCTTCCCCATCACGTGCCGGAAGTTGAGCGCCGCCGACGCGCCGCCGAGCGTGCCGACGAGCAGGAGCCGCCCGCGCGGCGCCAGCGCCTCAAGGTTCGCGTCGAGGTAAGAGGCACCGACAAGGTCGAGCACGACGTTGACGCCCGCGCCGCCCGTCCAACTCGCGCACGGCGTTCGTGAACGCGCGCGGGTCGTCGCTGACGACCACGCCCTCATCCATCCCGAACTCGCGCGCGCGCTCTATCTTCTCCGCCGTCCGCGCCGTGCCGTAGACGGCGCCCGCGCCCGCCGCGCGCGCCAGTTGCGCCGCGGCCGTCCCCACGCCCGACCCGACCGCGTGGATGAGCACGCGCTCGCCCGTGCGCAGAAGCCCCTGCGTGAACAGCGCGTCGTGCGCCGTGATGAAGACCTCGGGGACGGCCGCGGCCTCCTCGAACGAGAGGCCGTCGGGTATCTCCGCGAGATGGCTCTCGGGCACGACGACGTACTCGGCCTGCGCCCCGCCCGCCGTGATGCCGAAGACGCGCTGCGCCGACGCGCCACGTGCTCGCCTCCTCGCCCGACCTGCTCGACCTCGCCGGCGAACTCCAGACCGGGGATGTCCGCGGGCGCGCCCGGCGGCGCGGGGTAGCGCCCGCGCTTCTGCAAAAGGTCTGCGCGGTTCAAGCCCCGCCGCGCGCACGCGCACCCTCACGCGGTCGGCGCGCGCCGTGGGTCGCTCGACCTCGCACACTTCGAGCCTCCCCGCGCCCTCGTGCGAGACGATCCTGACGGCAAGCATCTTCTCTTCACTCATCGCGTCAGAGCTTAACACCAAACTCGGCGGGCCGCGCGCGTGTTAAAGTTGAGGCACGCATGAGCGGAGCCGGACTGTTCGTCGTCGTCAACCACACGGCCGCGCGCGCACGCGGCGCCTGGCCGCGCGTGCGCGACGCCCTCGACGCGCGCGGGCGTCCGCGTTAGAGGCGCACGAATCGACGCGACCGGGCGAGACCGAGGAGTACACGCGCGCGGCGCTCGAACGCGGCTTCGGGACGGTCGCGGCCGTCGGCGGCGACGGCACGCTGAGCGCGGCGGCCTCCGGCTTCTTCGAGCCGTGCGCGGGACTCTCCGAAGGCTCGCTCCCGCGAGCCGTCAACCCTTCGGCCTCGCTCGCGCTGCTGCCCGCGGGGACGGGCGACGACTTCGCGCGCGGCCTCTCGGGCGGGCGCCGCGAGCCGCTCGAAGCGTGGGTCGCGAGGCTCGTCCGACACTGCCGCGGCGACGCGGCGCGGGACGAGACGTTGAAGCGTGTGGACGTGCTGGCGGGGAGCGTGGACGGCGGGGAGCGCCGGTTCATCTGCCTCAACGCGGCGACGCTCGGCATCGGCGCGGAGGTGGCCGCGCGCGTGGCGGCGCAGGGTCGCGCGGTGCGTAGACTTCCGGGCGAGGCTCGCTTCGCGCTCGCGGCGCTGCCGCGCCTCGCGGCCTGGCGCGCCCGTCGCGTGCGCGTCAACGTGGACGGGCGCGTGTGGACGGAGTGCGGCACCAACCTGCTCGCCGTCGTCAACGGCACCTACGCGGGCGGCGGCATGAACCTCTCGCCCGAGGCGAGCCTCGAACGACGGCCTCCTCGACGTGCTCGCCGTCTGCGACATCTCCCGCCCCGCGCTGCTGCGCGAACTCTCGCGCGTCCACACCGGCGGCCACGTCAACAGCCCCCACGTCAAACTCACGCGCGGCGCACACGTCCGCGTCGAGACGTTAGACCCCGCGGACTCGCTCGGCGTCGAAGCCGACGGCGACGTGCGCGGCCACACGCCCGCCGAGTTCCGCGTCATGCCCGCGGCGCTGCGACGTTGTTTTCTGAGTGACTGAAGGCTGGTGGAATGTGAGTTAAGCACGGAGACACAGAGACACGGCTTGTTGACTTAATCCTCAACAAGCCGTGTCTCTGTGTCTCCGTGCTTAACTGCCCTTAACTCCGGTCGCTACCCAGCAGGGCGCGGGCGCGCGCGAGGACGTTATCGACGTTGAACCCGAGTTCCTTCAGGGCCGTGGCGCCGGGGGCGGAGGCGCCGAACCGGTCGAGGCAGAGCACGTCGCCCGCGTCGCCGACCCAGCGGTGCCAGCCGAGGCTGGCGGCCGCCTCGACGCCGAGACGCGCGCCGACGTTTGCAGGGATGACGCTCTCGCGGTACTCCTTGCTCCTGCTCCTCGAACAGAGTCCCAGCAGGGCATCGAGACGACGCGGGTCGGCGTGCCCTCCTGCTGCAACGCCTCGCGCGCTTCGAGGCAGAGCGAGACCTCGGAGCCGGTCGAGAGAAGGATGAGCTCGGGCGTCACCGTCTTCCCTTCGGCGTCCGTCGCGTCGGCGAGGACGTATGCGCCGCGGCGCGCGCCCTCGGCCGGGGCGTACTTGCCCGCGCGGTCGATGAGCGGGAGCTTCTGGCGCGTGAGGACGAGCGCGGTCGGCGCGTGCTGGCGGAGGATGGCGAGGCGCCAGGCCTCGCGCGTCTCGTGCACGTCGGCCGGGCGTATGACGTAAAGGTTCGGGATGGCGCGCAGGCCCGCGAGCTGTTCGATGGGCTGGTGCGTCGGGCCGTCCTCGCCGAGTCCCACCGAGTCGTGCGTGAAGACGTAGACGACCTGCACGTGCGAGAGCGCGGCCAGACGGATGGCGGGCTTCATGTAGTCGGAGAAGCACATGAAGGTCGCGCCGTAAGGAATCAGCCCGCCGTTCAGACTCATCCCCGTGAGCGCCGCGCCCATGCCGTGCTCGCGGACGCCGAAGTGGATGATGCGCCCCTCGTACGAGCCGAACTGGAAGCTGCCGCCGTCCTTGATGTCGGTGTTGGTCGAAGGGCCGAGGTCGGCCGAGCCGCCGACGAGCGTGGGCAGGTGCGGCGCGAGCGCGTTGATGACTTCGCCGCTCGCCTGTCTGCGTCGCGATGGACTTCGCGTCTTCGAACGTGGGCAGGTGCGACTCCCATCCGGCGGGCAGCTCGCCGCTCATCGTCACGCGCCACGCCTCGCCCTCGTTCGGCGAACTCGCCCGCGTAACGCTCGACCAGCTCGTCCCACTCGCGCTCCTGCTGCTCGCCGCGCTCGATGGTCTTGCGGAACTCCGCGAGCGCCTCTTCGGGGATGCAGGAACTCCTCGTCCTCGGGCCAGCCGAGGGCGCGCTTGGTCGCCTTGACGGCGTCGGGGCCGGGCGCGTCGGAGTGCGCCTTGCGCGTGCCGGCGGTCGGCATCCCGAAGCCGATGACGGTCTTGACGGAGATGAGCGAAGGCTTGTCCGTGACGGCCTGCGCTTCTCTAATCGCCTTCTCAATCGCGTCGAGGTCGTTGCCGTCCGCGACCGTCGCGGTGTGCCAGCCGTAGGCGTCGAAGCGCTTGGGCACGTCCTCGGAGTAGGCGAGCGAGGTGAAGCCCTCGATGGTCACCTTGTTGTCGTCGTAGAGATAGATGAGCTTGCCGAGTTTCAGGTGCCCCGCGAGCGAGGCGGCCTCGGAGGCCACGCCCTCCATCAGGTCGCCGTCGGAGACGATGGCGTAGACGTAGTTGTCGATGAGCGGGAAGCCCTCGCGGTTGAACTTCGCGGCGAGGTGCGCGGCGCCCATCGCCATCCCGACGCCGTTGGCGAAGCCCTGACCCAGAGGCCCGGTCGTGATCTCGACGCCCGGCGTCAGAATGTTCTCGGGGTGGCCCGGCGTCTTCGAGCCCCACTGGCGGAAGTTCTTCAGCTCTTCGAGCGGCAGGTCGTAGCCCGTCAGGTGCAGCAGAGAGTAGAGCAGCATCGAGCCGTGGCCCGCCGAGAGCAGGAAGCGGTCGCGCCCCTGCCACTTCGGGTTCGCGGGTTGTGGCGCATGAAGCGCGTCCAGACGACGTAGGCCATCGGCGCGGCGCCCAGAGGCAGGCCGGGGTGGCCGGACTCGGCGCGCTGCACGGCGTCGATGGAGAGTGCGCGGATGGTGTTAATGCAAAGTTGGTCGAGCTCGGCGCTCGTGTCTCTGGTCGGCGTTGACGCGCTCATCTTTCGTCTCCCTGCCTTCTCTTGAGTTCTGGATTTCCTGTGCGAGCCATCATACCGAAAGCGGGCGCGTGTGACGAGTCACACGCGCCCGCTCGGCTGAGTCCGGTGGCTGTTTCGGCCTTACTTGATCTGCATGGCGCCGACGGCGCGCGCGGCGTTGACGCGGCCGCCGGAGACGACCTTGCCCTTCAGCGAGTCGAGCTTGTCGGACGTGTTCATGAGGCGGTCGCGCAGTTCCTTGACCGAGAGGTCCGGCTCGACCGAGAGCACGAGCCCCGCCACGCCCGCGACGAACGGCGTCGCCATCGACGTGCCCGAGTGCTCCTCGTACCCGCCGTTCAGCCACGTCGAGAGAATCTCCTTGCCCGGCGCGGCGACGTGGACGCCCTTCTCGCCGTAGTTCGAGAAGGAGGCCAGCTCGTCGCGGCGGTCGAGCGCGGCGACCGACAGCACGTTCGGGCAGCTTGTAGCCCGAGGGGTAGTGCGGCCGCTTGTCGGCGTTGGCGCCGTCGTTGCCCGCGGCGGCGACGAAGAGGATGTCGGCCTCGCCCGCCTTGCGGATCACGTCTTCGAGCGCCTTCGAGCGCGAGGTCGAGCCCCAGCTCGCGCTGATGACGCGGACGTTGACGCCGTCCTTCTTGCGCGCGATGACGTAGTTGATGGCCTCGATGGCGTCCTTCGTCGAGCCGAAGCCGCCGCGCCCCATGAACTTCAAAGGCATGATCTCGACGTGCCAGTTGACGCCGGCGATGCCTTGGCCGTTGTCGCCCTCGGCGCCGACGATGCCGGCGCAGTGCGTGCCGTGGCCGTTCTCGTCCATCGGGTCGCGCTCGCTCTCGACGGCGCTGAAGCCTTCGGAGTCGTCCATCATGCCGAGCTGCGGGTCGACGTACATCTCAACGTCGGCGGGGCGGTGCCACATGTTGCCGGCGAGGTCGGGGTGCGTGTAATCGACGCCGCTGTCGAGCACGGCGACGACGACCTTCTTGCTCCCCTGCGTCTTGTCCCACGCGGCGAAGCGCGCTGATGTCGGCCTCGGCGCGGCCGTTGCGCTGACCCGTGTTGACGAGCCCCCACTGCTCGGCGAGCAGCGGGTCGTTCGGCCCGCCCGCCGGCACCGACTCGGCGGAGCGGCCGCTGAAGCCGAAGCTGTTGCTCACGCCGGGGTCGGCCTCGATGCGGAAGTTCGGCTCGGCGTACTCGACCTCGGGGAGCGCGGCGTACTCTTCGGCGACCCGCGCGGCCTCCTCGTCGTCGAGGTCGTCGATGGCGGTGAGCCCCTCGACCGACTCGATCTCGTCCTCGACGCGGTCGTTGAGCGACGCGGCGATCTCCTGCATGCGCTCCTCGGAGACGCCCGGCTTGAAGCGCACGAGCACCTCCGGCTCGCTCTCCTCGCCCTCGACCGATCGACGGGCGGCGGGTACGACGCGGCCGGGGCGTCGTCGTCTGCCTGACGACCACTTCGTACCGCGGCGCGTGCGCTCCACCTCCCAGCGCTCGATCCGGCCGGCCGCGGCCGCCAGCACGACGAGCGCGCCCGCCAGCGCGAAGTGAAGGGTGTAGTTTCTCCGGTTCATCGCTTACTCCTTGGTGGAGATGCCGTCGTCCGACATCTCACTTTCAAATCTTGTAGTTCGCCCCTTTGAAGTCGTACAGGCGGAGCTGCCTGCGGTCGGCGCGGTACTCGTAGGTCTCGCCGCGCGGCGGCGAGGCGTATGCGCCAGCCGGAGGTGATCATCATCCCGCTCATCTCGTCGCCGACGGGCGCGCCGAGCGCCAGTGTTGGGGAAGTCGGCCTCTTCGACCGAAGCCTCTGCGATCTCCGCCTTCGGGATGCCGAGCCGCTCCGCCAGGTCCTTGCGCGCGACGTCCGACCGCCTCCTCCATGCTGTAAGCCATTCGTTTCGAACTCTCCCGCCGCAGGTTGTCCGGCCTGCAAACTTATACGCCCGAGGGTGCGCCCGCGTTTTCTTTTTTCGGCCGCACCGCTGCGCGCCCGAGTATTCTGCGCCCGCGGCCCGCGCGCCGTCAAAAGAAAAGTCGGTGGCCGCACGGGCGCCGGCACCCCGTCCAACCATCCGGACGAAAATCCGCATCAAGAAAGTGTCACGCCGAACGTTCTGCCGATGCGCCGGCCCGACGCCCGGCGCCCTCGGGACAATTCCGCACACGACCCGACACCTGTGGACGCGAAGGGCGGACGTGTGCCCTGACGACTCTCTCTTTTTTTCGGAGGCCCACGATGAAAGCCAGGTTACTTCCACTCGCACTGCTCGCGCTCAGTCTGAACGCGTTCGTCTACACGGCCGCGCACGCACAGCGCCGCGCCGCGCGCGCCGCCGTGAAGACGGCCGCCGCGACGGCCGAGTCCGTCGCAAGACCGACGACGACGGCCGCGCGCGGCGCGCAGACGCTCCCCATCCGGCGCGTCATCCTCTACAGCAACGGCGTCGCCTACATCGAGCGGCGCGGCACCGTCACGGGCCACGCCGAGATCGACCTCTCCTTCAAGCAGTCGCAGGTGGACGACGTGCTCAAGTCGATGGTCGTCCTCGACCTCGGGCGCGGGCGCGTCGGGGCCGTCAGCTACAACTCCAGCGCCCCGCCCGTCGGCGCGCATGGCCGACATCCCCTTCTCCATCTCGCCTTCGACCGGCGGCGCGTCGGGCGGGCTGGCGGGCGTGCTCAGCCAGTTGCAGGGCGCGCGCGTCGCCGTCACGACCTCCGCGGGGCGCACGGCCCACGGGCTCCGTCCTCACCGTCGAAGAGCGCCGCACGCAGGCCGACCCGCACGAAGCCTTCTGACGATTAGCTACGCGCTCGTCATCGCCTCCGAGGGCGGCGAGCTACAGAGCTTCGACCTCGCGGAGGTGCGCGCCGTGCGCCTGCTCGACGCGGGGACGCGGCGCGACGTGGGCGAGTTCGCCGAAGCCTCTGCGAGCGCGCGGCGGCGCGACGCGAAGACCATCACCGTCACCTCCGACGGCGCGGGCGCGCGCGAGATGCTCGTCAGCTACACGGTGGCCGCGCCCATCTGGAAGACGACCTACCGCGTCGTCCTCGACGCCGAAGGGCAGACCCTTCTTCCAGGGCTGGGCCATCGTCGATAACGTGAGCGACGAGGACTGGACGGACGTGCGTCTGTCGCTCATCTCGGGCACGCCCGTCTCCTTCATCCAGCCGATACAGAAACCCTTCTACCGCTACCGGCCGGTCATCCCCGTGCCCGACGACCTGCGCATGTCGCCGCAGGTCTACGAGCCCGAGTCGGGCGAGGTCGGCGGCATGCCCAACTCCATCGTCGGCTCGGTCGAAGACCCGAACGGCGCGATGGTGGCCGGCGCCGAAGTGACCATCACGAACTCCTCGACGGGCCAGCAGTACACGGCGCGGACGGACTCCGAAGGCGTCTTCCGCGCGCAGGGGTTGGCCGCCGGCTTCTACAGGGTGAGCGTCGAGTCGCCGGGCTTCAGCCGCACCGACATCGAGAACGTGCGCGTCGCCCCCGAGCGCGCGGCGAGCATCGGCATCTCCATCCGCCCCGCCGGCGCCACCGAGACCGTACCGTCGCCGGCGACTCGCTGCCGCGCGCGCGCATGAACAACTTCATGGACCTGCCGGTCAACGGCCGCCGCGGCAACAACCTCGCGACGCTCGCGCCGGGCGCCGACGGCGACCGCGCGGGGAAGGAGGAGAAGTTCGGGCTCAAGCCCGAGCCGTCTCTGAGCGCGCGGATGACGAGCGGCGAGTCGGGCGTCGTGACGGCGGCCGAGGGCGGCGAGGTCGGCGACCTCTTCGAGTACAAGATCGAGCAGCCGGTCACCGTCCGGCGCGACCGCTCGGCGCTCATCCCCATCCTCCAGACGCGGATGGAGGGCGCGCGCGTCTCCGTCTTCAACCAGTCGGCGGGGCGCACGCGCCCGATGTCGGGGATGCTCCTGAAGAACACTTCGCCCCTGACGCTCGAAGGCGGCGCGCTCACCGTCATCGACGGCGACGCCTACGCGGGCGAGGCGCTGCTGGAACGGCTCAAGCCCGAGGAGAAGCGTCTCATCTCGTTCGCGCTCGACCTCGGCACGCTCGTCACCGTGCGCGCCGAGGAGGAGAACTCGCCCGCCTTCTACGTCCGCATCCTGCACGGCACGCTCTACGCGACGCACCACCACCGCGAGAAGAAGGTCTACACGCTGCGCAACCAGACGCCGCGCCCGCGCACGGTCTACGTCGAGCACCCCGTCCGCGACAAGTGGGAGCTGGACGACAAAGATACCCCGAAGCCCGACGGCAAGAGCCAGCGCTTCTACCGCTTCAAGGTGGAACTCGCGGCCAACGAGACGCGCGACCTCGTCGTCGCCGAGCGCGAGGAGGGGCGCGAGACCTACGCGCTCTCGAACGTCACGACCGACCAGATACAGCTCTTCCTCTCGCGCCGCTACATCGACGACGCGACGCGGGCCGCTCTCCAGAATATCCTCGACCTGAAGGCGCGCGTGGCCGCCGCGCAGTCGCGCGTCTCGGCCATCGACCGCGAGATCGCCGAGATCGGCGCCGACCAGAAGCGTCTGCGCGAGAACATCGAGGCGCTCACCAAGACGGCCGAGGCGCGCCAACTCATTGCCCGCTACGTCCAGAAGGCCGACCAGCAGGAGACGCGCCTCGAACAGCTCGCGCAGGAGAAGCAGGCCGCCACACAGGAGTGGGCGCGCCTCCAGACACAGCTCGACGCCGCCCTGCGCGCCCTCGCCCTCGAACGTGATCTGGCATCGAACAGCAGTAGACCGTAGCCAGTAGTCAGCAGCCGGTAGGAAGGCCAAGCGGCGCGCCCGGCTTCTAGCCGAGACGCGCCGCCTCTTTTTTTCTACAGCCTACGGTCTACTTCCTTCATTTCAGGTCGCCGTAGAGGTGTTGGAGCAGGGCGCAGACCGTGATCGCGGCGGTCTCGGCGCGGAGGGTGCGGCCGCCGAGGGTGACGACGCGCCAGCCGCGCGCGCGGGCGAGTTCTATCTCTTCGTCCTCCCAACCGCCCTCGGGGCCGACGAGTGCGACGACGGCCGTGGGTCGCTCGCCGGTCGTCGTTAAGAGCGAACCGAGAGGCGCGCCGCCGCCCTCCGCGAAGAGGACGCGCGCTTCCGCGTCGCGCGTCGCGCTCTCGACGAGTGCGTGGAAAGGGGCGGGCTCCTCGACGGCGGGCACGCGCGCGCGGCCGGACTGCTTCGCGGCTTCGAGCGCGAGGCGGCGCCAGCGCTCGACCCGCTTCGATGCGTCGCGCTCGTCCCGCAGGCGCACGTCGGCGCGCTTCGTCTCGACGGGCACGACGCGCGCGGCGCCCAGCTCGGTCGCCTTCTGCACGACGAGGTCGAACTTCTCGCCCTTCAGGAGCGCGACGGCGAGCGTCAGCTCCAGCGGCGACTCGGGGCTCGGCGGCTCGACGCGTTCGCGCACTTCGAGCCGCGCCGCACCCTTTCGGCCGCCGGCGTCGCGCACGACGCATGCGAACTCGCGCCCCTCGCCGTCGAACACCTGCGCCTCTTCGCCCGCGCGCAGCCGCAGCACGTCGCGCAGGTGCCGCGACTCCTCTTCGGACAGAGTCAACTGACCGGGAGTGTGCAGGAAGGCTTCGGGCACGGCGTGGAATCTTCTGCGGCTCACGACGAAAGTCTCACACGACGAACGCGACCCACTCGCCGTCGCTCGCCATCTCGTAATCGCCGACGCCGAGTTCGACGAGGCGCGCGGCGACCTGCGGGGCCTGCGTCGTGAGGATGCCGGAGAGGACGAGGCGGCCGCAGGTGGCGCCCAGGAGCGCGGGCAGCAGCGGCACGATCACGTCCGCCGTCAGGTTGGCGCAGACGAGGTCGGCCGAGGCCGTCGTCTCTTCGACGCTGCCGACGCGGAAGTCGATGCGGTCGGCCACGTCGTTGAGGCGCGCGTTCTCTTCGGCGACCGAGACGGCCAGGGGGTCCGTGTCGCACGCCTCGACGCGCGCCGCGGGGTGGAGCTTCACGGCCGCGATGGCAAGGATCCCCGTGCCCGTGCCCACGTCGAGCAGGCTCCCGCCGCCGAAATGTTTTTCGATGGCGGCCAGGCACAGGCGCGTCGTCTCGTGCGTGCCCGTGCCGAAGGCCATGCCCGGCTCGACGCGTATGACGAGACGGCCGCCCCGTTCGTCCACCTCGCTCCACGGCGGCGCGATGATGAAGCGGCCGACCTCCACGGGTCGCCAGCCCTTCTTCCACTCCGCGAGCCAGTCGCGCCCCTCGACCTCGCGGAATTTCATCTCGCGCACGTCCGACGACGCGAGCCCGTAGACGCGCAGCGCCTCCGCGAGCGCCCCGCGCACGCGCTCCACCTCCGGCGGCTCTGCGAAGTACGCCGTGACGCGAACGAGCCCGTCCGGCCCCGGAGACACGTCGCCCTCGGTGCCGAGCGCGCCCGCCTCCATCAGCGCGTACTCCACGGCCTCCTCCGCCCCCTCCGTGCAGCTCAACTCAAGCGCGTACCACATAAGACCCGTGAATAGTGAATAGTAAATAGTGAATGGCAAGAAACCTGAAACCTGTCTTAACTATTCACTATTTACTATTCACCTCCTTCGATGCCCATCTCGCTCAAGGCGCGCGGCGAGTCGCGCCAGCCCTCTTCGACCTTGACGAAGAGTTCGAGGTAGACCTTGTGGCCGACCAGCCGCTCGATGTCGCGGCGCGCCTCGGTGCCGACCTTCTTGAGGCGGGCGCCGCCCTTCCCGATGATGATGCTCTTCTGCGAAGAGCGCTCGACGTAGACGGCGCAGTAGATGTGCGTCAACTCGTCCGAGACCTCCTCGTAGCGCTCGGTGACGACCGCCGTCACGTAGGGAATCTCCTCGCCGGTGACGTGCAGAATCTTCTCGCGCACCATCTCGGCGACGAGCGTGCGCATCGGCTGGTCGGTCAGTTCGTCCTCCTCGAAGATGGGCTCGCTCTCCGGGAGGTTGGTGATGAACTCCTTGACGAGGTCTTCGAGCTGGTCGCCCGTGCGCGCCGAGAGCGGGACGACGCCGCGCCACTCGTGCTCGCGCGAGTACCACTCGATGAGGGGGAGCAGTCGAGTCTTGTCGGCGAGCCGGTCGGTCTTGTTGAGCAGCAGCAGCGCCGCCTTGCCCGAACGCTTGACGAGGTCTAAGACGAACCGGTCGCCGTTGCCCGTCGGGACGCTCGCGTCGCGGATGAGGCAGACGAGGTCAACGCCTTCGAGCGCGTCGTGGACGGAGGCCATCATCCGCCGGTTGAGCAGGTAGCCCGGCTGATGCACGCCCGGCGTGTCCACCAACACGATCTGCCCCGTCGGCCGCGTAATCACGCCGCGAATCTGGTGCCGCGTCGTCTGCGGCTTGTTCGACACGGCCGCGATCTTCTCGCCCACCATCCGGTTCAAAAGCGTAGACTTCCCCGCGTTCGGCCGCCCCACCAGCGCCACGTAGCCGCTGCGGTAACCCTCGCGCCCCGACCCTTCCTCATTCGTGTTCATCTTGCCGTGACTTCAAACGCCGCTTCCAGCATCGACGGGTCGGCGGAGCTGCGGCCGGCCATGACTTTGAAGGTGCCCGGCTCGACGACGAAGCGCATCTCCTGATTGTAGAAGCCGAGTTCGGCGGGCGTGAGCTTGAAGGTCAGCGTGCGGCGCTCGCCGGGTTGGAGCGTGACGCGCTGGAAGCCTTTAAGTTCCTTGACGGGCCGCACGCGCGAGGCGACCACGTCGCGCACGTAGAGTTGCACGACCTCGTCGCCCTCGCGGCGTCCAGTGTTCTCGACATCGACGTTGACATCGACGCTGCCCGAGGCGTTGATGCGCGGCGCGCTCGGGCGCAAGGAAGAGAGGCGGAAGGTCGTGTACGAGAGGCCGTGGCCGAACGGGTAGAGCGGCGCGACGGGCACGTCCAGATATTTCGAGGTGTACTTCTCGCTCGTCGGCGGCCGGCCCGTCGGCGTCTGGTTGTAGTAGAAGGGAGCCTGGCCCGCGTTGCGCGGGAAGGTGACGGGGAGCTTGCCGCCGGGGTTGTAGTCGCCGAAGAGCGCGGCGGCGATGGCCTCGCCGCCGCGCGTGCCCGCGAACCACGTTTCGAGTATCGCGGGCGAATTCTCGGCGGCCCAGTTGACGGAGAGCGGGCGGCCGTTCATCAGCACGACGGCGTAGGGCTTGCCCGTCTGGTGTATGGCCTGAAGCAGTTCCGACTGGCGGCCCGGCAAGTCCAGAGACGTGCGCGAGGCGGCCTCGCCGCTCATGTCGGCCGTCTCGCCGACGGCGACGACGACCACGTCCGCGTCGCGCGCGGCGCGCACGGCGCGTTCGATGGAGTCGCGTTCGGTCGGCGTCGTCGCGAGTCGCGCGGGGTCGATGTCTCCCGCGGCGGCGACGTTCGTCCCGCCCGCCGCGCTCGGGTTCGGCGGCGGCGCGTCGTAGTTGCCCAGGATGCCGCGCCCATCAATCGCCACGCCCTTCTCGTGCAGCACGCGCGTCCGCGGCGAGACCAGCGCTTTAATTCCTTGCAGCAGCGTCAGAGAGTCCTGCGGCCTCCCGTCGCCCGACCAGGAGCCGATGATGGCACGCGGGTCGTCCGCGAGCGGGCCGACGACGGCGACCGTGCGCACGTCTTTGCGGAAAGGCAGAGTCTCGCGCTCGTTCTTCAGCAGCACGAGCGAGCGCGCCGCCACCTCGCGCGCCGCGCGCAGATGTTCCGCGTTAAGAAGCACGGATGACTCGCGCGACTCGTCAACGTACGGGCGCTCGAAGAGCCCGGCGCGGAACTTCACACGCAGGACGCGGCGGACGGCCTCGTCCACGTCGGCCATCTTCAACCCGCCCTGCCGTAACAACTGCGCGCCGTTCTCGTTGTAGAGACGCCCGACCATCTCCATGTCAACGCCCGCCGAGAGCGCGAGGCGCGCGGCGTCTGCGCCGTCCGCGGCGTAGGCGTGCGCGATCATCTCCGTCACGGAGGTGTAGTCGCTCACGACGAACCCGTCGAAGCCCCACTCGCCGCGCAGGATGTTCGTCAGCGTGAAGCGGTTCCCCGACGTGGGCACGCCGTTCAAGTCGTTGAAGGCGCTCATCAGTGTGCCGACGCCCGCGTCCACCGCCGCTTTGAACGGCGGCAGGTAGACTTCGCGCAGGCGCTGCTCGCTCATGTCGGTCGTGTTGTAGTCGCGCCCGCCCTCGGCCGCGCCGTAAGCGACGAAGTGCTTGGCGCACGCGACGACGCGGTCCGGCGCAGAGTAGTCCGACCCCTGAAAGCCGCGCACGCGCGCGCGCGCGAACGCCGAGCCGAGGTACGTGTCTTCGCCCGACCCTTCGGCGATGCGGCCCCAACGCGCGTCGCGCGCCACGTCCACCATCGGCGCGAAAGTCCAATGCAGGCCGGCGGCCCTCGCCTCCGTCGCGGCGACGTAGGCCGACCGCTCGGCCGCCGACGGGTCCCAACTCGCCGCCTCGCCCAGCGGAATCGGGAAGATGGTCCGGTACCCGTGAATCACGTCGAACCCGAAGATGATCGGGATCTTCAGACGCGTCCCCTCGACGGCCGCCCGCTGCAACTCGTTCGCGTTCCGCGCCCCGCGCACGCCCAGAGTCGAGCCGAGCCGGCCCGAACGCGCCTCCTCGATAATTCTCGGCTCGGCCTTCCCCGCCACGTCGCCGCCCGACTGCTGCAACTGCCCCAACTTCTCTTCGAGCGTCATCCGCGCGAGCAGCGCCTCGACCTTCCTCTCAACGTCGTTCTGCGCCCCGCGCCGCGACGGCGCGCGCGGCACACGTCGCTGCGCGTGCGCACCGAGGGGCAGCGTTGACAGAAGGACTGCGGCGGCGAGTAACAGTTTTGCGTGCTGAGCGAGTTTCATTATGGTCTCCGGCGAAGAGGGCAAAAGTGAGGTCGCACCAACGCAGCCTAACGCCGCGGAGCGGCGTCCGAGTTTAGCCCGGCCTTTCAAGGCCGGGTAAGGCGTCGTATCAAAAGTGTCCGCGTCGCGTCAGCGACGCCTGAAGCGGCTGTGTCTCAGCCGTCGCTGACGCGACGCCGAACACCTGCTCACTCCACCCCCGGCCTTGAAAGGCCGGGCTACATTCACCCCGCCGCTGACGCGGCGGACTTTCGAGCGCTCTTCACTCTTACTTCAGCGCGGCCTCGCCGTTGAGGCGCATGATCTCCAAGGTCATCTCGGCGGAGGCGTACATGTCCTTTCACGTCGAGCCACTCTTTGACGGTGTGGATGGCGCGCATGCCGGTGCCGAGGTTGGCGCATTCGATGCCGCGCTTGTTGAAGATGTTGGCGTCGCAGCCGCCGCCCGAGGCGAGCGTCTTGACTTCGAGCCCCATGCGGGCGGCCGCCTCCTTCACCAGTTTCACGACGCGCGAGTCGTCGGACACGTCCATCGCGTGGTACTCGCGCGTGACGTGCGACTCGACGCGCGCCTTCGTGGTCACGCCGTCCACCGTGACCTCGTACTTCGCCGCGGCCTCCTCGCAGCACTGGATGATGTGGCGCGGTCTGCGCGTCGAGCTTGGCGTCGTCGAGCGAGCGCGCCTCGCCGCGGAGCGTGACGAGGTTGGTGATGATGTTCGTCGCCTCGCCGCCGCGGATGACGCCGATGTTGGCGGTCGTCTCGTCGTCGATGCGGAAGAGCTTCATGTTCATGATCGCCTCGGCGGCGATGCGGATGGCCGAGATGCCATATTCGGGCGCGACGCCCGCGTGCGATTCGAGCCCGTGAATCTTGATCTCGAAGTGGTCGGCCGAGGGGCCTTTGGTGAAGAGGAAACCCGGGTCGTCGGAGTCGAAGACGATGCCGTACTTCGCGCGCACCTTCGACATGTCGAGGTGCTTGGCGCCGAGCAGGCCGACCTCCTCGCAGATGGAGAAGACGGCGTCGATGGGCGCGTGCGGGATTGCTTGCTCGTGCAGGCAGCGGATGGTCTCGATGATGACGGAGCAGCCCGACTTGTCGTCGCCGCCTAAGACCGTGGAGCCGTCGGTGCGGATGATGTCGCCCTCGACGATGGGCTTGACGCCCTTGCCGGGCACGACCGTGTCCATGTGCGCGCTCATCATGATGGGCTCGGCCGTGGGGATGGTGCCGGGGAAGCGCGCGATGACGTTGCCGCTGTTGCCGCCGACCTGCCTCGCCGGCGCCGTCGATGAAGACCTCGGCGCCCAGCTCCTCGCAGTACGCCTTGATGCGCTCGGCCACGTCGCGCTCCTCGCGCGAGACGGAGTCGATCTGGACGAGTTCGAGCAGAAGGTTCTTGATGCGCTCCTGGTTAATCATGCGAGTCTCCTCGGAAGATAAGGTCTTACTCTCAGCCGGATGATTGCCGACAGATTACTTAACTGCTTGGGGCGGTGCGCCAATCCTACTACACACGCCCGAGGCCGCGCCACGCCCGCCGGCTTAAGGGCTGACCTCTTCGAGCGCGCGCTGCAACTCTTCGCGCTTGGCGTTGAGAGTCTCTGCGTCGGCCTCGGAGGGCACGCGGATGGGCGGGGCGAAGCGGACGCGGACGCGCGAGAAGGGCTTCGGGATCTGCATCCGGTCCCAGCTCTTCAGAGACCAGAAGCGCTCGGCGTTGACGCCGAAGGGGAGGACGGCCTCTCCGGTCTTCTTGGCGAGGAGGATGGCGCCCATCTTGGCGACGTGGCGCGGGCCGCGCGGGCCGTCGATGGAGAAGCCGGCGGGGCAGCCGCGGCGCACGAGCCTCGTCAACTCGACGAGCGCGCCGACGCCGCCGCGCGTCGAGGAGCCGCGCACCGCGCCGTAGCCGAGGCGCTGGATGAAGCGCGCGATGTACTCGCCGTCGAAGCTCTGCGAGGTCATGATGACGATGCGCCGGCCGCGGAAGAAGTAGGTGCCGGCGAAGATGCGGTCGTGCCAGAAGGTGTAGATGGGCAGGCGCCCCGCGCGCGCGGCCTCGTCCCAGTGCTCGCGGCCTTCGACTTGGAAGCGGAGCGTGCGGCCGACGGCGCGGATGAGGAGCGGGAAGACGAGACCGGCGGCGCGGACGGCGAGCCGCTGCCCGAGCGTGTAGCCGGAGAGGTCGGCGAAGCGGTACGCGCGCGCGACGCGCTCGTCCGAAGGCTCTTTTGTCGCAGGGGGATGCATGAGTTTCGAGGGGCGAGTCTAGCAGATTTCCTCTCGGCGGAGCGCGCCCGCAAAGTTTTCGCCGCGGGGGGCGAAAGGTGGTATAAAAAGCGCGTCTCTGCTCATCCCTGTCCCGCAAAGAGTTCGTTAAAGATGCTTCTGCGCACAAGGCTCGCACTGACACTGCTGCTGGCGATTGTCTGCGCGTCGGCGGCGCTCGCCCCCGTCGGGGCCGCGCGGCAGACCGGGCGCCGTAGCGTCAGCCTCGTCCTCACGGGCGGCAAGGTCTTCACCGCCGACGCGCGCGGCACGCTGGCCGAGGCCGTCGCCGTCGAAGGCAACCGCATCGTCGCCGTCGGCACCTCGCGCGAGATAGCGGCCGCGTACACGGCCGCGCGCACCATCGACCTCAAAGGCCGTCTCGTCACGCCCGGCTTCAACGACGCGCACCTGCACTTCCTCGGCGGCGGGCTCTCCCTGCTGCGCGTCGAACCTCGTCGGCGCGCAGACGCTCGCCGAGGCGAAGGCGCGCGTCGCGGCGCGCGTGCGCGAGCTGCCGGCGGGCGCGTGGGTCACGGGGCGCGGCTGGGACCACACGCTCTGGGGCGGCGCGTGGCCGACGAAGAAGGATTTGGATGAAGTCGCGCCCAACAACCCGGTCATCCTCCAGCGCGTGGACGGGCATGTGAGTTGGGCCAACACGGTCGCCTTACAGAAAGCGAACGTCACGCGCGAGACGCGTGCGCCGCAGGGCGGCGAGATACTGCACGACGCGGCGGGCGAGCCGACCGGCATTCTGAAGGAGACGGCCGGCGGCTTCGTCACGCGCGTCGTGCCCGCAGCCGACGGCCGCCGAGCAGACGGAGGCTTTGGAGCGCGCGCTCGCGGAGGCGCGGCGCTACGGCATCACCTCGATCCAGGACAACTCCGGGCTACGAGGCGACGCAAGCTCTACCGCGAGCTGCGGCGGCAGGGTCGGCTCACCGTCCGCGTCGCCGAGTGGCAGAACTTCAACGACCCGGTCGAGGAGTTGAAGCGCCAGCGCGCCGAGTTCGCGTCGCTTCAAAGACCTGACCCGCGTTGCTGCGGCTGTCGGCGCGTCAAGGGCTACGTGGACGGCACGCTGGGCTCGCGCACCTCGGCCATGCTCGCGCCCTTCGCCGACGACCCGCACAACAGCGGCATCCCGCGCATGCCGCCCGAGCAGTTGAACGCGATGATCTTCGAGCGCGACGCGCGCGGGCTTCCAGATCACGCTCCACTGCATCGGCGACCGCGCCAACCGCATGGCGCTCGACGGCCTACGAGGCCGCGTACAAAGAGGTGAGGCCGAACTTCTACCACGCCGGCCGCGAGGACATCCGCATCCCGAGGGGCGACGCGGTCGAGACGCCCGAGGCGTTCCGCCACTTCCTGTCAAAGTGGGTCCGCTTCCGCGTCGAGCACGCGCAGGTCGTCTCGCCTCTGGACTTCGCGCGCTTCCGCGACCTGCGGCGTCATCGCCTCGATGCAGCCCTCGCACGCCATCTCGGACAAGCGCTGGGCGCAGGACAGACTTGGCGAGTACCGCGTGCTCGGCGCCTACAGTTGGCACACGTTCATGGCGCACGGCGTCCCCGTCCCCTTCGGCACGGACTGGCCGGTCGAGCCCATCAACCCCTACCTCGGCCTCTACGCCGCGGTCACGCGCCGGAGCATCGAGGGCGAGCCCGACGGGCGGCTGGTGGCCCGAGGAGCGGCTCTCCATCGCGGACGCGCTGCGCAACTACACGACCGAGAGCGCCTACGCCTCCTTCGAGGAGACGGAGAAGGGCCAGGTCGTCACGGGGATGCTCGCCGACCTCGTCGTCCATTCCCGAGACCTCCTGACCATCGCCCCCCGCGAAATCTTGCAGACCGAGGCGGACATCACCGTCTTCGACGGCCGGGTCGTGTACGAAAGGAAGGGTGAGGAAGTGATGCAGTGATACAGTGATAAGAAGGAAGCGCGGGTCTGGCCTTCTCTTATCGCTAATCACTCATCACTTCAAAGGAGTTTCCCATGCCCACTTGGATGAAGGTGCTGCTGGTCGCCGGGGTGCTGCTGGTCCTGCTGCTCGTGGGGGGCGGGATCGCGGTCTACTTCCTCGTGCGCGCGTACGGGCCGGGGCTGGTGGAGACGACCAAGCAGAGCGTGGCCGAGGGGCGCGAGTACGGGCGGCTCACGGACAACGAGGGCTGCGTGAACGAGGCGGTCGCGCGACAGTCGCGCTCCGAAGGGGTCGGCGACCTCTTCAGAAACACCCTCTTCCTGAGGCCCTGCCTGGAGGCGAGCCGCCCGACGCCCGGCTTCTGCGACGCCGTGCCGCGCCAGACCGAGTTCATGAAGTCCATCGGGTGGCGGCAGCAGCAGTGCCAGCGCTACGGGCTCTCGAACGACAAGCAGTGCGGCCAGCTCTTCGGGCAGGTGCAACAGTTCTGCGAGCTGCGCGGCCAGAGCCCCGGGGACGACGCCGCGCCCGACACCGACGGCCAACCGCCACCGCCCGCCCCGCCGCCTTCGAGAGTCCGCTGAGATGTCACACACACACAGAACACTCGCCTTACTCGCCGCGCTCGCCTTCTGTCTGCTCGTCCCTGAGGCGCGCGCGGCGTGGCGCGCGGCGGGCGACGTGCGGACGGTCACGCGCCAGACGGACGGCGTCGTGCTCGCGCTCACCTCGGGCGCGCGCGTCGCCGTCACCTTCCGCGACCTGGAGACGGTGCGCGTCCGCCTCGCGCCCTCGGGCACCTTCGAGCGCGACTTCTCCTACGCCGTCGAGTCGAAAGACCGCAAGACCGTCGACGCGAAAGTTACGGAGACGCGGGACGAGATCAGAATCTCTTCACTCAACGGCACGACCATCGTCGTCAAGCGCCGCCCCTTCCTCGTCAGCGTGTTTGACGCGCAGGGGCGCGCGGTCGCCGAGGCGGACCCCGCGCGCCCGGCCTCCTTCGACCCCGACACGGGCGCCGTCGAGACTTCCCTGAAGCGCGTCGAGTGGGAGACCTACTACGGCCTCGGCGAGAAGGCCGGGGCGACGCTGTCGCGCGACACGCAGCAGTTCGTGATGTGGAACACGGACACCTACGGCTACCCGCGCGGCCTCGACCCCATCTACCAGTCCATCGGCTTCTACGTCGCCCTGCGCCAGTTGAAGCCGCGCGGCTACGCCTACGGCCTCTTCCTCGACAACACCTCGCGCACATACTTCGACATGGGGAAGACCGACCCCGCGCGCGTGACCTTCGGCGCGGCCGACGGCGAGCTGAACTACTACGTCTTCACCGGGCGGAGAGGAGCGCTCACCTAAAAAAGTTCTTCGCGACTACACCGACCTGACGGGGCGCGCGCCGCTGCCCCCGCTCTGGGCGCTCGGCAACCAGCAGTCGCGCTGGTCCTACTACCCCGAAGCGCGCGTGCGCGAGGTCGCCCGCGGCTTCCGCGAATCAAAGATTCCCGCCGATGTCATCTACCTCGACATCGACTACATGGACGGCTTCCGCGTCTTCACGTGGAACCGCCAACACTTCCCCGACCCCTCGAAGTTGATCGCCGACCTGCGCGCCGAAGGCTTCCGCACCGTCGTCATCATCGACCCCGGCATCAAGGTTGACCCGAACTACTTCGCGTACAAAGAGGGACAGGCGGGCGGGCACTTCGTCAAGAACGCCGACGGGAGCGAGCTGCACGCGAGCGTGTGGCCCGGCGTCTGCGCCTTCCCCGACTTCACCGACCCGAAGGCGCGCGAGTGGTTCGGCGCGCTCTACAAAAAGAACCTGGACGAAGGCATCGCGGGTTTCTGGAACGACATGAACGAGCCCGGCGTCTTCCTCTCCGACGAGACGCCGAAGCCGGACACCTATCATCACCCGATGAAGACCTTCCCGCTCGGCGCGAAGCACGCGGGCGACGGACGGCCGGGCACGCACGCGCGCTACCACAACGTCTACGGGATGCAGATGGCGCGCTCGACCTTTGAAGGGCTGAAGAAGCTCCGGCCCGGCGAGCGACCCTTCGTGCTGACGCGCGCGGGCTACGCCGGCGTGCAGCGCTACTCGGCCGTGTGGACGGGCGACAACGTCGCGAGCTGGGACCATCTGCGACTCTCCGTCCCGATGCTGCTCAACCTCGGCGTCTCCGGCGTGCCCCTCGTCGGCTCGGACGTGGGCGGCTTCTCCGGCAACCCTTCGCCCGAACTCTACGCGCGCTGGCTTCAGGCGGCCGCGCTCACGCCCTTTCCTGCGCTCGCACTCCGAGTCCGGGTCGAAGCCGCACGAGCCCTACTCCTACGGCGAAGAGTTCACGAAGATCAACCGCGCGAGCGTCGAGCTGCGCTACCGCCTGCTCCCGTACCTCTACACGCTCTTCGACGAACACAGGCGCAACGGCGCGCCCGTCATGCGCCCGCTCTGGTTCGAGTACCCCGACGACTCGCGCACGTATACGATCGAAGACGAGTACCTCGTCGGCCGCGACCTGCTCGTCGCGCCCGTCGTGCGCGAGTCGGCGACGAAGCGCAACGTCTACTTCCCCTCCGGCGACAGGTGGGTTGACTGGTGGACGGGCAAGACGTACGAGGGAGGCAAAGACGCGGAGATAGAGGCGCCGCTCGAACGCCTGCCGCTCTTCGTGCGGGCGGGCGCCGTCATCCCCACGCAGCCCGCCGTCCAGCACACCGGCGAGATGTCGAAGGCGCCGCTCACACTCCTCGTCGTCCCCGGCGCCGACGGCGCGAGCAGCTTCTACGAGGACGCGGGCGACGGCTTCGGCGAACGGCGCACGACGACCGCCGCGCTCCGCGGCGGCTCGCTCAAACTCTCGCACGCGGGCGCGTACGCGGCGCGCAAGGTGAGCGCGCTCGAATTTCTCCCCGGCCAACTGCCGCGCGAGGTGCGCGACCCGTTCGGCGCCGTCCTGCTCCCCGCGGCC
This sequence comes from uncultured Acidobacteriota bacterium, assembly GCA_963726735.1. Classification (GTDB taxonomy): domain Bacteria; phylum Acidobacteriota; class Blastocatellia; order Pyrinomonadales; family Pyrinomonadaceae; genus QHXN01. Next base: position 117,868 of record CAVSDM010000017.1, read on the forward strand.
GGGCGCCCCGGCGAGCACCGCTTCGTGCTCATCCCGCCGTCGGAAGATTTTAAGGAGTTCGAGTTCATCCCCTGAACCGCGATGCGCAAGGCGAAGAAAGGCTCGGAGAGAATGGAACATTATCCCGGCGCGCTCGACCGCCGCCGCTTCCTCTCGTCGGTCGGCAAGGGTCTGGGCCTCGCCTCGCTCTCTTCGCCGGTGGTCGCCTCGCTCCTGAAAGACGTGCGCGCGGCGTCGCGGCGCGTCGCGCACCTCACGGCCGAAGAGGCGGCGCGCGACGAGGAGTTCTGGTTCGACATCCAGCAGTCCTTCTCCGTCACGCGCGGGCTAATCAACCTCAACAACGGCGGCGTCTCGCCCTCGCCGCGCATCGTCACCGAGGCGCTCGTCCGCTACCTCTGGCAGCAGGAGGACGCCACGGCCTACACGATGTGGGAGATCTTAGAGCCGCAGTCCGAGACCATCCGGACGGGGCTCGCCGAGGTCTTCGGCTGTGACCGCGAAGAGGTCGCCATCACGCGCAACGCTTCGGACTCGCTCGAAGCCGTCCTCTTCGGCATCGACCTCAAGCCCGGCGACGAGGTCCTGACGACGACGCAGGACTACCCGCGCATGCTCGCGACGCTCCGGCAGCGCGAGCGGCGCGACCGCATCCGTCTCAAGCTCGTCAAGTTTCCCGTCCCGCCGAAAGACCCCTCGGAGATAACGGCCGCCTACGAGGCCGGGTTCACTCCGCGCACGCGGCTCGTCCTCGTCTCGCACATGATCAACCTGACGGGGCAGATCACGCCCGTCCGCGACATCTGCGAACTGGCGCGCCGTCGCGGCGCCGAGACCGCCGTTGACGGCGCGCACTCCTTCGCACAGTTCAGCTTCAAGCGCGACGACTTAGCTTGCGACTACTTCGGCACCTCTCTGCACAAGTGGCTGCACGCGCCGAAGGGGACGGGGATGCTCTACGTGAAGAAGGAGAAGATTAAGAACGTCTGGCCGCTCTTCGCCGCGGAGAAGTCGCAGGACGCCGACATCCGCAAGTTCGAGGAGACGGGCACCCGCTCCGCCGCGCAGCGCCTCGCCATCGGCGAAGCGCTCCTCTTCCACCAGGGCGTCGGCCCCGAGCGCAAGGAGGCGCGCCTCCGTCTGCTCGCACGTTACTGGATGAACCAGTTGAAGGGCGAGCCGAACGTCCGCTTCAACACCTCCTTCGACGACCGACAGTCCTGCGCCCTCGCCAACGTCCAGGTCGCAGACACAGACCCCGTCGCCCTCTGCGACTACCTCATGCGCCGCCACAAAATCTACGCCACCTTCATCGTCCACGACGAGTTCAAAGGCGTCCGCATCACCCCCAGCGTCTACACCACGCTCAAAGAACTCGACCGCTTCTCCGAAGTCATGACAGGGATAGCGCGCAAGGGTCTGCCGAAGGCTTAAGGGACGAGGGCGGCGCCCGGACCGACGGCGACCACCGAACATTCGGTGCCGCGGGCGCTCATGTTAAAAATTATCACCTGCTGACCTTTAAAATTTCCGATGGCCGAGACGTTGGTGGTCGGGCTGTTGGGCGGGATCGAGAATTGACCGTTGAAGGGCTTGCCGGCCGTCGTCACGATGAATGCGGGAACGTGCTTCAATCTCCCTCAGCCTGCCGGAAATTCTTTTTGAGGGGCGGCGGCACGAGGGGTCGCAACTCTGACAAGCTCGGCGCGCGACGGGCCGTTTATAAAATCCTTGCCAAACTCTCACCCGTCGTCTATCCTTGCCCCACTCACGACAGGTGAGGTGACTCAAATGAAATTTCGCATCGTTAGACACGCCTAGGTAAGACCGCCGTAAACGACGCTCCGTCGTTTCTTTCTTTCCCTTCTTAAACGGAAAGCGGTTGCCCGACCACCCAAAGGCCGGGAAGGTGTGTGAGCGATGTCGAAACTTGGGATAGAAGTCCGCAGCCTCTCCAAATCTTTTAGCAAGCGTAAGGGTCTGATGCGCGCGCGCCGTTCGGTGACGCGCGCCCTCTCCGACGTGTCGTTCGAGGTCGCCGTCGGCGAGACCTACGGGCTGCTCGGGCCGAACGGCTCGGGCAAGTCCACGCTCATCCGCGTGCTCTCGACGCTGCTCGTCCCCGACGCCGGCGAAGTGCGGGTGCTCGGCTACCGCATCCCCGGCGAGGAGGCCGAGGTGCGCCGCCGCGTGGGGCGCGTGAGCGTGGACGCGGCCTTCTACAAGAAGCTCTCGGCGCGCGAGAACCTGCTCTACTCGGCCTTCCTCTACGGCATGGAGAAGGGCGCGGCCGAACGCCGCGCGCTGGAGATTCTCGAAGCGCTGGGGATGGAGGGCGAGAAGTTCACCGACCCGCTCGAAGAGCTGAGCCGCGGGATGCAGCAGAAGGTCGCCATCACGCGCGCGCTGCTGGTCAACCCGCCGCTGCTGCTCCTCGACGAGCCGACGACGGGCCTGGACCCGAAGAGCCGGCGCGACGTGCAGACGTTCCTTGAGGACCTGCGCGGCAAGCACGGGACGACGATCCTTCTGACCTCGCACGACATGGCCGAGACCGAGCGGCTCTGCGCGCGCATCGGCTTCATCGCCGGAGGCCGCCTCATCGCCGAGGGGACGGCCGACGAGCTGAAGCGCGCCTCGGGCGCGGAGACGCTGGACGACGCCTTCATCGCGCTCGCCGGGCAGAAGCTCGACGGCGAGGGCGGCGGGAAGAAGAGTCAAGAGGTTCTGGCGGAGGTTTAGCAGATGGAACAGGTACTTAGACAGACGTGGGCGTTCTTCTTCCGCGACTACCACCTGACGCGGCGTTACTTCTCGTGGGTCGTGGTCTTCACCTTCTACGCGGTGGTCAACTCGGCGACGGTCGTTTTGATCGGCGTGGCGGCGGGCGACCGCCGTCTGACGCTGACGCTGATGGTGGGCGTGATGCTGTGGGGGCTTTTGTCGGTCGTCTTCCAGGAGATCGCCAACTCCATCACGTACGAGCGTTGGGAGGGGACGCTCGAATACACCTTCATGGCGCCGGTCTCAAGAATCGTGCACCTCGCGGGCGTGAGCATCTTCTCGACGGGCTACGCGGTCGTGCGCGCGTGCATCATCGTGGCGGGGATGTTGCTCTTCGTGGACATCGACATGTCGCGCGCGAACTGGGGCGGCATCATCGTCGTGCTGGCGGTGTCGAGCGCGGCCTTCATCGGGCTGGGGCTGATGGCGGCGGTGCTGCCGGTCTTTTCGCCCGAGCGTGGGGCGGAGGCGACGAACATCTTTCAGGGAGTGCTGTTGCTCGTCTCGGGCGTCTACTACGACGTGTCGGTGCTGCCGCGCTGGCTTCAGCCGCTCTCGGTCGTGAGCCCCGCGACCTACGCGCTGTCGGCCTGCCGCAAGCTGGTCGGCATCGGCGAGGGCGCGGAGATGGTCGCGGGCGCGCCGCTCTCGGCCTGCGCCTACGAGCTGACCATCCTGACGCTGATGGGGCTCGTCTTCATCCCGCTCGGCCTCTACGTCTTCGCCCTCGTCGAGCGCTGGGCGAAACGGACGGGGAAGCTGAAGCGGACAGGGTGAGAAACGAGTAGACGGTAGCCAGTACAAAAGAGAGGCGGCGCGTCTCAGCATGACAGTTGAGACGCGCCGCTTTGTCTTCCTACTGACTACTGTCTACTGTCTACTCTTCCCTTAGTTCTCCTGAGCGGGCGCGGGCGGTGTGGTGCGGCGGAAGGTGCGGCGGACGCCGCCGGCGGCGGGGCCGCCGGCCTCTCTGACGGTGTAGTCCGTGGGCACCTGGAAGAGCGCGGCCGCGGGCTCTGTGCGCGCGATGTTGGTCAGGCGGTAGGTCGTCTCGCCGGAGCGCGGGTCGCTGTGGCGCGTCATGACCGTGACCTGTAACTCGGGCGAGTACCAGTGCTCGTCCACGATGTTGATGGGCATCTCGTTGCCGATCTCGCCGGCGGGGATGGTGACCGTCGTGCGCGTGCCCTCGGCCGTGACGCCGTCGAACGAGCGCGCTTCGAGCTTCTCGGTCTTCGCCTCGTGCTTCGAGCTGTGGCGGAAGAAGGTGGGGCCCTCGCCCGCGGGCGGCGCGGTGACGATGACGGCCGTGCCCGTCACGGTGGCGGGGCCGGGGCCGGGCACGCGCTGGTAGGTGCGCTCGACCTCGACCTTCCGCAACTCCTCCCGCACGACCTTCTGGCGCTCGCCGACGCCGGCGGCCGCGTCGCCCTCGACCTTGAAGCGCAGCTCGCGGCGCGGCATCTTGCGCGCGGTCCGCGAGGAGGGTTCGAGGATGTAGCTGAAGCCGGCGACCGGGTCGTTGATGAAGACCGCCTGCGTCTCTTCGCCCGCGGCGGCGTAGGGGCCGAGGTAGCCGACCGTCTGCTCGCGGCGCGTGCGCCCCTCGGCGTCGCGGTAGAGCTGCGCGGTGTTCTTGCGCACGATGCGGTTGCCGTCCGAGAGCGTCTGCACCGACTCGGTCACGGCCTGCGCCGAGTAGGGCGCGCCCTTGACGAGCTTGCCGGCGAAGCTCATCTCGGTCGCCATGAAGATGAGGTTATCGCCGCGGAAGAATTCGACCGGCGGCGGCGGTGGCGGCGCGGTCTGACCCTGCGCGATGAATAGCTCCTCCTCTTCGGCCGGCGCGATGACGACCTTGCGCTCGCCCTGCTGCGCGGCCGCGCCGACGGCGTTCAGCAGCAGCGCCGCGGCCACCGAGAAGACGATTAACTTCCTCTGCATACTCTGACTCCTTTACGGTTTTGATTCCTTCTGAAAATTTCGGTCGGCCGCGTCAGCGGACGAAGCGGATGGCGCGCGCGATGCCGTCCTGGCCCATGAGTACGTCCGCCTTGACGCTGCCGCCCGTCGCCTCGGCGTTGACGGGCAGGCCGAAGGAGACGAGCGCGGAGCGCGGCACCTCGACGCGGACGAGGTGCCCCTCCTCGGCTGGCGCGTACTGGCCGGCGTGGACGAGGGGGATGAACTCCGTGGCGACCTCCTGCGCGCGCGCGTCCGCGGCCTGCGCCGGGCGCGAGGGCCGGTTGCCCCTGTAAGAGACGTTGGCGGCGCGCGCCCGCGGCACGTCGGCCGGGCGCGGCGTCAACCCTTCGGCCTCGGCGCCCGCGAGCGTCTGCCCGTCGGCCTCGACACTTTCATGCGAACCGTTCCGCGCGACGGCTGGGGCCGGGGGGCGGCCCGTTGAGTTGTTCGGAGGTTCGACGATCATCGCGCTCCGCGCGGGGGCGCCCGGCGGCGCGTCGGGCCGCACCAGCACGAAGAGCGCGAGCGATGCCGCCGCGGCCAACGAAGCGACCGCGATAGTCTTCGCCCAGGACCAGCGCCGCGCCGGCGCGTGTCCAGACATCGGAACGACGTTCGACGCCGCGACGGCCTCGCTCGATTCTTCGGGGAGGGACGCCGCGCGTGCGCGGAAGGCCGCGACCAGCGCCGCCTCGACGCGCGCGGGCGCCTCCGCCGTCTTCATCCCTGCGGCCAGCGCGCGCAGTCCCACCGACAGGGCGCGCTCGTCCGCGAGCCGCGCGGCGCAAGTCCCGCAGGACTCGCCGTGCGCCTCGGCCGCGGCACGGGTGCGCGCCTCCGACAGCGCGCCGCGCGCAAGAATTTCGACCTGGCTCTCGAATTCAAGACAGTTCATGCGAAACACCTCGCCGTCCTTAAAGCCTGACCCGGTGCCGAAGCAGTCCCACCGCCCTCGAACTCCGCCCCGCCCTCGCGCGCCGCGCCGGGCGACTCTTCGCGACGGCCGCGCAGCTTCTCCGCGAGCATCGCGCGCGCGCGGTGCAGGCGCGAGCGCACGGTGCCGACCGCGCACCCGAGCGACTCGGCCGCCTCGACGTAGCTCATCTCGTGCAGCTCGCAGAGGACGACGACCTCGCGGTAGTGCGCGGGCAGGGCGAGGACGGCCTGCCGCAGCTTCTCGACCGACTCGGCGCGCGTCAGGTCGCCGAGCGGGTCGGGGCGCGCCACGAGGTTCTCGTGCGGGAGTTCCCCGCCCTCTTCGGCCTCGTCGTCGAAGCGGACGAGGGCGCGCTCGCGGTCGAAGGCGCGCAGGACGTGGTTGCGCGCGATGCCGTAGAGGTAGGCCGAGACCGACCCGCGCCCCGAGTCGAAGTTGCCGCCGTCGCGCATGAGGACCATGAAGGTCTCCTGCACCACGTCCTCGGCCACGGCCTCGGAGCCGCTCATCTGCAAGGCGAAGCGGTAGACGCCGCCCTGCCGGCGCCGGTAGAGCGCCGTGAACGCATCCTCGTCCCCGGCCAGCATCAGCCTGAGTAAATCCGCGTCCGTCTGTTGTTGGGAAACTGCCATCCTCGGCTCCGGAACTCCTCGTCTCAAACCACCGGACACTTCCATTTCGCCCGGGCGGTTTGAAAAGTTCCCGGAAAGTAAATGGTGATTGGGATTCGCCGGACTCGTATCGTTCCGCCCGGCCCGCAGCACTCAATCACCATTCACCATTTACTATTCACCGTTCACTACTTAAGGCATGTAAGTCCGGTAGTAGATGGTTGAGGAGACGTTCATGCGGAGGGCGCGGCCGCCGCCCGCGTCGAGGAAGCGGATGCGCTCGGCCGTCTCTTCGGGCGGGCCGATGGAGAAGGAGCCGTCGGGGAGCGCCACAAGCTCCTGCTCGCCTTCGAGCCAGAGTCGGCCGCGGCGCAGGACGATGCGGGTCGAGCCGTACCACGCGCTCTCGTGTCGGTAGCGGCCGGCGTAAGCCTCCCACTCCTTCGGGTACTCGAAGGCGCGCGGGCCTTTGTAGCGTTCGTTCGTGTACCAGTCGGCGCCGTGGCCGAGTTCCGTCACCTTCCCGCCCTCGCGCGTGAAGACGAGGCGGAAGAGGTCTAAGCCCGGGAACTGCGCGATGAAGGAGTCCGGGCCGCCGGAACGTTCGAGCGGAATCACCTGCCCGTTGCTGCTGAGAAAAAGTCCTCTGCCTCCGGGGGCGAGGATGAGCTTGCGGCCGTCGGGCGCGGTGTACACGCCCGCGTAGTCGGCGGCGTTCTTCACCTCGTCGGGCGGTGGCGGGGCGGCGGGCGCGGCGGGCAGCTCGCGCCCCGCGCGCCGGGCGTTTAAGAGTTCGAGCGCGTACTTCGTCACGGCCACGGGTCTGTAACCGCTGAGCGAGGCGTTGACCGAGGCGAAGGCCGCGACGCCGTTCGTCAGGTCAACGTCAAAAGACGAGCTGAAGGCGACCATGCCGCCCGTGTGGCGCAGGTGCGTCGCGCCCTCCCGGTTCTGACTGACCCAGAGGCCGTAAGCGTAACTCGCCTCCTCGCCGCGGAAAGGGGCTTTGACGACGGGCTTCGTCAGCAGCTCGAAACTCTTCTCGGAGATGAGCCGGCGCCCCGCGACCGCGCCGCGGTTCAGGAGCATCCGCATGTAGGCGACCATCTCCGTCGAGTTCGACGCGACGCCGCCCGCGGCCGTGTCCACCTCGACCCAGGGGGCTTCGGCCAGACGCCCGCGCAGGGGGAACGGCCGGTCCTCCAACTCCGGCGCGTAGCCGACGGCCATCCGCGGCCGCAAGGGGTTCGAGATGACGGGCGCGCTCGCCGTCATCCCCAAAGGCTTGAGGACGCGCGCGGCCAAAGCGTCGGCGAAGGGGCGGCGGTCGAGTGCTTCTATCAACAGGCCGAGGATGAGGTAGCCGATGTTCGAGTAGACGAACTTCTCGCCCGGCTTGAAGAAGGTTTCGAGCCCGACCGTCAAGCTCTCCGGCAAAAGCGGCGCGCCCGGCAGCCCCGACGTGTGGCTGAGCAGGTGATGTGCCGTCACCGCGCCGTGCCGCTGTTCGAGCTTGAGCCACGGCAGGTACTCGACGACGGGTCGATGCAGGTCAACACGACCTTCATCAAGCATCTGCAACAGCGCGACGGCCGCGAACGACTTCGAGATGGAGCCGATCTCGAACAGACGTCTCCGGTGTCACGCGCGCGCCCGCCTTCTTATCGGCGAAGCCGAAGCCCGCCGGCACCGCGCCGCCGTCGCGGATGACGAACGACAGGGTCATCCCGGGCGCGCCGACCTCGCGCATGTGTCTCTCGGCAAACTGACCGAGGAGGGCGGTCGGGTCGTTGACGCCGCGCCCGGCGGGGCGTCGGCGCGCGCCGTCCCCGCGCTGCGCCTCGGCCTCGCCCGTCAACGCCGGCAGAACCGACAGCGCCGCCGCGGCCTTCGCGCCGCCCTTCAGAAGCTCTCTGCGGGAGATTCGGGGGGACATGGGTAACTCCTTCGGAGTTAAGTAGACAGTAGCCAGATGGCAGTAAGCAGTCGCCGCTGACGCGGCGCTCTCAACTGCCTACTGCCATCTGCCTACTGTCTACTCATAATCTGTCGGGCATGTCGGCGACGACGTAGGCCATGACGGCCAGGGCGGCGACGCAGGCGGCTAGCTCCTGCGGGCTGACCTTGTCGAAGGTGTCGGCGTGCGTGTGGTGTATGTCGAAGTAGCGCGCGCCGTCCACGTTGAGCGAGGCGCCGGTCACGCCCGTCGCGCATGATGGGGCCGATGTCGGCGCCGCCGCCGTCGGCGTCGATGCGGTCGGCGCGGATGCCGGAGAGGAGCTTGCGCGATCTCCTCCATGTCGGCGCGCGCCTGCGGGCTCGCCGTGTCCGAGAGGCCGAAGCCGGTCGGGCGGAAGACGCCGCTGTCGGACTCGATGGCGAGGACGTGCTGGCCGACCTCCGCCTTGTGCGCGTCGCGGTAGCCGGTGCCGCCGCGCAGCCCGTTCTCCTCGTTGGTGAAGAGCACGACGCGGATGGTGCGGCGCGGCCGCAGGTTCAGGGACTTCAGGAGCCGCGCCACCTCCCACGAGACGATGCAGCCGCCGCCGTCGTCGTGCGCGCCCTGCCCCACGTCCCACGAGTCGAAGTGGCCGCTGACGAGGACGATCTCCTCCGGCTTCTCGCTCCCCTTCAGCTCCGCGACGACGTTGGCCGACTCGGCGTCGGGCAGGAAGTGCGCCTCCATCTTGAGGCGCAGGCGGGGTCGCTCGCCGCGGTCGTACATGCGCTGCAACATCTCCGCGCCCTCGATGGTGACGGCGGCCGCGGGAATCTTCGGGCTCTCGTCCGAGTAGCGGAGCGCGCCCGTGTGCGGCGTCTGAAGGCTCGTCGGCGTGACGGAGCGGACGATGGCCGCGACCGCGCCGTACTTCGACGCGCGCGAGGCGCCCGAGCCGCGGTAGCCGACCGTCTGGCCGTAGGTGGTGAAGGGCGCGTTGTAGACGACTATCTTACCGCGCACCTTCTCGCCGAGGGCTTCGAGCTCGTCGAAGTTGCGGACGACGACGGCCTCGGCGGTCAGTCCCTCGGGCGGCGTGCCGATGCTGTTGCCGAGCCCCAGCATCGAGAGCCTGCGGGCCGCGGGCTCCACAAGCTCAAGGCTCTCCTCGCCCCTCACCCAGTGGGGCACCGATCACCTTCTCGGCGCGCACGTTGTCCAACCCGTCGCGCTTCATCTCCGAGACCGCCCACGCGATGGCGCGCTCCAAAGGCTCCGAGCCGCTCAGGCGGTGGCCGATGCGGTCGGTGAGCCACGCGAGGCGGCGGTAGGCCACGTCGCTCGTGAGCGCCGCGCCGATGATGCGCGACGCGCGCTCGCGGTACTCGTTCGAGCTTCACGCGCGGCGGCGGGAGCGGCTTCGGCGCCGCGGGGACTTCGCGCTGTGATGCCGGCGGCGGCTGCGGGGTCGGCTGCTGCGCGGGCGCCTGGATGATGACGAGCGTGGTGACGAGAATCAACGAGAAGGTGCGTCGCAAGGCTTCGGGTGCTCCTCTGGTCTGTGGTGTCTGAACGTAGTCGAAGGGGTTAACGCCGTCGGTCTCGGCGTGCGGCTAAGATACCCCACGGCGCGCGAGTTTGACGAGTGGCCTCCCGGCGCGCGGACGCCCCGCAGCGCCGGTTAAATATCTTGACAACCCTTCGGCCTTGCAATACGCTTCGCACGCTTTCGGTTCCACCCTCGCGCCATCCAATTCAGGAGCAAACGCCCTTCGCGTCCGCAGTAACACCAGCGCGAGTTTCCAGTCGTCGTTGACGCGCGGTGCCCCGCGCCACACACACAGAGACCAGCCGTCTACAGCGCCCGGCTTCGTCGAGGAAGGCCGACGGGACGAGCCCGCGGTTCGACGCCGCCGAAGCCGTCGCGCGCCGGCTTCGGCGGAGGAGGAGAAACCATGCCAGACCTCAGCATCCTGAACACACTGATCGCGATGGTCATCGTGATCCTCGTCCTGAGTCTGATCGTGCAGTCGGTCCAGACCTTCATCAAGAAGTTCTGCAAGCTCAAGTCGCGCACGATTCTCAGCTCACTCGAAGACCTCTTCCAGACCATCACGCAGAACTCGAACGGGGCGGACGCGGCCGGCGCCGACTCGGGCAAAGCGCGGCAACTGGTCAGCGAAGTGACCGGCGAGCTTCGCAAGATGGGGCGCGAGACCCTGCGCGGCAAGCTCATGCTCGACTCGCTGGCCAAAGGCGATCTGCTCAAGGTGCTGACGCGGGTCGAGGCGGAGAAACTGCTCCCCGGCGCGGTGGGGAAATTCGACGCCGTCCTGAACACGATCCGCACGCTGACCGAGGAGTTGAAGTCGATTAACGCCGCGGTGCTCGAAGGCGACGCGAGCGCAAAGTTCGCCGCCATGCAGTCGTCGCTCTTACCCCTCATCGACGACATCGAGGGGCTCGTCAGCGGCGGCACGATCAACCCCAAGGTGCTGCTCGGAGACCTCAACCGGCTCCGGCAGATCAAGACGGCGGACGTGCTCGGCCTCCTCGGCGAGGTGCAGAAGAAGGTCGGCGAAGACCTCGCGGCGGCGCGCAAGGCGAACGCGCCGCGCGACGAGATAACAACGCTGGAGGGCGTCTCGAACGGGTTGAAGAGGATCGCGCAACAGATCACCACGCTCGGTCAGGCTTTCGACGCGGCCCTCGTCCCGCTGCGCGAGCGTTTGGAGCAGGCCGAGGTCTGGTACGACACGGTGATGCAGGGCTTCGAGGAGCGCTACACACGCCACATGCGGACGGTCGCGCTCGCCATCTCGGTCGTCGTCGTCGTCCTGCTGAACGCGAACTTCTTCACCATCTATCAAGCGATGTCGAACCCCGAGACGGCCGCGGCCGTCGCAGATCAGGGGGAAGATATCTTGGAGCGCTCCCGGCAGGCGACGGCCGCACAGGACGGCGCGGCGACGGCCGAGACCGCGGGCGCGAACGCGTCCCCCACGCCGACCGCCCCGGCCGCGACGCCGCAGGGCAGCACCACCCCGCAGCCTTCGCCCGCGAACGGCTCGACGACCCCCGCCGATCTGAAAAAGCAGGCGCAGAAGACTAAAGGGTGGGTTGATACTTATAAGTCGTTCGGCATCACGCCGCTCACGCGGCAGCAAATCGGCAACTTCTTTAAAGGCGAGTACAGGGCCCGCGATGTCACGGGGACGTTCGCCGGCTGGCTCATCATGGTGATGCTGCTCAGCGCGGGCGCCCCCTTCTGGCAGGACACGCTGGAATCTCTGTTCGGCCTCAAGAACCTGCTGCGGCAGAAGAGCGGCACGAAGAACGTGGAGGGGAATTCGGGCGGCCAGGCGCAGCCGTAAGGCGGGCGCGCGCGGCGCGGGTGCGACTTCAGAAGTTTGAGGAGTGGCGCGTGCCGCCGTCGGCCGTGCCGAAGAGGGGCGCGTACTCGCCCGTGTCCTCGGCCGCCTTCAGGTCGCGCTTGAGCTGTGCGAACTGGCGCGAGACTGACTCGAACTCTTCGGCGTCGAACGACTCGGGCTCGCCGGAGAGCTTGAGCGCCCACGACATCCGGCGCGCGGCGGCGGCCAGCGCGCGCGCGCTCAGGCGCTGCTCGCGGACGGCGCGCGCCAGTTCGTCGCGCGAGGCCAGAACGTTCTGCTCGCGCTCGCAGATGAGCACCATGTCGGAGCCGGCCTCTATCGCGCGCAGGCACGCCTCGGGCACGGTCAGGGTCTGGACGACCGCGCCCATCTCCATGTCGTCGGTGATGACGAGGCCGTCGAACTTAAGGATCAGGCGCAGGAGCCGCGTGGTGACGTTGCCGCTGATCGTGGCGGGGAACTGGTGCAACCCCTGGATGGTCTCCGGGTCGCCATCCCGTCGGAAGAGGTCTTGCAGGAACTCGGAGATGTCGGGGAAGGCGGCGTGGCTCACCATCACCGAGCGGAGGCGCTCGCCGGGGCGGTGGAACATCAGGTCCATGAAGGGGACGAGGTCGCGCTGGAAAATCTCCTGCCAGGTGTGCGTGACGACGGGCAGGTTGCGGTGCGAGTCCACCTTCGAGCCGCCGAGGCCGGGGAAGTGCTTGCCGCACCCGATGACCTGCCCGCGCTGCAAGCCTTCGAGGTAGCCGCCCGCGAGCATCGAGACCGTCTCGGGGTTCAGCCCGAAGGTGCGCGCGCGCAGGCCGTTGTCCTCGTTCTCGCCCGAGAGGTCGAGCACGGGCGCGAAGTTGATGTTGAAGCCCATCAGGCGGAGCGCGCGCGCCGTCAGACTGCCGTAGCGCTCGGCGAGGTCCGCGCGCCCCGCCTTGCGCACGGCCTTGGCCGAGGGCATCGGCTCGCAGACTTCGCGGAAGCGGTCAACTAAGCCGCCCTCCTGATCGACACCTATCAAGACTTCGCGGCCCGCGGCGTCGCGAATCTGCGCGTTGAGGAGCGCGACCTGCTCGGCCGACTCGACGTTGCGGCCGAAGAGGATGACGCCGCCCGGTCGCACTTCGCGCAGGAACTCGCGCCAGTGGCGGTCGAGTTTGGTGACGGGCAGGCCGACGAAGAGCAGCCGCCCGGCCTTGCTCTCCAAGAGACTCGCCGCCGTCCCCTTTCAACCCCTGCATCGACATCGAACCCGACCCCTTCCCTGCTCGTTAACGACACCTCTCCGGCGGTAACCGGCCAGCATTCTCCGCCACGGGGTTGTCGTAGTTTTGTCGATTGTAACACGCCCATGCTGCGCCGGCGGTCAGCGGCCTCTGTTATAATTTTCAGGAGTTTTTTCGCGGATTTCAAGATGAGCACGACCGTAGAGCAAGCGCGCGCACGACCCCGACTCTCGCCCTCGGAACTGACGGCGGAGGTGAAGCGGCGCGCGCGCTCGCTGGGTTTCGAGAAGGTCGGGGTCGTGCGCGCCGAGCCTTTAGTTGAAGAACGCGCGCGGCTCGAAGAGTGGCTGGCGCGAGGGCTTCACGCGTCGATGGGTTGGATGGAGCGCGGGGTCGAGCGGCGCACTGACCCGCGCGAGCTGCTGCCCGGCGCGCGCACGGTAGTCGCCGTCGCGCTCAACTACTTCACGCCGCACGAACACTCGCGGGAAGAGGGCCGGGGCAAGATTTCCCGCTACGCGTGGGGCGACGATTACCACGACGTGCTGGGCGAGAGGTTGAAGGCGCTGCTCGCGCACGTCGAAGACGGTCGCGCCGGGCGTGAGCGGAAAAGTCTGCGTGGACGCGCAGCCCGCGATGGACAAGGCCTGGGCCGTGCGCGCCGGGCTCGGTTGGATAGGCAAGCACACGAACCTCATCACGCGCGACTACGGCTCGTGGGTCTTCCTCGGAGAACTGCTGCTGGACGCGGAACTCGAATACGACACGGCGCGTGAAGAGGACCACTGCGGCACCTGCACGCTCTGCCTCGACTCGTGCCCGACGGGCGCCATCGTCGAGCCCTACGTCGTGGACTCGAACCTCTGCATCTCGCACGCGACCATCGAGCTGCGCGACGCGGAGCTGCCCGCGCCGGTGGCCGAGCATCTGGACGGCTGGCTCTACGGCTGCGACGTGTGCCAGGACGTGTGCCCCTGGAACCGCTTCGAGCAGCCGACCGCCGAGTCGCGCTTCGAGCCGCGCCCCGGCTCGGTCTCGCCCGACCTCGAAGAGGTCGCCGCGCTCACGCACGACGCATACGTCGAGCGCTTCCGCCGCAGCCCCGTCAAACGCGCCAAGCTCTCCGGCCTCCAGCGCAACGCGCGCACGCTCCTGAAGATTTGAAATCTCAACTCTCAAAGTTGAAATGGCACTTCGTCTTCGCCGCGCTCGTCTGCGTGACGGCGGCGGCCGGGGCCTGGGCGGTGTGGGTCGAGTACGGCTCGTTCCCGCCGCACTTCCGCGGCTTCGGCGAGGTGACGCGCAACGGCGAGGTCGCGGGCTGGGCCGTCGATGCGTCGCGTCCGGGCGCGCGCGTCGAGGTCGAGCTTTACGTAGACGGACGCTTCGTCGCGCACGGCGCGGCCACGCTCCCGCGCCCCGACGTGGTGGCCGCCGGGCGCGCCGCGGACCCCGACTGCGGCTACCGCTTCCCGCTCCCCGCGCTCGCCGAAGGCCCGCACGAGGCGCGCGTCTACGCCCTGCACGCGCCCGGCCCCGCCGACCGCCGCACCCTCAAACAACTCGGCGACCCGCTCCGCTTCGACACAGGCGCCGACGGGCACGTCACGCCCCCCGCGCGTTGACCGAACCCCCGGTGACAGTGTCGCGCGGGGGTCGGCGACCTGTTAGAATTAGCAGCTTACTGTCGGGGGAGTTTCAGCATCTAATAAGCCTCTAATGTCGGAAGCCTTACTCAAAGACTCATACGGGCGTGCCATACGCGACCTGCGCGTGTCGGTGACCGACAGGTGTAACTTCCGCTGCTTCTACTGCCTGCCGCACGGCGCGCCCGAGGAGACGGCGCCGAAGGAAGCGCTCCTGACTTACGAAGAGATCACGGCGGCCGTCGAAGTCTTCGCCTCGCTCGGCGTCGAGAAGGTGCGCCTGACGGGCGGCGAGCCGATGCTCCGCCGGGACATCGAGACGCTGGTCGCCAAGCTCGCGCGCGTCGAAGGCGTGCGCGACCTCGCGCTCACCACCAACGGCTTCAACCTCGCCGAACGCGCCGCGGGACTGAAGGCCGCCGGCCTCGACCGCGTCACCGTCAGCCTCGACAGTCTGAAGCGCGCCTCCTTCACCGAGATGACGGGCGTGGACATGCTCTCGCGCGTGCTCGAAGGCATCCGCGCGGCGCAGCGCGTCGGGCTCACGCCCGTCAAGCTCAACGCCGTCGTCGTGCGCGGCCACAACGAAGACGGAGGTCGCCGACTTCGCCGCCTTCGCGCGCGAGCACGCGGTGGAGCGTGCGCTTTATCGAGTACATGCCGCTCGACTCCGGCCACGGCTGGTCGCGCGAGCACGTCGTCTCGGGCGCAGAGATTCGGCAGGCCATCAACGAACGCTTCCCGATGGTCGCGCGGCGCGTCGAGCGCGGGTCGGAGACGGCCACGCGCTACCGCTTCGCCGACGGCGCGCCCGGCGAGGTCGGCATCATCGCCCCCGTCACCGAGCCCTTCTGCGGCGCCTGTTCCCGCGTACGCCTCACCGCCGACGGCCAGATACGTACGTGCCTCTTCTCGAAGGTCGAACACTCCCTCCGCGACGTGCTCCGCTCCGGCGCCTCCCACGCCGAGGCGGCCGACTACATCAAGTCGGTCGTGCTCAAGAAGGAGCCGCGCCACTACATCAACGAAACATACTTCGAGCAGCCCGCGCGCACGATGAGCCTCATCGGCGGCTGAAGGGCTCGGCCGGAAAACACAAACTTAAAAGTAAGACCTCGCAGTACGGCGAAGCTCTTCCGCGACTCCGCGGGGCGCACGCGCCGCGAGCACGCGCTCACGCGCGGGAACGCCTCCGCCGCTTCGGACGGGCAGGAGCCGCGCCTCATCATCATCAACGACCCCGTCGGTCAGGTCGAATACCTTCTGGACACGGCGCGCGGCACGCTGCGCAAGACGCGCACGTCGCCCGGACTCGCGGAGGCGCGGCGGCAGGCTTCGGGGACGGAGTCGTCCTTCGGCGTGTTGATGCCGACGAGCGCGGCCCACCGGCGCGGGGCCGAGGGCGACGCCGCACAGCCTCTCCCCGAGCCGAAGAGGGAGCGGCTGGAGGCGCAGCAGATCGAGGGCTTCATGGCCGAGGACACGCGCACCACCGTGACCATCCCGGCCGGCGAGTTCGACAACGAACAGCCTCTGGAGATCACGCACGAACAGCGGTATTCGCCCGAGCTTCAGATGGTCGTGCTGATGAAGCACAACGACCCGCGCTTCGGCGAAACGACCTTCCGCCTCACCAACGTCACACGCGGCGACCCCACGCCCGACCTCTTCGCGGAGCCGCAGGGTACCGCACCGTTGACCGGCACGAGCCCGTCTTCGGCCGCCCGTTGATGAGGAGACCGTAGGAGTCGGTGTAGTCAGTAGAAACAAACAAGCGGCGCGTCTCAACGTTCAGGTCGAGACGCGCCGCTTGGTCTTCCTACTGACTGCTGTCTACCGTTCCCGCCTACTACTTCTTCGGGATGCGTAGTTTCTGGCCCGGGCGAATCTTGTCCGGGTCGTCGCCGATCACGTCCTTGTTGGCCTCGTGGATGTCGCGTCCAGGAGACGCCGTGGTGCTTGCCGATTGCCGAGAGCGTGTCGCCGCTCTTGACGGTGTACGTGCCTTCGTCGCCGCCCTCGCCCCAACTGCCGCCGCCGCCGCCGACTTCGACGTTCAGGACGAGGTCGCCCGAGCGCATGTCCGGGTCGAGGCGCCCGTACTCGTCCCAGAGCTTCTGCTTCGCGTCGTCGCTCGGCGCGGTGCCGGTGACGTGCAGCACGTCGCCCTCTTCCGACACCTGAAGGTTGCTGACGCCGCTCTGGTTGGCGAGGTCTATGAGCGATTGATACTTTTCCCTGACAGCCATAGTCCCCTCCTACTTCTTGTCGTTGAGCTGGTTGTTGACCTTCTTGGCGCCCGACTCGTTGGCGGCCTTCATCGCGTCCGGCCACTTGGCCTTGGCCACGTCGCCCTTGAGCGTCACTTCGCCCCCCTTGACCTCGACGGTCACGCCCGTCACGCCCGCCTTCGTGAGCGCGGCCTCCGTCTTGTTCTTGATGGCCGTGTCCTCGGAAGCCGTGACCGGCGTCGGCGTCGCCATCGGAGTCGCCACCGTCGTCGTGGTGTTGGCGTTGGCGTTGCGCGCCGCGTTCGCGTTGTTCGCGTTGTCATCTTTCCCGCAGCCCGCCGCGCCGAGCGCGAGGAGGAGTACGAGAGTACCGGCGGACATGCTGCCCGCTGACCGAATCTTCATCCAGGTTAGCTCCTTTCCCATTCCAGTTTGCCCCCTTATAAGTCCGTATGGTGCCGAGAGTGTGCGCTGGCGTTCAATAATTTGTCATTCCGCGACGCGGCGAGTACACTTCGTCCCACACGGAACGAACGGCGGGCGGCTGGGGCGCTGTTGCGAGAAAAATTTTATAGCGAAGTGTAGAACGGGGGAGCCGCGACGGCAAGCGGCTGAGAGTCGCCCGGAGGGGCGAGACCCTTTGAACCTGATGCGGTTAGTACCGCCGAAGGGAGGCACGGTGAGCGGCCGTCCCTCTAAACGGGGACGGCCTTTCACGTTTGCGCGCCGCGACGGGGCTGCGCGCCGAAAGCGAGAAGTTCGATGAGTGAAGGTAACGGAAACGCCGCGGGTCGCGGCGGCGACGGCGAGCGGCAGAGCGCGGACGTGCGCCTGCCGAACTCGCGCAGGGTCTACGTCGGGAGCGAGGGCTTGCGCGTGCCCTTCCGCGAGGTGAGCTTGCAGCCGACGCGCCTGCCCGACGGGCGCGTCGAGGAGAACGAGCCCGTCCGCGTCTACGACACCTCCGGCCCGTGGGGCGACCCCGACGTGCGCTGCGACGTGAGCGCGGGACTACAGCCCTTGCGCCGCGAATGGATACTCGCGCGCGGCGACGTTGAAGAGTACGAGGGGCGCGAGGTCTTGCCGCAGGACGACGGCTACCTGACCGAGGGCGCCGCCGAGTTCGCGAAGCACAAGGACAAGGGACGGCTCGAACACTTCCCCGGCCTGCGGCGCGCGCCGCTGCGCGCGAAGCCCGGCGCGTGCGTGACGCAGATGCACTACGCGCGGCGCGGCGTCGTCACGCCCGAGATGGAGTTCGTCGCGCTGCGCGAGAACATGGGGCGCGAGCAGGCGCTGCACGCGATGCGCGAGCACAGCAGGGACGACCGCAGCTCTCTCTTCCACCAGCACCGCGGCCAGTCGTTCGGCGCTTCCCTGCCCGAGTTCGTCACGCCCGAGTTCGTCCGCGACGAGGTCGCGCGCGGCCGCGCCATCATCCCCGCCAACGTCAACCACCCGGAGTCCGAGCCGATGATCATCGGCCGCAACTTCCTCGTCAAAGTCAACGCCAACATCGGCAACTCGGCCGTCGCCTCTTCGATAGAGGAGGAGGTCGAGAAGATGCGCTGGTCGGTCAAGTGGGGCTCGGACACCGTGATGGACTTGTCCACGGGCAAGAACATCCACACCACGCGCGAATGGATTCTGCGCAACTCGCCCGTGCCCATCGGCACCGTGCCCGATCTATCAGGCGCTTGAGAAGGTCGGCGGCAAGGCCGAGGAGCTGACGTGGGAGGTCTTCCGCGACACGCTCGTCGAACAGGCCGAGCAGGGCGTCGATTACTTCACCATCCACGCGGGCGTGCGGCTGCCCTACATCCCTCTGACCGCGCGGCGCACGACCGGCATCGTCTCGCGCGGCGGCTCGATCATGGCGAAGTGGTGCCTCGCGCACCACGAGGAGAGCTTCCTCTACACGCGCTTCCGCGAGATCTGCGAGATCATGCGCGCCTACGACGTGTCGTTCAGCTTAGGAGACGGCCTGCGCCCCGGCTCAATCGCCGACGCCAACGACGAGGCGCAGTTCGCCGAACTCGAAACGCTCGGCGAGCTGACGAAGATCGCCTGGGAGTCGGACTGTCAGGTGATGATCGAGGGGCCGGGTCACGTCCCGATGCACCTCATCAAGGAGAACGTGGACCGGCAGCTCGCCGTCTGCCACGAGGCGCCGTTCTACACGCTGGGGCCGCTCGTCACGGACATCGCGCCCGGCTACGACCACATCACTTCGGCCATCGGCGCGGCGATGATCGGCTGGTTCGGCACGGCCATGCTCTGCTACGTGACGCCCAAAGAGCACCTCGGCCTCCCGAACAAGCAGGACGTGAAGGACGGCGTCATCGCCTACCGTCTGGCGGCGCACGCGGCCGACCTGGCGAAGGGACATCCGGGCGCGCAGTTGCGCGACAACGCGCTCTCGAAGGCGCGCTTCGAGTTCCGCTGGGAGGACCAGTTCAACCTCGCACTCGACCCCGAGGTCGCGCGCGAGTACCACGACGAGACGCTGCCGCAGGAGGGCGCGAAGCTCGCGCACTTCTGCTCGATGTGCGGCCCGCACTTCTGCTCGATGAAGATCACGCAGGAGGTGAGGGACTACGCCTCGAAGAACCAACTCGACGAGCAGGCCGCGCTCACCGCCGGGATGAAGGAGAAGGCCGCCGAGTTCGTCTCCTCCGGCGCCGAGCTTTATCAGGGCGAGCTGCCCGCCGGGGCCAGGCGCGAACACTGACCGATGAATCTCCCGCTCAAACTGGAGGTGACCTGCGCGCTGCTCGCGCGCTGGGCCGCGTGGGCCGCGGCGCAGGTCACCGTCATCAAGGCCGGGCGTTTGGTCATGCCGGAGACGGGGACGGTTCTCGAAAATCAGTTCATCGTCGTCGAGGGCGAAAGGATCGAGGCCGTCGGGGCGGGACTGGAAATTCCCGACGGCGCGAACGTCATCGACCTCTCGCACGCGACCGTCCTGCCCGGCCTCTTCGACGCGCACACGCACCTCTGCCTGAACATGCAGCGGCAGTGGGACGGGGGCGACTACCTCGTCAACAGCCTCAACTGGCGGGCGGGGATGCGCGCCCTCACCGGCGTCGTCCACGCGCGCGAGATGCTCGACGCGGGCTTCACGACCGTCCGCGACGTGGGTAACGCGGGCGACTACGCCGCCGTCGATCTCGCACGGGCCGTCGCGTGGGGGATGGTGCCGGGGCCGACCGTGGTCGCGGCCGGGCGCATCATCACCCCGTTCGGCGGGCAGTTCGCCAAGCCCGCCCCGAAGCACGTCCTCGACAACCCCGAATACCTCTTCGCGGACACGCGCGACGAGTTGCAGAAGGCGGTGCGCGAGAACATCTACTACGGCGCCGGCCTCATCAAGCTCATCGTCGATGACCAGCCCTACGTCTACACGGCCGAAGAGATTCGCTTGGTCGTGTTGGAGGCGGGTCGGGCCGGGCGCCGTGTGGCCGCGCACTGCGTCACCAGGCAGGGCGCGCGCAACGCCGCCGCGGCCGGCGTCGCCTCCATCGAGCACGGCTGGCAAATGGGGGACGAAGAGTTCGCGCTGATGAAGCAGAACAACGTCGCGCTCGTCAACACAGACCCCCCGCTCAGACACCTCGAAGCCCTCGGCCAACCGGCCGAACAGGCACGCTACATCCACGCGCAGAGAGTCGAGCGGCTCAGGCGCGCCTATCAGGCGGGAGTCACTGTCGTCTTCGGCACGGACTTGATGTCGGGCCTCCCCGGCGAGACGCGCGGCACGCTCGCCGTCGGCTACGTGGACAGCTTCGCGGAGGCCGGCGTCCCCAACGAAGAGACTCTGCGCGCGCTCACCACGCACGCCGCGCGCCTCCTCGGCGTCGAGCGCGAGCGCGGCTTCGTCGCCCCGGGCTTCTACGCCGACCTCATCGCCGTCCCCGACAACCCGCTCGAAGACATCCAGACTCTCAAGCGCGTCCTCTTCGTCATGCGCAACGGCAAAGTTCACCGCCGCGCCCATTAATCACGGAGACACGGAGACACGGCTTAAGACTTGAAGTTGAGTTCTTAAGCCGTGTCTCCGTGATTAACCCCTGTCGGCCTCTTCGGCGGCGGAGTCGCGCATCCAGCGCTGCAAACGCTCCGTGTCCTTCGCCACCGTGCGCGAGGCCGCGAAGAGGACGAGCGTGAGGAGCGCGCCTAAAAACGGGATGATGTACATGGCCGTGTGCAGCCCCGCCGCGCGGAACGGTTCGAGCGCCTGCTGCGTCCCGGCCGTCACCCCCGCCGCCTCCGCCGCGCGCGCCGTGAAGAAGTCGCTCACCAGTCCCGTCCCGTAAGGCCCGAGCGACGCGCCGAGCACGTACATCGCGAAGAAGTAGAGCGCCATCGCCGTCCCGCGCAACGCCGGCTCCGTCACGTCCTGAATCGTCGAATAGACCGTCGAGTAGTACGCGTACATCAGGGCGCAGCCCGCCCCCATCAACACCATGAACCCCAAAGTGTCCCCGCCCGGCCGCCCCAGCGCGAGGAAGAGCAGCGGCACCGAGCAGAGTATCGCGACCGCCCCGACGAGCAGACGGCCGTCGGCGCGGCGCCCGGCCGCCGCGTCCGCCGCCATCCCGCCGAGTATCAGACCGGGCGCGCCCGACAGCCCGTAGGCGACCATCGAGACGAAGTTGGCCGAGCGTATGTCCGACCCGTGGTAGCGCATGAGGAACGGCGTCAGGAACGAGCCGATGGCGTACATGTTGAAGTTGTGCAGCGCGCCCGAAATGATGAGCCAGCGCATCGTCGGCGTCCCCAGCACGAGCCGGTACGGAGAGCCCTCTCTCTGTCGCGCCCCCACGCCGTGCGCCTCCGATTCGCCGCGCCGCGGCTCGCGCACGAAGAGGACGGCCGCCGCGCAGAGCAGCCCGGGCAGGCCCGCCACGTAGAAGGCCGCCCGCCACCCGTACGCGCGCGCGATGACGCCCGACGCGGCGAAGCTCAAAGCGATGCCGACCGGCAGCCCCAGCATGAAGACCGACATCGCGCGGCCCCGGTCGCGCGCCGGGAAGAGGTCGCCGATGAGCGACGAGGCGGCGGGCGCGCACGACGCCTCGCCCACGCCGACGCCGAGGCGGAAGACGAAGAGCTGCCAGAAGTTTCTCGCGAAGCCGGAGGCGACCGTGAGCAGGCTCCACACGAAGACGCCCGCCGACAGAATCCACCGCCGGCCCGACCTGTCCGCCAGCCTCCCGAAAGGCACGCCGACGAACGCGTAGAGCAGCGTGAAGGCCGTGCCCAAAGCGCCCATCGCCCCGTCGCTCAAGCGCCCACTCCCTGCGCACCGCCTCGCCGACCGCGCCCAGAATTTGCCGGTCGAAGAAGTTCGTCGCGTTGATGGCGAACAGGACCCACAGCGTGAACCACGCACCCGCGCGTTTCTGTTCCATGAGCACTCACTTCAAACGAAGGTAGGATGTTTGAACTCTGCCGCGAAGGGCTGGCATTATAACCCCGCGCCGCCCGCCCGCGCGCAAAAGTACGGGGCGGCGGCATACGACCTCTGACGCTAAAGGAGAATCAATGTGAGGGCTGTCACTCTTCGACTGTTGTTCGTCGGCTTCATCAGCTTATCCGCCGTGTTGCTCGCGGGTCGGCCGGGTGCGTCCACCGCAGTCGGCGCCGTCAGGGCCGAGACGCGCTGCGGCTGGTTCAGCAACCCGACGCCCGCCAACGCCTCTCTGCACGACCGCGACGACGAGTGGATCATCGGCACGCAGGGCGGGCAACAGGC
Source organism: uncultured Acidobacteriota bacterium (assembly GCA_963726735.1). GTDB lineage: Bacteria > Acidobacteriota > Blastocatellia > Pyrinomonadales > Pyrinomonadaceae > QHXN01. Next base: position 140,354 of record CAVSDM010000017.1, read on the forward strand.
CGAAGGCGACTGGCCCTCGTTCGGCCCGAAGCAGTGGGTCGAGACCAACGGCCACTACGGCTACGGCTGCGCCTGCATGAGCGTCGAGATAGACCGCGAGTCCGGCAGGATCACTGAGATCAAAAGCGCACGCGCACGCCCCCTCTCGGCCTGCCGCCGCGACAAGGCTTTAAAGCGTTGGGGCTTCAAGTGAGGATTACTGAGCCCGGTCTGTAGCCGCGCGTAGCCGCAAGAGGATTTAACCGCCGCGGACACGGAGACACGGCTTGAAGTCATATGACTTCAAGCCGTGTCTCCGTGTCTCTACAGGTTGTTGCTTCTGAGTTACGGGGTCGAGGTCTTCACGGCGGAGGCCGGTTCGTTGATGCGGCGGCGGGTGTAGATTTGTCCCTGCTGGACGAGGCCGGCGCGCTGCGCGAGGGCGTAGGCCACCGAGTCGATGATCTCCTTGTCCTTGAGCTTGAACTGCGTCACGCCCTTCAGGTACGTCTCGGGGTCTTCAAACTGGATGGTCAGGTACTCGAACTTCTTCTTGAAGAGGAGGCTGGGGAGGGCGAGGATGCCGCCGGCGCCGAGCACGACCGACTGCGTGCCGTTGCCCATCAGGCGGCGCGTCTCGCTGTCGGCGAAGGCGACCATCACGGCGTCGTAGGAGATCGAGATGACCTCCTTCTCGTTCTTGTCGCGGAAGACGAGGCGCTGGTTGCGGTCGTCGAAGGTGAGCATGCCCTCCTGCTTCTTGCGGTAGCCGGCGAAGCCGCCCATGTACTTGGCCGGGACGACCTTCGGCGGCGCGGGCGGCGTCGGCGCCGAGACCTTCGGGGTCTTCCGGCCGTCCTGCGCGCCCTGCTCCGTCTGCTGCTGTTGAGGTGGCTCCACGGGCTTCGGCGCGTCGCCCATCTGGCGCGCGCGCTGGGCGAAAACGGCGCCGGGCGAGACGGCGCCCGCGAGCAGCAGGAGCGACAGGGACTTACTTACGAACTTCATCTTGTGGACTTCCTTTCGAGAGGCGAGAAACTTGCTGTGCTCTTTAAAGACGCAGTTGGCCCAGAGTTCGTTGCCAAACCAGAGACTTTTTCAGGACGCAGAGCCGCTGCCGCTCGGCCGGCTCGCAGGCCGGCTCAAGCTGCGAGATGACGGCCTCGACGAGCGGGACGGCGAACGCCCCCGCGTGCGCGAGCGCCTGCGAGAAGTAGTGGAGTTGCACGGCGCCGCTGGCGCCACGATGGAACCCGTACACGTCGGCGTCGTGGAGCGAGAAGACCTCCTGCCCGACGGGCACGACCCTGCGCGGCACGCCGTGGTGCGCCGCCCACACCCCGCCCTCGACGCGCGCGCGCCAGCCGAGCAGCAGGACGCCGAGCAGCACGCCCTGCTCGTGCAGGAAGTCCGGGCTCAGGACCTTGAGGTCGGCGTGCGACGACAGGCGCGGCCCGAAGTTTCCGTATTCGGGGTTGGCGAGCTGCGTGTCGTAGACGACGCCGACGACCTCCTCCGTCTCGCTCACGGGCATCCGCACGAACTGCGCGAACCCGTACTCCTCCGGCGCGGGCGGCGCGTCGGCGTCCAGCTCGTCGATCACGCGCGCCACGTAGTCCACGTGCGAGTTCGACTTGACGATCCTGGCTATCCTTGTCATCAATCTAAAACTGAGAATAGCGCGCCCACTCGGGCACCTTGTAGAGAACCCACCAGAGCAGGATTTGCGCGCAGAGCACGAGGAGGCCGAGGAGGAGGCTGAGCACGGCGGCGCGCGTGTGGCCCGAATGCGGCGCGCGCCATGCGCGCACGAGCCCCACGCCCCCGAAGAGCAGCGCGCCCGGGCAGAAGAGTATTCCGAGGTATGGCACCAGCGCGTAGGTCACGAAGGCCATCGCCGTCGCCGCCGCGCCGTTCTCGCTCCCGCGTGGCATCGTCCCCCTCCCCGCGCGCGCCCAGCCGCGCCGCGTGTATGCGCCCGAGCGGACGCGCACCCTGACCGGCCCGCGCGACGCCTCCAGACATTGTGAGACGGGCGCGCGCTCGAACCGGTAGGAGGCCCGCAGCGCGTCGGTCGGGAAGTACCCGCCCCCCAGCTCCCGCCCGCACGTCGAGCAGAACCGCGCCGCCGCGCGCCGCGCACGCGACCCGCACGCGTCGCACGCGCGCGTCTCCTCAACGGGAGACTCGCCCCGGCCGGAAGGTGCTCCGCGGCCGTCGAGGTCGCTGTGGCTTTCGCCCGAAAGGCCCTTCATAAAATTTTCGTCGGGGAGCCTGGGAAGCCTTTTCGTCTGTCGCGGACGGATGATGACAGATTTCGGCGCGGCGCTCAACGGCGGCGGCCCTTGCTGAGGGCCTTGCGCGAGACGCGGAAGTCGAGCCGGTGTTCGGCGGCGAAGTCCTGCACGACGCGGAGGAACTGCTCGCGGTCGCGGCCGGTCATCAGCGCGGCCTGGTCGGCGGCCTCGATGGCGTACGGGTAACCGTTGCCGACGACGCACTCGGCGCGCACGGTGTCGGCGACCTCTTCGACCAGTCCCGCCTCGTGCACCCACGCGGGGATGTCGAGCCGCGCGGGGTGTCCGTCCGCGGTGGTCTGTAGGTAGACGAAGCCGACGAGCGGCGCGCCCCGTTCGTCGTAGAAGGCTTCGGCGAGGTTCGGGCGCCGTGCAGTGGAAGAAGACGGTGCGGTCGCCCCACTGCGCCAGCGGCGGCGTGCCCGTGCCGTGCGCGCGCGCGCGGAGTATCTGCGCGTCGTAGGCGTTCGACTCGGGCAGGTCCTCGTGGAGCGCGGCGAGCAGGCCCCCGATGTCGTGCGCGTAGGAGTGATCGACGTAGCCGACGACGGGCACGTGCGCTTCGCGCGAGACGTGGATGAGTCGGGCGAGCGCGTCGGCCATGCGCTGCGAGAGGTGGCGGTCAGTGCCCTTGCGGAGCGAGGCGACGAGCAGGGTGTTATCGAAGAAGGCGAGCGGCGCGCGCTCACCGTTTTTACGCCAGTCGCGTCGGCGTTCGAGGAAGTCGCAGACGGCGAGCGCCTCAAGCTCGAAGCGTCGGAGGCCGACGATCTGCTCGGGGCTCTCGAAATCTCCGGGGCGCCCGAGTAGTTGCTCGGGCGTGATGACTTCAAAGTGTACGTCCTTCGTGTAACGGCCCTCGGGCGTGTGCGGGTTCTCGAAGGAGGCGATCTGGACGGCGGCGACGGGGAGGCTGGCCTCGCGGCCGGGGAAAATCTGGCTGCCGTCGGCGGCGAAGGTCACGCGGTCGCGCAGCGTCTCAAGCGCCCAGCGGCGTGCCTCCTCGTGCGAGCGCCATGCTTCCTGGAAGGGACGGACGGGCGCGCCCGCACGCTCAAGCTCGTCCGAGGGGAAGGCCACGCGCGCGGCGTCGGCGCCCGACGCCTGCCGCACCTCCGCGCCCGTCCGCCCCGCGAGCGCGGAGAGGCGCGCGGCCAGCTCGCCCACCTCGCCCCGCAGCGTGCGCTCGAACCTCGCGAACTCCTCGCGCTTACTTTCGAGCGCGCCGATGACGTGCGTGCGGTAGAGCATGAGTTGGTGAATGGTAAATAGTGAATGGTAAATGGAAGAAGCCACCACTCACCATTCACTATTTACCATTCACTATTTACCTCTCTGGATGCGCGCGAGGCGATCCATCGAGTAGGAGTAGCGCGTCGTCTTGAGGTGGCTCTCGACGAAGGTGTAAAAGATGCCTTCCTTGTCGTCGCTGTACTTCTCGACGCCGCCGTGCCCCTCGCGCTTGAAGGACTTGTTGGTGACGAGGTTCATCGACTCGGGCGTGTCCTGCGCGGTCTCGTGCTGAAGAACGATCTGGAGCACGGTGCCCAGGTAGTGCTGCGGGAGGCGTTTGGAGTCAATGAACTTCTGCGTGACGAAGAAGATCGTCACCTTGCCGCCGGAGACGGCGAACTCCAGCGTCCCGTCCGAGTCGTAGCGGTCGGCGACGGGCGCGCCGAGCGCGCGCTCCACGTCGGCGCGCTTCGAGACGAAGGGCTCCAGGCCCTTCCACGTCGCCGCACGCACGGCCCCGGCCGAGAGCAGGACGGCCAGCGCGGCGGCCAGACTCAACGCGACTGCACGCGCCTGTGCGCGGCGAAAGATTCTGTTTCTCATGCGGAGGATGCTAACGCAAAAGCAGTAAATGGTAAATCGTGAAGGGCGAACGGAAGGTGATTCCTTCCATTCGCCCTCCACGATCTACCATTTACTGCCTTATCTACTTCGCGAACGGGCGGACGCGCTCGGCGGACTCTTTGAAGTAAGCGTCAGTCGGCGCGAGCTGAAGACCCTTCTCGTAGGCGGCGAGCGCCTTGGCGTACTGCTGCGAGGACTCGTAGGAGAAGCCGAGCAGGCGGAAGACCTCTGCGTTCTGCGGCGTCTTCGCGGCGGCCTGTTCGAGCGCCGTGATGGCCTTCGGGAAGTTCTTGGCCTGCACGTGCGCGTAGCCGAGCAGGTAGAAGGTCTCGTCGGGCGCCTGCGGCGAGGCGGCCGCGCGCTCCAAGGCCGCGACGGCCTTCGGGAACTGCTTGGCGAAGACGAGCGCCTGGCCTTGCAGCAGCGCGGAGCGCGCGTCGTTGCGCACGCGCGCGAGCGAGTCGGCCGCGCGCACGGCCGAGAGGAAGTCGGCGTCGGCCGCGGCGCCCGTCGCCGAACGGCCGCGGTACATGTAAGCCTGCGTCAGAAGCTCCCAGCCCTGCGCGAAGGTCGGGTCGGCGAGCGTGGCGCGGTTGAGCATGTTGACGGCCGTCGCGTAGTCCTGCCGACCGAAGGCGAGCTGGCCGACGTAGAGGAGCGCGAACTTGTTCTTCGGGTCAACCTTCAGCACCTCGCCGAACGAGCGCTCGGCGTCGGCCGTCTTCTTCAGGTTCATCTCGGCGATGGCACGATAGTAGAGCGTGTTGGCGTCGGGCTTGGCGCCCGCGCGCGTCGTCGCGGCGACGAGGAGCGGCAGCGCCTGCTCGTACTTCTCGGCGAAGAAGTAGGCGTTGGCGAGCGCGTCCTCGGTCTTCGTGTCCTTCTCGCCCGCGGCGCTGCGCAGCTCAAGCGCCCGTTCGAGGTCGGCGGCCGCCTCCGCGTAACGCTTGAGGTAGAACTCGGCGTAGCCGGCGATCTTCCAAGCCTCCGAGTTCTTCGGGTCGGCCGAGGCCAACTGCCTCGCCTCGGCGAGCGCCGCGTCGTACTGCTTCTGCTCAAGGAGCAGGAGCGCGTGCGTGGTCGAGCCCGCGCCCGCGCGCGTTGGGGCGGCCGGCGTGTTGATGCTCGCGGCGTCTTCGCCGGTCGGCTGGACGGGCGTGACGCGGCGCGGACGGGTCGCGCCCGACTGCGCCGAGCCGAGCGCCGAGCACAGGAGGAGCGCGGCCGTCGCGCCGATAAGGCTGTTCGTCAGTCTCTTCATGGCAGGGAAATCTTTCATCACGTGCAGAGGGGTTTCAACCCTTTGAGCCCGCGGGGAGAGGGCAGACGTTCGGATGTCCCCCACGCGGGACAGGTTCGCCGGAAATAGTAGGCGGTTGACTGCCTACGGCCGTCTGCCTATTGCCTACTATTTCCGGCTCGCTTCCAGTCCCGTGCCGGCCTGGTCGAAGCCGGGCTGGACGGTGACGACGCCGAACTGGCGGTCTTCCCGTTCGCGGTGCGCGGCCATCAGCCAGACGAAGTTGATGCGGTGGCCGGGCACCGAGACGTTCGGGTGAAAGCCACGCGGCATCACCACCGCGTCCCCGTCGCGGACGACCCCGACGAACTCCGGCTCGTCCGGGTTCGTGTAGACGAACTGCACGCCGAAGGCCGGCGCGGGCATGTCGTAGTAGACGTACAGCTCTTCGAGCATCGAGGCGTGCTCGTGCGGCGGCCACGAAGTCCAGTGGCCGGGCTCGCTGCTGGTGAAGCCGGCGACGATGCGGCCGGCCTGCACGTTCTTACCCAGAGCGATGTTGATGGTGCGCGTCGTCGAAGGGCCGCCCGTCTGGAACCTGAGCGCCGGGTCGCGCTCGATGTCGGAGAAGCGCACGACCTGTAAGGGATATGTGCCCTCGACCTCGGCCGAGCACTCGACGAGATCGACGTTGCCGTCCGTCTCAATCTCGACCTCCGTGTCGCGCGGGATGTAGATGGAGTCGCGGTGCTCGATGCGGTGAGCTTCACCATTGGCCTTGATGGTGCAGCCGCCCGCCATGCAGATGAGCCCCGTCTCGTACGTTTCGGTCGAGAAAGAGACGCGCGGCTCCTCGGCGTCGAGGATGATGCGCCCGTAGACGAGGTGCTTCATCGAGCTGTTCTCGGGCGTGACGGCGTGGTGGCGCCCCTTCTGCCGGTTCGTGCCGCGGTAGATGTATTTGTCCGACGACGGCTGCATTTGCGTGCTCATGCTTTCCCTTCCTCTTTCGCCTTTCCCGCCGCGGAGCGGCGTCTGAGTTTAGCCCGGTCTTTCAAGGCCGGGTGTACGTCGGTAGCAGTCGCGGCGTCGCGTAGCGACGAGTGAACGCGGCGACCTGCGTGCGGGATGATTCAGGCGTCGCTACGCGACGCGGCGAAATCTCGCCATCTCAACCCGGCCTTGAAAGGCCGGGCTAAATTCATGCGCCGCTCCGCGGCGGATTGATCTCTTGCTTTCAGTTTAACTCTTCCGCCGCCCTCCGGGCCACAGCCGCCCCAAATTTCCGTGCTGTCGGTCGCGCGCTGTTATAAACTTATGCGCGTATCCCGAGTCGCCTTTCTTGGTCGCCCGCGCCCTACGACTGAGATGCCCAACGAGACTTTCCACTTCTCTCCCTTCAGCCTGAGCCCCGGGGTCGGACTCCTGTTCCGCGACGGCGCACCCGTCTCTCTGGAGCCGCGCGCCGTCAAGGTGCTCGCCTACCTCGTCCGCAGCCGCGGGCGCGTCGTGCCGAAAGAGGAGCTGTTAGACAAGGTCTGGTCGGATGTCTTCACGACCGACGCGGTGCTCAAGCAGGCGGTCTCGCAGATTCGGCGGGCGCTCGGCGACGCGGCCGAGCGCCCGCGCTACATCCAGACCTTCCACGCGCGCGGCTACCAGTTCATCGCGCCCGTCAGCGTCGAGGCCGAAGAGACGGCCGGGAGTTCTAAACCCGCCGTCGCGGCGCCCTCGAAAGAGGATGAGAGCGTTGCCGTCGAGACTCCGCCCCGCGCGGAGACGCGGCGCGAAGAGGCGGGGCCGAACTACGACCTGCTCGTCGGGCGCGAGAAGGAGCTTTCGCTTCTGCGCGCGGAGTACGGGCGCGTGCTCGCGGGCGCGGGGCAACCCGTCGTCGTCAAGGGCGAGCCCGGCATCGGCAAGACGCAGCTCGCCAGACACTTCGGCCGCTGGGCGCGCGAGCAGGGCGCGGCGTACGTGTACGCGCGCTTCTTCGACTACGAGGCCAGCCGCCTCGCGCCTTACGAGACTTTCATCGACCTCTTGAGCGCCGCGCTCGCGCCCGGCCGCCGCGCGGAGGCGGGCGGCGGTCGCGCGCACTCGGCCGGCGAGCTGCGCGCGGCGGTCAAGGCGCGCTGCGGCGTCGAGCTGCCCGACGAGCTGTTCGGCGTCGAGGAGGAGTCGAACGCGCAGCTCGCGCGCGCGGCCTCGGGCGACCACTTTCGCATCGTCGCGCCGCTCGGCAAAGCCTTCCTGCGCCTCGCCCGCGAGCGCCCGCTCGTGATGGTCTTAGACGACTTGCAGTGGGCCGACGAGGTGAGCCTCGACTGCCTCGGCTACCTCATGCGTGTGCGCGCGGCCGAGCCTCTGATGCTCGTCATGCTCGCGCGCGCCGAGGAGGCTTCCGACCCGAAGCACAACCTGGCCGAGTGGCTCAGGCGCCACGCAGACTACCGCAGCTTCACCTCCGTCCGGCTCCAACCGCTCGGCGAACCGGCCGTGCGCGAGGCGGTCGAAGAGGCTTTCGGCGGCGCCTTCCGCGCGCCGCTCATCCCGCAGACCGACACCTCGACGGTCTTCCGCGTCACGGGCGGCAACCCGTACTTTCTCGTCGAGACGCTCCGCCTGCTCGTCGCCGAGGGCGCCATCAGCGCCGCCGACGACGGCGGCGAGTCGGGCGCGCGCTGGCAGTGGAACGGCATCGAGAACGTCCCGCTGCCCGACTCGCTGGTGATGGCCGCGCTCGGCAAACTCGAACGGACGCCGGCCGACCTGCGCGAGTTGTTGGAACATGCGGCCGTCATCGGCGACGAGTTCCGCGTCGAGACCCTTGCGCGCATGTCCGGGCGCGGCGAGGACGAGCTGGACGAATCCCTGCGCGAAGGGCTCCGGCTCGGCGTGCTCGCGGAGCGCGGGCTCTCGCTCGGCGAAGACTATCGCTTCTACCACACCCTCCTCCGCCGCGTGCTCTACGAGAGCCTCGCGCCGCGACGACGAAGACGACTGCACATGCTCGCCGCCGCCGCCATCGAGGCGGTACACGCGCGCCACCCCGAACGTTTGGCGGAAGCCCTGAGCACGCACTACGAGGCGGCGGGCGACGCGCGACGCGCCTTCCGCTGGGCGATGCGCGCGTGGGCGGCGTCGGCCGCGCGCTGGCACTGGGTCGAGGCCGTCAAGTGCGCCGAGCGCGCCCGCCGCGCTGCCGAGCGGCTCGAATTCCGCCGCGAAGCGACCTACGCCGAAGGCGACACCACGGGCAACTTCTTCAGACCACAAGTTCAAGAAGACGACCTGACCGTGCTCCCGCTCTCGGCCAAACTCTCGATGCTGCTCGCGCTCTGCGAGAGCCTGCACGCCGTCGGGCGCAACCGTGAGCTTGAGCCGGTCATCCCCGAGGCCCTCGCGCTGGCGCGCGCGCTCGACGACGAGGCGTCCGAGGCCGCGGTCCATTTTCAGGACGGGCTCGTCCATTCCGCGCTCAGCCAGTACCGCGAGGCGCACGCCGCGGTCGAGCGCTCGCTCGGAATCTACCGCCGCCTCGGCGACCACGCGCGCGCGCGCCTCGCCGTCGTGCAGCTCGGGCGCATCCGCGCGAGCATGGGCGACTACGAGCACGCGGGCGAACTTATACAGGCCGTGCTCGACGAGGAGGGCGTGGACGTGGAGACGGCGGCCGACGCGGCCGGCATGCTCGGCTGGGCGCGCGCCCTCCAGGGGCGCTACGACGAGGGCGTCGAGCTGATGCGTCGGTGCCTCGACTACCACGCGCGCTGCGGCAACGTGCGGCTGCGCGCGCAGGTCTTGCGGCGCCTCCACTGGGCCGATTTGAGCCGCGGCCAGTACGAGTCGGCCGTCGCGCTCGCGCAGCGCGCGCAGAAAGACTTTCAGGCCATCGGCAACCTCTTCGGCGAGGCCAAGACCTACATGGGCATCGGGCAGGCGCGCATCGCTCAAGGTCTGTTTGAAGAAGGCATCGGCTACCTGCGCCGCACTTTGGAGAGCCTGAAGACCAACGGCGACGCGCACTGCGAGGCCGAGACCCTGTGGCTCCTCGGCCGCGCGCACTGCGAGGCGGGGCGACTCTCCGAGGCCGACGCGATGCTCGCGCGCGCGCTGGAAATGATCCGGCACATCGGCGACCGCGACGACGAGTTCCGCATCCTCGTCGATCAGGCGCGCGTCTGCGTGGCGCGCGCGGACTTCCAAACGGCCCTCTCGAAAGCCACCGAGGCGGCGAAGATCGCGGCGGAGCTGAACTGCCGCGACGGCCTCGGCTTCGCGCTCGTCGAGCAGTCGCACGCCGAGCGCGGCCTCGAAGAACCGCGCCGCGCCGTCAGCTCGGCCGAGGTGGCCGTCCGCCTGCTCGACGAGACCGGCTCGGGCGAACGCTGGCGCGGCTACCGCGCCCTCGCCCTCGCCCTCGAAGCCGTCGGCGGCGCCTCGGAGACCTCCCGGGCCGCGCGCCGCCGCGCCGCCCAACTTCTCGAAGAGATGCGCGAACAGCTCCCGCCCGCCGACACCCGCCGCCGCGAAGAGATGGCGCGCACCCGCCGAATCGACTGAAGTAGAAGGTAGATGGCAGTAGGCAGTCGCCGCGTCAGCGGCGCTTGAGTGTAGCCCGGCCTTTCAAGGCCGGGGACGTTAATGTTGAAGAGTGCCGCGTCGCGTCAGCGGCGACTATCATCTGCCTACTGCCTATTTCCCCGTAAAAAACGCCCTTACCTAACCCTTACCAAACCCTCACCAAACCCTGATGACCGCTTCCGCGGACTCCCGTAGAGTGCGGCGTGGGTGGACGGCGTGGCTTCAAGTGGGAGGCCCGCGAGTGAGTCCGCCCCGTTGCAGAGACTCGATTTGAGGATGAAGGAGTTCCTCGGAATGATGACCAGCAGACTTATCTTAAGCATCGCGCTGCTCGTCGCGACCTGCGGCGCGGCGGCCGCGCAGACGGCCGGCGGCAGCTACCAGTTCGCTCTGGAAGACGGGCGGACGAAGTACGTCGAGTTCGACGCGCGCGCGCAGGCGTCGGGCGGCGCCTCCGGCCACATGTTCTTCAGCGACGACGCGCCCTTCACCGAACAGGACACGGACGGCGTCGGCGACCCCGTCGAGACCCACCCCGGCTTCTACTTCAGGGCCGAGTTCGACGACATGCTCGTCACGGACAACAAGGCGGTCATCACGGGGACCGTGCGCGACTCAAGCATCACGAGCCTCATCGGGCAGCGCGTGCTGCTGACGGTCGAGGACAACGGCAACAACGCGCGCGAGCCCGACCGCGTGACGTGGGGCGTCTACGCCAACCTGCGGAGGGACTGGGAGGTCTCGGACGCCGAGTTGGAGCGCGACCCCGGCGTCGGGATGACCTGGATGGCGTCGGACGCCGAGCGCGACGACGACCGCGGCGTCCTGATGCCCGGCGACGACTCGATAGGCGTCCACGCCTTCCCCGTCGCCTCCCACGAGTTCGTCGTCGCGGCGGAAGACGCGGGCGACATCTTCGTCCGGCCCTGAGCGCGCCGGCAGACCTTTACGTGACGTTGTGCAGACGTTGCCCCATCAACGATGAACGGACTTATTTTTAAGGAGACTTACCATGCGAATCTTTTCTTCCGCCTTCAAAGCTCTGACCTTCGCCCTCATCATCGCCGCCTGCGCCTCGGCCGCGCAGGCGCAGGCCACGCGCACGTGGGTCTCGGGCGTCGGCAACGACGCCAACCCGTGCAGCCGCACCGCCCCGTGTAAGACCTTCGCCGGCGCCATCTCGAAGACCGCGCCCGGCGGCGAGATCAGCGCGATAGACCCCGGCGGGTACGGCGCCGTCACCGTGACCAAATCGATCACCATCGACGGCGGGGGCATGATGGCCTCGGCCCTGCACGGCGGCCTCAACCCGACCACCGGCGTCGCCGTCACCGACGCTTTTACGGCCACGCCGAACACCATCGTCGTCACGCTGCGCCGCCTCTCGATCAACGGCTCGGGCAACGGCATCAACGGCGTCAACTTCACCGCGGGCAAGACGCTCAACATCGAGGACTGCGTGATCTTCGGCAGCGGCGCGGCCGCGCCCAACGGCGCGGGCATCCGCGTGGCGCTCACCGTCTCGGGCGGCAGCATGAACGTCAAGAACACGCGCATCTTCAAGAACCGCGTCGGCATCACGGCCACGACCACGACCGGCAACTTCACGATGAGCGTGGACAACTGCCACATCGAGAACAACACGGCCGACGGCATCTTTCTCGACGCGCGCGCCTTCGCCTCCGTCCGCAACACCGTCCTGACCTTCAACGGCGGCGCGGGCCTGAGCCTCAACACCTCGGCCAACAACTCCGCCACCGTCATCAACTCGGAGCTGAACCATAACGCCTTCGGCATCTTCATCGGCTCGGGCACGACCGTCCGGCTCGGCCGCTCCACCGTCGCGCAGAACGGGGCGAACTTCACGAACAACGGGACGCTCGTCACCTTCTGCAACAACGAGACCGACACCATGGCGCTCCCCGGCGTCGTCCAGTCGCCCTGCCTCAAGTAGGCGCGGCGTGCTCCCCGGCGCGCGGCCCTCGGGCGGGGCCGCGCGCCGGGGGGTTTGAAGGAAGTAGAAGAGGTTAAGAAGATGATGAACCTGGAATCCTACGGCCTCATGCTCGCGCTCACGGCCTTCGCGCTGCTGCTCGCCGCCTTCGGCGCGGTGCTGCTCTTCAAGGGCGCGCGCGCCGACTCCGACTCTCCGTCCCTCGTCCTGACGGACGGAGGCATACGCATCGGCGACGGCGCCTCCGTCCTCCGCTTCCGCCTGGAAGTGCAGCCCTCGGGGCGCGCCGCCTTCCGCGCAGGGACGCAGCCGAACCCCATCGCTCACTGAGCGTAGGAGACTCCCGATGAACGTGCAGAGGATGAAGTTGACGTTGGTGCCGTTAACGCTCGTCGCAGGCGAGGCCGGAGCACTTGCGCAAGCTCATCCCCACACGCCTCCCGAGCGGGAGGCCCGTCCACAACTTCCAACAATGACCGCAGGCAAAGGAGAACCGAAGATGAGAGTCGAATCCAACGTCAAGTCAGGCGCCCCCTCGGCGAACCACAACCAGACCGTCTCACGTTAATTCAGCAATCATCCGGTCGGATATTTACTCAATCGAACCGACCGACGCCGACGCAGAGACACGAACGGGACGCGTCTCCTCCCCTGAGTCGCGTCCCGTACGTGTCTCCGAGTGTCTCTGTGATTGACTTCCGGCAGCCGTACGCTCTGCCGAACAGGGCGATCTGGTAGCTACTCCAACCGCCCCCGTCACAGTGACTCAAGGAAGATGATGACGTGCTGGCGTTGCCGCGCGCAGCTCATCGAAACAGCTAATTTTAATCTCTTCATCCTCCCATCTGGTTGAAGCGAAGAACGTGTCACGGGCTTGCGTAGAGTCTCTGGACTTTCGCCGCAGTATACTCTTTTCAAAAACTCTGTCAAGGGCTATTTCAAGAAATAGTAACCGTTAACCTCATCTACAAGAATCTTGTATCTTTACCCGGACGTTTAAGGTCTCAAGTGGGTTGCGGGCTCCGGAGTGGTTCAGCGTTTCGGCGGCTGGGGCTTGCGGATGATGCTGCGGCGGCGCGGGACGGGGGGGTTGCGCGCGGCAAGCAGCTCCGGGTAACGGCTCTTGATGATGGAGGTCAGAATCTCGTTGTGGTTGAAGCCGAGCAGCCGCGCGGCGACCGAGATTTTGCCTTCGGCGGCCTTGAGCGCCAGCTCGATGAAGCGCCTTTCGGGCTGACGCAGCTCCTCTTTGAGCGAGAACCCGCCCCAGGGCTCTGCGAAGTTGCCGCGCGGCGCCGAGCGTCTGAGCGCGACGACTTCGACGGCGTCCGCCGTGACGACGGCTCCCGACGGGGCGGCGGCGACCGTCTCCTCGATGATCGCTTCGAGCGTCCGCAGCCCGTCTTCGAGAAACATGAGGCACATCGTCTCGACGGCCTCCGGCGTGAACTCGACGCGCCGCCCGTGCCGCCCCGAAGTCTCTTCGATGAAGCCCTCGACGGCCGCGCGCACGTCGGCCGCGCCCGAAGGTCTCGCCGCTTCGGCCCGCGGCTGCGCTTCGAGAACCGTGCGCGCGGCGCGGCGCAAACGTCCGGAGACCTCCGGGTCCTGCGTGCGCGCGAGCCGCTCGTCGGCGCTCAGGTATCCGGCCCGCAGCTCGTCGGCCCCGAGCAGCGGCGCAAGCTCTTCGACCATCGTGAGCGAGGCGAGCCCGGCCGCCTCCGCGTTGCCGGCCAGGTCGGCGACCTCCGCGGCGCGCACGAAATCGGCGCGGGCGTCCTCGAACCTCTCCAGCCGCGCGAGCGCGCGTGCGCGCGTCGTCAGCGCCTCCGCGAGCAGCGCGTGCTCGCCCGCGCGCTCGAAGACTTCGGCCGCGGCGCGCACTAAACGCTCGGCCTCCGCGGCGCGCCCCTGCGCGAGGAGGACGCGCGCGCGCGTCTCGTCAACCTGCGCGGCGTAGAGTCGGTCGCCGAGGCTCTCGAAGAGCCCGCGCGCGCGGTCGAGGTGTTCGTGCGCCTCCTCGTTGCGGCCGAGGATGTGGAAGAAGAGGCCGAGGTTGTTCTCGACGTGCGCCTGGTAGCGGACGTGGCCCGCCTGTTCGAGGTGGAAGCTGGCGGCGGCGTACTCGACCAGCGCGCGGTCGAGATAGTCGTCGCGGTCCTCGAACGTGCCGAGGTGGTGGTAGACGGTCGCCAGTTCGTTGTGGAACGCGCCGCGGAGCGTGTGGTTGTCGAGCGACTCGAAGAGCGCGGCACCCTCTTTGAGAATCCGGTAGCCCTCGCTGTAGCGCGTGGCCGAGTCTTCGACGAGCGCGAGGCGCAGCAGCGCGAGCGCCCTCACCTCGCCGCCGACGCCGGGGCGCGCCAGCGCCTCCTTCAGCAGCACACGCGCCTCGTCAACCGCCCCCTCGCGCCAGTAGCAGTGCGCCAGTTCGGCCTGCGCCTCGACGGCGCGCTCGACGAGCCCCAGACGCTCGAAGAGCGACAGCCCCTCGCTGACGAGGTCTTTCGCGGCCTCGTGCGCGTGTGCGAGCCGCGCGTCGCCGCCGATCCACTTTGTCAGGACGCCGGCGCGCAGCAGGAGGTCTGCGGCCGTCTCGTCGTCGAGCCCGCCGACCGCCGGCCGCTCGCCGAAGCGCGGCCAGAAGGGGCGGAGCAGCTCGCGCGCGTCCTCGTAAGCGCCCGCGCCCTCAAGCCTGCGCGCGAGACGGCAGCGCAGGCGTGCGCGCTCGCTCTCCGTCAGCGAAACCTCGGCGGACAGCTCGTTCAGAATGTGTGCGCGGACTTGGTCCAATCCAACCTTTTCGATTAACGGATGAGCGCGGCCGCCCAGGACGGCGACGACTCCTCGGCCGGGTCGGACGTTAACTGAAACCACGGCCCCGTGCCGTCCGACGCGATGAGGAAGAGATGCACTTCGCCGGTCTTGTGTCCGCCGACGAAGACTATCTGCGACCCGTCGGGCGACCAGTCGGGTTCGGCCGCGCCGCCGCCTTCGGTCACTCTCTTCTGCTGGCTGCCGTCGGCCTCCATCCTGTAGATGTAAGGGCCGCCGAGCGACGTGAACGAATCTTCCCCGTCGTCGTCGTCGGTGGGGGGGCAGGTGCCGGTGCAGGTCGGCGAGCCGGCGATGGGCATGTTGCCGCACTGCGTCCCGATGCCTTCGCGCAGGTTGCCCGTGTAAGCGATGCGCGAGCCGTCGGGCGACCAGGAAGGGTCGGCCTCGGCCGCGTCGTCCTCGGTGAGACGGCTCACCTTCTGGCCGTCGTGCGACGACATCGTGTAGATGTCGTAGCTGCCCGCGCGGTCGCTCGCGAAGGCGATGCGCTGGCCGTCGGGCGACCACGAGGGGTCTGTCCCGCCCTGCCCGTTCGTCAGGTTGACTTCGACGGGGCGCTGGATGCTGTCACCATCGCCAACGTCGATGACCACAATATCACCCGGCATCGCGCATGTCAGGATGAAGACGCCGCTCCCCGTGGCGTCGAAGCCGCGCACGAAGGCGATGCGCGAGCCGTCGGGCGACCAGGCCGGCTCGCTCTCTTCGCCGGGGCCGTCGGTCACGCGCCGCAGCCCTTCGCCGTCAACGCCGACGACGTAGATATGGAACTGCCCCTCGACATTGCTGCTGAACGCGACGCGCGAGGCGTCGGGCGACAGCGCGGGCTGCATGTTGACGGCCCCGCCCTTGGGGGCGACGATGCGAGACGGCGTCCCGCCCGCGTCCATGACGTAGATGGCGCCGCCGGCCTCGAAGGCTATCCGGCCCACGCCCGTGCGCCCCGCGGCCGGCGGCGCCGCCGCCGCACAGACGAGCGCCGCCAACAACAACAGAGACCCCAACACCCGAACGAGAGCAGCCGCCCTCACTCTCACGCTACGCTCCTCCGACATCGTGCTTACTCCTTTCAGAACCGGGACAAGAGACTTGACTTTGGAAGTTTTCGCATCATACGCGTCCCGCCGCGACTGTCAAGCTTATTTTTTGAGACGTGACGGTTTAGCCTGCTTTACAACATTCCTGTAAACGACCCTGAGCAATTAAACACAGCGACACGGAGGCGCGGCTTGAAGAGCTTTACTCAACAAGCCGTGCCTCCGTGTCGCTGTGTTTAATTGCTGCCGAGGAAGAGGCGCAGGCGGAAGCGGGCGGAGGTCTGCGGCCCGTTCGTGGAGACGGCGAGACGCTGGCCGCGCACCTGCCGCTCACCCTTATCGACGGAGCCGGGCGGGCCGGGGGCCGTCAGCACGTTCTCTTCCACGACGGCGCGCGCGCCCGCGGGCGACTCGACGAAGAGGTTGAGTTTCACCCCGGCGGCGTCGATCGAGAAACGTCCCGCGCCCGACTGCTCTATCCGCTCGTCGGCGTGGACGAGCGCGGTGAAGGTGCGCGGGGTCGTTGACTGTAGCTCGTCCGTCACGTTGAAGCCGCCGCGGCCGTCGAACTCGAAACGCCGCTCGAAGCGCGTGAGGCCGAGCGAAGGGTCGTAAGCGGCCGCCGCGTCTCCGCGAATCAAGACCGTGCGTTCGCCGAGTTGCGCCTCGACGATGCGTATGCGGTTCAACTGCTCGTACGGAACGTCCTCGAAAGCGTCGTGTCCCGCGCCCTCCTTCGCCTGCCCGCGGCCGTCTAACCAGCACGGAGTTGTGGTGCGCCGTCAACGGCACGCCCGCGTAGCCCGAGTCGCCCGTCAGGTACTGACCCTTCGCGTAGATGATGAAGCTGTTGGCGTCCGGGTGCGCGTGCCCCGAGGAGAGGTGCCAGTCGGGAAACTCCCGCAGGCGCGCGAGCGTCCGGTGGCCTTCGGGCGGGCCGCACTTGAAGGCGAAGGCCGTCGCCGACCGACCCCAACCGCTCCGCCAGTAGACGACGCCGTGGTCCTCGAAGTGGTGCCAGCGGCTCTGTCTTTCGACGGGCACGGCTTTGACCGTCGGGTCGTACCAGACGAGCGACCAGAAGTCCTCCGCGTTGACCTGCCCGAAGCCCTCAAGCCATTGCGGCGACGCCCTGCGCCTCGCCGCTGCGGAAGCGCGAGGCCATGCGATAGAGCAGGTTGTAGTTCGTGTGGAAGCGCCCGCCGGGATGCGTGCGCTTGTACTCTTCGCCCTTGCCGGCGCGCGTGAGCGGCCCCTCGAAGATGTCGCCGAAGTCGAAGACGTACTGGCCCGAGGGCAGCGTCGAGTGCGCGACGTAGGCGTGCATCTCCCGGAAGCCGGGCCGGTCGTAGAGGTCTTCGCCCGTCGCGTGCGCGTGCGCGTCGAGGTAGTGGACGAGCCACGGCGTCGAGAAGACCCAGTACTCGAAGCCCTCGTAGTAGTAGCCGTCGGCCGAGTACGTGTCGAGCACGCGGTCGTAGATGGCGCGCGCAAGACGCGCCCACTCCGGCGCGTCTTCAACCTCGTCGTAGAGCGCGTAGGCCGCCACGCCCAGACCCGCCATCGGGATAAAGACGTGGTTCTGACTGTAAGAGTACGTGCGCCCCGGCCGCGGCTTGTAGATGTTCGGCGAGCAGCCGCGCCTGCTTCGCGAGCTTATCGCGGTAGCGCGCGCGCTCGGCCTCGGTCAACTCCTGGTAGAGCAGGTCGTAGCCCCAGCCCAGGCCGTAGAGCAGGTGGCCGGCGGCGAGGTCTACGTTCGGCTTGTTGTAGGTGTAGCCCCACACGTCGTACGAGACGGCGGCCTCCATGTACCTGCGCGCGGCGTCGAGGTACTTTCGGTCGCCCTCGATCCTGTATGCGAGCGCGGCTTCGGCGATCCCGATGCCGACCTCGTTCTGCGCGCGTCGCGCCTGTGCGGGCGCGGGCGCCGGCTCTCTCTTCAGCGCGCGCACGTTCTGAAGCGCACGCTGCCAGAGGTCTTTATGCGTCGTGCGCGCGCGCGTGCGCAGGGCTTCGAGCCCTTCGTCGGTGACGTAGACGCGCGGGTGCTTGCCGCGCAGTTCCGCGCGCAGGGTCGAGTTGCGCTCCGCCGACAGGCGCGTGAGCGGGTGCGGCTCCTTCTTCCACTTCGCGCCCGCGGGCGCGTCCTTCGGCCCGAGCGCCTCGCGCGCGTCCTGCGCGACGGTGCCGAAGGGAGACAGGAGCGCGGCGACGACGAAGAGGCTCACGCAGAGTTGGAGCAGAAACTTTCTCCGTTGGCGTGTCATCGTTCTCTTCAGAGCATCAGCATGCCGCCGTTGATCTCGATGGTCTCGCCGGACAGGTACGAGGCCGCGTCGGAGGCGAGGAAGGCGATGACCGAGGCGACCTCTTCGGGCGCGCCGACGCGGCCGAGGGGGATGCCGCCGACGTAAGCCTTCATCGCCTCGGGCGTCGAGAAGCGCTCGTGGTAGGGCGTGTCGATGACGCCGGGCGAGACGGCGTTGACGCGCACGCCGTAGGGCGCCAGCTCCTTCGCGAAGCCCTTCGTCAAAGTGATGAGCCCGCCCTTCGCCGTCGAGTAATGAATCGACCCGAGCGCGCCGCCGTTGCGGCCCGCGATGGACGAGACGTTGACGATGGCGCCCGTCTTCCGCTCCATCATCGACGCGGCCACCGCCTGCGAGCAGAGGAAGGCGCTCTTCAGGTTCAGGTCGATCACCTCGTCCCAACGCTCCTCGGTCAGCTCAAGAATCTTCAGCCGCTCGACGAGCGACCCGGCGTTGTTGACGAGGATGTCCACCGGCCCCAACTCTTCGACGGCGCGGGCGACGAGCGCGCGCACGTTCGTCTCGGCGCGTCACGTCGGCCTGGATGACCGTCGCGCGCCCGCCCGCGTTCACGATCTCCGCGCGCGTGGCCTCGGCGCCCGACTCGTTGCGGTGGAAGTTGACGGCGACGTGATGCGCCGCACCCGGCGAGCGCGACGGCGGTCGCGCGGCCGATGCCGGACGACGCGCCCGTCACGAGCGCGACCTTGCCGCTGAGATCGAGATGTTTTCCCATGAATGCTCCTTGAAGTTAAGAGGGTTCGACGCGCTTGATGGTGCCGGCCAGCGCGAAGAGGACGAGCGTGCCGAGCGGCGCGAGCAACTCCCGCCGCGACGAGGACGGGGACGTAAGAGAAGTGATCGACGACCCAGCCCGTGCCGAGCGTGAAGAGCATCGCGCCAATGCCTGCGCCCGTGCCGCCGAGGCCCGCCACCGAGCCGACGGCGCGGCCGGGGAAGAAGTCCGAAGGCAGCGTCTGCACGTTGTTAATCCAGACCTGAAAGCCGAACAGCACGAGCGCGATGAGCGCGAGCGCGACGAAGGGGCTCTCCGCGAAGGCCGCGAAGATGCCCGCGGGCATCAGGAGCGCGGCGGCACGGCGATGACCGTCTTGCGCGCGCGGTCTACGCTCCAGCCGCGCGAGATGAGATACCCCGAGGCCCAGCCGCCCAGCAGACTCCCCGCGTCCGCCGCGACGTAAGGCACCCACGCGAACAGCCCGATCTCCTTCAGGCTGAAGCCGCGCGCGTTGTAAAGATAGAGCGGCAGCCAGGTGATGTAGAGCCACCAGACCGGGTCCGTGAAGAAGCGCGCGATGATGATGGCCCACACCTGTCTGTGCCGCAGCAGGTCGCGCCAGCGCGGCGCGGCGTCGGAGTCAACGGCGTCGGGATTAACGGCCGCGGCCTTCGCTCCTCGGCCCCGCTCTCGACTTCGGGCGCTTCCTGTATCAGGGCGCGCTCTTCGTCCGTTATCCAGCGGTGCCGGTCGGGCGTCTGGTAGAAGACGAGCCAGAGCGCGAGCCAGAGGAAGCCGAGCGCGCCCGTGACGAGGAAGGTCGTCTGCCAGCCGTAGCGCAGTTCCAGCCAGATGATGAGCGGCGGCGCGACGATGGAGCCGATGGCCGCGCCCGAGTTGAAGATCGCCATGCCGAACGCGCGCTGGCGGACGGGGAACCACTCGGCGACGGCCTTCGCCGCGCCCGGCCAGTTGCCTGCCTCGCCGAAGCCGAGCACGAAGCGCAACACGCTCAGACTCGTCAGGCCCCGCGCGAACGCGTGCGCCACGGCCGCCGCCGACCAGGTCACGATGGAGAAGGTGAAACCCGAGCCGCGTCCCCACGCGGTCGTAGAGTTTTCCGGAGACGCCCTGGCTGATGGTGTACGCGAGCAGGAACCATGTAACGATCCCGCCGAACTCCGTGTTGGTCAGGCCGAGTTTGCTCGTGATGACGGGCGCGAGCACGGAGATGGTCAGGCGGTCGATGTAGTTGATGAGCGTCGCGAGGAAGATGAGCGAGACGATCCACCAGCGCAGGCCGCGCACCTTGAACGCGCCCGCGCCGGCCGCTTCACTCACACCGGCTCGACTGCCGCCCACCTCAAACGGAGTCTCGGCCATCGCTCATCCCCTCCCGCTTCAGAACAGGAACTTCAGGCCGAACTGGATGACGCGCGGCTCGTCCGTCTCGGTGAGCGCGCCGAAGTTGGCGGCGCTGAAGTTGGTGACGAGCGTCCTGAAGTTCGTGTGGTTAAAAAGGTTGAAGACCTCCGTCCGGAACTGCAAGCGCACGCCCTCCTTGATGTTCACGCGCTTCATCACGGAGAAGTTGACGGTCTCGGTCGCCGGCATCTGGATCAGGTTGCGCGGCGTGTTGCCGACGAGCCCGAGGCGCGGGGCGAAGGCGGCGCGGTTGATGTAGCCGCCGCTCACGTAGTTCCCCGCCGCGTCGAACGCGGGCGTCGGCGTCTGCCCGCCGGGCACGGCGCGCCAGTCGCCGACGAGGTCGAGGTTCGTCCCAAACCCGTTGCTCGGCGAGCTGTTCGCGCGGCTCCCGCCGCTGATGCTCACGAAGGAGCCGCTCTGTAGATTCACGATGCTCGACAACTGCCAGCCGCCGAGGACGCGTCCGGTGAAGCCGTCCTGCTTCCTGTACCACGGCAGCTCGTAGACGAAGCTCGCGGCGAAGACGTGCGGGCGGTCGAAGTTCGCGCGCCCGCGGTCGGCGCGAGCGTCGAACGGCACGCGCAGGTCCGAAGTCTCCGTGTCGAAGTCGTTGAGCGTCTTGCTGAAGGTGTAGGCCGCGGACGCCGTGAAGCCGCGCGAGACCCGCTTCTGCAAGTACATCTGTAACGAGTTGTAGTTCGACCTTCCGGTGTTCTCCTGCGAGCGGATGGCGCTGTAGCCGAGGTACTGTCGCACGGTGTCGGCCGTGCGGTTGGTGAAGCCCTGCGGGTTGGTCGCGGAGACGCTCGACGCCGCGGTCTCTAACGCGACCGACGGCAGGATGTAGTTGAGGTCGCGCCGGTGCGTCAGATGCCTGCCCTGATTGCCGACGTAAGACACGTCGAGCACCGTGTCCCACCACAGCTCGCGCTGCACGCCGAAGCTGTAGGCGTAGACCGCGCCCGGCTGCATGTCGAAGTCGAAGACGGCGAGCGTCTGCACGAGCGGCCGACCCGTCCCGCCCGCGCCGACGGTGTCGAGCGGGTTGACGAAGCCCGTGAGGCCCGCGAGGTTGGCGGGCGTCGTGAACTGACGCGCGTTCGTCACGGTCGCCGAGCTGACGAACGGCGCGTTCGCGCCCGAGTCGCGCAAGGGGTTCAGGAGCGTGCGGTCGTAATAGAGCCCCGCGCCGCCGCGGATGGAAGTCTTGCCGTCGCCCCACGGATCCCACGCGAAGCCGAGGCGCGGCGCGAGCTTCGCACGTCCGCTCTCGGCGAGCCCGGCGGGCCGGTCCGTGATGAGGCGTTGCAGGTTCGGGTCGGCGACCACGGCGTTGCGCGGAAGCACCAGTCCGTTGTAAGGGTCGAAGAACCCCTGCGCGCGCGTGCGCGTCCCCGTCGGGTCGGCCGTCAGGTTGATGACGCCGCCCGAGATGTTCGCCGCCAGCGGCGCCTTCAAGGGGTCGAAGCGCGCGGGGTCGAAGCCGACGATGTTGCCGTCGTCGGCCACCGCCCACGGGATGTACTGCACGCGCAGCCCCAGCGTCAGCGTCAGGCGCTTGTGCGCGCGCCACTGGTCGTTGGCGTAGACCTCGAACTGGTTGTAGTGCGTCGGCGCGTTCGTCGTGTTCGAGATTTCGCTGTAGCGCGTGAAGGCGCCGAGCAGAAGGTTAGCGACCGCGTGCCCCGCGTCCTGCGGCCTGAAAGTGGCGCCCGCGGTCGAGCCCGTGCTGAACGTGATGTCGCCGCCGTCGCGCACGCGCGTGTTCTCGGACTTGAAGGCGTTGATGTACTGCGCGCCGAACTTCCAGGTGTGCCCGCCCCGCACCCACGTCAGGTTGTCGCGCAGCTCCCAGTTGCGCGCGTCGATGACGTAAGGCAGTCCGTTGCCGCTGATGGCGGAGTAGCCCTGAATCGAGACCTGCGGAATCTTATTCAGACGGTTCTCCGCGAACAGCTCTGTAAAGTTGATGCCGTAGGTCGAGCGCGCGATCTGCGCCTCGTCCTGATAGGTAATCTCCTGGTCGTTGCGCTGCCACGCGACCGAAGCCTCGTTGACGAGCGTCGGCGAGAGCACCTGCGTGTAGGAGCCGAGGAAGGTCTTGCCCTTGCGGACGTGGTTGTCGGGCGCGATGGGCAGGTTCTGGTTGTCGAAGGACGAGCCGAGCGGGTTGTCCGAGTCGAACCTGTCGTTGAGCCAGCGGACGAAGAAGGTCGAGTTCTGCGTCGCCTGATAGTCAACCCTCAAAACGTCCTGCCGCACGTCGCGGCTCGTGACGGGCGCGGCAATGTAACGGTCGGTGCCCGCGTTCGGCAGGGGAAAGAGCTTCAGGATGGCGAGCCCGTTCGGCGACAGCTTCGACGCCGGGATGATGTTGCCGGGGAAGGCCACGCCCGTCGTCGAGGCCGACTTGTCGCACAGGATGAAGCGCGTCGCCGTCTGCGTTATCCCCGCCGGAGTGCAGGACGTGTTGTTGGCCGCCACGCCCGCCGGCAGGAAGGCGCTGAAGTCGCCGCGCCGCATCGCCTCGGTCGGGACCAGCTCGCTCAGACTGCGCCCCGTGCGCGGCCGCTTGAACTCCATGCCGCCGAAGAAGAAGAGCTTCTGTTTGTAGGCGGGGCCGCCGATGAAGCCGCCGAAGTTGTTGAAGCGAAGCTGTGGCTTCTCCGGCTCCGTGCGCTGCTTGCTCTCCCACGAGTACGCGTTCAGGGCGTCGTGACGGAAGAACTCGAAGATCGAGCCGTGGAACTCCGTCGTCCCGCGCTTCGTCACGACGTTGACGGCCGGGCCGGCCTGCGCGCCGTACTCCGCGCTGTACGGGCTCGACACCAGTTTGAACTCCTGTATGGCGTCCACGCTGATGTTGTTGACCTGCGTCCCGACCGAGCCGTGATCGACGTTGCTCGCGCCGTCGAGCGTCGGGGCCGTGCGGCGGCGCAGGCCGTTGATGGCCGTGTCGTCGATGCGGACGTTCGTGCCCTGCTGCGTGTCGTTCGTCAAAGACGAAGTGCCGGGCGCGAGGTTGATGAGCTGCGCCCAGTTGCGCCCGTTCAACGCAAGCTCCGTCACCTGCGTGCCGGAGATGAGCGTCTCGACGTTGGCCGTCTCGGTGTTGACCGTCTGGTACGTGTTCTCGCTCACCTGCACCGTCTCGCTCACCCCCGCGACGTTCATCCGCACGGTCATCGAGAAGGTGTTGCCCACGTCGAGCTTGACGTTCTCCTGCACGACGGCCGTGAAGCCCTCGGCCTCGACCGTAACGCGGTAGACGCCGACGGGAAGATTAGGCACGACGAAGAAGCCCTCGCCGTCGGTCGTGGCCGTGCGGCGCACCGCCAGCTCGCGGCTCTCGACGACGACCGAGGCTCCGGGGACGACCTCCTCGCGGACGGTCGTGACCGTCCCCGTCACGCTCGCGTTGATCTGCTGCGCCGCCGACGTGCGCGGGAGGCCGACGGCGACGAACGCGATGGCGGCGAAGAGGGCGAAGTGTCGGGTCAAACGCGCTCGTATCCGCGCCCCTCGACTCTGCCCCTTAAAGGCCGCGCTCTGCCGCGGGCGCGGGTTTCTGGCGAATTCTTGTCTCATGGTCCGAAGCCTCCTTCTCGATTCGTGCCGCACACGTCTTCGGTCACACTATGTTAGCGTTATCACAACCGGCGAGCCGTCTTCGACTTCCAGTCGCCGGGCGTTCGTTCTCTGTTTCGGTAAGAGTGAACGCCGTGTGCCGGCGTTCACCTAGTCTGCGAGGTTCGCGCTGCTACTCGCCGACCGTCGAAGCGCGGACGACCAGCTCGCAGGGCATGACGCGCTCCTCGCGCGCGGGCGCCTCGGCCGACTCCATCCGGCGCACGAGGGCCTCGGCCGCGATGCGCCCCTGCTCGCGCGTGGGCTGGCGCACGGTCGTCAGGGGCGGCGAAGTGTGCGCCGCCAGCGGCACGTCGTCGTAGCCGACGACGGCGATCTCCTGCGGAATCTTGAGCCCCGCCTCTTTGGCCGCGCTCATCGCGCCGACGGCCGTGAAGTCGTTGCGCGCGAAGACGGCCGTCGGGCGCTTGCGCAGGGCGAGGAGCCTCTTCATCCCCTCGTAGCCCATCGCCTCGGTCGAGTAGCCGGGCCACTGGTCGCCGTCGTCGGCGCGGCCGACGATGAGCCGCTCGTCCACCTTCAGACCGTGCTCGCGCATCGCTTCGAGATAGCCGTGGTAGCGCCGGAGTCCGACCCCGCTGGTCGGCGTAACCCCGATAAATCCAACGTTTTTGTGCCCCAGAGAGATCAAGTGGGCCGTCGCGTCGTAGCCGCCGCGGAGGTTGTCTGCGGCAATCAAATCCGCGCTCGGGTGGCGGAAGTCGCGCCCGATGAGGACGACGGGGATGCCGCCCTCGATCATCTCCGCGAGTCGGTCGTTGCCGAGCTTGTTGGCGCGCGTGGCGACGATGACGCCGTCCACGCGGTGGTCGGCCAGAGACTCGAAGGCGGCGATGTCCTCGCGCGCGCTGTGCTCGCTGACGCAGATGAAGACGTTGTAGCCGCGGGCCGTCATCACCTCGCGCACGGCGCGCGCCAGCTCCGCCGCGAAGGGGTTGGCGATGTCGCCGAGCACGAGCCCGATGGTGTCCGTGCGCTGGCGCTTGAGCCCGCGCGCCAGCCCGTTGCGCCGGTAGTTCATGGCGCTGACGGCGCTTAGAACCTTCTCGCGCGTCTCGGCGCTGACGTAGCCGTTCCCGTTGACGACGCGCGAGACGGTCATCGGCGTGACGCCCGCGGACGCGGCGATGTCGGCGAGCGTGGCGTGCCTCTTTTTCGGTGTTGAGCGGCGCATCGAGACTTGCCGGGACGACGTGGCGGACTCTGTTAACGTTAACGGAAAAGTTTAATAACACGGGTCGGCCGCGCTTGGCAACATTTTTTTGTTGGGCCGCACAATTATTCCCCCGCCGAAGCATTAAGAGGCGCGGAGTTTTTTTTCGCGGCGGTAGGAATATAGGCGCGCTTTCAGCAACTTGAAGAGATGAAGGCGGCCGAAGTGCTGTTTTGTACTTAAACTTTATGATGGAGGGAGAATCGAGATGAAGGTCAAATCCAGCGTGAAGGCCGGCAAAATCACCGTCAACCACAACCAGACGATCAAGGGGCTCCGCGTCAAGGCCGGCGGCGTCAAACTCAACCGCAGCCAGACCGTCCAGCGGTAAGTCGGCTAAGCTCCGTTAAGCCGGAGAGGCCGCGCGACTGACTGCGTATTTGGGAGTCGCGCGGCCTCTTTTCGCTTGGGCTGATACTTTTCCACCGGACATTACGCGTTTAAGTTGGGGGCGAGTTTCCGGACGCAAACTTTTCCAGGTCCGAGCCTCCAAGGGGAAACGACGTGATGGCAGGCACATTTAGACATCTTCTCTTACTGACCCTGTTTGTCGGCCTGACGTGTGGGCTGACGGGGGTTTCGGCGCAGACCGGCGGCGCGAAGGTTCCGGTCGAGGGCGGCGGGGCGGCGGACTTCGCCGGGGGCGTTTCTGCGCTGACCGGCAAGTGGGTCGAGGGGCAGTTGGGCCAAACTGTCTGGACTTATACCGGCAGCTACGCCAACGGCAACGGCTCGCGCGTCACCTACCAGTTTTCGCCGGACGGCACCGTCCAGTACGCGAGCATCACGGACGCCTCGACGGCCGAGTGTCGACACCTGACCTACGTCGTGAAGAAGGGGCGTGCCAGCCTCGACGGCGACACGCTGACGATTAAGTGGGGGCGGGGCCTCCTCACGCGCGAAATATTCTGTGGCCGTGCGAACAACAGTCGGGAGACGATCCGCGGCGAGACCGAAACGCTCAAGGTCGCGTTCAAGAACTCATCGAACGGCCAGAGTCGGCAGCTCTGCATCGGCCTGAAGGTCGCCGGGACCTGTTACAACCGGGCGGAGTAGTACCGCACCGCACCGAACGAAGTGCCCCCCCGCGGTGGCGCCAAAATCTCGCCCGTAACAGAACGAAGGGACGACCCGTAAAGGTCGTCCCTTCGTTCTATTGCATCCGGCCGTCGGCCCCGAGTTTAGAAGTTCAGCTTGAGGCCGAACTGGAACTGGCGGGGGTCGAAGGCGGCGGTGGAGCGGCTGCGGTAGCGGCCGTTGGAGGTGCGCTCGTTGACCGCGTTCACGTCCTCGAAGCGCGGCGAGACCGCGGCCTCGTTGAAGCGGTTGAAGAGGTTGAAGCCCTCGGCGATGACTTCGAGGCGGAGCCGCTCGCCGAGCATGATGTTGCGCGTCACGCGCAGGTCGAGCGACTGGTAGGAGTGCGTCAGCCCGACGTTGCGCCCGAGGTTGCCGGTCTGGAACGCGGCCGGCGCGAAGAGCACGCCGTTCGACGTCCACCGACGGGCGGTCGGTCGAACTCGACAGGTCGTTGTTCGTGTCGCGCCCCGAAAGGATGTTGAAGGGGCGGCCCGACGACCACTCGAAGATCGGCGCGACGACGAAGCCGGCGAGGAAGCTGCGGAAGCCCGCCTGCGCCGCGCCAGGAGCCGGGCGCGGCCACCACGGCGCTGAAGACGAAGCGGTGGCGCTGGTCGAAGAGCGAGTCGGCGCGCTCAAGGTCCAGGCGCGTCACGTCCTGCGGGAGCAGGAGCGTCTGGAGGTCGGACGAGTCGTCAATCGAGTGCGACCAGGTGTAGGAGGCGAGGAACTGGTAGTTGTTCGCCATGCGGCGGCGCACCTCGAAGGTGCCCGCGTGGTAGACGGAGTTGCCGTCGGAGACCTGCGCGTTCACGTCGCCGAAGGTCGTGACGAAGCCGGGACGCGCGAGCGCGCCGGTCGCCGTCAGCGCGCCGTTGAAGACGGCCGGCGTGACCGCGCCGCCCGAGATGGCCTGCGTGAAGAAGTAGTTCGGCCCCGACGGGCGGAAGAGGTTGGCCGCGAACGGCTGGACGACCGCGCCGCGCGTCGTGACGGCGATGAGGCCCGGGATCGGGCTGCGCCACGATGTTCGAGCAGGTCGCGGGCGTCAGCGTCAGCACGGCCGTCGTGTTCGTCGGCTGGGTGCCGAAGCAGCGCACGTAGTTCTGGATGAGCAGCGCGTTGTTCGGCGCGTTGAGGTTGGTCGGGTGCGGCAGGTGGTGCGCGCCCGTGAAGAGCCAGCTCGCCGAGAACGACATGTTCTCCGTCAGCTTCTGCTCGATGGTCGCGTTGGCCTGGTTGGCGTAGGCGAACTCGAACTCGGTCGAGACGGGCAGCGAGAAGGGCAGGAACGGGCCGAAGCCGGGGAACGTCTGGTCGTTGAAGCGCTGGCGGCCGAACTGGTACTGCGCGGTCGCGGCCGCGCCCGGCGTGCAGCACGCCCGGCGGGCACAAGCGGGTTCCCGCTCGCGGCGGTGCAGACCGTGCCCTGGAAGATCTGCACGGCGTTGAGGAGCGCGGTCGGCGTCGGGGCTGCCGGGCAGGCGAGACGAACTGCTGCTGCTGGACGTTGTCGGCGATGTCGGAGTTGAAGCCGATGGCCAAGAGCGGGTGGTCGTAGAAGAGGCCGTAGGCGGCGCGCAGCACCGTGGAGCCGTTGCCGCGAACGTCCCACGCCATGCCGATGCGCGGCGCGAAGTTGTTCTTGTCGCGCGGGAAGCCCTGCTGGATGCGGAAGGCGTCGTAGAAGGCCTGCGTGGTGGCCGCGGTGACCGTCAGGCCCGAGAGCGGGTCGCGGAAGTCCTGCACGGCGGAGCTGGTCGGTCTTCTCGTAGTCGTAGCGCACGCCGTAGTTGAGCGTGAGCTTCGGCGTCACCTTCCAGGAGTCCTGCGCGAAGACGGCGAACGGGCGATTCTTGAGCTTGCTGTTCGGGTTGCCGAAGCCCTGCACGAAGTTGCCGGGGAAGCCGAGGCCGTACTGCTGGACGGGCTCGAAGGCGGGCGCGCAGCCCGTCTGCGTGGTGGTCAGGCAGTCGCCGCCGGGGAAGGCCGCGAGCGTCGTCGCGGAGAGGCCGCCGAAGTTGTAGAGGCCGGCGAAGTTCAGCTCGAAGAGCGCCGAGACGCTGACGAAGTTGGCGTCGCCGCCGAACTTCATCGTGTGGTTGCCGACGACCAGGCTCAGGTTGTCGGTGTAGGCGTAGCGGTTCTCGGTGCGCACGACGGGCGAGAACAGCTCGCGGCCGATGAAGGCGACGCCCGAGATGTTGTAGGCCGTCCCCTGCCCGTTCTGCGAGGTGAAGGTGGCGCGGCGCTGCCCGAAGTTGAAGCGCGCCTCGTTGACCACCGTGTTCGAGAGCGTCGAGTGGAGCGTGGTGACGAAGTTCGCGTCGCGCAGGGTCTGGATGCCCGTGCGCGAGAAGTCGTTCTGGCCGAGCGCCTGGTTCTGCGACTCGACCTGGATGCCGGTGATGTCCGAAGGGTTATAGCCGAAGCGCAGCGTCAGCTCGTTCTTCTCGTTGATGCGGTGGTCGAGGCGCGCCGACGAGAAGGTCGTGTCCTCGGAGATGGGGAAGACGCGGTTGAGGCCGAGCAGCGGGCGGAAGGCGTTCGCGCTGACGGGGACGGGCGCGCCCGTCAGGAAGAAGCGCTGCCCGATGACCGTGCCCGCGGCGATGGAGCCGCCGGGGCTGCGCAGCGCGCTCGTGCCGGTCAGGCCCGTCTGGCCGCCCGCCGAGGCGAGCGTCGCGTACTGCACGGCGGCGCCGGCGATGGCCTGACCCGTGCGCGATGTTGCCGGGCGTGCCCGTCCCGATGAGCGTCGCGGCCTGCGCGAGCAGCCCCTGCACGTAGCCGGCCTGCTGCGAGGTGATGCGCGTGAAGGTCTGCGAGAAGGGGAGGAAGGGCGCGCCGACGGTGACGCTCGAAGTCAGGCGCTGAATCACGTCCGAGGTGAAGAAGCCCGACTCCTGCCGCTTGCGCTGCTCGAAGGCGACGAAGCCGAACGTCTTGTCGCGGTCGAGCGGGAAGCCGAGCGTGGCGCCGTACTGCGCGCGCGTGAACGGCGGCTTCTTGTCGGGGTCGCCGTCGATGATGGGCGCGAACGGGTTGCTTGCGCCTGAATCGACTTGTGGCGGATGAAGCCGAAGACGTTGCCGTGCACCTCGTTGCGTGCCCGACTTGGTGACGACGTTGACGACGCCGCCCGCCGAGCGGCCGAACTCGGGCGCGAAGGAGTTGGTGACGACCTGGAACTCCTGCACCGCCTCCTGCGAGACGGTCGAGCGCGAGGCGTTGACGGAGTTGTCGGTGTTGTCGGCGCCGTCCACCTGCACGAGGTTCGAGCGGCCGCGCTGGCCGCCGAAGTTCAAGACCGGAGGTCGGCGCGGGGCCGATGGGGCGGCCGTTGTCGCGCGTGACGGTCGAGGTCGTGAGCGTGAAGTTGATGTAGTCGCGCTGGTTGATGGGCAGGTTCTCGATGCGCACCTGATCGACGGTGTTCGAGACGTTGGTCTTCGAGGTCTCGATCAGCTCGGTCTGCGCGCCGGTGACGGTGACCACGTCGGTGATCTGCCCGATCTCAAGCGCGAAGTCGAGGTCGGCGCGCTGGCCGACGGTGAGCGTGACGGAAGGGACGACGGCCTTCTTGAAGTTGGCCGCCTCGACCGTCACCTCGTACTGCGCCCGGCGGGAGCTGGACGAGGCTGGTAGGAGCCCTCGTCGTTGGTGCGTCGCCGTGCGCGTGACGCCGACCGACGGGTTGCGCGCCGTGACGGTGGCGCCGGCGACGACCGCGCCCGCCGGGTCGCGCACGAAGCCGCACAGGTCGGCGGAGGTCGCGTCGGCCTGCGCCAGCGCGGCCGGCGCGCCCAGAGCGAGCGCGAGGGCGCACACGAGCACAAAACGGTAAGCGGTCGGGAGCCACCGCCGGGGGTTAGCACGCATAACTCTTCTCTCCTTAAAAGACAAGCTGATGGATACGGGCGAGGCAAGAAATGCGGCCGGGCCATAGTTCCCGCGCCAAACAAATCCGCCAGAGTGAGTCCTGCCGGGTCGCTCGTGAACAGACGGCGGGCGCGCGCCGGGAGCTTGAGTCGCGTCTCGCCCGTTTCTTTAAAGGAGGTCTGTGCTTTTGCCTGTTCGTTACGGAGAGCAACCGTCTCTACTTACGCACGACTTTGTACCTTAAACGGACTGCCTTTGGCAAGAGACTCTTTCTCTTCAGATCGGCGCGCCCGCGCGTGGAGCGCGCGAGGCGTCGGCGCAGGCGCGCGCTCGCGTTGAGCGCGACGACGGAGACCTCCGCGAGCGCGGCGGGCGCGAGCGCCGCGCGGCGCAGCATTCCGCACAGCCGCAGGCGCGCGTCGAAGCGCGAGGCGTAAGCGCGACGATAGTCCCGCGCAATTTCATCGAAGTCCTCGCCGCCCCGCGCGAGCCACTCCGAGACCGCGCGCGCGGCCAGCTCACCGCCTTCGAGCGCCATCAACATCCCGCTCCCCGTGAAGGGGTCGATGAAGGCCGCGGCGTCGCCGACGGCGAGCAGACCCCCGAACGGCGCGGGCTCGTGCCGGCCGAAGCCTTCCAGAGAGACGCCGAGCCACCGCGAACGCGCCGCCGCGCCTTCGAGCGTGCGGGCCGCCCGCCGGTTCCGCATCAGGACTTCGCGCAGCACGCGCTCCGGGTCGCTCGCCGCGGCGCGCACGTCGCCCGCGCGCGTGATGAAGCAGAGGTTACTCAAGCCCCCCTCGACCGGGCTCAAGCCCCCGTAGCCGCCCGGGTAGAAGTAGATTTCGCAGACGCCCGCCGCGCCGCGCGCGCCTTCGAGATGCGCCTTGAAGGCGACGAGACTTTCGCGCCCGTCGCGCCTCTCGTCCCCTCCCCTTCCCGTCTCGCGCTCGGCGCGCCGCACGACCGCGCGGTGCCGCCCCGTCGCGTCCAGCGTGACCCGCGCGCGCAACTCTTGCAGTTCGCCGCCCTCCGCGTGCAGACGCACGCCGCACACGCGCCCGCCTTCGACGACGAGCGACGCGAGCGACGCGTCCTCAAACACACGGACGCCCGCCTCCCTCGCACGCGCGAGCAGGCGCGCGTCCATCTCTGCGCGGCTCAAACCCAGCGCGTCGCCGTCTCTGCCCGCCGAACCACGCGCTCGGCACCGAGACGCCGCGGCCCGAGGGCGCGTAGAAGACCGTCTCCGAGACGCGCGCGCCGCCCCCGCGCCCCATCTCTTCGAGCACGCCGAGACGCGCGAAGTGTCCGAGGCACTCGGGCGAGATGAACTCGCCGCACAGCTTCGCGCGCGGGAAACGCTCGCGCTCCGCGAGCAGCACGCGCGCGCCCGACGCGGCCAGGTGAATCCCCGCGCTCGCCCCCGCCGGCCCGCCGCCCACAATAATCGCGTCGAACTCCTCTGTCATACGCTCGCACTCAGAACCAGACGGTAAGGGAAACGCCGCTCGACTTTAACTTCTTTGAGTCCCGCGCGCTCGCCGAGGCGTTGAAGTTCGTCGGGACGGAAGCCGCGGAGGATGGAGAGCGCGCCGTCCTCCCGGACGAGGCGGTTGCGGAGGATGAGCCGGCCGATTGTCGTGTAGAAGTAGTATGCGACCGGGTGCCGGTGCAGGTCGATGCAGTAGACGCGGCGCCGCGCGACGCGCGCCATCTCTCGGAGGACGCGGACGCACGCGTCGTCGCGGAAGTGGTGCGTGAAGAGCGAGCACATCACGTAGTCGAACGCGCCGTCGGCGAAGGGCAGGCTGAGCGCGTCGCCGCGTACGGACGTGACTTCGGGAAACTCGCGCGACTCTTCCGACGCGGCGTAGGCCGCGCGCTCGTTCAGCTCAAGTCCGACCAGATGCGCGGTCGCCCCCCGACTTCGAGCGGCGAGCGCGACCTCGCGCAGAAGCTCGCCCGTGCCGGCGCCCACGTCGAGCAGCGTGACCTCGCGCGCGCCCGCGCGGGCGAGGTCGGGGAGCACGGAGCGCTTGAGCGCGCTCACGTCGCCGAGCCAGCGGTTGACGCGGCGCAGCTCGGCCAGACACCCCTCGTACTCCTCGGGCGTGTAGTCGCCCTTGTCGATGTGCTCAAGCTCTCCGCTGCGCTGGGTGAATCGCCCGCTCACTGTATGACGAAGTTGTAAGTGATAACGCCCGTCACGCGCACGGGCTGGCCGCAGAGCGTTGCCGGCTCGAACTTCGCCTTCCGCGCCGCCTCCACGCCCGCGGGTTGCAGCAGCGCGTGACCCGCGATGGCCGCGGCCGAGGCCACGTCGCCCTTCTCGTCAATGAGTATTTGCACGGCGACCGTGCCCTGCGCGCGCGCGGACTTCGCCGCGGGGGGGTAGCGCGGCTGCGGCTTCCTGATGGCCCTGCCGTTGAGGACGCCGCCCGAATAGACCTCGGCCGCCGCCGGCACGCGCGTGAGCCCCGCGAGTAGGACGACGAAGATCAAGACCGATGTCTTCATACTCCTTCCTCCTTCGTTCGCCGGCCGCCCCCTCACTCCGACGGCCGCTCGACGACGAGCGCGCTGTTCTTCGAGCCGAAGCCGATGCAGTTGCAGAGCGCCACGCGCACGTCGCGCTCGCGCGCGCGGTTGGGCGTGTAGTCGAGGTCGCACTCGGGCGCCGGCCTCGTCGAGGTTGATGGTCGGAGGGATGACGCCCGTCTGTATCGCGCACAGCGCCGCGGCTAAACCGGCCGCGCCCGAGGCGCCCTGCGGGTGTCCGATCTGCGACTTCGTGCCCGACATCGGGATGCGCCGGGCCGACTCCCCGAGCGCGAGCTTGAGCGCCTGCGTCTCGATGCGGTCGTTGAGGACGGTCGAGGTGCCGTGCAGGTTCACGTAGTCAACCTCTTCCGGCACGCGCCCCGCGTCTTCGAGCGCGATCCGCATCGCCCGCGCGGGCTCCTCGCCCGTATCTTCGAGCCGCACGCGGTGGTACGCGTCGCACGTCGCGCCGTACCCGGTTATCTCCGCATAGATGTTCGCCCCGCGCTCCCGCGCCCGCTCGTACTCTTCGAGCACGTAGACCCACGCGCCCTCACCAATAACCATCCCCGAACGGTCGCGCGAGAAGGGTCGCGACGCGCGCGCGGGCTCGTCGTTCCAGTCCTCGGTCAGGACCTTCATCAGGCAGAAGCCCTTGAGGATGCCGGGCGCGAGCGGCGCGTCCGAGCCGCCCGCGAGCATCGCGTCCTGACGGCCGAGCGCGATGTGCTGCGCGGCGTAAGCGATGGCGTCGGTCGAAGAGGTGCAGCCCGTCGAGACGACGTGCGAGAGTCCGCGCAGCCCGAAGGCCATCGACAGCTCGGACGAGAGCCCGCCGTGCGTCGAGGCGGGAATGGTGTAGACGCTCGCGGTCCCGGGCGAGTCCGGAACGTAGTGATACCTGTACTGCTCCTCAGTGAAGGCGAGCCCGCCGCCGCCCGTGCCGAGCACGACGCCGAACGCGCGCCGCTCCTCTTGTGAGAAGTCGGAAGGTTGGAGCCGCGCGTCGTTCACGGCCTCGCGCGCCGCGGCCAGCGCCAGCGGCACCGTGCGCGCGACGTGGCGCCTATCCTTCGGCTTCAGCTCGCTCTCCCAGTCGAAGTCTCGAATCTGGCCGGCGATGCGCACGGGCGAGGCCGACACGTCGAAGCCCTCGATGTCGCCGCACGCCGCTCTCGCCGCGCACGAGCCCGCCCCAGAACGCCTCGCGCCCGAGGCCCAGAGGCGTCACGCACCCGAGCCCCGTGATGACGACGCGACGCGGCTGCCTCAAATTTCTCAGCATAGGATATGAGCCGTTACGGATGTCGAAGGTTAGACGGATTTGCTCGGGGGACGGCCTAAGAATAACACGGGCGCGCCGCGTGGGCAGAAACTTTGACCGCGGCCTCCGCCCACGAGGAGTTCAGCCCCCGTGGTTCGCGTCGCCCGCCTTCCGCCGCTTCAGACTCAGCCAGAGGGTCGCGAACGTGAGCGCCGCCGCGCCGCCGGTTATGTCTAGGAGGCTGTCGTAGATGGTGCCGGTGCGCGGAGGGCAGAAAGCTCTGGTGGTATTCGTCGGTGAGCGCGACGCAGACGACGAGCGCGAAGGCGGCGGGCCACCAGTTGCGTCGCAGGCTCTCCCTGCGTGACGTGCGGAAGGCGCGCGCCGCGAGCAGGGCCAGCAGGGCGTACTCCGAAAGGTGCGCGGCCTTGCGGACGAGGAAGTGGACGAAGGCGAGCGACGCCTCCGAGATGTCCGGGAAGAGCCAGAGGAGCAGCGGCCTGATGATGCGCGAAGTGTTCGACGCCGAGAAGCTCGCCGACGAAGCGAACAGCACGAAGCACGCCCACGCGACCAGAGGCCCGTAGCGCCAGAGCCGACGGCGCCAGCCGCGCTTTTCATCTTCGACGTTGACCGCCATCCGTCTTCAAAAAAAATGAGGGAAGCCGCCGAGCGCCTGCTTCCCTCACCTGCTTCCGAACTTGAAAGAGTCTTTACTGCGCGGCGGCCGCGCCCGAGACGATCTCGATGATCTCGCGCGTGATGGACGCCTGGCGGATGCGGTTCATGTTGAGCGTCAACGACTGGATCAGCTCGCCCGCGTTCTTCGACGCCGAGTCCATCGCCGTCATGCGCGCGCCCTGCTCGCTCGCCACCGACTCAAGCAGCGCGCGGTAGATTTGCGTCTCGATCAGTCGCGGCAGGAGTTGGCTGAAGATCTCGGCCGGCGGCTGCTCGTACTTGTAACCGACGAGGTCTCGGCCCGGCGGCCTCACCCTCTTCCCCGCCCCCCTCTTCGGCGCGCGCGACGGGCAGAATCTGCTCGACGACGACGCGCTGCGAGATGACCGAGCGGAACTCGTTGAAGATGACGAAGACCTTGTCGATGCCCTCGTCCTCGGTGAAGCGGCGCATCACGTCGCGCGCGATCTCCAACGCCTCGGCGTGATCGACCCGCCCCTTGCCCGTCAGCCCGATGTACTCGCCGACGATCTCCGAGCCGCGGCGGCGGAAGAAGTCCCGGCCCTTGCGGCCGACGGCGAGAATCTCGACCGCCTTGCCCTCGTGCTCGCGGAGGAAAGCCTGCGCGGCCTTGACGAGGTTGGCGTTGAAGGCGCCCGCGAGCCCCTTGTCGGCCGTGACGAGCACGAGCAGGTAACGCTCGTCGCCGCGCGCGTCCATCAGCGGGTGCGTGAAGTCCTCGCCCGCCTGCGAGGCGAGGTCGGTCAGCACCTCGGCCATCTTCACCGCGAACGGGCGGGCCGAGACGGCGCGCTCCTGCGCACGCTTCAGCTTCGCCGCCGAGACCATCTTCATGGCCTTCGTGATCTGCTGCGTGTTCTTGACCGACTTGATGCGCCGGCGGATGTCGAGGAGATTAGCCATTGTCTGTGTGTTAAGTGATGAGTGATGAGTGATAAGTGATAAGAAGACCCTCGTCTTCTCTCATTACTTATCACTCATCACTTATCACGGTTCTTAAGCTCTGGCCGCGGCCGTCGTGACCGCCTTCGTCGGGTCGGCCGGCGGGTCGGGCTGCGGGTTGAAGGCGCGGTCCTGCCATGAAGCCTTGAAGTCGGTGACGGCGGCGACCAGCTCTTGCTTGATCTCGTCGGTGAGCGCCTTCTTCTCGCGCATGGCGTTGAGAATGCCGGGCTGCGAGGTCTCGACGAAGCGTTGGAAGTCGGCCTCGAAGCGGCGCACCTGATCGACGGGGATGTCGTCGAGCTGACCGCTCGTCGCCGCCCAGAGGATGAGCACCTGCTGCTCGACATCTAACGGCCGGTACTGCGGCTGCTTCAGAATCTCGACGAGGCGCTGGCCGCGCGCGAGCTGATTCTGCGTGGCGCGGTCGAGGTCGGAGCCGAACTGCGCGAAGGCCGCCAGCTCGCGGTACTGCGCGAGGTCGAGGCGCAGCGTGCCCGCCACCTGCTTCATCGCCTTGATCTGCGCCGAGCCGCCCACGCGCGACACCGAGTTGCCGACGTTGATGGCCGGCCGGATGCCCGAGTTGAAGAGGTCGGCCTCAAGGAAAATCTGCCCGTCGGTGATCGAGATGACGTTCGTCGGGATGTACGCCGAGATGTCGCCCGCCTGCGTCTCGATGATCGGGAGCGACGTGAGCGAGCCCGCGCCCTTCGCGTCCGAGAGCTTGGCCGCGCGCTCAAGCAGACGCGAGTGCAGGTAGAAAACGTCGCCCGGGAAAGCCTCGCGCCCCGGCGGACGACGGAGCAGCAGAGAGATTTCGCGGTAGGCCGCGGCGTGCTTCGACAGGTCGTCGTAGACGGTCAGGACGTGGCGCCCGCTGTCGCGGAAGTACTCGCCGATGGCCGCGCCCGCGTAAGGGGCGAGGTACTGCATCGCCGCCGGGTCGGACGCCGTCGCGGAGACGACGATGGAGTACTCCATCGCGCCGAACTCTTCCAGCGTCTTGATGACCTGCGCCACCGTCGAGTTCTTCTGACCGATGGCGACGTAGACGCAGATTACGTCCTTGCCCTTCTGGTTGACGATGGCGTCGAGCGCGACGGCGGTCTTCCCCGTCTGCCGGTCGCCGATAATCAACTCGCGCTGGCCGCGCCCGATGGGCACCATCGAGTCGATGGCCTTGAGACCCGTCTGCAAAGGCTCCTTCACCGGCTGGCGATCAACCACGCCGGGCGCGATGCGCTCCAACGGCGCGTAGGCGTCGGCCGTGATCGGCCCGCGCTCGTCGATGGGCACGCCGAGCGCGTTGACGGTGCGGCCGATGACCCCCTCGCCCACGGGGAGGCTCATGATGCGCCCCGTGCGCTTGACCGTGTCGCCTTCTTTAACCATCTGGTACTCGCCGAAGAGCACGACGCCGACCTTGTCTTCCTCAAGGTTCAGCGCGAGCCCGCGCACCTCGTGCGGGAACTCTAAAAGCTCGCCGGCCATGACTTTTTCAAGGCCGTGCACCTCCGCGATGCCGTCGCCGATCTTGATGACCGTGCCGACCTCGGTGACCGTCACGCCCGCCTCGAAGTTCTCGATCTGCTGGCGGATGATGTCGCTGATCTCGTTCGCTCTAATCGGTTCCATGATTTGATTCTATAGTTCTGTCCGGCCGGAGAGTCCTAACCCTCACCGACCATCCTCTGCTTAATCTGTTGTAGCCGGCCGCGCACCGAGCCGTCGTAAAGCGTCGAGCCGATACGCGTCACGACCCCGCCGATCAACTCGTCGTCCACCTCGAACTGGAGCCGTACGCGGCTTCCCGTCAACTGCCCGAGCCTCGCGCTCAGAGCCTCCTGCGCGTCGGCCGAGAGCGGACGCGCCGTCGTCACCTGCGCCGTCACGATTCCCGAGCGTCGATCCAGCTCCTGCGCGAACTGCGTGCTGACTTCGCTCAACTCCGCGAGCCTGCCGTTCTGGAGGAGCACCTTCAGGAAGTTGGCCGTCGTCGGGCGGGGCCGCGCGCGCGCGATCAAATCTTCGAGCACACCGCGCTTCTGCTCCTGAGTGATGGCCGGGTGGCGGAAGACTTCGAGCAACTGCGAGTTCGAGCGTACCAGC
Organism: uncultured Acidobacteriota bacterium; assembly: GCA_963726735.1. Classification (GTDB taxonomy): domain Bacteria; phylum Acidobacteriota; class Blastocatellia; order Pyrinomonadales; family Pyrinomonadaceae; genus QHXN01. Next base: position 178,009 of record CAVSDM010000017.1, read on the forward strand.
ACATCCCACGCCGCCAACTCTTCGCGCACCTCCTGCGCCTCGCCGCGCGACAGCACGACATCGGCCAAAGCCACCGCGTAACGACGCGCGACCGCTTGCGAACTCAACGCCTGACACCTCCCAACTCTTCCACGTACTCCCTCGCCAGATGTGCGTCGTCCTCGGGGCGGATGTCCCTGCGGATCATCTCCTCGGCCAGCTTCACGCTCTGCTCGGCCGTGAACGTGCGCAACTCGGCGCGCGCGGCCTTCGACGCGCTCTCAATCTCGCGCCGCGCCTGCTCGCGAATCTTCCTGATCTCCGCTTCCGTCGAGCGCTCGACGCGCGCACGCTCCTCGGCGGCCTCCTTCTGCGCGTTCGCCCTGATCGTCTCGACCTCCGTGCCCAGACGCGCCAGACGGGCCTCGACCTCCTGTAGCCTGCCCTCCGCGGCCGCCCGCTCCTCTTCGGCGTGCATCAACTCGCTGCGGATACTCTCCTGCCGCCCGCGGAACGCCCCAATGATGGGGCGGCGCAGGAAGTAGAACATCAGGCCGACGAGCAACAGCAAGTTGACTATCTTCGCTATGGTCGGCAGAAGCTCGTTAAGATCCATGTTAAATAGACCCGGCGTGTCGGCCCGTACGCGTCGGGCACCTCCATCTAAAAATAACCTGAACGTTTGCTCAGAATTGTCAATCTACCTGTGAAGCACCTGCGTCTTGATCTCTCCCGCCACGCGTTCGGCCTCGCCCAACAGGGTCACCCGGGCCCGTTCGGCCTGGGACTGTATCTCGTTCCTCTCTTGCCCGAGTTGCTCCTCGATCTCCCTCCGCACCTCGGCGACCTTGCGCTGCCTCTCGCCGTTGGCCTCGGACTGCTGCTGCTCCAAAAGGCTGTAGCCCTCGGCCCGCGCCTGCCTCAAAGAGTTCTCGTAACGAGACAGATTCTCTCCAACCTTCCTTATCGTTTCGCGCGCCTCGTCGGTGCGCCCGTGCGTACGCGCTTCACGATCATTCAGCGTCCGGAGTATCGGCTTGAACAGGAGTCTGTTCAGGACAAAGACCATCGAAATAATGATCGCTATGTGAATGAAGATCGTGCCGTCCGGAATGAGCTGGATGGATTCTGCGAAGGCTAACATAATCTCGAACCCGTGGGACGTACCCTGTCAGTGAGCACAAGTCAGCCGCAAAGCTTAGCTCTAAGTAAGATTTGCGGTATGGCTAAAAGAGCGGAAGTTTAACACGCGGGATTTTAAAGCGTCAAGATTGTGCGGCTGTGGTTAACCGCAGTCATTAATTTCTAAAGGTACTTAAAGAAAGGAACAGAAGAGCAAAATTATACTCGATAATTCTATCTGTCCTATCTTAGCTTTTACATGTAAAAGGTTTGTTAAGTAGTACTGTTGATGGAAGAAATCTTTGAGAGGGCCATAGCTAATTTAATAAAATGCCCTATGATTTTACATATTAAGAGAGTTTAAGTGAAGCTTCCGGTTAAACAATTTTCAATTTTCTTTGCCCATAATTATTTCATATATTCTGTTGAGATCATTATCATCAAAGAAGTCTATCTCTATCTTCCCACCCTTGCTTTTTTGGTTGACGATAATATGTACTTTTGAGCTGAGCTTACGACGTAGCTTGTCCTCAGCGGCCCTAAAGTTCGGGTCTTCTTTTATAGCTGTAGCAGTCTCGGTCTCTTCCCCTTCTACTATTCTTTTAATAGTTCTCTCTACCTGACGTACAGACAGACCCTTCTCGCTAACCTCCTTTGCCAGCTTTCTTTGAATCTCTGGCTCATCTACGCCCAGAAGTGCCCGCGCGTGCCCCATTGTAAGTTTCTCTGCTTCGACCATCCTCTGAATATCATCGGGCAGACGTAGGAGCCGTAAATAGTTGGTAATAAAGGTTCTATCTCTACCGACTCGTTGAGCGACCATCTCCTGGGTGAGCCCTAAGGTCTCAATTAGTCTCTTATAAGCATGGGCCTCTTCAATGGCGTTAAGTTCTTGTCTTTGAATATTCTCTATTAGAGCCAGCTCCAGCATTTTGTCTTCGGGTATCTCTTTGACCACGCAAGGTACTCTATGTAGCCCTGCGCGCTGTGCTGCACGCCAGCGCCTCTCGCCGGCAACGAGTTGATACCTGTCGGAAGACAGCCTGCGGACTAACAGAGGTTGGATTATGCCGTTGGCCTTTATTGATTGAGCGAGCTGCTCCAGACGCTCTTCGTCGAAGCTTGTTCTCGGTTGGAAATTGTTCGGCTCGATGAGATCGAGGTCAATCTCGACCATCTCCTCGCTAGTTGTCGCCGGCTTGTCCGGCAGCAGCGCGCTCAGTCCCCGTCCTAACGCTCTTCTTGTCATGCGCCATTATCTCCTTTGCTAACTGAAGATAGCTTTCTGCACCTCTCGACTTAATGTCGTAGAGAATGATCGGCTTTCCGTAACTCGGAGCTTCTGCTAGGCGGACATTACGCGGGATTACTGCTTCAAAGACCTGATGTCCGTAGAAGTCTCTGAGGTCTGCGGCTACTGCTGCTGATAAGTTTGTGCGCTCATCGTACATCGTGAGCAACAGACCTTCTATTGTCAGGGAAGGGTTGAGCGAACGCCTGATGCGTGCGAGCGTGTCGAAAAGTTCTGTCACGCCTTCGAGTGCGTAGTACTCGCACTGGATCGGAACCAGAAGGGAATTGGCGGCCGTTAACGCGTTCAATGTAAGCAGACCGAGCGAAGGAGGACAATCGATAATTATAAAGTCGTATTCATTCTCAATCGAGCGGATGGCCTTTTGTAATCTATATTCACGGCCTTCCATATCGACTAATTCGACTTCTGCACCGATGAGGTTCTTATCTGCCGGGAGGATTTTCAGTTGAGGAATTTCGGTGTTCTGGATGACATTTTGAGGGGCTTCGTCGAGCACCAGCACATGATATAGGCTGCGTCTCAAACTCCCACGTTGTATACCTACACCGGAGGTTGCGTTTGCTTGTGGGTCCGTGTCGATGAGCAGGACGCGAGTTTCCGCGATAGCAAGGCTGGCGGCCAGATTGACGGATGTTGTAGTTTTACCCACCCCGCCTTTCTGGTTAGCCACCGCAATAATTTTTGCCATTCCGAGTCGTCCCTTATTACCGCGGCATCGCTGAGCGGTGACAAATTATCACATTTCGTGTGGAGTGACTATAACTTCCGCTTCCAACAGACAATCTACAGGAGCAGACATGTGTTTCACGTGTCACATCTGCTAGATGTGACACGTGAAACGCTAAAGATAAAAGTTAACTAATTCTTGGAAGTCTTAAGAAAGAAAAGAAGTGTAGAGAGAGCCCCAGGCGTCATTCCGGGAATTCGACGGGCCTGGCCGAAATTTTGAGGTCTAACACGCTCAAGTCTTTCAACCATCTCGTGGGAGAGCCCGCTGACATCCCTAAAGTTCATATTGGCCGGGATCAGAACGTCAGCCTGATTCTGTATGCGTTCGTTATTCTGCTGCTGGGTACGTATGTAACCATGGTAGAGAATGTCTCCCACAGTCGTTTCAAGTTCAGAGAAAGTGGCGTGGCTCTTAACTCCTGTGGGGAGAAAGTTAAAGAGAATCGACGTATCAACCATCGGGTATTGTGAGATTGAAGCGAGTGAGATCGAATCGCCCAAATCTTTCTGTACTAAACGAGCTAACTCCGTATATTCGTGTGTGGAACGCTTAAAACGAGTATCCAGCAGGGCAGTGCGTATTTTGGCAATTCGATTCCGTCTGGAAGAGAAACGCTCCCATTCAGAGTCGGCAAGAAGCCCCAAATTCCTTCCGTATGGTGAAAGTCTGGCATCTGACGTGTCATAACGAAGGTTCAGACGATTTTCAGCCCTCGAAGTGAACATACGGTAGGGTTCATCGACGCCCTGAGTTATTAAATCATCAACGAGAACGCCTATATATGATTCCTCGCGACGAAGCGTAAAGCCTTCACGCCCTTGAACATAGAGCGCAGCATTGATTCCAGCCAACAATCCCTGACAGCCAGCCTCCTCATAACCCGTAGTTCCGTTAATCTGCCCTGCGAAGAAGAGCCCATGGACTCTGGGTGTTTGCAGGAAGGGAGTCAATTCCCTGGGGTCTATGAAGTCATATTCGATGGCATAGCCAGGCCGTATAATTTTCGTCTCCTCAAGACCCGGAATTTTGTGAACGAGTTCTTGTTGAAGGTCAAAGGGGAGGGAGGTTGAAAAACCGTTCAGATAAACTTCGTAGGTATCATAACCTTCGGGCTCAAGAAAGAGCTGATGTCGGGTCTTTTCAGGAAATTTAACAACCTTATCTTCAATAGACGGACAGTACCGAGGCCCTATGCCCTTAATTTGACCGGAATAAAGAGGCGATTCCTGTATGTTGTCACGAATAGTCCTATGAACAGACTCATTAGTATAGCCGATATGGCAATTAACTTGAGGTTGCTCAATACTTTCCGTCAGAAAAGAGAACGGAACCGGGCGCTCATCAGCCGGTTGAGACTCGAAAACATCCCAGTCAATAGTCCGGCCGTCCAGACGCGGGGGCGTGCCGGTCTTGAGGCGGCCTACCGGAAAACCCAATCTCTTTAAAGCCTCGGCCAGTTCGATAGAAGCCGGTTCACCAGCCCGGCCCGCCGTGTGGGTCGAGCGTCCTGTATGAATAAGGCCGTTGAGAAAGGTTCCCGCGGCAAGGACGACCGCGCTCGCCCTCAAGCGTCTTGTATCCTGGAGTTGTATTCCAGTAACCTGCCCATTCTCAATCACAAAGTCGGTAACGACACCCTGCCGGAGATGCAAATTCGGGGTGAACTCAAGCACGTGGCGCATCTCCGTTCGATAGAGAGCCCTATCGGCTTGAGCACGCGGCGCCTGGACGGCTGGACCTCTGGAGCGGTTGAGCAGACGAAATTGAATCCCTGTGCGGTCGATGACGCGACCCATAATACCGCCGAGAGCGTCTATCTCCCGCACCAGATGACCTTTGGCAATTCCCCCGACGGCCGGGTTACAAGACATCTGGCCAATAGTGTCCAGACTGATGGTGACCAGAGCCGTCTGACAACCCATGCGCGCACAGGCCGAGGCCGCCTCACAACCGGCGTGTCCCGCGCCGATTACGATCACGTCGAAATCTTCGTCAAAGCTCTTTCTCATTTTCCGATACAGAAAGTCGAAAATATTTGGGAGAGTATATCTTCGGGCGTCGTTTCACCAGTAATTTCGCCCAGAAAACGCAGAGATTCGTAGAGATTGGCGAGAATTAGCTCTTCAGAGACATTCTCCCGAATTAAACCCTGCGCAGCCAGCAAAGACTCACTCGTGCGCCTCAAAAGATCATAATGCCGAGCGCTCGTTATGACAAAACTACTTTCGTCCAGATAACCGGCTGTGAAGGGTTTGATGATCTCTCCGCAAAGGGCGTCCAGACCATTTCCGGTTTTTGCCGACACGGAAACTGATATCAGACTATCGTTAATCTGTTGCGCATTATTGCTGCAAAAGCCTTCTAAATCACTCTTGTTTATAGCGACCACACAACGATTACCAGAGGCTTCCCCGACTATCTGCACGTCTTCAACAGTTAAAGGCTGAGAGCCGTCGAGTACCGCGACGATAAGGTCGGCATCTGCTATTGCGCGACGCGTCCGCTCAATGCCGAGTTCCTCAATCCTATCCGGGGAAGAACGCACGCCCGCCGTATCAGTTATCAAGACCGGGATACCTTCGATGTTTAAGACTTCGCTGATGGTGTCGCGCGTAGTCCCCGGTATCTCCGTGACGATAGCTCTGTCCGAAGCCAATAAACTATTGAAAAGGCTGGACTTACCGACATTTGGCCGGCCGACGAGTGCAACCCTTAGACCGTCTTTCAGGAGGCGCCCCCGACGGAACGAGTCGGCCATTTCGTCAATCGTGACGGAGAGTGTGGAGAGCCTCTGTTCAATGTTACGCGCGATATCTTGCGGGAGGTCGTCCTCGACGAATTCCAGCGAAGATTCGAGCGGGACTATGATTTCAAGGAGCGCGTCCTTAACGGGCTGAAGCCTCTTTGAGAGTTCGCCGCCGAGTTGGCGTGCCGCCTGGCGGACAGCCGCATGTGTCTGGGCCTCGATGAGGTCGCGGACGGCTTCGGCCTGAGTAAGGTTGAGGCGCCCGTTGGCGACGGCCCGCATAGTGAATTCGCCCGGGTCCGCGGGCCTTGCGCCCAGATAAAGCAGGCAATCGAGAACACGCAGAAGCAGGGGCGGGGAACCGTGGCAACTAAGCTCCACGACATCGTCGCCCGTATAGGAATGAGGCGATTTGAAGAAGGTAACTACAACCCGATCAATAACTTCGAGAGTATCAGGGTCGAAGATGGGCTTTAAAGTAACGCGGTTCGGTTCGGGGGAAAAGTCTGCGTCTCGGATGAGGGAGCGCGTGAGGTCTATCGCTCTTTCGCCACTGATGCGAATGACGCCAATTCCGCTTCGGCCCGGCGGCGTGGAGAGTGCGACGATGGTGCCGGCTGTCTGCACTTCTGGTAAGAATTCACACTAAAAAGAGAAGGGAGCGGCGCAAAAATTAAAACAAGTGCGCCGCCCCCTCACGGAGACTTAGTTTTTATCCGACTTCTTCAGGCTAACTTTGAGGCGCCGCGCATTCCCTTCGCCGACCGATTCGGTGAGAAGGTCCGCTTCTTCGGCCAGAGTCAGGTGAATAACGCGCCTTTCAGCCGCAGTCATCGGGCCGAAGAAGAAGGGCAAGTTGGATGAACGGACGCGGTCGGCCGCGTGGCGGGCCATCGCACGCAGCTCCGTCTCGCGGATCGAGCGAAAATTATCGACATCGCAAATGAACCGCTCGCCTTCCGAGAGGCCGCGCCCGAACGACTGGTTGACGAAGTGCTCCAGCGCATCCAGAAGCTCACCGCCTTCGCTCCGCACCAGAGGAGAATCCATGCCTTCGATGTTCAGAACGCAACCGTCTGCCTCTTCACTCGCCTGCGCGTGGAGGTCAAAGCCGGCCGTACGGAAGATGTCGTTTAAGAACTGCTCTGCCTGTCCGTAAGCTTCCTTCATTTGGCACCCCAAAACACGGAACTACTGATAATACAGCCTTTAAGCCTCCGTCAAACTTGCGTCATTAAACTTTTTTTTTGGACGCGAGCCCGCCGGGTCCTTCTCCTGCGGAGGCTGTTCCTGGTCGTCTTTCGACTTGAGCATGCGGTTGATGACGAACTGCTGGCCGAAGCCGACGATGTTACCGACCAACCAGTAGACAAGAAGCCCTGCGGGCGCGCTCCAGAGGATGTAGAGCATCATCACCGGCATGATGACCGCCATCATCTTCCGTTGCAGAGGGTCGGCGGAAGGCGCAGGCGTTATCAGTTGCAGAACCAGCATTGACCCGGCCATCAAGATCGGCAGCAGTTTTGTCGGGTCGCCGGCCGAAAGGTCTTGAATCCACAAAAATGAGGATTGGCGGAAGTCGATTGAAATGGTAATCGCGACGTAGAGGGCAATCAGGAACGGCATCTGAATCAGAAGGGGCAGACAGCCGCCGAGCGGATTACCCTCCTTCATCAGACGCAACTGCTCCATCTGTAAATCTTTGAGCCGCGGGTCGTTCTGCTTCATCCCCTTTATCTTTTCCTGCAACTCCTTCATCCGCGGGGCGAGTTTCTGGGCCTTCTTCATCGACTTGGAAGAGCGCCACTTGAGCGGGAAGAAGAGCATGTAAATGATAATAGTGAAGAGGATAATCGCGAGCCCGTAGCTGCCCGTCAGCTTATTAAGTCGATTAATGGACCAGAGAATCGGCGCCGCAAGCGGCTTGGTGATGCGCTGCGTCCAGCCGTAATTGATTAACTGACCCAGATCGACCTGCTGGCCGGAAACGTTTTTATTAATAAATTCGCTGGTTTCCTGGAGCTGGTCGTGATCTTTAGGCCCCGCGAACAGGTAGGTCGGTGCCCCGTCAGTGGGGACAGGGACGTAAGCCGTAACTAAAAAGATATCTTGTCCGTTAACCTGCTTCTTCGGATTTTATCAGTCTGGTACTCAAGGCCGGGGATGGGCTGAGATAGCACTAGGGCCATCGCAAAGTATGTATCCCCGACGCCGGCCCAACGGGCCGCAACGTCAAACTTCTGGACTTGAAGTTTATCTTCATTCTCAATAACTTGCGCGGCTTTGTCATCGACGTGTGCCGTCAAATGCTCCGGGGATTTGTCACCGACGGCGAAAATAGCCTCGGGCGCGATGGAATAGAAGTTAAACTCCTTGACACCCTGATCGCCGATGCTCGGGCCGATGGCGATTTTCGCGCCGGGAACCGGCTGGCCGCCCTGCAAAACCTTCGTCTCAAGCCTGACGGCGTAATGGTCAGCGTCGAAGGTCAACTTCTTTACAACCTGAAAATTGCCGCCCGGCTCACTCAGGCTGAACTCGACGGTTTTCTGCTCGCCCGGCTTCAAGTCCAGTTGCGCATCAGTCGTCCCGCCTTCGACCCCGCCGACGGCGATAGTTCCTTGACGCCAACGCCGAGTCCAGGTCCTGACGCCCCGTTAAAATTCTGAGCGGAGCCAGACCGCGGTTGAGACCCTCTTGGGAGATCAACTCAAGCGGCTGAGGGTTATCCTTCGTACTCGAAGCCGAGCGGAGCGGCTTGCCTTCGCTGCCTTTCTCCTTATTTTTCTTGATGATCCAGCTCTTGGCGGTCGCGCCGCGGCTATCAAACTTAACCTCGTAGAGCGGGGTCGAGACGATGACAGTTTGCTGCGGGACAGTGTCTGGAGCCGCCGGGGCCGCTAAGACTGGCTGCGCGTCGGCCTGGGCGGGTTGCTGGGAAGTTGCGGGCGTCGGAGAGGCGGTCGCCGTCTGCGAGGTATTGGCGTTCTGCTGCTCATTCGCCGGGGGTGGGAAAAGATAAGTCCACCCGAAAAGGATTACCGCCGAAAGTACAAAGGCAAGTAAAAGGCGCTTCTGATCCATCTATTTCAAACCGTTTCACTACCACAATACGTCTGTGTGTGAACAAATTTTCAAAATTATTTGACCGGGTCATACCCGCCCGGATGAAACGGGTGGCAGCGCAGTATGCGGCGCACGCCCATCCAACTACCGCGCAAAGCCCCGTAACGCTCTATGGCCTCCCGCGCGTACTCTGAACAGGTTGGGACGAATCGGCACGAGGGGGGAAGCAGGGGCGAGATGTACGCCTTGTAGAAACGGAGTAGAGATGTCAGAGCGACTCTTACCAATTACTTTTCCGTTTCGCACGGAGACATTCTGTTCGCTTCGCCCGACCTGAGCAATTATCCGCCGCAAATCCGCCGCTACCGCCTCCGCTTTCGCCTCAATTATCAGACGACGGGCGTTAAAAACCCAGTCATAACTGTTTCTGAGGCCGGCTAACTCGCTGCCCGTCAGGCGGAAAGCCTCTCGCAAGAGACGTTTAGCACGGTTGCGCTTAACGGCGAGGCGCGACATCTTTCGCGAGGCCGTTATGCCTAAACGATGCTGTTCGAGCCGGGTAGGCAGGACGAACGCCGTCACCAGACGTGCCGTCGAACCGCTTCCCACCATCGTAAACCGCGCGGAATTCCGCAGGTTTACGCAAACGCGCATCATTCGGCAAAGCGGTCTCGATTAGTAGTGCGACGGGGTCAGACGCTTGCGGCCCTTGGCCCGCCGCCTCTTCAACACCAGACGACCGCTCTTGGTGGCCATGCGCGCGCGGAAGCCGTGCGTTTTGGCGCGGCGCCGGTTGTTTGGTTGGAATGTTCTCTTAGGCATAACTGTTGAAATTTTCTCCTTAAGACGAAAATGACAAGACTAGCCGCTTATAAGGTCTGTGTCAAGGAAAGGAGGGCTAAAAGAGCCTCCGCTCCGGAAGCTATATTTCAGGCAAGTCCCTCTAACTTCCTCAAAAAGAGAAAAAACGAGCTGTCCTGAAATGATTCATAAACTTAGTGAGTTTGCGAAAATGCGGAAATTACGTGAATATTAAAAAGTCTCAAAAACGTGGCTTCGGAAAAATATTTAACCCCTGTGGAATTCTCTTGCATCTGGGGTCAGCTTATGCTAGTCTCGCGCCCGTTTCACAGACGGTTACCGCCTGTAACTAATTGAAAGTAAAACACTTAAAGCTTCACTTTAAGTTTTCAGGAGTTTTCCACAGGCCTGTGGAAAACTCTGTGGAAAACCCTCCGGGGAGTTCCAAAAGAGAGCTTAAAAGGGAAGTTTTACAACATCTTCCGGTGATTGGTTCAACAGTTAGGTTGAGCAAATCATTGAGGACGACTGTATTTTTTCAAGTCAGCCGTTAGTCTCCCCTCTCGGTTGAAGGCGAGAAGCTTATGAGCGCAACTTACGAGAATAGAATTTGGAACGACATTCTTCTCGCGGTCGAGAAGCGGCTGAACCGCCAGAGCTTCGAGACATGGATTCGCCCCATCCATTTTGAAGGCTATGACGAGGCGGGTCACGTGCTCCACCTTCGCGCTCCCAACCACGTGGTTAAAGACTGGGTCAGCTCGAACTACTCGGACGTGCTCGACGCGTCGCTGTCGGAGCTGAACCTAGCCGACTATCAGGTTGATTGGACAGTCGATGAGGACTCGCAGAGCCACGAATTTCGTCACGGGTAAAGAGATGGACGACCTGGGCACGCTGGATTTAGAGCAGCAGCCCGTGGCCAACGGCTCGAAGAACACTTCTTCCAGCCTCTTCTCCTTATTAGAGGCGGCCGAATCGGACGGCCTGACGCCGGGCGCGACGACCTTCGTTGACATCGAGCCGCTGGAGAATTCGCTCAACCCCAAGTGCGCGTTCGGGACTTTCGTCGTCGGCTCATGCAATCAGTTCGCGCACGCCGCGGCGCTGGCCGTCGCCGAAGCGCCGGGGAAAACCTACAATCCGCTCTATATTTACGGCGGCGTGGGGCTTGGGAAGACGCACCTCGTGCACGCCATCGGCCACGCCATCAAAGAGCGCAACCGCTATCTACGCCTCTCCTACATTTCGGCGGAGCGGTTCATGAACGAGCTGATCAACGCCATCCGTTACGACAAGACGCAGACTTTTCGTGAGAAATATCGCTCCATCGACGTGCTTTTGATGGACGACATACAGTTCATGGCGGGCAAGGAGCGCACGCAGGAGGAGTTCTTCCACACTTTCAACGCGCTCTACGACGGCCAGAAGCAGATCGTCATCACCTCCGACTGCCCGCCGCGCGAGATTCCGACGCTGGAAGAGCGACTCCACTCGCGTTTCGAGTGGGGGCTCATCGCCGACATCGAGCCGCCCGACCTCGAAACCAAGGTCGCGATTCTCAAACGCAAGGCAGACCTCGACGGCGTGACGCCTGCCCGACGACGTGGCGTTCTTCATCGCCAGCAAGGTCAAGAGCAACATACGCGAGCTGGAAGGGCTCGCTCGTGCGCCTGATCGCCATCTCTTCGCTGCGCGGCCTGCCCATCTCGAAGATGCTCGCGCAGGACGCCATCCGCAACATCGCCGAGGACGACCAGCCCGCCGGCATCACCATCGAACATATTCAACGCGCGGTCGGCGCGCACTACAAGCTACGCGTTGACGACCTGAAGTCGAAGAACAACTCGCGCCAGATCGCCGTGCCGAGACAGGTGGCGATGTACCTGTGCAAACGCCTGACAAAACACAGCTTCCCGGAGATAGGCCGGGAGTTCGGCGGAAAGCACCACACGACCGTCATCCACTCTGTGGATAAGATTGAGGCGCTGGTTTCCAAGGATCAGAATTTCCACAGGGTCGTGAGTGACATTATGGACAATCTTTGCAAGTAGTTAGCTCACTTTTGGGGTGAATTATTTTCCACAGGCCGGTTTTCGATTAAGTTGTTTTACATCAGCGACTTAGATAAAAGTTTTCCACATTTCCACAGGCTACCTTAAAAAGTGCCCTGTGGAAATGTGGAAAACTTTTCCTTTGAGAGCTTTTTCCACATAAAGGCAAAGTTTTCCACAGCAATTTCCACAGGGGCTGTGGAAAACAATTCTATTGGATACAACAGTTAAGCCACTTTTCCACATTTCCACAGGCCCTACTACTACTACTAGATATAAATATAAGGTATTTAATTAGAAGTAATAGGAAAAGCGCAGGCCGCGATATCGCATAATAATCGCTTTACAGCTATCATGTGATTTGAAGAGTTAAGTTCCCCAGAGGAGTTCAAAGATGGAGTTCACAATCAGCAAAACCTCTCTCCAGAAGGAGCTGGGTCTGGTTCAGGGCACGGTCGAGAAGAAGAACACGATTCCCGCGCTCTCGAACATCCTCATCGAGTCGGTCGGCGAGGGCACGATTCGCATCACGGGCACCGACCTCGACGTGACGCTGCGCTGCGAGACCGAGGCCGAGATCAAGACGCCCGGCTCGATGTGCGTCGGCGCGCGCAAGCTCTTCGACATCGCGCGCGTGCTGCCCGACGCGCCCGTCAGCTTCCGCAAGGAGGAGAATAACTGGGCGACGGTCAAGTGCGAGCGCTCCAACTTCCGCATCGCCGGCATCGACCGCGACGACTTCCCCGAAGTCCCGAGCTTCAAGTCCGCCCCCGTCAAACTCCCGGCCAGCGTCTTCAAGACCCTCATCGACCGGACGATCTTCGCCATCACGCTGGAAGAGTCGCGGTACACGCTCTCGGGCGCGAAGTTCATGCTCGACAAGACGGGCGCCAAGATGGTCACGACCGACGGCCACCGTCTCGCCTACGTCGAGCGCAAAGACCTCGGGCGCGGGCACGCCGTCGGAAGATATCGACGTGCTCATCCCGCGCAAGACCCTCGCCGAACTGACAAAGCTGACCTCGTCTTTCGAGGGCGAGATCGGGCTGGGCGCCGACGAGAACCACATCTACTTCGAGGTCGGCCCGCGCCTCCTCATCTCGCGCACGCTGACGGGGCAGTTCCCGAACTACGAGATGGTGATGCCGAAGGGGAACGACAAGAAGGCCGAGTTCGACTCTGCGTCGCTCGGGCAGGCCATCCGGCGCGTCGCGCTGATGGCCGACGACCGCTCGCACGCCGTCCGCTTCCACCTGAAGCCCGGCAGCCTCGACATCAGCGCGCAGACGGCCGAAGAGGGCGAGGCGCGCGAGATCGTCACCACCGAGTACGCCGGCGACGAGACCGAAATCGGCTTCAACGCCGCCTATCTTCAGGATTTCCTCAACGTCCTCAGCGACGGCAACGTCGCCTTCGAGTTCAAAGACGGCAACTCTCAGGCGCAACTCCGCCCGGCTTCGGACGACGGCTACGACTACCGTTACGTCGTCATGCCGATGCGGCTCTGATTCAGCCGGAAGATGTGAGCCGGCCTCCGTTTCGAGCAGCGTATGTTAAACTCGACATATGCTGCTCGAATCCATTGAGGCTCACAATTTCAGGAATTTGAGCGGCGAAATCTTCTGGGGCGAGGGCCTAAACGTCATCTCCGGCGATAACGGTCAGGGGAAGACGAACTGGCTCGAAGCCATCTACCTCCTCGCCACCACGCAAGTCCTTCCGCACGCAGACGGCCGCAGGAGGCCATACGCTTCGGCGAGAACCTGTCGGTCGTCCGCGGGCGCGTCGCGCGCGCTCAGGACGTACACAGGGACTTGCAGGTCACCATCCAGGGAAGCTCCAAGACGCTCTCGCTCAACGGCAAGCGCGAGACGGTCGCGAGCTACCTCAGTCAGCTCCACGTCGTGCCCTTCACCGCCGACGAACTCGAAGTCGTGCGCGGCGGCCCCGACGCGCGGCGCCGTTTCCTCGACCGCGGCGTCGTCTCACTCCACCACAGCTACGTCCAGACGCTCGCAGACTACCAGCGCGTCATCAAGCAGAAGAACCGCCTGCTCCAGGACATCTCCGATTCGGAGACGAACATCGAGAACGCGCGTGAATTAATTGAGCCCTGGAACGAACAGATCATCGCTCTGGGGGCGACAATTCACCGCGCGCGGCTCGACTACGTCGAGCGCCTCGACGGGAGTCTGCAACAGCGCCTGTTCGAGCGCGAGGAGATCACGATTCGATACGTCTCCGCCCTCGAAGGAAAGGGCGATCTGGAGGATTACGAAGCGCTGATAACAGAGCGTCTGCACCTGCGTCTCAACGCCGAAATCAGTTCCGGCTACTCGCTCATCGGCCCGCACCGGGACGATCTGGAAATCCTCTTCGACGGCCGCGACATACGCACTTACGGCAGCTCGGGTCAGCAGCGTAGTGCGTTGATTCTACTTGACTTAGCGGCAATTTCGGTGTATTATTCGTGGCACAATGAGTATCCGCTTTTCCTGATGGATGACGTGGATGCCGAGCTGGACAAGAAGCGAATCGGTCATTTGCTGGAATACCTCGAAGGGCGCACGCAGACGTTCATTACGACCTCCAAAAATGACCTCATCAAAGGGTTTGCCGCACGAGCCAAACTCGTAGAAGTAAGGGACGGTGTGGTCTTCGACGGCGCGCACGTCGAGGCGGAAAGAACAATCGCTACGTCCGCGGATAGCATCTAACCCACGTCATCCGTCAGTCTTCCTAAAGCCGGGAAATTGGTATAGAGATATGCAAGAAGAGGAGACCACTTTGCCTACAGCAACCACTTTAACAAAGAAGAAGAACGATTCTTATACTGCGACTTCGATTACGGTTCTTGAAGGCCGCGAGGCCGTCCGCAAGCGTCCCGCCATGTACATCGGCTCGACCGGCGAGATGGGGCTCCACCACCTCGTCTACGAGGTCGTCGATAACTCGGTTGACGAAGCCCTCGCCGGCTTCTGCGACACGGTCGAGGTCTTCATACACCTCGACAACTCGATCACCGTCATCGACAACGGCCGCGGCATCCCCGTCGATTACCACAAGCAGGAGAAGAGGTCGGCCGCCGAGGTCGTCATGACCAAGCTCCACGCCGGCGGCAAGTTCGACTCGAACGCCTACAAGGTGTCGGGGGGCCTGCACGGAGTGGGCGTCTCTTGCGTAAATTTCCTCTCTGAGACGCTTCGGCTGGAAATCTGGAGGGACGGGGCCACCTACGAGCAGGAGTACGTCCGAGGGATTCCTGCGAGCAAACTGGAGATGACGGGCAAGACCCGCCGCCGCGGCACCAAAATCACCTTCAAGCCCGACTCCGAAATCTTCGAGGTCACCGAGTTCAGCTTCGACAAGCTCTCCGAGCGCCTGCGCGAAAAGGCGTTCCTGAACAAGGGCATCCGCATCACCATCAAGGACGAGCGGCAGGAGCCCGAGCGCTCGCACGAGTTCTACTACCGCGGCGGAATCGCCGAGTTCGTCAAGCACCTCAACAAGAACAAGTCGGTGCTGCACGACAAGCCGGTTTACTTTGAAAAAGCGGGCGACGCTCTCTCGGTCGATGTCGCCATCCAGTACAACGACGGCTACGACGAGAAGGTCTACTCCTTCGCCAACAACATCAACACCGTGGACGGCGGCACACACCTCTCCGGCTTCCGCTCGGCGCTGACGCGCACCATCAACGCCTACGCGCAGTCTTCGGGGCTCGCGAAGAACTTCAAAACTACCCTGTCTGGCGACGACGTGCGCGAGGGACTGGTCGCGGTCATCTCCGTCAAACTGCCGCAGCCGCAGTTCGAAGGACAGACCAAGGGCAAGCTCAACTCCGACGTGAAAGGCGCGGTCGAGTCGTTCCTCAACGAGCGTCTGACCGAGTATTTCGAGCAGAATCCGACGGTCGCCAAGAAGATCGTCGGCAAAGCCGTAGACGCCGCCCGTGCACGCGATGCCGCGCGTAAGGCTCGCGAGATCGTCCGCAAGGGGGCGATGGGCTCTACGATGCTGCCGGGCAAACTCGCGGACTGCCAGGAGCGAGACCCCGCGCAGTGCGAACTCTACATCGTCGAGGGTGATTCGGCCGGCGGGAGCGCCAAGCAGGGGCGTGACCGGAGGAATCAGGCCGTCCTGCCGCTAAAAGGTAAAATCTTGAACGTGGAGAAGGCTCGCTTCGACAAGATGCTCGGCCACAGCGAGATAAAAACGCTGATCACGGCGCTCGGCACGGGCATCGGCAAGAGCGAAGAGGACTTTGATCTCAACAAGTTACGCTACCACAAGATCATCTTCATGACCGACGCGGACGTGGACGGGTCGCACATCCGGACCCTGCTGCTGACCTTCTTCTTCCGCCAGATGCCGAAGCTCATCGAGTCCGGTCACGTCTTCATCGCACAGCCGCCGCTGTTTAAAGTAAAACGAGGTAAGAAGGAAGAGTACATCAAGGACGAGAAGTCGATTGTACGTTACCTCGTGCGCCAGGCGACCAGCGACATGAAGGTCACTTCCGCGAACGGGGGCGGCACCGTCGAGGGCAAAGAACTCGCCCGCTGCCCTTGAGCAGATGGTCGAGCTAAATCGTTACTGCGAAAAGCTTATCCGGAGGCTCGGCAACGACGGGCGTTTGTTGCAACTGCTCCTTGAGGCTTTCAGCGGGCGCGATGGGGTGTTGAACGAAGAGGGAACGACTCTCAGGGGAATCTTCCAGGATAACGAAGGGGAGCAGATCGGGCGCGTCGAGGCGGCACTGGCCGAAGGCGGTTACAAGACGGATCTTGCCCCGGACGAGGAGCACGGACTCTGGGAGATTGACACCGATCGTCCCCGGCGGTTCAAAAGTTAAAATCGACTGGGAACTGGCGAGCCACGTTGAGTTCCAGAAGGCCGTAGAGCTATACAAAACGCTCGAAAAGCGCCTGACTGCGCCTTTCATTATTGGCGAAAACGGCACCAAGGAGACCATCAATTCCCGCGAAGAGTTGCTTGAGCGGGTGCTTACATCTGCGAAGAAGGATTTGACGATTCAGCGTTACAAAGGGCTGGGCGAGATGAACCCGGAGCAGCTCTGGGAGACCACGATGAACCCGGAAAAGCGTACGCTGCTTCAGGTCAAGATTGACGACATGGTCGAGACCGACTCGATTTTCACCATCCTGATGGGCGACGCGGTTGAGCCGCGGCGCAAATTTATCGAGGATAACGCGCTGGATGTGAAGAACTTAGACGTGTAAATCATTCTACACAAGCGGGCGGAGTGTGAATCTATTTGACACACTCCGCCCGCTTGTGTAGAATGAAGACCCTTTCCTCCTGTGGATCTTACCGCTGCATACATCTCGCGTATGCAGCGGGATTTTTTTTAGGAAAATCTTTGCCTCAGAAATTCCCGCCGATCGGTGACGCCCGCCGTAAAATGGCAACGCCCGGAGAGTAACTTTATACGGCCCTCTACTCCTCCTTAGATAGCGCGCTGTCCACCTGTTCGTCGAGGTCCAGACGACGCGGCTTCGTGGCTCCAAGCTCGTTGTAACGCCCGCCGGGTGCGAACTGACCGGACTCGCCTACGTCGATGGCGCGTTCGTCGTTCGCGGGGTTGATGTCCTCGATGGGGTTGGGCGTGGCGTCGGGTTTGAGGTCGGGATCCTGGTTCTGTTCCCCGAGGGAGCTTTTGGTCTGGTTGTTATCTGGCATCGTCGTCCTCCTCTGTTCGATAATTAAAGTTGTTCACGCCGACTCGCTGAAGCGGCGCGTGCGAAAGCGGTAGAGCCTCAGCGGCTCGCCGGGTTTAATGCCCGCCTTCCGGGCGGCGACGCCGACCTGCTGGTCGGCCGTCTCGATGCTTTCGATATCGGGCAGGAGCAGCCCGCGCCGCGAGCCCGATTGGTCGGTCACGACTACGCCGAAGGCGGCGGGGTCCAAGTCCTCGAACCGCGCAGGCTCCGGACTCCCGAGAACATCCACGGAGTAGAGCAAAGACGGCAGTTCGTCGCCCGCGACGGGGCGGAAGCGCGGGTCGCGCGTGGCCGCTTTGACGGCGTTGGCTATGACCTCTTCGGCCAGCGTGTCGTGTTCAGGCTCGACCGTGCCGATGCAGCCCCTCAGTTCGCGCCCGACGGTCTTGATGCAGACGAAGCAGGCGGACGGGCTTGGCGAGCGGCGACGTTTCGGGGAACGGCGGCGGCTCGACGATCAGGCCGCGCAGGACGTAAGCTTCGACGGCGTTTCGCGCCAGCTCAGTAATGCTTACCTCGATGCGCGGGCGACTGTCTTCCTGTGGCTCTGAGCCGCGCGGGTCAAGGGCCGCGGGCGTCGCGTGTTCGAGATTCATCAACTTAAAGTGCATCAGTTAGTTCGAAACTCCTGCGAGACAGTTGCGCGACGAGGTAGCCGACTCCGAAGGGTGCTTCGTAGCTGATGACCTCGCACTCCGGCTCGGCCGCTGACGCCGCGCCGAGCGCGACGAGCATCGAGCGATAGCCGCACTCGCCGGCGAGACGCCGCAGCCCCTGGTCGATTCGCGGGATTTCTCCCGGCGCGTTCGCGCGGAGCGCCGCGACGACCTGCTCGTCGAAGCTTTGTGCGTCCGGGTCGAAGCCCGCGGGCGCGCCGGGCTTGAGCCGGTGGCTCAGGTCGCCGCTGGCGACGAAAGCGGCCGGGCGTCGGGTAACTTCGACGGCGCGCCTGACGCACTCGCCGAAGCGCACGTGGTCTTCGTCCGGGAGAAAGCTATAGCCGAGGGCGACGACGCGTCCCGACCAACCGTTACGCCACAGAAAATAGAGCGGGACGGCCGTGCCGTGATCGAGTTCCTGAGGCTCTAAGACGACTAACGCGGTAATTCTCCTCGGAGGCAGTTTCCCGAATCGCTCCGAGCAGTTCTACGTCAGAGGGGGCTTCGACGATTGCCTGCGGGGCGCGGAAGTTGGCAAAATCTCCGCGCAGCCGCGCGCCGCCGTAAGCGACGAAGGCGCTTCGCTCAAGCGGCGCGTGTGGCGAGACGAGCACGACGGTCTCCGCGCCGCACGCTTTGATTCGTTCGGTCAGGTCGCGCATGGCGTCCACGGAGGCGCGCACTTCGGCGAGGCGCGCGCCGCCGACCTCCGGCACCATGATCGGCGGGTGCGGCGCGACGCCGACGAATACGAGGGGGCTGTTGTTCATCATCCTCCGCCTCGTCGCGGGGAAAGCGTATGACTTGTAGGGGTTGGCAGGGATTCTAACAACTGTGCTTTTCGTCGGCAAGCATGACGCATGACGGCGGCCGGGCTCGGTAAGGAGTTGTGTGGAGGCCATCGACGATAAATTCGACGTGTTGATTGTAGGCGCGGGGCCGGCGGGCTCTTTCGCGGCGGAGAGGCTGGCGCGCGGGGGCGCGCGCGTGGCCATGTTCGACGGGCGGCCGCAGGGCGAGGCGAAGGCGTGCGGCGGCGGCGTCACGTCGAAGGCTTTGAAGGCTTGGCCGTTCCTGCTCGAAGCGGGCGGGCGCGCGGTCACGGAGGTCGAGATGGTCTCGCCGGCGGGCGACGGCGTTCGTCTGAAGCTCGCGGAGCCCTTCGCCATCTACTCACGTTGCGCGTTCGACTCTTACATGCGCGACACGCGCGGAGAGGGCGGGGGCGCGTGTGTTCGAACGTCGCGTCGGCGTGTCGAAAGAGAAGGACGAAGAGGGCTTTTGGGTCGTGCGCTCACGTGAGGGCGAGAGTTGGCGCGGGCGCGTGCTCGTCGCGGCGGACGGCGCGAACAGCGCGATAGCGAAAAGGTTCGCCGGCCCTCTGTCGAACTCGGACATGGAGGTCGCGTTCGGCTACCGCACCCCCTTGAACGAGGCGGACGAGGCGCCGACGGTCATCGCCTTTCTGCCGGGCTGGGCCGGTTACGCGTGGGCCTTCCCGCGCCTCGACCACATCTCCTTCGGCATCGCCACCGCGCAGGACACGTTCGAGCACAAGGCGCTCGACCGGATGCTCTGGGACTTCATGGTCGGCTACTACCGCGAGAGGGAGAAGGGCGGCGCGTCGTCTTCGAGCAAAGGCTTGTCGCTCGACGGCGAGGGTGAGATCGAAGAGCGTCTGCGCGCGTCGGCCGAGCGTTACGCGGCGCGCATTCCGGGGCTCGCGCCCGAGACGTTAGACGCGCGGCGTGCGGCGGGCGCCGACTGGGCGCTCCTCGGCGACGCCGCCGGCTTCGCCGACCCCGTGACGGGCGAGGGCATCTACTACGCGCTGCGCTCGGCCGAGCTGTTCGCCGAAAGCTACCTCGCGGGCGACGTGAAGTCTTACGAGAATCGTTGGCGCGCCGACTTCGGCCGCGAGCTGCGCCGCGCGTCGAAGATGCGCCGCAGGTTCTACGGGCAGTTCTGGGGCGGCCCCTTCACCGACCGCATGATTAAGCTCGCGCGCGCGCATCCGGGCATCCGCCGCACGCTGCGCGAGCTGGTCACGGGAGACCAGGGCTACGTCGACCTCAAACGCATCCTCGCCCGCCGCGCCCTCAACCCCTTCTGACTCGGTCGTTAAGGCTTCGACCCAAAACCCGAGCGAGTTGAGTCGAGAGTTCAGTCCCTTTGCCCTTCATCCTGGTCGCCGACGGGTCGCGTGTAGGGGGCGAGGCGGCGTTTGAGTTCTTCGGGGACGGGGACGGACTCGAAGGTGTGGCGGCGGACGGCGACGAGGACGAAGTGGGCGTTGGCGACCAACTCGTCTGTGCCGTTGCGGCGCACTTCGAAGTCGAGCCGCAGAGACTTGTTGCCGACGCGGCCGACGTAGACGCAGACCTCCAGCAGGTCGTCGAGCTGCGCGGCCCTGTGGAAGTCGCATTCGAGGTGCGCGCGCGGGAGCCACACGTCCAACTCGTCGAACATCACGCTGTAAGGCAGGCCGACCGCGCGGAACAACTCCGTCTCGGCGAACTCGAAGAAGCGTATGTAGGCGCCGTAGAAGATGATGCGCGCCGCGTCCACGTCGCCCCAACGGACGCGCTCCTCAATGCAATACTTCCAGGGTTCATTCACGCCTTTAATTAAACTCCCTTCACAATCCGTCGCGCGATAAGCTCAAGCGGGAAGCGCACGCAGGAACTCGGCGAGCGCGCGGTTGAACTGCTCCGGCCGCTCGACGTTGGAGAGATGCCCCGCGCCTTCGATGATGACTAAGCGCGAGCCTTCTATCTTCGCGCGCATCGCCTCCGCGTCCGCGGGCGGAGTTACTGCGTCTTCACTGCCGACGACAATCAAGGTCGGCACGTTTATCGACGGCAGAAGGTCTGTCTGGTCTCTCCTCAACGCCATCGCTCTTAAAGACGCGGCCGCGCCTTCGGGACTTGTGCCGAGCATCATCGAGCGCACGCGCTCTAAGACTTCGCCGCCGCTCTCGCGCGTCTTCGCGGAGAGGAGCTTTGGCAGCATCGACTCGACGATTGGCTCCATGCCCTCTTGCAGAGCGCGTCGCGCGTTCTCTTCGCGTGCGCGGCGGCCCTCTTCGGTGTCCGCCTGCGGGCGCGTGTCGGCGAGGACGAGCGCGCGCACACGTCCGGGGAACTTGCGGAAGAACTCGAAGGCGACGTAACCGCCCATCGAGAGCCCGCCGAGGACGACGCGCCCGAGCTTCAACTCGTCGAGCAGCGCGGCCACGTCTTCGGCCAACGTCTCCAACGTTACGTCGCCCGCGCCGAGCGGCGTCTCACCCGAACCGCGCAGGTCGGGCGCGACGACGCGGAACTCACGGCCGAGCGCCAACGCCTGCCCACGCCACATCGAACAATCGAAGGGGAAGCCGTGAAGCAGGACAAGCGCCGCCCCGTCTCCCCCCGTGTCGTCGTAAGACATATCTATGCCGCGCACTAAGCATTTGCTCATACACACTACACATCTTTGAAAGTCAATCTCGCGAAACTTACCGCCGCATCATATCGCCGCGGGCGCGAATGTTTAAAGAACCTCGCCGCCCCTCATGCCGAGCGCCTCTTCGTAGACGCGCTCGGTCGCTTCAAACATGCGCTCGGGGCTGAAGCGTTCGCGCGCGGAGTGTCGGGCTCGGACGCCGAGCGAGAGACGACGCTCCTCGTCGCCGAGCAGGGAGGAGACGGCCGCGGCCAACGCGGGCACGTCGCCGACGGGGACGAGGAGGCCGTTGACGCCCTCTTCAATCAAAGACCGCGCGCCCTCGGTCGCCGTCGCGACGACGGGCACGCCGCAGACGAGCGCCTCCGCCATCGCGAGGCCGAAGGCTTCGGAGTACGAGGCCGAGACGAGCACGTCGAGCCCGACGATCACGCTCGACGCTTCCACGCCCCGGCCGAGCAGGCGCACGCGGTCGCGCAGACTCAGCTTGTCGATGAGCCGCTCGACGCGCGCGAGGAACTCGCCGCCGCGTGAGTTGTCTTCGCCGACGACGAAGAAGTCTACGCGCCCCTCGAACTCTTTCATGACGAGCGCCGCCGCGCGCAGAAACTCCAATTGCCCCTTAATCACGCTCAGCTCGCCGACGATGCCGACGCGCAAGTGCCTGTCGGGAGTGTCGCGCTCGGCTTCGGCGCGTGCGCGCTCGAAGCGCGCGGGGTCTACGCTGTTCTCGACGACGCGCAGCTTCTCCTCGTCGAAAATGTTTTGCGAGCGGAGAGAGCGCGCGACCGGCTCGGAGACGGCGATGACGCGCGCGACGTTCGCGAGCGCGAGGCGGTGCGCGCGGCTCAAGGGGAAGAGGACGTGACGCGTGATGACGAGGCGCGTCGCGGGCGCAAACCGCGACGCGAAGGACGCGGGCACGTAGTCGCGCGCGACGTGCGCGTGGATGATGTCAACCTTTCGCTCGCGCGCGATGCGCGCGAGTCGGCGCGCGCTGGCGATGTCGAGCGCGTTGCGCAGTCGCACGGTGTAGACGTTTCCCTCGGGCAGGAACGAGAGTCGCTCGCGGAGCGGCGAGCCTTCGCGCAGCGCCGCGAGGACTTCGTGGCCGCGTCCGCTGAGGCCGCGCGCGAGGTCGGCGAGGTGGCGCTCGCCTCCGCCGAACGCGCGCGCCGAGCTGACGTGGAGAACACGCATCAAGGCGAAGGGTAATGGGCGATGGCCGAAGCGCGAAGGATGAAAGTCGTGGTGCTCATCGTCCCCCTTCTGCCTTCGCGAGCGGAGAGGTGTCGTAGTTGGCGAGGAGGTCTGCGGCGTCGCGGTAGATGCGAGCGCAGCCGGCGGCGCGCAGGTCCTCTTCGGGGAAGCCGCCGGAGAGGAGGCCGACGGTTCGCAGGCCGGCCTTGCCCGCGGCCTCCGCGTCGTAGGGCGTGTCGCCGACGACGACGGCCTCCGACGGTCGCGTGTCGCCGAGACGTTCGAGCGCGGCCTCGAAGATGTCCGGGTGCGGCTTGGACTTCTCGGCGTCGTCGCTCGAAGTCTCCTCCTCGACGAGGTCTTCGATACGCGCGATCTTTTTATAAGTCTTCAACTCGTCGGCCTTAGCCGAGGAGGCGAGCGCGATCTGGAGCCCTTCGTGCTTCACCCTCTGGAACAGTTCGCGCACGGCGGGGAAGGCTTTCACGCGCGGGAGGTATTCGCGCTTGAAGAGTTCGCCGCGGTACTCCTCAAGCTCTTCGCCGAATTCGTCAAGCTCCTCCTTCGAGAGGAAGACGGGCATCAGTTGGTCGCCGCCCTTGCCGATCTGGGAGCGCACGCGCTCGAAGTCGAACTGCTTGCCGAAGTGCGCGAACGCCTCCTGCCACGCGCGCGCGTGCAGGTCTACGGAATCGACGAGCGTCCCGTCCACGTCGAAGATGACCGCCTTGATCACAGAAGTCCCCCGGAAGAGTTTTACAAAGACATTGGTTAGAAGGCAGCGATTATACCAGCGCGCGCCGCGGCCGTCGCGGCGCGAGCGTGCGCTGACGCCGAACAGAACACCGGCGGCGACGCTCGTTCCGGTTTGGTACGGCGACGTTCGGAAGGCTCGAAATAATTGGTCCTAGCAACGGGTGATTTGATGAAAGTGCGCGGGAGCGAAATCGGCACGGGGCTTGCGAAGAGTCAGGGCGGGTCAGTCTCTTTTGAAGTAGAGGAGTCTTTTATGGCAAAGCTTGTGACGGGAGTTTTCAAGACGCGCGTGGCGGCGGAAGCGGCCGTGGACGCGATTCTCAAGCGCGGCTACACGCGCGACGACATCTCGGTCCTGATGTCCGACGCGACCAAGTCGAAGGAGTTCGCCATCGAGACGCGCACGCACGCGGCCGACGGGCTCGGCTACGGCGCGGCCGTCGGCGGGACGGTCGGGGCGGTGGCGGCGGCGCTCATCGCCGTCGGGACGAACGTCGTGCTGCCGGGGCTGGGGCTCGTCGTCGCGGGGCCTCTGGCGGCGGCGCTCGCGGGGGCGGGCGCGGGCGGCGCGGCCGGCGGGCTCATCGGCGCGCTCGTGGGCGCGGGGATTCCCGAGCACCGCGCGAAGGTCTACGACGCGTCTCTGCGCGCGGGCGGCATCCTCATCGGCGTCGAGTCGAAGACCGACGAGGAGGCCGACAACCTCGAATCGCTGCTCAAGGATTTGGGCGCGGAGTACATACGACAGGAATAGGGGGAAGTAGACAGTAGACAGTAGTAGGAAGTGTCTTCTACTGGCTGCTGTCTACTTAAAAGATATGAGAAGGTACGAGCGTTACGTCGAGATCGACGCGCCCGTCGAACGTGTGTTCGACATGTTCGCCGACTTCGAGGCCGCGCCGCGTTGGGCCGGCGGCATCCTCGACGTGAGACGCACCGGGCGGCGCACGTTCCGGTGGGCGGCGGAGACGGCGCTCGACATCGACGTGGAGTGGGAGGCCGAGGTCGTCGTCTTCGCGCCCGACCGGCGCGTCGTGTGGCGCTCGATCGGCGGCGACATACACGCGGACTGTGAGGCCGTCTTCTCCGAGACGCCGGCGGGCACGACCCTCCTGCGCGTCGTGCGCGGCTACGACACGCCGGGCGGGCGGACCGGGCGCGCCGTCGCGCGCTTCTTCGGGCGCCACCCGGAGGAGCAGTTGGAGGAAGACCTCGCACACCTCAGGCGTCTGGCGGAGCGCCCGCGTCGGACGAATCGAGGGCGCGTGCCGAGGGTCGTGCGCGTCGAGTACAGAGATAGGGATGAGGCGCGTCGCGCGCGTTACGAGGAGCCGCGTGCGCGGTATGCTCTGACGCCGCGGGAACGGGAGCGGGAGCGAGACCTTGAACGTGAGAGGGAGTGGCGGGAGCGGCGCGCGGCCGACGAGGGGCGCGAGGAGCGCGCGGCCGGTCGCTACCTGCACAGGGGCGTGGACAGGCTCTTGGAGCGCCCGCCGGAGGATTGGCGCGGACGCCGCGGGTGAAGCCTCTCTGTAAGAGAGGGGTTACGTCCGACATATGAAGGCGGGATGATGAGAAGCAGCGTGTCTCTCATCATCCCGCCTTCGCGTTTTAAAGGTTGGAAGCGCGTGCGTCAGCGCTTGATGGCATCGCCCACGTCTTCGAGCGCGTCGCCGACCTTACGCTTGGCGCCGCCCCAGCCCTCTTGCACGTCGCCTTTGAGCTTGTCGGCCGTGCCCTCGGCCTCCAAATCTTCGTCGCCCGTCAGGCGGCCGAGGCCCTCCTTGACGGAGCCCTTCGCCTGCTCGTATTTGCCTTCTATCTCATCACTGTTCGGAACACTCATTTCGTAATCCTCCTAAGTGTGTGAATGCGGAGAGCGCTTCATCTCTCACTGCTCGGGGTTCAGATGGCAACCGACATGCCAGCGGCGCCCGCGGGCCGTAGGTGTTGAGGGCAGGGAAGATGCGGCCCGCAGTCCTTCGGAGCGCGACGCCGCGGCGGGTTCGTTTTCGTACGCGGCGCGGCCTGTCTTGGGACAAGGGTTAGGCGCGGGAAAAAAGAGGGCGCGCGAACCGGCGTGGGTTCGCGCGCCCTTGAAAGGAGTGGCGGCTCCGAGAGTTCTTATGCTTTAGAACTCGAAGCGCGCGCCGAGCTGAACCTGACGCTCGCGGAAGAGCGTGCTGTCGGCGGCCGTGGTCTGGCCGAACGACTGGTTGAAGGTCAGGGTCGAGCCCGACAGGTTGTAGAGCGTCGTGTTGATGCCCGTCACCTGCGTGCGGTTGAAGAGGTTGAACGCCTCGGCCAGCAGCTCGAAGCGCACGTCCTCCTTGATCTGGAAGCGGCGCGAGATGCGCATGTCGAGGTACCAGATCTTCGGCTGCTTGAAGAAGTTGCGGCGGAGGCCGCCGAAGCGGGTCGCGCCGCCCGCGCCGTTGACGCCGCCGGCCGGGGTCGAACAGGTTCCCGTGCCGACGCCGTTGCAGGCGGAGCCGGTGAAGCCGAACGAGGCCGGGGCGATGGCGCCGGAGATGTTGCCCGTGGCGCGCGCGCCGGAGAAGGCGTTGAAGATGGGCGCGATCGTCCAGCCGTTGAAGATGGCGCGGCCGACCGCGTTGTCCTTCAGGCTGGCGAAGTCGGTGTTGTAGACGGCGCTGACGACGAACTTGTGCCGGCGGTCGAAGGCCGAGAACGCTTTCTCGTCAGCCTGGTTGAACGGGTCGAGCGGCGTGTTCGTCTGCGTGAAGGTGGCCGAGGTCTGGCCGTTGTCCTCCGCCCGGAGAGCGTGTAGCTCGTCTGGAACTGGAGGCCGCTCGGTCAGGCGGCGGTTCGCCTGTAAGACCAGCGCGTGGTACTTCGACCAGATGTTGCTGCGGATCTCGGTGATGGCGCCGAAGTTCGGGTTCGGCCGGTTGCCGATGTAGAGCGGCGTCCTGAAGCTCTGGCCGTCGGCGGGTCCGCCCACGACCGTGATGGTGAAGGAGCCGACCGGCGCCGGCAGGTTCACGTCCACGAAGGTCGGCAGCGAGTTGCCGAAGCTGAAGAGGTAGGAGGCCGAGAGGACCGTGTTGCGCGCGATCTGGCGCTCGAAGATCAGGTCGGCCTGGTGAATCTGCGGGAGCTGGAAGTCGTCGGCGAAGTACTGCACCGCTGGGCGGACGACGACGTTGGTCGAGGTCGCGCCGATGGGCACCAGCAGGTTCGGGTAGATGGGCAGGCAGGTCTGCGCCGTGCAGCCGGCGGGCAGGCTGTTGGCCGCGATGATGAGCTGCTGCTGCGCGCGGTCGGCGCCGAGGCCCGTGTTGATGAGCGCGTTGTAGACGGTCGAGTTGATGACGCGGCCGTAGTAGAGCCCCCAGCCGCCGCGCATCGAGGTCTTGCCGTCGCCGGTCAACGCGTAGGCGAAGCCGAGGCGCGGGCCCAGGTTGTTCTTGTCGCTGACCATGTTGTTCGTGCCCGGGATCGCGGGGTTGCCGTTGATCGGGTCGGGATTCGACTGGTACTCGTAGCGCAGGCCGAGGTTCAGCGTCAGGCGCGGGGTGATGCGCCAGTCGTCCTGGAGGAAGAAGTTGTAATCGACCGTGCTCATCTCCAAGCCGAACGGCCCGATGCCCTGGTTGAAGTTGCCCGCGTAGCACTGACCGGCGCGGATGCGGCCCGCGACCGCGGTGGTGGTGGCGAGGCGTGGGCAGACGCCAACGAACCCGCTGCTCCCCGCGGGCAGCGCGCGGATGGCGCCGCTCGTCGTGAAGTTGGTGTAGTCGAAGAGGAAGTCGTTGATGGCGTTGGCGCCGGTGTAGTTGAACTCGCCGCCGACGAAGCGGAGGTTCTCGATGATGTCCTTGACGAAGTTGATGTCGCCGCCGAACTTGAACGTGTGGTTACCGCTCGTGTAGGTCATCGTGTCGGCGAACTGGTTGCGGCGCTCGTCCGGGAACGAGGGGCGCTCCAGGAAGTCGGGGATGCCGAAGGAGAGGCCGTTGGTGATGAAGGTCTGCGGCGCGCGGCCGCCGAAGGAGTTGGTCGGCTCGCCGGCCTGCGGCCCCTGGCTGAACTGGCGCTCAAGGTCGCGCCCGTACTGGAAGCGCGCCTCGTTGAGCAGCGTGCTGCTGATCGTCGAGGTCAGGCGCAACGTCAGCCAGTCGATGTCGACGAGGTCGTCGCCGAAGTTGTCGCGGCCGCGCGTGTTGGTCGCCTGGGTCTGGACGCCGTTGGGCGAGTCCCAGCGCAGGCGGTTGTAGGTGGCCGTGAAGGTGTTACTGTTGTTGATGTTCCAATCGACCTTCGGCAGGAAGAGCGTCTGGTCGCCGCGGCGCGTGACCTCGCCCGTGAGGCTGTTGAGGAAGTTGAGCCCGGCGTCGATCTGCGCGTTGGTCAGCCCGCGGTCGATGAGCAGCGTGCGGTTCGCGGTGTTGAGGAAGTTGGGCTGGGTGAAGCGTGCCAGGCCGGGGAAGTCGCGCTTCTGCTGGTCGAAGGAGAAGAAGAAGAACGCCTTGTCCTTGACGATGGGGCCGCCGATGGTGCCGCCGTACTGGTGGCGCACGTCCTTGGGCTTGATGCCGACCGGGCGTGAAGACGCCGTTGACGAGCACGTTGTTGGTGGCGAGCGGGTTGCGCGCGCCCCACTTGTTGTTGCGCTGGAAGTAGAAGACATCGCCGTGGAAGTTGTTGGTCCCCGACTTGGTGACGGCGTTGACGACGCCGCCCGCCGAGCGGCCGTACTCGGCCGAGTAGCTCGACGTGTTGACCTGGAACTCGCGGATGGCCGACTGCGAGACCGAGTAGCTGATGCGGGTGCGGCCGCGCTCCTCGGCGAAGAACGCCTGGTTGTTGTCGCCGCCGTCGATGGTGTTGTTGTTGAGCAGGCCCGAGATGCCGCGGAACGAGATGAGGCCGAAGGTGCCGTCGGGCACCGCGCCCGGCGCGAGCAGCGCGTAGTTCGACCAGCGGCGGCCGTTGACCGGCAGGTTGTTGATCGAGGTCTGGTTGACGTTGGTCGAGAAGTCCTGCTGCTCGGTGTTGATGACGGGCGCCTCGCTCGTCACCTGGACGGTCTCCTGCGCGCCGGCGACGCCGAGGTTGATGTCGAGCGGCGTGACGCGGCCGACCTCGACGACGACCTTCTGCTGCGTGAAGGCGGCGAAGCCAGAGGCGTTAATCGTGACGGTGTAGTTGCCCGGGTCGAGCTGCGACGACGCGGAAGCGTCCCTCGTCGTCGGTCGTGGCGGCGACCTCCTTGTTCGTCTCCTCGTTCCTGACGGTGACGGAGGCGTTGGCGACGACGGCGCCCTGCGGGTCCTTGACCGTGCCGCCGACGGCGCCCTGGGTCGTGGACTGCGCCCACGCCGACGGGCGCGGCCGTGACGAGGCAGAAGATGAGCAAGGCCAGCGCGGAGGCTGACTTGCGGAGGGGATTTTTAGGCATATTTCTTCCTTTTCCTGCTGAGTTGGCTGCGGTGGTTCGGGACAAGAGCGCCATTCTTTCCGAACGTCTCCCGAAGTGTCGTCCGACCTGGTTTGATTGAAAGATGGCTAGAAAGAGAACTGAAACTCACATCTTACGGGAAGATGTTTTCGCGGCTGTTACGGCGGCGGAAACGCGATGTTAAATACTACATTTCGGCACGCCCCGCAAGGGTGAAGCGGCCCCCGGGGCGTCGGAGTTTAGTCGTCCGAAAACTTGAATCGAAAAGTCCAAAAAATCGGATGCGGGCGCGCGCCCCCTCCGACCCCGGTGCGTGGGCTTTCAAAGACCCTCTAACTTAACTGGTACAACGGGAAAGGGTTTCACCGCCCCCCCGCCGCGCCCTCCTCCGGGCGCCCAAAGGTCATAAACCTTCGCGTTCCGAAACAACAAAAAGTATGCCAGCAGGAGGAGCAAGCAGAAGGCGGCAGGCGGATGGCAGCGGGCAGTTGAGAGCCCTTCCGTCGAGACCTGCTAATCGACCTTTCAACGTCTTTCACGCGGAGCGACCGCCTGCTGCCATCTGCTCTTCGTTCCGAAAAGCGGAGAGGCCGCGCGGAAGTCTCAAGACTTCCGCGCGGCCTCCGGCCGGTCGTGCGAGGCGCCGCCGTCGGCCCCTACTTGATGACGCGGCGGGGGCGCTGGCGCTCCTGCTGCTGATACATGCGGACGCCCTTCCTCCGCTTCAGCGAGACGGGCGCCTCCGGCACCAGCCCGTCGTTGATCATCTCGATGTTGACGTAGAAGCGGTAAGTGCCAGTCTGCTGGATGCCGAGCAGGAACTGGACGTTAATCGATTCTCCGTCTTCGAGCTGGTTGGCGATGTCGATGAACCCGACGGCCATCGAGCTGTTGAGCCCGCCGCCGTTCGGCTGGACCGGCGGCTGCTCGACGAAGGTGCCGCGCACGTCCACGGGCTCGCCGTTGACCGTGACCTCGATGTCCTCAGAGTCGAGGGCGCGCACGTCGGCCGTCCCCGTCGGGGGCGTCGGGGCGGTCGTGATGTCGATGATGCGGAAGGCGAGGTAGCGCACGGGCGCGCCCGTGTTGTTCGTGATCGTCCGGCGGATGGAGAGCGTGCCGAACGTGCCGTTCGTCACCGGGTGCCGAAGTTGCGGACGCGGTTCGGCGACTGCGACGCCGAGACCGACGGGTCGAGCAGCGTGCCCGGCATCCCCGCGTTGCCGCTGAGGGGGCTCGTCAGCCCCTCCGGCCCCGGCGCCCCGAGCTTCGCTCCCAACGTGGTCAGCGCGGCGTCCGTGTTGACGACGACGAAGTCGGCCGCGTTGTCGGACGTATCCTTCGGCAGGCCGTTGCCGCACCCGGCGGCGGCCGTCACGCACACCCTGCGGACGAAGCTGTGTTCGAGGTCGCTCGTCGCCTCGGCGCCGGCCGCGGGGAAGCCCGCGCCCTCGCGGTAGAGCGGATCGACCGTCGCGTAGCCGGCCGCGTCGAGCCGGTTGGCGAGCGTGTAGTTCGCCGGGTCGGCCGTGCCGAAGAGCGCGATGCCGCTGCCGTCGGGGATGTCGAGCGTGTAGCCGCCGACGGGCATGCTCGTGTCGGAGGGCAGGAGCACCTCGTCGGGTATGCCGTAGAAGCCGAGCGAGTAGCCGTCCAGGTTGACGCCGAGGAAGTGGCCGCGCGCCGGGATGACCGTGTCGTTCGGGATGATGAAGCGCGTCACCCCGTCCGAGGCCACGACCGCCCAGCCCGCCGAGCCGTCGAGCGTCGAGACGACGATGTCGGAGTCGGTGTTGTTGTAGAGCTCGACGAACTCGTCGTTGTCCTGCGGCGTGCCGGGCGCGGCCGGGCCGCCGCCGTCAACCTCGCTGGCGCCCGGGACCGGGCCCACGTCGCCACCGCCTTCCGTGCCGCCGGGGCCGCGGAAGCGGAACTCGCTGATGATGAGCGAGCCGGCCGCCTGCGCCGCGCCGAGGCGGTAGTAGGAGACGACGGGGTCGTGGTCGGAGTTGCGCTCGGGCACGCGACGCGTTGTTGGCGTAGAGTCGCCGCGGGCGCTTCGGGGAAGTCCGCGTTGACGCGGGCGATGGCCGTGCGCGTGTTGCGCGCGCGCGCGGCCGCGTTGACGAGGTGGTGGTCGAGCGCCTGCGGCGTCCCCTCGAAGACGAAGCTGTAGCGCTCGAGCGGCCGGCAGCGTCGTCGATGAGGTTGACGAAGTTGGGGTTGACGAGGTCGGGGCTCGCGTCAACGGCGAGTCTGGTCGTCGGCCGTCGGCGATGCCCTTGATGGTGGCGAGCGGGTCGGTGAAGCCGTCGGTGAACTGGAAGGCGTTGTAGTCGCCGACCGAGATGACGGGCACGCCCGGGTTGTTGGTCTGAAGCTCTTGCAGGAGGCCGGCGAGCGACTCGGCCTGCTTGCTTGCGCTTCTCGCGCACGCGCGGGCCGTCGGCCGCGCCGTTGGTGCAGCCGGCCGCGACGGTCGGGTCGGCGTCCGCCTCGATGCAGATGAACGAGCGCAGGTGGTTGACGATGACGATGACGTGCTGCGGGTCGATGCCCGAAGGGTCCACGGTCGCGTCGAGGACGAGGGGCGGCCGGTCGTGCAGCGCTGGCCGTGCCGCCGCCCGGCACCTGAGTAGGTCTCCTCCTCACGCTCCTGCGTGACGCTGTTGACCTGCACGCGCGAGGTCTTGACGAGGAAGCCCACGTCCTGATCGCTGTCCTCGGTCGTGCCGTTCGCCTCGACGAGGTAAGCCTCGTAGGCCGGGTTCGGGTCGCCGGCGGCGACGGCATCGTTGTTGATCTGGTCGCGGAGCGCCTGCAAGTCGGCGAGGTCGAAGATCTCGACCGTGCCGACGATGTCCGGATAGTGCAGGACGGTGCGGATGGTCGAGCGCGGCCTTCTGGCGCTGCGTGGCGGCGTTGTTGAAGTTCTCGATGTTGTAGCTGGCGACGGTGAACTCGTTCGCGTCCGGCGACGGCGCGGGGACGGCCGCCATGTTGCCGGTGGCGGTCGGCGTCGCCTCGGGGATGATCTTGTACTCGCTGAAGCTGAAGTCGAGCGGCCCCGTCGACGTTCGAGAAGGTCACGTTCGAGGTGTAGCCGTTGAGCGGCGCGCCCGCGCGGCCGTTGGTGTCAACCTTGATGCGCTCGGGGTTCTCGTCCCAGCGCGGGATGCAGCAGTCGGGCGTGGCCTCGTTCGGGTCGGGCGGGACGTGGGGAGTGAGATCTCGATGCCCGGCTCGCGCAGCGGGCGCGGCACGCTGCCGAGCACGGTCTCGACCTCGAAGAACGTGTCGCTCGGCGCGACCGTCACGAGGGAGGCCGCCGTCATCCGCATGCCCTCGTACTTCTCAAGCTGCGGCTGCGCGGGCGACGCCGTCGGGTCGAGGATGGTCGAGTCGAGCGTGACGGCGGCCGGCAGCGAGTTGCCGGTGCTGAGCACCGTGACGTTCGTCGTCGGGCTGATCTCCGTCATGTTGAAGAACTCGGCGACCGTGCCCGTGACGCGCACCGAGTCGCCGACGGCGACGGTCGGGGCCGATGCCGGTGAAGACGAAGATGCCCTCGGAGGTGTTCGGGTCGGCGTCGACGACCGGGTCCTGGATGAAGAAGCCGTTGGCCGCGCCGCCGTTGTTGGTGCCCGTCCGGAGCAGCGTGACGATGCCGGTCGTCGTCACGGTCTGGCCGACGAGGGGCGAGGCGGTGCCGTTGCCCTGAATGTCGTGGATCGGGATGAGGGTCACGTCGTCGTTCTGGATCGTGCCCTGACCCTGCGCGTCGCCGACGGTCGCGCCCGTGACGCCGGAGAGGTTGACGAAGAAGGTCTCGTTCGGCTCGCTCGTCGCGTCGCCGTTGACCTGCACGGTGACCTGCGTCGAGCTGCTGCCTTCGGGGATGCTGCCCGCGCCGGTGACGATGGCGACGTAGTCGTTGTCCTCGGTCGCGGGGTTGTCGTCCTGCGCCGTGCCGTCGGCGGTGTTGACGGTGAAGGAGACGCCGCCGGTCTGCGCGGGCGAGTAGAGGCTGACGGTGAAGTTGAAGTTCGGTCGTGCCCGCGTTGCCCTCGTCCTGCGACACGTCGTTGATGGAGAGCGTGACGCCCGGCGTCGGCGTCGGCGTCGGGACGCTGCACGAGTTGAGCGCCGTCGCGGTGTTGCGCGGGTTGGGCGTGGTGGCCGTGAAGTCGGTCGAGTTGTTGTCGGTCTCGGTGCAGCCGGCGCCGGCGCGCACGTCGGCCGTCGTCGTCGAGGGCGCGGGGGCGACCGCGGTCTCAAAGCAACTCGCCGTCGCGCCGTAGCCGACTGAAGTCCACGATCTGCGCGCCGGTCGGGCACGAGCCGGAGAGCGCGGTCGTCGTGTTGACGAGCGCGACCTTGGCGGCCGTGGCGCTCATGGCGATGGCGCCGGTCGCGTCCGCGGTCGGAATGGTGTTGACGCCGTTGGCCCCGGCTCCTTCGGCCACGAGGTAGTACTGGCCGGGCTGGAGCGTGACGTTCGTCAGGTTCGTCACCTGCCACGCCGTGCCGGTGGCGGCGGCGTACTGCACCGACCAGCCGTTGAGCGACTGCGGCGCCGACCCGCGGTTGAAGAGTTCGATGTAGTCGTTCTTGTAGGTCGAGCATCCGGCCGTGCCGCAGCCCGCGCCGCCGTAGACCTGGCTGATAACGATGGTCGTCGAGGGACGTTCGGCCCGCCCGGGTCGTCGAGGGCGGGCACGGTGGGCGCCGTCCTGATGCCGGGCGAGATGGTGGTCTTCGTCGGCGTCGGCTTATCGACGATGGTCGTCGCGCGGCGCGTCTGCGCCGAGGCGGCGGGCGCGAAGATGATGGCTTGTTGGAAGAGGAGGAAGGCGGCGGTCAAAACGGCGAAGAGTTGGCGGCGCGCGGACGCAGGGCGCCGGCCGCTAAGGGGCAAAGTGGGCACGGGATCTTAAATCCTTTCTTGACCTTGAATACTGAGAGGGACAGCGTCCGGACCGCACGGGCGAGACGCGCACGCAGCTTAATTGCGGCCTAGTGTTTTTACGGGAAAGCCGCCCCGCCGTCAAGCCACGGGGGCGCGGCGGCCGACTAAAAAAGGGGCGCTAAACACCCGAAGTTACGGGGCGGTTAGCGTCCCCTGAAGCGGACGTAAAACGGCGCGGCGCCCTTCAGGGCGCGGGCGTCTGGAAGCGCGCGCGGTATTCGATGGAGGAGACGAACGCCTTGACCATCTCGGCCCGGCGGTAGTCGCCGCCGAACTCTTCGAGCTTGCCCAGCCAGAAGTCGAACCCGGAGAAGTCCGTGTTGGGCGCGTCGTTCGGCCCGCGGCGCATGTAGCCGACGTACTGCATGTAGACGAAGGCGCGGCTCGTCTCGCGGCGCGTGAACTCGGGATTCTCGGCCACCTTACGCAGCGCCGACGCGCGCGTCTCCGTGCCGAGTAACAGGCCCGCGACGAGCTGGTCGCGCTCGACCTGCGTGAGCGGCGAGCCGGCCTGCGCGTTCAGCTTGTCCACGTACTGGTTCGGCGGGAGCGACTCGGGGTAGTCGAGCCCGAAGTCGGGGAGCGCCATGAAGTCCTCAAGCAGTTGCACCGTGTTCGCCTCAAGGGTCTGTTCCCACCCGGCCCGGCCGACGACGACCTCGCGGCCCACGGCCTGCGTGTCGCGCACGAACTCAATGTAACGCGGGAGCGAGCGCAGGCGGTAGACCTTCTCCGGCAGCGCGGCCTTGTAGAGTCTGTAGACGAAGAAGCCCGTGCGCTGGAACTCGATGGAGAGGAAGAAGGCCGCGCTCGTGTCGATGCGCTTGACCTCGCGGCAGACCGCGTCCGCCCCGCACGACTCGATGTTGTCCGTCCAGAACTGGAAGCCCGCGGCGTCGGGCTCGCGGTTGAGGAAGTCGTGGTAGTGCTGGCGGACGAAGAAGTCGGAGCGGTCGATGGGGTTCGACGCGGCCGCGCCCGTGTCGTTGTCGCGGATGACGAGCGCGGCGTGGTCGCGCGTGCCGACCGCAGCGCCGCCGCCCTTCGCGTTCCAGATGAGCAGCTCGACCGTCTCGTTCAACTCCTGCGTGGCGTCGTCGGTGAGGAGGATGTCGAACGTCTTCTGCGTCTCGCCGGGGGCGAAGCGCAGGCGCCCGGCGACGGTCGTGTAGTCGGCGCGCTCGAACGCGCTGCCGCCCGTGATCGAGTAATCGACCGTGGCCGGAGTGGAGAGATCGCCCGTGCGCGTGACGACGATCTCGGCGTGCCCCGCCGCCTCGTTCGTGTCGAACTGCGGCGCGGCGAAGTCGAAGAAGCTCGGGAACGAAGTGTCGGCGCAGACGCCGGCCGCCCAGCCGGAGTTGCGCGGGAGCACGGGGCTCAGGCGGAGGTCGGAGGCGTTGACGTTGGTGTCCGTGCAGCCGCCGCCGAAGCGCTGCAAAGACTCGGTGAGCGTCGGCGAAGGCGGCGCGCCGGCCGGCCGTCCCTCGAAGCAGGGCGCCGACGGGCCGTAGCCGACAATGTCCGTGACGACCGTCTGCGGGTTAGTGCAGCCCACGTAGTTGCCGTCGGGCGGAATCAGCACGACGGCTCCGGACGTTGGGTGGAGGTTGGAGGGCAGAACGCCGGGCAGCAGGGCGTCGAGGTCGAAGTCGGGCGTGGGGAGCGGCTGGCCGCCGAGCCCGTCGCCCCCGAAGGCGATGAGCAGGTAGCGGCCCGGCTGGATGACGATGCCGCGGCTTGAGAAGGGTCGGACGGACAACGACGCAGGAACGGGGTTGCCGTCGAGCGTGACGTGCAGGCCGTAGTTGTTCAAGTCCACGGGCTCGGTGCCGCGGTTGAAAATCTCGACGAAGTCTTTCTGGTACGAAGCTCCCGCCGCGCCGCCGCGCGTGTAGACCTGACTGATGACGAGGTCGGGCGAGCCGCTCGCACCTTGCGCACGCGCCGATTGCGCGTGCGCGAAGAGGAGGAGCGCGAGGGCCGTCGCGCGCGCAGCGAACTTGCGCCAGTTGGAGCGGAAGATTCCCGCGCCGCAGGGAGATTTAGACATGTTCAGACTCCGGAAAAGCGAAATAATAAGGAGCCCCCTTGCTGTGACGCTTCCACGGCAAAGCACGTGCCCGAAAGGGAGTCGGCAGTAGTTGAGATTGATGAAGTGCGTGCTTCATCTGCCGCGTCAGCGGCGCTTGCTCACTGTCTACTGGACGAAGCGGTTGCGGTACTCGTCCGAGGTGATGAAGGCTTTGACCATCTCGGCCTGGATGTAGTTGCCGTTGAACTCGTTGAGCTTCGAGAGCCAGAAGTCGTAGCCGGTGGAGTCCTGGATGGGTGTGTCGAACGGGCTGCGGCGCAGGTAGCCGACGTACTCCGCGAGGACGAAGGCGCGGTTGAACTCCGCGTTCTTGAAGTCCGTGTCCTCGACAACGGCCACGAGCACGCGAGCGCGGCCGGCGGAGGTGTTGGCCCCCGCGGTCAGCTCGGCCACCCAGTCGTCGCGCTCCGCCGGCGAGAACGGGTTGCCGGCCGTCGCGTTCAGGCTGTCCACGAACTGCGCGGGCGCCAACGATTGCGGGTAGCGGATGAGGAACTCGGAGCGCTCGACGAACTCATTGGCGTAAGCCTGTTTGTTCGCCAAGAGCTGCAACTGCCAGGGCTCCTGGCCGACGATGACGCCGTTCCCGATCTGCTGTGCGCCACGCAACAACTCCCGGTAGGTGGGGAAGCCGCGCGGGCGCGAGACGGCGTTGTCGGGGAAGGCGGCCTTGTGCGCGCGGTAGGCGAAGAAGCCCGTGTCCTGAAACTCGATGGAGACGAAGAAGGCCGCCGAGACGTTGATGCGCTTCACCTCGCGGCACTGAGCGTCCGCGCCGCAGCCGTCAATCTCGCTCGTCCAGAAAGTCCGCCCCGGCGCGTCGGGCTCGCGCGAGAGGAAGTCGGCGTAGTGCTGGCGGACGAAGAAGTCGGTCGTGTCGATGGGGTTAGTCGCCTGGCCCGCGTCGTTGTCGGTAATGGACAACTGCATGATGTGGCTCAGGCCGAGCCCGGCGCCCGACGGGTTGGCGAGGCCGATGTAGAGGCGCTCGGTGGACTCGGCGCGCACGTCGTCGGTGATGAGGATGCGGAAGCTCTTGCGCGTCTCGCCCGGGGCGAAGTCAACCGTGCCGAAGGCGGTCGTGTAGTCGGAGCGGTCGCTGGCGATTGCGGAGCTGGAGTTGCTGGTGGCGTACCTGACCGAGACCGCCCCCGAGTTGAAGCCCGCCCGCGTGACGAAGATTTCGGCGCTGCCCGCGTCCTCGTTGACGGAGGCCGAGGTGGCCTCGAAATTCACGGTGGTCGCGGGGGTCGCGAGGTTGCAGGGGCTGGCGGGCGTCGTCCGGGGGTGCGGGTTGGGCGCGACCACGGCGAAGTCTGCGACGTTGTTGTCGGTGTCGGCACACCCGTTGTTGTTCCGGGTGGCGGCGGTCGTCGCCGTCGGCGCGGCGACGACCGCCGGCCCCTCGGCGCAGGTGGTCGTGCCGTAAGAGAAGAAGTCCACGACGGCGGCGTCGGAGCCCGCGAGGCAGCCGAATTGGACGACCGACGCGGCGCCTCTGACGAGAGCGACCCGGCCGAAGTCGGCCGGCAGGTCGAAGTTGGCGGAGGGGGCGGAGTCGGCGGGCACGG
The DNA here is from genome assembly GCA_963726735.1 of uncultured Acidobacteriota bacterium. GTDB lineage: Bacteria > Acidobacteriota > Blastocatellia > Pyrinomonadales > Pyrinomonadaceae > QHXN01. The sequence goes on from CAVSDM010000017.1 coordinate 215,688, forward strand.
AGGCCCCGTTCTCCCCGCTGCTGGCGTATGCGAAGAGTCGGTAATGGCCGGGTTCGAGCGGGGCGGGCACGCCCGGGGTGGTGAACAGTCTGGTGAGGGTGGTCAGCCCTCCGGGGAAGCCACCGCCGGGCTGGGGCGGGGCGTTGACGACCGTCTGAAGCGAGTAGCCTCCGAGGTCAATCGGCGTGTTGCCGCGGTTGAAGATTTCGACGTAGTCGTTGCGGTAGGTCGCGCCCGGCTCGCCGCCGCGCGTGTAGACCTGTGTGATGACGAGGTCGGGCGAGCCCGGGTTGGGCGACTGCGCCGAAGCCTTGACGGCGAAGGCGGCGCAGCAGAGGACTGCGAAGAGTGCGAGCGTCAGGAGTCTGCGGAGCGCGGGCGCGGCAGTCCTTCCGTGGTAGAGCGTCTGAGCCATTGCGAGGTTCCTAATCTTGAGAAGCAGAAGGTGAGTCGGCGTCCGCGGCCAGGGCGCGACACGACGAAGGGTTAAGGTTGTCTGGTGTCCACAGGCGGACGCCGGACGTTTGCTCGTCGGGGAGTGACGATGCCGGCGTTCGCCCCGAAGGGTCAGGCGGGCGCCCGGGGAGTCGGGCGCCCGGCGAAGGTCGAGCGGGCGAGGCTTACACGCGCTCGAAGATGATGGCTATCCCCTGGCCGCCGCCGATGCAGGCGGAGGCCAGGCCGTAGCGGCCTTCGCGCCGCTTCAGCTCATTGAGCGCCGTCAGGATGAGGCGCGTGCCCGAAGCCCCGAGCGGGTGGCCGAGCGCGATGGCGCCGCCGTTGACGTTCGTCTTCGAGCGGTCGAGCCCCAGCTCCTTCTCGACGGCGAGGTACTGGCAGGCGAAAGCCTCGTTGACTTCGACGAGGTCGATGTCCTCGAGCTTCAGGTTCGCCTTCTCCAGAGCCTTACGAATCGCGGGGACGGGGCCGATGCCCATCACGTCGGGCTCGACGCCCGCGTAGGCCCAACTCACGATGCGCCCGGCAGGCCGTAGGTTCTTCTCCTTCACGTAGTCGCCGCCCGCGATGACGAGCATCGCCGCGCCGTCCACGATGCCGGAGGCGTTGCCGGCGGTGACGAAGCCGTCCTTGCTGAAGGCGGTCGGGAGTTTCGCCAGCACTTCGAGCGTCGTGTCGGGCCGGAGGTGGTCGTCCGTGTCCACGACACGCGCGCCCTTGCGCGTCTTGACCTCGACGGGCGTGATCTCTTCGGCGAAGACTCCGGCGTCCTGCGCGCGCTTGGCCTCGGCTTGCGAGCGCAGGGCGTAGGCGTCCTGCTCCTCGCGCGAGATTTCGTAGCGGCGCGCGAGGTTCTCGGCCGTGCCCGCCATCGTCGTGTTGCAGTAGGTGTCTAAGAGCGCCACCATCAGAGAGTCTTCCAGCTTGCCCTGACCCAGCCCGAAGCCCGAGCGCGCGCCGTAGATGACGTGCGGCGCCATCGACATCGACTCCATGCCGCCGACCAAAGCGTTACGCGCCTCGTCCGAACAGAATCATGTGCGCGCCCGAGACGACCGACTGGATGCCGCTCCCGCACAGACGGTTGACGGTCAGGGCCGGCCGGTCGGCGGGCACGCCCGCCTTCAGCGCGACGTGACGCGCGCCGTAGATGGCGTCGCCCGAGGTCTGAAGGGCGTTGCCGACGACCGTGTGTTCGATCTCTTCGGCCGCGACACCCGTCGCTTCCAGCGCGCCGCGCGCGGCGGCCGCGCCGAGGTCGAGGGCCTTCACGTCCTTCAACGCGCCCACGTACGAAGTCATCGGCGTGCGCCTGCCGCCGAGGATAAAGATGTCTTTCGTCATAGTGCTTATTAGATGTGCCTCACAGTCTGAAATCTGCCCGACAAAATAACCCGCCAGTCTACCGGACGGCGCGCGACGGCGTCAATTTAGCCCGGATTTCGGTGGTGCCCTTATCTGAGATTCGGAATTTATTTTCCTGGAGAGGTCGAATCCAGCGCACGTAGGTATTGACTAGTCGAGCCGCGGGTAATATGCTCCCCGCGCTTTCTCACCAAAATCAATAAAGGAACTCTCAACTTATGGCAAAGAAGACTCACGAAGAAGAACAACGGGAGGCTCACTACCAAAGGGAGTTGGGTAAACGAGGCCACTCGACCGGAAGCTCTGCCAACACTTCCGGGCTTCGAGATCACCAAGCTCAGCAATCGAGGGAGAAACATAACAAGGAGTTTAATAGCGACTTCGTGAAAGCTACCAAAGGCAGCAGCGGTGGTTGCTCTCTCCTCGTAGTTGCGGGCATCGTATCTCTAATTCTTGGCATTGCAGGGATCGGTTCAAGCCTACACCTTCTCCCCTGGTGAGTGAAAACACCGGGCGAATCAATCCGATAGGCGTGCCGGACCGGTGGCGGTCAGTTGTCAAATTAGGACACTATCCGCCACCCGAATTTCGGTAATGCCCTAAGCTCGCCTAAGCGCTTCTTAAGAGACGGAGAGGCCGCGCGCCCTTACACGCGCTGCCTCCCGGCACCGCCCGCGTGAGGCGCGGGTGTGTCCGAGGGTGCGTCGCCCTTACGCGCCCCCGTTACCTTTTAGCCAACCAAAATGCCCATGTGATATCTTTCCTTTCGATCTAGTCTTTGAAAACGTAAGGCAACGGGTCGGATGCAAAGCCGTAGCTCACCCTCAGTGATGAGCATCGCCGTTGAGCATGAGAGGTCTCTACTCACGGCGCATCAATTACGCAAAGACAGTTTATTGGCAAATGCCAATAAACGCAAGCCTGGAATTCTATTGTTAAGCCTGTCAGGGGGAAACTCCTGATGGGCACATATCCGCGTCTGAGGCAAGAGCGTCTGCCCGAAAAGTTGCGGGCGATTAGGGACGCACTCGGCATCTCTCAGAGCGACATGCTGCGGCGTCTGGGTGCTGAAGACCTTATTGAGTACAACAGGATTTCCGAGTTCGAGACGGGAAAGCGGGAGCCTCCGCTGAGAATTCTTTTGCTGTACGCCCGCCTCGCCAACGTGTGGATAGACGTACTTGTTGACGACGAACTACACCTGCCCGACAAGCTGCCGAGTGCGAAGAAGCACGAAGGCGTGAGGCGTCGCCGCAGATGATGCCTTGATGCGTGACGAGCGGGCTCACTCCGAGAAGCGGTGAGTGGCGCGGTAGCGGTGGAGGAGTTCTTCGAGGAAGCCTTCGTAGGTGAAATCGGCGGGGTCGTAGTCGGGGCGGAGCTTGTGGAGGAGCGGCGTGGCGACGCGCCAGGCCATCCACTGGCGGGGCATCTCTTCGATGTCCCAGCGGCGGCGCAGGAACGCCTCGACCACTTCGACCTCGGGCTCGGAGAGCGCGCCGAGGTCGGCGCGGAAGTTGAAGGGCTTGAAGGAGCGGCGCAGCGCGGCGTCGGCCGTCGGCGCGGAGAAGACCTGGTCGAAGGTGGGCGCCTGCGCCTCGCGCTCGCGCACGACCACGGTGCCCGCGACGAAGTCGCCGACGCGCTGGTCGCGCGTGCTGACGAAGACCGAGACGAGCCCGACCGAGTAGAAGGGGAAGGGCTCCATGTCGATGATGCGGACGAGGTTTCTGACCGCGGCCTCCCAGAAGGTGACGGGGCGGCCGTCCTCGCGGATGACGCGCAGGCGCAGCCAGCGCTTGCCCGGCGTCTGCCCGGCCCACCACCACTCGAACAGCACGAAGTAGCCCGACCACAGCGTGAAGATGGCGATGATGAGGAGCGCCAGCACCCACTTCGGCGCGTTCCTCGCCCAACTCCCCAGGTCCGTGAGGCCGACCCACCACAGGACGCCTAAGGCCAGCACGCCGATGACGAGCACCTGAAGGAAGTGGTCGAAGGCGCACGCCAGAAAACGGTTGCCCGTCGAGGCCAGCGCGAAGTGCAGCGGCACGCGCTCCGGCGTCTCGATGACGAGCGTCTCGTCTGTGGGGACTGCTGCCGACATGTTCGAGCAGTGGTTAGTCGAGCGAGGGCAGCGCGTCGTCGTTGCCGGACGCGCTCGGCCCGGCGCCGAGGCGGAGCGCGCCGAGTTGTTGGAACATGGACATGAAGTCGAAGTTGTTCCACGCCTCGACGATCTTCCCATTGCGGATGCGGACGATGCAGATGCCGTCGAACTCGACGGGGCTGTCCGTGGCCTTGAAGCCGAGCGTGTCGCCGCGGTGGCGCCCGCGCACGGTGCAGCGCGCCGCGACCTTGTCGCCCTCCGAGACCGTGTCCTCCACGAAGACCTCTATCTCGGGGAACGCCTCGCGGAACCTGCGGAAGAAGGGCTTGAAGCCGGTCGGCCCGCGCAGGGCCGCGCCCGACTCGTCGGCCAGCCCGTGCGCCAGGCCCTCATCGTCGAACAGCTCGTCAATCGCCTCCTCGCGCCCGCGGTTCCAGACCTCCTCGAACCAGCGGCGGATGACAGAGACGTTGTCGGAAGCGTCGTAACCTTCTTTCATTTCACTCCTCCTCAATTAGCCGTGCGCGCGGGGCGCTGCTTCAACATCTGCGCCTCCCACTTCTGATACTCGCCCTTGAGGCGCTCGAAGAGCTGTGGCTGCGCGGCGCGCGCGTCGGCCTGCTCGCGCTCGTCGGCCTGGAGGTCGAAGAGGCGTTCGGCCTTCGCGCCGTCCTTCAGATACTTCCAGCGCCCCGCGCGCGCCGCGCCCTGCACGTCGTTGCGCCAGAAGAGCGTGCGCCCGAAGGCTGCGCGACGCCCGCGCAGGAGGGGCAGGAGGTCAACGCCGTCGAGCGGGTAGTCGGGGTGCGTGCGCGCGCCCGCGGCGGCGAGGATGGTGGCCGTCCAGTCCATCGTAACGGCGACCTGCTCGGTCGTGCGCCCCGCGGGCACGGTGCCGGGCCAGCGGACGAGGGCGGGGACGCGGATGCCGCCCTCGTAGAGGCTGAACTTCTGACCCGTGAACGGCCAGTTGTAGGAGAAGCGCTCGCCGCCGTTGTCGCTCGTGAAGACGACGAGCGTGCGGCGGGCGCGGCCGCCTTCGTCGAGCGCGCGCAGGACGCGGCCGACCCCTTCGTCCAAACTCTTCATCATCTCCGCATAAGCTTTAAGCGAGCCGCCCGAGGTGAAGGCGTTGTAGCCGGGGCCGAGCGTGCGACTGAACGATTCGTCCCGCGGGCCTTCCCAGGGCCAGTGCGGGGCGGTGTAGTTGAGGCTCAGGAAGAAAGGCGCTGCGCGTCGGCGGCGCAGGTATTCGACGGCGCGCTCGGTGAGGAGGTCGGTCATGTAGCCGACGCGCTCGACCGAGACCTCCGCCTCGAAGAGGTCGGCCTCGCCGTTCGCGTCCCTGTGCGTGAAGTAGTCGCCCCCGCCGCTCATGATGCCGAAGAACTCCTCGAAGCCGCTCTTGACCGGGCCGTAGGTCGGCAGGTAGCCGAGGTGCCACTTGCCGACGAGCGCCGTGCGGTAACCCGCCGCCTTCAGCAGCGACGCGACGGTCGGGTGCTCGGGCGGAAGTCCCGGGTCGCGCTTCTGCTCGGCGAGCTGTTTCCTCCACGACAGAGGCTCTTCGAGCCCCACCGCCGTGCGCGCCGGGTAGCGCCCCGTCACGAACGCGCAGCGCGTCGGCGTGCAGACGGGCGCGGCCGAGTAGGCGTGCGTGAACCGCACGCCCTGCGACGCCAGACGGTCGAGGTTCGGCGTTTTGTAGTCGGGCCGACCGTAACAACTCAAATCGCCCCACCCCAGATCGTCCGCCATGATGTAGAGCACGTTCGGCCGCCCGGCCTGCGCGCCGAGGGAAACGTCCGCCGCCGCGCCGGCCAGCGCCGACGCCGCGACCGCCGATGCGACGAACTCGCGACGCGTGAGCTTCTTCATCATGGCAGCAATCCGCCGCGGAGCGGCGCCTGAGTTTAGCCCGGCCTTTCAAGGCCGGGAAAAGGTGTGCGGGATTTAACGGCGTCGCATTAGCGACGCGTGGACTAACGGACTCGCATTTTAAGGAAGCGACGCTTACCGACCTGGATTAGAACTTCCTCTCCGCTCTTCACCCCGAGCACTAAATTCGGGTCGCTCTGCTTAACACTCCCAATACGCACACCCCCCTGTTCGACCAGGCGTCGGCCCTCTGCAACAGATGAAGCCAGCCCTGTCTTAACTAGAAGGCGGGCGAGTGGCAACGAACCTGACTCTGTTTCCACCTCGATTGTCTCGACCTCATCAGGCACTTCCTTGTTGCGGAAGCGGCGGACGAATTCGTCCTCGGCGGCGGTCGCCGCTGATGCCGAGTGGAAGTCGGAGATGACGCGCTTGGCGAGGGCGACTTTGAGGTCGCGCGGGTTGGCCTCGCCGGCGCCGGCGCGGTCGCGCAGATGTTTGATGTCGGCGACCGTGAGGTCCGTGAGCAGCTCGTAGTAGCGCCACATGAGGTCGTCGGAGATGGACATGATCTTGCCGAACATCTCCTGCGGCGGCTCGTCAATGCCGACGTAGTTGCCGAGCGACTTCGACATCTTCTGGACGCCGTCGGTGCCTTCGAGCAGGGGCGTGATGAGCGCGACCTGCGGCTCCTGCTGGTACTCGCGCTGGAGGTTGCGCCCGAGGAGGAGGTTGAACTTCTGGTCGGTGCCGCCCAGCTCCACGTCCGCTTCGAGCGCGACCGAGTCGTAGGCCTGCGTCAGGGGGTAGAGCAGTTCGTGGAGGGCGACGGGCCGCTCCTCCGCGAGCCGCTTCTGGAAGTCGTCGCGTTCGAGAATCTGCTTGACCGTGACGTGCGAGGCGAGGCGGATGAAGCCGTCGGAGCCGAGCCTGTCCATCCACTCGGAGTTAAAGCGCAGCTCGGTCTTCTCGGGGTCGAGCAGTTTAAAGATCTGCTTCTTGTAGGTCTCGGCGTTGGCGTTAATCTCCTCGCGCGTGAGTTGCGGGCGCGTGGCCGACTTGCCCGAGGGGTCGCCGATGAGGCCGGTGAAGTCGCCGATGAGGAAGATGACGGTGTGCCCCAGCTCCTGAAAGTGTCGGAGCTTGCGGATGGCGACCGTGTGGCCGAGGTGTATGTCGGGCGCGGTGGGGTCGGCGCCGAACTTGACGCGCAGCGGCCGGTTCGTCCGCGCGCTCTTCTCCAACTTCGCCCGCAAGTCCTCCTCGCGGATGACCTCGACCGCGCCCTTACGCAGGAACTCTAACTGCTCGCCGATGTTCATGTGCGAGAGTTTAAGGTCGGAAAGTTCAAAGTTCAAAGTTTTACGACGCGGCGGCCGACGATTTCATACTCGCCGGAGCAGACGAGGGCGAGCGCGTCGGGGTAGGCTTTGTGCTCTTCAATGAGTATGCGCGCGGCGAGCGTCTCGGGGGTGTCGGTGTCGAGGACGGGGACGGCGCGCTGCGTGATGACGGGGCCGCCGTCGAGCGTCTCGTCCACGAAGTGGACGGTGCAGCCGGAGACGCGGACGCCGTGCTCGACGGCCTGGCGCTGCGCGTCGAGGCCGGGGAAGGCCGGGAGCAGGGAGGGGTGGATGTTGAGCACGCGCCCGCGGAACTCTTCGACGAAGCAGGGCGAGAGCAGGCGCATGTAGCCGGCGAGGCAGACCAGCTCGACGCCGCGCGCTTTCAACTCCTTGATTATCTCGCGCTCGTGCTCCTCGCGCGTGCGGCCGCGCCGCTCGACGACCGCCGTCTCTATCCCCCGCGCGCGCGCGGCGGCGAGCCCCGCGGCCCCCGGCTTGTCGCTGACGACTAACTGGACGCGCGCGCCGGGCACGCCCCCCGCGGCGACCGCGTCGGCGAGCGCCGTCATGTTCGACCCGCGCCCCGAGATCAATATCCCGACGCGCCGGGCTTGAGCTTCTGGTGTCTGCATCGGCGAACGAAGTCTCGTGCGGCGCGCGTGCGCACGCGCGCCGCACGAGACTCTTTTTGTGTCAGGGCTTCCCGCAGATGTGGAACACGTCAACGAGCCTCGGTCTGAGGTCTTTGCCGTTCCTCTTCGGGTAGTCTATCGCGATGACGTAGCCCGTCAAACCGTCCTTGTTGACGCGGACGCGGACGAACTGCTTGAACCGCTCGATGCGGGCCGCGCCGGCGATCTCGTTGTTGTGCCCGTGGAAGGTCAGCGAGACGGCGAAGTACCAGCCGAGCCAGATGCAGCAGAGCACCGCGCCGAGCAGCCCGGCCAACAGCGCCGGCAGAAGGCCCCACCAGCCCTCGTTGTAAGTCCCGGGCAGCAGGCCCTGGTGGTCGATGAACTCGCCGCCGCCGGTGCCGAAGAGGCGCCACGTGAGCCACGGCAGCAGCAGCAGCAACGCGCCGTGCGCGACCCACGTCGCAAAGAGCAGCCAGCGCCGGTTGTTCCTCATGAAGAGCCAGCCGAGCAGCCCGAAGACCACGACGACGGGGAGCACGATCACGGAGATGGCGGCCAGATCGACGGCGGCGACCGTCAACACCTTGAAGAAGAAGCCGATGACCGAAGCTCCCTCCGGCCGCGGCAGCGGCGGCACGGCGGGCAGCCACGCGGGCAGCGCGCCCTTGCGCACGATGAGGAAGGCCGTGGCTATCTGGAGGACGGAGTGGATGAGCCCGAGCACGAGGTAGGGCGCCTTCTTAAGGTAGCCGTCCTTCATCTCGCCCGCCTTGAAGTAGCCGAGCGCGACGACGCCGAGGAAGCCGGTGAGCACGACGAGCGCGAAGATGATGTCGGCCACGAGGTTGGCCGCGCGGTTGTTCTGGCCGAAGACCCAGAGCCCAGAGGTCAGCACCACCACCGCGAAGACGCCGAGCGCCCACGTCACGGCCCAGTCCCAGCGCGCGAGCTTCCGCATCGACGCCTTCGTGAAGAGCCACTCGCTGTAGCGCACGCTGAGGGCGACGGCCCCCGCCGCCCAGATGAGCGTGACGAGCACCATCATGCTGTTGCCGAACGGCGTGAGGTGCGGGCGGAAGGGGCGGAGGATCAGCAGCGCGAGGAGCGAGACGACGATGGTCGGGACTGCGAGCAGCACGACCCGCCGGAACGGGCGTTCCTCGTACCAGCGCCGATGGCCCGGCTGCGACTTCTCCGGCGCGGGCTGCTCGGCCTTCTCCTCCGTCTCGGCCGGCAGCCTCTGCATCCGCTCGACGAGGTCCTTGTCGGGGTCGGCGAAGAGCCACCCCAGTTTGGCGAGGATGAAGGTGGCGATGACGAGGGCGAGCGAGAGCAGCGTCAGCCCGACGCCGACCCAGTACGAGTCTGGCTTCTCGATGGCGCACGCCCCGAGGAAGTAGCGCGGCGGGTAGCAGCCGCGCGCGCAGCCCGGCGCCTCCGCCTGAATCCGGCCGCAGATGCCGGCGGTCGGCGCGTCGGGCACCGGCCACGGGCCGGCGAGGAACTGCTGCACCACCTCACCCTGGTCGATGACGGGGACGGTCGGCGTGACGGCCTCCTGCCGGAAGAGGTGCAGGCGTTCCCAGACGCCGGCGGAGAGGACGAACTGGCGGCTGCTCTGCGAGAAGGTCAGCCCGCAGTAGAGGATGAAAGTGATCAGGAACCCGACGAGCCAGACGCCGCCGCCGTTGATGAGGTTCCAGAAGCGGAAGACCTGCTTCGAGACCTCGTGGCGCGAGACCGTCTCGGTCGGGTAGAGCGCGTGCTCTTCGATCTCGCCCTTGTAGGTCGTCGTCGGGTGGTGGAACGCGCCGCCGATGCCGGAGACGACCGAGGCGTAGTTCGTCACGGAGGCGGGCCGCCGGTCGGGCCGGTGCCCGTCGCGCACGCGCGGGGCGCCCGGCTCGGCCGGCCCCCAGTAGCGCGCGTAGTGGTGCACGTCGCCCGAGATGTCGAGCCGACATTGGTCTGCGCGCAGCAGCGGCTCCTTGATGTTCCCTTCGTCGTCCCGCTCAAGCTTATCGCGCTCGATGAACGGGCGCGGGAGGCCGAGCTGGAAGAAGGCGCGCGAGGACTTCTCGTCGTCGCGGTCGGGGAACTTGCCGAAGACGGTCGTGGGCGCGCAGGTGGCGACGATGAGTTTGTCGAGGGCCGCGCCCGCCCGCTCCTCGCTCTGGCCCGTGGACTCGCTCGCCAGCTTCAGGAAGAACTTCCGCTGCCGCACGTCGATGGTGCCGACCTCTGTGTCGAGCCCCCACAGCCACCAGCCGTGCGGGAGTTCGAGCGCGACGTAGCTGGCCTCCTGACAGCGTGCGAACCCGGAGAGGAGCAGTTGCGGGTTGCGGTAGTCGTTGAGGTCGGCGGGCTCGGCGTCGGGCTCGGGCCTGACCGTGCGTCGGAACTGGCGGCGGAAGCCGTCGAGCTGGTCGTAGTAGTCGTGGTTGCCGGGGATGCCGAAGATGGGGCGCCGCCGCTCGTCGAAGGCCGCGCCGACGTTCGCCCGCAAGTCCTCGAACGCCCAGCGGAAGGGGAGCTGGAAGCGCTCGTGCAGCGTCGCGTAGTCCGACATGTGGTAGGCCGTGTCGCCGCCCACCATGAGGAAGGAGCCGCGCGGCAGCCGCAGCAGTCCCGGCTCCTGCGCCTTGCGAAGGAAGGAGTCATCGAGCGCGGGCTGACGGTGCCCGGGGTCTTTCACCCAGAGGTCGCTCATGCAGAGGTAGGCGAGACTGTAGACGGCCTTCGTGCCGTCGCCCGTGTCGGAGAGGTAGTCGAACCAGAAGTCGCCTTCGTCCGGCGCGGCCGTCTCGCCGGTGCGCGCCGTCCAGGGGGCCGGGCAGACATCGGCGGCCGCGCCCTCGCCGGAGGAGGCGGGTGACGCGTCCGCCGCGCCGCCCCCGGCGAAGGTGTAGGCGCGCGGGTTCATCCAGTCGCGCGGGTCGAGCTTCTCGCCGAAGGCCGTGTAGATGAGCGTGTACTTCAGGCTCCTGACGAGCTGGCGGCCGAAGAGCCAGGCCACGGGGCGCTGGTGCTCCCGCTCGGGATGCTCGGCCTCCTCCTGGGCAGTCGGGGGGGCTTCCTCGAAGTTAAGAGGGTCGGTCATGGTCTTCTTCCTTCCGTCCGAATGAGGGTTTGAAGTCGGACGGCTCGCAGAAGTGTCAACTTAAACTGCGGGCCGCAGAAAGTAGCTCTCTCTGGCGTGCGCGCGAAGTTTGAAGTTTCAGGACAAGGTGACTTCGCGCGCGCCCTGCTTGACGATGCCGATCTCGTATGAAGGCTGGTTGACCGAGTCGAGGTGTGCGCGGACGGCGGCGGCGTCGGCGGGCGAGCAGACGACGACCATGCCGACGCCCATGTTGAAGGTGCGGTGCATCTCGGCTTCGGAGACGTTGCCGAGTTCCTGCATGAGGCGGAAGAGCGCCGGCACGGGCCACGAGCCGCGCCCGATCTCGACCGCCGTGCCCTCGGGCAGCACGCGCGGGATATTCTCAAGGAGTCCGCCGCCCGTGATGTGCGCGAGCGCCCTGACGGAGCCCGTGTCGAGCAGACCTTCGAGCGGGCGGAGGTAGCTGAGGTGGGGCCTGAGCAGCGCCTCGCCCACGGTCTCGCCGAGCGCATCGAGGCGCGTGTTCACGTCGTGGCCCGCGACCTCGAAGAAGAGCTTGCGCGCGAGCGAGTAGCCGTTGGTGTGCAGCCCCGCCGAAGGGAGCCCGAGCAGCACGTCGCCCGGCTCCACCGCGTGCCCGTCGATGACCTTCGCGCGGTCCACGACGCCGACGATGAAGCCCGCCACGTCGTACTCGCCCTCGGCGTAGAAACCGGGCATCTCGGCCGTCTCGCCGCCCAGGAGGACGCACCCGTTCTCGCGGCACCCTCGGGCGACGCCGTCCACGACCGAGACGATCACGTCGGGCGAAAGCACGCCGGTCGCCACGTAGTCGAGGAAGAAGAGCGGGCGCGCGCCCTGCACGAGAATGTCGTTCGTACAATGGTTGACGAGGTCGCGGCCCACCGTGTCGTGGACGCCGGTCATGAAGGCGATTTTGAGCTTCGTCCCCACGCCGTCGGCCGAGGCGACGAGCACGGGCTCAGACATGCCGGGGAACGCGCCGTCGAACATCCCGCCGAAGCTCCCGATCTCGGAGAGCGTCCGCGCGTTGAAGGTCGAGCGCGCCAGCCGCTTGATCTTCTCGACCGCCGCGTTCGCCGCGTCGATAGAGACGCCGGCGTCTGAGTAGGTGATTGATTTGCTCATCTCTTTGTAGAGCGCGGCACGGGGCGCGGCTTCCGTCCGGCCGCGCTTTATTAAGATACGACCCCTTCGGGGCCGGAACGCTTCACCGCCGTCAGAGCTTGAAGTCCTTCCGCCCCTCGCCACCGCGCTTCTCAAGTTTCTCCTGGAGGGCCTTGACGCTCTCCTCGGCCTCCCTGCGCGAGGCTTCGTCGAGCGCGACGTTGATGAGGAGGTGGCTGCCCGATTCGGCGCCCTCGGGGAGGAGCGAGGCGGGCAGCTCGACTTTCAGCTCCTCTTCGCCCGCGAGCAGGACGGCCGTCTCGCCTTCCTCGATGCGGTCGATGACGGCGCGCGTGCGTTTGGACTTGCCGCCCTGCTTCTCTTCAGACATCGCGCGTCACCTCGCCCCGGCCCTCTTCGTGTTGCTGTTCGTGTTCTTCGTGTTCGAGTTCGAGCGCGCCTCGTCCTTCGGCTTCGGCGCCGGCGGGAGGTCGCCGAAGTCTATGAAGCCGCGCTTGGACGAGTCGTCCCTGAGCGCCTGGCGGCCGGCGGACATGTCCTCGTTCGGCTTCGGCTCGCGCGCGGTCATGATCTTCACGTCGCCCTCCTGGCCGCGCGTCGAGATGAGAATCTCGCCCTGAAAGTCCGTGCGGTAGACCTTAACCTGCGCGGCCTTCAGGCGGTCGAGCACCTCCTGCGAGGGGTGGCCGTAGCGGTTGTCCAGACCCGCAGAGATGACCGCGTACTTGAATTCGCCGCGCTTGAGGAAATCCTCCGAGGTCGCGTACTTCGACCCGTGGTGCCCGACCTTCAGGACGCTGGCGCGGATGTTCGCGCCGTTCTTAATCAGGCGCTCGCGCTCGGTCTGCTCCTCGGCGTCGCCGGTCAGGAGGATCGAGAAGGCGCCGTAGTCGAGGCGCGTGACGACCGAGTTGGCGTTCGGCTCGTTGCCGCCCGAGCGCAGGTCATCCTTCTCGAACAAGGGCTCGATGGGCGCGAGCACGCGGATGAGGCCGCCGCCGCCCAGCTCGAACGTCTGCCCCGGCGCGGCGCGGATGAGGTCGATCTTCTTCTCGTCGATGGCCTTGAGGAAGTCCTGGTAGTTCTTCGTCGGGTTGGGGACGCCGGAGTAGAGGACGTGCGCGACCGGTATCGCTTTGATGACCTCGTCGGCCGCGCCGATGTGGTCGGCGTGCGCGTGCGTGGCGACGAAGAGGTCGATGTGATCGACGCCGTACTTCTTCAGGGCCGCGAGGATGATCTTCCCGTCGCCCGGCTCGCCCGCGTCCACGAGCGCCGTCTTCCCGCCGGGCGTGATGACGAGAATCGAGTCGCCCTGCCCCACGTCCAACACCACGACCTTCGTCTCGTCGCCCGACGCCGGCGGCGGCGCCTGCTCCCGCCGCTTGTCCAGATACGGCTGGACGACGAACCGCCAGCCGACGTACCCGCCGACCAGCAGCGCCGCCACCAGCGCCACCAGCGCGCACCCGCAACCCTTTCTGCTCTGCGCCACTCAGATGACCTCCAGCCGTATGGACGCGTTCACTCGCCGTACGTGTATTCGTCCATCAGCTCGGCGAACTGCGACCACGTGAGTCTCTTCTCGCGCTGCCGGCGTCCGCCGCGCCACGTCAACGACCCGCGCCCGATGATGATGGTGCCGATCTTCTCCTCGCTGGCGTAAATCTCGAACTCCATCGAGCTGCCGGCCTTCGTCAGGTCGAGTATCTGGACCTGCGCCGTCACCCTGTGCTTCCTGACGGGCTTCCTCTTTCTCGTCGTCATGTTTCAAACCCCCAGCCTTTGTCTTATGGTTTTAAGAACTCAGTCCGAAGGGACGGGCTCGCGCTCGCGCGCGTACTGGGTCTCGGCGACGGGGCTGATGCGGGTCGGGTAGCGGCCCGTCCAGCAGGCGACGCAGGAGGTCTCCTGCGGCAGGCCGCAGGCTTCGAGCATCCCCTCCATCGAGAGGTAGCCGAGCGAGTCGGCCTCGATGAAGCGGCGCACCTCCTCGACCGACATCCGCGCGGCGATCAACTCCTGCTTGTCCGGCGTGTCCACGCCGTAGTAGCAGGGGCTCACCGTCGGCGGGCAACTGATGCGCACGTGGACGGCGCGCGCGCCCGCCTCGCGCACGAGCCGCACGATCTTCTTCGAGGTCGTGCCGCGCACGATGGAGTCGTCGATCAAGACGACGCTCCGGCCGCGGAGGAGGTCGCGCACGGGGTTGAGCTTGAGGCGGACGCCGAAGGAGCGGATCGACTGCTTCGGCTCGATGAAGGTGCGGCCGACGTAGTGGTTGCGCACGAGGCCGAAGCGGAAGTTGATGCCGCTCTCGGCGGCGTAGCCGATGGCGGCCGCGACGCCCGAGTCGGGGACGGGGACGACGAGGTCGGCGTCGGCCGGCTGCTCAACCGCCAGGCGCTTGCCCATCTTGTGGCGCGACTCGTTGACCGAGCGGCCGTAGACCATCGAGTCGGGGCGCGAGAAGTAGACGTGCTCGAAGACGCAGAACGAGCGCGGCCGCTCGGGCAGCGGGAAGGTCGAGCGCAGCCCCTCGCGCGTGACGACGATCATCTCGCCCGGCTCCACGTCGCGCACGTACTCCGCGCCGATGAGGTCGAACGCGCACGTCTCGGAGGCGACGACCCACGCGCCGTCGAGCCGGCCGAGCGCGAGCGGGCGAAAACCCCGCGGGTCGCGCACGGCGATGAGCGCGTCGGGCGTCAGGAAGAGCATCGAGAACGCGCCCTCCGTCTCGCGCAGGACTTCGGGGACGGCCTCCTCGACCGACTCGGCGCGCGAGCGCGCGATGCGGTGGAGGACGACTTCGGTGTCGGAGGTCGAGTTGAAGATGGCGCCCTCGCGTTCGAGCCGCCGCCGCTCGTCGGTGGCGAAGGGGAGGTTGCCGTTGTGGCAGACGGCGACCTGTCCGTGCTTGCAGGCGATGAGGAAGGGCTGGGCCTCGCGCACCGAGACCTCGCCCGCGGTCGAGTAGCGCGTGTGGCCGATGGCGGCGGTGCCGGGCAGGCGGTTCAGACGCTCCTCGTCGAAGACCTCGGAGACGAGCCCCATCGCGCGCTCGGAGCGCAGCAGGCCGTCGGAGGCGACGATGCCGCACGACTCCTGCCCGCGGTGCTGGAGCTGGTAGAGCCCGAGGTAGGCGAGGCGCGCGGCGTCGTCGTGCCCGTAGATGCCGAACACGCCGCACTCGTCGCGGAAACCGTCCCTCGCCGTCTCGTCCACGCCGCTGTTCTGTGGAATCATGTGGCCGCCGAACACCTTTGACCGAGTTTGAAGGGACATTGTAGCAGGAAGAAGTAGTCAGTAGACAGTAGTCCGTTGTCGGTAGCAAAACCGCCTCCGCTCGAACCGCGCGGCCGTCATGTTCAAGCCCTTCAGAGCGGCGCCTGCCGACTACCGACCACTGTCTACTGTCTACCGCCTCTGCTATGATGTGGCCGCGGATTCTATGAGGCGGAGGTGACGGCCGTGTTCGGAGTGAAGGTCTACGGCGCCGACTGGTGCGAAGACACGCGGCGCGCGCGCGCGTTCCTCGACCGCCTCGGCGTGCAGTACCAGTACATCGACATCGAGCAGGACGAGTCGGCCGCCGCGTGGGTGCGGGAGCAGAACGGCGGCAAGCAGCGTATGCCGACCGTGGACATCGCCGGGCAGGTGCTCTCGGTGCCGTCCGACCACGATCTGACGGGCGCGCTGCGCGAGCGCGGCCTGATGGCCTGAAGCGGGCCGAGCCGGACGAAGGATGAGCCAGGGACAGAACGTCACACGTAAGGTCGCGGCGGCGGCGGCGGGCGTCGCTCTGGTCGCGGCGCTGGGCGGGGCCGCGTTGAGCCTCTACCGGCGCCTGCCCGAGGACGAGCGTACTTCGTCGCGCCTCGCGCGCCCGGGCCGGCGCATGACGCTGCTGCGCGTGCGCCTGCGTCGCGAAGGCGTCGGCTTCCCCGTCTCGGCGAAGAAGGTGCCCGTCCAACTCTTCCCCATCAACATGGCGGCCGCGCGCAACGAGTACGACTCCGAGCCGCGGCACGGCCAGCGCTTCGAGGAGTTCGCGACGCGCCTGATGGGCGGCCGCCAGAAGCTCGACGCCGAACTGGACGAGGGCGGCGAGGCCGCCGTCGAAGTCCCGGCCGGCAAGTGGTGGATACACGCCGAGATCGAGGGCGAGCGCGAACTCGCCTGGCGCCTCCCCGTCGAAGTCAACGGCCGCGAGAAGACCGTCGAGCTGACGAAAGAGAACGCCTACCTCCGCGCGAAAAGATTTTAAGAGAGACGATGGACGATAGATGGTAGACGATAGAAGCTCATGCCATCGTCTACCATCTATCGTCCATCGTCTTAATCACGTATGAAGGCTCTTCGATTCGAGAACGGGCAATTGGGCCTTGTGGACGTGGCGGCGCCGGGGCGCGAGGGCGAGGCGCTGGTGCGCGTGCGGCTGGCGGGCGTGTGCAACACGGATTTGGAGATCGTGCGCGGGTACGCGGGGTTCGAGGGGACCTGGGCCACGAGTTCGTGGGCGAGGTCGAGCGGGCGCCGGGCGCGCCGGAGCTTGAGGGGCGGCGGGTCGTCGGCGAGATCAACGCCGGCTGCGGCCGCTGCCAGCTGTGCCGCGCGGGTGATGCGCGCCACTGCCCCGCGCGCACGGTGCTCGGCATCGTCGGCCGCGACGGCGCCTTCGCCGAGTACCTACAGCTTCCCGTCACGAACCTCCTGCCCGTGCCGGATGAAGTTCCGGACGAGCGCGCCGTCTTCACGGAGCCGCTCGCCGCCGCGTGCGGCATCACGGAGCGCGCGCGCGTCGAGACGGAGACGCGCGTCGCCGTCATCGGCGACGGCAAGCTCGGGCTGCTCTGCGCGCAGGCCCTGAAGGCGACGACGGGCGCGGGCATCACCCTCGTCGGCCGCCACGAACGCAAGCTCGAAATCGTGCGCGCGCGCGGCGTCCGCACGGCGCGGGCGGACGAGCTGCCCGCCTCCTTCGACCGCGCCTTCGACGTGACGGTCGAGGCGTCGGGTTCGCCCGCCGGCTTCGAGACCGCGCTCAGACTTCTGAAGCCGCGCGGCACGCTCGTCCTCAAGTCCACCTTCCACGGCTCGACGGAGCTGAACGCCGCGCCCGTTGTCGTGGACGAGATCAGCATCGTCGGCTCGCGCTGCGGGCGCTTCAAGCCCGCGCTCGAACTGCTGCGCCGCGGCGCCGTTGAGACCGACGCCCTCATTAACGACGTGTTCCCCCTCTCCGAAGGCCCCCGCGCTCTTGAGCGCGCCGCCGAGCCCGGCGTCCTCAAAGTCCTGCTCAGACCTTGAGAGACAGTAGACAGTAGACGAGTAGTCAGTATTTAAGACAGCATCGCTCTCATGCTTCTTAAATACTGACTACTGTCTACTGTCCTGCTCACTATATGAAGCTCAAGTCGAACCTGGCCGCCGACGGCGCGATACTGTTGACGACGCTCATCTGGGGCTCGACCTTCTCGGTCGCGCGCGGCGTGCTCGACCACTGGCCGCCGCTCACGTACCTCGCGGTGCGGATGCCTCTGGCGGCGCTCCTCTTCGCGGCGCTCTTCCCGCGGCAGGTCTTCGGCGCCTCGCGCGCGGCGTGGCGCGCGGGCGGCGCGTTGGGCGTGCTGATGGGCGTCGGCTTCATCGGCCAGACGACGGGGCTGCTCTACACCACGCCGTCCAAGTCGGCCTTCATCACGGGCATCACGACCCCGCTCGTCCCCGTCGTCGCCTACGTGCTCTGGCGCGCGCGCCCGAGCCGCGAGAACCTGTTAGGGATCGTGCTGGCCTCAATCGGCGGCGCGCTCATCCTCGCGCCCGTCGAGGCCGTGGGCTTCAACGTGGGCGACCTCATCACGCTCTCGACCACGCTCCTCTTCGCCTGCCATATCAACCTGATGGGCGCCTACGCGCGCCGCATCGACCCGCGGCAGTTGAGCGCCTTGCAGATCACCGTGGCCGCCTGTGTGATGGTCGTCGCGTGGCTCGCGGTGCGCGCGGCGGCGTGGGGCTGGGGCGTGGAGTCGCTCCCGCCGGGGCTCGCGCGCGAGGCGGTCGCGCCCGTGTGGAGCGCGACGTCGCGTGGCAGATCGCCTACCTGATCATCTTCGGCACGCTCGCGACCTTTCTGCTCTGGGCGTGGGGGCAGGCGCGCATGTCGGCCACGCACGCCGCCGTCATCTTCAGCCTGGAGCCGGTCTTCGCCACCGCCTTCGCCGTCCTCCTGCGCGGCTCGGCCGAGTGGACCGGCGACGCGCGCAACCCTCGGCGCCCTCCTCGTCCTCGCCGGAGTCATCGTGTCTGAGCTGAGTTGGGGAAGGGCTGGGCGGCGCGCCGCGGAGTCGAAAGGCGAGCCGGAGAACGCGTGAACCGTTGCAGAGTCGTGAACCGTGAACCGTGACGAGATAAGAACGGTCTGTTACTTGTCACGGTTGACGGTTCACGCTTTTTTTCGCCCCGCTGCTGTTCGCAGGGAAGCCGCGGCGTTCGGCGAGCCTTTCGATGAGGCCGTCAACGCATTTCGTGATGGCCTCGCCGTGTTGGCCTTTGCGGAGCGAGTCGATCATGCCGCCCCCGATTCTGGCGGCCTCTTCGTTGGGGATGTCGGCCTCGAGGCTTCGGCTCACCTGTATCCGCCACGTGCGGTCTTTGACGGCGAGCAGGAGCAGCAGGCCGCCGCCCTCTTCGCCCGCGGGCGGCCCGATGCCCCAGCCGCGCGCGACGGCCAGAGAGTAGTCGAGGATGTCCCGGCCGCCGGTCGTCTCGACGGTCGCGACTCCCAGCTCGATCTTCGCGCGCTCCTTCAGTTGTTTGAGCTTCGCTTCGAGCGCCTCTTCCGTCTGGGCGTCGATGACCTCGGCGAAGTCGCCGACGAAGCCCTCCGGCGGCGGCGGGAGCGGGCTCTCGACGCCGTTGATGTTCGGCGCGGGCGTGGGTTGTGCGTTCTGACCGACGAGCGCTTCCGCCGGTCGCGCCGGGCCGCCGCCCTCCGGGGCCGCGGGGCCGCGCGCGCACCCTCCGCCGGGCGCGGCCAGCGCAAGCGCCGCGGCGCAGAGTGCCGCCTTCGCCACCGCTTTGAATCCCGACGCGTCAACTCTCAAACGAACCCTCCGGCGGGCAGTCTGTTCGGCCGCGGAAATTATAGAGGAGGAGGGCGGCCACTCGTCATATATTTTACGGGCGGACATTCGCAGACTTATTCTTTGCGGCGGGTGGCGGCATTGGTTATACTCGTGGCTCGCCACTGTGGCTTTTCGAGTCTCCTCGTCTCAGCGCACAGAACAGCGGCCATGCCGTCCACCGGGGCGCGCGGCCGCATGACCCTACCGGCTCCATTTGAAGATTTAGAAGGTGAAGAGTTTTATGTTGCAAATCCCGAAGGGCCATACGACCGAAGCGGAGCGCGCCATCCTGCGCCACCTCCGCGTGTGGATCGCGGCGCTGGCGCTGGGCTGTCTCGGCGTGGGCGTCGGCGTCGGCGCGATGCTGAGCCGGACGAGCGTCTTCGCGGGCGAGGGCGAACAGCCCGCCGTGCCCGCGTCGGTCGCGCGCGCGCCCGAGGCCCTCTCGGCCTCGTTCGCCGAGATCGCGCGCCGCGTCGAGCCGTCGGTCGTCAACATCGACACCGTCTCGGCCGCCCCGCAGGTGGCCGACAAGGACGGCGACGACGACGACGAGGACGGCGAGGAGGGCGGCGACAACCCGCTGCTCGACATGCTGCGCCGCAACGCGCGGCGACCCTCGCGCGGCGTCGGCTCCGGCTTCGTCGTTGACCCGAAGGGCATCATCCTGACGAACTACCACGTCGTCGAGAACATGTCGGGCATCATGGTCAAGCTCCAGTCGGGCGAGCAGTTGCGCGGCACCATCGATCGCCTCGGACGAGGAGACCGACATCGCCGTCATCAAGGTCAACGCGGGGCGCGACCTGCCCTCGGTCAACCTCGGCAACTCCGACGACATGCAGGTCGGCGACTGGGTGCTCGCCATCGGCTCGCCCTTCGGGCTTGGAGCAGACGGTGACGGCCGGCATCATCTCGACCAAGGAGCGGCAGACCGACCCCGGCGCGAGCTTTCCGCCGCTTCATCCAGACCGACGCCGCGATCAACCGCGGCAACTCCGGCGGCCCGCTCGTCAACATGCGCGGCGAGGTCATCGGCATCAACTCGCAGATCGCCACCTCGACCGGCGACTACAACGGCATCGGGTTCGCGCTCCCGACCAACATCGCCTCGTCCGTCTACAAGCAGTTGATGACGACGGGCAAGGTCAGGCGCGGCTACCTCGGCGTCTTCCTCGACTCGGTCAAGCCGGAGTTCGCGCGCGTCTACCAGTTGCCCACGGCCAAGGGCGCCATCATCAAGGACGTGGCCGACGGCAAGGGGCCGGCCGCCACCGCGGGCATCCAGACCAACGACGTGGTCGTCGAGTTCAACGGCCAGCCGGTCGAGAACGCGCAGGACCTCATCAACAAGGTCGCCTCGACCCCCGTCGGCGAGACCGTCGCCGTCACGTACCTGCGCGAGGTCTCCGACAAGCTCGAACGCCGCACGACCAGCGTCAAGATCGGCGAGCGCCCCGCCCGCGGCAACGCCGCGACGGGCGACGACGACGAAGTCGGAGGAGAAGCCCGGCAAGGTCGAGAACCTGAAGCAGGAAGTGGTGCCGACGGACAAGAACGACGCGCCCCGTGCTCGGGCTGAAGCTGAGCGAGCTGACGCCGCAGATCGCCAACGAGCGGAACCTGAAGGGCGTGCGCGGCCTCTTCGTCCAGGACGTTGACCAGGCCGGCATCGCCTTCGACGCGGGCGTCGCGAAGAGCATGGTCATCCAGCGCATCAACCGCCAGTCGGTCGCGACCATCGAGGACTTCGAGCGCGTCATCAACACGCTCAAGCCGGGCGACCCCATCGTCCTCCACGTCTCCGCCTACAACGGCGAGAAGGTCTTGCAGCAGATAGTCCAGTTCACGTTCCAGTAAGAGCCGTGAAGCCGTCAACCGTCAACCGTGAGCCGTGACAAGAGAGCGGCTCTTGTCCTGTCACGGCTCACGGTCTTACGGTTTACGGTTTACGGCTATTGAGTTTACGATAAGAACAAATGGCACAGGCGAAGAAGGCTCTCGGTAAGGGCGCAGAAGAAGGGCGGCGCGGCGGCGCGCACAGTTGTTAAGAAGTACCCGAACTACATCGGCGGCGAGTGGGTCGCTTCCCGCTCGGGCGAGTGGTTCGAGGACGTGAACCCGGCCGACACGCGCGACGTGGTCGGCCGGTTTCCCGTCTCGACGCGCGAGGACGTTGAGGCGCGCGGTCGCGGCCGCGCGAGAGTGCGGCCGACCGCTGGCGGCAGGCTGCCCGCGCCGCGCCGCGCGGAGATCCTCTTCCGCCTGGGCGAGATCCTCATCCGCCACAAGGACAGCGTTCGCGCGCGAGATGACGCGCGAGATGGGCAAGGTCTTGAAGGAGACCGGCGGCGACGTGCAGGAGGCCATCGACTGCACCTACTACACGGCCGGCGAGGGGCGCCGCCTGCACGGCTTCACCACGCCCGCCGAGATGCCCGACAAGTTCGCCATGTGCGTGCGCCAGCCCGTCGGCGTCTGCGGGCTCATCACGCCGTGGAACTTCCCGATGGCGATCCCTTCGTGGAAGCTCATCCCCGCGCTCGTCTGCGGCAACACCGTCGTCATCAAGCCGGCCGAGGACACGCCGCTCTCGACGTACAATCTGGTCAAGGCTTGCGAGGAGGCGGGCGTGCCCGCGGGCGTCGTCAACCTCGTGACGGGCTACGGCGAGACCGCGGGCGCGCCGCTCGTCGACCACCCTGTCGGTCAGGCTCATCTCCTTCACGGGCTCGACCGAGACGGGGCGCGTCGTCGCCTCCGCATGCGCCGAGCGCAACGCCATCTGCTCGCTTGAGATGGGCGGCAAGAACGTCATCATGGTGATGGAGGACGCCGACCTCGACCTCGCCGTCGAGGGCGCGGTCTGGGGCGCGTTCGGCACGTCGGGCCAGCGCTGCACGGCCTCCTCGCGCGTCGTCGTCCACAAGAAGGTCTACAAGAAGTTCACGCAGATGCTCGTCGAGCGCGCGAAGAGCTTAAGAGTCGGGAACGGGCTCGAACGAGAAGACGGACGTCGGCCCGGTCATCAACGCCGACGCCGTCCACAAGATTCTCGGCTACATCGAGATCGGCCAGAAGGAGGACGGCGCGCGGCTCGCCTGCGGCGGCAACCGGCTTGACGGGCGGAGCGCACGCCAACGGCTACTTCATCGAGCCGACCGTCTTCACCGATGCGTCGCCCTCGATGCGCATCTCGCAGGAGGAGATCTTCGGCCCCGTCACGACGGTCATCCCGGCGAACTCGCTCGAAGAGGCCGTCGAGATCGGCAACGGCGTGCGCTACGGGCTGTCGGCCTCCATCTACACGCAGGACGTGAACCGCGCCTTCCGCGCGATGCAGGAGATGTACACGGGCATCTTCTACGTCAACTCCTCGACCATCGGCGCCGAAGTCCACCTCCCCTTCGGCGGCACCAAAGGCACCGGCAACGGCCACCGCGAGGCCGGCACGCAGGTCCTCGACATCTTCACCGAATGGAAGTCGCATTTACGTTGACTACAGCGGCAAGCTGCAACGCGCGCAGATCGACGAGGTCAACTTCGAGTAGTCGAAGTTCGCCTCTTAAAGTTTCGAGCAGTTCCAGACCCCGACGAGATGAGAGCATCGGTCACTGAAGTAGCCTTGCCCTCGTCCCAAAACTAAAAGATTGGAGACAAAGAACAGTGATCGTCGGACTCCCCAAGGAGATTAAGGACAACGAGTACCGCGTGGGGCTGACGCCCGGCGGGCGTGCGCGCGCTGACGGACGCGGGGCACCGGGTCATCGTCGAGAAGTCGCGGGCGAAGGCTCGGGCTTCGAGGACGCGCTGTACGAGCGCGCGGGGGCGAGCATCATCCCTTCGGCCGACGACGTGTGGGCCGAGGCCGAGATGATCGTCAAGGTCAAGGAGCCCATCGAGCCCGAGTACCCGCGGATGAAGGAGGGGCTGCTGCTCTTCACCTACCTGCACCTCGCGCCCGACCCGAAGCAGACGCAGGCGCTGCTCGAACACAAGGTGACGGGCATCGCCTACGAGACGATCACCGACCGGCAGCGGCACGCTGCCGCTGCTCACCCCGATGTCGGAGGTGGCGGGGCGCATGGCCGTGCAGGTCGGCGCGCAGTACCTTGAGAAGATGAACGGCGGGCGCGGCGTGCTCCTCGGCGGCGTGCCGGGCGTGCCCGCGGCGCGCGTCGTCATCCTCGGCGGCGGCGTGGTCGGCACCAACGCGGCGAAGATCGCCGTCGGCATGGGCGCGCAGGTCACGATTGTCGACAAGAACCTCGACCGCCTGCGCGAACTGGACGACATCTTCCTGTCGAAGATTTCGACGCTGGCCTCTTCGGCCTACGCCATCCACGGGGCGATCTCGGAGGCCGACCTCATCATCGGCGGCGTGCTCGTCCCCGGCGCGGCCGCGCCGAAGCTCGTCACGCGCGAGATGCTGAAGGACGTGATCGAAGGGCGCGGTCATCGTGGACGTGGCCGTCGATCAGGGCGGCTGCATCGAGACGACGCGGCCGACGACGCACTCGAACCCGACCTACTACGTCGAAGACGTGCTGCACTACTGCGTGGCGAACATGCCGGGCGCGGTGCCGCGCACCTCGACCTTCGCGCTGACGAACGCGACGCTGCCCTACGCGCTCCGCCTCGCCAACCGCGGCTTCCTCGACGCCATCACTCACGACCCGGGGCTGAAGGAGGGCGTCAACACCTACGCCGGCAAGCTGACCTACAAGGCCGTCGCCGACGACCAGGGGCTCGAATACACGTCGCTCGACGAGATGCTCGGCCTCACGCCGCAGACCAGCTCGAAGGCCGGCGGCGTGTGAAGCGTTAAGACAACTTAGACCGCAGAGATACAGAGGCACGGCTTGAGCAGCCTTTTCTGTCTTCAATGCCGTGTCTCTGTAGTTAATTCTGTCTTCACGCGAGCAGGCGCGCGAGGCTGGCGGCGAGTTCTTCGGCGGGGACGGGCTTCGAGAGGTAGAGGTCGGCGCCGCGCGACCGTCGGCCGCGCGCCGGCGCGTCCGCGCCGCTCAGCAGCACGACGGGCAGGTCTTTGAGCCGCGGGTGGTCGCGCAGGAAGCGGCAGAGTTCGTGGCCGGAGAGGTGCGGCATGACGGCGTCGGTCACGACCGCGTCCACGGGCGTCGAGAGCGCGCCTTCATCGCTTCGAGGCCGTCGGCCGCGGCCAGCACGTCGTAGCCCGCGCGGCGCAGGACGACTTCGAGGTAGCGGCGCAGCGCGCGGTCGTCTTCGGCGAGCAGGACGGTCGGCGCGCGTGCGCGCGCTCGGCCTCCGGCGCGGCGTGCGCGGTCGACTGTTCGAGCCCTTGAAGCAGGATGCCCATCTGTCTGTTTGAGAACCTTTCCGGCGTGCTCGGCGGCTGGAGCGGGCGGGAGAGAACGAACGCCGCCCAGCGAGACTTTAGCAACCCGTGTGCCCGCCACTGTCGGCGGCTCGCACGCGCTGAAACTAATGTAGAGGCGCGCACGCGTCTCAGTCAATGACTCTCTTTCTGACCGCCCGCCCGGTCAGTTTGCCACGGCGGAACGCTGTCCTGGCATTCTCCGCCGGCGCGGCGAACCGGGCCGCGCCGCGCACATCTATCTTCTTTCGCCGGAACAGCGCGCCGCCGCCGGTTGAAGTGTCGCGAGCCTTCGGCCATACTCACGGGTCGGGCAGACGCGCGGGAAGCATTCTGTGTCAAGTCAGCACGTAGAAGTAGGTTCGTTCGAGATGTACGAGTTCGCAGTCACGCCAGCCGTCACGCAGATACGCCGCCGCGGCGTGACCATCACGGAGGTCGAGCCCGGAAGTCTGGGCGAAGAGCTTGAGCTTGAGCCGGGCGACCGCGTCGTCAAGGTCAACGGCCGCGTGGTGCGCGACTACCTCGACTTCCGCTTCCACACGGGCGGCGAGACCGAACTCACGCTCGACGTGCTCAAGCGCGGCGGCGAGGAGTGGGAGGTCGAGGTCGAGCGCGGCGAGGGCGAGGACTTCGGCCTCCAGTTCGAGAACATCGCGCCGCGGCAGTGCGCCAACGAGTGCCTCTTCTGCTTCTGCAAGGGCAACCCGCCCGACGCGCGCCCCGCCCTCTTCTTCCGCGACGAGGACGTGCGCCTCTCCTTCCTCTACGGCAACTACACGACGCTCTCCTCCATCACCGAGGACGAGATGGCGCGCGTCATCGAGCAGCGACTCACCCCGCAGTACGTCTCCGTCCACGCGACCGACCTGAAGGTGCGCGCCTACCTGCTCGGCGTTGACGAGCAGCCGCGCCGACATCTCCGACAAGATGCGCCGGATGATGGACGCCGGCATCGAGATTCACGCGCAGGTCGTGCTCTGCCCCGGCATCAACGACGGCGAAGTTTTGAGCAAGACGGTCGACGATCTGGCCGCCGAGTACCCGCGCGTGCGCAGCGTCGCCATCGTCCCGCTGGGGCTCACGCGCTACAACACGGACGAGCGTCTGACGCCGGTCACGCCCGAGTGGTGCCGCGCAGATCATCCGCGAGGTCGGCGTCCTGCAGAAAGAGTTGAAGAAGCGGACGGGGACTAACTTCGCCTTCCTCGGCGACGAGATATACCTGCGCGCCGGGTTGGACGTGCCCGGGCGCAGGCACTACGGCGACTACCCGCAGATCGAGGACGGCGTCGGCATGGTGCGCTCGTTCCGCGAGGAGTTCGGCGCGCCTGCTGCGGCGGGTCGAGAAGAAGGGCGTGCGCGACGCCGCCGCGGCTGCACGGAACGATTCTGACGGGGACGCTCTTCGCGCCCGTGCTCGAAGAGTTGGTCGGGCGATCTGAACGAGACGGCGGGCACGCGCCTGCGCGTCGTCGCGGTCGAGAACAGGTACTTCGGCGAGGAGATCGTCGTCGCGGGGTTGATGACGGGGCAGTGCGTCGAGGCCGCGCGGCGACAGTTCGAGGGCGAGTTCGTCGTCATCCCGCGCACGGCGCACAAGTCGGACGAGCCCGTCATGCTCGACGGCACGCGGCTCGACGAGCTGGAGCGGAAGCTCGGGCTGCCCGTCCGCGCGCTCGACCTCGAAGGCTTCGCGCGGATGGTCTGCGGCGGCTGAAGGGTAAGCGGCCGGAGTGAAAAAAAGAGGGCGCCGACTATGAAGTAGTCGGCGCCCTTAAAGTTTTTAGAAGGTCTCGGCCTTCGGACGACTTAGAAGTCGAACCGGATGGCGAGTTGAAGCACGCGCGGCGTCCCGGTCGTGAAGATGGAGCGGCCGAAGTCGGGGTCGCTCATGTCGCCGACGGGGATGCCGAAGTTCGTGTGGTTGAAGATGTTGAAGGCGTTGGCCTGGAGTTGCAGGGCGGTGTTCTCCGTCACCTTGAACTTCTTGTGCAGGCCGAAGTCAAAGTTCCAGAAGCCGGGGCCCTCGAACGTGTTGCGGCCGAGCGTGCCGTCGCACCACCACTGCGTGGCGCTCAGGACGACGCCGTTGCCGGGGCCGCAGGCCGCGGCCGGCCCGATGCGCTCGGCGCGCGTGACCATGCCCTCGAAGAGGTCGGTGTTGAAGTAGCCGTCGGCCGGGCTCTGGTTGTTCGAGCGGATGTTGTTGCCGGTGCCGTTGAAGACGACGCGGTCGCTCGTGAAGCCGTCCGCGTTCGGGTCCTCGTCGCTGTTGAAGACGGTGAAGGGCACGCCCGACTGAACCTGGAAGATGCCGGTCATGACCCACCCGCCGAGCCAACGGTTCTCCTTCCAGAGGCCGGGCTCGTAGGTGAAGCCGGTGACGAAGCGTTGCCTGACATCGAAGTCGGCGCGGCCGCGGTCGAGCCGGATGTTGTACGGGTTCATCGGCCGGAAGTTGCCGTGCCGGGCGTCGGCGTTGAAGGCGTCGCTCAGCTCGTCGATGGCCTTGGCGAACGTGTAGTTGGCGTTGAACTGGAGCCCGCGCCAGCCGCGGTTGCGGAGGCTGAGCTGGCCGCCGTGGTAGATTGACTTGAACGCGTTGGTGCGGAAGTTGTCCGAAGAGATGTTCGGGTTCGGGCGGCGGCCGCTGCCGAGGACGCGGTCAGACGTGCCGGCGTCGGCGCGCCCGGGGAAGGTGTTGATGTCGATGATGCCGGTCAGCTTCTTCCCGGCCGTCGAGATGTAGTTGGCCTCGACGAGGAAGTCGCTCGCGAACTCGTGCTGCACGCCGAGGAAGAACTGCTGCACGTAGGGCGTGAGCAGGTTCTCGTCCATGTGGCGCGGCGCGGGCACGCCCGCGAAGGCCGGGTCGTTGAAGATGAGACGGCTCGCGTCGCTGAACGGGGCCGTGTAGATGCCGGGCGACGAGATCGGGCCGATGATGCCCGTGCCGCCGAAGCCCTCGGAGATAATCGTGTTGGTGGAGAAGGTCGGCGGGTTGAACCGGATGTTCTCGAACAGGTTGTTCCAGATGCGGTCGTAGAAGATGCCGCCGCCGCCGCGCACGACCAGCTTCTGGTCGGAGAACACGTCCCACGCGAAGCCGACGCGCGGGGCGAAGTTGTTAAAGTCCTTCTGCCAGATTTCGTTGTCGCGCTGCTGGAAGCTGCCGCGCGCCACCTTGGCCGCGAGCGGGCTGTTCGTGGGGAAGAACGGGTTCGACGTGGGGTTCGGCACCGGCGTGTCGCCCGAGCCGAAGTAGAAGTTCGAGTCCAGTCCGCCGCGGAAGTTGTGCGGCGGGCCGAAGTACTCGTAGCGCAGGCCGAGGTTGAAGGTCAGGTTGCGCCGGATCTTCCAATCGTCCTGGAAGTACCACGCCACCTCGTTGGCGCGGAAGCCGCGGTAGTACTCGGGCTGCGCGCCGGTGCGCGGGTCGAGCGACGCCTGCGCGACGGTGAAGCCGCCGAAGGCGGGGCCGCCGAAGATGGCGAGGTCGGCCTCGTCGCCGAAGAAGCCGTCGGTCAGCAATTCCTCGACGCCGTGCGGCTGGAAGAGCGCGTTCTGCGTGGCCTGGAAGGAGGAGCCGTTGCGGATGCGGCGGTACTCAAGCCCCCCGCGGAAGCTGTGCGAGCCCACCAGCATCGAGAAGTGCTGCTGGAGCTGGAACTGGTTGTCGGTGAAGAACTGCGGGAAGCCGCTGCTACAGCCGAGGCTGACGCCGAGCGGGTCGAAACCCGTCACGACCGAAGGCCCGCGGTTGGTGCCGGGGCAGTCGGGGAAGTCGCGCCGGTGGCGGAGGTAGCTCGCCTTCGACTCGCTCGTGATGGTCGGGCTCCAGGTGTGGTTGAAGGTCAGGCCCGTCAGGATCGAGCGGCCGGGCGAGATGAAGGCCGGGCCGACCGCCGTGTCGCCGCCGCTGAAGGAGTCGCCGTTGTCCGAGTCTTCGGAGAGGAACGTCGCCGTCAGGTTGTTCGACGAGTTGAACGTGTGGTCAACCTTGACGCTGAAGCGCGCCACGTTCAGGAAGCTCGGGTTGAGGACTGTGACCTGCCCGTAGACCGGGACGGGGTAGATGATGGGGCTGTCGAGGATGCCCGCGGTGAAGAGGCCGGCGGCCTCGTTCGTCAGGTCGCGGGTCGCCAGCGGGAACTGCTGGTTCGCGGCGAGCGAGTTGAAGATCGGGCCGATGGTGCGCGAGTTGGCGAAGGCGCCCGGGCAGGGCGCGCCGTTGGCGACGACGCAGAGCCCGTTCGGGTTCGTCTCGTGGAAGGTGGCGAAGGCGCCGCTCCGGACGAAGTCGAGGAACTGCTGGGTCGTGCCCGTCGTCGTGACCGGGCCGGCCTGGCGCAGGCGCTGGAACTCGGCCGTGCCGAAGGCGAACGTCTTGTCCTTCTTAATCGGCCCGCCGAAGGAGCCGCCGAACTGGTTACGCACCAGTTGGTCCTGAATGCCCTCGCGGTTCGAGAAGAAGTCGTTGGCCGCCAGCTTCTGGATGCGGTTGTAGGCGAAGAGCGAGCCGTGCAGGTCGTTGCTGCCGCCGCGCAGCACCGTGTCGGTCACGAAGCCGCCGCCCTTGCCGTACTGGGCCGCGTAGTTGTTGGTGATGACGCGGTACTCCTGGATGGCCTCGGGCGAGATGCTGGTGATGCCGCCGGAGACGAGCGCGCCGCGGCCGCCCTGCCCCTGGTCGTTGTTGTCGAAGCCATCGACGAGGAAGTTACCCGTGCCGCCGCGCACGCCGTTGACGGCCGCGCCGCGGGTGCTGCCCGCGAACTGGTCCGGCACGGCGCCGGGCAGCAGGTTGATGAACTCGTTGGTGTCGCGGTTCTCAAGCGGGTAGTTCTCCCAGACGTTGCGGTTCAGGAGCTGCGAGACGCTCGACTCGGAAGGCTGAGCGAGCTGCTCGCCGCCCGCGACGACCGTCACGGTCTCGGCCGCCGACCCGACCGTCAGCTTGATGTCCTGCGTGACGACCTGTGCGACCGTCAGGACGACCTGTTCGAGTTGAGCGGTGCTGAAGCCGGCGGCTTCGACCTTCACGGTGTAGGTGCCGACGGGCAGCGTGGGGAAGCGGTAGAGGCCGGCGTCGCTCGACTGTGTGGTGCTAGAGACGTTGGTGGCGACGTTGGTCGCGGTGACGGTGGCGCCGCTCACGACGGCGCCGTTCGGGTCGGCGACCGTGCCCGTCAGCGACGAGGTGCCTTGCGCGAAAGCCGTCGCGCAGAGGGCGGCGACGAGCAGCGCAGCGGCCGTCATTGAGGTGAGTCTTCTCATCGAATAAATCTCCTTTTCAAACTGGCAAAAGGGCGCTTCTTACGTCCCGGGTCAAGCGCGCTTGACCCGCGCGGGTTAGGGCGCAGGCTTGGGTTCCGGCGTGACGGAGAAGAGCACGGCTGGGAACCGACCTTCGCGAGTCGTGGCACGCCGCAGGGCCGTCGGACGCGGCCGCGGTAGGTAAGGGCGCACCCGATTCAATCCCCCACGGTCGATATTCTAGGCGTTCGTGCGACGGGCCTGGGCGCGGCGTGCCGGAGCGGTTAAAAGAACAGACAGACTTCTACTGTCGTGACGTTGGGGGGAATACATTTTCGTGGCAAAGATTGTTCCACCGCGCAAACGATTGGCGTACGCGGAGATATTTCGGAAAATGCGGGGCGGGGCGACCATTTTGAGCCGCACAAATTCAGAAATATAAATAAAAGCATCCGAATTTATGAAGATTTGGAAGGGTTTTTGGCCGGGGAACCACTTGGACGAAGAGACGGGAAAGGGGCGAGTCCCCGGCCAAAGCCGATGAACTCGCCCCCTTCCGCGCGTGCGTGCGCCGCGTCCCCTGCTCAGAGGGGCCGCCTTTAGTTTGCCTCGACGTTGAACATCCGTTCGTCGATCTCCTGGTCGAAGGCGAACTGGTCGAGGACCATCTCCCAGCGGTCGAGCGAACTGCCGTCGGTCTTGTTGATTTCGAGCTGGAGCTTATAGCTGTGGGGGAGCTTGAGCTTGCCCTCCTCCTTGTAGTCGCCGAAATCCTCGACGATCTTGTAGCGCGTCTCCTGCTGCCTGGTCTGGTTGTCGATGCCGCCCGCGCCGAGCCGCGCGCCGACGACGCGGTCGTACTGCGTGCGGACGTGCTGGAAGGTCTCGGCGTCGAAGAAGAGGGTGATCTTCAGGTCGGAGCCCTTGTTGGGGTAGTACTTGAGCTTGTGCGCGGGGCGGTCGTTGACCTTGTCGGTTCCGCCGTACTCGAGCTTGGCCTTGCGCTCGGCCAAGTTGAGGAGCGCCCAGGCCGAGGTGAGCGTTCCGCCGACCAGACCCTCCTTAAAGATCTCGCTGTTGGTCAGGGCGAAGTTGCCGAGCGGCGACCGCACCCCCGGCGTGAGGTAGCCGACGGTGAACTTCTTGCTGTTAAAGCCGAAGCGCTCGCCGGGATAGTTCGGGGCGTCGAACTTCATACCGAGGACGACCTTGTTCTCGTCCGAGGCGATGACGACCTGGCCGTCGATGGCGCCCGAGGTGCTACGCGCCTTGAAGACGGCGCGCGAGCTGCCGCCGACGATGCGCGTCTGCGCGGCCGCGCGGGCCGCCTCCGGCCCGATGGCCGCGAGGTGCTTGGCGACAACGTCCTCGGTCTGCATCTTGTCGTCGGCAGGCGTCGCGGCGTGGGGCGTTGAGGGCAGCAGCGCGGCGAGCAGCGCGAAGGCGAGCGCCAGCGCGCGGGGCGTGCGGGTCTTGAACATCTCTTTTAAATCCTCCGTCGGAACTTGCGCCGCGGGGCGCAGTAAGTTCCCGCGAAATCTTTCACTGGTGTCGAAAAGATGGTGACTCGGCCGAGTGGGCCAGTGCGC
This sequence comes from uncultured Acidobacteriota bacterium, assembly GCA_963726735.1. GTDB lineage: Bacteria > Acidobacteriota > Blastocatellia > Pyrinomonadales > Pyrinomonadaceae > QHXN01. The sequence goes on from CAVSDM010000017.1 coordinate 247,070, forward strand.
GAGGGGCGCCACAGGGTGGCGCCTCGGTCGGGGGAGCCGACATAGCCTACTACAGAGGCCGGCCCGGAGGCCAACGCGGGCGAAAAAAAAGGCGGGCGGTGTCTTCCGAAGAAGCACCGCCCGCCGGAAGGTGGGCAGCCCTGAGCGAGTCAGGGCAACGAGTTAGAACTCGAAGCGCGCGCCGAACTGCACGATGCGCGGCGAGTAGACTGAGCCCGACGCCGTCAGGCGACCGAAGCTGGTGCTGTTAACGTCCAGGATGCCGGGGTTGCTGCCGGCGAAGAAGTTGGCGTTGTTGAGCACGTTGAAGACCTCGGCACGAAGCTGCACGCGGGTGTTCTCCGTGATGTTGAGGTTCTTGAGCAGGCCGGCGTCCCAGTTGAAATACATGGGGCCGTTGAAGGAGTTGCGCTGGAGGTTACCGGTCGAACCCGGGGCGTTCTGGAAGAAGACCTGACCGGGGAAGGGGGCCGAGCCCACAGCACTCGCGCCGCGCACGCTCAGACCAGCAACCGTGTAGCCTGCGGGGAGCGGTTGGGTTAAATCAACACCGGTCAGCGTAGGCCGGCCAGAGGCGGTCGCGGTCGCAAACAGCACACTGGGGTTGATGATGAAGATGCCGTTCGGCGTCTTGAACACGCCGAACAGGTCTTGAATCTGGTCGGCATTCAGCGTCGAGGTGGCCGGCTGCGTCAGCGAGCGGGCGGCGCGGTTCAAAGTGCCGCGCCCGTCAATGATGGTGGTCGGCACGCCGGAGCTGATGTTGATGATGGACGAGAACTGGAAGCCGCCGACGAACTTGTCCAGCACGCTGCCCTCGTTGAGCCAGCGCTTGCCCTTGCCGAAGGGCAGTTCGTAGAGGCCGTTGATGTTGACGGTGTGCGCGCGGTCGTAGATGGCGCGCCCGTAGTCACGGGTCGGGTCGAGGTTGTCGAGGAGCGGCTCGACGCGCGTCTGGTTGACTTCGTCGGTGCTGCCCGTCACGTCCGTCAAAATCTTCTGGAACGTGTAGTTCGCCGTCAGGCTCAGGCCCTGCGTAAAGCGGCGGCGGAACTCGGCCTGAAGGGCGTTGTAGTTGTAATGCCCGCCGTTCGTCGTGAAGTTGACGACGCCCGAGTTGGGGTTCGGCGTGAAGGGAACCGAGCCGGCCAGATTGTTCTGGACGTAGATGACCGCCAGGTCGGCCGGCGTTCCGGCCTGCAACTGCCCCACGACGGTGGGATCGGTCAAAAGGCCGCCGCCCGTAAGGTTCGGGAAGACGGTCAGCGTCTGACAGCCGGCGGTGGTGCAACCCGCGTTGCCCGTGAGCGCGAGGTTCGCGCGCGCGCGGATGAAGTCGGCCAGGAAGCCGTTGCTGCGGATGTCTACTTGGCCGTAGTCAATCGAGCGCGTCAGCTCCTTGCTGTAGCCGCCGACGTAGCGGATCTCGATCACGCTCTGGAAACCGATCTCGCGCTGAATGCCTACGTTGTACTCGTAGTTGCGCTGAACCTGTAGGTTCGGGTCGATGAGCGAGATGGTGCCGAAGCGGCTGCGCCCCGAGGTTGTTCTCGCTGAAGGTGCGAATCCCGGAGCCGCCGGGGCCGAACGCCGAGATGGGAGTAACGATGGGCGCGTCGGCCGCCACGTTGCCGACGCCGATCACCCTGAAAATAGATGTCCCGCCTAAGGTGCCGCCGAGGCGCGCCAGAGCGGTGTTCGTGCCGAGGCCGGAGTTGTTAAGCGCGGCGTTGTCGGGCGCGCGCACGTACTCGTCGTTGACGTAGTTGACGCGGTAGCCGCCGCGGATGACCGTCTTGCCCTCGCCGGGGAAAACGCTACCGAGGAAGTTGTTCCGGAAGCTCGGCGACCAGGCCACGCTGATGTTCGGGCCGAAGTTATCCTTGTCCGCTTTGAAGAAGTCGCCCGGGTTGCCCACGTTGGTTCCGATGATTTGGAAGCCGCCGACGGGGTTCAGGATGGTCGCAATCGGATCGGCGCCAGCCGGGACGATGGGCTCAAGGTACAACTGGTCGGGGTTGTTGAGCGGGGAGTAAAGCTCGTACCGCAGGCCGAAGTTCACCGTCAGTTGGTTCGAGATGCGCCACTGGTCGGAGACGTAGAACGCATAGTTGTCGAAGTTCAGACGGCGAATCGCGGGCGCGCCCGCGATGTAGCCGGACGTGCCGCTCGTCGCGTTGACCGTCTGCACGCCGCCGCCGACGATGCCGGCCAGCAGGTAGCGCAAGTTGTTGGCCCTCGCCAGGTCGGTCGTGTTGATGCCGCCGGGGAAGATGCCCGAGGCCGTGGTGAAGCCCGGCGTGGCGGCGTTGCCCGTGTTGCCGATGGAAAGGGTGGGGGTGACGCCGGCGTAGTTGATGGCCTCGATCCGGTAGAACTGGCCCTGCGCGCCGAAACGAATCGCGTGGTTACCCTTCGTCCACGTCCCGTTGTCCTGAATGTTGAAGTAGTCGGTGTTGCGACCCTGATCTTGGAAGCTGGCTTCCGGGTTGGTCACCAGCGGGATGTTCGTGGCCGCGGTGGTGCCGCTCACGGTACCGCCGATCAGGAACGGGAGGTCCCTCGGATCCGTCGTCGACTCGAAGAACGGCTCGGAGCGCTGGTAGCCGGCGCGGATCTCGTTGGTCAAAGACGTGGTGGGCGACATGCGGTACGCGCCGACGATCAACGTCGTGGGGCCGCCCTGGGTGTTGAAGACGCCCGGGGAGAAGCCGGCGGCGATGTCGGTACGCGCGTCGGCGTTCTTGTTCCACTTGTAGACGAAGTTGAAGCCGTGCTGGTCGTTGATATCAACGTCGAAGCGCCCGGTCACGGCGTTGCGCGTCTCCGGGTTGGCACGGTTGATGGTCAGCGCTTGAAGGAAGTTGATGCCGGTCGTGGCGCCGTTCCCGGCGGCCGGCAGTTGGTCGAGAATACGGGTCTGTATTATCGGATCAACTCCCCGCGCGCCGCCCGCGTTGTTGAACTGGGCCAGGCCCGTGCCCGTCAGGTTGAGGCCCGCGCCGCTCAGCACGTTGACGGTGCGCGTGACGCCGCCGTTATCGACGTAGGTGAAGTTGCCTGTGCGCGCCGCGGGCAGAAGGGTCGTCGTGGTGATGGGGGCCTGCTGCGCGAGGCGGAAGCCTTCGTAGTTCGCGAAGAAGAACGCCTTGCCGTGGTAGAGACTGGGGCCGCCTTCGCCGAAGCGCGGCAGCACCGAGGGGCCGCTGATCGTTCCGCCGAACTGATTGCGGTTCAGGAACGGGCGCGGGGCGTTGTTGAGGTTGTTGAAGAAGTTGTTGGCGGCGAATTTCGAGTTGCGGTTGAACGCGAAGACGTTGCCGTGGAAGTCGCTGCCGCCGCGCGGCGTGACGAGCACGACCTGCGTGGAGCCGGTGCCGTACTCGGCGCCCGCGTTCTGCGTGATGACGGTGAACTCGCCCGTGTCGTCCACGGTCGGCTGGTCGGAGACGAAGCCGTTGCGGATGAAGTTGTCCTGAACGTTCATGCCGTCGCGGGTGTAGTTGACCGACGAGGAGCGCTGACCGTTGATCGAGCTGCTCGTGAAGTTCGCGCCGGCGATCAGGTTGAGCAGGTTGAGCGGGTTGCGGCCGTTGATGGGCAACTCCTTCACCTGGCGGGGGGAGACCGTGTTGCTCAGCTCGGCGTTCGTCGCGTTGACGACATCGGCGCCGGCGACGACCTCGACCGTCTCGCTGATGTTGCCGATCTCCAGCGTCGCGTTGAGCGTGTAGTCGCGGCCGGCGTCAATCTTAAGGTTGGTCGTGGAGAAGGTCTTGAACCCCGGGGCCGTGATGGTCACGGTGTAGGTGCCGACCTCAAGCTGCGAGAAGCTGAAGGAGCCCTCACCGCTGGCCTGAATGGTCTGTTCTTTGCCGGTCTGATTATCTTTCGCCGTCACGGTCGCGCCGGCGATGTTTCCGTCCGGTCCCGCGACCGATCCGACAAGGCGGCCCTGGCCGCCTTGAGCGAACGCGGTGGCGCTCAACAAGCAGAGCGCCAGAACCGCCAACGTAAATTTCCTCATCGTGAACTCCTTCAAAAAAGTGGGCTTCTTCGGAGGCTCCCGCCACGCAGGACATTCGTTTGACTGAAGTCCGGCCGGCAGGAACAGAGTTTAGGGTGATTTCCCAACGGATGCTTCGTAAGACAGGGGGCTTCGACTGTCAGCACCTAAATTATTGCCTTACTCGTCTGCGTGGTAGCAAGTACTGTGCCGGCAAACGCGACATGTGTAAATTGTTCATAGTAGTGGATTAAACCATCGGGCGGGGTGAGGAAAAAGGACGGAAATTGACAAATTTGAATTTCCTATACGAATTCTCGTATAGGTGCACCGGTTCATCGACGGGAGCGCGCCCCGTCCCCGGCCGATGTGAGGCTTTGAGCCCGCGCCGGCGGCGCGGCCCGCGGGGGGCGGGAGGGCTACTTTTGGGGGGGCTGCCAGACCGAGCCGTCGTCGTACTCGACGCGGTAGATGACGACCTGCTCGCCCAACTCCTTGCCTGCGTTCTTGACGTTGACCGTGGAGGTCTGCGGCTTGGCGGAGCGTCCCACCAGCTCGTTCTCCTGGCCGGGGCGAATCTTGACCTTGGTCGAGTAGAGGTGGCGCCCGAGTTCCTGTTGCGTCTCGGGGTCGAGGAAGATATAGCCCCAGTCGAGGGCGCGGATCGTCTTCGCGCCCGTATTCTTGACCTTGGCGCGGTAGACGTAGGTCATGACCACGCCGGGCGGCGGGGGCGGGGAGGCGTCGTTCTTTTTGGTGCGCGGCGGCGGGGGCTCAAGCGCTTCGGCGCCGCGCCCCCTGATCCTGTTCTGGAGGTCGTTGATCTTCTGAGCGCGCTGCGCGTCGGAGAAGTCGTCGTTGGCGTCAAAAGAGTCCTGGTCGAGCGCGGGGTTGCGGGCGTGGGACTGCCACTTCTTCTGGAGGACGACGAGGTCGGGCGGGGCGGCCGTCGCCGCCGCCGGCGTCTGCGCCGTGGCGGCGACGGCGCCGAGCAGGAACAGGAAGAACAAGGAGACTGTGGTCCTCATTTCAAAACCTCTTTCGCGACTTCGGAAGGCGCGGGACGGAAGCTCACGTGCGTGCGGGTTTCCGTCCCGGGGCTCGGCGCTCGGGGCCGCCGGGCTATGGCGTCGTCGAGGTCGAGCCGTCGACGTAGGTGACGGCCGTGACCTCGACCTTGAGGACGGTGACCGGGTTCCTGTCGAACGGCATCGTGGCGCGCGTCCGGAGGTCGGCATAGGGCGTGCGCAGGTGCTTCGAGAGCTTCTTCGTCGTGCCGGGCTTGATCCGGGTCTTGGTCTCCACGTCGTAGCTTCGGATGACGTTGCCCGTGCCGACTTCGGTGAGCGTGGCCGTCCAGGAGACGGACTTGATGGCCTTGGCGGCGCTGTTCGTAACCTCGACCACGGCCTTGAAGGTCTTGGTCGTGCCGCGGCGCGAGGCGGCGGCTTCGCGCTCTAACTTGGCGCTGCTGGCGCGGGAGACGCTGATGTGAGCCTCGTCGAGCCTGGTCGTGTTCCTCTCGCGCAACGCTTCGCGCTGAGGGTCGAAGCCGGGGCTGCCGTTGGGCGACTGTGCGTGAGCGGCCGCGGCGGTTGTGAGTAGGAGAGCGGCGATCAATGTCAGCTTTCTCATGTGGGTCTTCCTCCCGGTTCAAAGACACTGTAAGGGGGCTGGCGACATCCATTTGGATGGCCGTCGGTACATTTTAGTTGACAAGTTTAAAATCTATCCAGCGCGTGGCCGTCCGGTTGCCGGCCGTGTCGGTGACGGAGATTTGCAACATGTAGTCGCCCGGCTCAAGGATCGTGCCCAGTTGCAGGCGGCGCGCGACGACGAGCCGCGCGGGGTCGGGCTGGTTGTTCAAGTCCACGGGGAAGACCTCGCCCGCGAAGACCTCCTGCCCCTCGCGGAAGAGCTTGACCTGCGAGTTCAACAGCGTCCCCTTCTTCAGCTTACCGGCGTTGAGCACCATGCAGGCGTAGTCGAGGAACCAGCCGTGTCGGAAGACGCGCGAGGCGGGGCTGGCGAGCGGGTCTTCCGCGCCGACGAGCCCCTCGCCGCCGGGGACGACGAGCGCGCCCGTCTCGCTCGCGGCCGCCGAGGCGCCGGGCGCGCCGAGGACGGAGGTGAGCAGGTCGCGCGCCTTCGTGGCGGGGCGGTTGCCCGTGATGACGAGGCTGGAGAGCGTCAGCTTGTCCTTCTTCACGTCCGGGACTTCGATGTAGTGGCTGGCCGAGCCGACTCGGCCCGACGCCGCGTCGCGGACGGCGATGCGGAGCTGGTAGGCGCCCGGCTTCTTGACGGGGACGTTCATGCCGTAGAGCATCCCCTCGCTCAGGAAGCGTTCGAGCTTCGCGGGCTTGGCGCGGATGGTCTCGGTGAGGGCGACCTGATCGACGATCTGCCCGTCCTCGCCGAGCGTGACGGCGACCACGTCGAGGACGGCCTGCTGCCGCCCGTCGGGCGTCGCCGTGAATGTCAGGTCGCGCGCGTCCATCAGCATCACGGAGCGGATGGTCGAGCCCAAGCTCGCGTCGTTGAGGAAGAAGGTCGTCAGTTGCAGCTTGACGCCGCCCGAGGCGAAGGGCGAGAGGAGCGCCCCCATCAACTGATCGGCGCGCGAGCGCTTGCCCACGCCCGCCCCGTCCTCCGCGACGCCGAGGAAGCCGCTGCGCGTCCGCACCTTCACGTTGTCGCGCCCCTTGACCTTGATCGTCCACGTGTTGAACTTCCGGCGGCCCGTCGCCGGGTCGAAGGTCGCGTCGTCGGGGCGGTAGCCGATGAGGTAATAGCCGCTGATGTCGGCGAGCGCGCGCCGGATGCCCTTGTTGAGGTCGTTCTGGTTGAAGACGGCGGTGCCGCCCGTCTCGCGCGAGAGGTAGTTAAGTCCGTTCTGCCCCTCGAACAGCTCGGCGGTGCGCGCGCCGAGCACCTGCTCGCCCATCTGCTCGGTGCGGATGCCCTGGACGCCGCCGAGCGAGCCGCCCGGGCCCGCGCCGGTCGGGGCCGCGGGGGTGCCGCCCGTCGAGTCGGCGGCCGTCAGGCCCGTCGGCTGGAGGCCGCGCGTGTCCACCGCGTAGATGACGACCGAGGCGCGGTTGGCCTGGTCTATCAGGTAGCGCATCGCCGAGAGGACGCGTTCGTGGCGGTCCTGCCCGTCGGGGTTCTGGTTGAAGATGGCGATGCCGTCGGAGAAGAGGACGACGGCCTTGCGGCCGGGAAGTTCCTTCAGGCCGCGGACGACGAAGTTGAGCGCGCCGAGCGTGCCGACGGTGGTGAGCGTGTCGCGGAACTCGCTCAGGCTCTGCGAGCGGTTCTTGAACTTCTCGGGCAACTTCCCGCCCGGCCGCGGCGGCTCCCCGTCGCCGCCGAACGCATCGGCCATCGGCTCGCTCGTCGAGGTCTCAAGCCGCTCCAGCGTGTCCACGGAGGTGAAGGCGCCGAGGCGCGTCGTGCGCGCGAGCGGGCGCACGCGCTCGATGGCGGCGTAGAGCTGCTGGCGGTCGTTCGTAAACTGCTGGAGCGCGCCGATGCCGGCGCTGGTGCGGATGATGGCGACGAGGTCGCCCTGCTGCACCTGCTCGTCCACGTACTTCTTGAGCGCCTGACGGGTGGCGTGGACGCCCTCGTGCGACATGCGCAGGTCGTCCACGACGAGCGCGATGGCGCGGCGCACCTGCTCGGGGCGCAGGCGTGCGGGCGGAGGCGGAGGCGGCACACCCGCCTTGTCGCGCACGACGGGCGTCGGCGTCGGCGTCGGCGAGCCGGGGGCGGGCGTCGGCGCCGTCGTCACGTAAGAGAAGTTGGTGATGACCTGCGGCTTGTTGTTCTCAAGAATCTCGAAGTCTTCGGCCTTGAGGTCCGTGACCTGTCTCCCGTCCTTGTCGGTGACGACCACGTCGGTCTGCACGAGCGAGGTCGTGATGCGCACCACATCGTCGTCGTCCGCGCGCGGCTGCGGCTGCGGCGCCGGCGGTGTCTGTTGAGTCTGAGTCTGAGTCGGCGGCGGCGGCGTGGGGACGGGCGACGGGCTCTGCGCGGCCAGGGCGGGGCAGCAGACCGTGCTGACGGTTAAGAGGACTGCGAGAAGTTTTTTCATCGAGGCTAGTGTCCGCTCTTGAGATTGCCGCGCGTGCCGGGTGCGCGTGGGCGTCCGAGGTGTGGCGGCAGAGTATAGAACGGAAGCGGCGCACTCCGGAAGGGCGCGCCGCTCCTACCTGGCCCGCAGGTCCTTGATGGTCGCGCGCAGACGCTCAGCTTCGGGAGCCGAGGGCGCGAGCTTGAGGTAGGTCTCCATCTCGTCGGCCGCGCGCTTGTACTGCTTCAACTCCCAGTAGATGCCGCCGAGGTAGTAGTGCGCCCTGGCGGCCTCGCCGCCGCCCGCGCCGGCCGCCGCCTGCAACTCGCGCTCGGCCTCGCCGAACTCGCGCCGGCCGAGCAGGATCATGCCGAGGTAGAGGTGCGCCGACGGCGAGGCCGCGTGCTTCCTGAGCGCCTTGCGGAACTGCTCTTCGGCCTCGGCCGGGCGGCGGAGTTCGAGGAGCGCGCGGCCGTAGGCGAGCAGCGTCCCGTGGTCTTCGGGCGCGAGCTTGAGCGCGGCCGAGAGCGACTCGGCGGCCTTCTCCGGCCGCTTGAGCTTGAGGTAGGTGACGCCCAGCTCGCTCAGCGCGGCGGTGAAGTTCGGGTGCGACTCGACGGCGAGCTTGAGGAAGTCCGCGGCGCGCTCGTTCTCGTTCCGGCGCGCGGCCTCCGTGCCCTTGTAGTAGAGGTCGAGGGCCGGCTTCGGCACGTTCGCCAGCGCCGCGTTGAGCACGCCGGGCTGCGATTGGCCGGAGCCATCCCGCTTGGCGCGGAGGTAGACTTGCACCGTGATGGGGCGGTTGAAAGGGACGCCGATCACGCCGTTCCTGGTCTTGACGGTGGCGGATTCGAGCAGCACGGTCTCGCGCGCCGTCTCGAACTCGTCGCCGCCCTCGATGACGACCGTGTAGCTGCCGGGTCTAAGCGACGTGAAGCGGAACGTGCCGTTGGCGTCGGAGAAGACGTAGAGATCGCCCGCGCCGGAACTCTCCAAACGCACCTTAAGCCTTAGCTCCGAGCGGCGTCCGGAGGGGCCGACGAGCCGCCCCTGGATGGTGTGTTCGCCGCCCGTGCCGGTGCCGTCGGTGCCGCCGACCTGCGCGAGGGCGGGTGCGGTCGCGGCGAGCACGAGTAGGAGCAGCGCAAAGAGCCGTACTAACGCGGCGGGTTCGGACGGGCGGAGGGGGAGTTGGGCGGGTGCCGGCGGGTAAAGCATCTTCACAAACCCCTTTCTGGAAAAGCGGTCGCGGTCGGCCTTCTGTTTCAGGTCTGGTGCGCGGGGATCGGTCGTGCCCGCAGGATAGCACAGCGAAAAAGAAAAGGGAGGGGCGATTTTACGCCCCTCCCGGAATCTTCCACTCGCCCCGGGGGGCCGTGAAAGCAGAGCAGTTTAGAACTGGAACTTGATGCCCAGACGGACGGCCGACGGGAACTGGAAGATCGTGCCAGTGCCGTAGAACGGGTTGTTCTGCGCCGGGACGCCGGGCGCGCCCGAGTTGATCTGGAACGTGTCGTCCTGACGGATGGCGCGCTGCGCATTCGTCACGTTGAACCAGTCGAACTGGAAGCGGAGCTGGCGGTCTTCGCCGAGGTTGATCGGGTAGTACGCGCCGAGGTCCAGGTTGTAGTTCGTGGGCGTGCGGGTGCTGCCCGTGAGCGGGTTGACCGCCGTGCCGCGCGGGACGCCGAAGCCTTCGTTGTCGCCGTACACGGGGTGCGGGATCAACTGGTTGAAGGGGATGCCCGACTGCGCGCGGAACGAAGCGCTCGTCAGCAGGCCGAACGACCAGCGGTAGCTGCCGTCGAACTTGAACTGGTGCGGGCGGTCGTTGGGCAGACGGCCGTAGAGGCCGTTGAGCAGGCTGACGAGGTCGAACAAGCTGGTGATGTTCGGGTCAGACTGGCCGTTGTCGTTGCGGAACAGCCCCTCGTAGTTGCCGATCAGGCTGGAGTAGACGTAGGAAGCGATGAACTGCCAGTTGTTCGTGAAGCGCTTCGTGGCCGAGAACTCCAGCGCGCGGTAGTAGCGGCGGGCCGGGCCGAAGCACGACGCGGTCGGCGCGCCGCCGAGGCCGTTGCAGGCGATGTCTTCGGTCGTCACGTCCTGGCCGACGCGGCGGCCGGGGTTGAAGAGGAAGTAGTTGTTGCCGTCGTCGAACGAGCCGTCCTCGATGACGTTGTCCTGCGCGCGGTAGATGCCGCGGAAGCCGAGCGCGAGGTCTTTGATGACTTCGTACTCGACGCCGGCCGTGTACTCGTCCACGGTCTGCGGCGACAGGCCCGAGTCAATCGGCGTGGCGTGGTTGCCGAGGTTGCCGAGGAAGCCGCCCGTGACGATCGTGGAGCCGGCGGCGCCGTTCAGACGGCTGATGTTCGAGTTCCAGTCGTTCTGGATGCCGCCGCCCGAAGCGCGGGCGTTCAGGTCGAGCGGAATCGGCGTCTCGACGAAGCGGGCGAAGTTGGCGTAGACCTTACCGCGGCCCTGACCCGTGAAGTCCCAGATGAAGCCCATGCGGGGCTGGAGGTTGGCGATGAAGTCGTTGAGCTTGAGGTAGGCGACGTTGTCGAGCGAGTACGCCTGCTGGTAGTCCCAGCGCATGCCCAGGTTGAGCTGGAAGTTGCGCGTGACCTTGAAGTCGTCCTGGAAGTAGAAGCTCTCGACGTTGGTCTTGGTGAACTCGCCCTGCGTGTTCAGACGGAAGTCGCGGGCGCGAACCACGTCGAGGACCAGGAACGGGTTGCTGACGGTGGCCAGGTTCGCCACGGTGCCGGTGACGGCCGTCGTGATGCCGGTGCCGGCCAGCGCGCCGGCGCTGATCAGCGCCTGGACGTTGGCCGTGCGCGAGGCGCTCGGGCAGGTCGACCGTGTTGCCCGACCGCGCGCAGACCGCGAAGCGGTTCTCGATGCGGTTCGGCCCCGGCGGATGGTCGGTCGACGAGAAGTTCAGGTCCGGCCCCGTCGAGCGGGTGTCGATGTTGTAGCGGTTCTGGTTGAACTCGAAGCCGTACTTGAAGGTGTGCTTGCCCCAGATGTTCTGCATGCGCGCGGCCGCCTCGTAGCGGTCACGATCCTGCTCCGACTGGAGGCCGAAGCCGCCGCGGACGAAGTTGCGCTGGACGGTGCCGCCCGTGCCCTCGACGTAGGCGAGGCGCAGGCCGTTGGCCGCGACGACGTTGGTGTCGGTCGGCGTCAGGATGGAGCCGCCGCGCAGGACGGCGAAGCGGTCGGTGACGAGCGTCTGGTCGGCCAGCTCCGGCAGCGTGTTGGCGCGCTGGAAGTGGAGGCCGCCCGAGAACTCGCCGATGAAGCTCGGCGTGAACGTCGAGTTCAGGCGCGCGGCGTAGTTGGAGCCGCCGGTCTCGATCTTGCCGCGGAAGCTGCGCGGGTCGGCGCCGAAGCCGGAGAAGCCGAAGAGGTGGCCTTCCTGCGTCGTGAAGTCGCCGAAGGTCGAGATGTTGATCGTGTGGTTGATGGACGGGCCGCCACGTGATCTTGCCCGCGTAGAACGGGGTCTTGACCTCGTTGTTGACCTCCTGGAGGAAGGTCTGGGTCAGCGAGTAGTTCTTGCGGAACTGCGGGTTGAAGGCGGCGAAGAACCAGAGCTTGTCCTTGACGATGGGGCCGCCGACATCGAAGCCGGCGTCAACCTCGGAGAAGCCGTTCGGGGCCGAGCCCGTGAACGGGATGGCCGCGGACTTGACGCTCGCGGACGAAGCTCTTCGCGGTGAAGTAGCCGAACACGTCGCCGCGGAACTCGTTCGAGCCGCTCTTGGTGATGACGTTGAAGACGCCGCCCGTGGACTTGCCGATGTCGGCGCCGTAGGCGCCCGTCAAGACCTGGACTTCCTGCACGAACTCGAACGGGCAGGTTGGCGCCCGAGCCGCCGAAGGCCGGGTCGGAGACGGACACGCCGTCGAGGATGTAGTTGTTCTCGGGGCCCGAGGAGCCGGCCACCGACGGGTCGCGGTCACGCCCCGAGGCGTCGCGCAGGCCCGAGCGGGTGACGGTCGGCGCAATCGTGTAGAGCGACTGCACGGTGCGCTGCGTCGGGAAGTTCGAGAACTGCTCGGTGGAGACGTTGGTGCCGGTCGTGTTGGTCGAAACGTCCACGGCCGCGCCCGAGCTGGCCGTGACCTCGACGGTCTCGGTCGCGCCCGCGGGGCGGAGCGTGACGGAGAGGGACGAGACCCTCGTCAGGTTCACCTCAACGTCCGCCTGCTCGAACCGGGCGAAGCCCTTGGCGGCCTCGACCGTGATCATGTAGCGGCCCGGCGGAACCTGAGGGATATTAAAGTAGCCATCGTCGTTGGTCGTCGCCGACTGCCTGCGGATCAGGTTCTGCCCGGCGTATCCGAGACAGTAATGCCGGGGATGGCGGCGCCGTTCACGTCAACGACAGTTCCCTCAATCGAACCCGTCGTGGTCGTCTGGGCCGCCGCACTCACGAAGAACGAGAGCGCGAGGGCCAGCACGGTCAAGATTCGGATGGGAGTTTTCATGCTAACCATTCCTTTCGTTGTGTTTAACTGGCTAGAAGTTTTCGGTTTCTAGTTGAAGGTACATTGCTTTTCAGGATTACCCGGCGTGGATTCAAGCAAGTCAAAGGCCGCCCCCCGCGTCCGCGTCAGGATTCCCGCCCTAAGTTAAGAGAATAAGAGACTTCGACCGCCCGCAGCGGGCAGGCTCCCGGGCGGCCCGCGCGTCCGCGCGTACGGATTTTGGAACCGAAATTTTGAAGTCTGCTTCAAATTTTTGAATAAAGTTCGGCGCAGAGGCTGTGGGGGTGCCGGGAGACGGGCGCGGGGCGCCGAGGGGCGTGTGCTACAATCCGCGGCGCCGCGCGGGCGGGCTCTCGGAAAACTCTCCAAACGGACATAAAGTCTTGGCGATGCTCGCCGTCAAACACCTGCAACTGGCGCCGCTCGGCGCGGGCGACCTCATCGACCGCACCGTCCGGCTCTACCGGCGCCACTTCGGGGCGCTCGTGCGCGCCAGCGCGCCCCCCGTTATCGTCTCGGCGGTGGGGACGGTGCTGTGGACGGTGAGCGTCCGCCGCTCGGGTTGACGGCGAGCGAGGGGCGCGCGGCCTTCTACTTCCTGGGGGCGCTGGCGGGCGCGGCCGTCTACGTGCTGGGTCTGCTGGCGCAGCTCGTCGTGGTGGGCGGGGCCTCGCGCAACCTCGTGATGCACCTGCTGTGGGGCGAGCCGGTGACGGCGCGGCTCATCTACCGCAGCGTGCGCTCGCGCTTCAAGGGGCTGTTCTGGGCGACGGTGGTCGTCCTCTTCTGGCTCTTCATCTCGGCCGTGGCGGCGTCGGCCGCCGGGTTGTTGCTGCTCATCCCGGGCTTCATCGTCGTCGCGGTCTTTATCGGGATGGCGGCGGCGGCGGGGGCGGGACGGGGGCGGGGATGGGGGTGAGTGGCTGGGGCTGTTGGCGGGCGGGCTGTTGTGGCTGGCGTCGGTCGTGCTGTCGCTCTTCGTCTTCTTTCTGGTGGCGGGGCGCGTGGCCTACGTGCCGCAGGTGTTGATGGTCGAGGGGCGCGGCGTGTTCGACTCCATCGGGCGGAGCGCGGGGCTGGCGCGCGGCAACGTGCGACGGCTGACGGCGATGTTCCTGTTCACGGGCTTCGCGTGGTATGCGGCGGCGATGCTGCTGCTCGTGCCGCTCGGGTGGTACGCGTACCTGAACGGGGTGGACCCGCTGGGGATGGACCCGACGCGGACGCCGGTCTGGTACACGGTCAGCTCGCAGGTTTTGGGGCAGGTGGCGACCATCCTGCTGGCGCCCGTGTGGATGATGGGGCTCTCGCTGCTCTACGTGGACGAGCGCGTGCGGCACGAGGGCTACGACATAGAGCTGATGGCGGCGCAGGTCTTCGGCGAGATGCCCGCGGTGCCGGCGGGGCTGAACGCGCCGCTGGCGCCCGCCATCGCCGCGCCGGGGGCGGCGGAGCAGCAGAGCGCGCCCGCGCCCGCCGCGGCGTCGGAGCGGCCGCCCGGCTCGATCCTCGGGCTCTAGAAGGCTCGTGTGTTACTCGTGAATTTGATGAGAGTCGCGCACACAGAACGACTTACGCGACGCGCGGCTGCCGCGGCGTCTGCTGCTGCCGCCGCTCGCGGCGCCGGCCCTGCTGCTCCTGGCGCTCGCACACGCCGCGGCGGCTCAGCCTTCGGCGACCGCGCGCGCCACCCCTCGACCTCTTCGCGCCGTGCCGCGGCGGCCCGAAACTCGTCCGAACGGGAGCGCTTGGCGCGTGGGATGGCGTCGCCGGCCGAGTACCGGGGCCGCGTGGGCGCGGCGGTCGGGCCGCTCGAAGAGCTGGCGGCCGGTTACGAGCTGGTGAAGAAGAGCGAGAAGTACGAGGTCTGGTCGAAGGAGGGTTTCGACCCCGACTTCGTCGTACGAGCTGCCGAAGAGAAGGGACGAGACGTTCGCACGCGTGCGCGACGCTGCTGCCGCCGAGGGAGAGGGTCGAGCGCGACGGGGGCGGCTTCGTCGAGGTCGATAACACCTGGGTGCGCGGGGCGCTGGAAGCTTTGGAGTCTGAGAAGGACTACGACGAAGGTCGGCGGCGGGTCTGCGCGCGTTGGCCGGGCGGCTGCGCGCGCTCGAAGCGCGGCTGCGGTGAGCCGGACGCCGTCGCGGCGGCCGGGTTGGACAGGGACGCGGAGCGCGGGCGCCTCAACTCCATCCTGCGCCGCCCGGAGTTCGACCGGCAGGCGCCGAAGCAGCAGGGCGCGCTGGAGCGCATCATCGAGGACCTGCTCGAATGGCTGAAGCAGCCTCTTCCCGAGGGGCACGCGCATGTCGCCGGGCGGGAGCCCGCGGGTCTCCAGATGGACGCTGGTGCTGGTCGGCGCGCTCTGCCTCGCGGTGCTGGCCTACGTGGCGCGGCGGCTGTGGGGCGGCCGAAGGGTGGGAGGGAAGAAGGCGAAGCGCGGAGGCGCGCGTCGTGCTGGGCGAGCGGCTCGAAGCCGACCAGACGGCCGCCGACCTGCTGGACGAGGCGGAGCGCCTCGCGCGCGCGGGCGAACTGCGCGGCGCGATCCGCAAGGCGTACGTGGCGCTGCTCTGCGAGCTGGGCGACCGCGGCGTCGTCCGCCTCGCGCAGCACAAGACGAACCGCGACTACCTCGACGCGGTGCGCCGCGCCGCGCGCCCGCGCCTCTACACGGAGATGCTCCCGCTCACCTCCGACTTCGAGCTGCACTGGTACGGCCTGCGCGCCGCCTCCGACGCCGACTGGGAGAGTTTCAAAACGCGCTGCCGGAAGGCGTTGAAGGAAGCGGTCGGTAGTTGACTACTGCTTTTCCATGAAGAGCCGTCTGCTCATCTTCCTCTCCATCCTGCTGCTGGTCGTCGTGCTGGCGGCGCTCAACGCGGCGTCGTACGTGCGCGTCGAGCGGGAGGTGGAGACGGAGCTTGTGCCCGACCGCTCGACGTTGAACTCGGGCGGGACGGGGACGCGCGCGCTCTTCGAGTACCTGCGCGAGGGCGGCACGGACGCCGTGCGCTGGCGGCGTGCCGATGAGCGCGCTCGCGGGGCCGGAGAAGCCCGAGAGCCTCGTCATCTTCGGCCCGACGCGCCACGCCGTCGAGAAGGGCGAGGCCGACGGCCATCATCAGCTGGGTCTCGGCCGGCGGCCGCCTCGTGCTCATCGACCGCGAGCCGAGCCCGCTGCTGCTCCCGCCGGTCGGGCGCTGGCGCGTCTACGCGCAGATGGTCGAGTTTCCCGACGCCGACTCGCGACCCGCACAACGCCGAGAACATGACGCGCGGCGTGCCCCTGCTCGCGCCCGCGCAGCCGACCGCGCTCACGCGCAACGTCTCCGAGGTGACGCGCTCGCGCTTCGCCTCGCGCCTGCAAATCTTCCGCACCGACGCGCCGACGCCGACCGGCATCATCGTCGGCGGCCCGCGCCGACGCGTCACCCCGACGCCCACCCCCGACGAGGAGGAGGAAGAGGAAGAGGGCGGCGTCCGGACTCCCGGAGGTGACGAGCCGCCGCCGCCCGAACGTCAGAGGCGCGAGACCGCCGACGCGGGCCCGGACACGTACGCGCCGGTCGTCGCATGTGCAGGACGGGCGCGAGGGCGAGGGCGCGCTCGTCGTCGATTACGCGTACGGGCGCGGGCGCATCGTCGTGCTCTCAGACCCTTACGTGGCCTCGAACGCGGGGCTCAACCGCGCCGACAACCTCTTCCTCGCCGCGAACGTCGTGACGGGCGGGCTCGCGCGGGCGCGTCGCCTTCGACGAGTTCCACCAGGGCTACGGCGAGGCGCAGAATCAGGTCTTCGCCTACCTGCGCGGCACGCCCATCCTCTGGATGTTCGGGCAGGGCGCGCTCGTCGCGCTGGCGCTGGTCTGGACGCGCGGCCGCCGCTTCGCGCGCGCCGTCCCCGAGCCGCGCCCCGACCGCCGCTCGAAGCTCGAATTCGTCTCCTCGATGGCCGAGCTGCAACAGCGCGCGCGCGCCTACGACCTCGCGGTCGAGAACGTCTACCAGCGGACGCGCCGCGCGCTGGCCCGCTACGCCGGCCTGCCCGCGACCGCCCCGCCCGCGCAGCTCGCCGAGCGCGTCGCCGCGCGTTCGGGGCGCGACCGCGCGGCGCTCGAAACGCTCCTCCGAGACTGCGAGGACGCGGCGGCCGGCGCACCGCTCAACGGCCGTCGCGCGCTCCGCCTCGTCCGCGAGCTGCGCGAGCTGGAACGCGACCTCCGCCTCCTCATGCGCTCGCGCGAAGTCCGTCAGGCCGCCGCGCGCCCCAACAAGGACTGACCCCATCAAACTAAACTAGGCGCGGCCCGCCCGGCCGGGGTATCCTGAGCGGCGCGTGACCGAGACCTCGAATCAAGGAGAGCAGCCGGTGTTCGAGACTCACACTTTCCCCTGTCCGAACTGCAAAGAGATCATCAACGACTCGATGCGGGAGTGCCGCTTCTGCCACGCGCCCATCGACCCGCAGGCGGCGCGCGCGGCCGGCGAGTTGCAGGCCCGCGTCAACGCGGCGTGCAGCGACGCGAGCACCACGGCGTCGGCGGCCTACGTGATGCTCGCCTTCCTCGTGCTCGACGTGCTCCCCATCCCCTTCGTCCCCTTCTGGCTGGCCTACCTCCTGACCTTTTTCGCCGTCATCTTCATGATCATCCGCTGGCAGACGAAGTTCGGCGGCCTCCGGACGCACGACCCGGACTACAAGCGGGCGCTCTTCTCGCGCAACGTCGCGCTCGTGCTCTGGCTCGCCGCCATGCCGGTCTGGATCGTGGGGCGCATCTTCGGCGCCGTCGTCTGGGCCGTGCTCTTCGGCTGAAGGGGCCGCCCCCTCGCGCGCTCTAACACTTCTTCCTGAAAGGACAGTTCGGGGCGGCCCGGAGCTACAGCAGCAGGCCGAGGCCGCCCGTCACTTCTTCCCGATGCTTGAATACGTCCCCTCAACCGTCGAGCACATCCGCCGCGAGTTGGCCAAGGTCATCGTCGGGCAGGACGCGGTCATCGAGCAGGTGCTGGTGGCGCTCCTCGCCGAGGGGCACGCGCTGGTCGAGGGCGTGCCGGGGACGGGGAAGACGCTGCTCGTCAAGACGCTGGCGCGCATCGTCGGCGCCGACTTCGGCCGCATCCAGTTCACGCCCGACCTCATGCCCTCGGACATCACGGGCACGAACGTCTTCAACACGGCGACCGCCAGCTTCTCTTTGCGCCGCGGCCCCGTCTTCACCGACGTGCTGCTCGCCGACGAGATCAACCGCACGCCGCCGAAGACGCAGTCGGCGCTCCTGGAAGCGATGGAGGAGCGGCAGGTCACCATCGACGGCGAGCAGCACCGGCTCTCCCCGCTCTTCACCGTCTTCGCCACCGAGAACCCCATCGAGTACGAGGGCACGTACCCTCTGCCCGAGGCGCAGCTCGACCGCTTCCTCCTCAAAATTCTCATCGACTACCCGACGGTCGAGGAGGAGGCGCGGGTCGTATCCAACTGGGACTCGGGCTTCAGCGCGCGCCGGCTCGAACAGGTTGACGTGCGCCCTCTGCCCGAGCCCGCGGCCGTCATGCGCTGCCGCGCGGAGGTGCAGGCCGCGCGCATGGAGCCCGGCGTGCAGAGGTATCTGGTCGAATTGGTGCGGCGCACGCGCGAGCACCCGTCGGTCGCCTACGGCGCGAGCCCGCGCGCCAGCGTGGCGCTGCTGCTCTGCGCGAAGGCGCTCGCCGCGATGGGCGGCCGCGACTTCGCCACGCCCGACGACGTGAAGGCCATCGCGCCGGCCACGCTCCGCCACCGCATCTCCCTGCGCGCCGAGGCCGAGCTTGACGGCGCCACGCCCGACGCCGTCATCGCCGACATCCTGAACACGGTCGAAGTCCCGCGCTGAAGTATGAAGGAGTTCGAGCCGAGAGACCCCGACTTCGAGCGGCGCGTGCGCGAGAGCTTCGCGCGGCAGCGGGCGATGGAGACGTTCGGCGCGCGGCTCCTGCGCGTCGCGCCGGGCGAGGTCGAGATCGGGATTGACTTCCGGGAGGCTTTCACGCAGCAGCACGGCTACCTGCACGCCGGTCTTGTGACGGCGATAGTGGACACGGCCTGCGGCTACGCGGCGCTGAGCCTGACGGAGCCGGGCGCCGAGGTCCTCTCCGTCGAGTTCAAGCTCAACCTGCTCTCGCCCGCCGCGGGCCGGAGCTTCGTCGCCCGCGCCCGCGTCGTCCGCGCGGGCCGCAACCTGACGGTCTGCGCCGGCGACTTCTACTCGCTCAAAGATGACGGCGGCGAGAAGCTAGTCGCCACGATGCTCGCCACGATGATGAAGGTCGCCGGGTAAGAAGGTCGGATGCGCTTCGTCTTCTCAAAACTCTTCTACGCGCTGCTGGCCGTGGGCTTCGTGCCGCTGTCGCTGTCCTGGGGGCGGCCGGGGTTGCGTTGGGCGGCGCTCGTCTACGACGCTGGGGCTGCTGGCGTTGGCCTTCTTCGACGTGCGCGACGAGCCGCACTGCCCGCGGGCCTCGAAATCTTTCGCGAGTTCGGCGGGCGCTTCCACATCGGGGCGGAGACCGAGGTGCGCGTCCGCGTCGAGAACCACACGCCGCGCGCGTTCCGTCTGAAGCTGAAGGACGAGTACCCGCCGGAGCTTGCGCTCCTCTCGCCGCGCGAGGCGGAGCTGACGTTGGGGCCGCAGGAGTCGAAGGCGCTCGTCTACGTGCTGAAGCCGCAGCGGCGCGGGCGCTTCGAGTTCGGGCGCGTGGCCGTGCGGGTGCGGACGCGCCTCGGGCTCGCGTGGCGCGAGGAGCTGGCGGGCGAGACGGCGTCGGTCAAGGTCTACCCGAACGTGAGGCGCGCGCGCGAGGCGGAGTTGAAGGCGCTCGGCGCGCGCTCGCTCGTCGCCGCGCAGCGTCGCGCCGCGTGGCGCGGCGAGGGGCGCGACTTCGAGTCTCTGCGCGAGTACGTGCCGGGCGACGAGCTGCGCCACGTCTCCTGGTCGGCCACGGCGCGGCGCGGGCGCCTGACGACGCGGCAGTACCAGATCGAGCGCGACCAGACGGTGCTGATAGCCTTAGACGCCGGGCGCCTGATGACGGCGCGCATCGAGCGCGAGACGAAGTTCGACACGGCCATCCACGCCGCGCTTGGCTTTGATGAGCGCGGCGCGGCGCGCGGGCGACCACGCGGGACTGCTCGTCTTCGGCCGCCGCGTCAACGCCTACGTGCCGCCGGGGAAGGGGCGCGAGCAGCTCGACCTCGTGCTCGAAGCGCTCCACGCCGTCGAGCCCGAGCTGATCGAGCCTTCCTACACGCGCGCCTTCGAGTTCGTCGCCGCCAACTGCAAGCGGCGCGCGCTCGTCGTCCTCCTCACGGACCTCGTGGACGAGGAGGGCTCGCGCGAGCTTCTGACTTCCCTGCGCCTCCTGCGCCCGCGCCACCTCCCGCTCGTCACGACCATCGCCGACCGCGACCTGCGCGCCTCCGTCCGCGACGCGCCCGCGGACCTCGAAGAACTCTTCGCGCAGTCGGTCGCCGAAGAGATCATGCTCCAACGCGAGGCCGCCCTGCGCCTCGTCGAAGCGCAGGGCGGCCTCGCCCTCGACGTGACGACCGGCTCGCTCGTCCCGGCACTCTTAGAGACCTACATCCGCGTCAAAGAGCGCGGGCTGCTGTAAGCCGCACGGGCCGCTCACATGTTCTCCGTGAAGCGCAGCTTCGGCAACTCTTTCTGCAAAGCCTTCGCGCCCTCTTCCGTCACCTTCGACCTGCCGATGAGCAGCGTCTCCAACTCCGACAGGAACGTGAGCCGCGCCACGCCCGCGTCGCCGACCTGCGTGTCGAAGAGGCTGAGCTTCTTCAGCCGCGGGTGAGACTTGAGGTGGGCGAGCCCTTCGTCCGTCACCCGTGTCCCGCCGATGAGCAGGGTTTCGAGCGCCCTCAGCTCCTTCAACTGTTCGAGCCCCCGGTCGCCCAACTGCGTGCGGAACAGGTTGAGGAAGCGCAGCCCCTTCAGGCGCTTCAGGTGAGCCACGCCCTTGTCGCCGACCTTCGTCAGACGCAGGTCGAGGTGCCGGAGCCCGCCGAGGCCCGCGAGCGCCTCCAAATCGTCGTCCGTCACGGCCGTCCCGTGCAGGTCTATCCTGACGACGGGGTTACCCGCGGCCCTCATGTCCACCTCGAACGTCCCGCCCACCCGCTCGACCAGAGCCACGGCCCGCTCCCGCCCCGTCTCCATCTGCGCCGCGGGCGCGAACGGAAACAGCAGCGCCGACACGGTCAACAAGTGTGTGATGAGAAACATGCACTCTCTCCTTTCGCTCCGCACACTACTGCTCCATCCGCCGCGCCCGCGCAAACCTTTTGTGACCAGCCGGCACTCCGGCGTTACAAAACTACTTTTTGTGGAGAGCGAGGAGCTGACTGCGGCTAAAGTTACGGCGCCGCTTCTCCACGGCCGGCGAGGAGTAGATACGAGTAGAGGGCGACGCCGGTGGCGGCGGCGACGGCGAATTTGATGGCGGCGGGGATGGGGGCGGGGGAGATGAAGCCCTCGATGGTGCCGGCGACGACGAGGAGGGGGACGCAGCCCACGATGAGCTGGACGGACTCGCGGCCGCGCAGGCGGAGGTTGTCGAAGCGCGGGCGGTCGCCGGGGAAGAGCAGCGCCGTGCCGAAGAGGAGGCCGCCGCCGCCCGCGATGAAGATGCAGGTCAGCTCGATGACGCCGTGCGCGGCCATGAACGTCAGCATCTCGCCGCCGTAGCCGGCGCGGAAGGTGAGCGCCACGGTCGCGGCGTGGCTGAGGCCGTTGGCGGCCATGTAGTAGAGCGTGCCGAGGCCGAAGGTCGCGCCGAGGGCGAAGGCGTAGAAGGTGACGCGGATGTTGTTCGTGCCGATGTAGGTGGCGGCCAACTGGTTCGCGTCGTTGGCGCGCTCCCACCAGCGCGGCTTCTGTTCGAGGATGTGCTCGCGCGCCTGCGCCGGGATGCCGGCCAGCTCGGAGAACTCCGGGTCGCGCGTGGTGGCCGCGAACGCCAGCGCGGCGAAGAGCGCGTAGGCGGCGAAGGCGAGCGCCGTGAAGCGCCACGTGCGGCGGAAGGTGCGCGGAAAGTCGCGCGCGAAGAAGTTGCGCACGCGGTGGCGCCCCTCGGAGGCGTCGGCGCGGTAGATGCGGCCGTGCGCGCGGATGACGAGGCTGTTGAGGTAGTTGACCAGTCGCGGGTCGCGGCACTCGGCGCGCGCGATGGCGAGGTCGGACGAGGTGCGCCGGTAGATGCGCCCCAGCTCGCGCACCTCCTCGCGGTGCAGGCGCCGCAGGGACGAGCGGTCGAGCATCCCCAAAAGGTCTTCGAGGCGCTGCCACGCGCCCTTGCGCTCTTTGATGAAACGGTCGGAGACGGGCATGTCTGGATTCAGTCGATGATCATGCGCCGGTAGCGCGCCTCGACGAACATGTAGAGGCCGTAGGCGACGAGGCCGAGGGCGACGGCGCCGAGGACGTAGGGGCCGTAGGGCTGCTGCTCCAACGCGCGCAGCGCGCCGCTCAAGCCGCGCGCCTCTTCCGCCCGCGCGCACCAGGCCGCCTGGATCAGGAAGAGGCCGATGATGCCGAAGACGACGCCGCGCGCGACCAGTCCCACCTGCCCGGCGCGCATCGCGAGCGCGCGCGCGTGCTCGTTCATCTCGTGCCGCTTCCACTTGCGCCGGAACTTGGCGGTGAAAGCCTTGTAGCACTGCCAGAGGCCGAAGCCGATGACCCCGAGCCCCACCAGTCCCACGAGCAGTTGGCCGAGCGGGAACATGAGCGCGAGCGCCGTCCAACCCTTCGTCGTCTCGTCGCTGTTCCGGCCCGCGTCCTCGCCGAGGATGAGCCGCACGGCCGAGAAGCTGAGCCCCGCGTAGACCACGCCGATGCAGGCGTAGCCCGTCCGGATCGCGAGCCCCTTCCAGCTCGTGCCCTTGTCTTCCGTGTCCCTGAGCGCCTGCACGACGCGCCACAGCGCGTAGGCGGCGAGCCCCGCGGCGACGACGCCGAGCATGACGCGACCGTAAGGCTGTCGGACGATCTGCGTGAGCGCGCCGCGCGAGTCGGTGGGGCCTTCGCCGCCCTCTGCCCTTTGAACGCGCCGAGCGCGGCGAGCGAGCCGATGAGGACGTAGACGACGCCCTTCGCCGCGTAGCCGAACCGCGCGAGCCGCTCGATCCACGGCCGCGCGGAGCGCGTGAAGCGCGCCGCCTTCTGCTCGGCCTTGTCTAAAAGAACTTCCGACTCGCCCACGGCATCCGCCCCCTTGAAAATAGGTCGCGCGTCGAAAGCCCGCGCGATGTTCTCACAGTTCCGGTCGGAAGAGAATAGAGGTGACTGACGGCCCGCTCACTTCAAATCAATCCGCAGGAACTCGGCCGGTCTGTCCGAGGCGTTCGCGAAAGGCGGGGCCGCGCCGGCCTCAGCCCACATCGTCTGCCCGAGCGCGAGCGTCAACTCCGCCCCGACGTCCGCCGAGTTGAGCTGGCGGGCGTCAGCGCGACTAGCAGCGACGCGGCGTCGCCGCCGCTCAAGCCCGCGCACGGGCGCCGTGCGGCGCAGGTGACGCGCGTGATGCGGATGTTCCTGTCCTCGAACCTGACCTTCTGCCCTACGCGCAGGCGGGCGGCGCGCGGCTCGGGCGGGAAGCGGCCGCGGAAGACCTGCCGGTCAACCGCGAGCCCTTTGAACTCCACGCGCAGGTACTCGGTCGGCAGGTCTGTCAGGCTCTCGACGGCGTGCGTCTCCTGCGCGCCACGGCTTAGGCGGAAGCCGCCGGCCCTGACGGCCGGGCGCGTGAGCGTGAACTGCTCCTCGCCCGTGTGGATGAAGCGGACGGGGCCGCTGTCGCGCAGGTAGACGTAGACCGTCGGGTTCGCGGGGTGGTCGTGCGCGGCGATCTTCTCGCGCGGCGCGTAACGGACGCGCGTCACGCGCACGCGCGCGTTCTCGAACTCGGGCGGGTACGAGCGCGGCGGCGCGTCCTGCGCGAGCAGGAGGAGTTGGGCCAGGAAGAGTGCGAGCATCGGGCAAGGTCTCCTTGAAAGATGTCGGGTCGAGTGTACCTAAGAATTTGAAATTTCAAATTTGAAATTCTCGGGAGTGCGCCGAGGCCGAGGCGCGGGTTAGTATTGAACGGCATGGAACGCGTCGTCGAGTGTGTGCCCAACTTCAGCGAGGGTCGCGACCCGCGCGTCGTCGAGCGTCTGGTCGAGGCGGTCGAGGCAGTCGCGGGCGCCGTCGTCCTCGGCACGCACATCGACCCCGACCACAACCGCTCGGTCGTCACCTTCGTCGCGCCGCCCGAGACGGTAGTTGAAGCGGCCGTCCGCGTCGTCGCGCGCGCCGCGCGAACTGATCGACCTGAGCCGTCACGCCGGCCAGCACCCGCGCATGGGCGCGTGCGACGTGCTGCCGTTCGTCCCCGTCCGCGGCATCAACGTCGAGGAGTGCGTCGCGCTCGCGCACGAGGCGGGGCGACGCATCTGGGGCGAGCTGAACATCCCCGTCTACTTCTACGAGAGCGCGGCGCTGAAGGACGAGCGGCGCAACCTCGCCGACGTGAGGCGCGGCGGCTTCGAGCTGCTGCGCGAGCAGATCGCGACCGTCCCCGAGCGCGCGCCCGACGTGGGAGAGCCGCGCGTCCACCCGACCGCGGGCGCGTGCCATCGTCGGCGTGCGGCCTCTGCTCATCGCCTACAACGTGACGCTGAAGACGGGCGACCTCTCGGCGGCGAAGCGCATCGCGCGCGCCGTGCGCGAGCGCGACGGCGGACTGCTGCACCTGAAGGCGCTCGGGTTCGAGCTGGAGAGCCGCGGCGTCGTGCAGGTCTCGATGAATTTGACGAGCTACGAGCGGACGAACCTGCACCACGCCTTCGAGGCGGTGCGGCGCGAGGCGGAGAAGTTGGGCGTCGAAGTGCTCGCCAGCGAGGTCGTCGGCCTCGTCCCACAAGCCGCGCTCTACGCGGCGGCCGCGCACTTCCTCAAACTCGAAAACTACACTGCCCGACGTGGTGTTGGAGAACCGCATCGCCGCCGCGATTGAGCGGAAGAGGGCGGAGCAGGGCGGCGCTTAACTTTTCAGAGATGCGTCAACTGAAACTCATCGCGGGCGCGTGGGCTTTGGAGGGCGGGCGCTGGGCGCGGGAGAATCTCTACGCGCTGCTGGTGCTCGGGCCGCTGGTGCTGGGGATGACCTACTTCGGCGTCGGGCGCATGGTGCGCGAGGCCGCGTGGAGCCCGACGGAGGCGCAGACGCTCGCGGCCGGGGTGCTGGCGGCGGCGTGCCTGGTCGCGCTCAGCCTCTCGCGCGCGAGCATAGAGGTCTATCACGTGCGGCGGCCCGAGTGGGTGCTGGACGCGCTGCCGGTCTCGATGAACGTGCAACTGTCGGCGGCGCTCGCGCGGCGCGCGGGACACGCGTGCGCGGTCGGAGCCGTGGCGCTCGTGCTGCGCTGGCTCGCGGGCGGAGGCGTTCGGCGCGACGGTCTTCGCGTCGGCGGCGCTGCTCGTGTGCGTGCTCGCGTCGGGCGAGGTGCTGTCGGCGCTCGTGTGGGTGCGTTGGTCGCACAGGCGCGGCGTCGCGCGCGCGTCGGCGTTGGCGGGGTCGGTGGTCGTGTGCGCGTCGGCGGCGGGGGCTTTGCTGGCGTCGGTCGTGAGGCCGGGCGCGTTGACGTTGTTCAGTCGAACGTCGCTGTTCGTGTGCGGGGTTTTGACGGCCGTCGTGCTGCGCCGCGCGTGGCGTTCGCGATGCACGCGCGTTGGCGCGCGGCCGACTCGGAGTTCGCGCAGCGTCTGGGCGCGCGCGAGCGTTGGGGCGCGCTCGTAGAGCGTTTCGCGCGGCGCGCGTGCGCGGCAATGATGAGACGCTGGCGGCGCAGCTCGCGCGCGACCTGCGTCTGGTGTTGAGGGGTTTCTCGTCGGCCGTGTACGCGGCGGCGGGCGTCGGGGCTGCTCCTGATAGTGCTGCTGGTCGGCGCTGCTCGCGGGCGACGTGTTGGCCGAGGGAGAGGCCGAGGGGTTCGGCTCGATGACGTGGCTGCCGAAGGTGCTGGCGGTGAAGTTCGCGTGCGTGTTGGCGTCGGCCGCGCTCGCGTCGCTCGTGCCCGTGCTGGTCGCGCACCAGGAGCCGCACCTGTGGCTCGAACGCTCCGTCGGTCTGAAGGGCGAGGACGCGTGGCGCGCGAAGCTCTACCTGGCGCGCGTCGTCACGGCCCCGGCGGCGGCCGC
Source organism: uncultured Acidobacteriota bacterium (assembly GCA_963726735.1). Lineage (GTDB taxonomy): Bacteria > Acidobacteriota > Blastocatellia > Pyrinomonadales > Pyrinomonadaceae > QHXN01. The sequence continues at coordinate 272,892 of CAVSDM010000017.1, forward strand.
CGCGTGGGTCGCGGGGTTGCTGTGCGGGGCCGTGCCGGCCGTCTACGCCGTGCCGCTTCTGGCGGAGTGCGTGTGGCTGTGGTGGCTGGTGAGCACGGCCGCGGGCGGGCTCGCCTTCGAGATGCCGGCGCAGCCCGGGCTCGCGCTCATCCTCGTGCTCTGCGCGGGGCTCGCGGCCGGGGGCATGACGGCCTTCCTCTGGCCCATCGGCCTCGCCGTCTACGGCTTCGCCGTCCAGCCGCTCTGCATGCGCGGCGGCGATGCGCGCGCAGGTTTATCTCAAGGGTGAGATCGCGTGAGCCGGGCCGGCCGCGCCTAGAAGCGCGGCTGCCCGCACACCGCGCACTTGTGTACGAGTCCGACCAAGTTGTTGTTATTCATCCTGACCGGTTTCCCCTGGAGGGCCAGAATCATTTTGGCGAGAAAGCCGCCCCACCTGGCGAGAGCGGTGAGTGCTGTGAACGGACTGAGGTCTTTGTGACACACGGGGCAGGACTTGGGGATGTGCATAGCTTCCTCCGGCGCCCGAGACGCATGAGGCCACGGGCGGGCTTCGATTCGTGAGTTATGAGAGGCGCGGGGTCGAACTTCGACTCAGGAGTTGTTGTTGTCGTCGAACCAGGCGAGGGCGCCGAGCACGGCGGCGCCGACGGCCGCGACCGGCCCGGCCACGCCGAGGAATTGCCCCAGAGTGGTGCTCACCTCGGTCTTCGAGCCGCAGGTGTCGCAGACGAGGTACTCTTTCCATAATTTCCGAGCGGTACACTCTCAAGGCGGGTTTGGTCAGGCACTGAGGATTCTGGCAGTTCATAACGTCTCCTTTACGGCCTTCCGGGCCGTCGTGAGTGGGACGAGTCTAAGCGAGGTCGAGCGACGCATTGTATAGAATCGAGAAAATAAAGCAAGCTGAATTTTCCCGCGCGGCGGGTTTTTACCTCTGGGTCGAGCGGAGGGCGTTTGAGTAGAGAAGAACTGCTGATCGTAGAGTCGGTGACGAAGCGTTACGGCGAGACGTTGGCCGTGGACGCGGTGAGCCTGCGCGTGAGCGCGGGCGAGGTCTACGCGTTGCTGGGGGCGAACGGGGCGGGGAAGTCAACCTGATCAGGATGATGACGGGCCTGGCCGAGCCCGACGCGGGCGGCGTCGTGGTCTGCGGCGAGGAGATGCGGCGGCGGCCGCTGGCGGCGAAGCGGCGCGTGGGCTACCTGCCGGAGGAGCTGTACTTCTACCAACGGCTGACGGGGCGCGAGTACCTGCGCCTGGTCGCGGGGCTGAAGGGCGCCGACGAGGCGCGCGTCTCCGAGGAGGTCGAGTTCTTCGAGCTGAGCGCGGTCGAGGGCAAGTGGGTCGGCGGCTACTCGCTCGGCATGAGGAAGAAGCTCGGCCTCGCCGCGGCCTTCGTCGGCAGTCCGCGGGTGCTCGTGCTCGACGAGCCGCTCAACGGCCTGGACGTGGAGATGATGCGCAAGCTCCGCCTGCGGGTCGAGCGCGAGCGCGACGCCGGCCGCGCCTTCGTCGTCTCCTCGCACGTGATGAGCTTCGTCGAGCGCGTGGCCGACCGCGCGGGCGTCATGCGCGCGGGGCGCTTCGTCGCCGAGGGCACGCCCGCGGAACTGCGCCGCCTCGCGCGTATGCCCGACGAACCCTTCGAGGATGTCTTCTTCCGCCTCACCAAATGAGGCGTGCGCGGCGGGAGGTTGAGAAGTCGGCGCGCACGGTTGATAATGCTGTGGCGGTTTTAAGAGCGCGCGGGTGCGGCCCCACGCCACACGCGCGAAGGGGCGCGGCCGGAGTCCTCGAACCTGCGGCTACGCCCGTCGGTCACCTGCTTTAGAATTTAGATGGCCCCCATTGACGACCTGAACGGGCGTCGCGACCCCCTCGCCGCGACGCCCGACGAAGACTCCCGCCTCGACGACGCACACCTGCGCCGCATCCTCGACGCCATCCCGGCTCCCGTCTCGTACATGGACACAGGCTTTCGCTTCCGCTACAACAACCGCGCCTACGACGCCTGGGTCGGCCGCCCGCACGAAGAGCTTTACGGCACGCACGTCCGCGAGGTGCTCGGCGAGAAGGCGTACGCCGATGTCCTCCCTTCCATGCGGGAGGCGCTCGCCGGGCGCGACGCATACTTCGAGCGGGAGTTGGAGTATCTCGACGGCTCGCGCCGCTACGTCAGCGTCTCGCTACGTCTCTGACTTCGACGCGGAGGGTCGGGTGCGCGGCTTCGTCGCCAGCGTCCGCGACCTCACCGAGCGCAAGCGCGCCGAAGACTCGATCCGCTTCCAGGCGCACCTGCTCGACACCGTCGAGCAGGCCGTCATCGCCACCGACCTCAAAGGGCGCATCACCTACTGGAACGGCTACGCCGAAAGGCTCTACGGCTGGCCCGCCGCGGAGGCCGTCGGGCGCGACGTGCTCGAAGTCACGCCCGGCGAGAGCGAGGGCATGCAGGCCGCGGAGATCATGGCGCAGCTCGCCGCGGGCAAGACGTGGTCGGGCGAGTTCACCCTGAGGCGGCGCGACGGCACCACCTTCCCCGCGATGGTCACCGACACGCCCATCCACGACGAGGCGGGGCGTCTGGTCGGCGTCGTCGGCGTCTCGCACAGACCTCACCGAGCGTCAAGCGCGCCGAGGCGGCGGTGCACGCGGCCGAGCGGCGCGCGCTGCGCGAGTACGAGACGCTGCTCCACCGTCTGTCGCACCTCGCGGAATCGCTGGGCACGGCGCGCGACCACCTGACCATCTTCCGCGACCTGCGCGACTTCGCGGTGGTGAGCGTGCCGTGCATCGGCATCTTCATCTCGCTCTACGACGAGGCGCGCGACGTGCGGACGGCGCAGTACGCGTGGGGCGACGGCGAGGAGGTTGGATGTCTCCTCGTTGCCGCCGATGCCCGTCTCGGCCGAGGGGCCGAACAGCGTGGCGGTGCGCAGGCGGCAGGTCGTCATCACGAACGACTACTGGCAGACGAAGCAGGCGGGCCGGGGGCAGGTCGGCATCCTCGTCGGGCCGGACAACGGCCTCAGGCCGCAGTCGTCGCTCGTCGCCCCGCTGGCGACGATGGGGCGCATCGTCGGCACCGTCGAGGTGCAGTCCTACGAGAACCACGCCTACCGCGAGGAGCACGTCACGGCGATGAAGATGGCCGCCAACCTCGCGGCCGTCGCCATCGAGAACATGCGCCTCCTCCGTTTCGAGACCCGCGCGCGCGAGGCCGCGGAGGAGGCGTCAAGGCTCAAGGACGAGTTCCTCGCCACGCTCTCGCACGAACTGCGAACGCCGCTGACGGCCATCCTCGGCTGGTCGTCGATGTTGAAGGACAGCCGGCTCGACGAGAAGACTTTCAAGACGGCCGTCGAGATCGTCGAGCGCAACGCGCGCGCGCAGCAGCAGATCGTGGACGACATCCTCGACGTGTCGCGCATCATCACCGGCCACCTGCGCTTCGACGCCGCGCCGACCGACCTGCGCGGGGTCGTCGAGGCGGCCGTGGACACCGTGCGCCACGCGGCCTCGGCCAAGAGCATCACCCTGCGCCCGGAGTTCGAGCCCGGCGTCGGCCCCGTCATGGGCGACCCGCGCCGCTTGCAGCAGGTCTTCTGGAACCTTCTGTCGAACGCGGTCAAGTTCACGCCCATCGGCGGCGACGTACGGCTCTCGGTCGGGCGCGCGGGCGCGTACGCGCGCATCGTCGTGACCGACAACGGCCCGGGCATCAGCCCCAACTTCCTCCCGTACGTCTTCGACCGCTTCCGGCAGGGCGACCAGTCCACGACGCGCGTCCACGGCGGGCTCGGCCTCGGGCTCTCCATCGTCCGTCACCTCGTCGAGCTGCACGGCGGCTCGGTGCGCGTCGAGTCGGGGGGCGAGGGGGAGGGCTCGACCTTCACGGTCGAGCTGCCCCTTGTGCGGAACGCCGAGGTCGGGCCGTCGGAGGAGGGGCAGGCGGAAGAGAAGTTCTCTTCGCGCAACGCGCAGTCCGCGATCCTGAAGGGCATGAGCGTGCTCGTCGTGGACGACGAGCCGGACGCGCTGGGTCTCTTGAAGACCTTGCTGGAGATGAAGGGCGCGCGGGTGACGGCCGTCGGGTCGGCCGAGGCCGCGTGGGGCGAGCTGGCGGGCGACTGGCCCGACCTGCTGCTGTGCGACATCGGCATGCCGGGCGAGGACGGCTACCAGTTCATCCGGCGCGTCCGCGCGCTCGGAATCGAGCGCGGCCGCCCGCTCCCCTCGGTCGCCCTCACGGCCTACGCGGGCGAAGCCGACCGGGCGCTGGCCCTCGAAGCCGGCTTCCAACTCCACGTCTCCAAGCCCGTCGAGCCCGCCGCCCTCATCAACGTCATTGCCGACCTGACGGGGAGGAAGCAGTAGGCAGGTGATTGAATGCGGTGCGTAGTCCGCCGCGTCAGCGGCGCGTGAGTTTAGCCCAGCCTTTCAAGGCCGGGTTGGGGTTGAGCAAACAACGCCGCGTCGCGTCAGCGACGCCTGAACATGGCGACACGTTCAGGCGTCGCTGACGCGACGCGGCGTTCTGTTAATCGTCCATGCCCCGGCCTTGAAAGGCCGGGCTACATTCATCCGCCGCTGACGCGGCGACTGCCTACTGCTTACTATCCTGCATCAACGCCTCGATCTCTTCGACCTGCTTGGGCGCCTTGTCGGTGAGCACGTCGAAGCCGTCGGGGGTGACGAGCACGTCGTCTTCGATGCGGACGCCGATGCCGCGGTACTTGTCGGGGATGTCTTCGGCGTCTTCGGCGATGTAGAGGCCGGGCTCGACCGTCATGACCATGCCGGGCTCGACGGGGCGGGGCCGGCCTTCGACGTGGTAGGCGCCCAGCGTCGTGTACGTCCATGCCGAGGTAGTGGCCGAGGCGGTGCATGTAGAACTTCTTGTACCCGCTCCTCCTCGATGAGCTTCTCCGGCTCGCCCTTGAGCAGCCCGAGCCTGACCATGCCCTCGGTCAGGATCTCGACCGAGCGCTCGTGCATCTCTTCGAGCGTGACGCCGGGCCTGACCATCCGGATGCACTCCTCCTGGCAGTCGAGCACGAGTTGATAGATGTCACGCTGCGCGTCGTTGAAGCGGCCGTTGACCGGGAAGGTGCGCGTGATGTCGGAGGCGAAGCCCTCGTACTCGGCGCCCGCGTCGATGAGGAGCAGGTCGCCGTCCTGCAACTCGGCGGCGTTGTCCACGTAGTGGAGGATGGTCGCGTTGGCGCCCGACGCCGACGATGGAGTTGTAGGCGGGCGCGGCCGAGCCGTTGCGGCGGAAGACGTACTCGATGAGGGCGTCAAGCTCGTACTCCTTCATGCCGGGCCGCGCGGCTCGCATCGCCTCGCGGTGCGCCTCGGCCGCGATGTCGGCCGAGCGGCGCATGAGCGCGATCTCATCCTCGAGACTTGACGAGGCGCATCTCGTGAATGAGCGCGCCGGGGTCGATGATGGCCTGCGGCGGTTTGACCCCTTTGCGACCCAACATGCGCATGCGCGAGAGCTGGCGGATGAGCGTCTGGTCAAGCTCCGCGTGGCCGTTGCCGAGCCGGTAGTAGAGGCTGCGCGCGCCGTCGAGCAGCTCCGTGAGCTTGGCGTCGAACTCCTCCACGGGGTAAGCCTCGTCGGCGCCGTAAGACTCCTTCGCGCCCTCGACGCCGGCGCGCCGCCCGTTCCAAATCTCCTTCTCGCGGTCGCGCGGGCCGCACGAAGAGCGTGAAGGGCTTCTCGCGCCCGGGCGCGACGACGGCCAGGGCGTCGGGCTCGCGGAAGCCGGTCAGGTAGTAGAAGTCCGAGTCTTGCCGGAAGCGGTACTCCGTGTCGTGCGAGCGCGTCACCTCGCGCGCCGCCGGGATGATGGCGACGGAGTCCGGCTCCATCCGCCGCATGAACTCCGCGAGCTGCGGTCTTGTCATCTTCGACCTCTCAAAGTGAACTCTTCCCGCCGCGATTCTAACCCGTGCGCGCGGCGCCGCGGAAACGTGGGACGCGCTCTCGCCGCGACGCTTCCACAACCTTCCTCACCTTTCGCGCCATAATCCGCGCGAGGCAAACCGAACATGGCGACTCAAATCACAGAGACTCAAACCGTCAACGCATCTGACCGAAGCGACGCGCGAAGTCGTCTCTTACGACCCGGCGACGGGCGAGGAGGTCGGGCGCGTGCCCTTGCGTTCGGCCGAGGAGGTCGAAGCGGCGGTCGCGCGCGCGCGCGCGGCGCAGAAGGGTTGGGGCGCGCGGTCGTTCAAGCGAGCGCGCGGCGGTGGTCCTGCGCGCGCGCGCGCTCGTGCTCGAAGAGATGGACGAGATCGCCGAGCTCATCTCGCGCGAGTCGGGCAAGCCCGCGGCCGAGGCGCTGGCGATGGAGCTCGTGCCCACGCTCGACCTGATGCAGTTCTTCGCGCGCAGGTCCGGGCGGATGCTCCGGCCGGAGAAGATCGACATCGGCCTCTACCGCTTCATGGGTCGCACGTCCGTCATCGAGTATCGCCCGCTCGGCGTGGTCGGCATCATCTCGCCGTGGAACTTCCCCTGGGCGACGCCGCTGGGCGAGGTCGTGATGGCGCTCATGGCCGGCAACAGTGTCGTGCTCAAGCCGAGCGAGCTGACGCCGCTCGTCGGCCTCAAGGTCGGCGAAGTCTTTCAGCGCGCGGGGCTGCCGGAGGGGTTGCTTGAGGTCGTGACGGGCGACGGCTCGACCGGCGCGGCGCTCGTCGAAGCGGGCGTCGATAAGGTCATGTTCACGGGCAGCGTCCCGACGGGGCGGCGCGTGGCCGAGGCGGCGGCGCGCAGACTCCTCCCCGTCGTCCTCGAACTCGGCGGCAAAGACCCGATGATCGTCTTCGAGGACGCGGACCTCTCGGCCGCTTCGGAGGCGGCCGTGTGGGGCGCGTTCGCCAACTCGGGCCAGGCGTGCGCCTCGGTCGAGCGCTGCTACGTGCATGAAAGTGTCGCCGCAGAGTTCACGCGCCGCGTCGTCGAGAAGACGAAGGCGCTCCGGCAGGAGCCGGGCGTCGGCGTGCGGACCTCGGCTCGATGTCGAGCGAGCGGCAACTGCGGACGGTCGAAGAGCACGTCCGTGACGCGGTCGAGCGCGGCGCGCGCGTTCTGACGGGCGGCGGTCGCGCGAAAGATTGTTCGGAGCGCGGCTGGTTCCACGAGCCGACCGTGCTCGACGGCGTCGATCACTCGATGGCCGTCATGCGCGAGGAGACCTTCGGCCCCGTCCTCCCCCTGATGACCTTCCGCGACGAGGCGGAGGCCGTCGCGCTCGCCAACGACAGCGAGTTCGGGCTGACGGCGAGCGTGTGGACGCGCGAAATTTAAGGAGGGGCCGCCGCGTCGCCTCGCGCATCGAGGCCGGCACCGTCATGGTCAACGAGGTGCTCTACACGCACGGCATCGCGCAGACGCCGTGGGGCGGCGTCAAGCAGAGCGGCCTCGGGCGCACGCACGGCCGGCTCGGACTGCTGGAGCTGGTCGCGCCGCACCACATCCACGTCAACCGCCTCACCTTCATGCACGATGTCTGGTGGTTCGCCTACACGCCCGGCGCGGCCTCGCTCTTCCGCTCGCTCGCGCGCCGGTTCGCGACCGGCTCGCTGCTCCAAACCCTCCTCATCTCGCCGCAGATGCTCGCGCGCTACCGCGAGCGCCGGAAGCGCTGAGGCTCCCGCCTCCCGACTTGCGCGGCGGGACGAATCTGTTTATAGTCGCCTTCCCCAAAGTTAGTTTCAAAACCCCCGAGCTTAGTTTTTGAGGCCCCTCACGGGCCGTGCCTTGACCCCGAACCTCGCTCCATTCGGCACCCGACCGCCGGAGTAAACGCAGCCAGGCCCGAAGTCTCTCTTACTCTGCCCGAAGAGATTTCCGCGGCCCCTCGCGCCCAATTAAAAAACGCGCGCGCGCTGTATGACCTTCCGCACGAACACCCATCTTCCGCGGCAGCGCCGCGTCCGCGTCCGCGCCCGTCTCGGGGCGCGCGTGGCCGCGCGCTGTCACAGGCACAGGCTCACCAACACACTCGGAGGTTTGAATGAAGAGAATTTCAGTTTTCACGGCGGCCGCGCTGCTGCTTCTGGTCGCCGTCGCCCTCTCGGTCGCGCCCGCCTCTTCGGGCCAGGGTCAGAAGAGTAAGGTCAAGAAGAAGGCGCGCCCCGTCGAGGGGCAGTACATCGTCACGCTCGCGGACTGGGCCGCGGGCGCGCGCGGCGACAGCTCGTTCGCGCCCAACCTCGCCGCAGACCTCGTCGGCCTGCACCGCGGCCAGCTCAAGCACGTCTTCAAGCACGCGCTCAACGGCTTCACCGCGCAGCTCACGCCCGAGGCGGCCGAGGCGCTGGCCGACGACCCGCGCGTCGAGTCGGTCGAAGAGGACGGCGTCGTCTCGGCCTCGACCACGCAGAACAACCCGCCGTGGGGCCTCGACCGCATCGACCAGCGCAACCGCCCGCTCGACGCGCAGTACAACTACACGCCGACGGGCGCGGGCGTCCACGCCTACGTCATCGACACCGGCATCCGCTCGACGCACACGCAGTTCGGCGGCCGCGCGAGCGGCGTCGGCTTCAGCTCGATCAACGACGGCAACGGCCAGAACGACTGCAACGGCCACGGCACGCACGTCGCGGGCACCATCGGCGGCTCGACCTACGGCGTCGCCAAGGGCGTCACGCTCCACGCGCGTGCGCGTGCTCGACTGCAACGGCGACGGCACGGACTCGACCGTCATCTCGGGCGTGGACTGGGTGACGGCGAACCGTCAGCTCCCCGCGGTCGCCAACCTCTCGCTCGGCGGCGGCGCCTCGACCGCGCTCGACACGGCCATCCAGAACCTGATCAACTCGGGCGTGACGACGGCCGTCGCCGCCGGCAACGAGTACAGCGCGAACGCCTGCAACTCTTCGCCGGCGCGCGTCGCCGCGGCCATCACCGTCGGCTCGACGACCTCGACCGACGCCAAGTCGGACTTCTCGAACATCGGCACCTGCCTCGACCTCTTCGCGCCCGGCTCCTCGATTCAGTCTTCGTGGTCCACGTCCGACACGGCGACGAACACCATCTCGGGCACGTCGATGGCGACGCCGCACGTGGCGGGCGTGGCGGCGCTCTACCTCCAGAACAACACGGGCGCGAGCCCCGCGACCGTGCGCGACCAGATCGTCAACACGGCGACGACGGGCGTGCTGACGGGCATCGGCACCGGCTCGCCCAACCGCCTGCTCTACTCGCTCCTGACGACGGGCGGCGGCGGGGGCGGCGGCGTGCCCGCGGCCTGCACGGGCGGGACGCAGTACATGGGCTCGCTCACGGGCACGGGCACCTCCAACTACCAGCCGAACGGCAGCTACTACTACAGCGCCACCTCGGGCACGCACAAGGGCTGTCTGGTCGGGCCGGCGGGCACGGACTTCGACCTCTACTTGCAGAGGTGGAACGGCTCGGCGTGGGTCACGGTCGCGAGCAGCGAGAGTTCGACCTCCAACGAGACGATCTCCTACACAGGCACGGCCGCCTACTACCGCTTCCAGGTCTACTCCTACAGCGGCTCCGGCAGCTACAACTTCTGGACGCTGCACCCGTAAGCGACGGCGTGTGAGTGAAACAGGGAGGCCGCCCCGAGTCGAACCGGGGCGGCCTCTCTTCCGTTTCGGGCCTGGCCCCTGCTTGCCTTCGACGCGGCCGACCTTTAGGATTCAACGCTTAGTCATCATCCATAAGGTTCGGACTTAAGACTTGCTGGGGAGCATCATCAGGGCGCAGGAGCGGCGGCGCGCGACGCGCGACACGAACCGCGTCGTGCTCCCCTTCGAGTGGGGCGCCGGGTACGTCTCCGAGGAGGCGGACGGCCGCGACCCGCGCGCGACCGTCTTCGCCGCCGCGCGCCGCGCGGTCGCGCACAGCGAAGAGTTCTACGCGCTCGAACCCGTCAAGGACTACAGGCTCGACGGCGACCTGCTCACGTGGACGAGCGCCGTCCGCACGCCCACCCCCGAGAACAACACGGCCCGCGCGCGACTCTTCCCCGCGCAGCCGCCCCGCAGCCCGCGCGCGAAGGGCGCAGAGCCGCGCCGCGCGGTCGTCGTTAACCCCCAGTGGAACGCCGACGAGGTGAGCCACGTCGCGCTCTGCCGCCTGCTGGCGCGGCTCGGCATCACGGCGCTGCGCCTGACGCTCCCCTACCACGAGGCGCGGCGGCCCGCGGGGTTCCAGCGCGCAGAGTACATGGTCAGCCCGAACGTGGGGCGCACGCTCCAGTCTCTCAGGCAGGCGGTCATCGACACGCGCGCGGCCGTCGCGTGGCTCGACGCGCAGGGGTACGAGCGCATCGGCGCGATGGGGACGAGCATCGGGTCGTGCACGGCCTTCCTCGCCTTCGTCCACGACGAGCGGATCGACGCGGGCGTCTTCAACCACGTCTCGGGCTACGTCGCCGACGTGGTCTGGCGCGGCATCTCGACGCAGCACGTGCGCGCCGGCATCGAGGGCGCGCTCACGCTCGAAGAGTTGCGCGAGGCGTGGCTGCCCATCAGCCCGATGAGCTACGTCGGGAGGCTCGCCGACTTGCGCCGCCGGCCCATGCGCTTCATCGCCGCGCGCCACGACCTGACCTTCCCCGCCGACCTCTCGCACGAGGTGATCGCGGGAGTGCGCGCTACGGGCGTTCCCGTCAACGTCTCCTGGCTCCCCTGCGGCCACTACACCAGCGGCGAGCGCCCGTGGGTCTACCTCGACGCCTGGAAGATCATCGGCTTCTTAAGGAAGAACCTGTAAGCGGCGGCCGCCGGCCGCTACTTCCTTGACTCTGCGCGTGATTTGGCATAGAACCGAAGTCATATTTTCGACCACAGGACAACCCGGAGGAGAAGCGAAGATGGCCGACGAGACCGTGAGAGATGCCGACGCGGCGAACACCTGCAAGAACGCCCCTTGCACCTGCCCCGTCGATAAGGGCGAGAAGTACTGTAGCGTCCACTGCCAGAGCACCCCGAACACCATCCAGATCGACTGCGACTGCGGCCACGACACCTGCAAGGGTGATTTTTAAAGTAGCCAGTAGTCAGTAGAAAGAGAATGCGGCGCGTCCGGCTCGAAGGCTTCGGACGCGCCGCTTCATTTTTCTACTGACTACTGGCTTCTCCCTACCCCTCAAATCCCTCGCGCAGTTCGGCGAGTATCTCGCGGGCGACGGCGCGGGCGCGCTCGACCTCGTCGGGCTTGAAGGAGACGGCGCCGACGACGGCGTGGCCGCCGCCGCCGTAGCGCTCGCAGATGGTGGCGATGTTGTGGCGGCGCGGGCGCGGGCTGAAGGGGTTCGAGCCGACCGAGATTTTGGTGCGGTACGTGCCGCGCGTGACCGCCACCGAGTAGGTCGTCTCGGGGCAGACGTAGTAGGGGATGAACTTGTTGAAGCCTTCGAGCCCCTCGTCCACGAGGTCGAAGGTGACGGCGCCGCGCTCGTACGCGGCCTTGCGCCGGATGGTGTCGAGCGTCTGCTCGTGGCGCGCGAGCAAGGGCCGGAAGCGCCGCTGCACCTCCTCGCCCGAAGCGACCTCTTCGAGCGGGCGCGTGACGAGTCGGCGGATGATCCACTCGATGAAGTCGTCGTCCACGTTCTCGATGACCTGCATCAGTTGCAGGGCGGGCTCTTTCAGCTCGACGGGCTGCGCGGCCGACTCGTAGAAGGCGCCGTCGATGACGTGCGCCCAATGGACGAGCGTGTCGAGTGACGCGTCGCGGAAGCCGAAGCGCTCGGAGGCTACGCGCGCGATGAACTCGGTGCAGGACTTGCTGTCGGCGTCCCAGAACTTCCTTTCGGAGGGGTCGGCGCGGAAGTGCGCCTCGTCCTCGGCGGAGAGGAAGGCCGACTGGTGGTGGTCGAACCACCAGGTCAGGCGTTCGGACGGGCTGTACTTGAAATCGACGATGGCGTTCTCGTCGCCGTCGAACATCGCCTCGTCGAAGAGCGCGCCGGCCGTGTGGAGCAGCGGCGCGTAGGCCACGTCCGAGCCGGGGCGCACGCGCGAGAGGTAGAACCGCGTGAAGACCGCGGCCGAGGCCACGCCGTCGAAGCAGTGGCCGTGGTAGAGCAGACGAAGTCTCATCCTTTACAAAGAAAACCGTTCAAATAATCGGGGTCGAAAAGAGCGGGACATCATAGCACAGGTGCCCTCAAGGCATTCCGAAGCGGGCGCGGTACTCGTCGGACTCGACGAAGGCGCGGGCCATCTCGGCGCGTTCGGCGCGTTCGGCGGCGACCGAATCGTCGCGCACGTCCTCGCCGGGCGGGCTGAAGGCGTCGAGCTTCGCGAGCCAGAAGTCGAAGCCCGCGAAGCTGAAGTCGGGCGCCTCGTTCGGCCCACGGCGCAGGTAGCCGTAGTACTGCATCACGACGAAGGCCGCGTTGTACTGGCGGTTGTAGACCGGGCGGCCGTCCGTCACGCTCAGCAGCGCGGCGGCGCGTCCCTCCGTGCCGCCCGCGCCGAAGGCCGCGAGCGCCGCCTCCCGCTCGCCCGCCCCGGGCGCGACGCCGGCGTTGGCGAACAGCTTGTCCACGTAGGCGCCGGCGGCCATGTCGGCCGGCTGCTGTGCCTTGAAATCCGCGCTCTCGACCCAGCTGCGCGCGAAGCCGAGCGTGTGCTCGCGCAGGCGCTCATCCCAGCCGGTTTGTCCCACGATGACGCCCTCCTGAATCTTCGCCATGTTCGTGAAGAGGAGGTTGAGTGGCGCGAGCTGGTAGAAGCGCTGGTTGAGGTCGGAGTTATAACTCTCGGGGTAGGTCGCGGCGTGGACGCGGAAGACCTGGTAGCCCGTGCGCTGGAACTCGATGGAGAGGAAGAAGGCGGACGAGACGCCCGCGCGCCGCGCGCGCCGGCACTCGGCGTCCGCGCCGCAGGCTTCGATCTGACCCGTCCAGAAGGCGAAGCCGGCCGGGTCGGGCTCGCGCGCGAGGAAGTCGTGGTAGTGCTGGCGGACGAAGAAGCCCGCGTCGTCGATGGGGTTGTTCGAGGCGGTCGGCGGCGCCGCGTCGTCGCTCGTGATCTGGACGCGCGCCTCCTCAAACCCGAGCCCGCCGAGCGCGGCCCCCGCAATCGAGACCCCGACATCCTCGGGGTCTTCGACGAACGCGTCGTCGTTGACGAGCACGACGAAACTCTTCTCGGCCTCGCCGGGCGCGAAGTCGAGTCGGCCGGTCGTCGGCGTGAAGTCGTGCACCGAGGCCGAGTGGGCCGCCGTGCGGTAGTTCACGCTCACGGCCGCCGACGTGTCGCCGCGCCGCACGACCGGGATGTCGAGGTGCCCCGCGCCTTCGGCCACCACGTAGCGGGCGGCGGAGAGGTGTATGCCCGGCTGATTGTCGTCGTCGAAGATGTAGCAGGAGACGCTGCTGTTGAAGCCGCGGCCGTCCTCGGTCGGCGCGCTGACCCTGAGGAAGAAGTTCTCCTGAAACTCCGGCGCGGTGTCGGCGCGGACGGCGACGCTCACGTTCACGACGGTCTGGCCCGGCGCGAACGTCGCCTCGCCGCTCGCGGCCTCGAAGTCCTGCGGCGACGTGGCGGTGCCGTCCAGGGTGGAGTAGCGCACGGTGATGGGCTTGTCGCTCGCGCGGCCGATGAGGATGCTGAAGACGGCCTGCGTCGTCCCGGTGCTGCCCTCGTTCACGACGAGGTACGGGCCGGCGAAGGCCGTCGGCATGCGGTCGTCGTCGAGGATGTTGACGGAGGTCGTAGTGTTTCCTCCGAGCGAGACGCCGCCCGTCGGGTTGTTGAGCGTGACGCTGAAAGCCTGCGTGTCCTCGTCGGTCGCGTCGTTGATGAGCCGCACGTTGAAGCTTTTGGTTAACTCGCCGGGCGCGAAGCTGACGGTGCCGGACGTGGCGACGTAGTCGAGCCCGGCTTTGGCCGTGCCGTCCGAGGTCGCGTAATCGACGGCCGCCGCGCCCGCCGGGGAGCCGACCGTGCGCGTGACGGTGACGTTAATCATCCCGGGCACCCACTCGCCCGACTCGTAGGCCGCGCGCTTGAACTGGACGGTCGGAGGCGCCGACGCGTTGAGGCACGGCGAGAACTCCGAGGTGTTACCCGCAGCGTCCGTGGCCGTCGCGGTCACGAAGGGGAGTGCGGGCGGAACCGAAGAGACGAACTCGCTAAACTGCGCGTCGCCCGAGGCCGCGGTCGTGACGCTCGCGGCGCCGAGGTACGCCTGCCCCTCGCCTTGCCCCGAGCCGTCGCACGCGGAGCTGGCGTAGAAGTCGAGCGCGAAGGTCGTGTCGGGTTTGGCGGCCAACGAGCCGACGACGACCGTGCCGCCGCCCGAAGGCGCGTAGGAGTCGAGCACGGGGTAGTTCTGCAAACCGTTCGGGCCGTCGTCGGCGTCCGCGGCGTCGTTGGACTCCTCGACCCCGACCGGGCGCGCGAGGCTGATGCCCTGAAGGCCGTTCGAGTAGAGCGAGTTGCCGCGGAAAGAGTTGGCGACGTTGAAGACGCCGCCGTGGTTGTGCTCGGAGACGGCGATGCCGCTGCCGCCGTTGTGGGCGATGACGTTGGCCTGCCCCGCGGCGGTGCCGCCGACGGCGTTGTCGTGTGCGTCCGAGACGACGGTGCCGGTGGAGAGGATGACGGTCGAGCGGATCGAGACGCCGTCGCCCGCGTTCGGCAGGGGCGACGAGCCGTCGGCCGCCACGCCGATGTAGTTGCCCTGCACGGTCGAGTTGCTGCCGAGGATGGTGACGCCCGTCGCGTTCCCCGAGATGACGTTGCGGTCCGACGCAGTCGTCCCGCCGATGCGCGTGCCGCTCGCGTTGATGACGATGACGCCGACGCCGTTGCCGACCGCGGCGGCGCCCACGGCGTCGGTGCCGATGTAGTTGCCCGCGATCACGCTCCCGACGCCGTTGGAGAGCCGGATGCCGACGGACAGGAAGCCGTTGACGACGAGCCCGCGCACAGTGCTCGGCCCGACGTTGATGTTCAGGCCGTTCGAGAAGGGGGCGCCCGCGCCGCTCAGCACGACGAGGGGCGAGCCGGCGAAGCCGGGCTGTGTGGTCGCGTCTATCGTCAGGGGCTCGTTGACGGCGGGTAGCGCGGAGCCGGGCGTGATGGTCTGCGGGCCGGTGCCGATCCGGAAGTTAACGGTGTCGGCGCCGGGCGTCGCGTTGGCCTGCTGGATGGCGGCGCGCAACGTACAGTTGCCGCCCGAGTCGGCGCAGAGGCCGTCGGCGGTGTCGGCGTCCGCGCCGTCACCCGCCGAGTTGACGACGAACGTCGTCGCCGCGCCGGCCGGGGGCGCGACCCGGCCCCAGAGCCCGGCGGCGAGCGCCGCGCAGATGCAGAGGCGGAGGGCGAGCTTGAACAGTCTTCTTCCCGGGCGGGGGAATTCGAGTCGGGCGAGGGGCATAAAGAGACCTTTACCAAACGGAAGGCTCGGGGGGCCTTAAGTGTGCGTCCGGCGCAGAGTTTATGCCAAGCCCGCCGTCAGGTAAAGAGCGGTAGGCAGTAAGTATGAAGAGGAAGCAGTCGAAACAATCGGGGGCGGCTAGCTTCGTAACTAGCCGCCCCCGATTGTTTCAGATGCCTGCTTGTCTTTAACTGCCTACGGCCTACTGCCCGAAGCGCTGGCGGTATTCGACGGAGGTGACGAAGGCTTTGACCATCTCGGCGCGGCGGTAGTCGCCGCCGAACTCTTCGAGCTTCGAGAGCCAGAAGTGATAGCCGTCGAAGTTGAGGCCCTGCTCGCGGCGCGTCGTCGGGGTTGCGCTGGAGGTAGCCGAAGTACTGCATCAGGACGAACGCCCGGTTGAACTCCGCTGGTGGAGCGTCGCGTTCTCGGCGACGGCTGCGCAGCACGCGCGCGCGCTCCGGCTTGCCGGAGCCGAAGGCGGCGAGAGCCGCGTCCGCTCTCCCGCCGTGGGCGTGACACCCGCGTTCGAGAAGAGCCTGTCGACGAACTGCGCCGCCGTCATCGAGGCGGGGAAGGCCGCCTGGAAGTCCGCGCGCTGGACGAAGGCGAGCGACGTAGGCGTTCTTGTTCGCTTCGAGCTGCTCGCGCCAGTTGCCGACGTTGACGATGACGCCGCTGCCGATGCGTGCGCGTGTCGTTCAGGAAGCTGTCGCGGCGCACGGGGACGGGCTTGTCCGGCAGGTTGCCGAAGGCCGCCTTGTAGGTCTTGTAGACGAAGTAGCCCGTCTCCTGAAACTCAATCGAGAGGAAGAAGGCGGCGCTGGTGTCGATGCGCTTGACCTCGCGGCATTCCGAGTTCGACCCGCACGACTCGATGCCCTGCACCCAGAACTGGAGGCCCGACGGCGTCGGGCTCGCGCAAGAGGAAGTCGCGGTAGTGCTGCGTGACGAAGAACTCGGAGCCGTCGATGGGGTTGGCCGCCGCCGTGACGTTGACGCTCCAGGTCACGCGCTCGGTCAGGAGCTGCTCGGGGTCGCTGCGCACGAACGTCGTCGGGTCGCTGACGGTGGCCTCGACCGTGTGCGGGCCGACGTTGAAGATGCCGGCGTTGAAGGTCAGCGACGGTGGAGTTGCCCGCGGGCTGGCCGTCAATCGTCCAGCTCACCGAGAGCGCGTGCGTGAGCGGCGCGGGCGGTCGTGACGCTGAAGTTCTGCGCCTGCCCCGTCGTGAGCTGGACGGGGCGCCGTTCGCCGGCGCGAACGTGTCCACGGGCGAGACGCGGTTGTAGACGCGGCGGACGAGCTGCTCGCCGTTGACCTGCTCGAAGGGCCGCGCCGAGCGTCCTCATCTTCGAGTTGAAGGTCGGGCGGTAGAGCCCGGTCGTGCAGTAGCGCGCGCCCTCGTAGAGGCCGACCAGCCCGGGCTGCGTCGAGACGGTCGGCAGCGGCGTCGGGGCGTCGATCCACGCGTTCCACTTGATGGCGGCGCGCGCGGTCTGGCGCGTGACGTTGGCCTGCGCGGGCTCGGACGTGTTCGAGCAGGCCGGCGGGCTCTCCGTGTACTCGTCGGCCAGCAGGCCGAAGGTGTGACCCGACTCGTGCAGCACCAGCTCGACGGCCGACGCGTGCGTCGAGGCGACGGCGATGGCGCCGCCCGAGCCGCCGTAAGTCCGGGTCGTTGACGATGAGGATGATGAGGTCGATCTGCGCCGGCGCGAGGCTGGCCGCCGCGACGTTCGGAGACCTTGAAGGTGTTGGCGCAGATGAGCCGCTGGATGCCCGAGCAGTTGTAGCCCGAGTCGAAGGCCGTGTTGCGCGAGGTGCTCCGCTCGGGGTGGTCGGAGCCCGACTCCGCGCTCGCCACGTCGATGCGGTGGACGTTGAAGAAGCGCTGGTACTCCTTCAAGCGGCTCCTGCTCGAACATGAGCTGGACGAACTGCTCGATGTCCGACCGGTACTTCGACATCTCGGCGGCCGTGTAGCCGTCGCCGAGGAGGACGATGTCCACGCGGTTCGCGGGGTCGCCGTTGTTGACGATGGTCTGCGACGGGCTCGGCCGCGGCCGCGCGCGCGAGGCACACGACGGCGAGCAGGCACAGCATCATTCTCAAGGCGCGCGCGCGGGCGAGGCTCGTGAAGCTGGAAGTCTTGCACATGACGTTCACCCTCAACGCGCGGCGACCGCGCCGACCAGCTCCAGCGAAAACTTCTGCCCGTCCCAGTCGGGGTGGTAGAGGCGCACTTCCGTCACCGCTTCGTCGTCCGGGTACTGGACGACGAACTCGGCCGACTCCCTGTAGATGACCTGTCCCGTCAGCTCGCCGTCGGGGCCGGGCACTTCGGCGCGCAGCAGCCGCGGGTCTGCGACGAGCCCGCACCAGCGCATGCGCCCCTCCGCGTCGAGCGCGACGACGACGACCTGCGTCGGCGAAAGTTCGGCCGAGCGCTGCTTGGGCAAGGCCCCTTCGCGCCGCGCCGAAGCGCTCAGGAGCGCGACGCGCCCCGGCGCGTTCCTGTACTGCGCCGCCGACGGTCGCGGGAGCGCGGCCTTGTCCGCCTCCCACGAGACCCGCAACGCGCGGTGCGAGCGCGCGGACGCCGAAGGCGTTCGCGGCCGGGCCGACCTCGACGCCCGACGCGGCGAGCAGCCCCCGCACGCGCTCCGCGAGCGAGGCGCGGCTACCCACGGCGTCGTTCGCCGGAGGGACGGTCGTCCCCGACTCCTGCGCGCCCGTCGTGGCGAAGAGCATCGCGGCGGCCAGCGAGCAGAGCCGATTGCCGACAGTGTTGCTTTCATCATTCAAAACTCCCGTTGACCTTACGGCGTCGTCGAAGCGCTGGCGGTATTCGATGGAGGAGACGAACGCCTTGACCATCTCGGCCGCGCGCCAGTTGCCTTTGAACTCGTCGAGCTTGCCGAGCCGGAAATTATAGCCCTCGAAGCTCGTGTCGGGCGCGGCGTCGGGGTCACGCCGAAGGTAGCCGAAGTATTGCATGAGTACGAAGGCGCGGTTGAACTTCTGGACAGAGGCTTCGGGTGCCGGCCGGGCAATTTTATATAATTCGACTGCCGAAGGACGCGCACGGGGGCGCGAAAAACGGCCCTCCCGCGTGTCCGCAGGAGACTCGGGCAATTCTCAGGCCGTTCCGGCGCCTCTCGCTTATTGCTTTAAAGACACGGGTGGACTGGGTCGGGGAGGGTGTTTGATGCGGAAACGGGTTCCGCGGATTGCTGCGGACAACCGTCGGGGGAAATTTGCGCGCGCGCGGCCTACTGCTTCTTCGTCTCGGCCTGTTGCGGCTCGTCCTTGCACTGCTCGACGGCGCCCTGCTCGCTGAGGCCGAGGCGCTCGCGGACGAAGCGCTCCACGTCCTTCTCGATCAGCTCGCCGCCGACGACCCAAGCCTTCTCCGTCAGAAGCTCGCCCGACGCGTTGAGCTTCGCGGGTTCGAGGAAGACGTTGAAGGGCGAGCCCCAGTTGCGCGGGTCGCCGACGGACTTGCGGTAGGCGTAGTGCGTCGTCTTCTCCTTCGCGTCGCCGGCCTCGGACTCGACGACGACGGGGAAGGGCGCGCCGCCCTGCGACTCGAAATACTTGCGCGAGTCGTCGGCCGGCGCGTACTCGCTCACGCCGACGACCTCGAACCCCTGCGCCTTGTACTTCTCGTAGAGCCGCAAGACGGTCGGCGCCTCGTCCTTCCAGTTCCCGCACCACGGCGCGAAGTAGACGACCAGCACGAGCTTCTTCCCCTTCGCCAGCTCGCGCAGGGAGACGGGCGTGCCGTCCTTCAGGCTCTTGAACGACCAGTCCTTGTAGTCGAGCTTCTGCTCAAGGAGCGGCGCCCACTCGTGCCCTTCGCTCCGCGTCAACTGCGTCCCGCCCTGCGGCTGCGGCGCGGCCGGCGTCACCGCGGCGGGAGGCGCCGCCGGCGGCTGCGTCTGCTGCGGCTGCGTCTGCTGCGCGCCACTGAGTCTTGAAGAACGGCGCATTACTCCCCTGCGCGTTGCCGGGCGAGCCGGTCTGCGCGTTCGTGCCCTGCGCGGACGCGAGCGCGGCGGAGGCGGCGAAGAGGACTGCGGCGGCGGGACGGTGCGGCTCTGATTCTTGAACATGATGCTTTCTCTCGTTCGTGCGGGCAGAGCTTACTCGCTCTTGAGCGCGGCGGTGGCCGGCGGCTCGTCGAGCAGGGGGTTGATGAGCGCCTCGAATTGGGCGCGCGACTTCTCGCCGATGATCTTGTGCCGGACGCGACCCTGGCGGTCGATGATGAAGGTCGTCGGCAGGACGCCGACCGCGTACTTGTTGGCGACGCCCGCGTCGCCGAGGGCGACGGTGTACTCCTGCTTCACGTCCTTCTGGTAGTCGCGGACGAGGTCGGCCGAGTCTTCGGTCGTGACGCCGAGGACTTTGAAGCCGCGCGCCGAGAGGTCGCGCTGCATGGCGTTGAGGCTCGGTATCTCGGAGCGGCAGGGCACGCACCACGTCGCCCAGAAGTTGAGCAGCACGACCTGCCCGCGCAGCTCCGAGACCTTCAGAGGCTTGCCGTCGAGCGTCGTCAGGTCAACCTCGGGCGCGGGCTGCGGCGCTGGCCGCGGCGCCGCCGCTGCGGCGTCGGATTGCGGCGTGCGCGGGCGGCGTCCTGCTTCACGAGGCTCTCGGCGTTGACGGGCAGGTAGCGCGAGCGCGATGGCGCTGGCGACCCACGTCAGGCTGTTGGTGGCGACCATCAGGCCGATGACGATGAGCAGGACGCCGGAGACGATCTCGACCTTGTGCAGGTGGCGGCGGAAGCGCGCGTAGAAGCCGAGGAACGCGTTCATCATGAGCCCGACGATGAGGAACGGCAGCGCGAGCCCCGCCGAGTAGAAGGCCGAGAGGATGAGCCCGCTCTTCCACCCGCCGCTCGTCGCCGCCAGCCCGATGATGCCGCCGAGGATAGGGCCGATGCACGGCGTCCACCCGGCCGCGAACGCCACGCCCAGCAGCGCCGACCCCAGAGGCCCGCGCGGCTTCTCGTCGGAGAACTTGCGCGTGTCGCGGTAGAGCGCGCCGATCTTCAGCACGCCCATCATCTGGAGGCCGAAGGCGATGATGACGAGGCCGCCGATGATCCTCACCCACGGCGAAGAGAAGAGCACGTTGCCGATCCACCCCGCGGTCGCGCCGAGCAGCATGAAGATGAGCGAGATGCCCGCGTTGAAGGCGAGCGAGTTGACGATGACGGCGCGCCGCGCCGACGTGCGCGACTCGCCGCCCTCGCCCTTCAAATGCTCGACGCTCACGCCCGAGATGAGCGAGACGTAACCGGGCACGAGCGGCAGCACGCACGGCGTCAGGAACGACAGGAGCCCCGCGGCGAAAGCGATCGCGATGGTGATATTAGAGCCTTCCATAACGTCCCAGAGATTACAACAGACCGCCGAAAATCGCCGCCCGCGAGCGGAACCGTGAATCGTAAAGCTGCCAGCGCTGACACGAGCTTAGGCTAAAGGAGATCGTAGGCACGCTTAGCCCGTCTCCGCTCTCAGCAGCATTCGCCGCCTTCCGCTAAAGCGGCCTGAGAATCGGGACGGCTGCTCGTAGCTTGAGCGGTCGACGCGCGGTACCTAGTGACGCTCATCACATCTACGGCGCCGGCTCGTCGAGCAGCTTCCTGATCATCTGCTTCAAGTCCTCGGCCTCGTCGCTGGCGCCGATGGTGAGGAAGCGGACGCGGCCGCGGCGGTCAACCAGCACGGCCGTCGGCAGGGCGGCGACGCCGTAGGGGCCGTCGTTGCGCGCGTCGGCGGCGACGGCGAAGTCGTAGCGCGACGTTCAGCCGGCGCTTGAACTGGCGGAAGTACTCAAGCTCCTGCGCGCGCGTCGCGGGCTCGCCCTTGATGTGCCCCTCGAACTCGTTGAGGCCGATGATGACGAGGCCGCGGTCTTTATACTTCTCGTGCAGCGCGTTCAGCCGCGGCATCGTCTTGACGCAGAAGGTGCACCACGTCGCCCAGAAGTCGAGCAGCACGACCTTGCCGCGCAGCTCGGAGAGCTTGACGGGGCCTTGCCCGAGCACTTCGGCCACGGTGATCTCGGGCGAGGCCGAGCGGCTCAAGCCCCGCGACCTCGGGCGGCGGGCCGAAGGGCTCGCCCTGTCGCAGCACGAGTTCGGTCGCCTGCCCGTAGAGGCGCGCCGAAGGGATGGCGAAGGCGCGCGCGCGCATCTCCTGCGCGACGCGGAGGCCCTCGGCGCGGCGGCCGGCCTTGACGAGCACGTTCGCGTAGAAGGAGCCCGCGCCGAAGATGGTCGAGTCGCGCTGGACGGGGTCTTTGGACGTGCGCGCGTATTCGAGCGCGGCCGCGTAGGCCTCGGCCGCGGGCGCGGCGGCGCGCGCGTAGTCCTTCTTCTTGACGTAGGCCGAGGCGACCAGCAGGTTCATGCGGTGCAGGTCGGCGACGTTGCGCGGCTCGGCTTTCGCGTATTCGGCGAGCGCGCTCTCCGCCTCTTCGAGGAGCCCGAGCTGCGCGGCCTGCTGCGCGGCGACCGAGCGCGCGCGCTGCTTGAGGTCGGCGGGCGCGGGCTCCGCTTCGGCGAGGAACTTACGCATCGAGTCGAGCGCGCCCTCGCCCTTGCCCGCGAGCGAGTAGAGCAGCCCCGCGTAGTAGAGGTCGGTCCCGCGCAGCGGCGCCGCGCGCGGCCAGTCGCGCGGCGTGCTGGAGCGCGAGGTCTTTCTGCTCCTGCAAGGTCTTCTGTTCGAGCAGCGGGTCGTAGGGCAACTGCTTCTGCCGGAACTCGTCGAACTTGCGCTGCGCGTACTGCGAAGCCTCCTCGTAGAGCGTCTGCGCCTCGGACGTTCCGGCGGCGTTGCCGTTCGGCGCCTTCTCCGTCTCCTTGCGCGGTTCGCGGCCGGGCGCCCGCCTGCCCGCGCGCGACGCCCGCGGCGGCCGCGCACGCGGCGAGCGAGAGGGCGAGCAGCGGGGCGAAGGTCGAAACTCTCTTCATCTGTCGGGACTGCTCCTTGAAGTTTAAATCACCACCGGCGGGGCGGCGGATTTGGTGGAAGCGCGCGGGGGAGAAGGTTTTGAGGCACGCGCCGGGCTCAGTCTGGTTGCGCCGCTCGTCAAGAGGTCGGCGACTATCTCGCCCGCCGCGGGCGCGAGCAGGATGCCGTTGCGGTAGAAGCCCGTGGCGTAGAAGAGCCCTTTCACGTCGGCCGACTCGCCCATCACCGGCAGGCCGTCGGCCGCGCGCGGCCTCAGGCCCGCCCACGAGTCCGCCAGCTTCGAGCGCGGCGACGGCGGGCGCCATCTCCGCGACGTGCGCGTCTATCGAGCGCGCGCCCTCCTCCGTCACGCGGCAGTCGTAGACGCCGCGCTCGGTCGTCGAGCCCGCGAGCAGCCGGCCTTCGCGGCGCGGGACGACGTAGCCGCGCGGGCTGTAGACGACGTGGCGGAAGAGCGGCCCGTCGTCGTCCGGCTGTCGGTAAGCAGAGCATCTGCCCGCGCACGGGCTCGACCGCGCGGGTCGTCGCTGCGAGTGTCAGGACTTGCCGCTCGTCGCGAGAACTTGTGCAGCGAGCGAGTTCCACGCGCCCGCGGCGAAGACGACCGCGCCCGCCTCGAAGCTCACCCTCCGAGGTCACGACGCCCGCGGCGCGGCCCGCCTCGGACGCGGACGCCGCGCGCCTCGGCCGCCCGGATGATGCGCACGCCCAGACTCTCGGCCGCGGCGTCGAGCGCGACGACGAGCCGGCGGCTCTCGACCTGCCAGTCGCGCGGGAACCTGAGCGCCGACGCGCACGCGCGTCGAGATGTTCGGCTCAAGCGCGAGCGCCTCGGCCGCCGTCAGCCGCTCGACTTCGAGCCCGGCGCGC
This sequence comes from uncultured Acidobacteriota bacterium, assembly GCA_963726735.1. Taxonomy (GTDB): domain Bacteria; phylum Acidobacteriota; class Blastocatellia; order Pyrinomonadales; family Pyrinomonadaceae; genus QHXN01. Next base: position 296,155 of record CAVSDM010000017.1, read on the forward strand.
GACTGCCACGCGAAGCGCCGCTCGACCTCCTCCTCGTCCTCTTCGTTGAGCGCGAGGTAGAGCGTGCCCGTCCGTTCAATCTCGACCCGGATGCCCGACTCTTCGCTCAGAGCGCGCGGCGAAGGCCGGGTACATCTCGCGGCTCGCAGCAGAGCAGCTCGAAGAACTCGTCGCGCGCGTCGGCCTCGGCCTGCGGCGCGAGCATCCCGGCCGCCGCGCGCGAGGCCGAGCCGGCGCGGCCGTCCTCCAGCAGAGCGACGCTCAGACCCCGCCGCGCAAGCTCGCTGGCCGCCGCCAGCCCCGCGACGCCGCCGCCCACCACGGCCACGTCCGCCCTCTCGCCCAAACTCTTTCGCATTTTGAAGGACTGCTGGTATGATTCCGGAAAATAAGAAGTCAGAAGTCAGGAGTCAGAATTCAGAAGCGGGGGGCGGTGTACGCCCGAAGTTTCTCTGTCCCGATTCTTCTGACTGCTGAATACTGACTCCTGACTTCTGACAACTAAACATGGCACATACTATCACACTCATTCCGGGCGACGGCATCGGGCCGGAGGTCTCTTCGGCGGTCGTGCGCATCATCGAGGCGACGGGCGTCGACATCGAGTGGGAGACGCACTACGCGGGCGCGCAGGCGCTCGAAAAGTTCGGCTCGACGCTGCCCGAAGACCTGCTCGAATCCATCAAGCGCAACAAGGTCGCGCTCAAAGGCCCGATCACGACGCCGGTCGGCAAGGGCTTCACGTCGGTCAACGTCGGCCTGCGCAAGGCGCTCGACCTCTACGCCAACGTGCGCCCCGTGCGCGCGCTGCCGAACGTGCCGGCGCGCTACCCCGAACTCGACCTCGTCGTCGTGCGCGAGAACACCGAAGACCTCTACTCGGGCATCGAGCACGTCGTCGTCCCCGGCGTCGTCGAGAGCATCAAGATCATCACCGAGAAGGCTTCGACGCGCATCGCCCGCTACGCCTTCGAGTTCGCGCGGCGCGAGGGGCGCAAGAAGGTGACGGCCGTCCACAAGGCCAACATCATGAAGCTCTCCGACGGCCTCTTCCTCGACTGCTTCCGCAAGGTCGCCGCCGACTACCCCGAGATCGAGGCCGACGACAAGATCGTCGACAACGCCTGCATGCAGCTCGTCATGCGCCCCGAGCAGTTCGACATCATGCTGCTGGAGAACCTCTACGGCGACATCGTCTCCGATCTGTGCGCGGGGCTCATCGGCGGGCTTGGGGCTCGTCCCCGGCGCGAACATCGGCGAGCTGCGGCGCGGTCTTCGAGGCCGTCCACGGCTCCGCCCCCGACATCGCCGGTCAGGGCATCGCCAACCCGACCGCGCTCCTCCAGTCCGCCGTCCTCATGCTCCGCCACCTCGGCGAGCGCGAGGCGGCCGACCGCGTCGAGAAGGCGATGCTCAAGGTCTTCGCCGACGGCCAGGTGCGCACGCGCGATATCGGCGGCACCGCCCACACCGACGAGTTCGCACACGCCGTCATCCACGCGATGGGCTGAGCCGGGGGCGCGCGCGGCTCGGAAAACATCTTGACAGCGGGGGCGCGCCGGTCATAGAGTTTCGGCGCGCCTTTCCATTTACAGTTCTCTATCAGAAGAATCAGCAGGTTCGCAGAGTCCGCGCCGCCGTCTCCGGACGGGGCCGCGGCTCCGATGAATAAGAGAGTCTCCCCGCCCCGGCGGCCGCGAAAGTGACGGTCGCCCCTCCCAATCCGCGCGGCGTGCGTGTGCCGCCCGCGGCGATCACACTTCGCACTGGCCGTTCCACGTCCGCCCAAGAGGCCCAAGGAGTATTCGCTATGATTGGTTCACTCGCCCGCAAGCGCCGCGTCAGAAGATCGCTGAGCTTAGTCCTGATCCTTCTCTTTACGGTCGCCTTCCTGCCGCCGCCGCCCGCCGCGCCGCGCGCCGCGGCGCAGGAGATAGAGCCGCAGCCGCAGATTCCGGTCATCGCGCCGGGCTCGGCCTACCGGCAGACCAACCTCCTCTCGGACGTGCCCGGCCTCGCGCCCGTCCTCGACCCGCTGCTCGTCAACCCGTGGGGCATCTCGCTGACCGCGAGCAGCCCCTTCTGGGTCGCCAACAACGGGACGAGCACGACGCAGCTCATCCGCGGCGACGTGCCGGCGAGCGCGCCCGTGGTGCTCAACGCGAGCCCGCAGACCGTGACCATCCCGGGCGGCCTGCCGACGGGGACGGTCGCCAACCCGGTCGCGGCCGAATTCGTCCTCCCCGGCGCTTGCGCCGCCGCGCCGTGCGGGGCGAATTTCCTCTTCGCCTCGATCACGGGCAACATCACGGGCTGGGACCCGAACGCGCCGGCCGCCGGCTCGACCACGGCGCGTCATCGCCGCCAGCCACCCCGGCCACGTCTACACGGGACTCGCCTACGCCAACAACGGCTCGGGCAACTTCCTCTACGCGGCCGACTTCGCCAACGGCACGATTGACGTCTTCAACAGCTCGTTCGCCTTGCAGCCCGCGGCCAGCTTCCCCTTCGCCGACCCGACCATCCCGACGACGATGGGGAACACCTACCACCCGTACAACATTCAGGCCATCGGCAGCTCGCTCTACGTCGCCTACGCCAAGGTCGGCGCGGGCGGGCTGCGACGAGGACGGGCGTCGGCAACGGCTTCGTCCGCCGCTTCAACGCCAACGGCGTCCGCGACCTGACGTTCGGCATCAACAACGGCGCGCTCAACTCGCCGTGGGGCATCACGCATCGCGCCCGCCTCTTTCGGCATCTTCGGCGGCGCGCTGCTCGTCGGCAACTTCGGCGAGGGCAATCCCGAGCATCCACGCCTACAACCCGACGACCGGCGCCTTCCTCGGCACGCTTCAGGACGAGAGCGGCAACGGCATCGTGATCGACGAGCTGTGGGACCTGAAGTTCGGCAACGGCGGCACGGGCGGCGACGTGAACACGCTCTACTTCGCCGCCGGCATCGGCGAGGAGGAGCACGGCCTCTTCGGCAAGCTCAACCCGACGACGGCCTCGGCCACCTCGCTCATCCAGTTCGCCGACGACGAACTTCTCCATCGGCGAGGGCGCCGGCCACATCGACATCACCGTGACGCGCACGGGCGACGTCTCGGGCACGGCCACCGTCAACTACAACACCTTCGACGAGTCGCAGCCCGACCACGCCTCGCAGAAGAGCGACTACGAGATCGCGCTCGGCTACGCTCAGCTTCGCGCCGGGCGAGACCTCGAAGACCTTCCGCATCCTGCTCGTCAACGACACGTTCGACGAGGGCGACGAGGTCATCGACCTCCAGCTCTCGAACCCGACCGGCGCGGGCGTCGGGCTGGGCAGCCCGAACACGGCCGAGATGACGATCCTCGACAACGACACGGGCGCGCCGGCGACCAACCCGATCGACGACACGCCCTTCTTCGTCCGCCAGCACTACCTCGACTTCCTCAACCGCGAGCCCGACGCCGCGGGGCAGACCTTCTGGGAGAACGAGATCGCCTCCTGCGGCGCCGACCCGGCCTGCATCGAGAACAAGCGGGTCAACGTCTCGGCCGCCTTCTTCCTCTCGATCGAGTTCCAGCGCACGGGCTATCTCGCCTACCGACGCACCGCGCGGCCTTCGGCGCGAACGCGTCGGGCTCGCCCGCGCCCGTCCTGTACGGCAACTTCATGCGCGACGTGCAGGCGCTTCAGCGCGGGCTTCGTCTTCGGCCAGCCCGGCGCCGACGCCGTGCTCGAAGCGAACAAGGTGGCCTACTTCAACGAGTTCGTCACGCGACCCGAGTTCGTCGCGAAGTACCCTTCGACGCTGACCAACGAGCAGTACGTGGACAAGCTGCTCGCCTCGGCCGGCCTGTCGCCGAGTCAGGTGAGGCTCTTCATCGTCAATATGACGAACTCGCAGGAGGCGCCGCCGGCGGTGCCGACGACCACGGGCGGCGCGCGCCCGGCCCGCCTCCTCCGGCACGGCGCGCTTCGCAGTTCAACGCCGGCGCAGACGGCGCTGACGGTGACCGCGACGATCAACAACATCGACTTCAACGGCTCGCAGACCGCCGACACCAACGACAACCTGACCGCCGCGCACATCCACGCCGGCGCGGCCGTCGCGCCGCCGGCGTCAACGGCCCCGTCGTCTGGGGCTTCTTCGGCACGCCCTTCAACGACAACAACCCGAACGACGCAGTGATGACGTCCTTCCCGACTCGGGCGTCGGCGGCACGTTCAGCGGCAAGTGGGACGCGCCCGAGGGCAACGGCACGACGCTCGCCGCGCAGCTCGACAACCTGCGCGAGGGGCGCGCCTACATCAACTTCCACACGACGCAGTTCGGCGGCGGCGAGATCCGCGGCAACTTCCCCGCGGCTCGACGCCTTCCGCAACTCGCTCGTCGCGGGCCTGAACGGCGCGACGCTGACGCGCGCCACAGTGCTCCGCGCGGTGGCCGAGGCGGAGGAGATGCAGACGCGCGAGTTCAACGCGGCCTTCGTCACGATGGAGTACTTCGGCTATCTGCGCCGCGACCCGGACACCGCCGGCTTCAACTTCTGGCTCAACAAGCTGAACTCCTTCAACGGCAACTTCCAGAACGCCGAGATGGTCAAGGCGTTCATCTCGTCGGCGAATACCGCCAGCGCTTCGGCTCGAACTAGAGAGGAAGTAGTCAGTAGGCAGTTAAGAAGAAGCGCAGACGAGCGCGTGCTCAACTTGCACAGCTTGAGACGCGCCGCCTTCGTTCTCTCTGACTGCGCTACTGTCTATCAGACTACTGCCTTCTGCCCTCACTCCACCGGCCCGGACTCGCCGCCCGCGGGGTCGATGTCGCCGGCGACGACGACCGTCAGGTGCTCGGGGCGGAAGTATTTGCGGATGGCGGCGTTGACCTCCTCGACCGTGACGCGGCCGACCAGCTCCGGGTAGCGCTCGACGTAGTCGAGGCCGAGGCGGTAGAACTCCGCGTTCCACAGCGCCGCCGCCAGCCCCGCGTTCGTCGAGAGCGAGACCTTGAACGACCCGACGGCCGAGCGACTTCTCGTCCTCCAACTCCTCGGGGCGTATGCCGTGCTCGACGTACTCGCCGAGCACGCCGAGCGCCGACTCGATGGCGCGCTCGACGTTGCCGGGGTTGACCGAGACGGCGATGTACCAGGGCCCGGCCGCCAGTGACGGCGAGCGGAAGCGCGACGCGATGCCGTAGGTCAGCCCCTCCGCGTCGCGCACGCGCAGGCCCAGACGCGACGAGAGCGTCGATTCGCCGAGCGCGCGGTTGGCGAGCATCGCCGCGTAGTAGTCCGACGCGTCGCGCCGCAGCGGCGCCGCCGTCCCCAGCAGCACGTCCACGTTCGCCTTGTCGCGCACGAGCACCAACTCGCGCCGCGCCGCCGCCGGCGGCTCCGGGTCCGTGACTTCGACCTTCGCGTGCTCGGGGCCGCCGAAGCCCCCGAACGCCTCGCGCAGCACGCGCGCGCGCCTCGTCCGATTCAAGGCCGCCCGCGGCCGAAAGGATCAGCGTGCGCCCGCCGTAGAACTTCTCGTAGAAGCCGCGCACGTCTTCGACCGTGATCGACGCGATGCTCTCGACGAGCCGCTCGCCCGCGTGCGTGTAGAAGGGGTTCTGCTCGTCGAAGAGCGTCTGCGTCAGACGCTCGTACGCGCGCCAGCGACGTGTCGGACTGCTTCTCGCGGATGGAGGCCACGGTCTGCTGCTTGAGCTTCTCAAGCTCCTCGGCGGGGAACGAAGGCTCGCGCAGCATCTCGGCGAGCGTCGCGGCGAGGGCGGGGAAGTCCGCGGCGAGCGAGCGCGCCTGTGATCTGCACGGCGAACACGTCGGCGTCGAAATTAACGTCCGCGCCGACCCGTTCGAGCGCGCCCGCGAGTTCGAGCTTGCCCCGCCTGCGCGTGCCGCGCTTCAGCATCTCGGCCGTGAGGCGCGCGAGCCCCGGCTTCTCCTTCGGCTCGAAGTGCGAGCCGGCGCGCAGGCTCCCGCGCAGCGCGACCGTCGGCGTCGAAGCGGTTCTCGACCAGCAGCAGCGCCGCGCCCGTCTCCAACTCCTCGCGCACGACGCGCGAAGCGAGGCCCGACCCGCTCCGCTTCGACGAACCGTCCTCCTCCGACGCGCGCGCCGCCGCCCGCGCGCCGCCCTCCGCATTCAGACTCCTGTTGCGACTGCGGGTCGTGATGAAACTTGTGGCCGTGCGGCACGGGCGCGTGCTTCGACCGCCCTCGCCTTCGAGCCATTCGAGCACTTCCGCTGCCCGTCGCGCCGCCGCTCGTTCTTCGGGATGAAGTGGCCGACCGTGCGCGCGTCTTCGCGCAGGTAACGGGCGGCGACGCGCCGCACGTCTTCGGCCGTGACGCGCTCGACGTTGCGCGGGTAGTCCTCGTAGAAGCGCCAGTCGGCGACCGACTCGGCCTCCGACATCTGCATCGCCACGTTGTGCGTGCCGTCGCGCTCGTACGCGACGTGCGCGGCGATCTGCCGCTTCGCCTTCTCGACCTCCTCCTCGCCCATGTCTTCCGCGCGCGCGCTCAGCTCCTGATGAATCGCGTCCTCGACCCTCTGCGCGCTCGACGCCGGGCGCGGCCGTCGCGTAGACGTTGAAGAGGCCGGGGTCGCGGAACTGGTCCACGCGCGCGTCGGCCGAGACGGCCAGCTCCGACTCGACGAGCGCCTGATACAGGCGGCTCGTCACGCCGTTCGTCAGCGCGCCGGCCAGCACCGCCAGCGGGTAGATGTCGTTCGCTTCGGGCGGCGCGTGCGGCGCGCGCGGCCAGCTCCGCGTTCGACAGGACCTTCTCCTGCCCGAGCGCGGCCGGCGTGCGGAAGGCCACCTGCACGAGCGGCAGCTCGCCCGCGCGCCGCACGACCAGACGCCGCTCGCCCTCCTGCCGCGGCTCGTCCGTGTAGACTTCGGGGATGGGCTCGGCTCGAGGCGCCGAAGGCGCCGAAGTACTTGTTGACGAGCGCGAGCGCGTGCGCCTCCTCGAAGTCGCCGACGAGGATCGGCGGTCGCGTTGTTCGGGTGGTAGAAGGTGTCGTAGAACTCCTTGAGCCGCGCGGTCGGCACGTTCTCCACGTCGGCGCGCCAGCCGATGGTCGGGTGGTGGTAAGGGTGCTCGCGGAAGGCGGCGGCGTAGACGGCCTCGTCTAAGACGAGCATCGGCTCGTTCTGCCCGCGCTCCAGCTCGTTGCGCACGACGGTCATCTCCGAGCGCCGGTCTTCGTCGGCGATGAAGGAGTTGCGCATGCGGTCGGCTTCGAGGTGGACGGCCAGCTCCAAGCGCGTCGGAAGGGACGGTCTCGAAGTAGTTCGTGCGGTCGTACCAGGTGGTCGCGTTGAAGTCGGCGCCGACGCGCTGGAGCGTGGCGGCGACCTGCGTCCCCTTCGCCTTGTTGAAGGTCGGCGTGCCCTTGAAGAGCATGTGCTCCAGCAGGTGCGTCGCGCCCGTGTGGCCGACCGCCTCGTTGCGCGACCCGACGCGGTAGAGCACCAGGAACGTCGCCACCGGCGCGACGCGGTTCTCCGCCAGCAGCAGCTTCAGACCGTTCGCGAGCCTGAACTCGCGCACCCCCGCGCCTTCCGCCACGAACTCGACCCCGTCGGGCAGGGTCACATTCACGCTCGCTCAAAATCTCTCTCCTTAAACGTCGTTCGTTCAACCTGTTCATGATAAGGCCGTGAACCGCGAACCGTAAACCGCGATGAGGGGAAGACTGCGCTTAACTACCGCGCTTCTCTCGTCACGGTTGACGGTTGACGGCTCACGCTCTTTTCGCTTTGCTCTGCAAAGCACTTGACAGTCGCGGCGGGGCGGGTGTATTTTCGGCGGCGACATGGCAGTCGTCCACACATTCCGGGAGAGGCCGCGGGCCGAGGAGGAGCCGCCGGCGCTCCACGACCGCGCGATGGACAACCTGCGCTTCATCCGCGAGACGATGGAGCGCGCTTCGGCCTTCACGGCCGTCCCCGGCTGGGGGCAGGTCGCTATCGGCCTGACGGCGCTCTTTGCGGCGCTCGTCGCCTCGCAGCAGCAGACGTTCGGCGCGTGGTTCGCCGTCTGGATGACCGAGGCCGCCGTCTCCGCCGGCATCGCCGGCTGGACGATGTACCGCAAGGCGCACGCCTCCGACACCTCTCTCCTCTCACAACCCGGCAGGAAACTTATCATCAACCTTTCGCCGCCCGATGCTGGTGGGCGCGCTGCTCACGGTCGTCTTCTATCGCGCGGGGCTCGACGCCACAGTTGCCCGGCCTGTGGCTCCTGCTCTACGGCACGGGCGTCGTCACGGGAGGCGCCTTCTCCGTGCGCCCGGTTCCCTTCATGGGGCTCTGCTTCATGTTCCTGGGGGCGGGCGCTCTTTTTCTGCCCGTCGCGTGGGGCGACGCGCTGATGGCCGCGGGCTTCGGGCTGCTCCACGTCATCTTCGGGCTGCACATAGCGAGGAACTACGGTGGCTAGACAGAACGCTTTGGCGAAGGATCGTGCGAAGAAGGCGGGCGCGCAAACGACGCCCCGAGGGCTTACGCGACACCGCAGCCGCGGCGCAACAAGCCGACCGACGGGCCGGCCGCCGCCGCCGAACTTGATCGACTTATCCACGAGCGCGTCCGCCTCGCCATCGTCAGCGCCCTCGCCGTCAACGAATCGCTCACCTTCAACGACCTCAAACAACTCCTGAACACCACGGACGGCAACCTGAGCGTGCACGCGCGCAAGCTCGAAGAGGCGCAGTACGTCGTCTGTAATAAATATTTCGACGGGCGCACGCCGAAGACCGAATACAGGTTGACGACCGCGGGGCGCCGCGCGCTGGAGAGGTATCTGGGTCACATGGAGAGCGTCATCCGCGCCGCGCGCGGCGGGTGAGACGGACAGGGAAGAGGGAAGGTCGGGCCGCGGTCGCCCGATATTTTTTTGCCCGAAGCCTTTGCGCGGCAAAGCGCTTTGCTTTGGGCGCGCGGGGACGGCAGAGGGAAGAGTCCTGAACCCGAACGTTAACTCGTCGGCGGCGCTCGGCGCGCAGGGCTTCTGGCGATTCTGTCGGACTAAGGAGAAAGCCTTGGAGAGTTTCGACGTGGTAGTCGTGGGGGCGGGGCTGGCAGGGCTCCAGGTGACGAGGCTGCTCGCGCGCGGCGGGGCGCGCGTGCTGCTGGCCGACCGGAAGAACTCGCTCGAAGACGCGCGTGCACACGACGGGCATCTTCGTGCGCCGCACGCTGGAAGACTTCGACCTGCCGCGCGACTGTCTGGGGCCGCCGGTCAGGAAGGTCAGGCTCTACTCGCCCGCGCGCCGCGTGCTGGAACTCGGGAGCGAGCACGAGGAGTTCCGCGTCGGGCGCATGGGTCGGCTCTACGAGCGGATGCTCGAAGAGTGCCTCGACGCGCGCGCCGTGTGGTCGCCGGCGACGCGTTACGCGGGGCTGGAAGTGAACGTTGAGTCCGCGGGCGGTTCGCACGGTGCTGCTCGAACGCGCGGGCGTGACGCGGAGGGTCGGGGCGCGTTTCGTGGTCGGAGCCGACGGCGCGCGCTCGCGCGTCGGGCGCGACCTCGGGCTCGACGAGAACCGCGAGTGGATCGTCGGCGTCGAGGACGTGTTCCGCGGCGTGGCGACGGCGAGCGAGCCCTGCTTCCACTGCTTCCTCGACCCGCGGCTCGCGCCCGGCTACCTCGCGTGGGTCGTGTGCGACGGCGAGGAGACGCACGTCGGCGTGGGCGGCTACGCCGAGCGCTTCGACCCGGCGCGTGCGCTCGAAGAGTTCCGGGTCGAGATGTCGCGCACGTTCGACTTCTCGCGCGCGCGGCGGGTCGAGCGCCGCGGGGGGCGCATCCCCGTGGGCGGCGTGCTGAAGAGGATCGCGTGTGAGCGCGGCCTGCTCGTCGGCGACGCGGCGGGCGCGGTCTCGCCTCTGACAGCGGGCGGGCTCGACCCCTGTATGCGTCTGTCGGGGCTCGCGGCCGAGGTCATCGCGCAGTGTCTCGCGGACGGAGACACGGCCGCGCTCGCGCGCTACTCGGGCGCACGTTTCCGCGCGCGCTTCGCCTCGCGGCTGTGGATGAGGCGGACGCTCTCCTCCGTCAACAGCCCCCTGCTGACCGAAGCGGCCTGCGCGTTGATGAGGCGCGCGCCTTTCAAACGGCTCGCGCGCCACGTCTTCTTCGGGCGGGGCTCGTTCCCCGATGTGGAGAGCCACAGGCGCGCGGCGTGGGTCGGTCCGCTGCCGCGCGAGGGGCGTTAGGAGTTTAATGCGCGTTCGGGCACGAACGTCTGGACGGAGGAGTGTAGGAAAGTATGTTGAAGCGCATCGTAGCCATCGCGTTCATCTTCTTGTGTGCGTCCGCGGCCTGGATGGTGCTGGGCGCGACCATCTTCTCGCGCACGTACGACTCGGATCAGATACTCGAAGGCCAGGTCACGTCGCTCTGGGGCGCGCCGCAGTCGCAGTCGCCGCCCGCGGCCACGGCCGAGCATCTGGTGCCGAAGACGACCGAGACCTTAGAGAACGGCAAGAAGAAGACGGTGACGGAGAAGGTCTCGGTGACCGAGACGCTGCCGCTTGAGTCGAGCCGCGTGGACGTGTCGCTCGGGCTTGAGCACAGGCAGAAGGGGCTGCTCTGGTACAGCACCTACAAAGTCGGCTTCGACGGCACCTACGTCTTCCGCAACGCGACCGAGCAGGAGCGCGTGACCTTCAACTTGAAGTTCCCGGCCGAGCGCGCCATCTACGACGACCTCGTCTTCACGGTCAACGGCGCGCCCGTCGCGCTCACGAACGAGGGCAACGCGGCGACGGGCACGGCCGCGGTCAAGCCGGGCGAGACGGCGACGCTGCGCGTGGCGTACCGGTCGCAGGGCCTCGACGACTGGCGCTACAACTTCGGCGGCGGCGACGCGAAGACGGGCGCGAGCGTGGCGCAGGTGCGCGACTTCCGCATGAGGATGCGGACCGACTTTAAAGAGATCGACTTCCCCGAGAGCACGCTGTCGCCTTCGGAGAAGCGCGAGACGGAGGACGGTTGGGAGCTTGAATGGAACTACAAGAACCTCGTCTCGGGCTTCCAGATCGGGATGGCGATGCCCGAGAAGTTGCAGCCGGGGCCGCTCGCGGGGCGCATCAGCTTCTTCGCGCCGGTCTCGCTCTTCTTCTTCTTCTTCCTGATGTTCATCATCACGACGATGCGGGGGCTTGAGCTGCACCCGATGAACTACTTCTTCCTCGCGGCGGCCTTCTTCGCGTTCCACCTGCTGCTGGCGTACCTCGTCGATCACGTCTCGATTCACGCCGCGTTCGCCGCGTCGTCGGTCGTCTCGATCTTCCTGGTCATCAGCTACCTGCGCCTCGTGGTGGGGACGCGCTTCGCGGCGCGCGAGGCGGGGCTGGCGCAGTTCATCTACCTCGTGATGTTCTCCTACGCCTTCTTCTTCAAAGGCTTCACGGGGCTCGCCGTGACCGTCGGCTCTATCCTCACGCTCTTCGTCGTCATGCAGATCACGGGTCGCGTGCGCTGGGCGGAGAAGTTCTCGATGAGGCCCGGGGGCGACGACGGGAAGGACGAGCCCTCCGACTTCTCCGGCAAGGTCGCGCCGTCGGTCAGTACATAAAGTAGACAGTAGCCAGTAGAGAAGAGACGAAGAACGGCGCGGCCCTCATCATTGCCCGATGAGGGCCGCGCTGATTCTTATTCCAAAACTACTGCCTACTGCCTACTGTCCACTGCCTAAGGATACGGCCGGTAGACGTTGACGCGGTTGGCGAACTTCGCGGCGATGCCTCCAACGCATAACGCGGCACGTACTGTTTCAGTGCTCATCGACGCGCCGGACGGTTCTGTCTGACTACAAGACGCGTCGCCTCCTTGAATGAGCGTGCGCGCCGTAAAAGCCTTTGCGCCGTGACGCTTACGCGGTCGCGGGCGGTCGCGGCCCGGTGTTTGCAAAGCATAGCGGATGGCGCGCTTGGGGCGCGATAAAGTTGTTAAGCGCAAGGGGTGAGGCTTTGAGGTCGATGCTGCGGGCTGGCAAGGTTACGGGGTGGGTGTTATTGGCCCTGCTGACGTTGCAGGCGGCGTGCGGGGGGACGCTGTCGGGCGGCAGGACGCGGGCTGCCCTGCCGCAGCGCGTCGGCGGGCTTCAACCTCTTCAGCCCCGAGCAGGACATACAGCTCGGCGAGGCTTCGGCCGAAGAGATCATGCGGCAGGTGGTCGTCCTCCGCGACAAGCGCACCGAGGCTTACGTCCAGCGGCTCGGCGAGCGCGTCGCGGCGGCCGCGCCCGGCTACAAGTTCCCTTACAAGTTCATCGTCGTCGCTTCGCCCGAAGTCAACGCCTTCGCGCTGCCGGGCGGCTACGTCTTCGTCAACGAGGGCGCCATCAGGGCGGCGCGCACCGAGGGCGAGTTGGCGGGCGTGCTCGCGCACGAGATAGCGCACGTCTCTCTGCGCCACGGGACAACGCAGGCTTCGCGCGCTTACCTTGCGAGGACGGCGCTGAGCGTCATCGACACCGTCGCGGCCGTCGGCCAGGGCGACTTCTGGCGCGTGGCGGCGGCGGCGGGCGGCGCGGGCGTGAACAGGTTCTTTCTGAGGTCTAACCGCGCGGCCGAGCTACAGGCCGACGCGGAGGGCGCGCGGCTGCTGGCCGAGGCCGGCTTCGACCCGCGCGACATGGCCGACTTCTTCGAGCGCCTCAACGAGCGCGAGGGCGAACGCGAGGAGTCCACCGCGAGCGACCACCCGGACCCCGCGAGCCGCGTCGAGGCCATCGGCAAAGTCGTCGCCGCGTTCGGCCAACCGCCCACGCGCACGCGCGACTCACAGGAGTTCCGCCGCATCAAGTCGCGCCTGTCCGACTAGCGTTAAGAATAAAAGACGTTAACTACACAGACGCAGGAGGCACGGCTGAACGCTCTTAGCCGTGCCTCCTGCGTCTGTGTAGTTAGAGCCTTCCGGCACCAATCATGTCTCGACGGGGTTACTCTTTCCTGTCGGCGTGTTGGGCCTGTCGGCGCGGGCGGCGGATGTAGCTGCGGCGGCGCGGGATGACGGGGCGGCGCTCGCCGAGCAGTTCCTTGTGGCGGTTGTTGAGGAGCGCGACGAAGGTCTGGTGGTGCTTGAAGCCGAGCAGCTTCGCCGCGCGCGAGACCACGCCGTCGGCGTCGCGCAGCGCGCGCGAGATAAGCTCGGCCTCATAACGCATCACCTCGGCCTTCAGCGAGAAGCCCTCCCAACGTTCCTCGGGCGGGCCCGCCTCGCTCGTCGCCCTCCGCCTGCAAGGCCAGGAACGACTCCAACGCGCGGCGCGCGCAGGCGGTCAGGCGCGCGAGCGTGTCGGGGTTGCGCGTGCCGGAGAGCGGCCCGTGCGCGCGCTCGAACGCTTCGCACAGCTCCGCGTGGCCGAGTTGCGCGCCCAACTCCTCGGTCAGCGTGAGCGCGGCCAGCCCCTCGCCCGCGCGGTCGCCCGCGGCCTCCGCGACTTCGGACGGCGCGCGCGAGGCTCTGGCGCGCCTCCTCGTGTCGGGCCGCGCGCGCCTGCGCGACGCCGAGCGTCGTCAGCGCCTCGGCGAGGAGCGCCTGACGGTCGCCGTCCTCGAAGACGCGCACGGCCGAGAGCGCGACCCGCTCGGCCTCTTCGTACCGGCCCTCGGCGACGAGCACGCGCGCCAGCGTCTCGTCGCACTGCGCGGCGATGACCGCGTCCCTCAGAGAGGCATGGAGCGAGCGTGCGCGCGCGAGGTGCTCGCGCGCCTCCTCGTGACGCCCGATGCGGTTGAAGAGGATGGCGAGGTTGTTCTCGTTGTTGGCGAGGTAGCGCGTGTGTCCGGCTTGTTCCAGATGATAGCTCGCGGCGGTGTGCTCGACGAGCGCGCGGTCGAGCATCTCGGCGTCGCCCGCGTCGGCCAGCGCGACGAAGGCGTTGGCGCGCTCGGCGTGGAAGTTGCCCTTGATGATGTCGCTCGCGCACGCCTCGACGTGCGGGGCGGCCTCGGCGAGCAGCTCGACCGCGGCGCGGTTGTAACCCGGCCGACAACTCGACGATGGCGAGGCGTGTGAGCGCGAGCGCCCGCAGCTCTTCGTCCTCGCGCGCGAGCCCTTCGAGCGCCGCGCGCAGGACGACGCGCGCCTCCTCGAACGCGCCCTCGCGCCAGTAGCAGACGCCGAGGTCCGTGCGCGCCTCGGCGACCTTCGGCGCGTCGCCGAGGCGCTCGAAGAGGCCGGCGCCCTCGCTCAAGAGATTCTTGGCGGCCTCCTGCGCGCCCTCGATGCGGCGCGCGCCGCCGAGCGCGCTCGTCAGGCGCCCGGCCTGGACGAGCACTTCGCCGGCCGCGCGCGGGTCGAGCCCTTCGGTCGCGGGGCGCTCGCCCGCGCCGCGCCAGAAGCCCTCAAGCGCCTCGACGGCGCCTTCGTAATCGCCTGCTTTTAAGAATGAGTTTGAAAGGGTGCAACGTCGGAGCGCGTCCTCGTTGCGGGAAGCGGGGTCGCCGGCCGTGGCCCGGGCCTGCGTAACCTGCGGGCGGTTCGAGAAGTCCATGTGAGGACTTTTCCTCCTCTCTTTTATTCCGGTCTCGGCGCGCCGCACTTTCAAGCATGAGTAGTTGGGGCAAGGGCGGCGCGCGAATCCGTTTGAAGGTTAAGGTTGAATGCCGCGCGACGACGCGGCACGGGCGGGGCGTCGGGGCGCTTGCGCGTCCCGTACCCTCCGCCGTCGCTGTTCTGCCGCCGGCCGTGGCCGGCGTTCTGGGGAGTGCTTGGAAACTGTCTGGAACTAAACGACCCCGTCTCACGCGGCGCGCCTGGGCGGGCGCTTTGCCGGTCGGGGCCGGTCGTGCTTACGGTGTGAAAGCCCGGGACGGGCCGAAGTTGCGGCCGCGGCGCCGCCCGGGTTATGGCAGCTTAAACCCGGGGCGCGGGGAAAGCAAGATGCAAAGAAGTAGGCAGTAGCAGTGGCAGATACGCTAGCTGATAGGCAACAGGCAGTTAACCTTTGCTAGAAATTTGGACTGGCCTCAAGTCGCGCGTAGTGGCCGGCTGCCCGTCGCCGACTGACTACTCACCCATGAGGTCGAAGTCGCCGTCGAGGACGCGCTCCAGGCGGCCGGTGCGCCAGCCGCGGGCGGAGTCGCGGACGAGCGGCGAGGGCTCTTCGCGGTAGCGGCGGACGATCTGCGTTTGCGGCGCGTGAGCGTCGGCCGAGAGCGTGCGCTCGGCCTGTTCGCGCAGGGCCTCGCGGCCGCCGCGCCCCGGCGGCTCTTCGGGCTGGCCGACGACGCGGACCGAGGCGGTCGCACGTTTGAAGGACGACTTCTCGTCCTGCGGCGTCTCGAAGACGTGAAGGCCCGCCTCGTGCCGGAGAATCGTGTAGGCCGCGTAGCCGGAGACGGCGAAGAGCGCACGATACTCCTCCGCGCCCGCGCCGTTCGCGCGCGCGCCGTCGTGCTCTTCGAGCAGCTCAAGGCGCATCCGCCTCCGCTCGGCCCAGCGCCGGTACATGCGCCCGAGCGTGCGCGCGAAGTCGTCGCTGCGCGCGCGGTCGGCGCCGGGCTCGCGCCCCGCGGTGACGAGCAGGAAGGCGTCGCGCGGCTGCCCCTCGGCCATGCCGCGGCAGGCCGCATCGAGTAGGTAGAGCTGTTCGGCGAGTCGCGCGACGAGGTCCGGCGGGAGCCGCTTGCGGTTGCCGCGCAGGCGCGCGAGGAGCGAGCCGGCCGTGTCGAGCCCGGCCTCGATGCGATCCATGTACTCGACGGCCCCGAGCACGGAGAAGCGCTCGGGCGCAGACCAGAAGTCGGCCGACTGCATCTCGCCGAGCGCCGCCTCCTTGCGCTCGCGCCAGCCCGTCGGCATCGACCCGCGCCGCGACCTCGTCGTACTGCTCTTGCAGGAGGCGCAGCTCCTCGGGCGTGCCCTTCGGGTCGAGCGCGACGGATTCGAGCCGCAGCTCGCGCGCCGCCTCTTCGTCGAAGGAGGGCTCATCGACCTCTTCGACTTCGGCCTCTCTTTCGCGGGCGCGTCCGGGTCTACGAACTGCACGTCGAGCGTCTGCGCGTCGGGCGAGGAGCGGACGAAGAGGAACTGGTCGCCTTCGGGGAACTGGTGGTTGACGATGGTGAGCGCGAGCGGCGAGAGCAGGTAACGCTCGACGGCGCGCTTCAGCGGCCGCGCGCCGAGGTCGGCGGTGAAACCCTTCTCAAGCAGAAACTCGACGGCCGACTCGTCCCACTCGACCGCCCACTGGCGCGTGCGCAGGCCGCGCCGCGTGAGCACGTCGTTCAGCTCCTTGCGCAGCAGGTCGCGCATCACGCCGCGCCCTAAGGGTCGGAAGACGACGACGCGGTCGATGCGGTTGACGAACTCTCGCCGGAAGGCACGGCCCACCGCGCGCTCGACCGCGCCGGCGGCGAACTGCGACTGCTCCTGCGAGAAGCCGACAGACGCGCCGTGCGGGAGCGTGGCGCCGAGGTTCGAGGTCATGATGATGACCGAGTGGCGGAAGTCGGCCGTGTTGCCGCGGCGGTCGGTGAGGCGCCCGTCGTCGAAGACTTGCAGGAACAGGTCCCAGACGGACGGATGCGCCTTCTCGAACTCGTCGAGCAGGACGACGGAGAAGGGCTGCTTGCGGATGAGGTTGACGAGGGCCGCGCTGTCGCTCGTCTCGTCCGACTCGCCGAGGATGCGCCCCTGCGACTCCCACGTCTGAAGCTCGCTCATGTCGAGGCGGATCATCCGCTCGGGCGAGCCGAAGAGGAACTCCGCGAGCGTCTTGGCGATCTCGGTCTTGCCCGTGCCCGTCGGCCCGACGAAGAGGAAGACGCCCTGCGGGCGCGTCGGGTCGGTGAGTCCCGCCTTAATCATCGCGACGCGCTCGACCAGACAATCGACGGCCTCGGGCTGGCCGA
Source organism: uncultured Acidobacteriota bacterium (assembly GCA_963726735.1). Classification (GTDB taxonomy): domain Bacteria; phylum Acidobacteriota; class Blastocatellia; order Pyrinomonadales; family Pyrinomonadaceae; genus QHXN01. The sequence goes on from CAVSDM010000017.1 coordinate 313,039, forward strand.
GCACGCGCCGCTCGAAGAAGGCGCGCAGCTCCGAGAGGTCGAGCCCCTCGCGCTCGTCGAGTATCTGCACGGGCAGCCCCGTCAACTGCGAGAGCGTGACGAGCAGATCGTCGAGCTTGACCTCGCCCGCGCCCCTCCCTTCGGCGAGCAGGCGGCGGTCGGTCGCTTCGAGCAGCAGCAGCAGGTTGCCGGGCGCGGCCTTCTCGTCGAGGTACTGCTTGGCGAGCTGCAAAGCCTCGCGCAAGCGTGCGCTCCGTCGCCCGCGGCGCAGAGACGTGAGTCCCGACCGCATCACTCTCAACCGCACTTTCAACCGTCGCCCCGCGCTCGGCCCAGCGGCGCCCGAGTTCCAGCGTCTCTTCGTCGGGGAGCGGCGCGACGCGGCACGTCTGCATCGCGGTGCGCAGCCGCGGGCGCAGGCGCACGAGCTGTTCGTAGGCGCGCGCGGGCACCTCGCCGACGAGGCGGACGGCGCCGCTCTCGATGTGCGGCAGCAGCAGGTCGAGCACGCCCGTCGGGCTGTAACGGTGGCGCCCGGCCCACAGCGCCTCGTGGAAGTTCGGCATGACCCAGAGGACGCGCTTGCCCGCGAGCTGTTGGACGATGGCCCGGACGCGCTCCTCGATCTGGCCGATGTAGCTCTGCCCGGCCAACACCTCGGCGGGCGCGGCCTCGAAGACGAGCCAGCCGTCCGCGCGCAGCCGCGAGGCGAGCGCGCGCACGAGCGCCGTCTTCCCCGCGCCCGACTCGCCGACCAGGAGCACAGAGCGCGGCGGCTCTCGTTTGATCTGCCGCCTCCAACTCCGAGACCTGCGCGGCCACCGCGTCGAGGACGAAGACCTCGTCACCCTCGTCCTCCCACACGCGCCCGATTGACTTGACGAACTCGGCGGTCTGGCGCGAGCCCTGCCACCGCGACAGCTCCGCGCGCGCGCCCGCGGGTAACTGCGCGGCTATCGCGTCGAGCGTGGCGCAGACCTCGGCCCACTGCTCCGAGCCGAGCCCGAGCGCGTCCGCCTCGTCGGCAAGGTCGCGCGGGGTGACGGCGTCGCCGGCCGCGACGCGCTCGGCGACGAACTCGCGCAGCGCCTGCAAGGGCATCGGCTCGCGCCAGGTCGAGTTCAGTCGCGCGAGCAGGGGAGCGAGGAGGTCGCGCCCTCCCGCGTGCGCGGCGAGCGCACGCAGAGCGAAGAAGCGCGGCCAGTAGTAGTAGGCGTTGATGTCGCGCAGCACGCCCTCGGCGACCGCCTCGTCGTCGCCCTCGCGCCGCGCCAGCGCTTCGAGCGAGACGCAGGCGACGAGCGCGTTGCCTTCGGCCGCGCGCGCGAGCAGCCCGTACGCCGTCGCCTCCGCGCCCGAAGAGAGTTCGACGCCGCGCCGGAAGCCTTCGTGCCCGAGCAACTCGCGCGGGTGCGTCGTGTCGTTGAAGAAATCCTCCATCGCGCGCGCGAGCGCGTACACGTCCGAGTGCTCTTCGCGCGTCTCGGCCGCGGCCGACTCGTCACACTTACCGGCTTCGGCCGGCGTAGAGTCCGCGGCCGTGTTCACATCGAGCGACTGCGCCGCGCGCTCTTTGACGGCCGTCTCGCCCTCCCGACGCGCCTCCTCCTGCGCGGCCGCCAGCGCGTCGAGCCGTGCCTCCTGACGCTCGATTCTCTGCCGCCCCGACTCAAGACGTTCGCGCAGGGACGACAACTCGCGCCCGAGCCGCTCGCGCAGCGCGCCCGCCTCGCTAACGGAAGCGCGCGCGCGCACGAGCGCCGCCCACAGCGCGGCGACGCTCAAAAGGATTGAGGTGATGATAAGGACGTTGGTCAACAAAGCTCTTACCGAATGGCTGTCTTAAACTCTCGCCTCACGCCCGGCGGCCGGATTCGAGCGCGCCGTTCATCCAGAAGGCGTAGACCTGTGACGTACGGAGAGCCGGAAGGGTTCCGGAGACGAGATTGAGAGCCTTGATGAAAAAAGCCCCTCCCCGCCGGACGCATAATAAACTTATCCGGGCGGCGCGCACAGGATTTTAGGCAGTGTTAAGACGGAGGGTAACTTACGGAGTGTAGAAGGGCGGCGCAAAAAGAAACCGGGCTGCTATCCCGAAGGAGCAGCAGCCCGATCCCGGTATCCCTTTGAACCGCCGAAGCGATTCGGGGGGACGGCAACCTTAGCTTGTACACGCGACAGGCTGCCTGATTTGTATCCCGAAGCGTGTGCCTGCGGCGGCCCACCCCCGGTCGGCACGGGTCAACTTCCGTCAACCTCTCAGGTCCGAAGACCTGGTGCCTATTGGTTTTTGTTCTGGTGGCTTTACCTCCACCTCCAGTCTACGTTCTGGACAACGAGGCTCAACCGAAGTTGAGCGACATCCGCTACCCCGATGGTCAATTATTCCTTCGGAGCGCCGACGCGTTTTTATCCGCGCGGCTCGGGAAGCGCCCGTCGGCATCCTCCCTGCGCAGACCTTTCGGCCTCGGCCGGGGCGTCAGTGGCAGCGACGTTTGCCGCTTGTCGCTGTCCTCAGATTGAAGTGTTTCCACCTCAATCTGCCGATCCCCACGCCGGTCACGACTGCCGTAACAATCGCGACGGGAGCCGGACTATACGCACACGTCCCGAGGCTGTCAAGGCTTTTTTTCAAAAAATTTTTAGGGCTGATTTCAACCGTTTTTTGGGCTTTTCAAGACATCTGAAAAGTTCATCAACAGGCAATTTCCACAGGTGGAAATCTCATGGCCGTTTTGTGGAAAACTTGCGGGCGTTACAGAATTCTCCGGCCGTTCAGTTCGAGCACGTTCTCGCGGTAGAAGACGTTCAGCCACTTCCCTTCGCGTCTGGCCCAGCCGGAGGTGACGGCCACCTCGGACTTCAACTCCCGGCCTTTGACGAGCGCGTGCGTCTTCGCCTTGTAGACCACGACGGCCGCCGCTTCGTTGAGCATGATGACCTTGAAGTCGCTCAGCGAGTAATCCTTCACCTCGATCTCAAGCACGTCCTGTAGGTAGCGCTTCTTATCGACCACCTCGCCCGCGGGGTAGATGTCGTAGAAGTCCTCGCTGGTCAGCTCGGCCAGCGCCTTCACGTCCCTGGTCTTGTACAACTCCCAGGTGCGCTTCTCCTTCGAGACCAACTCCTCTTCGACGGAAGCGGCCCCCGACTTGGCCGGGCCGCTCTGCGCCGGAGCCGTCAGGAAGTTTGCGAACAGGAGTGCGGGCAGGAGGGTCAGTGCGGCGAGCAGTCTCATGTGCGTCCACCTCTCGTGCGTTTCTGAACGTCGTGCGGCAGGGACAACCTGGCGGAAACGAGAGACCGCCCGCGAAATGCTTCGCGGGCGGTCTCATAATTACAGCGCCTTGCCCTGCGGCGGCCGGCGAAGCGCGTCACTACTCGAAAAGAAAGAATACGTCATACGCCCACCGCCCGAGGTCTGCGTGTTTCGCGCCGTAAACCTTCGCGCGATACCGGAACACGTTGCCGTGCCGGTCATGTCGCTTCGACTCTTTGTAATCCAGAGAGATCGACTCGACGTTAAATTCCGGTAACGTGTGCAGCTCACCCGGCTCCGAGATGCCGTTGTGATTGACATCCTGCCACAGACGCAGCTTGGAGAAAACGTCGTCCCGGCCATCTATGACGCCGTCGCCGTTGCCGCCGAAGAACCCCGGCCTGTCGTACATGGCGAGGGCGTTAAAACCGTTGTCGGGGACGCCTGCCGGCGGCGGCGGCTGGGGCGTTAAGTTACCGAACAACTCAAACCCGTTATCCACCACCCCGTTTTCGTTATTGTCGAGGAAGAGGAACGCGTCGTCGGAGTTGGCCGCCGTCCACGACAGACGCTCACGAAGCAGGCCGTCGCCGTCGAGGTCGAAAGCGACGCCGTCCTCAAGGCTCGTGAGGGCGAATCCGTTGCCCGCGACATCGATGACTATCGGGGACTTCTCGGGGGCGTCGGTGCACCCGCAGCCTTCAGGAGGATACATCCATTCACCGCCTACGGCGCGGCACAACGCCAAATTGCCGGCGCTGGGATTACAACCGCTGCTGGCGACCGGCGTCGGGGTGGGGGTCGGCGTCGGGGTCGGGGTGGGATTTACCGCCAGAGTGGCGTCTAACGTCGTCGGGGCAGCAGTCGTTATGGCGACCCCTGCCGGCACGTTATCCAGCCGTACCAGATTGACCCGGTAGATGAGGTTTCCCCTGCCCGTGTTATTAGGGCTTAGCGTGAGGGTCAACTCCCCGATGCTGGAACGCCCGCCGCCGGAGAGCGGTATGTCGAGAGTCTGATCCGGCATGTTGTAAGTAATGCCGCCGAAATTCTGCGCCTCGAACACCGACACGATGGCCCTGATACCTGTGGTCGGAACGCTGGGCGTGGTGGCAATGGATACTCTGAGGGTTGACGTATTTCCGGGTGGGATGGAAGAAGGCGACCAGATGACTCCACCGAGAGAGACCTGTGCTGGCGTACTCTGTGCCGCTCGAAGTTTGTAGGCGAAACAACCGGCCGTAGCTACGCCAATGACGGTCATTAGCATGAGGATTCGTGTGCGCATGTGAGCTTCCCTTCCTTGTATAGGTGAGTTGACCGACGCGTACAAGGTACACCCAGAGGCGGCAAACGAGCAATTGAAATCCTTCGCAAGCCTCAGGCTGCGGGAGAGGGAAAAACCGGCCTCCGGGATAGAGGGACGGCCCCCTGAGAACGAAAATCCCCTCTCGGAGAGCCGCCCTTCTATCAGGAGCGCGGCAGGATGTCGGGGTTCTGCGTGGCGACCGTCAGCGCGCGCTCGACGAAGGCGCGCCCCGTGTCGCCCATCTTCGGGAGCCGGCGCCGCTCTTCGACTAAGTGAACGAGCCGTCAGAGCCGAGCCTCTCGGACGCGGCGAGGAGGACTTGAAGAATTTCTTCCTGCTGCTTTGTTAGAGATGCCCGATCCTGTCGAAGTCTGACCCCTAACAATTTCGACAAGATGGAAAGGAGTCCCCGCGTTAGTCCTTCGATTTGTCCTTTCATTTCCATTCAACAGGCATCTAACTATTGTTGTGCCGAATGGTTCGGCCTAACTACGCCACAGAGCGGCGAAAGCCGAAAGTAGCCGGTAGGCAGTTGCCGCGCGTGAATGATGCACGGGCGTCGTGTGGAATTCAATGGTATTAATCGCGGCGGGGCGGGTGCGACTTTGGCGGGTGGAGTTTATAATCGGCCTTTCGGAAACTCATCAGATAATCGGCATTGAATAAGGGGAATGAAGATGACGCTTGAGAAGATGACGAAGCGCCCGGGGCGTTTGAAGTTCGGGGGGCGCGTGCTCTATTTGACGGAGGACGTGTCGCTGGTGAGGCGGCAGTTGGAGGGGGGCGAGGAGCTTGAGTATGAGCCGGCGCGGGCGTTGATGAACAACATCTCGACGGACGAGATTACGCCGGGGTGGGTCTGTTTCTATTACGACGAGACGTTGGGCGAGTACGTGTACGTGGGGATGAGGGAGGGCGCCGTTAAGAAGGACGAGGTTAAGCACGGCGGGTTCGCGGTCGTCGCGTCGGGGCTGTCGAAGGGCTGCGGCTCTTCGCGCGAGACGGCGCCGTTCGCGGAGAAGGCCGCGGGGTTGCAGCTCGTCATCGCGAAGACCATCGAGAAGATTTACGGGCAGAACTGCCAGAACATCGGGCTGCTGACCTCGACCGACTTCGGGCTCATCGAAAGAATCAGAAACGGCGAAGAGATTCCGTTGGAGGAGTTCACGCGCGGGCTCGACCCCATCTCGAAACAGATCGTCGAGTACGGCGGGCTCTTCAACTACAACAAGGCGCGGCTCGCGGGCGAGGTCACGCCGCCCGCGTTCGAGACTGCGCGGCGCCCGATGAACATCGTCGAGAAGATCGTCGCGCGCCACGCCTTCGTGCGTGCGGGCGAGGTCGGCGTCGAAGCCGTCAAGCCGGGCGACGCGCTCTTCGCCGTCGCGGACGTGCGCTTCTCGCACGAGTACGTGACGCCGATGGCCGAGAGTCTGTTCAAGCAGGCTTTGGGCAAAGACGCGCGCGTGACCGAGGCCGAGTCGGTCTACGCCTTCCGCGACCACCTGACCTTCATCGGGCGCGTGATGCCGGACGACAAGAAGCAGATGGGCCTGCTCGACCGCGCCAACGGGCTCGCCACCACGCAGGAGAGTTTTACCGACGAGCAGGGCATCAGGCTGTACGGCGGGACGGAGGAGCGCGGGTCGGAGGCCATCTGCCACAACGCGGTCGTCGAGGACATCGCGCTGCCCGGTCAACTCGTCATCGGGACGGACTCGCACACGTGCATGGCGGGCGTGCTCGGCTGCTTCGCCTTCGGCGTCGGCTCGACCGACATGGCGAACGCGTGGTACACGAAGGACATCCGCGTCAAAGTCCCCGAGGTCGTCCGCTTCGTCCTGAAGGGCGAGAAGCGCGCCGACGTGTCGGCGAAGGACGTGATGCTCGTCATCCTCGCGACGGACTACATGAAGGAGGGCCACGGGCATCGGGCAGGTGCTTGAGTTCGCGGGCGAGGGCCTGCGCGACTGGGACATCGACGAGCGCGCGACGCTCACCAACATGGCGGTCGAGGCCGGCGGCTTCACCGGCATCATCGAGCCCGACGAGGTCGACGCTCGAATACCTGAAGAAGATGCGCGGGCTTCCCGAGGAGGAGATTCGGAAGGGCTTTCTCAAGAGCGACCCGGACGCGGAGTACGCGGCGAGCTTCGAGATCGACCTGAGCGAAGTGCGGCCGATGGTCGCGACGCCCGGCGACCCGCGCAACGGCCTGCCCGTCGCGGAGTTGAGCGAGCCCGTCAAGATCGACATCGCCTACGGCGGGTCGTGTACGGGCGGCAAGATGGCCGACATGGACATGTACGCGGCCGTCCTGCGGCGCGCGGTCGAGCAGGGCAGGCGCGTCGCGCCCGGCGTCCATCTCTACTTCCAGTTCGGGTCGCAGAAGATCAAGGAGTACGCGCGCGCGAAGGGCTACATCGAACTCTTCGAGCGCGCGGGCGCAGAGCTGATCGACCCTTCGTGCGGCGCGTGCATCAACGCCGGCCCCGGCGCCTCGCGCAACCCTGAGCAGGTCACGGTCAGCGCGCAGAACCGCAACTTCCCCGGCCGCAGCGGCCCCGGCAAAGTCTATCTGGCGAGCCCTTACGTCGTCGCCGCCTCGGCCGTCGCGGGCCACATCATCGAGCCGGAAGAGTTCCTGAAAGAGCCGGAGGTCGAGTTCGTCGGGGCCTGAAGCGGCCCCGCCTCGCTTCGGTCGAAAGAGAGTAGGATGGGCGTCGTCTCCCCCTCTGACATGAAAATGGCCGCGCCCGGCGGCAGTCGATACGCGCGCGTCGAGCGCGAGCGCCGTTACCTTCTGCGCGAGCTGCCGCCCGGCCTCAAGCTCTCCGACCCGCACACGCAGATCACGGACAACTACGTGACGGGCACGCGCCTGCGGCTGCGCAAAGTGCGCGACCCGCGCACCAACGAGTGGACGCTCAAGCTCACGCAGAAGCACACGCCCTCGCCGCCGGACTTCGCGCGCACGCTCATCACCAAGCTGTATCTGAGCCCGTACGAGTACGAGGTGCTCTCGGTCTTCGAGGGCAACGAGTTGCGCAAGAACCGCTACCCGTACGAGCACGAGGGGCGTGTCTACGCCGTCGATGTCTTCCTCGGGCACCTGCGCGGCCTCGTCCTCGCCGAGACGGACTTCGACGACGACGAAGAGTTGGACGCCTTCAACCCGCCTTCGTTCGCACGCCTCGACGTGACGCGCGACGAGCTGTTCACCGGCGCGCGCCTCGTCGCGCTGACCGCCGAAGAGTTACGCGGCGCGTTAGAAAGTAGAACGTCCGGCCAGTCCTGAGTTATCTGTGGTCTCCCCGACCCCGTTCAGCCCCGAACACAGAACGACGCACATCCCACGCCGCCGGAGCGGCGTCTGAATGTAGCCCGGCCTTTCAAGGCCGGGTCAGCGTTGAAACGAAAGACGCCGCGTCGCGTGAGCGACGCGGACGGGTTTGTCTCTATCTCAACCCGGCCTTGAAAGGCCGGGCTAAACTCAAGCGCCGCTGACGCGGCGGATAGGCGCCCGATGACCCGCACCAAAATCTTCTACTCATCGCTTCTAATACTCACGCTTTCTGTCTATACGTCGGCGCAGACGCCCGCGGCGCGCAAGGCCGAGCGGCAAGGGAAGCCGAAGGGCGAGGCCGACCCGCTCGCCGCACAGCGCCGCGCGCAGGCCGTCGCGCTGCTCACCTCTCTGGCCGACGAGGCGGCCGGTTTTCGCGACGAGACTCTGCGCGCACGCGCGCAGGCGCGCGCCGCCGACGCGCTCTGGGAGACGGATCAGGAGAAGGCGCGCCAGCTCTTCCGCCGCGCGTGGGAGGCGGCCGACTCGGCCGACCGCGAGGCGCTGCGCAAGCTGGAGGAGTATATGAACGCGCAGCTCAAGAGCGGCACCGCCGCCATGGCCTCCACGCCGCCCGACCTCCGCGCGGAGGTCTTGAGGCTCGCGGCGCGGCGCGACCGCGCGCTCGGCGAGGAGATGCTGGCGCAGCTCTTGAAGGCGAACGAGGCGAAGGCCGCGGCGGGCGACTCGGTCACCCTCGGGGACGTTTCAAAGCGGATGGGGCTCGCCGACCAGATGCTCGAAGAGGGCGACACCGAGCGGGCCTTGCAGTTCGCGGAGCCCGCGCTCGTGCGCTCGGACATGCAGTCAATCGGCTTTCTCACGAAGCTGCGCGAGAAGGATGCGGCGACGGCCGACCGCCTCTACGCCGCGCTCGTCGCGCGCGCCGCGGCCGACCCGGCGTCGGACGCCAACACCGTCTCCGCGTTCATCTCTTACGCCTTCACGCCCTACCTCTTCTTCTCGGCCACGCGCCAGGGCGGCACGGGCACGAGCACGATAACTCGCGGCGACGTGACGCCCCCCGAGGTGGCGCCCGCGCTGCGCGCGAGCGTCCTGAGCGCGGCGGCGCGCGTGCTGCTCCGCCCGCAGACGGCCGAGGAGTACGAGCGCACCTCTTCGGGGCGCACGGGCGCCTACGTCATCATCCGCCGGCTGCTCCCCGTCTTCGAGCAGCACGCGCCCGACCTGACCGCGGCGCTCAACGCGCGCGCCGCCGTGCTCGCGGCCGACGTGCCCGAGGGCGTCCGCACGAACGACGCGGCGGGGAACTACGCCTACAAGCCGCGGCGCGGCGAGAGCGAGCCCGCGAAGGACTACGTGCAGGAGGCGCTCGACCGCGCCGAGCGCACGACGGGCGTGGGCGAGCGCGACCAGATATACGCGTCGGCGGCCGTCAACGCCTCATGGCGGGGCGACGCGCGCGCCGACGACCTGCTCGCCAGGGTCAACGATGCCGACCTCACGCGACGCGCGCGCAAGGTCATCGACTTCGCCTTCGTCCGCGCCGCGCTTGAGAAGAAGGAGGCCGAAGGCGCGGTCGCGCGCGCGCGCAAGGGAGACCTCACTCCTTTCGAGCGCGCGTGGGCCTACGAGCGCGCCGCCGACCTCCTCGGCACAACGAATCGCGCCCGCGCCATCTCGCTGCTCGAAGAGGCCGCGGAGGAGGCGCGCCGCATCGACAACAACGACCCCGCCCGCGCACGCGTGCTCACGGCCGTCGCCGCGCGCTACGAGAAGCTCGACCGCCCGCGCGCCTGGGAGTTCATCGCCGAGGCGGCGCGCGCGGCCAACTCCGCGCCCGCCTTCACCGGCGAGGACGGGAGGATGAAGGTGGAGTTTCGGACGAAGGGGTCGGGCTGGATCACGGACTTCAACGTGGAGGAGTTCGACCTCACGGGCGTGCTCGCCGCGCTCGCCGCCGACAACTGGGACCGCGCCGTGCAGGTGGCCGGAGGGTTCACGAACGAGGCCGCGCGCGTCACGGCGGTCGTCGCTCTCAGCCGTGCCGTGCTGTTGAAGAAGGGCCGCTGACGCCGCGGCCCGAGGCTTCCGCTGATATGACCGACGAGAAGAGCCAGACGAACGTCACCATCTACACCATCGGCCACGGCCGGCATGCGTGGGCCGACTTCCTCGCGCTGTTACAGCAGTACGAGATAGAAGTCCTGTGCGACGTGCGCAGCGCGGCGCGCTCGCGGTGGCCGCAGTTCAACGGGCAGGTGTTGGCGGCGAGTCTGAAGCAGGCGGGCATCGGCTACGAGTGGCTGCCCGAGTGTGGCGGGAAGGTCGTCGCGCCGACCGAAGAGCTGAACCGCGGGCTCGAACGAATCATGGAGCTGGCCTCCGACGCGCGCGTCGCGCTGATGTGCTCGGAGTCGCGGCCGCTCACCGCGCACAGGGAGCCGCGCGCCAACTGCCACCGCGTCGGCCTGCTCGGGCCGCCGCTTCGAGCGCGCGGCGCGCGCCTCATACACATCCTCCCCGACGGCGACGCGCTCGAACTCGACGAGTCGTTCGTCCCTTCCATCTGGTGAAAAGCAGTAGGCGGTAGGCAGATGGCAGTAGACAGTTCGCCGCGTCAGCGGCGCTTGAGTTTAGCCCGGCCTTTCAAGGCCGGATTAAGGTTGAGCTAGATAACGCCGCGTCGCGTCAGCGACGCCTGAATCTACCTGGAGCGTTCAGGCGTCGCTGACGCGACGCGGCGATTTAGACTCGACGCTGACCCGGCCTTGAAAGGCCGGGTTACATTCAGACGCCGCTGACGCGGCGCTCTTAACTGCCATCTGCCTACTGCCACTTCATCGTCATCAGCGCGGCGTAGGTCTCGATGCCGTCCCAGAGGTTCTGGAGGCGTATGTTCTCGTTCTCGGCGTGCTGGTTGTTGTCGTAGTTGGCGACGGGGACGGTGAGGGTGGGCGCGCCGAGCGTCTCGCGGATGAGCGAGAGCGGGAGGCTGCCGCCGAGCGTGGGCATGAGGACGATGGGTTGCGCGGAGGTCGTCTGCACGGCCGCGACGACGGCGCGCGAGACGGGCAGGTCCATCCGCGTTCGCTCCGCGTTGTAGCCGCCCGGCTCGTGGACTGACTTTGGCGACGAGCGGGTGCGCGAGTCTCTCCTCGTCGGTCGGCTCGCGTTCGGTGACGTGGAACCCTTCGGCGCGGATGTGCGCGACGAGCCGCTCGACCTGGCGCCGGTGGTCGTTGCCGAGTACGAGACGCAGGTCGAGCGCGGCCACGGCCGTCGTCGGAATCACGTTGCGCGCGAGCGCGCCCGTCTCCGCGCTCGAAAGTCCGTTGACGTTGAGCGACGGCTCGTTGATGAGTTCGAGCAGCGGGCGGCCCGCGCCCTCGGGACGGTTAATCCCGAGTTCCTTCATCAACTCTCTGTCGTAGGCCGGGGCCTCCGAGAGCGCGCGGCGCTCGGCCTCGCCCAGACGGCTCGACGTCGTCGTACCAGCCCTTGATGGTCACGCGCCCGCGCTCGTCCTTCATCGAGGCCAGCAGCCGCGCTAAGAGCATCGCGGGGTTCGGCGCCCAGTTGCCGTAGTGGCCGCTGTGCAGCGGGCGCTTCGGCCCGTAGACCGTGACCTCGACGTTCGTGTCGCCGCGCACGCCGAAGACGACCTGCTTGCGCCCCGACTGGTGCACGGGGCCGTCGCAGATGACCCACGCGTCGGAGGCGAGCAGCTCTTTGTGCCGCGACAGAATCTCGACGAGGTGCGGCGAGCCGGCCTCCTCCTCGCCCTCGAAGAAGAACTTGAGGTTGACGGTCGGCCTCAACTGCTTCGCGCGCAGCGCGTCGAAGGCCGTGAGGATGGAGATCACGCCCGCCTTGTCGTCCGAGGCCGAGCGCGCGTAGAGGCGCCACTCGGGGTCGATGGCTTCGCCGTCCGCGGGCATCGGCAACAGTCGCCCGCCCTTCTCGAACGGCGCCGAGCGCAGCGCGGGCTCCCACGGCTGCGTGCCCGTCCACTTGCGCGCGTCCGTCGGCTGGCCGTCGTAGTGCGCGTAGAGGACGATCGTTTGCGTCGCGCCCGGCGTCGTCCACTCGCCGTAGACGGCCGGCGGCGCGTTCGCCGTCGAGGCTTCGAGCAGACGAGGTTTAAGCCCGCGCGCCTTCAACATCTCGACGAGCCGCGCGGCGTTGCGCCGGATGCCTTCCGCGTCCGAGGCGACGTTCGGGATGGACAGAAGCTCGACGAACTCGCGCAGGATGCGGTGCTCGTTGGCGCGCCTGTAGTCACGAACCGGGTCGGTCGTCTGCGCGAAGGCGGAATGGCAGAGGAGCGGGAAGGCGACGATGACGCTGACGAGTCTTCTCTTCATGTGCCCTCGGCGGGGACTGCGTCGCCACGGCGGTAGTCGGAGGCGTAGGCGCGCGCGAAGTAGGCGGCGAGCAGGAAGGCGACGAACATGACGGCGGCCGCGGCCCAGAAGGTGAGCGCGACCGAGCGGTCGCTCATGTTGTGCGGCCCGGCCGTCGTAGCCGGCCGTCGCGACGGCGCTGTAGATGAGCGCGGCCGAGAGGAGCGGCCCCACCACGCGCGCGAGGCTCGCCACCGACTGCGTCACGCCGAGCACGCCGCCCTGCTCGCCCGCCCCCGCGCTCTTCGACGCGAGCGACGTGAGCGAGGGCGTCGCCAGCCCGTTCCCCAACGCGAAGAGCGCGCCCAAAGCGAGCAGCGCCGGCGTCCCCGTCTGCGGCCCCGTGAAGGGGATGAGCACGAGGCTCAACGTGAACAGCAGCGCCCCGACGATGACCAGCGGCGGCTCGCCGAACGCCTTCACCAGGCGGCCGATCAGTCCGCCCTGTACGCCCGCGCCGACGACGCCGACGAACGCGAAGATCCAGCCCGTGTCGTGCGCGTCGAAGCCGAAGCGGTAGAGCGTGAAGAGCCCGAACGACGCCGTCATCACCGAGAAGGCCGTCACGAACAGGAAGTAGACCGCGAGCACGAACGCCAGCCGCGACTGTCTGAGCGCGCGCACGAGCTGCGACCAGCGCCCCGTCGCCGCCGAGGTGCGCGCCGGGTGGTCTGCCGTCACCGTCTCGGGCAGCACGAAGTAGAGCAGCGTCGCGTTCGCTAGAGCAGAGCGCGCCCGCGAACAGGAACGGTACGTGCGACGCCCCACCGCGACAGGATTCCGCCGATGGCCGGCCCGAAGATGAACCCGAGCCCGAAGGCCGCGCCGATGAGCCCCATCCCCTTCGCGCGGTTCTCCTCGGTCGTCACGTCGGCGATGTAGGCTTGCGCCGTCGAGATGTTCCCGCCCGTGATGCCGTCGATGATGCGCCCCGCGAAGAGCATCCAGAGCGTCGTCGCGAACCCCAGGATGAAGAACCCGAGCGCTCGTCCCCAGCAGGCTGAAGAAGAGGACGGGGCGCCGCCCGTACCTGTCAGAGAGTCTTCCCAGAATCGGCGTGAAGACGAGCTGCATCACCGAGTAGGAGGCGAAGAGCAGGCCCACGGCGCGCGGGCTCGCGTCGAACTGCGTCCCCTCGACGTAGAACGGCAGCACGGGGATGACGATGCCGAAGCCCACCAGGTCGATGAAGACCGTGACGAAGATGACGAGCAGCGGAGAGCGTTTCATCGGAAGATAAATTTTAGGATGATGGCGACGCCCAATGTTTTAGCACAGGCTTCGCGCGCCGCGCCAACTTGCGCTACACTCGAAGCAGTCAGAACAGTTCAGGAGAGGCGGTTCAATGTCGGTGGCTCCAACGGAAGAGAAGGAGAGTCACGTCCTCGTCATCAGGCGCGTGCACGAGGAGGCGCGGGCCATCCGCGCGTTCGACGTGCTGCCGGAGGGCGCGGCGGACTGCCACGAGATGCCTTTCACGCCGGGGCAGGTCGCGCTGCTCGAAGTCGAGGGGGCGGGGCGCGCCTACTTCGCCATCGCGAGCGCGCCGGAGGACGACGAGTTGGAGTTCCTCGTCAAGCTCTCGAACGACCCCGCGTCGCGCGCGCTCTACGAGACGGAGCCGGGCGGGCGCGTGCGGCTGGTCAAGATCGCGGGCCACGGCTTCGATTTGAAGGCGCAGGAGGGGCGCGACCTCGTCTTCGTGGCGATGGGAACGGGCGTGGCGCCGCTGCGCTCGGCGCTGCGGTCGGTGCTGCCGCGCGCGGAGAAGTATGGTCAGGTCGTCGTCCTCTACGGCGCGCGCACGCCCGATGACTTCTGCTACCAGGACGAGACGGAGGCGTGGCGCGCGGCCGGCGTCGAGCTGCGGCAGGTCATCTCAAGGCCGGACGGCTACGAGTGGTCGGGGCAGACGGGCTACGTCCAGTCGCTTCTGGATAACGTGCTGCCGTCGCTCTCCGACCCCGTCGCGCTGGTCTGCGGCTCGCGCGAGATGATCGAGCAGACGCGCGACCGCCTCCAGGAGATGGGCTTCGCGCCCGAGAGGATTCTGACGAACTACTGACCCGCCGCGCGTCGAGAATTTCTGTTGACAAGGCGGCCCCGCCTCACTATCCTTCGCGCGTCCTTCGGGGTGCCGCTTGCCCCTTTCAGCTTCACCCTCGCTTTTCCAACCGCGCCGCCGAGCGCTCCATCCTCGACGGCCTCACGCCCGACGGAGACAATTCATGAGATTCACCAGACGCGGACGAGAGATTTTTTATAACGGGCACACCGCCAAGCTGGCCGGCATCCTGGCGGGCGCGGGCGGCCGCACGACGACCGACTCGCTCGACCCGCCCTTCGACGACGACTTCGCGACGATGGCCGGCGTCGAAAACAACTTCCACCGCCACTGGCTGGTGCCCTACTGGAACTACTCGCCGCTGGCGAAGGGCGAGACGTTGCTCAAGCGCAACGCGCTCTTCACGCGCTCCTTCGTCCCCTCCGAGGACCGTGTGCTCTGGAACCTCTTCGGCTACAACGCCGACTACTTCCTGCGGCTCGACCAGATGATTACGAAGGCCGCGCAGGTCGGCGTCGTCGTCCAGCTCGTCCTCTTCGACCGCTCGGGCCTCGACACGACCGGGTCGGGCGGGGCCGAGTCCTGGACGGACGCCGCGGGGGTGAAACACAACCTCAGGCGTTGGGACGACAACCCCTGGAACGCGCAGAACAACTCGCAGCCCTACCTCGTGGGCGCCACGGACGGGCTGCCCGAGTTCTTCCTGCCGCACCCGGGGCTGCGGAGCGCGCAGCAGAGCTACATTCAGCAGGTCGTCGGGCAGACGAAGCACCACTGGAACGTCTTCTACGAGATCATGAACGAGCCGAACGGCGGGTCGGCCGACGACCGCGTCAAGTGGGCGGACTGGGTCGTGGGCGTCATCCACGCTCAGACCGGCGGGGCGTCGATGGTCTTCTACAACGACTTCCGCGCGGGGACGGACGTGAACCGTTGGAAGGAGTTGAACCTGCCCAACTACCAGAACTTCCACGGCGTCATCTTCCACAGCGTGCCGACCACGATAGACCCGGACGCGTCCGACGCCGCGACGAAGTACAAGTTCCTTCAGGAGAAGATTTTTCAAGTCTCGACCGACGGGAACTCGGCGGCCACGCGTGACGACAAGGGCGCCAACTACGGTTGGTGTCAACACTCGTTCCGCAAGAAGATGATCTTCCAGGCGCACAGCGTCTCGGGCGACGCCGCGCTCGGGATAGGGCTCAACCACCCGACCGCCCTCGCCTGAGGCGGCCGGCGCTGCTCGGAAAGAGGAAAGCCCCGCTCACTAAAATGGGCGGGGCTTTCCTCTCTCCTTCTGATGAAATCGCCGGCCGCCTAGGGCGCGGGCGGGTAGACCATCGTGAGCGGGTCGGGGAGCGGGATGCGGCGGATCTGCCCGCTGGCCGCGAGCTTCGTCAGGGAGTACTCGGGGTGGTCGGGGTTGCCCTTCGTGATGTCGTCGATGTTGCCGACGACGAGGATGACGAGCTTCGACGGGTCGAGGTACTTCTGCGCCACGCGCTGCACGTCGTCGGCGGTGACGGCCGCGATGCGCTGGCGGTAGGTGTCCCAGTAGTCCGCGGGGCGCTTCGTGTACTCGTCCTGCGCGAACGTGCCGGCGATCTGCGCGGCCGTCGAGAAGATGCGCGGGAAGGTCTCGATGGCCGAGTTCTTCGAGGTCTCCAACTCCTCGGCCGAGACCTTCGCGGTGCGGATGCGGTTGATCTCGTCGAGCACGATCTGGATGGCCTGCGACGTGGACGCGCTCTTCGACTGGAAGGAGGCGCGGAACGTCCCCGGGTAATAGACGCCCATCCCGTAACTCGACCCGGCCGAGTAGGCGAGCCCCTCGTCGGAGCGCACCCGCGACATGATGCGCGAGGTGAAGCCGCCGCCGCCGAGGATTTCGTTCATGATCTCCAGGGCGTACGAGTCGGGGTTGTCGCGCATCGAGCCGGTGTGGCCGATGCTGACGCGCCCCTGATTCACGTCCGGCTTGTTGACGGTGTAGATGCCCGCGACGGGCGCCTGCGAAGGCTTCGGCACGTCGGGCACGGCCATCTTGTTCGAGGGCCAGCCCTTGAAGGCCGCTTCGAGCTTCGCCAAAAGCTCCGGCGTCTTGAAGTCGCCCGAGGCGGCGATGATGAAGCCGGCGGGCTGGAAGTACTTCTGGTGGAAGTCGATCAAGTCCTGCCGCGTGATGGACTCGATGGAAGCCTTCGTCGCGTCGCGCGTCGAGAAGTGGTCCGAGCCCTGAAGGAGTCGGCTCCACTCGCGCGCCTCGATGCCGGTCGTGTTGTCGTTGCGCCGCTCCAACCCCTGGAGGATCTGGCTCTTGGCGAGCTTCAGGCGATCCTCCTGGAAGGCGGGCGTGTGCAGCATGTCGAAGTAGAGGCCGAGCCCCTTGTCGAGGTCTTTGGCGAGGAGGTTGACGTTGGCGCTGCCCTGCGTCGAGCCGACGCCGGATGAGAGCTGCGCGGCGAGGAAGTCGGCCGCCTCGTCGAACTGCTCGGCCGTCATCTTCTGCGTGCCGCCGGCGCGCATCTGGCTCCCGACGAGGGCGGCGAGGCCCACCTTCTCCGCCGGCTCCAGGTACGACCCCGTGCGGACGAGCGTCGAGATGTTGACGAGCGGCAGGTCGTGGTCTTCGACCGCGTAGACGACCACGCCGTTCGAGAGGACGTGGCGGTACTTGTCGCGCTTCGGCGGCGTGTAGTTGAGCGGCGTGTACTTCAATTCGCGCGGGTGCGCGGGGACGCCCTGGGCGGCTGCCCGCCCTGCGCGAGGAGCGCGGCCGGGGCGGCGAGCAGGACGAGCGCGAGGAGCAGCGCCGAAAAGGTTCTGCTGATCTTCATGACTACTTAACACCTCCTTCGAGCTGCTTGAGGCGGTCCTCCAACAACTTCTTCACGACCTGTATGCCCTTCTGCTTGTCGGCCGGGGCCGACGCGCCCATCTGCTCGACCTGCTGGAGGATGCCGCGCACCTGCTCGGCCTTCATCTGCGGGAGCATGGCGCGGAGCTGGCGCACCTGCGCCTTCTCCTGGTCGGAGAGTCCGGCGAGCGCCGGGTCTTCGGCCGCGCCGCCGGCCGCCGCCGCCGCCGCCGTCTTCGTGCGGTAGATGGCGACCGTGCGGTTCTCGGGCGTGAAGTACTTGTTGGCGACGCGCTGGATGTCGGCGGGCGTGACGGCCTGCACGCGCGCGGGGTCGGTGTTGATGGTCGCCCAGCCGCGGTTGGCGTCGCGCAGAAGCAACTGCACCATCAGGCCGAAGTTCGACTGGAGCCCGCGGAACTGGTTGGCGGCCGACTGGTTCTTAATCTTCTGAAGCTCGTCCATGGGCACGGGCTCCTTCTGAATCCGCTCGATCTCCTTGTAGAGCGCCTGCTCCACCTCCTCGGGCGACTTGCCCGGCTTGGCCGTGCCGCTCAACTGGAAGTAGCCCTCGTACTTGTTGCCGCTCTGGCCGCCGGAGGCGTTGTTGGCGACCTCCTGCTGGAGCACGAGCGCCTTGTAGAGGCGTCCCGTCCGGCCGCTCAAAAGGCTGCCGAGGACGCTCAGCGCCACGTCGTCCGGGTGGCCGTCGGCGACCGTGTGGTAGCGGACGCGCGCCTGCGGCGTGGTCTCGGCGTAGGCGACCATGCGCTGCTCGGCGAGCTGCGACATCTCCTGCGTGCGGACGGGCTCGGGCTCGCGCGGGCCGCGCTTCAGGCGGCCGAAGTACTTGCGGGCGAGCGCGGTCGCGTTCGCCGGCTCGAAGTCGCCGACGAGGCAGGCGGTCAGGTTGTTAGGCGCGTAGTTGACGGCGAAGTAGTCGAGCGCCTCCTCGCGCGTGATGCCTTCGAGGTCGCGAGGGCCAGCCGACGACGGGCCAGCCGTAGGGCGACGACATCCAGAACATCGCCTCGAACTGCTCGTCGAACTTGCCCGTCGGCGTCGAGTCGGTGCGCAGGCGCCGCTCCTCGTAGACCACGTCGCGCTCGGAGTAGAACTCGCGGAAGACGGGGTTGGCGAGGCGGTCCGACTCCATCCAGAACCACAGCTCAAGCTTGTTGGCCGGGACGTTGATGAAGTAGACGGTGAAGTCGTTCGACGTGCCCGCGTTCATCCCGGAGGCGCCGGCCGTCGTGTAGATGCGGTCGAACTCGTCCTTGACCATCAGCTCCTTCTCGCGCTTCGTCAATTCGTCGAAGCGGGCGAGGAGCTGCTTGTGCTTCTCCGAGCGGTTCTTCGGGTCTTTGAGGTCGGCGACCTCGCCGAGCCGCTGGCGGCGGATGAGGTCCTTCTCTTCGGCGCGAATCTGGGCGCGCACGTCGTCCATATCTTTGAGGACCTTCAGGTTCTCTTCGATGTTCTTGGTGCCGACGGTGCGCGTGCCCTTGAACATCATGTGCTCGAAGAGGTGCGAGAGGCCGGTGATGCCGGGGCGCTCGTTGACCGAGCCGGTGCGCGTGATCCAGCCGGCGGCGATGTTGGGGTCGCCCTTGCGCGGCACCATCAGCACGCGCAGGCCGTTCTCCAACATGACCTCCTGCACGGGCACGTTCTGCGCCCGCGCGACGCCCGCGCACAGGGAGAGCGCGAGGAGGGCGTAGGTAAATCTTCTCATGCTGCTTACCTCGAATCCTTCTAAGGGGATTGAAACTTGTGGGTTGTCTGGTCCGGAAGTCTGTACGGGAGACGGCCGAAGCGACGTTACTACGTAGCGTTGCGCCTGAAAGTTTTACACGGCGCCGGGGGCGCGCGCAACCGCGCGTTAGGGGGGAGGAGAGGCGTAGGAAAAGCGAAGGCCCCGCCCATTTTCGTGGGCGGGGCCTTCGCGCGTTCAGGGGCGGGGGAGTCTTACTTCTCCTGCCGCTGGATGAGCGCTTCGAGCGCGGCGAGGCGCTGTTCGAGCGTGTTGACCTTCGAGCGGAGCTGCTCGACCTCTTCGGACTTCTGCTGAAGCTCAAGCGTCCGGGCGTCGAGCGCCTTGACGGCCGCGAGGCTGACGCCGACCGCGTCCTGGATGCCGATGGCCTTGTCGGTCGTGCCGAGCTGGAAGGCCGTGTAGAAGTCTTCGGCCATCGGCCCGAGGTGGCGCGACTGCTGACCCTCGGCGATGTAGTTCCACGTCGAGACCGGCACCTTGCGGAGCCGCGCGAGTACGTCGTTGCCGTCGATGAGCGAGAAGTTCTCCTTCGTCGTGCGGCTCGAAGTGCAGTTGAAGACGCCCGAGCCCGCGGGCAGGTTGCAGCCCGTCGTGCCGCCGAGGTTCGTGCGGAAGCGGAAGCCGCCCGTGGCGCGCGCCGCGAACTCGTTGTTCGCCGTGTTGCGGAACGTGTCGGCCGAGGCCGTCGCCGAGCCGTCCGACCAGATGAACGTGCCCTGGAAGCCGTTGTTCGAGGCGAACTTGCCCATCGCCGTCGTGTGGTCCTGGTCGGCCGTCACGTTGTAGCCGATGGCGACCGCCGCGAGGCCGCGGAGGTTGAAGGTGTCGGGGTCGCAGCGGCCGTTGATGAGCGGGCCGCCCGACTTGGCGTTGTTGCCGAGCGCCACGCCGTAGGTGTCGCACACGCGGTTGCCCGCGCCCGCCGAGAACCCGGCGGCGCCCTTCACCTGATTGCCGCTGCCGAAGACGATGGACGAGGTGCTCTCGGCCGAGTTCGTGTCGCCGAAGGCCAGCGCGTAGAGGCCGATGGCGGTCGAGTTCGAGCCGCCCGCCCAAGAGAAGAAGCCGACGTTCGCGTCGTCCCACTCCGCGTCGGCGTAGCCCGAGCGGAAGGCGCCCTTGTACGAATCCCAGGAAGTGCGGTAACCCTTGCCCTGCATCGGCGAGACGCCGATGCCGAGGTTGCCCGTGGCGACGAAGCTGCCGTTCTGGAAGACCTTGAACCACGCGGGCGTGTGGCCGCCGGGGCCCGAGCAGCAGGTCGAGCCGCCGCGCAGGTTGATCATCGGCGCCGTGCCGTTGGCGTCGCCCACCGAGAGCTGCTCGGCGGCGGGGACGAACTTGACGTTGTTGCCGGCGCTGGCGTCAACGTAAGCCTTGTTCGCCGCGTCGGTGGCGCTGACGGGGTTGGCGACGTTCGTGATGTTCGTGCCGTTGGCCGAGAGGCCGTTGACGAAGGTGTTCTGACCCGTCCAGGCGTTCTGGCCCGCGATGCTGGCCGCGGCGCTCGTCTGCTTCGTGCCGTCGGGGAAGATGATGCCCTTGCCCGCCGCCGAGAGCTTGAGGTCGCCGGCCTGCGTGACCCTCATCCGCTCGCCCCAGCTGGAGTTGGCCGCGTAGGTCGAGAAGACGATGTCGTTCGTCGCCGCGTTGCCGGGCACCGCCATGCCGACGGCCATCGCGTTGGTCGGGATGCCGCCCGCGCCGGCCGTGTCCTTCCAGAACTCCATCGAGCCCGACCCGCCGACGAGGACCAGCGGGGTCTTCGTCCCCGGCGCGGCCATCTCGACGAGGTGGAATTCGGAGGCGTTGGGCAGCAGCGGCGTCGAGCGGCCGAAGACCGTCAGGCCGTTGCTCTCAAGGATGGACGAGTCGCCGACCGTGCCGGTGCCGTCGAGCCACTTCGTCAGCTTGTTAGTCGTGCCCGTCCCCGCGAGCGCCGCGGCCGTCGTCCCGCCGCCCGTCGCCGACGAGGCGTTGGGGGTGACGATGCTCGTGCTCGAAATGTTCAGGCCCGAGTTGAGGCCGCCGGCGGAGGTCAGCACCGTGCCGTCGTCGAAGCGGATGCCGCCGCGTGCGCGGATGGTGCCGGCCACGTCGAGCGCGTCCTCCGGCGTGCTGGTGCCGATGCCGACGCGCCCTTCGGGCGTGACGCGCATCTGCTCGCGCTCCTGACCCGAGAACACGTCGCCCGTGCGGAAGGTCAGAGAGCCGGAGGTGGAAGTCACCTGCCCGTCCGTGCCGTCGTGCGCCGCCAACGTCACCGCGTTCGACCTCTTCGCAGTCGCCGCGGCTTCGGCGTCGCCCTCCTTGATGCCGGCGGCCGAGAGCGCCGGCGCGTAAGCGGCCTTCAACTGCGCCTCACCGTCCTTATTCAGCGCCGCGCGGTTGCCCTGGACCGTGACGGAGCTGAGCTTGCGGCTCTGGCCGCCCTGGATGTCTTCGGCCGTCAGGATGCAGAGGTACGAGCCGTCCGCGAGACCCTGCCCGTCCCAGTCGTAGATGCCGCCCGCGCGGAAGCCCGAGTTGAACAGGCGCTCGCCCGCCGCCGTGTAGACTTCGAGGCGGACGCGGCGCGCCTCGCCCGGCGCGACGAAGCGCACGCCCGCGGCGGTCGAAGCGGCGGCGACGGCCGGCCCCTGCGCGCCGCGTTGCCCCGCGGCGTCCTGTGCCAGCACCGGCCCGGCCAGCAGCAGGGCAGACGTAGAGATAGAGAGTATGCGACGTATGACGGACATTGTATTTATGAACCTCCGAATCAGATCCCTTCAATCTGGGCCGGGGAAAATCCCGGCCACTCACATACGCGTAACTCGCGTCGGGAAAGGATCAGGAGGGTCAAACGCGTCCGCCCGCTCGGCCCTACCTCCTCCGCGTCCGAGGCTTCGGTGCCTCCTGGTTCGCCGCGTCGTCGTCGTACTCGTTCTCGAAGGAGAAGACGGCGTTGGGGAAGCGCGTGCGCAACTGCTTCTGGGCGGCGAGCTTGAGCCGGTTGTTCCCCATGTAGACCTTCAAGCCTTTTATCTTTGCGAGCGACGCGGGCAGCGTGATCCCGCCGTTCGCATTCACAGACAACTCTTGAAGGTTCGGCAACTCGCCGACGAAGGCCGGCACCTGGCGTATGTCGTTGTAGTCGAGCGAGAGCTTCTTCAGACCGCGCAGCGACGCGACCTGCGGCGGCACGGAACGGAGCCCGTTCCGCCCGAGGTCAAGCTCTTCCAGCCCCTGAAGCTCCGCGAGCGAGTCCGGCAGGACTTTGCTCTGGACGTTGCGCGCGGGCTCTCCCACGTCGCGGCCGTCGAGCGCGCCGTAGAGTCTCAGCACGCGCAGGTTCGCGAGCCGCCCGACCGAGCGCGGGAGCGCGACGTTCATCGAACAGCCGTTCCCGTTGTCGATGACCAGCTCCCTCAGCTTCCGCAACTGACCAAGCTCCTCGGGGAGGTCTTCGAGCTTCTCCAGACAGGCCATCTCCAACGCCTCCAGGTTGACGAGTCTCCCCAACCCCGGCGGCAGGTGTTTCATCTCCGGGTCTTCGCCGCCCTGTATGGCGAGGCGCCGCGCCCGCCCGGGCTCCCGCAGGGCCTTCTCCAGACTGTCGAACGCCCCCTCGTCCTGCCGGCGCGCGCCCGCCGCGCCCCCTATGAACATGTGAAGGGATAAGAGCCCAATCGCAAAATGAGTCAGCGAGCTTCCTCTCAAAACGTTTCCTCCGTTACAGATGAAAGACTTTAGTAGACGGGCCAACCATACCTGTCGGTTCCGGCATAAAGCAAGAATCCCCTCCGCCGGCCATCAACAACTTATTGGATGGTGGGATGGGGGAAGGCCGTCACCCCCATTTCGGGACGCGCCGCCGCAGTATTGTAACAATCGATGTGAGTTGAGTTTGAATGCACTTGAGCCGGACTGCCGCCACGCCGAACGCGCGTACGAAAAGCTATTGTTTTTCACCGGTATGATGATAACCTTCCGAATGTTAAGGCCACGTGTGGTGGCTCGTCTTAATCGGCCGTTAGAGGTCGGACGCTAAGAAGTTTAATGAGTCGGCGACCGTCCTGTTAGTGGCAGGAAGTTACTTGACGGTCGTACGGCCTCACGGCGAAGTCCGGAAGAAAAGTTCGCAGGGGCCAACATGCCGGGCGCGCGGCGGCCCTCTCACAAACAACGCAGAGCACGAACACCTTCTCGTCAGCCAGCGCGCCTTTCCGGCTTCAGGCTGAATGTAGCGGCGGCAGCCTCACAGAAACCATGCCCATGAGCGAGTCCAACGATACACCGCGGGCCGCGGAGCTGAATCAGAAGGCGGATGTCCTTCTGCTCACCGCCACCGAGGTGGAAAGCAAGGCGGTTCTGAGCCTGGTCAGAAAAACTTTCAAACGTGATTCAGAGCGCCGCTTCACCGACGAAAAGACGTACTACGACCTCGGCGAGATCGGCGGGGCGAGGGTCTTTCTGGTGCAGTCGGAAATGGGCGCCGGCGGGCTGTCAGGCGCGACGCTGACCGTCAGCAAAGGCATCGCGGAACTCTCGCCGCTCTCGGTGGTGATGCTCGGGATCGCCTTCGGGGTCGACCCGGAGAAGCAGCAGATAGGCCAGATACTCGTCGCCAAGCAGATCGTGGCTTATCGAGCCTCAGAGGGTGGGCAGCGGCGCCGACGGAAGGCCCGGCATCAGCATCCGCGGCGACCGGCCGCAGGCTTCACCAAAGTTGTTAGACAGGTTTCGCAGCGGGGTCTTGTATTGGCGGGGGGCGAAGGTCGATTTCGGGCTGCTTCTCTCGGGCGAGAAGCTCATAGACAACAAGGCGTTCAGGGACGACTTGCGCGCGAAGGAGCCGGAAGCGATAGGCGGTGAGATGGAGGGCGCGGGGCTCTACGCGGCGGCGCAGAGCCGCGGGGTCGATTGGATTCTGGTGAAGGCCATCTGCGACTGGGCCGACGGCGAGAAGCACGTTAACAAGCGGCAGAACCAGCGGAAGGCCGCGCTCAACGCCGCGAAATTCACGCTCTACGTAATTCAGCAAGGCGGGTTCTCGCGAAAGGATTCGGGCGGTGCGGCGGGCCTTGGGAAGTCACCCGAACCCGGGCCGGCGCCCGGAGTTCTTCCCGCACACGCCGAGCCCGCGACGCCGGACCGGCCCAAACGTGCCAAGCGCAAACGCCCCGCGCCGTACGGCGCCGCGCCTTTCCGCGTGGAGGATTTCTCGTATGACCTGCCCGCGCATCTCTCACCGGACCCCTCACTGGTGCCGGTGCCCGGCGCCGTCGGGCAGACCGAACACGCTAGCGCGTTCGACGGGGTCGCGGCGCGGATTCTGAAGCACTTCGAGACGCTCCGGAAGCAGAGGCAGCGGGCGCACGAGGTGGCCTGGGGTGAGGCTTGTGATTACGTGGAGGAGAGCGACATGCACAGGCGTCGTCTGCAAGGCCACACCCGCAGAGAGAAGGCTCTGAACCGCTACAGAGAGATACTGGGCTCGAAGCTGAAGGCGGCTTTGCCGCCCCCTCTGTGGCTCCTGATCACGGGCAATACCGGCGCGGGCAAAACGACGCTGGTGAGGGAATTGGCGCGGAGCTTCCCCCGCGCCGTCTCGTTCGACCTGCGCAACTACTCTGCGTCCAAACGGTTCTGCGACCTAATCGAGGAGGCCGGCGACCGGGGCGTGAGTTACGCGAGCGGCGACTCGGAGCCGCCGCGCATACTCATGCTCGACGCCCTGGATAAGATGGTGCCGGGCGCCACCTACCAGGTGACCGTGGAGAACCTCCGCGCCATCAGGGCGTGCGCCGACGACTACCACGTCGTGATAATCACCGCCCGCACGACCTTCTTCCGGACCCACAGGGAGGAACAGTTGCGGGACGCCGAAGTCGTCAGGCTGTTACCGTTGCGCCCGGATAACGCCCTGCTGCTCAGCGAAGCGTTCAACGTCCGCCCCGAGTTCAGCGCCGCCCTACAGCGGTCGGGGGCCATCCGCGACATGGCGGCCAAGCCCCTCCTGCTGGACATCCTCCTGCGCATGTTGCAGGAAGGCCACGACATCACCGCGATTGAGGATCAGGAGGACCTCTTCGCCTTCATCATCGACTCCTGGCTGAGCCGGGACGCCTCCGACTCTATCATCACCAGCGCCGTTCGCCTGAAGTGTATGCAGTGCCTCGCCCTCCACTTCCTCGGCACCGGCGGCAGCCCCATCACGTACGCGGCGATTGACTCCCTTATCAAGGAGATGTTCGCCCCGCTCTCCCCGGAGCAGTTGGAGCGACTCAACACCGACCTGCGGGTGTGTGGCTTTTTACGCCGCCTGGAGCGCGGCAACGACATGTTCGAGTTCCAGCACGCCACGTTTTACGAGTACTGCGTCGCCCGCTCGGTCTTCGAGGATTTGGGGAAGGGCGACTTCGACGCGGTCGGGAGCCACGCCTTCACGGAGGAGATAACCAACTTCATAACTAGGCGCGCCGGCAAGACCTCGCGGGTTGATAAGCTGGCCGAGGCGGTTCGGGCCGCCTGGGACTCCGACCTCACGAGCGCCGCGCGCGCCAACCTCATGAAACTGTACATGGCCCTTCAGGGCAACTGCGACGCCCTGTCGCTGGACGACATCACCATCGAGGCGCAAAGCCTCTCCGACCTCAAACTCCCGGCCGCGACGCACACCCCCTACCGTCACGCGACCTTCCGCGACTGTGACTTCACTAACGTGGACTTCGGAAGCATTCAGGGGGAGCAGTGGGCGTTCGAGAACTGCTCCATACGCCGGTGCCGCTTCAAGTACGCGCGCTTCAACGCGTCGGAGTTTAAAGACACACACTGGGCCGTCGAGGACGCCAGCTACGTCCATTTCTTTGTCTGCAACTGGGAAGGCGGAGGCATCGAAGCATCCGGCGACTCGGAAGTTATCATCGACGGGGGCAGGCTGGAGAAATGCGCGCTGTCATCGGTGCTTAAAAATCCTACGGGAAGGTGGTCGGGGCCGGAGACCGCCACGATACGCTTCGCCGAGCTGGACAGCATCGGCGTGGGCGCGTCGCTGGCATCCTGGCGGATAGAGAGGTGCTCGGTAGACGAGTTGACCCTCTACGGACTCTCGTCACTCGACCGCGAGGCGCGCCCCGGCCTATCGAGAGATATTCTTCAGATGGTCAACGCGTGGCTCACCGACCCCTCCTCGGTCAAAGCTATAACTTCCCCCTACGTGAAGACCAAAGGCGCATCCCACGCGACGATCCCCAAGTCGCGGGAGAAAAAATTTAAGCGTCGGGTTAAAAAACTCCTCGGGCTGGAATAGTGCCGGGAAGGGGCGTGGTAGGTTCTAACATAAAGTGAGAAAACCCTCCTCCAATAAGCGCGAAAATCCCTCACTTCTACAGCATATAATGGGAATTCCCGAACGCCTTACTTTCCAAGCGGGAGAATCGTTGCAAACTCTTGAACCAACTCTTTCAACTCGTCGTTAAAAGGTTGCTTACGCAGGTCAGTGTCTAAGTCCCTCAGGAGATGAATGAGGCATTTTTGCTGAAGGCGCTCAAGTGAATCGTAGGCAGCATATCTCACACGATAAACTCGCCAAGCTTGATGAAGATAATATTAGCGGCCAATCCCGCGAAGGCGCACTCGATAGTCCAGCGCGCGATGCGGCAAGTGGGTCGGAAGGGTTACCACCTGGCCTTCAACAACTGTGAACACTTCGCGAAGTATTGCGCGACCGGGATTCGCACCAGCGCCCAGTTCAACCGGGCGGCGGTGGTGGTGTCCCTTTTGTGCATGCTGGCGGGGCTTTCGGGCGGGGTGGCAGGGGAGCCATACAGGGGCCAGTGGCAGAGGCCGCCTCAACCTACCTTGAGCATCACACGCGCAAGCTGAGGGACAGGCCGGAATACTTATTCCTGCTCATAGTGATCTTCGTGGTCATGCTCGTGATACTGTTCAAGCAAAGGCAGAAACTCAGCTTACAATTTCAAAGTTAGTATCCGGTGGGTGCTAGTCTGCCACGTCCGGTGGAAGCGTAAGTACACCCGCTGGCCCTGTGCTGTGGGGCCGGCAGGCGGGGTGTTTTTCTATAAGCTCTCACGTCACACCCTCCATCTCAAGAATCTCGCACGATTTGATCACTAGCCCACAGTCATCCGGCGCCCGCGCTTAGCCTCCTTGAACTATGGTGCCATAAATCCTCTCTGCCCGACCGGAATATCTGTTTACGATTTCGGGATCGCCATAAGGCAGACAGCCTCTCTTAGGTAACAAGACATAAAATGGTCGAGGTTTATCTGTAAGCACCGACGGTCACGCACAGTCGGACACTACCGTTTGGCGACGTTGAAAAATATTTTACAGTATCGTATCGTGAATTTGGCTGTGTTCGGTCTCTTGGGCGGGCTTTTACATTCGTGAAGCAATAGTTGCTTCAAAGAAGTGCTAGCTTCAAGTACCTCTATTTGGTGCCAAAGTCATCCACTTTCTCACATGAGTCTAAAAAGCCTGTTTGGTAGAGACGACAGTGACGCCTAAAAAAATCCTATTGATTTAGGGGGAAATAGTGATGCCCGATATAGCTAGGGATAGACTGACAGATAAAATCATTTCGGCAATAGAACTGCGGTATCTACAAGGCGTTCATAACCAAAGATTTGAATGCCACGCCTGCGCTGTGACGATGCTGCCCGCCTCTTACGACAGAGAAGTTAATCAAAAGCGCCCTTACTTCCGCCTCTTCAAGGACACCGACCACGATAAAAATTGCGGAGCAGAGAAAGCGAAAAAAGCGAAAGCGAGAATCCACTCCGTCATTACGGAAGAGGGCTTTCCGTACCCTTACCCTAATGAATTAGTGCTGTGGGAGGACACCGGATCGGTCACCCAAACAGACAGAGGCGTGGTATGCCCGGTTGGGACATCGGGCCCGGTAGGAGGTAAGCCCAAAGACAAGGGGGCAACGCCCGAACCCCACAAAGTACACAATCACACCACCACTACCATTCGCCCACTTGCGCAAACTTACTTGGACTATCCCTTTGACCGAGAGTACATGTCTCTCCTTGTTCCCGGTGTCAGAGGGCGGAATTATGAAAACATTTTTCGGTATTTGTTCTTTACAGACGACGCCTCCTTTTCTGAGCCCAATATCTTTTACGGATCGGTCCGTTTTTCAAGGATCCGTGTGCAGGAGGAATTTGCCGAAGTAGAACTCTCCGAAGGTCAGTGGGAGAAGATCGATGGTAAAAGTAGGCTGGTTCGCCCCCAAATCGTCAGGATTCACACGAGTGGCTGGGCCAAGTTAATGCGCGATAGTATGTTGGATGAATTGGAAGTCACAAGAAGGGAGATTATAGACGCACACGCCAAAGGGGACAAAAAAACGAAAGGGTGGCTTTTCTTTCTTGGCCGGCAAGACCCGGTAGACAAATTTTTATTTCACGTCAACGATCCTCGGCTTGTCTGTTGCTTCGCCGACGTAATGATAAAAAAGAGCAAGCCAGTTTTTTCTCCGCCGCAAAATATTAACGTTCAACCTTGGGTAACGGCGAAAGTGCCTCCGGCATTGACTCGACCCGAAACAACCTCTCTGAATATAGAAGAGCCAAAGCCGGTAAATGCGGTTGGCAGTATTCGGATCCCTCAAGCCGCAGATGTCTCTCGAAGTAATGCGGCTGGTGCTATTAGTCAAGTGCCGCTTTCATCCCGAGTGAACCCTGCTAAAAAAAATGTCGGCGCGCGTGATAAAGAGTTGTCTCTTTCACCTGAGCCTGCCAGCCCCGGGGGCAAGCCGAACCCTGGCCCCAGCAGGGTTGCTGCTACCGACGTTCCCCCGCGAACTTCCCACACCCGTGCCACGACCTTCGAGAGAGTAACGTTCTGGTTCCGAAGGCTCATCGGGAGAAATCGACTATAAAAGGAATCTGTGTCTAAGTCTCGCTATGCCCACTTTCTTTAGTAGCGGGCTCCACGGTGGGAGTTTTAATAAACCATCCAAAAGCATCCGCTGAAATATTCTGCTCAGTGTATTCACACGCCGGCCGCGCTGCCACCCGTTTGGTTACATATTGAAAGATGTTGGGTGGCGCAAACTCGGTACCCCTTATGAAGGCCAGTGCGTTTCGTAAGGTGATGCTCGGGTCACTGGCGTAGCCTTAGAAGAATTCATCGCTGTCTATGAATTCTTCGGCACACTCCGCTATTTCATCACCACCATGCTTGGATGTTGGGACAAAGTCTGCCCCTTGCACAACTAGAAATATCGGGTCCACTTGAGGGAGGATACGAGGGAGGATATAGGCAGGCATCTTTCGGTATTCCGTGTCCTCAATATCGATTGCTTCAGATCCGTTAACGTACCCCCTTATCCCTGTGCCGCAGTTGTTTGCAGTACCACGGGCCGAAACTCATGCCAGGGTCAATGTTTGTAACACAGTGGCTGCTTTCATCCCCACACGTGGCGCACCGAATGTAAACTTCCGTCTTTCTAACGAGTCTTGCTCTCATCTTTAAACCTCCGAGGTAACCCTTACGGGTTCAACTCATGCTGTTGATTTGGGCTCTTGACCATTATTGGCGAGCCTAATTTGATGACCTGCGGCTTATCGATCTCTGTCATACTTATGAATTAGGAAGACATTGGATCGTTCTCACTATTGATGTGCCGGGGCTCATTAATTGATGGAACCGACAGGCGTTGTCGGTTCTAGCATAAAGTGAGAATCCCCTCCACGTAAGATCAACAACTTACGGAGGGGATTCGCTCATTAAGTGAGAAACTATTCCTGCAATAAGTGCGAAAATCCTTCACCTTTACAGCATATAATGAAAATTTCCTAAGTGGAATGTATTTACGAGTGGCGGGTTAAGAATCAAGATCGTGATGATCCTACGTCTTCGATAACCGTCCCGCTCCCGTCGCAGGCGATGCACTTTACGTGTATGTACCCGCTGCCCCGGCAATCGTTACACGCTATCGCCTTCGGTTCCGGCTTCAAATCCGCACTCGAAGCTGCCACGTACTCCCCTATGATTTCAGGGCTTTTCGCACTAACCGAGTGCGTTATACCTTCACTCGCCCTTACGACCGAATTATTCTCCACGCTTATTTGCCGATCCGGCATCTCGTGAAGCGTGTAAGTGTGTCGCATTAAAACTGTAAGTTTATACAAGCCCCGAATGTTCAAGAAAAGCCAGACGAGCCATAGCGCCCACAGAACCCACAATGGAAGAACCGTGATTAACTTTATAAGGAAATCCATGTTACTTCCGCTCCTCACCGATTAGGTGCATCCGCCTCGGGCCTATCCATCCATTTCAGTGGCAGAGAGCGAGTCAGCGAGTATTCATTCAAGATGGTCCCGTAGATTTTCTGGGTATTCTTCCCTTGATCCAGCGCGTCCAGAAAAGCTTCGTCCATCTTTATGCCTTCCTGCTTGTCTAATACCAGAACTATAATCACTCTCCGCTGTTCTGAAGTATCATCATCATTGGTTTGGCGCATCCAATGACCTACATTCAACTTCCGTACTGGTATAAGGCCGCCTCTTATTTCTTCCACCCACGACCCTAAAGTTTCTGCCCGGCGGCCGGCTCTCCACTCCTCTTTCTCTATAGCTTTCTTTTCACCTTTTTCCAGCAGTAACGTATGCTCAAGCTCTTCGGAACTTGCCCCGATGCATATCACTTCCTTTGCCTTACTATCGACCAAGCTTTTCATAGCTGGCGAGAAAGGAACCTTCTCGTATTTCCTGTTAAGGGTCTCGTAGTAGCCTATCTCCCATCTGTATTCATTGGTTAGCAAGAAAATAACCATGCTCGCTTGAAGCCCTGCCCTATCTTTAGCGCGGGGAACGTAAGTGCCATCTGGCACCTCCGGCGGAAGCGAGGGCTCCGGCGCGGGCTGAAAAACACTTGGGGGGTGAATGATTACCGATGGCTGTACGGTGAATGATACGAGCGTGAGGGAAACGAGCCTGAAACTAAAGAACGAAAAACCGAGCAGAGAAATTGTCATCCCCAGCCAAGACCAGAGAAGCGAGCGCCGTCGCTTTTGTGGTGAAAGCTGATTCCCACAGGCTTGACACACAGTATTCCCCGCTGGATTGGCGCTGCTGCAACTTGTGCAAACTACCGATGTCGCCATTTCAACTCTCCGCAGGTTTGATGAGAGGCTATATGCTGATTGCCCGAGACTCTGTTGCGAATAATACCCTAAAGCAACGTGTTCTTCTCCGAAAATAAATTCAGCCCGCGGAATTCTCTTAGCAAAATCTACTCTGCGGACTACTGCTGCGGACTACTGCTTCGGACGCCCACTCACGTCGCCCTTGCGGCTTGCTACCCCAACGTCAGTTCTAGCATAAAGTGAGAGTCCCTACCGGCCATCAACACCTGACAGACTTGATTCGCTCATAAAGCGAGAAATCCTTCGTGCATGAAGCGCGAAAAACCACTATCCTTCGCGTAAATAGTGAGAATTTCCAAGATGCAGGTGACGGAAGTTCTCTGACCGGCGTGAAGGTTATAGCTGCATGGCTGAAGAGAAATTACCACGTCTGACCGAAGCGCACATCCGCGAATTGGCGAGTGAGAAGAGCTTCGACCGCGGCGAAGCTTACTACTACGACGGCTCTCTACTGGAGCCCGTCCGTCAGGAGAGGGAGCTACGAGCCCAGTGCCAAGGCTCGGACTATGAGCCCTACCAAGTCAGCGCAACGCTCAGCAAAAGCGGCATCGCCGAAACCTCCTGCACCTGCCCTTATGACTATGGCGGCATCTGCAAGCACATCGTCGCCTTGCTTCTCACCCACATCCACGAGCCGCAGTCGTTCCGTCCCATCCCGCCGCTTGCCACGCTGCTCGCCGGGCGCAGCCGGGAGGAACTGATTACCCTCATCGGCGAACTCATCAAGCGAGAGCCCAAGTTGCTGTCGCTGGTCGAACTCTCCGTCGAAACCGAGCAGACGGCACGAGGCAATCCGCTGGACGTGTCTGTGTACCGCCGTCAGGCGCGGCGAGCACTCCGACATGAGAGCGAACACGTGGTAGAGAAAGAGTTGCGTGCGCTACGGGAACTGGCCGCCCGTGCGGCCAAAGCCGGCGACTGGCTGAATGCCGGCGCGATCTATCAGGCGGTTCTGGACGAGGCGGTTCGCGGGTACGATGACATGCTACGTGAGATAGACGAGGACGGTGGTATCGCCGTCGTCATAGATGAGTTCGCACTGGGGTTGAGTCAGTGTCTCAAGAAAAGTAAGGCCGACGCACAGACCCGGCGGGCGTGGCTTGAGACGCTGCTGGAGGCTGAGCTGGCCGACATTGAAATGGGCGGGATTGACCTCGCACCGAGCGCCCGCGAGACGGTCTTAGAACACGCCAGCGATGAGGAGTGGGCGTGGATTGAGGAACGACTCAACGCCGCCATGTCGAAGAGCCGCGGGTGGGAGCGAGAAGCACTGGCGAGGTTTTTAGCCGCGGGACAGCGGCGGCACGGGCAGGCAGGTAAAGCAGCGGCGAAGCGGAAGAAACCCGGAGCGGCCAAGCATTAGAATCGGCGGTATAAGCTCGAACCGTTCACGGCCGTATTCTCAAGACGGGGTAAACGACTGTGGCGAAATCACCGGTGAAGCAGCAGGCGGCGCGGGCGGCGGGAAGCGACCATAAGCTCTATACGCTCGACGTGTCTATCATGGACGGGCCGATGACCGAGAGCTTCCTGAAGAAGAACAAAGTAGTCTCCAGAATCATTCAGATTCGCGGCGACCAGACGCTCGCGGAGCTTCACCGCGCCGTCTTCGACGCCTTCGACCGCGAAGAAGAGCACATGTACGAGTTCCAGGTCGGCGGCGAGGGGCCAATGGATCCGAAGGCGCGACGCTACGTACTTTCCGCAGCCATGGATGACTCTTCATCTGGAAACAAGCCAGCGGGAGACGTGAAGCAGACGACCATCGGGTCGCTCGGCTTGCAAGTCAATGACCTCTTCGGCTACTGGTTCGACTTCGGCGACGACTGGTGGCATCAGGTCGATGTTGTGGCCGTCGAGGAGAATGCAGCGCGAGGAAAATTCCCGAAGGTCGTCAAGCGCGTCGGCAAAAGCCCGCCGCAATATGTCGATTGGGATGAAGAGGAAGAGTAAGACTTGTTATTTCGCCGTCGGACCTCTACCACAATGGAATAGGCAGAACGACAGCAGACGCTAAAGGCAGTCCTGCATTATTTTTACCAGGACAACACGCGCTCCGGCTCGCACTGCCGCTACAGCCTGCAATATCACCTCGTCTGGATTCCGAAATACCGCCGAAGTTTCTTGGTCGGAGAGATAGCCGAAAGGCTGAAACAAATACTCAAAGAGATTGCCCGCGATTACCGCATTCGTATTATCGCCATGGAGGTAATGCCCGACCACATTCACATGCTGGTGGAAGCACCGCCCAAGTATGCACCCACCAAGATCGTTCAGCTTTTCAAGGGCATCTCGTCGAGAAGGCTGAGGCAGGAGTTCCTCGACGTGATAAAGAAGTACATCTGGAAAGAAGGAACGCTGTGGGCCATCGGCTACTACATCGGCAGCGTGAGCGATCAGGTCACGACCGAACTTGTGAGGGAATACATCAGGAATCAGAAATCGAAAGATGAGAAGCTTAAACAAAAGCCTAAGTATGTGCAGGCAAGCCTCTTCAAGTTATGAATAAGAAAAAGCAGAGTCGAGAATCAGATTCGGAACCATACTCATTTGAACGCTCTTATCCAAATATTGCGGCATGGTTTTCAAATGGCGGCTGGGTTGAGATTGGCTACGTGGAATATACCAAGTCATTCGTCAGAGCTTTGGATGAAGGTGGCATAGTATGGGAAGGTGCAAGTAAGTACGGAAGCATAGATCGTGCGTTAGAGGCTCTTGATAAGGGCATAACAGAATGGGTGGAAGAGTATGGATGAGGATGACTTCGCTGTTACCATTGCGGCATCTTTTTTCGGAGAGGGGGCCATATCCTTAGGTCGCCTGCTCTTACTCTAGTATTTACGTCCCGCCGCTATTCGGGATAGATTCACCCTGCAAGGCATTTCTCAGTTGACTATTATCAGGATGGGATTGTGTTCATCAATGAGGTGATTAATTACCTAGGCGCTTGGGAGCGGCTTCAGGAGAAGTCACCTCATATTCTGCGTGACATCGAAGGCGTCTTAAATGAATTGTCGGATGGGCGTTCAGTTCTTGAGGTTGTGTCACGCGAAGCAAGTCAATGAGGGCAGATGCTGGTCTCACCCAGAAACTTTAACCAATTAATGAGTCGCCTGTTTCGTGAGAGGGGGTGGAGCACCAACCAGCATCTGCGGTTAGATACTGCTTCGATGAAGAAGTATGAGATTGATTTTGTGCGTGAAGGCGTCGGCGTCGAGTTATGTATTGGGAAGGTGGCCTATACCATTTACTCACTGTTTGTAACCTTCCCAACCTTCATACGGGCCGGTAAAGTTGACCTTGCTGTTCTGATCGCTCCCACTCGTGCACTCGCAAGACAATTTCCGATGGGGGTCGGCAATTTTGAATCGGCCAAGACTCTTCTATCCGAGATGCCGCCTGCCCCGCTGAAATATCCTTTTGCTCTGCTAGGTATCTCGGAGAATGCCTCTCCCATCAGCGTCGTTCAGATCACAACGCCACTAGACAATTTCTTGATTAGTGCTGTAGGCCTCTCACTGGATGAAATGTTACTGCTGAGGGAGAGACCGGAATACGACTTCAAACTTGAGTTACCTGATAACAGGAAAATCGCACAAGAGGTTTGTGGCTTCGCTAACCTGACGGGAGGCGGGCTCATTCTGCTAGGCATTACCGATTCAGGGCATGTTAAAGGTGTGGAAAAGAGTAATTTGGACGATGTGCAACTGAAGGTTACAAACATTATTCGTGACACCTGTCTCCCAGTCCCTCAGTTCGCATTTCACCCATTCGACGCAGCTAATGACTCCGGCAAGGCAATCTTAGTTATTCGCATTGAAGAACTACAATCAAAACCATGCATGACGCAGGACAAGGTCTACATACGAACTGGCCCCTCTGTGAGGGCAGCTACCTCCGGTGAAATTAGAAGACTCATTTTGAGTTGAGCAGTAGCTTAAGGATGAGAGCGTTGCACCTGCGCTTGCACTAGCAGTTGATGACGAGACAGTGTTTACTCTCCGCCCCTTGTCCGGCAATGCCTCAGTGAGACATTCGTTGTCTGCGCAGTTGGAGAGAGGCTTTCCGCTTGAAATCCTTGCCGAGGTAGCTTCTCCAACGGGTTCAAGCGGCGGCCGGATTGAGGTTCGCTATAGCTTAGCGATGGAGGCATGATATGGGAATGTAGCAATTGGTAAGGCATAGATTGTGCGTTGAAAGTTCTTGGGCAAGGTATAGAAGAGTAAGTAGAGGAGACTGGGTAAGCAGGGTTTGCTAAACATTCAACACTGAATCAAACACTGGAAGGATCAAGAAATCTTAGATTCGTGTTGGTATACTTTGCCTCTCTTATAGAGCAATAGCTTAGGTGAATATAATGACATTTAGACTTAAAAGTGTAGATTTTGAATCTAGGTCGCTGAAACTCTCGACTAGTAGAGCTTCTAAGACTAGCTCCAATTACTTCACTATTATCATAG
The DNA here is from genome assembly GCA_963726735.1 of uncultured Acidobacteriota bacterium. Classification (GTDB taxonomy): domain Bacteria; phylum Acidobacteriota; class Blastocatellia; order Pyrinomonadales; family Pyrinomonadaceae; genus QHXN01. The sequence goes on from CAVSDM010000017.1 coordinate 348,642, forward strand.
GCAGAAACGGTGTAGGCAAAAGCCGGCTTTTAAGTGAAATCATGCGAACTTTCAGAGTATTTGATCGCTCTGAAAGAGCAATGACAAACCGAGTGCGTCACGTCAGCTCAGGCGGAGCACATAATGAGTTTCGACTTTGTTACGAAATTCACGGCTCCAATGTTGAACTCATTAATAGTAATGGTTACCTACATTCACAGAGTGATCATTCGATCTCACCCTTTACCCTTGCGGAAACTCCCAGACCGGAGAAAGTAATTGCTACCACTGTCAGTCCCTTTGATAAGTTCCCGATGGATAGGCTCTCGATGCTTTCACCGTACAAAAGAGGAGAGCTAACAGAATCAACCATATATCGCTATCTAGGAACAAGGAATAACGTAGGACAATTTTCAATAAAATCACAATTGAGCCGGGTAATTGAGTCCTTAGTCTTTGCGTCGAGTAAAACTCGTGCGGAGATACATCAACTCAGGAAAGTCTTCGAGTTTCTAAACTACCAGCCCCGTATACGCGTCGAGTACAAATTTAAAATCGAGAGGGGATTACTAAAGGACGTACAGAGTGCTCCTGCAAAATCGGTTGATAAGTTAGCTCTTGATTTGGTGGGTAACTCCCAAAGGACTTTATTCTACGAGGATTTACGCACAGTCAGATATTCAGAGGAGAAGGCAAAGGAGAAGATGAAGGAGAGTGCAAAAGTATTGTTGAGGCTCGCCAGACAACTACCGACTGGAAGTGAAAATTTCACTTTTGATCTAGATTTTGAACAGGGAGGATTGCAAGCGAGCACACTTCAACTATACCTGGATGCTACTCAGTTAAGGCGAGTTGGTCTGGTTTCCCTTTTTGATTTCCGCTTATTTCGTAAAGACTTGGCTCCTGAGGGCATCAGCATACGTGATGCTAGTTCGGGGGAACAATGCATTGTCTTAACTATACTTGGTATAGCTAGTGAAATATCAGAAAATAGTCTCGTATGTGTAGATGAACCTGAAATCAGCCTTCATCCTGAGTGGCAGGAGAAGTTCATTGACTTATTGATGAGAACGTTCTCAAATTATTCAGGCTGTCATTTTTTATTGGCGACTCACTCCCCGCAAATCTTATCTAGAATTAGAGGTCCTAAGTCATTTGTACTCACGATGGATGACGGACTACTTCACCCTGCTTCCGACTTCACAGGTATGTCATCTGATTATCAGCTAGTTGAAGCATTCGGGGCACCCGGCATAAGAAATGAATACCTTGCTAGGGAAGCCCTTGCCGTGCTGACTCAACTTAGCACGACCGGCGAAATTGATTCAGCCAATAGCCAGCGATTAGAGATGCTTATAAATGCTCGTGCAGACCTCTCTGATAAAGATCCCGTAGCGAAATTGATTGACACAATCATAAGTGCGGAGGCTATAACAAGGGATGATAGATGATCCTATATCATATAGCGGAAATGACAAAAAGCTTGTAGAAAAGTTCAACTCTAGTAAGAAAAAGAATGCGACTTATTGGGATTCTGAAGAGTTGACGGCTCTGAAGAAGGAAATCAAGGATTACTATAAAAAAAAGCAAAACTACACTTGTAGCTACTGTAGCCAAAGGATAAAGGTTCGTCATAATGCTTCGTGGGATACGGAACACATAGTTCCTCGTAAAACCCACCCACAATTTATGTTCGAGCCTAAAAATCTCTGCATTGCATGTAAAGACTGTAATACAGAGAAAGGCGATGCAAATGTCCTTAAGAACAGGGCGCGTAAAACTTATCCCGGTAAGTCATCGGACTTTCTTATTATTCACCCCCACTTCGACAAATATCGTGATCATATTTGGATACTGCTTGAAAATATTTATATAGCAAGGTCAAAGAAGGGTAGATACACCATAGAAAAGTGCGGGCTGCTCCGGTTTACACTAGAGAAGTTGAATTGGGCTGTCATATTGGCACGAAAGCCGGAACTAATTAAAATTTACTCTGAAGCACACACTACCACTGATGAGGCAATACAGGATCATGCATTTCTCGAAATGCTTGCAGTGGCAGAAATAAGAGTAACAGTTTCATTGCAGCGTAAACTTGAGCAGGGCGCAACCTCAGCCAAGGCCAGAAGTCCTAAGAATCCTGTCAAGTAGTTTAGCCAATACTGCTCATATCTAAATCACGCATGGACTTATCCTAGATCATTGTAACAAGCTCAAAACCCATATCGTTCATCGCTCCTTTTGACCAATTATAGGGGGAGCTAGCTCAGGAGTGGCCGTGGATTGAAGATCGTCTCAACGCCACCATGCCGAAGAGCGGCGGCTGGGAGCAAATAACGCTAGCGAAGTTTTTAGCGGCAGGGCAGAAGCGGCACAGCGGAAGCAGAAGAAGAGTTAAGCGGCAAAGCATCGGAGCCCGTGGTAGATTCAGAAAATCGTGATGTACCTATCGTCAGAAAAAATGATTTTAGAAAAGAGGGAGTATCCGCCCATTTAGAACCTTCTGCTCGCTATTGACTTCAACGAATTGCAAGACTAATTTACCAGCATTCTAGAGGGTTCTCGCCGGCGTGACATTTCGCCGGACTCACTTCGTTTTACATTGAGGAGGTAGAGACTACCGACAGAAACCGTTGGTAGCAGTAATGTGAACGTTATATTTCTGTTCACACCTCAATAAGCTGTCTAGCCATAGCTGGCCCAACTTAGGACTGTTGATGAAACATTTATGAAGCCCCGAGTGTTTATCGGCTCATCAGTTGAAGCACTTGATGTTGCTTACGCAACTCAGCAGAACCTTGAGCATTCTGCGGAGGTCACAGTTTGGGATCAAGATGTATTTGAGCTATCTAAAAGTTCGCTCGAATCTCTATTGCTAATACTAAATAAAATGGATTTCGGGATCTTTGTGTTTGCTCCAAATGATGTGGCAAAGATCCGAGAAGTTACGTGGCGGATTGTTAGGGATAACGTCGTATTTGAGCTTGGCCTATTTACAGGACGCCTTGGAAGAGAAAGATGCTTTATCATTAAGCCCAGGCAGCCCTTGGATCTTCATTTACCTACAGACTTGTTAGGTTTGAAGCCCGCTGAATATGATTCTGAACGAGAAGATAATAATATTAGAGCTGCATTGGGACCCGCCTGCAACGAGATTAGGCGGGAGATACGGTTAAAAGGCATTCTACCCACTGAAGAAGCGTGGCTTATAAATGAGCCCGTGCTCCGTTCATTTCCCCCTTACGCAAATAGTCAAAATCTAGCGGGCTTTTGGCTATCTCGATTTTCATATACCGCTAAACGGAATCGAAAATCAGTTGCTGGATCTCAATATGACCTTGAACATTTAATCCCTGTGGGTCAACGCTCATTATTTGGCGGTAATGTACTTTGTTCCTCTGCTAGCGGAAAATTGTACTGGCATGATCTACAGGTACAGGTGTTAAGTAATTATTTATTAGGCTCTTGGTTTAATACTAATACCAAGAATCTTGGTGCCTTTCAGTTGTATATTCACACTCATAATTGTGTTATGTCAGGCACCCATATCGGTAACGCCAATGATAATTCCATCCCACATGGAGAATGGACTTGGATCAAAATTGAAGACGATGTAGAGGCTACAGATATTCAGGGGGAAGAATTAAAGAAGAAGAACCTTAAGCCTAATTTCGAGCTAGAGGAAAATTTCGATAGATGGGTAAAAGCGGCTGCGCCTCTAAAAATGAATGAAATTCTTGTATAGGATAGATAAAGAAAACTAAGCGAGGCTAAGGCAGCATTTTTAGAAGGCGACTCCATGTGAGGACGCGGCCTATAACCTTGCCTTACATTATTGGAACAAGTCTAGAAACGCCGTGTCGTTCATTGCTCCCTTTGACCAGTTGCAAGGGGCGCACGCCCAAGCCAAATTACCGTAATCATTACTACCTCCATTGGCACGGCTTACACGATGGTCAACGTGCCCACTCGGCGCATAGCTCCAACAATAAAAGCAGATATCACCATCGCGCGCCCGTATATATTTTCTATCCTTCTGAGTTAAAGGTTCATCATTACGTTGTGTTGCTAGTAGAGCAGCCGCCACCACGGTTAAGAAGTATATGCCGACGCCAATGACGAATACTGTGCTTAGACCGCGCAATATGTCAGGGACAGTTAACGGCGTAGGTAGCGGGGGGAACAACTGCGGGAAATATGGCCTCAGCTCAGGGAAATTGGTTATCGGATAAAATCTTTGATCTGTTGCTAATATCAAATCATTCGCCTGCAACTTCCATAGGGATAAGGCCAGTATGTAGTTATTTTTTGAAACCGTGTATGTCATTACTTATCCCTCCATTCTCAAATACGGGAGCGCCTTATCCTTTGCTTAAGTAGCGCCTCCACACACGCGCGAAATCAGCGCAACAGGAAAAGGGGCTCTCTTCTGGTAAGGATCAAATTGAGCGCCCTCGCTTACGCCCTATACGAATCCGCTCCTTCTCTACCGTCTCGGGCCTTCTTCTATCGAACTGCTTTTTAGACAGGAACCGGCCATTCTTTGAGTCGCGATAAACAACGCGTCTTTTCCCTTTTGCCATTACATACCTCCCGAAGTGAGTTGATTCCCGTGGCGGGTGTTCACACCCGCCACGGGAATGCCTAACACCTGAAGCCCTCAATCACCCGCAGCCCGCGCCCTCAGCATGTGTTTATAACCACCACCCATCCTGCTCGCGCATAAAGCAGGAGGCGATGAGTTAGTATCTGCTGGAGCTAGCCGCGGTCTGATCTTCGACCTCTGCGGTGGGGGACTGCTGCTTCACCAAGTTGATGCCGCGCTTGCAGTCCTCCTTGTCCTTGTAGCCCTCAGAGGAGTCCGCGATGATCTCGTTGTTGTTCGCCCGGAAGCGCCAACGATACTCACCGCGGGTATCCTTGTAGATGTAAAACTTCGCCATTACCTCACACCTCAGACAGTAAGAATTTGGTAGAACGTATAGCCGCTATGGTTCTGTATTGCGAACCACATTAGCTATACAGTATCAATATCTCACTTAGCGAACTTCATGTCAAGCGAAACTTCTTCTTGTATAGCGAGGACAAGTCGTATACACTCTTGTAGCGAAATTCCCCGGATAGAGGAGAACGGAAATGCCGACAATCGGCGATAGAATTAAAGAGATTCGCGAAGAACTTGGTTGGACACAGGAAAAACTTGCAGATGAGTCAAAAATTAGTAAAGGCTTTTTAAGTGATGTTGAGAACAATAAGCGAGATATTAGCTCTACCAACGTATTGAAGATCGCTAATGCTATGGGAGCTTCACTTGAATATCTATTAAGGGGAGAAGAGAGTAGTAAACAGAAGGAAAAAAGAGAACCAGAACAGATTCCCGCTGAATTATCTAAAGCAGCTGAAGAGTTGGATCTAAGTTATAGCGACACTTTAACTTTAAGAGATACTTACAGGGCTATGATTGCCAGAAGAAGTAATAGGTCGCTAAAGCCCCCTACGGTAGAAGAATGGAAAGAATTTCATGAATTAATCAAAAGGGCGGTACCTCCCGATGCCGAAGAATCTGAAGAGTGACACTCAGGTTTGGAATCTAGCGAGAGATTTGGGGCTGAAGCCGAAAGATGATCCTCTTACAGAGATCGTCCGCTACTGCCTACAGCAGATCCGCGGTTTCCTTAAAGAGTTTCCTTGCGACACGCTGGCTGATCTGCTCGAAATGGCAGCCGCTAAATTGGACACTACCTTCATCGAGATTCACAGCGACGAAGAGCTTGAAGAAGTTAAGTCGGAGTATCTGAAGAAGGGTGAGGCGGCATTTGCATTATTGGACAAAGAGCTAGGTCCGAAGGTCTACGCCATAACTTTCAGGAGGCTGAAAGCTAAGAAGCGTGAGCGGCTATTTGTCTCTATTATCGATTGCAGGGGAGAGAAGTCCTTCCGTTCCTACTTCTCAATGTGGCATGAGCTGGCGCATCTTCTGACGCTTACGCAGCAAATGCGTCTCAAATTCTGTCGCACGCATGCAGAAGAGAATAAAGTAGATCCCGAAGAGGCGGTAATGGAAATCATCGCTGGAGAGATAGGCTTTCTCCCAGAGATCGTTAAACTGCATGCTAAAGGTGAAATCTCGTTTGAGAAGATAGACGAGCTGCGGGACCTGCTTTGTCCAAGTGCCAGCCTTCAGGCGTCGGTCATCGGGTTCACAAAGAGCTGGCCGTCCCCATGTATCCTTGTTGAGGCAGGACTAGGCTACAAAAAGAGTGAAGTCAGAGGACTCGCGCAGAACACTTTCGATTTTTTAGAGGCCCCCAAGGCTGAATTACGTGTTCTACACGCTAACGCGAACGAGCCAGCGCGCAGGACAGGTATCTTTATTCCTCGCAACATTCGGGTACCGAAAGCTTCTGTAATTCGCCAGGTTTTCGAGGATGACCTTCTTCTCCAAGCTGAGGCTACGGAGAATCTCTCTTGTTGGGAGACAAGCAAAGGATCCTGCCTTGCAGACCAGCAAGTGATTGTTAGGGCGCGCAGGAATGGTGAGCATGTTCTAGCTCTAATAATTCCGGTTCTATGAGGGACTAGGCAGGCATTAATTTCAGATATCATTAACAATGGCAAGGGTTCTATGAGGTGTATTTTTTGTAAAGCTGACTCAAGTAGATCAAGAGGTGTTGAACACATTATTCCAGAGTCGCTTGGAAATATAGAACACACTTTGCCAGTCGGTGTTGTGTGTGATCTTTGTAATAATTATTTTTCCCGTAAAATCGAGAAGCCATTATTGGATTCAGACTTCTTTCGTCACGCCCGATTTATGCATAGGGTTCATAACAAAGAGGGGCGAGTACCGACCATCTTAGCTTTTCACACGCAATCTTTATTGTCGGTTGAGATGTGCATAGACGGAGATGAAACTAATATTTACGCTTCAAAAGAAAGCGAATCAGATAAGTTCCTAAAGAGTCTTGCCAGACATAGGAAAGGGTCTTTGCTCATCCCAGTTCCTAATCAGTCAGATGACTATACATTTTCAAGGTTTCTTGGAAAGGTCGCCCTTGAGGTTGCTGCGGATAGGGTCTTAGAAGTAGAGGGGGGCTTAGATGAAATCATTGATAAAGTAGAGTTGGATGATTTAAGGAATTACGTAAGATACGGCAACCCTAAAATCAATTGGCCTTTTCACTCCAGAGAGATTTATGCAGAAGGCAGACCTTTCTTCGATGAGGAAATTTATGAGGTGCTGCATGAATACATGCTACTTTACACAGAGGATCAAGAGCTTTATCTGGTGCTCGCAATCTTTGGTGTTGAGTACGTATTGAATTTAGGTGAACCAGAAATTTCCGGTTACATTAGGTGGTTAGAACAACACGAGCATAGAAGCCCTTTATACTTAGAAGACACCCAAATTCGGCATAAGTCTGCTAAATTCTAGAAGCAACCTAATCAGTGCCTGCAACAAAGTTTCAACACTTCGTTCCTCGATTCTACCTAGAAAACTTCTGCTCGCCGAACGGTCAAATTCAAGTTTTTGACAAAACAACCTTAAATATTTTCACGTCCAATGCTGATGGCATTGGTGGAGAAAAATACTTCTACGAAACCCTTGAAGCTCAAAAAAATAATCCGCAACCTATAGAACGAGATTTCAGTATTGTTGAATCTGCCACCTCTCCAATAATTAGTAAGTGGATTAGGCAGGTAGAGAACCAGCAGGATTTAGTATGTTCAGATGAAGATAGATGGCAGGTTGCCCTTTTCCTAAGTCTCCAGATTTTTAGGACGCTTGAGCTTCGCAAACACCTCGCGCAATTTTTAGAGGCTATACATAATAGAGTAGGAGGAACTAGTTCAACCTATTCAAAAGAGGAGTTGCGTGAATACGGAGTCCGAGTGTTATACGATTTGAATTTAGTAGATAACTTTGCGGGACTCATTGCTAAGCAAATTTGGGTCTTCGCTGCGAATTTTTCTCACCATGAATTTTATACATCAGACAATCCTGTTCTATTCAAGTCTCACGACAATAAATTTTGGCAGACCTTTAAAGAATTACCATCGGAAGGCTCACAAGTAATCTTCCCACTAAGCCCGCGCCTTATTCTCTATATGCATGAGCCAGAATATTGGAGCAAGATAAAGAAATTTGATGGGAGACTATCGCCAGTAACCTTCACAGATCACATGGTTGAGCACGAAAATTCAGGACAAGTTGGATGTTCCACTCGATTCATCTATTCTCGTTGCGCAGACTTTGACTTCGCAAGAATGTTCTGTGATTTGCACCCGCACATTCGTGATGTTGATCGCCAAAGGCTTGAATGGCAAGATCAATAAGGCGAGCATTCTGCCGGAAATAACCTCCGCATAGAGCTTAGGCTTTAATCCATCAGCCTTTGTCAGTATCGCCTATCATTTTATTCTAAAGTCCCTCGCCTTAGCCTACATCATTATTGAACATCTCTTATATACCTATCTAGTATATTACTAACTAAGTATATACTTGAAAAGTATTTATTTAATAAGGTATTATTTCAAAGGTATAGAACAGCTATGGCAAGAGTCCCTATTACCGTGATGGGCTTCCGTTGCGAAAGATGCAGACATGAATGGATACCGCGCCGCGAAAATGATAAAGAGCCGCGCGTTTGTCCGAAATGCAAAAGTCCTTATTGGGATCGTCCCAGAAAGGCTACGGCGATGATGATCTATGAAGAGTTTAGAGATACCGTCAAGCGAACTTTGCGGGCAGCGAAGCAGCCCATAACTTGGACTGAACTTAGGACGGCTGCCAATCTGCCGCAAGCACTCCCAAACAACCAATGGGTTCGCCGGATGGAGACAGACATCGGCCTTAAACGCGAGAAAGATAAACACGGTGTGATTCACTGGCGATTGAGTTAAACTCCCGCCATGTCACAAGCCATTCGCCTAAAACTGCCAAGCGCATCGGCCAAGAAGCAGGCCGAAAATAAAGCTATCTGGAATAAGACGCGGCGTCCCGACTCCGCGTTCTTTTTTACTATAGGCTACACGGGCCGACCGTTGGATCAGTTTTTACAACTGCTTGTATCAAATGGTGTGCGGACGCTCCTTGATATTCGCCAATACCCTGTGAGTATGTATCGGCCGGAGATGAGTAAGAATAACCTGTCTCGGTCTGTCGAAGCGTGCGGCTTGATCTATTCACATCTTCCCCAACTTGGAGTGCCAAGAGACATTCGCGCCAGAGCTATAGAAACCGGAACACGAGACGTTATCTGGGAATGGTATGATCAAAATATTGTTGCCCATTATGTAAGTCGGAATCTTCACCGCTTCTTTAACACTCTGGAGCATCCGGTAGCCCTCATGTGCGTAGAAGTTGACCCGCACGAGTGCCACAGACATAGGCTCTCACTAGCCCTTGAAGCTAGGGGATTGACTAGCTTCGATCTATGAAGTGTTATGCCCTCACGCGAAACAAAAAAGGCACTAATCGTTGTTCGCACCTATCCCATTCCTGCTGAATCGGGCGTAGAAGTTTCCTGTACTGCCGCCGTCACAGATGACGGTCAATGGCTGCGCCTCTATCCCGTTCCATACAGGTTTCTGGATCACGATAAGCGTTTCGCAAAGTATCAGTGGATAGAGGTTGGTGTCACCAAAACAACATCAGACGCCCGACTAGAAAGCTACACCCCAAGTATTCAGTCGATCAAAATCATTTCAGATACGTTACCTACTGCTAATGAATGGCAGGCCAGAAAAGAGATCGTTGAACCGCTTCGCTCCCGCTCTTTATGTCAGTTACAAAGGGAACGTGACGCGCATAATCATCCGACATTGGGATTCTTTCGCCCGAAGATAATAAAACGATTACGCATTACTCCCGCGAGCCCTACATGGACGCAGGGGCAACTTAACATGCTTCGTCACGGCAATCTTTTCGAGCAGCAGCCGCAAGAAGAGTTGGAGAAAATTCCTTACGATTTTCACTATCTCTTTGACTGTGACGATGATGCATGTAAAGGCCACGCGCTTCATTGTACGGACTGGGAGATGGGGCAAGCATGGCGAAGGTGGTCAAGAGATTATGGCGATGAATGGGAGGCTAAGTTTCGCCAGAGGTTCGAGAAGGAAATGATTGAGCGGAATGACACGCATTTCTACGTCGGGACAGTCCATCGCCACCCGAAAAATTGGATTATTATAGGGTTATTTTATCCGCCGAAACCGCAACCACGAAACCTTTCCTTGTTTAGCTGACGGATTTTCTTACTACCAACTTCCTTCATTCAGATCTATTACTCTGTCGTCAAACCACCATAAACAAGGAAGGGTCCTTCCATTTATAGAGCACGACATAGTCCTGCCCCCCAAGTGAACCCCGCGCCAAAAGCTGGAAGCAAGAGATAATCGTTGGGCCGAATTTTGGCAGAGCGGCGTAGTGTATCAAGTGCTATTCCCATAGAAGCTGAAGAGGTATTTCCGGTATCCTCCAGAATAGTGATTACACCACCTTTATCTGTCGGGAAGTTTATGTCCCGTACAACGCGCGCCAGAAGTCTTGAATTTGCCTGATGTGGAACTACCCACCTCACACCCTCAACGGTTAAATTATTGCGTGCAAGCACTGTATGGCATGCAGCGACCATTTTTCGCGAAGCCTGAAGAATAACGGACTGCCCATCCATATGCGCGGCATATTCGCTAGCGTCCTCGCTCAAGTTATGTGCCTGCGTGGTACCAAACTCTGTCCCAGGACGGCGAATGCCTAGATGATCGACGTATGAGCCATCTGTAGCAATGTACACGTCCAAAATTTCAAGTGCATTGTCTCGTGGCTCATTCGAGATGATGATCGCTGACGCACCATCGCCGAAGAGCATAGAGATTGTGCCAGCTTGTGGCGAAAGGTCTAGCCATTGGGATTGGATTTCAGCCAGACAGATAACAACACATCGTGCAACGCCACTTGTTACAAGTGCTTTTGCGACCTGTAAGCCATAAAGCGCATTGCAGCAGGTAGCCCGAATATCCAAACAGGGAATCTCACGAAGCCCCAAGTGCTTCTGGATAGAGGAGGCGCTACCTGGAATGAAGCGGTCAGGTGTCATTGTACCGAAGAGAAGGTAATCCACGTCTTCGGCAGCGACACGCGCGTCATCGAAGGCTTGCGTGAGGGCAGCACTAGCCAACGAACTCGTCATTGTGCCAGGTAATGCCCATCGGCGACGGCGTATGCCAGAGGACTTGAAAATATATTCTGGCTCAAGGCCCAACCATTCAGCAATCTCCTCATTAGTAATGATGCGTTCGGGGAGATGCATCCCTGAACCTATGATGTATGAACCCACTGACATCAACCTTTTCGTCCTTCAACGTAATGCTCTATCGCATTGATGCTTTGAAAGTTCGTGGGATCTACATCCGCATCTGGTATATCGATTCCACACTCCTCTTCCAGTACGGAAACCAAATCAACCACATTAAAACTGTCCAGTATTCCTAACTCTAAGAGGTTGTCATCAACCTTTGGTTGGGGAACATTAGCCTGTTTTGCATGATTGGCAAGGAAATCCAACACGACTTTCGGTAAGGGCATAAGTCTTGGGGCCTTCTCCTTAGAACTTAAGGCAGACTAACTGTGAGAATAGTGCGTACTAGATGTGCTGTTTGTCAATAATTTGCTTTCCGCCTTTTCTTCGCACCTTTGTTTTCAGTCCGCCTGTCCAGATAAGGTGATTAATCCACGCATCGTTAGTATCAAGCAAAAACTTGGCATCGGAGTTGGGTGCGCTCCACCAGCGCCTTGGTGAGTTGCTAGAGCAGATCATTGTCGCCGAGTAGGTCTTCGGTTTCTGGTAGTCTTTCAGCAACTCATCGGGGGTCTCTCGGTAGCAGGCGTTCGGGAGCCTCAATGTATCAAGGCCCGACTCGCAGTCGTACGATATCGTCTACCTTTATGAAGACCAAGCGCTTTTTTCCTTTGCTTCGCACAATAGTTCTGAGTTTTCCTGCCTCGATACAGTAATTGATCCATGTGTAATTAACTCCGAGTAGTCGTCTAACATCAGATTTCAGTACGTATTGACTCATCGGGGAATCTTCAACCGGGGTATTCCTTATAGGTGCAAGAAGGCAACCGGGAATCTGATTTTGAGTAATGTAGTCTGTGAAAGCGTCTCTCATGAAATTAAACAAGCTTCCTGAAAGTACACCGTGAAGACCTGAATAAAACGAGCCAAACTCACCATACAAGGCGGACTTCATACGCTGGTACGTGCGAGTGACGTTTCTCTCTCGAACTCTCCTTTGGTCTAAAAATTTGAAGTAATTAATGGGCCAATTTTCAAAGACGGAATAAGCCTCAGTGAGAATACTGTGGAAGTTTTTGCTTTTTCCTGCGGGTATTAAATGTCTGCTCGTAGCGGCCGAAAGACCTCTCTGCTGGCCTGCAACAAAGAACAAGACCCGCAGAAGGTCGTTCAGGGAAAGCCTTGATAGAGGCTCGGCAAGCTTGGGTAGACCGGTCCCGGCAACAGACAGCCCACAGAGTTGATATATGTGATGTGTGAGCCTTAATTCCTGTTCAGCCACGGGCGGAGCCAGATGCTCTCGCCAGTCAAACTTACAGGAGCATAACCGCACACTCTTCCTAGACCACGATATGCGCCTATTGCATTTCGGACATTCATCAATCAGCAGTCGCCTATGTATAGGGCATGCTGTTACAGCGGAGAACTCCCAAACACGCCGCCAGTATGGCGTTTCTGACAGGCAGCCGGGACAGATTTTGGGTTTGTTTGATCGGATTAAATCTTTGGATACAGGTTGACCGAAGAAATAATTTAAAGACAGGTTGTTCCAGTCGGATGTACGAGGATAAGTAAGTTTGGCGATCTCAGCGGTGCTAATGCCGGCAAGTTGGGCCAAGTTAACTATATGCTTAGAGGTATCAAAGGCAAACACACAGCCTTGGCGTGACTTCTCGTAGCTAACATCAGCTGCCTGGAGTATCCAGGAAAGGGACTCGTAACCATTCTGTTCTGTTAGGCGAAGAAAGTAACCTGTGTAACTCTCATCAGGGTAAGGCTTGGTGCGTATTAATAAACGCCCAACGCGAATAGGCTTCATTTTCATAAATTACGCCTATATCGCTGTTAACCCTTTGTTGAATGATTGCTAGATTGAGAATCACTCAGTAGTGACAGCTTCATCAGGGGTTAAGATTCGCCGCCGACAATGGGATAATTCATCAATATCTCTTTAACCTGATTCGCTAAACCGATGTTTGTAGTCGCAAACATCGAAACTAATTCTGTAAGTTTTGGGCGCTTAAAACTTCTCGCAGGCATTGGAAGGCGGTTGATCAGGCTGTCTATGAGAAGTCCGGCTTCCCTTTTATCAAACATTAACCATCTGTATCCATCAATCTCAGGCCCCCTGACAGGTGTCAGGCAGCCAGCCTGAATTAATCTGTGGACTGTATATAGTGGCACTCCTAACGTCCTGATAACTTCTTTTATGCTAGTTAGCCGACTTAATTCATCCTTAAGTTGGCGTATGCTCTCTATATGGATGCTAATACGGGGTCTGTTTAGTCCTGGGTGTGAAATTGCCTTCAATTTGCCGTCGGTCACATATTGTTCTACCCACTTCTCACTTATCCCGAGTTGTTTTACAGCTTGATATTTTGTTACATATTTAAGCGCTGGCTTTCCGCGCTTCACGTGCCGCCCTTCCCATCGCATTTCTAGGTAACGCGCGAACGATTGCCGAAAGAACTCTAATTCCGGAGGCAAAAGCCGCCTGTTCCTAAACAAGTCCTCGTAGAACTCGCCGAAGTGCATCTTCATGTGATGGGCTCGGGGCTTCCCGGCCTGAGACCGCTTCAACTCAATAAATTCGTAAAATCGATCCGGCCATCCCTCAAATATAGAAGCGGTACGACACAGTAAATCATGTGTCTCTCGGTTGCCGTCTGGCTGTAGTCCACGCTCCTTTATTAGCCCGCGTCCATTTATACCCACGCTGCCCATGAATCGGCTTGCTATAAACAACACTGCCGATAGCATATGAGACAGAGTGAGCTTAGCTAATGGGTTGTTCTCTCCGAGAGATTTCACCTCAGAAGCAGTTGCTAGACCACATAAGCTGTATATCTTTCCTGCTAGGATGAGTGCCCCATCTTCTATTAATGGTGTTTGAATATTCCTGAGGTCAAAACCGCACCGGCACAGGCAAACCTCTGACCTATGCCACCTGAGTTGATTCCCGCAGGCGGGACAAGACTCAGCGAGCAAGCAACGGTGATATGGACAACATGTTATGATTTTGAGATCCCAAACGCCGAGAGAGTAAGAGGCGGATTCCAGGCACTTAGGGCAGATTTTCACCTTAACAGGATTAATTAAACTACGCGGTACAGAGAAACCGAAGAACAGATTATCCGTCATATCCCCCTCAGCCTGCACAGGCGGATACAACATGCGCGCTATATCTGTCTGGTTCAATCTGAGCGTTTGAGCTAGGTTTTCCGTGGCAGAGCCGTCATTGAAAAGAAACGTAGGCCATTTCCAACCGTCACCCGTCCAGCCAAAACCCGCTAAGGATAGTATCCAGCTAGGACACTTATAGCTGTTAAGTTCTGTTAAGCGTACTAGGAACCCGGTCATGCCCTCCCCGAGCTTAGGCTGTGCCGTTACTAACAATTTTTTGGCTTGAGATGACACGATCCCGCTATTGAAACTAACCTCTGACTTTCTAGGCTAAATTATTATTGGCTCAGGACAGCCGACGCTCTCTCTACCTTCGGCCATCTCTTGGAACGTCCGCTCACGGCAGCAAAATTCATCTCCGGCTCATTGTATGGCACGATCTTGAGCTTGGATTTATCAAGGCGGAACGGGTTCTCCTTTTCGGGGTGGTCGGCCCTGAGGCGGTCATCATAAGCATCAGCCAATATATCTAGCGTTAGCTGGTTCAATCCCTGATCAATGGCTAACTCGGCTGACCTGCGCAGAACTTTCATAACTCTACCGACTCTGCCATTAGTAGCGCAGTAAAAGCGGAATGCAGTGACCGGGTCAGACAAATGTGAGCAGTCATCGAATGGCAGTTGATTGTCCACCGCTTTTAGGAAAGCTCGAAACTCACCCCGTTCATCACCAGTTGTCCATCCGAATGGGCCAAGCTCCACACGCACGGCGAAGCGCCTCTGTAACTGCTCGTTGCCTGGTGCATCTAGAATCTCGACGGCGTAAGGCATCCCTATCAGGACGATAGGAATACCTGTCTCGTCAATCAAGTTCTTCAGCCAATCGGATACGTTCTTCAGGATTTTCCACGAATCCTTATCAACAAAATGCTGGAACTCATCCAAGATGATGAGTTGCACGCCACAGGCGTTAATAAAGTGCTTCAGGCGCGTGGTCTGGTTAAAAGCTGAACCCCTTTCTGCGACAGGGTCTCCAAGGGCTAGGAGCAAGGTTGTGGCAAGATTTTTATCTGTGGCCTTACTAGGCACTCTGGCACAGAGCACTGGAATTTCTGTCCTGTCGGCATGGTCTACAGAAGGAAATTGTAGTTTGTAGTGTTCAAGGAGCGTCGTCTTGCCGGCCCCCGGTGGCCCTCCGATAAAGAGGCATTCAGGTTCCGCGGCTATTCGTGAGTAGAAGTGCGCATGCTCAACCTGCTCAACTATCATGCTGAGCCGTGGGTGCATGACGAATATAGACTCAACTAACTGACATCTCTCCTTCTTCGACATCTTGGAATATTTAGGACGTTTAGCGGTCATGTTCTGTTTCTCCTTGGGGTAAGGCAGTATGTGACATTAAAGGCCGTCAGGTTATTGCTGGTCACTTTTGAGTTTCTTCTTTGGCAAATTAAAGCTGGCGGTGAAGCCGGACATGTCTAACTGTTCATCATTTGCCGCAGCAGAAGAGGTGCCGCTGTCGGTGTTGTTAGTAGAGGTGGTTACTTTCGGCTTGGACTTACTGCTCTTTTTGAACCTCTTCGATCCAGCCTGCTTCCCTATGCGCCGTTTGGGCTTAGAGCTTGGGATAATTGCTTCGTTGGCTGACTGGCTAACGTCATCCTCTTGAGGTTTATTAAGCGGCACGTTTTCTAACTCTGAAACTCCTGCGAAGGGTTGTGTATCAGGGTTGAGTAACACTACATTATTGCTGGCTGAATCATGGTCATTCCCCGGAATGCCTTTCTCATTAGGCACATCCATGTGCCCGTCGTAGTTCGGCTGTCGAACACCTCGCCAGCGAGCGGACTTAGCACGAGAGCTGCTAGCCTTACTACTCAGCGCTAGCTCTGCCTCTACTATTTTCTGGATATTCCTTTTTGCTTCGCGTAAGCCGTTCTTGTCCAGCCGGCCTTCGATGTCGCGACGTGCGTGACTAAGAATTACTCTGTGCTGCCAAAGGCTCAGCCCTTTTGTATATTCCTGATCCATTGCTGGAACGGGAATGTACCTGTCGGTTTTTCCGTCGTAAACGAAGACTACTGAGAGGTCGGCAGGATCATATTTAACCGTGAATTTATCCTTACGTCCGTGAAGGTTTCGTCTAAGGCGGGTAAGTTCCTCGCAGTTGTAGAACAGTGTGAAGAGTTCGATCCCTGATGGCCCTATGCTACGGCGTTCAATGTGCCCGAGAATTACCCGGAGGTCTTCTATACGGCGTGGCAAGGCCGGAGGAGAACTCTTGATCTCTCTTCTCCAGACATGCGCAGGGATGTCTTTGAGGCCCCGGTGATAGCTCTGGTGGTAAATATCTACAATCCAAATGTGCAGCATTTCCATGAAGGCAGTAAATGATATGACAGCGTTCTTTCCGGGATCATAATCATGCCGCTCGAAAATATTCGAGAAGGTCGTGCCTCGCTGTTGATGGAGCAGCCGTCTGTTCTGTGTACCGAAGAAACGTTCTATGGCAGCCTTGTAACGAGGCTGGTAGGGCGGGCTAAACATTATTACTATGCCAAGTTGGAGGCAGGCATCTTCAAAGTCTTTACTATGGAACTCCTTACCGTTATCTACGACGATAAGTTCAGGTAGCCCAAAAGCTTCCCATTCGTTCTTAACGGAAGGGAATGTTGTCTTGAGGTATGTTTTGGGTCTGATGGCGTGATTAAGACATTGCATCACCGATAGGTAGCTAGGAGGGTCAAAGCCGTTATAAATTCCCAGCACTTCTCTCGTACATTTATCGAGGAGTGAGGTCAGAGTCGGCCTGCCGAGCGGCATTCTGGTCTCCTCGTCCACAACGAAGAGGTCGAGCTTAGTATGGTCTATCTCTGTCCTCTCTAAAGGGCGAAGGGATTTCGGTGCCAGCTTATTACTGCGATGTTTGTGCTCAGCATAGCGCTTCCCGAATCTAGCGCAGTCTTTCTCGTACTCGTCTAACTGGCTGACAATTCGGTAAAGACTATTCTTATGCGGGACCGGAAGCTGGTCGTCAGGGTCTCGGAATTGGTTCTTCTCAGCTATTCTGTTACTGAGTTTGTCCCATACTTCTTGCACGCTAAGCCGCTGAGTATTTAGGTACTCTTCATTAATTACCTCCTCAACAACCCCACCAACTTCTTCAGCCAGTCGCATTTCTTTGTCAGAAAACTTTTGCCCTTTGGCCTTACGTCCGCCAGCAAACCTGCGCTTAGTGTTTCCCCTTCGTTTGAGCTGTGGCACGAGCACTCGGGGGTCTTCTCCAGAGGTTAGAAATGGCTTGAACCAGCGATAAAACACTGTTCTCCAATGTGGAATGTCATTGGGGTCTTTGATGTCCTGATGGACACGCTGAATTAATGAAGTGAGGGTAGAGGCATTTAGTCTGAGCGATTTGTTATTGATAATTGCCTTGACATACGCCCACCGGCGTTTTGCCTCAATCTTTCTCGGGTCATCATCTTTGAGCATATTGAGATCATCAATTATCGCTTCGGTCGCCCTACGTTGTGCGACTGTCACCTTGCTGTTGCCAAGGAATATAAGTTGCCCCTCAAATAAGGCATCAACCAGTTCTGCTTCGCTTAAAGGATTCGCCTCACCAAGGGCGATGTCCCTTATACGCAGTTCACCGTTAGGGAGACGTTCTTCAATCACATACTCCCGTCCGCGAAGCCTAATGTGCATATCTTTTTGAAACCTGTGTCTTGACATCTCTACGAATCCTTTCTCACAGCCTATGCCGTGACTGGAAGTCTCACAACGCTCATAGGGGTTAGTGGCTCCATCAGGTTAATTGAGAGCACTCCGTGAAAAATAAGCGCATACACCACCTGTTGGCCTATAGATCTGGCGGCGAAAAACTTAATGATTTCAATGAGCGGAAGTTCCTGTGCTTCAACGAATAATTCATGGCAGTAGATCTGGTGTTGTGGAGATATTGGAGTCCTGGCGTACTTGTAAAGAAATTTGACAGTGTTGAGACGTGGCTGGTTTCTTATTATTACATCCGTGGCAATATGAAATTTGTAGCCCTTCTGTTGGCAGATTTGAGCAGCAATTCGGAAGAGAACCAGGTACTTTTGTTCCATTGCCTTTTTCTTAGGCTTAACTTCTACAACGTACTCCCCACACCTTCTGTGTATGAGGAGGTCTGGTGTGTAGCGGCGATTCTTACCCGCTAAAAAGTAATGAATCCGGAAAGGCTGTTCTCGATAAGAGATAACCTCTGGGTCAATCTCAAGCAGGTACATGTAGTCCCTCTCAAGCAAAGATTCGTACCAAACGATCCTTCCCATCTTGAAGCTCGGAAATTTACCAATGAGTTTCATCGAGCCAGTATTCGTGATGTTTCTTGCTACCATCTTTGTATTCCTCGTATGCCGGATGTATCAGCAGGGGATAAGCATGGCCCTTAGGAACTATGCAGAGAAGTCCACGGAGCCTCATAAAAGCCCTTCACCATCCATTAAATATGAGTGCCTAAATTTTAGAGTGATGCTAAAGAAGTGGTACGCGCGAGACATGCTGAACTACACGAAGCCACATTGCTCGAACAGCCACGAGATACACTTCTAATTACAAACATTGCTACGTTGACAAGTGACCTCCCTTAAATTTCCTGTACTCTGCTGGCATGTTCTGAGAATAGCGCCATACGTGTGAAGACTAGCGTTACTCAAAACGGCTGTCACCCTAACAGCAATTTTGAGTAACGTCAAGCGATATTTTTATGATTCAGATTAGGTCTAGGAAGTGTAGCTTAGTGGGATACAGGTATTGACTGGCTTAGAGTTGCCTTATCAGGGCTCATCCTATGAGCAATGTTAAGGAAGGATTTTCCGTAGCCTCACGTTAATGCTGGTTAGAATTTCATATATGAAAACTGCTACGACCTGAACAATCATGATTACTTAGTGTGCTGTCTATTTCAAGCTGTGAAAGCTCTTGCCCTAAGACAACAAGGCTGGTTATAGGCCGACTCGTCATCTTGTAGCTACACCGAGGGCAGGGCTCTACAAATATTAATTGTACGTCTCCATCGCGGCTCCTAAGACCAATGAAATTTAGTCCCTCTATTACAACGTTTAGGATAAGCTCGTCTTCATTCTCTCCGAAGTCTATTAAGCAATTGCCCCCGAATAGCTTCCAGATCTTCAATTGCAAGGCATTTCGTAAAGCTAGTTGTCCATACAACTTCCTCTCTCGAAGCTTCTCTGCCAGAACTTCCCGGTAAGCGTGGATTGCTCTCTGCCGTAGAGAAGTGGAAGTATTACCCATAATCGGCTATGTATGATTAAAGACTGTCCAATGTGGATCGCATATTTCCTGCGGTGTGTGGGGAAATACACAGGCTATGATTTACTGCGGTGGCCCGGTAATGCGGAATGAGCCGAAGAAGCGGCGACACACAGCCTTATCAACTTCTCGCTCCGCGACCCGCGAACTACAGCCTAAAGTGTATATCCGGTCGTTGCTAACGATAGTACGATCTATCCTATGAAGGAACTTGCCAGGCGTCTGCGATGGGCTCCACAACTCCGTCTGGGAAGTGTTCTTTGATAACCGTCGCACGCTTATAATCTTATGACCCCTTTCCTTAAGGAGAGCTGCGATGGACTCTTCATGTGTCGGCGTAAGGTCACTTGCGGCATGGCCAACATCTTGATAAACGATCCCGAAGTAGTAAGTGTCAGTAGTGGAAGAATATCTCCGGATCACACCGACTGTCCCTAGAGCATCCTCCTCGTGCGCGGGCTTTGATGGAAATTCAATCGTAAAATCACGATCCGGGCTGGTGAAGGTGTACCATTTTACTGGTGCTCGTCGCGCTTTATTTTGTGTCGTTAGCTTGGAGCGGAGAGGACTAATTGTGCTTTCGTTGGCACGCCTTTGTCCGCTTACAAGACTCACTCCGGCAGAGATGAAGAGGAGCGAAGTGAATATGAATACCAAAGCTTTTTGAGCGGTGTGTTTCATCTCTTAATTGCTGTCATGTGACGAACGAGAGAACGCTTTGGTATCTTTGAGTCGCAGAACTCTTTGAAAACTCGTCATATCGGCCAATGGCGACTAGAGCTGTGTTGACCATACCAAACGGATGATGTCGTTCGCCGTGAAGTTCCAGAGGCGACTTCCGGCGACGAACAAACATCATCAACTTCTAACATCAAATGATATTAACACAGCAAATGATGTTACTCGCAAGGTAATAAAAGTGAGTGTGCTCTCAGGAGGTAATTCCTGATGGGCACGAAGGG
Source organism: uncultured Acidobacteriota bacterium (assembly GCA_963726735.1). Lineage (GTDB taxonomy): Bacteria > Acidobacteriota > Blastocatellia > Pyrinomonadales > Pyrinomonadaceae > QHXN01. Next base: position 369,324 of record CAVSDM010000017.1, read on the forward strand.
GCGGCCAAAGCCAGCTCGCTTGGCAGAGAAACTGCGTGAGATACGCACTAAGCTTGAGCTATCGCAGAACGGGATGATCCGCCGGATGGGACTACAGGATCAGCTTGTGCAAGCAGAAATCTCAGCTTATGAACTCGGATTGCGGGAGCCGCCACTTCACATATTGCTAGCATATGCGAGGACAGCTAACGTTCTTGTGGAATGGTTAATAGACGATGAGATTCGTCTGCCAGACGATCTACCATTAAGCGCATTGCCAGAATGGGTAAGACCGAACCGTGTGTCTCACCAGCGGCGCTCGCGCAAGCGGTAACTCTAGGTAGGCTCAATATTCATTTCATCCGCTATTACCTTTCGGCATTGCGAGTGGCAGACAAATAGGCAACGGTCTCACAAAAGGATCATGTAGCCAGGATACAAAAATATTGAAGCTACACCAGAAGTAAGGCATCATACATTCGCTCGATTCGTGAAGCTTAGATAACCTCTTCATCCCTCTGCATAGATTCACTTGGGATAGCCATAGTTGATTAAAGGAAAGGTGAACGGTATGGACGGGGAAACTGCTGCGAATGCTGCTAGCACAGCGAACAGTGTTCAGAGCCTTCTCCCTATTGTGCTCCCGGCATTAATTACCGGGCTGTTGGGAGGAGTGTTAGGAGGGCTAATTAACAACCTTTTTATTTACAAAAAGACAAAGGCTGAAGTTAAGAAGTTAGAGGCTGAAGCGAAGGAGATTAATTTAAGAATAGACAATGTTTCCCGCATCTCTGCGTCTATAGGATTTAAATCATCAGAGACCGCAGAGCGGGTAGTTTATGATGGCAACCGAGAAGACATCGGATATGGATTTCCTAAAGGCTATGGAGATTATGTCTGGAAAAGAATAGATGGTAAAGATACACGAATTGGTGGAAGGGCGATGGGCTCTCTAACTGTAGAAGATGGAAAAGTTTTGACAATTAATAGGGAGAATACAGAAGGTCGTTTTCAGGCTTGGCTTGAGCGATATAACTATGAAGGTGAGACAATAGACCGAATACCCAAAGAGCCTACGCTAAGTCAGAGAATTTTCCGCCTTAGCTTAGAGGCTAGGGCTTTAGGGGGAAGCCACAAACTGAAATTCGTATTTAAGAATGAGGAAGATAATACGTGGCCTGCGTCCTCAGAAATAAAGATCACCGAAGAAGTTTGGACAAAATTTGATTTGTATTTTCCGGTGTCACCTATGGAAAAGTGTCGGCTTCGTATAGACGACGTAGATGTTACTAAAGCCCCAAGCCGTATTCAGATTCGTAATATCGTATTGACAGAGAAGAGCAGCTAGCAGGGGGCTATTCCAATACAGATGTGCTTAAGAGAAGCTTGTGGCAAGCGTATACAAAATCCTAGCAGGAGCTAGGCAGCAGTTGTCTTAGTCAGTTCCTTGTATAAGGCTCGATAACCAGCCACAATCCTTTTCCTATCATTCTGCAAACTTACCCAAGCTGCTGGAATCTCACCGGCAAGATAGTACAAAAACTCTGGCTCCAAATTGAGTGCCTTCGCTAATTGCTCAATGAGGGAAGGCTGGGGAGCATTTCTGCGCCCGTGTTCTAAATCGTTAAGGTACTGCTGGGTGATTGGTTGCCCGTTATCTTTTAGAACTAGAGCTGACAGCTCTTTCTGACTGAGCCCCCGCTTCAATCGCTCTTGTCGTATGATTTCGCCAAATGTCATTGTATTACCCTTACAACTAACTAATGCAGTAGCAGTAATGGTGGCCTACAGCCACTTACTCATATTTTGAGGTGATTTTATTCGTTTCCGGTTTGTGATGTCTACTACAACCTTACATCACCCCTGCTAACACTATCATATGGTTAGTGAGAGGCATTAGAAAAACCCAACAACCAATCAACGGGGAACCTGGAGTAACGTAGCCGATCCCAATTTATGTAGGAATTTTTCTCGGGTTATGCTGTATCGATTCTCACTTTATGGTGGAACCGACAGGCGTACTCTTCGACCGGCAGTGACAACAGCCCGCGCGGGTGCTTGCCTGAATGAATGCTCATTCAGTATGATGGGCCGACCCGTTAAGGGAATTCTCGGAAAGTCTCGGAGTCGAAACCCTTTTATGCTTCGGATCGAAAAGGCCGCCGTCCTGGGCGCGGGCACGATGGGCGCGCAGATCGCCGCGCACCTCGCCAACGCAGGCATCCCCACGCTTCTGCTTGATATCGTCCCGAAGGAGCCTTCGGCGGAGGAGCACGCGCGGGGCTTAACGCTCGAATCGAAGGAGGTGCGCGACCGCGTCGCGCGCGCCGGGCTCGAAGCGGCGAAGAAGGCTAGGCCCGCCGCGTTCTTCACCGCGGGCGCGGCCGCGCTCGTCGCGACGGGCAACTTGGACGACGACCTGCCGCGCATCAAGGACTGCGACATCATCTTCGAGGCCGTCGTCGAGCGGCTCGACATTAAGCGCAGTCTGTTTGAGAAGGTCGAGAAGTTCCGCAAGCCCGGCTCGGTCGTCGCCTCGAACACGAGCGGCATCCCCATCCGCGAAATCGCCGAGGGCTTTTCGGAAGATTTCCGTGCGCACTTCCTCGGCACGCACTTCTTCAACCCGCCGCGTTATCTGCACCTCGTCGAGCTGATTCGCACCGAGTGGACGAAGCCGGAAGTCTCGTGCGCCGTCTACGGCTTCCTCGACCAGCGTTTGGGGAAGGGCGTTGTGGTGGCGAAGGACCGGCCGAACTTCATCGCCAACCGCATCGGCACCTACGGCGCGCTGGTGACTCTGGGCGTGCTGGCCGAGGGCGGGTTCACCATCGAGGAGGTCGATAAGATCACCGGCCCCGCGTTGGGGCGGCCGAAGTCGGCCACCTTCCGCACGTTCGACCTCGTCGGCCTCGACGTGCTCACGCACGTCGCGCGCAACCTCTACGAGGCCGTGCCCGACGACGAAGATAGAGAGGCTTATAAGCTGCCCGAGTTCGTCGAGAAGATGGTCAATCAGGGCATCCTCGGCGACAAGACGAAGGGCGGCTTCTACCAGAAGCGGAAGGGCGAGGGCGAGAAGAAGGAGATTTGGACGCTCGACGTGGCGTCGCTCGAATACCGCCCGCCGCAGAAGGCCAAGCTCCCCTCGCTCGAAGCGGCGAAGAACGTCGAGGACACGCGGGCGCGCGTCAAGTCGCTCTTCTGGGGGAAGGACCGCGTGGGCGAGTTCCTGTGGAAGACCTCTTCGCGCGTCTACGCCTACGCCGCGAACCGCATCCCCGAGATCGCGGACACGGTGGTCGAAGTTGACCGCGCGATGAAGTGGGGCTTCGGCTGGGAGCTGGGCGTCTTCGAGGCTTGGGACGCGGTCGGCGTCGAGAAGGTCGTCGCGAAGTGGAAGGAAGATGGGACGGCGGTTCCGGCGAACGTGCAGCGGATGCTCGACGCGGGCGCGAACTCCTTCTACAAGAGTGAGGCGGGCGGAGACTCCTACTTCGACTTCGAGTCGGGCGAGTACAGGCCCGTGTCCGACCAGCCGGGCGTCATCGTCTTGAAGTCTCTGAAAGACCGCACGGGTGTCATCAGGAAGAACGCGGCCGCGTCGCTCTTAGACCTCGGCGACGGGGTGGCGTGTCTTGAGTTTCACTCGAAGATGAACTCCATCGGCGGCGACACGCTGTCGATGTTGAAGACGGCGCTGGCGGAGGTCGAGAAGAATTTCGTCGGCCTCGTCGTCGGCAACCAGGGGCAGAATTTCTCGGTCGGCGCGAACATCATGCTCGTCCTGCTCGGCGCGCAGGAGGAGGAGTGGGACGAGATCGACCTCGGCATCCGCGCCTTCCAGCAGGCGACGATGTCTCTGCGCTACTCGCCGAAGCCCGTCGTCGTCGCGCCGTTCCAGATGACGTTCGGCGGCGGGTGCGAGATGACGCTGCACGCCGACCGCGCGCGCGCCGCGGCCGAGACGTACATCGGACTGGTCGAGGTCGGAGTGGGCTTAATCCCCGCGGGCGGCGGGACGAAGGAGATGCTCGTGCGCGCGATGGATTCCATCCCGCCGGGCGTGACGGAGGCCGACCCGTTCCCCTTCGTCAAGCGCGCGTTCGAGACCATCGCGATGGCGAAGGTGGCGACCTCGGCGGCCGAGGCGAAGTCGCTCGGGTTCCTGCGCGAAGAGGACTCCTACTCGATGAACGCCGACCGCCTCGTCGCCGACGCGAAGCAGGAGGTGCTGGCGCTCGCTGCGACGGGCTACACGCAGCCGCAGCAGCGCCGGGACGTGCTCGCTCTGGGCAACGCGGCGCTTTCGACCGTCAAGCTCGGCATCCACCAGATGAAGCGCGGCGGCTTCATCTCCGACCACGACGCGGTCATCGGCGAGAAGCTCGCGCGGATTCTGACCGGCGGCGACCTCAACCACGAGACGCGCGTCTCCGAGCAGTACCTTCTGGACCTGGAGCGCGAGGCGTTCCTCTCCCTGTGCGGCATGCGCCAGACGCAGGAGCGCATCGCGCACATGCTGAAGACCGGCAAGCCCCTTCGCAATTAAAGGAGCAGGCGATGAGTGTGAGTCAGGCTAACGGCGTGGTGGACGGCCTCGTCGCGCAGCTTCAGGCGATCACCGAGGAGACGATGAAGGTCTTCGGGGACCTGAAGCCGGCGCAGCTCAACTGGAAGCCCTCGCCCGAGCGTTGGAGCGTCGGCCAGTGTTTCGATCATCTGATTGTGACGAACGAGTGCTTCATCCCCGACATGGTGAAGATCGCGGCCGGGACGTACAAGAGCAGCCTCTGGGCGCGCGTCTCGCCGCTCTCGGGCTTCTTCGGCCGGTTCGTCATCAAATCGCTCGACCCCTTGAAGGGGCGGAAGACGAAGGCGCCGCGCGTCTTCGCGCCGGCGCAGAGCGACGTGGACCCGAACGTCATGGTCAAGTTCCTGCGCCACCAGTCGGAGGTCGCCGTCCACATGCGCGCGACCGAGACGGCGGGCGCGGACCTGCGGCGCACCATCGTCACGTCGCCCGTCTCGCCGGTCGCGACCTACAGTCTGCTCGACGCCTACCGCATCGTCGTCGCGCACGAGCGCAAGCACTTCGAGCAGGCGCGGCGCGTGACGCAGACGGAAGGCTTCCCCGCCGCGTAAGAGTTATGGACTACCCCGTGACGCCGGCCGTGAGGCTGCTGCGCGAGAAGAAGGTCGAGTTCGAGCCGCACCTCTACGACTACGTGGAGCGCGGCGGGACCGCGCACTCGGCCGAAGCGCTGGGCGTGGACGAGCACGCGGTCGTCAAGACGCTCGTGATGGAGGCGGAGACGAAGCGCCCCTTCATCGTCCTGATGCACGGCGACCGCGAGGTCTCGACGAAGAACCTCGCGCGTTACCTCGGCGTGAAGAGCGTCCACCCGTGCGACTTCGCGGAGGCGCAGAAGCACACCGGGTATCTTGTCGGCGGCACGAGCCCCTTCGGCACGCGCGTCCACCTGCACGTCTACGCCGAGCGCACGATCTTCGACCTGCCCGTCATTTACATCAACGGCGGCAAGCGCGGCTTCCTCGTCTCCATCGACCCGAAAGTTTTGAAGGAAGTCTTACACGCCGAAGAGGTCGAGGTGGCAATCGAGCGCGGCGCCTGAAGCGCCTAACCGAGAAGAGATTTTCAAGAGGTTATTTATGAGAGAAGCAGTCATCGTCTCCGCCGTGCGCACGGCGGTCGGCAAGGCCCCGAAGGGGACTCTGAAGAACACGCGGCCCGACGAGATGGGCGCGGCCGTCATCGAAGAGGCCGTGCGCCGCGCCGCAGGGTTGGAGAAGTCCGAGATCGAGGACGTGGTCATGGGCTGCGCGATGCCCGAGGCCGAGCAGGGCATGAACGTCGCGCGCTCCGCCGCCATCCGCGCCGGTCTCCCGGTCGAAACTAGCGCGATGACCATCAACCGCTTCTGCTCCTCGGGCCTCCAGTCGATTGCGATTGCCGCCGACCGCATCCGCTCGGGCGGCGCGGACGTGATCGTCGCGGGCGGGCTTGAGACGATGTCGCTCATCCCGATGGGCGGGCACATCATCCGGCCGAACCCGTACCTCGTCGAGCACTACCCGGACTTCTACCTCAACATGGGGCTCGCCACCGAGAACGTCGCGCGCAAGTACGAGGTCTCGCGCGAGGAGCAGGACGCCTTCGCCCTCCTCTCGCACCAGCGCGCGGCTGCCGCGCAGGACGCGGGCAAGTTCGACGAAGAGGTCGTGCCCCTCAAGGTCACGTTCGAGGAGCTGAACGCGAAGGGCAAGAAGACGACGCGCGAAGTCACCTTCGACAAGGACGAGGGCGTGCGCCGCGACACTTCGCAGGAGGGCCTTGCCAAACTGCGCCCCGCGTTCCACGCGAAGGGCACGATTACGGCGGGCAACGCCTCGCAGATGTCGGACGGCGCGGCGGCGGCCGTCGTCATGTCGGACGAGCGCGCGCGGCAGTTGAACCTCAAGCCTCTGGCGCGCTTCGTCGCCTACGCCACGGCCGGCTGCCCGCCCGAGGAGATGGGCATCGGCCCCGTCCACGCCATCCCGAAGGTCTTGAAGATCGCCGGGCTCAAACTCGAAGACATTGATGTCATCGAACTCAACGAAGCCTTCGCCGCCCAAAGTCTGGCCGTCATCAAGACGCTGGGGCTCGACCCCGAGCGCGTCAACGTCAACGGCGGCGCCATCGCGCTGGGCCACCCGCTGGGCTGCACGGGCGCGAAGCTTACGGCCAGCATCCTGCGCGAGCTGGGGCGCAGGGGCGGCCGCTACGGGATGGTCACGATGTGCGTCGGCGGCGGCATGGGCGCCGCGGGGATTTTCGAGCGGTTGGGTTAACGTTCGTCACAAACACCGAGAAAGGATAAGTCTATGAGTGCCGTAGCCGAAGATAAAAAGATCGTCGTGGGCGGGAGCTTTCTGATCGAAGAGAGGACGCCCGAGGAGGTCTTCACGCCCGAGGACTTCACCGAAGAGCACCACATGATCGCCGACACCGCGCGGCAGTTCATGGACAACGAGGTGCGGCCGCGCGTCCCCGAGCTTGGAGAAGAAGGACTGGAAGCTGGCGCGCGAACTCGTTCAGCAGGGCGCGGAGATCGGCTTCATCGGCGCGACCGTGGCCGAGGAGTACGGCGGTCTGGGACTCGACCAGGTGTCGGCCTGCATCCTCGGCGAGGCTTTGGGGCGCGCGGCCTCTTTCGCCACGACGATGGGCGCGCAGGGCGGCATCGGGCTGCTGCCCATCGTCTACTACGGCACCGAGGAGGCCAAGCAGAAGTACATCCCGCGCATCGTCACGGGCGAGCTGATTACCGCCTACGCCCTGACTGAGGCGGGCTCCGGCTCCGACGCGCTCGCGGCGAAGGCGACGGCGAAACTCTCCGAGGACGGCACGCACTACGTCATCAAGGGCGAGAAGATGTGGATCACGAACGGCGGCTTCGCCGACCTGTTCGTCGTCTTCGCCAAGGTTGACGGCGACAAGTTCACGGGCTTCATCGTCGAGCGGCAGGAGGGCCTGTCGAACGGGGCCGAGGAGCACAAGATGGGCATCAACGGCTCTTCGACGACGGCGCTCGTGCTCGACGACGTGAAGACGCCCGTCTCGAACCTGCTGGGCGAGGTCGGCAAGGGTCACAAGATCGCCTTCAACATCCTCAACATCGGCCGCTTCAAGCTCGGCGCGATGTGCCTCGGCGGGATGAAGCTGGCGACGCACGAGGCGGTGCGCTACGCCAACGAGCGGCAACAGTTCGGCAAGTCCATCTCGTCTTTCGGCGCCATCAAGCACAAGCTGGCCGAGATGGCGATCAAGACGTGGGTCGGCGAGGCGACGACCTACCGCACGCTCGGGCTCATCGAGGGCGCCATCAACGCGACGGCCGACGACTCCGACCCCGAGTCGAAGCTGCGCGCGATTGAGGAGTACGCTGTCGAGTGCTCGGCCATCAAGGTCTCGCTCTCCGAATATTGCCAGTACGTGACGGACGAGATGGTGCAGATCTACGGCGGCTACGGCTACTCGGCCGACTACCCGGCCGAGGCCGCCTACCGCGACGCGCGCATCAACCGCATCTTCGAGGGCACGAACGAGATCAACCGCATGCTCATCCCCGGCATGCTCATGAAGCGCGCGCTGGGCGGCAAGCTCGCCCTGCTCCCGGCCGCGCAGGCTCTGATGGAAGAGGTACTGTCGCCGTCGATGCCAACGCTTGACGAGGACGAAGCGGTCCTCGCCGCGGAAGCTAAACTGGCGAAGAACGCGAAGAAGGTCGCGCTGATGGTGCTCGGCACGGCGGCGCAGAAGTACATGACGGCGCTCTCGGAGGAGCAGGAGGTTCTCGATCGGCGCGGCGAACATCATCATGGACGTGTTCGCGATGGAGTCGGCCATCCTCCGCGCGCAGAAGCTCGCGGCCGCGCAAGGTGAAGAGCAGGCGGCGCTCTACCTCGACATGGTGCGCGTCTTCTGCAACGACGCCGTCGAGCGCGTCGAGGCCGAGGCCAAGAACACGCTCGCGGCCGTCACGGAGGGCGACGAACTGCGCACGCTCCTCGCGGCCCTCAAGCGCTTCACCAAGCACACGCCGACGAACACCGTCGTCGCCCGCCGCCGCATCGCCGACGCGATGATTAAGGCGAACAAGTACGTGTACTAGGGGAGTAGGCAGTAGGCAGTAGACAGTAGCCGGTGGGCCGCCGCGGGCGGGCGTTGATGCTTCGAGCGTGACCGTCCGCCCGCGGTTGCTTTTATACTGACTGCTGGCTACTGTCTTTTTCTACCGTCTACCGTCTACCGACTGCTGTCTACTGATTTCATCATGCGCATCATCCCAATCTCGGTGCCGACGCCCTTCTACGTGGGGCCCGTGAACGTCTACCTCATCGCGGAGGAGCCGCTGACGCTCATCGACACGGGGCCGAAGACGAAGGAGGCCATCGAGGCGCTGCGGGATGGTTTAAGGCAGGCGCGCGTCCGCGTCTCAGACATCAAGCGCATCGTGCTGACGCACGCGCACGAGGACCACTGCGGGCTGGCGAAGCAGTTGCGGGACGAGGCGAAGGACGCTCAGGTCTTCGTCCACGGCTGGGAGACGGGCCACCGCGCGGGGCGTCTGGAGTACGGCGAGAACCGCGCGCTGTTGGAGCGCGCCGGCGTCCCCGCCGACGAACTCGCCGAGATGCGGCGGATGTACGAGGGCGTCCGCCGCTTCGCCGACGCGCTCGAAGACCACGAGCACGCCGAGCTGTTTGATGATGAGGAGCTAAAGTTCGAGCGCGGGAGCTTGAGAGTCGTTCACACGCCCGGCCACACGCCCGGCTCCTGCTCGTTTCTGCGCGAGGCCGACCGCACGATCATCGCCGGCGACTGCGTCCTCAAGCGCATCACGCCCAACCCCGTGCTCTCGCCCGACCCCTTAGACCCCACGCGCCGCTTCCGCTCGCTCGCCGAATACCTCGTCAGCCTCGCGCGCCTGCGCTCGCTTGCGCCCACGCTCGTCTACGGCGGCCACGGCGACGCCGTCGAAGACTACGAAGAACTCTTCAACCGCTACCTCCGCGCCATCAACGAGCGCCAGGCGGAAGTCGTCCGCCTCATCCCCAAAAACGGCGCCACCGCCTGGGACATCGCCCACCAACTCTTCCCCGGCGCCGACGGACGTGCACCGCTTCCTCGCCGTCTCCGAAGCAATCGCCCACCTCGACCTCGCCCACTCCGAAAACAAACTCGCCCTCGAACTCTCCGCCGACGGCCGCGAACTCTACCGCCGCCCCTGACGCCTTAAAGCGGAGGCAGAGTGCCACTTTGGTATTATGACGGGGCCTCCGACGCGTCCATTTTTTTCTTCAGCCTTACGCGGTTGTTCATGTCGCGGAGGGCGGCGACGTTCTTGTCGCGGAGGGCGAAGGCGGTCTTGCCGACCGAGAACTCGACGTACTCGGCGCGGGCGAGTTTGAGGAAGGCTTCGTAGGGGATCGAGACTTCGAGCGTCTCCTTCGCGTCTTCGGCGAGCCAGCTCTCGCTGACGCCCTGCGAGAGGAGGCTCATGCGGCCGAGGCGGAGCGTCTCGCCGTCGGCGACGGCCGAGAGTTCGCGCTCGCCCGCGGGGTGGCGCGCGTCCCAGTTCTTCGCCTCGAAGGTGAGCCGGAGCGTCGCGCGCCGCACGTAGTCGAGCTGCTTGCCCGGGCAGTGGAGCGACGCCTGGAGGCTGACGCAGACGCCCTTCATGATGGCCGCGGAGCCCTTCGCCGTCCCGCAGGTGATGCTCATGCGCTTGAGCGAGACGACCGTCTCGCGCGCGAAGCCGTCGTAGGCGGTCTCGATCTTGCCGCCGTGTTCGAGCGGCGCCTGCTCGCCCGAGAGTTTGGAAGCCTGCCGTGCGCGCAGACGCCGGCCGCGAGCGTCAAGAGGACGCCGCAGAGCGTAAAGAACCTGTTCATGACGTAAAAATCCTAGCCGGGGCGCTTGGGTTAGTGTGCGCTGAGGCGCGTGCGGCGTGGGGCTTTGGGCTTCGGCGACGTGGCATTGGGACGAGCCGCCGCGGGCATCGTGTCGCCTTACAAAGATACTAGGGAGCCGCGCGCCCGGCTGTCAAGAGGGAAGCGTTCGGTCATTCGGGCTCGCCCGGGAAGAGCGTCTTGAGCCGGCCCTCGAACTCCACGTACCGGTTCATCTGGTAGCGGCGGTGCGCGTAGACGCTGAGCGCGAAGACCGCGACGCCGAGCCCGGCAGAGACGTAGAGGGGCCAGGGGGACGCGAACCTGAAGAGCATCGCCGCGAAGACCCCTGCGAGGACGCTGTTGATGACGGAGACCGTCCCGGCGTTCGTCACGAAGTGCTGCCACTTCGACTCCCTCGGGACGATGCCCATGTTGTGCAGGGCGCCGGCCACGTCGTCGTGCGTCGAGTGGATGAAGTAGCGGCCGACCTCCGGGGCCAGCTCGACGTAGTAGTGCCGGATGCGGTTAATCCCCCTCGAATGGATCATGTTCTCGATGGCCGTCTGGATGGCCCGCTCGAAGGTGGCGAAGCCGAGGAAGAGCAGCGAAGGGAAGAGCACGAGCCCGAAGAGGAAGAAGGCCGCGCCCATGTTCGACACCTGGCCGACGAAGGCGAGGGCGACGACGGCGCTCGAAACGGTGCTCAGGAAGAGCGTGGCGCGCCCGTTCGCCTCCGCGACCGTGGCGGACTTCGCGGTCTGCAAAGTGAAATGCTCGGTCGTCATGAACTGTAGAATCTGCTCCCGAGTCGCCTTGCCCTTCTCTTCGCCCATAGCGATACGCCTCCCTGCGCCGATGTTCTGTCAAAGTTAGTCCGCCGCGGCCCACGCCTCGTCTACCTCTCGCCGAGCCCGTCTAAAGCCTCCTCGCGACGACGGCGATGTGGCCGCGGGAGGAGGGGTCGTCCTCCTCGCAGATCTCGACCTCGAAGCCGGCCGAGGCCAGCAGGCGCAAGGTCTCTGCGGGTTCGTGGGCGCTGTAAAAGAAGGTGTGGCCGTGCATCTCGGAGGTGAAGCCCGCGTGGCCCGTGCCGCCCGCGGAGAGAAGGAGCAGGCCGCCGGGCGAGAGCAGGGACGAGAGCTTACGGAAGACCGAGAGGTGACGGCCGCGCTCGACGTGGAAGAGCGAGTCCCAGGCGACGGCGGCCGCGAACTGTTCGTCCAACTCCAACTCGCACATGTCGGCCCGGATAAACTCGGCCCCGGGGAGGGCGCGGCGTGCGATCTCAAGCATCGCGGCCGACTCGTCCACGCACACCACTCGGAACCCTCTCTCGACGAGGTGGCGCGCGACGGGCTCGCCCGTCCCGCAGCCGAGGTCGAGCACGCGCGCGCCGGGTTCGAGCCTTCCCGCGAGCACGTCAACGTACTTCTCCGCCGTGAAGGCTCGCCGGTCGGCGTGCCATTCCTCGGCGATGCGGTCGTAAGGGGTCATCCCCGAGCGTCCCTTCAAATCCCGTAGGCCGTGAAGCCGCCGTCGATGGCGACGCACTGGCCCGTGACGTAGGAGGCGGCGGGCATCGAGAGGAAGGCGACGACCGCGGCGACCTCTTCGGGCTCTCCGACGCGGCGCATGGGCGTGCGCGAGAGGATGCGTTCGAGGCGCTCGGCGTCGTTCAGCACGGGCTCGACGAGCGGCGTGCGGATGTACCAGGGGGCGACGGCGTTGACGCGGATGCGGTCGGGCGCCCACTCGACGGCGAGGCTGCGGGTCATCTGGAGGAGCGCGGCCTTGCTCATCGCGTAGGGCGCGCCCGTGCTCGTGTGTGTGAGGCCCGAGACCGAAGAGACGTTGACGACCGAGGCGCCGCCCGCGGCTCTAAGCAGCGGGTGCGCCGCGCGCGTCAGCTCGAAGGCCGCGGTGAGGTTGGTCAAGATGACGCGCTCGTACTCTTCCGTCGCGTACTCGACCGCCGATTTGCGCACGTTCGTCCCGACGTTGTTGACGAGCACGTCGAGTCTGCCAAGCCCTTCCAGACGGCCGAGCACCGCCGCGCGCCCTTCGGCCGTCGAGAGGTCCGCGGCGACGCCGTCGGCATGAGAGCCCGCGCGCCGCCAGCGCTCGACCTGCGCCTCAAGTCGCGCCGCGTCGCGCGCGACCGCCAGCACGCGCGCGCCGAAGGAGAGGAACTCTTCGGCCACCGCCAGACCTATCCCGAGCGTCGCGCCCGTCACGAGCGCCGTCCGGCCCGCAAGGCTCCAGCGCCCTTCGGCCCGTTGCGAATCCGCTTCAGACAATGTTCGTCCCTCCCGCGTCGGTTCGCGGGAAAGAATAAACAGGTGCGGGCGGAAGTGAAAGCCCCGCGGCGCGGCTACTTCAACTTCTGGTAAAGGTCGTAGGGCAGGTAGTTGCGCGAGATGAAGTCCGTCTGCGTGTACGCTTGATGGCAGGCGCGGCAGTTTTCGAGCTTGCCGCGCGCGCGCACCTCCTGTCCGCGGCCGTCGAGCACGAGGTATTCCCAGTCGCCGCCTTCGGGGTCGTAGCCGGCCTCGCGCTTGTACATCGCGGTGAGGAGTTCGGGCTCGGACGAGTCGCGGGTGGTGAGCTTCTCCTTGACGACGAGCGACCCGACGGGGAAGCGCGGCGCCTTCTCCTCCAACATCGCGCGGCGGCCGGCGTCGTTGACGTAGACGGTGACGAACTTGTCGCGGTGCGGGTTCTGCTCCTCCTGCCGGCGCTGCTCGGCGGTCGGGGGGGCGGCGCACAGGGTGGCGACGCGCGAGTGGAAGACGGCCGGCACGGGGTTGACGCGCGCCCAGCCCTTGTAGCCCGCGACCAGCTCGGCCCCGGCGAGAGCTTTGGGCGGAGGGGCCTGCGCCGCGTTCTTCTGCGACCCGTTGCTCTCGGCGCACGCGCAGGCGGCGCACAGCAACAGCACGACGACGGAAAGCCTCGGCCACGCGATGCCGCACCGTGAACGCATAGTGACGAACCTCCTTAAGGTCTGACTGAAGGCTTGAAGGTGACGCTAATTCCCGGTTCGCACGAACAGAACGAGGAAGGCGCGCTGGCCTTGCGCGGCCCGTTCGTAGACGCGCTCGGCGCGGTAGCCGCGCTCAATGATGAGCTTGAGCGGCGGGCGCGACTCGTCCCAGTTGGCGTCGCGGAAGGCGGCCCAGAAGCGCTCGCCCCGGAGCGCGTCCGTCGTCGCCGACGCGACGCCCCGGAAGTCGCGCGGGAGGAAGTAGGCCGGGTCCTCCGCGACGCCGGGCGCGCCCTCGATTGAGACGACGCGGAAACGCCCCTCGCGCTCCAACGCGAACCAGAGGTGGTAGGCGACGAGGTCTTCAAAGGCGTACACGTCGGTCGGTCTTGCCTCGTCCCTCGCGGCCGAGGCGGCGAGTCCTTCCCACGCGCACCAGACGTAGACGGGTTCGCGTCGCACGAGGCTGAGCACGCCGACGAGGGCGACCCAGCAGCAGAGGAGCAGGAGCGACGCCGAGCGCAACCACACGGGGCGCAGCCGCCCGAGCGCCAGCCCCGCGAGCAGCGCGTAAGGCCCGGCCGCGACGATGAGGTGCCGCGTCCCCCAGACCGACTGCGGCAGCACGTAGCTCGCGACGAAGGCGAGCGCGACCGGCAGCAGCGTGAACAGGAGTAGGAACGCGACGGGCCTACTCTCACCGTCAACACCTTCGTCTCTCCGCCGCACCCACTTAACTATCAAGACGACGACGGGCAGGCCGACGAGCAGCAGCCCGAGCAGCGTGCCGAAGCGCACGAAGAGCGGGTCGGCGGAACTCTGCCGGAAGTAGAAGGGCTGGTTGAAGAGCGCGAACAGCTCGACGAGGTCGTGCGGGCCGGGCCGCCCGATCCACCCGATGTTCTGCGCGAGCCCGCCGCCCGCCCCGGCCGCGCGCGCACACGCCAAGACCCACGGCACGTACGCGACGGCGAGCCCGGCGATTGTCAACATGAAGAGGCCGAGCCTGCGCCTCTCCTTGAGCGCGACGAAGGCGGCCTCGCACGCGACGACGAGCCAGCCGTAGTAGTGCGTGTAGACGAGAAGTAAATTGACGAAGAAGAGCGCGAGCAGGAGCCCGCGCGCCCTCTCTTCCCTGTTCAGCAGCCGCGCGAAGAGACACAAAGAGGTGAGCGTGAGCAGGAGCAGCAGGCCGTACATCCTGACCTCCTGCGCGTACTTGATGAGGTAGCCGTTCACGGCCGCGACGAGCAGCGCGACGTTGGTCGCGGCCGTCCCCAGCTTCAGCTCGCGCGCGAGCAGCAGCAGCGGGACGAGCGCCGCGACGGAAGCGACGAAGGGGAAGAGCCGCAGCCATTGGAGCGATTCGCCGCCCGCCGCCGTCCAGACTTTGAGCAGCGCGTAGAAGAGCGGCGGGTGTATCAGGTCGGCCGCGACGAAGCGCCACAACTCGCCCCACGGGTGGCGCGCGGCGTGGAGGCTGAACAACTCGTCGAACCACAGGCAGGACCCACCCAGACGCCACAGGCGCGCCGCGACGTAGAGGCAGACGAGCAGCGCCAGCAGAACGGATGAGGGACGAAGGACGAAGGACGAAGGGCGGGCCGCGGGTTGACTGGATTCGCTCATTGATTCGATGACTGCCGCCTCACCACGCGAGCGGCTCGCCGTCGCGGAAGAAGCCGCCCGTCGGCCCGCCGTCGGGCAGCGTCACGGCCCACATGACACTGGCCGCGCCCTCCTCGACCGTGCGCGGCGCGTCGGGGCCGCCCATCTCGGTCGCCACCCAGCCGGGGCAGACCGAGTTGACGAGCACGCGCGACGAACGGAGTTCGTCGGCGAGCTTCCGCGTCAGCACGTTGAGCGCCGCCTTCGAGACGCCGTAGGCGGGCGTGCCCCCGCCCATCGAGGAGAGCGAGCCGGACTCGCTCGACACGTTGACGATGCGCGGGTGTTCGCTCTTACGGAGCAGCGGGAGGAAGGCTTGCGCCACGCGCCACGGCCCGAGCGTGTTCGTCTCGAACGCCTCGCGCGCGGTGTCGAGGTCGGCGTTCTCCGCGCGCTGCCAGTCGTCGTAGAGGACGGCGGCGTTGTTGACGAGCACGTCGAGCCTGCCGAACCGCCGTTCGACGAAACGCGCTGCCGCCTCGACGCTCCGCTCGTCGGTCACGTCTAACTGGGCGGGCAGAACCTTCAGCCCTTGCCGCCGCAACGGTTCCGCCGCCGCCTGTGCCTTAGCCGGGTCGCGCGCGCTAAGGAAGACGCTGAAGCCGCGCAGCGCGAGCCGGCGCGACACTTCGAGGCCGATGCCGCGGTAGGCGCCCGTGACGAGCGCGACCCTGTCGCCGAACTCATCCATGAATCTCCCTCTACGGAAGGGTCTCGGGCTCGCCCGCGCCCTCGTCCGCCTCTTCGTCGGGGTTCTCGCCCGAAGCCTCTTCGAGGTCGAGCGCGGCCTCGCCCAAACGCGCGGTGAGCCAGTTGAGGAAGACCCCGGCCTCGCGCCCCTTGGCCGTCCAGCGCGCGCGGTCGAACATCGTGAGCGCCATCGTCAGCGCGTGGTGCTGCCCGGCGCGGTCGCCCGCGAACTCGAACTGGCGGTAGAGCCGGTCGATGAGTTCGACCGACTCGCCCGCCGTCTCCACGTCCTTGAAGCCGAGCTTGCCCGCGAAGAACTTCGAGTAGATGTTCTGCGGCTGCGAGGTCGAGGTGTAGAGGTCGAAGTAGCCCGAGTGGAGCCCCGCCTCCTGCAACACCGACGCGACGTAGGACGGGCGCGCGCCCGTGATGACCGCGATGTCCTCGACCTCGCCCATCCCCGAGAGGAAGAGCGAGATGATCTGCTCCTTACGCGAAGGCTTACTCGAAGACCTGCGCGGCTGTGGCGGCGCGGCGCCCGCGCCCTTGGATTTTTTGGCCTTGCTGCTCATCAGAGTCGTCCCTCCTTTTTCGGCTTACACTTGTCGCAAGGTTTGTCGGCTACTTTATCACCTCGAACTCAAAATAGATCGTCTTCCCGCGCACGACGAAGCAGAGGTATTGCTCCCAGAAGCGGCGCAGGAAGCGTAAGCCGTGGTAGCGGTTGCAGGCGTTGACGGCCACTTCAAACCCGAGCGCGCGCCAGAGCTTGAGCATCGTGACGCGGATGCGGCGCGGCCGCAGGCGGACGTGGCTGTAGAAGTCGAAGTCGGGGCGGTCGCCGGTGAAGTAGGCGAACGACTCGGTCGTCAGATGATGCCTGTGCGTCGGGTCGGTGTAGGAGGCGATGTCGGAGAAGTGCGGCGTGTCGAGCCGGATGAGCCCGCCCGGCTTCGTCACGCGGTACAACTCGGCCACGACCGCGAGCACGTCGTCCACGTGCTCTATCACCTGATTGCCGACGACCACGTCGAACTCGTCGTCGGGGAACGGATAAGGCACCACGTCCAGGTCGTGCAGCACGTCCGCGTCCGACCGCGGGTTACTGTCCATCCCGACCGCCCCCGGCGTCTTATGCTTGCCGCACCCGATGTCGAGTATCTTCATGCGCGCCGGGAAGTGTAGCCGCCGCGCGCGCGCGCGGACAAGCGGCGCGCGTCGTCCGGGCGGCGCGTAAATTTTCGGAACCGGCCGGAGCGGCGCGGCGTGCAAGTGTGTTGAAGAACTTTCCCTAGGAGGTCTCGTCAAAGCAGTGAAACCCAAAGCCCTGCCGCTCGTCGCCTTCGCACTCTTCGCCGCGTCCGCGGCATCCGCACAGACCGCGCCGCCGGCCCCGCCCGCGCCGCCCGCTCTGGCCGCGCCCACTTCCGTATCAGTTCCGCCGCAAGCCCCATCCGCACTCGCCGTCGCCCCAGCCGCGCCCCGCGCCATCGCCGCCGCGCCGCCCGCGCCCGCCGTCCCGCCGGCGCCGCCCGCGCCGCACGCGCTCGCGGAGCCGATGCCCGCGGTCGCGCCGGAGCAGCCAGCGCCTCCGCAGGAACCGCCGGCCGCGCCCGCGCCGCCGGCCGTCGCCAACACCCTTTTCGTCGCGAGCAACTTCCTCGGCGTGCGCCCCGAAGAGGTCACGCGCGAGAACATGCAGCGCTACGGACTCTCGGGCGAGCCGCGCGGCGTCGGCGTCCGCGAGGTCGTCAAGGGCAGCCCCGCCGAGAAGGCGGGCTTGCGCGCCAACGACGTTATCGTCCGCTTCGACGGCGAACAGGTGTCGAGCGTCCGCAAGCTGACGCGGCTCATCGAAGAGTCGGCGCCCGACCACGCCGCGCGCATCACGATCTCGCGCGGCGGCGCGGAGCAGGAGGTGTCGGCCACGATCACGCGCCGCGAGCCGTTCGTGAGCGCGGGCGGCGAGAGCCTCTTCAACCTCCCGCCCGACATTCTCGGCGACGAGGCGATGCACAACACCGAGCAGTGGAAGCGCGCCGAGGAGATGTCGAAGGAGAAGTGGGAGGAGATGGCGCGCAAGCACCCCGGCCTCTTCGGCGGCCCGACGCGCCGCATCGGCGTGGCGACGAACGCGCTCGGCAAGCAGCTCGCCGACTACTTCGGCGTCACGCACGGTATACTCGTCAGCTCGGTCGAGGCTGCCAGCCCGGCCGAGAAGGCCGGACTCAAGGCCGGCGACATCGTGACGGAGGCCGACGGCCGTAAGGTCGAAGACGCGGACGACCTCACAAGTGCGCTCTCGGCGAAGGAGGAGGGCGAGGTCACGCTCACGGTCGTCCGCGACCGCAAGTCGCGCACCGTGCGCGTCACGCCCGAGCGACGTTCGGCGCCGCGTGGTCTGTTCACGCCCGGCAGCTTCCGCGTCCTCGAATCGCCCGTCGCCGCCTTCGCGCTCCCGGGCATACAGATGCACCCGGAGGTCTTGAGCGTCCCGCGGACCGTCGTCACGCCGCGACTCCTGACCGCGCCGCGCATCCGCGCCACGCCGCTTCAGCGCGGCCGTGTGTTCGGCCTCGGCGACCGCGTTCTGTAACGACAACGACCTGTCTCCGAGTGAGCCCCGCCGCGACTGACGCCTGACAGTCGCGGCGGGGCCACGTTTTGTACGAAATCCGCGGCGTCCGGGCGCGGCGTAGTAACGTCTGAGGGAGTTAATCTGAGAGGTCTAAACTTTGACGACGAGGCGCAGGGTCTTCATCACGGGCGGGACGGGCTACCTCGGGCGCGCGCTCATGCTACGTCTGCGGGCGCCTGCCCTCGACGCGCGGGACCGCCGAGCGCCTCGGCTTCGTCACGCACGCGCAGATGACGGCCGCGCTCCTTCAGACTCGCGCCGCCGTTGTACAATCCTTCCTGGGTGAAGGAGTCTGTCGTTGGTCTTCAAAAGTAAACAGGAAGAGTTCGAGGCGCTCGTGGCGGAGGCGTCCGCGTGCCGCAGGTGTGAGGCGATGTGCGGGCGGAGCGCGGTGCTGAGCGCGAGCAACGGGTGCGTCGGGGCGCTCCGTGATGTTCGTCGGCGAGGCGCCCGGCCGTCAGGGCGGCGACCGGACGCGCGTGCCGTTTTCGGGCGACCAGTCGGGGCGGAACTTCTCGCGCTACATCGCCTCCGTCGGGCTCGCGCGCGAAGAGTTATTCATCACCAACTCGGCGCTCTGCAACCCTCGGAGCGCGACGGGCGCGAACCGCAAGCCGACGCGCGGAGAGGTCTCGAACTGCTCCGACTTCCTGCGGCGGCAGGTCGAGACAATCGACCCGCGCGTCGTCGTCACCCTCGGGGCGGTGGCGCTTGCCGCCCTCCGGGCCGTCGAGTATCATCCGTTCACGCTCAAGGAGAACGTCGGACAGGTTCAAACGTGGCACGGGCGCCTGCTCGTGCCGCTCTACCACCCGAGCCCGCAGGTGCTCGCCTCGCACCGGCGCGAGCCGCAGCAGCTCGAAGACTACAGGTCGGTCGCGCGCGCCCTCTCTCTCGCCCTTGAGGCGTCGCGCGCGGCCGCCGTTTAAAAAGGTGCGGAGGTAAAAGTCATGTCGAAAAGAACTCATAGTCTCTCGGAAGTCAGGAAGATGAAGACGTTCGTGACGGCCGTCTTCGCGGCAGCGTTCGTCTTTGTCGCCGCGACCGCGTGCGTCGCGCAGTCGCAGTCGGCGGACGGGGCGACGGCCTCGGAGAAGAAGGCGGCGGTCGCGGCGACGGGCGAGAAGGTCGCTTCGGGCGCGGACGCGCCGAAGGCCACGGCGGCCCCGGCGGCGGCGCCGAAGGTGGGCGAGGCCGCGCCCGACTTCAAACTCCCTTACGCGACGCAGGAGAAGCTCTTCATGAAGCCGGATGAGCAGATGACGCTCGCCTCCTTGCGCGGCAAGAACGTGATCCTCGCCTTCTACCCGGCCGACTGGTCGGGCGGCTGCACGACCGAGGTCTGCACCTTCCGCGACACCTTCATGGAGTTCGGCAAGCTCAACGCGATGGTGCTCGGCATCAGCGGCGACTACGTCTTCTCGCACCAGGAGTGGGCGAAGCACCACAAGCTCCCGTTCCCGCTGCTCTCCGACCACGACCACCGCGTCGCGAGCGCGTACGACAGCTACATGGAGCAGTACGGCTTCAACAAGCGCACCGTCTACCTCATCGACAAGGAAGGCGTCGTCCGCTACGTCAACCTCGCCTTCAAGGCCGGCGACAAGAAGGACTACGACGCGCTCCGCGCGGAGCTTGAGAAGCTGAAGTAGGATGGCGGACGACGGACGACGGCCGGCGGAAACAACGCCTTTATCGTCCGTCGTCCGTCGTCCGTCGTCCACCGTCCACAAAATGTGATGGCCGAAGCGGTAGAGAGTCAGGCTGAGTTGCGGCGGTCGCCGCTCGAAGAGTCGCACCGGCGCGCGGGCGCGCGGTTCGTCGAGCAGGACGGGTGCGTCGTGCCGGCCTCTTACGGCGACGCGGCGGCGGAGTACGAGGCCGTGCGCGGTGGCGGCGCGGGCCTCTTCGACCTCTCGGCGCGCGGCCGCGTGGAGGTGTCGGGCGCCGAGGCCGTGATGTTTTTGAACGGCATGCTGACGAACGACGTGGCGCGGCTCGAAGAGGGCGCGTGGATGCACGCGGCCTTCCCGAACCCGCAGGGCCGGCTCGTCGCTTCGACCCGCATCCTGCGCCGCGGCGACACGTTCCTCTTCGACACCGAAGCCGCGACCTACCCGAGCGTCCTCAAGCACCTCGGACGCTTCACGCTCGCGGGCGACTTCCGCGTCCGCGACCTGACCGCGGAGACCGTCATGCTCTCCGTCCAGGGAGCGCGCGCGGCCGAGTTCGTCGGCGCGGCGCTCGGCGCGGCGACGGCCGAGGCCGCCCGGGGCCGCGTCACACGCGCGACCTTCAACGAAGGCCACATCACGGTCATCCGCGCGACTCACACTTCGGAAGACGGCTTCGACCTGTTCGTTGACGCGGGCGTCGCGGAGGCCGTCTGGGGCGCGCTCACAGCGTCCGGCGCGCTCCCCGCGGGGCACGAAGCGCTTGAAGTGCTGCGCGTCGAAGCAGGCATCCCGCGCTACGGCCTCGACGCCTCGGACGCGAACGTCGTGCTCGAAGTGGTGGACGAGGCGGAGGCCGTGAGCTACACGAAGGGCTGCTACGCGGGGCAGGAGATCATCGCGCGCATACACTGGCGGGGCCACGTCGCCAAGCGGCTCGCCGGCGTCATTTTCGACCGCGACGCCGAGCCGCCCCCGGACGCGCGCCTGCGCGACCGCGCCGAGGGGCGCGAGGCCGGCCGCATCACCTCCAACGTCTTCTCGCCGCGCCTCGGCCGCCGCGTCGCGCTCGCGCTCGTCAAGTACGACTTCCTCGCGCCGGGCACCGAGCTGAAGCTCTTCTCCGGCGACGCAGAGGTCTGCGCCGCGCACGTCGCCGACCTGCCGCTCGTGCGCGGGAGCTGGTACGCCCGAGCCGAGGGCGAGGAGAGTTCGGAAGGATGAGCGGCGCGAGTGAAGAGAGACCCGCGGGCTCCGGCAACCTCGCCTACGAGCAGGCGCGGCTGGCCTACAACATCATCCAGGCGCTCCTCGAACACACGCGCGTCACGCAGGACCTCATCGCCCTCATGGCCGCGGCGCTCGGCGAAGAGACCCAGGAAGCCCTCGTCAACACGCCCCACTGGGCCGCCTACCTCGACAGCCGCCGCGTCCTCGAACACACCCGACAAGACGTAGAAAAGTTCGCCCAGGTCTGGACGCGCCTCGCCGAAGAACTCGACCCGCCGACGCCCGCGGGCGAAGGTACGCCCGGCGCCGCGTGAGACGCCGAACGACCTCGCCGCGCCGACAACGACCTCGCCAAACTAACTCATCCCGCCGTAGCTTTCGGAAGGAGGCGCAGCATGCAGGGCGAAGGAAGTGATGGGGGCAACGTGTTCGCGGAGTTGATGGTCGAGCTTGACGGGGCGGACCCGGAGACCGTGAACCGCATCGCGTGGGAGCGTGGCTCGCTTCCCGTGCGCCTGGCGATGCTGGGCCTGGCCGCCGCGAAGAAGGGCACAAGCCCCCTCTGGTGGGGCTATCCGCCGGGCGTCTTCATCGGCTACAAGTGGGACGGCGGGCGGATGCGCGAGTTGACGAGTGCGCTGGCCCGGCACGTCCGCGGGCTAGGCTACAGGCCCTTCCTCGACGCCGAAAACCTCGACGCCGATGCCGACGCGTACTTCCAAATCCCGCAGTTCATCACTTCACTCCGGGAGTGCTCCTTCTACGTCCTGCTGCTCACGGAGCTGTCGGCCGACATGCTCACCGCGCGGAAGAACAAGACGACATGGATCTACGACGAGTTCGAGCACGCGACCCGGCTGGCCGACAGCGGCCGGCTCCTCATCGTCCCGGTGCTGCTGGAACCGGAGGGGCTGACCGACTTCTTCACGCGCGACCGGGTGCTCGACCTCACCGCCGACCAGCACGACTTCGGCAAGCTCGAAGAGATGCTCGCCCCCGGCCCCGCCGCCTTGACCGAGGCGGAGACCGGAGAGCTGAAGACCGCGGTCGCGCGGTTCGACTCAATCTTCCTCGGCTCGCGTTGGGATGAGGCGGACGAGGTGCTGCGCGAGGCCGAGCGGTTCGGGCACACGTTCGACCACCAGTTCCGCCGCATGCTCCACTCGCTCTACACGGCCGACGGCGAGGGCTTCGAGGCCGCGCACGAGCGGCTTCTCTCCGTCTACGGCACGAACATTCTGGAACACATCTACGGAGGGTACTGCCGGCAGCACCGCATACCCGTCAGGATAAAGTACGGCGGATGAGGATGCGGGCGTTCTACCGGAAAATGGCCGGGGGAGCCTTGTACTCTGCGTCCCAGCCCTCGTAGACCACGTCGGTCGCGCCGATGACGTACTTCACCACCTGCCACT
Organism: uncultured Acidobacteriota bacterium; assembly: GCA_963726735.1. GTDB lineage: Bacteria > Acidobacteriota > Blastocatellia > Pyrinomonadales > Pyrinomonadaceae > QHXN01. The sequence continues at coordinate 392,061 of CAVSDM010000017.1, forward strand.
TGCCCTCGCGCTTGCGCAGCAGGGCGCAAATCCAATCGTCGAAGACGCCGTCCTCGATGCGCTGCTGGTAAACGGTGGTGCTGTAGTCAACTCGGCCCCCGTCCGGCCGCTGCGGCACGCCGCGCAGGAAGGCCCATTCGCCGCTCGCCTTGAGGTGGTCGATCTTGAAGACGACCTTCTGCTTCAGCTCCTTCTCGACGGGCGCGCGCAGAGCGTCGGCGACGGCCTTACGTTCGGCCGAGCCGGGCGCGGGCGTGCGCGACTCCTGGGCCGAAGCCGCCCCGGCGGCGGCGGCGGCGACCACGACGAGGGCGGGCACAAAGAGGCGCAGTCTTCTCAACATCGGGCGTGGACTCCTTGTAAACAGGGCGGTCTAGTCGTCGTGCCGCGTCGGGGCGTCGGCGTGCGGGACGAAGCAGCGGCGGCAGCGCGCCTCGTAGGCGTCGGAGGCGCCGACGACGACCTGGCCTTCGACCTCGACGATGCGCTGCGAGTAGTTGGCGGGCTGGCCGCAGCGGACGCAGATGGCGTGCGTCTTGGTGATGTACTCGGCGACGGCGAGGAGCTGCGGCATCGGCTCGAAGGGGCGCCCCGTGTAGTCCTGGTCGAGCCCCGCGACGATGACGCGCACGCCGCGCGCGGCGAGCTGGTTGACGATCTCCACGAGGTCGTTGTCGAAGAACTGACCCTCGTCGATGCCGACGACCTCGGTCGCGGGGTCGAGCAGCTCCAGAATCTCCCGCGCGTTGCGCACGGCGCTCGACTCGTGGCGCATCTCGGAGTGCGAAACGATGTGGTCGCGCGAGAAGCGCACGTCGATCTCGGGCTTGAAGACCTGCACCTTGAGGCGCGCGATCCGCGCGCGGCGCAGGCGCCGGATCAGCTCCTCGGACTTGCCCGAGAACATCGAGCCGGCGATGACCTCGACCCAGCCCGTCGTGTTCTGCCCCGCCTTGACGAGGTGCTCGTCGTTACCTTCCGCGGTGAGTCTCTCGACCATCCTTCTCTAAGAACCTTTCACACGAAATCTCACTGGTACAGGCGCGCGTTGTAGAACGGCGCGAGGGCCGCTAAGAGCGCCGTCTCGAAGCTCATCGCGCGCGTCAGCAGGCCCCTTGAGAGCACGCCCCACGCGCCCTGCCGACTCCGCACGTCCGTCTGCCCGGCGACCTCGTCGATGACCTCGCCCAGCTCGCGGCGCGTCTGCTCGACGCGCGCGACGATGGACGGCGGCACGGTGACGGCCGGCGCGTGGCCGAAGTAGCCGCGCGCGCCGTCCGTGGCGTACGCCCAGCCGTGCAGGAACGTCCGCCGCTCGCCGTCGAACGTGATCGAGTGGAAGCCGCCTTCGAGCCCGACGTAGAAGTCGGCCGGGCCGCCCTCTGCTTCGAGCAGGTGGCGGACGGCCTCCGCGCGGTTGCGCGCGCCGCGCATGAGCTGCGTGTCGTTGAGCGGCATCCCCGGCACGCCCGTCTCGACGGGTCGCGCGACCAGTTCCGCCTGCCTCCAGCGCGCGTCAACCTCCGCGACGCGCGCGCAGGCCGCGCGCAGCGCCATGATCTTGGCCGGGCGCGCCGAGCCGAGTGCTACCAGCATCCTTGTTCACCATTGGCGCCGAGGGGCCTTCTCGGGGAGTCGTTCGGCCGGCGGGCGCGGGGCGCGACGAGGCTATAACAGGAGGGGTGGAAAAGGCAAAAGCGGCGGCCGGCGCGCGCGCCGCGGAAAATATTTCTTGACAGAATTCCCGCGCACGGATATTTTGTCCAAACTTCGTACAAATGCCCGAGCGCGCCACATGAGAAAGATCAACACGCACGACTTCACGGTAGCCACGCGGACGACCTCGCGCGAGATCAACCGCCGCATCGCGCTCAACCTCATCCGCGAGCACCAGCCCATCTCGCGCGCCGACCTCGCGCGCCGCATGAGCGTCACGCGCGGCGTGGTGAGCGTGCTCGCGCAGGAGTTGATCGAGCAGGGGCTCATCTACGAGGGCGCGACGGGCGAGGTGACCCGGGGCCGCAAGCCGACCTTCCTGCACATACGGACGCAGGACCGCCTGGCCGTCGCCGTGGACGTGCGCTTCAGCAAGACGTTCGTCATGCTGTCGGACTTCTCGGGCCACCAGCTCGCGCTGGAGATTTACGACACCGTCTTCGAGCTGCCGCAGTTCGTCAAAGATTTATCGGCGCGCGTCAAAAGAATACTGAAAACACAGGGCGCGGCGGCCAATTGCGAGGGCATCGGCGTCGTGGTGCCCGGCATGGTTGACCACCGTACGGGGCGGGTCCTGAACGCGCCGACGCTCGGCTGGCGCGACGTGGACATACGCGACAGGCTGGCCGCGGCGACGGGGCTCCCCGTGCAGGTCGAGAACTCTGGGCGCGCCTGCTCGCTCGCGCACCTGTGGCTGGAGCGCGGCGAGGGGGCGGCCACGCAGAGCTTCGTCTACGTCAGCGTGTCGGACGGCGTCGGCGTCGGCGTGGTCGTCGGCGGCGAGCTCGTGCGCGGGCGCGACCACATCGCGGGCGAGTTCGGGCACATGCCTCTGAGCCTGGACGGGCCGCGCTGCATGTGCGGGATGACGGGCTGCTGGGAGGCTTACGTCTCGAACCTCGCCACCCTTTCGCGTTACTTCGGGTGGAATTTGTCCAAACTCAGTCCAAAAGCCCTGCACGAGGCCGGGCGCGACTCCTTCAACGTGCTCGACCTCGTGGCGCGCGCGCGCGGCGGCGACGCCAAGGCCAACGCCGCCGTGCAGGCCACGGCCCGCTTCCTCGGCCTCGGGCTGGCGACGGTCGTCAACACGCTCAACCCGGACTGCATCTACCTCGCGGGCGAGATTACGACCGCGTGGGACTTGATCGAGGAGACAGTGCGCGGCGCGCTCGCCGAGCGCGTGCTGACGGCTTCGGCGGGGCTCACGCCGATGCGCGTGTCGGCGCCGCAGTTGCAGCCGCGCCTGCGCGGGGCGGCGGCGCTCATCGCCGCGCCGACCTTCGCGGCCCCGCGCGTCGCCTGAAGTTGGTAGTGCCTTGAATCCCGCCACCCGGTTCCGGGGGCGGCCGAACAAAAGGGAAGTTAAGAAACTCTTCGGGGCAAGCCTCGGCGCTGCTGCTCGGCGGCGTAGTGTTGCCCGCGGTCAGTCACGAACTTCAACGTCGGAGGTGAGAGTTATGCCGGTTCTCTTCAGTTCCCCGTCGCGCCGCCTCGCAGTGTCGCTCGCCTGCTGTCTGCTGCTCGCCCTCGCGCTCGCGCCACGGGAGGTCGCGGCGCAGACGAACGTCGGCCGCCTCTCGGGCACGGTCACGGACGCCACGGGCGCCGTCGTGCCCGGCGCCGGCGTCACGGTGACGAACGCCGCGACGAACCTCGTGCGGACCGCGACCACGGACGCCGACGGCTTCTACACGGTGACGAACCTGCCCGTGGGGACTTACGTCGTCGCCGTCGAGAGCCAGGGCTTCAAGCGCGCCGAGCAGCGCGGCGTGGCTTTGACGGCCGACGCGCGCCTGACCATCGACCTGGCGCTGGAGCCCGGGCAGGTGACGGAGACCGTGCAGGTCTCGACCGCCCTGGGCGAGACGGTCAACACCACCTCGGGCGAGGTGGCGCGCGTCGTGGACAGCCAGCAGGTGCAGAACCTCGCGCTGAACGGCCGCAACTACATCCAGTTGCTCTCGCTCATCCCGGGCGTCGCGCAGACGACCGACGACCAGTTGGAACTCTCGACGAGCCTCGCCACCAACACGCAGTCGATCAACGGCAACCGCGGCCAGATGACGAACATGACCGTGGACGGCGGCACCAACCTCCAGTCCGGCAGCAACGCCAGCCAGATCAACAACGTCGGCATCGACTTCATCCAGGAGGTCAAAGTCCAGACCTCGAACTTCTCGGCCGAGTACGGGCGCAACTCCGGCGCGCAGGTCAACGTCGTGACGCGCTCGGGCGACAACGAGTTCCACGGCTCCTTCTTCGAGTACCTGCGTAACGACAAGCTGGACGCGCGCAACTTCTTCGCGCCCGTGCGGCCGACGCTCCGCTACAACGACTTCGGCTACCGCTTCGGCGGGCCGATTCAAGCGACAAGTTCTTCTTCTTCGGCGGGCAGGAGTGGAAGAAGATTCGCCGCCTCGCCAACCCGGTCGTGCGCACGCTGCCGACTTTGGCGGAGCTGGGCGGCGACTTCAGCGGGCGCACGGGCACGCTCAACGTGCCGACGGGTTACACGGCCGTCAACCCGGCGACGGGCGCGACCGTCGCCGCGGGCCAGCCGATTCCGGGGCGCAACCTCGCGAACCTGAGGTTGAACGGACAGTCCGCGGGCATCACCACGGACGGGCGAGCCATCGCGAAGGTCTACCGCACGATGATCGGGCTGGCGACGAGCTACCGCAACGCGCCCGTCGGCAACAACGCGACCTTCCAGCAGCCGAACCCGTTCGACTACCGCGAGGACTTCGTGCGGCTCGACTACCGCTTCAACTCTTCGCACACCATCTACGGCCGCTACATCCACGACGAGAACCAGCTCATCGACCCGTTCGGCACGTTCATCACGTCGCAGCTCCCGACGGTGCCGAGCGCGCGCTCGCGGCCGGGCACGTCCATCCAGGTCGCCTACACGTGGCTCATCACGCCGACGCTCGTCAACGAGGCGAAGGTCAACACCTCATGGATCTCGCAGCACATCCCGCCCGCGGGCGACTTCTGGAAGCGCGAGACGTACGGCTTCCAGTTCGCGCAGCTCTTCCCCGGCGGCGGCGCCTACTCGGACAGCATCCCCGACACCACCATCAACGGCTTCGCGAGCTTCGCGGGCGCGGCGCGCTCGCTCGTCTCGCCGACGACCGACATCATGCTCGGCGACAACGTGACGTGGGTGCACGGCGCGCACACGCTGAAGACCGGCGCGGTCTTCTACCGCAACCGCATCGACCAGAACGGGCGCACGACCTACGCGGGCAACGTCACCTTCAACGCCGCGGGCAACACGCGCTCGACGGGGAACGCCTTCGCCGACGCGCTGCTCGGCAACTTCCGCACCTACAGCGAGTCGTCCTTCGACCCCGTCGGCTTCTTCCGCTTCACGCAGACCGAGGCGTTCGTCAACGACAGTTGGAAGGTGACGCCGCGCTTCAGCCTTGAGCTGGGCGTGCGCTACCAGTTCGGGACGCCCTTCTACACGCAGGCGAACAACCTCGCCAACTTCGACCCGGCGCTCTACAACCCGGCGCAGGCCGTGACGGTGCTGGCCAACGGCACCATCGACCCGGCGCGCGGCGGCAACCGTCTGAACGGGCTCGTCCGCGCCGGTCACGGCGTCCCGGCCGAAGAGCTGGGGCGCGTGCCCGGCGGCGACAGCGCCTTCGTGCAGTCGGTGCCGGCGGGCGCGCCGCGCGGGCTCTACAACGGACACCACTATCTTCATGCCGCGCGTCGGCTTCGCCTACTCGCCGTTCAAGGACAACAAGACGGCCATACGCGGCGGCTACGGCATCTACTACGACCGCGTCGAGGGCAACCTCATCTTCCCGTCCGAGGGCAACCCGCCCTACGTGACCAGCTCGCAGTTCTCGAACGCGAACCTCTCGAACATCACGAGCGGCGCGACGACCATCGCGCCCTTCGACACCATCAACGCCGTAGACCCGAACCTCGACACGCCCTACACGCAGAGCTACAGCCTGAGCGTCCAGCGCGAGCTGCCGTGGGGCTTCTTCGCCGAGGCGGCCTACGTCGGCAACCTCGGGCGCCACCTGATCAGGCAGCCCGACATCAACCAGGCCACGTTCGACGGCGCTCGCGGCCAACGCCGCGCTCCCGACCGCGCAGCGCGCGGACACGAACGCGCTCCGGCCCTACAAGGGTTACTCGGCCATCCGCATGCGTCTGTCCGACTCGACCTCGAACTACCACGGCATGCAGCTCTTCGCCGCGAAGCGCACGGGGCGCTCGCGCGCGACCTTGAGCTACACCTTCTCGAAGGTTCTGACCGACGCGAGCGGCTTCAACGACAACCCCGAGGACGCCTTCAACCGCGACTACAACTACGGCCCGGCCACCTTCGACCGCCGCCACATCTTCGCCGCGACCTACACCTACACGCTGCCGACGCTGAGCCGCTCGAACGGCTTCCTGCGGGCGGTCTTCGGCGGCTACGAGGTGAGCGGCATCACGCGCTTGCAGTCGGGCGCCTACTTCACCGTCGTCGGCAACACTTCGACGGGGAGCCGCCGCGCCGACTACCTCGGCGGCGAAGTGCTGATACCGAACGGCGAGCGCAGCCAGGGCGCGTGGATCAACCGCGCGGCCTTCGCCAACGCGCCCGACACGCGGCGCGGGACGGCCGGCGTCGGCACGGTCGAGGGGCCGGGCTCGCAGGTGTGGGACTTCTCCTTCCGCCGCCGTGTCGGCATCACCGAAACCTGAAGCTGCAACTCCAGGCCGATGTCTTCAACGCCTTCAACCGGACGAACTTCCGCGACCTGGAGGTCAACCTCGCCAACGGCGGCTTCGGCACGCTGACCGCGGCCGGCCCGCCGCGCACCATCCAGCTCGGCATGAAGTTCACCTTCTGAGTTCGCGGGCCGTAGACTGAAACGACATGCTGAAAGCCTCGCTGCTATTCCTGTTGACCTTCTCGCTGCTCGCGCCGCCCGCGGGGGCGGCCGGGCGGCAGAAGGCCGCCCCGAGTGAAGGCGCGGCCGTGGACGCGGCCGCGCTGGGGAAAGAGGTCAGGGAGTTCCTAGGCGCGGAGTTGGCCGCGCACCTCGCGGACATCAAGTCGCTCGACCCGCCGCCCGACAGGGTGTTAGGCGCGGGCTCTTCGGGCGAATACACCTGGGGCACCTGGGCGCGCGCGCTCGCGGCGTACGCCGAGATGTCGGGCGAGCGCACGCTCGCGGGCCGAGACATCGCGCGCGAGGTGGGAAGGGTCGGGCTCCTCGAAGAACGTCTGAACAGTACGCGCTTCTCGCAACTCTACTGCGTGCTGGCGCTCCGGCACTTCGGGCGCGACCTCGAACGCAACGCCGTCTGGCAGAGTTTGACGGAGGACGAGAAGGCGCGTTGGCGGAAGCTCCTCGACGTGTCGGCCTTCTACGACGCGAAGGAGCAGAAGGTCATCAACCTGCCGGAGAACTACCTCGGCGTCGCCGCGCGCATCGCGAGCGTGAGCTTCCAACTCGGGTTGTTGAAAGACCGCGCGTTGCTCGACGGCGTGGTCACCCGCGCCGCGCGGCCCTTCGCGGGCGGCCAACTCTACGCGGACGACGCGCCGCCGACGGGACGCTTCGACCGTTACTCGAACGAGTACGCGCGCTTCGTCTGGAACGCGGCCGAGGACGCGGGGCGCGAGGACGTGCTCGACGCCGTGCGGCCTTCGCTCAAGGCGCAGATGCGCCTGTGGTGGGACCTGATTCAGCCGGACGGCTACGGCTACGCGTGGGGCCGGAGCCTCGGCGTCGTCTCGTACCTCGACACGCTGGAGATCGTCGCCTTCCTCGCGCGTCATCCGGAGTTCCGGCCCGCGCCGCTCGCGGAACTGTCGGCCGCTTACTATCAGGCGTGGCGCTGGCTGCGGCGCGACTACGACCCGAAGGCGCACAGGCTCTCGGTCTTCGCCTTCGGACGCGGCAACTACGCTTACATCTCGCCCGACCGCGAGTGGCAGCAGACGACCGGCTTCTTCGGCAAGGCCGCGCTCGCGCACATGCTCTTCGCGGAGGGGCTGGCGAAGGAGAACTTGCGGGAGTTCCCGGGCGAGATTACAAGGCGCGACCTCGCGCGCTTCGAGTTCTTCCGGCGCGGCGAGAGGCCGGCGGGCGTGTGGCTCGTCCGGCAGGGGCCGCTCTCCTTCACGCTTCCCTTAACGACGGGCACGAAGCCGGGCGTGGCCGACTACCTGCCGGCGCCGCACGGGCTCGCGGGCTTCGCCGCGCCGGTCGAGCAGGTCTACCCCTCGCTTGTGCCCTTCGTCGAACTATCGAACGGGCGCACGCTCGTCGCGGCGGACGGCGCGGACGAGATAGAGCCGGCGGCCGACGGCAAGGGACTGCGCGTCGTCTGGCGTCGCTGGACCGTCGTCGGCAGCAGGTCGGGGCAGTTGGAAGACCCGCACATCACGAGCGAGGTCGTGTGGCGTCTGGAAGGGACGACGCTCACGCGCGAGGAGACTTTAAAGTCTTCCGCCGACGTGACGGTCAAGAGGTGGAGGGTCGCCGTGCCGACGACCGCGGCGCGCAACGAGGTCTCGTTCGACGCGACGGGGCGCCGCGACCGTTTCGTCTCCGACGGTGGTACTTTAGAAGTCTGGGCGGCGGCGGACTGGCCCTTGAGCGTTTCGGTACAGGCCGCGGGGGGCGGGGCGCTCGGGCGCGGCGCACGCGGAGGGGTGCCGCTGCACCTTGTGTACGAAGCGCGCGACGTAAGTCTGAAGGCGGGCGCGGCCGCGCGCTGGCGCATCACGTTAAAAAAGTACTGAGGACTGAGGACTGAAGGGCCGAGTGTGAGGAAGAGTCTCTAATCTTCACCCGGTCCTCAGCCCTGAGGAAAATAGATGGAAGCGAAGTCGAAAATCAGCCCGCACCCGCAGCACACGGACTGGTCGCGCGTCCCCGTCGAGGTTCTGGACGACGGCACCGAGCGGCAGTTGGTCGTCGGAGAGCGGGTCATGGTCTGCCGCCTGCGTTTCGCGCCGCGCGTCGTCACGCCCCCGCACGAACACCCGCACGAGCAGATCACGCTGGTCGAGCGCGGCCGCGTCCTCTTCACCGTCGGCGACGAGCAGCGGGTCGCCGCGGCGGGCGACGTGCTCCACTTCCCTTCGGGGAGCTGGCACGGCGCCACGATGCTCGAAGAGGAGGTCGTGCTCATCGACATCTTCTCCCCGATACGCGAAGACTTTCTGAACAACGGGTCGTGAGGCGCGCGCCCGCGGCTCAGGGCTGCTGCTCTTCGTAGAGGACGACCTCGCCCTTGACGATCATGTAGGGGAGGCGGCGCTCCGCCACCCAGGGGTACTGCTCGGCGTAGTCCCTGTAGCGGTCGTTGGTGACGATGAGGGCGTCGAGTTCGTGCGCGAACTGGATGATGAAGTAGTCGGCGTCGGTGCCCGCGGGCACCTGCCGCACCTGCTGCGACCGGATGAGTTCCTCCAACTGCCCCTGGTCGTCGATGTCATACTTGAGGCTGGCGTCCACGATGATAACGGCCTCCTGCCCGCGCTCCTCCAACTCGCGCCGCACCTTGAGCAGGTTCGAGAGCTTCGGCTTGCCGCCCCCGCTGCGCTCCTCGTAGGCCACGTTGGCCCCGTCGATGACGACCGTCTTCCTGCCGTTCGCCGACATCCGTTTCGCCTCCACGTCCGGTGGGATGTTATCGCGCGCGCGAGTATACATGCGGCCGGGTGCTGCGCGGGTCACGAAAGCGTCGCAACTTTCTCTTCGGCCCCCGCCAGCTCTTCCGTGCAGGTGACGCACAGCCCCAGGTCGCGCAGCAGCCCGTCTTCGAGCGCGTAGACCCAGCCGTGTACCGACAGCTCCTGCCCACGCTCCCACGCGTCCTGCACGACCGTGGTCCGGCAGACGTTCAAGACCTGCTCGCGCACGTTCAGCTCGCACAGCAGGTGCAGACGCGCCGCGCCGTCCTCACAGCGCGCGAGCGCCTCCGTGTGCTTCTCGACCACGTCCTGCACGTGGCGCAGCCAGTTGTCGATGAGCCCGAAGCGCGCGCCTTCGAGCGCCGCCTGCACGCCGCCGCAGCCGTAGTGGCCGCAGACGATGATGTGCCTGACCTTCAGGACTTCGACCGCGTACTGCATGACCGAGAGGCAGTTGAGGTCCGTGTGGACGACGACGTTGGCGACGTTGCGGTGGACGAACATCTCGCCGGGCGAAAGGTCAACCAACTGCGTCGAGGGGACGCGCGAGTCCGAGCAACCGATCCACAGGTACTCCGGCGTCTGCTTCCGCGCCAGCTCGCGGAAGAACCCCGGCTCGCGCGCGCTGATCTCCTCCGCCCACGCGCGGTTCCGCTCGAAGAGTTTCTTCAGTGTCTTCATCTCGACGCATGATACAGGAGCGGGTGAAAAGGGCGAACCGTGAACGCCGAGCCGCCGGACGGCCCGCCTTCACCTCGTCGTTCAGCGTGCCTGCTTCGGCGTTTTAAAGACCCTGCCCTCCTTCATCACGAACGCGACGCGGCGCAACGCCGTGATGTCCGCGAGCGGGTCGCCGGGCGTGGCGACGATGTCGGCGTAGAGGCCGGGCTTGATCGCGCCGCGCTCGCGCTCGACGCCGAGCAGCCGCGCCGCGTTCGTCGTCAACATCCGCAGGACGTAAGGCGCGGGGACGCCGGCCTCCGTGTACGAGTCGAGGTACATGAGCGCTATCGTGCCGCGCGTCTCGCCGGGGACGCTGAAGAAGGCGTCGGTGCCGTAGGCCATCGTCACGCCGGCGCGGTAGGCGCGCTTGAGGCGTTCGAGGAAGAGGCCGTGGAAGAGCTTCGCGAACTCCGGCCCCTGGCCGAGGTAGCCGGCGGTCTTCTCGGTGAAGTCCGTCCCGACGAGCACGACGCCGTTGCGTTTGGCGAGTTCCAGCGTCTCGTCCGACATGCGCAGGCCGTGCTCGATGGAGGCGACGCCCGCCTCGGCCGCGTTGCGCGCGCCGCGCTCGGTCAGGCAGTGGGCGGCGACCTTGAGCCCCGCCTGCTTCGCCTCCTCGACGATGAACTTAATGTCTTCGACCGAGTAGACGTAGGGCTGGTCGTCCACGACGACCTTGATGACGCGCGCGCCGAAGTGCGCGTTCTCGCGGATGGCTTTTCGTATTTCGTCGTGCGTGTCGGCGAAGAGATATTGGGGCGCGCCGAGGGCGCGCCGCTCGGGCTGGAGGTGGTACTGCCCGCCGAAGGGGGCGATGATGCGGCCGGCGTTGACGATGGTCGGGCCGGGAATCAGTCCCTGCTCGACGGCGCGGCGCAGGTCTGTGTCCACGTAGTTGCCGGCGTTGCCCACGTCGCGGACGGTCGTGAAGCCGGCCTCAAGCATCTCGCGCGCGTTGACGGTGCCGAGGATGGCGCGCCACGCGCCCGTCGTGCGGATGTCTTGAGAGAAGAGGTCGCGGTCTTCGGGCGGCGTGCTCTCGCAGAGGTGCGTGTGCGCGTCGAAGAGGCCGGGCAGCACGGTGTAGGCCGAGAGGTCGATGAGCGCCGCGCCCGCGGGGGCGGGGACGTTCGGCCCGACGGCCTTTATCTTCCGACCCTCGACGACGATGGCCTGGTCAACCGCGACCGTGCCCGCCTCCGGGTCTACGAGACGCCCGGCCTTAATCACCGTGACCTGCGCCCGCGCCGCCGCGCAGAGCGCGAGCAGCACGAGCGCGGCGGCCGTGCGCCTTCCTGTGTTGAGTCTCATCGCGCGTCCTTTCGTCAGAGGATTTGGGCCGAGTTTCGCACGGGCCGCGGGCGAACGGAAGAGCCCGCTTGACACGCGCGCGCGGCGCTTGCTGTAATCGACCTCTCCTCGAAACACGCCGAAGAGGTTTAAATCGCCGAGACAACGGAGGTGGAGACGGAAGTGCCGGCAAGCGAGTTAATCTACGACTGGAACCGCGTGGAGCCGACGTATCGAGCGCCCCGGAGCGTCGCATCAGTCTGGACGACGAGACGCTGCGCGACGGGCTGCAATCGCCGTCGGTCTGCGAGCCGTCGGTCGAGCGCAAGATCGAGCTGCTCCACCTGATGAACGGGCTCGGCATCGACACCGCCGACATCGGCCTGCCCGGCGCGGGCGGCACGCACGCCGAGGGCGTCTACGCGCTGGCGCGCGAGATCGCCGAGCAGAAGTTAAAGATTCGGCCCAACTGCGCCGCGCGCACGCACCAGAACGACATCCGCCCCATCGCCGAAATCTCGCAGCGCGCCGGCATCGCCATCGAAGCCTGCACCTTCCTCGGCTCCTCCTTCATACGCTTCTTCGCCGAGGGGTGGACGCTCGACAAGCTCCTCCAGTTAACCGAGGAGGCCGTGACCTTCGCCGTCGCGGAAGGCCTGCCCGTCATGTTCGTCACCGAGGACACGACGCGCGCCGACCCCGACACCATCCGCGCGCTCTACACGACGGCCATCCGCGCGGGCGCGCGCGCCGTCTGCGTCTGCGACACGGTCGGCCACGCCACGCCCGACGGCGCGCGCGCCGTCGTCCGCTTCGTCAAGCGCATCATCGAGGAGCAGGGCGAGCAGGTGCGGCTCGACTGGCACGGCCATCAGGATCGCGGCCTCGGGCGTCATCAACTCCCTCGCGGCCATCGAGGGCGGCGCCGATCAGGTGCACGGCTCGGCCCTCGGCGTCGGCGAGCGCGTCGGCAACACGCCGATGGATCAACTGCTCGTCAACTTGAAGCTCATGGGCTGGATCGACAACGACCTCTCCAGCCTGCGCGACTACTGCGAGAAGGCGGCCGAGAGTTGCGGCTGGACGATCCCGCTCAACTACCCCGTCTTCGGCCGCGACGCCTTCCGCACGGCGACGGGCGTCCACGCGGCGGCCGTCATCAAGAGCTTCCGGAAGGGCGACAACGAGCTGGCCGACCTCATCTACTCGGGCGTGCCCGCGGGCCTGTTCGGCATGCGCCAGCAGATCGAGGTCGGGCCGATGAGCGGCAAGTCGAACGTCGTCTACTGGCTCGAATCGCGCGGCCTCGAAGCCTCCGACGAGCGCGTCCAACGCATCTACGACCACGCCAAGAGCGCCCGCGGCGTCCTGAGCGAAGAGGAGATGATGCAGTTGGTCTAGTGATAGTGATGAGTGATGAGGACTGAGCGATAGACAGTCTTCTTCTCAGTCACTCATCACTCATCACTCATCACTTCATTATGTCTATCCCCACCGCCACACTGGCCGCGCCGGAGGAGACTCGTGAGGGGGCTCCTGGGGGCGGAGCGCGTGCGCGGGCGTTCCGTTTCTTCGAGGAGCAGGCCGCGAGAGATAGACGACGAGCACGCGGCGCTCGTGCGCGTGCCCGCGCCGCCGTTCGGCGAGGCGGAGCGCGCCGAGTACCTGCGCGAGAGGTTTGAGGAGTGCGGGCTCGTAGGCGCGGCGCTCGACGCCGAAGGGAACTGCGTGGCGCTCAGGCGCGGCGCAGAGTTGAGGCCGCTGCTCGTCCTGAGCGCGCACCTCGACACGGTCTTCCCCGCGGGGACGGACTGCGAGGTGCGGCGCGAGCCTTCGGGGCTCATGCGCGCGCCGGGGATTGCCGACGACGGGTGCGGGCTGGCGGCGCTGGTCGCGCTCGCGCGCGCGCGTTGAATGAGTTCGAGTGTCGAGACGCGCGGCTCCATCCTCTTCGTCGGGACCGTGGGCGAAGAGGGCGAAGGCGACCTGCGCGGCGTGCGCCACCTTCTGACCGCGTCCGAGTGGGGGGCCGCGGCCGACGCCTTCATCAGCATCGACGGGCCCGGGCTGGAGCGCATCACGCACGCGGCGCTCGCCTCGCGCCGCTACCGCGTGACGTGCCGCGGCGCGGGCGGCCACTCGTGGGGAGACTTCGGCGTGCCGAACCCCGTCCACGCGCTGGGCCGCGCCGTCGCGAGGCTCGCGGCCTACCCGGCGCCGAAGCGGCCGCGCACGACCTTCAACGTCGGGCGCATCGAGGGCGGCTCGGGCGTCAACGTCATCCCGCGCGAGGCGCAGATGGACGTTGACCTGCGCTCTGAGTCGCCGGCCGAACTCGGACGCCTCGACGCCTTCTTCCGCCGCGCCGCGCGCGAGTCGGCCGAGGACGAGAACGCCGCGCGCCGTCAGGGCGCGCCCGCGTTAGAGATTGACATCAGACTCATCGGCGACCGCCCCGGCGGCGCGACCCCGCCCGAGCAGCCGCTCGTCCGCCTCGCCGCCGAGGCCACGCGCGCGCTCGGCGCAAAGCCCTACCTCGACTGCTCCTCGACCGACTCGAACATCGCCATCTCGCGCGGCCTGCCCGCCGTCACCATCGGCGCGGGCGGCGCCTCCGGCAACACGCACACGCTCGAAGAGTGGTACGACCCCGCGGGCCGCGACCTCGGCCTCAAGCGCGCCCTCCTCGTCGCCCTCGGCGTCGTCGGTCTCGCATGAAATCGAAGCAGGCCCGACATTAAAGTCCACGCGCCCGCAAACTCTTTCCGCGAGCCCACAAACATCGTGCGCGATCCCACACACAACATATGTGGGCTCACACAAAGCGTACGCAGACTCACATACATTCTCTGTAAACTCACATAGAATACATATGAGTCCGCATGAAATGTATGTGAACCCACATAAGCTCTCTGCGACCTCACAAAACTTATCAGCGAACGTACACAAAGACTCTGCGGCTTCGCAAACTAATGTTACGAGACCGCAGAGTCTTTATGTACACCCGTGAATCAGTCCGGCGAGGGCGTTGATGAGCTAAGGGCAGGCGTGGGCGCATCAACTCGTTCGGGCGAAGGGCCTTAGCTCAAACGCGCCCGAACTTTCTCCGTGGCTATGTGAAGGCCGATGAGCGTGGGTAAGAAGACGCGCGGCATCAACTGCCCTACGACCCCCGCGGTCTCGACGAGCGACCACACCAGTATCACCGCGAGGGTGGCGAAGTAGAGGTACATGCCCGCCCGCTTGCCGAAAGCGAGCAAAAGGCCGCTGACGGCTATCCCGACGCCGACGACCAGAAAGTACGTCGAAGGATGACCGTGCTCCAGAAGATACGCCCCGCCGCAACCCAGCGCCGCCCCCAGAATCGCGAGGAGGATGCCGAGAGTTCGCGGCGGAGTTAGCCCCTCTGCGGGAGCCGCCGCCGTATCGTACGCGTGCGCGTGCGCATAAGCTTGATGGCCGGCCCTATAGCCGACGGAGGCCGGGTCGTTACCGCATCACTTACAGACCGCGCCCTCAGCGGCCCAACTCACTAAACCACACTTGGCACAGCTGACACTCATCATGAGGAACCTCTTTCCAAGACGTTAGGGGCCGTGCAAAGAGGCGCGGGGCGGTCGGGGCGCGGGGCGGTCTTTGCGACGCTGGGAGGGAAGGGATATAGGCCCGTTCAGTTGACGGGGATGGTGACGACGGTCGCGCCCGCCTTGCCGGCGGGGAAGCGTTTGCCGCGGGCGATGCGGACGGCGGTCGAGCCGTAGGCTTCGGCGCCGGGCGTGGCGCCCGCGACCGAAGCGGCCGTGACGCGGCCCGCCTCGTCGTAGGTGACGGTGACCTTGACCGACTTCGGGCCGGAAGGGGTCGCGGGTTTAGGGGCTGCGGCGGGGTCTGCGGGGTTAAGCGCGTTCGCGGCCTCCTCCTTCTTCGCGGCCTCTTCGCGGCGTCGGCGCTCGCGCTCCTTACGCTCGCGCTCTTCGCGGCGCGCGGCGTCGGCGGCCGCGGCGGGGTCGGTCGATTCGAGGGGCGCCGCCGCCGGCTCGGCGGAGGCTTCGGCGGGCTGAGCCGCGGCGGGCGCGGGTTCGGCGGGGGCGGCGGGGGCGGAGGCGGCGGCCGCTTCGGCCTTCACGGGCGCGCGGTTCAGGAGCGGGACGGCAGCGACGGCGCAGCCGAGCACGACGGCCGCGGCCACGCCCATCAGCATAAACTTCTTCTTGGAGCCGCCGCCGGCGCCCGCGCTCTCGACCATCATCGAGAAGGGCTCGGGCGAGTTCTCTTTCTCCCGGGCCGGTGACTCTTCAGCCTTCGGCGCGGCGTCGGGCGCGGCGACACGCGCGGCGCGCTCCTTCCTGGGCTGGGAGGGCGAGTCGAGGTGCTCGACCTGATCGAGCATCTGCGCCAGCTCGGTCTCGCTCGGCTCCCACTTGCCGAAGGCGTCGGCCTCGGTCGGCGAGATGCCTTCGTCCAGACGGCGCAAGCCTTCGAGCACGACCTGCGTCCACGCGTGGTGGATGGTGCGGCGCGTGGCCTGCACGTCGGGGCTGAAGTCGAAGGCCGCGTTCGGCAACGTCAGAGAGAAGTAGACGGCCTCGGGGCCGGAGAGCGCGCCGACCTTGGCGTCCACCAACTCGCCCTCCTTGATGAAGAAGACGCTGTGGCCGCGCTGGTAGTCGATCTTGAGCCGGCCCGTCTTGCGCTGGTTGCAGAAGAACTCGATCAACTCGGCCAGCGACATGTCGCTCAACTGTCCGGTAAGTGCCATGAATGATTCCTCGTTTCGGTGTGGGGGCTAGCTTATCTTTCGCGTCGGCGCCGCGCGCGTGTAGTCGCGGCCGAAGGTCGGCGGGGGTTTAACCTGAAGGGTCTTCGACGCGCATGCGGCGTGACGAAGGCGCACGCGCCGCACGCGCAGGGTTCGGCGCGCGCCCTCTAACGCTGCAAAGTGAAGTTGTAGGAGATGACGCCCGCGACCCTCATCGGCTGACCCGAGAGGAGCGTCGGCCCGAAGCGCGCCATCTTCGCGGCCGTCTCGGCGGCCTGCCGGAGGACGGCCGGGCCGCTCGTGGCCTTCGCCGAGATGACCTTGCCGGTCACGTCGATGACGACCTCGACCTCGACCACGCCGAAGGCGCCGGCGCGGCGCGCGAGTTCAGGGTAACCGGGCGCGGGCAGGCTGACGGCCTTGCCGTTCAGGACGCCGCCCGAGATGGGCTTGAGCGGCCCCGTGCGGACGGGCATCGCCGCGGGCGCGTCGCCGTCGGACTTCACCGCGGGGCCTTCGGCGAGGGCCATGTTGGCGGAAGAGTTGGCGGGCGCGCTCGTCGGCATGCTCCTGTCGAGCGAAGCGACCATGAGCGGCACGGCCGCGTTGCGCGCGGGCGCGGACTTCGCGGTCTCGGCCGGGGAGGGCCTGGGCTGCGCGGCCGTCGTGTTGTTGGCCGGCGTCTGCGGCTTCGAGACGGGTTGCGGCTGCGCGTTGGCCGCCGTGCTGTTCGGAGTGACGTTAGCGGGCGCGGGGCTCGGCGTCGCCGCGGCGGCCGCCGGGGTGGCGGGCTGCGACATCTTCGCCAGCATGGTCTGGTCGAGGAAGTAAGAGATCGTCCGGTACGTCACCTCCGAAGGCTCGAAGGTGACCTTGCCGCCCTCCATCATCGCCACCGAGGTCGTCATCTTCACCCAGTTGCCCACGGCGTCGAACTCGTAGGCGTAGACCTCCTTCGCCAGCAGCGTTCCGTCGTCGTTGTGCAGGGTCATCTCGACGATGTTGCCGCGCGCGTCGTACTTGTAGACCTCCTTGCCGGTGAGCGAGCCGCCCGCGTTGAGGAAGTACGCGTTATCGACGCGGGTGCCCTTCTGGTCGTAGGTCGTCGTCTCCAGAACCTGCCGCGGCCCTTCGGCCGGCTGGCCGCCCTTGACGGTGATCTTGGCCGTCTCGGTCTTCACGCGGCGCACGGGCCCCGCGAGCCCGTCCTGCTCGCGCTCGTTGGCGGCGGTGTCGAGCGCCGTGTGGGGCGCTCCGAGCCGCAGCAGGGCGCGCGCGTCGCGCGGGACGCCCGCGTCTGCCGAGACGGCACCGAGGGGGAGTAGAGCGAGGAGAAGGGTCAGGTTCAAACGTTTCGACATGGCGGTCACTCCTGAAGATATGCGTGAGCAGAACTTGCCGGGCGGCCTCGGCGGGCGTGTGTGACGCTCCACGCTTTCGTCCCCTTCGGCGCCGGGCGGCGCGAGGGACGAAACGCTCGTCCGGGGCCGAAACGTTCGGCCATACAAGGGCGGGCTCCGGCGGCGGACACCGTCTGCGGGATTGACCCGGCAGAGGGTTTGAGGCTTGCGGCGTCCTTTAGAGACTCGGGGCGGGAAGGTCGGACCGACGTATAAACTGTAGGAGCCGCAACGTTTAAGTCCTTCTACGCCCCTACGCGAGAAACCCTTTACGGGCTCTCACACCCGCCGCCCGCGGACGAGCCCGGGCAGCGACAATATTATACATAGTGAACTTTGTTTGTCCACCAAAAACATTTGCCAAACAATGGCGATGCAAAGAGATTGGCTAGAGGTGCTTCCCTTTACCCCTCAAAGAGGGATGAGGCGCGCTCGGTCGTGAAGGCGGCGCGGGCGGCCGTGTAGGCGAGTTCGGGAGTTATCTCCCCGATGGTGCGGGCGGCGACGACGCGGTGGCGGTCGCCGGGCGGGATGTAGCAGTTGAACATCGGGTGGTGCTGCATGAGGATGACGACGGGCGTGCCGACCGCGGCCGCGACGTGCATCGGCCCCGTGTCGTTCGAGACGAAGACGGAGACGCGTGCGGCGGCCGCCGCGAGCTGCGGCACGGTCAGGCGGTCTAAGACGACGGTCGAGGGCGGGAACTTCGGGAGCGCCTCGCTCACGAGCTTGCGCTCCTCCGGCCCCGCGAAGAGCACGGAGCGGACTGTGTCGTTGCGCTCAAGCATCCAGGCCAGTTCCGCGAAGCGTTCGACGGGCCAGCGGCGGCTCGGGTGGCCCGCGCCGGGGAAGATGCCGACGAGCGGCCCGTCGCCCAAGCCCCCGGCCGAAGCTTTCCGGCCCCTCGTCTTTCCGCCCGCGAGTGCCTTGCGCAGCATCTCATCGACGGCGCGCCCGTCCTCTTCGCTCACGGGCAGGCGCGGGACGCGCGAGACCTCGCCCACGCCGAGCGGCGCGACGACGGCGAGGTAGCGGTCGATGGCGTGCTTGGAGCGGTCTTCAACCGCCGGCGCGGGCCGGAAGTTGGCGAGGTAGTCGAGCGAGCGCCCCGGACGACGCGCGTAGAGCCTCTGCCCCGCGCCCGACAGGAACCCGAGCAGGTTCGTCTCCGAGAGGCTGTGCAGATCGATGACGAAGTCGAACTTCCGCCGCCGCACCTCCAGCACGAGCTTCCCGATCTGCAACACAGACAGGTGCTTCGGCCCGTCGCGCAGGCCGACGCGGTCAACGGCCAGCGCCTCGTCGGCCACGCCCGCCAACTCTATAACGGAGGCCGCGGCCCCGCCCACCGCCACCGTGACCCTCGCCCCCGGGAACCTCCGCCGGATCGCCCCGAGCGCCGGCAGACTCAAAATCACGTCCCCCAACTGCCCGAAATCTATCACCAGAATGTTGCGCGCCTCTACACTCATCTCCCACCCAAACGATACAACACCACCCACTGTTTCGCACGAACGGCGGGGGCGGGCCACCGCTCAACGAAGAGACTTTACGTGTAAAGTCGTGCCGAAGCGGTTTACACGTCCGCCGAAGTCGTCTTGTGTATTACTTCAATTTATTCTGCGGCCGCGGGGATAAACTCTACACGTGGAAATGTCGGTTCGACACGTGTGCGGGGAGGTTTTGTATAAGCGCAGTTTATCTCTACAGCCTTCGGCATAAACTCCACACGCGTCTAACTTGATTTTGCATAAACGAAAGTTATCTCTACAGCCATTTGCATAAGCTCTACACGCGTCGGGGTCATCTCTACACGTAATTTTGTCCTCTCTACACTCGGATATGTCCTCTCAACACGCTCAGGAATAATCTCGACACGCGCCGGAGCCCTCACAACAGCCGCTTGAATAGTCTCGACACGCGCCGCGGTCGTCTCGACACGCGCCGGGGGTGTCTGTGCAGACGGCGGACTCCTCTCGACGGCCGCTGGGCGTGTTTCACACGCGCGGGAGCTATTTCGACACGCGCGCGGGTAGACTCCGCACACGCTTGGGGAGTCTCGACGGTCGCAGGGGTCGTCGGGTTAGAGTTCGCGGGGGTCGCGGCCGGTCATGTCTTAACGTGAGTCGGGCAACTCATCGTTTGGCCTTGCGGTGTTGGGCATACTGCCGTTTGATGGTCGCGTGCTGAGTTGTCCCCGGTAGTTTGTCGGGCAAGTCTAACTCGTCGTCAACCAGGGCTTCCATGTGGATGCCCGCCACGCGGGCGTATTGGAGGACGACCGGCAGCGGCGGCTCGTTATTTCCTAGTTCGTACTCGGAGATTCTTTTGTAGTCGATCAACTCTTCGAGGCCCAGCCGCCGATACATCTCACTTTGAGACAGGCCGAGCGCGTTTCTAATATGCACAAGTTTTTCGGCCAGGCGTTCAGGTCTGAGCCGCGCTCGCTTCCCCATCAGGAGTTCCCTCCTAACAGATAAGTCAGAGCGACAAGCTTGCGGCTCCCTATAAATATAGGTAAAATGTGGCTGCATGTCGGAATCGCCGTGAGCCTGAACCATTGCAGCTCGGCGGCGCCGCCCATCACGCGGTCTGCGAAAGCGAGTTGTGCATGCGGACTTGTCCGTAGTCGAGAGAGCGCGTCAGCAAGATATCAAAACTAACACGCTGTCGTCACCTTGCTCGTCGGCGCTGGCTGTTCTTCTTGAACGTTGCGTGTTGCGTAAAATGATTCGATTGGAACATCAGCAAGAGTTACTGATTGACGAGGAGACTTGGCAGTCCATCAGTGACCCGAAGACGGCCGAGTACATAGCTCGCGTGCTGTTTATCCTCAGAGAGAGGATTGACAGCGGCCCCGACGGGGCGAGGGAAGCGAGTGAGACGATCTTAGCCAACATCGAGGCGGCTTATCTTCACACGGATGCGCACAGGGCCGCGGTCAAGTTGTACCTTCTGTCACTCACGGGACAGTTGAAGCCGGAAGACGAGCCGCTTCAACTTATCAACGGAGCCATTGAGCGGGGCAAGAGTCGGGTAGAGCTTGCGGGGAAGGGAAGTGTGAAGGGAAAGAGGCGGCGTCGGTAGCAACGCGCGCCTCTTTGCTCGTCTGCCTTAGAGTTCGCGGAGGTCGCGGCCGGTCATGTCGGGGGGTTGGGGGAGGCCGAGGAGTCCTAGAATCGTGGGGGCCACGTCTTCGAGGGCGCCGTCGGGGCGGAGTTTGACGCCGAGGGAGTCGGGGTCAATTAAGTGGAAGGGGACGGGGTTGGAGGTGTGGGCGGTGTGGGGTTGGCCGGTGGTCATGTCGATCATCTGTTCGCAGTTGCCGTGGTCGGCGGTGATGAGGCAGCGCCCCTTGGCCGTCCTGAGCGCCTTCGTGACCCAGCCGAGGCAGGTGTCGATGTATTGGACGGCTTCGATGGTCTTCTGAAGGTTGCCGGTGTGGCCGACCATGTCGGGGTTGGCGAAGTTGACGATGAAGACATCCGTGTCGCGCTCGTCGATGGCGCGGAGAATCTTGTCTGTGACTTTGAAGGCGGCCATCTCGGGCATCAAATCATAAGTCGCGACGCGGGGCGAGGGGACGAGGAGGCGGCGCTCGGAAGGGAACTCGCGCTCGGTGCCGCCGTTGAAGAAGTATGTGACGTGTGCGTACTTCTCTGTCTCGGCGAGGCGGTAGTTGCGGACGCCGACGGCGGCGAAGACCTCTGCGAGGATGTTCTTGTGCTGGAGCTGCGGGAAGGCGATGGGCAGCCCGAAGGTCTGGTCGTAGAGGGTGAAGCAGACGTAGTCCACACGCGGCCGGTCGGGGACGGGGAAGCCGTCGAAGTCATTCACGACTAAAGCTCTCGTGAGCTGGCGCGCGCGGTCGGCGCGGAAGTTGAAGAAGATAACCGCGTCCCCGTCCTTCAATCGTCGCCGTGGGCGAGCCGTCGGCGCGTGTGATGACGACGGGTTCAACGAACTCGTCGGTGATGCCGCGCTCGTAAGAGCGTTTGACGGCCGTCAGGGGTTCGTTCGCGCGTTCGCCGACGCCTCTGACGAGCAGTTCGTAGGCGCGCCCGGTGCGCTCCCAGCGGTTGTCCCGGTCCATCGCGTAATAGCGGCCGCAGAGGGTCGCTATCTCGCCGAAACCGATCTCGGCAATCTTCTCCTGCAAGGCCCTCACGTACAGATGCGCGGAGGAGGGCGGCGTGTCGCGGCCGTCGAGGAAGCAATGGACGTACGCGTGTCGCAGGCCGCGCTCCTTCGCGAGGCGGAGGAGCGCGTAGAGGTGCTCTTGAGATGAATGGACGAGGCCGTCGGAGAGCAGGCCCATCAGGTGGACGGCGCCGCCGCGCGCCCTGGCGTTATCTAAGGCCGTGAGGAAGGCAACGTTCTGGAAGAACTCGCCGGTCTCGACTGAGTAGTCGATGCGGCGGATGTCCGTCATGATGACGCGGCCCGCGCCCATGTTGAGGTGGCCGACCTCGGAGTTGCCCATCACGCCGTTGGGCAGGCCGACGCAGGTGCCGGAGGCTTCGATGAGTGTGTGCGGGTACTTCTCGCGCAGCTCGTCGTAGAAGGGCATCTTGGCGAGCGCGACGGCGTTGCCCTCGCGCGCTTCGCTGTGACCGAAGCCGTCGAGGATGATGAGCGCGAGCGGCCCCTTCTGTTTCAACAAACCTCTTGTCTCCTTCTCTGGTTTAAAGGCCGTGCGTAGTTCCGCCGCGGAGCGGCGCTTGAATTTAGCCCGGCCCTTCAAGGCCGGGAACGCCGATGACCAACGTGTCGCGTCGCGTTAGCGACGCCTGAACCGGCCGACCCGTTCAGGCGTCGCTAACGCGACGCGGCGAACTTCGCACACCTCAACCCGGCCTTGAAAGGCCGGGCTAAATTCAGACGCCGCTCCGCGGCGGAACTACGCACACGCTTCATCTAATTTCCCCGCATCGCCCCCTACTTGCCCGCGCCCGCCTTCTTCGCGGACTTCTTCGCGGACTTCTGCTTGCCGGCCGGCTTCGACGCGGCGCGCGCGGGAGTGGCGACGCGTTCGAGCTGGTGGAAGGCCGAGAGCCCCGGGAAGCGCGCGGCGTCGCGCAGGTCTTCTTCGATGCGGAGGAGCTGGTTGTACTTGGCGATGCGGTCGGTGCGCGAGAGCGAGCCCGTCTTGATCTGGCCGGCGTTGGTGGCGACCGCGAGGTCGGCGATGAATGTGTCCTCGGTCTCGCCCGAGCGGTGCGAGATGACGGCCGTGCGGCGGTGCGTGCGCGCCAGCTCGATCGCGTCCAGCGTCTCGGTGAGCGTGCCGATCTGGTTGACCTTGATCAGAATCGAGTTGGCGACGCCCAGCTCGATGCCGCGGCGCAGGTAATCGACGTTGGTGACGAAGAGGTCGTCGCCGACGAGCTGGATGCGGTCGCCCATCTCGTCGGTCATCAGCTTCCAGCCCTCCCAGTCGTTCTCGGCCATGCCGTCCTCGATGGAGATGATGGGGTACTGCTCCGCCCAGCTCTTCCAGTAGGCGACCATCTCCGCGCTGGAGAGCTTGCGGCCGTCCGACTTCTTGAAGACGTAGTTCTTCCCGTCGTAGAACTCGCTGGCCGCGGGGTCCAAGGCGAGCATGACGTTGACGCCCGCGTTGTAGCCGGCCGCGTTGACGGCTTCGAGGATCGTCTCGACGGCCTCCTCGTTCGACTTCAGGTTGGGCGCGAACCCGCCCTCGTCGCCGACGCCCGTCGCGTAGCCGCGCTTCTTCAAGACGTTCTTGAGCGAGTGGAAAATCTCGGCGCCGGTGCGCAGCGCCTCCGCGAACGTCTGCGCGCCGACGGGCATGACCATGAACTCCTGAAAGTCCACGTTGTTGTCCGCGTGCGCGCCGCCGTTGAGGATGTTCATCATCGGCAGAGGGAGCGTGCGCGCGTTCACGCCGCCGAGGTAACGGTAGAGCGGCAGCTCAAGGTAGCTGGCGGCCGCGCGCGCCGTGGCGAGCGAGACGGCGAGCAGCGCGTTCGCGCCGAGCTTCGACTTGTTCGGCGTGCCGTCGAGCGCGACGAGCGTGGCGTCCACTTCCGTCTGGTCGAGCGAGTCGAGCCCTTCGACCTCGCGCGCAATCGTGTCGTTGACGTTCTCGACGGCGCGCGTGACGCCGCGGCCTAAGTAGCGACGCTTGTCGCCGTCGCGCAGCTCGACCGCCTCGTGCTCGCCCGTGGAAGCGCCCGAAGGCACGGCCGCGCGGCCGACCTCGCCGGAGACGAGATAGACCTCGGCCTCGACGGTCGGGTTGCCGCGCGAGTCCAGAATCTCGCGCGCGTGGACGGAATCAATCAGGCTCATACGAAGGCCGCTCCTCAAAATTTTGTTGGGTTGGAGTTCACGGAAGAATCTACCAAAAGGGGGGCGAAAGTAGAAACGCGGGCCGCGTGTGCGGCCCATAAGAAATTTTTTGCGAGCGATTAGCGGCTAGTTCCTGAGGTGGCCGAGGTCCGCGAGGATGCGTTTGGTGACGGCGATGCGCTCGTCGCGGATAGAGAGGTAGGTCGGGCCTTCGATCTCCGTGGCGAAGAAGTAGGTGTTCTCTTTCGTTTCGAGGTAGCCGACGAACCAGCCGAGGTAGCGGTCGTCGGCGAGCGGGCCGCCGCCGGTCTTGCCGCTCAACTTGTAGCCGGGCGTCTCTTCGAGCGTCATGATCTCTTTGACGATGTTGACGGAGCGCTTCGAGACGGGCAGTTCCTCCTTGTAGAGCCGCTTGAGGAACTCGACCTGCTCGTCGGCCGAAATCTTGAGCGAGCTGCGCAGCCAGAAGCCGTTGAGCGGCCCCGAGGCGTCCTCGTTCCCGTAGTCGAGTTTATCGACGTACTCCTTCATCCGTCGCTCGCCGATCTTCAGCGCCAGCTCGCGGTAGTACCAGACGACCGAGCGCTTGAACGCGGTGCGCAACGTCTGATCCTGCCACCAAGCGCCGAAGGGCAGCGTGTCCCGCTCGAACGCCGGGTACTTCTTCTCGTCCCACTTGATGACGTACTCGGCGTCGTTGATGACGCCCGTGTCGAGCCCGATGAGCGAGTTCGGAATCTTGAACGTCGAGAAGGGCGAGAAGCGCTCGCGGCAGCGCGCCTCGTTGTAGCGCGCGTAACGGTTCTGCTTCAGGTCGTAGAGGACGAACGCGCCCGCGGGGAAGGGCTTGAAGTAGGAGGCGAGGTCGGTCTGAGTCGGCGCGGCCGCGGCGGTCTGAGCCTGCGGCGTGCTGACGAGAGGGTCGGTGGCCGTCGTCTTCGCGCAGCCGAGCGCCGGGAGTAGGAGCAGCGTGATTAGGAATGATGTTCTGAGTTTCATAACGGTCGGGCTTCCGCCTCTTTAAGTAAGTCGTCGAAGGCCGTGTCGGGGAGTTCTTCGAGCGTGCGGACGACGATGTCGGCTGTGAGTTCACCGTGGGCGGAGAGGACGCCGACACAGCGCATCCCGGCGCGGCGCGCGGCCTCGGTGCCGGCGGGCGCGTCCTCGACGACGACGCAAGCGCCGGGCTCGACGCCGAGCCTGGCGGCGGCCACGAGGAAGACCTGCGGGTCGGGCTTGCCCTCGGTCACGTCCTCGGCCGAGGCGACGGCCGCGAAGTAGTCGGAGAGCCCGAGCGCCTCGACGATGACCTCAAGGTTGGCGCGCGGCGCGGAGGAGGCCACGGCCTGCCGCCACCCCTCTTCGCGCAGACGTTCGAGCCAGCGGCGGACGCCCGGCAGGAGTTCGATGCCGCGCTCGCGGACGAGGCGGCGGTAGGCGACCTCCTTCGCCTCGCCGACGCGTGCGATCTCTTCGGGACCGTAAGCGGGGAAGTAGCCGCGCAGGATTTCGTCGTTGCGCCGGCCGAAGGAGTCCGCGAACTGCTCGGGCGTGACGCGGAACCCTTCGGCGTCGAGCGCGCCCTGCCAGGAGAGCCAGTGGTACTCGCGCGAGTCGATGAGCGTCCCGTCCACGTCCCAGAGGGCCGCGCGTTGAGTCTGCCGTGTCGTCATCGGCGACGAGTTTAGCCGCGCCGGGATGGGGTCGGCAAACGGACTGACGAAGAGCCCGCGGGAATGTATGATGTGGGAAAACCCGGACGGAGAAAGCTTATGAACAGAATCCTACTCGGCGCGCTGGCGGGGCTGGCGGCGACGGGGCCGATGACTCTGGCGATGAAGCTGATGCACGAGCAACTGCCGCGCGAGGAGCGGTACCCTCTGCCGCCGCGGCAGGTGACCGAGGGCTTGGCGGAGAAGGCCGGGGTCAACGAGCACCTCGAAGAGTCGGAGCGCGAGGCCGCGACGTGGGCCTCGCACTTCGCGTACGGCGCGGCGTGCGGCGCGCTCTACGGCGCCGTCGCCGGGGAGCGGGTTGACGGGCGCCCGATGCTCGCGGGCGCGGGCTTCGGGCTGGCCGTCTGGGCCGGGAGTTATCTGGGGTGGCTGCCCGCGGCGGGAATCATCTCGCCCGCGACCGAGCACCCCGCGCGCCGCAACGCCCTGATGATAGCCGCGCACGTCATCTGGGGCGCGACGACGGGGGCCGCCGTCGGGCGTCTGTCGGACGACGGCGCGCGTTGAAGACATTAGGTTCAGAGCGGAGGAGACAAAACCGTCATCCAACGTCGCGTGGCGTGCAAAAAAGTAGCGCGTCGGTAAGGAGTTATTTGCTAAGGTCGCAAGAATGAGACGGTCAACTCTCGGCTTACTGCTCTCGCTGCTTCTGCTCCCGACGCCTTCGAGAGCGCAGGAGGCGGCCGACCCGGGGCTGCTGTCGGAGATCAACGCCGTCAGGGCCGTGGACAATCACGCGCACGTGATGGCGGCGGCCGGTGTTGACGGGCGCGCGGACGAGGAGTTCGACGCCATCGCCTGCGGCGGGTTGGAGTTCGTCTCGCCGCCGCCCGTTCGTTTGCGCATCGACAACCCCGTCTACACGGGCGCGTGGCGCGAGCTGTACGGCTACAGGCACGGCGAGCAGATGGACGAGGCGCACGTGCGCGAGCTGCTCGAAGCGAAGCGGCGCGTGATGAGCGAGCGGGGCGAGGGCTACCCCGCGTGGGTGCTCGACCGCCTGAACATCGACGTGATGCTCGCCAACCGCGTCGCGCCGGGGCGTGGGCTCGTGGCGCCGCGCTTCCGCTGGGTCTCGTACGGCGACCCACTGATGCTGCCGCTCGACACCGCGGCGCTGCGCGTGAACAAAGACCGACAGTTCTTCTTCAGGCAGGAGGAGGCGCTGCTCAAGCGTGACCTCGCGGCGCTCAAACTCGACGGCCTCCCGCGGACGCTCGAACTGTACCTGGCGAGGGTCGTCACGCCCGCGCTCGAACGCAGGAAGCGTGAGGGGGCTTTGGCCGTCAAGTTCGTCGCCGCCTACATGCGCCCGCTCGACTTCGCGGACGTGCCGCGCGCAGAGGCCGCGCGGGTCTACGCGCGCTGGGCGCGGGGCGGGGCGCCGCCGTGGGACGAGTATAAGAAGCTGCAAGACTTCCTCTTCCGCTACGTCGCGCGCGAGGCGGGGCGCCTGGGGCTGGCCGTCCACATACACACGGGCGGCGGCTGCGGGCACTTCTTCAACCTGAGCGGGGCGAACCCTCTGCTGCTCGAACCGGTCTTGAACGACCCTTCCTTGCGCGGGACGAACTTCGTCCTCGTCCACGGCGGCTACCCGTTCGTGAAGGAGGCGGAGTTCCTGCTTGAGAAGCCGAACGTCTACGCGGACTTCTCGGCGCAGACGTTCCTGCTCACGCCGAAAGCCTTGAGCCGCGTGCTGCGCGGCTGGCTGGAGTACGAGCCGGAGAAGATTCTGTTTGCGACGGACGCGTCGCCCGCGACGCCGGAGGTCAGTTGGGAGGAGTCGGCGTGGATGACGAACCGGACGGCGCGCGAAGCCCTGGCGATAGCACTGACGGGCATGTTGCGCGACGGCGACATCACGCGCGCACGCGCATCGGAGTTGGCGCGGATGGTTCTGCGCGAGAACGCGTTCAGGCTCTACGGCCTCCCGCGTTAACGTCTTTAACTTTCCAGGAGGGTGCATGGAGCGGAAGCGAGGGCCGTGGACGGTCAGCTCTTCGGAGCGCATCTACGCGGACGAGTTCGCGGAGGTGTGGGTGGACGAGGTGTCGCAGGAGGGGGTGGAGCCTTCGCGGCGCGTGACGATGCGGATGAAGCCGGGCGTGGCCGTGCTCGCGCTGGACGGAGAGGGCTTCGCGCACCTCGTCCGGACGTTCCGCTACGCGGTCGGCAAGGAGTGCGTCGAGGTCGTGCAGGGCGGGACGGAGGAGGGCGAGGAGCCTCTGCGCGCGGCGCGGCGCGAGCTGAAGGAGGAGTTGGGCATCGAGGCGGAAGAGTGGACCGACTTCGGGCTCGTGGACGCCATCACCTCGCAGGTCTACTCGCCCGCGCGCCTCTTCCTCGCGCGCGGCCTCACGTTCGGCGAGTCGGAGACGGAGGCTACGGAGAGCCTGCAACCTTTGAAGGTCAAATTCGACGAGGCCGTCCGCATGGTGATAGACGGCGAGATCACGCAGGGCATCTCGTGCACGCTGATACTGAAGGCGAGCAGATTTCTGGAAGGCGAGTCGCGCGGGCCGCTGGAAGAAGGTTAACCGCAGAGACAGAGAGGCACAGCTAAAGACTCTCTAGCTGTGCCTCTGTAGTTGACCTGTCGTTCGACTTACGCCCCGGCGGACTTGCTCTGCGCCTTGAGCTGCTGCTTCATCTCTTCCATCTGGGCGCCGAGCCGTTCGATGTCGTCCTCGCTCAGGACCTGGCGCGCCTTCTGGAACATCTCCTGCTCCTCTTCCTCGACGTGGTGCTCGACGTTCTCCTGCAAGACCTTGAGCTTGGCCGTCCACTGCTCGGTGTCCACGGGCACGGCCTCCAACTCCTTCAGGAGCATCTTGACGACGTGGTGCTCCTCGAAGCCTTCGAGCACGATCTCGCGGGTCTCGGCCGCCTGCTTGATGGATGGGTAGAAGACCGACTCCTCGATCTTGGCGTGGATGGTCAGCTCCTCGTTGAGCTTGGCGAACAGTTCGGTGCGCGTCTTCTCGGCGCGCTCGGTCGTCGGCTCAAGCTGTTGGAAGATGCCGGAGACCTTCTGGTGGTCCTCCTTCAGCAGTTGAAAAGCGTTCATAGTGTTCTCCTCCTGGTGTGTTCTGCCCCGCCCTTGAACTATAACCGTACGTGAAAAGTGCTCAGGTAAGTAGAACACTCAATCCCGGTGCCACGTTAAATCCCGCGCGCCTGTAGTAAACTTTCAAACGTTCGGGAACAGACATTAGATGGAAGAAGAGAAGGAAATTCCGGGCGACACTACGCCTGCACGCGCCGAGGCGGCGGAGGAGTCTTCGGCCGTGCAGGCGACGCACTGGCACTCGCGCATGGAGACGGAAGAGCCCGCGCGCACGGACGCGCCCGCGCGTCGCGACGACGCCGTTGCGACGCCTTCGCGCGTGCGCGCGCAGCCGCCGGAGGAGTTCACGGGCGGCGAGTTTGCAGGCGCGTCCGAGACTTCCGGGGGACTGGCGGCCGTGTGGTCTTCGATGAAGCACATCGCGCGCGAGGCGGGACTCGTGCGCGGGACGCGGACGCTGCTGAAGGTCAACCAGAAGGACGGCTTCGACTGTCCGGGCTGCGCGTGGCCTGACCCCGACGGCGAGCGCTCGCACGCGGAGTTCTGCGAGAACGGCGCGAAGGCCGTGGCCGAGGAGGCGACGACGCGGCGCGTCGGCCCCGACTTCTTCCGCGAGTGGAGCGTCGCAGACCTCTCGCAGAAGTCCGACTTCTGGCTCGGCAAGCAGGGACGCCTCACGCAACCCGTTCGTGCTGCGCCGCGGCGCGACGCACTACGAAGAGATCAAGTGGGACGAGGCGTTCCGTTTAATCGCCGGCGAGCTGAACGCCTTGGGCTCGCCCGACGAGGCGGCCTTCTACACTTCGGGGCGCACGTCGAACGAGGCGGCCTTCCTCTATCAACTCTTCGTACGGCAGTTCGGCACGAACAACCTGCCCGACTGCTCGAACATGTGCCACGAGTCTTCGGGGCGCGCGCTCACCGAGACCATCGGCGTCGGCAAGGGCACCGTCACCCTCGAAGACTTCGACCTCGCCGACCTCATCTTCGTCATCGGGCAGAACCCGGGGACGAACCACCCGCGCATGCTCACGACCCTGCGCGCGGCGAAGCGGCGCGGCTGCAAGATCGTCCACGTCAACCCTCTGCCCGAGGCGGGCCTCGCGCGCTTCAAGCACCCGCAGCACCCCGCGGACCTCCTCGGCGGCGGGCACGGAGCTGACGGACCTCTTCCTGCAAGTCCGCGTCAACGGCGACGTGCCGCTCCTGAAGGGCTTGATGAAGGAGGTGCTGGAGGAAGAGCGGCGGCGGCCGGGCGAAGTCCTCGACCGAAAGTTCATCGAAGAGAAGACGCACGGCTTCGACGACTTCGCGCGCGCGCTGGATGAAGTCGAGTTGGGACGAGCTGGTCGAGCAGAGCGGCGTCACGCGCGAGCAGATGCAAGAGGCCGCGCAGCTTTACGTCAACGCAGACCGCGTCATCGTCTGCTGGGCGATGGGGCTGACGCAGCACAAGAACGCGGTCGCCAACATACAGGAGATCGTCAACCTGCTCCTGCTGCGCGGCAACCTCGGCACGCCCCGGCGCGGGCGCGTGCCCCGTGCGCGGCCACTCGAACGTGCAGGGCGACCGCACGATGGGCATCTGGGAGCGCCCGGCCGACACCTTCCTCGACGCGCTCGCGCGCGAGTTCGACTTCGAGCCGCCGCGCCGCCACGGCCTCGACACCGTCGAGACGATCAAGGCGATGCACGAGCGCCGGGTGAAAGTCTTCTTCGCCCTCGGCGGCAACTTCCTCTCGGCCACGCCCGACACCGAGTTCACCGCCGAAGCGCTGCGCCGCTGCCGTCTGACCGCGCAAGTCTCGACCAAGCTCAACCGCTCGCACCTCGTCACCGGCGAGCAGGCGTTGATCCTGCCGTGCCTCGGCCGCACCGAGCGCGACGCGCAGAGGTCGGGCGAGCAGTTCGTCAGCGTCGAGAACTCGATGGGCGTCGTCCACTCCTCGCGCGGGAGTTTGGAGCCCGCGTCGCCGCACCTTCTGAGCGAGCCGGCCATCGTCGCGCGGCTCGCGCGCGAGACGTTGGGCGGAAGGAGCGGGCTTGAATGGGAGCGGCTGGTCGAAGACTACGACCGCGTGCGTGACTTGATCGAGCGCGTCATCCCGGGGTTCGAGAACTATAACGAGAGGGTGCGCGAGCCCGGCGGCTTCTACCTGCCGAACCTCGCGCGCGAGGGCGTGTTCAAGACCTCGACGGAGCGCGCCAACTTCACCGTCCACGAGCTGCCGCGGCACGAGCTCGCGCCCGGGCAGCTCCTGATGATGACCGTGCGCAGCCACGACCAGTTCAACACGACCATCTACGGACTCGACGACCGCTACCGCGGCGTCTACAACGAGCGGCGCGTCGTCTTCCTCAACCCCGAAGACATCGCGGAGCGGGGCTCTCCGCCGGGCAGGTCGTAGACCTCTTCAGCCACTTCGACGGCGAGGAGCGCAGCGGCCCGCCGCTTCCTCGTCGTGCCCTACCCGCTCCCGCGCCGCTGCGCCGCCACCTACTTCCCGGAGGCCAACGTCCTCGTCCCCGTCGGCAGCGTCGCCGACAAGAGCAACACGCCCGCCTCCAAGTCGGTCGTGATCACCGTCCGCCCGTCACAGGCGCCGCTGAAGTTCGACTACGACACAGTTAAAGGATGAAGTAAGGAACGCTGAACGATGAACTGAAGGCAAGAGGCTTTCAGTTCATCGTTCAGCGTCCCGAGTTCATCGTTTCAGTTACTGCGCTTCGTAGACCGTACGGTAGTCTGGTGCCGAGGCCGACGGCCGCGCCGAAGGCCGCGCCCGCGCCCGCGCCGATGACGAGACCCGCGGGGATGGCCGTTCATGGTCAGATGGTCTGTGCGCGAGAGCAGGAACGTGCCCGAGCCCGCGCCCGCGCCGCCGCCGACGCCCGCGCCGAGGAGCGCGCCCTTCCAGGCGGTTCTTGTGGCCGATCTCGACGCTCTTGATGCTGTCGCGCTTGAGCGTGACCGTGCGGCCGTCGTGCGTGAAGTTGATGTCGGTCTCGTTGGCCGACTCGAAGCGCCCCTTGAGGCGGTCGCCGTCTTTGGTGCTGACCCTGACCTTGTCGCCGGGCGAGAGAGACTGCACGGCCGACCAGTCGGCGGCGGCGGCCTTCGGCGTCGCGGCCGAGGCCGGCGCGGAGAGAGCGAATGTGAAGAGGAGCGCGAGGGCGAGTGCGAAGAGTCTGTTTGTCATGATAGCCTTTCCTGCTTAAGTCTTTTAACGGCTCGGGGCAGTGACGCGCCCGGCGTGGGCGTTAGTGCAACGCGCGTACCGCTCCGGAACTCCTGTAAAGCGCGGTTCTCGTGCGGTGCGGGGCGCCGGAAGATTCCGACACCTGCTGCGGCCGTGTTGTGGTCAGATTAAAGAGAGCGGAGGGAGACGAAGGTGGCTCTGATCGGTGCGAACGAGTTGAAGCGGCGAATGATGATTAAGGTGGAGGGCGAGCCGTACGCCGTCGTGGACGTGACGTTCGCGTCGCCCTCGGCGCGCGGCGCCTCGACGATGGTGCGGACGCGCCTGCGCCACCTCCTGACGGGCGCGGTGCTGGAGAAGAGTTTTAAGACGGGCGAGAAGTTCGAGGAGCCGGACGTGGCCTACGCTTGCGCGTCCTTCATGTACGCGGACTCGGACGGCTTCCACTTCATGGACGAGGAGACGTTCGAGCAGTTCCAACTCCCGGCCGAGCAGGTCGGCGACGACCGCGGCTACCTGACCGACGGGCTGGTCGTGCAGGTCCTGAAGTACAACGGCGAGGCGGTCGCGCTCGAACTCCCGCAGTTCGTCGAGCTGACCGTCGCCGAGACCGAGCCGGGCATCAAAGGCAACACGGCCGCGGGCCGAGACCTCAAGCCCGCCACGCTCCAGACCGGCCTCCAGGTCCGCGTCCCGCTCTTCATCGAGGAGGGCGAGCGCGTCCGCGTCAACACGCAGACCGGCGAAGTCACGGGCCGCGCGTGAAAAGTCGCCGCCCCGCGGCGGATGCATCCTTTAATCCGCAGGCTTCATCAATGATGGGTTCTGGTGTAACCTAGCGGGCACCGTCGAACAGTTCAGCAGCGCAATCTTAAACGTAAGGAGCGAGGAGATGATGTTCAGAATTCTTTCGGCGCTGGCGCTCGCCTGCGCGCTCGCGGTCGTGGCGGCGGCGCAGGAGAAGCCGAAGCAGGAGGAGCCGAAGGTCTCGGGCGGCGAGCGCGACGCGGCGCAGAAGATCGAGAAGGCCAAGGGGACGGAGGCCAAGCTCCAACTGGCCGCCGCCTTCGTCAAGAAGTACCCGCAGAGCCCTCTGCGCGGGCAGATCGCCGAGTCAATCGCCCGCGAGATCGCCGAGACGACCGACAACCAGGCCAAGGGCTCGCTCGCGCAGACCTTCCTCGAAATCTTCAACCTGCCCGGCGAGGCGCCGCTCGTCACCGCCTCGCTCCTGAACTCCTACATCAACACGGGGCAGACGCAGGACGCGATGACGCTCGGCACCAAGTGGCTCGCCGAACACCCGGACGACGTTACGGTGATGCAGAACCTGACGATCCTCGCCTCGGCGGAGGCCATCAAGAACAACAACGCCTTCGTCGCGCAGGGGCGCGACTACGGCGCCAAGGCCCTCGCGCTCCTCGAAGCCGACAAGATGCCCGCGGGCTTCGACGCCGCGAAGTGGCCCGACTTCAAGAAGCAGGCGCTCGTCTCGCTCTACCGCGAGACCGGCATCCTCGCCTTCAAGGCGAACGACAACGCGGCGGCCGTCCCGCTGCTGGAGAAGGCCGTCGGGCTGAACTCGCCCGACGCCGCCATCTACTTCCTGCTGAGCGACCTGCTCAACAGACGAATACGAGGAGCTACGCCAAGAGGGCCATGGTCGCCTCGCCCGCCGACAAGCCGGCCGCGACGCAGAAGGCCGAGGCCGCGCTCGACCGGGTCATCGACGCCTACGCGCGCGCCATCGCCTTCACCGACGGCAAGGCCGAGTTCGCACAGGCCAACGCCGCCTTCCGCGAGCGCATCGGCCCCTACTACAAGTACCGCCACAAGGGCTCGACCGACGGCATGCAGCAGCTCATCGACAAGTACAAGAAGCAGTAGACAGTAGAGTAGTCGGTAGACAGTAACCAGGCGGCGCGCCCGAAGCCTTCAGTTCGGGCGCGCCGCTTTGTCTTCCTACCTGACTGACTGTCTACCGGCTACTGTCTACTTTCCTTCTCCCCCTCTCCGCGCTATACTCCGCCTCACTTCACGCATCCGCCCCGAAGTTGTTACGCGAACGAACCTCGCCCGCGGCGCCGCGCTGACGCGCCGCCATTCTCGAACGGTATTCCAAGGAGGTAACTCCCACCATGCTGCGCAGACTCAACCGGGGGAAGGCCGCCGCCTTCTCAATCGCCCTCGTCATCCTCGTCGCCCTCGCGCCCGCCGCCGCCCTCGGCGCAGACTTCAAGCGCGAGGTCGTCTACCAGATCATCACCGACCGCTTCTTCGACGGCTCGACCGCCAACAACAACCCGCCGCAGTCTTCGGGGCTCTACGACTCGACGAAGACGAACTGGCGCGCCTACTGGGGCGGCGACCTCGCCGGCATCCAGCAGAAGATGTCCTATCTCGCGGGCCTCGGCGTCACCGCCATCTGGATTTCGCCGCCCGTCGATAACCTGAACGCCAACATCCCCGACGGCAACGGCAACCCGACCGCCTCCTACCACGGCTATCAGGGGCGCGACTTCAAGCGCATCGAGGAGCACTCGGGCAACGCCTCGAACACGTGGACTGAGTTTGACAACCTCGTGACGGCCGCGCACCAGAACGGCATCAAGGTCATCGTGGACTTCGCGCCCAACCACACGACGCAGGACAACGCGGGCGAGTTCGGCGCCTTCTACGACAACGGCACCTTCGTCGGCAACTACACCAACGACACCAACGGCTACTTCCACCACAACGGCAACATCTCGAACTGGGACGACCGCTATCAGGTGCAGTACTACACGCTCTTCAACCTCGCCGACCTCAACCAGACGAACGCGACCGTGGACGCCTACCTCAAGGCTTCGGCCAAGCTCTTCCAGGATCACGGCGTGGACGGCTTCCGCATCGACGCCATCAAGCACCTCAACTGGGGCTGGCAGTACAGCCTCGCCAACTCCATCTACACCTACAAGGACAGCTTCCTCTTCGGCGAGTGGTATCAGACCGGCACCTCCGACCCGCTCTACCGCGACTCCTACAAGTACTCCAACAAGAGCGGCATCTCGATGCTCGACTTCCCGCTCAACACGGCGATCCGGAACGTCTTCGGCTCGAACGCCAACTTCAGCGAGATCGAGAACGTGCTCGTCGCCGAGGCCGCCAACTTCACGTGGGACGAAGACCTCGTCACCTTCATCGACAACCACGACATGACGCGCTTCCCCACCGTCAACAGCAGCCAGACGCGGCTCCACCAGGCGCTCGCCTTCATCCTCACGCAGCGCGGCATCCCCTGCATCTACTACGGCACGGAGCAGTACCTCGTCGACAACACCTCGGGCGGCGGCGACCCCTACAACCGCCCGATGATGAACTCCTTCAGCACCTCGACGACCGCCTACACGTTGACGAACCGCCTCTCGACCCTGAGGCGCAACAACACGGCCGTCCCCTACGGCTCGCACCAGCAGCGCTGGATGAACAACGACGTGTACATCTACGAGCGGAAGTTC
The DNA here is from genome assembly GCA_963726735.1 of uncultured Acidobacteriota bacterium. Classification (GTDB taxonomy): domain Bacteria; phylum Acidobacteriota; class Blastocatellia; order Pyrinomonadales; family Pyrinomonadaceae; genus QHXN01. Next base: position 427,436 of record CAVSDM010000017.1, read on the forward strand.
TACGGCAACGTCGTCCTCGTCGCCATCAACAAGGGCGCGTCGGCGGCGAACATCACGGGGCTCAACACCAGCGCTGCCCGCCGGCTCCTACAGCGACTACCTGACGGGCCTGCTCTCGGGCGTCAGCATCAACGTCACCTCCGGGTCGGGCGGCAACAACCCCGTCGCGGCCTTCTCTCTGCCCGCCGGCAGCGTCGCCGTCTGGCAGGCGACCGAGACGGGCGGCTTCCCGCAGATCGGCTCCATCGGCCCGACCGTCGGCGCAGCCCGGCGTGAAGGTCACCATCGGCGGCAAGAACTTCGGGACGACGCAGGGGACGGTGAAGTTCGGGACGACGACCGCGACGGTCAACTCGTGGTCTGCGACGCAGATCGTCGCGACCGTGCCCGCGGTGACGAACGGCAACTACCAGGTGACGGTCACGAACTCTTCGAGCCAGGTCTCGAACGGCATCCAGTTCACGGTGCTGGCGGCGAAGCTCATCCCCGTCACCTTCACCGTCTTCAACGCCTCGCCGACGCAGACGGGCGACTACATCTTCCTGACGGGCAACACGGTCGAGCTGAGCAACTGGGCGACGACGTGGGACGCCGCGGTCGGCCCGATGCTCACGCCCAACTACCCGAACTGGTTCCTGACCGCCAGCGTCCCGGCGGGGCAGACCCTCCAGTTCAAGTTCATCAAGATCGCCGCCAACGGCGCGGTCACGTGGGAGGCCGGCGCGAACCACACCTACACCGTGCCCGGCAGCGGCACCGGCTTCGTCAACGTCAACTGGCAGTACTGACGTGAAACGTTGAGGTCTGAACGCTGAACGATGAACCGAAGACGGCAAGCCTTCGGTTCATCGTTCGGCGTTCCTCGTTCATACTCTTATCCAGGGGGAAGGCTTTTATGACTCAGGCGGTGCGGGTGCTGCTCGTCGCGCTCGCGTTCCAAATCGCGCGGGCGCGTGCGCGCGCGCGCAGGAGGCGAAGCCGACGCCGGGCAAGACGGGCGGCGCGGCGCTCAAGGATTACGCGGGGCGGTACGAGCTGGAGGTGGGGCTCATCCCCGTCTCGACGCTGGACGTGACGCTCGCGGGCGGGGAGCTGTGGATGAAGCCGTCGAACCTGAAGCGGCGGCGCCTCGCGCGCGGGAAGCGGGAGGCGTTCACGGACGAGTTGGCGGGCACGCCCGTCAGGTTCGGCCGCGACGACGAGGGGCGCGTCACGACGCTCACCTTCGTCTACGAGGGCGAGCCCTACACCGCGCGCCGCGTGGAGCTGCCCGCCGCCTTCGTTGAAGGGCAACACGACCTTCAGGCTCAAGGGCCACGCGGAAGCGTCGCTGGTCGTCCTCACCGGCACCTTCAACGCCTGGAACCAGTCGCAGCTCATCTTCGCGCGCGAGGGCGACGAGTGGGTCTGCCGCGTCGATCTCGACCCCGGCGTCTACCAGTACAAGTTCATCGTGGACGGCGACTGGCTCTTAGACCCCTCCAACCCCGACACGGCCGAGGACGAGGCCGGCAACGTCAACAACGTGATGGAAGTGAAGTCGGAAAAACAGTAGCCAGTAGACAGTAGTCAGTAGCCGGTAGAAAACCGTCGCCGCGCGAACCGTCCGGGCTTCATCCTCAACCTTCTCAAGCGACGCCTACTGACTACTGGCTACTTCCTTTTGCCTTTCCCACACGCCTGTCGTACCTTGTACGTACTCAAACCCTTAAACATTCGGAAAGAGGATTTCACACGTCTCAATGAGCACACAGCCCAACAAAATCATCTACTCGATGGTCGGCGTCAGCCGCCACTACGACAAGCGCGCGGTCCTGAAGGACATCTACCTGTCCTACTTCTACGGCGCGAAGATCGGCGTCATCGGCCTCAACGGCTCGGGCAAGTCAACGCTTCTGCGCGTCATCGCGGGCGTGGACAAGGGCTACACGGGCGAGACCGTGCTCTCGCCCGGCTACACCATCGGCTACCTCGAACAGGAGCCGCAGCTCGACGAGTCGAAGACCGTCCGCGAGACCATCGAGGAGGCCGTCGCCGAGACGGTCTCGCTCCTCAAAGAGTTCGACGAGATCAACGCGAAGTTCGGCGAGGAGATGTCGGACGACGAGATGAACAAGCTCCTCGAACGTCAGGGCGAGGTGCAGGAGAAGCTCGACGCTTCGGACGCGTGGGACTTGGACTCGCGCCTTGAGATGGCGATGGACGCGCTGCGCTGCCCGCCGGGCGAGACGCCGGTCGAAGGTCCTCTCGGGCGGCGAGAAGCGCCGCGTCGCGCTCTGCCGTCTGCTGCTGAAGAAGCCCGACATCCTCCTCCTGGACGAGCCGACCAACCACCTCGACGCCGAGTCGGTCGGGTGGCTCGAACAGCACTTGCAGCAGTACGCCGGCACGGTCATCGCCGTCACGCACGACCGCTACTTCCTCGACAACGTCGCGGGCTGGATTCTCGAACTCGACCGCGGCGAGGGCATCCCGTGGAAGGGCAACTACACTTCGTGGCTGGAGCAGAAGCAGGAGCGCCTGCGCCGCGAGGAGAAGCAGGAGTCCGACCGGCAGAAGACCTTGGAGCGCGAGCTGGAATGGATACGCATGGCGCCCGAAGGCGCGCCACGCCAAGTCCAAGGCGCGCATCAACTCTTACGAAGCCCTGCTCGCCCAGCAGAACGAGCAGCGCACGCGCGAGCTTGAGATTTACATCCCGGCGGGGCCGCGCCTCGGCGCCGTCGTCATCGAGGCCGACGCCGTGTCGAAGGGTTACGGCGACCGTCTGCTCGTCGAGGGCATGACCTTCAAGCTCCCGCCCGGCGGCATCGTCGGCGTCATCGGCCCGAACGGGGCGGGGAAGACCACGCTCTTCCGCATGGTGACGGGCGCCGAGCAGCCCGACGCCGGCAACATCCGCGTCGGCGAGACCGTGCAGCTCGGCTACGTCGATCAGTCGCGCACGCTCGACCCGGAGAAGAGCATCTGGGAGGAGATTTCGGGCGGGTCGGACATCGATCAAGCTCGGGCCGCGCGAGGTCAACTCGCGCGCCTACGTCGGCCGCTTCAACTTCTCCGGCTCCGACCAGCAGAAGAAGGTCGGCGCGCTCTCGGGCGGCGAGCGCAACCGCGTCCACCTCGCCAAGATGCTGAAGGAGGGCGCGAACGTCCTCCTCCTCGACGAGCCGACCAACGACCTCGACGTGAACACCATGCGCGCGCTCGAAGAGGCGCTGGAGAACTTCGCCGGCTGCGCCGTCGTCATCAGCCACGACCGCTGGTTCCTCGACCGCATCGCCACGCACATCCTCGCCTTCGAGGGCGACAGCCAGGTCTTCTGGTTCGAGGGCAACTTCTCCGAATACGAAGAGGACAAGCGCGCGCGCCTCGGCGAAGACGCCACGCAGCCGCACCGCATCAAGTACCGTCAACTGACGCGCGGATAAGAACATCTGGAGGGAGCGAGCGATGAAAGCGACATGGAAGGGCGCGGTGCTGGCGGAGAGCGACGACACGGTGGTCGTCGAGGGGAATCATTACTTCCCGGCCGACTCGATCAACCGCGAACACTTTCGCGAGAGCGGGACGCACACGACCTGCCCTGGAAGGGCATGGCGAGTTATTACGACGTGGTGGCGGGCGATGAAGTGAACGCGGACGCGGCGTGGTACTACCCGGAGCCGAAGGACGCGGCGAAGGAGATCAAAGACCGCGTCGCCTTCTGGCGCGGCGTGAGGGTCGAATGAGTACGTTCGTGTGCAGGGTGAGGTCGTTGACGAGGGCCGCGCTCGTCCTCGTTCGTGCTGTGCGCCGCGTGGGGCGCCGGAGGGGCGCAGACGCGGCCGCGTCGCGGCGCAGCCGAAGGGCGACCCGGCGCGTTGGCGCGCGGCGCTCGAAGGCGTGTCGGCCGAGAGCATGAAGGGCCACCTCTCTTTCCTCGCCTCGGACGCGCTCGAAGGGCGCAAGACGCCTTCGCGCGGCCTCGACATCGCCGCCGAGTACATCGCCGCGCAGTTCCGGCGCGCGGGGCTTGAGCCCGCGGGTGACGACGGCTACTTCCAGACGGCGAACTGGCGCCTGTCGGCGCGCGACGCCGCGGCCTTCCGCTTGAGCTTCTCGGGCGGCCCGGGCTCTGCGCCCGCCGTCACCCCCGAGCAGTTGGGCGTCGGCTTCAGCGTCGCGGGCTTCAGTCTGTGGGAGCCGGCGGGTGATCTCGATGTGAGCGGCGCGCGGCTCTTGAAGGTTGACTACGCGAACTTCCCGGCCGCGCTCACGCGCGAGCAGGTCGAGGGGCGCGTCGTCGTCACGGAGTTCCCGGCCTTCCCGCGCGGCGACATGGGGCGCGCCATGCAACTGCTGCGCGAGGAGAACGAGTTCCTTTCGCGCGCGCGCGCACTCGGCTCGCCGCTCGTCCTCGCCTTCAACCGGAGCAGCGAGCGCGTGCGCGGCGGCCGTGCCCCGCGCGTCTTCGACCCCGAGCAGAGCGGCGCGGGGCGCAACGTCCCCGATCTGGGACTGGGCGGTTCGCAGACGGCGCCGCTCGTCTTCGTCCACGGCGCCGCGGCCGCGCGCTTCTACGACTCTCTGCCCGCGGGCGCGACCGAGACGACGGCCGACGTGCGCATCCCCGCGCCGTCCGAGACGCCGATCAAAGTGCGCAACGTCGCGGGCATCCTGCGCGGCTCCGACCCCGCGCTCAAAGAGACGTACGTCATCGTCTCGGCGCACTACGACCACATCGGCGTGCGCGAGAACTGCGACGCCTCGAAAGAGGACTGCATCAACAACGGCGCGAACGACGACGGCTCGGGCACCGTCGGCGTGTTGGAGCTGGCGTCGGCGCTGTCGAAGCTGAGCCCGCGCCCGCGCCGCTCGATCCTCTTCATGACCTTCTTCGGCGAGGAGTTGGGGCTCGTCGGCTCGCGCTACTACGGCCGCCATCCGCTGGTCTCTCTGGAGAAGACCGTCGCGCAGGTGAACATGGAGCAGATCGGGCGCACGGACGACAGCGAGGGGCCGCAGGTCGGCACGCTCGCCGTCACGGGCTTCGACTACTCGGACGTGGGCGCGGCCTTACAGCGCGCGGGCGAAGTGGAGGGCGTGCGCGTCTACAAGCACCCGACGAAGTCGGACTCCTTCTTCTCGCGCAGCGACAACCAGTCGCTCGCGGACGCGGGCGTGCCCGCGCACACCGCGGGCGTCGCCTTCGAGTTCCCCGACTACCACGCCGTCGGCGACGAGTGGCAGAAGATCGACTTCGCCAACATGGCGCGCGTCGTGCGCACCGTCGGCCGCGCCGCCCTCTCGCTCGCCGACTCCGTGCAGGAGCCGCGCTGGAACGAGCAGAACCCGAAGGCCGCGCCCTACGTCGAAGCTTGGAAGAAGCTGCACGGAGGCAGTAGCAGTAGGCAGATGGCAGGAGGCAGTCGCTCCGCGCTGCGGGCGTTGAAAGACTAATTCTCAATTCTCGACAGCGGCTCTCTCAACTGCCTCCTGCCTCCTGCCTGCTTTTTTCATCCCCCCTTTCGTCCCGCTCAACACAAGAGGCGGGCGGCTCGTCACAAATCCCCCGCGGGCGTGAAACCGTCCGCTAAACTCCCCCGTTAAAGCTCCGACGGCCGGCGCGCGCCTCGTTTGAAACCAACACGCGGGCCGGTCGTATTAAGAGGCTCAAACCGTCACCGGCTCACAAACCGTCTACGGCTGAGGGTCCCCCGATTCAAGTAATCACAACGTTCAGACAAGGAGTCCACTCATGCGTTTTTTTAACTTTCGCGCCGCGTCCGCCGGGCTGGCCGCGTGCGTGCTCTGCTTCGTCGCGCTGGCGCAGACCGGCGGGGGCAAGGGGCGCGGCTTCGACAAGGCGCGCATGGACGAGACCGTCTCGGCCTGCACAGACTTCTACCAGTACTCGAACGGCAACTGGCTGAAGACGACCGAAATCCCCGCGGCCCAATCATCCTGGGGCAGCTTCAACATCCTCGCCGAGAACAACCGCAAGACGCTGCGCGAGATTCTCGAAGAGTCCGCCAAGAACACGAAGGCCCGGGCCGGCTCGAACGAGCAGAAGGTCGGCGACTTCTACGCCACCTGCATGGACGAGGCGAAGCGCGAGGCCGAGGGCGCCAAGCCGCTCGCGCCCTACCTCGCGCGCATCGACAAGGTCAAAGACCTGAAGGGCCTCCAGGCCGAGCTCGCCTACTTCCACCGGACGGGCCTGCCCGCGCTCTTCGGCTTCGGCGCGGCGCCCGACTTCAAGAACAGCTCGATGCAGATCGGCACGGTCGGGCAGGGCGGGCTCTCGCTGCCGAACAAGGACTACTACTCGAAGACCGACGAGAAGTCGGTCAAGCTGCGCGCCGACTTCGTCCAGCACTTGACGAACATGTTCAAGCTCGCTCGGCGACGACCCGGACGCCGCCGCGAAGAACGCGCAGACCGTGATGGCCATCGAGACGCGCCTCGCCGCAGCCTCGCGCGGCCCCGTCGAGCTGCGCGACCCGACGACGCAGTACCACCTGATGACGCCGGCCGAGCTGGCGAAGCTCACGCCGAACTTCTCGTGGGCCGACTACTTCGCGGCCCTCGGCCTTCAGAAGGACTTGACGATCAACGTCGCGCACCCCGAGTACTTCCAGGCCGCCGACAAGGCGCTGGTCGAGGTGCCCGTCGCCGACTGGAAGACCTACCTGCGCTGGCAGCTCGTCAACGCCGCCGCGGGCGCGCTCTCGTCGAAGCTTCGAGACCGAGAACTTCAACTTCTTCGGCAAGACCCTCTCGGGCCGCAAGGAGCAGTACCCGCTCTGGCGCCGCTGCACGTCCTCGGCCGACAACAACCTCGGCGAGGCGCTGGGGCAGGTCTACGTCGCGCGCGCGTTCACGCCCGAGTCGAAGGCGCGGATGCAGACGATGATCGCGAACCTCATCGACGCCTTCAACGGCCGGCTCCAGAAGGCCGACTGGATGAGCGACGAGACGCGCAAGGCCGCGGCCGCCAAGCTCGCCGCCTTCGGCCAGAAGATCGGCTACCCCGAGAAGTGGATCGACTACTCGCGCCTCAACGTCACGCGCGACTCCTACGCCGCGAACATCATCCGCGCCAGCGAGTTCGCGCAGGCGCGCGACTTCGCCAAGATCGACAAGCCGATTGACAAGGCCGAGTGGGGCATGACGCCGCCGACGGTCAACGCCTACAACAACTCGTTCCGCAACGAGATCGTCTTCCCGGCCGGCATCCTTCAGCCGCCCTTCTTCAACCCCGAGGCCGACGACGCCGTCAACTACGGCGCCATCGGCGCGGTCATCGGCCACGAGATCACGCACGGCTTCGACGACCAGGGCGCGAAGTTCGACCTGCAAGGGAACGTTAAGGACTGGTGGACGCCCGCCGACCTGAAGAACTTCCAGACGCGCTCGGAGTGCGTCATCAACCAGTTCTCGTCCTTCGAGGTCGAGCCGGGCCTGAACGTGCAGGGCAAGCTCGTCGCGGGCGAAAGTATCGCCGACCTCGGCGGGCTGGCGATGGCCTACGACGCGTTCCAGAAGTCTTTGGCGGGCAAGCCGCGCCCCGCCAACATCGACGGCCTGACGGCAGAGCAGCGCTTCTTCCTCGGGTGGGCGCAGGTCTGGGCGTCGAAGTACACGCCCGAGTTCGCGCGCTTCGTCACGCAGTCCGACCCGCACCCGCTCGACCGCTTCCGCGTCAACGGCCCGCTCTCGAACATGCCCGAGTTCGCCGCCGCCTACAGCTGCAAGGCCGGCGACCCGATGGTGCGCCCCGAGAAGGACCGCTGCCAGGTGTGGTAATGCAGTAGGCAGTAGTCGAACAGGAAGACAAAGCGGCGCGCTTCAGCCTTCGGGCCGGGCGCGCCGCTTCGTTTTCCTGTCTGAGCTACTGCCTGACACACACAGAGAGACAGTCCCGCCGGGGCGGGGGAGCCTCGCGGCGCGGGTCGGGGGTTCGTGTGTAGCGTGTGTTAGGTCGGCTTAGTGGCCGGCGACGGCGCCGGCGGCGACGCGGGTGCGCGCGGGGCGGCGCTCGTGGCGAGCGCAGGCGCGCGTCAGTGCCTCCGTGACGCGGGGCTCGACGCTGCACTCGGGCTGGCGGCAGACGGCGGCAAGCTCGGAGACGACGAGGTAGCGTGCGCGCTCAAGCATGCGCTGCTCGCGGAATGAGAGCGGCTTCGAGTGGCTGAGGTAGGTCAGGTTCTTCAGCACGTCGGCGACCTCGAAGACATCGCCCGTGCGCATCTTGTCGGAGAACTCCTTGAAGCGGTCCTTCCAGTCGTGGGCCGCGCCGCGGAAGTCGTCCGAGAGGTGCTTCAGAAGCATCTCGCACTCGCCCGCGTTGATGGGGGAGCGGAGGCCGACTTCGCCGGCGTTGGCGACGGGGACGAGGACTACCGAGTTGGTCGAGGCAAGGCGGAGCGTATAGAAGGGCAGGCTGCTCGCTCCGATCTGTTTCTGTTCAATGCGTTCGATGGTGCCGATGCCATGATTGGGGTAAACGACTTTCTGGCCGACTTTGAAACCCACCACTACACCTCCTGTGTTGCAAAAAACATGGCCGCGTCGCAAGGTCGGGTTGGGGCTCCCTTGAGGGGATTGAGCGGCGCGGCGCCGGCGGTTCGTTAAATCTAACGAAAGTGTAACAAGCCGCCCCCGCGCGGGTCAAGGTTTTGAATTCGCCCAGAAAGTTGCGCCGGAATTCTTGTCAAAATTGCAACAGGCGGCGCGGCTTCGGGCGGAGAAACCGTCCGCCGCCCGTTCACCGCGCTCCTTCGGCGAGACTCTAACGCGGCGCGCGCTTCTCCTGCTCAAGCCGCTCGGCCTCGCCGCGGTGGACGGCGGCGAGGGCGGCGATTCTTTGCAGGCGGTCTTCGAGGCGCGCGGCCGTCGAGCGCACGCGCCCCGCGTCGCGCGCGGAGAGGCGCGCGAACGCCTCGGGGTTGAAGTTCGGGTTGCCGTGCTCGGAGGTGACGCGCGCTTTGGCGGCCGTCTCGGCGAGCGCGTCGAGGAGGTCGAGCGCCGACTGCGGCGCGACCGGCTCGACGGCGAGCGCCACCTCGCTCAACGCTTCGAGCGCGCGCGTCTGCTTGTAGAGGCGGATGGAGGCCGCCACCGGCGCGAGCAGCGTCGGGATGAAGTTGTCGTTGCTGTTGCTCCTCTCGGCCGAGGCCCGCAGCCGCCGCCCGGCCTCGTCAGAGAGCAGCGCGGCGCGGCCCGCGTCGCCGTCCTTCGCGAGCCTGCGGACGAGCGGCGGGTAGACCTGGAGGACGGAGGCGACGCGGTTCAACTGTCGCGCGAGCCGCTCGGCCCCGGCGAGGTCGCCCGCGCCGAGCAGGTGGAGCGACTCCTTCGTGTTCGCCCCCTCCGTCAACTGCGTCTTCGTCTCGCCGTCCTTCATCAACGCGATGAGCTTGCGCGCCTCTTCAAACTCTTTACGCTGCATCGCGGCGGAAGCGGCCATCTCCAGTTGGAGCGGGTCTTTCGTCTGGCGCGCGGTCTTCAGACGCTCCGCGTACTTCTTCGCGGGGTCGTACTCGGCGTTGATCTCGGCGAAGGTTCGGAGCGGGGGCGCGCCCCGCCCCGGGCGCCGGCTCGCGCGCTCCAACGCCCCGAGTTGTGCGGCCATCTCCGGGGCGTGCTGCATCATGTTCGGCCAGGCGATGACGGCGAAGCTTTGCATCTGCGTGAGGTCGCCGCCCGCCTGCTCGATGCGGGTCATGGTCTCCACGATGAACAAGACGTAGGCGCGCACGACCTCGCGGCCGGGCGGCGGGGGCGCCGGCGCCGGGCCTTCAAAGGGGTTGTCCTTGGGGCGCAGCATCATGGCGAAGCTCATCGGCACGCGCAAACTCGTGTGGTTGCGTTCGGTGAAGACCGTGAGCGGGAGCCGCCGCAGGCGCTCGATGTAGGCGAGGATGAGGCGGTCGGCCGCGGCGCGGTCGCGGGCGGCGACGTGGTTGATGGCCCCGCCGACGTTGATGAGTGTCGGCTCGGCCTCGGCCGCGCGGAGGATGAGTTCTTCGGCCTCTTCGAGCCTTCCCTCTTCGGCGGCTTCAACCGCCATTGACGTTTCGCGCTGCACCTCCTCGACCCGGCCCAGCTCGCGCGCCTCCGTTTCGCTCAGCTCGCGCGCGAAGTCGCGGTCGCGCGCCACGATGCCGAAGATGCGGCTGCGGATGCGACCGCGCGCGCCGTTCTCGGCCGGGCCGAACTGTAGCTCCGCGCCGATGGGTCGTTCGCGCAGCGGCGCGCGGTAGACCTCTTCGGGGAAGGTGAGCGCGAGCGCGTCACGCAGCAGAGACTTCGCCCACTCGCGGTCGAGCGACCACGCGGCCGCGGCGATCTCAGCCCTGGCCGATGCCGCGTCGAGGGGTTTGAGAAGCTCCCGGGACTCGGCTTCGAGCGCGCGCAACTCCGCGAGCAGCGCCCCGCGACGCGCGGCGCCATCGTCCGCCGCATCCTGCTGCTGCTCGGGCGCGGCCGGCTCGGGCGCCGGGGTCTTCGCGGCCGGCTGCGCCACGCACAGCGGAGCGAGTGTGAGCAGAAGTGCGAAGGAGAGAAACGACCTGTTGGGCATGAACACGACTCCTTTCGGCCGGGCGCTAAGACGGCGAGCCCCGGGAACGCGCTGCTTGTTCGGGCTCATCCGTGAGAGCGAATTCTACCCCTATTTCGCGCGCCTGACAGCGCAGTATTTTCAGACCACTTGAGTCGATTTTATGCGCGGCGCGGCGCGTAGATTAACAATGCCGCGAACGGCGGCGGGCGGGCGCGTGTGACACTTAACGAAGTCACACGCGCCCGCCCGCTATCGCTCAAAGGCGCTGTTTTAAAAGCGCAGGATGGTGTCGAACTGTAGGCGCGTCAGCGTGCGGTTGAGCGAGCCGGGCGGCGTCTGGCCGAAGGCGCCGAGCAGGCCCGTCGGCCGCTGCGTGAAGAAGCCCGTGAAGCGTGAACGCGACCCGCGGGTCGAGGGCGTAGCCGACGAAGAAGCGGTGCACGCGCATGTCCGTCGACGAGCCCGAGGTCGCTCCCGTTGAAGGGCGAGAGGATCGCGTCCTTCTCGGCGCGGATGAAGGTGTAGTTGAAGAAGGAGTCGCCGCGCGCGACCTTGTCCGCGCGGCAGCCGCAGGATGTCCTTGCCGACCTGAACTCGGCCCAGTAGCCCTGCCCCTCGTCGTTCGGCAGCAGCACGTCGGCGCCCGCCCGCCCCGGCCGTCACCACGTCGTGCGTCTGCGTGTTCGTGACGAAGTTGAAGAGAAGCATGACGGGCCAGCTTCCGGCTGCGCGTGAGGTCGGCGCGCGCGATCAAGTCCACGAGGTTGTAGCCCGACGAGAGCCGGCCGTCGCGGTTGACCGCGTTCGTGTTCGCGAGCGAGACCCCGAGGTTGGCGTTGCCCGCGACGAGGAGGTCGCGCGGGACGGAGACCTGCGTGGTGACCGTGCGCGCGGGGGTCGTGCCCGAAGCGGGGATGACGACCGTGACGGGGAACTGGATGTTCGCGCCGAAGACCTGCGCGGGCGTGATGAACTGCGTCCCCGAGAAGTAGAGGTCGGCGGCCGAGAGCTTGAGCGAGACGTTCTTCGACGCGATCTGCGGTGCGCGCCTGCGCGCCGTAGAGCGCGAGGTCGCGCCCCGCGCGCCCGGAGGCGTCAGAGGTCAACGCCGGCCGTCCGCGCCGAGCACGAAGGCCGAGTTGCGTTCGAGCAGCGGGAGCTGCCACGCGAGGAGCGAGAAGTTCTTGAAGGCGCGACTTCTTGAAGGTGCGCGTGTAGCTCTCGGTCAGCCCCTCGACCATGATGTCGTTGTCCCACGTCAGCTCCGTGCGCGTCCACGGCGTGTCGAACTTGCCCGCCTGAAGCAGGAAGCCGTGGGAGCTTCTTCGGCCTGTAGTTGAAGTACGCCTGGTCGATGGCGAAGGGCTTGCGCGTGAAGAAGTCGGTGAGCGTCTGGTTGGTCGAGATCACGTCGTCGAAGGTGCCCGTCGCGACGCGCAGGCCCCAGTCGAACTCGTCGCTGATGCGGCCGCGCACGCCGAAGCGCGCGCGCAGGCGCAGGCGCTGGCGCGTCGTGAGCGGGTTGCCGAACGCGGCCGGGTCGTCCGCTCGACGCGAGCGCGTTCTGCTGCCCGTAGAACGACTCGTAGCGGAAGCGCATGTCGCCGAAGAAGGTCATCGAGCCGAGCTGCCTCGAGACCGCTGTCGGCGGTCTTCTTCGCCTGCTCCTCGACGCGCGCCACGCGCGCTTCGAGCCCTTCGCCCTGCTTCCCGCCCGCGCCGGCCGCGGCGGCAGACTGCGGCCCGTCGGGCGTCGCGCCGGCCGCGGCGGAGTAGGCCGCGTCGCGCACGGCGGCCGCGCCGGCGGGCCGCCCGGCCGCGAGCCGCTCGGTGTCCTCGACGCGCGAGCGCAGGTCGTTGATCAGGCGCGACTGCTCTTTGACGGCGGCGCGGAGCTGCTCGATCTCCTCGCGCTGCGCGCGCAACTGCCGCTCGACCTCTTCGAGCGCGAAGAGGCCGCCCGAGGTCTTCACTTCCGGCGACGCCGCGGGCGTCGCGGGCGTCTCGGCCGGCGTCGGCTGCCGTCTGCGCGCGGGCGCCCGCGGCCGTGAAGGCGGCGAGCGCGAGCGAGCGCGCACGCGCGTAGCATCAACTGGCGCATAAGCATCATCCTTTCGGTGAAGAGTCCTCTTACCGACGACCGAGCCCGGCCCGTGAGAAGGACGTTTCCGCGAACGGCCGGTGCGCGCCATAAACCCTATATCACATACAGCTGAACGGAGGTTACGCACGCCTTAACAAATAGGCGCGAGCCGCCGCGGTCGGCGCGGCGGGCAGACTTTACCGGACGCGGTCGCGCCCTTCGAGCCTCCGCGCCCGCCCCCTTTGTCACCCCCGGAGCTTTGCATGTAGAATCCGCGTCAGAGTACTCCTCCCTAACAGGGTCTCGGGTCTTATGGCTCTTCTGCACATCACAGACGCCGGGGGGCGCGCGTGGCAGTTGCCGCTCTCGCCGCAGGGCGTGTGTACCATCGGGCGCGCGCCCGACAACCGCGTCGTCCTGAACGACCCGCGCGCGTCGCGCTACCACGCGCACGTCAAGTTCCGAGAACGGCGCCTACGTCCTCTTCGACGGCAGCCTCGACGGCAAGCCCTCGGCCAACCACGTCTTCGTCAACGGCGAGCAGCGGCTCGAACACCCCCTGCGCGACGGCGACTCCGTCCAGATCGGCGCGAGCCGCCTGCGCCTCGACCTCTCCGACGAGCGCAAGAAGGAGCCCGAGGCGCGCTTCGAGGACAAGCCGCTCGGCGGCACGCAGCTCCTCGTCTCGGCCAACGATGTCATCCGCGCCGCGCTCGGGTCGGGCGCGCCAGCGCGGCGCCGTCCCCGCCACGGCCGAGCGCTCCTTCGCCGCAGGCGCTCAACGCCGAGCTGGAAGACCTGCGCGGCAAGGCGCGCATCCTCGCGCTGCTCTACGAGATGTCGAAGACGCTCGGCTCGGTCTTCGACCTCGACCCCATCTTCGAGAAGGCGTGCGAGGTCATCCTCAGCGCGACGCCGGCCGACCGCGTCGTCGCGCTCCTCGGCGACGAGTCGAGGCAGGACGGCGAGGGCGACGAAGACCTCGAAGTCGTCGCCATGCGCGTGCGCGACGAGAAGCGCGCCGCGCACGCGCGCAAGCAGCCCATCGGCCGCACCATCACGCGCAAGGTGATGCGCGAGCGGCAGGCGCTCCTCTCGCAGGACGCGGCGGCCGACATGGAGTTCGCGGGCGTCCACTCCATCGTCGCGCAGGGCGTGCATTCGACCATCTGCGCGCCGCTCATCGCCGACACGCGCGTCCACGGCGCGCTCTACGCCGACCGGCTCGACCCCTTCACCTCGTTCACGCGCGACGACCTCGAACTCGTCTCGGCGGTCGCCGCGCAGACGGCCGTCGCGGTCGAGAACGCGCGCGCGCACGCGCGGCTCGCGCGCGAGGAGGTGGCGCGCGCCAACTACGGGCGCTTCCTCCCCGAGTACGTCGTCCAGCAGATTTTGGAGAACCCCGACTCGTTCAAGCTCGGCGGCGTCAACCAGACCTTGACCGTGCTCTTCGCCGACATCCGCGGCTTCACGCGCCTCTCCGAGCACGCGCCGCCCGAGCGCGTCGTGCAGCTTTTGAACAACTACTTCACGGCGATGTCGGACGTCATCTTCGCGCACGGCGGGACGCTCGACAAGTACCTCGGCGACGGGCTGATGGCGCTCTTCGGCGCGCCGACCGCCTCGCCCGACGACGCCTGCAACGCCGTCTCGGCCTCCGTCCAGATGCAGCGCCGGATGGAGGACATCAACGCGCAGCTCCGCGCCGAGGGCCTGGCCGAGATCGCCATCGGCATCGGGCTGCACACGGGCGTCGCCACCGTGGGCTACATCGGCTCGGAGCGGCGCTCGGAGTACACGGCCATCGGCGACACGGTCAACCTCGCGGCGCGGCTGGAGCAGAACGCTCTGCCCGGCCAGATCATCCTGAGCGACGCCACGGCGCGCGCCGCCGAGGGCGCCGGCTGCGGCTTCCACCCGCGCCCGCCCATCACCGTCAAGAACCGCGTCCAGCCCGTCCCGATCTTCGAGGTGGACTGGAAGCTGGCGAAAATGATGAATGACGAGTGATGAATGATGAATTGAAGGTCGCGTCTTCAATTCATCATTCCGCATTCACCCGTTCGTCACTTAACACCTATGTCTTCAAACTCATTCATGCGCGGGCGGCGCTCGCTCTTCTCCCTTCAGGGGTGGCGCGACCTCGTGTCGGACTCGATGGCCATCGACATCGGCTCGACCTCGGTCATCATCGCCGTGCTGGGCCGCGGCGTGGTCGTGGACGAGCCGGCGGTCGTCGCCGTCAACAAGATAACGGGCGAGGCCGTCGCCGTCGGCCGCGAGGCGCACGAGATGCTCGGGCGCGAGTCGCGCGACGTGTCGCTCGTCTACCCGCTGGTGGACGGCGTCGTCGCCGACTTCGAGCGGACGCAGAGTATGCTCGACCAGTTCGTGCGGCGCGCGCGCAGCGGCATCTCGCACTTCAGCCGCCGCGCCGTGATGAGCGTGCTCTCCGGCATCACGCAGGTCGAGCAGCGCGCCCTCTACGCCGCCGCCGAGTCCGCGCACATCGGCCGCGTCTACATGGTCGAAGAGGGCCTGGCCGCGGCCATCGGCGCGGGCGTCTCGGTCGAGGATAAGAACGCCTCGGCGGTCGTGGACATCGGCGGCGGCACGACGAACGTCGCCGTCGTCGCGCGCGGCATGATCGTCTACGCGCAGGCCGAGCGCGTCGGGAGCATCGACATCGACGAGGCCATCATCAACCGCCTGCGCCGCCACCACGGCCTCATCATCGGGACGCCGACGGCCGAGATGCTGAAGAAGGAGCTGGGCTCGGCCGTCGAGCCGCAGAGCCCCTCGCTCTCGCGGAGCGTCAAGGGGCGCGACGTGCAGACGGGCGCGCCGCGCGCCGTGGACGTGACGAGCGAGGAGGTCTGCATCGCGGCCGACGGCGTCGTCCAGCGCATCGCGCGCGTCGTCAACCGCGCGCTCGGCGAACTCCAACCCGAGGTGGCCTCCGACCTCTACGACCGCGGGCTCATCCTGACGGGCGGCGGCGCGCTCCTCGACGGCATGGCCGACTTCCTCCAGCGCGAGACGAAACTCTCGACGCGCATGCCCCCCGACCCCCGCTACGCCATCGTCAACGGCCTCTCGCAACTCTTCGACGAGCCGCTCCTGCTGCGCCGCGTCGCGCGCAACGAGCAGTCGCACCTGCTCGACGAGACGGCCGGCGCGTTTGAATGAGTAGACAGTGGACAGCAGACGCCGGACAGTGAGCCCGCTCCCCGGCGTCGCCCCTTTGAAACTGACCGCCGCGGAACATTCTTCTCCCGACTGCTGTCTACTGACTGTCGTCTATTGTTTTATGAACCTACTTCGCCTCTTCCGGCGGCAGATACAGGTGGCGCGCGTCCTCGGCATCCCCGTGCGCATCGACTACCGCTGGTTCCTCGTCTTCGCGCTCTCGGCGTGGGTCATCGCGGTGAGCTTCCGCGAGGGGACGACGATGACACAGTTCGTCCATCTCGGCACGGGAGCGGCGTGGGTCGTCGGCGTGCTGACGACCTTCGCGCTCTTCCTCTCCATCTTCGGCCACGAGCTTTCGCACGCGCTCCTCGCGCGCGCCGAGGGCATCGAGAGCGAAGAGATAGTTCTTCATCCGTTCGGCGGCCTGACGCGCCTGCGCCGCGAGCCCGACAACCCGCGCGCCGAGTTCCGCATCGCCATCGCCGGGCCGAGCGCGAGCTTCATGATCGGGGTGCTCGCGCTCGCCGGCTTCTACGTCTCGCAGCCTCGCGGGGCCGACGCCCTCGGTGCGGCGCTCTCCATCGTCGGCTTCTGGAACTTCACCATCGCGGCGTCGAACCTTCTGCCCGGCTACCCGCTCGACGGCGGGCGCGTGCTGCGCGCGTTCCTCTGGAAGCGGACGGGGCAGCTCGACGACGCGACGCGCGTGGCGGGCCTCGGCGGCCAGCTCATCGGCGGCGACGCTCGTCGTCTTCGGCGGCTACTTCTACCTCATCTGGCGCGACCCGTTCATGGGGCTGTGGCTCGTCGTCGTCGGCCTCTTCCTCTTCGACGCGGCGCGCTCGGTCACGCGCCGCCGCAAGTCCCTGCGCACGGCCGGCGACGCGATGGCGGCGGCCGTCGCGGTCGAGCCCGACTCGACGGTCGGCCACTTCGTAGACCACGTGCTGACGCTCCACCGGCAGGAGGCTTTCGCCGTCGCGCGCGGAGGGACGCCTCCACGGCATTCTCACGCTCAAGGACCTGAAGGCGCTGCCGCGCGAGCGCTGGCACCAGACGCGCGTCCGCGACGTGATGCGCCCCGTCTCCGAAGAACTCTTCGTCCCTCCCTCGGCCCCGCTCGCGCGCGCCGAGCGCCTGCTCAACGAGAACGGCGCCGGGCGCGCTGGCCGTCGTGGACGACGCCGGCCGACTCGTCGGCCTGCTGCTCCGCGGCCGCATCAAGCGCCGCGCCGACGCCAAAGCCTGAACACCCGCCGCCCCTCACCGCTCGACACATCTCTCATCTACGGTTCGTGCTCCGCGGAAGGCTCTCGTTGATTCGCGCCCGTTTTTGCCGCATAATCGGCGCGGAGGCGTGCAAACCAGACAAGGCGGAGGCCGCTTATGTTGACATGGCGCGGTGCGCTGTTCGTCAACCGCCTGATAGCTGTATCCAAATTCACCGCGGCCGCCCCGAACGCCCTCCGTCCGGCTGAAGCCCGTGTGCTGACGGCCCCGAACATGCTGAGAGCCCCGAATCAAAGATGCTTCTACAGGCGCACACCCAGTATTGGCAGAGCCTGCGCGAGCCGCGGAACCTCGTGGACATCGCGCTGGTCTTCCTGCTGGTCTACGCGCTGCTGCGCGCGATAAGGGGGACGCGCGCGGCGCCGATGGCGGCCGGGCTCATCGCGCTCGGCGCGCTCTACTGGGCGGCGGTGCGGTTCGACCTGGCGACGCTCGAATCCATCCTGCGCCTGTCGCCGTTCGTCGTCTCGGTCGCGATCGTCGTCCTCTTCCAGAACGAGATAAGACAGGCGCTCGTCCACTTCGGCAACCGTTTCCGGATGCCCTTCCTCATCCGGCACAAGGGGCAGTTCGGCGAGGGCGTCTACGACGAGATCGTGCTGGCCGCGACGACGCTCGCCTCGACGAAGACGGGCGCGCTCATCGTCGTCGAGCGCGGCGTCAGTCTGCGCAACGTCATCGAGGGCGGCGTGAAGCTCGACGCGGAGCTGTCCTACGACCTGCTCGTCACCATCTTCAACCCGGCGACGCCTCTGCACGACGGCGCGGTCGTCATCCGCGGCCACCGCGCGGCGGCCGCCGCCTGCTTCCTGCCGCTGACCCTCAACCCGATGCTCTCGAAAGACCTCGGCACGCGCCACCGCGCGGCCATCGGCATCACGGAGGACACGGACGCCGTCGCGGTCGTCGTCTCCGAAGAGACGGGGCTCGTCTCGTTCGTGCAGGGCGGGCAGATCCGCCGCGGCCTCGACGGCACGCGCCTGCGCGCCGCCATCCTCGACGCGATGGAGCCCGGCTCGCGCGACGCCGAGGCCGAAGGCCGAGAGGCAGGCCGAGCCCGAGCTGACGGCGGAGGTCAGGGAGCGCAAGGCCGGAGGTCGGTTGAAGACCGGTCTGTTAACTCCCGACTTCGACGACGGCGCGGCCACTTAAAATCCCCGACCGAAGACCTCTGTAACGATGGCATCCAGGCAGACGACAAAGGACGTTGAGAGCGGCGGCGTCGACGCGGCGTTGGCTGCGCGCGCTCTTCCTCGAAGACTGGACGCTGAAGGCTCTGGCGCTTGCTCATCACGCTCGGCCTCTGGTACGCCGTGACGACGCAGCGCGCGCCGGCGACCAAGCGCCTGCACGACGTGCCGCTCGAATTCCTCCTGCCCGACGGCGTGGACATCGGCAACGACCCCGTGGACAGGGTGGACGTGATGCTCGAAGGGAGCCAGGACAAGCTGGCCGTCCTCACCGCGCGCGACCTCGTCGCGCAGGTGGACGTGACCTCGCTGCTGTCCGGGCGACCGCAACCCGCGGCTCACCGACAAGAACGTCTCGATGGAGCTGCCCGAGGGCGTCCGCATCCTTGAGATCACGCCGCGCAGCCTGACGCTCCACTTAGAGCCCGTCGTCGAGCGCGAGGTGCCCGTCGAGGCGCGCTTCGAGGGCGAGCCGCCCGCGGGCTTCGCGCGCGGCGCCGTCACGGTCATGCCCGACCGCGTCCGCGTGCGCGGGCCGGAGAGCCACATCAACGCGGTCGAGCGCGCCTTCACCGAGACCATCTCGCTCGCCGGAAGGCGCGAGACGCTCGCGCTCCCGCAGGTCTCCGTGGACATCCCCGACCACAAGGTCGTGCCGCTGGACGCGTTCGTCTCGGTGCGCGTCGAGATCGCCGAGGCAGCAGTCGGAGCGACGCTTCACGAACGTCCCGGTGCGCGGCGACGTCGGGCGGCACGGTCTCGCCCGCCGCGGCCGCCGTCACGTGCGCGGCCCGCGCTCGGTCATCGAAGCGCTGCGCCCGGAAGACCTGCACCTCGTCGTCGACGCTCGCGGAAGACGGCAAGGTGACGCCGCGCCTCTCGCTCCCGCCCGGCGCGCAGGGCGCGTCGAATTATCAGCACGAGCCCCTCGGAGTTTCACGGTCGACAGATGAAGAGACTTTTCGGCACGGACGGGATGCGCGGCGAGGCGGGGCGGTTCCCGCTCGACGCGGCGACGGTGCGCGCGGCGGGGCGCTCGCTCGCGCGGCATCTGGCGGAGAGGCTGGGGCGCGCGCCGCGCGTCGTGACGGGGCGCGACACGCGCGAGTCGGGCGCGTGGATAGAAAAAGCGTTCCTCGAAGGCGCGCTCGCGGGCGGGCGCGGCGGAGGCCGTGTCGGCGGGCGTCATCACGACGCCGGGCGTGGCCTATCTCGCGCGCACGCTCCCGGCCGACGCCGGCGTCGTCATCAGCGCCTCGCACAATCCCTACCACGACAACGGCATCAAGATTTTCGCCCCGACGGGCCGCAAGCTCGACGACGCGACCGAGCGCCTCATCGAGTCGGACATCTACGCCGAGTTCGAGAGCGGGGTGACGGCGCGGCGCCCGCGAAGCCTGATGAGAGTCGCGCTGAAGGTAATCGGAAAGGGGCGGCGGAGGCGGGGACGTGTGCGGCCGAGCTGCGCGCGCTCTACCTCGACTACCTGAGCGGAGAGGTCGCGGCGGGCTTGAGTCTCGAAGGGCTGACCATCGTCGCGGACTGCGCCAACGGCGCGGCCTCCGAACTCGCGCCGGCGCTGCTCGGGCGGCTCGGCGCGCGCGTCGTCTCGACCTTCGACGCGCCCGACGGGCGCAACATCAACCGCGACTGCGGCTCGCTCCACACGGACGTTCTGCGCGCGCGCGTCGTCGAGGAGGGCGCGCACCTCGGCGTCGCCTTCGACGGCGACGCCGACCGCGCGCTCTTCGTGGACGGGCGCGGGCAGCTCGTGGACGGCGACGCCACGCTCTGGGCGCTGGCCCAGCGCATGCAGGAGCGCGGCGAGCTGGAGGGCGACCGCGTCGTCGCCACGGTGATGAGCAACATCGGGCTTGAGCTGGCGCTGCGCTCGCGCGGGATAGAGCTTCTGCGGACGGACGTGGGCGACAAGTACGTGCTCGAAGAGCTTCTGCGCACGGGCTCGAGCGCTGGGCGGCGAGCAGTCGGGCCACATCATCTTCCCGCGCCTGAGCCTGGCGGGCGACGGGATGTTGACGACGCTCAACCTGCTGCGCGCCGTCGTCGAGTCGGGGCGCGCGCTGGCGGAGCTGACCGAAGGGTTCCGGCGCTACCCGCAGGTTCTCGTCAACGTGCGCGTGCGCGAGAAGGTGCCGTTCGAGGAGGCCGAGGAGGTCGCGCGCGCGTCGCGCGAGGTGCGCGAGCGTCTGGGCGAGGGCGGGCGGCTGCTTCTGCGCTACTCGGGGACGGAGCCTCTGGCGCGCGTCATGATCGAGGGGCAGAGTCAGGCGGAGATCGACGCGCTGGCCGAGGGTCTGGCCGGCGTCATCCGCCGCAGCCTCGGCGAGGGCTGAAATCTCGGCGACCGTGAAGATTTTACTCGGAGGTCGAGTGTAAGAGTTACACGAGATGCCAATTTTTACTTTCGGGCCTTCGGCAGGCGACGAGGTAAAAATCCCGGCAAAACAGCCGACTTTGGAGCGTGCCGGCGCAGCGATTTCATGGCATGAGCCTTGCGATAGAGAGTGTGGGGCAAGAGAGACGGTTGGTGGATCCTCCGTCTCAGTGGTTGCTGGGGTGAGGACAGTGACCACACATTAAGAGGGCGCGGCATTCCCCAAGTTTGCCGCGCCCTCCTTATTTTTGTCCGACGAACCGTGTCAGACCCTACGGCTCTCATCCACCCTTTTACTCTCAAAAGCGCATAGAACTTCGCCCCGTCCCCGCGCGCCTGCTACAATCCGGCCGAACTTTCAGACCAACCCGGACGGCCCGGCGCGCCTCGGCGCGAAGATGGACCCGAGCGATTACCGACGCGACTACGCAGCCTACTCCGCGGCGGCCGAGCGCGCGCGCTTCGAGCACCACGCCGGCCTGAGCCCGCGCCTCGAACTGCGCCCCGCCGAGGAGCGCTACGCAGACCTCTGGACGCGCGAGGCCGTCGAAGACCTGCGCCGCCGCCTCGACGAGACGCCCGCGCAGTTCGAGACGGAGCGGGCGGGCCTGCGCGCGCTCGCCGGCGCGGCCGCGTTGAAGTACGCCGAAGGACGCGCGCGCGAAGTCTCGGAGGAGTTGGGGCGTTGCGCCGAGTCGGGCGGGTTCGAGTGGGATGGTGCGCGCGTGGCCGCGTCGGACGTGCCGGGGCTCCTGGCCGCCGAGCGCGACGCCACGCGACGCCGGGAGTTGATGCGCCGCAGTCTCGACTCGGTGCGCGCGTGCGACGACCTGCGCGCCGCGCGGCTCGAAGCGTTGGATGATGCGGCGCGCGGGTTGGGATTCGAGGGCCGGCGCGCGCTCTATGAAGAGTTCGCGGGCGTGAGTCTCGAAGCCCTCGCGGCCGGGGCCGAATCCTTCCTGCGGCGGACGGAGGCGGCCTACATGTCGGCGCTGGCGGAGTGGTCTGCGCGCGAGCTTGGCCCGCGGCGCGGGTCGCGCGCCGGAGTACGCCGACCTTCTCTTCTTCGAGCGCGCCGCCGACACCGAGTCGCGGCTTCCGGCGCGCGACTTCCGCGGGCTCTACGTCGAGACGCTCGCGGGCTTAGGCGTTCGCGTCGAGTCGGGGCGTGGCCTGCGCGTTGACGACGAGCAGCGTGTGGGCAAGTCGGCGGACTCGGCCTGCTTCGCCGTCGAGCCGCCGGAGGACGTGCGGCTCGTCGTAGGCGGCGGCGCGGGCGGGCTCGGGTTCTTCCAGCGGAGTCTCGTGGAGGGAGGGCGCGCGCAGATGTTCGCGTGGGCGTCGCGCGAGACCTCGCGCCGTCACCCCGAGTTCGTACACGCGCCCGACCGCGCGACCGAAGTCGGGCACGGGCTGCTGCTCGCGGGGTTGTTGCGCGAGCCCGTCGTGGTTCGAGGCGCGGCGCGTGATGCGCGCGGCGGAGGCGTCCGCGCTCGCGCGCCGGGCGGCGCTCTTAGACCTCTACGGCGCGCGGCGCGAGTGCGCGTCGGTCGCCTGTGCGCTCGCGCTCGAACGCGACGCGGGCGGCGCGTACGGAGCAGTTGGCCGAAGAGTACGCGGCGCGGTTCACGGAGGCGACCGGCTTCCGCCACGAGGCGGCGACGCACCTGCTCGACGCCGACGAGTGGTTCGAGTCGGCGACGCGTTTGCGCGCGCGGCTGTTCGCGGCGGGCCTCCGCGAGCACCTGCGCGGGCGCCACGGCCGGCGCTGGTTCGAGTCGCGCGGCGCGGGCGAGGAGTTGATAGACGTTTGGAACACGGCCTCGCGCTACCGCGTGGAGGAGTTGTCGAAACTCCTTTGGGGCGGCGAGCCGGACTTCGAGCTGCTGGCCGACGCGGGGATCGCGGCGCTCGAAGGCAGGGACGGCTGAAGCGTTTGACACTGCGTAGATGACGGACGAGCTGAAGACGTTGAGCGTGCCCGTGCGTCTGGGCGGGGGGCGCGGGTACAGGGTCGAGATCGGCGCGGGCGCGCTCGCGCGACTCGGCGAGGCCGCGCGCGCGAGTCTGCCGAAGGAGGCGCGCAAGGCGGCGCTCGTCTCGAACGAGCGCGTGTTCGGGCTCTACGGCGGGCGCGCCGTCGCGTCGCTGCGGGCCGCCGGGTTCGAGGTCTCGCACTGGCTGATGGGCGAGGGCGAGCGCTTCAAGACGATGCGGACGGCCGAACGCGTCCTTCAATTTTTATCCGAGGCGGGGCTTGAGAGGAGCGACGCGGTCGTCGCGCTCGGCGGCGGCGTGGTCGGGGACGTGGCAGGGTTCGCGGCGGCGCTCTACCTGCGCGGCGTGGCGTTCGTGCAGGCGCCGACGACGCTGCTCGCGCAGATAGACTCTTCGGTCGGGGGCAAGACGGGCGTCAACACGCGCCGCGGGCAAGAACCTCGTCGGCGCCTTTCATCAGCCGTCGGCCGTCGTCGTGGACACGGCGACGCTCAACGACACTCCCGCCGCGCGAGCTGACCGCGGGCTGGTGCGAGGCCGTCAAGCAGGGCGCCGTCGGCGACCGGCGCCTCTTCGAGCGGACGAAGAGATTTTTGACGGAGGAGGCGCGCAGGACGTGGTAAACGTCCGGGCGGCGCGGGCGTCGTAGAGTCGGACGCGGGGCGCGACGCAGAACTCGCGCGCATCATCGCCGCGCAGTGCGCGTTCAAGGCGCGCATCGTCGCGGGCGACGAGCGCGAGTCTCTGGGGCGTAACGACGCGCGCTCGAGGAAGATTCTGAACTTCGGCCACACGGTCGGGCACGCGCTCGAAGCGGTGACGAGCTACCGGCGCTTCCGGCACGGCGAGGCGGTCGGCTACGGGTGTCTGGCCGCCGGCGAGATTTCGAAAAGGTTAGGACTGCTCGACCCTTCGGAGCTAGAATCTCTGCGCGAGGCCGTGGCGCTCGCGGGGCGGCTCCCGCGGGCCGCCGACCTCGACGCCGAAACCATCGGCCGCGCTTTACGTAAAGACAAGAAGGCGGTCGGCGGGAGCGTCCGCTGGGTGCTCCTCGAAGGGCTCGGGCGCGCGCGCGTCGTGGACGGAAGGGAAGTGCCGGCGCGCGTCGTCCACGCCTCGATCCGGCCGGCTCTCGCGGCGTCCCGCCCCCCCGAAGTGAACAAGAGGGAACGTGAAATGACTGTCGCAGAACAGGTGCGCCAGCGGCGGCGCGGCGAGCGCGGCGGCGCGCGCTTCAACTTCGTCGTCATCATCCTCGTCATCGCGCTCGCCGGCTACTCCGCCTACAACTACGTGCCGGTCGCGTACAACGCCTACCTCTACAAAGACCTCATGCAGGAGACGGTGAACAAGGCCGCCTACCCGCCGAGGCAAGAGCAACGAGTGGGTCGCGCAACAACTGCGCGACGCCGCCAAGGAGTACGACCTGCCCGAGGACGCCAACATCAACGTGCAGAACGAGAACGGCCGCATCGTCGCCCGCGTCACCTGGACGCGCCCCGTCCAACTCCCCGGCTACGTCTACGACTACGACTTCGACCACACCGTGCGCAGCAGCGGGTTTATCAGGTAGTAGGCGAGTAGGCAGTCGAGTAAGACGAGGCAGTAAAAAGAATCGGAGGCGGCGGGTTGCGAACCCGCCGCCTCCGATTCTTATGCGTCTGCTCTCTGGTCTTAACCGCCTACTGCCATCTGCCTGCTGCTTACTGATTTCTGCAACTGAATCAACCCCGCGGGGGCGGCGGCGAGCCAGGTGGTGGGGCAGACGCCGCAGCGCGTGCAGGTGTCAACCGAGGGGCAGGGCGCGGTCGAGCGCGAGATTTGCGCGCGCGTATGCTCCTTCTCAAGGAAGGGGCGGCCCATGCCGGAATCGACGATCTCCCACGGGAGCACTTCGTCGTAACCGCGCGCGCGCGAGGTGTGGAAGGCCGGGTCAATGCCCGTCTCGCGCAGCGCGGCGCCGAGGTCTTCGCGGTGGCGGGTCATGGCCTCGATGACGCGCGCGACGCGGCGGTCGCCGGAGGAGAAGAGCGCCTGCTCGTGCGCGATGCGCGACGACATCACGCGCACCTCGACGTTCGGGATGCGCGCGAGGTTCTTCGAGAGCCACTTCAGCCGCCGCTTCAACTCGCGCTCCTCGCAGATGGGCTCCCACTGGAAGGGCGTGTTGGGCTTCGGCACGAAGCCGTTCAAGGCGGGAATGATCTTGCCCGCGCGGCCGAAGCGCCGGCCCGCTTCGAGCATCCTGTCCTTGATGCGCTCGACCAGCTCGACCATCGCTTCGAGGTCTTCGTCGGTCTCGGTCGGGCAGCCCGGCCATCATGTAGAGCTTGACGGTGAGCATGCCGCGGTCGAAGACGGCGCCGCAGATGTCCACGATCTCGTCGTTCGTCAGGTTCTTGTTGATGACGCGGCGCAGGCGGTCTGAGCCGGTCTCGGGCGCGACGGCGATCTGCTGGTCGCCGGACTCGACGAGCGCGTCGAGCAGCTCGTCCTCGATCTGGTCGAGCCTCAAAGCTCGAAACAGAAATCTTGTAGCCCATCTCGCGCAGGCCCCGGAGGATGTCGCTGATCTCCGGGTGGTCACAGACGGCCGTCGAGACCAGCCCGATCTTGTCGGTGCGCGGGCGCCACTCTTCGGCCTTCGCGGAGGATGTCGCGCGCGGGGACGACGCGCGGCGGCCAGTAGTTGATAGCCGGCCCAGCAGAAGCGGCACCCCTGCGAGCAGCCGCGCGAAATCTCGACGAGGAAGCGCTCGCCCATCTCGGCCGCGGGCGCCCAGATGATCGTCGAGGGCGCGAAGACCTCGGGCTCTTTCAACTTCGCGACGATCTCCGTGTCGCCGCGTCGCATCGCGCGCCGCAAGCGAGCCCTCCTTCGGGTTCTCGGCCGCGACGATGCGCCCGACGCTTGCCGGGCACGCCCTCGAACTTCGGCGTGTAAGCCTCGACCGTGCCGTCGGCCTTGTAAGTCACGTCGTAGAGCGAAGGCGCGTAGAAGCCGCGGCCGACGCGCGCGAGCTTCAGGAGCAGGTCTTCCTTCGTCCCGCCCTCTTCGATGTTCTCGAAGAGCAGGTCAACGAGCTTCGGGACGAGAATCTCGCCCTCGCCGACGGCGACCACGTCGGTGAACTCGGCGATGGGCTCGGGGTTGAGGAACGAGGCGGCGCCGCCCATCAGGACGAGCGGGTCGTGGTGCGTGCGGTCTTTGGCCCACACGGGCACGCGCGCGAGCTTGAGCATGCGCGCCATGTTGAGGAAGTCGGTCTCGAACGAGATGGAGAAGGCGACGATGTCGAAGTCGCGCACGGGCGCCTGCGACTCCAGCGAGAGCAGCGGCGTGTTCGTGCGCTCGTACTCGCGCAGCTCCGCGTCGTCGGGCAGGAAGACGCGCTCGCACGCGACTTCGGGGACGCGGTTGAACAGCTCGTAGACCGACTGGAACCCGAGGTTCGCCATCCCGACCGCGTACACGTTCGGGTAGCACAGGGCCACGCGCAACTGCGCGCCGCGCTTCTGCGTCCAGCCCTCCTCGGCGGCGAGCTTTCGCCTGTAACTCTCTACAACTTTTTTAGACATACTTCGGCCAAAACTGAAACGGCAAGACTCGAGTTGGATGCCTGAGTCTTGCCGCTAGTTTACCGCAGTTTCCACTTGCTTGAACAGGAAGGGGGGTTGGGAAGGTCAGGCGGGCGCTTTGAACTGCGCGCGGAAATCGCGGAAGTCCGCGCGAAATTCACGGAAATCCGCGCGCATTTCGTGAACTATCGCCTGCGTGCGGTCTAACCGCGTGTCCATCTGTTCGAGCCTCGTCTCGACGGCTGCGAACCTTCTGTCCATGCGTTCGCCGAGCGCGTTGATGCGTTCGAGGACGGTCTCAATCGTCGGCTTCGTGGTTGCGTCTTCAGACATTGTTTAACCTCCGCCAAAAGATTATCCCGTTGGCGGCCGGGATTACGCCACAAGATTACGCCCGCCGGGAGCCGGCGTCAACGCACGCACGCTCAGAGAGCGCTACTGCCGGACGCTCTCGAGGAACGCCTTGAGCTTGCGCGAGCGCGAGGGGTGGCGGAGTTTGCGTAGGGCTTTGGCTTCAATCTGGCGTATGCGCTCGCGGGTGACGGCGAAGTGCTGGCCGACCTCTTCGAGCGTGTGCTCGGAGCCGTTGGGGCCGAGGCCGAAGCGCATCTTGATGACCTTCTCCTCGCGCGGGGTGAGCGTGGCGAGAACCTCGTCCGTGATCTCGCGCAGGTTCGAGGCGACGACGGCGTCGGCCGGGTTGAGGATGGAGCGGTCTTCGATGAAGTCGCCGAGGTGCGAGTCCTCCTCTTCGCCGATCGGCGTTTCGAGCGAGATGGGCTCCTGCGCGATCTTCAAGACCTTGCGCACCTTCGAGACGGGGATGTCCATCTTGCGCGCGATCTCTTCGCTCGTCGGCTCGCGGCCCAGCTCCTGCACGAGCGCGCGGCTGGTGCGGATGAGCTTGTTGATGGTCTCGATCATGTGGACGGGGATGCGGATCGTGCGCGCCTGATCCGCAATCGCGCGCGTGATGGCCTGCCGAATCCACCACGTCGCGTAGGTCGAGAACTTGTAGCCGCGCCGCCACTCGAACTTGTCCACGGCCTTCATCAGGCCGATGTTGCCCTCCTGAATCAGGTCGAGGAACTGAAGGCCGCGGTTCGTGTACTTCTTCGCGATGGAGACGACGAGGCGGAGGTTCGCTTCGATCAGCTCGCGCTTGGCCTGCGCGGTCTCGGTCTCGCCGGTGACGATGGATTGGAGCGAGCGCTTGATCTCGACGGGCGCGATCTGGTGCTCTTCCTCGATCTGCTGGAGCCGCTTGCGCGCGCTGGCGATGCGGCGCTTGAAGTCCTTCTCCTCGTCGGGGCGCAGCTTCTTGCGGCCCAGGCGTTCGGTGTAGCTCGCGGCCTCGTTCTCGGCGACGCGAATCTCCTTGTGCGACTTTGCGGATGGAGTTGATGAGGCGCTGGCGCGCGTGCTCCGTCAGGTTGAGCTGCTTCATCTCCTGCGCGATCTCAAGGCGCATGCGCGCGACCTTGCGCTTCAGGCGCAGGAGCTTCTTCGACTTCTTGCCCTTCAGGAGCTTCTGCTCGGCGCGCAGGCTGCTCCCACTCCTTCAGGCCCGCCTTGAAGATGCGCCGGATGTTCTCGACGCCTTCCAGCGTCCAGCGCAGATACTCGTCGGTCTTGTCCTCCTGACCCGTCAGCTCGGCCTGCTCCGAGAAGGTGACGTAGTCCCTGATGTTCAGGCGCGCCGCCTCCAACTCCTCGCCGACCTTGCACAGCTCCTTGACCGCGATGGGCGAGCGCGAGATGGCCTTCTGCGTCTTGATCTGCCCGCGCTCGATGCGCTTGGCGATGGAGACCTCGCCCTCGCGCGTCAGAAGCGGCACGATGCCCATCTCGCGCAGGTAGAGGCGGACGGGGTCGTTCGTCTTCTCAAGGACGCCGGCCGAGAGGTCGAGTTCGATGTCCTCGTCCAACTCGCCGTCCAAGTCCTCGGGCGCGACCGCGGAGACGGCCGAGACTTCGATCACGCGCTCGTCGGAGTCGGTGACGGTGATGTTCGAGCCTTCGAGCTTCTGGAGCACGTCCTCGATGTCGTCGGGCGAGACGATGTTGTCGGGCAGCTCGCGGTTGAGGTCGTCGAACGTGAGGAACTTCTTGTCGCCGCCGAGTTCGAGCAGGCGCTGCATCACGTCTTCCTGGTCTTTCTCTTCCATGCTCATCTTTCGGTGTCCACCTCGGGGTCGCTCGAAACGGGGTCGCGTTCTCGGCCGGCTGCTCGGTGGTCGGTCGTCTCAGGTCGTTGAGGGTGATGCGGGGCCCCCGCGCGGGCGCAGGGCGGAGAGCTGTTTCTCCAGCTCAAACTTTTTCATGAGGAGTGAGCCGTGCAGCGCCTCGTCGCCCGCGCGGTCCGCGGCGGCGATCTCGGCGGCCAGCTCCTTGATGCGCCGCTCGTAGCTCATCAGCCGCAGCGTCGTCAGGCACCCTTCGGCCTCGGCGAGGAAGACATCCACGGCCTCGCCCTCCGCGCGCTCGGACTCGTGCATCCACAGCTCGGGCAGCATCGCCTGCGCCGGGTCGTCGCCCAGCAGACTCGCTCGAGCGCGTCGAAGCTGACCTCGGCGCCGTCGCCTCCGGTCGCGCCGCAGCGCCTCGAAGATGGCGGCGGTCGCCAGGCCCTCGTAGTCGCTCTCGTGCACCTGCGGCAGGATGTAGCTGCCGCAGGTCCGCGTCGTGGATGAGCAGTTCCAGCAGCCGCTTCTCGGCGACGGTCGGGGCGCCGACCGAGGCGCGCACGACCTTCTTCCTGATCTCCTCGGCGTCGGTCGCCTTCGGGTCGCGCGCGCTGACCGTCTTCCAGAGCTCCTGCCTGAAGCGTCAGGTCTTCGACGCGGAGCGAGTCCATCATCGATGTCGAAGTACTCGCGCTTCTGGATGGGGTTGCGGACGGCGCGGACGAAGGGCAGCACCTCGGCGACGGCCTCGGACTTCTCGGGCGGGTTGTGGAGGTTGCGGTCGCGCATGGCCTGTTCGAGCACGAACTGCATGTGGGGGGCGGCCTCGCCGCGGCGCTTGTTGTACTCGTCGACGCCGTGCGCGCGGACGAACTCGTCCGGGTCGGCGCCTTCGGGGAGGACGAGCACCTTGACTTCAAAATCTTCGGGGAGAAGAACCTCTATGGCGCGCTTCGCCGCGTTGATTCCGGCGCGGTCACCATCATAATTGACGACCACTTTGCGCGCAAACCGGTTCAGAAGCTTCGCCTGCTCGTTCGTCAGAGCGGTCCCGAGACTCGCCACGACGTTGCGCACGCCGTGCTGGAAAGGGACGATTAGGTCGAGATAACCCTCGACGAGGATGGCGAATTTCTTCCTCCGAATCTCCTCGCGCGTGACGCTCAGACCGAACAGGTGGCGCCCCTTCGTGTAGGCGGCCGTCTCGGGCGAGTTCAGATACTTCGGCTCGTCGCCCGGCCGCATCGCGCGCGCGCCGAAGGCCACGGGGCGCCCCTGCGCGTCCGTCACGGGGAAGATGAGCCGGCCGCGGAAGCGGTCGTAGTAACCGCCCTGCTCCTTCTTCACCACCAGCCCGCTGCGCTCGATCTGCCCGATGCCCGCGCCCTTCGACTTCAGATAATTCCCGAGCGCCTCCCAACTGTTCGGCGCGTACCCGAGCCGGAAGGTCTTGATGGTCTCCTCGACGATGCCCGCGCCCCTCGACGTACTCGCGCGCCGCCCGCGCCTCCGCGTTCTCCTCACCCAGCTGCCGCTCCCAGAACTCCAGCGCCCACGCGTTGAGCTCGATGACCTCGTCGGCCTCCTTCCGCTTCGCCTCGAACTTCTTATCCTCGACCAACTCCGGCAGCGGCACCCCCGCCTTCTCCGCCACCACCGCACCGACTCCGGGAACGACAGCCCCTCCAACTCCATCACGAAGTTGAAGACGCGACCCTCCCTTTCCACAGCCGAAGCAGTAGAAGATGTTCTTCGACGGGTTGACCGAGAACGACGGCGTCTTCTCCTGATGGAAGGGGCAGCAGGCCATCCAGTTCGTGCCCTTCTTCTTGAGCGTGACGTAGTCGCCGACCACGCGGACGATGTCCGCCTGCCGCCTCAGGTCGTCGATGAAGGTCTGCGGGTAACGCATCGTTAGGGAAGATTCAAGCGCATCGGCGGGCGCGTGGCAAGGGCGGCGGCGGGAGTCTAAACGATCTGCGCGAAGAAGCGGCTTAATTTCTCCGCGTCGAGCCGGCCGTCGGTGCGGACGCCGCTGCACACGTCGAGGCCGAAGGGGCGGACGGTCGAGACCGCCTCGGCGACGTTCTCGGGCTTCAGACCGCCGGCGAGGAAGACGGGGACGGGCGAGGCTTCGACGATGCGCCGGCTCACGCGCCAGTCGTGCGTGCGGCCCGTGCCGCCCAACTCTTTGACGGCGAGGCTCTGGTTGCCCGAGTCGAGCAGCAGCGCGTCCACGTGCCGCGCGACGTGTACGGCCTCCTCGAAAGACTCCTCGCCGCGGACGTGTACGACCTGCACGAGCGAGACGCCGGGCAGCCCCGCGCGCAGCTCCGCGTAGACTTCCGTCGGCACGCGGTCGCAGAGCTGCAAGGTGTTCACGCGGCAGCGGCGCTGCTGCTCGATGATCGAGGCCGCGTCCTGCCTGCACGTCAGCAGGAACGTCGCGACGGGCGGCGGCACGTGCGCCGCGATCTCCGCGATCAACTCCTCCGCGATGACGCCCGGCCCGCTCGGCATCTCCGACACGAGCCCCACGGCCGACGCGCCGCACTCGACGGCCGCGCGCGCCTCCTCGACGCTCGCGATGCAGCAGACTTTGACGCGCGGCTCTCATCCGTCTCGCCTTACTGTTTAAGCTCGACGACCGTGGCGCCGGCGCCGCCCTGGTTCTCGGGGGCGAGGTCGAAGCGCGCGACGTGCGGGTGGTGGCGGAGCAGTTCGGCGACGGCGCGGCGCAGGGCGCCGGTGCCGTGGCCGTGGATGATGCGGACGTGCGAGTGGCCTTGCAGGAACGCCTCGTCGAGGAAGCGGTCTACCTCGTCGCGCGCGTCGTCGGTGGTGCGGCCGATGAGGTTGATCTCGGCGTCCACGCGACTCGCGCGAGCCTTTAAGTTTAACCTCGGTGCCGCGCTCCGACATGCGGCGGAGGCGGCCGGCGAGCGTGTTGTCCTCCTCCTTCGACTTCTTCGGCTGCGCCTTGACGAGTTCGAGGTTCGAGACCTTCTCGCGGAAGCGGAGGTTTTTGACGCGCACCTCGGCCTCGCCGTCGCTGACGCGCTCGACCGTGCCGGTCATGCCGAGCGTCGTCAGGCGCACCTCGTCGCCGGCCGCGATGTCGCGCGGCGGCTCGTCGGTGGATGAAGGGGTTCGCGGTACTGGGCGTCCGTCGTCTTCGCGCGCGCCTTTGACGACGCGGACGCCGCCGGGCTCGGCCCGCCGCCGCCGCGGGCGGTGGCCGCGCGCGCTTCGGTGCGCGCCTTCTGCGCCTCGCGGCGCAGCTCGGCGGCGCGGCGCTCGGCCTCGCGCTCGACCCGCACGCGCTGCGCGCGGTCTTCGATCTTCGAGTAGAGTTCGCGCGCCTGCCGCTCGAAGTCCGCGACGGCGCGTTCCAGACTGCGCGCGAACTCCTGTCTGCCGCTCGCGCTCGCGGCGCTCGGCCTCGGCGTCGAGCGAGTTGTAGCGCTCGGCGACGGCGCGGCGCTCCTCTTCGAGCGCGCGGCGCTGGGCTTCGGCCTCCTCCGACTCGCGCTGGATGCGGCGCAGGTACGCGTCGGCGGCGAGCGTGCGCTCGTCCACGCGCGCGCGCGCGGCCTCGATGATCTCTTCGGGCAGACGGAACCGCCGCGCGATCTCAAGTCCCGCGGATGAGCCCGCGACGCCGACGAGCAGCCGGTAGGTCGGCTGCAAAGTGCGCTCGTCGAACTCGACCGAGGCGTTCTGCACGCCCTCCTCGTTCGAGGCGTACATCTTCAGACCCGAGTAGTGCGTCGTCGCGATGACGTGCGCGCCGCAGGCCCGCCGGAAGTGATCGACGACGGCGACGCCTAAGCGCCGAGCCCTCCTCCGGGTCGGTGCCCGTGCCGACCTCGTCGAGCAGGACGAGCGCGGGGCTGCGGCACGACTCGACCATGCGGCGGATGTTCGAGACGTGCGAGGTGAAGGTCGAGAGGTTGGCGGCGAGCGACTGCCGGTCGCCGATGTCGGCGAGCACGGACTCGTAGGGCGGGATACGCGCCGCGCGCGCAGGCACGTGGAGCCCCGAGAGCGCCATCAGCGAGAGCAGCCCCGCGGTCTTCAACACGACGGTCTTGCCGCCCGCGTTCGCGCCCGAGATGACCATGACGGGGCGCAACGGGTCGAGACGAAGCGAAACGGGGACGACCTCCAAACCCTGTTCGCGCAGATTCTCTTCGAGCAGCGGGTGTCGTGGCTTCGACGAGTTCGAGCGCGTTCTCTTCGTCAATCACGGGCTCGACCGCGCGCAGGTGCGCGGCGAGCGCGGCCTTCGCGTTGACGAAATCAAGCTCGGCCACCGCGCCCGCCGCAAGCTCAATGGCGTGCAGCTCGGCGCGCAGCTCTTCCGTGAGAGTCGAGAGGATGCGCGTGACCTCGCGCTCCTCCG
The DNA here is from genome assembly GCA_963726735.1 of uncultured Acidobacteriota bacterium. GTDB lineage: Bacteria > Acidobacteriota > Blastocatellia > Pyrinomonadales > Pyrinomonadaceae > QHXN01. The sequence goes on from CAVSDM010000017.1 coordinate 460,306, forward strand.
TCTCGCGCAGCGCTTGAAGCTCGTTGTTGGCCTCGATGGTCTCCAAACGGCTCGACGAAGACGGTCGCGCCCGAAGAGGAGAAGCCGTGCGCGACGCCGGCCACGCGGCCGCGGTGGTCGCTGCGGACGGGGATGACGAAGCGGTCGTTGCGGACGGTGACGAGCTGGTCCTGAATCGACTCCTCGGAGCGCCGCATCAGGGTTTCGAGCGAGCGCGTGATGGTCGAGCGCATCCGCACGATGTCGGCGCGGATGCGCGCCAGCTCAGGGCTCGCGCGGTCGTCCAGCTCGCCCGACGGCAGTATCTTCGAGAAGACGCGCGCGGCCAGACCCGGCAGCGTGCGCGGCAGACTTTCGACCACCTCCCACAGCACGGGCGCCGCCTCGCGCTCGGCGGCGACGGCGGCGCGCGCGTCGGCCGCCTGCTCGCACAGGCGCGCCAGCTCCAACAGCACCAGCGGGTCGAGAATCGCGCCCTCGATTCGCAAACGCGCAATCGCCTCGGCCGGGTCGCTCAACTCCGAGAACGACCAGCGCGCCCCGCGCGCGCGCAGCTCCACGCACTCCGACACGGCGCGCAGCGCGCGCCGCACCTCTTCGACCGACGCGAGCGGCTCAAGCGCCTCCGCCCGCGCGCGCCCCACCGGCGTCTGCGCGTACCGCCGCACGAGCGCACGCGCCCCCTCGTACTCCAACGTCCCGAAAGCCTGATCGTTCATCGTTCGTAAATAGTAAATAGTGAATGGTGAATAGTAAATCGTGAATGGAAACTGCCTTACTCAATTCACCAGTAACTATTCACTATTCACGGCTCTCTGTCTTCTGCGTTCGGTGCCGCTCAGGGCGGCCTCGAAGAGGCGCGCGGGGTCCAGGAGGTGGACGGTCTCGGCGCCGCGTTGGAAACTGCCGCGCGTGGGGATTGCGGGAGACTCGGAAGGGGATAGATGGTCGTCGGCGTTCAAAGAGAGGGTCGCGGACGATTCGCAGGCGAGCGCCAACTGCTCGTCGCCGGCGAGCGAGGCGATGAAGGCGTGCGCGGCGGGGCCTCCTTCGTGCGCGAGGCCGGAAGACTCAAGCAGGCGCGCGGGGTCGATGACGGTGCGCATCCGCCCGCGCACGGGGGCGACGCCGAGGACCGTGCCCGGCGCGTGCGGCAGCGGCGCGGGCTCGGCCCACGGCGTCACGCACTCGCACTCTTCCGCGTAGACGGCGAAGGCCAGCCCACCCGCGCGCAGCAGAAGCAACGCGCGGCCTGCGGCGCGCGCCGTCGTGCGGTCGTCCTGCTCTTCGTGCTGGCTCATGCGTCTCAAAACGGGGGCGTCGGAATGTCTCGGTTCTAGCACGTCTGGTAAACTGTCGGCAAACCGCGGGCTCAAGAGGGAGGGGACGATGGACGAATTCGACCGTTACCGGGCCGAGATGAACGAGCGCCTGCTGGGGTCGGGGCACCTCGGCATCAAGCGCTTCTTCGCGCTCGACACGCAGGCGTACGAGCAGGGCGCGCTCGACAAGAAGACGAAGGAGCTGATGGGGCTCGTCGCCTCGGCCGTGCTGCGCTGCGACGACTGCGTGACCTATCACATCAAGCAGTGCGTCGATGTCGGCGTCACGCGCGAGGAGTTCCTCGACGCCTTCAACGTCGCGCTCGTCGTCGGCGGCTCGATCACGATCCCGCACCTGCGCCGCGCCGTTGACCGCCTCGACCAACTCCTGGGAGCGACGAAGGAATGAAGATGAGAATGTTGTTGTCGGCCGTCGCGGTCTGCCTGCTGTTCGCGGCGGCGATTCGGGCGCAGGGTGAGAAGGGCGGTGACGATGTGTCTTCGTCGCGCGAGCGTGGGCGCGTGCGCGCGCCGGAACTCGAAGGCGGGCGCGGCTGGCTGAACACGGAGAAGCCGCTCTCCGTCGCGGGCCTGCGCGGCAAGGTCGTGCTGCTCGACTTCTGGACTTACGGCTGCGTCAACTGCATGCACGTCATCCCCGACCTCAAGCGTCTGGAGGAGAAGTACCCGACGGAACTCGTCGTCATCGGCGTCCACTCCGCCAAGTTCGAGAACGAGAAGGAGACCGAGAACATACGCCGCATCGTCCTTCGCTACGGGCTCGAACACCCCGTCGTGAACGACGCCGACTTCCGCATCTGGAACTCGTACGCCGTGCGCGCGTGGCCGACGCAGGTCCTCATCGACACGGCGGGCTACGTCGTCGGACAGGTCGCGGGCGAGGGGCACTACGACGTTTTAGACGGCGCCATCGGCGAGCTGGTCGCGGACGCGAAGAAGCGCGGGACGCTCGACACGCGCCCCCTCAAGTTCGCGCTTGAGCGCGCGAAGACGGGCGACCTGCCGCTCGCGTTCCCCGGCAAGGTGCTCGCGGACGAGAAGGGCGACCGCCTCTTCGTCGCCGACTCGAACCACAACCGCGTCGTCGTGACGAAACTCGACGGGACGTTCCTCTACACCATCGGCTCGGGCGCGCGCGGGCCGGCGCGACGGGGCTTTCGACGCCGCGAGCTTCGACAACCCGCAGGGGCTCGCGCTCGACCCTTCGGACAACTCGACGCTCTACGTCGCCGACACGCGCAATCACCTGCTGCGCCGCGCCGACCTCAAAGGCCGCACGGTCGAGACCGCCGCCGGCACGGGCGCGCAGTCGCGCGACTACGCTTTGCGCGGCGGGCCTGCGCTGACGACGCCGCTCAGCTCGCCCTGGGATTTGGCGCTCGCGGGGCGCACGCTCTACGTCGCGATGGCCGGGCCGCACCAGATTTGGAAGTTGGATTTGGACGCGCGTCAGGTCTCGCTCTACGCGGGCACGGGGCGCGAGGCGCGCTCGGACGGGAAGCGTCTGGGCGAGTTTCAGGACCCCGAAGCGGCGACCTTCGCGCAGCCCTCGGGGCTGGCCGTCGGCGACTCGACGCTCTACGTCGCCGACTCCGAGTCGAACATCGTCCGCGCCATCGCGAACGAGGAGGTGCGGACGCTCGCGGGCGGCGACCTCTTCGAGTTCGGCGACCGCGACGGCGAGGGCGACTCGGTGCGCTTTCAACACCCGCTCGGCCTCGCGCTCGTCGGGGGCCGGCTCTTCGTCGCCGACACGTACAACCACAAGCTCAAGGTGCTCGACCCGCGCAGCGGCCGCGTCTCGACCTTCGCCGGCACGGGCAAGCCGGGGCAGACGGACGGCGCGCGCCCGCAGTTCTACGAGCCCGGCGGAATCTCGGTCGCGCGGGGCAAGCTCTACGTCGCCGACACGAACAACCACGCCGTGCGCGTCGTAGACCTCGCGACGAAGCAGACGAAGACCCTCGTCATCAGCGGCCTCAAGCCGCCCGATGCGCACGACGACGCCTCGAGGCGCGACGACTGCGTTCGAGGCGGCGGCCGAAAGCGGAAGAGACGAAGACTCGCCGCGCAGCAGCTTCTCGTCGGCCGAGGGCGACGCCGCGCTCGTCGTCGACGTGGCGCTGCCCGCCGGCTATCACGTCAACCCCGACGCGCCGAACCGCTACACGGTCGAGGTCGACGGGCCGGCGGCGAGCGCCCCGTCATCTGGCGCATCGCCCGGCGCGGGAGCTGGCGCTGCGGGCTTCGTACGGTGAAGGTCAAAGAACTGCTGCCGTGCGCGTGCCGCCTGCGCGCCTTCATGCGCGGGCGCGGCCGAGCCTGCGCGTGCGCGCTCACGACTCTACTACTGCCGCGAGGACAACACGGGCGTGTGCCGCATCAAGACGCTCGTCTGGCGCGTGCCCGTCGAGGTGACGGCCGAGCCCGGCGCCCCGCGCGAGATAAAGTTGCGGGGGAAGGTGGAATGAGAGTGTAGGCGGCGGTCAGAAGGTAGTCGCCGCGTCAGCGGCGACTGCTGACGCGGCGACTGCCTGCTGCCTTAGTTCCGCGAGAAGTCGCCCGCGTCGTCGAGCAGCTCGGGCCAGAGCGTGCGGCTGTGCTCCAGCTCGCGGTCGAGCAGCGCGCGCGTCTGTTCCAGGTCGCGGCGCAACTCCTCGTTGGAGCGTTCGAGTTCGCCGATGTGCCTCTTCATCTGGCGCGCGCGCCCTTCGAGGAACATCACGTAGAAGTAGAGCACGCCGGCGACGGCGGCCAGCGCGAGCGCGAGAACGAGGGCGGCGTAAAACTCCACGGCTTTCTTCCCCTGGCTTCCCTGTTTGTTGGTTTGCTTCATTACTACCCCTTCCCGCGCGTTTGCGCAAGTCCCCGCCCCGCCCCCTTCCGCTCTCCCCCGCGCGCGTTATAATCCGTCCGCCTCGTTCTAACTTCACGGCGACTTTTTATTTAACTTCGACCGGGAGGGGAGCCTCGTGCCAAAGGGAAGGGAAGGGCTGGCGATGCGCTTGGGACTGGCGGCCGTGCTGTGCGTCGTCTGCGCCGCGACGGCCGCCGCGCAGACGACGTGGACGCTCGCGTGGAGCGACGAGTTCAACGGGCCGGCCGGGTCGGCCGTGGACGGGACGAAGTGGGTCGCGGAGGCCGGCAACGGCTCGAACGGCTGGGGCAACCACGAGCGGCAGTACTACACCAACACGACGAAGAACGCGTCGATGGACGGCGCGGGCAACCTCGTCATCACCGCGTACAAAGAGACGCTCGGGAAGAAGTACCGCTGCTGGTACGGCGTGTGCCAGTACACGTCGGCGCGTCTGAAGACGCAAGGGCAAGTTCGAGCAGGCTTACGGCCGCTTCGAGGCGCGCATCCGCGTGCCCCGCGGGCAGGGCATCTGGCCCGCCTTCTGGATGCTCGGCAACAACATCAGACGCGCGGGCTGGCCCGCGTGCGGCGAGATCGACATCATGGAGAACATCGGCCGCGAGCCCGCAATCGTGCACGGCACGCTCCACGGCCCCGGCTACTCGGGCGCGGGCGGCATCGGCTCGCCGTACGCGCTGACGACGGGCGCGTTCGCCGACGCCTTCCACGTCTTCGCCGTCGAGTGGGAGCCGAACCGGATACGCTGGTACGTCGACGGCAACCTCTACCAGACGCGCACGCCCGCCGACCTGCCCGCGGGCTCGGCGTGGGTCTTCGACCACCCGCACTTCATCCTCCTCAACCTCGCCGTCGGCGGCTACTGGCCCGGCGACCCCGACACGACCACCGTCTTCCCGCAGAAGATGTACGTGGACTACGTGCGCGTGTACCGTTGACGGTGGCGTGCCTTTATAAGTTCCGCGCCGCGCGGCCACTGCCCCGCACACCTCATACGGCATTAGTTCGGCCCGACTGAAAGGAGACGCATATGTTCAGGAAGCTTCTGCTACTGCTCACGCTCACGACCGCCGCGCCCGCGGCGCCCACGCCGCGCCCGTCTCGGTCTACGGCGCGTGGCTGTGCGGCAACGACGCCTGCACTTGGGCGAGCGCGCGGAACATGACCGACTTCGACGCGAAGAACCACTGGCTCGTCAACCGCGGCGACGGCCTGCCCTCGGTCAACCTCGTCGTCTTGAGCTTCGTCCAGCCCTTGAAGCTTCTGAACCGGACGACCGACGCGCAGACCTTGAACGGCGTCCCGCGCGGGATGGACGCGAACGTCGTCAACTACTTCAAGAGCCGCGGCGTGCGCGTCATGCTCTCCATCGGCGGCATCACGTACATTAACGCGTGGAATCAGGCGCTCGCCGCGAACCCGACGCAGTTAGGACTCAACGCGGCGCAGGTGGCGCAGAGCCTCGGCGTCGGCATCGAGATCGACTACGAGGAGAACACGAACCCGAACCTCGCCGGCCTCCAGGCGTTCATCGACGCCTACCGCTCGCAACTCCCGTACGACGCGACGGGCGGCAACCACGCCGCGCGCCTGACGATTGACCTGGCGGCGGGCGACCGCTGGCTCATCGCGCTGACGCGGAAGGCCACGGCCGACTGGCTCAACACGACGACTCCCGTGCTCGACTACGCGAACGCGATGGTGACGAGCAAGCAGGCGACGAACGCCGCCGCCGCGCAGGCCGACTGGCAGGAGCACATCGACGGCAAGGCGCAGTACAACCCGCCCATCCCGCCGCTCGCCGCGGCCAAGTTCACCGGCGCGCTCTACATCGTCACGGGACAGAGCCCCTGCCCGGAGTGCACGAACTTCGGCGCGTCTCTCATCAGCTCGACGGGCAACTACGTCCAGAACGTGCAGACGCGCGTCGGCGTGACGAACGGCATGCTCGGCTACATGTTCTGGGCGGCCGAGTGCCCCTCGACGCGGCGCATCTGCACGACCCCGCCCAACACCTGCGAGAACGGCGTCGGCGCCGGCGCGCGCACCTACAACGTGCCCATCCCGATGCAGCCGCTCAGGCAGAACTGAAGAGGCAGATGGCAGTAGGCAGATGGCGGTAGGCAGTCGCCGCGTCAGCGGCGGATGAGTGTAGCCCGGCCTTTCAAGGCCGGGTGAGCGTTGTACCGAAGGTGACCGCGTCGCGTCAGCGACGCCTGAGCCGACCCGGCACATTCAGGCGTCGCTGACGCGACGCGGCGTCGTTTCACTCAACCCATACCCGGCCTTGAAAGGCCGGGCTACATTCATCCGCCGCTCCGCGGCACTTTCAACTGCCTACTGCCATCTGCCATCTGCCTACTTCCCCAGCGTGGCCTTCCCGCGCAGCTCGATCTGTGCGGAGGAGCGGCCGACGAGGATGTCGAAGTCGCCCGGGTCGAGCCGCCAACGCTTCGCCGCGGCGTCGTAGTAGGAGAAGGCGCGGCCGTCGAGGCGGACGGAGACGCGGCGCGTCTCGCCGGGGCGCAGGGTAACTTTCGAGAAGCCCTTCAACTCCTTCGCCGGGCGCGGGACGCGCGCGTGCGTGTCGCCGACGTAGACCTGCGCCACGTCCGAGCCCTCGCGCGCGCCCGTGTTCTTCACGTCGAACGAGACATCGAAACTCGAAGAGCCCGGCGGATCATTCATGAAGACCGCGACGGGCATCACCTTCAGGTTGGCGTACTTGAAGGACGTGTACGAGAGGCCGTAGCCGAAGGGGAAGAGCGGCTTGACGGTTATTCTTCTCATACCCTCGGTAGCCGACGAAGACGCCCTCTTTATACTCCACGCGCTTCGTGTCATCGCCGGCCGGGTAGTAGCTCGCGCGGACGGGGTTGTCCTCCCAGCGCCGCTCGAACGTGACGGGCAGTCGCCCCGAAGGATTCACGTCGCCGAGCAGAATCTCCGCGAGCGCCGTCCCGCCCTCCTGTCCGGGGAACCATGCTTGAAGGACGGCGGGAACGCGCTCCACCCACCCGCTCATGTCCGTGCCGCCGCCCGACGTGATGACGACGACGGTGTTCCTGTTCGCCGTCGCCATCTCCTGAATCAGCTCGTCCTGACCCGCGGGCAGCGAGAAGGTTCGGTCGGCGCCCTCGCTCTCGGTCTCGTGGTCGAAGCCCGCGGCGACGACGACCGCGTCCGCCTTCGCCGCCATCCGCTTCACCTCTTCGGGGACGAACGTGCCGCGCCTCACTATCCCCAGTCGCAGCTTCGCGCCGAGCCAGCTCGAACGGCCGTGGTGCTCGACGACGACCTTGTGCGGCCGCGCGTCGAGCTGCATCGTCGTCGTGCTGACGAGCGCGCGCGAGACCTTCCAGTTGTCGAAGACCAGTTTGTCGTCGATGAAGAGGCGGCAGAAGCCTCCGTCCTCGCCCGTCGATTGCATAAAGATGTCGAAGTCGCCCGCCGCCTGCGGCGTGAGGTAGCCCGTCCAGCGCGACGAGAGCGTGCCTTCGGGGAACGCCGCGCGCCAGCCCGCGACCGAGGCGTAGTTGACGTGCGGCTCGGTGCGCGTCATGAAGGGCTGCCCCTGCATGTCATCCGCCTTGAAGAACTCGGCCCTGATGCCGGGCTTGCCGCCCACGGCCGCGTCGGTGAAGTCGGTCGCGTCCGCCAGCTCCGCGAGCGTCGGGATGCCGCGGTGGTAGTAGACGTTGACGGACGAGGGCGCGAGCGCGTGGCTGATGCCCTCCATGAAGCTCACGGCGGCGAAGGGCTCGACGCGCGCGCTCCCGCCGCCGACGGGGACGGCCGGGTAGGCGTCCGGGCCGACGACGAGGACGGACTTCAGCCTCTTACGGTCGAGCGGGAGCAGGCCCCCGTCGTTCTTCAAGAGCACCATCCCCTCGCGCGCCGCCTGGAGTGCGGCCTGCCGCCCCGTCTGGTTGAAGCGCGGGATGCTCGCCTCGGTCTGTTCGCGGTCGAGCCAGCCGAAGCGCGCGGCCGTGCGCAGGATGCGCCGGACGTGCTCGTCGATGGTGGCGACCGAGACCTTGCCCTGCTCGATGGCGGGCATGAGCGTCCTGCGGTTCATGAAGGCCGGGCCGGGCATCTCCAAATCCTGCCCGCCGTTGACGGCCGCGACGCCGTCGTAGGTGCCGCCCCAGTCGGACATCATCACGCCCTCGAAGCCCCAGTCGCCGCGCGCGATCTCGGTCAGCAGGTGTCGGTTCTGCGAGGCGTGCTCGCCGTTGAGGAGGTTGTAGGAGTTCATGATGGCCCCGACGCGCGCCTCTTTGACCGCGGCCTCGAAGGCGGGCAGGTAGATTTCGCGGAGCGTGCGTTCGTCAACTATCGAGTCCGTGCGGTGGCGGTCGAACTCGGAGTTGTTGGCGGCGAAGTGCTTGACGGTGGCCGAGACGCCCTGCGACTGCACGCCCTTGATGTAGCCGACCGCGACGCGCGCGGCGAGGAAGGGGTCTTCGCCGAAGTACTCGAAGTTGCGGCCGTTGGTCGGCGAGCGGTAGATGTTCACGCCGGGGCCGAGCAGGAAGTGGACGCCCTTTGCGCGCGCGTCGCGGCCCAACTCGGTGCCGACGCGCTCGGCGAGCTGCGGGTTCCATGTGGCCGCGAGTCCGACGCCGGCCGCCATCGCCGTCGCGCGGCCGAAGTTGCGCACGCCCAGCGGCCCGTCGGCCATCCTCAGGCGCGGGAGGTTGAGCCGCGGCACCTCGCGGACGAAGAAGTCGTCGATGCCGCCGAGCAGGTCTATCTTCTCTTCGAGCGTCAACTGCCTCATGATGGCTTCGACCCTCTGCTCGACGCCCTGCGCCTGCGCGGGCGTGGGCGGGGCGAGGTTCAAGAGGAGCGAGAGAAGGACGACGGCCGAGCTTAAGAGTCTTCGCATGATGTCTACCTTTATCTTCTATCTTCGCAGTCGTATCTGGGTAGAGACAGGCATGAACGCCGCGGAGCGGCGCCTGAGTGTAGCCCGGCCTTTCAAGGCCGGGTCAGCAATGATAACCACGATGCCTCGTCGCGTCGGCGACGACTGAACGCGCCGGAAGATTCAAGCGTCGCTGACGCGACGCAACGTTCACGCCCGTCGTCGATCCCGGCCTTGAAAGGCCGGGCTAAATTCAAACGCCGCTCCGCGGCGGGTTACATCCGCTTCCAGTCACTTATTCGGCGGCCGGTTTTTGCTTCGGCGGGTTAGCCAGCTCGCGGACGCGGTTGCGCCAGTCGGCGGGTGCCTCCGACTTGAGCTGCGGCTGCTCGTGTGCGGCGTGCACCAGCTCGCGCAGCGCCGCCGTGAAGGGGAATTCGAGCGCGGCCTTCGGCTTCTCAACTTCGGCGAGCGCGGCCAGACGCGCGTCGCGCCACTCGGCCGTGGGCGCGACGCCCTGCTGTAGGTAGGAGAGCGCTTCGAGCCCTATCGACCCCGCCGACGCGAGGTCGCGCGCCAACGGCCGCGCCTCGGCGAGCGCGGGCGAGCGGTCTATCAGCGCTTCGAGCACCGGCCCCGCGTCGCGCCACGACGTGAGCGTGTCGCGCAGGGTGCTGAAGTGCAGCGCGAAGCGCGGCGCGTCGGAGAGCAGGAGGTTGACCCGGCGCGAGAAGCCGCGCGCCGCGGCCGAGTCGGGGCGCGCCGCGTCCACGAGCCCCGTCAGCGGCGAGAGCATCGTCTGCGGGCGCTGCTGGTAGCGCCTGTACTCCTTGACCGGCTCGACGACCGACGCGAGCGTTTCGAGCGCGGGCGGGTACGCGCCGCCCGCCAGCCGCCGCAGCATCATCGCCTGATTCTTCTCGTGCGTCAGCCCCAGCTCTTCCAGCCGCACGCTCAACGTCGCGAGCCTCCGGTACATGTCTTCAACGTCTCTGACCTCGCGCGGCGACCAGAGCCGCTCGGCGATGGCGGCCGTGCGCGGCCAGATGCGCGAGTCGATGGTCTCGGGCGTGACCCACTCGGCCCACATCGTCGCCTCGCCGCCGAGCACGTGCGCCGCCTCCGCGTCGCTCAGGCCGTGGCCTTCGGGCAGCGGGTCGTTGAGGTAGTGTTGCGAGGCGGGGAAGGCGAGGTCGATGTAGTAGCCGTTCGAGAGTACGCCGTCGTAGCCGCGCCGCGCGGCCTCGGCCAGAGCCTTCGTGCCGCGCCACGAGTGGATGACCACGTCCTTCGGCAGCTCGGGCTGAAAGATCTCGTCCCAGCCCATCATGCGCTTGCCGTGCTTCTGCAGAATTTTCAGGAGCCGCTGGTTGAAGTAGGTCTGTAAGCGCGTGGTTGTCCTTGATGCCCTTCTCCTTCATGAACTCTTGAATCTTCGGATTCAGCCTCCCACTGCTTGCCCGTGTTCTCGTCGCCGCCGATGTGCATGTACGCGTCCGGGAAGAGCGCGGCCATCTCGCCGAGGAACGTGTCGAGGAACTTGTAAGTCTCCTCGCGCGTCGGGTCGAGCGTGGGCTCGAAGATGCCGGGCTTACGTTCAATCGTGTAAGGGCCGGGCGCGCTGCCCAACTCGGGGTGGCCGACGAGCCACGCGGTCGCGTGGCCGGGCATGTCGAACTCCGGGACGACGCGTATGCCGCGCGCGGCGGCGTACGCGATGACCTCGCGCGCCTGCTCCTGCGTGTAGAAGTGACCGTCGGAGCCCATGCTGGTGGAGCTTCGGAAACTTCCTGCTCTCGATGCGGAAGCCCTGGTCTTCGGTGAGGTGCCAGTGGAAGACGTTGAGCTTGACGGCGGCCATCGCGTCGAGGTTGCGCTTCACCACTTCCATCGGCTGGTAGTGGCGGGCGATGTCCATCATCAGCCCGCGCCAGCGGAAGCGCGGCCGGTCGTCGATGCTGACGGCCGGGACGTAGAAGCCCGCGCGGTCGCCTTCGAGCAGTTGCAGGAAGGTCTCCAACCCGCGCAGCGCGCCGACCACCGTCGCCGCGCGCAGCACGGCCTGCCGCTCGTTGACTTCGAGCGTGTACGACTCGTCTTCGTCAACCGACGGGACCGACTTGCCCGGCCCGCGCGCCTCGACGAGCAGCCTCGCGCCGGCCGCGTCAGTCGAGAGCCCGCGCGCCAACTCCAAAACCGTCCGGCCTTCGAGCCTTCGCAACGCGCGCTCTATCCCTGCGCGCAGGCGTTCGTCCGCGTGCCCGGCCGCGGCGACCGTGAACGTCTTATCGACGGCGAGCCTTCCCGTGATTAAAGCGGACGCTCGCGGGCACGGGCATCAGGTTGTGCCGCGCGGCCGGGCGGAGTCTGCGCCGCGGCTTTCGGGATGAAGGAAGAGAGCAGAAGGAGAGAGAGAAGTTTAAACGCTTTCATTTGAACCTCGACTTGAAAAGGGGCGCGGGCATCCTGCCCGCTGAGCGCCGCAGGCGCGAATGTGTGTTTCGCCATCCTCAAGCTTGACAGATGAAGCACAACGCCTGGGCGTGCGCACGCACGCTCAGCGGGCAGGATGCGCTCCTTTGAGAACTCGCGAACTCGCGTTCCTGTGAAGCGCCGTGGGCTTCAGCGTTGAACTTCAAGTTACTTTTCTGAATGACGGGAAAGCTGTGTGCGAACTTCGGTGCACAACGATTAAAACAGACGCCCGCCCGCCGTCAACCGAAATGTTCGCGCGGCGAAGAAACTTTTTCGATGACCCGTGCCGCGCTCCTCTGCTATCCTCGCGTCCCGCGTTCCCGACTTTAGACGTTCTTCCCGACCAAGACATTAAGGAGTGACGACGATCATGTCCGCCAGACTCAAACCACATTCGGCCTTGTGTGCGGCCGCGCTGCTCATGCTCCTGCTCCCCGCCGCCGCGCTCGCGCAGAGTTGGCCGCGGATTCTCGAAGGCGCCGAACTTGAGCGCGTCGTCCCGCAGGGCTTCTACTTCGAGGGGCAGAGCGGGGCGACGCAGATGCGCAACGCGGCCGCCGCGCAGTTGGGGCCGCGCCGGTTCGTGTTGGCCGGGCTCGTGGACACGTCGGGCTATTCGAGCGACGTGCAGGCGAGGTACCAGGGCTTCATCATCACCGACTCGCCCATCGTCGTCGGCGGCACGCGGCTCCCGACCGGCGCGTACGGCTTCGGCTTCACGTCTGGATGGCTGAACGTGATGGACGTGGGCGGCCGCCGCGTCCTCTCGGTGCGCGCGCGCGACGACGACAGGCTCCCGCGTCCGCGCCCGCTCATGATGGCGGACGCGCGCAACGGCGTCCGCCTCTACGCCGGCCGCAGCTTCGTGCTAATCTCGTCGCGTTAGAGATAAGAGGCTGTCGGCCTTCGGCCGGACTCCTGACGCCCTATGACGCGCAGGCTCGACTTAAAGCGGATACACACGGCGCACTTCGGCACGATGCGCGCCATCAACCGGCAGATCGTGCTCAACTTCGTGCGCGACTGCGGGCCGATCTCGCGCGCCGAGATGGCGCGCCGCACCTCGCTCCAGCGCTCGACCATCTCCGAGATCGTGGACTCGCTCCTTGAAGAGGGGCTCATCGAGGAGGTCGGCGCCGGGGCCTCGACGGGCGGGCGCTGCCCGAAGCTCCTCGCCCTGCGCGCGAGCGGCGCGGCCGCCGTCGGCATCGACATCGCGCCGACGCACACGACCGTCGCCTCGTGCGACCTCGCGGGCTCCGTGCTCGAACGCGAGGTCTTCGAGACGCACCCGGACTTCGAGGAGACCATCCGCCGCGCCGTCGCGGCCGCCACGCGCCTCATCGGACGGAGTGCGGGCAAGATCGAGGGCGTCGGCGTGAGCCTGCCCGGCCTCGTGGACCCTTCGACGGGGCGGCTCACCTACGTCCCCTACTTCAACTGGCGCGACCTCGACGTGGGGCGGCGCATCGGCGTCGCGACGGGCCTCAAGGTGGCGGTGGACAACGACGCGAACGCGGCCGCGCTCGCCGAGCTGTGGTTCGGGCGCGCGGAGGTCTCGGAGGCGCGCGACTTCATCATGGTCTTCATCGCGGAGGGCGTCGGCACCGGCATCATCCTCGACCGGCAGATCTACCGCGGCGAGGGCGGCGCGGCCGGCGAGTTCGGCCACATGGTCATCGGCGAGCGCGCGCCCGTGCCCTGCTCGTGCGGCGGCTACGACTGCTGGGAGGCGTTCGCGTCGGGGCGCGCGGCCGTCGCGCGCTACGCGGCGCTGGTCGGGGACGAGGAGGCGCGGCAGTTGAGCTTCGCGCACCTCATCGACCGCGCGCTCGACGGGGAACGTGAGCCGCGCGCGAGGCTTTGCTGGAGACGGCGCGTTACCTCGGGCGCGGCATCTCGAACCTCATCGTCGGCTTCAGCCCCGAGATCGTCGTCGTCGGCGGGGCGATCACGCGCGCTTGGGAACTGGTCTCGGGCATCCTCGACGACGCCGTCAAGCGCAGCATCCGCCGCGACCTGCCCGCCGCGCGCCTCACGCCCTCGACCATCGGCGACGAGGCGAGCCTGATGGGCGCCCTCAGCCTCGTCCTCGCAGACAAGTTCACGCCCGTCGCGGCCATCTAGTCAGGCTCACACACGCACACATTTAAAAACGTCGAGGGGGCGGAGTCGCGCCTTTCGGCGTCACCTCGCCCCCTCGACGGTCGGGGGAGATTGTCTAAGCCTGCCCGGGGTGGTGCCTGCTCCCAAGGGCTCGGGCGACAGGGTCAGGACGGCCGTGCGGCGCGCGGACTGCGTGGATGAAACTGTCCGAGTGTAAATGAAAGAGCCGGCACGGTTATGAATCTATGAATGAACCGCATCGAGACCTCCCGCAGTCCGTACACTTGCAAGGGGCTGCCCCGCGCTCGCCCCAACCTCTAACGCGCAAATCCGCGGCGGGAGGGATCACCCGCGCGAAAAATTTTTCAAAGCAGCTTTTCAGCATTTAATGCGTCTTCGATTTCATAAGCCCATGCTGCATTCGCTGCGGAAAATAAAAAGAGACTGCCCTTCAAGGGCAGTCTCTCTCATAAAACATTATGCACCCGGCACGACTCGAACGTGCGACCTTCTGATTCGTAGTCAGACGCTCTATCCAACTGAGCTACGGGTGCGTGGTTTCTCGTGGAAGAGAAGTAACGAATATACGGACGGGGCGGGGGAGTGTCAAGCGGGCTCGAGGTGCGTCAAGTCGGGCCGTAAAAGCCGCGTGTTTCAGCGGGCGTAGTAGCCGGGGCGGGCGCGGGCGATGGTGTCGGCGCGGGTGACTTCGATGGTGATGGCGCGCCACTTGCCGTCGCGCGGGCGCGCGTTGGAGGACTGATAGGCGAGGCTGTAGAGGGTGCGCATTTCGGCGGCGACCTCGGCGTAGAGTCGCCCCATGTCTTCGAGCCGCCGTATCTCGTGGAGGCGGCCGCCGGTGCGGTCGGCGAGCGTCTGCATGCGCGTGCGCGCGGCCGAGTAGATGGCCGCCTGCTGCGGCGTGAACGGGAGCATCTTCTTCGGGTCGGCCGAAGGGAGCGCGAGCGGGTAGACGGTCACGCCGAGCCGGTCGGCCAGGTCGAGCACGGAGCGCAGCGCGGCGCTCTGGTCGGGCTTGACGGTGGCGACGGCCTCGTCGCCGGTCTTGGCCTCGGCCGTGGCCGAGCCGTCGAGCTTGCGCTCTTCGGTGTCGAGCCCGTCGGTGAGGACGACGACGGCCTTGCGCCGCTTGCCCTCCTTCGAGAGGTCCGCGAGCGAGTGGCGCAGCGCCTTGTAGAGGCTGGTGTCGCCGCGGCCCTCGGCCTGTTCGATGGCGAAGGCGGCCTTGCGGTGGTCGGTGGTGAAGCCCTGGAGCGTCTTGACCTTGTCGCTGAAGATGACGACCTCGACGCGGTCTTCGGGGCTGAGCGCGTCGAGGAAGCGTATCGCCGACTGCTTGAGCGTCGGCCGGAAGTTCCGCGTCGAGCCCGACATGTCGAGCAGCAGCACGAGGCTGAAGGGCGCGGTCGAGGGCTCGAAGCTGACGACCGACTGGCGGACGCCGTCCTCGTAGACGCTGAAGTCGGACTGCGTGAGGTTGGTGATGGCGCGCCCCTTCTGGTCGGCGACGCCGACGTTGAGGATGACGAGGTTCGTGCTGGTCGTGACAACGTCGGGCTCGTCCTGCGCCTGCGCGCGCGCGGCGGCCGAGAGGAAGACGAGGGCGACAAGGGCGCAGGCGATTTTGGTCGAGTTGTGCCGGAAAGTGTTGAAAAAGGTCATCGCTCGAACACGCTCGGTGCGCGGATAGTATGCGCAGGCGCCGCTGTTTTGCGCAAGCGCGCGGCAGTGGGTTGGGTGCGTGTCTCGCGCGGCGAGTTGCCAGAGGAGGGCACCGCGGGCCTCGGTGAGCTGAGAAGTTAAGCGGGACGGACAGGATGAGCAGGATAGCGATTTAAGATTTCAAAGTTGAAATTTCAAATCCGTATCTCTTCATCTCTTCTCTCCTGAACATCCGGTCCATCCCTTCGGATTTATCTGCCGGCGCGGGCGCGTGCGCGGCGCGGGGCGGGCGCTTCGCGCTCGGAGTCTTCGGCGGCGGCGACGGGGGCGGGGAAGGGGACGGGCGCGGCGGTGCGGCGTGTGCGGCGCGCTTCGGCGCGCTCGGCCGCGGCCTCGGCGACGCGCCTGGCCTTCTCGATGCGCTTGCGCGGCACGAGCTGGTAGCGCAGCTCCATCTCATGCGAGACGCGGTAGATGCCTTTCGCCTTCTGGCCGCGCTCGGCGCGGCGTATAACGTCGGCCGTCTCCAACAGCTCGGCGCGGTCTTCCTTGTCGATCCAGATGTAAAAGGATTCGGCCATCTCTCTTAAAACCTCCAGGCGTATCAGCTTGCGCATCTCCTCGGGCCTTGCGACCGGCTGGATCTGCACAAGTGTTGAGTCTGTGCCCGCGCGGGGCGTGCCGTTCTGTGCCTGCCCGCGGCGCGCGTCGTAGTAGTCCGAGACGAGCGCGTCCACCTCCGCGCGGTGCTCGTCGTAGAAGAGTGCGAAGTCGTTGCAGCGCGTGCGGAAGGCGCAGTTGACCGAGCAGACCAGCGCGTCCTTAAAGTGTCCGTAGCGGTTGCAGTAGAGTTTCAGACGCATCGCTCGCACCGTGCTCGAAGGCACGCAGCACAATATAACATGCGCGTGCCACGCGTGCAACGCGCGTTTGCGTGTGAAACGAGCGGGGCGGATGTGTTTCCGAAAGTGTTTGGGAGGTTAAGTCTCGAAGATTAAGGCTCGCGGCCGTGGTTCAAAAATCCTTCACGGCCGGCGGGCGTCGGCGTATAATCCGCGCCGTCCGCCGAAGGGCAGACCTAAAGGCTCACGGGTTCGCCGCCAAGCCCCGCAGAGTGTCTCCGAAACGGCGCCGCCGACGAGGCGTCCTCAAGCGTCCGTGGAGATGCGAAAACCTTGTACAAGCCGAATTTTTGCTGCGAGTGCGGCGAGCGCGGTCATGCGCCCGCGCCGGCGCTTCCGTGGCGAGCCGTCGGTTCTGCCGCGCGTGCGCGCCGCGTTTCCGCCGTGCGCGTCTGAAGGCGGCCGTGCTGCTGGTGGCGGCGCTCTTCCTGCCGGGGTTTCTGCTCGGACGGCTGTCGAGGCCGACGCCCCCGCCGCTCGTTCTGGAGCGAGGCGTGCAGACGGTCGCGCCGCCGCCCGCGCCCGCGACAGCGAACCCGGCGGCGAACCCGGCGCAGACTTACGGCCCGGACGGGACGGCGGGCGAGCGACCGACCGAGCCCGAAGAGGTCGTCTACGTCTGCGGCGCGCGGACGAAGAAGGGGACGCCGTGCCAGCGGCGCGTGCGCGGCCCCGGCCGCTGCTGGCAGCACCGAGGCAAGCCCGCCATCCTGCCCCCGTCGAAGCTGGTCGTGCCCGAATAAAGCTAAAGAAAAAAGTAGGGGGATAAGTAAAGCGCGGCTCTCATCATGCGTTGATGAGAGCCGCGCCGTCTTTAAACCTTAAGTTGCTGACTTCTGTTACGGCTGCGTGGCGGCGGAGATTTTGGTGCCGTCGCCGGGCGTGCCCGTGAGACCGCGGTTGACGAGGACGCGGATTTCGGCGCGGCGATTCTCGGCGCGCTCGTCACGCGTCTTGTTCTCGTTGAGCGCGTTCTTGGCGCCGTAGCCGAACGGCGTCAGGATGCGGCGCAGCGGCACGTTGTGGTTCTCGACGAGGTAGCGCACGACCGACTCGGCGCGCTGGTCGCTCAGTTGGCGGTTGACGTTTGCGTTGCGCGACTCGTAGGCGTAGCCGGTCACCTCGATCAGGTAGCCCTTGGCGTTCTTCGCGTACTCGGCGACCTGATCGAGCGAGGTCTTGGCCTCGGGCGTCAGCACGGCGCTGCGCGCCTTGAAGTTGATCTTGATGCTCTGCTCGGGCGTGTAGTCGTCGATGGAGTTGATGCGCTCGTTGGCGACCTGAACGCCCTGGACGGCCTGGTCGGCGCGCTCCTGCGCGGCGACGGCGCCGCCCGCGGCGGCGTTCGAGACGGCCGCCAACTCATCCAACTGGCCCGACATGCGCTGCGCGTTCTGCTCGACCTCGCCGACGCGCGTCTCGGCCGTCCCCAAACGCCCCTCGACGGGAACGATGTTGGCTTCGAGCGTGCGCGCCGCGCGCAGGTCAGAGTCGTTGAAGCGCACCTTGTCGGCGACGAGGTTGCCCGAAGAGTCGCCGCGCCCCTCGACCTCGACGTGGAGGCCGCGCGTGACGGTCGTCAGCGCGTACTTCGTCCCGCCGCCGAAGACGCCGCCCTTGGTCTTGACGCTGGTGCGGTCGTTGATCATGACGGTCGTCTGCGCGCCCGTCATGTCGTCCTGCACGACGAAGGAGTCCGCGTCGCGGCGGACGACCGCGCCCTTGAGCTTCATCTTCTGGCCCGAGACGACCGTGGCCGCGCGCGTGTTGGTCTGCGTGTCCTGCGCCGCGACGGCGGGCGCGAAGGCGAGCGCCAGCGCGCAAGTCCCCACGAAGGTGCGTAGTGTTCTGGAAGTCTTCATGATCTAATCCTCTCCCTCCAACTAGCGGAATCTGATTTTCACTGCGACCTTAAGACAACGGCGTGAGTCCTACGGCGAGGCGCTGACAGACACTTGTCGGGTTGTCGGGGCAGTGATCTTTATTGTTCGGTAGAACGATAGGCGGAACGGGTGCGACGTTGGTTGCAATTGGCTTGCGAGAGGGTTGTAAAAATCAGTAGTCGGTAGACAGTAGTCGGTAAACAGTAGAAAAACGGGCGGTGCGTCAGCTTCGTTGCTGAGTCGCACCGCCCGTTACTCTCTCTACAGGCTACTGACTACTTTCTATCTTTGAACTGCTCGTAGAGCATCGTGTGGCGGCTGACGAGCGGTATCTGGCGGCCGGCGATGAAGAGATGTCGGACGTGTGTGCGCGCTTCGAGGAGGTCGCCGTCGGTGACGACGAGGTTGGCGATCTTGCCCTGCTCGACGGAGCCGACGCGGTCGGCGACGCCGAGTATCTGCGCGGGGTAGAGCGTGACGGCCTTGAGCGCCTCAGCTCTTCGGCAGTCCGTAGGCCGCGGCCATGCCGGCGTGGAAGGGCAGGTCGCGGACGTGCGCGCCCGAGTCGCCCGTCGAGATGCAGAAGCGGACGCCGGCCGCCTGCAACTTCGCGGCGTTCTCGTAGAGCGAGTCGTACGGGTCGTCTTCGCGCAGCGGCAAGTTCAGAACGCTGTCGAGGATGACGGGGACGTTCTTCTCTTTGAGAAACTGCGCGGCCTTCCCCGACTCGCTGCCGCCGATGATGACGGGCTTGAGCTTCAACTCCTCTGCGAAGCGGACGGCGCCGCGGATGTCGCGCTCGCGCTCGGCGCGGAAGACGACGGGGCGTTCGCCGCGCGCGTAAGGGACGAGCGCCGCGAGCTTCAGATCGGTCGGCGGGCGCGGGACGGCCTTCGGGTCTCTGGCGTAGGCGTCCTGCGCGCGGCCGTAGGCTTCGGCGTCGCGGAACATGCGTGCGCAGTGCTTCGATGCGGCGGTCGCGCGCCGAGAGCGCGTCCTGCGTGATGCCCTGCTGCGCGGCGAGGAAGGCCGCGAAGCCGCCGCCGCCCCCGCCGACGCGCGGGAAGTCGATGACGAGCGCGGCCTGCGGCGCGACGGCCATCTCGCGCGGGCTCGAACCCGCGAGGTTGATGAAGGCCGCCTGCCCCGAAATCGTCCCGCCCGAGGGCATCGAGAGCACGGAGGTCACGCCCTCGACGCGCGTGACGGCGATGTGCGAGCTGTGCGGGTTGACGGCCCAGATGGCGGCGACGTTCGGGTTCATGTCGCCCAGCTCGGCCGTGTCGAGGGTGCCGGGCGCGCCCGAAGAAATTTCGGCCAGCCCCATGTTCGTCCCCGCGTCGATCATGCCGGGGTAGACCCACAGCCCCGCCGCGTCAATCGTCTGCGCGCCCGCGGGGGCCGAGACGTTCGCGCCGACGGCGCTGATGCGGCCGTTGCTGATGACGACGGTCGCGTTCTCGATGTCGGCGCCCGAGACGGTGACGACGCGCGCGCCGCGGATGACGTAGGTCGGCAGCGGCGTGTTCGTCATCGAGGCGTCGGTGCGGTCTGTGTCCTGCGCGCGCGTCGAGAAGGGAAGGAGCAGCAGAGGACCGCGGCGAGCAGCGCGCCGGTTAAGGATGAGAGTCGTCGGGTCTTCATCTCTGGTGGTCCTCCTGCACGTCCTGCACGTCGTCGTCGTCGGTGTAGGCGCGGCGCACGGCGGGCGGCGTGCGCGGCGGCGTGCCGCCCGTGCGAGGGCGCGCGGTTCGACTCGGCCTGCTTCAAGCGTCTTGCGCTCGGCTTCGAGCTGCGTGCGGCGCGCGAGGTCGGCCTGGCGGTCGAAGAGCAGCTCGCCGTCCACGAACGTCTGCTCGACGCGCGCGTAGACCGAGAAGGGGTGCGCGTTCCAGACGGCGAGGTCGGCGTCCTTGCCCACGTCGATGGAGCCGACGCGCTTGTCGATGCCGAGCTGGATGGCCGGGTTGAGCGTGATGAGCTTGAGCGCCTCCTCTTCGGTCAGCCCGCCGTAGCGCACCGTCTTCGCGGCCTCGATGTTGAGGCGGCGCGCGCGCTCGTCGGAGTCGGAGTTGACGGAGGTTACGACGCCGTGGCGCGCGAGGATGGCGGCGTTGTAGGCGATGGCGTCGTACGCCTCCATCTTGTAGCCCCAGAAGTCCGTGAAGGTCGAGGCGCCCGCGCCGTGGCGCGCGATCTCGGCCGCCACCTTGTAGCCTTCCAGCACGTGCTGGAACGTCCTGACCTTGAAGCCGAACTCGTCGGCGACGTTGATGAGCATCAGGATTTCGTCGGCGCGGTAGCAGTGCGAGTGGACGAAACGCTTGCCTTCGAGAATCTCGACCAGCGGCTCAAGCTCAAGGTCGCGCCGCGGCGGGATCAGGTTCTTCTCGCCGCGCGAAGTGGCGGCGCGGTAGTCGTCCCAGTCGCGCTTGTAGTCGCGCGCGCGCGTGAAGGCGTCGCGGATGGTCTCTTCGACGCCCATGCGCGTGGCGGGGTAGCGCGGGCACGAGCCCGGGCACGTTGAAGTTCGAGCGCTTCGGGTTCTCGCCGAGCGCGAACTTGATTCCGGGCGGCGCGCCGGGGACGGGGAAGTCCGCGGCCGGGTGGCCCCACTTGAACTTGACGGTCGTGCGCAGAGCCCCCGATGGAGTTGCAGGAGCCGTGCAGCAGCAGCGCGGCGGTCGTGCCTCCGGCCAGCTCGCGGTAGATGTTGACGGCCGTCGGGTTGAGGATGTCGCGCGTCGTCGTCATCGAAGTGACCGAGCGCGTGCACTCGTTGACCGAGCCGTCCATCATCGAGTGCGAGTGCGCGTCGATGATGCCGGGCAGGACGAACTTGCCCGTCGCGTCGATGACGCGCGCGCCGTCGGGCGCCTTCAGGTTCGGCCCGACCGCGCTGATCTTGCCGTTGCGGATGAGCACGTCCGTCCCCGCGAGCGTCCCGCGCGAGACGGTCAGCACGGTCGCGTTGCGGATGAGCGTGTCCTGCGCGGGCGCGGGCGCCGACGCGGCCGACGCGGCCCCGCGCGTCTGCCCGCCGCCGCCCCCGCCGCGCGTCTGCGCCGCCGCGGACGCGCACGCCACCGTGAATAGAATTGCGAGCGTCAAAAGTCTCTTCATTATCTTTCTCCGAAAGCAAGTCGTTGAGTGACAAGTGATAAGTGATGAGTAAGAGCCCGGCTCTTACTTTCACTCATCACTCGTCACCGCTCCTACGGCGTGCGCGTGCCGCTGAAAGGGAACGAGCCGCGCGAGGAGGTGACGGTGCCGCTCATCTGGTTGCCGCTGACCGTGCCCTCGAACGTGAGGTCGGTGCTCTGCCCCTCGATGTTGAGCGTCGTCGAGACGCGGAAGCCGTTGCCCGTGGCCGAGCCGTCCGTGATGTCGGCGGTGCCGAAGGGCGTCTCGACGCGGCCCGTCAGGCGCGTGCCCTGCTGTTGCAGCATGAGCGTGCCGGGTATCTGCTGCGCGCCGGCGCTCGTCGTCACGTTCCAGGTTCCGGTGAGCGGGCCGGCCGCCGCCGGCGCCTGAGTCCCGCCGCCCTGCGGGGGCGCGGCCGCCGCCGCCGCCGCCCGCGGGCGGGCCTTCGGCGCGCGTCGCGGTGAACGTGCCGGGGCCGCGGCCGACGACCTGCACCGTGCCGCGCATCTCGCCTCCCGCGATAGTCCCTGTGAAGATGGCGTCGGTCGTCTGGCTCGCGGGCGCGGGGAGCGTGATGGGCACGGTGAAGTTAACGTCCGAGCCGGTCGCGGTGCCGCTGGCGATGGTGCCCGAGCCGAGCTGCCCTTGCAGCGAGCCCGTCAGGCGGTCGCCCTGCTGCTGGAGCGTGAGCGTGCCGCTCAACTCCTGCCGCTCGTTGCCCGAGCCGCCGAGCGTGACGTTGAGCGTCCAGGTGCCCGAGGCCGTGGCGGGGCCGCCCGCCGCGGTCGCCGCGGGTCGCAGCTCGACCTGCCGGCCGTCGATGAAGAGATGCGCGACACGCCGGTTCTTATCGAACAGGTCGCCGCGCGTCACCGTCAGGTTCGCGATCTTGCCGACCTCGATTGAGCCGAGCTGGTTCGAGACGCCGAGAATCTCCGCCGGTCTCAACGTCAAAGCCCTGACGGCGTCGTCGCGCGAGAGCCCCGCCTCGACGGCGCGCGCGGCGTTGGCGAGGTAGTCGCTCATCGTCGTCATGCCGCCCGACTGGAAGGCGAAGCGGACGCCCGCGGCGGCGAGCCGGCCGGCGGTCTTCGGCGCCTCGACGCGCTCGCGCAGGATGCGCAAAGTCTCGGGGTCGGCCTCCGGAGAGGCGGCGGCCGTGCGGCGCGGGAAGTTCAGAGAGAGCAGGACGGGCACGTTCGCCGCCTTCAGGCGCGCGGCGACGCGGTCGGCTTCGAGGCCGCCGTTGATGACGAGGTTGAGGTTGAACTCCTGCGCGAGGTCTAAGCGCGCGCTCTATCTCGCGCACGCGGTCGGCCTGCATCACGACCGGCATCTGGCGCGCGAGCACGGGAAGCAGAGCGGCGAGCGACTTGTCCTGCTCGGGCCTTCGCAAACCGCGCGGGTTGCGCTCGTAGATTTCGTTGGCCTCGCGGAAGCGGCGCGCGTCGAGGAGCATCTGCCGCACGGAGGAGAAGACGCCCATCAGCGAGCCGGGGTAGTTGCCCTGCCCGATGGGGTTGAGGCCGACGTAGAGAGCGACGGGCGTGCGGACGATCATCTGCTGCGGCGTGTCGCCGGCGAGGTTGATGACGGCCGACTGGCCGAGGAAGATGTTGCCGCGCGGCGCGGTCTGCGCGGTCGTGATGCCGGCGTTGCGCGCGGCCTCCACCTCGGGGCCGCCCGGCCGGATGATGTCGGCGGCGAGTATCTCCGGCTGCAAGCCCGGCGGTTGCGTCGAGTTGGGCGAGACGGCCGAGGGCGCCGTCTGGCCGAAGAGTCCGGCGAGCCCCCCGCCGCCCCCGCCGCCGGCCGGCGCAGGCGCAGGCGTCGGGCGCGGGATGGCGAGCGAAGTGCTCGCGTCGATGAGGCCGGGGTAGACCGTCAGCCCCGTGCCGTCGATGGTGCGCGCGTCGGGCGGCGCCGAGACGTTGGCGCCGACGGCCGCGATGAGGCCGTCGCGGATGACGACCGTGCCGCGCTCGATGGTTGAGCCGGAGACGGTGACGACGCGCGCGTTCGTGATGGCGTAAACGTCCACGCCCGCGCCGGGCCTGCGCTGCGCGCCCGCCGGCAGCCACGCCCACGCGGCGGCCGAGAGGAGCGCGGCCACGACCGCCGCGAGGGTTCTTCGTTGGGAGTGTCGCATAAGGTAGTTTCTCTGCCCCGACCTGGGAAGACTCGCGCGCCCCGATCCCTTTGAAGTGACCGGGAAGGACGCGCTTCGGAATTTTTATGGTTAAGACTGGAAGTGTGCGCCGCGGCACAGGAGGCCCGGCGCGCGCCGGCTCTCAAGCGGCCGGGAGTGCCGCGCGCGGGTTGACGCCTGACTGTGTCTGCGCGCGCGTAGCTACGGGGACGGCTGGGTAAAAGTTTCAGGGACGACGACGACGGACGACAGACGACGGACGATAGGCAGGGCTTTGATCGTCCACCGCCCATCGTCCATCGTCGTTGCCTTCCTACTTCTTATTGGCGTTCGCGGCGTTGGTGTTGCCGGTCTTGTTGGACGAGCCGTCGGCCTTGATCTCAAGTTTGTTGCTGACGCTCTTGACGCCTTCGACCTTCTTGGAGGCGTCCTCGGCGGCCTTCTTCGAGGCGGCGTTGGCGACCGAGCCGCGGAGCGTGACGACGTTGTTGTCCACGTCCACGTTGATGGTCGAATCCCTCAGGTCGTCGATGGCCGCGAGCGCGGCGCGCACCTTGAGGTGAATCCAGCCGTCTTCGAGGCCGGAGCCGATGGTCGAGCCGGCGTTCTTCGCCTCGGCGCGATAGTTGGTCTCGTCCTTCTTGTAATCGTCCTTCGAGTTGTAGTTCCGGTTGTAGGCGCTGCCGGCGGGCGTCGCGGTGGCGGTGGGCGTGGCGGTGGCGGTGGCGTTAGCGTTGGCCGCGCGGTTGGCGTTGGCCGTGTTCGTGTTAGTGCCGGGGTCGCAACCGGCGGCCGCGAGGCACAGGGCCGCGCCACCCAGAATCGTCAGGAACGTTTTACTCCTCATACTGTCTCCCGGGAATTCTCCCTTGAAAGTTAACCTCGGCCCGAGCAAGCGCCCGCCGCGCGGGCGGGCGCCTCGGTAAAACCTCGGGCTGATTGTAGGGGCTTGAAAACTGGCGCGATTCTAACGCCGGGGGAGGGGGCAGGACAAGGGAAAAGATGATGCCGGATGTCAGGCGCCGGATGCCGGTTGGGCTCAAACTGACATCGGGCATCCGGCATCCGACAGCATCACCATTTGACCGTCCCCTCCTTCGAGGTGTCGATCTGCGCGTTGGGCAGTTCGCCGCCGCCGAAGAAGAAGGACTTCATGTTGTCGAAGAGGAACCCCTGCGCGTCCTCGTTCATGAGGTCGAGGCCGTAGTGGTTGATGATCATGTTCTGGCGCTGGAGCCACTCCTTCCAGCAGACCCCGCAAATCTCCGAGCCGATGCGCTGCCCCACCTCGTTCGGGAAAGGCGCGTACCCGAGCCCCTCACGCTTCTCGCCGCACCGCGCGCACTTGACCTGTTCCGCCATTGCCAGTTCTCCTTAACGAAATTCGCTCTGGAAGTTGTGACGGAAGGATAACACGGGAAAATGACGAATGATGAATGCGGAAGGATGAATTAAGAAACGTCTTCAACTCATCCTTCCGCATTCATCATTCATCATTTCGGCGCTTGCGCCGCTCTGATGGCGGCGAGCACCTCGTCGTCCTTGGGGCGGAAGAGGGAGAGGGGTTGGGCGCGGTTGTGGCGGACGCGCCCTCCGGCGTCGATGACGACGACGGCGCGGGCGGCGCGGCCGGGCAGCCAGGACTTCGCGCCGTAGAGTTCGGCGACGCGGCGGTCGGGGTCGGAGAGCAGGCGTAAGGGTAGAGAATGGTGCTCGGCGAACTTCCGGTGCGACTCCACCGAGTCGGTCGAGATGCCGACGACCTCCGCGCCCGTCTCGCGGTACTGCTCCCAGTTGTCGCGCACCGAGCACATCTGTTTCGTACAGACCGGCGTCTCGTCGCCCGGGTAGAAGAGCAGTACGACGACCCGGCCGCGCTGGTCAGACAGACGCCAGTCGTTGCCGTCGCCGTCCTTCAAGGTGAAGTCGGGCGCGGTGCCTTCCGTTGGTGTGCTCACGGTCGGGGGCTCCTCACTGTGTTTGAAAGTCGCGGATGTCCTTGAAGGGCGTCGCGGGGTCTGTGAAGTCGGGGCGGTAGTAGTGCGAGGCGCCGTCGTACTCCTGCATCCAGCCCTCCTCCATCCCGAGCCGTTCGAGCAGAGAGACGGCGCGCCACCACTCGCCCTCCGTGATGCGGCGCCCGAGCAGCACGTAGCGCTCGTCCGTTCCGGCCCTGTTCGTCGCGTAGTACTGCGCCATGAGCGAGACGGCGACGCGCGGGCTCAGCTCATCCCTGATCCATTCGAGCGACTCGCGAATCCCCGCCACGTCGTTCGGCAGCACGAGCAGGCGCACGACCAGACCACGCGCGAGCGTCCCGTCCGCGCGGAAGACCAACTCGTCACCCGTCTGCCGGTACATCTCCTTGAGCGCCGCGCGCGCTCTCTCCGCGTAGTGCGGGACTTTGGAGAAGGTGTAGCCCTCTTCAGAGTCCGCGTACTTGAGGTCGGGCAGGTAGACGCCGACCACGCCTTCGAGCAGGCGCAAGACCTCGACCGAGTCGTAGGCGTTCGTGTTGTAGACGACGGGGAGTTCGAGGCCGCGTTCGGCGGCGATGAGGACGGCGCGCGCCAACTGCGGGGCGAAGTGCGTCGGGCTCACGAAGTTGATGTTGTGGCAGCCGCGCGTCTGTAGCTCAAGCATGATCTCGGCCAGACGCTCGTGCGTGACCTCGTTCTTCAACTGCTCCTTGTGCGCCTGCGAAATCTGGTAGTTCTGGCAGTAGACGCAGCGCAGGTTGCAGTTGCCGAAGAAGACGTTCCCGGCGCCCTTCGCCCCCGACAGCGCCGGCTCCTCGCCGAAGTGCGGCGTGTAGGAGCTGACTATCGGCAGCCTGCCGGAGAAGCAACGGGCGAGCTGGTTCTCCATCCGGTTGTTGCCG
This sequence comes from uncultured Acidobacteriota bacterium, assembly GCA_963726735.1. Lineage (GTDB taxonomy): Bacteria > Acidobacteriota > Blastocatellia > Pyrinomonadales > Pyrinomonadaceae > QHXN01. The sequence goes on from CAVSDM010000017.1 coordinate 486,620, forward strand.
CAGTCGAGCGGGCAGACGGTGCAGCTAAGCAGCATCTTTTCGAGTGCGCGCACCCTCTCCGCAAGTTCCCCGGATTCGTACAAGGCCAAGTAGGTCGGACGGTAGTCTGCTGTCATCTTCACACCTGAGGTAAGTATACCCGGAATCGCTCACAGTTAAAGAGAGGCTCGGTAGAACAACGAAGACCTCTTGAAGGGGGCTTACGAACGCATGTATCTTAACAAATGTGTGCGGGCGTCGAAGAGCGGCGGTCGTCGGAGTTACATATGAAAAGTGGCGGGGACGTAAAGCGCGGCAGCCCGCACAGCGAGCGGGCCGGCGACGCCGTGCTGGAGACGGGCGGGCCGGCCATGCTGTATCGAGCGTTGCGGGAGCTGTCGTGCTCGCGTTGCGGCGGCGGAATCCGCGAGGGTGAGTTCTTCACAAGGGAGGCCGAGCCCGCCTCGGGTCTGCCACTCGTCCGACTCTGCGGCGGCTGCGCGCCTTTCAAGAGGGGCGGCGGACTCCTCGACTCGCTCCTGGCTCCGGCCGACGGTGAAGAGCCTCGACCGACTCCCCCATCTGGTAACGCACGCGAGAAGGTCTTGTCGCGGCTGGGGCCGGCCCTGGCGGCGGGCAGGCGGAAGCGTTGACTTAATCGGAGAGGGCTCGCCGACGGTCAGACACGACCGTCGGCGAGCCCTCTCGCGCTGCCCCTCGATTCGGGTTAGTAGTTACGACGTTGGCGGCGCCTGTACTGGCGCTTCTTGTGGACGTGGTAGGCGGTGCCGCCGCCGGCGCCCGCCGCGGCGCCGATGAGCGCGCCCTTCTTGCCGTTGATGAGTGCGCCGACGCCCGCGCCCGCCGCGGTGCCGATGCCGATGCGCTTGGCGGCCTTCGCCTTACCAGCCTGCGGGTTGCGCCGCCGCCTCTGCGCCGACGCGGTATCAACCATCATCCCCAGCAGGAGAAAGACGGCCAGCACGACCGAGACCAGCCTGAACTTCTTCATTGAATGCATAGTTATCATCCCTTGCCTGTTCCGGCGGTTTAGTAACGGTTGCGGTTGCGGCGGCCGAAGACGGGATGGCTCGCCGAGCCAGCGCCGCGGCGGTAGTAGCCGTTGCCGCGCCTGCGGTCGCGGCGGTCGTCGTCCCAACGCTCGCGGCGGATGTTACGGTGCAACTCGCGCCTGTCCCTGCGCACGTCGCGGCGCTCGTCGCGCGTATAAGAGCCGTCGGAGCGGTAGGTGCGCCGCTCCTGTCGTACCTCCCGACGGCGCTGGCGTAACTGCCGCGCCTCGTCGCGTGTGAGCTGTCCCGTGCGGACGCCGCGCCTGATCCCGCTACGCTCGTCGCGGTTGTAGCGACCTTGACCGAGCGCATCCGACGCAAGCCCGAAGGTCATGCAGAGCGCGCAGACTAGAAGAAACTTTTTCATAACTCGACCCTTCCCCTCAAGTACAAAATCAGAGCCGCCGTCGTTCACACAGGGCGCACGCCGGCAAGCCGTTCAGGAGAGTCCGACTGGATAATACGAACCGCATACGTCGCAACTATTGTGCCGGGAGGCGGGTCAGAGAGTGACCCGGATTTAACCCAAAGAATATCAACAGAGCGTCTTTTTACACGTCGTCGGCGCCGCGAGCAGGGCCGTGAGCGTTTAGAAAACCGAACAGGTCTGCATCATTTACGCGCCCGCCGTAACGCTCGCACGTTGAAAGAATGTTGGAGGTGAGCCGTCAAAGTAAGTATCCTGTATGAACAGACGAACAGCTAACGGCCGGCGCTTCGCGGGGGGCCGGTCGAAGTGCGGCTGCTCGGATGAGATTCGGCCCGGCCGGCGGCGGCGGTTGGGCAGTAGGCTCGGTTGATTCCTGATGATGAAGGGCAGTGACAAGCCGACCGTACTGGTCGTTGACGACAACGCGGACACGCGCGTCATCGTGCGCTGGATGCTGGAGCGCTGGGGCTGCCGCGTGGTCGAGGCGGCCGACGGGCGCGAGGCGTACGAGATGGCGGTCGAGCACCGCCCCGACCTCGTCGTGATGGACCTCTCGATGCCGGTCGCGGACGGCTACGAGGCCATCCGCTCCATCCGCGCTCGCGAGGAGTTCGCAAGCCTGCCGGTCATCGCCGTCACGGCCTTCGACCGCGCGGTCGCGAGGGAGAGCGCGGAGGCGGCGGGCTTCGACTACTACCTGAGTAAGCCCATCGACTTCAAACGGCTCGAAGTCCTGGTGGAAAAACTGACCAGGCACGGACGGCCGCCGAGCGCCTGACGACGGCCCTGAACTGAATCACATCGGCGTTTATCCTGACGGGTACGCATAGAGTACGGCCGGGCCTCAGACTCGCTATGTAAACTACTGTGCGTAAAGGCGCGGGCAGCACCGACCAGTGCGGTATGGTTGTTGCGACGGACAAGAAACAGGAAAGGATGTCGGCCGGCGGCATCGAGGGCGTGGGGGCGCCGTCGTGCTGTCGGCCGGCACCTGTTTTTTGAGGGGAAGTACGGTAGTTATGTTTGAACGCACAAAGACCCTGACGTTGGCCGTCGCCGCGCTCATACTCTTCGGCCTGTTCACGCCCGCCTCGGCGCAGGACAGGAAAGAGAAGAAGGAGAAGAAGCCCGACCCGGTCGGACTGCCCGTCATGTGGCGGGCGCCCGCAGACCTGCCGTCGCGCGACCTCTTCCTGGGGCCGGGCGGTGAGGCCATGCGGCCCGACCTGCGCCGCGTCACCTTCCTGAAGGAGGAGACGGGCGGCTACTCGAAGAAGTTCCGCGTGCGCGACGGCGCCGGGCGCGAATGGGTGGCGAAGCTCGGTAAGGAGGCGCAGGCCGAGACGGCGGCCGTCCGGCTCGTGTGGGCGGTCGGCTACATGACCGAGATCAACTATCTCGTGCCGTGCGCGGCGATAGAGGGCGCGCCCGACCCCGGGAAGGAGTTCGAGCGTTGTCAGGGCGGCGGACTCGCCAACGTGCGGTTCGAGGCGAGGCCGGAGAATTTCGACCGCCTCGACGAGTGGAAGTGGTCGGAGAACCCTTTCGTCAACACGAAGGAGTTGAAGGGGCTCGTCGTGATGATGTCTCTGCTCAACAACTGGGACATCAAGGACACGAACAACAAGATCGTCTACGTGCCGGGTGTTGACGGCGGGCGCGGCGAACTGCGCTACCTCGTCAGCGACCTCGGCGCGACCTTCGGCCGCGTCAAGCTCGACGTGCCGGGGCTGTGGCGCATCCGCCGGAACCGCAACGACCCCGAAGACTACGCGAAGGACGCCTTCCTCGAAGACGTGAAGGGCGGGCAGGTCTACCTCTTCTACAAGGGCAAGCGGCAGGACCTCTTTGACGACATCCGGGTCGATGAGGCCCGCTGGATCGCGGGGCTGCTCTCGAAGCTCTCGGAGCGGCAGGTCGGCGACGCCTTCCGCGCCGCCAACTACACCCCGGAAGAGGTGCGGATACTGACCGCGGCGGTGGGGGAGAGAATCGACGAACTGGCGGGCATCCCGTCGCGTGCGGCTTCGACAAGATAGGCGGACAGAGTCAGGGGCGGCCGGATTCCTCATTCAGGATGGCGGCCAACTGTTCGCGCGCGCCGCCCTGTGAGAAGGCGGAGAAGCGGACGCCGAAACCCGTGTCATGAATCCAGTAGACGACGTTACCCCAGATGATGAGTTCGTCGTGGCCGGGAACGTCGATGCGGAGCTTCACGAGGTCGTCTTCCTGCACGCGCTCGTCGCTCTCTACGAAACAGCCGCCCGCGCCGAGGTCCGTGACCTCGCCCTCCACCCCGCGAGACTCTTCGCGCATTAAGGTGACGCGGAAGTTTACCTTGTAACGGGGATGGGCCCGCTTCTGCCCGCCCTTCTCCAACCCTGTCTCGCTCATACCGGGGGAGTTTACCAACAAGTCGCGCCGTGGCTAAGCGGGTACCTGAAGGAGCGCATTGCCGTCGTGCCGCGTGAGGCCGCGGCCGAAGGAGTGTATAATCGGTGACGGCCCCGGCTCCGGCGGGCGGGTTGAGGCGGTCGCCGGTGCAACTTCGTGATACCCTCGTGAATCTAATAGACCTCTTGCGAAAGTCAGGTAACTGATGCGACAAGTAGCTCGACAGGGTAAAACCTATGAGCTACGAGCAGATCAAAGATTTACGCCCCGCGGACTTCAAGCGCTACTGCGGAGTAGAACCCGAGACGTTTCAACGCATGGTCGAACTCGTCTCCAGGCGGCTGACCAAGGGGCGGCGTAAAGTGGGGCGACCACCGAAGCTCTCGGTCGAAGACCAAGTCTTGCTGACCTTAGAGTATTGGCGCGAGTACCGCACGCTCTTCCACCTCGCCACCGGTTGGGGGCTGCACGAGTCGAACGTCTGCCGCATCATCCGAAGGGTGGAAGACATCCTGACCAAGAGCCGAGCCTTCAAGCTGCCGGGCAAGAAAGTGTTGCAGCCCGCTGACCACGAGATCGAGTTCGTCATCGTGGATGTCGCTGAGACCCCAGTAGAACGCCCGAAAAAAAGCAGCAGGCTTACTACAGCGGCAAAAAGAAGCGCCACACGCTGAAGAGCCAGGTGGTCATCAACGGGCCGACTCGACAAGTCATCTGCACGGCTCACGGGCGCGGCCCCGTCCACGACTTCGCCCTGTACCGGCGGAGCAAAGTCGAGCCACACGAGAGCCTCGAAGTGCTGGCCGACAGCGGCTACCAGGGCTTGGCTAAGCTGCATGAGAAGAGCAGGACGCCCCGGAAGAAGCCTCGGAAGTCCGAACTGACCGACGAGCAAAAGCAAAGCAACCGCGAGTTGGCGCGACGCCGAGTCGTGGTCGAGCACGTCATCCGCAGCTTGAAAATCTTTCGCATCCTCGCGGAACGCTATCGCAACCGGAGGAAGCGCTTCTCGCTGCGGTTCAACTTGATCGCCGGGCTCTACAACTATGAACTCGGCCTCGGCTAATCACTTTCGCAAGAGGTCTAATATAATGGCCGGCGAGGTGGCGAGATGGTTCAGGCCAGCGCCGACTCCCCATTCTTGTATTATCCCGACAGTCGCGTTGTAGGCTCTTCTACCTTCGGAGGATCAATGATGAGTTCCAGCCGCAATACCGTGCGCAGCGCCGCGTCAATCTTCGCCATTCTCCTCCTTTCGGTCTCGGCCTTCGCCGGGGCCGGCGCCGGTGGCGCGTTCCCCAACGTCCGCATCAAGAACTTCGGGCAGATGGACGAGCGCTTCTTCCGCGGCGCCGAGCCGAGGGACATCGAAGATTTCCGGGCGCTCAAGGAGTTGGGCATCAGCACGATCATCGACCTCCAGGCCAAGCCCGAGCGCACCGAGCGCGGCATGGTCGAGTCTCTGGGGATGCGCTACGTCAACATCCCGATGGTCGAGAAGAAGTACCCGAGGCCGGAGTGGGTGGCGGCCTTCATGAAGACGGTCGATGACCCCGAGACGGGCAAGTTCTACGTCCACTGCGCGGGCGGGCGCCACCGGACGGGCTCGATGGGCGCGGTCTACCGCATGGAGAAGTACGGCTGGGACTTCGACCAGGTCTACGCCGAGATGAAGCAGTTCGACTTCTACACCTCCTGGGGGCACGGCGATTTCAAGACCTTCGTCGAGGACTACGCCAGGCAGAGGCAGACGCGCAACAACGCCGCGCCGAGCGCCTCCGCCGCGCAAGTCGGCTCCGCCGAGGGCAGCTTTGCCGGCAAGCAGTGACGAGATAAAGCGAGTAAGAAAACGGCAGAAGGCCGCTCACGATTGAGCGGCCTTCTGCCGTTTTTAGCATGCCCATATTCTGCGAACGTGCTGTCGCGGGACCTTCAAAATTTCTTCTTGCGCACTCCCCCGACTATATGCCGCACATGCATACCGGATAGGGTATGGGCGTGGGCGGCGGGAGGGTTAAACCGCTTGAATGCTAGTGTTTTCGCCCCCTTTCGGCGGTCGGTTCGCGGCACGCGACTTGTAATTACATTGTGACACTGAAAGGCTGACGCCGCCCGGAGGCCCGCCGCATCGGGCGCGAGGGCGGCAGGAGTTTTTAAGTGTCAGGGGCGGACACGAGGCGAAGGGGAGAGCGCCGCGTGTCCGCCCTTTTTCTATTCTCTGACCTCTTCAAAACCCGTCTCGGAAGTCGAGAGCGAGTCGCCGGCCTCGGGGCCGCTCAGTCAGTTCGGCCGTCGGCTGGCGGCCGCGTCCGGGTGGCGCGGGCGTCGCGGCTGTCGGCTCAAACGCAGGGACGTGGGACTTCTCGGGTGAGGACGGCTCGGCGTGGGTCGGGCGCGCGAGCGTGAGCCCCGCGCCTCGTGCGGCGGGCAAGTTCACCTTGTCGCTCAGAATCGAGCGCGGGCCGCGGGCCTGACGACGCGGAATTTTGATGTTTGTGTGAAGGGGCGCCGGCAAACATTGACGGACGACCCCTCTCGGAAGTATTCATGAAGCAGCGGCACACGATACTGAGCGGCAGCTTCATCTTTGCGACGCACACGGCAGAAGACACACGGGACACGCACCGCCATCGCCAGGTCGATACTGGCGGCGGCGCTGCTGCTCTGCGCCCTGTCGAACGCGTTCCCGGTCGGGGCCGTCCTTAACCCGCAGGGCTCGATGTCGTGCTGCCGCGGGATGAAGGGCGTGCGCGGGGAGTGCCACGGCGATTCCTGCCCGATGCACCTCGGCCCCCGCGCGAAGTCTGCGCAGGTAGTTCTGCGCGACCCCGTGTGTGGCGCCGAGCGCCTCCTTCGGGCGATAGCCAACACGCCCATCCCGGCCCCGCAAGACTACCTGAAGCAGTCACACGAACAGGGCCGGGCCGAAGAAGAGCACGACCACGGCGGACGTGTCTCGCCGCGTGACACTCCGCCGCCGCCGTCCGCGGGGGCCGCCGCGCTCGTTAAGCCCTGCCCCTCTGATGCGTGCGGCGGCGCCACCAGTTCATTTACCGGCCTCAGGCGTCCGGAACAGTTGGCGGCTCTGACGGACAACCTCCGTCCACGACCGCCGAACGCCGGGCCGGACAAGTACGCAGCCCCGAGTCTCCTCAAGATTACGTCCGCGCTCCGCCGGAGCCACCCGCCCCGCGCCCCCCCGAACGCTCTCCACAAACGCACAGCTTAATCGTCGAGGACTTCTCCGCGCCGGCGTCTACGCGGCGGAAGGTGTGCCCGTCTCAGCGGGCCGCCGTCCGCGCGTGTTCGACACGACTCGCGCGGGCGGAGTCGGCCTCGGCGGCAGTCACTTCGATGCGCGCGGCCCTCGACGGCCGCAGTCGCGCGTCGTGTCGGCGTGGAGGCTCCGTTCGGAGAGATTCGCGATGAGAACACAGAGAAGGGGCGGGGCCGTAGTGTCGGCCCTCTGCGTCGTCGTACTCGGTGCGGCGAGCATACTGGCCGCGGGCGCGCTCCCGGCGCTCGCACAGCAGACCATGACTTCCGCCACGCTCGGCGGGAGGGTTGAGGACGCGAACGGCGCGGCGCTGCCGGGCGTCGTCGTCAACGCCACCAACACTGAGACCAACCAGACCCGAACGTCCACGACCGACGGTGAGGGGCGCTACAGGTTCTCCTACCTGCCGGTCGGTGTTTACGAGTTGAAGGCGGAGAAGTCGGGCTTCGCCGCGCTCAAGAGAAGTCTGACGCTGACCGTCGGGCAGGCGCTCGACGTGCCGCTCGCGCTGTCGGTGGCGGGCGTCAACGCGGACGTGCAGGTCAGCTCGGCGAACGCGAACGCGGTCGAGACGGCGCGCACGCAAGTAGCCGAGACGGTGCTGCCGAAGGACGTGGAGAGTCTGCCCTTAAACGGCCGAAACTTCCTCGACCTCGCGCTGCTGCTGCCCGGCGTTTCGCGCACGAACACGGGCAGCGTCCAGCGCTTCGCGGAGACCTCGGCCGTGCCGGGGACGGGCATCTCCGTCGCCGGGCAGCGCAACCTCGCCAACAGCTTCATCGTGGACGGCGCGAGCGCCAACGACGACTCGGTCGAGCTGGCCGGCACCTATTACAGCCAGGAGGTCATCCGCGAGTTTCAGGTCGTGACGAGCGGCGCGGTCGCCGAGTTCGGGCGCGCCTCGGGCGGCTTCGTCAACATCGTGACGCAGTCCGGCACCAACGACCCGCACGGCAAGGCTTACGGCTTCCTGCGCAACCAGCGGCTCGACGCCCGCAACCCGCTCGCGCCGACGAAAGACCCCCTGACGCAGGTGCAGTACGGCGCGAGCTTCGGCGCGCCCGTCGTCCGTGACCGCACGTTCTTCTTCGGCAACGTCGAGCAGACGCGCCGCAACGACTCGAACGTCATCACCATCGCCCCGGCGAACGTGGCGGCCATCAACAACCGCCTGCGTGCGGTCGGCTACCGCGGGCCGCTCGTCCAGACGGGGCTCGTCCCCGGCGGCTACGACACGACGAACCTCTTCGCGCGCTTAGACCACCAGCTCAACCAAAGGAACGCCTTCACCGCCACCTATAACTTCTACGACATCGGCGCGGTCAACGCGCGCACGGTCGGCGGCCTGAACGCGGTCAGCCGCGGCACGAACCTCGACAACCAGGACCACACGGTCAACCTTCAGAACATCACGACCGTCGGGCCAAACTCGCTCAACGAGCTGCGCTTCCAGTTCAGGCGCAGCCGCCTCAGTGCGCCCGCGATTGACCAGACGGGGCCGGCGGTGAACATCTCGGGCGTGGCGAGCTTCGGCACGGCGACGAGTTCGCCGACGGAGCGGGACATTGATCTGTATCAACTGACCGACAACTTCAGCGTCCTGCGCGGTGACCACTCGCTCAAGTTCGGCGGCGAGTATCTTTACAACGACCTCGATATAGGCTTCCCCGGCGCGCTGCAAGGCGTCTACACGTTCCCCAATCTGGCGAGCTTTCTCGTCGGCAACTACAGCCAGTTCCAGCAGGCGTTCGGCGCGCCCGCGCAGGCGCAGCAGAACCCGAACGTCGGCCTCTTCGCCCGCGACGAGTGGAAGGCGCGGAAGGATTTGACGCTCAACGTCGGCGTGCGGTACGACCTGCAATACCTGCCCGACCCCGTCGAGACGGACACGGACAACGTCGCGCCGCGCTTCGGCTTCGCCTACGCGCCCGACGAGAAGACGGTCATCCGCGGCAGCTTCGGCCTCTACTATGACCGCATCCCGACGCGCGCCACGTCGAACGCCTTGCAGCGCGACGGCTCGAAGTACGTCGTCGCCATCCTCTCGCCCGCGAGTCCGGGCGCGCCCGCCTTCCCGAATGTCCTGGGCGCGCGGCCTTCGACGCTGACGACGAAGCCGAGCGTCACGCGCATCGACCCGGAGATCGAGAACAGTTCGAGCCAGCAGGCGAACCTCCAGATCGAGCGCGCGCTGCCGTGGGCTTCTTCGGTCTCGGTCGGGTACGTCCGCCTGCGCGGGACGCACATCATCCTGTCGAGGAACGTCAACGTCCCGCGCTGCGCCGCCGCCGCGGACTCGAACCTCTGCCGGCCCGACCCGAACTTCGGCAACGTCTCGCGCTTCGAGGGCTCCGGCGATTCTTACTACGACGGGATGTTCGTCTCCTTCAACAAGCGTCAGGGGAGTTGGGCGACGACTCGAATTTCGTATACGCTCTCGAAGGCGATTGACGACGCGGGGAACTTCTTCTTCTCGACGCCGCAGGAGAACGCGAACCTGCGCGGCGAGCGAGGACTCTCCGACAACGACCAGCGCCACCGACTGACCGTGAGCGGGACTTTCGACACGCCGGTCGTCATGCGGAAGGGACTTGCGCGTAAGGCGCTCGGCGGCTTCCAGGTGAGCTACATCTTCACCTACGCCTCGCGCCTGCCCTTCAACGTCCTCGCCGGGAGCGACCTCAACGGCGACTCGAACAACAACGACCGCCCGCGGGGCTTGGGCCGCAACACCGGGCGCGGGTTCGACTTCGCTTCGTTCGACCTGCGCCTCGCGCGCCGTCTCCACATGACTGAGAAGTTGAATCTTGAGCTGATCGCCGAGGGCTTCAACCTTCTCAACCGCGCGAACTTCGGCGTGCCGAACAACAACTTCGGGACGGGCGCGACGCCGCCCGCCACCTTCGGGCAACCGACCGCCGCCTTCGACCCGAGACAGGTGCAGGTCGGCTTCAGGCTCAACTTCTGAAAGGAACCGTGTGATGGAGAGGAGAGGGGCCGCCTGCTGCGGCTTACTGCTGGCGCTGTTCTTGTCGGGCTGTCTGCGTTTTGAAACTCGGCGGGCGCAGACCGAGCCGAGGGAGCGCGATTCGGCGGGCGCGTCCGTCGCCGTCCGCGTCTCCGCGGAGAAGACCGAGGCGGCCGAGCCGGCCGCGGCGCCCGCGCGTGACGGCACCGTCTACGTGGCGTGGGTCGAGCACCGCGGCAAGGAGGTCGACGTGTGGCTCGCGCACTTCGACGGTGAAGGGCAGAGGCTCGGGGAGCCCGTGCGCGTCAACCCGAACGCGGGCGAGGCCACGGCCTGGCGCGGCGACCCGCCGACGGTCGCGGTCGCGGCCGAAGGGACGGTCTACGTCGGCTGGACGGCGCGCGACGAGTCGGCGCCGCACGCGAGTATCCTCTACGTGTCGGCCTCGCGCGACGGCGGGCGCGGCTTCGACGCGCCGACGAAGGTCAACGACGACGCGAAGCCGGGCGTCCACGGGATGCACTCGCTGGCCGTCTCGGGTGACGGGCGCGTCCACGCGGCTTGGCTCGACGAGCGCGACATCGAGCCGAAGAAGGCAGACCCGGCGAAGGCCCCTTCGCACATGCATACGGAGAGTAACCGCGTGGCCTACTTCGCCTCCTCGACGGACGGCGGGCGCACCTTCTCGCCGAACCGGAGGGTGGCGGGCGAAGTCTGCCCGTGCTGCAAAACCTCCATCGCCGTCGGGGAGGGCGGGCGCGTCTACGTCGGCTGGCGTCAGGTGTTGGCCGGCAACCTCCGGCACATCGCGGTCGCGAAGTCAGACGACGGCGGGCAGACCTTCGCGGCCCCTTCAATCGTGAGCGACGACCGCTGGGAGCTACCGGGCTGTCCCGTCTCCGGCCCGGCCCTCGCGACCGGCGCCGGCAACTCTCTGCGCGTGCTCTGGTACACGGCGGGTGAGGCCGGCCGGCCCGGGCTCTACTGGTCGGAGTCGCATGACGGCGCGGCCACGTTCTCGCCGAGGCGTCTGTTGGCCGAGACGAACGGGCGCGGCACGCCTTCGCTGGTGCAGGGAGCGGGCGGCGAACTCTCTGCCGTGTGGGAGGGGGCGGAGGGCGTCAACCTCGCGCCGGTGCGGATGCGTCCCGACGGCGACTCACGCGTCACGGCGCCCGCCGTCCTGGCGGGGGGCGGCGAGTTGCCCGCGGCCGCAGCGGTCGCCGGCCGGGTCTTCATCGCCTGCGGCATGCGAGCCGGCGACGCGCGCGGCGTGTGGATGGTGAGGGCTTCGGGGGATGGAAGCGCGGGGCCGAACGAATCGGCTCCGCCCTCTCCGTCCGGCGCCGCGGGTGCCGAGCACACTCACGCGCACTAAACACAAAGCACTGACGCGACTCCGACAGGAGCCCGCCGCGCTTCGACAGCGTGGCGGGCTCTTCACGCAGGGCGCGAACAATGACTCCCTTAAGCTGAAGCGGCGTTTCGTGTCATGATATATTCATTGTCATCCAATTTAACGAAAGGGCAGGCCGAAGCGCCGGCCCGTTCCTTTGCCCGCGGCCGCGGCGGGGAGTCTTCTCGTTAAGGACAGGGGGGGCAATGAGTCAGTCAGTTGACCGGGAGGGGCGGGCCGCCGACGGCGAGGCGCCGTCACGTTTGGGGACGGGCAGCGCGGGGCTCGACAGTATCCTCGAAGGCGGCTTCCCCGCCAACCGCCTCTACCTCGTGGAGGGCGACCCCGGCACGGGCAAGACGACGCTCGCGCTCCAGTTCCTGCTCGAAGGCGCGCGCCGCGGCGAGCCCGTGCTCTACGTCACGCTCTCGGAGACGAAGGAGGAGCTGACGGCGGTCGCCGACTCGCACGGCTGGACGCTCGAAGGCGTCAACCTGCACGAGCTGGTGCCGCCCGAGGAGAGCCTGAAGGCCGAGGCGCAGTACACCATCTTCCACCCTTCGGAGGTGGAGCTGGGCGAGACGACGCGGCTCGTCCTCGACGAGGTCGAGCGCATCCAGCCGCGCCGCGTCGTCTTCGACTCGCTCTCCGAGATGCGACTGCTGGCGCGCGACCCGCTGCGCTACCGCCGGCAGATACTCGCGCTCAAGCAGTTCTTCGCCGGCCGCCGCTCGACCGTCCTGCTCCTCGACGACCGCACCTCAGCCGACGCGGATTTACAGGTGCAGTCCATCGCCCACGGCGTGCTCATGCTGGAACAGTTGGCGCTCGACTACGGCGCGGAGCGTCGGCGGCTGCGCGTCGCGAAGCTGCGCGGCAGCCGCTTCCGCGGCGGCTTCCACGACTTCGCCATCAGGACGGGCGGGCTCGAAGTCTTCCCGCGCCTCGTCGCGGCCGACCGCCGCGGCGAGTTCAAGCCCGAGTCGGTCGCCAGCGGCGTGGACGCGCTCGACGCGCTGCTCGGCGGCGGCCTCGACCGCGGCACGGCCACGCTCGTCCTCGGCCCCGCCGGCTGCGGCAAGTCTTCGCTGGCGGCGCACTTCGCCGCGGCGACGGCCGCGCGCGGCGAGCGGGCCGCCGTCTTCATCTTCGACGAGGGCGTCAACACCTACCTGAGCCGCGCCGCCGGGCTCGGGACCGACCTGCGGGAGCACGTCGAGGCCGGGCACCTCACCGTGCAGCAGGTGGACCCGGCCGAACTCTCGCCGGGCGAGTTCGCACACACCGTCTGCGCGGCGGTCGAGCGCGGCGCGCGGCTCGTCATCATCGACAGCCTCAACGGCTACCTGCAAGCCATGCCGGACGAGCGCTTCCTGACCTCGCAGATGCACGAGCTGTTGACCTACCTCAACCAGCAGGGCGTCGTGACGCTGCTGGTCATGGCGCAGCACGGCTTCATGGGCTCCATGTCTTCGCCCGTGGACGTGAGCTACCTCGCCGACACGGTCGTGCTGCTGCGTTACTTCGAGGCCGCGGGCGCGATCCGCCGCGCCATCTCGGTCGTCAAGAAACGGACGGGCCGCCACGAGGACACGATCCGCGAGATGCGCCTGTCGGCGTCGCGCGGCGTGGAGGTCGGCGAGCCTCTGACGGCCTTCCGCGGCGTGCTGACGGGCGTCCCCGTCCTCGCCGAAGAGTCACGCAGGAAAATCACGCTGCTCGGCGGTGACGATGACAAACAATGACCACGCAGGGCTGGACGGGCGCGTGCTGCTCCTCACGCCGACGGGCCGTGACGCCGACCTGACGGGCCGCTTCCTGTCGGCGGCCGGCATCCCCGTGGACGTGTGCGCGGGGATGGAGGAGCTGTGCGGGAAGTGCCGCGCCGGCGCGGGCGCCGCGCTCGTCGCCGAGGAGGCGCTGACGCCCGAGAACCGCCGCTGCCTGCTCGACACGCTCGAACGGCAGCCGGCGTGGTCGGACTTCCCTCTGGTCGTCCTGACGACCGGCGAGGGGGCGACCGCCATCGACACGGGCGCGCTCAAGACGCTCGGGGCCGCGGCCAACGTGACGCTGGTCGAGCGGCCGACGCGCGTCATCACCATCCTGAGCGCCGTCCGCTCGGCGCTGCGCGCGCGCCGCCGCCAGTACGAGGTGCGCGCACACCTCGCGACCGAACGACTCGCGCAGGAGGAGCGCGCAGGTTTGCTCAAAGAGGCCGTCGCCGCGCGCGCCGAGGCCGAGGCGCTCAACCGCGCCAAGGATGTCTTCCTCGCCACGCTCTCGCACGAGCTGCGGACGCCGCTCACGGCCATCCTCGGCTGGGCGCGCGTGCTGCGCGACACGGGGATGGACGGCGAGGGGACGCGCCACGGGCTCGAAGTGATCGAGCGCAACGCAGAGGCGCAGCACCAGCTCATCCGCGACCTGCTCGACGTGTCGCGCATCATCAGCGGCAAGCTCCAGCTCAAGACCCGCCAGGTCGGACTCGTCCCCATCGTCGAGGCGGCGCTCGACTCCATGCGGCAGGCGGCCGCCGCGAAGTCCATCCGGCTCGGCGCCGAGTACGACGACGAGACCGACCTCGTGACGGGCGACCCCGACCGCCTCCAACAGATCATCTGGAACCTGCTCTCGAACGCCATCAAGTTCACGCCGAAGGGCGGGACGGTCGGCGTCCGCGTCGAGCGCTCCGGGTCGGACGTGCGCGTCAGGGTAAGCGACACGGGGCAGGGCATCGCGCCCGAGTTCCTCCCCTACGTCTTCGAGCGCTTCCGCCAGCAGGACGGCTCGACGACGCGCGAGCACGGGGGATTGGGCTTGGGCTTGGCCATCGTCCGCCACCTCGTCGAGCAGCACGGCGGGCGCGTCTCGGCCGAGAGCGCGGGCGAGCGGCGCGGCTCGACCTTCACCATCAACCTGCCCATCGCGGCGGTGCGGGCGCCTCTGCCGGGCGGGCGCGAAGAGGCGGGGCCGCTGCCGTCACAGAGTTCGACGGAAGACGGCCCGGCGACGCTCGGCGGCGTCCGCGTCCTGCTCGTGGACGACCAGCCCGACGCGCGCGAGTTGTTGGGGATGGTGCTCGGCTGGGCGGGCGCGTCGGTCTCGGCCGCTTCGTCGGCCGCCGAGGCGCTGGAGCTGCTTCGACAGGGCGAGGTGGACGTGCTCGTCTCAGACATAGGGATGCCCGCCGCGGACGGCTACACGCTCATCGGCCGGGTCAGGGAGTTGAAGGACGGGCGCGCGGGGCTGACTCCGGCCGTCGCCCTCACGGCCTACGCTTCGGAAGAGGACCGGCGGCGCGCGCTCGCGGCGGGCTTCGACGCTCACCTCCCCAAGCCGGTCGAGCCCGCCGAGCTAATCTCCGTCATCGCCGGCCTCGTCCCCCGCCGCGGCGGGCCACTCAGCAGAGCCAATGAAGAGAGATGACCTACAAACGGCGGCCGGGGAAAGTCTGACGCGGCGCGAGCTGCTGAAGAGTGCCGGCGCCGCCGCGTTGGCCGCCGCCGTCGGCGCGACCCTCCCCGCCGCGTTCGCCTCGGCCGGGCCGCAGAGTCCTTCCGAACTTGTAAAGGGTGCCGTGACCCCGCGCGCCGACGCCTTCCGCCTGTCCGACGTGCGGCTCCTCGAAGGGCCGTTTCGGCGGGCGCAGGAGCGCGACGCGGAGTACCTGCTGCGGCTTGAGCCCGACCGCCTCCTGCACAACTTCCGCGTCAACGCGGGGCTGAGGCCGAAGGCGCCGGTCTACGGCGGCTGGGAGTCGCAGGAGCCCTGGGTGGAGATTCGCTGCCACGGGCACACGCTCGGGCATTACCTGTCGGCCTGCTCTTTGATGTTCGCGGCGACGGGCGTCGAACGGTTCAAGCGGCGCTCAGACTACGTCGTCGCGGAGCTGCGCGAATGTCAGGACGCGGGACGCGGCGGCCTCGTGTGCGCCTTCCCCGACGGCGACAAGCCTCTGCGCGAAGTCGTGGACGCGAAGCGTTTCGTGGGCGTGCCGTGGTACACGATGCATAAGATATTCGCGGGGCTGCGCGACGCCTATCTGTACGCGGACAGCCGTGCGGCGCTCGGCGTGCTAGTGAAGTTGTCGGAGTGGGCCGTCGAGTTCACGCGGGACATCCCGGACGAACAGTTCCAGCGGATGCTCGACACGGAGCATGGCGGGATGAACGAGGTGCTCGCGGACGTACACGCGCTCACGGGCGAGACGAGGTTCCTCGCGCTCGCCGAGCGCTTCTGCCACCGAAAGGCTTTTGACCCCGCTCGCCGAGTCGCGCGACACTCTCGATAAGCTCCATTCCAACACGCAAATTCCGAAGGTCATCGGCTTCAACCGTCTCTACGAGCTGACCGGGCGCGAGGAGTACGGCGCGGCCTCCCGCTTCTTCTGGCGCACCGTCGTCGAGCGACGCACCTTCGCCACCGGCGGCAACGGGGACAACGAACACTTCTTCCCGCCCGCGGAGTTCCCCAAGCACCTCGCGTCGGCCAAGACGATGGAGACGTGCTGCACGCACAACATGCTGCGGCTGACCCGGAGCCTCTTCGCGCTCGAACCCACGGCCGCGTACGCCGACTACTACGAGCGCGCCCTCTACAACAGCATCCTCGCCTCGCAAGACCCCGACTCGGGGATGATGACCTACTTCCAGCCCGTCCGCCCGGGGTATCTGAAACTCTACTGCACGCCGACCGACTCGTTCTGGTGCTGCACGGGCTCCGGGATGGAGAACCACGCCAAGTACGGCGACTCCATCTACTTCCGCGGCGACGACGCGCTCTACGTCAACCTCTTCATCCCTTCCACCTTGAGCTGGGAAGAGAAGGGGATGACGTTCACACAGACCACACGCTTCCCCGAGCAGGATACGACGCGGCTGCGTCTGAAAGTCCGTAGGCCGTCGAGCCTGACCCTCAACGTCCGCCACCCTTCGTGGTGCCGAACCGTAACCGTCTTCGTCAACGGTCGCCGCCATACGACATCACGACAGCCCGGCGGCTACGTCTCGGTCAGACGCGTTTGGCGCGACGGCGATACGGTCGAAGTACGCCTGCCGATGTCGCTCCGCGCGGAGCCGCTGCCCGGCAACCCGGACGTGGTCGCTTTCCTTTACGGGCCAATCGTCCTCGCGGGCCGACTCGGGCGGGAAGGCTTAACGCCGGGCGCGGACATCATCGTCAACGAGCGCACCTACGGCGACGTGCTGAACGACAAGGTCGAGGTGCCGGTGCTGGTCGGCGACGCGCGCGAGGTCGTCCGTCGGATTAAGCCTTCAAAGGGAGAGGCGTTGACGTTCCGGACCGAAGGCATCGGCCGTCCACGCGACGTGAGCCTCATTCCCTTCTACCGCGTCGCGCACGAGCGCTACAACCTCTACTGGAAAGTCTCCGGCAAGGGCGACGCCCAGTCCGCACAGGTTGACACATGAACCCGCTAAGACATCCCGCCCGGACAATCATCAAGGCTCTCGTCTTCGTCCACCTCGCCGCACACCTCTGCGCGGCGCAGCAGCCGACGTTACGACTCGACACGCTCGTCCGCGGAGGCACTTTGAAACCTAACCAAGCGACCTCGAACCAGACGCCGCCCGCCGACCGGCCCGTCCCGCGCGCCGACCAGAACTCCATGCTCGCGCACGCGGAGCTTCTGGAGAAGAGGAAGAAGGGGCGCATCGACCTCTACTTCCTCGGCGACTCCATCACGAGGCGCTGGGGCACGAGCGACGAGCAGTACAAGGCGTTCCTTGAGAACTGGCGCCAGAACTTCTTCGGCTGGAACGCCGCGGACTTCGGCTGGGGCGGCGACACGACGCAGAACATCCTCTGGCGCCTGGAGAACGGCGAGCTGGACGGCGTCAACCCCAAAGTCATCGTCCTGATGGCCGGCACCAACAACGTCGGCCGAACCTCCCCGCAAGGGCCTGAAGACCCGCGGGTCGCCGACGTTCCGCGCGGCATCAAGGCCATCCTCGACCTCTGCCGCCGGAAGGCCCCCACAGCCAACATCATCCTGATGGGCATCACCCCCCGCAACGACAACATGGCCGTGATGCCCGTCATCGACGAGATAAACAGACGGATAGCGAAGTTCGCCGACGGGAAGAGGGTCAGGTACGTCAACATCAACGACAGGTTGGCCGACGGCGCGGGCAAGCTCTACGAAGGGATGACACAACGGGGACAAGCTCCACCTTGACCTCAAGGGCTATCAGGTCTGGGCCGACGCGCTGAAGCCCATCCTCAGCAAACTGCTCGGCCCGCCCGGCAGGGAAGACCACGCCCCGCCGCCCACCGGCGACCCGAGCGCGAGAAAACAGGATTAGACCGCGAACATTATGACCTGAAAACTGATGACCATACGCCTATAGTTCGAGACTGAAACAATATTGACTCGGAGGGTCGAGGAATTAATGAACGCCAAAATATTAAAAGGGAAGTGGCTCCGGAACCTTTGAAGAGGTAGGCTGACGACGTAGAAAACGGTAAGTCTTTATTTTGTGTGAGTTTAGGCCACGGTCGGGGCGACGAAATGCTTTTGGAGAACGAGCGCTATCGCGCCGCGCAGGCGCGGGTGTGCGAACTCTTCCACGGGGATGATGCGCGTGGCCGAAGGCTGTTGGCACTTCTCGGCCACGATGCGGTTGATGATGGGCTCGATTCTCGACCAGACGCGCGTGACCTCTGCGGCCACGACGATCAGACTCGGGGCGAAACCGGTGATTAACATGGCGACGCCGAGGCCGATGTAGTGGGCCATGCGGTCGATGGCTTCGATGGCCTTGGCGTCGCCCAGCTCGCACAGGCGCAGAAGCGAGTCGAAGGTCGGGGCGGAGCCGTCCTGCGGGCCGCGGTCGGAGCGCGCGCCGGAAGCAATCCGCGTGTAATAATCGACGGCCGCGGTGTTCGAGGCGTAAACCTCCCAGCAGCCGGAGTTACCGCAGCGGCACAGCGGCCCCTCTTCATTGAGAGAGACGTGACCCAACTCCGCGGCCAGCCCCGTCGCGCCCCGCAAAAGCTCCCCGTCGGCAATAATGCCCGTCCCTATGCCCTCGGAGACGGTCAGTGCGATGAGGTCGTGCACGCCTTCCGAGTGCTTCCCGTACCAGGTCTCGAAGAGTGCGCAGGAGTTGGCGGCGTTATCGACCTCGACGGGGATGCCCGTGGCCTCTTCGAGCGGCCCCTTGAGGTCCACCGCGCGTGCCTGCCTGATATCGACTTCGTTCCAGCCCAGATTGGGGGCGAAGATGAGGCGCTGCGTCTTAGGATCGACGCGCCCCGGCAGACCGACCCCGATCCCTTCGCAGTAGATTTGCGGCTGTGAACGGCGCATGTTCTGTATGCGCTCGGCCAACTCTTTGAGGAAGGTCTGCGGGTCGCCGGGGGTCGGCAGCGAGTCCTGCGTCAGGATGCGCGCGTTGAGGTCTGTGAGCGCGAGGGTCGTCAGGCGCGGGCGCACGTCAACCCCGATGATGCCCGCACGCTCGTTGTTCAGGTGCAGAAAACGCGGCTTACGGCCGCGCGGCGCGTGGCCGAGCGCGCCCTCCGTGATCCACTGTTCTGAGATGAGCTGTTCGGTGATGGAGGAGACGGTGCTGCGTTGCAATCCCGAAAAACGTGCGAGGTCGGCGCGCGAGATGGGCTGGCGCGTGCGTATCAGGTTGAGGACGATTCGCCGGTTGATGTCGCGCGCCGTCTCGCTCGTCGCGACCTGGAAATTTGAAAGGTTAATTTTCCGCATGGCACCTGTTAAGTCAGATAGCCCAACAGTTACACTTACTCTACAATAACAGCCTGCTTCAGGTCACTCCGCAGGCAAAACTGCGTAAACCCCCGCCCTTGACCAATAATTTACAAGCCTTGCAGTTAGCCGTCAGTCGTACAAATTCCGTGTAAAACAGACACACCGGCGGGAATCAACATTTTGTTGACAAAAAGGCTCACGGAATGTATTGTTGCGCTCCCGAACTTAATGGCATCCAGATAATGTTAAAAGTTTGAATGCTAAAAGTAAAGCTCATAATTTAGCTTCGACCACAGGCCGCCGCCAAAACTACAGATTCATAAGTTGTTGAGACCGTGTGACTTAACGGTAGGCTCGCGACTGCGTCAGTGTCACCCTTTTTTCGCCCCTCCTCGCGCAGTCAAGGCAGTCCATTCCAGAAGATTTTCAAGGGTTCCGTTCCGATTCCAGCCGGAACGGCCCGAAACGTGGGCTTTGACAGTAGTTCTGAAAGGAGAGGAGAGACATGTTTCAGCTTACCAGAGCCTTTACACGCCGCGTAGAGAGCCAGAACGACCGGCGGTCCGCGCGAGAGGTCAGCCGCTTACGGCAGTCGCGCCCACGCTCCGCCGCCGGAGCCACGGCGGGCGGCTCGTTTTCGGGTCGGGGGACCAAGACAGGCGAATATTCCGGGCTGTTCGCGGTCCTGACCTGCGCATTCATCCTCTCCGTCACGTCTCTGACGCTGCCCGGGGCGACCCGAGCGCAGGTGCTCTACGGCTCGCTCACGGGGAATATCACGGACTCGGCGGGCGCGTCGGTGCCGGGGGCGACCGTCTGGGCCGTCAACAACGGCACCAACGTCTCGAAGGAGACGACGACCAACGGGGAGGGCATCTACCAGTTCAGCGACCTCCTCCCGGGCGTCTACAAGGTCACCATTTCGGGGACGGGCTTCACGACCTCCGTGTCGGAGGGGGTCAACATCGAAGTCAACAACGTCCGCCGCCTGGACATGACGCTCCAGCCGGGCGGGGTGAGCGACAGCGTCACGGTCAACGCGGACAGTCAGGCCGCCCTCCAGACCGAGCGCGCCGACGTGAACGTCACACAGACGGCGCGGCAGGTCAACGACCTCCCCATCGCGGGCAGCGCGGGCCGGAACTACCAGAGCCTGATGCAGATCGTCCCGGGCTCGGTGCTCGCCGGCGAGCAGAACTCGGCCGCGGGCAGCCCGCAGCGCTCCATCTCGTTTAACGTCAACGGCGTCTCGCGCCTCCAGAACAACACGAAGATCGACGGGTCGAGCATCACGTATCCATGGCTCCCGACCAACACGGCCTACGTCCCGCCGGCCGAGGCCATCCAGTCGGTCAACATCGTCACCAACGCCTTCGACGCCGAGCAGGGGATGGCGGGCGGCGCCGCCGTCAACGTCATCATCAAGTCGGGTACGAACGACTTCCACGGCGTGGGCTGGGTCTACCACACGAACAGCCGCTTCGCCGCGCGCAACCACTTCCAGACGACGCCGCAGAACCCGAAAGACCTTCTGACGCAGTTCGGCTACGCGGTGGGCGGGCCGATTCTGAAGAACAAGCTCTTCTTCTTCACCGACTTCGAGCGCACGACGCGGCGGAACCTTTCGCGCGACAACCGCGTGAGCTTGCCGACGGCGCAACTGCGCCCCGACGCGCAGGGCAACGTCCGCTTCCCGACCGCGGCCGAGGGCGGCGCGACCATCTACGACCCGGCGTCGAACGCCAACCCCGCGCTGCGCACGCCCTTCCCGAACAACACCATCCCGCGCGAGCCGCATCGACCTCGCGGCCGTCGAACTGATCAAGCGTCTGCCGGCGCCGAACCTGCCCGGCTTCGTCAACAACTATCTGACGAACGGCACGGCCGAGTTCAACCGCGACAACATCGACACCAAGATCAACTACAACCCGACCGCCAAGATGACGCTCTTCGGCCGCTACAGCTACTCGCCGACGCTCATCACCGAGCCGCCCATCCTGGGCGAGGCGGGCGGCGACGCCATCAACGGCGGCCAGTTGGGCGACGCGCCCGGGCGCGTGCAGGTCGCGGGCGTCGGCGGCACGTACACCTTCAACGGGTCGCTCTTCCTCGACGCCAACTTCGGCTACACGCGCCAGAAGCTCGGCGCGCAGGGGCCTCGACGTAGTCTCGGGCGTCAAATTCGGTCTGGACGTGCTGAAGATACCGGGCACGAACGGCCCCGACGCGCTTCAGGCCGGCATCCCCTTCTTCAACGTCAGCAACTGGGCCAACATCGGGAACTCGAACACCGGCAACCCGTTCCTCTTCCGCGACAACCAGTACGTCGGCTCGTCGAACGTCTCGTGGCTGCGGGGCTCGCACTCGTTCCGCTTCGGCGGCGACTTACCAGAACCAGCAGCTCAATCACTTCCAGCCGCAGGGCGGCACTTTCCAGACCGTGCGCGGCACGTTCCAGTTCAGCGGCGCCATCACGTCGTTGCAAGGCGGCGCGGCCGCCAACCGCTTCAACAGTTGGGCCGACTTCCTGCTGGGCCTGCCGAGCGGCGCGGGCAAGGTTGACCAGTTGCGGAACCCGAACGCGCTGCGGATGAAGTCCTACGCGCTCTACGCGCGCGACCACTGGCAGGTCAACCAGAAGTTGACGCTGACCTACGGCCTGCGCTGGGAGCGCTACCCGTTCCCGACCAAGGACAACACCGGCATCAACCGCTTCGACCCCGCCACGGGGCTGCGTCTACACGGGCGGCCTGACGGGCGTGCCCGAGGACACGGGGGCCGAGTCGGGGCCGGGCCAGTTTTTGCCGCGCATCGGCGTGGCCTACCGCTGGAACGACAAGACGGTCATCCGCGGCGGCTACGGACAGTCCGCCGACCCGCGCCCCTTCATCGACTTTCGCAACGCCTACCCCGTGGTCGTCCTCTTCACGATGCCGACGCCGTCCTTCAACGGCGCGACCAACTCGTTCCTGCCCGTGACGACGCTGCGGCAGGGGCTCGTCAACACGAACGCCGCGCCCGACCTCTCGCAGGGCGTGCTGCGGCTCCCGTCGAACACGGGCACGACGACCTACCCCGACCGGCCGCAGCGCAAGGAGATTCACTCCTTCAACTTCATCGTCGAGCGGCAACTGCCCATGAGGTTCACGACCTCGGTCGGCTACATCGGCACGCGCGCGGTCGGGCAGATGGGGTTCATCAACATCAACGCGAGCGCGCCGGGCACCGGCAACAACGGGAGGCCGCTCTTCACGACGGACGCGGCGGGCAACCCCGTCCGCATCACCGCCGACATCAACTCGATCCAGCCGTACAAGACCACCACGTACGACTCGCTTCAGGCGACGCTCAACCGGCGCTGGACGAGCTCGCTCTTCGGGCTCGCCTACACCTTCTCGAAGGCGATCAACTACGCCGACAACGACGCCAACCCGAGAATCCAGTACATGCCCGAGGCCGAGCGCAACCGCGGCCCCGCGGGCTACGACCGGCCGCACAACCTTCAGGGCTACTTCGTCTGGGACTTGCCGCTCGGCAGGTCGAAGCGCTGGCTGAGCGACGGCGTCGGAAGCCACCTGCTCGGCGGCTTCCAGTTGACCGGCCTCTTCAGCGTGATGAGCGGGACGCCGTTCTACGTCGTGCAGAACACGGCCCCGAACCTGAACGCCGCCGGGAGCCAGCAGGTGCCGAATCAGGTGAGCCCGACGGTGCGCTACCTGAACGGCATCGGGCTCGGCAACGCGTACTTCGACACGACCGCCTTCGCCCCCGAGAGCGGCGCGCGCTTCGGCAGCGGGGGGCGGAACAACCTGCGCGGGCCGGGGTTCAAGAACCTCGACCTGAGTCTGTTCCGCACCTTCACGCTGACGGAGTTTCTCAACCTGCAACTCCGCGCCGAGGCGCTCAACGCCTTGAACCACCCCAACTACGCCAACCCGAACGCGAACATCTCTGACCCGAGCACGTTCGGCTTCATCACCGCGACGACGGGGACGGCGCAGCGCACCATGCGCTTCGCGGCCCGCCTGTCCTTCTAAAGCGACTGCGGCGGTGCGGCCCGGCCGAGGTTCGGTCGGGCCGCACCGCCCTTTCGCTGCGCCGGACGCGGCTCGGGTAAGATTACCCTGATGACACACGCATCGACGCAGCTTTACTTCACCCGCCGGGTGAAGCGTGGGTCTCTTACGCTCGTGCTCGTGTGCGCGCTGCTGTCGGTCGGCGCGGCGCCGCTTCAGGCGAGGCAGCAGGCCGCCGCCGCCGCGCCGCACCTGCGCCGGCAGGGCACGGCGACGCAGCTCGTCGTGAACGGGCGGCCCTTCCTCGTCCGCGGCGGCGAGCTGGGCAACTCAAGCTCTTCCAGTCTTGAGTACATGCGCCCCGTCTGGCCGAAGCTCGCGGCGATGAAGCTCAACACGGTCGTCATCCCCTTCTACTGGGAGTTGATCGAGCCGGTCGAAGGAAGCTTCGACTTCAAATTGGTTGACGACCTGATTCGTGACGCGCGGCAGCACGGGCTCAAGCTCGTGCCCCTCTGGTTCGCTTCGTGGAAGAACAGCATGTCTACCTACGCGCCGGCGTGGGTGAAGAACGACCAGCGGCGCTTCCCGCGCTCGCAGGACAGGGCGGGGCGCGGCATCGAAATCCTCTCGACCTTCAGCCGCGAGAACATGGAGGCGGACGGCCGCGCCTTCGCCGCGCTGATGCGACACCTGCGCGAGGTGGACGCGCGCGAACAGACGGTCATCATGGTGCAGGTCGAGAACGAGATCGGCATGATCCCCGACTCGCGCGACCGCAGCCCCGCCGCCGACAAGCTCTACCAGCGGGCCGGTGCCGCCGGAGTTGCTCACTTACTTGGAGAAGAATAAGGAGACGCTACAACGGAGCTGCGTGCGGCGTGGGGCTCTACGGGTTGGAAGACGCGCGGCACGTGGGAGGAGGTCTTCGGGCGCGGCATAGCGACGGAAGAGATTTTCATGGCGTGGCATTTCGCGCGCTACACGGACCGCGTCACCGCGCTCGGCAAGGCCGAGTACAAGATACCGATGTTCGTCAACGCGGCTCTCATCCGTCCGGGTTACCAGCCGGGGCAGTACCCGAGCGCGGGGCCTCTGCCGCACCTCCTGGACGTTTGGCGCGCGGGCGCGCCGCAGATAGACTTCCTGTCACCCGACATCTACTTCCCCAACTTCATCGAGTGGACGCGGCGGTATCAAGTCTCGGGCAACCCACTCTTCGTCCCCGAGGTGCAGCTCGGGCCGCAGAACGCCGTGCAGGCGCTCTACGTCTTCGGCCGCCACGACGCCATCGGCTTCAGCCCCTTCAGCATCGAGTCGGCTGAGGGGCGCACGGGCGAGTTGCTCACGGCCGGCTACGACCTCGTCGAGCAACTGACGCCGCTCATCGTCGAGCATCAGGGCAAGGGCGAGATGGCCGGGCTGCTCGCCGAAGGCTCGGAGCCGCAGCGCGTGCCGCAGCGCGTGAGACTCAACGGGTACGTTTTGAACGTGACCTACGAGCGGCCGAGTTCAGCACCGCCCGCGCAGGCGAACCCGGGCGCGGCACCGCCCGCGCAGACGAACGAGACGCCTTCGGGCGGCCTTGTCATCGCGACGGGGCCGGACGAGTTCGTCGTCGCCGGCACGGGCCTCGTCGTCGTCTTCGAGACCGACTCGCCGGGCGATCCTGTGGTCGGCATCCTTTCGGCGCAGGAGGGAAAATATGTGAACGGCCGGTGGACGCCGGGGCGCTGGCTCAACGGCGACCAGACGCATCAGGGCCGACACATACGTCTGCCGTCGGGCCGTTTCGACATACAGCGCGTCAAGCTCTACCGTTATCGTTGAGGGCCGCGGGACTTCAGATGAAGACGAAGCATCAGGGGCGTCGAACGAATCCGCGCGGGGCTGCTCGTCTGTCTCGGCATCGCCCTACAGTTGTGCGCGGGCGCGGAGGCTCTGGCCGACGACGGTTACCGGCTGTGGCTGCGTTACGACCCTCTGCCCGCGAACGTCGCCAAGGACTATCGCGCGCGCGTCACCTCCGTCGTCGTGCAGGGGCAGTCGCCGACGCTCGACGCCGTCCGCACGGAACTCGTCGGCGGCTGCACGGGGTTGCTCGGCGGCTCGGTCCCGCTCGCGTTGAAGGTCGAGCGCGACGGCGCCGTGGTCGCGGGCACGCCCTCGGGCTCGCCTCTGATCGACGGCCTCGGCTGGGCACAAGCAGCTCGCCGCGCTCGGCCCCGAAGGCTTCCGCATCCGCGCGTTCAGACTCGGCGGGCGCGCGGTCACGGTCATCGCCTCGCAGGGCGAGACGGGCGCGCTCTACGGCGCGTTCCACTTCCTGCGTCTGCTTCAGACCGGGCAACCGATTGCCGACCTGGACGTGAGCCAGAGGCCGCGGCTTCAGCTGCGTCGTCCTCAACCACTGGGACAACCTCGACCGCAGCGTCGAGCGCGGTTACGCCGGCCGCTCGCTGTGGGACTGGGAGGCGCTGCCCCGTAAGGTTGACCCGCGCCTCGTCGATTACGCGCGCGCGAACGCGTCCGTCGGCATCAACGGCTCGGTGCTCAACAACGTCAACGCCAACTCTAAAAGTTTCAGCGCCGAGTACCTGCAAAAGACGAAGGCCATCGCCGACGCCTTCCGCCCCTACGGCGTGCGCGTCTATCTCTCGGCGCGCTTCTCCGCGCCCATCGAGCTTGACGGTTTGAAGACCGCCGACCCGCTCGACCCCGAGGTCGCGGCGTGGTGGAAGAGGAAGGCCGACGAGATTTACAGGCTCATCCCGGACTTCGGCGGCTTCCTCGTCAAGGCCAACAGCGAGGGGCAGCCGGGGCCGCGCACGTACGGCCGCGACCACCTCGACGGCGCGAATATGTTGGCGGCGGCGCTCGCGCCGCACAACGGCGTCGTCATCTGGCGCGCCTTCGTCTACGACGCCAAACCGGGCTACGACCGCGCCGCCGCGGCGTACGACCAACTGCAACCCTTCGACGGCAAGTTCGCGCCGAACGTCCTGCTGCAAGTCAAGAACGGCGCCATCGACTTCCAGCCGCGCGAGCCCTTCCACCCGCTCTTCGGCGCGATGCCGAAGACGCAGATGATGCTCGAAGCGCAGGTCACGCAGGAGTACCTCGGCCACTCGAACCATCTCGTCTTCCTCGCACCGATGTGGCGCGAGGTGCTCGACTCCGACACGCGCGCCAAAGGCCCCGGCTCGACCGTGACGAAGGTTCTCGACGGCAGTCTCTTCGGCCAACGCCTGACGGGCATGGCCGGCGTCGCCAACACCGGCACGGATAGGAATTGGACGGGCCACCACATCGCGCAGGCAACTGGTACGCCTTCGGCCGCCTCGCGTGGAACCCCGACACGCCTTCGAAGCAGATCGCGGACGAGTGGATAAAGATGACGCTGACGCGCGACCCGAAGGCCGTGGCCGTTATCACGCGCATCATGTTGGAGTCGCACGACGCGCTCGTCGATTACATGACGCCGCTCGGGCTCCATCACATCATGTGGGGCGGGCATCACTACGGCCCCGCGCCGTGGGAGAACAAGTTCGAGCGCGCCGACTGGAACCCCGTCTACTATCATCGCGCCGACGCGAGCGGCATCGGCTTCGACCGCACGGCGCGGGGCAGCAACGCCGTCGCGCAGTACAGCCCCGCGGTGCGCGCGGTCTTCGGCGACCCGGCCGCCACGCCTGAAAAATATCTGCTCTGGTTCCAACACGTCTCCTGGGACAGAAAGATGCGCTCGGGGCGGACGTTGTGGGACGAGCTGGCGCTGCGTTATCAGAGAGGCGTGAACTGGGTGCGAGCGGCGCGCAAGGATTGGGGCTCGCTCTCCAATTTCATCGACCCCGAGCGGCACGCCGCCGTGGCCCGCAAGCTTGAGATACAGGAGCGCGACGCCGTCGCTTGGCGCGACGCCTGCCTGCTCTACTTCCAGACCTTCTCGAAGCGGCCGCTGCCCGCCGGCGTCGAGCCGCCGCAGAAGACGCTCGAAGAGTACAAGGCGAAGAGCATCCTGACGGTTGAGTCGTCGTCTCGCTGAACTCCTTAAGATGAAGATCACCGACATCAGAGCCACGACCGTCACCGTCCCTCTGGAGGCGCCGCTCCGGCACGCGAACGGCTGCCACTGGGGGCGCTTCGTGCGGACGATCGTCGAGGTCGAGACGGACGAGGGCATCGTCGGCCTCGGCGAGATGGGCGGCGGCGGCGAGTCGGCCGAGGCCGTCTTCCGCGCGATGAAGTCTTACCTCGTCGGCCGACGACCCGGCGCGGCTCGAGGAGATGCGCTTCCTCATCGCCAACCCGACGGCCTCGCTCTACAACAACCGCACGCAGGTGCTGGCCGCGCTTGGAGTTCGCCTGCCTCGACATGCTCGGGCAGAAGTGGGGCGTGCCGGTCTACGACATCCTCGGCGGGCGTTTGCAGGAGCGCGTCCCGTTCGCCTCGTACCTCTTCTTCCGCTACCCGAATCCGAAGACCGGCGCGGGCGAAGTCCGCACGGTCGACCAGCTCGTCGCGCACGCGCGCGAGTTGAAAGAGCAGGCACGGCTTCACCACGCACAAGCTGAAGGGCGGCGTCTTCCACCCGGACTACGAGCTGGAGTGCTACCGCGCGCTCGCCGCGGCGTTGGGCGAAGGCCCGGCGCGCGGCGACAGCTTCCGCTTCGATCCGAACGGCGTCTGGTCGACCGAGCAGGCGATCCGCTTCGGGCAGGCGATCGAGGACGTCAGCAACGACTACCTCGAAGACCCCGTCTACGGCCTGGCCGGCATGCGCCGCGTGCGCGAGAAGGTGCGCATGCCCCTGGCGACCAACACCGTCGTCGTCAACTTCGAGCAGCTCGCCGCCAACGTCCTCGACACGGCCGTCGACGTGATCCTGCTCGACACCACGTTCTGGGGCGGCATCCGCCCGTGCGTGAAGGCGGCCGGCGTGTGCGAGACGTTCCAGCTCGGCGTCGCCGTCCACTCGTCGGGCGAGCTGGGAATTCAACTGGCGACGATGCTGCACCTCGGCGCCGTGATCCCGAACCTCTCGTTCGCGGCCGACGCGCATTACCATCACCTGACGGACGACATCATCGAGGGCGGCAAGCTCAAGTACGAGAACGGCTCGATCGCCGTGCCCGACGGGCCGGGCCTCGGCGTGAAGCTCGACCGCGACAAGCTGGCCGAGTACGCCGAAGCTCTACAAACGGCTGGGCGGTTACCCGTACGACCAGGACCCGCTCCGGCCCGGCTGGACGCCGACGATTCCGAACAACCGCTGGGCCGACCCCGCGGACTCGCGCACGCCGAACGCAGCGGGCTTCTGATTTGTCAGAAGGGAGAGAGATGACGGCAAGCAGTCTCGACGCACGGGCCGCACGGCACGAACGCCTGAACGACCGGGCGGCCCTGCGCCGGCACGTCGAAGAGGTCGTCAAACGGACTCCGGTCTTCGACATGCACACGCACCTCTTCGCGCCGGAGTTCGGCGAACTGAGCCTGTCGGGCATCGACGAGCTTCTGACGTATCACTACCTCGTCGCCGAGACCTTCCGCTCCGCGCGCGTCGAGTTACGAAGAGTTCTGGCGGATGAGTCAGCCCGCGCAGGCCGACCTCGTGTGGCGGACGCTCTTCGTGGAGAACACGCCCGTCTCGGAGGCGGCGCGCGGCGTCGTCACCGTACTCGACGCGTTCGGCCTCGACACGGCCGCGCCCGACCTGACGGAGGCGCGCGAGTTCTTCCGCGCGCAGGACCCGGCCGCGCACCTCGAACGCGTCTTTGAGCTGGCGGGCGTGAGCGACGTGGCGATGACCAACGACCCCTTCGACGCGCGTGAGGCGAGCGTCTGGGAGGGCGGCGCTAACGTCGACGGGCGCTTCCACGCGGCGCTGCGGATGGACGGGCTGCTCAACGACTGGGGGAACTCCGCGGAAGCGCTCGCGGCGCGCGGGTACGAGGTTGACCGGGGGATGTCCGGCGCGACCGTGAGCGGAGGTGCGGCGCTTCCTCGACGCGTGGATCGGGCGCATGCGTCCGCTCTACATGGCCGTGTCGCTGCCCGACGACTTTCAACTACCCGGCCGCCGACGCGCGCGACCGAGTCATCCGCGAGGTGGTGCTGCCGACGGCGCGGGCGCACGCCCTCCCGTTCGCGCTGATGGTCGGCGTGCGGCGCGGCATAAACCCGGCGCTGCGGGCGGCGGGCGACGGCCTGGGGCGGGCGGACGTGTCGGCCGTCGGGCGTTTGTGCGCGGGGAACCCGGGGGTGCGCTTCCTTTCGACGTTCCTGTCGCGCGAGAACCAGCACGAGCTGTGCGTGTCGGCGCGCAAGTTCCGGAACCTGATGCCGTTCGGCTGCTGGTGGTTCCTCAACAACCCTTCGATCATGAAGGAGATGACGACGGAGCGCATCGAACTGCTCGGCACCTCCTTCATCCCGCAGCACTCGGACGCGCGCGTGCTCGAACAGTTGGTCTACAAGTGGAAGCACTCGCGCCGCTGCGTCGCCGACGTCGCTCGCCGCATCATACGAGCGCCTGCTTGAGAGCGGCCGCGCCGTGACTCAAACGGAGATTGAGCGCGACGTGACGCGCCTCTTCGACCGAAACTTCCGCGAGTGGGTGGGCGAGCGGCGGGCCGTCGAGGCCGTGGCCGCCGAGGGCTTTTAAAGCGAAAGAGCATGGCTAAGAACATCAGCGACTTGAGCGGGCGCGTGGCCGTCGTCGTCGGCGGAACGTCGGGCCTGGGGCGTGCCATCGCGGTCGGGCTGGCCCGCGCGGGGGCCAGGACCGTTCCTTCGGGGCGGCGCGGCGAGCTGGTGCGCGAGGTCTGCGAAGAGATCACGCAAGGCGGCGGCAAGGCTTTCGCGCGGACGGTGGACGTGTGCGAACGCGACTCGGTTAAACTGCTGCGCGACGCCGTGCTTGAGCGCTTCGGCGCGGTGGACATCCTCGTCAACGCGGCGGGGCGCACCGCGCGCACGCCCACGGCCGAGGTCTCGGAGGAGGAGTGGGAGGCGATCATGGACACGAACCTGACGGGGATGCTGCGCGCCTGTCAGGCTTTCTACGCGCCGCTGCGCGCGAGCGGCCGCGGGCGCGTCATCAACGTCGCTTCGCTCTCTTCGTATGTGGCTTTTCACGAGGTCGCCGCTTACGGCGCGTCGAAGGCGGGCGTCGTGGCGCTGACGCGCAGTCTGGGTTGCGAGTGGGCGCGCGAAGGTATCAACGTCAACGCCATCGCGCCGGGCGTCTTCCGCACGCAGCTCAACGCGAAGTTCCTCGACGACACGGAGCGCGGGCGCGAGCTGCTGATGCGGACGCCGATGCGCCGCTTCGGCCGCCCCGAAGAGGTGGCGGGCGCGGCGGTCTTCCTCGCCTCGGACGCGGCCTCGTTCATCACGGGGCAGACCATCGTCATCGACGGCGGCATGCTCGTCTCCGGCGTCAACTCATGACCCGCCGGCCGTCAATCGCGACGACCTTCGTAAGCGTTGACGATCAAGTCCATCTCCTCGGCGAGCGACTCGTCCACGCGGCGGCGCCGCTCGTCCGCGTCGAACCACGCGAACGTCCGGCGTATCCCTTCCCGGAAGGGGACGGCGGCGCGGAACCCCGGCACGAACCTCTTGATCTTGCCGTTGTCGAAGACGGCGCTCCACTTCTTATCGCCGTGCAGAGTCCCCGCGAGGCGCGGCACCACGCGCGCGATGAAGTCGGACGGGACGTGCAGGACGTTCGCCTCCACGCCCAGCGCCTCGGCGATGGTGCGGTAAATCTGCCCCCACGTCTGCACCTCGTCCGAGGTGATGTGGAACGCCTGACCTATAGTTTCAGCATTGCCGAGCAGTCCGAGAAAGCCGCGCGCGAAGTCTTCCGCGTGCGTCAGAGTCCACAGCGCAGTGCCGTCGCCGTGGACGATGACGGGCCGGCCCCTCTTCATCCTATCGGCGAGCGTGTAGGTGCCGCCGCCCCCGACGGCGACGGGGAAGTTCGTCTCGTACGTGTGCGAGGGCCGGACGATAGTCGCGGGGAAGCCTTCTTCGGCGTAAGCCCTCGACAGCCTCTCCTCGCAGGCGATCTTCCCGCGCGCGTAGTCCCAGAAGGGATTGACGAGCGGCGTCTCTTCCGTGATGACGTAGTGCGCGGGCGGCTTCTGGTACGCGGCGGCGGAGCTGATGAAGACGTACTGCCCGACCCGCCCCTTGAAGAGCGAGAGGTCGCGCTCGATGTCTTCGGGCGTGTAGGCGATCCAGTTGACGACCGCGTCGAACTGCAAGCCCCGCAGCGCCGCGCGCACCTCTTCCGGGTTGTTGATGTCCGCGGTCAGGCCGTGCGTGCCGGGCGGCGGAGCGCTTCGCAGCCCGCGGTTGAGCAGGTACAGCTCGGCCCCTGCGTTGACCGCGAGCCGGCTCACCGCCGTGCTGATGAAACCCGTCCCGCCGATGAAGAGTGCTTTCACGGTTGCGCCTTCTGCGTGCCCGGCGTGTGCCAGTTGATGACGTGGTAGGTCGCCGGACTAGTCCCGGCGTTCCTGATGCCGTGCAGCTCGTTCGAGGCGCAGAAGACGGCAGAGCCCGGCCCGACCTTTCTCCACTCGCCGCCCACGAGCGCCTCGACCGTGCCCTCCTTGACGATGAACAGCTCCTCGTGCGCGTGTTTGTGCGGCGCGTGCGAAGCGGCGCCCGGATTAACGGTCGTCACGTGGAGCGACAGTTCGTCCGTCGTCGCCGTCGCGGACTTGAAGAACTGACGCCGTGCGCCGTACTCGGTCTGCTGCGCGGCCACGGCGTTCCAGTCGAAGAGCGCCGACCGCATCAACGTCTTTTGCGTCTGAGCCGCGACGACGCCCAGCGTCGCGGCGACCGCGATGAGAGCCACCAACAGGTCTCGACGTGTGATCAACTCGTGCCTCCTGCTTCCGAGAGCGCGGGCGCGCCCCGACATTTTATCGACGGCCGTTTTATGTTATTAGCATACTAAAACGTCCGCCTCTTTGTAGCACAACAGACCGAGATGCCCGAACTATCCAAAGACGAGCCGGCGCCGGAAGGCGGGAGTGTTTTCGAGTCGGACTCGCCCGACGTGTACCGGGTCGTCTCTGCGCGGCCCGGGCCGGCGGGCAGTCTGCCCGTCACGGCGGAAGACCTCATCGAGCGGCCGAGCGGCGACCTCTTCGGCTGGACGCAGGACGTGGGGATGGGCTGGAACCCCGCGGAGCTGCGCCGCCCCGAAGTCCTCATCCTCAGCACGCAGGGCGGCATCCGCCTGCCCGACGGAACGCCGCTGGCGCTCGGCTATCACACGGGCCATTACGAGGTCGGCCTGTTGATGCAGGCCGCGGCGGAAGAGTTACGAGAGCGCGGCTGCATCCCTTTCGCGGGCTACTGCACAGACCCCTGCGACGGGCGCTCGCAGGGAACGACCGGCATGCTCGACAGTCTCCCGTACCGCAACGACGCGGCGATAGTCCTGCGCCGTTTGATTCGTTCGTTGCCGAGGCGGCAGGCCGTCGTCGGGGTGGCGACGTGCGACAAGGGTCTGCCGGCGATGTTGATGGCGCTCGCGGGCTCGCCCGGACTGCCCGTGGTGCTCGTGCCCGGCGGCGTGACTCTGCCCGCGAGCGACGGCGAGGACGCGGGGCGCGCGCAGACCATCGGCGCGCGCTTCGCCAACCGACAGATAACACTTGAAGAGGCGGCGGACATCGGCTGCCGCGCGTGCGCTTCGCCGGGCGGCGGCTGCCAGTTCCTGGGGACGGCGGCCACTTCGCAGGTCGTCTCCGAGGCGCTCGGCCTCTCGGTCCCGCACAGCGCGCTCGCGCCTTCGGGCCAGCCCGTGTGGCTCGACGCGGCGCGACGCTCCGCGCGCGCGGTGCTGCGGCAGAAGGAGCTTGGCCTCGACGTGCGCGACCTCTTGACCGACGTGTCCGTGCGCAACGCGATGGTCAGCGCACGCGGCCTTCGGCGGCTCGACGAACCTTCTGCTGCACCTGCCCGCGGTGGCGCACGCGGCGGGGTTGAAGCGGCCGACAGTCGAAGACTGGATGGACGTGAACCGGCGCGTGCCGCGGCTCGTGGACGCGCTGCCGAACGGGCCGCACACGACCGTGCGCGTCTTCCTCGCGGGCGGAGTGCCCGAGGTCATGCTGCACTTGAGGGAACTCGGGTTGATAGACGGCGGGGCTTTAACGGCCGTCGGGAAAACTCTGGATGAAGTGTTGGACGACTGGGCCGCGTCGGAGCGCCGTCAAGTCTTCCGCGCGCGCCTCGCGGAGACAGAAGGCATCGACCCGGACGATGTCATCATGCCGCCCGCGACGTGCGCGCGCGCGCGGACTGACGAGCACGATCTCTTACATCAGGGGGAACCTCGCGCCGCAGGGCGCCATCGTCAAGAGCACGGCCATCGAACGTTCGGCGGTCGGGCCGGACGGGGTCTACCGCCTGACGGGGCCGGCGCGCGTCTTCACCACCGAGCGCGCCACCATCGCCGCCATCAAGAGCCGCGGCGAAGACCGCATCAAGGCCGGCGAGGTCATCGTGCTCGTCTGTCGCGGCGCGCTGGGCGCGGGGATGGAGGAGGTCTATCAGATCACCTCGGCGCTCAAGTACATGCCCTACGCGAACTCGGTCGCGCTCATCACCGACGCGCGCTTCTCCGGCGTCTCAAGCGGCCCGTGCGTCGGGCACGTCGGGCCGGAAGCGCTGGCGGGCGGCCCCGTGGGGAGGGTGCGCGACGGCGACATGATTCGAGTCGTCGTTGACACGTTGAATCTTGAGGGCAGCATCGACCTCGTCGAAGAGCGCGCGCCGGGCGTCTACGAGCCGGCGGACGAAGAGCTGGCGCGAAGGCCGTCGCGCACAGACTTACAGCCCGACCCGGCGCTGCCCGCCGACACGCGGCTCTGGGCGGCCTTGCAGCACGCGAGCGGCGGCCCGTGGGGCGGCAGCGTCTACGACGTTGAACGCATCGTCCGCGTCATCGAAGCGGGCCTGCGCGCGTTAGAGACGGATGGGGATTAACCGCGGAGACGCAAAGCAGCGTTTAGAGTTTCCGGCGGAGGGTCAGCGGGTTGTAGTGCGGGCTGCGCGTCTGGCGCAGGTCGGGCGGGGCGAGCGCGCGGCCGAGCTTCCAGATGAAGTCCATCTCGGCGTTGAGCGACTCCTGTGCGATGCGCGACTCGTGTATGAGCAGGACGCTGCCGTAGAAGAGGCCGCAGGCGCCGGAGAGCCCGAGCACGACGGGGAGCCACGCGTATG
Organism: uncultured Acidobacteriota bacterium; assembly: GCA_963726735.1. GTDB lineage: Bacteria > Acidobacteriota > Blastocatellia > Pyrinomonadales > Pyrinomonadaceae > QHXN01. Next base: position 521,154 of record CAVSDM010000017.1, read on the forward strand.
AGGGACGCCCGACGGCCGCCACGAGCCCGATGGCGACGCTGGTGCCGACGAAGACGCCGAGCGCGATGTAGAAGACGCGCATGCTCCTCTGAAGCAGGCGCGTGCGCGTCGTCAACTTGTCGAGCTGGTTGAAGAGGAACGAGCGGCGCTCCTCGAACATCTCGACGCCCTTCTCCTCCTGCGTCTTCATCGTCTCTTCAAAGCGCTCGATGAGCATGCGGACGCGGTCAACGACGCGACCCAGACGCGTCGAGGTCGAGAGGATGAGCGCGCCGCAGGCCGAGATGAGCACGGCGGGCGTAATCATCGCCGTCAGGACGGCGACCGCTGACGAGAGAGCTTCCATCGGTCTTTACAAGGGTTCCGTTCGTCTTCATTATGAAGGCACGCGGCGCGCGCGGGCAACCTCTTACAAGAAGGAGTAGAGCGACAGATGTCGAGTGAAAAAGACGACAGGGATTCGGCGGCCGGCGGCGGTGCCGAAGGCGGCGGCGGGGAGCGCGGCACGGGCGAAGGCTCCGGCGGCGGCGGCACGCACGGCGGCCTGGCCATCGGTCGCACCACGGGCATGGGCGCAGGCATCGCCGGCGGCGGCACACCCGGCCCCGACGAAGGCCCGGACGTTGAAGGCGACGAGGACGCGTCGCGCAAGCGCCGATAAAAAAAGGGGCCGCCTGTCCATCTGCGCGGCCGCCCGAGAGCATCAGAGCCACGGATGACAAACAGAAGGCAGACGGCCGCAGGCCGCAGGCGGAAGTTGAGGATGAAGACCGGCGTGTCTCTCGTCCTCATCTTTGTCTTCTGCTTGCTCTGCCCTGCCGCGTTGGCGCAGGTCGGGCGGAGGTTCCCGGGCAGCGAGCCGGCGAAGAAGAGGCAGGAGACGCCGGCCGAGGCGAAGCCCGCCGAGACGCCCAAGCCTCAGACGCCCGAGGCGGACGGGGAGCAGGAGGTTGACGACGGCGAGGCGGTCAAGGTCGAGACGAACCTCGTCACCGTGCCCGTCATCGCGAGCGACAACGGCGGGCGCTACATCCCCGACCTCAAGGCCGAAGAGTTCAACGTCTCCGAGGACAACGCCGAGCAGAAGGTCGCCTTCTTCGCCACCGTCACCGAGCCCTTCAGCGTCGTCCTCATGATCGACACGAGCGCCAGCGCCACGGTCGAGAAACTCCGGCAGGTGCAGGAGGCCGCCGTCTACTTCACCGAGCAACTGCGCGAGGGCGACCGCGTCAAGGTCATCTCCTTCGACGACGAGGTGCGCGACCTCTCGCGACTTCACCTCGGACCGCGCCGCGCTCGCCTCGGCCATCCGCTCGACGCGGCAGGGCAAGGGCACGCGGCTCTACGACGCCTTCGACCAGGCGTACCGCGCGCTCCGCCGCCTCAAGGGGCGCAAGGCCGTCATCATACTGACGGACGGCGTGGACTACCGCAGCGACCGCCGCACGTACGACGACAACCGCCGCGCGGTCGAAGAGTCGGACGTGATCGTCTACCCCGTGCGCTTCGACACGCGCGCGGAGACCGAGCGGCTCGCGCGCGCGCAGGCGCGCGGGGCAGCGGTCCCGTTGACCTCGGCGGCGTGCTCGGCCGCATTCCGGGGATGCCGCCGGGCTCGGTCGTCATCAACCCGCGCGGCGGCGGCCGACCCGAGGAGGACCGATCGCAACCGCGACGGCCTCCCCGACGCGACCTCGCGCCGCCCCGGCGAAGGCACCGGCACGACCGGCCCCCCGCGCGACCGTGACGATGCGAGCGACCAGTCCATCGCGCGGATGCTCGACATCCTCTACCGCACGGCCGACGACTACCTCAACGAACTCGCGCGCACGACGGGCGGGCGGCTCGTGCCGCGCCGACAACCCGCTCCTGCTCGCGCCGCTCCTTCCAGCAGATCGCCGACGAGCTGCGCACGCAGTACAGCCTCGGCTACTACCCGACCAACGCCGCGCGCGCCGGCAAGTTCCGCAAGATACGCGTCCGCACCACGCGCAAAGGCGTCGCCCTCCGCACCCGCCCCGGCTACCGAACGCGCAAGCTCGTGAACTGTTCGCGGAGAGTTTCGGCTCGCGCGTTCGAGGCGCACGAAAAAGCTTTCAACTTTCGAGCTTTGAACTTTAAACTCTGGCTCTTCTTATGCGCCTGTGGCTCTCGAAGAACAGCAGCGTGCCTCTGCGCGAGCAGCTCGTGCGGCAGATCATGTTCGGCGTGGTGAGCGGCGACCTGAAGCCGGGCCAGCGCCTGCCCTCGACGCGCGAGCTGGCGCGCCGCTTCCGCATCCACTCGAACACGGTGAGCGCCGCCTTCGGCGACCTTGAGCGCGCCGGGCTGGCTGGAGGTGCGCAAGGGGAGCGGCGTCTACGTCCGCCAGCTCGGCGACGACCCCGCGGCAAGCGCCGCTCGACTCGCGGCTCGAACTCGACCGGCTCATCAGCGCCTTCCTCACGCTCGCGCGCGGCCAGGGGCACACGCTCGCCGACGTGCAGGCGCGCGTCAAGCACTGGCTGAGCCTTGAGCCGCCCGACCACTTCCTCGTCGTCGAGCCCGACGAGGGTCTGCGCGAAATCCTGATGGCCGAGATCACCGAGGCGACCTCGTTCCGCGTCGAGGGCTGCGGCTACGAGGAGTGCGCCGACCCCGCGCGGCTCGCGGGCGGGACGGTCGTCGTGCTCTACAGCAAGGCCGAGGAGATGCGGCGCGCTGCTCCCGCCCGATGTCACGCCCATCTTCCTGCACACGCGCTCGATCCCGGAGTCGCTCGCGGGCGAGCGTGTGCCGCCGCGCGACGCGCTCGTCTCGGTCGTCTCGCGCTGGCCGCTCTTTCTGGAGTGGGCGCGCGTCTTCCTCGTCGCCGCTGGGGTGGAGGCCGACGCGCTCGACCTGCGCGACGCGCGCGAGCCGGGCTGGGAGCGCGGCCTCCGCTCCAGCGCGCACGTCATCACCGACGCGCTCACCGCGCCGCAACTCCCCGAGGGGCTGCGCCACCGCGTCTACCGCGTCGTCGCCGACGTCCTCGCTCGCAGAGCTGCGCGCCTTCGTCGAACGCTTCCTGACCGCATCAGTAGCCAGTAGTCAGTAGGCAGCCGCCGCGTCGGCAGCGGGGTGAATGCGCCCCGCCTTTCAAGGCCGGGGATGACAGCCGTTAACTGACGCGACATGGCGTCGTGGTTATCACGTTGACCCGGCCTTGAAAGGCCGGGCTAAATTCAGGCGCCGCTGACGCGGCTTCAAGCTGCCTACTGCCTACTGTCTACTGCTTTTTACTCACTCCTGCACTATCATTAACCGGCCGGGAGGGCTTATGGCCGAAGAGCAGACCTCGGAACAGACCACGCGCGAGATGCTGGAGCAACTCGCCGCGCGGCTCGAACACCTTGAGCGTGTAATGCAGGCGCAGACGGCGCGCCTCTACGCCATCGAGCTGAGGGTGGGGTTCGAGCGCGCCGGCGCGCCGCCCGCTCTACGAGTCGCTCGCGGACGAGCGCGAAGAGGCGCGCCCCGTCGCCCCCGACGACGCCCCGCGCCACGTCCCCCGACCCGAGGGCGAGGGGGAACCTCGGCCGCGCCCCGAAACCGGCCGCCGTCCCGACTACGGGTACGGGCCGGGGCCGGTCAACACGCGCGTACCGGGGCAAAGCCCTCGGCGGCGGCGGCGGCCGCGAAGCCGCGCGACCTTGAGTCGCTTATCGGCGGGAGCATCTTCAGTTGGGCGGGCATCCTCGCGGCGGTCTTCGCCGTCGCCTTCGCGCTCAAGTACGCCTTCGACAAGGACTGGATCAGTCCCACGGTGCGCGTCGCGCTCGGCGCGCTCGGGGGGCGGGGCTGCTCGTCGTGGGCGAGCGCCTGCGCCGCAAGGGCCTGCAGGCCGTACGCCTACGTCCTTTCGGGCGGCGGCGTCCTCATCCTCTACCTCTCGGTCTACGCCGCGTACGACTTCTATCAACTGCTCGCGCAGCCGGTCGCGTTCCTTCTGATGACCGCCGTGACGGCCGTCGCCGTGCTGCTCTCGGTGCGTCTGAACGCGCTCCCCGTCGCGGTGCTCGGCCTTGGTGGGCGGTTTCCTGACGCCGGTGCTGCTCTCGACGGGTCAGGACAATCAGGTCGCGCTCTTCACCTACGTCTCTCTGCTCGACGCGGGCGTGCTCGCCGTCGCCTACTTCAAGCGTTGGCGCGTGCTCGACTTCCTCTCGTTCGCCGCGACCACGTCTGATGTCGCTCGGGTGGGCGGTCAGGTACTACGACAACGGCAAGCTCTGGACGACGCTCTTCTTCGTGAGCCTCTTCTTCGTCGTCTACTCTCTGCTCTCCTTCTTCCACAACGTGCTGCCGCGCCGGCGCTCGCGCTGGTTCGACGTGTCGCTGCTCGTCTCGAACGCGACCCTCTACTTCGGCTTCTGCTACGCGATGTGGGCGGGCGCCGGCTACCCGGACGCCGCGCCCGCGACGCAGGCGCTGCTCGTCGCCCTCTTCTTCGCCGCGCTCTACTACTTCGGGCGCGAGCGCAGCCCCGAAGACCGTCTGCTCACGCACGCGTACGTCGGCGCGGCCGTGACGTTTTTGACGGCGGCCGTGGCCATCCAGCTCGAACTACAGTGGGTGACCATCGTGTGGGCGGTCGAGGGGTTGATGCTGACGTGGGCGGGCCTGCGCGCGGGCGAGCCGGCGGCGCGCCGCGCGGCCATCGCCGTCTTCGCCGTCGCGCTGCTGCACTGGCTCGGCTTCGACGCGCAGCAGTACGCCTTCAGCCCGCAGACGCTCGCGGAGGGCGGTAACCACTTCGTCCCGCTCCTCAACGCGCGCGCGCTGTCGTGCCTCGCGCTCGTCTCGGCGCTGGCCGGGGCGGGTTGGCTCTACCGCGGCCAGGCCGGCGCGGACGAGGGCGGGGGGCGCGGCGCGCCGGGGGAGGGCGAGCGCGCGGCGGCCGTCGGGCTCTACACGCTGGCGGCCAACGGGCTCGCGCTGACGCTTCTGACGCTGGACTTGAGCGACTACTTCGAGCCGCCAGAAGGCCCTGTCCGAGGGCTTGGCGCGCGAGCGCGCGGAGGGCGCGCGGCAGTTCGCTCTGACGGCGTTGTGGTCGATCTGGGGGGCGGGGCTCGTCGCCTACGGGGCGTGGCGGGCGCAGCGCGCGGCGCGCTACGCGGGGCTCGTGCTGCTCGTCCTGGCGACGTTGAAGGCGCTCGTCGTAGACCTCATGTTCTACGCCGCGGTGTGGCACGCGCCGCTGCTCAACCACACGTTCCTCGCCTTCGCGCTGCTCGTCGCCGCTTACGCGGCGGCCGTGCGAACTCTACGCGCGCGGCGAAGAGCTGTGGGGTGACGAAGAGCGAACGGTCGTCCCCGTGCTGGTCGTGGTCGCCAACGTCCTCGCGCTCGTCGCGCTGAGCGCGGAGGCGGTCGGCTACTTCGAGTCGCGCAGGGTCTTGGGCGGGGACGCCGCCGGGCAGCGCGACGTGGAGTTGTCGAAGCAGTTATCTCTGTCGGTCGTGTGGGCGCTCTACGGCGCGGGGCTTCTGCTCGTGGGTCGCGTGCGGCGCTCGCGTCTGCTGCGCCTGATGGCGCTGGCGCTGTTGGGGCTGACGACGCTCAAGGTCTTCTTACTCGACCTCTCGGCGCTCGACCGCGCCTACCGCATCGTCTCCTTCATCGTGCTCGGCGCGATCCTGCTCGCCGTCTCCTACCTCTACCAGAAGAGCCAGCAGCGCGCGGCCGCCGAGGCGGCGGAAGAGGAGGCGGCAGCGGATGAGACGACGGCGCCGCCGCCCGCGCCCGACCCGAGCGAGGCGGCGGGGTAAGCACTATTGCTGAAGAGAGGTCGAGCGAGAGGCGTGAGCGCGCTCGACCTCTTCTTTCATGCGGCCGGCGAGCATGAGGGCGACCATCTTGTAGTCGCCGGCGAGCGACCAGAGCGGATGCTTGAAGGTCGCCGGGCGGTTGTGCTCGACAAAGAAGTGGCCGACCCACGCGGCCGCGTAGCCGGGCACGAACGCGAGCGGCAGCCACCGCCAGCGACCCGTCGCCGCCAGCGCGACGAGCAACGCCGTGCCCGTCAAAGTCCCCGCCAGATGCAGCGCGCGCGTCCCCGCCCGGCTGTGCTCGCGCACGTAGTACGGCCAGAACTCCGCGAACGTCTTCATCTCCTGCTCGCTCATCGCTTCCCCCTCCGCTTCGCAGGCTTGTACTCGAACAAGATGACGAAATCGACCTGGCCCGGCTGCCCGTCAGTACTGCACCACTCGATATCCCCGTCCCCGACCTTCTTGAAAATGCCGAGCCGGTGCACGCGTGCCAGCCCCTTTCGGAGTTCGCGCACCGTGAACGCTTCGCCCTCCTCCAGCCGCAGCGCCCGGCGGATGCGGCTGTCGCTCGTGTGCTCGTTCCCGTAGAACCCGACGCGCCGGATGGTCAGCCCTTCGACGAGGTGGAGGTCGCCGCGCTGTGGGTGACAAGGCGGCTGCTCTCGCGGTTGCTGCGGCGGCTCCTGACGCGCGGGCGCGGGGCCGGCGAGGCAGACGGAGAGGGCGAGCGCGGCGGCGACTTTGAACGAGAGTCCGGACATGCTTCAAAACACCTCTCGAACGGAATGGCCCGCGGCCTTCGCGGCGGCGGGCCTCAGCCTCCGCCTTGCGTGAACAGTCGGCCGTAGTCTTCGGCCGAGGCGGGCGGGACGCGTGCGAGTTGCAGATTCTCTTCGACGTGCGCGCGGCGGCTCATGCCGACCAGCGCCGTGGTGACGCCGGGCGTGGAGCGCGTGAACTGGATGGCCGTCTGCGCGTCGGTCGAGAGCGAGCCGAGGGGCTCGCGGATGCGCTCGGGGAGGCCGCGCGCGACCTCGCCCTGCTTGATGGAGGCGCTGGCGACGACCGTCACGCCGAGCGCCTTCGCCGCTTCGAGCAGGGAGACCCGCGCGCCTTCGTGCGTGCTGGTTCTCGGCGACGAGCGCCTCGGGCATGGCGAGGTTGAAGGGGAGCTGCACGAAGCGGAAGCCGTGCTCTTCGCCGCCCGCCTCGCGCGCCAGCTCCCACATGCGTTCGAGCGGGTGGTGTCCGCGCGTGTCGGCCTTCGCGCGGAAGCCGTTCCAAGTCGCCACGCCGTAGAAGCGCAGGCGACCCGTCGGCGCGCTCGCGCTCCAACTGCTCGAAGGCCGCGCGCAGCCGCGCGTCGAACTCTTCGCGCGCGACGACCTGAAGCTGCGTCTCGGGGTTGTGGACGTAGTAAACGTCTATCGTCTCCAGGCTCATGTTGCGGAGCGACTGCGCGACCTGATGCGCGAGGTAGCGCGGCGTCATGCAGTGGCTCCCGGCGGCGATGTCCGAGAGCTCGATGACGCCCGGCTTGACGAAAGTCTCTTCGACGTAGGCGCGCACGCCGGCCTGCCCCGCGGGCGGGTGCGTGTCGAAGGGGATGTAGCCGCCCTTCGTGCAGACGACGAGTTCTTCACGCCCGAACCCGGCGGCCGTCAGACTCTTTATCGCCTCGCCGACGGAGCGCTCGCTGCGCTGGAAGCGATAGTTGGCGGCGGTGTCGATGACGTTCGCGCCCAGCTCGACGGCGCGCGTGATGGCGTCGGCGTAAGCGCGGTCGGTCTCTTCGTCCGGGTCGCCGAGGTACGTGCCGATGCCGACGGAGGAGAGCCAGAGGTTCTGCTCGAAGCGGAAGTGTCCTTCGGCGGCCGTCTCGCGGAAGCGCTCGCGGTACGTAGCGGTGCCCTCGGTCGTGGCGTGGCCCGGCAGAGTCATAAGCCCTCAAATCCCCCTCGTCCTGTCTGTTAAGTTCGCGCGCGAGTTTAGCACAGCTTCAACTAACGGGAGGCGGTGTGTTAGGGTTGGGGCAATCCCATGAGCACGGAGATGCAAGACGAAGCGCGCGCCTCGACGCTCGATCTGCCGCAGGGCGAGCTGGAAGAGCTTAGCCGCGCGTTCGGCCGTCTGGCGCTCGAATACCTGAGCGGGCCGGAGGCGCTGCCGGTCTTCCCCGCGACTTCCGCCGAGCAACTTAGAGGACTCTTCGGCGGAAGGCTTCCGGAGGAAGGCTCGGGGCTCGAAGCGTTAACTAACGCGTGCGCGGAGGTCTTCAGGCAGAGCCGGCAGAACGGACACCCGCGGATGTACGGCTACGTCGCCTCGCCCGCGACGCCCGTCGGAGCATGGGCGTCGCTCGCGGCCGCCGCGCTCAACTCGAACGTCACGTCGTGGCGCTCGGCGCCGGGGCCGACGGAGGTCGAGCGGACGACCGTCCGCTGGCTCGCGGAGTTGATAGGGTTCAGGGGCGAGGGCTTAAACGAAGATTGCGGCGGCCTGCTGACGAGCGGCGGGTCGATGGCGAACCTGAACGCGCTCTTCGTCGCGCACCGCGAGCCGCGCGCACGAAGGCGTCGCGCAAAGGGCTGTGGGGCGAGCGCGCGCCCGTCGACCGTGTACGCGTCGGACCAGATTCACCTCTCCATCCCGAAGGCGGCGGACATCCTCGGCCTCGGGCGCGAGCAGGTGCGCGTCGTGCCTTCGGACGAAAAGTTCTGCATCGACGTACGGCTTTTGCGCGAGCGCATCGAGTCGGACGTGCGCGAGGGCCTGCGTCCCTTCTGCGTCGTGGCGAGCGCGGGCACGGTCTCGACCGGCGCGGTCGATGCTCTGGACGAAGTGGCGCGTGTCACGCGTGAGCACTCGCTGTGGTTCCACGTGGACGGCGCGTACGGCGCGCTGGCCGCGAGCGCGGAGAGTAAGCGTGCGCTCTTCAAAGGAATCGAAGAGGCCGACTCGGTCTCGCTCGACCCGCACAAGTGGCTCTACACGCCGTTAGGTTGCGGCTGCCTGCTCTTCCGCGAGCCGGAGCGCGCGCGCGCGGCGTACGCCGCGACGGAGGAGGGCTACATCAAGGTCTTCGAGCGCGAGGAATCGGAGGCGTTCGCCTTCTGGGACTACGGCACGGAGCTGTCGCGCCCCTTCCGCGCGCTCAAGGTCTGGGCGACGCTCTCGTTCTACGGCGCGCGCCGCGTCAGCGCGGCGATTGAAGAGGACTGCGCGCTCGCCTCGTACATGGCCGAACGCGTCGGCGCTTCCGAAGAGTTCGAGCTGCTGGCGCCGGTCACGCTCGGCATCTGCTGCTTCCGCTACGTGCCCGCCGCCGCGCGTCGTGAACTCGAAGATGAAGGGAAGAGGGAAGAGACGAACGCGCGGCTCGATGACTTGAACGAGCGCGTCATGCGACGCGTCCAGCGCGGGGGCGAGGCTTACGTCTCGAACGCAATCCTGCGCGGCCGCTTCGCGCTGCGCGCCTCTATCACGAACTACCGCACGACGCGCAGGGACGTTGATCTGACTCTCGACAGTATCCGCCGCGCCGCGCGCGAACTGGGGGGCTAAGGCAATTTCAAATTCGCAATCTCAAACTTCAAAGTCTTCTATGGAAGTGATAAGTGGCGAGTTCGAGCGGGAGTTGCGCGTCGGGGTGGAGTTGGCGCGGCGCGCGGGCGAGGCGGCGCTCGGCTATTACGGGAAGCCGCTGCGCGTCGAGCACAAGGATGAGTTCGACGAGCCGGTGACGCAGGCCGACCGCTCCGTCAACGAGCTGATCGTGCGCGCGCTGCGCGAGGAGTTCCCCGAAGACGGCGTGCTCGCGGAAGAGTCCGTGGACACCGACCGCCGCATCGGGCGCGAGCGCGTCTGGATGATCGACCCCATCGACGGCACGAAGGGCTTCATCGCGGGCACGGGCGACTTCTGCGTGCAGATCGGGCTGGCCGTCGGGGGCCGCGCCGCGCTCGGCGTCCTCTACGCGCCCGCCGACCGACGTGCTCTACTGGGCCGCGCGCGGCCACGGCGCGTGGGTCGTGCGCCCCACTTCGGAGGCGCGACGCGAGCGTGCGGGCGGAGCGCCTGAGCGTCACGCGCGAGAATAGCTTGAGCCAAATGCGTCTGGCCGAGAGCCGCTCGCACCGGGGGCCGCGGATGGAGTCGTTGGTGTCGCGCGCTCGGCGTCCGCGCGGAGGTGCGCAGCCACTCGGTCGGCATCAAGGTCGGACTCCTGGTCGAGAAACAGGCCGACCTCTACATACACCTCTCGCCGAAGACGAAGCAGTGGGACACGTGCGCGCCCGAGGCCGTGCTGGCCGAGGCGGGCGGGCGCATGACCGACGTGTTCGGCGGCCCCATGCTCTACAACACGCCCGACGTGCTCAACCGCAACGGGCTCGTCGCCTCGAACGGCGCGGCGCACGAAGAAGTGATTGCGCGCCTCGGCCCGCTGCTCACGGAATGGGGGCGCGCGCGCGCGTGAGTTTTGTCAGCTCGTACATTCAAACCGAAAGAAGAGGAAGAAGAGATGAAGCGAACAGGTTCCGCCGTATGGCAGGGTGGCATCAAGGACGGTCAGGGGACGGTCTCGACCGAGAGCGGCGTGCTCGACGGCGCGCAGTATTCGTTCAGCACGCGCTTCGAGGACGGGAAGGGGACGAACCCCGAGGAGCTTCTGGCCGCGGCGCACGCGGGCTGCTTCTCGATGGCGCTCTCGAAGCAGATCAACGACGCGGGCTTCACGGCCGACTCGATCAACACGACCGCCTCCGTCCGTCTGGAGAAGACCGACGCGGGCTTCAGCATCACCAAAGTCCATCTGGACGTGACGGCGCGCGTGCCCGGCGCCGACGCCGCCGCCTTCGAGACGGCCGCCAACAACGCCAAGGCCGGCTGCCCCGTCTCGCGCCTCTTCAACGCCGAGATCACGATGGACGCGAAATTGGAAGAGGAGTAGGCAGTAGGACAGTAGTCAGTAGAAGAAAGTGGTTGCCGCCTTTTTCTACTGACAACTGACTACCGTCTACGGAGAGAGATTTATGTCTGGCTCACGGCGGCGCGTCTCAAGTGGGTCGCCTTATGAAGCGATCATCGGCATCTCGCGGGCGGTGCGCGCGGGAGGCTTGATCTCGGTCGCGGGCACGGCGCCGCTCGACGCGCAGGGGCGGACGGTCGCGCCGGGCGACGCCGCACAGCAGGCGCGCCGCTGCTTCGAGATCGTCGCCCGCGCGCTCGAAGAGCTGGGCGCCGGGTTGGCGGACGTGGTGCGCACGCGCATCCTCCTCACGCGCATCGAGGACTGGGAGGCGGTGGCGCGCGTCCACGGCGAACTCTTCCGCGACGTGCGCCCCGTCAACACCGTCATGCAGGTCTCACGCTTCATCGACCCCGACTGGCTCGTCGAGGTCGAGGCCGACGCCGTCATCACCAAAGATTGAGTCAACGGCTCGGCTCGTCGGTTCATTGATTCATTGAAAGAAGGGTCTGCCGCTTCGATGAATCGATGAACCGATGCGCCGTTGACTCAATTCTAAAGGTTTCCAACCGCGACGCTTGCCGTTATACTGGCCGCCCTGCAACGGCGCGCCCGCCGCGCGCCTCACCTTTGAAGCCTTCTGAAGTGGTGGCCGTCTTGAACCTCAGAACCAAGCTCGTCGTCGTCTTCACCGCGCTGGCGCTTCTGCCGCTGGCGGCCGTCTGCCTGTTTCAGTACCGCGCTGGCGCGGGCGCCGTCGAGTCGCTCTTACGCGAGCGCGCCGCCGACCGCACGGCCCGCGCCGCCGCCAGCGTCGGGCACATCATCTCCGCGCAGGAGCGGCGGCTGCGCGAACTCGCGCAGTCTGAGCCGCTGCGCGAGTTCGCGGGACGAAGGACGGCCGCGGGCGCCGCCGCGCAGTCGCAGGCGACGGCCGCGAACGCCGCCGCGCAGGTGCCGGCCGGCGAGGTGCCGCAGGCGGTGCGCGAACGCTTCGCCGCCTACTTCAGCAACGGGCGTGATTACCTGCACTCGGTCACGTACCTCGACCGCGAGGGCGCGCCCGGCACTCCGCGTGAAGGCGGAAGGGGGCGGCCTCGTCTTCCAGACTTCGGGCTTCATGAACAACGAGGTGCGTTACGAACAGCGCGTCTGGGACAACGGCTCGGTGGAGGCTCTGCGCTCCGGCGTCACGCAGGAGTCCTACGGCGCGGCGGTGCGCGTCACCGCCCCCGTCGGCGACCCCCGGCCCGCCACCTTCGACAACTACCCGCCCGGCGCCGTCGTCGCCGAGGTCAAACTGAGCAACGTTCTGAAGGAGGCCGACGGCGACGAGCCGTTGGCGGCGCAGCCCGCGGGGCGCAGCATCCTGGCGATCGACAACGCGACCGACAAGGTCGTCTACCACACGAACGACGCGTTCACGCACCAGACGGCGTCGGGCTCGATGGCGTACTTCGCGGAGCTGGCGGCGCGGATGAAGGCCGGCGGGTCCGGCTTCGGCTTCTACGACACGGCCGAGAGCGGCGCGGCAGCTCGCGGCGTTCCGTCAGGTGGAGGGCTTGGACCTCTCGCTGGCGGCGTCCGAGGACTACGCGGCGGCGCTCGCCCCGGTGCGGCGCACGGCGCTCTCCGGCGCGGGGCTCGGGCTGCTGGCGACGCTCGCGGGCGCGGCCCTGCTCCTCCGCATCGCGGCGCGCGAGACGCGCGGCATCGGCCTCGTCGCGCGCCGCGCCTCGGCCGTCGCCGCCGGCGACCTCGACCAGCGCATCGAGGTCAGCCACAGCGGCGAGACGCGCGAGCTGGCCGAGAACTTCAACACGATGGCCGAGCGGCTGCGCGAGCTGATCGCGCGCGAGGCCGAGTCGCGCCAGTTCCAGTCGTTCATGCGCATCTCGGCGATGGTCACGCACGACCTGAAGAACGCCATCGCGGGCCTCTCGATGCTCGTCTCGAACATGGAGAGGTATTTCGACCGCGAGGAGTTCCGCGCCGACGCCATCGAGTCTCTGCGCGAGGCGACCGAGAAGCTGAAGCGCACGGCCGCGCGCCTGAGCGAGCCCGCGCTGTCCCTGAGCGGCGAGTACCGCCTCGCCGCGCGCCCCACCGACCTCGTCCCCATCATCCGCCGCGTGCTCGCCACCAACGCCGAACCCACGCGCCCGCTCTACGACATCGAGGCGCGCCTGCCCGAGAAGCTCGTCGCCACGGTCGAGCCCGAGCGGGTCGAGAACGTCGTCGAGAACCTCGTCATCAACGCGCTCGAAGCGATGGGCGCGAAGGGCGGGCGCCTGACGGTCGAGGCCGGGAGGCTCGACGGCGACCTCGTCTTCTTCAGCGTCGCGGACACGGGCGTCGGGATGACGCGAGGAGTTCATCAAGACGCGGCTCTTCCGCCCCTTCTCGACGACGAAGAACAAGGGCATCGGCCTCGGGCTCTTCACCTGCCGCGAGATGGTCGAGGCGCACGGCGGGCGCCTGGAGGTCGAGTCGAGCCCCGGCGCTGGCACGCGCTTCCGCGTCGTGCTACCATCCCGCCTGTTCCATTCGGGCGAGCGGCGCGAGAGGCCGGAGAAGGTGACGGCCTCCATCGACTAAAGCGCTGGTCGAACTCGTCCCGTTGCCCCTTTCAGCTTTTCCAGACATGAATCAAGCCGTCGAGCCGGGAGCTCACCTCGCGCGCCTGCGGCCGTAGGCGTCTGCCCGTATCACCCGGAAGCTCCGCCCAGCCGATGACCGAACAGGCGGAACAGAAGACGACGGTGCTGGTCGTGGACGACGACCGCCTGCTGCGCCGCCAACTCCACTGGGCGCTCGTCGAGCGCCACCGCGTGCTCGAAGCCGAGACGCGCGCCGACGCCGTCGAACTGCTCCAGCGCGAGCGCGTCGACGTCGTCATCTGCGACCTGCACCTGCCGCCCGACCTCGACGGCATCGAGGAGGGGCTGGCCGTCGTCGAGGCCGCGCGCGGCGAGCGCCCCGCCGTCCCCGTCGTCGTCATCACCGGGCAGCGACAACAAGCAGGCCGCGCTCGAAGCCATCCGCCGCGGCGCCTACGGCTTCTTCGAGAAGCCGTTCGACGAGGAGGAGGTCTCGCACATCGTCACGCAGGCGGCGCGCGTCCGCTGCCTCGAAGATGGAGGTCCTGAAGCTCCGCTCGGAGCTGAAGATGCACCGCGGCTTCGGCCGCTTCGTCGGCACGAGCGCGGCGCTCGAAGCACGTCTCAAGCAGGCGCGCGCCGTCGCCGACACCTCGCCACCGTTCTCATCACCGGCGAGAACGGCACGGGCAAGGAAGTGCTCGCCCGCGCCATCCACGAGGAGAGCGCGCGGCGCGACCGGCCCTTCGTCGCCGTCAGCTGCGCGGCGCTCCCCGAGGCGCTCATCGAGTCGGAGCTGTTCGGCCACGTCAAAGGGGCGCTTCACCGACGCGAAGGCCGACCGCGTCGGGCGCTTCGAGCTGGCCGACGGCGGCACGCTCTTCCTCGACGAGATCGGCGAACTGCAACAGTCCGTGCAGGTGAAGCTCCTGCGCGTGCTGCAAGAGCGGACGTTCGAGCGCGTCGGCAGCAACCGCTCCGTCGGCGTGGACATCCGCCTCATCGCCGCGACGAACCGCGACCTCGAACAGGAGGTCGCTTCGGGCCGCTTCCGCGAAGACCTCTTCTACCGCCTCAACGTCGTGCCGCTCCACATGCCCGCGCTGCAAGCGAGCGGCGCGAGGACGTGCCCGCTGCTCGCCGCGCACTTCGCCGCCAAGGCCGCCGAGAAGCACGACCGCCCGCTGTCCGGGCTCGACCCCGCGCTGCTGGAAGCCTTGCAGGAGTACGACTGGCCGGGCAACGTCCGCGAGCTTGAGAACATGGTCGAGCGGCTCGTCGTGCTGACGAAGGGCGCGCAGCTCGGCGTCGAGTTCCTGCCCGAGAAGATGCTGCGCGTGCAGTGCCCGACGTCCGTCGCCCCCGGCCGGCGCGGCCGGCGACGAGACGACGCTCGAAGGCGCGACGCTCGCGCTCAGGCGCCGCATGGTCATCGGCGCGCTCCAGGCCGAGGGCGGCAACCGCGTCGCCGCCGCCCGCCGCCTCGGCATCAGCCGCTCCTACCTCCACCGCCTCATCAGCGAACTCTCCATCACAGGAGTCTAGTCGGCAGTAGCCAATGGGCAGTTAAAATCCCCTCGGGGATTAAACTGCCTACTGTCATCTGGCTACTGCTGTTCACACACTCGCCCGCGCGGATGTCTACTCGTGTCTACATGCAAATCTTTTGCTAACGGCGGCCGGCGCGTTTTCGCTGGGAAAATGCGCTTTACCGTTTGCGCGCCGGGCTTGGCACCGGCCTTGCAACAGGCTGGTGCGAGTGAGAGGTCGAAACCGGGCATCCGCCGGAAGGGTGATGGACGTAGATGACAATTGAAAACATCGCCGGAGCCATTTTGGTGAATGACGGGGAAGAAGATGATGACGAAGCCGAAAGTTCTGATAGTTGACGACGATGTCGCGATCACGCAGCAGCTCTTCTGGACGCTGTGCGACGAGTTCGAGGTGATGACGGCGAACAACCTTTCGTCGGCCATCCGCCGCGCGACCATCTACGAGCCGGACGTTGCCATCCTCGACCTTCACCTGCCGCCGACGCTCGACGCGCCTGACACCGGGCTCCGCATCCTCGACTACGTGAAGAGCCACCTCCCCGCGTCGAAGGTCTTCGTGGCCAGCTCCGACCCCTCGGGCCAGATGCGGCGCGAGTGCGCCGACCGCGGCGCCGACGGGTTCTTCGACAAGCCGCTCGACGTGGAGCGCCTCGTCGCCACCGTCCGCCGCACGGCGGTCGCCCGCCGCCTGGCCGCGGCCTGACGGAGAGCGGGTCACAAGTTTCACCCCGGCAGGCGGTTGACCACAGCCGCCGTTGGCAAAGCGAGGGCACACTTCATACGCCCTGCCTCGCTGGTTCCGATGCTCTTTGAGATTTAAAAGGATTCGGCCCTCGCCTACCCCAACATCGAGTGGCCGTGATGGCGCCCGCGCATATAAGGCATCCCTTCTGCCTTGTGTGGTCGCCAAAGCCCCCGTGTCCAAACAAGACTCTTGCCCAGAGTCGCGGGGGCTTTATTTTACCCCGGGAAGCAGAGCTTTCCGTCCCCCACCTCACAGAAGCTAAACAGGCGGGGCCTGAAGTGATTCAGGCCCCGCCTCTTTGTTTCTGCCCGCCATTCAGTCCGGCGCCCTCACTTCGCGCGCGCCTCTTTTATCTTCTCGATGAAGGCGCGCGCCGTCTTCGTGATGGAGTCGAAGTCGCCGGTCTTGGCCCCGCCCGTCAAACTCCCGCCCGCGCCGACCGCCACCGCGCCGGCCTTGATCCACTCCGCGACGTTCGACAGATCGACCCCGCCCGTCGGCATCAAAGGCGCCTGCGGCAGAGGCCCCTTGATGGCCTTGATGATGCCGGGGCCGAACGCCTCGCCGGGGAAGAGTTTCACCACGTCGGCGCCCAGCTCCAACGCCTCTAACACGTCACGTATCGTCATCGCGCCCGGCATGACGGGCACCTGATAGCGGTTGCACAGACGCACCGTCTCCGGGTTGAGCGAGGGCGAGACGACGTAAGAGGCGCCCGAGAGAATCGCTATCCGCGCGGTCTCGGGGTCGAGCACGGTGCCGGCGCCGAGTATCAGCTCGGACGGCCGGTAGGCTTTGGCCATCTCTTCGATGACGCGGTGCGCGCCGGGCACGGTGAAGGTCATCTCGACGGCGGGGCAGCCGCCCGCGAGCACCGCGTCTGCGACGCGACGCGCCTGCTCGCCCGACTCGGCGCGCACGACCGCGACGAGCCCGGCCTCGGTGATGCGCCTCAGGATGTCCAGTTTGGGAATCATTCGTTCGCGGCCCTCCAAAGCCTTCAGCGGACGCCGAGCAGGATGTCGATGGTCAACTGGTCGAGCCGCTCGTACCGCAAGCCCTTCGACGACAGCTCCGCGCGGTCGAAGGTTTGCGAGAGCAGTTGCTCGTGGCGCCCCTTCTCGAACTGCCCGCCGCCGCCGTTACCGTCGAGCGAAGCGATCTCCGCGAGTATCGCCTTAATCTCCGGGTCTCGATTCCACCGCTCGCCCTTCTCCTTCAGGATGAGATACGTCCGCATGCACCCGCGCGCGAAGTCTTTGACGCCCTCGTAGTCTTCGGTGCGATACGCATGCGCGTCGAACGCGCGCGGGCCGTCGTACCCTACGTCCTCCAGAAACTTCACCAGCCAGAACGCCGCCTTCGGGTTCGCGCTGCCGAATCGCAAGTCCTGGTCGTAGCGGCCCGGCACCTGGTCGTTGAGGTCGATGTGGAAGAGCTTGCCCGCCTCCCACGCCTGCGCGACGGCGTGCGTCATGTTCAAGCCCGCCATGTGCTCGTGCGCGACCTCCGGGTTGACGCCGACGAGATCGGGATGGTCGAGCGTCGCGATGAATCCGAGGTAGGCGCCCGTCGTCGGCATGTAGATGTCGGCCCGCGGCTCGTTCGGCTTCGCTTCGAGCGCGAAGCGGTAGTCGTACCCTTGCGAGACGGAATACTCGCACAGGTAGTTCAGCGCCTCCCGCAATCGCTTCACGCCTTCGTCCGCCCGGCGGCAGGCGTCCGTCTCCACGCCCTCGCGCCCGCCCCACAGCACGAATATCTTCGCGCCGAACTCGGCGCCCAAATCCATCGCGCGCATCGTCTTCTGCAAGGCGTACGCGCGCACCCGCGCGTCGTTGGCCGTGAACGCGCCGTCGCGGAACACCGGCTCGTAGAAGAGGTTGACGGTCGCCATCGGCACCACGAGGTTGTTCTCCTCGCAGGCCGCGCGGAACTCGCGCACGATGCGGTCGCGCTCGGCGGGCGTGGCGTCAATCGGCACGAGGTCGTTGTCGTGGAAGTTCACGCCCCACGCCCCGACCTCGCCAAGCAGCTTCGCCGCGTCGTTCGGCGGTAAGCTCGGACGGACGGCGTCGCCGAACGGGTCGCGGCCGCGGTTGCCGACCGTCCAGAGTCCGAAGGTGAACTTGTGTTCCGGCCGCGGCGTGTACGTCTCTTCTGCCATTGTCTTAATCTCCCTTTCTCCCTGTTAGTCTCGGCCCGACGCCGGCGCCTCGGCGATGCGGCGCAGCGCCGGGTAGATTGCCTGAAAGATTTTATAACGCTCGTCCATGACGCGCGCGCTCTCGGCGTCGGGCGGCGTCCGTTCGCGCACGCGCACGGCGGCGGCGCACGCGTCGTCCACCGAGCCCCAGACGCCGCCGCCGACGCCCGCGAGCAGCGCCGCGCCGTAGGCCGCGCCCTCGTCGGCCTCGACCAACTCGACCTCGCGGCCGTACACGTCCGCCTGTATCTGCCGCCACACCTTCGACCGCGCGCCGCCGCCGCCGAGCCGTATCGACTCCACGGGGACGCCCATCTCCTCGAAGATGGTGAAGGTGTCCCGCAGGCTGAACGCGACGCCTTCGAGGATGGCGCGGACGACGTGCGCGCGTCTGTGGCTCGCGTTCAAGCCCACGAGCGCGGCGCGCGCGTGCGGGTCGAGGTGCGGCGTGCGCTCGCCCATCAGGTACGGCGCCCACAGAACGCCGTCCGCGCCCGGCGCGACTGCGGCCGCTTCCGCGCTCAAACGTTCGTAAGGGTCGCGCCCGTCGTCGGCCCCCGCGCCGAACTGGTCTCGGAACCAGCGCAGGGAGAGGCCCGCGCCCTGCGTCACGCCCATGACGTGCCAACGCTCCGGGACTGCGTGGCAGAAGGTGTGGACCCGGCCCTTCGGGTCGAGCGCCGGCCGGTCGGTCGCGGCGAAGACGACGCCCGAGGTGCCGATGGTCGCGCTCACCGCGCCGGGTCGGACGATGCCCATGCCGACCGCGCCCGCCGCCTGGTCGCCCGCGCCCGCGACGACCGGCGTCCCCACGCGCAGGCCCGTCGCCTTCGCGCCCTCCGCCGAGACGCGCCCGCTCACTTCCTGAGACTCGAAAGCCCGCGGGAGAAGGCCGCGGTCTATCCCCGCGAGTTCCAACATCTCATCCGACCAACGGCGCCGGCTCACGTCGAAGAGGAGCGTGCCCGAGGCGTCGGCCACGTCGGTCGCCTTCTCGCCCGTCAGCCTCAACCTCACATAATCTTTCGGCAGGAGCACAGAGCGCACGCGCCCCCACACCTCCGGCTCGCGCTCGCGCACCCAGAGCATCTTGGGGAGCGTGAAGCCTTCGAGCGCAGGGTTCGACACGAGCCGAATCAGGCGCTCGGGGCCGACCCGTCTCCGTGAGCGCGCGACACTGTTCGTGCGTGCGCACGTCGCACCAGATGATTGACGGACGAAGGGGCGCGTCACTCTCGTCGAGCAGCACCGCGCCGTGCATCTGCCCCGTCAGGCCGACGCAGGCGACCTCCTCGGCGCGCACGCCGTCCGTCGAGAGCACTTCGCGCACGGCCTCTTCGCTCGCGCGCCACCAGTCGCGCGCGTCCTGCTCGGCCCAGCCCGTCTGCGGCGAGGCGAACGGCGCGTGCTCCACGGTCGCGGAGGCGACCACGCGCCCCCGCTCGTCAACCAAGAGGGCGCGGCTCCCGCCCGTCCCAACGTCAATCCCGAGTAGCTTCATACGGCCCTTCCCGCCAGAGTCGTTATCGCCCTCATCATCAACGAGCCCGCCTGTAATCACGGTTTACGGTTTACGGTGTGCGCTCTTGCCACGCTTCACGCTCTTATCAAGAGATGCCCGAAGGCGGCCGCGCCCGGCGAGGAGCCGGAGATGACGAGCGGGGCGTGGCCGGTGCGCCGTTCGTACTCTTTGGCGACGGCTTCGACCGACGCGCGCGCGCCCCTGCGGCCGAGGACGGCGACGGTGCCGCCGCTGCCGCCGCCCGTGATCTTCGCGCCGTAGAGACCCGACTCCGCCCCGGCCTCGCGCACAAGCCTCACCAACTCGTCCGTGCCCGGCGAGCCGAGGCAGCAGGCCGAGTAGCTCTTGTGCGACTTGTACATCAACTCGCCCAGCTCGTGCGCGCGCTCCGCGGCGTTCGGGCTTTCGAGTATCTCCGCAAACTTCTTGACGCGCGCGTGCTCGTTGACGGGGTGCTGCGTCGCCTGCCGGACGTGGTAGTGGCGCGCGGGGTCAACGGTCGTCACGGAGTCCGTGATGCCCCGGTAACGGTCCAGAAACTCCGCGCCCGACATGCGCGCCGGAAGGCTTGAGGCGTAGCGCGCCTCGAACTCCGCGGGCGTGATGTTGGCGAGGTAGCCGCGCCACTGCGGGTCTTCGACGTGGACGTGCCCGTGCCCTTCCCGATAGCTCACGCGCAGTCCGGCCAGCTCCGCAATCATGCGGTAGCCCATGAAGGCCGCCGTTCTTACGGTGCCGTAGTCCGCGCCGCCGACCGAATGCCGGATGCCCGAATCGACGCTCCACACCTCAAACTCCGCGGGCAGCGCCACCGTCCCCCGCAACTCGCCGGGCTGGCAGAGCAGCGCGAGTAACTTGCCCTGCTCGCCGCAGGCCGAGGTCATCTGGTCCATCACGCCGCACGGCGCGCAGGCGACGAGGTTCTCGACCTTCTGGCAGAGGAAGGCCAACTCCCTCGGGTCGAGGTCGATGCGGTAGGCCGCGCGGACGGCCTGCATCGTCGCCACTTCGAGCGCGGCCGAGGAGCTGACGCCCTTGCCCTCCGGCACCTCGGAGCGGAGGAGGATGCGCGCGCCCTGCTCGAAGCGGACTCCGCGCTCGCGCGCGAGGACGTGGAAGGCGCCCGCGACGTAAGCGGCCCAGTCGTGCCCGCCGCGTCTGAAGTAGCGCGCGGCCTCGGCGTAGCCGAGCGTGTTTCCCGACGCGTCGTACAAATCGTCGAGCGGCATCTCGAACATGCGCGCTTGCCCCGCGTCGTTCGGCGGCAGGCTGACGACGACGAGCGTCCGCTGCTCTCTCAACTGCAACGCGGCGTGCGTGGCGGAGGCGATGGGCAGCTCAAGGACGAGCGAGCCGGAGTAGTCGGCGATGCCGCCCATCAGGTCGAGCCTCCCCGGCGCGCGCGTGACGAAGAGATCCCCGCCGCCCTCGAAGAGCACGCTCGTCGAGCGCGACTCGCCCGCGAGCAGACGCCTGACCATCCGGACGAAGTCGTCCGTGTCCGCCAGTCCGCGTGTCGAGCCCTGTTCGATGTCGTCCGCCTGCACGTCCGCCTCTGTCATTTAAGGTTCCGGCGCGTAGTAAGACTTGCGGCCCCAGACCGTGTACTCGGGGTGGTTGCGCACCTCGATCTGCACGCGGCGGCGTTTGCCGTCGCGCTCCTTGTTCGTCGGGTAGAAGCCGACGACGTAGCGGTTGCCGATGTCTTTGAAGATGTCGGCGTAGATGCCCGCCGCCTGCGAGGGCTCTTCGAGAAACTTCGTCCAGCCGCCCGTCAGCTTCGACAGGCCGTAGAGCGCGAGCTGATGCTGCGGCCAATGCCTGATCATGTACTCGATCACATGGTCCGAGTAGGCGTTCACGGGGAAGGGCGACGCCGCCTCGAAAGCGCGGCGCAGCGCCTTCGCCTTCACGGGCCCCTCGCCCGGTTCCAGTCCGATGAGTCGGACACCGGGGATGACCGTGTAGACGGTGGCGCGCGAGCGCTCGGCCGCCTTGAAAACGTCCGCGAGGCTGAACTGCGGCCGCCGTGCGTCACGCTGGGCGCGCATGGCTTGCAGCGACTTGGGCGACATGCCGGACGGCACGGGCGGTTCGTACATCGGCACGGACGAGTCGCGGAGCCAGCCCAGCTCGTCGCCGTCGGTCTGGAAGATGACGATGGGGCGCGTGTCCTCCTCGTCGAACAGCTCGCGCAGGGTCGCCATCAACGCACGGTACTGTAGGCTGCGGCCGTAGTTGCCTTCCTTAAAATCTTCGGAGATCGCCTTCCGCTTCAGGTCGTCCAGCTTCTTTCTGAGCTTCTCCTTGTCGGAGGTGAAGTCCACCAGCAGCTCCACGTCGTCGGTGACGAGGGCCATCCGGTCGCGCGGGTTGAGCTGATCGACGAGGATTTTGGCGGCCAGGACGCTGTTCGCGATAAAGGGCTGCATGCTGCTGCTGTAGTCGAAGATGAGGACGATGGAGCGCGGGACGTTCGCGCTGTCGCCGAGCGCGAAGGCGCCGACCTCCTGCGCTCGGCCGTCCTCGGTGACGAGAAAGTCCTCGCGCCCGAGCCCCTTGATGGCGCGCCCCTGCGCGTCGAGCACCAGCACGTCGCAGACGACGAGCGAAGTCTCGACACGCACAACTTCGTCCTCCTCGTCCCCGGCCGCGCCCTTCTTCGCGCGCGCCGTCTCGGTCGCACGCTTCCGCTCGGCGTCCCACTTGAGCCGTTCGAGGCTCTTGCCGAAGCGCTCGCGCTTGAGCCGCGGCGGCTGCTCGGGCGGCGGCGGCTCCTGCGTCTGCCGCGCGCGCGCCGCGCCCGACGCCGCGAGCAGCAGGCACAACGCCGACTTCAGAAGCCTTGAACGCGAGGCGAGCTTAAACATCTTCCGCCTCCGCCCGTCGCAACAACCCGCGCCGTTCGAGCGCCGCGCGCAGCAGCGGCTCGACCTGCGCGCGTATGCCGGCGTTGGCGTAGCCGACCCAGGCCACGTCGGGCTCGACCGCGAGCGGCGCGCGCAAAGGTCCGCCGTCCGCGTCCGTGACGACGACGCCCACCTCGCGCGCGATCAGCTCCGTGCAGAGGTCGTACGGGTGGCAGCAGATGCCGAGCGCGCGCCCGCGTTACTTCAACATCTCTTCCATCAGAGGGCGCAGGTCGGCCGTGAAGCGGTCGTGCCCCGCCATCAACTCGTAGAGCTGCCCGCCGCTCGACGTGTACTGGTCCTCGAAGCAGTGCGCCTTGCCCGGCTGCACCGGCCCGAGCGCGCCCAGCACGACCTCCTCGTCAATCGCCGCCAGCTCCTCGCGCGCGCCGGGGAAGAAGCGCGACACCTGCGCGTAGCCGTGCGCGATGGAGGGCGATTGCGAAGGTCTGAGTTTGAGGGCTCGCTCTCGCCCGTCAGGCGGTTGAAGCGCTCGGCGTGCGCGCCCTCACCTTTGACCGCCCACGCCGCGTCGGAGAGGTGCTGCTTGACGAGCGGAATCTCGGTCTGGACGGCCAGCTCGATGTCTGCGAGCGAGGTCTCGGCGCCGCGGTTCGGCGCGACGCCCGTGAGAATCCACCCGCTGCGCTTCTGGTACATCAGGCCGCGCGTGCCGTCGATGGGGTCCACGATGACGCGCCAGACGGCGTCCGCTTCGAGCGCGCCGTGCGGCAGGACGACCTGCCCGCCGTGTGGCAACCCTTCGGCGACGAGGACGACCGGGGCGGCGTGCGCCACCTCGCGCTCGAAGAACTCGACGATCAGCTCCTCGCTCACGCGGTCCACGGCGTAGATGGTGTCGCCCTCCTCTTCGCGCTCGACCTCGGCCAAAGACTCCACGGCCGAACGCTCGCAGGCGTCAACCACCGCCGCGCGGATCAGTTCGTGCAGACGCCGGACGGGTGCGAGCAGCCAGCGCGGGTCGTCCGTCGAAGGGTTGAGTGTCATCTCTTAAAAGGTCAAAGTTGAAATACCGAGTTTCAAACTCGCAGGCCCTTATCCTTCGGCGAGGCAGCGCTCGAACTCTTCCATCTCGGCGCGGCCGCCGACGACGAGCGGCGTGCGTTGGTGTACGTCGCGCGGCTGGATGTCGAGTATGGGCTGCCGGCCGTCGCTGGCCGAGCCGCCGGCCTGCTCGGCGAGGAAGGCGACGGGGTTGGCCTCGTACAGGAGCCGCAGCTTCCCCTCCGGGTGGTCCGTGTTCGGCGGGTAGATGAAGACGCCGCCGCGCAGCAGCGTCCGGTGGAAGTCCGCGACCATCGAGCCGACGAAGCGCGAGGAGTAGCGCGTCCCCATCTCGCCCGACTTCAGACGGTGCAGATAGCGCGCGTAGGGCTGCGGGCCAGCGGTCGCAGTAGGACTCGTTGATCGAGTAGTAGCCGCCGCGCTCGGGGATGCGCAGGTTCTCTTTCGTCAGAATGTAGGAGCCGACCATCGGGTCGAGCGTGAAGGTGTGGACGCCGTTGCCCGCGCTGTAGACGAGCACCGTCGAAGAGCCGTAGACGACGTAGCCGGCGGCGACCTGTTTGCGGCCCGGCTGCAGCACCCACTGAAGCGGGTCGCCGGCCTTGTCGCCTTCGGGGCGCCGGAAGATGGCGAAGGTCGTCCCGATGGTGACGGCCACGTCGATGTTCGAGGAGCCGTCGAGCGGGTCGAAGACGATGGCGTACTTGGCCGCGGGCGAGTCGTGGCGCAGCACCAAAGGCTCCTCGTTCTCTTCCGAAGCGATGATGCCGATGCTCTCGCGCAGGGAGAGACAGTGGATGAGCGCCTCGTTGGCGTAAACGTCGAGCTTCTGCTGCACCTCGCCCTGCACGTTGACCTCGCCGTACGAGCCGAGGATGTTGGTCAGGCCCGCGCGCCTCACCTGCGACTCGATCATCTTCGTGGCGAGCGTGATGCCCGAGACGAGCCACGAGAACTCGGTCGTCGCCCCGGGGAAGCGTTTCTGCTCATGCAGGACGTGCTGCTGGAAGGTCGTGATCATCGTCTTCACTCGTTCGACGCCGGGCTGGGGGATGTTAGAGCAAGAGGGTGCGAGCAAGATTATACAGGCACGGGGAGGATTAGACTCGCGCCGCGCGTCGCGCGGGAACGGCGGCGCGCAGCAGCCGCGCCCCGCCCTCGTCCGCGCTCAGTCTGTAAGCGCCAGCGCCGCCCGCGACGAGCGCCGTCTCGAACTTGCCCAGACTCATGGTCTCGTCGTCGCAGGAGAGTTCGGCGCGGCCGTCCGTCAACGTCAGGAGGTGGAAGGTCTCGCCCTCCGTGTCGCCGCCGAGCGCGTCGCGGCCGAGGCTTATGACTTCGAGGTCGAAGTAAGGGGAGGCGAGCGCGTTGGCGGCGGCCGTGCCCGAAAGCCGCGGCGCGGGGTGGACGGAGGCGCCCTGACGCGGGTCTGTGACGGCGACCGACTCCTCGACGTGCAGCTTGCGCCCGGCGGAGGCGGGCCGGCCCCAGTCGTAGACGCGGTAGGTCGTGTCGCTCGACTGCTGCACCTCGTAGAGCAGGAGCCCCGGCCCCAGCGCGTGCAGAGTGCCCGCGGGGATGTAGACCGTCTCGCCCGCGCTCACTTCGAGTTGTTGTGCCACTTCGAGCACGCGCCCCTCGCGGATGGCCGCTTCCAGTTCCGCTTCGCTCGTTCCCGGTTTGATCCCTGCGTAGATGGTCGCGCCCGGCTCGGCCTCGATGAAGTGCCACGCTTCGGTCTTGCCGAACTCGCCGGGGCCGACCAGGCGCGCGGCCTGCTCGTCGTTCGGATGAACCTGAACCGAGAGCCAGTCGGCGCAGTCGAGCAGTTTGACGAGCAGCGGGAAGCGGCTCCCGTACGCCTCGGACACCCCGCGGCCGAGTAGACGTTCGCCGTACTCGGACGACAACTCCGCGACGGTGCGTCCCGCGTGTTCGCCTTCACTGACGCGGCTCTCCTCGAACGCGACCCACGCCTCGCCCAACGGCGGGTCGGCCGCCTTCAAACGCCGCCCGCCCCACACGCGCTCGCGGTACTGCGGCTCAAGTAGGAAGAGCTTCTGCGTCAAACTCATCATCCGCTTCACACATCAGCCACTCATCTGCCCATCCAGCCGCCGTCAACGACGAGGACGTGGCCGTTGATGTAGTCGCTCGCGGGCGCTGCGAGAAAGACGGCCGCCCCCGCCAGGTCCTTCGGTTCGCCCCAGCGGGCGGCGGGGATGCGTTCGAGTATCTGGCGGTTGCGCGTCTCGTCGGCCTGCAACGCGGCCGTGTTGTCGGTGCGCATGTAGCCGGGCGCGATGGCGTTGACGTTGACGCCTTTCGACGCCCACTCGTTGGCGAGCGCCTTCGTCAACTGCGCCACGCCGCCCTTCGACGCCGCGTAGGCGGGGACGGTCAGGCCGCCTTGAAACGAGAGCAGGGAAGCGACGTTGACGACCTTGCCCGACCCGCGCTCGACCATGTGGCGGCCGGCGAGTTGAGAGAGGCGGAAGACGGCGTTGAGGTTGACCTCGATGACGGCCGTCCAGTCCTCCTCCGAGTAATCGACGGCCGGCGTGCGCCGGATGATGCCCGCGTTGTTGACGAGGATGTCGAGCCGCCCGAACTCGCTCAAAGTCTCTTCGACCAGACGGCGCGGCACCTCTTTGTCAGACAAGTCGCCGACCACGGGCAGCGCGCGACGGCCCGCGTGCGCGACCGCCGCGCAGGTCGCCTCGGGGCTGCGCGAGTTGCCGTGGCAGGCCACGTCCGCGCCCGCCTCCGCCAGCGCCGTGGCGATTGCCGCGCCCAGTCCCGCGGACGCGCCCGTCACGAGCGCCGCCTTGCCGTCCAGCCTGAATGCGTCAAGAATCATCAACGCCACCCCGAAAGCCCCGCGCGAGTGAGAAGCCCGACCCCTCACACTTCAAGCCCGAACTCGCCGGAGGATTTTCCACGGACTCTAATATTTTATCGGCCCGACCGCAAATAGAACCACGCCCCGCGTCGCACGGGGCGCGACGGTGGTAGAATCCAACCCCGGGCGAACACCTTCACCAGACGAAGAGGACGAGAGCAGATGTTGGAGCGCGAGGCGGTCGGCCAAGCCTTCCGAGAGCGTTACGGACGCGCGGCGCGCATCTTCCGCGCGCCGGGGCGCGTCAACCTCATCGGCGAACACACCGACTACAACGGCGGCTTCGTGCTCCCGATGGCCATCGAGCGCGAGACGGTCGTCGCCGCCGCGCCGCGCCCGGACCGCACCGTCCGCGCCTACTCCGTCGGACTCAAAGAGGAGTTGAGCTTCGACCTCGACCACCCCAACCCCCCACGCCGCGGCGTCTGGCTCGACTACGTCGAGGGCGTGGCGCAGGCGCTTGAGTCGCGCGGCATAAGGCTCTCGGGCGCAGACCTGCTTATCGACTCGGACGTGCCGGCCGGTGCGGGCTTGTCCTCTTCGGCGGCTTTGGAAATTTCCGTCGGGCTCGCGCTCGTGCGCGTTTCGGGGCGGGAGGTTGACGGCGTGACGCTCGCGCTCGCGGGGCAGCAGGCCGAGCACACGTACGTCGGCACGCTCTGCGGCATCATGGATCAGTTCGTCGCCGCGCTCGCCCGCGAGCGGCACGCGCTCCTCATCGACTGCCGCAGCCTTGAGGCCGAGCCCGTCCCGCTCGACACTCGGTCGGCCGCCTTCGTCGTCGCCGACACGCGCGTCAAGCACGAGCTTTCGTCCTCCGAGTACAACGTCCGCCGCGCCGAGTGCGCCCGCGGCGTCGAGCTGCTGCGCGAGCACCTGCCCGGCATCACACAACTGCGCGACGTGAGTGTCGCCGACTTTCGACAATACTCCCACGTTCTTCCCGACCCCATCCGCCGCCGCTGCCGCCACATCGTCACCGAGAACGAGCGCACGCTCTCGGCCGCGAGCGCGCTGCGTGCCGGCGACCTCGCGGAGATGGGGCGGCTCATGTACGAGTCGCACTACTCCCTGCGCGACGACTACGAGGTGAGCAGCCCGGAGCTGGACGTGCTGGTCGAGCTGGCGCGCGGCCTCGACGGGGTGCTGGGCGCGCGCATGACCGGCGGCGGCTTCGGCGGCTCCACCGTCAGCCTCGTCCGCCGCGCGGCGCTGGAAGATTTCGAGCGCGCCCTCTCCGAAGGCTACGAGCGCGAGACGGGCAAGCGCCCCGCCGTCCTCGTCTCGGAGGCCGGCGCCGGCGCCGCGGAAGTCGGTCAGGCATGATGCCCCGGTCGTCCGCTTTGTCGTATAATGCCCCTTACAGCAGCGACTTTTAAGAGCCATTCGTTAGTCAGAGCTTTATAGGATGATTAAGTTTTTACACATGTCGGACGTGCACCTCGGGTGCCGGCGGTACAACCTCGAAGAGCGGACGAAGGACTTCTTCCGGAGCTGGTACGACGTGATCGAGCATCATGCGATACCGAACGAGGTGGACTTCGTCCTCATCGCGGGCGACTTCTTCGACCGCCGCAACATCGACCCGCAGACGATGAACCACGCGCTCGCCGGTCTCCAAATCCTGAAAGACGCCGGCATCCCCGTCGTCGCCATCGAGGGCAACCACGACCGCCGCGACGCCGTCTCCGACTACAGTTGGATGCGCTCGTTCTCGCAGGCCGGCTTCTTCATCCTCCTTGAGCCCGCGCCCGCCGCGGAGTCCGAGGAGAACGCGCTGCCCTGGCAGATGGTGCCGTGGGACGAGGAGTCACATACGGGTTCCTACATAGACATCAAGGGCGCGCGCATCTTCGGCACGCACTGGTACGGCACCTCGGCCAACGCCGCGATGCCGATGCTCGCCGAATCCCTGCGCGCCGCGCGCGGCGCAGGGCTCTTCCACATCCTTCTGCTGCACACGGACGTTGAGGGGCAGCTCAACCGCCCCATCCCCGCGCTCTCGGTCGAGAAGTTGAAGGAGCTGCGCACGCTCGTCGATTACGTCGCGCTCGGCCACACGCACAAGAAGTTTGAGATCGACAACTGGGCCTTCAACCCCGGCTCGCTCGAAGCCTGCTCCATCGACGAGTACCGCGAGGAGCGCGGCCTCTACCTCGTCGAGGTGGACGACGGCCGCGCGGTCAAAGCGACCTTCATCAACGACTACGTCCAGCGACCCTTCCAACGTCTGACCGTCGATGTCTCCGGCGCCGAAGACCAGAACGAAGTCCACGAGCGCGTCGCGGACACGGTCCAGCGCGAGGCGCGGCCCCACGACCCCGAGTCGGGCGCGCCCGCGCCCATCGTCGAGATCAACCTGCGCGGACACCTCGGCTTCAAGAACTCGCTCCTCGACATGCGCAAGATGCGCGACGAGGCGTCGGCCGCGACGGGCGCGCTCCACGTCATGCTCAAGAATCAGAGCGTGCCGGTCGAGTACGCCGTCGCCGCGGGCCTCGACGCCGACACCTCGCGCGCGCACCGCGAGCGCCGCATCGTCGAAGACCTCATCGCGCGCGACAACCGCTACCGCGACCGCGCGCGCGAGATGGCCGAGCTGGTGCTCGAAGCCAAGCGCCGCGCCCTCGGCGACGAGCCGCCCGAGGCCATCCTCGAACTCATCGAGCAGAAGGTCGAGCCGCGCGCGCGGCCCGACGAGAGGGAACCGACCCCCTCCCCCGCGGCCCTCGGCGCGCTCGAACGAAGTGCGACAACAGCAGTGACGAGTGACAAGTAACGCGAAGACCGTGGGCCATAGACGATACAGGGTTAACCGTCGTCCGTCGTCCGTCGTCCGCCTTCTCTTCTTTCATGTCTGAAGCCCTCGACAAGGTGCGCGGCGTGCGGGAGTTGCCGATCTTCCCGCTGCCGCTCGTGCTCTTCCCCGGCGTGCCGCTGCCGCTCCACATCTTCGAGGAGCGCTACCGCCGCATGCTGGCCGACGTGCGCGCCTCGAACAACCTCTTCGGCCTCTCCTACTTCGTCCCCGACGCCGTCTTAGAAGACCGCCCGCCCGAGGGGCACGTCGGCTGCGCGACCGAGGTCGTCGAGGTGCAGCCGCTCCCCGACGGCCGCTCGAACATCCTGACCATCGGCGCGGCGCGCTACCGCGTCGCGGAGTACGTCGAGCGCGGCGAGCTGTACCTCGTCGCGCGCGTCGAGTTCTTCGAGGACGAGGAGGAGGACAGAGGCACAGTCGCGCGCCGGGCCGAAGAGGTCTCCGAGCTGTTCATGCGCATCGCGCGCGCGATGCGCACCGCCAACGAGGAGCGCGGCGCGCTCCCCGAACTCCCGCAGGACGACCCCGAGCGCCTCTCCTTCCTCGTCGCGGCCGTCGTCGAGATGGACGCCGAGACGAAGCAGCGCCTGCTTGAGACGCGCTCGACCTCCGAGCGTCTGCGCCGCCTCCACACGATGCTCACGCAGGCCGTCACGGCCTACGAGGAGCGCGCGCGCACGCACGAGCTGGCGCGCGGCAACGGCCACGCCGGCAAGAAGATCGACCTCGAAGAATGACGCGGGAAACGGACAGGCTGGGCAAGGCCGCGGAGTCGCGCGAGGTGCGCGTGCGCGTCCTCTTCTTCGGCGCGGCGCGCGAGGCCGCGGCCGACGAGGCCGTGTTGACGCTCGCCCCGGGCGCGACGGCACGCTCCGCCTTCGCGCGCGTGCTCGAAGAGTACCCGGACCTCAAACGCTTCCGCTCCGCGCTCCTCGTCGCCGTCAACCAGGGGTACGCGCGCGACCTCGACGTGGAGTTGGAGGACGGCGACGAACTCGCGCTCTTCCCGCCGGTGAGCGGCGGCGACGGCGAGCCCCCGGAGGCGGACGACGCCGAAGACTTCTTCGAGCTGACGACCGAGCCGATTGACGTGGGGGCCGTCGCGCGCCGCGTCGTCCCGCGCCGCTGCGGCGCGACCGTCACGCTCGACGGCTACGCGCGCGAGTGGACGCGCGGGCGCCGCACGCTCCACCTCGTCTACGAAGCCTACGCCCCGATGGCGCTCGCCGAGATGCGCCGCCTGGGCGAGGAGGCGCGCCAACGTTTCGACATCGCGCACGTCGGCATCGTCCACCGCACCGGCCGCACCGAGATCGGCGAGACCTCCGTCGTCATCTGCGTCAGCGCCCCGCACCGCCGCGCCGCCTTTGAAGCCTGCGAGTGGGCCATCCGCGAACTCAAACGCACCGTCCCCATCTGGAAGAAAGAGTTCTTCGAGGACGGCGAAGTCTGGGTCGAAGGCGAGTTCGCGCCGAAAGAATCCACCGGGGGGATTGAGTCAGAACCCGCATGAGCCTCTGGACGGTCGCACTCCTCGTCTTTCTCATCAACCTGCCGTTCGGCTACTGGCGCGCGAGCGCGCGGAAGCACTCGGGCCAGTGGTTTCTGGCCGTGCTCCTGCCGGTGCCGCTGGGCATCGCTTTAAGAATCTTCTCGGGGCCGGGCTTCAAGTTGATAAGTTTCCCGGTGCTCGTCGGCGCGTTCGTCCTCGGGCAGTTCGTGGGCGGGAGGGTGCGCAACATCATACAGGGGCGCGGGCCCGGCCGGACGCACCACTGAGCCCGCGCGCGGCGTCTCTCATGTTCGAGCGTCTACACTTCAAGCGGCTCCACCCGGAGGCGAGGCTGCCGACGCGCGGGAGCGCGGGCGCGGCGGGCCTGGACCTCTACGCGGTCGAGCGCGTGACGATTGAGCCGGGCGGGCGCGCGGCCGTCCGGACGGGTCTCGCGGTGGCCGTGCCCGGAGGGTTCTACGGCCGCGTCGCGCCGCGCTCCGGGCTCGCCGTCCGCCACGGGATAGACGTGCTGGCCGGCGTCATCGATTCGGACTACCGCGGCGAGGTTCTCTGCGCGCTCGTCAACCACGGCCGCGAGCCGTTCGAGGTCGAGCCCGGCGCGCGCGTCGCGCAACTCGTCGTCGAAGCCATCGCCACCCCGGAGCCCATTTGGGCCGAAGACCTCGAAGAGACCGAGCGCGGCGCGGGCGGCTTCGGCAGCACCGGATGATAGATGGCAGGAGGTCGAGTCATGAAGAAGGCCGGACTGGTTGTCGTGTTCGCCGCCGCGGTCGTGACCTGCGGCCTGCGTGTGTTCGCGGACTCGTGGGCGTTGCCTCAGCCGCATAAGTACTACTCGGAGAACAAGCGGTACTACGTCGAAGTCATCCCACGGGTGCTTGAGAGTGATTTGAAGTATTTCGAGGACAAGGCGGCGAAGAAGGAGCCGGCCGGCTCCAAACCGGGCGTGGCGAACAACTACTGCCGGGGCGTCTTCTACAGGCAGAAGGAGGGCGCAACTTACGAGAAGGTCTGGGAGAGCCGACTCTCTAACGACGTGGCGCCGGTCTCTGCGCTGGTCTCCGACGGCGGCGAGTACTTCGTCACGTTCGACAACTGGCACACCGTCGGGTACGGCGACGACGTGGTGGTGATTTACGGGCCGGGCGGGAAGCTGGTTAAGAAGCTGGCCCTCTCGGACATCGTCCCCACGACCTCCAACCTTCCGCGCTCCGTCAGCTCCATCTTCTGGGGTGGCAAACACTATATCAACGAGCGGAGCCTCCAACTGGTGTTGAAGGTACTCTCCGGATGGAGTCCGCATCAAGAAGAGGGCGAGTACCGCGAGGTGAGAGTGGACCTGAGAACCGGCGAGTTCGTTAAGGAGAAGGTCATCGCCGAATAGCGGCTGACAGGACTCAAGGTTGATTGACGGAGACGCACGAAGGGACACGAACATGATTTCGTGTCCCTTCGTGCATCTCCGTCAATTCACGTCTCTTACCGCTCTATCGTGACCGGAACGTCGCGGTTCTCCGTGGCTTCGTTGCCGGCGAAGTCCGCGGCGAGGATGCGGAGGGTGTAGTCGCCGGGCGGGAGCGCGGTCGTGTCCCACGTGTCGCGCTCGGCGCGGCCGTGGCGGACGTGGTTCGTCACCTCGTAGAGGAAGCGCGTCTCGCTGCTGCCGTAGACGGTGATGCCGCTCTCGTCGGCGTAGACGATCTTGGGCGCCTCGCGGTCGGGCGGGAGCCGGTCGAACTCGATCCGGACGCGCGGCTGCTCGAAGCCGGGCGCGGGCGCGCCGTCGGGTCGTAAGAGTTGGTAGCCGAGTTTGTAGAGGCCGAGGCGGCGGCGCGGCTGGTTGCCGTCCACCTGGTCGAAGGCGTCCACGACGACGCGGACGCGGCCGCGCACGACGAGTCGGCCGTCGCGCTGCTCGTTGATGCGCGCGCCCGACTCGTCGAAGAGCTGCACGCCGTCGCGCGTCGATGCGCGGCGCGAAGTGGTCGCCGTAGCCGTTGAAGGGGAGCGCGAGCGGGTTCAGCTCGGCGCCGGGCGGGCCGAGGTTCATGTGGACGTGATACATGCGGTTGATCGTGCCGAGCGCCTGCCCGACTCGCAGGCGCGTGCCGCGCCGGAGGCGCACGCGCGCGACCTTGCCCGCCGCGTCGCGGACGGGGATGAAAGTGTTCGGGTCGAGCATCTCGTCGTGGTCGCTGCGTCCGACGCGCAGGTGGACGTAGGTCATGAGCCCCGCGCGGAAGCCCTCGTTGAGCGTGCCGAAGCCCCAGTTGGCGAGCGGGCTCGTGACCTTCTCTTCGCGCACGGCGCGCACGGTCTGGCCGTAGACGCCGAAGACATCCACGCCGCTGTGCAGGTGGTGGCGGCTGTCGTCGGTGTCGTACGAGCCGCGCGCCTCGCCCATCGTGGCCGTCACCTCGTGCCACTGTCCTTGCGGGTCGAGCGGCCAAGGGAACGGCGCGCCGAGGCCCTCGACGTTGATGCGCGGCAGCACGTCCGTTCGAGTCGTGTCGGGCCCGGCCGCGACCACGACCCCCTCCTTCTTCTCGTCAACCTTCTTCAACTCGAAAGGGCCGACGCGGCGCAGGAGGTAGTTCGCGCCGTCGGCGACGACGAGCGAGCCGTCGGGCGCGAGGCCCACGCCCGCGGGCTGGTTGAAGCGCGCCTCCGTGCGGCCTTCGCCGTCGGCGAAGCCGGGGCCGCCGCGCCCCGCGATGACGCGCGCCGCGCCGTCGGGCGCGATCTGCACGACGCGGCCCCGGTCCAACTCGGTCACGTAGAGAAAGCCGTCGCGCGTGACGGCGAGCCCGACGGGCTCCGACAACTCGAATGTGGCGGAGTTGAGAGCCGGCGGGTTCGTCTCTCCCGGCGAGGGCGTCGGGGTCGCGCCGTTCGAGTTCTGTGTGCCGGGCGGCGCGGCGGGCGGGTCGAAGAGGTTGAGCGTGGAGACCTGTCCGTCCTTCGTTATCTTCCGCAGGCGGTCGTTGCCGGTGTCGGCGACGTAGATGTCGCCGGCCTCCGAGACGGCCACGCCGCAGGGCGTGTCGAAGAGCGCGGCGTCGAGCGCGCCGCCGTCGGCGTGGCCCGGACTCCCTTTGCCCGCGACGGTTCTGACCTGCCCGTCTTTCGTGATGACGCGGACGCGGTCGTTGTACGTGTCGGCGACGTAGACGTTCCCGTCCTTGTCAACGGCCACGCCGACGGGCGCGTTGAACTCGCCCCGTCGCCCGCGAGCGTCGTCACGACGCCCTCCTTCGTCATCTTCCGCACGCGGTTGTTGCCCGTGTCGGCGACGTACAGATTCCCTTCGCCGTCGAGCGCGACGCCCGAAGGCGTGTTGAAGCTCCCCCGCCCGCGAGCGTCGAGACGAACGCCCTCGGGCGTCAGCTTGCGAATCGAGTTCGACTCGCCCGCGTCCGTCGCGTAGACGCTGCCGTCCTTGCCGACCGCGACGCCGAACGGGTCTTGAAAGCGTGCCTGAAGCGCCGCCCCGTCCTGCGACCCCGGCGAGCCGTCGCCCGCGAGCGTCGTCACGCGCGCGCG
The DNA here is from genome assembly GCA_963726735.1 of uncultured Acidobacteriota bacterium. GTDB lineage: Bacteria > Acidobacteriota > Blastocatellia > Pyrinomonadales > Pyrinomonadaceae > QHXN01. The sequence goes on from CAVSDM010000017.1 coordinate 555,264, forward strand.
CCAGCCCGCGGGCGTCTTCGAGGGCTCCGACGCCGCGCAGGCGCCCAGCAGAAGGCTCAGCAGACCGGAGGCGAAGGCGAGCGCCCGTCGTGTTCGTTCTGAAGTTTTTATCAAGGTCGTTCGTGTCGTACCGCAGCGCGATTCGAGTCGGAGTCAGACGCAGTCGAGTTTTCCCGCCTCGCGCGCCTCCTGTCAAACGCGCCCGCGCAAATGTTAATAGACGGCCGCGTGCGTCGTGGTTTATCCTCTCGGCACACGTCTTGACCAACACACACCCGGAGCCGTAACTCATGCCTGAGACGAAGAGCCTTCCCCCGCGCGCGGCGCTCGCGTGCCTCGTCCTGTTGTGCCTCGCGCTCGCGGCCGCGGCGCAGCCGCAGCAGGCGACGCCGCAGTCTACGCAGACGCCCGCCGAGACGCCCGAGGACGCGACGACCGCGACGAAGTCGTTCGAGCGTCTAGAGTGGCGCAGCATCGGCCCGGCCAACATGGGCGGGCGCGTCGCCGACATCGAGGGCGTCGCGGGCGACCCGAAGTCGTCTACGTCGCCACCGCCTCGGGCGGGCTCTTCAAGACGACGAACGGCGGCGTGCGCTGGACTCCGCTCTTCGAGCGGCAGGGCACCATCTCCATCGGCGACATCGCGCTGGAGCCGGGCAACCCCGAGGTCGTCTGGCTCGGCGCGGGCGAGTCGGCCGTGCGCAACTCGGTCTAGTTTCGGCGACGGCGTCTACAAGTCCACGGACGGCGGCAGGACGTGGCAGCACATGGGGCTGCGCGACACGTTGCACGTCTCGAAAATTCTCGTCCACCCGCGCAACCCCGACGTGGTCTACGTCGGCGCGCAGGGTCACGCCTTCGGCCCGAACGAGGAGCGCGGCGTCTTCATGACGACCGACGGCGGGAAGACGTGGAATAAGACTCTGTACCTCGGCCCCGAGCACGGCGTCGCCGACATGGACATCGACCCGTCGAACCCGAACGTCGTCTACGCCGTGATGTGGAAGTTCCGGCGCACGCCGTGGGGCGCACACGTCGGGCGACGAACGCGGCGGACTGTTTCGTTCGATCGACGGCGGGCGCACGTGGAAGAAGTTGGAGGGCGGGCTGCCCAAAGTCGTCGGGAGAATCGGCGTCGCGGTCGCGCACTCGAACCCTTCGGTCGTCTACGCCATCACGGAGGCGAAGGAGGGGACGCTCTGGCGCTCGGACGACCGCGGCGAGACGTGGCGCAACGTCTCGAAGCAGACCAGCATCGTCTCGCGCGGCTTCTACTACACGCACGTCCGCGTTGACCCGACGAACGAGAACCGCGTCTACGCCGTCGCCTCGCAACCTCTTCATGTCGGTGGACGGCGGGCGCACGTTCCGCAACATCACGGGGCGCCAGCACATAGACTTCCACGCGCTCTGGATTGACCCGGAGCAGCCGCGCCGCGTCTGGGCGGGCCAGGACGGCGGCGTCGCCGTCACCTACGACGGCGGCGAGGCGTGGGAGTACGTCAATAACGTCCGCCTGGGGGCAGTTCTACCAGATACACGCGGACAACCGTCAGCCCTTCTACTACGTGATGGGCGGCCTTGCAGGACAACGGCACGTGGACGGGGCCGAGCCGCACGCGCGAGCCCGTCGGCATCCAGAACGACGACTGGCGGATGATAAGTTTCGGCGACGGCTTCTACGTGCTCAACCACCCGGACGACCCGGAGCTGTACCTCTCGGAGTCGCAGGGCGGCGAACGTCGTGCGCACCGACATGCGCAACCGCGAGCAGCAGTTGGTCGTCCCCTACATGGGCGACGACGGCGGCCCGGCGGAGTTCGCCAAGTACCGCTTTAACTGGAACTCGCCGCTCGTCCCGAGCCCGCACGACAAGAACACGGTCTACCTCGGCGGCAGCGTCATCTTTAAATCGACCGACTTCGGCAAGACGTGGGCGGCCATCAGCCCCGACCTCACGACGAACGACAAGGCGAAGCAGAAGTCGGCGGGCGGCCCCGTCGCCTTACGAGAACACGGGCGCCGAGTACCACACGACCGTCATCAGCATCAGCTGAGTCGCCCGTGCGCGCCGGGCTCATCTGGGCCGGCACCGACGACGGGAACCTACAGGTGACGAACGACGGCGGGAAGAACTGGCGCAACGTGATTAAGAACGTGCCGAACCTCGGCGACTTCTCCTCCGTCTCGCACGTCGAGCCCTCGCGCGTCGAGGCCGACCGCGTTTACGTCTCCTTCGACCGACATCAGATCGACGACCGCCGCCCTTACGTCTACAAGACCACGGACGGCGGGCGCACCTTCCAGAACATCACGGGGAACCTGCCCGCGAACGCGCACGTCTGGGTCGTGCGCGAAGACCCGAAGAACCCGCAGCTGATTTACGCTGGGACGGAACTCGGGCTCTACGCCTCTTACACGGGCGGCGGCAACTGGACGAGCCTCGCCCTGAAGAACCTGCCGAAGGTCGCCGTCCACGACATCATCGTCCACCCGCGCGACAACGACATCATCCTCGCCACGCACGGCCGCAGCATCTACATCCTCGACGACGCGACGCCCGTCCAGCAGTTGACGCCGGAGGTGGCGCGCGCCGACGCGTACCTCTTCGAGCCGCGGCCGGCGCTGCGCTACACGACGCGCATGACGCGCTACGGCGTCGCCGAGAAGGCGTTCGCCGGGCAGAACCCGCCCTACGGCGCGCTGCTCAGCTACTACTTAAAGACGAAGCCGGACGAGAAGACGAAGGTCAAGTTTCAGGTGCTCGACTCGGCGGGCAAGATGATTTCAGAGATAGAGAACGTGGCGAAGGAGCAGGGCTTGAACCGCGTTAACTGGAACCTGCGCTACGGCGGGCCGCAGGTGCGCCGCCCGCCGACCGACGAGGAGACGCAGTTCACGGGCGGCCCGCGCGGGCCGCAGGTCCTGCCGGGCACTTACACCGTGCGTTTGATGGTCGGCGACAAGGCGTACGAGCGGAAGGTCGAGGTGCGGCTCGACCCGACGGTCAGCGTGCAGGCGTCCGACCTCAAGGAGACGCTCGACATGTCGCTGCGCCTGCGCGACATGCAGACGGCGACGAACAACGCGCTGCGCACGCTCGACAGTTTGAAGAGTCAGATCGAGTTCGTCGAGCGGACTGTGAAGGACAGGCTCGGCGCAGGCGAAGTGCCGAAGGAGTTGACCGACCGGCTCGCGGCGCAGAAGAAGCGCGTCGAGGAGTTGCAAAACAGACTCGCGCAGCCCGACGGGGGCTTGGGCTTCGAGGGGCGCGCGCAACTCGTGGACCGCATCGGCGGGCTCTTCTTCACGCTCGACGCTGCTAACGCCGCGCCGACGCCGGCCGCGCGCGATCTCTATGCCGACTTGCAGAAGGAGTTCAACGATAAGATCGGCGAGGTCAACACCTTCCTCTCGGACGCCGTGCCGTCGCTCAACGAAGCGCTCCGCCGCGTCGGCGCGCCCACGCTCATGATCGGCAAGCCCGTCGAATTGCCGAAGCCTTAGGGCGAAGCCGCCACCTCCGCCCGACACCTGCCGGATTCTTCCTGCACGCGCCGACCGATGCAGCGGAAATATCGCTGCGTTTGTCGGCGCTTGCTGCGTGAAAGCGCGCGGCACCGGCCTTGCAGAGGGTGAGACTTACCGCCCCGGGCCTTCGAGCCTGACGGGCACGAGTCACACCGTTTAAGTCAACAGGAAGAAGGGTAAGAATAATGTTTAAGAAGGTCTGTTCCCTCGTACTCTCTGCGCTGCTCTTGCAGGCCGCGGCTATCCCCGCCTTCGCCGCGACGAGCGCCGAGAAGGAGGCGAAGCGCGGCGAGAAGGTTCGCGCTCAGCTCGCCAAGCTCGGCACGGGCACGGACGCGCGCATCAGGCTCATCCTGCGCGACAAGACGAAGCTCGAAGGGTTCGTCAGTGAGGCCGGCGCGGAGAGCTTCGTCGTCACCGACTCCGCCGGCAAGGCGACGGCCGTCGCCTACCCGCAGGTCAGCAAGGCGCGGGGCCACAATCTCTCGACCGGCGCCAAGATCGGCATCGGCATCGGCATCGGGGTCGGCGTCACGCTCCTCATCCTCTGGCTCTACATCGTCACGCACGAAGACTGAGCCGCGCCGCGACCGCGGGCGCCTCACCCGCCCGCGCCGATCTGCACCCATTCGTCGATGAAGTCGTCGGGCCAGTAGCGCGCGGGCAGGATCATCGCGGCGCGCGACTCCGTGTGTATGACGAGCGGGAAGTAGGGGACGCCGAGCCGGCCTTCGGGCAGGTGCCGGCGGTGCACCATGATGGTCGTGTAGGTGAGGTCGAGCCCGCCCGAGAGCCCTTCGGGGACGGTGACGCGGAAGTCGCGCCCCAACTCGTACGAGACCATCCGCGCGAAGCGCGCCTCGTCCGCGTCTTCGGGCTTCGTGTCCTTCAGCGAAAAAATCTTCCGCGCGACTTCGAGCATGCGCGCCACCGGCTGCTCGGCGTCGGAGTCGGTCGTGTAGATGACGTTGGCGGGCGCGTCGTCGGCGCCGCGCTCGAAGAGGAGCGCGGTGGCCTGCACCAGCACGGCCGGGACGATCTGGCCCTCGCGCAGGAGCTTACCCCGGTCCCGGAAGACGGCCATCAGGTCGTCCCTCCTGCACCAGCCCGGCGGGCTCACACGCAGGTAGAGCCGTTCGAGCAGCCCCAGCCGATGGGGCAGGTAGAACACCCCCTTGAGCCGCCGGTCTCTGCGGAGCCGGTAGAGCTTATGAGCCCACCTGCTGCTCACGACGAGCCGCCTGAGGAAGGGCACGAGCACGAACAGTCCCAGCGCCCCGAGCACCGCGGCCATCCAAAAGCCGGGCGAACTCACGTCCAGCAGCCAAAGCACTCCGTAGACCCAGACGACCATCGCCATGCGCGCGAGCATGACATTAACCCTCTCCCAATCCATGAGGGTCGTAGACTAACGCATCGCGCGCCATCGTCCGAAGTGCCCGAACGTGGAAAGAGGTGTGCCGTAAGCCGGACACACCTCTTTCCACGTTCGGGCACTTCGTCCAGACGCGGCACGGGGAGAGGAGTCGCAGCCTACTGCTTGCAGACGACGAGGTAGCGTCTCCCCTTCTCGGGGTTCCTCTGCGCCCAGGTCAATTCGGTGTTGTCGTGGGAGAGCGTGGGGAGTGACTCATCTCTCGGCTTGGCGCCTGTCTCGGCGCTCGGCGCTGTCTGCGTCACGTCGATCTCGTCGCTGAACGCCCCGCCCGATTTGCAGGGGCGCGCTCCGGGCGCGTGCAGAGTGATTTGCAGGTTATGCGTAGGCCAGGTGACGTAGTGCTCCCAGTAAATCTGCTCCTCCGGCTCCGAGCCCGAAACGTCGAAGGTGAAGGCGAACTCGGCGCGCTCGCCCTTGGCGGGCGGCTTGTCGAAGAGCAGGCTGAACTGCCATTTGCCGCCCTGCTCCGTCACCTTCGTTTTGAAGTCGCCGCTCAGCCTGCGCACCTCTACGTTGTTGATAAAGCCCGTGGCGACCGGCCCCCCCCAGATGACTTCCCGGACGCCGCCCTTCACGAACTTCAACCCGACGCGTGTCTCGACGGTGCCGGTCTTCCCCTCGGCGTCGTGTACCTTCACGTCGATGGCGAGGTTCTCCAACTCGAAAGCGGGGTAGGAGTCGTAGGCCGAGAACGCGGCCACGCCACAGACAAAGGTGAGGTAGGCAATGATGATGCCCCACTTGGTGCGCGGCGCCAACTTGACCCTCTTGATGAAGAGGAGGCCGGCCGCGACGAGGACGGCCGCCATCAGGGAGACGCCGGCCGCGCCCGCCCAATCCATTAAGCCGAACAGGCGACCGGCGGCCCCCGACAGGGAGGCGATGGCGAAGAGACCTATGAGGGCGAGGGCCACGGAGAAGGCACGGAAGGCGGTGGGGAGTTGCATCACGTTTACCGGGTGTTGCGGAGCGAAGAGTGCGGCGCGGCCGCTTCAGCCCCGTTCGATCTTCAGGCTCGAATCGCTTATTCGGAACTTGACTCTTCCGCCGGAACTCAGCGGGACGATTAAGCCCGCCACGCCGTGGCGCCGCATCGCCTCGACGATGACGGAGGAGCGGATGCCGGCCTCGCGCATCGTCTCGACGCGGCCCACCTCGCTGAGCACCTGACGAATGCGGTCGCCGCGCTCCTCGATGAACCTGGACTTCAGGCCGCCGATCTTCCAGACGGCGATGGTGCAGAAGCAGAGGGCGGTCAGCGCCAGGCAGACGACGAGTAAATCTATGTAATCCACGCGGGCTAATCACCCTCCTTGACCCGCCGCCCCGGTTTCTGCTCCGGGATGGGTATTTCGATGGGGCTCCCGCCGGCGAGACCTGTGTGGGGCGCGTCGGCCAGAAACTGCGGGCCGGCCTGCATCAGATTGGTCTTGCGGCCCAGGCTCAGGTAGACGAATAAGACTCCGGCCAAAATACAGTACGCCACGCCGGTCAGCCAGAAGCCGCGGACGATCACAAAGGAGTCGAGGTTACGGATGACTGTGTTGGGCTGAGACTGCGAGAGTCGCTCCGACAGAAAATAATTGGCCGCCCAGAGCACCAACCCGGAGAGGAAGAAGTAGGAGATGAGGGTCTTGACGAAGTCGAAAGATTCTTTATCCTCCGTGCCGAAGGTCAACACGACTTGACTGCCCTGCGTCTTAATGGTCGCGAACTTCAGGTAGAGGGACTCGTCCGAGGAGAAGTAGGGGAGCACGCTGCCGAGGCCGAAGCCCGCCATAGCCAAACCGACCTTGACCCAGAACGACCCCGCATGACTGGGTTGCGCGATCTCGGCGATCACGAGCAGGACCATGATCAAGACCGGCCCCAAAAAAAAGCGCAGGCATAGGGTGCAGACGTGGAGCATATGCGACGAAGACTGCGCGAGGGCGCGAGGCGGCCGGGCCGCAAAGAAGATAAGACGCGAAACGTGACTCCGATTGGGTGGGAGACTGCGTTACTGTCGCCGGTTGTTAGCGCCTTGCCGTGAACCCCCCTGAAGCGCCTCGTAGACGGACAGGGGACGAGGATTTTAGATTCACCCCGGGCTAGCTAACCGCCTCGCCCGGATAGGCTCCTGAGTGAAGCGGCATGGTATCTTCGCGTTGTAACGACTGTCAAGAACTGTGATGCGTAAAAGCGGGGGCACGACTCGACATTTGACGGGTCGCGCCCCCGCGCGGGGATGCCGTCTTCCCGCGGCGTTAACTCACGGCCTCCACCGCTGCCTCCACCTGCGTCTCGGCGTCGAGCAGCGAGGCGGAGGTGACCTTGTCGCCGCCGTCGGTCTTGATGAGGCGCACGCCCTGCGCGCCGCGGCCGGTCTTGCGTATCTCGTCGGCCTCGATGCGGATGAGCTTGCCCTGCTTGGTGATGATCATCAACTCGGACTCCTCGTCCACGGGGAAGACGGCGACGACCTTGCCGGTCTTGTCGGTCGTCTTCATGTTGATGACGCCCTTGCCGCCGCGCGACTGCGAGCCGGTAGGTCGTGATCGGCGTCTGCTTGCCGAAGCCGCACTCCGAGACCGAGAGCATCTTCTCGTCGTCCACGGCCGAGACGGCCGCGACCGAGACGACGTAGTCGCCCTTGCGCAGGTCGATCCCGCGCACGCCGCGCGCGGTGCGCCCCATCGGCCGCACGTCCGACTCGTCGAAGCGGATGGCGAGGCCGTCGTGCGTGGCGATGAAGATGCGCTTCGTGCCGTCGGTCAGGACCACGTCGAGCAGCTCGTCGCCGTCGTCCACGTTGACGGCGTTGATGCCGTTCGAGCGGATGTTGCGGAACTCCGACAGCTCCGTCTTCTTGATGACGCCCTTGCGCGTGACCATCACGACGTATCTGCCCTCGGCGAACTCGCGGACGGGCATGACGCCCGCCAGCTTCCGCACCGAGGGGATGTTGATGAGGTTGACGAAGGCCTTGCCGCGCGCCGAGGGGAGCGCGTCCGGTATCTCGTGCACCTTCAGCTTGAAGACCTGCCCGTCGTCGGTGAAGATCATCAGGTACGAGTGAGTCGAGGCGATGAAGAGGTGCTCGACCCAGTCCTCGTTCTTGCCCGTGCCCGCGCCCGAGCGGCCCTTGCCGCCGCGCCCCTGACGCTGGTAGGTCGAGACGGCCGTGCGCTTGACGTAGCCGTTCTTCGTGACCGTGATGGCCACGTCCTCGTCGGCGATCATGTCCTCGATGGAGAGTTCGACGCCCTCGTCGATGATCTGCGTGCGGCGCGCGTCGCCGAAGTTCTTCCTCACGTCCTCCAGCTCGTTGACGATGACGCGGCGCAGGGAGGCGTCGTTGGCGAGGATGTCTTCCAGCTCGGCGATGAGCCGGATGATGCCCTCGTACTCGTCGATGATCTTCTGCCGTTCGAGCGCGGAGAGGCGGCGGAGTTGCAGGTCGAGGATGGCCTGCGCCTGCGCCTCGGAGAACTCCAGCCGCTTCGATCACCTTCTTCAGCTTCTCGATGAAGCCGGCGACGCGTCACGTCCGCCGGCACGCCCTTCCACTGCTTGACCTCTGTCATCGAGGCGGTGCTTGCCGGTAAGCCACTGCCGCGCCTCGTCCACCGAGCGCGCGTTGCGGATGAGCGGGATGATGTAGTCGAGCGCGTCGATGGCCTTGTTCAAGCCTTCCAAGATGTGCGCGCGCGCGCGCGCCTTGCGCAGGTCGTACTCGGTGCGGCGGCGCACCACCTCGCGGCGGAACTCGATGAAGTAGTCGAGCATCTGCCGCAAGGTCAGCACGCGCGGCTGCCCCTGCACGATGGCGAGGTTGATGACGCCGAACGTGGACTGCATCGGCGTCAGCTTGTAGAGCTTGTTGAGGACTATCTGCGGGACGGCGTCGCGCTTCAGCTCGACGACAATGCGCATGCCGTCGCGCGAGGACTCGTCGCGGAGGTCGGCGATGCCTTCGATCTTCTTCTCGTTGACGAGTTCCGCGATGCGCTCGATGAGCCGCGCCTTGTTCACCTGGTACGGAATCTCCGTGATGATGATGGCGTCGCGCTCGGTCGTGCCGCGCCCGATGCGGTCGATGCCGGCGCGCGCGCGCATCTGGATGATGCCGCGCCCCGTCGTGTAGGCCGACCGGATGCCCTTCGCGGCCGTAGATGAAGCCGCCGGTCGGGAAGTCCGGGCCGGGGACGAGCGAGAGCAGTTCGGCCTCCTTCATGTGCGGCTTCTTGATGAGGGCGATGGTCGCGTCCACGATCTCCGTGAGGTTGTGCGGCGGAATCTTCGTCGCCATGCCGACGGCGATGCCTTCGGAGCCGTTGAGCAGAAGGTTCGGCACGCGCGTAGGCATGACCGACGGCTCGCTCAGAGACTCGTCGTAGTTGGGGTTGAAGGTGACGGTCTCCTTCTCGATGTCGGCGAGAATCTCGCCGGCGATCTTCGACATGCGCGCTTCGGTGTAGCGCATCGCGGCGGCCGAGTCGCCGTCCACCGAGCCGAAGTTGCCCTGCCCGTCGACCAGCGGGTAGCGCATCGAGAAGTCCTGCGCCAGGCGGACGATGGTGTCGTAGACGGCCGAGTCGCCGTGCGGGTGGTACTTACCGATCACGTCGCCGACGATGCGCGCCGACTTCTTGTAAGCCTTGTTGTGCTGGTTGCCGAGTTCGTGCATCGCCCAGAGCACGCGCCGGTGGACGGGCTTGAACCCGTCGCGCACGTCCGGCAGCGCGCGCCCGATGATGACCGACATGGCGTAGTCGAGATACGAACGGCGCATCTCGTCTTCGATGTTGACGTAGTTACGTTCAAAAGTTTCCATCTAATAAACCTTTCCGGTACAATCTGCCGCGCGCTCGTCCGACGCGCCCTTCTGCTTCTAAAGTGAGAGCCGAACCCGCGCCCCGTCGCGGGCGCAAAAGTCGCCCCGCGGGGTCGATTTCCTGACTGTCAGGGCGGCACTTTCCGGGACGGATAAGGCGTTCGGAAAGTACGAGTTATTGTAGCCCGAAAGGGGCGTTTTGGCAACCCGCCCGGCGGGCCTAAAACCCTGTAAAATCAACGATTTTACCCGCCCGGAGGGTGCGGCTCGGGGCGCCGCCCGCGCGCCCCTTTTCGGGCCTCCGCCCCGCCCTGTAAAACGGCCTCAAAAGTGTCCGAGTCAGACCAGCAAACGGAACCGCGTGCGCGAGCGCATCAAGCTGGCGCTTCCCCTGCGCGTGCACTGCCGCGAGTCGGCCGGTCACGAGTGGACGGAGATGTCGCGACTGGTGGACGTGACGCCGTTCGGCGCGCGCTTCCCGCTCACGCGCCCGACCGAGCGCGGCCGGCTCCTGCACCTGACGCTGCCGATGCCGCGCCAGCTTCGTTGCTTCGACCACGTCGAAGACCAGTACCGGGTCTAGGCTCTGATCTGCCGCGTCACGGCGCAGCCGGAGTTCGCGGACGAGGCGCGCTACGAGGTCGGGGTGGCGTTCACGGGCAAGCACCCGCCGGCGAGCTACGTGCGCGACCCTTCGACGCTCTACGAAGCCGACTCGATCTCGGCGGAGGACAACCTGTGGCGTCTGAAAGAGGTCGAGCAGAAGTCGGCCTCGCAGCGCTCCGAGCTGACGCGGCTCCAATGGCCTTGAGCGTGCGGCTGGAGGTCTTCGACGACCGAGGGGCGCGTGACGGCCAGCGAGCAGACGGTGACGGAGAACATCAGCCGCCGCGGCGCGGCCGTCTGGACGACGCTTCAGGTCGAGCGCGGGCGCTTCGTGCGACTGACCAGCACGGAGACGGGACTCTCCATCGTCGCCGCCGTGCGCGCGCGCGCGTTCGGGCGCCGACGGCATCCCACGCCTCCACCTCGAATTCATCGACCGGCAGTGGCCGCTGGAAGGAATCGAATAGAATGACGGCGGACGGCGGACGACGGACAATGGTCAGGGCCTTTATCATCCATCGTCCGTCGTCAACGCTTTAAACATATGAGACGGATCGTGAACACGCGTGAGTTGCTGCTCGTCGAGGTCGAGCGCTGGTGCGGCGACCACGCGTGCAACGCGCGGACGCGACTGTCTTTGACGAAGGCGGAGGCGCGCGCCTACACGGGCTTCGAGTGCTCGCGGTGCGAGCGCTGGAACGGGGACGCGCTCAGCCAGCGCGACATCCCTGAGTGGTGGGAGGAACTGAAGGGCGCCCCGCTCGAATCCGGGGAAGCGCGAGACGAAGAAGGGAGAGGGCGGGGGATCGTTTTGAGCAGGGCGGCAGACACGGGCGGGGACGAAGGGCGGCGGCGCGGCGCCGAGACGCCGGAGCCGCGGCCCGCCCCGCAGTGGCTCCTGGACGCGATGCGGCCGGCCATCCGTGTACTCTCGCGCGCGGTGTGGCGCATCTCCATGAGCGGGCTTGAGCACGTCCCCGCGGAGGGCGGCCTCGTCATCGCCGCCAACCACCAGACCTACGTCGATCCCTTCTGGGTCGGCTCGCACGTCAACCGCCCCGTCCGCTACCTCGCCTGGAACGAGGCGTTCAAGTGGCCGCTCGTGGGGAAGGCTCTGGAGCTTCTGGGCGCGTGGCCCATCGTGCTCGACCGCGGCAACCCGACCGCGCACCGCCGCTCGCTCCAATGGCTGCGCGCGGGCGGCGCCGTGATGATCTTCCCCGAAGGGCAGCGCGCCTACGCCGACGGCGAGTTCTCGCGCTTCAAGGCCGGCGCCGTCCGCCTCGCCATGGAGGCGGGCGTGCCGGTGCTGCCCGTCACCATCCGCGGCGGCCAAAGCGTCTGGCCGCGCGGCCAGCGCCTCCCGCGCCCCGGCCGCGTCGAACTCGTCTTCCACCCCCCGCGCCACCCCGCCCCCCTCCCCGGCGAAGACACGCGCCACTGCATCCAACGCGAGACCGAAGCCCTCGCCGCCGTCATCAAGTCCGCGCTGTGACACGCACGCGCTTCGTTTGAGCCCGCACGGCACGAAATTTACACGCACAGTCTGTGAATCGACGCGCACCGCGGTCGTCTGAACCCGCACGCCTCGACTCTGACGCGCACCGCCTCGACTTGAGCACCGCGGGCGGCGAAATTCACGCGCACCGCCACGCCCGAGACGCGCACCGGCAGGAAATTGCGCGCACCGCCGGCGTCTGAAGCGCGCACCGACCGGGAATGTGCGCGCACCGACCGGGAGTGTGCGCGCACCGACCGAGAATGTGCGCGCACTGACAGGGTAAAGCACGCCGGCTGACAGATTTTGTCGTTGGTGTCTGAGAATTTGCGACGCGGCTTGAAGAATTAACGCCCCGTCTGCTTGGCGGGAATCTTCTCGGGTAGGTTCAACTCGTCGTCTGCCAGAACTTCCATGTGAACGCCCGCGACGTACGCGTACGCGAGGAGTGTCAACAACGATGGCTCACGAAGCCCCGTCTCGTACTCCGAGATTCTCGCGTACTGCATGACCTCTTCGAGCCCCAGGCGCTTCAGCATCTCCGGTTGAGAGAGTCCGAGCGCGAGCCGAATCTGTCTTAGCTTCTCAGCCAAACGTTCCGGCTTGGGGCGCGCTGTACCCATTAGGAATTACCTCTCGACGCGGCGCAGGTTGAAGAATTAACGCCGGGTGTGCCTGGCTGGAAGCTTCGCAGGTAAGTCTGTCTTGTCGTCAACCAAGTCTTCCATGTGTACGCCCGCCAGGCGGGAATATTGTAGAAGGATGAGTAACGATGGGTCGCGCTTACCCGATTCAAATTCTGAGATTTTGCTCTGCGTAGCAAGCCCCTCGATGTCTAACTGCCGCAAAAGTTCTGCCTGCGTTAAATCAAGGGATATGCGAATGTAGCGAAGCTTCTCCGCGAGACGTTGCGGCCTGACACGCGGGTTCGTTCCCATCAGGAGTTGCCTCCTGCCTCCTCGCAACCCGTGAAAACCTTCAGGTCGTCAGGCGGCGGTAGATGGCGGGCATGCGTTCGGGGAGGGAGAGCACGTCGTCGATGATGGTGTAGCCGACTTCGCCGTAGAGGTCGCGGAGTTCGGACTCGCTGTCGCGGTCGATGGTGATGCAGAAGGGGGTGATGCCGTCGAGGCGCGCCTGCCTCAGGGCCTCGCGGGTGTCGTCGCGGGCGTAGCGGGCGTCGCCGTAGTCGTGGTCGTAGGGGCGCCCGTCGGAGAGGACGATGAGCAGGCGCGTGCGCGCCTCCTGGCGGCGGAGTTTCGCGGCGGCGTGGCGGACGGCCGCGCCGAGCCGCGTGTTGTTCTGGTAGTTGATGCCGCCGATGCGCTGCTCGACCTCGCCCGCGTAGGGCTCGCCGAAGTCTTTGACGACGTAAAACTTGACGTTGCGCCGGCCCTCGGAGGTGAAGCCGTAGATGCTGTACGGGTCGCCGACGGCTTCGAGCGCTTCGCTCATCAGGACGAGCCCCTCCTTCTCGACCTCGATGATGCGGCGGCCCGGATGGGTATAAGGCTGTAGCGGGTGGCGGCCGATGGTGCGCGCCGTCGAAGAGGACTGGTCGAGCAGGAACGAGACGGCCACGTCGCGCTCGCGCCGCAGACGCTTCGTGTAGACGCGCTCGGACTGCTGGCCGTCGGCGCGCCGGTCGATGACGAAATCGATCAGCGCGTTCAGGTCGTAGTCGTCGCCGTCCAACTCGTTCGCGACGCGCTTCAAACTCTCCGGCCTCATCAACTGGAACTGATGCCTGATCGAAGAGATGACGCCGCGGTAGCGCGAGCGCGTCAGCTCGACGAACGAGCGGTCGCCGCGCTTGACCCTCTTCTCGACGACGCGGCACCAGCCGACGCGCGTGTCCGACAAGTCCCTGTCCCACTCGTCGTACTCGAAAGCCTCCTCGCCGGCCTCCAACTCCTGCTCGGCCGACTCGCCCGACATCCAGCGCTCGGCGCCCGTTAAAGTCTCCTCGCCGTCCGACTCGGCCTCGCTCGCCGCCCACGCGTTGAAGAGTTCGCGCGCGTCGCGGCGCCTCTGCTCGCGGCGGCGCTCCTCGTCGGTAGACTCGTGATCGTCCTCCTCGTCCTCCGCTTCGAGGTTCGACTGCGCGCCGCCCTGCTTGTCCTCGCCGCCCGCCTCCTCGGTCTCGGTCTGCCGCTCGGTCATCTCGGGCACGACCGACTGGAAGAGCGTGTAGACGCGCGCGGTCGCCATCAACGTGTCGGCGACCGAAGCCTCGGCGGCCGTCAGGTAATCGACGACGATGGTCTCAAGTTCCGACACGACCTGCCCGTAGACCGCGCGCGCGTCTTCGAGCGCGCCGCCGCAGAGCGTTATCTGAAAAAGCAGCTCGAAGGGGACGAGCGTGATCGGGAGCGAGACGATGCGCGGGCGGCTGCGGCGCAGGTGCTCGCGCACGAGGTCGAGGTCGCGCGCGAGCCCGCGGTAGGCGTGACGGAGCCGACGGTCGATACGACCATTCTCAAGCGTCCCGAAGACGCGCGCCGCCAGACCCCTCTGCGGGAAGAGCGCGAGCGCCGCGCGGTAGTCTCCGCCCTCGGGCAGCACGCGCCGCCGCGCCGCCGCCAGTCTCGCCTCCTCTTCGGGCGCGAGCGCGCGCTCGGACTTGGAAGGGTCGTTGATGTAGCCGTCGAGCGCGAAGGCGTCGAGCGCGTCGGCGTGCTCCGGCGCGTAAGGCTGCGGCCAGCGACGTGTAAGCCGCGCGCAGACGCGTCCGTCTCGCGCTCGTGCGTGCCGAACTCGATCTGCCCCGCGGCGTGCGCGGCCAGAACTTTATAGAGGCGGAAGTCCAGTTCGCGCTCGCCGAACTCCGACACGACCGACGGCAGGTGTATCGTGCGGCCGTCGCCGATCTTCTGCTCCTCTGGAATGGCCGCGAGCGGCACGACCTCGACGGCGCGGCCCGTCAGACCCTCGACGTAGAGCCGCAGGGTCTGCGCCACCTCTTCGAGCCCGAGCCCGTCGCGCCCGCCGCTCTGCAAGCGCTCGTTGCTCTTGCGCGTCTCCAGCGCGAAGTAGCTGCGCCGCGCGCGCGCGCTCAAGTTCTCTAAGAGCAGGCCCTCGCGCGCCCACTCCCTGAACTGCTCCAACGTCGCAGACCGCAAGCGCGCGCGGCGCCGCGCGGAAGCAGGAGATGGCCGCCTCCGCGTCCACGCGCGCCACCTCGTGCGTCGCCGCGACGACCGTCAGCACGACCTCCGTCAAACGCTCTCGATTAACCTGATGCTCCGCCAGCGAGCGCAGCGCCGCCGGCCCCGTCCGCGCCAGCGCGACCAGGCACGCGTTGTTGTGCGACGCCACCGTCCGCAGCAGCGCGCCCCAGGCGTCGAACGCCTCGGGCGCGAGCCGCAAGACCTCGCCGCCCGACCCGAGCACGTGCAGCGCCGCCGCCCCGCCCCTGTCCAGAAAACCTTCGGCCTGACCGAACAGACGCAGAGCATCGTCGGCGCTTAAGCTCTCAATTGCGGCGGGGAGCGCCCCCCACATGTCGGCCGCGATGCCGCCCACGCGCTGCGCGAACGACTCCGCCAGAGTGAGCGCCGCCGCCCACACGCGCCCGCCCCCGGTCTGAAGTTCGACCGCCTCACTCTCATCGACATCTTTAGGAAAGGATGAGAGGGCCGCCGCCGCCGCGGGCGTCGCCGAGATGAAGTCCGAGCTGTGTCGCGCCGAGCGTCTTGCGACTTCCGACGCGACCTCGAAGACGCGCCGCAGTAACTCCGCGTCTCCCACCGCGCGCGCCACCTCCGGCCCGCGCGCGTACGTCTCCAACGCGAACGAGGTCGAGAGCGACAACTGCCGCCCGCACACCTGCAACAGCAAAAGCCTCGCCCCGCGCGGCACCTCCGCCAGCGGGCCGACGCCCGCCGTGATGAACGCCGCGCCCGTCTCCACGTCGGCCATCACCAGCCGCCGGCCCAACTCGCCCCACGCACGCAACTCCTCCGCGTCGAGCACACGCGCCGCCGCCGGCACCTCTTTTAAGAAGTCAACGCCCGCGCGCAAACTCAACGCCGCCAACCCCGCCCCCACCTCCAACGCCGCCCGCGCCACGTCCACAGGGAGCTTCCCCACCTCCCGCGCCAGCCCCGCAATCGTCCGCCGCTCCCCCGCGTCGCGCACACTCCTCAAGCGCTCGCGCAGCGTCCGCCCCAAAGGCTCCTCCGCAGAGTCCTCGCCGGCCACCACTTTTGACTCAAAGCCGCGCTCGTCAGTCTGTCCGCTCATCACACTCCGCACATCGAAGAGACGCCCGCGCGCCCCTTCGTCCACTTCCTCGAACGTCCGTCCGGCGGTTCGTCCGCCGGAAAAAATAACCGGTTCGCGGCATTGTAACGCACCCCCTTCCGGGGCATCCAAGACGGCCGCGCGCGGCATCTCTTCAGACACAAGCCTGACAGCCGTACCACCGCCTCGGAAAAACTTTTAAGGAGTGACTATGTCTATGACTTCGTCCGCGCTCGGGCGCGCCGGCCTCGTGCTTCTCCTGCTCTGCGTCGCTTCATACTTCAACACGACGCGCGCGCAGACGGCGACCCCGACGCCGCCCTCGTCGCCGCCCTCGCCCTGCAAGACGCGCCCCGAACATCGCCAGTTCGACTTCTGGGTCGGCGAGTGGGACGTGCTCAACCCGCGAGGTCAGCAGGCCGGCACCAGCAGCGTGCAGCTCATCCTCGGCGACTGCGTCATCTTCGAGAACTGGACGGGCACGCGCGGCGCCAACGGCAAGAGCTTCAACGTCTACAACGCCGCGAAAGGGAAGTGGCAGCAGACGTGGGTGGATAACTTCGGCAGTATCCTTGAACTCTTCGGCGAGTACAAAGACGGCGCGATGCGCCTTACCGGCGAGACGAAGGGGACGGACGGCAGGGTGACTCTCTCTCGTCTCACCTTCACCAGGCTCGACGGCGGTCGCGTGCGCCAGCTCTGGGAACAGTCCACCGACGGCGGCAAGACCTGGACGGTCGCCTTCGACGGCACCTACGTCAGGAAGAAATAGAACGACGGCCGAGGGCGCATTTAAGCAGTCAGCCTAAATCACCGTCGTCACGATCTCGCGGATGCTGCGTTGGAGGTCGCGGTCGTCGGTGATGGGGGAGCAGAGGGCGACTTCCGCCGCGGCCGTCGGCGGGATGCCGCGGGCGGTGAGTTGGGCGGCGTAGATGAGGAGGCGCGTCGAGACGCCCTCTTCGAGGCCGTGGCCGCGGAGGTTGCGGACCTTGTGGCCGATGAGGACGAGGTCGCGCGCGGCATCCAGAGAGATCGCCGCCCTCGCGCGCGACGATCTCGGCCTCCAGTTCCGCCGGCGGGTAGTCGAACTCAAGCGCGACGAAGCGCTGGCGCGTGGACTGCTTGAGGTCTTTCAGGATCGACTGGTAGCCGGGGTTGTAGCTGACGACGAGCATGAAGTCCGGGGGCGCGTCGAGGATGGTGCCGCGCTTCTCGATGGGGAGGCGGCGGCGGTCGTCGGTCAGAGGGTGGATGATGACGACGGTGTCTTTGCGCGCCTCGACCACCTCGTCCAGGTAACAGATCGCGCCGCCGCGCACGGCCGCCGTCAGCGGGCCGTCGTGCCAGACCGTCTCCTCGCCTTCGAGCAGGAAGCGGCCGACGAGGTCCGTGGCCGAGAGGTCTTCGTGGCAGGCGACGGTGATGAGCGGGCGCCCCAGCCGCCACGCCATGTGCTCGACGAAGCGCGTCTTGCCGCACCCCGTCGGGCCTTTGAGCATGACGGGCAGACGCGCGTCCCGCGCGGCCTCGAACAACTCCACCTCGCGCCCCACCGCGAGGTAGAAGGGCTCGTCCGTAACGACGTACTCTTCGATGGCTCTCTCAGGCATTATTCAAGTGTCGCTCAACTACTTTCAGACTGGCCGTTAAAACGTGTCCGCACGATGTCAATCAACGCATCCAGCTTACGCTCGCTGTGAATTTGCGCGTCGGCGAGGGCGGCGATCCTGGCGTCGGCGTTGGCCTGCGCCGCCCGCATCTCCGTTATCCCCTCGTGATGGCGTCCGAGCAGTTCGACCACTGTCCCGTTAGCCTCTTCCAAACCGGTAACGCGCCGCTGCATGTTAGCAAGCAACGGCTGATGGGCGGCCGCCAACTCTCTGAGCATCTCATTCGTACGCTCTATTGCGGCGAGCCGCTCGTTGTGCGCGGCGAGTTGCTCTTCGTGCGCGGCGAGCCGCTCGTTGTGCTGTGCCGAAATCTCCGCCAGCGTCGCCATCGCGTTTTCGAGACGAAGGATGCTCTCTTCACTCATCTGTTCGTTCTCCTTCCGCACTGTGATGTCAGATGGCGGGCTGACGTTTCTCGGGATGTCGGTTATCCTGTACTGTGCTGAAAAAGCAGTAAAGACTGACTGAAGGGCATCTTAGCACCTCGCCGAAAAGGGCGGCAAACTGTAAGGAAAGTGATGCGTGATGCGTGATGAATGGGAGGATTGGCAGCCTTTCCTCGGTTTTTCACCCGTCACCGATTTGAAGAATGAAGATAGCAGTTGCGATGAGCGGCGGCGTCGATAGTTCGGCGGCGGCGGCGCTGTTGAAGGCCGGGGGGCACGAGCTGGTCGGGTTCACGATGCAGCTCTGGAACCAGCGGCGGGGCCTCAGTGTGGGCGAGGACGGCGAGCCGCTTCCCAGCCGCTGTTGTTCGCTCGACGACGTGTACGACGCGCGGCGCGTGGCGGAGGCGTTGGGCTTCCCCTTCTACGTGCTGAACCTTGAGCGCGACTTCGAGCGCGACGTGGTCGCGCCGTTCGTCGAGAGCTATCTCGGAGGCGAGACGCCCATCCCTTGCGTCGCGTGCAACAGCCGTCTGAAGTTCGCCGCGCTCGACCGCACGGCTTTGAGCGTCGGCTGTGAGAAGGTCGCGACGGGACACTACGCGCGCGTCGAGTTCGACGAGGCGGCGGGACGTTACCGGCTGCTGCGCGGGCGCGACGCGCGCAAGGACCAGTCGTACTTCCTCTGGGAGTTGACGCAGGAGCAGTTGTCGCGCTCGCTCTTCCCGCTGGGCGAGATGTCGAAGGAGGAGGCGCGCGAGGCGGCGCGCCGTCACGGCCTCTACGTCGCCGAGAAGCGCGAGTCGCAGGAGATCTGTTTCGTGCCCGACGGCGACTACGCGGGCTTCATCGACCGCTACCTCGAAGCCGAGGGGAGGGAAGTGGAGCGGCCCGCGCGCGGCGAGATCGTGGACACGGAGGGGCGCGTCGTCGGCGAGCACGAGGGCGTCCACCGCTTCACGGTCGGGCAGCGGCGCGGCATCGGCGTCTCGCGCCCGCTCCCGCTCTACGTCGTGCGCGTGGAGCCCGAGTCGAGCCGCGTCGTCGTCGGCCATGACGAAGAGCTGCTCAGCTCCGAGTTCACCGCCGCGGGCGTCAACTGGGTCGCCTTCGACGAACCCGGAGAGCCCGTGCGCGCGGACGTGCGCGTCCGCTACCGCCACGCGGAAGCGCCGGCCACCATCACCCCGCTCGGGCGTGGCCGCGCCCGCGTGCGCTTCGACGACCCGCAGCGCGCCGTCACCCCGGGGCAGGCCACCGTCTTCTACCGCGGCGCGGAGGTCGTGGGCGGCGGGTGGATCGTCAGAGAGTAGGCAGATGGCAGCAGCCAGTTAAAAACCTTTCTAATCGCGAACCCTGCGGTTGTCATCATCAACGTCCGCATCGCGGGGCGCACTGCCTGCTGCCATCCGCCCGCTGCCCACCGTTCTCAAAACATTTTCTCCCCTCAAATCGTAATAGAACCGGCCCCGCTGCTCCGCCCGGGCGGGGCCAAATTCATTCGGGTAAAGGTCTTAAAGTATGACGCGTGGAAGCAAGATCGCTCTAATCATCGTCGGGCTGCTGGCGGTGTTCGTGCTGGTGGTGGGGCTCGTCGTGGCGGCCGTCGTGGTGTCGCTCGGCGACGAGCCGGAGGTGGCGTCGAACAGCGTGCTCGTCCTCAACGTCGAGGGCTCGCTGCCCGACTACACGAACGCCGACGAGATGTCCGCACGCTTCTTCGGCGGCGACACCAACTCGCTCTCGAACCTGCTGCTGCAACTGCGCAAGGCGAAGGCCGACAAGCGCGTCGGCGCCGTGCTGCTCGACATCGGGATGCTCGGCGGCGGCTGGGCCAAGGCCGACGAGATACGCGACGCCGTCGCCGACTTCCGCAAGTCGGGCAAGCCCATCTACGCCTACATGGAGTTCGGCGGCGACAAGGAGTACTACATCGCGACCGCGGCCGAGCGCATCTACGTGCCGCCCATCGGCGACCTCTTCATCAACGGGCTCGCCGCCGAGTCGATGCACTTCAAGGGGTCGTTCGACAAGCTCGGCATCGTCTGGGACTCGTACCAGATCGAGAAGTATAAGACCGCGCCTGAAGCTTTCACGCGCGAGGACATGTCGGAGGGCGAGCGCGAGACTTTGAACTCGCTGCTCGACGAAATCTTCAACCGCTACGTCACGCAGGTCGCGGAGGCGCGGCGCAAGTCGGTCGAGGACATCCGCGCGCTCGTCGATAACGCGCCGCACAACGCGCCCGCGGCGCTCGAAGCGGGCCTCATCGACGGCGCGCTCTACCGCGAGGAGGTCGAGGGCGAGCTGAAGAAGCGGCTCGGCTACAAGGAAGACGAGAAGCTGCGCAAGGTCTCGACGGCCGAGTACCGTCGCGTCACGCCGCAGTCGCTGGGCTTGAATCAGGGCGAGGCCATCGCGGTCGTCTTCGCCTCCGGCCCCATCGAGCCCGGTCGCTCGAACGACGGCACGTTCGGCGGCGACCAGACCGTCGGCTCCGACACCGTCGTCAAGGCCATCAACGACGCGCGCGACAATAAGGACGTGAAGGCCATCGTCCTGCGCGTGGACAGCCCCGGCGGCGTGACCTACCCGTCCGACCTCATCTGGAAGGCGGTCGAGGAGGCGAAGAAGAAGAAGCCGGTCGTCGTCTCGATGGGCGACCTCGCGGCCTCGGGCGGCTACTACATCTCGATGGGCGCGAACCGCATCGTCGCCGAGCCGCTGACGCTGACCGGCTCCATCGGCGTCTACGCCTACAAGCCGGTCGTCAAAGGCTTCTACGACTGGGTCGGCGTGTCGAGCGAGTACGTCATGCGCGGCAAGAACTCGGGCATGTTCCGCGAGACCGAGAAGTTCACGAAGGATGAGCGCGAGAAGTTCGAGGGCTCGATGCGCAACTTCTACTGGAACCAGTTCCTGCCGAAGGTGGCCGAGGGGCGCAAGTTCCAGAACGTCGAGGCCGTCAACGAGATCGCGCGCGGCCGCGTGTGGACCGGCGCGCAGGCGAAGGAGAAGGGCCTGGTGGACGAGTTCGGCGGCCTCGACCGCGCCGTCGAGGTGGCGAAAGAGCTGGCACGGATTCCCGCCGACAAGGGCGTCCGCCGCGTCGTCTATCCCGCGCCGCGCACCTTCTTCCAACAGCTCTTCGGCGGCGGCGGCGACGAACAGGACGCCGCCAGCCTCAAGGCCCAACAGCAACGCGCGGCTTTCATCAACTCCATGCCCGCAGAGATGCGCCCCGTCCTGCGCCGCGCCGCCATGTTCGAGCGCTTCCCGCAGAACCAGACGCTCGCCATCATGCCGTTTGAATTGAAGATCGAGTAGGCAGTAATCAGTAGTCAGTAGAAAACATCGGCGGGCGTTGAAGCTTAAAACTCAACGCCCGCCGAATATGTTTTTCCTAAATTGTTTTTCCTACTGACTGCTCTCTATCTTATCGACGCCCATGAACGGCCGGAGCGCTTCGGGGATGACGACCGAGCCGTCCGGCTGCTGGTAGTTCTCAAGGATGGCGAGCCACGTGCGGCCGACGGCGAGCCCAGAGCCGTTGAGCGTGTGGACGTACTCGGGCTTCGCGCCGCCCGCGCGCCGGAAGCGTATCTGCGCGCGACGCGCCTGGTACGACTCGAAGTTCGAGCAGGAGGATATCTCGCGGAAGGTGTTCTGCGAGGGCAGCCACACTTCGAGGTCGTACGTCTTCGCCGACGAGGCGCTGATGTCGCCCGTCGAGAGCGCGACGACGCGGTAATGCAGCCCGAGTTTTTGCAGGATAGTCTCCGCGTCGCGCGTCAGACCTTCCAACTCCTCGTAAGAGTTTTCGGGGAGCGCGAGCTTCACCAGTTCGACCTTGTCGAACTGGTGCTGGCGTATGACGCCGCGCGTGTCGCGGCCGTAGGAGCCGGCCTCCGAGCGGAAGCAGGGCGTGTAGGAGACGAACCGCTTAGGCACCTCCGACGCTTCGAGAATCTCCTCGCGGTAGATGTTCGTGACGGGAACCTCGGCCGTCGGGATCAGGTAGAGCCCGCGCTCGTCCGTCAGCTTGAAGAGGTCGGCCTCGAACTTCGGCAACTGCCCCGTGCCGAAGAGCGCGTTCGCGTTGACGATGAAGGGCGGCAGCGTCTCCTCGTACCCGTGCTCGCGCGTGTGTACGTCGAGCATGAAGTTGATGAGCGCACGTTCGAGCCGCGCGCCCGCGCCGCGAAGGATGGCGAAGCGCGCGGTGGCGATCTTCGCCGCGCGTTCGAGGTCGAGGATGCCGAGCCGCGTGCCGATGTCCACGTGGTCCTGCGGCTCGAAGTCGAAGCGCGGCGCCTCGCCCCACTGTCGTACTTCTTTGTTGGCGGACTCGTCGCGCCCGACCGGCACGCTCTCGTGCGGCACGTTCGGGACGGTGGCGAGCAACTCCTGCATCCGCCGCTCCGCGTCATCCCGCGCGCGCTCAAGCTCCGCCATGCGCTCCTTCAGCTCGGCGACCTCCTTGCGGCGCGACTCGGCCTCGTCCTTCCTGCCCTCCTTCATCAGCGCGCCGATCTCGCGGCTCGAAGTGTTGCGGCGCGCGTTTAGCGCGTCGGACTCGGCGATGGCGCGGCGGCGCTCCGCGTCGAGCGCGGCGAAGTCGTCGAGCGCCGCGGCCGGGTAGCCGCGTGCGTCGAGTGCCGCGCGCACGCGCTCAAGGTTCGCGCGGACGTAGTTCAGATCGAGCATTCTTTAAGTCACCCTTCGGCCTGTGTTCGATGCTGCGAGAAGATTCGGTTGGCCTCCTCCAGCGTCTCCTTCGACCCGACATCGTACCAGATGCCCGGCACGCGCCACGTGTAGAAGGGCGTGCGCTCGTACATCCACTGCACGAGGCGGCCGGGCTGGTCGGGGTTGTTGCCCTCCTCGACGTACTAGCGGATGAGCGGCAGCGCCGACTGCGGGTAGTAGTAGAGCGCGATGCCCGTCAGAGTGCTCTTCGGGTTCGCCGGCTTCTCCTCGAAGAAGGTGATGCGGCCGTCTTCGTCAACTTCGATGGAGTTGTACTTCTTGATGGCTTCGAGGTCGCCCACGTCGTAGACGGCCAGCACCGGCGCCCGCTTCGCGCGGCAGTACTCGCCGAACTCCCCGAGCTTTTCGCTGAAGAGGTTGTCGCCCGCGACGACCGCGATGTCGTCGTCAATCCCGGCCTGCGTCAGCACAAGATTCAGGTCGCCGATGGCGCCGAGCTTGTTCGAGTCGTCGGTCGAGCGGTCGTTGACGACCGTGATCTCCGGCCCGCCGATTCGCGCGCGGCGGCCTTCGGCCCAGCGCTCGAAGTGCCCGGCGAACTTGCCGTTCGTGACGACGTAGACGTGGTCGATCTCCTCGACGGGCGCGAGGTTGTCGAGCACGTGTTCGAGCATCGGCTTGCCGGCCACGTCGAGCAAAGGCTTCGGCTGGTCCAGCGTCAGCGGGTAGAGCCGCGTGGCATAGCCCGCGGCGAGTACGATTAACTTCATGCTCCTCCCCCTCCGGTGCGTGTTCTGTGTGGCGCGCTTGCGTTAATCTTTACAATAAAACCCGCCTCCCGCCAAACGGCTGCGGCCGCCGCGTGTGTTAAAATGCCCGTTCGCCGAGAACCCACATTAACGGAGGAAGAATAGTTTGAGTGCCGAAGTGAAACCCTTTGCGGGGCGGGCGGCCATCGTCACGGGCGCGACGCGCGGCATCGGCCGCGCCATCGCACTGGAGCTGGCGCGGCGCGGCGCCGACGTGGCCTTCAACTACGCGCAGAGCGCCGAGGCGGCCGAAGGTTTGAAGGCCGAGATCGAAGGCTTAGGCGTGCGCGCGCTCGCCGCGCAGTGCGACGTGGCGAGCACCGAGGCCGCGGCCGAGATGGTCAAGCAGGTGAAGGCCGAGCTGGGGCGCGTAGACTTCCTCGTCAACAACGCCGGCATCACGCGCGACAACCTCATCCTGCGTATGAAGGAGGAGGACTGGGACTCCGTCATCGACACGAACCTCAAGGGCGCCTGGAACTTCTCGCGCGCCGCGCTCCGTCACATGCTCAAGAACGAGGGGGGCGGCTCCGTCCTCAACATCTCTTCCATCAGCGGCGTCGTCGGCATGGCCGGCCAGTCGAACTACTCGGCCTCGAAGGCCGGCATGATCGGGCTGACGAAGGCGCTCGCCCGGGAGGTCGCCAGCCGCAACGTCTCGGTCAACGCGCTCGCCCTCGGCCTCGTCGCCACCGACATGTCGCAGGCGCTCAACGAAGAGTATCAGCAGAAGCTGCGCGAGCAGATTCCGATGGGCCGCTTCGCACAGCCCGACGAGGTCGCGCGCATCGCCTGCTTCCTCCTCTCCGACGACGCGCGCTACATCACCGGCCAGGTCATCCAGGCCGACGGCGGGCTCGCGATGTAAGAAGTTTTTAAGAACCAAAAAGAAGAGCGCCCCGCCGGTCTAGGGTAAACCGACGGGGCGTTGTTTTCGGGCAGGCTCGGAGATTCAGGGTGGCGTTGGCTATTTGCTGGAGATCGTCACATACGGGCGATCCGGCTGTTTTGGCGGTCGTGTTGGACGGGCGAAATATATAGCTCGGAAACTTGCTCAACCTTACCGGAGCAAAATTAAGAACGCTCCTGCCTGTAAGGCCGAATGAACCAACCCGGCCGCTCGTGTCAAACATCTCGAAGCACTGCTTTAAATTAAACTTGACTATTGCTTCGTGACTTGGTGAGGAATTATACGCATTTTTCGTTAACTGTCAAGAAGAAAATGCAACGTTCTCAACAAATTTGTGACAGACGCGGAAGATTCTCGTAAACCTTTGAGCCTCAAAGGTTAAAGTAAATTGTGAAAACTCGCTCACTAAGCCTTGTAAACCTTTTCGGTTGGCGGCGGTGAAGAAATTTTTGCTTCGGCGACATTCCCCGAGGGAATTTGTGTCGGACGTGCGTAGAGGTCGGGCTCGCCTTTGGGGCGTGTCTTCCAGCGTTTGTGTATCCAGAGCCACTGGTCCGGGAACATGCGCACGTGGCGTTCGATGGCGGCCGTGAAGTTGGCCGTGTTGATTTCGACATCGCGTCGGTCGTCGCCCGTGCGGACGAGTTCGATGACGGGGCCGCCGCGGAAGACGAACTTGCCGCGCCGCTCGTCCCAGGGCGCGCAGACGGGGATGACGGTGGCGTCGGTGCGCAGCGCCAGCGTCGCGACGCCGGCGGTCGTGCAGGCGAGGTGGCCGAAGAAGGGGACGAAGACGCCCTCGCGCTCCTGCGTGTTGAGGTCGGCCAGGACGCCGAGCGTGCCGCCCTGCTTGAGGAGGCGCAGCGCGGTGCGCGCGGCGGCGCCCTTGTCGATGGGACGGTTGCCGAAGCGCGTGCGCAGGCGATTCGACCAGCGCGTCGATGCGCGGGTTGTCCAGGGGGCGGACGAGGAAGCTCAGAGGCTCGTAGAGCGCGGAGTGCGCGAAGCAGAGCATCTCCCACGCGCCGAGGTGCGAGGTGAGGAAGATGACCCCGCGGCCGCGCTCGCGCGCGACGTCGAGGAGTTTCACGTCCTCGCCGTCGTACTCGGCGACCGCGCGCAGGCTCTCCGGGCGTGGCGCGCGGGAACTGGCTGACCTCGCCGAGCTGTCGCCCCAGGCTCTCGAACGAGCCGCGCAGGATTCTCTCGCGCTCCTCCGCGCCCATCTCGGGGAAGGCCAGCTCAAGGTTGCGCAGCCCCGTGCGCCGCAGGCCCCCCGCTACACGGTAGGCCGCGCGCCCCAGCGCGCGCCCGACCCCGACGGCCGCCGGCCGCGGCAGCGCGCCGAGCCCCGACAGCAGCGCGCGCGCGGCTGCGTACTCCAGAAATTCCTGCGACTTTCCCTTTTTACCCATGACCGTTCCGGACGAAGCTCGACAGTGTACACGCCCGCCCGACGCGCGGGCAAACGGCTGGTCTCCGCCGCGCGCCGCATGCTATAAGCAGTAGGTCAGAGGCAGACGGCGGTTAAGAGAGCCGCTGTCGCGGCTCCAACTAAATTTCTCCAACGTCCTTAACGCGGAGCTGCCACCTACTGCCTACTGCTCTTATGCCTTCGGGAAAAACACACGACATGGTGACGCTGGTGCTGGCGCCGCCGACGTTCGCGGCGGCGTGGGGGCTGACGGGGAGCGTGTGGCTGAGCGCGGCGGCGACCGTGGCGATGCTGTTCGGGGGGCTGATGTTCGGGCCGGACCTCGACATACAGTCGCGGCAGTACACGCGCTGGGGGCCGCTGCGGCTTCTGTGGTGGCCGTACAAGGTGGCCTTCCGACACCGCTCGCGCTGGTCGCACGGCATCGTCTTCGGGACGTTGATTCGGGTCGTCTACTTCGCGGCGGTGTTGACGCTCGTGGCGTGGGCGTGCGTCTACGCGCGGGCGGTCTTCCTCTCGGGGGGCGCGGCGCCAGGGTGGCGCGAGGTGGCTGAGGTGTGGCGGTTCGTCGAGGCGTCGGCCGCCGCGTTACGGCGTCGGGCCGCGCGCGCTCGCCGCCGTGCTCGCCGGCCTCTGGTGGGGCGCCGCCAGCCACACCCTCACCGACGTGGCCTGGTCGGTCTTGCGCAAGGGCTCGGAAATCTTTTAAGGCGGTGAGGGGTAAATAGTGCATGGTGAATGGAAGAGGCGACTTCCATTCACCATGCACTATTTACCCCTCACCGCCTTTTACTGTCCGCGGGCTGCGGCGAGGCGGAGCGCCTGGCGGCGGACGGCGTCGGAGACGTTGCGGTTCTGGCCGAGCGCCTTCAGCTCCTTGGCGTGGAGGCGCGGGAGGATGGACATCGCGGTCGGGAGCGGCGTGCGCGGGTTGCGCGCGAGGTTGGTGATGATCGGGTACTGCCGCGCCCAGTCGCGGTTCATGGCGATGAGGCGCAGCACGTCGTCGGCTGACCGTGCGCATGGCGGCGATGGCCTCGACCTCCTGGTCGGTGATGCGCGGGTTGTTGATGACGGCCTGCGCGACGACCTTGTTCGGGTCGCGGATGAGGATCGAGCGCGCCTCGCGGTCGCCCTTCATCCCGAGCTTCATGCGGTCCTTGACCTTCATCAGCATGATGCGGCGGATGAGCGCGACGCGCTCGGGCGGGGCCGCCGTGGCGCCCTCGGCCAGCGCCTCCGCCACCAGGCGCTCGGCCGCGGCCTGCCGCTGCTCGAACGTCTCGTCGAGCAGGTCCTCGTACCTCTCGGACGGGAGCCACGAGTCGTCGATGTCAACGTCCGAGACCTCGATGTGCTGCGCGATGAGCCACGCGTCGTCGAGGCTCAGGCCCGCTTCGGCGCCGAAGGATTCGGCCGACTCGATGAACTCGGCGGCGGCGCTCAGCCCCTGCGCGCGCATCTCGTCGGCGACCTGACGGGCGCCGCGCTCCTTCTCGAAGAACTCGCGGCGCGTCTCGCGCACGCGCCGGTCGGCGTCGGAGGTGCGCGCCGGGTTGGCGAGCACGGCGTCGATGATGGCGGGCGTGCGGATGAGGCGCTGCTGGTTGAGGGAGACGAGTTCGAGCACCGCGCCCTCGGCGGTCGCGCGCGCGAGCGCGGCCACGGCCTCGTCGGGCGTCGAGGCGTTGAGCGCGAGCGACTCCTGCACCTCACGCGCGAGCCCCGCCCGCTCCGCGAGGTAGGAGAGCACGGCCGGCGCCGTCTCCTGCGCGGAGGCGACCCCGAGGAGCGTCACCGCGTCCTGGTCGGTGAGCGTCTCTTCGGCGGCGCGCGCCACCGACTCGTCCGCGTCGGCGCGCAGCGCGACGAGCAGCTCCAGCAGCACGTCCTGCGGGACGGGCAGCATCCCGCGCGCGGCCGCCATGCGCGCCGGCTGCGGCGCGGCGCCCGAAAGCGACTGCCTGCACGACCGGGTTGTTCGAGGTGCTGTTGGCGCTCATTCGCTTGCGAAGGGGGATTCCTGCGGACGCGACGCGTGCGCGGCGTCAGTAGATGTGGAAGTTGTCTCCCAGCACGACGTACTGCGAGACGAGGCCGTCGCCGACGCGCGCGGCGGCGGCGCCTCTGAGTCTGGGTCGAATCGTGTCGTGGGTCATCGCCGTCGAGCTTCACCAGCCGGGGCGTCCGGCGCGTATCAAGCGTTCGTTGAGATTGAAGCCGTATTCGAGCACGACGTACTGCGAGACGGGCTGGCCGTCGCGGGTCGCCGGGTTGAACCTGACCTGGCGCGCCGCCTCGATGGCCTTCTCCGTCAGCCCGTGGCTCAGCCGCCTGAGCACGAGGACGTGCCTGACGTTGCCGTCCGAGCCGAGCACGACGCGAAGGCGGACGACGCCGGAGACGTTCGCGCGCCGCGCCTCTTCGGTGTAGCCGGGCGTGGGCTTGGCGAGGATTTCTGCCCGCTTGATGCCCTCGCGCGCGCTGTAAATCTTACGCGCCGGGTCGGCGGCGTTCATGCCCGCCGCGGCGTAGAAGCGCATCGACTCCAATTCTTCGCGCATCAGGGCGGCGTCCGCGGCGTCGGGCTTGAGGCGCAGGTACTCGGCCAGGCTCTCGGACGCCTCCTTGAGCCGCGAGGTCTGCACGGCGCGCGCGTCACTGACGGTCGCCTCGTCGTAGTCGTAGGCGCCGCGGCGCTCCTCGGCGATGACGGCGCTGGCGCGTTCGTAGAGGCCGAGGAGCGCCTGCGTCTTCAGCGAGTAGGCGTCCGCGTTCGCGGCGTCGAGCTTGATGACGGCGTCCGCCTCTTCGAGCGCCTTCAGCCACGCGCCCTGGCGCAGGCGCACGAGCCCGAGGACGTAGTGCGCGTTCTTCAGGTTGTTGTCGAGCGCGAGCGCACGCGCGGCCTCGGCCTCGGCCTCGCGCTCCATGCCGTTGACGAGGTGGAGGTAGGCGAGGCTCGAACGCGCGGGGGCGTAGTCGGGGTTGAGCCTGAGCGCGGTGTCGAGCGCCTTACGCGCCTCCTTCAATTCGCCGCTCTGGGCGAGCGCCTGCCCGAGATAGGCCCACGCGAGCGGGTCGTCCTTCCTGCGCTTGACGGCGGCGCGGAACTCTTTGACCGCGCCCTTCACGTCCCCCTTCCGGTAGAGGTTGACGGCCTGCTCCAACTGCGGGTCGGGCGCGTCCTGCCGCGCGAGCGCCGCGGGCGCGCAGAGCCAGAGGAGAGTAAAGACAAAGAGCGTGAGTTTCAGCGTGCGAGGCATAACTACTCCTTAAAACTTAAAACCTTAATTGAAGGGGAAGGCGGGGCGGCCCCCAACGGCCCCGCCCCGCCTTCATGATAGCACCAATACGGATGCCTCCGCCTTACGCGTTGGCGCCACAGCACTTCTTGTACTTCTTGCCGGAGCCGCACGGGCACGGCTCGTTGCGCCCGACCTTCGGCTGGTCGCGCGTGACGGTCTTGGTGCGCGCGGCCTCTTCGCCGGCGGCCGTGGCGCCCTGGTTGGGGCCGGTGAAGGTCATCGACGTAGGGCGGCGCTGGCGGCGCTGCTGCAACTGCTCGGGCGCCTGCTCGGCGACGACCTGAAGGTTGAAGAGCGTGCGCACGGTGGCGGTGTCGATGCGGTCGAGCATCGCCTGGAACATGTCGAAGCTCTCCTTCTTGTACTCGACGAGCGGGTCCTTCTGCCCGTAGCCGACGAGCCCGATGCCCTGCTTCAAGTGATCAATCGCGAGCAGGTGGTCCTTCCACTGCGCGTCGATGATGTTGAGCATGATGATGCGCTCGTAGGTGCGCAGCGCCTCGGCGCCGACCTGCGCCTCCTTCGACTCGTAGGAGGCCTTCGCCTTCTCCCAGACCGTCTCGTTGATGAGCGACGGCGTCGAGTTGTCGAAGTCGATGCCCTCGGCCTCGGCGTCGAAGGCGTAGGTCGCCTGAAGCTGAATCTTCAGGTTCTCAACGTCCCAGTCGTCGGGCGAGACGGCTTCGGGGAGGTACTGCTTGACGAGGTCGCCGAGCAAATCCTGGGCCGACGCCGAGGACGTACTCGCGCTGGTCGGGCTCCTCCATCAACTGGCGGCGCAGGCCGTAGATGGTCTCGCGCTGCCGGTTCATCACGTCGTCGTACTGGAGCAGGTGCTTGCGCGTCTCGAAGTTGCGCGCCTCGACCGACTTCTGCGCCGCCTCGATGCGCTTCGAGACCATCTTCGACTCGATGGCGACGCCCTTCTCCATCCCGAGACGCTGCATGAGCGCCTTGACCTTGTCGCCCGCGAAGATGCGCATCAGGTCGTCTTCGAGCGAGAGGAAGAAGCGCGAAGAGCCGGGGTCGCCCTGGCGGCCGGCGCGGCCGCGCAACTGGTTGTCGATGCGGCGCGACTCGTGGCGCTCGGTGCCGAGGATGTGCAGGCCGCCGAAGGAGACGACCTCCTTGTGCTCCTTCTCGACGAAGGGCTTGATGTAGGCCAGCGCCTCCTCGAACTGCTCCTTGCGTCGCCTCCTCGGGGTCTATCTCCTGGCGCTTGAAGTGCTCGCGCGCGAGGAACTCGGGGTTGCCGCCGAGCAGGATGTCCGTGCCGCGGCCGGCCATGTTGGTCGCGATCGTGATGCGCGCCCTTGCGGCCGGCCTGCGCGACGATCTCGGCCTCGCGCTCGTGGTGCTTGGCGTTGAGGACGTGGTGGTAGTTCGGGATGGTGCCGTCGCCCTCGATGAGGATGTTGCCCGCCTCGTCGCGGTGGCGGATGCCGGCCTTCGAGAGCCGGCGCGAGATGAGTTCCGAGTTCTCGACCGAGACGGTGCCGACCAGCACCGGCTGACCCGCCTCGTGGCGCTCGATGATCTCTTCGACGATGGCGTCCCACTTCTCGGGGAGCGTGCGGTAGATAACGTCCGAGTTGTCCTTGCGGACCATCGCCCGGTTGGTCGGGATGACGGCGACTTCGAGCTTGTAGGTCGCGTCGAACTCGGCGGCCTCGGTCTCGGCCGTGCCGGTCATGCCGGAGAGCTTGTCGTAGAGGCGGAAGTAGTTCTGCAAGGTGATGGTGGCGAGCGTCTGGTTCTCGCGCTCGATCTTGACGCCTTCTTTCGCCTCGACCGCCTGGTGCAGGCCGTCCGACCAGCGGCGGCCGTGCATCAGTCGGCCCGTGAACTCGTCTACGATGATGACCTCGCCCTCCTGCACGACGTAGTGGTGGTCGAGCCGGTAGAGCGTGTGCGCCTTCAGGGCGTTCTCGACGCAGTGGAGCATCTCCATGTTCGACGGGTCGTAGAGGTTGCCGACGCCGAGCAGACGCTCGGCCTTGTCCACGCCCTCTTCGGTCAGCACGGCCGAGTGCTGCTTCTCGTCGACGACGTAGTCGCCGGGGCCGGGCTTGTTCTCGGGGCCGACCAGCTCCGCGCGCTTGAGGTGCGGGAAGATGGCGTTGGCCTGATAGTACTTGTCCGTCGCCTCGTCCGACGCGCCCGAGATGATGAGCGGCGTGCGCGCCTCGTCGATGAGGATCGAGTCGACCTCGTCCACGATGGCGTAGTAGTGCGGCCGCTGGACGCAGGTCGCGAGGTCGAACTTCATGTTGTCGCGCAGGTAGTCGAAGCCGAACTCGTTGTTCGTCCCGTACGTGATGTCGGAGGCGTAGGCGTCCTTGCGCTCCCAGTCGTCGAGGTCGTTGACGATGGCGCCGACGGTGAGGCCGAGGAACTTGTAGATGCGCCCCATCCACTCGGCGTCGCGCGTGGCGAGGTAGTCGTTGACGGTGACGACGTGGACGCCGCGCCCCGTCAAGGCGTTGAGGGTCGCGGGCAGCGTCGCGACGAGCGTCTTGCCTTCGCCCGTCCGCATCTCCGCGATGCGGCCCTGGTGCAGCGCGATGCCGCCGATGAGCTGCACGTCGAAGTGGCGCATCCCCGTGGCGCGCACCGAAGCCTCGCGCGTCGAGCGCGAAGACCTCGGGCAGAATCTCGTCGAGCGCCTCCTGCGTGCGGCGCTTGCGCTCCTTGCGCGCCTCCTCGCCCTTGGCCGTGGTGTCGCCGACCTCGCTGATGACCTGCTCGCGCAGCCCGATGACGCGCTCGCGCATCTGGTCGTCGGAGAGCTTCTGCACCGACGGTTCGAGGTCGTTGATCTGCTGGATGAGGGGCAGCAGCGTCTTGATGTAGCGCTGGTTGCTGCTGCCGAAGACCTTGGTCAGAAATTTATCAATCATTGTTTTAGTCCCGCCGGGGAGCCGCCCCCTCTCCGAGCCGCGCGGCCGCGGGGCAGGGAGCTGTCACCCTGTAGAGACCCGCCGCCGTCCGCGACTTTATGCCGATATTCGATTGTATGTGAGCGACCGGAAGGGGCGCAAGGCAGTGGCCGGGGGCCGCCGCCTCGCGCCGGCGCGGCGTTAGTTCGGCGTGATCTGGCGCAGCAGGATGTTGCCCATCTGCTCGCGGGGCATGTCGAGGTTCATGAGGAGCTGTTTGCCGCTCGCGGAGACCTTCATGCCGCTCATGAGGGCGCCCTCGTCGGTGCCGCGCTTGGCGAGGCGGCCGACGTTGAGGAGCATGCGGTAGCCGCGCGCCATCTCCTCGGCGCGCGCCTCCGACGGCGTGTCCGAGGCGGTCAGGGCCTTGAAGCGCTCGCCGTCGAGCGTGAAGGTCATCGACACGCGCGACACGTCCGAGAGGAACGCGAGCGCGTGGCTGTCGTTGACCGACGCGACGAAGTCCTGCGCGACGGCGCGCAGCGCTGCGTCGTTGGCCGACTCGCCCGTGATCTGGACGTTCGTCAGCGTCCCGTCCTGCTGCCGCTCGCCGACGACCAGTATCGACTGCGGCTTCGAGAGGTCGAGCTTGCCGTCCTCGTGCAGCTTCTTCGAGCGCGCGAGGAACGCCTTGATGGGTCTGACGTTGACCTTCGTCCCTTCGGACTTCGGCCCTTCCGCCCGCGGCGCCTCCGACTTCGCGGTCTTCTTGACGCCCGAGTCGGCCGCGGCCGTCGCGCCGGCGCCTGACTTGCGCGCCTGCGCGAGCGCCGCCCAGCCGCCCGGCGCTATGCCCAGGACGAAGGCGCCGAGCACGGCGAAGCGCGCGAACAGGCGCGCGGCCTCGCCCCGCCCCTGCGGCGCCTCGCCCGTGTGGAAGATGCGTGCTGAAGAATTCCCTCATGGTTCGTTCTTTGACTCTCAAGCGTTTCTCCGAGCCTTCTCAGCTCCGGGCCTGTGGGGTCGCCGCGGCGGTGGCGCCGTCGCCGGCGGGCTTGCCGACTTTCTTCGCCAGCATCTCGGTAATCATCTTGCCGGCCGCGTCCTTCGGCATCTCGAAGTTCATGGCGAACTGCTTGCCCTGGTTGTCGAACTTCAGGTTCTCGTAGAGGACGCCCTCGTTCGTCCCCTTCTTGGCGCTGCGCCCGATGGCGACCATCGTCGAGAGGCCGAGCGCGGTCTTCATCGCCTCGTCCTCCGTGGGCAGGTCGCTCAAGACCGCGATCTTGACGGTCTGCTGGTCGAGCTTGAGCGAGATGCGCACGTCCTTCGCGCCCTTGAGGACGACGAGCACCTGCTCTGGCTCATGGCGGTGATGAGCTGCTGCGCGAGGTCGGCGGTGTTCTGGTCGGTCGGCGGCGTCGCCCCCCAGTCGAGTTTGACCGTCTCGGGCTTGAGCGTGCCGTCCTCGTTCAGCTCGCCCGTGGCCGTCACGTCGATGGCGCTGTTGAGGTTGAGCTTGCCCTGGTCGAACAGCTCCTTGCCCTTGACGGCGATGTCCTCGAAGGGCTTGGTGTTGATGTTGCCGGGCGGGCGCGCGATGCCGTTCTCTTTGGCGATGCGGTCCATCTCGGCCTCGGCCTGCTTCTCCGCCTCGGTCAAGGGGGCGGGCGAAGGGGTCGGCGTGGCCTGCGCGACTTCCGGCGTCGGCGTCGGCTCGGTCGGGGTCGTGACGACGCGCGGCGCGCGCGGGCGGCGCGTCCTGTAGACCGGCGCGCGCGGCGGCGGCGGCGGCACGAACTGCTGCACGACCAGCGCGTCGAGCTGCGTCGTCTCGGCCACCTCGGGCGCGCCGAAATAGTCGGGCGGGTAGTAGAGCTTCTCGTGCGGCTCGAACCTGACGATGGTGGCGCGCTGCCCGATGAGCGTCGGGTCGTAGTCCTCGCTGACGAACTTGATGCCGGAGACGTTCGAGGCGACGTAGAGCATGCTGCGCAGCGTCGGGACGTAGACGACCGCGACGAGGAAGAGGCCGTGCGCGACGAGCGAGAGCGCCACGAGCCGCGACATCAGCGGCCAGCGCGGCGTACGGTTGATCTCGAATCTGTCGAAAAGCTCGCTCATTCTCTTTAAAAACTCCGCGCGCCCGGGCCGCCGGCAAAACACGAACGATTAGACGCTTAATATCCCCCGGGCGTTGCGAAAGTCACACAAAAGTTAGCATTACGCGGGCGCTTTCCACAAAGTTCCTGCGGTAGAATCTACAGCCTATGACCGCGTTCGCGCAGAGGAGGCAGGGGCCGCCGCGGCGCCTCCAAGGCGGTCGCACGCCGGGCCGCGACGACAGGACAGCCCGACTTTCGTCAAACGGACTCCCGTCGACCCTCCGAAGGGCGCGGGCGGGCACGCGACGGCCCGGACGGCCAGTCGCGCACGGCCGCCAACGCCGCGGCCGACTCCGCCTCGCGCGTCGCCACGCGCCAGTCGCGCACGCGCCCTCTGCGCCAGCTCCTCGAAGGCATCGGCACGCCCGACCCCGCGCCGTTCAAACCCGACCCCTTTCAACTGGAGGCGCTCGCCGCGCTCGAACACGAAGACGTGCTGGTCACGGCCCCGACGGGCAGCGGCAAGACCTGGATCGCGCGCGAGGAGATTCGACGGCTCGCTCGGCCGAGGGCAAGCGCGCGTGGTACACGAGCCCGCTGAAGGCCCTGACCAACTCGAAGTTTCACGAGTTCTCCGCGGAGTTCGGCGACGGAGAAGGTCGGCATCCTGACGGGCGACCGCAAGGAGCGCTCGGACGCGCCGCTCATCGTCGGCACGACCGAAGTTTATCGAAACCAACTCTTCGACGCGCTGCGGCGCGGCGAGCAGTTGCAGGCCGACCTCGTCGTCTTGGACGAGGCGCACTACCTCGCCGACGAGGAGCGCGGGCACGTCTGGGAGGAGGCCATCATCCTGACGCCGCCGCGCGTGCGGATGCTTCTGCTTTCGGCCACGGTCGGCCGCGCCGAAGAGTTCGCCGACTGGATAGCCGAGGTGCGCGGACACCCCTGCCGCGTCATCCCGCGGCCGGGCGCGCGTCCCGTCCCGCTGCGCGCCGCCTTCCTCTTTCCCGACGGCGGACTGACGCCGCTCTTCGACGAGCGCGGACACTTCAACAACGAGATCGCGCGCTTCATGCAGACCTCGAAGAGCGAGCGGCAGGGCTCGCAGGGTCGCTTCCAGCGCGGCGCCGTCAACGCCGCGCCGGGATGCCCGAGATGCCGCCGTCGATCCTGCTCGCGGCGCTCGGCTCCTACGACCTTCTGCCCGCCATCATCTTCCTGCCCACGCGCCGCCGCTGCGACGAGGCCGCGGCCGAGGCCGCCTACGCGCCGCGCCGCGGCGTCGGCCCGGAGAGAAGCGAGGCGACGGCGTCGCGTCTCTGGAAGAGCTGGCCGAGCAGTACCCGGAGGTGCGCAAGCACCGGCACTGGGACATGGTCCTGCGCGGCGGCGTGGCCTCGCACCACGCGGGACATCTGCCCGCGTGGAAACTCGCCATCGAGAAGTTGATGAGCGCCGGCCTGCTCGACGCCATCTTCGCCACGATGACCGTCGCGGCCGGCGTGGACTTCCCCGCGCGCACCGTCGTGCTTGAGAACATCGACGTGCGGCGCGGGCAGGGCTGGCAGACCGTTCAGCGCCTCGCAGCTTCAACAGATGACGGGGCGCGCCGGGCGCCGCGGGCGCGACCGCGTCGGCTTCATCGTCGCCGCGCCGGGCGCTGCACCAGAACCCGCAGAAGCTCGCGTCGCTCCTGCACGCAGACCCCGACCCTTTGGAGAGCCAGTTCCGCGCGACCTACACGACGCTCCTCAACCTGCTCGACGCCTACGGCACGTTCGCGCAGGTGCGCGAGATCGCCGAGCGCTCCTACGCGCGCCGCGACGCGGCCGAAGAGGTCGCGCGCATCGAGCGGGCGCGCGCGGAGGCCGAGCGGCGCATGCAGACGAAACTCGCCGAAGCGGGCTGCGACCTGCCGCCCGAGGTCGCGCGCGGGCTCGAACGTCTGGCGAGCGCCCGCTCGCGTCTGCTCGAAGACGCGCCGCAGACGCGCACGGACGCGTACCTGCGCTGGCTCGACAAGGAGGTCGTGCCCGGCCGCGTCGTCTCCGTGGGCAGAGGCAACCGCCGCCTCGTCTTCGTCACGGAGCGGCGCGGCGACGGGCTCGCGGGCGTGCGCGACAACGGCAAGCGGGTCACGCTCGCGCTCGAACGCATCGGGCGCGTGTGGGAGGAGACGCACGCGCTCTCGGAGTCGGCGCGCGACGCGGCCTTCGAGCTGGTGCAGGCGAACCGCGCGACGCCTTTGCGCGAGCCGGGACTGCGCGCGGCGCGCTCCTCGACCGAGGAGGCCGTCGCGCTCATCAACGACCTCATCGAGTCGCTCGCGGGCGGCGACGGCGACGCGCGCGCGCTGCGAGGAGGCCTTGTGGTCGGTCATGCAGGAGGCCGAGAGTCGATCGAGCGTCTGGGGCGCAGGCTCGAAGCCGTGCACGGCGAAGCCTGGCACCCCTTCGAGCGGCGCGCGCGTGCGCTCCACCACTTCGGCTACCTCGACTTCTTCGCCGAGCGCGTCACCGAGCGCGGCCGCTGGCTCGCCGACTTGCAGATTAGACCGCCCGCTCCTCGTCGGCGAGGCCATCGAGCCGCGGGCTGTTTGCCTCGCTCGACGCGCCGCGCGCCGCCGGCCTGATGGCCGCGCTCGCCGCGGACGCCGAGCGCGACTACGGAGAGCTTGAGATGGACGACGCGCTCATCACGGCGCTCGCGAAGTTCGACCGCATCGCCTACGACGTGGCGAGCGTCGAGTGGCAGCAGGACTTGGAGCCCGCGCCCGAGATCAACTTCTCGGCCGCCGCCACGGCCGCGCGCTGGGCCGCGGGGATGGACTGGCCCACGCTCGTCCGCCGCACGCGCGCCGAAGAGGGAGACCTCTTCCGCATGCTCTCGCGCACGGGCGAGTCGCTGCTTCAGGTCTCAAACCTGACGGACGCGCACCCCGACGCCGCCCGCGTCGCCGCGCAGGCCGCCGTCGGCCGTCCTGCGCGAGCCCGTGCGCTCCGAGGCCGCCGTATAAAATTTGAAGTTGAAACTCGGGATGAGTTGAGATGAGTAGTGAAGCTAAGGGTGAGCCAATCGTCTACGTGGCGCTCGGTGATTCGACGGGCGTGGGCGTCGGCGCGCGGAAGGGCGGCGGCTACGCGGCGCGTCTGTTCGAGCGCATCGAGCGCGTGCGGCCGGGCTCGCGGCTCGTCAATTTGTGCGTGAGCGGCGCGACGACCGGCGACGTTTTGCGCGCGCAGGTCGGGCGGGTGGGGGAAGCGAAGCCTTCGCTCGTCACCCTCGGCATCGGCATCAACGACCTCGTGCGGCAGGCCACGCCGGAGGAGTTCGCGCACAACTTTGAAGAGATCGTCACGCGCCTGCGCGCGCAGACGGACGCGCCCGTCGTCGTCTCGAACCTGCCGGACATCTCGCACGCGCCGCGCGTCCCCTTCTTCCTGCGCGCGGTGGCGCGCCGCCGCCTCATCCTCTTCAACGAGCGCATCGCCGACGCGGCCGCGCGCCACCGTCTGCACCTCGCCGACGCCTTCGAGAAGAGCGCCGAAGTCATCCCCACGCACCCCGAATTCTTCTCGCCGGACGGCTTCCACCCCTCGGACGAGGGCTACGAGTTCTGGGCCTTCGAGATGTGGCCCGCCGTGAAGCGCGCGCTCGGCCGGGCGGACTGAAGGGGAGGCAAAAGGCGAAGGCCGTAGGCAAAAAGCAAAAGTCGAGGGTGAGAATCGCACGGCCTCTCGTCCTGCTTTCGCCCTCTCCCCCTTTGCCTTTGCCTTCTGCCTTCTCTAAGATTGTCTGGCGCGGAACGTGCGTGGCGTTTCGGCCGTATGGTTTGTGGAAGAAGGAGGTTCTCCACTATGGCTGACACAAACGATTCGAGATACAAGACCGGCAACCCCATCTGCGACGCGGTGCGCTTCCTGTGCGACGCGTCGTTCGCGGTGTTGCCGCCCGATGCGGCGCGGCAGTTGGGCGAGTTCGAGAAAAACTTCTGGGGCGGAGTCCGCTGGTTCGCCGAGAAGAACATCGGCTGGATTGACGACAGCCTCGCCGCGGCCGAGCGGCTGCGCGAGGAGTGGCGGAGTCGCTGCGAACGCCCGTACGCCCCCGAGCCGATCACACAGACCCCGCCGCCCGAGGGAGTGGGCTAATTTTGATTTCAGATTTTTGATTTTCGATTTGAAGCCGCCGGCCTAAAAATCAAAATCAAAAATCTGAAGTCGTAAATCGAAAATCTTATGCAAGTTCTGCTGGCCGAAGAGTACGGGTTCTGTTTCGGAGTCGAGCGCGCCGTCGAGATGGTCGAGGGGGCGCTCTCGGAGGGCGCGACCGTGCGCACGCTCGGGCCGCTCATCCACAACACGCAGGAGATTCAACGCCTCGAAGCCGAGGGCGTGCGCACCATCGACGCGCCCGCCGACGTTGCCGCAGGGCGAGACGGCCGTCATCCGCGCGCACGGCGTCACGCCGCAGGTGCAGCGCGATTTGGAAGCACGCGCCGAGCGCGTCATCGACGCCACCTGCCCGTTCGTCACCAAAGTTCAGAAACTCGCCGAGCGCGCCGCCGAGCAGGGGCGCGACGTGGTTCTCGTCGGCAACCCCGACCATCCAGAGATGATCGGCGTCGTCGGCTACGCGCCCGAGCGCACGCGCGTCGTGCGCGACGCCTCGGAGGTCGCAAGCCTCCCGCCGCTGCACGCGCCGCTCGTCGTCTCGCAGACGACTCTGAAGCTCTCGACCTTTCTCGAAGCGGCGGAGGCCGTGCGCGCCAAGTCCGACTCGGAGCCGCAGGTCGTCAACACCATCTGCTCGGCGACGCGCGACCGGCAGGACGCGGCGCGCGCGCTCGCGGGCGAGGTGGACGCCTTCTACGTCATCGGCGGCAAGCACTCCTCGAACAGCCTCAAGCTGCTCTCGGTCTGCAAGGAGCAGTGCGCGCAGAGCTTCCTCATCGAGACGCCCGAAGAGATCGACCCCGCCGACCTCGCCGGCGCCGCAACGCGTCGGCGTCACCGCCGGCGCCTCGACGCCCAACTGGCTCATCGAACAGGTCGTCGCACGCCTGCGCGAGATAGGCGAAAGTTAAGGCAGACTTCAAAAATCAAAAGGGGGATGAGAAACACGCTGCTTCTCAGTGCCCCCTTTTGATTTTTGAAGTCTGCCTTTTGGCCTTCTTAGAAATCGTCCTCGGCGTCTTCGACCTGTTGGAGGGCGGTGACGACAATGCGCGCCTCTTCGGACTCGTACTCGTCGGCCTGGGATTCGAGCGCGTTGCGCGCGGTCTCGGCGTCCACGGGGTCGCCGAGCAGCGCGACGAGGATGCCGGTCGGCAGTTGCAGCAGGGCCTCCTGCGCGACGGCGCGGACGGCCGGGTTGAAGTGGCGCGCCGTCTCGCACAACTCGCTCGGGGCGAGGCGCGCCGTCATCACGTCGGCGATCTCGTCCACGCGCGCGTAGTCTTTGACGCGCAGCGCGCGCTCCAGCAACTGCGCGAAGACCTCGGAGGAGCGCGCCTCGCGGTTGAGCACGGCGGCGCAGGTCTCGGTCATGCGGAGCAGGTCGCGCGACTGCTCGGCGCTGAGGGCGTCGGGGCCGACCTCGGCGGCGCGCTCGTCGAGCGCGGCCAGCAGCCGGCTCAACTCCCACTCGGAGCGCGCGTCGTAGATGCTTTCGCGGCGTGAGGCCGTCGTGGTGGTGGCGGCCGGGCCTTGCTGAAGTGGCGCGGGCGTCGAGAGGGCGCGCTCGACCAGGCTGCGCGTCGAGGGCCTCAAGCCCTGCCACACGCTCGCCACGCGCGCTCCGAAATCCTCAATCGTCATCATTTAAAACTCTTCCCGCGGCCCCGAGAGCGGCCGACGGGCCGATACTGTAACACCGTAAACCGTGAACCGTAAAACGTGACAAGTGAAAGAGAGTATCTTCTTGTCGCGG
The DNA here is from genome assembly GCA_963726735.1 of uncultured Acidobacteriota bacterium. Taxonomy (GTDB): domain Bacteria; phylum Acidobacteriota; class Blastocatellia; order Pyrinomonadales; family Pyrinomonadaceae; genus QHXN01. The sequence goes on from CAVSDM010000017.1 coordinate 595,547, forward strand.
TTTACGGTTCACGGTTTACGGCTTTTCAACGATTGTGGTCGATGATCTCGGTGATGGCTGAGAAGTGGATTTTGACGACTTCGCCGTCGGGGCGTTCGATCTTGACGCTGGGGCGTGTGAGCGCCTGCGTCTGTTTGAGGCTGCGGACGACGCCGCGGACGCGCGCGCCCGTCTCGGTGACGATCTCGACGTTGTCCTTGCCGTAGAGCGGCTGGAGTGCCGCGAGGGCCTTGGTTACTTCCAACTGTCCGACCTCCCTTTCTGCTCGACTGTAGAGCACACACCGTGCCGGGCGGCCGGAGGCGCTTGCGTGCGGGCGCGCCGCGAGCCAAAATACCTGCCGCGGCGTTACTTAGGGCGCGGGCACGAGTCTAAGTCCCGCGCGCGCCCGATGCAACCGCGGCGCTCCGACAGGCGTATACCGGTAACACACGCCGCCGCAAAGTAGGCCGGCGGCGCACGCCGCGGGCGGGGTCCCGGACAAACTTTCACGCGTGCCGCGAACAGGAGGGGGCCGCAGATGCGAGCTGAAAACATGGTCAACTGCCCTAGCTGCGGCGCGACGCTCGTCGCCGGCCTGCGCTTCTGCCGCATGTGCGGCTACCGCCTCGGCGAGGGCGTCGAAGAGTACGTCCCCACGCAGCGCTTCGACGCCGCCTCGATGCCGACGGCCGCGCCGACGCCGTCGCCCGCCACGGACCCCTTCCAGGCGCGACAGACCTGGGGCGCCGCGCCCATCCAGCCGTTCGGCTCCGCCTCGGCGATGGGGGGCCAACAGGCGCAGGGCGCGACCTCGAAACTGGCGAAGATGTGCCGCCCCGTGCGCGGCGTTGTGGCTGTGGGTGACGATCATTGCGGTCGTGCTGATCGTGGGCGGGCTGCTGCCGCTCGCGATGATGTCGCGCCGCGGGGGCGGGGCCGCCGTGCCGCGAGTCGAAAGGTCCTTCCTGGGGGTTGACGGCTTCGAGACGGCCCCGGGCGGCGGCGCGTTGGTTCAGGGCATCGCCGGGCCGGAGACGCCGCTCCTGCGCGCCGGACTCATCGGCGGCGACATCATCAAGAGGTTCGACGGGAAGGACGTGCGGAACGCCGACGACATGCGGCGGATTCTCGGCGAGACGCCCCGTCGGCAAGACCGTCGATGTCGATTTCATCCGCGACAACGTGCCCGGCACCGCCAAGCTGACGACGGGCGCGGAGAAGGATGCGCCGGGCATGAGGATGTTCGAGCAGCGGCCGGGCGGCCGCGGCGTCATCGGCATTGATGTCGGCGACGCGCGTGCAGGTGCCGAACACGAACATCTACGGCGTCGAGCTGGACGACGTGAACCGCAACGAGCCGGCCGACATCGCGGGGCTGAAGGAGGGCGACATCGTCATCAAGTTCGGCGATTACCTCATCCGCACCCCCGGCGACCTCCGCTACCGCGTTGCCGAGGCGTTGGCCGGCTCGACCGTCCCCGTCACCGTCGTGCGCGGGACGGAGCAGATCGAGATTCCCGTCAAGATCGGGCGGAGCAGGGGTTAGGCATCAGAAGCAGAAAGAGGAACGAGTGAAGGCTTTCATGAACGATGAAAGCCCCTCGCCTTCAGTTCATCCTTCACTCGTTCCTCTTTCTGCGCTTCCGGGCGCGGCGTACTCGCGCAGACGCGCCTCCATCTCGCGGCGCACGTCTTCGCGGTCCTCCTCCGCTTCGTCGGGCTCGAACAGCTCGAAGAGCGCGTAGGGCGTGTCGCCGACGAGGCGCAGCTCCCAAGCCTCGCGCCCTTCCGCGGAGGGGCGCGAGAACCACATCGCGTCCACGTCCGACTCGGCCGCGGCCACGCCCTCGAACGTCGCGGCGTCGCCCGCGCCGCGGCCGCGCATCTCGGCGAGCGACTCGGGCCGCGCCAGCACGCGCGCGAGCCGCCAGCCGTGCCTGCGGTACTGTGCGTGTATCTCCTGAAATTTATTGAGCCGGCTCATACTTTTAAAGTTTCGGATTTGTCAGCGCCCGCCCCCGTTCGTTTACAATCGTCCCTGCGTGTTACCACACGACGCCGGCGGGGACAAGCCCCGGCCTCACGCGGCGCGCCGAGAGGAGAACCCACGGACTTGTCCGTCGAAGAGTTTGGGAGAGCAAGAGGACGCCTGCGCGGCGGGCGGGCGCGGCGCAGATGCTTCGCCCTTCCACGCGGCGCTCGGGCGCGCGCTCGGCGCGGAGGGGCTTGAGCCTTGAGAAGTTCTGCCCGGCCGGCGACACGCTGACGCGGCGCGTGCTCGAAGAGTACGGCGCGATGTTCGTCGCCGAGGGCGTCGCGCTGCCCGACGCCTGCGTCTTGGAGAGCGAGGAGGCGGTCGAGCGTTTCCAGCGCGCGGCGGGCTGGCGCGGCCGAAGTCATGGACGGCGCCGTCATCGAGTTGCAGCCCGCGCGCGCTGGGCGCGCTGCTGGCGCGCGCGCGAGGAGGCGGCCTACTCGGGGCTGCGCATCACGCCGCGCGGCGGGAGCGAGGCGGGGCGGCGCAGCTACGCCGACTCGCTGCGGCTCTGGCGCTCGCGCTGCGACCCGGCGCTCGAACACTGGTGCGCGGCGGGGCGGCTCGACGGCGCGGAGGCCGAGCGCCTGCGCGGGCTCCCTCTGCGCGAGCAGGCGGCGGCCGTGCTGGAGCTTGAGAGCGGCGGCGTCTTCTTCAGCAAGTACTTCGACAAGAGCATCCTCCAGTCGGTGGCCGCGCCCGGCGCCTCGCAGCACCTCGCCATGCTCGCCTTCGACCTCGAGGAGTTTCAGGACGCGCGCGTCGGCGCGCTGCTCGCGCGCCACGGCTGGTTCCAGACCGTCCTGAGCGACCTGCCGCACTTCACCTACCTCGGCCTCACCGAGCGCGAGCTGCCCGCGCGCGGCCTCCGCCGCGTCGAATCCGCCGGCCAGACCTTCTGGGTGCCGGACATGGTGAATAGTGAATAGTAAATGGTGAATGGTGAAAACCGCTCTTCACCATTCACCATTTACTATTCACTATTCACCTCTTTACTTTTGCTCCCGTTTGTGAGAAAGACTTGTGGCCGTCCGTCGAGCTTTAAGAGTCCTGTAGACTCCCGGCTTGGCCCGAAAAATTCCACCCCTGAAAATTGAGCCCCGGCCGCGCCGGGTCGTGATAAGGAGAGAGAGATGATCGGATGTCCTTCCTGCGGTGCCGAGAACGTCGAGGGGACGCGCTTCTGCGTGAAGTGCGGCACGACGCTCCCGGCCTCCCCCCAACCTGAGTCCTGGCGCCAGAGCGGCGACCTCGGGCAGCAGCAGACACAGCAAGACTACCAGTCGAGCGGCTACTCGGCGCCGCAGCCGCCCCCCTCGGCTTACCCGAGCTATTCGCCGGGGCAGGACCATGTCGAACTACCAGCAGCAGGCCGGCGACTGGATGGCGCAGGGCGCGAACAAGAAGATGGCGGCCGGCATTTGCGGCATCCTGCTCGGCGGCTTCGGCGTCCACAAGTTCATCCTCGGCTACAACACCGAGGGCATCATCATGCTCGCCGCCTGGGTCATCGGCATGTTCCTGACCTGCGGCATCGCCTCCATCGCGGTCGGCATCGTCGGCCTCGTCGAGGGGATCATCTACCTCACCAAGTCCGACGAGGAGTTCGTCAGGACGTACGTCCAGGGCAAGAAGGCTTGGTTCTAGGGCGCCCGCGGGCGTCGGCCGGGGCGGCGTCGGGGCCGAGTCGAGAGCGTTTGAAGACCGGCCTGACCGGGGCCGCGCTCCTTGCGGCGCTGGCGCTGGCGCGCGGGCTCGCCACCGCCAGTCCCGCGGCCGTCCACGTCGCGGGGCGCGAGCTGCCCGTCATCTGCCCTTCGCGCCTGCTGTTCGGTGTGAACTGCCCCGGGTGCGGGATGACGCGTAGCGTGTTGTTGACTCTGGGCGGCGACCTGCGGGGCGCGCTCGCGGTGAACCCCGCGGGCCCGGTCCTCGTCGCCGCCCTCATCCTGCTCGCCGCGCAACTCCTCTTCGCGGCGCGTCTCGACGAGGGGGAGACTCCGGCGCGGCGCCGGCTCCTGTCGTGGGCGACTCTCTACGGGGCCGTCGTCGTCTCCGTGATGTTGATTCAGTGGGCGGGCGGGCTCGGGCACGCTTGAAGAGCGCCCCGCCCGCCACTTTCCGGTAAGCCTTCCGGTCGCGGAAAAACTCTTGCGCGCCGCGGCAGAAATGCTACACTCTCCACTCGCCCGCCTGCGTCGGAAGGTCGGGCGAATCGTTTCTCCCTACAACTGTCCCAGTCAGGTTTCACCCGTGGCGCTCGGCCGCGGCCCTCTTCTTCTCTCTGCTGCCCCGCGTCGAGAAGTGAGAAAAGTGCGCGCCGTCCGCAGCGACCCTGCTTTCCCGAACGAGAGGGTCAGGAGATGGACACCCCCCAGATTATCGCGGGCCGGTTTCGCGTCGAGTGCGAGATCGGCCGGGGCGGCATGGGCACGGTCTACCGTGCCTCCCACCTGGGGCTCGAACGCCCCGTCGCCATCAAAATCCTGAAACAGGAGTTCGCCGCGCACCCCGAGATCGCCGACCGCTTCATGCGCGAGGCGCGGACGATGGCGCGGCTCAAGCACCCGCGCGCGCGCGATGATCTTCGACGCCGGGCATCTGGCCGACGGCCGCCCCTTCATCGTCATGGAGTACGTCGAGGGCTCGACGCTCGCCGAGACGCTGGCGCGCGAGGGGCAGTTCGAGCCCGAGCGGGCCGTGCGCGTCGCGTCGGAGATCTGCGACGTGCTGTCGGAAGCGCACGCGCTCGGCATCGTCCACCGCGACCTCAAGCCCTCGAACATCATCATCAACGAGCGCGGCGTCTGCGTGCTCGACTTCGGCATCGCCAAGGTCTTGCAGGACTCGACCGACATGACGCGCACGCACGCGACGACCGAGTCGGGCCTCATCATCGGCACGCCGCGCTACATGTCGCCCGAGCAGTGCCTCGGCCACCGCGTCGGACCGGCGACAGATCTCTACAGCGTCGGCGTCCTGCTCTACGAGATGCTGGCCGGGCGCCCGCCCTTCGTCGATCAGCTCTCGTCGGTCGTGCTCGTCAAGCAGGCGACGGCGCAGCCGATGGCCCTGCTCTCTTTAAGACCCGACCTCCCGCGTGCGTTGGCGCTCGCCGTCCACACCCTGCTCGCGAAGAACCCCGCGCACCGGCCGGCGACCGCGGCCGAGGCGTGCCGGCTGGTCGAGCAATCAGTCGAGCGCGCGCGCCGCGTCACCATCCCCTTAGGCGTCGAGGCCGAGCCGTTCGCCGGGACCATCGGCGCGCTCGACTCCGGCCGCTACACGTTCACGCGCGTCGTCACGTTCTTCGCGCTCTTCGCGATGTTGGTCACCGTGGCGGTCGCGTGGACTGCGCGCGCGGCGCGGACGGACGCGCTGGCCGAAGTCGCGCGCGACCCCGCGGCGGTCAAGGCGGCGCTCATGCCGCGCCGGGACCGCAAGGCGCGACGCGCGGAGCCCGCACAACTCACGCGTGAAGGCGCGTGGCGCGTGGCCGCTTCGGTCTCGCGCGGACGCGTCTCGGACGTGAAGCTCGTCGGGAGGGGCGCCGGGCAGGTCGTGGCGGCGGTCGCGGCAGACCCTTCGGACGGGATGGCGACGCTGCTCGTCATCGAGCGCGCGGACGGGCGCGGCGGCTACGCGTTGACGAAGAGCGTGGCGCTCGACGTCGAGGGCTTCCGCGGCGCGGGGTGGACGGCGGAGGTCGCAGACCTCGACGGCGACGGCTACGACGAGATCGTCTGCGAGGGCGCGCGCCCGTCCGACGGCGCGCAGGAGGGGCGCCGCTACGTCGTCTACGAGCCCGCGCACGCGCGAGACCTACAGCCTCCACCTCGCCCCGGACACGACCGGCGCGCACGCGATGCGCGCCACTTGGTCGCCCAACACGCAGGGGCGCGATGCGCAACTCTTCCGCCACGCACTCCGCCAGCGCGCGCTCGTCAACTGAATACGGGCCGGAGACGGTCAGGCCGGGGGTTTAGTTGAGGACGATAACTCCTAACTAACCCCCGGCCTGACCGTCTCCGGCCGCTGACTTAACGTGTTGGCGAATTCGCGGAAGATGTTGCCGATGGCGCCGGAGATGAAGGTGTTGCCGAAGCGCCTGAAGGTGGCGTCGGCGCCGATGCGGTCGTGCTTGGGCGTGCTGCGCTCCCAGACGTTGGCGAGCGCGCTCGCCGTGGCCGCGCCGGCGAAACGCGAGTAGTTCGGCTCCAGGTTCCAGTCGTCGTCGCGCGTCACGAAGACGCGGCTGACGGCGTGGCCCAGACGGCTCGCGAACTTCTTGCTCTTCGAGCGCTCGTAGCGCGGGTCCTGCTTGAAGAGCGCCGGGTAGAAGCCGTTGCCGAAGACTCTGTAGGTCGTGCCGGTGGCGAAGACGCGTGCCGTGCGCGAGCCCCAGTCGGCCAGCTTGTCGTCCGTATCCTTGTGCGGCGGATAGTCTTCGCCCAACTGCGTGATGCCGGCGTTGAAGGCGGCGGTCCCGTAGGGCAAGGGGCTGAGGAAGGCGCCGCGGAACGCGCGCTTGATCTTCCCTTCGGCCGTGAGCGGCGCGGGCCGGTTCTGGGTCTGACCCTGCGGGTCGGGTGTCGGTTGCTGCTGCTGCGCGCCCTGCTGCCGGGGCGTCGCCGAGACCACGACCGCGGCGCCTTCATCCGACTTCGGCGCAAACTCCTGCGCGCGCGCGAGCGCGGCGGCCGACAACAACAGGGCGGGGGCGAGCAGCGCCGGCAGGAGACGCGGACACGGCTTATACATCACTCTTCGTTCCTCCGATTTGTCCTTCGAGCTTTTGGGGTTTGGCCGGCGCCATTGTAACATCCCGGCACGGAAATTCTTCCGCCCGTCGCCTTAAATTTCTCCGCCGTCTACGTCGGGTCGAGAGTGTCCGACAGGAGTCTCGGTTCATGTACTTCAAGCAGTTCTATCTCGGCTGTCTGGCGCACGCCTCCTACCTCGTCGGCTCCGCGGGCGAGGCCGCGGTCGTAGACCCGCAGCGCGACGTTGACCAGTACGTCGCGGAGGCCGAAGCCCGCGGGCTGAAGATCAAGTACGTCGTCGAGACGCACCTGCACGCCGACTTCGTCAGCGGACACCGGGAACTCGCGGCGCGCACCGGCGCCGAGATCGTCATCGGCGCGCGCGCGGGCGCGACCTTCCCACATCGCGCGGCCAAAGACGGCGACGAGCTGCGCGTCGGGCACGTCCGCATCCGCGTGCTGGAGACTCCCGGCCACACGCCCGAGAGCATCTCGCTCGTCGTCATCCGACACGGAGGTCTCGGACGCGCCGCAGAAGGTTCTGACGGGCGACACGCTCTTCGTCGGCGACGTGGGCCGCCCCGACCTCGCGGGCGCGCGCGGCTTCACGCCGCAGCAGATGGCCGGGATGATGTACGAGAGCCTGCACGACAAACTCCTCAAGCTCGACGACGAGGTCGAGGTCTGGCCCGCGCACGGGGCCGGCTCGATGTGCGGCCGCAACATCTCGAAGGAGACCTCTTCGACCATCGGCCAGCAGCGCCGCTTCAACTACGCGCTCGCGCCGATGGGGCGCGACGAGTTCGTCAAGCTGTTGACGACCGACCTGCCCGAGGCGCCCGCGTACTTCCCCGCCGACGCGCGCATCAACCGCGAGGGCGCGCCGCCGCTCGCGGACGTGCACCGCCCCGCGGCCCTGCTGCCGCAGCAGGTCGTCGCTTACGCCAACCTCGGCTACGTCGTCCTCGACGTGCGCCCGGCCGCGGAGTTCGGCGCGGGCCACGTCCCCGGCGCGCTCAACATCGGTCTGGGCGGGCAGTTCGCGAGCTGGGCCGGGGCGTTGATTGCTCTGGGCGCGCCGCTCATCGTCGTCGCCGCGGAAGAGGCGCAGGTGGACGAGGCCGTGACGCGCCTCGCGCGCGTCGGCCACGACACGGTGCGCGGCTACCTGCGCGGCGGGATGGACGCCTGGCGCGAGGCGGGCTTTGAAGTCTCTTCGGTCGAACAGGTGTCGGTGGCGGAGCTGCGCCGGATGCTCGAAGAGCAGGGTGAGCTGCAACTGCTCGACGTGCGCCGCGGGGCCGAGTTCAACGCCGGCCACGCCCCGCGCGCCTCGAACACGCCTTTGAGCCCGCGCCTGCGCGAGGAGGCGGCGCGGCTCGACCCGGAGCGCCCGCTCGCCGTCATCTGCGCGGGCGGCTATCGTTCGAGCGCCGCGACGAGCCTGCTCCGCCCGCTCGGCTTCCGACGCCTCTACAACGTCGAGGGCGGCACCGGCGCCTGGATCGCCGCCGGCCACCCCGTCGAAAAACCCGCCGCCGCCATCTGACGTTGGCAAACTGCTAACCCGCCATTCCCGACTCGCCTTTTGCAAGGCGCGGGAACGTCTCGCCTTAAAAACTCAAAGCATAAAGGCCCTCCGTGCGTCCGGCATGGGACTTGAAGAACTGACTCGGCGAAGGCGCGCTGGTCGCGCGGCGAGGAGGTTCGAGGCCATGTCTGAGTCGCTTGGTGTCGAAGGGGCGTGTGGTGCTCGCGGGCGGGAGCGGTTTTCTGGGTCGCGCGCTGGCTGAGGCGTTCGCGCGCGCCGGTTACGAGCCGGTCGTGCTCACGCGCCGCGTGAGTAAGAGGCGTTCGCGCGTGCGGCAGGTCGAGTGGGACGGGCGCACCGTCGGGCCTTGGGCGCGCGAGTTGGAAGGCGCGGCCGCGGTCGTCAACCTCGCGGGGCGCAGCGTCGATTGCCGCCACACGCCGGAGCACAGGCGCGAGATCGTCGAGTCGCGCATACACTCCGTCGATGCGCTCGGCCGCGCGATTGCCGCGTGCGTGGAGCCGCCCGCAGTGTTAGTCCAGGCCGGTTCGCTCGCCGTCTACGGCGACGCGGGCCGCCGCGTCTGCGACGGAGGACGCGCCCGCGGGCCGAGGCTTCCCCGTCGAGGTCTGCCTGCGCTGGGAGCATGCCTTCGACTCGCTTGAGCTGTCCGCGACGCGTAAGGTTCTGCTGCGCATCGGCTTCGTGCTCGGCCGCGACGGCGGCGCGCTCCCCACCCTCGCGCGCCTCGCGCGCCTCTACCTCGGCGGCACGGTCGGCGAGGGGCATCAGTACATAAGCTGGCTTCACCTGCGCGACTTCTGCCGCCTCGTCCTCTGGTGCGTCGAGCGCGAAGGGGCCGCGGGCGTCTACAACGCGACGGGGCCGTGCCCGGTCACCAACGCCGAGTTCATGTGCGAGCTGCGCTGCGCGCTCCGGCGCCCCTGGAGCCCGCGCGTGCCCGCCTGGCTCGTCCGCCTCGGCGCCTTCGTCTTAAGAACCGAGCCGGCGCTCGCCCTCGAAGGCCGCCGCTGCATCCCCGACCGTCTCGTCGAAGAGCACTTCAAGTTCCTCTACACCAACCTTGAGAGCGCGCTCACAGACCTGCTCGGTACGGCGACCTTCACGGCCGATTCAGGAGACAGGAAAGAAGTTCCGGTGGACGTGAGGGGGTATCTGCCGCGAGTAGGTCACTGATGACAGAGACTAAGGGGGCGGCGCGTCACGTGTGGACGATGCGCCGCCCCCTTAGTCTCTTCTTAGGTTACGCCCCGCCTCACACCTGGGATTCCTCAAGGGCCGGCTTCCGCATCTCAATCGACTGCCACTCTCTGCAATCCTCCGCCTCGAACCGTATGCAACCGTCCTGCCCCGCGGTGAAGTCGTGAGCCACGTCGTCGGCGTCAACGAACCTGACGACAGTGCCGGGTTGCAGGTCACACGTCTCACACGTCACGTCGCAGGCCATTGTGAAGGCAGAGAGGGTGAGTGTTAAAAGCTACGGCGAACAACTTGAGTCTGCTCATCGCGTGCTCCTTTCCTCAGACAGTTGCAGCATCCGGCCGACGGCCTGCTCGTCCATGAGCAGGTCGAGCGGTGAAGAGTACAGGAAGCCGTTCGTGCCGTACGCGAAATAGCCTTCGGGGTCGGGGAAGCGCCCCGCGCGCTTGGCGCGGAAGTTTCTGATTCCCTTCATGTCCCTGCGGAGGTTCGCTTCGTTGTCGAGCAGGTAGTCGTCGCTGATAACAGAGTAGGCGACGAGTATCGCCTGCACGGGTGTCAGGGTCAGATTAGATGCTCCCGTCAGGGCGCCGCTCTTGCGCTTGAATTGATTGGGTAGAGCCTCCTGTAAGAGCTGCGCGCGGGTTTCGACCTCCTTGTTAATAAAGCCGGATACCAGCAGTCTGAATGCCGCGTCGCCCGAAGCCACCTGGTCACGGAAGGTTCTCACCTGTGCGACGAGTGCGTCGCTCACCTTCGGCCCGCCCCAGTTCGCGCGTATGCGCACGTTAGATCGGCCACGGCTGAACTCTTCCGGCAAGTCCGGCGCGTTGAAGCCGCGCGTGGACTCTATCGCGCGGGCGACCTCGTCGTCGGACAGACCGGCCACGCGCTCCAACAAGCTCTGCGTAAGGACGGCGGCGAACTCGCTGGCCGTGACGGGGCGCAGGTCGCCGCGCAGAGTCCGTTCTTCCAGCTCGGCCAGCCTGTCCTTGGTCGCCCGACTTAAATCGGTGCCGGAACGTTTGCGGATGACCCGTGCCAGCGACTCGACTTCCGCACGGGCGGCTCCCGGCGGACTGTCGGGTGCCGCAAACTCCACTTCGCTCAGACCGCCGCGCATACGCGCGACGTATTGCTCCCTGCCGTCGGACTTTTTTTCGCCGGTGGCAGAGGAGTGCCATAAGCCGATGCACGCAACCGTCGCGCAAGCGGACACGATTGCGGCCAATATCACCCACAAGGAAGAGGTTGATCGTTTCAAGAGGGAGTGCTCCTTTACGTCTCTGTGAGAAATCGAGTTGACGTGACGGATTGAGCCACGCGGGAATCCGGCAAACAGGTGTTTGTCGAGCTAAGGATTAATGAGGCGTCCCAGGTGGCGGCCGGGTCGCGGGGCGGTGAGATGGCGCGGAGTATAATCACGCCTCACAACCTCGTCAAGATGTTTCAAGGCGGCGCGCAGAGGCCGGGGATGAGTGAATTCGTTTGACGCCCCGTGCGCCGTGCCGTTTAGCATCGAAGGCGTTCCCTGAAAATCCGCCGCGCGCATGTGGGGTGCTCTCCATCGAGTGGGTTAACGCCGTCATCCACAGCAAGTGGTTCGAGCCGTTCCTGATCGTCTTCGTCGCCACCTTCCACGGCTACGGCGCGGCGTGGCTCGCCGTGCGGATGCTCTTCCGCCCGCACCAGCCCGTGAAGATTTTCGGCCTCACCATCTGGCCGCAGGGCATGATCCCGCGCCACCGCGAGCGCCTCGCGCAGACCATCGGCCACGCCGTCGGCAACGAACTCGTCTCGCAGGAGACGGTCGTCCACGCGCTCTTCGAGACCGGCTTCTTCCGCCGCAAGGTCGAGTCCCTCGTCAACTCCTACACGGAGGAGCTGCTGGAGAAGAACTACGCGACCGTCCTCGACGCCATCCCGAAGTCGGCGCGCGCGACCGTCCTCGACGCGCTCGCCGCGCTCCAGCTCCGCATCGCCGAGCACATCGCCGGCGCGCTCCGCAGCGAGGAGACGGCCGAGGCGCTCACGCGCTTCGTCGACCGCCGCGTGGACGAGCTGCTCTCGCAACGCCTCTCCGAGGCCGTCGGCCCCGAGGCGTTCGAGCAGGTCCTGGGCTTCGTCGAGAACCGCTTCCGCGGCCTCGTCAACGAGCGCGGGTTCGAGTCGAAGGTGCGCGAGTTCGTCTCGTCGCGCGTGGACGAGCTGGCCGCGAGCCGGGCCACGCTCGCCGAGATGTTCACGCCCGACACGGTCGCCGTCATCAAGGAGCGCATCGACAGCCAGGTGCCGCCCATCGTCCAACACCTCACGGAGCTTGCCACGAACAAGGACACGCGCAAGCAGATCGGCGCGCTCATCAAGCGCGAGGTGGACGACTACTACAAGCAGCTCAGCTTCTTCAAAAAAATCTTCATCTCGCGCGAGCAGATCCACGGCGAGGTGGACGACCTCATCAACAAGACCCTGCCGCGCCGCGTCGGCGAGTTCCTCTCGGGCGAGGCGTTCGAGCGGCAGGCCGAGGAGTTCATCAACGCCTCCATCGACAGCGTGCTCGCGCGCCCCGTCAACGAGCTGGTCGGCAACGTCGCCCCCGACAAGCTCGAAACTGATCAAAGACCAGATCGCCGAGCGCATCCTCGCCGTCGCGCAGAGCGCGGAGCTTTCGACTTCGGTCTCGGCCTACCTCACCGACGCGCTGGAGCGCCTGAAGCCGCACACGCCTGCGCGCGCTGCTCGAACACGCGCGCCCCGACTCGGCCGATGAGCTCAAGCGCCTGCTCGCGCGCGGCCTGCATGGGCGTGCTCGCGCGCGAAGAGACGGCGCGCACCATCAACGCCATCCTCGCCTCGCAGGTGGAGAAACTTCTGGTCAAACCCATCGGCCGCGTCGGCGACCTCGTGCCCGAGGAGAAGGTCAGGCGCGCCGCCGACATGCTCACCGACCGCATCGAGTCGGCCGCGCGCGAGCGCCTGCCCGCGGCCATCGCCGAGTTCGACATCGGCCGCATCGTCGAGGAGAAGGTCGCGGGCTATCCCATCAAGAAGCTCGAAGACCTCGTCCTCTCGGTCGCCAAGCAGCACCTCCGCACCATCGAGCTCTTCGGCCTCGTCATGGGCTTCTTCATCGGCGTCGTGCAGGCCAGCCTGATGTACTTCGGCGTCATCGGCCACTGAGCGCGCCCCGTCTCACTTGCGCCGGACAACCATTTCGTCGGATAACTATACCTACTCCCGCGACCCCCGTTCGTTCGAGTCGGAACACGGCCGCGCACGGCTCTCCCTCCCGGCCGAGCGCGCGGGCTTTCGTTGAGGAGGGAGTGAAGCATTCATGTTGCGCACGCGGAATTTTAAGAGTCTCGCTGTCGGCGCTCGCGCTGACTGCTGTCGGCGGGCGCGGCCGACGCGCGGCAGCAGCAGCAGAGCTTACATACGCTACGACCGCTTCGAGTCGGAGCGCTCGGACAAGCTGACCGGCGGGAGGATCGAGAAGGCGGAGTTCGAGGCGGGACAGCCCGACATCAAGCTGACGCTCAACGTCCCTCGTTCCGCCTCACGCTCTGGCAGAACGGGCGCGAGGTGAGGTCCTGGAACATCGGCGTCGGGATGAAGGACTATCCCATCTACATCGGCGAGCGCGAGGCGCACGAGGTCATCTGGAACCCTTCGTGGATTCCGCCTTCGAGCGACTGGGTCAGCGGCCACAAGGGCGTCCGCGCCGGCGAGGTCATCAAGGCCAGCGACCCGCGCAACCCGCTCGGCAAGGTCAAGATTCCGCTGGGCGACGGCTACCTCATTCATCAGGCGAAGGGCCTGGGCGACCTCGGCAACCTCGTCTCGCACGGCTGCGTGCGCATGATGCGCGCAGACCTCTACGAGCTGGCGGAGAAGATCGTCGCGGCGCGTTCCCTGCCCGTCACGCGGCGGCAGATCGCGAACGCTAAGGCGACCAAGAATACGCTCGTGGCCGCGCTCGAAGAGCCGCTGGAGTTCGACATCAACTACGACACGCTGGTCGTCGAGGGCGGCGTGCTCTACATCTACCCGGACGTGTACGACCGCCGCACCAACACGGTCGCGCGCCTGCGCGACGAGCTGCGCACGAGCGGCGTGGACGCCGCCAACCTCGACGACGCCGAGCTTGAGAAGATGCTCGCCGCCGTCACGCGCCGCACCAAGTTCGTCGTCCCCGTCGCCAGCATCCAACAGGGCCGAGCCCTCGCCGACGGCCACGCCGAGCCGCTCCTCGGCACGCCGAAGAAAGCCCGGCCGGCGACGCGCAAGCGGACGGTCGCGAGCAGCGACAGGTAAGCCGGGCTTTATGTTTTAATTGGCGAGAGGGCGGCTCTTGCCGCCCTCTCGCCAATTAAAACCAGGTTTCACCCCTCAAGTGTTTTTCCAGCCAGGCTATGTCCCCGCGATCCTTGTCGCGCCCCGCGGCCAGCTTATTCTTCAGCAAGTCCTCTTTTGATAAGACGAATAACTCCACGCCGTCCACAACAACCCTGACCTTGCTCCGTGTCGCTTCATCGAATTCGGCGCCGTCAATTCCTGTTATGAAGGTCTATTCTGCGAGGCTCAACGCCGATTTGAAGGATTGTGTTGGGGCTCGTGAGGTCTGCTTCGGAGAAGTCGGAAGTTGGCGCGCCGAATTCGGCGCGCGCGCGTGTAACTTTCCGGGCGTTGTCGGGGCTGACTCTGAGCCAAACGTCGATGTCGCCGGTCGCGCGGATGAGGCCGTGTGCCGCGAGCGCGTACGCGCCTAGGACAATGAAATCAACCCCCTCGTCTTTTAAGCACGACAACATGTCTCTGAAGTCTGGATTCAGCATCAAGTTTTTCCTTGAACGACCAGGCGTCGAGAGTAAGTTGCCACATCATGCCCATTAGCTCGGCCGGCGTCTTGCCCTTCAGATCATTCACTTCGGGGTCGTGCAAAGAACGTTTTCTGACCAGAATCTTCTTCTTCATCGGACGCCCCGCTTCTATTTCTTGATGGCCTGAGACTTTCATTCCGAGTCCGGGCGGCGGCTGATGTTCTCGGCGAGGGCTTTGGCCTCGGGGAAGAGTTCGAGCGCGCGGAGCACCTGCGGGTCGCCTTCGAGGAGGTAGCGCGTGGCGGCGTCGCCGCCGTAGGTGGCGTTGACGAGGTTCTCGCGGACGCGCAGGCGCACGTACTCGATCTCGCGGTCGATCTGCGCCGGGGTGAGTCCCGACTCCGCGTCGCGTTTGGCGAAGTCGCGGAACGCCTGCAAGACCGGTCGTTGACGGGGAAGTCGGTCGGGCGCGCGCTGCGGCCGAACTGCGGCTCGGCGGTCACGCGGTAGCTCTCAAGCCCCGGAATCTGCCCGCCGACCAACTGCCGCGCGAACTGGAAAGCCTCCTCGTAGATGCGCGCGCGCACGGGGCTTCCCACTTCGAGCGGCTTGACCTCGCGGTCGGGCGTGATGCCGCCGCCGCCGTAGAAGACGCGCCCGCCCGCCGTGCGGATGGGCGGCCCCGAAGGCGTCGGGGCGGGCGTCGGCTGCGGGGTCGGCGCCGTCGGGTTCACGGCGCGTCGTCTGCGGCGTCGGCTCGGCGTTCGGGTTCTGGTGCGTGTAGTAGTCGTAGATGGAGCCGCCCGCGTACGAGCGCTGAATCAGGCGGCCGTAGGGCGTGTAGTACTTCGCCGTCGTCAGCGTGAGGCCCGCGCCGTAGGGCAGGTTGAAGATGCGCTGGACGAGCCCCTTGCCGAACGTCGTCTCGCCGACGACGAGGCCGCGGCCGTGATCCTGCACCGCGCCCGCGACGATCTCAGAGGCCGAGGCCGAGTTGCCGTTGACGAGGACGACGAGCGGGTGTTCGACCGGGTCGAAGTAGACGTTCTTGTACTCGCGGTTGTTATCCTCGTCGCGGGTGCGGACGGAGACGACCCCCTTGTTGCGCGGGACGAAGTGGCTCGCGACCTTGATGGCCTGGTCGAGCAGGCCGCCCGGGTTGCCGCGCAGGTCGAGGACGAGCTGCTGCATCCCCTGCCCGCTCAACTCTTCGAGCGCCGCGGCCAGCTCATCCGAGGTCGTGTGCGTGAAGCCGCCCGTCAGGCCCACGTAGCCGACGCCGGGCCTGACCATGAAGGCGTTGCGGATGGAGGGCTGCGGGACGCTGCCGCGCTTGATGGTGAAGAAGAGCGGGGCCTGCGACCCCGCGCGCTCGATCTTGATGGTGACGGGCTCGCCCTCGGGGCCGCGCACGGCCTTCGAGACGGCCTGCGTCGTCCAGTCGCGCGCGTCCTTGCCGTCCACCTCGACGATGCGGTCGCCGAAGCGCAGTCCCCGCCTTCGCCGCGGGCGTGCCCTCGATGGGCGTCTGGACGTAGACGCCGTCGCGGTGGCGCAGGATGGAGACGCCGATGCCGGTGAAGCGCGACTCCTGGTCTTGCAGGAGGCGCCGGTACTCGGCCGGCGAGAAGAAGCTCGAATGCGGGTCGAGCGTAAAGAGCATGCCCTGGATGGCGGCCTCGTTGGCCTTCTCGTAGTCCACGCTGTCCACGTAGTTCTCCGAGATGACCGAGAGCGCCTCCTGGTAGGTTGACTCGATACGTTGCGCGCCGCCCTCGGGGCCGCCGCCGCCCGAGACCTGCGAGAAGGCGCGCCGCCCGTAGATGCCGCCGACCAGCGTCGCCGCCACGATGATGATCGTCGCCGTGATGCGTCCGAACGTCCTGCTGCTCATGGATTGAAACTCCCGAACTCCCCTCGTCCTCCGCGCGTTTATACGCCCGTGTGAGGATTTTAACACGAGCAGGGAAGTAGGCAGTAGGCAGTCGCCGCGTCAGCGGCGAAATGAATTTAGCCCGGCCTTTCAAGGCCGGGTCGAAAACCGCCGCGTCGCGTCAGCGACGCCTGAACGTGACGCGGCGGCTCAGGCGTCGCTGACGCGACGCGGCGTCCGGTTAACAACGTCGGCCCCGGCCTTGAAAGGCCGGGCTAAATTCAACCCGCCGCTCCGCGGCGAAACCCCGCACGGCCTACCGCTCCCGACTACTGTCTCCTGACCACTTTCTGCTATATTTTCGCGGCAGTATTTGACCCGGAAGTTTTACCGAACCGATGTCTTCAGCTTCTCTCTCAATCATCATCCCCGCTTACAACGAGTCGGCGCGCATCGCGAAGACTTTGCGCGAGGTCGTGGCCTACCTGGAAGACCGGCCCGGCGGCGGCGAGGTCATCGTCGTCGATGACGGCTCGAAGGACGACACGTCGCGGGTCGCCGAAGCGGTCTTCGACGAGCGCGCGGTGCCCTCGGTCGAGGGGCGCGTCATCCGCGTCGAGCCGAACAAGGGTAAGGGGAACGCCGTGCGCACGGGGCTCCTGGCCGCGCGCAACACGGTCGCCGCCTTCTTCGACGCGGACCTCTCGATGCCCATCACGGAGACGCCCAAACTCGTCGAGCCGATACGCTCGGGGCAGTACGACGTGGTCTTCGGCTCGCGCGCGCTCGACCGCCGCCTCATCGGCACGCACCAGCCGTGGACGCGCGAGCAATCGGGGCGCGTCTTCAACCTCGTGATGCGGATGCTGACGGGCCTGCCCTTCAAGGACACGCAGTGCGGCTTCAAAGCCTTCCGCATGGACGTGTGCCGCGCGGTCGTCGAGGGCGCCCTCATCGACCGCTTCGGCTTCGACGTGGAGCTGCTCTTCATCGCGCACCGCGCTAACTTGAGGATGCTCGAATACCCGGTCCGCTGGGACGACGTGGCCGGCGGCTCCGTCAGCTTCAAGACCGGCCTGCAAGGCTTCGGCGAGCTGAACGAAGTCCGCCGCAACGCCGCCCGCGGCCTCTACGACGCGGCCATCGCGCGCGCCCGCGAGGCTGCCGAGAAAGTTAAGAACCGCCGTCGTCTGACCGAAGCCACAGAGATAGAGACCGACGTGTCGCCCGAACTCGCCGGGCAGAGGATTTGAAGCTCTTACCGGGAGGTTGAAAGATGACGGCGAGGCTCAACGTCAACATCGACCACGTGGCGACCGTGCGGCAGGCGCGGCGGGCGCCGGAGCCGAGCCTGGCGGCGGCCGCGCTCATCTGCGAGGACGCGGGGGCCGACGGCATCACCGTCCACCTGCGCGGCGACCGCCGCCACATACAGGACGAAGACCTCTACACGCTCAGGCGCGTCGTCTCGACCTACCTGAACGTCGAGATGGCCGCCACCGAGGAGATGATCGGGATAGCGGTGGACGCGCGCCCCGACGCCGTCTCGCTCGTCGCCGAGACGGCGGGCGAGATCACGACCGAGGGCGGCTTAGACGCCGTCGCCAACTTCGACACCGTGCGCACGACAGTAGATAAACTGCGCGAGGGCGGCATCTTCGTCAGCCTCTTCATCGACCCCGACGCGCGCCAGATCGAGGCCGCGCACAGGGCCGGCGCGCAGCAGGTCGAGTTGTGCACGGCCGTCTACGCCGAGTCCACGCTCGGCGCGCGCGCCGTCCACTCCGAGGGGCGCGCGCGCGCCGCGGCCGAGTTGCGGCGCCTGCGCGAGGCGGCCGTGCTCGCCGCACAGTACGGCCTGCACGTCGCCGCCGGCCACGGCCTCACCTACCGCAACGTCGGGGAGGTCGCCGCCATCCCCGAGATCACCGAGTTCAACATCGGCCACAACGTCGTCTCCCGCGCCGTCCTCCACGGCCTCGCCGACGCCGTCCGCGAGATGCGCGCGCGCATCAGGGAAGCGAAGTCTTAAAGGTAATTAACTACAGAGAGACGGAGGCACAGCTATAGACGCTTAGCTGTGCCTCCGTCTCTCTGTAGTTAATCCCTCATTTCGGTCTGCCGCGCGGGGCTGTTAAAATGCTCGCGCTCCCCGGCGATAAACCCGAACGACAAACGGAGAAACCTCGTGCCCCTGTCTGTGCCTCATCGTGTGAAGTCCAGCGTCGCGCTCTTCGCCGCGTGCCTCCTCCTCGCGCTCGCGCCGGCCGCGCGCGCGCAACAGCAACAGCCCCAGCAGTCGCTCAAGCTCGACAGGATAGAGTTCAAGGGACTCGAACGCGTCAAGGAGCCGGAGGCGCTGGAGAAGAGCGCCCTCGCCGTCGGCCAGACCGTCAGCATCGACGACGTGGAGGCGGCCGCCAACCGCCTGCTGGAGTCCGGCCTCTTCACCAACCTCAGCTACAAGATTAAGGGGACGACCGACAAGGCGCTCCTCACCTTCGAGGTCGTCGAGCGGAAGTGGACGATGCCCGTCGCGTTCGACAACTTCGTCTGGTTCACCGATGAGGAGCTGAACGCAGCCGTCCGCCGCAAGCTCCCGGCCTTCGACGGCACCGCGCCCGAGGCCGGCGGCGTCACCGAGCAGATCAAGCAGGCACTCACGGAACTATTGAGCGAGCGCAAGATCGAGGGCGCGGTCGAGTATACGCTCGCGGAGAACCCCGCGAGCCACAAGGTCGAACACCTCTTCAGCGTCAAGGGGCCGGGGCTGCACGTCTGCAAGATCACGTACGCGGGCGCGCGCGCCGTGCCCGCGGAGCAGTTGGTAACGAAGTCGGGCGGCATCTTCGACAACGACTACTCGCGCGCCTACGTGGGCGGCTTCGTCGAGAGCAACCTGCTGCCGCTCTACCACGAGCGCGGCTACCTGCGCGCCTCCTTCAGCCCGCCGAAGGTCACACCCGAAGCGAGCCCGAGTGCAAGGGCGTGGCGGTCGCGATGACGGTGGACGAGGGCTCGATCTACGTCTGGGGCAAGGCCACGTGGGAGGGGGCCGAGGGGTTGACCGCGCAGGAGCTGGACGCCGCGCTGGGGATGAGGGACCGCGAGGTCGCCAACGCCGTCAAGATCGCGAAGGGGCTCGCGAACGTGCGCAGGGCTTTCGGCCGCAAGGGCTACATCGCCGCGCGCGTCCGCGCCGAGACGGAGTTCGACGACACGGCGCGCAGCGTCTCGTACCGCTTCCGCGTCACCGAGGGGCCGCAGTATCACATGGGCGACCTCAACATCACGGGGCTGCTCGACGAGGTGGCGACGAACAACCTGCGCGGCCGCTGGCGCCTGCTGCACAAGGAGGTCTACGACGATGGCTACATCGAGGAGTTCGTCAGGAAGAGCGTGACCGAGTTCCAGCGCGACGCCGCCCGCTCCGGCAACCCGCTGCCCGCGCTCAAGGTCGTCAGCCAGGCCCGGCCCGACCACGACAAGCACCTCGTCCACGTCACCCTCGACATCAAGCGCGACACCACCGTGCCGATGGCGAAACCCCAGTAACAGATACACCGAGGCGGGCGGCGTCAGAGGCTCCCGATCCTGCAACGCGCGCCCGCCCGGCTACTTTCGACCTCGTTAAAGGCCGAAACTCAATCCTTCTTCTTCGGCGGCGTGAACCCCATGTGCCGGTAGGCCGCGGGGGTGCAGACGCGGCCGCGCGGCGTGCGGTTGAGGAAGCCGATCTGGATGAGGTACGGCTCGATGATCTCCTCAATCGACTCGCGCTCCTCGCTGATGGAGGCCGAGATGGTGCCGACGCCGACGGGGCCGCCGTCGAACTTCTCGATGATGGTCGTCAAGACCTTCCGGTCGATCTCGTCCAAGCCGAACTTATCGACCTCCATCTCGTCCAGCGCGCGCCGCGCCACCTCGCGCGTCACACGCCCGTCGTACTCGACCTCGGCGTAGTCGCGCACGCGCCGCAGCAACCTGTTCGCGATGCGCGGTGTCCCGCGCGCGCGCCGCGCGATCTCACTCGCGCCCGACGCCTCCATCTCCACGCCGAGGATTTCCGCCGAGCGGTGGACGATAATCTCCAAATCCTTCTGCGAGTAAAAATCTAAATGGAAGACGATGCCGAACCGCCCGCGCAAAGGCGCCGTGATGAGCCCCGCGCGCGTCGTCGCGCCGACGAGGGTGAACTTCGGCAGGTCTAACTTGATCGAGCGCGCGGCCGTGCCCTGCCCGATCATGATGTCGAGCTGATAGTCCTCCATCGCCGGGTACAAGACCTCTTCGATCTGAGGCTTGAGGCGGTGTATCTCGTCGATGAAGAGGACTTCGCCCTCTTGCAGGTTCGTGAGCACCGCCGCGAGGTCGCCGCCGCGCTCGATGGCGGGCGCGCTCACACTCTTGAGCGGGGCGTCCATCTCCGACGCGATGATCTGCGAGAGCGTCGTCTTGCCGAGGCCCGGCGGGCCGAAGAAGAGGACGTGGTCGAGCGCCTCGCGCCGCGCCTTCGCCGCGCGGAGGAATATCTTGAGATTGGTCGTAATCTTCGGCTGCCCGACGTACTCTTCGAGCGACCGAGGGCGCAGGGAAGACTCGACCAACTGGTCGTCCTGCGTGGCCGCGCCCGAGACCTCGCGCGGCATCTCGACAACGTTTTTGAGCGCCTCCGGCGCCGCCTGTGACATCCCTTAAAAACCCCCTTGCCTGTCCCGTCCGCGGTCAACGTTTGAGGTCGCCATTATGCCACGAGCGGGCAAATGTTTCAAGCATGAAACGCTAAAAGGATAAGAAATTTTCGTTGCGGTTCGATTGAAAAGAGGCGGGCGCGTACGACCGTTCAAAGGTCGTACGCGCCCGGTTTGGCTGTCGAATTTTTAGCGCGCGCGAGTCGCCCGCGGCGAGCTGGAGGCGCGTGCTGGCGCGGTCGAGGCGTGCGCGAACGTCGGCGAGTTCTTCGGGCGTACCCGAGAAGCCGCCGAGGAGGCGCTCGGCCTCTTCGCGCTCGGCGCGCGCGCGCGCGGCGTCCACCTCTTCGGGAAACTCTGCGAGGTCTGCGAGGACGGAGACGCGGTCGTTATTGACCTCGACGAAGCCGCCCGAGACGAGGAGCCGACGCGTCGTCGCGCCCTTGCGTGTAGGAGAGCACGCCCGTCTGGAGCGCCGAGATGAGCGGCGTGTGGCCGGGCAGAATCCCCAGCTCGCCGCCGAGGCCGGGCACGGTCACCGAGTCCGCCTGCTCCGACAGCAGGCGCCGCTCCGGCGTGATAACGTCTAGTTGAAGGGCCATGTTCTTAAGTGATGAGTGATGGGTGATGAGTGATGAGGTAAGTGCAAGTTTCTCGTCACTTATCGCTCATCACTCATCACGCGCCTTCAGGCGCCGGCGGCCATGCGGGCGGCCTTCTCGCGCGCCTCTTCGATGGTGCCGACCATGTAGAAGGCCTGCTCGGGGAGGTCGTCGTGCTTGCCGTCGATGATCTCCTGGAAGCTCTTGATGGTGTCGGCGACGGGGACGTACTTGCCCTCCATGCCGGTGAACTGCTGCGCGACGAAGAAGGGCTGCGAGAAGAAGCGCTGCACCTTGCGCGCGCGGCTGACGACCAGCTTGTCGTCGTCGGAGAGCTCGTCGAGGCCGAGGATGGCGATGATGTCTTGCAGGTCTTTGTAGCGCTGGAGAATCTGCTTGACCGCCTGCGCCGTGCGGTAGTGGTCTTCGCCGACGATACGCGGGTCGAGGATGCGCGACGAGGACGTGAGCGGGTCAACCGCCGGGTAGATGCCCAGCTCAACGATCTGGCGCGAGAGCGCGGTGACGGCGTCGAGGTGCGCGAAGGTCGTCGCGGGCGCGGGGTCTGTGTAGTCGTCCGCGGGGACGTAGACCGCCTGAATCGAGGTGATCGAGCCGGTGCGCGTCGAGGTGATGCGCTCCTGCAACTCGCCCATCTCGGTGGCGAGGTTCGGCTGATAGCCGACGGCCGAAGGCATGCGCCCGAGCAGCGCCGACACTTCCGAGCCCGCCTGCGTGAAGCGGAAGATGTTGTCCACGAAGAGCAGCACGTCGAGGCCCTGGTCGCGGAAGTACTCGGCGACCGTGAGGCCCGAGAGCGCGACGCGCAGGCGCGCGCCCGGCGGCTCGGTCATCTGCCCGTAGACGAGCGCGACCTTCGACTGGCCGATGGTGCTCCATGTCCACCTTCGTCATGTCGAACTCGCCCGTCTCGTCGAAGTGCTTGTTGAACTCCTCGCCGTACTGGATGACCTGCGACTCGACCATCTCGCGCAGAAGGTCGTTGCCCTCGCGCGTGCGCTCGCCGACGCCCGCGAAGACCGAGAAGCCCGAGTGCTTCATGGCGACGTTGTTGATCAGCTCCATGATGAGCACGGTCTTGCCGACGCCCGCGCCGCCGAAGAGGCCGATCTTGCCGCCGCGCAGGAACGGCTGGATGAGATCGACGACCTTGATGCCGGTCTCGAACATCTCCATCTCGGTCGACTGCTCGTCGAGCGAGGGCGCGTGGCGGTGGATGGGGTAGCGCTGCTCGGAGTTGACCGGCCCGAGGTTGTCCACGGGCTGGCCGATGACGTTGAGGACGCGGCCCAGCGTCGTCTCGCCGACGGGGACGGTGATGCCGCCGCCGGTGTCGGTGGCGATCATGCCGCGCACCACGCCCTCGGTCGGCTGCATCGAGACGGTGCGGACGCGGCCTTCGCCGAGGTGCTGCTCGACCTCGCAGATGATGTCGATGGGGTCGGGCACGTCGAACCCTGCGGAGGTGACGCGCAGCGCCGTGTAGATGGGCGGCAGGTAGCCGTCGCCGAACTCCACGTCGAGGACGGGGCCGATGATCTGCACGACCCGGCCCGTCTGGCCGCTGCCGTTGCTGCTTGAGTGTGTGGGCATACCTTTAGTTAATGCTCCTCTTCGGCAAAGCTATAAGGCGAGAAAACTCGATCAAAGTAAATATTAAGGCGGAAGGAAAGCACACGCGCCCCTCGGAGGGCGGAGAGCGTTAGCAGTCGTGCCGACCGGGCCGGCGCAGCGCGTGGCCGAAGCCGAGGACTGCGAGATGGCCGACGATGGCTAGGAAGGAGCCGCCGTACTTTATGCCGACGAGCGGGAGTTGCCGGGCGCGAGGGAGAGAGGAAGGGTGAGTAAGACGCTGCGAACGGCTGTCGCAACATCAAACCCTTCTTCTTTTTCACGTCCCGCGGCGCGAACGCCTTCATTCGGCGTCGTCGAAGCGTATCTTCATGCTGCGGAGCGTCCGGCGGTCTTCGTCGGTGAGTTCGAGTCGGGCCGAGTCTTCGCCCTCCTCGTCGGGCTCGGCCTCGTACTCGCGCAGGCCGATCTCCAGCCGGAGCGTCAGCTCCATCTCGTAGCCGGCCTCGCGCAAGACGCTCGATGGCGGCGGCCACCTCCGTAAGAGTTCTCGACCGCGGAGTTGATGGCCGCGCCCAACTCCTGCACGATCTCCTTCGCCTCGTCGTTGATTTCCAAATGCTTCTCGCGTCGAACGAATTTTAAGGGATAGCTCTCTACCCGGAGATGCTACGCGGCGGGCGCGCGCAGGTCAAGACCGCGCGCGCCCGCCGCATGATGAGAGTTCGTTCGGATTAACCTTGCCTCTTAGGAGCGGCCGTCGAAGTCCACGTGGGCCTCGACCGCGGCGTAGATGCGGAGGTACATCTTCGTCTCCTCGGGGATGAGCACGCGCCAGGCCGAGCCGCCCTGCGCGAGGTATTTCGGGAGCCGCATCGGGTTCGAGTTGTAGCCGGCCGCGAGCAGCTCCTCCCGCGTCGCCAAGCCCCCTTCGAGCGCCGCCGCGACCTCCTCCTGCTTCTTCAGGTAGTCCCACGTGTCCTGCATGTAGAGCAGCATCGCCTGCGTCGCGTTCGCGTGGTCGCGCATGCCCTCGACGAAGTCGGCCTTGAGGGCGGCCTTCGGGTGCTGCTCGCGGATGCCCTTGTAGGTCGGCGGGATCATCTGCACCATCCCGCCCGCGCCCGCCGAGCTGACCGAGTAGCGGTACGTGTCGCCCGCGTTCAGGGCGTAGAGCGTCCGTATCTCGTCGAAGAGCGCGGCCGAGTCCTCGGAGAGGAAGCGCTTGTGGTCGGTGTGCTCGACGTGACAGAGGCGTTCGGCCACGTCGATGAGCGCCGGGTCGATGGGCTCGCCGAGCCGAGCGAGCTTGCGCGCGGCCTCGTCGAGGCGCTCGCGGACGTACTCGCCGCCGGCGCGCACGACCTCCTGACCCTCGACGGCGGGGTGCGCCGAGGTGTAGTAGGCGACCTCTTTGAGCTTCCCGCCCTTCTCGACCGGGTAGCGCACGACGAGCGGCTGAAGCTCGCGGCCCTTCGGCGTCCGTGACGCGCACGGCCGTGTTGACGTAGTTCGGGCGGACGATTGAGACCTTCAGCGGCTCGCCGTCGGAGGAGACGGCGGTGAACTGGCCGCCCTTCGTCAAAAATTCTTCCTTCGAGGCGCGCAGCGTCTGCACGTCGCCCGAGGGCGCGGCGACGGCGAGCGTCACTTCGGTCGAAGCGAGTCGGCGGGGAGCTTCTTCAGTTCGCGCTTGGCCTCGCTGATGCGCCCGCGCAGGCGTACGGTCGCGGGGCTCGAGAGGGCTTGCGCAGGTGGTTCGCCTCGACGCGGGTCGCCGAAGGGCCGGCGAAGAACCCGAGGAAGGAGGAGAGCCCAGCGTAGCTCGGCCCCAGAAACACGAGTAGCGGGAGAACAGAAAAAAGCGTCTTTCTCATCGGCAAAAATTCCTTAATTGTTTAGGAAGATTGTTTGACGCCGGAGTGCCCGAACCCCTTGTCCTTACCCGGAAACCTTGTTCGCCCGTTGCGCCCGCATTGCGCGTTCATTGCAACGTCATCAGACGCGCCGCCAGGGCTCTCAGTTGTACCCGCGGCCCGTTCAAGTTGGCGAAGCGTTAGCGCACACAGGGCGTTAAACGGGGTGGACAGAAACAGTCCGTTGCCGCCCCCAGGCGCCTGTGCTAGGCTTCAGAAAAGTGAGAAAAAATAGGCAGTAGGCAGATGGCAGCAGGCAGTTTGAAGCCGCGTCAGCGGCGTCCGAATGTAGCCCGGCCTTGAAAGGCCGGGAAAGATGTTGACCGACGTGCCGCGTCGCGTCAGCGACGCCTGAACGAGCTGCGTCGGCTCAGCCGTCGCTAACGCGACGCACGTTATTCAGGACGCCGTTGACCCGGCCTTGAAAGGCCGGGCTAAACTCAGCCGCCGCTCCGCTGCGCTCTCAACTGCCTACGGCCATCTGCCTATTTGAGGGAATTTATGAGCACAAGACGGACGCACCGCGCGAGCGGCGAGAGCACTTCGAGACCTCCTCGGGCATCCCGCTCCCGACCGACTTCAACCCGTCGAACACCGAGCCGCTCGATTACGACCGAGACCTCGGCGACCCCGGCGACTTCCCGTACACGCGCGGCGTCCGCCGCAACCTGTACCGCGGCCGCCTCTGGACGATGCGCCAGTACGCCGGTTACGCGACGGCCGAAGAGTCGAACGCGCGCTACAAGTTTCTGCTCTCGCAAGGGACGACCGGCCTCTCGGTCGCCTTCGATCTGCCGACGCAGATCGGGCTGGATCGGACGACCCGCTCGCCGCGGGCGAGGTCGGAAAAGTCGGCGTCGCCATCGACTCGCTCGAAGACATGGAGCGGCTCTTCGACGGCATCCCTCTGGACTCCGTCTCGACCTCGATGACGATTAACGCGACG